>NZ_CP084736.1:0-5437500 GCF_020520305.1 Gordonia sp. WA4-43
ATGGCTGGTACAGAGGGCTGCGATACCGTGAGGTGGAGCGAATCCCTTAAAGCCAGTCTCAGTTCGGATTGGGGTCTGCAACTCGACCCCATGAAGTCGGAGTCGCTAGTAATCGCAGATCAGCAACGCTGCGGTGAATACGTTCCCGGGCCTTGTACACACCGCCCGTCACGTCATGAAAGTCGGTAACACCCGAAGCCGGTGGCCTAACCCCTTGTGGGAGGGAGCTGTCGAAGGTGGGATCGGCGATTGGGACGAAGTCGTAACAAGGTAGCCGTACCGGAAGGTGCGGCTGGATCACCTCCTTTCTAAGGAGCACACAACATCACCCATTTCTGCCGGCGTATGTCTGTGCGGTGGGTGTGTGTTCGAGGGTGAAACATCAGACAGGCCCACCACCTTCTACACCGGTAGAGGGATCGGGGGTCACCGCGGGTCCGTGAGGGCTGGCGGGTTCATTGTCACGCTATCGGGGTTCTGAGAGAACACACGCGTGTTGTCTCTGACCTAGCTGTTCGGCCGATCATGCTGTTGAGGTGCCCTGTGATGGGGTGCGGAGGTGTGGGAGGTGGAATGGTGTGTGTTGTTTGAGAAGTGCATAGTGGATGCGAGCATCTTTTATTTCAAACCAATGCTTCGACTGTTGTTGGAGTGCTGGTCTGTGATTTAGCAGAAATGTAGTGTTTTGTGATGTCTACATTCGATCCTCTTGTTGGGGGGTTGTTTGTAGGTGTTGTTGTAAGTGTGTAAGGGCGTTCGGTGGATGCCTTGGTACCAGGAGCCGATGAAGGACGTGGTAGGCCGCGATAGTCCTCGGGGAGTTGTCAAACGAGCTGTGATCCGAGGGTGTCCGAATGGGGAAACCCAGCACGAGTGATGTCGTGTTACCACCAGCTGAATGTATAGGCTGTGTGGGGGGAACGTGGGGAAGTGAAACATCTCAGTACCCATAGGAAGAGAAAACAATTGTGATTCCGTGAGTAGTGGCGAGCGAAAGCGGAGGAGGCTAAACCATGCGCATGTGATACCGGGTAGGGGTTGTGTGTGTGGGGTTGTGGGGTTCGTCTTCTTCCATCTGCCTGTGGAAGCGTGAGTCAAAAAGCTGTGTGTTAGGTGAAGTGGCCTGGAATGGTCTGCCGTAGTCGGTGAGAGTCCGGTAGCTGAAAACACATGGTCTTGCGTGACGGTGTCCCCAAGTAGCAGCGGGCTCGTGGAATCTGCTGTGAATCTGCCGGGACCACCCGGTAAGCCTGAATACTTCCTGGTGACCGATAGCGGACTAGTACCGTGAGGGAAAGGTGAAAAGTACCCCGGGAGGGGAGTGAAATAGTACCTGAAACCGGACGCTTACAATCCGTCAAAGCCTGTGAGTCCTTGTGGCTGCGGGTGATGGCGTGCCTTTTGAAGAATGAGCCTGCGAGTTAGTGCTCGGTGGCGAGGTTAACCCGTGTGGGGTAGCCGTAGCGAAAGCGAGTCTGAATAGGGCGTTTGAGTCGCCGGGTCTAGACCCGAAGCGGAGTGATCTACCCATGGCCAGGGTGAAGCGTCGGTAAGACGTCGTGGAGGCCCGAACCCACTTCAGTTGAAAATGGAGGGGATGAGTTGTGGGTAGGGGTGAAAGGCCAATCAAACTCCGTGATAGCTGGTTCTCCCCGAAATGCATTTAGGTGCAGCGTCACATGTTTCTTACTGGAGGTAGAGCTACTGGATGGCCGATGGGCCCCACAGGGTTACTGACGTCAGCCAAACTCCGAATGCCGGTAAGTGAGAGTGTGGCAGTGAGACTGCGGGCGATAAGGTTCGTAGTCGAGAGGGAAACAGCCCAGATCGCCGGCTAAGGCCCCTAAGCGTGTACTAAGTGGAAAAGGATGTGGGGTCGCGAAGACAACCAGGAGGTTGGCTTAGAAGCAGCCACCCTTGAAAGAGTGCGTAATAGCTCACTGGTCAAGTGATCCTGCGCCGACAATGTAGCGGGGCTCAAGTACACCGCCGAAGCCGCGGCACTCACACGTTAGCCCGTCGATCTTTTACGGAGGGTCGACCAGGTGTGTGGGTGGGTAGGGGAGCGTCCTGCATCCGTGGAAGCGCCGGAGTGATCCAGGTGTGGAGGGTGTGGGAGTGAGAATGCAGGCATGAGTAGCGAAAGCAGAGTGAGAAACTCTGCCGCCGAATGACCAAGGGTTCCTGGGCCAGGCTAATCCGCCCAGGGTGAGTCGGGACCTAAGGCGAGGCCGACAGGCGTAGTCGATGGACAACGGGTTGATATTCCCGTACCCGTGTATCCGCGCCCATGCTGAATCAGTTGTACTAACCATCCTGATCCCCCGGGAGTACCTTCGGGTGCCGAGTGGGGTGATGCATGGGACCTTGGCTGGTAGTAGGCAAGCGATGGGGTGACGCAGGAAGGTAGTGGGGCCAGTCAGTGGTTGTACTGGTGTAAGCCTGTAGGGCGAGTGATAGGCAAATCCGTCACTCACATAGCCTGAGAGGTGATGCGTAGCCGTTGTGGCGAATTCCATGATCCTATGCTGCCGAGAAAAGCCTCTAGTGAGTTGGTACACGGCCCGTACCCCAAACCAACACAGGTGGTCAGGTAGAGAATACTAAGGCGATCGAGAGAACTGTGGTTAAGGAACTCGGCAAAATGCCCCCGTAACTTCGGGAGAAGGGGGACCCATCCTGGTGACGATCTTTTCGGTCTGAGCTGGTGTGGGTCGCAGAGACCAGAGAGAAGCGACTGTTTACTAAAAACACAGGTCCGTGCGAAGTCGTAAGACGATGTATACGGACTGACGCCTGCCCGGTGCTGGAAGGTTAAGAGGACCGGTTAATCACTTCGGTGGTGAAGCTGAGAATTTAAGCCCCAGTAAACGGCGGTGGTAACTATAACCATCCTAAGGTAGCGAAATTCCTTGTCGGGTAAGTTCCGACCTGCACGAATGGCGTAACGACTTCTCTGCTGTCTCAACCACAGACTCGGCGAAATTGCAGTACGAGTAAAGATGCTCGTTACGCGCGGCAGGACGAAAAGACCCCGGGACCTTCACTATAGCTTGGTATTGGTGTTCGGTTCGGTTTGTGTAGGATAGGTGGGAGACTGTGAAGTGGGCACGCCAGTGTTCATGGAGTCGTTGTTGAAATACCACTCTGATCGTATTGGACTTCTAACCTCGGACCCTGATCGGGTTCAGGGACAGTGCCTGGTGGGTAGTTTAACTGGGGCGGTTGCCTCCTAAAAGGTAACGGAGGCGCCCAAAGGTTCCCTCAGCCTGGTTGGCAATCAGGTGTTGAGTGTAAGTGCACAAGGGAGCTTGACTGTGAGACGTACATGTCGAGCAGGGACGAAAGTCGGGACTAGTGATCCGGCACCGGCAAGTGGAAGCGGTGTCGCTCAACGGATAAAAGGTACCCCGGGGATAACAGGCTGATCTTCCCCAAGAGTCCATATCGACGGGATGGTTTGGCACCTCGATGTCGGCTCGTCGCATCCTGGGGCTGGAGTAGGTCCCAAGGGTTGGGCTGTTCGCCCATTAAAGCGGCACGCGAGCTGGGTTTAGAACGTCGTGAGACAGTTCGGTCTCTATCCGCCGCGCGCGTAAGAAACTTGAGGAAACCTGTCCCTAGTACGAGAGGACCGGGACGGACGAACCTCTGGTGTGCCAGTTGTCCCGCCAGGGGCACTGCTGGTTAGCTACGTTCGGAAGGGATAACCGCTGAAAGCATCTAAGCGGGAAGCCTGTTCCAAGATGAGGTTTCTCACCCCCTTCGCGGGGTTAAGGCCCCCCACAGACCATGGGGTTGATAGGCCAGAACTGTACGCACAGCAATGTGTTCAGGTGACTGGTACTAATCGGCCGAGGACTTACCAACAACACCCACAACATCACCACACACGGTTTTGGTGTGTTCGCATCCACTATGTACTTCTGAAACAACACACAACGATAAATAAACACTGTTGTGTGACAGTTGTTTCACAAAGTTACGGCGGCTATAGCGGAGGGGAAACGCCCGGCCCCATTCCGAACCCGGAAGCTAAGCCCTCCAGCGCCAATGGTACTGCACCCTAATCAGTGTGGGAGAGTAGGACACCGCCGAACACAACATCCCATTGTGGCCCCTTGCGATTCGTGAGGGGCCACAATGCTTTTCCAGGTCGAGACGTGATCAGTCGATGCCCTTCGGAACGACGATCATCGGAACCGACACCGTGCGAAGAATCTTCGCCGCGGTTGTGCCGAGGAAGAGCGTGTTGGGCGCCGCCAGCCGGCTGGAGCCGACCATGACCACATCGCCGTCCTGCCAGTCCAGGGAGCCGACTGCGTCCTCGATGGTCGAACCCTGGGCGATCGCCGAGCTGACCGGAAAGTCCGGTGGCAGTTGTTCTCTGGCCGCCTCGAGACTGCGTCGCGCGTGTTCGCGAGCGTGGTCGAGGGCCCGTTCTTCCGGCTCGGTGCGCCAGGGTTGGACGTCGTCGACGGCCACCAGCGAGATCAGCCGGATGGGCCGATGTGCACGGACACCGCTGCGCAACGCCGTCTGGAACAACAGCTGGGTGCCTGGCCGGCTACCGATCGCGACCGAGATCTCTCGCACCTCGTCGGCCCCGAGATGCGCGAACCCCGGTGGCGCCACCGCCACCGGGACCGATGCGGAATGCAAGATGTCGTTGACCACGGTCCCGAGTGTGTGCCGGCCGCGGATACCGCCACCTGCGCCGCCGATGATCAGCATGTCCGCCGATGTACGCCGGGCCTGCACGACGAGACCCTCCCCGGGGTTGGCGTGTTCGGCGATCGTCGTGGTGGTCTCGATGTCATCGGGGAGTCTGGCGGCAGCGGCGTCGAGCCAGCGGCGGGCCGCACTGTCCAGGGCGTTGGCGAGGCGTTCGACCGAGACCTGTTCGGACGGGTCGGCGCTGTCCGGCTCGGGTGGGATGACGATGCAGAGCTCGAGTTCGGCGTCGAAGGTCCGCGCGAGGCATGCGCCGAGGGCGACCGCGTCGTCGCCTCCCGAGGTGGCGATGTATGCGACGAGCAGCTTCATCGGTACTCCCAGCGTCGGTGTCTCGGTCCCCGGTCATCGCCAGCCTAGTCATCTCCGACGGGGTGCCGGGGGACACGCTTAGATGGGGTCATGGACTCCCTCGTCGACGGTTACCTCAGCCACATCATGGACGAATGCCATTCGGACCGGTCCGGTCATGTCGCCGACTACATCCCGGAACTGGCCGCCGTCGACCCCGAGGGTTACGGCCTGTCGATGTGCGTGCACGACGGCCACACCTACTCACATGGTGACTCCGCGACGGCGTTCACCATCCAGTCGGTCTCCAAGCCCCTCACCTATGCGATGGTCCTGAAGAAGCACGGAACCGCGGCGGTCGACGCGAAGATCGGCGTCGAGCCGTCCGGAGAGGCATTCAACGAGATCAGCGTGGACGAGCGCCGACGCCCGAAGAATCCGATGATCAATGCGGGGGCCATCTTCGCCGCATCGATGCTGTTGCCGCCGACCCGAGACGTGGACGAGGCGGCGGTCGACGCCGCTTTCCGAGAGGTGCTCGAGTTCTACTCCGGATGTGCCGGACGGCGCCTCACGATGGACGAGGGGGTCTATGCCTCCGAGGCCGCGACGGGTTCGCGCAACCGCGCGATCGCCTACATGCTCGACAGCTTCGGGGCTCTAGAGACCAGCCCGGACGCCGCTCTCGACCTCTACTACCGACAGTGCTCGATTCGGGTGACGACCGACGACCTGGCCGGGATCGGCGCGACGATCGCGAACGGCGGGATGAATCCCCGCACGGGTCGGACGGTCTTCTCCAACGAGACCGCGCAGCGGTTGCTGAGTGTCATGACGACGTGCGGGATGTACGACGGCGCGGGGGACTGGGTCACCTCCGTCGGCCTGCCGGCGAAGAGCGGCGTCGGTGGCGGGATCCTCGCGGTGCTGCCGGGGCAACTCGGCATCGGCGTGTACTCGCCGCGGCTCGACGGTCACGGCAACAGCGTCCGCGGCGTCGACGTGTGTCGGCATCTGTCCACCGATCTGGGCCTGCACATGTTCAACGTGACACGGGAGAGTCGGGTGACGATTCGGTCGGTCTACGACCTCGCCGACACCCCCGTCAGCGCGGAATGGGGCGAGCAGGAGCGCAGCTATCTGCGGACCTGTCGCGACCGGATCCGTGTGTACGAACTCCAGGGAGATTTGACCTTCGCCGGCGCCGAGAGCGTTCAGCGGCGACTGGAGGCCGACATCGACGCATACACCGTCGTCATCGTCGAGATCTCCCGCATCGGGGTGATCGACGCGGTCGCACGCACGATGGTGCTGAGCATCAAACGGCTGCTGGACGACAGCGGCCGGCGGGCCGCGCTCGTCGACCCGGACGGGGTCGTCCGCGCCAGCGTCGATCGGCACCGTGACGACGCGGCGGTGCCCGATCTCGATGCGCCGCCGGAACTCCGGGGATTCGACCCGGCGCTTCCGCACGTGCACTCGACGATGGACGACGCGGTCGTCGACGCCGAGACGTTTCTGCTGAAGCACTACTACGACGAGTGAGCGGGCCGCGCCGCCTGGTCCCGGGACACACCACTAGGGTGGGCACGTGCGTCTCGTCATCGCGGAGTGTCAGGTCGACTACGTCGGGCGGCTGACCGCCCATCTGCCCATGGCCCGGCGGTTGCTGCTGATCAAATCGGACGGATCGGTGAGCGTGCACGCCGACGACCGGGCCTACAAGCCGTTGAACTGGATGAGTCCGCCGTGCTGGCTCACCGAGGCGCAGGTTCCCGACGGCACGCAGGCGGAGGCGTACTGGGTCGTCACCAACAAGGCGGGCGAGGAACTCCGCATCACCATCGCGTCGATCGAGCACGACTCCCAGCACGACCTCGGCATCGACCCCGGCCTCGTCAAGGACGGCGTCGAGGCGCACCTGCAGGAGCTGCTCGCCGAGCATGTCGAGACGTTGGGTCCGGGTCACACGCTCATCCGCCGCGAGTACATGACCGCGATCGGGCCGGTGGACCTGCTGTGCCGGGACGCATCGGGTGCCACGGTGGCGGTCGAGATCAAACGGCGCGGGGAGATCGACGGCGTCGAGCAGCTCACCCGGTATCTCGAGTTGCTCAACCGCGACACCACACTTGCCCCGGTGGCCGGCGTCTTCGCCGCCCAGCAGATCAAGCCGCAGGCCCGCACGCTGGCCGAGGACCGCGGAATCCGTTGCGTGGTGCTCGATTACGACGAGCTTCGCGGCGCGGAGAGCACGGAGTTCAGGCTCTTCTGAGGGGCTTCGACAAGCTCAACCAGCGGAGGGGACAAGCTCAACCAGCGGAGGGGACAAGCTCGATTAGCGGAGGGCCGTCAGGCGTTGGAGCGGGCCTCCGGCGACCGCGCCTCGGGCGAGAGCTTGCTGTTCAGGAGGTCGAGATCGTCGGCGTCGGACAGCACGGAGTACTCGGAGTCGTCGGGCTGGGCGAGCAGTTCCGGCAACTCGGCCAGCTCCTCGCGGAGCCGGCCGAGGTTGGCGGCGATGTCCTGACGCGTGCGGTCAGCGGCCTGCGCGAGTTCGCGTGATCGATCGAGTCGTTCGGTCGCGATGTCGAGCGCGGTCTGACGGATGTGTGCCGCCTCGTCGAGTGCGCGTTCGCGCTGATCGGCGAGTTCGGCGTCATGGCGTTCCCGCTCGGCCCGGCGTTCGGCGGCGCTGACCGCCTCGAGTTCGGCGACCTCGGCTTTCGCCTTCTCCACCACTCGGCGGGCCTCGTCCTTGGCGGCCTGCATGGTCTTGGTGTGTTCGGCCTCCATCGCGGCGGTGCGCTCGGCGATGAGGCGGGCGGACTCCGACTCGTTGGCGGCCGCGGTCTCCTTGACCTGCCGTGCCCGGGCGGCGGCCTCGTCGACCAGCTTCTTCGCGGCCGTGCGTGCCTCGCCCCGGACGCGCTCGGCGTCGGCCGCGGCCGACGACCGCATGTCGGCGGCCTCCTGGCGCGCGATGGACAGCGTCTCGGCGGCTTCGGCGGCCGCTTCGGCGCGCATCTCCGACGCTTCGTCGGACGCCAGCTGCAGCATCCGCGACAGTCGCTCGCTCATCCCTTGCGCGGTGGTCGGCGGGACCGAGAGCTTGTCGACCTCCCGGCGCAGTTCGGCTATCTCGTCGCGCGCGTCCTCGAGATGCGCGGCGAGTTCGTGTGCGTTGGCGGTGGCGGCGTCGCGATCGGCGGCGAGGACGCGCAGATCGGCGTCGAGGCGCTGGAGGTGATCGGCGACCTGCTCACGGTCATAACCGCGCATCACGATCGCGAAGGGCAATTGCCGTGCGGGACCTGGCATGGCGGCCAGTGTATCGGAGAGAGTGCGGGATCTCCTCGACGTCGGCGACGCCGTGCGTGGAGGTGCCGAGCCGGCCGGTCCACGGATGGGAGCGGCCGGCTCGGCATGTCGAGTCAGCTAGCGGCGCAACGGTTTTCGGCCGTTGCGGCGGATCAGTGTGCGGTGGCGGCGGGTTCCACGAGTTCGAGCAGCACGCCGCCCGCGTCCTTGGGGTGGACGAAGTTGATGCGGGAGTCCGCGGTGCCCCGCTTTGCGGCAGGATAGAGGACCCGGACGCCGGCTTCGGTGAGTCGGGCCGTGACCGCGTCGACGTCGGTCACCCGCACGGCGAGCTGCTGGAGCCCAGGACCGTTGCGGTCGATGAACTTGGCGATCGTCGACGACTCGTCGAGCGGGGCGAGCAACTGGATGACCGCACCGGTGCCGCCGGCCGGGCCGACCATGGCCTCCTCGACGCCCTGCTCGGCGTTCGTCTCCTGATGCAGCGTCTCGAACCCGAGGTGGGTGGCGTACCACTCCTTGGCGGCGTCGAGATCGGGGACGGCGATGCCGACGTGATCGATGGCGACGATCAGGTCGGAGATGAGTGCGGTGGCGCTGGGGTCCGTTGCTGAGGAAGACATGGGACAACGGTAGCGTTGAGGTGTTGGGCGCACAGAGCGGGCGCTCGGTTGGCCCCCTATCTAGACACTTCCCGGAGGTTCCCTCATGACTTCGACTGCCGACAAGACCACGGTCATCGTCGCCGGCGCACGCACCCCCTTCGGCCGCCTGCTGGGCTCCCTGAAGGACTTCAGCGGGGTCGATCTCGGCGCGGTCGCCATCAAGGGCGCACTCGAGCGGGCCGGCGTTCCGGCATCAGAGGTCGAGTACGTGATCATGGGCCAGGTGCTGACCGCGGGGGCCGGTCAGATGCCCGCCCGCCAGGCCGCGATCAAGGCCGGCATCGGCTGGGACGTCCCGACCCTGACCATCAACAAGATGTGTCTGTCGGGGATCGACGCGATCGCGCTGGCCGATCAGCTCATCCGGGCCGGCGAGTTCGACGTCGTCGTCGCCGGCGGCCAGGAGTCGATGACCCAGGCGCCCCATCTCCTGCCCAACAGCCGCGGCGGCTTCAAGTACGGCAACACCGAACTCGTCGACCACATGGCTTTCGACGGGCTCTTCGACGCCTTCACCGATCAGCCGATGGGGGCGCTGACCGAGCAGGGCAACGACGCCGACGGGTTCACCCGTGAGCAACAGGACGAGTTCGCGGCACGGAGCCACCGGCTCGCCGCAGCCGCGTGGAAGAACGGCGTCTTCGACGACGAGGTCGTTCCGGTGTCCATCCCGCAGCGTAAGGGCGACCCGATCGAGTTCGCCGAGGACGAGGGGATTCGCGCCAACACCACCGTGGAGTCGCTGTCCGGGCTGCGGCCGGCCTTCCGCAAGGACGGCACGATCACCGCGGGCAACTCGTCGCAGATCTCCGACGGCGCGGCGGCCGTCGTGGTGATGAGCAAGGCCAAGGCCGAGGAACTGGGCGTCACGTGGCTGGCCGAGATCGGCGCCCACGGCGTCGTCGCCGGCCCGGACTCCAGCCTGCAGGCGCAGCCGGCCAATGCGATCGTCAAGGCCTGTGACCGCGAGGGCATCGCACCCGCGGACCTGGACCTCATCGAGATCAACGAGGCCTTCGCGGCGGTCGGCCTGTCCTCGACCAAGCAGCTCGGCGTCGATCCCGAGATCGTCAATGTCAACGGTGGTGCGATCGCCGTCGGACACCCGATCGGGACCTCCGGGGCGCGCGTCGCGCTGCATGTCGCGCTCGAGCTCAAGCGGCGGGGCGGTGGCGTCGGTGCAGCCGCGCTCTGTGGAGCCGGCGGCCAGGGTGACGCGCTGATCATCCGGGTTCCGAAGTCCTGAACGAACGAGATGTCTACGACATCTTGTAGTAGTTTGCTGTCCGATTCGGCACAATGAGGGCCATGCTGTCATTCTTCGACCTGACCACTCCCGCCAAGCGCTTCCGGTTCGTCGCCGTCGCCGAGGCGATCACCTGGGCGGTCCTGCTGGTCGCCATGGTCGTCAAGCGGGTCAACGACGACGACGAGGCCATCGCCAAGCCGGGCATGATCCACGGGATCGTCTTCGTGATCTTCGTGGTCGTCGCCCTGATCACGGCGATGCAGCTCAAGTGGAACGCGGTGAAGTGGGAGCTGCCGGTGGGTTCGCGGCGGATCGGAATCCCGATCGTCACCCTGCTGGCGCTGGTCTCGAGCCTCCCGCCGTTCGGCACGATCGTGTTCGAGTGGTGGGCGCGCCGTAACGGCCATCTCGCCGAACTGTCCACCGACCGCGCGCCCAGGCAGGCCACGGCCTGACCGCCCCGATCCCGCCTTCGATCGCCCCGACGCTCCGGCGCTCCCGTCGCAGCGTCGGGGCGATCTTCGCGCTCAACGGGTTTCTCGCCGCGATGTGGGTGGCCCACATCCCGGTCATCAGTGCGCGCACCGGAGTCGATCACGACCAACTCGGCGGACTGTTGCTGTTGCTCGGCGCGTCGGCGTTCGTCGGCATGCAGGTCTGCGGCCGTCTGATCGACCGTCGGGGGTCCCGCCCGGTGACGATCGGTGCCGCGCTGCTGCTGTCGGCGGTCATCGTCGCCCCGGTGCTCGCCGCCGACGCCCTGACGCTCGCCGCCGCGCTCGTCGCCTTCGGATTCGCCAACGGTTGCCTGGACGTGTCGATGAACGCGCAGGCGGTCGTGGTCGAACGGGCCTACGGCCGACCGATCATGTCGTCGTTCCACGGGTTCTTCTCGGCGGGCAGTCTCGTGGGTTCGGGAGTGGTCGCGGCAACCCTGTGGGCCGACGTCGGTGTCGTCCTCACCGTGGCCTGCGCCGCGGCGGCCGGCATCGGCGTCGTGGCGTGGAACGCGCGCGGTCTGGCCGGTGACGAGGTGGGGACCGACGATGCGAGTGCACGCGGTGCAGACACCGACGGCCCCGCGTCCGGGAAGTGGTGGCACACCGTGGACCGGCGCCGCCTGGTGCTGCTGGCGGTGGTCGCGTTCGCCCTCATGCTCGCCGAGGGCACCGCCTACGACTGGAGTGCACTGCACGTGGTCGAGACCTTCGGTTCCGCCGAAGCCGTCGGCGCCATCGCGTTCGGCGCGTTCAGCGCGACGATGACCATTGCGCGCTTCGTGATCGACCCGGTCGTCGGGTCGGTGGGTCCGGTGGCGGTCGTCCGCTACGGCGGCCTGCTCGGCACCGCCGGGATCCTGATCGCGGTGCTCTCGCCCGTACCCGCGCTCGCCATCGTGGGATGGGGCGTGTTCGGACTGGGTCTGGCGGGGCTGATCCCGCAGATCTTCACCGCGGCGGGCAATCTGTCGGGGGAGTCGAGCGGCCGGACGATCTCCGCCGTCGTCGGATGCGGCTATCTCGGCATGCTCGCCGGTCCCGCGGTCGTCGGCTTCATCAGCAGCCGGACCTCGCTGAACACCGGGTTGCTCGCGGCCGTGGCGGCACTCGTCCTTGCCGTCTTTCTCGCGCCGGTCGTTCGTCCGGACCGCACGCGCACCGCCGCACCGGACGGAACGCGTTCGCCCGACGTCATCTGATTCCGCGTGGGCGGTCGTGACACACTGGAGGGGTGACGCGACCAACCAATCGTCAGCAGGCCGCCGCCGCGGCCCGACAGCAGGCGGCAGCAGCCATGGCCATGTCCGGCGCGGTGGATCTCGGCGTACTCAAGGAGCGGGCCGAAGCCGAACGCGCACAAGCGCAACGGGCCCAGTCGCAGGCCGCAGCACGACCTGCCGCGCCCGGTGAGCCGCCCGCCGAGGGCGGGCAATCGCCGGCCGCCGGTGCGGGAACCGCGGCGACCGCGGTCCTCGACGTCACCGAGGAGACGTTCGAGGCCGAGGTGCTCAACCGGTCGATGCAGCAGCTCGTGGTCATCGACCTGTGGGCGGAATGGTGCGGGCCGTGCAAGCAGTTGTCGCCGGTCCTCGAACGGCTCGCCGCGCAGTCGGGCGGGCGCTGGGTGCTGGCGAAGGTCGACGTCGACGCCAATCCCCGTATCGCACAGGCGTTTCGGGTGCAGTCGATCCCGATGGTCGTCGCGATCGTGCAGGGACAGCCGGTGACCGCCTTCAACGGGGTGCGCTCCGAGGCCGAGATCACCCAGTGGATCGACGACATCTTCGCCCAGATCGGCGACATCCTCCCGGGCGTTCCCGACGGGCCCGCACCCGAGCCGGAGCCCGAGGACCCGAGGCTGGTCGCCGCCGAGACGAAGCTGAACGACGGCGACTTCGACGGCGCACTCGCCGACTACCGGGCGATCGCCGAGGCCGAGCCGGAGAACCTCGAAGCGGTGTCCGCCGCGCGGAACCTCGAGTTCATCCTGCGGGCGCAGGCGCACGATCCCGCCATCGTGGAGACGGCGTCCCCGCGTGACGTCGATGCGCAGCTCGCGGCCGCGGACGTCCTGCTGCTCAACCAACAGCCCGAAGCCGCGTTCGACCGCATCATCGATGTCGTGCGCGTGACCGCGGGGGAGGAGCGCACCCGGGCGCGCACCCGGCTGCTCGAGCTGTTCGAACTCTTCGATCCCGCCGAGCAGTTCGTCGTGAGCGCCCGGCGCAAGCTCGCCAGCGCCCTCTACTGACGGGTTGAGGCCACTGCCGCGGGCAGTCTGAGTGGTGTGTTTCGGAACCAGGCGACTGATTCCGAAACACACCACTACTCCCGCGGCGCCAGCCAGATCGCCGAGTTGGCGGGCAGCATGACCCGAGCCGACACGGGACGTCCGTGATACGACGGCCCGTCCGCCGTGACCGACCCCATGTTGCCGCGTCCGGCGCCGCTGTAGGCGTCGGCATCGGTGTTGAGGATCTCGTCCCAGACACCGGCCGAGGGCAACCCGACCTGATAATCGGCGCGGTCGGAGCCGCTCAGGTTGAACAGGCACGCGACGACCGATCCGTCGGCGCCGTACCGGAGGAAACTGATGACGTTGTTGGCGGTGTCGTTGGCGTCGATCCACTCGTAACCCAGGGGATCGATGTCCTGGGTGTACAGCGCCGGCCGGGACCGGTAGATCCGGTTCAGGTCGGTGACGAGGGCCGAGATGCCGGAGTGCAGTTCGCCCTCCCAGCCCTCCAGCTGATGCCAGTCCAGGCTCCGGTTGTCGGCCCATTCGCCGGTCTGCCCGAACTCCTGTCCCATGAACAGCAGTTGCTTGCCGGGGTGGGACCACATGTAGGCGAGGTAGACGCGCACTCCCGCGGCCTTGGCGAACGAATCGCCCGGCATGCGCGTCCACAGGGTGCCCTTGCCGTGTACGACCTCGTCGTGGGAGAGCGGCAGCACGAAATTCTCGCTCCACGCGTACACCAGCGAGAAGGTGATCTCGTGGTGGTGGAAGCTGCGGTGGATCTGATCGCGGGACAGGTAGTCGAGGGTGTCGTGCATCCAGCCCATGTTCCACTTGAAGCTGAAGCCCAGCCCGCCGAGATCGGTCATGCGGGTCACGCCCGGCCATGCGGTCGACTCCTCGGCCACCGTGATCACGCCCGGGAAATGTTTGTGCACAGTCGCATTGGTCTCCTGGAGGAACTGCACCGCCTCCAGGTTCTCACGACCGCCGTGCACATTGGGGCGCCATTGCCCGGCCGGTCGTGAGTAGTCCAGGTAGAGCATCGAGGCCACCGCGTCGACGCGGAGACCGTCGATGTGGAACTCGCTGAACCAGAACAGGGCGTTCGCGACGAGGAAGTTGCGGACCTCGTGCCGGCCGAAATCGAAGACGTAGGTGCCCCAGTCGAGCTGCTCGCCGCGCATCGGATCGGCGTGCTCGTACAGCGGGGTGCCGTCGAATCGGGCGAGCGCCCAGTCGTCCTTGGGGAAGTGGGCCGGCACCCAGTCGACGATCACGGCGATGTCCCGGGAGTGGAGGTGGTCGACGAGGTAGCGGAAGTCGTCGGGCGTTCCGAAGCGTGCCGTCGGCGCGTAGTACGACGTGACCTGGTAACCCCAGGAGCCGCCGAACGGGTGCTCGGCGACGGGCAGGAACTCGACGTGGGTGAAGCCCTTCTCGACGGCGTAATCGGCCAGCTCGTGCGCGAGTTCGCGGTAGCCGAGGCCCTGACGCCAGGAGGCGAGGTGGACCTCGTAGACGCTCATCGGCTCACGTTCGGGCGCGGACCGTTCCCGGCGCGCGATCCACGCGTCGTCGGTCCAGACGTGCTCGGACACGGTGACCCGGGACGCGGTTGCCGGGGGCGTGCTGGTGCGGAAGGCCATGGGGTCGGCCTTGTCGCGGATGACGCCGTCGGCGCCATGGACGCGGAACTTGTAGTGGGTCCCGTCGCCGACGTCGGGGATGAAGACCTCCCACACGCCGCTGACCCCGACCTTGCGCATCGGTGCAACCCGCCCGGTCCAGTCATCGAAATCGCCGATCACGGTGACACCGTGGGCATTCGGCGCCCACACGGAGAAGGCGGTGCCGTGCACCTCGCCGTCGGTGGTCGTGTACGACGTGACCCGCGCACCGAGGGCGTTCCACAGTTCCTCGTGGCGGCCCTCGCTGAACAGATGGATGTCGACGTCGCCGAGGCTCGGCAGGAACCGGTAACCGTCGGCGACGACGAATTCCGAGGTGCCGCCACTCGAATCGGGGTAGACGACGCGGTACCGGTAATCCATGAGGTCGGCCATCGGTACGGTGACCACCCAGAGGTCGTCGGTCTGGCGGGTCATCGGATGATCGACACCGCCGATGACCGCCGACACCGAGATCGCGTTCGGGCGCAGGGTGCGCAGGATCGTCGCGCCGCCGGGCGCGTCGTGGGCGCCGAGGAAGGCGTGTGGATCGGGATGGGTCTGCGCCGCGAGCCGACGGAGGTCGTGGTCGGTGGCGTAGGGGTCGGGCAGGTCTGGCGGATCGGTGCGATCGGTCACTGATACCTCACTGGATCCGATAGGCGAGCTGTTGTGCGGCAACAGGTTCGAGGGGCGGTAGGGCGAGGATGTGCGCCACCGCCCGCCATGGCTCGAGCCGGACGTAGTTGTCCTGGCCCCACCAGTACTCCTCGCCGGAGACCTCGTCGCGGACGGGGAAGCGGTCGTACCACTCGAAGCCGAGCTTCGGCAGGTCGAGCCACACCGTGGAGTCCTCGGGGCCGAACGGGTTCAGGTTGATCACCACGATGACCCGGTCGCCCGACACCGGGTCGATCTTCGAGTAGGCGATCAGCGACGGGTTGTCGACATGGTGGAAATGGATGTTGCGCAGCTGCTGCAGTGCGGGGTGCCGGCGCCGGATCTCGTTCAGCGAGGTGATCCACGGCTCGAGCGACTCGCCGCGGCTCGCCGCCGCCTTGTAGTCACGGGGCCGCAGCTCGTACTTCTCCGAGTTGAGGTACTCCTCGCTGCCCTCGGTCACGGCGACGTGCTCGTACAGCTCGTATCCGCTGTAGACACCCCACGTCGGGGCCAGGGTCGCGGCGAGCGCGGCGCGCAGTGCGAACATGCCCGGACCGCCGTGCTGAAGACTCTCGTGCAGGATGTCGGGGGTGTTGACGAAGAGGTTGGGGCGGGCCTCGTCGGCGTGGTCGGCGATCTCCCGGCCGAACTGCTCGAGCTCCCACTTCAGCGTCTTCCAGGTGAAGTAGGTGTAGCTCTGGCTGAAGCCGAGCCGCGCGAGGCCGTAGAGCCGCGCCGGCCGGGTGAAGGACTCGGAGAGGAACAGCACGTCGGGGTGCCGCTTCTTCACCTCACTGATCAGCCACTCCCAGAAGTTCGGCGGCTTGGTGTGCGGATTGTCGACGCGGAAGATGTCGACTCCGAGCCCGACCCAGTGCAGGACGACCTTGAGGACCGCGCGGTAGATGCCGTTGCGGTCGTTGTCGAAGTTCAGTGGGTAGATGTCCTGGTACTTCTTCGGCGGGTTCTCCGCGAAGGCGATGGTGCCGTCGGGCTGGGTGGTGAACCACTCCGGATGCTCGAGCGCCCACGGATGATCCGGTGCGCACTGCAGGGCCAGATCGAGCGCGACCTCGAGGCCGAGTTCGCGAGCCCGGCCGACGAAGTACTCGAAGTCCTCCTCGGTGCCGAGCAGGGGATGGATGGCGTCGTGCCCGCCGTCGGATGATCCGATGGCCCACGGCGAACCGACATCCTCGGGTCCCGCGACGAGGGTGTTGTTGGGGCCCTTGCGGTTGATCTCGCCGATCGGGTGGATCGGCGGCAGGTAGACGACATCGAAGCCCATGTCCGCGACGCGCGGCAGATCCTGGGCGGCGGTGAGGAACGTGCCGTGGACGGGATTGCCCTCACCGTCCCAGCCGCCGGTCGAGCGCGGGAACAGTTCGTACCACGAGCCGAACAGTGCGCGCTTGCGATCGACCCACACCCGGTAGGTACGACTCTTGGTGACGAGCTCCCGGACGGGATGGGCGGTCAGCAGTTCGACGACCTCGTCGGAGACCGCCAGACCCACCCGGTTCTCGACACGGCGACGACGTGCGCGGAGCTGGCGCGCGGCGTCGAGCAGGAGTTCTCGGTCATCACCGGCGACCAGGTCGGCTGCGGTGTCCAGTACCCGCGCGCCGGTCTCGATGTCGTTGGCGAGGTCGGCGGCGCCCTGCCCGGCGTCGAGCTTCTTCAGAACGGCCGAACGCCACGTGGCGTACGGGTCGCTCCAGGCCTCGATCCGGTACGACCAGAATCCGACGGCGTCGGGGACGAAGGCTGCGTTGAAGGTGTCCGGTTCCGGCGCGGGAACCATCCGGACATCGAACGGCCCGCGTCGCGGAGCCTCGACGTGCAGTGTGACGCCGAGCGCGTCGTGTCCTTCGCGCCAGGCCGTGGTGCTGACCGGGAAGTATTCTCCCACAACGGCTTTGGCAGGTTGCTGGCCCGCTGACACAAGGGGTGCGATGTCGTCGATACCCATGCGCCCGATCACGTGGAGCCTCCTGTCGTCAGCTCCCGTGAGTGGCCGGGGTGCGCTGTCGGTCTCGCCTTCGTTGGTATCACCGGTACCCAACCTAGTGCCCCGCGGACGGGATTGTCTTGTCATGGATCGCCCGCCGTGTCGGGCGGGCCGGGCGCGGCGGGGTTGGTCGAGGTCAGCCCACCGAACGGGCGGGATCGGTCAATCGCGCCAGGGCCGAACGGACGACCGCGGGGTCGGTGGTACGCCACATCGGGGGCAGGGACGCGAGCAGATAGCCGCCGTACCCCGCCGTGGCCAGTCGGGAGTCGAGGACCGCGACGACCCCGCGGTCGTCGACCGAACGCAGCAGGCGGCCGGCGCCCTGGGCGAGCAACAGTGCGGCGTGGTTGGCCGCCACCGACAGGAATCCGTTGCCGCCGCGCGCGTCGACCGCACGTTGCCGGGCGGTCAGCAGCGGATCGTCGGGACGAGGGAAGGGGATGCGGTCGATGAGCACGAGGCTCAACGACGGGCCCGGCACGTCGACCCCCTGCCACAGGGACAAGGTGCCGAACAGGCAGGTCGCCGGGTCGTCGGCGAACCGCCGGACCAGGGTGGACGTCGTGTCGTCGCCCTGACACAGCACCGGGTGGTCGGTGCGGTCGCGGATCGCGTCGGCGGCTTCGCGCGCCGCGCGCATCGAGGAGAACAGACCGAGCGTGCGTCCGCCGGCGGAGTTCACGAGCTCGGCGATCTCGTCCATCGTCCGCGACGAGATGCCCGAGCGGTCGGGTCGGGGGAGGTGACGTGCGACGTAGAGGATCGCCGACCGCGGATAGTCGAAGGGCGAGCCGGCATCGAGGCCGGTCCAGCGTGCCGAACCCGAATCGGACGGGACCGCCTTCCCGCTGGCGGTGACGTCGGCTGTGCTCGACCCCGCTGCGGGGCTCGTCTCGTCTGTCACCGGACGGTCGGTCCCGCGCCCCGACGCCGGGAGTCCCCAGGTCGCGGCGAGGGCGTCGAAGGAGCCGCCGATCGTGAGGGTCGCCGAGGTCAGGATGACCGTGGCGTCGCCGAACAGGGAGGCCCGGAGCAGGCCGCCGACCGACAGGGGTGCGATGTGCAGGATGGGCCGGGGCTCGGCCCCGCGGCGTGAGGTGTCCAGTGACGCCCACACGACGTCGCGCCGCTTCGCCTCGTCGGGTTCGTCGAACGCACCGAGTACGCGGACGACGGTGTCGTGCATGTCCTCGAGTGAGGTCAGGGCCGCCGAGCGGGCGGCCGTCGCGCCGTCGTCGGCGCCGGCCATCCGTACCGGTCCGATCGCGGTGCGCGCCTGCCACAGCCGGTCCCGCAGCATCACGAGGACAGCGGTGGCGTCGGACGGCAGGCCGGTCCACTGGCGCATCGGCGCGTTGTCGAGCAATTCGCCCAGCTGTTCACCGGCGCCCAGGAGGGCGTCGGCGGTCTCCTCGTCGACGAGCTTCCCGCACCGGCGTGCGACGAGCGCCACCGAGGCCGCCGACAGTTCGTCGGTGGCCACCGACGTCATCCGGTCGACGAGCTCGTGGGCCTCGTCGATGACGACGACGTCGTGCTCGGGCAAGACGTTGGCCGGGCTCGTGGCGTTGATGGCCAGCAGCGCGTGGTTGGTCACCACCACGTCGACCTTCCCGGACCGACGGCGGGACTGCTCGGCGAAGCAGTCCTCGCCGTAGGAGCAGTTGGCCGCGCCCAGGCACTCGCGGGCGGTGACGCTGACCTGCCGCCACGACCGGTCGGAGACGCCGGGGACGAGGTCGTCCCGGTCGCCGGTCTCGGTCTCGCTGCTCCACTCCCGCAGACGCGTGACCTCCCGGCCGGTGCGCGACAGCTCGAACGGGTCGAACAGCTCGGTGTCCGGCTCGTCGGCGGTACCGGAGTGGATCTTGTTCAGGCACAGATAGTTTCCGCGCCCTTTGAGAATCGCGAAGGTGGGCTCGCGGCCGATCGGCTTCTTCAGCGCCTTGGCCAGGCGGGGGAGATCGCGCTCGATGAGCTGGCGCTGCAACGCGATCGTCGCGGTGGACACCACGACGGTGCGGCCGCTCTCGACGGCGTGCCGGATGGCCGGCACGAGGTAGGCCAGCGACTTGCCGGTGCCGGTGCCGGCCTGGACCGCGAGATGCTCGCCGGTGTCGATGGCATGCGCCACCGCGGAGGCCATCGCGACCTGACCGTCGCGGCGGCGACCGCCGAGTGCGGTGACCGCCGCGTCGAGAAGGTCGGTCACCGGGGGTGTGTTGGGCATGAGGTGTGTTCCGGTTGTCCTTGCTGGGTTCGCCGTGCGCGGGAACGGTGTTCTTTCAGACGTATCGCGGGCCCGGTCGGTTCCCGCTGTCGAGATCGGGATCGTGGTCGGGACCACGGCGCTGCTACCCGGTCCGACTCGACCCGTCGTAGAGCAGGTCGCCCACGAGTTCGACACCCGCCTGCCGCAGCGCCGAGAGAGCCTTCGACGTCGTCTCGGGCGCGACACCGGCGGTGAAGTTGAGGAGGACCCGGGTGGTGAAGCCGGCCTCCACGGCGTCGAGCGCGGTCGCGCGCACGCAGTGGTCGGTGGCGATGCCGACGATGTCGACCGACTTCACCTTCCGTTCCCGCAACCACACGGCGAGGGTGGAGCCGTCGGCGGCCGCGCCCTCGAAGCCGGAGTATGCGGCGCTGTACTCGCCCTTGGAGAAGACCTCGTGCGCCGCCGCGGCGTCGAATTCGCGGTGGAACGCGACACCGTCGGTGCCGACGCGGCAGTGCGGTGGCCAGGTGTCGACGTAATCGGGGTCGTCGGAGAAGTGCGCACCGGGGTCGATGTGATAGTCGCGGGTCGCGACGACGGTCTGGTATTCGTCGAGGATCGACGTGACCGCCCGTGCGACCGCGGCGCCACCGTTCACCCCGAGGGCGCCGCCCTCGCAGAAGTCGTTCTGTACGTCGACGACGATCAGCGCGTCGGCGGGACGGGTGCCGTCGCTGCGTTCGGCGCTCATCCAATTCTCCTGTCGTCGGGGGACATCGGTTCCGGGCGTCGGGGTGCGGTCAGCCGAGCTCGTAGCGGGTCGGCACCGCGGGATCTCCATGGGACAGGCCGAGACCCTCCCAGGGCAAGCTGACCAGGCCGGCCGCGAGGTGCGCGCGGGCATCGGTGAGAGTGGGCAGCGACGCCACGGGCGTCCCACCGCGGACGAGCGGGATCTGCAGGTCCCGGATGCCGAGCCCGTCCGGCGCGGGGCGGGTGCCGTCGGCGCGATACACGATCTCCTCCACGATCGTGCCGCTCGACCGGGCCGCCCGCACGGCCGACTTGGCGCCGCCGCGCGACTCCTTGTGACTCGCCCGTTTGGCCACCGGCAGGCCGTCGACCTCGACGAGTTTGTACACCATCCCCGCCGTCGGCGCCCCGCTCCCGGTGACCAGGGACGTCCCGACCCCGTAGGTGTCGACCGGCTCGGCGCGCAGCGAGGCGATCGCGTACTCGTCGAGATCACCGGACACGACGATCTTCGTCTCCGTCGCGCCCAGGTCGTCGAGTTGCGCGCGGACCTGGCGCGCCAGCACCCCGAGGTCGCCGGAGTCGATGCGCACGGCACCGAGTCCGGGGCCGGCCACCTCGATGGCGTTGCGCACGCCCTGGGTGATGTCGTAGGTGTCGACCAGCAGCGTGGTACCGATCCCGAGGGCCTCGATCTGCGCGGCGAACGCGGCCTTCTCGTCGGGCCCGTCCGGGCCGGTGAAACCGAGGGTGAAGGCGTGGGCGGCGGTGCCCGCGCTGGGTACGCCGAAGCTCCGGGCCGCCTCGAGGTTCGAGGTGGCGGCGACACCGGCGATGTAGGCGGCGCGCGCACTGGCGACCGCGGCGCGCTCATGGGTGCGCCGCGAGCCCATCTCGATGATCGGGCGCGACCCCGCCGCGCTGACCATGCGTGCCGCGGCCGACGCGATCGCGCTGTCGTGGTTGAGGATCGAGAGGATCAGGGTCTCGAGGAGGACCCCCTCCGCGAAGGGCGCGCGGACGGTGAGGATCGGCGAACCGGGGAAGTAGAGTTCGCCCTCCCGGTAGCCGTCGATGTCACCGGAGAACCGATAGTCCCGCAGCCAGGCCACCGTGTCCGCGTCGAGGAATCGCTCGACCACGGCGATCTCCTCGTCGCCGAACCGGAACGCCGCGAGCTCGTCGAGAACGCGGCCGGTTCCGGCCACCACGCCATAGCGCCGGCCGTCGGGGAGGCGGCGCGCGAAGACCTCGAATGCGCACTGGCGGTGCGCAACCGGGTGGCGAAGTGCCGCTGCGACCATCGTCAGTTCGTACTGATCGGTCAGCAGCGCGGTGTTGTCGTTGCTCACAATCGCCTACCCTGTCCTCATGGCGCCTGACGAAACTCGTGCGCACGAGGCTACCCCCGGCGGTACGGCGGTTGCCGAACCAGAGGTCGCCGACGGCGCGGCGGGACTCGACAAGCCCTGGATGACGATCGTGTGGGACGACCCGGTCAATCTGATGCGGTACGTCACCTTCGTCTTCCAGAAGATCTTCGGCTACTCCGAGTCCCGCGCCAACGAACTGATGATGCAGGTCCACACCGAGGGCAGGGCAGTGGTCTCCTCCGGGGACCGAGAAAAGGTCGAGGCCGACGTCGCGAAGCTGCACGCCGCGGGCCTGTGGGCGACGATGCAGCGGGATTCGTGACCCGGACCGGCCGTGGACGACTCCGAACCGGTCGGGCGGCCTTCGCGGCGCGGCAGGCACACTGGGACGCGTGCGCACCTGGAAACGCAAGGGGCGCGGCGAGACGATGCGCATCGCATCGCAACTCGACGCGCACGAAGCAGAGCTGCTCGCGTCGATGGTCACGTCGATGTGCGAATTGCTCACCGAACGAGCCGATTCCGCGCCCCGCGACGACCTCGCGAGGCTGACCGGTATCGACGTCGGGCACTCGCAGGCACCCGACGATGTGACCCTGGGCCGTCTCCTCCCGGATTTCCACCGGCCCGACCAGGACGACGAACTCTCCGCCGAGGTCGTCAACGGCGAACTGAACTCGGCGCTGCGGAGCGTTCACGAACCACAGATCATCGACGCCAAGCTGGGCGCCGCCCGGGTGTTGCTCGACACCCTGCCGGCCGGGGGCGGGGACTTCGCCCTGACTCCCGACGAGGCCGCGGCGTGGCTCACCTCGCTCAACGACGTGCGACTGGCACTCGGCGCGATGCTCGGGATCTCCGAGGACACGCCCGAGCAGTTGCCGCCCGACCACCCGCATGCGGCGCATCTCGACGTCTACCACTGGCTCACGGTGATGCAGGACCTCCTCGTCGAAGCCCTGATGTGATCTAGGGTTCCGTTCGGGAACTTCGTCCGCTTCGACGTCAGGGGTCTCGTGAGCACACTCGGCCGACCGGCCCCGGCCGGCAATCGCATCACCGACATCGCCGGCCTCGCCGTCGGGCACGCGCACCGCGTCGACCCCGACGCCCGGGTCGCCGGTGCACCGGAGGCCCCCGACGGTCACGGGTGGGCCACCGGGACCACCGTCGTACGGGTGTCGGCGCCGGGCGCCATCGCCGCCGTCGACGTCCGCGGTGGCGGTCCGGGCACCCGCGAAACCGATCTCCTCGACCCGTCGAACACGGTCCAGACCGCGCACGCCATCGTGCTCAGCGGAGGTAGTGCCTACGGACTGGCCACCGCCGACGGGGTCATGCGCGCGCTGGAGGCCGACGGGATCGGACTCCCGCTCGACGACCGCGGGCACGTGGTGCCGATCGTCCCCGCCGCGGTGATCTTCGACCTCCCCGTCGGTGCCTGGGACCACCGACCCGACGCGGACTTCGGAGTGGACGCGGTCCGCGCGGCGGACACGGAATTCGCCGTCGGGTGTGTGGGTGCGGGTGTCGGCGCCCGGGCCGGCGCGCTCAAGGGCGGGGTCGCAACGGCGTCGATGACGTTCGACGCCGGTCCCGCGGCCGGCATCACCGTCGGCGCACTGATGGTCGCCAACCCGGTCGGGGCGGTCATCGACCCGCAGACCGGGCTGCCGTGGGACCTCGGCGAGACCGAACTGGGCCGCCTCGGGTTGCGCCGGCCATCGGCCGCCGACATCGACTCGCTCGCCGACCTCGCGGCGAAGCACACCGTGCTCAACACGACGATCGGTGTCGTGGCCACCGATGCCGTGCTCGACGCGCCGATGACCAAGCGGCTGGCGATGGCCGGACACGACGGTCTCGGGCGGGCGATCAGGCCCGCGCACTCCCCGCTCGACGGTGACACGATCTTCGGCATCGCCACGGGCGCGGTCCGGCCGGCGACACCGATGCCGGCGCCGGCGGGTATGCATGCCGACGTCGCGGTAGTCGCCGAGGTGTGCCGGGCCGCGGCCGACGTCGTCCAGCGGGCGATCGTGAACGCGGTCCTCGCGGCGGAACCGGTCGCATCGATCCCCACCTACGCACAGACGGCGCCGTCGGCATTCCGCTGACCGGGGGTCGTCGGGACGGCGAACGGAATAGGTGCCGCGGCGACGATGTTGCGCCTCGGGGAACCCGGGGTTCCCGGGTGCGGACACGTGTGGACAGGAGAATGCGACACCGATGCTGAAGATCGGGCAGGAGCTGGTCGACGCCATGGTCGCGCACGCGCGCGCCGACCACCCCGACGAGGCCTGCGGGGTGATCGCCGGGCCGGAGGGTTCCGACGATCCGAAGCGTTTCATCGCGATGATCAACGCCGAGCGGTCGCCGACCTTCTACCGTTTCGACTCGGCCGAGCAGCTCGCGGTGTGGCGGGAGATGGACCGCCGTGACGAGGAACCCGTCGTGATCTACCACTCGCACACCGCCACCGAGGCGTACCCGAGCCGCACCGACATCTCCTACGCCGGCGAGCCCGGCGTCCATTACGTGCTGGTGTCCACGCGCGACCCCGAGACCGCCGAGATCCGTAGCTATCGCATCGTCGACGGTGCGGTCACCGAAGAAGAGATCGAGATCAGGAGCTGAGAATGTCTGTCACCGTATCCATCCCGACGATCCTGCGTACCCACACCGGCGGGGAGAAGCGCGTCGAGGGGTCGGGTTCGACGCTGGCCGCCCTGATCGACGACCTCGAGACGGGCAACGCCGGGCTGAAGGAACGACTCGTCGCGCCCGACGAGAACGGCACCGCCAAACTGCACCGGTTCGTCAACATCTACGTCAACGACGAGGACGTGCGTTTCTCCGGCGGCCTCGACACCCCGATCGACGACGGTGACGAGGTGACCATCCTGCCCGCGGTCGCCGGCGGCTGAGCGTGGCCCGCTACGACTCCCTGATCGACTCGGTCGGCAACACCCCGCTCATCGGTCTGCAACGGCTCTCGCCGCGCTGGGACGACTCCGACGAGGGCCCGCACGTCCGCCTGTGGGCCAAGCTCGAGGACCGGAACCCGACCGGATCCATCAAGGACCGCCCCGCGCTGCGGATGATCGAACAGGCCGAACGCGACGGGTTGCTGCGGCCGGGCTCGACGATCCTCGAACCCACAAGCGGCAACACCGGCATCTCGCTCGCGATGGCGGCGAAACTCAAGGGCTACCAACTGATCTGCGTGATGCCCGAGAACACCTCGGAGGAACGCCGTTCGCTGTTGCGGATGTTCGGCGCGCAGGTCATCTCCTCACCCGCGGCGGGCGGCTCCAACACCGCGGTCGCGGTGGCCAAGGGCCTCGCCGCGGACAATTCCGACTGGGTGATGCTCTACCAGTACGGCAACGCGGCGAACGTCGCGGCGCATTACGAGGGCACCGGCCCCGAGTTGTACGCCGACCTGCCCGAGATCACCCACTTCGTCGCCGGGCTCGGCACGACCGGAACGCTGATGGGCGTCGGGCGGTTCCTGCGCGAACGCAACCCCGATATCGAGATCGTCGCCGCCGAACCCCGGTACGGCGACGAGGTCTACGGCCTGCGCAACATCGACGAGGGTTTCATCCCCGAGCTCTACGACGACTCGGTGCTGACCCGCCGCTTCTCGGTGACCGGCGTCGACGCGGTCGCGCGGGTGCGGGAACTGATCGACCTCGAGGGCATCTTCGCGGGGATCTCCACCGGTGCGATCCTGCAGGCCGCGCGTGGTATCGGCCGACGGGCACTGAAGGCCGGGACCCGCGCCGACATCGGCTTCGTCGTGCCCGACGCGGGATGGAAGTATCTGTCGACCGGGGCGTACGAAGGTAGTCTCGACGACGCGGAGCAGGCACTCGAAGGCCAGCTCTGGGCCTGACCCCGCTACCGAGGACTTTCCAGCCATGAGCTCGTACACCCCGCCGGTCGGGCAGCAGCCCGCGCGACGCGCGCGTCCGCTGTGGCTGCGTTCGGCGATCATCACCGCGTGCATCGTCGCGGTGCTGTTCGTCATCGAGGCCATCGACGTGGCGACCCACTACGACCTCGACCAGAACGGCATCGAACCACGACAGGTCGACGGACTGGACGGCATCCTGTGGGCGCCGATGCTGCACGGCGACTGGCAACACCTGTTCGCCAACCTGATGCCCGGCGCGGTGCTGTGCTTTCTCGTGTTGATGACGCGGCGGTTCCTCATCGTCACCGGCATCATCTGGGTGGTGTCGGGGGTCGGTGTGTGGCTGTTCGCAGCGCCGTACTCGATCACCGTCGGGGCGTCGGGCATCGTGTTCGGCTGGCTCACCTTCCTCATCGTCCGCGGCCTGTTCAACCGCGATCTGTGGCAGATCCTCGGCGGCCTTGTGCTGTTCCTCGTGTACGGATCGATCCTGTGGGGCGTCCTGCCCTCGGATCCCCTGGTCTCCTGGCAGGCCCACCTGTTCGGCGCGATCGCCGGCGTGTTCGCGGCGTGGGCACTCGCGGCCCGGGATCGACGGAAGCCGGCGGTCACCGCACCGGGGGTTGCGCCATAATCGCGGCGGGCGGCCAGGACGCACCCATCGGGATCTTCGACTCGGGTGTCGGGGGACTGACGGTGGCGCGCGCGATCATCGATCTGTTGCCGGACGAGGACATCGTCTACATCGGAGACACGGCCAACGGGCCGTACGGTCCGCTGACGATCCCCGAGATCCGACGCCACGCCCTCGCGATCGGCGACGACCTCGCCGAGCGAGGGGTCAAGGCCATCGTCATCGCCTGCAACACCGCCTCGGCCGCCTGCCTCCGCGACGCGCGCGAGCGATACGCCCCCATCCCGGTCATCGAAGTCGTGCTGCCGGCGGTGCGCCGCGCGGTGGTCGCCACCAAGACGGGCCGAATCGGCGTGCTGGGCACCGAGGCGACGATTTTCTCACGGGCATATCAGGATTCGTTCGCGGCGGCACGCGATGCGGTGATCACCGCGGTGCCCTGTCCGCGGTTCGTCGACTTCGTCGAACGCGGGATCACCAGCGGCCGACAGATCCTCGGGCTCGCGCAGGGCTACCTCGAACCACTGCAGCAGGCCGGCGTGGACACCGTGGTCCTCGGCTGCACCCACTACCCGCTGCTGTCCGGGGTCATCCAGCTGGCGATGGGCGACGAGGTCACCCTGGTGTCGAGCGCGGAGGAGACGGCGAAAGACCTCTTCCGGGTCCTCACCGAGGCCGACCTGCTGCACCCGCACACCGGCCGCGACGCCACCCGCGTCTTCCAGGCGACCGGTGACCCGGAGCTCTTCGCGAAACTGTCGAACCGATTCCTGGGGCCGGTGATCGGAGCCGTGCAGCACGTGTGAGGGGTCAACCGCGCATCGCCGCGCACTTGTGACCCGTATGCCGCCGCCCGCGCGCGGAATCGTGGCACAGTGGGGCCTATGCGTCTCACGGTCCTCGGGTGCTCGGGCAGTGTGGGCGGACCGGGAGCCGCGTGCTCCGGCTACCTGCTCTCCGTACCCGGTGAACAACCGGTCCTCGTGGACTGCGGCCCGGGTGTCTTCGGCGAACTGCAGCGCGTCACCGACCCCAACAATGTCGCCGTCGTCCTCAGTCATCTCCACGCCGATCACTGCCTCGATCTGCCCGCGATGCTCGTCTGGCGTCGGTACGCACCACAGCCGGCACGGCGGCGGGCGCCGCTCTACGGCCCACCCGGCACCGCCCTCAGGATCGGCTACGGGTCGTCGGAATTCCCCGGACAGCTCGACGACATCACCGACACCTTCGACGTCCACGAGTGGAGCGACGACCAGGAGATCACCCTGGGCGGGATGCGCATCCGGGCGATGAACGTCAATCATCCGCCCGACACCTTCGGTCTGCGGATCACCGGTCCAGACGGACAGGTCATCGCCTACAGCGGAGACACCGCGCCGTGCGACGAACTCATCGACCTCGCGGCCGACGCCGACCTGTTCCTGTGCGAGGCGTCGTGGACCCATGCGCCCTCGGAGCGCCCACCGGATCTGCACATGTCGGGCATCGAGGCGGGGGAGGCCGCGACCAAGGCGAACGTCCGAACACTCGCGATCACCCACGTCGCCCCGTGGTCCGATTCGGCGGAGATCCTCGCCGAGGCCCGCAGCACGTTCTCCGGTCCGACGGAGCTCGTCAGCCAGGGACAGGTCTTCGACCTCACCTAGCTATCGTGTCCGCGCCGGTCGTTACAGTGAGACCCGTGACCACACGAGCTGACGGCAGAGCCGACGACGAACTCCGTCCCATCACGTTCACCCGCGGTTTCACCAGCCATCCGGCGGGTTCGGTCCTGGTGGAATTCGGCAAGACGCGGGTGATGTGCACCGCGAGTGTCACCGAGGGTGTCCCGCCGTGGCGTCGTGGTTCAGGCTTGGGCTGGCTGACCGCGGAGTACGCGATGTTGCCCGCCGCCACCCACGACCGGTCGTCACGTGAATCGGTCAAGGGCCGGGTGGGTGGTCGCACCCACGAGATCAGTCGACTCATCGGCCGGTCGCTGCGTGCGTGCGTCGATCTCGGTGCCCTGGGCGAGAACACCATCGCCCTGGACTGCGACGTCCTGCAGGCCGACGGCGGTACCCGCACCGCAGCCATCACCGGTGCCTATGTCGCGCTGGCGGACGCGATCACCTACCTGCGTGCCGCGGGCAAACTGTCCGACCCGCAACCGCTTTCGTGCGCGATCGCCGCGGTCAGCGTGGGGGTCGTCGACGGCCGCGTCCGACTCGACCTTCCCTACGAAGAGGATTCGCGCGCCGAGGTGGACATGAACGTCGTGGCGACCGACGCCGGCACGCTCGTCGAGGTGCAGGGCACCGGCGAGGGTGCGACGTTCCCGCGCTCGACGCTCGATGCGCTGCTCGACGTGGCCGCGATCGGAACCGAGAAGCTGTTCGAGGCGCAGCGAGCCGTACTCGCCGAGCCGTACCCCGGCGAACTTCCCGGACGGGCCTGATGTCCTCGGTGCTTCTCGCGAGCCGCAACGGCAAGAAGCTCGCCGAGCTCCAGCGCGTCTTCGACGCCGCGGGCATCACCGGGGTCGAGATCGTCGGCCTCGACGCGGTGCCGGACTACCCGGAGGAGCCCGAGACCGGTGCCACCTTCGAGGACAATGCGCTGATCAAGGCCCGCGCGGGTGCGAAGGCCATCGGAATCCCATGTCTCGCGGATGATTCCGGTATCGCGGTGGATGCCCTGAACGGCATGCCGGGCGTGTTGTCGGCGCGTTGGTCGGGCCGGCACGGGGACGACCCGGCCAACAACGCGCTGCTGCTCGCCCAGCTGTCGGACACCCCGGACGAACGACGCGGCGCCGCGTTCGTCTCGGCCTGCGCGCTCGTGCTGCCGGGCGGGACGGAGACGGTGGTGCGCGGCGAGTGGCGTGGGCGGGTCCTGCGGGAGGAGCGCGGGCCGCACGGTTTCGGGTACGACCCGTTGTTCGCCCCGGACGACGAGATCGCCGACGGCCGGTCCGCGGCGGAGCTGTCGCCGGCGGAGAAGGACGGGCTCAGTCACCGCGGAAAAGCGTTGGCGCAGTTGGTTCCGGCGCTGCGGGCGCTCGCGGGCTGACCCCCCTTGCGTCGGCGTCCGGACTCCGATCAGCTCGCGGCGCCGGTGTAGATGTAGACCCCCAGCGTGTGCGGTTCGCCGTCGAGCAGGATGTCCATATCGTCGGCGCCGGCACGTGACATGCCCTGCCGCTCGTAGAATCCGAAGGTGCACAGCGAGTCTGTGTACAGGTGGAAGTCGGAGCGGCCGCGGCTTCGGAGATGGTCGAGGAACGCGCCGTACAGCGCCGCTCCGACGCCGTGTCCGCGCGTCGTCGAGGCGACGGCGAACAGGGTCAGTTCGTCGTCGAGCGACGTGCCCGTCGCGGCGCCGAGCCGGTGGGCCACCGACTCGAAAGCGAACAGGGCCCGCAGCGACTTCCACTGGGGCAGTCCGAGAATCGCAGCTCTGGCGGTATGCGCCCAGAGCAGCGCGCGGTTCTTCGTCCGCTCGCCGAGATGTGGCTCGCCGTCGATCCGTCCCAGGATGATTCCCACCACGCGGCCGTCCTTCACCGCGACGCGACTCCAGGTACTCGCGACGAGTTGCTCGCGGAGGTAGACCTCGAGTGCCGCGTCCAGGACGTGTTGTCCGTGGACGTAGCGGTGGATGTAGAACGCCTCGTCGATGATCTTCTTGACGTCTTCGGCGTCGGTGGAACGGTAGGGGCGGTAGGTGATGTCGGTCATGATCCCTTCTTTGCGTGTGTGTGGGTGAGAGCGATGAGGTCTGCTTCGAGGGCGGCCCGTTCGGTGTCGTCGAGGACGGCTCCCCACAGGGGAGCGGTGTTCGAGCCGTCGGCGGCCGCGATGATCAGCCGCGTGACCGCCGGGTCGAGACCGTCGTCGGACAGCGCGGCACGCCAGTGATCGGCGTCCTGCTGGGCGAGCGCGGCCGGGCCCGGTTCGTACATCAGGCTGGCGGCCAGCGCGATCTGGTCGCGCAGGCCGGCGGAGTCTCGCGCGTCGGCGAAACTCACCCGGATGTAGGCCCTGGTCAGCCGTCCCGGCGCGTCGTCCTCCTCGTCGGCGGTCCGTTCGACGTTCGACCGGAACTGGGCCATCAGGTCCGCCGCGAGTTCTTCGAGCAGGCCGTCCTTGGCGGGGAAGTGGTAGAGCAGTCCGCCCTTCGACACCCCGGCCGCGGCGGCGATCTCGGAGACGGACACGGCGGCACCGTGTCGCGCAATCAGCCGGGCCGCGGCGTCGAGGATCAACCGTCGGGTGTCGGCAGCACTCCGCCCGGACGTGCGTGCCATCGGACCCTCCGTGCTCGATGTCCCGGGGACTTCCCGGATCACATATAACTATACCGTCCAGACGGTACAGTTTCAATTGTGCGCTCGATCCCGTCGACCGGGCGTCGAAATGCATCGCCTGTGCACGGGGCGAAGCAGAGGGGCGCTCAGCAGCCCGCGTGGACTCCCAACATCCGCGCGACCGAGTCGGGCCAGGGGTACTGGGTCGCTCGATGACGCGCCGCCCGTTCGCGGTCGACGCGGGGGAGGCTGAGGACCTGCCGGATCGCGCTCGCGAAGCCCGGGCCGGAGTCCTCGGCAGCCGCGCCACACGTGTCGTCGACCAGGGTCGCGACCGCCGACGACTGCGACCCGATGACCGGTGTGCCGGCGGCCAGTGATTCCAGCGCGGAGAGGCAGAAGGTCTCGTGCGGACCGGGGGAGAGGGAGATGTCGGCGCTGGCGAGGAGGGCGGCGACCTGACTCCGCTCGGAGAGATGGCCCAGGAAGGTCACGGGCAATCCGCGGGCCAGATGCTGCAGCGGGGCTCGCATCGGCCCGTCGCCCGCGATCACCAGGTGCGCCGGCGTTCCCGACCGATGGAGTCTGCCGAGCGCGGCGATGCTGCGGTCGGCGCGCTTCTCCACCGAGAGGCGTCCGCAGTGGGCGATGAGCGCACTGGTGCCGTCGGACCACCGTGCGCCCAGGTTCGGGTCGAGGTGTCGTGGGTCGAAGACATCGAGGTCGACGCCGAGCGGGGCGCGGACGACGTTGGTCGCCCTCACTCGATTGAACTCCGCGGCGGCGAAGTCGGTGGTGCACACGACGGTGTCGTAGTCACGGGCGGTGGCCGCGTTCGCGCGGTCGGCCAGTGCACGTGCGGAGCGGCCGGGCATGACCTGGCCGAGCAGCCGGTCGAGGCGTTCATGGGACACCATCGTCGAATGGATGTCTCGCCTGCGAGCCCACCGGCCGAAGCCGCGCAGGGTGAGGCGGTCGGACACCTCGAGGGCGTCGGGACGGAGATGGGCGAGGACGTCGGCGACGCGGCGGGCCGACGCCAGGCGGTAGCCGCCCGAGGCGGGAATCCGCGGTGCGGCCACGGTGATCCGCGTGACCCCAGAGTTCAGCGTCTCCTCGCCGGGATCGGCGCCGGGAACGATCAGGACGACGTCGTGACCGGCCCCGGCATACCCGGCGCCCCAGCGGTCCACCGCGGTGCGCAGACCGCCGGAGCGGCCGCCGTAGAAGTTCGCGAGCTGGACGATCCGCACGGGGTCCAGTCAGCCCGACCCGGGTGAACGGCCGACCAGCGCGAGAAGATCAGAGGTTGAACTGCGCCTTCACTTCCTTGGTGCGCTTGTGCTCGAACCAGAAGGACAGGAAGGGGATGGTGCCCGCGATCGCGGTGATGATGGTCTTGCCGACGCTCCAGCGGACCTTGATAGCGAGGTCGATGGCCATGATCAAGTAGACGAAGTACACCCAGCCGTGCACGAACGGTACGAAGTCCAGAGCGTGGTTGTCGTAGCCGTAGGTCAGGACGAGTTCGACGACGAGCAGCAGCAACCACACGCCGGTGATCCAGGCGAGGACGCGATACCGCAACAACGCGCCGCGGACCTTCTCCACCGGGGCGGCGAGGGCGGGGGCGGTGGGGTCGGTCTCGGTCACTGCGGGCCTTTCGATGAGGGGGTGGGTCGAGCGTCGGTGGTGTGAGCGTCCGCGTCGCGGAGCTCGGCGAGATAGCGGTTGTATTCGACCAGGGCGACATCGTTGGCGGGGTCCGGCGATGCCAACGACGACGCGCTGGGGGTGGTGGGTCGCTCGGGCAGGATGCCCTCCGGGATCTCGGCGACGGAGTTCTTCGCCGCGACCTTGCGGGCTTCCTCGGGATCGCTCTCCAGGATGACGAAGCGGCGATAGGCATAGATCACGGCCGCGGCGAACGCCGGCCACTGCAGGGCGTAGCCGAGATTGAGTCCGGAACCGGATGCGGACTCGTACCGTGACCACTGCCACCACGCGAGCACCAGGCACACCACCGCAGCGGATACGGCGAGCACCGTGAGCGCGGGCCGGTGGGTGCGGCGACGGGTGGGGGACATGGCTACGACGGTACCTGGCCTGCGATGATCAGAACGCGGCCGGTAGGGTGGTCGCCGTTACACTGCGTGACTCACACTCCGGCGAGTCGCGCCCACGCGCGAGTGGCGGAATTGGCAGACGCGCTGGATTTAGGTTCCAGTGTCTCAGGACGTGGGGGTTCAAGTCCCCCCTCGCGCACCATAAACTCGCACCCGCAGTTGCGCTCGAAAGCCCTGCATCGTGAGTCGACGGTGACAGTGCTCCTCGCGCCTGGTGCAGCCTTGCCTAGGTAACAGCTCAAGTCGCGGCGCACTCGGCGCAGCAGAACTACCGACGCGCCGAGCACCCGTCGGCATCCGGCATGCCAACATTTCAAGCCTTCTCAGAACGGAAACACTTGCGGCAACGGTTGGCAGTGACGCCCGCTGGGCATCTCAGATTCCGCCCATCTAGATTGTCAATGACTGCGACTGTCTGGATGTTGGACATAGTTTGGCGGTAGCGAACCGTCGCACAGAGAAGAAACTCCGATCTGGGAACGGCGCCGGCAAGGTCTGTTGTCGGGACTGGATCGACCTCAACAGACGGAATTGTGTCGTCGAGTGCAGCGCCGATGACGTCGTCGAATTCAGTCGACCGGCGTGCATATCGAGATTGCGCTCAACATGCTCGTCGCCCGTTCTTCGATCATCTTGGGCGGACGGTCGCGAACCCTTGGAGCGCCGTGGCCGCTGCATGCATCTCGCGGAGTTCCGCTTTCGATGCCATGACCCGTTCTCAATGGACGCGGACTCGGCGGCCGGCTAGCGCCTTCGACTGGCGGCGCCAGATCACTCCATGAATGTCAGGGGTCTTCGATATGGTCACCTTTCCAATCAGTTGCAACTTACCTTTGCGGTTTCTGCGTCGCTTTTAGGATGCAAGCCGCACTCGACGGGAAGAGCGGTACAGAATGACTCGAACAAGAGCGCAACGTCTGCTATTGACGATGATCGCTCTACTTTGTCTGCGTTTTGGATTCCTACGACCGCGTCTAGAACGAAGAAAAAAGCCTTGCGCCGATGAAGCCCGTCTCGAGGCCCGAAGACTGTCAGCGGAAGCCAGGCGCCACGTCCGCGATCGATTTCGCTCTCGCGTAATCGGGGACGTGATCGGAGCCTTCGTAGTCACCTACGGCGCAGGCTATTTGGTCTGGCTTTTGGGACACCCGGGGCAGACGGACGCTCAGATGTTTGAGCCGTATCAGTGGGTTCCTGACATCCGACCACACTTAGATGGCCTCGTAACACCTGAGACCGCGCGAAACTGGATCGGTATCGCGCTGGCTGCTTCGGTGTCGATAAGCATCACACTGTCGATGCGAAACAAGGGGAGCGAATCCTACATTGAGCAAGCCGCAATGGCCCTATGGCGACAGTGTATGGATGCGATGACATCGGCGTTAGCATGCGCGTGCGTTGTAGTAATGACAGTCGGTTGGCTTGGTGTGCATGACAAGTCAGACGTCGGCGCGATGGTGCTGGCGACTTTTGGGACGATCGCTATCTTCTTGATGAGCAGCATCCTGCTCGATGACTTCAGCTCGGCGAGTCGCTACCGCCGCCAGAAAGTACTAGAGCAGCGACTCGACCGACTGCACAAGTGGCGGACAGTCCTGCGAGACAAGGGAGTGCCAAGTGTCTCGAACGGCCAGCGGCATTCCCTTGTCGGCGCCCTCTTCGTTAGGACCGCAGCGGTGAGTGCCCCGTTATGGGTGGGCGTTGTACTGTATGTCTCAGTCGTGAGGGTGCTTCGGGATCAGGCGATGGCCGGGAGTTACCTCTGGCAAACGGCGATACTCGTACCCACCGTCGTCACATTCTTTCTGTTTGTGATCGGATTCTGCGCTCTTACATCCTGGTCATCATTCAACACGAAGAGAATGAAGCTGCATTTTGTGTTGCAGCCATTCGCAGCCTGGATTCTTTGGAGTAGCGTAGCCCTGCCGACTACCATGGTCGCAGCCGTAGAGCGCGGGATCTCCTCTGGCGCATTTGTCGGTTTTCTGCTATTCGGTCTCCCACTAGCAATACTCAGTCTTTTTAGAGTTTCACGGGCCGGCAAGGTTCACCTACGCCGACGTCGGCTGTATCAGTTGGCCGTATGGTTCTCGCTGCCCGTTTGGGTACGAGTTCACGCGAGGCTGGACCAATCCGAACTGTTGTCACGTGCTGACCTGCAGCGGGAGTCTGCGAACCCCCTATACCGGGCGGTAGATCCGTGCGGAGAAGGCGACCCTGCATCGTCACCGTCTTCGCATACGATCGCGCGGGCGGCGAGTAGGTCAGTGAAGAAACATGTTCATGGTGGTTGGCGACCAGGCCGGGGCGTTGATGATAAGCCGGAACCCGTGGGTCGTGATGGCGTGTTCGGGTGCGAGGGTGGTTGAGAGTCCATGCGGCGAGGGCTCATGGCTCGTGTAGGTCGCGCGAGCGGGCGTTGGCTCGGGGGCTTCATGAGCGCTATAAGCAGGGTGTGGGCTTCGGTACTGCACCGCTGTGCATTAGGCGGCCCATTGTGAACCCAGACGGCTATCGCGACCGTCTGTTGGCCGGCAGCGATGGCGTCACCCTCACGGCTGTCGACGTGACCACCGGCGAGGTCGCGTGGACAGCACCGTTCCTCGCCATCGATTTCGACGCGGATGCGTTAGTCACCGGCAAAGCACTCGAGCCCTACGGCGACGGGTGGATCTTCTCGTCGGACCGTCGAATGATCGGGCTCGCGCCGCTCTGAGTCACAGCTCGGCCGAGATGACCTCGACCGCGTCGTCGTCGGCGAAGACGATCTGGTGATCGTCGGTCGAGATCGCCCAGCGGCGTAGTCGTGCGGTGTGCTCGTCGTCGATACGGGTCTCGACGGTGGTGTCGCCGGCCAGGTCCGCGAAGTCGTCGACGACCTCGCCCTCCCTTGTCGAACCGTCGTCGAGCGTGACCCTGACCCGGGCCGCCACGGAGACCTCCCCTGGGGCCTCGCCGTCAGCGTGGTCGGCGTCGACCGACTCGTTCTCCGTTGTGCTCATCCGGTTGTCCTGTCCCCTCGGGTGGCCTCCGACGGTGACTGCGTTGCACGTCGGTGGCACACCATGCGTGGACATCAGTTTATCAAAGATGTCCATTGACAGGATGAAGACGGGGAAGGTGCTGATCGGTGGCGGAATCCGCGCGGCATCTCGATTCGACGCCGCCGCAGGGTTTTTCCGCCCTGCCGGCGGAACTCCTTAGGGCAGAACGTAATCGGCGGGGGATCGACAATCAGCCCCGCGGAAGAACAATCGCCAGAGTCCGAAGAATCGGGCTCTGGCGATCAATGTGACAATACGGTGGGCTATATCAGTGTGCGGAGTTGTAGGCCTCGACGATGTCGTTCGGAATGCGGCCGCGTGCGGACACCTCATATCCGTTCTCCGCTGCCCAGTCTCGAATCGAGGCATTCACCGACGCACCACTCCCGGCGGAATTGGTCTTCGTCCGTGCTGATGGCGACCGTCGTCGGCCGCCGACCCGGGTCGATGCCTTGAGTAGTTTCGCGACTGTCACCTTGCCCTGCTCGATCTTGTCGAGATTGGCCGCGGACACGTCGAGCTCGTAGTCGACGCCGAGCCACGACCACGAAACGGTCTGTGCGTCTTGGGGATCGAGTTCGCGACCGTCCAGGTCGTCGACAAAGGTCACCGTCTGAATTTTCGACACGCCCCCAACGGTAGTCGATAGACGCGCGGGAAGCATGAACCTGCGCTTTCCCGGTGTCGGGATTCTCGGGCGAATCGTCCGACATCGCGATTACCGAATGCGCAACACGGAGTCAATTGCGGCCGGGAATGGCGAATCGGGGCGGTTCGGGATGGCGAATGGATTCTTCCGGACGTGACGGTTCCGATGTTCTCGACGCCGATGACCGGGAGGCTTCCGGCTTTCGCGTCGGCTTGATGCGGGGAGTCGAGTCGGTTGTCGTCCGCCGATTGGCCTCCGCGCCGAGTCCGCTGCCCGTCGTGTCGTCGACGCGTAGGCACATCGACCGAATTACGTGGTGCGCGGTCACCAGTCCGTAGGTCATCGGCAGGCCCAGGGCCGTGACGAGCAGTCTGGTGGGTCGTAGCGGGCTGTCACCGACGATCGACGGCTCGATGACATTGCCTACTTCCCGGATCAAATGCAGCGCCAACTTGTACGCATAATGCGCCGCGGTGATCGGTTTGCTGACCGTGAGCTCGTCCAGGGACACGGTCTCCCATGGGTCCGCCCCGTGGCCGATGTTGTGCCCGATGCCGAGAAGGATGTCGAGCGGCGCCCCGCCGAAGATCGGGATCAGCGAACCGAACAACGACGCCGCCAACTCGCCGACCGAGCGGTCCTCCGCGGGATCGAGCGGAATGAGGTTGTGATGAATGCGGATTCCGCGCATGGCGCCGAGAATTCTGGTGGTCTCGGCCCGGATGCGGGGTGCGTCGGCGGGATTGTTCTCCTGCGCCTGCGCAGACACATACCGCACCAGCCGGCCGAGTGTGAGCGACCCGATCGGCGTACACGTCTCGACATCCGCCAGGGCGAGGTGGTCGGCGATATCGGCCACCATCGGCGGGATCGGGATGTCGAAATGCACGGTGTCGCTCGCGCGTCCGGCCAGGGCGCGCTGTTCATCGGTGACGCGTGCGAGGCACTGCTCGAGGACCGTTTTCGCGGTGGCGCGCAGCAGGGCCTTCACCGCGAACTCCGACGAGAAGACGAAGGCCGAGATGAGCCAGTTGTAGGTGACGAACGGGGCCAGGAAGTCGGCGTCCGTGCCGGCGAAGGGGCTAACGAGGTCGGGGGTCGAACCGGCGAGGACGCGCGCGGGGATCAGGACCGTGGTGAACAGGTACAGCCACACCGTCTCCACGGCCTGGATGACGGTGATGTTCCCGAGGGGGATGGCCTCGGTGTGCCGGCCGTCGCGGATCTTCAGCAGGTTCGACACGAGGAGCTGCGAGATCGGGTCGCGGTAGTCGAGTGCGGGATCGTCGTCGTCGGCGCCGAGGGTGAGGGGGTGCTCGGTGACGGCGAGGGTCGACACGTGCAGACGGCGCATGTCGCGGTGCGCCGCGACCCGGCTCTGCCTCGCCGCGGCACGCAGAGACGGCGGCAGGACCTCGTACACCGCGTCGAAGACAGAGTCGTACACCACTGCGAGGGTCGTGAAATCGCCGCTTGCGCAGCGTGTCTCGGGGCCCTCAATTGACTTCGGCGTGGGCAGCAGCGGGCGGCTCATGGTCTCGATGCGCTCGAGTCGCTCGGGGTAGGTCTCGGTCTCCGGGTCGACGGTCGGTGTCAGTTCGTGGACCGGCGTCGCACGCAGGGGTGACGCGGAGAAGGGTGCCGGGCTGCCGAGCACCGCGGCGGTGCCCGACCCGCCGGCAAGAGTGGGCAACGACATCGCCAGAGTGAACACGGCGAACATCCGCAGAACCCATGGCGGTACACCCCGCGCCGCATTGCCCCGACCTGAACTCATGCACCCACTACCCGAATAGTCGTCTGATGACCCGGCGACACCGCCGGCGACCGTGCGCCGCCGCGGCGTCGTGCGTGACCACAGCAGTCCGCGAAGGGAAAGTTAGTCGAACGAAGCTCAAGGTGCGCGGCGAGAACCCCCGCACCGGGTCGGCGAACGGGGATGTCGGTGCGCCGTGCAACGATTCCGGGGTGAGACGTCGAGCGGCACGGTTGTCGGGAGTACTTGCCGCGGTGCCGGTCGCCGTGGTGCTCGTGTCGTGCGTCGACGTCGAACCCGGTCCGGGCCTCGAGCGCCCCTCATCCGAGCGCACCCAGCCCATGCCCTCGACGACGGGGCCATCGTCACCGCCGGCTGGTGCGTCGCCGGATACGCCGCCACCGGCGGTCGGCCGGGAACAGGCCGATCTCGCGTCGCTGCAGGTCAAGGGTCGCGCACCCAAGACCGGATATGAACGGTCGCGATTCGGGAGGGCATGGGACGACGCGGTCGACGTGCAGTACGGCCGCAACGGTTGCCGGACCCGGGAGGACATCCTGCGGCGAGACCTCACCGGCATCACCTTCCACGCCGACGGGTGCCGGGTGCTCGCCGGCACACTGGCGGATCCGTACACAGGTACGACGATGCCGTTCACCCGAGGCGAGGACACCTCGGCGCTGGTCCAGATCGACCACGTCGTCGCGTTGTCGGACGCCTGGCAGAAGGGCGCGGCCGTGTGGCCCGCCGGCAAGCGCGTCGAGTTCGCGAACGACCCGCGAAACCTCCAGGCGGTCTCGGGAGCCGTGAACCAGCAGAAGGGAGACGGCGACGCGGCGACCTGGCTTCCCCCGAACAAGTCGTACCGGTGCACCTACGTGAGCCGGCAGATCGAGGTCAAGAAGTCCTACGGGCTGTGGGTGACGCCTGCCGAACGCGACGCGATGAGTCGGGTCCTCGCGTCGTGCTGAACCCGTCGAGCCGAGGGCGCGCCGGTCGTCGGTAGCCTTGGGGACCGTGACCGCGGACCAGGGACGACCCCAGCCACTCGCCGACCGCGCGGATCGTCATCCTCTGTCCGAGCCCGCCGCCGTGGCGGCCCTCGGTGCCGATCTGCGGTCGGCGGGATACACGAACGACGGTGTCACCGAACTGCTCGGCGAAGGCGCTCACGATGCCCTCGTCCGCGGTGTCTGGTGGCCGGCCCTCGCCGCGACGCGTGATGTCGCCGGCGACCACCGTCGGCTGGCGACCCTCATCCGGCTGTTCCTGCTGGGCTCGGACGAACCCGAAGCCGCTGTCGCGGAGGCGGTTCCGACGACGGGCGTCGATGTGCTGGTCACGCAGGGCGTGCTGGCCCGGGTTGATGAATCGCTTCTACGGGCCCGCCTTGACATCCGTCCGCACGCCGACGACACCCGCGACTACCACGTGATCGCCGACCAGGATGCCGCGATGCGACCCGGACCCGTTGCCCACGACCACGTCCTGGGGATCGGCGGCGCGTCGATCTCGCTGGCCCGGGCCGTCATCCGCGAACCCGTCCGCCGCGCTCTCGACATCGGAACCGGATGTGGCATCCAGGCGCTGCATCTCGATGCGCACTGCGAGCAGATCGTGGCCACCGACACGAACGACCGGGCGCTGGCGCTGGCCGCCGCGACGGCCCGTCTCAACGGGATGTCGTGGGATCTGCGGGCGGGGAGCATGTTCGAACCCGTTGCAGGGGAACGGTTCGACCTCATCGTGTCCAACCCTCCGTTCGTCGTCGGCGCGGGCGGGCAGGACTACATCTACCGCGACTCGGGCGTCGTCGGGGACGGGCTGTGTGAACAACTCGTCCGCGAGCTGCCCGGGCACCTGAATCCTGGTGGCACCGCACAGATCCTGGCGAACTGGGTCATTCGCGACGGCGACGACTGGCCGGAACGGGTGCGGTCCTGGCTCGCCGGAACCGGACTCGACGCCTGGGTGGTCCAGCGGGAGGTCGCCGACCCCATCAGCTATGTGTCGCTGTGGCTGTCCGATGCCGGTGAGGACGAGGCGACCGCCGCGCGGCGAGGTGCGGAGTGGCTCGAATGGTTCGAGGCCAACGGCATCGTCGCCATCGGGATGGGCTCGATCACCGCCCGCGCCCCGCTCGACGGTGAGCACCGCGAGCCCGACGTCGTGATCGAGGAGATCACCGGCGCCGGTGAAGAGGTGACCGGGCCCGAGGCCCAGGCGTTCCTCGCGCGACGGCGCTACCTGCGGGAGACCTCCGACGAACAGTTGCTCGCTCGGCGGCTGTCGGTGGCCCCGGTCATGCTCGAGGAGCTCTCGCTCCCGGGGGACGAGGGCTGGCAACAGGTGTCGGCCGCCGTCCGCCGGCCCGGGGGTCCCGGCGCCGTTCTCGGTGTCGACGAGGTCTCGCGCGCACTGCTCGCCGGCAGTCGGGGGCAGGTCCCGCTGGGCGTACTGCTCGAACTCCTCGCCGACTTCCACGGCGTCGACGCCGACGCACTCGCCGAGGCGGCGCTGCCCGTGGTGCGCGAGGCGATCGGCCGGGGGATTTTGTACGAGGCGACGTGACTCAGGCCGGGAAGGTCGCGTCCAGCGCCGCGGCGAGATCCGCGATGAGATCGTCGGCGTCTTCCAGCCCGACGGAGAACCGCAGATGTCCCCACTCGCGGAACGGTTCGGGGTAGGCCGCGACCCGTGGGCCGTCGGTGCCGACATGGACGATGAGTGACTCGTCGTGTCCCAACGACACCGCCGAGGTGATCGTCGTCAGCGCCGCGACGAATCGGTTCTGGGTGGCCGGATCGCCGCGCACCGCGAACGCGATCATGGCCCCGAAGCCGCGGCCGCCGAACTGTCGTGCCGCGAGGTCGTGTTCGGGATGCGACGCCAGACCCGGGTACCGCACGTAGGTGATGCGCGGGTCGTCGTCGAGGAAGGCCGCGACCCGCTCGGCATTGCGTTGATGCTGGGCGAACCGGAGCGGCAGGGTGATCGCGCCGCGGGCGATCAGCCATGCGTTGAACGGCGAGATGACGCCGCCGACGTCGACCATCGCCTGTTCCCGGATCTGCGACATGAGCTCCGACCGGCCGAGCACGGCACCGCCCATGGCGTCGCCGTGCCCGTTGATGTACTTGGTCAGCGAATGGACGACGAGGTCCGCGCCGTCGGCGAGCGGACGGTACAGAGTGGGCGGCGTGAAGGTGGCGTCGACGAGCAGCAGGGCCTCGGCGTCGGCGGCGATCTGCGCCAGCGCGCCGATGTCGGCGACCTTCGTCGTCGGATTGGCGATCGTCTCGGCGATCAGCATGCGGGTGCCGGGGCGCAGGGCGGCCCGGGTGGCGTCGAGATCGCCGACATCGACGAAGGTCGCCTCGATCCCGTACTTGGTCGGCAGCAGTTCCGACCAGAGCTTCCAGGTGGCCTCGTAGGTGGTGTCGGACACCACCACGTGGTCCCCGGCGGACAGGAACGTGAAGAACACCGCGTGCAGCGCGGCCACGCCCGAGGCCAGGACGACGGCGTCGTCGGCCTCTTCCAGCGCGGCCAACTTGTTCTGCAGCGCAACCTGATTGGCGCCGGTGTTGCGTGTGTAGAACAGTTGCTCGGTGCCCGACCAGCTCATCGCCTCGGGTTCGGGCGGGAGGTGATACGAGTTCGCCATCGTGATCGGCGTCCGCACCGACGGGCCCGACGAGTCGTTCCCGGCGTGCACGCTGCGTGTCATCTCACCCGTCACGGATGAACTCCCATCGGCTCGGTCGCACGTGTCCCGGCCGGTGCTGTTCCGGCCCGGACTGGCCCGTCTCGTTCTGGCCCGTCTCCGGCTGTCCCGGTCCGGTCGACGCCGGGCAGGTCGTCGACGACCGGTCCGGGTTCCCGGGTGACGTCCGAGCTCTCCGGGGTGGGGACGCCGGGCTCGGGGCCGAGGACGATGTCGGGTCGATGCGGACGCACGAGCCGGACCATCCGCAGCGGTAGTTTGTGCAGTTTGTCGACGTGCGCGAAGTACCGGAACTCGGCCCACCCCCAGCAGGCGGCGAACACCAGGAGCGCGACGGCGTCCATCGTGACGGTGTTCCAGGGGCGGTGTGCGATGTGGATCGGCACCACGACGAGGGCAATCGCCTGGATGACGTAGGAGTCGAGACTGCGGGTGCCGGCCATGACCAGTGGACGCAGCCAGTCGTGATGCCACCACCTGAGCAACAGTCGGAAGATCCCGTAGACGGCCGGGATGGCCAGATAGGCGCCGATCGCGCGGGCCGGGCGGAAGTCGAGTTTGTCGGCGACCGCCGGTTCGAGATGGGCCCACGGCCCGTAGTCGATGCCGAAGTGGAAGAACAGTGCCACCGCGAGCGCGACGGCGACGATCGCGATGATCCAGCGGTCGACGAACTCCGGCACACGCCACTGCGACCAGTTCCAGCCGATCACCAGTGCCGGGACGAACATGATCTGCCAGCCGGCGACGTTCTGGATGTGCGGTGCCGCCTGGTAGGCGCTCAGATAGAACCAGTCGGGGGAGTGGACCAGCGAGATCAGGTACAGGGCGATCGAACCGGCGAGCACCCAGCGCCACCAGCCCTGACGCAGGAGGGGGAACAGCCCGAACGCGGAGATGAGCAAGACCATGTACAGCAGCAGGATGTTGCCCCCGCTGGGCAGATAGTCCATGGTCAGCGCCAGGCGCAGGCCGTCACCCCACCCGTCGACCGGCAGCAGGAGCGTCAGCCATCGGTGACCGGCCAGGGCGGCCGCGACCGCGACGAGGGCGATCGCCAGCTGGCACAGATAGAGGACGACGATCCGCTTGGCAAGACGCTTGTAGGCGAAAGCCAGCCCATGGCGAGCGACCCATCGTTGATAGACCAGACCAAGCACGACGCCCGAGAGCATCACGAACGCGGACATGCCGTCGACGTACGGAAAGGCGTGGGTCGGGGTGGCCAGCACGGACTCATGCGCGAAGTGCGCGGTGATCATGCTCCAGATGGCCACCCCGCGGGTGGCATCGATGGCCAGGTCTCGTTTCATTGACTTGCACGATAGACAGCGCCGCGGCCCGGGGCATCCCGGGCCGCGGCGAGTCGTGAAGAGAGATCCGCTCAGGTGTAGAGGTCGGCGATCGCTTCCTTGTGCGCGTCGTGGATGACGTTGCGCTTGAGCTTCATGGTCGGGGTGAGCTCACCGGTGTCGATGGTGAAATCGGTGTCCAGGATCGAGAACTTCTTGATCGCCTCGGCGTTGGAGACCTTGGTGTTCGCCTCCTTCACCGCGGCGTCGATCTCGGCCTTCAGGTCGGCGTTCTCGACCAGGTCCGAGATCGGGGTGTCGGCGGGGAGGTCATGACGGTCCAACCAACCGGGCACGGCCTCCGGGTCGATCGTGATCAGCGCGGCGATGAACGGCTTGTTGTCGCCGACGACGAGGCACTGGCTCACCATCGGGTGCGCCCGGATGGTGTCCTCGAGCTGCGCCGGCGAGACGTTCTTGCCGCCCGCGGTGACGATCAGTTCCTTCTTGCGGCCGGTGATGAAGAGGTAGCCGTCGTCGAGGGTGCCGATGTCACCGGTGTGGAACCACCCGTCGCGGATCGCGTCGTCGGTGGCGGCCTGGTTCTTCCAGTACCCACCGAACACGACCGGCCCCTTGAGCAGGACCTCGCCGTCCTCGGCGATGGCGACGGTGACGCCGGGGATCGGGCGTCCGACCGAACCGACCTTCTGGTTCTCCTCGTTGTTGGCCGTCACCGCGGCCGTGGTCTCCGACAGTCCGTAGCCCTCGTACACCGGGATGCCGACGCCGCGGAAGAAGTGGCCGAGGCGCGCACCGAGCGGAGCGCCACCGGAGATCGCTCCCTCGCACTGGCCGCCGAGGGCGTCGCGCAGCTTTCCGTACACGAGCTTGTCGAAGACGGCGTGCCGGAGCTTCAGGCCGAGGCCGACCTTGCCGGCCGCCGTCGCCTTGCTGTATTCGATCGCCGTGTCGGTGGCCTTGTCGAAGATCGACCCCTTGCCGCCGTCGTAGGCCTTCTGCTTGGCCGAGTTGTACACCTTCTCGAACACGCGCGGCACCGACAGCACGTAGTTCGGCTTGAACACGCCCAGGTCCGCGACGAGGTTCGTCAGGTCGTTGGTGTGGCCGAGGATCACGCCGTTCTCGACGCAGCCGACGGCGACGACGCGGGCGAAGATGTGCGCCAGCGGCAGGAAGAGCAGCGTCGACTTGCCCTCCCGCATACCGGCGCCGACCGCGTCGCGGGTCGCGGCCGTCTCGGCGAGGAAATTCGCGTGCGTCAGGACGACGCCCTTCGGCCGTCCGGTGGTGCCCGAGGTGTAGATCAGCGTGGCGGCATCCGACGACAACGCATTCGCCTGACGCTGGTCGAGGTCCGCGTCGGCGGTCTTCGCGCCGCGCTTGGTGACCGTGGGGAGCGCGTGGTCGTCGATGACCAGGGTCTCCTTGAGGGTGGGCGTCTCGTCGATGACCCGGAGATGGCGGGTGTAGTGCTCATGGTTCTCGACGAACAGGAGCTTGGCGCCGGAGTCCTCGAGAATCCACTGGACCTGGTCGGGGGCGGACGTCTCGTAGATCGCGACGGTGCACGCCCCGGCGCGCCAGATCGCGTAGTCCAGCACGGTCCACTCGTAGCGCGTCGACGACAGGATCGCGACGCGGTCGCCGGCCTGCACACCCGAGGCGATCAGACCCTTCGCGACCGCGTCCACCTCGTCGGTGAAGTGCTTGGCGGTGACGTTGACCCACTGGTTGTGCGAGCGCTTGCGGAAGAGCGGCATCGTGGGGCGCTCCGCGCGGTAGCGCAGGATCGTGTCGACGGTCGTCGCCTTGTCGTCGATCGTCAGATCGGACGGGGTGGCGTACTGCTGCTGCATGGCACTCCTGAGACGAGAGAACAAATGGACATTCCGGACATCGGTGTGCGTGTGACCGGGACCGATGGCCGGATGAGTGGCACTGACAGTACCAGTATTCGTTAGATGCATCACACCGGTTACCGAACGTGGCTCGTGCCCTGCTCAGGGGGCGGATGCGACCCCGCCCGGGCGTGATGCCGACTTTCTGGTGGACGGCCATTACAGTTGAGGGCGATGAATGAGACTTCCGCCGCATGAGTACCTCGAATCACGGCGAGCACGACGCCCCCGCCGACCCGCAGGTCGGCTCGTTCGACGACCTCGAGATCGACCCGCGGGTACGCGCGGCCATCACCGACGTCGGCTATGAAACCCCGTCGCCCATCCAGGCGGCGACCATCCCGCCGCTCATGGACGGACGCGATGTCGTCGGCCTCGCGCAGACCGGTACCGGCAAGACCGCCGCGTTCGCCATCCCGATCCTGTCCCGCCTCGACACCTCCGCGCGTACCCCGCAGGCGCTGATCCTCGCGCCGACGCGAGAGCTGGCACTGCAGGTCTCCGAGGCCTTCGGCAAGTATTCGGCGCACATGCCCGAGGTGAAGGTGCTGCCGATCTACGGCGGGCAGTCCTACGGCGTCCAACTCGCGGGTCTGCGTCGCGGCGCGCAGGTCATCGTCGGCACACCCGGTCGGGTCATCGACCACCTCGATCGCAAGACCCTCGACATCTCCGGTCTGGAGTTCCTGGTCCTCGACGAAGCCGACGAGATGCTGACGATGGGCTTCGCCGAGGACGTCGAGCGCATCCTCGCCGAGACCCCGGACACCAAGCAGGTCGCGCTGTTCTCGGCGACCATGCCCAGTGCCATCCGGCGCCTCGCGCAGAAGTACCTGAACTCGCCGCAGGAGATCACGGTCAAGTCCAAGACCGCGACCGCGCAGAACATCACGCAGCGCTATCTCCAGGTTTCCCACCAGCGCAAGCTGGACGCGCTGACACGCTTCCTCGAGGTCGAGACCTTCGACGCGATGATCGTGTTCGTCCGCACCAAGCAGGCGACGGAAGAACTCGCCGAGAAGCTGCGCTCGCGCGGGTTCTCCGCGGTCGCCATCAACGGCGACCTCGCGCAGGCGCAGCGGGAACGGACCATCAACCAGCTGAAGAACGGCTCGATCGACATCCTCGTCGCGACCGATGTCGCGGCCCGCGGGCTCGACGTCGACCGCATCTCGCATGTCGTGAACTACGACATCCCGCACGACACCGAGTCCTACGTGCACCGCATCGGCCGTACCGGGCGCGCCGGCCGCTCGGGCAACGCGCTGCTGTTCGTCTCGCCGCGCGAACGCCACCTGCTGCGTGCGATCGAGCGCGCCACGCGGCAGACGCTGACCGAGATCGGCCTGCCCAGCGTGGACGATGTCAACGCACAGCGGGTCGCGAAGTTCGCCGACTCGATCACCCAGAACCTGTCCTCGGACAACCTGGATCTGTTCCGCGGGCTGATCGAGAACTACGCGCGGGACAACGACGTCGCGATGGCCGACATCGCGGCCGCGCTGGCGCTCGAGACACGAGACGGCGGTTTCCTGATGACGCCGGACCCGCCGCAGTCGGAGAAGCGCCCCGAGCGTGAGCGTGCTCCGCGGCGCCCGGGCGCGAGCTTCGCGACGTACCGCATCGCCGTCGGCCGCAAGCACAAGGTGTCGCCCGGTGCGATCGTCGGTGCCATCGCCAACGAGGGCGGCCTGACCCGTGCCGACTTCGGCAACATCAGCATCCGCGACGATTTCAGCCTCGTCGAGCTTCCCGATGATCTCGACAACGAGACCCTCTCGTCGCTGCGGCACACGAAGATCGGGAAGAACCCGATCGACATCCGCAAGGACATGGGCGCACCGCGCACGCGCGGGGGCGCCAAGCGCGGAGCCGGCGGGCACGGCGGCGGTCGGGACGGTCGTCGTGGCGACAACTGGGGTAAGCGTCCGTCCCCGCGTGTCGCTGGGCGCGGCCGCCATTCCTGACCCTGACGGTTCCGCTGCGGGTCGCCTACCAGAAGGAGCGCATGACTGCGCCCTTCTGAGAGCTGTGTGAGAAAACTTGTCAATTCGAGATCGTTCCGTAACCTGGTCGACGGGGGTCATTCACGCCGCGGCCGTCACCCGATGGCCGTCGCGAACGCATGAACACGGACAAATTCGAGCAACAGGATTGGTGAGTCACCGGTGTCAGTGGTGAATTCGATTTCGGCAGTCGAGGCAATGAATCACAGCCGCGAGGGGAACGCGGTCGTCGTCGACGCGCGTCCCCAGGTGGTTCGGCATCAGGGGAGTCTGCCCGGTGCCCTCGTGGTCGACCCGACCGAGGTGCCGAAGCGGTTCACCCCGACTCCGTCGGGCACCTTCCCGGTGATCCGCGACCGCGACACCGAGATCGCCGTGGTGTCGGTCCGTTCGGAGGCCCCGCGGATCGCCGAACAGATCGCCGAGTGCGGATACACCAACGTGCGCTATGTCGACGGCGGATACCGCGCGCTGCGTTCGAGCTCCGTCGGCTGACCGGCTCGGTGTCGGGAATCCGGCCGACCCGCGCGGCGGCACGGAGTTCCTCTGACCAGCGTCTTGTAGCGTAGGAGTCGCCGGCGACGAGAGGAACACATCGGTATGCAGGATGACACGCGCGAGACGTTGCGCGATCAGGTCACCCGGCTGATGACGTTTCTGGCCGATCTGGTCCGGTCTCGCTCCGGAGACGTCCACGACATCTCCGACCACCCCGGCCATGTCTGGGTCGGGCCGTCCACCGCCGTCGCCGTCCGGTCGAACGCGGTGCCGGGCCAGGTGGTGGTGGAGGTCGGACCGGACGACCCCGACGCCGCTCGGGCCGGCGCGGTCCATGCCGAATTCGCCGCGTTGGTCGATGCGCTCGGCGCGGAGCCCGAAGAACTCGAACTCGTCATCGCGTCCGCACTGGTCACGGTGCGGGACGCAACAGACGCGGACGCCGACCCGATGGTCCGGGAACACCTCCTCAGTCAGGTTCTGGTCGCCGACCGCGACGCGGACGACACGATCCGGTTCTCGCTCGGGGCGGGCTCGTCTCCCGCGGTTCGCGATACCCATCTGCTCGCTGCTCTCGACGGTCTCGATCTCGCGGGCGCGGTCGGGATCCGCGGCAAGCTGTCGGCGCTGACCTCGGTGCTGTCGCCGAAGACCGCCGAGCTGATGGCCGAGTGGCGCGAGGCGATCGAGGTCGACGCCGAGCGTGTGTCGTTGACGGTCGAGAGCCGGCCCGCGGTGGTCCTCCGCCGTCGCGGGGTGGAGAGTTCCCTCGCGTTCTACGACGCCATCATCGACGACCTGCGGGACGAGGAGTCGGAGGTACCGGTCGCACTGACCCAGCTCGTCCGCCCGATCGAGGCGCCCGACCGACTCGCCGCCCTCCGCGCCCCCGGCGTCCTCGATCCAGCGGACCTGGTCGCCGATGCGCTGTTCCCGCTGCCGTCCAATGCCGAACAGCGCGATGTGCTCGCCCGGCTCGGGTCCGACACCGGTGTGGTGGTCGAGGGTCCGCCCGGAACCGGCAAGACCCACACCATCGCCAACGTGACCTCGGCCTTGCTGGCGAAAGGACAGCGCGTCCTGGTCGTCAGCGAGAAAGCCCATGCGCTCCACGTGCTCCGGGACATGCTGCCGCCCGCTCTGCGGGCGCTCACGGTGTCGATCGCCGACGTGTCCCAGGACAGTTCCGAGGGCATCGTCGATGCGGTGACCGAGCTCGCCGAACGCAAGGCGTCGTTCACGCCCGGGGTCGCCGACGCGGAGATCGCCGACCTGGCCGCGCGCCGCGATCACGCTCTGCGACAACGGGATCAGCTGCTCCGCGAACTCTGGGACCTGCGTGCGGAAGAGACCGAGGTCCACGAATGGGTCGCGGGGGACTATCGGGGATCCCCGGCGGAGATCGTCCGCCGGGTGCGGGCAGACGCCGCCGCGTTCGACTGGCTGCCCGGGCCGGTCCACGGCGCGGTGCCCCCGCTGGACTCGGCCGAGTTCGTCCGGCTGGCGGACCTGCTCGCGAGCACCGGTGGCTCCGGATCGCGTCTCGCGCAACGGTTCGTCGACCTCGACCACCACCTGCCCGAGCCGGCGGAGATGGACTCCATCTGCACCCGGATCGCCGCGCGGCCCCGCGAGCCGATGGCCGGCGCCGGGACGCTGCTGTCGGTGCTCGACGGGGTCGACAGTGACCGGTTGGTCCGGATCAAGGACACCTGCGACGAACTCGCCGTCGCCTCCGGCGAGGTGGCGTCGTACCCGGAGCCGATCGTCGACATGGCGGACCGGCTGCTCGCCGGACGCGCCGCGCACCTCTGGTCGCGGGTGACGACGCTGTCGCCGGTCATCGCCGAGGCCGCTCGTCGGGACCGTGACCTGGGCGCGCACGCGGTCGTCGTCGACGGGGCGCGGCCCGGCGACGCCGCGTTGTTCGACGCCGCCGCCGACTTCCTGCGAAACGGCGGTCAGTGGCGGGGACGGTTGCGGCGTTCGCCCGAGCAGCGCGCAATCGAGGAGTCGCCGGTGCGGGCCACCGTGGACGATCGGCCTCCTCGCGACGAGGCATCGTTGCGCCGGGTCGCCGATCACCTCACCGTCATCGACGCGGTACATCAGGTGCATCGCATCCTGGCGGACCTGCACGTCCCGGTGGACGCGTCGGGGTCGCGGTCGGCGCAGCTCGACAACCTCGTCCGCCTCGACAACCAACTGGCGTGGATCTCGAGGCTGCTCACCGGCCGGGAGCATCTCGTCCGTGAACTCGAGGCGATCAGCCCCGGCGGCCCGAGACCACGCACCGTCGCCGAGGCAGCCGAGGTGGCCCATCAGGCGCGATCGGTGGCGGCCGCCAACGACGCGGTCCTCGCCGAACAGGAACTCGCCGACCGCGTGTACGGCCTGACGACCGAACTCGAACAGGGGCCGTCGCCGGAGGGTGACGCGCTGCTCTCGGCACTCGCCACGGCCGACCCGGTCGCGATCCGAGACGCGCGGCGCGCGTTCGCGGCCGCCGCAGCCGAGGCCGACGAGCAGAATGCCCTGGAGCTTCTCGGGCTCCGATTGCGCAGCCGGGCACCCGAACTCGCGAAGACGATGTGGTCGAGCGCGCAGGACCCGATCTGGACCGAACGCGCCCGGGACATGGGCGCGGCGTGGGCGTGGCGGTTCGCCCACACCTGGGCGGAGGAACGCAGCGATCCGTTCGCCGAGGACCGGCTGCAGTCCGACCTCGATGCCGTCGAGGTCGACATCGCGGCCCTCACCACCCGGCTGGCCTCTGCGCGCGCCGTCCGCGAGGTGCTGGCGCGCACCACGGCCGGCGAGTTGCAGGCCGTCCAGTCCTACCGCGACCACATGATCAACCTGGGCAAGGGATCGGGCAAACATGCCAATCGTTTCCGACGCGCGGCGCGCGAGGCCATGGCCGAGGCGCGCAACGCCGTGCCCGCCTGGATCATGTCGATCAGCCAGGTGGCCGAGACCCTCCCACCGCGCCGCAACTCCTTCGACGTCGTCATCGTCGACGAAGCGTCCCAGGCCGACATCACCAGCGCGTTCCTTCTCTGGCTGGCCCCGCGCGTGATCGTCGTCGGTGACGACAAGCAGTGCGCGCCCGTCGGTCTCAGCGGCACCAACCTCGATTCCGCGTTCGCCGAACTCGATGCCGCGCTGCCCGACCTCCCGACATACCTGCGCGACGGGTTGACGCCGCGGTCCAGCCTGTTCTCGTTGTTGCGCAGCCGTTTCGGCAACGTCGTGGGACTGCGGGAACACTTCCGGTCCATGCCCGAGATCATCGAGTTCTCGTCGCGCCAATTCTACGGGTCCGCGCCGCTGATCCCGGTGCGCCAGTACGGTTCCGACCGGCTCGAACCATTGCGGACGGTCGCGGTCGACGGAACGGCCACCGGGACCGGCAACGGCATCAGCAACGAGGCCGAGGCGGCCGCCATCGTCGATGCCCTCCGGGGGTGTCTGGCCGACCCGGCATACGACGATCTGGACTTCGGTGTGATCGCGTTGCAGGGCGTCAAGCAGGTGGAGACGATCGAGAAGGCGCTACGCGCCGCGATCGACACCGAGACCTGGCGCTCGCGTCGTATCCGCGTCGGCTCACCCCCGGATTTCCAGGGAGACGAGCGGCGTGTGGTCTTCCTGTCGATGGTCGTCTCGGACGCCGGTGCGATCTCCGCGCTGACCCGCGCGGAGTCCCAACGCCGGGTCAACGTGGCGGCCACCCGGGCCATGGACCAGTTGTGGCTGTTCCATTCGATCGGACTCGACGAGTTGCGCCCCAACGACCTTCGTGCCTCGCTGCTGTCCTATGTGTCCGCCAACGAGGGTCCGTCGATCGGGGCCATGCCGTCCGACGTGCCCGATGATCGCCGCGTGAGCCCGTTCGACAACCTCCTCGAACAGCGCGTGTTCAACCGTCTCGCGGCGCTCGGCTATCACGTGACCCCGAAGGTCACGGTCAACAACCGGATCGTCGACCTGGTCGTGTTGGGGGCCGATGCGCGCATGGCCGTCGAGTGTGATGCCGACGAGTTCGCCGGGACCGGGCAGCAGGCTCGGTCGGATCTGGAACGCGAGCGTGAATTGCGCCGTTGCGGTTGGGAATTCGTCCGCGTGCGCGAGTCGGAGTTCGAACTCGATCCCGATCGCGTGCTCGATCATGTCGCCGCCGTGCTCGACGAGCGCGGGTGCAAGCCGGGGTCGCTCGTCGCGGTTCAGACGACAGACGGCGCCGGGAGATGGCAGCCGATCGATCTCACCGCGGGGGAGTGACGCCGCACCACGTCAGCCGAGTGACGCGAGCAACGCCGGCAGACCGACGGCGGCGGGCATCCGCAGACTGTGGGTCACGATGTCGGACAGCGCGGACGGCGACGGGTTGAACTCGATGACCGGGATGCCCGCACGCACCGCGCGTTCGGGTAGCGCGGCTGCCGGGTAGACGATCCCGCTGGTCCCCACGACGAGCACGACCTCGGCCGCACGGAACGCCTGATCCGCTCGCTGCCAATCCGATTCGGGCAGTGCTTCGCCGAACCACACGATGCCGGGCCGCACCCTCCCGCCGCAGCGCGGACACGTGGGCGGGTCGACGCGCGGGTCATCCGGCGCGGTACCGGTGTCGCCGGGATCGGAAAATGCGCCGGGGCCGTCGTACGGGGTCCCACAGACCGAACACCGGGGGGCGAACAGGCTGCCGTGCAGGTGGCTGACGACGTCGCTGCCGGCCCTCTCGTGGAGATCGTCGACATTCTGCGTCACGATCATGACGGTGCGGCTCGTGGCGAGTTCGGCGAGCGCGCGGTGGCCCGCATTGGGCTGCGCGGCAAGCACTTCGCGGGCGCGCCAGCGGTACCACCCCCAGACCAGTGCGGGGTCGCGCGCCCACGCTTCCGGGGTGGCGAGTTCGGCGGGATCGAACTTCTCCCACAAACCGGTCTGGGCGTCCCGGAAGGTGGCGATGCCGCTCTCGGCCGACATACCCGCGCCGCTGAACACCGTGATCCACTCCGCGCGGCGCACGAGGTCGGCCACCGCGTCCGGAATCCGGGTCTCGGCCCCGGTGTCCGGGTCGGGCTCGCCGAAGGTCATCCGACGGACTCGATCCCGGCGCGCACCGCAGCGGCGGTCTCGTCGGGGTCGGGGTCGCGGCGGACGAGGAAGCCCTTGGCGAAACTCAGCTTGTCCCCGTCGTGTCTGGGGACGACGTGCAGGTGGGTGTGGAAGACGGTCTGGAAGGCCGCGCGGCCGTCGTTCAGTGCCAGGTTGACCCCGTCGGCGGACACCGGTCCGGTCTTCATCGCGGTGGCGACTCGTTGACCGGCGCGGAAGAGAGCGGCGCCGAGGGTGGGGTCGAGGTCGTCGAGCCCGGAGGAGTGGACCCGGGGCACGAGGAGGGTGTGCCCGCGGGTCACGGGCCGGATGTCGAGGAACCCGAGGACGTCGTCGTCGGAGTAGACGATGCGACCCGGGGAGGTGCCCGCGATGATGGCGCAGAAGATGCAACTGCTCATGCGGCCGACTCTAGTGGGGTGTCTCGAGGGCACTCGGCCTGCGGCACGGCTGGACCGCGACGCGCAAGGGTGCCCCACATCACATAACGGTTTGATAACGGTTGACCGAGCGAGAGTTCGGGCGCACGCGTACCCCTGGGTATGTTGCCTGGCCTGGCGGTTTTCCGACGCTTCCCATGGTGGTTGACACGGTGCCAAAAGTTACCCGCGCGGTTACTGGTCGGTATACCGACAGGTCACCGACAAACATGAGGGTCCCCTCACTTTCGTGTGTCATCATAGGTGGCACGTTCACGCCGACGCCGGCTCGGGACAAAACCGGTGCGCGCCAATGTTGTTGTGCGGCAGGCGTGTTCCTTTGTTGTACCAGCTAGTTCGACCCGGCGGTGTCGCCACCGCGGCCGGTCGTGCGCGACGGCGGCGAGACCGATCACGTCAGCGCACGGAAAGGCCGCTGCCGACAGCGTTTTTCGCGCCGCAGCGACTCGCAGACCAACCGCACAACACCCACAGACATCTACTGCACCGCACCTACGCACTCCGCAAATCCACACTCTGAGACCGACCACCACAGAGGAGTATCCGTGACCGTCGACCAGTTCCGCTCCGGCTCGCAGGGCGCCGCCAACGCAGAACGGCCCACCACCACGCTCATCGAGCGGCTCACGCAGGGCGAGCCCTACGCGATCAGCTTCGGCGGGCAGGGCGGCGCATGGCTGCCCACGCTGACCGAGCTGGTCGTCGACGCCGACCTGGAACACCGGGTCGCCACCATCGTCGATTCCGCCGAACGGCTCGTCGAGCCGGTTGCCGACGAACTCGTCGTGGCACGGGTGTCCGGGTTCCACCCGCTCACCTGGGTGCACGCGCACGACGCAGGTGAAGACGTGCCCGCCGAGGCCACTCTCGCCGATTTCACCCTCTCGGGTCCGGGTGTGCTGCTCACCCAGCTCGCCGCCGTGGAGGCACTCCGCAAGCAGGGCCTGGACACCGCCGTGCTCCCGCCGAAGGCCGTGGTCGGGCATTCCCAGGGCTCGCTGGCCACCGATGCGGTGGGCGCCGACGGCCGTATCGCCGAGTCCGGTCAGGGCCTGCTGCTGGCCGTCGCGCACCTCATCGGCGCCGCCGGTTCGTTGACCGCGCGTCGCCGCGGGCTGGGTGTCACCACCGACGGCACGCCGATGCTCGCACTCACCAACGTCAGCCCGGCTCGCGTCGACGAGATCCTGGCGCAGTACCGCGCCGGCCTGTCCGACAACGATCTGACGACCGCCCCGGTGGTCGCCATCAAGAACAGCCGCACCGCCGTCGTGCTGTCCGGGGCACCGCGGCACCTCGCCGCGTTCGCCGCCCTCTGTGAGCGGGTCGCCGCGACCGAGGCCGACGAGCGCAAGCGCAAGCTCACCGGCGGGGCGCCGTTCGCGCCGAAGTTCGACCACCTGCAGGTGTCGGTGGCCTTCCACCACCCGGCGATGGCCGAGGCTGTCGAGCTGGTCGGCCAGTGGGCTGACCGCTGTGGCATCGACCGTGACCTCGCCACCCGCCACGCCCACGACATCCTCGTCGGGCACGTCGACTGGGTCGCCTCGGTCGACTCGATCGTGGCCGGCGGCGCCAAGTGGGTCCTGGACTTCGGTCCCGGGGACATCGCGACCCGTCTCACCGCATCACTGGTCCGCGGGCAGGGCGTCGGCCTGGTGCCCGCCGCCCTGCGCGTCGGACAGCGCAACCTGTTCAGCCCCGGCGGCGTGCCCGAGGTCGCGACCCCGTGGTCGCAGTTCGCGCCCACCCTTGTCGAGCTGCCCGACGGCCGTACCGTCGTCGAGACCTCCTTCACCCGCCTCACGGGACGTTCGCCGATGCTGCTGGCCGGCATGACGCCGACGACCGTCGACCCGGCCATCGTCGCCGCCGCGGCCAACGCCGGACACTGGGCCGAGCTGGCCGGTGGCGGTCAGGTCACCGAGGAGATCTTCGCGCGCAACATCGCCACGCTCACCGATCTGCTCGAGCCGGGCCGCGAGGCGCAGTTCAACGCGTTGTTCCTCGACCCCTACCTGTGGAAGCTGCAGCTCGGCGGCAAGCGCATCGTGCAGAAGGCCCGCGCGCAGGGAGCCCCGCTCGACGGCGTCATCGTCTCGGCGGGCATACCCGAACTCGAGGACGCGGTCGCGCTCGTCGACGAGTTCGTCGAGGCCGGACTCCGGTTCGTCGCCTTCAAACCCGGCACCGTGGAGCAGATCCGGTCCGTCGTGCGCATCGCGGCCGAGGTTCCGCATCACCCGATCATCGTGCAGATCGAGGGCGGCCGCGCCGGTGGCCACCACTCGTGGGAAGACCTCGACGACCTGCTGCTCGCGACCTACGGCGAGCTCCGCGCCCGCCCGAACGTCGTGATCTGCGTCGGCGGTGGCATCGGCACACCCGAGCGCGCCAGTGAATACCTCACCGGCAGCTGGTCGGCCGGCTACGGCTACCCGACGATGCCGCTCGACGGCATCCTCATCGGCACCGCCGCCATGGCGGCCAAGGAAGCGACGACGACCCCCGAGGTCAAGCAGCTCCTCGTCGACACCGCCGGCATCGACGAGTGGATCGGTGCCGGTCACGCCACCGCCGGAATGGCCTCCGGCCGTTCGCAGCTCGGCGCCGACATCCACGAGGTCGACAACACCGCGTCGCGCTGCGGCCGGTTGCTCGACGAGGTCGCCGGTGACGCCGACGCCGTGGCCGCCCGCCGCGACGAGATCATCGCCGCGATGGCCGACACCGCGAAGCCGTACTTCGGCGACGTCGCCACCATGATCTACCGCGAGTGGCTCGACCGGTACGCCGCGCTGGCCGTCGGTGACGCCCGCGGCGAGCAGGTCCCGTGGGCCGACATCACCTGGCAGCAGCGCTTCGTGGAGATGCTGCAGCGCACCGAGGCGCGCATGCACCCGCAGGACTCGGGGCCCATCCCGACGATGTTCGCCGAGGTCACCGCCGCCGCCGATGCGTATGCCGCGATCGACGCGCTCGGCAGTGTGTACCCCGAGATCGACACCGACATCCTGCATCCCGCGGACGTCGCGTTCTTCCTGGAGCTGTGCCGCACCCCCGGCAAGCCCGTCAACTTCGTGCCGGTGATCGACAAGGACGTGCGCCGCTGGTGGCGCAGTGACTCCCTGTGGCAGGCCCACGACCCGCGCTACGGCGCCGACGCCGTCTGCGTCATCCCGGGGCCGGTCGCCGTCGCGGGCATCACCCGCGTCGACGAGCCCGTGGGTGAACTGCTCGATCGGTTCGAGGCCCGGGTCGCGTCCGATCTGCAGGCCGCCGGGGAGCGCCCGGTCGCCGTCGCCTCCCGGCACCGTGCCGGGCTGGCCGAGGAAGCCGGCGTGCTGACCTCGGTGCTGGAGTCCGACGACGTCAGCTGGGCCGGCCGGATCGTGGCGAGCCCGATCGCGCTGCTCGGCGATCGCGACGCCTGGACCGTGGTCGGACCCGAGCGGGCCGAACACGCCGTCAGCGGCGCCGTCCTGGAGCAGGTCTCCGCCGACTCCGACGCCACCCGTTTCGACCTCGTCGTCACCATCTCGGGCGCTTCCGTGCGTATCCCACTGCTGGCCGGCGGGAGCCTGCGCGACGGTGGTTCGCCGCTGGTGGGCCTCGACGATGCGTCGACCGCGATGCGCGAGATCCTCACCGTGGCCGCCGGCGGCAGCCTGGCCGAGGTGACCGACGGCGTGTCGGTCACGACCGTCTCCTGGCAGCCGGATTCGGTCGCCGATCACGCTGCGGTGACCGGGTTCTCCCTGCCGCCGCACCTGCGTCCGACCACCCCGACCGACCCGTTCGGTTTCGCCGTGCCCGACACCCTGGTCGGCGCGTGCTGGCCGAGCGTGTTCAGCGTCATCGGCGCCGCCCGCACCGATTCCGGTGACCCGGTCGTCGAGGGTCTGCTCGACCTGGTCCACCTCGATCACGCGATCGCGTTGACCGGGGAGATCCCCGCCACCGCAACCGAACTGACCGTCACCGCACGGACCGGCGCGGTCCGGGATGCCGACGTCGGTCGTGTCGTCGAGGTCACGGTGGAGATCGCCGGACCAGCCGGCCCGATCGCGACGCTCGAGGAGCGTTTCGCGATCCGTGGGCGTCTGGGCGCCGCCGAGCTCACCGACCCGGCCCGGGCCGGCGGTGCACCCGCCGCCGAACAGTCGGCCACCCGCAAGCTGCTCCGGACGGCCACCATCACCGCGCCGAACCGGATGACCGGTTTCGCCGTCGTGTCCGGTGACCGCAACCCCATCCACACCGACGCCGCGGCCGCGAAGCTGGCCGGTCTCGGCGACCCGATCGTCCACGGGATGTGGCTGTCGGCCGCCGCGCAGCAGGTCGTCACCGCGACCGACGCGAAGAATCCGACGCCGTCGCCTCGTCCGCTGATCGGCTGGACCGCACGCTATCTCGGCATGGTCCGGCTCGGTGACCGCATCTCGGTGCGCGTCGACCGCGTGGGTCTCGACAACGGCCGCGAGGTCGTCGAGGTCAGCGCCAAGGTCGGCGACAACCTCGTGATGAGCGCGACCGGCCTGCTCGCCGCGCCGCGGACCGTGTACGCGTTCCCCGGCCAGGGCATCCAGAGCAAGGGCATGGGACTCGACGCCCGCTCGCGGTCGAAGGCCGCCCACAAGATCTGGGATCGTGCCGACAAGCACACCCGTGCGGCGCTGGGCTTCTCGATCCTCGCCGTCGTCCGCGACAACCCGACGACGCTCGTCGCCAACGGGACCACCTACAACCACCCCGACGGCGTGCTGTACCTGACGCAGTTCACCCAGGTCGCCATGGCGACGCTCGGTGTCGCGCAGATCGCCGAGCTCAAGGAGTCCGGTGGCTTCGTCGAGGGTGCCATCACGTGTGGCCACTCGGTCGGTGAGTACAACGCGCTCGCCGCATGTGCCGGCGTCCTCCCGCTCGAGGCCGTCCTCGAAGTCGTGTTCCAGCGCGGCGAGGCCATGCATCACCTCGTCCCGCGAGATGAGCAGGGGCGCAGTGACTATCGGATGGCCGCCATCCGGCCGAGCCAGTTCGGTCTGGCCGACGCCGAGGTCACCGACTTCGTGTCCGGCGTGGGCGCCGCGGGCGGCGAGTTCCTCGAGGTCGTCAACCTCAACCTCCTCGGCTCGCAGTACGCGATCGCCGGCACGGTTCGCGGTCTCGAACTGCTCGAGGCCGAGATCGACCGGCGGCGTGCGGAGTTCGGGGGCAAGCGCGCATTCATCCTGATCCCGGGCATCGACGTCCCGTTCCACTCGAGCGTGCTGCGCGCCGGGGTCCCGGAGTTCCGCGGCAAGCTCGCCGAGCTGCTGCCCGCCGACATCGACATCGACATCCTGATCGGTCGGTACATCCCCAACCTGGTGCCGCGCCTGTTCAACCTCGGACGCGACTTCGTGGAGGAGATCGCGGCGCTGGTGCCGTCGGATCCGCTGAACGAGGTCCTCGCCGACTGGGACGCCTGGGAGGCGACCCCGAACGAACTGGCCCGGGTGATCCTGATCGAGCTGCTCGCCTGGCAGTTCGCCAGCCCGGTGCGGTGGATCGAGACCCAGGAACTGCTGTTCAGCGGTCCCGAACGGAACGGGCTGGGAGTCCAGCGCTTCGTCGAGATCGGTCTGAAGGGCGCCCCGACGCTGTCGGGTCTGGCCACCAACACCCTCAAGCTCGACGACTACGCCGCGGCCACCACCGAGGTGCTCAACGTCGAGCGCGACACCGACACGATCCTGGCCAAGGACGCCGGTCACGAGCCCGACGAGGACGAGCTCGACGTTCCCGCAGCGGCCGAGACGTCGGCGGCGGACGCGGCTCCGGCCGCCGCGGCGGCGCCCGCGCCTGCTGCTCCCGCGGCACCGGCGGCACCAGCCGGCGGCCCGCGTCCCGACGACATCGGGTTCACGCCGTCGGATGCGGTGAAGTCCGTGATCGCGCTGTGGACCAAGATGCGCGTCGACCAGATCGGGTCCGCGGACACGATCGAGGCGCTCTGCGACGGTGTGTCGTCGCGTCGTAACCAGCTGCTCCTCGACATCGGCGGTGAGCTCGGGCTCGGCGCCATCGACGGTGCCGCCGAAGCCGACATGACCGCGCTGTCGTCGACCGTGGAGACCCTCGCCCGTGGCTACCGGCCGCTGGGTGCGGTGCTCACCGATGCGGTCAGCGACCAGGTCCGCAAGGTGCTCGGCCCGCTGGGCAAGCGCCAGAACTACATCACCGACCGCGTGTCGGGTGTCTGGCAGCTGGGTCCGGGGTGGGGTCTGCACACCACGGTCGCGCTGGCGCTGGGCACCAGGGACGGCGCGTCCGTCCGCGGCGAGGCGCTGGGCAATCTGCTCGACGGCCCGCTGACGAACACCGATTCCCTCGACGCCCTCATCGACAAGGCCGTGTCCGCGGTGGGTGCGATCAAGGGCATCCCGGTCGGCAAGCCGGCCGCCGAATCCGGTGGTGGCGCAACGGTCGACGCCGCGGCGCTGGGAGAGTTCACCGAGCAGATCACCGGCCGGTCCGGCGCGCTGGCCTCGGCCGCGTACACCCTGCTGGACAAGCTCGGACTCGCCGAGGTCGCCGATCTCGCCGAGGCCGCGGCCGACCCGAACGCCGAGCTTGCCGAGCTGGTCAGCGCCGAACTCGGATCGGACTGGGCCCGTACCGTGGCGCCGGCCTTCGACGCGGCCAAGGTCGTCCTCATCGACGACCGGTGGGCAACCGCCCGTGAGGATCTCGTCCGACTCTGGCTGACCGACGAGCAGGACCTCGACGCCGACTTCGACAAGGTCGTCGGCGGGTTCGCCGGAGCCGGTGACACCGTCGCCGAACATGCCACCTGGTGGCAGGGCAAGGCCCTCGCGAACGGGAACGCCGTGCACGGCCGCGTCTTCGGCGCGATCGCGCACGCTGCGGAGAATCCCGAGAAGGGTGCCTACAGCCGCGAGATCGCCGTGGTGACCGGTGCCAGCAAGGGGTCGATCGCCGCCGGCGTGGTCGCCGGGCTGCTGGCCGGTGGCGCGACCGTGATCGCCACGACGTCGCGCCTGAACTCCGACCGTCTCGCCTTCTACAAGAAGCTGTACCGCGAGAACGCACGGGCCGGTGCCGCGCTGTGGATCGCTCCCGCGAACATGGCGTCGTACGCCGACGTCGACGACCTCGTCGGCTGGATCGCGGGGGAGCAGACGGAGAACCTCGGTGGCACAACGGCAGTGGTGAAGCCGGCGATGAAGCCGACGCTGCTGTTCCCGTTCGCCGCACCTCGGGTCGCCGGTGATCTCACCGACGCCGGCGGTCGCGCCGAGCTGGAGATGAAGGTGCTCCTCTGGTCGGTGGAGCGGCTCATCGGCGGTCTCGCCGACGCCCATTCCGATCACGACATCGCCGCCCGCGTGCACGTCGTGTTGCCCGGTTCGCCGAACCGCGGCATGTTCGGCGGCGACGGTGCCTACGGCGAGAGCAAGGCCTCGCTCGACGCGCTCGTACAGCGCTGGTCGGCCGAGGAGTCCTGGGGTTCCAAGACGACACTCGCCCACGCACTGATCGGCTGGGTGCGCGGCACCGGGCTGATGGGTCACAACGACGGGATGGTCGACGCGGTCGAGGCGGCGGGTGTGCGCACCTGGAGCACCGACGAGATGGCGGCGAACCTGCTGACCCTGTGCAGCCCCGAGCAGCGGTCGGCCGCGTTCAGTGCGCCGATCCTGGCCGATTTCACCGGTGGCCTGGACAGCTCGACCGACCTCAAGGCGCTCGCGGCCACCGCGGCGGCGGCCGCCGAGGAGTCCGCGGACGCCGACGAGGAGTCGGCGACGACCGTCGCGGCGCTGCCGGCACCGGCGCGCGCCCCGAAGGCGATGCGTCCGCAGTGGCCGTCGATCGACGCCCGACCCGAGGACCTCGTGGTCATCGTGGGTGCCGGCGAGCTCGGTCCGTTCGGTTCGGCCCGCACCCGCTTCGAGATGGAGGTCGACGAGAAGCTGTCGGCCGCAGGCGTTCTCGAGCTCGCCTGGAACACCGGACTGGTGCACTGGGATTCGGCGCCGAAGCCGGGCTGGTACGACACCGCGTCCGGAGACCCGGTGCCGGAGAGCGAGATCGCCGAGCGGTACCACGACGAGGTCGTCGCCCGCTGCGGTATCCGCCGCTACGCCGACGACGGGGCGATGGTCGACAACACCTCGCCGCTGCTGACCTCGGTCTTCGTCGACGAGGACCTGACTTTCACGGTCAACTCCGAGGCCGAGGCGCGAGCATTCGCCAGTGCCAACCCGGAGAAGACCCGGGTCACGCAGAACGCCGACGGCGACTGGCAGGTCACCCGGTTGGCGGGCACCGAGATCCGCGTCCCGCGTCAGTTCGCGCTGACCCGGACCGTGGGCGGGCAGATCCCGACCGGTTTCGACCCGACCCGCTGGGGCGTCAGCCCCGACATGGTCGAGTCGATAGACCGGGTCGCCCTGTGGAACCTGGTGGCCACGGTCGACGCCTTCCTGTCGTCGGGCTTCACGCCGAGCGAACTGATGCGCTGGGTGCACCCCGGTCTGGTCGCCAACACGCAGGGCACCGGTATGGGCGGCATGACCTCCATGCGCGACCTGTACGTCAACACCCTGCTGGGCGAGGCCAACGCCAACGACATCCTGCAGGAGGCCCTGCCGAACATCGTTGCGGCACACGTGGTCCAGTCGTATGTCGGTAGCTACGGCGCGATGATCCACCCGGTGGCGGCATGTGCGACCGCAGCGGTGTCGGTCGAGGAGGGCGTCGACAAGATCCGCCTCGGCAAGGCGCTGTTCGCGGTGGCGGGCGGCTTCGACGACCTGGGTATCGAGGGCATCGTCGGCTTCGGCGCGATGTCGGCGACCGCCGACTCGGCGAAGATGACCGCGCGCGGCATCGACGATCGCCGGTTCTCGCGTGCCAACGACCGCCGACGCGGCGGGTTCGTCGAGTCGGCCGGCGGCGGCACGATCCTGCTCGCCCGCGGCGATGTCGCGGCCGAGATGGGTCTGCCGGTGCTCGGTGTGGTCGCGTGGGCGCAGAGCTTCGGCGACGGTGTGCACACCTCGATCCCGGCTCCGGGTCTCGGTGCCCTGGGCGCGGCTCGCGGTTCGCTGTCCTCGCCGCTGGCACGTGCGCTCGGTTCGCTCGGCGTCAGCGCCGACGACGTGGCGGTCGTGTCCAAGCACGACACCTCCACCAAGGCGAACGATCCGAACGAGTCCGAACTGCACGAGCGGCTCGCGGCGGCCATCGGCCGCGGCAAGGGCGCACCGCTGTTCGTGGTGTCGCAGAAGTCGCTGACCGGTCACGCCAAGGGCGGCGCGGCGGCCTTCCAGCTCATCGGCCTGTGCCAGATCCTGCGTGACGGCGTGATCCCGCCCAACCGCAGCCTCGACTGTGTCGACGACAAGATGGCGGAGTACCCGCACCTGGTCTGGCCGCGGGAGACCCTGCAGCTCGGCGAGCGGTTCCCGCTCAAGGCGGGTCTGCTGACCAGCCTCGGCTTCGGTCACGTGTCCGGACTGATCGCGGTGGTGCACCCGGAGGCGTTCATCGCCTCGCTGAACCCGGAGCAGCGCGATGCCTATCGTCAGCGCGCCGACGAGCGGACCCGCCAGGGCAGTCAGCGCTTCCTGCAGTCGATCTGCGGTGGCGAGCCTGCCTACCAGCGTCCGCCGAACCGTCGCTTCGACGAGTCGGTCGACGAGCACGACGCCGAGGCGGGCATGCTCCTCGACCCGCAGACCCGTCTGGACGGCGCCGACGTCTACGTCGCCGGTGAGCCGGTGGCGGGTGGTCGGTGACACCCGGTGACGCGAACGGCGCGAGTGACTCCCAAGGGATGAGCGTGCTCGGTGTGGGCATCGACATCGTGTCGATCCCGGAGTTCGGCGAGCAGCTCCGGCAGCCGGGTACGACGTTCGCCGACCGGTTCACGGTCGGCGAGCGTCGGGACTCGGCCGCCGGGACCGGCGACGACGCCCGGCATCTGGCCGCCCGCTGGGCGGCCAAGGAGGCCGTCGTGAAGGCGTGGTCGGTGAGCCGCTTCTCGCGGTCTCCGCTGCTGCCGCTGATCCGGCACAGCGACATCGAGGTCGTGACCGACACGTGGGGCCGTCCGGCCATCCGCCTGTCCGGCGAGATCGGCGAGCATCTGCGCGACACGACCGTGCACGTGTCGCTGACCCACGACGGGGACACCGCTGCGGCGGTGGCCATCCTCGAGGGCAGGTAGCCCGCACGGCTCTCAGACCGTCGTCGACTCCTCGAGCAGCAGATAGCCCGCGAGCATCCGCTTGAGTTCGGCGACGGTCTCGTCGTGGTCGTGGCCGTCCTGTACGGAGAAGCTCAGCAGCGAGTAGGCCGTGTGGACGAGCACCTGGGACATCATCTCGCGGCGTTCGCGCTGCGACGGCGTGAGCGGCGCGATGATCCGCGCGACCTGTTCGGCGAGCACCCGTTCGTTCAGCGACGCCGTGGCGCGGGTCGCCGGTGTCGACTGGACGGCCAGCCACACCGCCCGCCGCGACGGGTCGGTGCGCCACAGGGCCGCCAGGTGATCGAGGAACTTCTCGAGCAGGCTGGGCCACTCCAGGGACGGCACCTCCGAGGAGAACGCCGTGAGTTCCTCGCGGACGTCGACGGTGTCCTGGCGGTCCAGCTCGCACACGATGACGTACTTGTTCGCGAAGTACTGATAGAGCGTGCCGATGGGGACCTCGGCCCGGGTCGCGATCTCCTCGCAGGTCAGCGATTCGAACCCGACGTCGATCAACAGCTCGCGTGCTGCTTCGAGCATCGCCTGGAACTTGCGCTTGCTGCGTTCCTGAGTGGGCCGCTTGCGCGGCACCAGCGGTTCGGCGGACTCGGGCATCGGGGCCGGCTCAGACGGACAGGTCGCGGCGCAGCTTGGCGACGTGTCCGGTGGCCCGGACGTTGTACTGCGCGAGTTCGATCGTGCCGTCGGCGTCGACCAGGAACGTCGACCGGATGACGCCGGTGACGGTCTTGCCGTACATCTTCTTCTCCCCGAATGCGCCCCACTCGGTGAGCACCTTCTTCTCCGGGTCGCTGAGCAACGGGAACGTCAGGCCCTCGGCCTCGACGAACTTCGCCAGCTTCGCGGGCTTGTCGGGGGAGATGCCGAGGACCGCGATCCCGGCCTCGTTCAGCTCGCCGAGGTTGTCGCGGAAATCGCACGCCTGCTTGGTGCACCCCGGGGTGGCCGCTGCGGGATAGAAGTAGACGACGACCTTGCGGCCGGCGTAGTCCGACAACGAGACCGGGTCGCCGTTCGCGTCGGGCAGCGTGAACGACGGCGCCGTGTCGCCCACGGACAGTCGGGTGGTGGTCTCAGCCATGAGAGCCAGGCTAGTGCATGGCGACATGCCCGGATGCCGGGATGTCGTAGCATCGAGACGCTGCCATCTGGCGGTTCGTCCCCGGCGCCGAGAGGTCGTGCGGCGGCCGGGAAGTGAGAAGACCAACGAGAAGCGCCGGAAGGATGCAACGTGGCCGGAGATACCGAACGTATCGAGCAGGACATCGCCAAGGCCCGTGAGGACCTCGCCAGTACGCTCGACGCGCTGGCCGAGCGTGCCAACCCCCAGCGGCTCGCCGACGACGCCAAGTCGAAGGCTCTCGCGACACTGCAGACGCCTGCGGTGAAGTACGCACTCGCCGGGGTCGGCGCCCTGGTCCTGCTCGTCGTCGTCCGCAAGGTCGCCTCGAGATGACCCGCTGATCCAGCAATCGGCGGCGCGAGCTCGTCCGCACGGGCCCGTCGAACGGCAGAAGCCGCTCCGACCAGGCGATTTCACTTCTGCCGCGGGGGTCCTGTAAGGTTCCATCTCGCACCGCCAAGCGCCATTAGCTCAATTGGCAGAGCAGCTGACTCTTAATCAGCGGGTTCGGGGTTCGAGTCCCTGATGGCGCACAGAGTACTCAAGACGCCTCGCATCGAGCGAGGCGTCTTGTGGCGTCTCAGACGGTTTCGACCGCGGCCGGTGGTCGATGAACGGCAGGTGTACGTTCGGCGTTTCGGGTGCGCAACACGCCGCTCGAATGGATGACGGCCGAAGTGTTCGGTCCGATTTCTCGTACACTGGTCCGCGACATCGGGGTTCGGAATGTCCGTTTCGGATTCGGGGTGTGCAGTGTTCTCAAGGTTGCGGGGCAGCGTGACCGACCGGTTCGGGGTCGGGGCGTCGACAGGCGGGAGTGAGATGGGGATCGGTCGTACTCGGCGGATGCCGCTGATCGTCAGCGGTGTGATGTTGGCAATCGTCGCGCTGGTGACGTCGTGCACGCAGGAGGCGTCGTACTCCGACAACGTCAGCAGTTCGAGTCTCTTCGACGACCTGCTCAAGCCGGGTCTCGAGATCACCGAGTGGGCCGAACGTCCCCTGAACGACAACGCCGTCGGCGTGCAGCCGGGTGCGCCCATCAAGGTGAAGACCAGTGAGGGCACCATCAGCCGGGTGCTGATCAAGAAGTCCGACGGCACCCCCGTCAAGGGCACCCTCGCCGACAACGACACGGTGTGGGTCAGCAACGAGGCCCTCGGCTACAACCGCACCTACACCCTGGAGACCGACGCGGTGGGCATCGGTGGTGCGGTCACCAAGAAGGTCACCTTCACCACGAGCAGCCCCAACAACCTGACGCAGGCGTATCTGACACCGAGTCCCGGCGAGACCGTCGGTATCGGACAGCCGGTCGCGGTGAAGTTCGACGAGCCGATCGCGGATCGTCGTGCGGCGCAGCGCGCCATCCGGATCACCACCGACCCTCCGGTCGAAGGGGCCTTCTACTGGATCAGCCCGAGCGAGGTCCGGTGGCGGCCGGCGGAGTACTGGAAGCCGGGCACCAAGGTGCGGGTCGCGGTCAACACCTACGGCATCGACCTGGGTGACGGACTCTTCGGCCAGGAGAACGTGCGGACCAACTTCACCGTCGGACGCTCGATGATCGTCACGGCCGACGACAACACCAAGCAGGTCGTCTTCGAACGCGACGGCAAGGTCATCCGGACCATGCCGACGTCGATGGGCAAGGCCGGGGACGAGACCGACAACGGCATCTACCTGGTCTCGGACAAGCACGACCACATCATCATGGACTCGTCGACGTACGGCGTGCCGGTCAACTCGTCGAACGGTTACCGCACCCCGGTCGACTTCGCGACCCGGATGTCCTACAGCGGCATCTTCTTCCACTCCGCACCATGGTCGGTGTGGGCGCAGGGGAACACCAATACGAGTCACGGCTGCCTGAACCTGAGTCCGGAGAACGCTCTCTGGGTCATGGAGAACACCCTCCGCGGCGACCCGGTCATCGTGAAGAACACCACGGGCGGAACATTGTCGGGCACCGATGGTCTCGGCGACTGGAACATCCCGTGGTCGGTGTGGCGCAAGGGCAACGCCGACAACGCCTGACGCTCAGCACGCCTTCGGACGCCACCGAACCGCAGCGCGGTCGGTGGCGTCCGTGCGTCAGCGGGACCCGACGCGGAACGTGCGACTCGTCCCGGAGACGGGCCTCGTCGACCCGTTCGCATCGCGGCTGTCCCCGAAGTAGCGGATGCGGTACATCCCGGACGCGTCCGTCGGCGACCGCCAGGTGATCGTGATCCGCGACGTGTCGGTGCTGCCGGCCGGGCGCGCCCACCGGAACTCCGTGGACCAGTCGTTGTCGTCGGCGACCGTCGTCCACTCGCTGCCGGTACGCCGCTGCACCTCGAGATAGGTCCGGCCGTGCCGGAAGTCGTTGTTGGGATGCGCGCCGACGAACTGCACGGTCACGATCGAACCGGGGCGGTACGTGGCGTCGGGTTCACGCAGGACGTCGCCGTAGCGTCGGCCCGGTATCGGACGGTCGGCGGGGACCGGGGGCACCAGGTCGGGTTGCGGTCCGGACTTGTCGACCGGCGCCGGACCACGGCCGATCCGGCGTCCGGACGACATGGCCGCGGCGAGCGCGGCGAACTCCTGCAGGTAGGCGGACAGGGTGTACCGCCCGAATTGGGTCTCGCCGCCTTCGTAGTGCTGCAGGTCGTATTCCTCGGGCGTCGTGACGTACTGGGTGTAGGCGTTCGCGAACCCCTGCACGAGGACGTTGTCGACGTCGGTCCGCAGTTCGCCGGCGACCACTTGACGCAGCCGCAGACCCGCGACGATGGTGACCTCGGCGGGTACGGCGACGAGCACGAGTTCGCCGATGCGCATGAGCTGCAGCGGCACCACCGACGGGATCCAGCCCGAGGGCGGCAGCAGACCGAGCGGGAACGCGATCAGCTTGGGCGCCTGCATGTCTCGCATCCACGGCGCGATCGGCGGGACGCGGTCTCCGCCGAGCGCGGTGACGAGGGGATTGGTCATGCCCTCGACGAGGAAGGGGAGCGGTTTCTCGTAGTTGTCCTCGCTGCTGGTGGCCACCGCGCCGGCGCCCATCATCGCGGGGGTGGTCGACGCCGGTCGGCCGTCGGGTGTGTAGGTACCGGAGATCCGGACCGCCGACATGTCGACGTACCGCACGATGGAGTCGACGCCGCCCCGGGTCATCGGACGGGCCGCCTCGAAGCCTCGCCGTCCGGCGATGTACTGACGCTCGCCGATGAGTTCGCAGTTGCGTCTGTTGTCCGATGTCGGTCCGCGCGGATCGAACTGCGCGAGTGCGAGGTTCGGCGTCATGTCGCCGGAGTTGGTCTGCGGGAAGGCGGCCACGAACCCGGGCTGGGTGCGCTCCCACAGGTGGCTTGCGTAACCTTTGTTGTCGCCGGCGATGAGGACGTTGCGGTCGGTGAGAGACGTGCCGTGTGTCGGGAACCAGGTGATGGCACCGACATCCCGGCCGCCGGAGGTGTCGTGCTGCCGCAGTCGTAGCACCGTGACCTGAGGGTCGATCGCATCGGGGAAGTGCCGCTTGTCTGCCGACGGGTTCGCGTCGAAGGCGACCCGGGATCGATTCCGGCTGGCGTTGTGCAATTCCTCGCGGCCGATCGTGACGCTGCCGGGCGCGAGATTCTCGTGCGCGCGAACGATCGCGGCGAACATGCCGTCGATCTCGGCGTCGTAGGAGTTCTTCTTGAACCCGAACGCGGCGAGCGAATACGCGTAGTCCCAGGACGTGCCGCCGCAGGAGGCGTGCGTGTGCTGTGCGTTCAGATTCACGTTCGATTCGGTGTACAAGGAGCCGAATCGGTTGCGCAGCTTGGCCATCAGGCCCATGTGGTGCGACTGGAACAGGCACGCGAGGTCGGCGGTCAGGAAGACGACGCGCCGCCCGGTGGCGGGATCGACGATGATGTAGGCCCGCGCCCAGCAACGCTGCAGGAGCCCGGCCGCGACCTGCTCGGGATTCGAATACCCCATCATGCCCTGGCCGGCGACCGCGCCGGTGACATCTCCGATGCCGCAGCCGACGAGGTAACTCGTCGACCCCGGGGGCGACGCGCCGGCCGGGGCGGCGGACAGGCCGGACCCGAGCCCGGCCGCGGCGGCGGTCGCCGCGGCACCGGCCATCAACTGTCTGCGCGTGAGGTCCACGTGCCGTCCTTCCGGGCGTCGGACGACACCGGCAGACGTGCGGTGTCATCGCGGCACACACCCTGACGGCGCGGCCGTGTGGTCGAGATCAGTTCAGGACGTCGAACTCAGTCGTTGTCGTCGCCGCCCGGGATCCCGATGATGAACCCGATCCCGATGATGATGCACGAGATCAGGGCAACGGCAGGCATGACCCAGTAGGAAGGCATGTGGTGAACGTTACTGCGAGGCATGCCCATGCGCCCGGCTTCGAGGACTTTCGGGGACGAAGGTCCCCCGGTGGTGTCGAGGCCGAAGTCTGCCGGTCAGACATCCAGCCCGGACAGGGCGTCGGCGAGATAGTCGTCCTCGGCGCCGTTGCCGGGCAGTTCGAGCGCGCGACGGTACGCGATCGCCGCGCCGCGGTCGTCGCCCAGTTCGCTCAGCGTGAGGGCACGGGCGATGTGAAAGGGCCGGAACCGGTCGAGTTGTGTGTCCGACTGCAATCGATCGAGCAACGCGATACCGCGCGCCGGGCCGTACGCGCGTCCGACGGCGACTGCGCGACCGACGCGCACCACGGGTCCGGGATCGTGCACTTCGAGGAGTCGGTACAGGACGGCGATCTGGGTCCAGTCGGTCTCGTCCGCGGTGGCGGCCTCGGCGTGCACGGCCGCGATCGCCGCCTGGATCGTGTACAGACCGGCGTCTGCTTGTGCCGCAGCCTGTTCGGCGAGCGCGACGCCCTCGGCGACGAGCGCCCGGTCCCAGAGCCGGCGATCCTGGTCATCCAGCGGAACCGGTCGGCCGTCGGAGTCGAGTCGAGCCGGCCGGCGGGACTGGGTGAGCAACAGAAGGGCGAGCAGTCCGGTCGTCTCGGCGTTGGGGAGCAGTGCGCGCAGGGTGCGCGCGAGGGCGACGGCCTCTCCGGTGAGATCGTCGCGGATGTGCGCGTCCCCGGTCGAGCGCGCGAACCCCTCGGAGAACAGCAGGTAGATGACTCGCAGGACCCCGCCGAGCCGACGCGGGAGATCGCCCTCGCGCGGCGGCGCGAACGGAACACCCAGCGCGCCGATCCGCTTCTTGGCGCGCACGATTCGCTGCTGGGTCGTCGGTACCGGGATCAGCAGTGCATGCGCGACCTCCGCGGTGGTCAGCCCGGCGACGAACCGGAGGGTGAGCGCGATCCGGTCCTCGGCGCGTAGCACGGGATGGGTGCAGGCGAAGAACATGCCGAGGCGTTCGTCCGGCAACCCCGGTGGCGGCGCCTCGGCCGGGTCTGCGAACTCCGCAGGGGTGGAGGCACGTTCGCTCTCGGTGTGCAGGCGGGCCAGTTTCCCGGCGAGGACGGATTCACGCCGCACCACGTCGAGCGCCTTGCGTTTGGCCGTCGTCGTCAGCCATGCCTCCGGTGAATCCGGGACTCCGGTACGCGACCAGGTGATCAGGGCCTGCGCGATCGCGTCCTGCAACGCGTCCTCCGCGAGGTCGAGATCGCCGAACTTCTTCGTGAGCGTGGCGAGTACACGAGAACGGACGTCGCGATCGACGGCCGACACCGCCCGGCGGACCACGGACCCTGCGGAATCCGTGGCCGCCGAACGGTGTGAATTGTTCGTCATCGCTCAGTACGGTGCGAGCGGCCGGATCTCGACATGGCCGCCGGGTGCCGAACCGGGGCTGCGGCGGGCCCACTCGATCGCCTCGTCGACGTTCGCGACGTCGATGACGTACACCCCGCCGACGAACTCCCGCACCTCGGCGAACGGCCCGGACGACGCGACCACCCGCTCGCCGCTGTCGTCGGTGTGCACCACCGCGCGCTCGTCCTCCAGCGCGAAGGAGTTGACGACGACACCGGCCTTGGTGATCTCCTCGTCGAAGGCGAAGAACTCTTCGGGGCTGGCGCCACCGTCCTCACCACAGGCCGGATCGTTGACATGTCCCATGAGCAGCAATGCGTACTTCATCGTTCCTCCAGTCTCGGCCGACTGATGTGGCCATGATGCCGAACCGGATCGGTCCGACACCATGGTGACGTACGGCGATTCCGGATATCGACAGCGCTGCGAAAAGAGATTCGGGACATGAGACGTAGCGCGCGAACGACGTCAACGACATGGTCCTGTGGGAGCAGACAAACGCCGAATGAGATTGACGAACAACTCGGTCGAGGAACCCACACCGGGCGACGGCGCGGACTACGATCCACAGATCGACACCGCAGCCGACGACGCACCGCCCACCCTTCCGCCCCCGGGCGAGCCGTCCTCTACTCATTCCGGAGGCGCCCCGCTCGGCGGCCCCACCCACGAAGACGCCGCCCAACTCGAACAGGTGCTCAACGACGACTTCGAGTTCGATCTGACCGGCGATGAGCTAGAAGCGGTCAGACGCTGGCAGGGTACGGACCGCTTCTACCAGCGCGTACAGATGCGGATGCGCGAACAACTTGGGGAGTTCGACGACGACGAAGCCGATCACGTGGGGTTCACGGACCCCGGCAGCGCCCCGGTGCTCCTGCGAGTGCTAGCCACACGAGGAACACGAGCCCTGTGGGTGCCACCGGTGGGCCACCCGGAGCTTGCGAATCAGCGAGAACTCCTGCTTGGAGCGTCCGCGCTGTACATTGTGGGTGTACAGGCCACTGAAGAAGGACTGACCGAAGTGACCGTGGAAGTGAGGTGAGCGTGATGTCCAACGAACGACTCTGGGACGATTCCGCGTTCACCCCTGTCGGACGAACCCCGCAGCCTCCCGCCTCACTGGACGCGCTCCTCGCCGACCTCGGCCTGGGACGCGCCGACGAGCGCGAACGCCGCCACGCTCTGAGTGACTGGCTCGCGAACCATGAACCGTCGAAGCGCCTCGTCCGAAGTTTCGAGCGTCGCGGGTACGGCGACCTCATAAGCGGCTGAGACCTTCTCCCACGCGCGCAACCCAGCGGGTGCGTGCGTCGAACGTCGATGTTGGGGATACCGTGCGGCAGCTACGGCGGCCATCACCCAGACGCTGGTCCACCGGGTGCCGGGAATCTTAGAACCAGGCCCACGTGTGGTGTCATCCGGATCGCTCTGATGCACAGCGTGTTGCATCACGGCCACGAAAAAGCCCCGCCTGCGGATCGCAGACGGGGCTTCGTCGGGGTGGATGACGGGACTCGAACCCGCGACAGCCAGGATCACAACCTGGTGCTCTACCAACTGAACTACATCCACCATCGGCGTCGGAAACCTGGGCGTCAGCGCCGGGTCTCAGAGCCATCAACACTCTAGCGGGTCGGTGCCGCAGAACTCCAATCGGTAACCCGACCTGCGTGTTCATGCGGGGCCGAGGTCTTTGACGATCTCGGCGAGGGTATCGGTGTCCGGGCCGGGGGCGGGCACGAACGCCGCGGCCCGGTAGTAGCGGAGTTCCCGGATCGACTCGCGGATGTCCGCGAGGGCCCGGTGCGCGAGCCCCTTCTCGGGCTGGCCGAAATAGACCTTGGGGTACCAGCGCCGGCACAATTCCTTGATCGAGCTGACGTCGACCATGCGGTAGTGCAGGTAGGCGTCGAGTTCGGGCATGTCCCGCGTGATGAATCCACGGTCGGTACCGATCGAGTTGCCCGCGAGGGGGACCGCGCCGGCGGTGGTCACATGCTTGCGGATGTAGTCGAGCACCAGCTTCTCGGCTTCGGCGAGGGTGACGGTGGACGCCCGCACCTCCTCGGTGAGACCCGAGGCCGCATGCATCTTGGTCACCACGTCGGGCATCGACGCCAGCGCCTCGTCGTCGGCGTGGATCACGACGTCGACGCCGTCGCCGAGGATGTTGAGGTCGCCGTCGGTCACCAGGGCCGCGATCTCGATGAGTTTGTCCGACTCGAGTCGGAGTCCGGTCATCTCGCAGTCGATCCACACCAGTTTGTCCTGCACCCGACAACCTTAGCCAACCTCGCGCGCGAATCCGTGGGACATCGGCCCCCGAGGTCTATCGTGTGCTCGTGACCGAAGCCTCCAGTCCGGCGCAGCACATCGCCGCCGGATACGCGTTCAGCACCGCCGCACTCGAACTGGGCGCCGTCTCGGTGGCGGGGCAGGTGGATCCCGCGGCGAAGGTCCGAATCCCGCTCTCGATGATGAACCGGCACGGTCTCGTCGCCGGCGCGACCGGGACGGGAAAGACCAAGACGCTACAGCTCATCGCCGAGCAACTGTCGAGCAACGGCGTTCCTGTCGTCATGGCCGACATCAAGGGCGACCTGTCCGGACTCAGCCGAGCGGGCGTGGGCAACGACAAGATCGCCGAACGCTCCCACCAGACCGGCGACGACTGGCAACCGGCAGCGCACCCGGTCGAGTTCGTCTCGCTGGGTGCGGAGGGAATCGGGGTACCGATCCGTGCGACCATCACCTCGTTCGGGCCGATCCTGCTCAGTAAGGTGTTGGGGCTCAACGCCACCCAGGAGTCGACGCTGGGCCTCATCTTCCACTGGGCGGACAAGAAGGCCTTGCCGCTTCTCGATCTGAAGGATCTGCGGTCGGTCATCGCCTTCCTCACCAGCGACGAGGGCAAGGCCGAACTGAAGGGGATCGGCGGGGTGTCGCGGCAGACCGCCGGCGTGATCCTGCGGGCGCTGTCGAATCTCGAGGCCGACGGCGGTGACACGTTCTTCGGCGAACCCGAGATCGATCCCGCCGACCTCATCCGGACGGCGCCCGACGGACGCGGCATCATCACGTTGTTCGAGCTCGGTACCCAGGCGGCCCGCCCCGCGCTCTTCTCGACCTTCCTCATGTGGATTCTGGCCGATCTGTTCGAATTTATGCCGGAGGTGGGCGACCTCGACAAACCAAAGCTGGTCTTCATCTTCGACGAATCGCATCTGCTGTTCGACGATGCGTCGAAAGCCTTTGTGGACCAGGTCGTCCAGACGGTGAAACTGATCCGGTCGAAGGGCGTCGGCGTGTTCTTCTGCTCCCAGCTGCCGACGGACATCCCGAAAGAAGTGTTGTCCCAGCTGGGTGCCCGGATCCAGCACGCGCTGCGGGCCTTCACCCCTGACGACCAGAAGGCGCTGCGTACGACGGTCAAGACCTACCCAGTGTCGGAGGTCTACGACCTCGAGCAGGTGCTGACCTCTCTCGGTACGGGCGAGGCGGTCGTGACCGTGCTGTCCGAGCGCGGTGCGCCGACCCCGGTCGCGTGGACGGTGGTCCGAGCGCCCCGGTCGGCGATGGAGGCCATCGGCGCCGACGTCGTCACCTCGGCGGCGAAAGCCGGGCCGTTGTACGCGAAGTACGGCACGCCCATCGACCGCGAGTCGGCGTACGAGATCCTGGCCGCGAACACCCTCGCACCGGGGGAGCCCGCCGACGCACCGGCACCCGTGCCGCCGACGCCCGCCCCGGAGCCGATGCCGGAGGAGCCGGGGCTCCTGACCGAGGTGCTCACGAGCAAGCCGATGCAGAGTTTCCTGCGATCGGCGGCGAGCGCGGCCGGACGTGAGTTCAGTCGCGCGATCTTCGGCACGGGGCGTCGCCGGCGGCGCTGAACGGCGCCCAGGCGATACCTACTCCGCGCTGAACTTGCGGTAGAACCCACCGACGATCGGGGCCACCACCCCGCGCGGTGTGTACCCGCCGGCCACCGACATCGCCTTGGACAGGGTGCCGGGCACGACGCGCATCTTGTTGTGCGCCAACGCGTCCAGACTCATCTCGGCGACCTTGGCCGAGGAGTGCCACAGGAAGTCCGGGACGACCTTGTCGACGATGGACGCCTCGTCCGGGGTGGGAGTGTGCGTGCGGACCGGGCCGGGCGCGAGCAGGGTGACATGCACGCCCTGCCCGGACACCTCGCCGCGCAGGGACTCGCTGAAGCTGTTCACGAAGGCTTTCGATGCCGCGTACGTCGCGTTGTTGGGAATCGGCATGTTTCCGGCGGCCGACCCGACCATCAGGATGCCGCCCGAGCCGCGCCTGACCATCTGCGGGAGCACCGCCAGAGTGAGGTCGTGGACGGCGTTGACGTTGAGGCGGACCTGCGCGCGTTCGTAGTCGGCGTCGAGGTCGGCGACCGGTCCGAAGGTCGCGATGCCCGCGTTGTTGCAGAGGATCGAGATCTCGCGGCCCGCGAATTCGGCGGCGAGCACTTCCACCTTCGTCGGGTCCGACAGGTCGACCGCGCGGACCTCGACCGAGACCTCGTGTGCCGTGCGGAGTTCGCCGGCGAGTTCCTCGAGAAGGTCGCCCCGGCGGGCGACGAGGATGACCGAATGACCCCGGGCGGCCAGCGCGCGTGCGAGTTCCCGCCCGATCCCGGACGAGGCCCCGGTGACGACGGCACGGACGGTGGCGGAGGGCGGCGGTACCGGCATGTCGCAATGGTAGCCGCCGCCTCTCGCGCCGAGGCCGAGCGTCAGTCGATGCCGGCGGCGACCTCGGTGCCCTGCCGGATCGCGCGCTTGGCGTCGAGCTCGCCGGCGTAATCGGCCCCGCCGATCACATGCGTCGTGACCCCGGCCAGCGTCAACGGATCGACCAGATCGCGTACCGACTCCTGGCCCGCGCAGATCACCACGTTGTCGACCTCGAGCACGCGGGTGTCGGTGACGTTGCCCTCGTCGTCGCGGAAGCTCAGATGCAGCCCCTGGTCGTCGATCTTGTCGTAGGTGGCGCCGCTGATCTGCTCGACGCCCTTCATCTTCATCGTCGCGCGATGGACCCATCCGGTGGTCTTGCCGAGGGACTTGCCCTGCTTACCGACCTTGCGCTGGACCAGGTAGACCTGACGCACCGGCGGAAGCGGCCGCGGCTTGGTGACGAAGCCGGGCTTCTCCGGATCCTCCGTCACGCCCCATTCCTGTTCCCACTCTTTGAGATTCATCGTCGGCGACTCGTCGGTGGTGAGGAACTCGCTGACGTCGAAACCGATGCCGCCGGCACCGATCACGGCCACGCGCTTGCCGATCTCCCGATGTCCGAGCACGGCGTCGGCGTACGACATCGCCATCGGGTGATCGACGCCGGGGAAGCTCGGGATGCGCGGCACGACGCCGGTCGCGACGATCACGTCGTCGAACTTCTCGGCGATGATCTGCTCGGCGTCGGCCCGGGTGTTCAGCCGGACCTCGATACCGAGCACCTCGATCTGACGGGCGAAGTAGCGGATCGTCTCGCTGAACTCCTCCTTGCCGGGAATGCGTGCGGCGATGGAGAACTGGCCGCCGATGGAGTCGCCGCCCTCGAACAGGGTGACCTTGTGGCCGCGCTTGGCGCCGGCGACGGCGGCCGACAGGCCGGCCGGGCCCGCGCCGATCACGGCGAGGCGCTTGGCCTTTCGCGTCGGACCCAGGATGAGCGTGGTCTCGCGTCCCGCGATCGGGTTCACCAGGCACGACACGTGTTTGCCGACGAAGGCGTGGTCGAGGCAGGCCTGGTTGCAGCCGATGCAGGTGTTGATCTCGTCGGAGCGACCCTCGCGGGCCTTGTTCGCCAGGTGGGGATCGGCGAGGAACGGCCGGGCCATCTGGATGGCGTCGACGCGTCCGTTCGCGAGGATCTCCTCGCCGAGTTCCGGGGTGTTGATGCGGTTGGCCGCGATCAGCGGGATCGAGACCTCGTCGCGGAGCCGTTCGGTGAACTTCACGAATGCCCCGCGCGGCACCGAGGTGACGATGGTGGGAACCTGGGCCTCATGCCAGCCGATGTCGGTGTTGATGGCGTCGACGCCGTACTGCTCGGCCTTGCGGGCCATCAGCGCGACCTCGTCCCAGGTCTGTCCCTTGCGGATCAGGTCGGCGATCGACTGACGCAGGATCACCGGGTAGTCGCGGGGGACCTGACGGCGGATCTCCTTGATGACCTCGACCAGGAAACGCTGGCGGTTCTCGGTGTTGCCGCCCCATTTGTCGGTGCGGTCGTTGGTGTGGGGGCAGAGGAACTGGTTGATGAGGTAGCCCTCGCCGCCCATGATCTCGATGGCGTCGTAGCCGGCCTTGCGTGCCAGCTTGGCGGACTGCCCGAACGACCTGATGACGTGGCGGATGATCGGCTCGGTCATCTTCAGATGCTTGAAGGGGTGGATCGGCGACGGATCGGTGCCGGGAGCGACCTTGAACGGCGTGTATCCGTAGCGGCCGGCGTGGATCAGCTGCATCGCGATCTTGCCGCCCTCGTCGTGCACGGCCTTGGTCACGCGCTTGTGGCGGGTCATGTCGACGACGTTGGTCATCTTGCCGCCGGCGAAGGCGAGCAAACCCGTCCGGCTGGTGCCGAAGCCGCCGGTGATGATCAGTCCCGCACCGCCTTTGGCGCGTTCGGCGAAGTACGCGGCCAGCTTGTCGGTGTCCCAGAACCGGTCCTCGAGACCGGTGTGCATCGAACCCATGACCAGTCGGTTCTCGATGGTCATGCCGCCGATCTGCAGGGGCGTGAACAGGTGCGGATAGTGCTGGTTCGGTTGTGCCGTCGGGGCTGACATGGCGCGACCTTTCATCTCGGTGAACCTGGGTGGACGGATTGGCGGTATCGAAGGTGTTGCGGGACCGGCGAACTCAGCTCTGGGTCAATTCCCGTTCGAGTCCGTGGATGACCTCGTCGCACCATTCGATGTATCCCTGCTCCTGGCGGATACCGCCGCGGAGGACGAGGTACTGGTGCAGCTTGCGGCCGGTGAGCGTGTCGGGATCGGGGTAGTAGTCGGCCTGGAAACCGGTGTAGAGCTTCAGCTGCGCGAGGTGCTCGTCGCGGTGGGCCTTGAGTTCGCCGATGATGGCGGCGAGGTCGCCGAACTCCGCGGCCCGCAGCTTCACGCCGATGTCGCTGCGGAGCGGTTGCAGTGGGGTCGGACTCATCGCCCAGTCGGCCACGGCGTCTCGCCCCGCATCGGAGATCGTGTAGACCTTCTTGTCCGGACGACCGTCCTGACTGATCGACTCGACGCTGACCAGTTCGTCGTCGAGGAGCTTCTTCAGCGTCCGGTAGATCTGCTGGTGCGTGGCTGACCAGAAGTAGCCGATGCTGCGGTCGAATTGTTGACCGATCTCATAGCCCGTTCCCGGTCGCTCGGCCAGCGACACCAGAATCGCGTGTTCGAGCGCCATGAGAGCAAGCTAACACTGCAACAACGCACTATGCAACAAGGTGTATATGAGTCGAGTTGCATATGCCGTCCGTGCAGCATCGGCGGAGGAGACCCGAAGTGAGGCGTCGTCAGCATCCGTGCCGCACACTGTTCGGCATGGGTGAACCGGAGACGACGTCTCGGAATCTGCTGTCCTGGAAGCTGACCGACAACGCGGTCGTGGCACCGGAGGAACGGCTGACCTGGCCTCGGACGGTCAGCATCGGCCTGCAACACGTGGTCGCCATGTTCGGCGCGACCTTCCTCGTCCCGGTGCTGACCGGGTTCCCACCGTCGACGACGCTGTTCTTCTCCGGCGTCGGCACGATCCTGTTCCTGCTGATCACCCGCAACCGCCTGCCCAGTTACCTGGGTTCGAGTTTCGCCATCATCGCGCCGGTGACGGCCGCCGTCGCCTCCGACGGGGCGTCGTCGGCGCTCGGCGGGCTCGTGGCGGTCGGCGCTCTGCTCGTCGTCATCGGGCTCATCAGTCATTTCGCGGGTGTGCGATGGATCGAGACCCTGATGCCACCCGTCGTGACCGGCGCGATCGTTGCGTTGATCGGGCTCAATCTAGCGCCGGCGGCCAAGAACAACTTCGTCGCCGATCCCGTCCTTGCGACGATCGTGCTGGTGCTGCTGGTGGCCTCCGCGGTGCTGTTCCGCGGGCTGCTCGGGCGCCTGGCGATCTTCCTGAGCGTCGTGGCCGGATATGTCCTCGCGCTGATCCTCGACCGGACCGACAGCGACAACGACTACATCGACACCTCCGCCATCGGTGACGCCGCCTGGATCGGACTGCCCGACTTCCAGACGCCCACGTTCGACCTGGGTGTCCTGCCGTTGTTCCTCCCCGTGGTGCTGGTGCTCGTCGTCGAGAACATCGGCCACGTGAAGTCGGTCGCGATGATGACCGGCAAGGACTACGACGCGACCATGGGTCGCGCGCTGGCCGCGGACGGAGTGGCCACGATGCTGGCCGGCAGCGGCGGCGGGTCGGCCACGACGACCTACGCCGAGAACATCGGTGTGATGTCGGCGACCAAGGTGTACTCGACGGCGGCCTACTGGGTGGCCGGCGGCGCGGCGATCCTGCTCGGACTGTCGCCCAAGGTCGGCGCCGTGATCGCCGCGATCCCGCCCGGCGTGCTCGGCGGTGTCACGACCGCGCTCTACGGTCTGGTCGGTGTCATCGGCGTCCAGATCTGGGTGACCAACAAGGTCGACTTCTCCAAGCCGATCAACCAGTTCACCGCGGCGATCCCGCTCATCATCGGCATCGCCGACTACACCTGGCAGGTCGGCGACCTCGTGTTCGCCGGCATCTCGCTGGGCTCGGTCGCGGCACTGGTCATCTATCACTCCATGCGCCTCATCGGCGGGTGGCGGGGAACGGTCGACGTCGGCCGGACGGACACTCACCACGGCGACGCATAGGTGTCCGACCGACGAACCTCAACTCGACTGATGGACTTCGATCGAGGTCCAGGAGTCGAGTTGAGGTTCGCAGGTGGACGGTCGCGAGAGGACCGGGATCAAACGGACGACTACTCGAAAGCCTGGCGTGTGTTCGAGTCGCGGCTCACCACGGCAGCCGTAGCGGGATGTCGGGAATCGGCCCCGGTAGGTCGATGTCCCCGTCGGCGCGATCGTTGAAGAGATAGAGCCACCACAGGGGAGCAGGTGCGCCGACCGGTGGCGGGAGTTCGGCGATGTCGGGCTTGCGGGGGACGTAGAGGTCGGGTTCGGCGCCGACGATGACCTTCACCATGTTCTGGAAGGCCGTGGATTCCGGGTCGTTCCAATAGGCACCGTGGGTGACCAGACCCCCGTCGACTGTGCGCTCGTCGAGCTCGACTGTGCCGGTGTCGAGCCTGATCACGCCGGGCGCGGTGTCGGGGTCGTGGCCGTGCGGGTTCCCGGGAAAGGACTGGACGTAGTGGATCGGGTCGCCCGGGAAGGTCAGCGAGTATCGATCCACGCCGTCGGGATGCGGGGTGTCGTAGATTCCGGTGCCCGCCGACGACGCGTAGATGACGCGGTCGGGGGACAGGCCGAGTTGTTCGGCCGATCCCACGACCGACCCGCCGTAGCTGTGACCGATGTAGGTGGTGGTCGCACCGGGTGCGAGGTGCGCGATCTCGGCGTCGAGTTCGGCTCCGAACAACTCCAGGCGGTGCGCCATGGCCGCGGCAAAGCTCGGACTCGCCGCCGCGCGGAGGTCGGGCGGGAGGTCGCCGTCGAGGTAGAGGAAGACCGGACCGCCGGTGCGTGCCGCGAGTTCGGCTGCGGCCGTGCGGTTGTGGCCGACCACGGTGTCGAGGTTCGTGCCGGTCCCGGGGACGTAGGTCGCCGTGTTCGGGGTGCCGGGCCGCAACGATCCGATCATCTCGACCATGCGTCCGCGCGGAGTGTTGACGAAGGTGATGAAGGTCCGCTCGACGAGTCCGTCGTCGCCGCGGGGTTTCTCGTCGGCGATCGGGTCGGGGCTGGGCTCGAGGAGTCCGCGCAGGGTCCGAGCTCTTCGCCCGTGCGCGCGACCGGCCGCCATCTCGTCGAGAAGTGCGTTGCGGATGTTGATCTCGTTGGCCTGGGCGCGGATCGCGAACGGGACGCCCGGTAGGTTCCCGACGACGTGCGGGTCGGCCTGCACCAGGCGTCGGACGTCGTCGGCACCCATCTGTTCGATGACATCGCGGACCTGGGTCGGCGTGAGCGTCTCCAACATGCGGACTGCCTGATCCGCGTCCATCTCGGCGCCGCCGGGCAGCGTGACGTCGGGTTGACCCGCCGTCATCGACGCGAGGTCGGCCGCGAAGGTCTCGAGTCGTGCACCGTAGCGCTCGTCGAGGGCGTCGACGGTGTCGAGCGCCTCGGCGATGGATTCCGCGAGAAGGGCGGCCTGACCGTCGAATTCGTGCTCTGGATGTGTCACCTCGCCGTCGTCGAAGACGGTGAAGCCCAGCCCCTCGGCTCCCCGGACGACACCAAGGGCGAAGTCGCGGGCGTAGCCGAGGTCGGCGGCGGCATCGGTGGCCTCGTCGGCGATCATCTGCACCACGTTGCGGACCTCGCCGGCATGATCGTGTTCCGCCCAGATGGCGTGGTGCGCAGCATCGTGCGTGCCGCCCGACCACCTCGAGGCGTTGTCGAAGGCACGCACCGCGCGACCGATGCCGGTGTCGATGCGCTCGGCGAGCGTCGAGGCAGCGGACCCGGCGGCGGCGATCGACTGCGGATCCCACGCGCGCAACTGCGAGAGGGTGGGTCGCATCAGCGGTTCCGAAGCGAGCGGAACCGAGTGCCCGACCGCGCGTCGGCGTCTGCCGTCGTCGCGTCGAACGCCCGCAGCATCTGGCTCATCGTCATCAGGCGTTCACCGATGGAGTCCACCGCCAGCCGTGCGGGTCCGATCGTGGCGGCGAGGGCACGCACGACGCGACTCGAGGGTCCGAGCGCCGCTCCGACGGCCTCGACATCCGCGGCGTGGATCGCGATCGCGGCGGCCTGCCAGGTGCGCGCGATGCCCTCGACCTCGGCGGGATGGACACCGAACAGCGATGCCTCTGAACCCGTCTGGTCTCGTCGACCAGATGACAGGGGCGGAAAACCGGACAGAGAGCGGGGGAGCGTCATGATCCTCCAGGGAGTCGCGACCCACCGAGGTGTGGGGCAGGACTATGACGCACGGCGTGCCCCGAACGGTTCCCGATCCACTTCGAGCGATCGGCGACAGGCACATGACGTGCCCCCGGCAGGACTCGAACCTGCGACCTAGGGATTAGAAGGCCCTTGCTCTATCCACCTGAGCTACGGAGGCTGACCGGCGAGCGTGACGTGGCGCACGAGCGGCCGGGCAGAGAGAGTCTACGACACCGTCGTCGCTATGCCGTGCGCCACGGCGGGCCAGGTCGAATTGGGATCACGTCAGTGGCCGGTCCTACAGTTGGAGGATGACCCGCACGTCGACGCCCGCCTCCGCGGAGCAGCATCGCGACGCGATGAACGAACCGCGCGGCGTCGTCACCGCGATCCTGTGGGCATCGGGTTGGCTCGCCGCGATCGTCGCCGTCGCCGTCACCGCGATCTCCGCGGCGTCGGCGCTCCGGTTGACCGGTGTGCCCGATCCGGGGCCGCTGACCACCTACGGCGCACCTGCTCTGACCGCGATCGGCGAGTTCGCCGCGGCGATCGCGCTCGGGTCGGCCGTGTTCGCCGCGTTCTTCGTGCCGCCCCAGGCGAGCGGCGTCCTCGACGTCGGGGGTTACCGCGCCATCCGGATCGCGGCGGCGAGCGCGCTGACGTGGTCGGTCTCCGCTCTGCTGTCGATGCCGTTCTCGGCGTCGGAGGTCAGTGGGGCGCCGCTGGCGGAGGCGATCCGCCCGGCGAACCTGCTGACCGCCTACGGCCAGGTCGCGGAGGTGCGCACCTGGTTCTGGACCGCGGTGTTCGCACTGGTCGCGGCCATCATCGCCCGGATGACCCTGCACTGGGGTCCGACCATCGCGGTCATCGCGTTCTCCGTGTTCAGCCTGATGCCGTCCGCGCTCGCGGGCCACTCCTCGTCGGGTGGCAACCACGACGTCGCCACCAACAGCCTGATCCTGCACATCATCGGCGCGACCCTGTGGCTCGGCGGTCTCGCCGCGGTCGTGGTCTACGCCCTCGCCGACGGACGATGGCGTGCCCTGGCGGTGCGCCGGTTCTCGCGCGTCGCGTTCTGGTGCATCCTCGTCGTGGGGGCCAGCGGTGTCGTCAACGCCCTGGTGCGGGTGCCGCTCGGCGACCTGTTCACCGACACCTACGGCCGTCTGGTCGTGGCCAAGGTGGTGGCCCTGGTCGTGCTCGGCGGACTCGGCGCGTGGCATCGTCGTGTCACCATCGCCCAACTGGACGCCGACGACAAGCCGTCGCTGTTCGTCCGCTTCGGACTGGTCGAACTCGCCGTGTTCGCCGCGACCTTCGGCCTGGCCGTCGGCCTGAGCCGTACGCCGCCTCCACTCGTGGACACCACCCAGATCTCGGCGACCGAGAACGCGATCGGTTACGACCTCGACGGGCCGCCGACGTTCGTCCGCCTTCTCACCGAGTGGCGCTTCGACCTGATCTTCGGGCTCGCGGCGATCGTGCTCGCCGTCGTGTATCTCCGGGGAGTCATCCGCCTGAGGCGCCGGGGTGATGCCTGGCCGGTCGGTCGCACCGTCGCGTGGCTCCTCGGGTGTCTGCTGCTGTTGCTGGCGACGTCATCGGGATTGGGCCGCTACGCCCCGGCGATGTTCAGCATCCACATGATCGCGCACATGCTGCTGTCGATGATGGTGCCGGTCCTGCTGGTGCTCGGTGGCCCGGTCACGCTCGCCCTGCGGGCACTGCCGCCGGCCGGTCGGGGCAATCCGCCGGGCCCGCGCGAGTGGATTCAGCTGGGCGTGCACTCGGCGCCGTCCCGGATCCTGACGCATCCGCTGATCGCCGCGGTCATGTTCGTCGGCAGCTTCTACGTTCTCTATCTCGGCGGTCTGTACGAGTCCGTGGTTCAGTACCACGCGGCGCACCTGTTGATGAATCTGCACTTCCTGATCAGCGGCTACATCTTCTACTGGCTGGTGATCGGCATCGACCCGGCCCCGCGTCAGGTGTCACCCGTGGCAAAGCTGGGCCTCGTGATGGCCTCGATCCCGTTCCACGCGTTCTTCGGCATCGCCCTCATGATGACGACCGCGGTCATCGCCGAGACCTACTACCGCGGGCTCAATCTCCCGTGGAACTACGGCCTCTTCGACGACCAACGTGTCGGGGGCGGAATAGCCTGGGCCGCAGGCGAGATCCCCCTGGTGGTGGTCCTGCTCGCGCTGTTCGTGCAGTGGCAGCGCAGCGATACGAAGCTGGCGCGACGCTTCGACCGCAACGCGGACCGCGACCACGACGCGGACCTCGGCAGCTACAACGAGATGTTGAAGGAACTCAACAAGCGCGGTTGAGCGGCAACAGGTCTCAGCCGGACCCCGTCGACACCGTGCATACCGACGACCCGGCCTGGATCAAGGCGCCGGTGTGCAGGGGATCGAAGCCGAAATCGGCAGCGGTGCGGCCGGTCGCAGTGATCAGCTCTGGGGGACACCGGAAGCTCGTCACGAGTTCGCCTGCGGCGGCAAGCTGGTCGACGATGGCCACGGTGAACTCGTTGATCGCGGTCCGGACCGGACCGAGATCGGACGTCGCAGGTGGAGCAGTCTGCCCAGGCAGCCGCCACTGCGCAAACAGTCCGCGTTGGACGGTCTTGCTAGCCTCGATCTGATCGCGGAACACACCGCGTACGTAGGCGGGGTCGAGACCGCGGTCGGTGGCCAGCTGCGACACGGTGTCGAGGACCACCTGTTCGCGCGCCGGGTCGTCGATGGCCGCGCCGGACGCCCATTTCGTCGCGGCGACGGTGTCAGCCAGTGCGAGCCGGCCCGCGATCGCCTCGGTCAGACCGGTCAATGTCGGCGAAGCGACCGGCGCAGCGCCTGCGAGGGGCGGGGCAACCAGCATTGTTGCCGCTGAGATGAGACCTACCAGGAGCCTTCGGATGCGCACCCTGCGAAGTGTATGGGCGGCGAGCGTCAGGTGCATCGCGATCTGTGGGTAACCCGTCGAGTTCTCCACAGTCGTGCGGCCTCGACGGTTGACGGCCCCGCTGCGGGTGATGCTGGTGCGGCCACACCTTCCCGTGGCCGACAACCGTAGGAGACGACCATGTTTGAGACGTACACGACCGTCATCGGAACCGTAGTGTCCGATCCCCGTCGGCGGCAGACGACCACCGGGGAGGACGTGATCTCCTTCCGCGTGGCGTGCACCTCGCGGCGGATCGACAAGAACACCGGCGAGTGGTCGGACGGACCCACGTTGTACCTGACGGTCAGCTGCTGGCGGCGCCTGCTGACCGGGGTCGGCCTGGCGATCGCCAAGGGTCGACCGGTGATCGCGCACGGTCAGATCAAGACCAACGAGTACCCGTCGGCGGACGGCTCACGTCGCTCCGATCTCGAGATGACGGCCGTGGCCGTCGGACTCGACCTGAGTCGCTGCGTCGTCACGTATCGGGGCACGCCCGCCCAGGGGCGCGCGGCCGACGCGCCGGTCGTCGCAACCGCGCCCGAGACCCGCGAGTCGGCGGCGTGAACGCACGATCGTGGGGTTGAGCCGATTACGACTCAGTCCGAACGGTTCCGGACCAGTCGCCAGTGGTTCTTGCCGTCGGCACGACGATAGGCGAGTTCGTCGAGGACGTTGATCGCGATGGCCAGGCCGCGGCCACGCTCGGCGAAGTCGTCGGGCAGGTTCACGGCGTCGAGATCGACGCGGGCGGGACTGCCGTCGTCGGAGTAGCGGGCTTCGATCCGGTCCGGTGCGACCTCCAGCTCGAGGCGCAGGGTGACGGTTGCGCCGTCCCCGGCGTGTTCGATGATGTTGGCGCCGATCTCGGCCACGGCGAGCTCGAACTGCATCGCGTCCATGTCGTCGATGGGGCACTCCGCGAGGAAATCGGCGAGGAGTGCGTGGATGTGGTCCATGGTCTCGAGCGAGGTGATCTCCTCGAGGGTGCGGGTCGCGGTGTTCTCGGTCATCGCCGGGGCCTCGATCTCTGGGTGAGTGGGACGGGTCCCGTCAGGCCCCGTCGAAGGCGTCGTCGGCCGACGGGTGGACGCGCAGAACGCGATTGAGATTGGTCAACTCCAGGACGGTGACCACCTGCGGCGTCGGGGCCGCGATCCGGAGGTCGCCGCCGGCCTGGCGTGCCACCTTCAACCCGGAGACGAGTGCGCCCAGGCCCGAGGAATCGATGAAGTCGGTGCCGGACAGGTCGACGACGATCCGGGCCGAACCGGACCCGACCAACTCGTGCAACTGGTCTCGGAGTCGCGGGGCGACAACCATGTTGAGCCGGCCCTCGGGCCGGATCGCCACGGCGCCGCCGTCGACGGTACGTGTTGCGAAATTCGCCATCACTGCCCTTCCTCATCGGGACCGCGGTACCGCACCGCGGTGATGACAACGCTCAGGATCACCAGATCGAACACTACCCAGAACAGGTTCACGCCGACGCCGAGAACGGAGACGGCGCCCCGGTACAGCTGCACGACACCGATGACCGAGGCCACCACGAGCAACGCCATCGCGATCAGCTGTGGCCGAACGATGTGCCAGGGCAACGCATCCTGCGACTGCTTGGTCTTCGGGGTCACCGCGAAACCGAGCGGACGGTTCATGTAGACGTTGCGAAATGCGGTGGTGCACGCCTTGATCCAGACGGGGAACAGAGCGAGGCTGTACTGCTGGCCGCGCCACGTCGGCGTGCCTCGTGCCACCACCAGGAACAGTATCTGGTTGACCACCAGGAACGGGATCAGCCGCAGGAAGAAGTCCCAGCTGTAGGCCTCGACCGGCAGGATGCCCAGCACCAGGTAGACCACCGGTGCCGCGATGTAGGCGATGGCCGCGAAACCGGCGAGGTAGCTTCACATCGTCGCCCAGTACATGAGTCGCTGGGTGAGGGTGAGGCCCTTCTGTACCAGCGGGTTCTCCCGCAGCATGACCTGGATCGTGCCCTGTGCCCACCTAAGCCGTTGCGTGACCATCGTTTTCAGGTCCTCGGGCGCCAGGCCGAAGGCAAGATTCTCGTGATGGTAGGCGGAGTTCCAGCCGAGGGCGTGCAGCCGCATACAGGTCGCCATGTCCTCGGTCACCGAGATGGTGGCCAGGGGCAACATGGGCTGGGCCTCGTCGGATCGTCCGACGTCGACCGCCGCGACCATGGCGCGGATCGATTCGATGGCGCCGAGCGGCGACCACTCCCGCTCGGCGAGGACCGCGAGCGCGTCGTAGTCGACGGCGCCGGCACCGGCTTCCTGCTCGCTCAGCTCGGTGAGCGCCTCGATGGCCTCGAGGTCGGCGCGCATGGCCTCGACGTCGGCGTCGACGAGCCCGCGTGCCGCCTCGTCGACGCGCGCCTGGAAGCGATAGGTGATCTCGGCCAGTGGCTCTTTCTTCTTCAGCTGCGCGCGAGCGTCTTTCACGGCCTCGTCGACGGCGTCGAGCGCGGCCGAGGCGGTGGGGTTGTCTTTCCCGACCTGCTTGCGCGTCGACTTGAGGACAGAACGCGCGGTGCGCAGGGCGCGATCGATGCCGTCGGAGACGGCGGAGACATACTGGGTGATGCCGAGCTGCATCAGCGCCTCCCGGCGCAGCACGGCGTTGGATCCGCAGAAGAACGCGGCGTTCCACCCGTCCTTGCCCTGCTGGATCGGTCCGTAGAACAGCGGGGCCTGGCTGCCGAGCGGGTCGCCGGGCGGCACGTTCACGAAATACTGCGGCGTCTGGACGAGGGCCATCTTGTCGTCGTGGAAATAGCCGAGCGTGCGGTCGAGGATCTGCGGTTCGGGGATCTGATCGGCGTCGAGGATGAGCAGGAACTCGCCGTCGGTCTGCATCAGGGCGTTGTTCAGGTTGCCGGCCTTGGCGTGCCGCGGTTTGTCGAGCCAGTTCGACGATCGCGTGATGTACCCGATGCCCGCCCGGGCCGCGGCCTCGGCGAGCTCGGCTCGATCACCGTCGTCGAGGATCCACGTGGTGTGCGGGTAGGTGATCGCCTTCGCGGCGACAGCGGTCTTCATCACCAGATCCAGGGGTTCGTTGTAGGTGGTGATGAAGACATCGACGGTGGCGCCCTCGGGCGGGGGAGGCGGATCGGGGCGGTGTTGCAGCCGCCACATCGTCAGCCCGAACAGCAGCGAGTCGATCAGGCTGTAGGTCTCGGCGACGACCAGGGGAACCGCGATCCACCAGGCGTCCCAGTTCACCGAGGCCAGCCAGCGCCACACGATGTAGTTGATCCCGAGGATCGCGGCGGCGACGATCACCAGCCGCAGCCACGGCGACGGGGCCGTGCGTGCGAGGGTGGCCTCCTCGACGCTCTCGCTCATCCCGCATCGTCTCGACGAATGGCCACGACGGTCACATCGTCGATCGGCGGCCGTGAGGCGACCAGTTCGCTCACCATCGAGCACACCTGCGACGGGGTCGAGGTGTCGGCGAAGAGTGCCTGCAACGCCGACTCGTCACCAGACGGCAAGAGGTCCAGCAGCCCGTCGGAGGTGATGACGACCATGTCGCCGGGATCGAGGTGGACCCGGGCGGAGTCCCAGGTGTCGTCGCGCAGGATGCCGATCGGCAGACCGCCCCCGGGGAGCGACTCCACACCTCCGGCGGCCCGGCGGACGATCGACAGACCGTGGCCGGCGTCCACGTATTCGAGCTGCCCCTCGTCGGTGTGCAGGCGTGCATGGAACGCGGTCGCGAACGTCTCGGTGCCGGCGAAGTCGTCGGCGAGCTGATCGGCCACCGTCTCGACCACCTTCGCGAGGTCGGCGTCGGCCGCGGCATGTCCGGCGGCGTCGAGTGCGCGGGATGCGGCTCGGATCGCCGATCGAACCGTCGCCGTGAGGATCGCCGCGCCGAGTCCCTTCCCCATGACGTCGGCGACGGTGAACACCAGGCCGTCGCTCCAGGGGTAGTGATCGTAGAAGTCCCCGCCGACGGCGAAGGCGGGCAGGCACATCGCCGCGATCGACCATCCGGGGACGACTCCGAGGGGCGGCGGCAGCAATTGACGCTGCACCAGTGCTGCGCGTTCCAGGTCGTCGCTGTTCGCGATCTCCCGCTGCGCCCATGCGGCGAGCTCGCGGAACGCCGCCTCCTGATCGGTGGTGAGTTCCCGCGGCCGGGTGTCATAGAGACAGAAGGTCCCCACGGGATGTCCGCCGGGGCCGTACAGCGGATATCCCGCGTAGAAGCGGATTCCGTCGTCGGCGGCGATCTGCGGGATCGCGGCGAAGGCCGGGACCTTCGAGACGTCGGGGATGATCAGCGCCGGATCGTCGGGGTGGTCGTAGGCGCGCGCGACCGTCACCTGGCACACCGTCTGTTCCCGCGGCAGGTTCTGCAGCTCGATGCCGTCGACCGCCTTGAACCACTGCCGGTCCCGGTCGAGCAGCGACACCGTCGACATCGGTACGCCGAACACGGCTTTCGCCATCCGGGTGATCTGCGCGAACCGATCCTCCGGGGGCGAGTCGAGAACGTTCAACTGCTGCATCGAATGCAGTCGTGCCTCTTCGATGTCGGCATCGATGTGCGCGTCCACCAGGGTCACCTCAGTCCCGCTTTCTCGAGTGCATGCGCCATCGCGGCGCCCGCTGCTGCCGTGCTGCCCAATCTCCAGTCCGCTTCTTTGTCGTGGTCGAACCAGACGAAGCCGGTGACGTCGTCGGCGTCGTCGAGGTAGGTCACCAGGTCGGCGATCCAGTCGGCTTTGGAACCACCGGCTTCTGTCGACCCGACCTCTGTGACGAGTATCGGTGTGTCGGAGGACAAGTTACGAAGCTGTGCAAACGAATCGGCGAACAACTCCGCCGGCGGAGTCCATCGGTGGCCGGGCACCGCGCCCCAGTTGTAGCCGTCGATCCCCAGGACGTCGACGTAGGTGTCGCCCGGGTACCAGCGTGACAGCGGAGCGTCGTCGGAAAGGGGGACATTCGGGGCCCACACCCACTTCACGTTGGTCGCGTTCTTGGACGCGAAGAGGTCGTGGACATGGCGCCACGCGGCGATGTACAGCTCGGGGGAGGTCCCGCCCGCGGGGCTCCACGGGTACCAGTCGCCGTTCGGCTCGTGCGCGAACCGGAGGTAGACGACCCCGCCCCAGGCGACGAGTTCGTCGGCCCAGCGGTACAGGTAGTCGTCGTGGGCTCCGGCCACGATCGACGACATCGTGAACGCGCCCCAGTCGTAGTCGTCACCACCGAGGTGGCGCCACGGCTCCCAGGTGACCACCGGTTCGGCACCCGAGGCGACCACGGCGTCGAGTGCGGCGATCGGGGGGATCGCGGTGAAGTCCTCGAAGAACAGGTTGACGGTCGGCCGGACCCCGACGAGGTCGGTGACCGCGGCGACCTCGGCCGGGCGGAGCGGGCCGCTCGGGGTGCTGACACCGAACCGCAGGCAGTCCCCGGCCGGGCCGTGCAGGGGAGAGATGGTCGGCGGACATTCGCGCGGCGCCGGCTCGCAGGCGACGACGCCCATCGACCCGACCATGACACCCAGGACCACGGACACGATCGTCCATCTGGGTACCGCACCCATCGACCGCTCCCATCGCCTCGCCGCCGCACACCGGCACGGCGCTCACCCATCCCCCCGTTCTTGTCCCCACGACATTCTGCCGACAAACCTGCCCACCCGCGCGTCAACCCGCGAAAGACGGTGCACCGAACCGGCGCAGACGCACCGGACCGTCGCCCGTCGTGCGACGGCGACTAGGCTGGACCCCATTGTGTGTGCGCCCGGGCGCCCACCCCCCGCGTCCGCGGCAGACAGATCACACGGCATCGAGCAGGTCCGAAGGAGTTTTCACGTGGCTGAGTTCATCTACACGATGAAGAAGGTTCGCAAGGCGCACGGCGACAAGGTCATCCTCGACGACGTCACCATGTCCTTCTACCCGGGCGCCAAGATCGGCGTCGTGGGACCCAACGGCGCGGGCAAGTCGTCGATCCTGAAGATCATGGCCGGCCTGGACCAGCCGTCGAACGGCGAGGCGTTCCTCGACCCCGACGCAACCGTCGGCATCCTCCTGCAGGAGCCGCCCCTCAACGAGGAGAAGACGGTCAAGGAGAACGTCGAGGAGGGCATGGGTGAGATCAAGGTCAAGCTCGACCGCTTCAACGAGATCGCCGAACAGCTCGCGACGGACTACTCCGACGAGCTGATGGAAGAGATGGGCAAGCTCCAGGAGGACCTGGACAACAACGACGCCTGGGACCTCGACTCCCAGCTCGAGCAGGCGATGGATGCGCTGCGCTGCCCGCCGGCCGATTCGCCGGTCACCCACCTGTCCGGTGGTGAACGTCGCCGCGTCGCACTGTGCAAACTGCTGCTGCAGAAGCCCGACCTCCTGCTGCTCGACGAGCCGACCAACCACCTCGACGCCGAGTCGGTGCTGTGGCTGGAGCAGTTCCTCGCGAACTACTCGGGAGCAGTGCTGGCCGTGACCCACGACCGGTACTTCCTCGATCACGTCGCGCAGTGGATCTGTGAGGTCGACCGCGGCAAGCTGCACCCCTACGAGGGCAACTACTCGACCTACCTGGAGAAGAAGGCCGAGCGTCTCGAGGTCCAGGGCAAGAAGGACCAGAAGCTGCAGAAGCGGCTCAAGGAAGAGCTCGCCTGGGTCCGCTCCGGCGCCAAGGCCCGCCAGACCAAGAACAAGGCCCGCCTCGCACGCTACGAGGAGATGGCGGCCGAAGCGGAGAAGACCCGCAAGCTCGACTTCGAGGAGATCCAGATCCCGACGCCGCCGCGCCTGGGCGACGTCGTGGTCGAGGTCTCGCACCTGGACAAGGGCTTCGAGGGCCGGGTTCTCATCAAGGACCTGTCGTTCACCCTGCCGCGCAACGGCATCGTCGGTGTGATCGGTCCGAACGGCGTCGGCAAGACGACCCTGTTCAAGACGATCGTCGGCCTCGAGCAGCCCGATTCGGGCACGGTGAAGGTCGGCGAGACGGTCAAGCTGAGTTACGTCGACCAGAGCCGCGCCAACATCGACCCCAAGAAGACGGTGTGGGAGGTCGTCTCCGACGGGCTCGACTACATCGAGGTCGGCCAGAACGAGATGCCCTCGCGCGCCTACGTCAGCGCCTTCGGGTTCAAGGGCCCTGACCAGCAGAAGCGCTCGGAGGTGCTCTCCGGTGGTGAGCGCAACCGCCTGAACCTCGCGCTCACCCTGAAAGAGGGCGGCAACCTGATCCTTCTCGACGAGCCGACCAACGACCTCGACGTCGAGACCCTGGGCTCGCTGGAGAACGCGCTGGAGCAGTTCCCCGGGTGTGCCGTGGTCATCAGCCACGACCGCTGGTTCCTCGACCGCACCTGTACCCACATCCTGGCGTGGGAAGGCAACGTCGAAGAGGGGCAGTGGTTCTGGTTCGAGGGCAACTTCGAGGCCTACGAGGCCAACAAAGTGGATCGCCTCGGCGCCGACGCCGCCCGCCCGCACCGGGTCACGCACCGCAAACTGACTCGCGATTAATCCCGGTTCCGCCCGGCGCGGGTGACTAGCATCGGCAGATGTGACGTCACTCGTTCCGGACGCGGTGGACCACTACTTCAGGTCGCGGACCGACGGGTCGGCAGGTGAGTCGGCCGCCGACCGGGTGCGCAGACATCTCGATGACGCGCGGGTCCGCCGCCGCGGAGAGGCGCTCGTCGGAGTGACCGCGGGCGAGGGCGGCACCGTCGAGATCCTCGTCGTCAACGACGACATGCCGATGCTCGTCGAAGCCGTCCTGGCCACGGTCGAGGCGCACGACCTCACCGTCGATCGCATGGACCACCCGGTGATACCCGTTCAGCGGGACCCCGACGGCACACTCGTCGCCGTCGACTCCGGCGAGACGACCCCGGAGTCCTGGATCGCGGTCTGCGGCCTCGCACGTCACCCGGGCATCGATCCTGAACCGCTGCGCGACGACCTCCGCGAGGTCGTCTCGCGGGTCATCGACGTCGACGCCGATGCGTCGGCGATGCGCTCTCGGATGGCCGAGTGCGCCGCCGGGATGGCCGAGGCGCCGCTGCCGGGGGCCGGAGTCTCCGACGCCGACCGTGGTGAGTACGCCGCACTGCTCGAGTGGTTCGCCGGCAACCACTTCCACCCGCTGGGCCATGTGCGGGTGGGCGGGGACGGGCCCGCCGGGGACGCCGCCCGTCTCGGTGTGTGGCGAACCGACTCCGTCAGCCGCGACTTCCCGTCGGTGACTGATCGTCCGCTGGTCCCGCGGGTCAGCCGGGTGTTCGTGGCGACCGGCATCCAGCGCACCAATTTCCCTGTGCTCGTGCAGGTTCCGACGTTCGATGCGAATGGCGAACACGACGGCGAGCATCGTTTCCTGGGTACCCTCACCTCCGCCGGCAATCATCAGGCGGTGCTCGACGTCCCGGTCCTGCGCGCCAAGGTGCACGACGTCCTCGCGCAGGCGGGCGTCGAGGAGGATTCCTTCGCCGGTCAGTCCATGATCGAGCTGCTGCAGAACTATCCGCTGGTGGAGATGTTCTCGTCCACCGAGGACGAGCTCGAACGCCGCCTGACCGAGATGCTGGACGCGGTGGCGACGCGGTCGCTGCGGCTGTTCCTGCGCACCAACTTCGACGGACGCACCGCCGTCGCCCTCATCTACCTGCCCCGGGACCGCTACAACACGTCCACCCGTCTCGCCCTCGAGCGCGCGCTCGTCGCCGAGGTGGACGGGACCGGGCTGGAGTACACGGCGCGTGTCAGCGAGATGCCGTTGGCACTGTTGCAGGTGCTGGTCTGTATCGACCCGACGACGGCGGCCGAACTCGGCTCGGTCGACACCGGATCACCGGCCCACGCACGCGTGCAGGCGGCGCTGGTCGCCGCCATCCGCGGTTGGGACGAGCGGGTGCGCGAACTGGCTGTCGCAGAAGACGTCCCGGCACTCGACGGCGGCCCGGACGTGCTGCTGCGCCAGTTGTCCTCGTTGTCGGAGGACTACAAGGAGCTCCGCGAGCCGCATGCGGCCCTCGCCGACCTCATCCGCGTCGTGGGTCTGGAACCGGGTGAGATCGACGTGACCCTCGACGCCGCCGAGACGGCGACCGACGGGCGAGAACCGGACCGGTGGATCTTCACGCTGTACCTCTGCGGTGCGTCGGCGACACTGACCGATGTCCTGCCGGTGTTGCACAGTCTCGGTCTCGACGTCCTCGAGGAGCACCCGTACGAGATTCATCGGCTCGACGACACCGTCTGCTGGGCCTACGAATTCAGCGTCCAACTCGCGGCCGGGATGACCGTCGACCTCGACCACACCGACGACCTCGCCGACCGGTTCACCGAGGCGTTCCGCCGGATCTGGCTCGCCGGTGCGGACGTCGACGCCTACAACGAACTCGTCATCAGGTCGGGCCTGGACTGGCGGTCGGCGGCGATGCTGCGCGCCTACGGGTAGTACCTGCGTCAATGCGGGTTCTCGTACAGTTCGGCCCACGTCGCCAGCGTCCTCGGCCAGCACCTCGCCATCACCCGCGGCCTCGTCGACCTGTTCGTCGCGTCGTTCGACCCCGACACCGCCGACGAACAGCGCCGAAAGCGGGTACGCGACAAGCTCGACGAGGAGATCGGACTCGTGTTGAGCCTCGATGCCGACCGCATCGTCTCCGCGTTCGCGGCGGTGCTGTCGGCGACCGACCGCACGAACTACTTCGTCGACGGCGGGTCGTCGGACTCCGATCACTGTCCGGTCATCTCGTTCAAACTCCGTCCGCGCGACATCCCGCAGACCCCTGAACCCCGTCCGCTGCACGAGATCTTCGTCTACTCACCGCGCGTGGAGGGGGTGCACCTCCGATTCGGCTCGGTCGCCCGTGGCGGCCTGCGATGGTCGGACCGCCGGGAGGATTTCCGCACCGAGATCCTCGGCCTGGTCAAGGCGCAGGCGGTGAAGAACGCGGTGATCGTGCCGCTCGGCGCCAAGGGCGGTTTCGTGGTCAAACGGCCGCCGCCGCCGACCGGTGACGCCGCGCGGGACCGGGAGGCGCAGCGGGAGGAAGGGATCGTGTGCTACCGGCAGTTCATCGCCGGCCTGCTCGACGTGACCGACAACATCGACCTCGCGACCGGTGAGGTCATCCCCGCCCGCGGGGTCGTCCGGCTCGACTCCGACGACACCTACCTGGTGGTGGCGGCCGACAAGGGCACCGCCTCGTTCTCCGACATCGCCAACGACGTGTCGAAGTCGTACGGGTTCTGGCTCGGCGACGCCTTCGCCTCCGGCGGGTCGGCCGGATACGACCACAAGGCCATGGGTATCACTGCCCGGGGCGCGTGGGAGTCGGTCAAGCGGCATTTCCGCGAGATGGGGACCGACACACAGTCGCAGGACTTCACCGTCGTCGGGATCGGCGACATGAGCGGCGACGTGTTCGGCAACGGCATGCTGCTCAGCGAGCACATCCGGCTCGTCGCCGCGTTCGATCACCGGCACATCTTCGTCGACCCCGATCCGGAGGCGGCGGCGTCGTTCACCGAGCGGAAGCGGTTGTTCGGCCTACCGCGGTCGTCGTGGGCGGACTACGACACCGACCTCATCAGTGCCGGCGGCGGGGTGTGGGAGCGCGACCGCAAGTCGATCCCGATCACCCCTGAGATGGTGGACGCGCTGGGCATGGAAGACGGCACGACAGAACTCTCACCACCCGAATTGATACGCGCGATCCTGCTCGCTCCGGTCGACCTCCTGTGGAACGGCGGCATCGGGACCTACGTGAAGGCGTCGACCGAATCACATGCGAGTGTCGGCGACAAGTCCAACGACGCGATCCGCGTCGACGGAAACGAGTTGCGTGCCAAGGTGATCGGGGAGGGCGGCAACCTCGGGGTCACCGAACGCGGGCGCATCGAGTTCGACCTCGCCGGGGGTCGGATCAACACCGATGCCCTCGACAACTCGGCCGGGGTCGACTGTTCCGACCACGAGGTGAACATCAAGATCCTGCTCGACGCGGCGGTCTCGGCGGGCGACCTCGACGCCGACGAACGCGACCCCCTGCTGGAGTCGATGACCGACGAGGTGGCCGAACTCGTTCTCGCCGACAACATCTCGCAGAACTCCGAGCTCGGATTCTGCCGCACATTCGAGCTGCTGCGGGTGGAGGTGCACGCCCGGATGCTCGAACACCTCGCCGCCAAACGGGGCGTCGACCTACGCCTGGAAGCACTGCCCGAGCCGCGCGAGCTGCGCAAGCGGGTCGGCGGTGAGCTCCACCGCGGTCTCACGTCGCCCGAGTTCGCGACGCTCATGGCGCACGTCAAGCTCGAGTCCAAATCCGACCTGCTCGCCACCGACCTCCCCGACAACGACGTGTTCGCACCCCGCGTCGCGCGCTATTTCCCGGACGCGGTGCGCACCGAGTATTCCGACGCGATCAGCGGACACCGGTTGCGGCGTCAGATCGTGGCGACGACCCTCGTCAACGACGTGATCGACCACGCCGGGATGACCCACCTGTTCCGGTTGAGCGAGGGGAGCAGCTGCAGTACCGAGGAGGGCGTCCGCGCGTATGTGGTGTCCAACAAGGTGTTCGGCATGAACGAGGTGTTCGAGGGCATCCGGCATGCACCGGCTCCGGTCGAGGCCGTCGACGAGATGATGCTGTACGCGCGCCGTCTGCTGTTCCGCGCCTCGCGGTGGTTGCTCGCCTTCCGGCCGCAACCATTGGCCATGGCCGCCGAGATCACCCGTTACGGCGAGCGGGTGGCAGCACTGTCCGAGGTCATCGACGACTGGTACGGGCCGAGCTCGGCACGCGATGTCGCCGAGCGCGCCGACACCTACATCGAGCACGGCGTTCCCGAGGACCTCGCCCACAGCGTCGCGGCTAGCCTGCACCGCTTCTGTCTGCTCGACATCATCGACGCGGCCGAGATCGCCGACCGGGACGCCGGCGAGGTCGGCGACCTCTACTTCGGGGTGATGGAGCACTTCGGTCTCGAACAGCTGCTCACGGCGGTGTCGGGACTCGAATTCGGCGATCGATGGCATGCGCTGGCCCGGTTGGCCGTGCGTGACGACATGCACGGTGCGCTCCGTGCGCTGACCCTGCGGATCCTGGAGGTCAGCGAACCCGGCGAGAGCACGGCCGACAAGATCGCCGAGTGGGAGTCCTCGCGGTCGAACCGGCTGAGCCGGGTACGTAGCGTGCTCCGGGAGATCGAGGAGACGGGGACCGCGGATCTGGCCACGCTCTCCGTCGCGGCCCGGCAGCTGCGGAGCGTGATCCGCTGATGCGCAGGCGACGGCTGCCGTCGTCGAATCCATCGCGGTCAGGTGTGCCGAGCGCCTAGCCTGAGCACATGACCCGAACCGCACCGCGCATCTGCCCGCTCTGCGAGGCCACCTGCGGTCTGACCCTCACCATCGGCCGGGACCGCGCGATCGGCGGCGAGATCGTCACCGCCGCGCGCGGTGACGCCGACGACGTGTTCAGTGCCGGCTACCTGTGTCCGAAGGGTGCGAGTTTCGCCCAGCTCGACAACGATCCCGATCGCCTCGACCGTCCGCTCATCCGGCGCGATGGTCGGCTCATCGAAACCGATTGGGACACAGCGCTCACCGCTGCGGTCGACGGGCTGCGCGAGGTGATCTCGACCTCCGGCGGCGAGTCGATCGGCTTCTACCTCGGCAATCCGTCCGCGCACACCGTCGCCGGCACGATGTACGCGCCCTTGCTCATCCGGGCACTCGGTACCCGCAACGTGTTCAGCGCCAGCACCCTCGACCAGATGCCGAAGCAGGCGGCCACCGGTTACCTCGTCGGTCATGCCGGGACCTTCGCCGTCCCGGACCTCGACCGCACCGATCATCTCGTGATCATCGGAGCGAACCCGGTGGTCTCCAACGGCAGTGTGACCACCGCCGCCGACTTCCCCGGAAAACTGACCGCGCTGCGCCGCCGGGGCGGCCGCCTGACCGTCATCGACCCGGCTCGCACCCGCACGGCGAAGCTCGGGGACACCCACATCGCGCCGCGGCCCGGAACGGATGCGGCGCTGCTGTGCGCGGTGGTGCAGTGCCTGTTCGACGAGGATCTCGTGGCCGACGACCTCGGCGGGATCGCCGCGCATGTCCTCGGTGTGGAGGCGCTGCGCGACGAGATGCGCGAGTTCACTCCCGAACGGGTGGCGTCGTTCTGTGGTGTGGCGGCCGCCGACATCCGGGCACTCACCCGGTCGATCGCCGCGGCGGAATCGACCGCCGTCTACGGCCGGATGGGCACCACCACAGTGCAATTCGGGACCATCGGCAGTTGGCTCATCGACGTGGTGAACATCCTCACCGGCAACTTCGACCGGCCCGGGGGAGTGATGTTCCCGCTCGCACCGACCGCTCCGTCGCCCCGCCCGGCCCGTGCGGGCCGGGGGTTCCGTACCGGGCGGTGGCGCAGCCGGGTCTCCGGTCACGCGGAGGTCGGCGGAGAGCTCCCCGCCGTCGCGATGGCCGAGGAGTTCGAGACGCCCGGCGAGGGGCGGTTGCGGGCGCTGGTGACGGTCTCGGGCAACCCCGTCCTGTCCGCACCCAACGGTGCACGACTGGGACGCGCACTCCACGACGCACAGTTCGTGGTCTGCGTCGACCCCTATCTGAACGAGACGACGCGGCACGCACACGTCGTGCTGCCGCCGCCGCGCCCATCGCAGAGTCCGCATTTCGACGCCATCCTGAACAACCTGGCGGTCCGGGCCACCGCCCGCTACTCGCCGCCCGTGTTGCCGCTCCCGGTGGGCCGTCCCGACGAGATCGAGATCGTCTGCCGGCTGATCCTGGGCCTGTCCGGGGCCGGGGTCGACGCCGACCCGGGGCTCGTCGACGAACAGGTCATCGCGGCCACGCTGTCGAAGGAGGTCACCGACCCCTATTCGCCCGTCGCCGGCCGTGACGTCGCCTCGCTCGTCGCGATGTTGCCCGACGCGCCCGGGCACCAGCGTCGTCTGGACATGCTGTTCCGCCTCGGGGCGTACGGCGACGCCTTCGGCTCCCGCGACGGCCTCACGTTCGCGGATGTGCTGGCCGCGCCACACGGTATCGATCTGGGGCCGATGCGGCCGCGCCTGCCCGGGGTGCTCCGCACGGCGTCCGGCAAGATCGAACTCGCTCCCGACCCGCTCATCGGCGACCTCGCGCGCCTGAGTGCAGCGGTGGACGCCGGGCGCGACCCGGCGCCGGCCGCCGACGGCAGCCTGCTGCTGGTCGGCCGCCGCCACCTGCGGTCCAACAACAGCTGGATGCACAATCTCCCGGCCCTCACCGGCGGCACCAATCGCTGCACCCTGCTCATGCATCCTGACGATGCCGACCGACTCGGCATCTTCGATGTCGCCAAGGTCCGTGGTGCGGGTGGTTCGCTGACCGTGCCCGTCGAGATCACCACCGACATCCGACCCGGGGTCGCGTCGCTGCCGCACGGGTGGGGCCATGATGTCGAGGGCATCAGACTGGGCGTCGCCGCCGCCGAGCCGGGTGTGAACGTGAACGACCTGAACGACGGCGCCCTGCTCGACCCGCTCTCGGGGACCGTCGTCCTCAACGGTCTGCCGGTGGAGATCGCGCCTGCTTGACCGGGGCGGGTAGTGCGTAGGGTTGGGCCGGGGTGGCCGCCAGGGCTGCACGCCGACGCCGATCAGACAGGGGATGACGCACGTGCTCAACGAGGACGCCGGGACCACGACCGCTGACGGATACCTGGTCAAGGTGCCGGTGCGCTGGTCGGACATGGATGTCTACGCGCACATCAACCACGCCCGGATGGTGACGTTGCTCGAAGAGGCGCGCATTCCCTGGCTCTTCTACGACGGCCGACCGACCGCGCCCCTGCGCGACGGCTGCCTCGTCGCCGACCTACACGTGAGATATCAAGCGCAGCTGCGTCATTCCGAGGGGCCGATCGAGGTCACCATGTTCGTCGAACGCCTGCGGGCCGTCGACTTCACCGTCGGCTACGAAGTGCGCGCGGCGGGTGCCGACCCCGCCTCTCGACCCGCCGTGGTCGCCAGCACGCAGCTCGTCGCCTTCGACGTGGCGGCCCAGCGCATCGCCCGGCTCACCCCGGAACAGAAGGACTACCTCGCCGGATTCCGCCGCCCTGCCGGGGAATCGGCCACACGCGGCGGGCCGAGTTGATGGAGCGGTTCATCGAGTTCGCGTCCTCGGACCGATCGAACGCCCTCGCGTTCCTCTCGCACGCAGTACGTCTCGACGATGCCGCCGTCGTCCGGGTGGTCGCGCGTTCGGACGGTCTGGTGGCCTTGTGGGCACATACCGGGTTCGACGTCCTCGCCACCCGATCGGTGACCGGACGAATCGCGCCGACCGACATCGTGTGCGACGCTTCGACACTGCGTGCGACCGTCGAATCGGCCGGCCCGGGCGCCGCGGTCGATCCCGGCTTCTCCCTCGACAGTGCCTGGCGCGGAGCGCTTCCCGCTGCGATCGGGTTCCGGCACATCGACGACGTACCCGCCCGCAGCGTGGTCGAACTGTCTCGGGAAGGCGCCCGGGTGGCGCGCGAGGAGGGGAGCGGGCACGGTCCCGCAACGGGTCTGCTCGATCAGGATGTCCTCGAGGTCACGTCGGAGGAGGGTGCGCTGCGGGCCGCGGTGAGCATGCGATCGGTCTTCGCCCTGACCGGCATGGGATTCATCCGCGACGCGGACGGACGAGCGGTCACCGAGACCTCCGACACCGGGGCGATCGCAGCCGACGAACCGGTACGAATCCGGATGTCGGCGGCGTGGATTCGGATCGATGCACGCTTCGGCTCGGTGTACCAGCGCCGGCACCGCGATCTCGCGGTCACCGTCCTGAACTAAACGGTGTGTCTCACGATGATCTCTCTTGTCGCCTGAGCTCCAGCCATGGTGATTCGCACTGGCCGCCACGCAGACACGATTATCTCGAAGTCGGAGGCCTGTCAGTACGTCGTGGTTCGATTTGTAGGACGTCCGGGACTTGGAAAAATCAAGCCTTGACTCGAACATATTTTCGAGTACGATGGTGTCATGTCATCGGGGGCGGGGGCCGGATCCACGGCGGTGGACCCATCACAGGAGTCCGTCGAACCGCGCTTTCGTCCCGACCATGAACTCTCCGCATCCGAACTCGTCGAGGTCCTCAACCACTGCGCGGGCTTGGCGGCAGCGTCCGCGCATCGAATGATGGTCGTTGCCAGCCTCATTCACGATGAACGCGAGATGGATTACGCGCAGCGCCGCGCCGAGACGCACAGCGGCGAACTCGACTCCATCGAAGCCTTCGAGCACCTATCAGCGCGAGTGGCCGCCGGCGAGAACCCCTACGAGCAGTTCGGGCCCAACGGTCTCGAACAAGCCATCGCCGAAGTCGGCGCCACCCTCACCGTGACACCGGCCGAGGCGAAAGACCTCATCGAGGCCGGCGACGCACTGCGCTACCGACTCTCCTTCACCGGGCACGCACTGGCGTGCGGTCGAATCGACAAGCGCCGCTTCCTCATCGCTCTCAAGCGCACCGATCTCATCACCGACGACGAAGAGATGCAGACCGTCGACGCCCATCTCGCCGAAGCGATCTTCGCCCGCCCACCGATGTCGACGGCCCGGTTCACCGCCATGGTCGATTCGATCGTCGCCAAGTGGGCACCCGACGCGATCCGCCGACGCAAGGAGCGAGTGAAGTCCGACCGCAAGGTGACGGTCACCCCCGATCGGTTCACGCCGGGGCAGTCCCGGATCTCCGGGACGCTGCCCGATGCTGATGCCGCCGAGTTCGACGCCCGCCTGACGGCGATGGCCACCGCGGTCCACGCCGGTGACCCTCGAAAGTTGGCCAATCGCCGGGTCGATGCCCTCAAAGCACTTTCGCGCGGCGAAGCCGCCATCACCTGCCTATGCGACGACTGTCGACCTGCCGCAACCGAACCCGACACAGCACCAGATTTCGACCCAGCGACAGTGGATACCGCCGAGCCGCCTGCACCAGCTGCTGAGATGGTGGATGCGGACACCTTCGTCGACCCGTCAGCCCCCGACACCGCTGCCGATGACCCGGCCGCGCCGACCGACTCGGCGTCGGACTCGCTGGCGCCGCGCGCGACCTTTCACATCGTGGTGAACCTGTCGACCCTGATCGGTCTCGACGACGATCCCGCGTTCCTCGACCGCCATGGCATCATCGACGCCGACACCGCGCGAGAACTCCTCGCCGAAGCGCGACGCACCTACATCCATCCCGCACCGACCCCCGCCGCGCCACTGGCATCGGCTCCCGAGGCAGACAGTTCGACAACGCGGTACACCCCGTCGAAGAAGCTGCAGGCGCTGGTGCGTGCCGGCGAACTGTGCTGCACCTTCCCGGGCTGCAACGCCCCGGTCTGGCAGATCGACCTCGACCACACCGAACCCTTCGATCACACCGACCCGCGGCGCGGTGGCCCGACCGATGCGCGCAACCTCAAACCGCTGTGCCGCTTCCATCACCGCATCAAGACCTTCACCAGCTGGCAGGACCACCAAGACGAGTCCCGCACCGCCTGGTTCACCACACCCACCGGTCACATGTTCGTCGGCAACGCCTTCAGCGGACGCGACCTGTTCAACAAGCTCTTCCCCAGACGATCACCCGATCACCCCGCCCGCGACCGACTCACCAAGCAGCGCGACAACGACTTCCGACGCCACCAACGCGCCGAGAAGCGCTGGAACGACGCCAACCCGCCGCCCTTCTAGCAGCGTTTCACGATTGTCTTGCTTGCTATCGACGGCGGTGAGGTGCCTGCGTGCCCCTCACGTGGTCCGCGGCCGGCTGCCCGAGTTCAGTCACACCAGCCAGGCCGCTGCGTCCGGCGCCAGCATCCCGTCGACGAGAGGCGAACTGACGAGCAGCAATTCGCCGGGCGGAAGGGGCACCGGCTCATCGCCGGCGTTCAGCGCGCAGACCAGCTGACCCTCGGAACGACGGAACGCCAGGCATCCCTCCGGCGCGCCGTACCACTCGAGGTGCTCACCGGTGAACTCCGGACGGGTCACCCTCAGGTCGATGGCGGCGCGGTAGAGCGACAGCATCGACCCCACGTCCTCGAGCTGGGCCTCGACGGTGAGCGCGCGCCACGACTCCGGGATCGGCAGCCAGGTCTCGGGCGTCGCACTGAACCCGAAGGGCGGCTCGGTCCCCTCCCAGGGGATCGGGACGCGGCAGCCGTCCCGCCCGCGTTCGGTGCGTCCGGACCGTTCCCACACCGGGTCCTGGAGTGCGTCGTCGGGCAGGTCGTCGACGTTCGGCAGTCCCAGTTCGCTCCCGTTGTAGAGGAAAACCGTTCCGGGCAGGGCCATTTCGACGACGAGCATCGCTCGTGCGCGCCTCGTGCCGCGCTCGAGGTCGAGTGCCCCGGTCTCCGGGTCGGCGACGGCGTATCGCGTGACCTCGCGGGCGACATCGTGATTGGACAGCGTCCACGTCGGAGTACCCGACACCGACAACACCGCGTCGAGTGAGTTCTCGATGGCCTCCCTGATCGCACCGGATTCGAACGGCGCCTTGGCGAGCCGGAAGTTGAACCCGAGGTGCAGTTCGTCGGGACGCAGGTACTCGGCGAATCGCTCGTTGTCGCTGACCCAGATCTCACCGACGTTGGCGGCCCCGGGGTACTCGTCGAGGACCTTGCGGATCTTGCGGTGGATCTCGTGCACCGCATAGTTGTTGAAACGCGGGTCGTCGTCGGAGTTCTGCAGCAGTTTGGTCGCCGACAGGTCCATGTCGGGCAGGTCCGCGGGTTTGGCCATGCCGTGCGCGACGTCGATGCGGAAGCCGTCGACACCCCGATCCAGCCAGAAGCGCAGCGTCTTCTCGAGATCGGCGAAGACGTCCGGGTTCTCCCAGTTCAGGTCCGGCTGCTCCTTGGCGAAGATGTGCAGGTACCACTGTCCCGGCGAGCCGTCGGCCTCGGTGACCCGGGTCCAGGCGGGTCCGCCGAAGATGCTGTGCCAGTTGTTCGGCGGCTCGTCGCCGTCGTCACCGAGGCCGTCCCGGAAGATGTACCGCTCGCGTTCGGGACTGCCGGGGGCCGCGGCCAGCGCGGCCTGGAACCACTCGTGCTGGTCACTCGTGTGGTTGGGGACGAGGTCCATCGTCACCCGGATGTCGCGTTCGTGGGCCTCGGCGATGAGCTCGTCGAAGACGTCGAGGTCGCCGAAGAGGGGATCGACGTCCCGGGGATCGGAGACGTCGTAACCGTGATCTGCCATGGGAGAGGCCATGATCGGACTGAGCCAGATCGCATCGATGCCGAGGAGTTCGAGATAGCCGAGTTTGTCGATGACACCGGCGAGATCGCCGACGCCGTCACCGCTGACATCGGAGAACGAGCGCGGATAGAGCTGATAGAACACCGCGGACTTCCACCACGTGGTGTCAGCCGGATCCAGCTGCGACACAACGGGTGGTGCGACCGGTGCGTCGGCGGCGACGACGGCCTCGCCGGCAGCCGGCTCCTCGAGCGCATCGACGTCGGACTCGATCGCGCCGTCGTCGAACGCGACGTCGTCGGGCTGACCCCCGGCGGATGGCTCGGCGGGGACGACCTCTGGTGTCTCATCGCTCACCGTGGTCATTGTGCCCTACCTGAGTTTTCTCGGAGAAATCCAGGTCAGTCGGCGAGTCGGGCGGCGTGTCGGGACAGAAAACGCTCTCAGATGGGTGAATTCATCATCGATTGCGCCGCCATCTCCATGTAGTCGATCAGCGCCTGGCGGTGGGGTGCGTCGAGCGTGTCGTCGTCGATGGAGGCGATCGCGGTGTGCATACAGCGCAGCCACGCGTCCCGCTCGATGGGCCCGACGCGGAAGGGGTTGTGACGCATGCGGAGTCGGGGGTGGCCGCGCTCATCGGAGTAGGTTCGCGGGCCGCCCCAGTACTGTTCGAGGAACATCCGCATCCGACGCTCGGCCGGACCCAGGTCCTCCTCGGGATACAGCGGGCGCAGCACCTCGTCGCGCGCCACCTCGCGATAGAACACAGCCGTGAGTCGCCGGAACGTCTCGGCACCGCCGACCTCGTCGTAGAAGGTCCGCGCGGGGGTTGCCGGCGCCGGTGGGGTCGGAGGGGATGTGTTGGGTTCGCCAGTCACCCTCGCCATTGTCCTCACCCGGGCGCGGTGTCTCAACGCCGACGCCGGGCCGACCCTGTGAGCTGGCCGGACACCGTGAAACAGCTGTCACGGGAACCGTCACCGTGGTGGACTTGTGCTCGTCGGGGTGGCGGGAGGCGAGATGACGCACAGATCACACGGGAAGACGGGACGCGGGCAGATCCGTCCCGCTCGCTGCGCTCCCGTCGCGGGTGACATTCGGCCCGCTCGCTCCGCTCCCGGCGCCGGGGCCTGGACACGCCGCCGGGTGCTGCTCCTCAACGCCACGTACGAGCCGCTGACGGCCGTGACGGTCCGGCGTGCGGTCGTCCTCATCCTCCGTGATCGCGCCGATCTGGTGCACGCCGACGAACAGGGCGAGGCGGTGCACTCCGTGGGTGGCGCGGTCCCGGTTCCGACCGTGATCCGGCTCCGCAGATACGTCCACGTGCCGTACCGGGCGACCGTGCCGATGACCCGGGCCGCTCTGATGCGTCGTGACCTGACCAGGTGCGGCTACTGCGGTGCGCGGGCGACGACGATCGACCACGTGGTCCCGCGGAGTCGGGGCGGGACGCACACCTGGGAGAACTGCGTGGCGTGCTGTGCCTCGTGCAATCACCGGAAGGCGGATCGTCTGCTCGGGGAGCTGGGGTGGACGCTGCGGACGGTCCCGACCGTGCCGAAGGGCAGGCACTGGCGTCTGCTGGCCACCATCAAGGACATCGATCCGGCGTGGCTGCAGTACCTCGATGCCGGCGCCGCGTGACGGTGTGATCCGGTCGCACGGGATCGCCTCACACGTCTACGACGCGCTGTAGGCCCCCGTGGGCCGGGCGGCGGCCAGTGGGTTAGATTGATCAACGATGACCTGCGCCGACAACCGGGCGGGTCCGGCGCGACCATCGAAAGGGTGACATGGACGTCGACAGCCTGATCGTCCCCATCGGAGTGCCAGTCACGATTCTCACGGTGCTTGCTGTTCTGCTCTGTGTTGTCGCGATGGTGTTCTCCTCCGGGGTCAAGTACCCGAAGGTCGAGGAATACACCCTCGACCAGCAGTGGGAACACGCTCCGCTTCTCTTCAGTGCCACCGACATCGAACCGATGGCACTTCCGCGGCATGCGGAACCCGGCGACGTCGATGGGAGCTCGGCCAGTGGCAAATGGTGAGGTTACGCACGCAAATGTGAGCGCCGAGGTCGCGGCCCGGTCGGCCGCCGAACTGCCGCTGGGCGCCGTCTTCACCAACAGCGGTCGCATTTCCGCGGCACGCTACCCGGCCGACGCTCCGACGACGCCGCCGTTCAGCAAGAAGGATCTGATCGCGCTCGACGAGACGCTCAAGGCCGCCAGCGAGAAGGCCCTCGTGCGCTTCTCGGTCTACATCGGCGACCTCGACGGTGAGCTGGAGACCAGCGCCCGTGCGATCCTCGCGAAATCGCCCGAGCCCGCGTACGGCACCCTCATCGCCGTCTCGCCGAACTCGCGTGACGTGGTCATCGTCTCCGGCAACAAGGTGTCCACCCGCGTGAACGATCGCGTCGCGGCTCTCGGTGTCACCGCCGCGGTCACCGGCTTCCGCCAGGGCAATCTGATCGACGGGCTGATCGCCTCGCTGCGCGTGATGGCCACCGCCGCCGCCGGCGGCTGATCGCTCGCACACCCCGGACGTACGAAAGGCCGCCCCACCATTCCGGTGGGGCGGCCTTCGTCGTCGCGGGTCGTCAGTGGGTGAGGACCTTCTCGTGGGCGCCGCGAGCGGTGGGGTCGTCGTCGAGTTCGTCGTCGACCATGTTGCTCTCGTCGAACGGATCCCGGCCGGACAGCACGTCGTCGACGCGCTGCTTGTCGATGGTGCTGATCCACGAGCCGACGAGCAGCGTCGCGACCGCGTTGCCGGAGAAGTTGGTGACCGCGCGGGCCTCCGACATGAACCGGTCGATGCCGACGATGAGGCCGACGCCGTCGAGCATGTCGGGGCGATGGGCCTGCAATCCGCCGGCGAGGGTGGCCAAGCCCGCACCGCTGACGCCGGCGGCGCCCTTGGACGCGATGATCATGAACGCGAGCAGGCCGATCTGCTCACCGACCGACAGTGGGTCGCCCATCGCGTCGGCGATGAAAATCGACGCCATCGTGAGGTAGATGGCGGTGCCGTCGAGGTTGAACGAGTACCCGGTCGGCACCACGACGCCGACAGTGGTCTTCTCCACGCCGAGGTGCTCCATCTTCGCGATCAGGCGAGGCAGCGCGGACTCCGAGGACGACGTCGCGAAGATCAGGATGTACTCGCGGGTGAGGTACTTGACGAGTTTGAAGATCGAGACGCCCGACACGGTGCGCAGCAGCACTCCGAGCACGCCGAACACGAACACCAGGCAGGTCAGATAGAACGCGAGCATCAGCGTCAGCAGCTGCTGGACCGCGGCCCAGCCGGTCTGTCCCACGACGCTGGCGATGGCGCCGAACGCGCCGATCGGGGCCACCCAGAGCACCATGGTGAGCACCTTGAAGACGAGCTTCTGGAAGTAGGAGACCGCGGTGAGGATCGGTTCGCCGGTGCGGCCCATCGCCTGGATCGCGAACCCCACGAGCAGCGCGACGAACAGCGCCTGCAGGACACTGCCCTCGGTCAGCGCGGACAGCATCGATTCCGGGATGATGCCCTGGATGAAGTCGAGGGTTCCGCCGGACTCGTGTGCGTCCTCGGCGAGTTCCTGGCCCTTGCCCGACACCGAATCGATGTTCAGGCCGTCGCCCGGCTGGATGATGTTGCCGACGACCAGGCCGATGGCCAGCGCGACCGTCGACATAGCCAGGAAGTAGACGAACGCGAGTCCGCCGACCTTGCCGACCGTCGCCGCCTTGCGAACCGAGCCGATGCCCAACACGATCGTGCAGAAGATGACCGGGGCGATCATCATCTTGATGAGGCTGACGAACATGGTCCCCAGCACTCCGAGGTCCTTGCCGACGCCCGGCGCGACGAGCCCGACCACGACGCCCGCGATCACCGCGATGATGACACCGATGTACAGCCAATGGGTGCGGTCGCGCTTGGTCTTGGATGGCGTGTCGGCCGTATCGTCGGGCGTGGTCACGATGGGATCGGAACCGTCCCCGGAAGGTGAGTCGCCGGACCTGCCTCGAATGTTCATCGGTGATTCTCTCCTCGTACACCTCGGACAACAGTGATGAGGATTGTGGCCCGATGTGGTGACGCGGGTCACGATTGTGTTCATTACGTTCATACCCAGCACGTCCGGAGTCATCACTTCGGACAGGAACGAGGTCGGCAGGGATGCGGTGGTACCCGCGCACGCTCGCCGGACAGGTCGCCGCGCTCGCACTGGCGGTCTTCGCGGTGGTCGTCGTCGCCGAGAGCGTTCTGGCGGCCGTCGACGCCCGCATCGACGCGGACCGCGCGGCGAGGGCCGAGGTGACAGCGGTGGCCGTCAGCCTGGCGGAGTCGCCGTCGACCGTCGCCGCCCTCACATCTCCGGATCCCAGCGCGGTGCTGCAGCCGGTCACCGAGCGGGTGCGCGCGGCAACCGGGATCGCGTTCATCACCGTGCTGGCGCCCGACCGGACCCGCTACACCCACACCGACCCGGCGCGGATCGGCGAACCGTATCTGGGGAGCATCGACGCGGCACTGCGCGGGCAGACCATGACCGAGAACTACACCGGCACGCTGGGCCCGTCGATCCGGACGATCGTCCCCGTCCGTGATGCCGACGGCCGGGTGGTGGGGATGGTCGCCGCCGGGATCACCCAGCGCTCGCTGACGTCGGCGTGGCGTGGCCAGTTGCCGATGATCGCCCTCGCCGCGTTCGCGGCACTGCTCACCGCGGTCGGCGGCGTGTGGCGGATCCGGCGACGGTTGCTGCGGCAGACCGGCGGGCTCGCACCCGACGAGTTACGACTGATGTACGACCATCACGATGCCGTGTTGCGTTCCGTACGCGAAGGATTGGTCGTCGTAGAAAACGGACGACCGGCGCTCGTCAACGCCGAGGCGCACCGCCTGCTCGAGATCGGACCCGACACGGCCCCCGCGGACCTGCCCGCCTTCCTCACCGACGGCGACGAGGAGACGGACGTGACCTACGCCGACCGCGGCCGGGGACTGCTGGTGAGTCGTTCCCCGGTGGCCGGCCGGCGCGCGTCGTCGGTGGTCACCATCCGTGACCGCACCGAGCTCTCGGAGGCGATGGGCGAACTCGACTCCATGACGCGGTTCGCCGAGGCCCTCCGATCGCAGGCGCACGAGGCCGCCAACCGGTTGCACACGATCGTCGCCCTCGTGGAGATGGGCCGGCCCGACGAGGCGATCCGGCTGGCGACGACCGAGTTCGAGCTCTCCCAGCACCTCATCGACCGGATGACCCAGGCGGTGGCCGAGCCCGCGCTGGTCGCCCTCCTGCTGGGGAAGACGGCGCAGGCGGCCGAACGCGGGATTGCGCTGTCCCTGACCGAGGATTCGCAGGTGAGTGACGCCGCCACCGGGCTCCTCACGCCCGGTGAGATGATCACGGTCGTGGGCAACCTGATCGACAACGCCCTGGACGCCTGCGACCCCGCGGACCCGTGGGTGGAGGTGACGGTCGTCGGGGACGACCGCGTACTCGACATCGTCGTCGCCGACAGCGGCAGCGGCATGGATGCCGACCTGCTCGCCCTGGCGACAACTCGGGGTTACTCGACGAAGCCCGGAGGTGACGCCGCCGGGCGCGGCCTCGGTCTCGCCCTCGTCGCCCAGGTCGTCGCCCGTCGGCACGGGACGATGAGCGCCGAGAACACCTACGGCTCGGTCATCTCGGTACGCGTGCGCGCCGACGCGGGAGAGCGCGGACGATGATCCGCGTCCTGATCGTCGAGGACGAACCCGTGATCGCCGAGGCGCATCGCGATTATCTCTTCCGGCTGGGCGGATTCGAGGTCGTCGGTGCCGTGTCCACCGCGCAGGAGGCGCTGCGGATGGCCACCGCCGGACCGGTGGACCTGGTGCTGCTCGACCTGGGTCTGCCCGACGCACGTGGCGTGGACCTCGCGTCGGCGCTGTCGGGTGTCCGCCCGGCGCCCGACGTCATCGCGATCACCGCCCAGCGTGACCTCGCCACCGTCCGGAGCGCCATGTCGCGCGGGGTGCTGCTCTACCTGCTGAAACCCTTCACCTTCGCCGCGTTCCGGGAGAAGATCGAGCAGTACCTGCGCTACCGCGAAGCCCTCACCGGCGACGCCGACGCGGTCAGTCAGCGCGACGTCGACCGGGCGCTCGCCGAGCTGCGCACGAGCGACACCCGTCGATCGGCGAAGAAGGGTGCGGCGCCGCAGACCGAGGACGCGGTCAGCAGGGCGGTCCGTGACAGCCCCGACGGGCTGACCGCCTCGGAAGTGGCGCGCGCCCTCGGATCGTCGCGGGTCACCGCCTGGCGCTACCTCGAGCGGCTCGCCGACGACCACGTACTCGAACGCGATACCGAGTACGGCTCGGCGGGCCGCCCGCAGGTGCGCTACCGGTGGCGACGGCGCTGAACCCGGCGTCCGCGGGGTTCAGCTCTCCTGCGCGTCGTAGGCGCGCGCCCGCAGCGAGCGGGCCACGCCGTCGCGGCCCTCGGAGATCAGCCGCTTCAGCGCGGACGGATGGTCCCCGGACAGGAAGTCCTCGGCGAGGTCGAGGGCCTGCTGCGACATCGCCCAACTCGGGTACAGGCCGATGACGACGGTCTGCGCGACCTCGCTCGACCGGCGTGCCCACACCTTCGGAACCGCCTCGAAGTACTTCTCCACGTAGGGCTCGAGGAGTTCGCCCTGGCCGGGACGGGCGAATCCGCCGATCATGGTGCGGGTGTACACGTTCGACAGCGCGTCGTCCTCGATGGCGCGAGTCCAGGTGTCCGCCTTGGCCTCTGCCAGCGGACGCGCCGCCCGCGCCAGCGCCGCCGAACGCGTGCCGGTGGCGGTGTTGTCCCGCTCGGCCTCGGCGTCGATGACCGGGGTCGACTCCGGATCGGTGTCGATCGCCCCGGCGGTGGCCAGCGCGGTCACCAGCTTCCACCGCAGGTCCGTGTCGACGGCGAGACCCTCGAGCCCGTGGTCGGCGGGATCCGCGCCCTCGAGCAGCGCCCGGGCCACCTCGGTCTGGTCGTCGTTGATCCGGCCGCCGAGCCAGGTGTTGACGAACGCCAGCTGATGGTCGGAACCCGGCTCGGCCGCGCTGGCGAGTTCGAGCATGCGCGAGCTGAATCCGGGACGGCCCGTGGTGGCCGCCCACTCCGGGTCGGCATAGGATTCGATGGCGGTCGTCGCCTGCAGCAGAACTCGTTGCACCACACCGATTTCCGACTCTCCGGCGATGCCCTGCCGAACGAGTTCGACGAAGTCACGGGCACGCATCTCGGCCTGACGGGTCATCTCCCACGCCGCCGACCAGACCAGGGTGCGCGGCATCGGATCGCTGATGTCGCCGATCCGGGCGGTCGCCGTCGCCAGCGACTCCGGATCGAGCCGAACCGAGGCGTAGGTGAGGTCACCGTCGTTGAGCAGCACCAGATCTCCACGATGCACACCGACGAGGTCGGCGACGTCGGTGCGCTCGCCCTCGATGTCGAGTTCCACACTGTGCGTCTGCTCGATGGCACCGGATCCGTTGTCGGCGTAGACACCGACGCGCAGTCGGTGTACCCGGGTCTCGCCGGCGCCCGGGGCGGCGCCGTCCTGGACGATGGTGAACCGCGTGAAGGCGCCGGAGTCGTCGACCTCGAAGTCGGGCCGGATGACGTTGATGCCCGTGGTGCGCAACCACTGGTCGCCCCAGTCCGACAGGTCCCGGCCCGACGACTTCTCCAATGCGCCGAGGAGATCGGCGAAGGTGGCGTTGCCGAACTGGTGCGCGGCGAAGTAGCTGCGCAACCCGGCGAGGAAGTCCTCGAGACCCACGTACGCGACGAGCTGCTTGAGGACCGACGCGCCCTTGGCGTAGGTGATGCCGTCGAAGTTGACCTCGACGGCCGCGATGTCGGGGATGTCGGCCGCGACCGGGTGGGTCGAGGGCAGCTGGTCCTGCCGGTAGGCCCAGGACTTCTCGACGTTGGCGAATGTCGTCCAGGCGCTGGCGTATTCGGTCGCCTCGGCCTGGCACAGCACGGACGCGAAGGTCGCGAACGACTCGTTGAGCCACAGATCATCCCACCACTGCATGGTGACCAGGTCGCCGAACCACATGTGGGCCATCTCGTGCAGGACGGTCTCGGCGCGGCGCTCGTAGAGGTACTTGGTCACGCGGGACCGGAAGACGTAGTCCTCGAGGAAGGTCACGGCGCCGGCGTTCTCCATCGCGCCGGCGTTGAACTCGGGGACGAACAGCTGGTCGTATTTGCCGAAGGCGTACGGGATCCCGAAGTTCTGGTGGTAGAAGCCGAAGCCCTGTTTGGTCTCGGTGAACAGGCGCTCGGCGTCCATGTGCTCGGCGAGCGATGCGCGGCAGTAGATGCCGAGCGGGATGTCGCCGTGCTCGTCGGAGTAGACGTCGGTCCACTCCGCATACGGCCCCGCGATGAGCGCGACCAGATAGGTGCTCATCGGTACTGTTTCCCGGAAGCGGTGCACCACAGCGGATGTGGAGCCGTCCGGTTCGCCAGGAGCCTCCGCGTGCGCGGCGTTGGAGATGACCTTCCAGTCCGCGGGAGCGGTGACGGTCACCGTGTAGGTCGCTTTGAGATCGGGCTGATCGAAGCAAGCGAACATCCGCTTGGCGTCGGCCGTCTCGAACTGTGAGTACAGGTACACCGAGTCGTCGGACTGGTCGACGAACCGGTGCAATCCTTCGCCGGTGTTGGAGTACGCGCAGTCGGCGACCACGGTGAGCGTGTTCTCGGCGGCGAGGCCCGACAGCGGGATACCCACTGATTCGTCGAAACCGGAGACGTCGAGGTCGGCTCCGTTGAGGGTGGCCGAGATCAGCGTGGGTGCCACGAGATCGACGAACGTCTCGCTGCCCTCCGTCGCGGTGAACCGCACCGTCGTCGTCGAGCGGAAGGTCTCGGTCCCGGGCGCCCCGGAACCGTCGGTGAGGTCGAGGTCGATCTGGTAGTTCGACACGTCGAGAATCGCTGCGCGGTCGCGGGCCTGGTCTCTGGTGAGGTTCGGAGCAGTCACGCAGGCCAGCTTATCCAGGTCAGGACTCCGGCGGTGCTCCACGCAGTCCGGCGGGGTTCAGGATCGCCCGTGCGATCGTCTCGAGTTCGGCGGCGACCCCGGGCCGGGACCACAGCTGCGGCGACTCGATGATCTCGCACGTGTAGCCGAACAACGCCTGGGCGAGCGCATTCGCGTCGGCCGCGGTCAGCAGTGGGTTACGGGACCGGATCGCGTCGATCCATTCGGCCCGGTAATCCATCTGCGCGTTCCGGAGCTGCGTCTGCTCGGTGTCCGGGAGATACATGAGGTCGCTGGTGAAGACGGGCATGATGCGGCCGTGGACGTCGAGTGCGTACTCGACGAAGACGCGGATGAGCACGTCGAGCGGGTCGTCGGAACCGGCGCGGCTCAACGCATGGGCGGTGACGTAGAGGATGCCCTGCACACCGCGCCACAGCACCGCCCGCAGGAGATCGGATTTGCCAGAGACCTCCTGATAGAGCGTCGCGATCGAGACATCGGCGGTACGGGCGATCTCGTCGATGCGGACGTCGGTGAAGCCCCGCTCGGAGAACAACTGGGTGGCGGCGTCGAGAATGCGCTCGCGACGGGAGGCGGGGCGACGGTGCGCGGGTGCGCGCTCGGCATCGGGGTCCGGCTCCGGTGGCCCCGGCAGCCGGCACGCGAGGATGGAGTCCGCCACGGCGCGCTGGACCTCCATGAGGCGGGCGGGCGACAACGAGCCCCGCATCTCGGAGGTGTTGGAGTACACGCTGAGTGCAGCGGCACCCAGCATCGCCGCCTCCGACGGCACGACGTCGGGACGCGCCGCGGCGATGAGTGAGGCGAAGTGTTCGCTCAGCTGGCCGAAATAGCTTCTCATCACATCGAGTTCGGCCGGCTGCAGATGGCGTTGCTCGCGACGCCACAGCGTCGACACGTCCCGATGGGCGGTGAGGTCACCGAGCCCGTCGAGCAGAAGTGCGAGCTGCTCGACCGGCGAGCGGCCGTGCTCCTCGGCGTCGGCCATGAGTGTCGCGACGAGCTCCACCTGCGTCGTCAGCGCTTGCGAGAGGATGTCGTGTTTGCCGGGGAAATGTCGGTACACCGCCGGCCCGGTGAGACCGACCGCGGCGCCGATCTGCTCGATGCTGACGTTTCGGAATCCCGCGTCCTGGAACAGTCTTGTGGCGGCCCGGACGATCTGTGCCGAGCGCTGTCCGAGAGATCGGGGTTCGAGCGGCCGGAGACGCGCGACCACCCGGGCGGGTTCGTCCGGATCGGACGGTGGCGACGACGGCATCCCGGGTCCTCTTCCTCGGCGGTTCTTGCACCATCTCACACCGTGCCCGGACCGGGCCCCGCGAATCCACAGCGCCGGCGACTGCTCCGCGCATCGGGAACAGTTCGAACCGCCGGGGTGTTGAGCCGTCCGACGGCGCCACCGGCCGATCGTCGGCGGCACGTGTTCAATGTCGACTCTCGAGAGGATGTTCCATGTCAGAGCAGGCCCAGCCCACCGATCGCGTCGATTTCTGGTTCGACCCGCTCTGCCCGTGGTGCTGGATCACCTCACGCTGGATCCTCGAGGCCGAGAAGGTCCGGCCGATCGAGGTCAATTTCCACATCATGAGCCTCGCCGTCCTCAACGAGGGCAAGGACATCCCCGAGGAGTACCGCGAGGGCCTCAAGCACGCCTGGCGTCCGGTCCGGGTCATCGCCGCCGCCGCGGCGCAGAAGGGTGACGAGATCCTGGCGCCGCTGTACACGGCGATGGGGACCCGCATCCACAACCAGGGCATCAAGGATCTCGACGAGGTCATCGCGGGCGCGCTCGAGGAGATCGGCCTCGACGCCTCGCTCGCCGAGGCCGCCGACCGTACCGAGTTCGACGAGGTCATCCGCGAGAGCCACCACGCCGGAATGGACAAGGTGGGCGACGATGTCGGGACGCCCACCATCCACGTCAACGACGTCGCCTTCTTCGGCCCCGTGTTGTCGCGGATCCCGCGTGGCGAGGACGCCGGGACGGTGTGGGACGGTGCGCGCGCACTCGCGTCCTACCCCCACTTCTTCGAGCTCAAGCGCACGCGCAACGAGGATCCGCAGTTCGACTGATCGGCTTCGGTTGCACGCCAGCGGTTCAGTACGTCAGAAGCGTGGTGGCGGTTCGATGCCGTTGGGCAGTCCGTCGGGCGTGAGCGTCGCCGGATGGGGAGGCGGCGGCACCGCCACCACGTTTCCACTCCCGACGCCCCGGACGATCTGACTCGGACGCAGCAGCATCGCCCCCGCGCGGGTCCGGTCGCGGAGTGCGGCTGCCCGCCAGGTCAGCACCGGATGCGACGACATCGCGTTGGTCAGGAAGGTGAAGAACCCGCGCTCGTGGGTCGCCCGGTCGGCGAACTGGTCGAAGTCCACCGCCGAGAGCATGTACTTGCCGGCGGCCAGGACCCCCATCGCCCCGGGCGCCCCACCGGGTCTGGCGTAGTACCCGTAGTTGTCCGCGCTGTACTCCTGCGCGCGGGACAGGGCGGCGCCGAGCACCGGGATGTTCATGCCGACGATCGTCGACAGCTGTCGCCAGTACGAGGTGTGCCCGGCGGCGATGTGCCCGACCTCGTGGCCGATGATGAACTCGAGCGCCTGCGGGTCCCGGGCGGCGCCGCCCACCTCGAACAGGTCGGAGTACACGACGACGAACCGCCGGAACCCGTGCCCGGAGGCGAATGCGTTGATCGCGCCGTTGCCGAGGACGACGTAGGCATCCGGCACGTACTCCAGTCCGAAGCGGGCTGCGGCTTCGACGACCATCCGGTGTCCGTCGGGGAACTGGGTCGGCGTCATCTGTACGCCGTTGACCCGCGGTGATGCATAGGTCAGGCCGCGGATCACGAACAGCAGGAGCGGAAACAGCAACGCGCCCAACAGGAGTTGGTCGAGGGTGCCCAGCGCGACGAGGACGATGATCGCCGCGTACCCGACCACCGTCGCGAGGATCACCAGCACGAGGGTGGGGATCTCCCAGGGGTGCAGCCGCGGCCGCGCGGCGTAGTGCGCCGGGCGCAGCCACCGTCGACCGGGGTCGGCGGGCGCGGGTGGCGGCGGGTCGGCGACGCCGGGCACGTTGGGGATCGGTGCCCCGGAGTCGGGTGTGCCGGCGGCCGGCTCGCGGGGGACGGGCAGGGGCGTGTCCACGCCCTCAATCTATAGTGACGCCATGCGTGTCTACCTCGGTGCCGACCATGCCGGATTCGAACTCAAGAACCAGATCGCAGACCACCTCGAGGCCACCGGCCACGAGGTCGTGGACTGCGGTGCCCACGAGATGGACCCCGCCGACGACTACCCGGCGTTCTGCATCGCCGCCGCGGCCAAGACCGTCGCCGACCCCGGCAGCCTGGGAATCGTCCTCGGTGGCAGCGGCAACGGCGAACAGATCGCCGCGAACAAGGTCCCCGGCGCGCGCTGCGCACTCGCCTGGAGCGTCGAGACCGCCCAGCTCGCCCGTCAGCACAACAACGCACAGCTCATCGGCATCGGCGGCCGGATGCACAGCACCGCCGAGGCGCTGGCCATCGTCGACGCGTTCCTGGCCACCCCGTGGTCGGAAGAGGCGCGGCACCAGCGGCGCATCGACATCCTCGCGGAGTACGAGCGCACCGGCGAGGCTCCCGAGGTGCCGGGGGCCCCGGCCCAGTAGGTCTCGGCCGAGTCCGTGCCCGAGGGCCACACTCTCCATCGACTGGCCCGCCGGCAGCAGCGACTGTTCGGCGGGCAGCGGGTTCGCGTCAGCAGCCCGCAGGGTCGCTTCGCCGACGGTGCAGCGATGGTGGACGGACTCACCTTCCACGCGGCCGAGGCCTGGGGCAAGCATCTCGTCCATCGTTACCGGGACGGGCGTGCCGAACGAATGGTGCACATCCACCTCGGGCTGTACGGCTCGTTCACCGAACTCGCGGTGCCCGTGCCGGAACCGGTCGGGCAGGTTCGACTCCGCATCGAGACCGAGACCGCCGGAACGGACCTTCGGGGTCCGACGGCGTGTGAGATCTACCACCCCGCCGATCTCGAGGCGTTGGTCGCCCGACTCGGTCCGGATCCGCTGAGACGCGACGCCGACCCCGGCCGGGCATGGTCGGCGATCTCGCGGTCCGCGCGGCCCGTCGGCGCCCTGCTGATGGACCAGAAGGTCATCGCCGGGATCGGCACCGTGTATCGCGCCGAGATCCTCTTCCGCGCGGGCATCGATCCGATGAGACCCGGAAAGCGTGTTCTCCGAGACGAATTCGACGCTCTGTGGTCCGACCTGGTGACTCTCATGAAGATCGGCGTGCGTCGTGGACGCATTCACGTGATCCGGCCCGAAGACGATTCCGGGGCGCCGTCCTACGCCCCGAACCGTCCGCGGACCTACGTGTACCGGCGGGCGGGCGAGCCATGCCGGATCTGCGGGACACCCGTCCTGATCGCCGATCTGGAGGCCCGAAAACTGTATTGGTGCCCCGTCTGCCAGACCTGACAGGTTACTGCCCGGTCGGTGTGGATAGCCGAACCTTAGTAGCATGTGCGGAGCCGTGAGGTTCTTACTCATGCGAACGGTCGGGGAGACAAGAGGGGGCAGTGTGACAATCAGCGAAAGCATCCGGTCTCATGCCGGACTGATCTCGCGGGGCGAGGTGTCCCCACTCCGAGACGTACCTTTCCACGGCGCGGCCGACGCGCCGATCACCCGCCGTGTGCTGGCCGGTGGCGACCTTTTCCCGGAAGCCGAGAAACGCGTCGTGGCACACGAGATGCGGGCCGTCTCGGCGGCTTCACGTGACTACTGCGAGCCGCACGTGCACGACTGCCCGGAGATCAACATCCTGCTGTCGCTCGACCGTCTTGTCTACGAGATCACGCTCGGGGACGAGGTCTACGAGGTCGAGGCACCCGCCAGCATCTACATACCGGCCGGCCTGGTGCACAGCGCCAATGTGATCGAGGGCAGCGGTTTCTTCGTGGCGATCATCGAGACCGCCGACTACGTCGCCAAACCGCCACCGGCGCAAGCATCCTGATCGGTCACGGCTGCGAGGTGCGTGCCGCGGCGCCATGACACGGTCGAGGTGGGAATCTCAGGGAGCCCTCAGCGCTCCTGCGGGCGGTTCACACGTCCGGGACCCACCATGGGTGAGGTGCAGCATGTCAGAACCCCGCCACGGCCCGGCGGGGCACCGCCGATCACTGTCTTCGTGGTCGGCGGGACGGGGGAGTCGTACCCCGGTGACCCACGGACCGAGGTGTCCGGGCTCCTCACCGGAGTGGCCGACGAACTCGATGACCGCTTCGACTGTCGGTGGATCGGATACCCCGCGAGCTATGGTCCCGCCCCGCGTCCGGGCGGGATGAGTTTCGTCGAGAGCGTCGGGATCGGTGCGGGCCGACTGCGGGCGGCCATCCGCGCCACGGCCGGACCGGTCGCGCTGGTGGGTTACTCGCAGGGGGCCGTGGTCATCCGATCCGCGGTCGCCGATCTGGCGACCGGGGACGCCGAGACTGCATCCGACCTGGACCGGGTACTCGGTGTCGGGCTGGTCGCCGACCCGCACCAGCCGCCGGGCGTGGTGCCCGGTTGCGACGGGTGGGGAGTCGCCGGCCCGGGAGCGGATCTGCCGACCGGGCTGCCCGTGTACTGGGTGGGCGCGTCCCAGGACGTGATCTGCAACGCCGACGCGGACTCGCTTGTCCGCGACGTCGCCGACCTCACCGGCTCGATGACGCTGGCCGGGCTCGGCCGATGGGGGAGGAGTGCGTGGGATGTGTTGCGCGCCAACGACTTGCAGAACGCACGGCGGACGTCGGTCCGGCCGGCGCAGTGTCGGCGCGACCCCGGGCGGATGCTGGCGGCGTGGCGTGAGGTCAGGTGCTACCTCCCGTCGCGCATCCGGGTGGGTGGTGTGTGGCTGACCAACGCCGTGGGTGGCCGGCACACGTCGTATCGGAGCGACCCCTATCGGCGGACCTCGGTCACCGATCCGGCGTCCACCGGTTGTCAGGTCATCGCCCAGTGGCTTCAGGTCCAGGCGACGTTCGCCGACCAGGCCGCCACCTGGTCACACGACAGAGGGCCGGTCACCTGACGGTGACCGGCCCTCGTAGTCTGCTCGAGACTAGGTGTTCTGATACTTCCCACCGATGGTGTTGCGCACCACGATCGGGGTGTTGCGGGGAACGTTGTCGTAGACCCACTTGGCGTGATCGTTGGTGACGTTGATGCAGCCGTGGCTCACGTTGCTGCGACCCTGCTGATTGACCGACCAGGGGGCGCCGTGGATGAAGATGCCGTCCCACGACATCCGGGTCGCGTACTCGACGTAGGTGCGGTAGCCCTCGGCGGAGTCGACCGGGACGCCGTACGTGGACGAGTCCATGTACATGTCGCGGTACTTCTCCTTGGTGTAGTACACGCCGTTCGAGGTGGGGTTCTTGTCCGAACCCATCGAGATCGGCATCGTCCGGACGACCTTGCCGTTGTGCCACCAGGTGATGGTGTGGGTGTTGTCGTCGGCCAGGGCGATGTAACCGGTCTCGGTCTTGACGTTCGGGATGACCGGCCCGGCCGGCTTCTCCTCGGTCGTCGACGGCGGCGGCTGCGGAGCTTCGGGGGTAGTCGGCGCCGGCGGGGTCGGCAGACCGGGGACCGCGGGGATCTCGACCGGCGGCAGGCCGGGGATCACGGTGACCGGGACGGCGTTCGCGACGCCGGGAAGTGCGAGGGCCATGGCCAGGACGCCGAAGACGACAGCCGTGAGTCGTCGGGCCGAACGGCGGCGCGAGGCGCGCGGGGTCGGCAGGTGAGAGTTCAACACAGGTCGTACCTTCGGTTCGATGGTTCTTTCCGCGCATCGGCCTGAGCGCGGAACCATCGTTACACAACCGTTGCCTTGGGTCCAAGGAGCGGGTCACACCGAATGACGCCGCCATCGCGAACCCTCAGTACGACGTGGCAAAACCCGAGGTAGCGCCGTTGTCGACACCGCGTGTGACGGTCGTCACATTAGAGGTCGCGCATGCGCAGTGGGTTCCGGCGTGGGACTCATTGTGGCCGCTGGACCCTCGTATGCAACAGGATCGTTTGTCCCACTGGGGACTGCTCGTTCGGGGCGCCGTGTTCCCGCTCAGGCGGGTTGTGGATGTTCGGTGCGAAGGTGTTGCGCAGGTTGCGAACACGCCTCGTCCCGGCAGACGAGCATCACGTCGACGCGACCGATGCCGGCCTCGGACTCGGTCACGTCTCGGCGGACGTACAGGGGTGCGCCGCAGGATCCGCACCGGCGTTGGGTTTTCGTGTGGCTGGAGGACATGGGTCAACGGTACGCCTGGTGTGGCGTGGATCACAGGACGAGTCCGGGCCGGCGGGATGTGGTCCGGTCGGGTGACTTGGGCGGGGATCTGTGACATCGCCGACCCGAATCGCATGTGGTTCGCAGACAGCGGAGGAACGTGAGGGAAACGCCAGGCCAGTTCGCGCCCTGCCCACCACCGATCGTCTCGACCGGCCCCGGCGATTCGTCGGCACCCGGGCACCCGGAGGAGAAGGCGACTCCCGAGATCGTCTACGAGTACGCGCCCCTGCCGTTGCCGTGGAACAAGCCGCCGGAGCCGCTCAACTAGGCGCCCGGAGTAGCCCGGACCGACGAAAAAGGCTCGGAGACAATGTCTCCGAGCCGGTGGAGCGGGTGACGGGAATCGAACCCGCGTAGCTAGTTTGGAAGACTAGGGCTCTACCATTGAGCTACACCCGCGTTGCTCGCGGTGACCGTCGAGATCCCGGCGTCGCGTGCGAAGAGTGACTGTACCGGCAGCGGCGCCGGAACCGAAATCGGGGTGGATGCGACGAGGTGGCATCCGATGGACGACCATCGGTTCCGGCGTCGCCGCGGCACCCGTGCGCGGGCCCGGCCGCGGTGGCACGTACTATCTCTTGTTGGCCCTGATGCGCGGTCGCCCTCCGGGGTTCCCTCGCGTGTTCGGACCCCGGGATGTGGCGCAGCTTGGTAGCGCATCCGCTTTGGGAGCGGAGGGTCGCAGGTTCAAATCCTGTCATCCCGACTTGATCGATGTGGCCCGACCGGTCACCCGGTGCACGGCCCGCGAACGACCGAACTTCCACCACCGTAGATACAAGGAGTATTCAGGCGTGAAGAGCACTGTCGAGCAACTCACCCCGACCCGGGTCAAGCTCAACGTCGAGGTCCCGTTCGAGGAGCTGTCGGCAGACTTCGACCGGGCCTACCGGTCGTTGGCCCAGCAGATCCGGATCCCCGGATTCCGTCCGGGCAAGGCGCCCGCGAAGCTGATCGAGGCCCGTGTCGGCCGCGATTCGATCCTCGCGCAGGTCGTGAACGACGCCATCCCGGCCAAGTACTCCGAGGCCGTCGCCGAGACCGAGACCAAGGCCATCGGCCAGCCCGAGATCGACCTGTCCGAGCTGAAGTACGGCGAGTCGGTCACCTTCACGGCCGAGGTCGACGTCCGTCCCGAGATCACCCTGCCCGACTACTCGACCCTGTCGGTCGAGGTCGACGCGATCGAGGTCGACGAGGCGGCGGTCGACGAGCAGCTCGAAGGCCTGCGCGCCCGCTTCGGCACCCTCAAGGGCGTCGAGCGCGGCGTGGAGAACGGCGACTTCGTGTCGATCGACCTGGCCGCGACCGTCGACGGCGAGGCCGTCGAGGAGGCCACCACGGAGGGGCTGTCCCATGAGGTCGGCTCCGGCCAGCTCATCGACGGACTCGACGAGGCGCTCATCGGCCTGAAGGCCGGCGAGGACAAAGAGTTCACGACCAAGCTCGTCGCCGGCGATCACGCGGGCGAGGAGGCCCTCGTGAAGGTGACCGTGCAGTCGGTCAAGGAGCGCGAGCTGCCCGAGGTCGACGATGAGTTCGCCCAGATGGCCAGCGAGTTCGACACCGTCGAGGAGCTGCGCGCCAGCCTCGCCGAGCGGGTCGAGCAGTCCGCGAAGCTGGAGCAGGCCAACAAGATCCGCGACGCGGTGCTCGACAAGCTCCTGGAGACCGTCGAGATCCCGCTGCCGGAGAAGGTCGTCGACGAAGAGGTCGAGGGCCAGCAGCACCAGGTCATCCACGCGCTCGGACACGACGACGAGCAGGTCGCCAAATTCCTCGAGGCGCAGGGTAAGACCCGCGAGGAGTGGGATGCCGAGTCCCGTGCCGAGGCGGAGAAGTCGGTCAAGCAGCAGCTGCTGCTCGACGCGATCGCCGATCAGCAGGACACCGAGGTCAGCCAGGACGAGCTGACCCAGCAGATCATCTTCACCGCCCAGCGCTACGGCATGCAGCCGCAGGAGTTCATCCAGCAGCTGACGCAGGCCAACCAGGTCGGCGCCGTCTACGCCGACGTCCGGCGCGGCAAGTCGCTGGCGAGCATCGTCGGCGACGTGACCGTCACCGACACCAAGGGCGCCACCGTCGACACCGCCGAGTACTTCGGCGGCAACGACGACGCCGACGAGTCCGCTGCGGACGAGTCCGACTCCGACAACTGATCGGGCTCCCGCGGTCCAGCACAGCCGCACTTTTCTCCGCGATCGCCGGTCCTCGAAGTACGAGGGCCGGCGATCGTCGTCGGTCCACCATCACACACGGGCCGTTCACGGTGCCGAAGGCCGTTCTGCTCTCAGCGAAGAGGCGTGTCCTCGGGAGTGTCCGCGGGTGTCGATTGGTTAGTGTCGGTGAGGACGTCATCAGAGAAGCATTCGGTGTGCGTGCGCGTCACCCGCGGGTGACGCGCAGGTCATGACAACAAGGCAAAGGTAGGAACCCGTGAGTGAGCCGACCATCCACACACCCACGATGAGTTCGGGTGTGGCTGGGTTGAACCTGACCGATTCGGTGTTCGAGCGTCTGCTGCGCGAGCGCATCATCTTCCTGGGCACCCAGGTCGACGACGACATCGCGAACCGGCTGTGCGCGCAGATCCTGCTGCTCTCGGCCGAGGACCCGCAGAAGGACATCCACCTCTACATCAATTCGCCCGGTGGATCGGTGACCGCCGGAATGGCGATCTTCGACACCATGCAGCTCGCAGAATGCGACGTCGCGACCTACGCGATGGGTATGGCGGCGTCGATGGGCCAGTTCCTGCTCGCCGCCGGCGCCAAGGGCAAGCGACATGCACTGCCGCACGCGCGCATCATGATGCATCAGCCGTCCGCCGGCATCGGTGGTACCGCCGCCGACATCGCCATCCAGGCAGAGCAATTCGCGCTCACCAAGAAGGAGATGAACCGGCTCAACGCCGAGTTCAGCGGTCAGCCGCTCGAGAAGATCGAGGCCGACGCCGACCGCGACAAGTGGTTCACCGCGGAAGAGGCCAAGGAGTACGGCTTCGTCGACAAGGTGATCGCGCGCCCGGGTCGGTGAGACCCCGGTCCGACGACCGCTCCCGTACCCACCGCCGAGCCACCTCTACCCAATGGAGCAACAGATGACCAACTCCCTTTCCTTCGACGGCATGCCCGCCGAGGTCGCCGCCGGCATCCCCGCGTCGGCCCTGGCGCTGAAGAACATCGAAGCGCGGTACATCCTGCCGTCGTTCATCGAGCACACCCCGAACGGCCAGCGACAGTACGACCCGTACGCGAAGCTGTTCGAAGAGCGGATCGTGTTCGTCGGCACGCCGATCGACCAGGTCGTGTCCAACGACGTCATGGCGCAGCTGCTCGTCCTCGAATCGCAGGACCCCGACCGCGACATCACCATGTACATCAACTCGCCCGGTGGCAGCGTGCCCGACATGCTCGCCATCTACGACACGATGCAGTACGTGCACTGTGACATCGTGACCGTCTGCCTCGGTGAGGCGGCCTCGGCGGCGGCGATCCTTCTCGCCGGCGGAACCCCGGGCAAGCGTGCGGCGTTGCCGAACGCCACGGTCCTGATCCACCAGCCGCGCACCGGCGGCGCCTACCAGGGTCAGGTCTCCGACCTCGAGATCCAGGCCGCCGAGATCGAGCGCATCCGCGATCGCCTCGACGAGATCCTGGCCAGCCACACCGGTCAGGACAAGGAGAAGATCCGCAAGGACACCGACCGCGACAACATCCTGACCGCGGCCGCGGCCAAGGAGTACGGCATCGTCGACGAGGTCTTCGAGTACCGCAAGAAGTCGATGAAGAAGTAGTCCTGGCCAAGAAGTAGTTGTGGCAGTGCAGAAGTCCCGGTGATTTTCTGCCGCGACATTTGGCCTTATCGGTCGAAGTTCGAGCGACACGCGGGTACCGTCGGGTTACTGGGCATTCGAGTGTCGATCAAATGACCCATGCCCGGCTGCGTGCGACGCGACGGACCAGACACGACAGTCCGGCAACGAGGAAGTAGGTACAGCGCGAGATGGCACGAATCGGAGACGGCGGCGACCTGCTCAAGTGCTCTTTTTGCGGCAAGAGCCAGAAGCAGGTGAAGAAGCTCATCGCCGGCCCCGGCGTGTACATCTGCGATGAGTGCATCGACCTGTGCAACGAGATCATCGAAGAGGAACTGGCCGAGAACGGCGACGTCAAGCTCGACGAGCTGCCGAAGCCGACCGAGATCCGTGACTTCCTCGAGAAGTACGTCATCGGCCAGGACACGGCGAAGCGGACGCTCGCGGTGGCGGTTTACAACCACTACAAGCGCATCCAGGCGGGCGAGAAGAAGGACGCCCGGACGGGTGAGACCGTCGAGCTGATGAAGTCGAACATCCTGATGCTCGGCCCCACCGGATGCGGCAAGACGTACCTGGCGCAGACCCTGGCGAAGATGCTCAACGTGCCGTTCGCGATCGCCGACGCAACCGCGCTGACCGAGGCCGGATATGTCGGCGAGGACGTCGAGAACATCCTGCTCAAGCTGATCCAGGCCGCCGACTACGACGTCAAGCGTGCCGAGACCGGCATCATCTACATCGACGAGGTCGACAAGATCGCCCGCAAGAGCGAGAACCCGTCGATCACGCGCGATGTGTCCGGTGAGGGAGTCCAGCAGGCGCTGCTGAAGATCCTCGAGGGCACGCAGGCGTCGGTGCCGCCGCAGGGTGGACGCAAGCATCCGCATCAGGAGTTCATCCAGATCGACACGACGAACGTGCTGTTCATCGTGGCCGGCGCGTTCGCCGGTCTGGAGAAGATCGTGTCCGAGCGGATCGGCAAGCGCGGTCTCGGCTTCGGCAACGAAGTGGCGAGCAAGGACGAGGTGGACACCTCGGATCAGTTCGCCGACGTCATGCCGGAGGACCTGATCAAGTTCGGCCTGATCCCGGAGTTCATCGGCCGTCTGCCGGTCGTCGCGTCGGTGACGAACCTGGACAAGGACTCGCTGGTGAGCATCCTGTCGGAGCCGAAGAACGCGCTGGTGAAGCAGTACACCCGGCTGTTCGACATGGACAATGTCGAGCTGGAGTTCACCAAGGACGCCCTCGAGGCGGTCGCCGATCAGGCAATTCACCGCGGCACCGGTGCCCGCGGCCTGCGGGCCATCATGGAAGAGGTCCTGCTGCCGGTGATGTACGACATCCCGAGCCGCGACGACGTCGAGAAGGTCGTCGTGACCGGGGAGACAGTCCGCGACAACGTCCTCCCGACCATCGTGCCCCGCAAGGCCTCCAGCGACGAGCGTCGCGACAAGAGCGCCTGACGCGCACGACTGACGACGAGAAAGCCCCGCCCGGGTAGACCCGGGCGGGGCTTTCTCTTGTCCATCTCGCCCCGCGGCGGTGCCACATCGAGCACACTGAGCGATGTGACTCAACACGGATCGGATACCTCGGTGCTCGCCGGCCTGGTGCTGGCGGGTGGACGTTCGCGACGGATGGGCAGCGACAAGGCCGCGCTCGACTGGGACGGTGAACCCATGCTCGCGCGAGTGGTGCGGGTGGTGTCCCAGCGCTGCGATCCGGTGCTGGTCGTCGCGGGCGAGACGTCTGCGGCATTCCGCGGCGTCGACGACATCCGCGACCGGGCGGCGCCGGGGATCGATTCGTCGAAGGTGCACTGGGTGACCGACGAACAGGAGGGGACGGGTCCGCTCGGCGGGCTCGTCGCGGGCCTGTCCGCGGCGGCTGCCGCGGGTGCCGAGTTCGCGTTCGTCTGTGCCACGGACATGCCGCTGATCGCGCCGGAACTGATCGACGAGCTGCGGCTGGGGCTGACCGACTCGACGCAGGCGGTCATCGCCCACGACGCCCAGCGGGATCATCCGATGGCGGGGATCTACCGCACGGATGCCGCGGCGATGATCGCGGATGTCGTCGCCGGCGGTGAACGGCGCATGCTGGGCGCGATCGAGGCGCTCAACACCCATCGGGTGGGGATCTCCGATCCGGACTGGCTGGTCAACGTCAACGCGCCCGAGGACCTGCACAGACTGCGGGTCTCCGCGGGTTAGCACGAAGCGCTCGGGCGCGGACGGGTCCCGGGCGAGGTCCGGCCCGGCGAAAACATAGAATAGCGGCCGTGACATCACCCGACCAGACATCCGCGTTGCCCGAGACAGCGTCGCCCCGGACTGCCGTACCCGAGACCGGGTTGCCGAAGTCCTGGGACCCCGCTGAGCACGAGGCGTCGCTCTACCAGGGCTGGGTGGACGCCGGGTACTTCACCGCGGACGCGGCGAGTGACAAGCCGCCGTTCTCCATCGTGATCCCGCCGCCGAATGTCAACGGCTCGCTGCACATGGGCCACGCCTACGAGCACGTCCTGATGGACGCGCTCTCGCGTCGTCGTCGGATGCAGGGCTACGAGGTGCTGTGGCTCCCCGGCATGGACCACGCGGCGATCGCGATGCAGACGATGGTCGAGCGCAAGCTCGCCGCCGAGGGCAAGACGCGCGACGACCTCGGCCGGGAGGCGTTCATCGACCGGGTGTGGGCCGAGAAGGCCGAGATCAGCGGCAACATCGGCGAGCAGATGCGCCGGCTCGGCGACAGTGTCGACTGGTCGCGCGAACGCTTCACGATGGACGAGGGTCTGTCGCGCGCGGTGCACACGGTCTTCAAGAAGATGTTCGACGACGGGCTGATCTATCAGGCCGAGCGCCTCGTCAACTGGTCGCCGGTCCTCAAGACCGCCGTCAGCGACATCGAGGTGAGTTACGCCGACGTCGAGGGCGAGCTCGTCAGCTTCCGCTACGGGTCACTCGACGACACCGAGCCTCACATCGTCGTCGCGACGACCCGACTCGAGACGATGCTCGGCGACACCGCGATCGCGGTGCACCCCGACGACGAACGGTATGCCCACCTGGTCGGCACCGCACTGCCGCACCCCTTTGTCGACCGGATGATCCCGATCGTCGCCGATGATTACGTCGACCCCGAATTCGGTAGCGGCGCAGTCAAGATCACGCCGGCACACGACCCCAACGACTTCGCGCTCGGTCAGCGGCACAACCTGCCGATGCCGACGATCATGGACGAATCCGCCCGGATCGCCGACACCGGAACCGAATTCGACGGCATGGACCGCTTCGAGGCGCGTGTCAAGGTGCGCGAGGCGCTGGCCGAACAGGGCCGGATCGTGAAAGAGGTGCGTCCGTACCTGCACAGCGTCGGGCATTCGGAGCGCACCGGCGAGCCGATCGAACCGCGCCTGTCGATGCAGTGGTGGGTGGCGGTCTCCACGCTGGCCGCGGCGGCCGGCGACGCGGTGCGGGACGGGTCCACGGTGATCCACCCGAAGTCGATGGAGCCGCGCTGGTTCAGCTGGGTCGACGACATGCACGACTGGTGTATCTCGCGTCAGCTGTGGTGGGGTCACCGCATCCCGATCTGGTACGGACCCGACGGCGAGGTGGTGTGCGTCGGACCCGACGAGCAGGCCCCCGAGGGTTACGTCCAGGAGACCGACGTCCTCGACACCTGGTTCTCCTCCGGGCTGTGGCCGTTCTCCACGATGGGCTGGCCCGATCAGACCGCGGATCTCGAGAAGTTCTATCCCACCTCGGTTCTCGTCACCGGGTACGACATCCTGTTCTTCTGGGTGGCCCGCATGATGATGTTCGGCACCTATGTGGGCAAGGATCTGGGTCCGGGCAACGAGATCCCGTTCCACAACCTGTTCCTGCACGGCCTGGTGCGCGACGAGCACGGCCGCAAGATGTCGAAGTCGAAGGGCAACGGCATCGACCCGCTCGACTGGGTGGAGCGCTTCGGGGCCGACGCCCTGCGCTTCACGCTCGCCCGCGGTGCCAACCCCGGTTCGGACATCTCGGTCGGCGAGGACCACGCCCAGTCGTCGCGCAACTTCGCCACCAAGCTCTACAACGCCACCAAGTTCGCGTTGATGAACGGCGCGAAGGTCGGCGAGCTCCCCGACGCCGAGACGCTGACCGACGCCGACCGGTGGATCCTCGGCCGGCTCGACGAGGTGCTCGCCGAGATCGACGCCGGGTTCGAGTCCTACGAGTTCTCGAAGGCATGCGAGGCGCTCTACCACTTCGCGTGGGACGAGGTCTGCGACTGGTACCTCGAACTCGCGAAGGTGCAGTTCGCCGAGAACGACGAGAAGCGTTCGGAAGCAACGTCGCTCGTGCTGGGCGCGGTCCTCGAACCATTGCTGCGCGCGCTGTCGCCGGTGATGCCGTTCGTCACCGAGGTGCTGTGGAAGGCGCTCACCGGGGGTGAATCGCTCGTGGTCGCCCCCTGGCCGACCACTTCCGGACGCGATTGGTCGTCGGATTCGGCCGCCCGCGTGGACGATCTGCAGCGACTGATCACCGAGGTGCGGCGTTTCCGCAGCGATCAGGGTCTCCGTCCGGGCCAGCGCGTCGCCGTGCAGTTCGACGGACTCGGCGAAGCCGGGCTCGAACACCTGCTGCCGTACGTGACCTCCCTCGCGCGCCTGGACCCGGCCGGTCCCGACTTCGGCGCGACCGCGACCATCGAGGTCCGCCTGAGCGTGGCCACCGTGGTCGTCGCGATCGACACCTCGGGCACCGTCGACGTCGAAGCCGAACGCAAGCGGCTCGCCAAGGACCTGGCGGTGGCCGAGAAGGAACTGTCGACGACCTCGGCGAAACTGGGCAACGAACAGTTCCTGTCCAAGGCGCCCGACCACGTGGTCGCCAAGATCCGGGACCGTCAGCGGATCGCGACCGAAGAGGTCGAACGGTTGAACGCGAAGCTGGCGAGTCTGGCCGGCGCGTGAGCGACGACACCGGTTTCCCCGAAGAGGATCCAGCCGTCCTGGGAATGGATGCGGCAGGCGACCCCCTGGGTCTCTCGGCGATCCTGGGGGAGGACGAACCCGATCCGGATGCCGAGCCGGCGCGGCTGCGCGTCACTGACAGCGCCGACGATCTCGCCGAACTCGCCGAGGTCGAGGCCGAGCTCGACACCCGGTGGCCCGAGACCAAGATCGAGCCGTCGCTGACCCGCATCGCGACGCTCATGGATCTGCTCGGATCCCCCCAGCACGGATACCCCGCGATCCACATCGCCGGGACGAACGGCAAGACGTCGGTCACCAGGATGGTCGACGCGTTGCTGTCCGCGCTGCACCGGCGCACGGGCCGGATCACGAGTCCGCACCTGCAGCGCGTCACCGAGCGGATCTCGGTCGACGGCAAGCCGATTCCGGCACGCACCTACATCGACACCTATCGGGAACTCGAGCCGTACATCACCATGGTCGACGATTCGTCGACAGCGGCGGGTGGACCCCGGATGAGCAAGTTCGAGGTGCTGACCGCGATGGCGTATGCGGTCTTCGCCGAGGCGCCGGTGGACGTCGCCGTCGTCGAGACGGGCATGGGCGGTCGATGGGACGCGACCAACGTCATCGACGGCACGGTCTCGGTCATCACACCGATCGCGATGGACCACGCGGACTATCTAGGCGACACCCTGACCGCCATCGCGGGGGAGAAGGCCGGCATCATCAAGCCCGCCGAACCCGATGCGGCCGGCACCGTCGATCCCGTCACGGTGATCGCCGAACAGAGCCCCGAGGTGATGGACGTCCTGCTGCGCGCGGCCGTCGATGCGGGCACCATCGTCGCCCGCCAGGGATCGGAGTTCGCGGTCCTCGACTCGGTCATCGCCGTCGGTGGGCAGATGCTCACCATCCAGGGCCTCGGCGGTGTCTACGACGAGATCTTCGTGCCGCTGCACGGTGCACATCAGGCGGCCAACGCGGCGCTGGCGCTCGCGGCGGTGGAGGCGTTCTTCGGTGCGGGCGCCGATCGTCAGCTCGACATCGACGCGGTGCGTACGGGTTTCGCGTCCGTCGCCAACCCCGGACGGCTCGAGCGACTGCGCAGCGCCCCGACGGTGTTCGCCGACGCGGCGCACAATCCCCACGGAGCCGCGGCGCTGGCGCAGGCGCTGGCCGAGGAGTTCGACTTCCGTCGACTCGTCGGCGTCATCGGCGTGCTGGGTGACAAGGACGCCCGCGGAGTCCTCGAAGCCCTCGAGCCGGTGCTCGACGCGGTCGTCGTCACCGACAACGGGTCGCCACGGGCCCTGGAGCCCGAGACGCTCGCGGAGTACGCGCGGGAGGTGTTCGGCGAGGACCGCGTGGTCGTCAAACCCTTCCTGCCCGACGCCGTCGAGGAGGCCATCGCACTGGCCGAGGAAGCCGACGGCGAACGCGTGTCCGGTGCGGGCGTGGTCATCACCGGGTCCGTCGTGACCGCCGGTGCCGCGCGAACACTCTTCGGTAAGGAACCCTCATGACCCGGTACACCCCACCCACGAACGATCCGTGGAAGGGGCTCCGCGGCGTGATGGCCGGCACGATGATCCTGGAGGTCATCGTCGTGATCCTGGCGTTCCCGATCGTGTGGCGCCTCGGCGACGGGCTGACCTGGTTGTCCGGCGGATACCTCACGCTCGTCGTCATCGCGATGATCCTGGCCGCCGGGATGCAGGGCCGGCCGTACGCGATCAACCTCGATCTCGGCCTGCAGGTCGTGCTGATCATCGGGGGGCTCTTCCACTGGTCGATCGCGGTGGTGGGAGTCGTCTTCGGGTCGGTCTGGCTGTACATCCGCTACATCAAGGCCGACGTCGAGAAACGGGTCGAACGCGGGATGCTGCCCGGCCAGGAGCCGATCGAGTAATCGGTCCGGCGGCCACGGCCGTCTCGCCGCCGGCTGTCCGACCAGCGGTGTTCTCGTTGCTCAGGGCGGGGTTTGGTGGCCGCAAGACCTGTGGCCGGACCGTTATCGCCGAACCCGGGCGGCCAGGTGGGCTTGCTGTAACAATGGCCCATGCCGCGGGGGCCGACAAGTCGATCCTCGCAGCTTGTCGAACCCCTTCTCGAGACACCCGATGTGAGGACATACGTGCAGTTCCAGCTCTTCCGGACCACCTCCGCCCGAACCCGACGCCCCGTGCTCCCCGTCGTCGTCCTCGCGGGCGCGGCGCTCGCACTGACCGTCCCGGCCACGGCGGCGGCCGAACCGGAGCAGGACCAGGCACCCATCGGGATCGCGAACCTCATACCCGCCGCGGACGCACCTGTTCCCGTCGGTCCGGGGGAGTACAGCTATGTCGCCACCCACGAGATCACCCAGCGTGCCGCGACCATGAAGGCGCCCGAGGCCATCGCCAGCCTCCCGGTGCCCGCCCAGTACCGGCCCGCGAATCTCGGTCTGGCGCAACAGTTCGATCTCGCGCTCGCCGGCGCGCTCGCCTCGCCCGGCGGCTGTCTGCAGGTGGTCGTCGATCCGCGCTCGCGCACCGGCAGCCTTTTCGACTACGGCTTCTTCCCGGTCGCCGGCGAGTACTGCTCCTGACCGGTACGTGACCGTAGCCGGTCGATAGGGTGTCAGTCGTGACTGAACGCACTCTCGTACTCATCAAGCCGGACGGCGTCGAACGCAACCTCGTCGGCGACATCATCAGCCGTATCGAGCGCAAGGGCTTGACCCTGGTGGCTCTCGAACTCAAGACCGCGAGCGACGAGGTCGCTCGCGGGCACTACGCCGAGCACGAGGGCAAGCCGTTCCACCCCTCGCTGCTCGAGTTCATCACGTCCGGTCCGCTGGTCGCGGCCGTTCTCGAGGGGCCCCGCGCGGTGGCGGCGTTTCGCCAGATCGCCGGCGGTACCGACCCGGTCGAGAAGGCCGTGCCCGGAACGATCCGTGCCGACTTCGCGCTCGACACCCAGTACAACCTGGTCCACGGGTCCGATTCGCCCGAATCGGCACAGCGCGAGATCGCTCTCTGGTTCCCCGGACTCGAGGGCTGAACGCGAGCGCCTCGGCTCGACGCGCAACGTCAAACGCTCATCCTTTGCGGTCATCCGACCGCGGTGTGGGATACTTGCACAGTTATCGCCGACACACTTTGTCGACGACGACCGGATGACGCGCCCCGGTACCGGCGCGTCGCGGTGCGGCACTGACGCACCGCGACGCCACGGAACCGCAGCTGACCCCACCGAGTTCGCCCTGCTGCCAGCGGGCGAACACTCAGGTTCCGCCTGTGCCCGGTGGCGTGGAAAGCGATCAGGGACGCGGTCATCGACACAGCAAGAGCGTCGTCAGACGACCCGTGAGACGGACCGCCGCGACGACGCGCAGACCACACAACACCGGTCCGACGAGGACCGGGACACAGAGCAGACCCTCGCGTGGCCGCGTCAGCCCGACGCGCCCGGGGGTTCGAGGAGACTGAGTGACCGACAACGGGTCGCCGGCTGACGCGAACGCAGCGTCGGAATCGGCGGAAGAATTTCCCAGCAAACTTCGTGTGCACGCCCTGGCCCGCTTCCTGGGCCTCACGAGTCGACAGGTTCTGGCTCACCTGGCGAATCTCGGCGTGCAGACCCGCAGCCCGCAATCCAGCGTCGATCGTGACCTGGCGAAAGCCGTGGCCGAACGGGTGCGCTCCGGCGTCGACGAGACCGGCGAGACGCCGCCGCAGGCCGCCCCGGCCGGCGACGCGGCTCTGCCTGACGCCGCTGCCGACACGACGCCGGCCGAGGCCCCTGCCGACACCCCGCCGACGGACGCGGCACAGGCCGAGGCGGCATCGGTCGAAGCCGCACCAACCGAGGCGGTGTCCGCCGAAGCGGCGCCCGCCGACGACGCACCGACGGCCGAAGTCGCATCGACCGAGGATGCTGCACAGACCACCGCCGACGACTCGCCCGCGGCACCGACCGCAGCCCCGACGTTGTTCTCGGCCGCCCAGTACGACGCACCGGTGGCGACCCCGGCCGCGGAGACCGACGCCTCGACCGGCGCGCAGCCGCTGTTCCTGCAGCCTCAGGCCCCGGCCGACAAGCCCCGCGCCGCCCGCTCGGGTCGTGCGAAGACCCGCGCTGAGACGGGCGCGAAGGACGAGTCGGCGGACACCCCGGCAGACGAGTCCGTCGCTGCCGAGACCGCGACCTCGACATCAGCGGACGCGCCCGCCCGCTCGGACAGGTCGAGAGCCGATGATTCGACTGCGGCCGACCGGGACGCCGACGTCTCGACCCCGGACGAATCCGGCGCCGACGACGCCGATGATTCCAACGCCGATGATTCCAACGCTGATGATTCCGGGTCGGGCCGGAGTCGCCGGCGTCGACGCGGACGTCGTGGACGCGGGCGCGGTAGGGGAGACCAGGGGGGCGACTCTGATTCGGACACGGATGAGTCCGACGCCGAGGCGTCCGATGCCGACGAGTCGACCGGTGACGGGGCAACCGATGCCGACACGGACTCGGAGGACACCACGTCCGACGAGTCGGCCGAGGACTCGCGCTCGGAGGAGGGCCGTCCGTCGGGCAAACGCACCCGCCGCCGCAGCCGTCGTTCGGGTGCGGACAAGGCGGAGGACTCCGAGGCGTCCGGCGCCACGGGCGACCGCGCCGACGAGTCCGGTGACGATGCCGACTCCGCCGACGCCGAAGACGCATCCGATGACGACGACTCCGGTGACTCCTCGTCGACTCGCCGCCGCCGTCGCCGTCGCCGTCGCAAAGGTGGCGGCGAACCCGATGAGGCGTCTCCCGACGATCCGCCGAACACGGTGGTGCACGAGCGCGAGCCGCGCAGCAAGCGCGCCCGCGACGAGGTGCAGGGCATCTCGGGGTCGACCCGACTCGAAGCCAAGCGTCAGCGCCGGCGCGACGGGCGCGATGCCGGCCGGCGTCGTCCGCCGATCCTGACCGAGTCGGAGTTCCTGGCACGCCGTGAGGCGGTCGACCGCGTCATGGTCGTCCGAGAGCGCAGCGCGAACAGCCGCATCTCCGGCAACGACGGGCACGAGCACGCCGCGGTCGAGGACTACACGCAGGTCGCGGTCCTCGAGGACGGTGTCCTCGTCGAGCATTTCGTGACGACCGCGACGTCGTCGTCGATGGTCGGCAACATCTACCTCGGACGCGTCCAGAACGTCCTTCCGGGTATGGAAGCCGCATTCGTCGACATCGGTCGCGGACGCAACGGCGTGCTCTACGCCGGTGAGGTCAACTGGGACGCTGCCGGACTCGACGGCGGTTCGCGCAAGATCGAGCAGGCGCTCAAGCCCGGCGACAACGTGCTCGTCCAGGTCAGCAAGGACCCGGTGGGTCACAAGGGCGCCCGTCTGACCACGCAGATCTCCCTCGCCGGCCGCTACCTGGTGTACGTGCCCGGTGGTTCGTCGACCGGGATCAGCCGCAAGCTGCCCGACGTCGAGCGCAAACGTCTCAAGCAGATCCTGGCGAAGCTCGTCCCCGACGAGGCCGGGGTCATCATCCGCACCGCGTCGGAGGGAGTCAGCGCCGAGGAACTCGGTGCCGACATCGCCCGCCTCGAGTCGCAGTGGAAGTCCATCGACGAGGCGGTGGCCCAGGCCAAGAAGGGCGGGTCGTCGAGCCCGAAGCCGCTGTACGAGGAGCCCGACCTCCTGGTGCGCGTCGTCCGTGACCTGTTCAACGAGGACTTCAAGAAGCTCGTCGTCGAAGGTGACAAGGCCTGGAACCTGGTCGAGGGTTACGTCAGCTCGGTGGCCTCGGATCTCATGGAGCGGGTCGAGAAATTCGACAAGCCGCACGCCGACGCGCCGGATTCGTTCGTCGTGCACCGCATCGACGAGCAGCTCGCGAAGGCGCTCGACCGCAAGGTGTGGCTGCCCTCCGGCGGCACGCTGATCATCGAGCACACCGAGGCGATGACCGTCGTCGACGTCAACACCGGCAAGTTCACCGGCTCGGGTGGCAACCTCGAGGAGACGGTGACGCGCAACAACCTCGAAGCCGCCGAGGAGATCGTGCGGCAGATGCGGTTGCGCGACATCGGCGGGATGATCATCGTCGACTTCATCGACATGGTGCTCGAGTCGAACCGGGATCTGGTGCTCCGCAGGCTCACCGAGGCGCTCGCTCGTGATCGCACCCGTCACCAGGTGTCCGAGGTGACCTCGCTGGGCCTCGTCCAGATGACGCGTAAACGTCTGGGAACCGGTCTGCTGGAAGCGTTCTCGACCACCTGCACCGCCTGCAGCGGTCGAGGCATCATCGTGCACGCGAATCCCGTCGAGGTGAAGACCGACGACTCTTCGCGTGGCGACGGTGCCGGCTCGAAGCGGCCCCGTCGAGGCAAGAAGAAGGCCGACGCGCAACCGGAGGCAGTCGCCCCGGCCGTCGCGCCCGCTCACAAGCCGGCCGAGCACCCGATGTTCCGGGCGATGGCGGCGCACGCGCACGACGACGAACACGGCGAGGAGTCCGGCGCGACCACCGACGGTGACACCACGAGTCGGGTCGAGGATGCGGCGAAACCCGTCGTCGAGGGTTCGTCGCCGCAGCAGACGGCCGACAGCCGGGTGGACACCGCTGTTGCCGAGCCGACCGAGACCCTGCCGTATCCGGTGGCGACGGAACCGGCTGAGACGGATTCGGCTGGAACGGATTCGGCTGGGACGGAATCGGCTGAGTCCGAGCCTGCGGCGGTCGAGACGGTGCCCGAGCCGGTCGGCTCGGCCACCGACGGACAGGCTCCGGCGGCCGCACGGCGTCGTCGGCGGGTCGTCCGGCGTCCGGCGCAGACGACCACTCCGCCCGACACCGTGGTGATGACCGCGGCGGATGTCGTGGCGGAGACGCCGGTGACGACCTCGGGTCCGGTCTCCGCCGCTAACTCGGAGGCGGCGGTCGCGGTACGGCGCCGGCCGCGCAAGCGCAGCGCGGGCCGTCCCGCGGGACCGCCACCGGCCGACGACTGACCCGGGTGACCGGGCCGCGCCGGACCCGGGTCGGGCGAGTTTGACCCGACCGCCGACGTTCCCGTAACCTTGGAAAGTCGCCTCCCGCGGAGGGTCTGCGCTGTTCTGCCCGCTTCGGCACAGCAACGGTGCGTAGTCCGTCGGCAGGCCCTCTGGTGCGAACCGCAGCTTCCCCGGCCACATGCCCGGGTGCCCTGCGGCCCGCCCCGGCACGCACAACACAAACGCCCCAGGAGCGCTCGCGCCCCCAGGGTCCGAGTAGACGAGTAAGAGGAATACTTCGATGGCAACGTACGCGATCGTCAAGACCGGCGGTAAGCAGTACAAGGTCGCTGAAGGCGACACTGTGAAGGTCGAGAAGATCGACGGAGAGATCGGCAGCACGGTGAGCCTGCCGGTCGCGTTGGTCGTCGACGGGTCGAACCTGACCACCGATGCCGACAAGCTGGCCAAGATCTCGGTCACCGGCGAGGTCGTCGACCACGTCAAGGGCCCCAAGATCCGCATCCACAAGTTCAAGAACAAGACCGGCTACCACAAGCGCCAGGGTCACCGTCAGAAGCTGACGGTCCTCAAGGTCACCGGCATCAAGTAGTTCGACCCGCTTCGAGAAGACCTCAGGAGGACTGACACATGGCACACAAGAAGGGCGCGTCCAGCTCGCGCAACGGTCGCGATTCCAACGCCCAGCGACTCGGCGTGAAGCGCTTCGGCGGCCAGCAGGTGAGCGCCGGTGAGATCCTGGTCCGCCAGCGCGGCACCAAGTTCCATCCCGGCGTCAACGTCGGTCGCGGTGGCGACGACACCCTGTTCGCGCTCGCCGCGGGCGCGGTGGAGTTCGGCTCCAAGCGTGGCCGCAAGACGGTCAACATCGTCCCGGAAACCGCTTCGGTCTGACCTGAGCAACCGGCACGACAAGCTCTTACACAGGGCGGGCAGGGTCATCGCGTACCCCGCCCGCCCTGTTCTTTTTTGACGGAAGAAGGATTTCGATGTCTCGGTTCGTCGACCGCGTGACCATCCACGTCGCCGCGGGGAACGGCGGCCACGGCTGCGCGTCGGTCCATCGCGAGAAGTTCAAGCCTCTCGGCGGACCCGACGGCGGCAACGGCGGCAACGGCGGGTCCGTGCGGCTCGTCGTCGACCCTCAGGTGCACACGCTCCTCGACTTCCACTTCCACCCGCACGCGAAGGCCTCGAACGGCAAGCCTGGGGCCGGCGACAACCGCGACGGCGCCACCGGCGGCGACCTCGTCCTCAAGGTTCCCGACGGCACGGTCGTCCTCGACGAGCGCGGCACGATCCTCGCCGATCTGGTCGGCGAGGGGACGGTCTTCGAGGCCGCGCAGGGCGGCCGCGGCGGGCTGGGGAACGCGGCGCTCGCGTCGAAGGCGCGCAAGGCCCCCGGCTTCGCCCTGCTGGGCGAAGAGGGGCAGCAGCGTTCGCTCGTCCTCGAACTCAAGTCGGTCGCCGACGTCGGGCTCGTCGGTTTCCCGTCGGCCGGCAAGTCGTCCCTGGTGTCGGTGCTCTCGGCCGCCAAGCCGAAGATCGCGGACTACCCGTTCACCACGCTGGTCCCGAACCTCGGGGTCGTGCAGACCGCGGGCGATGTGTTCACCATCGCCGACGTCCCCGGTTTGATCCCGGGCGCCTCGACCGGCCGCGGGCTCGGCCTCGAGTTCCTCCGCCACCTCGAGCGCTGCGCGGTGCTCGCGCATGTCGTCGACTGCGCCACACTGGAACCCGGGCGCGACCCGATCTCCGACATCGATGCTCTCGAAGCCGAACTGGCCGCGTACGTCCCGGCACTCGACGACGACCACGGACTCGGCGACCTCGCCTCCCGCCCCCGCGTGGTGATCCTCAACAAGCTGGACGTACCCGACGCCGCCGAGCTCGCCGACCTCGTCGAACCCGAACTGACCGAACGTGGTTGGCCCGTGTTCCGGATCTCGGCGGTCGCCCACGAAGGTCTGCGCGAGCTCACCTTCGCGCTGGCGCGGATGGTGCGCGAATACCGAGATGCCCAGCCCGCCAAGGTCGCTCGGCGCGCGATCATCCGCCCCAAGGCCGTCGACGACACCGGCTTCACGATCGAGACCGACCCGGACAACGAGGGCGGCTTCATCGTCCGCGGTTCCCGCCCGGAGCGGTGGATCGCGCAGACGCAGTTCGACAACGACGAGGCCGTCGGTTACCTCGCCGATCGGCTCAACCGGCTCGGCGTCGAAGACGAACTGGTGAAGCGGGGTGCACAACCGGGTGCGCCCGTCACCATCGGTGCGGTCACCTTCGACTGGGAACCGTCCACGCCGATGGGCGACGACGTCCCGATCACCGGGCGCGGCACCGACATCCGGCTCGATCGTTCCGATCGCGTCGGCGCTGCCGAACGCAAACAGGCTCGTCGCCTGCGGCGCGGGCTGCCGGACGAGGACGGCGGGGAGCGAGACCTCCCGTGAGCACCGGATCCGCCGACCGCGTTCACGAGGGGTCGGTACGCGACCGGATCGCGCACGCGCGCAGCGTGGTCGTGAAGATCGGCTCGTCGGCACTCACCGACCTCACCGAGGGACTCGACCGCGACCGCCTCGACGCACTGGCCGACGCCCTCGAGGCGAGGATGCGGGCCGGCTCGGATGTGATCGTCGTGTCCTCGGGGGCCATCGGGGCCGGGATCGCCCCGCTCGGACTCAAGAAGCGACCCACGGATCTCGCCACCAAGCAGGCGGCAGCAAGCGTCGGACAGCTCGCTCTCGCGCATGCGTGGGGTACGTCGTTCGCGCGCTACGGCCGCACGGTGGGTCAGGTCCTGCTCACCGCCGACGACATCTCCAACCGCGGTCACCACGCGAATGCCCAACGGACACTTGACCGTCTGCGTTCACTCGGCGCCGTGGCGGTGGTGAACGAGAACGACACCGTGGCCACCAACGAGATCCGTTTCGGGGACAACGACCGGCTGGCCGCGCTCGTCGCCCACCTGTCGGGTGCCGATGCGCTCATCCTGCTCTCCGACGTCGACGGCCTCTACGACGGTGATCCGCGCCGGGTCGACGTCGACGGCCGTCGCGCCCGGTTGATACCCGAGGTCAACGGCCCCGAGGATCTCGACGGGGTGATCGCCGGCTCCGGCGGCGCGCTGGGTACGGGTGGCATGGCCTCCAAGCTGGCCGCGGCCCGCTTGTCGGCCGATGCCGGCGTGCCCGTATTGCTGGCGGCCGCCTCCTCGGCGGCGCAGGCGCTGGCCGACGCCTCGGTGGGCACGGTGTTCGCCGCCCGGCCCGAGCGGCTGTCCGCGCGTCGGTTCTGGGTGCGTCACGCCGCCGACGCGCGGGGTCGGATCGTGCTCGACGACGGCGCCGTGGACGCGGTGTCGCGCAGGCGGCGTTCACTGCTCGCCGCGGGGATCGTCGGGGTCACCGGCAGGTTCTACGAGGGCGACGTCGTCGAACTCGTCGACCAGTACGACACGGTGCGGGCCAGGGGAGTCGCGGCCTACGGCGTCGACGACATCGCGTCGATGGTCGGCCGCTCCACCGGCGACCTCCCACCTGAACTACAGCGTCCGGTGGTGCACGCCGACGATCTGGTGGTCGTGGGCCGCTGACCAGAGGTCAGAACGTCGCCAGCGCCGGGAGCACGAAACCGGCCTCGTGATCGATCTTTAAGGTCGCGATCTCGTCGGCGCGGGTGACCCCGCGGTTCACGATGATCAGCGGCTTGCCGGCGCGGTGCGCGCGCCGCGCGAATCGCAGGCCGGACATGACGGTGAGCGACGACCCGACGACAAGCAGGGCGTCGGCCTCGTCGACCACCGAATACGCCTCGTCCACAACGTCTTTCGTGACCGTCTCGCCGAAGTAGACGATGTCGGGCTTCAGGATGCCGCCGCAGTTCGGGCAGTCGATCATCATGAAGTCGGACGTGTCGGACAGGGTGGCGTCGGCGTCCGGCGCGACTTCGATGGCACCGCGGCCGCTGACCCGACGCGCGAACTCGGTGTTGATCTCTTCGAGTTGTCCGGCGAGCCGGTGACGGGAGATACGCCAGTCGCAGTTCAGACAGCGGACACGGCCGTAGCATCCGTGGAGTTCGATGACCCCGCGGGTGCCGGCCTTGGTGTGCAGCATGTCGACGTTCTGGGTGAGCACCCGCGACATCCACCCGCGCTGCTGGAGTTCGGTGAGCGCCAGATGGGCTCTGTTGGGGACCGCGGCGTCCATGTGCCGCCAGCCGAGGTGGTTGCGTGCCCAGTAGTGGCGTCGGAAGTCCGGCGACGAGAGGAACATCTCGAGGGTCATGGGCGTCCGCGGCGGCGAGCCGGGACTCCGGTAGTCGGGGATGCCGGAGTCGGTGGAGATGCCGGCGCCGGTCAGAACCGCGAAACGGCGTCCGGCGAGGATGTCGGCGGCCAGTGCGATCCGGTCCGCGACGTCATCGTCGAGGGGGGTGTGTTCGGCCGGGGCGGAGCCGAGCTGGAGACGAGTACGCACCCTGCCCAGGATAGGCAGGGTGCGTACTCGAGGTGTCTGCGAGAGCCGTCAGGTGACGGGCGTCTCCGCGTGCTTGCCGGCCGGCTGCGGCACGGTCACCAGCGGATACACGCCGTTCTCGTCGTGGACTTCGGTGCCCACGACAGGCGGGTTGAACACGCACAGCATGCGCATCTCGGTGTCGGCGGTGACGGTGTGCCGCTCGTGGCCGTTCAGCAGGTACATCGTGCCCGGCGCGAGCGGATAGGTCTCGCCGGTCTCTCGGTCGAGGAGCGTGCCGGTGCCTTCGACGAGCCAGACGGCCTCGACATGGTTGGCGTAGTGGAACTCGTTGACCGAGCCGGCCTTGATCGTGGTCTCGTGGAACGAGAAGCCCACATTGTCGCCGCCGAGGATGATGCGCTTGGAGACCCAGTTGCCCTTGGGGTCGGCGACGTCGCGGTCGGTGCCGGTGATTTCTTCAGTGGTTCGGACGATCATCCGATCACCTCCTTGACTGCATCGGACAGGATGGACAGGCCGCGGTCGAGGTCCTCGCGCGAGATGGTCAGCGGCGGGAGCAGCTTCACCACCTCGTCGGACGGGCCCGACGTCTCGGCCAAGAGTCCCGCGCCGAAGGCCTGCGCGCAGACCTTGCCCGCGGCGGTATGGTCCTCGAACGCGAGTCCGCGCACCATGCCACGCCCCCGGGTGGAGATGCCGTCGTAGCGGTTGCACAGGTCGGTGAAGACCTCGTGGATCCGCTCGCCCTTGGCATGGATGTCGCGGGTCAGCGCGTCGTCGGCCCAGTAGGTCTCGATCGCCTTGGCGGCGGTCACGAAGGCCGGGTTGTTCCCGCGGAAGGTGCCGTTGTGCTCGCCGGGGCTCCACACGTCGAGCTCGGGCTTGAACAGGGTCAGCGCGAACGGCAGCCCGTAGCCGCTGATCGACTTCGACAGGGTGACGATGTCGGGCTTGATGCCGGCTTCCTCGAACGAGAAGAACTCGCCGGTGCGGCCACAGCCCATCTGCACATCGTCGACGATCAGCAGGATGTCGCGACGCTGGCACAGGTCGGAGAGGGCCCGCAGCCACTCGGCACGAGCGACGTTCACGCCGCCCTCGCCCTGGACGGTCTCGACGATCACCGCCGCCGGGCGGTTCAGGCCGCTGCCCGAGTCGTCGAGCACACGCTCGAACCAGGCGAAGTCCTCCATGACGCCGCCGAAGTAGTTGTCGAACGGCATGGGCGTCGCATGGACGAGCGGGATACCAGCGCCGGCACGCTTCATCGAGTTACCGGTCACCGACAGCGATCCGAGCGTCATGCCGTGGAAGGCGTTGGTGAAGCTGATGATCGACTCGCGACCGGTCACCTTGCGCGCCAGCTTGAGTGCCGACTCGACGGCATTGGTACCCGTCGGGCCGGGGAACTGGATCTTGTAGTCGAGTCCGCGCGGCTCGAGGATGTGGCTGGTGAACTTCTCGATGAAGTTCCCCTTGGCGACGGTCGCCATGTCGAGACCGTGGGTGATGCCGTCGGACTCGATGTACTCCAGGAGGGCCTTCTTCAGAACCGGGTTGTTGTGGCCGTAGTTCAAGGACCCGGCGCCCGCGAAGAAGTCGAGGTATTCGCGGCCGTCCTGATCGGTGATGTAGGAGCCCTTGGCGGTGGTGAACACAGCCGGCCAGTTACGGCAGTAGCTGCGCACCTCGGATTCGTGGGCGGTGAAGACTGAATCGTCCATGTGGGTGTCGAGAAGTGGCATGTCGTGTGCTTCCTTCTGGTGTGACAACGTGGGGTTCATGTGCCCGGCTCGGGGTCGCGTCATCGCGATCACCGGGTTCGGCTGAGCCCCATGGGCTGGGGTCGGCCTTTGGTCGGGATGTCATGCGGGACAACCGATTACGGGGTCGGCAGGATGGAAATCTTGCGCGCGTGCCGCATCTGAGGCGTCGGCCCTGTGGTCCAAGACGACGACCGGGATCGCGCCGGACTCAGGGCTCGGGGATCTCCGGCTCGAGCATGTAGAGATCTTCCCGCTCGTGGGAGTCGGGGAATGCGTTCGCCGCGAACAGGTCTCGACGCTCGAAACGAAGTCCGCGGGTCTTGGCCACCGAGGCGAACAAGCGTTGGGACGGGACGTTGTCCGGGCTGATCGTCGTGTGCATGGCGACCATGCCCTGACGGTTGACGCGGTCGAACAGCTCGTGCAGCATTTTCGCCGCGATGCCGTGTCCGCGCACCTCGTCGTCTACGGCGACCTGCCAGACCATCAGGGTGGAGGGGTCGCTCTGCCGCCGGTAGCCGGTGACGAAACCGACTGCGCGGCCATCGACCTCGGCGACGATCGAGGTGGTGGCGAAATCGTGGCACCACAGCACATAGGAGTAGCTCGAGTTGACGTCGAGAACCTGTGAGTCCGACGCGATTTCCCAGAGGCGGATACCGTCGTCGACCGTGGGAACCCGGTAATCGACGGTGAGGGTTGTTGTCGGGGCCGTTCTTGTTTGGGAAGGGCTCATAACGCAATCGACGTTAACAATGCGTGTCGTAGAAGTCATGTACCTGCGGAAATTGGTCCGCGGAACGCCTACCTTGTCCCTGTTCAGACATGCAATGTGAAGCGGGTCACAAAGACGTGATTCCGGATTGGTTCGGGTGGCTTCCGGGGTTGCAGAATGGCCTCATGACGAGGATCATCGCCGGCCGGCTGGGTGGGCGCCGACTGCGTGTTCCGGGCGAGGGTACCCGGCCCACTTCTGACCGGGTTCGCGAATCGGTGTTCAACATGTTGGCCGCCCGATCCGATCTGGACGGAGTCTGGGTCCTCGACCTGTACGCGGGATCGGGGGCGCTGGGTCTCGAGGCGATCTCGCGTGGTGCTGCAGGGGCGACGTTCGTCGACTCCGGGCGCCGGGCCGCGGTCACGATATCCGCCAACGTGCGGGCCTGTGGGGTGGCCCCGAATGCCACCGTACATACGCGCATGGTGTCGGCCTACCTCGCCGGCGCCGCGGAACGGCGGTTCGGCCTCGTCTTCTCCGATCCGCCGTACGACCTCCAGGCCGACCGGATCGCCGCGGACCTGGCGCTGCTGCGGTCACACCTGGACGACGACGCGCTGATCGTCGTCGAACGCTCGACGCGGTCCACCGGCGAAATCTGGCCATCCGAATACGAGGTGGTCGTCGACAAGTCCTATGGCGACACCCGGGTGGAGATTGCCCGCCTGGTCTGACCGGTAAGTTCGGGCCATGACGACGGCAGTGTGTCCCGGTTCCTTCGATCCCTTCACCCTCGGCCACCGATACGTGGTGGAACGCGCTGCGGCGTGTTTCGACGAGGTCGTGATCACCGTGGTGGTCAACCCCAACAAGCGAGGCATGTTCGGTGTGGACGAGCGGATCGAACTCATCGAAGAGGACTGTGCGGACCTGGCGAATGTGCGGGTGGACCGGTGGGAGGGCCTGCTCGTCGACTACCTGCGGCAGGAGTCGATCCACACCATCGTGAAGGGGCTGCGCTCCGCCGTCGACTTCGACTACGAGGTGCCGATGGCCCAGATGAACCGCGAGCTCGCCGATGTGGAGACGATCTTCCTGCTCACCGACCCACGATTCGCCCACGTCTCGAGCTCGCTGGTGAAGGAGGTGGCGAAGTTGGGTGGGGACGTGACGCCCTTCTTGTCCGCACATGTCCACAAGAGCCTGATGAGCCGGCTGTCCGGCGAGCTCTCGGCCTGACCCCTCGGTCGGGCGCGACACACCCCACGCGCTTCACGAGTCACAAGCGCAACATTCGGCACAATAGTCACAGAATCACCAACTGTTGCAACCAGGCAAGCGCCGGATTGGGGTGGCTGTGTACCGGGTATTTGAGGCTCTCGACGAGCTGGTCGCGATCGTCGAAGAGGCGCGGAGTGTGCCGATGACCGCCGGGTGCGTCGTGCCGCGCGGTGACGTGCTGGAACTCCTCGACGACATCAAGGACTCCATCCCCGGCGAGCTCGACGACGCGCAGGATGTCCTCGACCAGCGTGACACGCTGATCGGTGATGCCCGCGAGCACGCCGAGACGACGGTGTCCAAGGCGGATTCGGAGTCCGAGGCGGTCCTCGCGCACGCTCGCGCCGAGGCCGACCGGATCCTCTCCGAGGCGAAGGCGCAGGCCGACCGTATGGTCGACGAGGCGAGCGCGCACTCGAGCTCGCTGGTGGAGGACGCCGCCGAGGAGGCACACCGTCTGCAGACCAGCGCGGCGCGCGAGTTCGAGGCCGTCACCGGTCGGGCGCGGGCCGAGGCGCAGCGCACCATCGACGCCGCCAACAACTCCTACGACAAGTCGGTGGCCGACGGTATCGCCGAGCAGCAGCGCCTCGTCTCCGAGACCGAGGTCGTCGGTGCGGCGAAGTCCGAGGCCGAGCGGATCATCGACGCCGCCCACGCCGAGGCCGACCGCCTGCGCGGTGACTGTGACGTCTACGTGGACGAGAAGCTCGCCCAGTTCGAAGAGATCCTGACCGGCACGCTGCGATCGGTGAACCGGGGTCGGCACCAGCTACGGACCGGCGCCGGCATGCACGACTATGTCGAGTACCCCCGTGGTGTCGACGAGTCCGGGCGTGGCGACGGTGCGCGTTCGCGCGAGTCCCGTGGCGACGATCCCCGCTCGCGCGAGACCTCGGCCCGCCACACCTACGACCGTGACCACGGTTCGCCGCTCGCGGTGTGACACGCTCGTCGACCCGGCTGTCCACTCGCCGCCGGCGTCGGTCGATCATTCCCGGGTGCGAGCGTATGGTGGGCGTTTGTGGCTGATCATGCTGTGACATCAGAGCCGTCGCACGGTCCCGGTTCTACTCCCAGGCGCGAGCCCTTCGTGCTGGATGTGCGTTCGATGGGACGCCGCCCGGGCACGATGTCGGAGGTGCACCGTACTGTCCGGACACCCGAACGGCTGGGCGTCGAGATGGTCGGGATCCCAGCGGATTCCGATGTCGACCTCGACCTCCGTCTGGAGGCGGTGTCCGAGGGAATCCTGGTGACCGGGACGGTGTGCGGTGAAACCGTCGGTCAGTGCTCGCGCTGCCTCGAGCCGATCGACGGCACGGTGACGGTCTTCCTCACCGAGTTGTTCGCCTACCCGGACAGCGCGACCGAGCAGACCACCGACGCCGACGACATCCATCGCATCGCCGACGACCGTATCGACCTCGAACAGTCGATCATCGACGCCGTGGCACTCGAACTGCCGATGTCGCCCCTCTGTTCGTCGGACTGCGAGGGTCTGTGCCAGACCTGCGGGGTGCGTCTGGCCATCGCCGAACCGGGTCACTCCCACGAGGTCATCGACCCGCGCTGGGCCGGACTCGCCGACAAGTTCGCCGACCTCGGGAAGGACGATTCGCCGACGGACGGTGCCGCAAACGACCCCGACCCGGAACGACATCGTGACTGAGGCCGTGCGTGCGGACGGTCCGCGTGCGGCCCTGCTCGACGCGCTGGACACCGACATTCCCGACGACCTGCTGACGCTGGCACTGACCCATCGTTCCTACGCGTATGAACACGGCGGTCTGCCGACCAACGAGCGACTGGAGTTCCTCGGGGACTCGGTGCTCGGTGTCGTCATCACCCAGCGTCTCTACCTGCGTTATCCCGACCGCCCCGAGGGTGAGCTGGCGAAGATCCGGGCCAGCGTCGTCAACATGCATGCGCTCGCCGACGTCGCGCGTGGTCTCGGGGACGAGGGCGGTCTGGGCAAGTACCTGTTCCTCGGCCGCGGCGAGGAGATGACCGGCGGGCGCGACAAGGACTCGATCCTGGCCGATGGTCTGGAGTCGCTGTTCGGCGCGGTCTTCCTCAGTCACGGACTCGAGACCTCGCAGCGCGTCATCCTGCGTCTGTTCGACGAGCGCCTCGAACGTGCCGGCAACCTCGGCGCAGGGCTGGACTGGAAGACGTCGCTGCAGGAGTTGAGTTCGGAGCGCGGGTTCGGTCCGCCGCAGTATCAGATCAGCGCGACCGGTCCCGACCACAACAAAGAGTTCACCGCGACCGCGCTGGTCGCCGGCGAGAGCCTCGGCGAGGGTGTCGGCCGGACCAAGAAGGAAGCGGAACAGCAGGCCGCCGCACACGCCTGGAAAGTGCTGACCGAGCGCGCGTCGGCGTCGTGAACCCTTCTCCCAACCGGCTTTTCGCGATCCGCCATGCCTGAACTCCCCGAGGTCGAGACCGTCCGCATCGGTCTCGAGACCCATCTCGTCGGTCGGGTGGTGGCCTCGACCGAGGTCCTTCATCCGCGTGCGGTCCGTCGTCACGCCGGCGGTGAGCCGGATCTGATCGGTCGGCTCGCCGGCAAGCGGGTGACCGGCGTCCGGCGCCGCGGCAAGTACCTGTGGATCGATGTCGCCGACTCCGCCGACCGTGCGGCGCTCGTCGTCCACCTCGGGATGAGCGGCCAGATGCTGATCGCCCGGACCGGAACTCCCGATCACACGCACCTGCGGATCCGCGCGGTCCTCGACGACGAGAACGAACTCCGCTTCGTCGATCAACGGACCTTCGGGGGTTGGCATCTCGACGACTACACACCCGACGTGTACGCGCCCTCGGGGAGTACGGACACGACCGACCCGTCGCCCGCCGACATCCCGGTCTCGGTGGCGCACATCGCAACCGATCCGTTCGACCCGGCCTTCGATCCCGTCCGCGTGGTGGATCGCATGCGCGCCAAACACTCCGAGATCAAACGGGTCCTGCTGGATCAGACGGTGATCTCCGGCGTCGGTAACATCTACGCCGACGAAGCGCTGTGGCGCGCACGTCTGCACGGCTCGCGGATCGCCGAGACGATCAGTCGCAAGAAACTGCGCGAACTCATCGATGCCGTCACCGACGTGATGGCGGATGCGCTGAAGGTCGGCGGTACCTCGTTCGACGCGCTCTACGTGAACGTCAACGGACAGTCCGGGTACTTCAGCAGAGAACTACATTCATACGGGCGTGAAGGGCAACCCTGTCACAGATGCGGAACGCCGATCAGGCGAGAGGCCTTCATGAATCGGAGCTCGTTCTACTGTCCTCGTTGTCAGCGCAGCCCACGCCGTTGACGCGACGGGGCTGGGCTTCGGTGAGTTGCTACAAGGGCGTACCGCAGGACCGATCAGTTGGGTCGTTCAGGAGTCGCCAACTGCGACGAGGCCTTGAGACTTTGCGTCATACCGATAGTCGACGATGCCACCCGACATAATCAGCTCGATCGCCTGATCGATCACGTCACGTGGAACGACGAACCATTCGGACGGATCGTAGTCGCGGCCCGACTTGTCGACCTGTGTCAGATCCAAACGCACCTCGGCGAAGACTCGATGGAGCAGGTTCTCCAACACTGAGACACGCGTGTTGTAGATGCGGTAGGTGGCAACCACCTCGACGGGCGCCATCAAGTAGGTGGGCGACTTGTCGGCGTTCTTGATCCTAGTCTCGACTGGTCCGCGTGAGAATCCAATCTTGTGCAGATTAGCGATGCCGGCGATCTGCGGATCGTTGCTACGGGAACGCAAAACGTAGATGTAGCCGCTGACCTCGTCGTCGGTGAGGATCTCCGGTTGTTGTCGAGCTACGACGATCTGGCCGTCTTCATCTGCCAGCCTGATCCCGAGGGACTGCCTGTACATCCGCGACTCGGTGCCGTTCTCAAAGACGCAGCGCAGACGTTCACGTTTGTTCTCGCGCACAGTCGATTTTTTGTACTCGGTCTCACCGACTTCAGCGACAAAGAGCATTACACCGTTGAGTACAAAGAACGCACCTGGAATGATGTGCTGCATCCCCGAATACGGCATCAACTGGCTCGCGCCGTCGCGCAACTCGGCATGCTTCTGCTCGAACAGGGGAGCGAACTCGGCGAAGTCTTGAGCAGGTCGACGGCGTGCTACCTCCTCAGTTTCGAAGCGCTGCTTGCGGATCGGAAGGCTCGAGACGTCCAAGATACCGGTGTCGTCTCCCAACAGGTCGAGTGGGTCATGCTCCAACAGCTCGTCGATCGAGCCAGGCGCATCAGGTACGTCAAGCAGGCCGAACTCGTCGAGGTGTTTGAGCGCTTCGATCTTGCTGTCATTGGCGAGTATGCCGTCTAGTCGTGCGCCGAGCTTACGTTCGGATATCTCCCTCGTGGTCGAGCTCGGAAGTCGACCATGATTGCGTCGGAACTCCACGATCTCAAGAAACGCCCGCTCCAGCCGGTCACTGGAGGTGACTTTCTTCGGCTTCTCCGGCATGTTCAGGAGGCCGTCAACATCTGAATCGAGCAGCTGCTGAAACGCGTCTGCTTGCTCCGCGTTACCGCTCTCCGAGGTTGAATCGTCCGCGGTCGTCATTGATCCTTCCTGATCTCGCTTGCTTGCTTCTGTGCCTCGCGCTGCTGCTTGAGGCGCCGCAGGAACAGCAGGGCCTCGGCGTAGCGCTTCTCTGTGGGGTCGTCTGAGCGCACCTCGGGATGTCGCCCGTTGACCTTGACCCAAGTCTGGATCTTGGGGAACAGGGCGAGTGCTTCGTCCTCGCTGATCTCCACTCGTGTGCTGGTGATCGCGTCTGAGATGATCTTGAGTACCGATGGGGTCACCGACTTCGACATCACCTCGAACGCGCGTTGGAATGGGTTGATCGTGTCGATCAGGTTGATACTGACCTCGTCGATGTTCACGAACGTGTCGGCCATCTTGATGAACCGTTTGTCGCCGACCTCGCGGACCTCGCCGTTCTTGATCACCGAGTCCACCACGACCTGCTGGCGCACCTCCTCGACCTGCTCATCGGTCAGGTCCGGGTAGCGCTCGCGGATGATCTTGGGGATCAGAACCTTGTTCGTGGTCTCGGGATCGACACTGCCAGCGGCGGCCTTGGCGAACGTTTCGTCCTGCAGGATGTTGGCCTTCAGGTCGTTCAAGTCTGTCTCGACGATCTGCTTGACCCGTTCGCTCGACGGCTCCTTAAACCCGTTGATCTTGATCGTGCCTGGCTCGGGTGCGTCGTCGTTGCCGCGTTTGGCCTTGAAGTTGAAGTTCGGTGCCAACACCTGCTCCATCAGCAGCGACGCTGTGATGGCCTTGAGCATGTTGTTCACCGACACCGTCACCTCGCCCCGCTCTGCATCCGGTTCGGCCAGCAGATTCGTGAACTGCGCGTGCGCCTTACCTGGGCTGTCGCGGGTGACGCGGCCGATGATCTGGATGATCTCGGTCAAAGAAGCCCGGTACCCGACCGTCAGGGCGTGCTCGGCGAACGGCCAGTCGAAGCCTTCCTTGGCCATGCCTAGCGCGATGATGATGTCCACGCCGTCGCGGGCCTTCGCCGCGACCGTCGACAGGTAGTGCAGGGTGTCGGCGCGCTTCTTTTGATCGGCGTCATCGACGAGATCGGCCACCCGTAGGACCTCACCGGTGTCGGCCCGTCGGATGCGGATGATCCCGGTGTCTGGTTCGGTGTCGATCACGTCGCCGATGGTGTCGATGATGAACCCGACCTCTTCGATCTTGTCCTTCGTCGACTCGCCCGAGTTCACATTCGGGATATGCACGATCGTCTTCTTGTCCAGATCGAGCACCTCACCGAGTGCCTCGGTGTAGCGGCCCTGATAAAAGTGGTGCCCGATCCCCAAGGACTTTAGATACTGATAGCCGTTGAGCTGGTCGTAGTAATTGAACGTCACCGGCGTGAACTGCGCCTCGTCCTCAGATGAGAGCACTGGCACCGAGTCTCCGCGGAAGTACGAACCGGTCATTGCCACGATATGCACGTCCGAGCCGGCCATCACTTCCTTCAACAGCGCACCCAGGCGGGAGTTCTCAGTGTCAGCCGACACGTGGTGGAACTCGTCGATCGCCAGCACCGTGCCGTTGAACTCATCCGGCGCCAGCCGCTCGAACGCGAACCGCAGCGTCGCATGCGTGCACACCAGAATCGGATCAGTGCTGTTTAGGAAGTCAACGAACGCATCAACCTTGCCCGCTGACGACCCGGGCGTGCACAGGTTCCGCTCCGGCTTGACCTCCCAGTCTGCGAAGAAGCCGTGGGAGGTCAGTCTTGTCGTCGAGAACGATGCTCCGATCGAACGCTCCGGGACAGCGACGATCACCTTCTTGCGCCCCTGGTTGAACAACTTGTCCAAGCCGACAAACATCAAGGCCCGCGACTTACCCGAGGCCGGCGGAGCCTTGATCAACAAGTGCTGCGCATCCCGCTTGGTGAACACACGCTGCTGCATCTCCCGCATACCCAACGCGTCGGTATTCACCGAGGCGCCGGTTTGCGCGTACATCACGTCGACGACGTTCACCGTGCTGCTCACGTCTTGCTCCTCTTCGCAGGCTTCGCCGCCTGCTCCGCAGCGGTCATCTCCTCATACATGGCGAACAGGTCCGACAACCGCTGCTCATCCGTCTCGTATCCCTGCTTTGAGTAGATCGAATCGACCAGTGCGTCGACCTCAGCGTGCGCCGCACGCAGATCCTCAGGCATCTTGTCCGGATCATAAAGCTCGGCTAATGTCTTCTCACAGTGATATTCACGTATATCTAAGACCCGCAATGCCGCTTCAGTCAGCTGCTCTTTGATCTGGTCCGGCAGCGGGGGTACTGGAAAATTGTTGTAAACAATCGTGTTGGAGTATCGATAGTTGATACGCATACGTCCAGCGACTGCGTTAATCCACACCATATGCATCCTAGAAGTCAGGAGTGACAGGACCCACGGGGCCGCTTCAGGAATCGCGAAAGCGTTATTGGATATAATCTCGTCGCTGGCAAGGTATCCAAACGGAATGTACTCCCGGAGACCTGAAGACATGCTTGGAATCAGAATCGACTCTGTCGACTTGTGTCGAATTTCCGCGAAGACGTGCGGCGTGGCTGCTAGCTTTTTAGTCGATAGCTTTGTGCTAGAAGACCGCATTGCTGATGTACGTTCGAATCGATCACGGATGGCGGGGAACGAGTTGGCAGATTCGTACTCGCCCGGAGGGATCCAGAGGCAATAGCGATCTTTCCCCTTTATAAACTCATCCGATCCAAGGAATCTCCTAATGTAGTTGGCGGCGCCCGGCGCCTCCCTCAATAGAATTTCACGTTCAGCAGGACCTAACGTCAGATTTCCGCCATCGGTTGGTTTAGATCCGTACACCATCGCCGGAAGAAATGAAGTGAGAGGCTTCGGGCGACTTGTTACAAAAGTGCTATCGCCATCCGCTAAATAGCCATTAATATTTCGTGCGGCGACCCTAAGGTCACCCATGTAGAGAAACTTCGGTGAACTATTCTGTGACCTAAGTGATATCACCGAAACGGTGACGTCGGCGCCGCCTTTTGCATTGTTATTCCATTGAAACCCGGTTTGCGCGAATCCAATTTCCACATTCTGCGAGAAGATCCACGGAAACATCAATGCAACATGCTCACCTTGCGTCACTGTCTTCGTTGTAACGAAGGCGAGTTGCGCTCTTGTCTGTGCAATGTAGTCCGCCCCTTTGACGAACCAGAGAGAGATATAGTTAAGCTTTTTGGAGTACTTTCGACTCCCAAAAACGTATGGAAAATCTTGCTTCTGTGTGGCGCTTTGCTTACTGGACCCATAATAGGGTGGATTGCCGATCAGAAAGATTTCCGAGTGGCCATCGTTGCGGCATACGTCGTTCCACTCCACCCTCGTCGCGTTGTCGACACGAATTCGACCGGTCTCCTTCAGCGGAATGAGCGGAATCTCGACACCGAACTTGTCCTTGAACTCGCGGTTCATCTGGTGCTTGGCGATCCACAACGACAGGATCGCCACTTCGGCGGCGAAGTCGTCGATTTCAATGCCGTAAAAGTTCTCGATGTCGATCTTCGACACCGCGTACAGCACCTGGTGCTTAGGGCTCAAATCGGCGAGGCGCTCGAGGATCGCATGCTCCAGCCTGCGCAGCTCTTTGTAGGCGATGACCAGGAAGTTCCCCGACCCACACGCCGGGTCGAAGACCTTGATCGCTCCGATCCGCTCCAGCAGCTTCTCCAGCCTGCCGACACTGTTGAATCCGGCGTCGAACTGCTCCTTCAGCTCGTCGAGGAACAGCGGCTCGATCGTCTTGAGGATGTTCGGCACCGACGTGTAATGCTGCCCGAGGTCCGACCGCTTTCCGGGGGTGACGATCGCCTGGAACATCGACCCGAAGATGTCAGGGTTGATCTCGCTCCAGTCCAGCGCTCCGAGGTCGAGCAGCAGCCCACGGGCGCTCTTGGTGAACGCCGGCACCAAGTGCTGGCTGGTGACCTCGAACAGTCGACCGTTGACGTACGGGAACGCCGACAGATAGCTTGCCTTGTCTTCAGGCTTCTCGGCGTCTAGAGCGTCGAATAGGTCGGTCAGGAACTCCTGCACGTCGGAACCGTCGGACTGCGTGTGCGAACCTACCGCGGTGGTGAACTGGCCATCGTCGAAGATCCCGGTGTCCTCGGCGAAAAAGCAGAACAGCAGCCGCGTGAAGAACACGTTCAACGCATGTCGGCCGTGCTGCTCGTCGATGAGTTCCGGATTTGCCTGGAGCAGTTCGTCGAACAGCTTGCCCATGCGCTCGGCGGCTTTGACGTCCGCATGCGCCTCAGACGTGTACTGCGCTTTCTCCATCCCGGCCCAGGGAAGGAAGAACGTAAAGTGCTTGTCGATGTCACGGATCGGGAAGACCTTGTTCTCCCCGGTTTTCATATCGACAGCGACCAGCTCGTCATAGTCAGTGGCAATCACGAACCGAGGGTTGTAACGAACCACGTCCGGGGAGGTACGCAGCTCCTCGACACCTGCCAACGGCTGTCGGTCGGTCTCCCGGAAATAGACAACATTCTTCTGCGCGACTTCGCGATCAGGTTCGGCTGCGACGTTCAATGAGCCGTTGCGCAACCGGGTGACGTTGCCCTTCGGCTTCCCGTAGGCCAGCAGCAGGTCGAAGATGAACTCACGGTCGTACGTCTCACGCCGGGCTAGGGGAGTGACGCGCTCCTCGACTGCCTTTAGGTTCAATCTGGCCACGAACGCTACCTCTCGCAGGTCACATAGGTTCGGCTGTCAGCTGCCGACGGTCTCCTGATCATTTCATCTGCGCGACGTGGTGATGCAGCAAGCCCTGTGGGTCGGTGATCTACGCCGGAGGTCATAAATCTGCACGCGGAAGCGCTGCGGCCGAAGCGTCGCGGTTCGGGCTGAGGCTTCGGAGTATTCATATGGGCCGGAAGGTCTGCCGTGCAAGCAGTGCGGTATGCCAATCAGTGGGTGGTGTTCATGAGCCGCAGTTAGTATTACTGCCCGAAGTGTCATCCCGCTCCCTCGCCGCCGCCCGTGACTCAGTACCTTCTCCGGCGAGCGCGAACGGTCAGCGACAGCAGCGAAGCTGCTGGAGTACTCCACAATGGACTCCTACCCGGCCGAGTGATGACATGTCGGTGTGGGACGTCGCAGACAGGCTCACCGACCTGGCGAACACGATCGCACCCCATCTCGACGACGACACCGATCCTCCGTAACCGGGCAGCACCGCGACGAGCACCCCCTGCACCGAGATCCGGTGCCGGGGTCCTTTCTCTTCTACGCTTCCTCATCGACGAACTCCTGGGCCTCTCTCAGCAGTCCGTCCACCACGCCCATTGCGCGCGCCTGGTCCGCGGCCGTCGTAATGTTCCTGAACGCCTCCAGCCGCTCGGCCTTCTCGACGGCCTGCTCGTCCGTCAGATGATTGGCCCAGCGTCGGACCAGATCCAGACTCGGTGCCCCGGGGGTCATTCCGACGATCTCAATGAGGCCCGGGCGCGCTGTCTTCGCCGCTGTCAGGTGGGTCAACTGGCGATCGAACCCCGTGGTGTGCGAGCCCTCTGCGATAGCGCGGCGCTCGTCGTCGTGGCCCACCGATATGTCGAAGCTCGCTGGCAGCGCGTCGGTGGGTGGGTCGCCGCCGGTGATCAGGCGCGGGACCGCCTGCATGCGCACCCATTCGGCGATGTCGCGCAGCTCGTGCATCAGGACTGGCCACAGATCGGTGCCCGGCCGGTTGAGTCCGACCGTTGGGTGCAGCGTCAGTGGCACGATATCGCCGACCGGCGACTCGAAGACCACCTCGCCGATCTGCAGCGGCCGCTCGTCGCGCTGCGGCAGGTCGGCGAACGACTTCGGCAACTGGTCCTCTCGGTAGACCACGGGCAGCATGACCGCGGCGACCGCGGGCGTGCGGTGCTTGGCGTGGTTGGTGTACGACGCCAGCCGCGCCAGCGGGTGGTCGGCGGGCGACTTCACCCGCTGGAACGGCTGCAGCGACTCGATCGAGCACATCAGGTCGCCATTGGCCGACAGTGACGGCGGCCCCTTGCGGTCCCGCCTCTCCTTCCACTCGTCGAAGTCTGCGCGAGTGGATCTGGCTGGCATCTCCACGAGCTTGGCCACGCGTTCGCCCAACACGCCGTCGCGGTGCACGATCTCGGCGAACAAGGTGTGCTCCAGGGCACCGCGCAGAGCCACCAGCGCGTCGGCCACCAGCATTGGCAGCTTCCTCGGGATCGGCGTCAGCGACGCCACGACGGCCCTATTGACGACTCCGTCGGACTCCTCGCGCAGCTCGAACAGGCCGTCGGACTCGGACTGGCACGCGAACAGCAGTTCACCGACCTGCCCGATGAGGTCGTCGGCGTGCGCGAGCGTCGCAGCAACGGGAAGGTGGTGGTCGGGGAGCCAGGCGAGGTTCGTGGTCACCGACGAAATTCTATGGCTTGGCATCGTGCGCCCCGTGTGCCACTGGGCGGTGTTCGCAAGCCGGTCGGTGAACGAACGCCTCGCACCCCGCGGTCCACCAATTGTGGCTTTCGCCGTTATATGGCGGGGTTCTGTCGACGCTCTGTGGCGGCATCTGCTCATGGCGATACACGCGAGCACCGGTCTGGTCACAGATAGCGGCAGACGGTCGTGGTGTCGCATTTGGTGGGGTCGCTGGTGGTGGCACTGTGGTGAAGGTGCGCGACGGTGTGTCGCAGTGCTTGCAGGTCGGCGATTTGGCGGTCCAGGTCGCCCAGGTGGGCTTCGAGCAGGGCGTGCACGTGCTGGCAGGGTGCGACTCCGGCGTCGCGGATGTCGAGGATCTCGCGAATCTGGGCCAGGGTGAGCCCAGCGGTGCGGCCGCGGCGAACGAAGTCCAGGCGCGCCAGGGCCGCAGGGGTGTAGTCGCGGTATCCGTTGGCGGTGCGCTCAGGCGCAGGTAGTAGGCCGGCTTCTTCGTAGAAGCGCAGCGTCTTGGTTGTGGTGCCGCTGGCCACGGCCAACTCACCGATGCGCACAGTGGCCCCTTTCTCGGCTCTCGTCCATGTTCGCCTTGACCTTCCCCTGCGCTGGAACGTCCACTATGGACGCTGAAGAGGGGTCACGCGAAGGAAGGTGGGCAAATGGGTGTGGACTACGACGTCGATCTGGCCGTGATCGGCTCAGGAGGCGCGGCGATGTCCGCCGCCATCGCGGCCAGCCAGGCCGGTAAGAGCGTCGTGCTGGTTGAGCGCGGTGTTCTGGGCGGGACGTGCGTGAACATCGGCTGCGTGCCGTCCAAGACGCTCCTGGCGGCCGCCGGGGCCCGGCACGCCGCTCTCACCAATCCCTTCAAAGGTGCCCCAACGTCAGCCGCACCGGTGAACCTCGGCGATCTGGTGGCCCAGAAGGACGCACTCATCGAGCGCCTGCGTGATGCGAAGTACGCCGATGTGGCCGCTGCCTACGGCTTCCAGGTCCGCCCAGGCCAGGCCAGCTTCCTGGACGGGGACACCCTGGCCGTCGACGGCCAGGCGCTGCGGGCCCGGGCCTATCTGGTCGCCACCGGTGCCACCCCCGCCATCCCGGAGGTGGTCGGTCTCGACTCTGTGGACCGGCTGACGTCCACCACCGCGATGCAGCTGACCGAGCTGCCTGAGTCCCTGGTCGTTATCGGTGGCGGGTACGTCGGGATGGAGCAGGCCCAGCTGTTCGCTCACCTCGGCACCCGGGTCTCTGTGGTCGGGCGTCTGGCGCCGCACGCCGAGCCGGAGCTGGCCCAGAGACTTCGGGAAGTCTTCACCGACGACGGCATCACCGTGGTCGAAGAGCGCGCGACCACTGTGGCCCGCGAACCAGGCCCCGCAGGAGAGGTGGTGGTGACCACGGACTCGGGCGAACAGGTGCGCGGCGCGCAGGTCCTGGTGGCCACCGGACGCCTGCCCCGCACCGACGGCCTGAACCTGGCCGCTGCCGGTGTGGACGTGGACGAGCGCGGCTTCGTCGTGGTCGACCAGACCCAGCGCACCTCCAACCCGCGCGTCTGGGCCGCCGGTGACGTCTCGGGGGCTCCCCAGTACGTCTACGCCGCCGCCGCCGGCGGTCGGGCCGCCGCGCTCAACGCCCTGACCGAGGACAGGTACCCGCCGGCAGCTCGGGTCGACTACGCCGGCTTTCCTGCGGTCGTGTTCACCCGGCCCCAGCTGGCCTCGGCGGGGTTGACCGAGGACGAGGCCCTCACCCGAGGGCACGCGTGCGACTGCCGCGTCCTGGACCTGTCCGATGTCCCCCGGGCGCTCGTTCAGCACGACACCCGCGGGGCGGTGAAGCTCGTCGCCGACGCCGTGAGCGGCAAGGTTCTGGGCGTGCACGCTCTGGCGGACGGGGCCGGGGAGATCATGCTGGCGGCCACCTACGCCATCAAAAGCGGCATGACCGTCGACGATCTGGCCGACACCTGGGCGCCGTACCTGACCATGAGCGAAAGCCTGCGCATCGTGGCCGGCCTCTTCCGAAACCAGATGCCGACGTCATGCTGCGCCTGAAACCCGCGGCCCCAGCGGGGTGGACGAGGGCTCCCGCGGCGGCCCGCCTGGCGCCGTGAATGTGCCTTAAAAACCTACAGTCTTATGAGACACCAGGCGGGGACCGGACGCCGAGACCGCTTCATGGGCCGATGGGCACCTTCTGCCTCTCGCGAAGTCGTCTCACCGTGAACTGTCGCAGGGTGGTGCTCGGTAGGGGTTTGTGAGTCATAATCATGTCATGAGGCTCTTGGGGTACACCCGCGTGAGCACTGCGAGTCAGGACGCGCAGTTGCAGTTGGATGCACTCGTGGATTCCGGGGTGCAGAAGCGGGATGTGTTCGCGGATGTGACCTCGGGTAGCCGGACCGCGATCGAACGCCCGGGGATGAAGCGCCTGTTGGACTATGCCGAGTCCGGCGACACGGTCGTGGTGTGGCGCATCGACCGGCTCGGCCGATCCTTGATCGATGTCCTCAACACCGTGAACCTGATGCGCGACAAGGGCGTAAAGATCAAGTCGCTTTCGGACGGCATCGACCCGGAGACCACTTCCGGCCGGTTAATGCTGGGCATGCTGGCCACGCTGGCCGAGTACGAGCGCGAGCTGATCACCGAGCGAGTCAATGCCGGCATCGCTGCGGCGAAGCAGAGCGGTACCCGGTTCGGTCGGCCGCCTGTTGACCCGGCGGTGATTGCGGAGAAACTCGACATCGCTCGGGACGCCCGCGCCAAGGGTCGCACCGCCGAGGAAGCCGCCCGATTGGTCGGATGGTCTCGCGCCACGCTGTACCGGCACCAACAGGCTGCCCGCGACCGCGACATGGTCTCCCAGCAGGTGTGACATGGACGGGCCGCAGCGGTGGCGAATCCTCCGGCTTCACGTCGAGGACGGCATCTCGCTGACGACCCTGGCCCGTGACACCGGCACCGGGCTGCGGACACTGCAACGCTGGCACCAGCTTTACAAGACCGGCGGCATCGCGGCGTTGGAGCCGCGGCCACGACGCGACACGGGATCTCGACGCACTCCGGCGGAACTGGTCACGTTTCTCGAGCACCTCGCGCTGACCCGCCCACGCCCGAGCACCGCTGCATTGCACCGGCTCACCACGGCCGAAGCGGGTCGCTTGGGTTTGGCGGCCCCGAGCTATGCCACGGTCCGCGCCATCGTCCACGCTTTGGACCCGGCCCTGGTGACGCTTGCTCTGGAGGGGCCGGCAGCATATCGGGACCGCTATGAACTGGTGTTCCGCCATCGCGCCGAACGGCCGAATGTGACGTGGCAAGCCGATCACACCGAACTCGACATCCTCATCACCGGCGCCAGCGGCACCCCCGACCGGCCTTGGCTGACGGTGGTGATGGACGACTACTCCCGCGCGGTCTGCGGGTACATGGTCTTCACCGGGGCGCCATCGGCGATGAACACCGCGCTGGTGCTACGACAGGCGATCTGGCGCAAGACCGAACCGGCCTGGGCGATGTGCGGACTACCCGACGTCCTCTATATCGATCACGGCAGCGACTTCACCAGCCGCCACCTCGAGTACACCGCGGTCTCACTGAAAATCCGCCTCATCTTCTCCACCGTCGGTCGCCCGCAAGGCCGAGGCAAGATCGAGCGGTTCTTCGGCACAGTCAACACCGAGCTCCTGGCCACCCTGCCCGGACATCTGGCACCAGGGGCCAAGACACCTCCATCACTGGATCTACCTGCGCTCGATCAGGCGATCGCCGGTTTCATCGCCACCTACAACGAGCGGACCCACCGGGAGATCGGGACGAGCCCGAAGAAGGCGTGGATCGGTGACGGGTGGTTGCCACGCATGCCCGAATCCCTCGATGAACTCGACGGACTGCTGCTGACGGTGCCCAAGCACCGCACCGTGCAGCGTGACGGCATCCACTTCCAAGGCCGGCGCTACCTCGCGCCAACTCTGGCACCGTTCGTTGGCCGCCCGGTGACGATCCGCTACGACCCGCGTGACATCTCCGAGGTTCGCGTATACGACCGCGACACCTTCCTCTGCGTGGCCATCGATGAGGCGCACCCGAACCAACGGGTAAGCCTGCAAGAAGTCGAGACCGCACGCCGAGCCCGCCGGCGCCAACTGCGCAAAGACATCAACGACCGCATCCCGCGTATCGCCGATCGGGCCGAACCGCGCACCGCCGCCCCCGGAGCGCGGCCAACCAAGCTGCGCACCTACGAAGAGGACTAAGGATGGCCAAGGACTTCATCATCACCAAGGAACATCGCCGGTTCACCGAATTCGCCACCGCGGTACGCAAGGAACGCACCATCGGCATCTGTCACGGCGACGCCGGCATCGGCAAGACCCAATCGGCACGCCGATACGCCCACTGGGACACCGTGGAACCGTTCATCACCGAATGGGGGCCGCGCACCGAAGACGACGCCAAGCTTTATGCAACTGCGAACCGGTGCCGGACCGTGTTCTACACCCCCGAGGTGCTCCCCAGGCCCAAAATCCTCATGCACGAGATCGCGCACCTGCAGACAAAGCTCGGCATCTGCATCGACGAACACCAGCGCAACATCGGCAAAGTCACCGGCGCCCGCTCAGGTCATACCAACAAGTGGGTCGAGCTGCTCATCATCGATGAAGCCGAACGACTGGCCCCGACCGCACTCGAACTCCTCCGTGATGAACACGACCGCTACGACCTGGCGATCATCCTCATCGGCATGCCTGGCATTGACCAGCGGTTTCGCCACTACCCTCAGCTCTACAGCCGCCTCGGATTTTCACACCGATACCGGGCACTAGGACGCGAGGAACTGCTCTTCGTCCTCGATCGCCATTGGAAACGCCTCGGCCGCACTCTTGACCCAGACGACTTCACCGACGCTCAAGCGATCGCCGCGATCGAACGCATCACCCGGGGCAACTTCCGCCTCCTCGAACGCCTCTTCCCTCAGATCGCCCGAGTGCTCAAGATCAACCAACTCGAGACCATCACCGACGACGTCATAGAATCCGCCGCCAGCATCCTCGTGATCGGAAACTAACGCCCCCAAGCGATCACAGAAAACCGCCGCAAAGCACTCAAACCCACACGACACCGCGTCCTGAGGCTGTGCGCTGAGCGGTCGGGGTGGTCCGGTGTCGCGTTTGCCGATCGTTGTCGCACATTGCGCGATGACTCTCACAAGCCGGTCCCGGCGGAACACCACCCGACATCCCGGTCACTAAAGACCGACCCTGCTGTCCCGCTCCGCCGAGGCGGCCGCATACCCTCGCAAACATGAGCGATCGGCCTGTCCCTTCCGGTCCCACCGCGACCGAGCGGTGGATGGCACGGCACGCCCGCTCGATAGTGACCGGCGTCGTCGTCCTGTGGGGACTACTCCTGGCCTACTTCGTCTGGCGCGCTACGAACGGGACTCCCTGGACCCGCATCTGGATGATCATCGGCCCTCTACTAGGGGGCTTGGGCCTCATCAGCGGGACAATCTCCGCCGCTCGCGAGGTCCGTGCACACAACCAGCGTCGGCAAGCCAGGTAACGATCGTCAACATTCAATGCCGCGGCCGACGGGCAGGTTGGGTCCCTTTGGTCGGGCACGGTTCTACGATCGGGCGGTGCTCCCACAGCAGTCAACCTCGCCGGCACCGTTGTCGGCTTTCGCAATGCGAGAAGCGATCGTCTACGCACACCACGAGGCGGGACTTCGCTCCATACGGAGTGCGGGTCCTGAGACCATCGAGCAATGGGCTTCTTCGACAGGCTGACCAGTACCTTCGGCGGCGATCACGATCACGTGGAGAGCGGCGACACCGACGAGACGGGCCGTGGCGGGAAGCAGTGGGACGGGTCCAGATGGACCGTCGATGGGGTGCCCGTGACCTACCGGGTCACCTGGAAGACGTACGACGGCGAGTTCCACGAGCGCGATTTCTCAGACGTCGACCAGGGCTACTCCTTCTTCGAAGACATGCAGAAGGGAGCCACTGCTCACAGTGTGACATGGGAGCACCTGCCCTACTAACAAGTCTCCGCTGCGCGGGGGTTCCTCAGCTGACAGTCGGTAGGTTCCCTGCCTATGACCGAGATACCTGAGGCGCTGGTTCCGCTCGCCGAGGCCGGCTTTCGAGTCGAGGAGTCCCCCCGGATCGTCACAGAGGGGCCGTCAGAAGGTTCGGTGGCGTACATCGTTGCCGAAGCAAAACCGGGCGGCTACTCGTATGGACTCGCATACCGTCCTGGCTTGTCCGACGAGGTACTCACTCTGCTCCTCAAAGAGGTATTGACACGCATTGCGAGTCTGGTGACGGATGGCCCTGAGGGACCGTACATATGGCCCCCAAGCGATCACAGAAAACCGCCGCAAAGCACTCAAACCCACACGTTCCTCTCGATAAGTAGCGGTGGTGTCCGGTGAGGGTTCCCCTTACGGGCATGCGATCTGGGCTGACGCCTGTGACCGAGTGTTCAGTGCGCGCTGTATAGTTCAGTCCATGCTGACTATTGCTTCGCGTCTCGACGTGATGAACCGCCTGGGTCGTGCACTGGCCGACCCCACTCGATCCCGGATCATCTTGACCCTGCTCGACCATCCCGCTTACCCGGCGGAACTGGCCCGAGATCTGGACCTGACACGCCCGAACGTGTCCAACCACCTGGCATGCCTGCGCGATTGCGGGATCGTCGTCTCCGAGCCCGAGGGTCGTCGGACACGATATGAGATCGCCGATTCGCACCTGGCGCAGGCGCTGACGGCACTGGTCGATGCCACCCTGGCAGTGGACGAAGACGCCCCGTGCATCGATCCCGCCTGCTCGCTTCCCGGATGCGACGCAGCTGGGGAGGGCGCATGATCCTCACCTCGGTCTTGCAGGCGATGGGCCTGTTCGCAGCGACCAACATCGACGACATCATCGTGCTCTCCCTCTTCTTCGCGCGAGGGGCAGGCCAGCGCGGCACTACCGCCCGCATTCTGGCCGGCCAGTACCTCGGATTCGCCGGCATCCTCGGTGCCGCGGTCCTGGTGACTATCGGTGCCGGAGCATTCCTGCCCTCGGCAGCCATCCCGTACTTCGGTCTCATCCCTCTGGGCCTCGGCCTCTGGGCCGCATGGCAGGCCTGGCGCGGAGACGATGACGACGATGACGACGAGGTCAAGGTTGCCGGCAAGAAGGTCGGCGTGTGGACAGTCGCAGGCGTCACCCTTGCCAACGGCGGCGACAACATCGGCGTCTACACCCCTGTCTTCCTCAGCGTGGAACCTCTCGCAGTAGTCGCCTACTGCATCATCTTCCTCGCGCTCGTCGCGGTCCTGGTGGCCCTGGCAAAGTTCGTCGCCACCCGCCCCCCGATCGCCGAAGTGCTCGAACGCTGGGAGCACATCCTCTTCCCCATCGTTCTCATCGGCCTCGGCATCGTGATCCTCGTCAGCGGCGGAGCCTTCGGACTCTGACGTAGCGGCAGCGATCCAAACGGCCCCGACCGGGCGCACCCCTCTCGGTTCAGACCGCGACACCTACCTGCAGCCAGTCCTGCGTGATCGCGGCAACAAGACCGCCACGGAGCGCTGCAAAAACCCCGCCACCAAGCGAACGAAGCCACACCACCAATCCCGACGGGCGTTCGTAAGGCCTGTACGGAAAGCGTCGCGGTTAAGGTACCTCCAACGTACACTTGAGGCAATGAAGATCGGGTATGCGCGCGTCAGCACCGACCGCCAGGACCTCACCGCGCAGATCAATGAGCTGGTTTCCCTCGGCGTCGACGAGAAGAACATCTACTCCGACCCCGGTTTCACCGGGACCAATCGTCAGCGGCCCGGCCTAGCACAGGCGCTGGCTGCCGCGAGCCACCCCGGCGCGGAGTTCGTCGTCACAAAGCTCGACCGGCTGGCCCGCTCGATCCGTGACGCGAAGGACATCGCCGACCAGCTCGTCGCCAATGGCGCCGTGCTCCAGATCGGACGCAGCGCCTACGACCCGGGCGACGCGATGGGCAAGATGATGTTCAACATCATGGCCACGTTCGCGGAGTTCGAGGCCGACCTCATCCGTCAGCGCACCAAGGAGGGCATGGCCGTGGCCAAGGCTCGGGGCCGGCTCAAGGGCAAGAAGCCCAAGCTGCCGCCGAACCAGGAGAAGCGTCTGGTCGAGCTGCACGCGTCCGGCGAGTACTCCATCACCGAGCTGGCCGCGGACTTCGGGATCAGTCGAGCCACCGTGCACCGAGCCGTGGAGCGGGCGAAGCAAGTTCGGGTGGTCGTCTCGTGATTGGTCCGCTCCTGGGCTTCCTCATCGGCCTGCTCACCATCCTGGTTGTCGGATTGGCGGGTCGGCGGCGGGACGCGGCGCTCCAGCTGATTGGCGCCCATCGCGAGCTTACGAGCGACCGGACGAACGGCGCCCGTGGACGGCTATATCGGATCAATGACGGAGAAGACCCTGCGCAGGTCTACGCGAACGAGGTGCCCGCGCGGCGCGGCAATCTGTCAGCCTTACAGATCGACGACTACTTCGTGCTTGTGTACGCGATTGAGGCCGCCGGCACCGCCGTGGAAGTCGCGTGCCAGCGACGCGGCCCCGACTGGTGGCAAACGGCAGCCCAACTCGTCCGGGGAGTACTACCAAAGGCGCGAGCTCAATCCCTTAGATGGCACGTCGGCGCGATCATGGAAACCGTTCTCAGGTGGCGCGAAACCGCGGTGCGGGGTGGCGAGCTCAAGGACTCCGGCGCCTTCGAGAGTCTGCGAGAACACTGCGTTAACCTCCGCCGCTACGCACTGCTGGAGAATGCGCTGGTCCCGTCGGAGTGGGCCACCGACCAGCCGAACCTGCCATCGTCAACGACTCAGAACCCGAGGCCTGGTAGCCCGGTCGGCACGCCCGCGAGGGAGACCTAAACCGAGGGCATTGACGCTGATATGAATGTCAGGTGGCAACTACCGGGCCCGGACTTCCCGACTTCATCGACGGTGCCGACGGCTATCGTGTCCTGCCTCCCGGCCGCCATCCCTGCTCCCTAGGCGACTTCGCCGATCGCTTTGTGCACGCGCGCACCATCGATCGAGCGCGTCGTCAGCTGATACTCGACGACTTCCTGACCTATCGCGAACAGCAGGTCCGTTGCGGCCTCGCGATCATCAGCTACTGGATCGACGGCAGCTTCACCTCGGACAAGATCGACCCCGGCGACATCGACATAACCACCATCGTCGACGGACCGGCCAGTGCCCCAATCGAGGACTTCGACGACTGGCTCAATCCCAAGGACCGATGGAAGACCCTGCCGCACCCACACGTTGGTCGTACCCTTCTGGTAGACGGTTACGCAGTGGTCAAGGTCCCTGACAACCACCCGACCTGCGCCGAGTATCTCCGCACGCGCGGTTACTGGGACGATTGGTGGCAACGCTCTCGCGCGACCGGCGAGGTGGAGCGCAAAGGATTCGTGGAGGTGAGGTTCTGATGGGCATCACCGACCATGACCTGTTCGCGATGGAAGAACAGCTCGCAGCCATCTCCAGAGGCGGACGTGGCAGCGACGACTGGATGACCGCCGCCAACGCGGACTCCGCGGCGGCCCTGCACGATCTCGTCCGGGAGTCTCGCCTACGCAACCGTGAGGGAGTCATCGCCCGCTTCCACGAGGGCGAGGTCGTCGGACACACCGCGCCGGCCCACCAGATTCTGCGCGCCTCGTACGAGTTCAACGACGCTGTCATCGCGGTGGCCAACGACTCGCTGCCCAAGCCCTTCCCCTCGGTGAACGACGCGGCCCGCGAGAAGCTGGGCATGCTGATGCGACCGGTGCTGATCGGCTCGATCCAGATCGACCTCGTGTGCCCGGACCCCACAACGCACGAGGACGGCGAGCGCCCCGCCGAGACGCCTGATCAGACCATGATGGGCGAACTCGACGAACTCCAGACATCCACCGCGACAGCACTTTCCCGCGTGCTCGCGGTCCTGCGCGGATCGGCCGACATGCACGATCACGAGGCGTTCGCCGCGCGCGCCGACGCGATCGGACCCGTCGCCTGGGGCAAAATCGCCAAACTGTCGGCGCGGTGCGTCGATGGAGACTTCACTATCGACTTCCGATCCCGGACTACCACCGACTGGTTCTCGTTCTCGCCAGCGCAGGCATCGGCGCTGCGGACGTTCATCAGACAGCGCGAGTTGTCGACCATCAACGCGACCTACAGCGGAAAGTGGCGGACCGCCAGCAGCGTGAGGTCGGTCTTCGACCTCGACCTCGACGACGGAACACGCATCAGCGGCACCGTTCCGAAGGATCTGCGGGCAAGGTCGATCGCACTCATCGAACATCGCGTCACGGCCGTCATCGCCGAGACCTCTGCCGATGACGACGACACCCGGATCAAGCGAGTGCTCGTCGATATCACTGAAGAAGGTGATTTGACCCCAGAGGGAAAGCAGCCTGACACGGCGCGCGGAGGGGACCGCTGACGCATGTGGCTGCATCTGGCACCACAGAATCGACCAGTCGACACTGCTTAATAGAAGTCTCGGTAGACGTTTGGGTGAATGCCGTTCCGGACGCCCAGCGGCAGCGCGTGACAACCCTACGCGGTGACTGGCCCCTATCGCCGTTGATCTGCGGTCTGAATCAAGATGGCGACGACTCCGACGATGGTCACGAGGACGAGAGTTCTGACGGTGGACCGCGGCCCGGGCGGTCCGCTCGTCTTTCGTGCTCGGCGTGTACGTCACAGCCCGAACCCCTTGTCTTTACGCTTTTCTCGCGATCGCGCTTTCTGCCGCTCGGCACGGTCGGCGAGATTCTGCCGGTCCTGGCGTCCGGCCCGACGCGCCTGGCCGACGGTGACGTCATCGGTACGGCCCGGGCCGTGCGCGACATCGGTTTTCATCTGCTCCCACGCATTGGTGACCGCAGGTTTCCCGTCGGCACCGGTCACTCGATGCGGTGTGCCGTCCGCGTCGTAGGCGACCTTCGGGACCCGGTACCGCGTCAGCGCGACCCGCGCTTTCACTGTGTGTTCGTCGAGCACGCGCTCGGCGGCCTCCTCGGGCGTCAGGCCGGAGACCTCGCGCAGCTGCTCGGCGGCCGCTCGACGATCCTTGCGCGCCGCCTCCAGCTCGTCGGTGACCTCCTGACGCCCCTCGGCGTGACCTCGCTTGAAGCCTTCGACGCGAGCGGCAGTGACGAGGGCGGGCCTCTCGTCGCGCTCCCAGGCCGCCTGGCCGTGCTGCCGTCCGGCGGCCTCGGCTTCGGCGATCACCTGAGGGCGCATCGCAGCCCACTCAGTACGGACTCGTGCGGCCTCGTCTGCGCGGGCCTGACGACGGATCGTCGTCGCCTCATCCTTTGCCGACTGGATCGTCTCAGCGGCGCGGGCTTCGGCTCGGGTGACAGCGGCCTCGCGGGACTCCACCTCGTGTACACGAGATAGCAGGGCAGGGTCGACGTCGACGACGAGGGGCCCGGCGCCGGCGTCGACCGCGGCGGTGACCCGGTCGTCTGTGTCGCGGGTCAGCGTCACACCCTCACCGGCTTCGCCGGTGGCCACGGCCTGCGCGGCCCTGCCTTCGTAGGTGCCGCCGGTCTGGCGGACGTGCGCGGCGTAGGAGTCATCGCCCTGCTGCCACGGCGGCTTGCCGTCCTCGGTGAGGTAGACCGGTCGTGGCCGGTCCTGGGCGAGCGAGCTGGTCGGCACCACCAACGACCGCGCCGGGATCGCCAGCTCTTCGCCGCGCCTCAATGACTGTGCGTTGCGCTCGCACTGCTCGACCACCGCGGCGTACTTGTAATCGTCACCCACCCCCGAGCGGCCGCCCGCGCGGGCCGGCGGCGTGTCGAGCCACTTGTAGGAGACCCCGTCGCCATGGCCGCCGCGGCGCTTGACCTCCACGCCATCGGCGGCCAAGCGTGCGGTGTAGTCGTCCCAGTCGGTCGCCTGGGCACGAGCAATCCGCAGCCGCATTCGCAGTTCGTCGTAGTGAGACAATTTTCCCTCGGCCTGCCGAGCCAAGGTCTTGCGATCGCCGGTGCCCATGCCTGCGGTCCGCGCGTGCTCTCGGCACGACTGCATAAAAGCCTGGTTGTCGTACTGGAAGCGCTGCAGCACGACCTCGTCGGTCACCGCCCGCACGCGGTGAATGTTCTTCATCGCGGAAGAGAACGCGCGACCGGCGGGGTAGTGCACGGTCGAGCTGTTGCCGTCGGCATCGCGCCACGTCAGCTCGACCGCTTCCTCGGCTACATTCGCGATCTGGCAGTGCGAATGCACCTTGCCCTTGACCCAGATCTTCTCGGCGGTCCCGGCCGCCTCCCACCGCCCGTTGTCGGCCTGTGTCACGATCTTGATCTGCCGGCCCGGGAAGGCCCGCGCCATCTGCTCACGGGCGAAATCGTGAGCCAGCCACACTTCGAACTCGCTGTCCGGGTCAAGCTCCTCGTGGGAGTGGCTGAGGATCACATGGTAGGTCTCCAGCTCGAGGCTCGTCTTGGCGAAGTCTTCGCGGACTCGGCCGACGTCCTCGAGAAAGGTCTCGGGCGTGCAGTCGCCGATGGTCGAGCAGTGCGCCACGCGCACGCTCGGCCCGCCAGGGTTGGACTGGTCGTGCGCCGCCGTCGCCGGGCTCAGGTAGAGGTCCAGGCCGTAGGCATTCTTGGTGGCCGAGATCACGGTGGAGACCATGCTCAGTCCTCGGTCTCGAACCGCGCGAGCACGCTCGCGTGCAGCGCCTCGATCGCGGCGCGGTTCTCGTCGAGCGCCTGGCGGGTGCGCTCCAGCTCGTCGGTGATGCTGCCCGGCAGCTCCCGGTACCTGTTGCAGAAAAGCGCCAGCTGGTTGAGATTGACGCCCTGCTTGGTCAGCTCGGATCTGGCCGCGCCGATCGCCGCGGCCAGATCCCGCAGCTCGCCCCGCAGGTTCTTGCGGAGCTCCCGCCGCACAGCGGTCTCCAGGCCGGCGACCTTGCGGCCGACATAGCTCTGCAATGCGCTCTCGACCACTGAGGTGACCGAGCGGCCCTCGGCATGCGCCCGCTTGTGGACGAGGCCGATCACGTCGTCCTCGATCCGCGCCGAGAGCATCGTGCGGCTTGCGCCCGTGCTCTTGCGGACCTTCGCCTCCCTCGCGTCGAAGCGCTTGTCGAGGCGTGCCGCCGTGCGGCACCAGCTCGCCGCCCGCTTCTCGGTCACACCGACCGCTGCCGCGATCGACGAGTACGGCTCGCCCGCGGCTCGCTGCCGCAGTGACTCCGTCACCGCGGACAGCTCCGGCGCCCGGCCCCGGGGGCCGGTCACCTCCGCGGTGACGGCGGTAGCCAGTTCTCCGAGATCGAGGGCCTGCGGCCTCGATCTCTGCGCGCTGTCCACCGCCGTCATGGGGCTACACTACGTCATCGTCAGGCGCTGTGCGCCAGACGATGACGCACTCGGCGAGCATCCACGCCGTCATACAGTCGGCGCTTCGCGCCTCCTGTATGCCGCCCTCGCTTCGCTCGGGGTCGCGTGGGCCCGCCAGGGGCCGCTGCGCGCCCCTGGACCCCAAGGCCGCCCCGAGTGCTGCGTACGGGGGCTACCCGGCCAGGAGCGGGCGGAGCCCTGATCGGCGGCCGACCCGGCCGCCAGCGCCGTCTCGGGTGGGGCCGATGTACCCCGCCCTGACGGACGGAAACGAATGCTCTGCCGCTGGCGCCGTACCCGACTCGCCTTTGTGGGGGTCAGGTGCGCACCGCCGACAACCAGCACGGGCTGCCTCGCTGTGGTCGGGTGGGGCCGGCGATATTCTGTGGTGGTGAGCGGGCACCCGGAGACCGAGAAGGACGCGTGCGAGGACCGCGACGACCAGGCCGAAGCGAAGCGCCGAGTCTTGGACTCGTCTGAGCGGGTGGCGTCGTGGTCGGCAGAACTCAACCGGCGCTTGTCGGACACTTGAGGGACAGCACTGACGTCCCTTGAGTGAGGGTGTTAGCGGCGCTATCAGTCGATAGACCGCAGTGACGCCCCTTGGAGCCAGTGCTACCGGCTCTCGCGCGCACAGAATCGCGCGGGACGAGTGCAGGTGCACGTTAGGGACGGTAGTACTGACACTTACCTGACCGCACTATTCCCGTTAAGCCTCCGCGGAGGCACCGCGCGTTGCGACTTCGCGGAGCCAGTCCGGGACATCGCGGCCGTCATACTCGCGGATCTCGATGGCGGCGCGGGCCGCGGCAGCGGCGACTCGAGGGCGTGGCCTGCGCTGCACGAGGTTTTCGTCGGTGTTGGTCATCCTTGGCCCTCCTTGAATGCCTCCGGTTTCAGTGTCCTCCGTCCCGCTGACGCGCACCAGCTCTACAGTTTTCTCGCGGAGACAACGCCGGCAAGGTGTTCGCACTCCGCTCCGCGACGTCTGCTGCCGACGATCTGGTCGAATCAGTAGCTTTATCCAAAACTGCTGCATTGCAGGAGGGCGCATCATGAATGAACCTCAGCGCAACATCAAAGGACTGCACTGGCTTTCCACCGACCAGAAGCTGACCGTCAGGCGCCCGGCGACGGAGCCTTCCGAGAAGAAGCAAACCAACAAGGCCGTCACGATCTATATCTCACCGGAGGTCTACACGAAGGCACGCCTCGCCTATCACGCCACACGTTCAGCTGAGGACGACCGCACCTGGTCCCATTTCGTAGAGAAGGCGATTGCGGACGAGGTCGCCCGGCGAGAGCAGCGACACAACGGAGGCGACCCGTTCGGCGGCGTCGACACACCACTATCGCCTGGCCGACCGCTGGCCGACTGACCATGACATTGATGCCAGCGTAGGCTCTTCTTAGCTTAGCGAAGCCACGGACTCGCTCGTTCCGCTAGCCGACCGGGTGTGAGCCCCTCTATTCCGGAAGTATGCCGGCGTCGCGGAGTGACGCCAGATCGTGGCTCTCTGTCGCCCGCGAAAGACCTGTCTCCGCCATGATCTCGGTGCGCGGGCACCGTCCCAAGTTCGTCGAACTGCTGACCGATGAGCGCCTGAATTCGCGCGCGGTTGGTCTGGCCTCGCGCCCGCTTCCCGCGGTGCTTCTCGCGCCCTCGCGACTGGACACCTCGTCGTCGCTGTGCCGGGCGAGTGCTCGGTGGGTTGTGGGTTGGGTCGGCGGAGGGCGTTGGGGTGTGGACTTCCGAACACGTTCCGAATATGCTGGCTGCATGACCACCACAGCGTTCCGTACCACGACGCGTCGCTCCTCGGACTTGAGCAAGCACCCCGCCGAGGTCTTCGCTGAGGCTGAAGACCACCCGGTTACGGTCACTCGGCGCGACGGCGAGGACCTCGTGCTGATGTCTCGGCGTGAAGCCGAGGGACGCAACCGCATGCTGGAGTTCGCGGCACAGCTGATTGGCGTGGCAGTAGATGACGACGGGCCCCTCGCCGAGCGGATGTCCAAGCCATTCCCGTGGATGCTCGCGCTCTCCGAGCAGGATCGGGAGAACTGCGCGCAGAACCTTGTGGACGCCGCGCGTGCCTCCTTCTCCACTGACCAGCCGCACCGCGTACTCGCAGAGGTGAATGCTTGGCGTGAGACCGCAACCGCTCTCGCGGCTGGCCTCGGCGGGGATGATGTCGAATGGCTCGATGACGACAGCGACGCCGCAGTCGTCGAGCGTCCGTAGTCGTGGCGAAACAAGACGACACTGTCCCTCGACCGACGAAAAAGTCCGAGTATGTGATCCGGTACGCATCGGCCGGCGCCAAGAGAGGGTGGAGGGACCTCGCGGCGACGATTCGTGGCCCACTCGCTGACACCTGGGACTTCCTCACACGCACGCCGACACAGGAGACTTCAACGAACTACGCGCTGCGCGGAGATCTCGCACGAGTGACCCGTAACGGGCAGACCCACAATCGCTGGCAGCACAAGCCGACAATCAAGGGCGACGCTCGCATCTGGTTCTACGTGGAAGGCCGCACAGTATTCCTGGAGCAGGTGCATACCAGTCATCCGAATGAGACAAAGTAGCTCCCGGCGCGACACTGGGTGGCCGCCGAGACCAAGAACCCGCAGCTGGGTAGCAGATGGTAGAGGCGCCTGTGACATTCGCCGATGAGCAGCATCGCCTCGTATGCCTGGTAGCGGTCTCAGAGAACCCTGGCCGGCGTTGTCCTGAAGAGATCTATCGTCCGCCGCTGTCCGAGTCGTCATACACCGCATTGGATGCTTCTGCACGGTCATCCGCGCGATTCGGATCGGAATCAGATTCACGGTGCTCGTACGCTTGCTGTGTCCGCTTCTTTTGGCGGCGCCGTTCGGCGAGTTCCTCCAGCGTCGCTTCCGTGAGTTCGTCGGCGGCTGGATCAGCAGGCCTCCCCAGTCGCCTGGCGATACGCACTGAGCGCTCGGCGGCAGACTTCGTCGCTCGCGCCCACTCTTCTGGCGAGTCGATCGATCTGACTGCGCAGACTCATGCTGACCAGGTCCCGGCCTGGTCAGGTGATCTTGTCCCACCAGCTCGTCCAGCGTCTTGGGTCGTCGTCACGGCACGTGCCGGTTCTGCGGCGGGTCAGTCAGCCGTGCGGCTGCGCGGAGCCATTCCGGGACATCGCGGCCGTCGTACTCGCGGATCTCGATGGCGGCGCGGGCCGCGGCCGCGGCGACGCGAGGCCGCGGTCGACGCTGCATCGACTCCGATTCGGTTGGTCATTGCTTACTCAATCTATGCCGACTCCCACGCGCCGTACCCCAGCCACGCTGGGTCCGGAACCGGGTGTCGGATCCCGCCCAGGTGTTCAAGGTACGACCCGAACCAAGTCAGATGTTTCGTCGTACCCCAGCCACGCTGGGTCCGGAACCGGGTGTCGGATCCCGCCCAGGTGTTCAAGGTACGACCCGAACCAAGTCAGATGTTTCGTCGTACCCCAGCCACGCTGGGTCCGGAACCGGGTGTCGGATCCCGCCCAGGTGTTCAAGGTACGACCCGAACCAAGTCAGATGTTTCGTCGTACCCCAGCCACGCTGGGTCCGGAACCGGGTGTCGGATCCCGCCCAGGTGTTCAAGGTACGACCCGAACCAAGTCAGATGTTTCGTCGTACCCCAGCCACGCTGGGTCCGGAACCGGGTGTCGGATCCCGCCCAGGTGTTCAAGGTACGACCCGAACCAAGTCAGATGTTTCGTCGTACCCCAGCCACGCTGGGTCCGGAACCGGGTGTCGGATCCCGCCCAGGTGTTCAAGGTACGACCCGAACCAAGTCAGATGTTTCGTCGTACCCCAGCCACGCTGGGTCCGGAACCGGGTGTCGGATCCCGCCCAGGTGTTCAAGGTACGACCCGAACCAAGTCAGACGCGACGCGGTCGACTCGTCACTCGGTCAGTGCCTGGTGAACGGTACCGACTGAGCATCCGAGTTCGGCGGCAATTTGACGCATCGATAGACCTTCGGCCCGCAGAGCACGGATCTTCTGGCGTCGCGCCTGGACCCCTGCCAGGTATGTCGTACGTGGCTCTGACGTCCATCTCTGCACCTGGCGGAGGGATAGGCCGGCCTGCTCCGCCACGTCGCGGGCAGTTCTTCCGCCCCGAGAAATCCGGTCGTGGTAGGCGATCAATTTAGGACCTCCTGGATAGGCGATCCTGCACGTCGGGCCCGACCGCTCTTACGGCCTCGCGCGGCCTGAATCGTCGAGAAGGTGGCTTCGTAGACGGCCGCGCCGTCGGCCCAGATGCGCGAGCGGGTCACGATCCAGCGGTGGATGCTTGCGGCGATCGCACGGGCCTCAGATGGCGGCATCGGGCCGGGGCACGTGTCGGTGATCGGGATTGCCGCGTTGCGACTGGCGACCTCTCTGGTGATCGCGCGGCCGAGGCCGGCCACGTCTCGGGTGCCTACGTAGTATCGGGCCTCTCGATACGCCCAATGCCGCGCCGAATCGAAGATCATGCAGTTGCGACCCAGTGGGGTCGGACTGTCGCGGTAGCGCTTCTGCTGGCGCCACTTCGCCGGCGGCATCCGGGTGCCGAGTTCGTCGGCCAGGTGTGGCAGCGATCGCAGCTCAGCGTGGAGCCACTCAGTGTCCCAATGCTCGTGTACCGGGTTCTTGGTGATGAGCCCGCTGTAACCCTTGTCGCCGTCGACGGCGCGGCGCAGCGCCTCGTTTACCGCGGCGGCGTACGCCAGCGGCTTGCGCCGTGCGTACTCGGTGCGGGTGACCGGCTCGGCGAGCGCCCAGACCGCATGTGCGTGTCCGTTGGCACGGTTGGACACGATCGCGTTCGGCATGGGGTGCGAGCCTTGCGCGCTAAGTGCGCGCAGCGCGGCATCGGGGTGGTCGATGTCGACGACGAGCAGGTTTGACATCGCCTGCGGGTTGGCCTCGATGTAGCGGCGGCCGAGAGCGGACGTCCGGGACTGCCGGTAGACGCCCTCGAGGAGGTCGTCTGATGCGAGTGGCCACAGTGGCAGCCACAACTGCCGGAAATCGCCTGTCCAGGCATCATCGCGGGAGTGGCCGCCGCCGACTCTGGTGGCCCCGGAGTCGGTGACTCCGGGGTTGTCGTGTGCGGTCATCAGGCATCGACAACCGCGTAGTCGATGTACAACGGGTGCGGCCAGCCGTACGCTGCGCACGCCGCGGCGGCCGACGCCCAGCCAAGCTCGCGCAGTAGACCGTTGTCGCCGAGCAGCACGGCTACCGCAGCCTTTTCGCCACCTGACCAGGCGCCGAAACCCGAGCCGACGCGGCCGTGGTCCCGGTATGCCCGGACGTTGTTGCCACATCGAGGCGACGACAGGTATGCGCTCATTTGGCACCGACCGTCTGCCGCTGCTTAAGCTGGTCGACGAACGCGGCGCTCAGTGTCCGGATCTGTGCGTCGGTGAGTGGAGGCGCTGACGCGACGATGCGCGCCACTGCGGCCTCGACGTCCTCACAGCTGGGTTCGGCCGCACGCTCGACGATGAGGCTGTCGAGGTCGTACTTACGGACGCGCCACGACCGACCGATCTTCTGGGCTGTTGCCAGTCGGCCTTCGGCGATGTGGCGGCGGAGAGTAGACCTGGCACCGTAGTGTTCGGCGGCGGCTTCGGAGAGCCAAAGCCAGCGAAAAGGGTCGTCAGGTGGGGTGATGCGGGTATCGGTATCGGCGACAGCGTCTGTCGGCTCTACGGACGCGGACATGGGCACGACGGGACTCCTCGGATGAGGAGCGATCACGTCCCCACCGGGGCCGTTCGTCGTGCTTACGTGGTGTCCGTCTGGGAACACCACGTGATCCGGGCCTAGTGCGCCGGCGGGCCTCACGGCCGGGCCGCCGCCGCCGGTTCGTCAGTGCTGTAAGCACTTTCACCGACGCCAGATCACTCAATCATCACGCTGGACCGCTTTTACGCGGGTGCCGGGGCGCACCGCGTGTCCCGGGCCTAGTACACACCGCCAACCTCACGGTCGGCGGGCGCCGCCAGTTCGTCAGTGCTGCAAGCACTTTCACCGCGCCAGGACGCGTCAATCGTCGTGTGATCACGCTCTATGACTACGCTGGCCACTCTAGCCCATAACCGCCTGACCTGCCATTCTGCGCTCAGCTGCGCCCAACTTGCGAAACGCCTTCAGCTACGACCGCCAAGCCACGCACACGAGGGCGGGGTCGAATCCCTTCGCTCCGCGCTTCGCTGGGAGGATCGTCACCGTCAGCAGTGCCTGCACGATCGCACGCCGCTGTGCTATGTCCATCGCGCTCCAGGCCATTGCCACGTCGTCGGCGTCCAGCATCGCCGTGACCGGCGACAGTGTGGACGGTGCGAGGACCCCGTCGATCTCGGCGAGGCGCGACCGCAGTCGTGCGGACTGCTCGCGCACCTGGTCTAGCGGCAGAACCCCGTCGGCCGCGAGAGCGGCCAGCCCGTCGAATCGGGTCTGCAGCGTCCGTCGCTCGAACCTCAGCGCGTCCCGATCGAGGCCGTCGTCCCGCGGAGCGAGTGCCTCGCGCGCGTCCTGCGCGCTAAGGCGTCCAATCACCACCGCCTCGACGAACTGCTCGACGTCCTCGGCGCCGCGCGAAAGGTGTTGGTGCGTCAGGCACTTGTAGATCCGTCGCGGCTCGAACTCGCGGTACATGCCGTCTTTGCCCGTGTACGGAGACCGCTGGTAGTAGCTCGTGTAGAGCTTGGTCTTCCCGTCGTCGCACTTGCCGCAGAGTGCGATCCCGCTCAGCAGGTACTGCGGCTGAGTTCCCCACGCGCGCTTGCGATCGGGGTCGTCCAGCTTCGCCTGCGCAGCCTCCCAAAGGTCGACGGGCACGATCGCCTCAAAGTCGCCGGAGTACTCCTCGTCAGACCCCCACTTCGTCAGCACACCCTTATATTTCGCGTTCCGTAGGAGCGCCCGAATGTTCTCGTTACTCCACTCCCGGTTCCGCGAGGTGGTGAACCCCGCCGCGGCTAGGTCGCGCGCGACGTGCGTGATCCGCTTGCCCATCACGAAGTCCTCGAACGCGCCGCGGACCGCGGCGGCCTCGTCATCGATCTGGGTCACGCCGTCGTCGTCGTACCCCAGGATCTTCGCCCGCACGATGGGCAGGCCCCTGCGTCTCCTGGTCTCGTTGGCGTGCACCGATCGTTCGGACTTCCGCCGAATCTCGAACCGTGCCACCGCGGCCAGCATCGTCGCCCTGAACTCGCCGTCGGCGGTGGTGAGGTCGATCTCGCCGTCCACGGTGGCGACCTTGGCGCCGAGGTCGATCAGCTTTACGAGGTCCTGCAGGGTGCGCAGCAGCCGGTCGAGGTCGCGGGCCACGATGACGTCGAACCGTCCGGTGCCGACGTGCGACAGCATCTCTGACCACCTCGTCGACGTGCCGCGGGATTTCGTCGCGCTCACGCCCTCATCCAGGTACTCCGGCCCGTACGTCCAGCCCCGGGCTTCGCACAGCGCAGCGATGCGCCGCCTCTGAGTCTCGATGGTGAGCGACTCGTCGTCCTGCTCATCCGACTTCGAAACGCGGAGATAGACCGCTGCGATCGTCATGGCGGCAGAGTATCAATATGAATGTCACATACTGCTATAGTCGGGCTACTTCGAGCGGTCCCTCAACGCCTACGGACGGGCGGGGGAGCCGTGTCGCCGGTGCGGCGCGATCATGCGCCGCGAGCAGTTCATGAACCGTGGCTCGTTCTCGTGTCCGCGATGCCAGCGGCCGCCGAAGGCGAACCCGGGCTGACGCGCAGGCGGAGCCGCGCCGGGAACAATCGACGTGCCGGGGCTCTTACTATTGGTCGCGATGCCAGCGGCGCCGGCCGACAACATCTTGAGAGGACCCGTCTTCGATGACCACCGAAGCAACTGCCCCCGCGTCCGGGGTTCCCGCCGACCAGGCCCACACCGATCTGTGGGTCGAGCGAACCGGCACGCGCCGGTACACCGGTCGCAGCTCGCGCGGCGCGGAGGTGCTGATCGGCTCGCAGGACGTCGAGGGCGTCTTCACCCCGGGTGAGCTGCTCAAGATCGCGCTGGCCGCCTGCACCGGCATGTCGTCGGACCGGCCGCTGGCGCGACGCCTCGGTGACGACTACGACGCGACGATCCGCGTCAGCGGCGACGCCGACCGCGAGAACGAGGTGTACCCGCGCATCGAGGAGATCCTCGAGATCGACCTGTCCGAACTCGAGCCCGACGCCGCGGCCCGGTTGCTCGTCGTCGTCGAACGCGCCATCGACGCGGTGTGCACGGTCGGGCGCACGGTGAAGGCCGGCGCCGAGGTGGATCTGCGGATCGAGACGGAGTGACCGCATGAGCGAGGACGGCACCGACCGCGTCCGGCTCACCGCGCACGTGCACGGGCACGTGCAGGGCGTGGGCTTCCGGTGGTGGACCAGAGCGCGTGCTCTCGAACTCGGGCTTGTCGGCTACGCGTCGAACCAGGCCGACGGCCGGGTGCTGGTCGTTGCCGAGGGGCCACGGGACAAGGCCCTCGCCCTGCTCGACGCGCTCCGGTCGGGAACCACGCCCGGACGGGTGGACCTGGTGGTCGAGCGTGTGGATGAACCGCGCGGGGACCTCGACGGCTTCGTCGAACGGTGAGGAGAGCCGAAACACGTCGCGATGGTGAGTAGTCTGTACCGTCGTGCACCTCAAAAGCCTGACCCTGAAGGGCTTCAAGTCGTTCGCCTCGGCGACGACCCTGCGCTTCGAGCCGGGTATCACGTGCGTCGTCGGTCCCAACGGCTCCGGTAAGTCGAACGTCGTCGACGCCCTGACCTGGGTGATGGGCGAGCAGGGCGCCAAAGCACTGCGCGGCGGGAAGATGCAGGACGTCATCTTCGCCGGCACCTCGGGCCGTCCTCCGCTGGGCCGCGCCGAGGTCACCCTCACCATCGACAACGCCGACGGTGCGCTGCCGATCGAGTACTCCGAGGTGTCCATCACGCGCCGGATGTTCCGCGACGGCGCCGGCGAGTACGAGATCAACGGCAGTTCCTGTCGCCTCATGGACGTGCAGGAGCTGCTGTCGGACTCCGGTATCGGTCGCGAGATGCACGTGATCGTCGGCCAGGGACGGTTGTCGGCGATCCTCGAGTCCCGGCCCGAGGACCGCCGCGCGTTCATCGAAGAGGCGGCCGGGGTCCTCAAACACCGCAAGCGCAAGGAAAAAGCGGTCCGCAAGCTCGACGCGATGCAGGCCAACCTGGCGCGTCTGAACGATCTGACGGCCGAACTCCGTCGCCAGCTCAAACCGCTGGGACGCCAGGCCGAGGTCGCCCGCCGGGCCCAGACCGTCCAGGCCGATCTCCGCGACGCCCGGTTGCGTCTGGCCGCCGACGACCTCGTCACCCGCCGCGCCGAGATGGCCGAACACGCCGCCGTCGAGGACGAGGTCCGGCGTCGGCAGGACGAGGTGGCCGCCGAGCTCGATCGTGCGAACGCGGAAGTGGCCGAACACGAACAGCATCTCGCCGAGATCACGCCCGCCGCGGCCGCGGCCAACCGCGCCTGGTTCCGGTTGTCGGCGCTCGCCGAGCGCGTCGACGCGACCCGCCGGGTGGCCGCCGAACGCAGCCGGTACCTCAGCGAGCCGTCGAGCGAGGCGTCCGGGCCCGACCCGGAGGAGCTCGACGAGCAGGCCCTCGAGGCCGCCGAACTCGAAGCCGAGCTGACCGAGGGTGTCGAGATCGCCGCCGAACAGCTCGAGAGCGCCCGCGAGGTGCTCGGCGAACGCGAGTCGATCGCGGAGGCCGCGGAGGCGGCTCACCTCGCGGCTGTCCGCGCCATCGCCGACCGTCGCGAGGGTCTGGCGCGCCTCGAAGGGCAGGTGGACAACCTGCGGACGCGCTCGGAGTCGGTCGACGCCGAGGCGCAACGCCTCACCGCGGCCATCTCGGCCGCCACCGAACGCGCCGAAGTCGCAGTCACGCAACAGGATTCGGCGGCAAGCGAGCTGGCACAGCTGGAAGCCGCCGAACAGGCGCTCGACGAACACCACGAACGATGCGTGGCCGCGCTGAACCTGTCCAACGAGCGCGTGGCCACCCTGCAGGCCGCACACCGCGACGCCGAGCACGCCATCGCCTCCTTGTCGGCCCGGGTGGACGCACTCGCCATGGGACTCGAGCGGGGCGACGGCGGCGCATGGCTCCTGGAGAACGCGCCCGACGGCCTGCTCGGACCGATGTCGGAGCTGGTCACGGTCGAAGCGGGTTTCGAGACGGCCATCGCCGGGGCGCTCGGACCCGCCGTGGACGGCATCGTCACCGTGGACGGGATCGCCGCGGTGCGGGCGCTGGCGGCCCTGAAGTCGGGCGACGGGGGACGGGCCGCGCTGATCTGCGGCGGACTCACCGGCCCGGACCGATCGACCGACGTGGCGCTGCCCGACGGGGCGAGGTGGGCGGCCTCGGTGGTCGACACCCGGCCGGAGATCCGCGGTGCGATCGACACCGTCCTGGCCGACACCGTCATCGTCGACGACCCTGCGCAGGGGCTCGAACTCGCCCGCCGTCTCGGGGTGCGCGCGGTGACGCCCGCCGGCGACCGCATCTCGGCGGCGTCGGTCGAGGGCGGTTCGTCACGCCGCCCCTCCACGCTGGAGGTCCAGTCGGCGATCGATGCGGCGACCGCCGAACTCGCCTCGACCCGCAGGCGCGTCGAAGAACTCGAGGCGGCGCTCGCCGGTGCGCTCACCGAGCAGCACGATCGGCGGGAGGCGGCCGAGGAGGCGCTCGCGGCGCTGCACGAGTCCGACGCCGGCGTCGGCGCCGCTTATGAGCAGATGGCCCGGCTGGGCCAGGAGATCAGAGCCTCGCGTGCCGAGGCCGACAAGCTGACCCGACAGCGCAACCTGCTCGAGAAGGGTCGCGAGGAAACCCTCGAGAACCTGCAGGAACTCACCGAGCGATTGCGTCTCGCCCGCGATGAGTCCGAGGTGGGGACCGAGATGTCCGCCGACGACACCGACCGCGCGAACGCCGCGACCGCCGTCGGCGTGGCACGCAGCGCCGAGATGGAGGCGCGCCTGACCCTGCGGACAGCCGAGGAACGCCTGGCATCCGTCCGGGGCAAGGCGGACTCGCTGCGGCGGGCCGCACAGCGCGAGCGCGAGGCACGCGAGCGGGCTCGTCGGCAGGACGAGATCCGACGCCAGGCCGCGGGCGTGGCGGCAGCCGTCGAACGCGCCGGTGCACAGGTCAGTGAGCGTCTCGCCGCGGCCGTGGCCTCGGCGCAGGCCGGGCGCGACGAACTCGAGGAGATCCGGACCGCCCGCACCGCGACCCTCGACGCGCTCCGGGCCCGGGCGGGCGAACTGACGACCACCCTCAATTCGCTGCGCGACACCGTCCACCGCGACGAGGTGGCGCGGGCCCAGGTCGCGCTGCGGATCGAACAGCTCGAAGAGCAGGTCCTCGAGACCTTCGCGATGGCGCCCGACGATCTGATCGCCGAATACGGTCCCGACGTGCCGATGCCCCCGTCGGCGCTGGAGATGGCCGAGTACGAGCAGGCCCGGGAACGCGGCGAGCAGGTCGTCGCACCGGCCCCGATGCCCTACAACCGGGCTACACAAGAGGCCCGCGCCAAGAAGGCACAGAAGGATCTCAACACGCTCGGCAAGGTGAACCCGCTGGCGCTCGAGGAGTTCGCCGCTCTCGAAGAGCGATACAACTTCCTGTCGTCGCAGCTCGAGGACGTCAAGGCGGCCCGCAAGGACCTCCTCGACGTCGTGGAAGAGGTCGACGCCCGGATTCTGCAGGTGTTCACCGAGGCGTACGCCGACGTGGAACGCGAGTTCGGCCAGGTCTTCCAGACCTTGTTCCCCGGCGGCGAGGGCCGGCTCGTCCTGACCGAACCCGGCGACATGCTCACGACGGGCATCGAGGTCGAGGCGCGTCCGCCCGGTAAGAAGGTCAAGAGGCTCTCGCTGCTCTCGGGCGGGGAGAAGTCGCTGACCGCGGTCGCGATGCTGGTGGCGATCTTCCGCGCCCGCCCGTCGCCGTTCTACGTCATGGACGAGGTCGAGGCCGCGCTCGACGACACCAACCTGCGGCGACTGATCACGTTGTTCGCCCAATTGCGGGAGAAGTCGCAGCTCATCGTCATCACCCACCAGAAGCCCACGATGGAGGTCGCGGATGCGCTTTACGGAGTCAGCATGCGCGGCGACGGCATCACGACGGTCATCTCGCAACGCATGCGCGGAGTGAACATGCCCGTCGGTCAACAGGAGGACACCAGCCAGTGAACACCGGAATCATCATCGGCATCGTCGTTGCGGTGCTCGTCGTGATCGCGCTGATCGTGCTGGGGCTGGTGCTGTCGCGCCGCCGGCGCATCTCGCTGACCGACGAGCGGCAACCGGAGATCGTCGACGGGACGACCCGCCAGGTCGACCGGTCCGGGGGCTACCAGGCCGGATCGGGGTTCAGCTTCAGTCGCGGGGAGGCCGCGGGTGACACCGCCCTCGCGGAACCGCCGCGACGGAGGCCGGAACCCCCGGCTCCGGAGTCTGCGACGCCGGCACCCGAGGTGATCCGGCCGCCCGGAGAGCGCACCGATGTCGACGGTCAGCCGGGCGTCGGTGACGACTCCGCGGTGCCGCGGGATTCGATCCGGCGCGGCGTCACCGAGGTGTCGCTGCCCGAGCCGGACACCACCGAACCCGAGACCGCAGAACCTGCCACCGCCCGCCCCGAAACCGTCGAGCCCGAGACGGCGAAGCCGGACGTGGCCGAGCCCGCGTCCGCCACAGCCGCAACCGCCGCACCCGAGGTCACCGAACCCGAACCGGCCACCGCCGAGCCGGCAACGACCGAGCCGGCAACGACCGAGCCCGGGACCCGGGTACCCGACGATGTCGCGGAGGCGACCACCGCGCCGCCGCTGGACGAGATCGCGCCGACGGCGGGCCGGATCGGTCGGCTGCGCGGCCGGCTGTCCCGGTCACAGGGCGCGATCGGCAAGGGTGTGCTGGGCCTGCTGGGCGCCGGCGATCTCGACGAGGACAGCTGGGAGGAGATCGAGGACACGCTGGTGATGGCCGATCTTGGTGCGTCCACGACGGCCACCGTCGTCGAGACCCTGCGCACCGAGCTCGCGGCCAACCCGGTCCGCACCGCGGGTGAGGCCCGGGCGTTGCTCAAGCGGGTCCTGGTCGAGCAGCTCGACCCGACGCTCGACCGGTCGATCCGGGCGCTGCCACACGCGGGCCGTCCCGCCGTCGTCCTAGTCGTCGGCGTCAACGGCACCGGCAAGACCACCACGACCGGCAAGCTGGCACGCGTCCTGGTCGCCGACGGGCGTCGTGTCCTGCTCGGCGCGGCGGACACGTTCCGCGCGGCCGCCGCCGACCAGCTGCAGACGTGGGGCGAGCGGGTCGGCGCCGAGATCGTGCGCGGCAAGGAACAGGCCGATCCCGCCGCCGTCGCATTCGACGCCGTCGACCGGGGCATCGAGAGCGGCGTCGACGTGGTCATGATCGACACCGCCGGCCGGCTGCACACCAAGACCGGCCTGATGGACGAGCTGGGCAAGGTCAAGCGCGTCGTGGAGAAGAAGGCGCCGGTCGACGAGGTACTGCTGGTGCTCGACGCGACCGTCGGACAGAACGGCCTGATGCAGGCCCGGGTGTTCGCCGAGGTCGTCAACATCACCGGCGTGGTGCTGACCAAGCTGGACGGCACCGCCAAGGGCGGCATCGTGTTCCACGTCCAGAAGGAACTCGGCGTGCCGGTCAAGCTCGTCGGACTGGGGGAGGGCGCGGACGACCTCGCGCCCTTCGAACCGGACGCATTCGTCGACGCCCTCCTCTGACGCCGGCGGACGCTGCCGTGAAGTCGGGATCTGTGATCGGAAATGTCGGGTCAGACATCGGCCGCGGAGTCTGAGAGACAGCTCAGAGCCGAACTGGGATGTTACATGGGCGAAATACAAACCGCCCAGGGGGTTACGCGCCCGAAACGTCAGGGCACCACGGCCGAAACCGACTGCCGACAATCTCTTTGGAGGCGCCGAGCCGTCGGCGCATCCTGAGGAGGTTTCGTAGTGGAGTTGGCTCAGTTGCCAAACGAATCGTTTGGCCCGATCGACACGGGTAACACGGCATTCATGCTCGTGTCGGCCGCGCTCGTGTTGCTGATGACCCCAGGCCTCGCGTTCTTCTACGGGGGGTTGGCGCGAGGCAAGTCCGTCCTGAACATGATGATGATGTCCTTCGGAGCACTCGCGTCGATCAGCGTCGTGTACGTGCTGTGGGGCTTCTCGATGTCGTTCAGCGACGGGATCACCGGCAGCAGCGACATCGGCGGCATCTTCGCGAACCCGTTCGCGCTCTTCGGGTCCGACCAGCTGATGAGCACCATCGGCGAGGGCGACACCGAGATGTACGTCACCGGCGGCCTGACCATCCCGGCGATCGTCTTCATGGGGTTCCAGCTGACCTTCGCGGTCATCACCGTCGCCCTCATCAGCGGTGCGCTCGCCGAACGCGTCAAGTTCTCCACCTGGATGGTCTTCACCGTCCTGTGGGCGACGATCGTGTACTTCCCGCTGTCCCACATGGTCTGGGGCGGGCTCGTCGGTGGCGGCGGCCTCCTCGGCGGCGGTGAGGACGGTCTGGCGGCCAAGATGTTCGGGACCGACGAGGAAGGTGCGGCCAACGTCGCGCCGATCGACTTCGCCGGCGGCACGGTCGTGCACATCAACGCCGGTATCGCGGCGCTGGTCCTGGTCCTCATCATCGGCAAGCGCGTCGGCTTCGGCCGCACCGCCTACCGTCCGCACAACATCCCGTTCGTGATGCTGGGCGCAGCACTCCTCTGGTTCGGCTGGTTCGGGTTCAACGTCGGTTCCGAGCTGGGCGCCGATCTGCTCGCCGGTCAGGTGTGGGTCAACACCACCGCTGCCACCGCCGCGGCGATCCTCGGCTGGCTCGCGGTGGAACTCATCCGCGACAAGCACGCCACCAGCGTCGGCGCCGCCTCGGGTGTGGTCGCCGGTCTGGTCGCCATCACCCCCGCGTGTGGTTCGCTGACCCCGGTCGGCTCGCTCATCCTCGGTGTCATCGCGGGTGCTCTCGCCGCCGTCGCGATCGGCCTGAAGAACAAGTTCGGCTACGACGACTCGCTCGACGTCGTCGGTGTCCACCTCGTCGCCGGCCTCTGGGGCACGGTGGCCATCGGCCTGATCGGCGAGGACGTGGGCCTCTTCTGGGGTGGCGATTACAAGCAGCTGGTGGTCCAGGTCGTGATCGCCTTGTTCGCCCTCGTGTTCACCGGTGTTCTCACCGCGATCATCGCCCTGGTGCTCAAGCCGCTGGGTTGGCGCGTCAGCGACGAGGACGAGAAGAGCGGCATCGACGAGGCAGAACACGCCGAGACGGCCTATGAGCTGGCATGACGCTCGAAGCCATTCGCTACTACGCTGAATCCTGTGGAGAGGGATAACTAATGAAGCTGATCACTGCAATCGTCAAGCCGTTCACGCTCGAGGATGTCAAAGCCGGGTTGGAGCAGGCCGGCATCCTGGGCATGACCGTGAGTGAGGTCCAGGGCTACGGCCGCCAGAAGGGTCACACCGAGGTCTATCGCGGCGCCGAGTACTCGGTCGACTTCGTACCCAAGGTCCGCGTCGAGGTCGTGGTGGACGACGCCGCCGTGGACAAGGTCGTCGACGTGATCGTCGAGGCCGCCCGGACCGGCAAGATCGGTGACGGCAAGGTGTGGGTCTCGCCGGTCGAGTCCGTGGTTCGCGTCCGAACCGGCGAGCGCGGTGGCGACGCACTGTAGCGAGCCCGCCGAGGCGTCGACGAAATCCCGGTGAACGGCCCCGTGCCCGACGACCAGTCGGGCGCGGGGCCGTCGGAGTTCCACACCTCTTGTTCCCTTCTCTCCCAAACACTTTGGAGGCAGTCGTAAGCGCCGCAGACCTGGCCAAGACCCGACGGCAACTCACCGAATCCGGCCGATCGGGAAAACTCGACGCACCGGCACTGCGCCAGGTGCTCGTCGACCTGCACGAATTCTGGCTGACCAGCAAGGGCGCCGAACTCGGCATCAAGCCGCACAGCGGGTTCGCGATCGTCGCCGTGGGCGGACTCGGTCGCGGTGAGATGCTCCCGTATTCGGACCTCGATCTGATCCTGCTGCACGACGACATGCCCGCCGAGCGGGTGTCCGAGGTCGCCGACGGACTCTGGTACCCGTTGTGGGACGCCAACATCCCGCTCGACCACAGTGTGCGGACGGTGCCGCAGGCGCTGCAGGTCGCCGGCGACGACGTCACCGCGGCCCTCGGCCTCCTCGAGGCGCGCCACATAGCCGGCGACGAGGATCTGTCCACGTTGCTGATCGGCGGGGTCCGCCAGCAGTGGCGCAACGACATCCGCAATCGGTTCCCCGAGGTGGTCACGCACGCGCAGGACCGCTGGCGGCGAGCCGGCGACATCGCACATCGCGCCGAACCCGACCTCAAGAGCGGCCGGGGCGGCCTGCGTGACGTCCAGCTCCTGGGGGCGCTGGCGATCGCCCAGCTCACCAGCGGGATGGCGAGCTTACGACCCGATTCGCCCGGTGCCGGACCGCAGGTCGCCTACACGCGGCTCCTCGACATCCGTACCGAACTGCACCGCATCGCCGGGCGTCCCCGCGAGCACGTGCAGGCCCAGGACGCCGACGAGATCGGGGCGGCCCTCCGGATCGGGGACCGGTTCGATCTCGCCCGCGTCATCAGCGACTCGGCCCGCACCATCAGCTACTCCATCGACGTCGGCCTGCGGACCGCGGGCAACGCCCTGCCGCGTCGCGGTCTGGCCAAGCTGCGGCGTTCGCCGCTGCGCCGTCCGCTCGACGAGGGCGTCGTCGAGCACAGCGGGGAGATCGTGTTGGCGCGCAACGCGATTCCGAGCAAAGACCCGGGACTCATCCTGCGGGTCGCCGCCGCGTCGGCCCGAACCGGCCTCCCGATCAGCGCGTCGACGCTGAGCCGGCTGGCCGATTACGCGCCGGAACTGCGTGAGCCGTGGCCGGCCGAAGCACTCAGCGACCTGCTGGTCCTGCTCAGTTCGGGACATCACATGGTCGACCCGATCGAGGCGCTCGACCGCACCGGCCTGTGGGGCCGGCTCCTGCCGGAATGGGGTGCGGTGCGCGACCTCCCGCCGCGCGATGCCATCCACACCTGGACCGTCGACCGGCATCTCGTGGAAACCGCGGCGTACGCGAGTGCGATGACCACCCGGGTGTCCCGGCCCGACCTGCTCGTCCTCGGTGCGTTGATCCACGACCTCGGCAAGGGTCGGGGTGCCGACCACAGCATCGTCGGCGCTGATCTGGCGGTTCAGGTCGGCAACCGGTTCGGTCTCTGGCCGCAGGATGTGGCGATCCTCGCCGACATGGTGCGACACCACCTGCTGCTGCCGCAGGTCGCCACCCGCCGGGACCTCGACGACCCGGCCACCGCCGAGTCGGTCGCCGACACCCTGGGACACAACCGGGTGCTGTTGGAACTGCTTGCCGCACTTGCCGAAGCGGATTCGCTGGCCACCGGGCCGGGGGTGTGGGGGGAGTGGAAGGCCTCGCTCATCCACGACCTCGTCCGCCGGTCGATGCGACTCATCGACGGCGAAGAGCCGAGCGCGCCCGAGCCGCTGACGGCCGAGGACCTGGCCACGGCGGCGGAAGGGGACTACGCGGTCCGGCTCGTCCGGGCCGACGGGCAACACACGTACCGCGTCACCATGGTGGCGCCTGATCAACCCGGCCTGCTGTCGAAGATGGCCGGGGTCCTCGCCCTGGGCGGGTTGCGGTCCCACTCGGCGTGTGCCCAGAGCGCCGACGGGAAGGCGATCAACTCGTTCCTGGTCGTCCCGATGTTCGGCAGTCCGCCCGATGCCGGCCTGTTGCGCCAGCAGCTGATCGCGGCCGTCGACGGCAAGATCGATGTCCTCGCGCGGCTCGACGCGCGCGAGCGGGACTCGCCGATTCCGACGATCGGCACCGTCACCACGATTCCCGGCACCGTGGTGACCATCGGCGCCAGCGCCGGGAGCACCGATCCCGAGGTCGACGGGGCCGGGCATCCGAAGAACGCGGTACCCGCGCTCTTCGCCGTGGCGCCACCGCGGGTGACGTGGCTGGACGCCCCGGTGGGTGAGGCGGTGCTGGAGGTCCGCTCGGACGACCGGATCGGCCTGCTCAGCCGGGTCAGTGCGGTCCTGGAACGCCACGGCGCCGACATCCGGTGGGCCAAGGTGGCGACCCTGGGCGCCACCGGGGTCGACATCTTCGGCCTGCGGCTGGCGACCGACACCGAGGACGCACGGGCAAAGCTGGCCGAGGCCGTCGTCGCGGTCTGCCCGCCGCCGCAGCCGGCGCGCGAGGAGGACGGCGACGGACCGCAGTCCTATGGCGGGACGGGACGGTCCGGAGTGCCGATCTCCTAGATGTTTCGTCCCGGGACCCGCATGGAAGGATGGGACCCATGTTCGATTCCCTCTCCGACCGGTTGACCGGTGCTCTGAAGGATCTGCGTGGCAAGGGGCGGCTGTCCGACGCCGACATCGACCGCACCTGCCGCGAGATCCGGCTCGCCCTGCTCGAGGCGGACGTCTCGCTCGCGGTGGTCCGGTCCTTCATCGCCCGGATCAAGGAGCGCGCCAAGGGTGCCGAGGTCTCCGCGGCACTCAACCCGGCGCAGACGGTCGTCAAGATCGTCAACGAGGAACTCATCGGAATCCTCGGCGGGGAGACGCGGCGGGTGCGGTTCGCCAAGAACCCCCCGACCGTCATCATGTTGGCCGGTCTCCAGGGTGCCGGTAAGACGACACTCGCCGGAAAGCTGGGCAACTGGCTCAAGCAGCAGGGTCACACCCCGCTGCTCGTCGCCTGTGACCTGCAGCGTCCGGGCGCGGTCTCACAGCTGCAGATCGTCGGCGAGCGCGCCGGCGTACCGGTCTTCGCGCCGCATCCGGGCACGAGCGTCGGCGGCGAGGGTGTGCTCGGTGTGACCTCGGGCGATCCGGTCTCGGTCGCGCAGGCCGGTGTCGACGAGGCGCGGAGCAAGCACTACGACGTGGTGGTCATCGACACCGCCGGCCGGCTCGGCATCGACGCCGAACTGATGAAGCAGGCCTCCGACATCCGCGACGCCACCTCGCCCGACGAGGTGCTGTTCGTCGTCGACGCGATGATCGGTCAGGACGCCGTCACCACCGCCGAGGCCTTCCAGGAGGGTGTGGGCTTCACCGGCGTCGTGCTGACCAAGCTCGACGGCGATGCGCGCGGCGGTGCGGCGTTGTCGGTACGCGAGGTGACCGGCCAACCGATCATGTTCGCGTCCTCGGGCGAGAAGCTCGAGGACTTCGACGTCTTCCATCCCGACCGCATGGCCAGCCGCATCCTCGGCATGGGCGACGTGTTGTCGCTCATCGAGCAGGCCGAACAGCACTGGGATGCGCAGCAGGCCGAGGCCGCGGCCGCCAAGATCACCCAGGGCGAGCTGACCCTCGAGGACTTCCTCGAGCAGATGCTGATGATCCGCAAGATGGGTCCCATCGGCAACATCCTGGGGATGTTGCCCGGCGCCGGCCAGATGAAGGACGTGCTGTCGCAGGTCGACGACAAGCAGCTCGACCGCGTGCAGGCGATCATCCGCGGCATGACCCCCGCCGAGCGCGACAACCCGAAGATCATCAACGCCTCACGCCGGATCCGGATCGCCAACGGGTCGGGTGTGACCGTCAGCGAGGTCAACCAGCTCGTCGACCGGTTCTTCGAGGCCCGCAAGATGATGGCGCAGATGTCGGGTCGCATGGGCATGGGCGCGATGAACCGCAAGTCCAACCGCAAGGGCAAGAAGGGCAAGAAGGGCAAGAGCCGCGGCCCCACCCCGCCGAAGGCGGCGCGCGGCGGCTTCCCGGGTATGCCCGGAGGCATGCCGGCCGGGTTCCCGGACCTGTCGAACATGCCGGCCGGTCTCGATCAGCTGCCCCCGGGTCTCGAGGGCATCGACGTGTCGCAGTTCCAGCAGCCCAAGAAGAAGAAATGACGGTGGGTGGCCCGGAACAGGGTGCAATGGCCCGCCACTACCGGGGCACCGATCCGCTCACGTCCGAACCGGTCGAGTTCTGGGTGTCCGACGACACCATCAGCCTCACCGCGGTTCCCGACGCCGAGACGGCAGTCGACGGTGGCTGGATTCTGCCGGGCCTCGTCGACGCCCACAATCATGTGGGGATCGCGCCGGGCCTCGGGGTCGACATCGAGCAGGCCCGTGGGTACGCCTACGCCGATGCGCGCGCAGGCACCCTGCTGATCCGCGAGGTCGGGTCGCCGCTCGACACGCACCCACTCGACGACGACCCCGCTTGCCCGCGCTTCATCCGCTCGGGCAAGCACATCGCCCGGCCCAAGCGGTATCTGCGCGACTACGGCGTCGACCTCGACGATCCGGACGAACTCGCGGCCGAGGTGGCCCGGCAGGCGCAGGCCGGCGACGGCTGGGTGAAGATCGTGGGCGACTGGATCGACCGCGAGGTCGGCGACCTGGCCCCGTTGTGGACCCGTGCACAGATAGAGGCGGCGGTGGCGGTGGCGCACGAGCACGGCGCCCGGATCACCGCCCATGTCTTCGGAACCGATGCTCTCGTCGACCTGATCGGGGCCGGTGTCGATTGCATCGAGCATGGCACCGGGCTGACTCCCAATCTAGTCGACCAGCTCGTCGACCGCTCGATCGCGTTGGTGCCCACCATGATCCAGGTCGAGAACTTTCCCGGGATCGCCGACGGAGCCGAACGCTTCCCGACCTACGCCGCGCACATGCGCGCCCTGCATGCGGGCGCCCCGGCGGTGTTCGCCGCCGCGCGTGAGGCCGGTGTCCAGATCTTCGCCGGGACCGACGCGGGCGGATTCGTCGAGCACGGACGCATGGTCGACGAGATCGAGGCGCTCTCGGACGTGGGCCTGGGCCCGGCGGGTGCGATCGCGGCGGCGTCGACGAATGCGCGCGCCTGGCTGGGCGCCGACCTCCTGGAGGACGGGCACCGCGCCGACTTCGTCGTGTACGCGGACAACCCGTGCGACGACCTGGGCACGTTGCGACACCCGGTGGCAGTGGTCTCGTCTGGTCGCCACCTCGTGTGAGCAAAGCCACACGGTAGTGGCTGGTTGCCTTCCTTACCGCCGCGTAACGTAGCAACGGCGTTGCAACGGTTCGGCCAGGACGAACCGGATCAGTCCACCTCGGATCCGCGGCCCGGATCCGAGAGCGCGGGCCCGTCGGAGCCGGGGGTCGAGGGAGGCTCCGGCGGTGTCGCGCATCAGGACGCGGATGAGCCGACACCGACAGAGTGACGGAAGTGACGTTCGGCATGTGGTCGTCCTCGCGGGGTGGGTGACCACATGCCGGTCCATCGGCTGTTCCTTCTGCAGGCCGATCACCGGATTCGGTACTCACCGCCCGGTCTGGCACAATGATTCGCTGGTTCGTCGGATCCGGTCACGGCCGCCCGACGGTCACACCACTACAGACGCAAAACCGGGTCCGCCACTCCGGGCGGATTGCTGAATTGCGCAGTGACCACACGAAAGAGATGTAGACATGGCTGTCAAGATCAAGCTCACGCGGCTCGGCAAGATCCGCAACCCGCAGTACCGCATCGTCGTCGCCGACGCCCGCACCCGCCGCAACGGCCGGGTCATCGAGACCATCGGCAAGTACCACCCCAAGGAAGAGCCCTCGCTGATCGAGGTCGACTCCGAGCGCGCGCAGTACTGGCTGGGCGTCGGTGCGCAGCCGACCGAGCCCGTGGCCGCGATCCTCAAGGTGACCGGTGACTGGCAGAAGTTCAAGGGCCTGCCGGGCGCCGAGGGCACCCTGAAGACCGCCGAGCCCAAGCCGTCGAAGCTCGACCTGTTCAACGCCGCGCTCGCCGCCGCCGACAACGAGCCGGTCGCCGCCGCGACCACCCCCAAGAAGAAGGCCGCCAAGAAGGACGACGAGGCTGCCGAGGCTCCCGCCGCCGAGGGTGACGCGTGAGCGCAGTCGTCGCCGACGCGGTCGAGCACCTGGTCCGCGGAATCGTCTCCAACCCCGATGACGTCCGGGTCGACCTCGTCACCGGCCGTCGCGGCCGGCTCGTCGAGGTTCACGTGAACCCCGACGACCTCGGCAAGGTGATCGGTCGCAACGGTCGTACCGCCACCGCGCTGCGCACCCTGGTCTCCGGGATCGGCGGCCGCGGGATGCGCGTCGACATCGTCGACACCGACCGCTGACCGCGAACCCGAACACCGAGCGCATCGTGGATCTCGTCGTAGGCCGTGTGGTCAAGTCACACGGAATCCGTGGTGAGGTCGTCGTGGACGTCCGCACCGACGAGCCCGAGATGCGTTTCGCCCCGAACTCGGTGCTGCGTGGCCGTCTGCCGCGCGGTGCCGGGGAACGGGATTTCACCGTCACAGCCGCCCGGGATCATTCCGGGCGGCTGTTGGTGTCCCTGGCCGGCATCGCGGACCGGGATTCCGCCGACGCCCTGCGCGGCACCCTGTTCCTCATCGACAGTTCGCAGGTGGAGCCTTCCGACGACCCGGACGAGTTCTACGACCACGAACTCGAGGGCGTGCCCGTACAACTCACCGACGGCTCCGCGGTCGGCGTCGTCGAATCGGTCCTGCATCTGCCCGGCGGCGAGTTGCTGTCGGTACGCACCACCGACGACCGTGAGGTGCTGGTGCCGTTCGTGCGCGAGATCGTGCCGAGCGTCGGTCGCGAGCTGATCGTGATCGACCCCCCGGAGGGGCTGCTGGATCCGGATTCGCTCGACGAGGCGCCGTGATGCGTCTCGACGTCGTGTCGATCTTCCCCGAGTACCTCGATCCGCTCCGAGTTGCTTTGCTGGGCAAGGCGATCGACGCCGGACGGATCAGCGTGGCGGTCCACGACCTACGCAACTGGACGCACGACGTCCATCGCAGCGTGGACGACTCGCCGTACGGCGGCGGGCCCGGCATGGTGATGAAACCCGACGTCTGGGGGCCGTGCCTCGATGAGGTGTGCCCCGACGACGCGCTGCTGATCGTGCCGACCCCCGCCGGTGTGCCGTTCACCCAGGAGACCGCGCGTCGCTGGAGCACCGAGCCGCATCTGGTGTTCGCCTGCGGCCGGTATGAGGGTATCGACCAGCGTGTCTTCGACGACGCGGCCCGACGGGTGCGCGTCGAAGAGGTCTCCCTCGGCGACTTCGTCCTCATCGGGGGAGAGGTCGCGGTCATGGCCATGATCGAGGCGACCGTCCGGCTGCTCGACGGCGTACTCGGCAATCCCCGCTCGCATCAGGAGGATTCGTTCTCCGACGGGCTGCTCGAAGGTCCGAGTTACACGCGGCCGGTGTCCTGGCGCGGTCTGGACGTCCCGCCCGTACTCCTCAGTGGCGACCATGCGAAGGTGGCACGCTGGCGTACCGAACAGGCCCTCGAGCGGACGCGCGCGCGCCGGCCTGATCTCCTCCCGGACCCTGTGGACTCCTCCGCGGACCATCCGGGCGATACCGACTAGGATTCGGCAGAGGTTCGACTCGGACGGGGGTCCAGCAGACGATGCAGGGGTATTCGGCCATGGTCGAGGAACTCGACCGGCAACGCACCGAACTCGAACGGGTCCGGAAGTCGTTGTCGCAGCTGACCTCCCGGGCGACCAGTCACGACCGGCTCGTCGCGGTGACGGTCGACGCGCGCGGCCGTGCGGTGGACATCATGATCGAACCCTCCGCAATGCGTCGATACCGCGCGGATCAACTGTCCGCCCTGCTGACCACGCTGATCGCCGAGGCGGACACCGCGCTGCGCACCAGATCCGCCGACATCCTCTCCGGCGCAACGGATCTGCCGATCGACTACGCCGACGCCCGCCTCGACAGTGTGGTCGCCGATGACCGACCCTGACCTCTCGCCGGCCGCCGACGCCGGTCCCCGGGTCGCCGCCGACCCCGGTGCCGCCGCCGTCGTGGCGACGCGACTGCAGGCAGCGGCGGCGGAACTCACGGCGATACAGACCGAGCTCGCCGCCCTGCTCATCGACGTCGACATGGCAGTAGGCACCGGGAAATCGGCGGGTGCGTTCCGGGCGGGGTTCTCGCCGGCGGCCGCGGCGTCGACGGATCGTCTGCACGACGTCGAGAACCGTCTCGGACAACGCCGCCGCGCCCTCGTCGCCGGCATCGACGACCTCCTCGACCGAGATGCCGAGGCCTCGGCGCGTATCGGCCGGGCCGACGCATGACGGCGCGTGGCGAGGCCGAGCGGATCGCCGAGGAACTGGCCCCGGGGGTGTGGCCGACCGCCGACGCGGCGGCACTGAGCGACTCGGCACAGCGCGTGCGAGCACTCGCCGAGAGGGTGGCCGGCCTCGCCGAGGCGGTGGCGTCGGTGACCGACTCGTACGCGACGGGGGACTCGACCGCGGGCGGGTTCCACGATGCCGTCGTCGACGGGCTCGGACAGATCGCCCGTGCCGATCTGCCCGGAGCGGCGGAACGGCTGCGCGCGCTCGAGACGTCGCTGGACGCGTATGCCCGGACGGTGATCGACACGCAGCAGCAGATGTCGGTGGTCGCACTGATCGCCGACCGCGACATCCGGCGGGCCGAGGTGAACGCCGCGATCGGTGACGACACGTGGCGGGTCGAGGCCGCGAGCACCGGCCGGATGGCCCTCACCGCGGCGGGGGACGACCACACCGAACGGTCGGGTGAGGCCGGGCAGAGCGCCGCTGCACCCGCGGCGACGAGCGGGATGATGCCGATGATGCCGCTCGGGGCACTGGGTGCGGCGGGTGCGATGGCTGCCGGTCTCGGGGGTCTGGCCGGCGCGCGGGCTCGCGCCGACCGCGACGTGATCGGCGCGAACGACCTGACCTGGTTGCGGGGGCGAGCCGAGCGACTCCAGACCACGGTCCCGGCATCGATCGCAGGTTGGTTCCGGACCGCGGTGGGCGTCGGGATCGGCCCGCGGGGAGCCCCGGTGGTCGTCGTCGGGACCAACGACCCGCAGCCGTATCAGCGGGTGGGGATGGAACTCGCCGACGACGAGGCACTCACCGCCAACGGCCAGGCGCCCGAACTCGCGGTCCGCGACCACATGGTGCATGCCGGTGTGACGCCGAGAGCGATCGCCGCGGCGACGCCGATGGAGCCCGCCACCATCTCGGCATTGCAGGCCGACGACGTCGTGATCGTGGCGCCACGGACGTAGTGGCTCGGCGATTTCGTCGGCCCGGGGTGTCTCTGGCACAATAGTCGGGTTGCCTGCCGACGATGCCCCGTGTCCGGGGCTGTCTCTCCGAGACCGCCGGTTGCGACGCCAACGACTCGGAGCACGAACCGGTCGAGCCCACGGGCCGCCAGGTTCCTCTGCTCAACGTTCTCCGCCAGACAAGGACCACGACACATGAACACGCTCGACTTCCTCGACAAGCAGTCCCTCCGCGACGACGTGCCGGACTTCGGCCCCGGTGACACCCTCGACGTCCACGTCAAGGTCATCGAGGGCAGCAAGGAGCGCGTGCAGGTGTTCAAGGGCGTCGTCATCCGTCGTCAGGGCGGCGGCGTGCGCGAGACCTTCACCGTCCGCAAGGTGTCCTTCGGCGTCGGCGTCGAGCGCACCTTCCCGGTGCACAGCCCGAACATCGCCAAGATCGACGTCCTCACCCGCGGTGACGTCCGTCGCGCCAAGCTCTACTACCTGCGCGATCTGCGCGGCAAGGCAGCCAAGATCAAGGAAAAGCGCTGACGCGTCTAACCTGACGAGGTGGCCGACACACAGCGACCCCACGATGCCCCCGACGACGACCGCGCCGACGACGCCAAGCGTCCGTGGAGGTTGAAGACCGACCCGGCCGAATCCGATGCCGACGATCGCGGCAAGCGCAAGTCCGGCTCGGGTTCTCTCCTGCGCGAAGTCGTCATCATCGTGGGGTGCGTCCTTCTCCTCACCTGGGTGCTGCAGACCTTCATCGGTCGGCAGTACGTCATCCCGTCGGAGTCGATGGAGTCCACCCTCATCGGGTGCGACGGCTGCACCAACGACCGCATCGTGATCGACAAGCTCACGTACCGGTTCGGTGATCCGCAACCCGGCGACGTCGTCGTCTTCAAGGGCCCGTCGGAGTCGTGGAACGGCGCCTGGGTGTCGCCCCGATCGACGAACCCGATGATGCACAAGGCGCAGGATGCGCTGTCGTGGTTCGGGTTCGCGCCTCCGGACGAGAACAACCTCGTGAAGCGGGTCATCGCGACCGGCGGTCAGACGGTCGAATGTCGCAACGACGAGGGCGTCGGTGTGAAGGTCAACGGTCGCCCGTTGCGCGAGCCCTACATCGACATGAAGCTCCAGGAGGAGACGGTCGCGTCGTTCGGGCCCGGTGTCGCCGGGCCGGGTGACCAGGTACCTCCGTGTCTCGGGCCGGATTTCGGTCCGATCACCGTGCCCGAGGGCAATGTGTGGGTCATGGGTGACAACCGACTGAACTCGCAGGACTCGCGTTACCACGTCGAGGACCAGTACCAGGGCACCGTCCCGGTCAGCGATATCCGCGGCAAGGTCCGGTTCATCATCTACCCCTTCTCGCGGATCGGTGGTGTCGGTTCGTTCAATCCGCAGCAGGGGTGAGACAGCTGTGACGACTCGATGGCCACCCCGCTCACCCGTCCGCCGTGCCGCGGGCCTGCGGACGTTCGAATTCGCCCTGCACCGGCAGGGTCTGGGGCCCGTGGCGGGGGTCGACGAAGCCGGCCGCGGAGCGTGCGCGGGCCCGCTGGTCGTGGCGGCCTGCGTCTTGAAGCCGACGCAGCTCGTCTCCCTCGCCGACCTCGACGACTCGAAACGTCTGACCGAGCGCACCCGCGAGGAGCTGTACCGCTCGGTGACGCGCTACGCGCAGAGCTGGAGTGCGGTGATCATCGAAGCCGCCGAGATCGATCGCATCGGCATCCACGTCGCGAACATCGAGGGCATGCGCCGGGCGGTGGCCGCCCTCGACGTGAAACCGGGGTACGTGCTGTCCGACGGTTTCGCGGTGCCGGGACTGACGGCGCCGTCCCTGCCCGTGATCGGAGGAGACGGGGCGGCCGCGTGCATCGCCGCCGCCAGCATCATCGCCAAGGTCACCCGAGACCGCATCATGGTCGCCATGGACGACGACCTGCCCGGGTACGACTTCGCCATCCACAAGGGCTACAGCACGGCGTTGCACATGTCGCGCATCGACGCCGCCGGCCCCTCACCACAACACCGCATGTCGTACCGTAATGTCGCGGCACGTGTGGTCACCAGCGCAAACGACAACAGGGATAGGCTGACAGGATGAGTGCTGAGGATCTCGAGAAGTACGAAACCGAGATGGAACTCTCTCTGTACCGCGAGTACAAGGACATCGTCGGGCAGTTCACCTATGTGGTGGAGACGGAGCGGCGCTTCTACCTCGCCAACGCGGTCGAGATGATCCCGCGCAACACCGATGGCGAGGTCTACTTCGAACTCCGCATGAGCGATGCCTGGGTGTGGGACATGTACCGCCCGGCGCGGTTCGTCAAGCAGGTCCGCGTGATCACGTTCAAGGACGTCAACATCGAGGAACTCGAGAAGTCGGAACTCCGCCTGCCCGACGAGCCCTGACCACGCGCAATCTGTTGACAACGCCCTGATCGTTCACAGATCAGGGCGTTGCTCGCTTTCGGACGGTCGACGAAATCGGTTCTGCGCGAATCTGATCGGCATGAGTGCACAAGCGCGCGACCATCCTCGCCCCGATCGCCGCGGTCATATCGGCCGGCTCGGTGAGGACGTGGCCGCGGATTACGCTATATCGCTGGGCTGGACTGTCCTGGAGCGCAATTGGCGTACCCGCTATGGCGAACTGGATCTGGTGGCCGCGGATGGGTCGGTCCTGGTGATCGTCGAGGTCAAGACTCGCGCGAGCCGCACGTACGACGATCCGGTCATGGCGGTCACGCCGACGAAGCTCGCCCGGATGCGCCGACTCGCCGGGATGTGGCTGGCGGCGCAGGACCGACGATGGTCGCAGATCCGGTTCGACGTCGTCAGCGTGCGCCTCGACCAGGCCGCTCCCGACGATCTGGCTCGCGCGCAGGTGCGGCATCACCAGGGTGTGCACGTGTGAGCCCGGGTGTCAGAGCTTGCTCAGATCGGTCCGGATCAGCATCACGTTGTAGTCGCTCCATCGCGACGCGTTGAAGTAGAGCTCCTTCGAATCCCCCTGCAGCGCGGGGGAGTTGGGGAGCATCATCGGTCCGTAGACGACGAGCGCACCTCGGGGCACGATGGTCTTCGGTGCACTCCACGGGCCTTCGGGATGATCGGCGGTGCGCAGCGTGATGTCGTTGTCGCCATCGAGCATGACGTATTTCTCGAGGTACGGGCTCCAGGCGACCGAGAGTTCGGTGACCGGTTGTCGGACGACGACCGCCGAGCCGTCGTCGGGGATCGCGGCGATGTCGTCCACCCAGCCGCGACTCTTCCCGGCCCAGTACTCGTACGCGTCGAGGTCGAGGATGTCCGTGGGTTTGAACCGCGCGAGGAAGGCGGCGCCGAATCGTCCGTTCGGGGTACCGAACTGGTAGACGTACTCGGCTTCGGGTGTCCCGGGCCGGCCGCGGACGTACGCGTTCTGCTGGAACTTGCCGTTGTTGAACTCGATCGGCCGGAACTCGCCGGGCAGTCGGAGCGAGACCGGAGCATTGATGAGGATCGTGTCCTGATCGGTGACCCAGGTCTGGCCGTTGTCGTCGGAATGGGCGATCGCCGAGAAGTTGGTGACCCAGTTGCCCGGCGAACCCCACGAGCGCACCGACATGTAGTTGATGTACTGGCGGAAGCCGTCGCCGTGCGGGAGAGAGATCGCCGCCGTCGGGATCGTGGTGACCTCGACGTTGGAGATGCCGAGCGACGGGATCAGTTCCTGCGCGTAGTTCGGTTGACCGGGCGCGATCACCGAACCCGACGTCACGTCGCCGGCGCGACCGGCCGGGACGGAGAGTCCGTTCGCGAGGTTGTCGTCGTCGGTGCGGAGCAGCACGTTGTGCCGCCACTGCTGTCCCGGCTCGTTGCAGTTGCCGAAGGTGTCTCCGAAGGCCATCAGCGTCTGGCCGCGGCCGTTGTCCCAGGAGACGCCGAGATCGGTGCCGCCGATACCGAACCGGCTGAATGTGCGGTTGGCGCTGAGCGGGCCCGTGACCCATCCGACGGTGCGGGATTTGGAACCGACATAGGGGATCAACGGCCGCTGCGGTCCCGGGTTCGGAATCGAGCTGCCCGACGAGCCCTCCGACCCGCTGGAGCCACTCGAGCCGCTGGAACCGCTGGACCCGAAGCCCAGGAAGCTCGAGCCCGTGCTCGCGTTGCCGCACGGCGCGGCGTGCGCGACGCCGGCACCGGTCGTCAGCGCGACCGCGGTGCCGCTGAAGGCGATGACCCCGGCGAGGGCCAGTCGGACACTCGTGGTGAGACGGCTAGACACGCGCGTCCTCCAGTTACTCTTGCGATAGAAGTGATTGACGTGACTATTGTTACTGGAGTTACATGCGGATCGCGCGGTCCGCGGGGTCACGATCTGGTGTCAGCGCACGAAGAAGCGTTCCCCGGCGGACGTCCGTGACTGCCAGCCGACACGTTCGAGTTCCGGTGTCTCCGAGTCGTGCGCGGGATAGCCGATACACAGGTAGGCGACCAGCTTCCAGGACGACGGTACGTCGAGTGCCGCGGTCACCCGATCGGGTTCGATGATGGACACCCACCCCACCCCGACGCCTCGGGCCCGCGCCGCCAGCCAGAGTGTGGAGATCGCGGTGACGACCGAATACTCCAGCGTCTCGGGCACTGTCTGTCGGCCGAGTCCCCGGCCCTGCTCGACACCGGGCTCGCAGAATACGGCGAGGTGGACGGGAGCATCGTCGAGACCGGCTAGCTTGAGCGACGAATACAGCTGTGCGCGTTCGGCCGGATAACCGTCCAGCGCGTCGGCATTGCAGCGAGTGAAGCTGTCGCGCACCGATTGCCGGGCTTCGGTGGACCGGACCTCGACCCAGCGCCACGGTTGGCTGTTGCCCACGGACGGAGCCAGTTCGGCTGCGTCGAGGATGTCGGGGAGCACGTGGGGTTCGAGTGGTTCGCGGCGGAAGCAACGGACGTCGCGTCGCCATCGGAGTAGTCGGTCGAGATCGCCGACGAACGCATCGTCGAATGTTCCGTCGTCCATCGGTTGTCGAGCCTAGTCGGGCTGCTGTGAACGGTGGTGCACAACCGCGAGGTCATCCACAGATCGGCTGTGTGAGTGGTTCGGCGCCGCGCGCCACGCGTGTTCCCGGCGAGACTGTGCCCATGTTGGGGCAAACACAGGCGGTGGGGCTCAATGCCTTTGTCGCGCAGGTCGTCGACGTGCAGGCGAGTGTGAGTTCGGGTCTGCCGGGGTTCGCGGTGACGGGTAATCCGGATTCGTCGGTTCGGGAGGCGCGGGATCGGGTGCGGGCTGCGATCAAGAACTCCGGGTTCAGTTTTCCCGAGTTGAAGGTGACGGTGGCGTTGTCGCCGGCGGACATGCCGAAGATCGGTCCGGGGTTCGATCTGTCGATGGCCGTGTCCATTCTGGCTGCCACGCAACAGGTGTCGGCGGAGAAGTTGTCGTCGACGGTTTTTCTGGGCGAGCTCGGTCTGGATGGCACCGTGCGGCCGATCCGCGGGGTGTTGCCGGCGGTGATCGCGGCGCGGCAGGAGGGGTATCGACGGGCGGTGGTGCCGATCGAGACCGTCGCCGAGGCGGCGCTCGTCGAGGGGATGGACGTCGGTGGAGCGAGCAGTCTGAAAGAGGTGACGCAGTGGCTGGCGGGTGACAACGTGCTCGACACGGTGCATGCGGCGGCGACGACGCACGCGCCGCCGGTTCCCGACATGGCCGACGTGGTCGGGCAGCACGAGGCCCGGCACGCGCTGGAGATCGCCGCCGCGGGAGCTCATCACGTCCTGATGACCGGATCGCCGGGGATCGGCAAGACGATGCTCGCGCGGCGGCTGCCGGGCATTCTGCCGTCGCTGGGTCTGGAGGACTCGTTGGAGGTGACGGCGATCCATTCCCTGGTGGGGGAGTTGTCGCCCGGACGTCCGCTGATCACCGAACCGCCGTTCGTCGCCCCGCACCACAGCTCATCGATCACAGCCCTGCTCGGTGGCGGTACCGGTTTCGCCCGGCCGGGCGCGGCGTCCAAGGCGCATCGAGGAGTGCTGTTCCTCGACGAGTGCGCCGAGATGAGTGTCAAGTCGCTCGAATCCCTGCGGGAACCCCTCGAGGACGGCGAGGTCCGGGTGCCCCGGCGTGACGGCATGGCGGTCTATCCCGCGCGCTTTCAGCTGATCCTCGCGGCGAACCCGTGTCCGTGCGCGCCCGCCCACGACGTCGACTGCGTCTGCACGGCCGTCGTGCGGCGGCGCTATCTGGGCAAGCTGTCCGGACCGCTGCTGGACCGCGTGGACATCCGCGTGCGGATGGACCCACCGGGCAACACCGCGCTGATGAGCGGTGCCGGGGAGTCGAGTGCCGACGTCCGCGCCCGCGTCACCGCCGCACGCGCCACCGCGATCGAGCGGTGGTCGGAATTCGGGTGGCGCACCAATGCCGAGGTTCCCGGGTCCGCGCTGCGGCAGCGGTTCCGGCTGCCGCCCGACGTGCTGCGGCCCATCGAACTGTTCCTCCGAGACGGCCGCGTGACCGCCCGCGGTGCCGATCGCGCTCTGCGGCTGGCATGGACCCTCAGCGATCTGAGCGGGTCCGGGCGTCCCGTCGAAGACGATGTCGCACAAGCACTTCTGTACCGAGACCGAGGAGCGACCTGGTGATCTCCGCCCATCCGTCGGAACCCCGGTCGCCGGAATCCATCGCCTGGGCCTATCTGGCGCGGGTCGCCGAACCGCCGTGCGCCGCGGTCATCGCGCTCGTCGACGACATCGGTCCGGTCGAGGCGGCCGCGGCGATCCGCCGACGCACCGTGCCCGGCGGCCACGAGGCGGTGCTCGCCGCCACTGATGCCCGGAGCGAATCCGACTGTGCGATCGATGATCTGGACACCGCCGAGCGGATCGGTGCGCGCCTGGTGACCCGTGCCGATCCGGAGTGGCCGGCCTGGTCGCTGCTGGCGCTGGGGCAGGCCGACACGGCCGCTCGTGGAGGTGAACCGCTCGCCCTGTGGGTGCGCGGTCCGGCCCGGCTCGACGACCTCGCCGCTGCGTCGGTCGCGTTGATCGGGTCCCGTGCCGCGTCGTCGTACGGCGAACACGTCACGCAGACGCTCGCGTCGGGGTTGTCGGCCCAGGGTTTCGCGGTGCTGTCCGGCGGGGCGTTCGGCATCGACGGCGCCGCTCACCGCGCGGTCGTCGCGGCGGGCGGGGTGACCGCGGCGGTGATGGCGTGTGGGATCGACCGCGACTATCCGGCGTCACACTCGTCGCTGCTGACCGCGATCGCGCGTACGGGCGCGGTGATCAGCGAGTACCCGCCCGGGACGACAGCGGCGAAACATCGATTTCTCACCCGGAACCGACTGGTCGCCGCGATGAGCGGCGCGACCGTGGTCATCGAGGCCGGGCGACGGTCCGGCGCGGCGAACACTGCGGCATGGGCGCGCAAGCTCGGCCGGCCGCTGGGAGCCGTTCCCGGTCCCGTCACCTCGGCGACCTCGGTGGGATGCCACCGGATGATCGCCGACGAGCTCGCCGTGCTGGTGTCCGACGTCGCGTCGGTGGTCAACCTGGTACGACCCGACGGTGGGGGCGACATCGGCCGCGGCCGCGCGAAACCGACCGACGCGCTCGACGCCGAGCAACTACGGGTCCACGACGCCATTCCCGGCCGGGGTGGAGTGGGGATCGACGAGATCGCGTTCGCCGCCGGCCTCGACATCGGAACCGTCCGCGCGGCGCTCGCGCACCTCGACATCAAGGGGTATGTGGAGAACGTGGACGGACGATGGCGGCTGGCGTGACCTCAGCGGCGGGTGAGGACGTCGATGATGACATGCAGATCCTCGACCGTCGCCTCGTTCAGACGGCCATGAGCATGGACGTAACCGATTCCCGCGTACAGAAGCGTCGTCGCGCGAGCGTGTGCCTCGGCCTCCGAGAACCCGAGTTCGCGCATGGCCGAGATCGCGATCGAGAAGATCCGGCAGTCGAGTGCATCGACCGAGTTCGCGATCGACTCGTCCGTCTGGGCCCAGCGGCGCAGGGCGGACTCCATCGCCCAGCGGCGAGGATCCGACAGCAGGCGCGCCATCCCTTCGACCCGTTCGACCGGTGGTAGGGCTTCCAGTGCCTCGATCCGGTCGGCCGCCGCCGACTGTGCCCGTCGGCAGTGTTCGGCGAGCGCGGTCTTCAGCGCCCCGATGTCGGTGAAGTGCCAGTAGAAGCTGCCCTTGGTCACACCGAGGCGCGCACTGAGGCGCGAGATCTTGAGGGTGTCGATCCCGTCGTCGACCAGGATCTGGGTCGCGGCCTCCAGCCAGTCGTCCACACTGAGCCGCGAGCCGCGGCGCGGGGTGGACTGGTCCACGGGCTGATCCGGCATGGAGTCACCTCTGGTCGGGTCTCGCGACGTCTGACTTTAGGAATGGCAAAGTCTCGAATTCACATCGCTTGATCGATAGAAAACCTTACAACCGCGGATGGGTGGTTCGCCGCTCTAAAGCTAAGGGTGGCCTAATCTCGTAGGCGTAGGGTTGACCCGAAAGGGAGGTTCGATGGCGAAACGCGTGAACACGATGACGGTGCTACGGAGAGAGCGGATCAGCCCGCATTTCGTACGCCTGTACCTGGGCGGGGAGGGGTTCGACGACTTCCTACCGGCGCTGGGCAAGTCCGGGGAACCCGACACCGACATGTATGTGAAGTTCGTCTTCGCCCCGCCGGGTGTCAGCTATCCCGAACCGTTCGATCTCCAGGAGATCCGTACGAACGAGGCGCCCGAGCGGCAACCCGTGTTGCGTACCTACACGGTGCGCCGGATCGACGCGGAGGCCCGCGAGCTCGTCGTCGACTTCGTCGTGCACGGCACCGAGGGCATCGCCGGCCCCTGGGCGGCCTCGGTGGAGCCGGGCGAGACGATCCGCTTCATCGGGCCGGGCAGTGGCTACCGTCCGCGATCCGATGCCCCCTGGCATCTCATGGCGTGCGACGAGGCGGGTCTCCCCGCGGTGGCCGCCGCACTCGAAGCCCTTCCCGCCGACGCCGTCGCCAAGGTCTTCATCGAGGTCGCCGGCCCCGACGACGAACTCGACCTCGACGCACCCGCCGGGGCGCAGGTCTCCTGGGTGCACCGCGGCGGACCCGCGGCGGACGTCGACGATTCGCTCGCCGGTGACAACGGCCCGCTGATCGCGGCCGTGCGCGCGACGGAATGGCTCGACGGCGAACCGCACGTGTTCATCCACGGAGAGGCGCAGGCGGTCATGCACAACCTGCGTGCCTACATCCGCAAGGAACGCGGCGTGAGTGCGGCCAACGCCTCGATCTCCGGGTACTGGCGGCGCGGCCGGACCGAGGAGGGGTTCCGGCAATGGAAGGCCGACCTGCGGGCCGAGGAGGAGGCCGTCGGCGCCCAGGGCTGAGGCCCACAGGCCGGACAGGCACCGATTCGGCCACGACGCCGCGTGTGCGGTTGCACTCGGGTGCCCGACGGGGTGAGGTCGTGACCATGCTCGACGACTTCGCCGATCACCTGCGCCTGGAGAAAGGGCGCAGCGAGCACACGATCCGCGCCTATGTCGGTGGGGCTCGCGCCCTCGTCTCGTTCGCCGGTGCCCGCGGAATCGCGGTGGCCGACATCGATCTCCCGCTGCTGCGGGCCTGGCTCGCGGAACTGACCCGGCGCGGCGCCGCGCGCACGACCGTGGCCCGGCAGGTCTCCGCGGCGAAGACGTTCTGCGCGTGGGCGGTCCGCGAGGGCTACCTGGCGGCCGACCCGTCACAGCGGTTGAAGGCTCCCAAGGCGCACCGGACCCTGCCCGCCGTACTGGCCCCCGCCCAGGCAGAAGCCGCGATCGCGGCCACCGGAGTGGATCGTGCCCCCGACGACCCGATCGCCCTGCGGGACCGGGTCATCCTGGAGTTGTTGTACGCCAGCGGAGTTCGAGTGGGGGAGTTGTGCGGGCTGGACGTCGGCGACGTCGACGCCGGGCGACGGGTGGTGCGGGTGATCGGCAAAGGCGACAAGGAACGGTCGGTCCCCTACGGAGAGCCCGCCGCACGCGCGATCGACGCCTGGCTGCGTTCCGGACGCCCGGCCCTGGTGACCGACGCGTCCGGACCAGCCTTGCTGCTGGGTGCCCGCGGGGGACGGCTCGACCAGCGGATGGCGCGCTCGGTCGTGTCACGCGCGGTCGAGGCGAGCGGAGGCCCGGCGACCGGGCCACACGGACTCCGGCACAGCGCCGCCACTCATCTGCTCGAGGGTGGTGCCGACCTGCGCGTCGTCCAGGAACTGCTCGGACACTCGTCGCTCGCCACGACGCAGATCTACACGCATGTGAGCGTCGAACGTCTGCGTGCCGTCCATCGACAGGCGCACCCGCGAGCGTGACCGCCGTCAGTCGACCGGTTTGAGCCGGACGCGCACGGCCCCGAGCAGACCCAGCGGGTCCAGGTAGTCCGCCGCACGTCCGCTGCCGCGTCGGGCGCCCCAGTGCAGGCAGGCGGGCACCGGGCATCCCGGATGACCGGTCGTCACGGTCCCGATGACCTCACCCCGCGAGACGTGATCACCCGCGTCGACACTCGCCTCCACCGGCTCGTACGTCGTGGTCACGCCGTCCGGATGGGACACCGAGACCACCGGCCGGCCGGCGACCGTTCCCGCGAAGCGCACGCGACCGGCGCCCGCCGCGCGGACGGTCTGGCCGGGCCCGGCCGCGAGGTCGACGCCCCGGTGGCCGGGTTGCCATCGCTTCTCGGGCTCGTCGTAGGCGGTCACCACGGTGGGCCGGGGCGACAACGGCGCCGCGTACCCACCGACGGACGCAGCGGCGGGGACCGGACCGACGACGCAGAGGACAGTCGGCAGGAACGCGGCGAGGACACGCGGTGATCGGGATGGCACGCTGATTGGACGCAGCGGAAGCCGGATGGGATCCGCCCACAACCGTCTCCGACTGCATCACCACAACCGTCTCCGACGTGGTCGAAGGCGTTTTGGTGTTCCATCCGTCGCGGCGTAAACTCTCCCACGCACCTCATCGCCCGTTGATGAGGTGACTTCGCGCGCCTGCACTCAGGTCTGTGACGCTCCGGGCTTTGACGCCCTGACCAGCGCAGTCGAGAAACACACGCCAAGTCAGCAGTCCCGGAACGGCCCATGCCGTCTCGGGTGGCACTCGGCCGCAGGCGCCAGGGTCGGTACCGACGGTACCGACGACAACTGCGAGAAAAGGACGATCATGGCTGTCGTGACCATGAAGCAGCTGCTGGACAGCGGCGCACACTTCGGGCACCAGACCCGCCGTTGGAACCCGAAGATGAAGCGATTCATCTTCACCGACCGCAACGGCATCTACATCATCGATTTGCAGCAGACGCTGACCTACATCGACAAGGCGTACGAGTTCGTCAAGGAGACCGTCGCCCACGGCGGCACCATCCTCTTCGTCGGCACCAAGAAGCAGGCACAGGAATCGATCGCGGCGGAGGCGACCCGTGTCGGCATGCCGTACGTCAACCAGCGCTGGCTCGGTGGCATGCTCACCAACTTCTCGACCGTCCACAAGCGCCTGCAGCGCCTGAAGGAGCTCGAGACCATGGAGCAGACCGGCGGTTTCGAGGGACGCACCAAGAAGGAAATCCTCATGCTCACGCGTGAGAAGAACAAGCTCGAGCGCACCCTCGGCGGTATCCGCGACATGGCCAAGGTTCCGTCGGCCGTGTGGGTCGTCGACACCAACAAGGAGCACATCGCCGTCGGCGAGGCGCGCAAGCTGAACATCCCGGTCATCGCGATCCTGGACACCAACTGCGATCCCGACCTCGTCGACTACCCGATCCCGGGCAACGACGACGCCATCCGCAGCGCAGCACTGCTCACCCGCGTCGTGGCCTCGGCCGTGGCCGAGGGTGTCCAGGCCCGTGCCGGCGCCGCCAGTGGCGACGCCAAGCCCGAGGCCGGCAGTGGCGAACCGCTGGCAGAGTGGGAGCAGGAACTGCTGACCCAGGCTGCGGCACCGGCCGGCGACGCCGCCGCGACCGACGCCCCGGCTGCTCAGTAGTCCCGACTGCTCGCAGTCCGGTCCCCAACACTTTCTCTAAGGAGGCTCGCCGACGATGGCGAACTACACCGCAGCTGATGTGAAGCGTCTCCGTGAGCTCACCGGCTCTGGAATGCTCGACTGCAAGAACGCGCTGGCCAACAACGACGGCGATTTCGACAAGGCCGTCGAAGAGCTGCGTATCAAGGGCGCCAAGGACGTGGGCAAGCGCGCCGAGCGCTCCACGGCCGAGGGCCTGGTCGCGGCCAAGGGCGGCGCGCTCATCGAGATCAACTCCGAGACCGACTTCGTCGCGAAGAACGGTGAGTTCCAGCAGCTCGCCGATGACATCGTGAACGCGGCGGCCGCGGCGAAGACCAACGACCTCGACGAGCTGAAGAAGGCTCCGCTCGGCGACGGCACCGTGGACGAGGCCGTGGCGGCTCTCTCGGCCAAGATCGGCGAGAAGCTCGAACTCCGTCGCGTGGCCTACTACGACGGCCCGGTGGCCGTGTACCTGCACAAGCGTGCCTCTGATCTGCCTCCGGGCGTCGGCGTGCTGGTGTCCTACACCGGTGAGGGCGAGGCCGCCGAGGAGGCCGCTCGCGGCGCCGCGATGCAGGTCGCCGCGCTCAAGGCGCGCTACGCCACCCGCGACGAGGTCCCCGCGGACGTCGTCGAGAACGAGCGTCGTATCGCCGAGCAGACGGCCAAGGAGGAGGGCAAGCCCGAGCAGGCCCTGCCCAAGATCGTCGAAGGTCGCGTCAACGGCTTCTACAAGGACGTCGTGCTGCTCGACCAGGCCTCGGTCCAGGACTCGAAGAAGTCCGTCAAGGCCCTGCTCGACGACGCCGGTGTGACCGTCAAGGCCTTCACCCGGTTCGAGGTCGGCCAGGCCTGATCGAACGCGTTCCACATCGCCCCGTCTCCGTCCAGGAGACGGGGCGATGTGCGTTCACGGGGTCCGTCGCGTCCGCAGAGCGGCGGCGAGTGCCCCGATCGCCACGGCGACGAGACCCAGCATCATCAAGGTCGTCTTCAGCGCGGCCAGGAAAGTCCGAGCGGTCACCGACCGGGCCGCATCCTGAGTCCAGGGCCGTGCCTGCGCGGCGACCGCGGCGACCGCAGGCGACGTCGGTCCGCCCGCGCAGGCGGGCGCCGGTCGCTCCGGATGTGCGGACCGCAGCTGATCGCTCGCGCAGGATGCGAAACGATCGGCGACCGCCCCGTGCAGCACCGGGCGAACCGGTGACTCCGACAGCGACGCAACGAGTTCGGCTCTCACCGCCGGAACCGTCTCGCTCGTCTGGCCGGCGACCTGACCGAAGAAGAAGAGGGTGACGACCGCCAGCCCGATCGAGGCGCCGATCTGCTGAACAGTGGGGATCGTCCCGGTTGCCGTGCCCACCGTGGCTTCGGTCGTGTCGGACAGGATCACGGCCTGCAGCGGTGCGATGAACACACCCGTCCCCAGACCGCCGAGTACGAGGGGACCGAGGATGCCGGGCACCGGCAGGGTCTCCGCAGCCGGTTCGATGATCATCGCGAGCCAGACGAATCCGGCTCCGACGGCGACGGATCCGGCCATCAGGGTGTGCGGTGCGGTGACGCGGGCGACCACGCGTGGTGAGGCGAGTGAGCCGACCGCGGCGCCGATCGCGAAGGGCAGGGCCAGCATCCCGGTCCGGAATGCCGAGTAGCCGAGTCCGAACTGAGCCGAGATCGACACGGTGAAGAAGAACCCGGCGAACACGCTGAAGAACAGGAGCGACAGGAGAAGCCCGATCTACGTCTCGAACGGATCCGGGATGCCGGGCCGGTACGACACCCTCGACGGCCCCGGCATCGAGGGTAACGGCTCCAAGCTGTTCGACCAGATCGCGGTCGGGGCGGTGATCGAGACCGCCACGGCGCAGTGCACGAGGAACCTCCAGCGGCGGATGCGCGACATCGGTGTGCCGGCGACGTTCCACCTCTACGAGGGCGGGACCCATGCGTGGCCGTACTGGCAGGACGAACTGCATCGTGCCTGGCCGCAGTTCGAGGCGGCCCTACGCGGCTGAATCCCCAGGGCACCCTCGCGCGGCGCGCACGACGCGTATCGCGGGTCGGTTCCGGTGACGACGTACGATAGTTCACCGAACCGACGAGTGAGGAAGCCGATGAGTGAAGCGTCCGACCCCATCCGGCGGGATGGATTCCGTAGGGTCTTGCTGAAGTTGGGCGGCGAGATGTTCGGTGGCGGCGAAGTCGGGCTCGACCCCGACGTCGTGGGTACCGTCGCCGACCAGATCGCCGACGTCGTCAATTCCGGTGTCCAGGTCGCCGTCGTGATCGGCGGCGGCAACTTCTTCCGCGGCGCCGAACTCCAGCAACGAGGGCTCGACCGAAGCCGCTCGGACTACATGGGCATGCTCGGCACGGTCATGAATTGCCTTGCGCTGCAAGATTTCCTGGAGAAGCGCGGGATCTCGACCCGGGTGCAGACCGCCATCACGATGGGGCAGGTCGCCGAGCCGTATCTCCCGTTGCGTGCCCAGCGGCACCTGGAGAAGGGCCGCGTCGTCATCTTCGGCGCCGGCATGGGGATGCCGTACTTCTCCACCGACACCACCGCGGCCCAGCGTGCGCTGGAGATCAAGGCCGAGGTGGTCCTGATGGCCAAGGCGGTCGACGGCGTGTACGACGCCGACCCGCGCACCAACCCCGACGCCACCCTCTTCACCGAGATCACTCACCGCGAGGTGCTCGACAAGGAGCTCAAGGTCGCCGACGCGACGGCCTTCAGCCTGTGTATGGACAACAAGATGCCGATCTTGGTGTTCAATTTGCTCCAGCAGGGCAATATCGCCCGTGCGGTCGCAGGCGACCGCATCGGCACCCTGGTCAGCACCTGACCCGGCGACTGACCCGAGATCGACGAGAACACCGACCGAACGGAACAAGGACGAAGATGATCGACGACGCGTTGCTCGACGCCGAGGAGAAGATGGAGAAGGCGGTCAACGTCGCCAAGGAGGACATGGGCTCCATCCGCACCGGGCGGGCGAACCCGGCCATGTTCAACAAGGTCAACATCGAGTACTACGGCTCGATGACCCCCGTGACCCAGGTCGCGAGCATCAACACGCCCGAACCGCGACTCGTCGTGATCAAGCCGTATGAGGCGTCGACGCTGCGCGACATCGAGACCGCGATCCGCAACTCCGACCTCGGGGTCAATCCGACCAACGACGGCACGATCATCCGGGTCGCCGTCCCGCAGCTCACCGAGGAGCGTCGCCGCGATCTGGTCAAGCAGGCCAAAGGCAAGGGTGAGGACGCGAAGGTGGCGATCCGCAACGTGCGCCGCAAGGCCGCCGACGAGCTCAAGCGCATCCAGAAGGACGGCGAGGCCGGCGAGGACGAGGTGTCGCGCGCCGAGAAGGAACTGGACAAGACCACGGCGACCTACGTGCACCAGATCGACGACTTGGTCAAGCACAAAGAAGACGAATTGCTCGAGGTGTGAACGAGGTTCCGCAACGGGGCGATGAGAAGAAGTCGCGCGCCGGCCGCGACCTGCCGGCCGCGATCGCGGTCGGCGGCACACTCGGTATCAGCATCATCGCGATCCTGATCTTCGTCCCGAAGGTCTGGTACGGCCTCGTGGCGGTCGCGTTCGCGGTCGCCACCTGGGAGGTCATCAAACGTCTCCGCACCGGTGGCTACGACGTCGCCCTCTGGCCGCTGCTCATCGGTGGCCAGGCCATCATCTGGGCGAGCTGGCCCTGGGGTCCGACCGGAGCCCTCGTCGCCTTCGTGGCGACGGCCCTGGTGTCGATGGTGTGGAAGCTCCTCGGGCAGGGCATCGACAAGGCGCCGGTCAACTACCTCCGCGACCTCGCCGTCACCGTGTTCGTGCTGGCGTGGTTGCCACTGCTCGCGTCGTTCGGCGCCCACCTGGTGGTACAGGACGACGGGGCTGCCAGAGTGGCCACGCTGATGGTCGTGGTGGTGTGCTCCGACGTCGGCGGCTATGCCGCGGGCGTGATGTTCGGCAAGCACCCGATGGCGCCGGCGATCAGTCCGAAGAAGTCCTGGGAAGGCATGGTGGGCTCGCTCGTCGTCGGCACTGTCGGTGCGGTCGGCTGCGTGGTGTTCCTGCTCGAGAGCCACTGGTGGATCGGCATCATCCTGGGGCCGGTCCTGGTGGTTTGCGCGACCCTCGGCGATCTCGTCGAATCCCAGGTGAAGCGCGATCTCGGGATCAAGGACATGGGCACGCTGCTGCCCGGCCACGGTGGCATCATGGATCGGCTCGACAGCCTGCTGCCGTCGGCGTTCGTGGTGTGGGTCGTGCTCACCGCGCTGCTCTGAGCACGCGCCACCGCGCCGCCGAACGCTACTTGGCTGCCTTCTTCAGCGCGCGCCGCAGTTGCAGCATCCGCAGGCCGCCCACGAGCGCGACGACCAGTGCACCGGCGATGGCCGCGATCAGCAGGCTGACCCCGAGGGGCAGGTTGACCTCCCAGAACAGCAAGTCGATGGTCTGCGACTGGAGGTTCTGCACGATGAAGACGAGCAACAGGACCAGGATGATCGCGCCGATCACCACGCCGAACCAGGTGGCGCGCGTCCGCGTGTGCTCCACGTCGGCGACCGTGCGGCGGAGACGATCGCGATGGTCCGGGTCAGGGGCGTGCTGCTCCGGGGTGTGCGCGTGACCGGTCGCCGGTGGCGGTGACCCGGCGGGCTGTTCGCCCCACGCCGGTACCGAACCCGTGTGCCGTCGGTCCTCGGGTGTCGTCATCACTTCATCATGACATGCGACAATGGCGAAATGACCTCATTGCCACTTGTGTTCGACGCGCCCAAGCGTGGGCGGCCGCCGACACACTTCGCCGACCTCGACCCCGCCGGTCGCGTCGCGGCGCTGGCCGACCTGGGGCTGCCGAAGTTCCGGGCCGATCAACTGGCCCGCCAGTACTATGCGCGCCTCAACGGCGACGTCGACGAGATGACGGATCTGCCGGCGGCGTCGCGCGAATCGGTGCGGGACAAGCTCTTCCCGCAGCTGCTCACCCCGGTCCGGCACATCTCCTGCGACGACGACTCCACCCGCAAGACGCTCTGGCGCCTGCACGACGGCACGCTCCTCGAGAGCGTCCTCATGCGCTACACCGATCGCAACACGCTGTGCATCTCCAGCCAGGCGGGTTGCGGCATGGCCTGCCCGTTCTGTGCCACCGGGCAGGGCGGACTGGACCGCAACCTGTCGACCGCCGAGATCGTCGATCAGGTGCGGGCCGCGGCCCGCGCGCTGCGCGACGGGGAACTCGGCGAGCCCGGACGCCTGTCGAACGTCGTGTTCATGGGTATGGGTGAGCCGCTGGCCAACTACAAGCGCGTGGTCAGCGCCGTCCGGCAGATCACATCGCCGGCGCCGGAGGGCCTCGGGATCTCCGCCCGCTCGGTGACCGTGTCGACCGTCGGTCTCGCGCCGTCGATCCGCCGTCTCGCCGACGAGGGGCTCGCGGTGACGCTCGCCGTCTCGCTTCACACGCCCGACGACGAACTGCGCGACACCCTCGTCCCGGTCAACAACCGGTGGTCGGTCGCCGAGGTGCTCGAGGCGGCCCGCTACTACGCCGACACCACCGGACGGCGCGTCTCCATCGAGTACGCACTCATCCGGGACGTCAACGACCAGCCCTGGCGGGCCGACCTGCTGGGGGAGAAGCTGCACCGGGCCCTCGGGTCACTCGTTCATGTGAATCTCATCCCGCTGAACCCGACGCCGGGTTCGGAATGGGACGCCAGTCCCAAACCGGTCGAACGCGAGTTCGTACGCCGGGTCCGCGAGCAGGGAGTCTCGTGCACCGTTCGCGACACGCGCGGGCAGGAGATCGCCGCTGCCTGTGGACAGCTGGCGGCCGAAGAGCGCTGAGACCTCGATGTGCCGGACAGGGACCGGCTCAGACCGCGCAGACGACAAACGCCGAGCGGATCACCGCTCGGCGTTTGTCGTAGATGTGGCGAGGTGGCCGGTCAGGACCACTTTCCGCGGTTCATCCACCATCCGCGCACGGCGAAGAACAGGGTGCCCGCGGCGAAGGCGATGAGATACAGGTCCTCGATGCGTCCGGTGTGGTTGCCGATGATCATCGCAAGTAGGAACAGCGCGAAGAAGATGGCCGCACCGTAGAAGGTCTTGGTTGCCGCTCCGTGCCAGCCGAACCGGGCGGACGGGGCATCGGCGGGCTCGCGACGCCAGCCGGTGTCGATGACCTCGACTTCGCCATGCCCTCCATCGCCGTGCCCCACAGTGTGCTCAACATCGGTGCTTGCCACAGCCACTCCTCACAGCGCGGACGTCAGATGTCTGACGATCGGTAGTAGTTCTCCGAGCAGCATAGCGGCACCCCCGCCCGCAGGTCGGTCCGGTGTCACCGGCGGCGGTTCGTCGACGAGGATGGTCCAGAATGGGTGCGTGCCCACACGCGTGCTGATTCTCGGCTCCACCGGTTCCATCGGCGTCCAGGCTCTCGAGGTGATCGCCGAGCATCCGGATCGTTTCGAGGTCGCCGGTCTGGGTGCCGGCGGGTCGAATCCCGATCTGCTCGCCGATCAGGCCGCCGCGTTCGGCGTGCCGGCCTCGCGGATCGCCGTCGCGGACGCCACGCGGGCGGACGAGCTCACCGAACGCCTCGGCGACCGGGTCCTCGGCGGTGCCGACGCGATGTGCGACCTGATCGACGCCGTCGCCGCGGACACCGGGGTGGATGTGATCCTCAACGCCGTCGTCGGCTCGATCGGCCTGGCGCCCAGTCTCGCCGCACTCCGATCGGGTGCCCGGCTCGCGCTGGCCAACAAGGAATCACTCGTCGCGGGCGGGGCACTGGTCCTCGACGCCGCTGCGCCCGGGCAGATCGTCCCGGTCGACTCCGAGCATTCCGCGATCGCACAGTGTCTGCGCGCGGGGACGGCCGCCGAGGTGGACCGACTGGTCCTCACCGCGTCGGGTGGCCCGTTCCGCGGATGGACCCGTGCGCAACTCGAGGACGTCACGCCCGAGCAGGCCGGCCGACATCCCACGTGGTCGATGGGCCCGATGATCACGCTCAACTCCGCGACCCTGGTCAACAAGGCCCTCGAGGTCATCGAGGCGCACCTGCTGTTCGACGTGGACTACGACCGCATCGACGTCACCGTCCACCCGCAGTCGATCGTGCACTCGATGGTGACCTTCGTCGACGGGGCGACGGTGGCGAAGGCCTCACCGCCGTCGATGAAGTTGCCCATCGCCCTGGCCCTGGGATGGCCGGACCGGGTGCCCGGATCGTCGACGGCCTGCGACTTCTCGACGGCGTCGTCGTGGACGTTCGAGCCTGTCGACGACGCGGTGTTCCCGGCGATCGACCTGGCTCGACGCGCCGGTGCGGCGGGAGGCAGCCTGACGGCCGTGTACAACGCCGCCAACGAGGCCGCCGCAGCCGGGTTCTTCGCAGGTGCGATCCGGTTCCCACGCATCGTCGAGGTCATCGAGGAGGTGCTCGGCGAGGCAGATCAGTGGCGCCGGACGCCAGGTACTGTGGAAGAGGTCTTCGCCGCCGATCGGTGGGCCCGGGATCGCGCTGCGCAGCTGGTCGCGGCCGCATCCGTCTGATCGGCGGCTCTCGTGAGCGGGTGCGCCCCGTGATCCGGATGGAGTAGGTACGTGAGTTTCGCGATCGGCGTCACGCTGTTCGCCGTGGCGCTGTTGCTGTCGGTCGCCTGGCATGAGTGCGGCCACATGTGGGCCGCGCAGGCGACGGGCATGAAGGTCCGGCGGTACTTCGTCGGCTTCGGTCCCACGATCTGGTCCACCCGGCGCGGCGAGACCGAGTACGGGATCAAGGCGCTGCCGCTCGGCGGTTTCTGCGACATCGCCGGGATGACCCCGCACGAGGAACTCGCCTGGGACGAGAAGGACCGGGCGATGTACAAGCAGAAGGCCTGGAAGCGCCTGGTCGTGCTGTTCGCCGGACCGGCCCAGAACTTCCTGCTCGGTTTCGTCCTCATCATTATTGTCGGACTGACGTTCGGACTGCCCAATCTCAACCCCGGCCCGACTCCGGCAACCGTCGGCAAGACCCAGTGCGTCCCGTCGACGATCACCATCGAGGGCAACAAGCAGACCGACGCGCCCTGCACCGGCACCGGCCCGGCGGGTGCCGCCGGGCTGCTCCCCGGTGACGACATCGTGGCGATCAACGGTCAGCCGGTCGGGCAGGCGTCGGATCTGACCCCGGTGATCCGCGAGTCCAGCGGCCCGGTCGCGCTGACGGTCGACCGCGACGGTCAGCGACTCGACCTGACGATGACCCCCGAGCCCACCACGGTGACGGCGACGAACGCCGACGGCACCTCCGAGACCCAGACCTACAACATGGTCGGCATCGCCTACGACGTCCCGCCGAACGTCATCACCTACAGCGGCCTCGAGATCGTGCCCGGCGCGATCGGATTCACCGGCGAACTGGCGGTCGAGACCTGGAACGCGCTGCTGTCCCTGCCGTCGAAGATCGGTGCGCTGTGGACGGCGGTCACCGGCGGTGAGCGTGCCATCGACACCCCGGTCAGCGTGTACGGCGCCTCGGTGCTCGGCGGTCAGGCCGTCGAGCGTGGTCTGTGGGACATGTTCTGGATGCTCCTGATCAGCATCAACTTCTTCCTGGGGCTGTTCAACCTGGTCCCGCTCCTCCCGCTCGACGGCGGTCACATGGCGATCGTGGGCTACGAGAAGGGCCGCGACACCGTGCGGCGCTGGTTCGGCCGGGCACCCGGTGGGGCCGTCGACTACTACAAACTGCTCCCGATCACCTACGCCGCCGTGGTTGTGATGGCCGGCTTCATGGTCCTCACGCTCACGGCCGACATCATCAACCCGATCAACCCGTGGCAGTGACCCGGACGATCCGGGTCGCCGTCCGGCGCCGAATACCACCAGAGAACCGAAACCCCCAGAGGTGAACGAGATGAACGCCCCGACTCCCGCGACCGCCGTGCCGATCGGACTCGGCATGCCCGCCGGACCACCGCCGGTGCTCGCCCCGCGTCGGAAGACCCGGCAGTTCTTCGTCGGCTCGGTCGGCGTCGGCAGCGACCACCCGATCTCGGTGCAGTCGATGACGACCACCAAGACCCATGACATCAATGCCACCCTGCAGCAGATCGCGGAGTTGACGGCCTCGGGGTGCGACATCGTGCGCGTCGCGTGCCCGCGTCCCGAAGACGCCGAGGCGCTGCCGATCATCGCCAAGAAGTCCAAGATCCCGGTGATCGCCGACATCCACTTCCAGCCGAAGTACATCTTCGCCGCGATCGACGCCGGCTGTGCCGCCGTGCGCGTCAACCCGGGCAACATCAAGGAGTTCGACGGCCGGGTCAAGGAGGTCGCCAAGGCAGCCGGTGACGCCGGGATCCCGATCCGGATCGGCGTCAACGCCGGGTCCCTCGACAAGCGGATCCTGCAGAAGTACGGCAAGGCGACCCCGGAGGCGCTCGTCGAGTCGGCGCTGTGGGAGGCCGGGCTGTTCGAGGAGCACGGCTTCGGCGACATCAAGATCTCGGTGAAACACAACGACCCGGTGATCATGGTGGAGGCCTACCGCCAGCTCGCCGCCGCCTGTGACTACCCGCTGCACCTCGGGGTCACCGAGGCCGGGCCCGCCTTCCAGGGCACGATCAAGTCCGCCGTCGCCTTCGGCGCGCTGCTCAGCGAGGGCATCGGCGACACCATCCGGGTGTCCCTGTCGGCCCCGCCGGCCGAGGAGATCAAGGTCGGCGACCAGATCCTGCAGTCGCTCAATCTCCGCCCGCGCAAACTCGAGATCGTCTCGTGCCCGTCGTGCGGCCGCGCCCAGGTCGACGTCTACAAGCTGGCCGACGAGGTCACCGCCGGACTCGAGGGCATGGAGGTCCCGCTGCGCGTGGCCGTGATGGGGTGCGTCGTCAACGGCCCCGGTGAGGCCCGCGAGGCCGACCTCGGCGTGGCCTCCGGGAACGGCAAGGGGCAGATCTTCGTCAAGGGCGAGGTCATCAAGACGGTTCCCGAGGCGCAGATCGTGGAGACCTTGATCGAAGAAGCGCTGCGAATCGCCGAGGAAACAGGAGAAACTGGAGACGGTACTCACGTGGGCCCGCCCGTGGTGACCGTTTCCTAGGTCGGCGGCAGGCTCGAGAGGGAGGAGCGGCGTTGCTGAAGCTACTGGGCGACAAGCCGCTCGGCGCTCGTGATGCGGCTGCTGTCGAACGTGTCCTCACCTCGGACCCGGTGGCGATGTGCATGGTCGCGGCCCGCTTCGAGACGCACGGGATCAACCCTCGGCTATTGGGCGGCGAGCTGTGGACCGCGCAGAATCCCGCGTCGTCCCTCTGCTTCTCCGGCGCCAACCTGATCCCGCTCACCGGTTCGCCCGAGGATCTCGACTACTTCTCCGACCGCGCCATCGCCGGACCGCGTGCATGCTCCTCCATCGTCGGCCGCGCCGACCTCGTGATGCAGATGTGGGAACAGATCGAGCCGGTGTGGGGTCCGGCGCGTGAGGTCCGGCCGGTGCAGCCACTGCTCGCCCTCACGTGTTGTGCAGCGGTACCCGCCGACCCGCTCGTGCGGCTGGTGACCCTCGACGACCTCGACGCGTACATGCCCGCGGCCATCGACATGTTCATCGGCGAGGTCGGCGTCGATCCGACGGCCGGCGACGGCGGTCGTTCCTACCGACGACGCCTCGCCTCGCTCATCACCGCGCAGCGGGTGTTCGCTCGGTTCGACGGCCCCGACGTCGTGTTCAAGGCCGAGATCGGCTCGCTGTCCCGCCGGGTCGGCCAGATCCAGGGAGTCTGGGTGGATCCCGACCGGCGCGGTGAGGGACTGGGACTGGGTGGTACCGCGGCCGTCGCGGAGGCCGTCGCCGCTCATGGCCGCATTCCGAGTCTGTACGTCAACAGCTTCAACGTGACCGCGCGCGCGGTGTACGACCGCATCGGGTTCACCGAGGTCGGCACCTTCGCGACCGTCCTCGTCGACTGAGTGCCCGCCCCGCGTGGCGTCGCGGGATTCCGGCCGGGCCACCCTAGACTCGACCGCGATGTGGCGCATGCGAACTCGATGGACCCCGGCGGTGATCGTCGCAGTGTGTGCTGCCGTGACGGTGGCCACCGTCGGTTGTTCGGCCTCCGAGGACGACGGCCCGCGCCGCGCCGCGGAGCGCTTCCTGCAGGCCTACGCCGATCGAAAGGTCGCGTCCGCGGCGGCGCTGACCGACACCCCCGCTGCCGCGGAGTCCGCGATGGAGTCGGCCTGGGCCGGGCTGGGTGCCGAGGCACTCGAGTCGCAGGCCGGGCGGGTCCGCGTCACCGGGGACACCGCCGAGGTGGACGTCGACTACACGTGGGCGCTGCCGCGGGGCCGCGACTGGGCCTACGACGCCACCCTGCGGATGGGCCGGTCCGACGACGGCTGGGCGGTGCGCTGGGCGTCGACGAACATCCATCCGAAACTCGGTGCCGATCAACGCCTTTCGCTCCAGATCGTCGAGGCGCCGCGCGCGACGGTCAATGAGTCCGACGGCTCGGAGGTGATGGTCAACGGCACCGTCGTGGGCGTCAACTTCGATGCGACCGCCGCCGCCGAACAGGGCGCGTCGGTCGCCGAGTCGGTGACCGGTGCGGTCGCGGTACTGCGCCGGTTCAGTCCCTCGCTCAACGAGCAGACGATCATCGAACAGGTCACCGCGAACCGGCAGCAGTACCCGCTCGCCCGGCTGTCCCACGACCAGTTCGACCGCTTGCGCGACCAACTGGCGATCCCCGGCGTCGTGACCAACGAACAGGCCGAACTGGTCCCCGAGGACCCGAGATTCGCGCCCGCCCTGCTGACCGAGGTCAAGAAGGTCGTCGACTCCGAGGTGTCGGGGCGGGCGGGCTGGCGGGTGGTGACGGTCAACCCCAACGGCCTCGACGCCGACGTCCTCGCCGACCACGACCCGGACCCCGCGCCGGCGGTCTCGTTGAGTCTGTCGCGGACGGTGCAGAACGCGGCCCAGCGAGCGGTCAACGCCACCAACCGGTTCCAGATCGCGCTGGTCGTCGTGCAGCCGTCCACCGGTCGGATCCTCGCGGTCGCCCAGAATCCCGCGGCCGACCGGTCGGGGCCCATCGCGACGACCGGTCTGTACCCGCCCGGGTCGACCTTCAAGATGGTGACCGCCGCGGCCGCGATCAGCCATCGGATGGCCACCCCCGACACTCCCGTCGGATGTCCCGGCGCCATCCAGATCGGTCCGCGCCTGATCCCGAACTACGACGGGTTCTCGCTGGGGACGGTGTCGATGCTGCGGGCGTTCGCGCAGTCCTGCAACACCACGTTCGCCAAACTCGCCAGCGAGATGGGACCGTCGGACCTCGCGCACGCCGCGGCCGCGATGGGCGTCGGACAACAGTACGAGATCGCCGGCCTCGACGCCGTGTCCGGCTCGGTGCCGATCGAGAACGAACTCGTCGCCCGCAGTGAGGACGGCTTCGGGCAGGGCAAGGTCCTCGTCTCGCCGCTGGGGCTGTCCCTGGTGGCCGCCACCGTTGCGAACGGGCGGAAGGCCCCGGTGCCGCAACTCATCCTGGACAAGCCCACGAAGGTCGAGGGACCGACGCCCACGATGGCACCCGAGGTCTACGCCCAGCTGCGCCCGATGATGCGTGAGGTCATCACGAGCGGAACGGCGTCGGTGATCGACGGCCAGGGTGCGGTGTTCGGCAAGACCGGTGAGGCGGAGTTCGCCGGCGGGTCACACGCCTGGTTCGCCGGCTACCGCGGCGACATCGCCTTCGCCACCCTCGTCGTGGGCGGCGGTGACTCGAACAACGCGGTGGCCGTCACCCGCGACTTCTTCGCCGGTCTCGGACCGGGCTACGCGGTGCGTCCTCTCTCCTGAGGCGCCCTCAACCACAGTGGCACCACCTTTTCTAGGCGCTACCGGGTGTCCGGACGGGGAGGATCACCCGTCGCCCGGCATGCTCGATCACCTCGACGGGGTGGTCGTAGGTGTGGCTGAGCAGGTCGACGGTCATCACCTCCGACGTCGGCCCGATCGCGAGCAGCCGGCCGTCCTTCATCACGGCCACCCGGTCGGCGTAGGCGGCCGCGAGGGTGAGGTCGTGCACCACCAGCAGCACGGCGTTCCCGGCATCGCGGTGGACGCGCAGGATGTCGAGGACCTGCTCCTGATGGTGGATGTCGAGTGCCGCGGTCGGCTCGTCGAGCATCATGACGGGGGTGTCCTGGGCGAGGGCACGACCCAGGGAGACGCGTGCCTGCTGGCCGCCGGAGAGTTGTCCGAACGGCCGGTCGGCGATGTCGCCGAGTTCGCACAGTGCCATCGCGTCGGCGATGACCGCTGGGGAGTTCGCCGCGCGCGGTGTCCGCAGCCACGGGTAGCGGCCCATCGCGACGACCTGGGCCACGGTGAAGGGGGTGTCCACCCGGTTCTGCTGGGTCACCAGCGAGCGGTGGCGGGCGAGTTCGCGCATCGAGGTCGTCGCGACGTCCCGGCCGTCGACCTCGATGTGACCGCGGTGCGGTGTGCGGGTACCCGACAGCGCCGACAGTAGCGTGGACTTTCCACACCCGTTGGGACCGACGAGGGCGACGAGTTCACCACGTGAGACGTCGAGGGTCACCTCGCGCACCACCTCGCGTCCGCCGAGAACGACCGAGACGTCTCGGGCGTGGATGCCCGGGGCCGTCGTCGCGGCGGTTTCGGTCGTCACCATCCGGCACCCGCGTGACGGCTGCGACGCAACAGGATGAAGAAGACCGGGCCACCGATCAGGGACGTGAACATGCCGAGCGGGAGGTCGGCGTCACCGAGCATCGTCCGGGCGGCGAGGTCGGCACCGGTGATGACCAGCGCTCCACCGATCACGCTGGTGGGTAACAGGATCGCGTGGCGCGGTCCGACGATGAGGCGCATCACGTGCGGCACGATGAGGCCGACGAAGGCGATGATCCCGGAGAAGGCGACCGCCGCGGCGGTCAGCACCGCGGTGAGCACGATCGCCTGCCGGCGGACGGCCTCCACGTTCACGCCGAGGGAGGCGGCCTGGATGTCGCCCAGCGCGAGCAGATCGAGCTTCGAGACCAGGAACAGGGAGGCCGCGACACCCACGACGACGAGCGGTGCGACGACCCAGATCTCGCTCCAGGTGCGTCCGGCGAGCGAGCCGAGCTGCCAGAAGATGATCTGCTCGCGGGCGGCGGTGGTGGCCACGAAGGTGAGGAACGCGATGATCCCGGCCGCGAACGCGTTGACCGCGATACCGGTGAGCACCAGCATGATCGCCGACGACGACCCGTCGCGAAGGGACAACACGTACACCGCCGCCGCGGTGATGAGGCCGAACACGAAGGCGGCCCCGGCGAGAGCCCAATTGCCCGCCGCGCCACCGGCTCCGGCGGTCCCGCCGGCGAGCACGATCATCAGACAGGCGCCGACCGCGGCGCCGGAGGAGACGCCGATGATCCCCGGTTCGGCCAGCGGGTTCGCCAGCACTCCCTGCAGGAGGCAACCCGCGGCGCCGAGCGCGGCTCCGACGAACAGTCCGAGCACGATGCGCGGGAAGCGCACATTCCACAGCGCGCCTTCGCCGTTCGGGTGGGAGGGGAGCGGTCCGAGATCGAGGTGGAAATGGTGGGCGAGGCTGCCGAGCACCTCGAGCGGCGGCACCGACACCTTTCCGGTGCCCGCGGACACGATGACGAGCACGACCAAGGCGACCAGCATCACCGCCACCACCGTGAGGTCACGGACCCGATGCGACGTGCCGGCCGGGGGAGCGACGACGGCCGACGGGGTAGTCGGCTCGGTCGCCGGGTCCGTCGTGGTCCGCGCTGGGTCGGTCATGCGTAGATCGACCTCGCCAGCGCACCCAGCACGAGTCCGACCTCGGGACCGAACGCCAGGATCTGACTCTCGTCCATCTGCACGACCCGTCCGTTGCGGCCGGCCTCGGTGTCGGCCACACCCGGCAGGGTCAGCACTCCCTCTGGTCCGCCGACGGTGGCCGCACCCTGGGTCATCACCAGGATGACGTCCGGGTCGGCCGTGATCATGGCCTCGGCGCTGATCGCGGTGAACGCGCCGGTGAGATCGGCTGCCGCGCCGGCATCCCGGCCGCCGAGCGCCTCGATGAGGTCGTCGGCACCCGATCCGGGCCCGGCCAGCAGCAGCAGGTTGCGTCCGCGGATGTAGAGGAAAGCGATGGTGGGATCCCCGGACGGGTCCGGGACCAGCTCGCGTGCGTCCTCGATCTGCGCAGCGGTCCGGGCGACGAGCTTCTCTCCAGCGTCGGCGACGCCGAGTGCGGCTGCGACCGAGCGGATCAGGGTGTCGTTCGACTCCAGATTGCGGGCGGCCGGGAACACGACGACCGCGACGCCGGAGTCGCGGATCTGGTCGACGGCGGCGGTGGGCACAGTGGACTCGCTGACGAGCAGGACGCTCGGGTCAAGGGCGAGAACGGATTCGGCGTTGAGGCTGTGTCCGCGGTTGGTCACCACCGGCAGCGATCTCGCCGAGGGGAAGGCGGTGGACGTGTCGCGCCCCACCACGTGGGACCCGAGTCCGAGGGCGTACACGATGTTGCCGAGGGTTCCGTTGATGTCCACGGCGATGATCCGGTCGGCATCGGCGACGGTCACGTCCCCGTACCGGAGCGAGTCGACGGTGGCGGGGAGTCGCGGGGTGGGGTTCTCGACGACGGGGGTGACGTCGGACTCCGCGAGCGTCGCAGTCTGCGGGCCGTCGCGCAGATGCGCGCCCGGCGAGTGCCGCTCCTGCTCGATCGGGGTGACGAAGCACGCCGACAGGCTCAGCACGGTCAGCACCATCACCAGCGCCGCCGGTAACCCCCTCGTCCGCACCGCACACCTCCATCGTCGACTCCGATGCCCTCCCATCGGCTCCTCCCGGCGAGCTTAGTGACGTTCGCCGCGGTGTCCGCCCACGGGCCTCGCCGCGACGGGCCGGGATAGTCTGGTCGCATGCCAGTTCGCAGTGCCCTCACGCCGGGGATCGTGTCGCCCATCCGGTCCGTGCCCGACTCCATCGAACGTCCCGAATACGTGTGGAAGCCGACGGTGAACGAGGGCCATGAGCCCTGGGTGCAGACCGCCGAGACGATCGAGAAGATGCGCATCGCGAGCAAGATCGCGGCCAACGCACTCGCCGAGGCGGGCAAGGCCGTCGCCCCGGGCGTGACCACCGACGAACTCGACGCGATCGCGCACGAGTACATGATCGACCACGGTGCCTACCCGTCGACCCTGGGCTACAAGGACTTTCCGAAGTCGTGCTGCACCTCGCTGAACGAGGTGATCTGCCACGGCATCCCGGATTCGACGGTGATCGAGGACGGGGACATCGTCAACATCGACGTCACCGCCTACATCCACGGCGTGCACGGCGACACCAACGCGACCTTCCTCGCCGGCGACGTGGACCAGGAGGCCGCCGATCTCGTCGAGCGGACGCGGATCGCGACCGAGCGGGCCATCAAGGCCGTGAAGCCGGGTCGCGAGCTGAATGTCATCGGTCGGGTCATCGAGTCCTACGCGAACAGGTTCGGCTATACGGTCGTGCGCGATTTCACCGGCCACGGCATCGGTGAGACCTTTCACAACGGACTGATCGTGCTGCATTACGACGAGCCGAATGTCGACACGGTCCTCGAACCCGGGATGGTCTTCACCATCGAGCCGATGATCAATCTCGGCGCACTGCCGTGGGAGATGTGGGACGACGGCTGGACCGTGGTGACCGCCGACCGCCGGTGGACCGCGCAGTTCGAGCACACCCTCGTCGTCACCGACGACGGCGCCGAGATCCTCACTGTGCCGGACAACTGACATCGGGCCCGACAACTGAGGTTCGGCCGACAGCCGAGACGTTCAGGCGGGGAAGCGGACGGGTTGCGGTTCGCTGCTCGTCGTGGTCGTCCCGTTGCCGAGCTGACCCTGGCCGTTGAGGCCCCAGCAGTACATCTCGTCGTCCGCGACCGCGCACACGTTCGCCGAACCGGTGGTGACCTCGGTGACCCCCGACAGTCCGTTGACGCGGTCGGGGCTCTTGTCCGGCTGATCGCTGCGCGAACCCCAGCAGTAGGCGGAGCTGCCCGCGGCGGCGCATCCGCCATAGGCCGCCGTGGACACCTCGGTGGCCCCGCGGACGTCGATGCGGGTCGGGGTCCGCCGGTTCTGCTCGGTACCGTCGCCGAGTTGGCCGCTGGTGTTCTGGCCCCAGCAGAACACGCCGCCGGAGCCGGCGACCGCACACGTCGAGTACAGGCTCGTGCTGATCGACGTGGGCGAGTCGAGTCCGAGGACCCGGGTCGGGGTGAGGCGGTCGAGTGTGGTGCCGTCGCCGATCTGGCCTTCCCGGTTGTTGCCCCAGCAGTACGCCGAACCGCCGGCGATGGCGCAACTCGTGGTGTGCGACGTGGACACGGCGGTCACGTCCGAGAGACCGGCGACGCGGGTGGGCACGTCCACCGACCCGGTACTGCCGTTGCCGACCTGGCCGCTCGCGTTGTTGCGCCAGCAGTAGGCGTCGCCGTCGCTGATCGCGCAGATCGTCAGCCCGACCGACACCGCCGACACCCGGGACAGGCCGGACACCTTCGTCGGCAGCGGCACGTTCTGCCCGGGCGGTCCGATCCCGTAACTCCAGCAGTAGAGGTCTCCGTAACTGATCGCGCAGGTCGTGCCGAGGCCGCCCATGCTGACCGCCGAGACGTCGGAGATGCCGGTGACCGGGACCGGGCGCGGGCGGTCGGTGGTCGTACCGTCGCCCAGCGTGCCCCGTTCGTTGTCGCCCCAGCAGTACAGCTCGGCCTCGCGCACCGCACACGTGCTGTCGCCGCTGGAAGCGATGGACTCGAACTCATCGCTGCCGGTGGAGGATCCGCCGGAACTGCTCGGCGCCGTCGTCGATGACCCGGCGACCGGCGCCGTCCCGGGATCGGATCCCGATCCGCTGAGGGCGATCGCGGCGCCGACGACACCGACGACGAGGACGACGACGCCGAGTACCGCGGCGACGATCCACGCGGTGCGTGAGCCCGTTCCCCGTGATCCCGGGCCGGGGCCGTGGGGTCCGCCGGGCCCGGTCACATATCCGGGCGGTGGGCCCGGCGGCGGTCCGCCGGGACCGTACGCCGGGAACGGTGGGTGACCGCCGGGTGGCTGAGCGCGGTGGGCCACCGGGTTCACCGGCGCCTGCTGGGTGGGCGGCGGTGGTGGTGAGAACGGACGGCCGGGTGCCTGCGCCGCGACGACGGAGGGCGCTGTCGACCCGATCTCGACCGCCCGGGCGAGCGCCGCGGCGAACTCGGAGCAGGACGCGAACCGGTCGGCGGGGTTCTTGGCGAGGGCGCGCGCGAACACGGCATCGACGTAGACGAGGTCGGGGCGGCGCTCGGAGATCCGCGGTGCGGGCGTGTTGACGTGGCCGGCGATCAGGGCCATCGGGGTCTGCCCGGGGTAGGGCTGCGATCCGGTGAGCAGCTGGAACGTCGTGCATGCGAGCGCGTACTGGTCCGACGCCGGGATCGCCGGTTCGCCGGTGAGGATCTCGGGTGCGGCGTAGGCGAGGGTGCCGACGAACAGGTTGGTCGCGGTCATCTTCGCGCCGTCCATCAGGCGGGCGATGCCGAAGTCGAGCACGGTGACCCGGGCGATCCGGCCGTCGGGGCCGCGGGCGACCACGATGTTCGCGGGTTTGATGTCGCGGTGGATGACGCGCCGGGTATGGGCATAGTCGAGCGCGTCGGCGACCTTGCCGACGACCGTCACCACGTCATCGACCGGCAGGGCCGACGCGGCGGCGAGGTCCTCGCCTTCGAGGTAGGACATCGAGAACCACGGGCTGCCGTTCTCCACGCCGTGGGTGTAGACCGTGACGATGCCGGGGTGATCGAGGGCCGCGGCGGTGCGGGCCTCGTTGCGGAACCGCTCGGCGAAACTGGGATCGGCGGGGTTCGGCGAGATGATCTTGAGGGCCTCGCGGCGGCCCAGGGTGGGGTGTTCGACGAGCCAGACCTGTCCCATGCCGCCTCGCCCGAGCATCGAGAGGACGCGATATCCGGCGAACACGGACCCGGGCTTCACGACCTCCACGTCCGATGACCCCCTCGACTCTGAACGACCGGCTGTCGACCTGTTCGTCCGGGTCACTGTATCCAGACCCGCACGACCGCGAGCGCAACGGTGGGACTTGTGAACGACGCCACCGTGGTCGCGGCCTCGGGTTCGGCCTCTAGTCTGTTCCGGGTGGACGGACTCGGTGGCGCATTGCTCGTGGGCGGTACCAGCAGCGATGCCGGGAAGAGCCTGATCGTCGCCGGGCTGTGCCGTGCGCTGCGGCGCACCGGTGTGCGGGTCGCACCGTTCAAGGCGCAGAACATGTCCAACAACTCGGTGGTCACCCTCGACGGCGGCGAGATCGGTCGTGCCCAGGCGTTGCAGGCGTTCGCCTGTGGCCTCGAACCCTCCACCAGGTTCAACCCGGTGCTGCTGAAACCGGGCAGTGACCGCCGCTCGCACGTGATCCTCCGCGGTCGGCCCGCCGGAGACGTCGGGGCCGCCGACTACCTGCACTGGCGGGCGCGGCTGCGTGCCGTCGTCGCCGACGAGTTGGCCGGTCTCCGACGCGACTTCGACGTGGTCCTCTGCGAAGGTGCGGGTTCGGTCGCCGAGATCAACCTGCGCGCCAACGACATCGCGAATCTCGGTCTCGCACAGGCGGCGGACCTCCCGGTGGTGCTGGTCACCGACATCGACCGCGGCGGGTCGCTGGCCCATCTGTTCGGTACCACCGCGGTCCTCGATGACGCCGATCAGCGGCTGATCGCGGGGTTCGTGGTCAACAAGTTCCGTGGTGACCCGTCGATCCTCGAGCCGGGACTGCAGCAGGTCGAGGCGATCACGGGACGACCGACGCTCGGGGTGGTGCCCTTCGCCGACGACCTGTGGCTCGACGCCGAGGACTCGCTCGCGGCGCCGGTCGGGCGGCGGGTCGGGCCACCGCGCTCGTTCACCGAATCCTCCGCGACCGGAGGACCCCGATTGCGGGTCGCCGCCATCCGCCTGCCGCGGATCTCCAATTCGACCGACGTCGAGGCGCTGGCCTGCGAACCCGGTGTCGACGTCACCTGGGTCGACGACCCGGCCGGGGTGGCGGCCGCCGACCTCGTCGTGCTGCCCGGCACCCGCGCCACCGTGACCGACCTCGAGTGGCTGCGGGCGCGCGGTCTGGGGGAGGCGCTCACCGAACGCGCGGCCCGCGGACGTCCGATCGTCGCCGTGTGCGGCGGATTCCAGATGCTGGGCCGCACCCTCGACGACCGGGTGGAATCCGGTCGCGGGCGGGTCCCCGGGCTGGGGTTGTTCGACCTCGACATCGAGTTCCACGCCGACAAGACCGTGCGGCAGGTGACCGGGACCGACGGCGAGGCGTCCGGCGTCGCGATCAGCGGCTACGAGATCCATCACGGCCGGGTGACCCGATCGGCCGAGAACACGTGGATCGTCGACGACCGGCACGGTCCGGAGGGCGCGGTGCGGGGGGCGGTCCGGGGTACCCACTGGCATGGACTACTGGCGTGCAACGACTTCCGGCGTCGACTTCTGGCCGACGTGGCGGCCGAGGCCGGGGTCCGTGGATTCCGCGTGGCGCCCGACACCGATGTCGACGCCGTACGTCGGCGACAGGTCGACGCGATGGCCGACCTCGTCACCGAGCACCTCGACCTCGACGCTGTCATGCGGCTGATCCGACAAGGGCCGCCGCGCCACCCCAAGGTCATCCGTCACCACCTCGAGGACTTGTAGACGCCGGGGTCGTGGAGACGGGTTATCGTGGGCGCCATGACTGAAGACCGCCCCATGATCGACGACCGACGTCAGGTGACCGTGGGCGGCCTCACCTTCGACGTCCGGATCGGGGGACCGGAGACCGGTCCGTGGGTTCTGCTGCTGCACGGGTTCCCGGTGAACGGGAGCTGCTACGACGACGTACTGCCGCGCCTGCACGAGTCGGGGCTGCGGACGCTGGTCATCGATCAGCGCGGGTACAGCCCCGGCGCGCGGCCGCCCGGGGTGGACGACTACCGGCTCACCCACCTCGTGTCCGATGTGATCGGGGTTCTCGACGCCCTCGGCATCGGCTACGCGATCCTCGTCGGGCACGACTGGGGCGGCATCGTCGCGTGGCATCTCGCCGGGAAGTACCCCGACCGGTTCACCGGTCTCGTCGTCGCCAGCACCGGGCATCCGTCGGCCATGCGCGACGCGCTCGTCGGTAGCGACCAGCGTGAACGTTCTTCGTACATCCTCGATTTCGTGGCCGACGGGGCCGAGGAGAGGCTGCTCGCCGACGACGCCGCCGAGCTGCGGGCGGTGGGGATCTCCGAGGACGAACTCGCCCCGCTGCGGGAACCGGGCGCCCTGACCGCGGCGCTGAACTGGTACCGCGCGAACTTCACCGGCGACATCAAGGCGACGATGGCGTGCCCGCCGGTCGAGATCCCGACCACGCTGCTGTGGAGCGACGCCGACACCGCCCTGGGTCGCGAACAGGCGCAGGGCAGCGGTCGGTACGTCTACGGCGACTTCCGCTACTGCGAACTCGCGGGCGTGGACCACTGGATTCCGCAGCGCGCGGCCCCGGCCCTCGCCAGCGAGATCGCCCTGCGCTCAACGATTTTCTGAGCTCGCGCGGAGGGCCTGGCCGTCAGATGTCCAGGCCGAGGATCGCGTTCTCCAGGACCTCGGGCATCGCCGGGTGGATCCAGTACTGCCCGCGGGCGAGTTCGTGTGCGGTCTGGCCGAAGTGCATCGCCTGGATGACCGGCTGGATGACCGTCGGTGCCTGCGGGCCGATGAGGTGTGCGCCCAGCAACCGGCCGGTGCCGCGTTCGGCGATCAGCTTGCAGAATCCGGTGGTGTCCTCCATCGCCCAGCCGTAGGCGACATCGCCGTAGGCCTGGACCTTGACGGCGATGTCGTGGCCGGCCTCGCGAGCCTCGTCCTCGGTGAGGCCCACCGCGGCGATCTGCGGGTGGGTGAACACGGCCGCCGGGACGTACCGGTGGTCGAAGGAGTCCAGATCGGTTGCGTCCCAGCCTTTCAGGAGATTGGCCTGCACCACCCGCTGTTCGTGGTTGGCGACGTGTTTGAGCTGGTACGGCGAGCTGACGTCGCCCAGCGTCCACACTCCGCGGGCGGCGGTGCGACCGTGCTGATCACAGCGCACGCGACCTTCGTCGTCGAGCTCGATGCCGACGGAGTCGAGGTTGAGCCGGTCGCCGTTCGGCTGCCGGCCGGTCGCGATCAGCAGGACGTCGGCCTCGAGTGTCGCGCCGTCGGAGAGCCCGACCCGCACACCGCCGTCGGGCAGGTCCTCGGCCTCGGTGATCGTGGTCTCCAGCCGCACGTCCCACTTCTCCCGGGCCACCTGGGTGAAGCGGTTGGAGATGTCGGCATCCTGCTTGCGGAGCAGACCCGGGCCGCGCGCGATGATCGACACATGTGAGCCCAGCGCGCCGAAGACGTGTGCGAATTCCGCTGCGATGTAACCGCTCCCGACGATGATCAGGCGTTCGGGCAGCTCGGGGAGACGCATGACGTCGTTGTTGGTGTAGTAGGTGACCCCCGAGTCGGCGACGATCTGGGGGATGACCGCGCGCGATCCGGCGGCGAGCACGACCTCGTCGGCGAGGACCGTGTCGCCGTCTCGGGTGACCAACCGGTACCGGCCGTCGTCGTCGCGCCCGTCGAATTCGACATGGGAGTCGTACACGGTGATGTTCTCGCACCGGTCGACCCGGTACTCCTTGCCGCCCTGCGACAGCGGGTCGATGCGGCCGAACACGCGCTCGACGATGCCGGGCCAGTCGACCGAGTCCACCTTCGAGTGCACGCCCAGGCGCGCACCGTGCGTGGCGATCTCGGCCACCTCGGAGGCGTAGACGAACATCTTGGTCGGGATGCACCCCACGTTGAGGCAGGTGCCGCCGTAGACGCCCTCCTCGAAGATCGCGAGGGTCTTGTCCGCGAAGCGGTCATCGGGAATGGCGTTGCCGCTGCCGGAGCCGATGATGGCCAGGTCGACGACCTGCGTGGCGGTCATAGGGGATTCTCGCTTTCGGTTGAGAGGACGGCGGACAGCCAGTGGTCGACCTCGCGATAGGCGTGCTCGCGGGCGTGTGCGACGGAGAGGAAGACGTCGTGCCGGGCGTCGGGGATGGGTACCGCGGTCACGCGGCCGCCGAGGCACCCGCTCCAGCGGGCGATGTGGGTGACGTCGAGGACGGCATCGGCATGATCGGTGGACGCCGAGTAGGTCCTGGCGAAATGCGTTTTGTCCGAACGTAACACGAGCGCGGGAACACCGACGTCGATGCCGCGGTGCAGGCGACGCTGACCGCTGCGCACCGCGTCGAGGAAACCGAAGGTGACCGGGAATCCGCCCAGCGGTTTCGCCGACAGGTCGTAGTTCCATTCACCGTGCGCGCTGTCGTGCAGGCTCTCGCCGTAGGCCTGCGAGAGTTCTTTCGGTATCACCCTGGTCGGCGCGACGGCGGCGATCGCCTTGACGAGCAGCGTGACCGGGAGGGTGCGCAGCACCGCGTCGCCCTGCAGATCGAACCAGGGCGAGTTGAGCAGGAGTCCGTTGACCGCCGCGTGCAGCGCCGGCTCGCGCTGTCGCAACCGGTCGAGCCAGAGTGCGGTGATGAGGCCGCCCGTCGAATGCCCGGCCACCACGACCCGGCAGTCGGGTCCCACCTCGTCGAGGATGATCCGCAGCGACGCGTTGAGCTCTTCGTCGTACATCGCGAGGTCGGTGGTGAAGTGCGGCGTGTGGTGCGATTGCCGCGATCGCCCGCATTTTCGCAGGTCGACGGCATAGAACGCGTACCCGCGGTCGACGAAGAAGTCGGCGAGCGGCTCGTGGAAGAAGTAGTCGGTGAAACCGTGGACGTAGAGCACGGCGCCGCGCGCGGGTGACGACTCGGCGCGTCGCACCAGGGTCGCGGTGATCGGCGATTCACCGTCGGGATCGGGGCCCAGGGGGAGCACGCGTTGCCGGTAGTCCTCGAGAAATCGGTCGGGCTGCCAGTCGGCGGCTGCGGATGCGCTCACGGCGACCAGCATAGTGACAGGTCACCGGCTGCCCGGATGTCGTGCAGCACACAGTTGCGAAGGTCGATTCTCGTGCTGGACGTGCCATGCTGGACAATGACGATCGACAAGGACCGGGTGAGAAGTGCCCGGTCGAGAAGTTGCCATCCGGGACGACGTGCCGCGACGAACACCGGTCACAGTGTCCCTCCAGGTGAAGTGGAGTCCAGGTGTCGAAAACGGTGATCACGACCGACGTCGCGTTGGTGGGTGCGGGAATCATGAGTGCGACCCTCGGAGCGCTGCTCCGACAGCTTCAGCCCGACTGGTCGATCAGCCTGTTCGAGCAGCTCGACGCCGCAGCCGCCGAGAGCAGCGACCCGTGGAACAACGCCGGCACCGGACACTCGGCACTCTGCGAGCTGAACTACACGCCGAAGACCGCCGACGGCGACGTCAACATCGACAAGGCGCTCACCATCAACGAGCAGTTCCAGGTGTCGCGCCAGTTCTGGGCCCACTCGGTCGACAACGGCATCCTCGGTGACCCGTCGGAGTTCATCAACCCCATCCCGCACGTCGCCTTCACCCACGGCGCCGAAGGCCAGAAGTACCTCCGCAAGCGCTACGACAATCTTGCGACCCAGACCCTGTTCGAGGGCATGGAGTTCATCGACGACCCGGCCGAGTTCACCGCGCGACTGCCGCTGATGTCGGAGGGACGCGACTTCGCCGACCCGGTCGCACTGAACTGGTTCGATCAGGGTACCGACGTCGATTTCGGCGCGCTCACCCAGCAGCTCCTCAACTACGTCGCCCAGGGCGCCGACATCTACTTCGGCCATTCGGTGACCAACCTGTCCAAGCAGTCCGACGGCAGCTGGATCGTGAAGGTCCGTAACGGCCGGACCGGGCAGAAGCTGTGCGTGCACGCGAAGTTCGTGTTCGTCGGTGCCGGCGGCGGTGCGCTGCACCTGCTGCAGAAGTCGGGCATCAAAGAAGCCAAGGGGTTCGGCGGGTTCCCGGTGTCCGGTGAGTTCTTCCGCTGCACCAACCCCGATCTCGTCGCGGAGCATCACGCGAAGGTCTACGGGCAGGCCGCCGTCGGCGCCCCGCCGATGTCGGTGCCGCACCTCGACACCCGCGTCATCAACCACAAGCCGGGCCTGCTGTTCGGCCCGTACGCCGGGTGGTCGCCGAAGTTCCTCAAGAGCGGCAAGATCACCGACCTGCCCGCCTCGATCAAGCCGGGCAACCTGCTCCCCATGGTGTCGATCGCGCCCAAGGAATTCGGGCTGCTCAAGTACCTCATCAGCGAGCTCGCCGCCGGGCCGGCCGACCGGGTGAAGACGCTGTCGGAATTCGTCCCCCGCGCGCTCGGCGCCGACTGGGAGCTCATCACCGCCGGACAGCGCGTGCAGGTCATCCGCAAGACCGGGGTGGGTGGTCAGCTCGAGTTCGGCACCGCGGTCGTCGCGGCCGGCGACGGCACCATCGCCGGGCTCCTCGGTGCGTCCCCCGGCGCGTCGACCGCCGTGCCGGCGATGATCTCGGTGCTCGAACAGTGCTTCCCGAAGGAGTACGCGGGCTGGTCGTCGAAGCTGACCGCGATCATCCCGTCCTTCGGTCAGAAGCTCAACGACAACCGCGACCTGTACCGCCAGGTGTGGGACTGGACGAACAAGACGCTGCAGCTGACCGACCGGAACGAGGTCCCCGCCGAGACCGGCCGGCTCGCGCCCGCCACCGCCGGCTGATCCGCGCGAGGTGAAGTCCGGTCGCCTTGTGTGCTAACCACGACACATGATCTCTGAACCGCGGGTGCACCGCGCCCTGGCCGACGACATGGACGCAGCCACGCTGTATCGGGTCCTCCGGCTGCGGGTCGAGGTCTTCGTCGTCGAGCAGGCCTGTCCGTATCCCGAACTCGACGGCCGAGACCTGGAACCGACGACGCGCCAGTTCTGGATCACCGACGGTGGGGACCGGACCGACGGAAGCGACGAGGACGGGCCCGACCCCGGGGCGGTACTGGCGACGCTGCGTCTGCTCGAGGAACCGGAGGCCGACGGCGGACAGGTCTTCCGGATCGGCCGTGTCTGCACCGAACGCAACCATCGGGGTCACGGCCTCGTGGCGACCCTCATGACCGCCGCGCTCGCCGAGGTCGGCGAACGCCCGTGCCGGATCGAGGCGCAGACCTACCTCACCGAGATGTACGGCAAGTTCGGCTTCGTCCGCGACGGCGACGACTACCTCGAGGACGGGATTCCCCACGTGTCGATGCTCCGCGCCGGGTCACGATGACGACCGTCGGTGAACTCCCCGCTTCTGTGGACCCGCACGCTGACGTGCGCTATCCGTTCAGCGCCGTCGTCGGGCAGGAGCAGCTCAAGCTCGCACTGATCCTGTCGGCCATCTCGCCGGGTATCGGGGGTGTCCTGATCCGCGGGGAGAAGGGCACGGCGAAATCGACCATCGTGCGCGGGCTCGGTCCGCTGCTCAGCGTCCCCGGTGCCACGGAGGACACCGCCGGCCGCGTGGTCGAACTGCCCATCGGTGCGACCGAGGACCGTGTGATCGGCTCGCTCGACCTCACCTCGGTGCTGCGGGACGGCCGTGCCGAGTTCACTCCCGGTCTGCTCGCCCGGGCGCACCGCGGGGTGCTGTACATCGACGAGGTCAACCTGCTCGCCGACCACCTCGTCGACGTGCTGCTGGACGCGGCGGCCAGTGGACGGGTCACGATCGAACGCGATGGTGTGTCGCACACCCAGGCGGCCGATTTCGTTCTCGTCGGCACCATGAACCCGGAGGAGGGGGAGCTGCGCCCGCAGCTGCTCGACCGGTTCGGGCTCGCCGTCGACGTGGCCGCCGGCCGCGAGGTCGACGAACGCGTGGAGGTGGTGCGCCGCCGCATGGCGTACGACGCCGACCCGGCGTCGTTCGTCGAGGCCCACGCCGCCGCCGAACACGAACTGACACAACGGATCGCGAACGCACGAGCCGCCGTGGGTGCGGTGGCCCTCCCGGACCGGGAATTGCGCCGTATCGCCGGGATCTGCGCCCACCTCGACGTCGACGGACTCCGCGGCGACATCGTGGTGGCCCGGACCGCGCTCGCTCATGCCGCCTGGCGCGGGGCCACCGCCGTCGAGGACACCGACGTCCGGGCGGCCGTCGAGCTCGCGCTGCCGCATCGGCGCCGCCGCAACCCCTTCGACGAGTCGGGGCTCACCCGCGACCAGCTCGACGAGGCGATGTCGGCGGGCGAGGACGCGGCCGGACCCGACACACCCGATGACGACCCGGAACCGCCCGAGACACCACCGCCCGGTGGCGGCGGTGAGGCCCCGGACTCCGCATCCGACACCGGCCCGGCGCCCGACACCGACCCCGATGCGGCTCCCGAGACCGGCGACACCGACGCCCCCCAGCACGCTCCCGGCCCGGCGTTCGGGTCCGTGCCGATCTCGACGGCTCGCCGCATGCCGACCCTGCGCGTCGACGGACTCGGCGACGGTGACCCGGGTCGCCGCTCGAAGGCGCGGAGCCGTCGCGGACACACCACCCACGCCGTGGACTTCGATGCCGGCCGACCGGTGCATCTGTTCGGCACGGTGCTCGCCGCCGCGGGCCGGGCCGGTCGTGGCGGGACCGGGTCCGAGCGCGGTGTGCGGATCGCGGCCCCCGACCTGCGGTCGGCGCAGCGGGTCGGCCAGGAGGCCAACCTCGTCGTCTTCGTGGTCGACCTCAGCGGGTCGATGACCGCCCGGCGTCGGCTGGCCGCGGTGTCCGAACTGTGCGTGGAAATGTTGCGCGACTCGTATACCCGGCGCGACCGTGTCGCGGTGGTCGTGGCGCGGGGTTCCTCCGCGACGCTTGCGGTGCCGCCCACCAAATCGGTCGAGATCGCGGTGCGCCGCCTCGAGGAGGTCCGCACGGGCGGCCGGACACCGCTCGGCGAGGGCCTGCAGCTCGCCGCCGATGTCGTGCAGCGGTGTCGCCGCGCCGAGCCCGACCGGCGGCCGCTGCTGGTGGTGCTCACCGACGGTCGTGCCACCTCAGGACGAGGCGCGATGGCACGGGCGCGGGAAGCCGCGGACGGTATCCGTCGTCGCGGCATCGGGTCCGTGGTCGTCGACTGCGAGCAGGGGATGGTCCGGCTCGGACTCGCCGGCGATCTCGCGGCCCATCTCGGCGCGAGCCTGATCCCCATGGACGAACTGTCCGCCACCGCGCTGACGGGACACGCACCCGCGCGGGGAGCGGCCTGACCGCCCCGCCACCCCGATCTGAGACCAGAGGAGAAGTCGAGTGCCCCAGGGAGTTCCGGTCAGCATCCCCGATGACGGCTTGACGACGCGACAGCGCCGTAATCAGCCCGTCCTCGCGGTGCACACCGGCGACGGCAAGGGCAAGTCGACCGCCGCCTTCGGGATGGCGATGCGCGCGTGGAACGCGGGTATGCGGGTCGCGGTGTTCCAGTTCGTCAAGAGTGCGAAGTGGAAGGTGGGGGAGGAGTCGACGATGCTCACCCTCGACCGGGTGCACGCGGAGACCGGCGCCGGTGGGCCGGTGGAATGGCACAAGATGGGTCAGGGCTGGTCCTGGTTGCGGGCCAACGACGACCAGGACGACGACCACGCCGCCGCCGCCCGGGCCGGGTGGGCGGAGATCGCACGCCGTCTCGATGCCGGCGAACACGACTTCTACGTCCTCGACGAGTTCACCTATCCGCTGCACTGGGGCTGGGTGGACACCGCTCAGGTGCTCGACACCCTCGCCCGCCGACCCGGACGCCAGCATGTGGTCATCACCGGCCGGCGCGCCCCGCAGGCCCTCGTCGACGCTGCCGATCTCGTGACCGAGATGCACAAGATCGCCCACCCGATGGACGCCGGACGCAAGGGGCAGAAGGGGATCGAATGGTGACCTCCGTGCGGGCGTCGACGCCCGCCGTCGTGATCGCCGCGCCGTCGTCGGGCAGCGGCAAGACCACCGTGACGACCGGCCTCATCGGCGCTCTGCGGGCGGCCGGACACCGGGTGGCGCCGTTCAAGGTCGGCCCCGATTACATCGATCCCGGATACCACGCCGTCGCGGCCGGACGACCCGGACGCAATCTCGACCCGAATCTCGTGGGCGCCGAACGCATTGCGCCGCTCTTCGCCCACGGCGCCGCGGGCGCCGACATCGCGGTCGTCGAGGGCGTGATGGGCCTCTTCGACGGCCGGATCGTGGATTCCGACAGCGGCAACGGCACGGGCGGCAGTCCAGGTGGCGATGCCGGTTCGCTCGGCGTCGGCTCCACCGCGCACGTCGCGTCGATCATCGGTGCGCCGGTGATCCTCGTCGTCGACGCCGCGGGCCACAGCCAGTCGCTGGCCGCCGTGCTGCACGGGTTCCTCTCCTACGACCCCTCGGTGTCGATCGCGGGCGTCATCCTCAACCGGGTCGGTTCGCCACGCCACGAGATGGTGCTGCGACAGGCCGCCGCGCGGGTGGGACTGCCGGTTCTCGGTGTGCTGCGGCGCCACCCGTCGCTGACGGTGCCCTCCCGGCACCTGGGCCTGATCCCGGCCGCCGAACGCAACGCCGACGCGGTCGCCGCCGTGAACGCGATGACCGCGCACCTGCGCGGCGCCCTCGACCTGCCGGCGATCGTGGCCGCCGCCCGCGGACGTGCGGTCCCCGACGCCGCGGCCTGGTCGGCTGCGGAAGCCGTCGCGCCGTATCGTCCCGCCGCGTCGGCCGGTTCGCCGGTGATCGCGGTCGCCGGGGGCGCGGCGTTCACCTTCGGTTACGCCGAGCACGCCGAGGTGCTGACCGCCGCCGGCGCGCGCGTCGTCGTCTTCGACCCGCTCGTGGACCGGTTGCCCGCGGACGCGGCCGGCGTGGTGATCGGTGGCGGATTCCCGGAAGAACACGCCGAGGCGCTGGCCGCCAACGATCTCCTGCGCGCCGACCTCCGGGCGCACGCCGCGGCAGGTCGGCCGATCCACGCCGAGTGCGCGGGCCTGCTGTACCTGTGCACCGAACTCGACGGGCACCCGATGAGCGGCGTCCTCGACATCCCCGGCCACTTCGGCCCGACCCTGACGCTGGGATACCGCGATGCCGTGGCCGTGGGCGACTCGGCCCTGTTCCGGACCGGCGAACGCGTCACCGGTCACGAGTTCCACCGCAGCGGGGTCGGCGACGGCGCGCTCGCCCCGGCCTGGGCCTGGCGGGATTCGGCGGGCCGCGCGTCGATGCACGGGGTCGCGACGGCCGCAGTGCACGCCTCGTACCTGCATCTGCATCCGGCCGCGATCCCGGAAGCGTTGTGCCGCTTCGTGTCCCGATCCGCCGAGAGTGGGCGGGTGCCGACGCCCCAGTCCGTCGGCGACGCCCCCGGGGCGTCCTGATGCTGGCGCACCGGCTCCGCGAGACGCTCGACGCGCTCGCCGATCACGGTGCCGACGATCCCGCCCTGCTCCGGGAACTGCTGGAGGCGGTGCTGGTGGTCGGGCAGGGGGTCGAACTCGACCGCGCGCTGCAGCGCATCGTCGAGGTCGCGGCGGGACTCGTGGACGCCCAGTACGGTGCCCTCGGCGTGCGCGGGCCGGACGGCGGGCTGAGTGAATTCGTGCACATCGGCATCACCGATGCGCAACGCGCCACCATGGGACATCTGCCGGTCGGCCGCGGGGTCCTCGGCCTGCTCATCGACGATCCCCGCCTGCACCGCATCCACGACCTCGGCGCCCATCCGACGTCGGTCGGGTTCCCGCCCAACCACCCCCCGATGCACACCTTCCTCGGTGCTCCGATCATGGTGCGCGGCGAGGTGTTCGGCAGTCTGTACCTGACCGAGAAGCGGTCCGCGGAGGACTTCTCCGAGGTCGACGAGACCGTCGTCGCGGTGCTGGCGGTGGCCGCCGGGATCGCCGTCGACAACGCGGGTCTCTTCGAACGGGCCCGCACCCGCCACCGCTGGATGCAGGTCCTGGCCCGGCGTGGGTCGGAGCCGCTGGCCGGAATCGCGCTGTCGGACACCATGTCCCGGATGTGCGCCGATGTCGCCGGTCTCGTCGGCGCGGTCGATGTCTACCTGCTCACCGAGATGGCGGGGGAGGTGGAACTACGCGGGCACACCGGCGATCCGGTGGAGATCGAGAACTTCGTCCCGCCGGACGCCACGGCGCTGCGGGTGCAGCGTTCCGGCCAGATCGCCGAGTCGCTGATACGGGGCGGCGCCCGCTGGACCTCGGTGCAACCCCTCCAGCGCGCATCGGGGGCGTTCGGCTGGATGCTCATCACCCACCGTAACCGCCCCTACTGGGACGACGAGGAGATCGCCGGGCTCGCCGGTGTCGCCGAGGTCGCCTCGCTGGCGGTCGTCTACGCCGAGCAGCAACAGATCGCCCGCGATCTCGAGGTCCTCGAAGACCGGCACCGCATCGCCCGCGACCTGCACGATCATGTGATCCAGCGACTCTTCGCGGTCGGGATGTCGGTACAGACGTTGCTGGCCGGGACCACCGATCCGGCCGCCGCGGCCGCGCGCCTGGAGCAGATCATGACCGACCTCGACCGCACGATCGCGCAGATCCGCACCTCGATCTTCGACCTGCAGACGCCCTACGGAACCGACATCGGCCCGACGCTGCGGCGGCGGGTGCTCGACATCGTTTCCGAACTGTCCGGGCACGCGTCGATCTCGCCGAGCGTGGAGTTCGACGGCCCCGTCGACACGGTGGTCCCGGACTCCCTCGGACCACACATCGACGCCGTCCTGCGAGAGGGCTTGAGCAACGCGCTCCGGCACGCGCGGGCCGACCACATCGCGGTGTCGGTGACCGCCGACGACGTCCTGACCGTCGAGATCAGCGACGACGGGGTCGGCATCGGCGCCGACGTCACCTATCGCGGTCTCGAGAACCTGACGCGCCGGGCCGAGGACTGCGACGGGACGTTCAGCATCGTCACCCGCCCGCGGGGGACGAGTGGGGGCGGGACGAGCGAGGGCCGGACCAGCGGCGGCGGGACGACGCTCACCTGGTCGGTGCCGCTGGTGGGTTGACTCACTCCTTGCCGTCGCGGAGTCTGGTCGCCATCACGGCGACCTGGGTGCGTCGCTGCATGTCCAATTTGCCCAGGATGCGGGACACGTAGTTCTTGATCGTCTTCTCCGCCAGAAACATCCGGCCGGCGATCTGGCGATTGGTCAGGCCCTCGCCGATCAGGGCGAACACCTCGCGCTCCTGATGGGTGAGCTCGGCGAGCGGATCCTTCTCGGTCTGCTTCTCGTTGCGCAGCTTGGCGAGCAGGGCCGCCGTGGACCGATCGTCGAGCAGTGAACCGCCCCGGCCGACGGTCCGGACCGCGGCGACCAGGTTGTGCCCCAGGATCTGTTTGAGCACGAAACCCGAGGCGCCGGCGAGGACCGCGGCGAGCAGCGCGTCGTCGTCGGCGTAGCTCGTGAGCATCAGGCACTTGATCCCCGGTTCGGCGGCGCGGACGTCCCGGCACAGCTCGACCCCGTTGCCGTCGGGCAACCGGACGTCGAGCACGGCGACATCGGGTTTGGTCGCCAGGATGCCGACGAGGGCCTCGCCGACCGAGGCCGCCTCGCCCACCACCTCGATGTCGCCGGCGGTCCCGAGCAGGTCGCGCAGACCGCGCCGGACGAGCTCGTGGTCGTCGACGAGGTAGGCGCGGACCGGATTCGGGGACGGGGTCGGATCGGTGGTGGCCGAATCGGTCGTGACAGGGGACATGGGTCTGAAAGTACCGGATGTGCGGCGTCGGGAAGTCGCGACGTCGGACCCCATACAGGCGGGACCTTCGCCTCACGAGCACCACCCGTCCCGCCGCGCAGAGTGGATGGTACGACCCCCGCTGTGATCAGGAGAGCACGTGACCACCCTCATCGGACCCCCCGACGCCGAACCCGCCGACCGCGGCATGACCGGTTCGGATCTACTGCGTGAACTGCTGCCCGTGTGCGAGACCGAGGTCGAGCGGCACATGAAGATGACGCGCGACTGGCACCCGCACGACTACGTGCCCTGGGACGACGGACGCAACTTCGCGGCTCTCGGCGGACTCGACTGGGATCCGGCACAGTCCCGGCTCTCCGACGTCGCCAAGGCCGCGATGATCACCAACCTGCTCACCGAGGACAACCTGCCGTCGTACCACCGGGTGATCGCCGACAACTTCACCCTCGACGATGCCTGGGGCTGGTGGGTGGGGCGCTGGACGGCCGAGGAGAACCGCCACTCGATCGTGATGCGCGACTACCTGGTGGTGACCCGCGGTGTCGACCCGGTCGAACTCGAAGAGATCCGCATGGCGCACATGACGTCGGGGTTCAACCCCCTGCCCGACGACGACGGGCAGCGCGACCACAGCTTCGACATGCTGTTCGCGGTCGCGTACGTCAGTTTCCAGGAACTGGCCACCCGGGTCTCGCACCGCAACACCGGGAAGGCATGCGGGGACCCGATCGCCGACCGCATGCTGCAGCGTGTCGCGGCCGACGAGAACCTGCACATGCTCTTCTACCGCAACATCGTCGCCGGCGCGCTCGACCTCGTTCCCGACCAGACCATGGCCGCCATCCACGCGATCGTGACCAACTTCCAGATGCCCGGCGCGACCATGCCGAACTTCCGGCGCAACGCCGTGTTGATCGCCAAGGGCGGCATCTACGATCTGCCGCAACACATGTCGGATGTCGTCATGCCCGTCCTGCGGAAGTGGCGCATCTTCGAGCGCAACGACTTCGGGCCGGTCGGCGAGCACTACCGCGAACGCCTCGCGGCGTTCCTGGAACAGATGGACGTCAAGGTGCGCAAGTTCGAGGAGTCGCGTGAACGCGCCCTGGCCCGGCAGCGTTCACGTGAGTCGCGCGACCGGTGACCGGCACACCTCCGCCGCACGGGTGAGGTGACGCCCTGGGTCACCCGTCCCGGTAATGTCAGCTCCCATGTCCGAGCCTGAGTCCGCGTCGCCCCCGAACGTCCCCGGGCCCGACGCCTTCCCCTCCGCAGAGGGGCATTACCTGGTCGGCCTCGACCTCCGCGGACGCAAGGTCGTCGTGGTGGGCGGCGGGTCCGTCGCGCAGCGGCGGCTGCCAAATCTGGTCGCCGCGGGTGCCCACGTGCACGTCATCGCGCTCGATCCCACCCCGGCCGTCGAATCCTTCACCGGCATCACCGTCACCCAGCGCCGCTACGCCGACGGTGATCTGGAGGGCGCCTGGTACGCGATGGCCTGCACCGACGATCCCGCCGTCAACGAGGCGGTGGTGGCCGAGGCCGAGCGCAGGCACACGTTCTGTGTCCGGGCCGACGACGCCCGCCACGGCACCGCCGTCACCCCGGCATCCGGCCGTCACCGCGACGTCCAGTTCGGCGTCCTCGCCGGCGGCGACCACAAACTGTCGGCCGCACTCCGCGCCGCGATGAGCCGTGCCCTCGCCGAGGGGTCGCTGAGTGTCGACGACGCCGCCCCGCACGCCGCCGGCGTGGCCCTCGTCGGTGGCGGTCCCGGCGACCCCGACCTGATCACCGTCCGCGGCCAACGGCTCCTCGCCGAGGCCGACGTGGTGGTGGCCGATCGGCTCGCGCCCCCCGAACTGCTCGCCGAACTCGGCCCGCAGGTCGAGGTGATCGACGCCGCCAAAGTGCCCTACGGCCGCGCGATGAAGCAGGAAGCCATCAACGACGTCCTCGTGGAGAAGGCCAAGGAGGGCAAGTTCGTGGTCCGCCTCAAGGGCGGCGACCCCTATGTCTACGGGCGGGGTTTCGAGGAACTGCAGGCTTGTGTGGCCGCCGGGGTCCCGGTCACCGTGGTGCCGGGGATCAGCAGCTCGATCGCCGCACCGGCATCGGCGGGCATCCCGGTGACGCACCGCGGCGTCACCCACGAGGTCGTGATCGCCTCGGGCCACGTGCCGCCCGGCCACCCCGACTCGCTGATCGACTGGTCGGCCATGGGCAAGCTGCGCGGCACCCTGGTCCTGATGATGGCGGTCGAACGCGTCGAGGTCTTCGCCGACGCCTTGCTCGAGGGCGGCCGGCGGCCCGACACCCCGGTCGCGATGATCGAGAACGGATCCCTGCCGACCCAGCGTCTGCTGCGTACCGATCTCGCCCACGCCGGCGAGGTCGCGGAGGCCGAGGGGTTGCGTCCGCCCGCGATCGTCGTCATCGGCGACGTGGCCGCGTTCACCGAGGGCGCCTGACCAGATCAACCCAAACCGGATCAACGCAGATTGGCATGTCCCGGCGGTCGGCCGGTACGGTCGTTCTCTATGTCGACTCCCGGAGCTGCGAACACCGGAACCGTGAACACTGGAACGGTGAACACAGGAGCGGGGAACAGCGAGCAGTTCCGTCCGGTCTTCGGCCTGCCGATCCTGGTGCTGTCCGGGATGCAGTTGCTCGTCGTGCTCGACGGCACCGTGGCCGCGCTGGCGCTCCCGAGCATCCGCGACGCGCTCACGCTCTCGGAGTCCAGCGCCAATTGGGTCATCAGCAGCTACGTGCTGGCGTTCGGCGGTCTCATGCTCCTCGGCGGCCGACTCGGTGACACGTTCGGGCGCAAACGGATGTTCATCGTCGGCGTGGTCGCCTTCACCCTCACCTCGCTGCTGTGCGGACTGGCCTGGAACGAGGCGAGCCTCCTCGCCGGCCGGGCCCTGCAGGGCGCGTCGGCGGCGATCGCGGCGCCCACCGCCATGGCGCTGGTCGCCACCACCTTCGCGCCCGGCAAACCGCGCAGTCAGGCCTTCGCGGTCTACGCGGCCATGACCGGCGTGGGATCGGTGGCCGGGCTCATCCTCGGCGGGGTGCTGACCGAGCTGTCGTGGCGCCTGGTCTTCCTCATCAACGTGCCGATCGGTCTGATCGTCGTCGTCGGGGCGATCGTCGCGCTGCGGGAATCCCAGGGTGAGCGGCTGCCTCTCGACGTGCCCGGCGCGGTCCTCGGCACCCTCGGTTGCACCCTGCTGGTGCTCGCGGTGAACGAGGGGCCCAACGGTTGGACGGCGCCGGTCGTGGTCGGCTCGTTCATCCTCGGCGCCCTCGCCCTGGCCGCGTTCATCGTGGTCGAACGGCGCGCCCGGAACCCACTGCTGCCGTTCTCCCTCTTCGACAACAGCTCACGCGTCGCAGCCCTGCTCGCCATCCTGCTCGCCAGCATGATCATGATGTGCATGGCGGTGTTCATCTCGCTGTACCTGCAGGGCATCCTGCACTACTCGCCGATCCAGAGCGGGCTCGCGGTCGTGCCGTTCGCGTTCGGGCTGGGCATCGCCGCGGCGATCGCGTCGAAGCTGGCGCTGATGATCCAGCCGCGCTGGCTCGTCCTGGTCGGCGGCGCGGTGATCCTCGTCGGCTGCCTCTACGCATCGTCGATCGCGACCGACTCACCGGACTACTTCCCGAGCATCTTCGTCCCCGTCGTCGTGATCGGTTTCGGCGTCGGTCTGGCAGTCATCCCGCTGACCTTGTCCGTGGTGGCCGGGGTGGGCACCACCGAGATCGGCCCCCTGACCGCGCTCGCGCAGGTCGCGCAGAACCTCGGCGGGGCCGTCGGCCTGGTCGCCGTCGGTGCGATGGTCACCTCGCGCGCGCTGTCGAAGGGCGGCACCACCGCGCCGGTCGAGACGATGAACCCCACCCAGCTCGCCGCGCAGGCCGAGGGTTACGGGCTGGCCTTCGCCGCCTGCGCGGGCATCGCCGTCCTCGCCGCGATCGTCGTGCTGTTCATGCGGTTCACGCCCGAGCAGGTCGCCGAGGGACAGGCCGCCCAGGAAGCCGCCGACGCCGGGCTCGACGCCGGGCTCGACGCCGAGCCGAACACCCCGGGGTCCGACACCCGGCGATGAATTCCGGGCGGACGCACGGTCGGTCCCGGTATGGACGCCAAGAATCTCGCTGAGCTCTACGACATCGGCACGCTCGACTGGCGGCCCGTCGCGGCCCGATTGACCGCCGGGGTGTCCCAGGCGCCGGGGACCGGTGGTCCCGACCGGCACATTTGGTGGATCGCCACGATCAACGCCGACGGCAGCCCGCACGTCACCGGAATCGGGGCGCTGTGGCATCGGGACGCGATCTGGCTGGAGACCGGTCCGTCGACCCGGAAGGCGCGCAACCTCGCCCGCGACCCGCGCTGCACCCTGTCGGTGGCACTCGACGAGGCCGACCTGGTGGTCGAGGGCGACGCGAACCTGGTCACCGAGCCGTCGTCGCCGAGATGGCAGAGCTGTGGGCGGGCGACGGGTGGCCGTGCCGCGTCGACGAGTCGGGTGCCGCGCTGACCGCCGACTTCAGTGCGCCGTCGGCCGGCCCGCCGCCCTGGTACGTCTACCGGGTGACGCCGCGACGGGCGACCGTCCTGCAGACCGTGGAGCCCGGCGGCGCAACCCTCTTCGACTTCGACGCGCAGTAGCGTCGCGGACCTCGGTGCCGGGTCAGTCGGTCAGTACGACGATGCGGTCCGGGGCCTCGATCTCGACCCGCTGCCCGGCGTCGGCGAGGACCGCGGCCACACCGTTCACGTCGCGTACGGAACGCCGCGTGCGGACCAGTTCGCGGGCCATCAGACCTTTGTAGTGCTTGTTGAAATGGCTGACCACCTTGCGTGAGCCGTCCTTCTGCTCGGTCATGACGGTCGCCGTCACCGCGCCGCGCACCGGACCGAGCTGGTGGTAGACGCCCGAGCGCAGATCCACGACGAAGTCGTCGACCGCGTCCAGCGCGGGGGACAGATCCGGCTTCCACAGCGCCGCCAGCGTCGGCATGCCGGGCAGCTTGGAACCGCCTGAGAGTCGGTACGCGGGAATCGGATCGGGTGCCCGCACGACACCGAACAACGCCGACCCGATCGCCAGCCGGTCGGCGGCCTTGGTCTTGCCCGCCCGGGTCAGCGACCGGTGATCGAGGGCGTCGTAGAGGACGCCGGTGTAGCGCTCGAGAGCCGGCCGGGTGGGGGACAGCCACAGGTCGGCGTTGCGGTCGACCTCGTCGAGCTGGGTGGCGCCGAGCCCGAGCGCGGTACGACTGGCCTCGAGGTCGGCGGCCAGGGCGACGAGCGCGTCGGCGACCTGCTTGCGGACCGGGTTCAGCTCGGGGAAGGACAGCGTGTCGAGATCCAGGGGAGCGCCGCGCCCGCCGTCGGATTTTGTTTCGGAGGGAGGCAGGATGACGCGCACCGCAACACCATAACTAAGCTGGTTGGTCGTGATCACACGCATGTCGACCCTGTTCTTGCGGACCCTGCGCGACGACCCCGCCGACGCGGAGGTCCCCAGCCACAAGCTGCTGGTCAGAGCCGGCTACATCCGCCGAGTCGCGCCCGGTGTGTACTCGTGGCTGCCGCTCGGTCTACGCGTGCTGAAGGCGATCGAGAACGTCGTCCGCGAGGAGATGAACGCCATCGGCGGCCAGGAGATCCTGCTGCCCGCCCTGCTGCCCCGCGAGCCCTACGACACCACCAACCGCTGGACCGAATACGGCGACTCGCTCTTCCGCCTCAAGGACCGCAAGGGTGCCGACATGCTCCTCGGCCCGACCCATGAGGAACTGTTCGCGACGCTGGTCAAGGGCGAGTACTCGTCGTACAAGGACATGCCGGTCATCCTCTACCAGATCCAGACCAAATACCGCGACGAGGAACGGCCGCGCGCGGGCATCCTCCGCGGACGTGAGTTCGTGATGAAGGACGCCTACTCCTTCGACCTCGACGACGACGGACTCAAGACCGCCTACAACGCGCACCGTGAGGCGTATCAGAAGATCTTCGAGCGGTTGCGGATCGAGTACGTCATCGTCGCCGCGACCTCCGGCGCGATGGGTGGCAGCGCCTCCGAGGAGTTCCTGGCCGAGTCGGCGGTCGGCGAGGACACGTTCGTGCGCTGCGTCGAATCCGGCTACGCCGCCAACGTCGAAGCGGTCATCACCCGCGCGCCCGACCCGCTGCCCTTTGACGACCTGCCCGCGGCGGTCGTCCACGACACGCCCGGTACCCCGACGATCGACAGCCTGGTCGACTGGGCGAACGCGACGCTCGACGGGCAGTACACCGGCGCCGACACCCTCAAGAACGTGCTCGTGAAACTCCGTGTGCCGGGCGGTGACTGGGAGATCACCGGCATCGGTGTCCCGGGCGATCGCGAGGTCGACGTCAAGCGTCTCGAGGCCTCCGTCGAGCCCGCCGAGGTCGAATTGCTCACCGACGCCGACTTCGCCGCGAACCCGTTCCTCGTCAAGGGGTACATCGGACCGAAGGCGCTGGCCGAGAACGGCATCCGCTACCTCGTCGACCCGCGGGTGGTCGAGGGGACGTCCTGGATCACCGGCGCCGATGAGCCGGGCCGGCACTACGTCGGTCTGGTCGCCGGCCGCGATTTCACGCCCGACGGGACGGTCGAGGCCGCCGAGATCCGCGACGGCGATCCGTCGCCGGACGGCGCCGGACCGCTGGTGAGTGCCAAGGGCATCGAGATCGGGCACATCTTCCAGCTCGGCCAGAAGTACACCGACGCCTTCGAGGTGGACGTCCTCGGCGAGAACGGCAAGCCGGTCCGCCTGACCCAGGGTTCCTACGGTGTCGGGGTGTCGCGCCTCGTCGCGGTCATCGCCGAGCAGTCCCACGACGACAAGGGCCTGCGCTGGCCGAAGTCGGTGGCGCCGTTCGCGGTTCACCTCGTCATCGCCAACAAGGACGAGGCCGCCGTCGCCGGCGCCGAGCAGCTCGCCGCCGACCTCGACGCGGCCGGTCTCGAGGTGCTCCTGGACGACCGGAAGGCGTCGCCCGGAGTGAAGTTCAAGGACGCCGAACTCCTGGGGATGCCGACCGTGGTGGTCGTCGGTCGCGGATATGCCAACGGCACCATCGAGATCCGCGACCGCTTCACCGGTGAGGCCGCCGAGGTCGCGGTCGACACCGCGGTCGACGCGGTGGTGGCGGCCGCCCGCGGCTGAGGCGGCTCAGCCGCCTGCGGGAGACCCGGGGAACGCCACCGTGACCGGGCTCTCCTGCAGAGCCACCCGCCAGCGCGCGGCGCGCACCGCGCTCTCCGACAGCCCGTCGGCGCCGATCCGGCGTCCGGTCTCGTCGTCGGCCTGCTCCAGCAATGCCCGATAAGCGCTTGCGCAGTCGATCTCGGCGCCGAGCGCGGCGCGGGCCGCGGTGGTCGGGTCGGTGACCTCGATCGGCAGCGTGTAGCCGGCGGCCGCCAGCGGCGGTGTGTTCCCCGCCGCCTCGATCGTCCGGTCGATCTCGTCGCGTCGGGCGCGATGGGCGTCGGCGTACTCGGCGACGGTGCGTCGACGGGAGGCGGCGACGAAGGCGGTGATGACACCGTAGGTGAATATCGCGGCGTTCTCGGTCTCGGCGGCGACGACCAGCGGGTCGTCGGGATCTGCTTGCGCTGCCGGTGAATCCGACGCCGGTGTGTTCACGGGGGACGTCATGCCAGTTGCACCTCTCGCATCGAAGTGACGGCCGCGGCGACCGACCCGGTCAGCCCGGCTGCGTACCCGGCGGCGCCGAGCGCGACCCGGCGGGCCTGCCCGGCCGCGGCGTCGAGATCGACGCGCAGTCGAGCGAGGGACGGTGGGGCCGGTGGGGTACCCGCCGGGGAAGTCGAGGCGGTCGCCGAGGTGGCGGGACGGTCGAGTGTCGCCGCCACCTCCTGGTCGAGCCGGATGATCTCCTCGCGCAGTGCGCGAGCGTGCTGGGCGCGCTGATCGGCCACGACACCGAGTGCGGTGGCGTATGCGGGCTCGACCGCGACCAGGGCGCGCGCGGTGCTCTCGTCCGCGGACGCCGAGCGCACCAGGGGCACCAGGCTCTCGGCCAACAGGGTCTCCGCGGAGGGCGACGAATCGCAACCGGTCAGTCCGACGCCGGCCGCCCCGGCGCCGACGACGACGGCGCCCGCGAGGAGTCCGCCGCGCAAGGCGGTGCGCCGGTCGATCGGGTGCCGCAGGGTCCGTCGCTCGATCGGGGGCATGCTCACCCGGGACATCATGCCAGCAGTTCTCCGCGCGATCGATCCACTAGGATGTTCGGAGCAACGTCGTGCGAGACCCGGCACGGCCCGACAACTGAAGACGAGGGGAGTGGCATGCCGATCAGCCCGACGCAGGTGCGCGAACTCGTCGAAAAGCTTGTCGCCGAGCGGGGATTCGACCTCGAGGTCATCACGGTGCGCAGCCGGGACGGCCAGGAGGAACTGTCGATCGTGGTCGACCGCGACGGTGGCAGCGACCTCGACGTTCTCGCCGGACTCAGCACCGAGGTCTCCGACCTCCTCGACGCCACGCCCGACTTCGCCGACCTCGCCTATGTGCTCGAGGTCACCTCGCGCGGCGTCGACAGCCCGCTGACCCTGCCCCGGCATTGGCGTCGCAACACCGGTCGGCGCGTCGTCGTGGAGGTCGACGGCGGACCCGGATCGCAGCCGCGCACCGTCGCCGGACGCATCGGCAGGCTGCTCGACGACCCGGCGCCGGCGGTCGAGGTGGTCGCGAACCACAAGGGGCGGATCGCGGTGGAGACCGTCGACCTCGCCTCGGTGACCAAAGCCGTGGTGCAGGTGGATTTCTCTCAGCCGAGCGTCCGCGAGCTCGAACTGTGCGGCCTCGAACCCGACGAGATCGAAGCGCGCCGCGCCCCCGCCGCGGCGCGACAACTGAACACCACAAATGAACACGACAAGTGAATAGGAGACCGACGACATGAACATCGACATCGCCGCCCTGCGCATGATCGAGGCCGACAAGGGCATCTCGATCGAGACCGTCATCACCGCCATCGAGACCGCCTTGCTGACGGCCTACCGCCACACCGACGGTTTCGCGCCGCACGCCCGTGTCGACGTCAACCGCAAGTCCGGCGCCGTCCGCGTGATGGCGCAGGAGGTCGACCAGGACGGGAACGTCGTCCACGAATGGGACGACACCCCCGAGGGTTTCGGCCGCATCGCGGCGACGACCGCACGGCAGGTCATCCTCCAGCGCCTGCGCGACGCCGAGAACGAGAAGAACTTCGGCGACCTCGTCGCCCACGAGGGTGAGATCGTCGGCGGCGTCGTGCAGCAGGACTCGCGCGCCAATGCGCGCGGGATGGTCGTCGTCCAGATCGGCAGTGACGCCAACTCGACGGAGGGGATCATCCCGCCGGCCGAGCAGGTGCCGGGCGAGGTCTACACCCACGGCGACCGGATCAAGTGCTACGTCGTCGGCGTGAGCCGCGGACCGCGCGGTCCGCAGATCACCCTGTCCCGGACCCATCCGAACCTGGTGCGCAAACTGTTCTCCCTCGAGGTGCCCGAGATCGAGGACGGCAGCGTCGAGATCGTCGCCGTGGCGCGCGAGGCCGGCCACCGGTCGAAGATCGCGGTGCACACCGGCGTGGCCGGCCTCAACGCGAAGGGCGCGTGCATCGGTCCGATGGGCCAGCGCGTACGGAACGTGATGAGCGAACTCGCCGGCGAGAAGATCGACATCATCGACTTCGACACCGACCCGGCGGTCTTCGTCGGGAATGCGTTGTCGCCCGCGAAGGTTGTCTCGGTGACGGTCGTCGACGCCGCCGCCAAGGCCGCGCGGGTCATCGTCCCGGACTATCAGCTGTCGCTGGCCATCGGCAAAGAGGGCCAGAACGCCCGGCTCGCGGCCCGGCTCACGGGGTGGCGGATCGACATCCGGTCCGACGCCGCGCCGGCGGCCGAGGGCGGGCCGGAGTGACGCGCAGCGGCCGATTGTCCCCGCCGGGCCCGCTCGCGCTAGACTGATCGATGGTTCAGCGATCCGCCCCCCGTTCGCGAGCCGGCGGCACACCCATCCGGATGTGCATCGGTTGCCGGCAGCGGGCAGAGGCCGGCGAGTTGGTCCGTGTCGTCGCACAGCTGTGCGGTGACACCCCGACAGTCGTGGTCGATCCCGCGAAGACCATGCCGGGACGAGGCGCGTGGCTGCACGCGCGGTCGGAGTGCATCTCCACCGCGACGCGACGCCGGGCCTTCGCCGCGGCACTCCGGACCCCCGGTCTGACCGTGGACCCGGACGATCTCACCGAACAGCTCGGCGCGATCACCCACCAGAGGATGGCTCCCCGGAGCCGGAACAGGTAGCAGAAGACATGAGCACACCGTGAAGTCACGATGAGCATGTACCGGACTTAAATCGAGGCCGTAGCGGGTGAGCCGCTTGGCCTCCAAGTGAGGAGAGCAGTGGCAGGCAAAGCCCGCGTGCACGAACTGGCCAAAGAGCTCGGCGTCACGAGCAAGCAGGTGCTCGAGCGTCTGAAGGAGCAAGGCGAGTTCGTCAAATCGGCGTCGTCGACGGTAGAGGCCCCCGTGGCCCGTCGACTGCGTGAATCGTTCCCCGGCAAGGACGGGGGAGCCAAGGACTCCAAGTCGTCCCCGGCCCCCGGCCCGCGCCAGAGCGCCAAGCCCGGACCCAAGCCGTCCGGCAACACGAACGCACCGAAGCCCGGTGCACCCGCAACCCCGTCGGCGCCGGTCGCCGACCGTCCGAGCCCCGGCCCGCGCACCAACGCGCCGAAGCCGGGCGCACCCAAGCCCGCACCCGCACCGGCGGAGACCCCGGCCCCGGCGCCCGCCCCCGCGGCGGAACGTCCCAGCCCACGTCCCGCTCCCGCGGCACCGGCGCCGCAGGCCCCGGCCGCGTCGGCAGCACCGTCTGCCCCCACGTCGAGCCCGGGTCCGCGTCCCGGCCCGAAGCCGGGTCCGCGTACGCCGCGGGTGGGCAACAACCCGTATTCGTCGGCACCGGCGCCCGCGCCGCGTCCGGCTGCCCGTCCCGGACCGGGTCAGGGCGGTCCGCGTCCCGGCGGTGGCCGTCCCGGCGCCGCCGGCCAGGGTGGTCCGCGTCCCGGTGGCGGTCGTCCCGCTCCCGGCCAGGGCGGTCCCCGTCCCAATCCCGGCAACATGCCCCCGCGTCCGAGTCCCGGCGCCATGCCGTCGCGTGCGGCCCGTCCTGACGCCCGTCCGGGTGGTCGCGGCGGTGCCGGCGGAGGCCGTGGTGGCCCCGGCGGCGGCGGTGGTTACCGCGGCGGCGGCGGAGCCGGTGCACCGGGAGGACCTCCCGGTGGCGGTTTCCGCGGACGTCCCGGCGGCGGTGGCGGTGGCGGCCGTGGACGCGGCGGCGCAGCAGGCGCCTTCGGTCGTCCCGGTGGTGCACCGCGCCGTGGTCGCAAGTCGAAGCGGGCGAAACGCGCCGAGTACGAGAACATGCAGGCACCGGCCGTCGGTGGCGTCCGGCTGCCGCGCGGCAACGGCGAGATCATCCGTCTCGCCCGCGGTGCGTCGCTGTCCGACTTCGCCGACAAGATCGACGCCAACCCGGCTTCGCTGGTCCAGGCGCTGTTCAACCTCGGCGAGATGGTGACGGCGACCGAGTCGGTCAACGACGAGACGCTCGAGCTGCTCGGCTCGGAGATGAACTACCGCGTCCAGGTGGTCAGCCCCGAGGACGAGGACCGCGAGCTGCTCGACAGCTTCGACCTCACCTACGGCGAGGACGAGGGCGGCGAGGAAGACCTCGAACAGCGTCCGCCGGTGGTCACCGTCATGGGCCACGTCGATCACGGTAAGACCCGACTGCTCGACACGATCCGTAAGGCCAACGTCCGGGAGGGCGAGGCCGGCGGCATCACGCAGCACATCGGTGCCTACCAGGTGAACACCCACCTCAACGGTGAGGATCGCCTGATCACCTTCATCGACACCCCGGGTCACGAGGCGTTCACCGCCATGCGTGCCCGCGGCGCCAAGGCGACCGACATCGCGATCCTCGTGGTCGCGGCCGACGACGGCGTCATGCCGCAGACGGTGGAGGCGGTCAACCACGCCCAGGCGGCCGACGTGCCGATCGTGGTCGCGGTGAACAAGATCGACAAGGAAGGCGCCGACCCGCAGAAGATCCGCGGGCAGCTGACCGAATACGGTCTGGTCCCCGAGGAGTACGGCGGCGACGCCATGTTCGTCGACATCTCGGCCAAGCAGGGCGAGAACATCGACGCGCTGCTCGAGGCCGTCCTGCTCACCGCGGACGCGTCGCTGGACCTGCGTGCGAACCCGGACATGGACGCCCAGGGTGTCGCCATCGAGGCGCACCTCGACCGCGGCCGCGGCCCGGTGGCGACCGTGCTGGTCCAGCGCGGCACGCTGAAGGTCGGCGACTCGATCGTCGCCGGCGACGCCTACGGACGTGTCCGACGCATGGTCGACGAACACGGCGACGACGTCCCCGAGGCGCTGCCGTCGCGTCCGGTCCAGGTCATCGGCTTCACCTCGGTCCCCGGCGCAGGCGACAACCTGCTCGTGGTCGAGGAGGACCGCATCGCCCGGCAGATCGCCGACCGGCGCAACGCGCGCAAGCGCAACGCGCTGGCGGCACGCAGTCGCAAGCGGATCAGCCTGGAAGACCTGGATTCGGCTCTCAAGGAGACCAGCCAACTCAACCTCATCCTCAAGGGTGACAACTCGGGTACGGTCGAGGCCCTCGAAGAGGCCCTGCTGAACATCGAGATGGGCGACGAGGTCTCGCTGCGGATCATCGACCGCGGTGTCGGTGGCGTCACCGAGACCAACGTCAACCTGGCCGCGGCCTCGGATGCGATCATCATCGGCTTCAACGTCCGGGCGGAGGGCAAGGCCACCGAGCTGGCCAACCGCGAGGGCGTCGACATCCGGTACTACTCGGTGATCTACCAGGCCATCGACGAGATCGAGAGCGCGCTCAAGGGCATGCTCAAGCCGATCTACGAAGAGGTGGAGCTCGGCCGCGCCGAGATCCGCGCGATCTTCAAGTCGTCGAAGGTCGGCAACATCGCCGGTTGCCTCGTGCAGTCGGGCATCATGCGGCGTAACGCCAAGGCCCGCCTGCTGCGCGACAACGTGGTGGTCGCCGAGAACCTCACCGTGTCGTCGCTCAAGCGTGAGAAGGACGATGCCACCGAGGTTCGCGAAGGCTACGAATGTGGTCTCACGCTGACCTACTCGGACATCAAGGTGGACGACGTGATCGAGACCTACGAGCTGCGGGAGAAGCCGCGCGACTGATCGCGGCGACGACCACCCTCGTACGACATCTCGACAGCTGTGGTGCGCGCCGACCCGTCTCCGGTCGGCGCGCACGCAGCGCTATGGAAGGAGTCCTGGAATGGCAGATCCGGCACGGGCTCAGCGCCTGGCCAAGCGGATCTCGTCGATCGTCGCGTCGGCGATCGCGCACGAGATCAAGGATCCGCGACTGGCGTATGTGACGGTCACCGATGCCCGGGTGACCAACGATCTCCACGATGCGACGATCTACTACACCGTGATGGGTGAATCCATCGACGCCGAACCCGACTTCGAGGCCGCGGCCGCGGGTCTGGCGAAGGCGACCGGCGTGCTGCGGTCGAAGGTCGGTGCGGGTACCGGGGTGCGCTTCACCCCGACCCTGCGCTTCGTACTCGACACGGTTCCCGATGCCGCGCGTCAGATGGAGGAGCTCGTCGCCCGCGCCCGCGCGAACGACGAACTCGTCGCCCGACGCGCTGCCGAGGCGAAGCCGGCGGGGGAGTCCGACCCGTACCGCTCGGCGGACGACGACACCACCGGTACCCGCGAGTGAGCAGTTCGTCGAGTGCGGCGATCGCCGCGACGCTGGCCTCCGCGACCGCGGTGACCATCTGCTGTCATGTCCGCCCCGATGCGGACACGATCGGCAGCGGTCTGGCGCTGGGGCTGGCACTCGACCGCCGGGGCGTCGACGTCGAGGTCTCCTACCCGGGGACCGAACAGCTCCCGGCGTCGCTCGCCGGGCTGCCCGGTGGCAAGTTGCTGTGCGCTCCCGCGCAGGTCGTCGGACACCCACTGGTGGTCGCGGTCGACGCCGCCAACCTCGAGCGGCTGGACTCGCTCGGTGAGACGTTCACCGCGGCGCAGACCTCGATCGTCATCGACCACCACGCGTCGAACCCCGGTTTCGGCGATCTCGACCTGGTGGATCCGGCCGCCGACTGCACCGCCGTGCTGGTGCTCGACGTCCTCGACGATCTGGGCGTCGAACTCGACGCCGACATCGCCACCTGCGTCTACGCCGGCCTCAGTACCGACACCGGCTCGTTCCGCTGGGCCCGTCCGGCGTCGTTCCGCGTCGCGGCCCGGCTCCTGGAGACCGGCGTCGACACGCGGAAGTGGAGCCGGATCCTGTTCGACTCCCATCCGTTCGCCTGGTTCTCGATGATGTCGGGTGTCCTGGCGTCGGCGCAGCTCGTACCCACCGCCTGCGACGGTGAGGGTCTGGTGTACGCCGTGGTCGACCAGCAGGCGCTGGCCGGGATGAGCTGGGAGGAGTCCGAGAGCGTCGTGGACACCATCCGGACCGCCCGCGAGGCCGAGGTGGCAGCGGTGTTCAAGGAGGGCGAGCCGGGTGTCTGGACGGTCTCGCTGCGGTCCAAGGACATCGTCGATCTCGTACCGATCGCCCGGGCGCACGGCGGCGGCGGGCATCGTCAGGCCTCCGGGTACAGCGACACCGGTACCGCCGACGAGGTGGTCGCCAGGTTGCTGGAGTCGCTCTGAGCCTCGCGTCGGAGCCGGATGCCGGGGACGCCCCGGGCGTGGCACGCATCGCCACCCTCACCGTCTCGGCTCTCGCCGTCCTCATCGCGCCGCCGCTGTACCTCCTGCTGGACCTGGCGGTCGTCGGACGCCTCGGCGGCGAACAACTGGCCGCTCTCGGCGTCGGCACCCTGGTGCTCTCGATCGTCAGTACGCAGCTGACCTTCCTGTCCTACGGCACCACCGCCCGCTCCGCCCGTCGCTTCGGCTCCGGTGACCGGCCCGGCGCCGTCGTCGAAGGCGTACAGGCGAGCTGGATCGCGGTGGCGGTCGGCGTCCCGATCGTCGCCGTCGCCTACCCGTGCGCCCCGGTCGTGATGCGTCTGCTGGTCGGGACGTCCTCGCCGGAGTCCGCCGCGGTGGCCGAGGACGCGGCGGGCTGGCTGCGGATCGCGATGTTCGGCGTCCCGCTGATCCTGCTGTCGATGGCCGGGAACGGGTGGATGCGCGGCGTCCAGGACACTCGTCGTCCCGTCGTCTACGTCGTGGTCGGGTTGTCCCTCGCCGCGGTCCTCGTCGTCGGACTGGTCCACGGCGTCGGCCCGTTCCCGCGTCTCGGTCTCGACGGCAGCGCGGTGGCCAACGTGATCGGACAGGGTGTGACGGGCGTGCTGTTCGCCGTGCGGGTGGTCCGCGAGGCACGGCGGGTCGCCGTGGGTGCCGGCCACGGGCCCGGCTCGCGCGCCTTCGCACCCGACTGGTCGATCATCCGCGCGCAACTGGTCATGGCGCGGGATCTCATCGTGCGCAGTCTGTCGTTCCAGATCTGCTTCGTCTCGGCGGCCGCGGTCGCGGCGCGATTCGGGGTCGCCCAGGTGGCGGCGCACCAGCTCGTGCTGCAGCTGTGGGAGTTCATGGCTCTGTTCCTCGACTCGGTGGCCATCGCCGCCCAGGCGCTGGTGGGCGCGGCGCTGGGAGCGGGACGACTCGGCGCAGCCGACTCCGTCGCCCGGCGCGTCACCGCGGTGTCCGTGGTCGCCGCCACCGCGATGGCTGCCCTCTTCGCGGCCGGTGCGACGCTGATCCCGCGTATCTTCACCTCCGACGCCGCCGTCCTCGACGCCGTCGGGGTGCCCTGGTGGTTCTTCGTCGGCATGTTGCCGATCGCCGGCGTGGTCTTCGCGCTCGACGGCGTGCTCCTCGGCAGCGGCGACGCCGCCTTCCTGCGCACCGCGACCCTCGCCGGCGCCCTCATCGGGTTCCTGCCGCTGATCTGGCTGTCGCTCGTGTTCGACTGGGGACTCGCGGGTGTGTGGTCCGGCCTGGTGGTGTTCATGCTCGTGCGTCTGGCCACCGTGGTGTGGCGGATCCGCTCGGGGCGATGGCGCCGGGCAGGTGCGGTCCGCGCCTGATCGCGATCCTCTGGCACGATGGATCCTCGTGGCTACTCTGTGGGCGATCAGCGATCTGCACATCGCGCATCGGGGCAACGAGCACATCATCGACAGCATCCGGCCGACCTCGCCGGACGACTGGCTCATCGTCGCCGGTGACGTCGCCGAACGCACCGACGACATCGTCGACACCCTGCGTCGTCTGCGGGCTCGGTTCGCCACCGTCGTGTGGGTCCCGGGCAACCACGAGCTGTATACGACGGCGAAGGATCCGCTGCAGGTGTTCGGGGTCGCGCGGTACGACTACCTCGTCCAGGCCTGCCGCGACATCGGCGTGGTGACCCCGGAGGACATTTACCCGCTGTTCGATCCGGGCGATGGCTCCGATCCCGTCCGCGTGGTCCCGATGTTCCTGCTGTACGACTACACCTTCCGCCCGGAGGGCACGGCCAACAAACTGACCGCGCTCGCGCTCGCCCGGGAACGCAATGTGGTGGCCACCGACGAGTTCCTGCTGTCGTCCGAGCCGTTCCCGACCCGGGACGCCTGGGGTCGGGCGCGGATCGAGATCACCCGGCGTCGGCTGCAGGCCATCGACCCCGCCGAGAAGACGGTCCTCATCAACCACTGGCCGCTGCGCCGCGAACCGTGTGACGCGCTCATCTATCCGGAGTTCGCGCTGTGGTGCGGCAGCGAGCTGACCGCGGACTGGCACACCGAGTTCAACGCAGCGTGCTGCGTGTACGGGCACCTGCACATCCCCCGGACCACCTGGTACGACGGCATCCGGTTCGAGGAGGTGTCGGTCGGCTACCCGCGGGAGTGGAAGCGCCGCGGACTCCCGAACCCATTGATGCGCAACATCGTTCCCGGAGACGGGCTCGGTGCGTCCGATCTGCCCGAGCACGGAGTCCGGTTCGACCTGCCGCCCGACTACGCCGAACGGGCCGCCGAGTTCCGGCAGCGGGTCGAGCAGCGGCAGGCGGAACGACGAACACGACAGGCCGAGCGGCAAGCGGAACGGCAAGCGCGAGAGGACAACCGATGATCGAACAGCTCCTGCCGGCCGGCGTCGCCTCGGCGGAGGCGTTCGCCGATCCGCCGGATCTCGTCCTGCTGCCGGCCGAGCAGAGCCTGATCTCGCGCGCGGTGGAGAAGCGTCGTCGCGAGTTCACCACCGTTCGGCATTGCGCCCGGCAGGCGCTGGGGGAGCTGGGTTACGAGCCCGTCCCGATCCTCAAGGGGGACAAGGGGGCACCCGTGTGGCCGGCCGGGATCGTGGGCAGCCTCACCCACTGCGACGGTTATCGCGCCGCGACGGTCGCCTACGCGATGTCGGTGCGTTCCCTCGGTATCGACGCCGAGCCGCACGACAGCCTGCCCGACGGTGTGCTCGAGCACACCAGCCTGCCCGCCGAGCGCGAGGTGCTCGCGACCCGGTCGGGTGACCTGCACTGGGACCGTCTGCTGTTCTGTGCGAAGGAGGCCACCTACAAGGCCTGGTTCCCGGTCGCCAAGCGCTGGTTGGGTTTCGAGGACGCGCACATCACCTTCGAACAGTCCACCCCGACGTCGGGGACGTTCACCTCGCGCATCCTCATCGACCCGGCCGCCGCCGACGGGGGACCGCCGCTGCTGGAGTTCTCCGGACGTTGGCTGGTCGAGCGCGGCATCATCACCACCACGATCGCGCTGACCTGACGTGGCCGACGCAACCATCGAGAACGCCGGACTGCTCGTCGTCGACAAGCCGGCCGGGATGACCAGCCACGATGTCGTGTCACGATGCCGGAAGATCTTCAACACCCGCCGCGTGGGGCACGCCGGTACCCTCGACCCGATGGCCACCGGTGTCCTGGTCGTCGGGATCGAGCGGGCCACAAAGCTTCTCGGACTCCTCTCGCTGACGACGAAGTCGTACACGGCGACGATCCGACTCGGCGCGTCCACCACGACCGACGACCGCGAAGGCGAGATCCTCGACACGGCAGACGCATCCGGGGTCCTCGACGCCGACATCGCCGCGGCCATGGCCGATCTCACCGGTGACATCCAGCAGGTCCCGGCGAAGGTCAGCGCCATCAAGGTCGACGGGCGGCGAGCGCACGCACTGGTGCGGACCGGAGCCGACTTCGACCTCGCGGCGCGCCCGGTCACCGTGTCCCGCTTCGAGCTGCTCGACGCCCGGCGCGACGCCGCGTTCGTCGATCTCGACGTGGCCGTTGACTGTTCGTCGGGCACGTACATCCGGTCACTGGCGCGCGACCTCGGCGCCGCGCTCGGGGTCGGGGGGCACCTGACCGAACTCCGGCGGACGGCGGTCGGCCCGTTCACCCTCGACCATGCGCGCACACTCGACGACGTCCGCGACGAGCCGCGCGTCAGCCTCGACATCGACGAGGCGGTCAAGATCTCGTTCCCGCGCCGCGACATCGACGACGACGAGGCCGAGTCGATCAGTCAGGGGCGATGGCTGGAGCCGATCGGCCGCAAGGAGATCTATGTTGTCGTCGATCCGCGGGAACAGGCGATCGCGCTGATCCAGGAAAAGGGTCGCCGCGCGAGTTCGGTGATGGTGGTGCGGCCGGCGACCCTGCGCTGACGCGCCCTGCCGAAGAAACGGGTCAGCCGCGCGGGACGACGAAGATGGCGCGTGCGGCGATGTCGCCGAGGTCGATGGGATCGCCGTCGTCGAGCGACACCGAGATCGTGCCCGCGAACGGGCGCTTCTCGGCGACGGTCACCACACAGTCGAGGGCGACGCCCACCTGGTCGAAGTAGCGCAGCATCTCGGGATCGGTGTCGGAGATTCGGGCGATAGCGCCCGACGCCCCGACCTCCAGGTCGGCCAGGAGTGCCGCGTCCGGCGCGGGGATCGAGCCGTCGAGTGCGGGAATCGGGTCGCCGTGCGGATCCCGGTCGGGGAAGCCGAGTTTCGCATCGAGCCGGGCCATCAGCCGGTCGGACACCGCATGTTCGAGGATCTCCGCCTCGTCGTGGACCTCGTCCCAGCGGTAGCCCAGCTCGCGCACCAGGAAGGTCTCGATCAGCCGGTGGCGGCGCACCATCAGGACGGCCGCGGACCGGCCCGCGGCGGTGAGGGTGACCGCGCCGTACGGTTCGTGCGAGACGAAGCCCTGGTCGGCGAGTTTGCGGATCGCCTCCGACGCGGTCGATGCGGACACGCCGAGGGATTGAGCCAGCAGCTTGGTGGTGACCTTGACGTCTTCCCACTCCTGGCTGGTCCAGATCACTTTCAGATAGTCCTGGGTCACCTGTGACAGTTCTGTCACCGGACGATCCGTTCCCCGAGGCATGACCAAGAGCTTAACCCCACCGCAAACGCGAGTGGCGGTGGTGGTTTGGAACACCGGGTGCCCGTAGTCTGGTCGCGTGTTGCGTTGGCGAGGTCTGGACGACATCCCCGCGGGCTGGGGACGGTGCGTGGTCACCATAGGTGTCTTCGACGGTGTTCACCGGGGACATGCGGAGCTCATCAACGCCGCCACGAAGGCGGCGAAGGAGCACGGCGTCCCGGCGGTGCTGATGACGTTCGACCCGCACCCGTCCGAGGTGGTCCGCCCGGGATCCCATCCGCCGCAACTGACGACGCTGACACGACGCGCCGAGCTGGCCGAGGAGCTCGGCATCGACGTCTTCTGCGTCATGCCGTTCACACCCGAACTCGCCGCCCGGTCGCCCAAGGACTTCGCCCACGACATCCTCGTGGAGACGTTGCACGCGGCCGTCGTGGTCGTCGGCGACAACTTCACGTTCGGACGCAAGGCGGCCGGCGACGTGGCCAAGCTCGCCGAACTCGGTGGGAAATTCGGCTTCTCGGTGGAATCGGTCTCGCTGTTCGGTGAACATGCGGTGACCTTCTCGTCGACCTACATCCGCTCGTGTGTCGCGGCCGGTGACGTCGACCGCGCGACCGAGGCGCTCGGCCGCCCGCATCGGGTCGAGGGTGTGGTGGTGCGCGGCGACGGCCGTGGCCGCGACCTCGGGTACCCGACGGCCAACGTGGCCCCGCCGATGTACGCCGCGATCCCCGCCGACGGCGTTTACGCCGCCTGGTTCACGATCCTGGGCGCGGGCCCGGTCGTCGGCGAGGTCGAGCCGGGGGAGCGCTACCAGGCCGCGGTGTCGGTCGGCACCAACCCCACCTTCTCCGGCCGAACCCGAACGGTCGAGGCATTCGTTCTGGACAAGAGCGCCGACCTCTACGGGCAGCACGTCGCCGTCGACTTCGTGCACCGCATCCGCGGGATGGAACAGTTCGACGGCGTCGACGACCTGATCACCGCCATGGGTGACGACGTGACGAAGACGCGCGAGATCCTGGCGGCGGCCGAGAGCTGAGCCCTGGATTTGGGCCGGGTCCCACCCGGGCGGTAGCCTGATCAGTCGGTGTTGCTGCAGTCCGCGGTGGCGCACCGTGGTTGTTTCGGACGCGGTACTGAGAAACAGGAGTAACTCCATGGCTTTGACTGTCGAGCAGAAGAAGGAAATCCTCGCCGAGTACGGTCTGCACGAGACCGACACCGGCTCGCCCGAGGCCCAGGTCGCGATGCTGACCAAGCGCATCACCGACCTCACCGAGCACCTGAAGCAGCACAAGCACGATCACCACAGCCGCCGCGGTCTGCTGCTGCTGGTCGGCCGTCGCCGTCGTCTGCTGAAGTACGTCGCCAAGGTCGACATCAACCGCTACCGTTCGCTCATCGAGCGTCTCGGCCTGCGTCGCTGATCTCCCGACTTCCACCGGCCGCCCCCGAAACGGGGGCGGCCGGCTTTGTCGTATCGGGGGTCGTCGTATTGAGGTATCGACAGTCGGCGGTGATACGCTGACAGACGGATCGTGCCGGAACTCGAGGCAGTGCGGAACGACCAGCCAGATCGGTCCTCGGTAGTGGCCGCCGGAACCCTCGCCCGGGCAACCCTCGGGCGCGCAGGATTCCGGCCGCTTCGATCGAAGGCCGTCTGAGCACTCATCCGGCGCAGACACGCTGCGCCATTCACCGTGCTGCCGCACATTCTCGGCGCGTTCTGGGTAGGTCCGATCCGCGCGTGCGCTCCTGTGCGAGCCCGCTCGACGTGACACGTGAGTTCGTGCTGCGCACCTCCGCGAAGGCCACCCCCAACCGCACAAGCGGCCACCTTCTCGTGGCCGCGTCAGACGGCCGCCACCGGCAGCCGCTACGAAGGGATTCCACCCCACATGACAGATGTGAACACCACCGAAGACTTCGCCGACGACTACGACGACGCGATCACCGAGGCGACCGCCGTCATCGACAACGGGAGCTTCGGCACCCGCACGATCCGGTTCGAGACCGGACGCCTCGCGCTGCAGACCGCCGGTTCGGTGACCGCCTACCTCGACGACGAGAACATGCTGCTCTCGACCACCGCGGCGTCGAAGCACCCGAAGGAGCACTTCGACTTCTTCCCGCTGACCGTGGACGTCGAGGAACGGATGTACGCCGCCGGCCGCATCCCCGGATCGTTCTTCCGTCGCGAGGGTCGTCCGTCGACCGACGCGATCCTGACCTGCCGCCTCATCGACCGTCCGCTGCGCCCGTCGTTCGTCGACGGTCTCCGCAACGAGATCCAGGTCGTCGTGACCGTCCTCTCGCTGAACCCGAACGACCTCTACGACGTCGTCGCGATCAACGCCGCGTCCGCCTCCACCCAGCTCGCGGGTCTCCCGTTCTCCGGTCCGGTCGGTGGCGTGCGTGTCGCGCTCATCCCGACCGAGGAGAACAAGGCCGGCCAGTGGGTGGCGTTCCCGACCGTCGAGCAGCTCGAGGGCGCCGTGTTCGACATGGTCGTCGCGGGCCGGATCGTCGCCGGCTCCGGTGACAGCGCCGACGTCGCGATCATGATGGTCGAGGCCGAGGCCACCGACAACGTCATCGACCTCATCGCCGGCGGCGCGCAGGCACCGACCGAGGCGATCGTCGCCGAGGGCCTCGAAGCCGCCAAGCCGTTCATCGCCCGCCTCTGCGAGGCGCAGAAGTCCCTGGCCGCCGCCGCGGCCAAGGAGACCGCCGAGTTCCCGCTGTACCCGGCGTACCAGTCGGATGCCTACGACGCCGTGGCGGCCGCCGCCACCGATCGCCTGTCGGAGATCCTGACGATCGCCGGCAAGCAGGAGCGCGACGACAAGACCGACGAGCTCAAGGCCGACGTCCTCGAGCAGCTCGGTGAGCAGTTCGCGGGCCGCGAGAAGGAGATCGGCGGGGCCTACCGGTCGCTGACCAAGAAGCTCGTCCGGCAGCGCATCCTGACCGACCACTTCCGCATCGACGGCCGCGGCATCACCGACATCCGTGCCCTCTCGGCCGAGGTCGCGATCATCCCGCGCGCCCACGGCAGTGCGCTGTTCGAGCGCGGCGAGACCCAGATCATGGGTGTCACCACACTCGACATGGTCAAGATGGCGCAGCAGATCGACTCGCTCGGACCCGAGACGTCCAAGCGGTACATGCACCACTACAACTTCCCGCCGTACTCGACCGGTGAGACCGGTCGCGTCGGATCGCCCAAGCGTCGCGAGATCGGCCACGGTGCGCTCGCCGAGCGTGCCCTGATGCCGGTGCTGCCGAGCGTCGAGGACTTCCCGTACGCGATCCGCCAGGTGTCCGAGGCACTGAGCTCCAACGGTTCGACCTCGATGGGCTCGGTCTGTGCGTCGACCATGTCGCTGCTCAATGCCGGTGTGCCGCTGCGCGCCCCGGTCGCCGGTATCGCCATGGGCCTCGTCTCCGACACCGTCGACGGCGAAACCCGTTATGTCGCACTGACCGACATCCTCGGCGCCGAGGATGCGTTCGGCGACATGGACTTCAAGGTCGCGGGCACGAAGGACTTCGTGACCGCCCTGCAGCTCGACACCAAGCTCGACGGCATCCCGTCGCAGGTGCTCGCGGGTGCGCTCAGCCAGGCCAAGGACGCCCGACTGACCATCCTCGACGTCATGGCCGAGGCCATCGACGAGCCCGACGAGATGAGCCCGTTCGCGCCGCGGATCACCACCATCAAGATCCCGATGGACAAGATCGGCGAGCTGATCGGCCCGAAGGGCAAGACGATCAACGGCATCACCGAGGAGACCGGCGCCAACGTCTCGATCGAGGACGACGGCACCGTGTTCGTCGGCGCGGCCGACGGCCCGTCCGCGCAGGCGGCGATCGACCGCATCAACGCGATCGCCAACCCGCAGCTGCCCAAGGTCGGGGAGCGCTTCCTGGGCACCGTCGTCAAGACCACCGCGTTCGGCGCCTTCGTGTCGCTGCTCCCGGGTCGCGACGGCCTCGTGCACATCTCGAAGCTCGGCAAGGGCAAGCGCATCAACAAGGTCGAGGACGTGGTCAACGTGGGCTCCAAGCTCCGCGTCGAGATCGCCGACATCGACGAGCGCGGCAAGATCAGCCTCGTCCCGGTCGACGACGACGCCGACAAGGCCGACGCCCCCGCCCCCGACGCGGCCAAGGATGACGCGGTGAAGGCCGACGCCTGATCTGAGTACGACCCACCGGGGCCCGTCGTCCATTGCGGACGGCGGGCCCCGGTGTCGTCTCGAAGCCGCCGTCAGGATCGCTCGGCGGTGTCGAAGCTGATCTCGAAGCCGTCGGTCCACGCCGACCCGGAGCCGGCGATCTGCTCGTAGAGGCCCTCGATGGTCTGGGCCGTCGAGATCGCCTGGTCGGGGTTCTGCGTGCCGAAGTTGCCGCTCGAGGAGATCCCGACGAGGACATACCGTCCGCCACGGGTCTGCTGGTACCACGGTGAACCCGAATCCCCGCCGAGGACGACGAGTTCGGCGTTGACGAGACGATGCTCGGGCGCGGCGTCCTGATGCAGCAGGGCGGTCACGGTGCCGACGGTCGTCCCGGTGCGTTCGCCGGTCTTGGCGACCGGTTCGCCGACCTCGGGGTCGGCCGCCGTCGCGAAGACGGGGTCCACCTCCCAGTCGTCCTCGATCGCGATGACGGTGTAACCGCGGGGATCGGCGAGCGTGATCGACCCGTCGGGGGTGCCGCCGTCGTCCTGCCAGTCCACGACCTCACCGATCGTCTCGCCGTCGGTGGTGGTGACCTCGTCGCCGACGCCCTCGGCGCAGTGCCCGGCCGTGACGGCGAGACGGTCACCGTCGGCGTTGGTCCCGAAGAACCCGATGGAACACAGGCCGTCGCCGATCAGGATGCCCTGGCCGGCGGTGAGTGTGTCGGCGTACTCGGGCGTGATGGCGGCTGCGGGGGCGGTCGTGCCCATTGCCACGGCCAGAGCGGCCAGCAGGGTGGTCGCGGCGGCGACGTGCGGCTTGATCATCGGGGGTCCTTTGCTCCGAGAGGGTGTCTGCTCCCTTCGAGCCGAACCCGGGCCCCGCGGTGTGCCGGCCGGACTCCGAATCATTCGACCGGCCGACGGTCTTCGCAGACCCCGGGCCCGCCTAGACTCTGCAGACATGGCCGGTGAGGAGAAGCCGCAGCTGACGGTGGCGCGGCGTCGGGACGCCGGCGGGATCTCGGCGGCGAGCGCCGTGGCCGAACTGCTCCGCACCGCACCGGTGATCGGCCGGGCCGACATGACCGTCCGCCAGGCGGCCGCGTTGATGACCGAGCGCGGACAGGACTACGTGGTGATCCCGCTGCCGGACCGGAGCTTCGGCGTGCTGACCGACGGCGACATCCGGGCCGAGGTGGTCGCGGCCGGCCGCAGCGTCGACACCTCGGTCGGGGAGATCGTCACGGAACCGGCGTTCGTCGTCGATGCCGGTGCGGCGTCGATGGACGTGCTGACCGAGCTCGTCGACCGCGATCTGGCGATCGTCCCCGTCCGTGGCGCCGACGGCGAGGTGATCGGTGTCGTCGGGGCGGGGGATTTCGTCGCCGACCCCGTCGGTGCGGGCATCCCGCTGCGCGAACAGATCCGACGTTCGATCGACGTCGAGGAGCTGCAGGGGCATGCGCGCAGGCTGCCGCAGTTCGTGGCCGACCAGGTTCGCCGGGACCGACCGCCGTACGAGATCTCGCGCGCGGCGTCCATGATCGTCGACGCGGTCGTCGGTCGCGCGCTCGATGTCGTCCTGACCGCACATCCCGAACTCGATCCCGCGGCGTTCACCTGGTTGTCGCTGGGCAGCAACGCCCGTCGGGAACCGGTGCTGAGCTCGGACGTGGATTCGGCTGTCTCCTTCGACGATTCGGCCGGCGGCGAGATCGAACGCTATCGGGCAGCCTTCGGTGAGGTCGACGAGGTGTTGCGGAACGCGGGACTGCGGGTCGACGACAACGGCGCCGTCGCGTCGAAGCCGCTGTTCGCGCGGACCCACACGCAGTGGCAGACGGCGGCGCGAGCGTGGATCGATGATCCGCTCGCCGGCAAGGGCATGATCTTCACATCGCTGATGCTCGACGGCCGGCCTGTCCGCGGGCGCGCCGCGGTGTCGGCGACGCCTGCGGTCGCGATGATCGCCGGGTTGCGGCGCGACCCGCGGACGATGAATCTGCTGCTGGCCGAAACCCTTTCGACGCGGGCCCGGTTGCGGTCCCGGCGGGATGTGTTGACCGGTCGGGGCAACATCGTCGACATCAAGGGGCATGCGGTGACACCGCTCGTCAACATCGCGCGGTGGGCCGCGGTCAGTGTGGGTTCGACCGACGTCGACACCCGCGGCCGTCTGCGCGCGGCGTCCGGCAGCGAGATGCTGCCGACCGATCAGGCGTCGACGCTCATCGAGGTCTTCGAGGTGCTGCAGCGCGTTCGGCTGCGATATCAGGTCGCACAGTTCGACAACGGTGATCCGCCCGGCGATCGGTTCGATGTCAGGCAGTTGTCCCCGCTGGACCGCAGCCTGCTCGGGCAAGCGGTCCGCGAGATCGCCGGAGTGCAGCGCCGCATGTCGACCATGAGCCGACTTCTTCCCGGACCCGAGCAGGTGACCTGAATCCCGATGTGCCTGATCCTTTTTGCGTGGAACGCGCACCCCACTCAGCGGTTGATCGTGGCCGCCAATCGGGACGAGCAGCACCGTCGCCGCACCTTCGCGCTGTCGCACTGGGACGACCTGCCGATCCTCGGCGGTCGCGATGCCGTCGCCGGCGGTACGTGGATGGCTGTCTCGGCCGAGGTCCCCGACCGGGTGGCCATGGTCACGAACGTCCGGGTCGGGCCGGCTCGACGGGCCGGAATCCGTTCGCGCGGACAGCTTCCCGTGGACTATCTGATCGGCGACGACGACCCGAAGGTGTACGCTCACCGGGTCCTCGACGATGCGGCGGCGTACGATCCGGTGAATCTGCTCGTCGCCGATCGGGACGAGCTGTGGTGGATGACCAACTGGCCGGAACCGCGCGCCGAGCGGGTGGCCGACGGCGTGCACGGTCTGTCCAACGGCGCCCTGGACAACGACTGGCCTAAGGTCGTCGACGGCGCGGCGGCGTTGAGTGGTCTGGTCGAGGCAGACGGCGGCGGGTCGGCTGGGTCTCCGGACGAGTCCTACTTCGCCATGCTGGCCGACCAGGATCGGCCGGACCCGACGCGTCTGCCCGACACCGGCGTCGGACCCGAGGCCGAGGCGGCGCTGTCGCCGATGTTCATCAACATCTCCGGGTACGGCACCCGGGCATCGACCCTGCTGCGCGTCGGGTACGACGGCCACGGATCGATGACCGAGCGCCGCTACGGCTGGCGGGGCCGACGCCGCGGAACCACCACGCTGACGTTCTGATCAGTTGTGCGCGAAGGGGTTCGGCGACACGTCCAGGTCGAGTGCGGCGCCGACCTCGGCGGTGAACAGTTGACCTTGCCGCGTGCTCAGTCCCGAGGCGAGTGCCGGGTCGGCTGCGCACGCCTGCTCCGTTCCCGAGTCGGCCAGCCGGAGGACGTAGGGGAGGGTCGCACCGGTGAGCGCCTGTGTCGACGTACGCGCGACGTTGCCAGGCATGTTCGCGACGCAGTAGAAGACGGTGTCGTGGACGGCGAAGGTCGGGTCGTCGTGGGTGGTGGGTCGAGAGTCCTCGAAGCAGCCGCCCTGGTCGATCGCGACGTCGACGAGCACCGCGCCCGGCTTCATCTGGGCGACCGTGCCGTTCGAGACGAGGACCGGTGCCTTGGCGCCCGGCACGAGGACGGCTCCGATGACGAGGTCGGCACCGACGACCGCCTCCTCGACCGCCAGGGCCGTGCTGTACCGGGTGTGGACGCGGCCGCCGAAGCGGGCGTCGATCGATCGGAGTTTGGCGATGTCGATGTCGAAGACGGTGACCTGGGCGCCCATGCCGAGCGCGATCTGCGCCGCGTTCACGCCGCTGACGCCACCGCCGAGAACGACCACGTCGGCGGGCTCGGTTCCCGGCACGCCACCCATGAGTACGCCCCGACCGCCCGCCGAACGCATCAGGTGATAGGCACCCACCTGCGGTGCGAGGCGTCCGGCGACCTCGCTCATCGGGGCCAGCAACGGGAGCGCGCCGTCGGCGGTCCGGACCATCTCGTAGGCGATGGAGGTGATGCCCGACGCCAGCAACGCGTCGGTGCAGGCCCTGCCGGCGGCCAGGTGCAGGTAGGTGAACAGCGTCTGATCCCGGCGCATCAGCGCGAACTCCGAGGCGATCGGTTCCTTGACCTTCAGCAGTAGTTCGGCCTGCTCCCAGACCGCGGCGGCGGTTCCCAGGATCTGTGCACCGGCGGCCTTGAAGTCGTTGTCGGCAATGGCGGATCCCTCGCCCGCGCCGGCCTGGACGATCACGTCGTGGCCGCGCTGGTGGAGTTCGGCGACGCCGGCGGGGGTGATGGCCACGCGGTATTCGTGATTCTTGATCTCGGTAGGGATGCCGATGCGCATGATGACTCCGTCGGGTTGTGGTCTCCTGAACGTTCCTCGATGAACTGGTTTTCAGCGTGAAGGAACATCGGCCATGGCACAATCGTGCGGAAGAATATTCTCGTGCAGCTCGGTCTGCCGACGATCGTGTGAGGACGGAGGGCGCGATGGCCACCACACCGAAGGATGTTCGGGCCGGTGAACTCGACGCGACGGACCGGGAGCTGCTCCGCCTGCTGCAGTCCGATGCGCGGATGCCGAACAGCGAACTGGCGCAGCGCGTCGGCATCGCCGCGTCGACCTGCCACGGCCGCCTGCGTCGGCTCGTCGACCTCGGCATCATCCGCGGCTTCTTCGCCGACGTGGACCCGGCGGCGCTGGGGCGCCCGCTGCGTGCCATGGTCGCCGTCAGTCTGCAGTCCGACGCGCGCGGTCAGATCCGGCGCTTCGTCGGCGAGATCGCCACCCACGACGAGGTGATCGACGTGTTCTTCCTCGCCGGCACCGACGACTACCTGCTGCATGTCGCCGCCGCCGACACCGAGGCGCTGCGCCAGTTCGTCGAACGACTCAACGGCCGGCCGGAGGTCGCCGGAACCACCACGTCGCTGGTGTTCGAACACCGCCGCGGCGGTGCCCCGATCTTCTGAGGAGAGACGCCACTAGACTGGCCCGGCAGCGACTCGGCCGGCAGGACACGACACGAAGAGGTGGACATGAGCGGGATCAAGGTGGGCGTCCTGGGCAGCCAGGGCAAGGTCGGGCAGGCGATCGTCGCGGCGGTCGAGAATGCCGACGACCTCACCTACACCGTGGGCGTCGACAAAGGTGACTCACTCGAGTTCTTCACCGACACCGAGACCCAGGTCGTCGTCGACTTCACCCATCCCGATGTGGTCATGGACAACCTGAAGTTCCTCATCGCCAACGGAATTCACGCCGTCGTCGGGACCACCGGATTCACCGAGGAACGCCTCGACACCGTCCGCGGCTGGTTGTCGGAGAACCCCGGCGTCGGCGTCCTCATCGCACCCAACTTCGCGATCGGCGCGGTGCTGTCCATGCGTTTCGCCGCCCAGGCCGCCAAGTACTACGACTCGGTCGAGGTCATCGAGTTGCATCACCCGCACAAGGCCGACGCGCCGTCGGGAACCGCCTATCGGACGGCAGAGCTGATCGGGCGCGCGCGGGCCGAGGCCGGTGTCGGACGCAGTCCCGATGCCACGACCGAGGAACTCGACGGCGCCCGCGGCGCGGTCGTCGACGACGTACGTGTCCACTCGGTGCGCCTCGCGGGACTCGTGGCACATCAGGAGGTGCTGCTCGGCACCGAAGGCGAGACGCTGACCATCCGGCACGACTCCCTCGACCGGGCGTCGTTCGCACCCGGAGTGCTCCTGGGCGTGCGGAGCATCGCCGGCCGTCCCGGGCTCACGATCGGGCTCGAAGAACTGATGGACCTCTGACGATGACCTCCTCCGGCCCGCCGAACGAACCAGCCCACGACGACGACACCGAGGGCGGCGCACCCCGACTCGGTCCGCGGAAGAAGGACTCCCGTCCGATCGTCTGGATGATCGCATTCCTCGTCGTGGCGCTCATCGTGTACTTCGTTCTGCTCGGATGGCGTGGCTTCCAGCTGATCGCCTCTGGGTCGGCCGCCGGGATCGGTCTCGGTCTGGGCGTGATCGCGCTGCCGCTGATCGGGGCGTGGCTGGTCTACGCGACGCTGCGGGCGGGCCTCGAGCACCAGAAACTCGCCGCCATCATGGCCGACGAGGGACGTGAACTCGACATCTCGAACCTGCCGCACCGCGCATCGGGCCGGATGGAGCGCGACGCGGCCGACGAGCTCTTCGCCCAGGTGAAGGCCGAATGGGAGGCCGACCCGAGCGACTGGCGCAACACCTACCGCATCGCCCGTGCCTACGACTACGCCGGCGACCGCACCCGTGCCCGCTCGATGATGAAACGGGCTGTCGCCCAGTACCACGGCCGGGAGCAGTAGACCGATGAGCCGGCTGCTCATCGTCCACCACACCCCGTCACCGGCATGCCAGGAGATGTTCGAGGCAGTCGTGTCCGGTGCTACCGACCCCGAGATCGAAGGCGTCGAGGTGATCCGACGCGCGGCGCTCGCCGTCACCGCCTCCGACTTCCTCGACGCCGACGGTTACCTCCTCGGCACGCCCGCCAACCTCGGATACATCAGCGGCGCACTGAAACACGCGTTCGACGTGAGCTACTACCAGATCCTCGACTCGACTCAGGGTCGGCCGTTCGGGCTGTACATGCACGGCAACCAGGGCACCGAAGGAGCTGTGCGAGCGGTCGATTCGATCACCTCCGGCCTCGGCTGGACCAAGACCGCCGAGTACGTCATCGTCTCGGGCGCCCCGGGCAAGGACGACCGCGAAGCGTGCTGGGAGTTGGGTGCGACGGTGGCAGCGGGGTTGATGGAGGGATGAACGAGTGTTCCGCGGAACACTCGTGACCTCGGGTTGAGGCTCGAGGAATTGTCGGTGCCTGGCGATACCTTGTTCCTGTACTTCTCGCTCGGTTCAGGGGGTTGCGTTGGGGGTCAGTGCTTTTCGTTGCGGTGGAGATGCGTCGTCGATGTTCGATGGTGCGGATCCTGAGTCGCTGTCGGATGAGGTGCTCGAGGCTCGGGTGCTGGGGTATGCGGCTCAGATCACGGCTCTGACAGCGGACTTCCTGGAACTGGTGGCAGAACTGGATGGGCGGGAGTCGTGGCGGGGGCCGGGGATTCATTCGCTGGCGCACTGGTTGTCGTGGAAGGCCGGCATTGCACCGCGAACGGCGCATGAGCAGGTGAGGGTCGCCAAGGCGATACGAGCATTGCCGGCGATCCGCACGGCGTTTCGCGAAGGTCGGCTGTCGTATTCGAAGGTCCGCGCGTTGACGCGAGTGGCCACGCCTGAACGTGAGCAGGAGTTGGTGAATCTGGCGTTGTCGTGCACGGCGAGTCAATTGGATCGGGCGGTGCGGGCGATGGGCCGGATCGACCGCAACCGTGGCGTCGAAGACGAGGGCCGGCCGCCGGTGGAGTCGACGGGCCGGTGGAAGTGGAACGATGACGGGTCGTTGTCGGTGTCGTTGACGTTGAGTCCGTTGGATGGTGCGCGGTTCCTCGCTGGGACGGTGCGGGCGGAATATGAACGCACCCGGACCCGCGACGACCGAGATCTACCGACGTTGGAGAGTGTTCCGCGGAACACTGACGCCGGTTCGGCACCTAAGGATTCGGGGCAGGAATCGGAGGCTATTCCGTCGCGGCGTCGGGATCTGTGGCGGCACGTGCCGTCGAATGTGGCGCCGGCGGTGGTGGCGATGGCCGACATGGTGCATGAGGGGATCGCGATGCCCGATCTTGCTCCGGGCGCGGAGATCTTGATCCATGCCGGTGAGGGTGTGGAGTCGGCTCATCTCGATGATGGGCCGGCGTTGTCGGAGGCTGAGGTGGACGAAGCCCGGTGTGGTGCGTCGACGCGGGATGTGGTGAGCCGCAGGGTTCCCGGGCAGCCGGGGAAGCTGGCGTTGTTGGGGGTGGGTCGTCGGAAGCGGGCGCCGAACAAGGCGTTGGTGCGGGCGTTGTTCGTGCGGGATCGGTGTTGTCAGGTGCCGGGGTGTGGACGGACGCGTCATCTGCATGCCCATCATGTGCGGTTCTGGTCGGCGGGTGGGCGGACCGATCCGGACAATCTGATCTTGTTGTGTGGGTCGTGTCACCGCTCGCTGCATCGGGGCGAGTTCTCGATCACCGCACATGGGTTGCAGCAATTCACGTTTCATCGCTCGGACGGCACTGAGATCGAGGTGGCGCCACCGACGTCGAAACCGGACGGGTGGCGACCCGATCAACGAATCGGGGTAGATGCGACGGTGCCGATCGGCGGTGGTCGAATGGACCTGGGGTACACCACCGAGGTGCTCTACGCGGTGTGGGAGTGGAAGGCACGCAACGCAACTCGCTCCCAGCCCGCTGTGCAAAGGGCCGCGTAAGCGCCTAGCTGTTAGACTGACACGCGGTGTGCCGGGAAGTCTGGTCGGCTGCGCGTTGACGGTGAGCCCCGCACGATGGGGCGGCCACGACGCGTACGTAGCCCACCCGACGAAGGACTCCGTACGCACCATGACTGACACCGACTCACGTCGGGCCACCCCGACGCTCTTCTCGCGCGGCTCTTGGCCCGAAGCTTCCCGCATCGCCGACATCTTCCGGCGCGAAACCATCGGCGGCATGCTGCTGCTCGTCGCCGCGGTCGTAGCCCTTGTATGGGCCAACTCGCCGTGGTCGGCCGCCTACTTCGGCCTCGGCGACATCCATGTGGGGTCCGACGCGCTCGGTCTGCACCTCGACCTGTCCCTCGCGACCTGGGCTGCCGACGGTCTCCTTGCCATCTTCTTCTTCGTCGTCGGTCTGGAGCTGAAGCGCGAGTTCGTCGCCGGCGACCTCCGCGACCCCGCGCGGGCCGCGCTGCCCATTGCCGCGGCGGTCGGTGGAATGGCTGTTCCCGCACTCATCTTCGTTGCGGTCACCATGCGGGCGGGGGATGGAGCCGTGCAGGGCTGGGCCATTCCCACCGCCACCGACATCGCGTTCGCGGTCGCGGTGCTGGCCGTGATCTCGACGCATCTGCCCGCCGCACTGCGTACCTTCCTGCTCACCCTGGCCGTCGTGGACGACCTGCTGGCCATCACCGTGATCGCGGTCTTCTACACCGACTCCATCAACGGCGCAGCGCTGGCCCTGGCCCTGATCCCACTCGCGGCGTTCGCCTTTCTCGTGCAGCGGCGGGTCACCTCGTGGTGGCTCCTGCTCCCATTGGCGGCCCTCACGTGGACATTCGTCCACGAGTCCGGGGTCCACGCCACCGTCGCCGGCGTCGTCCTCGGCTTCACGGTCCCAGTGCTCCGTCGGGCCGGGGGCGACGAGACGGACACCCGGCATTGCCTGGCAGAACACTTCGAACACCGAATCCGGCCCATCTCGGCCGGCTTCGCCATCCCGGTGTTCGCCTTCTTTGCCGCCGGCGTCACCATCGGTGGTCTCAGCGGCCTCCGCGAGGCGCTCACGAATCCCGTTGCGCTGGGCATCATCTTCGGTCTGGTGGTCGGCAAGACGGTGGGCATCGTCGGCACCACCGCACTTCTCGCCCGGTTCACGCGCGCCACCCTCGACGCCAGCATCCGATGGATCGACGTGACCGGTGTGGCCATGCTCGCCGGCATCGGCTTCACGGTCTCGCTGCTCATCGGCGACCTCGCGTACGACCCGGAATCCGACCGCGCGGAGTACGTCAAGATCGGTGTCCTGGTCGGTTCGCTGACGGCCGCCTCGGCCGCGGCGGTCATCTTGCGGATGCGCAACCGCCACTATCGCCGGGTCGCCGAAGACGAGTCCCGGGACGACGATCACGACGGCATCCCGGATGTCTATCAGCGGGACAGCTGATCGGTGGGACTCGAGGTCGTCGCCATCGCGGCTGCCGCCAGGCCTGTGACGTAGTCGGCGATGGTCGTCGGCCCGGTGAGCACCGTGGTCCCCGGACGTCGGCCGACGACCCGGCCGTCGTTGATGGCCCGTGTCATGCCCACATGATGGCCTGCGACATCGGGACTGAATCCGGCCTCGTCGACGAGCGTCGCGACCATGTCGTCGTCGGACAAGCGCTCATACCGCAGCTTCGGAAGGCCGAAGGCACGTCCCAACGCGGCCGTCACGGTGGCCTGGTCGACGTTCACCGGACCCAGGATCTCCCGGCTCAGATGTCCACCGCCCCAGCCTGTTCCGGTCAGCGCATCCACCGCTGCCGCGGCGATGTCCCGCGTGGCGACCATCGGAACGGCGACATGCGGATCCAGCGAGTCCGCGACGATGCCCGCATTCTGCATGAGCGGGAGGTAGGAGCGGGCGTTGTCGTAGAACCAGCCGGCACGCAGAGCGAGCACCTCGACGCCGGACAACTCCGCCAGCCGCTGCTCCAGGATGTGCAGACCGGCCAGAAATCCGGTGCCGGAGCTGATCTCGGCGCCGACGCTGCTGAGCGCGACCACACGCGGCACACCGGACTCGCGGAGGGCGCGGACGATCGCGTCGGTCATCGTCCGCTGCGAGGTGAGGTGGTCGGCGGCGGTGTGATCCACGGGTTGCATCACGAACACCGCGTCCGAGTCGCGCATGGCGGTGGCGAGCGCGGACGAATCGGTGGTGTCGGCTACCGCGGTGTCGGCACCGAGCCGAGCGAGGGCGTCGAGCCGCTCAGAAGAACGCCCGACCGCCCGAACCCGGTGTCCGGCGTCGAGCAGGCGGGTGGTGACCTGTGCGCCGACGGTGCCTGTTGCCCCGAGGATTGTGTACATGAGGACCTCCTGAATCGTTCGATGTCGTATGTCCAGAGTGAAGCGGAGTTGCCGGACGAAACAGCGCTCACAGTCCGCAATGCATGCTCAATCGTCCGAAACGGCAGACGATCGGATCACGATGACCGATCATGGACGGGTGCGCAGACCCGACGGCAGTCACCCGGACCCGTTCCACAGCCCCGACCCCCTCGGGGAGGCCCTGCACTTCTTCCGTCTGAACGGTGCCTTCTACTGCCGGTCGGAGCTCACCGAGCCCTGGGCGCTGACCATGCCGGTCTGGGAGGACTGTCTGTGCGTGCACCTCGTCGTGTCGGGGTCGCTGCGGTTGTCCGCGCCGGACGGAGAGTCGCTGCGATTCGCGCCGGGAGATCTCGTCGTCGTGCCGCACGGCCGATCGCACGTCGTCCGCGGCGACGGCGAGGCGATGTTCGCCCCGGTCGTCACGGATCTGCCGCACGACTACCTGAGCGATCGGTATGCCATCCTGCGACATGGCGGCGACGGGCCCGAACGCTCGGTCCTGATCTGTGCCGTCGTCCGTTTCGACCATCCCTCGGCACGGTCGCTGACGTCGATGCTGCCGCCGATCCTCGCCATCCGCGCCGCTGATCCCCGTGCGGGTGCAAGCAGCTCGTGGCTGCGCGACCTCATGCGCATCGTGATCGACGAGGCCGGCGAACTCCGACCCGGTGGGGAGGCGGTCATCACCCGGTTGTCCGACATCATCGTCATCCACGCGATCCGATCGTGGTTGCAGGACGCGGAGGGCACCCGCACCGGCTGGCTCGGGGCTCTCGCCGATCCGCAACTCGGGCGTGCGGTCGCCGCGGTCCATCGCGATCCAGCGGCGGAGTGGAGCGTCGAACGACTGGCCCGTGAATGCGCGATGTCGCGGTCGACGTTCGCAGCCCGGTTCACCGCCGTCGTCGGCGAGCCGGCAATGCAGTACGTCACCCGGTGGCGGATGTATGTGGCGGCGGATCGCCTCCGAGACCCGGATGCGTCTGTCGCGTCGGTGGCGGGCGCGCTCGGTTACTCGTCCGAGGCGGCGTTCAGCCGGGCGTTCAAGCGGGTCAACGGGTCCACACCCGGCCGAGTGCGACGCGTGGCGCGGGCCGGCTGATCACTCGTCCTGGCCGGCGGCCGGGTCAACGGCGGCGGCGAGCGCGCGGCTCACCTCGAACTGCCGGACCAGGAACGCCTTCTCATCCAGCTTCTTACGCCGCATCCACGTCGTGACCTCGGAATTGCACTTGCTCGCATTGCACGAACCGCAGCACGGCACGACGTTGGCGACGGTGTACCGGCCGCCGCGGGAGATGGCCAACATGCAGTCACGCTGGAGGGCGACGCCCACCGCGCCGCAGTACGCGCACCCACCCCAGGCCTCCTGCAGCGCGAGCCACTGGGCGTCGGTGAGGTCGTTGTCGCGGGCCGCGACACGCTTGCGACGACGCTTGGCGTACCGATTGGCGCGGGTGGTGCTGCGGGTGGCCACGGGAGGAGCCTACCGCTCGGATCACACGAGTCACAGCCGTCACAGGCCGAGTCGGGGTCGTGTCGTGCGCCCGGCGGTGCGACTGGTGCTTTGCCTAGACTGGCACCCGTGAGCACGGCCATCCGCGACATGTCATCGACCGGGACCATCCCGACTCCGTACGAGGACCTGCTGAGCCTCGTCATGGAGACCGGGACGCCGAAGGCCGACCGCACCGGCACCGGGACGCGCAGCCTCTTCGGCAGGCAATTGCGCTACGACCTCGCCGAGGGTTTCCCGCTGATCACCACCAAGAAGGTGCATCTGAAGTCGATCGTCTTCGAGTTGCTGTGGTTCCTGCGCGGCGACTCCAACGTCCGATGGCTGCAGGAGCGCGGGGTCTCGATCTGGGACGAGTGGGCCGACGAGAACGGTGAACTCGGACCCGTCTACGGCGTGCAATGGCGGAGCTGGCCGACCCCGTCCGGCGAGCACATCGACCAGATCGCGGCCGCCCTCGACCTGCTCAAGACCAACCCCGATTCGCGCCGGAACATCGTGTCCGCATGGAACGTGGGGGAGATCCCGCAGATGGCACTGCCGCCTTGCCACGCGTTCTTCCAGTTCTACGTCGCCGACGGCAAGCTGTCGTGCCAGCTGTACCAGCGCAGCGCCGACCTGTTCCTCGGCGTGCCGTTCAACATCGCGTCGTATGCGCTGCTGACGCACATGATGGCCCAACAGGCGGGCCTCGAGGTCGGCGAGTTCGTGTGGACCGGCGGCGACTGCCACATCTACGACAACCACGTCGAGCAGGTGACGTTGCAACTGTCACGCGACCCGTACCCGTACCCGAAACTCGAACTGCGCAAGCGGAATTCGATCTTCGACTACGAGTACGACGACATCGCCATCGTCGACTACCGGTCCCATCCCGGGATCAAAGCCCCGGTGGCGGTGTGACGTCCGACCTCGCGGGGGAGGGCTCGCGTGAGGTGCGCCTGGTCTGGGCGCAGGGACGCGGCGGGGCGATCGGCCGGGACAACACGATCCCGTGGCGGGTCCCCGAAGATGTGGCACGGTTCAAGGAACTGACGGTCGGGCACCCGGTTGTCATGGGCCGCAAGACATGGGATTCGCTGCCGCCGCGATTTCGGCCGCTGCCCGGTCGCGCCAATGTGGTCGTCACCCGCGACGCGGGGTGGTCGGCCGACGGCGCCTCGGTCGTGGGATCGGTCGCCGAGGCGCTCGAGCTGGCCGGTGGCGAACGGATCGGAATCATCGGCGGCGGCGAGATCTACCGCTTGGCAATGGAATTCGCCACTGAACTGTGTGTCACGGAGATCGACGTCGAGATCGACGGTGCCGACGCGTTCGCCCCGGAGATCACCGACGAGTGGGCTTTGGCACATCGCGGTGAGTGGCAGACCTCGACGAGCGGCATCGGGTACCGCTTCGTCGACTATCGGCGCGCTCGGCAGGGCTGATGGCGCCGGATCGTCTCTCGATCGCACAGGCGCGTCGAATCGCGCTCGCCGCACAGGGTTTCACCGACCGTCGGCCCGCCGCCGCGCCCACCATGGCACACCTGAAGCGCGTCGTCGGCCGGACGCGGCTGCTGCAGATGGACTCGGTCAACATTGCCGCGCGTGCGCACTTCATGCCGCTGTTCTCTCGCCTGGGTGCCTACGATCCCGACCTGTTGCACCGCGCCGCGTGGCAGCCCGGACGCGGTCGGCGGCTGCTCGTCGAGTACTGGGCCCACGAAGCCGCGCTGATCCCGGTGAACGACTGGCCCCTCTTCCGATGGCGGATGGACGACTTCGCCGACGGTCGGTATCGGCACACGCGAGATGTGATGCGTCGCAACCGTTCTCTGGTCGCCGACGTCCGGGCTGTGATCGAGGTGGTCGGCGCGACCACGCCCCGTGCCATCGAAGCGGAACTGGGCATCGAACGTGAACCCGGTGCAGCCGGGAGCTGGTGGCAGCGGGGCGAGGTGAAGCACCTGTGCGAGGCCATGTTCGCCGCCGGTGACCTGTCGGCGGTCCGCAACGGGAACTTCGTGCGGCACTACGACCTCACCGAACGGATCGTCGGCGCGGACATCGTCGCGCTGCGACCCGACCGTGGGCAGGCGCACCGTGAACTCGTCAGCCGTGCCGCCCAGGCGCTCGGTGTCGCCACCGTGGCCGATCTGGCCGACTACTACCGGCTCCGGCCGGCCGACGCGCGGCCGGCGGTCGCCGAACTCGTCGAAGATGGTGTGCTGCAGGAGATCTCCGTGGACGGCTGGCGCGACCCGGCCTACCTGGCCGCCGGCGCGGCTATCCCGCGGCGCGTCGACGCCTCGGCGATCCTGTCGCCGTTCGACCCGCTCGTGTTCTTCCGCCCCCGCGCCGAACGACTCTTCGACTTCCACTACCGTATCGAGATCTATGTGCCCGAACACAAACGCGTGCACGGCTATTACGTGCTGCCGTATCTGCTGGGCACCGACGTCGCCGCGCGCGTGGACCTGAAGGCCGACCGCAAGAACCGCACCCTGCAGGTGCTCGGGGCCTACTGCGAGCCGGGTCGTTCCCGAGGCCTCGTCGCCGAACGGCTGTCCGCGGATCTGCGGAGCTTCGCCGGCTGGCAGGACCTCGACGATGTCGTCGTGTCGGGACGCGGCGACCTGGCGCCCGACCTTCAACGGGTGCTGCACGTCGCGTGACTCACCCCGAGTGATGCGATGCTGAGGATCGAAAGTTCACGACAGCGATGGGAGACGAAGCGATGACCGTGTCGTATGAGGGCAACGACTACCGATTGGTGATGTTCGATCTCGACGACACCTTGGCCCCGTCGAAGAGCCCGCTCGACGACCAGATGGTCGATCTGTTGCGGCGGATGCTCGACGTGAGCCTGGGCTGCATCATCTCCGGCGGCAACTTCACCCAGTTCGAGAAGCAGGTTCTCGCGCGGCTCGGCAACTTCGACAGCGTCGCCAACCTCCACCTCATGCCGACGTGCGGAACGCAGTACGTGCGGTGGTCCGGGAACGACTGGGAGACGGTCTACGCGGAGTTCCTCACCGACGACGAGAAGCAGCGCACGCTCGACGTGCTCGAGACCGGCGCCAAAGAACTGGGTCTGTGGGAGAGCGAGACGTGGGGTGACATCCTCGAGGACCGCGGCAGCCAGATCACCTTCAGCGCGCTGGGGCAGAAGGCGCCCGTCGACGCGAAGGCGGCCTGGGACCCCGACGGAGCGAAGAAAGAGTCCCTGCGTGCCTACGCCGCCGAGCGACTTCCCGACCTCGAGGTGCGCAGCGGCGGGTCGACGTCGGTGGACGTCACCAAGAAGGGCATCGACAAAGCTTACGGCGCACTGAAGTTGATGGACATCCTCGGCCTCAGCACCAGCGACATCCTGTTCTTCGGCGACCGGCTCGACGAGGGCGGCAACGACTACCCGGTCAAGGCTCTGGGCATCACGTCTATCGCCGTCCACGGCTGGCCCGACACCCACGCGAAGCTGTCGGCGCTGCTGGATCAGGTCGAGACGGGCAGCTAGTCGACCGGCCCGCCCGCCGGTACGACCCGCTGGGTGCCGTTCGCGACCCGGTAAGACCTCGCGTAATACTGGCCGGAGCGCGGCTCCGTCTTGTCGTGCACGAAGTACCAGTCCATCTGCGTCGCCGCCGGCGTCACGGTCAGGACCGAATACCCGTGCGCGTCGAACTCGCTCCAGCGCACGTGGTGGTTCGTGGCCGCGAAGGCCGAGGACACCGCGACCCCGGCGGTGTTGGCGGGCACGTTCAGCATGTCGTCGATGTTGGTCGACGTGATCGAGGTGCCGACCAATTCCGTTGCGACACTCCCGCCGCCGGGATAGTTCGCCGGGTCGGCCGGGATGTCGCACGCCCACGACGAGTGGATGTCACCGGTGATGAAGACGACGTTGTCGACGCGGTTGCGGCGCAGTGATTCGAGGAGACGTCGACGATCGGCGGCGTAACCGTCCCACTGGTCGGCGTTGTACGGGATGCCCTCCCGCGGGATGCCGAGCAGTGCGGTGACCGCGCCGGTTGTCTGCGGGTCCAGCGGGGGGATCAGCACCGGGGCGATCATCACCGGGTTGCCGACGATCTTCCAGCGGGTCTCCGACGACGTGAGTCCGTTGGTCAGCCACGACATCTGAGACCGGCCGAGGATCGAGCGGGCGGGATCGTCGATGGCCGCCGACCGGGCGCTGACCTGCAGGTCGCGGTAGGAGCGCAGATCCAGCATGGACAATTCGAGCAGACGGCCGAAGCGGAGCCTGCGGAACAGGTGCCGGCCCGCGGTGTCGACGGCGGGGCGGATCGGCATCCACTCGGCGTACGCGCGCAGTGCGGCGGTGCGCCGCGCGGCCCAGGAGCCCTCGCCCGCCTGATGGTTCTCCGCCCCGCCCGACCACGAGTCGTTCGACGACTCGTGGTCGTCCCAGATGCAGATGAACGGCAGGTCCCGGTGCAGCCGGGCGAGATCGGGGTCGGTCTTGTACTGCGCGTGGCGTGTCCGGTAGTCGCGCAGGGTGATGATTTCGTGGCGGGGGTCGTGCGGCCGGACGGTTCCGGTCTTGCCGGTGTACCGCCCGGTCTCGTACTCGTAGAAATAGTCGCCCAGGTGGACCACCGCGTCGAGTGCCGGCTGCGCGGCCAGATGCCGGTAGGCGGCGAAGTATCCGGCCTCCCAGTTGGCACACGACACGACGCCGAATCGGATCTTCGCGACATCGGCACCGGTCGCGGGGGCGGTGCACGTGCGACCGACGGGCGACACCGCGCCGGTCGCGGGTCCGGACAGCACCGCGAAGCGGTAGTGGTACCAGGTGCGCGGCGTCAGACCCGACGCGTCGATCTTCACGGTGTGGTCGGAGTCGGCGGACGTCCGCACCTCGCCCGCGGCCACGACGGCGCCGAAGCCGGGGTCCCGGGCGATCTCCCAGCGGACGAGGCTCGCCGGCCCCAGGCCGGAACCGGGTGTCGCAGCCGGGGTCGGGGTGATGCGGGTCCAGAGGACGACGGCGTCGGGGAGCGGGTCGCCGGACGCGACGCCGTGGCGGAACACTGCCGCCGACGGGGGCCCGGGCGACCGCGGCGCGCCCTGGGCGACGACGGCGGGGGAGGCGAGCGCCGCACCGGTCACGACCGCGCCCGTGCGCAGGAAGTCGCGTCGCGTCGTCATCGCATCCACCCCCGGGTACTCGCCCACGCCTGCAGGGACTCTACCGCGGGCGGAGCCCGACGGTGCGGTACTCACGTGGTGGGGGAGAATCGGATACCGCGCGGCACGCGGACGTGTGGCCGCGACGGACGACAGGAGACATGCGTGTCCGAATTGGTGCCGCTGAAGGTGCAGATGGTGGCGATGACCCAGTTCACCCCGCCGGGAGACGTGCCGTGGAGCACCGACGCCGAGGGCGGTGAGGCGTTGGTCGAGTTCGCCGGCCGGGCGTGCTACCAGAGCTGGGACAAGCCGAACCCGCGTACCGCCACCAATGCCGGCTACCTGCGGCACATCCTCGAGGTCGGGCACCTGTCGCTGCTCGAACACGCATCGGTGACGTTCTACATCAGCGGCATCTCCCGCTCGTGCACCCACGAACTGATCCGGCACCGTCACTTCTCGTACTCGCAACTGTCCCAGCGGTTCGTGCCCGAGCACGACTCCAACGTCGTGGCGCCGCCGGCGATCGTGGGCGACCCGGAGCTCGAGGACCTCTTCACCGCGGCGACCGACGCGAGCCGGGCGGCCTACACCGAGCTCCTCGCGGCGCTGGAGGGGAAGTTCGCCGACGTCCCCAACGCCATCCTGCGTCGGAAACAGGCACGTCAGGCCGCTCGCTCCGTACTGCCGAACGCCACCGAGACAAAGATCGTCGTCACCGGCAACCATCGCGCCTGGCGGCACTTCGTCGGCATGCGCGCCACCGAGCACGCCGACGTCGAGATCCGCCAGCTCGCGGTGGAGTGTCTACGCCAGTTGATGCGGGTGGCGCCCACCGTGTTCGGCGATTTCGAGATCGGCACCCTGGCCGACGGGACCGAGGTCGCCACCTCACCATTCGTGCTGGAAGGGTGAGGATCGTCACCAACAGGGAGGCGGTAGCCTTGAGCACCATGAACGCAGTCCAGGAACCGCTGCACGAGCATCCCTTCGGGACGAACGTGGTTGCGATGGTCACCCCCTTCCGCCCGGACGGAAGCCTCGATCTGGACAAGGCCGCCGTCCTCGCCGACCATCTGGTCGCCAAGGGATGTGACGGGCTGGTCGTGTCCGGCACCACCGGTGAATCGCCGACCACCACCGTGCCGGAGAAGCTCGAGTTGCTGCGGGTGGTCCTCGACGCGGTGGGCGACCGGGCCCGGATCACCCAGGGCGCAGGCAGTTACGACACCGCCGAGAGCGTCCGGTTCGCGATCGAGTCCGAGAAGATCGGTGCGCACGCGCTCCTCGTGGTGACCCCGTACTACTCGAAGCCGCCGCAGGCCGGGCTCCTCGCGCACTTCCGGACCGTCGCCGACGCCACCGCGCTGCCGGTGCTGCTCTACGACATCCCGCCGCGATCGGTGGTCCCGATCATGAACGAGACGATGCTCGCCCTGGCCGAACACCCCAACATCCGCGGGGTGAAGGACGCCAAGGGCGACCTGCACTCGGCGGCCGGCCTGATCGCCAGCACCAGCCTGGAGTACCTGTCCGGCGAGGACGCACTCAACCTGCCGTGGCTGTCGATCGGCGCGACCGGTTATGTCAGCGTCATCGGCCACCTCGTTCCGGATCGCCTGCGCGACATGCAGATCGCTGTCGAGAAGGGCGATCTGCCGACCGCCCGCGCGATCAACACCTCGATGCTGCCGCTGGTCAACGCCATGGGGCGCCTCGGCGGGGTCACGATGGTGAAGGCGGCACTGCGCATCCTCGGGCTGGAGGTCGGCGACCCGCGCCTGCCGCAGGTGCCCGCGAACCCGGCGCAGATCGAGGAACTGATCGTGGATCTGCGCGCGGCGGGTGTGCTGCTCTGATGACGGACAACGACACCACCGGCCCCCACACCGGCAACGACACCACCGGCACCGTCCGCCCCCGGACCCGACGCCGGGCCGCCGCCCGCAAGGCCGGCCCGCCGAGTCCGCCCCCCGCCGAGCCGACCCCGCCCGCCGAGCCCACCCCGTCCGCCGAGCCCGTCGAGGTGACCTCGAAGGCACGGGAACCCCGGCGCGCGCGAGCCGAGCGGACCGGATCATCGGAGCCGAAGTCCGACGCGAACTCGCCGAAGCATGCGGCCAAGCGTCCGGCGAGTCCCGCGTCGAACACCCGTCGCCCCCGCCACGAGCGCGGCGACGCCCGCGGCGGCCGCCGGCCCGAACCGGCGACCCCGGCCCCCGTGGACCGACTGGGCACACCCCGCCGACTGCCCAAGGGCGGTCTGCGCGTGGTGGCGCTCGGCGGCATCGGCGAGATCGGCCGCAACATGACCGTCTTCGAGTACAACGGCCGTCTGCTGATCGTCGACTGCGGTGTGCTCTTCCCCGAGGACGCCCAACCGGGCGTCGACCTGATCCTGCCGGACTTCCGCTACATCGAAGACCGCATGGACGACGTCGACGCGGTGATCCTTACCCACGGCCACGAGGACCACATCGGCGCTCTGCCGTTCCTGCTCCGGCTACGCAGCGACATCCCGGTGATCGGCGCGAAGTTCACGCTCGCCCTGGTCGAGGCCAAGTGTCGCGAGCATCGCCTGCGGCCCAAGCTCGTCGAGGTCGTCGAAGGGCAGAAGACCTCGCACGGCCCGTTCGAGTGCGAGTACTTCGCCGTCAACCACTCGATCCCGGACGCCCTGGCCGTCGCGATCCGGACCCCCGCCGGCGTTGTGCTGCACACCGGCGACATCAAGCTCGACCAGCTGCCCCTCGACGGTCGCCTCACCGACCTCGCCGGGTTCAGCCGCCTCGGCGATGAGGGCGTCGACCTGTTCCTGGTGGACTCGACCAACGCCGAGGTGCCCGGTTTCGTGACCCCGGAACGTCAGATCGGCGGGGTGCTCGACCAGGTCATCGGCAAGGCCACACAACGGGTCATCGTGGCGTCGTTCGCGAGCCACGTCCATCGCATCCAGCAGATCATCGACGTGGCGCACACCCACAATCGGCGGGTCACCTTCGTCGGCCGTTCGATGGTGCGCAACATGCAGATCGCGCAGGATCTCGGCTACCTCTCGGTACCCGACGGCGTCGTCGTCGATCTCGACACCGCGGCAACCCTGCCCGACCACCGCGTCGTGCTGATCTCCACCGGCTCGCAGGGCGAGCCGCTGTCCGCGCTCTCCCGGATGGCGCGCGGAGAGCACCGGCAGATCAACATCCGGGCCGACGACCTCGTCGTGCTGGCGTCCTCGCTCATCCCCGGCAACGAGAACTCGGTGTTCGCCGTCGTCAACGGGCTGGCCAAGCGCGGCGCGACCGTCATCACCCAGCAGAGCGCGAAAGTCCATGTCTCGGGCCACGCCTCGGCCGGTGAGCTGCTCTACCTCTACAACGCGGTGCGCCCCTCGAATGCGATGCCCGTGCACGGCGAATGGCGGCACCTGCGCGCCAACGCCGCGCTCGCGGTCGCGACCGGTGTGCCCGAGGACCGGGTCGTCCTCGCCGAGGACGGCGTGGTGGTCGACCTCGTCGACGGTCGCGCCGACATCGTCGGACGGGTTCCGGTCGGGCACGTCTACGTCGACGGCCTCTCGGTCGGCGACGTGGGGGAGTCGACGCTCTCCGAACGGCTCGTGCTGGGGGAGGGTGGCTTCATCGCCATCACCGTCGCCGTGGACGTGACCACCGGCCGTGCGGTGAGCACACCCGAGGTCTCCGGCCGCGGCTTCTCCGACGACCCGGACGCGCTCAAGGAGGCGGCGAACATCGTCAACCAGACGCTGGATTCGCTGGCGGCCGAGGGTGTCTCCGACACACACCGGATCGCCCAGGGGATTCGCCGTGCGGTCGGGCGCTGGGTGTCGACCGCCTATCGTCGCCGTCCGATGATCGTGCCGACGGTCATCGCGGTCGGGGACTGACCGGCGCCGAGGAACGAGACCACGGTTTTGTCGCTACCGTGGTCGTGTGACCGGAGCGCAGAAGGAAAGAGCAGCCCTCGTCGAGACCCTTCGAAAGGTGGGCCCCGACGCGCCCACCTTATGTGAGGGCTGGACCACTCGCGATCTGTTGGCGCATCTCGTGGTCCGGGAACGACGCCCCGACACCGGGCCGGGCATTCTCATCCCGGCTTTCGCCGGCCACACCGAGAAGGTGCGGGCCCAGGCGACGTCGAAGGACTGGGATGCCCAACTCGCGTTGCTCGCCTCCGGACCGCCGGTCTACTCGCCGTTCAAGCTGATCGACCGATTCGCCAACCTCGCCGAGATGTTCGTCCACCACGAAGACGTCCTGCGTGGCGGCGTCGACCCCGACGGGCCGTGGACGCCCCGGTCGCTGGCCCCCGAACTCGAGGCGGAGTTGCGAACGCCGGCCCAGTCGATGGGCCGGATGACGCTCAAGAAGGTCCCGGCCCGCGTGACCCTGCGCACCCCGGACGGCGAGGATCTGGTGACGGCGGGATCGGGTGACGACGTCATCGTGACCGGTCGTGTCGGTGAGCTGGTGCTGTTCGCGTTCGGCCGTACACCGGTCGACGTCACATTCGCCGGCGACGCCGCCGCGATCACGGGCGTCCGCGAGAGTTCGCGCGGCCTCTGAGCGATCACAACTTCGACACGCATCCGTTGTCTGTGTTGCCCGTGTGACTGATGTGACCGCTGCCCACTAGTCTGTCGGTATGGCTTCGAAGGCAAGCACGGGTACACGCGCGTCCTCCGCGCGCGGCGCTGCTGGTTCCACGCGCGGTGGATCCGCACGCGGTGGTTCGGGGCGGGCGAGTTCGGCTCGAGGGAGTTCGACCGCCGCTCGCCGCTCGACGGGTGACGGTTCGAAGAGCGGCGGGTCGCAGAGCGGTGGTTCGCGTCGTACGGGCGCCGGTGCCTCGACGAGGTCGAAGGCCGGGGCATCGCGGAAGAGTTCCCGGTCCGCTGCACCAGCGGAGTCGGTGGACCTGCATCGTCGTTCCGTCGCCGCGGCCGGGGCGTCCGCGGTGGGCAAGGGCATCGGTGCCGGATGGTCGTTGTTCGCGCGGGGCGTCGGCAACGCCGCCCGGGCGGGCTCGGGCGTCGGCCGCGGACCGCGCACCGAAGTCGTCGGAGAGTTCGACGACATCGACGACACCGACCCGGACTTCGAGGAGTTCGACGACGGGTCCGACGGCAACGGTCGACCCCGGCCCGGCGGTCACAGCCATCGGCGGGACGGGACAGCACTCGGTCTCCTCGCCTTCGGTCTGCTCGTCGGCGCCAGTGTCTGGTTCGGTGCGGCGGGTCCGGTGGGCGCCTTCATCGAGGCCCTCATCCGCGCGGTCATCGGGTCGGCGGCCGTGCTCGTGCCGGTCGGTCTCCTCGCGCTGGCAGTGGTCCTGATGCGACGGCCGGCCGCCCCGGAGCGACGCGGCCGCTACCTGTCAGGTGGGTTCCTGGTGATCCTTCCGCTGCTCGGTCTGATGCACCTCGTCGCCGGTGCGCCGGTCGACCTCCCCGGACGGTCCGGCGCGGCCGGGTTCGTCGGCTTCGCGGTGGGCACACCGTTGACCGCGGGTGTCACCGCGTGGGTCTCGGTGCCGATCCTGTTGTTGTGCATGGCATTCGGCGTACTCATCCTCAGCGGCCGAACCGTCCGCGAGGTCGTCGACGCCGCCGCCGGTTACCTCGGGCTGGGTGTCGGACGGGGCGACGACGCGCCCTGGGACGACGACGAGTGGGATGCCGACGCCGAGAACTACGACGATCCGGATTTCGACGAACCCGATACCGAGACCGACAGCGCCGAGTCGGATCCCTGGGACTCCGGTGCGCTCGAGTCGCGGTCCCGGCGTCGGCCGTACTCGTCGAACCCGTACGACAACTACCCGCCGGATTCGGCGCCGGCGCGGACCTCGGGACGGACGTCGCGGCGCAAGCCCGCCGACGTCGCCGACGTCGCCCCGCTCGAGGAGGCCGTCACCGAGAACTTCGCGGATGCCGACCAGCAGGTAACCGAGGTGATCGCGCCGAGCCCCCGTACCCGCGCCACCCCGGCCCGGCGGGCCACCGCGCGATCCGCGCCGCGTCCCGCACCCGAACCGGAGCCCCGGCACGAACCCGATCTCGACGACGAGATGACGGACGAGGGGATGTCGGACGACGAGGCGTTCATCCCGTCCGATCCCACCGCGGACGGGGACTATCGCCTGCCGCCCGCCGACCTTCTCCTCGAGGGCGATCCGCCGAAGATGGGCAGCAGCGCCAACGACGACATGATCGACCGGATGACCGGCGTGCTGGAGCAGTTCAAGATCGACGCCGCGGTCACCGGATACACCCGCGGGCCGACCGTCACGCGATACGAGATCGAACTCGGCCCGGGCGTGAAGGTCGAGAAGATCACCGCGCTGCAACGCAACATCGCCTACGCCGCGGCAACGGACAACGTGCGCCTGCTCGCGCCGATCCCCGGCAAGTCCGCGGTCGGTATCGAGGTCCCCAACTCCGACCGTGAGATGGTTCGCCTGGCCGACGTGCTGAATTCGCCGTCGACCCGGAAGGACAAGCATCCGTTGGTGATCGGGCTCGGCAAGGACATCGAGGGTGATTTCGTCAGCGCCAACCTGGCGAAGATGCCGCACCTGCTGGTCGCCGGGTCGACCGGCTCGGGCAAGTCGAGCTTCGTCAATTCGATGCTCGTGTCGCTGCTCAGCCGTGCGACGCCGGAGCAGGTGCGGATGATCCTGATCGACCCGAAGATGGTCGAGCTCACCCCGTACGAGGGAATCCCGCACCTCATCACGCCGATCATCACGCAACCGAAGAAGGCCGCTGCCGCACTCGCCTGGCTCGTCGAGGAGATGGAGCAGCGCTACCAGGACATGAAGGCCTCGCGGGTGCGCCACATCGACGACTTCAACTCGAAGGTCCGGTCGGGAGACATCACCGCCCCGCTGGGCAGCGAACGCGTCTACAAGCCGTATCCGTACATCTTGGCCATAGTCGACGAGCTCGCCGACCTGATGATGACCGCGCCCCGCGACGTCGAGGACGCGATCGTGCGGATCACCCAGAAGGCGCGCGCCGCCGGCATCCATCTGGTGCTCGCGACGCAGCGTCCGTCGGTCGATGTCGTCACCGGTCTGATCAAGACCAACGTGCCGTCGCGGCTGGCGTTCGCGACGTCGTCGCTGACCGACTCACGCGTCATCCTGGATCAGCCGGGTGCCGAGAAGCTGATCGGCATGGGCGACGGCCTGTTCCTCCCGATGGGCGCCAACAAGCCGATCCGCATGCAGGGTGCCTACATCACCGACGAGGAGATCGCCGCGGTCGTCGATTTCTCCAAGGAGCAGGCCGAGCCGGAGTACACCGAGGGTGTCACCGCGGCGAAGGCGGGCGACAAGAAGGACATCGACAGCGACATCGGCAACGACCTCGACGATCTCCTGCAGGCGATCGAACTGGTCGTGTCGAGCCAGTTCGGGTCGACGTCGATGCTGCAGCGCAAGCTGCGGGTCGGGTTCGCCAAGGCCGGCCGTCTCATGGACCTGATGGAGACGCGCGGAGTGGTCGGCCCCAGCGAGGGCTCCAAGGCGCGAGAGGTGCTCGTGAAGCCCGACGATCTGGCGGGGGTGATCGCCTCGATCACCGGCGGCGGCGACGAAACGGACAGTTCCGGCACCTGACTCGGGTCGCTGACCTGCGGTTTCTGCAGGTTTCCTGCGCTTTGTATAAGGTAGCCGGAGATCCATGAGGGGAGTATCCCCAAAGCGGCGTCTCCGTCAATACGGTCACGATTCGCAACGATGCCGATCATCGTCGCGGCCCTGACCCGGAGCGTCGGCCCCCGTTCGGTGGGAGAGACCTCTGGCTCGTCAGCTCATGCTGCCTGCTGGAGGTTACAAGTGGATGTTTCGCTGTCCGTATGGCTGATCACCTGTGCGGTGATCCTCGCCCTATTCGCGTTCGACTTCTTCACCCACGTGCGCGTGCCCCACGCGCCGTCGCTCAAGGAGTCGGGCATCTGGTCGGCGATCTACATCGGATTCGCCGTCATCTTCGGTCTGTTCGTCTGGTGGAACTGGGGTTCGACCTTCGGCGGTGAGTACTTCGCCGGTTACGTCACCGAGAAGGCGCTGTCGGTGGACAACCTGTTCGTCTTCGTCATCATCATGGCGAAGTTCGCGGTGCCCAAGGAGTACCAGCAGAAGGTCCTGCTGCTCGGCATCCTGATGGCCCTCATCATGCGCGGCATCTTCATCGCTGTCGGTGCGGCCGCGATCAACGCCTACAGCTGGGTCTTCTACCTGTTCGGCGCGTTCCTGATCTTCACCGCCGTCAAGCTGCTCCGCGAGAGTGACGACCCGGTCGAGCACGAGGAGGAGCGCGAGACGCGCCTCGAGCGCTTCGTCAAGCGCTACCTGCGCACGCACGACTCGTACGACCGCGACAAGCTGTTCACCCGCGTCAACGGCAAGCGCCTCGCGACCCCGATGCTGATGGTGCTCATCGTCATCGGCTTCACCGACGTACTGTTCGCGCTCGACTCGATCCCGGCCATCTACGGCCTCACGTCCGAGCCCTACCTGGTCTTCACCGCCAACGCGTTCGCCCTGATGGGTCTGCGTCAGCTGTTCTTCCTCATCGGCGGACTGCTCGACCGCCTGGTGTACCTGTCCATCGGCCTGTCGATCATCTTGGCCTTCATCGGCGTCAAGCTGGTCCTCCACGCCCTGCACGAGAACACCCTGGCGTTCATCAACGGTGGCGAGCACGTGGCGGTCCCCGAGATCTCGACCGGGCTGTCGCTGTCGGTGATCCTCGGTGTCCTGGTGATCACCACGGTGGCCAGCCTGATCAAGAGTCGCGGGATGGCGAAGTCGCCGGAGGTCGAATCCGCCGGCGACACGACCGACGCCCCGGCACGGAAGTCCAAGGACTCCTGACCCGTCCACGTCCACCCGTCGCCGACGGGTGGACGTGGCATCAGCCCGGGAACGGCCCGAACACCTGCGTCCACTCGTCGATGCGGATGGCGTCGACGGCCTGATGCGCCTGGAACGGGTCGTTGGCGAGGAATGCCTCGGCCGCCTCGAGGTCGGCTGCGCGGATGACGATGAGCGCGCCCGACCCGTCGGGATAGGGGCCGGCGATCAGCACGTTGCCCGCCGAGTGTTCTTCCGCGAGCCACTCCCGGTGCAAAGGCCGGTGCTGATCCCGCAGGGCGGCCTTGGCGGGGCGATAGGTGTACTGCACGGCGAAGAACGGCATGGTCACTCCTGCTCGATGGTTGCCAGCATCCGGGTGTTGCCCAGGGTGTTGGGTTTGACGTAACTGAGGTCGAGAAACTCTGCGACGCCGGTGTCATAGGACCGGCACATCTCCTCGAACACTTCGCGCGTGACCGGGGTGCCCTGGATCTCGGCGAAACCGTGCCGCGCGAAAAACGCCGTCTCGAACGTGAGCACGAAGACGCGCGAGAGCTGCAGTTCGCGGGCGACCGCCATGAGCCGGTCGACGAGGAGGTGGCCGATGCCGCGCCCGGCGTGGGCGTTGTCGACGGCGACCGTGCGGACCTCGCCGAGATCGGCCCAGAGCACATGCAGCGCACCACAACCGACGACCAGGCCGTCGACGTCGGCGACCCAGAACTCCTGGACGGACTCGTAGAGCGTGACGAGGTTCTTCTCGAGGAGGATTTTCCCGGCGTACTGGTCGATCAGTTCTTTGATCCGCGGGACGTCGGAGGTGCGCGCACGACGGATGACGACGTGATCGGCGGGGGACATGGGAATTCAGCTTAGTCTCTGCGATGGGGCGACCTGTGCACGTCGTTCGCCGGGACTGCCGATACCCTGATGGGCGTGTACTTGAGGACTGCCCTGAACTGCGGCACGACGCCGCGGTCAGGAGCGAGCTCATGACCGACCGGATCCGGCGCGCCGTCGAAGAGAACGGCATCGCCAATGTGGGCCGCGGGCCCGACCACATCACCGACCCGGTGGACCCGGTGCCGGTGGTCAACATCGCCAATGCGCTCACGGTGTTCCGGATCGTCCTGGTGCCGGTGTTCCTGGTCGCGCTGTTCATGGAGTCGGGCGAGTCGACGCTGTGGCGCACGATCGCCACGATCGTCTTCGGGGTCGCGGCGCTGACCGACCGGTACGACGGGATGATCGCCCGGCAGCGCGGCCTGATCACCGACTTCGGGAAGCTGGCCGACCCCATCGCGGACAAGGCCCTCATCGGCGGTGCCCTCGTCGGGCTGTCGATCCTCGGCATCCTGCCGTGGTGGGTCACCGTGGTGATCGTCGCCCGCGAGGTGTGGGTGACGGCGCTGCGTTTCTGGGTGTTGCGGCACAAGGTCATCCCGGCCAGCCGCGGCGGCAAGCTCAAGACGCTGCTGCAGGCGCTCGCCATCGGTCTGTACCTCCTCCCGCTCGGCGGGCCGTGGCAGCTCGCCGCCGACATCCTGATGGGACTGGCGGTGGTGGTGACGATCTACACGGGTCTGGACTACACCTGGCAGGCGGTCAAGGTCCGGTCCGATCGCGATGAGACCGCACCCCGGCCGGTGGCACCGCGCGGACGTGCTGTGGGAGGAACCGGCGGCGGTCGCTGACTTCGACTATCGTCGATCAGACGGTGCTGCCCCGACCGTGGGTGCCGATGCCGCCGGTGCTGCGGGGAACCCGTCGGGACCGCGAAGCGTTGGGTAGGGCAGCAGGCGCGCCGCCGGTTCGGTGGGCGCCGAGTAGTTCCGTTGGGCCGAGACGTTCAGTAGGGAGGAGACTCGATGGCGATGCTCTTACGCGAGGCGCTCGGCGACAGCCTGCGTCGGGTCCGGACGCAGCAGGGCCGGACCCTGCGCGAGGTGTCCACCGGTGCGCGGGTGAGTCTGGGCTACCTCTCGGAAGTCGAACGCGGTCAGAAGGAGGCGTCGAGCGAACTGCTCGCCGCGATCTGCGACGCGCTCGACGTCGAGATCGCCGACCTGCTCCTCGAAGTCGGCAGCGCAATGCGTCCGGCCGGTGCCGAACCCGTCGTGGTCGGCGCCGAGCCGATGGGTGACGGCGTCGAAGCCACCGAGGCCGGACTGACCGCGACCAAGGTCGTGATCCCGGCTCCCGCCGGCCGCCGGGAGGCCACGGCTCTCGCGGCTGCCTGACCCGCACCGTCTGAACGACACCGACTCAACACCGGACTCGCAGACGCTAGATTGGTCACCAGAGTTCTCAGACCCCTGAATGGAGTACGACGAGCATGGCGAACCCGTTCGTGAAGTTGTGGCGCTACCTCACAGCACTCGGCAACGCGAAGATCGACGAGCACGCTGACCCGAAGGTCCAGATCCAGCAGGCGATCGAGGACGCCCAGCGTCAGCACCAGGCGCTCTCGCAGCAGGCGGCCTCGGTGATCGGCAACCAGCGGCAGCTCGAGATGAAGCTGAACCGGCAACTCGAGGACGTCGAGCGGCTGCAGGCGAACACCCGCCAGGCGCTGACGCTGGCCGATCAGGCCGCCGCGGCCGGTGACACGCAGAAGGCGACCGAATACACCAACGCTGCCGAGGCGTTCGCGGCCCAGCTGGTGACCGCCGAGCAGAGCGTGGAGGACCTCAAGTCCTTGCACGACCAGTCGCTCCAGGCGGCCGATCAGGCCAAGAAGGCCGTCGAGCGCAACGCGATGATCCTGCAGCAGAAGCTGTCCGAGCGTTCGAAGCTGCTCAGTCAACTCGAGCAGGCGAAGATGCAGGAGCAGGTCTCGGCGTCGCTCAACCAGATGAGCGAGCTGTCGGTGCCCGGTAACACGCCGAGCCTCGACCAGGTCCGCGACAAGATCGAACGACGCTACGCGAACGCGCTCGGTTCGGCGGAGCTGGCCAAGAACTCCGTGCAGGGCCGCATGCAGGAGGTCGAGCAGGCCGGCGTGCAGATGGCCGGACATTCCCGTCTCGAGCAGATCCGCGCAAGCATGTGCGGTGAAGCGCTGCCTGCCGCCGGGACGACCGCACCGGGTCTGCAGAAGCCGGCGACCCAGTCCGCGCCGCCGACCACCGAGCCGCCCCAGCAGAACTGACAGATCGCGCCCGCGTGCACGACGAACCCGTGCGCGTCGCGATCGTCGCGGGCTCCGACGCCGGGCATGCCTTCCCGGCTTTCGCGCTGGCCGAGCGGTTCCGCTCCGCCGGTGACACACCGGTCGTGTTCACCTCCCTCGCATGGTCGGAGGCCGCGCGCCGCCGGGGGATCGACATCGCTGATCTCCCGGGGCTGCGCGCCGAGGACTCCGACGACGACTCCGACGCCGGAGCCAAACTGAGTGCCCGCGCCGCGCGCATGGCCCAGCAGCTCGTCGGGCCGCTGCGTGCGGCCGGGACCCAACTCGTCATCTCCGACGTCATCACCGTGGGCGGGGGCTGGGCCGCTCAACTGTGTGGACTGCCCTGGATCGAGCTGTCGCCGCATCCGCTGTACCGGCCGTCCCGGGGACTACCGCCGATCGGGTCCGGGCTCGAACCGGGTCGCGGCGTCGGGGGTCGGCTGCGCGACACGCTGATGCGCGCCGCCACCGCGTCGTCGATCCGCCAGGGCGTGCGGCAGCGGGACGCTGCCCGGCGGACGATCGGGCTGGGTGACGTCGACGCGGAACCGGCGGCGCGACTCATCGCCACCCTTCCCGGCCTCGAGGTCCCGCGCCCCGACTGGCCGACCGACACGCATCTCGTCGGACCCCTGGTGTGGGAGCCCACCGACGATCACTTCACCGTGCCTACCGGCGATCACCCTCTCGTCGTCGTCGCCCCGTCGACCGCGCAGACCGGCGCCGCCGACATGCTCGGCGAGGCTCTCGAAGCCCTGTCGCCCGACACACTGGCCCGGACCGTGCGGGTGGTGGTCTCGGGGCTCCGCGACCCCGACGGGGCTGATCTCGCCCGCTTCCGCGGGGAACTGATCACGGCGGGGCCGGGCCGGCAGGACGAGGTGCTCGCGCACGCCGACCTGCTGATCTGTGGCTCCGGGCACGGGATCCTCGCCAAGGCGATGCTCGCGTCGGTGCCGGTCGTCGCGGTGCCCGGTGGGGGTGACCAGTGGGAGCTCGCCGCCCGGATCCGACGAGCCGGAGCGGGGCAGGCGGTGCGTCCGGTCACCGCGGACGCGGTTGCCGACGCCGTGCGGGCCGTCCTGGACGATCCGGCACATGCACGCGCGGCGGGTGCGATCGGGGAGTCGGTGACCGACGTCGTCGACCCGGTGGCGGTCGCGCATCGCGTTCTGGCGGCGTCACCTAGGCTGGACCCGTGCGTCTGACCGAGTTCACCGAATTGATGACCACCGAATTCGGTGTGCCGTCGGCGGATTCGATCCTGTCCGATCACATCCTGATCGAGGTCGGCGGACGCACGGGTGCCCAGGCGATCGACGACGGGGTCGACCCGCGCGACGTCTGGATCGCGATCTGTCGCGACTTCGACGTACCGCGCCATCGCTGGTGACGCGCCACCGCGTGTCACACTTGCCATCGAACAGGTGTTCGTTCATCCTGGTGCCCAGAGGTGAAATCAGACGGAACCACACGGGCCGAGTCTGCGTCTGAAGAGTTGTCGGACCCACCGGCTACTTTCATCACATGAACGCCCGGACCGCACAGACCGCCCGCCGGAAATCCGGCTCACAACCGAGGAGAACTCCCATGGCACCTGCGCCCCAAGACCGCGAGAAGGCTCTCGACCTCGCCCTCGCGCAGATCGACAAGAACTTCGGCAAGGGTTCGGTGATGCGCCTCGGCGAGGAGACCCGTCAGCCGATCGAGATCATCCCCACCGGGTCCATCGCGCTCGACGTCGCCCTCGGTATCGGCGGACTGCCCCGCGGCCGCGTCGTGGAGATCTACGGTCCGGAGTCCTCGGGTAAGACGACCGTCGCCCTGCACGCCGTCGCCAACGCCCAGGCGCAGGGCGGCATCGCCGCGTTCATCGACGCCGAGCACGCACTCGATCCCGACTACGCCGCCAAACTCGGCGTCGACACCGACGCGCTGCTGGTGTCCCAGCCCGACACCGGTGAGCAGGCGCTCGAGATCGCGGACATGCTGATCCGATCGGGCGCGCTCGACATCCTGGTCATCGACTCGGTGGCCGCGCTGGTCCCCAAGGCCGAGATCGAGGGCGAGATGGGCGACAGCCACGTCGGTCTGCAGGCCCGCCTGATGAGCCAGGCCCTGCGGAAGATGACCTCCGCGCTGAACCAGTCGAAGACCACCGCGATCTTCATCAACCAGCTGCGCGAGAAGATCGGCGTCATGTTCGGTTCGCCCGAGACCACCACGGGCGGAAAGGCACTGAAGTTCTACTCGTCGGTGCGCCTCGACGTTCGCCGGATCGAGACCCTCAAGGACGGGACCGACGCGGTCGGTAACCGCACACGCGTCAAGGTCGTCAAGAACAAGGTCGCACCGCCGTTCAAGCAGGCCGAGTTCGACATCCTCTACGGCCAGGGCATCAGCAAGGAGGGCTCGCTGATCGACATGGGTGTCGCGGAGGGCTTCATCCGCAAGTCCGGTTCGTGGTTCACCTACGAGGGCGATCAACTCGGCCAGGGCAAGGAGAACGCGCGCAAGTTCCTGCTCGAGAACGTCGACATCCGCGACGAGATCGAGAAGAAGATCAAAGAGAAGCTGGGCATCGGCGCCACCGTCGACGCCGACGACATCGCTCCCGCCCCAGTCGAATTCTGACATCGAAGGCGAGTTCAGGTAGACCGTGAGCGAGGCAACGGACCCCGGGCAGACGCGCACGCGGCGGGACAACGATCCCGACCGTAAGGGACCCAGTGCATGGGACTCGGCGCTCCGACTGCTCGGGGTCCGTGCGCGTTCACGCCAGGAGATGCGAGAGCGATTGACGCGCAAGGGTTTCGAACCCGAGGCGGTCGACGACGTGATGGCGCGCCTGGAGCAACACAACCTCCTCGACGACGAGGAGTTCGCCTCCGAGTGGGTACGATCCCGCCACCTCAACTCCGGTAAGGGGCGCGTCGCGTTACGACACGAGCTCCGCACCAAGGGGATCGACGAGTCGATCATCGCCGAGGCCCTCGCCGACATCGACCCCGACGACGAACGTGAGATCGCGTCGGGTCTGGTCGTGCGCAAACTCACGCCCTCGGTCGTCGACCGGATAGCCGAGGATCGCGCCGAACGCGACAAGGCGATGCGACGTCTCGTCGGAATGCTGGTGCGGCGCGGCTATTCCCAGTCCCTGGCGTTCGACGTCGTGGGGGAGGCGCTCAGCGAGCTGCGTAGCGGCTGAGCGCCCCCACACGACGATCGTGCGGGTGTCACCTGCCGGTCGGCAGGTTCTCCGACGCAGCGAGTTCGGTCTCTTCCGGATCCGCGGGCGGTGCGGACGACCGGCGCCCCTGCCGGAGCCGGCGTTCGAGGCTGGTGGCGAAGGTCGAGAGCCCGAAGTTGATCAGGATCATGATGATGGCCACGACGATCAGTGCCGGGATGTAGTTGCCGTAGCGCGACGCCGAGAGCAGGCCGCTGCGGACCACCTCGGAGTAACCGATGATGTAGCCCAGCGCACTGTCCTTCAGCGCCACGACCATCTGCGAGATCAGTGCGGGCATCATCGCCGTGATCGCCTGAGGCAGGAGGATGATGCGCATCATCTGGCTCTTGCGCAGACCCAGTGCCATCGACGCCTCGGTCTGTCCCTTGGGCAGTGAGTTGATACCGGATCGCAGGATCTCGGCCATGACCGACCCGTTGTACAGGGTGAGTCCGGTGACCACCGCCGCGAATGCCAGGAAGGACGACGGGAAGATCCCGTAGATCGCGAACAGGAACCAGGTGAACACCATCAGGATCAGCACCGGGATGGCGCGGAACACCTCGACGAACAGGCCCGCGATGGTGCGTACCCACAGGTGATCGGAGAGTCGGCCGATACCGAGGACCGCACCGAGCAACAACGACAGCACGATCGAGACCGCCGCGGCCGCGAGGGTCCGCCACAGGCCCGGCAGGATGTAGCCGGTCCAAGTGCTCCACGTGACGAACGGCGACCACTTCTCGGCGGTGAACTGTTCGTTGGCGGCGAGGACGGCGATCACGTAGATCGCGATCGCGGCCAGGACCGCGATGAACGCGATCGCCAGCAAGCGGTTCCGGGTGCGGGCGCGTGGTCCCGGGGCGTCGTAGAGGACGGTCGAGTCAGCGCTCATCGTTTCACCGCCAGTCGCTTGGCGAGGTAGCCGAAGACGGCACCCTCGCTGAGTGTGATGATCATGAATCCCGCCGCGATGACGCCGAAGATGACGAACAGCTGGTCGGAGTAGGTCTCGATCTCGGTCTTCATCAGAGCCGCCGCCTCGGCGACGCCGATCACCGAGGCGACCGTCGTGTTCTTGGTGAGCGCGATCAGGACGCTGCCCAGCGGACCGATCACCGACCGGATCGCCTGCGGCAGCACGATGACCCCGAAGACCTGCGTGAACGAGAGGCCGAGGGAGCGAGCGGCTTCGGCCTGCCCGAGCGGGACCGTGTTGAAGCCGGAGCGCAGCGTCTCACAGACGAACGTCGAGGTGTACAGCACGAAGGCGAGGACGGCGAGCCAGAAGTTGTTCGACTCGATCGTCGGCGCGAAGGTCAGGCCCAGGTTCTGGTACAGGCCGATCGCACAGAACAGCACCACGAGTGTCAGCGGCGTGTTGCGGACGATGTTCACGTAGACCTCGGCGAAGCCGCGCATCACCGGCACCGGGGAGACCCGCATGGCCGCGAGGATCGTGCCCCACACCAGCGAGCCGATCGCCGAGTAGAAGGTCAGCTGGATGGTCACCCAGAAGGCGGGCCACAGCTCTGGACCCATGCTCTCCCACAGAGAGACGTCATTCATCGGTAGCTCCGTCGCTCACTGCAGCCCGGGCGGGCACGGTGTGGAGGGCGAGTCGAGGAAGTCGAGGTCGCCGGGATCGGGCAGGTAGGGGAACTTCGAGTCCGGACGGTCGGCGCGGGCGATGATCTCGTCCACGTAGGGATTGCCGAGCGCCTCGCGCAGCGCGGCGTTCCAGGCCGACTCGCCGTCGACGGAAGGCGCGAGCATCGCGTCGAGTGCCGTGTTGACGGCGTTCTGCGACGCCGTGTCGTCCAGAGCCAGCCCCACGCCGTAGCGCTCGGTGGAGAACGGACTGCCCGCGGTCTTCAGGGCATCCTTCACGCAGGCGTCCTTGAGGTAGGTCATCTCGACGAGCTTGAACTCGCCCTCCCAGAAGTTGGAGTAGCCGGCGAGGATCGCCTCGTCGGTGGTCACCGCGTCGACCTTGTCGCGACGCAGCGCCTCGACGCAGGCCGAGTAGGAGTCGTACTCCTGCAACTGGACCGCGGGCAGCTGTGCCTTGACGTTCTGCGCCGGTGTCGAGCCGGTCACCGAGCAGAGCTTCTTGCCCTTGTCGAGGTCGGCGAGTTCGTCGATCGTGTTGTCGTCGGCACGCACCATCAGACCCTGGTACGTGACGAGATAGGGACCGCCGAAGGACACCTTCTTCGAGCGCGCCGCGTTGATCGAGTACGTGGCCGCGATCAGGTCGACCTCACCGTTGTCGATCATCGCCTCGCGGCGCGCCGAGGGGGTCTCGCGCCAGGTGACCTCGGGATGGGGGACACCGAGGTCGTCGGCGATGTGGTTGACGACATAGCGCGACACCGAGGCGTCGAAACCCTCGACATTGCCGTCGGGTTCGTACAGACCGAGACCCGGCTGGTCGAACTTGACGCCCAGCACGACCGATCCCTCGCGGATGGAGTCGAGCAGATTGCGCGGTTCGGTGCTGCCGCAGGCGGACAACACGGTGGCGAGCAGGGCGCCGACCGCGAGGACCAGGCCCGCGGTCCGCATCGGGCGGGTGGTTCGCTGTGTCATGTCAGTGCCCCAGGATCTTGCCGAGGAAGTCCCGGGCGCGATCGGTCGACGGGTTGCTGAAGAACGTCTCCGGATCGGAGTCCTCGATGATCGCCCCGTCGGCCATGAAGATGATGCGGTCGGCGGCCTTGCGCGCGAAGCCCATCTCGTGGGTGACGACCACCATCGTCATGCCCTCTTTCGCGAGGGACACCATCACGTCGAGCACCTCGTTGACCATCTCCGGGTCGAGGGCCGAGGTCGGTTCGTCGAACAACATGATCTTCGGGTTCATCGCCAGCGACCGGGCGATGGCCACGCGCTGCTGCTGGCCGCCGGAGAGCTGGGCGGGGTACTTGTCCTTCTGGCTGGCGATGCCGACGCGCTCGAGCAGTTCGAGGGCGCGCTTGCCGGCCTCGTCCTTGCTCTTCTTGCGCACCTTGATCGGCGCGAGCGTGACATTCTCGAGGATCGTCTTGTGCGAGAACAGGTTGAAGGACTGGAAGACCATTCCGACGTCGGCGCGGAGCCGGGCGAGGTCCTTGCCCTCGGCGGGCAGCACCTGCCCCTCGACCAGGATCTCGCCGCCGTCGATCGGCTCGAGGCGATTGATCGTGCGGCAGAGGGTGGACTTGCCCGAGCCCGACGGTCCGAGGACCACCACGACCTGACCGGCGGGGACCTCGAGATCGATGTCCTTGAGGACGTGCAACGACCCGAAGTGTTTCTGCACCCCGCGCATCGCGATCATCGGCTGGGACCCTGGGTCCGCGGACTTACTCGGCGAAACGGTCATTGGGGCACCCTATCGGCCGACGTGGAACACGGTGTCCTGTGGGAGTCGATTTGCGTGCGCCCCGTACCCTCGTAGGGGTGAGTATCGAGTTGTCGGATCGGCCTGAGCAGGCAGCATCCGCCGCGCGCAGTTATCAGGTCCGTACCTACGGCTGCCAGATGAACGTCCACGATTCCGAGCGCATCGCCGGTCTGCTCGAGGACGCCGGGTACGTGCGCGCGGGTGAGGACGACCCCGCCGATCTCGTCGTCTTCAACACCTGCGCGATCCGGGAGAACGCCGACAACAAGCTGTACGGCAACCTGTCGCACCTCGCCCCGGTCAAGTCCGATCGGCCCGGCATGCAGATCGCCGTCGGCGGCTGCCTCGCGCAGAAGGACAAGGACACGGTGCTGTCCCGGGCCCCGTGGGTCGACGTCGTCTTCGGCACACACAACATCGGGTCGCTGCCCGCGTTGCTCGATCGTGCCCGCCACAACGACGCCGCCCAGGTGGAGATCCTCGACGCGCTCGAGCGGTTCCCGTCGACCCTGCCGGCCAAGCGCGACTCCGCCTACTCGGGCTGGGTGTCGGTGTCGGTGGGGTGCAACAACACCTGCACGTTCTGCATCGTGCCGTCGCTGCGCGGCAAGGAGGTCGACCGCCGGCCGGGCGAGGTGCTCGCCGAGGTACAGGCCCTCGTCGACCAGGGTGTCGTCGAGGTGACGCTGCTGGGCCAGAACGTGAACGCCTACGGGATGTCCTTCGCCGATCCCGATCAGCCCCGCAACCGGGGCGCCTTCGCCGAACTGCTGCGCGCCTGCGGTGACATCGAGGGGCTCGAACGCGTCCGATTCACCTCACCGCACCCCGCCGAGTTCACCGACGACGTGATCGAGGCGATGGCCCAGACGCCGAATGTGTGTCCGCAACTGCACATGCCGCTGCAGTCGGGGTCCGATCGCATCCTGCGCGCGATGCGCCGCAGCTACCGGCAGACCAAGTTCCTGGGCATCCTCGACAAGGTCCGCGAGGCCATGCCGCATGCGGCGATCACCACCGACATCATCGTCGGCTTCCCCGGCGAGACCGAGGAGGACTTCCAGGCCACCCTGGACGTCGTCGAGCGCGCCCGCTTCTCGAGCGCGTTCACCTTCCAGTACTCGCCCCGCCCCGGCACGCCCGCCGCGACGATGGCCGATCAGGTGCCGCCCGAGGTCGTGGCCGATCGCTACCGGCGTCTCATCGCGCTGCAGGAGCGGATCTGCCTGGCCGAGAACGAGGCGCTGGTCGGGACCGAGGTGGAGTTGCTCGTGGTCGCCGACGAGGGGCGCAAGTCGGCGAAGACCCAGCGCATGACCGGCCGCGCCCGGGACGGCCGCCTGGTGCACTTCGCGCCCGGAACGGCGTCGGGGATCCGCCCGGGTGACGTCGTGCACACGCAGCTCACCGCAGCGGCACCACACCATCTGATCGCCGATTCCGGCGTTCTCGCGCACCGCCGCACCCGCGCCGGCGACGCACACGAACAGAGCCGTACCCCCACCACCGCGCCCGTCGGCGTCGGGCTCGGGCTGCCGGGGTTCGGTGCCCCCGCCGCCGTCCCGGCCGACGCCGGCTGCGGCAGTGGCTGCGGCAGCTGACCACCATCACGAAGTGAGGCGATGACCATGTCCGAGAATTCGGCGTCCGACAACGAGGCGTCCGGCAGCTCTGCGTCCGAGAAGGCCGCGTTCGAGCAGTACGAGAACGACCTGCGCAAGGCGGAACGGCGGGTGGCCGGCGAGATCGACCCGGGTGCGCGCGCGGTCGTCGTCGCCGTGGCCGTCGTCCTCGCCATGGTGTCGATGGTGTTGCCGCACACGGGATCCGTCACCGGGCTCGAGGTCCTCACCTTCACGCCCGAGGCGGCCGCCGAGCGCGTCACGATCGTGTCGAGGATCTTCGTCTACCTGGTGACGATCTTCGGCATCGTCGTCTCCATGCTCGCGCTGCTCACCCGCCGGTGGTTCCTGGCGTGGATCGCGCTGTGCGGGTGCGCCATCGCGTGCGTCGCCGGGATGCTGGCGTGGTGGTCGCGGAACACGCCGGGCGTCGGTGGCGTCGAGCCGCCGTCGGGCGTCGGCATCGGCCTCGTGCTGGGCTGGATCGCGGTCTTCGTGCTCACGTTCCACTGGTCCCGCGTCGTGTGGGCGCGGAGCTCCTATCAGCTCGCGCTCGAGGACGAGCGGCGCCGGCAGGCCGCCGAGCAGGAGGCCTACGCCGCAGCGCTGTACCGCAAGAACCCGAACGAGGACTGATCCGGCCGGCCCGACCGGACTCAGCGGTCGGTGACGGCACTCTCCGCGGCGGCGGCCCACTCGCGCCACTGCGCAGCCTGATCGCGCAACTTCGCGGCGTCGCGGTCCTTTCCGCGTTCGGCCGCCTTGCGTGCCTGGTCCTCGAGTTGCGCTGCGCGATCGGCGAATTGCGCCGCCCGCGCCAGTGCCTCGGGATCGGTCCGTTGCCACTGAGCGTCCTCGGCGTCGCGGATGCGCTTCTCCAGGGCCCGCGCGCGGGCCTCCAGGCTGTGCATCTGATCGCGCGGGACCTTGCCCAGTTCGTCCCACTGATCGCGGAACGACCGGAACTCGCGGCGGGCCGCGTCGAGATCGGCGGCCGGGTCGATGGCCTTCTCGGCGGCATCGAGCAGGGCGACCTTGGCGGTCGCGTTCGCGGAGAATTCCGCGTCGCGTTCCGACGACGCCGCGTTGCGGGCGCCGAAGAAGACGTCCTGTGCGGCCTTGAACCGCTGCCAGAGGGCCTCGTCGGTGTCCCGCGGGGCGCGGCCGGCCGCCTTCCACTCACCGAGCAGTTCCCGGAACTTGGCCGACGTCGGACCCCAGTCGGTGGAGCCGGACAGCTCCTCGGCGCGGGCGATGAGTGCTTCCTTGCGTTCCTTCGCACCGGCGCGCTCGCGGTCGAGTTCGGCGAAGTGCGCACCTCGCCGGCGATTGAAGGCGTCGCGCGCTTTGGCGTACCGCTTCCACAGCGCGTCGTCGGTCTTGCGGTCGACGCCCTTGATGGACTTCCACTCGTCCAGGATCTCGCGCAGCCGGTCGCCCGCGCTCTTCCAGTTGGTCGCGTCGGCGCCGATCTGCTCGGCCTCGGCGGCGAGGACCTCCTTGCGCGCGATGGCCTCCGACCGGGTCTTCTCGCGCTCGGCGCGGATGGTCTCGGCGACCTCGTCGGCGCTGCCGACGATGGCCTCGAGGCGGCGCTGCAGCGCGGCGACGTCACCGATCACATGCGCGTTGGGCAACTCGTCGAGCAGGTGCTTGGCGGCTTGCTGGGCCTTACGCGGGTCTCCCGAGCGGGCGGTGAGCCGTTCCTCGAGGATCTCGACCTCGGTGGCGAGGTCGTCGAACCGGCGTCCGAAGTGCGCAAGCCCCTCCTCGACCGTGCCGGCCTGCCACGAACCGATCTCGCGTTCGCCCTTGTCGGTCTTGAGCCACACGACACCCGACTCGTCGATACGACCGAAGCGGTGCGGATCGCCGGTGACGAGATGCGTGACGACCGGTTCGGACGCGATGCCTGGGCGGGGTCCGGGCTTGGGCCGGGGTCCCGGCTTGGGTCCCGGCTTCGGTGTGTCCTGCCCGGCGGGTGCCTGCTGGGGTTCGGAAGCCGATTCGGTCGGGTTGCTCATGTGCACGTGTCCTGCCGCTCAGTGGTGCCGCGCGTCACGGCTGCCGGTCGCTGGAGTCGGTTCTCGCCGGGCATCCTACGCCCGCGATCGCCGACAAGTACCGTTCCATTCAAGCAGTTCAGGCCCGTCGATGTGGCGTCCGTGCCGAGTTGGTGGGTCGCGGCGCGGGGTAACCGGCGCCGGGAGCGGAGCGAGCGGGACGGATCCTGTCGACTAGCGTCGTGGTGTGCTTGCGGCCGTCGTCTTCGTTCCGAGTGCCCCGCTGCTCGTCCCTGAGTTGGCCGGACCGGCCGCCTTCGACACCGAGCCGGTGCGGCGCGCAGCTCTCGACGCGGTCGCGGGCGCGCTCGGCGTCGACCGCTGGGTGGCGGTCGGAACCGCCGACGGGTCGACCGCTGGCCTCGTGGGCGAGCCCTTGCGCGGCACCTTCGCGCGGTTCGGCGTGGACGTCCCGGTCACGATCGACTCCGCGATCACCGATGTTGCTATCGCCGATGTCGCGGTCACCGACCCGCTGCCGCGGATGAGTCTGTCGGCGCTGATCGCCGGGTGGATCGCCGAGCGGATGTCGCTGGGTCCGCTGAGCGTGTGCAGCGTCGGTTCCGCCACGCCGCCCGCGGAGTGCGTCGCGGTGGGTACCCGGCTGGCCGCCCGTCTCGACGAGGGCTCGGACGCCGTCGGGGTCCTGGTGGTGGGCGACGGGTCGACGGCGCTGACCGACAAGGCCCCCGGCGGGGGGCGTCGGGAATCGGCGGTGGCGCTGAACGACGCGATCGTGGCTGCGCTCGGATCGGCGGACACGGACACGCTGATGGCACTCGACCCTGCGAAGTGCGATGCCGAGGGCGTCGGCGGCCGGGTCGCGTGGCAGGTGGCGGCCGGTCTCGTCGGCGACCGGTCGGTCCGGGCGGTGCCCGACTTCGCCGACGCGCCCTTCGGCGTGGGTTACGTGGTCGCGACCTGGACCGTCGACGACGGCGAGCACGCCCGATGACCGCGCCGCCCACCCCGATCGCTGTTGTCGGACCCACTGCCGGCGGCAAGTCCGATCTGGCCCTCGACCTCGCCGAACGGCTCGGCGGCGAGATCGTCAACATCGACGCCATGCAGCAGTACCGCGGCATGGACGTCGGGACGGCCAAGCTCTCGCCCGACGAACGCCGCGGCATCCCGCATCACCAACTCGACGTGCTCGACGTGACCGAGGTGGCGACCGTCGCGCGCTATCAGCAGGCCGCGCGGGCCGACGTCGACCGGTTGCGCGCCGCGGGTCGGGTCCCGGTGATCGTCGGGGGATCGATGATGTACGTCCAGGGACTCCTCGACGACTGGCAGTTCCCGCCCACCGACCCGCAGGTCCGCCGGCGTTACGAGGACCTGCTCGACGAGCGCGGAGTGGGCGAGATGCACCGGTTGCTCGCGGAGGTCGACCCGGCCGCGGCGTCGACCATCCTGGCCACCGACGGTCGCCGCATCGTGCGGGCGCTGGAGGTGGTCGAGCTGACCGGTGCGCCCTTCGCCGCGTCGCAGCCCACCATCGGCGAACCGCGCTGGGGCACGCTCATCCTCGCCCTCGACCGGGACACCGAGGAACTCGACGACCGGATCCGCCGTCGGACGAGAGCGATGTTCGAGCAGGGCCTCGTCGACGAGGTGGAGGACCTCTGTTCCCGCGGACTGCGAGAGGGACGCACCGCGTCGCAGGCGATCGGTTACAAACAGGTCCTCGCGGCGCTCGACGGCGAGTACGACCTCGCGCAGGCCGAGGAGCTGACCTTCATCGGCACCCGGCGTTATGTGCGTCGGCAGCGCTCGTGGTTCCGCCGCGATCACCGGGCGCAGTGGCTCGACGCCGCCGCACCCGATCTGCTCGACCGAGCGCTGCGCATCGTCGACGCGCCTTCCCCGTAGGCTGTGATCCGTGACTTCCGCCCCGCAGAGCAGTGCGAGCGACGGCCTGCACTTCGTCAAGGGTCATGGCACCCAGAACGACTTCGTGGTCCTCGCCGACCCCGACGCCGAGATCGCGCTCGACGCCGCTACGGTCGCGGCGCTGTGCGACCGGCAACGGGGGATCGGCGCCGACGGATTGCTGCGCGTCGCCCGCTCGGGCGCCCTCGTCGCGGCCGGTGTCCTCGACGCCCTGCCCAACGACGTGTCGGCCGACGACTGGTTCATGGATTACCGCAACGGCGACGGTTCGATCGCGGAGATGTGCGGCAACGGGGTACGCGTCTTCGCCCACTACGTCCGGGCGTCGGGACTCGTCGACACCGACACGTTCTCCGTCGGTTCCCGTGCGGGTGCCCGCGGCGTCACCATCCACTCCTTCGACGCCGTGCACGCCGAGGTCACGGTGGAGATGGGTCCGGCGCGGATCGACGGGTCGTCGGTGGTCCGCATCGGTGACGACATCTACCCCGGTGCGATGGTCGACGTGGGCAACCCCCACCTGGCGTGCGTCGTCGCGGACATGACCGCGGCCGACCTCGACGCGGTCGACTTCTCCGCCGGCGTGATCATCGAGGCCGCCGACTTCCCGCACGGCGCGAACGTCGAGCTGCTGACCCCACCCGTGGAAGGCCCCGACGGCGGCCTGACCGCGCGGATGAGGGTGTTCGAGCGGGGCGTCGGGGAGACGCGCAGCTGCGGAACCGGCCTGGTCGCGGCGACGCGCGCCGCTCTCGACGCCCGCGGCGCGGACACCGGCGAGCTGCGCATCGGCATCCCCGGCGGTGAGGTCACCGTGACGATCCGTCCCGATGGCTCGACCCTGCGCGGGCCGTCGATGCTGGTCGCCGACGGGGTGCTGCGGCCCGGCTGGGAGCGCTGAGCTCGATATTCGCGTGCTCGGTCCTGGACGGTCGTGAGACCATGGTTCCCGTATGACCGAATCAGAAGCACAGATCATGTCCGCGGCCGATCTCGGGATCCGCGACACCGCGGATCCCACCACCGGCGAACTCCAACTGTCCGAGCGCGCCTCACTGCAGCGCATCGCGGGACTCTCCACCGAACTCACCGACGTCACCGAGGTCGAGTACCGGCAGCTACGACTCGAACGCGTGGTCCTGGTCGGCGTGTGGACCGAGGGCAGCGCGGCTGCCGCGAAGGCCAACATGACCGAGCTGGCCGCCCTCGCCGAGACAGCCGGTTCCCAGATCCTGGACGCGGTGATCCAGCGTCGCTCCAAACCCGATCCCGCCACCTACATCGGCAGTGGCAAGGCCGAGGAATTACGCGAGATCGTCCTCGCGACCGGCGCCGACACCGTCGTCTGCGACGGTGAGCTCACGCCCGCCCAGCTCAATGCGCTGGAGAAGGTGGTGAAGGTGAAGGTCATCGACCGCACCGCGCTGATCCTCGACATCTTCGCCCAGCACGCGACCTCTCGCGAGGGCAAGGCGCAGGTCTCCCTCGCGCAGATGGAGTACATGCTCCCGCGTCTGCGCGGCTGGGGTGAATCGATGTCCCGGCAGGCCGGTGGCCGGGCGGGCAGCAACGGCGGTGTGGGCCTGCGCGGTCCCGGTGAGACCAAGATCGAGACCGACCGTCGCCGCATTCGGGAGCGGATGGCCAAGCTGCGGCGCGAGATCCGTGGCATGAAGAAGGCGCGGAACACCAAACGTGCTGCGCGCAAGAGCGGTTCGATCCCGACGATCACCGTCGCCGGCTACACCAACGCGGGCAAGTCCAGCCTGGTCAACGCGATGACCGGCGCTGGTGTCCTCGTGCAGGACGCGTTGTTCGCGACCCTGGATCCCACCACCAGGCGGGCGACGCTCGACGACGGCCGCGCGGTCGTCTTCACCGATACGGTCGGGTTCGTCCGGCATCTGCCGACCCAGCTCGTCGAGGCGTTCCGGTCGACGCTCGAGGAGGTCGTCGACGCCGATCTGCTTCTGCACGTCGTGGACGGTGCGGACGCCTTCCCGATGGAGCAGATCTCGGCCGTCCGTCAGGTCATCAACGAGATCGTCGCCGAAGAGGGCGTCACCGCGCCGCCGGAGTTGTTGGTCATCAACAAGATCGACGCCATCGACGGCAACCGCCTCACCGAGTTGCGTGGCGCGCTCGGTCCGGATGCGGTGTTCATCTCCGCCCGAACCGGTGAGGGACTGCCCGAACTCTTCGGGCGGGTGCGCGAGTTCGTCGGTCGCGAGGACGTCGAGATGACCATCGAGGTGCCGTTCGACCGGGGTGATGTCGTGTCTCGCGTCCACAGCGAGGGCGAGGTCATCTCGTCGGAGCACACCGAGACCGGCACCACGATGAAGGTCCGCGTCCCGGCCGCTTTCGCGGGCGAGATCGCGGACCTCCGGATCTGAGCGCTTCGCCGGTTGTACGGACCCAGTCGGCTGTACGGACCCAGTCGGCTGTACGGACCTAGTCGGCTGTACGGACCCAGTCGGCTGTACGGACCTAGTCGGCTGTACGGACCTAGTCGGCGTCGAGATCCTTCTCGACGAGACCGACGATGGTGTCGAGCGCGGCCTGGTCGTCGGCCGTCACGACCACGCGGGTGCCCTTCTCGGCCCCGAGCGTCATGATCATCAGCGCCGACCCCGCGTCCACCGGGTCACCGCCCTCGAGGCCCAGCGTCACCGGGCTGCCGGTCTCGGCGACCGCCTCGGCGATGATCGTGGCGGGGCGGGCGTGCAGTCCGACTGCGGAGCCGACGGTGGCGGTGGTGCTGGGCATGGGAACTCCTTCGAGTGTTGTCGTGTGTTCTGTGGTGGTTGTCGGGCAATTCGGTGCCGGGGAGCGCCCCGGATGTCAGGTGGTCGTGTGATCGGGTGTCAGACGGCGACCGCCTCGAGTTCGTCGAAGGCGACGGCGTCGCGACTGCGGTGCACCTGCTTGGCCGCGACCACCAGGACAGCGGACAGCACCGTACCGGCGACCAGCGCGACGAGGAACAGGACCCAGTTGTTCATGGCGAAGAAGACGAAGATGCCGCCGTGCGGGGCGCGCAGTTCGACGCCGAAGGCCATGATCAGCGCACCGCTGAGGGCACCACCGGCCATCATCGACGGGATGACCCGGAAGGGGTCGACCGCGGCGAACGGGATGGCACCTTCGGAGATGAACGACGCGCCGAGGAGCCATGCGGCCTTGCCGTTCTCGCGCTCCGGTTCGGTGAACAGGCCCGGTCGGACGACGGTGGCGAGAGCCAGGGCGAGCGGGGGCACCATGCCGGCACACATGACCGCCGCCATGATCTGGAACTGCGCGGGTCCGGCAGTCGCCGCGTCGGCGATCCCGGCGGTGGCGAACAGGTACGCGCTCTTGTTGACCGGTCCGCCGAGGTCGAAGCACATCATCAGGCCGAGCACGATGCCGAGGGCGATGGCCGATCCGCCGGACATGCTCTCGAGGCCGCTGTTCATCTGCTCGGTCAGCCAGGCGAGCGGTTTGCCGAGGACCATGTAGAGCAGTCCGCCGACGATCATGCTGCCGAACAGCGGGATGACCACGACCGGCATGAGACCACGAGCCCACTGGGGCACCGGGGTCCGCGCGATCCACAGGCACACCACGCCGGCGATGAGACCGCCGATCAGTGCGCCGATGAAGCTGGCGCCCACGGCGAGCGAGACGATGCCGGCCACGAAACCGGGTGCGATACCGGGGCGGTCGGCGATCGCGAAGGAGATGTAGCCCGCGAGGACCGGTACGGCCAGGCCCATCACGCCCGAGCCGATCGCGAAGCTCACCGCGCCCAGGTACTGCAACAACCCGCCCGCCGGCAGATCCCAGAGGCTGTTGTTCAGGGCGATGAACGCGCCGTCGCTGAGGGTGCCGCCGTCGTCGAGGTTCGTGTTGGCGACCTCGTAGCCGGCGAGCAGGAAGCCGAGCGCGATGAGCAGTCCGCCCGCCGCGACGAACGGGATCATGTAGCTCACACCGGTCATGAGTGCCTGGCGTGTACGGCCGGCGAGACCGATGCCCGACTTCGACGAGTCGGCCGCGTCCGCGTCCGCGCCGTCGCCGGTGACGCGCGCCGCGTTCGGGTCGCGCCCCGCCGCGACCGCCTCGGCGATCATGGCGTCGGGCTCGTTGATGGCGCGCTTCACCCCGGATGCGATGACGGGTTTGCCGCGGAACCGGTTGCGGTCCTTGACCCCGACGTCGGTGGCGAAGATGACGGCGTCGGCCGACGCGATCACATCCGGATCGAAGGCCGTGGTCGCCGAGGACCCCTGGGTCTCCACCGCGAACTCGACGCCGGCCCGCTCGGCGGCGTACTTCAGGGCGTCGGCCGCCATGTAGGTGTGGGCAATGCCGGTCGGGCATGCGGTGATCGCGACGATGCGCGGCGTGGCCGGTCCCGGGTCCGGGGTCCGGTCCGAGTCCGGGTGGGCCGGCGCACCTTCGGGTTCCGTGGTCGACGTCGCTGGTGCTGCCGCGGCGGCCGGGGCAGTGGTCGACGGGGCAGGGGTCGACGGGGTGGCGGTCGGCGCGGTGGCGGGGGCCGGGGGTGCGGGGTCGATGGCCTCGTTGACCAATTCGATGACCCGCTCCTCGTTCTCGGCCGCGCGGAGCGAGGCCACGAAGTCGGGCCGGACGAGTGAGCGGGCCAGCGAGCTGAGGAGCTTCATGTGCGCACTGGCACCCCCCTCGGGCGCGGCGATGAGGAAGACCAGGTCGGCCGGCCCGTCCGGTGCGCCGAAGTCGACCGTGCGGGACAGCCGCGCCATGGCGAGACTGGCCGCGGTCACCGACGCGGTACGGGCGTGCGGGATGGCGATGCCGCCGGGAAGTCCGGTGGTGGACTTGGCTTCTCGGTCCAGTGCGGCCCGCGCGAGGTCGGCGGGATCGGTGGTCCGGCCGGCCGCGGCGAGGGCGTCGGCGAGCGTGGTGATGACGGCGGCGGGATCGCCGCCGGCGTCGACGTCGAGACTCACCGTCTGCGCGGTGATGATCTGCTCGGTCATGGGATGTCCTTCGGTGGAAAGGGTGGGGTCGGTGCTGGGTGGGTCGATGGTGGATGGAGTCGGTGCTGGATGGGTGCGGTGTTGGATGGATGTGGGGACTCGCCGGGACGGTGCCGTCAGGTCATGCGCGCGGCTCCCGACAGTTCGGTCACCCGCACGCCGGGGAGGTCGAGGTGGTCGGGCGTGGGGGCCTGGGTGCCGGCGAGCGATGCGGCCGCCGCGCCGTACGCCACGGCCGACCGGAGGCAGTCGGCGGGCGCGGCCCCGGTGCTCTGCGCGATGAGGTAGCCGGCCAGTGACGAGTCGCCGGCGCCGACGGTGCTGCGCGGGACGATCGGCGGCGGGGTCGCCGACCACACGCCGGATGCGGTGACCAACACGGCCCCGACGGCGCCGAGGGTGGCGAGGACGTTGCCCCCGATCTGTTCGGCGATGGTCGCAGCGGCGTCGATGACCGGTCCGAGATCGTTGCGCGCGAGTGCTTCTCGGAGCTGTCCGGGGTCGGCGCCGGCCAGTTCGGCGAGCTCGTCCTCGTTGGGCTTGATCAGGTCGACGCGACCGGTGACGCTGGCACGGAGGGGAGCGCCCGAGGTGTCCACCGCGACCCGGCAGCCGGCGAGGACGAGGTCGTCGGCGATCGAGCGGTACCAGTCGTCGGGGACGCCGGGAGGCAGCGACCCGCAGAGGGTGACCCACTGCGCGGAGCCGGCGTGCTCACGGATCAGCCCGACGAGCGCCTCGCGGTCCGGGCCCGTCAAGGTGACGCCCGGTGCGTTGATCTTGGTGGTCGTCCCGTCGGATTCGGCGATGGTGATGTTGGACCGGACCTCGCCGTCGACCGGCACGGCGTCGTAGGGGAGTGCGAGGTCGTCGAGTGCGGCCCGCAGCGGGTCGCCCGGCCGCGCCGGGAGCAGTGCGCGGGTGGCCAGGCCGGCGGCCGCGACGACCCGGGCCACGTTGACGCCCTTGCCGCCCGGCTCGGTGCGGACCACGCCGGCGCGCTGCACCTCGCCGCGGGCGAGCGGTGCGCCGAGTTCGAGGGTGCGGTCGAGGCTCGGGTTGGCGGTGACGGTGACGATCATGCGATCACGACCTCGACGCCACGCGCGGACAGGGCCGCCGAATAGGCCGGGTCGATCCCGGAGTCGGTGATGAGGACGTCGACGTCGTCGAGTCCGGCGAAGGAGGTGAGGTCCTCCCGGTCCATCTTCGAGCTGTCGGCGAGGACCACGACGCGTTGTGCGGCCGCGACCATCGCCGCCTTGACCGCGGCCTCGTCGGGGTCGGGTGTCGACAACCCGTGGGCCTCGCTCAGCCCGTTCGTCCCGATGAAAGCGGTGGTCACGCGCAGTCGGCGAAGCGCGTCCACGGTCTCGACGCCCACGGTCGCCTGGGTGAGACCGCGTACGCGACCGCCGAGGGCATGGAGACCGTCGGGATGGGTGCCCGCGAGCAGGCCGGCGATGGGCAGGCTGTTGGTGAACAGGGTGAGCCTCCGATCGGGTGCGGTCGCCTTGGCCGCGCGGTACGTGGTGGTGCCGGCGTCGAAGAGCACCGAACCGCCGTCGGGCGGCAGGAACCGGATGGCCGCGCGGCCGATCGCGGTCTTCTGCTCGATCTGGCTCGACTCTCGTTCGTCGATCCCGAGCTCGCCGAGGGTGCGCATGATCTCGGCGCGTACGGCGCCGCCGTGGACCCGCTGGAGATGTCCGGCGCGTTCCAGTACCGCGAGATCGCGTCGGACGGTCTCGCTGGTGACGTCGAATTTCTCGGCGAGCGCGGCCACGGATGCCCGCCCCGCGAGGCGCACCTCGTCGACGATCGCCTGTTGTCTCTCCTCGGCGTACACACGGCTCCGATCTCCGGTTTCGACCACCCCGCTTGTTGAGGCGTGTGGGATTGGATGTTGTAGTTACTGTGTTTACGCCTGTTTGTGTTGACAAGTCAAGCACTTTTTGTAACGGTGGTCACATCGGTAGTCGAATGAGAGGCAAGACGATGGCGCAGATCCTGACGGGAACCCCGGTGGTCGGCGGGTTGGCCCACGGTCCCGCGCTGTGGCCGGGCGAGCGACCCGATCACTCGCCGGAGAAGCTCGGCGTCGGTGTGGAGATCGCCGAGGAACGGCGCGCCGACGAGGTCACGCGCTTCGCCACCGCGGCCGGCGCCGTCGCCGCGCGGCTGCGCACGCGCGCGTCGCAGAACACCGGGGTGACGGCCGAGGTGCTCGCCGCGACGGCGGGCCTGGCCGAGGACCGCGGCTGGATCGGTGCCGCGACCGCGCTCATCGGCAAGGGCGCCCCCGCCGAGGCCGCTGCCGTCGCGGCCACCGAACAGTTCGCGGCGGTGTTCACCAAGCTCGGCGGACTGATGGCCGAGCGGGTCACCGATCTCAACGACGTGCGCGACCGGGTCCTCGCCGAACTGCTCGGCCTACCCGAACCTGGTGTGCCCACTCCGGAGGTGCCGTCGGTCCTGCTCGCCGACGACCTCGCGCCCGCCGACACCGCGGGCCTCGACCCCACGAGCACCATCGCCCTCGTCACCCGCCTCGGCGGACCGACCAGCCACACCGCGATCATCGCGCGCCAGCTGGGGATCCCGTGCGTGGTGGCGGTGGCCGACCTGGACGAGATCGAGCCCGGCACAACCATTCTCGTCGACGGCAGCACCGGGCGAATCGAGGTGGAGCCCGATGCGGAGGCGGCCCGGGCTCGCGTCGACGAGGATCGGCGGCATGCCGCACTCGTCGCCGGCTGGACCGGTCCGGGGCAGACCGCCGACGGGGTGGCCGTGGCGGTGCTCGCCAACGTCGCCGACGGATCGTCGGCACGCGCCGCGGCCGGGTACCCCGTCGAGGGCGTCGGGCTCTTCCGCACCGAACTCGCGTTCCTCGAGCGTGCCGACGAACCGTCGGTGGACGAGCAGGCCGCGATCTACCGGGAGGTGCTCGATGCGTTCGACGGGCAGAAGGTGGTCATCCGCACCCTCGACGCCGGGTCCGACAAACCGCTCCGGTTCGTGACCCATCCCGACGAATCGAACCCAGCGCTCGGCGTGCGGGGCGATCGGATCGCGCTGGCGCACCCCGAGATCCGCGCGCATCAGCTCGACGCGATCGCGCAGGCCGCGTCGGGGTCGGCCGTCGCGCCGTGGGTCATGGCGCCGATGATCGCCTCGCCGGCGGAGGCGCGCACCTTCGCCGCCGAGGTCCGCGGCCGTGGTCTGGTCGCCGGGGTGATGATCGAGGTGCCCGCGGCGGCGATCCTGGCCGAAGCCGTCCTCGCCGAGGTGGACTTCGTATCCATCGGCACCAACGATCTGACCCAGTACACGATGGCGGCCGACCGGATGTCGGCCGATCTCGCCGGACTGACCGACCCGTGGCAACCGGCCGTGTTGAGCCTCATCGCGGGTGTCGCGGCAGCGGGTGCACGTCAGGGAAAGCCGGTCGGGGTGTGCGGCGAGGCCGCCGCCGATCCGAACCTCGCCTGCGTGCTCGTCGGTCTCGGGGTCACCTCGCTGTCCAGCGCGCCGGCTGCTGCCGCGGCCGTGGGGGCCCGGCTCGGCGAGGTGTCCGCACCGGACTGCCGGGCCGCCGCCGAGGCTGCCCTGGCCACCTCGGATCCCGCCGCGGCGCGCGAGGCTGCCGCGGCGGTGCTCGACGGTTCGGTCGGTGGAGAGGTCAGACTCGCCGCATCACGGTGACGACCTTGCCGAGGATGACGGCATCGTTGCCCGGGATCGGATCGAACAGTTCGTTGTGCGGCATGAGCCAGACGTTGGGGCCCTGACGCTTGAAGGTCTTCACGGTGGCCTCGCCGTCGATCATGGCCGCGACGATGTCGCCGTTGTCGGCGACGTTCTGCTGCCGGACCACGACCCAGTCGCCGTCGCAGATCGCGGCGTCGATCATCGACTCGCCGACGACGCGCAACAGGAAGAGAGATCCCTCGCCGACCAGCTCACGGGGCAGCGGGAAGACGTCCTCGACGGCCTCCTCGGCCAGGATCGGACCGCCGGCCGCGATTCGGCCGAGAACCGGCACGAAGGTCGGCTCGGGCAGCTGACCGGCCGACGGGGTGTCCGGCGACGGGGTGTCACTCGGGGCGATGTTGACCGCACGGGGACGGTTCGCGTCGCGCTTGAGCAGCCCCTTGCGTTCCAGCGTCCGCAACTGATGGGCCACCGACGACGTCGAGGCCAGGCCGACCTCGTCGCCGATCTCCCGGATGGTCGGCGGATAACCGCGCTCGCGCACCGAGCGGCGGATCACCTCCAGGACCCCGGCCTGTCGCGGGGTGAGTGAGGCCTCGGCGGCGGCGGCGTCGAACGGGGCCTCGTCGTCGGCGCCCCGCGCTCGGCCGCGCCTATCGCCGGTGTCACTCATGTTCGGTTCCTCTCGTCTTCGGAACGTGCTGGTAGATGGCTTGCACCGGGTCCGAGCCTAGCCGAGTGCGACCGGCACCTCAAACATTTGTTCGATGTGTCGCGAGACTTTGTCGGGACGTCGTGCTACAAATTCGAACATCAGTGCATCGAACATCTGATCGATGTTCGAACACCGACCGTCACACCCCGCACGATCCCAGACACCCGAACACCGGAGGGCACCATGCGCACCGCCACTCTCGTCGCTCCCGTCCGCACCGACCGTCCCGACGCTGTCCGGCCCCCCACCGACCGCGCCGATGGGGTCCGGACGCGCGCCCCGCTGTCCGACGGCGGCCGCCCGGTAGACAACCGGCCGGCCGGCACCCGACCGCGGGGTGCGTCGCCGGTGACCCCGCGGGTCGGCGGCACCCACTGTGGCTCTCCGGTCGGGGTGCGCGGGCGTGGCCCGGTCGGACCCGACGCGGCGGTGTTCCGTCGCCGCCGCCGCACCGCGGTCGCGCTCCTCGCCGGCGTCGGGCTGGCGTTCGTCGTGTGGGTGTTCGGTGTCGTGGGCCAGAACTACTCGGACTCGCTGACCCCGTCCGCCGTGAGTGCCGAGGTCGTCCACGTGCGCTCGGGGGACTCGCTCAGCTCGATCGCCGGCCGGGTGGCACCCGAGATGCCGCGCGAGGTCGTGATCGACGAGATCGTCGCGATGAACGATCTGGGGTCGAGCGCGCTGCAGGTGGGCCAGCCCCTGCTCACCCCCCGGTACCGCTGAGGCTGGGCGGTATCCTCGATGTCACAGGGGCCGGCCGACAAGCGGCGGGGCGCACGCTTCGGGTGCGTTCCAGCGTCCCGCGACCTGCGTGAGGACACGATGCGCTGCCCCTTCTGCAAGAACGACGACACCAAGGTCATCGACTCGCGTGTCGCAGATGAAGGGCAGGCCATCCGCCGCCGTCGCTCCTGTGTGGAGTGCGGTCGCCGGTTCTCGACCGTGGAGAGCGCCGTGCTCGCGGTGGTCAAACGCAACGGCGTGACCGAACCATTCAGCCGGGAGAAGGTCATGCGCGGCGTGCGGCGAGCCTGTCAGGGCCGCCACGTCGCCGAGGACGCGCTCGCGCAACTCGCCCAGCAGGTCGAGGACACGGTGCGCGCCAGTGGATCGGCCGAGATCCCCAGCAACGAGGTCGGACTCGCCATCCTGGGCCCGCTCCGCGATCTCGACGAGGTGGCGTATCTGCGCTTCGCCTCGGTGTACCGGTCGTTCGACTCGGTGGAGGACTTCCAGCGTGAGATCGACGACCTGAAGGCGGCATCGGGTTCCGGGAGCGCGCTCGCCGAACCCGTGTCAGCCGAGCCGGTCCAGAGCTCGTAGGACCCGTTTCTCCGACACCGGGAACGCGGTACCGAGACGCTGGGCGAACAGCCCCACGCGCAACTCCTCGACGAGCCACTGCGCTTCGTCGTCGACCACCGCCCGCCGGTGCTCGGGTACCTGTTCGAGGCGCTGGGCCCACCGTTCGACGACGCGATCGACGGCGGCCACCCCGGCCTGGTCGCGTGCTGCGGACGCGGGTAGTGCCTCCAGACGTGCTTGCGCGCCGTCGAGATAGCGCGGCAGATTCTCCAGGTGGCGTCGCGCGGTGGCCGCCACGAATCCGTCGAACACGAGGTGGGCGACCTGTTCGGCGACGTCGTCGGCAGCCAGCGAACCGGCGTGCCGGTCGATCGCCGCCCTCAGCGGGGCCATCCGTTCGAGAGCTGCGACGGCCAGCGAGAAGTAGTCCGGTGCGGCTGCGGAGACCCGTGGCCGGATTCGTTCGAGCAGCGCCGAGAAGGACTGTGGTGAGCGAACCGCGGCGAGCTCTGCGTCGTCGGTGTCGGCGACGGTGTCCCGGATGGCCCGTCGGGTGCAGTCGGCGAGCAGTGCCTCGGTGGTCGAGTACGGGCTCTGGCTCAGGGCGAGTCGTTCGACCGGACTCAACGAGCCGGCGATCCGCTTGTGCAGCGGAGGTATCGCGAAGTCGAGGAGGGCGACGATCCCGCGTCGCAGGAGGCGGTCTCGTGTCTCGGGGCTCGCCGCATCGACGACGACGACGCCCCGTGCGTGGCCCTTCTCGTCGGAGACCACGTCGATCGTCGGGTACCGGGTCAGCCGCTGCCCCGCGACATCGACCGTCGTCTGCTCGGCGAGCGAGCCGATCCCGTCGGCGGTCCAGGTCTTATACAGGTTGCGCGACACCGTCTTCGGCGCCGCGGGCGTTCCGGTCTGCTGGAGTTCGGGCAACGAGTCGGCGCGGGCGACGATCCGTCCGGAGTCGTCGGCCACCGCGAAATGCATGCGCAGGTGCGGCGGTACCCGGTCGGTGTCGAAATCGCCCGCGGTCACCCGCATCCCGGTGATCGCCGAGAGCTCGCGGGCCAGCCCGGTGGTGAGCGGCTCCTTGCGCGGGGTGAGCCGGCCGAGCGCGAGTTCGGCGAATCGCTGCGCGGGCGACATGCTCTTGCGGAGCTGTTTCGGCAGCGACTTGACCAGTGCGGTGGCCAGTTCAGCGCGCATGCCCGGGACCGACCAGTCGAAGCCGGCCGGTCGGACATGGGGTAGCAGTGCCTGCGGGATCACGACGGTGACGCCGTCGTCGGGTGCGCCCGGTTCGAACCGGTAGCGCAGTTCGAGTCGGGTGTCGCCCTGCTGCCAGGCGCCGGGATAGTCCGTGGGGGCGACGTCGGTGCCTCCCGTGACGTCCTCGGGGCGCAGATCCAGCAGATCGGGTTCGGCCCGGCGGGCCTTCTTCCACCAGGTGTCGAAGTGCCGAGCGGAGGTGACGTCGGCCGGTAGCCGCTGGTCGTAGAACTCGAAGAGCTGGTCCTCGGTGATCACCAGACCCCGGGTGCGCGTGCGGTTCTCGACGTCCGAGGCGGCCTCGAGAAGCGTGCGATTGCGGTCGAAGAAGGCGTGCTGCGTCCGCCAATCGCCCTCGACGAGAGCGTGCCGGATGAACAGCTCCCGCGAGACCACCGGGTCGATGGGGCCGTAGTCGACGCGCCGGCGGGCGACGAGCGGGACCCCGTACAGGGTCACGCGTTCGTAGGCCATCGCCGCTCCGCGTTTCGCCGACCAATGCGGCTCGCTGTGGGTCCGCTTCACCAGATCCCCGGCGAGTTTCTCGGCCCACAGCGGATCAATCCCGGCGACGGTGTGGGCGAACAGGCGCGACGTCTCGAGAACCTCGGCCGCCATGATGAAGGCGGGCGGCTTCTTGGCGAGCGGAGAGGCGGGGAAGATCATCAGCGTGGTGTTGCGCGCACCGGTGAACTCGCGGCCCTCGGTGTTGCGGGCGGCGATGTTGCTGAGCAACCCGGACAGGATGGATCGGTGGACGGCGTCGGCGTCGAGTTCGGTGGGCGCGACCGACCAGTCGAGGTCCTTGACGATCTCGGTCAGCTGCCGATGGAGGTCCTGCCATTCCCGGATGCGCAGGAAGTGGAGGTACTCGCGCTCACACATGCGCCGAAAGCGGCTGCCGGACAACTCCTTGCGCTGTTCGCCGAGGTACCGCCACAGCTCCACGTAGGACAGGAAGTCCGACTGCGGGACGACGAAGCGCCGGTGCTGGGCGTCGGCGGCCTCCCGGTGCTCGGCCGGCCGTTCCCGTGGATCGGGGAGCGACATCGCGGCGGCGATCACGAGAAGGTGGTCGAGACAACCCAGTTCGTGTCCGGCGATGAGCATCCGGGCGACCCGGGGATCGACCGGGATGCGCGACATCGACCGGCCGATAGGGGTCAGTCGCGGGGGCCCGCCCTCGCGCGGGACGGTGATGGCGCCGAGTTCGGTGAGAACACCCATACCGTCGCGGATCGCGCGGTCGTCGGGCGGCTGGACGAACGGGAACTCGGCGATCTCACCCAGTTTCAGCGAGGTCATCTGGAGGATGACCGCCGCGAGGTTGGTGCGCAGGATCTCCGGGTCGGTGAAGGCCGGCCGGGAGTCGAAGTCGTTCTCGCTGTAGAGACGGATGCAGACGCCCGGGGCGACACGACCGCATCGACCGGCCCGCTGCCGGGCACTGGCCTGTGAGACCGGTTCGATGGGAAGACGATTGACCTTGGTCCTGGTCGAGTACCGACTGATACGGGCGGTGCCGGTGTCGATGACGTAGCGGATGCCGGGCACGGTCACCGACGTCTCGGCGACGTTGGTCGCCAGCACGATCCGGCGTCCGTCGGAGGGGGAGAACACCTTCTGCTGCTCGGCGATCGACAGTCGCGCATAGAGCGGCACGATCTCGGCACCGGGACCCTTGCTGCCGCCGGTTCGTCGACGGAGCGCCTCGGCGGTCTCTCGGATGTCCCGTTCGGTGGGCAGGAACACGAGGATGTCGCCGCGGCCACCGGCCCACAGTTCGTCGACGGCGGCGTCGATGCCCTGGATCTGGTCGAGGTCGGCATGTTCGCCGCCGCCGGCGTCGTCCCCGTCGTCGGGGCGTTCCTGCAGGCTCAGCGGTCGGTACCGGATCTCGACCGGATAGGTGCGTCCGGATACCTCGATGACCGGGACCGAGGTCTTCGGCGTGCTGAAATGCCGTGCGAAGCGCGCCGGTTCGATCGTCGCCGAGGTGATGATCACCTTCAGATCGGGGCGTCGGGGCAGCAGGCGGCGCAGATAGCCGAGGATGAAATCGATGTTGAGGCTGCGCTCGTGGGCCTCGTCGATGATGAGGGTGTCGTAGCGGCGCAGCATGGGGTCGGTGGCGATCTCGCGGAGCAGGATGCCGTCGGTCATGACCCGGACGAGGGTGTCGGCGCCCGACCGGTCGGTGAACCGGACGGAGTAGCCCACCGCGTCGCCGAGTTCGGTGTCGGTCTCGTCGGCGATGCGCTTGGCGACCGAGCTCGCGGCGATGCGCCGGGGCTGGGTGTGCCCGATCGACCCGCGGATGCCACGCCCGAGTTCGAGGCAGATCTTGGGGAGCTGGGTGGTCTTGCCCGAGCCGGTCTCGCCCGCGACGACCACGACCTGGTGGTTGCGGATCGCCTCGGCGATCTCGTCGCGTGCGGCGGAGACCGGTAGTTCGTCGGGGAAGCGCAGAATCGGCACGGTCGCGCGCCGCCGGTCGAGACGGGCGCGTGCCTTGTCGACATCGGCGACCAACTGTCGCCACTTCGCGGCATCCGGGCGCGCGGCGAGCCGATCGATGCGACGACGCAACCGGTCGGCGTCGACGAGGCCCACGTCGTCGAGTGCGCGGAGCAGATCCGAGCGGGGGATGTCCGATGCAGCGGTGTCCGGTGGAGACGGGGACGGGTCAGGTGACGAGGACGGGGCCGACATGATCACTCCAGGATATGGGGAAGCGCCGAGGCCGGTTCACCCCAGTGGCCGCGTGGGCCGCGTGGACCGGCATCATGGGGCCATGGCTGATGGTTCGAGCACTGGTACTGGATCGTTGTGGCACGGTTTCGCCGACATGGGTGCGGTGACCGCGAGCGGGCCGTTCGTCGTGACCAGGGGAGAGGGTGCGCGGATCTTCGACCGCGACGGCAACTCCTACCTGGATGCGACCGCCGGACTGTGGTTCACCAACGTCGGGCACGGCCGGACCGAGATCGCCGATGCCGTCGCGCGCCAGCTCGGCACCCTCGCGCACTACTCCAACTTCGGTGACTTCGCGAGCGACGTCACCCTGCGGCTCGCCGAGGAGCTCGGCGCCATCGCGCCGGTACCCGGATCGAAGATCTTCTTCACCTCCGGCGGCAGCGACTCGATCGACACCGCGGTCAAACTCGCCCGCCGCTACTGGGTGGAACACGGACGCGAATCCAAGCGGGTCGTCGTCAGCCGCACCAAGGCTTATCACGGGATGCATGCCGCGGGTACCTCGCTGGCGGGCATCCCGCTCAACCACGACGGCTACGGCGAACTCATGCACGACGTCCAGAACGTCGAATGGGACGACGCGAAGAGCCTGCTCGGTCTCATCGAGCGCGTGGGCGCCGACAACATCGCCGCGTTCTTCTGCGAGCCCATCATCGGGGCCGGCGGCATCTATCTCCCGCCGGAGGGCTACCTCGCCGAGGTGCGGGGCATCTGCCGCGACCACGACATCCTCTTCGTCGTCGACGAGGTCGTCACCGGCTTCGGCCGCATCGGCGGCGAATCCTGGTTCGCCTCCGCACGATTCGGCCTCGAACCGGACATGATCACCACCGCCAAGGGGCTCACCTCCGGGTATGTCCCGATGGGCGCGGTGTTCATCGCACCGCGGATCGCCGAGCCGTTCTTCGCCGGCGGCGTCTGGTGGCGGCACGGGTACACCTACGGCGGTCACGCGGGCGCGGCGGCCGCCGCGCTGACCAACCTCGAGATCATCCGGCGCGAGAACCTCCTCGCCGAGGCGACACGGCTCGAAGGCGACCTCGCCGCAGCGCTGTCGCCGCTCGCCGACCTCGACACGGTCGCCGAGGTCCGGACCGGCCTGGGCGCGGTCACCGCGGTACAGCTGGCCGACCCCGCGACGGCGCCGGCGACGGTGGTCAAGCTGCGCGAACACGGGGTGAGCACCCGGGCCGCAGGTCAAGGGGCGCTGCAGATCTCGCCCGCGTTCGTGATGACGACCGCCGAGGTCGGCGAACTCGCCGACCGGATGCGCGCGGCGCTGAGCTGACGACGCAGGCCACGGCCTTGTCGTGGTCATCCCGACGATCCGGTGGTCATCGCCGGACCGCGGTGAGTGCGCCTGAGAACGACAGGGCCCGGCTGCGTAGCGCAGCCGGGCCCCGTCGTCGTCTCACATGCGACGGATCAGGCGTTGGCGAGCACCTCGGTGGTCGCGATCGCCTGGGCGACACCGCTGACGATCGACGCGACCTTGAGCGCCTCGAGGATCGCCTCACGGTCGACGCCGGCCTCGCGCAGGGTGTTCTCGTGCGCGGCGACGCAATGACCGCAGCCGTTGATCGAGGACACCGCGAACGACCACAGCTCGAAGACGGCCTTGTCGACGCCGGGGTTGCCGATGATGTTCATCCGCAGGCCCGGACGCAGGTCGTCGTACTTGCCGTCGAGGAAGCCGCGACCCCGGTAGAACACGTTGTTCATCCCCATGATCGACGCGGCCCCGAGCGCGGCGTTGTAGGCCTCGGCGGACAGCGTGTCGGCGGCCTCGTCGGCGATCTCGCTGAGCACCTTGGCGTTTCGCGTGGCGGCAGCGGTCGACAGCAGGGTTCCCCAGAGCTGCTCCTCGGTCAGCGCGGTGGTGCGGCTGATCGAACCGAGGTTGAGCTTGAGGTCCTTGGCGTACTCGGGAAGTGCTTCCTTCAGGTTGTCGATGCTCATCTGTTCTCCTCTCAGACGCCGGCCGTCATGAGCTCGCCGGCGTCGATCGTCGGGTCACCCTTCTTCCAGTTGCAGGCGCACAGTTCGTCGGACTGCAGTGCGTCGAGGACGCGCAGGACCTCGTCGACGTTGCGGCCCACGGAGCCCGCGGTGACCGCCACGAACTGGATCTCGTTGTTCGGGTCGATGATGAAGGTGGCGCGGTCGGCGACGCCGTCGGCATTGAGAACGCCTGCGGCGGTGGCGAGTTCGCGCTTGAGGTCGCTCAGCATCGGGAACGGGAGGGTCTTGAGGTCCTCGTGCTGTGCGCGCCACTGGAAGTGGACGAACTCGTTGTCCACCGAGGCGCCGAGCACCTGGGTGTCGCGGTCGGCGAACTCGTCGTTCAGCTTGCCGAACGCGGCGATCTCGGTCGGGCACACGAAGGTGAAGTCCTTCGGCCAGAAGAACACGACGCGCCACTGGCCGGGGTGATCGTCGGACGACACGGTGGTGAAGTAGTCGTCGGGCTGCTGGGCATTGACCTTGCTGAGGTCGCCACCGATGACGGCGGTGAGGTTGTAGGCAGGGAACTGGTCACCGATGGTGAGCAGGGCCATGTATCGCTCCTTCAGCTGGTGAATGTACGGAATCTGCGCGCGAATGAGTTTCGCGACGTACGGGTACCATCGTGCCGGATTCCGGTCGAAAACGAAACGTGATGACTAGCACTATACTGATAAGCATGTCCGATAGAACTTATCAGCCGACCGTGGCCGGGTTGCGTGCCTTCGTCGCACTCGCGCACCGACGCCACTTCGGCACTGCGGCAGCCGATCTCGGTGTCAGTCAGCCATCGCTGTCGCAGGCGTTGTCGGCGTTGGAGTCCGGTCTCGGTGTGACCCTCGTCGAACGCACCACGCGGCGTGTCCTGTTGACCGCCGAGGGTGACGAACTCCTCCCGCGAGCGATCGCGGTGACCGAGGCCATGGACGAGTTCACCTCGGCGGCCGCCGGAACGGGCCGCCCGCTCAGCGGGCCGCTGCGGCTGGGGGTCATCCCGACGGTGGCGCCCTACGTCCTGCCGACCCTGCTGCGCGGACTCGGGCAACGGCTCCCGGACCTCGTACCCCGAGTGGTGGAGGAACAGACCGCCCGCCTCATCGAACAACTGCGCACCGGCACGCTCGACGTCGCGCTGCTCGCTCTCCCCGTCGACATGCCCGGCATCGTCGAAGTTCCCATCTACCGTGAGGATTTCGTTCTCGCACTCCCGTCCGGTCATGCGCTGGCCGGACGCCGCCGCGTCGATCCCACCGCGCTCGCCGACCTGCCGCTCCTCCTCCTCGACGAGGGGCACTGTCTGCGCGATCAGGCGCTCGAGGTGTGCCGGCTCGCGGGCGTGCGGCCCGATCTGGGTCAGACCCGGGCCGCCTCGCTGACCACCGCGGTGCACTGTGTCGTCGGCGGACTCGGCGTGACGCTCATCCCGCAGACGGCGGTGGCCTCCGAGACGGCGTCGGGTGATCTGGCCACCGCGACCTTCGCGGCCCCGCGGCCGGGGCGGCGGATCGGCCTGGTCTTCCGGGCGTCCGCGCGCCACGACGAGGCCTACCGCGAACTGGGCTCTCTCATCGGCGATCTCGTCGGCGCGACCGGTGCCGTGACCGCGCTCTAGACCGTGCCGCCGGCCATCTCGGCCGCGGCCGCCTGTGCGGCGAGAGCCTCCCACTCGTCGACGAGACTCGAGTCGACCTCACGGACCATGGTGCCCAGCTCCTCGACGATCCGCTCGATCTCGGGGGTCACGACGCTCGTCGGAACACCCTGCCGGAGAACGCGATAGCAGTCCGACAGATAGCGCAGCAGCACGCCCTCGCTGCGCGCCAGCCCGTACGCGGAGATCAGCTCGGTGAAGGTCATGGCCTTCTCCAGCATCTCGCGGAGCACCGACTTCGGCGCCGGCGGGAACGACGACACCCACGGGTGCCCGCGACGATAGATGTCGAACGCGGCGAAGATCTCCTCGGCCAGCGGCTGCGGCCAGGTGATCTCCTCCAGGCGCGACATCCGCTCCTCGTACTCGATGCCGTCGGCCTTCATCTCCGCGATCGCGGCGTCGCGCGCGACCTTGCGCTGGGCCAGCAGCAGCGGTCGCGGGTTCTCCAGGGTCGATTCGAGGATGGAGACCACATCGAGTGCGTGCGTGGACGACTCGGGGTCCAGGATTTCGAACGTCGCCAGCGCGAAGGCGGACAGCGGGTTGGTCAACGCGAAGTTCTCCGGCATGTCCACGCTCAGGGCGATGTGCCGGCCGGTGTCGTCGGGTTCGGCGAGTTGCACGACGATGCCCGCGTCCCGGAGCCCCCGGTAGAGCTCGATCGTGTGCTTGATGGTGCGCAGCTGGCGGTCGCGCGGTTCGTGATTGTCCTCGAGTAGGTGGCGAACCGCGGCGAAACAGTCGCCCGGTCGGCCGAGTACCTCGAGGAGCATGGCCGTCGTCATCTGGAAGTGGCTGCGCAGGGGCTCGTCGGGCGCATCGACGAGCTGGAGGAAGGTCTTCTCCCCCCACGAGACGAAACCCTCGGGTGGCTTCTTGCGCACCAGCTTTCGGAGCTTCTTGGGATCGTCGCCGGCCTTGGCCACCGCACGGGCGTTCTCCACGTCGTGGTCGGGGGCCTGCGCGACGACGTAGCCGATCGTGTCGAAACCGGCCCGCCCGGCCCGGCCGGCGATCTGATGGAACTCGCGTGCCCGCAGGCGACGGACCCGCCGTCCGTCGTATTTGCTCAGGGCCGCGAACAGGACCGTGCGGATCGGCACGTTGATGCCGACGCCGAGGGTGTCGGTGCCGGCGATCACCTTCAGCAGCCCTTGCTGCGCAAGACGTTCGACCAGACGGCGGTAGCGGGGGAGCATCCCGGCGTGGTGGACGCCGATACCGGCGCGCAGCAGTTTGGACAGTGTGTTGCCGAAGCCGGTGGAGAACCGGAAGTCGCCGATCGCCTCGGCGATCGCCGCCTTCTCCGCCTTGTCGCAGATCCGGACGCTGAGCAGCGCCTGCGCGCGCTCCACCGCGGCGGCCTGGGTGAAGTGCACCACGTAGATGGGCGCCCGCCCCCGGTAGACGAGCTCCTCGATCGTCTCGTGGATCGGGGTCATCGCGTAGGCGTGGTCCAGGGGGACCGGACGCTCGGCGCCGGTGATCTCGACCGTCTCGCGTCCGGTGCGCCGGGTCAGGTCGTCGACGAAGTACGACACGTCGCCGAGCGTCGCCGACATCAGCAGGAACTGCGTCGACGGCAATTCGATGAGCGGTACTTGCCATGCCCAGCCGCGGTCGGGTTCGCCGTAGTAGTGGAACTCGTCGGCGACGAGCGTGCCGATGTCGCTCGCACCGCCGGCGGCGAGGGCGAGGTTGGCGACGATCTCGGCGGTCGCGCACACGATGGGTGCGTCGGCATTGACGGCAGCGTCGCCGGTCAGCAGTCCGACCTGGTCGGCGCCGAACATGGCGCACAGCTCGAAGAACTTCTCGCTGACGAGCGCCTTGATGGGTGCGGTGTAGAACGCACGCTCGCCGCGGCAGCGCGCGAAGTACAGCGCGCCAGCCGCGACGAGGGATTTGCCCGAGCCCGTCGGCGTCGCCAGGATCACGTGGCTGCCGGCGAGGAGCTCGAGAAGCGACTCCTCCTGATGCGGGTAGAGGTCGAGGCCGCGTCCCGTCCACCACTCGGTGTACCGCTCGAGTGCGGTGTCCTCGTCGTCGGTGGGGACCAGGACGTGCGGCGCGGGTATCGGTGCGGTGTCCGGGATCAGATCGGTGATCGCGGACCCTCGTCCCCGGGGCCGGCCTCACCGTCGCCGGTCTGCTCGGCCAGGAACCGTTCGAGTTCGGCGCCGAGTTCGTCACCGCTGGGCAGCGATTCCTCGGCGGCGAGCAGCGACGAGCGTTCCTGCGCGGCCTGGGTGAACGTGTCGTACTGGGTCTCCAGCGCCGCCACCACGGACTCGATCTCCGAGTTGCCCTCGACCTCGTTGTCCACCTGTGCGCGTACCTTCTCGGCGGCGCTGTCGAGAGCGGCGAGGGGGAGGTCGAGACCGGCGAGCTCGGCGACCGCCGCCAGCAGGCGTGCGGACGCCGCCGGGTAGTTGGTCTGCGCGAGATAGTGCGGGACATGTACCGACAGGCCCGACGCCCGGTAGTCGTGTTCGCCCATCCGCAACTCGAGGAGCATCGACGCGCTGGCCGGCAGCTTCATCGCCGAGCCCCACCGGGGCAGGTCACCGAGGGCGTCGGGATCACTGCCGTGCGCCGTGATCGACGGCGGTCGGGTGTGCGGCACGGCCATCGGGATCGCGTTGAGGCCGATGACATCGGTGACGCCGAGTCCGTCGCTCAGGCGTCGGACCGCGTCGACGAACTGCTCCCACCGGAGGTCGGGTTCGGAACCGGCGAGCAGGAGAAAACCCTTGCCCGAGTTGTCGCGGATCGCGTGCAGCGCCAGCGTCGGCATCTCGACGTCGGTGAAGGTCTCGCCGCTGAACGAGATGGTCGGCCGGCGTGACCGGTAATCCATCAGCTCGTCGGAGGAGAAGGTCGCGACCAACTCGGACTCGAGGCTGTCGCGGAGGTGCGTCGCGGCCAGCGCGACCGCGTGCCCGGCGTCGGCGAAGCCCTCGAGCGCGTGGATCAGTACCGGACCCGTGCCGTCGGGCCGGGTCACCTGCGGAGCGGGAAAGGCGAGTTCATACAGCGCGTCGTTGCGCGCGGGCTGCTCGTCCACGTCGTCCCTCCTTCTGCTGGCAGCTGTCCCGGAAGAGACAGCTGAACGTCCATTGTCTCGCACCGCACCCGGCGATGGCCACTCGCCTCGGTGCAACCACCGCGACACACCGGTGATTCCCCCCGTTGGTGTTCCTGTTTTGTTGTTCCCCAGGGGTGTGTCCTCGACACCTGGCGAAGACGCCGGTGGCACAGTAGACCGTTGTGATCGAGCCGCATGCGCCCCGACTGCGCCTGTCCCTGCCCGGCCGCCTCGTTCCCGGCACGGTGGCCGGTCTCGTCGCCGCGGCGCTCGTGCTGTCCGCCTGCTCCGTCGGCGGTCAGCCGGAGCCGTCGAGTCCGGACCTGTCCGCGCGATCGGTCGAGGCCGCGGACTTCCCGGACGGCGCCGCGAGTCCCATCCCGACTTCGGCGGTCGCGAACGCCCTGGCCGACGTGACCGGGGCGCCGATGCCCGGACAGGCGGGCACCGAGGTGTCGCCGCCGGAGTGTGCACCCGCGTCCGTCCCCGCGGACGGAGCGGTCGCGTTCCTGGGTCCCGGCCCGGGGGAGCGGGCCACCCTCACCTCGGTCGTGGCCGGTGTCGAGACGCCGCTCGACGACGTGGTCGAGTTGGCCGAGCGCTGCCCCGAGACCACCACGACCACGTTCGGGGCGTCCTCGACGATCACCACCGAGGTGCTGCCCCCGCCGCCGGCGCCGGACGGGGTCGACACCGCGACGCTCCGCCGCACGATCGTGACCGGCGGCGGTGTCCCGTCCACCACGAGCGCTCTCACGCTGCTCGGCGAGCGGGACGGCGTCCGGGTGTACACCGAATACCGTTGGCCCGCAGCAGGTCCCGTACCTCCCGAAGCGTCCGCCGCGCTCGACACGCTGTTCGGAAAGGCGCTCGCGGCCGCGTTCGGCTGACCAGTACCGCCCTGTGGATGACCTCTCCTGGTTGTCCACAGCGTGTGTCGACCGCCGTTCGAGCGGCTCGGCCACGGGTGACGCTGTCGCCATGCAGATCCTCGAACCGCCACCGCATGGCCCCCACGACCCGACGACGCTGCTCACCTCGATCCCCGCTCGACTGGGGTTCGTCCCCGAGCGGTCGATCATCGCGATCGCCGTCGCCGGCGACCGCACGGTGAACGCGACCATGCGGCACGACCTCGCCCTCGCGCCCGACGGCAGCCCCACGCGCGAACTGGTCGTCGTCCTCGCCGGACTTGGTGAGATCACGTCCACCTACGGCATCGAGGAGATCCTGGTCGTGATCGCCGATGACCGCTACCCGGCGGACGACCGTCGTTATCGGCGGATCCTCGCAATGAGCGACCGGTACTTCGGCGATGTCGGTGGTGTGGCCGCCGGGTTCGTGGTGCCGGGCTTCGATGCCGGCGTGCACTGGTCGACCATCTGGTGTCCGGAGGACCGAGCCTGGTCGGTCGACGTGTCCGCGGGGTCGGCCGGACAACTCGACGATCCGCACACGAGTCCGACCGCGGTCGCGGAGGCGGTGCGTTCGGGACGGCGGATTCTCGCCCGGCGCTCGGAGATGCGGACGATGCTCGAACCGCTCGACGGCGAATGCGGTCCGGGACGTCCGCTGCCGGACTGTCGGGCATGCCGGGGCATCGACCTGGATCAGAGCGGTCTCGACTTGTTCGATCCCGACGAGGAGGACGTCGAGGCCTCGACGCGCGCACTCGACCTGGTCATCAGCGCGATGATCGAAACGGAACAACCACTGGATTGTGGCGAATTGGACCGACTGGAACAGGCGATCCTGCGCCCCGACGTCCGCGACGCCGCGCTCGCCCTGTCGGTCACCGAACTCCGGGGAGCCGCCGAACACCTCTGGCGAGAACTCACCCGGCGGCTGACCGGACGCGGACGGTCCACCGCCGCAACACTTCTCGCACACCTGCACTACATCGGCGGGGACGGCGCCTACACCGGTGTCGCCCTCGACGTCGCACTCGCGAGCACGGACGCCGACCACCTGGCCACGCTGCTCGACACCGCCCTGCGGGCAGGTGTCCGCCCGGCCAGGCTGTGGGGCACCATCGAGAAGTCCTACGACGCCGCGAAACGCCTCGGCGTCGTCATCCCGGCGGCGACACTGCGTACCGCCGGGTGACCACTGCAGACCTCGGCTGTGTCAGACCTTCTCGACGACCTTCTCGACGAACAGCGAGTGCGCCATGTCGGACGAGAGTTCGAGGCCGTCGTGACCGGGTGTGTCGATCGTGATCGTGCCGGCCGTGTTCGACACCGTCACACGGGCGTTGGGAACCACGCCCGCCTCGCGCAGCGCGCCGATCAGTTCGGTGTCGGACTGGGCGTGTTCGGACAGGCGACGCACGATGACCGGCACCGTCTCACCCGGCGGGAGGTCGGCGAGGCGGGTGGCGCCGTCGTCGGAGCTCGGCACCTCCACGCCCAGCAACTCCAGTCCCGGGATGGGGTTTCCGTAGGGCGAGGTCGTCGGGTATTCGAGGACCGCGAGCAGGCGGCGTTCGACGTTCTCGCTCATCACGTGCTCCCAGCGGCAGGCCTCCTCGTGGACCTGATCCCAGGGCATTCCGATGACGTCGACCAGGAGGCGCTCGGCGAGGCGATGCTTGCGCATCACCGCGACAGCGAGCGTGCGTCCGCGGTCGGTCAGTTCGAGGTGCCGGTCCCCGGCGACCCGGAGGAGACCGTCGCGCTCCATGCGGGCAACGGTCTGCGACACGGTGGGACCGGACTGGTCCAGACGCTCGGCGATTCGCGCCCGCAGCGGCACGATGCCCTCTTCTTCGAGATCGTAGATCGTTCGCAAGTACATCTCGGTGGTGTCAACCAGGTCGTTCACTGTGCGCAATCCCTTTCGTCCCCGCCAAGATTACCCTCTTCGGGAGTGGTGACCGCGATCTCACCGCGACCGGGGAGTCCCGGGGCGGCGGTACGTGGCGCGCACTCGTGTCCGACGCGACATCCGTGGCCGCTGCGCGATGTGTACCACTAGCCTGAGGTCGTGATCAACACTACGAGCGCCCGATGACGACGGCCGTCATCTGGAGCGAGGACTTCCTGTCCTACCGATGGGCCCACACGCACCCGATGAACCCGGTCCGACTCGCCCTCACGATGACCCTCGCGCAGAGCCTCGGAGTCCTCGACGACGTCGAGACGATCCCGCCGCAGGCCATCGACGACGACGCCCTGACCGTCGTCCACAGCCGCGACTACATCGACGCGGTCCGTGCGGTCGGTTCGGGGACGGCGTCGCTGTCGGGGCCGTTGCTCGAGCGGTTGTTCGGCCTCGGCGACGCCGACAACCCGGTCTTCACCGGGATGCACGAGGCCGCGCGCCTGCTCGTCGGCGGCACGCTGGCCGCGGCGCAGACGGTCGTCTCCGGGGCGGCGACGAGGGCGGTCAACATCGGCGGCGGCATGCATCATGCGATGCGTTCGCGCGCCGCCGGATTCTGCATCTACAACGACTGCGCCATCGCGATCAGGTATCTGCTCGACCACGGCTTCGACCGCATCGCCTACATCGACGTCGACGCCCACCACGGCGACGGCGTCCAGGTCGAGTTCGCCGCCGACCCGCGGGTGATGACGGTCTCGCTGCACCAGCACCCGGCGACCCTGTGGCCCGGCACCGGATGGCCGACCGAGGTCGGGGACGGCGACGCGGCGGGCAGCGCGGTCAACCTGGCCCTCATGCCCAACACCGAGGACCGGTTGTGGCTGCGCGCCTTCCACGCCGTGGTGCCGTCGCTGATCGCCGAGTTCCGGCCGCAGATCATCGTCAGCCAGTGCGGTGCCGACAGCCACCGCGCCGATCCGCTGACCGACCTCTCGCTGACCGTCGACGGACAGCGGGCGGCGATGATCGCCATGCGCGACCTCGCCGACAAGTACTGCGAGGGCCGCTGGATCGCGGTCGGCGGCGGTGGCTACGGCGTCGTCAACGTGGTGCCGCGCAGCTGGACGCATCTGCTGGGCGTCGCCCTCGGTCGCGAGGTCGACGTGTCGTCGGTCATCGACGAATCCTGGTGTGCCACAGCCGAACAGATCTCCGAGCAGGTGCACTCCGACTACGCCGCCCCGCCCGTTCGGGTCATGGGCGACGGGGGCATCGTCGACTACCAGCCGTGGGCCGGCGACGCCGGCCAGGAACCACCCGAGGGTGTCGCGGCCAACGCCCAACGCCAGACCGACCGCGCGATCCTCGCCACCCGACGCGCGGTCTACCCGCTTCACGGTCTCGACCCGGAGGACCCCCGTGACTGACGACACCTCGACCGCCGACGCCACCGCGCCCGCAGGCACTCCCGCCATGGCCGATCAGCCGGAACCGCGTAGCCCGTGGGATTATCCGCGGCACTGGATCGCAGATGTGCTGGCCTCCGATGGCGGCGTCGTGCACCTGCGACCGATCGTGCCCGACGACGCCGACCGCATCGTGGCCTTCCACTCCAAGCTCTCCGAGCGCACCCGGTACATGCGGTACTTCGGTCCGACTCCGACCCTGCCGCCGCGCGAGGTGGCCCGGATGACGACCGTCGACCACCAGCAGCGTGTCGCGATCGTCGCCGAACTCGGGGGCGAGATCATCGCGGTCGGCATCTACGAGGGTCTCGGCTTCGACGGCAAACCCGAATCGGCCGAGGTGGCGTTCGTCGTCGCCGATGAACACCAGGGCCGCGGCCTCGGACCCATCCTGCTCGAACACCTGGCCGGTGCGGCGGCGGAGAACGGTTTCACCCGTTTCGAGGCCGAGGTCCTCAGCGAGAACCCGAACATGGTCGCGGTGTTCCGCGACGCGGGGTATCAACTCGCACGGAGCTTCGACGGCTCGACCGTGCACGTTGAGTTCCTCATCGACCCCACCGAGGCGCTGCTGTCGGTGCGCAACGCCCGTGAACGCGCGTCGGAGGCCCGCAGCGTCGCCAATCTGCTGCGACCCGCGTCGGTCGCGGTGATCGGGGCCTCGACCGACCCGAACAAGGTCGGAAACGCCCTGTTGGCCAACATCATCGCCGGGGGATTCACCGGGCCGGTGTTTCCGGTCAACGGCCCCGCCCGGGTCGAGGAGGAGCCCGAGCCGGGACGGCCCGGTGTCGGCCGCGAACCGACGCCGGCGCGTCGTCGCACCCGGGAACGACCGCCGTCGGTGCGGGGGATCCGGGCCTACGAGACCGTCCGCGACATCCCCGACCCCGTCGACCTCGCGGTGGTCGCGGTGCCGGCCGCGCGCGTCGACGACGTGCTCGACGACTGCCTGGTCAAGGGTGTGCGCACGCTCGTCGTGGTGTCGTCGGGCTTCGGCGAGTCCGGCGAGGAGGAGGGCCTCGAGAACGAGCGCCGCCTGGTCGCCCAGGTCCGCGAGCACGGGATGCGACTGGTCGGGCCGAACGCGCTGGGCGTGGCGAACAACGACCCCGCGGTCGCGCTCAACGCGACCCTGGCGCCCCGCATCCCGGCCGCCGGCCGGGTCGGGTTCTTCTGTCAGTCGGGCGCGCTGGGCATCGCGATCCTCGACACCGCGGCCCGTCGCCAGATCGGCCTGTCGACGTTCGCCTCTGCCGGCAACCGCGCGGACGTGTCCGGCAACGACCTCCTGCAGTACTGGGACACCGACGCCACCACCGACGTCATCCTGCTCTACCTGGAGAGCTTCGGTAACCCGCGAAAGTTCTCCCGGATCTCGCGGCGGGTCTCACGCTCGAAGCCGATCATCGCGGTCAAATCCGGCCGGGGTGCGATGACGCCGGTCCGGGCGGCGCGCTCGGCGGCCACCCTCGACGACCAGATCGCCCGCATGATGCTCGAACAGGCCGGCGTCATCCAGGTGGACACGATCCCCGAGTTGTTCGACTGCGCGGCCGTGTTCGCCTACCAGCCGCTGCCGCGCGGCCCGCGCGTCCGCATCATCGGCAATTCGTCGGTGCTGGGCAGTCTGGCGGCCGACACCGCGCGCAACGGCGGCCTCGAGGTCGTCGACACCGTCGATCTCGGTGCCGGCGCCTCGGAGGAGGAGTTCGAGTCGACGGTCTCGGCGGCGATGGCCGACCCGGGCGTGGACGGGATCATCGTCGTGTTCGTGCCGCCGGTCGCGGTCGGGGCCGACTGGCACGCCCGGGCGCTCATGGCGGCGGCCAACACCCCCGACGCCGACGCCGACAAGCCGATCGTCACGACCTTCCTCGCCGTCGACGGCATTCCGCCGGGGTTGACCCGGCCCGGTCCGAACGGCATGCCGACCAAGGGGTCGATTCCCTCGTACGGCTCGCCCGAGCGCGCTGCCGCCGCACTGGCGAGGGCGTGGCAGTACGCCCGGTGGCGCCTGCGGCCGGAATCGGTGGTCCACCGTCCCGACGGCACCGATCCCGAGGCCGCACGGATGTTCGTGCGCGAGGCGATGGTCGGCGACGGTGCGACCGGTCGTCCCGCCGAACGGTTGCTGGGGCATGTGGAGTCGGCGAAGCTGTTGCGCTGGTACGGGATCGACGTGGTCCCGTTCCGCGAGGTGACCACGATGCACGAGGCATCCGCGGCGGCCCGTGAACTCGGGCTGCCGGTGGCGGTGAAGGCGACGTCGGACAAGTGGCGCGGTCGTCTCGATCGCGAGGGCGCGCGCCTGGATCTACCCGACGCGACCACGGTGGTGACGGCGTTCGCCGAACTGACCGAACTCACCGGCGACCGCGTGCTGCACGTGCAGAAGATGGCGCCGAAGGGCGTCGGCACGGTCATCCGGGTGCGCGACGATCCGTCGTTCGGTTCGGTGATGTCGTTCGGTCTGTCCGGGCGGACCTTCGATCTGCTGGGCGACCACGGTTACCGCGCCGTCCCGCTGTCCGAACTCGATGCACGTGAACTGATCGAGGAGCCGCGTTCGGCACCGCTGCTGTCGGGATACCGAGGGGAGGAGCCCGCCGACAAGGAGGCGCTCGCCGATCTGCTGCTGCGCATCTCGACGCTCACCGACGACATCCCGGAGGTCCGCGAGGTGGTCTGCGATCCGATCCTGGCCTCGGTCGACGGCGCGGCCGTTCTCAATGCCCGCATACGCGTGGGCCCGGTGCCCGACAGGCGGGACACCGGACCCAGGCGACTCGGGTGACCGAGTGGACTCAGTGAAGGAGGCGGCTGAGCGTGCGGGAACGCTCAGCTGGCGTAGGCGCGCAGGCGCTCGGCACGGTCGCCGTGGCGGAGCTTGCCCATGACCTCGCGCTCGATCTGACGCACGCGCTCGCGCGACAGCCCGAACATGCGGCCGATCTGATCCAGGGTGCGCGGCTGGCCGTCGTCGAGGCCGTAGCGCATCCGGATGACCTGCTGCTCACGCTCGTCCAGCGTCGCCAGGACGGCGCGGATGTCGGAGTGCAACAGGCCGGCGATGACGGCGTTCTCGGCGGAGGTGGCCTCGGCGTCCTCGATGAAATCGCCCAGGGGAGCTTCCTCGTCGCTGCCCACCGGCATGTCGAGGCTCACCGGATCGCGGCTGTGGTCGAGCAGATCGGCGATCTTCTCCGCCGGGATGCCCGATTCGTTGGCCAGCTCATCGTCGGTCGCTTCGCGGCCGAGCTGCTGGTGCAGCTCGCGCTTGATGCGGGCCAGTTTGTTGACCTGCTCCACGAGATGGACGGGGAGCCGGATCGTGCGGCTCTGGTCCGCCATTCCGCGGGTGATCGCCTGACGAATCCACCAGGTGGCGTAGGTCGAGAACTTGAAGCCCTTGGCGTAGTCGAACTTCTCCATCGCCCGGATCAGACCGAGGTTGCCCTCCTGGATCAGGTCGAGGAGAGGCATGCCGCGGCCGGTGTAGCGCTTGGCCAGCGACACGACCAGGCGGAGGTTCGCCTCGAGCAGGTGGGCCCGGGCGGCCTCGCCTTCACGGACGATGACCGCCAGGTCACGCTTCTTGGCTGCGGACAGCCGCTTCTTGTTGGCCAGAACGTGTTTGGCGTAGAGCCCGGCCTCGATCTGCTTGGCGAGTTCGACCTCCTGCTCCGCGTTGAGAAGGGCGGTGCGACCGATTCCGTTCAGGTAGACACGGACCAGATCCGCCGCTGGAGACTGGGCGTCGAGATCCTGTTCGGTCATCGCCGGCCGGGTACCCGGAGGGGTGACTTCGGCGAAACCTTTGGTCGGGGTCGAACGTGCAACTGTCGAGCGTGACATGCGGCCTCCTGACTTGAGTGCGTTCACTGGGTCCAACGCCCTTGTGTGGGCGATAGTTCCCGAGAGTGGTTCGGAGCAAACCTCGCCGAGGCTTGGTGACCTGCGCATTCTTTTTCGCGACTCGACAACCGGCTGAGAAGTTGCTGAGATGTCGCGCGCGGGGGAACCGGAGGGAACGCGGGGAACGCGCGGGGCCGCGGTGCCGACCCGTCTCGTCCGGAGGTGTCAGGCGCGGGGGTCGTCGGGATCGACGACCTGCCCGTCGATGGTGCGCGACAGCTGGTGGTCGGTGCCGGTGTCGGTCAGTGCCGGGGGTCCGACGACGTGATGGTCGGCGCCGTACTTGTACTGGGGGACCTCGCCGCGCTTGCGCGGCGGACGGTCGTTGGCGATCAGGACCGCCGCCCATGGCAGCGGGATGGAGATCGCGACGATGGCCAGCGCCAGTAGTCCGGACCCGGTGATGCCGTAGGCGATACCGGCGATGGCGAGTGCCGGCACGCGGAAAGCCATGAGGAACAGGTACTTACGCACACGCGCCCGGTGCTGGGCCTCGAGCGAGTCCGGTGCGTCGGTGATCAGGTAGGCCTCGGCGCCCGGACGTTTCGACGCGGGATGTCCGTGCTCGTCGACGTGCGGCGACGTGCTGTTGCGGCCCTGCTGTCCGCGACCGGACTCACCCATGGATTCCCTTTGTTCGAACACCCTCTCCACTGTCCTCCTTCTGTCGGTCTATTGCACCCGCCGCCGGGAGCGTAGCGAGCGGGGCGAATCGGGTCCCGCCGCCGGGAGCGTAGCGAGCGGGGCGAATCGGGTCCCGCCGCCGGGAGCGTAGCGAGCGGGGCGAATGTGCACTCGGGTGTTCCGTCGGCCCGGTTGTGACGCACAATGGACGAATGGGAACCGAAACCATCGAACGCCCGGACCTCGACGAATGGTCCGACACCAAGACCGACGAGCGTCCCGATGCCGACGCGACCGACCGGGGTGACGACGATCGTCCCAAGTTCTTCCACTACGTGAAGAAGAACAAGATCGCCGAGAGTGCGGTCATGGGCAATCATGTCGTCGCGCTGTGCGGCGAGACCTTCCCGGTGACCCGGTCGGCCAAGCCCGGGTCGCCGGTGTGCCCGAAGTGCAAGAAGATCTACAACAAGATGCGCAAGTGACGCGACGCGGCTGATCGGCGGGCGTCGCCGGTCAGCCGCGGTCGCGGTGCCGCGCCTGCCGGCGGATCGGGCCGGAGGACAGCCGGTCGGGCAGGGTCCGGAGTTGTCCGGTGAAGTCGGAGGTCTGGGAGTTCACCCAGTGCCGGACCTGCGTGGTGGTCGACGCCTTCGCCGGCCAGAATTGTTGCACGGCCGCGTTGAACTCGGCGCCGATCACGATGCCGAAGCCCAGTGAGAACGTGAAGAGCAGGAACGCGATCGGTGTGGCCAGCGCCCCGTAGGAGACCCCGGCCTCGGTGATCTTGGTCAGGTAGATGCGCAGCACGTAGCTCGCGACCCAGAAGAACACGCCGGCCACGATCGCCCCGCCGATGAGCCGATGCCACGGCAGGGGATTGGGCAGCGCGAGGTGGTAGAGCGTCGTCAGGACGAACAGCAGGAGGACGGCGACGAACGGGAAGTAGCCGTAGTCGATGAGGGTGGTGACGAACGATCCCCACGACTCCGGCACGATCGCCCGCAGGTAGTTCGGTCCGAGCGCGACGAGGGGTAGCAGGAACACGGCGACGCTCAGGAAGCCGACGTAGAGGAATAGCGCGAAGAACCGCTGCCACACCGGGTGTCGGACCTCGTGCTGGTCGTGTGCGTGCGCGATCGAGGCGATGAAGCACGAGACGGCCGACGATCCCGCCCACAATGAGATGACGAACCCGACCGACATGAGGCCGATCCGGCCACGCCCGAGCACGCTGTCGACCGTCGGGGTGATCAGGTCGTCGACGACCGTGGGGGTGAAGGTCCGGCCGGCGAGGTCGATGATGCGGGCGTAGACGACGTCGACGGTGTCGGGGCCGAACCAGCCGGCGACGTAACCGACCGAGCCGAGCAGACCGAGCAGCAGCGGCGGCAGCGACAGCGCCTGCCAGAACGCGGCCTGTGCGGCCCAGCCGATGATCCCGTCGTCCCAGGACTTGACGATCGTGCGCCAGACCACGCGATGGATGTTCGGCAGGACCGGCAGGCCCGGTCCGGACGCCGCCTCGGTTCGTTCCGGATCGTCGTTCCCGGTCTTCTCCGACCCAGCGTCCGGTTCGGTCGACCCCTTCGCGCCGCGGAGGACTTCGACGTCCCCGGAGGCCGGGGCGGACCGCAGCGGCGCGCGCAGGGGTTCGGTCGCGGCCCCGACATCGGCGAGTGGGTCGCCGATCGGCGCGGTGACCGCAGCCGACACGGGACCCGGCGGGACGGCGGGCGGGCTCGCGGCAACCACCGACGACGGGTCGTCGGCCAGTGGGACCGGATTCCTCTTGCGCGTTGTGATGTGTTCAATATCCCCGATCGGGAGGCCGATTGGGTACCCGGGTCACCAGGCGAGTCGTTCGGATCGCCCACGGGCGCCCGTCGCGGCGGACGCCGCGGCCCGGTGTCGGGATGCGGGAGCTGTCGCGCTTCGGCGGTACCATTGGCGGGTCCCCTCGGGCGCGGGCCCCGCACGCGAGGGGTCGTTTCATGTCCGGCCGGAAACCCGCACGCGTGGAGGAGCAGCCCAGAAGGTGACGTCAGCCGAACCCTCCGGATCCACCGCCGGCCCGAAATTCCAGCTCCGCGCCTGGCAGCGTCGTGCGCTGACCAAGTACCTGACGCAGAAGCCGAAGGACTTCCTCGCCGTGGCGACGCCGGGCGCCGGAAAGACGACGTTCGGCCTGCGTATCGCCCGCGAACTCCTCGATGACCGCACTGTCGACAAGATCACCGTGGTCGCCCCGACCGAACACCTGAAGCACCAGTGGGCCGAGGCCGCCGCGCGGGTCGGGATCGCGCTCGACTCGCGGTTCACCAACGCCGCCGGACAGACCAGCTCGGACTTCCACGGCGTCGTCGTCACCTATGCACAGGTGGCCGCCCATCCGGCCCGGCACCGGGTGCGCACCGAGAACTATCGCACCCTGGTCATCCTCGACGAGATCCACCACGGTGGCGATGCCAAGTCGTGGGGCGAGGCGATCCGGGAGGCCTTCGACGACGCCGAGCGCCGGCTCCTGCTGACCGGTACACCCTTCCGCTCCGACGACTCGCCGATCCCGTTCGTCACCTACGAACCGGAGGCCGGCGGGCATCAGCGCTCCAAGGCCGACCACACCTACGGCTACGCCGACGCACTGAAGGACGGCGTCGTCCGTCCGGTCGTGTTCCTCGCCTACTCCGGTGAGGCCAGCTGGCGCGACAGCGCGGGCGAGGAGTACACCGCCCGGCTGGGTGAACCGCTCTCCGCGGAGCACACCACCCGAGCCTGGCGTACCGCGCTGGACGCCCACGGCGACTGGATTCCGGCGGTCCTCACCGCCGCACACACGCGGCTGGGACAGCTCCGTGCGACCGGCACACCGGATGCGGGCGGGCTGGTCATCGCCACCGATCAGACCGCGGCCCGCGACTACGCCGAACTCCTCACCGCCATCACCGGCAAGCCGCCGACGCTGGTGCTCTCCGACGACCCGAAGTCGTCGTCGAGGATCGGCCAGTTCGCCGCGTCCACCGACGAGTGGATGGTGGCGGTCCGCATGGTGTCCGAGGGTGTCGACGTCCCCCGCCTGGCCGTGGGTGTGTACGCCACCAGCTCGTCGACGCCGCTGTTCTTCGCCCAGGCCATCGGACGGTTCGTGCGATCGCGTCGTCCGGGTGAGACCGCGAGCGTCTTCCTGCCGTCGGTCCCGGTGCTGCTCGACCTCGCCAGCCAGATGGAGGTCGAGCGCGATCACGTGCTCGGCAAGCCGCACCGCGAGAGCGACGGCCTCGACGACCAATTGCTGATCGACGCCAACAAGCAGGAGGACGAGCCGGGGGAGGACGAGCCGAAGTTCCAGTCGCTGCATGCCGACGCCGAACTCGATCAGGTCATCTTCGACGGCACCTCGTTCGGCACGGCCACGTTCGCCGGTAGCGACGAGGAGTCGGACTATCTGGGGTTGCCCGGGCTGCTCGATGCCGACCAGGTGCGTGCCCTCCTGCGCAAACGCCAGGAGGAACAGGTCACGGCGCGGACGGTCGCGTCGTCCTCGGAATCGTCGGCTGCCGAGCCGCCCACTCCCGGCCGGCCGGCGGGAACCACCGGCGAGAACCTGCACGCCCTGCGTAAGGAACTGAACACGCTCGTCGCGATGCATCATCACCGCACGGGCAAACCACACGGCATGGTGCACAACGAGTTGCGGACTCGGCTGGGCGGGCCGCCGACCGCGATGGCGAGCGCCGATCAGCTGAAGGAACGGATCGCCGCACTGCGCGAGTGGCGCTGACAGAGGCTTCGCAGCGGCGCTGGTCGGGCGGGCCGGAACAGGCCCCGGACACGACAGAGCCCGGCCGGATTGTTCCGGCCGGGCTCTGTGCGCGTAGGGAAAGCCCGCGTTCGATCGTCGGAGGTGTCAGACCAGCTCGCCGGCGGATTCGACGACGGTGGCGCTCAACTCGACAAGGCGGGCCTCGTGCTCGTTGAAGTGGTGGCGGCAGAAGAGAAGTTCGCCGCCCTTGGGCAGGACGGCCCGTACCTTGGCTGCGGCGCCGCAGCGATCGCAGCGATCGGCGGCAGTGAGCGGCAGGTAGATCGGGGCTGTGGTGGCGATGTCAGTCATGGTTCGTTCCTCCGTCCCGGTCCGGCGCCGGGTGTCCGGTCGCCTTCCCTTCGAGCCGACACATCCGGGCGATGCGTCAACCTCACTCTGTCAGACGCTCGGGGCGTTCGTATTGTTCCGACGGTGCTCTCGGTGTGTCGTCACTCACCGTTTACACCAGGCAACAACTGAACAACGATCGTCCGAACGCAATGCGACCCGGCCATGGGGCCGGGTCGCACCACTCTACGCGTTGTGCGCGGGACGAGTCGTTCGGTCAGCTCGTCCGCGTGGGGGTGTGTGTTCCGCTCGCACCCGCATCGGGTTCGGGTGCGGACTCGGCGGCCGGGATATCCGACGTCGACGTTCCCTCGGAGCCGGGGCGTTCCGCGCCCTCGGCGCCCACGAGCGCCTCTTCCTGCTCCTCGCGGAAATGGGTGACCGCGTCGGAGGACTCGTTCTCCCGGTCGCGTAGGTACTCACGGAGCGAGTAGGCGAACGCCGCGGCCCAGGCGATGGCGATCACGATGTAGAAGACGTTGCGCACCGAACCGGGGGCGTCGATGAAGTCGCTCTTCAACAGACTGCGGGTGTTCGTGAGGACGATCAGGCCGCCGACCGAGGCGCCCAGCAGGCGCGGCGGGATGTGACGCACGAGCCAGGCCGCGATCGGAGCGGCGATCACGCCGCCGACGAGGATGGCGGCAACCCATGCGAAGTTGATTCCCTGCGAACCGAGACTGAACAGGAAGCCGAGGCTCGCTGCGACGGCGATGATGAACTCGCTCGTGTCGATCGAACCGATCACCTTGCGGGGCTCGAGACGGCCGCTGGCCAGGATGGCCGGGGTGCCGACCGGACCCCAACCGCCGCCACCGGTGGCGTCGACGAATCCGGCGACGAATCCGAGCGGGCTGAGGAATCGCTTGCGCAGCGGCTTGCCGAGGTTGTGGCGGGGGATGCCCTGGAAGGTGAACCGCACCAGGATGTAGAGCCCCAGCAGCAGCAGGATCACGGCCATGACCGGCGCAGCGGTCTCGGTGGAGAGACTCGACAGGATCGTGGCGCCGAGGAAGGCGCCGATGGCTCCCGGGATCGCGATACGGCGCACGACGCGCCAGTCGACGTTCCCGAACTTCCAGTGCGAGACGCCGGAGACCAGCGTGGTGCCGATCTCGGCCAGGTGCACGGTGGCCGAGGCGGCAGCCGGGTTGGTACCGATGGCGAGGAGGAGGGTCGTGGTGGTGACGCCATAAGCCATGCCGAGACTGCCGTCGACGAGCTGAGCAGCGAAGCCGACGAGGCCGATCAGGACAATCGTTCTCATAGTGGTCTTTCCGGGAAGTCACGCCGTCAGGGACGTGACGAGGCTGGGGCAGGCACTCAGTGCCCGCGACGAAGTGGAACGCGGAGGAGGGGATCGCAGGTGGCGTTCTCGCCCTCGGGTGGGGTCTGTCGCGTCACAGACACAGCATCGATGCTGTGCGCAGCAGGTCGACGGTGGCACGACGCACCAGCATGGCGCCGCGTCTGCTCCCGGTCACTGCGTAAGTCACCGCGCCATCCTATGTAGTGCGTCCCCGAAAGCCCGAGAATCCGGTCGTGTCCAAATCGGAGCGCGCAGAACTATTGACAGATCGATGTCGATGTGGATGGCACAACGACATCGCCCCCGAAACCGTGAGGTTCCGGGGGCGATGAGGGTGTTGTCGTCACCGACTAGTCGAGATAGTCACGCAGGACCTGCGAGCGCGACGGGTGACGCAGCTTCGACATCGTCTTCGACTCGATCTGACGGATGCGCTCGCGGGTCACGCCGTACACCTGCCCGATCTCGTCGAGGGTGCGGGGCTGGCCGTCGGTCAGTCCGAAGCGTAGGCGGACCACGCCGGCCTCACGCTCGGACAGGGTCTCGAGCACCGACTGCAGTTGGTCCTGCAACAGCGTGAAGCTGACCGCGTCGACCGCCACGACGGCTTCGGAGTCCTCGATGAAGTCGCCGAGCTGGCTGTCGCCCTCGTCGCCGATGGTCTGGTCCAGCGAGATGGGTTCCCGGGCGTACTGCTGGATCTCCAGCACCTTCTCCGGGGTGATGTCCATCTCCTTGGCGAGTTCTTCCGGCGTCGGCTCGCGGCCTAGGTCCTGGAGGAGTTCACGCTGGATGCGACCGAGCTTGTTGATGACCTCGACCATGTGCACCGGGATACGGATGGTGCGGGCCTGGTCGGCCATGGCGCGGGTGATCGCCTGACGGATCCACCAGGTGGCATACGTCGAGAACTTGTAGCCCTTGGTGTAGTCGAACTTCTCGACCGCGCGGATCAGACCGAGGTTGCCCTCCTGGATGAGATCCAGGAACGCCATGCCGCGGCCCGTGTAGCGCTTGGCCAGCGACACGACGAGGCGCAGGTTCGCCTCGAGCAGGTGGTTCTTGGCGCGGTTGCCGTCGCGGGAGATCCAGTTCAGGTCACGCTTCTGGGCGGTGCTGAGCTTCTCGCCGGCATCCATGATGCGCCGAAGACGTTCGGTGGCGAACAGTCCGGCCTCGATGCGCTTGGCGAGTTCGACCTCTTCCTCGGCGTTGAGGAGGGCGACCTTGCCGATCTGCTTCAGGTACGCGCGGACACTGTCGGCGGAGGCGGTGAGCTCGGCGTCCTTGCGGGCCTGACGCAGCGCCTCGGACTCCTCTTCGTCCCAGACGAAGTCGCCGGACTTCGCGGCGGCGGCCTCGTCCTTGGACGCGGCCTTCGCGGCGGCCGGGGTTGCGCCGCCGGCGGCGGGCGCGGTCGCCTCCTCGGACTCGTCGTCGTCCTCCGACTCGTCCTCGGAGTCGTCGTCGTCGACCTCCAGGTCGTCGTCGATCTCGACGTCCTCGAGTTCGGCGTCGGGACCGTCGATGTCGTCGATCGAGTCCGGGTCGTCGGGCTCGGCGTTCGGATCGTCGCCGGAACCCTCCGCGGACGCGGCCTTCTTGGCGGCCTTCTTCGGTGCCGCCTTCTTGGTGGCCTTCTTCGCCGGGGCCTTCTTGGCGGGGGCCTTGCGGGCAGCGGTCTTCTTCGCAGCCTTCTTGGCGGTTCGCTTCGCCGGGGCGTCGGTCGCGGCTGGGGTCGACTCCGTCGACTCGGCCTCTGCATCACCCTGGTGGGTCGTGATGGCTGCCACGTACAACCTTTCGAACTGTCTTCTGTGGTGTCTTCTGTCGTCTGTCACCAGACGCGACACGGCAGCATGAGCCGCCGTGGACGAGGTCTTGGTTTCTCGGTTGGAATGACCGGTGACGACCATTGTAACGACATCGCCGTCCCCGGTGTGTCAAAGCCCTGGTCACGCCCTGCGCGGCGTCACGTCTTCAGCCCCTGGGACACTGACATGGCCGCACCGACGATGCCGGCGGTGTTCAACAGCGTCGCCGGTACCACGGGCGTCTTGTTGGTCAGCAGCGGAATCCACTTGTCGGACTTGCGGCTGATACCGCCGCCGGCGATGAAGAGATTCGGCCAGAACAGCGCCTCGTAGGTCTCGAGGACCTCGGAGACCTTCTCGGTCCACTTCTCGTACGACCAGCCCTTCTCCTCGCGGACACGCGAAGACGCCTGGTGCTCGGCCTCCTTCTTGCCGACCTGTAGGTGACCGAGCTCGGTGTTGGGCACGAGGGTGCCGTTGATCAGGATCGCCGACCCGATACCGGTTCCGAACGTCAGCAGCATCACGACCCCCGCCACGCCCTTGCCCGCGCCGTACGCGTCCTCGGCCATACCCGCGGCGTCGGCGTCGTTGAGGACCGACACCTGCCTACCGCCGAGGTGTCCGCTGAAGAGGTCGTAGACGTCGGTGCCGATCCAGGCCTTGTCGATGTTCGCCGCCGTGCGCATGATCCCGTCGGTCACGACCCCGGGGAGGGTGACACCCACCGGGCCGGTCCAGTCGAAATGCGCGACCACCTCGGCGACGCCCCGGGCCACGGCCTCGGGTGTCGCGGGCTGCGGGGTGAGCACCTTGAACCGTTCGCCGACGAGTTCACCGGTGTCGAGATCGACGATGCCGCCCTTGATCCCGGAACCGCCGACGTCGACCCCGAAACCGAGGTTCTTCGGAGGTGTCGGATCATCGGGGCCGGCGACATCGGAGTCGGACGATCCGGGGACGGACGTGTCGGTCATGGCGGGCTCCCTGTCCGGGTCGGTGTCTGAGGGTGGGGGCGGGCATCCGAGACCAGCCTATTCACGCGACCGGCGCAACGCCCGTCATCGCAACGCATGTCGACACGATTCGACCACGCAGGGGGAGAGATCGGTCACCGCGATCGGTGGTGCGCACGGGCCATGTGCTCACATGGAGGGCGTGGATCAGACAATTCCGGTGGACGAGCTCGCCGCGGTCGCCGGCGCCGTGGCCCGGGAGGCCGCCGCGCACGTACGTCGCCGCCGGCCCGAATTGTTCGGTGCGACACCGGGACACGGCGAGCCGCCGCAGCCCGCCGCGGTGGATTCCACCGTGCAGCCCGTGTCGACGAAGTCGACGGTGCAGCCTGTGTCGACGAAGTCGACGGAAACCGATCCGGTCACCCTCGCCGACACCGAGACCGAACGCCTGATCCGCTCACTGCTCCGTGAGGCGCGCCCCGACGACGAGGTGCTCGGCGAGGAGGACGGCGGGAGCCGGGCGGTGCCGTCCGGTGTCCGATGGGTGGTCGATCCGATCGATGGGACCGTCAACTTCATGTACGGCGTGCCGGCCTACGCGGTGTCCATCGCGGCGCAGGTCGACGGACAGTCGGTCGCCGGGGTCGTCGTCGACGTCGCCCGCGACGTCACGTACGGCGCGACCCTCGGCGGGGGAGCGTGGGCGGCGGACTCCGCCGGGGTACGCCGGCCGCTCCGCTGCAATCCGGTCGACAGGGCCGAACTGGCGCTCGTCGCAACGGGTTTCGGGTACGACGCGGCGCGCCGCCGGCAGCAGGGACGCATCGTCGCCGAACTGCTCCCTCGTGTCCGCGACGTCCGACGCATCGGCGCCGCGGCCCTCGACCTCTGCATGGTCGCGGCCGGCGCGGTCGACGCCCACTACGAACACGGTCTGAGCCCGTGGGACTGGGCCGCCGGCGGACTGATCGCCGCCGAGGCCGGCGCCGTCGTCCAGACTCCGCCACCGGATTCACGGGCCGACGAGGGTCACATCACCGTCGCTGTCGCGCCCGGGGTGGCCGACGAATTCCTCGCGCTGCTCGACGAATTCGACGCCCGCAGCCCGCTCACCTGACGGCCCTCCCGCATCTCGCCATGGGGTCGGCGGCCGCCGGACGGTGTGCAGAGATCAGCAGGGGGCGGAGTGCACGGCCTCGACGAGGACCGGGTCGACACCACTCGCCGGATTCTTCGGATCCGCCGACCGCAGCGCCTCCAGGGCAGCCTGCGCGTCCTGCGACATCTCGCCACCCGAGTGGTGGACCCCGAGTGCGACGTCGACGGCCGTACCGCGCCGGCCGTCGTCGACCAACTGGGCGCACGGGAACGCCAGCCACGTGGCCGCCGCCGCAGCGCGACCGGCCGGCCCGAACCGGATCTGTGCGACACAGTTGAGATCCCGATTGGGATAGACCGGGTCATCGGCGTACGGCGTGTCCGGCACCGGGCTGAACCCCTGCGCGGTCAGGTCGTCGGACACCGTGCGGGCCGCGCCTCGTTCGTCGGAGGCGTTGAGGACGCGGACGCCGAAGGTCGACAGCGGGGCCGGAGCGACTCCGAGCATCTCGTCCCGTCCGACGACGGTGAGGGTCGGCGGGGCCGGCGGAGGTGGCGCGCCCGCTTCCACCGACGTCGGCGGAGTCGGTTGATTGCACGCTGTCGGAACGGATTCGGACTCGCCGCCGCCCAGCGCAACCGCCCACACCACCACACCGACGACCATCAGGACGACGACCGTGACGATCGCCGGTGCGTAGCGCCGCCGACGGTAGGGTCGGCCCTGCTCGTCGGTCGGATAGCCGACCGTAATCTTCGACACCACCGTGGACTGACTCCTCACTGGGCGTTGCGTGATCTCGGATCACTGTAGAGGGTGACCCCGCAGTGCCCCACGAGCCTCGCCGGAAGCGGTTCGACGGGGGTGTCCCGGGGCATCGATCGGGTACCAACCCGAAACTTACCGACGAGTTGGGTCCCGGGTATTGACCTTCGATGACGTGTCGACTATGCTTCGGGCGCCCGCGCTTCCAGACCCGGGGTGCGCCCGATATGAAACCGTGATCGAAATCACGCAATACGTCTGATCCTCTGGTACGAATCTCGCCCGAGACGACGTTGCAGTGACCCCATCGGTAAGACAATCCCGGCGGAGTCGTGCGCAATAACACCGGGTGGCGACGCCAGCGCCGTCACCGTGAGCGCCCCTCACACTCTCGACAAGTTAGGCAAGGAATGGCTACAGATTACGACGCGCCACGACGGACGGAGACCGAGGACCTCAACGAGGACTCGCTCGAAGAACTGAAGGCCCGACGCAGCGAGGCGCAGTCCTCGGCAGTGGATGTCGACGAGAGTGATACCGCGGAGTCCTTCGAACTCCCGGGCGCCGATCTCTCGGGCGAGGAACTGTCCGTGCGTGTCATCCCCAAGCAGGCCGACGAGTTCACCTGTACCAGCTGCTTTCTCGTCTACCACCGCAGCCGGTTGGCCGAGGAGAACGGAAGCTCGCTCATCTGCGTCGACTGCGCGTGAGATGAACTGAGTCCAGCTGTCACAGCTGATGAAGGGGGCCGACGCCGAATACGGCGCGGCCCCTTCGTCGTGTCTCGGGTAGGAAGCGTGCCCGGGTCAGGCGGTGGGTGCGGGACGGTCGGCCGCGGCGTCGTCGACGCCCAGCGCCGCGAGGAGTTCGGCCGGCCGACGTGTCGAGACCAACCAATACGGAGTCGGGTCGTCGGGGTCATCGAGCACGATGAGGACCATCGTCTTCACCCAGGACCGGTGCACGAGATAGGCCGCCGGGTCGAGCTGCCGCCCGAGAGCGGCGCTCTTCGCGGTCGCCGGGACCGTCGCCGCCCGCGCGACGACGGCACGCGGCAGGACCGCGCGGTGGGCATGCAGCTCCCGATCCGCGGTCACCCGGACGCGGGTGCGGCTCATCGACCACAGCATCACGACGCACAGCACGCCGGTGGCCACGTATCCGATGATGCTCCAGGCGCTCCCGCGCGCCGACAGCTGGATCTCGTAGCCCACCACGCCGGTGAGGACCACGGCTGCCAACCACCACCACCACGGCACGTACAGGCGCTCGTCGAACAGATCGGCGGTCGAGTCGGTGACGCCGGCGTTCCGCCCGGTGGTGGCGGGAGAGGCGTCCGAGGGTCCTCCGGGGCGCTCGGGCGAATGATCTGCGGTCACGTGACCAGCGTAGTCTGCCTGCGTGGCCTCAGATCTCCCCCCCGCGCACCCCGCTGACCCGGCGCCGATCGCGCTCCGACGCCTCGATCCCGACCTACCGCTGCCGACCAGGGCGCACCCCGGGGACGCGGGGGTCGATCTCTATTCGACGATCGATCTCGAACTGCCCGCCGGACGCCGTCAACTCGTCGGGACCGGGATCGCCGTGGCGTTGCCGATCGGCACCGTGGGGCTGATCCACCCGAGGTCGGGACTGGCCGCCCGGGCCGGCCTGTCGGTCGTGAACACCCCCGGCACCATCGACGCGGGCTATCGCGGCGAGATCAAGGTCTGCCTGATCAACCACGATCCGGAGCAGACGATCTCCATCTCACGGGGCGACCGCATAGCCCAGCTGATCGTGCAGCGCGTCGAGCTGCCCGACTTCGTCGAGGTCGACGAACTCGACGACACCGCACGCGGCGACGGCGGGTACGGATCGAGCGGGGGATCGGCGATTCTCGCCTGACCTCTGCGGCGAACCGTCGCCCGGGGCTCTCTCCGGCGGGAGTCGATTAGTGTTTCCCGTGTGTCCGGCGGATCGTTGTCGCCGGCGGTGACGAACGAGGAGTGACGCGATGGCACAGGACGGATCAGAGGAGCTGCGGGTCGGTCAGGCGCGCGGTCCCTATGACATCGACGCACTGGCGACCCGGCCGCAAGAGCTCGAGAACTCCCATCTGGACCTCGGATCGGTGCTGGTCCCGGTGGTCGAGGGTGGCCAGGTCACCGTCGAGATGTCCGAGGCCCACCAGCCGCAGAACGTGTATCTGGTGACCCCCATCGGCCGGATCTCGGTGAGCGCCTTCGCCGCACCCAAGTCCCCCGGGATGTGGCGTGAGGTGGTCCGTGAGCTGGCCGCTTCCCTCCGCGACGACGGCGCGGCCACGAGTGTCGAAGACGGGCACTGGGGGCGTGAGGTGGTCGCCGAGACGGACGGTGCGAGCCACCGGTTCATCGGGGTCGACGGCCCGCGCTGGCTCGTCCGGTGCGTGGGCAGCGGACCCACCGAGCATGCGGACGACCTCGCACGGTTGAGCCGCGCCGTACTGGCCGAGACGGTGGTCCGACGCGGGTCCGAGCCGTTCCCCCCGCGGGATCCGCTGCCCGTCGTGTTGCCGCCGGTGCTCGCCGAGCAGGTCGCGGCCGCCCAGCAGCAGATGTTCGCCGGCCCCCCGGCCGGACAGGAATCCCCGGACCCCTCCGCCCAGAACCCCACCGCCCCGAACCCCGCCGCACAGGACGCGGGCCCGGGTGCCGCGTCCACCGAGGACGCGACCGACGATTCGGTACCCGTTGCCGGGGGCGCGCTCGATCAGGTCGCCCACGCCACCGTCTACGGGGAGAACGCCTACCGCGACGAGCCGGAGGCGGCCGCTGCCCCGGATGCGGAGTCCGCGACTCCGGTGGCTCCCGCCGATCCCGAGGTCGACGAGGAGCCGTTGCCGCCGTCGTCGGGTTCGGCGATGCAGCGCTTCCGCCGCCGCCGCTGAAGCTCCGGCCACACCGGGCTCCGATCACCCCGGCGGGTCGGTGAGTGCGACAAGCCCGGCCCGGAGCTCGTCTCCCAGCACACCCGGATCGTGGCCCCAGTCGTCGAGCGTGATCTCGACGAGGGTCGATTGCGGTGCGGCAGCATGCCATTCGCGGGCGACGGCGATGGGGTGGACCGGATCGTCGGCGGCCGCGACGATGGCCAGCGGCACCGTGAGCCCGGCGATCTCGGCCGGCGTCGGCGCCCGATGACGAGCCGCCTCGCGCAACATGCCGGCGAGGCCCGGGTACAGACCCCGCCACGACCGGGTCAGTTCCGCGGCCAGCCAGGCCGGGCTGCTGCTCGCCATCGCCGCGATGGTCGCCTCGAGTCCGTCGCGTTCGAGCGCCTCGGCGGTGGCGCCGGCACTCGCGGCCGCGGGTGCCGAGTGGGCGTCGCCGCTCCATGCCGGCAGTGCGGCGAGCACCCCGGCGCAGCGTCGGTCGGTGTCCTGCAGGGCCCACTCGAGCGCGATCGCGGCCCCGATCGACACCCCGCCCACGAGGATCGAGCGGTGGGCTCCGGCGGCCCGCTCCAGCCCGCGGAGGTGGCCGTCGATCAACGGCGTTGTCGGGTCCAGCGCGATGAGCTCTACCTCCAGGTCAGCTGCGGCGCGCTGAAAGGAACGGGTGACGTGATCGGCGTCGGAACCCGTTCCGGGTATGCCGACCAGAGCCGTCGGGCGAGGGCGGTGCGGACCGTCGGTGCCAGGCATCAGGGCATCATCCCCTAGTGGTGTGTCTCGAAAAGAGGTGGCCGGTATCCGGTGGGGCGCCGGGGACCATTCGCTTGTTTCCGAGACACACCACTAGGGTGTCCGGAGGTCCCCGCGCAGACCTGGACAGCGGGGGTCCGGCGACCACGGAATGGCCCCGCGGTCGCCGACGTTGTCACTGGCCGAGGCCGAGGTCTACGCTGGCGGGCAGGTCACCGATCACTCGTTCGGCGACCCACGGACACCGCTCTGTACAGCCCTGCGGTGCCGGCCGAAATCCATTGGGAGGGTCGAGATGCCCACTGCCGGCTATCTCAAACGACTGACCCGTCGGCTGACCGAAGATCTCGGTGACGCCGACGCAGAGAAGATCGCCGAGGAATCCAAGGCGACAGGTGCCCAGCGCGCATCCGAGTGCTGCCGCGGTGACGAGGTCACCATGCACGGCGAACTGCGTGCGGTCGAGACCTGTTCGCGGTCGGCCAAGGCGGGGGTGAAGGCCGAGTTCTTCGACGGCTCCGACATCGTGATGCTGAAGTGGCTGGGCCGTAACCGCATCACCGGCATCGAGCCCGGCCGCAAGGTCACCGTCCGGGGCCGGCTCGCCGAGCAGGACGGCCACAAGGTGATCTACAACCCTTATTACGAGTTGCACGGCGTCGACGAGTGACCGGTCCGGTCCCCGAGCATCCGGCCTCGAGACAGCCGGACGCCGAACCGTCGGCACCCGGACGGTCAGCACCCGAGCAGGCGGCGCCCACGGTGCTCGAACAGATCGGTGGCGTCTCCGGCCTGGTCTATTCGACCGTGCCCGTGGTGGTGTTCGTCCCCGTCAACTCCTTCTTCGACCTCCGGACCGCCATCTACGCGGCTCTCGGCGTGGCGGCGCTGCTCTTCGTCGTACGGCTCGTGCGCCGCGAACCCCTGACCCCCGCGATCTCGGGTCTGCTCGGCGTCGCCATCTGCGTCTTCATCGCCGACCGGGTGGGGGATGCCAAGGGCTACTTCCTCTTCGGGATCTGGAGCACCCTCGTCTATGCGATCGTGTTCGCCGGCTCGATCCTGGTGCGGTGGCCCCTCATCGGGGTGGCCTGGCATCTGATCAACGGCGAGGGTTCCGGCTGGCGCAAGCAGCGGTCCATCCTCCGCGCCTACGACATCGCCACCGCACTGTGGGCGGTGCTCTTCGCGGCGCGCTATCTGACGCAGTCGGAACTGTACGACGACGGGGCCACCGGGTGGCTGGCGTTCGCGCGCATCGCGATGGGGTGGCCGCTGACCGCGCTCGTGGTGCTCGCGACGATCCTCCTGGTCCGCCGGGCGCAGCGAGCCGAGGCGGCGCGCGCCGGCACCCCGCCGGACGCGGACGTCACCGCGCGATCTGCATAGCCTCGTAGAGGGCGGGCTCGGCCTCGGTGGGTGCGATGAAGACCAGTTCGTCGCCGCCCTCGATGGGGTCGTCGCGCTGCGGGACGATGACGCGGCCGCCGCGCAGGATCGCGACGAGCGCGGCGTCGCGCGGCAGTTCCAGCTTCCGGACGGGCTTGCCGGCGAGGGGGGTGTTCGACGGCAGGGTGAGTTCGACGAGGTTGGCCTGCCCCTGACGGAACGTCATCAACCGGACCAGATCGCCGACGGACACCGCCTCCTCGACCAGGGAGGCGAGCAGGCGCGGGGTCGAGACTGCGACGTCGACCCCCCAGTCCTCGCCGAACAGCCACTCGTTACGCGGGTCGTTGACGCGGGCGACGACCCGATTGACGGCGAACTCGGTCTTCGCGAGCAGGCTCACGACGAGGTTGGCCTTGTCGTCGCCGGTCGCGGCGATCATGACGTCGTAGGTCTGTAGTTGCGCCTCTTCGAGATTGGCGAGTTCACACGCGTCGGCGAGCACCCACCCCGCGCCGACGACGGAGTCGGTGTCGATGTGGCCGGCGTTGCGCTCGAAGAGCGTGACCTCGTGGGCGTTCACCAGCAGTTCGCGGGCGATCGAGCGCCCGACCGCGCCGGCTCCGGCGATGGCGACCTTCACTTCGGGACTCCTTCGGCCCGGGTCATCCGGACTCGTTCTGGGTGAACGGCCGCGCGGCGACGCCGCGGGCGTTCTTGAGGTTGTCGAGCATGACCGCCCCGTAGACCACATCGTCTTGTTGCAGAACGGTTTTCGCCTCGGGGAGAACCGGACGTCCGACACGGCTGAGGAAGGCCACCCGCGCGCCGGTCTGCTCCTGGAACTTGCCGACCGAGATCCCGATCCACGAGTCGTCGACGTCGATCTGGGCGATCGCCAGCGAACCCGACGGGTCACGCCACTCCATCGTCGTCGTCTCGCCGAGCGCCGAGACGAATCGCTCGGTCGTCCAGGGGACGGTCGCCACCGTGGGGATGCCGAGTCGCTCGTACACCTCGGCGCGCTTGGCGTCGTAGATCCGGGCGACGACGCGCTCGACGTCGAAGGTCTCGCGGGCCACCCGCGCCGAGATGATGTTCGAGTTGTCCCCGGAGGACACCGCGGCGAACGCGTCGGCGTGCTCGATGCCCGCCTTGACGAGGATCTCGCGGTCGAACCCGACCCCGGTGATCGTGCGGCCCGCGAAGTCGGGACTCAGCCGCACGAACGCGCTCGGATCCCGATCGATGATCGCGACGTCGTGTCCGCGCTTCTGCATCGACATCGCGAGCGCGGATCCGACCCGCCCGCAACCCATGATGACCACCTGCACGGCATTCCTCTCCACACGCGGCTCGTCTGCCGCGAGTCGAACCTACCCGCCTCGGCGCCAACGCTCTAGGGTTGCCTGGTGTCCACCGTCTCCAAGGTGTCCGTTGCGACGAAACGCCTCCTGCTCGGCAGGCCTTTCCGCAGCGACACGCTCGGTCACACCCTGCTGCCCAAGCGGATAGCCCTGCCGGTGTTCGCCTCCGACGCGATGAGCTCGGTGGCGTACGCGCCGCAGGAGATCTTCCTGGTCCTGTCCGTCGCCGGCATCAGCGCGCTGGCGTTCACGCCCTGGGTGGCGATCGCCGTCGCCGTCGTCATGGCCGTGGTCGTCGCGAGCTACCGCCAGAACGTGCACGCCTACCCCTCGGGTGGCGGCGACTACGAGGTCGCGACCGTCAATCTCGGTCCCAACGCGGGCCTGACCGTCGGCAGCGCCCTGCTGGTGGACTACGTGCTCACGGTGGCGGTGTCGGTCACGTCGGCGGCGGAGAACATCGGTTCGGCGATCCCGTTCGTCGAAGAGCACAAGGTGTGGTTCTGCGTCGGCGCGATCATGCTGCTCGCCGCGGTCAACCTGCGTGGCATCAAGGAGTCCGGGGCCGTGCTCGCGATCCCGACCTACGGGTTCATCATCGGTGTCCTGGGCATGCTCATCTGGGGGTTCACCGAGATCTACGTGCTCGGTCAGGACATCCATTCCGAGACCGCCGACTTCGGCATCGTGCCCGAACAGGACAACCTCACCGGGCTGGCGCTGATGTTCCTCGTCGCCCGGTCGTTCTCCTCGGGCTGTGCGGCGCTCACCGGGGTGGAGGCCATCAGCAACGGGGTGCCGGCCTTCCGGAAACCGAAGTCGCGCAACGCCGCGACGACACTGCTGCTGCTGGGCGCGTTCTCCATCACCCTGCTGATGGGCATCGTGCTGCTGGCGGAGAAGATCGGCGCGAAGTACGTGATGAACCCGGAGCAGGACCTCATCGGGGCGCCGGAGGGTTACCAGCAGAAGGCCATGATCGCCCAGCTGGCCCACGCCGTCTTCGACTCCTTCCCGCCGGCCTTCTTCTTCGTCGCCACCGTCACCGCGCTGATCCTGCTACTGGCCGCGAACACCGCCTTCAACGGTTTCCCGGTGCTGGGCTCGGTGCTCGCGCAGGACCGCTACCTGCCGCGCCAGTTGCACACCCGAGGCGACCGCCTGGCGTTCAGCAACGGCATCCTCTTCCTCGCGATCGCCGCGATCATCTTCGTCGTCGCGTTCGGCGCGCAGGTGACGTCCCTGATCCAGCTCTACATCGTGGGCGTGTTCGTGTCGTTCACCTTGAGCCAGACGGGCATGGTGCGGCATTGGACCCGCCTGCTGCGTACCGAGACCGACCCGAGCGCGCGGCGTCGGATGATGCAGTCCCGGGTGGTCAACACGGTCGGCCTGGTGATGACCGCGACGGTCCTGGTCGTCGTCCTGATCACCAAGTTCACCGAGGGTGCCTACATCGCCGTGATCGCGATGGTCTCGCTGTTCGTGATCATGAAACTCATCCATCACCACTACGCGTCGGTGCAGCGCGAACTCGACCGCGCCGAGGACGACGACGAGGCCGTCCTGCCGAGCCGCACGCATTCGATCGTGCTCGTGTCCAGCCTGCACATGGCGTCCAAGCGGGCCCTGCGGTATGCGCGGGCCACCCGTCCGGACGTGCTGGAGGCGATCACGGTCAACGTCGACGACCGCGACACCCGCAAGCTCGTCTCGGAGTGGGAGGCCAGTGACATCACGGTCCCGCTGAAGGTCATCGCCTCGCCCTATCGCGAGATCACCCGGCCCGTCATCGAATACGTGCGCCGGGTGCGGCGTGAGTCGCCGCGCGACGTCGTGACCGTGTTCATCCCGGAGTATGTCGTCGGGCACTGGTGGGAGCAGATCCTGCACAACCAGTCGGCGCTGCGCCTCAAGGGCCGGCTGCTGTTCGAGCCCGGCGTGATGGTGACCTCGGTGCCGTGGCAGCTCACCTCGTCGGACCGGCGCAAGGAAGACCGCGCGTACTGGGCGCCGGGGGAGACCCGTCGTGCGCTCGGCGAACCCGAACGGCGACCGTGAGCGGCCCGGCAACACCGCGCCGGGTCGAGGTGACCGTCGACCGTCCGGCCAACGGCGGTGAGTCCGTGGGCCGCGCCGACGGCCGCGTCGTGTTCGTCCGCGGGGCGATCCCCGGCGAACGGGTGGTCGCCGAGATCACCGACGACCGGCACGACTCGTACTGGCGGGCCGAGGTGGCGGAGGTGCTCGACGCCTCGCCGCATCGGGTGGCGCCGCGGTGTCCGGCGGCCGCGGCCGGGGCCGGGTGCTGTGATCTCGCGCACGTGGCACCCGGTCACGCGCGGGACCTGAAACAGGCTGTGCTGCGCGATGTCCTGGATCGCGTGGGCCGTCTACCGGGCGCGATCGTGGCCGGCACCGAGCTGGCGACCGACGGCGTGCGGCGTCTCGGGGACGCCGACACGGGGTGGCGAATCCGGACCCGTCTGGCCGTGGACGGCCGGGGGCGCCCGGGGCAGTCGGCGTTCCGCGGCCGCGGCGTCGTCACCGAGGCCTGTGTCCAGCCCGCCCCGGGAATGCTCGACGGACTCGCCGACCGCGGTTTCACCCCGCACTCCGAACTCGCCGTCGTGCTCGACGCTGACGGCGCGCGCCACGTCACCGAACTCGCGCCCGTGGCGGAGCCGCGGCGGGGCCGCGCCGACAGCCGGCGCCGGGCGCAGCAGAACCGCGCCCGGCACGCACGGCCCCGTGCCCAGCGGGTCGTCGAAGGTGAGGCGACGGCCGTCCAACGGGTCGGCGGGCGGTCGTGGAACATTCCCGTCGCGGGATTCTGGCAGGCGCACCGCGACGCGCCGCGGGCCTACGCCGAGACCGTCGTCGACTTCGTCGGTGCGCATCTCGGGGGACCGCCACGTGTGGCGTGGGATCTGTACGGCGGGGCAGGGGTGTTCGCGGGCGCACTGCTCGACGGCCCGGCCGGTGCGCCGGACACGGTGCACATCGTCGATTCGGATCCGGCCGCACTCGACGCCGCCGAACAGGCCTTCGCCGGCGGCGGCGATCGGGTTCACACCCACCGCGGGGAGGTCGCGGCCCGGATCGCGGACCTCACCGCGCGGCCGGACGTCGTCGTCCTCGATCCCCCGCGTACCGGAGCCGGAGAACGGGTGATCGTGGCGATCGCCGACGCCCGGCCCGGCATCGTGGTCCACGTGGGCTGTGACGCCGCCCGATTCGCACGTGATCTCGGATACTTCGCCGCACGCGGATTCCGTGTCGTCGACATACGCGGTTTCGACGCTTTCCCGCTGACGCACCACGTGGAGGCGGTGGCCTGCCTCGTTCCGGCCGCCGACGGGTGAGCGGGGCGCGCTCGCGAGGTCCGGGATCCCGACGCGTCGGCCATCCGTCGATCGGGCTCGCGACGAATGCTTCCGTAGACTGACCAGACATGTGCCGGACGCTCTCCGGCTCGACAGCCGACCTGGCGTCACGCCGGTGATGGAGGAAACGATGGGTGTGCTCGACCGGATCAGCTCGCCGGCCGATCTCCGGCCGCTGTCGGACGAGGAGATGAAGGTCCTCTCGGCCGAGATCCGGACGTTCCTGATCGAGAAGGTCGCCGCCACGGGCGGACATCTCGGACCGAACCTCGGAGTCGTCGAGTTGACCCTCGGAATCCACCGCGTCTTCGACTCGCCGTCGGATCCGATCCTGTTCGACACCGGCCACCAGTCCTACGTCCACAAGATCGTCACCGGACGCAAGGACGGCTTCGATCAGCTGCGCCAACGCGGCGGGCTCACCGGATACCAGGAGCGCGCGGAGTCCGAACACGACTGGGTGGAGTCCTCGCACGCGTCGGCGGCGCTGTCGTATGCGGACGGGCTCGCGAAGTCCTTCGAACTGACCGGTCAGCCGGATCGCACGGTGGTCGCGGTGGTCGGCGACGGCGCCCTGACCGGCGGCATGTGCTGGGAGGCGATCAACAACATCGCCGCCTGCAACCGTCGGGTCGTCATCGTGGTCAACGACAACGGTCGGTCGTATGCGCCGACGATCGGCGGACTCGCGAGTCACCTGTCGGGGCTGCGCCTGCAACCCGGGTACGAGAAGTTCCTCGACGAGGGTCGTCGCGTCGTCAAGCAGGTGCCGGTCGTCGGGGAGCCGGCGTACGCCGTCCTGCACGGGATGAAGAGCGGGCTCAAGGATCTCCTGGCCCCGCAGGCGATGTTCACCGATCTCGGCCTGAAGTACGTCGGGCCCGTCGACGGTCACGACATCGACGCGGTCGAGTCCGCGCTGCGGCAGGCCCGCGACTTCGGTGGCCCGGTGATCGTGCACACCGTGACCCGCAAGGGCATGGGCTATGCCCACGCCGAGAACCACGTCGCCGACCTCATGCACGCGACCGGCATCATCGACCCGGTCACCGGCCGGCCCACGAGCGTCTCACCCCAGGACTGGACCGCCGTGTTCTCCGCCGCGCTGCTCGACGCCGGCGCCAACCGTCCCGACGTCGTCGCGATCACGGCGGCGATGCCCGGACCGACGGGACTCACCCCCTTCGGCGAGCGCTATCCGGACCGCATGTTCGACGTCGGCATCGCCGAACAGCATGCGATGACCTCGGCGGCCGGTCTCGCGCTCGGCGGACTGCATCCGGTCGTCGCCATCTACTCGACGTTCCTCAACCGCGCGTTCGATCAGCTGCTGATGGACGTCGCGCTGCTGAAGCAACCGGTGACGCTCGTCCTCGATCGTTCCGGCATCACCGGTCCCGACGGCCCCAGCCACCACGGCATGTGGGATCTCTCGCTGATGGCGATGGTGCCCGGCCTGCGGGTCGCCGCACCGCGTGACGCCGTCCGGCTGCGCGAGGAGTTCGACGAGGCACTCGGCGTCGCCGACGGCCCCACGGCCCTTCGATTCTCCAAAGGTGCTGTCCCCGAAGACATCCGCGCGGTCGAGCGGCTCGACGACGGTGTCGACGTGCTGCACCGGACGGACCGGGACCTCGGTCCGGCGGGCGGCGACGTGCTCATCGTCGCGGTCGGTGCCTTCTGCGGGCTGGCCGTCGACACCGCCGAACGCCTGGCCCGTCAGGGAATCGATGCGACGGTCGTGGATCCGCGCTGGGCGCTGCCGGTGCCCACCTCGGTGGTCGAGGTCGCGCGCCGCCACCGTCTCGTCGTGACGCTCGAGGACGGGTGCACCAGCGGCGGCGTCGGTTCCGCGGTCGCCGCCGCGCTGTCGGCGGCAGAGGTGTTGGTACCGGTACAGATCAAGGGCATCCCGCAGGAGTTCATCGCGCACGCCTCGCGCAACGAGATCCTGGCCGATCTCGGATTGACCGCGCAGGACCTCGCTCGGTCGATCACCGCGACGGTCTCGGGCATGCAGGCCGGTCCCGGCCTGGACCGGGCGATCGAGAACACGCCCGATCCGGCCGAGAGCCGTGTCGAGGACTGACGTCCCGTTTGACCGATGCCGCCGCTGGGCATTTTCTCCGTGTGAACGACGAGCACGGTTCCGCGGGCGGGGATTTCCGGGGCATTCCGGCGCCGACCCTCGGGGTCGAGGAGGAGTTCGTCCTCGTCGACCGGGAGACCGGACGGCCGGTCGGGCGCAACCGCGAGGTGGCGGCCGCGGCGTCCGCGCGCGGCCTCGACCTCGAGTTGGAACTCACCTCGTCGCAGGTGGAGATCGCCACGCCGACGGCGGCCACGAGTCAGGAGATCGGCGACCACCTGCGCCGGTTGCGGGGCATCCTGGCGGCGGCGGCCGATGACGCAGGCGTGGACGTGGTCGCCTGCGGGGTGCCGCCACGCGTGCCCGAGTCGTTTCCGGTGACCGACACCGGCCGCTACCGGGCGATCGCCGCTCGGTATGGAATGCTGGCCCACGAACAGGGCATCAGTGGCTGTCACGTCCACGTGGGTGTCCCGGACACCGACACCGCCGTCGCGGTGTGCAATCGCCTGCGCCCGTGGCTACCGATACTCCTGGCGCTGTCGGCGAACTCGGCGATCTATCGCGACGCCGACTCCGGCCACGCCAGTTGGCGCTCGGTTCTGTGGTCGCGGTGGCCGGCCGCCGGTCCGCCGCCCCATCTCCGGTCGGCGGAGCACTTCGCCGAGACCGTCGAACTCCTCGTGGCCACGGGCACGATCCTGGACCCGCACATGCTGTACTGGGACGCCCGGCCGTCGGATCACCTGCCCACGGTCGAGGTGCGGGTCGGGGACGTGCAGATGCGGGTGGAGGAGACACAGGCCTTCGCCACCCTCATCCGTGCGGCGGTGATGACCGCCCTCGACGACCTGCGGACGGGAGATCGGCGATTCCCGGCCGCGGACCTCGATCCGGCGCTGCTGTCGGCCGCGTACTGGATCGCCGCCCACGACGGCGTCGACGGGCGTGCGCTCGACCCGACGACCGGAGCGTTGGTGCCGGTCTGGACGCGGGTCGAACAGCTGCTCACCGTGCTCGCGCCGGCGCTGGACCGACTCGGTGAGCGGGACGGCGTCGCACAGACGCTGGACCGGCTGCGGCTGGAGGGCAACGGGGCCTCTCGGCAGCGGCGCCTCTTCGAGGAGTCCGGATCAGCTCTCGCCGTGGTCCGTACCGCGACGCTGCACCCGCCCGTCTGAAGTCGATCAGTTCACCTTAGTGTCGCCAGATTCGAGATCGACTTGTGCACATCGGATTCCAGGATCTTGGCGACAAGCCTGCCGACCGAGCCGTTGAGCAGACCGCCGGACAACTCGGCCGACAGGTCGAAGTGGGAGCCGTCGGCGATCTCGTCGACCTTCATCGCCAGATCGATGTTCACCCCGCCGCGGCCGGTTCCCGAGAGCGCGATGAGCCGCGGCTCGTCGTAGTCGGTGACGGTCCAATGGATCACGTTGCGGAAGCCCTTGACCTTGATGAGGGAGGAGATGGTGGTGCCCTCGGCGATCGTGTCAGGGACCGGCGAGCGCCACCCGCCGAAGATGGTCATCCACTCGTCGAAGCGCGAGAGGTTGCTGGCGAGCGCCCATGCTGCGCTCGGTTCGAGGTCGGAGTCGATGCCGACGGAGACTGTGGCCACGGATCTGCTCCCATCGCGGAAGGTGGTGTGCTCACCGGAGGTGACTTCCCGGTGGCTCGCGTACTCGGGTGATGGCATTCGGGTCGTGACCCCCGAATGTACGCGAATGTCGGCGCCACAGCGCGATGGCCGGGGGTCTCGTCGGGCTTGGCGATCTACTCGGCGGCCGCCGTCGGCCCAGGTCGGGCGGCGTCGAGGAGGGCCTCGGTCAGGGCCTCCACACAGAGCGCCCGCTGCCATGTGCGGGCGCCGGCGGCGGCCAGATGTGCATCGAGCGCCTCGGTCGTGATCGGTTCCGGCAACCCGTCCCAGCACAGCTGTCGCACCACGTCGGGTGCGAGGAGGTTCTCCACCGGCAGGGTGTGGTCTTCGGCGATCTGTTTGAGCACCGGCCGGACCGCCTGCAGCCGCGCCGCGGCCTCCGGATTGCGCTGATCCCACCGGCTCACCGGGGGCAGGCCCGGTCCGGTCGACTTCCGCGAGGGCAGCTTGCTGTCGGGGATCTCGCGCGCCCGCTGCAGCGCGGACATCCAGATCCCGGCCTGACGGCGCTGACGCGGGCCGCCGAAGACCGGCAGCTTGGTGAGTTCGGCGATGGACTGGGGGTTCACGGTCGCGGCGTTGACGATGGCGGTGTCGGGCAGGACACGTCCGGGCGCGACATCCCGACGCTGCGCCAGTTCCTCACGCGCAGTCCACAATTCGCGGACCGCGGCGAGGGCGCGGGTGGACTTGACGGTGTGCACGTTCGACGTCTTGCGCCACCGGTCGGTGCGCGGCGGTGCCGGTGGCCGGCCCAGGACGTACGCGAACTCCTCTCGCGCCCAGTCGTCCTTGCCCGCTTCCGTGAGTGCGGCATCCATGGCGTCGCGCAGTTCGACGAGGACCTCGACGTCGAGCGCGGCGTAGTTCAGCCATTCGTCGGGCAGCGGGCGGCGCGACCAGTCGGCGGCGCCGTGTCCCTTGAGGAGTCCGAGCCCGAGGAACTCCGCCACCATCGCGGCGAGGTTGACCTTCGCCAGGCCCAGGAGGCGTCCGGCCAACTCGGTGTCGTACAGCTCGACGCACTCGAAACCGAGTTCGCGGAGGCACGGGAGGTCCTGATCGGCCGCGTGTAGCACCCATTCCGGTCCGCGCATCGCGTCGATGACGGGCGCCAGCGCGCCGGGATCACCGATCGGGTCCAGCAGGAAGCTCCCCGATCCGCGTCGTTTGATCTGGATCAGATAGGCGCGTTGCGAGTACCGGTAGCCCGACGCGCGTTCGGTGTCGACGGCGATCGGCCCGTCGCCGGCTGCCAGAGCGGCTGCCGCGTCGGCGAATTCGGTGGCGGTCGCCAGTACCGGGGGCACGCCGTCGGCCGGCCGGAGCAATGGGGTGACCTCCGGCGCGGGGTCCGGCTCGATCGGGTTCTCGGCCGCATCCCCGGGGGCGGAGTCGTTCACGTCGCGCCGAGTTCGGTGACCCCGACCGGCGGGAGGCCGGCGGCGGAGGCGAGCACGTCGCAGAACGCCTCGAGGTGGTTGTTCAGGCCGTCCGAGCTCAGGGCGGTCCACGAGGCGCGCACCTCGAGCTGATGTGCGCGCGGCGGTCCGGCGATGTCGCCGTACCGGACCGACGTAGTGGAGGTGACGGTGCCGCCGAGCGCGGTCGCCTCGACGCGGTGGGCGGAACCGTCGGGCGTGGCGGTCGCGCCCACCGGGACGCCGAGGGCGTCGCTGAGCCAGCTCCAGGCCACCTCGGGCAGCAGCGGATCCATGGCCAGGGCGGCCTCCACCTCCGCCTGGAGGAACGCGACGAGGCGCATGGTGCCGTTCCACGCGTCCTGTCCGGCGGGATCGAACAGCAGGATGAGGCGCCCGAAGGCGCTGCCCTGCGAATCCGTGGGCACGACGTCGAGGTCCTCGGGCGGGCGCACCTCGGCGCCGACGGCGTAGCTGTACGGCGCCAGGCGCTGCGGCGGGCGGATGGGCCCGACCTCGATCTCGCGGCGCACCCGGGCAGCATGCAGCGACTCCACCGCCGCGCGGAAATCAGCAGGCTCGTCCGGAGCTCCCGAAGAGGTCACCGTTCGACCGTAGGGCTGGGGTGCCCGGCCACGGCGGAGGCGCGCCGAGGACCACCCGTGCGCAGATCGAGGGGCATGGCAGAGTAAGCGGTGATGTCGAACGCAACTGGTACCCGGGTCCATAGGTCGAACCTGCCGCTCGTCGCCGCGGCCACCGGCGCGACCCCGTCACGCCGTCCGGTGTGGTTCATGCGGCAAGCGGGCCGCTCGCTGCCCGAGTACCGGGCCATCCGCGCCGATCACGGCATGCTGGAATCCTGCTTCGACGCCGAACTGGTCTGCGAGATCACCATGCAGCCCGTCCGCCGGCACGACGTCGACGCGGCGATCCTGTTCTCCGACATCGTGGTGCCGCTCAAGGCCGCCGGCATCGACCTCGACATCGTCGCGGGCACCGGGCCGGTGATCGCCGAGCCGGTGCGCTCGCCCGACGCGGTGTCGCGCATCCCTCGCCTGGAACCGGCGGCGGTCGGCTCGATCGCGCGGGCCATCGAACTGCTGCTCGGCGAGCTGGGGGACCAGGTGGCGCTGATCGGCTTCGCCGGAGCGCCGTTCACCCTGGCCTCGTACCTCATCGAGGGCGGCCCGAGCCGCAACTACGAGCGGACCAAGGCGATGATGCACGGCGACCCGGAGACGTGGGCCGAGCTGATGGCGCGTCTCGCCGACATCACCATCGCGTTCCTGCGCGTCCAGCTGGAGGCCGGGGTCGACGCGATCCAACTCTTCGACTCGTGGGCGGGCATGCTGTCGGCCGCCGACTACCAGCGTTTCGTTGCACCGCACAGCGCTCGTGTCCTGGCGGAGGTCGCCGGGTACGGCGTTCCGCGCATCCACTTCGGCGTCGGCACCGGTGAGCTGCTCGCCCCGATGGCGCATGTCGGTGCCGATGTCATCGGCGTCGACTGGCGCGTGCCGCTCGAGGAGGCCGTGCGCCGGGTGGGCCCGGGCAAGGCCGTGCAGGGCAACCTCGATCCGACACTGCTGTTCGCCGGTCCCGACGTCGTCGACGCCGAGGTTCGCCGGGTGGTCGCCGACGGTGACCGGGCGATCGCCGCCGGGGCGGTCGGGCACATCTTCAACCTCGGACACGGCGTGCTGCCCGGCACCGACCCGGACGTGCTGACACGCGCCGTCGAAGTCATCCACAGCCTCTGATGTCCCCGCGGGTCCGGATCGCGATCGTCGGCGGCGGGATCTCCGGTCTGACCGCCGCCTACCGCCTTCGTCGTGCGCTCGGGCCCGACGCGCACCTCGACCTGCTCGAGGCCTCCGGACGGGTGGGCGGGGTCCTGCACACCACGACGGTCGGCGGTCGGGCCGTCGACGTCGGGGCCGAGGCGTTCATCGTCCGGCGACCCGAGGCGCTCGAACTCGTCACCGAACTGGGCCTCGCCGACCGGATCGTCTCGCCGACGCCGCGCCGTCCCGCGGTGTGGTCGGGTAAGCGGTTGCATCCGTTGCCCAGTCCGGCGCTGATGGGCATCCCGGCCGGACCGGCCGTCGTCGACGGTCTCGCCGACCCCGAGGACGTCGACCGCATGTCCGGTGAACCCGACCGTTCGATGCGGTGGGAAGCCGGGACCGATACGTCGGTCGGGCAGCTGGTCGCCGACCGGTTCGGGCCCTCGGTGGTGGCGCGCACCGTCGACCCGATGCTCGGCGGTGTGTACTCCAGTCTCGCCGGCGACATCGGGGTCCGCGAGGCGCTACCGGCGCTGGCCACGCGCCTCGACGCGGGCGCGCCGTCGCTCACCGCTGCCGTCAACGACCTCATCGCCGCGGGGGCCGGGGTCTCGGGTCCGGTCTTCGGCGCCCTCGTGGGCGGATACACGGTCCTCCTCGACGCCCTGCGGGCCGCGGCCGGCGTCGAACCCGAGATCTCTTGTCCGGTCACCGATGTCACTCCGTCGGGGGCCGGGTGGGTGCTCGAATTCGGTAAGCCTCGCGACCCGCGACCGTACGACGCCGTGCTCTTGGCCGTGCCGGCCTGGAGGGCGGGGGAGCTCCTGGGTCGGTCCGCGCCGGACCTGTCCGCGCCGTTGCGCGCGGTCCGGGGCGCCTCGTCGGTGGTGGTGTCGATCGCGCTCGCGCCGGGGACCGAGCTGCCCGATCACTCCGGTGTGCTGGTGGGGACCGGAGAAGGATTGCGCGCCAAGGCTTTCACGTTCAGCTCGCAGAAGTGGGCGCATCTGTCGGATGTGGGCCGGCCGGTCTCGGTGCGGGCGTCGTTCGGGAGGTTCGGTGCGGTGGTACCGGATGAGACGGCCGAACCCGGCGTCGACGACCGGCTGTGTCGTGAAGCACTCGAGGACCTTGACGAGGTGTGCCGCGCCGCCGGTGTCGCACCGGTGTCGTCGCGGGTTGTCGACGCATACGTGCAGCGTTGGGACGACGGACTGCCGGTGTATGCGCCCGGGCACCTCGCCGCGATGTCGCAGGTGCTGGCCGCGCGGCCGTCGCGTCTGGCCTTGGCCGGGTCGTCGTATGCCGGTGTCGGGGTGCCGGCCTGTATCGGTCGGGCCGGTCGCGCGGCGGCCGAACTGCTGGCAGATCTGACGTGACCCGACTCCGCTGACCTGCCTGGTCGCTGGGTGGGCGCCGGTGGCACGATGGCATCCATGAGCCGCTTGGATTACGCAGAACTCAACTCGACGATCCGCTACCTGATGTTCTCGGTGTTCGCGGTCCGCCCAGGTGAACTGGGTGCTGATCGCGATCAGGCCAAATCCGACGCCGCGGACTTCTTCAAGTCCCTCGATGACACCGGGGTCGTCGTCCGCGGTGTCTACGACGTGTCGGGTCTGCGCGCCGACGCCGACTTCATGATCTGGTGGCACGCCGAGGACGTCGAGCCGATCCAGGCCGCCTACGCGAAGTTCCGTCGCGAGACCGTTCTGGGACGGGCGTGCAACGCGGTGTGGAGCAACGTCGCGCTGCACCGGCCCGCCGAGTTCAACAAGAGCCACATCCCGGCGTTCCTCGCGGGCGAGGACCCCGGCAACTACATCTGCGTGTACCCGTTCGTGCGGTCCTACGAGTGGTACCTGCTGCCCGACGAGGAGCGGCGCAAGATGCTCGCCGACCACGGGAAGGCAGCGCGCGCGTACAAGGACGTCCGCGCCAACACGGTGTCGTCGTTCGCGCTGGGCGACTACGAGTGGCTGCTGGCCTTCGAGGCGCCGGAGCTGCACCGCATCGTCGATCTCATGCGTGATCTGCGCGCCACGGAGGCGCGGATGCACGTGCGCGAGGAGACCCCGTTCTTCACCGGACCGCGGGTCGAGGTGCCGGCGCTGATCGACGCCCTGCCCTGAGCCGCGCCGAGGGACCGGCTGCTACTCGGCCGGTTCCAGCGTCAGGCTGATGGAGTTGATGCAGTAGCGCAGGTCGGTGGGGGTGTCGTAGCCCTCACCGGCGAAGACGTGGCCGAGGTGGCTCTTGCAGTTCGCGCAGAGCACCTCGACGCGCCGCATGCCCAACGAGTTGTCCTCGACCTCGATGATCTTGTCGCCGGCGAGCGGGGAGAAGAACGACGGCCAGCCGCAGTGCGATTCGAACTTCTGCTCGCTACGGAACAGTTCGGTGTTGCAGGCGCGGCACCGGTAGATGCCGACCGTCTTGGTGTCGGTGTACTCACCGGTGAACGGCGCCTCGGTGCCCGCCTGGCGGAGGACACGGTACTCGGCCGGCGTCAGGCGCTGGCGCCACTGCTCGTCGGTGAGTTCGGCGAGATTCTCGGCGTCGGTCGACGGGGTGCTGTCGGTCATGTCCTCCACGGTAGCGCGCCCGGCAGGATCGACTGTGTCAGCGCTGTTTCGACAGGCCTACGGTCTCGTTCTCGGTGGCACCGGTCTCGGCGGCGGGGATGCGTGGCGCGTCGGTCTCCGAGCGGACCGGCACCATGCCGGCCACCCCGTCGGAACGCATGTCGAGGTAGCGGAACAGCAGCGAGCAGAACACCGCGATCATCAGGAGTGACCAACCCCAGGTGACCTTGTTGTACTCGACCATCCAGCCGAACGCCGTCCAGCGGTCGGAGTAGAAACCGTCGAAGGTCATGCACCCGTAGACACCGAGCCAGGCGGGCCAGTTGCGCATCGGCGATCCGGGCAGCAGCACCGTCATCAGGAGCGGGAACAGGAGCATCGAGTAGTAGCCCTGGCCGAGCGAACCGACGAGGAAGGTCGTGCACAGCAGCACCCCCGACGATGCCGTGATCCACAGCAACTCGTTGGTCTTGCGGTAGTAGCGGTACAGGAACCACAGCGAGAACGCGGCCATCGCGACGAAGGCGACGCGAAGCAGTAGTACCAGCCAGGGTGCGACGCCGAAGTACGCGCCGTTGCCGGCGATCGAGCTGTTGTAGTAGTCGCGCGCCTCGCCGAGGTACGGGACGGTCCGGCTGATGAAGTCGTTCGCGTCGACCGACAGGGGCCAGGCGACGATCGTCAGGACGACCGGAACCACGATGGCGAGCGCGAACACCCGCCACTGCCGGTTGAGCAGCGGCAGCAGCATGAGCGGCGCCAGCACCGGTTTCACCGCGAGGGTGAGGCCCATCGGCACGCCCGCCCACCAATCGTGCCGGCTGAGCATCAGCATCAGGAAGGCGAGGAGGCCGAGGAACACGAACGAGTTGAAGTTCGTGAAGATCAGTGTGTGCGAGACGGTCTCGGTGCTGAAGAAGAAGAACAGGACCGTCGGCATGACCCACGAGTTGAACGCGAACCCGAACATGCGGGTGAGCAGGTAGGCGCAGATCAGCAGCGCGATGACGCTCGCCGCGATGAAGGCCCAGCGGGCGCGCTCGTAGTCGATGACCGCGACCGGCGCCATCAGCAGGGTGCCCGACGGCGGGTAGAGGTAGTGCGGGTCGACCGTGGCGTAGTTCTCGCCGTAGACCGGCAGGCCGTTGAGGAAGTTGTAGGCCGCGGCGTACACCGGTTTGAAGTCGTCGGTGCGGTCACCGTTGACCCCGAGGAACACCGAGCGGTGTACGACCATGAGCAGGCTGATCGGCCACAGGACCATCGGGATGATCCGCTGAGCACTCATCGGGGGATAGAGATACCTGTCGAGAAGGGGCACGTCAGCATTGTGCATTACGGGACTTTAGCAAGGTCGTCGGCGTCCGCTGTGCCCGCGAATATCCTTTACCGAGAGGCCGTCACATGATCCCAGATCGCACCGCTTGGATAGACCGCTGCTGCGCCGCGCTCGACCGGCTCGAGGCCGACCACATGTCGACCGAGCAGATTGCCGCGCTGACGGTGATGCTCGAGAACTTCAACGCTCTACACCAGGCGACCGCGGCGCCGGTCCTGCGCCTGGTGTAGGCACCTGTTCCATCTGGAACACCTGTCCGGAATCCAGACAGCTGAGACGTAGTGAATCACTACAGGTGGGGCAAATGCCACACCTGCAAACAGCGAACGACCCCGGTTCTCCACCATGCCTAATGGAGACCGGGGTCGTTCTGTGTCCTGAGGTAGGTAACCCACCGAACCGCTCAGGACACGTCGAGTGACACCAACTCGACAGTTCGGGCGCCCACCTGATCGGTGCGGGCGATGACCGGACGAACACTGCCGTCAGGCAGCGTGACGACGTCGCCGACGTCGGGCAGGTTGGCGCCAGGCTGCACAAAGATCGTCGCCGACGAGACGGCCTCTTCGCCGTTGGCGGTCTGTATTGTCTTGACGCCGAACTGCACCCGCGCCGGCACCGTGACCAGGTCGCCATAGACCGGGCCGAAACTCGTGCGGCCGGTCATCGGGCGGTAGGTCAGCTGCTGTGGGAGCAGCCGGGTCGGGATCATCGTGCGCGCCTGCGGTAGCGGTTGAGGATCGCCAACTCGGCCAGCGTCCACCCCTCGACCACCTGACGCTGGACCTCGTAGTCACCGATCTTCTCCGACCGCAGGTTCTCGGGGTTGGCGACCAGCCGCGCCGTCGAGGTGAGGATGACGGTGTCGAGGTCGGGTGCCGGCTGCTCACCGGAGAACCCGCGGCCGCGGGTGTAGGCCCGCACCTGAGCGGTGACGACCTGCTGCGCCTGCTGAGCGACTGGGACTAGCTCGGTGTCACCAGAGCGGCCGAGCAGCGCGAGGACGTCGTTGTTGTCGGTCATCAGATGGTGATGCCCGTCAGCGCCACGACGGCCTCGGCATTGAGCGGGGCGACATCGTAGCGGGCGACCACGCGGATCGCCTGCTGGTCGTAGTCGCCGAAGGTCTGGTCGAGAATTTTGACCGACGGTGCGACGTCGCGGGCGACGGCGACCTGAGAGAAGTCGACCAGCGCGGCGCGGGCGGTCGGGGTGCCTCCGGTGGTGTCGGGGACTCGCTGGGTGACGATGACCGGGGACCCGAACAGTTGGAACCCTCCGGGCTGGGTGGGGTCGGGCTGGAGCTGGTAGCGGTTCTGCCCGTCCTTGAGCTTGCGGATCTTCACGAACTCGCGCGGGGTCAGAACCCATTTGAGCGCGGCGAGGTTCACGTTCGCCGACAGCGCCTTGCCCCAGGCGTCGATGAGCGCATCGAGGGTGATCGCACCGCCTACGGCGACGGTCTGGATGCCCGACCAGGCGAACAGGCCCTTGGGGGTCGTGGTGCCGTCACCGGAGGCGGAGAAGAATTGCGTGTCGAGCTTGTCGGCAACGTCTTTGACCAGACGCTGCTGGAGCGCGGCGTCGAGCGCCACCACCGACTGACGGGCGAGTTCGTTGCTGTAGCGGGTGAGCACCTTCACCGACTTCATGGTGCTGGGCAGCAAGGTCACCTCGTCGAAGGTGGCGTCGCGCTCGGGGATCTGCTCGTTCTCGCCGGTCCATCCGGGATCGGTGACCGCGCCGCCGAGCTTGGGGATGCGGACCGGGGAAGCGCTGTCGAACACGCGGGGACCGGCCGCGAGGAACTGCGACTGCGCCTCGAGAGGCTGCACCAGCATGGTTTGTACCTGGGTGGCGGTGAGTTCCGCAGCGGTGACGGTTGAGTTTGCCATGGGAATAGGGCTCCAAACGTGAAGGGAAACAACGGATTTCACGTTGAGCGCCTGGCTCACTACGTTTCAGAACGGCACCTGGCCTGACCCCAGTATCTCACGAGGTCAGGCCAGATGACAACGGTTGTCGATTAGGCGCGGTCGCGCAGCATTCCGAGCAGGCTGACCGACGACACCGCGCCGGCCTGCCCCTGCCCGACGTCACCGCCGATCCGACGGGCCTTGAGGTGCGGCTTGTGGGCGAGCAGCTCGTCGACCGCGGCCGCCAGCTTCTCCGGGTCCTCGAGGTGGGCGGCGTCGAATCCGAGGTCGGTGGGGTCGGCGAGCTTGCCGGTGGCGCGCACCAGTTCGACGTGCAGCCGCTGGGCGAGGTCGTCGGCAGCCTTGGCCTTGACGCGCGCTTCGGCGTTCTCGGCCCGGAGCTTCTCGACGTAGGATCGCGCGAAGGTGTCTGGCTCGGAGGTCTGCTCGGTCTCGGCCGTCGTCTCGTCGGCTTGTTCGGTGACGGTGGTCGGTTCGACGGTTTCGGTTGTGTTGGTGGAGGTTTCGGAGTGGGTCTCGGTGGTCATCACTTCTCACTTTCGATGATGGGTTTCTGGGAGCATCCGCACCCTTTGTGGCGGTACATGTCGGCGGCGACAGGCAGGACGTCTCCGGCGAGGTCTCGGCACAATTCGCACGCACCGGAGTTGAGCCGGCGTGTCCAGCGCTTCACGCCTTGGCGGCGCATCGCGGTCCCATAGCTGCGCTGGGCGGTCTCGAGCACGGCGTCGCGAATGTTGACGGTCAGCTTGGCCGGCGGATCGGGGTCGGCCAAAGCGTCGGCGATCGCCACCGCGGCGCGACGTTCGGCGCCGGTGTCGGGCAGCAGGCCGACCGGAGTCCGCACCGCGGCAGTGCCCGCGGTGAGCGCACCCGCCAGCGCGAGGTCGGCCAGCGACACGGCCTTGCTCTCCCCGCCGGCGAGGACCGCGGTTGCCATGGCAACGAACGTCTCCTGGTCGATCTCGCCGCGTTCGTAGGCGGCGTAGAGGGCCTGGACCCGCTCGTCGGTGGAGGCGGCGAGCGCGGCCATCGTCTCGGTGTAGCTCACGGGACGAGGGCGGTCAGGTCGGTTCCGGCGGTGTCGAGGGCCTCGATCCGGCGGGCCGCGCGGATCTCGAGAATCTCGGCGTCGTTGTAGCCCAGGCGCCGCAGCGCGTAGTCGGCGGGCAGCAGGCCGGCCTGATAGAGCTTCGTGATCGCGTCGGCCTCCTGGGCGATCGAACGGGTCGACGGGTCGGCCCATCGCACCGAGACGTCGACCTCGGCCGGATCGGCACCGTCGCGCACCGCGACCATCAGACGAGCGACCTGTTCCCATGCGCGGCCATACAGAGCCTGCTTGGCCTCGGCGCGGGCGGTGAGCGCGGCCTCAGCGGCCCGCATCGCATCCGCCGACGCCGGGTTCGCCGCGGTCACCCCGAGGTAGTGACCGGGCAACGCGGACACGGCCTCGATCTGCTCGACGATCAGCCGGACCGCGGTCTGGTAGCCGCCCAGACCCGATCCCTCGAGCTGACCGAACTTCGCCTCGGCGGCCTCGGAGATCATCATTCGATTCGACTCCGGGTAGGGGCTGACCTCCTCGAGCACCGGGTCGCCGTCGTCGTCGAGTACCGGGTTGCCCTGGTCGTCGACAACGGGTTCCTCGATGAGTTCGACGCCGGTGGCCCAACGGCGGGGGCGGGCGGTGTACTCACTCGAGACCATCAGGTCGGCGAGCAGTTTGCAGAGCGCATCGCTGAGCGGGATCAGGTCGGCGATCTCACTCACCGGCTCACCAAGCACGCGGTCGATGTTCGACAGGCGCACCACCGGCGCTTGGCCGATCGGGTTGTCGAGGATCTCGACGGTCTCGAATCCTGCCGTGGTGGCGCCGGTGTTGTTGGCGCGCAACCGGGTGATCTTGTCGGCCTCGAAAATCGTTGCCTCGGTGGTGGTGTCGGTGGTCCATCGCTTGCACGCTGCGACGATCTGGCGGGTGCCGGGGTCGGTGATGACGCTCATCTGATGCGCGCTTTCCACCGACACCTGCGGACGGCCCGCGGCGTCAGCCCACACCAGCACGTAGCCCGCGCCGAGCAGCAGTGCCTCTCGGTGGGCCACCGGCGCGAGCTGATCCATGTCATTCCGAAGCCAGTCGGCCCACACCTCGGCGCCGGTGAATCCGGTGATCCGCAAACGTTCGGCGATCGAGGTCACCGCCAGCCTCGGCAGATTCGACGACATGCGACCGAACCTGTCTCCCAACGCTTTACGCGCCTCAGGCGCCAGGAATGCGAGCGGTTGTTCGCCGCGGTAGTAGCGGTCGAGGACCGCGTAGCGGGCGAGCGGTTCGTCGATCTTCTGGAGCAATTTCGTATGCAGGGAGGGGATGGTCATTGTGTGAAACTCCTAGCCCGCTTGCGCGGCTTGTTGGTGTGGAACGCGGCCCGGTCCAGAGCCACGATTGCCGCGACCGCGGCGTCGATCTTGTTCTTGCTGCCCTTCTTGTCTTTGCTGACGAGGTCACCCATCGGGGTCGCCTTGGCGACGCAGTTGCCCAGATGCTGGGCCAAACGTTCGTCACCGTCGTGAGAGACGGTCTGGTCGACGACGGCCTGGTACAGCCGATCGGTGGCCGGCGCCATCCGGGCGGCGTTGGCGGTGTTCCACTCGAGGACCCGCTTCTCGCCGTGACGAGACGCCCACGCTTCGAGCTCGGAGCGCCAGCCCCACGGATCGGCGGCCAGCTCAACGACGTTGAGCCGATCGAACGTGCGCGCCACCGTGGCGTCGACCTCACCGCGGGGTACCCGCCACCGCGGATCGCCGGGGTTCTCCCACACCGCGATGGTGAACAAATGCGGGTTCGGTCCGACCGTGCAGCCGACCAGCGCCGTGGAGTCACCGGAGGCCGACCCGTCGAAGGCGAGGACCACCTTGTCGCGCTTGCCCACCGTGCGGGCGGCGTCGGCCAACGGCTCCCACACACCCCACGGCAGCCAGCGGTCCACCTGGCCCACCCACTGCCCCAAACGGAGCTGACGAAACACCGGCTCACGCAACGTGCGTCGCGCCGCGGCCATACCGTCCTCGGCCAGGAACAGACCCATCGCCGGGTTCGCGATGGCCCACGCCGCCCGGTCGTCGAGGTCGCACCCCTCGGGTGCGGCGAACTCGCGCAGATAGAACGCCGGGTCATCGCCGGTGCGACCGTGCTGCACCAACCGCCACATGACGGACTCGATGCTCGTCGCCGGTGTCGAGATCGCCAGCGTCGTCGACACCGGCCGCTTGCCCACCATCGAGGTGACGGCCTCCCACACTTCCTCGGTGACGACGTGCAGCTCGTCGACGATCAGCAGCGTGGGGTCCCAACCATGCAGCGCCGCCGGATCGGCCGGCAACGGTTGCAGCAGACCGCCGTTGTGCGGCGTGACGAGCTTGTCGGCGTAGATGTGGGTCCGCTCGGCCAGCGCCGGCACCATCTCGATCATGCGGCGCGCCACCCGCAGCGTGATGTTCGCCTGACGCTGATCTGAGGCCACCACGAGCACCTCCGGGGACTCACCCCCGACGAACAGCTCGGCCACGCCCACCATCGCCGCCAGACCCGTCTTTCCGTTGGCCCTGGCGATCGAGACCAGCGCCTGACGGATACCGTCAGCGAACGCGCCGACGATGATCTCGCGCTGGAAGTCCGGCAACTGCACCGGCTCCCCGGCACCGACACCCTTCGGGATCAGCAAATGATCCTCGATGAACCGGGCGATCCGCTGCGCCCGGTCGGTCGGATAGTCGCTCAGATCGAGCGGGTCGACCGTGATCTGTTGCTTGACACCGGCCTTCATGCCGCACCACCTTCCATCGGGTACCCCTTGGGGGTATGAGAGCGATATTCGCACTCCCCCCGTTGGCTCCCACCCCCCGGCGCAGGGGGCACCCCCCTGGGGTCTGAGCGGGCCGCTGACGGCCTCGCGGGGCCTCTGCGGGAGTTGCATCGGCGGCACACGACGTCGATGTCACAGAGCCGTACAGGCTTGCCGGCATCGTGGCGTCGCCATGCCTCGGGCGAATGGTCGGCGGTCAGGTCGTCGCGCGTACCGCAGTCGGAACAGAACGGTTGCAGACGTCGGGCACGTTTCGAGAGCCGGTCCCACGCCGTCGTATAGCCGGCGCGGCGGGACGGACGGGATTCGGGCGTACGGGTGACCGCACGGTGGCTGACGGTGTGCTCGGCGCAGCGGGTGTCCTCGGCGGGTTCGCCGCACTCGACGCACGGCCGCATGAGGCCCATCACTGGGCGCCGTCCTCGTCGGCGAGCGCCATGAGGCGCAACCACGCCGGAAGCTCCACCGGTACCTTGTGGAAGCGGCGGCAGTCGTCGGCAAAGGCGATGGTGATGGAGCAGCCTGCGAGCCACATGTCTGCCTTCTCGGTGTCCTCAAGGCTGACGATGTAGTCGAAGGCATCACGCTTGCGACCCTCGGCGACAAGGGCACACAACGCGAGGTAGTGGTTGATCGAGTCTCGGTGCGCAAGGTCATCGAGGTTGGTGGGCTTACTCATCGGTCCAACTCCTGGTGGTCTCGTAGTAGTGGGTCAGCAGCGCGTCGAGGTAGATGCGCTGGCGTTCGGTCAGCCGGCCTTTGCGGGCGTGCTTCTCGAGCAGCTCGAGGCGGTTGGCCAGCGTCCTGGGATGGGTAGGCGGTTTGGGTTCGGTCATTGCTGTGACTCCCGCTGACAGCGCGCGAGGTACGCGGCTTCGGACTCCGACTCGGTGATGTGGTCGAGGCGGTCGCGGGTCTCGGGTTCGAGGTCGGCGAGCTCCCGGTCGCCGCGGAGGTAGATCAGCGCGACCAGACCGTAGGGAAGTCGACGAGACTCAGAGACCGTCATGTCATCCACACACGGTCTGTCACCCCCTAAAGGGGGGTGGTGTGACATGACACCGTCACCAGGGGTGTGACATTCCGTGACACGTGACAGATCAGGCATTCTGACCCTCCTTGTAGAAGGGCTGTTTGTCGGTGCCGACGTTGACCAGCCGACCGGCTTCTACCAGCTCGGATACGCCTTTGTAGAACGATGCGGGCGGCATTTCAGCCACCGTCCGAAGCTCGGATTTACTGGCGCCCGTGGCCGCGAAAGATGACAGAAACGATGACATGACCCTGTCGGCACACGTGCCCCATGTCATGGGGGTGTGACACGTGATTGCCGCCGATGTCGTGCCCATGATCGGCTCGATTTTCAGACGGTGGCGGTCTTCGGCTGGACCGTCTTTGCGCTTCTCCCGAATGAGGTCGATCGCGCCGCCGTCGGTGGTCACCTGATAGACCGTGTCCACGCCTGCCTCGAAGGCTGACGAGCCGCGCAACGTCTTCGCGTCCTTGCCGGTGTGGTGGACTCCGAGGACCACGCCGCGCCCGCCTGGTGTGGCTTGCCGAATCTTCGTCATGGCGTCGATGACGACGCCGGCGTCCTTGGCGCTGTTCTCGTCGCCGCCGACCATGCACCGCGCCAGCGTGTCGAGTACGACGAGGCCGAACGACCCCCACTCGACGAGGTGGCACAGCTCGGCGACTTGCACTCCGTTGGTGAGGTTCACTGGCTCGGGCAACACGGTCAGGTCGTCGGCGTCGATGTCGCGTTTCCAGGCGTGCTCCCAGGCGTCCACGCGTCCCTTGAGTCCGAACGCGCCCTCTGCTGCGACGTAGAGGACACGACGTCGTGCCACTGGCCTGCCTTGCCAGTTGCGGCCGGTGGCGACGTTGGCGGCCCAGTCGAGCGCGATGAAGCTTTTGCCGGTGCCCCACTTGCCGTAGAGCAGCACGGTGGTGCCTTGGTCGAGGGTGTCGTGGATGAGTGGGTCAGGGTTGGGCAGGGCACGCAAGTCGGTGCGAGAGAGCACTTTCGTGGCCAGGCGCGGCGTGTCCGCGGCAGCCGGGGGTGTCGGGTCGTCAGCCGGTGGTACCCCGCGGGGGTTCCTTGCCCCGTAGTCCAGGCCGCGGTCGATCTGCCGTTGCACGGCAGCGGGGCCGTCGTCGGCGAGGTAGCCGTTGCGCTCGGCGGCCTGGGTCAGCTCTCGACGGATCTCCGTCTCGTCGAGACCGGTGCCCGCCATCAGTGAGCCGAGCTTGATTGCCGCCTCGTAGAGGCGATCCTGTCGGCTGCCCTCGGCCGTACTGGCGAGGATGCGGGCCTCGTCGCGCAACGCGGTGCTGACATAGGCCTTCTGCCGTGTGTCGAGAGGCTCGCCGCTCCACGGCTGCACCGGCGGGCGCTGCGTCCTCGCAGCAACCTTGGCCGCGTGCATGCCGACAAGTACCTCGATGGCCTCGTCACCTTCGGCGAGCGCGTCGTCGAGGCCATCAGCACCGACCACGTAACCCATTCCGCCGTACTTGGGCCGCCGGGTGCCAGGGGCGTAAACGTTGCAGCCGTTGGCCTGCAGGTCGACATGTGTGCGGTCGAAACCGTGAGGTGTGAACTTACGTAGGTCAGGGTGGCCGGCGAGGTAGAAGTGCCGGCCACCCGATGGTGTGAATACCTCACCGAACACGCGAATATCGTTGTCGGCGAGAAACTGTCGCGCCTGTTCGATGTCAGCACCGTTCTTGGTATCGACATCGAGAACGGTCAACGTCTCGCCACACACCGCATTGACCGACCATCCCGGCCGCCATCGGCTGAGACGTTCGGTGTTGCCGTCTGCAGTGTAGTGCTGCCAGCCGGTGTCGCCGGACCAGGTGAATTCGTCGTCGCCAGGCGGCAGGCAGAATACTGGGATGCCGAGCGCGTCGAGCTGCCATGCGAATGCGAGGTCGGTAGAATGACCACTGTCGGCTTGCTTGGTGGCGACTGACTGGAAGAGGTCCTCGATTGGCGCGGGGGCCTCTTCGCTATTCGGGGGCCTCAAGCTGCACCACCCCTACGGGCTCGTCGGGCCCGAGCCGACTTCAGCGCGAGACGGGCGTAGTACGCCTTGCGAGCGTTCTCGACGCGCTTGGCGCGTTCAGTAGGGGAGAGCAGCCGCTCGGGATCGACTTCGCGCTCGAACTTCTCCTCGAGGGCGCGGCGTGCGTTGGCGGTTCGTGCGGTTCGATCGGGTGTTTTCGCCCAGGATTCGTGGGCTGCGAGTTGAGCGATGAGAGATCGCTCGGACTGGGGAGACATGTTGAAGGCACCTCAAATAAGGTGCGGTCTCGCCCGAAAGACAGCGGTAATTCGGCCTGAGCGGCTCTGGCTAGTGTGCTGCACAGCGTAGCGCAACACTGTGCATTCAAGCGCTAGGACACACGTTCGGTGACGAATCGGCGACGTCGTGATGTGAACGCGTCGTAGAGCTCGGTTGCGTCAGCGGTGACAAAGTGGCCCTTCGAGCACGTGCCGTACAACGAATTGCCGCCGCGGACGACGCTGACACGACTCTGCTCCGTGGTGGTGCGTCCTCGCGTTTCGTCCTCGTCGGCGAGCGTCGATTTAATCGCTCCGATAGCCATGCCGGCTCCGAGGTCGACAACGCCATCGCCATGCTCCGAGGCGGCGAGATCGAAAAGCCTTCCGGCGCTGCCGAACCGGCGAGTGGACAGCCATTCCGGCTGTCCGCTTTCGTCGTCGATAACTCCGGCCGATGCTGTACATGGGCAGAACAGACGTAGGCGCATCACAGATCACCGAGCCCGAGTCGTCGCGCTTCTTCGGCGGCGCGCGAGGACGCAGTATCGGCCACGTAGCGATCAATCATCGAGCGACTCGACCATCCCGCAACAGCCATTAGGCCACCCTCTGACCCGCCGCGAGCGAGCCATCTGGACGCCGCGGTATGCCGGAGCATGTGCGGGTGAAACTTGGATATTCCCGCGAGGTCTGCGCGCCAGCCCAGGGTCTTGTAGAGCGCGTTGTAGCCGAACGACTGCCCGTTCTCGCCGAGCCACACTGCGTCGGTGTCGGCGAGCCGGTGCCCCCGGCGCGCGCGCAGGTAGCGGTCGATGGCCGTGCCTGTCTGCGCCGAGATCGGAACTGCGCGGCCCTTCCCACCCTTGCCGCGGCGGATCACGATTGTCAGCGAAGCAAGGTCGAGATCGGTCATGTGGAGGTTGACCACCTCGCCGGCTCGAGTGCCGCTCTCAAGCATCAGTCGGACGATGGCCTCATCCCGGCGGTCTCTCAGGTCGCGGCCCTTGCACGCCTTGACCAGAGCCCGTGCCTGATCCTCGGTCAGCGAGGGGATTACCTTCGTGTCGACCTTCGGTGCCTTGATCCCGAGCAGGAGATCGGAGTCGATCTCGCCCTCTTCAGCGAGCCAGGAGGAGAACCGACGTACGGCACGCTGACGCGCGTGGGCGGTCGACGCCTCGGCGCCCTTCTCCAGGAGGTGGGCGATGAACCCGTTCACCGTCGCCCTGTCCAGGACCGCTGGCGTATCTGTCTTCTTACACCAGTCGAGGAATTGTCGGACGCCCGTTGTGTAGTTGGCGATGGTGCCCGCCGACTTGCGCGAAGCGCGCAGCGAGAGCACCCACGACTCGACTAGGTCGGCCAGCGGGATAGGGGCAGGACTCGGGCGCGCCATGTGAAATATCTTGACTGGGAGCGTTGTGCATGTCAATCTAGACGCGCCGACACCCTGTAATCCCAGTTCACGGCGATTTCACCCCGACTGCCAGGTTCAAGATACCTGTCGAGATTGGCCACCCGCGAACCGTACTACGCGCGCCGCCGAGCTCAGAACCGTGCGGCGTGGTCCGGGAACTCAGGTGGGGCAGCCCCGCTGGGTCGGACCCTGCAGCGGCGCCCGATCGACGTACTCCGCGACGACCTCGGCGGCGCACGCACTGCGTCCCAGGACCGAATACCCCAGGCCGTCCCAGGTGACGGTCACCGGTTCGGCCTCGGCGTTCATGAACAGCGGCACCAGAGCATTGGCTCCCTCGCCACCGTTGATCGGGTCGCGCGTCCCGTTGAGGATCAACGGGTCGGCGGGCAGCGACGTGGGTGGCCGGACCGGATTGCCCGACGCCCAGCCGTTGCACCGGACGAGTGACAGCGCACTGTTCGCGCCGGTGAGGGGGTTCTGTTTGGACCACGCGTCCACCAGACCCGGCACCTCGTTCTGTCCGACCGGGCCGGTCACGTCGTTGCAGCGGGAGACCAGGGCGCCGTCGGGGAGCCGCAGGGTCGCGGCGCGATCGGCGAGGCGGGCCAGCGCCGCGGGCTGACCGCGGTCGGCCGCTGCGATGGCATCTGCGAGGTCGAGCAACGATTGGGGGCGGTCCGGCGCCAGGGCCAGGGTCGTGGTGATCGCATCGATCGCGGCCGTGTCGGAGAGCGACTCGAGGTCGCCCGCCCGTGCCTTGCCCAGCATGCGGGTCATCGTCGCGACCCCGTTGGATCCGAGCGCGCAGCCCGGTAACGCCGAGCACCGCTGTGCGAAGCCCTGGAGCGCCACCTGGACGCCCCGCGCCTGGGACTGTGCGCGATCCCGTGCGTTCGCGCCGAACGGGGTCGGGGTGTCGAGGATGATCCGCCCGGCGCGTCCGCCGTACAGGGACGCGTAGGTGAGCACGACGTCGGAACCCTCACCGGTGCCGATGAGCCCGAGATGTTCGACGCCCCAGCGCTGCCGCAGGGACTCGAGGTCCGCGGCGGCGTTCGCGGCCCCGAAACTCAGTTGGTAGGGGGTGAGCGTCTCCGTGCACCCGTCCGAGGCCGATGACGCGGCCGTGGACAGGCGCGAGATCCGCGCGTCCGTCGTCGTGGCGCGGTCGACGAGGCCGTTGTTGGCGATCGTCGTGCGTTCCAGTCGGGTCATGCAGTCGATGTCGCTGCTGAGAGGGATGCCGCGGTGGTCGACCGCGACCACGGGGTGCGAGGAGAGGAACGCCCGGCCCGGGCCGGCGGTCATCACCATCAGCGTCCGCGACGACGGCAGATCGGAACCGGAGGTGAGGACGAGCGGCGCGGCGTCGGGTGGGGTGTCCGCGATCCGGGCGCGCGTCACCGCGATCGACACGACCTCGCCGTCGGGTTGGTCGCGGTCGATGGGCGAGTCGTATTCGGCACATTCGATCGTCACGCCCTCCGGACGTGGCACCCCGTATCGTTCGCTCGTCTCGGCGGCGCACTCGCTCCACTCGAGATCGGTCTTCGGCACCGCGAGCGCGGGGGCGGGGGGAGCGGTCGACGACGACGGTGCCGGTCCCTCCTGACCGCCGCCGCCCGGGATCAGGTCGGGACCACGGTCGGGACCGACGGCACAAGAGGACAGGACGATCGCCGCGATCACGCCGGCGACCACACCCGCGAGAGCCCTCGGGCGGGAGTTCGGTGCTGCGCCGACGGCCGGGGTGTGCGCTCTTGGCATGTCCGCGAGCGTAGTCAACGAATCCGCGAGGACGCTCGAGCCGGGTGTCGGTTGAGTCCCGGACCGGGAGCGGACAGCTCACCGGGTGGACGGGCGGCCGTCGCGGACCCAGCGGGTGAACACGAACCCGTCGTCATCGGTCATGATCGACGCCGGGTGCAGTGCGCGCAGGACCGCCGCCCCCTCGTCGGTGACCGCGATACGGCCGGCGATCCCGCCGACGAGGTGCGGGCTCGTGGTCAGACACAGCTCGTCCACGGCATCGGCCGCCACGAGCGAACCGAGCAGACTCGGACCGCCCTCGCAGAGCACCCGGGACCATCCGCGAACACCGCAGTGCTCCAGGATGGCCGCGGTCGACACGGCGTCGTCGCCGCAGTCCACCAGCGTCGCGCCGGCATCGAGCAGAGCCCGCCGGCGATCGGCGGGCGCGTTCGAACAGGTGAGGACGACGGTGTTCTCGTGGGACACGGGCTCGAAGTCGGGCGGTATCGACAGCGACCGGGACACAAGCGCGAGTGCCGGGGCGGGCGCCTGCCCCAGCGATCGCCGGACTGCGGCGAGGGCGTCGTCGGGCTCGGGTTGCCCATATCCCTCGGTGGTCGCCGTGCCCGCACCGACGAGGACGACGTCGGCGAGCCCTCGCAGCACGCGGAACACGGCTTTGTCGCCGGGACCGCCGAGACCGCCGGACTTGCCGTCGACGGTGACCGCACCGTCGATCGACGACACCATGTTCGCCCGCACGAACGGCGCGCCGTCGTCCGGATCCGTGGACGATCGAGGTGGGTACGAGTAGAGCTCGGCCAGCCGGACCAGCTCGTCCTCGGATGTGACCTGGGTCGCTTTCTGCAGGTGGAACATGCGTTCATCATTCCGCGCCTGGCTACTCTCCACACATGGTGGCCCGACTCTGCGATCGCAACCCTGCGACCTCGCCCGACGCACTCATCGACGAGATGGTGCCCCCGTCGACCTTCGACGACGTGAGCTTCGACTCCTACATCCCCGACCCCAACGAGCCGTCGCAGGCCGAGGCGGTGGCCAAGGCGCGCGACTTTGTGGCGCGGGCGTCGAAGGCGCGCTCGGGCAAGAAGGGCCTGTTCTCCCGGAAGGCGCCGGCCCAAGGGGTCGGTCTGTACCTCGACGGCGGCTTCGGCGTCGGCAAGACCCACCTGCTGGCGTCGATCTACCACTCGATGCCCGCACCGAAGTCGTTCGCCACGTTCGTCGAGGTCACACACGTGGTCGGCGCGCTGGGCTTCGTGAACGCCGTCGAGCGGCTCTCGCAGCACACGGTGCTGTGTATCGACGAGTTCGAGCTCGACGACCCGGGCGACACGATGCTCGTCTCCCGGCTGCTGACCGAACTCACCGCCAAGGGCGTGTCGATCGTCGCCACCTCCAACACGCTCCCCGGCCAGCTGGGGGAGGGCCGGTTCGCCGCCCAGGACTTCCTACGGGAGATCCGCAAGCTGTCCTCGGTGTTCGAGACGATCCGCGTCGACGGTCCCGATTATCGTCACCGCGATCTGCCGCCGGCGCCGGAGCCGCGCAGCGAGTCCGAACTGACCGAGATCGCCGAGTCCACCGACGGCGCGACCCTCGACGACTTCGACGCACTGTGCGACCACCTCAGCACCCTGCACCCGTCGAAGTACAAGGACCTCGTCGACGGCGTCTCCCTGGTCTGCATCTCTGGGGTGCACCCGGCCGAGGACCAGTCGGTCGCCCTGCGCCTGGTGGTGCTCGCCGACCGTCTTTACGACGCCCACATCCCGGTGACCGTCTCGGGCGCGAAGCTCGACGAGATCTTCACCGAGGAGATGCTCGCCGGCGGTTACCGCAAGAAGTACCTACGCGCCACGTCGCGCCTGCTGGCTCTCTCGCGGTTCGCGGAGTCGGCGGCCTGACTTCGGGGTAGAGGCCGTCGTCGGCGGCCCTCACACTGTGGAGTTGTCAATGTACGTGGAGCAGCCCGGGTTTCGGGCCCCCCGCGACAACGTGCCACCAGCAGGCGGCCGAGGTTGTCGAGGTCCGGTGACTCAGGCGGCGTCGTCGAGGCGCATGGTGCGTCGGTTGTAGGCGGGGAGCGGTCGGCGCGCGGGGTCGACTTCGACGGGTGGTATCAGCCACGGATGTCGGTCGTAACCCAGGACGACGTCCCAGCCATGGAGGTGAACCTGCGTGTGGCATCGCTGGCAGAGCAAGCAGCCGTTGTCCAGGCTGGTCGTTCCGCCGTCCGCCCAGTGTTCGAGATGGTGGACCTGGGTATGTGACGGTGGCGCACCACATTTGATGCAGCAGGCGTCCCGGACGACCACGGCCTTGCGCAATTCCGGTGGGAAGACCCGCTTTTCGCGACCCATGTCGAGGGGCACGGTGGCCGAGTCGACCACGATCTCGGTCAGGGTGCCGTCGCACGTGAGAGCGCGGGCGGTGGTGTCGGTGATGGTGCCCGTCCATGGCAGGGTGCCGAGGTCGGTGGCGTCGGCGGGGATGGTCAGGATCAGTTGTGTGCGTGGGGCTCCCGCGGTCTGGACGGTGGCGCCCAGGCATGCCTGGTCGAGGATCAGTTCGAGCGCATCGGCGCGCCGTTCTGCGGGCGAGCGGCGATCGCCGGCGCCGTCGGGTTCGGGTCGCGGGACGGAGCGCTCGTCGATCATGGCGATGAACTTCTCGCCGATGACGTTGGTCAAGTCGGCGGCGATCTCGACCCGGCCATCGTCGGTGACGTTGTGGACGACGGCATTGAGTGTCCGATCCTCGGCGGCCGGGACTCCGCCGTTGGTCTCGGCAACCGTGTTGCCGAGGGCTCGAGCACGTCGCAGCACCTCTGCGGGCGTGGCCCCGGACAGTGCCTGGGTGATCAACTCGGTCTCGAAGGCGGCTCGGTCGTCGTCGACAAGCGCAGTGGCCGAGCGCTTCTCGATGTGATCCAGGCCGCGGGCGACGGCGTCGACGATCTCGGCGGAAAGACGGCCGTCGGCGGCGTGGCCGGCAACCTTGGGTAGATCTTCTAGTCTGTCAACGATCCGCACGATTCGCGAGGCCACAGCGGGCGCGAAGCCCATCTCGATCAGCAGTCTCCGTAGCGTCGAGTGGTTTCGCTCAGCGACTCGTAGGCGACCCAGTTTTGCTGAGCGCATGGCGATCCGGTGATCGATCACGTTCCGCATAAGCCGCAGCGTCTCCAGCTCGATGAAAGCTGCACGCCCGGCGGGATCATCAGCTGGTGACTCGGCGTCGACCAGTTGATCGAGAAGCAGTGTGAGATCGGTCATGCCTCCAAGGTACTCGACATCCTGGCGAGCGCCAGGGGTTTTGCACATGAATACTGTTGCACTGCAATCACTCTGAGAATGTGGATCGAGGCGTGATTACCACGAGAACGCACCTTCAGTCACAGGAGTATCCGGTTGTCCCGTGATGTGGCGCGAACTTAAGTTGGTTCGACTCAAGAAAACGCCAGGGATTCGACCACGACGGCGGAACGCCGCGATTACGGAGTCGAGCGGATCAACCGCAGACGACTGGTCATACGAAATGCATCGGGACGGGAGGCCGTTGCGGCGGCGCAGAAGTCGGGCAAGGAGTGGGGCGAGGTGAACGTGACGGCGATGTCCTCGTCGACCAGGATGTCCACAAGGTTGATGAACCGCTGCTGCGCCTCCTCGTCGGCGACATCGAATGTCGGTACGTCGGTGATCGTCCATCGGGGATACATTCGCGCCCACGTCAGATACTCGATGGTTGACACCGGCGCGTCACACAAGTGCGCAAACGAGGCCTGCAGACACCCGTCACGCTCGGAGTGGACCTCGAAACGTCGCCCACGAACAGTGAGCCCGACTGTCTGGGTGGTCTCGGACACGCGACCTGACGGCGGCACTGTGATCCAAGTTCCCGCGGCGAAGCCGACGGAGTCCCCGCGGGGAGATGTGCGGTAGTCGGTCTGCCCGTTCAGGTGATGGACGTCGAAATGATTCTTGATCAGCGTGATGCCGGGCTCGAAGAGGTGATGCCAGATGGGGTTCGGCAGAAGGTCATCCGGGGCGTAGTTCGACGTCGCGAGGACGGTGATCCGGCGGGCGAGCACGTACTCCAGCAATCGGATGAGGAGACGTGCGTCCCCGGAGTCGTGCACGTGAAGCTCGTCGAAGTACAACAGCTCGCTGTTGCCGAGGACATCGTCCATGCCCAGGCGTAGCGAGTGCGGGTCGTGCCGGTGCTCGTGTACTCGGCGCTGGAGTTCCTCGAAAAAGCTGTGGAAATGGATCCGCGTCTTCCTCGGTACGGGGCTCACGTTGTAGAAGGCATCGGCCAGCCACGTCTTGCCCCGACCGGCCGAACCGTGGACATAGAGCCCGCGCGGGCCCGACGAGCGTCGTGTCCGCCGGCGTCCCTCCGGAACGAGGACGGCGAGCCGATCGACGAGTAGCCGTTGCTGAGGGTCCAGCACGATCCCGGCGTCGGCGGCCGCCGCCGAGATCGCGGTGACTACTGCATGACGCTCTGCGGACACTCTCGAATGGTCACACGGAAAGCGTGGTGTCTTGACAGCGCGTGGCCGAAGTCACCAGTCCAGGTGCGACGTCCGATCGAACCGAAGGCTCACAGCCGCTGCGTGAACACGTAGTCGTGCTCGATGCTGTCACCGAGGGTGAAGGTCTTCGCGCCGGCGCGTTCGAAACCCATCTTCGTGTAGAACCGCTGGGCCCGGACGTTGAGCTGGTTCACGCCCAACCACACCAGAGCGCTGCCGTGCGACCGTGCGCGATCGAGCGCGGCACCCATGAGCAGGTGCGACGGAGTCGCGCCCTGCCGCGAATGATGGTCGCGCAGCACATACATCTTCGAGATCTCGCTCACCGGACGCTCGGTCACGACCGCACACACGTCGGGGTGCCTTGGGTCGCCATGCAGCACCAGCGCGTAGCCGAGGATCGGTCCGCCGACACCGTCGCGCGCGACCAGGACATCGGCAGTCGGATCGGCGATATGATCACGAAAGCTGTTCTCCCGCAGGTTGTCGGCGACGAAGTTCTCGATGTCGGCCGGTGCAGCGTGCGGCGGGCACGCGAGCGGGAACGTGACGGCGGCGACCTCGGCTACTCCCGCCGCCGCTGCGGGGTCGGTCACGACCTCCACGGTGACATCGGCGAGGTCGGCGGCACCGGGGTCGGTCACGACAGCGGACGAGCCGGATCGGCGGTCCAGGCGTTCATCGATCCGTCGTAGACCGCGACGTCGTCGCGTCCGAGGCTGTGCAGCGCGAAAGCCGCTGCGGTGGCGGCGATCCCGCCGCCACAGTAGGTGACCGGGCGTACCGACGGATCGAGGGCGCCGACGTCTGCGAACAGTGCGCGCAGCTCCTCGAGCGGCCGGAGTCGCCCCGCGTCGTCGACCAGTTCGGCGAACGGCACGTTGACACTGCCGGGAATGTGGCCGCCCGCGAACGACTCCCGGTCGAGCGCGTTGACCAGCAGGACGGACGAATCGCCGGTGGCGGCCGCGACCTCGTCGGTGGAGACGATCCGCTGGGGCCGGCGGCGCGGAGTGAACGAAGCCGGGGTGGTCGTGACCTCGCCGGTCTCGACCGGGAGGCCGGCCGCGGTCCAGGCGGCGTATCCGCCGTCGAGGACGAGTACGTCGTCGAAGCCCTCGAGTCCGAACTGCCACCACAGTCGCGTGGCCCAGATGCCGTTGGCGGTGTCGTACACGACGACGGTGGAGTCGTCGCCGATGCCGAGGCGGCCGACCGCATCGGCGAAACGCGCGGAGTCTGCTGCGGCGAACGGTGCCTCGCCGTCGGGGTCGCTGAGGTCGGTGATCTGATCGGCGAACACCGCGCCGGGCAGGTGCCCGGCCAGATAGGTCTCCCGACCGGAGGCGACGTGTGCGCCGTCGGCATCGAAGGTCAGATGGACGGTGGCGTCGACGATGCGGAGGTTCTCCTCGCCGAGTCGGGCGGCGAGATCGGTGGCGGAGATGAGAGGCGTCATGACAGCCACGGTAGTCCCGTCAGTCGCCGAGGGGTTCGGCGACGAAATCGTCGAGGTCGACACTGCGCGTCCGCGCCCAGTAGTCGACGATCCGCCACGGCAGGACGGCGACGACGCGTCCGTCGGGGTTGCGATACCAATTGGTCATCGCCGGATGCGTCCACACCATCTGCGCGTGGGCGCGGTCGACGGCGTCGTTGTACTCCTCGGTGACGTCCCGCCGGACTTCCAGTGCGCCCAGCCGGTTCTCGATCATCGCGCGCAGGGCGTCGCAGACATAGCGCACCTGGTACTCGAGGATGCTGATGAAGCTGCCGCCGTGTCCCAGTGCGGTGTTCGGTCCGGTGAGGATGAACAGGTTGGGGAAGTCGGGCGCCGTGATCCCGAGGTAGGCGTACGCGTCGTGATCACCCCACGCCTCGACGGTGTTCTGCCCGCTGCGTCCGACGATGTCCATGGGGTAGAGGTAGCGGTCGCTGTGGAATCCGGTCGCGAACACGATGATGTCGAAGTCGTTGGCGGTGCCGGTGCCGTCGACGAGTCCATCGGAGGTGACCCGTTCGACGCCGTGCGGTACCAGCTCGACGTTCGGCCTGCGCAGCATGCGAAACCAGCCGTTGTCCAACAGCATCCGCTTCCCGAAGGGCGGATAGTCGGGCGTCGACAGGTCGATGAGGTCGTCGCGGTCACCCAGTTCGCTGCGCAGGTAGCGCAGGTAGAACTCGCGGTGACCGTGATTGACGGCGTTGATCGACGCGGTCGGCTCGGGCCAGTCCGGGTCGATGCGCAGGGTCGAGTGGACCTTGTCGTTGAAGATCCACGACAGCCGTGCGCGGTACCACTCCCGGTACCCGGGGAGGTTGTCCATCAGCCAGTGCACGTCGTCGCCGACCGGCGCGAAGTAGTCATCGTTCGGCGCGATCCACTGCGGCGAGCGCTGGAAGATCGTCAGCGATCCGACCCGATCGGCGATGGCCGGCCCGATCTGCATCGCGCTGGCACCGGACCCGACGATGGCGACCCGTTTGCCGGTGAGCGCGCCGGGCCCGTCGAGTTCGTCGAGCCACTGCGCGGAATGGAAGATCGGACCGGTGAAGTCGTCCATCCCCGGAAGCTCGGGAAGCTTGGGGCGGTTGAGGAGACCGACTGCGCTGATGAGGATCCGGGCGGTCAGGGTGTCCGGGTGGCCCTCGCGGTCACGGACGTGGACCGTCCAGCGCTGGGTCTCGGCGTCGTAGGCAGCCGAGAGGACCTCGGTGCCGAAGCGGACGCGGTCGCGCACCGCGTGCCGGTCGGCGAAGGCCTGCAGGTAGCCCTGCACCTCGTCGCGCTTGCCGAAGTGCGTGGACCACGGGTGGTCGAAGGACGAGATCGAGTACAGGTAGCTCGGCGTGTCCACGCCGGCGCCGGGGTAGCGGTTCTCGTACCACGAGCCGCCGACCTCGTCGTTCTTCTCCAGCACGGTGTGCTCGACGCCGGCTTCGGCGAGTTGCGTGGAGATCAGCATGCCGGCCACACCGGCGCCGATGACCAATGCGTCCATCGACGTGGCGAGATCGTCGGGCAACGCCGGCAGATGTGTGTCCCGGAGGTCGCCGCGGACGATCTCGGTCATCATCGGCGCGAATTCCGGGGCCACCTGCTCGCCCGCGGTGAACGACATCAACGATGCGACGAGTGCCTCGTCGGCCGGCTTCCGCGCGGGCCGGCCGTGGTCGTACCAGTCCTCGAGGGCGTCGACGACCGCCGCGCGGATCTCCTGCTGGACGTCCTCTCCGAGCCCGCCCGAGGAGTTGTCGTCCATGCCTCGGCTCCGCGTCGGGCGGTATCGATCGGCCATCCACCGGTGGTCACCCGTCATCTCCACGAGGACCGCGAGCAGGGTCGGGATGTTGCCCGCCGCCACGAATGCCCGGATCTCCGCTGTGGTCGGGCGCGTCTCCGGACGCAGCGAAACAGATGTCATAATTCAAACTAACCACTGTTAGTAGTGCGACGTCAACACCGCCTTCAGCTCCGTCTGACGGCTCTTGACGACCAAAGCCGGCTGTGTCACTGTGTCCTCAGTCATACTAACAACGGTTAGTGAGCACGGAGGATTGACATGGATCTCAGCGAGGCAATGCGCACGACGGGCACCTGCCGCTACTTCAGCGACCGTCCGGTGGAGGACGAGGTGCTGTTCCGGGCGTTCGACGACGCGCGATTCGGCCCGCAGGGCGGCAACCGCCAACCCGTCCGTTGGGTTGTCGTCCGCGACGAGGTGACCAAGAAGGCTCTCGCCGACCTCTACCTGCCGTTCTGGGAGGGCTACTACGCCGCAGTCGTCGAGGGGTCGAAGAAGGTCGGCGCCATCCCCAAGACCGTGGAGAGCGCCAACTATTTCGCGCACCACCTCGCCGAGGTGCCCGCCCTGATCGTGGTGTGCGCCGAGATGGACGGACTGCACCCGACCGACCATGAGCTCGGGAGGCTGAGCGTCGTCGGCGGTGCGTCGATCTACCCGAGCGTCCAGAACCTCACCCTTGCGCTTCGGCAGCAAGGCGTGGCCACTGCGCTGACGACCCTGCTGTGCGCTGCCGAGAACCAGGTGAAGGACCTCCTCGGCATCCCCGAGGGTTATCTCACCGCCGCCCACATCGCCGTCGGTTATCCGCGTGACGACTTCCCGCGCAAGCTGTCCCGGACTCCGGTCGAGGAGATCGCCTTCCTCGACCGCTTCGACAACCGGATGTTCGCGTGAGCGCCCCCGCCGTGAACCCCTCGACGCGCACTCTCTCTCCCGCACAGACCTCGATGCTGGGCCGGGCCACGATCGGTGACCAGCTGCGTCGCCTGGCCCGGTCCCAGGGGTCGACCCCGGCGATCGTGGCCTACGACGCGGAAGGCTGCCGGACGTCGACGTCGTACGCGGAGCTGAACACGATGGCCAACCGGGTCGCCCATGTGCTGCTCGACCTCGGCGTCGGGCGCGGGGATCGCGTTGCGGTGATGAGTCGTAACCGGGTCGAGACGGTCGCCACCTACTACGGCGCCCTCAAGGTCGGTGCCGCGTATTCCGGCGTCAGTCCCATGTTCCGGGAGGGCGAGGTCGCCCAGCAGCTCCGGCACCTGGAACCGGCGGTGCTCGTCGTCGAGCAGCCGCTGTCCGCGTTGGCCGGCCCCATCGCGGACGGTCTGGGTATCTCGGTTCTCGTCGTCGGCGACGACGAGGCGAACTCGTGGAACTCGTTCGACGAGTCCGTCGCGGCGGCTAACGATTCCGAACCCGACTGCGAGGTCGACGAACACGACCTCGCGATGATCGTCTACACCAGCGGCACCGAGTCGACGCCGAAGGGCGTCGAGATCGCCCATCGGAACTACCTCATCTCCACCTCGCCGGCGTACACGTGGGGCTGCGCTGCCGCAACGACGACGTGTGGCTCTACGTGATGCCGTTCCACACGATCGCCGGGATCGGCTCGCTGACCTCGTTGACGTTGCTGGGCGCCACCCTGGTGCTGCCGGCCTCGGTCGACCCGGCGACGGCGTTGCGGATGATCCGCGACGAGAAGATCTCGGTGCTGGCCCAGACGCCGACCTTCTTCATCGCGCTCGCCAACCACCCGGACTTCGGAGCCGACACCGTCGGTTCGGTGCGCCGCTGCCTGACCTACGGCGGTCAGGTGTCACCGCACGCGGTCGACGCGTGGGCCGCGGCCACCCCGGAGTCCGTGTGGGGCACCTATTGGGGACAGTCCGAGCTCACCCAGCTCGGCTCGGTGGGCTGGTTCCGGCGGCTCGAAGACGTACCGGACCAGGACCCGACCTGGATCGGCAAGCCGGTCGGTCACCTGGAGGTCCGGGTCGTCGACGCCGACGGCAACGACGCCGACGAGGGCGAGCTGCTCTGTCGCACACCGTCGGTCATGCTCGGCTACTTCAAGGACCCGGAGCGCACCGCGCAGGTCTTCGAGGGCGGCTGGGTGCACACCGGCGACATCGTCCGCATCGACGCGGAGGGCAACCTGTTCTTCCGGGATCGGCGCAAGGACATGATCAAGACCGGCGGATTCAACGTCGCGTCGCAAGAGGTCGAGCGTGTCCTGCAGGCGCACCCCGACGTGGAGCGTGCCGCCGTCGTCGGGCTGCCCGACCCGTACTGGTCGGAGGCGGTCACCGGATTCGTGGTGCTCCGCGCCGGCGCGGAACACACCGGCGCCGACATCCGTGAGTACTGCCGGACCGACCTGGCATCGTACAAGGTGCCCAAGGAGGTCCACGTGGTCGACGCGTTGCCGACCGACGCCCAGGGCAAACTGCTCAAGCGCGAGTTGAGGAAGGCCTATGGAACCGGTCAGGGCTGAGATCGACGCCGACGCGGCAACCGACGAACACCGGACGGCGCCGGCGCGGCGGCCCCGCCGACGCCGCGACGAGATCGTCGAGGCCGCGGCCCGCTACTTCGCCGATCACGGCTACTCCAACGCCGGGATGCGTGACATCGCCCAGGCGGTCGGTATGCGAGGCGCGAGCCTGTACAACCATTTTCAGTCCAAGGAGGAGATCCTCTACGCCATCGCGCTGCGGATGACCGAGGACCCCCAACAGGATCTGCTGCTGCTCGATGCCGAGGGCGGTCCCGTCGAACGGCTCACGAACCTGATCGAGGCCCACGTCCGGCGTCTGGCGCGGCACCGGGTGGAACACCTTGTCGCTCTTCGCGAATTGTCGGCGCTGACACCCGAGCACCGACGGGTGGTCACCGACTATCGGAAGTACTACCAGCGTCGAACTCGCGATGTCATCGCCGCCGGCGCCCGACTGGGGCTGTTCGAGGTCCGCGACCCACACCAGTCGGCGATCGCGGTGCTGGACCTGATGAACGGGATCAGCTGGTGGCTCAACGACTCTCACGATGTCGACCAGTTGGTCCGCGATTACGTCGACTTCACGATCGGTGGCGTTCTCCACCATCGTCCGACGTCGTGAGCGGACCACTCGCCGGCGTGCGGGTGGTCGAGATGCCCGGACTCGGGCCGACCCCGCACGCCTGCATGCTGCTCGCCGATCTCGGCGCCGACGTCATCCGGATCCGGCGGCCCGGCCCCGATCTGCCCGGGCCCGACGGTATCCCGGATGCCGACGCCGGTCTGTACCGGTCGCGACGCACCGTCGACGCCGACGTCAAGGACCCCGACGACGTGGCCCGCATCCGAGAGCTGATCCGGCGCGCCGACATCGTCGTGGAGGGGTTCCGGCCGGGCGTTATGGAACGCCTCGGCCTGGGTCCCGAGATCTGCTCCGACGCACCGCAACTCATCTACGCGCGCATGACCGGGTGGGGTCAGGACGGGGATCGTGCCGCGAAAGCCGGACACGACATCAACTACCTGGCGGTCACCGGTGTGCTCGAGGCGATGGGTCCGGCCGGCGCGCCTCCGGTGCCGCCGCTCTCGCTCGTCGGCGACTTCGGCGGGGGATCGATGCTGCTCGTCGTCGGCGTGCTGGCCGCTCTGCACGACCGCTCGCGGACCGGCCGAGGCCAGGTCATCGACGCCGCCATGGTCGACGGTGCCGGACTACTCGGCGCGCTGCAGTGGTCGTGGAAGGCCGCCGGACGCTGGGGTTCTCGGGACCAGGGCAACCTGCTCGACGGCTCGGCGCCGTTCTACGCGACGTATCGGTGCGCCGACGACAAGTTCGTCGCCGTCGGCGCGCTCGAGGAGAAGTTCTGGCGGAACCTGATCGACACCCTCGGCATCGGCGACCTGCCCGACCGGTGGGACCGTGCCGCGTGGCCGGTGATCAGCGCGGCACTGCAAGCCCGCTTCGGGTCGCGTACGCGCGACGAGTGGGGGAGTGTGTTCGACGGTGTGGACGCCTGCGTGACACCAGTTCTCGACTTCGACGAGGCCGCCGCAGACCCGGTCGCGGTGCAACGCGGTTCTTTCGTGCGCGTCGACGGTGCGATCGCCCCCGCGCCGGCACCGCGGTTCTCCCGGACCGCGTTGCCTCCACCCTCCCGGCCGACGGCAACAACCCTGCGCGAGGTCTTCGCGGGGTGGCAGGCGGCGTCAGGAGCCGAACGACTCCGCTGACGGTGGTCGTCTGTGGACGGTCGGCTAGGTGTGATCGGCGAAACGTTCGGCGTCGCGGACCTGCCCGGAGACGATGATGGTGTCGTCCGCTGCGAGAACGGTGTCGGCCGTCGCATAGGTGAATCCCTCGCCCGGACGTTTGATCGCCACCACCGTCACACCGAACTTCGTCCGGATCGCGGTCTCGGCGAGGGGCCGGCCGACCACCGACGACGGCGGTGAGGTCTTCACCATGGCGAAGCCGTCGTCGAATTCGATGTAGTCGATCATGCGTCCCCGGACGAGGTGTGCGACTCGTTTGCCCATGTCGTGTTCGGGTCGGACGACGTGATGTACGCCGATCTGGGAGAGGATCTTCGCGTGCGAATGGCTGATCGCCTTGGCCCAGATGTTCGGTACCCCGAGGTTGATCAAGGCCGAGGCCGTGAGCAGGCTCGCCTCGAGGTCGGAACCGATTCCGACGACCGCCCGCTCGTATTCGTGAACCGACAACTGGCGCAACGATTCTTCGTCGGTGGTGTCCACCACCGCCGCGTGCGTCAGACGGTGGGCCAGCTTCTGGACGACGGGTTCGCTGGAATCGAGTCCGAGTACCTCGGTGCCCTGGTCCATCAGTTCGAGAGCGAGGGATTTGCCGAAGCGTCCGAGTCCGAGGACGACGACCACGTCGGAGGGTGCCTGCCTAGCCAATGAACGGCCTTTCTGTGGGGAGTTCGTAGCGACGGCCGCGCTGCCGCGCAGCGAGCGCACTGACGAGGGTGATGGGCCCGATCCGTCCGAGATACATGAGCGCGACCAGTATCAACTGCCCCCAGTCCGGCAACGCGGCGGTGATGCCGGTCGAGAGTCCGACGGTGGCGAAGGCGGAGGTCACCTCGAACAGGAGGACATTGAGATCGAACGTGGTGCCGGCCAGCAGCACCACGGTCGGTACCGCGACGAGAGCAACACCTATCGCCGACACCGTCAGCGCCTGCCGCTGCAGCCGCGGTTCGATGCGGCGATCGAACGCCGTCACCGATCTGTCGCCTCGGACCTCCGCGACGATGACGAACAGCAGCACCGCGAGAGTCGTCACCTTGATCCCGCCTGCGGTGCCCCCGCTGCCGCCGCCGATGAACATCAGAATGTCGGTGACGAGCAGGGTTGCATCGTCCATCTGCGCATAGTCGACGCTGTTAAAGCCCGCGGTGCGGGGCATCACACCTTGAAACGAGGCGATGAGGAGCTTCGACCCGAAGCCGTGGTGCTGCAGCGTGCCGAACCATTCGAGGGCGAGAACCGATCCGACCCCCGCCACCAGGAGAATCCCCGTCACCACGACGGTCAGGCGGGTGTGGAGGCTCCATCGCCGCGGCGCGGAACCGGTGCGGCCCTGCCGGAGTCGGCGGCCGATCTCGAAGAGGACCGGGAATCCGAGCCCACCGCAGATCACCGCGATCATCAACGGCACACAGATCCACGGGTCCTCGGCGAAGCCGATCATGTTGTCGCTGAAGAGCGCGAAACCCGCGTTGTTGAATGCCGAGATCGAGTGGAAGACGCCCAACCACAATGCCCGTAGGGGGGCCTCGTCGTATCCGAGGGCGAATCGGAGCGCCAGTATCGCGGCCGTGACCGCCTCGAACATCAGACTCACCCGCACCACTCCGACGATGACCGAGCGGACATCTCCGAGGCCGGAAGCTCTTGCCTCGGCGGCGGTGTTGAGTCTGGCCTTCAGGCCGATCCGGTTGGCGAGCAACAGGCCCACCAGCGACGCCATCGTCATGATGCCGAGTCCGCCGATCTGGATGAGCGCGAGGATCACCCCCTGCCCGAAACCCGACCAGTACACGGGAGTGTCGACGACGATCAGGCCGGTCAGACACGTGGCCGAGGTCGAGGTGAACAGGGCATCGACCAGGCCCGGGCCGGTTCCGCTCTGCGTGGCCACCGGCAGCATGAGCAGAACCGTTCCGACAGCGATCGCGGCCGCGAAGCCGAGCGCCACCACCCGCGCCGGTGTCAGTACAGCCCGCGCCGCCGCCCGCCGGATGGTGCGACGGCGATCAGTCGGATGCTCGGTCACGATCGCTCACAGTATCCCCACTCAGCTGGGGTTGCCGTCCGCCGCACCGGGCGTCGACTCATACGAAAAACCCCCGGAGTCACCGGGGGTTTCGTGGTGCGCGATACAAGGATTGAACTTGAATCATGGTGCATCTGCGGTGTGGCCCCTGACCAGCGGCTTAGTGCTCTGAGCTGCTGGTATTCGAGACAGTATCGCGTGAAGGGTGCGGAAGCAAGCGGAACCTTTGGTAGGTTCTTATTGCACGTATGTTGCACGAGGGGGTCACTATGGCACGACAGAAGGCGCGCACCCGACGGTCGTTCGGCCGGTTGCGCAAGCTCCCGAGCGGTCGGTACCAAGCCTCCTACAGCGGCCCAGACGGTCGTGTCTACGCGGCGCCGTCCACCTTCGCAGCGAAGATCGACGCCGAGGCGTGGCTGACGGACCGACGGCGCGAGATCGACCGCGAGCTGTGGTCACCGCCGCGGCCAGACGCGCCGGTCGCGAGGTCGACGACGTTCTCGGAGTATTCGGCCGAGTGGCTCGCACACCGTCTGGTGAATGGCCGGCCACTCAAGGCCCGCACCCGCGAGCACTACGAGGCGCTGCTAAGTCACCGCCTGCTCCCGACGTTCGGGGCGCTGCCGGTCGGATCGATCACTGCGGAGGACGTGAAGCGTTGGCACGCTGACGAAGGGACGGCGACGCCGTCGTACACCGCCCAGGCGTACAGCCTCCTGTCGACGATCATGGCCACGGCCGTCCGCGATTCACTGATCCCGACGAACCCCTGCATCATCACTGGCGCCGGATACTCCAAGCGGGTGAAGAAGATTCGGCCCGCATCCCTCGAGCAGCTCGCGGCCATTGTGGAGGCGATGCCGCAGCGGTTCAAGGTCATGGTGCTGCTGGCCGCGTGGTGCGCGTTGCGCTTCGGTGAGCTGACCGCACTGACTCGCGGCGACGTCGTGCTGGTCCGTGACGGTGACGGTGTGCTGATCGCCGGTGAGCTGGACGTGAGCAAGGGCGCGGTGCGGGTGTCGGGGGAACGGCGGAAGGACACCACGAAATCCGAAGCGGGGGAGCGAGCGGTGTCGATTCCGCCGCACCTGCTACCGACGATCGAAGCGCACCTGGCCGAGCATGTCGACTCCGGCGCCGGTGCGCTGCTGTTCCCGGCCGACCATGGCGGCTACCTCGCACCGAGCACGTTCTACCGGCACTACTACCCGGCGCGCTCCGCTGCCGGACGCGACGACCTCCGGTTCCATGACCTCCGGCATACCGGTGCGGTGCTCGCGGCCTCCACGGGCGCCACGCTGGCCGAGCTGATGAACCGACTAGGGCACTCAACACCGACGGCGGCGCTGCGCTATCAGCACGTGATCGACGGCCGAGACCGCGAGATTGCGGCCATGCTCTCGAGACTCGCCGACGGATAGTTTGTGTCGCACTAGGGAAGTGCGCGGAAGTGCCATGTAGGATCGCACTCGAAGAGACTCAGACCGGAGTACGCCGTAGGACGCCGAGGACGATCTGAGCGCGGAAGGCAGTAACCGCCGATCGGTTCTGTCACGAACGCCGGGTCCCCGACGTGGGGCGAAAAGGACACCTAACAAGCCGTCGTCGGCGGTTGTCTTGTGTCTGGAGTCTCTTCCCCGATGTCCTCTGTTCGTCGCCAGTGGGCGACCATCAAAAACACTGCCGACTATCTCGGCGTCACTGACCGCACAGTCCGGCAGATGATCGCTGACGGCCGGTTGCGCGGTTATCGCAACGGCAAATTCGTACGCTTGGACCTCAACGAGGTTGACGCTTCCATGCGTCCGTTTGGTGGTGCCGCTTGAGGCCCCCAAACGAAGAAGAGGCCCCCGCGCCAATCGAGGACCTCTCCGAGTCAGTCGCCACCAAGCAAGCCGACACCGCACAGTCTAGCGTGTGGCCGTCGTTCGGTCTGCCCAACGCTCCGCTCGTAAAGGCATGGGCCGCCGACTTTTACGACCTCCCCTACGTGCCCGCCGCGGGCTCGACAGAATGGGCCGCGCTCGACGACTACGACCCGGCGAAGCTCGCGGCCGTGGTCCGCGCCGGCGTCGCATGGGTCACCGAGACGGCGCAGCTCCCGCAACGCCTGGCCGAGCAGCTCGACGCCGAGAACCGTGATCTGGCCGCACGCTACAAGGCCGCAGCCATCGACGTTTTCGTGGGCACCGACTGGGGCCAGGTGACCGAACACAACAGGTGGTTGGCGGCTAATCCGTGGGCTAGGCGGGTGATCGCATGACGATCGAGATCCCCAACTACTACGGAACGACCGAAGACGACGAAGACGGGCTGCCACTCGAAGTCGCGACCCTTGACGACGTCCATAGCGCCTTCACCGAGTGGCTCGGCGACGACTACGACCTTGACGCCCTCGACGCAGTCCTGGCCGCCGCCGCGGTCGAGCGTCTCGACGGTGATCCGTTGTGGCTGCTGCTCATCTCTGGTTCGGGCAACGCCAAGACCGAGACCGCCCAGGCGCTGGCCGGCGCGGGTGCCACCGTCACCTCGACAGTGTCTTCGCCAGGTGCCCTGCTGTCTGCCACCGCAGCCAAGGACAAGGCCAAGGACGCCACCGGCGGACTCCTGCGCAAGCTCGGGCCGCGCGGGGTGCTCGTCATCAAGGATGTCACCAGCGTCCTGTCGATGAACAAGGACGCTCGCGCCGAAGTGCTCGCCGCGCTGCGGGAGGTCTATGACGGGCACTGGTCGCGCAACGTCGGAACCGACGGCGGCCGCACCCTCGACTGGCATGGCCGGATCACCGTCGTCGGAGCGGTGACGACAGCGTGGGACAAGGCCCACTCCGCCATCGCCTCGATGGGCGATCGATTCGTCCTCGTGCGCATGGATTCCCGAACAGGTCGACAGAAGGCCGGCCGACGGGCCATAGGTAATACAGGTCACGAGGCGGCCATGCGTGAAGAGCTCGCGTCGGCCGTCGGCGCCTTGCTCCGCCGCGAGCTCGTGCGCGACGTCGCCCTGACTGACGACGAGACCGAGCGTGTTCTCTCAGCCGCAGACCTCGTGACGTTGGCCCGTACCGGCGTCGAGTTCGACTACCGCGGCGACGTCATCGACGCCCATGCCCCTGAGATGCCAACCCGATTCGCCAAACAGTTGGCGCAGATTGTCCGTGGCGGTGTGGCACTAGGCATGGACCGAGGCCACGCACTGCGCCTGGCGATTCGGTGCGCCCGCGACTCAATGCCGCCGCTGCGGTTGGCGATCGTCGATGACATCGCCTCGCACCCGGGGTCGAGCACAACGGAGGTGCGGAAGCGGATCGACAAACCGCGCAACACCGTTGATCGACAGCTACAGGCGTTGCACATGCTCGGCGTCCTCACCTGTGACGAAGAAGCGCAGGGAGATCAGCGCACGCTCTGGCGCTACTACCTCGCCGAGGACATCGACCCGACAGCGCTAGTTGTCCCAGAAAAGTCAGTACAGGCACATAGGACAACTGAAAGAGAGAGGGAAGGACAGGGGTCGCCTATACGCCCCGCTCTACATATCTGGAACAACTCGGAGGGTTGCTCCGCCTGTGGCCTCTCGATGACCTACCCGCCTGACGTCGCGGCAGGTCACCACGCGGGGTGTGCATCGTGATCGAGACCCGCGCCCTGCCCTACGGGCTGACCGCCCTCATCTATCTGCGCGACGAGCGTGCCGACCTCGCGCCCGAGACCCGCGAGCGCCTGGACCACATCACCGAGTCGGAGTCCGAGGCCGCGTACCTCGCGCGGTGTCAGCGGGAGTCACAGCCATGACCGAACCCAAACCGCCTACCCATCCCAGGACGCTGGCCAACCGCCTCGAACTGCTCGAGAAGCACGCCCGCAAAGGCCGGCTCTCCGAGCGTCAGCGCATCTACCTCGACGCCCTGCTGACCCACTACTACGAGACCACCAGGAGTTGGACCGATGAGTAAGCCCACCGCCGATGAGCAAGTGACCGAAGGCATGAACGCCTACTACTACCTCTGTGCCCTTCGAGCCGAAGGCAAGAGCGACCTCGTGCGCAACTACCTCGGATCGTTGAGTATCGAAGAGCAGACGGCAATGTGGCTCGGTGGTGTCTCGGTCACCATCGGACTCGCTGTCTTGCACGCACCGACTGCTGGCGTCGCCTCCGAAGACATCCCCAAGTGGTTCCGCATGATGGCCGAACCCGACCTCGACCGGGACAACCTCGACGACGAGGACGACCAGTGAGGCGCCCTTGCATCGAGTGCGGTGAGCCCGCAGACGCCACGCGCTGCGACGACTGCGCACCCGCGCACCGCAGCGTCACCCGCACCGACCTGCCCACGACGAGCGCCCGTAGCCGCGGCTACGGCACCGCCTGGGACAAGCTCAGCCGCCAGGCCCGACGGATGCAGCCGTGGTGCTCCGACTGTGGCACCCGCGACGACCTCACCGCCGACCACTCCGAGGAAGCCTGGCGCCGCCACGACGCCGGCAAGCCGATCAGGCTGCAAGACATCGACGTCCTGTGCCGCCGCTGCAACGCCCGCAAGGGCCGCGCCCGGCCTGGGGGGCAGCCCCCGCGAGGGGGGACGGGACTCGGCGGGGGGGAGCCGCGAAGGCCCTTACACACCCCCGGGGGGTACCCGGCGGGCGGTGGTGCCGCGTGAAGGCCGGACCGAAGGCCGCTGTAGACGCGACTCCGCTGCCGTGGTCGCCGAGGGTCACTGGGTCGGCACGGTTCGTCAAGTTCTGCGAGCGCTTCATCAAGGTGCCGAAGGGCACCAACGCGCTCAAGGCGTTGCGGCCGCGGGACTGGCAACGCGAGCTGATCGGGTCTGTGGAGGACGCCGAGCAGACGCCCCGCACCGCGGGATGGATGCTGCCCCGCGGCCAGGGCAAGAGCACCCTGTTGGCCGCGTACGGGATCTATCGGTTCTTCACCGACGGTGAGGGTGCCGTGGTGGTCGTCGTCGCCGTAGACGAGCGTCAGGCCGGCATCGTGTTCGGCATCGCCCGACGCATGGTGGAACTCGACGACGACCTCGCGGGCCGGGTGCAGGTGTTCAAGGAGCGGCTGTACAACCCGACCACCGACTCCTACTTCCACTGCCTGCCTGCCGAGCCGAAACGCCTGGAAGGTTTGGACTACACGCTGGCGATCCTCGACGAGGCCGGCGTCGCGAACCGGGACAGCTACGAGGTGCTGACACTGGCGCAGGGCAAGCGGGAACGTTCCACGCTGGTCTGTATCGGCACGCCCGGTCCTGACCCCAACGACCAGGTGTTGGTCGATCTGCGCAACTACGCCGACGAGCACCCCGACGACAAGAGCCTGGTATGGCGGGAGCACTCGGCCGCAGGCTTCGAGGATCACCCCGTCGACTGCGAGCACTGCTGGGAGCTGGCCAACCCGGCGCTCGACGACTTCCTGCACCGCGACGCGCTGACCGCGCTACTGCCGCCCAAGACCCGCGAGGCGACGTTCCGCCGAGCGCGCCTGTGTCAGTTCGCCTCCGACACCGACGGCGCGTTCCTGCCCGCTGGCGTGTGGGCAGACCTCTCGACCGGGCATCCGGTACCCAAGGGTGCGCGGGTAGTGCTCGCGCTCGACGGGTCGTTCTCCGACGACACCACCGCACTGTTGGTGGCCACGGTCTCGACCGAGCCGCACATGGACAAGGTGAAGGTGTGGCAGCGGCCCGACCGCGATGACACCACCTGGCGGGTACCCATCGCCGAGGTCGAAGACGAGATACGCAAGGCGTGTCGGTACTGGCAGGTCGTGGAGATCATCGCCGACCCGTTCCGCTGGACCCGCACCCTGCAAGCCCTCGAGGCTGAGCGGCTGCCGGTGGTCGAGTTCCCGCACTCGCCGGCGCGCCTGACGGCGGCGACCGGTGACCTCTACAACGCCTGCCTCAACAAGCGTCTGAGCCACTCCGGCGACCGCACCCTCGCCGAGCACATCGGCGCCGCGGTCATCACCGAGGACGCCCGCGGCATCCGCCTGAGCAAGGCCAGCCGATCGGCGAAGGCCCGAAAGATCGACCTGGCCGCGTGCGCGGTCATGGCGCACTCGCGTGCCACCTGGCGCGCCTCCAAGAAGAAGAAACGAGCAAGGAGCTTCACGTGACCAACGCCCTACACACCGATCTACTGCAACGCATCGACCATCCGGCCGCCCGCTACGCGGTCCTCGACCGCTACTACGTCGGCGAACAACCGCTGGCATTCCTCGCCCCCGAGGCGCGTAAAGCGTTGGGGGACAGGTTCGGTCGCATCGCATCGAACCTCTGCCGCCTCTCGGTGACCTCGATCGCCGAACGGTTGCGGGTCACCGGATTCACCGGCGCTGACGTCTGGGGAGACTGGCTGCGCAACGACCTCGACCAGCTCGCCCCGGTCGCCCACCGCGAAGCGCTGCTGCTCGGCGCCAACTACGTCGTGGTGTGGGCCGACGCTCAGGGGCGCCCGCAGGTGTCCATCGAGTCGGCGCATCAGATGTCGGTCAAGGTCGACCCCGGCACCCGTCAGATTGTCGCCGCCTGCAAACGCTGGACGACCGACACCACCACCGAGGCAACCATCTTCGAGGCCGACACCATCACCCGGCTGAGGGCCAACAACGTCGGCGCGACGACCGCAGGATTCGAGACGGTCGAGGTGCTTGACAACCCGCTCGGCGTGGTGCCGGTGGTCCGGCTGGCCAACACCGACCGCATCCTCGGCGACCCGGTCTCCGAGATCACCGACCTGATCCCGCTCGTCGACGCCCTCAACAAGACGCTGGCCGACATGCTCGTCGGCTCGGAGTACTACGCACGACCGCGCCGCTGGGCCTCCGGCGTCGAGCTCGTCGAGGAACCCGTACTCGACGACGACGGCAACCCGGTGCTCGACGACGACGGCGACCCGGTCGTCGAAGAGACCAATCCCTACCCCGAGAACAACCGCATGATGATCGCTGAGGAGGTGCAAGCCAAGTTCGGTCAGCTCGAGGCCGCCAGCATCGCCGCCTACGAATCGAGCGTCAAGGTGCTGCTCGAGCAGATCATGGCCGTCAGCGCTCTGCCGGCGCACTACGTCGGCATCACCTCGGCCAACCCCGCCAGCGCTGACGCCATGCGCGCCGCCGAAGCCGCGCTGACCGCGCGTGCCGAAGCCAAACAGGCGCTGTTCGGCCGGAGCTGGGAGCAGGTGGCGCGGCTGATTGTCGCGGTGCGCGAGGGCATCAACCCGGCCGAGGTCGAGGCGTCGGTGCAGTGGGCCGACCCCAGCACCCGGTCTATCGCCCAAGAGGCCGACGCCGTCGTCAAGCTGCATCAGGCCGGTCTACTGCCGGCGACCTACGCCCTCAAGCGACTCGGCTACAGCGACACCGACGTCGTCGAAATCCGCACCGCCACAAGGCTCGAGGCGATGGACTCCGCGGGAGCTGACGTGACCAGCCTGCTACCCGGCGCCGAGGCCCCGAGGTGAACGCCTACGCCGATCGCGTGGCCACGCTGGCCCAGTCCACCAGCGAGTCGGTACAGGCGCTCTACGACCGGTTCCTGGCCGGTGAGCTGACCGTCGAACTGTTCGTCGAGCTGGCCACCACCGCCCTCACGGTCAACGATCACCGGGCGGCCACCCTGGCCGACGTCGGCGTGGCCGCCATCCTCACCGCACAACTCGGCGCCGTATCCCTACCGGTCGGCGTCCCGGCACCGAATCCGCCGAAATCGCTGCTACACAACCTCATTCGGGAGGCGCTTGACGATCCTGACCCGCGGACCAAGCTCGAGACCGCCGCCCGCGGCCGCACCCTCGAGACCGCGCGCGAGTGCTACGCCTCCGGGCTACACCGCCACGAGGTCAAGTTCTGGAAACGCGTACCGAACTCCGGTGCCTGTCCTGCCTGCCGCAACCTGGCCGGCACCGTCCTACCCATCGAAACGCCCATGTGGCACCACACCGGCTGTTCCTGCACCCAGGCGCCGGCAACACCCACCGAGAAGGAGAACTCCGATGCCCAACGATCCGCAGCAGCCAAACGAGCAGCAGCAACCCGACGAGCCAACCGTGACCGAGACCGAGACGCTCGAGACACCGGCACCCGACGAGCCAGCCGAGAACGAACAGACGCCGGAACCTGAGCCCGACACGTTCCCGCGGGCCTACGTCGAAGACCTCCGCAGAGAGAACGCCGACTACCGCAACCGCGCCAAGGCCGCCGACGACCTCGCCAAGCGTCTGCACACCGAACTCGTCCGAGCCACCGGCAAGCTCGCCGACCCGACCGACATGCCGTTCGACGCCGAGCACCTCGAGGACCCCGACAAGCTGACCGCGTCCATCGATCAGTTGCTTTCGGCCAAACCGCACCTCAAGGCTCGCCGCATTGTCGGTGCGGTAGGGCAGGGTGAGTCCGGCACCACCACCGGTGTCGACCTGCTCGGCATCATGCAAGGCCGAGCCTGACCCACAGGAGGCACACATGGCAGATACCAGCGGACTCGGACAGGCGTACATCGACGCACAGAAGGCGATCCTTGAGGGAATCGTCGAATCAGGCAACCGCGCCGATATCAAACTCGCCCTCGCCCAGGCCTTTCAAGCACTCGCAGCGCACGCGCCACGTGACTCCGACGGTCACGTCATCGCCAACTAATCGACAATCGTTGTCATCTGGCCTGCATCCTGTCATGATGGATGCAGGCCAGATGCCTGTCTAGACGTTGCGAGCCGGGCGCTCGACGTGAATCTCACACTCACGTAGGAGCCCCGCATGGCCACCCAGACCACCGCAACCCTGTCCACGCTGCAACAGACCCAGATCCAGCAGCTACTTGTGCAACCCCTCGAGTCCGAGAGCGTGTTCCTCGCCTCCGGCCCGAAGGTCATCGACACCAACGGCCCGATCCGCATCCCGCGTATCGCCTCCGGCCTGACCGTCGGATTCGTCGCCGAAGGTGCTGCGATCCCCGAAAGCTCGGTCGGCCTCGACGAAGTCTCGATGCTTCCCTCGACGCTCAAGAGCCTCAAGGTCATCAGCCGCGTCACCTCCGAGGTGCTCCGCTCGTCGGCCCAGGCGCTCGACGCAATCCTCAAGCAGCGCCTGGTAACTGACACCGCCAAGGCGCTCGACGTTGCCCTGTTCACCGGCACCGGATCATCGAACACCATCCGCGGTCTGCTCAATCAGAGCGGCGTGGCCACCGGCACCCTCGACGCCGACGAGCCCGACAGCCTGCTCGACGGCATCGGCGTCGCCCGCGCCAACGAGGTCAAGCCCAACCGCTGGTTCCTCAGCCCCGCCGACTACCTGTCCATCCGCAAGGTCAAAGACGCCGACGGCCGCTACATCCTGCAACCCGACCTCACCCAGGCCGGCCAAGAGGTGCTGTTCGGTGTGCCGGTGACCGTCACCGCCCAGGTGCCCACCGGCAAGGCCGTACTCGCCGACATGAACATGGTCGCCATCGCCCGCGACATGAGCCCGTCGGTCACCGTCGACAGCTCCCGCTACTTCGACACCGACGAAGTCGCACTGCGTGTCGTCGCCCGCTACGACCTGGCACTGTTGCAGCCGAAGGCGGTCACCGTCCTGACCGCGGCGCCGTGACCGACAACAACGACGTCCTGGCCCTGCTCGGCCGCTCTGGTGACACTGACCTGGTCACCGTCGCCCAGCAGGCGCAGCAGGTTGTCACCGCTCAGGTCTGGGCCTACACCCGCGGCCGCGGATTCTCCGGTGAACAGCCGGCGCCGGACATCGACACCGTCATCCTCACCTCGACGGCGCGGTTGGTCGCCAACCCCGAGAACCTCCGGTCGGAGAAGATCGGCGACTACGAGGTGCAGCGTCAGGTGGTCGAGGGGTGGACGCTGGCCGAGTTGGCAATCCTCAACCGCTACCGCCGGCGCGCACGATGATCCCGACCCGGCTGCTCCCGCAGCAGCTGACCTACCGCCCGCTGTCCGGCCGGACGAGCTTCGGCCCGGTCTACGGCGACCTCGTCACGGTGCCGGCGCGGGTGCAGTTCGGCGTGAAGACGATACAGACCGCCAACGGCGAAGAGGCCGTCTCGTCGGCGACGATCTTTGTGCAGCCTGGCGCCAACCTGCCCGACGTCGGCGACGTCGTCACGCTGCCTGACGGCAGTGTTCGTCCGGTCATCGCCCGCACCGATCAGGTGGGCGCCCGAACTGTCGAGTTGGTGTCACTCGACGTGTCCTGAGCGGTTCGGTGGGTTACCTACCTCAGGACACAGAACGACCCCGGTCTCCATTAGGCATGGTGGAGAACCCGGGGTCGTTCGCTATCTGACGTGGAAAACTTTGCCACGTCGAAAAGTGCGGAATTTCCGCACGTCGTAAGTGAGGAATTTCCTCACGTCTCAGACCAGGCGCAGGACCGGCGCCGCGGTCGCCTGGTGCAGAGCATTGAAGTTCTCGAGCATCACCGCCAGCGCGGCAAGCTGCTCAGTCGCCATGTCGTCAGCGTGCAGTTGATCGAGCGCGGCGCAGCAGCGGTCTATCCATGCGGTGCGGTCTGGGATCACGGCGTGCCTCTCTATATAGGGGGAGTGGCCAACCGTAATTGCACGTGTGTTGCACGAAAACAGAAAAGCCCCGGCGAACCGGGGCTGACCTGCACTAACAATGGTGCGCGATACAAGGATTGAACTTGTGACCTCTTCCGTGTCAGGGAAGCGCTCTCCCACTGAGCTAATCGCGCGGGTATGGAATTGTCCAGGGGTGGAGGTGGCGACGGGAATCGAACCCGTGTACACGGCTTTGCAGGCCGTTGCCTCACCACTCGGCCACACCACCAGATGCGAGTCGACTCGCGCCGAGCGGATGACGGGATTCGAACCCGCGACCCTCACCTTGGCAAGGTGATGCGCTACCAGCTGCGCTACATCCGCATGCCCACGAGCGATCTTGTGGATCGTGCTGCTCGCGGTGCGAAGAGAAACTTACGCGATGGTTTCCGAACTATCCAAATCGCCTGGTCAGCGACGTGGCCGCGAGTGAATCCCCAGCGTGTGATTCGCTTCCGTGCCGTGGAGGAGGGTTTGTGACGTGGCCCACCGCGGTGATTTGGGACTTCTGCGCAACCCGTGTAATCTTCTGGCTCGTGCGCAGGCGCCCCCGGCACTGACTCAAGGCGCCCGCCACGGTCCCGTGGCTCAGTGGAAGAGCGTCCCGTTCACACCGGGAAGGTCGCTGGTTCGATCCCAGCCGGGACCACCGCAGTCCCTCAAGCTCCGCCGACATCGGCGGGGCTTTTTTGTTCGATCTCACCCGCTCGTCTCGCCGGAACCCGGGTTCGGTCGATCGGATGAACAGTGCCTCGGAACCGCCGATCACCTCGCCTCGCGGCGCTACGATCCGGCGGCAGCGGCAGTTGGGTCATCGGGAGGTCACGGCCGCAGGCACATGCTTGGAGGCACGATGAAGCGACTCATCACCGGAATCCTCGTCACGATGGCTTTGAACGGAGGACTGATAGCGGGTGTCGGCGGGGCGTCGGCGGCACCGTCTTCGGTTCAGCGCGAAGGTGGACCCTGTTATCAGCACGAGTACGGGATGGACTCTGCCGACGGCACGCTGTACTGCTCTGCCGAAAACGCCAGCTGGCGCAGCTACGCGGTAAGCCGTGCGACCAAGGTCCGAATCGGCACACCCTGCCCGAAGCTCGGTGCTCGCGCGATGGTGTACCAAACCGACGGCATCGCCACGTGCCGACAGTCAAACAGCGCCGGTTTGCGATGGCAGTGGTAGGCGCTGCACCAGCGTTTCGTCTGTTCGGCATCCCCGGTCTGCGTCAGTACGGACCGCACCCCTGAACGAACACCGGCCGGTATGGCTGTCCCGCAACCGCATCGACGTCGTCGAGAGCCCGGGCCAGCACGACGACCGCGGCGTCCGCAGACCGCCGCTGCGGCGCGGCGAGGAGCGCGTAACCGTGTCGCATCGTCACCGTGGCGACGATGCGCGCCTGCCAGGCCGGCGCGTCGGCCGGCGGTGACTGGATGCCGTCGAGAACGCGGCAGGTCGACCGCTGGGCGAGCTCCTCACCGTCGTTCCCGGTCGAGAGATCGATGAGTATGTCGACCACTCGCCGCTGGTCGGGTCGTAGCGCAGAGTCGTCGGGGAGTGGCCAGGGGTCGAGCCGCGGGCGCACGACCTCGGACGGGGTCTCGAGTGCGATGTGGATCGGTGGAACCGGACCGTCGGCGGTGCTCGACGAGGTGTCGCGCGTCATCGCGACCGGCTCGATGCCTTCCCCGACGCATGCGACGGTCAGCGTCGATGATGCCGCGATGACCAGTACGACTCCGAGGGTTGCTCGTAGTGATGACATGGTGTCGTCCCCAAGGTGATCTCGTCACCCACCGAGGTCAACGGTAGTCCGGCACGGACTGTCGCGATCCGGCTGTCCACCGAACAACCGACCACGCCCCACGGCGTTGCGCGTGATGCAGCTCACAGACAGGGCGTACGCTCGCCGCGTGGCCGCGAAGACTGCCGTCAATCTGCCGGAGTCGTCTCGTCCTGTGCCCGCACGGATCTCGACGGCGGCGATCGTCGTGGCGGCCGTCGTCGCGGTCGGGGTGGTCGCCTGGCACATCGCGGCGTTCCCGATCACCAACCCGTTCTACGGGCTCTTCGAGAACGCCACTGATGCCCGCGTCTATCGCGCGGGCGCGGCCACCGTGCTCGACGCGGGTCCGCTGTACGACGCACCCGTCCTGTGGCGTCTGCACTTCACCTATCCGCCGTTCGCCGCGGTCGTGTTCGTCCCGCTGGCTCTGCTCACCGAGGCCGTCGCCAACATCGTCTGGTGGACAATCGGTTTCGCCGCGCTCACCGGCGTGATCGGGATGTGCCTTCGGAGCCTGCGCTACCGGCCGGACGGTCGCCTGATCATGTTTGCCGCCTTGCTCGCGATCTCGTCGACCGCCCTCGAACCCATCCGAACCACCATCTGGCTCGGACAGGTCAACCTCCTGGTGATGACCCTGATCCTCGTCGACCTGGTGTTCCTCTCGACGACCTCGCGGTGGCGCGGAGTCGCCATCGGCATCGCGGCCGGGATCAAACTGACACCGCTGTTCGCCGTCGTCTACCTGTTGGTGACCCGCCAGTGGCGCGCGGCAGCCACGGCGCTGGCGACGTTCGCGGCGACCGTGATGATCGGATTCCTCGCCGTCCCCGCCGACTCGTGGACCTACTGGACCCGCCACCTCACGGACACCGAACGCATCGGCCGGGCCGACTCGCCGGCCAATCAGTCGGTGCGCGGATTCGTGTCACAGATGCTGTCCAACTTCGACATCGGGCGGTTCGCCGAGCCCGCACCCGGCGGGCCCGTCTTCGTCGCGCCGACGTGGCTGTGGCTCCCGCTCGCGCTGGTCGTCGCCGCGCTCGGACTGCTCGCCGCGGTGGTTGCCCACCGCGACGGTCGCGACGTCCTCGCGGCCACGATCGTCGGGATGACGATGTGTGCGGTCTCACCCTTCGCGTGGGGACACCACTGGGTCTGGTGCGTGCCGCTGTTCGTCGTCGCGCTGGATCTGGCGATGCGGCAGGGGAGTACGGCTCGCTCGTGGTGGTATTGGCTCGCGCCGGCCGGCGTGGCGGCGCTGACGTTCACCTGGTGGCGGCACTGGTGGGACAGCGGGCCATACCTGACCTCCGACCATGCAATGGCGTTGGGGCTTTTCATGATGCCGCGAGACGGTGACGACTCCGTCGTGGGCGATCTGCTCGTCGTGCTGTACTCGGGCTGCTATCCGCTGCTTCTCGCGGTCACCGTGTCCGCGACTCTGATCGACGGCGCGCGGCGGAGGCGACGGCGCCGCTCGACCACCCTGCCGACGCCGGAGGCCCACACCTGCATCGCGTAGCCTGGACGTCACTTTCCAGGCTGAGACGGACACCGGGCCGAAGTGCGCAGCGGGCCGAATGAACGAGGTGGGAGACGATGCCGACACCGGGGGCGAGCGAGTCCGGAGTGAACGAGACGTCCACACCGAGCGGCGCGCGGACGTCGGCCGACGCGGACCGCGGGTCTCTCCGGCATCGCCTGCGCATCCGCGCACGCCATCGTCGCTACGTCGTGCGAAGCAACCCGAAGTGGCACGGCATGTACCGCATCGCGGTCGGGACCATCGGCACGATCGTCCTGCTGTGCGGAATCGTCGCGATCCCGTACCCGGGCCCGGGCTGGCTCATCGTGTTCCTCGGACTGGGCATCCTGGCGTCCGAGTTCGACTGGGCGCACCGGTTGCTGAAGTTCGCGCGGGCGAAATACGACGCCTGGATGGACTGGATCGGTCGGCAACACTGGTCGGTACAGGCCGTCTTCTGGCTCGCAACCTGTGCCATCGTCATCGCCACCCTGTGGGTTCTCGGCGCGCTCAACACCGTCGCCGGGTGGGTCGGCCTCGACTACGGCTGGCTGGCGAGTCCGATCTTCGGCTGATCTCCGACGCCGCAAGGTAGGGGTGCACTCCACGACGACCCGTCGCGGATACCATCAGAGTCGCAAACGTCCGACCCGGACGCGTCTTCGCGTGTCCGCCCCAACCCGAGGAGCGCCCCCGTGCCCGACGACGTCCAGGTGACCAGCCCCGCCACGATCCGTGTGCCGGCTGGGACGACCGCGGGCACCGCACTGCGCGAGGCCGAGCTGCCCAACAAGGGCCCGGAGGCCATCGTCGTCGTCCGTGACGCGGGCGGGGACCTCCGCGACCTGTCGTGGGCACCCGACGCCGACACCGATGTCGAACCGGTCGCCGCGAACACCGAGGCCGGCCGCAGCGTGATCCGGCACTCCACCGCACACGTTCTCGCGCAGGCGGTCCAGGAGCTGTTCCCCGAGGCCAAGCTCGGGATCGGCCCGCCGATCAAGGACGGCTTCTACTACGACTTCGACGTCGCCGAACCCTTCACCCCCGAGGACATCACCGCCCTCGAGAAGAAGATGAAGCAGATCATCAAGTCGGGTCAGCGGTTCTCGCGGCGGGTGTACGAGTCGAAGGACGAGGCCCGCGCCGAACTGGCCGGCGAGCCGTTCAAACTCGAACTCATCGACGACAAGGGCGCGGCCGACGACGCCGAGGTGATGGAGGTCGGCGGCGGGGAACTGTCGGTCTACGACAACCTCAATCCGCGCACCGGAGAACGCATCTGGTGCGACCTGTGCCGCGGACCGCACGTCCCGACCACCAAGTACATCGCGGCCTTCAAGCTGACCCGCAGCTCGGCGGCGTACTGGCGCGGCGATCAGGCCAACGCCGGTCTGCAGCGCGTCTACGGCACCGCGTGGGAATCGTCGGAGGCGCTGGACGCACACCTGGAGATGCTCGCGGAGGCCGAGAAGCGCGATCACCGCAAGCTCGGCGCCGAACTCGACCTGTTCAGCTTCCCCGACGAGCTCGGCTCGGGACTCCCGGTCTTCCACCCGAAGGGCGGCATCATCAAGCGCGAGATGGAGGACTACGTCCGCGCGAAGCACATCGAGAACGGCTTCCAGTACGTCGGCACCCCGCACATCTCGAAGGAACATCTGTTCCACCTGTCGGGCCATCTGCCGTACTACGCCGACGGCATGTTCCCGCCGATCCACGTCGACGAGGAACGCAACGAGGCAGGGGAGATCACCCGCCAGGGGCAGGACTACTACCTCAAGGCAATGAACTGCCCGATGCACAATCTGATCTTCCGGTCGCGCGGACGGTCGTACCGTGAACTGCCGCTGCGGCTCTTCGAGTTCGGTCACGTCTACCGCTACGAGAAGTCGGGCGTCGTGCACGGTCTGACCCGCGTCCGCGGGTTCGCCCAGGACGATTCGCACAGCTATGTGACGCCGGAACAGGCCAAGGACGAGATCAAGCATCTGCTCGACTTCATCCTCGGGTTGCTGCGCGACTTCGGCCTCGACGAGTTCTACCTCGAGCTGTCCACCCGTGACGACTCGCCGAAGTTCATCGGTTCCGCGGAGCAGTGGGCCGCCGCGACCGCCATCCTCGAAGAGGTGTGCGTCGAATCAGGTCTCGACCTCGTGCCCGACCCGGGTGGTGCCGCCTACTACGGACCGAAGGTCTCGGTTCAGGCGAAGGACGCGATCGGGCGTACCTGGCAGATGTCGACCATCCAGTACGACTTCAACCAGCCGGCCGCATTCGACCTCGAGTACACCGCCGCCGACGGCACCAAGCAGCAGCCGGTGATGATCCACTCGGCGAAGTTCGGCTCCATCGAGCGGTTCTTCGGCGTGCTCACCGAGCACTACGCGGGCGCGTTCCCGGCGTGGCTCGCACCGGTCCAGGTGGTCGGCATCCCGGTCGCGGAGGCGTTCGAGGGACATCTGTACGACGTGGTAGCCGACCTTCTCGCCGCCGGTGTCCGCGCCGAGGTCGACGCCTCCGACGACCGCATGCAGAAGAAGATCCGCAACCACACCACCGGCAAGGTGCCGTTCATGCTGCTCGCCGGCGAACGCGACGTCGAGGCCGGGGCGGTGAGCTTCCGGTTCCGCGACGGCACGCAGGTCAACGGCGTGCCGGTCGCCGATGCGGTGTCGGTGATCGTCGAGTGGGTCCGGAGCAGGCGCAACGAGTCGCCCACCAAGGAGTTGGTCGAGGCCGCGCTCGGCGAGGTGGAGACGGTCGTGGTGGCGGGAGCGCTCGATGAGTGACGCCGCGTTCGGTGAGGCGCCCGGCGAGATCCGCGACGAGGGTGTCGGTGTGGCGGATCGCCTGCAACGGCTGTGGAGTCCCCACCGGATGACCTACATCGCCGACCCGCAACCGGCCGAGAAGACGGGGCACCCGTTCCTCGACATCCCGACCATGAGCGATGAGGACGGTCTCATCGTGGCGCGTGGTGACACCGTCTACGCGGTGTTGAACCTGTACCCCTACAACCCGGGGCACACCATGGTGGTGCCGTACCGGCAGGTCGCCGACCTCGAGGATCTGACCGCCGCGGAGTCCGCGGAACTGATGGCGTTCACGCAGCGGATGATCCGCACGATCAAGGCGGTGTCGAACCCCAACGCGTTCAACGTGGGTCTGAATCTCGGCTACGCGGCGGGCGGTTCGTTGTCCGAGCACCTCCACCAGCACATCGTGCCGCGATGGATGGGCGACGCGAACTTCATCACCATCGTCGGCGAGACGAAGGTCATGCCGCAGTTGCTCCGGGACACCCGCGGACTGCTGGCCACCGCCTGGCAACGGCTGGACGACTGACCCCGCTGTGAGCGATCGGGTGCCGGTGCGATCAGGTGAGGCGATGTCAGACGAGAGCGATCGGGAAGCGCTGTGCCACGACGCGGCGCGAGATGGGGGAGGAACTCGGCGATGCTGAGCATTCTGGGTCGGGCATCGGTCTCGAAGGTGACCCTCCCGATGGGTCGCGCGCTCCTGCGGACCGGGCTGACGCCGGACTCGGTGACGGTGATCGGCACGCTGGCCGGCGTCGCAGCCGCCCTCACGCTGTTCCCGATGGGGGAGCTGTTCTGGGGCACGCTGGTCATCTGGCTGTTCGTGATGTTCGACATGCTCGACGGCGCGATGGCCCGTGCCCGGGGCGGTGGCACGCGATTCGGCGCCGTTCTCGACGCGACCTGTGACCGCGTCGCCGACGGCGCCATCTTCGCGGGCCTCGCCTGGTGGTGCGCGGTCACCGAACCCCACGACCTGCTCCTCGTCGCGACCCTCATCTGTCTGGTGACCTCCCAGGTCATCTCCTATGCCAAGGCCCGCGCGGAGGCGAGCGGCCTGTACGGCGACGGCGGTCTCATCGAGCGGCCCGACCGGTTGATCATCGTGCTCGTCGGCGCCGGTCTCACGGGTCTCGGCCTGTGGTGGGCCATCCACGTCGCGATGTGGTTCCTCGCGGTCGCCAGTGTCATCACCGTCGGGCAGCGGATGTGGTCGATCGCGCAGTCGCCGGGTGCGCGGGACCTCATCCCCATCGCCTCGGAACCCGCAGACACCGAGCCCGCAGAAGCCGAGAACGGCGATGCCGAACCCTCGTCCGGCTCGGACGGTCAGACCCCGCCCGCGGGACAGCGATGACCGATCTCGGCGCGATGGCCGCTGATCTCGGGTACCGGGCCGGCTGGGCCGCCGTCCGCTGGGCTCCGGAACGGGCGGCGCGGGGTCTGTTCGACCGTGCCGGCAGCTACGCGGGTCGTCGTGGCGGTGGCCCGGACCAGTTGCGCCGCAACCTGGCCCGTGTCCTGGGCGTGGAACCCGCGCAGGTGCCCGACGACCTCGTCGCCGACGCCATGCGCTCCTACGCCCGGTACTGGTGCGAGGCGTTCCGCCTGCCGACGCAGGATCGTGCCACCGTCACGTCCACCGTCACGCTCCCCGACGAGGACCGGGCCCGACTGGACGCCGCGCTGGCCAGGGGTAAGGGCGTCATCCTGGCTCTGCCGCACACCGGCAACTGGGACATGGCCGGTGTCTGGCTCGTCCACCACTACGGCAGGTTCGCGACGGTCGCCGAACGCCTGAAGCCGGAGTCACTGTTCAACCGGTTCGTCGCCTACCGGGAATCACTGGGCTTCGAGATCTTCCCGTTGAGCGGCGGCGAGCAACCCCCGATCGGGCAGCTGGCCGACCGGCTCCGCGCCGGCGGCATCGTGTGCCTGCTCGGCGAACGCGACATCGCCCGGCACGGGGTGCCGGTGACCTTCTTCGGCGAACGAACCCGCATGCCGGCGGGGTCCGCACGGCTGGCGATGGAGACCGGTGCCGCGCTGATGCCCGTCCATCATTGGTTCGAGGAGGCGCCGCGTTCGATGATGTGCTGCGGGGAGCAGATCGACGTCTCCGGTGGGATCGAAGCCGCCACTCAGGCCCTCGCCGACGCCTTCGCGGTCAACATCGCCGCGCATCCGGCGGACTGGCACATGCTGCAGCCGCTCTGGGAGAGCGACTGGACCGACCGTCAGCGCGGTCGCGTCGAGCAGGACGGGACGCCGACATGACGACGACCAGGGGAGTGCCATGCGAATCGGAATGATCTGCCCTTACTCGTTCGACGTGCCCGGGGGTGTGCAGGCCCACGTCACCGAACTCGCCGACGTCTTCCTCGACCGGGGCCACGAGGTCAGCGTGCTCGCCCCGGCCGGCCGCGACACCGAACTGCCGGAGTACGTCGTCCGGGCTGGGCCCGCGCTGGCGATCCCGTACAACGGCTCGGTCTCCCGGGTGAATTTCAGTCCCAAGGGATACCTGCGACTGCGCCGGTGGGTCGCCGAGAACGGCTTCGACGTCCTGCACGTCCACGAACCGAATTCGCCGAGCATCTCGATGCTGTCGTTGATGGTGGCCTCCGGCCCCATCGTCACAACGTTCCACACCGCTACGTCGAAATCGTTGTGGCTGAGCGTGTTCCAGGGGATCCTGCGGCCATACCACGAACGGATCGCGGGCAAAATCGCCGTCTCGGAGCTCGCGCGTCGCTGGCAGATGGAGTCACTCGGCTCCGATGCCGTCGAGATCCCGAACGGCATCAACGTCGCGTCCTTCGCCGACGCCGAGCCCCTCGAGGGGTATCCGCACCCGGGTGGCACGATCCTGTTCCTCGGCCGTTTCGACGAACCGCGCAAGGGCATCGACGTGCTCATGCGTGCGCTGCCCGCGGTCGTGGAGAGGTTCCCGTACGTGCGGATCCTGGTCGTCGGCGGCGGCAACCAGGCGGCGCTGCGGCGGCGGGCGGGTCCACTCGCCGAACACCTGGTGTTCCTGGGACAGGTCGACGACGCGACCAAGGCGCGGGCGCTGGCCTCCGCCGACGTCTACTGCGCACCCAACCTCGGCGGCGAGAGCTTCGGCATCGTCCTGGTCGAGGCGATGGCGGCCGGGGCGGCGGTGATCGCCAGCTCCCTGAACGCCTTCCGGCGAGTGCTCGACGACGGCCGGGCCGGGCGACTCGTCGAGACGGGGTCCCCCGATCAACTCGCCGCCGGCCTCGTCGAACTCCTCGCCGACCCGGAGGCGCGCGCCGATCTCGTCGCCGCCGGACGGATTCGGGCCGACAAGTACGACTGGTCGCGGGTGGCCGACCAGATCCTCCGGGTCTACGACACCGTCACGGTGGGAGCCGGTCCGGTCGTGGTGTCGGACTGATGGCCACCTGGATCGTTCTCGGCGTGGTGGCCGTGCTGCTCGTGGCGGGATGGGCCTACCACACGGCCAACCGACTCGACCGGCTCAACGTCCGTGTCGATCTCGCCCGCCAGGCGCTCGAATCGAACCTCGACCGGCGCGCGGTGGTCGTGCGTGCCGTGTCGGCGGAGATGATCGCCGGCGACGGCGCCACGAACTCCCGCACGTCCGTCGACGACGGCGTCGCCGCTCAGGCGCGCGAGCTCGCCACGCTGGCCGATCGCGCCGAGCGGGCCGCGCCGTCGGCACGTGAGGACGCCGAGAACGCGCTGTCGGCCGCACTGGCGCGCACCGACCCGAATCGTCGGTCCGCGGCCCTCGTCGTCGAACTCGCCGACGCCGAGACGCGGGTGATGATGGCGCGTCGGTTCTACAACGACGCCGTTCGCGACACCAGGGCCCTCGCGCAACGCCGGCCTGTCCGGTGGCTGCGGCTCGGCGGCCACGCGGCACCCCCGGAGTACTTCGAGATCATCGAGCGCGTCACCCCAGGCCAGGCGGACTGATCCCTCGTCGGGGGCCATCGGCCCCTCACCTAGACTGGTGGGCATACCGCCGCCGCGAACGCGGCAGGTCGGGACTGCGACACGAGGAGATCTTCAGTGAGTCACAACGGCACGACCGTTCCCGAGGTCGGCCAGGGCACGGCCCGGGTCAAGCGCGGCATGGCAGAGATGCTCAAGGGCGGCGTGATCATGGACGTCGTGACCCCCGAGCAGGCGAAGATCGCCGAGGATGCCGGCGCGGTGGCCGTCATGGCTCTGGAGCGGGTGCCCGCCGACATCCGTGCCCAGGGCGGGGTGTCGCGGATGAGCGATCCCGACATGATCGACGGCATCATCGCCGCCGTCTCGATCCCGGTGATGGCCAAGGCCCGCATCGGTCATTTCGTCGAGGCGCAGATCCTGCAGGGCCTCGGCGTGGACTACGTCGACGAATCCGAGGTCCTGACCCCGGCCGACTACAGCAACCACATCGACAAGTGGGCCTTCACGGTGCCGTTCGTGTGCGGTGCGACCAATCTCGGTGAGGCCCTGCGCCGGATCACCGAGGGGGCGGCCATGATCCGCTCGAAGGGCGAGGCCGGCACCGGCGACGTGTCGAACGCGACGACCCACATGCGCAAGATCCGCGACGAGATCCGGCGTCTGACCTCGTTGCCGAAGGACGAACTGTACGTCGCGGCAAAGGAGTTGCAGGCTCCCTACGAACTCGTGGTCGAGGTGGCCGAGGCCGGCAAGCTGCCGGTCACGCTGTTCACCGCCGGCGGGATCGCCACCCCGGCCGATGCGGCGATGATGATGCAGCTCGGCGCCGAGGGTGTGTTCGTCGGTTCGGGGATCTTCAAGTCGGGCAACCCGGCACAGCGGGCCGCAGCGATCGTGCAGGCGACCACATTCCACGACGATCCCGACGTGCTGGCGAAGGTCTCGCGCGGCCTGGGCGAGGCGATGGTCGGCATCAACGTCGACGACATCCCGCAGCCGCACCGCCTCGCCGAGCGCGGCTGGTGACCGCTTCGTCCGGATCGTAGGTGGTCAGACCGACCGCCGGCCGCCGCGGCGCCCCGTCTCAACACGCCGGAGACCGAACAGTCGACATGCGTGGCGGGTCAGGGGCTTCGCGGCGGTAGTATCTGCTGATCATGGATGCGGCGACCATCGTTCGAGACGCTTCGGTCTCGGGCACACACATCGTGGGTGAATTGCGGCTCGAGTGGTCCGCCGCGTGCAATGTGGGGCGAGTCCGGGAGACGAACGAGGACGCGGCGCTCGCGCTGCCGGGGATGTACCTGCTCGCCGACGGCATGGGCGGGCACGACAGCGGCGAACTGGCCAGCGAGGCCGCACTGCTCACCTTGTCGGAGGCCACCAGCGCGGGTGAACTCAAGGCGACCCAACTGCAACTCGACGATCTGTTGCTCGCCGCCCAGCGGCGCATCGGCGAGATCGACACCGAGACCGAGCGACGCGCGGGTACCACCGCCACCGGCATCGTGCTCGTCACCCACGAGCAGAGCCCGCACTGGCTGGTGCTCAACATCGGCGACTCGCGGACCTATCGCTTCCAGAACGGGTCGCTCAACCAGCTCACCACCGACCACTCGCAGGTCCAGGAATTCATCGACGCCGGATTCCTCACGCCCGAGCAGGCCCGAACCGATCCGCGCCGCAACGTGATCACGCGTGCGCTCGGCGCGGGCATGGTCGACCCGGTCGCCGACTACTCGAGTACGCCGGCATTCCCGGGGGATGTGCTGCTGCTGTGTACCGACGGTCTGACCGGGGAGCTGCCCGACGAGGAGATCGGTGACATCCTGCGCAATGCGGAGGACTCCCGGCAGGCGGCCGAGCGGCTCGTCGACGCCGCGCTGGCGCTCGGCGCGCACGACAACGTCACCGTCATCGTTGTGAGTGTCCACGAATCGGTGCCGACTCTCACGATGCCCGCGCTCGACGACTCGGCGCAGGGAGAGGCCGCCGGAGCTGCTCCGGCCCCCGACCCGAGCTGATCGGAGGACTGATGACCACGGGTCAGGACCGGGCCGAGACATCCCCCGCAGAGTCCGGCGGCGCCGCGCTGGACGCCGGGGCGACCTACGTCGAATACTGCGGCGAGCGCATCGCGCTCGACGCCGACCGACGGTTCTTCATCGGCCGCGAAGCGGATCTGTCCATCGACGACAACCCGTACCTTCATCGCCGATTCTTGGTGATACACAACGAGAACGGGCTCTGGTGGCTCACCAATCTCGGCACGCACCTGTCGGCGAGCGTCTCGGCGGGCGACGTCGGGTTCTCGGCGACCCTGGGCCCCGGTGCGCGGATGCCGCTCGTCTTCGGTAAGACGACCATCGTGTTCACCGCCGGGCCGACGACCTACGAGCTGAGCCTATTCGCCCGCGCGCCGCAGGTGAAGTCGGTGACGCGTCCGGAATACAGCGGCGGGCACACGACGCAGGGCGTGCCGACGCTCACGGAGAGTCAGAAGCTGCTGATCATCGTGCTGGCCGAGGAGATCCTGCGGCGTGAGGGGACCGGCTCGAGTGCCATCCCGTCGTCGGCGCAGGCGGCGCGCCGGCTGGGCTGGCCGCTGACCAAGTTCAATCGCAAGCTCGACAACGTCTGTGACAAGCTCGATCAACTCGGGGTGAGCGGAATGCGCGGCGGGGGCGGGAAACTCGCGAGCAACCGCCGGACCAAACTGGTGGAGTACGCGGTGTCGTCACGCATCGTCACGCGAGAAGATCTCCCCCTCATCGACGCCGAGGCGGCCCGAAACGCGGCCGACTGAGTCAGCCGCCGCGTCTGCACGCCGCTGACCTGCGGTTTCACCGTGGGTAGTTCTCCCCACGGGTAGGGGAGTTCTCCCCATCGACCACCCGGGCCGCAGCCCATAATCTTCATCTCATCGCCGGGAGAACCCGGAAGACCACCGGTTGAATGAGTGAAGAGGAAGCACACATGACTGCGATCGCCCATCAGGCCCCCCAGCACCTGCGCTCGGTCAGCGCTCGTCGTGACGCGGAGGCCATCGCCCGCCGGAAGGAAGCCCTGGCGCGTCTGGCGGCTCGCCGGATGCCGTTGCCCGGCCACCAGATCCAGACACCGCGCGCGGGTCAGCCGCTCGGCCTGGGCCATCGTCCGGGACACCCCCACCTGCACCGTGCGGTCGCCGTTCCCGCGCTCGCCGAGGTCCCCGAGGTCGCGGAGGCCACGGCCGACCGCGCCAAGCCGAATCTCACCTCGCGCGAGGTCGAGGTCCTGCGCACCTGGATGCTCGTCGACTCCAAACCTGCTGTGGCCCAGGAGCTCTACATCTCGCTCGGTACGGTGAACACCCACCTCACCCGGATCCGGGCCAAGTACGCCGAGATCGGCCGTCCGGCCCCGACGAAGGCATCGCTGGTCGCCAGGGCCATCCAGGACGGGATCATGACCCTCGACGAACTCTGATCGCCGGCCGCGCTTCGGCGGGCAGGGGAGTGCCCACCGGCGCCGTGCGCGATACTGGTCTGCGTGGCAGCCATCGAGGACATACTCCAGGTCGAACAGATCGAGACCGACATCTACCGCGGCGGTGCGTTCCCGAGTCACCTTCAGCGCACCTTCGGCGGCCAGGTCGCCGGTCAGGCCCTGATGTCGGCGACCCGCACGGTGTCCGACGAGTTCGACGTCCATTCCCTCCACGGTTACTTCCTGCGTCCCGGTGACCCGGATCGTCCGGCGGTGTTTCTCGTCGACCGCATCCGCGACGGACGGTCGTTCGTCACCCGGCGGGTGACCGGCATCCAGAACGGTGAGGCGATCTTCACCATGTCTGCGTCGTTCCATGTACGGACCGACCAGGGCTACGAGCACCAGGACCGGATGCCGCCGGCGCCGCAACCGGACGAGCTCACCGACCGCCTCGACGAGCTGGCCGAGGAAGAGCGCGCGGTGTTCAAGGAGTGGCGCAACTTCGATCTGCGCATCGTGCCCCCGGAGATGATGGTCACCTCGTCGTATTTCGCTGCGCAGCAACGAGTCTGGTTCCGCTACCGCCATCGTCTGCCCGACGACACCGTCTTCCATGTCGGCACGCTCGCCTACATGAGCGACATGACCTTGCTCGGCTCCTCGCGGGTGCCCCATCCGGAGTCCAACCCGCAGGTCGCCTCCCTCGACCACGCGATGTGGTTCATGCGCCCCTTCCGGGCCGACGACTGGCTCCTCTACGACCAGACGTCGCCGTCGGCGGGCGGTGGTCGCGCGCTGACCCAGGGACGGATCTTCGATCGACAGGGCCGCCTGGTCGCGGCGGTCACCCAGGAGGGGCTGGCGCGCACCGGCCGCGTGATGCCCGACGACCAGCACGCCCGGACCAATCGGTGAGCGAGGGCAACCGGCCGCGCATCGGGGTTCTGGCACTGCAGGGCGATGTGCGCGAGCACGTCTTCGCGCTGGAGGCGGCCGGTGCCGACGCCGTGGCGGTGCGACGCCCGGCCGAACTCGACGAGATCGACGGAATCGTCATCCCCGGCGGTGAATCGACGACGATGAGCAAACTGCTCGGCATCTTCGACCTGTTCGACCCGCTGGTGGACAAGCTGTCCGACGGCCTCCCGGCGTACGGGTCGTGCGCGGGCATGATCATGCTCGCCTCCACCATCCTCGACACCCGGCCCGATGCACGGCATCTGGACGCCCTCGATGTCACGGTGCGGCGCAACGCATTCGGGCGTCAGGTGGAGAGTTTCGAGACCGACCTGGAGTTCACCGGGATCACCGACGCCGAGGGCGCCGCGCCGATGCGCGCGGTGTTCATCCGGGCGCCGTGGGTCGAGTCCGTCGCCCCGGAGGTCGAGGTCCTGGCGCGTGTTCCCGACGGCCCGGCGGCCGGGCGGATCGTCGCGGTGCGTCAGGGGAACGTGCTCGCGACGTCGTTCCACCCGGAGGTGACCGGCGACCGGCGCGTACATGAATACTTCGTGCAGATGGTGCGTCGGTAAGATCGTGCCGAACCAGCGGTAGACCACGAGCCCGGCACGCCGGGAACAACCCAACAGGGCGCACCACCAACAGGGCGACCGGATACAGGTAGGAGTGCGCCGGATGCGGGCCACGGCCCGCCGCACGTGCCGGCGCCGGGAAAGGAATCGACGGACATGAGCGGCCACTCCAAATGGGCCACCACCAAGCACAAGAAGGCGGCCATCGACGCCAAGCGCGGCAAGATGTTCGCCAAGCTCATCAAGAACATCGAGGTGGCGGCGCGGACCGGCGGCGGTGACCCGGCGGGTAACCCCACGCTGTTCGACGCGATCCAGAAGGCGAAGAAGTCCTCGGTCCCCAACGACAACATCGAACGCGCACGTAAGCGCGGCGGTGGTGAAGAGGCCGGCGGCGCGGACTGGCAGACCATCATGTACGAGGGCTACGGGCCCAACGGCGTCGCCGTGCTCATCGAATGCCTCACCGACAACCGCAACCGTGCGGCCGGCGAGGTCCGGACCGCGATGACGCGCAACGGTGGCAACATGGCCGACCCGGGTTCGGTCTCCTACCTGTTCACCCGCAAGGGCGTGGTGACGCTGGAGAAGAACGGACAGACCGAGGACGACGTCCTGATGGCCGTGCTCGACGCGGGCGCCGAAGAGGTCACCGATCTCGGCGAGTCCTTCGAGATCGTCAGCGAGCCAAGCGATCTCATCGCCGTCCGCAGCGCGCTGCAGGAAGCCGGGATCGACTACGACTCCGCCGAGGCCAGCTTCCGGGCGTCGGTCGAGGTCGCGGTGGACGCCGACGGCGCCCGCAAGGTGTTCAAGCTGATCGACGCCCTCGAGGACTCCGACGACGTCCAGAACGTCTACAGCAACGTCGACATCAGCGACGAGGTCCTCGCCGAACTCGAGAACGACTGACACCCCGCCGCCCGCCCGGTGTGTTGATCACCGGACTTGTCCGCTCTCCCCGATAAGATCTCGAACAACTGTTCGCAGATCACGATGCCTGGGAGGGTACGAGTGCGCGTCATGGGCGTCGATCCGGGTCTGACCCGGTGCGGTATCGCGCTGGTCGAGTCGGGTCGGGGGCGGACGGTGACCGCCCTCGACGTGGACGTCGTGCGCACCCCGAGTGACATGGAACTCGCCGAGCGGTTGCTCGCGATCTACACCTCCGCGTGTCACTGGCTCGATGTGCACCAGCCCGACGTGGTGGCCATCGAGCGGGTCTTCGCGCAGAACCAGGTGTCCACGGCCATGGGGACCGCGCAGGCCGGCGGCGTCATCGCGCTCGCGGCGTCCCAGCGCGACGTACCGGTGCGCTTCCACACCCCGTCGGAGGTGAAGGCAGCGGTGACCGGCAGCGGACGAGCCGACAAGTCTCAGGTCACCGCGATGGTCACCCGGATTCTCGGCATGCAGACCAAGCCGCGTCCCGCCGACGCCGCAGATGCGCTCGCGCTGGCGATCTGTCACTGCTGGCGCGGACCCATGATGGAGCGGATGGCAGCCGCACAGAAGCAGGCCGACGCGGCCGCGGCGCGGCACCGCGCGCGGGTGGCCCAGGCACGAGAAGGGAGTCGCGCATGATCGCGTCAGTCCGCGGACCGGTGCTCGAGATCGCGCTCGACCACGCCGTGATCGATTGCGGGGGAGTGGGTTACCGCGTGCTGGCGACGCCCGCGACGCTGTCCCGGCTGCGCCGCGGCGACGAGGCGACGCTGCTGACCTCGATGATCGTCCGCGAGGACTCGATGACGCTCTACGGCTTCACCGAACCCGACGCCCGTGCGCTGTTCGCGCTGCTGCAGACGGTCACCGGCGTCGGCCCGCGACTCGCGATGGCGACCCTCGCGGTTCTCGAACCGGATGCGTTGCGACGCGCGCTCGCCGAATCGGACACCAAGTCACTGACCTCGGTACCCGGCATCGGCAAACGCGTGGCCGAACGGCTGTGCGTCGAACTGCGGGACAAGGTGGACCGGCCCACGGGCGAGGCGTCGACCGGTGTGACCGCCGTCGGCGGTATTCGCGAGCAGGTCGCCGAGGCGCTCGTCGGGCTCGGGTTCACCGCCGGTCCGGCGGAGAAGGCGGTCACGGCGGTACTCGCCGAGAATCCCGACGCCGATGCGTCCACCGCGCTGCGTTCCTCGCTGTCACTGCTCGGCAAGGCGTCGTAGATGGGCGGCGATCCGGACGACGTCGACGACCGGGACGTGAGCGCGATGCCGGTGCGCTCCGACCGCGACCTCGACGCCGGTCTCCGTCCCCGGTCACTCGCTGATTTCATCGGCCAGCCGCGGGTCTGCGAACAGCTCGAACTGGTCCTGCACGGGGCCAAGGGCCGCGGTGGCACCCCCGACCACATCCTGCTGTCGGGACCGCCCGGGCTCGGCAAGACGTCGCTGGCCATGATCATCGCTTCGGAGATGGGCGCCGCCATCCGGGTGACCTCTGGTCCGGCACTCGAGCGCGCCGGCGACCTCGCGGCAATGCTGTCGAATCTCGTCGAGGGCGACGTGCTGTTCATCGACGAGATCCATCGCATCGCGCGCCCGGCCGAGGAGATGCTGTACCTCGCGATGGAGGACTTCCGCGTCGACGTCGTGGTCGGCAAGGGCCCGGGAGCGACCTCGATCCCGCTCGACGTCGCGCCGTTCACGCTGGTCGGGGCGACAACACGGTCGGGGTCGCTGACCGGCCCGCTGCGCGACCGGTTCGGGTTCACCGCGCACATGGAGTTCTACGAGCCCGACGAACTCGTCCGGGTGCTGCACCGCTCGGCCGGGATTCTGGGCATGGAACTCCGCGGCGACGCCTCGGGCGAGATCGCGCGCCGGTCGCGGGGCACGCCCCGCATCGCGAACCGGCTGCTCCGCCGGGTCCGCGACTACGCCGAGGTAAGGGGAGACGGGTCGATCACCGTGGACGTCGCCCGCGCGGCCCTCGCGGTCTACGACGTCGACGAACTCGGGTTCGACCGTCTGGACCGAGCCGTGCTCGACGCCCTGATCCGCGCCTTCGGCGGGGGGCCGGTCGGGGTGTCCACGCTGGCCGTGGCCGTCGGCGAGGAGCCGGCGACCGTGGAGGAGGTCTGCGAGCCGTTCTTGGTGCGCGCGGGCATGATCGCGCGGACGCCGCGCGGGCGGGTGGCCACTGCCGCCGCCTGGCATCATCTCGGACTCACCCCGCCCGCCGGTGCGATGAACGCCACCTTCGGCGTCCGTCCCCGCGACGTCGGCGCGGCGACGCTGTTCGATGACCTCTGACCGCACGGGCACCACCTGCGGGGATGAGCTCCGCGCAACACGTGGCACACTGTGTGGAGCACAGCTGAGCTGATGCTGCCCGGATTCGTCCGGACAGGCCGCTCGCTCACGCCGTACCCACTGATACCCAAAGGACTGACTCGCACTCATGGACGCTCTGCTCTTCCCGCTTCTGCTCGCCCTGCTGGCCGGCTTCATGTTCCTGTCGATGCGGAAGCAGAAGAAGCGTGTGGCCGAGATGCAGGAGATGCAGAACTCGGTGTCCACCGGTACCCGCGTCCAGCTGACCTCGGGTCTCTTCGGAACCGTGATCGACGCGAGCTCGCCCGACGTCGTCGATGTCGAGATCGCCACCGGCGTGGTCACCCGCTGGAACCGGCTGGCCGTCATGCGCGTCGTCCCGACGGATGAGGCCGCGGCCACCTACCCCGGCCACGTCGCCCCGGAGATCGAGTCCGACGACTACGACGACGCCGACTCGGTCAGCCTGGACAAGCCTGCCACCGACGACGCGCGCGACAACGACAAGTAAGCCGCATCCGCGCCGCGTCGATCCACGACGCGGCGCGCCCATCCGTTTGCACGCCTCCGACGCGCTTCCGGCGTGTCCCGGCCAGGAGTGGACGATGGGTCATGCCGGTCGGGCTGCTCGTCGGCCGGTTGACGCTCTCAAGGAGACCTGAACAGCTGTGACAACTCCCTCTCGGACTTCGGGGAAGGGCCGGACTGCAGGGAAGCGGTCGCGACCGGCTCGAGAGATCCCGCCGTGGCGTCCGCTCGTGGCCTTCATCGGCCTGCTCGCGGTCGTCTACGGACTGATCTTCTTCACCGGACCCCAGACCATCGAACCGAAGCTCGGTATCGACCTCCAGGGCGGTACGCGCGTCACGCTGACCGCGCGGACCGAGGACGGTCAGGCGGCGACCCGAGAGCAGCTCGATCAGGCCAAGCAGATCATCGAGCAGCGCGTGAACGGGCTCGGCGTCTCCGGTTCGGAGGTCGTCGTCAGCGGTGACAACCTGATCATCACGGTCCCCGGCCAGGACGGCGCGCAGGCCAAGTCACTCGGGCAGACGGCGCGCCTGTACGTCCGACCGGTCGTCGGGCAGCCGGCCATGGCGACTCCGCAACCGCCGAAGCCCGAGAGTGCCGACGATCAGGCCGACACCCTGCCCACCGAGGCCGCGGCAGCCGCCATCGACGAGCAGCGCAAGCTCCGTCAGGCGCCGGGGAACGCGACCCCGCAGCAGCTCGAGGCACTCCAGCAGCAGATGGCGAAGATGGACTGCTCGCCGACGGCCAACGACCCGCTTCTGGGCAACGACCGCCCCGATGAGTACCTCGTGGCCTGCTCGACGGACGGCTCGGAGGTCTACCTCCTCGGCCCGGAGATCATCGACGGTCGCGACATCAAGAACGCGAACGCCGGTACCGATCCGCAGACCGGCGAATGGGTAGTGACCCTCGAATTCGAGGGTGAGGCCGCCAGCTTCTGGCCCAGGTACACCGCCGAGCAGGCCCCCAACCGGACCCAGACCGCCTTCACGCTCGATTCGCGCGTCGTCTCGGCGCCGGCGATCAACGAGCCCATCCCGGGCGGGCAGACCCGGATCAGCGGCGGTAGCGCCAGTCCGTTCACCGAGTCGTCGTCGAACGAACTCGCCAACGTGCTGAAGTACGGCTCGCTGCCGTTGTCCTTCACCGCCTCCGACGCCGAGACGATCTCGGCGACACTGGGTCTCGCGTCGCTGCAGGCCGGTCTGATCGCCGGACTGGTGGGCCTGATCGCGGTGTTCATCTACGCCCTGGCCTACTACCGCATGCTCGGCATCCTGACGGTGCTGTCGCTCGTCCTCGCCGGGGCCATGGTGTACGGCATCATCGTGCTGCTCGGTCGCTGGATCGGGTTCACCCTCGACCTCGCCGGCATCGCGGGTCTGATCATCGGTATCGGTATGACCGCCGACTCGTTCGTCGTCTACTTCGAACGAATCAAGGACGAGATGCGCGAGGGGCGCAGCTTCCGGTCCGCGGTGCCCCGCGGTTGGGCGAGCGCGCGCCGCACGATCTGGTCCGGCAATGCGGTGAGCTTCATCGCCGCCGCGGTCATCTACATCCTGGCGATCGGTGAGGTCCGCGGCTTCGCGTTCACACTGGGTCTCACCACGATCCTCGACGTCATGGTCGTGTTCCTGGTCACCCACCCGCTGGTCGTCTACGCGAGCCGTTCGACGTTCCTGTCGAAGCCGAGCGTCAACGGACTCGGGGCGATCAGCGAGGTCGCCCGCCAGCGTCGTGTCGCCGCGCACCGGCAAGCGGGTGCGGCCACCGCCGACACGTCTGCGCCGCCGACGGACGCCGACGACACCACTGACGCCACTCGGGAGAAGGGGACCGTGCGATGACCGGGCCGTACAACAAGGCAACCGGCGACTCGGCCGTCCTCGACGCCGACAAGGCGCAGCCCGGCGCGGACGCCGACTTCGTCGCCGATCGCAACCGCTCGTTCCTGTCCCGGCTCTACACCGGTACCGGTGCCTTCGAGATCGTGGGACGCCGCCGCATGTGGTACGGCGTGACCGCGGCGATCCTGCTGATCTGCCTGGCCTCGATCGGAATCCGCGGGTTCACCCTCGGTATCGACTTCGAGGGCGGTACCCAGATGTCGGTGCCGGTCGTCTCCTCGGAGATCACCGCGGAGTCCGTCGAAGAAGTTGTCACCGCGACCCTCGGCGAGGCGCCCGAATCGGTACAGACCGCGGGAGCCGGTGGCAGCCAGACGGTCCAGGTGCGCACCGAGACCCTCGATCTCGCCCAGGCGGAATCGGTGACGCGCGCGCTCGCCGACGAATTCGGTCCCGAACTCGCGCCCGCCGAGGTGAGCATCTCGGATGTGAGCTCGACGTGGGGCAGCGAGATAACCGAGCGCATGCTGATCGCGCTGGCCGTGTTCCTGGTCATCGTCTTCGTCTACATCGCGGTGCGATTCGACCGGGAGATGTCCATCGCGGCGATGGGGTCGCTGTTCTTCGACCTGATCGTGACCGCCGGTATCTACTCGCTCGTCGGGTGGGAGGTCACCCCGGCGACCGTCATCGGCCTGCTCACCATCCTCGGCTTCTCGATCTACGACACGGTGGTCGTGTTCGACAAGATCTCCGAGAACACCCGCTCGGTGCTCCAGACCACCCGGCGCACCTACGCCGAACAGGCCAACCTGGGTGTGAACCAGACCCTCATGCGGTCGATCAACACCACCGTCATCTCGGTGCTGCCGATCATCGCGCTGATGGTCATCGCGGTCTGGCTGCTCGGCGTCGGAACGCTCAAGGATCTCGGGCTGATCCAGCTCGTCGGTGTCCTCGTCGGTACGTTCTCGTCGGTCTTCCTCGCCGCGCCGCTCCTGGCGACACTGAAGGAACGTCGCCCCGACATCGGCCGGCACACCGAGAAGGTCCTCCGGCGTCGCGCCGGGCTCCCGTCCGACGAGCCGCGGCCGGTCCGGACGCGCCGAGGGGCGTCCGCCGGGGCAGCAGTCGACACCGACGACGCGGACCGCGCGGTCCCGACCGGCAAACGCCGTCGCAACCGCTAGTCTCTGCGACGTGAGCGTTGGACGCCGGGAGTTCGTCAGGGTCCTGAGCCTCCTCGTCGGGCTCGTCACGGTCGTCGGGCTGGTGACGGCCTGCGGCGACGACGGGCCGCCGACGATCGACTACGTGGTCGACGCGCGGATCACGACCTACAACGCGAACACGGTGAGCGGCAACGCCGATGGCGTCCTCATGGCGACCACCCGGCTGCTGCCCGGCTTCAGTCTGCTGGGCCCGGCCGGCCAGGTCATCCCGGATCGCGACGTCGGCACGGTCACCCAGGTGCCCGGCCGCGTGCCGACCCTGCGGTATGACTTCAACCCCGAGGCGGTCTTCTCCGACGGGGTGGCCCTCGACTGCGACGATCTCGTGCTCGCCTGGGCGGCGATGAGCGGACGGCTGCCCGGCTTCACCCCGGCGACCACCGCCGGCTATCGCGACATCGACTCGGTGAACTGCGGGGCCGGCGACAAGAGCGCGACCGTCACCTTCGCGCCCGGACGGGAGTACCGGAACTGGCTCTCGCTCTTCGGCGCCGGGGCGATGATGCCGGCGCATGTGGTGGCCCGCGTGGCAGGCCTCTCCGACGTCATCGACCCGATCCGGGCGATGGACCGGGCCGCCGTCGGACGCATCGCGGACGCATGGAACACCGGTTTCGACCTGACGTTCGGACCGATCGATCACGCGCACTATCCGGCGTCGGGTCCGTATCGCATCGACCGGTACTCGCGCTCGGGCGGACTCGTCCTGGTGCCCAACGACGAGTGGTGGGGCGACAAGCCGGAGACCTCGCGCATCGTCGTCTGGGGGCGCGGGACCGACGCGACCCGCCGGCTCCCCGACGGCCGGTTCGACGTCGTCGACGTGACGGCCGGCCTCGTCGACGGTGACATCGCCGGTTCGGCGGGGGCCGCCGGGCCGTCCTCGCCGGCGCGCGCGCTGGGCGTCGAGGAACTCGTCCTGGCCGGCCGCGGCTTGTTCGGCGATGTCCGGATGCGCCGGGCGTTCGCCTCCTGCGTCCCGCGAGCCGACCTCGCGCGCGACTTCGGCGCCGGCGCGCAGGTCTGGAATCTCCGGGTGCTCTCCCCGGCAGACAACCTGGCCGCACAGATGAACACCGAATTCGGCCAGGCCTATCAGCGGCCGGACATCGAACGAGCGCGCGGACTCGTCCGGGCGGCCACCGGGCAGGGCGCGGTACAGGACCCGGCCGGCGGCGAGGCGGCCGGTTCGGAGGTCGCGCTGCGACCGCGGACGGTACGCATCGGCTACGTCGCGCCGACTCCGCGGTGGCAGCAGATGACCGCGGCGATCGCGGCGTCGTGCCGCGCCGCCGAGATCGTCGTCGAGGACGCGTCCTCACCCGACCTGCGGCCCGACGCGCTGGGCCGCGATGTCGACGCACTCATCGTCGCCGGTGGTGCGTCATTCGCCGCGGCCGGCGCCGCCGACCCGAGCCGGGACGCCTACGCGTTGCGCGGCGGAGACCCGTTGAACCTGTCCGGCATCCGGGAGCCGATGGTGAGTCGGGGAGTGGATCAGCTCGCGACGACCGTCTCGGCGCCCGACCGACTCCGTCTGGCCCGGTCCATCGAGAACGCGACCTGGGCGACGATGCCGTCGGTGCCCCTCTTCGCGGCGCCGCGGATACGGCAGTGGAAGGATCGGGTGGGCAACGTGGTGGCCGGTCTCGGCCGCGACGGCACCGGATGGAACATGGATCGGTGGACGATCCGTGGTTGAGCAGGGGAGTGAAGCGATGGGTGGTGTCGTGCCCGACCGTACGGCGGAGGCGGTCTCGCGAGCGCAGGCGGCGATCGCCGAACACGCTCGCCTCGTCGACGACTTCCCGGCTCCCGGAATCGCTTTCAAGGATCTGACACCGGTCCTCGCGGACCCGGAAGGGCTGTCGACGATCGTCACCGCGCTCACGCATGGTTGTTCGTCGATCGACCTCGTGGCCGGTATCGACGCGCGCGGGTTCCTGCTGGGCGGCGCGGTCGCGCGTGAGCTCGAGGTCGGGGTGCTGGCGGTCCGCAAGGGCGGCAAGCTGCCGCCGCCGGTCCTCGCCATCGACTACAGCCTCGAATACGGACAGGCCACGCTCGAGATCCCGGCCGACGGCCTCGACCTCAGCGGCCGGCGTGTCCTGCTCGTCGACGATGTGCTCGCCACCGGTGGGACGGCGGTCGCCGCGGCCGAACTGCTCCATCGTGCGGGTGCGCACGTCGTCGGGGTCGCGGTGATCATGGAACTCGCGGGTCTCGGCGGCCGGGACACGATCGCCCGTGGCCTCGGACCGGATGTTCCCGTCCATGCGGTCGCACTGGACTGACGGCGTCGACCCGGTCATGGGCGGGCCGCGACTAGAATCGGCTGAGCCCGCCCGGTAGGCCGGACGGGTCACCGTATGCCGACAGACAACCGTGAGGAGGACCGCTGATGCCCGATGAATCCGACACGGCGCAGCGTGGCGTGACCCCCGCGGGTACCCCGGACGCCGGAGCGACGTCGGCCGAGACCGCCGACCGGCCGAACGCACCGGCCGCGGTCGGCTCCATCCAGCCGGGTGCTTCGGCCTCACGCCGGGTGCGCGCCCGCCTCGCGCGCCGTATGACCGCGACCCGCAGTCAGGTCCGGCCGGTCCTCGAACCGCTGGTCACTCTGCACCGCGAGATCTACCCGAAGGCCGACGTGGCGTTGCTGCAGCGCGCCTACGACGTCGCCGACGAACGGCACAGCGGCCAGAAGCGCAAGTCCGGCGATCCCTACATCACCCATCCGCTGGCGGTCGCCACGATCCTCGCCGATCTGGGCATGGACACCACGACCCTCATCGCGGCGCTGCTGCATGACACGGTCGAGGACACCGGCTACTCCTTGCAGGCGCTGGAGAAGGACTTCGGACCCGAGGTCGCACACCTCGTCGACGGCGTGACCAAGCTCGACAAGGTCGCCCTCGGCAGCGCCGCGGAGGCCGAGACCATCCGCAAGATGATCATCGCGATGGCGCGCGATCCGCGCGTTCTCGTCATCAAGGTCGCCGACCGGTTGCACAACATGCGCACGATGCGCTTCCTGCCGCCGGAGAAGCAGGCGCGCAAGGCCCGCGAGACCCTGGAAGTCATTGCGCCACTTGCTCATCGACTCGGCATGGCGACGGTCAAATGGGAACTCGAGGACCTGTCGTTCGCGATCCTGCACCCCAAGCGCTACGAAGAGATCGTCCGGCTCGTCGCCGACCGCGCGCCGTCCCGCGACACCTACCTGGCCCGGGTGCGAGCCGACATCAACAACGCGCTGGCCGGTGCGCGTATCAACGCCACCGTGGAGGGGCGGCCCAAGCACTACTGGTCGATCTATCAGAAGATGATCGTCAAGGGCCGCGACTTCGACGACATCCACGACCTCGTCGGGATGCGCATCCTCTGCGAGGAGGACCGCGACTGCTACGCCGCCGTCGGTGTCGTGCACTCGCTGTGGCAACCCATGGCGGGGCGCTTCAAGGACTACATCGCCCAGCCGCGGTTCGGCGTCTACATGTCGTTGCACACGACCGTCATCGGACCCGAGGGCAAACCGCTCGAGGTGCAGATCCGCACGCACGAGATGCACCGCACGGCCGAGTTCGGGATCGCCGCGCACTGGCGCTACAAGGAGAACGGCTACCGCAAGTCGGGCAAGAAGTCCGACACCGCCGAGATCGACGACATGGCCTGGATGCGCCAGCTGCTCGACTGGCAGCGGGAGGCCGCGGACCCGGGTGAGTTCCTGGAGTCGCTGCGCTACGACCTCGCCGTGCGCGAGATCTTCGTGTTCACCCCGAAGGGCGACGTCATCACGCTGCCCGCCGGGTCGACCCCGGTCGACTTCGCCTACGCGGTCCACACCGAGGTCGGGCACCGCTGTATCGGCGCGCGCGTCAACGGCCGGCTGGTCGCGCTCGAGCGCACGCTCGAGAACGGCGAGGTGGTGGAGGTGTTCACCTCCAAGGCGCCGACCGCGGGTCCGTCGAAGGACTGGCAGACGTTCGTGGTCTCGCCGCGCGCCAAGGCCAAGATCCGGCAGTGGTTCGCCAAGGAGCGACGCGAGGAGGCCCTCGAGGCCGGCAAGGACGCGATCGCCAAGGAGGTCCGCCGCGGCGGGCTCCCGCTCCAGCGGCTCCTCAGCGCGGAATCGATGTCGGCGATCGCCCGCGAGTTGCGCTACACCGACGTCACCGCGCTCTACACCGCGGTCGGTGAGAACCATGTCTCCGCACGGCATGTCGTCAACCGGCTGGTCGCCTCACTGGGTGGCATCGAGGACGCCGAAGAGGCGATCGCCGAGCGGTCGACGCCGTCGACGATGCCGACCCGGGCACGTCAGGGCGGCGACGCGGGCGTCATGGTCGACGGCCTCGACAACGTCGTGATCAAACTCGCCAAGTGCTGCACCCCGGTGCCCGGCGACGACATCCTCGGTTTCGTCACCCGCGGCGGCGGGATCAGCGTGCACCGCACCGACTGCACCAACGCCGAATCGCTTCGGCAGCAAGAGGAACGAATTCTCGACGTGTCCTGGGCCCCGTCGCCGGAATCGGTGTTCCTGGTGGCGATCCAGGTGGAGGCGCTCGACCGGCACCGGCTGCTGTCGGACGTGACCAAGGTGCTCGCCGACGAACGCGTCAACATCCTGTCCGCGTCGGTGACGACGAGCCGGGACCGGGTGGCCATCAGCAAGTTCACCTTCGAGATGGGCGACCCGAAGCACCTCGGGCACGTGCTCAACGTCGTGCGCAACGTCGAAGGCGTCTACGACGTCTACCGGGTGACCTCGGCCGCCTGAACGGCCGACCGAGGCCCCCGGTCGGTCGGGATCTAGTCGATCGTGGCCGTCTCGATGGTCACCGGGAGCTTCGGCTCGCCGTCCCCGGGCTGACTGCCGATCGGGCCGGGGTTGATGCCGCCGGCGTAGACCTTGTCGAGCACCGCGAGTCCGGGTTCGTCGACCTTGCCGACGATCGAGTAGTCCGGGCCCAACTGGCTGTCGTTGATCACGATGAAGAGCTGGCTGGACCCGGTGTTCGGGTTCTGTCCGCCCTGGCTGCTGTTGGCGATCGCGATGGTGCCGCGCGGGTAGATGACGGGCTGCGAACCGGTCGTCGGATCCGGCTGCCCGACCGTCTGCAGATCGGTCGGCGGCTCGTCGGGGCTGGTCCAGCCGGGCCCGCTCATGCCGGTGCCGGTGGGGTCGCCGCACTGCAGGATCTTCAGCGTCTCGCTGGTGGTCATGCGGTGGCAGGTGGAGTCGTCGTAGAACTTGTTCTCGATCAACGAAGTCACCGCCGCGGTGTTGCACGGCGCGCCATCGCGTTCGAGCGTGATCGGCAGGGTGCCCTGGGAGGTGACGAACGTGGCCTTCTCGGTGCCCGACTTGAGGACGCGCTCGTCGGGCTTGGGCGAGGTCCGCTCGTTCTCCGCGGCCGCCTTCAGCTCGTCGAGTTCGGCTTGGTATTGCGCTCGCTGATCGGCCGGGACGTTGTCGGGCACCTGATCGGGCAGCTGGTCGAAGCGGCTCGGGGAGTCCTCGTAGGCGCAGGTCGTCCAGCGTGCGGCCTCGCGGTCGTCCATGATCTTCTTGACCACGACGGCGGTCACGCCCGCGACCACGGCGACCACGACGGCGGTCGAGACGGAGGCGATGACGATCTTCCGCTTGCGCCGGGCGAGGCGCTCGGTCTCGAGGCGTTCTTCGAGCTTCCGCTTCGCCGCCTCGCGGCGCTCCTCATTGGTGGACACGCGGGTGGATCCTCCTGAAACCTCGGCATGGCTGTGCCGACATCGTCGTGGATGTCACTTACTCGGGGGCAAGTGTGCCAGTTGTACCTGAGAACGGGGTGCGGCGGGTCGCGAGCCCTGGCGCCTACGCAACAATGGAGACCGACGTGTGTGCGTCGTCCTGTCCGCGCCGACCCGAGGAGCAGCATGCTCATCACCGGATTCCCCGCCGGGATGTTCCAGACGAACTGCTACATCGTCGCCGCCGAGGCGGGATCGGAGGCGGTGATCATCGATCCGGGCCAGGATGCGGCGCCGCGGGTGCGGGAACTGCTCGCCGAACACGACCTCACCCCGGTGGCGGTGCTGCTCACGCACGGTCATCTCGACCACACCTGGAACGCGACGGAACTCTGCGACGAGTACTCGATCCCGGCCTACATCCATCCCGCGGATCGTCCGATGCTCGCCGATCCCGGTCTCGGCATCGGACGGGCGTTGGGCGCGATGATCGGCGACCAGGTGTTCACCGAGCCGGAGAAGGTGGTCGAGTTCGCCGACGGCGAGTCGGTGGAACTCGCCGGGGTCGCGTTCTCTGTCGATCTCGCGCCCGGGCACACACAGGGCTCGGTGCTGCTCGGGGTCGACGTCGACGTGCCGGACGAGGCCCGGGATCAGGCCGGGCGCGACACGCCGTCGGTGGTCGGGGTCTGCTTCTCCGGTGACGTATTGTTTGCCGGTTCGATCGGCCGGACGGATCTCCCCGGGGGCAACCATCAGCAGTTGCTCGACTCGATAGCGGCGAAACTCCTGCCGCTGCCCGCGGAGACGCTGGTCCTGCCCGGCCACGGACCCCAGACCACCATCGGCCAGGAGAGTGCGAGCAATCCCTTCCTGGCCGGCCTCGAGCACCAGAGCACTCGACCGAAGGGACGACACGGACTGTGAGCGGAGCATTTCAGGCCCCCCGGGGCATCCCGGACTACTTCCCGCCGAACTCGGCGGACTTCCGGAGGGTCCGGGACACGCTCACCGACGCAGCGCGTCGTGCCGGCTACGGCCACATCGAACTGCCGGTGTTCGAGGACACCGCGCTGTTCGCACGCGGGGTCGGGGAGTCGACCGATGTCGTGAGCAAGGAGATGTACACCTTCGCCGACCGCGGCGACCGCTCGGTGACGCTGCGTCCCGAGGGCACCGCGGGCGTGGTGCGCGCGGTGATCCAGCACGGTCTCGACCGCGGCCAGCTACCGGTGAAGGTCTGCTACGCCGGGCCGTTCTTCCGCTACGAGAAGCCGCAGACCGGCCGGTACCGCCAGCTGCAGCAGGTCGGCGTCGAGGCGATCGGTGTCGACGACCCGGCGCTCGACGCCGAGGTCATCGCGATCGCCGACGAGGGCTATCGCCGACTCGGCCTGACGGGGTTCCGCCTCGAGATCACCTCGCTGGGTGACGACGAGAGCCGTCCGCGCTATCGAGAGGCGTTGCAGGAGTTCCTGTTCGGGCTCGATCTCGACGAGGCCACCCGGATGCGCGCCGAGATCAACCCGCTGCGTGTCCTCGACGACAAGCGGCCGGAGATCAAGGCGGCGACCGCAGGCGCGCCGCTGCTCATCGACTATCTGTCCGACGACGCGAAGGCGCACTTCGACCTCGTCCTGGCGCACCTGGACCGGCTGGGTGTCGTCTACGAGATCAACCCGCGTCTGGTGCGCGGCCTGGACTACTACACGAAGACTACGTTCGAATTCGTCCACGACGGTCTCGGTGCGCAGTCGGGCATCGGCGGCGGCGGGCGCTACGACGGTCTGATGCGACAGCTGGGCGCCAAGCAGGATCTGTCGGGCATCGGGTTCGGGATCGGCGTCGACCGGACGATGCTGGCGCTGGAGGCCGAGGGTGTCGCGGGCACCGAGGCGGCCCGCTGCCAGGTCTTCGGAGTGCCGCTGGGCTCGGCGGCCAAAGCCGAACTCGTCGGTGTCGCAGGCGCTCTGCGCGCCGCCGGGATCAGTGTCGACCTGGCTTACGGCGATCGTGGCCTCAAGGGCGCGATGAAGGCGGCCGACCGTTCGGGGGCGCGGCTGGCGCTGGTGCTCGGGGAGAACGAACTCGCCGAGCGCCGGCTGGAGATCAAGGACCTGAGCAACGGCGAACAGCACCGGGTCGCCCTGGACGACTTGGTCGCCGAGGTCCGTCGTCTCCTGGGCTGAGGTCAGCGCATACATTCGCAGCTGAAAACCGCCCAGTGCAGGACCGGCGACTGCTCAAAGGCGTCGGCGAAGCTGCGGAGGGTGGTTTTCAGCGGCGCGTCTCCTGGTCCTCGCCGGCGACCTCGGCCGCGAGGACGTCCAGCGAGACACCGCCGAGAGCCAGTGCGCGCGAATGGAAGTCCTTGAGCGTCCAGTCCGGGTGCCGGCGGAGGGCGGCGGTACGCGTCTGCTCCCACACGCGCTGGCCGAGCGCATACGAGGGCGCCTGGCCGGGCCAGCCCAGATAGCGGTCGAGTTCGAAACGCAACACGGCGTGGTCCATCGCGACCGACGAGGTCAGGAACGTCCAGGCCTTGTCGGCGTCCCACATCCCGCCGACGAGGGACTCCGGCGCGGGCAGGCGGCAGTGGACCCCGATGTCGACCACGACCCGCGCGGCCCGCAGCCGCTGCGAGTCGAGCATCCCCATGCGGTCGCCCGGGTCCTCGAGCCAGCCGAGCTCGTCCATCAGGCGTTCGGCGTAGAGCGCCCAGCCCTCGCCGTGTCCGGAGGTGAACGACGCGAGCTTGCGCCAGGCGTTGAGGTCGGGGTCGACGATCGCCGATCCGAGCTGGAGATGATGCCCGGGCACGCCCTCGTGGTACACCGTCGTCTTCTCCTGCCAGGTGTGGAAGACGGTCTGGTCGTCGGGCACCGCCCACCACATCCGGCCCGGGCGGGACAGATCCTCGCTGGGCTGGGTGTAGTAGATGATGCCGGTCGACGACGGGGCGAGCCGGCACTCCAGCCGGGACAGCCGGGCCGGGAGGTCGAAGTGCGTGCCCGCCAGACCGGCGACCGCCGCGTCGGACGTCGCTTGCATCCAGTCGACGAATTCCGCGCGATCGTGGATCTGGTACTGCGGCTGACGATCCAGCCAGGCGAGCGTCGCCGCGACCCCCTGTCCGGGGAGCAGACCCTCCGCGATCTCCTGCTGCTCGGCGACGATCTGCCGCAACCGGGTCATCGCCCAGGCGTAGGCGTCGTCGGGGTCGGCGTCGGCGCCCAGGTAGGCCGGCAGGTGCAGCAGGTAGCGGTCGCGGCCGACCGCGTCGTCGTCGACGGCCTGAGCGAGAACGCCGGTGCGCAGGTAGTGGGCGAAGGTCCCGAACGAGGTCCGCGCCGCGTCGAGCGCGGTGGTGAGGGTGCCGGCCAGCGCCGGGTCGGCCGCGATCGGTGCGGTGTTGCCGGCGATGGCGTCGGCCGCGGTGTCGGCCTGCCGGGCGACCGCCGCCACCTGTCGACGGGCCGGCGGCGGACCGTGACGAAGCCGGTGGGCGAGGCCGTCGACAACGTCGGTGAGCGACGCCGGGATCGCGGTGAGGCGGGACAAGAAGGTCTCCCGCTGCTCGCGGGTGTCGGTGGGCATGAGGTCGAAGACGTCGCGCAGCGCCTGCAACGGTGACGCGATGACATTGCAGTTGCCGATGTGCTCGCCCGCGTCGGCGAGTGCGAGCTCGCGACGCAGCGAGGCGCTCATGGTCGCGACGGTGACGCGGTCGATGGCATCGACGACGTCGGCGCCGCCCAGGGCGGAGAGGGTGCCGGCGGCGACCTCGGCGCGTTCGGCGCACCCCTGCGCGGAGAAGTCGGTCAGCCGGTCGTCGTGCCCACCGCGCCCGATCTCGGTGGCGAACAGCGGATCGAGCTCGCACAACTGGTCCAGATGCGCCTCGGCGATCGCATCGACGGCGGTGGGCCTGCGCGGGCCGGTCCCGCCGGGGTCGGTGGCGTTCACAGGTCGTCGGTGGCGAAGGTGTCGCAGCGATCCGGATCGCCCGACTGGTAGCCGACGGTGAACCACCGCGTGCGTTGGGCCGCCGAACCATGAGTCCAGCCCTCGGGATTGGAGCCCGCGCCCTGGATGGTGTCGTCGCCGATGGCCTTCGCGGTCTGGATGACCGTCGCGATCTGCTCCTCGGTGATGGGCGCGAGGAGGGCGTCGGGGCCGTCGTCGGCGTGATGGGCCCACACCCCGGCGAGGCAGTCGGCCTGCAATTCGACCCGTACCGAACCCGATCGCGGTCCCTGCGACCCCATCCGCTGACCCTTGGCGAGGGCGCCGGTGAGGTTCTGCACGTGGTGTCCGTACTCGTGGGACACGACGTACTCCTGCGCGAGGGGCCCGTCGCTGCCGCCCATGCGACGCAGCTGGGCGAAGAACGTCGGATCGAAGTACGCCGTCGAATCGGCGGGGCAGTAGAACGGGCCGGTCGCCGAACTCGCCGCGCCGCACCCGGTGTTCACCGCGTCGGAGAAGATGACCGTCTGCGGTGGCTCGTACTCGGGCCACAGATCCGACCACACCGTGTCGACGCTGACGGTGGTCGCCTTGATCCGGCAGATCGTGTTCTCGTTGGCCATCTCATAGGTGCACTCTTCCAGTTGCTGCTGGATCTGCGCGGCGTCCGACGAGGTGCCGGGAGTGGGGCCGCCGGCGCCGAGCAGATCGCCGGGGTTCACCCCGAAGAACAGCGCGACGATCGTGATGAGGAGTCCCGCGCCGCCGCCCAGCGCGATCCGGCCCCCACCGCCTCCACCGCCTCCGGAGACGCTGCCGGTGTCGATCGATCCGCTGCCTTGGAAGGTCACGCGGCCATTCTGGCACGATCGTCACCCGCCCCTCGCTGCCTCGGCGAAGGTATGCGATTGACGGCCGGGGGCGCGGATACGGCACCATGGACACCTGGTCTGCGTTTCCGCCGACCGATTTCGACTCCTGGAAGGATTCTCAGTGCTCCGCACGCATTCCGCAGGTTCGCTGCGCCGCGCCGACGCGTCGCAGACCGTCACCGTCGCCGGGTGGGTCGCACGCCGACGCGACCACGGTGGCGTGGTCTTCATCGACCTGCGCGACGCCACCGGACTGGTCCAGGTGGTCTTCCGCGACGAGTCGGTCGCGCCGGCCGCCCACCGTCTGCGCGCCGAGTACTGCGTCACCGTGACGGGCGTCGTCGAGGTGCGTCCCGAGGGCAGCGAGAACCCCAACCTGAGCTCCGGCGAGATCGAGATCAACGCCGTCGAGCTCGAGGTCCTCAACGAGTCCGCGCCGCTGCCGTTCCAGCTCGACGAGTCGCCGGGCGAGGAGGCGCGCCTGCGTCACCGCTACCTCGACCTGCGGCGTGCGGGGCCCAGCGCGGCGCTCCGCCTGCGGTCCAAGGCGAACGCGGCGGCGCGCGGCGTGCTCGCCGCCCACGACTTCACCGAGATCGAGACGCCCACGCTGACCCGGTCGACGCCGGAAGGGGCACGTGACTTCCTGGTGCCGGCGCGCCTGCAGCCCGGCACCTTCTACGCCTTGCCGCAGAGCCCGCAGCTGTTCAAGCAGCTGCTGATGGTCGCGGGCATGGAGCGGTACTACCAGATCGCGCGCTGCTACCGCGACGAGGACTTCCGCGCCGACCGGCAGCCGGAGTTCACCCAGCTCGACATCGAGATGAGCTTCGTCGACCAGGACGACGTCATCGCTGTCGCCGAGGAGATCCTCGTCGCGCTGTGGAAGCTCATCGGCGTCGACATCACCACCCCGATCCCGCGGATGACCTACGCCGATGCGATGCGCCGATTCGGTTCGGACAAGCCGGATCTGCGCTTCGGTATCGAACTCGTCGAGTGTGCCGAGTACTTCAAGGACACCCCGTTCCGCGTGTTCCAGGCACCGTACGTCGGAGCGGTCGTCATGCCCGGCGGTGCGTCGCAGCCGCGCCGCCAGCTCGACGCATGGCAGGAATGGGCGAAGCAGCGCGGGGCACGCGGTCTGGCGTACGTCCTCATCGCCGAAGACGGGACCCTCAGCGGGCCGGTCGCCAAGAACCTCTCCGAGGAGGAGCGCTCCGGTCTGGCCGCGCATGTCGGCGCGGAGCCGGGTGACTGCGTGTTCTTCGGTGCGGGAGAGGTGAAGTCGACCCGCGCCCTGCTCGGTGCCGCGCGCGGTGAGATCGCCTCGAAGCTCGGGCTCATCAAGGACGGGGACTGGGCGTTCACCTGGGTGGTGGACGCGCCGATGTTCGAGCCGGTTGCCGACGCGACCGCGTCCGGCGATGTCGCACTGGGACATTCGGCCTGGACCGCAGTGCACCATGCGTTCACCTCACCCAAGCCGGAGTCGATCGACGCCTTGGAGTCCGATCCGGGTTCGGCCCTGGCCTACGCCTACGACATCGTGTGCAACGGCAACGAGATCGGCGGCGGATCGATCCGTATCCATCGGCGGGACGTGCAGGAGCGCGTCTTCGAGATCATGGGCATCGGCCACGACGAGGCGCAGGAGAAGTTCGGCTTCCTGCTCGACGCCTTCGCCTACGGCGCTCCGCCCCACGGCGGCATCGCCTTCGGCTGGGACCGCATCACCGCCCTGCTCGCCGGCGAGTCGTCCATCCGCGAGGTCATCGCGTTCCCCAAGTCGGGTGGCGGCGTCGACCCGCTGACCGACGCCCCCGCGGCGATCACCCCGCAGCAGCGCAAGGAATCGGGGATCGACGCCAAGCCCGCACCGCGGGGTGGCGCCGACCAGAAGGACGCCGACCAGAAGGACGCCGGGAGCACTGCCTGAGCCGAAAAACGGTGGGCCGACGTGACTTCGGCCACCGCGGCCCCGGTCCGGTACTAGTCACCCGGCGCCTGGAGGTCATCTGTGATGAGATCTCCACCATGGCGCACAGCGGTGGGATCGAGTCGGCTGCCGGAACCGTGGTGACGGGCGCCGGCGGGGAGTTCCGCCGGTGACGATCAAGGTTGCCCTCGAGCATCGGACGGTGTACTCGTTCGACCGGGCGACCAAGATCTACCCCCACGTCGTCCGCCTGCGTCCGGCGCCGCACTCGCGCACACCGATCGAGGCGTACTCGCTCACCGTCGACCCCGGTGAGCACTTCCTGAACTGGCAGCAGGACGCGTTCAGCAACTATCTGGCGCGCCTGGTGTTCCCGGAACCCTCGACCACCCTCGGGATCACCGTGAGTCTGGTCGCGGACCTCACCGCGATCAATCCGTTCGACTTCTTCATCGAGGAGTGGGCCGAGTTCTACGGCTTCGACTATCCGGCCGAGCTGCGGCGCGACCTCGAGATCTTCCTCCGGCCGGCCGGGGTCACCGACGGTGAATTCGCCGGTGCGCCGGTGCATCCGGAGATCGCGAGGTTCGCGGCAAAGCACCGGCCGGCCGGCCGCACGCGGGTCATCGACTTCCTGGTGCGCCTCAACGCCGCGGTGCGCGACGCCGTCGGCTACACCGTCCGCCTCGAGGCCGGCGTGCAGTCGCCGGAGTACACGCTCTCCAGTGCCATCGGTTCCTGCCGGGACTCGGCCTGGTTGCTGGTCGCCCTCCTCCGCGAACTCGGGTTCGCGGCACGCTTCGTGTCCGGATACCTCGTCCAGCTGACCTCGGACGTGAAGTCGCTCGACGGTCCGTCGGGTCCCGACGCCGATTTCACCGACCTGCACGCGTGGACCGAGGTGTACCTCCCCGGGGCCGGTTGGGTCGGACTGGATCCGACGTCGGGTCTGTTCGCCGGCGAGGGGCACATCCCCTTGGCGGCCACCCCGCATCCGGTCGGCGCCGCACCGATCACCGGTTCGACCGGCCCGTGCCACGCCACTCTGGATTTCACCAACACGGTCACGCGGTTCCACGAGGACCCACGCGTCACGCTGCCCTACACCGCGGAGCAGTGGGGCCGGGTCACCGACCTCGGCGCGCTGGTCGACGAACGGATGGAACGCAACGACGTACGCCTGACGATGGGCGGCGAGCCGACGTTCGTGTCCATCGACAACCAGACGGACCCGGAGTGGCGCACCTTCGCGGACGGTCCGCACAAACGGTTGCTGGCCGGGCGGCTGGCCGACCGCCTCATGACGGCGTACGCGCCGGGCGGCCTGATGCGGCGCAGCCAGGGCAAGTGGTATCCCGGTGAACCGCTGCCGCGGTGGCATCTCGAACTGATGTGGCGCGCCGACGGTCTGCCGATCTGGCGGAATGCGGAGTTGCTCGCCGACCCGTGGGCGACGCCGGACGACTGTGCCGCGGCGATCGACCGCGAGACCCACGGCCCGAACCCCGACGACCTCGGCGACCCCGGCCCGGCACGGGAACTGCTCACCGCCTTCGCGACGCGACTGGGACTTCCGATCGCCCAGGTCGTGCCGGCCTACGAGGACCCGCTGGTCCGGATGCGGGAACTCGCCGCGATGCCGCCCGGTGACCCCGGAACCGACCCCACCCTGCCCGCCGCACGGTCGTTCGCGCAGGCCGAGATCGCCGTCGACGCCGATTCGGCGGACGGCGACGACGACGAGAGCCTCGCTCCGACAACGGATTCCGTCCGACGCAGACGAGCCCTGATCGAGCGGCTCGACGCCGCCGTCACCCAGCCGAGTGCGCACGTGTTGCCGCTGAGCCGCTCGGAGGACCGGACCGCGTGGCAGAGCGCGGTGTGGACGACCCGGCGGGGACGGATCGTGCTGACCCCCGGCACCTCGCCGGCCGGCTTGCGGCTGCCGCTCAACTCGCTGTCGTGGGGTCCGGCCCCGACGCTGTTCGAAGCCGATCCGTCCGCACGCCACGACGACCTGCCGACCGACCCGTCGGCGGCGCTGGGGCACACCGTCCGCGAGGTGGACCCCGCGCAGTTCCTGCCCCGGACCGCCCTCGTCGCCGAGGTCCGCGGCGGCGTGGTCCACGTGTTCATGCCGCCGACCTCGACCCTGGAGGAGTATCTCGCGATCGTCGAACTCGTCGAGGACGCCGCCGCCACGGTGTCGACGCCGGTCGTCGTCGAGGGGTACGGACCGCCCGCCGATCCGCGACTCGTCTCGTTGTCGGTGACCCCGGACCCGGGGGTTGTCGAGGTCAACATCCAGCCGACCGGGAGTTTCGCCGAGCAGTCCGAGCTGCTCGAATCGCTCTACGACCATGCCCGACAGGTGCGGCTGGGCACCGAGAGCTTCGACCTCGACGGGAGCCACGGTGGCACGGGCGGCGGCAACCACATCACCCTCGGCGGCGTCACGCCCGCCGATTCGCCGATGCTGCGCCGCCCCGACCTGCTGGTGTCGATGCTGACCTACTGGCAACGTCATCCCGCGCTGTCGTACCTGTTCTCCGGCCGGTTCATCGGCACCACCTCGCAGGCGCCGCGCGTCGACGAGGGCCGGGAATCCGCGCTGTACGAGCTGGAGATCGCCTTCGCCGAGATCGATCGGCTCGCGGTCAAGGACGCCGTCGGCGGACGGTTCGACGGCGCGCCCCCGAACCCCTGGGTCACCGACCGGGCGCTGCGGCATCTGCTCACCGACATCACCGGCAACACGCACCGGGCCGAGTTCTGCATCGACAAGCTCTACAGTCCCGACTCGGTGCGCGGCCGGCTGGGCCTGCTGGAGCTGCGGGCGTTCGAGATGCCGCCCCACCACCGGATGGCGATGGTGCAGTCGCTGCTGGTGCGGAGCCTGGTGTCGTGGTTCTGGGAGAAGCCCTACCGGGCCCGGTTGATCCGCCACGGCGGCGACCTACACGGCAAACATCTGTTGCCGCACTACGTCATCGCCGACATCGCGCTGGTCGCCGAGGAGCTCCGCGAGGCCGGCTATCCGTTCGAGACCGCCTGGCTGGACCCGTTCACCGAGTTCCGCTTCCCGCGTCTGGGGACCGTCCAGATCCGGGACCAGGAGATCGAGCTGCGCGGTGCCATCGAGCCGTGGAACACGTTGGGGGAGGAGGCAACCGGAACGGGAACGGCCCGGTACGTCGACTCCTCTGTCGAGCGCGCGCAGGTGCGCGTCCTGGGTGGTGAGGACGATCGTTACCTGTTGACTGCAACGGTTTCCCGATCCCACTGCGTGCCACCGGTCGCACCGGTGAACGCGTCGCCGGCATCCGGTTCCGGGCCTGGCAGCCGCCGAGCTCGCTGCACCCGACGATCACCATCGACACCCCGCTCACCTTCGACCTGATCGACACGGTCAACGGCCGATCGGTGGGCGGTGCCACCTACCACGTCGTGCATCCCGGAGGACGTGCCTACGATCGGCCGCCGGTGAACGCGGTCGAGGCCGAGTCCCGGCGCAACGGGCGGTTCGAGGCGGCCGGTCACACGACCGGCACCGTCGACGTCGGGCTGTTGCGCGAACGACAGTCCCGGCAGGCCACCGACTTCGGGGTGCCCGGGATCCTCGACCTCCGGCGGGCACGTACAGTTCTTCGGTGACCTCTTCGCCGGGCAACGCTTCCGCGGTGTTCGACCGCTACCGCGCCGAGGGCCACACTCTCTTCGATCCCGACCGTCTGACCCGTCTGGCCGCATCCGCGGACCGGCCGGCCGACTCCTACGACGAGCTCCTGGAAGCCGACGGCGCGATCCGTCCGGCGTGGGCCGACCTGGCCCGCATCTACCAGCTGCGCGGTCCGGACCGCCTCCGCGACTCCGCGGCCCGGCTGGCCGCAGCGGTCAGCGACGACGGCGTGGTCTACAACGAGTTCGACGGGCAGCACACCGTGACCCGCGACTGGGATGTCGACGCGGTGCCGCTGGTGATCGACGGCGTCGAATGGGCCGAACTCGAGAAGGCCATCACGCAGCGGTCGATGCTGCTCGACCTGCTCCTGCGTGACCTCTACCGCGATCAGAAGACGATCGCGGCCGGTCTGGTCGCGCCCGAGATGGTCTTCGGCCATCCCGGTTACATCCGCAAGGCCGCCCGACTGGAGGTCGCCGGGCCGCACGCGCTGTTCCTGCACGCGGTCGACATCTCGCGTACTGCTGACGGCCGGTTCGTTGCCTACCGGGACCGCACCCAGGCGCCGTCGGGGATCGGATACGCGATCGTCGGGCGGCGGCTGATGTCGAAGACCTTCCCGCAGCTGTTCCAGGCGTGCGCACCGCGGCCGATGACCACCTTCGCCGGCACGATGCGGCTGGCACTCACCGAGTACGCGCCGCCCGGGGTCGACGACCCGACGGTGGCGGTCCTCAGCCCCGGCAGCATGTCCGAGACCGCCTTCGACCAGGCCTATCTCGCGTCGGTGCTCGGCTTCCCCCTCGTCGAGGGCGCCGACCTCACCGTTCGGGACGGCGCGGTCTACATGCGCTCGCTGGGTCGCTACAAGCGGGTGGACGTGCTGCTGCGACGGGTCGACGCCGCCTACTCCGATCCGCTGGACCTGCGGACGGACTCCCAGCTCGGCGTCGCCGGGCTGGTCGAGGCGATCTCGCGCGGCACGGTGACGGTCCTCAACACCCTCGGCTCGGGGGTGCTGGAGAACCCGGCGCTGCACACCGTGCTGGAACGTCTCGCGCCCGTCCTGCTCGACGAGGACCTGCGGCTGGGCTCGGTCACCACGTACTGGGCCGGAGATCCGTTGCAGCGCAGCCTGATCCGTGATCGTCTGGCCGCCCTGGTCCTGACGAACACGAGTACGGGGGAGGAGTTCATCGGCCCGTTGCTCGCCGCGACCGATCGCGCCGACCTCGCCGCCCGGATCGAGGCCCAGACCTGGCAGTGGGTGGCCCGCGAGCTCGAGGCGTTCTCGGTGGCCCCGACGATCATCCCCGGCAGCGGTTCCGGTGGACCGATCGCGACGCTGCGGGCGGCGCCGGTGTCGGTGCGCGCGTTCAGCGTGGCGCAGGGTCCCGGGTACGCGGTCATGCCGGGCGGCCTGGGGGCCGTTCTCGCCGACGGGGTCGCCGGCGCCGCCCACCACGTGGTGGCCGCCAAGGACGTGTGGGTCACCAGCACCGAGGTGGGCGGGCACGTGTCGCGGCGGTCGGAGACCCGCGGTGAGCCGGCCGGGGAGGTCGTCGCGGGCACGTCGGCGGGTCGCCCGGTGACCCGGGAGTACTCCGACGTCGCGGCCGCGGCCAGTCCGCGCGTCCTGGCGGACCTGTTCTGGCTGGGCCGCTACGGGGAGCGGACCGAGCTCGTGACCCGCCTGGCCAAGGTGTCCCGCGAGCGTTATCAGGACTTCCAGTACCGGCCGTGGATGTCGGGCACGCCGGCGGTACCGCTGCTGTTGCACGCGGTCGCCACGGTGACGGGCACCGCGCGCTACCTTGACACCGCCGACCTGCTGTTGCCGGGTTCGGACCGGCCGCCGTCACCCGATCAGGTCAACGAGGCGATCGAGAAGATCGCCGACCTGACCGTGTCGCGATCGGTGTCCGGGACCATCGCCTACTCGGTCGACCGGCTGATCAGCACGGTCCGGGCGGTCCGGGACCAGATGTCCACGAGCACCTGGATGGTGCTCGCGCCGGTCGAACGGATCATGGCGAGCACGACCCGGCTGGTCCTCCGGTCGCGCGCGGACGCCGGGGCGGGCGCCGCCGCGCTGGACCTCGGACCCGATCTGGCCCGCGCGCACGACGAGATCCTGCACGGTGTCCTGGCGCTGACCGGGCTGCAGGCCGAGTCGATGGTGCACGACCCCGCCTGGATGTTCATGGACGTCGGCCGACGCATCGAACGGGCCGTCACCCTCGCCGACCTCACGCTCGCGATGTTCGCCGACGCGCAGGACACCGACGTCGAGCAGGCGCTGCTGGAGTCTTACCTGGTGGCCAACGAATCGTCGGTGATCTACCGTCGCCGCAACCGCGGGCTGTATCAGGCGGCCAGTGTCGCCGAGCTGCTGCTGTTCGACCCGACCAATCCGCGATCGATGATCTTCTGCCTCGACAAGATGAACGCCGACCTGTCGTCCGTTCCGGAGACCCTGCGGTCGGCGGGCGCCGAACGGGCCGTGCAGGACATGATCGCCGAGTTGCGCCGCGGCGACCCCGCCGACCTCGTGCGGGTCGACGCCGACCGGAGGCGCCCGGAACTCGTCGAACTGATGACGACCCTGCGCACCGGGGCGCGTGAACTCTCCGACCTGCTCACCCGCACACGCTTCGCCACCCCGCGCCAGGCGCGACCGATCTGGGCCGGTGGGGAATCGTGACCACGCGCGTCTACCGTGTGCTGCACCGGACCAGCTACACCTACGACGACGACGTGTCGTCCTCGTACGGGCGCTGCCATCTGACCCCGCGCGACCTCCCCGGCCAGCGCGTGCACTCGACGTCGGTCGAGATCGAACCCGAACCCGACGACCGGTCGACGGGGCTCGACGTCTACGGCAACCACGACAGCTATTTCCACGTCCGGACTGCGCACCGCGAGCTGACCGTGACCGCGCGGTCGGTCGTCGAGGTGGATCCCGTGGACCCCGGCGTCCTCCTGAGTCCGGCGGCCCGGGGTCCGTGGGAACAGGCGCGACCGTGTGTGGTCGACGGGCGGGACAGCGCCCTGGCCGCCGAGTTCGTCCTCGATCTCGACCCGCCGGAGATCACCCCCGCGGTGCGCGACTACGCCGCCGGCATCTTCACCCCCGGTCGGCCGCTGGCGGAGGCGGTCATCGATCTGACGTCGCGGATCTTCACCGACTTCACCTACCGGTCCGGGTCGACGGCCATCTCCACCCGGGTCGACACCGTCCTGCAGCGTCGCGAGGGCGTCTGCCAGGACTTCGCCCGGATCGCGATCGCCTGTCTGCGGTCACAGGGTCTCGCCGCGCGGTACGAGTCGGGATATCTCGCGACCGAGCCGCCGCCCGGCAAGGAAAAGGTCTTCGGTGCCGACGCCAGTCACGCCTGGGCGGCCGTCTGGATGCCCGACGGCCGCTGGCTGTCGTTCGATCCGACCAACGACAAGCTGGTCGACGAACGCCACGTCACACTGGCGTGGGGGCGGGATTACGACGACGTGCCGCCTCTCCGAGGGGTCATCTACACCGATTCCACGAAGAGCCGGATCGACGTGTCGGTCGACGTCCGGCCGACAGATGACCTCACCGCGGGCTGAACCGGGCACATCGGACTCGCTTGCTCGGTAAGTCGCTGTGCCACAGTGTTTTCGTCGCACGTTTTCGGGCTATACCGGTAACGACGTGGTACAGATGGACGAACGCGCTGTTGCGACAACGTTGCAACGGGTAGGTTGGTTGGCGACATGACGGTCATTACGGAAAGCCGCATCACCAGCGTGGTGCGGGCGGCAGAGGCGCTGCTGTCACACCGCGCCGGATCAGCAGTGGTTCTCGACGATCCCGAGGACCTCGGCGGCAGCGGACGCACCACGGTCGTGCGGGTCCGCGTCGCCCAGAACCCCCTCAGCCTGGACCGCTCACTGGTGATCAAGGCCCTTCCCGAACACGAGGACCCACAGGCCTTCCACCGGGAGATCGCGTCGTACAAGTACGCGACCGCACTCCCGAACGAATCGCGCCCGGGGCCGCAGCTGATCGCCTCCGACACCGATCTCCGCATCATGGTGCTCTCCGACCTCGGCCACGGCCGGACGATGCTCGAGTACCTGGCCGGCGTCGACCCGGTCGAGACCTCACGTGCTGTCAGTGCCTGGGGCCAGGCACTCGGCCGGATGCACGCGGCGACGGTCGGTGGCGAGGGCGACTTCCTCGCGCTGCTGCGGCGCGGACCGTCGGGGATGCAGGGACGCGACATCCTGCGCGACGAGGCGTTGCGGTCGATCGACTCGGTGGTGGGGCACGCGGCCGCGCTCGACGTCGAGGTCCCCGAGCAGGTGGTGGAGTCGTTGCGTACCGCGGCGACGCTGTTCGACGAGGGCGATCACCGCGCATTCAGTCCGTCGGATGTCGGGCCCGAGAACATCCTGCTCAACGACGACGGCGTGCAGTTCATGGACTACGAGTGGGGCGGCTTCCGCGACGCCACCCTCGACATCGCCTACGCGCTCGTGACCATCACCGCGCAGCTTCCGCCCCGGACCACTGCCCGGGCCACCGACCTCGAGGTCTCGATGGTCGACGCCTGGCGCTCGGAGGTGCACTCGATCTGGCCGGCGCTCGCCCATGAGCGGGAGATGCAGCGCAAGGTGCTGCTCGCCCGTCAGCTGTGGGTGTGGCTGTCGACGGTGTGGATGCTGCCGAGCGACCCGCTGGCTCCCACCGGCCCGGACGCGGACGTCGAAGCGCCCGACTTCGAGCCGGCCGACGTCACTGCCGCCGGCTTCACGCATGACTGGGCGCTGCACACGAACGACCCCCGCGTGATCGTCAGCCGCTGGACCGACCTCGCCGCCGCCGCGGGACGCGCGGGCGACGAGGAGATCGCGGTGTTCGCGACCGCGATGGGCGTCGCGCTGCAACGCATCTGGCTGGCCTGACACGCTCGTGGACGGACTGTTCGACCCACCCGACCATCCTCGGGCCGGCTCCGACGGGCATGGCAGCGCCGGTGGTCTCACCGCGCCGCCGGCTCCGACCGCACCCCTGGCGGTCCGCATGCGGCCGCAGGCCCTCGACGAGATCGTCGGACAGCAGCACCTGCTTGGTACCGGTTCGCCGCTGCGCAGGCTGATCAGTGGCTCGGGCGCGGCGTCGGTGCTGCTCTACGGGCCGCCCGGAACCGGCAAGACCACCATGGCCTCGCTGATCGCGCGCGCCACCGGCGGCCGCTTCGAGGCCCTGTCCGCGCTGTCGGCGGGGGTCAAGGAGGTGCGCGCGGTCATCGACGTGGCCCGGCGCCGGCTCATCGGTGACGGCAAGAACGGCGGTCAGCAGACGGTCCTGTTCATCGACGAGGTCCATCGGTTCTCGAAGACCCAGCAGGACGCGTTGCTCGACGCCGTGGAGAACCGGATCGTGCTGCTCGTCGCGGCCACGACCGAGAACCCGTCGTTCTCGGTGGTCGCGCCGCTGCTGTCGCGGTCGCTGGTCCTGCAGCTGCGGTCGCTGACCGATGCCGACATCCGGGAGGTGCTGACCCGTGCGGTCGCCGACCCGCGTGGGCTCGACGGCAGGGTCGAGGTGACCGACGCCGCCTACGACCACCTCGTCGCGGTGTCCGGTGGGGACGCGCGCCGGGCGCTGACGGCGCTGGAGGCCAGCGCCGACGCCACCGACCGGATCGACCTCGCCGACGTGGAGACCGCGATCGACCGCGCCGCCGTCCGGTACGACCGGGACGGCGACCAGCACTACGACGTGACGAGTGCGTTCATCAAATCCATCCGGGGTTCCGACGTCGACGCCGCCGTCCACTATCTCGCCCGCATGATCGCGGCGGGGGAGGACCCGCGGTTCATCGCGCGGCGCCTCATGATCCACGCCAGCGAGGACATCGGCATGGCCGACCCGACGGCCCTGCAGACCGCGGTCGCGGCCGCTCAGGTCGTGAACCTCGTCGGGATGCCGGAGGCCAAACTCGCGCTCACACAGGCCACCATCCACCTCGCGACGGCACCGAAGTCGGCGGGCGTGGTGTCGGCGATCGGCGCGGCCCTCGCCGATGTCGGGTCGGGCAAGGCCGGCGCGGTTCCGGCTCATCTGCGTGACAGTCACTATCCGGGGGCCAAGAAGCTCGGTAGCGGTGTCGCATACCGCTATCCGCACGATGATCCCGACGGGGTTGTGCCACAACAGTATCCGCCCGACGACCTGGTCGGTCGGGACTACTATGAGCCCACCGACCATGGGCTGGAACGCGAAATCGGGCCGCGGGTCGCGAAGTTGCGATCGATCGTGCGTGGCGCGGTGTCGCGGCGCCGGTCGCGCTGACCGTCCGTGCTGGGCGTTTTCCCAGTGCAGAGTCCCTGCGCCCCCGGCGACTCGCCGACGGTAGGCTGGGATGTCGCGACAACAACGGCCGCTACCCGAACGGCTGGGACCACCAACGGCTAGGACGAAACCCACAGTGCAGACGCATGACATCCGGAAGCGCTTTCTGGACCACTTCATCAAGGCCGGGCACACCGAGGTGCCGAGCGCTTCGCTGCTCCTCGACGACCCCAATCTGTTGTTCGTCAATGCCGGCATGGTCCCGTTCAAGCCGTTCTTCCTGGGTGAGCAGACGCCGCCGTACTCGCGGGCGACCAGCGTGCAGAAGTGCGTCCGCACCCTCGACATCGACGAGGTCGGCATCACCACCCGCCACAACACCTTCTTCCAGATGGCGGGCAACTTCTCGTTCGGCGACTACTTCAAGCGCGAGGCCATCACCTTCGCCTGGACGCTGCTGACCAACAGCGTCGACGACGGCGGTTTCGGTATCGACCCGCAGAAGCTGTGGCCGACGGTCTATCTCGACGACGACGAGGCCGAGGCCATCTGGCGCGACGAGATCGGCGTGCCGGCCGAGCGCATCCAGCGACGGGGCATGAAGGACAACTACTGGTCGATGGGCGTCCCGGGCCCCTGCGGGCCGTGCTCGGAGATCTTCTACGACCGCGGACCCGAGTACGGCGTCGAGGGTGGGCCGGAGGCCGACGAGGACCGCTACATCGAGATCTGGAATCTCGTCTTCATGCAGAACGTCCGCGGTCCGGGGGGCGGCAAGGACAACTACGAGATCCTGGGCCCGCTGCCCAAGCAGAACATCGACACCGGCATGGGCGTCGAGCGCGTGGCCTGCATCCTGCAGGGCGTCGACAACGTGTACGAGACCGACCTGTGCAAGCCGATCATCGACCTCGCCGCGGAACTGTCCGGACGTGCATACGCCGCCGGTTCGCATGCCGACGACGTCCGGTTCCGCGTCGTCGCCGACCACGCGCGGACCTCGGCGATGCTGATCGGCGACGGCGTGCTGCCCGGCAATGACGGCCGCGGTTACGTCCTGCGCCGCCTGCTGCGTCGGGTCGTCCGGTCGATGCGGCTGCTCGGCGCCGGGAGCGAAGCGAGCGGGCCGGATCGGATCGGTACCGCCGACAACCAGCCGACCATGGGCACGATCATCGGCAAGGTCATCGACCTGATGTCACCGTCGTACCCCGAGCTGGAGACGCAGCGCCGGCACATCGTCGACGTGGCCGTGGGCGAGGAGACCTCCTTCTCCAAGACCCTGGCCGCGGGGTCGAAGCTGTTCGCCGACGCGGCGACCGCCACCAAGAGTGCGTCGCGTACGACCATCACCGGTTCCGACGCCTTCACGCTGCACGACACCTACGGCTTCCCGATCGACCTCACCCTGGAGATGGCCGCCGAGGCCGGTCTCTCGGTGGATCAGGAGGGCTTCACCGCCCTGATGGCCGAGCAGAAGCAACGCGCCAAGGCCGACGCGACCGCCCGCAAGACCGGGCACGCCGACCTGAGCGTCTACCGGGACTTCCTCGATCGCGGGCCGACCGAGTTCACCGGCTTCGACGAGCTGGTGTCGGAGGCGCGGGTGCTCGGCCTCGTCGCCGACGGCGCACGGCTGCCGGCGGCGTCGGCCGGCCAGGAACTGACGGTCGTCCTCGACCGCACCCCGCTCTACGCCGAATCCGGTGGCCAGATGGCCGACGTCGGCACCATCACGACCGGGTCGGGAGTGCGCATGTCGGTCACCGACGTGCAGAAGGTCGGCAAGTCGGTGTGGCTGCACAAGGTCCGCATCGACGAGGGGGAGATCGAGGAGGGCGACGAGGTCCTCGCAGCGGTCGACACCGCGTGGCGTCACGGCGCCACGCAGGGCCACTCCGGCACCCACATGGTCCACGCCGCGCTGCGCGAGGTCCTCGGCCCCGGCGCGACGCAGGCCGGTTCGCTGAACCGGCCCGGTTACCTGCGCTTCGACTTCAACGCCAGCGGCCCGGTGACCGAGGCCCAACGACGCGAGATCGAGGAGATCAGCAACGCCGCGGTCGAGGCGAACTATCAGGTCAACACGTTCGAGACGGGTCTGTCCGAGGCCAAGGCGATGGGCGCGATGGCGCTCTTCGGCGAGAACTACGGTGACGTCGTCCGCGTGGTGGAGATCGGCGGGCCGTTCTCCATGGAGCTGTGCGGAGGCACGCACGTGGCGTCGTCATCGCAGATCGGACCCATCACGCTGATCGGGGAGTCCTCGGTCGGGTCGGGTGTCCGGCGCGTCGAGGCCTACGTCGGCATGGACTCGTTCCGGTTCCTGTCGAAGGAGCGTGCGCTGCTGGCCGGCCTGGCGTCGTCGCTCAAGGTGCCGTCGGAAGAGGTGCCCGGCCGCGTCGAGCAGCTCGTCACCAAGCTGCGTGACGCGGAGAAGGAACTCGAGCGGGTACGTGCCGAGGCGGCCCGGGCCGCGGTGTCCGGTCTCCTCGACACGGCGACGACCGTCGGTGCCACCCTCGTCGTCGAGGGACGGGTGCCGGGCCTCGACGCCAACGGGTTGCGCTCGGTGGTGACCGACCTCCGCGGCCGGGTCGCCGACCGCCAGGCGGTGATCGCGCTGTTCTCGCCGAGCGGTGACGGACCAGATGCCAAGGTGCCGTTCGTGATCGCCACCACGGCGGCCGCCCGCGACGCCGGGATCAAGGCCGGTGACCTCGTCAAGGAGGTCGCACCGCTGGTCGGCGGTCGTGGCGGTGGCAAGCCGGACCTGGCCCAGGGCGCGGGCACCGATCCCGCGGGGATCGACGCGGCACTGACGCGAATCCGCGAGTTCGTCGCCTGATGCCGGATCCGCAACCCCGGACCGCCGGTCACCAACGGACCCGCGGGCGACTCCTCGGGATCGACGTCGGGAGCGTCCGCATCGGCGTCGCCGTGTGCGACCCGGACGGCATCCTCGCCACACCGGTGGAAACGGTGCGCCGAACCCCGTCGCGCACAGACGATCTCGACCGGATCGCGGCGCTGGTCGCGGAGTACGAGGCCGTCGGCGTGGTCGTGGGGCTGCCGAAGACGCTCAAGAACACTGCGGGGGCGGCGGCCGAGACCGCGCAGGATTTCGGGGACCGTCTCGCGACCCGGATCGACCCGGTGGCCGTGCACTGGCACGACGAACGTTTCACGACGGTGACCGCACAGCAGGCACTGCACGCCAGCGGGCGGACGGTGAAGTCCTCGCGCGCGGTCATCGACCAGGCCGCGGCGGTCGCTATTCTGCAGGGGTGGTTGGATGCGCGACGGTGAGTCAGGGGAGCCTCCGGTGACCGATGATCGGCGTCGCACCCGGCACCGAGACGGCCAGGGACGCCGTGCCGAGGGCATGGATCCCGAGCGTCTGCGGTATTTCACGCAGTCGGCCGACGGGTCGCCCCACACGCGGCACCGCCGCCGGCGTGCCGGTGGCGAGAATGCCGAACCGGCTCCCCGGCGCCCGGCCCCGCCGAATGTCCCGCCCGCCGAACAGGCGCGGCCGGTGTCCGGCACGCCCGGCCCCCGCGCGACGCCGGTCCGCATCCCGCCGGGGCAGCCGCCCACCCCGCCGCCGCCGGTGGCACCACCGCGGCCCGCTCCGCCGCAGCCTGGTCAGCCGCAGCCCGGTCCATCAACGGCTGCCGGGGGTCCGGTCGAAGACGACGTCGACACCGACTTCACCATGGCCCGTCCGGCCGCTCCGGCGCCTGCGGCCCGGGGTCCTCGCCCCGACGAATCTCGTCCTTTCCCGGACGATCACGCCGCGGAGGAGTTCACCGCTGCCGACTACGAGTCGGCGGGTTACGCGGCAGAACGCCACGACGCCGAGCTGTACGACACCGGTGGCCACGAGACCGGGCGCTACGAGACCGGGCGTTACGAGACGCCGGGCATTGCGCGCCCGATCCGCGACGACGATCGCGTCGCCCGACGAGACCGGCGGATCGACGAGCACGACGAGCACGACGACTGGTGGCCCGGCGCCGACGACACCGAACCCGACCAGCAACAGCGCCGTACGCAGCGCCGCAAGCGCAGCCGGGGCAAGCGTCGTGCGGTCCTCGCCGTCGCGATCGTCTTCATGCTCGCGCTGATCACCGGGGTCGGCTACTACGGTGTGCGCGCCACCGGCCTGCTCGAGTCGCGCAAGGACTACACCAACGCCGCCGGTTCCGGCGATGTCGTCGTCGACATCCCGGACAACTCCACGCTCGCCGACTTCGGCCGCATCCTCGTCGACGCCGACGTGGTGGGCAGCGTGCGGGCGTTCGTCGACGCCGCCGGTGGACAGCCGATGTCCGGCGGCCTCTACAAGATGCGCACCCAGATTCCGGCCACCACGGCCGTGGAGATGCTGACCGCCGACGGCGCCGTGCACCGCGTCGGGCGGGTGGTGATCCCGCCGGGGCTGCAGCTCGATTCGAAGACCGGTATCGACGGCAAGGTCACCCCGGGCATCTTCCAGCTCATCGAGAACGCCACGTCGTTCTCGTTCAACGGGCAGCAGGAGGGGGTGACGGTCGCCGACCTCGAGAAGGCCGCCGCCGAGACCACCCCGGCCGAGCTCGGTGTGCCCGAGTGGGCCGAACAGAACGTCGCCGAGATGACGGGCGATCACCGCCGGATCGAGGGGCTCATCGCGCCGACCACCTGGGAGCGCATCGAACCCGATCACACCGCCACGCAGATCCTGCGGGAGATGATCTCCAGCAGCGCGACGATGTTCGAACAATGGGGACTGCTCGACCGCAACAACTCCGGACTCGAGCCGTACGACACCCTGATCGCGGCGTCGATCGTCGAGCGCGAGGTCCGGCATGTCGAGGATGCGCCGAAGGTGGCGCGGGTCATCCGTAACCGCCTCGACCGCGACCAGCTGCTGCAGATGGACTCGACGCAGAACTACACCGCGGACATCACGAACATCGATGTCCACGGCGAGGCGTACAAGAACGACAACGAGTGGAACACCTACCGGTACAAGGGGTTGCCGCCCACGCCCATCGCGGCGGTCGGGGTGCCCGCCCTGGAGGCGATGCTCGACCCGGCACCGGGCGGATGGCTGTACTTCGTCACCGTCGACACCGCCGGGACCACGTTGTTCGCGAACACCTTCGAAGATCACATCCGCAACCGCCAGGTCGCCTGCCGCAACAAGCTGGTGGCCACCGGCTGCAGCCAGTGAGCAGCAGCGGACCCGCCATGAACACCGTGCCCGCCGGCATCCGCTCACCGCACGGTGACCGCCGTCGGGCCGCGGTTCTGGGGTCGCCGATCACGCACTCGCGCTCGCCGCGTGTCCATCTGGCCGCCTACCGGGCACTCGGGCTCGTCGACTGGCGGTACGACCGGATCGAGTGCACCGCCGACCGTCTGCCCGAGATCGTCTCGGGAGCCGACGTCGACTTCATCGGGTTCTCGGTCACCATGCCCAACAAACGCGCTGCCCTCGAGTTCGCCGCCGAACGCACCGAACGCGCCGAACTGGTCGGGTCGGCGAACACCCTGGTGCGCGTGGCGACCGGTTGGCGCGCGGACTGCACCGACATCGACGGCGTGTCGGGAGCGCTCACCGACCTCGCGGTCGACGCGGACCTCGCCGCCGGGACCTCACCGGTCGCCGTGGTCGTCGGAGCGGGTGGCACGGCACTTCCGACCATCATGGCGCTCGCCGAGACGGGCATCACCGACGTCACGGTGGTCGCCCGCGACGCCGGCCGGGCCGCGGCCGTCCTCGAACTGTGTGAGCGGTTGGGGATGAACGGAGACGTCGTGCCCTTCGAACCCGCCGAGGCGCTGGCCCGAAGGTGTCGCGAGTCCGCGGTCGTCGTGTCGACGGTGCCGGCCGACGCGGCCGTGGTCCTGACGCCCGCCGTGGCGCGGGCACGCAAGGTCGTGGACGTGATCTACGACCCCTGGCCGACTCCGCTCGCGTCCGCGGTCGACGCGGCCGGTGGAACCGTGGTCGGCGGTCTGGTCATGCTCGTCAACCAGGCATTCCGGCAGGTCGAGCAGTTCACCGGGCTGCCCGCACCCCGCGACGTGATGGTCGCGGCACTCACCGCCGACTGATCCCGGGGGAGCTCCGACTCCGTCCACAGGACGTGCCGGTTGTGGACGGGCGAACGGTGCCGGTCGATCACCCCGACATGCTCGACCGATGGCCGAGTGCGTGATCCTGATCTGGCTGTCGGTCATCGCGGTGACCGACGCCGACACCCGCCGGATCCCGAACGTGCTCGTCTGGCCCGGTATCTGCGGTGCGGTGGGCGCGTGCGCAGTCCACCCCGGCGCGGCGGTGGCCGCGCTCGTCGCCGCGGCCCCGTACGCGCTCGCCTTCGGGATGCGATGGTGCGGCGGTGGGGACGTCAAGCTCGCCATCGCGTGCGGTGCGCTCGCCGTACGGTGGGACGCCGCCCTGCTCGTGGTGGCGCTCGCCTCGGTCATCGCGGTGGGCACGGTGGTCGGGCATCGCGTGGGTCGCCGGGACCCCGCCGGCCGCGGGGCTCATCCGCACGGACCCGCGCTCGTCGCCGCCACGATCGTGGTCGCCGGTCTGTTGTGACGCGTGCTACGCGTGGTTCGGCGGCGCCGCCGTCGGTCCGGGCTCGGCAGCATGGAACAATCGATCACTGTGTTGCGCTGGATAACTGCCGGAGAATCCCACGGTCCCGCCCTGGTCGCCATCGTCGAGGGCATGGTGGCCGGTGTCGAGGTCACCTCGTCCGACATCGCCGGGCAACTGGCACGCCGCCGGCTCGGCTACGGCCGCGGTGCGCGGATGAAGTTCGAGGCCGACCAGGTCACCGTGCTCGGCGGGGTTCGTCACGGCCAGACCATGGGCGGCCCGGTCGCGATCGAGATCGGCAACACCGAGTGGCCCAAGTGGGAGACGGTGATGGCGGCCGATCCCGTGGACGCGGCCGAACTCGAGGGGAGTGCCCGTAACGCACCGCTGACGCGTCCCCGCCCCGGGCACGCGGACTACTCGGGAATGCTCAAGTACGGCTTCGACGACGCCCGTCCGGTGCTGGAGCGCGCGAGCGCCCGGGAGACCGCGGCGCGTGTCGCCGCGGGCACGGTCGCTCGCAACTTCCTCCGCCAGGTACTGGGCGTCGACGTCATCTCCCATGTCATCTCCATCGGCGCGAGCGATCCCTACGTCGGCCCGCCGCCGCGCATCTCCGACCTCGAGGCCATCGACGCCAGTCCGGTCCGGGCGTTCGACGCCGATGCCGAGACGTCCATGATCGCCGAGATCGAGGCGGCGAAGAAGGACGGCGACACCCTCGGCGGCGTGGTCGAGATCGTCGCCACGGGGGTGCCCGTCGGCCTCGGCTCGCACGTCAGCGGCGACACCCGCCTGGACGCCAAGCTGGCGGCCGCCCTGATGGGCATCCAGGCGATCAAGGGCGTCGAGGTCGGCGACGGCTTCACCACCGCCCGCCGGCGTGGCAGTGAGGCCCACGACGAGATGGTGCCCGGTGCCGACGGTGTCCTGCGATCGACCAACCGCGCGGGCGGACTCGAGGGCGGCATGACCAACGGCGAGGACCTGCGCGTCCGCATCGCGATGAAGCCGATCTCGACGGTGCCGCGAGCGCTGTCCACGATCGACATGTCGACCGGGGAGACGGCCAGCGCCATCCATCAGCGTTCCGACGTCTGTGCCGTGCCCGCGGCGGGCGTCGTCGCCGAGGCGATGGTCGCGCTCGTCGTGGCCCAGGCCGCTCTCGAGAAGTTCGGCGGCGACTCGGTGACCGAGACCGGCGCGAACCTCGCCGCCTACCGGGCTGCCGTCGACGCGCGTCCGCCCCGGGCATGACCCAGCCCCCGGCACCCCCGACCCCGACGCGTCCGACGACCGGTCGCCGTCCGGCGGCCGTACTGATCGGTTTCATGGGAGCCGGGAAGTCCACCGTCGGTCGCATGCTCGCCGACCGGCTCGGCGTCGACTTCATCGACACCGACATCGAACTCGTCCGGCGCACCGGCCGCAGCATCCCGGAGATCTTCGAATCCGACGGTCTCGAGGGATTCCGGACGATCGAGGCGAACGTCGTCACCGATGTCCTGGACAATCACGGCGGGGTGGTGTCGCTCGGCGGCGGCGCGGTGACGACCGCCGGGATCCGCGAGGCACTGGCCGACCAGCGCGTCGTATACCTGCGGGTGTCGCCCGATCGCGGGTACGACCGCGTGTCGGGTACCGACCGCCCGCTCCTGGGGACGGACGACCCCGCCGCTCGGTACGCCGAACTGCTCGCCGAGCGGATACCCGTCTACGAGGCGGTCTGCACCTTCGACGTCGACGCCGACCCCGACCCCGACGCGGTGGCGGACGCCGTGGTCGTCCAACTCGCCCGTGAACTGATGTGAGGAAGCCGAGTATCACCGTGAACGAACAGGCAGCGAACGAACCCATCGCCATCCGGGTCAACGCCGGCGCACCGTACGACGTGACCATCGGCCGGGGACTCCTCGGTGAGGTGGCCGCGGCCGCGCAGGGCGCCGACCGCATCGCGATCCTGTATCAGCCGCCGCTGGCCAAGACCGCCGAACAGATCCGAGAGTATCTGGCGGACAAGGGGTTCGACGCCCATCGCGTCGAGATCCCCGACGCCGAGGCGGGCAAGGACCTCTCTGTCGCGTCGTTCTGCTGGGAGGTGTTCGGCCGGATCGGCCTCAAACGTAACGACAAGGTCATCAGCCTCGGCGGGGGAGCCGCCACCGACCTCGCCGGGTTCGTCGCGGCGACCTGGATGCGCGGCATCGGGGTCATCCACATCCCGACGACCCTGCTGGCGATGGTCGACGCCGCCGTGGGCGGCAAGACCGGCATCAACACCGAGGCGGGCAAGAACCTCGTCGGCTCGTTCCACGAACCCGACGCCGTCCTGATCGACACCGGCACGCTCGAGACCGTCCCGCGCAACGAGATCGTCGCCGGACTCGCCGAGGTCATCAAGACCGGGTTCATCGCCGATCCGACGATCCTCGACATCATCGAGGCCGACCCCGAGGCCGCCCTCGACCCGACGTCGCCGGTACTGCCCGATCTCATCCGGCGCTCGGTGCAGGTCAAGGCCGACGTGGTGTCCGCGGACCTCAAGGAGTCGTCGCTGCGCGAGATCCTCAACTACGGGCACACTCTCGGCCACGCGATCGAGCGCCGCGAGCGTTACCGCTGGCGTCACGGCGCGGCGGTGTCGGTGGGTCTCGTGTTCGCTGCCGAACTCTCGCGCCTGGCCGGCCGCCTCGACGACGCCACGGCGGATCGGCACAAGGCGATCCTGGATCTCGTGGGGCTGCCGACGACCTATGACCCGGATGCGTTCGCCGATCTCCTGCAGGGGATGGCGGGGGACAAGAAGAACCGTTCCGGCGTGCTGCGTTTCGTCGTGCTCGACGGACTCGCCAAGCCGGGCCGGCTCGAAGGGCCCGACCCCGGCTTGATCGCCGCTGCCTACTCGGCAGTGGCCGGTGGCTCAGCGGAGAAGAGCACGTCGATATTGCTCTGAGGCGAGGTCCTGGCGAGACGAGTTGCGAAGACCCTTCGTGACGCGCCCTCCGCAAGCTCCGAGCGCTCCTCAGGGAGCAGGAGGTGGCTCGCTTCGCTCGTACCTCAGGGAGCTGAGAATCCGGCCACTCGCACGCGGGCTCTTTCCTGAGCCTCAGCGAATGCGCTGTGTCGGCGCGTCCGAGTCGGCCTCGGTCCCACCGTCGTGGCGATGGGACCGATCCTCGTGCACCGACCAGTCGTCGTCGGCTGCGCCCTTGTTCTGGTCGCGCCGGACGAGGAAACGGCCGATCGCCGCGCCGACGAAGGCCGGGACGAAGACGAGCAGTGCGGTGAACGACGCCCCGGCGATCAGCTCGATGAACAGGCTGGCCTGCCCGATGCCGGCCAGGACGACCGTGCCGAGGATCCAGGAGATCAACCCGGCGACGACGCCGGCGAGGACACCGGCCTGCAGCCAGCGCACGGTCAGATCCTCGTAGTCATCGGGATCCGGGTTGGCGCGGGCGTCGCGGATGCCGTCGTAACCACCCCACACCAGGGCGATGAGCACGACGACCGCGATCGCGATGGTGCGCCAGATCGTCGAGTTCAGCGGCGCCTGCACCACGGCGAATCCCAGCAAGACGCGGGCGAGGACGTGAACTGCGGTCATCGTCAGACCGCGCACCAACCACGAAGACATGCGCGTCATCTTACGCACGGGGGTGGTGACAGCGGACACACCTGGTCGAAGTGGCCGGGTTTCGCGGGTCGGGCGGGTTCGCGCGGCTGGGGCGCCGGCCGTAGCGTGGCCAGGGTGCCGATCAACCATGACACCGCAGGCCGCCGCGCCCGGCTGCGTGCCGAGCTGCGTACCGCGGACGACCCGGTCTCGTTCCTCGTCGTCTCCGACCTCGTCAACGTCCGCTACCTGACCGGGTTCACCGGCTCCAACGCCGCCGTGCTGATCGACGTCGACGATCCGGCCGGCGACCGGATCGCCACCGACGGCCGGTATCTCACCCAGGTCGCCGAACAGGTGCCCGACGTCGAGCCGATCATCGAACGCTCGGCGGCGCGTGCCCTCGTCGACCACGCCCGGGCCGCCGGGGCGGGTCGCGTCGGCTTCGAAGCCGACACCGAGACCGTGGCCGGGCACCGAGCGCTGTCCGCGGCTGTCGGGGACTCCGGGATCGAACTCGTCAGCACGACCGGTGTCGTGCAGAACCTGCGCGCGGTCAAGGAACCGGGGGAGATCGAGCTGCTCCGGGCGGCGTGCGCGATCGGGGATGCGGCCCTGGCGCAGATCATCGCCGACGGCGTCCTGCGGGCCGGGACGACCGAGCGGCAGGTCGCGCGTGCGCTCGAGTGGGAGATGTACCGCCTCGGGGCCGACGGGATCGCGTTCGAGACCATCGTGGCCGCCGGCGCGCACTCGGCGATCCCGCATCACCGGCCCACCCACACGGCTCTGGCGGACGGCGATCTGGTCAAGATCGACTTCGGCTCGGTGGTCGGCGGGTATCACTCCGACATGACCAGGACCTTCGTCCTGAGGCGCGCGGCGTCGTGGCAGCGGGACCTCTACGAACTCGTCGCCACCGCGCAGGCCGCCGGCCGCCGGGCCCTCACGCCCGGGGCCGACCTGCGGGCGGTCGACGCCGCGGCCCGCGACGTGATCGCCGACGCCGGCCACGGCGAGAACTACGTGCACGGTCTCGGTCACGGAGTGGGACTGGAGATCCACGAAGCGCCGGGAATCGGCAAACTCGCGGCGGGTACACTGCCATGCGGTGCTGCGGTCACCGTGGAGCCCGGTGTCTACCTACCCGGATGGGGTGGGGTCCGGATCGAGGACACATTGGTGGTCACCGACGGCGACCCCGACCTGCTGACCGCCACCGACAAGACATTCACCGTCATCTGACTGCAAGGGAACGAAAACCACATGGCATCCACCGCCGACTTCAAGAACGGCCTCGTGCTGCGCATGGACGACCAGCTCTGGCAGATCATGGAGTTCCAGCACGTCAAGCCGGGCAAGGGTCCCGCGTTCGTGCGCACCAAGATCAAGAACGTGCTGAGCGGCAAGACTGTCGACAAGACCTTCAACGCGGGCGTCAAGGTCGAGACCGCGACGGTCGACCGTCGCGACATGACCTTCCTCTACAACGACGGCACCGACTACGTGTTCATGGACGCGCAGGACTACGAGCAGTTCTCCCTGCCCCCGGCCACCGTCGGCGACGGCGCCCGCTTCCTGCTGGAGAACATGACCGTGCAGGTCTCGCTGAACGAGGGCAACCCGTTGTTCGTCGAACTGCCGGTCACGGTGGAGCTGATCGTCGCCCAGACCGATCCCGGACTCCAGGGCGACCGTTCCACCGGCGGCACCAAGCCCGCCACGCTCGAGACCGGCGCCGAGATCCAGGTTCCGCTGTTCATCAACACCGGTGACAAGCTCAAGGTCGATTCGCGCGACGGCAGCTATCTCGGCCGCGTCAACTCCTGACCTGTGAAACAACCCGGAGCCCGACACAAGGCGCGGCGGCGCGCGGTGGACCTGCTCTTCGAGGCCGAGGCCAAGAAGGTCAGTCCCGCGCAGCTCGTCGCCGAACGTCGTGAATACGTCCGCTCGGACGAGAGCGTCGGCTCGATCCACGACTACACCGCGACCGTGATCCAGGGACTCGCCGAGGACCAGGGTCAGGTCGACGCGGTCATCTCGTCGTATCTGCGCGACTGGACCCTCGAACGTCTCCCGGCCGTCGATCGCGCCATCATGCGACTGGCGACGTGGGAGCTGTTCAACTCTCTCGACGTCGACACGATCGTCGTCGTCGACGAGGCGGTCGAACTCGCCAAAGAACTTTCGACCGACGACTCGCCGGCCTTCGTGAACGGCGTGCTGGCCAAGATCGCCGAGCTCGCGCCGCAGGTCCGCGCAGCCGCTTCCGCCGAACCCGGTGGGGCCGCACCCGGACGGCCGGAGCCCAACTGATCCGCACCGGGTGTGGCGTACGTCGCGGGAATTCGTCGGCGTCGCCGCCCGGTGTAGAGTGTCGCGAGACAGACATCCTTTAACGATCCGTCCTGCGAGGCGGAGAAGGAGGTCGGCTTTGGCCAGCCCCGCTCCCAGGGTGCTGCTCGATGCCGCTGACGTGTCGCGCACGATTGCCCGCGTCGCACACCAGGTCATCGAGAAGACTGCTCTGGATTCGCCCGACGCACCTCGCGTCGTCCTCATCGGAATCCCCACTCGCGGAACATCTCTCGCCACCCGGCTGGGTGCCAAGATCAGCGAGTTCGCGGGCGTCGACGTGCCGGTGGGATATCTCGACATCACGCTCTACCGCGATGATCTACGCGGCAAGCCACACCGCCCGCTCGAGCGGACGATGGTGCCGGCCGGTGGCGTCGACAGCGCCATCGTGATCCTCGTCGACGATGTCCTCTACTCCGGACGGACGGTCCGTGCCGCGCTCGACGCACTGCGCGATCTCGGTCGTCCCGCGGCCGTGCAACTCGCGGTCCTCGTCGACCGTGGCCATCGCGAACTCCCGTTGCGCGCAGACTATGTCGGCAAGAACATCCCGACGGCCCGCGACGAACAGGTCTCGGTCCATCTCGTCGAACACGACGGCATCGACGAGGTCGTCCTCGCCTCGGCGTCGAGTTCGGTTGCCGCGGAGAGTGATTCATGATGCGGCATCTGTTGTCGACGCAAGACCTCAGCCGTGACGACGCCACCGCCCTCCTCGACGACGCCGAGCGTTTCGAGCAGGCCCTGACCGGGCGTGAGGTGCGCAAACTGCCGACGCTGCGCGGTCGGACGGTGATGACCGTGTTCTACGAGAACTCCACCCGCACCCGAGTCTCCTTCGAAGTCGCGGGCAAGTGGATGAGTGCCGACGTCATCAACGTCAGTGCTTCGAGTTCCTCTGCGGGCAAAGGGGAGTCGTTGCGCGACACGGCCAAGACCCTGCACGCGGCGGGCGCCGACGCGCTGATCGTCCGGCATCCGGCGTCGGGCGCGCCGGCCCAGATCGCCGACTGGACGACCACGCCCGACGGTGACGGTCCCGCGGTGATCAACGCCGGCGACGGAACGCACGAGCATCCCACGCAGGCGCTCCTCGACGCGCTGACCCTGCGACAGCGGCTCGGTTCGCTCGAGGGCAGGCGGATCGCGATCGTCGGCGACATCATCCACTCCCGCGTCGCGCGGTCGAACGCCCACCTGCTCTCGACGCTCGGCGCCGAGGTCGTCCTGGTGGCGCCCCCGACGCTGCTGCCTGTCGGGGTGGACCAGTGGCCGGTGAGCGTCTCGGGAAGTCTGGACGCCGAGCTGCCGGCCGTCGACGCCGTCATGATGCTCCGCGTCCAGGCCGAACGCATGAACGGCGGGTTCTTCCCGAGTGCCCGCGAGTACTCGGTCCGCTTCGGGCTCAACGATCGTCGGATGGCGTTGCTGGCCGATGATGCCGTGGTCCTGCATCCCGGACCGATGTTGCGCGGTATGGAGATCGGCTACTCGGTGGCCGATTCGCCGAAGGCGACCGTGCTGGAGCAGGTCCGCAACGGCGTGCACGTCCGCATGGCGGTTCTGTTCCGGCTGCTGGTCGGTTCCGATTCCGCGGGTGCCCACCTATGACCGCCCATGACATCGTGTCAGGAGATGTGAAGTGACCGCCCGCACCGGATCCGTTCTTCTCCGCGCCGTTCGTCCATACGGCGAGGGTGACCCGATCGACGTCCTCGTAGTCGACGGCATCATCAGCGAGATCGGCCATCAGGTCACCGCACCCGAGGACACCGACGTCCTCGACGGCAAAGGTGGCGTGCTGCTGCCGGGGTTCGTCGACCTCCACACCCACCTGCGGGAGCCGGGCCGCGAGGACACCGAGACCATCCGGTCGGGTTCGGCAGCCGCCGCGCTCGGCGGTTACACCGCGGTCTTCGCGATGGCCAACACCAGCCCGGTGGCCGACAACTCGACCGTCACCGACAACGTGTGGCGGTCCGGGCGCGAGGTCGGACTCGTCGACGTGTACCCGGTCGGCGCCGTGACCGTGGGTCTGGCCGGCAAGCAGCTCGCCGAGATGGGCATGATGGCCGCCGGTGCCGCCGGCGTCCGGATGTTCAGCGACGACGGCAAGTGCGTCGACGATCCGCTCCTGATGCGCCGCGCGCTCGAGTACGCGACCGGGCTCGGCGTCCTCATCGCCCAGCACGCCGAGGAGCCGCGACTGACCGTCGGAGCCGTTGCCAACGAGGGGCCCACGGCCTCGCGCCTCGGCCTGGCGGGCTGGCCGCGGGCGGCCGAGGAGTCGATCGTGATCCGCGACGCCCTGCTCGCGCGCGACGCGGGTGCGCGCATCCACATCTGCCACGCCTCGACCGAGGGCACCGTCGAACTTCTCCGCTGGGCGAAGGACCAGGGGATCGCGATCACCGCCGAGGTGACCCCGCATCACCTGCTGCTCGACGACTCGCGGCTGGAGACGTACGACCCGGTCAACAAGGTGAATCCGCCGCTGCGCGAGGTCCGCGACAAAGAGGCGTTGCGACAGGCGCTGGCCGAGGGGATCGTCGACTGTGTGGCCACCGACCACGCGCCGCACGCCGCGCAGGAGAAGTGCTGCGAGTTCGCCCAGGCCAAGCCCGGGATGCTCGGCCTGCAGACAGCATTGCCGATCATCGTCGAGACCCTCGTGAAGCCCGGCCTGCTCGACTGGCGCGGCGTCGCGCGTGTGATGAGCGAGCGGCCCGCGCAGATTGTCGAACTGACCGATCAGGGTCGTCCGATCGAGGTCGGCGAGCCGGCGAACCTGGCCGTCGTCGACCCGGACACGTCCTGGGTGGTGCACGGTCCCGAGCTGGCGAGCTTGTCGGCCAACACCCCGTTCGAGTCGATGACCATGCCCGCCACCGTCACCGCGACGGTGCTGCGCGGCGTGGTGACGGCTCACGACGGGCAGGAGACCCGATGACCGCGAGACCCAGGCGTGGACTGGTACCGGCGGTCCTCGCGGTGTTGGTGGTCGCCTCGGTGATCGCGTCGCTGCTCGGATACGGCAAAATCGTCTTCAACGCCTGGTTCATCGGTGTGGTCGCGCTGCTGGCCCTCGGGGTGGCGTCGGTGTTCTACCTGCTGGCAACCGGGAATCGGAAGAAGACCGCGGCGCAGGCAGACCTGATCGGCACGCTGCCGACGATCCCCGCCGAGCCGGGCGCGGTGCTCAGAGGTCCAGATACCGGCCTCTACCTCGGCAGCACCATCGCGCCGAGCTGGCAGAACCGGGTGACCGTCGGCGACATCGGCGACCGGGCGTCCTCGGTGCTGACCGAGTTCGAGACGGGCATCCTCATCGCGCGTCAGGGAGCCAGCGACCTCTGGATTCCCCGGGAATCGATCACCGCGGTCCGGACCGAACGCGGCATCGCGGGCAAGGTGATGACCGCCGACGGCGTCCTCGCCATCCGCTGGGTCCTGCCCAGCGGCACCGAGATCGACTCCGGGGTGCGCGCCGACGACAAAACGATCTACCCCGGCTGGGTGAGCGCCTTCGCCGGGACGCACGACAGTGGACACGGGCCACAGGGACAAGGGGCACAGGAATGAACACAGCGGTCTTGGTGCTGGAGAACGGCCAGGTGTTCACCGGCCGGAGCTTCGGCGCAGTCGGCGAGACCCTTGGCGAGGCGGTGTTCTGCACCGCGATGACCGGCTATCAGGAAACCCTGACCGATCCGAGCTACCACCGGCAGATCGTGGTCGCCACGGCGCCGCAGATCGGCAACACCGGTTGGAACACCGAGGACGGCGAGAGCACGGGCAGCGCCGGGAGCATCGGCGTCGACGGTGACTCGGGCAAGATCTGGGTCGCGGGGTATGCGGTTCGCAACCCCACCCGACGCGTCTCCAACTGGCGTGCGACGACCTCCCTCGCAGAGGAGCTGGACCGTCAGGGCATCGTCGGGATCGGCGGTATCGACACCCGCACCGTGGTGCGCATCCTCCGCGACCACGGGTCGATGAAGGCCGGGATCTTCTCCGGCCCGGCGCTCGCCGACACCGACGAACTCGTCGCCCGCGTCCGCAATCAGCCGGACATGAAGGGCGCCCGGCTGGCCGACGAGGTCACCACCGACAGCGGTTACGTGGTCGAACCCCTCGACCAGCACCGGTTCACGGTGGCCGCCATCGACCTGGGCATCAAGACCAACACGCCGCGGATGTTCGCCGAACGCGGCGTCCGCACCCACGTGCTGCCCGCGACCGTCGCGCTCGACGCCATCGCCGACCTCAAACCCGACGGGGTGTTCCTCTCGAACGGTCCCGGCGACCCGGCCACGGCCGACGACATCGTCGAGCTGACCCGCGGGGTGCTCGGCCAGGACATCCCGCTCTTCGGCATCTGTTTCGGGAACCAGATCCTGGGCCGCGCGCTCGGCCGGTCGACCTACAAGATGAAGTTCGGTCACCGGGGCATCAACATCCCGGTCGTCGACCACGCCACCGGCAAGGTCTCGATCACCTCGCAGAACCACGGCTTCGCGCTCGAAGGCGAGGCGGGCGAGGAGTTCGACTCCGACTTCGGCCGCGCCCGGGTCAGCCATGTCTGCGCCAACGACGGCACCGTGGAGGGCGTCGAGCTGCTCTCCGGTCGCGCCTACTCGGTGCAGTACCACCCCGAGGCGGCCGCCGGTCCCCACGACGCCGCCTACCTGTTCGACAAGTTCGTCACCCTGCTCGAAGGGGACAAGTCCCAAGGAGCGAGTGCCTGATGCCGCGCCGCGAAGACATCAACCACGTCCTGGTCATCGGGTCCGGGCCGATCGTGATCGGTCAGGCCTGCGAGTTCGACTACTCCGGCACGCAGGCCTGCCGGGTCCTCAAGGCCGAGGGCCTGCGGGTCAGCCTGGTCAACTCGAACCCGGCCACGATCATGACCGATCCGGAGTTCGCCGACGCCACCTACATCGAGCCGATCACGGCCGAGTACGTGGAGAAGGTCATCGAGGCCGAGCGCGACGCCGGGCATCCCATCGACGCCGTGCTGGCCACCCTCGGCGGTCAGACCGCGTTGAACACCGCTGTTGCACTGCACGATCGCGGCTCACTGGAGAAGTACGGCATCGAGCTGATCGGCGCCGACTTCGACGCCATCCAGCGCGGCGAGGACCGGCAGATGTTCAAGGACATCGTCGAGAAGGTCGGCGGGGAGAGCGCCCGGTCCCGCGTCTGCCACACGATGGACGAGGTGCGGGACACCGTCGCCGAACTCGGGTTCCCGGTCGTCGTCCGGCCGTCGTTCACCATGGGCGGTCTCGGCTCGGGAATGGCCTACGACGACGAGGACCTCGACCGGATCGCGGGCGGCGGTCTCGCCGCCTCCCCGACGGCGAACGTCCTCATCGAGGAGTCGATCCTCGGGTGGAAGGAGTACGAGCTCGAGCTCATGCGCGACAACCGCGACAACGTGGTGGTCGTCTGCTCGATCGAGAACCTCGACCCGGTCGGCGTCCACACCGGCGACTCGGTGACCGTCGCCCCGGCGATGACGCTCACCGACCGCGAGTACCAGATCATGCGCGACCTCTCCATCGACATCCTGCGCGAGGTCGGCGTCGACACCGGCGGCTGCAACATCCAGTTCGCCCAGGACCCACGCGACGGCCGCCTCGTCGTCATCGAGATGAACCCGCGCGTGTCGCGGTCGTCGGCGCTCGCGTCGAAGGCCACCGGCTTCCCGATCGCCAAGATCGCCGCGAAGCTCGCCATCGGGTACAGCCTCGACGAGATCGTCAACGACATCACCAAGGAGACGCCGGCCTGTTTCGAGCCGACGCTCGACTACGTCGTGGTGAAGGCTCCGCGGTTCGCGTTCGAGAAGTTCCCGGGCGCCGACGACACGCTGACCACCACGATGAAGTCGGTGGGCGAGGCCATGAGCCTCGGTCGCAGCTTCGCCGAGGCACTCGGCAAGGTCATGCGGTCGCTGGAGACGAAGGCCGGCGGCTTCTGGGCCGAGCCCAACCGCCCCGACCCGGCGACGGTCGACCTGCCCGCCCTGCTCGAGGACATCAAGACCCCGCGCGACGGCCGGTTGTACAAGCTGATGCTCGCCTTCGAGGCCGGCGCGACGATCCAGGACCTCTACGAGGCCACTGCGATCGATCCCTGGTTCCTCGCCGAGATCGGCGGGATCGCCGCGCTCGGAGTGGAGATCCGCGACGCCGACACGCTGGACGAGGCGTTGCTGCGCGAGGCCAAGTCCACCGGCTTTTCCGACCGTCAGATCGCCGCTCTGCGTTCGGATTTCGCCGACGAGGCGGCCGTTCGCGCCCACCGGATCGGGCTGGGCGTACGGCCGGTCTACAAGACCGTCGACACCTGCGCGGCCGAGTTCGAGGCGAAGACGCCGTACCACTACTCGAGCTACGAACTCGACCCCGGGGCGACCAGTGAGATCGCGCCCCAGACGGAGCGCCCCAAGGTCCTGATCCTCGGATCGGGCCCCAACCGCATCGGTCAGGGCATCGAGTTCGACTACTCGTGCGTGCACGCCGCACTGACCCTGTCGGACGCCGGATACGAGACCGTCATGGTCAACTGCAACCCGGAGACGGTGTCCACCGACTACGACACCGCCGACCGTCTCTACTTCGAGCCGCTGACGTTCGAGGACGTCCTTGAGGTCTACCACGCCGAATCGGAGTCGGGCACCGTCGAAGGTGTCATCGTCCAGCTCGGCGGCCAGACGCCGCTCGGTCTCGCGCACCGTTTGGAGGAGGCCGGGGTGCCGATCGTCGGCACCAGCCCGGCGGCCATCGACCTCGCCGAGGATCGCGGCGAGTTCGGCAAGGTGCTGACCGCCGCCGGACTACCGGCCCCGGCGTTCGGTACCGCGACGAGCTTCGACGAGGCCCGCGACACCGCCGCCCGGATCGGGTACCCGGTGCTCGTCCGGCCGTCGTACGTCCTCGGTGGACGCGGCATGGAGATCGTCTACGACGAGAAGTCCCTGGAGGACTACATCTCTCGCGCGACCGAGCTGACCCCGGATCATCCGGTACTGGTCGACCGGTTCCTCGAAGACGCGGTGGAGATCGACGTCGACGCCCTCTGCGACGGCGACGAGGTCTACATCGGCGGCGTGATGGAACACATCGAAGAGGCCGGAATCCACTCCGGTGACTCGGCGTGCGCGTTGCCGCCGGTCACTCTCGGCCGCGCCGACCTCGAGATGGTGCGGACCTCGACCGAGGCGCTGGCCAAGGGCATCGGCGTCAAGGGTCTGCTCAACGTCCAGTACGCGCTCAAGGACGACATCCTCTACGTGCTCGAGGCCAATCCGCGTGCGAGCCGGACGGTCCCGTTCGTCTCCAAGGCCACCGCGGTGCCCCTGGCCAAGGCGTGTGCGCGCGTCATGCTCGGCGCGACGATCGCCGATCTGCGGGAGCAGGGCATCCTGCCCGCCACCGGCGGCGGCGGAGAGGCTCCGGCGACGGCGCCGATCTCGGTGAAGGAAGCGGTCCTGCCGTTCAATCGGTTCCGTCGCCATGACGGCAGCGGGGTCGACAACCTGCTGAGCCCCGAGATGAAGTCGACCGGCGAGGTCATGGGCATCGACGCCGACTTCGGTCGCGCATTCGCCAAGTCGCAGACCGCCGCCTACGGCTCGCTCCCGACCAGCGGCAAGATCTTCGTGTCGGTGGCCAACAAGGACAAGCGGGCGCTGATCTTCCCCGTGAAGCACCTCGCCGACCTGGGGTTCGACATCCTGGCCACCGAGGGGACCGCGGACGTGTTGCGCCGCAACGGGATCAAGTGCGAGACGGTGCGCAAGCACTTCGAGGCCGCCGAGGGGCAGCGCACGATCGTCGACATCATCCGCGCCGGCGAGGTGACGATGGTGATCAACACCCCGTATGGCAACTCGGGGCCCCGCGTCGACGGCTACGAGATCCGGAGCGCCGCGGTGTCGGTGAACATCCCGTGTATCACCACGGTGCAGGGTGCCTCGGCCGCCGTGCAGGGCATCGAGGCCGCGATGACCGGCGACATCGGGGTGCGGTCGCTGCAGAACCGGCACGCCGACCTGGCCGGCCGCTCGTGACGGACGCGTCCGGGTTCGGCGGCCGCTACACGAGGGCGGTCGTCGAGCGCGGGCGTCTGTGCGCCGGGATCGATCCCCACGCCGCGTTGCTCGAGGAATGGGGCCTCTCGGTGGACATCGACGGACTGTCGGCGTTCGCCGACATCTGCGTCGAGGCGCTGGGTCCGGTGGCCGCCGTCATCAAACCTCAGGTCGCGTTCTTCGAGCCGTTCGGTTCGGCGGGTTTCGCGGTGCTGGAACGCGTCGTCGCGGGCTGTCGCGAGGCGGGCGCCCTCGTCATCGCCGACGCCAAGCGCGGTGACATCGGTTCGACGATGGCCGCCTACGCGCAGGCCTGGTTGTCCGAGTCGTCGCCGCTGTGCGCCGACTCGGTCACCGCGTCTCCCTACCTGGGTTACGAATCCCTGCGCTCTGCACTGGATCTCGCGCGGTCCGGCGAGCGCGGCGTCTTCGTGCTGGCGCGGACGTCGAACCCGGAGGGCGGCGAGCTGCAGCGGGCACAGGTGGGGGAGCGGACGGTCGCGCAATCGATCGTCGACGCCGCGGCCGCCGAGAACACGGACGGGACCGCGACCGTCGGCCTGGTCGTCGGGGCGACACGTGAGCACGGGCTCGATCTCGCCGGCCTCCGCGGCCCGATCCTGGCCCCCGGGCTGGGTGCCCAGGGTGCAACGGCCGCCGACCTGCCGATTGTGTTCGAGGGGGCCGACCCGGCCTGGGTGCTGCCCGCCAGTTCCCGCGGCGTGCTCCGAGCCGGGCCCGATCCCATCGCCCTGCGCGACGCTTTCGTCCGCGCCCGCGACGAGGTCGAGGCCGCGCTGGGCTGAGGTGCGGTCAGGAGTCGCGGGTTCGGGAGACAACCGGCGGTCGCCACGGCGACGCCCGCTCCGGCGACCGCCAGTATCGACGACGATCGAATCGATCGATGCGGATCACTGCCCACCGGCGATAACTCTCCGCAGCACCGGCCGTTTGATCGACGTATCTGAATAGAGGGTTTCGTCACGACCGAGCGCTGGGATCTCATCGGGCGCGATCACCGGCTGAGACCCCGCACCTGCCGTCTGCACTGGGTTCGGTCCGTTGAAGAAGACGTAGTAGCCGTCCGAGCCGCGGTCGGGATCGCTCGTACTGAACCCTCGGTAGCAGATGTTGGTCGTACCGGCCGCGGCATTGAGCACCGAGCTGTCACTGGACATTCCGATGTAGATGAGGCGGTCCCAGTCTTCGGATGAGGACCAACCCGCGCGTCGGGCTATGTCGTCGAGACTCGTCGTGGTGCCGGCGGTCGCTGCGAGCTCGTCAGCCACCCTGAAGAAGTCGGCCGACGAACCCAATGGGGCATCGTTACTCCACAGGAAGAACTCGCGCGAGCACTCCTCTTGGGGCTTCTCGCCGAGCCTCGGGATCGGAAGGCACGCGGCCGCACCCAAGGCGGTCATCACAATGACGACCACGAGTGTCAAACTGCGGATACGTTGTGCAGTAAGCGTAATCTGCCCGGTCACGTGGTCGGCGCCGGCAACGGGATGTCTGTCTTCAACGCAATTCCTGTCTCGCGTTTCGCGACCTTGTCGCTCCACTCGATCTCTCCGTTCTCGTCCAAGACGACCGTGCGGCCTGCGGTTATGGCTCTGTCCACCAGCTCGGCGAGCCTTTGCGGGTCTGCGTCCGGATTCTCGGTCGCGATCCGTCGTCCCACCTCGTTGTTGTAGAGATCCATGGCCTCACGGCTGGCTGGGTTTCCGCCGAGGCCTTCATGAACAGTCGCGAACCTCGTGGTCCACTCCTGACCGAAACGGTCGGTCATGAGCGCGTTCCAATATGTGTGGCGGAACGCGTCACCGTGGCCGTCTGCCAGTGAGTTCTCCCGCCTGTCACGATTCGGGTGCCGTGCGGTGGCAACGGCATCCGCCTTCGACTGGATCTGGAAGAAGTCGTAGACCTCTCGCCAGCCCGTCACCGGAACCGCTCCCATCTCGGCGAGCATGGTGACTTCCTCGGGCGTCATGAGGGTGGGCTTGAACGTGGGATCGAACCTGCGGATCGTGTCGAGCAGGTCGCCCGAGGGCCACAGTCGCGCTCCGCCCTTGGACGCGTCGACCTGATACTCGCGCAGGATTTCGGCGAGCCGGGGATCGGAGTGGTGACCCGCCGCACCTGCTTTCACGGAGTCGGGGAGTTTCTCGAGGATCCGTCGCAGCCCTTCGGACCCGACCTTGTCGATCTCCTCGATGCGCCGCAGAGAACCGCGGATCTCCCTGGTGAGGTAGCTCTCCAGCGACTCCTTCTGCACGATCTTGACCTAGTAGGCCAACTTCCAGGTCTTCAGCCATTCGAGGTTCGACTTCGTCGAGTAGACCTCCCCGTCACCGGCGACGGCGAGTTCGAACTCCGAGCCGAGTGCCTCGGCCTTCTTCGACCTCACGTTGGCGATCTCGCCCTCCATCGAGGCCAGAAGGGAATCGAACCTCCCGGCCAGCGACTCGATCACGGTGGCACTGCGATCGGCAGCGTCCGCGTGCGCGTTCGACGACTCCCGGGCGTCCCGTCCGCCGTCACTGCGCCAGTATCCCAGTGAGCCGTCGAAGGTCGTAACAGCTGCTCTGGCCGTACCCCTCAAGTCGGCGGACTTCGACGTCAACCGGTCACTGACCGTCCTCGCGCTGCCGAAGTCCCACGCCAGCACCTTCTCGACGGTGTACGCGAATCCATCCGACACCGCTCAGCCTCCCGGCGTCGCCGGTACGGCGGCAGTGGACTCGATCCCGGCTGCGCCATGGCGGTCGGAGTTCTCATAGGACTCAGCGGCCCGCATGCACAGGTCGGCATAACCCCGGTACCTGTCGGCATGGTGGTCTATCACCTTGTTCAGAGCTTTCGCCGCATCCCTGAGGTTCGCGGCGAGCTCGTTGCCACCGGCACCACTGGAGGCGTCGGCCCCGCCGTCGAGCGGCGCGAGTCTGCGTACCGTTCCGTCGACCGCACGCATTTTCTCGCCCAGTTCGCGCACCCGCGCCGGAACCACCTTCATCAACCGCCCCCGATCAGCTACTTCCCCGAAAGTCAGATCATGCTAGCCGCGTGCACCGACGACGGCGGGCAGCTCTCCCCAGGGATGCCGTGGGACCGCCCGCGACACGCGCGGTGCCTCGGCCCAATCCCAGAATTTCCGGCCACATCACTGGTGTCACACGCGTCTCAGTCGAGGGACGTCCGGGCGAGAGGTCGTTCGCTTTGCTATCGACCACCTTGTCGCACGATGTTGCCCTGACCTGCGAGAATGTCACGAAACACGTAGTCAGCGCGGTGGGGGAGGCACTGAATCGGTGCTGTGCTCCCGTGAACGCACACGAGGCCCTACAACATGAGAAAACGCCCCGAAAACGGGGGGTCGCACTCGCAAATGCCTGCTCACGTGGGTACGGTCGCATTCGCCGCCAACATTTTGATGGCGTCGGCCGGGTGCAGACCCGGCTGACAGGCCGGCGATGGCGATCCAGCCGCGGTCGCACGGCAACAGAGCCTCGGACGCCCCCGGGCGAACGATGCAGTCCCACTCGAGAACGAAAGACGGAGGAACCCCGTGGCCCTTCCCCAGTTGACCGATGAGCAGCGCGCCGCTGCGTTGGAGAAGGCAGCTGCCGCTCGTCGCGTCCGCGCGGAGCTCAAGGAGCGCCTCAAGCGCGGTGGCACCGATCTCCAGCAGGTGCTCAAGGATGCCGAGAACGACGAGATCCTGGGCAAGATGAAGGTCTCGGCCCTGCTCGAGGCCCTGCCCAAGGTCGGCAAGGTCAAGGCGCAGGAGATCATGACCGAGCTCGAGATCGCCCCGACCCGCCGCCTGCGTGGTCTCGGCGACCGTCAGCGCAAGGCTCTGCTCGAGAAGTTCAGCTCCTGAGCGTGAGCAACCGAACCGGATACGGCAGCGGAACGAACCCGTGGACGCGGCGGTGAACCACCGCCCGGACCACGAGGGAACCGGACGCACGAGGGGTCGACTGATCGTTTTGGTCGGCCCCTCGGCCGTCGGCAAGTCCACCGTGGTCGCGAGGGTCTGCGCCGCGGTACCCGATGTCTACTTCAGCGTCTCGGCGACAACCCGGGACCCACGGCCCGGCGAGGTCGACGGCCGCGACTACCACTTCGTGTCCGCGGGCGACTTCGACAAGATGATCGCCGCCGACGAACTCCTGGAATGGGCCGAGATCCACGGCGGGCTGCAGCGCTCGGGCACCCCCATCGCCCCCGTGCTCGCCGCTCTGGAAGCCGGCAAACCGGTTCTGGTCGAGGTCGACCTGGTCGGTGCGCGCAACGTCGTGGCCCGGCTCCCGGAGGCGATCACCGTCTTCCTCGCGCCGCCCAGCTGGGACGAACTCGTAGCCCGCCTGACCGGGCGGGCCACCGAGACGCCCGAGGCGATCGAGCGCCGACTGGCCACCGCGCGCACCGAGATGGCCGCGCAGGACGAGTTCGACCACGTCATCGTGAACAGCGAAGTCGACCGCGCCGTCGATGAGTTGGTATCCTTGCTGGTCGGACCTGAACAGCCGGCCGCATCCGCGACCTGACCGGCCCTTTCCGACACCCAGACCTCGACGCAGGAGTTCGTGTGAGCACCCCGACCAATTTCGACATCACCGAGATCGCCGACGCACCGGCCTACGACACGCCGCTGGGGATCACCAATCCGCCGATCGATGATCTCCTCGACCGCGCGTCGTCGAAGTACGCACTCGTCATCTACGCAGCCAAGCGTGCGCGCCAGATCAACGACTACTACAACCAGCTCGGCGACGGCATCCTCGAGTATGTCGGCCCGCTGGTCGAGCCCGGCCTCCAGGAGAAGCCGCTGTCGATCGCGATGCGTGAGATCCACTCCGACCTGCTCGAGCACACCGAGGGCGAATAGTCGTCGTCGGTGATGACCAAACCGACCGGAACCCGGCGACGCATCCTGATCGGCGTCGGCGGCGGGATCGCGGCCTACAAGGTCTGCTCGGTGATCCGACACTTCACCGAGTCCGGCCATGACGTCCGCGTCGTGCCGACCCCGGCTGCGCTCGAGTTCGTCGGCAAGGCGACCTTCGAGGCGCTGAGCGGTAACCCCGTCTCCACGACCGTGTTCGACGACGTCGACGAGGTCGCGCACGTCCGGCTCGGGCAGGGGGCGGACCTCGTGGTCATCGCCCCGGCCACCGCCGACCTCATGGCCCGCGCCGCACAGGGGCGTGCCGACGACCTGCTGACCGCATCGCTGCTGACCGTGCGGTGCCCGGTGCTGTTCGTGCCCGCGATGCACACCGAGATGTGGGAGCACCCCGCCACGCAGGCCAACATCGCGACGCTGCGGTCGCATGGCTCGGTCGTGATGACACCCGCGTCGGGCCGTCTCACCGGCACCGACTCGGGCCGCGGTCGTCTGCCGGATCCTCAGGAGATCGCCCTGGTGGGCGAGCTGTTGCTCGATCGCGCCGACGCACTCCCGTACGACCTCGCCGGCGTCCGCGTGCTCATCAGCGCCGGCGGCACCCGGGAACCGCTCGACCCGGTCCGGTACCTCGGCAACCACAGCTCCGGCAAACAGGGCTTCGCGCTGGCCCGCGCCGCGGCCCAACGCGGCGCGAGCGTCACCGTCGTCGCCGGGTCCACTGCCGACCCGGGCGACCCGGCCGGGGTCACCATCGTGCGGATCTCCACCGCCGAGCAACTCGCCGACGAGATGACCAAGCGCGCCGCCGACGCCGATGTCGTGATCATGGCCGCCGCGGTCGCCGACTTCCGACCGGTTGCGGTCGCCGAGTCGAAGATCAAGAAGGGCGACGAGGGGCCGGCGCCGATCCATCTCACCACCAATCCCGACATCCTGCGCGGACTCGTCACCGCACGCGACGAGGGCCGCATTCCCACTGCCACCGTGATCGTCGGGTTCGCCGCCGAGACCGGCGACGAGACCGGCGGTGTCCTCGACCACGGCCGCGCCAAGCTCGCCCGCAAGGGCTGCGACCTCCTCGTCGTCAACGCCGTCGGCGACGGCAAGGCCTTCGGGACCGAGGACAACACCGGCTGGTTGCTCGCCGCCAACGGCGACGAGACCGCCTTGCCCTTCGGGTCGAAAACACTCATGTCGAGTCGGATACTTGACGAAGTGCGGCAACTGGTGCCTGATGGTCGAGGAGCTCGACCGACCGATTAGGTTGGAAACATCCCCGGCCAGTCGGACTGGCCGACACCGCCAGCGGCGCGGCGACCATCGACGCGCGTAGATCTCGAGAGGATCTGATGACCACCTCGTCACGCCTGTTCACGAGCGAATCCGTCACCGAGGGACACCCCGACAAGATCTGTGACGCGATCAGCGACTCGATTCTCGACGCCATCCTCACCGACGATCCGAAGGCGCGTGTCGCGGTCGAGACCCTCGTGACCACCGGACAGGTGCACGTCGCCGGCGAGGTCACGACCACCGCCTACGCCGACATCCCCAAGATCGTTCGCGACAAGGTCCTGGAGATCGGGTACGACTCGTCGACGAAGGGCTTCGACGGCGCATCGTGCGGCGTGAACGTCGCCATCGGTGCGCAGTCCCCGGACATCGCGGGTGGCGTCTTCAACTCGCACGAGAGCCGCAGCGGCATCTCGGAGGACGAGATCGACAGCCAGGGTGCCGGCGATCAGGGCCTCATGTTCGGCTACGCCACCAACGAGACCCCGGAACTCATGCCGGTTCCCATCGCGCTGGCCCACCGCCTGTCGCGGCGCCTCACCGAGGTGCGCAAGAACGGCACGCTCCCGTACCTGCGCCCCGACGGCAAGACGCAGGTCACCATCGAATACGACGGTGACACCCCGGTCCGCCTCGACACCGTGGTCCTGTCGACGCAGCATGCCGCCGACATCGACCTCGACAATCTCCTCGCGCCGGACATCAAGAAGCAGGTCGTCGACGCGGTGCTCGCCGAGATCGATCTGCCGACCCTCGACACCACCGACTACCGTCTGCTGGTCAACCCGACCGGCAAGTTCGTCCTCGGCGGCCCGATGGGTGACGCCGGCCTGACCGGCCGCAAGATCATCGTCGACACCTACGGCGGCATGGCCCGTCACGGCGGCGGCGCGTTCTCCGGCAAGGACCCGTCGAAGGTCGACCGCAGCGCGGCCTACGCGATGCGCTGGGTGGCCAAGAACGCCGTGGCCGCGGGACTGGCGAACCGCATCGAGGTCCAGGTCGCCTACGCGATCGGCAAGGCCGCACCGGTCGGCCTGTTCGTCGAGACGTTCGGCACCGAGAACGTCGATCCGACTGTCATCGAGCGGGTCATCACCGAGAACTTCGACCTGCGTCCGCTCGCGATCATCCGCGACCTCGACCTGCTGCGCCCGATCTACGCACCGACCGCCGCGTACGGCCACTTCGGTCGCACCGACGTCGACCTGCCGTGGGAGCGGACCGACCGCGCGGAGAAGCTGCGGGCCGCCGCGGGTCTGTAGACCCTCTGCGGAAGTACTCTCACTGACACCCAAAGGAGCACGGGTCCCGGCCGCCGATCTGCCGGTGGCCCGTGTTCTTCCTGTTCTGGGGCTCGCTCACCTCGACCGTCCCTTCGATTACCTGATCGACGTCGACCAGGACGAGGACGCGCAGCCCGGTGTTCGTGTCCGCGTGCGATTCTCGGGTCGGCTCGTCGACGGCTACCTCCTCGAGCGCATCGAGAAGAGCGATCATCCCGGCAAGCTGGGCTGGCTCGACCGGGTCGTGTCCGCCGAGCCGGTACTGACCCCGCAGCTGGCGACGCTGTGCCGTGCGGTGGCCGATCGGTACGCGGGCACGATGGGCGACGTCGTGCGCCTGGCCATACCGCCGCGGCATGCGCGCACCGAGAAGGAGACGACGCCCGACCCGGCCGCTGTCGTCGAATCGCCCGAACTCGCCGACTGGCATCTGTATGCCCTGGCCGACTCCTACGTGGAGAACCTGGCCGACAGTCATCCGCGGGCCGTCTGGCAGGCCCTACCGGGGGAGGACTGGCCGCGCCGTCTCGCCGAACTCGCCGCGGCGACCCTCGCAGCGGGACGCGGGTGCATCCTCGTCGTCCCCGATCAGCGTGATCTCGATCGGGTGTGGGCCGAGTGTGAGCCGTTGATCGGCGACCGTGGGGTCGCGCTGTCCGCCGGACTCGGACCCACCGCGCGCTACCGCCGATGGCTGGCCGTGCGCCGCGGTGCCGCGCAGCTGGTGATCGGTACCCGAAGCGCGGTGTTCGCGCCGGTCAAGGACCTCGGCCTGGTCGTCGTGTGGGATGACGGCGACGACAGCATGGCAGACCCGCGGGCGCCCTACCCGCATCCCCGCGAGGTGGCGGTGCTGCGGTCGCACCACGAGCGGTGCGGCCTGCTGCTCGGCGGGTTCGCCCGGACCGCCGAGGCTCAGGCGCTGGTGGTCTCGGGCTGGGCGCACGACCTCGTCGCCGACCGCACGACGGTCCGCACCCGCAGCCCCCGTGTCCAGGCCATCTCCGACGACGACCGGCAGATCGCACGCGACCCCATGGCCCGGTCGGCGCGCATCCCCGAAGTCGCGTTCGACGCGGCGCGGTCGGCGTTCGCCGCCGATCGTCCGGTGATCTTCAGCGTCCCGCGCCGGGGTTACGTGCCGTCGCTCGCATGCACCCGCTGCCGCGAACACGCGCGGTGCCGGGCCTGTCACGGACCGTTGCAGCTCGATGCCGACCAACGACTGAGCTGCCGCTGGTGCGGACGGCCCGAACGGTCCTTCCGGTGCCCGGAGTGCGGCAACACCTCGGTGCGCGCGACGGTGACCGGTGCACGCCGGACCGCCGAGGAGCTGGGACGTGCCTTCGCCGGCGTGCCGGTGCTGACCAGCGGCGGCAACACGATCCTCGACGAGATCGAACCCGGCGCACGGCTCGTCGTCGCGACGCCCGGCGCGGAACCGGTGGCCCCGGGCGGATACGGCGCCGCGATCGTCGTCGACACCTGGGCCCAGCTCGACCGGGCCGACCTGCGTGCCGAAGAGCACGCGGTCCGGCGGTGGATGGCGCTCGCCGCGATGGTGACCCCGCACGGTGACGGTGGGCGAGTGGTCATCGTCGCCGACTCGGCGCTCGCACCCGTGCAAGCCCTGATCCGTTGGGACCCGGTGGGTTTCGCCTCGATCCAGTTGCAACAGCGCGTGGAACTCGGATTCCCCCCGGCGGTGACGATGGCCTCGGTCGACGGGCCGACCGGTGTGATCACCGACTTCGTCGAGCACCTCGAGTTACCCTCCGACGCCGATGTTCTCGGCCCGGTGCCGTTGCCGCCCGGCGTCCGCCCACCGGCCGGCAGTGCCGAGTGGGAGGCCGCCGCGGACGACGAGATGGATCGCATCCTGGTGCGGTTGCCGCGCAAGCACGGACGGCTCCTCGCCGAGGCGCTCGTCGCGGGCCAGGTGCGCCGCAACACACATCGACAGACCGGGCCGATCCGGGTGCAGATCGACCCGCCTACGATCGGATGAATGCGCATCGTTTTCGCCGGGACCCCCGAGGTCGCCGTGCCGTCGTTGCAGGCCCTCATCGACTCGCCCTCACATGAGGTGGTCGGGGTCATCACCCGGCCCGACGCCGTGTCCGGCCGCGGCCGCAAGGTGATGCGGTCACCCGTCGGACAACTCGCCGACAAGCATGCGCTTGAGGTGATCACCCCGCGCCGGCTGTCGGAGCCGGAGGTCGACGACGTGCTCCGGCGCTGGGCTCCCGACTGCGGTGCCGTCGTGGCCTACGGCGGGCTCGTACCGCCCGGACTGCTGGACCTGCCGCGCCACGGTTGGATCAATCTGCACTTCTCGGTGCTGCCCGCCTGGCGCGGTGCCGCTCCGGTCCAGGCCGCCATCGCCGCCGGCGACGAGGTGACCGGGGCCAGCACGTTCCGGCTCGAGAAGGGTCTCGACACCGGTCCGGTCTTCGGGGTGCTCACCGAGACCATCCGACCCACCGACACCAGCGGTGATCTACTCGGGCGTCTCGCCGATGCCGGGTCGGGACTGTTGCTGTCCACGCTCGACGGCCTCGAGGCCGGTGAACTCGCCCCCGAACCGCAGCCCACCACGGGGGTGAGCCACGCGTCCAAGGTCGAGGTCGAGGACGCGCGGATCCGCTGGGAACTGCCGGCACACATCATCGATCGCCTGGTTCGCGCGTACACACCAGCACCCGGACCGTGGACCAGCCTCGACGACGCGCGGATCAAGGTCGGGCCGGTGTCGGTCGCGTCGGCCGACGATCCCGGTCTGCCCGATGCGGCGCGGGACGGCGGCCTGGCGCCCGGTGCACTCGCCGTCACGAAGAAGGCGGTGTTCGTCGGAACCGGTTCGCAGCCGGTGAGACTCGGCACCGTACAGCCGCCGGGGAAGAAGCCCATGCCCGCCGCCGACTGGGCTCGTGGCGCGCGCCTGACCGACGGGACGGTCCTGGGATGAGCGGCAAGTTCCGGCAGAAGGACCTCGATCCCGCGCGCGTGGCCGCCCGCGACACCCTCCGCGCGGTGCGCGAACGCGACGCGTATGCCAACCTCGTCCTGCCGAAGATGCTGCGCGAAAAAAAGATCGAGGGACGAGACGCCGCCTTCGCCACCGAGCTGGCCTACGGGGCCGCGCGGGCCCAGGGTCTGCTCGACGCGGTGATCTCCTCCGCCGCGAAACGGCCGGTCGCCGACATCGACGGCACGGTGCTCGACGTCCTGCGACTCGGCACCTATCAGCTGTTGCGGACGAGGGTCGGCGCACATGCGGCGGTCTCCACGTCGGTTGACCTGGTGCGCGCCGAAAACGGGATGGGGCCGTCCGGTTTCGTGAACGCGGTGCTGCGCAAGGTCTCCCAGAAGGACGAGGGCATGTGGGTGGAAGAGCTCGCACCGTCGCCCGCGGACGATCTCGTCGGCTATCTCGCCTTCCAGTACGCACATCCGCGCTGGATCGCGGAGGTGTTCCGCGACGCTCTCGGTGGTTCGGCGGGACAGCTGCAGGCGGCACTCGCCGCCGACGACGAGCGACCGCCGGTACATCTCGTCGCTCGTCCGGGGTTCATGACCGCCGAGGAACTCGCCCTCACCAGCGAGGGGGAGGTCGGCGACTACTCCCCGTACTGCGTGTACCTCCCGGGCGGCGATCCCGGCGACGTCGCCGCGATCCGTGAGGGGTACGCGGGTGTCCAGGACGAGGGCAGTCAGCTGATCGCCCGTGCGGTGACCGTGGCCGAGGTCGCCGACGACGGTGGGCGGTGGCTCGACATGTGCGCCGGCCCCGGCGGGAAGGCCGCATTGATCGGTTCGCTCGCCGAGATCGACGGTGCCCGACTCGATGCGGTCGAGGTGTCCGAGCATCGCGCCGGCCTGATCTGCAAGGTCGTGTCCGACCTCCCGGTCACCATCCATGTCGCCGACGCCCGGTCCAGTGGGCTCGACGCCGGTTACGACCGCATCCTGCTCGACGCTCCGTGCTCGGGGCTGGGCTCGCTTCGCCGACGACCCGAATCCCGCTGGCGCCGGACCACTGCCGACGTCGACGAACTCGTCGTCCTGCAGAAGGAGCTCCTCGCCGAAGCGCTGCGTCTCGTGAAACCCGGTGGCATCGTGGTCTATTCGACATGTTCGCCGCACCCGGCCGAGACGACGGCGGTGGTGGTCGACGTCCTGGCGTCGACGGACGGTGTGCGCCAACTCGACGCCCGCCCGTTGGTGACGGTGGGCAAGCTCGGCCCGGACCTGTTGGGCGACGGACCCCACGTTCAACTCTGGCCGCATGTCCACGGCACCGACGCCATGTTCCTGGCGGCGTTGACGCGGGACTAGTTCCGGGTCAGGACGTTCTGCTTTCCACGAGGGTGGCGAGCGCAGCGGTGACCGAACGCCAGCCGTCGTAGAACCCGAGTTCCTCATGGCGGTCACGATCGGACGGACTCCGATGGCGCACGACGACGCTGTACTCGGTTCCGTCTGCGTGCTCGGCCAGCGTGATCTCGGCGGTCATGGGGACCGGAGCCGGTTCGGCAGGGCGCCACGAACTGTCGACGGCATTCGTGAACACCAGGCGCTCGTGGAGATCGACGACGAGGAAGACGGCATCCATGTGCGGGACGAAAGTGGTTCCGTCGTCGCTCATCCGGGTCACGAGCCCACCGCCCGGTTCGGGTTCGAGGCGGTCGACGCGGGTGACGGTCGGAGCCGGTGTCCACCACTTGGCGAAGTTCTCCGGCTGGGTCCACGCCTCCCAGATGCGTTGTCGCGGAGCACCGATCACCCGGTGCAGGGTCAGGTCGAGCTCGGGGTCGATCATGGTGTCTCCTCGGTGTCGGTGACGAATTGTTCGAGACGGTCGGTGCGTTCGGTCCACACGGTGCGCTGATGTTCGAGCCACGTCGACAGACGGCGCATACGGCGCCTGTCGAGGGTGCACATCCGCGTGCGTCCGACCTTCTTGGTCAAGACGAGCCCGCTGTCCTCGAGCACGCGGAGATGCTTCATGAACGACGGCAGGGTGATGGGGAAGGGGTCGGCGAGCTCGCCGACGCTGGCCGGCCCACGCCCCAGGCGTTCGACGACGGCGCGGCGCGTCGGATCCGACAGAGCGCCGAAGATCTCGTCGAGTGCGCCCGAACTATATGCCATGTGGCTAAGTGTTGCAGGTCCCATCGCTTAACTCAATGGCTAAGCGAAAATCTGGCATCGGCCTTGTGGAAAGTGCATCGCAATGTGCTGCTTTTCAGATACCATCGAATGTATGTACGAGGACTATTCGGACGCAACTGGCCTCTTGGCTACCGAGCATCTACGGTCCATCGTGGGTGGGCTGTCGGCAATGCCCGTGGGTCTCGAGGAGGCGGAGTCGGTGGATCGGCTCACTCTTCTAGAAGAGATCAAGTCGGCATGCACGGCGGCCCAGGTGCGTCAGACCGCGAATCTACGCGCTGCGCGCAGCCGACGAAGCCGCACGGAACGTACCGGAGCGCCGGCGCGGTCGCGGACTCGCCGCCGAGATCGGTCTTGCGCGCAAGGTCTCGCCCCGAAAGGGAAGCCGGTGCCTCGGATTCGCCCGCGCCCTGGCGCACGAGATGCCCCATACGATGGCGGCACTGACTTCCGGTGTGCTCACCGAGTGGCGGGCCACGATCCTGGTACGCGAAACCGCTTATCTGACACGTGAAGCGCGTGAGGAGATCGACCGCCGGATCTGCGCCGATCCCGCAGCGCTGGTGGGGGTGTCCGACCGCGAGATCGAGGCATCGGCCAAGCGCCACGCCTACGAGTTGGAGCCCGAAGCGGTGGTGGCACGTAAATCAAAAGCCGAGGAGGACCGCCGCGTCAGTGTGCGACCCGCGCCGGATCTGATGACGCAACTGTCGGTGCTGCTGCCGATGGCGGACGGGATCGCGGTGTACGCCGCGTTGAAGAAGCACGCCGACTCAGTGGTCGGACAGGACGACCGAAATCATGCACAGGTCATGACCGACACCCTGGTCGAACGTGTCACCGGACGCGCTGTCGCAGAGCCGACACCGATCGCGCTCAATGTCGTTCTGTCCGAACGGTCCTTGTTCGGCGTAGACGATTCGGCCGCCGACGTCCACGGATACGGACCGATCCCGGCGACGGTCGCGCGGCTACTGGTGGCCGATTCGGTGTCGCCCGAGGGGGACACCGCCTCGACGATGCGGAAGTTGTACGCGAGACCGTCCGACGGCGCGTTGGTGGCGATGGAGTCACGGGCACGAGCTTTCCCAACCACCCTCGCCCAGTTCATCCGGATGCGTGACCAACGGTGCCGGACTCCCTACTGCGGTGCACCGATCGTCGAGGTCGACCACGCCACACCCCATCGGCGCCACGGCCCGACGAGCGCGGTCAACGCTGATGGAACCTGCGTCCTGCACAACCGCGCCAAGGAGGCCCCCGGTTGGTTCTACGACGTGAAGATGGTCGACGGCGTCCGCGTCATCGACGTGATCACCCCGACCGCGCGACGACACCGCAGTGTCGCTCCACCCGCGATCGGGCATCAACCGCCAGGACGCAGCGGCGTCGAAACCAGCCTGATCCAGATACTCGCAGCGGCGTCATTGTGGATGGCGAACGCACAGTCCGGTGATGCTGTACTAGGTTGTTCGTCGTGGCGGTCCGCCACGTCGTTGTCGGTGCAAACTCGGGGGTTTGTATGGCTGAGCGGTTCGGTGTCGAGGAGCTGGGTGTCATCACCGGCGTGGGCGATGCGCTTGCTCGATGCTCCTCGGAGGCGCGAGCCCTGTGGAGTGGGAGGTCCGCCTTCGACGATGCGTCGGGGGCGATGCCGGCGTCGGCCATCGGTGGTGCGTGCGCCGGCAAAGACGACACCGTCCGTTCACTGCTGGGCCGCGCGGCGGCGAGGATGGACCAGGTGTCGCAGACCTGCTACCAGGCCGCCGGTGACGTCGCTGATACCGAGGAGTCCCTGGCCAGCGGCTTCCGTGCCATCAGCGAGTTCTGATGTCGCGTCCGTCGCGTTCCGTCGTCAACGGCTGGGACCTGATGTCTCTGGATGCGGTCGCGACTGCGCTCGACGCGGCCGTGGATGACCTGAGGGATCTCACCCAGAGGATGGCCGAAGCGCCGATGAAAGCGGGTGACTCCAAAGGGTGGGTGGGGGACTCCCAGCGGGGTTGTGAGACGCGCACCGACTCCGATCGAACCGAGATCAACAAACTCGGGGCCGACATCACCCGCGCCGCCACTGCGCTCCGGGATACGTCGTCTGCGATCAGTCCGAATCGCACCACCGCACTGGTTCGAGCGCTCGGGCTGGAACGGGACGAGTTCAGCGTTGCCGACGACTGGACGGTACGAGACACCCGAGACTATGCGGCCGAGCTCAAGGGCGTGGAGGCGGGAAGTGCGACCGAGCGCTCGATTCTCGACGCTCAGGCCGCCCGAGCGGAGGAGGCGAAGACGGCGACCCTCTCGTTGCATTCCCTGGCCGATCAGATGGGCGAGGACGATCGCAACGGGGCGAGAGTTCTCGCGGCAGCCTTTGGCGATGCCGAAGGTAATGCGCCACTCGCGTCGAGCTACTCGCCCGGCCAGGCGAGCATCGATGTCCAGGCCATCATGAGTGGTAGTGCCACGAAGGAGCAGAAAGATCGGTTCTTCCGTGCGACCAGCCTGACCGCGGAACAGCGGGCCGCGTTGGCCCGCGGGGACTTCGCGGAGATTTCGAAGGAGCAGTTCGATTACCTGAAAGCGATCTACACACCGAGTTGGGGTGGCGGACCCGAGGGGCAGCCGCTGTCTCTTGATGCGCTGAAGTCGTTCGGCGACAGATACATCGGCGCAGAGCGAGAGAACCTGAAACGAGGTCTCGGCGACGGCGTCTATCTGCTGGGGAACCCGAACTTGCGGACCAGACAGACCGATTCGAATTCGATCGCCGAGGTCTTGGGGACAAATACGCCACTCGTGGCAGGAGGATTGAACCAACTCCCAGCGCCGATACGGGACCTTCTGAGTGGTCCGGCAGCGTCGAAGGCGAGCATCTCCAACGATCCGTCTGGCGTAGACGGTAGCCGGATGATCGAGGTCACCCGGCTCGGCTCTGTTGACGACTTCAACGACCTCATGGATGTCCTGGAGCACCGGTCAGAGGACTCGGGTCTCGCCTCGTACGGGTCGCAATCTGTCCAGCTCGGGAGCGACGTCGACAGGGCGATCATTGCTCGTGCGAGCGAGATTGCCGGCGGGGACGTAAACGAGCGTTACATCACCGACCGGAACGAAACCATCTCGCACCCGTCCGTCGAGAGGCTGCTCGACAGAATGCTGGGAGTCGCTGGGTCCGACCACATTGCCGTCCACGATGCGGTGGTGGGGGCCACAGGCGGCTCGCACTCGTCGATGCCGGCAGTTCACAGTCTTGATGGGGGCGAGAAGCCCTACGACCCATCGCTGGCAATGAAAGAGCTATTCCAGTTCGACTGGGCAGACAAGGCAGGACGTGAACACGACGGGATCAACCGGTTGTTCAATTGGATGCCCGAGGTCGCCAGCACCCCAGATGGTGTGTCTGCCGAGCGCATGGCCGACGGCGTCAGATCCGGTCAGATCGCGAGCGAGCTGGCAAGGATCATCGCCGAGAACAAGAGTGACTTCGAAGACATGAACGGCGGGTCCGCTTCATTGGGTGAGGTCAACCCCGAACTGACGAGAACGCTTGCGCGAGCAGTCAGTCCGTTTCTGGCCGAACTGGCCGAGGTGGACCCGACGCTGTTCGACACTCGCGGTGTAACCGCCCTCGGCGAGGCGAATCAGTTCAAGTCGTTGTTCCAAATCCTCACCTCGGACCCGGAAGCCGGGCGCGTGATGAACACAAGCGCGCTCTGGCAAGCCAATGTGCTTGAACAGGTGTTCGGTAGCGACCCAGAGCGCACTGATCTCGGGGAAAAGGTGGCTCGACTACACGGTGGAATGACCGCCGGTATGAACGCGATGCTAGACGAAGATACTGCCGACCGGCGTTATGACGCGGCGCGCGACTACGCCCTGCACGGCGCCGCGTTCGATTCCGTGAAGTCGCTCGCAACAGGTATTCCCGGGTTGAGCCCGGCTATCAAGGGTGCGATTGACATAGCGGCTCCCTCGCTCAAGCTCGATGTCACCGGCTTACCGCCGAATCCTGAGGATGTTGGTTCAGCGACTGAATTCGCTTCTTTGCGCGCTAGCTTGTACAAGAACACAGACCTGGACCTGGTGTACCGAGAGATGCTCGAGGGCTACATATCCAGTCATCCGGAGTTTCTCGAGACGGATTCGTTCCGGTCCATCTATGGATCTCAAGCCTATGATCAGGATTTTCTGGACTCAGTTGCAAAGGACGGCCTACCGCCAGGCTGGGACGGAATCGCTCTCAAATCGGTTGTTCAGGAGCTTGTCGGAGCCCGCGGCAGCTATTTCTTCACCGACTACAACAACCAACTGGCAAGGATGAACGATAAAAACTTCGCGGACGGCGCGGGCTGGTGAGGCGATCCGCGCCACCCGCTGCAGTTGGCATGGCCGTGATGATGGCCCTCGCAATCTCGTCTTGCGGTTCGAGCGACAGTCCGGATGTGGGCGTGACCACGCCCGCGCATAGCGCTGTTCGGCCACCCGGATTCGATGTCACCTTCCGCTGGGTGGGGAACGACGAGTTCGATCCACTCTCTGCTGAAGGAACCTTCGTGCGCGCGTACGTGGAGTCGTTCTACCTTGCGCGAGAGGGGCAGTCCACGAAGTGGGCGTATCCGGGGTTCGTGAACGCATCGGCACCGGGGATTGAGCAGCGAGTTCGCGCGATCCCGAGCGAAAGCGCTGAGGGCGGTCTCGTGGGGACGTCCGTATTCGTCGCGTCCAGGCGGGAGCGACTGGGTCCGCAAGACGAGATCGTTCTGTGCGAGTACGGTTACGCCTCTAGTGACAACTCAGGCGGGGCGGGAGCCTGGACCACTTACCCAAAAAGTGCAGTCCCATCCGTGATCACCTTCACTCGGTCGGGACAGGCGCCGCCCGCTCGGCAACGTGGCGCCGCTCGTGAGGCACGACTGGACGTATTCGGGGGGTGGCGAGCCGACCACTTCGAATTCGCAGCCGTCGGGCGCGACAACTCTGCGGAACTGGAGATCTGTCGAACGCACCCGGTCCCCGAAGGTGTGCTGCCTGAAGACGCGGTTAGGGGAACCGGCCCAACCCCGCGCCCGCCTGAGCCCCCGTCCCCCGGCTGGCCGGCGAACGGCGTCTGAGACGCCGGCACGCTTTCGTCCGTAGCGGAACCCGCGTCCTACACTTGTCGACCATGTGCACCGCCGGTACCGCGCCCATGATCGCCCCGTCCATCCTGTCCGCGGACTTCGCGAATCTCGCGGCCGAGGCCGCTGCGGTGGCGCAGCCGGGGGAGACCCGCGCCGACTGGCTGCACGTCGACGTGATGGACGCGCACTTCGTGCCGAACCTGACCCTCGGACTCCCGATTGTCGAGAGCCTGTTGAAGGCCACCGACATCCCGCTCGACTGCCACCTGATGATCGAGAACCCGGAGCGGTGGGCGCCGCCGTACGCCGAGGCCGGAGCGCACAACGTCACCTTCCACGCCGAGGCCACCGAGAACCCGATCGGTGTCGCCCGTGACATCCGCGCCGCCGGGGCCAAGGCGGGCCTGTCGATCAAGCCCGGTACCGCGCTCGAGCCCTACCTCGAGATCCTGCGCGACTTCGACACCTTGCTGATCATGAGCGTCGAGCCGGGCTTCGGCGGTCAGAAGTTCATCCCCGAGGTCCTCGACAAGGCCCGCGCCATCCGGAAGTTCATCGACGCCGAAGACCTGCGGCTCCTCGTCGAGATCGACGGCGGCATCAACGCCGACACCATCGAGGAGGCCGCCGAGGCCGGCATCGACTGCTTCGTCGCCGGTTCGGCCGTCTACGGCGCGGACGATCCCGGACAGGCCGTCGCCGCACTCCGCGAGTCGGCCGCCGCCGCACGGGCACAGACCCAGGCCTGAGCCGATGGACATCGCCGTCGCCATGGGACGCGCCATCAGCGCGTCCCGGGAGGCGATGGGGATCAGTTCGCCCAACCCGCCCGTCGGCGCGGTCATCCTCGCGGCCGACGGCACCGTCGCCGGCGTCGGGGCGACCCAACCACCCGGCGGGCCGCACGCCGAAGTCATGGCGCTCCGAGCCGCAGGCGAGGCCGCGCGAGGCGGCACCGCGATCGTCACCCTCGAACCGTGCAACCACATCGGCCGGACCGGCCCGTGCGCGCAGGCACTCATCGAGGCCGGGATCGCCGAAGTCCAGTACGCGGTGAGTGACCCGAACCCGGTCGCCGCCGGTGGTGCCGAGACGCTACAGGCCGCCGGGGTGCGCGTCACCGGGGGAGTTGCCGCAGAAGACGTCGAGAACGGACCACTCCGTCCGTGGCTCACCCGGCAGGATCTGGGCCGTCCGCACGTCACCGCGAAGATCGCGTCTGGTGTCGACGGCCGGATCGCAGCGCCCGACGACACCAGCCAGTGGATCACCGGCCCGCAGGCTCGCGACCACGCGCACACACAGCGCGCCCGGATCGACGCCATCGTGATCGGTACCGGCACCGCGCTGGCCGACAACCCCACGCTCACCGCGCGCACCGCCGACGGCGCACTGCACCCGCACCAGCCCGCGCGCGTGGTCCTCGGCCACCGCGACATCCCGGCCGACGCCCGGCTCCGGGATCCGGCCGGCGGACCGCTGGTCCGCATCGACTCCCACGACCCCGCCGACGTCCTCGCCGCGCTGCCCGACGCGCTGTGGGTGCTGGTCGAAGGCGGGCCACACATCCTCGGCGCGTTCTTCGCGGCGGGCCTCGTCGACGAGGTGCACGCCTACGTCGCCCCGCTGGTGCTGGGTGCCGGTCGCAGTTCGGTCGAGATCCCGGGCGTGACCACCCTCGACGACGGCCAGCGGTTCAGCACGAGATCGGTGACCCGACTCGGGGAGGACGTCCTCGTCACACTGTCGCGGCCGTCGACCACCCCGCGCGACAGCTGAGCGAGACGACATGCCCGCGACGCATTTCGCTCACCGGAATCGCAATGCGACTGACATCGCCGACCGTGCTAGCGTCGATGTCACCAGTTCTCGGGGCGGGGTGGAAATCCCCACCGGCGGTGATGAGGGTGCGGTGGATCCGCATCGTCCAGCCCGCGAGCGCCTGCCACCAGGCAGGGACAGCAGATTCGGTGCGAATCCGAAGCCGACGGTCATAGTCCGGATGCGAGAGAACAGGCGACACGAGGCCGCCCTGTCTGCTCCGAGCGAGCAGGAGGAGTGCGTGTTCACCGGAATCGTGGAAGAACTCGGCGTCATCGCCGACCGCGAGGATCTCTCCGACGCCGCCCGATTCACCGTCCGCGGGCCCGTGGTCACCGCCGACGCCGGTCACGGCGACTCCATCGCCGTCAACGGCGTGTGTCTGACGGTCGTCGACCTCCGTCCCGGTGAGTTCACCGTCGACGTGATGGGCGAGACGCTGCGCCGCAGTTCGCTGTCCGACCTCGCCGCCGGAAGCACCGTCAACCTCGAACGCGCCATGCCCGCGAACGGCCGCTTCGGCGGCCACATCGTGCAGGGACACGTCGACGGCACCGGCACGATCGCCGCGGTGAACCCGTCGGAGAACTGGACGGTCGTACGGATCGCCGTGCCGGCGACGCTCACCCGGTATCTCGTCGAGAAGGGTTCCATCACCGTGGACGGGGTGTCCCTCACCGTGTCCGCGGTCGGCGGGTCCGGCGACGACTCCTGGTTCGAGATCTCCCTGATCCCGACGACCCTCAACGAGACCAACCTCGGCGCCGCCCGACCCGGCACCGTGGTCAACCTCGAAGTCGACGTCATCGCCAAATACGTCGAGCGCCTTCACCTGGGTTCGGACACGACTGGTACTCCTGATGTAGCGGGGGCGAAATGAGCACAACGAGTGAGGTTCTGATGAGCGAGTCACCGCGCGAGGGGAACGACGCGACGGCAACCGAGGGTGGCGGCGCCGTCGCCTTCGACACGATCGAGCGCGCCATCGCCGACATCGCCGCCGGCAAGGCGGTCGTCGTGGTCGACGACGAGGATCGTGAGAACGAGGGCGACCTGATCTTCGCGGCGGAGAAGGCGACCCCCGAACTGGTGGCGTTCATGGTGCGCTACACCTCCGGCTACCTGTGTGTCCCGCTCGACGGCGACGCCTGCGACCGGCTCGGCCTGCCGCCGATGTACTCGATGAACCAGGACAAGCACGGCACCGCCTACACCGTGACCGTCGATGCCCGGGAGGGCATCGGTACCGGTATCAGCGCCGCCGACCGCGCCACCACCATGCGTCTGCTGGCCGACCCCGACGCCGCGGCCGCCGACTTCACCCGGCCCGGCCACGTCGTCCCGCTGCGAGCCAAGGAGGGCGGCGTGCTGCGTCGTCCCGGGCACACCGAGGCCGCGGTCGACCTCGCCCGCCTGGCCGACCTCGCCCCGGCCGGCGTGATCTGCGAGATCGTCAGCCAGAAGGACGTCGGCTCGATGGCGCAGACCGACGAGTTGCGTGTGTTCGCCGACGAGCACGACCTCGCACTGATCTCGATCGCCGACCTCATCGCGTGGCGCCGCCGTCACGAGAAGCACGTGGTCCGCGTCGCCGACGCCCGGATCCCCACCCGGCACGGCGACTTCCGTGCCGTCGGCTACTCCAGCGTCTACGACGACGTCGAACACGTCGCGCTCGTCAAGGGCGACATCACCGGCGAGGACGGCGAAGGCCACGACGTCCTCGTGCGGGTGCACTCGGAGTGCCTGACGGGCGACGTCTTCGGGTCGCTGCGCTGCGACTGCGGACCGCAGCTCGACGCCGCGATGGAGATGGTGGCCGACGAGGGCCGCGGGATCATCCTCTACATGCGCGGGCATGAGGGTCGCGGGATCGGGCTGTTGCACAAACTGCAGGCCTACCAGCTGCAGGACGCGGGGTCCGACACCGTCGACGCCAACCTGGAACTGGGCCTGCCCGCTGATTCGCGGGACTACGGACTCGGTGCCCAGATCCTCGTCGACCTCGGCGTACGGTCGATGCGTCTGCTGACCAACAACCCCGCCAAGCGCGTGGGGCTCGACGGATACGGTCTGCACATCGTCGACCGGGTCCCGATGCCGGTGCGCGCCAACGCCGAGAACCTGCGGTACCTGCGTACCAAGCGCGACCGGATGGGCCACGATCTGATCGGGCTCGACGATCACGTCCAGCCCACCGACGGCGCGTCCGAAGGAGCACCTGCATGAGCGGCCACGGAGAGCCGACCCTCGAACTCGCCGACGCCGGCTCGCTGCGCCTGGCGATCGTCTCGTCGCAGTGGCACGAGGTCGTCTGCGGCGCGCTCCTCGACGGCGCCATCCGGGCCGCGCGCGACAACGGCGTCGTCGACCCGACCATCGTGCAGGTGGCCGGCGCCATCGAGCTGCCCGTCATCGTGCAGGCACTGGCGCGGACGCACGACGCGGTCGTGGCGCTGGGCGTCGTGATCAAGGGTGAGACACCGCATTTCGAGTATGTGTGTGACGCGGTGACCGCCGGCCTGACACGGGTGTCGCTCGACGAGTCGACCCCGGTCGGCAACGGAGTCCTGACCGTGCTCACCGAGGACCAGGCGATCGCACGGGCCGGACTCCCGGGCTCGACGGAGGACAAGGGCGCACAGGCGACGGTCGCCGCGCTGGCGTCGGCGCTGACCCTGCGCGCGCTCGCGCGTGGCGAAACCCTCCCGGTGGCGGTCGGAGGAGCATCGGCGTGAGTCCCGCGGACACCCCGCCGACCGACTCCGCCGGCTGGGACCTGGTCTACCGGCCCCGCAACCTACCGCGGTGGGCCATCGCCGCCGCGGTCGTGGTGATGGCCATCCACATCACGTTCGGTCTACTGCTCACGATCGACGACGTCGGAGTCCGCAATCTCGGCGGTTCCGACCAGATCGCGATCATCCTCATCGGCGTGCTCATCTCGGCAGCCATCCTGCTGTTCACCCGCCCGCGACTGCGCGTCGGAGCCGCCGGCGTCGAGGTGCGCAACCTGGTGTCGGCGCGGCTCTTCGAATGGGACCGTGTTCTCGGTCTCACCTACCCGGAGCAGGGTTTCGGGGCGTGGCTGCTCTTCCCGGCCGACGAACACATCACTGTCCTGGCGGTTCAGGCCGGTGACGGTCAGCGCGCCATCGACGCGATGGGTCGATTCCGCGAGCTCGAGGAGCGCTACCGCGGGACTGTCCGGCCCGGACACTAGCCTGGAACACGTGGCCGACCCGACTACCTACCGACCCGCCCCGGGGTCCATCCCGACCGATCCCGGGGTGTACAAGTTCCGCGACGAGCATCGTCGTGTCATCTACGTGGGTAAGGCCAAGAACCTCCGGTCGAGGCTGACGTCGTACTTCGCCGACATCGCCTCGCTGCACCCCCGCACCCGTCAGATGGTGACGACGGCCGCCTCCGTCGAGTGGACGGTGGTCGGCACCGAGGTCGAGGCGCTGCAGCTCGAATACAACTGGATCAAGGAATTCGACCCGCGCTTCAACGTCCGCTACCGCGACGACAAGAGCTACCCGATGCTCGCGGTCACCCTGAACGAGGAGTACCCGCGCCTGTTCGTGTACCGGGGTCCGCGCCGGCGCGGCGTGCGCTACTTCGGTCCGTACGCGCATGCGTGGGCGATCCGCGAGACGGTCGACCTGCTGACCCGGGTCTTCCCGGCCCGGACCTGCTCGGCCGGTGTGTTCAAACGGCATCGGCAGATCGACCGCCCGTGTCTGCTCGGCTACATCGACAAGTGCTCCGCCCCCTGCGTCGGGCGGGTGGATGCCGAGGAACACCGGGAGATCGTCGAGGACTTCTGCGATTTCCTCGCGGGCCGCACCGACCTGATGATCCGCAAGATGGAACGGGACATGAACGTCGCGGCCGAGGAGCTCGACTTCGAGCGTGCCGCGCGGTTGCGTGACGACATCGGTGCGATGCGACGCGCCATGGAGAAGCAGGCGGTCGTGCTCGGCGACGGCACCACCGCCGACGTGATCGCGCTCGCCGGCGATCAGCTCGAAGTGTCGGTCCAGGTGTTCCACGTCCGCGACGGACGGGTGCGCGGCCAGCGCGGATGGGTGGTCGAGCGCAGCGACAACGGCACCGACGGCGATGTGGTGGGGGAGTTCATCACCCAGTTCTACGGCGCCCAGGTCGATTTCGACGCCACCGTCGACGTCGGGACCGATCGGGCACACGGGGAGTCGATACCCCGTGAGGTGCTGGTGCCGGAGTTGCCGTCCGACGCCGAGGAGCTCGAGGAGTGGCTGTCCGGTCTCCGCGGCAGCCGGGTGCGGTTGCGGGTGCCCCAGCGCGGCGACAAGAAGGCGCTGTTCGAGACCGTCGCCCGCAACGCCGGCGAAGCCCTTGCGCAGCACAAACTCCGACGCGCGGGCGATCTCACGACCCGATCGGCGGCGCTCACCGAACTGCAGGAGTCGCTACTGCTCGATCAGGCGCCGCTGCGCATCGAGTGCGTCGACATCTCGCACGTGCAGGGCACCGATGTGGTCGCCTCCCTCGTGGTCTTCGAAGACGGTCTGCCGCGTAAGTCCGACTATCGGCACTACTCGATCCGGCACGCCGCCGGCGAGGGCCGATCCGACGACGTCGCGTCCATCGCCGAGGTCACTCGACGCCGGTTCCTGCGCCACCGCACCGACCGCGATGCGCCGCCACCGGTGTCCGGCGAGATCAGCGCGGCGGCCGACACCACGGCGCAACCGCGGAAGTTCGCCTACCCGCCGAACCTCTTCGTCGTCGACGGCGGTGCGCCCCAGGTGCACGCCGCCGCGGCGGTCCTCGACGAACTCGGCATCACCGACGTCTCGGTGATCGGGCTCGCCAAACGCCTCGAGGAGGTGTGGGTGCCCGGCGACGACGACCCGATGATCCTGCCGCGCAACAGCCAGGCACTGTTCCTGCTGCAACGGGTGCGCGACGAGGCCCATCGGTTCGCCATCACGTTCCACCGCAGCAAGCGCAGCAAGCGCATGACCGAGTCGGTGCTCGACGGGGTCCCCGGCCTCGGCCGAACCCGCCGCACCGCGCTGGTGACCCACTTCGGTTCGGTTGCGCGCCTGCGCGAGGCATCGTTGGATGAGATATCCCAGGTGCCCGGGATCGGCCTCACCACGGCGCGTGCGGTCCAGACCGCGCTCTCCGGCGAGGTGGCGGCGCCCGACCAGACCCCGAACCCGGCCCCGATCCCGGAGCGGGCCGAGAAGGAGATGACGGTGGCGACCGGTGACGCGGGACGAGGTGCCGATGAGTGACCACACCGAAGTGCAGAGCGCGGCGATCGCCGAGGCGAACGACACCGACTTCACCGTCCTGTTCGTGACGGGGATGTCCGGCGCGGGACGCTCCACCGCGGCGAACGTGCTCGAGGACGACGGCTGGTACGTCGCCGACAACGTGCCTCCCTCGCTGATCTCGACGATGGTCGGGATGGTCCGCGAAGACGATCCGGCGATCACCCGGCTCGCCATGGTCTTGCGCGCGTCCGACGCCAACCTGGCCCATCAGCTCGAACAGCTGCGGGACCGTCTCGAAGAGTCCGGGATCCGGACCCGGCTCCTCTACCTCGACGCCAGCGACCAGGTGCTGGTTCGCCGTTTCGAGCAGGTTCGTCGCCGACATCCGTTGCAGGGCAAGGAAACCCTCGTCGAGGGGATCGCCCGCGAACGGGCGATCCTCGCCCCGATCAAGAACGTGGCCGATCTGGTGGTGGAGACGTCGGCGCTGACCGCGGCCAAACTGCGCGCGATCGTCGAGGGCGTCGCGCCGGGCGACACCGAACCGCGGCTGTCGATCGCGGTGCAGTCGTTCGGCTTCAAGTACGGTCTGCCCATCGATTCCGATCTCGTCGCCGACGTCCGCTTCCTGCCCAATCCGCACTGGATCGACGAGCTGCGCGATCACAACGGCCGGGAGGCGCCGGTCCGCGACTATGTCCTCGGCCAGCCGGACGCCGACGGATTCCTCGACCTCTACACCGGCCTGGTCTCGATCGTCGGCCGCGGTTACCTGCGGGAAGGCAAGCGCTACATGACCATCAGCGTCGGCTGCACCGGCGGCAAGCACCGCAGTGTCGCCATCGCCGAGGAACTGTCGGCTCGGTTGCGCCGCGCCGTCGACGACGCCGGCCACGCGTCCTATGACGTCCGGGTCATGCATCGTGATCTGGGGCGCGAATGAGTTCCCGGGAGCCCCGGATCGTCGCGCTCGGCGGCGGTCACGGCCTGTACGCGACGCTGACCGCGATGCGCTATCTGAGCGCCGACATCACCGCGGTGGTCACCGTCGCCGACGACGGGGGGTCGTCGGGACGGTTGCGCGCCGAACTCGGACTCATCCCGCCCGGCGACCTGCGAATGGCGCTCGCCGCCTTGATGAGTACGCCCGACGGCTTGCCGGACGCACAGTCCGCCGACGGCCCGGCGGCCCGCCGCCGGCACGAACTGTGGGCCGAGGTGCTCCAGCACCGCTTCGGCGGCCGTGGGGCGCTCGCCGGGCATCCGATCGGCAATCTGCTCCTCGCCGGACTCACCGAGGTGCTCGGCGACACCGTGGGGGCCCTCGCCGAGTTGCGGGAGATCTTCGGCATCACGGGGCACGTGCTGCCGATGTCGACCGTGCCCCTCGACATTGAGGCCGACGTGTCGGGACTCGAGGCCGATCCACGCATCAGTCGCGAGATCCGGGGACAGGTCGCGGTGGCCACCACGCCCGGCAAGGTGCGCCGCGTCCGGCTGTTGCCCGGCGACCCGCCGGCCTGCGAATCGGCGCTGACCGCAATAGAATCGGCCGACCTGCTGATGCTGGGGCCGGGCTCCTGGTTCTCGAGCGTGATCCCGCACGTGCTCGTGCCCGAACAGTTGAAGGCCTTGCAGCGCAGCAGCGCTCGCAAGGTGCTCGTGGTCAATCTGGCCCCCGAGCCGGGGGAGACCCCGGGGTTCTCGGTCGAGCGTCACCTCCATGTGCTGCACGCCCATGCGAACACCTTCCGCGTCGACCACGTCCTCGTGGACGCGTCGTCGGTGCCCGCGGGACGGGAGCGCGATCACCTCGTGCGTGCGGCCGGATTGTTCGGCGCGGAGCTGAATGTCGGAGACGTCGCGGTGCCGGGCCGGCAGGTCCATGACCCGGCGAAAGTCGCCGCCGTGGTGAACGAACTGTGCGAAGGTGAACTGACCCGTTACTCTGACCGAGCGGACGCCTGATTCGGGCGATGTCTCCGCGATTTTCACTCGAGGGACGTGTGGTCTGTTGACAGGAGGACAGGTACCGGTGGCGATGACGGCGGCGGTGAAGGACGAACTCAGTCGCCTGTCGGTGACTCAGGTGAGTTGCCGGAGAGCCGAGGTGTCCGCGCTGCTGCGTTTCGCCGGCGGCCTGCACATCGTCGCGGGTCGCGTGGTGGTCGAGGCCGAGGTGGACATGGGCAACGTGGCGCGCCGGTTGCGCCGCGAGATCCACGACCTCTACGGCTACGCCTCGGATGTCCACGTCCTGCGCGGTGGCGGGCTGCGGAAGTCGGCGCGCTACATCGTGCGGATCACCAAGGACGGCGAAGGCCTGGCACGACAGACCGGGCTGCTCGACCTGCGCGGCCGCCCGGTGCGCGGCCTGCCCGCCCAGGTCGTCGGCGGTAGTGTCGCCGACGCCGAGGCCGCCTGGCGCGGAGCATTTCTCGCGCACGGCTCGCTCACCGAACCAGGCCGGTCGTCGGCCCTGGAGGTCAGCTGTCCCGGGCCGGAGGCGGCGCTCGCCCTCGTCGGCGCGGCCCGACGCCTCGGTGTCACGGCCAAGGCCCGCGAGGTCCGCGGAGCCGACCGCGTCGTCATCCGCGACGGCGAGGCCATCGGGGCGTTGCTGACCCGGATGGGGGCCCACGACACGAGGCTCGTGTGGGAGGAACGCCGGATGCGGCGCGAGGTGCGCGCCACCGCCAACCGCCTGGCCAACTTCGACGACGCCAATCTGCGTCGATCGGCGCGTGCGGCGGTCGCCGCCGCGGCCCGCGTGGAACGCGCGCTGGACATCCTCGGCGACGAGGTGCCCGACCATCTGATCGCGGCCGGTCAGCTCCGGATCACCCACCGGCAGGCGTCGCTGGAGGAGCTCGGTCAGCTCGCCGACCCGCCGATGACCAAGGACGCCGTCGCCGGGCGCATCCGCCGCCTGCTGTCGATGGCCGACAAGAAGGCCCGCCAAGACGGCATCCCCGACACCGAATCCGCGGTGACCTCCGAGCTGCTCGACGAGGCCTGACACGGACCTGCGGTGTGCCGAGCAGAGGGTCGCCTACTAGGCTGGTGGCGACGTGGGCGGAGGCGTGACCACTCAGGTGTGCTTCGCTGACCGCTCACGCGCGGCCAGACCGGGCTTGACCACCAGGCCCGACCATGAATACCGCTAAGGAGCACAACTGTGACTGTTCGGGTAGGCGTCAACGGATTCGGCCGGATCGGCCGCAACTTCTTCCGTGCCGTCGAAGCGCAAAAAGCTTTGGGCACCACCGACATCGAGATCGTCGCGGTCAACGACCTGACCGACAACGCGACCCTCGCGCACCTGCTGAAGTTCGACTCCATCCTCGGTCGCCTGTCCGACGACGTCACCCTCGAGGGCGACGACACCATCGTCGTCGGTGAGCAGAAGATCAAGGCCCTCGAGGTCAAGGAAGGTCCGGCCGCCATCCCGTGGGGCGACCTGGGCGTCGACGTGGTCGTCGAGTCGACCGGCATCTTCACCGCCCGCGCCAAGGCTCAGGGACACCTCGATGCCGGCGCCAAGAAGGTCATCATCTCCGCCCCCGCCTCGGACGAGGACATCACCATCGTGATGGGCGTCAACGACGACAAGTACGACGGCAGCCAGAACATCATCTCGAACGCCTCGTGCACCACCAACTGCCTCGGCCCGCTGGCCAAGGTCCTCAACGACGAGTTCGGCATCGTCAAGGGCCTCATGACCACGATCCACGCCTACACCCAGGACCAGAACCTGCAGGACGGCCCGCACAAGGACCTGCGTCGCGCCCGCGCCGCCGCCATCAACATCGTGCCGACCTCGACCGGTGCCGCCAAGGCCATCGGCCTGGTGCTCCCGGAGCTGAAGGGCAAGCTCGACGGCTACGCGCTGCGTGTCCCGATCCCCACCGGTTCGGTCACCGACCTCACCGCCCAGCTGTCGAAGACCGCCACCGCCGAGCAGATCAACGCCGCGCTCAAGGCCGCTGCCGACGGTCCGCTCAAGGGCATCCTGAAGTACTACGACGCACCGATCGTCTCGTCCGACATCGTCACCGACCCGCACAGCTCGCTGTTCGACGCCGGCCTGACTAAGGTGATCGACGACCAGGCCAAGGTCGTGTCCTGGTACGACAACGAGTGGGGCTACTCCAACCGCCTCGTCGACCTCATCGGTCTCGTCGGCAAGTCGCTCTGACCCACCCCCAACGACCTTAGGAGTCAACGCCTCATGGGTGTTTCCACTCTGAAAGACCTTCTGGACGAAGGTGTTTCGGGCAGGGGTGTGCTGGTCCGGTCGGATTTCAACGTCCCGCTCGACGGGTCGACGATCACCGATCCGGGTCGCATCCTCGCGTCCCTGCCGACGCTCAACGCGCTCATCGACGCCGGTGCCAAGGTGATTATCACCGCGCACCTGGGTCGTCCGAAGGGCGAGCCGGATCCGAAGTTCTCGCTGGCACCGGTGGCCGCCCGCCTCGGTGAGGAACTCGGCCGCAACGTGCAGCTCGCCGGTGACGTTGTCGGCACCGACGCGCTGGCCCGCGCGGAAGGACTCACCGACGGCGACGTCCTGCTGCTGGAGAACATCCGCTTCGATCCGCGGGAGACCGCCAAGGACGACGCCGAGCGCGAGGCGCTCGCCAAGGCGCTGGTCGAGCTCGTCGGCGACGACGGCGCGTTCGTCTCCGACGGCTTCGGAGTGGTGCATCGCAAGCAGGCCTCGGTCTACGACGTCGCCAAGCTGCTCCCGCACTACGCGGGCGAGCTGGTGGCGGCCGAGGTCGACGTGCTGTCCAAGCTCACCGAAGAGGTGACGCGACCCTACGCCGTCGTCCTCGGCGGATCGAAGGTGTCGGACAAGCTCGGTGTCATCGAGGCGTTGGCCCCCAAGGTCGACACGCTGGTCATCGGCGGCGGTATGGCGTTCACGTTCCTTGCCGCACAAGGGCATTCGGTGGGGTCCTCGCTGCTGCAGGAAGATCAGATCGACGTCTGCAAGAGCCTGCTCGAGCGGTTCGGTGACGTCATCCACCTGCCGGTCGACGTCGTGGTGGCCGACAAGTTCGCCGCCGACGCCGAATCGGACACGGTGGCCTCGGACGCCATTCCCGACGGCTGGATGGGTCTGGACATCGGGCCGGAATCGGTGAAGCGGTTTGCCGCGGTCCTCTCCGGCGCCAAGACCATCTTCTGGAACGGCCCGTCGGGTGTGTTCGAGTTCGAGAAGTTCTCGGCGGGCACCCGCGGTGTCGCCGAGGCGATCGCCGGTGCGACGGGCAACGGTGCGTTCACCGTGGTCGGTGGCGGCGACTCGGCGGCCGCGGTCCGCACTCTGGGTCTGCCCGACTCCGATTTCTCGCACATCTCCACCGGAGGTGGCGCATCGCTGGAGTACCTCGAGGGCAAGGAACTCCCCGGACTGAAGGTTCTGGAGAGCTGATCCATGGCGACTCGTAAACCGCTCATCGCGGGCAACTGGAAGATGAATCTGAACCATCTCGAGGCCATCGCGCTGGTTCAGAAGATCGCCTTCGCCCTCCCGGCGAAGTACTTCGACAAGGTCGACGTGACGGTCATCCCGCCGTTCACCGACATCCGCAGCGTGCAGACGGTCGTCGACGGCGACAAGCTCCTGCTCACCTACGGTGCGCAAGACCTTTCGGCGCACGACTCGGGCGCCTACACCGGCGAGATCAGCGGTGCGTTCCTCGCGAAGCTCGGCTGCACCTTCGTGGTGGTCGGGCACTCCGAGCGGCGCACCCTGCACAACGAGACCGATGAGGTCGTGCTGGCCAAGACCAAGGCCGCGCTCAAGCACGAACTCACCCCGATCGTGTGCATCGGTGAGGGGCTCGACGTCCGCGAGGCCGGCGACCACGTGGCCTACAACGTGGCGCAGCTCAAGGGATCGCTCGCCGGTCTGTCCGCGGCCGAGATCGCTCAGACCGTCATCGCGTACGAGCCGGTCTGGGCGATCGGCACCGGCCGGGTGGCGAGTGCGGACGACGCCCAGGAGGTGTGCAAGGCGATCCGTGAGGCGCTGGTCGAGATCGCCGACGCCCAGACCGCGGCATCGGTGCGGATCCTCTACGGCGGATCGGTCAACGCCAAGAACGTCGGCGACATCGTCGGACGTCCCGACGTCGACGGCGCCCTGGTCGGCGGCGCATCGCTGAAGTCCGACGAGTTCGCGACGCTGTCGGCGATCGCCGCGGGTGGCCCCTTGCCCTGACGGGTCGCACCCACGCGTACACTGTGGCAGGTTGGCCTCTTTTCGGGGGTTGACCTGCCACAGCTGTATGTAGGGGCTTTACGGAAGGGCGTTGCGACTCGTGACTGTGCAAGGTGCACTCGACATCGGATTGATCGTGACCAGCGTGTTGCTGATCGTGCTCATCCTGCTGCACCGCGGCAAGGGTGGCGGTCTGTCGTCGCTGTTCGGCGGCGGTGTCCAGTCCAGCCTCTCGGGCTCGAGCGTCGTCGAACGCAACCTGGACCGGTTGACGATCTTCGTCGGGCTCATCTGGGTGATCTTCATCGTCGGCGTGGGCGTCGACATCAAACTGTCCGGCTAGTCACCGTTCGCGCCTCGGGATGCCGCGCCCGTAGGTTGCCGGGATACTTGACGGCATGAGTGAAACCGTTCCCGCGCGGGGAGTCCCGGACTGGCGCCCATCGATCTCCATCGTCGACCACATCGTCGTCGACGACGAGGGCCGAGCACTCACCGAACCCCTACGGGAGGACATCCGCCTTCTCGGCGGGATCCTGGGTGACGTCGTCCGCGAGCACTCCGGCAGCGACGTCTTCGACCTCGTCGAAGCCGCCCGCGTGGCCGCATTCCGGGTGCGCCGCAACGAGATCGACCGCACCGAACTCGCCGACATGTTCGTCGATCTGGACATCTCCACCGCGGTCCCGGTCATCCGCGCGTTCAGCCACTTCGCGCTGCTGGCGAACCTGGCCGAGGACATCCACCGTGAGCGGCGCCGCGCCATCCACGTCCGGGCCGGTGACCCGCCCCAGGACAGCAGCCTCGCCGCCACCTACCGCAAGCTCGCCGAGGCGGGACTCGGCGACGACGAGGTCGGCCGGGCGCTGGCCGATGCCGCCGTGGTGCCGGTCATCACCGCTCACCCCACCGAGACCCGTCGCCGCACCGTCTTCGAGGCCCAGAACCGCATCACCGAGCTGATGCGGTTCCGCGGCCGGACCGAGCTGATGCCGGACGAGGACGCGGCGGTCACCGAGTCGATCCGGCGGCAGATCCTGACGCTCTGGCAGACCGCCCTCATCCGGCTCGAACGTCTCACCATCCAGGACGAGATCCGTTCCGGGCTCCGCTATTACGACGCCTCGTTCTTCGAGGTCGTGCCCGCCATCAACACCTCGGTGCGCGCCGCGCTGCGCTCGACGTACCCCGACGCCGGACTCGCCGACGAACCGATGATCCGGATGGGGTCGTGGATCGGCGGCGACCGCGACGGCAATCCGTTCGTGAACTCCGAGGTGGTGACCCTGGCCACCACGCTCGCCGCGCAGACCGCAGTCGGACATCACCTGGCCGAACTCGAGAGTCTCGCACAGGAACTCAGCATGTCGGCCCGGCTCATCGACGCCAGCGACACCCTGTTCGACCTCGCCGGGGCCGACGCCGACGACCCGGGGGCCGACGAACCCTTCCGGCTCGCCTTGCGCTCCATCCGGTCCCGTCTGGTGGCGACCGCCCGGGAGATGTTCGACGACGACTTCCTCACCTCGAGCGACCTCTTCCTCATCGACGGGAAACAGCCGTACGGCGACGCCGCCGAACTCCTCGCCGACCTCGATGTGATCGACGGCGCGCTGCGCGCGAACAACGACGACACGATCGCCGACGACCGATTGCTCGCCCTGCGAGAAGCCGTGCGCACCTTCGGGTTCCACCTGTCCGGACTGGACATGCGGCAGAACTCCGACATGCACGAGGAAGTGGTCGCCGAGCTGCTCGCGTGGGCGGGTGTGCATCCGGACTATGCGTCGCTCGACGAGTCCGAGCGCGTCGAGATCCTCTCCGCGGAACTGCGTGCGCGTCGACCGTTGACCAGTCCCGACGCCGAGCTGAGCGAGCTGGCCACCAAGGAACTCGGAATCGTCCGGGCCGCCGCCAGGGCGGTCGCGACCTTCGGTCCCGCGGCCGTGCCCAACTATGTGATCAGCATGTGCACGTCGGTCAGTGACATGCTCGAGGCGCTGATCCTGCTCAAGGAGGCAGGCCTCTACGACGCGAATGACGGTTCTCCGCGGTGTAGCGTCCGCGTGGTTCCGCTGTTCGAGACGATCGAGGATCTCCAGCAGGGCGCAGCGACCCTCCTCGCCGTTCTCGACGTCCCGTTCTATCGGGCGATGGTCGAGTCCCAGAACGGGATTCAGGAGATCATGCTCGGCTACTCGGACTCGAACAAGGACGGCGGCTACATGGCCGCGAACTGGGCGCTCTACCGCGCCGAGCTCGATCTGGTCGACGTGGCGTCGCGGTCGGGCACCAGGTTGCGTCTGTTCCATGGGCGCGGCGGGACCGTCGGGCGCGGCGGCGGTCCCAGTTACGACGCCATCCTGGCCCAGCCGCCCGGTGCGGTTCAGGGCTCGCTGCGCATCACCGAGCAGGGCGAGATCATCGCCGCGAAGTACGCCGAACCGGTCACGGCGCGGCGCAACCTGGAGACGCTGCTCGCCGCGACCATCGAGTCCTCGCTCCTGGACACCGAAGGTCTCGGCGACGAATCCGATTCGGCCTACGAAATCATGGACGACATCGCGGCGAAGGCGCGAGCCGCGTACAGCCGGCTGGTCCACGAGACCCCGGGATTCGTCGAGTACTTCACCACCTCGACGCCCCTGTCGGAGATCGGTGCCCTCAACATCGGCAGCCGGCCGGCGTCGCGCAAGCAGACCGAGAAGATCTCCGATCTGCGGGCGATCCCGTGGGTGCTCTCGTGGACGCAGTCGCGCGTGATGCTGCCCGGCTGGTACGGCACGGGCTCGGCGTTCGAGGAATGGGTCGGGGACGATCCGGAGCGGTTGGAGACGTTGCGGCGGTACTACGCCAAGTGGCCGTTCTTCCGCACCGTGATGTCGAACATGGCTCAGGTACTGGCGAAGTCGGACATGGGCCTGGCCCACCGGTACGCACAGCTGGTGCCCGATGAGGAGCTGCGCGAGCGGGTGTTCGGCATGATCGTCGACGAACACGAGCGGACGATCGCGATGTGCGCGAAGATCACCGGCACCGACGACCTGCTCCACGACAACGCCGCGCTGAAGCGGTCGGTCTACAACCGCTTCCCGTATCTCGAGCCGCTCAACCTGCTGCAGGTCGAGTTGCTGCGGCGCTTCCGTGCGGGGGAGGACACCCCGATCGTGCGGCGCGGGATCCAGCTCACGATGAACGGCCTCGCCACCGCGCTGCGGAACTCGGGCTAGCGGACGGTCACCGGATGTCGGCGGCGGCCGCGTCGTCGAGGAACCAGATGGTCTCTTCGGTGCCGCGCGCCCCGGCGGCGGGCCAGTCGGCCGGGTCCGCGCCACCGTGTGCGGCACTGACGGCCTCGGCCTTGTCGGCGCCGGCGACCAGGAACCACACCTGCCGGGAACGGTTGACGACGGGCAGGGTCAGGGTGATCCGGCGCGGCGGCGGCTTCGGCGAATCCTCGACGGCGACCACCGACTTCGTGGTCTCCGCGGTGGCCGCAGTGTGCGGGAACAACGAGTTGATGTGTCCCTCACCGCCCATGCCGAGCAGATGGAGATCGAACTCCGGCGCCACGCCGTCGCTCGACCGGCCGGCGAGAATCGCGGCGTAATCCGCGGCGGCGGCCTCGATGTCGTCGCCGAGCGGTCCGTCCGACGGTGCCATCGGGAACACCCGCGACGGGTCGACGGGCACGGTGTCGAGCAGCGCCTCGCGCGCCTGACCCGAATTGCGTTCCGGATCGTCGGCGGGGACGAAACGGTCGTCGCCCCAGTAGATGTCGACCTTGGACCAGTCGATGGTGCCGCTGTCGGCGGCGAGCGCCGACAGGAGGCCGATCCCGTTGCTGCCGCCGGTCAGCACCACACTCGCGACGCCGCGTTCGGCTTGGGCCCGGGTCACGAGGTCCACGAACCGGGTCGCGGCGGTCTCGACGAGTTCCTGCTTGGAGCCGAAGACGAGGGTCTCGGTGGTCATCGGGCGGCAACTCCTTCGGTGTCATCTGTGAACTCGACCTCGGGCACACCCTTGAGTGCTTCGATGTACACCTCGTCGGTGTCGAGTCGTCGTAGCTCCTCCGCGATACACGCGGGAAGTTCACGCCGGCCCATGGCGACGCGTCCATCGGGTTTGCCGGGCATCGTCAGCACGGCGTTGTTCTCCTCGTCGACGGCGAGGATGGTCGGTCCCTCGTCGCGGTTGAGTCGGATCTCGAAACTGCCGCGGCGGCGTCGCGTCGGGACGTTCAGGGTGGACCGCAGCCAACCGGCGATCAGGTCCACCGAGGGCGAGTTCTGCGATCCGGTGACCACGACCTCGGTGATCGGGGTGTGCGGCGGTCGGTCGACCGCGGACGCGAGGATCGCCCGCCAGTGGGTGATGTGGGTCCAGGCGAGGTCGGTGTCGCCGGGGGAGTAGGTCTCGAGGCGCTGCGCCAGCACCGCGAGCGAGTCGCCCGCCTTGCTCGCGTCGACGATGCGCCGGTGCCCGAGTTTGCCGAGCGGATCGTCGGCGGGGCGTCGTGGTCCCTTGCCCGGCCACCACGTGACGACCGGGGTGTCGGGGAGGAGGAAGGGGGTCACCACGCTGTCCGGATGATCGGCGAGTTCGCCCTGCAGCGACAGCACGACCACCTCGGAGGCGCCGGCATCGCCGCCCACGCGGATCTGCGCATCGAGCCGTGAGTCGCTCTCGCGCACACCGCGATACACGACGATGACGCGGCTGGGGTGCTCGCGGCTCGCGCCGACCGCCGCCTCGATGGCCCCTTCCATCGGCTCACCCAGTTCGACGCACACGACCAGGGTGAGCACGCGACCCAGACTCAGCGCGCCGCCCGCGGCGCGCACCTCGATGATCTTCTTGGCGACCTTTCCGGTCGACGTGTCGGGCAGTTCGACGATCATCGGGAGGCCTCCTGAACGGATCGGTCGGTGCGGGCGTGCGGACGTCTCGTCACGGCCGGCGCCACGCGCGACCGGTGCGGGCCATCATCTCCTCGGCCGAGCGCGGCCCCCACGTCCCGGACTCGTAGGTGTCGGGCGACCCCGACTCGGCCCAGTGGTCGAGCACCGGATCGAGGATGCGCCAGGACAATTCGACTTCCTCGTTGACGGGGAACAGCGAGGGTTCACCCAGCAGGACGTCGAGGATGAGACGCTCGTACGCCTCCGGCGAGGCCTCGGTGAAGGCGGTGCCGTAGCTGAAGTCCATGTTGACGTCCCGGACCTCCATGCTCGACCCGGGGACCTTCGACCCGAATCGGAGGGTGATGCCCTCGTCCGGCTGGACCCGGATCACGAGCGCGTTCTGGCTCAGTTCCTCGGTCATGGTCTGGTCGAACGGCAGGTGCGGAGCGCGCTTGAAGACGAGTGCGATCTCGGTGACGCGACGGCCCAGGCGCTTTCCGGTGCGCAGATAGAACGGGACCCCTGCCCAGCGACGGGAGTCGACCTCGAGGGCGATGGCGGCGAAGGTCTCGGTCTTCGAGTCCTTCGCGAAGCCCTCCTCTTCTTTGAGGCCCGGCACCTTCTCGCTGCCCTGCCATCCGGGTCCGTACTGACCGCGGGCGGTGTTCTCGTCGATCGGCAGGACGTTGCGCGTCGCGGCGAGGACCTTGATCTTCTCGGCCTGTAATTGCTTGGGCTCGAAGGAGATCGGCTCCTCCATCGCGACCAGGGCCATGAGCTGCAGCAGGTGGTTCTGGATGACGTCGCGTGCCGCGCCGATCCCGTCGTAGTAGCCCGCCCGGCCGCCGAGACCGATGTCCTCGGCCATGGTGATCTGGACGTGGTCGACGTAATGCGAACTCCACAGCGGATCGAACAACTGATTGGCGAACCGCAGGGCCAGGATGTTCTGGACGGTCTCCTTGCCCAGATAGTGGTCGATGCGGAACACCGACGACTCGGGGAAGACGTTGTTGACGATCGCGTTGAGTTCGCGTGCGGACTCGAGATCGTGACCGAACGGCTTCTCGATCACCACCCGTCGCCAGCTGTCGCCCGTCGGCGTGGCGAGACCGCTGCGCTCGAGCTGCTCGCAGACCGTCGGGAAAGCCCCCGGCGGTATCGACAGGTAGAACGCGTGATTGCCGTCGGTCCCGCGTTCGACATCGAGCGACTTGAGCGTGTCGCGCAGCCTGTCGAAGGCGGCGTCGTCGTCGAATGCGCCCTGCACGAACCGGAATCCCTCGGCGAGGCGTTCCCACACCTCTTCGCGGAATCCGGTCCGTGCGTGTTCACGGACGGCGTCGTGGACGATGGCGCCGAAGTCCTCGTCGGTCCAGTCGCGCCGGGCGAAGCCCACGAGGGCGAACGACGGTGGCAGGAGGCCGCGGTTGGCGAGGTCGTAGACCGCCGGCATCAACTTCTTGCGGGCGAGGTCGCCGGTGACCCCGAAGATGACCAGGCTGCACGGTCCCGCGATGCGCGGCAGCCGTTTGTCCTGCGGGTCACGGAGCGGATTGGTCCACGAACCGGTCCCGGTTGACTCCTCGCCTCCCGCCACCTGGGGTCAGCCCTTGTTCGCCGCGGACAGTTGCTCGGCGGTCGCGCTGAGCAGGTCGTTCCACGCGTCCTCGAACTTGCTGACGCCCTCGTTCTCCAGGACCAGGAAGACGTCGGTCAGGTCGACGCCCACCGCGACGAGCTTGTCGAAGATCTCCTGCGACTCGGCGGCGAGACCGATGATGGACTCGGTGTTCACCCAGCCGTGGTCGGCGAAGGCGTCCATCGTCTTGCCCGGCATCGTGTTGACCGTGTTGGGCGCGACCAGCTCGCTCACATACAGGGTGTCCGGGTAGTCGGGATTCTTGACGCCCGTCGACGCCCAGAGTGCGCGCTGCGGGCGGGCGCCCTTGGCGAGCAGCTCGGGGAACCGCGACTCGACCTCGAAGACCTGCTGGTAGGCCGAGTAGGCGAGACGTGCATTGGCCAGTGCGGCCTTGCCCTTGAGCTCGGTGGCCTCCGGGGTGCCGATGGCGTCGAGTCGCTTGTCGATCTCGGTGTCCACCCGCGACACGAAGAACGAGGCGACGGAGTGGATGCGGGAGAGGTCGTGGCCGGCCTGGGCGGCGGCGTCGAGGCCGTCGAGGTAGGCGGCGATGACCTTCTCGTAGCGCTCGACCGAGAAGATCAGCGTCACGTTCACGCTGATGCCCTCGGCGATGACCTTGCTGATCGCGGGGAGCCCGGCCTCGGTGGCCGGGATCTTGATGAGCAGGTTCGGCCGGTCGACGATCTTCCACAGCTCCACGGCCTGTGCCACCGTGGCGTCGGTGTCATGGGCGAGGCGCGGATCGACCTCGATCGACACGCGTCCGTCGACGCCGTCGGTCGACTCGAAGGTCGAGGCGAGCACGTCACAGGCGTTGCGCACGTCGTCGGTGGTGACCGTCCGAATGGTGGCGTCGACGTCGGCGCCCCGTGCGGCCAGCTCGTTGACCTGGTCGTCGTAGGCATGGCCCGACGACAGCGCGGCCTGGAAGATCGACGGGTTGGTGGTCACCCCGACGACCGACTTGGTGCTGATGAGTTCGGCGAGGTCACCTGAGCTGATCAGGTCCCGGGACAGGTCGTCCAGCCACACCGACACTCCGGCGGCGGACAGTTCGGCGAGCTTCTCGTTCTGGGTCACGATTCTCTCCTTGTGGGTTGTTGGCGCTCAGCCCGCGACGACGCGCTCGGCGGCCGCGGTCACGGCCTCGGCGGTGATGCCGAACTTGGTGAACAGCACCTTGTAGTCGGCGGAGGCCCCGAAGTGTTCGATCGACACGATCTCGCCACCGGCGCCGACGATGCGGTGCCACGGCATGGCGATACCGGCTTCGACCGCGACGCGCGGAACCGACGGCGGCAGCACGTGGTCGCGGTACCCCTGCGGTTGCTCGTCGAACCACTCGACACAGGGCATCGAGACGACTCGCGCCTTGATTCCCTTCTCCGCTAGCGCCTTCTGTGCGTCGACGGCGAGGTACACCTCGGAGCCGGTGCCGATGAGCACGACGTGGGGATCACCCTCGGAGTCGCTCAGGACGTATCCGCCGTTGGCGACGCCCTGCGCCGAGGTGCCTTCCAGGATCGGGATGTTCTGGCGGGTGAGTGCCAGGCCGACCGGGTGGTTGCGGCGGGTGAGCAGGTGCTGCCAGGCGTATGCGGTCTCGTTGGCGTCGGCCGGCCGGACGACGTCGAGGTTCGGGATCGCGCGCAGCGCGGCCAGGTGCTCGATCGGCTGATGGGTCGGGCCGTCCTCACCCAGACCGATCGAGTCGTGGGTCCAGACGTAGATCGGATCGATCTCCATCAGCGCCGCGAGGCGGACCGCGGGACGCATGTAGTCGGCGAACTGCAGGAAGGTACCGCCGTAGGCGCGGGTCGGCCCGTGCAGCGCGATGCCCGACAGGATCGATCCCATGGCGTGCTCACGGACACCGAAGTGCAGGGTGCGGCCGTAGGGGTTGGCCGACCACTTCTTGGTGCTGATCGAGGTCGGTCCGAACGACGGCTCGCCGTCCATGGTGGTGTTGTTGGAGCCGGCCAGGTCGGCCGAGCCGCCCCACAGCTCGGGCAGCACGGGCGCGAGCGCGCCGAGCACCTTGCCCGATGCGCTGCGGGTCGCGACATCCTTGTCGCCGACGTTCCAGCTGGGCAGCACGTCGGTCCAGCCCTCGGGCAGTTCGTGGGCGGTGAGCCGATCGAACAGCTTCTTGGCGTCGGGGTTCTTCTCCGCCCAGGCATCGAACGACGACGTCCACGCCGTGCGTTCCTCGGCACCGCGGTCGATGAGCTTGCGGGTGTGGCCGATCACCTCGTCGGTGACCTCGAAGTTCTTCTCCGGGTCGAAACCGAGGACCTTCTTCGTCGCCGCGACCTCGTCTTCGCCGAGCGCCGCGCCGTGGGCCATGCCGGTGTTCATCATGTTGGGGGCGGGGTAGCCGATGATGGTGCGCAGGCAGATGATCGACGGCCGGTCGATGACCTGCTGGGCCGCCTCGATCGCCGCCTCGATGGCGACGATGTCCTCGCCGCCCTCCACGGTCTGCACGTGCCAGCCGTAGGCCTCGTAGCGCTTCGCGACATCCTCCGACAACGCGATGTCGGTGTCGTCCTCGATCGAGATCTGGTTCTGGTCGTAGAACACGATCAGGTTGCCGAGCTGCTGGGTGCCTGCCAGCGAGCTGGCCTCCGACGTCACGCCCTCTTCGATGTCGCCGTCGGAGGCGACGACGTAGATGTAGTGGTCGAATGGGCTCTGTCCGGGCGCCGCATCGGGGTCGAACAGGCCGCGTTCGCGTCGGGCGGCCATCGCCATGCCGACCGACGAGGCGAGGCCCTGACCCAGCGGGCCGGTGGTGATCTCGACGCCGCGGGTGTGGCGGAACTCGGGGTGGCCCGGCGTGAGAGAGTCCCAGGTCCGCAGCGCCTCGATGTCGGACAGCTCGAGACCGAACCCGCCGAGGTAGAGCTGGATGTAGAGCGTCAGGCTCGAGTGTCCGCACGAGAGGACGAAGCGGTCGCGCCCGGCCCAGTCGGTGTCGGTCGGGTCGTGACGCATGACTCGCTGGAACAAGGTGTAGGCGAGCGGAGCAAGGCTCATCGCGGTACCGGGGTGTCCGCTTCCGCACTTCTGCACTGCGTCGGCCGCCAGGATCCGGGCCGTGTCGACGGCGCGGGTGTCGAGGTCGGTCCAGTCGTCCGGGTGGCGGGGGGTGGTCAAAGCGCGGATCTCGTCTGTGTCGGCCACGATGCTGAAGGTCTCCTGTGCCTGCTCGGTGCGATTCGTACTCGGTCGGAGGTCGTAGAAGGGGCGATGGGTACCAGGGCGACCGGTACCAGCGGGATCGGTGTAGGCGTTGATCGGTATCGGCGCTGACCGGTGTCGGCCACCGACGATCGTCGGCGCGTACGCGTCCAGAGTAATCGGCGCCGGCCATGCGTTGCGCGCCGACCGAGGGTTACCGGCGAGTTCTGGCGTCATCGCCGGTCGAGAGCTCGCGCATGGCGGTGCCATGCCTCGATTCACGGTTCGCAGAGGCAAACGTCTACCATGCTCCGTAGTAGCCCGCGGGCGTCTGTGCGGGCGGACGAGGAGTGTTCGTGAGGATAGGGGAGCGTGTGAGCGGGAACAGTTCCGCCGCATCTCACTCGACCGACACCGCATCGAATCCGCAGGTATCGACCGAAACGGTCGCACCGGCCGATCAATCGTGGGCCGGGCGTGTGCGTGCGACGGTGCTCGCCTACATCGCGCTGACCAAGCCGCGTGTCATCGAGTTGCTTCTCGTCGCCACGATCCCGGTGATGCTGCAGGCCGACCGCGGCCACGTCGACATCGCGGTCATCGCCTTCACCCTCATCGGTGGCTGGCTCGGCGCCGGCAGCGCCAACACCCTCAACATGGTGGCCGACGCCGACATCGACAAGAAGATGAAGCGCACGGCCCGGCGTCCGCTGGCCCGCCGCGCGGTCGCGCCGCGGAGCGCGCTCATCTTCGGTCTCGCGTTGTGGGCGGCGTCCTTCGCGGTCCTGTACTTCGCCGCCAACCTCCTCTCGGCGCTGCTCGTCTCTGCGACGATCCTCTTCTACGTCGGCGTCTACACGCTGATCCTCAAGCGTCGGACCTGGCAGAACGTGGTCTGGGGCGGCGCCGCGGGTTGTATGCCGACCCTGGTGGGGTGGGCCGCGGTCACCGGTTCGCTGAGCTGGCAGCCGATCGTCCTCTTCGCGGTCATCTTCTTCTGGACGCCGCCGCACACCTGGGCGCTGGCGATGCGCTACAAGGAGGACTACAAGGCGGCCGGTGTGCCGATGCTCCCGGTGATCGCGACCGAAGAACGCGTCACCCGCCAGATGCTGATCTACACGGTCCTCACCGTGGTGACCTCACTGCTGCTGATCCCGGCGACGAGCTGGATCTACACCGTGATCGCGCTGACCGCCGGCGGCTGGTTCCTGGAGCGTGTGACCAAGCTGTACCGCGACACCAAGCGCGGTGCCGAGGTGGCACCGCTGAAGGTGTTCCTGCAGTCCAACGAGTATCTCGCCATCGTGTTCTGCGGCCTCGCGATCGACGCGGTCGTCGGCCTGCAGACCATCTCGTCCTACTTCTGAGCGCGGCTCACGTCCCGGCCGGCAACAGCACCGTCGAACCCGTGGTGACACGTGCCTCCAGGTCGGCGTGTGCGGCAGCCGCATCGGCCAATCGGTAACGCTGGCCGACGCGCACCTCGACACTGCCGTCGACGATCGCCTCGAAGTACTCGCCGGCCCGGCGGTTCAGTTCCTCGGCGGTGTCGGTGAAGTGCGCCAGTGTCGGCCGCGTCACCGACAGCGACCCCGCCGCGTTCAGACGTTGGAGGTCGAACGGCGGAACCGGCCCGCTCGCCGCCCCGAAGAGCACGATGATCCCCCGGACCGCGGTCGACGCCAGTGACTGCTCGAAGGTGTCCGCGCCGACGCCGTCGTAGACCACCGGCACGCCGCGTCCGTCGGTGAGGTCACGGACGCGGGAACTCAGGTCCTCCCCGTAGCGCAGGACGTGATCCGCCCCGGCGGCGCGCGAGAGTTCCTCCTTCTCATCGGACGAGACCGTCGTGATGACCGTCAGTCCGCGGCGCTTGGCGAGCTGGGTGAGGATCAGGCCGACACCACCGCCACCGGCGTGCACCAGGATCGTGTTGCCGGCTTGGGGATGAGCACTCCCGTCGAGGAGGTAGTGCGCGGTGAGACCGCGGAGAAGCGACGACCCGGCCACCGCGTCGTCGACCGCGTCGGGTACCGGGACCGCTTTCGAGGCCGGGACCGCGACAAGCTCCGCATACGAACCGGGGGCCGCACACCACGCCACCCGCTGACCTTCCTGCAGCGACGTCACATCCGAGCCGGTCGCGACGACGACGCCCGCGCCCTCGGTACCGGGGATGTAGGGCGGTGTGGAGGGGTACAGGCCCCGGCGCAGATAGGTGTCGATGAAGTTCACGCCCACCGCTGCGGTTCGGACGATCACCTCGTCGGCGGCCGGGATGGGATCGTCGACACTGCCGAAGGTCAGGACGTCGGGTCTGCCGTGGCGGGTCACCTGGATAGCTCGCACGACACCGTTCTACACGCCGGGATCGCCCCGGTATGCTGACCCCCATGACGAACACCACCGACGACGAGAAGTCGGGCACACAGCAGAAGGTCGAGGCACCCACCGAGGTCGTCGCCTCGGTACGCAAGTTCGTCGAGCGCGAAGGTTGCAGCGCGAAGGTCGTCCTCCAGGCGATCGGGGACGCCGGTGTGCGGATCACGCTCGTCGGCGACGCCAACGGCATCCTCGGGGACCGGGTCGTGCCCGATCTCGCGACCGCGCAGGCCGTGGTCGACGCCGTCGACGGTCTCGAGATCGCCGAGTGGGACCGTGACCTCACCTCGGAGACCACGGTGTCGACGTCGCACTACCGCAAGATGGCGGGTTGGGTCGCGCGGCAGAAGCGCTTCCCGCGTGCGCGCAACCGCGCCATCCTCTGAGGCCGGAGCTCGATCAGGCAGGCTCGCGCAGCGGGTCTGCCTTTTTCGTGGCCGATTCCTTGGCGACCGGGTTCCGCGCGATCAGGAGCTGCCAGGTGGCGCCGATGAGCAGGACCGCACTGCCGAACATGTGCGCGATGACCAGGGCGATGGGCAGATCCGTGGCGAACTGCACGAACCCGATCAGCCCCTGAAGCAGCAGGAGCAGCATGAACACCACTGCCGAGCGCTGTTGCGGCCGAGCGAACACCCGCGCGTAGACGAGGGCCGCGATCGCGAGCCCGACGAGGGTGAAGACGGCGTCGGCGTGCAGCTGTGTCGCGTTGCCGGGGTCGAGACCGTTCCGCGGGGCGTCCACATCGCCGGCATGCGGGCCGGAACCGGTCACGACCGTGCCGAGGTAGATCGTGCCCCAGGTGACGAGATAGACAAGCCAGGCGAGGTAGATGCCGAGCCGGCGCGTGGCGGTCGAGGGGGCGTCGGCATCGGGCGCGGTGGGCGTCGGATACGGACGCATCCGGTAGACGAGCACGGTGGATGCGGAGACCAACGCCATGGACAGCAGGAAATGCAGCGCGACGACCCACGGGTTGAGCTGGGTCAGGACCGTGATCCCGCCGATCACCCCCTGGAACGGGATACCGAGCGCGATGAGGGTGACCAGCCACTTGTCCCGGCGCGCCGCTCCGGCCGACCGCAGGACGGCGACCCAGGTCGCGATCGCGATGACGATCAGCACGAAGGTGAGCAGACGGTTGCCGAACTCGATCGCGCCGTGCATGCCCAGTTCGCCGTGCGGCACGAACGACTCGTCGGTGCACCGCGGCCAGGTCGGGCAACCGAGGCCCGAGGCGGTCACGCGCACGGCGCCGCCGGTGACCACGATGCCCACGTTCGAGACGAGCAGGGCGATGGCCCAGCGATGCACGAATCGTGCCGTCGGCCGGCCGAAGCCGGGGACGAACCGCCACGGACCGGTCAGCGGCCGGCGCGCGTCGCCGGCGGCCGCGGCATGATCGCCCGACCGGGCCGTGGCCGGGGCGTTCGAAGTATCGGATGTCATCGGAATCGGAACCACCTCACCGCCAAGGTGCCGGCCACCGCGGCCCACACCAGCAAGACACCCACCCCGAAGGCGTCGAACGAACCCTCCGAGGCCATCTCGAGCGCCTCGCTCAGTGCCCCCGACGGGATGCACCGCGCGATCCAGTGCACGGCGTCGGGGATGTTGGAGTCGACGACGACGAGACTGCCGAGGCCGATGAACGCGAACCACAGCAGGTTCGCCAGTGCCAGCACGACCTCGGCCTTCAAGGTGCCGCCGAGCAGCAGCCCGAGAGCCGCGAAGCACGCGGTGCCGACCGCGAGGACCACCGCACCGATGAGCAGACCGACGGGGCTCGGTCGCCAGCCGAACGCGGCGCCGATCCCACCGAGGATCACCGACTGCAGCGCGACCACCACGAGGACCGCGATCGACTTGCCGGCGATGATGCCCCAGCGCGGTATCGGCGTCGCGCCGAGGCGTTTCAGCGCGCCGTAGCGACGGTCGAACCCGACGGCGATCGCCTGTCCGGTGAACGCCGTCGACATCACCGCGACGGTCAGGATCGCCGGGACGAACAGCGCCGCCCGCTCGGCGGGGCCGTCGCCGAACCCGGTGTCGATCGGCAGCAGGCACAGACCGACGAGCAGCGTGATCGGGATGAACATCGTGAGGAGCAACTGCTCGCCGTTGCGGAGCAGGAGCTTGAGCTCCAGGCCGCTCTGCGCGGCGATCATCGCCGGCAGCGACGCCGCCCGGGGAGCGGGGCGGAACAGACCGTCGGGGAATGTTCCGGCAGCACGGTCGGCGGGGCGGGGGAGCCCGGTGGGTGCGGATGAGGTCACGGTCGAAGGGTCCGTCCGGTGAGATCGAGGAAGACGTCTTCGAGGCTGCGGGTCTCCACGCGCAGATCGGTCGCGAGGACGTTGATCTTGGCGCACCAGGCGGTCACCGTGGCCAGCACCTGCGGCGTCATCGGACCGATGACCAGATACGAGCCGGGGGTGGCCTCCGTGCAGTGGTAGTCCTCGGGCAGGGCCAGCACCAGCATCGACAGGTCGAGTCCACGTGGTGCGGTGAAGCGCAGTTCGTTCTCGGCGCCGGTGCTGGTGAGGTCGGCGGGTGTCCCGTCGGCGACGACGTGGCCGTGATCGATGATCGCGACGTGGTCGGCGAGTTCCTCGGCCTCGTCCATCAGATGCGTCGTGAGCAGGACGGATGCTCCGTCGGCCCGGAGCCGGTCGATGAGTTCCCACACGACGAGGCGGGCGTGGGCATCGAGTCCGGCGGTCGGTTCGTCGAGGAAGACCAGTTCGGGGCGGCTGACGACCGCGCAGGCGAGGGCGAGGCGCTGCTGCTGGCCACCGGACAGACGTCGGTAGGACGTTCGACGCACGTCGGTCAGGCCGAGTGCGTCGAGCAGGAACTCGGGATCGATGGGATCGGCCGAATACGCGGCCACCAGGCGCAGCATCTCCTCGGCCCGGGCTCCCGGGTAGGCGCCACCGCCTTGCAGCATCACGCCGATGCGGCGCCGGAGCGCGTCGTTGTCGGCGATGGGATCGAGACCCAGGACGCGGACGCTGCCGGCGTCGGGTGCGGTGAAGCCCTCGCAGATCTCGACAGTCGTGGTCTTGCCCGCGCCGTTGGGACCGAGCAGGGCGAGGATCTCGCCGCGTTCGAGGGTGAGATCGAGCCGATCGACCGCGGTGCGATCCCCGAAGCGCTTGACCAGACCACGAACCTCGACGGCCGCCGCAGTGGCGGCCGGGGTGCCGGCGGAGGCGGCTGACCCGGGATCGCGGAGCCGACGATCGTTCACCCGATCGTCGTCGTTGATCTGCCGAGAGGTCGTGCTGCGCACACTGGTCAGACTAGGCGCTCGGAGCCCAGGGACGAAAAGCGGTGACCGGGCACACGGCGCATGCGCTCATCGTCGTGCCGACGCCGACCCGGCCGTGGCCTCGTCGTCGTCCGACACGGGCCCGCGGCGGCGTCGACGACGGGGCGCGCGGTCCTCGAAGAACAGGGCGGTGAGAACCGCGACCATGATCACGCCGGCCAGAAGTCCTTGTGCCAGAACCACTCCGCTCGTGTTGGAACTCGTGGGCATCACCACGATGGCGATGATCGCCGACGCCGCGATCGTGGAGATCCGGAACCAGGCGCCGGTGGCCCACGCGGCCAGCGGGATCACGGCCCACAGGAGGTACCAGGCCTGCACGAACGGGAAGAACAGCACGACTGTGGCCATCGACACACCGAGTGCACCGAGTGGGTGGAGCCGGCCGCCGAGCGTGGCGAGCATCCACCGGACGATGAACAGGGCGGCGACGAGCTGGCCGATGGGCCGGGCCACCTCGAGGATCGCCTGCGTGTGCTCGCCGAGGCCGAGGGTGACGCCGATCCGGCCGGTGGTCACCGACAACAGGGTCGGCATCGACATCCACGAGCGGACGATCTCGCCCGTCGACAACGTGCCCGTCCAGCCGAAGCCGAGCCCGGTGCCGAGGGAGATCCCCATCATCACGATGCCCAGGACCACCACGTAGAAGGCCGCCGACGCGCTCAGCATGTACACCGACCACCGGGAGCGACCCCACCATTCCCGAATCGGCGTGTGGCGGAGCACGGGCAGGGTGGCGCCCCACCGCATGGCCAAGGCGATGCCGACGAAGCCCAGGGCGAGCATCGAGGTGACCTTGATCATCGCCGACGCCGCGAGCACCGCACCGCCGCCGATGAGCAACCAGCCCGATCGGGTGGGGACGAGGGTCCCGGGTCGGCGGAGCCGTTCGGCGCCGTAGATGGCGCGGAAACTCAACTCGAGACCGACGAGCATCAGGCCGAGCATGAGGGCCTCGTTGTGGATGCCCCCGACGAGATGCAGGATGACCAGCGGATTCATCGCGCCGAGCCAGAGTGCGGCCACCGACGAGACCCCGCAGCGGCGGGCCAGGCGGGGGAGTGCCCAGACGATGAGCGCGACGCCGATCAGTGCGACGACGCGGTGCAGGAAGATCGCGGCGGTGATGTTGTCGCCGGTGACCTTGGTGATGCCCTCGCCGATCCACAGGAAGAACGGGCCGTAGGGCGCGGGGGTGTCACGCCAGAGGTTGGGCACCGACCTGGTCAGGATGTGGTCCACGCCGAGTCCGCGGACCGGACTGACCGAGTACGGGTCCATGCCCCGGAAGGCGATGGCGCTCTGCGCGAGATACGAGTAGATGTCCTTGCTCAGCAGCGGCGGCGCCACGATGATCGGGGCGATCCACAGCATGAGGGTCCGGTCGGCCTGCCGGCGGCTCATGCGGCGCTCCGGGCTCCGGCCGTGGCGGACCTCGACGCTGAACCGGCCGACTGCGAACCGGCCGAGCAACAACCACGCGACGACCAGGGTGATCGCGCCACCGATGGACAGCGCGAGGGCGGTGCCGAACATGCGTGACGGCAACGACAGGACGCGCATCCCGGCAACGGGGTTCTGCAGTACGGGTACCGCACCGGTCCCGAGGGCGCCGATGAGGATCAGTACCGAGCCGGTGGCGCCGAAGAGCTTGATCCGGCGGAGCCGGCGGGTCTCCTCGGCGTTGAGCGGGCCGACCTCGCGCTCGTCGTCGTGCAGGCGGGCCACGGTCTTGCCGTAGTCGCCGGGTTCGGCGCCGGCAGCCGCAGGGCGCTGTTTGCGCAGTCCGAAATAGTCGAGCAGGGCGACCAAGCGGGTCCACACGAGTCCGAAGTAGTCCGGCACGCGGCGCGGAGCTGTGGTTTCGGGCACACGACGACTGTAATCGCCGGACGTGGTGGCCTCACGACCCCCTGCGATAAGGGCACCCTTGCTGGCAGCAGGGAAGTAATTACGTCACACTCGTGTTGTGAAAACCATGCGGAACGATGTTGTGCTGCCCTCTGGCAGTGCCGGCGCCGTGCCCTCCGCTGGTACGGGTGCCGGAGTGACCGGCGGTGTCGACGCGCACCATGACGGTCAGACTCGGGAGGCCGTGGTCACCCTGCTCGTCGAAGACGGCCCGCTCACCGCCGGCGACATCGGCGAGCGGCTCGGCATCTCGGCGGCCGGCGTCCGTCGCCATCTCGACGCCCTGACCGGCGCCGGGGACATCGAGGTCGCCTCGCCGGGGTTCGGCCAACGCGGCCGGGGCCGACCCGCCAAGTACTTCCAGCTCACCGCTTCCGGACGCGGCAAGATGCGCCACGCGTACGACGACCTGGCCGGTGCGGCGATGCGTAAGCTGCGTGATCTCGGCGGCACCGACGCGGTCGCCGAGTTCGCCCGCGAGCGCGTCGAACGCATCGTGGCCGGCGTCCGTCCCAGCACCGGTCCGGTGACCGTCGCCGACACGGTCGACGAGATCGCCGACGCGCTCACCAGCGCTGGGTACTCGACCAACACGCGTCAGGTCGGGACCGGCATGCAGATCTGCCAGCACCATTGCCCGGTGGCGCACGTCGCCACCGAGTTCCCGGAGCTGTGTGAGGCGGAGACCGCGGTCTTCACCGAACTCCTCGGCACGCACGTGCAGCGACTGGCGACCATCGCCAACGGTGACTGCGCCTGCACCACCCATGTGCCGATCCACCCACCGCCGGGTGGGACCACCGAAGACCGACCCGGGGCCGTCGCGGACCCCGATACGCAGCCCGTATCGCCTCGCGCCACCCCGAACCAGACACCGACCGCCACGACAACCCGAAAGGCCACGCGATGACTGTCACCGATCCGGCCACCCCGACCCCAGCGGCGCCCCTCACCCAGGAGGAGACGATCGCCGCCCTCGGCAAGTACGGCTACGGCTGGGCCGATTCCGACGTCGCGGGCGCGAGCGCCAAGCGCGGACTGTCCCCGGCGGTCGTCGCCGACATCTCGGCGAAGAAGAGCGAGCCCGAGTGGATGCTCGAGCAGCGCCTCAAGGCCCTCAAGATCTTCGACAAGAAGCCCATGCCCGGCTGGGGTGCGGGGCTCGAGGGCATCGACTTCGACAACATCAAGTACTTCGTGCGCTCCAGCGAGAAGCAGGCCGCCACGTGGGACGACCTGCCCGAGGACATCAAGAACACCTACGACAAGCTCGGCATCCCCGAGGCGGAGAAGCAGCGTCTCGTCTCCGGTGTCGCGGCGCAGTACGAGTCCGAGGTCGTGTACCACTCGATCCGTGAGGACCTCGAGAAGCAGGGCGTGATCTTCCTCGACACCGACACCGCGCTCAAGGAGCACCCGGAGATCTTCCAGCAGTACTTCGGGACCGTCATCCCGGCGGGCGACAACAAGTTCTCCGCGCTCAACACCGCGGTGTGGTCGGGTGGGTCCTTCATCTACGTGCCGCCGGGTGTCCACGTCGACATCCCGCTGCAGGCCTACTTCCGGATCAACACCGAGAACATGGGCCAGTTCGAGCGCACGCTGATCATCGTCGACGAGGGTGCCTATGTGCACTACGTCGAGGGCTGTACCGCGCCGATCTACAAGACGGACTCGCTGCATTCAGCGGTCGTCGAGATCATCGTGAAGAAGGGCGGCCGCTGCCGCTACACGACCATCCAGAACTGGTCGAACAACGTCTACAACCTGGTGACCAAGCGCGCGAAGGCCGAGGCCGGCGCGACCATGGAGTGGATCGACGGCAACATCGGTTCCAAGGTCACCATGAAGTACCCGGCGGTCTGGCTGACCGGCGAGCACGCCAAGGGCGAGGTCCTCTCGGTCGCGTTCGCGGGTGAGGGCCAGCACCAGGACACCGGCTCCAAGATGGTCCACCTCGCGCCGAACACCTCGAGCAACATCGTCTCCAAGTCGGTGGCCCGTGGTGGTGGCCGGGCGTCGTACCGCGGTCTGATCAAGATCAACAACGGTGCGCACGGCAGCCGGTCGACGGTGAAATGCGATGCGCTGCTGGTGGACACCATCTCGCGCAGCGACACCTACCCGTACGTCGACATCCGCGAGGACGACGTGACGATGGGCCACGAGGCGACCGTCTCGAAGGTCAGCGACGATCAGCTCTTCTACCTGATGAGTCGCGGTCTCACCGAGGACGAGGCGATGGCCATGGTGGTCCGCGGCTTCGTCGAGCCGATCGCCAAGGAACTCCCGATGGAATACGCGCTCGAGCTCAACCGCCTGATCGAGCTCCAGATGGAAGGAGCTGTCGGCTGATGGCCGATCCCACATTGCCCGTGACCACTCCCGGCTCGGCGGCGCCCGTCGTCAATAAGGGTGAGATGTTCACCTCGTTCGACGTCGACGCCTTCGAGGTGCCGAGTCCCCGCGAGGAGGCGTGGCGGTTCACCCCGTTCCGTCGTCTCCGCGGGTTGCACGACGGAACCGCGCAGCGGACCGGCGAGGCCGGCGTAGAGGTTGCCGGGGCCGTCGAGGGTGTGACCGTCGAGACCGTCGGTCGCGACGACAAGCGGCTCGGTGAGGGCGGCGTGCCGTTCGACCGTGTTGCCGCGCAGGCGTATTCGTCGTTCACGCAGGCGACCGTGGTGACCGTCGGCCGCGAGGTAGAGCTCGCCGAGCCGGTCACCGTCACGGTCACCGGTCCCGGCGAGGGCGAGACCGCCTTCGGCCACACCCAGATCCGGCTCGAGGCGTTCGCGCGCGCCGTCGTCGTCCTCGATCAGAAGGGCAGCGGCACGTTCGCGGAGAACGTCGAGTTCGTCGTCGGCGACAGTGCCGCACTGACCGTCGTGAACATCCACGACTGGGAGGACGACGCCGTCCACGTCGCGACGCATCACGTGCGTGCCGGCCGTGACTCCGTGGTCCGCCACTTCGCGATCAGCTTCGGCGGCAACCTGGTTCGGCTGTCGCCGATCGTCCACTACGACGCGCCCGGTGGCGACGTCGAGATGTGGGGTCTGTACTTCGCCGACGCCGGCCAGCATCTCGAGCAGCGACTCCTCGTCGACCACAGCCAGCCGCACTGCCGCTCGAACGTCGTCTACAAGGGCGCGCTGCAGGGCGACGTCTCCGGCGATCGCAGCCGTGAGGCCCACACCGTGTGGGTCGGCGACGTGCTGATCCGAGCCGAGGCCGAGGGCACCGACACCTTCGAGCTCAACCGCAACCTGGTGCTCACCGACAACGCGCGTGCCGACTCGGTGCCGAACCTCGAGATCGAGACCGGCGAGATCGTCGGTGCCGGACACGCCAGCGCCACCGGTCGTTTCGACGACGAGCAACTGTTCTACCTGCAGGCCCGCGGCATCCCTGAGGACCAGGCCCGACGCCTCGTCATCCGCGGCTTCTTCGGCGAGGTGATCGCCAAGATCGGGGTGCCCGAGCTGCGCGAGCGTCTCTCGGCGGCGGTCGAGCAGGAACTCGAACTCGCCGGCGCCTGACCGCCGACCGACCACCCTCGCCATCCGAACTTCCCAGCCCGGAGAAAGAAATCCTGAGACTATGACCACACTGGAAATCCGTGACCTGCACGTCGATGTCGCGCAGACCGACGCCGACGCCGAGCCCATCCACATCCTCAAGGGTGTCGACCTGACCGTGAAGTCGGGGGAGACGCACGCGATCATGGGCCCCAACGGTTCCGGCAAGTCGACGCTGTCCTACGCCATCGCCGGTCACCCCAAGTACGAGGTGACCTCGGGGTCGATCACCCTCGACGGTGAGGACGTCCTGGAGATGAGCGTCGACGAGCGCGCCCGCGCCGGGCTGTTCCTCGCCATGCAGTACCCCGTCGAGGTGCCCGGCGTCTCGATGTCGAACTTCCTGCGGACCGCCGCCACCGCCGTGCGCGGTGAGGCGCCGAAGCTGCGCCACTGGGTCAAGGAGACCAAGGAGGCGATGACCTCGCTCGACATCGATCCGTCGTTCTCCGAGCGCAGCGTCAACGAGGGTTTCTCCGGCGGTGAGAAGAAGCGTCACGAGATCCTCCAGCTCGATCTGCTCAAGCCGCGGATCGCGATCCTCGACGAGACCGACTCGGGACTCGACGTCGACGCCCTGCGGGTGGTCAGCGAGGGCGTGAATCGCTATAAGGAGCGCGACAACGGCGGGATCCTGCTGATCACGCACTACACGCGCATCCTCCGCTACATCAAGCCGGAGTTCGTGCACGTGTTCGTCAACGGCCGCGTCGTCGAATCCGCCGGTCCCGAACTCGCCGACGAGCTCGAGGCGAAGGGTTACGAGCGTTTCACCTCGGCTGCCAAGGCCGGCTGAGACCGCCCGACCGATCCGAGCCGACCAGCACAGGAGGTGTACCAGGTGACACTTTCGACAGAGGTTTCCACCGCCCTGGACGTCGATTCGCTGCGCGCCGACTTCCCGATCCTCTCGCGCACCGTGCGCGACGGAAAGCCGCTGGTGTACCTGGATTCCGGGGCGACCTCGCAGCGTCCGGTCCAGGTGCTCGACGCCGAACGGTACTTCCTCACGCACCACAACGCGGCGGTGCATCGCGGCGCGCATCAGCTCGCCGAAGAGGCGACCGATGCGTATGAGGACGCCCGGGAGGTCATCGCGGCGTTCGTGGGGGCGTCCGCCGACGAGCTCGTGTTCACCAAGAACGCGACCGAGGCACTCAACCTCGTGACCTACACCCTCGGCGACCCGCGGTCCGCGGACGTCCTCGGGGGTTCGGCGCTCGGGCCCGGCGACACCGTCGTCATCACCGAGCTGGAGCATCACGCCAATCTCGTTCCGTGGCAGGAGCTCTGCGGCCGCACGGGCGCGACGCTCCGCTGGTTCGGGGTCACCGACGAGGGCCGGATCGACCTGGATTCGCTGACCCTCGACGAGTCGGTGAAGGTCGTCTCGTTCACCCATCAATCGAATGTGACCGGGGCGGTCGCCGATGTGGCCGAGCTGGTCTCGCGCGCACGCGCGGTCGGCGCACTCGTCGTGCTCGACGCCTGCCAGTCGGTGCCGCACATGCCGGTCGACTTCCGTGCACTCGACGTCGACTTCGCCGCCTTCTCCGGGCACAAGATGTTCGGGCCCAGTGGCGTCGGAGCGCTGTACGGCAAGTCCGATCTGCTGAATGCGTTGCCGCCGTTCATCACCGGCGGCTCGATGATCGAGACCGTGACCATGGAGGGGTCGACCTACGCCCCGCCGCCGCAACGGTTCGAGGCGGGCGTGCCGATGACCTCGCAGGTCGTCGGACTCGGTGCCGCGGTGCGCTACCTGACCGACCTCGGCATGGACGCCGTCGCCGCGCATGAGCATGCGCTGACCGCGCGGGCGCTGGAGCATCTCGGCGACATCGAGGGCGTGCGGATCATCGGGCCGTCGACCTCGGAGAACCGCGGCGGCGCCGTGGCCTTCCTCGTCGACGGCATCCACGCCCACGATCTCGGGCAGATCCTCGACGACGAGGGCGTGGCCATCCGGGTGGGTCACCACTGCACGTGGCCGCTGCACCGGCGCTTCGGCGTCGCCGCCACCGCGCGTGCGTCGTTCGCCGCGTACAACACGTTCGCCGAGGTCGACGCGCTCGGTGCCGCGATCGTCACGGCGCAGAAGTTCTTCGGGACGGTCTGAGCCATGCGGATGGAACAGATGTACCAGGAAGTGATCCTGGACCACTACAAACACCCGCACGGGCGCGGACTCCGTGAACCGTTCGGTGCCGAGGTTCACCACGTCAACCCGACCTGTGGTGACGAGGTCACCCTGCGCGTGGCGGTCTCCGACGACGGTTCGAGCATCGACGACGTGTCCTACGACGGGCAGGGATGCTCGATCTCGCAGGCGTCGACGTCGGTGTTGCACGACCTCATCGTCGGCCGGCCGGTCGGGGAAGCACTGGCCACCGTCGAGTCGTTCAACGCGATGATGACCTCCCGCGGCAAGGACGCCGGTGACGAGGACGTCATCGGCGACGGGATCGCCTTCGCCGGGGTGAGCAAATACCCGGCACGCGTCAAATGCGCGCTCCTGGGCTGGATGGCCTTCAAGGACGCACTCGCGCAGACGATGGACAGCCACGAGACACGATCGGAGACAGCATGAGTGACGACACAGCCACCACGGACACACCGACCACCACCCCGACCGACACCGGCGTGACGGGGACACCCGCCGCGCCCGCGACGTCGCTGCCGGCCATCGAGGACGTCGAGGAGGCGATGCGCGACGTGGTCGACCCCGAACTGGGGATCAACGTCGTCGACCTCGGCTTGGTCTACGGCATCGAGGTGACCGACGACGCGGTCGCGAAGATCGACATGACACTCACCTCGGCGGCCTGTCCGCTGACCGACGTGATCGAGGACCAGTCGCGCGGTGCGCTGGTCTCCAGCGGTCTGTGCACCGACATGGAGATCAACTGGGTCTGGCTGCCGCCGTGGGGCCCCGACAAGATCACCGACGACGGTCGCGAGCAGCTCCGCGCCCTCGGCTTCACCGTCTGACCGACGGTCGGACACACCACTGCGCCGGCCCCGGTCATGATCGACGACCGGGTCCAGCGCTTGTTCGTGTAGAGCCCTTCCGTGCGGGAGTTGATCGCATGAGGCGTTTCGAGTCGCGGGTGGAGCGGATGATCCGAGAGGCCACCGAACGCGGCGAATTCGACAACCTGCCGGGTGCGGGGAAGCCGTTGGATCTGACCGACAGCGATGATCCCGACTGGTGGGTCAAGCGCAAGATCCGCGAGGAGAACCTCGACTCGTCGGCGTTGCTCCCCGCGCCGCTGCTGTTGCGCCGGGAGGCGCAGGATTTCCCGGAGTCGCTGCGCCACATCGCCGACGAGGACGCGGTCCGCGACATCCTCGTCGACTTCAATCGCCGTGTGCGCGAGGCACATCTCGCCGCCCGCCAGATGGCGCTGCCGCACAGCGTCGTCGCGCACACCGTCGACGTCGACGACATGATCCGGCGGTGGCGGGTGCTGCGGCGCTGATCAGCCGGCGTCGCCGGCCCACGCCGGGGTGGACATGGCACCGCGCGCCACCACGACGCGTGTACGCATGTCGACTGCGGCGATGACCCTGGTCATCGCGCTCATCGTGCCGGTGAGATCGTCCCGTCTGCTCAGGTAACTGCGTTGTGCGGCAAGGGGCATCGTGAAGAACGCCTCGAAGAAGGCGACCGTCTGCGACGGACTGAGCCCCAGCAGAGCGCTGAGCCCACGGAGACGCAGGTTGTGTACCGCACGGGTGGACGGCGGCCACAGATCCGCGGCGGGTTCTCGACCCGCGGCGAGAGCGGCCACCACGGCGTCGGTGCACATCAACGATGTCGCGACGCTGTAGCCGGTCGTCGGGTTCTTGAAACCGCCCGCGGCGCCGAACCGGAAAACGGGATCGCGCCAGGGGTGTGGTGACGAGCCGGTCAGCGGGAAGTCGACGTGCTCGACCCGCCGGATCCCCGACGGCATCCCACCGAGCCGCGCGGCCAGGCGGCGTTCGAGTTCGTCGAGACCGAGGGCGGGATGCCCGGCGAGACAGGTCTCCTCGAGGAGGTACTCGCCCCCGCCGAGCGGCACGACATACAGAAAGGACGGCAGCGCCCGGCGGTCTGTCGCGCCACCCCGCCAGTCCATGAGCAGTGCCTCGTGCCCGTCCAGCACGGGTGCGGCCACCTCTGCGTCGACGACGATCCCGTACGCGGTCTGTCGAGGTGCGTCGTGGGGGAGCGCACCGCGACAGTCGACCACGGCATCGCCGGTCAGGACCGAACCGTCATCGAGATGCACACGCGCGCCGTCGATCTCGACCACCCGGGCGGAACGGGTCGGAACCCCGTCGAGGGTCAGTGACCGTTGCAGGCCGGGGGTGTCGAAGACGGTGTAGCCGCGGGCCACCTCCTCGAGTTCGCGGCCCGCGATCCCGATGCGCGCGGTCCGGGCGGCGACGGCGGACGGGTCGACCCACTCGGGCAACTCGTCGGACCAGCATGCGAACGTGGACCGCCAGAACCGGTCGGGGGACGGATCGACCAGGGTGACCGGTACGCCGGCACGGGCCAGGCGGTGGACGAGGGCGCGGCCGGCCGGCCCGGCCCCCGCGACGATGACTCCGGAACTCACATCCTGTCCTTCGGCGCGGGCGGCGATCCGGACGGTGACGTGTCGTCGGGCAGGGACGTCACGAACCGCCGGTGGCGAGCATGCCACCGTCGACGGCCAGGGTCTCGCCGGTGATCCACGCCGACTCGTCGCTCGCGAGGAAGGCGACCGCCCGGGCGACGTCCTCGGGTTCCCCGATTCGCTTCATCGGGTACGAGTTCGCCGCGCGGGCCTCGTTGTCCCCCTCGGTGAACACGGATGCGAACTTGGTCCGGACGATCGAGGGGGCGATCGCGTTGACCCGGATGTTCGGTCCGAGTTCCCAGGCGAGTTCGGCGGTGAGACGGATCAGCGCCGCCTTCGACGTGCCGTACGCCGCGATCACGCCCGTCGACCGCAGGCCCGCGACCGAGGAGATGTTGACGACCGACCCGCCGGTGTCCTTCATGCCCGCCCGGTAGGCCTCCTGGACGAACCCGAGCGCGGCGACGACGTTGGTGTCGAACGTCTTGCGGTACGCGGCGAGGTCGGCCCCCATCAGTGGGCCGGCCAGCGGCGCGATCCCGGTGTTGTTGACCAGGATGTGGATGCCGCCGCCCTGTGCGACGGCCGCGGCCACGGCGGCCGCCCGGTCGTCGGCGTCGCCGGTGTTGCCCGCACACGCCGAGACCGTCGCTCCGGGCACCGCCGTCCGGATCCGGCCGGCCGCCTCCTCGAGTGGCTCGGCCTTCCGGCTCGTGATGACGACCGAGGCGCCGCGACGGGCCAGTTCCGTCGCGATCGCCTCACCGATGCCGCGACTGGCACCGGTGACGAGCGCGGACCGGCCGGTCAGGTCGGAGGACTGCGGGAAGTTCTGCGGAATCGTTGTGGAGTGCGTCACGTCCCACACCGTATCGGTCCACCGTGACGGGGGTGGTCGACTCGGCCGCACGGCGCCGGGGTCCGCACGTGGAAAAAGCAGTGGCGCGGCACCGGTAGAATCGACCGTCGTGATCACCGCGACCGACCTGGAGGTACGAGCGGGCGCTCGGACCCTGTTGGCGGCGCCCGGCGACGCCTTACGCATCCAGCCCGGCGACCGGATCGGCCTCGTGGGCCGCAACGGTGCCGGCAAGACCACCACGCTGCGCATCCTGGCCGGCGAGACCGAACCCTACGCGGGATCGATCCGCCGGTCCGGTGAACTCGGTTACCTCCCGCAGGACCCCAAAGAGGGCGACCTCGACGTCCTGGCCAAGGACCGGGTGCTCTCCGCGCGCGGTCTCGACGAGATCCTGCGCGACATGGAGAAGCAGCAGGCGCAGATGGCCGAGGCCGCCGACGACAAGCTGCGGGACAAGGCCGTGGCGCGGTACGGACGCCTCGAAGAGCGCTTCGCCGCCCTCGGCGGATACGTCGCCGAATCCGAGGCCGCGCGGATCTGCAACAGCCTGGGTCTGCCCGATCGGGTTCTCGAGCAGCCGCTGCGGACACTCTCCGGCGGTCAGCGCCGACGGATCGAGCTCGCACGCATCCTGTTCGCGGCGTCCGACGGCTCGGGGAAATCCGACACCACCCTTCTGCTCGACGAACCGACCAACCACCTCGACGCCGACTCGATCGCGTGGCTCCGCAGCTTCCTGCAGAACCACGATGGGGGTCTCGTCGTGATCAGTCACGACGTCGACCTACTGGCCGACGTGGTGAACCGGGTGTGGTTCCTCGACGCGGTGCGCGGTGAGGCCGACATCTACAACATGAGCTGGAAGCGGTACCTCGATGCCCGGGCGACCGACGAGCAGCGCCGTCGTCGCGAACGGGCCAACGCCGAGAAGAAGGCGTCCGCCCTGCGCGCGCAGGCCGCGAAGCTCGGTGCCAAGGCGACCAAGGCGACCGCCGCGCAGAACATGCTCAAGCGCGCGGAGCGGATGATCGACGCCCTCGACGAGGAGCGGGTGGCCGACCGCACCGCGCGGATCCGGTTCCCCGAACCGGCCGCATGCGGCAAGACACCGTTGATGACGTCCGGACTCTCGAAGAGCTACGGCTCGCTGGAGATCTTCACCGGGGTGGACCTCGCGATCGACAAGGGCAGTCGCGTCGTCGTCCTCGGCCTCAACGGCGCGGGCAAGACGACGCTGCTGAGAATGCTTGCCGGAGTGGAGAAGCCGGACACAGGGTCGATCGAGCCGGGATTCGGTCTGAAGATCGGCTACTTCGCGCAGGAACACGACACCCTCGACGACCGGGCGTCGGTGTGGGAGAACATCCGGCACGCGGCACCCGACGCGGGCGAGCAGGACCTCCGAGGCCTGTTGGGCGCGTTCATGTTCAGCGGCGCCCAGCTCGATCAGCCGGCCGGCACGCTGTCCGGCGGTGAGAAGACCCGGCTCACGCTGGCCGGGCTGGTGTCCTCGGCGGCGAACGTCTTGCTCCTCGACGAGCCGACCAACAACCTCGACCCGATCTCGCGCGAACAGGTCCTCGACGCCCTGCGCAGCTACACCGGGGCCGTCGTCCTGGTCACGCACGATCCGGGCGCCGCCGCCGCGCTCGATCCGCAGCGTGTGATCCTGTTGCCCGACGGCACCGAGGACCACTGGAGCGAGGAGTATCAGGAGCTCATCGAGCTCGCCTGATCGCCTCGATGACCCGATTGGTCCCGGCGCGGTCGGGCACCGTCAGCCGGTGACCGTGTTCGGCGAACTCCCGGCCGACGACCCCCGCGGCCCGCAGCCGCCGCCCGAACTCGATGCCGTCGGTGCCCGGCACGAACACGAAATTCGCCTCGCTCGGCAGCGCCGGGTGGCCCGAGTCGCGCAGCGCGTCGGCGATTCGATCGCGTTCGCGGCGCATCGCCGTGACCCGTCCGGCCAGCTCGTCGGACGCGGCAAGTGCCAGCGACGCCGCGTGTTCGGCGGCCGCGGTGATCGAGAAGGGGACCTCGTGACGGCGGGCACCGCCGATGGACGTCGCCGACCCGATCGCATAACCGACCCGCAGTCCCGCGAGACCGTGGGCTTTGGAGAGGCTTCGCACCACGATCAGGTTGGGGTACTCGTCGACCAGCGTCCGGACATCGGGTGCGTTCCGGCAGTACTCGACGTACGCCTGGTCGAGGATCACCGGGATCGCTGGGTCGACAGCCATGAGCAGATCACGGATCTCCGTGTCGGAGAGGACCAATCCGGTCGGGTTGTGCGGGCTGCAGACGATGACGGCCGCGGTGTCCGGACCCGCGGCCGCGGCGAGCGCACCGACATCGGGACGCCCGTCGTCGAGCAGCGGGGTGATGCCGATTCCGAGCCCGATCATCTCGGCGAGCAGCGCGAAACCCTCGAATGTCGGTGCGGGGGTGACGATCCGCGGTCCGGTACGACCCCTGGCCCGGGCCCGTGCAGCCGAGTCCTGCAGGATCGCGGAGAGTACGGCCGTCGCCCCGGCGCCGACGCTGATGTGCGCTGCCTCGACACCGGTGTGCTCGGCGATCGTCGCGCGCAGACCGTCGGGACGAAACGACGGGTAGCGGTGGGCCGATGCCACCGTGTCGCGCAGCGCGGACACGACCGCGGGCAACGGGGGATAGGCGGACTCGTTCCGGTCGCATCGCACGACGATGTCGGTGCGCACGCCGGCGAGGTCCGTGGCGCGCTCGGAGACCGGAGCCGGCAGCAGAACCGTCACGAACGCCCACTCCACCGGATCGCTCCGGCAGCGGCGAAGTCGCCGGCATGGGCGAACGCCGACATCATCACGATGTCACCGGGACGCACGCGCCCGTCGTCGATCGCCGCGTCCAGAGTCATCGGAATCCCGACCGCGAACAGGTTCCCGCAGTCGTCGAACGTGTCCGGGTGTCGCGACTCGGGCAGTTCGAGGGCCTCGCGCCAGTTGCGCAGGAAGATCCGGTTGGGCTGGTTCGTGACGAGAAGGTCCAGATCGGACGGGCGTACCCCGATTCGATGCGCAAGCGCCGCAGCCACTTCCGGGACCATCCGGTTCCCGCGGGCGAGTACTTTCGCGATCTTGGCCTCGGTGAAGCCGACATGGATCTGACCCGGGCCCGCCTCCCAGTACTTGCGTTCCGGCTGTGCGACGGCGGTCATGTCCGCCGAGAACTGGCCGAAGGACCGGCATTCGGTCCCCAGCACCGGGTTACCCTCGTCGCCGAGAGTCAGGATCGCCACGGCCGCGCCGTCACCGGGGATCGCGGCCTGCGCCTTCACCCGTACCTGCTCCTGGGTGAAGATCTGTCCGGCGCTGTTCTGCGCCAGCGCGATCAGGGCCTTGCGGCCTCCGTTCGCGCGCAGGAGCGCTCCGGCGATCTCGATGAGGTGGACGAAGGCCGCACAGCCGCCGTTGTGCACGTCGAGCACGGTTCGCGGGGCGAGGCCGAGGCGGTGTGCGACCTCGCCGACACACCCGCGGACCGGGACCTCCGGCAGCTGGCTGTGGGTGAGCACGACGTCCACGTCGTCGAGATATCCGTCGCCGTGGCGCTCGACGAGACGCCGTGCGGCGGCGACGATCATGTCCGCCGACGTCTCACCGTCGGCCGCGTGGTGGCGGAAGGACGGAGCCCGGAACATGACGTTGCCGGCGAGTTCGTCGTCCTCGGCGTACTGCGCGAAGAACTCCGCCGGCACCCGGGCGGCCGGGCGGTAGGTGGCGAGGTCGGCGAGCGAGACGGCGGGGGCGTCGGCGGGCATGAGCGCATCCATTCGGGGGTCAGCGGAAGTCCATGGCGATGGCGGTGTTCGGCGATGGCGGCGAGGTTGTCGAGTTCGATCTGATGTCCGGCACCGAACATGTCCCACAGGTCGCCGACCCACTCCTCCCGGCCGGCCGGAGCGGTCTCGGGTAAGGGGTTCTCGTCGTAGAACGGGTGGTGGCAGTTGTTCCACAGGACCACCGAACCCGGACGGTCGAGAACGAGTTGCGCGTCGACGACGCGCATCAGGTAGATCATCCAGAGGTGCTTTCCCTGATCCCAGGCACAGTGATAGTCGACGGTCATCGCGTCGGCGTTCGCCACGGTCCGGACGTAGATCTTGGTGTCCTCGTTCAGGCGGTCGTATCCGTCCCACAGGTCCGGCTCCCCGGTCGGCTCGAAACCTCGTGTGCTGTAGGTCCATTCCTCGAGCGAGCGCGTGTCGGCCAGCCATTCGTACAGTTCGTGCGGCGGTGCGTCGACGTAGCCCTGCACGGGGCAGAAGTCGCCGAACACCTGGTGATGGGGATACACCGAGCGGACCTTGTCGACGACGAGTGCCGTGTTGGCGGAACGGGGGTGGGTCTCCACCCGGACCACGCCGTCCAGCGTGGCCGCGGTGTCCCCGAGATCGGACAGCGCGGAGGAGTGCGTGGTCATGGGGTACCTCTCGAGATCAGTGGGGCGAACGGGGGTTCTTCGTCGGGATCCACTTCCACGACGAGGCAATTCGGTCCGGTGTGCGAGAACAGTTCGTCGCATGCCGAGCGCAGGGTGAGGAGATCGCCGGCGGTGCGCACCGGGAGGCCGGCGAACATGGCGGCCAGCCCACCCGCGATGTCGGTGTGGCGGAACCGGTTGACGCTCGGCGCGCCGGGGAAGAATCGCGCCTCCCGCGTGACACACATGCCATGTGCGTCGTTGTTGAGCACGATGAGGGTGATCGGCGCATCGTGTTCGATCCCGGTGTGGATCTCCATGCCGTGCATGAGGAACGAGCCGTCACCGGCGATGACGACGACCCGACCGTCCGGACGGATGTCCCGCGCGGCGATCGCGGACCCGATCCCCGCCGCGATGGCCCATCCCATCCCACCCATGCCCAGAGCGACGACGAACCGCGCGTCGCCGAACGGGAGATGGTGGATTGCCGCCGCGCCGGTGTTCCCGGCGTCGGCGAACACCGCACACCCCGCGGGCAGGGCGGCGCCGATGGTGACGAGCACGTCGCGCATTCCGAGGGCGTGAGCCGACGGTGCGACGGACAGGTGGTCGAGCGGGTGGACCCGGGGTGGGCGGCGTCCGGGGAGCCGGTCGGCGAGTGACCGCTGGAGCGCACCGAGGGTCTCGGTGAGACGTGCCGTCCCGATGTGCTCGACGTCGGCCGGGGTGCGCGGCGGCGCGCTGCCGAGATGCACGACCGGGATCGCTGCGAGGGCGTCGTCGAGGCCGGCGCGATCGGTCATCGACATGCGGCAGCCGATCACCAGGATCAGCTGTGATTCCCGCACGGCCCGATGGGCCGACGGGTGCCCCATCACCCCGGTGACGCCGGAGCAGGACCCGCGCCCGATGTCGCGACCGCCCGGTGAGACCACGACCCCGGCGCCGAGAAGCTCCGCGAGATCCTGTACGGCACCGTGCAATCCGAGCCGGGATGCCTCCTCGCCCGCCCAGATGCACACCGACCCGCCGTCGCGCGCCACCCCGACGAGTCGGTCGGCGAGTTCGTCGACGACCGCCGGGGGCACCGACCGGAGTTCGGTCGGTGGGCCCGTACGCGACGGTGTGGCGTACCCGGGTGAGGACTGCACGTCTTTGGGCAGGATCACCGCGGCCGGCAGACCTCGTGCGAGGGTGGCGAACGCCTCGTCGAGGACCTGATCGAGACGAGCCGGCTCGTCGACGAACCCGCAGAATCCGACGACGCCGGACACCACGGCACGCAGGTCCACGGTGTCCGGCGGGTCGAGCATGTCTTGAAAGCCACCGCGCCGGCACCGAACTCGTGTTTCGCGACGACCGGGGTGAGCAGCGGGTGCCGCACCGCCGCGTCGAAGACGTCTTCGATGTTGGCGCCGTGAACGCCGAAGACGGTCCGCACCCCGGCGTCGACGAGTCGCGCGACGAGGAGGTCGGCCACCGGCACGGCCGCCCGTCCCGGATCGTCATCGGGCACAAGCCCGCCTACCGCGTCCAAACCCTGCATTCCCCAGCTCCGAACAGCGGTGCGGCACCGGCCGATTCGCCGGTGTCCGTAACCGGACCAACTCAGTGTGAGTTAGCTTAGCGTAAGCTAACGTTCGGCGTCAGGGGGTGGGGTGTCAGGCCTCCGGCCAATACCGCTTGCGCAGATCGCCTTTCACGAGCTTCCCGGTGGGCGTGCGCGGCAGGTCGTCGACGAAGTCGACCGACCGGGGCGCCTTGTAGGCCGCGATGTTCTCGGTGGTGAACGCGATCAGCTGCTCGGCGAGCCGATCGGTGGGTTCGTGGCCGTCAGCGAGCTGCACGCAGGCCTTCGCGACCTCGCCGAGGTCGGGGTCGGGGACACCGATCACCGCGACGTCGAACACCGCCGGGTGATTGATGAGGACGTTCTCGGCCTCCTGCGGGTAGATGTTGACGCCGCCGGAGATGATCATGAACGCCTTGCGGTCGGTCAGATACAGGTAGCCCTCGTCGTCGACGTATCCGACATCCCCTGTGGTGGACCAGTTCTCGTGTTCGGGGTGCTGGGCCTTGCGGGTCTTGTCGGGGTCGTTGTGGTACTGGAACGCCACGTCCTCGCGTTCGAAGAAGACCTGGCCGACCTCACCGGTCGGGAGTTCCTTGCCGTCCTCGTCGCAGATGTGGACCACGCCGAGCAGCGGCTTGCCCACCGAGCCGGGGTGATCGAGCGCCTCCTGCGGGCCGATGAACGTTGCGCCGGCGGCCTCGGTCGATGCGTAGTACTCGTGGATGACCGGGCCCCACCACTCGATCATCGCCCGCTTCACCTCGACCGGGCAGGGCGCGGCCGCGTGGACGGCGATCTTCATGCTGCTGACGTCGTACTTCGAGCGGACGTCGGCGGGCAGCTTCAGCATCCGGATGAACATGGTGGGCACCCACTGGCTGTGGGTCACGCGATACTTCTCGATGGCGGCGAGGGCCGCTTCGGGATCGAACCGGTCCATCATGACCACGGTCCCGCCGACCGAGTTGGTCATCCCGCAATAGCGCAGCGGCGCTGCGTGATACAGCGGTGCGGGGGACAGGTAGACCGCGGAGTCGTCGTAGCCGTACATGGGCGCGAAGATCGCGGTGTAGGCGTCGGGCACCTGGTCGACCTGCCCTTCGGGCATCGGTGTCTTGATGCCCTTCGGACGGCCGGTGGTCCCGGAGGAGTAGAGCATGTCGGTGCCGCGCGGCTGGTCGGTGCGGGGCTCTGCCGACGCATTGGCCAGGACCTTGTCGTAACTCTCGAAGCCGTCGAGATCGCCACCCCACACGATGCGGCGACCCGGGCCGGCAAGGGCCTCGATCTCGCCGGCGGCCGACACGGCCTCGACGACCGAGGCGCCGGCGAACAGGACCTGCGCGTTGCAGTCGGAGAGGATGTAGTTGGTCTCCGCCGCGGTGAGGTGGTGGTTGACCGCGGTCACGTACAGACCGCTGCGCAGGGCCGCCCAGTACACCTCGAAAACGTGGAAGTCGTTGGCGGAGACCACGGCGATGTTGTCGCCGCGTCGGAGTCCGAGGGAGTCGAGGTAGTTGGCGAGCCGGGTCGAGTTCTCGTCCAGTTGTCGGTAGGTCAGTACCTCGCCGGTAGCGGCCCGAATGACGGCCGGCTTGTCGGGGGTGGATTTCGCGAAGACTCCAGGAAACAAGAGTGACGCTCCTCGTGACGAAGGGGATGGCCACCCCGAACGACCGTATCTAACGCTCGTTCGGGGTGTTGCGAGTCACAGTACCCTAGCGTCGTGTCCGATTTCGCAGTTCCTCAGTGCGTCGCGAGAAACCTGTCCATGGTTCGCTCCGCGAGCGCGGTGATGGTCAGAGCGGGATTCACCAGGCCGACTGCCCCGGGTACGAAGGAACCGTCGACGACCCACAGGTTGTCGTAGCCCCGGATTGCGCCGTCGGTGTCGGCCGCGGCACCCATGACGACGCCGCCGAGCCCGTGATAGGTACTCGCGGAACCGAATCCGAGCGCGCGAGACGACACGTGGGTTCCGTTGGCGGCGAAGCCGAAACGGCCCTCGGTGCGTTCGTGGAAACGCTTGATGAAGGCGTTGCTCCGGCGGTCGAGGTCGTTGCGGTCGGCGGGGTGGGGGTAGTTCAGCTGCGCCCGCCGGGTGCGATGGTCGTAGTCGATCGTGCCGCGTTCGTCGGTGTGGGCCTGCACGAGGTGGGTGGTCGCGGCCTTGCCGAGCGGTGCCGGCAGCGGGGTGGCCTGATAGACCATCGAGACCGGTCCGCCGGGCAGGTTGTCCTCGTAGATCCGTGCGTAGCCCGGTCCGCCCTGGACGGCGCCGAAATCTTCGCGGGGGTTCGCCCGGATGGTGAGGAAGTCGCCGTTCACGCCGAAGCCGTCACCGATGCGCGGTGACAGTCGTGGCAGGCGCCCCTGCGCGCGCGCTTCGACGAGCAGGCGGGTGGTGTGGAAGGAGCCCGCGGCCATGAAGAGATGATCGGCCTCGGTGGTCACGGTGCGTACCGTGCGGCCCTGCTCGTCGAGAACCCGTGCAGTGACGACGAATCCGGCGCGGCGCGAGCGAGGCCGGATGTCGAAGACCTCGTGCATCGGCTTGACGGTGACGTTGCCGGTCCGTTCGGCGGCGAGGAGGTAGCTGCGGTCGAGAGACTTCTTGGCGCCTCTGTTGACGCCGTAGCTCAGTTCGCCCGCGGTCACCGACGGGGTGGCCCGGCCGGCCAGTTCGTCGCGGACGATGTCCCAGTCGATGGCGAAGTCGAAGAAGTGCGGTGACGCGCCGTAGCGCTCGATCACCTTCAGCCAGGACCGGGCCCCGACGTATTTGGGGTGCGCGAGGATGTCCGCGGGCAGCGGCGAGACGCCGAGCCCGGCCTTCGCGCGCGGGAAGTAGGTCTGGGCGAGCTGCGCGTAGTCGGCGGCCGCCGGGAAGATGTGCTCGAAGTCCTGTCGGCGGGGGACGGGCGTGAAGGAGCCGAACACGAGCGACCCGCCCCCGACGCCTGCGCCGTACACGGCCTCGACGCCGTTGCCCATCACATGGTCGAAGACGCCGGGGTACGGCTCGACCGGGAGGCCGCTCGCTGCACTCGCCCCGGCGGGGCTGCCGAACCACGCGGCGCGCTTGTCCGGGTTGGTCGTCGTGGCGAAGGTGTTGCCGTCCGGCGCGGTGCGCGATCGGCGAGTCGGCCGGGGCCGCGGGACGTTAGGCTCCGGGGTGTGACGGCTGCGCTGCAGATCGAGGTGGACCGCGACAGCGTGGCGATGGGGGATGACGTCGCTTCCCACGCACACTCACTCCTTGTGGAGCCGGGTACGGCGCTGAGTGTCGTCCTCGCCGCGGCGGCGCCCGAGATCCGTTCTCGGGGCTGGTCCTGGGTGGCCGACGTCGACGGCCGGGTCGCCGCCGTCTGGTCGGCCGACCACGGTGTGCAGATGCTCGTCGGGGACGGACCGGTGACCGCGGACGACGTGCCGTGCCGGATTCATTACCGGTATTTCCTGCAGATCGACCCGGCGTGGCTGCATCGGCGCCTCGCCGAGGGGGCCGCGGCGGACCGGGGCGCCCTCGAACGCGAGTACCGCCCGATCGGTGATCGGCGACGCGAGGAGGACGAGCGTCGCCGCGAACGCGATTCGGCGACAAGGTATCTGACCGGCGAGTGCACCGCGGCGCTGCGCGGCTTCGGTGCGGAGTTCGATCTGCACAACGACCGGATGGCACGGTTCGACCTGGTCGGCTCGATGTGGCGGGTACAGCGCGCCGACACCATGACCATGACCTTCGACGGGGCGAATCAGGTCCTGTCGTCGATCCGACCCGTCGGCGTCGCCGAGTGCTGGCTGGTCGCGGCCGTCGGAATGCGTATGCGACAGGTGCAGGGACTCACGCCGGTCCCGAACGACCCCCGTTTGCCGGTGCCGGAGCTGCGGCCGATGGGATCAGGGGTGGCCGGATCGCCACGCTGGACGACGAGAGGTACGAGAGGCGATCCCGTCGTCCAGCTGACCGGCGATGAGGCGGTGCGGGCCTACCGGTTGTCGGCGAATCGTTCGATCGACGAGGTCGTGTCCCTGCTGGCCCCGGACTGAGGTCAGTCGTGTGCGCGCACGGACTCCTCGACGAGGTCGAGCACCGCGTGCAGATCGTCGGTGGGCTGGCCGGTGGCCAGCCGGGTGATCAGACCGTCGAGCACGAGGTCGAGGTAGTTGAGCAGAACGTCGGTCGGGACGTCGTCGCGCAGGCGCCCCGCCTGCCGACCCCGCTCCAGCCGACTGAGTGTCGCCTGCTCGACCTCGGCCGCGTAGGACACCCACTCCGCGCGGAAGCCGTTGTCCGTCCGTAGTTTCCGCGCGATCTCCAGGCGCGTGCCGAGCCAGTCGAAATCCTGAGGCCGCGTGAGCATGTCGCGCATGACCTGCACCAGGCCCTGCTCGGCCGCCACGTCGGCCATGCGCTCGGCATCTTCCCGCGCGAGCGCGAGGAACAGCGCCTCTTTGTCCCGGTAATGGTGGAAGATCGCACCCCGGGACAAGCCGGTGGACTCTTCGATCCGTTTGACGGTCGCGCCGTCGTATCCGTACTCCGCGAAGCAATGCCGCGCGCCGTCGAGAATCTCCCGACGACGCGCGGCAAGCCGGTCATCGCTGACCTTGGGCACGTCGAGTGCCTCCTGTCAGCTCTTGATCATGTTGCGCAGCACATACTGCAGGATGCCTCCGTTGCGGTAGTAGTCGGCCTCACCCGGGGTGTCGATGCGGACCTTGGCATCGAACTCCACCGTCGAGCCGTCTTCCTTGGTGGCGGTGACGTGCACGGTCGACGGCGTCGTCCCGTTGTTGAGCTCCTCGATGCCCGCGATGTCGTAGGTCTCGGTGCCGTCGAGGCCCAGCGACTTGTGCGACTCGCCCTCGGGGAACTGCAGCGGGATGACGCCCATGCCGATGAGGTTCGAGCGGTGGATGCGCTCGAAGCTCTCGGTGATGACGGCCTTCACGCCGAGGAGGCTGGTGCCCTTGGCCGCCCAGTCACGCGACGATCCGGTGCCGTACTCCTTGCCGCCGAGCACGACGAGCGGGATGTTCTGCTCGGCGTAGTTCTGCGCGGCGTCGTAGATGAACGACTGCGGTGCACCTTCCTGGGTGAAGTCGCGGGTGTAACCGCCGGTCACACCGTCCAGCAGCTGGTTCTGCAGGCGGATGTTGCCGAAGGTCGACCGGATCATCACCTCGTGGTTGCCGCGGCGGGCGCCCAGCGAGTTGTAGTCCTTGCGGGCCACCCCGTTGGCATCGAGGTACTGCGCGGCGGGGGTGCCGGGCTTGATCGTCGACGCGGGGGAGATGTGGTCGGTGGTCACCGAGTCGCCGAGCTTCGCGAGCACGCGTGCGCCCTTGATGTCGGAGACGGGCGACGGCTCACGCTGCATGCCCTCGAAGTACGGAGGCTTGCGGACGTAGGTGGACTCGTCGTCCCACTCGAAGGTCTTGCCCGACGGGGTCGGCAGGTTCTGCCAGCGCTCGTCACCCTTGAAGACGTCGGCGTAGTCCGAGGCGTACTGCTCCGGCGAGATCGACGAGGCGATGGTCGCCTCGATCTCCTCGTTGGTCGGCCAGATGTCCTTGAGGAACACGTCGTTGCCGTCGGTGTCCTTGCCCAGCGCGTCGGTCTCGAAGTCGAAGTCCATCGTGCCGGCCAGGGCATAGGCGATGACCAGCGGCGGCGACGCGAGGTAGTTCATCTTCACGTCGGGGTTGATGCGACCCTCGAAGTTGCGGTTGCCCGACAGCACCGCGGTGGCGGTGAGGTCGTTGTCGTTGATCGCCTTCGAGATCTCCTCCGGCAGCGGGCCGGAATTGCCGATGCACGTGGTGCAGCCGTAGCCGACGAGGTAGAAGCCGAGCTTCTCCAGGTACGGCCAGAGACCGGACTTGTCGTAGTAGCCGGTGACGACCTGTGAGCCCGGTGCCATCGACGTCTTGACCCACGGCTTGGACGACAGGCCCTTCTCGACGGCCTTCTTGGCCAGGAGCGCCGCGCCGAGCATGACCGACGGGTTGGAGGTGTTGGTGCAGCTGGTGATCGAAGCGATGGTCACGATCCCGTGGTCGAGGATCATCGATCCTCGTTCCTCGGAATCCACCCGGACCGGATTGGTCGGCCGGCCCTCGGCGCCGTTGGCGGCCGAGTGCAGCGGCTCGGCGTCGTCGTCGGCGAAGGACAGGGTCGCGGGGTCGGACGCCGGGAAGGTTTCCTCGACCGCCTCGTCCAGCTTGGTCTGCGGAGCGGAGTTGCCGTTCTCGACGTAGTTGTGGATGTCCTTGCGGAACGCGTTCTTCGCGTCCCACAGCTCGATGCGGTCCTGCGGACGCTTCGGGCCGGCGATCGACGGGACGACGTCGGCCAGGTCGAGCTCGAGGTACTCCGAGTACACGGCCTCCTCGGCGTCCTTCTCCAGCCACATGCCCTGTTCCTTGGCATAGGCCTCGACGAGCGCGAGCGTCTCCTCGCTGCGCCCGGTGAGTCGGAGGTAGTTGACGGTCTCGCCGTCGATCGGGAACATCGCGCAGGTCGAGCCGAACTCGGGGCTCATGTTGCCGATGGTGGCGCGGTTGGCGAGCGGGACCTCGCCGACACCGTTGCCGTAGAACTCGACGAACTTGCCGACCACGCCGTGCTTGCGCAGCATCTCGGTGATGGTGAGGACCACGTCGGTCGCGGTGACGCCCGGCTTGGTCGCGCCGGTGAGCTTGAAGCCGACGACGCGGGGGATGAGCATGGAGACCGGCTGACCGAGCATCGCGGCCTCGGCCTCGATGCCGCCGACGCCCCAGCCCAGGACGCCGAGGCCGTTCTCCATCGTGGTGTGCGAGTCGGTGCCGATGCAGGTGTCGGGGTAGGCGACGCCGTCACGGACCATCACCGAGCGCGCGAGGTGCTCGATGTTGACCTGGTGCACGATGCCGGTGCCCGGCGGCACGACGCGGAAGTCGTCGAAGGCGCCCTGACCCCAGCGGAGGAACTTGTAGCGCTCTTCGTTGCGCTGGTACTCGATCTCGACGTTGCGCTCGAACGCCTGGGCATTGCCGAAAGCCTCGATGATGACGGAGTGGTCGATGACCATCTCGGCCGGCGCGAGCGGGTTGACCTTGTCCGGGTCGCCGCCGAGTTCCTTGACGGCGTCGCGCATGGTCGTGAGGTCGACGATGCAGGGCACGCCGGTGAAGTCCTGCATGATCACGCGGGCAGGCGTGAACTGGATCTCGACGCTCGGTTCGGCGTTCGGGTCCCAGTTCGCCAGGGCCTCGATGTGCTCCTTGGTGATGTTCGCGCCGTCCTCGGTGCGCAGGAGGTTCTCGGCGAGGACCTTCAGAGCGTAGGGGAGCTTGGCGGTGCCCTCGACAGCGTTCAGACGGTAGATCTCGTAGCTGTTGTCACCGACGTCCAGCGTGCCGCGGGCGCCGAAGGAATTGATACTCACGTCTAAATCCACTCTCCTCGTGTGCCGGCGGGCTGCGCCGGCGATTACTCGATGATCCACTTGCGGTCGGGCGGGGCTGGTCGATCCGGCGCAGTCGTGCCGCACCGGCTGACGTTCTGCACCGGCGGGCTGCGCCGGCACCATCGGATGTCCGCGAGGGCCACCCGCGACAACGTCGTCCAGTCTAACAGTACGAGCGTACTGTTACCAAGCTCGGGCCGGGACACGCCGGATCGGACCTGCCGACACCGGAATACCCAGACGAGTCCATTGTGTCGTACGGTGCAGGGCGGGGTTCGGCGAGGAGACACTCGACGCCGGCGCGATACCGCCCGTCAACGTGCACGCAACCCCGGGTGATCTCGAGAGGCAGGGGTGGCGGATGGGTCCGCAGGCGACGACGCTGGTGCTGGCAGCTCCCGCGGAGAACAACGAACTCACCGGACTCGTCGGGGTCGACATGGGTGAGCTGTCGCGGGACATCGCCGACGACGGCGTGGCGGGGGCGACGCCCGAACAGTTGCCCGGCATGCTCGAGGTCGTCGAATACGCCCAGTCGAAGGGCCATGACGTCAGCTTCGTGGTCATCGACCAGGTTCAGCCCCGGTTCACTCTCTACCGCGACGTCGCGAACCAGTTGCAGGAACAGGTCGGCGGCACCGTCATCGTGCTCGGCCCCAACTCGGTCGGCAGCTCGTCGCCCGAATTCAGCCGGGTGGTGCAGGAACAGGCCACCGACGGCCTGACCCTCACCGACCCCGCGGGTGCGGCGCGACAGATGATCGACACGATGACCGGTCCCAACGTGGACTGGACGATCGTGGGCCTCCTGCTGATCCTGGTCGTCGCGGGCGGAGCCGTGCTCGCCCGGCTCCGGCAGGTCCGCACCCGCAAGAACCTGGCCGCCGGTCCGCTGGGACCCGTGCAGGCCACCGCCGCGGAGTCGGATGACTCGTCGGCACCACGTCGCGAGCCGACCGCTTCCGGCCGGTAGTACGCAGGCCAGGGCCACCTCGGCCGGCCGGCGATGCGGCGGGTGGGCCCGGCTCCTGGCACCTCGTTCTCGCGCGGCGGGGACCCTTCTCGGCGTGTCTTCCGGTCTGTTGCCAATTCGAGACCTTGACGACCGTTCGATCTTTCGCCAGTTCACGGCATTTTCGCAGGTAATCACGCCTTTGTAATTCGCGAACACGGTTTTCTCGTGTGGTTGATGTGACGTACGGTTCTGATGTCGCGTGTGATGCCTGTGTTCTCTACAGGGTCCGATGTGGCGGAAGTGCAGTGCGTGATCGCCGCGGGTTCAGACACCCCGGACGGTCGCCGGACCGGGGATCGGAAGATCCCCGCGAATCGCGAGGAGTTCCAGGTGAGGCGAGGAAGAACTGGTGCGTCATGGCCGGCGCGCGTCTCGGCGGCCCTTGCTGTCGCACTCGTCTGCGCGGTCGGCGCGGGTCATGCCGACGCGGCGCCCAAGAAGACGCCCGAGTCGCCCATCTCCGGTCTGATCAACCGGATCGCGACGGTCAACCAGGACATCGCCGACCTCGACCAGGCGCTCGCGTCCCGCCAGGAGAACGTGAACCGATCGATCGTCGACTTCCAGAACTCGCTCGCGCAGCAGCGCCTCGCCACGGTGGCCGCGCGTGGAGCACGCACCGAACTCGACCGATCGAGCAAGGCCGTCGTCGACGCGCAGAAGGAGTTCGACCGGTTCGCCCGCCTGGCGTACCAGCAGGGGCCCGAGCAGGGTTCGATGTCGAACTACGTTGCCTCCGAAGACCCGCAGGGCGTCCTCGACCGCATGAAGCTGATCGATCAGGTCGGCAAGAAGCAGCAGGAGATGATTCGACGGCTGCAGGTGGCCCGCAACCAGAAGGCCAACCGACTCGCCGCCGTCGAGGCCACCCGCCGGCAGGCGTCGTTCGCGGCCAAGAGCGCCGAACAGCGCAAGACCGACGCCATGGCGGCGGTCACCGAGGCGAAGGCCGCCATCGCTTCGCAGCAGAAGCGCAAGGCCACCCTGATCGGGGAACGCGACCGGGTCCAGAAGCGCCTCAACACGATTCGCGGATACGTGCCGAAGAAGACGGTCGAGGGGCCGTCGGCGCGCGATCTGCTCTCGAACCTGTTCCCGACGGACCCGTCGGCCGAGGGGGCGCTCAAGGCGCTACCCGCCACGCCCGCCACCGACAACCAGGCACTGGCCGTCGCGGCGGAGGCCGCCGCGCGCCTCGCCATCGACGTCGGTTCGTCGATCCTCGCCGGTCTGGTCGGGCAGCAGCAGTTGCCCCAGTCCGAGTTGCTGAACGAGCTCGGCATCGGTGGTGCGGACATCACCGGCAGCAGCGGTGGCGACACCCTCAGTGCGCGACTCGGTTCGGGAAGCCTCGGCTCTCTGTTCGGCAGTTCCTCCGGCGGCGGCGGCGGGGGCGGGGGCGGCGTCGTCCGACCCGGGCTGCGCGGTCCGCAAGCCGTCGAGATCGCCGTCAACCGTGCGCTCTCGCAGCTGAACGTGCCCTACGCCTGGGGCGGTGGCGACGCGAACGGCCCGACGCAGGGAATCCGCGACGGCGGTGTGGCCGACAGCTACGGCGACTACAACAAGATCGGTTTCGACTGCTCCGGCCTGATGATCTACGCGTTCGCCGGCGTCGGGATCGAACTGCCGCACTACACCGGTTACCAGTACACCTCGGGACCGCAGTTCCCGCTGTCACAGATGCGACGCGGCGACATGATCTTCTACGGCCCCAACGCGAGTGCGCACGTCGCGCTGTACCTCGGCGACAACAAGATGGTCGAGGCACCGCAGTCGGGTGACGTGGTCAAGGTGTCCCCGCTGCGCACCAACGGTGCGATGCCGAACGTGGTCCGTCTGCTCTGAGGCGTGGTGGTTCCGGCGGCAGCTGTGAACGACCGACACCCGTCGAGTCTTCTTGGCACCTTTTCAGCCGGCACGGCTAGGCTGGCACAGACACGCGGGGTCGACGCCTGCGCGCTGCGCGTTCGCGCCGCCCGTGGGCCCTCGCGGTTCGACGGAACAGCAGTTCAGAGGAACAGGAGCACGGGTTGACCGAATCGCACTCCCTCGGCAAGGCGGCCACGGGGGATCCCGCGGCGGCAGGAGCGGACGGCTCGGTGCTGAGCGACGCCGACGTCGCCCTGCTCGAGCGGGCCATCTACGAGGTCAAGCGCGTCATCGTCGGCCAGGATCAGCTCGTCGAGCGCATTCTCGTCGGTCTCCTCGCGCGCGGACACATCTTGCTCGAGGGCGTGCCGGGTGTCGCGAAGACGCTCGCTGTCGAGACGTTCGCCCGCGTCGTCGGCGGGTCGTTCTCGCGAGTGCAGTTCACCCCTGACCTCGTGCCCACCGACCTGATCGGTACGCGTATCTACCGTCAGGGCCGCGAGGAGTTCGACACCGAGCTCGGCCCGGTGGTCGCGAACTTCCTGCTCGCCGACGAGATCAACCGCGCACCCGCGAAGGTGCAGTCGGCACTGCTCGAGGTGATGGCCGAGCGGCACGTCTCGATCGGCGGCAAGACGTACTCGATGCCGGATCCGTTCCTGGTCATGGCGACGCAGAACCCGATCGAGAACGAGGGTGTCTACCCGCTGCCCGAGGCGCAGCGGGACCGCTTCCTGTTCAAGGTCCTCGTCGACTACCCGTCAGTGGAGGAGGAGCGCGAGATCGTCTATCGGATGGGCAACGTCCCGCCGACCGCCTCCCAGGTTCTCGACCCCGCCGCGATGCTGCGCCTGCAGCGGACCGCGGCGAACGTCTTCGTCCATCACGCGCTCGTCGACTACGTCGTCCGGGTCATCAACGCCACCCGCCGGCCGGCCGAGCTGGGCCTGAACGACGTCGCGTCGTGGCTGTCCTACGGCGCGTCGCCTCGTGCGACGCTGGGCATCGTGGCCGCGGCCCGCGCCCTGGCGCTGGTCCGCGGACGCGACTACGTGATCCCGCAGGACGTCGTCGAGATCATGCCCGACGTGCTGCGGCACCGCCTCGTGCTGTCCTACGACGCCCTGGCCGACGAGATCGATGCCGACCAGGTCATCGCCCGCGTCCTGCAGACCGTCGGACTGCCGCAGGTCGGCGCGCAACCGGTGCCGCAGGGGCAGTACCCGCCCGGACAGCAGCACGCGCCCAATCCCGGACACGGGCCGAATGGGTATGCGGGACAGCAGGTCCCGCAGTCCGCCGGTCCGATGGACCCGAATTCGGCCCCGGCGAACCGGAATTCACCTCAGTATGGCGGCTAATCGGGACCTACCGCGTCTCGGCGCCGGGCTGCTCGACGAGGCGCAGCTGACGGCGGCGCTGAAGATGCTCGAGCTCACCGTGCGGCGCAAACTCGACGGCGTGCTCCAGGGCGAGCACCTGGGCCTGATCCCCGGACCGGGTTCGGAACCAGGGGAAGCGCGGGCCTATCAGCCGGGCGACGACGTCCGGCGGATGGAGTGGTCGGTCACGGCACGCACGACCCAACCGCACGTCCGGCAGATGATCGCCGACCGGGAACTCGAGACCTGGCTCGTCGTCGACGCCTCGGCCAGCCTCGACTTCGGCACCGTCGACTGCACCAAGCGCGACCTGGCCGTCGCCGCGGCCGCGGCTCTGGTCCACCTCACGACCGGCGGCGGCAACCGGCACGGCGCGCTGGTGGTGACCGGTGACGACGTGGTGCGGGTACCGGCCCGTGCCGGGCGCGCGCACGCCCAGAACCTCCTCAAGACCATCGCCACCACGCGACGCAGCTCGCCCGGCGTCCGGGGTGACCTCAAGGCGGGGATCGAGGCGCTCCGACGGCCCCAGCGCCGTCGCGGCCTCGCGGTCGTCATCAGTGACTTCCTCGGCCCGATCGACTGGGAGCGCTCGCTGCGCGCCATCGGCGCACACCACGAACTCCTCGCGGTCGAGGTCCTCGACCCCCGCGATCTCGACCTCCCGGCGATCGGGGAGGTCACCCTGGCCGACGCGGAGTCCGGGGAGACCCACGACGTGACGATCACCGACGACCTCCGGCGCGACTTCGCGGCCGCGGCGCGCGCACACCAGCAGCGGGTCCACCGCACTCTGCGCAGCTGTCGCGGCGCGATCCTGACGTTGCGCACGGATCGGGAGTGGATCGCCGACACCGTCAAGTTCGTCGCACAACGCCGCCGCGGTCTCGCGGCGGGGGTGGGGTAGGTCGATGCTGTCCAGTCCCTGGTGGTTGCTCCTGCTCCTGGTCGTGGCGCTGCTCGGCGCCGCGTACGTCTACATGCTGCGCCGGCGGCGGCAGCGTGCGCTGACCTTCGCGAACCTGGACCTGCTGAAGTCGGTCGCGCCCGCGGACCGTAGTCGTCTGCGGCACCTGCCGATCGCACTGCTGATCGTCTCGCTGATCCTGTTGACGGTCGCGCTGTCCGGGCCGCAGGCCGATCGCAAGGTGCCGCGCAACAAGGCGACCGTCGTCCTGGTGATGGACGTGTCGCGGTCGATGAACGCCACCGACGTGTCGCCGTCGCGGATCCGCGCGGCGCAGGAGGCGGCGAAGAAGTTCGCCGACGAGCTGACCGAGGGCATCAACCTCGGACTGATCTCCTTCGCCGGTACCGCCGCCAGCCTCGTGTCGCCGACGCCGGATCACAACGCCACCAAGGTCGCGGTGGACAAACTGCGGCTCGACGACAAGACGGCAACCGGGGAGGGCATCTTCGCGGCCCTGCAGCAGATCAGCACGTTGAACGCGGTGCTCGGCGGGACCGAGGGCGCACCACCTGCGCGGATCGTACTGCTCTCCGATGGTAAGGAGACCGTCCCGGACGACCCCGACGACCCGCGGGGTGCCTTCACCGCGGCCCGGAAGGCCAAGGAGGAGAAGATCCCGGTCTCCACGATCTCCTTCGGTACCCGGACCGGCACCGTCGAACTCGAGGGCGACCGGGTGCCGGTGCCGGTCGACGACGACTCGCTGCGCAAGATCGCCAACCTGTCCGGTGGCGACTTCTTCACCGCGGCCAGCCTCGACGAGTTGAACAAGGTCTACGAGCAGCTCCAGGACGAGATCGGTTACGAAACCCGTCGAGGGGACAATTCGAAGCCGTGGCTGGTCGCCGGTACGTTGTTCGCGCTGGTGTCGGCGTTCGCCGCGCTGGCCATCAACCGCCGGCTGCCCTGACGCGGACGTGTCCGGGGTGTGCCGCCGTGCGCCCCGCCCCCCGACCGCGTGTCACCCCCGCAACGAGAACGGATAAGTTGAACACCCATGACGGCAGCTAGCAACGAAGCGCAGAATCCCTCCCGCTCGGTCCTGGTGACCGGCGGCAACCGCGGAATCGGCCTGGCCGTGGCCCAGCGACTGGCAGCCGACGGTCACCGGGTGGCGGTGACGCACCGCGGTTCCGGAGCCCCGGACGGACTGTTCGGCGTCAAGTGCGATGTCACCGACTCGGAGTCGGTCGACCGCGCCTTCGCCGAGGTCGAGGCGCATCAGGGTCCCGTGGAGATCCTCGTCGCCAACGCGGGGATCACCGAGAACATGCTCCTCATGCGACTGTCCGAGGAATCCTTCGAGAAGGTCCTCGACGCGAACCTCACCGGCGCGTTCCGATGCGCCAAACGCGCCACCAAGGGGATGCAGCGCGCCAAGTGGGGCCGGATGATCTTCCTCGGCTCGGTGGTCGCGATGTCCGGCATCCCCGGCCAGGTGAACTACGCGGCCTCGAAGGCGGGCCTGATCGGGATGGCGCGCTCGATCGCGCGTGAGATCGGCTCGCGCAACATCACCGCGAACGTCGTGGCGCCCGGGTTCATCGAGACGGACATGACCGCATCGATGGAGGACCGCTACATCGACATGGCCAAGCAGGCGATCCCGCTCGGCCGAACCGGCAAGCCCGAGGACGTCGCGGCGGCCATCAGCTTCCTCGCCTCCGACGAGGGCGGTTACATCTCCGGTGCGGTCCTGCCCGTCGACGGCGGAATGGGCATGGGGCACTGAAACTGCCGAGCGCGGTCGCACGGCTACTGACCCGCACAGCGCAGTCGTAAGGCACGTCAATCAACGTCGAACTCAGGAGCACATCTTCGTGAGCGGAATCCTGGACGGGAAGACCGTCCTCATCACGGGCATCATCACCGATGCGTCGATCGCCTTCCACGCCGCCGCCATGGCGCAGGAGCAGGGCGCCACGGTCCTCATCACCGGCATCCCGGAACGGCTCCGGTTGATCGACCGGATCGCCAAGCGGTTGCCGAAGGAGGTGCCGCCGGCCATCGGGCTCGACGTCACCAACGAGGACGATCTCGGCGCGCTCGCCGGGAAGCTCGCCGAGCTGGCGCCGCAGGGCATCGACGGCGTCATGCACTCGATCGCCTTCGCGCCGCGCACCCTGATGGGTCCCGAGGCCAAGCCGTTCCTGGAGGGGCCGGGCCCCGACGCCGCCAAGGCCTTCGAGATCTCGGCGTGGAGCTACGCCTCGCTCGCCCGCGCCGTGCTCCCCGCCATGAACGAGGGCGGCTCCATCGTGGGCATGGACTTCGATCCCCGCACCGCGATGCCGTACTACAACTGGATGGGTGTGGCGAAGGCCGCGCTCGAGTCGGTGAACCGGTACGTGGCGCGCGAAGTGGGCAACGCGAAGAACATCCGGTCGAACCTGGTGGCCGCCGGCCCGATCAAGACCCTGGCCGCGAAGGCGATCGCGGGTACCGCGACCGATGACGCCAAGCAGCTCAACATGCTCAACGAGTACTGGGACGGCGCGTCCCCGATCGGCTGGGACGTCGACGACCCCACCGTCGTCGCGAAGTCGGTGTGTGCCCTCCTCAGTGACTGGCTGCCGGCGACCACCGGTTCCATCGTCTACGTCGACGGTGGCGCCAGCCACAACACCTGGTTCCCGGAGGGCATGACCACCGGCTCATGAGTTCGCCAGCACCGGGGGACACCGCGCCCGTGGATCCCGCTCCGTTCGATCCCGCTCCGTTCGATGCCGTCCTGTTCCTGTCGTTCGGCGGACCGGACGGGCCCGAGGACGTGATGCCGTTCCTGGAGAACGTCACTCGCGGCCGGGGGATCCCGCGCGAACGGCTCGAGTCGGTGGCCGAGCACTACCTGCACTACGGCGGCGTCTCACCGATCAACCGGCTCAACCTCGAGATGATCGATGCCCTGCGTGCCGAGCTCGACCGACGTGGTGTCGACCTCCCGGTGTATTTCGGCAACCGCAACTGGCACCCGATGGTCGAGGACACCCTGGCCGAGATGTACCGCGCCGGTCATCGCCGGATCCTCGTGTTCCCGACCTCGGCGTGGGGCGGCTACTCGGGGTGCCGGCAGTATCACGAGGACATCGACCGGGCGGTGACCGCGCTTGCCGACCGTGAACCGACGAGCCGCGAACCCGACGGTGCGGTGGTGCTCCGCAAGCTCCCGCAGTACTGGTCGCATCCGGCGTTCGTCGCGGCCGGGGCCGACGCGGTGCGCCGCGCTCTGGACGCCCTCGGGCCCGGCGAGGAGCCGCCACGGCTGGTGTTCACCGCCCATTCGGTCCCGACCTCGGCCGATGAGGCGTCGGGTCCGGCGGCCGACGGCGGGAAGCTGTACTCGCGCCAGGTGCTGGCGGCGTCGCAGGCGGTCGCCGACGAGCTCGGCGTCGCCGACTTCGATCAGGTCTGGCAGTCACGGTCGGGTCCACCGCAGATCCCGTGGCTGGAGCCGGACATCTGTGACCATCTGGAGAGCCTTGCCGCGGAGGGTGTTCGACGGGTGGTCGTCTACCCGGTCGGGTTCATCTCCGACCATCTCGAGGTGATCTGGGATCTCGACAACGAGGCCGCGGAGGTCGCCGAGCGCCTCGGCCTGGACTATGTCCGCGCCGACACCGTGGGTCCCGATCCGCGGTTCATCTCGATGATCGGCGAATTCGTGGAGGCCTACGCCGGGGGCTTGGGCGACCTGTCGGCGATGGGATGCGGAGACAACGGCAGCACCTGTCGAGACCGGTGCTGTGTGCCCGCGGCGCGGCCTAGATCTGCGGCGAGGCCATCTGACCGCGCGTAGATTCACTGGCTTTGTGTGCCTTCATAACGATTTGATATAGGAACGGTCCATAATGTGATCTGCGCCTCAGTCGAAATGAAACTCTCGTGGCACGCGCATCTGAATCGGGGTGCGAACGTGAGAGAGAAATTTCCATGGCAGAAGGACCACTGAGGCTCGAGATCGATTTCCTCGGACCGATTCTGAAGACACTTTCCACCGGCTCCGCGGACGGTAGCAGCGAGCCCGTCAACTGAGATCCGTTTCCGCTGTGGGCTGCGTTGACGACGTAGCCCACAGCGGCGTGATCTCTCCTTTGTGCGCGTGTATCAACAGTGTTGACCGCGGAACGACTACTCATCCCAGTTGATCTCCGACCTGCTACGCAGCTACTCGCACGAGCGGTCGAGGACATTCCGTTGTATCGATGGGTGTTGGGTGACCACCTCCCGGATCTCACGCTGCGGGAATGGTTGGCCGAGATCTTGGTGCGGCCTTATCTCAAAGCCGGCTGCGTATTGGGTTCCTTCCAGAACGAGCATCTCGTCGGAATTCTGCTCTGGCATCCCCACGATGTCGAATTGTCGCCCGACGGCGAACCGCCGCTCGGCCCGGCTGATTTCGTCCGGGTCGCGGCCATTCCCGGACTCCGCGAACGGCTGATCGAGTTCCTCACCAGCCCACAATTGCCCTCCCCGGCATCGGATGCCGTCGATGTGCGGATCGCGGCGATTGTTCCCGAAGCTCGTGGTGGCGACGCTCTCGTTCGCATGATGCGCGAAGTGGAACGGTTCTGTGTCTCTGCGGCCCGGCCGTAGTACGCCTGGACCGGCTCCGCTCGGCTGCGGGACTGGTTCGTCCACGAATGGGGGGCGACGTTGTTCGCCACCGAGCAGCGGAACGGACTCGATCTGTACGGCGTCGTGTCCGACCGTCCGCCGCGGCTCCGGGAGTGACCTTCCGGCGGTGGCGGCCCGGGTCCTAGCGTCGCAGTAGCTCGAGGATCGTGTGATTGACCGCCGCCGCCCGTGCGGTCCGCGTCAGCGCCTGGAGGCCCCGGAGCGTCGCGTCGCCGGAATCCCATTGTCCGGCACTGTCGCCGATCTCCACATTGCGCGCTCCGGCGAGGTCGACGATCGCCTCGACCTGTGCCGCCGTGTCGATCAGGCGGGTGGAGCGCGCGTCGAGGAGGTGCGGGGGCAGGGCGACCCGATGCCTCGAGGTGAGCGCCGCGAGTTCCGTACGGAGGTCGCTCGCGTCGGCCGACCGGCGTCCGCCGAGCCCGCCGATGATCGTGGTCGCCTCTCGAACTGCTTGCCGCAGCTCGTATTCCAGATCACCGGCACTGGGTCCCGCGGATACGAGATGACCGAGGTCGAGGGTCGCGTCGTAGCGGTAGGCCGACCACGTGCACGTGACGAACGGTGGATCGGCGGTGTCGGCGGCGAACTCCGGTACGAGCGCGAGCGTGCCGGCGCCCGCCGCGTCGTCGACGAGCAGCACCTCGCCCGCGCCGAGTGCGGCCGACGTCGCGACATGCGGTGGGAGTCCCTGCGGATCACCCGTGGAGGGCAGGCGGACGACGAGGCGTCGAGCGGGTCGCAGCAGCGCGAGCAGATCGAGCACCCCGTTCGCCGAACCCGTTGCGGGCGAATTCTGTTCGGCCCCGGCGACCCCGCCGTCGGGCCAGTGCAGGAGGTGCCGGTCGGCGGATTCCGCCAGGGCTTCGATCACGTCGTCGGGGGAGCACCGGCCGGTGAGCCAGGCGGCCGACCACGCGCCGAGGGCGCACGTCGGCCACGCGACGGTGGCGGAGAGCAGGCGGCTGCGTTTCATCAAGAAGCCAGGATACCGGCGAGGCCGGTGGGAGCCGGGCGTGGCAACCCCGCGGGCGGGCCCGCGGGGCATACGGTGTGTGCGCCGCCCGACCTGTCCATCGCGGCGGCGTGATCACGAGATGACCGATCGAGAGATGGTGGTGTGCGATGGATGACCGCTACGGACGCGATGTGCTCTCCCAGCCCCGTCGGGCGAAGCCGCGTCCCGCGGAGGTCGCCGCGGATCGCGATCTGGTCGTCGAGGACGCCGCCACCGGCTTCTGCGGTGCGGTCGTCGGGCTCGAGAAGAGCTACGCCGGCGATCTCGTCCGGCTGGAGGACCGGCGAGGTCAGACGCGGGTGTTCCTGATGCACCCCGGCGCGTTCCTCATCGACGGTCGGCCGGTGACGCTCGTACGGCCGCGCACCAGGGGCCCGCAGCAGCCGGCCATGACGGCGTCGGGATCGCGAGCCGCCCCTCGCGCCCGCGCGCGGACCGCGCGCGCCAGCCGGCTCTTCGTCGAGGGCGTGCACGACGCGACACTCCTCGAGCGCGTGTGGGGTGACGACCTCCGCGCGGAGGGCGTGGTCGTCGTCAGCCTCGACGGCCTCGACAACCTCGAGGCGGCACTCGACGAATTCCAGCCGGCACCGCATCGCCGGGCCGGTGTCCTCGTCGACCATCTGGTGGCGGGTTCCAAAGAAGCACAACTCACCGCCGAGGTCGGGGAGCACGTCCTCGTGTGCGGGCATCCCTACATCGACGTCTGGGAGGCGGTGAAGCCGGCGTCGGTGAAGATCCCGGCGTGGCCGCACATCCCGCGGGGCACCGACTGGAAGACCGGGGTGTGTGCCGAGCTCGGCTGGGGGGACCCTCGTGACGGCTGGCGCCGGGTGTTGGGCGGGGTGAGCAGTTTCCGGGATCTCGAGGTCGATCTGCTGCGGTCGGTGGAAGAACTCATCGATTTCGTGACCGCGGCCGAAGAGCCCAGGTGACGCACACGGCCTGACGCCCACCGGGGCCCACCCGCGTCGTGAGCGCCGAAGGCGGTTCGGACATCTCTGGCAGACTGGACCCATGAGCGCCCTGCTGTGGTTGGCGGCCGCGATCGTCCTGGTGGTCGCGGAGATGTTCGGTGGCGAACTCGTCCTGCTCATGCTCGCCGGGGGCGCATTCGCGGCCGCCGGTGTCGATTTCGCGTTCGAGACGCCGCTGTGGGTCGAGGGGCTGGTCTTCGCGCTCGTCTCGGTGCTGCTGCTGGTTGCGGTCCGTCCGATCGCCCGTAAGCACATGCTGAACCGTCCGGCGGTCCTGATGAACACCGAGGCGCTCGAGGGTCGGCCGGCGGTGGTGACCGAACAGGTCGACGCCCGTGACGGACGCGTCAAGATCGGCGGCGACGTGTGGTCGGCCCGCACGATGGACCCGACCCAGGTGCTCGAACCCGGAACCCACGTGACCGTCGTGGAGATCGACGGCGCGACCGCGGTGGTGTGGCGCGCCTGAGTGTGCCGCCGCGACACCGCCGAACGACAACGCTGGAAGGTGACCATGGAGTACGAGATCTTCGGCCTGACCGTCATCGTTTTGCTCGTGTTGCTCGTGGTGGTGATGCTGGTCAAGTCCGTCGCCCTCATCCCGCAGGCGGAGGCCGCGGTCATCGAGCGACTGGGCCGCTACACCCGCACCGTGTCCGGCCAGCTCACCCTGCTGTTGCCGTTCATCGACCGCATCCGCGCCCGCGTCGACGTCCGTGAACGAGTGGTGTCGTTCCCGCCGCAGCCGGTCATCACCGAGGACAACCTGACGCTGTCCATCGACACCGTCGTCTACTTCCAGGTCACCAATCCCCGCGCCGCCGTGTACGAGATCGACGACTACATCGCCGGCGTCGAGCAGCTGACGATCACGACGCTGCGCAACGTGGTCGGCGGGATGACGCTCGAGGAGACCCTGACCTCCCGCGATTCCATCAACGGCCAGCTGCGCGGAGTCCTCGACGAGGCGACCGGCCGCTGGGGCCTCCGGGTCGCGCGCGTCGAGCTGAAGTCGATCATGCCGCCGCCGTCGATCCAGGAGTCGATGGAGAAGCAGATGAAGGCCGACCGCGAGAAGCGGGCGACGATCCTCTCGGCCGAGGGCCAGCGCGAGTCGGCGATCAAGACCGCCGAGGGAAACAAGCAGTCGCAGATCCTCGCCGCCGAGGGTGCCAAGCAGGCCGCGATCCTTGCGGCCGAGGCGGATCGGCAGTCGCGCATCCTGCGGGCGCAGGGCGACCGCGCCGCGTCGTACCTCAACGCCCAGGGTGAGGCGAAGGCGATCGAGAAGACCTTCGCGGCGATCAAGGCGGCCAAGCCGACCCCGGAACTCCTGGCCTACCAGTATCTGCAGCAGTTGCCCGAGATGGCCAAGGGCGAGGGCAGCAAGGTGTGGGTGGTGCCGTCCGACTTCGGTTCGGCCCTCCAGGGTTTCGCGAAATCCTTCGGTGTCCAGGGAGACGACGGCGTGTTCCGGTACGAGCCGGCCGACTCGCCGCCCTCGCCGATCGACGACTCGGAGACCGAGGACTGGTTCTCGATGGCCTCCGATCCCAAGGTCGCCCAGGCCGTCGCCGAGGCGGAGGCGGTGGCCCGCACCCCGGTCGCGCCCGAGATCACCGCTCGTGCGTCGCGCGCGTCGCGCCATGCGTCGCCGGTGGGGTCCGAGCCGGCCGAGCTCACCGATGGTGCGTGGTCCCAGCCCGTACAGCCCGAGGAGCCGGGGCCGGCCGAGCCCACGACCTGAGAACGGCTCAGCGGATGAGGTGCTCGACGCCCGCCATGCCGACCGCCCACATCACCGAGGCGAAGGTGCCCATGATGAACTGCTCGGCCGCATGCGGGGCGCGCAGCTCGGGGTAGCGGGCGAGGCTTTTCACGGCCAGGATGATCGCGAGGCCTTCGGGCCACCCCGCCATCAACGTGGTGACGACCGCGAGGCGTTCGAGGTATCCGATCACCCGGCCGCCGCGCAACGGCCCGGCTTCGGCTGGGTCGGCCGGGTCGGCCGGGGCGGGCGCCGGGGAGTCGGGCGCGTCGGTGTCGTCCCCGGATCCGTCATCCGGCGACCCCTCCGGATCGGGTCCGGGCCCCGTGCGCTGGCCGACCCCGCCGGCGACGAGGACCGTCCGGACCACGGGTCCGCCGCCGGTGACCGCCGCGAGCGCGGCGACGACCGGGACGGCCGAGGCGAGGAAGCCCGTGGCGGGCGCGGCCACGGCGGCGAGGACGGCGGTCACCCCGGCCAGGACCAGCAGGACGACGGCTCCGATGACGTCGAGTCTGCGTACGACGGACACCGGCGCGTGGTTGCGCTTCTTCCGCGTCGCGAGCGCCCAGGTCGGCGTCGCCAGCGCGGTCAGGAGAAGAAGGGTGATCGCTGCGGTGGTCATGCCGATCCTCCGGACGGGCTGTGTCGGTCGGCCTCGGCGAGCGCGTCGGCGACGAGGCCGAGGGAATCGGATTCCAGATCCCACGCCGCGGTCCGCAGCCGCTGACTCATGGCCTGTGGCGTGATGTCGAGTGCGGCGGCGGCCTCGACCTGGGTGAGGCCGCGGCGCATCAGCTCCACCGCCTCCCGGCCGGCGGCACTGCGGGCGGTGATCACATCGGCGATGAGACGGCCGGCCGTCTGGGCGTGACGGGACCAGCGAGTTTCCGGGCCGCGGACACAGAGGGGGACCCGCTGTCGTTTGGCGGCCTCGACGGCGTCGCGAGCGTGGACGAAGGCGGGCCCGCGCCCGGCCCGGGTGGACGGGGGGAGAGGTTCATCGACCGGTCCGGTGCCGATGCCGACACTCCAGTGACCCTCGGCGGTGAGTTCGACGGCCAGTCGGGCGGCCGTCACCGGATCGGCGAGGACTCCCTGGATCTCGTCGCCCGCGGTACGTTCGAAGGCCCGTACGGTCTGGACCGTCGCGAGAGCGGTGAGGATGGCGTCCACCCGGTCTATGTCGCGGCGACTCCCGCGTTGGTCGACGGTGAGTACGAACATCATTCAAGGCTATGCACTTGATCGCGGTGAATCAAGCCCCCTGGCTGGATGGGATCGCGCTGGGTGACTTGATCCTCGGGGATCAAGTCGCTGCGCTTGTCGCGTTCGACGACGAGACCGGCAGGCGGGAGTCGAGCACCAGACCGGCGATGCCGATCGCAAAGAGGCCACCGGTGACCGCGAGCTGGAGGGGATGCGTGTCACCGGTCAGGGAATCGCCCAGCATGACCACCGCCGCGGTGCCGGGGGCCATACCGAGGATGCTGGCAATCGCGTACGGCGCGAGACGCACCGAGGACAGAGCCGAGCAGTAGTTCGCCACCGAGAACGGGCATGCCGCGATGAACCGCAGCGACCCGACCGCCAACCAGCCACGACGCTCGAGCCGGTACTCGACGGCACGGACCACCGGTGCCTTCAGGTACGGCTGCACGCGGTCGCGTCCGACCCTGCGGACCAGGACGAAGGCTGCCACCGCCGCCACCGACGAGGCGATCATCGCCCCCGCGAAACCGACCAGCGGTCCGAAGAAGATCCCGGACATCACCGTGAACGTCGACCGCGGGATCGGGGCGATGGTGACGACCGCGTAGGCGAGGAAGAACAACCACACGAAGGCCGGTCCCAGATCCGCGCCCCAGTCGCGGACGCTCGAGATCGAGGGCAGCGGGACGAAGTAGGACGCGGCCAGGACGGCGGCGAGGAGCACGGCGGCGACGAGAGCCCGGCGCAGGATCCGTCGATCGGCCCGACGACGGCCCGACGTCGGCGGGTGACCGTCTCCGGCGCTCGCCGCGTCCGCGATCTCCGCGTCGGCCGCGGTCGGGCCGGCGACATCCTCGCTGACAGCGGATCGATCGGGCACCCGGACACTCTACGCTGGGCCCAGCGGTGTACCGGGTCCCCGAGTGCGCCACGTCACGCCGACCTCGACGCCGAGCCGAGCGAGCGATCGGCTAGTGTCGTGTACGCGCTCATCACAGTGCATTCACGGAGGTGTGCTTCCCCACATGCCACAGCAAACTGACCAGCCCAAACCCGAGTCAGAACTCGACGACGCCTACCAGGCGTGGTCGACGGCCGCCGCGGCCGTTCTGGCGAAGTCGCGACGCGTCGACGTCGACGAGCTGCCCGACACACCCGAGGCGCTGCTCTCGACCGACACCGCCGACGGGCTGACCATCCGGCCGCTCTACACACGTCGCGACGAACTCGCCGAGCCCGGTGTCCCCGGTCGCTTCCCGTTCGTCCGCGGCGCCGACCCCGCGCGTGACGTCACCACCGGCTGGCGCGTCACGGAACGGTTCGGCGACGACGCGACGCCGGCGGCGGACCTCAATGAGCTCATCCTGGAGGCGATGGCCAACGGGACGAGCGGTCTCTGGCTCTCGGTGAGCAGGCCCGGTGACGGGCTGGGGGTCGCCGACCTCGCGACGGCGCTGCGCGGCGTCTACCTCGATCTGGTGCCGGTGACGCTCGATGCGGGCACCGAGGGCATCGCGGCGGCCCGCGAACTGCTCGGCCTGAAGGAAAAGGCCCAGGCCGCTCCGGTCGCCGCCGCTCCGACGGCGGCCACCGTCCACTCCTTCGGCCTGTCGCCGCTGACGGCCGCGTTCTCGGGCCGGGCGACCGTCGATCCCGATGAGGCCACGGCCCTCGCCGCATCCGGGCTGCCCGACGGGGTCCGTACCTTCCGGGTGGACGGCAGCGACTTCGCCACCGCCGGTGCCGACAACGGCCTCGAACTCGCACTCACGGTGGCGGCCGCGGTCGCCCACCTCCGTGATCTCACCGCGGCCGGCCTCTCACCCGAGGCCGCGCTGCGTCAGATCACCTTCGGCGTCTCCGCCGACGACGACCAATTCGCCACGATCGCGAAATTCCGTGCGCTGCGCAAGATCTGGGCTCGGGTGGCCGAAGTCGTCGGCGCACCCGAGGTCGGCGGAGCGCTGACCCACGGCGTGACCGATCTGTCGATGTACTCCCAGCGGGACCCGTGGGTGAACATGCTGCGCAGCACCATCGCGGCGTTCGGCGCCGGGGTCGGCGGCGCCGACCAGCTGACCGTCCTGGGCTACGACGCGACCATCCCGGCGGACAAGCGCACCTCGAGCGCGTCCTTCTCACGACGCATCGCCCGTAACACCCAGCTGCTGCTGCTCGAGGAGTCCAACATCGGACGCGTCCTCGATCCGGCCGGCGGGTCGTGGTTCGTCGAGTCCCTGACCGACGATCTCGCCACGAACGCCTGGACGGTGTTCACCGAGGTCGAGGCCGCCGGCGGTTACCGTGTCGCGCTCGACACGGGCTGGATCGCCGAGAAGGTCGACGCCTCCCTCGCTCGCCGCGACACCGAGGTCGCGCATCGCCGCATCTCGGTTACCGGCGTCAACGAGTTCCCCAACATCGACGAGCGCGCACTGTCGGAGACGACCGGGGCCCCGGCCTCCGCGGTCACCGACGTCGTCACCGGTACGCCGCGCCTCGCGCGGATCGGACGCGCCTTCGAGGAACTGCGGGACCGGTCCGACGTCGTGCTCGCCGAGCACGGTGAACGGCCGTCGATCCTGCTCATCCCGCTCGGCAGTGTCGCCGAACACAACGGCCGCACCACGTTCGTCGCGAACTTCCTGGGTGCCGGTGGCATCACCGTCGTCAACCCGGGCCCGCTGACCGCGGACAAGGTCGGCGACGCGGTGGCCGGGGCGAACACCCCGATCGCGGTCCTCTGCGGAACCAAGGCGCGCTATGCGGAGGAGGGGCCCGCCGCACTCGCGGCCGCTCGCGCGGCCGGTCTGTCGACGGTGCTCCTCGCCGGACCGGACAAGGAATGGCCCGAGGGCGACGACCGTCCCGACGGTTCGCTGCGAGTCGGCATCGATGCGGTGAGCACCCTCGGCGACCTTCTCGACCAGCTGGTCTCGACATCCCCGAAGACGGCGGGAGCAACGGCATGACCCAGACCGAACCCGATCTGACACAGACGATTCCGAACTTCGCCGGAATCGGTCTGACATCGGACGACACCGGTGCGACGACCGCCGATGGTGCCGCGGCCGCGGTCGCCGAGGAACTCGCCTCGGCGCACGGCTATTCGGTGGACCAGGTCACCTGGAGCACCCCGGAGCAGATCGACGTCACGCCGGTGTACACGCGCGCCGAGCGCGACGCCGTCCTCGACGATGCCGAACATCCGTACCCGCTCGACTCCGTTCCCGGTGCCGCACCGTTCATCCGGGGCCCGTACCCGACGATGTACGTCAACCAGCCGTGGACCATCCGCCAGTACGCCGGCTTCTCGACCGCAGCCGAATCCAACGCCTTCTACCGTCGCAACCTCGCGGCCGGCCAGAAGGGACTGTCGGTCGCATTCGACCTCGCGACCCACCGCGGCTACGACTCCGACCATCCGCGCGTCGCCGGTGACGTCGGCATGGCCGGTGTGGCGATCGACTCGATCCTCGACATGCGTCAGCTCTTCGACGGGATCGACCTCGGCAGCGTGTCGGTGTCGATGACGATGAACGGCGCGGTGCTGCCGATCCTCGCGCTCTACGTCGTGGCCGCCGAGGAGCAGGGTGTGCCGCCGGAGAAGCTGGCCGGGACCATCCAGAACGACATCCTCAAAGAGTTCATGGTCCGCAACACCTACATCTATCCGCCGAAGCCGTCGATGCGGATCATCTCCAACATCTTCGAGTACACCAGCCAGAAGATGCCGAAGTTCAACTCGATCTCGATCTCCGGCTATCACATCCAGGAGGCCGGGGCGACGGCCGATCTGGAGCTGGCCTACACGCTCGCCGACGGCGTCGAGTACATCCGCGCCGGACTCGAGGCCGGCCTGGACATCGACAAGTTCGCCCCGCGACTGTCGTTCTTCTGGGGCATCGGCATGAACTTCTTCATGGAGGTCGCGAAGCTGCGTGCGGCGCGTCTGCTGTGGAGTGAGCTCGTCGCCGAGTTCGGTCCGAAGAACGCGAAATCACTGTCGCTGCGCACACATTCGCAGACCTCGGGCTGGTCGCTGACCGCCCAGGACGTGTTCAACAACGTGGCCCGCACCTGCGTCGAGGCGATGGCCGCCACGCAGGGTCACACCCAGTCGCTGCACACCAACGCCCTCGACGAGGCCATCGCGCTGCCGACCGACTTCTCGGCCCGCATCGCGCGCAACACCCAGCTACTCCTGCAGCAGGAGTCGGGCACCACCCGTCCGATCGATCCGTGGGCCGGTTCGAACTACGTCGAGTGGCTCACGCATCAGCTGGCGCAGAAGGCGCGCAAGCACATCCGCGAGGTCGAAGAGGCCGGCGGCATGACGCAGGCCATCAACGAGGGCCTGCCGAAGCTGCGCATCGAGGAGGCCGCGGCACGCACCCAGGCGCGTATCGACTCCGGCCAGCAGCCGTTGGTGGGCGTGAACAAGTACCAGGTCGCCGACGACGAGGAGATCGAGGTCCTCAAGGTCGAGAACTCGAAGGTGCGCGCCGAGCAGCTGGAGAAGCTGGACCGGCTTCGCGGACAACGCGATTCGGCTGCGGTCGAGGCGGCCCTGGCCGATCTCACCCGCGCGGCCGCGTCGTCGGAGGGTGGCCTGGAGAACAACCTGATGGCGCTGGCCATCGAGGCAGCACGGCATCAGGCGACGGTCGGTGAGATCTCCGAGGCACTCGAGAAGGTCTATGGTCGCCATCAGGCGGAGATCAAGACGATCAGCGGGGTGTACCGACATGAGGCGGGCGAGGTGAGCAACATCGACGCGGCGATCGAGGCCGTGCGCCAGTTCGCCGAGGCGGAGGGCCGCCAGCCGCGTGTCCTGGTCGCGAAGATGGGTCAGGACGGCCACGACCGCGGCCAGAAGGTGATCGCGACCGCGTTCGCCGACCTCGGCTTCGACGTCGACGTGGGCCCGCTGTTCGCCACGCCGGAGGAGGTGGCCGCGCAGGCCGCCGACAACGACGTGCACGTGGTGGGTGTGTCGTCGCTGGCCGCCGGGCACCTGACGCTGGTCCCGGCCCTGCGGGAGGCGCTGCGTGAGGTCGGCCGCGAGGACATCATGGTGGTCGTCGGCGGCGTGATCCCGCCCGGCGACTTCGCCGAACTGTACGAGGCCGGCGCCGCCGCGATCTTCCCGCCCGGATCGGTCATCGCCGACTCGGCCGTGGAACTCATCGGCAAGCTCGCCGACACCCTCGGCCTGGAACTGCCCGGGGCGACCGCGAACTGATGGCGGTCCAACCGCGACGTCCCATCGACGTCGACGCGCTGGCCGACGCTGTCCTGGCCGATCGCCGCGCCGATCTGGCGCGTGCGATCACGCTCGTCGAGTCCAAGCGCGCCGATCACCGGGCCGCCGCCCAGGAGCTGTTGCTGAAGCTGACGCCGCACGCGGGCAAGTCGTTCCGCGTCGGCATCACCGGCGTCCCTGGGGTGGGCAAGTCGACGACGATCGAGGCGCTCGGCATGCACCTGCTGGAGCTGGGCCACAAGGTGGCGGTGCTCGCCGTCGACCCCAGTTCGACGCGCACGCGGGGCTCGATACTGGGCGACAAGACCCGAATGGGCCGGCTGTCGACGGCCGAGAACGCCTACATCCGGCCGTCGCCGACGTCGGGCACGCTCGGCGGCGTGGCCAAGGCCACCCGCGAGAGCATCGTGCTCGTCGAGGCGGCCGGGTTCGACGTCGTGCTGGTCGAGACGGTGGGAGTCGGGCAGTCCGAGGTGACGGTCGCGAACATGGTCGACACGTTCACGTTCCTCACCCTGGCCCGCACCGGGGATTCGTTGCAGGGCATCAAGAAGGGTGTCCTCGAACTCGCCGACGTGGTCGTGGTGAACAAGGCCGACGGCAAACACCTCAACGAGGCGAAGAGCGCGGCACGCGAGTTGAAGAACGCGCTGAAGCTGATCTATCCGCACGACGCGCTGTGGATGCCGCCGGTGCTGACGATGAGCGCGATCGAGAACACCGGCGTCGACGAGTTCTGGAAGACCGTGGTACGCCACAACGAGACACTCACCGCGGCAGGAGAGTTCACCGCCCGCCGCAACCAGCAACAGATCGACTGGACCTGGGCGATGGTCAACGACATCGTGCTGTCCCGGCTCGGTGACTCACCGGCCGTGCGCGGGATCCGCGGCGACGTGGAGCAGCAACTGCGGGACGGGTCGCTGACCCCGGCCCTCGCCGCGCAACGGATCGTGGACGCGTTCGACGAGCGCTGAGTGCACCGATCGAGGTCGCATGCGATCTCGATCCGTCCGTGCGACCTCGATCGAGGTCGCGTCAACGGACTGAGGTCGCATGCGACGTCAATCCCGGCGGCGGCGGCGTGGACATCTGGTGCGGCCCGGCGCCCCCGGGGTTGGAGCATCAGCCGATCAGCGGTGCCAGCGTCTCGCCGAGTAGCGAGACCCGCCCCGGCACATGGCCGTTGGCGGGAGCGTTCACCGTGACACCGTCGACACCGGTTGCGAGCAGCTCGGCGTAGCGGGCGGCCACCTCGTCGGGATCCCCGACGATCGTCGACCCGCGGCGTGACTCGGCCGCCGGTGTGCGCTCCAGGTAGGCCTCCAGCTCCGCGGTCGCCTCGGCTGCGGTCGGCGCCACGCAGGCCGACGTCTGCACGGTCACGGTGATCTCCGAGCGGTCCCGGCCGAGTCGTTCGCAGTGTTCGGCGAGGGCGTCGAGTTTGCGGGGGATGTCGGCGGGTGTGCACAGCAGGTTCGATTCGTCGGCGTACTGCGCGACCATCCGCAACGTCTTGCGCTCGCCGCCGCCGCCGATCATCACCGGAATCTTCGACAGCGGCGCAGGCACATTGAGAGCCTTGGTGACCCGATAGCGGTCACCGTCGAGGCTGGGTGCCTCGCCGGCGAGCATGCCGAGGATGATCTGCAGCGCCTCCTCGAGGCGCTCGAACCGATCGGTGAACGTCCCGAACTCATACCCGAGCGAATCATGTTCCAGCTCATACCATCCCGCACCGATGCCGAGCTGGGCCCGACCACCCGACACCACGTCGAGGGCCGTGACCGTCTTCGCGAGCAGCGTCGGGTTGCGGTAGGTGTTGCCGGTGACGAGCGACGACAGACGGACCTTCGAGGTGTGCTGGGCGAGTGCCGCGAGCAGGGTGTAGCACTCGATCATCGGGTCGTCGGGCTCACCGAGCATCGGCAACTGATAGAAGTGATCCATCACGAAGACGGTGTCGAAACCGGAGTTCTCGGCCTCTTGCGCCTGCGCGACCACGGTGGGGAACAACTGGTCTGCGGCGACGCCGGGGTAGGTGAAGTTCGGGATCTGGTAACCGAGTCGAGTCACCCGTTCAGAGTAGTCCGGTGGACTCCTCCGGCGCGGTGCCGACGATTTCGGGTGCGCGACTGCGTGCGAACGCGCCGATCGTCTCGATCAATTCGTCGAACACGGCGTCGACGTCGGTGGAGGTCGCGATGCGGGCGTTAGGTCCGGGTGCGGTCATCGCGCGTTCGTCGGCCACGGTCATGCCCCGCGTCAGCGTCCCGGCGAGTTCGACGTCGACGCGCGCCGGGCGGGTCTCGACCGTGTCGGGGGCCAGCGCGACCAGTGCGGCGAACGGGTCGTGCAGGTGGGCGATGTAACCCTCGTCGTGATCGTCGTGGAACTCGAAATAGAACCGCAGCGCGTCGACGAGATGCCGGATGATCTCGTTGTCGGCGACCGAACGGAGTCCGCGTTCGTCGGTCGGGTCCGGGCACTCGACGGGTGTGCTGCCGGCCGCGGCGGCGAGCCGGACCACGTGGTCGGGTGTCAGGACGACCGACTCGGTGAGGTCGAGCGCGCAGACGATCGGTTCCGGGGCGCCCGCGGTGCCGAAGGCGGTGAACACCTCGGCGGCCGCCTCCGGGTCGACGGCCACATTCCACTCCGAGGTGGGCGTCGTGTTGCCGTGGGTGTGGAAGGCGCCCCCCATGATGACCAGGCGCCGCAGGCGCGCCGGCAGGTCCGGGTCGCGTCGGATCGCGGTCGCCAGGGACGTGAGGGGGCCGGTCACCAGGCCGACGAGTTCGCCGGCGTGCGCCCGCGACGCCTCGATCCAGGCGTCGGCGGCGTCGAGATGGCTCGGCGTCGTGGTCGGGGCCGGCAGTTCGGCGTATCCGACGCCCAGCGGACCGTGGGTGTCCTCGGTGGTCATCAGCGCGGCGACGAGGGGAGTGGCCGGGCCGGTGTGGACGGGCACCTCGGGGCGTCCGCACAGCTCCAGCCACGAGAGATTGTTGGCCGTCACGACATCGACGGGCACATTGCCGGCCGTGGAGGCCACTCCGACGAGGTCGACGTCGGTGCGCGCGAGCAGATAGATCAGCGCGAGTGAGTCGTCGATGCCGGTGTCGCAGTCGAAGAACAGGCGCTGGGTCACCGCACAATTGTGCCGGGTCCGCTGCGAACGCGGGTCCACCACCCCGTCGGGACCCTAGGCTCACGGCAGCCGGGGCGGACCGTCGTCGGCCCGATGAGCCCCGGAGGAACCGATGGCCCCGACACGACACACGCTGGCCGCCCTGGGTGCCGGTGCGGTCCTCCTGGTGAGCGCGTGCGGCGCGAACAGCGCCGAGCACGAGGCTTCCTCGACGAGTGGTTGGGCCGGCGCTAGCGGTACGCCGTCGGCTCCCGTCGTCACACCGGTGGTCGGGTCGGTGATGTTCGCGCCGACACCGTTCGCCGGTTCCGACGGCGACAACCACCTCGTCTACGAGATCTCGCTGACCAACTACATGCGCACACCGGTGACGGTCGCCCGAGTCGAGGTGCTCGACGCCACCACCGACCGCGAACCGCTGCTCACCCTCGACGACAACGGGGTCCGCGGTCGGCTCAAGCCCACCGGCGCCCCGTCGGTGCCGCCCGGTCCGGGCGCACCCGAGGGGTACTCCGACGTGCTGGCGCCGGGACAGAACGGCGTCCTCTTCCTCCACGTCACCTTCTCCGGGAATGCGCCGAAGCAGCTGATCCACGAGATCTCCGTGCGTGCCGACGCGGCGCCACCGGGTATGCGGGATGTCGACGAACGCCTCGCGCCCGTCACGGTGGGCGATTCGACCGTCCCGGTCCTGGGACCACCCCTGCTCGGTGAGCACTACATCGCCGCCGACGCGTGCTGCGACGCCGTCCGGCATACACGCGCGCTTCTACCCCTGAACGGGTCACCGGTCCTCGCCCAGCGGTACGCGGTGGACTGGGAGCAGGCCGGTGCCGATGGCCGGATCTTCGTCGGCGACGCGAAGAATCCGGCGAGCTACCGGATCTTCGGCGATGACGTGCTCGCCGTCGCCGACGGCACGGTGGTGGCCAGCCGCAACGACCTGCCGGAGCAGACACCGGGGACGTTCCCGCCGGATCTGGCCATCGGCGACGCCGACGGCAACAACCTCGTCCTCGACATCGGCGACGGCTTCTACGTGAACTATGCGCACATGCAACCCGGGTCGGTCCGCTTCGCCCCTGGCGACCGGGTGCGCCGGGGTGAGGTCATCGGCAAGGTCGGCAACACCGGGAACTCGGTGGCGCCGCACCTGCACGTCCACGTCATGAACGGGCCGGAGTTCCTCGGCTCGCAGGGTGTGCCCAGCGTGACCGAGGAGTTCACGATCACCGGCCGGGTGGTCGACACCGCGGCGTTCGACGCCTCGGAGGCCACCGGGGTGCTGTTGCGGCTCGCCCCCGGCGTGACGGAGAGCACACATGAGAAGCAGATGATCCTCGATCAGAACATCGTCACGTTCACCGCAGGCTGACAACGGTTTCCGGCGTCACCGCCTCGCACCCGCCACACAACACGGGGTCGGTCACGACTGGACAACGATCTCATCATCCGTACGGTCGGACCCATGTCGATTCAGGACTCTGCCTTCGAATGGACGGAAACGAACCGCGAATGGCTGATCGAGAACCCCGCTCGCATCGTCGCCTACGTGGCCGTGGCGTTGATCGTCCGCTTCGTGATCCACCGTGCCATCGACCGCGCCACCCGGCCACGGACCGCCGGCGGGGAGCCGGGCCGCGGCTCCGCTCTCATGCGCGGACTGCGGTCGAAGTCGGCCTCCACCGAGCGCAACGCCCAGATCGCCGCACGCCGTGCACAGCGGGCCGCGACGATCGGGTCGGTGCTCAAGTCGACGGTGTCGATCGTGCTCCTCGTCTGGGTCGTGCTCTCGGTGCTCAGCGTGCTCGGCGTCAACATCGCGCCGTTCATCGCGTCGGCCGGCATCGTCGGCCTCGCCATCGGCTTCGGTGCGCAGAACCTGGTGCGCGACTTCGTGACCGGCGTCTTCATGCTGCTCGAGGACCAGTACGGCGTGGGTGACATCGTCGATCTCGGCGAGGCCGTCGGCGAGGTCGAATCGGTGGGGCTGCGCGTCACCACCCTGCGCGACATCGACGGCACCCTCTGGTACGTCCGCAACGGCGAGATCGCCCGCGTGGGCAACATGAGCCAGGAGTTCGCGGTCGCGCGCGTCGACGTCCCGGTGGCGCCCGGCGCCGACATCGACAAGGCGCAGCAGGTGGCCGACGAGGCGGCGCGCACCGCGGTGGAGGAGGACTCAACCGACATCCTCGGCCAGATCGAGATGCTCGGCGTCCAGGAGGTGTCGTCGGATCAGGTCGTCCTGCGTCTGACGGTGAAGACCAAGCCAAACGGCCAGTGGGCGGTGCAGCGGCGACTGCGTCGGGCGATCCTGCGGGCCTTCGTGGAGAACTCGATCGATCTGCCGTACTCGCGGGCGTGGGCGGCGCTGGCGGACTCGGTCGCACCCTGACGCGGAGATCGGCTGCGGCACAACGAGAAGAACCCCGGCGGTGAGCCGGGGTTCTTCTCGTTGTTCTGGTGTCCGAGGGGGGACTTGAACCCCCACGTCCGTTAATAGGACACTAGCACCTCAAGCTAGCGCGTCTGCCATTCCGCCACTCGGACCTGCGTGCCGCGGCGAGCGTCCGACGATCTCCCGCCGGTGGTCTCTCGACCCCGTCTCGCTGCAGCGGGATAACCCTAACCGAGGTTGCCCGTGTATCCCAAATCCCGTAGGAGTGAGGGGTGTCTTCACAGTCTGCGACCGACGAAGTGGTCGATCTGGTCAGCCAATTGATCCGTTTCGACACCTCCAACACGGGCGAGCCCGAGACCACGAAGGGCGAGGAGGAGTGCGCCAAGTGGGTGGCCCAGCAGCTCGAGGAGGTGGGTTACACCACGCAGTACGTCGAGTCCGGCCGTCCCGGCCGCGGCAACGTGTTTGCGCGCCTCGCCGGCCCGCCCGACTCCGATCGCGGCGCGCTGCTGATCCACGCCCACCTCGACGTCGTGCCCGCCGAACCGGCCGACTGGAGTGTTCACCCGTTCTCCGGTGCCATCAAGGACGGCTACATCTGGGGCCGCGGCGCGGTCGACATGAAAGACATGGCCGGAATGGCGCTGGCGCTCGCGCGTCAGTTCAAACGAGACGGCACCGTGCCGCCCCGGGAGCTGGTGTTCGCGTTCCTCGCCGACGAAGAGGCCGGCGGGGCGTGGGGCGCCCACTGGCTCGTCGGGAACCGGCCCGACCTGTTCGAGGGCATCACCGAGGCCGTCGGCGAGGTCGGCGGCTTCTCGCTCACCGTCGACCGGCCCGACGGCACGCAGAAACGTCTCTATCTGGTCGAGACGGCCGAGAAGGGGCTCGCGTGGATGCGGCTCACCGCCGAGGCGCGGGCCGGGCACGGATCGTTCCTGCACGACGAGAACGCCGTCACCGAGGTCGCCGAGGCGGTCGCCCGGATCGGTCGGCACACGTTCCCCCTGGTGATGACGGAATCGGTCAGCCAGTTCCTGGCCGAGGTCAGTGCGGAGACGGGCCTGGACCTGAGTCCCGAGGCCCCCGACCTGGAGACGTCGCTGTTCAAGCTGGGCAACCTCGCGCGGATCATCGGCGCGACCCTGCGTGACACCGCCAATCCCACGATGCTCAAGGCCGGCTACAAGGCCAACGTCATCCCGCAGAAGGCCGAGGCGGTCATCGACTGCCGCGTGCTCCCCGGGCGGCAGGCCGCGTTCGAGAAGGAGATCGACGAACTCATCGGGCCCAACGTGCGGCGGGAGTGGATCACTCATCTCGATTCCTACGAGACGACCTTCGACGGCGACCTGGTGGATGCGATGAACGCCGCCGTCCTCGAGCACGATCCGCAGGGAAAGACGGTGCCGTACATGCTCTCCGGCGGCACCGACGCCAAGGCGTTCGCGAAGCTGGGCATCCGGTGCTTCGGGTTCGCGCCGTTGCGGTTGCCGCCCGAACTCGACTTCGCGGCGCTGTTCCACGGCGTCGACGAGCGCGTGCCCGTCGATTCGGTTCTGTTCGGCACCAAGGTCTTCGAGCACTTTCTGCGGCACAGCTGAGCACATCACTACAGTGGGCGGCACGGCCTTCCCGCCGATCCGTGCGAACCGGTTCGGAGGGCGACCGGCACTCTTCCGACGCGCGAAACGTGAGAAAGGTGAACACATGTCGTCATTCGACCCGTACTCCCCGCTGCCGAGCCTTCCCGGTTTCACCCTGACCTCGGAGAGCTTCACCGACGGGGCCGCACTCGCCAACGGGCAGGTGAGCGGGATCATGGGTGCGGGTGGCGAGGACCTCTCCCCGCAGCTGAGCTGGTCCGGCTTCCCCGCCGAGACCAAGAGTTTCGCCGTCACCGTCTACGACCCCGACGCTCCGACCGCCGCCGGGTTCTGGCACTGGGCCGTCGCCGACATCCCCGCCTCGGTCACGAGCCTGCCCGAGGGCGCCGGCGACGACGACGGGTCCGGGCTCCCCGACGGCGCGGTCACTCTCACCAACGACGCTTCGCTACGCCGCTACATCGGTGCCGCGCCGCCGCCCGGACACGGCCCGCACCGCTATTTCGTCGTCGTGCACGCCGTGGACACCGAATCGCTCGGGCTGCCGGAGAACGCGACACCGGCCTACCTGGGTTTCAACCTGTTCTCGCATGCGATCGCGCGGGCGACCCTCGTCGGCACCTACGAGCAACCAGCCGAGAACGTCTGAGTTCTCGCACGGCCGATCGCCCGGTGCCCTGCGTACCGGGCGATCGGTGGCCGTCAGGGCTGGTTGCGGGCCGCGCAACCGACCGCGTCGGAGATCGACGCGAAGCCACCGTCGCGGGCGCGCCGGGCGAGTCCGGCATGGAGTTCGGCGAGCCACACCGGGCCGCCGTAGATGAAGCCGGTGTAGACCTGCAACAGGTCGGCACCGGCGCAGATCCGCTCCCAGGCCTGGTCGACGGTCTCGATGCCGCCCACGCTGACGAGCGCGATACGTCCGCCGACGCGGTCGTAGAGGCGACGCAGCACCGTCAGCGACCGAGCGGCGACCGGCGGCCCGGACAGACCACCGGCACCGATCTCGTCGACCTCGTGCGACGCGGTGCGCAGACCCTCGCGGCCGATCGTGGTGTTGGTGGCGACGATCCCGGCCAGGCCGAGCTCCACGGCCAGGTCCGCTACGGCGTCGACGTCGTCGTCGACGAGGTCGGGGGCGATCTTCACCAGCACCGGGACGCCCACGGCGGCGAGTACCGCGGCCAGGATGGGCCGCAGGGAGTCGACGGCTTGCAGATCGCGCAGCCCCGGGGTGTTCGGCGAACTCACGTTGACCACGACGAAATCCGCGAGCGGTCCGAGCAGTTCCGCCGAACGCCGGTAGTCGTCGATGGCGTCCTCGACCGGGACTACCTTGGTCTTGCCGATGTTGGCTCCGATGGGGACCGACACCGGCCCCCGGCGCACCTCGGTCAGGTGCTGTGCGGCCACCTCGGCACCGGGATTGTTGAAGCCCATCCGATTGATCAGCGCACGGTCCGCGGGCAGCCGGAACAATCGCGGCGTCGGATTCCCGGGCTGCCCCTGGCCGGTGATCGTGCCGATCTCGGCGAACCCGAAGCCGAGCTGACCCCAGGTGTTCACCGCGCCCGCCGTCTTGTCGAACCCGGCCGCCAGACCGATCGGGGCGGGGAAGTCGACGCCGAACACCCGCGTCCGCAGGATCGGATCATGCCGGGCCAACAGCCTCGCGGTCAGGAACGCCAACGGCGGAAACCGCCCGACGACGCGCAGGACCGAGAAGACGATGTGGTGGATTCGCTCCGGATCGACGCGGAACATGACCGAGCGCAGCAGGGGATAGCACCACCGGTTGAGCACGGGAAGTACTCGGGTGGTGCTGCGGGACATCAGCATGCGCGGGCGCTCCGTGGGTCGTTGTCGGTCAATCCGGTGGACCGGCCGCCGGTCGGGTCGGCGGTGTCGGGCCCGCGTGAACCTCGCGGGGGTCGGCGCCGTTTGAGCAGCACCTTGCGGGTTCCGTCGGAGTAGAGGCGCACCCGGGACAGCTCCCAACCGCCGAACTCCGCCTCGAGGGCCAACCGCATCGAGGCGGTCACCCGGGTGACGTCAGGGGGAAGACGTAGCAGGATGCACTCGACATCCTCCGAGGTGACCTCCCACCCGTCGGGATAGCGGGAACCGAGGCGCGCAGCAGTACGCGCACTACGAGCGTGCGGACGCCGGTCAGTATTCATTCGGCCCGCTCGCTTCGCTCCCGGCGCCGGGATTCATTCGGCCCGCTCGCTTCGCTCCCGGCGCCGGGGTTCATTCGGCCCGCCCGTCGTCGGGAACCACCTGGAGTCCGCCGTTCCGCGCCGAGAGCACGTAGACGGTGCCCGATCCGTCGACCACGATGCGGTCGGGCTGTACGACCGAGGCGAACCGCCGGACCTCGGTGGGTTCACCGTCTGCCAGGTCAAATGCCACCACCTCGTTGTCGCCGGTCGTCGAGACCCAGAGCAGGTCTCGGGTGTCGTCGTAGTCTACGGCGTACGGTCCGCCGGCCACCGGGTAGCGAAAGCGCATCACCTGTGGTGATCCGAAGAAGCCGAGGATCTCGCCGTCACGGGTGTTGGCGACCAGCACGCGTCCGAACTCGTCGACGGTCGAGTTGGTGGCCCCGTTGCCCGCACGCAGCGCCGGCCCCAGTTCACCGGATTCGGGGTCGACGGGGGTCACCGACGACTGCGCCCGATCCAGGACGACGACCTGGCCGTCGAGGCCTTCCGCAGACTCGGGCGCGGCCGTCACCGAGTCCACCCGTACGAAGCGATCGACGTCGTGCTTCTTCGCGAAGTCGTTGTCGTACACGAGGACTCGTCCATCGGCCGTGCCGACGACGAGCAGCCCGGCCGTGGTCCGGGCGATCGCCGTCGGCTGGTCGGACTCGAGGTCGCCCGTGCGGACCCGCCCGTCGGCATCGACGACGACGAGCGCACCCGGGCCCGCGCCGACGAACCCGCCGTCGTCGCCGGCGGCCAGGGCGGTGAGGCCCGGGACCGCGACCGTCTGCGGCGGGGTCGTCAGCGCCCCGGCGTCGTAGCGGAGGATCTGGTTGCCGTCGGCCGTGAGGACGGCGACGCTGCCACCCGACGCGGCGAGCGCACGCGCCCCGGCCGGGGCGGGCACGACGGTGCCCGCGGGAGCCGTCGTCGAATTCGCGGGCGCCTCCGGCGCGGTCGCGGGCACGACGGTCGGTACGTCAGGGGTGCCGTCGTCGGAGCCGCACGCGGTGATCATGCCCACACCGATGACCAGTGCCGCCGTGGCCGCGATCGGACCCCGTAGCCGCGACATGCCCGTGTGGGACTGGTGACTTGGGCGTGAAGGTCGCGGGAAGAGCATGTCCCCATCTTGCGCGACCGCTTCCGCGCGCCGCTCAGGCGGGTCGGGGCCGTGTCGCCGTGTCGGGTCGGCTGCGGCGGTCCCAAGTAGCATCGGGCGCCGTGACCGACACCATGACGTGGACCCAGTCGATCGTCCTCGGGGCGTTGCAGGGTCTCACCGAGTTCCTGCCGATCTCGTCGTCCGGGCATCTCCGGATCGCCTCCGAACTGATGTTCGGCGAGGACGCCGGCGCCTCCTTCACCGCGGTCACGCAGCTCGGCACCGAGGCCGCGGTCCTCGTCTTCTTCGCCCGCGACATCGTCCGCATCATCACCGCGTGGTTCCGCGGGCTCCGCCATGCCGACGAGCGGAACGTCGACTACCGGATCGGCTGGTACGTGATCTTCGCGACCATCCCGATCGGCCTGATCGGCTTCCTGTTCAAGGACGAGATACGCACCACCGGACGCAATCTGTGGCTCGTCGCCATCATGTTGATCGTGTTCGCCGGCGTGTTCTGGCTGGCCGAGCGCTACGGGCAGAAGCAGCGGAACCTCGAGCAGCTCACCCTGCGGGACGGCCTCGTGATGGGCGGCGCCCAGTGTCTGGCGCTGATCCCGGGCGTGTCGCGCTCAGGTGCGACCGCTAGTGCCGGCCTGTTCCTTGGACTCGAACGCGAGGCCGCCTTCCGCTTCTCCTTCCTGCTGGCCATCCCCGCGGTCACCGCATCCGGCCTGTTCAGCCTCCCGGACGCGTTCAACCCGAGCGGGGAGGGCATGGAGGCCAGCGGGCCCCAGCTGCTCGTCGCGACGCTGGTCGCGTTCGTCGTCGGTTATGCCGCGATCGCCTGGCTGCTCAAGTTCGTCAGCGCGCACTCCATGAACTGGTTCGGCGCCTATCGCATCGTGCTGGGCGTCACGCTGATCATCCTGCTGTCGACCGGCGTCGTCTCGGCGACCTGATGCCACGGCCGCGGCGCCGGGCGGTCGCGCCGTGCGGTCCCGCCGGGCCGGTGCCTATGGTTGTGGGATGACCGTGATCCTTCTCCGGCACGGCCGTTCGACGGCGAACACCTCAGGGGTGCTCGCCGGTCGCAGCGCCGGCGTCCACCTCGACGACCGCGGGCGCGTCCAGGCCGATGATCTGGTTCGGCGCCTCGGCGACCATCTCGGGTCCATTCGCGCGGTGGCGCGTTCGCCGCTCGATCGGTGCGCCGAGACCGTCCAGCCATTGCTGGCGGCGCTGGCCGCCGGTGGTCAGGCGCCACCCGAGATCGTCGTGGACGATCTCGCCGAGGTCGACTACGGCGGGTGGACCGGGCGTCCGATCTCGGAACTGCTGAAGGAACCGCTGTGGAAGGTCGTGCAGCGGCAGCCGTCGGCCGCGATCTTCCCCGACGGGGAGGGACTCGCCGACGTACAGGCACGGGCCGTACGCGCCATCCGCGAACTGGACCGCGTCCACGGCGGCCCGGACGGTTCCGGGGTGTGGATCGCCTGCTCGCACGGTGACGTGATCAAGTCGATCATCGCCGACGCCATGGGCAGCCACCTCGACGCCTTCCAGCGCATCGTCGTCGAACCGGCGTCGATCAGCGTGATCCGCTACACGCCGTCGCGGCCGTATGTCCATACGGTAAATGCGACCGAGTTGCTGTCCATCCCGAAGCCCCCGCCGCCGGCGCAGGACGGGCAACGACCGTCCGACGACGCGGTGGTGGGCGGCGACACGGGCGCGGATGTCGCGCCGTCCGCCAACGGTGCCGCGACGATCCCGGCGACATCGGGATAATGAACCAGACGACGAAGGAGGTGTGATGTCTCGAGCGATTCACGTGTTCCGGAGCCCGGACCGCTTCGTGGCGGGCACGATCGGGCAACCCGGTGACCGCACGTTCTACCTCCAGGCGGTCCACGAGGCCCGCATCATCAGCGTGATGCTGGAGAAGCAGCAGGTGCAGATCCTCGCCGACCGGATCGGTGCCCTGCTCGACGAGATCCACCGACGCTTCGGCACGCCGATCCCGCCGGAGACCGACCGGGTCGGTGACCTGAGTCCGCTGGTGATGCCGGTCGACGCCGAGTTCCGGGTCGGCACCATGGGTCTCGGCTGGGACGCCGAATCCGAGGCGGTCGTGGTCGAGTTGCTTGCCATCACCGAGGGGGAGTTCGACGAGAGCGTGGTCCTCGACGACACCGACGAGGGCCCGGACGCGGTGCGGGTCTTCCTGACGACCGCGGCGGCCCGCGAGTTCGCCGCCCGTTCGTCGAGGGTGATATCCGCGGGACGACAGCCGTGCCCGTTGTGCAGCGAACCGCTCGATCCCGAAGGTCACCTGTGTATCCGGACCAACGGATACAAACGGGATGCGGAGTTGAGCAAATCCCTCGACTTCATCGACCCCGATGTCTTCAACAGCCTTGCCGCACAGAATGATCCGGGCCTGGCGGCCGATGACGACCCCTTCGGTCAGGCGGGGGACACCCCGCCGTCGGGTGACCCGGACGACCCCGACGAGCCCGGTGACGCCGGCTCTTCCGCGCGTGACTGACGAGCCCGCGGTCGACCACGTCCTCCGCGACGGCGAACTCACCATCCTCGGCCGGATCCCGTCGGCAAGCAACGCGACGCTCGTCTGCGATGCGGTGCTCGACGACCGGACCTCGGTGCGCTGTGTCTACAAACCGGTGCGCGGTGAGGTCCCGCTGTGGGACTTCCCCGACGGCACGCTCGCCGGACGGGAAGTGGCGTCGTATCTGATCTCGGAGGCGCTGGGGTGGGACACGATCCCGACCACGGTGCACCGCGACGGGCCGCTCGGGCCCGGGATGGTGCAGCGCTGGGTCGAGACACCCGACAACACCGATCACCCGATCCCGGAGACCGAACCGCGGGTCGACCTGGTCGACCTGTGCCCGGTGGGCGCGGTACCCACCGGCTATCTCGCGGTCCTGCAGGCCTACGACCCGTACGGCGACCCCGTCGTGCTGGTGCACGCCGACGATCCGCGGTTGCAGCGCATGTCGGTGCTCGACGTCATCCTCAACAACGCCGACCGCAAGGGCGGTCACGTCCTGGAAGGTCTGGACGGCACCGTCTACGGGATCGACCACGGCATCTGCCTGCACGAGGAGGACAAGCTGCGCACGGTGCTGTGGGGCTGGGCGGGCGAACCGGTACCCGGGCACCTCGTCGCCGATGTCGCCGAACTGGCGGAGCGCTTGGAGACCGACGGCTCGGCCCTGCGCGTACAGCTCGCCGAACACATCACGCCCGACGAGATCGAGTCGCTCGCGATCCGCGCGATCGTGGTCGCCGAGAGCGCGACCATGCCGCACCCGCCCGGTCACCGGCCCATCCCGTGGCCGCCGTTCTGAGCGAGTGCGCTCCGTCCCGGACGAGGCCGTGAAGGGCCTGCGCGCGGTGGGCAATACAGTGGACGCATGCAGACGTGGCCCGATCTCGAACTCCCCGCCGTACCGGGCAGTGGACCCGCCCTCCGTCTCTACGACACCGCCGACCGTGCGGTCCGTCCCGTCGCCCCCGGGGCCACCGCGACCATGTACGTGTGCGGCATCACCCCCTACGACGCGACCCACCTGGGGCACGCCGCCACCTATGTGACCTTCGACCAGGTCAACCGGATCCTGCGCGATCAGGGCCACGAGGTCCACTACGTGCAGAACGTCACCGACGTCGACGACCCGCTGTTCGAACGGGCGGACCGGGACGGCGTCGACTGGCGTGATCTCGGGGCGCGGGAGACGCAGCTGTTCCGCGACGACATGACCGCTCTGCGCGTCCTGCCCCCGCGCGATTACATCGGCGCGGTCGAGTCGGTCAACGAGGTCGTCGAGGTCGTCGGCAAGCTGCTGGCCTCCGGGGCCGCCTACACCGTCGACGACGCGCAGTTCCCGGACGTCTATTTCCGCACCGATGCCACCGAACAGTTCGGCTACGAGTCGGGGTACGACCGCGAGACCATGGAACGGTTCTTCGCCGAGCGCGGCGGCGATCCCGATCGTCCCGGCAAACGCGATCCGCTCGACGCGCTGCTGTGGCGCGCCGAACGTCCGGGCGAGCCGTCGTGGGAGTCGCCGTTCGGTCCGGGCCGGCCGGGCTGGCACATCGAGTGTTCGGCGATCGCGCTGAACCGGCTCGGGATCGAGTTCGACATCCAGGGCGGCGGTAACGATCTCATCTATCCGCACCACGAGTACTCGGCGGCCCACGGGGAGGCCCTCACCGGTTCGCGGCGGTTCGCCCGGCACTACGTGCACACCGGGATGGTCGGGCTCGACGGCGAGAAGATGTCGAAGAGTCGTGGCAATCTCGTGTTCGTGTCGGTCCTGCGTCGCGAGGGCGTGGACCCCGCGGCCATCCGACTCGCACTGCTCGCCGACCACTACCGCGGTGACCGGATGTGGACGGACGCGGTCCTGGACACGGCCGTCGAACGCCTCGGTCGCTGGCGTGCGGCGCTCGGCGCGAGTACCGGACCCGACGCCGAACCGGTCATCGCGCGGCTCCGCCAGCATCTCGCCGACGATCTCGACACCCCTAAAGCGCTTGCCGCAGTGGACGGTTGGTGCGCGGATGTCCGCAACGGAATCGGTTCGTCGACGACGGCGCCCGCCGAACTCGCGGCCGCGGTCGACGCGCTGCTGGGAATCCCGCTCGTCCCCGACGTCCGATAGGCGTTGTCCCCACACCCGGATGTCCGCGCGCCGACGTCTGGGTAGAGTGCTGACGTGGCGCGCGTGCAAGAGATCCGACCCGAGACCGACGCCGGGGTGTACACCGTCGTCACCCGGACGTCGACCTACCTGCTGGATTTCACCGAGATGACGCTGCTCCGGGCCCCCGGGGTCGGCGGCACCGAGAACGAGGACTGGACGGTCAGCAGGCTCCGACGCGACTCCGAGGACATCCCGCTGCTCGGGGTGAAGTCCTGTCGCCTGGGGGAGTCCGCGCAATTCTGGGTGCGCGCCGCCGACGATCCCGACGTCCGCACGTGGCGGATCACCACCCCGGTGGTGTCCATCGAGAAGATCGGCTGACGACCCGGATTCCGGCCGGACGCCTGGTTCAGGGTCCGAACGGGCCCTGGCCGCGACGTTTGAGGTAGCGCTCGAACTCCGCGGCCAGCGCGTCGCCGTCGATCTTCGCCATGACCTCGTCGGTGTCGACCTCGGCATCCCCGCGCTCCTCGAGCCCGCGCACGTAGTCGGCGATCTCCTCGTCGTCCTCGGTCATCTCGGTGACCGCGCGTTCCCATTCCTCCGCCTGCTCGGGGAGGGTGCCGAGCGGCACCTCTATGTCGAGGACCTCCTCGACCCGGGTCAGCAGCGCCACCGTGGCCTTCGGGTTCGGCGGCGTCGACACGTAGTGGGGGACGGCCGCCCAGAACGAGACGGCCGGCAGACCCGCCTGGACGAAGAGATCCTGGAGCACGCCGGTGATGCCGGTCGGTCCCTCGTAGCGACTCTCCGCGAGGTTGTACCGGGCCGCGGACTCGCTGCTGTAGGCCGCACCGGTCACCGGCACCGGGCGGGTGTGCGGGGTGTCGGCGAGCAACGCGCCCAGCATCACCGTGGTCTCGACACCGAGCTCTTGCGCGAGGTCGACGATCTCGGCGCAGAACGCCCGCCACCGCATGTTGGGTTCGATGCCGCGGACCAGCACGATGTCGCGGTCGGCGCCCCGCGGGCTGCAGTACGAGATCGACGTCGTCGGCCAGTCGATCCGGCGCGTGACCCCGTCGATCTGATTCACGGTGGGGCGATTGACCTGGAAGTCGTAGTATTCATCGGAGTCGATGTCGGCGAGGGGTCGGGCGTCCCATTCGAGTGCCAGGTGCTCGACAGCGCTGCTGGCGGCGTCCCCGGCGTCGTTCCACCCCTCGAAGGCCGCGAGCAGAATGGGTCTGCGCAGCTGGGGAAGGTTCGACGTCTGCTCAGCGTTCACCGATCCAGCCTACGACCGAACACGCAGAGAGGGCGAACTACGCTGTCAACCATGTCCCCTGACTTCTCCGGAACCGATCCACGCGATTTCGACACGACATTTCTGTCGGCGATGTCGCGTCGGGTACTGATCGGCGACGGGGCGATGGGCACCATGCTGCAGGCCGCGGATCTGACGCTCGACGATTTCCGTGGCCTCGAGGGTTGCAACGAGATCCTCAACGACACCCGGCCCGACGTCCTCGAGGGCATCCACCGTGCGTACTTCGAGGCCGGCGCCGACGCCGTGGAGACCAACACCTTCGGGTGCAACCTCTCGAATCTGGGCGATTACGACATCGCGGACCGGATCCGGGAGCTGTCGTACAGTGGAACGACGATCGCGCGCGGCGTCGCCGACGAGATGGGTCCCTCGGCCGACGGCACCGACCGTTTCGTCCTGGGTTCGATCGGGCCGGGCACCAAGCTGCCCAGCCTCGGCCACACCACGTATGCGGCCATCCGCGACGCCTACCTGGAATGCGTCATCGGCATGCTCGAGGGCGGTGCCGACGCGATCCTGATCGAGACCTCGCAGGATCTGCTGCAGGTCAAATCGGCGGTGGTGGCCGCCCGCCGTGCGATGGAGCGGGTGGGCCGCAGGATCCCGATCATCTCCCACGTCACGGTCGAGACGACCGGCACGATGCTCCTCGGCTCGGAGATCGGTGCCGCGCTGACGGCGCTGGAGCCGCTCGGTATCGATCTGATCGGCCTGAACTGCGCCACCGGTCCCGCCGAGATGAGCGAGCACCTGCGGTACCTCTCCAAGCACGCGCGCATCCCGGTGTCGGTGATGCCCAATGCCGGTCTGCCGGTCCTCGGTGCCAACGGCGCCGAGTACCCGCTGACGCCCGAGGAACTCGCGCAGGCCATGTCGCAGTTCGTGGGCGAGTTCGGCCTGCAGTTCGTCGGCGGCTGTTGCGGCACGACACCCGAACACATCCGGCAGGTCGCGGACGCGGTGTCCGAGGTGACCCCGGCGACCCGGACCCCGGAACACGAGTCGGAGACGTCGTCGCTGTACTCCGCGGTGCCCTTCGACCAGGACGCCAGCTTCCTGGTGATCGGTGAGCGCACGAACACCAACGGCTCCAAGGCCTTCCGCGAGGCGATGATCGCCGAGGACTACCAGAAGTGCCTCGACATCGCGAAGGACCAGACACGCGACGGCGCGCACATGCTGGACCTCAACGTCGACTACGTCGGTCGCGACGGCGCCGCCGACATGACGGCCCTCGCCAGCCGGTTCGCCACCTCGTCGACGCTGCCGATCATGCTCGACTCCACCGAGCCGGAGGTCATCCGAGCCGGTCTGGAGTCGCTGGGCGGGCGCTGCGCGGTGAACTCGGTCAACTACGAGGACGGCGACGGACCGGATTCGCGGTTCACCAAGATCATGCAGCTCGTCGTCGAGCACGGGGCGGCGGTCGTCGCGCTCACCATCGACGAGGAGGGGCAGGCGCGTACCGCGGACTGGAAGGTCCGGGTGGCCGAGCGGCTGATCGCCGACATCACCGGCAACTGGGGACTCGCCGAAGAGGACATCATCCTCGACACGCTGACCTTCCCGATCTCGACGGGTCAGGAAGAAGTCCGACGCGACGGCATCGAGACCATCGAGGCCATCCGCCGGCTGCACGAGGCCCACCCCGACGTGCACTTCACGCTGGGCATCTCGAACATCTCCTTCGGGCTCAATCCCGCTGCGCGACAGGTGCTCAACTCGGTCTTCCTGCACGAGTGCGTACAGGCCGGCCTCGACACCGCGATCGTGCACGCGTCGAAGATCCTGCCGATGGCCCGGATCCCGGAGGAGCACCGCGAGGTCGCCCTCGACCTCGTCTACGACCGTCGACGTGAGGGTTACGACCCGCTGCAGAAGCTCATGGAGCTGTTCGAGGGTGTCTCGGCCGCCTCGGCGCGTGAGTCGCGGGCCCAGGAACTGGCGAAGCTGCCGCTGTTCGAGCGCCTGGAGCGCCGGATCGTCGACGGTGAGCGCAACGGTCTGACCGACGACCTCGACGAGGCGATGACCCAGGTCCCGCCGCTGACGATCATCAACGACACGCTGCTGGCCGGGATGAAGACCGTCGGCGAACTCTTCGGTTCGGGCCAGATGCAGCTGCCGTTCGTGCTGCAGTCCGCCGAGGTGATGAAGACCGCGGTGGCGCATCTCGAGCCGCACATGGAGGCCACCGGCGAGGACGGCAAGGGACGCATCGTCCTCGCCACCGTCAAGGGCGACGTGCACGACATCGGCAAGAACCTCGTCGACATCATCCTGTCCAACAACGGGTACGAGGTCGTCAACATCGGCATCAAACAGCCGATCGCGACCATCCTCGACGTCGCCGCGGACAAGCGGGCGGACGTCATCGGGATGTCCGGGCTGCTGGTCAAGTCGACCGTGGTGATGAAGGAGAACCTCGAGGAGATCAACTCCCGCGGGCTCGCCGACGAGTACCCGGTCCTCCTCGGCGGCGCCGCACTCACCCGCTCCTACGTCGAGAACGATCTCTCCGAGACCTACGAGGGCGACGTGCACTATGCGCGTGACGCTTTCGAGGGTCTGCGCCTGATGGACGACATCATGGCGACCAAACGCGGCGGGGGACCCGACCCGGACAGCGACGAGGCGAAGGCCGCGGCGGAGAAGGCCGCCGAACGCAAGGCCCGCCATGAGCGATCGAAGCGCATCGCGGCCAAGCGCAAGGCCGCCGAGGAACCCGTCGAGGTGCCGGCCCGCTCGGATGTGGCCGCCGACAACGAGATCCCGACCCCGCCGTTCTGGGGGTCGCGGATCGTCAAGGGCGTCCCGATCGCGGACTACATGCAGCTCCTCGACGAGCGCGCGCTGTTCCTGGGTCAGTGGGGTCTTCGGGGCGCCCGCGGTGGTGACGGGCCGTCGTATGAGGACCTCGTCGAGACCGAGGGCCGTCCGCGACTGCGGTACTGGATCGATCGCCTGTCGACCGAGAACATCCTGCAGCACGCCGCGGTGGTCTACGGGTACTACCCGGCGGTCAGCGACGGCGACACCGTCCACGTGCTCACCGAGCCGGAACCCGATGCGCCGGTGCGGTTCAGCTTCACGTTCCCGCGTCAGCAGCGGTCGCGGTTCCTGTGCATCGCGGACTTCATCCGGTCCCGCCCCGACGCGACGGCCGCCGGAAAGGTCGACGTGCTGCCGTTCCAGCTCGTCACCATGGGACAGCCGATCGCCGACTTCGCCAACAAGCTGTTCGCCGACAACGCCTACCGCGACTACCTCGAGGTACACGGCATCGGCGTGCAGCTGACCGAGGCGCTCGCCGAATACTGGCACCAGCGGGTGCGCAGCGAACTCGCGTTCGGCGACCGCACGATGGCCAGCGAGGACCCGGAGAACGCCCAGGGCTTCTTCGACCTCGAATACCGTGGCGCGCGTTTCTCGTTCGGTTACGGCGCCTGCCCCGACCTCGAGGACCGCGCGAAGATGATGGAGTTGCTCGAGCCAGGGCGGATCGGCGTCGAATTGTCCGAGGAGTTGCAGTTGCATCCCGAGCAGTCGACCGACGCGTTCGTGTTGCACCATCCGGAGGCGAAGTACTTCAACACCTGACGTACTTCGCCACCGGATCGAGGGACGGGGGACAGGCGATGACGGTTCTGGAGCGGTCCGAGGGGCCGGTGCGGATCATCGGGATCGACCGGCCGGATCGGCGCAACGCCGTCGACCGGGCGACGGCCGATGCGCTGGCGGATGCCTTCCGGCGGTTCGACGCCGACGACTCGGTGTCGGTCGCGGTGCTCTACGGCGAAGGCGGGACCTTTTGCGCCGGAGCCGATCTCAAGGCCATCTCGGACGGTGACCCGAATCGGGTGGCACCCGACGGTGACGGTCCGATGGGCCCGACGCGGATGACGTTGTCCAAGCCGGTCATCGCGGCGATCTCCGGGCACGCCGTGGCCGGCGGACTGGAGCTGGCGCTGTGGGCGGACCTGCGTGTGGTCGACGACGACGCCGTCTTCGGGGTGTTCTGCCGTCGCTGGGGTGTCCCGCTGATCGACGGTGGGACCGTTCGACTTCCGCGCCTGATCGGTGAGAGCCGGGCCATGGATCTCGTGCTGACCGGCCGGGCGGTACCCGCCAGTGAGGCCCTGTCGATCGGGCTCGCCAATCGCGTCGTCCCGTCCGGGACCGCGCTACCGGCCGCGATCGCGCTGGCCACGGAGATCGCCGCGTTCCCGCAGACGTGCATGCGCCAGGACCGGCTGTCGGTCCTCGAGCAGGACGGCCTGGACACGGACGCGGCCATCGCCAACGAACTCCGACACGGCATGGTCTCGCTCGCCACCGACACCCTGGCCGGCGCAAGCAGATTCGCCGGCGGTGCGGGCCGGCACGGGGAGGGCGTGGGCAGCTAGACGATCCGAAGAATGCGGAACGTCTCGACGCGCCAAGCTACTCACCAGCCGCCGCAGACACTGAGGTATGAGGAGCGATAGCCGCCGGGCCGAGCAAGCGACGAAGGAGCACGTCGAGGTCGGCGAGCTACGACGGGTCCTCTTGCGTAGCAGCGCAGTCAGTTGCGTGCGAGGAGCTCGGCTAGGAATGCTTCGACGAGGGAGGGTTGGAGCTGTCGTTGGCCGGGTCGGGTTGGTCTCACGTCGATGACGTGGCTGGTTCTCGACCATGAGCGACGCGCGTCGTCGTGGTGCCGGTTGTTCGGGCGCGCGTGATCACCGGACCGCGTTGGTGGTCCGTGGATCTGTTCGCGCACGGTGTTCAGGTGTTGTGTGAATCGCCGGGGTATGTCGGGTCGGCGGTTGAGGCGTTCGGGGTTGGGTGGTGCGCCGGGTTCGGCGTTGAGTCGCCAGAGGCAGCGGCCTTCGTCGGGTCCGGACCGGGCGATGCGGGTGGTGTACTGCCCGGGTTGGTCACCGACCATGCGGTTATGACGGGGACAGGCTGGGGCGAGGTCGTCGATGTCGGTGAGACCACCCTTGGCCCAGTCCTTCTGGGCGTGATGAAGCTCGACGTGGGTGGCGGGCTGATCACACCCGGGCGTCGAGCACACCTCGCCGTCGGGGCGGGCGAAGGAGACGAGGCGTTGTTCGCGGGTGGCGAGTCGTTTCCCGCGCCCGAAGTGCAGCGGGACGGCGGTGGCGTTTTTGAAGATCGCCAACCACGGTTGGACCTCACCGGCCATCGCGATCAGGTCCGGGATGGGCAGCACGGTGCCGGTGGCGGTGGTCGCGAGTCCGGCTTCGCGGATGAGGTCGTTGAGGTCGGCTTTGACGATCAGTTGCACGGGCAATCCGCGGTGCGACTTTCCAAGGGTCCCGTCGGCGAAACCTGCGGCCAGGGCGGCGTCGAGCGCGTCGTGATTGATCTGCGCGGGAGTACGGCTGTCACGGTCGGCTGCGGTGGTCAGGGCGTCGGGGTCAGCGGTCCCGGCGGGTCCGGACGGTGAGTGGGGGTCGTCGGGGTTGTTGAGTCCGGGTTTACCCCAGACCGCGAACATCATCGTCAACCGGGCGGCGAGTTCGGGGGTGAGGGTGCCCGAGATCTTGGCGGTGCCATCGGCGCGTTGCCGACCGATCCACAGGTTGCGGCGTCGTTTCTGGTCGGTGTCATCAGCCAATGTGCCGTCGGGATCGAGGTGTGCCAGCAGCCGGGCACCGAGTTGGGTGATGTCGGCGGGTGTGTGGTCGGTGGCGATCTCGGCCATCTGTCGCTCGGCCGCGACTTTCACGTCGTGGTCGATTCCGTGGGGAATCTGGTCGAGGACATCGAGGGCGGCCTGCACGTGCGCGGAACCGACCGCTCCTGCGGCGAAAGCCTCAGCCAGGGTCGGGTTTTCGGGTTCCAGTATGTCGCCGCCGAGGCTGGTGCGGGTCGCGGTGGCGTCCATTTGCTTACGGCGTCGCATCGGGTTCGACACTCGTAGCCGGTGGGTCATGTACTGCATGAGTGTTCGGCACCCGGCTTTGCGGGGCAGGTCGCGGGCCTCGACCTGATCGATCTGCCGGTCACCGGCAACAGTCAACCGTGCGATCGCTTTCTCGGTATCGGCTGCCACTTCGGCCAACTCGGCATCGGTGCACGGCCCCAGGTTGACCGTCTGCAACTCGTCCACGATGCGGTGGAGGTCGGCAATCAACTCGACGGCACGCGGCTGCGGCGTCGCTGATCCGTCAGACATGGCCACCCCCCAAGTACCGTAGCTGCGAATGTACGTTCGAGTTTACACCACAGCCGGCATCTCGCAACCCGAAAGTTTCTGTTGTGCAACGGTATTCGTCGGGACAACTTGTCGGTGCTGTGTGGTAGATGGGGGGCGCCTGTTTGCGTTGTCCTCGAATTATGTTGTTACGAGTCCTCTCTCGACAGCGGATGTGCGCGGGGAGGCCAGAGACCGCTCAGACGTCCAGCACTTCGGTCAACTGCGGGACGATCTGCTTCTTGCGCGAGACGACGCCTTTGCCGAAGGCATGGCCGTCCGCCACGGTGACCCCGAGTGCCTGTTCGACCGCCGAGGCGGGTTCGCCGACCACCAGCAGATCCGAGTCGGCCTTGATCACATCGGTGATGAGCAGGAGGTAGAGGTCGTAGCCGGCTGCCTCCTTCTCGGCGGCCATCGCCGTCAGGAACTCGTCGCGGCGTGCGAGCACCTCGGCGGAGTCGACCGTGGTGATCTGCGAGACCCGCACCGTCTTCGGCCCCATTTCGAAGCTCTTGGAGTCCCGTCCGATGATCGCCGACACCGGCTCGTCGCCGAGCGCGGTCCCGGCCCGTAGAAGCGCGTCGCCGTACTCGTCGACGTCGACGCCCGCGATCGCGGCGAGCTCCGCGGCGGCGGCACGGTCAGCGTCGGTGCAGGTGGGGGAGTTGAACAACAGGGTGTCGGAGATGATCGCCGACAGCATGATGCCCGCCTCTGGGCGCGGGATCTCGACCCCGTTCTCCGCATACATCCGGGTGAGGATCGTGCAGGTGCATCCGACCGGTTCGACGCGCATGTACAGCGGCGCAGCCGTCTCGAAATTGGCGATCCGATGGTGGTCGATGACTTTCAGGACGGTCACGTCGGTGATGTCGGCGACGCTCTGCTGGCGCTCGTTGTGGTCGACGAGCATGACCTCCGCCGGCGCGGCCGTTTCGATGACGCGCGGTGCGTCGAGTCCGAAATGGTCCAAGGCGAAGGCGGTTTCGAGACTCGGCCGGCCCAGGGCGACGGCCTCGACATCGCTGCCCAGCGCGGCTTCGAGGTGGGCGAGGCCGATCGCAGCCCCGATGGCATCGGTGTCGGGGTTGCGGTGTCCGAACACCAGGATCTTCGACATGGGACCTCGGCTTTCTCCTCGGCGGTGCGCGTGGGCCCAGACTACGACGATCCCGGCGCCTCGCGGTCTCGTTCCCGGTGGGCATGATCCTCACCGGGTCGGCGCCTGCCCCGGGGTCGGCGTTCTACATTGGCTCCATGTCCACGACCGGGCGTCGATGCGTCATCCTGGTCGTCTGCTGTCTGAGCATGTTCCTCGTCGGCCTCGACATCTCCGCGGTCAACGTGGCGCTGCCGTCGATCGGTGCCGATCTCGACGCCACGCCGTCTCAGCTCCAGTGGGTGGTCGACTCGTACACGCTGGTCGTCGCGAGCCTGCTCATCCTCGGCGGCACCACCGGCGACCGGCTTGGTCGCAGACGCATCTTCGGGGTCGGCCTCGCGATTTTCGGAACCGGGTCGGTGCTCTGCGCGGTGTCGCCGACACCGGAGGTGCTCATCACGGCCCGGGCCGTCCAGGCGGTCGGTGGCTCGATGCTGAACCCGGTGGCCCTGTCGATCGTGACCACTGTGTTCACCGAGCCGAAGGCGCGTGCGCGGGCGATCGGGTTGTGGGGAAGTGCATTCGGGGCGAGTCTGGCCTTCGGCCCGGTCGTCGGTGGTGCGCTGGTCTCCGGCCTGGGCTGGCAGGCGATCTTCGTGCTCAATGTCCCGGTGTGCGTGCTCGCCCTCGTTCTCAGCCGGCGGTACGTCCCCGAGTCGAGGGCGCCACAGCCTCGACGGGCCGATGTGGTGGGTCAGCTGTTGATCCTCGTGCTGTTGGGAACCGTGACGTTCGGGATCATCGAAGGGCATGTGCTGGGCTGGGGGTCCGGCGTCATCGTCGGCTGTTTTGCGGTCGCTGCGTGCTCGTCTGTGGTTCTCGTCTGGTACGAGTTGCGCCGCGACGAGCCGCTCCTGGACCCGCGGTTCTTCGGCAGTGTGCCGTTCACCGTCGCGGTCGTGTGCGCAGTCATCGCGTTCGCGGCGACCGGCGGGTTCCTGTTCCTCAACACCCTGTACCTGCAAGAGGTACGCGGACTGAGTCCGCTCGGCGCGGGTCTGAGGCTGATCCCGATGGCTCTGGCCGCCGCGTGCTGCGCGCCGGTCTCGGGACGCCTCGTCGCCGCGCGGGGGTCCCGGCCGCCACTGTTCGCGGGCGGGATCGGGATGGCCGCGGGCGGAGTGCTTCTCCTCGGCGTCGGACCGGATACCCCGTTCACCTACCTCGACTCGGCCTACCTCGTGTTCGGCATCGGCTTCGGACTGGTCAACGCGCCCATCACGAATGCCGCGGTGTCGGGCATGCCGCGGACCCAGGCGGGACTCGCCTCCGCGATGGCCTCCACCGGGCGCCAGGTCGGGACGGCGCTGGGCGTGGCGGTGTCCGGTGCCATCGCGTTCTCTGGACGGGTGGGAACGGTGGCCGACGACCTGAGCGCCACCGCACGACCGTTCTGGATGGCGGTGTCACTGTGCGGCATGGCGATCGCCGTGCTGGCCTATCTCGCCACCGGCGCCTGGGCGGAACGAACCGCCGTGCGCACACGCGACCGCGTCGAGTCCCGATCGGGCTCCTGGACGGCGTGAGATTCCCACCATCGCGCGATCAGCTCGACGATCCCGTCAGGCGTCCGCGTCCATCCGAGGTGCGTCGCGACGCCCCCGGCCGGACCGTCGGAGGCCCGGTAACACAGTGTCGACATCGCGTCCTTGTCGAACGCCGCGTCGTAGGCGTCCGCGGCGCGGCCGGACACCACCTCGTCGTCGTGCAACCGGATCGACAACGCTCGCACCGCGATTCGGGAGTCGAGTGCGAACGGCGCCCACCCGGTCAGCACCATGCGCGCCCATTCCCGCATCAGCGTGCGCGGCGTCGGACCGCCGAAGCCGCGTCGTGGCCACCGGCCGAGCACCGCCGCGACCGGCGTCACCGACGCGGCCAGTGCGGCGAGCGGGATTCCGCGTGCGCCGTAGTGTCGGAAGTGGGGGACCGAGGCGCCGATCGCCACGATCCCGTCGGGAGCACGATCGGTCCGTGACGTCACGATCGCTGCCAGCTGTGCACCCAGGCTGTGACCGAGCACCAGGACCCTCGTCTCCGGGGTTTCGGTCCGGGCGGCGGTCACGGCGTCGGCCAGGTCGTCCGCCTCGTCGGCATAGGACCAGTCGGAACGTCGAGACGGTGGCTCGCTTCCCTCCTCGATCCCTCGCCGAGGGACGATCACGACGTCGAATCCGGCTCTGCTCAGGGCCTCCGTCAAGCGCCGGTACACACGCGCCGGCACTCCCATCGCCGGCGAGATCAACACCGTCGTGTGCCGTGTGCGAACGGGGTCGTTCTCGATGCGGGTCATGTCCCCAACGTCTCGCACCCGCGCCGCCGGCACCACTACCTACCAGGTAGTCGTTTCACGGCGCGGCCCTGTGGATACCAACCAGGGATGGTCGACGCGGACACGGAGGGAGCGACAGATGTCGGATGTGAGTGACTTCTCGGAGACCTGCAAGCGCGTGGCGGACGCCGCGATGGAAGCAGGCGTCCGGATCGCGGTCGCCGAATCGCTGACCGGCGGGAACCTGGCAACCGAACTGAGCAAGGCGCCGAACGCGGGTACGTGGTTCCGCGGCGGGGTCGTGGCCTACCACAAGGACGTCAAGTACGACCTGCTCGACGTGCCCGAGGGGCCGGTCGTGAGCGAGACCGCGGCGCGCGCGATGGTGGCGTCGACCGCCCGGTTGTTCGACGCCGACCTCGTCGTCGCGGTGACCGGTGAGGCCGGTCCCGAACCCGACGAGGCGGCACCGGGAACGGTGTGGTTCGGACTGGATCACCGTGGCCGCGTCAGCGCCTCCCGGGAAGTGTTCGACGGCGAACCCGAAGAGGTCCTCGCCCAGACGATCGGACACTCGTTGGAGTTGATCGAGTCCTGCCTACGGTCCTGATCGCCGGGCGACCGTTACCCGTGAGGTAGTCGCCGCGCTTCCGCCCGGGACCTACCATGACTCCCATGACCGTCGAGGTGGGAAGCATGCTGCGGCAGTGGCGCTCTCGCCGCTCGTTGAGCCAGCTGGATCTCGCGTACGAGGTCGGTGTCTCGCCGCGTCACCTCAGCTTCGTCGAGACCGGCCGGTCACGCCCGAGTCCGGCGCTGCTCGAGGCGCTCTCCGAGCGGCTCGATGTTCCACTGCGGGAACGAAATTCGCTGCTCCTCGCTGCCGGGCACGCACCCCGCTACAGCGAGGAACCGCTCGACTCGGACACGATGGCCCACGTCCGGTCGTCGGTCCAGCGATTGCTCGACGCCCACAACCCGAACATGGGCATGGCGCTCGACCGGACCTGGAACGTCGTGCTGGCCAACGACACCGCGCTCACCCTTCTCGAGTTGTTGCCGCCCGAACTGCAGACCGGACCGGTCAACCTGTTCCGGGTGTCGCTGCATCCGGACGGATTCGCGCGGGCCACGCACAACTTCGACGAGTGGGCGACCTACCTGCTCGAGTTGCTCCGGCGGATGGCGCGGATCACCGGCGATCCGCGCCTCGCCGACCTCGAACGGGAGGTCTCGGGATATCCGACCGTCGCCGCACTCGACGGACGTCTCGCCCGCGACCGTGCCGGAGTCGGGGGACAACCGCAGTTGCTGGTGCCGTTCCGGCTCGCCCTCGGCGACCAGGTGCTGTCGTTTTTCAGCACCCTCACGACGTTCGGCTCCCCACGCGATGTCACCCTCGAGGAGCTGACCATCGAGCTGTTCTACCCCGCCGACGAGCCCACCGAGCGGTGGGTTGCGATGATGCAGGGGTGACCGACACCGCCCCCACCGTCTCCACCGCCGGCCCCACCTCACCCTCGGGTGCGCGACTCCCCGCTGCCGTGCTGTGGGACATGGACGGCACGCTGCTCGACTCCGAACCGATCTGGGACGTCGCGATGGCGGAACTGGCCGCCCGGCACGGCATCGTCATGTCACCGGAACTCCGCGAATCCACTCTCGGGAACTCGCTGCCGGACGCATTGGCGAAGGTGCATGACGCGGCCGGTCTGTCCGCCGCGGAGCGCGATCCCGATGCCGACGGACGCTGGACCCTCGATCGGGTCGCCGAACTGTTCGCCGACGACCTGCCGTGGCGTCCCGGCGCACCCGAAGCACTCGACCTGGTGGCCGGGGCCGGGATCCCCATGGTGCTGGTGACGAACACGGTGCGGGAGTTGACCGAGGTGGCCCTGGAGACCATCGGGCGTGGACGCTTCACCACGACGGTCTGCGGCGACGAGGTGGCGGTGGGCAAACCCGCGCCCGATCCCTACCTGCGCGCGGCGGAACTACTCGGTGTCCCGTCGGCCGACTGTCTGGCCGTCGAGGACTCGCCGACCGGCGCCCAGGCGGCATCGGCGGCCGGATGTCCGACGCTCGTCGTCGAGTCCGCGGCACCGGTCGAGCCGGGTCGGCTGCGCGTCTTCCGGACCAGTCTGGTCGGGCTGGACCTCGACGATGTCGCCGGTGCATGGACCGGCGGTCTCGCGCGCATCTCGACATGCAAAAATGAGGAATCGTGAAGACTTTCGAGGAGCTGTTCGCCGAACTCAGCGACAAGGCGCAGAGCCGTCCCGAGGGTTCGGGTACCGTCGCCGCCCTCGACTCCGGTGTCCACACCCTGGGCAAGAAGATCATCGAAGAGGCTGGTGAGGTCTGGCTCGCCGCCGAACACGAATCCGACGAGTCGCTCGGCGAGGAGATCTCGCAGCTCGTCTACTGGCTGCAGGTGATGATGATCAAACGGGGACTGACGCTGCAGGACGTGTACCGACATCTGTGACCGGTTGACCCGGTCCGGACTCAGTCCACACGACACAGTTCTGCTCCATCCCCGCGCCCGCAGGCGCACTCCACGAAAAGGACAACGAGATGCTGAGAGTGGCCGTACCCAACAAGGGTGCGCTCTCCGAATCCGCGTCGGCCATCCTCTCCGAGGCCGGCTATCGCCGCCGGACCGACGCCAAGGACCTCACGGTCCTCGACAACAACAACGACGTCGAGTTCTTCTTCCTGCGTCCCAAGGACATCGCGATCTACGTCGCCTCCGGCCGGCTCGACCTGGGCATCACCGGACGTGACCTCGCCCGCGACTCCGGTGCCGAGGTCGGCGAACAGCTGGCCATGGGCTTCGGCTCGTCGACCTTCCGTTACGCGGCTCCGGCCGACCAGCAGTGGGCAGTGGCCGATCTCGCGGGCAAACGCATCGCCACGTCGTACCCGAACCTCGTGCGCGAGGACCTGGCCGGTCATGGCATCACCGCCGACATCATCCGGCTCGACGGTGCGGTCGAGATCTCGATCCAGCTCGGTGTCGCCGACGCGATCGCCGACGTCGTCGGTTCCGGTCGCACGTTGCGTCAGCACGGCCTGGTGGCGTTCGGTGAATCGCTGTGCGACTCCGAGGCGGTCCTGATCTCCCGACGCGACGCCGACCTCACCAAGGCCGAACGGCAGTTCGTCGCCCGAGTGCAGGGCGTGGTGTTCGGACAGCAGTACGTGATGATCGACTACGACTGCCCCCGTTCGCTTCTCGATCAGGCGTCGGCGCTCACGCCGGGCCTCGAGTCGCCGACCGTGGCGCCCATGGCCGACCCGGACTGGGTCGCGGTCCGCGCAATGGTGCCCCGCAAGGACCACCAGAACCTCATGGACGAGCTGTCCGAGCTCGGCGCCAAGGCCATCCTGGCGACGGACATCCGGTCCTGCCGGTTCTAGCGGAGGCAGATCCACCCATTTTCGGCAAACCCACCAGCTGCGAGCTGGTGGGTTTGCCGATTAGTGGTGGGTTTGTGGCTATTGCACCGCGCTGAGCATCACCGTCTGGGCCGACCGGCCGATGTGGCCGGAGGCGTCGTAGAGGTCGGCGAAGGTGCTGCCGAACCCGTCCGGACCGGCGATCATGTGGGCGTCGATGCCGACCCACGGTCCGCTCGGGACGCGCGTCAGGTGCACGGTGGTGTCGGTGTTCATCCACGTCCACCGATTCGGGCGGAGTCGGGTGCCCAACCCGTTGGCGACGTCGATGACGGTGAACATCGACTCCAGGTCCTCGGTCTTCTCGTCGGCGACGAGCGGGATCGCCGGCCGCAGCCACACCGCGGGAGTCGAGCCGTTGCGCCCCTCGGCCCGGACCGACTCGATGGTGCCGATGAACCCGAGGGTGCCCCAGTCGACCGCCTCGCCGTTGTCGTCGGAGAAGCCGATCACCGCCTTCGACTCGTCCGGTCCGGGCGTCAGGGGATCGGGACCGTTCGCGATCTCGGCGGTGTCGGCGACGCGGAGCCGCCACCCCACCGAGCGGGCGGCGGCGCGGAACGTCCCGTCGGCCTGCTGCACCTGCAGTTCGGTCTCGACGAGGCTGATCTGGCGGCCCGGCCGCACGACCCGGGCGACGACCCGGTTGACGCCCAGCCCGACCGGGCCGAGGATCTCGGTGGTCACGCGTGTGAAGTGCTGCGCCGGGTCGGGCTGGCACCGCAGCAACGACCGCATCAGGAGGGCCGACGGGGGACCACCGTGCTGCATCGTCGGCGACCACACGCTCAGCGTCGCCTCGGTCGGGCGGAAGTACTCGAAGTCGCCCTCGTCACGGGCAGCATCCGACGGGGCATCGATGGGTTCGTAGTACGAGTTCTCCACCCGAGTCACTCTATGACTGCCGACATAATGGGTCGGGGCGGGGGCGTCCCGCGGACGTCGGGGCTGCTCAGGCCGCGAAACCCGCCGGGGGACCGGGGTACGGCGGGATGACGCCCCCGAACTCCGGACACCGGGCGCGGTGCTCACAGAACTTGCACGACCACGACTTCTTCGGCCGGAAGTCGCCCGAGGCCACGGCCGTGCGGATCGCCTGCCAGATCGCGCGCAGGGTGCGCTCGAAGCGGAGCAGCTCGTCACGGTCCGGGCGATAGATCAGCTGTTGCCCGTCGGAGAGGTACATCAGCTGCAACCGGGCGGGAACGACTCCGCGGGTGCGCAGGATCGCGAGCGCGTAGAACTTCATCTGGAACAACGCCTTGGCCTCGTACGCCTCACCCGGCGACCGCCCGGTCTTGTAGTCGACGACGCGTATCTCGCCGGTCGGCGCGACGTCGATGCGGTCGATGAACCCCCGCATGAGCATGTCGTCGGCGTCGATCTCGACGTGTTCCTCCACCGCGTCGGCGTCGAAGGCGGTCGGGTTCTCCATCGTGTAGTAGGTGGCGATCAGCTTGTGCGCATCGGCGAGGAACGCGGCCTGGCCGCCTTCGCCGATGACCTTCGCAAGCTCGGGGTCGCCCTCGCACATCGCGGCCCAGGCGCCTTCGACCAGCAACTCGGCCGAGTCCTGCGTGCGGAGCTCGGCCGGGAGGTCGAACAGATTCTCCAGCGCGGCATGGACGACGGTGCCCCTGGTCTGCGCGGTGGTGGGGGTCTCCGGGAAGCGGTCGATCGCACGGTAGCGGTAGAGCAGCGGGCACTGCTTGAAGTCCGCGGCGCGGGACGGCGACAGCGCCAGCGGGCGCCCGACGATCCCTCGCGCATCCGCGTCGGGGCCGTCCGGGGTCCCTGTCGGGGTCGTGCTGGGGGAGGCGTCTCCGACTCCGGTCATCGTGCTCACCCTTCGCAGGGTAGGCGCCGGGCCCGACAGTCCGAGGTCCCGACACTCGGGTCCGCTAGCCGGCCACCCGGGCGGCGCCCTCCCCGCAGCGACACGAGGCAGGACCGGGCCACCTCGTCGGGTAACGTCCACACGGCCCACGAACCCCTGCGCCGAGTCGCGCGGGTTCGGATCGTTCACGAGAGGAAGCACCAGTGCCCACCACCGGACCGTTCGTCGTCGGCGACCGGGTTCAGCTGACCGATGCCAAGGGGCGCAAGTTCACGGTGCTGCTCGACGAGGGAAAGCAGTTCCACACCCACCGCGGTGCCATCTCCCATGACGACCTCATCGGTTCGCCCGAGGGCAGCATCGTCTCCGCGACCAGCGGTACCCAGTATCTGGCGCTGCGCCCGCTGCTCGTCGACTACGTGCTCTCGATGCCGCGCGGGGCCCAGGTCATCTATCCCAAGGACGCCGCCCAGATCGTCCTCGAGGGCGACATCTTCCCGGGCGCCCGCGTCCTCGAAGCCGGTGCCGGCTCCGGCGCGCTGACGTGTTCGCTGCTGCGCGCGGTCGGTGCCGACGGAGAGGTCGTCTCCTTCGAGATCCGGGATGACCACGCCGAGCACGCGATCCGCAACGTCGAGACCTTCTTCGGGGGACGGCCGGACAACTGGCACCTCACCGTCGACGATCTGGCGAACGTGGATCGGAACGAACGGTTCGATCGCGTCATCCTGGACATGCTCGCGCCCTGGGAACCGCTCGACGTCGTGCGGACCGTGTTGAAACCAGGCGGGGTCTTGACGGTCTACGTGGCGACCGTCACCCAGTTGTCCCGGGTGATGGAGGCCCTGCGCGAGCAGGAGTGCTGGACCGAGCCCCGGGCCTGGGAGACGCTCCTCCGCGAGTGGAGCGCGGTGGGCCTCGCGGTGCGTCCCGAGCACAAAATGCAAGGCCACACGGCTTTTCTGATCACGGCCCGGCGCCTTGCCGACGGCACCACCACACTGCGTCCGCAGCGCCGTCCGAGCAAGGGCTGAGCCCGGTCGCGGAGCAACGGCCCGTCGCCGAGCTGTGCGGTGAAACATCGCGAATACGTTGCGAAGACGCACATTTAACACCGTCAACACCGGCGATTGCGCGGTGGACGGCGATTCGCCGTCTCGGCCGGTAGCGTAGGGATACGGCGCGAGCATTCCGATCGAGGGATCGGGTGATTGCCGGCGAGAGGAGTCAGCAATGACCGAATCTGACCGCCACGACGCACTGGGGGACCGCGCGGTTCCCGAGGGCGCCAGTGCATCCGACGAGGGCTTCGTCCCCGCCTACACTCCGCCCCCGCCGCGGAGCGGCACCGAGTCGCCGCTGTCGCGGAGCGGCCCGGACTCGTCTGCGCGCGGCGCAGCCGGCCGGCCGGCCGGGGATCTACAAGAGCGGGTGGACAGCCTCACCGCACGCAACGCGAAGCTGCTCGACACCCTCAAAGAAGCCCGACAGCAACTCGTCGCTCTCCGCGAGGAGGTCGACCGTCTGGGTCAGCCGCCGAGCGGGTACGGCGTCCTGCTGGACGTGCACCCCGACGCCACCGTCGATGTGTTCACCTCGGGCCGCAAGATGCGCCTCACCTGTTCGCCCAACATCGACACCGACCTGCTGACCAAGGGTCAGACCCTGCGTCTGAACGAGGCCCTGACCATCGTCGAGGCCTGTGAATTCGACACCGTCGGCGAGATCAGCACGCTGCGCGAGGTGCTCGGTGACGGCAAACGCGCCCTGGTCGTCGGTCACGCCGACGAGGAGCGGGTGGTCTGGCTGGCCGAACCGCTGCTCGGCGAGGTCGACGGTGAGGACGGTTTGCGTCGCAAGCTGCGTCCCGGCGACTCGCTGCTCATCGACACCAAGGCCGGGTTCGCGTTCGAGCGGGTGCCCAAGGCCGAGGTCGAGGATCTCGTCCTGGAGGAGGTCCCGGACGTCGGTTACGAGGACATCGGTGGCCTGGGCCGCCAGATCGAGCAGATCCGCGACGCCGTCGAACTCCCGTTCCTGCACAAGGACCTGTTCCGCGACTACCAGCTGCGTCCCCCGAAGGGCGTGCTGCTCTACGGTCCGCCCGGCTGTGGCAAGACGCTCATCGCCAAGGCCGTGGCCAACTCCCTGGCGAAGAAGATCGCGCAGGTGCGCGGCGACGACGCCAAGGAGGCGAAGTCGTACTTCCTGAACATCAAGGGCCCCGAGCTGCTCAACAAGTTCGTCGGTGAGACCGAGCGGCACATCCGGCTGATCTTCCAGCGGGCGCGCGAGAAGGCTTCGGAGGGCACGCCGGTCATCGTCTTCTTCGACGAGATGGACTCGATCTTCCGCACGCGCGGGTCGGGCGTCTCCTCGGACGTGGAGACCACCGTCGTCCCGCAGCTGCTCAGTGAGATCGACGGCGTCGAGGGCCTCGAGAACGTCATCGTGATCGGTGCGTCGAATCGCGAGGACATGATCGACCCCGCGATCCTGCGCCCGGGGCGCCTCGACGTGAAGATCAAGATCGAGCGTCCCGACGCCGAGTCCGCGATCGACATCTTCTCCAAGTACCTCACCGAGGAGCTGCCCATCCACGCCGACGACATCGGCGAGTTCGGGGGCGATCGCACGGCCTGCGTCAACGCGATGATCGAGAAGGTCGTCGAGCGGATGTACGCCGAGAGCGAGGACAACCGGTTCCTCGAGGTCACCTACGCCAACGGCGACAAAGAGATCATGTACTTCAAGGACTTCAACTCCGGCGCGATGATCCAGAACGTCGTCGACCGGGCCAAGAAGTACGCGATCAAGTCGCAACTGGACACGGGTGCACCGGGTCTGCGCGTCCAGCATCTCTTCGACTCCATCCTCGACGAGTTCGCGGAGAACGAGGACCTGCCCAACACGACCAACCCCGACGACTGGGCCCGGATCTCGGGCAAGAAGGGCGAGCGGATCGTGTACATCCGCACGCTGGTCACGGGCAAGAGTGCGGGCGCGAGCCGGGCCATCGACACCGAGACGAACACGGGTCAGTACCTGTAGCGACAGTGGTCTCGACCGAGCAGACAGCCGACTCCCACGGGGTCGGCTGTCTGCTCGACAGAATCGCGTGAACAGCGCCGTCAAGCACTAGAGTTGTCGGCGATGAACAGCACATCGATGGCGCGTGGACGAGTGATCGTCGACGGTGGGGCGCCGCATCCACTGGGCGGCGCTCAGCGCATCACCCTGGGGCGTGAGCCCGACAACGACATCGTGATCAACCATCCGATGGTGTCGCGTCGGCATCTCGCCATCGAGTGGCGCGGTACGGCCTGGTGTCTCGTCGACATCGGCAGCACCAACGGCTTCTTCGTCAACGGCCGGCGGATGGCCGAGTTCATGGTGCCCGGTACGACCCAGGTACGCCTCGGCGACGTGAACACGGGTCCGGTCGTCGACCTCGTGGTCGACGTGCCCGCATCCGGCGGCCGGCCGCCCTCGAGTGGTCCCGGGCGCAGCGCGCCGTCCCGGCCGGGCCCGCCGGTCTCGCGTCCGATGCAGTCGGGCCACCCGCCGTCAGGTCCTCGCTCGGCGTGGTTCCCGGGCGCGGCCGTCCCGGCCTCCGGCCAGATGCCCGCCCACGCACCGGGCGGGCGACAGTACCGAGTGGACCCGATGCCGCAGGAAGTCCTGAGCGCGCCGCATCTGCAGGCGCTGCAACAGAACGTGTCGGCGGTCTACCGCCTGCCCGGCGCGTCGACACCGCCCGAGCGCGAGTCGATCTCGCTCCGCGGAGTCCAGCGAATCGGACGCACGCCCGACAACGACATCGTCGTCAGCGACGTCCTGGCGTCTCGGCACCACGCACAGGTGTCCAGCCGCGGGGCTGCCCTCGTGATCGAGGACCTCGGCAGCGTCAACGGAACCTTCGTCAACGGCCGGCGGGTGTCGAGCGCGCAACTGACCGACGGCGACGTCGTCACCATCGGCAACAGCGACTTCGTGGTGTCCGGCGGCACGCTGATGCGCGGGCAGGAGAGCGCCGCGGTCGCCGACGGCCTCCACGTCCACGGTGTGAGTCTCGTCGTGGACGGCGGGAAGCGTCTGCTCGCCGACGTGGACTTCAGCGCCAGTCCGGGCACGCTGACCGCGGTGATCGGCCCCTCGGGCGCGGGTAAGTCGACGGTGTCGAAGATCGCGGCCGGACTCAACTCACCGACGAGCGGCCTGGTCACCTTCGAGAGCCGCAACGTCCACGCCGAATACGACGCTCTGCGCACCCGCATCGGCATGGTGCCGCAGAAGGACGTCCTGCACCACAAGCTCACGCTCCGGCAGGCCTTGCGCTACGCCGCGGAACTGCGCCTGCCACCCGACCTCTCGGAGGCCGATCGGGACCGGGTCATCGACGGGGTGCTCAGCGAGCTGCAGCTGACCGAGCATGTCGACACCCGCGTGGAGAAGCTGTCCGGCGGCCAGCAGAAGCGCGCATCGGTCGCGATGGAGTTGCTGACGGGTCCGTCACTGCTCATCCTCGACGAACCGACCTCCGGTCTCGACCCCGCACTCGACCGGCAGGTGATGGCCACCCTCCGCCGGCTCGCCGACGCCGGGCGTGTGGTCCTCGTGGTCACGCACTCGCTGACCTATCTGTCCATGTGCGACCAGGTGCTGCTGCTGGCGCCCGGCGGCAAGACGTCCTTCTGCGGCCCGCCCGGACAGGTCGAGGGGGAGATGGGCACCTCCGACTGGGCAGAGATCTTCGCGTACGTCGCCGATCAGCCGGACACCGCACACATGCGGTACCTTGACCGGCACCGCCGAGCGCCGAATCCGCCGCCGCCCCAGCGTCCTCCCGGGCCACCGATACCGGTGCCGCACACGAGCTTCACCCGCCAGTCGTCGACCATCGCCCGACGCCAGGTACGGCTCATCTTCGCCGACGTCGGCTATCTCGTCTTCCTCGTGCTGCTACCCGTCGTGCTCGGCCTGCTCACCTTGGTGATCCCGGGTTCGAGCGGGTTCGCCCGCCTCGAGGTGATCCCGAACGCGCCGCCACCGAAGGACGGCGCGGAGGCGATCCAGATCCTCGTCGTGCTCGTCGTCGGGGCCGCGTTCATGGGGGCCGCGCTGACCGTGCGCGATCTCGTCGGGGAGCGCGACATCTTCGAACGCGAGCGCGCCGTCGGGTTGCGGCCCGGCGCATACCTTTTCGCCAAGATCGTGGTGTTCTTCGTCGCCGCGGTGCTGCAGACGATCATCATGGTCGGCATCACCTTCGCCGGTCGGGGGCTGCCCGACTTCGGCGGTCCGATCCTCCCGCCGCCGCTGGCGTTGCTCGTCGCGGTGGCCGTCCTCGCCTGCGTGAGCACGCTCGTCGGTCTCGCGATCTCGTCGGCGGTCAAATCCAACGAGCAGGTCATGCCGCCGCTGGTCATCGTCGTGATGGTCCAGTTGGTGTTCTGCGGCGGCCTGTTCAAACTCGACGGCATCGGACTCGAACAGCTGTCGTGGATCTTCCCGTCGTTCTGGGGGTATGTCGCCGCGGCCGGCAGCGTGGACCTCTACAACATCAATGTGGCCGCGCCGCAGCGCATCACGCTGTGGGAGACATCGGTCGCGCACACCGCACTCGCCTACGGGGTGCTCGCGGTGATCAGCGCGCTGCTGCTCGCCTTCACCTATTCGCGGCTGCGATTGAAGAAGCGCTGACGAGGCTCATAGCCGGCTTCCCCCGCTGGTTGAGCCGGCCTGGCCAGTTGGGGGTCGCCAACTCATCTCGGAAGTCCGGCCGCCTCAACCGGTCGTCGCCGGAAAGCGTACGAACCCGAGTTCGGACTCCGACGACAACTGCGGATGGCGGGGCAGGACCCGGACGGTATAGCCGAGATGACCGGAGGTCGACGGCGGCACCAGTGCGGTGAACACCACTCGGCCAGACGCATCGCGGTCGGGACCGGGGGTCATGTCGGTGAACGTCGGTGCCAGGATCTCGCCGTCGTCGCCGACCCGGCCGAGTACGACCTGCACCGCGACCGACTCGGGCGCGAGGTCTCCCAATGCCACATGGGCGGTGATCCAGAGTCCGTCCTCGCGACGCTCGTCCTCCACACCGGCCACCAGAACCGACGACCATCCGGTCTCCAGTGTGCGCCGATAGACGGCGAGGTCGCGTGCGCCCGCGTAGGAGTCGGCGCATGCGGACTCGTAGGCGCGGGCGGCCGGGCAGTAGAGGTCGGTCGTGTAGTCGCGGACCATGCGCGAGGCGAGTACCTGCGGGCCGAGCCGAGTGAGGGTGTGGCGCATCATCTCCACCCATCGGCGGGGTACACCGTCGTCCGCCCGGCGATAGAAGAGGGGGATCACCGTCTCCTCGAGGAGCGTGTACAGCGCCTGCGCCTCCAGATCGTCGCGACGATGTTCGTCGGTGATCCCCTCCGCGGACGGGATCGCCCACCCGTTGTCGCCGTCGGCCATCTCGTCCCACCAGCCGTCCAGGATCGACAGATTGAGTCCGCCGTTGAGCGCCGATTTCATCCCCGAGGTCCCGCAGGCCTCCATGGGACGGACCGGATTGTTCAGCCACACATCGCAACCGGCGTAGATGAAACGCGCCATCGAGATGTCGTAGTCGGGGAGGAACACGATGCGATCGCGCAGTTCCGTCTCCTCGGTGAACCGGACGACCTGCTGGATCAGGGACTTGCCTCCCTCGTCGGCCGGGTGGGCCTTGCCCGCGATGACCAGCTGCACCGGCCGATCGGGATCGGTGAGGATGGTGCGCATGCGTTCGGGATCGCGGAGCATCAGCGTCAGGCGCTTGTAGGTCGCCGCTCGCCGTGCGAATCCGATGGTCAGCACGTGGGGGTCGAACAGGTCGGCGGTCCATGCCAGCTCGGCGTGGGTGAAGCCGCGGTCGAGGCCGCTGGCGAGTGCTCGCCGCCGCACCTCGTCGACGAGTTCCGCGCGCAGCTTCTCGTGTGTTCGCCAGATCGTCTCGTCGGACAGGTCCGCGTACACCTCGGGCGCGGAGTCCTCGTCCCCGTCGGCGAAGTCGCGCCACGCCGGGGCCACCCAGGTCGGTCCGTGCACGCCGTTCGTGATCGCGCCGATGGGCACATCGGCGGCGTCGAAACCCGGCCACAGGTCGGCGAACACCTCCCGACTCACCGCACCGTGCAGCTGCGACACCCCGTTGCTGCGTTGCCCGAGCCGAAATCCCATGTGCGCCATGTTGAAGACGCCGGGGTCCGCCTCGTCGCCGAGTTCGGCCACCGTCGCCGCGGCCAGCCCGGGCAGCAGGCGGGATTTGCCGTCGGAGTCGGCGTCGAGGTAACGGGCGACGAGGTCGGCGGGGAAACGGTCGATCCCGGCCGGCACCGGGGTGTGGGTGGTGAACACGTTCGAGGCGCGGACCACCGCTTCCGCGGTGTCGAAGTCGAGCCCGCCGGCCACCAGCTCGCGGATGCGTTCCACGCCGAGGAAGCCCGCGTGTCCCTCGTTCATGTGGAACACCGTCGGCTCGGGCCTGCCGGTGATCCGGACGTACTCGCGGAGCGCGCGGACACCGCCGATGCCGAGCAGGATCTCCTGTGCGATCCGGTGTTCCTGATCCCCGCCGTAGAGCCGGTCGGTCACCGCGCGCAGGGCGGCGCCTTCGGGCTCGTCATCGTTGCGATCGATGTCGGAGTCGAGGAGCAGCAACGGGATTCGGCCCACCGACGCCACCCACACCTGGGCCGACAGGGTCGCCCCGCCGGGCATCGCGACCTCGACGATCACCGGCTCCGCGCCGTCGCCCGGGGCGAGGAGCGTGAGGGGCAGGTCGGCGGGATCGTTCACGGGATACCGCTCGATCTGCCAGCCGTCGTGATCGAGGCCTTGGCGGAAGTAACCGGAGCGGTACAGCAATCCGACGCCGATCAGCGGCAGCCCGAGGTCGGAGGCCGCCTTGAGGTGGTCACCGGCGAGGATGCCGAGGCCGCCGGAGTAGATCGGCAGGACCTCGGAGACGCCGAACTCCATCGAGAAGTACGCGATTCCCGGGGGCACCACCCGGTCATGCGCCGAACCGTCCTGTCCCGATGACTCGGCCGCATACCTCTGGAACCACTGCGGTGCATCGAGATACTGCTCGAGGTCGGCGTGTGCCTCGGCGACCCGTGCCACGAAACCCTCGTCGTCGGCCAGCTCGACCAGACGGGTGGGGTCGGTGTCGGCGAGAACCCGGACCGGATCGCCGGTTGACGACCACAGGCGCGGGTCGATGGTGGCGAACAGCTCCTGGGTGGGGGTGTGCCAGGCCCAGCGCAGGTTGTGCGACAACGGCGCGAGGTCGGCGATCCGGTCGGGCAGCGGCACTCGAACGGTGAACCGGCGGAATGCTTTCACGGCGTCGACCGTACTCAGCACGTGCGGTGGTTGCGACCGGTGGCAAGTGAACATCTACCCTCGAAGGATGCAGCGAATCATCGGGACCGAGGTCGAGTACGGAATCTCCGCGCCCGGCGACCCGACCGCGAACCCGATCATGACGTCCACCCAGGCGGTTCTCGCCTACGCCGCGGCCGCCGGTGTACCGCGCGCGAAGCGGACACGCTGGGACTACGAGGTGGAGTCACCGCTTCGCGACGCCCGAGGTTTCGACCTCGGCCGCGGGGCCGGACCCGCACCGATCATCGACGCCGACGAGATCGGCGCGGCCAACATGATCCTCACCAACGGGGCGCGGCTGTACGTCGACCACGCCCACCCCGAGTACTCCGCACCCGAGGTCACCGACCCGATGGACGCGGTCATCTGGGACAAGGCCGGGGAGCGCGTGATGGAGGCCGCGGCTCGTCACGTGGCGAGCGTCCCGGGCGCTCCGAAACTGCAGCTGTACAAGAACAACATCGACGGCAAGGGCGCCTCCTACGGCACCCACGAGAACTACCTGATGGCGCGGGAGACCCCGTTCACCGCCGTCATCGCCGGGCTCACGACCTTCTTCGCGTCCCGGCAGGTGATCACCGGTTCGGGACGCGTGGGTATAGGCCAGTCCGGCGACGAGGCGGGTTATCAGCTGTCGCAGCGGTCGGACTACATCGAGGTCGAGGTCGGGCTGGAGACCACGCTCAAGCGGGGCATCATCAACACCCGCGACGAGCCGCACGCCGACCCCGAGCGATACCGGCGACTCCACGTCATCATCGGCGACGCCAACCTCGCCGAGACCTCGACCTACCTGAAGGTCGGGACCACCGCGCTCGTCCTCGACCTCATCGAGGCCGGGGTCGACTTCTCCGACATCGAGCTCGCGCGGCCGGTGCAGGCCGTCCACACGATCAGTCACGACCCGTCGCTGACGGCCACGGTCGCACTCACCGACGGTCGCGAGCTCACCGGCCTCGCTCTGCAGCGGGAGTATCTGGAGCGTTGTCAGAAGTTCCACGACCAGGAGCACTCCGACGACCAGCGCGCTGCACACGTCCTGCAGACGTGGGCGGACGTGCTCGACCGCCTCGAGCGCGACCCGATGGAGTGCGCCGACATCCTCGACTGGCCCGCGAAGCTGCGCATCCTGGAGGGCTTCCGCCAGCGCGAGAACCTGTCGTGGTCGGCGCCGCGTCTGCAGCTCATCGACCTGCAGTACTCCGACGTCCGGCTCGACAAGGGGCTGTACAACCGGCTCGTCGCGCGCGGGTCGATGAAGCGGCTGACCGACGAGAACGACGTGCTCGCCGCGATCAGCGAGCCGCCGCGGAACACGCGCGCCTACTTCCGCGGCGAGTGTCTGCGCCGGTTCGGCGCCGACGTCGCGGCGGCGAGCTGGGACTCGGTCATCTTCGATCTGGGCGGGGACTCGCTGGTCCGTATCCCCACCCTCGAACCGCTACGCGGCACCGCGGCGCACGTCGGCAAGCTCCTCGACTCGGTGGACTCGGCCGCCGAACTGGTGGATCAGCTCACCACCTGAGCGGCCGCGGCGCCTCGCCGTCTCCGACGGCATGTGCTTCGTTCCGCCACAGTTGTCGTCCCCACAGGTAGTGTGGGAGCACACGATTCCGCAGGGTCGAGACACCGGATCAGCGCCGCGACAGCGACACCCGATCCCGACTCCCTCGACCGCGGTAGCCCGCCAAGGGGCGATCGGTTTCAAGGAGGCAGCAGATGGCGCAGGAACAGACCAAGCGTGGTGGCGGCGGCGACGACGAGGGCGTGGGCCCCGATTCCGGCGCCGGACAGGAACGTCGCGAGAAGCTGGCCGAGGACACCGACGACCTGCTCGACGAGATCGACGACGTGCTGGAGGAGAACGCCGAGGACTTCGTGCGCGCCTACGTCCAGAAGGGCGGCCAGTGAGCGACAGGTTCGGTTCACTGCCCCCGCTGTCCCAGTTCCGCCCCGGCTCGTTCGCCGGCGCCGACATCTCGTCGTTCACCGAATTCCTCCGGACGCATGCGCCGGAACAACTCCCGCAGGCCCAGGTCGACCGGGTGGGGTCGTTCGCCGGCGGCGCCGACGGCGCCGGTGACATCCCGCACGGCACGACGATCGTGGCCGTGTCATACCCGGGTGGGGTCGTCCTCGCCGGGGACCGCCGGGCCACCATGGGCAACCTCATCGCCACGCGCGACGTCAAGAAGGTCTACATCACCGACGAGTACTCGGCGGCCGGGATCGCCGGCACCGCCGGGATCGCGATCGAGATGGTCCGGCTGTTCACCGTCGAACTCGAGCACTACGAGAAGATCGAAGGCGTCCCGCTGACCCTCGACGGCAAGGTCAGCCGGCTGGCCTCGATGGTGCGGGGCAATCTCGGCGCGGCCCTGCAGGGTCTGGCGGCCATTCCGCTGCTCGTCGGCTACGACATCGACCACGACGATCCGAACGAACGCGGACGCATTTTCAGCTTCGACGTCGCGGGTGACCGGCACGAGGAGTTCGGTGGCTACACCGCCATCGGCTCGGGGTCGGTGTTCGCCAAGTCCTCGCTCAAGAAGCTCTACCGACCCGATCTGACCGCCGACGAGGCGCTCGCGATCGCCGTCGAATCGTTGTACGACGCCGCCGACGACGACTCGGCGACCGGCGGGCCCGATCTGGTCCGCAAGATCTTCCCGATGGCCGCCATCGTCGGCGCCGACGGGGCCCGGGAGGTGGACGCGACCGACATCGAGGCGGCGGCACGTGCCGTCGTCGAACGCCGCAGCGCCGAGCACGAGGGGGGTGCCCGATGACCTTCCCGTACTACGCCAGTGCCGAGCAGATCATGCGCGATCGCTCGGAGCTCGCTCGCAAGGGCATCGCCCGGGGACGCAGCGTCGTGATCCTCACGTTCGCCGACGGTGTGCTGTTCGTCGCGGAGAACCCGTCCAACACGCTCCGCAAGACCAGCGAGATCTACGACCGGATCGGTTTCGCGGCGGTGGGCAAGTACAACGAGTTCGAGAGCCTGCGCAAGGCCGGCATCCAGATCGCGGACATGCGCGGCTACAGCTACGACCGTGCCGACGTGTCCGGGCTGTCGCTGGCCAACACCTACGCCAACGCACTGGGCAGCGTCTTCACCGAGCAGGCGAAGCCGTTCGAGGTCGAGCTCTGCGTCGCCGAGGTCGCCCGTCCGGGCAAGCCGAAACGGTCGCAGCTGTACCGGATCTCCTACGACGGGTCGATCACCGACGAGACCCGCTTCCTGGTGATGGGCGGGGCGACCGAACCGATCGCGGCGGCCCTCAAAGACAGCTACGAGCCCGACATGGAGCTCGGCCGGGCGATCGGCGTCGCGGTCACCGCCCTGACGGCGCCGGCCGACAACGGTGGCGGGACCCCGACCGAACGTCGGGTGCTCGCCGCGGGCGACCTCGAGGTCGCCGTCCTCGACCACAACCGTCCGCGGCGCGCGTTCCGGCGCCTCACGACGTCCACGGTCGAAGGGCTCCTCCCGCAGGCTGCGGCGGCCCAGTCCTCGGATACACCGTCCGAGGTGGACGAAGCCCCTGGTGAGACGCCATCCTCCGAACAGTGACGAGAACGCCGCGGCGCGCGGCGGCCGGTGCGTGTCGACCGGTCCGCCGCGGTCCGCGCGAGTAGGGTTGGTCAAGTGCAGCGACGAATCATGGGCATCGAGACCGAGTTCGGTGTCACGTGCACCTTCCACGGCCACCGCCGCCTGAGTCCGGACGAGGTCGCGCGGTACCTATTCCGCCGGGTCGTGTCGTGGGGCCGGTCCTCGAACGTCTTCCTGCAGAACGGCGCTCGCCTCTATCTCGACGTCGGATCGCATCCCGAATACGCCACCGCGGAGTGCGACAGCCTCATCCAGCTGATCAACCACGACCGCGCGGGCGAACTGGTTCTCGAGGACCTGCTCGTCGATGCCGAACAACGCCTGGCCGACGAGGGCATCGGCGGCGACATCTATCTGTTCAAGAACAACACCGACTCGGCCGGCAACTCCTATGGATGCCACGAGAATTATCTCGTCGTGCGGGCGGGGGAGTTCTCCCGCATCTCCGACGTCTTGTTGCCGTTCCTCGTGACGCGCCAGCTGATCTGTGGTGCGGGCAAGGTTCTGCAGACCCCCAAGGCCGCGACCTTCTGCCTGTCCCAGCGCGCCGAGCACATCTGGGAGGGCGTCTCCTCGGCGACCACCCGGTCGCGCCCGATCATCAACACGCGCGACGAGCCGCACGCCGACGCCGAGAAGTACCGCAGGCTGCACGTCATCGTCGGCGACTCGAACATGTCGGAGATGACCACACTTCTCAAGGTCGGTTCGGCGGCTCTCGTCCTGGAGATGATCGAGGCCGGTGTCGCGTTCCGGGACTTCGCGCTCGACAATCCGATCCGCGCTATCCGCGAGGTCAGCCATGACCCGACGGGGCGACGCCCGGTGCGCCTCGCCGGCGGTCGGCAGGCCAGCGCCCTCGACATCCAGCGCGAGTATCACGCACGCGCCGTCGAGCACCTCACCAACCGCCGACCAGACCCCGAGATGGACATGGTCGTGGACCTGTGGGGACGGATGCTCGACGCCGTGGAGAGCGACGACTTCGCCAAGGTCGACACCGAGGTCGACTGGGTCATCAAGCGCAAGCTGTTCCAGCGCTACCAGGATCGGTACTCGATGGAGCTCTCGGATCCGAAGATCGCGCAGCTCGACCTGGCGTTCCACGACATCAAACGCGGCCGCGGCGTGTTCGACGTCCTGATGCGCAAGGGGCTGGTCGCCCGGGCGACCACCGACGAGGCCATCAAGACCGCGGTCAACGAGCCGCCGCAGACCACCCGCGCCAAGCTCCGGGGCGACTTCATCTCGGCCGCGCAGAAAGCCGGGCGTGACTTCACCGTCGACTGGGTTCACCTCAAGCTCAACGACCAGGCCCAGCGGACGGTGCTGTGCAAGGACCCGTTCCGCAGTGTCGACGAGCGCGTCGATCGCCTCATCGCCTCGATGTGAGCGCCGGGTCACCGGCGAACCCAGCGTGCCTCCGCACGCGGTGAACGGCCACGTTCTAACCTGACTCGGTGGCAACCCCCAAAGTCGAGCGTCTGCTCAACCTCGTGATCTGCCTGCTGTGGACGCGACAGTACGTCACCGCCGACTACATCCGCCGCAACGTCGCGGGCTATTCGGACGACGGGCAGTCCGACGAGGCGTTCAACCGGATGTTCGAGCGGGACAAGAACGAGCTACGAGATCTCGGGATCCCCCTCGTGACCGGCCGTTCGCCGATGGCGGCCGGCGCCGAGGGATACCGCATCGACCGCGACTCGTACGAGTTGCCGGAGGTTTCGCTGGAGTCCGACGAGGCCGCGGCGATCGCCATGGCCGCCGCGCTGTGGGACACCCCCGAGGTCTCGACGCTGTCGCAGACGGCGATCCTCAAGCTCCGGGCCGCCGGGCTCGATGTCCGCTCCGAGGACGATCTGGGGATCACCTCGGGCGGGTCATCACGATCGCTCGGCTCCGAAGAGGTCATCGCCGGCCTGCTCGCCGCGGTCCAGGACCGCCGTGCCGTCGAGTTCCAACATCGATCGTCTGCCGCGGCCGCCCCGACCACCCGACGCGTCGAACCGTGGGGGGTCGTGTCACACCGGGGCCGCTGGTACGTCGTCGGCCACGACCGTGACCGCGACGCCACCCGGACCTTCCGGCTGTCGCGGATCACGGCGGTCACCGCGGTCGGTGCCGCCGACGCGGTCGTGGTCCCGGCCGGCACCGATCTCCAGCAGATCGTCTCCGCGGCGGTCGATTCCGCTGCCGGTTCGGACGGACGGGTCGCGCGGATCTGGGTCGCGGCCGACCGGGCATTCGGCCTCCGCAGGGCCGCGACGACGACTGAACCCGCCGACTTCGACGGCGAACCCGGCGACATCGTGACCCTCGACATCCACTCGCTGACCGCGGTGGCACGGATGGTGCTGGGTGTGGGCCGCGATGCGGTCGTCCTCGATCCACCCGAGCTGCGCGAGCTCGTCATCGCGAGCCTCGACCGTCTGATGGGGGTGAGCGTCTGATGGCCGCGGCAGCGCCGTCGAGACTCAACCGACTGCTGGCGATGGTCCCGTATTTCCAGGCCCGCCGGGGCATCTCGGTTGCTCAGGCCGCCGACGAACTCGGGGTCACGCAAGCGCAGCTCACGAAGGACCTCGAGCTGCTCTTCGTCTGCGGGCTACCGGGCTATTACCCCGACGACCTGATCGAGCTCGAGTTCAGCGAGGGGTACGTGACGGTCGGGTTCACCGCGGGCATGGACCGCCCACTGCGGCTGACGACCGTGGAGGCGAGCACGCTCCTCGTCGCACTGCGGGCTCTGGTCGAGACCCCGGGCGTCGTCGACGTCGCGGCGGCCAGGCGGGCCATCGCCAAGATCGAGCAGGCGGTGGGTGCGACGGTGCCGGGGGTCGCGGGCGCATCCGACACGCCCGCCGACCCGTCGGGGGAGAACCCCACGTACACGACGATCCGTGAGGCCACCAAGAAAGCGCGGGCATTGCGGCTGCGCTACTACTCGGCCGGACGCGACAGCGTCACCGACCGCGTGGTCGACCCCATCCGCCTGCAGGTCATGGACCAACACACCTATCTCGAGGCCTGGTGCCGGATGGCCGAAGGCGTGCGGTTGTTCCGGTTCGACCGCGTCGACACCGCGACCGCCCTCGACGAGCCGAGCCGTCCGCCGGCCGAGGCGGCGGCGTCGAATCAGTCGGTGCTCGTCGCCGAGGACCCCGACCTTCCGGCCGTCGAGATCGAGATCGACGCCGATCACCTGTGGATTCTCGACTACTACCCGCTCGAACCCCTCGAGATCGTCGAGGACCGGCCCGATCCAGGTCTCCCCGTCCGCGCCCGGCTGGTCTACGGCTCGCCGGAATGGCTCACCCGGTTCCTGCTCGGATTCGCCGGCGCCGTGCGAGTTGTCGACGACCCGGCGATTGCGGCCGCGGTCGCCGACACCGCGGAGGCCGCCCGCGGGCGTTATCGCTGAGACCGGCCACGACTGGGCCCGTCCGGCTCGGCGTGTGTCGGGTAGCATTGGACACTGTCTGCTCCGAACTGAAGGGTGATCTCATGGGCTTCACGTCATGGTGGCACTGGGCGATCGTCGCCATCGTGCTGCTGATCCTGTTCGGCTCGAAGAAGCTGCCGGACGCCGCCCGTGGTCTGGGACAGTCGCTGCGCATCTTCAAGAGCGAGGTCAAGGAGATGCAGAAGGACGACGACAAGGATGCGCAGGCCACCACCGACGCGGCAGCGACCGATCCGGCACGACGCGAGCTGCCCGCTGGTGACTCGACCCAGCCGGCCACGCAGCGCGACGCCGACGCCAAGAAATCGGCTTAGGGGCGCGTCGGAGCATCGCCAGTGCGCACTCTCCCGATTCCCCGACGCCTCGACCCGCGGCAACGCAAGCGAAAACTCAATCCCGACGGCACCATGTCGTTGGTCGAGCACCTGTACGAGTTGCGCACTCGTATGGTCATCTCGCTGCTGGCCATCATCGCCACCACCATCTTCGGGTTCGTCTGGTACAGCCACGGCTTCCTGGGCATCCCGTCGCTCGGCGACGTCCTGCGCGGGCCGTACTGCGATCTGCCTGCGTCGTCGCGCGCGACGCTGACACCGGATGATTCGTGTCGCCTCCTGGCGACCGGTCCGTTCGACCAGTTCATGCTCCGGTTGAAGGTCGCGCTGACCGCGGGTGTGGTCCTCGCCTGCCCGGTGTGGATCTACCAGATCTGGCAGTTCATCACTCCGGGTCTGCACGCCCACGAACGTCGCTACGGCATCATGTTCGTCGCGATGGCGACGACCCTGTTCGTCAGCGGCGCGGTGCTCGCCTATCTGGTCGTCGCCAAGGCCTTCGACTTCCTGCTGACGGTCGGCAACGAGGTCCAGGTCACGGCGCTCGCCGGTGACCAGTACTTCGGCTTCATGCTCAATGTCCTGGTGATCTTCGGCGTCAGCTTCGAACTCCCGCTCCTGATCATCGCGCTGAACGTCGTCGGCGTGCTGACCTACGCCCGGTTGAAGAGCTGGCGCCGCGGGCTCATCTTCGCGGTCTTCGTCTTCGCCGCCATCGCGACACCGGGCCAGGATCCGTTCACGATGCTCGCACTGGCCCTCGCGCTCACCGTGCTGCTCGAGTTCGCGATCCAGTTCGCGCGGATCTTCGACCGGCGCAAGGCGAAGAAGGCGCCCGCATGGGCGGGCCTCTCCGATGACGAGGCCAGCCCACTGCCGCCGACGAAACCGATCGCCCCGGCATCGCCGATCCCGGCGCCGGCGAACGCGGTCGCCAACGCCACCCGTACGTCGACGCGGGCACGCGAGACCTTCGACGACGTCCTGTGACCCAACTCGACTCGTTCACGTCGAGACTCGCTTTCCGCCTCGACGACTTCCAGCGCCGCGCGTGTGAGGCGCTCGAGGGCGGCCACGGTGTGCTGGTGTGCGCACCGACCGGCGCGGGTAAGACCATCGTCGGCGAGTTCGCCGTCCATCTGGCCCTGGCCGGTGGCTCGAAGTGCTTCTACACCACGCCGATCAAGGCGCTCAGCAACCAGAAGTACAACGATCTCGTTGCCGTCCACGGGCACGAGTCGGTCGGGCTACTCACCGGCGACAGTTCGATCAATCCCGATGCCCCGGTCGTCGTCATGACGACCGAGGTCGTCCGCAACATGATCTACGCCGAATCACGGGCACTGGACGGTCTGTCCCATGTGGTCATGGACGAGGTCCACTTCCTGGCGGACCGGTTCCGCGGGGCGGTGTGGGAAGAGGTGATCCTGCACCTCGAACCGTCGGTGCGGGTCGTCAGTCTGTCGGCGACGGTGAGCAACGCCGAGGAGTTCGGCGACTGGATCCAGACGGTTCGCGGTGACACCTCGGTGATCGTCGACGAACACCGTCCGGTGCCGCTGTCCCAGCACATGCTCGTCGGGCAGCGACTGTTCGACCTGTTCGATCCGGCCGACACCGGTCCGGCCCGCAAGGCCGGCACGCGTCCGCGCGTCAATCCGGAGCTCAAACGCCAGATCCGGCACCGGATCCTGATGGCCGACGACGAGCGGGAGTCGTCGCGCGGCCGTGGCCGAGGACGTGGCGGCGCGCCCCGTCGGCGCGACGGACGCGGGCCCGCGCTCTCCCGGCCGAACCTCGTCACGCGACTCGACCGCGAGGGGTTGCTCCCGGCGATCGGTTTCATCTTCTCCCGTGTCGGGTGCGATGCCGCCCTGGCGCAGTGTCTGCGATCCGGGATCTCGCTTCTGACTCCCGCAGAGATCGGCGAGGTCGACGCGATCGTCGACCGCCATCTCACCGAATTGGCGCCGGCCGACCTCGACGTGCTCGGGGTGCACGAATGGCGTGAGGGGCTGCGACGCGGACTCGCCTCGCACCATGCGGGCATGCTCCCGACCTTCCGGCACACGGTCGAGGAACTTTTCGTGCGCGGCCTGGTCCGGATGGTGTTCGCCACCGAGACGCTCGCGCTCGGCATCAACATGCCCGCTCGCTCGGTGGTTCTCGAGCGTCTCGTGAAGTACAACGGCGAATCGCACGTCGACCTGACGCCCGGCGAGTTCACGCAGCTGACCGGTCGCGCCGGCCGTCGCGGGATCGACGTCGAGGGTCACGCCGTCGTGGTGTGGACACCCGAGGTGGTTCCGGAGGAGGTCGCCGGCCTCGCCGGCGCGCGGACGTTCCCGCTGCGGAGTTCGTTCTCCCCGGAATACAACATGGCGGTCAACCTGCTCGGTCGATTGGGCCTGGACGGCGCGCGTGAGCTGCTGCATCGGTCGTTCGCCCAGTTCCAGGCCGATCGATCGGTCGTCGGTCAGGCGCGAAAGCTGGACGAGGCGCAACGGGCGTTGCGCAAGCTCGACGGCGAACTGGCCCGCGCAGCGCAGGCGCGGGGACTGGAACCCGGTGGCGCCGAATCGGATTCGGACGACGGTCCGTACGCGGGCTTCCTGGGTTACATCACTTTGCGCGAGGACATCCGCCGCCGTGAACGAGATCTGAAGTACCGCAAGCGGGTCAATACACACGACGCCATCACCGCCGACCTGGCCGCACTCAAACGCGGTCATGTCATCGGCGTACCCGTCGGCCGGCACCGCGGTCTGGCTGTCATCATCGAACCGGCCACGCAGGCGCAGGATCCGAAGCCGCTCGTACTGACCGAGGACGCCTGGTGCGGACGCGTCGGTACCCGCGACTTCGTCAACCCGCCCGAGGTGCTGGGCAACATGCGGATGCCGAAGAACGCCGACCGACGCACCGGGCGCGGTCGCCGCGACCTGGCGTCGGCGTTGCGATCGACCGGCATCGAGATGCCGCGCGGACGTCAGAAGAAGCGCGCCGACGCCGCCGACGACACCGAACTCGCGAACCTTCGGCGAACCCTGCGCGCGCACCCGGCACATCAGCTGTCCAACGGTGACGAGCTGTTCCGGCTCGCCGAACGCCGCAACCGGCTGGTGCGCGACATCGTCAACGCCGAGCGCAGCATCGGGGAGCGGACGTCCACCCTCGGGGTCACCTTCGATCACATCGTCGGCGTCCTCAGCGAGCTGGGATATCTCGAGCGCGTCGCCGAGTCGACCGAGTCCACCGGGCACACGATGATGGTGACCGATTCGGGCAAGCTGCTCGGCCGTATCTACAGCGAGAGCGACCTGGTCGTGACCGAGTGCATCCGAGCCGGGGTCTGGGACGAGTTGTCACCCCCCGACCTCGCCGCGGTCGTCGCCGCACTCGTCTACGAGAGCCGGCGCGACAGTTACAGCGGGGTCGACGCCCTGCCCGGCAGCAGCTCGATGCGTGCGGCGATGGCTGCGACCGTCGAGATCTGGTCGCGGGTCACGGCGGTCGAGCAGCGTCATCGGGTCAGTCCGACACGCGAACCCGACACCGGTTTCTCGGTCGCCGTGGCCACGTGGGCGTCGGGTCGTTCGCTCGGCGAGGCCCTGTTGCTGGCGGGCGAACGCGGACAGCTGCTCTCTCCGGGCGACTTCGTGCGGTGGAACCGGCAGGTCGTGGACCTGCTCGAACAGATCCGACTCGGGGTGGGCTCCGACACGCGCCTCGGTGGGACGGCGCGCGCAGCGGTCAAGGCCATCCGCCGCGGCGTGGTCGCCGCCGAGCTCGGCTGAACCGCCGTCGACCTCCGCCGACGAGTGTGCGCCGGTGTCGGTTCACCGGACGACGCGAGGCCGGGCCACACGCGATGTTCGCTGATAGTCCCAGGCCGCTGAGGTAACGTTCATCCCGCATTCGGTGTCGGCGTGTCCTGCCCCGATACTGCCGCGACGTCACAGTTCGCCGGCACCCGTCCGGGTGAACGGCCGAGTGGGAGGGACTCATGACCGACCCGTACAACCCCAACCCGTCCCAGCCGAATCCCTCCGGTGATCAGTCCGGTCCCGACGGCAAGACCGAGATCGTGAACCTCCCCGGCGCCACTCCGACGGGCGCCCCGCAGGCCGACCCGACCACGATGGCCCCCAACCCGGGCTCCGCCAACCCCGGGTCACAGAACCCGGGTTATGGTCAGCCGCAACAGAATCCGTACCAACAGAATCCGTACCAACAGAATCCCTACCAGCAGAACCCGTACCAGCAGCCGGGTGGGCCGACGGGCCAGCCGCCCCAGTCGGCCCCGTCCCAATCCCAGCCGACTCAGGTCGGTCATCCCGGCGGACAACCGGGGCAGTACGGACAACCGGCCGGTCAGCCCTACGGTCAGTATGGCGCCGAGCAATACGGAGCCGGTCAGTACGGGGGACCGGGTCAGTATGGGCCCGGTCAGTACGGGGCACCCGGACAGTACGGCCAGCAGCCCCCCGGCCAGGATCCGTACGCCCAGAACCAGTACGCCCAGAACCAATACGGACAGAACCAGTACGGGGGCGGCGACCAGTTCAGCGGGATGGCGACCGGGAAGTCGAACAAGACCGCCCGGACGCTGATGTTCGTCGGCGGCGGCGCGCTGCTCCTCATCGCCGCGATCGTGCTGATCACCGCATTCCTCTTCCCCGGATGGGCACCGAAGAACCTCGATCAGCAGGCGGCGCAGGACGGCGTGCAGAAGATCCTCACCGAGGACTACCAGGCCAGCGACGTCTCCGACGTCCAGTGCCCGTCGGGGCAGCGGGTGGAGACCGGAGCATCGTTCACGTGCTCGGTCACCGTCGGCGGGCAGCAGCAGCAGGTCACCGTCACGTTCATCGACGATGACGGCCGCTACGAGGTCTCGCGCCCCAGCTGACTCGACCGGCTGTGAGCTCCAGCCTCAACCGACTGTGACATCCGGCCTCAGCCCGGCTGCGACATGTGGCCTCAGCCGGCCTGGGGCCAGCCGAGAGCCTTGGCCAGCCTCCCCACCGACGCTCCGATACCCAGCTCCTCGACGAGCTCCGCGAGGGCCGCGGGGTCGGCGGGCTCGGCCGGGAGGATGTCCGAACCGCTGTCGATCGTCTCGGCGTCGGTGCGCACGGAGACGACGGTCCGCGCCGCCTGGAGGTACTCGACCGAGGCGAGCAGTGCCTTGCGGCTCCGTGTCGGAACCGATGACGACGGGTCGGCGGCAGCCGCCTCCAGTGCGTCGAGGCTGCCGTACTCGGTGATCAGTTTCGCCGCGGTCTTCTCGCCGATACCGGCCACGCCCGGCAGACCGTCCGAGGGATCTCCGCGCAACATCGACATCTCCGCGTAGCCGATACCCGCGCGCTCGACCGGCACGCCGTATTTCTCGGCGACCTCCACCGGGCCCATCATCTCGGCCTTCGCCAGACCGCGGCCGACGTACAGGATGCGCACCGGGACGGGATCGTCGGCGACCACCTGCAGCAGGTCCCGGTCACCGCTGACCACGATCACCGGATCGTTCGCCTCGTCGTAGGCGAGCGTGCCGATCACGTCGTCGGCCTCACAACCGACGGCGCCCGAGGTGGCGATGCCCGCTGCCGCGAGAACGGCCATGATCATGTCGACCTGCGGGGTGAGGGTGTCGGGTACCTCTTCGACGTCGATGTCCCGGCCCTCGACGTCGGTCCCACCGTCGGGGACCGCGACGCGATGGGCCTTGTAGGTGGGGATCAGGTCGGTGCGGAACTCGGGGCGCCAGTCGAGATCGAGGCACACCACCAAGCGTGTGGGGCGTTCGCGCACCACGAGATTGGCGATCGTGTCGACGAAACCGCGTACGGCGTTGACCGGTCGCCCATCCGGGCTGGTCATCTTCTCCGGCAGCGCGAAGAACGATCGGAACCACAGGCTGGCGCCGTCGAGCAGCATCAACGAATCCGTCACCCCCACACTCTGTCATGAGTCGGCGGTAGTGTTCGTCGCATGGCATCTGGGAGTGGGGCAGCACGGGTCGCGACGGCGGGCGAGGGGACCGGAGCCGGGCCACTCTTCGAGGCGCAGGTCTATCGCGACCGGGTCCGCCGCGCCGCCGAACTCACCCGCGCCGCGGAGTTGGACGCGCTGGTCGTCGCCCCCGGGCCGGACCTGCGGTACCTCATCGGTTCCCGGGCGGAGACCTTCGAACGGCTCACGGCGCTCGTGATCCCCGCGACCAGTGATCCCCGATTGGTGATCGCGCGGCTCGAGGTCCCGTCGCTGTCGTCCTCCGCGGTCGGTGATCTCGACATCGAGGTGGCCGACTGGGTCGACGGCGACGACGCCCACGCTCTCGCATTGGCCGGATTGCCGTCGCAGCCGCGGATCGCGGTCTCCGACTCCATGCCCGCCCTCCACGTCATCCCGCTGGCCCGACACACCGGCGCCACACCGCAATTGGCGACCGACGTGCTCCGCGAACTGCGAATGATCAAAGACGCCGCGGAGGTCGACGCGCTCCGCCGCGCGGGTGCCGCGATCGACCGGGTGCACTCGCGGATGGGGGACTGGCTGATCCCCGGCCGCACCGAACGCGAGGTCGCCGCCGACATCGCCGCCGCGATCCTCGAGGAGGGACACACCGAGGCGGCTTTCATCATCGTCGGGTCGGGACCGAATGGAGCCGATCCCCACCACGAATTCTCCGACCGGGTCATCGAGCGGTCCGACATCGTCGTGATCGACATCGGCGGCCCGGTAGAGCCGGGCTACAACTCCGATTCCACGCGCACCTACTGCTTCGACGATCCGCCCGCCGACATCGCCGACGCCTACGCCGCCCTGCTCGCGGCCCAACGCGCGGCGGTGGCCGCCGTCCGGCCGGGGGTGAGCGCGTCCTCGATCGATGCGGCGGCGCGTGATCTTCTCGCCGAGCGCGGCCTGGCCGATCGGTTCATCCACCGGACGGGCCACGGGATCGGGCTGTCGGTACACGAGGAGCCGTACATCGTCGGCGGCAACGACATCCCGTTGCGCACCGGCATGGCGTTCAGCGTCGAGCCGGGGGTGTACGTGCCCGGTCACTGGGGTGCCCGCATCGAGGACATCGTCGTCGTGACCGATGACGGCTGCGAGTCGCTGAACAACCGCCCGCACGAACTGGTCCGGTTGTAGCGCTCACGCTGCTGGCGCGCATCGTCGGTGGTCCCTAATCAGAGAGAACGACCTGCCCCCTGCTCCCTAATCCGAAAAGACCTGCCCCTGCTCCCTGAGGTGCGAGGAGCGTTAGCGACGAGCCTCGAAGGGTCTTCGCAACCCGACTCGCCAGGACCCTTCGTGACGGCCTCCGCAAGCTCCGGCCTCCTCAGGGAGCAGTGGTTGGGCTCGCGCCGAGCACAACGGGTTCTTTCGTAGTCCTCGACGGCCGCCAGGCCGCAGATACTGAGGTGCGAGGAGCGTTAGCGACCAACCCCTTGCTCCCTGAGGTGCGAGGAGCGATAGGGACCCAACCCCTGCCCCCTGAGGTGCGAGGAGCGATAGTCGGTATGAGGGCCTTGGGGCCGAAGGCCTCAAGCTGCAAACACATCGTGGGTTGCTGCTGCTGAGTTCACACTCTGCGGTAGCACCACATTGCAGATCAGGAGGCCTCCGGTGATTGTTCAGGGTACAAGTGTCGGATTGGATGTTCACGCACGCTCGGTGGTCGCTCACGCCATCGATGAAGACACCGGGCAGGTGATTCGGCAGACCTTGGTCCCCGATGCGGCGACCATCGTCAGCTGGCTACAAGGCCTGGCCCCGCCGGTGCGGGTGGCCTATGAGGCCGGTCCGACCGGCTTCGGATTGGCGCGGGCGATCACGGCGGCCGGGATGGGGTGTGTGGTTGCCGCGCCCTCGAAGCTGCAGCGGCCAGCCGGGGACCGCGTCAAGACCGATGCCCGAGACGCTGCACACTTGGCGAAGTTGCTGCGCCTGGGCGAAGTGGTGGCGGTCAGTGTTCCTGAGGTGGGCACCGAAGCCGCACGGGATCTGGTCCGCGCCCGCGAGGACGCCCGCAGCGACCTGATGCGCGCTCGGCATCGATTGTCCAAACTGCTGCTGCGACAGGGGATCGTCTACTCCGGCGGGAAACCCTGGACCGGTGTTCATCAGCGGTGGCTGCAGCGTCAACGTTTCGAGCTGCCGCTGCTGCAAGCCGCCTTCGACAACGACCTGGACGCGGTGTTGAGCGTGACCGCCCGCCGTGACCGCCTCGATGAGCTGATCGAACAGACCGCGGCCACCGATCCGTGGCGGGCGGTGGTCACCCGGCTGTCGTGTTTGCGGGGTGTGTCGACGCTGACCGCGTTCGCTTTGGCGGTCGAGATCGGCGACTGGTCACGGTTTAGTGGCGCCACGATCGGCTCCTACGCCGGGTTGGTGCCCTCGGAATACTCGACCGGCGGGACCCGCAGTCAGGGATCGATCACCAAGGCCGGTAACGCCCACGTGCGGCGGCTACTGGTCGAGGCGGCCTGGCAACACCGACGCCCCTACGCCACACCCGGACAGACCATGCGCCGCCGGTGGGAGGCGGCCTCACCGGCTGCCCGCGCCCGTGGCCATGCCGGCAATCGTCGGCTACACAAGCGCTGGCAACAATTCGACCGCCGCAGCAAACATCCCTGCGTGGCCAACACCGCGATCGCTCGTGAGCTCGCCGGCTGGTGCTGGTCGCTGGCGGTGCTCGACGACTAACCAGCACTGACACACAATCTTGGCCACCCGTCGCGGGACTCCCGCTGTGGTGAACAGGGAACGAATCCACGGCGTCGCTATGTGCGCCAGCACTTTTGGGTGCACGGTACGCACGTTTACATAGACCCGTCGGCCAGCGTTTTCATCTCCTGTCGAACACCGTTGAGCGGTAACCAACCCGCGTATATCAGTCCGACAACACCGTCGCGAGTAACGACCACCACACACCGCGGCGGGTGGCCAACCCCACAACAGCCCCTGAGAAGGAGGCAATTTCGCCATGGGACTTGACAGAGCAGCACTACATATCAGCGACGAGCCTCGAAGGGTCCTGGCGAGACGAGTTGCGAAGCCCCTTCGTGACGCTCGCAAGCGCCAGCGTAGGTGCGGTGATCGTCCGACTTCAGACGCGCGTCACTAGCTGAACAGCGACGCCGAGCCGAGCACGCGGGTCACGCTGATCTCGATCACGACGCGGCGCGGGTTCGGCCTGGGCTCCCGGTATCGCTGGGCGTAGCGCTGCTCGGCCTCGCGCACGCGCTCGGGCTCACGACGCACCGTGGCGGGACCCTCCAGGGTCAGCCATCGCGGGCCGTCGACATTGGTGACGGCCGCGTAGCCACCCCGCTCGGTGTTGCGGACCTTCTGATTGCCGTCCGAGGTGATGACCCGAGCCAGGCCGGCCTCGGGATCCCAGGTGAACCCGACGGCGACGGCGTGGGGGGTGCCGTCGGCGCGCAGCGTGGTGAGGGTCCCGAGGTGGCGTTCGACGAGGAAGGCGAGCGCATCGGGCCCGAGATCGGCGGCGGTACGAGGCATGACACCAAACTAGCCGCGACGCCGCACACGGTCGGTCGCGGGGCCGATGCGATACTGGCAGCCATGGCGTCACGCAGCAGAGGGGCATCAGCGCGTCCGGACACCGACCCGTCCGGTGCCCTCGTGCTGTTCGGCGGCCGCAGCGAGATCGGCGTCGCCACCGCGGCGCGCCTCGCACCCGGGCGGACTGTCGTCCTGGCGGCCCGCCGTCCCGACGACCTCGCGGCCGAGTCCGCACGACTGCTCGATGCCGGTGCAACCGAGGTACACACCGTCGCCTTCGACGCGAACGACACCGACAGCCACCCCGCGCTCGTCGAGTCGTTGGCGCAGCGACACGGGCCGATCGGGATCGCGATCATCGCGTTCGGCATCCTGGGCGACCAGGCCCGCGCCGAAACCGATGTGGCGCATGCACTTCAGATCGCGCACACCGACTACTACGCCCACATCAGCGTGCTGACGCCGCTCGCGTCGGTGTTGCGTGCGCAGGGCTCCGGAACCATCATCGTCTTCTCCTCGGTCGCCGGTGTCCGGGTGCGCCGCGCCAACTACGTCTACGGGTCGACCAAGGCGGGCCTCGACGGATTCGCGAGCGGACTCGCGGATGCGCTGCACGGCACCGGCGCTCGCCTGCTGCTGGCCCGCCCGGGCTTCGTGATCGGCGCGATGACCCGCGATCTGATGGCGTCCGGGGTGAAGCCGGCCCCGCTGTCGCGGGATGCCGAGCAGGTCGCCGACGCGGTAGCTCACGCCTACCGCAAGGGCCGCGGCGAGGTCTGGATCCCCGGGACGCTGCGTCCGTTGTTCTTCGGGATGCGACTGCTGCCGCGTGACGTGTGGCGGAGACTTCCCCGATGACGTCTCCGGACACCGAAGTCACGTCGTCTGTCCCGTCCGAGCTCGTCCCATCGGAGTTCGTGGTGGTCGGGATCGGCGCCGACGGTTGGTCCGGTCTGGGCGAGACCGTCCGCGACGAACTTCGCCGCGCCCGCGTGATCTACGGCGCTACGCGGCAACTGGCGCTCCTCGACGGCGCGGTGCCCGAACTGGACGCCGAACTGCGACCGTGGCGGTCGCCGATGTCGGAACACCTCGCAGAAGTGGTCGAGAGCGAGGACGCGGACGCCGTTCACCCGGACACGATCCACATCCTGGCGAGCGGCGACCCGATGTTCCACGGCGTCGGTGCGAGCATCATCGCGCGCGTAGGTGCCGACCGGGTACGGGTGTATCCGGCCGTGTCGAGCGCGAGCCTCGCCTGTGCGCGTCTGGGCTGGGACCTCGCCACGACCCGGATCGTCAGTGCGGTGCGCGCCGAGCCGGGCGTGGTGCTCGGCGAGGTCACCGACGGGGCTCGCGTACTGGTCTTGAGCCGCGACGAGACCACACCCGCCGCACTCACCGGCATCCTGGTCGACGCCGGTTTCGGTTCGTCCACGATGACCGTCCTCGAGCAGCTCGGCGGGCCGGCCGAACAGATCGCCACCGGTACGGCCGAGACCTGGCGCCGCCGGGCCGGCGACCCGCTCAACATCGTCGCCGTCGACTGCGTCGGACCCCGCCGGTCCCGGCTCCCGGGCCGGCCGGACGACACCTATGAACACGACGGCCAGATCACCAAGTCGACGATCCGTGCCCTCTCCGTGTGCGCGTTGGAACCGGCCGGCGCGCAGCTCCTCTGGGACATCGGGGCCGGGTCGGGCAGTGTGACGATCGAGTGGTTGCGCGCGGACGACCGGGGAGTGGTCGTCGCCTTCGAACGCGATCCCGATCGCGCTGATCGATTGCGACGCAACGCCACCCGACACGGGGTGGCGCATCGGCTCTCGGTGCGGGGCCCGGCTCCCGACGGCCTGTCCGACGCACCGCAACCGGATGCCGTCTTCATCGGTGGCGGACTGGACGAGGAGATCCTCTCGCTCGTCTGGACCAGGCTGCCGGACTCGGGGCGGCTCGTCGTGAACGCGGTGACCGTGGAGAACCAGACGCTTGTCACGCGCTGGCACGCCCGACACGGCGGTGACCTACGACGCCTGTCGGTCGAAACCGTGGCACCGCTCGGCACGATGCACACCTGGCGCCCGGCTCTGCCGATCGTGCAGTGGGCCGTCGCGAAGACGGCACCCCACGCTGCCGCCGCGGATACGACGGAGGCGCTCCGTTGACCGTCTACTTCATCGGGGCCGGCCCGGGTTCGCCCGATCTCATCACGGTGCGCGGAGCGCGGCTGCTGGGGGAGTGCCAGACCTGCGTCTATGCCGGGTCACTGGTGCCCCCGGAACTGCTCGACCTGTGTCCCGACGGTGCCGAACTGATCGACACCGCCCGGATGCCGTTGTCGGACATCATCGATGTCATCGCGGCGGCCGTCGGCAAGGGGCACGACGTGGCCCGCCTCCACTCCGGTGACCTCTCCGTGTACTCGGCGATGTCCGAGCAGCAGCGTGAGCTGACCGCGCGCGGAATCGATCACGAGATCGTGCCCGGTGTCCCGGCGTTCGCGGCTGCCGCGGCGGCACTCGACACCGAACTCACCATCCCCGGTGTCGGCCAGAGCCTCCTGATCACGAGGGTCTCCACCCTGTCGACGGACATGCCGCCGGGGGAGGACCTCGCGACCCTGGCCCGGACGGGGGTGACACTCGCGCTGCATCTCGCAGCCCATCGCGCCGAGGAGATCGTGTCGGCGCTCACCCCGCACTACGGCGATGACTGCCCCACCGCCACAGTCGCTTTCGCCAGTCGGGAGAACGAGCAGATCGTACGGTGTCCGCTCAACCGGTTGCCCGAGGCCCTCGACGCCGCCGACATCCGGAGGACCGCGGTCGTCTTCGTCGGTCACGTGCTCGGTCCGCGCCGGTCGGACGTCACCGACAGCTATCTGTACTCGCATGCGCGGATGACCAAACTCCGCGCTGATCGCCACTCGACGTCGTGACCGACCAGAGCCCGCCGGATCCTGTCCCGCACGTCCTGATCCTCGGCGGGACCGGGGAGGCGCGAGCGCTCGCATCGACCCTCGCCGACACCGACATCGCGTTCATCAGTTCCCTCGCCGGCCGGGTGAAACACCCCCGCCTACCGGTCGGGCCGGTGCGCATCGGCGGGTTCGGCGGATCCGACGGGCTTCGGGAGTGGTTGCAGAGCAACCGCATTCAGGCAGTGGTCGACGCGACCCATCCATTTGCCGCGACGATCACCCGCAATGCGGCGCGAGCCACCGCCGATGCGGGTGTGCCGCTGCTGCGCCTGCGTCGCGATCCGTGGGTGCCCGGCGACACCGACACGTGGATCCGTGTGCCCGACCTCCCCGCCGCCGCGCGGGAGGTGGCCGCCCGCGGCAGACGTGTCTTCCTGACCACCGGGCGCCAGGACGTCGGTGTCTTCGCGGGGATCGACTCGGCGTGGTTCCTGATCCGGGTCGTCGACGCCCCGACCGGAGCGCTTCCGCCGCATCACGAGGTGCTGCGCTCACGGGGTCCCTATGACCACGAGTCGGAGCGAGATCTGCTGCGGAACAACGACATCGACCTTCTCGTCACGAAGAACAGCGGCGGAACGCTGACCTCGGCCAAGCTGGCGGCCGCGGCCGAACTCGGGATCGCGGTCATCATGGTCGACCGGCCCGCCGAACCCGACACGCCGGTCGTCTCAGATGTCGGTGCCGCCCGGAACTGGCTCGAGGAGCTGTCCGGCTGAGTGGTCGGCGGTGGGATCGTCGCTGTCGACCGGGTGGTGACTGCGCGGCGTGAACACCAACGTTCCGGCCGCGCGCGACACGACCTTTGTCGCCGACGACCCGATGATGATCATCGTGCGCATGTCGACGACCGCGGGATCGAAGTCCGCGACCGTGGTCGTGGTGAGTTGCTGCTCCGGACCACCGACGTCCCGTCCGAGGACGACGACGCGATCGGGCGACACCGTCTGCGAGAGAGTGTGTTTGAGGGCTCCGACCTGCCAGGTGCGGCTCGCCGAGCCCGGGTTGTAGATGGCGATCACCAGGTCGGCGCCGAGTGCGGCTCGGATGCGCCGTTCGATGACCGACCACGGCTTCAACCGGTCGGAGAGCGAGATGATCGCGAAGTCATGCCCGAGGGGCGCTCCCACGGCAGCGGCGACCGCGGTCGCCGCCGTGACGCCGGGTACGACGCGGACGGGCACTTCGTGCCACCGGGGCTGCGCGGCGACCTCGGCAACCGCCGCAGCCATCGCGAACACGCCGGGATCACCGGACGAGACGACGGCGACGCGAGCGCCGCGTCGAGCCAGGTCGAGCGCGAACTCGGCCCGCTCGGTCTCGACCCGGTTGTCGCTGGCGTGTACTCGCTGCCCCGGCCGCGGGGTGACGCGCTTGAGATAGGTGGTGTAACCGACGAGGTCGGTGGCCGTGGCCAGTTCGGCGCGGACCTCCGGGGTGGTCCAGCTGTCGTGACCCGGTCCGAGGCCCACGACGACGAGTTCACCGGGCACGGGCTCCGGTTCGAACATCGGATTGTTGCGGCGTCCGGGGACGACGAGGATCGAGAAGTACGGCACCTCCGCGGGATTCACGTCGGCGGCCGGCAGCACCCGCTCGACGGTCGTCGACGCGCGTTCGACGTAGAAGGCCTCGTCGAGACGCCCGGCCTCGCGGAGGGCGTCGCGCACCCGCTCGAAGGTCCGACCGAGTTTCATGACCACGATCGCGTCCGCGGACCGGAAACGGAAGAGCAGCTCCGAGGTCGACGCGGTGCCGGGCACGACGGTCAACGTCTCCTCGCCCTCGACGAGCGGGACCCCGGTCGCCGCGGACGCCGCGCTGACCGAGGTGACGCCGGGCACGATCTCGGCGTCGAAGTGCGGTGCCAGGCGCTTATGCATGTGCATGTAGGAGCTGTAGAAGAGCGGATCGCCCTCGGCGAGCAAGACGACATCGCGGCCCGCACGCAGGTGCACCGCGAGACGTTCGGCACTCTCGGCGTAGAAGTCGTCTAGCGCGCCCTGATATCCGCCGGGGTGGTCGGTCGTCTCGGTGGTGACCGGGTACATGAGACGTTCCTCGGTCTGGCCGTCGCGCAGGTAGGGTGCGGCCACCGATCGCGCGATGCTGTTGCCGTGTCGCGCAGAGTGATACGCGATCACGTCCGCGGTGCTGATCAGGCGGGCGGCCTTGACGGTCATCAGCTCGCTGTCACCCGGGCCGAGTCCGATGCCGTAGAGCGTGCCTGGACCTGACTTCTGTCCGGCCGCGGTGCTGTCAGAGTTCATGTGATCCAACATCATTCCTGCGGGGTCGCGAGCGCGTTGACCGCGGCCGCGGTGATCGCCGATCCACCACGCCGACCCGTGACCGTGATGAATTCGAGGTCGTCGCGTTCGGCCAGTGCCGCGCAGGATTCGACCGCGCCGACGAAACCGACGGGTGCCCCGACGACGGCGGCGGGACGCGGTGCGCCGTCGTCGATCATGTCCAGGAGCGCGAACAGTGCGGTCGGCGCGTTGCCGATCGCGACCACGGCACCTTCCAGGCGCGGCCGCCAGAACTCCAGTGCCGCAGCGGTCCTCGTGGTTCCCATCTTCTCGGCGAGGGCCGGGAGGGTGGGTTCGGACAGGTGGCAGAGCACCTCGTTGTCCGCGGGGAGACGCTTGCGCGTGATCCCGGACGCCACCATGTTGGCGTCGCAGAGGATCGGGGCGCCGGCCTCGAGTGCACTGCGTGCGGCGGCCACGACGCCGGGCGTCGCGACCACGTCGTGCGTCAGGTCGGTCTGGCCGCACGCGTGGATCATGCGGATGACAACGGTCGCGACGTCGGGCGCGAACGCGGAGAGGTCGGACTCGGCGCGGATCGTGGCGAAGGACTGGCGGTAGATCGCGGCGCCGTCACGCAGGTACTCGGTCATGGTGGGAACGAGCCTAACGGCGCCGCCGTTCGTATCCGCCGTCGGGCGTGGCCTGCACCGACAGGTGCGATTCGGCCGGCGACCCGCAGCCACGGGCGCAGCCCACCCAGTGTTCACGCTCCTCGACGGGGTCGCCGTCCTGCACCCGGGCCACCAGGTCGTCCCGGACCGGCGCATGCGCGGACGAGCAACCCGGGGCTCCGACGCAGCAGCTGACCTGGGCCCATGGCGAAGCGGCGTCGAAGATCAGACCCATCGGTGCGAGCACGCGGACGACGGTCTCGGCCACGCCTTCGCCGAGGTCGCACAGGAGGATCTCGCGGTCGGGGGTGAACACGACCGGCGCCTGCACGGCCGCGATGAATTCCGCCAGCCGGGCCGGCAAGCGTCCGAGTTCGACGACCGCGCCGAGCAGCACCGCGCCGTCGTCCTGGTCGAACCAGCCGACGATCGGTTCCTCCGAGGCGACCGGTGCCGCGTCCGGGTCGGCCCCGATGACGGGATCCAGCGTCGGGGCGACGAGTTCTGCGAGCCGGAGCCGGGAGTCGTCGTCGAGGTCGCGGACCCGCCAGGCGCCGGGCGAGACCTCGCCCAGACCCGCGGCCACCGCGATGAGCGCGCGGACGATCGCCTCCGTACCGGTGGCCGATCCGACGGCCGTCCCGCCGATGAGCACATCCGCGGCCAGGGGAGTGCCGCCCCGGATCACCGCGCACGCGTCGGGTCGTCGTCCGGCGATGTCACCGCGCCCGTCGTCGATGCCGAACAGGAACCGGCCGGACAGGGTGGCCGCGGCCGGGTCGGCCCGCAGGGCGTCGTCGAGGGCCGCGGCGAGCGGACGCGCATCGGCGACGCCGCCGATGCGACCGGTCAGGGGGCTGAGCTCGATGTTGCGCACCTTGTCGTGGCTGCTGCTCGGTGCGAGCCCGGCGGCGACGACGGCCTGCGCGACGGCTTCGACGTCGGTGATCCCGCGCAGCTGGAGGTTGCCGCGCACCGTCAGTTCCAGGTGCCCGTCGGCGTGGTCGGCGGCGGCCCGGGCGAGCGTCTCCAGCTGGTCCGGACGGATCCGTCCGCCCGGCAGGCGGACACGGGCCAGCGCGCCGTCGGCCGCCGGGTGCGTGTCGAAGACGCCTGGGCAACGGTCGGTGGCGGCCCGGGCTGGCTGGTTCATCCCACCAGCCTACGACCGGCGGGCGTGGTGGCCGTAGGCTGAACGCACCGCGAGCGGGCTGAAGCCGGTGCGATTCCGGCGCGGTCGCGCCACTGTGACCGGGGGTCGGCATCGGCCGGACATCCGGAAGTCAGACCAGTCCCTCGCACTGCACCCGCCACCCACGGCACCGACACGCACCGGGCGCGACAACCCGGCGAGGAGACACGATGATCCTGCTGCTCTCGACCTCGGACACCGACCTGCTCACGGCCTCGGCTGCCGACGAGGGCAGCGAGTCGCCTAATGCGTCGGTGTCCTACCGCGGCGCGAATCCGTCTCGCATCCTGATCGAGGACATCCCGCGCCTCGCCGCCGACGCCGACCTCATCGTCGTGCGCATCCTGGGCGGCGTACGCGCCTGGGAGGACGGGCTGGCCGCGGTCGAGGCGACCGGCAAGCCGCTCGTCGTCTGCTCCGGTGAGCAGCAGCCCGACCCCGATCTGATGGCGCACTCCACCGTGCCCTCCGGCGTCGCCGCCCAGGCCCACGACTATCTGGCCGCCGGCGGCGTGGCCAACCTGGTGAACCTGCACCACTTCCTGTCCGACACCGTCCTGCTGACCGGCAACGGGTTCGAACTCCCGCAGCAGACCCCCGCGTGGGGTGTGCTCGAACGTTCCTCGCGCCCCGGGGCTTCTGCGCTGCCTGACGTTTCTCCGCTCCCTGAGGCTTCGGCTTTGCTCCCTGAGGTGCGAGGAGCGCAAGCCGCCGGGCCGAGCGAGCGACGAAGGAGCGCGTCGAGGTCGACGAGCCACGAAGGGCCCGACGCCCCGACCATCGCGGTCCTCTACTACCGCGCCCAGCACCTGGCGGGCAACACGCGGTACATCGCCGCGCTGTGCGATGCGATCGAGGACCGCGGAGCCCGTGCGCTGCCGATCTTCTGCGCCTCGCTGCGGACCGCACCCGACGACCTCCTCGAGCTGCTCGGTACCGCCGACGCCCTCGTGGTCACGGTGCTGGCCGCCGGCGGTGCCACCCCGGCCACCGCATCGGCGGGTGGTGACGACGAGGCGTGGAACATCGAACGGCTGGCCGCCCTCGACATCCCGATCCTGCAGGGTCTCTGCCTCACCGGTTCCCGCGCGGACTGGGAGGACAGCGACGACGGCCTGTCGCCACTCGACGTCGCCACCCAGGTGGCGGTGCCCGAGTTCGACGGCCGCATCATCACCGTGCCGTTCTCCTTCAAGGAGTTCGACGACGACGGATTGCCGTGGTATCAGCCGGATCTCGAGCGCTGCGCACGGGTGGCAGGGATCGCCACCGCGCACGCCCGGTTGCGTCGGACCCCGGCCGCCGACAAGCGGATCGCGGTCATGTTGTCGGCCTACCCGACCAAGCACGCGCGGATCGGCAACGCCGTCGGTCTCGACACCCCGCGCAGCCTGCTGCGCCTGCTCGCCGCGATGCGCGACGCCGGCTACGACATCGGCCCGGAGGCCGGCCCGGACGCGATCCCCGGTCTCGCCGAAGATGATTCGGATGCGCTGATCCACCAGATCATCGCAACCGGTGGTCAGGATGCCGACTGGCTCACCGAGGAGACCCTCGCCGCCAACCCGATCCGCCTGTCGGCGCGCGACTACCGGTCGTGGTTCGACACCCTGCCCGAGGGTCTGCGCTCGGCGGTCACCGAACACTGGGGTCCCGCACCGGGCGACCTGTTCGTCGACCGCACGCACAACCCCGACGGCGACATCGTCATCGCCGCACTGACCTTCGGCAACATCGCGATCATGGTGCAGCCGCCGCGCGGGTTCGGCGAGAACCCGGTCGCGATCTACCACGATCCCGATCTGCCGCCGTCGCACCACTATCTGGCCTCGTACCGGTGGATCGCGGCGCACGACACCGGCTTCGGCGCCGACGCCATCGTGCACGTCGGCAAACACGGCAACCTCGAGTGGCTGCCCGGCAAGAACCTCGGCATGTCGGCGGACTGCGGGACCGACGCCGCCCTCGGCGACCTCCCGCTCGTCTACCCGTTCCTGGTGAACGACCCGGGCGAGGGGACGCAGGCCAAGCGCCGCGCTCATGCGGTTCTCGTCGACCATCTGATCCCGCCGATGGCGCGCGCCGAGTCCTACGGCGACATCGCCCGGCTGGAACAGCTTCTCGACGAGCACGCCAACATCTCCGCTCTTGACCCGGCGAAGCTGCCCGCGATCCGCCAGCAGATCTGGACACTGCTGACCGCGGCGAAGATGGACTCCGACCTCGGGCTCACCGAACGGCCCGACGAAGAGGTCTTCGACGACATGCTGCTGCACGTCGACGGGTGGCTGTGCGAGATCAAGGACGTGCAGATCCGTGACGGGCTGCACGTGCTCGGCGAGCCCCCGCGCGACGACGCCGAGGTCGACCTGGTCCTCGCCATGCTCCGCGCACGCCAGCTCTGGGGCGGCACGTCGGCCCTCCCCGGCCTTCGCGAGGCCCTCGGACTCGTCGAAGACGGCTCGGCCGAACGCGGTTCCGTCGACGCCGTCGAGGCGCAGGCCCGCGAACTCGTCGCCGCCTGCGCGAAGGACGACTGGTCGACCGAAGCAGTTGCCGCGGCAACCGCGGGACTGCCCAGCGCGGTCGGGGATGTGCTCACCTTCGCGGCGACCGAGGTCGTCCCGCGCCTGCGTCAGACGACCGGCGAGGTCCCGCGGGTGCTGCACGCACTGGACGGCGGGTTCATCCCGGCCGGACCGAGCGGGTCACCGCTGCGCGGGCTGATCAACGTGCTGCCGACCGGACGCAACTTCTACTCGGTCGACCCGAAGGCCGTGCCCTCGCGGCTGGCGTGGGAGACCGGCCGCGCGATGGCCGACTCCCTGCTCGAGCGCTACCTGACCGACCACGGCGAATACCCGGCGTCGGTGGGGCTGTCGGTGTGGGGGACCAGCGCCATGCGCACCTCGGGTGACGACGTCGCCGAGGTGCTCGCGCTGCTCGGGGTCATGCCGGTGTGGGACGAGATGTCGCGGCGGGTCTCCTCGCTCGAGCTCATCGGCCTCGAGGAACTCGGCCGTCCCCGCATCGATGTCACGGTCCGCATCTCCGGCTTCTTCCGGGATGCCTTCCCGCACGTCGTCACCATGCTCGACGACGCGGTCGCGCTCGCCGCGGCCGCCGACGACGAGTCCGACGAGCAGAACTTCGTCGCCGCCCACGTGCGCGCCGCGATGTCCGAGCACGGCGACCGGCGGCGGGCCGTGACGCGTGTCTTCGGTTCCAAGCCCGGCACCTACGGCGCGGGCATCCTGCAACTCATCGACTCACGGGACTGGCGCAGCGATGAGGACCTGGCCCGCGTCTACACCGAGTGGGGCGGTTACGCCTACGGGCGCGACCTCGACGGGGTGCCCGCGGTCGACGACATGCGCGCCGCATACAAGCGGATCGCCGTGGCGGCCAAGAACACCGACACCCGCGAACACGACATCGCCGACTCCGACGACTACTTCCAGTACCACGGCGGCATGGTCGCGACCGTTCGCGCGCTGACCGGTTCCTCGCCCGAGGCCTACATCGGCGACAGCACCCGCCCCGACTCCGTCCGCACCCGCACGCTGTCGGAGGAGACCAGCCGGGTGTTCCGCGCCCGCGTCGTCAACCCGCGCTGGATCTCGGCCATGCAGCGCCACGGATACAAGGGTGCGTTCGAGATGGCCGCCACGGTCGACTACCTCTTCGGGTACGACGCGACCACCGACGTCGTCGCCGACTGGATGTACGAGAAGCTCACCGAGTCCTACGTCCTCGACGAGACGAATCAGCAGTTCATGCAGCAGTCCAACCCCTGGGCGCTGCACGGCATCGCCGAACGTCTCCTCGAGGCCGTCGAACGCGACATGTGGCGCGAACCGCCGGCCGAGCTGCTCGACGCCCTCCGCACCGTCTACCTCCAGACCGAGGGCGACATCGAGGGCCGCGGCGAGGACGCGTAGCGAGCGGACGAGAGTTGATCCGCCCACCGCTGGTTGAGCCGCCCACCGCTGGTTTCAGTGTCAGGGTTGTCTAGCCACTTCGGTGGTGGTTGGGTTCTGACCATCAGGCATCTCAGTGTCAGGGTTGTCTAGCCACTTCGGTGGTGGTTGGGTTCTGACCATCAGGCATCTGGCTCTACCGCTGGTTACCGCCCCTGGCTGTATTGGGCTGGTGTTGGCTCATTGTGCCGATGCCTGGTGTGTCAGGACCGGCCGGCGTGACTTGATAGGAGCGTGGCATCGCCCCGACTGAGATGTGTCCGCCGACCGGCCCGACTGTCGCCACTCCACTCTGACAGGAAGGCATCTTCCATGATCGTTATCGGTGCCGATGTGCACAAGCGCACGCACACCTTCGTCGCGGTCGACGCTGTCGGCAAACAACTCGGATCCACGGTGGTGCCGGCCACGACGGCCGGTCACCGCACAGCCATGCAGTGGGCTCACGCTCGTTTCGGTACCGAGGTGTTGTGGGCCATCGAGGACTGCCGCAACATGTCGGCCCGGCTCGAACGCGACCTGCTGGGCGCCGATCAGAAGGTGGTGCGGGTAGCGCCGCACTTGATGGCCGAACATCGGCGTACCGGACGTGAACGCGGCAAGTCCGATCCGATCGACGCGTTGGCTGTGGCTCGGGCCGCTGCACGCGAACCCGACCTTCCGGTGGCGTCTCACGATGCCGTGTCCTACGAGATGAAAGCTCTCGTGGACTATCGGGATTGCCTTGTGCGCGAACGAACCTCGAAGATCAACCGGGTGTTGTGGCGGGTGCATCAACTCGATCCCGAGTACCACATAAAAAAGGGTGGGTTGACGGCGAAGAAGCATCAGAAAGCGCTGCAAACCTGGCTGGAGCCTCACAGCAGTGTCGATGCCCGCCTGGCAGGCAAGGAAGTCGCCGCCATCTACGACCTGACCGTGGAGATCAATGAGGTCGAAAAGGAGATCACCAAGAAGGTTTCCGACGCGGTGCCCACCCTGTTGGCGATGCCCGGCTGTGGCGCGCTCAGCGCCGCGAAACTCCTCGGCGAATCCGCCGACATCACCCGCTTCCCCGGGGAGGCCCAGTTCGCCCGCCACGCGGGAATCGCCCCAGTGCCGGTGTGGTCGGCCAACCCCGGACGCCATCGACTCACCCGGTCGGGCAACCGCCAGATCAATGCCGCGATCCACCGCATCGCGCTGACCCAGGCACGCATGCCCGACACCCTCGGCCACGCCTATTACGAGAAGAAGAAGGCCGAAAACAAGACCCCTCGCGAGGCGATGCGCTGCCTCAAACGCCGCCTCGCCCGCGTCGTCTACAACCACCTCACCACCGACCACCACGCCCGCACCCGCAAAGCCGACAACCCAACACCCGCCGCCGCTTGACATAGGAGCTATGAGCTTGTCAAAACCACCCTCGGGACGAAAACGCGTCGTCGTTCGTTGTCCACGCAGACCCTGACGTCAACGGGTGCCGAAGGGCACCGAAGGACAGGTGAAGCACCATGGCTCTCCGCTGGTTCGCGGCCTACGCCGTGCTGGAGATCGCCGCGTTCGTCGCGATGGTCATGACCCTCGGATTCGGCTGGGCGGTGCTCATCAGCCTCGCCGCCGTGGTCCTCGGATTCGTCGTCCTGCGCTGGCAGGGCGGCAAGGTCTTCGACGAGTTGCGCCGCGCGTCGAGAAACGAGGTCGACGCCCGCGCCCCGCTGGCCGACACCGCGCTCGTCGCCGTGTCGACCATCCTTTTGGTCGTCCCGGGCGTCGTGTCGACCGTGGCCGGGACCCTGCTGCTGTTCCCGCCCACCCGTCGGGTGATGCGTCCGGCCGTCGCCGCGGTGGGTGCCCGCCGTGTGGCGACCGCGATGGACCGGGCCGGGATGTATGCCACCGGTGTCTACGGCGCCGGACGTGGCGCGACCGTCGTCGAGGGTTCCGTCGTGGAATCCGACACGTCCGAGCCGGGGTCGCCGTCGGCACCGCCGCACACCCGGGGCCTACCGCAGGGCCGCTGAACAGGTCCTGATCAGCCGACGGGTCGGCACCACGCCGCCCGCGCCGCCGACACGCACGTATCCGGACCGCTCGCCACCCTCCTCCGACGGCAAGGCACACTGAACGATCGTGGCAACCCAACTGCTCCTCGGCGGCGCCGTGTACTCGCCGGCCGCCCCCGACGCGACCGCGATGGCCGTGACCGACGGAATCGTCGTCTGGGTCGGGACCGACGACGTCGGCCGCGCACTCCATCCCGACGCCGAGGTCATCGACCTCGACGGGCACTTCGTCAGTCCCGGGTTCGTCGACTCCCACGTCCACTTGACGTCCACCGGGCTCGGACTCGACGGCCTCACCCTGAACGAGGCGTCGAGCCGCACGCACTGCCTGCGGCTCGTGGAGAAGGCCGTGGCCGCCGAGTCCGCCCATGACGGAGGCGACCTCATCTGGGGTCTCGGCTGGGACGACTCGACGTGGGCGGGCGCCGAACCCGACGACGGTCGCTTCCCGACGACCACCGAGCTCGACGCCGTCGTCGGGACCAGGCCGGTCTACCTCGCCCGGATCGACGAGCACTCCGCGGTGGCGTCCACCGCGCTGCGACGCCTGATCCCGGACCTGGCCGACGCCGTCGGCTATCACCCGGAGGAGCCGCTGGTCGCCGAGGCCCACCACCTCGTCCGCGGCGCGGCCCGCCTGCTGGTCACCGCGGCGCATCGCGAACGTGCGCAACGCCGCGCGCTCGACGGGGCCGCCGCCCACGGGGTGGTGGCCGTGCACGAGAACGGCGGACCGGACATCAGCGGCATGGACGACTTCCTCGCGCTCGCCGAACTCGACCATCCCGTCGAGATCCGGCGCTATTGGGGCCAGGCCGTCACCGACGCCGACCACGCCCGCGAACTGATGTCGATCACCCGGGCCGATGCCCTGGGCGGTGACCTGTTCATCGACGGTGCCATCGGCTCCCACACCGCGTGGCTCTCGGAGCCATACACCGACGATCCGCACACCAGCGGTATCAGCTACCTCGACCCCGACCAGATCCGCGATCACCTGCGCGCCTGCACGATCGCGGGCATCCAGGCGGGCTTCCACGTCATCGGCGACGCCGCGACCGGTGTGGTCGTCGGCGCACTCGCCGAACTCGCCGACGAACTCGGCACGCCCGCGCTCGCACGCTGTGCGCACCGGCTCGAACACGCCGAGATGGTCACCGCCGCCGACGCCGAGGTCCTCGCCCGCTGCGGCGTCATCGCCAGCATGCAACCGTTGTTCGACGCCGAATGGGGCGGTCCGGGCGACCTGTACGACGCACGTCTCGGGGCGAGCCGTGCGGCCACCCTCAACGACTTCGCGATGCTGGCCAAAACCGGTGTCGCGCTGTCGTTCTCGTCAGACGCACCGGTGACGGCCATCGACCCGTGGTCGACCATCCGGGCCGCCGTGCACCATCATCAGCCGACCAATGCGATCTCGGCGCGCGGCGCGTTCGCCGCGACGACCCGCGGCGGCTGGCGGGCCGGGGGAGTCAACGACGGTGTCACCGGGACCCTGACGCCCGGCGCCCCGGCGAGTTACGCGGTGTGGGAGGTCGACGAGCTCGTCGTCGCCGGATCCCACGAGAAGGTCCAGCGGTGGTCGACCGATCCGCGGTCGCGGGTGCCCGCGCTGCCGGACGTCTCACCGGGGGCCGCGCTGCCGCGCTGCGTGCGCACCGTGCATCGCGGCCGGACCCTGTACGACCGGGACGCCGGGTGAGTCCCCCGCGGGTCTCCCGATCCCGGATCTCACGGTCCTGGCTCGCACGTACCGGGACCGCCGCCGCCGCGGGTGTCGCGATGTGGGCCGCGTTCCCACCCCGCAACTGGTGGTTCCTCGCGGTCCTCGGCCTCGGCCTGTTGTTCGCCGCACTCTTCGTCGGGTCGCCCCGGGTGCGCACCGGCGCGTGGATCGGCTTCGTCTTCGGGCTGGCGTTTTTCGTGCCGCTGTTGCCGTGGATCGGCGTCTACGTCGGTCCGCTCCCGTGGCTCGCCCTGGCCGCGGTGCTCGCCGTCTATCTCGCGCTGTTCGGCGCGATCGCCACCCTGACGATGCGGCTTCCGGTGCCTCCGGTGTGGTTCACGCTGTCGTGGGTGCTCGTCGAAGCGCTCCGTTCCGCCTTTCCGTTCGGCGGGTTTCCCTGGGGGAGAACCGCATTCAGTCAGGTCGACGGACCGCTGCTGCCGCTGGCCTCGGTGCTCGGCGCGCCGGGGTTGTCAGCAGGTGTCGCACTGTTCGGCTCCGCGGTCGCCTGGCTGCTCGTGATCCTCACCCGGGCGTACCGGCGCACGACGACCGCCTCCGACCCCGAGCACGCCGACGGTCCGGGACGGTCCACCGAACGTTCCTCGGGCGTGGTGCGCATCGCGACCGCCGCGGTGGCCATCGCGCTGCTCGCACCGATCGCGGCCATCGCGGCGACCCCCGCCAGCCTCGACCGCAACATCGCGACGTCCTCGGCCCGGATCGGTGCCATCCAGGGCAATGTCCCGCGACTGGGTCTGGATTTCAACGCCCAGCGGCGCGCTGTCCTCGACAATCACGTCCGCACGACGATGTCCCACGGCCGGGCGATCGACACCGGGCAGACCGAGCAGCCCGACTTCGTCCTGTGGCCGGAGAACGCCTCGGACATCTCGCCGCTGGACAACGCAGACGCGGCCGCCGGGATCACCGCGGCCTCCGAGGCCGTCGACGCGCCGATCCTGGTCGGCACGCTCATCCGCAACCCCGATGGCCGACCCACCAATTCGGTCCTGGTCTGGGACGGCGCGCAGGGCCCGGTCGACCGCTACGACAAGCACATCGTCCAGCCGTTCGGCGAATACCTCCCGTGGCGGCCGTTCTTCCGCCTGTTCTCGTCGTATGCGGACATGGCCGGAGACCTCCGCCCCGGCACCGGACCCACGGTGGTCGATGTGCCCGGTCGCTCGGGGACGGTGACCGTCGGTGTCGCGACCTGCTGGGAGGTCGCCTTCGATCGGGCCGCTCGGCAATCCGTCCGGGACGGCGCGCAGATGCTGTTCGTGCCCACCAACAACGCGACCTTCGGCCGGACCGAGATGACCTACCAGCAGTTGGCCATGTCACAGGTCCGGGCCGTCGAACACGGGCGGTCCGTGGTCGTCGCGGCCACCAGTGGGGTGAGCGCCGTCATCGAGCCGGACGGATCCATCAGCCAGCAGTCCGGCATATTCACCGCGGACGTGCTGACCGGGCGTCTGCCACTCCATGAGGACATGACCCTCGCGACCCGCCTGGGCCCCTGGCCGGAGGTGATCGCGATCATCGCGGCGGTGGCCGGGCTTTTGTTTGCGCTGCGCTCGCGTACTAGGTTCTCACTCAGGCCACGCAGGGTCGCCGCACGGGCGACCGGTGACACGAAGGAGCTCGATGGCATCGGGGATTGACGCCACGGCAGGGCAGCGGCGGCCCGACGACGCGCCGCAACGCGTGGTCGGCGCCGACGGCACGGGCGCACTCGTCGTCGTGCCGACGTACAACGAGCGCGACAACCTGCCGCTCATCATCGGACGTCTACAGGACGTGCTGCCAGGGGCGCATGTCCTCGTGGTCGACGACTCGAGCCCGGACGGCACGGGCGATGTCGCCGACGACCTTGCTCGCGCCGACGCGGCGACCCGGGTCCATGTCATGCACCGCGTCGACAAGGACGGCCTGGGCAAGGCGTACCTCGCCGGCTTCGCGTGGGGACTCGACCGCGACTACGCCGTCATCGTCGAGATGGACGCCGACGGCAGCCACGCACCCGAGCAGCTGCACCGCCTGTTCGACGCCGTCAACGACGGCGCGGATCTCGTGATCGGGTCCCGCTATGTCCCGGGCGGCAAGCTGGTGAACTGGCCGAAGCGCCGGGAGTTCCTCTCCCGCGGTGCCAACACCTATGCCCGTCTGGCTCTCGGTGCGGGCGTCCACGACATCACCGCCGGGTTCCGCGCCTATCGCCGCATCGTGCTGGAGAAGATCCAGCTCGACACCGTCGAGTCCGCGGGTTATTGCTTCCAGATCGACCTGGCGTGGCGCACGGTGCGTGCCGGCTTCGACGTCCGGGAGGTGCCGATCACCTTCACCGAACGTGAGATCGGGGTGTCCAAGATGAGCGGCGGCGTGATGTCCGAGGCGTTCACGATGGTCGCCCGCTGGGGAGTCCAGAGCCGCCTCGAGCGCTGGGGACTCGTCCGGACGCGATGATCCGCTGAGCAGACGGACAGACCCGGCAGGATGTCCTGCCGGGTCTGTTCGGTTCCGGGCGTCGGGCCCGCGGGTGTCAGTTGGTGATGCCCTTGCGCCGCTGCTTGAGCAGGTCGAGGCGCTCGTTGAGCAGCACTTCGAGCTCTTCCTCGCTGCGACGCTCGAGCAGCATGTCCCAGTGCGTACGCGGCGGCTTGGTCTTCTTCTCCTCGGGCTCGGCGCCCTCGAGGATGGTGCCTTCCATGCCGTTCTTGCACGGCCACTTCGACGGGACCTCCGCGTCGTCGGCGAACGGCACGTCGAAGATCTCGCCGTTGTCGGTGCGGTACTGGACGATGCGTCGCGGCGCGAGGTCGTGGTCACGATCGGTCTCGTAGCTCACCGCGCCGAGGCGGCTACCCCGAAGTACTCGATCTGCCATGAAGGGTTCCTCTCAACTTCGTCGGATCTCCCGGTCTGCCGGGAGATCTCTGTTGCATTCCAGGATCGCGCGCAACGCTGCGCACGACTTTCGGGTCGTCAACAGGAACATTCTACGCGCATTCCTGCGTGGGTTCGCCACCGGCGACGACCCGTGTTGTCCAACCCGCTCGGCGGGGCCGCCGCCGGGAGCGCAGCGAGCGGGGCCGGTCGTGACAGCGGTACGGTCTCGGTGTGGAACCAGGCACTACGCACGGCGTACAAACGGGCGCATCGCGTCGGCGTCGGCCGTACGCCTGCGCCTGGTGCGGCCGCACGATGGTGGACTCCGAGATGGGGCGTCGGCGGAAGTACTGCAAGCGATCGTGCAGGCAGCGTGCTTACGAGCAGAGAACGCTGCTGGAGGGCACATCCATTCCCGACGACGCGGTGATTCTCTCCTCGGCGGAGGCCGCCGACTTCGGCGACCGGATGTTCGCGCTGCGGTGCGCCGCGGAGGACCTCGGCACCGCGGTGGCCGAAGGTGCCGAACACGACGTGCTGGCCGACCTCACCGACACTCTGCTCGAACTCGCGCGGGAAGCCGAGAAGCTGCGGTGACCGCGCGCATCTTCGCGCCCTCGCTCGTCGTCACGCTCGTGGCCCTGGTCGTCGCCTACCTCTACCTCGGCTGGACCGGCCTCGCCCTGTGCGCCATCCTCGGCGTGCTCGAGGTGTCCCTGTCGTTCGACAACGCGGTCATCAACGCGACGATCCTCGAACGGATGAGCGCGTTCTGGCAGAAGATGTTCCTCACCGTCGGCGTGCTCATCGCCGTGTTCGGCATGCGTCTCCTGTTCCCGCTGGTCATCGTGTGGATCACCGGAGGTCTCAACCCCGTCGAGGCGCTCGACCTGGCGATGAACCCGCCGCCCGAAGGGCAGACGCATTTCGCCGACGGTCAACCCAGCTACGAGACGATCCTCACCGAGGCCCACCCGCAGATCGCGGCGTTCGGCGGCATGTTCCTCCTGCTCCTGTTCCTCAACTTCGTGCTCACCGAGCGCCCGCAGACCTGGCTCACGTGGCTCGAGAAGCCGCTCGCCACGCTCGGCAAGCTCGACCAGCTCGCGGTCGTACTGGCCGCCCTGGCTCTGGTTCTCACCGCCGAGTTCCTGGCGCCGGACGAGAGCCGCGCGACCGTCCTGATCGCCGGAATCCTGGGCATGGTCACCTACATCACCGTCGACGGGCTCAGCTCGCTGTTCATGGCCGAGCCGGAATCGGACGAGCCGGAATCAGACGCGACGGAATCAGGCGGGCCCGGATCACACAGGTCCGGATCGAACGGCTCCGGTCCGCACCCGGTGACCGTGGCCACCGGCAAGGCCGGGTTCTTCCTGTTCCTCTATCTCGAGCTCCTGGACGCGTCGTTCTCCTTCGACGGGGTGATCGGCGCCTTCGCCATCACCTCCGACCCGATCATCATCGCGTTGGGGCTCGGATTCATCGGCGCGATGTTCGTGCGGTCCATCACGATCTACCTCGTCCGCAAGGGCACGCTGGGGGAGTACCGCTACCTCGAACACGGTGCGCACTGGGCCATCGGCGCGCTGGCCGCGATCCTGTTGATCAGCATCGAGATCGAGATCAACGAGGTGATCACGGGGCTCGTCGGCGTGGCGTTCATCGGCGCGTCGCTCGCCAGCAGCATCCGCGCGAACCGGCGCGAAGCGCGTGCCGGGACCGGCGATCGACTGGCCGTCTGAGCTTCTCCCCGGCCGTCCTCGAACGTGCGGTGAACATCTGCGGGACCTTTGGAATCAGCATGGGTCGCCTGCTGTCTTCTGTCGGTCGACAGGTGTAGAAATGACGACGTCGGTGACGTGTGTCACGCTGGAGCCGAAGCCGAGTGGCTCCGCGACACAGGTCCGGGTTTCAGGTCGAAAACGCAGATTCGGTGGTCTTCATGGACAGCAAACAGCAGCAGATGATCCAGTTCGAGACGGACTGGTACTCCCTGGGCGGGGGCTCCTCCCGGCAGATCGTCGAGGAGTTCGGCCTCACCGATCGGGACTTCTTCTCCCAGGTCGACCGCCTCGTCGACACCGACCCGCCGTCGGGATTGACCGCTGCGGAGCTGCGCCGCATGCGCCAGGTCATCCGCCGTCGGCTGTGGATGGCCCGCTGATCCCAGCCCGCGCGCTGCCCGGGGGATAATCGACGGGTGTCCTTCTCCGATGACGATCTCGAAGCGTTCTATCGCGATGTCGAGGCACGCACGGCGTTCCGCGAGCAACCTCGACGCCGGCGCCGCGCCGGCATCGACTATCCGGCCTGCCCGACGCCGGACAAACTGCCGTTCGCCTCGCCGGCCGACGCTCGTGAGGGCATCGATCGACTCCGGCGCCACCTCATCGGTACCGCTCCGGAGCTGCGCTACTACGAGTGCTCTTGCCGCGCTTGGCATATCACCAGCTCATCGCAACTGATCCATCGACGGGTGCCGCCGGCGCCGGCTCGTCGTCGGAAGGGTAAGAAGAAGCGGTGACGATTCCGCCCGCCGGCCCGCACGCACTCGTCGACCTCGCGAGCGACGACCCGTCGACGACCGCCGAGACCTACCGGCGGTTGCTCGGACGCGAGGTCGGTACGGGCGCCGACGGCCGGCGAGTGGTGAGCCTCGGCAACGTCGCCCTCTCGATCCGGCCGTCGGCCGGCGAGCCCGACACCCACGACGTGTACTTCACGGTCGACGACGTCGCCGCGTCCCGGCGTCTACTCGGCCGGCGCGGGTATCCGCTTGGGGACACCGTCCTCGGAGCGCTGGGTGAGACCAGTCCGGTCGGGATCGCCGAACGACACGAGTCCGGAGCCGCCGTTGACGGCGATCTGACCGGCCTCGACCATCTGGTCTTCACCTGCGACAACCGCGATGTCGCCGTCGCGCTGTTCGCCGGCTCCTTCGGCCTCGATTTCCGTCTCGACCAGCCGTTCGGGCAGGGCGCCCGCCAGCTGTTCTTCCGGCGCGACGACCTGATCGTCGAGGTCGTCGCCGCGCCCCGTCCGCCGGCCGACCAGGTGCCGTCGTCGCCGGTCATGCTCTGGGGTGTGGCATGGCGGTCGACCGATGTGGACACGACCCACGCGCGTCTGACGGCCGACGGACTCGATCTCAGCGAGGTCCGCATCGGTCGCAAGAAGGGCACGCGGATCTTCACGGTTCGCCACCGCGAACTCGCCACGCGGACCGTGGTCATCGGTCCCGACGCCTGACCCGACTCGTTTCAGTAGCCGAAATCCGACAAAAGGTGGGTTTTCGAGAACGCCTGCGCTAATCTGACTACAAATGTTGTCGAATTAGCAGTTTCCGAGACCGATGTTGGGGGCACCATGACCGCGGTACACGAAGAACGGACAACGTCCGAACCCGCAGCAAGTGACTTCGTGGCGGGCGAGCCGCTGCTGAACCACCGCGACGACGAGATCGAGCTGATCCCGCCGGACTCGCTGACCGCCAAGCTCACCGGCATGTACACGTTCCTCCCGATCAACGGGGCGGCGTTCGTGATGCAGGTGATGCACCCGGTCATCGGCGACGTCGTCGGCAAGTACTCGGTCTTCCGCACCGACCCCGTCGGACGTGCGATCCGCTCCGCCGACTCGGTGCTGCGCTGGACCTACGGCGGCCAGGAAGCTCTCGAAGAGGGCAAGCGTCTCCGGAAGCTGCACCAGCCGTTGCAGATGCGCAACTCGGAGGGCAAGCACATCAGTGCACTCAACCCGGAGGCGTACGCCTGGGTGATCGCCACCGCGCTGCCGACGATCGAGACCGCCGCGCCGCTGGTGCTGGGCCGGCACTTCACCCTCGACGAGCGCAAAGAACTCCTGCGGGACAACCGCCGCATCGCCAAGATCGTCCAGGTACCGATGAAGAACTACCCCGAGACGCTCGAGGAGTTCGACGAATACTTCGACGACTTCATCGAGAACAAGCTCGTCCGGCACCCGGTCGCGCTGGAACTGATCGGTCAGATGCGCGCCGCGCCGGTCGTCCCGAAGTCGGTGCCCAAGGCGTTGCGCCCCGCCGTGAAGAAGGCCGCCGCCACCGCGTCGGTGCCGTTCCAGAACTTCAACTACCTGACCACCGTCGGCGTCATGGATCCGCGCGTGCGGGAGATCCTGGGTCTGAGCTGGTCCGACGCCGAGCAGCGTCACCTCGAGCGGATTCATCGCAATCTGCGATTCGCCTACCGCACCCTGCCGGAGCGGCTGACGTACTTCCCGCTGGCCTATCACGCCCGGCGTCATCACGACGCGATCCAGGCCATGAAGGTTCGCGAGAAGGCAAGCGCTGCCTACCAGTACCACCCCAAAGAGGGTGCGGCGCACCAGGGCTGAGCGCTCCCGGTCGGTCTGGTCACGTCGTCGGGGGCGTGACCAGACCGACGACATGGTCGGCGATCGCCAACGACGACGTGATGCCCGGCGACTCGATACCGAAGAGGTTGACCAGGCCCGCGATGCCGTGTGACCGCGGACCCTGGATCACGAAGTCGCCGGCACCGGCACCCGGCCCGGCGACCTTGGGTCGGATCCCGGCGTAGGCGGGCACCAGGGCGTTGGCCGGCAAGTGCGGCCAGTACGTGCGGATGGCTCGTTCGAATGCGTCGGCGCGCGCCTCGTCGACGGCGTAGTCGAGTTCCTCTCCGGCAATCGCCCCGTCGGGGGACGGCGTCAGCCATTCGACGTCGGGGCCGAATCGGGCCTCGCCGGCGAGATCCATCGTGTAGTGCACGCCCAATCCGCCGTCGGCGGGGATCGGGTAGACGAGGTGACGGAACGGCGCCCGGACGCCGGACAACCCGAAGTAATTCCCCTTGGCGAGGAAGCGCGGCGGGATTCGGCCGCCGAAGCCGGCCAGCGCCCGGGCCACCTCCCACGCGCCGATCCCGGCACAGTTGACGAGCGTCCGGGCGGAGGCCGATTCGCCGTCCGATGTCTGCACGGTGACCCCCTGTGCGTTGATCTGTCCGCCGATCACCCTGCTGCGCAACGCGATCGCGCCACCGTGTGCCTCCAGGTCACGCACCAGTGCACGCACCACACCGTCGACGTCGACGATCCCGGTCGACGGTGAGAACAGAGCCGCGACGCCTGCGACTGCCGGTTCCCGGTCGCGCAGTTCGTCCACTCCGATCCGTCGAAGGTCGGAAACGCCGTTGGCCAGACCGTGTCGGAGCAAGACGTCGAGGCGTTCGCTCTGAGTGCCGTCGGTGGCGACGATGAGTTTGCCCGGCCGCGCCCACGAGACGCCGTGCTCGTCGCAGAATCGGGTCAACTGCTCGCGACCGCGGACGCACAGTTCCGCCTTCAGGCTGCCCTCGGGGTAGTAGATGCCGGCGTGGATCACCTCCGAGCTTCGCGAGGTCGTCTGCGCGCCAACCGAATCTATGGCCTCGAGGACGACGACGTCGCGTCCTCGCCGGGTGAATGCCCGCGCCACCGCCAGCCCGACGATGCCGCCGCCGATCACGAGGCAGTCGACCTCCACACGCTCCGTCGTCGCGTGCTCGGCCCGGTGGATGCGCGTCACCGCTCGTACCTCCTCGTCGCTTCTCGTCGAGTTCCGTCGGCCACGGTATCCGGGCAAACCCGGCGGCGTGGGGCAGACTGGGGTGATGCGGTATTCGGAGGTTCTCGCGATCGTGCAGGCCGGTGGACGTGGTTCGCGGATGGAGGTGCTGACCGATCGGCGGGCGAAACCCGCGTTGCCGTTCGCGGGCAACTATCAGCTCATCGACTTCCCGCTCTCCAACCTGCACCACAGTCACATCGACGACGTGTGGTTGTGCGTGCAGTACGAGGCCGAGACCATCACCCAGATCGTGGCGGGTGGCCGTCCCTGGGATCTGGACCGCACGAGCGGCGGGTTGCGCGTGGTGATGCCGGAGCAGACCGACGCCCCGGAAACCGAAGACGGCTTCGCGACCGGCAACGCCGACCTGCTGTATCGCATCCGCGGCCGCATCGCCGCCCACGCACCGGCCGAGGTCATCGTCATGAGCGCCGACCACGTCTACGACTTCGACTTCCGCGACGCCATCGAGACCCACCGCCGCCATGGCGCCGAATGCACTGTGGTCACCACGACGTGTCCTCTCGACGAGGCTGCGCAGCACGCCACCGTGAAAGCCCGCCGCGACGGGACCGTCCGCGAGTTCCGCTACAAACCCGAACGCGCCACCACGCGCACGATCGCCACCGAGATCTTCGTCTACGACCCGGCCGTGCTCATCGAGGGCCTCGAGTACCTGGAGAGCCGGACGACCGAGGGGTCCCCGAAGGACGACACCGGCCTGGGCGACTTCGGCGAACACCTGGTGCCCTGGTTCGTCGACCGCGGCAAGACGGTCGCCCACGCGATGTCTGGCTATTGGATCGACGCCGGCCGTCCTGAGACCTACCTGCAGGCGCACCGCGACCTCATCGACGGGTCCCTCGACGTCTTCCGCGCCGACCGGCCGATCCTCACCAACCAGCCGCAGCGCCCGGCCGCGCGTATCGAGACCGGGGCGGTCGTCGAGGACAGTCTCGTCAGCAGCGGCGCCCACGTGCACGGAACGGTCCGACGCAGCGTTCTCGGACCGGGTGTGGTCGTCGAAAAAGGTGCGGTCGTGGCCGATTCGGTGATCTTCGGTGACGTTGTCATCGGCGCCGGCGCGTCGGTCGCATGGTCTGTCCTCGACGAACGGGTGCGCGTCGGCCCGAACGCGGTGATCGGCGGGCACCCGCGGACACGCCCGGTCCCGACCGAGAAGATCACGTTGGTCGGGATGGATACGCAGATCCTGCGCGGTGCCCGGGTGGCATTGGGAGACCGCGTCGAGCCGGGTCGCCGCATCCGGTGACCCGGGCCGACCTGTTCGCGACCGCGCGGCACTGGCGGGACCACGATCCGGACCCGTCGACCCGAGCCGTGCTGACCGATCTGATCGACGCGGCCGTGACCGGTGACGTCGCCGCCGCCGACGATCTCGCGGCCCTCTTCCACGGACCGCTGACCTTCGGCACCGCCGGCCTGCGCGGCGAGGTCGGTGCGGGCGAGTCGCGGATGAACGTCGCCGTGGTCACCCGCGCCACGGCCGGTGTCGCGCGGTATCTGCTCGACACGGTCGGTCCCGACGCGCGTGTCGTGGTCGGGTGCGACGCCCGGCACGGATCGGCCGAGTTCTTCGACGCGGCAACCGAAGTGCTTGCGGCGCAGGGGCTCACGGTGTTCGCGCTGCCACCCCGGTTGCCGACGCCGGTCACCGCTCATGCGACGCGTGCGCTCGACTGCGACGCCGGTGTGATGATCACCGCCTCGCACAACCCACCGGCCGACAACGGTTACAAGGTGTATCTCGGCGGGCGTGTCACCGACGATGCGGGCAGGGGAGTGCAGATCATCGCGCCGGCCGACGCCGACATCGCGGACCGGATCGCGCAGGCACCGCCCGCCGACGAGGTGTCCCGCGACCCCGCGGCGGTCATCCACCTCGACGACGAGACCGTGCGGACCTATGTCGAGCGCACCGCGCGGCTTCGACCCGGCGGCGGCCCGTCGCCGGTGCGCGTCGTACTGACGCCGATGCACGGGGTCGGGGGTGCGGTCGCCCGAGACGTGTTGCGGGCCGCGGGAATCGGCGACGTCCACGTGGTGGCGGCGCAGTCCGCTCCCGATCCGGACTTCCCGACGGTGCCGTTCCCGAACCCGGAGGAGCCCGGTGCCCTCGACCTCGCGCTCGATCTCGCACGCGACGTCGACGCGGACGTCGTGATCGCCCTCGACCCCGATGCCGACCGCTGCTCGGTGGCGACGGTCGGTCCCGATGGGCAGTGGCGGCAGCTGACCGGCGACGAGATCGGCGCGCTGCTGGGGGAGCAGGCGGCACGGGATGCGACGCGCCCCGGTGACACCCTGGCGTGTTCGATCGTGTCGAGCCGGCTGCTCGGCCGGGTCGCCGCGGTCCACGGGCTGCGGTTCGCCGCGACGCTCACCGGCTTCAAGTGGATCGCCCGGACTTCCAGCCTGCGTTTCGGTTACGAGGAGGCCATCGGCTACTGCACCGACCCCGACACCGTCCGCGACAAGGACGGCATCGGTGCGATGGTCCGGGTCATCTCCCTCGTCGAGGAACTCGGGAAGGACGGCCGCACGCTGACCGACGAACTCGACCGGCTCGCCCGTCGCCACGGCCTGCATGCCACCGCACCGTTGACGATCCGCGTCGAGGACACCGCTCTGATCGGCGAGATGATGCAGCGCCTGCGTTCGTCGCCGATCGAACGACTGGCCGGCTCGCCGGTGGTGGAGAACCGCGACCTGGCACATGGATCCGCTGATCTCCCGCCGACCGACGGCGTCCTGGTGCGGACCGCCGCCGACGACCGCGTCGTCGTGCGTCCCTCCGGCACCGAGCCGAAACTGAAGTGCTATCTGGAAGTCGTCCTCGACTGCCCGGGCGGCGCCGTACCGCGGGACGAGGCCGCACGCCGTCTCGACGCCCTCGGTGCGGACATCTCGGCGGTGCTCGGGGTCTGAGCGCACTACGATCGATCCGTGCCGCGAACCGATTCCGATCAGCGCCTGCGCGACCTGACCCTGCTGCGTCGGGTCCGCGATCGCATCGACCGCGAGTACGCGCAGCCGCTCGACGTCGAGGCGCTCGCGCGCGGGGTGAGCATGTCGGCCGGTCACCTGAGCCGGAAGTTCCGCCAGACCTACGGCGAATCGCCCTACTCGTACTTGATGACTCGCCGTATCGAACGGGCGATGACGCTGCTGCGGCGCGGCGACCTGACCGTCACCGAGGTCTGCTTCGAGGTGGGCTGCTCGTCGTTGGGCACGTTCAGCACCCGGTTCACCGAACTCGTCGGGGTCCCGCCGACGGTCTATCGCGAACAGTCGGCCGACGCGACGGACGGGATACCGGCGTGCCTGGCGAAGAACATCACGAGACCGATCAGGAATCGAGAAGCACAGCGCGGGTGAGACTGCCTAGCCTGATCGCATGAACATCACGATCCAATACACGTTCCTCCCACACACCGACGGCGACGCCGCCCTGGGCTTCTACCGCGACCTCCTCGGTTTCGAACTCCGCAAGGATGTCGGCTACGAGGGCATGCGGTGGCTGACCGTCGGCCCGCCCGGACAGCCGGGCACGTCGATCGTCCTGCATCCGCCGGCTGCCGATCCCGGTATCTCCGAGGAGGAACGACAGACGATCCTCGAGCTGATCGCCAAGGGGAGTTACGGCGCGCTGACGCTGGCGACCGACGACCTCGACGGGCTTTTCGAAAAATTGCAGTCCAGCGGCGTCGACATCGTGCAGGAGCCGATGGATCAGCCGTATGGCGTGCGCGACGCCGCCGTTCGTGATCCGGCGGGCAACCTCATCCGTATCGACCAGGCCGGCTGAGAGATGTGCGGACCCGGTCGATACCCGCCCCCGGAAGCACTCGGCGCGGTCGTCGACCGACAACACCCCGCGGACGTGTCCTCCACCCTGGTTAGATCGACCGGGAGTCCGCGCACCGACCTCGCGGCAACGGACCTCCGGAATGACACGAGCACCCCGAACGCCGACGACCGCCCGCCCGCGGTCGCCACATTGATGGAGAGACGATGAGCCGAACCGCCACCCGTCCCGCACGGAAGGTCGACGCCGTGCGGGCCGACGGCATTCACCCCGCCGATACGCACGACATCATCCGCGTCCATGGCGCCCGGGAGAACAACCTCAAGGACGTCAGCGTCGATCTGCCGAAGCGTCGGCTGACGGTCTTCACCGGGGTGTCGGGTTCCGGGAAGAGTTCACTGGTCTTCAGCACCATCGCCGCGGAATCCCAGCGCCTCATCAACGAGACGTACAGCGCGTTCGTCCAGGGCTTCATGCCGTCGATGGCTCGTCCGGACGTCGACATCCTGGAGGGTCTGACGACGGCGATCATCGTCGACCAGGAGCGGATGGGTGCCAACGTCCGGTCGACCGTCGGCACAGCCACCGACGCGAACGCGATGCTGCGTATCCTGTTCAGTCGCTTGGGAACTCCGCACATCGGTTCGCCGCAGGCGTTCTCGTTCAACGTCGCCTCGATCAGCGGGGCGGGTGCGGTGACCATCGAGAAGGGCGGGCAGAAGGTCAAGGAGCGTCGAAGCTTCTCCATCACCGGCGGCATGTGCCCGCGATGCGAGGGACGTGGCGACGTCTCCGACTTCGACCTCACCGCACTCTACGACTCGTCGAAGTCGCTCAACGAGGGCGCGCTGACGATCCCCGGCTACTCGATGGACGGCTGGTACGGCCGGATCTACCGCGGCTGCGGCTTCTTCGACCCCGACAAGCCGATCGCGAAGTACACCAAGAAGCAGCTCAACGACCTGCTCTACAAAGAGCCCACCAAGATCAAGGTCGAGGGCATCAACATCACCTTCGAGGGTCTGATCCCGAAGATTCAGAAGTCGATGCTGAGCAAGGACCGTGAGGCCATGCAACCGCACATCCGTGCCTTCGTCGACCGGGCGATCACCTTCGCGCAGTGCCCGGACTGTGAGGGCACCCGCCTCACCGCCGAGACCCGTTCGTCGAAGATCAAGGGCATCAGCATCGCCGACGCATGCGCGATGCAGATCAGCGATCTCGCCCAGTGGGTCGCCGACCTCGACGATCCGTCCGCGGCCCCGCTGATCACCGCGCTGCGAGACCACCTCAACGCGTTCGTCGACATCGGACTCGGCTACCTGTCCCTGGAACGCCCGGCCGGCACCCTGTCCGGCGGAGAGGCGCAGCGCACTAAGCTGATCCGTCACCTCGGTTCGTCGCTGACCGACGTGACCTATGTGTTCGACGAGCCGTCGATCGGTCTGCACCCGCACGACATCACCCGGATGAATGATCTGCTGCGCGCATTGCGGGACAAGGGCAACACGGTGCTGGTGGTCGAGCACAAGCCGGAGGTGATCGCGATCGCCGACCGCGTCGTCGACATCGGCCCGGGAGCGGGCACCGACGGCGGCACGATCGTGTTCGAAGGCACCGTCGACGAACTGCGGGCCGCGGACACGCTCACCGGGCGCCACCTGGAGGACCGCGCCGCCGTCAAGGACGAAGTCCGCACGCCCAATGGTCATCTCGAGGTCCGCGGGGCCGACGCCAACAATCTGCGCGATGTCGACGTCGACATACCGCTCGGTGTGCTGGTCGTGCTCACCGGCGTCGCGGGCTCGGGCAAGAGTTCGTTGATCAACTCGACGGTCGCCAAGGAGGGCGGGGTCGTCTCCATCGACCAGAGCGCCATCAAGGGGTCGCGGCGTTCCAATCCGGCGACCTACACCGGTCTGCTCGAGCCGATCCGCAAGGCGTTCGCCAAGGCCAACGGCGTGAAACCCGCCTTGTTCAGCGCGAACTCGGAGGGTGCCTGCCCCAACTGCAACGGTGCAGGCGTCGTCTACTCCGACCTCGCGATGATGGCCGGCGTCGCCGCGCCCTGCGAGGTGTGCGAGGGCAAGCGATTCCAGGCCGAGGTGCTCGACTACACCTTCGGCGGCCGCAACATCAGCGAAGTACTCGAGATGTCGGTCGCCCAGGCGGAGACCTTCTTCGCCGACGGCGATGCCAAACTCCCGGCGGCGCACAAGATCCTGCACCGGATGGTCGACGTCGGGCTCGGTTACATCAAGGTCGGTCAGCCTCTGACCACCCTGTCCGGCGGCGAACGCCAGCGGTTGAAGTTGGCCGGTCACATGGGGGAGAAGGGCGACGTCTACATCCTCGACGAGCCCACCACCGGCCTCCACCTCGCCGACGTGGAACAGCTCCTGGGGCTGCTCGACCGTCTCGTCGACTCCGGAAAGTCGGTGATCGTCATCGAGCACCATCAGGCCGTGATGGCCCACGCCGACTGGATCATCGACCTCGGCCCGGGCGCCGGCCACGACGGCGGCCGGATCGTCTTCGAGGGCACACCCGCCGATATCGTCGCCGACCGATCGACCCTCACCGGTGAGCACCTCGCCGAGTACGTCGGTGCCTGACACCGGGGATCCCGAACCACAAAACTGCTGGTCACATGCCAGAGGAGCAGAAGGATCTGAGCGATCTTGGCGTTGACAACTCCCGTACCCTCTGCTCCCTGAGGTGCGAGGAGCGATAGCGACGAGCCTCGAAGGGTCCAGCAACCAGGCCCCCCCAACCGACAGACTTCAACTCGACCTATGGACTTCGATCGAGGTCTACCGGTCGAGTTGAAGTCTGTCGGTCAACAAGGGAGTAGGTTCGCGCGAGACAACACAAACGACGCAGCGCAGCTGACCCTCTCACTACGGCACCCCTCGTGACGCTTTTCCGCGCGAACCGCGAACGTCCCCGACGGTGTCAGACGCCCGTGGCATCATGTCGGTTGATGAACGACGGGCAAGGTGAGAGTGGATCGTCGCGATCCGTCTCAGGGGTAACCCCTGGGTGCACTTCACAGCTGGTTCCTGCGTCCGACGCCGGCGCGCACGCTGCACGTGCCACACGGCGCCGCTGCTCAGTTCTGGTCACCCCATCCGTCGTTCATCATCACGTCAGCCCGCGACGCGACACGACGCCGTGACCGAACCGTTCCTGCAACCGCATGAGGCAGCGGAAGTCGCTGCGGCCTTCTCGCGCACGTATACCGCCTGGACGTGGCCGGAGATCCTGGCGGCGGTGACAGCGGTCCTGCCCGCTGAGGTCACCACCGACGTGGCCGCAGGCATCATCGAACTCTCGCCTCACGAACCGCGACATCCCGCGACCGTGATGATCCAGGCCCTCGCGCCGTGGACCCACCCGGCACCCCTCGCCGCTCAACCCGTCGTACTGCACGAACCACGTTCCGCGGGAACGGTGTCCGACGCTCTGCCCGATCTCTACGATGTCGAGCAGTTCGCGCACTGGCTCGACTTCACCGTGCCCGAGCTCGAATGGTTCGCCGACCGCGGCCAATGGCTACGAACGGCGCGCCCGCCGTTGCGTCACTACCGAATCTGGCGGCGTGAGAAGCGGGACGGTGTCCGGGTCATCGAAGCTCCGAAACCCCGTATGCGCGAGACACAGCGTCGCCTGCTCAGACGGTTGATTGAGCGCATTCCGGCGCATCCCGCAGCACGCGGCTTCATACCCGGATCGTCACCGGCTGCTTTCGCCTGGCCGCACACGGACCGTCCCGTGGTACTGCGCGTCGACCTCCGGCATTGCTTCGAGACGATCACCGTACCGCGCGTCCGAGCAGTGTTCCGGCAGGCCGGCTACCCGCCGCACATCGCCCGCCTGCTCGCCGAATTGTGCACCACGGCAACGCCTGTGGACGAACTCCGCGGTATCGATCACACGCACGCAGCACTCCTTCGGGAACGACACCTGCCGCAAGGTGCGCCGACCTCGCCGCATCTGGCGAACCTCGTGATGCGGCCGCTCGATCGGCGGCTCGACGGGTACGCCCGCCGTCACGGCCTCCGCTACACCCGCTACGGCGACGACCTCGCGATCTCGGGCGACGCGATGAACGCCGACCGCGCGCTGTGGACCGTGCTCCGCATCGTCGAAGACGAGCGATTCACCGTGCACCCGGAGAAGGTCCGGATCATGCACAGTCATCAGCGCCAACACCTTGCCGGTCTCGTCGTCAACGACCGTCCGCAGGTCGCCAGATCCGACTACGACAATCTGCGGGCCCTGCTCCACAACGCCCGCCGGCACGGGGCGTCGTCGCAGAATCACGACGAGCACCCGGACTTCCGCGCACACGTCTACGGACTCATCGCGTGGGTCGGTGCGACGGGGGAGACGCGCCGACGCCGGTTGCTGAACATGGCCCGCACCGTCGACTGGGACAGCTGACAACCTCTGAAGACGGACCAAACGCCCGAACCATCCCGAACCTCACACCGGCTGCGGTTCGCTGTGAGACCACTGTTACCTCGGCCTTCCCCGCAGCGCGCCCAGTCGCAATGCCGGTGCACCAAGGTCCGTGCATGGACAAACAACTGCTCGAACGCAGCCTGGCACTCGTCGACCTTCCCGACTCAGGCCTCACCGTTCGCTTCTACGAGATCCTGTTCGACCGCTATCCCACCGTTCGCGCCATGTTCGGCCGCGACACTCGAGCCCAGGCCGAAATGTTGCGCAGCGCCGTCGCCTCGGTCGTGGAGCATCTCGACGATCCCGAGTGGCTGACGACGACTCTGCACGCGTTGGGGCGACGACACGCCGGTCTCGGCGTCACCAGACCGATGTACACGGCGGTCGCGGAATGCATGATCGCCGCGATGAGCGAGATCGGCGGCGAGTCCTGGACCCCGGCCATGACGCTGGCCTGGGACCGCGCCCTCGGCGCGGTCGCGACGATCATGCTCGACGGCTATCCGGACGACGGCGTGGTCGACATCATGCCGGCCGATCGACGCAAACCCGGAGCCGCCTGACCCGCCCTTCGCCCGATCCCGGCGACGCCCGATCACTTCGACTCGCCACGGTCCCGTCGACCGACCCCACCGGAGAACGCGCGACCACCCTTCGACTGTCGACGACCGACGAGTCCACGTGGACCCGCACCGCCCGACTACACGGCCACGGCCCGGCCACCCTGAACCGCACGCCCTCCGCGATACGATCCCGCTCGGAAGTGAGGGCTCGTGACTGCTGCTGTAAACCCGCGACGTGCGCTGGATCGATACCTGGGATCAGCCCGGGCCCGGTGGGCGACACTCGCCGTCTTCCTCATCAGTTCGGCGGTCGCCATCGTCGTGCTGCCGAACCAACCGCCGGCCCCGTATCGCATCGATTTCGACGTCTACCGCATGGGCGGACAGGTCCTGCTCGACGGCGGCGACCTGTACGGCATCCTGCCCCGGCTCGCGGAAGGCTCGTACCTCCCGTTCACGTATCCACCGCTTGCCGCAGCGCTGTTCTCGATCTTCACGGTCGTTCCACTCAGCCTCGGTCAGGCCCTGTTCACCGCGATCTCCATCGGCTGCCTGCTGGTGGTGTGCCGCATCGTCCTGTCTAGCCTCGTCGAGCGGCCGGCGCACGAATTATGTTGGCTCGCAACGGCCGCCACGACGGTGGGCCTCTGGCTCGAACCCGTCCGCGACACCCTCAACTTCGGACAGATCAACATCGTGCTGATGACGCTCGTCGTCGTCGACGTACTGCTGGGCCGCGGCAAGTGGTGGAACGGGCTGCTCGTCGGACTCGCCATCTCGATCAAGCTCACCCCCGCGGTGTTCCTGCTGTTCTTCTTCGTCCGCCGGGACTGGCGCGCACTCGGCGTGGCCGCGGCGTCAGCGGTCGCCTACGCCGCCCTCGGCCATCTCCTGACACCGAACGACTCGCGCACCTACTGGACATCGACCCTCTTCGACACCGACCGCATCGGGAGTCCGCACTTCGCGAACAACCAATCGATCAAGGGTGAGCTCGGCAGGCTCGGCATCGAGTCCGACGTCGCGTGGTTCCTCGTCTCGCTGATCGTCGGCCTGTTCATCGCCTGGGTCGCGTGGCGTCTGCTGTCGGTTGCACCGGCGGGTCCACAACCGTCCGGCCCGCACGATGTCGCGGCACTGATGGCAGTCGCGTTCGCCGCGCTGTACTGCTCGCCGGTCGCGTGGGACCACAGCTGGGTCTGGGTGGTCCCGCTGCTGATCCTGTTGACCTTCCTCGCGACCAGGCCCGAGGCGTCGGCGATGTGGTGGTGGCTCGTCGGTTTCGGGCTCGTCATCTTCGCCGTCGCGCCGCATCAGCGAATCCCGCAGCGGTACGACGCCGAGTTGTCCTGGGTCTGGTGGCAGCATCTCGTCGGGTCGTCGTACCTTCTCTGGGGTCTGGCGGTGCTGGTCGCGCTGGGGGTCTCGGCTCCCCGCGTGCTGACGTCCCGACGGTCGGCCGACACGCTCGCACAACCTGCGTGAACACCCCGTCTGCAGACTCCTCTTGAAACAGACGCTAAAATCCGTTCCAATGGTGCATAGTGATGTGACGCACATCGGAACAACAGGGAGTGGCAGGTTCATGACGAGTCGGAAAAAGCAGATCCAGAGCGTGCTGGCGAAGGCGAGCAGCATGTACCCGAGCTCGGAGCGTCCGCTGGCCGAGCCGCCCGCCGGATCCGATCTCAAGCCGGTGATGGGTGACCCAGGGGTTCCGTGGCTCGGCAACACCCTCGAAGCGCTCGTCGACCCGCTCAAGTCGGCCATGGAACGGTTCGAACGCTACGGACAGGTCTCCTGGTCGGGTGCGCTGGGCATGAACATGGTCACCCTCGTCGGTCCGGACGCGATCGAAGCGGTGTGGATGAACCGCAAGAAGGCGTTCTCGAGCGAACTCGGCTGGGAACCGATGATCGGCCCGTTCTTCCGCCGGGGCGTGATGCTGATGGACTTCGACGAGCACATGCAGCACCGCCGCATCATGCAGCAGGCGTTCAGCCGCCCCCGCCTCACCGGCTACCTCGACATCATGACCCCGCACATCGAGAAGACCCTCGCCAACTGGGAGGTGGGCAACGGCTTCAAGATGTACTCCCGCACCAAGGACCTCACCCTGTCGCTGGCGACCGAGGTCTTCATGGGTGCCCACGTCAGCGAGTCCGAGGCCCACCGCCTGGAGCACGCCTTCGAGGCGGCGGTTCGCGGCGGTCAGGCGATCGTGCGCAAGGACGTCGGCAACTGGACCTGGGCCAAGGGGCTCCGGGGCCGCGAGGTGTTGCAGGAGTACTTCCGCTCCGAGATCCCGCTGCGTCGCGGCAACGACGCCGACGACCTGTTCAGTGTGCTCTGCAACGCCGAGAGCGACGAGGGCGAGACGTTCTCCGACGAGGACATCGTCAACCACATGATCTTCGTGATGATGGCTGCACACGACACCAGCACCATCGCGCTGTCGATGATGACCTACTTCCTCGGCAAGCACCCCGAGTGGCAGCAGCGCCTGCGCGAGGAGTCTCTCGCCCTCGACAAGCCGACGATCGATTACGACGACGTCGACAAGCTCCCCAGCATGGAGCTGGCCTTCAAGGAGACGCTGCGCCTCAACGCCCCGGTCGGGATGCTCTTCCGCATGGCGATCGAGGACACCGAGGTCTGCGGCCATTACATCCCGAAGGGCACGCTGCTCGGCATCCACCCGTGGGCGACGATGCTGCGCAAGGAATGGTGGCCCAACCCCACCCACTTCGACCCCGAACGCTTCTCGCCGGAGCGCCGCGAGGACAAGGTCCACCGCTTCGCATGGGCACCCTTCGGCGGCGGTGCCCACAAGTGCATCGGCCTGTATTTCGGTGGCATGGAGGTGAAGTCGATCCTGCACCAGATGCTCCAGCGCTTCGAATGGGACGTCCCGGCCGGTTACCGCCCGGAACTCACCTACGGCACCGGTCCGACCCCCGCCGACGGCCTCCCGATCAACCTGCGGCACCGCAAGATCTGACGGTTCCTCACACCCGAGGAGCGAGCCGCTCCACCGCTCCCCGGGGGTGCGAGTAGCGCAGGCACCATCCCACCGCTCTCCGGGGTGCGAGCAGCGCGAGCACCGGCCCACCGCTCTCCGGGGTGCGAGTAGCGCGAGCACCGGCCCACCGCTCTCCGGGGTGCGAGTAGCGCAAGCACCAACCCACCGCTTCCCGGGGTGCGAGCAGCGCAAGCACCAGCCCACCGGTCTCCGGGGTGCGAGTAGCGCAAGCACCAACCCACCGCTCCCTGAGGTGCGAGGAGCGATAGCGACGAGCCACGAAGGGTCCCAGTCGATCTCACGGCTGGGGCCTTCGTGGTTCGCTGCTCGTGCAACTCAAGGTCAGGAGTAGACAGGCGCAAAAGAAATTCTCATCCCCCTGAGCACGATCGAAGGGAAATATGCCCTTCGATCACGCTGAGAGGGACGCGTTTTGGCACGCCAGAGGTCCAACTGTGCGCAACCGCAGACCCCAACGGGTGAAGAGCGACGGCGACGACCTCAGCAGAGCCCCTCCCCGCTGATTGAGCCGGCACCGAGCGAAGCCGCCGGGCCGAGCAAGCGACGAAGGAGCGCGTCGAGGTCGAGAAGTCCACCCCCCGCTGATGAGCCGGCACCGAGCGGAGCGAGGAGTCCACCCCGCTGATTGAGCCGGCACCGAGCGGAGCGAGGAGCCGTGTCGAAATCACCTGGTGACCCGAAGTCACCAAGTGACTCCGCGCGACAACCCCTACGACGCCCCGAGAATGCTGATCTCGAAGACGAGGGTGTCGCCGACCTCGATGTTCGCCTGCGGATTGCCCTGCGCGTAACCGTCGGCCGACGTCATGGCGACGCCCACCTTCGACCCGACCTTCTGTCCCGCGATGGCCTTGCTGAACCCGGGGATCACGCCGTCGAGCGGGAAGGTCACGGGGGAGCCGTTTGCGTAGGCGCTGTCGAAGGTCTCGCCGGTGCGGCCGTTCACGCCGACATAGCAGACCGACACCGACGCGGTGTCCGGCACGACGGCGCCGTCACCCTCGACGAGCGTCTTGACCTGGGTCTCGTCGACGCTGAACGGATTCTCGACAGTGATGTTGGGGGCTTCGGTCGCGGTGGACGCGACCATCTGCAATCCACCGGTGGTGCCCTGCTCGGTCCACTGCGGCGTGGCATCGGCGTTCGCGGGTGCGGTCGGGCAGCTCTCGGCCCCCGCTACCGGGGTCTCGGCGCCGCCGGTCGCCGCGGTCGCGGTGGGTTCGGTTGTGCCCGAGCCGGAATCGGAGTCGGAGCTGCAACCGGCGACAGCCAGGACGAGAGCGGTGCCGAGGGCGAGGGTCACGTTCTTGATGTTCACCCTCGGAACGCTACCCGAGGCGCGGCCCCTCACCGAGAGCCTCGACCGGCCAACAGTCGAGCAGCGCGCTCGAGATCGGCCCGAACGGCTTGCGCGGCCGGCCATCGCGTCGCAGTCAGCGCCAGCCCACCGATCGCGGGCACCGTCAGCACCGCCTCGGCATGCACGTCGGTGCCCCCATCCCGGCCGCCCCCGTCGCGTTCGGCGAACGTCAACGTGAGGACCGCGTCAACGGACCGCCACCGTCCGATCTCCTGCCACCGTCGACGGGACTCACAGGCGGTCACCTCCATCCGCGGCGACACCCCGGGTACGACGGTGACGTCGGTCCAGCTGGTGCCGACGTCACCCGCCCGGTCACCGATCGGCCGCAGGTCGTCGATGCGGCGCAGACTCGACTGCCATTCCGGTCGATTCGCCGGGTCGGCGAGGTAGTCGAAGGTGACCTCGATCGGGGCGTCGAACGAGACCACCGTGTCGATGACGGTGAAGCGGGCGGGGGAGAGCATCAGTGGATGAGCCCCGCGAGCTGCTCGACCTCGGCGACGCTGCCCGGCGACACGAGCATCATCGTCACCCCGCACGACTCCCAGACCTTGATCTGTTCACGCACGTGGTCCAGGTCGCCGACGATTGCCGAGTCGTCCACGACGGCATCGGGGATGATCTGCGCCGCTTCGTCTTTGCGGTTGCTGCGGAAGAGTGCGGTCACCTCGTCGACGACGTCGGAGTAGCCCATCCGGCGGTACACCTCGGCATGGAAGTTGGTGTCCTCGCTGCCCATCCCGCCCATGTACAGCGCCAGGAACGGCTTGATCGCGGCGTAGGTACCTTCGCGGTCATCGGTGACGACGATCTGGGCGGTCGCGCAGATCTCGAAGTCCTCGCGACTGCGTCGTGCACCCGGGCGGGCGAATCCCTCGTCGAGCCACTCGTTGTACGTGTCGGCCATGCGCGGCGTGTAGAACAGCGGCAACCACCCGTCGGCGATCTCCGCGGCGAGCGCGACGTTCTTCGGCCCCTCGGCACCGAGCATGACGGGGATGTCGCTGCGCAGCGGGTGTGTGATCGGCTTGAGCGTCTTGCCCAGTCCCGATGCGCCCTCCCCGTCGAACGGCAGGGGATAGTGCGGTCCGGCGCTGCTGACCGGCGCCTCGCGCGCCCACACCTGACGCATGATGTCGATGTACTCGCGGGTCCGGGCCAGCGGCTTGGCGAACTTCTGCCCGTACCAGCCTTCGACGACCTGCGGTCCCGACACACCCAGCCCGACGATGTGCCGACCGCCGGACAGGTGGTCGAGGGTCAGCGCGGCCATCGCACACGCGGTGGGGGTGCGGGCCGAGAGCTGCAGCACCGACGTCCCGAGCCGGACACGGTCCGTCGACGACCCGAGCCAGGCCAGCGGGGTGTAGGCGTCGGATCCCCAGGCCTCGGCGGTGAAGATGCTGTCGAAACCGGACTCCTCGGCCGCGGCGACGATCTCGGCGTGGTGGGTCGGCGGTTGCGCGCCCCAGTAGCCCAGTTGCAGACCGAGTTTCACCGGCTGACCCCCTCGGACTCCGCAGTGTTCCCTGACTCCGCGGCGGCCTCGGCGGCGATCTGATCGAACTGCGCGCCCATCGCCGCGGCGACGGCCTGTGCTCCCGACAGCGGCCGAACCATGACCATGAGGTCGTCGATCTTGCCGTCATCGTTGACGTGAATGAAGTCGCAGCCGGTGATCTTCTTCCCGTCGACCACGGCTTCGAAGACGAGCGCCGAGTCGCGTCCGCCGGCGTCGTTGATCTCTCGGATATAGCGGAAGTCCTCGAAGACCCGCAGCACGCCCCGCAGGATGGCCGACGTGATGGCCTTGCCCGGATACGGCTTGAACGCGACCGGACTGGTGAAGACCACATCGTCGGCGAGCAGGGCCCTCATGGCCTGCTCGTCACGCGCCTCGACGGCCTCTCGGAACTGCTTCATGCGTCGACCTCCCTGTCGATGATCCTGCGTCGACGCTAGTGGATGCCGGGCCGGTTGCGGACGGAAGGCGAGGGGCCAGCAGGACGACCAGCGCCGTCGCCAGCATTGCGATGCCCACCCAACCGGTCGCGGTGATGGATTCCGACAGCACTCCGACGGCCAGCGCGGTCGCGACGGCAGGCTCGATCAGGGTGATGGTGGTGGCGGTCGAACTGTCGATCCGACCGAGTCCACGACTGAACAGCACGTACCCGAGGAACTGCGGAACCAGGACGAGGTAGGCGAGAACGCCGAGGGTTTCGGGGTGCGCGACCACGGCCGGTACCCCGACCGCGACGATCGGCAGCAGGAACACTCCGCCCAGACCCATGACGGTCCCGGCCGCGGCGCCGCGTGGCACCGACCTGTTCATGAGCCGACGCATCGCCCACGACAGCCCGGCGTAGGTGACACCCGCGAGCAGGCCGAGGCCGACACCGAGCGCCGCCGACGAGCTCCCGCCGAGTGCGTCCGAATGCGACGACTCGCTGCGCGACAACGCCAACGCCGCACTGCCGACGATGCCGAGCGCGCACGCGATGGTCCACCGCAGGGTCAACCTCCGCCCGTCGGCCACGCGCTCGATGACCGCCGACACCAGCGGTGCCGACGCCAACGACACGACGGTTCCGAGCGCGACGCCGCCGACCCGCATCGACCCGAAGAAGCAGAGTGGGTAGATCAGCACGCAGATCCCACCGAGAAGAGTGAACCGCCCCGGGTCTGTCGGAGGCTCTCGAACCTGTGAAGGATGGAGAGCATGGCAGCACCACGCAAGTACAGTGAGGAACTCAAGGACCGGGCCACCCGGATGGCATGTGAAGCGCGACAAGATCCCGATTCGTCGAGAGGTGCGATCAAGCGGATCGCCGATCAGCTCGGAGTCCATCCCGAGGCGTTGCGCAATTGGGTTCGTCAGGCCGAGATCGACGGCGCGGTCCGCCCGGGCACCACGAGTGAGGACGCTGACCGCATCGCGGCGTTGGAGCGGGAGAACCGTGAACTGCGGCGAGCGAACACGATCTTGAAGCAGGCTTCGGCTTTCTTTGCGGCGGAGATCGACCGCCCACAGCGCTGATCGTGGAGTTCGTCGCGGCTCACCGCGATGAACACGGAGTCGATCCGATCTGTGCGGCATTGCGCGATACGTCCGCCCAGATCGCTCCGTCCACGGTACGAGCCCACCTGAGCCCCCAGAAGACCGAGGCGCCTCGTGTGGTGCGTGACCGGGAGCTCCTTACCCAGGTCCGCGCGGTGCATGCCGACAACCTCGGCGTCTACGGTGCCCGCAAGGTGCATGCCCAATTGCGCAGACAGGGCCATAGTGTTGCCCGCTGCACCGTCGAGCGATTGATGAAAGCCAATGGGCTGCAAGGGATAGCGAGACTCAAGACACGCAAGACCACGCGCAGCGAGGGAGCTGAAACACCCCGGCCGGCTGACCGGGTCAACCGTCAGTTCACCGCGGCGGCACCGAACGCGTTGTGGGTGGCGGACCTGACCTACATCCGCACCCACTCGGGCTGGGTGTACGCGGCGTTCGTCCTGGACGTGTTCTCGCGGATGGTCGTCGGCTGGCAGGTCTCGACCACCATGCACACCGACCTCGCCCTCGACGCCCTGAACATGGGATTGTGGGCACGGTCGCGTGCCGGCCACGACGTGGCCGGGCTGATCCACCACTCCGACCGCGGAGTGCAATACCGAGCCATCCGCTACACCGAACGACTGGCCGAAGCCGAAGCGGTGACATCTGTTGGCTCCAAAGGGGATTCATACGACAACGCGATGGCTGAGGCGTTCAACTCGCTGTTCAAAGCCGAATGCATCCGTAACCCCGTGATGCGCCCGCGAGGCGGCTGGGCAGGTGTGGGCGAGGTCGAGATCGCCGTCGCTGAGTACGTCGAATGGTTCAACCACCGCCGCCTGCACGGCGAGATCGGACACGTCCCACCCGTCGAGTACGAGAGCGCCTACTGGTCGACCCACACCGTCACCAGCTACCGTGAGAACCCGGTCCCCGCAAACGCTGGAACCAACTAACCGAGCCTCCAGCAAACCCGGGGCGATTCAGAGCGACCCGCCACTGTGCCGTCACCGACGACCACGCGGCTCGAATCCCGCGGGCGTTGACCGCCGCCTGCAACAAGCCGCCGCCACACATGGCCACGGCGCCGACGGTCACGGCACTGAGCTCGGGCGCCATCGCCGCGGCGGTACCCGAGGTGCCCCACAGGATCGCGGTGAGGGCGACCGCCAGCATCCCGATGCGTTCGGTCCGACGGGACTCGCTCATCTGTGGGTGCCGACCGGCGACGCCGGATGGGGGTGTCGCGCATAGAACTCGAGGTGCCGACGTGCCGCGTCGTCCCATGTGAGAGATGCGGCCAGGTGTCGGCCCGATGCGATGCGATCAGTGTCTGGGACGAGGGAGGCGTCGAGGGCGTCGGCCAGTTCGGCGACGGTCGAGGCGTAGGAGACGGAGTCGCCGAATACCTCGCGCAGGATGGGGAGGTCGCGCGCGACGACGGGACGCCCCGCGGCGAGGGCTTCCATCGCGGCCAGGCCGAAGCCTTCCTTCACCGATGGGAACGCGAACACCTGGCAGGCGGCGACGAGTGCCGGCAGGTCGTCGTCGGGCACGTTGCCGAGGACGACCGGTTCGACGTCGAGTTCGGCTCGCCGACGGTCGAAGTCGGCACGGTAGTCGCGGTAGTCGAACAGGGTCTCGCCGCCCGCGAAGACGAGCTTCAGTCCCGGGTGACGTTCGCGCAGTACGGCATACGCCTCCAGAAGGTCGATGCTGCCCTTGCGCGGTTCGATTCCGCCGACGGCGAGCACGTAGTCGCCCAGCTGATCCGACCAGCGTCGTCGTGCCTCGAGGGACTTGGGGGAGTCCGACGCCGCGCCCGCGAAGCGTTCGTACGCAACGCCATTCGGGATCACCGTCGGATGCAAGTCCCAGCCCTGCTCGACCTCATCCGCGACCGCTCGAGACACACAGATCCGCGCGTACGGGTTGACCACCGCCTTCTCGTGGCAGTCGACGAGGATGGGCGTCGTGAACTCGTCGAGATGGTGGATCGTGCGGATGGACGTCCCGACGGCGTTGGCGCTGATGCAGTCCTGGGCGTGCACGATGTCGAAGTCGGCCGGGTCGAAGGCGGCCCGCAGGGTGTCGATGGACCGCACGATGCGTTGGGTGATCGTCTCGTTCTCCTGGTCGGGGAACGGTACGAGCCGCACCCGCACAGCCGGATCCACCGCGCGGAAGAAGCCCTCGTCGCCACCGCGGGCGAGCGACCACACCGTGACGTCGGCGCCGAGCCGGGTCATCGCCTCGGCCAGGTTCAAGGTATGGACCACGCCGCCACGGGGTTTCGTCGAATAGGTCAGGAGAGCGATGCGCAGATTCTGCGTACGGCTCATCGCTGGTCCGCCGGCGTCGTCGACCGGTAGGTGTCCGGCCGGAGTTCCGCGAGGTGACTCAGGACGCGCCGCGCCCGGTCGACTTCAGCATCGACATCGACTGTCACCGTGGCCATTCCGCCTTTCGATCGGGTGGTCGCCAGAATGTCACCGCCGGGTCCGACGACCTTGGCCTGTCCGAGGAAGCGTAGTGATCCCATGACCCCGGTCTGGTTCGACGACACGACGAACACCTGGTTCTCCGCGGCGCGGGCGCAGTCGTAGAGGTCGAACAGGCGGGACTGGCGGTCGGCGGGCAGGCGTGCGGCGCGGTCGGTGACGCTGGCGGGCCACGCGGACAGTGCCGCGATGATCCGCGCGCCGTCGAGCGCGAGCGTGCGGGCCGACTCCGGGAACGTCTTGTCGTAGTCGATCAGCATGCCCAGACGGCCGACCGGGGTGTCGAAGGAGCCGAACTGATCGCCCGCCGCGTAGGCGAGGGCCTCGCCGGCGGGTTGATGGACCTTGCGGTGCGTGCCGAGGACACCGTCTCCGGTGACACAGACGGCGGTGTTGAACCGCTGGTCGTCGACGGCTTCGGTGTACCCGATGCACACGGTCATGTCACCGGCGGCGGCCGCGATCGCCGCGAGTTCCGGACCGTCCGGTTGCAGCGCCGGCGGCAGTTCGGCCGGGTCGGGTTGTCGAAGATCGCCGAGGTATCCGCCCAGTGAGCCGTCGGGGAAGACGAGGAGGTCGACGCCGTCGCGCGCCGCGGAGTCGACGATGCCGACCGCTTTGGCGACACCGCGTTCCACGTCGCGTCCGAAGTGCGCGGCGAGGGCGCCGAGGGTGACCGTCCTCATGGGCGAAGGGTACCGGTCGAATCCGTCGGCGGGCCGGGTCGCCGGGGAATCATGCGACGCCCAGTCCGGTGACCGTCGACGCGACGGCGACAGTCGTCTCGCCGTCGGGCCACCGCAGCCGCACGCCCGGTTGAGCGGTCAGCCGGCCGCAATCGGCGGTCGTCACCGGCTCGGGTGCAGGGACGTCGCGTCGAGCACCCGCCCGGTCGGTGCTGAGCATGGCATAACCGGGGAAGCAGGTGAGCCACGCACCCATCGACGCGTCGTCGGGCCGCGGCACTGCTGTCACGTCCACCTCTGCACCGGTTCCCGACGCTTCGGCGAGCATGCCGAGCGTGCCGACGATCCCGGCCATGCTGACGTCTTTGGCCGACTCTGGGCGAACGTTCGCGAGGTGTGATGCCATGGCGCACAGTTCGTCACTGCTGCGTGAACTCGTCGAGTCCCACTGACGGTCGTGATAGCCGGGTCGCCAGGAGCCGCCGAGGTCGGCGTGCAGGGTGACGGTGTCGCCGACCCGGCCACCGCCGGCGGGCAGGGGACTGGGCGTCGTGCCCAGCGCAGTCACCGACAGAGCCGACGGCACACCCACCTGGGTGTGACCGCCGAGCACGGGTGTCCGCCACGCCGCTGCGGCCGAGCTGATCCCGCGGATGATGCGGGTGAGATGCGACGTCGTGGGCGCGCCGACGGCGTCGAGCAGGCCGAGCGGTCGGGCACCCATCGCGCTGAGGTCGTTGAGGTTGACGAGCACCGAACACCAACCGGCCCACTCGGGATCGCGTTCGATCATCGACGGGATGATCGCGTCACAGGCCGCGATCACGTCGGTGCCGGGCAGCGGTACGCCGTCGTCGCCACGGAATCCAGCAGCTCCGAGACCGCCCGGTTGGTCTGCGAACGGCGCGAGTGCCTCGGCGAGAACTGCTTTCGTCCCGTCGACTGTGCGTTGAATTCGGTTGAGTGGGTAGCCCATCTCCCGATGTGACCGCTCATTGATCACCGGGCCTGGCCCGCGGTCCTGCCAGCCGAGCCTCGAGAACATCGGTACGTACCGATCCTGGACGGTGGCGTCGAACCGCAGGGCGCCCAGTTGTTCGACGTGCGCGCACGCCGCCCGCACGAGTGCCGGCCCGATCCCGGCTGCCAGGCCAGGGTCGGCGACGACGAGCCGCGACCCAAACCACCATCCGATGTCGGTGTGCTCGGACCCCGCCCACGGCGTGGCGGCGATCCGCACGCCACCCGCGATCGTCCCGTCGGGCAGTGTCGCGATCAGGACGGTGGTGCGCGGGTCGTCGTCGATGTCATCGACGTCGGTGCGGTCGAAAAGCGCCTGCCGATCGACGAATTCGCGGTGCCGCAGCACGCGATACGCCGCATATTCTCGCGGGCTGTCCGCGACGGTGATCAGAAACTCCGACCGCGGCGTCGTGCGCGGCAGCCCGGACAGGATCGACAGCTCGCCCCGTGACAGCACGTCAGCCTCCGACCGTCGGCAGGACGCTACAGGCACCGCAGGCCGCGCATCCCGCTCGCTGGTCCGACCCGGACATCCCGATGAAGCTCAGATGACCGGCCACCTCGCGAGTGATCTTCTCGACGATCGTGGGGTCGGGTGCCGGGGCGTTGTCGACGTCGACGGCGAGAGTCCCCCCGTGACGCCGGAACGGCACGATGAAGGGATACACGCCCATATCGGCGAGTTCCTTGGCGCCGGCGATCATCTCGTCGGTGTCCTCGCCGAGACCGACGAGCAGGTAGGTCGACACCTGGTTGCGCCCGAACACCCGGACCGCCTCGGCCCACGCCGCCCGGTACTCCGACATCGGTACCGTCGACTTGCCGGGCATCCAGCGACGCCGCACGTCGTCGTCGAGGGATTCGACGTGGATACCGATGGCGTCCGCACCGGCCTCGCGGAGTTCGGTCAGGACGGTCAGATCGGCGGGTGGTTCGCACTGGACCTGGATCGGTAGTTCCGGCACGGCCGCCTTGATCGCTCGGACGCACCGGGCGAGATGACGGGCCCCGCGGTCGCGTCCACCACTGGTGCCGGTGGTCATGACCATGTTGGTGACGCCGTCGAGATCGACAGCCGCATGGGCGACTTCCGCGAGCTGCTCGGGCTTCTTCACCGCAATCGTCGAGCCGGACTTCAGCGACTCCTCGATCGAACAGAACCGGCACCGCTGGTCCTCGGCGTAGCGGATACAGGTCTGCAAGACGGTCGTCGCCAGCACATTCCGGCCGTGCAGGCGGGCGATCTTCTCGTAGCTCACCCCGTCCGCGGTCTGCAGGTCGTAGAACCGGGGACGCCCGATGGCGCTGACCTCGACACCGATGTCGACCCCGTCGTACAGGACGCGATCACCGTCGAAGACGAACGGGCTCCGCGGGTTCCGCGGGATCGCGGCATGCAACCCGTCGACCATGAGGTGGCCGTCGTCGCTGGGCCCGGCGCCCCCGGTGCGCTGCACCGGCGGCTCCCCGCGAATACCGAGCAACGCCAGGTCAACTCGTGTCGATACCGTCATGGGTACTCCTTAGAAGAATGAACTATGTGCTCGACGGTGAGCGCTTCTTGCTGACGAGCCGACACCCGCCCCCTCCGCTAATTGAGCCGACCCCGACCCCGCAGCGTGAGCCGACCCCGACCCCCGCTGGTTGACCCGAAACCCGACCCCCGCAGCGTGAGCCGACCCCGACCCCCGCTGGTTGACCCGAAACCCGACCCCCGCAGCGTGAGCCGACCCCGACCCCCGCTGGTTGAGCCGACTCCGAGCGAAGCGAGGCGTCGAGTCGAAGCCACCTGGTGACCCGACCTCGCTGAGCCGACCCCGACCCCCCGCTGGTTGAGCCGACCCCGAGCGAAGCGAGGCGTCGAGTCGAAGCCACCTGGTGACCGTCCTCCACAACGCAACCCCGGTGCCCACAGAACCCCAAACCTACTGCGCAACAACCAATTGCGCGCGTCCACCACAAACCGATCCAACAACATGCTGAGCCACATACCTCGCATCGCGATCGATACCGAGGAATCGCCCGGAGCCCCACGTATGCATCCACGGCAACCCGACGAAGCTGAGCCCGGGGACTTCGGTGATCCCGCGTGTCTGCATGGGCCGGCCACCGCCGTCGAAGGCGCTGGCCTCGATCCACCGGTAGTCGGGTCGGTAGCCGATGGCCCAGATGATCGAGGTGACGTCTTCGGCCGAGAGATCGAGTTCGGTCGGATCGACCTCGGGCGCCCACACCGGCTCGTACCGAGATGCCTCCGGCGCGTCGATGCCGAGCTTGTCGATATGGCGGTCGATGTCACCGCAGATCGAGTTGTACACGGCGTCGGCCCGGTCGAGCGCGGCCGTGAGCGTCGGCGCGAACCGCAGCGTCGAGTCCTTGCCGTCGCTGAGCACGCCGTACAGCTTCATCCCTTCGACGGCAAAGCGTCGGAGGTCGATGTCGCGGCCGCCGTCGCGGCCGGTGACGTAGTGATTGGTCTTCTCCTGTGCGGCACGGCCGCCGGGGTACTCCTGGGTCGGCGTGTCGTAGAGACCCATGTCGGACAGCCACGTCATGCAGTCGCGGCCGCGATAGAACCGGGCGACCCGCGGTGCGTTACCGATCGCGAGATGCACCTGCCTACCGGCGAGGTGCAAATCCTCTGCGATCTGCGTGCCCGACTGCCCGGACCCGACGACCAGCACAGCGCCGTCGGGAAGTTGTTCCGGGTTGAAGTACTCCTCGGAGTGCACCTGGTGCACGGCCGGATCCAACGACGATGCGAACGGAGGCACCACCGGCAGGGGATACCCGCCGGTCGCGATGACGGCCTGGTCGCAGGTGAGCGACCGCATTCCGTCGGGGCCGTCGAGGGTCAGCTCGAACCGATCTCCGGACAGTCGTTGCAAGCGAGTGACTTTCGTGTGTTCGACAAGGGGTGGTTCGAAGGTCTTGAGCCAACCGTGCAACCACTCCACGACCTCGTCGCGGGTCATGAAGCCGTCCGGATCCGGGCCGTCGTAGGAGTACCCGGGGAGCTTGCAATGCCAGTTCGGTGTCACCAGCGTGAAGTTGTCCCACCGCTTGTCGGCCCATGCATGAACCGCGGTGTCGGCTTCGACGACGAGATGTTCGACGCCCGCCTGTCCCAGGTACCAGCTGACCGAGAGGCCGGCTTGTCCGCCGCCGATGACGACGACCGGCACGTGTGCGTTCATGACTGCTCCTCATTGCTGGTCCCACCGCTGGTTGAGCCGGGCCGGAGCGGAGCGACGCCCCGTGTCGAAGCCACTTCCGCATCCCCACTGCTGGTTGAGCCGGGCCGGAGCGAAGCGACGCCCCGAGTCGAAGCCACCTCCGCACCCACAACACCGGCGCCCCCACCGCTGGTTGAGCCGGGCCGGAGCGAAGCGACGCCCCGAGTCGAAGCCACTTCCGCACCCGGTAACGGCGGGTACATCGACACCACCTCCACCTCAGCGGCATCAGCATGCCGAGAGGCGTCGATAACGATCTCCTCCGCCGACGCCGCGGCCGACGTGCAGGCGAATCCGTACTTGGCACGGACACGCGCGCTGGCCTCGTCGAGCGCGGTGGTGGCCCGCGACCGGAAGTCGTCGACGCGGTACGTACCCGGCGCGAGGTGGTCGTGCAGTACGAGGCTGGGGGAGTAGTACTGGCGGAGCAGGCCGTCGGGCCAGCGCACCTGGACGGTCATCTCAGGCATGGGCGAGGTCCCGCCATGCGAAGGCCGCCGAGGTGTCGGCATCGGTGTCGGCCTCGACGAGCATCCCGTACACCTCAGGCCGACGGTCCCGCAGATGGAACATGCCGGCCCGCATGGCGGTGAAGCTCTCCGCGATGTCCACCTCGGCGACGGCCAGGCCGCTTCCGAGAAGCGTTGTGTCGAGGATGTTCCCACCGGGGTCGACGATCTTGGCGTTGCCCACGTAACGCAGCGACCCGAAGGTGCCGCTCTGGTTGGCCGCGACCCAGAAGACCTGGTTCTCCAGCGCGCGGGCGGTGTCGAAGAGATTGAACCGGTAGGTCCAGCGGTCTTCTTGCAGGTTCTCCGCGGTTGCGGTGCGGGCCGCCGGCCAAGCGGACAGGCTGGCGATGATCTCGGCGCCCTTGAGTGCCATGATTCGGGCGGCCTCGGGAAACGCCTTGTCGTAACAGATCTGGAGGCCGACGCGACCGACGGGAGTGTCGAAGACGTCGTACCCGGTGCCCGACGAGTACGACATGTTCTCGCCGAGCGGTTGGTGCACTTTGCGGTAGCTGCCGTAGATGTGGTTGCCGTCGAGGACGGCGGCCGCGTTGTAGCGGGTCTCGCCGTCCTCGCCGAGTTCACAGAACCCGATCGCCACCACGAGATCTCCGACGATGGACTGCACCCGAGCGATCTCGGGCCCGTCGAGGGAGATCGCCGGCGGCAACGACCGGGCGCTGTTCTTCTGGGTGTCGCCGTGGTTCCCCAGGGACGACAGGTATCCGCCGATCGCCGCCTCCGGGAACACCAGGAAGTCGACGCCCCGCGTCCGTGCTTCGGCGACGTACTGTTCGATCGTCGCGTAGTTCTGCTCGAGATCGCGGGTGAAATTGGCCGCGACGGTTCCGATGGTGGTCATAAGATTCCCAAAGTTGGTTGTCGGAAGCTGCTGTGGGTCAGACCATGTAGGTCGAGTTGATGATCGCGCCCTTGCGTGCGTAGTGGATGAGCGCGTCCTGGACGTCGAGCGGGTGTGCCGGGATGACACCTTCGATCAGGTCCTCTTCACGTCCGCCGTGGAGTGCGAGGCCGAAGCGGCAGCAGAATACTGTGCCGCCCTCGGAGATGAAGGTCTCGAGCGAGTTGTTGATGTTCTGCTCGCCCGGGAACCCGGAGTCGCCCGTCGTCGGGAAGCCGCGTGTGGCAAGGCAATTGATGGCACCAGGTCCGTAGAAGTACATGGCCGACTCGAAACCCTTGCGGAGCGCGCGAGTGGCCTGCAGGACGGCTACGAACGACACCGACGACTCGTGGGCGATGCCGTGCACGAGCGTGAAGTACGACTCACCGTTCTCGGCCTGGTAGTCCGGGAAGATCTTGGTGCCGCCATAGATGTTGGAGCCCTTGGGAAGTGAGGGGTGCGGGATCTCCGCCATCGACGCGGCGATGTTCTCGGTGATGGATTCGTCGAAAGAAGGCACAAGAACTCCTGGGGTGGCGAGACGAGACAGTGTCTGTGAGTGATCGGCCGCATGGCGGCTCGACGTGCGGGGGATGGATCGGGCATCATTGCCCATAGTGGTTCGACCGGAGATCCGGTTTCATCGAGTAGCTACTGCTTGCTACGTCACACAGTTCACTCGCCATCGATTACCGAATGGTTTCCGGCGGAATAAAGAAAACCCGGATTCGCGTAACACGACCCTGGTCGGTCGACCGACTCGACCAGACGTGACCGACACAAAAAATCCGACGAACCGGTCGGGTCGGGGGTCTGACCGGTTCGTCGGACAAAACCCAGTGTATCCCTCGCCCCTGACGACGGTCCATCGAGGTATCCGCAATTCTGTGACCGGTCGGATTGCAGATCCTTGATCGGCTCTTGCTCCCTCATGTGAGAGCAACCACCACTCGATCCCTGAGGTGCGGGGAGCGCAAGCGACCCTATTGCTCCCTGAGGAGGCCCGGAGCTTGCGGAGGGCCATGCACCCCCTGCTCCCTGAGGAGGCCCGGAGCTTGCGGAGGGCCGTCACGAAGGGTCTCCGCAACCAAGCCACCACACGTCTGCGCGCCACACTCGCCATCGCCCGCGACACGTAGCAACCTTGTCCTCATGCTCACCGCGGTTCTGTACGGCCTCGCGACTGCCATCCCGATTGCGGTCGGTGCTGCGATCGGTCTGCGCTGGGACTTGCCGAATCCGATCCTGGCGACGCTGATGGCGTTCGGCGCGGGCACGATGATCGCGGCCGTCTCGACCGAACTCTTCGAACCCGCCTTCACGCAGGCCGGCACCGGCGTCGCCGCCTTCGCGCTGTTCTCCGGAACCGCGGTTTACGTCGTGGCCGACCGGGTCGTCGAGACCAAGCTCGGGTCGTCGGCGATCGGTCCCGCATTGATGATCGGCGTCTTCCTCGACGGCGTGCCGGAGAACACCGCCCTCGGCGTCTCGCTGACCGCGGGTGGTTCGCTCGTGCTGGTGGTGGCGATCGCCGTCGGCAACGTCCCGGAAGCGGTGAGTGGTGCGTCGCTGATGCGTCGCGAGCACGACGCCTCGATGCGCTCGGCGCTGACGATGTGGATCTTCACCGCTGTCGTCCTGGTGGCGGTAACCGTCGGCGGTTATGCCGTCGCCGACACCATCTCACCGACCGCGATCAGCGTCGTCCAGGCCTTTGCCGGTGGAGCCACGCTTGGTGTACTCGCCAACTCACTCATTCCCGAGGCCTACCGTGAGGGTGGTTGGTGGGTCGGCCTCGCGACCGCTGGCGGATTCCTGCTCGCATTTGTCCTCGGGTGATCACTCCAACCGCCTTACCGCGCCCTTGAGAAAGGCGGATCCGCTGAGGAGGCCCGGAGCTTGCGGAGGGCCGTCACGAAGGGTCTCGCGACACATACAGCCCACCCACTCAGTGCGTCTGCACAGCCTCCGGGTCTCCTTCGACATGCCCATCCGCCAACTCTGACAACGCCCGGAACACCCGCTTCGACGCTTCGGCCCACGGCATGAGGATGGGGAAGACGTGAAACATCCCGGGTTCTTCGATGGCGTGGGTCGTCACGTCCGACGCCTCGAGCCGTGCCGCGAAGTCGCGTATGCCGTCGCGGAACATCTCGCTGCCGCCCCAGCAGACGAAGGTCGGCGGGAACCACGATGGGTCGGGTTCACCGTTGATGGGGGACACTCGCGCGTCGTTCGGCTGGACCCCGTGCAGATACGGCGTCACCGGGATGCTCCAGGGGAGGATGTCGTAGGGCGCGTTGTCGGTGATGGACGGGTGGTCGAGGTCGAGGTCGATCTCGGGAGAGAACAACGCCAAAGCGCCCGGACGCGGCAGGTCGTGATCCCGAAGGTAGGCCACCAACGAAGCCGCGAGCCCACCGCCACCGGAGTCGCCGGCGACGATGATGTGGTCGGGGTCGACGCCGCGGCCGAGAAGTCCGCGATAGACGTCGGCGGCGTCGTGAACGCCTGCGGGGAAAGGAAATTCGGGGGCCATCCGATAGTCGGCGATGAACACCTCGTGCCCGGAGATCCGCACGAGCGACGACGCGAACGCCGAGTACATCATCGGCGACGTACCGATGTACCCGCCGCCGTGGAGGTACAGGATGGTGGCGCCGATCCCCTGCTTGTCGTCACAATCGTCGACGAACGCGTCGGAACTCGCCTTGGCGCGACACCACAGCCCGGGCACCCCGCCGACGACGTCGTCGGTGAGTTCGACGCCGTCGGTCAGTTCGACGAAGTGCGGCATCACGACGCGGCACACATCGTCGAGGATCTTCTCCATCGACCGGAACTCCTCGATCGGCAGTCCCATCGAGTAGCCCATGAACGCTCGGATGGTCTGGCGGGTGACGGACTGGCCGAGGTTGTCGAGCAGTCCGGACGGGCCCGACCACGGCTTGCGGAACGGCACCCGCGCGAGGCCGTTGATCATGCTCTGCGCGAGTCCGACGACGGTCAGCGCGGTCACCGGCGCCGACGCGGTCTGGACCTCCGGACGATCAGCCATCACCATGCCGCCAAGCGTAACGAGCGTGCCGATGCCCGGCTGGACACGCGACCCACCGGGTGTGGCGGCAGCCGCCAGGCGTGGCAGACTACCCGGGTCCTCTAGTCCCCGAGATCCCCGTGAGGCGGCGATGGAGTTCTCAGCCTTCCCGGCTCCGGTCGAGGCCCCCGGCGCATCGAGCGGCGCCGAGTCCGTGCAGGTCACGCTGGCCGACGCGTGGGAATCGAACCGCTCGATCCAGAAGTCGGCGGTGGGGCGACTCTTCGCGGCCACCAACTCGGCTCTCTACGTCACCTTGATGGAACGTCACCTCGACTACGGCGCCAAACTGTCCGAGACCGAGCTGACGGTGCGCCTGGACCGCGACCTCGCCGACCTCGACCTCCCCGATCAGGCCACCGGCCTCGAGCTGGTCAAACTCTGGGCTCGGCAGGGCTGGCTGCACCGCGTCACCGACACGACCGACCCGCACGCCCCCAACCTGTGCCACCTGACCAGCGAGGCGCGGTCGGTCCTGGACTTCATGCGGCGTCAGCGTCGTGAGGATTCGATCGCCACCGGCGGCTCCATCACCGGTATCGCCGCCGAGCTCCGACGCGTCGCCGGTCAGGTCAGCAATGACCCCGACCAGATCCGTTCGGAGATCGAGGCGCAGATGTCCGACCTCGACGCCGAACTCGCCGACCTCGACGCCGGCCGACGACCCCCGGTCGACCTGCGCGTCGCCGAAGACGCTGCCCGCACCATCGGCTATCAGATGGAGCAGATCATCTCCGACATCGGCCAGTACGGCACGATGCTCGACCGCATCACCACCGCCCTGCTCGACGACCCCGGCGACTCCGACCTCGCCTACCGCGACCGCCAGCGCCAGCTGTTCGACGACTACGAGGCGCTCCTCGACTCGCCGCAGTCCGCGTCGTACCAGGCGTTCTCCCACCTGATCCAGGATCCGGAGCGTCGTGCCCGCCTGAAGATCGACATCGAGACGATCATCGCCAGCTTCCCGGGCATGGACCCGGGCCTGCGGTCGGTGATGGACAACTTTTTCGGCCTCGTGACCCAGCAGATGGCGGAGGTCGGCCGCACCCGGCAGCGGTGTGCACGCCGTATTCGACGCTTCGTCGCGTCCGGAACGCTTGAGCAGAGCCGCGGTCTCGCCCGCCAGCTCAACGACGCCCTGGCCACCGCCAACGAGCTGCTCAAGACGTCCCTGGCCGACCGTCGGATCGGCTACGAGCTGCCTCTGGCCGCGCCGACGGTGAACTCGATCGGCCGACTCGCCTTCGAGATCCGCGAACACGTACCGCCCGCACCCGCGCTCCCGGCCGCGGTCGACGCCGACCTCACCTCGTTCGCCTCGCTGTCAGGCCAGGTCGACACGACCGAACTCACCGACACGGTGAACGCCGCGGTCGCCGCGGGGCCGGTCGCCCTCGCCGACGTCATCGGCGGGCTCGAGGAGCCGTACCTCGCGCACGTCATCGTCCTCTGGTCGTGGGCCTCGAAACAGCAAGCGGCAGGGGAGAAGGTACCGATGACCACCGTCCGCTTCCGGTCGCTCATCGGCGACGACCACGCGATCGAAGTGCCCGACCTGACCTTCACCGAACCGATTCCGACTGCGGAGGTCGACGCCGAATGACATCTTTGCCCCCTGAGGCTGACCAACTGCTCCCTGAGGTGCGAGCGCAGCGAGCCACGAAGGGCGACATGCCCACTGAGAGCGAAGCTGACTCTCTGCCCCCTGAGGTGCGAGCGGACGACCCTCTGCTCCCTGAGGTGCGAGCGCAGCGAGCCACGAAGGGCGACCCCAAGTCCGACGCTGCGACCAGCGCCCCCACCACCCCCACCGAATTCGCCGGCTTCGACGACCTCCCCACCGTCGCGAACCGCGCGGCGACTCACACGCCAAACGCACCACGCTTCGACGGCGACGTCAGCGAGCTGCCCGACCGCGCGTGCTGGGCGCTGCAGAACCTGTTGACCCGCCGCTACATCAGCGGTGACCGGCAGCCGCAGCTGTGGTCGTGGGTGGCCGAGTACCAGGATGTGCTGCGCGGCCGCCTCTCCGAACTCGACCTCCGGCTGCGCATCGTCGACGAGCTGCAGGTCGCCTTCGTCGAGCAGGCCGGTTACGACTCCCGCTGGGGCCGAAAGATCCTCAAGCGCGAGACGATTCACACCTACGACGCCATCCTGGCGTTGCACCTGGCCAAGTACGTGCGCGCCGCTCGCGACGAGCCCGTCCTGATCACTCGCGAGGAGATTCACGAGCTCTTCGCCGGCGTCACCAACACCATCGACCGCGACCTCGCACTCTTCGACAAACGCATCGAACGCGCGCTCGACAAGATGGAGGAGCTCGAGTTCCTGCGCAAGCAGCGCGACGACGCCGACACCTTTATCGTCAGCCCGGTCATCTCCGCGGTGATGACGGCATCGGTGATCACCGATCTACAGAGGCAATTCGAGCAATTCATCGGGTCCGGTGACACCGGGGAAGTGCCGCCAGAGGACCTCGCCGACGAGCCTGCGGAACGCGACGACGACGCGGCCGACCTCGACGGCGCCTACGGCGAGAACGACGAAGGAGACGACTGGTGAGCGGGCAGGTCGACCAGTACCACCTGTCCCGGTTGCAGCTGATCAACTGGGGCGTGTTCGACGGGTATCACTCGATCCCGTTCAGTCCCAACGGTTCTCTGATCACCGGGTCGTCGGGTAGCGGTAAGTCGTCGTTGCTCGACGCCATCTCGCTCGCGTTCCTGCCGGATCATCGACGCAACTTCAACGCCTCCGGCGATGCGACGGCGGCCGGATCCTCCAGCGGCAAGCGCACGGTCGGCAAGTACGTGCGCGGCGCGTGGGGTGAGCGACGCGACGGCACCAACGCCCACCGCGAGATCATGTACCTGCGCGGCACCGGCCCGGCGTGGGCGGCCATCGCGGTCACCTACACCTCCAGCTCCGGCGAGGCCATCACCGGCCTGGTGCTGAAATGGCTTGCCGCGGGCAAGATGACCGACGCGCACAGCTCGTACTTCATCTACGACGGCGACGCCGACATCGTCGAGGCCTGCAACGAGTGGGCCGCCAACAACTACAACTCGGCCAAGTTCCGCGACCGCGGCTGGCGTGGCGGACCCGGCGAGGGCAAGTACCTCTCGACGCTGTACTCGCTCATCGGTATCCGCGGTTCCGACGCCGCGCAGCAGCTCCTCGGAAAGGCCAAGTCGCTCAAGAGCGTCGGCGGTCTCGCGCAGTTCGTGCGGGAGTTCATGCTCGACGCCCCGACCAGCATCGTCGGGATCGCCGATGCCCTCGATCAGATCGATCCGCTCGTCGAAGCACGCGAACTGCTCGACGTCGCGCGCCGCAAGCGCACCATCCTCGGCAATATCGAGGAGGTGCACGAGCGGTACGCGGGGGAGGCGGCCACCTTCTCCGTCCTCGACACCATCGACAACACCACCATCCGCAGCTACGTCAACAACCTGCGAATCCACAACGCGCTGCCCGAGGTCGCCGACCTCGACGACCAGATCACCCGCCTCGACGGTGATCTCGCCGCGCTGACCACCCAGCACGACCAGCTCCGCCAGGACCACAGCCTGCTGCTGTCCCGGATCGCCACCTCCACCGGCGACCTCGCCCCGCTGCGCGAACAACTCGGCGGCGCACAGAAACTCAGCACCGAGGTCACCGCCCGACGCAACGCGTACGAGGACAAGGTCTCCGCGCTCGGCTTCACCCCGCCGACCCGGGCCGAGGGATTCTGGCTGCTCCGCGAGGAACTCACCGAGGAGGCCGCCAAGATCGACGGTCAGCTCGACGCCGGGCGCGCCCACTACGCCGAGGCGCTCGCCAGCGAGGTCGCCGCGCGTACGCGCCGCGACGCCGCGATGGAGGAACTCGGCCGCGTCGAGAACGCCGGCTCTGCACTCCCGCGCACCGAGCACGAGATGCGCCGCGCCATCGCCCACGGACTCCAAATCGACGAGTCCGAGCTGAAGTACGTCGCCGAACTCGTCGAACTCGATCCCGACGAAGAGCGCTGGCGTCTGGCCGTCGAGAAGGTGCTGCGCAACGTCGGCCTGCGTCTGCTGGTGCCCGACAAGCACTTCCGCGCGGCCCTGCGGTTCGTGAACTCGCACGACATGCGCGGCCGGATCCAGCTGCACCAGGCCGACTCCCGCCCGATGCCCGTTCTGGAGCCGGGGACCCTGGCCTCGAAGCTGCGTCCCGTCGACGCCTCGCACCCGTGCGCCGCCGAGGCGATGACGGTCCTGTCGAAGCTGGGCAACCACATGTGCGTCGACAGTCCCGGAGAGTTCTCCCAGCACGCCAAGGCCGTCACCGACCAGGGTCTGCGCAAGGATTCGGCGAAGCTCGCCGTCAAGGACGACCGCCAGCAGCTGCGCCGGTCGCAGTACATCTTCGTCGGCGACGTCGCGTCGAAGATCGCCGCGCTTCGTGACGAACTCGAGTACGAGGAGCGGGCGTTCGAGGATGCCCGCCAAGATTGCGCCGAGCTCGACCGGGAGCGCAGCGCCAAGGAACGACGCCGCGACGCGTATCGCCGTGTGTGCGAGCAGTTCACGCAGTGGAACGAGATCGACGTCGACTCTGTCGATGACCGCGTCGACCAGCTCACCGATCAGTACGACCTGCTGATCGAGGAGAACCCCGACGTCGAAGCCCTGCAGCGCAAGGCCGAAGACCTGTGGGAGCAAGTGCGCAACGCGATTTCGCAGGCTGCGCTGGTCAAGGACAAGATCGCCCGCCAGGACTTCCGGCGCACACAGCTCCTCGACCTCATCGACCGGCTCAAGCCCGAAGACGTTCCCGCTCAGGCGGAGAAGACCCTCGACGGCTTCCGGGAGGACCTCTCTGCGACCCTCGACGTGCTCAACCCGGAGCCGTACCGCCAGGAGATCGTCAAGGCCGCAAGCCGCGAGCGAGACCGGATGCGGTCGGATGCTCGACGCTCCCGCGACGAGCTGGCCCGCATCCTCGACACCTACGACGAGGAGTTCCCGGACGCCATCCCGAACGACAGCGACGACTTCGACGAACGTCTCCACGACTACGTCGCCGTCTGCCGCCGCATCGACGAGCGCGAGCTGCCCGCCGCCTACGAGCGGATGCGCCGTCTGATCACCGAACAGGCCCCGGGCGCGATCCTGGGCCTGCACATGGCCGCCGACGCCGAGGAACGACGCATCGTCGAACAGATCGAGCGCGTCAACACAGGCCTCGGCGCGGTCGCGTTCAACCGCGGCACCCGCCTGCGGCTGCGCCCGGGCCGCAAGAAACTCGCCGCAGTCGAAGAGCTGACCGAGAAGGCCCGCCAGATCTCCAACCGCGCCACGGCCGTCAGCTTCGGCGACGAGCAGGCCATCCTCGAGCAGTACTCTGACATCCTGCTGCTGCGCGAACGCCTCGCCGGCAACACCCCGGAGGACCGCCAGTGGACGCGCGACGCTCTCGATGTGCGCAACCGGTTCGACTTCTACTGCGAGGAGCACGACGCCGAGTCGGGGGAGACCATCCGCACCTACTCCAACGCCGGCGACAACTCCGGCGGCGAGCAGGAGAAACTGATGGCCTTCTGTCTCGCCGGTGCGCTGAGCTTTAACTTGGCCAGCCCGCACGGCAACGACAATCGACCTATCTTCGCCCAGCTGATGCTCGACGAGGCGTTCTCCAAGTCCGACCCACAGTTCGCTCAGCAGGCATTGGTGCGTTCCGCAAGTTCGGATTTCAGCTGATCATCGTGGCCACCGTCCAGAACACCAGCACGATCCAGCCGTACGTGGACAACGTGGTGATGGTGTCGAAGACCGAGGCCGGGCCGGAGTTGCGGCCGGTTGCTACCGCTACGTCGACGGGGATCAAGGCGTTCTCGGAGTTGCGGCGGTCGGGGAGTCAGTTGCCGGTGTAGCAGTTGATTGCGGACCTACCGAGCCATTGTTTGCGGTTGGTGGTCCTAGCGAAATTGGCGCATTCGGCGGTACACCCTGGTGGGCGCCGTCGTTCAGCGCCCACGATCTCATTTGACAAAGATCTGACATGAAATGGTGGGACATGGTCTGAGCGTGCAGCGCGTGTCCTTAGAGGGGCTCCCTCTAAGGTCGGTATGGTTCTCCTATGGCTTTGGCGATTCGAGGTAGTTTGCGTTGAGCGGCGGCATCGAGAATCCAATTCTGAACGGGCCCTACGACGCTCCCGATCGGCACTATGAGATCGGACCGTCAGGCCCGACCGGCGTCATCATCCAAGGCCGGCGACCCAGCGAGTCCTTCATCCCTATCGCGGTGACCAGGAAGGGTAGCAAGGGGACCGATGGGTCGGTGCAAGAAGGCTTCGACTTCGATCTAACCGGCGAACGTCGTGAGAAGAACAGCCTAATTAACGACATCCGTCGTGACGTCGACAAGTGGCGGGCGAGCGGGCACTACGACGGCGTCACCCCTATCAGTCGCAAGCTCCTTCAGCACTGGGCTGATCCCAGCCGGGAAAACCGGGTTATCTTCGCCCAACGTGAGGCCGCCGAGACCGCGATCTTCCTCACCGAGGTGGCCGGTAGGCACCCGTCCTATGCCGACTGGCGCAGTCGGCTGGAGCCGGAGAACGAGGCCCACAACGACGGGTTGCCACGAGCAGCCCTCAAGATGGCGACGGGCGCCGGCAAGACGATCGTGATGGCGATGCTGATCGCCTGGCAGACGCTCAACAAGACGCAGTCGCCGAACGACGCACGGTTCACCAACCGGTTCCTCATCGTCGCTCCTGGCATCACTATTCGCGACCGCCTCAACGTCCTACTACCCGAGACCGACGGCAACTACTACGACCTGCGCAACCTCATCCCCTCCGACCTCAAAGGCGGCATGGCGAGCGCGCGGATCGTCATCACGAACTTCCATGCGTTCCAGCTCAAGGACGCCAAGGAGATCAAGGGCGTCGCCCGGAACACTCGCCTCCTTCTGAAGGGAAACAAGACCAGCGATCCCTTCAAGGAGTCGCCGAAGGCGATGGTCAGCCGCGTGCTTCGCGGCCTCGGTGTCACCGAGGCGGGCAAGAAGCAGCAGATCATGGTCTTTAACGACGAGGCGCACCACTGCTACCTCGCAAGGCCCTTGGCATCGGGCAAGGAGACCAGCGAAGAGAAAGACGCCAACGAGAAGGCCGGGCTGTGGTTCAACGGACTTCGCGCAATCGCGAAATACGTGGGGATCAAGCAGGTTTTCGACCTCTCCGCGACCCCCTTCTACCTATCTGGGTCGGGTTACGCCGAGGGCTACATCTTCCCGTGGGTTGTCAGCGACTTTTCCCTGATGGACGCCATCGAGTCCGGCATCGTCAAAGTGCCAAGAACCCCAGTCGACGACGATGCAGAGACCGAGCACGTCGTCTTCCTCAGGCTCTGGGACTTCGTGGGCAAGGAGCTGCCGAAGAGGGCAGCCAAGGATGCGGTCACTGATTGGGCACCACCGAAGGAACTCGAGGCAGCCCTACGCAGCCTGCATCGCTCGTACGAGAAGGCCTTCGCGCACTGGGAGGAAAACCTCCAGCAGTACGGCGGGACCCCGCCGGTCTTCATCGTGGTCTGCCCGAACACTGTGGTCAGCAAGCTCGTCTATACGTGGATTGCGGGAGAAGAAGTGGTCCGCGACGACGAGATCATCGCCCACAAGCCTGGGGAACTTTCTCTGCTCAGCAACGTCGTCGACGGTAGGCCGCTGTCCAAGCCCCGGACGATCCTGATCGACTCCGCGCAGATCGAGTCCGGCGAAGCCATGAAGGCTGACTTCAAGCTGGCGGCTGGTGCCGAGATCGCTCAGTTCAAGGCCGAGTACCGCAAGACCAACCCGGGCGCCGACGTCGAAAAGCTCACCGACGAGGACCTCCTGCGCGAAGTCATGAACACGGTGGGCAAGCCCGGCAAACTGGGTGCCGACATCCGCTGCGTGGTGAGCGTCTCCATGCTCACAGAGGGCTGGGACGCCAACACAGTGACCCACATCCTTGGAGTTCGAGCGTTCAAGTCTCAGCTCCTCTGTGAGCAGGTCGTCGGCCGAGGCCTACGTCGCCGCTCCTACGAGGTAAGCGACGAGACAGGCAGGTTCGAGCCTGAGTACGCCAACGTCTACGGGATCCCGTTCCAGTTCGTCGCCGGTGAACCCGCCGAAGGTGAGTCGGCACCTCCCAAGCCGTCCATCCATGTCCATGCGGTCGAGGGACGTGAGCACCTGCGGATCAACTTCCCCAAACTCGACGGTTACCGAGTCGAGATCCCCGACGAGGACATCCACCCCGACTTCGACCAGGCGCCGGAGTTCCCCATCGGCAAGGACACCGTCCCGTCATGGGTCGAACTGGGTGGTCTCGTTGGCCAGAAGGAACTCGAAGAGGGTGACCCGACGATCTACCGAACGCAGGAAGTCGCCTTTCGTTTGGCTAAACGCATCCTCGACCAGCACTTCACGCGCGCGGGCGACAAACGACCGTGGCTCTTCCCGAAGCTCGTCGGCATCTGCTCGGAGTGGATTGACACGAAGGTTGTCGTCCACGAGGGGTATTCGCTGGGCTTCCTCGTCACCATCACCCAGGCTCAGATACTTGCCGCCGAGCAAGTCTGGAACGCTATTCTCCGGCTGCCCGGCAATCGCCGCGAGCGATTGCGGCCGATGGTCAACCGGTTCGACCCGGAGGGATCGACCGGTGACGTCGACTTCGTGACGCGGAAGAGAACCATCCCAGTCGAGAAGTCCGAGATTTCGCATGTGACGCTCGATGGGAACGGTCCCGAGGGGAACGCATGGGAGAAACGGATGGCCGCGATCCTCGAGGATGACTCGAACGTCGCAGCGTTCGTCAAGAACGACCAGTTAGGTCTCACCATCCCGTACGTCCACAAGGGCCGCAGCCATTCGTACATCCCAGACTTCTTGGTCCGTCTGAAGCGCACGGATGAAGACGTCGAGCGGACCCTGATCATCGAGATCTCCGGCAGCCAGAAGAGTCCCGGTCCGACGAACCAGAAGGCGGAGACTGCCAGGAACTCTTGGTGCGTAGCTGTAAACAACCACGGCGGATGGGGCCGATGGGCCTACATCGAGATGACGGAACCCGACCAGTTCAAGACAAGGTTGGCAGACGCGATCCAGAGTCTGTACGGCGACAAACCAATCATCGGCGACCCCGACCTACTTGACTTCGCCGAAACGAACGCAGACATCAACACCACAAGGAGCGCTCGTGGCGCGTAAGACTTCCAAGGGCCCGACCCCGATTGACTCGATCAAGCACGGCGAGACCCGCAAGAACATTCCCACGGCCGACGCACAGGACTTCGTGACCCCCGAGATCGAGGCCGTCCGCAAGGTCCGTTATCAGCGCGACGAAACCCTCGACCCCCAGCTCGTCTGGCTCGGCAAGTACCCGGCCGCCCCTAACGAAGCCGGCGACGATTCCGACCTCGTCACGGATGCTCCTCCCATCTACATCCAAGAGAAGGTCGACCCGCGCGTGCTGGTCGAGAACCTCCGCCGAACAACGGCACGTCCCGAGGATGAACCGGAACTGGCTCTCTTCGATACCTTCGACGGTCTCGACGAACTCGAGCAGGTCGATTTCTACCAGCACGACGCCAACTGGTCGAACCGCATGATCCTCGGCGACAGTCTGCAGGTGATGGCTTCGCTTGCTGAACGCGAGCATCTGCGCGGCAAGGCCCAGATGGTATATGTCGACCCGCCTTACGGCATCAAGTTCGGCAGCAACTGGCAGGTTTCGGCCCGCGATCGGACTGTCCGAGACGGCAAGATGGAGGACTCTGCTCGTGAAGCCGAGCAGATTAAGGCCTTTAGAGACACGTGGGAGCTGGGTGTCCACTCCTACCTGACTTACCTTCGAGATCGACTCCTCGCTGCGCGGGATCTTCTTACCGAGTCAGGATCGTGTTTCGTTCAGATAGGCGACGAGAACGTGCATCTCGTTCGATCGCTAATGGACGAAGTTTTCGGCCCCGAAAATTTCGTTAGCCAAATCGCATTCGCTACTACTAGCGGGGCTGGGAGCTTCGCCGGAGGCACGAACGTACTGGCCAATGTCTTGAACTATGTGGTCGTCTTTGCCAAAAACCTTGAGGCGGTGAAGTACCGCCAGCTCTTCAAGACCAAGGCTCTCGGCGGCGACTCTGTCTCGCTCTACACCTCAGTTGTACTTGAAGATGGGTCCACTCGGCCACTGACGAAGGAAGAAAAGTCCGGAGGGAACCTGCCCCCAGGCGCTCGAGCTTTCGGTATCGACAACCTCACATCGCAAACCACCCGCGTAGGACAAACTACTGTCTTTCCTGTCACGGTGAGCGGTAAAACGGTGACGCCAGCAAAAGGCGGGTGGAAAACTAATCGTGTGGGCATGGAAAGATTGGTGGCTGCCAACCGAGTTTACGCGGGTTCAGGAAAGAACCTTGGGTACATCAGGTACATCGATGACTTTCCGGCCGCGCCACTCTCAAACAGTTGGACAGATACATTCGGGCAGGGACAGTTCGGTGGCGACAAGGTTTATGTCGTGCAGACTGCCACCAAAGTCATCGAGCGTTGCGTGTTGATGGCGACGGACCCAGGTGACCTTGTCATAGACCCCACCTGCGGTTCTGGGACGACGGCCTATGTCGCCGAACAGTGGGGACGCAGGTGGATTACCGTCGACACGTCGAGAGTGGCCCTGGCCCTGGCTCGTCAGCGGCTGATGTCATCTCTATTCCCGTGGTACCTCCTGGCTGACACTCCCGAGGGTCACAAGAAGGAGCAGTCGCTTACCGCCAATTTCGTCCCACGGAACCAGTTCGGCGGTGACATCCGCCAGGGGTTCGTTTACGAGCGTGTGGCCCACGTGATGTTGAAGTCGATTGCCAACAACCCCGACATCAAGGCGGGAATGAGTCGATCGGAAATCGATGCGGCGATTAAGCGACATGCTGAATTTGAGCTGCTCTATGACAGGCCGTTCGAGGATGCCAGGAAGGTCCGCGTAGCTGGCCCATTCACTGTTGAGTCACTCAGCCCGCACCGGGCTCTGTCGTTCGGTGATGCGCCGGAATCCTTGTCCGAAAAAGATGCGGGCAGGAAAGCGGACGGTCCGAACTTTGAGCAGTCGATCCTCGAGAACCTCGCCAAAGCCGGCATTCAAAACGGCAAGCGGGCGGAGAAGCTGAAGTTCGAGACGTTCGAGACCTATGCGGGCCAGTACATCCAGGCCATCGGCCGGCAGATCTCGAACGGGGAGCACGCCGCCCCAAGCCGCATCGGCGTCGCGATCGGGCCGCAGTACGGGACTGTCAGCGCGAAGTACGTGAAGGACGCCGCTCGGGAAGCTATCCGTGATGGCGACGTCGACTTGCTCTGCGTCCTAGGCTTCGCGTTCGATCCTCAAGTGACCAACGTGACGGAAGAGGACGGCTACACAATCGAACCTTCCGACGAAGGCTTCGCTCAGATCGAAGGAGCACGCAACGTCGGCCGGCTACCAGTCTTAATGGTCCGCATGAATGCCGACCTCCTCATGGGCGAGGAACTGAAGAAGACTGGATCGGGCAACCTCTTCACCGTCTTTGGCGAGCCCGACATTGACCTGCGTTCCACGGACGAGGGCTACATCGTCGACCTCAAAGGGGTCGATGTCTACGACCCCACGACGGGGGAGGTCCGGAGCAGCGACACCGGCCAGATCGCGCTCTGGATGATCGACACCGACTACAACGAGGAATCGTTCTTTGTCCGGCACTGCTACTTCACGGGCGGCAATGATCCATACAAGCGACTCAAGACGGCTCTGAAGGCAGACATCGACGCTGACGCCTGGGAGTCCTTGTACAAGACAGTCTCGCGGCCCTTCGCCAAGCCCTCCACGGGAAAGATCGCAGTCAAGGTCATCAACGACTACGGCGACGAGGTCATGAAGGTGTTCGAGGTGTAGTGCCGGACCTTTGTCGATCGGTGCTGATGTGGTCATGAGCGTAAGTGAGGGAAGTTGTGGCAGAAGGTCTGACGACCACATACACGGCAGATCAGGTGGCCGCGATCAATACGATCGACGAGCCGCTGCAGATCATCGCCTGCGCTGGTTCAGGCAAGACCCAGGTGATCTCTCAAAGGATCGCGAAGATCTTGGGACGGCCGGGGGTCGAACCGCGCAACGTCGTCGCCTTCACGTTCACAGAGAAGGCTGCGGCGGAACTGAAGGAGCGAGTTCTGGGGATCCTTCAGGAGGAGCGAGGCGAAGTCACCGGCCTCGCTGAGATGTATATCGGCACCATGCACGGGTACACGCTCGACCTCCTGCAGCGGCTAGTGCCCGACACGTTCAAGTACTCCGTGCTGACCGAGATCACGTCACGACTTCTCGTCGACAAGTACAGCAAGCAGTCCGGACTCACCACCTGCCCCACCATCGGGACGAAGCAGAGTCATCTCAAGCGCTGGCAGAACTCTCGGCTCTACCTGCAGGTCCTCGGGACGCTTCGAGAGGACGAGATCGACGAGTCTCTGGTCCCAGCCGGGGTTCTGGATTCTCTTGACTCCTATGTCAAGCTGATATACGGGCAGGCCAACTTCGACTTCACTGCGATGATCGCACTCGCGGTCGAACTCCTGGAGATCGATCCTGACGAGGACGACAACGCCGAGGTCATCCAGCGGCACATCCGAGATGACATTAAGTACCTCGTCGTCGACGAGTACCAAGATGTCAACCCTTTGCAGGAGCGCCTGATCCGCGGGCTTGTCCAGTACGGCGCGAACCTGTGCGTCGTCGGAGACGATGATCAGACGATCTACCAGTGGCGGGGCAGCGAAGTTGCGAACATCATCGAGTTCGCCCATCGGCACCGCGACGTCAAGCAGGTCGTGCTGAACGACAACTTCCGCTCGTCCAAGGGAGTCATCGAACTGGGACGATCTGTAGCCGAGCTGATCCCAACCGGTGACCGTCTTCCAAAGAAGATGGTCGCTTCTGGTCACCAGACCTGGGAGCGAGGCGACCTCCTGGCCCTCGACTTTGCCACCCCTGAGGATGAGGCAGCCTGGATCTGCGATCGGATCGAGCACCTTCAGGGCGTTCCCTTCACCGACAAGCCAGGAGCGGAGCCGCGCGGCCTGTCGTACTCCGACTGCGCCGTGCTGTTGCGCTCGGTCGCCAAGGACGCGGGGCCGATCGTTGAGGAGATGAAGAAGCGCCAGATCCCTTACGTGATTAAGGGGTTGAACCGCCTGTTTGACGCGGACGAGATCAAGGCGTGCGTCGGCATCTTCCGGTACATGGTGAACGAGATCGACACGAGCCTGCTCCGAGAGCTATGGGCAAAGGCCGATTTGCTGCCAAACCCCGCCAAGTGGGCCTCGGCTGTGGCGATCCTGGACGCCGGCAAGGACTTCAAGAAGGGTGAGCGTTGGGGGGTCTACAACATTCAACGCCTCTACCTTGACTTTCTCGCTGCCCTCGAGATCCGAGAAGAGGCAATCCCTGGACCGAAGGGTCGGGGAGAACTCGTCTTCTACGAACTGGGGAAGTTCAGCCAGGCCATCTCCGACTTCGAACAGATCCACTTCTCGAGCGAGCCGAGCGAGAAATACAAGACGTTCGCCGGCTGGCTCGAGCACCAGGCGCCTGACTACTACGCCGAGTCGGACAGTGACGTTGGCTACGCGACTCCCGACGCCGTCACCATTGCCACAGTCCACCAGTCGAAGGGCATGCAGTGGCCGGCCGTCTTCCTACCCTGCATGCGTGCTAACAGGTTTCCGGCCCAGCGAATCGGCGGACTGTCGATGTTCCACGTCATCCCGGCAGAGGCGATCAAGGATCCCGACCGGTACAAGGGGACGAAGGACGACGAGCGGCGCCTGTTCTACGTCGCGGTGACCAGGGCACAGAAGTTTCTGAACGTCACCTTCTCGCCCGGGGTTGGCCGCAACCACAAGCGACAGTCCGAGTTCTTTATCCACTGCACCGGTAACCAGTGGGTGTCGACGAGCACTAGCCCGATCCCGGGTGAGCGCCTCGAGCCTCGAGCCATCCACGAGATCCCTCAAGTAACTCTGTCGTTCTCGGAGTTGAAGTACCTGTTCGAGTGTCCCTACGAGTTCAAGCTCCGATTCCTCTACGGCTTCAACGCACCGCTACATGAGGCGCTCGGATACGGAAAAGGCCTTCACGATGCGCTGTCGGAAGTACACAAGAAGGCGACCGAAGGCGAGATCATGACAGCAGATGACGCCACAGATTTGGTTGACAGACATCTACATACTCCGTTTGCCTACCCTGAGTTGCGGCGCAACCTCGAGCGATCTGCGGCCGAGGCGGTTAAACGTTACTTCAAATTGCACGGAAGCGCGATCGGGAACACTGTGCACTCCGAGAAGCAGATTCAAGTGCACATCGCCCCCGGGATCACGGTCGATGGCCGCATCGACTTGATTCGGAAGCTCGATACCGACGAGTTGGCGATTGTCGACTTCAAGTCGACCGAGCGAGCCCAGGACGAGGATGTCACTCGGGATCAGTTGCACGTGTACGCGCTCGGGTACGAGGAGCTAACAGGCGAGAACGCTGACGTCGTGGAAGTGCTGAACCTTGATGCTGGTGGTAAAAGCCATCGAGACCAAGTGGACGACCACATGCTCGATGACGTACGTGAACGGATACGCACGGCGGGTGAGAAGCTTCGTAAGAATGAGTTGCCGCGGCTCTCGACCTTTGCGCCCAAGTGCTCGACGTGCGACGTAGTTGAACTGTGTCGACCCCGGCCAGGAAGCGCGCCGTAGCAACACTCCGTTAGCTGGCGGGCAAGCTGTCTATCCCGAGTCCGAGGCCTTGTCGCGATCCGCGCTTTAGCATTGGGCATGGCGTGCGTAGGTAGCGCGCTGCGGTGAGTCTCAGTCGGCTTCTCCGTGTCACGGTCTACGCCGGGCGCCGCTGCTTCCTACGGCATTCGTTAGTCCGATAGTGATGTCGTTTCGTCACCACGACGGTTAACTCGTTCGCCTGTCGGTCCAGCCAAGTAGTGTCAGGCTGGCAGTCCACAACGTAGTTAGAAGGAGCGAATGGCTCAGGCGTCTTTGGGTGGCGGGTCGAGTGCAGTTGCTGCGTCGTCGCACGCTGCCTGCCCAAGGTTTCGAGGTACTGATCCACTGGTCACGGGTCGCACTCGCCGTGCTCTCGCTCGAGAGATCGGTTTCGCCGACGATTCAGGCCGGATTCCAGAGGCACGGTGGATGCGCGCGATGACCTTCGAGAGGCTTGTGCGTGATCGACGATTTGCGAGTGAAGTGGCGACGACAGCTGTGGGCCGCCTAGGCCTCGCCCGTCCCAGTGCAGTCATTACGGTGAATGCCGACGTCAGCAACACGAAGACCGCGCAGTTGCTCGACGAAGCGCACATCCGAGCGAGCGGAGAGAATGCGGTAACCCTCATCCATGCCTTGGCGCTGCCGTTTCCGGGCTTCGAAGGCGCTGACGCATCCGAGGTCAAACCTGACTTCGCAATCGTTGCGCCGCAGCCAGGTTCCGATCGGTCCTGGTTGATCATGGGCGACGCGAAGGATTACGAACGGGTTCGAAGCAAGATTGAGGACAGCCGGCTCCTTAAGGGGTTCCTTCAAGTTGCACTTGGTGCCGAGGCCGCCGCTCAGTGGTCGCGACTTCCAACCGACATGGCAGTCCACACCCACGGGGTGCTAGCAGTGCCACGAAACGCGTTCCTCCAGCCGGAGGCGGTTGTTGAGCTTCTCGAGGACCACCGAGAAGAGGTCCGAATGCGGGTCGCCGAACGTATCGCTGAGTCGAGCCGATCGGCCTACAAGAAGGCGACGGACGTAAGTGATTACGTTGAGCACTTGAGAGCGAAGTTCGATCCGTCGACCTGTACTACCTGCACTTTATTTGCCTACTGTCGCCATGAACTTCGAACATCATCCAACCGATCCGATCTGTTGGTCGAACTAGGGATCCCGAAGGATCATCACGCACTGTTAGTGCCGCTACTTGGCAACTCGGAGGCGCAGACGACGGCGCCCGCTTCTGTTCACGCAAATGTGAAGGCGACAATCACGGGTCGTGCCGAAGTGACGGGTCAGCGCCGTACGGATCCGATTGGCCTCCCTGGCAATGTGTACGTTGCAATCGCAAAGTCAGATAGTGCTGCGCTCGGCGTCTACGGCGTCTCCATTGCCCGGCAAACTTCTGAGGCGTCGACTGCCTGGTCGAAGACAGTCTTCGACGACCCCCAATCGCCGGAGACGCGACGACGCCTAATGCGAACAATAGGGCGTCAGATCGACCTTGCGATGGCTACGCAGCAGAAAGAGAACCCAAACGCCCCTAGCCCTATACATCTTGTGGTGCCCGACCAACTGACCGCTGACGTCCTCGTCTCGATCGCAGACAACCTCGCCGGGGTCGAGTTGAGCCGACTACGTTGGACCCGAGACGTGGAGGCCGGTCGTGAGCCGCTCACCTTCAACGGCGAGCCCGCAGTGATACCCGCGGCCCTCACCGACGACGAACGCATTGCTGTGTCGTTTCTACTCGAGGAAGACCGTTCACGCGCAGTCACACTGAGGTCGCCCGTCGTGGATCTACGATCGGTCCTCGCGGGGCATGTGGTCACCGGCGGCCCCGCCGTTGCATCTCTTCGTCTTGACTATCTGCTCTCTTGGGCAGAGACGTTAATCGACGGGACGGTTTATTCCCGAGACGTCGAGGACAAGATTGAGGCGTCTGCACACACACCAGGAGCGCGGCTCACCAGTGGTCAATCCGACACGATCCACGCCGCTCAAACAGGTTTCGGGCGGCAATCGAGTCGAGAGCGCGCGAGAAAGAACCTTCAAAGTTATCGACGTCTTGTAGGGCAGGAACTTGACTACAAACAGGATGTATTCGACCGCACGTTCACGGTGTTGGACGAATTCGATGACTCCTCGCTGCTTGAGACCTATCGCGCGATCGAGGGCGATGCTCAAGCGGTGTGGCGACGGCGCCTAGAACTCCGCGCATCCGACCTCGTACGCTTCGGCCGAACCTATCGCCACTGGAGAAACTCCTTGGTTCCAGTAATCGAAAGTGATGGGATTTGCCGAGCTCAGTTACTCTCGCTATCGAATAAGCAGTTTGCTCGCGACCTGGCCCGAGATCCCGGGAACCGGCAGGTGGCCTTCGCTCGAGTAGTGGGGATTCACCCACTGACCCTAGAAATCGCATCGCGCAGAATCGGCGACGGCGCGCGAATTGTTCTCCTACACAACGGGGATCATGCTTGTGTCGAGCAGCGCGGCGTTTCCGTTGACCATCAGAAGGGAAGCTTCAAGATCGGTGGCCTCGCGATCGGGCCGATCGCTGAGACGCCGGCTGCGAGCCGATTTACGTGGACCCCGGCAAACTCGCCGAGTGTCGATATTGATGACGAGCTTGTGGTCGCGGACTTTTCTTGGTTTTGCGACAACAAGCGGAATACCCACCTCAACATCACCCGGCCGACTCCTGACACCAACATGGCGCCCACGCCCGCATGCACGAACAGCAGTTATAGCGAATCCCCCCAGGTGCATCAATGGTGTTGCAAGCCCCACGATATCAATGAGGCGGAATGGTCAGACAAATTGGCGCGGCGCCGCGCAAACGGTGAGCTCAATCCCGAAACCTGGCCCCCAGTCATCGACGGTGATGCCTTTGAGGTGTCGCCCCGCCGCGCTACGACTGGAGATGCGGTCCAGAGCTCTGTCAGCGCGGTTCCTGACACTCTTACAATCGATGATTTGGACTAGTCTGTGACAGTTGCGTTCTCGATACCGAGTTCCGGTGATGGCGGCAGTACCCGCGTTCATCATGCTCAAGCTGCAGCAGGTAATGCTGCCATCACGAAAGAGGCGGTCGGCGTTCTGCGCGACAGCCTTACTGGAAGCCTTGATGTGAAACGCGTGCTTCTGAAGGCTGCTGCCGGCGCGGGGAAGTCGTTCGCACTTCAGGAGCTGGTGAGTAACGCAGTTGACCATCCGAGTTGCCAGAGAGTGGCTGTGGTCGCGTTCACCAATAAGCAGATTCATCCTTTGGCAATCGCGCTGGGAAATCGGCTGGGAAAGCGGAAAGTTTGTTTGTTTGTCTCTGCAAAGCGATGGGACGAAATCCCCGACGAGGCCCACCGATGCGTTGAAGTGGCGACGTCTACTACTAGTATCCCTGCATCCTGCGAAGTCATTGTTTCGACAAGCCATAAGCTCGGCGCGATCAACGAATTGACTCGCCAGATATCGACATTCGGCCCTGCTCACTGTGGTTCGTCAGCGTTTGATGTCCTTTTCGTCGACGAGGCCTGGCAACTTCCGCACTACCTTTTCGACAAGGTGGCCAAAGCTGCACCCCTCACGGTCGGGGTCGGCGACGTCGGACAGTTGCCTCCGCTCGAAGTCGGCGACAACCCCTGGCGTGGAGACCCAGGCCATAACCCGTATAGGGCCTGGCCAACTGACTATGTCGATGACCAAGAAACGTGGGCTAGGGAGCTCCCATCAGTTTGGCGGCCAGCCGCCGGACAACTCGACCTCTGGCGGGCCTTTTACCCGGAATGGGACACTCTCAATTGTGTGGCAGCACCCGGTGATCGGGTGTTGCATGCAGATGGCTTAACAGGGGATGCGCTGTCGATCTGGACGCAAGTGGGTACTGGCGTCCCGACACTCCTTGAGGTTAATGGCCTGCCGGTGGCAGAAGCTGCAGATATTGACCTCCCGCTGGTCGGCGTGATCGAGCGTCTCCTAGAGGAGCTCCTGTCATCCAAGTTCTCGCTCGAGCGAAGGGAATACGATTCGGCTGGCACTCCAACTCGGCGCGTGACCAAGGCGCGGCCGGGGAAGAGCGAGGGCGATCCACTCGTGGTCGTCCTAGCGACACGGAACCAGGCTGTCGACGACGCCGAAGACATGGTCGATCGGCTGCGGCAAAAGTTCGGGTTGTCGGAAACTGAGTTGGTCGCCTCTACGGTCGACTCGTGGCAAGGACAGACCAACGGAATAACTGTCGCTATCCACCCGCTCAACGGAGCTACTGATCTGAACGAGTTCAACTCCGCGTTCGGCAGGCTCGCGGTCACGTGCACCCGTGCGACACACGGGCTCCTGATGCTGGCCAGACCCGGGTTGATGCAGTTGCTCGACGAAGCTCCCGCACGACCGGGGACTCCTTTTGGCGAACCGGGAAACCGAAATCTGCCGAGACAAACGCATCAGCGGATTCTGTCGACATTTGCGGTAGGCAGGATTACTGTTCGACACAATGCCCTTCGGTAGGATCGCGGGGACGCTGTAGCGCGCTTAGTCATCGCAGGGATCGTCCTCATTGTCGCCGTGAAGATTTCGCCCATCGGCCACGTCTAAATGAGCGGCACTGACGCCTTTCTACCCTTCGAGAGCCGGGCTGAGGGCGGCTAGCTTGTGTACGTGCTCGGTCGTGTGCCTAGGAGTGCCCCGGTCTCACGGGGGTCGAGCACGAAAGCCGAAGGACGTGACTGGTCCACGGGGTGATTAACCGGAGCAGCAGCCCGATCCGCACACCGACCCGCACTGTCAACTCTCGGGTTTCCGCCAACCGGGGCCGGCGCGCATCGCCCGTGTCCTTATTCTGACTTCGTCCACTTCGGGAATGTGCTTCTGGCCCTCGACGGCCTGGTCCATCTGCGTTGGCTGGACCGCTCTACTGGGCGCATGATCAGTCGCATCACCACCAACAGCCCCGGTGATCTCATGCATGTCGAACTCAAAAAGATGGGCAAGATTCCCGCCGGCGGTGGCTGGCGCGAAATCGGCAACCGCCACCGCCGCCCCGCCCCGCCCCGCACTCTGAGGCCAGCCACGTACTTAGCCTCTAGGGCCAGTACAAACTAGCGCTCGTCATTGTGGACGCATTTGAGCTCGCGACGCTGATCGTCGACCTCGCTGCATAGCTTGGTGCGGTGAAGGTGGGCAAACCTGCGGCTATAGCTGTTCCGGTCCCATCGGTCGGAGGGGTTGTCGGGATCGGCCGGCGGAGTGTTCTCGTCCGACGCGTACCTGGCGTTCATGGTAGGTTGCCTGCGCTTCCGTGTTCTTGCTGAGTGGGGTGCCAGTCTTACCGGTCTAGTCATTCGAGGGTCGAAGACGCCGAGTTATGGTCGAAAGGGAATGTCCGTAAAGCGTCAACGGGTGTGCTCGGCGCGCGCCGGAGGGTTAGCAAAGGGCCTCTGAATCAGTCTCCGGCGACGGTCTCGATCGTTCCCGTCAGCAGCGACTCCGTGAGGTAGTCCTCGAATGAGAAACTACTGCCCTGAGTCTCGTTCAGTTCGGCAAGTTGTGGACTAACCTGTTCCTCCAACTCAGCGCGTGTGAGGACCTGGCCCGCAGTGAGAAAGCGTTCAGTGCTGCTCATACCGAGAAAGTACATTGTCTCCGGGACCTGCGTGACTCAGAACGCCTGGAAGGCGGTCAAATTGAGGTACCGATCTGTCGGGCTGCCGGAGGGGTGCAGCTGCTTACAGCGCTGCCTCCATCACGCGCTTGTGGCGAAACACAGTAGTTCAGCGCTGCGAGCACAACGTTGGATCCGATGTTCGGGAACCCTTTTCATCTCGCGACGGCACCGCCAGGGACACGCGGTCACACAGCTCGCGTACCTCCGCGGTCGTCGGTGACAGTTCGTAAGCGTGCTGGTGGCAGCATGCGCTCAGCTGGTGCCACAGAGATGTGAGCGCGTCGGCGACGTTCCGGTCGTCCAGTGCCCTAACGACCGCAAGCCGGGACCGCATCGACGCACGGCTGCAGTCTGCTCCGAGCGCGACGCATCGTTCGTTGACGATCATCTCGAGTGCTTGCCTCGCGAGGAGCGCGGCAAGACGGGAGGTGTCTCCGGCGATCCCGATGCCCTGAAGTAGCCGATCTGCATAGGCCAACAACTCGGCGGGCGTCACTTGCCCTCCAAGATGTCCTCGACAGTCTTGCGTAGGTCGCTGACTTCGTTCTTGGTGATGGTCGCGCCTTGGTGCACCCCTTTGGTGGCAACGGATAGCGCGGTGGCCCGATATGGGCGCCAGGACCGCCACCCCGAGACGTCGGCTTTGGGATCGTCGTGGAGAGCGAGTGCAACGCACGCGGTGGCGCTCGTGAGCTCTGACCAGATTCGCTCGGTCTCCTGTTGCGGCATGCCTTCCACATTGCGGCGCGTGAAGTACACCTGCCGCGCTGCGGATTCGATGCGAACCGGAAGAGTCCCGGGCACGCGCGGCGTTTGATGTCTTCGGGAATGTTCTCGTCGGCCACGACAGCGAACGCGTCATCGACGTAGCGTCGGGCGGGGTCGTCGGCGCTCTTGACGACGACTTTCGAACCGGACTCGCGAGTGACTTCGATGAGGTGTGCGTCGACCGATCGTTGGCGAATCGTGGTGGCGAGTCGGTCGTCGTGGGAGAAGACGATCACTTGCCGCGACTGGGCGAGATCCCGCAGGATGTTGAGGAATCCGTCGATCTTGGCGGGGTCCATGGCCTGGATCGGGTCGTCGAGGACGATGAACCGGAACGGACTGGACGGAGCGGTGGCACGAGGCAGGAAGCGCGCGAGGGCGAGGGCGTGAAGCTCGCCCTGACTCATCACCGACAGCACGCCAGTCTCCCGCCCGTCTACAAGCCCTCTCAGCACGGCCTTTCTGCGAGTACGTGCGCCTTCGAGAGCAATCTCAGAGATGTCCACATCGCTCTCCTGGCGCAGTCGTGCCCAAATGGACCGCGCCCCTTCGGCAATGGGTTCGAGTCGTTGTTTTCGCAGCGCCTGGGCATTGGAGCGCACCCAGTCGCGTGCCTGCTCGAGTAGCTGTAGCTCAAACGAGGCCTCTCTCGCCGTGCGTTCCAGCGCTACCCATTCCAGGGCTTGCTGAGCGAGAGGGGCCCAGGTGTCCTCGCGCTCGGTGAGCACCTTCGATGTCTCGAGCTGAAGTGCGGCCAGCGCATCTACCAGTTGCGGAATGCGGGTCTCGAGGTGGTTAGGAAGGTCCTCGACGGTCGCCGGGACCCTGGTGACCGCAGCGAAAGCCTCGCGATAGGTCGCGAGCGTCGCTAGATGGACTCCGTCAATCTGTGCTACGTCCCGAAGGGCAGCAATGAGCTCGCGAGCATCGCGTTCATTCTGCAGGGCCTGTTCACGTGCCTCTCGGTATATCGCAAGCTGCGAGTTTTCGTCGTCAAGGAGCTGTTGAGTGTGCGCCGCCCAGTCGTCGGTCAGCAAGCACTCGTTGCACACCGGACATTTGACATCGCCACCCTCGGAATTGCGGTATTGGAGGGCAACACGCAAGACCTCAGACCGATGTTCCGTGCGGCGTAATGTGTCGTCACCTAGTGTCCGCGCGTTGGCAAGTGCGTCGCGCAGTCGAACCGCAGTCGCGGCCCCGAGTTTCTGATCCGGAAGTTCGAGCTCGACAACCGCTTTCAATTGCGACAACGTCGACGTAGAGGAGTCCGTGCCTGAAGCTAGCGCGAATACCTTCTCAAGGTCGGGCTCGCGAGGGCGGAGCAGGCCAGCCAAGGACTTTGCCCGAGGGTCGGTGGCATCAATGATCCGCTTCTTCAGCGCCGATTTCGCGTTCTTTGAAGCATCACGCGGCTGGCGCCGGTTGTTGTACTTCTCGGTGAGACGGGTTTCGGCGTCCTGGATCTCGTCGAGGGCCAGGAGCTTGTCGAGGGCGTCATAAAGCTTCGACGGTTCCTGCTCGAGTAGGCCACCGATCTCGTCGTAGCTCAAGATCGGACGGTAGATCTCGATTGCCGTGGACCACCCGAGTGCGCCAACACCGTCCAGCCGCTTCTCGCCTTGACGCTGCGACCAGTGTTTTGCCTGATCAAGCTCGGCGCCGGCCGCCCATTCTGCGCCGATGGAAGTGCGCGGTCCATTCTCGACAGTGAACTGGACGCGAACTTCACAGGGGCTTCCGTCGTGCAAATTGCGCCACGAGTCGACCCACAACTTGGCTTTGTTGCGCCATCGATAGCTTTGTCCGGTCAGCGCATATTCGAACGCCTCTGCGAAGCTCGATTTTCCTGATCCGTTGCGTCCGCTGATGACTGTAATTCCCGGATAGGGGGACACCGAGAGGGTCGCCTCCGGTCCGATGCCTCTGAACCCGCGGACTCGGATCTCGCGCAGGTAAGCACCAGCGGGGTCCTGCGACACGGCCGATGAGTCTGTCCGACCGCGGGCGGCTGTGTCGCCGCCGAGCTGTCCTGCGAGTGCCTGTTCGCTCTCCAGCGCCGCGATGACGAGATACTTGGCGTCGTCCGCAAGGTCGGTGTCGGCGTCGAGCAGGTCCCAGACGGTATCGAGGAGCGCTTTCTCGCCAATTGGGGCTGTCTCAGGCATCGGTGTCCTTTCGCATGCTGCAGTCTGTGAGCTTGGCATACCAGACCGACATCTCGTGGACTTCGGCCGCACGTCTACTTCGCGGCACGCTCCCGAAGTAGACCAGGCGCCGGCATGAGCGCATCCTGCGGTTAGTCCATGTTCGTGCGAACGTTCCAGGCACGGCGATTTGCTACGGGTCTCGTGCCCCGACCACCGCAGAAGTGGATGCAATCCTTCGGCATAGCTCCCTGCTGTGGGTCGAAGACCCTGTGTCTCTTAAGTAGTCGCGGCCTGACATGGCTACTCCGTTGTCGCGTCAAATAGTGACCGGAACTGCATTGTCGTTCGTGCCAGGACGTCAGAAACACCGGTCCGAAGTTCCTCGACGAGGGTGACGAGCGGGACACCGATCACCTGCACCCGCACCCTGCGCGCTTCGCTGTCCGAAGGCACAGTCAGTTCAACCTTGTTCGTGGTCAGCGCGGATATCGTCGGATGCACGAGGAAAGATGTTGGGACAGTGCCGAGCCCGGTGTAGCACTGTGCGTAGAGGAAGAGCTGGTATAGGTCGGACGGAGAGACGTCCTTGATGTCGTAACGCTTGTACTTCGCGTCGACGGCACACTGCCAATCCTGCTGCTGCAGGACGATATCTGGAGCAATCGACCGACTTGGGACACCGTTGACGGTGATGAGCGAGCGATTATGCTTCTGCTTCTGAACATTGATGTGCGTGCCGTCGAGGGAAGCGGTCACCAGCCACTCGAGAAACCGCTCAAACAGCGTGTTCATGTTGATCAAGAACGCGTTGACGGCCAGCGATCCACCAACCACGCTGTCGTCGACTTGTTGAGTGGATAAGAGTGCGCGGCACCACGTATGTGCCGCCCGATAATGTTCGGTTCTCCGCCCATAGACGATCGGTCGGGCCACGACTTCTCTGTTCGATGGAAGCGTGCGGACGCCGGTCGCGAGATACGTTGAGAGACTTGCCGCTCGACGGCGTATGTCCGGGTCTGACGCGACTCTTCGTGCCACTCGCACACCTGCCAGCAATACTTGGTTTTCGATGACATCGTGGTCGAACTCGTCGAAACTGCATGACAGAGCGTCGAGTCGCCCATAGTGATGAGTGACTTGGCGATACACGTCGAGCCGCCCCCGCAGATAGGGCAAGTCATCGCGGTGCGGGCGATAGTCCCGGATCAGCCCTCGCCGTACGGTGTCTTCGGTGCGACGGACGGTCAGCCGGCACAGCAGCTGAACTGCATCTTCACTGTCGTTGGTCGACAGGCCCCGGTAGTACGTTGGCAGCTCGTGAAGAGGCGCGCCGTCCGTAAGCGCCAACATAGTCAGGACACCGAGAGATCCACCTGCAAGCTTCGGTATGACTCGCACTCGCAAGCTGTCGGTCAGCTGAACAGTTCCTACCCAAGAAGTTGCCTTTACCTCGACGCGGTCGTTGGACAACCACCGAACGCTCAGCTTCTTGCCCAAGTCTGCGGTGATTCGCTCCTGCTGGTCGATCAGTATCGGGGGATGCTGCGCGATTATCGCGCCGTACTCCGGGAGTTCGAGTTCGATCATTCGGCAGTTGTCTGAGCTTTGATGTCGAAGTCTGCTGCTAGCGCCGCCACGAGCTGAGCGTCGTCGCCCACTACTGCGTGAAGCCGCTGTTCCGCTGCATCGACGACGGTGCTTCCGAGGAACTCACGGAGCTGCGTGTAGTCGTCGTACACGATTTCTTGTAGCAGGGGAACGATCTCAGTGCGCACAACATCGGCGAACGCAGCTGTCGCATCGATCGGTACTCCGTCGGTGAGGAAGAATGAGTGCCCGATCTGTCGTTCGCGCCCAGCGAGCTTTGTTATGCGACGGTTCAATTCATCGACGAACTGATCGAGTGGCAGATCATCGATGACCGTTCCAACCAGGAGCTCTATTTCAGGCATGAGTTCGATGAATCCGAATCGCCGACGTAGCGCGGCGTCCAGTGCTCTGATGCTCTGATCGGCCGTGTTCATCGTGCCGAGAATGATGAGATTGGTCGGTATAGAGAGGAATTCGCCTGATGTAGGCAAGAGGACCCGTTCGCCTCGTCGAGGCTTCTCAACGACGGTCATGAGCTCGCCAAAAACGCGTGGCACGTCAGCACGATTGATCTCGTCGATGATTACGACGTAGCGGTTGCCTTGGTCCTTCGTCGCTCGGGTGGCGATCCGCTTCAAGATGCCATCGCGAAGCTCAAGTGTCAGGTCTTTCGCGCCCTGCTTAGGCCGGAATCCCTCGACGAAGTCCTCATATGCATACGACGCGTGGAAGGTGACCTCTGTGAGGTAGTCCTCGGTAGGGGCTTGGTCTTTGAGTATCCATTTGGCAAATCCCTTGGCGGCATGCGTCTTTCCGGTTCCTGGAGGACCGTAGAAGATAACTTGGCCCTTACGTTCGAGGACGCGATTCCAGTCTGTAAAGCGAAGCTCGTCGTCGGTACTTATACCGTCTTTGTCATGCGGGGCAATGGCCGGCTGTTGAGAATTGAGGAGCTTATCCAGCTGCGTCGAAGGAATCTTCGCGATCGTCGTGAGAGCCCACTTCTTGACCGGTTCTGCGAGCTTGCGAGCCTCGTCGAGATCCCACTCGACATTGATCGTGTGGTGATACTCGTTGCGGTCAGGACGCCATTGGTAGCCAGGATCTTTCACGGTTCCGATCGCGAGCACTTCGGACGTACCACGATTGGCGATGACTTTGTCGCCGTCCGCGATCTGGGTGAGGTTCCATAGCTCCCTGGCCTTCTGAGTGAGAGCAGACTTTGAACCGTTGTACTTCGCGGCGTATAGCGATGCGAAGCGCTCCTTGAAGTCGTCTTCGCTGTCGAAGGTTGTCAGGTCGCCGATCTCGTCCCAGCCGACACAGATGTAGCCGCCCTCCTCGCACTCGGGCCAGAACTTCGCCCCGGGACCGGGGGCAATCTTCCAGTACTTCGGCGTCTTGTAACCCGGAGGCGGATTCCATCCGTACAGCAGACCGATGAAATCTAGTGGATCGACCTCTGACAACTCGTTGAGACTCCGAAGATGCTGCAAGAGACGACGATTCACGTCGATGGTGTCACCAGTCGGTGCGAGGCCGAGGGACTGAGCAAAGTGCACGAGGTGTGTATGGCTGTAAATGGGTAGCACTTGCGACGGGAAGTAGAGAAACAACGACTTCAGGCGCACGGTTCGGGCACCGCGCAAGATGTCGATCTCGGAGGTCGACGCCCAGTCGTTGTTCTGTGCGAGGTCAAGCATGGTGCGAAAGCCTGCTTTGAGTGCAGCCCACGCCTCACTGACGTCGCTGTACCCGCTCGGATAAGCCCACCCACCGCTGTTTCGCTTGAAGATGACGTGCTTGTGCGAGCTACCTCCACTGATGGAGCCTAGGTTCGGTGTGCCCCATTCCAGGAAGTAGGAGTAGCTGTTGCGGAAGTCCGGGGTGTTCAGCGCGTAGTCATCGAGCTCGATGTCACCATCCAGCCATCGCGAGATGGGAAAGCGGTCCAGGAAGGCTTCATGCTGGGTATTTTGTCGTTCCCGCAGATCGGCGGGGCGTTGTCCGACATAGGTTGCTACTGCTGCTTGGAACTCCACAAAGAGTGCATACCTCATCGACGAGAGGTAGAACAGCTAGTCGCGAGACCTCTTCAAGAGCCCAAATGCGACGTCGGGTCGGTAGCCACAGGACAAACGGGCCACTCCAATGTCCCCTGAACGATCGAATTCAAGGGCGTCCACCCTGAGAAGCCAGGATAGGCACCCTGTCGGACGACAGTTACCCGCGCTAACTGTCACGGCCGCCAGCTATTGTGACTCTCGATTATGGCGAGCCGCGACGCCGCGGCCTGAGTTAGTGGGTTTTAGTGGCCAGTCGAGAGAACGACGTCGACCTCAAGGATCGCGTTGGCAGATTGATGCAGTTCCTCCGGGAGATGGTGAAGGCCCGGACACGACCCGTGCTGAGGGTTGAGGACCACGAGGAACACCACTGGCTTTTCCCTGGAAGCACGCCCTACCAGGTCGAACGTGCAGCAACGGCCGGCGATGTGGTTGTTCGTGCGCCGCGAGTGCATCTCGAAGAGCCTCCCGAGCTGCCTCTAACGCTACTGACCTGGGTTGACGATCCAGGGGCTGTCGACCGCAGCGCTACCGCCGGTCCTCAATTCCGAGAGCCCGGTCCTAATAGTTTGACGCCTGAATCCGAGGTTGCTGAAGCTCGCGCCGCGTACCAGCGCTGGCACCAGGAATGGTCAATGTGGGCCCAGACGGATCGGCAGCGTCGACCTCATCATGAGCTTTACCAAGCTCTGACCGACATGATGCATGAGCTCGCGGCGAGGCCCGAGTCGGTGGAGCTTGTCGTCGCATCCGGACTCCTGTCCCTGCCGTCAAAACAGGCTGACGGGTCGCGTGTGAATACCCATCTCGTCACGCAGGCAGCGACGATCGAGCGGGACGAAACCAGTGGTGACCTTTTGGTGAGGTTTGTCGAGCTTTCCTCCTGTCGACTGGAAGACAGCGAGCTCCTCACGGGGCTCGAGATCTTTGACCAATCGGGGAGCCGGACACTCCTTACGCAGCTCAGGGAGTCGAGCTCACCCCTTGACGAGTCGATCCAGGTGTTTCTCAAGACCTGGGCGGCTCGTGCGCTCGGTCTGGAAATCCCGGTCACCGACGAGCTCGAACCTTCCACGACCACCGGTGAGGTCTCGCTCGCCCTCGCACCCGCTCTGGTCTTGCGGAAGCGTGGCGCGTTTGCGCTGGTCGAGTACTACAACCAGATGATCAGCCAGGCCGAAGAGGTGTCTGCGAAGACGCCGCTCGGACTAGCGCAGCTCGTGACCGCGATTGAGGCTGATGAGCGCGTCGCGTGGCTTGAGTCCACCGGGGCTACCGCGCCGAGCGAGCTTGCCGAGGACCCTCTGTTCCCGCTGCCCGCCAACGCCGAACAGTCGAAGATCATTGAGCGACTCGGCGGCGACAGTGGCGTCGTCGTGGAAGGCCCACCCGGTACGGGTAAGACGCACACAATCGCGAATCTGATGTCCGCGCTCCTTGCGCGGGGACAACGAGTGCTGGTGACGAGTGAGAAGTCACAGGCGCTGCAAGTGCTCCGAGACAAACTGTCGGCGGACATGCAGGAACTGTGCGTGTCCATCACTGACCTGGCTCGCGGCGGTTCGCAGGAGCTCAACCGAAGCGTCGCGACGATCGCTGAGCGTAAGACCTCGTTCATCCCCGAGGCGTCCGAACGGACGATCGCCGACCTCACCGACAAGCGCGAGCAAGCGTTGGCACGTCGATCGACAATCCTCGAGGCGATCCGAGCGCTGCGGGAATCGGAGACGTACCAGCATCCCGAAGTCGCTCCGGGATACAGCGGGACGCTGGCCTCCATCGTGCGACGGTTGGAGGAGCAGCGTGAGCGATTCGCATGGCTCCCGGGTCCTCTGTACGCGGACGAGCCGCCTCTTGCGCCCGGAGAGTTTCGGGACTTGGTCCGGCTCCTCGAGCTGCAGACGCCCGAGCATGGGACTCGCGCGGAGCAGATGCTGCCGGCACTGGACAGCCTCCTACCTAGTGCCGATCGCATGACCAACCTCTTCGACGCGGTCCACCGCCCGCCGCTGGATCTTCCAGCTCAGACTCAGGATCTTGTCGACATTATCGAGAGTGTCGACAGCGGAACCGCCGAGCAGGTCCTGCTCCAGTGCGGCACGCTCAGGGAAGCGGTCGACATCGTCCGTGCGCTGTCTCCGGACTACCAGCAGCTCGCAAACCGCGTGCTCGCAGCTGAGATTGACCATCTGTGGGCGAGGGTTCCAGAACTCGACACCCACGTCGAGGACGCCACCCGGTGCGACCGAGCCGTCGGTAGCGCTGCGGTCGATGCACCTGGCGTGTCACGTAGGGTTCTCCAGATCGTAGAGGCGTGGATGGCCCGCTTGCAGGATGGCGCTGAGTGGAAAGGACGGTTCCGTCGTTCCGCCGAGCAGAAGGCGTATGACGAACTCGAACTCAATCTGATTGTCGACGGCGAGCCGGTGCGTCGAGCGGAGTAGCTCGAGGTCGCCGTCGCGCACCTCAAAGGACTTGACGCCGTCGAGTCCGCACGGCGAATCCTTGCGGATCTCGGCGTCCACCTTGCCGACGACTCCTCGCGTACGGCGCAGGTGAACAACCTCGTCATCCTGCGTCGACACCTCGCGTCGATCGAACGATTGGTGGCAAGCTGCCGCGCGCTAACCGACACCCTGTATCAGAGCACTCGGCGGCATCTGGCCGTCCGTAGCGTCAACGACGCCGACACGCTGTCTCAAGCGGCGTCCGCAATCACATTCGAGTTGCAGCGCCGATCTGCCCGTCAAGAACTGACTGGCATCACCGATGTGCTTGGCAACGCATTCGGGCCGGCGCCAGCGCCCGAAGCTCGCGAGCTCACCGAGAGCGTTCGAGCAGCATCCGCTCATCAGTTCGGTGAAGCGGTGAGCGCGTATCTGCGTGCGCAGCAACAACAGCGCGAGCACCACGAGTGCCAGGCTCTTGTGCAGCGTGTGCGAACGGCAGCCCCGTCGTTGCTCGATGAACTCCAGGGTCACCTCTCTGACCCTGGCTTGGGTGTTCGCCTCGAGACCATTGCTGAAGCGTGGCACTGGCGTCGTGCGTACGAGTGGGTTCAGCAACAGCGGACTCCCGGGCGGGAGGCGCAGCTCAGCACTGAACTCGACGCCGCAACATCTGATATCAGCTCTTTCACAGCGCGATTGGCGGCAGAACGGGCGTGGAAGAGCGCTCTCGAGCGCATGAGCGCCACCGAGGTTACGGCGCTTCAGGCCTACCGCGATCACATTCGCAGCATCGGAAAGGGAACCGGCAAGCACGCTGAGAGGTTCCGGCAGGCAGCCCGCATGGCGATGCAGGAGGCGCAAAGTGCTGTGCCGGCGTGGGTCATGCCTACGCAACAGGTACTCGCGTCGATCCCGCCCCAGCCAGGCGCCTTCGACGTCGTCATCGTGGACGAAGCCAGCCAGGTCGACATCACGAATCTCTACCTTCTATGGCTCGCACCGCGAGTGATCGTCGTTGGCGACGACAAGCAGTGCACGCCAAGCGAAGTTGCTTTCGGTGGCCTCGACGATGTGTTCACGCGCCTGGACAACTACCTTGGCGACCTTCCCGACCACGTCCGAAATACGTTCACGCCACGGTCGAGTCTCTTCTCGCTCTTGCGGTCACGCTTTGGCCAGGTCGTCCGTCTCCGGGAGCACTTCCGGTCAATGCCGGAGATCATCAGCTGGTCAAGCAACCAGTTCTATCGGGACGCTCCGCTGGTGCCGGTTCGGCAATTCGGCTCCGATCGCCTACCGCCCCTTCAGAGCACGTATGTTGCTGGCGCAACCGTCACTGGAAAAGGCAGCACCACCCTAGCGAACAAGGCGGAGGCGATGGCCATCGCCGACCAAGTGCGAGTATGTCTCGATGACGGGCGATACGACGGCAAGACACTAGACGTCGTTGTCCTGCAGGGCCATGGCCAAGTGGCCGCGATCCAGAACGCGTTGCGGGGCAAGATCTCGGAAGATGAATGGGAGGAGCGTCGCTTCCGGGTTGGAACTCCGCCCGACTTCCAAGGCGACGAGCGTGACGTGATTCTCCTGTCCTTGGTGGTGGCGCCGGACTACAACTTCGCACCTCTCACTCGGACAGAGTTTGAGCAACGCTTTAATGTGGGCGCCTCTCGTGCCAAGGACCAGATGTGGTTGTTCCACTCGGTGACACTGGACCGGTTGCGAACCGGAGATCTCCGCAAGTCGCTGCTCGAGCACATGACTTCGAGGCCGGTCGCTACGTCGGAACCGGTACCCGAGAACGTATCCAACGATGTGCGAGACCCTCGTTTCGACAGTCTTTTCGAGCAGCGAGTCTTCAACGAGATCGTTGCCCGCGGTTACCACGTCAACCCGCAGATTCCGGTGAACAACCGCCGTATCGACCTTGTCGTGATGTGACTAAGGTCACAACCCGGGTGTGGCGTCAGCCACCGGCAAACGGGGGGAGGACGTCGAGTGTCGTGCACGTGCCGAGCGCACGCGTCCGATCGGAGAACGCGATCTCGTCGCGCAGATACGAGCAGCGTTCGAGAACCGTGGCGAGGGAGGGGTTTCCGGCGGCGAGGATGCCCTCGAGGGCGCCGAGCGGGGTCGACGGGTCGACGTCGATCACCTTCTCCTCGGCACCGGCCGCGGCGCGCGCGGCCGCGAAGAAACGAACTGTGAGCTGCATCGGACGCGAGCCTAGCCGCCGATCGCCGACATCGGCCGATCCGGTTGGGTGAAGCCCGCCGCGTTCACCTCGTGGCCGGCCGCCTTGGCCCACATGTTCGCGCGCCACAGGCGCGAGAGGGCGGCGTCGATCTCGTCGTCGGGGAGGGTGCGCAGCGCGTGCCGCACGTCGGTTTCCGACGTCGCGAACAGGCAGTTGCGCAGTGATCCGTCCGCGGTGAGCCGGGTGCGGTCGCAGTCCCCGCAGAACGGCCGGGTGACCGACGCGATCACCCCGACGCGTGCCGGGCCGTGCGTGCCGCGGTGGCCGTCGACGAGCCACGTGGCGGCCGGAGCGCTCCCACGCGGCGTGGGGTCGGGCAGCAGGGTGAATCGCTTCCGCAGGGTCGCGAGGATCTCCTGTGCGGTCACCATCTGCGCTCGCTGCCACGCATGGTCGGCGTCGAGTGGCATCTGCTCGATGATGCGCAACTCGTAGCCGTGCTCGAGACAGTAGGCGAGCAGGTCGGGGACTCCGGGTAAATCGCCACGGTCGGGCACCACGGCGTTGACCTTGACCGGGTCGAGCCCGGCGCGGCGCGCCGCCGCCAGGCCGTCGAGCACATCCGTCAGACGGTCCCGGCGCGTGATCTCGGCGAAGCGGACCGGGTCGATGGTGTCCAGCGAGACGTTGATGCGGTCGAGGCCGGCCTCGACCAGTCCGTCGACCCGCCGGGGCAGACCGAGTCCGTTCGTCGTCATCGCGATCTCGGGTGACTGCGGGAGGCCCGCGACGGCGGCGATGACGTCCTCGAGGTCGCGGCGCAACAGTGGTTCGCCGCCGGTGAACCGGATGCGCTCGATCCCCAGGTCGCGCACCGCCACCGTCAGCACCCGGATCAGTTCGTCGGTGGACAGCACCTGGTCGGCACTGGAAGTGCGTCACGGCTAGCAGTGGAATGTGACGGCGACGCGTTCCATACCACGCCCGAACAGCTGCGGGAGGACCTCGAGCGGGAGATCGAACTCCGACGATGCGGATGGACCTTCTGGCGGGTACGCGAGTCCGAGTTCTACGCGGACCGCGTACAAGCTATGTCGACGCTCTGGACCGAACTCGACAGCTTGGGAATCAAGCCGGGTGGTAGCCACGGGACCGAAAACTCGACAGTTTCGACGGTCGTCCGAGGAGACGAACGGCGGCCAGACGATCACACCGATGTCCCACCGACGATCGTTCCGATCGAGGACTGCGAAGACGAGTCGGACAACCAAGACATCCCCAAGTCCGCCCCCGTGACGACAGCGGAAAAGGAAAAGACGTCGTCGGCGGTACAGAACTCCGTCCCTTTGATCATCGAACGAAAACCTCAGTCCGCGGTCGACGATGGGCAGAAGGACGGTGGCTACACGCCAGGCCTGAACGCCCGGGACGATCTCTTCCGTCGATCAGCAGCCGAATCCGACAGCTCGAACGCCGGGTCTTCGACCGCAAACGTGACTCTTCAGAAGGTCCTTGTCGCTGCAGCATGGTCCAGCGTTCCGTTGACGATCGACCGTGCCTGTCATATCGCAAGACTCGATGAGAGCGAGACACGGTGAACCGCCCCGGGTCTGTCGGAGGCTCTCGAACCTGTGAAGGATGGAGAGCATGGCAGCACCACGCAAGTACAGTGAGGAACTCAAGGACCGGGCCACCCGGATGGCATGTGAAGCGCGACAAGATCCCGATTCGTCGAGAGGTGCGATCAAGCGGATCGCCGATCAGCTCGGAGTCCATCCCGAGGCGTTGCGCAATTGGGTTCGTCAGGCCGAGATCGACGGCGGGGTCCGCCCGGGCACCACGAGTGAGGACGCTGACCGCATCGCGGCGTTGGAGCGGGAGAACCGTGAACTGCGGCGAGCGAACACGATCTTGAAGCAGGCTTCGGCTTTCTTTGCGGCGGAGATCGACCGCCCACAGCGCTGATCGTGGAGTTCGTCGCGGCTCACCGCGATGAACACGGAGTCGATCCGATCTGTGCGGAATTGCGCGATACGTCCGCCCAGATCGCTCCGTCCACGGTACGAGCCCACCTGAGCCCCCAGAAGACCGAGGCGCCTCGTGTGGTGCGTGACCGGGAGCTCCTTACCCAGGTCCGCGCGGTGCATGCCGACAACCTCGGCGTCTACGGTGCCCGCAAGGTGCATGCCCAATTGCGCAGACAGGGCCATAGTGTTGCCCGCTGCACCGTCGAGCGATTGATGAAAGCCGATGGGCTGCAAGGGATAGCGAGACTCAAGACACGCAAGACCACGCGCAGCGAGGGAGCTGAAACACCCCGGCCGGCTGACCGGGTCAACCGTCAGTTCACCGCGGCGGCACCGAACGCGTTGTGGGTGGCGGACCTGACCTACATCCGCACCCACTCGGGCTGGGTGTACGCGGCGTTCGTCCTGGACGTGTTCTCGCGGATGGTCGTCGGCTGGCAGGTCTCGACCACCATGCACACCGACCTCGCCCTCGACGCCCTGAACATGGGATTGTGGGCACGGTCGCGTGCCGGCCACGACGTGGCCGGGCTGATCCACCACTCCGACCGCGGAGTGCAATACCGAGCCATCCGCTACACCGAACGACTGGCCGAAGCCGAAGCGGTGACATCTGTTGGCTCCAAAGGGGATTCATACGACAACGCGATGGCTGAGGCGTTCAACTCGCTGTTCAAAGCCGAATGCATCCGTAACCCCGTGATGCGCCCGCGAGGCGGCTGGGCAGGTGTGGGCGAGGTCGAGATCGCCGTCGCTGAGTACGTCGAATGGTTCAACCACCGCCGCCTGCACGGCGAGATCGGACACGTCCCACCCGTCGAGTACGAGAGCGCCTACTGGTCGACCCACACCGTCACCAGCTACCGTGAGAACCCGGTCCCCGCAAACGCTGGAACCAACTAACCGAGCCTCCAGCAAACCCGGGGCGATTCACGGGACGTGCTGAACGCATTAGTGGAAAGCGGTCACCTGGTTGAGATGACGAAGGCCGGCACGATGCTGTGGGTTCGCTCGCGGATGGCGAAAGCTTGAAACAGCTACGCGCCTGGCAGGAAGAGGCGCTCGACGAGTGGCGCAAACGAGGACGACGAGGCGTCATAGAGGCGGTCACCGGGTCAGGGAAGACTGAAGTCGGAATCGCAGCCACGCTGGAAGCGGTAGCTGTTGGTCGCCGAGTACTCGTCGTCGTACCGTCGCGAGACCTACTCCGCCAGTGGCACGAACGGCTCGTCGCCGCGGATGACTCGCTGCGAGTGGGGCGACGCGGCGACGCCTACCAGGATTCATTTCGTCACTTTGATGTGATTGTGTCGACTGTCCAATCAGCGGTCATGCCCGCCGTAGAACGCCCGCCGGATGGTTCGCTCGTAGTCGCCGACGAAGTGCACAGATACGCCGCGGAGTCCTTCGCGAAGGTCCTGACCCACTCATTCGACCATCGCTTGGGGCTGACTGCGACCCTTGAACGATCGGACAACGGCATCGAACAAGTCTTGATGCCGTTCTTCGAGAACGTTATATCGGGCTGTACTTATCAACGTGGGTACGAAGACGGGATCCTCGCGCCAGTGAACGTGGCACTCGTGCCAGTACCGTTCGCGCCCCGCGAACGAGCGCGCTATGACCACCTCGATGAGGTAGCTCGGGCGGAGCGAGCCAATCTCATCTCTCGACACGGTTGCCGGGCAGAGCCGTTCGGAACCTTCCTCAAAGACGTCCAATTACTTGCAAAGGACGACTTCGGCGGCGATCCGTCAGTCCGGCCCGCTCGGCGTTACCTCAAAGCATTCTCAGAACGTCGCGACCTGCTTGCCTCACTCTCGGGCAAAGAGCAAGCACTCGCCGAGATTGCGCCTGGGCTCGAACGATCAAGTCGAACGCTCGCGTTCGCCGAGACGAAGTCGGCCGCCGCGTCCGCTGCTGAGACTCTCCTGCAAGAAGGAGTGGCAGCGGCCCCATACACCAGCGATCTGACGCGGAAAGAGCGGATCGCGCTCCTCAAATCATTCAAGAACGGCAGTCTCACAGCGCTGGCTGCTCCCCGTGTTCTCGACGAGGGAATCGATGTCCCAGAGGCGGATGTCGGGATCGTCCTTGCTGCGAGCCGAACTCGTCGGCAGATGATTCAACGCATGGGCCGAGTGCTTCGGCCGAAGGCCGACGGGCGTGCCGCGATGTTCCTCATCTTCTACGCCGAGGGAAGCTCTGAAGACTCGAAGAACGGTGCGCATGGGACGTTCCTCGAGCAGCTCACCGAGATCGCTCAACACCTCGAAACAATTGAGGTCCACAGTGTTCCCGCACTGATGAGGGAATGGTTACCGGAACTAGACAAGCACGGTGAGGCGCTGAGTAGGTATGAGCACGAGTTGGCTGCGACAGCTACTACCACGGTGGCGGAAAGTGCGGCGATGACCCAGCAAGCTAGTGCGCATATTCGGAGCGTCGTTGCGAGTGCGGTGCGTTTCAAGCAGTGCAAGGGCGTCGACGAGATCCTCCGCGCGCTCGTCGAGTTGGACCCGGAGGAAGCTGAGATTTTGATCCGACGGTTCGGTCTAGATGGCGAGGACCCCCTCGACAACAGCAGCATTGCGGTCCATATGAAGCGAGACTATGACGAGGTTGTCCAGCTGGGTGACAGCGCACTTAGGAAAATCCAGCTACCAGAGGTCCAACCTAGAAAGTCGGACGATGCACCGGTTACGATCCCGGCAGTGCGTACAGAGGATCGAGATGGGGTGTCGGTCAGGACGCCTGAACTCGGTCAGGGGAAACGCGGACCACGCGTAGAGGATGTGAACCGTCGTGCAGGTGAGAGCAAGGCGCAGGGTGAAACTGAACAGGGTTCACAGCGGCCGTTTGGCACTCGGAAGATTCTCCTTCCCACCATGACATCAAAGCGACCTCGAAACCTGGTGACACACAACACCATTCCTATTTACATGGAGTGCGAAGTCGGATTTGTCCCCGGGGCAGTACTCGACACGAACGACTGAAGCGTGGTTCTCGATTACGCGATTGTCGGGCGTCGCATGTTTGAGGGTCCAGATGAGGCTGCCTTAGCGCAGCTCCGGTTCTACGGTGATGGCGAGCAGTCCCATGTGGACGGATGGTCACTGTGGAAAGTGAAGCAAACCGGTCAGCCGGTCTCGAGCCTGAGGACGACGCCCAAAGAAGCGAAGTCGTAGCCAGTAGTTCCGACACTATAGGGTTCGCCGAGGGCAAACGGATCTTCCGAATCGCGTCGACCATGTGATGGTCCGTCGCCGACAGGGACCATCATGTGAGGTCTGGGCGGTAGATTGCTTAGTCGCTTGGACGATTGTGCTGATCGAAGTTCAACCGCCGGCGCAGCTCTCCGGACAGCGGTGTGAGCAGTCGGTATGTGACAGTCATCGGCTGCGAACCCTCGTGTGCCAGAGGTACGACACGACCCAGGTACGTGAACGGATCGCTCGGCTTGCGCCGCATCCACAACTCGATCGACTTCCCGGGTGCTGGAGCCTCGAGAATCTCGCGGCCCTTCTTACCCTCGGGCTTGGTCGAGTTCTGGGAACTCCACACGAACAGGTCAGGTCCTTCAAAATGCTCGACGTACTGAATACTGTCCGCACGCTTCTCGAGGGTCACGAACAGCACTGCGTATCGAGCTAGCGACACATGCCCAGACCGCCAGTTGCCGGGGTTGTATGTTTCTCCGTACAGTTCGGGTACATCGAAGCTTTTTAGTTGGTCACCGATTCGGTCCGCGAGGGGATTGATGTCCCGTTCGGAGAGTTCCGTCACCAGACGCGCCGCCTTCAGTAGTTCGGCTCTCGTGGTGGTCTGCCGCGTCCCGTCCGCCAACTCCAGCACGATACTGTTGTCGACCTGAGTCACCGTCGAAAGTTGCCGCTCAGACCGAGCGCCACGTTCCACCTCGGCCAGAATTGTCTCGCCGATGAGTTCAGCCGGCGACGTCGTCGACGTCCACTCGAACAAGAGTGGCTCGCCGGCGAGGATGCCACCGCTGGGATCTAACGCGCCGGCATCGGCAAAGCAGACGAACTGATTGCCCAATGACAATTCGATATCCGTGCGTTCTCGTACAGCAATCCGAGAGCCGACCGCGCCTCGCACTCCAGAACTGGACGACGCACCGAGAGCCGAGCTGAAGTCACCGAACAGGGGTAGCTCTACTCGGCCGCCGTCGTCAGTACGTTCAGGCCGAAGTGCGAGCTCGCCATCCTCTTGAACGAGTTCGACGGAGTGTGCGTAGCCAGGATGTCCAGCGATCGGCCCGAACCAGCGTTTCAGCAGCAGCGGTGCAACGTTCTCGTTGCCGCCTGCGCGAATGGCCTCGACTGCGACAGAGCCAAAGACTGCTCCGTAGGTAGAGCCGTCAACCACCAGCTTCACATTCCCGGTGGGAAGGTCTGTGTACTGCCGCCGGTCAAGCAAAACTGTCGGGAGGCCGTCGACGAACGCTATCCGACAGGGCCATCGACGTTTGGTGCCAGCGTCCTGCTTCAGTAGGTACTTGGCGAGTCTGTACTCAGTAAGTTCGGCGGCCATACTCTCGAACACAGCCCGGTGGTCTTGTAAGACGGTGAAGCTCGGGATGATGCGATCACTGTCGAGGCGGAACAGATGATTCGACCGCGACAGCGAACTGTCCGCGCCGGTCAACCGAGAGATCGGCCAGCTAAGCCAGTACGACGCCCACTTGCGCTCAGGTGCGTGCTGTAGGTCGGGGAACTGAGATTGTGGCACTTCCCGCGCCAGACGCGGATCCGCTAGGAGTAACTGCCGTGACGTCGCTGCGTTGTTAGCCACCGAGTCGCCGGTGCAGAAGCGTCCGTCGTGCAGTAATGCCCGCATGGCGATCAGCTTGTAGCACTTCGTGATGTCCTCGACCTGGATCGCCCGAAGGAGATCAGCGTGTGCGGAAAAAACGGCTTCCTCTCGGGGTCCGAGGAGACCCAACGTGTTCAAGAAGCCGAACCAACTGCCGTGCTTCGAGGAGACGGCCGCTGGATCGTGACCAGCGCGGAATGTCTGTGCCGCAGTCGGTCGAAGTCCTTCATCCTCCTGATATGAACGGCAGTACTCCTCGACCGCGTCGGTTGCTGTCGTGCGAGTCAATGACTTGAGCATGTCAACCACGACGAGCTCGTAGTCGACTGAGCAACCTGGGGGAAGGTCAAACTCGCCGTCCTCCATTGCCTGCAGGACCTGGAGCGTCGTCGGCGCGATGCGTTTCGCAAGAGCGAGGATGGTTCTCGGCTTCAGCAGGAACGAGCGATGGTTACCGATGAAGTCGATGACGGTCAACGCATCCTTGTCATCCGACACTCGGAGTCCACGTCCGAGCTGTTGGAGGAAGATGATGGAAGACTCCGTCGGACGAAGCATCAGGACGGTGTCAATGGTAGGAATATCTAGACCCTCGTTAAAAAGGTCAACTGCGAACACGACTTCGAGTTCTCCGTCGCGCAGAGCCTCGGTGGTTTCGTTGCGCGGCGCACTAGAGGGACCACTGTGTACCGATGCGCAGCGGACACCACGGTTGGCAAAGAACTCAGCCATGAAGTCAGCGTGATGCTTCGATGCGCAGAACGCTAGCGTTCGTGCGCCCCGTCGTGATTGCCACTCCTCGAACGCTGCCTGAGCGCGATCCTGGGTGGCGAACGCTGCTTCTAGAGCAACCGGATCGAATCTGCCATTACGCCACGGAATTGGCTCGAAATCAACGGGGTCGGGTACACCCCAGTAGTGGAAGGGGACGAGCTCAGACCTTCGGATTCCGTCGACGAGATCGCAGTCGTACACGTGGTTATCAGCGCATAGTGCCAGGAGGTCGGCACCGTCCATCCGGTCGGGAGTGGCGGTGAGACCTAGCAGAAACTTCGGGGTGAAATGGTCGAGGACCGCACGATACGTAGCGGCAGCCGCGTGATGGAACTCGTCGACCACGATGTAGTCGAATGCCCCGGGATCGAGGAGTTGGAGATTGCGCGACAGAGTCTGAACGGAGGCAAAGACGACGTCAGCCTGGTAGTCGTTGTGTCCGCTGAAATATAGCCCCATGCTGGCCGTAGGCATGATCCGCCTGAAGACGTCGCGGCTCTGGGTGAGAATCTCCTCGCGATGCGCGACGAAAAGCACCCTGGACGCGCCGAAGCGGGCAACATCGAATGCTGCAAGCCAGGTCTTTCCTAGGCCAGTGGCGAGGGTGACCATTCCGGCTCGAAAACCGTCGTCGCGGGTACCTGCGAGTGCCTCTAGGGCTTCCAGCTGGATAGGCCGGGGTGATGGCGCAGGCTCGGGAGGATCGACGACCTCGATAACGGCAGGAACGTGCTGCGGCGCAGGTTGGTAGTCAGCGATCAACTGCTTCGTCAGTGGGACACTGCGGTCGTCTGACCACAGGTCCTCAAAGCCGCGCTTGAGATCGTCGATGGAGCCAACGTGCAGGCTCCACTCGATCCCGCCGCTCAGGCCAGACTTACTGAGATTGCTGCTGCCGACGAATGCTGCCTCGCCGGCCCCCGCGGCGGACGAGTAGAAGAGATACGCCTTCGGGTGGAAGCTCGTTTCAGCGTCGTGAAAGATTCTGACCGACAGGTGGTTCGGGTGGTCATCTGTCAGGTCGTGCAACGTTGCCAAGGCGAGGGGCTCGGTGAGACCTAGATAGTCGGTAGTCAAAATTCGTACAACGGCGCTCCGATCCAACGCATCACTGAGTGCACCAGCGAGTAGACCGAGCCCGGACATCTTGACGAAGCTGACGACGATGTCGATGTGGTCCAAGGAAGAGTTGCGCAGGTGGGCCACCAACTCTGGCAGAAGAAACTTGGCGCGGCCATCGATGAGGACTGGCGAGGTGGGGGACAGGCCGCCGCTCACTGACTCGTTCGGCGCCAGGTAGCCACCCTTTTCTGGGATCACATGCCGAACGCCCCCGCGCGGGTTAGGAACGTCGCCTACTCGACGCGGAATGACATGAATGTGCAGGTGATCGATCGTCTGGCCGGCCGCACGTCCAGCGTTGAAACCGACGTTGAAACCGTCGACGGGCCCGTGCTGCGTCAGAATCACGTCCCGAACTTGATCGACCAGTTCGAGAAGGTCGGCCTTCTCTTCAGCTGTAGCGACCCACCAGTCCTCAATCTCCCGGCGCGAAACTACCAGAGCATGGCCTGGAGTGACAGGATACGCATCCCAGATCGCGAACGCCGACCTGTTAAAGGCGATCCAGTCACTACGGGCTATATCGACGAAGGGGGACTCCAGTGCGGTCATGGCATTCTCTCTAGGACCTAGTTGCGCTGCAAGCACTTGCGGTAGCTGACGCCTGTCGACACAACGTGAAGAGGGCTACTCAAGAGGCAGTGAACCACATCGCAACGGCGGTTAGAACGCAGGGGCAAAAGCAACACGACTTCGATAGCGCGCCAGCGAGGGGCGCCACCACACCCAAAAGATTTCGGACCACGGCTCATGGTCGAGGTCGTGAGTAGTCGCAGAGCGCTTTGGAGGGTTCGACAGTTACGCTCGGTGTGAAGTCGTATTCACTTACCCCGATCAAGACACTGTCGATCCGAGAACTCTGCGGTCGCGGTGCGCCTGCCAACTCCCACGCTGGTCTACCTACCGGCGTCTGCCGTTGGCTCAGACACCGGCCGACCCGGACGCTGGTATGCGTGCACAGCTACGCACCTACGCCCGCAAGCACCCGCGACACGGGTTCCGGCGGGCGTGGGCGCACCTGCGGTTCGACGACGGTATCGAGGTGAACAAGAAGAAGGTGCATCGGCTGTGGACGGAGGAGGGCCTGCAGGTGCGCCGGGCGCCGCGGCGCAAACGAGCCGGGCAATCGTCAGTGCCGATCGTGGCGGCGGATGCGCCGAAGGTGGTGTGGGCATTGGACTTTCAGTTTGACTCGACCGTGGATGGCAAGAAGGTCAAGATCGCATCAATGGTCGATGAACACACCCGGATGTCGTTGCTCAACATCGTGGATCGCTCGATCACCGCCGACCGGTTGGTCGAGGAATTGGAGAAGACCTTCGCGATCTGGGGTGGCCCACCCATGGTGCTACGCATGGACAACGGCCCTGAGTTCATCTCAGAGGCGCTCCAGGCGTTCTGTGCAGGGTCGGTAGGCATCTCCTATATTCCGCCCGGCACGCCGTGAAACAACGGGTTCATCGAATCGTTCAACAACCGGCTTCGCGACGAGTGCCTGAACCGCAACTGCTGGCCAACCCTGCTCGAAGCTCGCGTGGTGATCGACGATTTCAAAGACGACCACAACCACCGGCACCGCCACTCGGCGCTGGGCTACCAGACCCCGGCCGAGTACGCTGCCCGATGCACCCACCAGCACCACCCTGTGGGCTGCGAGATCGACTGACCGACAGCTAGAAGAAACTGGCTCTAGAACTGCCTGGACCGGCTATCGGGGACCTGCCAACAGAGCCACTCACCTGCGCGAGCGGATGTCCCAGCGTCACGTCGTACTCGATGGCGACGCTGCTCGTCCGCTGGTGTCCGGCCACGCAGTGCAGCAGCACGGTCTTGCCCGGCACGTAACCCGAGAACGGCGTCGGCGTGTCCGCTAGCACGAAGTCGAGGTTCTCTGCCGATGGCGCGATCACCGGCGCGAGTGCATCTAGGCACAATTCGGCAAGCGCCTCTGTGGTTACTGAACGACACTCTGCAGATACTCTCTGTCCCGCCCTGGTCCGAGGGATCGACGATTGCTTCGTCAGCCCTTCACCGCCGCAGCGATACTCGCAGCCAACCGTTGGAGCTCAAGTTCTACGTGCTCGGGAGAGTCGCTCAGATCGAGCGATCTCAGAACCAGCCTCGTACCGACACTCTGTACGATAACCGTCCTGCTAGCGGTGTCATCATTCTCGTGACGACAGTAGATGAGGACCCCCTCCGGAAGCTCCAACGCGGTCGTGTAAGCGAGCAGTTGGTAGTAGTCCCCGCTACGTCCACGTCCGTCCTTGGCGAGCTTGTACTTGATGTCGCCGACGTAGACGTGCTGTCCGTGCGCACTGCGGAACAACAGATCCGGCAGCATAGTCACCTGGCGGCCCGTGCCTAGATGCACGGTGGGCTCGGCTATTACGTCGAGACGACCCCTCATTTCGCGCCGCAATCGTTCGGTGACGAAACTTTGGAACAAATCGTTCATGTCGACCATGAACGATGAGGCGGGTGCTGTTCCGTGGGAATCGGTGAGCGTGAGGTTGGCGAGAATGAGACGCGCGAGCCGCAGTGCGGCCGCGTAATGCTGACTCAGCCGAGTAAGGTGTATCTGGTCGACGTCCTCGGGCGTGACGGCATGGTCCTCGACCGCGTCGAGCGCCACGAGCTGACGCATTAGTCGTTGTCGGTCGGCCGGGTCGACTCGGGCGATACGAAGCGCCCGCTGTACGGCAGCCCGCAACACCCGATTCTCCGGGATGTCTTCCGTGAAGTCGTCGTACGTACACGCGACTTGGGTGAGAACTCCCGCGCGCTTGAACTGCCTGGGCACGTCGAGGCGCCCGCGCAGCGCGACAAGCGTCTCTTCCATCGTCCTATACGACCGCAAGACTCCCCGAGCGAGCGTGGTCTCGAGGGTTCGCGCGAAAAAGGCGATCACCGAGGGGAGTAGATCCGACGACACGTCGTAATCGAAAGCCTCCCGGCGCCAGGCGCTGTGCGGAAGACCCGGCTCCAGAAGAAGAAAGAGGTTCTGAGGGTTGATCTTTGGCCGTATCAGAAGGCGAATACCATCGACGACCAGCGTCCCGACGTGGGACGTTGCCGTGATGCGCCACCGGTCACCGGGCGCGGGTGACACTTCGACGAAGCCGGTCAGTTCGAGGGACTCGGCTTGTGCACGTGTCAGCACAAGCTCGCGCGACTCATACTCCTTGAGGGTCACACGCACGTTCATCCGAGGTCCGGCTCGTCTTCGCCTAGATTCTCGCTGATCGACTCGCCGGCCAGGTCATTGAAACGCTTCCACACTTGGTCGAATCGGAAGTACGTGATCCGTGTGGCGTCGCCGAAGAACTGGTCTTCGATGAACGGCTCAATGTCGTACACCCAGATGCGCTGCAACGCTTCTTTGTCGAGTCCGCGCTTCATGAAGTGGCTGGGCCCGAGTTGGAGATGAGGTCCCCCGAGTTCACGATCGAGCTCATCGTTGACCTGTGCGACCACCTCGCCTACCCACGCCGGTTCGCCTTCACGCTGGAGCCAGCGGCCAAGGAGCCCAGCCATCGGGCCATGGTTCGGGAAGAACGGGATGAAGTGAAATCGTCGCCTCAGGGCAGCGTCGATCAAGGCGATCGACCGGTCGGCGGTGTTCATCGTCCCGATGAACCAGATGTCCTTGGACAGCTCGAACGGATCATCCGGGCGATACAAGGTCCGCACCGGTGTATCCCGGTACTCAAGTAGAAAGAGCAACTCGCCAAGCACTTTTGGTAAATTGGCTCGATTGATCTCGTCAATGATCATGAGATGACGATGTCCCGGTTTATCGTTGGCGCGTGCCGCCAGTTCGGCGAGCGGGCCACGCTGCAGGCGGTAGGTCATGACCCCGTCTACGTCGGTCTCCGGTCGGTACCCCTCGAAGAAGTCCTCGTACGATGTGGACGGGTGGAACTGAACGATGGGTCTTCGGGAAGCTTCGGGGACCAGGGTTTCGGCCAGTTTGCGGGCGAAGTACGTCTTTCCGGTCCCCGGTGGGCCGTAGAACACAACCTGCTTCTTGTCCTCGAGCAGTGCGACGACGTCGTCCAGGAAGGCGCGCTCGACCAGCAACTCTTCCGCAAGGTCGTCGAGCGGATCGACGATCGGTTCGTCGTCGGGCACCTCGTCGTTCTCGGCGTACCAGTAGAGGAAGGCACCCATGCCGAGAGGGTCGCCGGGGAAGTAGCTGTCGAGCCGTGCGCGTAGGGCGTCATTCGAGGCGACTTGAAGCTGTCCCCGTCCGGCTTCGTCCGGGGTGTCGAGACCCAGCAGCTTAAGCATTCGCAACTTGCCCTTGGGGCCGGTGTACGGGTACACGGTGATGAACTGCTCGGGATGAGTGATGGCGAGCATCTTCATCATGACCGACTCGCCGAATCCCTTGACGCGGAGCTCGTCGTCCTCCAAGGCCCGGTTGATCCGTGTGGCCGGCGGTTCGTCGCCCCAGCACACGTAGGTGAAGGTATCGATGATGCGCTGATACTCGGCATCGTCCGCGTCACGGACACTTTTGTTGAGGATCGACATTGGACCGGTACCACCGTAGCGTTGCGTATTCCAAATCGGCCGCAGGTCCGCGCGATCGACAATCGACAGCTCCTCGGGGTCAAGCAACTTGGCGAAGTCACGGCGATCGGCTCTGTCTTGGTCGTGACCCGGCGTCGGGTATCCGGTCGTGGACTTGAACTCGGCGACCACGGCGGCCAAGGCGTCGTCCTCCTCGTTCTGCGTCATGTTTTCGCCGTTGAGTTCCGACATGATCGGCGCGACGTCGCGGGCTGTCTGGAGAACCTCGGATCGTAGGTCCAGCGCTGGGAACGTGGACCGGTCGAACCAGCGCGCATAGATCACTTCGCCCGTGCCGCCGCCGGTGAACCCGGCGTTCCGGCCCACGCGCGACCTCCCTGCGAGAAGCTCGTATCCGGCAAGAGGATGACTCTCGGCTAGTTCGACGGCGCGTTCGGCCGCTCCGGTTTCGGCGTCGGGAAACGGGCGCAGCCCGATGGCGAGTCCTTTCGCATTGAGCCACACGCGGACCGACAACCCGTAAGTGCCCGGTACCCGCCAATCCGTCCAGAGATCGCCCCGGGGCCAGTCCGCATCCCACATCACGCCGGGGGTGCGCGTCTTGAGAGTTCGTCCGGCTGCCTCCGACACTGACGTCTCCAGGGTTGTACCGAAGTGTTTTGCGACCGAAACCAGGGCAGCGGCGTTGGCGCGGTACGACTCCGGAGCATCGCCCCGATCCTTCGCGCCTTCGCGGAGGGCTGCACGGTCGCACAGAACGTCGTCCAGAAGGACTGGGCGCTCGTCCGCCCACCACGCGGCAACCTGTTCGAAACGTCGTGGATCACCGTCAATCTCGGTTGCGCAACGGTAGAGTTCCGCATATCTCTCGCCTTGGTCGTTGAACTCGGCGTTCCCGGTGAGGTAGTTCATGTACTCGGCCGACTTCGGCCACGCCGCGGGCCACGTCTGCGGGTTATCGAGGGCCCAGTAGTAGGAGGCAACAAACGGAGCACGCTTGGGGCTCGGGTGTGCGCCGACTCGAATCTCTTGGAGATGATCGGCAAGCAGGCGGATCTTGCGAACGGCATCATCGAGGTCCTGAGGTGGAGACAGTACGTCGACTAGGACGCTGACGGCAGCGTCCGGATCAGGCGACATCTTGTTGATCTGGTTGATGATCATCTGTCCGCCGGTGCCGCCGTATCCAGAATCGAAGCTGCGCACCCAGCGGTCCGTCTCGGCTTGGAACGAGCTCAAATCTCTGGTTCGGCCGAGCGTGTTGAGAAGCTGTCGAGCATCGGCCGCGTGAGGGGTGAGCCGCTCCTCTCGCCACGACACGCGAGTGCTGTCGTTCACTGCGTTGAATCGGGCGATGTGTGCCCTGTGCCATCGCCGCCGAAATTCCAACTCGCGGACGCCTATGTCGTCACGGTCGGTCATTGCTGCCTCCTAGCCCCGTCGAGCGTAGCGATCGCGGACAGGTCGGGATTGGTTCTTGGTGTCGCGGCCAAGGATCATGCACGAGTCGGAGTAGATCACAGCGTGATGACAACAGCGGCAAGTCTGTCTCTACGGTGTGGCAAGGTCGGCGATAGTTCCGTCGAGGGGGAGTGTGGTGACCGAGTCAAAGTCGATCCGTGAGGCGTCCCTGCTCGAGACCGTCTGGGAGTTGCTCGACGCCGACGACGAGCTGAGTGACGAAGCCAAGTACGTGGTGATTGCTGCTCTCGACAGCGAGGACGCACTATCGGAGCAGCTCGGCGGTAGGGCAGTGACTCATCAACGGCCCAACTCCACGCCGGAGGCGCAGGAACCTGCCGGTGCGTTTCTGCGCGAGATTCGTGTTGCCGGCTTCCGTGGGATTGGTCCGCAGGCGAGCCTGACGATCACGCCTTACCCCGGCATCACCGTTATCAGCGGACGCAACGGGTCGGGCAAGTCGAGCTTCGCCGAGGCCCTCGAGTATGCACTCACCGGTCAGAGCTACCGCTGGAAGAACAAGGCAAAACTGTGGGTCGACACCTGGCGCAATCTGCACCAGGGCGACCCATGTGAAGTGCGCGTCGACTTCACCACAGAGAACGGACCCAAGACGTCTATCGGCGCGCAGTGGCCCGACGGAGCCGCGCTGAACGACGCCCAGCACTGGTCCCAGCGCGAGGGTGAGAAGCGTCAACACGGCGTCGACGCGCTTGGCTGGTCCACGGCGATCGAGATCTACCGCCCGATTCTGAGCTACGACGAGATCGGCGGCCTACTCGAGCAAGAGCCGTCGAAGCTATACGACGCGCTGGACAAGTTGCTTGCAATCGACGAGGTGCAGGACGCAGAAACTCGATTGAACGCGGAGCACGCGGAACGTCGGCGCCCGCGCAAGACCGCACGCGACTCACTTGGTGCGCTCAAGAAGGTGCTCGCCGTCGCGGATGACGAACGCGCTGCCGCGCTGGCCAGACTCGTGCGCCCGCGAACTCCCGACCTAGATGCGATTGCCAACCTAGTAGCCGGTACTGACTCATCCGAACACGCTACGACCGCTGCCCTCGACGCGATCGCAGGAATCGACCTGCCAGACCTCGATTCCGCTGCGATGATCGCTACCGAACTTCACGATGCCCTGAGCAACGCACGAACCCTGGCCGACAGTGCGATGCGGACCGCCGAGCAGCGGTCCAATCTTCTCCGGCGAGCCCTGGAGTACCGGAGCGCGCACGACACCGACGCTCCGGCCTGCCCGGTGTGCGGCGCGGGTGCTCTGACCGTCGACTGGGAAGCTCACGCCCGAGAGGCCATCGCCGCCGACGACGCACAGCTGGCGATGTATCGGGAAGCGCGACGGAACGTGGACCAGCTGGAGCAGTCAGCGCGCCAACTGTTCGAGTCACTTCGAGATGTATCGCCGGTTGCCGATGTTGAGTTGCCTAGCCTGGCGACTTACCGCGAGGCGTTCGCTACAGCCTCGGCGGTACCCGCTGGCGTCGATGACCTGCCAAGTCACATCGAGGCCCAGCTTCCCCCTCTCTCTGAAGCGCTCGCAGCACTCCGGACAGAAGCTGCGAGTGCGGCGGCGGAACTCCAAGACGCATGGGTGCCCCTCGCAAAGAACGCGCTGGAATGGCTTGCGTTGGAACGGCTTGCCCGCGAGACCGACGACACGGTGAAAGTGATTGAAGAAGCTCGCAAGTGGGTTCAGGAGAATTCGCAAAGCTTCAGGGCGCAGCGGCTCGCACCGATCTCCGAAGGGGCGCGAGCGATCTGGTCGCAGCTGCGGCAGGAGAGCGACGTCGAGATCTCGGAGATTGCGCTCGAAGGTAGACGCACACAACGCAAAGCGGTCTTGAAGGGACACGTCGACGGCAAGCCAGTGGGCGCCCTGTCGGTGATGAGTCAGGGCGAACTACACGCCCTCGCGCTCGCACTGTTTCTACCGCGAGCGACGGCCATGGCGAGCCCGTTCCGGTTCATCGTGCTCGACGATCCAATCCAAGCGATGGACCCGGCCAAAATCGACGGCTTTCTGAACGTGTTGACCGACCTCGCCGCCAGCCGGCAGGTCATCGTGTTTTCTCATGACGATCGTCTCGCGACCGCGATTCGCCAGCACTCGATCGATGCACACCTCATCGAGGTCACCCGGGAGTCGGGCTCGCAGCTCGTGGTGAAAAGCGCCGACGAACCTGCGCGTCGCTACGTCGACGACGCCTTCGCGGTCGTCGCCGACGAGAACGTACCCGACGACATCAAACGGCGAGCGTGTCCCGGTCTGTTCCGGTTTGCCATCGAAGCAGCAGCTCGCCAGGTCTACTTCACACGCAGCAACGTCGACGGTCAGCCGCAGCACGACACGGAAGCGCGATGGGCCGAGGCTAAGAGTGCGACTGCCTGTGTGGCACTTGCCCTGCACGGCGCAACCGATTCAGACCTCTCAGGGTGGAAGTCTCGGCGGCAGCATCGTTCTGCGGCGATGTCCATCGCAACGAAGGGCGTACACAAGGGCGCAACCATCGGCAAAGACGACGTCAGAGATTTGCGCAAGACTATCGACGACATCTTGGACCAGCGGTGACGCCGGCCGAACTCCTCGCCTATGCCCAGCAATTGCTGCGAGGCCTAGGGGACTCGACCTCGGGTAACGCGTCCCGACTCGCTGCGGTGGTGGCGCGCCAAGCACTCGAAGCGACCGTGCTCGAGCGCTGCGGTGTGGTCAACGCTCCCTGCGAGTGGGCGTCGATGCGGTCTAGGCTGGCGATCCTGAAGGCGCTCGATGATCGTGAGACAGCTGATCGACTGGCTTCGCTATGGCATCAACTGAGCGCATGCTGTCACCAGCATGCGTACGAGTTGTCGCCGACAGTCGGTGAAGTGCGCTCTCTGTGTGAGGGTCTGGCGGCGGTAATGCCTGGGTCGTAGCGCGTGCGTCGAGCCACTGCGATGCGGTGCAACCGATTTCGGCTGCGCTGCAATCCAATTGCTGGCAGTCGCAGCGAATCCACGGCAAAGGGGCACCGCTATGGCTGTACGTTGACCACAATCTCCTCGGAGACGGGACTGTCTGTCGTCCCAGGTGTGGGAAACTGCTCCCGCCGTGCCGGACTAATATGACATGATGTGTCTTCAACTCAGCCCAGGAATCGAATCAGACGCTTATCGTCGCTCTTGCAGTTTGGTGTCGACGCGTTTGCCCAGCACTTTGAGCACGGAGTGGCTCGTCACATCGTCCAGCGTGAGCAGCCGTTCCGGGTGCGTGATCCGCGCTAGGTCCTCGTTCGTGGGCTGCGGCACGTCAAGCGCAATTCTCTGGGCGTAGGTGGAATGTATGTCTTCGAAGAACAACCCGCTGTCCTCAGTTGACCACGCTTCGCTGACGAACCAGTTCGCTATAAACATCCTGGTGCTGGGGATGAGTGTCCACACGGTCGCACGGTTAACTGCCGTACGCCCGGTGGGTCGTGTGGCGCCGAGCCAACGCAACTCGCCGCCATCGTCTGTCACTTCCCAGAATTGCCACCCTGACGATGCCATACGGCGAGCCTAGCGCTACTGGGACGTCGAAGTAATGGCGTTAGCCTGACCTGGCGACTCGGCTATGCCGGCGAGTAGCGGCCGACACAACAGTCGGGGCGGCAATGGATCTCACGATCCGAGCGCGACGTATCGCAGCGCCCCGCGCAGATCGGACGCGGTCTTCTCCCAGCCGCGCGCTTCGTGCAAGCACGCCTCGGCTTCCTCTCCGTCGCCCTCCGACGCCGCGTTGTCTGCCCGGTTTCGCCAGTTGATCATCTGCTCTTCGACCGTCCGGATGTACTCGAGGATCTCGTCGGTGTCGTGATGACAGATCCGTGCGACGTCCTCGGGTGACAAGGTTTCGTTGCCGTTACTGTCGAGCTGGATCAAGATCTTGACGGGTGTGGGCAACTCGTCGTCATCATCGGAGTTCGGCGAGGCAGCATCCCAGGCGAAACGACCGCCTACGTCGTGCGCGATGTCGGCGCCGTCGCCCATCACTGCTTCGAACTCGGCAAGGCATCGCACAAGATGCGATTCGATCGGCGGGTCCGCATACAAGACTGCGCGAACACGAATCGTATCTCCGACCAGAAAGAACTTGAGCTGCAGATTGTTTCGGTTGAGGGTCTGGACCACAAACGCCGCGTAGTCGGTCTTGACCACGTCCTCCACCAGGGTCGAGAACAGATGTATCGACCGCTCGTTCTCTACTGCGCGGATGAATACCAGACCCGTCTCGAACCGGATCGGGAAGTCACCGTCATCGTCGGTAACCGCCTCATGACCGACCACCGGTTCGAGCGCCGCACTTATCCATATCCGCAGATCAGCCGCGGATAATGTTCCTCCGGACATCACAGACCCTCTCTCTCGTGTATCTCGCCAGGCACCAGTGGCGCCCACGTATCCGTCCTCATGGCCGAGGCTCACCCGCTGCCGCCCAGACAACCCCACCTCCGCGTGCACCAGGCATAGCCTCAAGCACCGCAGCACGCACCGTCTCGACCGAGTGTCCGAGCATCACGCCATACTCGACCGCAACGCTCGGCGTCGGCTGGTGTCCGGCGACGCAGTGGAGCAACACCGTTTTGCCCTCGGCACGCAACCCACGGACGGCGTCCGCCGTGTCCGCGAGGACGAACTCGAGGTTGGGGTTCTCGGCGGCATCACCCGAGTCCATGAGCCGTGACGCGACGAACTCAGTCGCCTTCCCGAAACACGCCTGGCGCCGCCCGACCCGGCACATCGACACGACCGCGTCGGCACCATGGTCGATAGTCGCGTGCGTTCCGAGCAGCACCCCGTCGTCGAACGGGTGGGGGACTGCGTCGGTGAATGCGTGCTCGGAGTACGGAACATCGTCGACCAGCGGCCAGCCCTTGTCATCCGGCTCGCCACCCCGCACTGCCAGGTCTGCCAGCGCGATCAGGTCGTGCGAGTCGCTGGGTCGTCCGTCGCGTTCCGGCCAGCCGTGTACGGCGCGACGCCAGAACCAGGGGACGGCACTCGCACCCCATCGAGCACCGAGCAGACCGCCGGCGATCGCTGCCACCGTGTCGGTGTCGTTGCCGATCCGGATTGCGGTGTCGAGTGCGCTTTGCAGATGACGGCATGGCATCGCGTCGGGGATCGGGGTCTGCAAGATAGCCGAAACTGTTGCCTGGAGCGCAGTGACGGTGAACCCATTCGGCGAGAACGACTTCGGAGGCTCAGACGCAGCGGCGTCAAGCCATGCCGACCACTGGTCGACTCTCTCGTCGGGTATTAGGTCGAGTCCGGCGCGGACGTCGAACCTGCCGTCCAGAACCGCCACCCGGATCGCCTCGCACCACAAGACACACGAATCACCGGCGAGGGGATCGGCGTGGGTGAGTCCGGCCACCAGCCGCGCGGCGTCAGCGAGGGAGTCCCGATCGTCGAGGTGCGCGAGCGCGACGGGTGCGGTTCTCATCAACGCACCGTTGCCGGCCGAGTGCGGATGCTGCTCGGCGTAGGCATTCGCCTCCTCGCGCATGATCGCGCCCGCGCCGAATCCACCGCGGCTGAGCCGACGCCTTGTCGCGCTGAGAACAGCGCGGGTCTGGATGCCGATGTCGGCCGGGCCGCCGTCGAACCAGCGCAGGAAGTTGTCGGCGATGGCGTCGAGCGCCTCGTCCGTGGTGAGGTCGGCACCGGTCGCCGCGACGTCGGCGATCGTCATCGCCATGGACGTGTCGTCACTCCATTCGCCGGGAGCGAAGTCGCCTAGACCTCCGCCGAGCATCTGGGGCGCCTCGTCGCCGCGCAGGACGCGGGACTCGAACTCGTACGGAACGCCGAGCGCATCACCACCGGCTGTCCCGAGGAGAACACCTGCGGCGCGGTCGAGTTGGGCGGTGTTGAGGTGCATATCGTTCCTCCTGGTGAAGAGTTCGGTCGCGCTCGACGCGGTGGTTCGTCGGCGTTGAGGGCAGAACCTGGGGACAGTGTCATCGAGGACGAGCTCAGTCCCGGCGCCGACCACGCTTCCGGTTGGCGAGATGATACGAGTCGCGGGTCGCCTTGGACACGTAACCGGCACCTGTCGTACGGACATCGGCAGCGAGCGCGTCAAGCGCGCCAACCTCCCCATCGATGGCCTCGCGGTCCTCGGGCGGGCAGAATGAGGCGGCCTCCGTCAGGCGCGCCCGAGCGACACCCAGCGCCGACTCGCCACCTTCGATGTCACCACGCTCGAAGGCCTGCGACGCCCGGAGCTTCTCGGCCTGACCTTCTTGGTAGAGCTTCTCGGACTGCACCTTCGGATCGGGTATCCGATCACCCAGCTCATCGCCCGGCACCACGTTGACCGAGATGGGCAGCGTGACCGTGTGCTCGGTGAGCGTGGCCGTCTCCACGTAGCGCAACTCCAGATCGGCGACCTGAGTGACCCCAAGCGCAGCCAGTCCATCGACATTCATCTGCAGCAACAGCTTTCGCCGCTCTAGCGCGTGCAGGTCACCGAGCTCGATCATCAGCTCGCGTTCGGAGGTCTGGTGGACTGGGAGGTCGTTGTACAGGGCCAGCTTCTGCACCTGCGGCACGAAACGCACGGTCAGGGTGACGGCCTGAGCCGACTTCGCCAGCAATCCGTCCACCTCGCCAGCGATTGCCGCCCCAGCAGCATCCGGGTCGTCGGCGAAGATGTGATTCCCATTGCCGGCCTTCGCCATCGCGGACAGCAGCGTCTCGTCGTACCCGCGGCCGTAACCGAGCGTCGAGGTGACGATGCCGTCAGCGGCGGCTTTCGCCGTGACGCCGGCGAGGGCGTCGACGTCTTGGATCCCTTGATTCACGTGACCATCGCTGACGATCAGCACGGTCCCGCCTCGGATACCTGCCGCGGTCGTTCCGCGTCGCAGCTCCTGCAGAGCTCGTAGGTAGCCGGATGACAGGTCGGTGAGACCCCCGGCGTCGATGCGAGCAACGGCATCGGTCGCGCGCTGCTTGTCTGTCAGAGGCCCGGCGGGGACCACGACGTCGGCCGCGTCGTCGAAGGTGACCAGCCCGAATACATCGGTCGGGTCGAGTTGGGTGACCACGCTCGCGAGAGCCTTTTGAGCGCCGGCGAGGGGAGCGCCGGACATCGACCCGCTCCGGTCGAGCACGACCTGGAACGCTGTGGGTGTTCGGTCCGTGACGGGACCGGCCGGTGCCTGCAGTTCGAGCAGCACGGTCACCTCGTCGGCGGCTTCGTGGGCGACGACCTCGACATCGAGCGCAGCAGAGAGTTTCATCCGTCTTCCTTCCTCCAACCCGCCTCGATCGTGCTGTCATCCAAGCCCTAGGCGACGACGCTGCTCGTGGTGAGGGAGCGCGACGGCGTAAGGCGGTTGACGACGAACGCAGACCCGGGGCGAGAACCCCTCATGACTCCCAGATGATCGCATCGACCACTGACAATTCTGGTCAACCTTGCAGCTGCGGATGACGCCGGACGGTGCTGGCGTCCGCGGGGCCAACGTCCCCAACTCGCGGTAGCGTCCCGAATCCTCGGGGCGAGCGCTGCCTTTCGGAGACCAGCCCGGTCGGTGTCCGCGAATACGCATGAGGTTGGTGCGATCGGACATACGCTGCCCCTGACGCCCGAGCGGACCGCCGGCGGGGCCTGTGCAGCTGAGAACGGATAACAATGACGACTGATTCGGAGCATGATCACGTCGCTGCGATCGAGCGACTCAAGTACCGCTACTGGCGAGCGTCAGATGCCAAAGACGCGGCCGCTTTTCGCGGCTGCTTCGTCCGCGCCGGCGCGCGTATCGACTACGGGCCAATGGGCACCTTCGACGATGCCGACGCCCTGACGGACATCTTTCGGCAGGTCGCACTGCACAAGGTCGACGACCGGTTCGCCATCCTCGACATGCACCACGGCATGCATCCGGACATCACCCTCACCAGCGAGACGACTGCGACGGGGCGGTGGTCGTTGCGTTTTCGACAGGTCAACCTGCTCGACCGGACCGAGACGGTCATGGTGGGGGAGTACGACGACGAGTACGTCGTCGAAGACGGCGAGTGGAAGATCGCCGTGTCGAAGCTGACTGAACGCTGGCGGATGCGGCAGCCGCTGTCGCCTGACGTCGAGATCACTGAGGGGACGTTCGCGACCGCGGACGACTGATTCGGGTGTCGCTCATGGCTCTTGACGGTTGGCATTACAGATGCCAACCAGGTGGCCTCTATGCGGGCCGCAAGACCGCCACGAGGAACTCCGACTTGTCGGTGAACGGGCGGACGTCCCAAGACTCTAGGAGCAGGTCCTGAGCGAAGCCGGCGGTGGCTGCGTTCTCGAGGAACTCGTCGAACGCGTAGTCCCGGCCGGCGCCGAACCCGATCACTGCGCGGCCGTCGTCGCGCAGATGTGCGCGCAACCGCTCGAGGACGGTGACACGGGTGCTCGGCGCGAGGAACGCCATCACGTTGCCGGCCGAGACGATGAGGTCGAACGGTTCGTCGATGCCGCGGGCGGGGAGGTCGAGTTCGGCGAGATCGTTCACCAGCCAGCGCGGGCCCGGATGGTCTTCTTCCGCGGCCTGAATGAGGACCGGGTCGACGTCGACGCCGACGACATCGTGTCCGACCTCGGCGAGATACCCGCCTACGCGCCCCGGGCCACACCCGGCGTCGAGGATGCGAGACCCGCGCGACGCCATCGCGTCGATGAGCCGAGCCTCGCCGACCAGGTCGTTACCCTCGCGCGCCAGGGTGCGGAAGCGTTCTACGTACCAGCTGGAGTGGTTGGGATCCGCGGCGGACTTCTGCATCCAGATGCTCTGTTCGACCATGCCCGCATTCTGCCAAACGCGCCGGAATCATCGACCGAGCCGAAACGCAGCGGGGCGTTGGCCGACTGTCAGGTCACTTCTGGCGGAAGTGGGGCGCTGAACGCGGGTGCCAAAGGAGACTCAGTACGGCGACTTCGATGACCAACAGCAGGACGTCGAGCGTGCTGGTCACTGACCTGTCATAGGTTGCTACGGACGTGATCCCGGAGACGATGCCTACCGCGCCGATGGCGGTGGCCGCCACGCGTGCCCAGCGGAAACCGCGCAGGTTGGCGTACGCAAGCAGTAGCCAGAGTCCGGCAAGTGCGATGCAGGACGCGACGATCAAACCGGTCGCGACGTTGGTTCCGGTCTCGCTCGCGACATCTAGTGCGTCAGAGCTCCGATAGGTCGATCCGTCACTGAGGCGAACGGACTGCCGCAGACGTGCTTCTTCCCTAACTGCGTCGACCAACGAGAGCGCGTGGAACATGCCGATGAGCTGGATGCTCGCTCCGGTGATCATCAGTCCGGTGGCTAGCCACACCGTGGACGGTGCGGACGCGGAGCGTGTTCGCAACACTCGTTGGGCACCATCCGTGTCAGTCGTCATGCGATGACAATAGGGCGGTTCAACGGCAGCGAGAGATCCTGCTGCACAGCGCATTGGCCCACGCTGGTCGGAACCACGTGGCGTCCCGAAGCTGCGACTGCACGCCGGTGGCAGAACGTCAACGCAGTCCCCATCCGTTTCAGGTGGGTGCTCAGGCCGGCATCAGTCTCGTCGATACGTCGGCTATCGCGCCTTCAAACCTCTCGCGCCCGCCTGCGGTATTCAATCCACGCATCGAACAGTGCGGAATCTTGCCTGCCGGCACGTAGATGCCGGCGCGCGTGATGGATGCACGACGCCAACCATCGCGGGCGGAACCACCGAGAAGCAGGACGATCTCAAGCTTCGGGAGCAGATCCACCACTTCCCGGGTCCAACGGGCCCCGCGCGCCCGCTCCGCCGGGGTCGATCCACCGTTCTTCACACCGGCAACCGGGAACGGCACCACGTTCCAGTGAACGACATCACCCCAGTCGACTCCGTGGCGGGCATACGCCTCGCGGCAGTTCCGCGCTGTCTGGTCGTCGTTGTCCAGACTCAAGAGACCGGAGCCGCTGGTCGATTCGGCCTTGGTCGACGGGTTGTCCAGCAGGACGAGCATGCGAGCGTTCACACCGCCGGTGTCGGGGTCGACGTAGGGCACCTCACCTCGACGTAGGCCTTCGGTGTCGGCTACCCGATCGGCGAGTTCGTTGAGTGGCGCTACGTGGGGTTCCCGAATCCGCACCATCTTCGCCGCGACCACGTTGGGGTCCGCGTTGCGTCCGTTCACCGGCCCCATCGTTGACCCCTACGAGGCGATCGCAGGAAAGACGATCACCGAACCGTCCTTCTCCTGGACCATGTCGATGGTGACCTCCGACTGCCGTCCGGCAATCTGCACCGGCTGCCCGAGATCGCGCAGTCGACGCGTTGTGTTCAGCAGTTTGTCCACCTCGCCGGAGGAGAACATGATGTCGCGGATGCCGTGAGACCGGTCAAGTTGCAGCGCTGACAGGCGGAGGAGAACGCCATCCAGGCGGCGATCGAGTGCCTCGATGTCGTGCTGCTCCTTGTGCAGCATCGCAGCGAAGCGTTCGAACGGGTTTCCTTCCGACAGCTGCGCGTGCTCGACAGCCTGGAGCACGATGACACGCCGCTTCATCGCGATGGCGAGCTGGGCGAGCTCGACGTGGACGTAGAACTCGCTGTCTGCGGCCTCAACACCTGGGATCGCCTTCGCGAGGTGGTTCAGTTCGACCTTGTCAGTGTCGAACGCTTGTAACGCTTTCTCCCACTTTTCGATTCGGGACCTGGCTTTCGACACGGCGTTTTCGATCGCGAACACCGCGGAGTCCAGTCCCAGGGTCACTCCGATGCGCCCTTCGTCGAGCACGATCGAGGTCGCCTTCTGGATAGCACCCCGGCAGGCCTCCAACGCGTGCCGCTCGGACTCTAGATTGTCGGCGACAAGCTTCTCGAGTAGTTCAGTGATCCGTTCGAGGGTCTTTTGGCGCTGCTGGTCGGCGTAAGCGCTCACACCCACAGCTACAGCCATCAAGACCAGGGGAGCGGCGACGGTCAGTGCACCGGCGCCGGCGGCGGCAACTCCCGCCGTCGTCGCCGAGCCTGTCGCGGCACCCGCCGCGGCGGCCTTTCCCGCAGTGACAGGTACGAAGGATGCTTGCGCGGCGATCTTGGACCCATTCGTGAGCGCGCTGTGCACGCCGCCCGCGACGGTCGACGACGCCATCGGCTTGACCATGCCGCCAGCAACCTGTGCCGCAACCTTGGTCGGCAGGACCATGCGGTACAGCGTTTCACCGCCGTCCGTAACGACCTTGGGCGTACTCTTCACCAGCTGAGACAACTGCTGCGCCAAAGGACTCACGCCGTGCAGGTGTATACCCTTCGACCGATCGAGCGACTCGGGTGCCGTATGTGCCTCCAACGTCGTCAGGGGCGTTTCGCTGAACTCAGCGAGGGCACGACGAAGCCCCGCGAGTCGATCAGGAGTCAGCGCTGTGTCGCTCAGAACAGCGGGGATGTCCGCCTCATCTGTGGCCAGCGTCCACACAGGTACCTGAACGAGCTCGTTGGACATCGGACCTCCATCTGCGTGGGAACGCACCGAATGTATCGGACAGGTCCGACACCGTCGCGGTTGGTCCGAACGGACTACAACGCCTCGCGTGTTGGATTGACACCCGTCACCAGGTCGCGGAAGCAGTAGGCCCGCAGACGAATCGAGTTCTGTGCCGAACTTGTGGTTCGAACCCACGGTTTGCCTCCTGTCGGTTGGCCAACCGCTACAGTGACCGAGTTGTCCGGATGCACCTTGCGCCCAGGGCCCGTACGCTGGCCGAGGATCCGCCTTCCGGATGCACCAGTCGAGCTGTCGAATGCGGGGTTGCTGTGTCATCTGTAGGGCGAGGTTGGACGCTTGTCGACGTCGAGACGTCCGGATTGAGTTCGCGTCAGCACCGTGTACTCGGTTTGGCCGCGATCGCGTTGGACACAGACGGACACGTTGTCGGCGAGTACTCGTCGTTGTTCAACCCCGGGTGCGATCCGGGTCCCGTTCACATCCATCGCCTTACGCGCGAGCGTCTCAACGGTTCGCCGACCTTTGACTCTGCAGTGGAGCACCTACGTGAACTGCTCGAAGGCCGGACGCTGGTTGCGCACAACGCGGTCTTCGACCACGGCTTCCTCGTCGAGGAGGCGCGACGAGCAGGGGTTACTCTCCCGATCACTCATCGTTTGTGCACCATCACCTTGACGCGGCGGCTCCAATTGGACGTCCCCAACGCCAAACTCTCGACACTTGCTCAACACTGGTCGGTCCCACAACGAGCCGCCCACGACGCCGGCGATGACGTGCGGACCTTGCTAGAGGTGTTTCGACGGAGTACCGGCCTTGCGAGCACTTTGGGATTGCCACTGCCCGTCGTCGCGTGCGGTGCTGCGACTCGCGCGTATCCAGACAAGGTCACCAGAGTGCCTTGTCCGTGGACCGACCCCGGCCGTTATGACTCGGCTGTGGGACTGATCCAGGGCACCAAAGTCGTGATCACGGGATCGACGCATGCGCCTCGCCTCGAGCTGGCTCGCCGTCTGGCCGATGCAGGATTGGACGTGATGAACGCGGTGAGCGGCAAGACGGGGTTGCTAGTCGCCAATCCCGGGGCACCGGACAGCCGCAAGTTGCAGCGCGCGCAAGAACTGGGAATCCCATTGGTTGATGAAGCGACTGCGATCTCGTTGGCCGAGCGCGTCGTGCCCGGCACACTGAAATCGGTTCCGGTGATAGAGGTCATTCCTTCGCCGGCCCGGACTCGCGAAACACCCCCGCGACGGGCGTCGAGTTCACTGCCATGGTCCGGTCGACGGGTTCTCGTGCTGGGAGGACTCCACAGCGACGCGACGGCGGTGCGGGCACGCCTTGTCCAGCTTGGTGCGGTGCCTGCCATCAACTTGACTGCTGCAGTCACACATGTTCTTGTGCTGAGCGGAGGAGAAGCCGATGGACGCTTTGCGAAAGCCCGTGATCGGGGTCTCCCGGTCCTTGAGGCCCATCATGTCTCGAGTGTCGCGGACGCCAGCGAACCAGCTGTAACTGAACCGAAGCGCGTCGATGACGGCACCGCGGAAACGACGCCCGCGCCAACGTCGTTGCCCGCTGGTGCCGTCGTCGACATTCCGAAGGGGATGGATAGATTCACGGTCAACGTTGCGTGGACATCTGCGAAGAGCGACCCGTCCAACGACCCCGAAGTCGATGTTGTCGCATTCGAGTTGGCGGGTGACGGGAGAGTCCCGTCAGACGACGAGTTCATCTTCTACAACCAGCCGGCCAGTCCAGATGGTGTCGCACGACTTTCGATCGACGGTGACCGCGAGCAAGGCGTCAGCATCGACCTCGCCGCGGCTCCAGAAGAGATCGAGCGAATCACGATTGGTGCCGCAATCGACGGCGACGCAACCTTCGGGGATGTCGGCGCTATCTCAGTGACGGTTGACGCAGCCGAATTCACCTTCGCAACAGCGGTTTTAGACGCCGCGACGACTGAACGATCGATGATCATCGCGGAGATCTATCGACGAAATGGCCTGTGGCGTTTTCGCGCAGTCGGCCAGGGCTACGACGACGGCCTCGCCGAGTTCGCAATACGACACGGGGTGGAGGTTGAGGCGTGACAGTAATGGAGAAGGGCGATGCCAGTGTGCGCACGAGTTCGGACTGCCGCCAGAGCGACCACTCGCGCCCAGGCTCTGAACACCAGGGCCGCTAGCGCGGAATCTGGTTCACCGTTGCGCTTAGGAAGTCTGTAGCGACTTCGCATAAGGCCTGTGTAGGAGGCGGTTCCAGATCGAACCTGCTAACCGTAGTTACTACTACCGCACTACCCGACTGTATGTAGACCGAGCAAGCTCCGGCCCCGATCGAACTCACAAGGACTCGTCGCCCGTTCAGGGAAGTATCTGGGAACCAGGTCTTGCCTGCCTGATTCAACTTCTTGTGCCCCGTCAACCCTTCGGCGGGATGAATGATGTTACCCACGAACTGTGCAACGAAGGACATGTCGTCGTCGCCGTACTTCCATCGGCATCCTCTCGCCGTCTGGAAGTCGGACCCGGCGACGTCATCTGCAGAATCTGCAACTAGACCGAACTGACGCAGCGTTTCACTCGAAACCTGAGTACAGGGCTCGTAGGGTGACCCGTCATTGTTGATGCTCCAGCGGTTGGGAAACTCCGTTTCGAAGGGCAGAACTCTACCAGCGTCGTCGGTCTGCCTGACCGCGGGAGTCGACGTCGACTGCACTTGAGAGGAAATCGATTCCGATTGAGGTAGCCCAGGGGTCGTACACCCCGCGAGGCAGGCGCCGAGCGCGAAGGCGATCGGCAAGATACGAACACTCCGGTTCATACATTTACGCCTTCAGCTCGGCAGCGCTTTGCGCATCGATTTCGTCGATCCTCTGACCTGCGACTTGGCATTGCTCGCGGAGAGCCCGAGCGAGCGTAGCTTGTCGCTTGCACTGGTCAGCGAGTGATGCGACTGCAGTCACCAGCAACCCATAGAACCGTTCTCCTTCGACGCAATCACCGAAGTAATTCGATTCAGCCACGCCGACCAACAGGGTGTGAGCGGCTGCCATCGCCTCCTGCGTGTCCCGAGCCACAGCGGCGCGACGCTCCCAGTCAGCACGCTCTGATCGCAGTACAGTTCCTCGACCGTGCGGGCTGACGGGCATTTCCGGGACGGCCTGGGGCAGCAGAGAGTCGTCGGCGAATGGCGTGCTCATGGGTCCCCCTCCCGGTGACGGACCCGTGCTGGGGCCGACTCGTCGAACAGACTAGTACGACGCGGGGTCATTGTGGCGGGGGCCGCCGAGTTGTGGACGAACTCGCGACAAGTGCGTAGTGGCGGATTCTGGTTACACCCAACATAGGGACTTAGAAGCAGAAACGAGATTCCCGAGTCTTCGCGGACAGAGATCGGACGGTACTCAACCCGGCGTCACCGCGAATACAAGTTCAGCCGTCCTGTGGAGACCACCGCGAGAACTCCTGCTTCATGATCTAGCATCTACCGGCACACGGTGATGACTGCGGGGGAGTCCGGTGATGACGACATATGTCGATGAGGTGCGGGCGTATTTGTCCGGTTTCGGCGATCCACCTCGGCTCTACGATGCCCTCCGCGATGCCACCCTCGCTGTTCCTCTGGACCTCCACGGACGCCTGTTCACGCTGGTGGAGGCCGGTATCCCGTGGATGCTGGCGTTCACGACGCCGGAACGCCTGCGCGACTTCGCCGAGCTCACCGACCGCGACCTGGACGAGGTCCGCTACCTCGACGTTCCCGGTCATGCGCTGATCGACCGAGTCCTCGACCAAGCCCCCGAACCCACCGGCCTCGTCGTCGATCCCGCGACGCCGTCGACGATGACGTTCCCGCCATCCCGCGAGCTGACACCGCACTGCTACTACGACGACGAGGGCAGGGTAGTCCGATGACTGAAAACCTGCACGTTGAGCCCTCGGCCCTCGACAAGGCCAGCGCCGGGATCAACGGCGTGATCGACGGACTCGCCGACACCGGCGTCGGATCGGACTACAGCGCGGCGCTCGGTCGCGGATACGGGGACCTCGACCTCGACGGCGGAACTATCGGACATGCCGACCCGAAGAGCGGACTCGAGGAGTACTGCGACCGCTGGGAGTGGGGTGTTCGAGCCTTGGTGACCGGGGCCGCTGAGTTGTCGAGAGGACTCGGGCTCGGTGCCAGCCATTACGAGCGTGAAGAGAAATGGGCGGGCGACCAGCTCAAGAACTATGCGATGGACGTGTTCGGCGACCCGAGCCTCACCCCAGACGAGATCAAAGGAATGTCGTGGGGCGATCTGTGGGAGCACAACAAGAACGCCATCACCGATCCGCAGTGGGCCCTGACGCCGGAAGAGATACGGAAACACCAGGAGCTCGGTGAACAACTCCGAGGGACGGTGGTCGAGGACCTCGAGACCATCGCACGCCACCAGGTCGATCCGTCATCGCTCGTAACCGACACGATCGACGGCTTCGAGCGTGACGGGTTCACCGCCGACTCACCGAGCACCGCCGAGAGCGAACCAGCCGGCACGCCGGAGACGAAGTAAGTGGGGCTGTTCGACGCCCTCGAAGGCGGCAAGGAGGTCGTCGGCGGACTCATCGACGGCGCCACGGAGCTCCTCGGCGGCGGTTTGCGCGCCATCGGCCTCGACAGCATCGCCACCAACGTCGAAGACTTCGGTGACGACGTCGCCAACTCGCTGGGCGCCATGCCCGACGAAAAGAATCTGGACGAGACCAAAGACCCCAGGGAGCTGATTCTTGGTGATCCGGCCGGAATCACCTCGCTCGCTGAGAAGTTCACGGGTTTCGCCGGGAACTTCGTCACCGCCGGCGAGGGCCTGCGCGCCATTTCGGTGGACGACTGGTCGGGCGACGGCGCACAAGAGTTTGCCGATGCGATCGGCCGCCAGGTTCCACCATGGTTCGCCGCCGGCGACGCCGCAGCCAAAGCCGCTGCAGCACTCACAGGTTGGGCCGGCGTCGTTACCTTTGCGCAGCAGAAAGCCGCCGAGGCCGTGCGCATCTGGGAAGAGGGCGAGCGCAAACGGGACGAATGGGTCACCAAGGCCAACATCTACAACGACGAACTCGACGACTACAAGAACGATCGACGCGACACCCCGCCCACCCATCCCGGACCCGACCCCTGGCCCGGATACAAGGCCGAGGCCGAGCGAGTCCTCAAAGTCGGCCGCGACCACCGCAACTCGTCGGCCCCGGGCGTCAAGGCCGAACTGAGCGACGCCGCGAATATGGCGCCGCCGATGCCGTCCGCGTTCGATCAGGCGCGCATGACCGCCAGCGACGTCGGGACTGCCGCGTTCACGGGCTTCACACACTTCGAGGCAGGTCTCATCGGGTCGGTCACCGAGGTGGTGAGGGGGCTGAACACGATGCTCCCGCAGAACCCGTACAACATCGCGAATCCCCACAACTACATGCGAAACTCGGCGACCATGGTCACCGGGATCGTGCACCAGGTCGCCCATCCCGACGAGTTCGTCCGGAACTTCGCCGGATCCGGATGGTCGACCGATCCGTCCCAGGCACTCGGCAATGTCATCGGCAACACGGCCATGATGATTGCCCCGGGTCCAAAGGGCGGCGGTATGTTGACCGGCTTCATGAAGGCCGGTCGCAACATCCCGTCGACGCCACCAACTCCACACATCAACCCGACACCACGTCACCCAGGCGCCCCGCCCGCGTCACCACACCCGACGCCCGCGCCACACGGATCGTCGCCAGACACGCCTGGCGCCAGCCCCAGTGCCGACCTACCTGGACGACAAGGTCCCGACATCGCTGTCGACCACAACGCGCCTCCGGTCCCCAGAGCTGACGGTCCCGCGCCGGACGCCCCGGCCCACGAACCACCGGCGCCCGCCGGCTCACCGAATCCGGCGCCCACCCCCGACGCCGGCACACCTTCCCCGGGCGCCGTCGACACTCCGCCCAGCGGGGGAGCGCCTGAACCGCCTGCAGCACGCCCTGACGCAGCGTCGCCGGACCAGCCCGTCGCCGGCGGGCCTGTCGACGGGCCCGGCCCGCACACACCCGATCCTGAGACCCCGGCTCCCGCTCCGAAACCTGAGCCCGCTCCCTCTCCCGTTTCCGACGAACCGGGATCTCCGACGCCGGGACCCGCGGACAACCCATCTGGACCACGAAAACTGGGTGACGACGACCCGCCCGGACCCAACCGTGGCGACACCACCACTCCCGCAGCCGCACCTGGTGCCGACCATTCACCCGGCCAGTCAACTCCCGGACACAACGCCGTCGACCGCGATGGCGCACGAACCCGACGCACCATGAACCGTCGGCGCCCAAGCCCGACGAGCCCGTTGTCGACCGGACCCCAACCCGGCACGACGAGCCGATCGGCGGGCACCCACCCAAAGCCGACGAACCAGCAAGTCCCACAACACCTCACACGCGCCCCGACTCAGACGCACCTGGCCCGCACCCCACGCCGGCCTCGATCCATCCCGACGCGCCGACAACTCGACCAGACGTCGTCGAAACCCCAACGCGCACACCTGAGCACACCGACACGCCCGCAACCGGACCCGTCGGGCCGGTCGCCGGCCACCACCCGGTTTCGACGCCACATGCCACACCCGATCCCGCGCAATCGAAACCCGCTCCGACGTCGGCTGGTCCCGTCGCCCCGGCGCGTGCGGATGCTCCTGCGACGCCTCCGCGCGCACCCGATCACACCCCGGACCGCACGCCGCCCGCGCGCACCACACCGGAGTCGACTACACCGCGCGACCTGGACCGCGGCCGTCCGGTTCCGTCGAACACCCATCACGTGCCCGAACCCACCGTGCGGAACACGCCGGACACAACACCCAACCCGCCGCGCACCGGACCCGACGACCGTCCGATCCCGCCGACGGTGGTTCCCGACCGCCCGTTCACACCGGAACGCCCGTCGCCGGCCAGCCCACGTCCGGCGAGTCCCGATGCACCGTCATCGCCGCGCGACCCCGCCCCAGGTAATCGACCTGACGGCGACAACCCAGACGTCGATAACTCCGCCCCGGACAACGACACCGGCGAACCGATCGACCCCGCCCACCCCGAACGCACCGACGCGGGCTCGACGGATCGCGCCGACACCAGCGAGGGCAATGAGGCGCCTGAGCAGTGTCGGAGCAACGGCGAGCCGGTCAACGTCGCAACAGGCGAGTACTTCCTTCCGCTGACCGATGTCGACCTCCCGGGCGTCTCACCGCTGCGGCTCACCCACCGACATCGCTCGCGATACCGCTGGGGACGGTGGCTCGGGCCGACCACGCCGTCGACGTTCGACGCCCGCGCCATCGTCGGCGACGACCTGGTGACCATCGTCGACGCCGACGGCACGATGACGAATTTCCCGAAGCCGCAAGATGACTCCGTGTCGCGAAGCGTGAACGACACCGACTGGGAACTGCGAGCAACAGCGACGGACGGGTACCAGCTGACCCATGTCCGCACGCTCGTCAGCTGGTTCTTCATCCCGATCCCAGAACTGGACGGCGTCGACGTCACGGCCGGGAGCATCGCAGTCTCCGCGATGACCGACCGTCATCACAACCGCATCCGCTTCGTGTTCGACGAGCACGGAAGACCCTCTGCGGTAGAGCATTCCGCCGGTTACCGCATAGAGGTGCAGTGCGACAGCGCTCGGATCCTCGGCTACCGCTTGGTTGCCGGGGTGAACGGCGTTCCGGCCAACCAGCAACTGTGCACATTCACCTATCACCGCGGCCATCTAGCCGCGTCGACCAACGCCGTCGGTGCGACAACGCGTTTCGGCTACGACGACGCCGGGCGGATGACCTGGTGGCGCGACTCGATCGGGATGGAGTACTGGAACCGGTACGACGACCTCGGCCGTGTGACCATTCAATCCGGCATGAACGGAGTGTGGTCCGGGCGGTTCGACTACCAGCTCCGGACGGCGGGCCCCGGGTCGATAACGACCTACACCGACGCCGTCGGCGCGACGACGCTGTACGGCATCGATGCAGACAATCGGGTGCGGCAGGAAATCGACGCGCTGGGTCGGATCACCCGGACCGACTACAACGACAGTCGGCAACCGATGGTGCTCACCGGTGCAGATGGACTCTCGACACGGCTGCACTACAACGCTTTCGGTGATGTCGAGCGAATCGTCGGACCCGACGGTGCAGCGACGGAAGTGAGTTACGCGGGTCCAGGACGGCCGGACCGAATCGTCGAACCGGGTCCGGTCACCACGCGAATCGCTTACACCGACAATGGAAGTCCGCTGACGGTGACCGACAACGCCGGCGCGGTCACGTCGCACACCTACGACGAACACGGCGCACTGACGTCGCTCACGGACCCCGACGGCGTGATGGTTCGCTACCGCAACAACGCGGCCGGACTCCCCACCGAGATCGTCGACATGCTCGGCAACACGACGCGGATCAGATTTGATGCGTTCGGGCGGCCGGTCGAGGTCGTCGACGCCGAGGGCGCCAGAATCACCGTCGGGTACGACGCGATGGGGAATCGGACCAGTCTCGTCGCTCCCGATGGTGGACAGTCGCGGTGGGAGTACGACGGCGAGGGCAATTGCGCCGCCTACGTCGATCCCGTCGGCGCGACCACGCGTTGGGAGTACGGCCACTACGACCTGCCGGTCGCGCGGATCGACGCGGACGGGTCGCGAACCGCGTTCACCTACGACACCGCCCGCCGACTCGTCGCGGTCACCAACCCGGACGGTCTGGTGTGGAGTTACTCGTACAACGCGGACGGGTCGTTGCAGTCCGAGGTCGACTTCAACAACGCGACAACGACCTACGCGTACGACGCGGGCGGACGGCTCGCTACGCGGACGAACGCGGCCGGGCAGACTGTAGCGTTCGAGTACGACGCGGCCGGTCGTGTTGTCGCCGAACGTAGTTCCGACCCGCTCAACCCCGACTTCGACGGGGATGTCACCGAGTACAGCTACGACCTCGCCGGGCGGCCGGAGAGTGTCGTCGGCGCGTTCGGGCGGTGGCACTCGACGTATACGGCGGCGGGAATGCCGCTATTGACCGGCGTGAACGACGGATCCGCGGACTGGGTGATCGAGTCTGGTTGGACGGGCGCGGGCCGTTCGGCATCGGTGACGACGCCGACCGCAGTGCACACGCGTTACGGCTACGACCCACGTGGCGTGCTCGACTTCATTTCGATGGCGGGTCGTACCTGCGACATCACCACCGACGCGTCCGGTCGCGAGCAGCGTCGACGCTTCGAGGGCACGGCCATCGATTCGTCGTGGGATCCGGTCGGACGGCTCGTCGGGCGGTCGATTGAGACGGTCTCTGCCAATCCGGCGACGTTGAACCTCGGTTCGGGTGGATCGGCCGGCGGGGGACCGGAGCGCACCGTCGCACGAGCCGAGTACACCTACCGCGCCGACGGCATCCTGACCGCTTCGACGACGACGCTCGCTGGTCGCGGCCGGACCGACTACGAGGTCGATGTACTTGGACGGATTACTGCGGCGGTCGGTGTCTCCAGTTCGGAGAAGCTGACCTACGACGCGACCGGAAACATTACCAACTACGGGATCAGCGGCTCGCTTCCCGGGACCACGCCGACCGAGATGCAAGACGTTGGCCAGTTTCCGCCACCCGGCATGCGAGGCGCCAGCCAGCCCCCACTGCCTGATGCGCGAGGCGGTAGCCAGCCCCCGTTCCCTGAGGTGCGAGGCGCTAGCCGAGCCTCGAAGGGTCCCCGTTGGCGATACTCTGGCACCCTACTTGTCGACGACGGCCGGACGTCGTACCGCTACGACCCCGCCGGTCGCCTCACCTCGATGAGTCGTAGGCGTCTGTCGCGAAAACCTGATGTGTGGCATTACGTCTGGGACGCTCACGATCGCCTGCGCAGCGTGGCCACTCCTGATGGGACGACGTGGACGTACACCTACGATCACCTCGGGCGACGCCTCAGCAAGACCAACACGGCAACCGGGGCAGTCACTCGGTTTCACTGGCACGGCGAGCAGATGGTCGAGCAGACCGAGTCGACGCCCGATGTACCGGACGCCAGCTTCACAGCGACTACCTGGACGTTCGCCCCAAATGCGTACACACCTCTCGCACAGACGCGCAGTACAGAATTGATCACGGCGACGGACGGTGCTGGCTCAAGGAACAGCGCACCCGACGCGGACGTGAGCCTCAACCTCGGCTCACCTACAGTTGCGCCGTCCATGCCGGTCGAGTGGACCCAGAACGAAGTCGATCGAGAGTTCTTCGCGATCGTCACTGATCAGGTCGCAACACCAACAACACTCGTCGACCCGCGCACCGGCGGAGTCGCCGGGCATGCGGCAAGAACGCTATACGGCGAGAGCACGTGGGTGGGCTCGTCGACGCCGTGGGCGTTTCCCGGTCAGTACGCGGACTCCGAGAGCGGGCTGTACTACAACCGTTGCCGGTACTACCAACCGGGGACCGGAAGGTATCTGAGTCCAGACCCGCTGGGGCTGGCGCCCGCGCCGAACCCGCACACCTATCCCGCCGACCCGACCGCCACTATCGACCCACTCGGCCTCACCCCGTGCTCTGGCGATGAAACGGGCAAGAGATACGGTCCTCACGTAGATGGGCCCCTGGAAAAGTGGTTGGCCGAAACATTCCGAGGTGGCAGCTATACAGAAAGAGTGTCGACGAGCCCGATGACGTTGTACAGGACGTACACAGAAGGCGGACGTCCTCTTGGTCAGTTCTGGACTCGGACTGAACCGAGCGGCCCTTTGCAGGCTCGTATCGATAGCGCACTGAACCCGGAGTGGATGAATCAAGCCACAGCTGTGACCAGGATTGAAGTTCCGGCTGGCACGAAGTACTTCGAGGGAGCTGTCGCGCCTCAGGAAATCTATGCAGGTGGCGTGCTTCTCGGCGGTGGAAATCAGATAGTCTTCACGCCGGGCATGATGATTCCCAATTCTTGGATTCGATAGACCGATCTCATCGGTCAGAGAGGTGCAGTCTTGGGCGAGAATCAATGTCAGCTAGCAATTGACGCACTGACTCAGTTCTTCAACACGTACTCGACGTCAACGCCGATTTACATGGAACTGTCAGACGTCCCACGAGGAAGGGCGCTCGACTCGTACATAGAACTTGTTTCAGTCGACACGCTCCCTGAGAACCGTATCCACGCGGATCTCGGGTATGGCTGGGGGTTTACGGTCAAGCCCACCGAGACGACCCTGGACAGCGATCTGTTCACCCTCACCATTGAGGGAGAGGAACTGGACTTCGAGACGACGAGCGTTCTCCGACGGTATCACCAAGGGTGGGTGCGCTTTTTTGTCATTCCCAACACCGACTTCTCCAACAAAGCGAAGGCGACCAATGGTGCGAAACTGCGAGAAGTCGCTCGTAGAATCAATGCGTCGAATTGATAACATTCGCGAACTAAGATCAACGAGTCACGCCGTTGACCCCAAGCGTGGACTCCGTTGAGGTTCCTAGGATTGAGGCAAATCACTGCAGTGGCGACTCTTGCAATATGCCTTATCGGAATCACCGGCGGATGCGAAGGTTCGATCCGCGCCGAGAGGCCGTCTTTAGAGATGCCCGTCGACGTGGCCTGGAGAACGGTCAACCAGAACCTCAACGAACTTGTGCCTGTATGGCAGGTCGCACTTCCTTTTCCCGAGCAGCCGATGACGCATCCGGAAAAGCTCCACGGATGCAGCACCGGCAAGAACTCGCTCGTCGACGGGCCGCCGTGGAGTGTTCGGTCGGAGACAAACGTCGATTACTACGAACCGACGACACGCTCGCAGGTTGACCGCGGCTTCTCCGTACTTGAGTCGCGTGGATACAAGCCCATTGAGATTGCGCGGAAGAATTCGGCGGACGAACGGAAGGTCACGAACGACGAGGGATTCTCCGTCGTCCTCACTCGTTCAATCATTTCGTATGGTCCGCCGTGGACAGTAACGTCGCTGTCGCCCTGCATCACGTTTTCCGGCGACGAGCAGTACTCGCAATCCAGCTGACGTCTAGGTACCTAAAACAGGCGACGTTCAGATCCTCTGTCTGGTCTCCTGCGACAGGACCGACGTCGTATAGCGAGGACGACCAACCGTCACGGATGAACGCCACGCTTGTTGAGCCAGGCCTGGGGATTGATCTTGGTGCCGTTGGCATCCCAGACCTCGTAGTGCAGGTGGGGACCGGTGGATTGACCGCGGTTGCCGACGGTCGCGATCTTCTGACCGGCGCGCACATGCTGGCCGGGGTGGACGAAGCTTTCGTTGACGTGTCCGAAGACGCCGACGGTGCCGTCGTCCTGCTTGACGCGGACCCACTGGCCGAAGCCGGATGCCGGGCCGGACTCGAGGACGACGCCGTCGGTCACGGCGTAGATGGGCGTTCCGATCTTGTTGGCGATGTCGACTCCGTTGTGGTGGGTGCCCCAGCGCGGGCCGTAGCCCGAGGCCACGGTGCCGCTGACCGGCTTCACTGCCTTCTTGATACCGGGGAGGTCGGAGCTGCCCGGGCCGAATACCGACGGCGGCAGGACGTCGCGAGCGAAGTCGTCGAGCTCAGGCGGCAGGACCACGCCAGCCGGCAGCTTCACGTTCTCGGGGAGCGCGATCTTCGGCGCAGACGGGGGAGCGGGCTGCGCCGCTGCCTGCGCGGCGGTGCCGGCACTCAGGCCGACCGCACCGACGAACGCGGCGAACGCGCCCGTTCGCAGGGCCGTGCGGGCGGTGGAGTGCGACGTGGCACGATGGCGTCCGGGACGCCGGGTGCGCGACGTCGAGTCGAGCAGGGCGCGAGTGGCGGGGCGCGTCGAAGAGACGGCGTTCAGTCGGTGAAGAGGCAAAGCGTTGTCCATCTCAGATTGGGTAACAGTTCGGTATCGGCAAGGACACGGCGAAGTTACCTTTTCTGACATAAGCAGACACTGAGAGTCAGCCCAGGACTCCCAGGACTTACGCAAAGCCCCAGGTGAGACCCCAAACGAGATCCCGGTCACACACGGCGTCGAAACCGCGTGGCACCGTGTAATCCATGCCCGAGCCCGAACACACGCCCGACGGCCGCCATATCGTCGTCAACGGCCGGAAGTGGCGGGCGACGGACCCGCTGATTCCGGACGAGCGGCGGTCCGAACTGCAGTCGATCCTCATGGCGTGGCGTCGGGACGTGAAGCGGACGAAAGGCGCACCCGAGTCACGTCGGGGCGTCCAGGCGGCGAAGGTCGCCCTGGGAGAGCGCGGCACCCCATGGTGGGAGCAGACCGAGGACGAACGCCGCGAACGGTGGGAGACCGACGTCGCCCGACCCGACGACTGACCAGCCCTACCGCGGCAGCAGCGACTCCGCGGCATAGCGGCCGGCGCGCTCGAAGCTCTCGCTCACCTCGAAGCCCGGATCGATCTGCCAGTACCGCATGCTCGACACATAGATCGCGGCCACCATCTGAGCGAGGAACTCCGGCGGGTGATCGGTCCGCACATCCTGCTGTTCGACACCGCGCTCGATGAGCCGCAGCACCTCCGAGGTGAACACGTGGCTGCGTTCACCGAGCGTCCCCGACATCGACGAAATCCGTTCGATCTCGCTCGTCACCGTCCGCATGTAGTCCGGGTCGGCGACCGACGAACGCGCGAAGTCGACGAACACACCCACCACGCGCTCGTACGTACTCAGCGGCTTCTCGAGCATCGCGTCGACGACGTTCGAGAACGTCCCCATCAGCTGGGCGTACAGATCGGTGAGCAGGTCGTCCTTGCTCGGGAAGTAGTTGAAGAACGTCGCCCGCGACACCTCGGCACGCTCGGCGATCGACTCGACCGTCGCGGCGCTCCCCTCGGAGGCGAGCAGTTCGCGCGCAGCGATCAGCAGGCGTTCGCGCGTCTGCTGCTTGTTGCGTTCCCGCCGACCCATGGCCGGAGCTTCGGTCAAAGTGGTGCCTTCCGTACGGGCGGGGCGACCCCGACCGACCAATTCTTGCATTCCGCCCCCAAAGTTTGGATGGGCGTCTAACTTTTTGCTCTGAGTCCAGTGTGAGGTCGTCGCTCCATGAGACGACGTCACGCGAGTCGACCGCGGGGGGATCTTCCGGCGCCGGACCGACGACTTGTGCTGCCATGCGCACCAGTCGTTACCTAAGCCGAGACTCATTGCAGGACAGAATATTTCGAATCCGACCGACGACCGCGACCTGCGGGTTACAGTCGCCACCGAGTCAGCAAATCCGACATTTCGTCCGTCTCCGCAGCGGGGCGGCGACTTGTCGAATCACGATCGAAGGGGATCGCATGAAATCACCCAGTGCACTCAGGCGTGTGCTTCGGACCGCGACGGTGATCGGCTGTTCCGGGGTGCTCGCGCTCGGAGCGCTGACGGCCTGCGCCGACGACAGCTCGGAGAGCTCCACCGCCGGCGAGACCAGCCAGCTCCCGAGCAATCCGGCCACCGGCGACCCGGTCAAGGTCGGCCTGATCGTGCCCGAGGGCGGTGCCGTGACGACGCCGATGGTGCGCGAGGGCAGCGAAGCCGCGGTCGAGTATCTGAACAACAACGGCGGCGGCATCGGCGGTCACCAGATCGAATTGGTGGTGTGCAAGCAGCAGGAAGAACCCGCCTCGGCCACCAAGTGCGCGAATCAGATGGTGGAGCAGCAGGTTTCGGTCGTGGTCTCGCCGCTGGGCGCGCAGGGTGCGGTCATGCTGCCGATCATCGCCGGCGCCAAGATCCCGTTCGTCGCACAGGCTCCGGTGTCACAAGCGGAGATGGCCACTCCCGGATCGTTCATGCTGTCCGGTGGCATCGTCGCCGTCCTCGCGGGACAGGCCGCGACCGCCGCCAAGGACGGACTCAAGAAGGTCACCCTGATCATCGGTGACTCCGGTGACGCGGCCGCGTCGGTAAAAGCACTGGGCGATCCCATGTTCCAGCGTGCCGGCGTCGCACTCAACGTCGTCACCGTGCCGGTCGGTGCCGCCGACCCGACACCGCAGATCACCGCCGGTCTCGCCGACAACCCGGATGCGGTCAGCATCCTCGGCGACACCCGCCAGTGCATCTCGGTCCTCAAGACGCTGCAGACCGTCGCACCCGACGCCTCGAAGTACCTCATCGCCAGCTGCCTCGACAAGCCCGTCCTCGACGCCGTCGGCAACGACGCGGTCTCCGGCGCCAAGGCGTTCACCACGGTCAACCTCAGTTCCGACGACCCGAGCGTCACCCAATACCGCAGCGTCATGGCGCAATACGCGCCCGACACCGACCCGGCCGGCCTCGCCTACATCGGCTATCAGGTCATGACTGCGCTCGGCGAGCTGAACGGTCTCGAGGGCACCGTCGACGCTCAAGCGTTCACCACCGCTCTGTCACAGGCCAAGGACGTTCCGCTCCCGGCCGCACCCGGCATCACCTTCACCTGCGACGGGAAGGCGTTCCCGCCGCTGACGTCGCTGTGCAGCAAGGCGATCCTGGTCAGTGACGTGACCGCCGACGCCAAGCTCGAGAACACCGTCGTCACCAACAACTAGTTCCTCTCCAGATCGGGGGTCGCGTCCGCGCGGCCCCCGATCCCCGCACTTCCCAGTGGGAGTTCCATGACCGACCATCTCGCCTTCCTGGTCCTCGGCCTCGGCAACGGAGCCGTCTTCGCCGCTCTCGGCCTCGCGCTAGTGATGACGTTCAAGAGTTCCGGCGTCGTCAACTTCGCGACCGGCGCGGTGGCGCTGTACGCCGCCTACACGTACGCCTTTCTGCGCCAGGGGGAACTCCTCAACCCCATCCCCGGCTTTCCTGCGACCATCTCACTCGGCTCCGAACTGGGAGTCGCTGCAGCGCTACTCATCTCCGTGGTCGTCGCCGCGATCCTCGGCGTCATCCTGTACCTACTGGTGTTCCGCCCGATGCGGGCCGCCCCGGCGCTGGCCAAGGCGGTCGCTGCGATCGGCCTCATGCTCGTCATCCAGGCGCTCATCGCGCTGCGGGTCGGCGAGAACGCGCCCAGCGTCGGACCCATCTTCGAGGTCGACACGTTCACGATCGGATCCAGCGCAGTTCCGACGGACCGTCTGATGCTGGCCGTGGTCATCGTCGGACTCGCCATCTGTGCGGGACTCGTTCTGCGCTACACCCGCTTCGGCGTGGCGACGGAGGCCGCCGCCGAATCCGAGAAGGGTGCGCTGGTCACCGGCCTCTCACCGGACCGCATCGCGGTCGCCAACTGGGCGTTGTCGTCGGCAACTGCCGGTCTCGGCGGCGTGCTCATCGCACCGATCGTTCCACTCAATCCCGTGGCGTACACGATGTTCATCGTGCCGGCCCTCGCGGCGGCGCTGGTCGGCAACTTCACCGCGATATCGATCACGGTCGGCGCCGGGCTTGTCATCGGCATGCTGCAGTCCGAGGCCACGAAACTGCAGACCACCTGGGACTGGATGCCCGACGCCGGTGTCGCCGAGGCGGTCCCGTTGATCCTCATCATCGGGTTTCTCCTCATCCGCGGGCGCCCATTGCCGGGTCGCGGCGCGGTCACCCGCAACGACCTCGGCCGGTCACCGCGTCCGAACCGTCTGGTGATACCGGGGATCGTCGGTGTCGTCGTTGCGGTACTGGCACTCGTCACCACCTCCGGCAGTCTCCGGCTCGCCGTGATCGCCACGATGATCTACGCCATCATCGCGCTGTCCCAGGTCGTCGTCACCGGGTACGCGGGCCAGGTGTCGCTGGCGCAACTGACGCTCGCCGGCGTCGGCGCCTACGCGCTCAGCCGACTCACCGATGACCTCAACATCCCGTTCCCGCTCGCCCCGCTGCTCGCAGCCTGCGCGGCGATGGTCATCGGCGTGATCGTCGGCCTGCCCGCTCTCCGGGTGCGCGGGTTACCGCTCATGGTCGCGACGCTCGCTCTCGCCGTGTTCTGCGAGGCGTTCTGGTTCCGCAACCCGTCGCTCAACGGCGGATTGCAGGGTGCGCCAGTCGAATCCCCGTCGATCTTCGGCATCGATCTGGGAATTGGTGCGGGTGAGGGATATCCGCGGATCGCCTTCGGCATCCTGTGCCTCGTGGTGCTGACCCTGGTGGCGTACGCGGTGGCACTTCTCCGTCGCAGCGGACTCGGCGCGTCGATGCTGGCCGTGCGCGCCAACGAACGGTCCGCAGCCGCGGCCGGGATCAACGTCGGCGCAACCAAACTCATCGCCTTCGCTATCGCGTCGTTCCTCGCCGGACTGGGCGGATCGCTGCTGGCGTACCAGCAGACCCTCGCGACCGCCGGTAGTTATGCCGTCTTCGCCGGCATCGGGCTGTTCGCGGTCTTCTACATCGCCGGCGTCACCTCGATCTCCGGAGCCATCCTCGCCGGCATCATCGCGCCTGGTGGGCTGATGTACTTCGCCGCCGACAAGTACGCGTCGTTCGGCGACTACTACATGCTGGTCAGCGGAGTCCTTCTGGTGCTCACCGTCGTCACCAGTCCCGACGGCGTGATCGGGTATCTGCACAAGATCCCGATGCCGGCTCGACGACGTGCACCACAATCGGCCCACGACGACGCTCAGGCCGCGCCGACTCCGCCGGTCACACCGCCCAGTGACAAGGTTCTGCTCTCGGCTCGCGACGTCACGGTGCGCTACGGGGCGGTGACCGCCGTCGATGGCGTCAGCTTCGACCTCCGCTCCGGCGAGATCGTCGGCCTGATCGGACCCAACGGCGCCGGCAAGGCGACGCTGATCGACGCCATCAGCGGATTTGCGACCGCGTCCGGAACAGTGACTCTTGGCGGCACGACCCTCAACGGCCTTGCACCGCATCGACGCAGCCGCGAAGGCCTCGGCCGGACGTTCCAGGACATCGAACTCTACGGCGAGTTGTCTGTCGCGGAGAACCTGGCGATCGCCGCTCGCCGTGCGCCGGGGGATACCGGAGAGAACGTCCGTAACGTCCTGGGGATGCTGGAGATCAGCCATCTCAGTGATGTTGTGGCCGCTGATCTCTCGCAAGGTCAGCGTCAGCTCGTCGCGGTGGCTCGCGTACTCGCCGGCCAGCCGGAAGTGGCGCTGCTCGACGAGCCGGCCGCCGGACTCGACAGCACCGAGAGTCGATGGCTGGGCGACAGGTTGCGGGCAGCCCGCGCTCACGGGGTTTCCATGGTCCTCGTCGACCACGACATGGATCTCGTACTGAGCCTGTGCGACCGGGTCATCGTCCTCGACCTCGGAGCCGTCATCGCCGAAGGCACCCCGGACGAGATCCGACGCTCACCGGCAGTCGTCAACGCCTACCTCGGCACGCCGTCGTCGGCGGTTGCGGGGTCCGACGATCCATGGCCACCGGACAGCGCAGTCTCCGAGCCACATTCGACGACCAAGGAGATGACACCGTGACGGTCCTCGAATGCCGCGGCCTCGACGCCGGGTACTCGCGCGGCAAGGCCTGCGTTCACGGTCTCGACCTGTCCGTCGAGGCGGGAGAGATTGTCGCCCTGCTCGGACCGAACGGGGCCGGTAAGACGACTCTGCTCACCACCCTTGCCGGTCTGCTGCCGCGCCTCGACGGCGAGGTCAGCGTCGGCGGTCACGCGGTCCGGGCGGGGGATGCGCGCGCGGCCGTGCGTGCCGGACTCGTCCTGGTTCCGGACGACCGGTCGCTGTTCAAGCAGCTGACGACCCGACAGAACCTCCAGCTGGCCATTCGCCGACGCGGGGCGGCTCGGAACAACGCCGTCGACCGGGTACTCGACCACTTCCCGGCCCTTCGCGCACGGCTGAAGGTCGCCGCGGGCGAGCTGTCCGGGGGAGAGCAGCAGATGCTCGCGATCGGGCGAGCGCTGTTGCAGCAGCCGAAAGTGCTGCTGATCGACGAACTGAGCATGGGACTCGCACCCATCGTCGTCGAATCGATCCTGCCCGTCCTGCGGGGTGTCGCCGACACCGAGGGCACCGCGGTGGTTCTCGTCGAGCAGCATGTTCGCCTGGCGCTCGGCATCGCGGATCGAGCAGTGGTGCTCGTCCACGGCGAAATCGCCCTGACGGACTCCGCGGCGTCGCTTGCCGGTGACATCGGACGGATCGAGGAGGCGTACCTCGGGAGTGCTCACTAGCGTCAGGGAGCTGCCGTCCCCTGCTCCCGCCCCGTTTGCTCCCTGAGGTGTGAGGAGCGATAGCGACGAACCACGAAGGGCATCCCGAGGCGCCTCACCAGCCCTTCGAGGCAGTGAGAATGGGTGTGGTGGTTGTCCGGGGTGAGGTCTGACCTGCTTCGAGGCTGACCTTGTGTCATGGACGAGATCTGTCGACCTCATTCCGCGGGCGATCACCGCAGTAAACGACCTTGGGAGACCGGGGCGGGTGTGACCTAATAAGGGCCGTGTTCGGGCGTGAGCCCGTGACTCCTCACTGTCGTGTCCACCCGCCCCGGCGAGGTCATCCAACACCGCAGTGAAGGAGACATCGCCAGAATGACCGAGACCGCAGTGGATATGCAAGTGGTCGTACTCGGAGTCGACACCCACCAACAAACCCATCACGCAGCGATCATCGACACCCTCGGCCAGCCATTGGCCGATCAGGAATTCTCGGCCACCGCCGACGGCTACCGGCAGCTGCTGGCGTGGGCCCGCACCCACGGCCGCCTCGAGCAGGCCGGGGTCGAATCCAGTGCCTCCTACGGTGCCGGACTCGCCCGGGAGTTGACCGCGGCTGGTGTCGAGGTGATCGAGGTCAACGCTCCGGATGTGCGGGCCCGCCGAGCCCAGGGCAAGTCCGATCAACTCGATGCCTACGCCGCAGCGATGGCGGTGCTCACCGGGCGGGCCAGCGGCCACGCCAAAGACACCTCAGGTGTCACCGAATCGATCCGAATGCTTTACGTGGCAAGGAGAATGGCGGTCGATCACCGCACCCAACTCGGTGACCAGCTGCGTGATCTGTGCACCACCGCGCCCGATGAGTTCGCTGATCAACTCAAAGCCCGCACCACCACCCCGCAACGACTCGCCTTGGTCGAATCGTTGACGGCCCCGGCGTCGTTGACCGACCCGCGTGCGGCGTTCGTGTTCACCGCGAAGTCCATCACGCAGCGGTATCGGCAGACTCACCGGGAGGTCACCACGTTGACCCGGGAACTGAAGACGTTGCTGAAGTCGTTGGTGCCGACGGTGCTGGCGCTCCCTCAGGTCGGTCCGATCACTGCCGCGCGGTTGCTGATCACGATCGGGCAGAACGCGCAGCGGATGCGTACCGAAGCGACGTTCGCCAAGCTCGTCGGTGTCGCGCCGTTGCCGGCCTCCTCTGGCAAAACCGTGCGTCACCGCCTCAACCGTGGCGGTGACCGTGGCGCCAACAGCGCGCTGCACATGATCGTCGTCGGACGCATCAAATCCCACGCCCCCACCCGCGCCTACCTCACCCGCCGCGAGAACGAGAAAACGAAGAAAGAAATCATCCGATGCCTCAAACGCTACGTCGCCCGCGAACTCTACAAAGCCTTCACCACCGACCTCGGAGCGCTTGACAATCTATAGGACCATCTCGTCGCTCGCGCTCCTCGCACCTCAGGGAGCAATGGGTGGGCACCTCAGGGCGAGCGCGCCGTCCACCATTGACATGCAAGCAGCGACTTGCCTATTCTCAAGTGTGGCCGACGTGTTCCATGCACTCGATGACTCGACGAGGCGAGCAATCCTCGACGAGCTGGTCGAACGGGACGGCCAGACGCTGTTCGAGATCTGCGGTCGTCTCACGTCTCGGCGTGGGCTCAACCTGAGCCGACAAGCGATTTCGCAGCATCTGGGTGTGCTGGAGACAGCCGGGCTAATCCACACCGAGAAACGCGGACGCTCCAAATTCCACTACTTCGACCCCACACCGCTCGGCGAGATCGCCGAGCGGTGGCCCGCCCATCGAAAGGACCTGCCATGAGAATGACACTGATGTCCGTCTTCGTCGACGACCAGCGTAAGGCGCACGAGTTCTACACCGAGATACTCGGATTCACGACTCGCCATGACATTCCGATGGGCGAGAACACGTGGTGGTTGACGGTGGTCTCCCCTCGCGATCCCGAGGGGATGGAACTTCTTCTCGAACCGTCTGGCCACCCCGCGGTCAAGCCCTACCGTGACGCGCTCATCGAAGACGGAATCCCGTTGGCGCAGTTCGCCGTCGACGATGTGCAGGCCGAGTACGAGCGGCTACGCGACCTCGGTGTGGAGTTCACCCAGGAACCGACCGATATCGGACCTGCGGTCGTAGCGGTCTTCGACGACACGTGCGGCAATCTGATCCAGATCGCTGCAACGAAAGACGTTGACCCGCAGTGACTATTGCTGTGGAAGCAGCGACTCTGACGCGGGGGATGCCGGTTGTCGGGTAGTCACCGGCGCCTCGAGCGGAGGAATGTCGACCGCGCGGACCGATAGGTCCTTGACCAGCTCTTCCCACGCGCCGATGTTCGTCGCCCTCTTCTTGCGTGACCCGATGTCGTCAGTCCACCGAGTAAGCGCGGGCGCGGCTATGTACAGCGGCCTTGCCGGATCATTCTTGCTCGCCTCGAGCAATCGCGACTGACCCTTGTGACGCACGGTTTCTCCGCGCATCCGCAGCGGGCCGAACGCGAGCTTGAAGATGTTGACGATGCGGTAGGCAGCGTTCATCGACTTGTTGGTCGCGTACTTCTCGTTCGACGGGTCGATGGGGAAGCTGATAGGCGTAAATCGCTTGTAGCAGAACTGCAGGCCCGCAAGCTCCGCCTCGCGCACCATCCAGGACAGACTCAGTTCCGAGGTTCAGTGACCGCCAGACCACCGCCGATGTCGGAGTGGACCCCCTCGAACCACACCTGTTTGACGTCGATCTCGCCCTCATCTGCCTTGTCGACTTCCCAGACGCAGGGATCGAATGTCAGCCGACGTTCGTCGATGGCGAGCGCCTGCCTGGCCACTGCGACGTTCTTGCGGAGCTTCACGTCGTGGAACTTGTGCTTGACGCGGGTGATGCCGGGAACGCCGAGCGCACCGACGGTGTCGAAGACCCCGATGAACTTGACCGGCACCGGGGCGCCTGGGGTCTTCGCCGGACGATCCTCCCGCTTCATCCGGTAGTACCGCAGGACTGTTTCAAACAGGTTCTCGGTTGGGTGCTGCGCGAGTTCGAGCGGGGTGACAAGGCCGATGTGCCAGATCATGCCCCCGAGACTCCGTGCAATGTATGCGCCGCGACTGAACCCGAAGACGAAGATCTCATCGCCGGGCTCGTAGTTCAGAGCGAGGAATCGGTAGGCATCGATCAGGTTGGCATCGAGGCCGCGACCGAACGCCCCGCCGATGACGCGGTCAGACCAGCCCGACCCGGTTCCCACGCCGTTGACGTAATGGACCAGCTGCACAGCGCCGTCGTCGGCATCGGTGGTGACGGCTCGGGCGATCTTCTCGACATTCGAAATTCGTGGGTCTTTCGACGACTTCCACGTGCCGTCGCAACAGACCACCAGACGCTTCTTCATTTTTCCGACCCTCCACAGGCTCGCACGCGGCCCACCCGCAGTAAACGGTAATAGCTCCGACGGTTCGATGCGATAGGCGTCGGTCGTACGGTTTACTGCGGTCATGAGGTTCATCGACATCGCGGCCCGGCGAATCACGGTCATCTGTACCGCCCTACTCGGGGCCCTGCTGCTATCCGGACTCGGCGGCGTACCGGCGAATGCCGCGCCGCCCACCGCCGGCCTCGATCCAGCGCTGGCGGTGGCGTACCAGCAGGCGTCGAACAGCGCACGGGCACAGGGGGTCTCGCTGTGGATTACGTCCGGTAAGCGGACAGACGCGGAGCAGCGTCAGATGTGGCGCGATGCGATCGCGACCTATGGCAGCCCGGAAGCCGCTCGACGGTGGGTCCTGCCGGCGGAGGAGTCGCCACATGTGAGCGGCCACGCCATCGACGTCGGCCCCCGGGAAGGCGCCGCTTGGCTCGAACGAACCGGTTACCGCTGGGGTCTGTGCCGAACCTTCGCCAACGAGTGGTGGCACTTCGAGCTCGCGACGGTACCCGGTCTCCCATGCCCTGCGATGTGGCCCGACGCCGCGGCCCGCGCTGACCGGCTTCGTTAGTGGTGGCGTTTTGTGATGACCCTTCGTGACGGCCCTCCGCAAGCTCCGGGCCTCCTCAGGGAGCGGGGGGACACGGCCCTCCGCAAGCTCCGGGCCTCCTCAGGGAACGGGGGGACACGGCCCTCCGCAAGCTCCGGGCCTCCTCAGGGAACGGGGGGACACGGCCCTCCGCAAGCTCCGGGCCTCCTCAGTACCTGCGGCCTGGCGGCCATCGTGACCAATAAAAAACACTCGTGAACGTCCCAAAGGAATGCTCCCTGAGGTGCGAGCGAAGCGAGCCACGAAGGGTGTGGCAACTTGTCTCGCCGGGCCCTTCGTGGCTCGTCGCTTGCGCTCCTCGCACCTCAGGGAGCAGGGGTTATGCGCTCCTTCTGATTAGGGGCAGCGGTAATCGAAGAACGATGTGCCGAATGTGTCGAATGGCGTCCGGCACGCTCGTCATCACTGCACACGGACCGACGAGCGGCCCGCTGAACGAGAGGCCTGATCATGCATTACTCGCTGCTGCTGCACTACCCGGAGATGGACGCGTCGACCCTCGGTGAGGAAGCCATCGCTCAGGGCCAGGCCGCCTTCGCGGCCTACACCGCGGCCCTCCAGGACGCCGGCGTGCTCGTGAGTGCCGAAGTCCTACAGCACTCGGACGTCACGACGACGCTGCGCAAGGTCGACGGCCGGCTCGTCGTTCAGGACGGCCCCTTCGCCGACACCAAGGAACAGCTCGGCGGAACCGTCGTCATCGATGTCGACGATCTCGACGCCGCCATCGAATGGGCGCGTCAGGCACCGCCGATCGAGTGGGGTGTCGTGGAGATCAGGCCCGGCGCGACCTACACCGTCGATGGCGCGTGGATACCCAACGCATGACCCGGCGAGAAGCGCGTACCGCCGCCGAACATGCTGCCCGCGAGTCCTATTCGCGGCTGGTGTCGCTTCTCGCCGCCGCGTCGGGGGATCTCGCTCTCGCGGAGGATGCACTGGCCACCGCCTTCGAACGTGCACTCACCTCGTGGCCATCAGATGGGGTACCCGCGAACCCGGAAGGCTGGCTGCTCACGGTCGCACGCAACCAGCAGCGCGACGTCTGGAAGTCGGCGGCGCACCGTACGTCGAAGATCCTCGACGACACCATCTCTCCCGGAGCAACCACAGTGACCCCCTTCGACGATGTGGACCCCGACGCCATTCCCGACAAGCGCCTCGAGTTGTTGTTCACCTGTGCGCATCCGGCCATCGACGCAGCCGCCCGCACGCCTCTGATGATGCAGTCGGTGCTCGGCTTCGAGGCCGCCGACATCGCCACCGCCTTCGCGGTCGCCCCCGCAACGATGTCGCAGCGTCTCGTGCGAGCCAAACGCCGGATCCGCGACGCCCGGATACCGTTCGTCGTTCCCGACCGCGCGGCGATGCCGGAGAGACTCCCCGCTGTGCTGGAAGCGGTCTATGGGTGTTTCGCGATCGCGTGGCACGACGCCGACGGGACCGATCCCGACACCGTCGAATCAATGGCGGGGGAGTCGCTGCACCTGGCCGTCACGCTCGCCGCGCTGCTCGACGATCCCGAGGCGTGGGGTCTGGCTGCGCTGATCGCGCTGTCGTTGTCGCGGGCACCGGCGCGGACCGGCCCGTTCGTCCCGCTCGAGGAGCAGGATCCGGCGGGTTGGGATACCGCGCTCATCCGAGATGGGGAGGCCATGCTTCGACGCGCATCGACGTACGGCCGGCCACACGGTCGATTTCAGCTCGAAGCTGCCATGCAGTCCGTCCACGCCGACCGCGCACGCACCGGTGTCGTCGACTGGGCCGCATTACAGTCGCTGTCGTCCGCGCTCGTGTCCGTGGCGTCGACACTTGGTGCACGGATCGCCCACGCTGCGATCGTCGGGCGGGCGAGTTCTCCCGCAGATGGACTCTCCCTGCTTGATGAGTTGGGCGGTGACGCCGCAGGTTTCGGCCCGTTCCACGCGGTGAAGGCAGATCTGCTGGTTCGGGCCGGGCACTCCGACGTGGCGCGTGAGCACTTCGAACGGGCTGCAGAGCTCACCGGCGACGAACGAGCGCGGGGGTATCTGCGACGACGTGCGGGCAAGGTTGGGTAGGGATCGTCGCGAGCCCGACGGAACCGACGCACGGTCGAGGGGGGCGGCGGCCGGGTGTCACCAAACGGCGGGAATGCCTGATTCTGGCAACACCGACGACCTAATGTGTGACTCGGGACACAACAGTGGCCGGACCCTCACCGAGGGCTTCACAACGGGTCGAGCCTCGCTCGACGAATGGAGGCAGTCATGACTGCAAGTGCCGAGGTCACGAACGATCTGACCACCGAGCCGTACCGCTCGCGCCGCAATCACTGGAACAACCAGGTCCGCCGGCACGCCATGATGACCCCGGACAACACGGCGATCACCTATCTCGACAAGAACACGACCTGGAAGGAACTCGACGACCGGTCGCGCGCCTTCGGAGCCGCACTCCACCGGCGGGGTGTCCAATTCGGTGATCGGGTTCTGATGGCCCTGCTCAACCGCACCGAGTACATCGAGGCGATTCTCGGGGCCACTCTCATCGGCGCCATCCCGGTACCGGTCAACATCCGCATGAGCCCCGCCGAGGTGGCCTATCTCGTCACCGACAGCGGTGCGAAGGTCGTCGTCACCGAGACCCTCCTCGCGCCGATCGCGGACGCGGTCGCCGGGTCGACCGGTCAGATCGAGACCATCATCGTCGTCGACGGCAGCGACAACGCCGACCATCTCGACTTCGAGACCCTGCTGGCCGAGGGCGCGTCGGACCTGCCGGAGGTCGACGTGCCCGAGGACACTGTCGCCGCCATCATGTACACCTCGGGCACCACCGGAAAACCCAAGGGCGCCATGCTCACCCATCAGAACATCCAGGCGCAGGCGGTGACGACGATCGCCACGGCCGGGGCACAGTCCGGTTCCGATGACGTCGCCTCGATCGTGCCGCCGCTGTTCCACATCGCGGGGATCGGCGGCTTCGCACCGATCTTCTACCGCGGGATCCGCGCGGTGCTCCACCCGCTCGGCGCCTTCGATCCCGACACCATGCTCGACACGCTGGAGCGTGAGGGCGTCACGTCGGTCTTCATGGTCCCCGCTCAGTGGCAGGCCGTGTGTGCGGCGCAGAAGGCGCGTCCCCGGAAGCTCAAGCTGCGCACGATGAGTTGGGGCGCGGCCCCGGCGTCGGACACCGTGCTGAACGCGATGAATGAATCATTCCCGGAAGCCGCCAACATGACCGCGTTCGGTCAGACCGAGATGTCGCCGGTGACGACGATCCTCGAGGGCAAGGATGCACTGCGTAAGCTCGGCTCCATCGGCAAGGTCGTCCCGGCGGTCACCGCGCGTATCGTCGATCCGCTGATGAACGACGTCAAACCCGGTGAGGTCGGCGAGATCGTGTATCGCGGACCCAACATGATGATCGGCTACTGGAACAAGCCCGAGGCGACCGCAGAAGCCTTCCGCGGCGGCTGGTTCCACTCGGGCGACCTGGTGCGCCAGGACGAAGAGGGCTTTCTCTACGTCGTCGACCGCGCCAAGGACATGATCATCTCGGGCGGCGAGAACATCTACTGCGCCGAGGTCGAGAACGTCCTGTTCAGCCATCCGAGCATCACCGAGGCGGCGATCATCGGTCGGGCGGACGAGAAGTGGGGCGAGGTGCCGGTCGCGGTGGTCGTGCTGGCCGAAGGCGTCGAGGACCTCACCCTCGCCGATCTCGAGCCGCACCTCAACGAGAACCTCGCGCGGTTCAAGCACCCGAAGGACCTGGTGATCATCGACGAACTCCCACGCAACGCCGGGGGGAAGGTCGTCAAGCCACGGCTCCGAGATGCGTACGGCAGCAAGGACGCCGGACTCTCGAACTGATCACCGCCCGCTCCCTGAGGTGAGCGTCCGACTTCTATGCTCCCTGAGGTGAGCGTCCGACTTCTATGCTCCCTGAGGTGAGCGTCCGATTTCTATGCTCCCTGAGGTGCGAGCGAAGCGAGCCACGAAGACATCCCAGGGGTGCAAGGTGTCAAGCGGCGAGGTTGGCGCGGTGGTTCCAGGCGGTGTGTTCGTTGTAGAGGGTGCGGTGTTTGAGGCAGCCGTGGAGGATGCCGATGAGCCGGTTGGCGAGCGCACGCAAGGCTTGGGGGTGGGACTTCTTCTGATCTCGCAGGCTGTCGTAGTAGACGCGGGCGCCGGGACTGCCGGTCAGCGCGCTTTGCGCCATCGCCATGGCGGCGGCGTTGAGGCGGGTGTTGCGGATATGGCGGGCCAGCACGACGTGCCCTTTGCCTGAGGCGATGGTCCGTGGTGAGGTGCCGGCATAGTTTCTGCGAGACTTGGCGGTGGCATAGCGTTCGGGGTCGTCCCCGAACTCGCCAAGCATCCGGGCGCCGGTGATGTCACCGACTCCGGGCATGGACAGGTAGATCTCGGCGTCCGGATGCGCTCTAAAAGACTGGGCCATACTGGTTTCCAGTTGATCAATTTGGGTGTTGAGCGTCGTCAGCATGTTCACCGTCACGGTCACGGTCGCCGCATACGCTGCGGTAAGTGCCTCCGGTGCGCTCAGATGACCGCCCCCACGCAGGGCCTGCTGGATCTCGCGGGCACGGGTATCGGTATTGCGTTGGCGGCCACCCTGTTTCAGAGCTGATCGGATCGCCGCGACCGTCAGTGCCGCTCCCTGTCGTGGGGTGGGAGCGCGACGCAACACCGCCAGGCAGTCTTTGTGGGCGAGGTCGCCGCCGAAGGCATCGACCGCGGCCGGATAGTAGGCGCCCAGTTGAGCGCGCAACACGTTCTGTTGTGCTGAGCGCGCCCACACCAGATTCTGATGCGTACGGGCCATCACCGTGATCGCCTTGACCTCGACGGTGTCGGCGGCGACCAATCGATGATTGTGCCGGTCGGTCCGCACCAGATCAGCCAGCGTTTTCGCGTCAGCCTTATCGGATTTGGTGCCCCCGACATGGTGGCGGTCGCGGTACCGCGACACCGACAACGGGTTGATCGCATACACCTGATAGCCCGCGGCGACCAGGGCGGCGACCCACATGCCGTGATCGGTTTCGATCCCCACCACCACCTCAGAGGGGTCGTGGGCGAACCGGGCGAGCAGGTCATGCATCGCCGTCACGCCGGCCGCGTTCTCGGGTAGTCGGCGGGTGGCCAGGGTGGTGCCGTGTTCATCCATCACGCACACGTCGTGATGATCCGACGCCCAGTCGTTGCCCACACAGATCATGTCGGTCGTTCACCTCGTCTTCGGTCGTCTCGATCGATCGTCGGTGTGAACCTTGGGGTGATCACCCTTGACGCGGCCTAATGGATCAGTGCTCACCCCACATGGTTCAGGGGGCACGACATCCCAGAAGCGTTCTAGCGGGTGATCCTTACCCGGCCGGGCCACGGTCTTCGTGTAGAAATCCGACACCGTTTCAGGGTCTCGGAGTGGTCACCGGCCGGGAAGGCTCACACAAACCAGCATCCCCTGCAGGACGCCGATCCACCCCCATTAGGGTTTGGCGACGCATCTCACCAGGACCCTTCGAGGCTCGTCGCTAACGCTCCTCGCACCTCAGGGAGCAGAGGGAGGGCATCGCTTCCACCCCACAGTCCAGCGGTTCGTGGTTCTTTCGGATTAGCGAGCAGAGGGGGCGCAAGAGCGAAAGCGACGAGCCACCAAGGGCTTCCGGTCACTCCGGGTCGGCGAAGCGCGCTTCGCGTCGCGCCATCCCGGCGTGTACCGCCTCCATCTGATTGGGGGATCCCATCAGTCCGACCTGGAGTTCGCTCTCCAGCATCAACGCCGCAGCCGGATCCGTGCCTGCCCACGATTCGTCGTAGAGACGCTTGGCGGCGCGGACCGCGTGCGGCGACTTCGACGCGATCTCGTGCGCGAGATCCAGTGCGGCGGTGAGCGGATCGTCGACGACGCGGGTGACCAGCCCGAGTCGTTGGGCCTCGGCGCCGTCGACGATGCGTCCGGTGAACGTGAGTTCCTTTGCCACATCGGCGGACACGAGTCGCGGGAGGGTCTGGGTGATGCCCATGTCGGGCACCAGCCCCCACTTGACCTCCATGATGGACAGGCGCGCGTCGGGGGTCGAATAGCGGATGTCGGCGCCCAGCGCGATCTGTAGGCCACCGCCGAAACAGTTGCCGGTGATGGCCGCGATCACCGGTGCCGGGATGCGGCCCCAGTCCAGTGACACCCGCTGCGCGTGGTTGCCGAGCACGCCCGGTTCGCGCTCCAGCAGCGAGTTCACCCCGCCACCCTGACCCAGGCTCGACACGTCCAGGCCGGAACAGAAACTCTTGCCCGCACCGTGTACCACCACGGCCCGGACGCGGTTGTCCTCGGCGAGGGTGCCCGTCACGTCGATGAGGGCGTCGAACATCGCCGGATCGAGCGCGTTGTGTTTGTCGGCTCGGTTGAGCGTCGCCGTGGCGACACCGGCGTCGTCGATGTCCACGACGATCCGCTGCTCGGTCATGTATCTACTTCCGATCTGTTGTGTCCGGGTGTTTGATCTCGCGGAGCTGACGTCCGCGGCGCTGGTAGCGCCAGATGAAGTAGCCGACGCCGATCGCCAGAACGACCCCGATGATCACGCCCCACGCGGTGGCGGCGCGGAAGCCGGGCGCTTCGACGTCGAAGATGCGCTCGCCGGCATGTGCGCCGTTCCCACCGCCGGCGACCACCGTGAGGGTGAGCAGGTTGGGGATCGCGACTACCACGCCGAGAACGGCGAACATGATGGTCGGGACATTCTTCATACGGCTGCGGTTGACGAACGCCAACGTGAAGAACAGCACGGGCAAGAAGGTGCACACGATGCCGAGAACGAGGCCGGTGCCGATGCCGCGGCTGAACGACCCTTCGACGCGCTGCCCGATCTGACCGGCCCACCAGCGCGGCAGGAACGCCTCGAGGATGAAGTAGGTGACGACGAGCAGCGCGGCGATGACGAGCCCGATCACCACCTTCTTCACCACGGAGTTCGCGCGTTCGGCGGCGGTCGGTTTGACCGGGGTCGTCCCATCGGCCGTCGAGTCGGTCGGCGCGACGCCGGGCGTGGTTCCGGCGGAATACTGGGAGGCTTCCGGTGGCCGCGCGGCGGGAGGCACCGCTCCCGACGGGTACGCGCCGGAGGGCGTCTGTCCGGGCCCGCCCGGGGTCGGCGGCTGTCCGGATGGATTGGCAGAGAACGGTTCGTTGCTCATGAGCCGAGTGTATGCGCGGACCGCTGCCCGTCCGCCCGGAAAACACCCCCGTGCACTCACGGCTTCCGGATGCCGCCGTAGATTCCGCGACGGACGATCCACGGTTGCAGGATCGTGTCGACCGACCACGCCGGGAATCGGAACGGGCGCCCGTTGGGCGCGAACACCTGGAGACCGTCGGCCTGGACACCGAGCACCGAACCCCAGCGCCGCCGTGGGGGAGCGTAGCGCCGCGCACGGCCCGGCCGCCCGGTGAGGTCGGATCGGATGTTGTGTGCGAGCAGACGATCGGCTCGATTCCGAGCGGAGCTGCGGAGGTCGTCGGTCGCCGCGACGTCGCCGATCGCGTAGACGAGATCCGCACCGGGTACGCGCAGTTCGGCCGTCACGCGCACGAAGCCCGACGGATCCAGCACCTCTCGCGGAAGCCACTCCGTGTTCGGTCTCACCCGGCCGATGGCCCAGAGCACTGCATCGGCCTCCACCGGCGGCTGCCCCGTCGAGAACCTCACCGGCCCCGGAGTGATCTCGTCGCAGGCGAATCCGTCGGGCACGACCGCACGATGGCCGCCGTGCACGCCGACGCCGAGCCGGCGCAACCGCGCAAGGACGATGGCCCATGTCCGCGGATGATGCTGCGGCAGAGCACGTTCGCCCGGGTGATACAGGTCGATTCGCTTGCCCGGCCAGGTCTGCGCCAGGTTGGCGGCGGCACTCACCGCCGCTGCACCGCCACCGATCACCGCGATGGTCTCGGCAGCGGCGAACCGCACATGAGCCGAGCGCAACTCGGCGTCGACGTCGGCTTCCGACTGCAGTTCCGGATGTCGCCAGAACCCGTTCCGCACGCCGGTGGAGATGATCAGCGCGTCGAAACGCTCGACCCTTTCCGTGCCGTTGGCGTCGACGACGGTGACGGTGCGGTCACCGAGGTCGGTACCCGTCAGTGTGCCGTGGACGGTCCGGATGCCGTCGAGCTTCCGGAAGCGCCCGAACGGAATCCGGTAGTCGCGCGCCCACGCATCGGGCCGGCTGATCCGCAGCCCGAGTTCCTGCCCGCTGACCAGCCCTGGCTTCGACGAGATGCCCACGACGTCGGCATGCGGGGCGAGATGGATCGCGGTCAGTACTCCGGAATCACCGAGACCGGCGACGACGACGCGTGGTCGGCTCACGCAGTGACCTGATCCGGCGGATGTGCGGCCGAGCGCGGGGGTCGGGGGACGAAGCGAGGCACCCGGTCGATGACGTCCTGGTAACCGGGACGTCGCTCCAGACTGCGCTTCTCCATCATGGGGATGCTCGCGCCGAGGAACATCGCCAGCATCAAGACCGCGCCCACGAACAGCCACCACCAGTCACCGGGCGAGGCGGCGAGCCCGAACAGGGCCATCGACACCCAGAACAGAACCTCGCCGAAGTAGTTCGGGTGTCTCGACCAGGCCCACACTCCGGTGTCGAGGACGGCGCCCGGTGTTTTGTGCGCAGCGAATCGACGCAGCTGTCCGTCGGCGACGTACTCGAGCGCCGTCGCGGCGAGTCCGACGACGGCCGCAACCGCGGTCAGCCAGGCCAGCACGCCGCCGGTGTGGGTGACCGCGACGTAGATCGGGATCATGCCGAGGAACACCTGGACGGTGGGGAAGACGTGGATCGCCATCAGGTCCACAGGCAGTTCGGCGCGGCCGGCACCGGCCTTCAGCATCGGGTAGCGCCAGTCCTCGTGGTGGAGACCCGGCCAGCCGATCGCCCAGTTCGCAGTCAGACGGATCGCCCAGGCGCCGATGACGATCGCGATGACCCAGCAGTGCACCGCGTCGATCCCGACGTCACCTGCGGCCCACCAGTAGATGAACAGCGCGGGCGGCACGACGCTCCAATAGGCGTCGTAGAAGCTGGAATTGCCGTAGAACCGGCTGAACGCGAAGATCACGAGGGTGGCAAGCAGATCGGCGATCAGGGTGTCGAGCCAGAGGTAGGCGGTGGCCGGACCCCAGATGAGCCAGGCGGCGGCGACCGCGAAGGCCAGCACGTAGGCGATCGTCACGCGGACGAAAGAACCGCTTCGGCTGATGGTGCTGTCGGTGCTCACGGGCGTCCCCATCACAGCTGTTCTTCGATGGATCCGGCGAGTTTCTCCGGCTTGGTCGTCGGCGAGTATCGCGCGACGACGGACCCGTCCCGCCCGATGAGGAACTTGGTGAAATTCCATTTGATCCGGCCGCCGAGCACGCCGGATTTCTGGTCCCGCAACCACGCGAACAGCGGGTGGGCGTCGGGTCCGTTCACATCGACCTTCGCGAACATCGGGAAGGTCACCTCGTAGGTCAGCGAGCAGAAGTTCTTGATCTCCTCCTCGTCGCCGGGCTCCTGGTGCCCGAACTGGTCGCACGGGAAGCCCAGCACTCGCAGCCCCTTCTCGGCGTAGTCCCGGTGCAGTGCCTCCAGACCGCGGTACTGCGGGGTGAATCCGCACTGCGAAGCGGTGTTCACGATGAGCAGGGGAGAGCCCTGGAACTGCGAGAGTTCGACGGGATCGCCGTCGATGCCGGTGGCGGTGAAGTCGTACACAGAGGTCATGCCGCTACGCTACGTGCCGATCAAGCACTTGCTTGGGAGAATCGTCGAAGCGTCCCGGCGTCACTCGCCGAATCGCTCGGTCCGGATGCGGGTGCGGTCGTGTCCGGCCTCGACCATCCACTGTGCGCAGTTCTCGACGAACCTGTTCGGACCGCAGATGAACACGGTCGGCGAGGTGGCCGGATCCATGGTCAGCGCGGCGAGTTCGTCGGCGGTGAGACGTCCCGCGGGCCGCGGCGCGTCGTCGGGCGCCACCCGGGTGTGGATCAGGTGAACATCCATGCGGCGGTGCGCGATCAACTGCCGGATCTCATCCCGGTAGTAGACGCGTTCGGGACTGCGGACCGAGTAGACGAGCGAGAACGGTGTCTGCGGCGCCTCGACCTCGCGGCTGCGGATCATCGACATGAGTGGCGCGATCCCGGAGCCACCGCCGATCAGCTGGACGGGACGGTCGTCGCCGGACGGCCAGGTGAACCAGTATCCGTGCGGATCGCTGATCTCCAACGGGTCGCCGACCTCCACCATGTCGACGAGGTAGGGCGACACCTCACCGTCTTCGAGTCGTTCGACGGTCACCTCGATCGACCGAGTCTCGCGGACGTCGGACAACGAGTAGGCGCGTGCGGTGGAGTAGCCGTCCTCGGCGGTCAACCGGATGTCGACGTGCTGGCCGGGCAATGCGTGGACGGCCTCGGGGAGAGCGAGGCGCAGCGCTCGCGCGGTGGGGGTGAGGTCGACGACCGCGGTGACCGTCGTGAGATGCCAGGTCGTCACGAGTAGCGCTGTTCGCGCCAGGGGTCGCCGTACATGTGGTACCCGCGTTCCTCCCAGAATCCAGGCGCGTCTTCGGCCATGAAGCGAAGTCGCCGAACCCATTTGGCGCTTTTCCAGAAGTACAGGTGGGGCACGAGGAGGCGAGCCGGGCCTCCGTGCTCGGCGGACAGGGGTTCGCCGTCGTAGGTGTCGGCGATCCAGCCGCGGCCGTCGACGAGATCGGCGAGCGGCACGTTGGTGGTGTATCCGCCGTGGCAGTGCGCCATCACGAACGGGGCCGGTTCCCACGGCAGCGCCTGCAGCAAGGTGTCGAACGAGACCCCGCGCCACCGGGTGTCGAACTTCGACCACCGTGTGACGCAGTGGATGTCGGTGGTGATGTCGTCGTGCGGCAGTTCCTGGAACTGGTCCCATGTGAACGTGGCGGCCCGGTGGTCCGCGGACTGCACGGCCAGCATCCAGTCATTCGGAACGATCGCGGGTGTCGGCTCCGCGGACAGGACCGGGAAATCGAGTGTCGTGTACTGGCCGGGAGGGAGACGCCGCGCGTCGCGGTCGCGGCGCCCCACGAACCCTCGGTTGACGATCGCCATGGTCGCGGAGTCTACGCGGCTCGCTTCCATTCGGCCCGCTCGCTCCGCTCCCCGGCGCCGGCATCAATTCGGCCCGCTCGCTTCGCTCCCGGCGCCGGGTGCGGTCAGGCGAAATCGAACAGCATCGGTACCACGACGACGACCGCGGCCGCCCAGAGTGCGAACACCGGCAGATAGTCGGTCTGCCACCGCTCCGTCGCATCGAACCCGCGGCGGCGGCGGACGAAACCGAAGAGCAGGTACGCCGCCCACGACAAGTTCACCAGCAGGACGAGATTGAGACCGAGCGCCACCGTCTTGTTTGCCGTGAACCCGAACTCCGCGATCCGCGACGCCATGATCGTCAGCATCACCGCGTCGACCGCGAGTGCGGTCACGACCAGAATCAGCTGCAAGCGGTCGAAGAGTTCCGGGCGCAGATGCGGATCGCGCGCCGAGATCGCGTACAGCAGCAAGCCGAGCACGACGACGAGGATCAGGTCCACGAGGATCAACAGTTCACGGTCGACGTCCACGACGTCGCCACTGGTCACCATCGCGATCAGCAGCACGACGAGCATCACCGCGGTGACCGGCGTGAAGACCTTCGTCAACACCGGTGCGATGTTCTCGACCACGCTCTGCTTCGCCTCCACCAGCCATGCCGCCAGCAGCACGATGCCCGGCGCGGCGATGGGCGCCAGCCACTGGGAGATCACGGTGTCGACGTCGATGTCGAGCGCACCGAATGCCCCCGCGGTCAGGCCGGTGAGGACTCCCGCACCGAGGCCGAGAAGCGTTGCATACACGACCCATTCGCCAGTGAACCGGATGAAGTCCATCCGACGCGGTCCGGACGTCCAACGGCCGCCGACGTATGTCACCCCCATGAGGAACCACAGGATGATCGGCGCGTGGATCGCGACGATGGCCTGGGTGGTGCCGTCGTCGACGAACGGGTAGACGTTGACGACGATTCCGGTCACGACGAACGCAGTCATCACCGTGAGCGCGGTTCGCGCCGAAACGCGCCGTTTCCAGCCGAAATACAGTGCCATGAAGGGAAGTACGAGCAGTGCGGCATTACGGACGAGCACCCATTCCGGCATGACCTCGACGGCGACGCGGACGGTCGTGGCGGCCGCGACGACGAGGCCGATCACGACTCCGAGTTCGTGACGTCGTCGGCCCAGATCGCCGGATGGTTCCGCGGTCAGCACCAGCTGCTTCCACAACCGGTCGGAGTGCTCGCGGGCGAATTCACGCGACAGGGCATCGACGCGGCCCATGCGCTTGACGGCGACCAGGAACGCTTCGTCGTCGTCGAGGCCGCCGGCGGCGAGGTCGGCGATCTGCCCGCGGAGGTGGTCTTCCATCTCGTCGGCGTCGGTGGTGGCGATGGCTTGGTGTCGGAGAACGTATCCGCGCCATCGGTCGATCTGGCTTTCGAGCTCGGTCTCTGCGGTCATGCCAGGCCCTCCGCCGCGGGCGGCAGGGCGATCGATCGCCACACCTGGTCGAGCGCGTCGGCCACGACCTCCCACTGCGACCTCCGCTCGGCGAGCGCGGCCAACCCCGATGCCGTGATCGAGTAGTGCTTGCGACGCCGCCCGCTGTCGGCTTTACTCCAGCTCGCTTCGACGTGGCCGGCGCGCTCCAAACGGTGCAGAAGGGGATAGAGCATGCCGTCGGTCCACTCCATCCGACCACCGGACATCTCTCGCACGCGCTTCAGGATGGCGTACCCGTAGGACTCGCCCTCGGCGAGAATGCCCAGCACCAGCGGGGTAGCGGACGCGGCCACCAGGTCCTTCTCGATATACATAGCACTCCTATACCTAGAACTGCTAGGAGCGTAGCAGTTCTAGGTATAGGAGTCCTCGGACCGGCGTGGGCCGACTACTTTTTCGACAGGGACGACTCCTTGTGCGCTGCCTTCGAGCCCGTCTTCGACGACTTGACGATCCAGTAGGGCTCGTCTTCGCTGGCCTTGAACTTCTGTCCCTCGAAGGTGAATTCCTTGGTGCGCTTCTCTTCCGCAGTGCCCTCGGTCTCGCCCTGAGAGGTGTTCCAGCGGACGGTGTCGTTCTTCTTGATCGCCATGGCGGCAGTGTGCCCCGACGGCGTCGACGGTCAAACCTTCTCCGCTGCAAGAGTCGCTGTGGAACGATCATCACGTCGTGTCGAGCCGGAGGTACGCATGAGCGTCGAACGTTCCGAGAATTCTCAGAGAACCGAGCCCGCCATCGACGTCCGGGGTCTGCGTAAGTCGTTCGGTAGGTTCCAAGCCCTCCGCGGACTCGACCTCGAAGTTGCGCGAGGGGAGGTCCACGGCTTTCTCGGGCCCAATGGCGCGGGCAAGTCGACGACGATCCGGGTCCTGCTGGGTCTGTTGCGCGCGGACGGGGGCGAGGTCAGACTCCTCGGCGGCGACCCCTGGCGTGACGTCGTCGAGCTGCACCGCCGGCTGGCGTACGTACCCGGCGACGTCGCATTGTGGCCGACGATGACCGGCGGGGAGATGATCGATCTGCTCGGCGCGATGCGCGGCGGACTCGACGAGGGGCGCCGGGCCGACCTGGTCTCCAGGTTCGAGCTCGACACCACCAAACGTGGACGGCAGTACTCCAAGGGAAACCGGCAGAAGGTCGCGATCGTGGCGGCGCTGGCATCCGATGTCGAACTGCTCATCCTCGACGAGCCGACGTCGGGCCTGGACCCGTTGATGGAGAACGTCTTCCAGGAGGTCGTGGGGGAGGCCACCGCCCGAGGAACCACCGTGCTGCTGTCGAGTCACATCCTCGCCGAGGCGGAGACCCTGGCGGACCGGCTCAGCATCATCCGCGACGGGGCCGTCGTGGCGACCGGCTCCTTGGCCGAGCTGCGTGGGCACACCCGCACTTCCGTTCGGGCCGAGCTGGATTCGGCGCCGGGCCCGGACCTTCTCGCGCAACTGCACAACGCCGAGGTGCACGATATCGATTCGCACGACCACGACTCCGGCGGGCTTCGACTGAGCGCGACCGTGGACTCGGACCAGATCGGTCCGGTGATGTCAGCGCTGACCGCCTGCGGCCTGCGATCGCTGACGGTCGAACCGCCCTCGCTGGAAAGCCTGTTCCTGTCGCTCTACGAAAAGGCCGACCAGCCGGCAGGGGAGCGGTGAGGCGATGACCGCATCGACGATCGGCACCGCTCCACTGCTGCGAGCCTCCCTGCACCACGAAGGCCGCACCTTCGCGCCGTGGATCGTGTTGCCCACCGCACTGGCCGTGTCGTCGGTCATCGCCTACCCGTTGCTGTTTCCCGACGCCGCAGAACGCGCCGCATTCGCCACGACGATCGGCTCGAATCCCGCACTCGGGCTGATCTTCGGACCCGCCTACGACCTGGCCACGGTCGACGGATTCGTCGCGTGGCGCAGCCTCGCACTCGGCGGGTTCATCGCCGCACTCGGCGCGATCTTCATCGTGGTGAAAGCCGCACGTGGACAGGAGGACTCCGGCCAGGCCGAACTTCTCGCCGCGGGGGTGCTCGGACGTGCCGCCCGACTGTCGACCGCGTTGATCATGGCCGGCGTGTGCTCGATCGCCATCGGCATCCTGGCAGGTCTGGCGACGTCGCTGTGCGGTGGGGCCTGGGGGTCGTCGTTCCTGCTCGGGGCCGGATTCACGGTCACCGGTTGGATGTTCGGCGCGATCGCGGCGGTCAGCGCCCAGGTGGGTTCCGACGCCAGGGCCGCCACCACGATCGCCGTGTCGCCGCTCGGCGTCCTGTTCGTGCTGCGCGGGTTTCTGTTCTCGGTGGACGCACCGATGTGGACCACATGGGTCAATCCTCTGGGATGGGTTCAGGAGACCAGACCCGCGACCGGCGATCACTGGTGGCCGTTGCTGATCGGCGTCGCGTTCGCGGTCGTCGTCGGTGCCGCGGCTTTCGCATTGCAGCGTGCACGGGATTTCGGTCAGGGACTCATACCGGCCCGGCCGGGCCCGGCACGGGGCCGCATCGGCTCGCCACTGGCGCTGGCGATCCGCCTCAACCGCGCGCCGATCGTCGCGTGGACGGTCGCGTTCGTCGGACTCGGTGTCATCTTCGGCTACTTCACCCGGTCGGTCCGCGGCCTGCTGACCGCGAATCCCGCCATGGCCCAGATCTTCGCCTCCGGCGCGGCGTCGCCCGCGGACCTGGTATCGGCCTTCGTCACAACGATTCTCGGCCTGGTCGGGATCATCGCATCCGTGGCCGGGGTCCAGATCGTCAATCGCATCCGGACCGAGGAACTCGACGATCGCGCGGAAGCGGTGCTCGCGACCGGCGTCAGCCGTCCGAGGTACTTCGGCGCCGTCACCGGGGTCGCGCTAGTCGTTCCCGACGCGCTCGTCACCGTTGCCGGGCTGGTCGTCGGCGTCTTCGCCGGCACGGCCGATCTCGGCCTCGGCTTCGGCGACGTGTTCCTCCAGTCCATCGCCACGATCCCCGCCGTCTGGGCTGTCGTCGGCATCGCCGTCGCCGTCATCGGCGCCCGACCCCGCGTGCGACCAGCGATCTGGCTGGGCGTCCTGGTGTCCTTCGTGCTGACGATCCTGGGCCCGAGCTTCAAACTCCCGGACTGGGCGCTGGGCTTCAGCCCGTTCCATCACGTACCGGATGTGTCTGCTGCCCAGCCGGATTGGTGGGGACTGGTCTGGGTGGGGGTCGTCGTGGTGCTGCTCGTCGCGCTGGGGTTCGCCGGCTTCCGCCGGCGGGACATCCCGTGACGACGTCGCCCGTTACTTGGGAGCGAGCCCGACCCCCGCTCCCTGAAGTGCGAGCCCGACCCCCGCTCCCTGAAGTGCGAGCTTGCGCAGTCCCACCCCTGCTCCTTGAGGGGCGAGCCCAATAGCTGGTCCCTGAGGTGCGAGCGAAGCGAGCCACGAAGGGCTCCGCAACCTGTCTCACCAGGCCCTTCGTGGCTCGTCGCTGGCGCTCCTCGCACCTCAGGGAGCAATGGTCATGTCGTTCCTTCGGATGAGGGAGCAGAGGGTGGCTCGCACCGCAAGGACCGTACGCATCAGCCCAGCGCCGCCGCGAGACGACGCCACTGCTCACGTGGGAAGCCCCGGTGATCGGCCTGAAGCACCTGGACGCACACGTGGTCGGCACCTGCCGACCGATGCTCGTCGATTCGCTTCAGGATCGCCGTGTCGTCGCCCCAGACGATCAGGGCGTCGAACAGGCGGTCGCTCACCGAGCTCAGGTCGTCCTCGGAGAACCCGAGGCGTCGAAGGTTGTTCGCGTAGTTCGGCATCGCGAGGTAGCCCTTGAGCCACTTCGTGCCAACGGCGCGCGCCTCGTCGCGGTCGGCGGCGAAAATCGCCGTCTGTTCTGGTGCGAGCAGCGGACCGTCGCCGAGGGCCTCCCGGGCGACCTTGGTGTGGTCCGGGGTCACCAGGTAGGGGTGGGCTCCGGCGGTCCGGTCGGCCGAGAGTTGCAACATCTTCGGCCCGAGGGCCGCCAGTACTCGTGCATCGGCCGGCACCGGCTGCGGTGCGTCGTCCAGACCGTCGAGGAACGCCTTCGTGGTCGCGAGCGGCTTCTGGTAGCGACCGGCTTCCTTCGCGTCGATCAGCGGCGCGTGGCTGATCCCGAGGCCCAGGAAGAAGCGAGGACCGAATTGCTCGGTGAGGCGCGCGTGCGCGGCGGCGACGTCGTGCGGCTCGTGCATCCACATGTTGAGGATGCCGGTGGCGACGACGGCCTTCCGCGTCGCGCCGAGCAGGTTCTCGACCGAGTCGAGCACCGGACCCCCCACATCGGGGATCCAGAGGGCTGTGAATCCCAGGTCGTCGAGCTCGGCAGCCGCTTCGGCGGCCTCCCCGGTGTCTCCGTACCGTAGCGGTGAACTCCAGATTCCTACGCCGTCGAGTTTCATGTCGTCGACACTACCGATCGAGCGATCGGGCCGCGCCGAGGCGTCCGACCCGGGTCAGCTCTGTGCCGGTCGTCCCGCCGTCGCCTCCAGCCGCGCGTCCATGGCGGCCGTCATCCGCTTGAACACGTTGATCGCGACGACGCCCGCGACGATGAGGACGACACCGGCAACTGTCCCGAGGGAGTCGGTGACCAGTCCGGAGATGCCGATCGCGAGAACGTAGATCGGCACCCAACCGAACAGATGCATGATGCTCTCGGGCTTCTCGTCGGTGGCCCAACCCTCACGAACCGCAGCCCGGTAGGTCGCGTAGTCGGGATAGAACTCGGTGAAGGCGATCGCGAAGATCGTGCCGCCGATCTGGATTATCCATCCGGTCCAGAAGTTGTTCGGGTCGTCGAGCACCAGATCGCCGAATGCGCCCGAGATCGCGGCGACGCCGAAGCCGCCGACCCACGCCCAGGTGATGACGTAGTTGATGTGGATGAACAGCGGGCTGTCCCAGAATTCTCTCTCGGTGGTCTCCCGCGCGTACTGAAGCGTGAACGGCTGGCGCACAAGGATCGACCCCAGCGCGAAGGAGACCAGCGCGATGTTGGTCATCTCTCCGCCCCAACGCTCCAACCAGTCGGTGACGTGGTCGGAGGCGAACAGCGCGATGATCGCCATCGTGCCGAAGTACGTGACGTCGAAGACCTCGAGGAGTTTGACGCTCGTACCGCGCTTGTGGCCACCGATGACCAGGAGGAGTGACAGCGCGAACGCCGAGGCCGCGGCCTCCTCGAATCGACCGGGCCCCGCGAGCAGCGCCATCAGGATCCACGGGGACATGCCCGCGAACGGTGAGTTGAGGAACAGCGTCAGTGCGTGGCGGGTGCCCGACGTCGGTGGGTCGGTCCGCGTCGAATCGCCCATCGGAGGATCGGGTTCGTTGCTCATAGCTGAATTGTGAGGTGCGGCGCGGTATTCCGCAGCATTTCCGGTTCGATGCGGCCCGAGCGGCGAGCCCGGGCCGCATCGAGGTCAGCGGTTCGTCATAACAATCACGCATTGGGCGCGAGAACGACCGCCGCGTTGTGTCCGCCCATTCCGAGGGAGGTCTTGAGTGTCAACCCGCTGACCAGATCGGTTCGTCCGTCGAGCAATTGCGGGATGATCGCGTCGGCGACCCGCGGGCTCGCCGGGATCTCGCCCCGCTCGTAGCCGAGTAAAGACGCCGCGAGTTCGACAGCTCCGGCAGCGCCCTGACAGTGACCGGCAAGCGGTTTCACCGAGAACACCTCGGCGTTGGGCACCATCTGCTCGGCGATGGTCGCCTCCGCGCGATCGCACTGGCGGGTCCCCGGCCCGTGCGCATTGAGGTAGCGGATGCTCCCGCCGTCGACGCCGGCCATCGTGAGTGTTTGCTCCACGCACGAACGGACGCCGGTCAGTTCCGGATCGATCGACGTGACGTGGAAGGCGTCGTGGGACATCGACCCGCCCAGCACATCTGCGTAACCGTTGGCGGCACGGTTGGTCATCGTGAACGCGATCGCCGCCTCGCCGAAGGTGAATCCGCGGCTGCCTTCCTGGAACGGGCGGCACGCGTTGAGCGCATCGGTGTCGGTGATGGCGACACCGAGCTGTACGAACATCGCCACGACCTCGGGCCGGGCCGACAGGTCGGTCGCCACCACGACGACGTCGTCGACGAGATCGGAATCGAGCCACGATTTCGCGGTGACGATGGCCGCCGAGCCGGAGGTGCACATGGCCGACACCGTGATCGCGGGTCCGTGGAAGCCGTATTCCTGCATCAGCAGAGACACCGGCGTCGACGGGGTGACCGAGAGGTACTGCCGTCCGGTGTACTGGCCGACGCCGGAGGTGACGATCGGGTACATGTCGAGGTCGCCCAGCACGCAGGCGTGCACGAGTCCCACCCGGGACCCCGGGGTCCAGCCGCGTGCCATCGCGTCCTCGATCGCCTCACGCGCCGCGGCACGCATCGCGCGCGAGAAGCGGGTGCGACCGTCGGACTGCTGCCCACCGTCGGGAACCCGCACGATCCATCCGGGCTCTGCGGTGTCGTCAGACGCCTCGGCACCGGTCGTCTGGCCACCCGTGAACCCGAAACCCTGATGGAGTGCGGCCGCCGACTTGCCGGAGACGAGACCGCTCCAGAGTGCGTCGCGGCCCCAGCCGTACCCCGTGACGGCGCCCAGGCCGGAGATGGTCGAACGTTGAATCGTCATGATCGTGAACTTTCTGTGCGATAGACGATGGCGCTTGGGCCATCGCGGTTCCCCGTGCGGGTAACCCGCTTTCCAGGATCCCGCCCAAACCCGACATTCGGCCAGTTCACGCAGGTATTCGAGGGCGAAATTTCCGATTGACGCAGTCTTGCACCGCGCAGCGCCCCCTTTTCGAAGCCAGGTAGGGGAGGATGGGCGGTTGGGGGATGACGGATCGAGGGGGTGACGCAGTGAGCCGACCGACGCACAGCGACGATGACCGGCCCGGCCTCGTCGCTCCGGACGCCGAGCCCATGACCCGTGCCAGTGACGCGGCGGTCGCCGAGCGTTACCGCCTACTTCTCGAACTGAGTCCGGACGCGATCGCGGTGCACCAGGACGGCCTCATCGTCTATGTGAACTCAGCCGCCCTGGCGTTCGCGCGAGTCGACGACCGCGAAGCGATGCTGGGTCGTTCGATCGCCGAGTTCGTCCATCCCGACGAACTGCCGCAGATGATCGAGCGGATCATCGGCATGGGCGACGAGGCCGGCGCGTCGACCACGCCCGAGGAAGTGGTCATGGTGGACGCACACGGGGTTTCCCGGCCCATGGAGGTGACCTCGGTGCGCACCGTCTGGCACGATCAGCCGGCCTATCAGGTCATCCTCCGAGACATCACCGCCCAGAAGGCGGTCGAGTCCGCGCTGCGCAGACAAGCAGCGCTGCTCGACCACGTGAGCAACGCCGTGATCGCCGTCGACGACGACAGGACGGTGAGGTCCTGGAATCCGGCGGCAGAACAGATGTACGGCAGGCAGGCCTCCGAGGCGATCGGACTACACCTCGACGACGTCATCGGGGCGCACGTCGATCCCCACGCGGCGGTGGCGCTGGGCGGAACCGTCGACCAGTTGCACCGGCGTTCCGACACCGGACGGTCGTTCCTCGCACACACATCGATCACGACCATGGACGACGGCTTTCTCATCGTCGCGGAACCGACTCGTCGACCCCTCATCGAGCGCCTCGGCACGATCCTCGCCGCCCTGCACCAGGCGGTCATCGTCGTCCGCGAAGACGGGCACATCGAACTGGCGAACCCGGCGGCCGGAACCATGCTGGGTACTGGAGCGAGCCCGGGCGCGAGCGTCCACGAACTGCCCCTGGATTTCATCGCGGGCGAGTCACCGATCGCACAGTGCCTGCGCACCGGCGAGGCGGTCACCGACGCCACCGCGACGATCACCACGCCGCTCGGCGAGCGCTGGCTGTCATGCAGTTGCCGGCCCATCGACGACGACGGCGCCGAGGTCGTCGCCCTGGTGTCCTTCGTCGACATCACCGACCGCTATCGCGAGACGTCCCAGCTGGCGTGGGAGGCCGTACACGACCCGTTGACCGGGTTGTACAACCGGTCAGGCATCATTCGCGAACTCGAGTCGCACATGGCCCGACTCGATGAAGAGGAGAACGCCTGCTGCGTCGCGATCTTCTACATCGACCTCGACAACTTCAAACTCGTCAACGACTCGCTCGGGCATGCGGTGGGTGACGAGGTACTGCACGCGGTCGCACAGGGATTGGCGACGGCGACCCCCGAGGAGGCCGCGGTGGGCCGGATCGGGGGCGACGAGTTCGTCCTGGTGGCCACCCTCGGGATCGCGTGTTCGGCCGAGGAGATCGAGCAGCAGATCGACAAGATCCGCGGGGCGGTGTACGAGCCCATAGCGGTCAGTATCCGCAGCGAGCCCCTCAAGGTGGAGGCGAGCATCGGCGTGGCAACGGTCAAGGCCGGTGACGAATACACCGCCACCGATCTGCTGCGCGACGCCGACATCGCGCTGTACCAGGCGCGCAAGGCCTCTCGGGCACGCTACGTCCGGTTCGAGACGCAGCATCGGGAGGAACTCCAGCGCCGGCAACGTATCGAGGAAGAACTGCGCCGGGTCCTCGACACCGACACCGGTCAGCTCGAGATCCACTACCAACCGATCGTGTCGACCGGCGACGGCACGCTGGTGGGGCTGGAAAGCCTTCTGCGCTGGCGTCACCCGGAACTGGGTTCGATCTCGCCGACCGAGTTCATCCCGCTCGCGGAAGGATCCAATCTCATCGACCGGGTGGGGAACTACGTGCTGGAGACCGCGGCCGCCGAGGTGGCCGCCGTACCGGAACTGCGTCGGGTGATGTTGTGTATCAACGTCTCCCGTCGGGAGCTCACCAACGGCCAGTTCCCGACGCGGCTCCGCGACACGATGGCCCGGTCGGGCATGGACCCCGCGGCGTTCTGCCTCGAGATCACCGAGAGTGCGCTCGATCCACTCGACGGGGACCTGCTGACCCTGCTGGGCGAGGTGCGCGATCTCGGGACCCAGGTCTCGCTGGACGATTTCGGCACCGGCGCGTCGTCGCTGAGCGAGTTCTACCGACTGCCGGTCAGCGTGCTGAAGACCGCGAAGTCGTTCGTCGATGCCCTTGACGAGCACCCCAGTGCGAAGTCGATCCTGGCCGGCATCGTCACGATGGCGCACGCCGCGGGCATGCGGGTCGTGGCCGAGGGAGTGGAGACCGAGTCGCAGGCCGCCACGGTCGCCGAGGTCGGCTGCGACCTCGCCCAGGGTTATCACTTCGGGCGACCCGCACCGCTGGCCGAGTTGATCGGGTCCGGCCTCCGCATCAGCGCGAATCCCGGTGTCTGGGAGACCGCCTGATCGGGCCCTCACCGACCGTCGGCAACGTCGACGGTCCGAGGAGAAGCCGTGGGCGTGTACCCGCGACACTCGCCCCGCTGTGTCCGATAGCGTCCGACTCGAGGATTCACGCGAGTAGATTGATGCCAACGTCGATTACCCGGCGTCCATGCAACCGGACAGCGAGGTCACGGACATGACACACATCCTGCGGTGGACTCTGACAACGGTCAGGCCTACGCCATGACCGACGCGCAGCGCGAAGTCGCCGAACAGCACACAGCCAAGGTCATCGGGGTCACGGTCGCCGCCGCGGTCGGCGGGTTCCTGTTCGGCTTCGACAGTTCGGTCGTCAACGGCGCGGTCGATTCGATCGAAGCGGATTTCGGGCTGGGCAAGCTCATGACCGGCTTCGCCGTCGCGATCGCACTGCTCGGCTGTGCGCTTGGCGCGTGGTTCGCCGGCCGGCTGGCCGACGTCTGGGGACGCAAGCGCGTGATGCTGCTCGGCTCGGCGCTTTTCATCATCTCCGCGATCGGAACCGGCTTCACCCAGACGATTCCCGACCTGCTGCTGTGGCGCGTGCTGGGCGGCATCGGCATCGGCATCGCCTCCGTCATCGCACCGGCCTACATCTCTGAGATCGCGCCGGCCCGCTACCGGGGAGCACTCGCCTCGATGCAGCAGCTCGCGATCACGCTCGGCATCTTCGCGGCACTGCTCTCCGACGCCCTGCTCGCCGACAGCGCCGGCAGCGCGTCGAACGACTTCTGGTGGGGCCTCGAGGCGTGGCGGTGGATGTTCCTCGTCGGTGTCGTGCCCGCCGTCGTCTACGGTGTGCTGGCGCTGCTGATCCCGGAGTCGCCGCGATACCTGGTGGGCCGCAACCGTGATGCCGAGGCGGCCCGGATCCTGCAGGAGGTGACGGGCGAGGAGAACCCCCTCGAGCGGGTCAAAGAGATCAAGCTGACGGTCAAGCGCGAGGCGAAGTCGTCGATCAGGGACATCGCCGGACCGTCATTCGGGCTGCACCCGCTCGTCTGGGTCGGCATCTGGTTGGCCATCTTCCAGCAGTTCGTCGGTATCAACGCGATCTTCTACTACTCGACGACGCTGTGGCAGTCCGTCGGCTTCTCCGAGGCCGACTCGTTCAAGACATCGGTGATCACCGCCGTCATCAACGTCGTCATGACCTTCGTGGCGATCCTGTTCGTCGACCGCATCGGGCGGCGGAAACTGCTGCTCGGCGGTTCGGTGGGCATGTTCATCGGCCTGCTCATGGCGTGTATCGCGTTCACCCAGCAGATCGGCGAGGGCGAGAACATCACGCTGCCCGACCCGTGGGGTGTGGTCGCACTGATCGGCGCCAACCTGTTCGTGGTCGCCTTCGCCGCGACGTGGGGCCCGGTGATGTGGGTGATGCTGGGGGAGATGTTCCCCAACCGCATCCGCGGTGTCGCCCTGGGCGTCTGCACGGCCGTGAACTGGGTCGCGAACTTCACCATCTCGATGCTGTTCCCGCCGATGACCGAAGCCGTCGGACTCGGAATCATCTACGGCTTCTTCGCCTTCTGCGCCGCGGCCTCGTTCTTCTACGTCCTCCGGAAGGTCGAGGAGACCAAGGGGATGGAGCTCGAGCAGATGGATTCGGTGGCAGAGGCGCGACTGTCGCAGTTCACTGCGGTCCGTGCGGCGAAGGACAAAGCCTGAATGTTCGATCTGCGTGAGCTCTCCAGCCGCGTCGTCGCCGCCCCCATGGCCGGTGGTCCGAGCACCCCGGAACTGGTGGTGGCCGCGGCATCGGCCGGCGGTGTCGGCCAGCTCGCCGCCGGGTACCAGACTCCCGACAAGGTGCGCGCCGACATCGCGGCCGTGCGGACGGCCGGTACCGAGGTCTTCGGTGTCAACATCTTCGTTCCCGAGGCGGAGCCGGTGAACCGCGACGACCTCGCCCGCTACCGCGCCGAACTCGTCCCGTATGCGCGAAGTCTGGGCGTGACGCTTCCCGAGGTCGAGGACCTGGGCGAGGACGATGACCACTTCGACGACAAGATCCGGCTGGTGTGCGACGAGCGGATCCCGCTCGTGTCTTTCGCGTTCGGGTGTCCCGCACCCGAGGTCGTCGCCGAATTGCACCGGCACGGGTGCAGTGTCGGGGTCACGGTCACCACGGCCACGGACGCCGAGATCGCCGGTCGAGCCGGTGCTGACTGGCTGTGCGTGCAGGGTCCCGACGCCGGTGGCCATCGATCGGTCTTCGACCGCCGGACCACTCCTCCCACAGAGCCGCTCGACGACTTGATCCGCGCGGTCGCCGACCGGGTGCCGCTGCCGATCGTGGCGGCGGGTGGGATCTCCACGTCGGCCCGGGCCGACGAGGTCCGATCCGCGGGACCCGTTGCGGTGCAGGTGGGTACGGTTTTGTTGCGGACCACCGAGGCCGGCACCAAACCCGCGCACGGGGCGGCTCTCGCCGATCCGGACCGAACCGACACCGTGGTCACCTGGGCGTTCAGCGGCCGACCGGCACGCGCCCTGCGAAACCTGTTCACCGACAGGTTCTCCGACGCCGCGGTGGCCGAGTACCCGGCCGTCAACACGTTGACCGGTGGCATCCGACGCGCCGCCAGCAACGACCCCGACGGGATCAACCTCTGGGCCGGGAGCGGATACCGCGACGCCGTCGAGGAGTCGGCCGTCGATACCATCGCCCGGCTCGGGTGATCGAGGAGATCTCTGTTCCCTGAGGAGCGCCCGGAGCTTGCGGAGGGCGCGTCACGAAGGGTCTGCCACGCATCTCGCCAGGACCCTTCGAGGCTCGTCGCTATCGCTCCTCGCACCTCAGGGAGCAGGGGTGGTGGGCTTCTTTCGAATCAGGGAGCGAAGGGGTCGCGCTCCTCCCACCTCAGTGCGGGTCCTGCTCGTTCAGCGTCGCCACGACGTCGACGTAGTCGCCGCGCGCCTCACCCCACCGCAGGAACTTCACCCGCTCGACGAGCAGTTCGGTGGCGGCGGGCTGTGTGCCGATGAGATGGACGACCTCATCGACGAATTCGTCGAGGGGCATGGCGAAGTCGCTGTCCCGTTGTCCCGGCAGCAGGTCGGTGCGAACCGCCGGCGGCACGAGTTCGACGACGTCGACTGCGGTATCGGCGAACTGTAGGCGCAACGATTCGCTCAGCATGTGGATCGCCGCTTTCGTGGCGTTGTAGGTCGGCGCCACCCGGAGCGGGGCGAATGCCAGACCCGAGGACACGGTCATGATCGTGGCGGACGGTCGAGACCGCAGGTGGTCGATGAACGCGCCGATCAGACGGATCGGACCGAGGAGATTGGTGGTGACCATTGCCTCCGCAGCATCGAGGAAGCCTTCCGGGGACGACCAATCCTCCACCCGCATGATGCCGGCCATCGCGACGAGCACGTCGAGGTTCGGGTGTTCGGCGATGATCTTCCGTGCGGCGGACTCGACACTGGCCGGGTCGGCGACATCGATCGCGACGGTGTGCAACCCGGGGTGTTCCGAACGGATACGGTCGAGGAGTTCGGTGCGCCGCCCGCCGACGATGACGGTGTTGCCCTTGTCGTGCAGGCGGGTCGCCAGCGCCAAGCCGATCCCGCTGGTCGCTCCGGGGATGAAGATGGTGTTTCCGGTGAGGTTCATGTCATCGAGTCTCGGATCCGGCGGGCGAGTCATCCAGAGCGCAACCATCCGGGGATCGCCGATCCCTGGCAACGCGGTACCGACGCCGTGATACTGGCCTGATGGATCGTGATGCGCTGGCCGGGTTCCTCGTGAGCCGACGCAACAGTCTGCAACCATCGGATGTCGGTCTGCCGGGGGGCGCCCGGCGACGCACGACGGGTCTTCGACGCGAAGAGGTGGCGCAGCTCGCCACGATGTCGACCGACTACTACACCCGACTCGAACAACGACGCGGCCCACAACCGAGCACCCAGATGTTGGCGGCGCTCGCTCGCGCACTCCGCCTCACGGCCGATGAGCGGGACTACCTGTTCCGGGTCGCCGGACACAGCGCGCCGGACCGGATGGCGGCCTCGGACCACATCGCGCCCGGACTCCTGCGAGTACTCGACCGGCTCACCGACACCCCCGCCCTCATCCTCTCGGCACTGGGGGAGACCTTGGTGCAGAATCATTGCGCGCGAGCGCTGTTCGGCGACACCGACCATCTCGTCGGAATGGACCGCAGTGCCATCTACCGGTGGTTCGTGTACCCCGACGAGGAACGCGGCCGCTACCCGGCTGACGATCACGAGCGGCAGAGCCGTGCGCAGGTCGCCTCGCTCCGTGCCGCTTACGGCGTCATGGGCGCCGATTCCCGTGCCGGAGCAATGGTCACAGAGCTTCGACGCCGCAGCAGCGAATTCGACGCGCTCTGGGACACCCACATCGTCAGCCGACGCTTCGAGGACCACAAGATCCTGATCCATCCCGAGGTCGGCGCGATCGAGGTCGACTGTCAGGCGCTCTTCACCGAGGACGAAACCCAGGTGTTGCTCGTGCTGACCGCAGCGCCGCGAACGGACGCAGCGGGAAAGATCGAATTGCTCAACGTGCTCGGCACACAGCAACTCGGACTCGATCCACGTTGACCGTCTGGCGCCGGGGGATTACGTCGACCCGGTCTCACGAGTGTTGATCCGCCTTCCGATCGCGGCCACCTGGCGAAGCTGCGCACGCGTGAGGCGGTCGATGACGAGCTCACGCACGTTGGTCACATACCCGGGAGCGGTGGCCACCACTTTCTCCCAACCCGACTCGGTGAGAACGGCATTCGTGAATCGACCGTTCTCGGGGCACGGATGGCGCCGAACCCATCCCCGCTTCTCGAGTCTGCCGACCACATGCGAGAGCCGGGACAGCGATCCGTAGGAAAGTTCGGCGAGCTGGCTCATCCGCAGGGTGCGGTCAGGGGCCTCGGACAGCGCTGCCATCACCTCGTACTCGAAGTGGGTGATCTGGGCGTCACGGAGAAGCTGGGCGTCGAGGGCGTGGGGGAGACGGGCGAGCGCGGTTGCCACCTGGATCCAGGCGTCCATTTCCTCGTCGTCGAGCCAGTTCGGCTCTGGGGCAGTGGACATCTGCGCAGTGTATACGAAGTGAACACGTCCGTGATCAGGTTGACGCATCAAGTGTCAACACCTAGCCTTCACTTGATACTTCAAGTCACAACCATCTAGTGAGGCGGCTCAGTCATGACCAACCCCATCGTCCGCAGTGCGGGCATCCTCATCGGACGCGTCGCTCTCGGCGTCATCTTCCTGGCCCACGGCCTGCAGAAGTTCCAGCAGAACGGCTGGACGGGACCGCAGACCGGGTTCGACATGATGGGTGTTCCGGCCGCGTCCTTCTCGGCGTTCGTCGTCACGTGGCTCGAAATCCTCGGTGGCATCGCCCTGATCGTCGGGCTGCTGACCCCGATCGTCGCCGCCCTGTTCACGCTGGACATGATCTGCGCGCTGTTCATCGCACACGTCGACAACGGCATCTGGGTCTCCGACGGTGGTTACGAGTTCGTGCTCGCCCTCGGTGCCGGCGCACTGCTGCTGGCCGTGATCGGCGCCGGACGTTTCAGCGTGGACGCCGTGCTGGGGTCGAAGGTCCGCTGGCTCGCCGCCGACGACACCCGGTCGCGCGACCTGGTCGGCACCTCGCGCTGACCCCGCTCCGCTACCGGCGCCCGGTTCATGCGCCCCGGTCCGCCCACCCTGCGGACCGGGGCGTTCGCTGTCCGCGGTCCTCGCCTACAGTCCCAGTAGGGCGTCGAGTGGAATGAGAGATATGACCTGGCTGATGCTGATCGCGGCGATCGCCTCGGAGGTCGCGGCGACGTTGTCACTCAAGGGTTCACAGACCGAACCGATGCTGTACGCGGTGGTCGCCGTCGGTTACACGTTCGCGTTCATACTCCTGGCCGCAGTCCTGAAGCGCGGCATGGGCATCGGCGTGGCCTACGGCATCTGGTCGGCGTCGGGCGTCGCACTCACCGCGGTACTGGCGACCTGGATATTCGACGAGCCCTTCGGATTCCTGATGGGAATCGGCATCGTGTGCATCATGATCGGGGTTCTCCTCGTCGAGACCGGCCACCGGCCACCCGTCGACGAGGGCGCCGACTCCGCCGCTTCGGGGGTCTGACCGTGGGATATGTCTTCATCGTCGCCGCCATCGTCGCCGAGGTCACCGGGACCCTCGCGCTGCGTGCCGCCGCGACCGGTCGACCGACCTTCTACGGAGTCGTCGTCCTCGGGTATCTGACGGCGTTCGTCGCGTTGACCCTCGGGCTGCGGCACGGCGTGCCCCTCGGTGTGGCGTACGGCATCTGGGCGGCGGCCGGGGTCGCAGCCACGGCCGTCGCCGCACACTTCCTGTTCCGCGAACGCCTCAACCGACGCATGGTCGCCGGCATCGGGGTGATCATCGTCGGTGTGCTGCTCGTCGAATTGGGCGCGCTGCACTGAGTTCCGGCGTCGCTGATGTCGCGCCGCGAGCGCCGACTGTCAGCCGCGTTCTGGACCGGGGGAGCGCTGGTCCACCTCAGCGCCGGACTCGACGTCACGCGGGTTGTCGAAGGAGACGTCGATCTCCTGAAAACCCTTGTTGCGCTGCGCGAGAACCTGCGCCGAGTACGCCGCCTCGTCGCCCTTCGTCAGACTGACGTTGTCGGTGAACGGGGTGAGCAGCGAACGTGGATAGAGCCGGTCGACGCGAACCGCGTTGGTCTCGAGACAGATGACGATCACGATCGACGACACGTAGAGGAAGGCGAGCAGGCCCAACACGATCGCGAAGACGCCGTTGGTGGAGCTGGCGTTACCGATGACGTGCTGCACATAGACCGCGCCGAAGGTCTGGATGACCTGCCAGCAGACCGCCGCCCCGAAGGCGCCCGGCAGTACGTCCCGGATCGACACGTCGCGCGCCGTGCCGATCCGAAAAGCCACGGTGAACACCAGCGTGCTCAACGCCACCGATCCGAGGATCGCCAGCCAGCGTCCGACGATGCCGAGTTCGAAGGCAGCCGAGACGCCGTTGACGACGGTCAGGCCGATGACCGCAACACCGATCGTGGACAACAACAGGAGGCCACGCAAACGGGCGAAGATCGGGTCGGGACGCTCGTTGCGCGGCACTGCCCAGATCGTGTTCATCGCGTTCTGGGCGGCGACGGCCACTCCGAGGCCTCCGTACAGCGACACGACAACCCCGATGATGATGGCGGTGGCCCCGCCGCTGAGCTTCTCGGGTTCGCCCAACTGCCCACCGATCACCGGGATCTGGCTCATCGCCGAGTCCAAGATGCGGTCTTGGAGGTCGGGGTTGTCGGCCAGGACGATCCCCAGCACGGTCGCGAACAGCAGTAACAGCGGAAACAACGAGATGAACGCGTAATAGGCACAGAGCGCGGCCAGGTAGGCGCCCTGATCGTCGACGAACTTGTAGATGACGGCAAGCGGGAAGCCGGTCGCCGGATGACGCCGCTGAAAACGGTCGACCCTCTCGGTCAACGACACCCGATCATCCTTCTCCTCGCCGGCCCGTGCCTGTTCCCCGTTCCGTTGAACGAGTCGTTCACCGGGAGTTACCACGGTGGTGCCGAATTTAACCCGAGCACGAGTCGATTCGGGACACGTCATCGGATCGGGGGTTCACCGGAACGGATCGAAACCCGGGATGCCGAGGGCGCGGAAGGGTGTTCCCAGACGCCAATAGGCCAGCCCCGCCAGCCCGCGCGGGAAGTAGCGTTCGGTGGTCGTGACCGTCACCGACCCGTCCGCGTCGTCCGCGGCCTGGAGGCGGTAGTCGCGATACGATCTGCCGAATCGGTTGTCGCGCAGACGAATACGAAGTCGATCCGGTCGTTGCGCGAGCACGATCTCACCGCGGTGCCGCGCATCCCGCTCGAGCCGCTCCCAGACCGTCGCACTACTCGCGCGCTCACTGACCCGGGTCTCCGATTCGAACATCTCCTCACCGGCCCACCGTGGATCGGTGGGAAGAGGTTCGGCCGGCGACACGTCTACGGACGCGTTGGCCCACGAGGCACGGCCATCGCCGCGCGCCGAGCGTTCGAGCGTGTGGGCAACCGCCTCCGAGTAGGAGGTCAACCCCCCTTTCGGACGATCGATGATCGCGTCGACGGCCCGGTCGCGACAGACGGCGTCGCATTCGAGGGACTCGATCAGCGGTCGAGCGATCTTGCCGCGGATCGGCGTGACGAACCTTACCCAGCGGCTCGCCAGCGCAGGCGTGAGATACGGCAGTACCACCATGATTCGAGGTCGAAGACCCGCGACCTCGGCATACACCTGCATCATGTCGCCGTATTCGAGGACGTCGGGACCGCCGATGTCCCAGGTCCTCGACGACGGGACGGCGGCGGTGGCGGCTTCCACGAGGTAGTGCAGGGCGTCGTCGACCGCGATCGGTTGGATCTTGTTGTGCACCCACCGCGGCGTGGTCATCGCGGGCAGTCGCTCGGTGAGGTGCCGGATGAGTTCGAACGACGCCGACCCCGAGCCGATCAGCGTCCCGGCCTGCAACGCGATGGTTTCGATGGGTGAGTCGATGAGGATGTCGCCGACTTCGGCGCGTGAGGCCAGATGTTCCGACAGGTCGGTGCCCGACGGATGGAGCCCGCCGAGGTAGACGATGCGCGACACGCCGTTCTGCTGAGCCGCGGCCACCACATTCTCCGCGGCACGCCGCTCTTCGGCCGCGAAGTCCGCGTCAGTGCTCATCGAGTGGACCAGGTGGTAGACGACGTCCACACCCGCGAAGGCCTTGACCAGCGAATCGCGATCCGACAGATCACCCCGGACCACCTCGGCCGTCGGATCAGACAACCACGGTGCGTCGGCGAGCTTCTCCGGTGTCCGCGCCAGTGCGCGCACACGGTGCCCGCGTGCCAATAACCGGGGCGCCAATCGGCCGCCGACGTAACCGGTCGCTCCGGTGACCAGACAGGTTCGCGACTCGTCCACCTGACTCCTCCGCTCTCGGGTGTGCCTCCCAGGCTATGGAGCGAAGCCGCTCGGCGCCGTCGTCTCGGCGCGGTCGGTGCCGGATCGTTCTCCGTGGCCACGATTCGATAACGGCACGTCCGGCCGACACCGAACTCAGACCACCAGACCTGAATTCGACCGCCAGACCTTGATCGAAGCCTGGCGGTCGAGTTCAGGTCTGCCCGTCAGCTGTCGTTCGCGTCCGCCGGCGAATTCTCGAACCACAGGCACTCCTCCAGGAGGCCCTCGCTCTTCCAGCCATCCGCGGTCCGGACCATCGAATGGTGGTAGTTGCCGCCGCAGGTGCTGAGTTCGGGCATGCCGACGAAACGCATCGGGTTGTAGAACATGGCGCGCACGTCGGCCCGGTCTTCGTCGAATGTGTACTCGATGTTGGTGATGAAGTGCTGACTCACCGACACGAACGCGAAACTCTCCTCCAGCCACGCGGCGATCTCGTCCCGGGTGCCCGCCTGACCGTAGGGCGTCGACGAGTAGTCGACCACCGCCTCCGGGGTGAACACCGAGCGCCAGAGTTCCCAGTTCTTGGTGTCGACCGCACGTGAGTACCGGTACAACGTGTCCGCGATGCCGAACCGGTCGCTGATCTCCTGCAGGTCCATCGTTCTCCAGTCCGTCGATCTGCGGTCCACCACGCCGCGACGCGGTGTTTCGCACGGCCGAGCACCGCCTCGCCGACTATAGACACCGACCCGGACGCACGTCGGACTTTCGCGGGGGCCGTAGCGACTCGCCGGCTCTTCGCCGTGAGCCTGGATCACTGCGCCGGTATGGCGTCACGATCGCAAATGCGCCGAAGTGTCACCCACGTAGGTGATGTCACCGTAATCGCGGCTGTCGAAGTGCCATCCTCCGGCATCGAGAACAAGCGTGTCGTGATGACGGCCGACCATGACCACTTCTCCCGGCCGGAGGACAGGTTGTAGAACCGTGTAGTCAGAGTGCACGGTCACGCGACCGTCGCCTTCGAAGTCGAACGACCGGGGCGTCACGATGTGACGCGTGCCGGGCGTACCGTCCGCGTGGATGATCACCGTGTCTCGTAACAGTTGCTCGACGAAGTCGCTTCCGGTGCCTATCTGCGTGCCCGAAACGAGTATGTCCGCACGGTCGAACAGTTCAGCGACGGCCGTCAGCTCGCCGGCATCGAGTAGTCGTGCATAGCGCTGGACCAGATGTGTGATCGCCGCTTCTGCCGAGAACGTCACGCGACGATCCGCATCGGCAAGCTCCGCAGACGTCGCACGAGAAGACTGTGCTCCCACGCGGGATTTGCAGTGTCGACGGTGAAGCCGCGTGGCGTTCTGTCGAGAAGACACTCGATGGCCACCCGGCCTTCGAGCCGTGCCAGCGCCGCTCCCACGCACAGGTGAAGGCCCTTTCCGAAAGCCATGTGTGTACGCCGCGCGGAGCTGTCCAGGTCGACCTCGTCGGGATCATCAAAGGTGTCCGGGTCGCGGTTGGCCGCTCCCCACATCAGGTAGAGGTGTGACCCCGCGGGCAGGTCGACGTCATGAAGCTCGGTGTCCGCGACGACGTGCCGATAGTGGCCGCGAAATGGCGATTCCAAGCGCAGGGCCTCTTCGATGAACCGCGGGATGAGCTCACGGTCCCCGCGTAGCCTGTCGACGATGTGCGGGTTGCGGCCGAGTAGGTAGACCGCGCTACCCAGCAGGCTCACTGTCGATTCCGCGCCGGCCGCCACCAGTTGGAGACTGATCATGACGGCGGTGTCGCGGTCCAGAGTGCCGACCTCGACCAGTCGTGCCAGGTCGCCCATCACGTTCTCTCGCGGTTGACTCAGCGAGCTGTCGAACGAGCTCGACAGGTACTCGCTCAGTTCACCGACAGCCTCGCTCGCTGTCTCGAGTTGGGCGGTCGTGACCACCCCGTCGAGCAGGATGGTCGCTGCGAACGACCACCGAACGAGGTCGTCGATGTCGACGACGGGAAACCCGAGCAACTCCGCGACGACGGCCATCGGCAGACGCTGGGCGACCCGGCTCACCCAGTCGATCTGCCCGTCGACCACACCGTCGTCCCACAGTTGCTGGACGGTGCGGTCGATGAACGGTTCCAGATCGCGAACCCGTTTGGCCACCAGCGAGGGCATGACCATCGCGCGGTGGCGTTTGTGGTCGGGGTCGTCGGCCGTGGCCAGCACGTGGAGCGGGGATCCGAGCTCGGCGATCGGGTGTCGCTCGACGGTTCCGTCGTCTTTCCACACCATGGTCGCGGTGAGATTCGAGGAGAAGTCGTCGGTCCGCGCCACCGCCTCTGCGATCGCGTCCCAGCTCGTCACCAAATAGAAGGATGAGTCCGCGATGCGGCTGACCGGTTCTGCCCGGGTCAGTCTGGCGAGTGTGGGATACGGATCATCGAGATCAAGCACGGCACAAGGGTGCACGCCGCGAAACCGGCAGCGCAACGCTTCTCAGAAGATCGATACGGCAGCGCGTCGAGATCGGCGCGTGTACTTCTCATCGCACTGTCGGCAACTGCATCGATCGGTTGCGACATATCCGCCAAATGTCTCAGGATGAGAATATGGCGCACGACTGGCTGCTGGACGAGCACCGATCCGACCGGGCTCGAGACCGTCTCATTGCCGCAGCGGCGGTACTGATCCGCCGTAACGGTGTCGACAACTTCGACATCAACGAGCTGGCCCGCGGTGCGCACTGTTCACGCGCGACCGTCTACCGACATGTTGGCGGCAAGAAGGCGATCATCGACGCAGTGCTTGCCGCGTCCTCGATACGGATCACCACCACCGTCGCCGCGCGTACGGCGCGCTTGCAAGGCGCGGAGCGCTCGGTAGCTGCCATCACTGTGGCCCTGCAAGAGGTGCGCCGTGACAGAGTGATCCAGCAGCTCCTGGCATCACAACGGTTCTTCAGCACTGCCCCGGAAGCGTTGGCATCCCCGGCCATAACCGAAGCCGCGATCACGCTGTTGGGACTCGCCGAGCGTGACATCGCACAAGCTCAGTGGATCATTCGTGGCTTCATGGCCCTGGCGACATGGCCGATGCCACCCGAGCAGGAGTCAGCAGCGGTCGACGCGCTGGTGGGTGGCGTCATGCGGAGCGACCGTTGATGCGCGCCCCGGAGGCGCTGGTGCCACTCCACCGAGCCGGTACTAGTGAGACGCCTCCGAGCCGGCTTCGCTCGCCAGATCCTGGACGACGCGGAGGTCGGCGACGAAGGCGTCGAAGGCCCGCTCGCGCTGATCAGTGGGTCCGCGGAGAATCGACGACGGGTGAACGGTCGCCACCACGGACTCGGAATGGTCGGGGCCGAGGTCTCCGTCGGCGCCGAGGTCTCCGTCGGCGCCGAGATCGAAGCGCTCGCCACGGTGCCGGGTGAGCCGGAAGCCGGTGCCCAGCAGGGCCTGTGCGGCCGTGGCGCCCAGACACACGACGATGCGCGGCGAGATCGCATCGAGTTCGGCCAGCAACCACGGCCGGCACGCGATGACCTCGCCGCGATTCGGCTTCTCGTGGATCCGCCTCTTCTGGCCCGCTGCCCGGGTGAACTTGAAATGCTTGACCGCATTGGTGACGTAGGTGGTCTCGCGGTCGATGTCGGCGGCGTCGAGTGCGCGGTCGAACAAGCGGCCGGCCGGACCGACAAATGGTTCGCCCGCACGATCCTCCTGGTCACCGGGCTGTTCACCGATGAACATGATCGTCGAACCGGGCGAGCCCGCCCCGAAGACCGTCTGGTCGGCATCGCGGTACAGGTCACAGCCGCGACAGGACCGCGCCGCCAACGTGAGAACGGTGAGATCGTGCGAGTCGGGAACGAACTGCGCGGCCCCCGCATGCGACGCGTCAGCTCTGGGAGTCACGATGTCCCACAGCCGGTGTCATCGACGAGATCGTCGAGTCAACCGCAACAGACGCCGTGCCGCAACGGCCGCAAGGGCCCCGGTGATCACCCACGGACCGCCCACGATCAGCGGATCGATCCAGGTGTGGTTGGTGTCGACTCGGGCGCTGCCACGACGGGACGACCACCCGTTGTGACTGAACTCGGACGCGATCCCGGTTTCGGTGATCGGGTTGTCGGGGCGCGCGCTCGCGAAGGATGTAAGGTGCGCCTCGACCGACGCCACTCGGTCGGCGTAGAGAAGGATCAGCCAGTGTGCCGCGCGGCCCTCGCTGTAGCGATAAGCGAACTTCCGAATCGCTCCGGAGAGCCCGCGTGGCGGGGTAGACGTGCCGAAAACCGGTGGGAGAAAAGCGTGTTCATTCGATCGTTCGCGCGGCCAGCGTTCGGGCTGGTCGTCCGGGACGGTCCAGTGGACACCGGGCGCCGGCTCGACGGGTAGTTCACGGGGCACCGATGGGCGGTTCGCGGTGTCCAGATCGACTCCCCAGCCCGGTATGCGGTCGACGAGAGCGGAAGTGTCGGGATCGTTGGGTCGGTCAGCGGGATAAGCGGGCATGGCGTCCTCCTCAGGCGGCGTCGGCGACGACGATGGGCTTGATGCAGTCATCGAGTTTCGCCGAGAAGATGTGATAGCCCTCGGCGATGTGTTCGAGCGGTATACGGTGCGTCACAATGTCGTTCGGCTTGAAGTACCCGTCACGCACATGTTCGAACAGTCTCGGCCACTGCCGTTTGACCGGGCATTGGTTCATGTTGAGGGTGAGTCCCTTGTTCATCGCGTCGCCGAATTTGACCGCGCTGAACATCGGTCCGTACGCGCCGACGACCGAGACGGTCCCACCCTTGCGAACCGAATCGATGGCCCAGTTCAGGGCTATCGGCGAGCCGCCCTGCAATTTGAACTTGGCCGCGGTCACGTGTTGGAGAAAGTTGCCGTCGGCCTCGGCGCCGACGGCGTCGATCACCCGATCCGCACCGATGTTGTCGGTGATGTTCTTGAGATGGACGATGATGTCGTCGTATTCGGCGAAGTTGTAGGTCTCGGCGTGAGCGAACTGAGCCGCCTTGTCCAGGCGATACTGCAGATGGTCGATGACGATGACCCGTCCGGCACCCCTGAACCAGGCCGACCGCGCGGCGTACAGACCGACCGGTCCGGCACCGAACACGATGACGGTCTCGCCCTGACGGATGTCGGCGAGCTGGGCTCCGAAGTAGCCGGTCGCGAGGGCGTCGGTCAGTAGGAGTGCGTCCTCGGGGTCCATCCAGTCGGGAATGACAGCGGGGCCGACGTCGGCGAACGGGACCCGCACGAATTCGGCCTGGCCGCCGTCGTATCCACCGCAGGTGTGCGAATAGCCGTAGATCCCGCCGACGGCGGTGGCGTTCGGATTGACGTTGTGGCAGTTGGAATAGAGGCCGCGCGCGCAGAAGTAGCACGTTCCGCAGTAGACGTTGAAGGGCACCATCACGCGGTCGCCGACGCGCAGGTTCTGGACCGAGCCCCCGACTGCCTCGACCACGCCGATGAACTCGTGTCCGAAGGTCATGCCGGGCCGGGTGTCGGGCATCATGCCGTGGTACAGGTGCAGATCCGACCCACAGATGGCGGCGTGCGTCACCCGCACGATGGCGTCGTTGGGATGTTCGATGGCGGGGACGGGCTTGGACTCCACGCGGACTTTGTAGGGGCCGCGGTAGACCATTGCGCGCATGGTGTCTGGACTCATGCGCGCTCGGATACCCCCACGGGTGCCGTACCAACCGCGGCGACGGCGCAATGGGCGCAGACTGGTGTCACGCGCGGGGGTGTAGAAAAGGAACCCGAATCCAGGACAGGCCGCGGGAGGAGATCGTCGATGTCAGTGGTGTCTTATGTGATCGCCGGTTCGGAGGCCAGCGGGGGAGCGGGCATCCAGGCCGACCTGCGCACCTTCGCGCAGCTGGGTACCTACGGTGTCGGGACCATCACCTGCATCGTGTCCTTCGACCCGAACAACGAGTGGTCCCATCGGTTCGTACCGATCGACTCCGGGGTGATCGCCGATCAGATCGAGGTGGCCACCGCCGCGCACGAACCCGAGGTCGTGAAGATCGGCATGCTGGGCACCCCGGCCACCATCTCCACCGTCGCGCAGGCGCTCGGCTCCCGACAGTGGCGCGACGTCGTCGTCGATCCGGTGCTGATCTGCAAGGGTCAGGAACCCGGCGCCGCACTCGACACCGACAACGCCCTCCGCTCCGAGATCTTGCCACTCGCCACCGTGGTGACCCCCAATCTGTTCGAGGCCGCGACCTTGGCCGGCATGGACGAACTGACGTGCACAGACGACCTCGCCGAGGCGGCGCGGCGAATCCATGATCTCGGGCCGAAGGTCGTCGTCGTGAAGGGCGGGGTCGGACTCCCCGGCGAGGAGGCGATCGACGTCGTCTTCGACGGCTCCGAGGTCACCGTCCTGCGTGCCCCGAAGGTGGGCGACGAGCGGGTCTCCGGAGCCGGCTGCGTGTTCGCGGCCGCCACCACCGCCGAACTCACCAAGGGCGCAGGGGTCCTCGACGCCATCCGGACCGCCAAGCAGTTCACCCACGACGGCATCGTCGGCCGTCTCGCCTCGAACGCACCGTTCGACGCCGTGTGGCACGGATCGAGGTGACCCACGGGCGAGTGCTCGGTCGGCCCAGCCCGTCGGGTGTCAGCGGGCTTCTCCCCGGGTAGTCGAGCGACAGCCCGGCGGTCACCGTCACCGTCCGGGACGTCGTCCCGAGGAGAACCCATGTCCGAGACCGTCGCGGACATCGTGCTGCAACGCCTTCGGGAGTGGGGGGTCCACCAGGTTTTCGGCTACCCCGGCGACGGCATCAACGGCCTGCTGTCTGCCTGGGTTCGCGCGGAGAACGATCCGCAGTTCGTCCAGTCGCGCCACGAGGAGATGAGCGCGTTCCAAGCCGTCGGGTACGCGAAATTCTCCGGTGAGGTCGGTATATGTGCCGCGACCAGTGGTCCCGGCGGTATCCACCTCCTCAACGGGCTCTACGACGCCAAACTCGACCACGTACCCGTCGTCGCGCTGGTCGGGCAGACCGAGCGATCCGCGATGGGTGGTGCGTATCAGCAGGAAATCGACACGAGCCACCACAGCAGGCCTTCAAGCAGGTCCCGTCCAGCCTCGGGGTCACGTCGGCGACTCCCGCGCCGGACCCAGACGCGGTCTCGCGTGCCGCCGAGATTCTCAACTCCGGGGAGCGGGTCGCGACGCTGGTCGGCCAGGGCGCTCGAGGATGCGCGCCCGAGCTCATCACGGTTGCCGACGTGGGAACAGCGCGCGATGTCAGGATCGCCGAAATTCGCTGCCTCACAGGAACTCCCCGACGTCGACTACGCGGCCTTCGCGCGGGGTATCGGACTCGTCGGGATCAACGTCGACGACCCGGATGGTCTCGGTACCGCATGGGACACCGCCCTGGCCGCCGATCGACCGGCGTTGCTCGACGTGCGTTGCGACCCGACGGTGCCTCCCGTCCCGCCGCACGCGACCCGCGAGCAGGTCCTCGCCCTCGGCGAGGCGCTGGTCAAGGGTGACGACGATGCATGGGCCGTCGCCAAGAACGCAGCCAGACAGGGAATCCGCCAGTTCCTACCCGGACGGCAGTCCGACAACGACTGACTACACGGGACACCGGCTGCGCCCCGGTCCCGTACTCTCCACCGCATGAGCGGTGAGGAACTCTTCACAGCGGTAGCGGTCGGGTTCGAGGCAGTCGGAGCCTTCGCGATGATCGTGGGAGCGATCATCGCGTGCGTGCTGGGCGCACGTTCGCTCCGTCGGGGAGAGGGTGGCAACACTGCCTTCTCGGTACTGCGCAACACACTCGGAGCAGCCATTCTCCTGGGGCTGGAAGTCCTGGTCGCGGCGGATCTCATCCGCACCATCACGTCCAAACCGTCGATCGAGGATGCGCTCATCCTCGGGCTCATCGTGCTCATCCGTACCGTGTTGTCGATGTCCATCCAGATCGAGATCGAGGGCGTGGCGCCGTGGCGTCGAGCGTTGCTGACCAGCGGTGGACAACTGCTCGGTGCAGCGGTCGCGAACGACGCAGCAGCTGCGCGACCGACAACCGAAAGCACCGCGCGACGCGTCGACGGGTAGTGTCGCCACCCGGTCTGGCGCCGACAACGACCGGCGAGTCATCCTGGATGCCGATCACCGACAGACCGACCGAAGGAGTGCCGGGTGACAACGATCCCAGACGAAGTCGATGTCCTCATCGTCGGTGCCGGGATCTCCGGCATCGGTGCGGCCCGCTGGGTGCGAACCGAACACCCTGGCAAGTCGATCGCGATTCTCGAGGCCCGGAATACCGCCGGCGGTACGTGGGACCTGTTCCGCTACCCGGGGATTCGGTCCGACTCGGACCTGCACACCTTCGGGTACGACTTCAAGCCCTGGACCGATCGACAGGCGATCGCCGACGCCCCGCGAATCCTCGATTACCTCCACGAGACGATCGACGAGAACGATCTCGCTCCGCTGGTCCGGTATGGGCATCGTGTGGTGGCGGCCGTGTGGTCGTCGGACACCGCGCGGTGGACGGTCGACGTCGAACACACCGACACCGGAACGCGAAGCCAGATCAGTGCGCGATGGATCTTCTGTGGCTCGGGCTACTACGACTACGACGCGGGGTTCGCGCCGGAGTTCGTCGGCACCAAGACCTTCCGTGGCGAGATCGTGCATCCGCAGCACTGGCCCGAGGACCTCGATTACACGGGCAAGCGGGTCGTGGTCATCGGCAGCGGCGCAACGGCGGTCACACTGCTTCCCGCGATGGCGGAACAGGCCGCGCACGTGACCATGCTCCAGCGCACACCGACCTACATCCTCCCGCTGCCCCGCGAGGACGCCATCGCCAACACCCTCAAGAAAGTGTTCGGCACCGAACGCGGATACGCATTGACCCGACACAAGAACGTCGCGCAGCAGCGGTTGCTCTTCGAACTGTGCCAGCGATTCCCATCGGTCGCTCGTCGGCTGATCCGCAAGATCAACGAATCTCAGCTGCCCGAGGACTATCCGGTGGACACGCATTTCAATCCCCCGTACAACCCGTGGGACCAGCGGCTGTGTGTGGTGCCCGACGCCGACCTGTTCCGTGTCATCCGCTCCGGGAAGGCCTCGATCGTCACCGACCGGGTCGACACCTTCACCGAGAACGGCATCCGGACAGTGGGCGGGGAGGAACTCGAGGCCGACATCGTCGTCACCGCCACCGGGCTCAACATCAAGATCATCGGCGGCATCGAGCTGAGCGTCGACGGTGAACCGGTGTCCCTTCCCGACACCGTCGTCTACCGCGGGATGATGCTGTCCGGTGTCCCGAACTTCGCGCTGGCGATCGGTTACACCAATGCGTCGTGGACCCTCAAGATCGGACTGTTGTGCGAATACTTCTGCAAACTTCTGGCGCACCTGGATTCTCACGGATACGACAGTGTGTGGGCGGTCGCGGACCCCGATATGCCGACTCGGCCACTGCTCGACTTCGGGGCCGGCTACGTCCAACGAGCCCTCGACACCCTGCCCAAGCAGGGAGCTGAGGAGCCCTGGGTGATGTCGATGAGCTACTACGCCGACCGCAAGTTGTTCCGTGGTGACGTCGCCGACGACAACGTCCGATTCGCGCGGGCGGGGGAGCGGGTGCGGTCGACGGTCGGGTAGCGGTGACGACTCGCCGGACGGCGGGCTGAGTCACATCCGCGCGAACCGCACCAGCCAGTAGCAGTAGACGCCGTAGGCCGCGATACCCACCGCGGCCAGGATCATCAGCACCTGCCCGGCGGGGAGGCCGGCGAGTGTCTTGACCGCGCCGTCGATCCCCGTGGCCTTCGACGGATCGGCAGTCGCGACAGCCACGATGACCAGGATGCCGGTGCCGGCCAGAACGACACCCTTGCCGCAGTAACCGATCACGCCCGCGATTGTCGCCGCCTTGTCGTCGGAGATCTTGAGATCGTCGAGGAACGACCGGCTGGCTCCCTTGTAGACGTGGTAGACGCCAACACCGATGATGATCAGGCCGGCCGCGACGAGGACGAACTTGCCGCCACCGGACTGCAGGAGTCGCGCGGTCAGTCCGGCGTTCTCCTGACCACTCGACTTGCCCTGGCCCGTCGCGAAACGTATTGCCGACCAGGCGAACCCGACGTAGACCACGGCGAGCGACAACGCTTTTCCGCGATCGAACCACTGCTCGGCGCCATCACTGTCCTCGTCCGGTTCGGTGGCGTGGGGTCCGACGATCGCCTCGGCGAGTCGCCATAGCGCGAGTGCTGCGAACGCGACCGCGGCCACCCAGAGGACGACGCGACCGCCGGACGAATCGGCGAAGATCCCCAACGCACCCGACTGGTCGGCGTTCCCGCCCCCACCGAAGGCGAGGCGCAGGATGATGTAGGCGATCAGCAGATGGAGCAGGCCGCTGACCGCGTGGCCGGCACGCGCCAAGCGTTCGAACCACGGGCTGTCGGTGGCGCGGTCGACCGCGCCGGTCACTTGATTGCGGCTCATCGCGCCACGTTCCTTCCGCCGATCGACCGAACTGGTGCCCGGCCGGTTCCACTGACGTTACGGGGGGCCGGCCGGTCGCTCACTTCCCCTGCGAGTTACGAAGGGCCCGAGCCTGTTCGATGTACTTCTGGTCCTTCTCGTCGTTCTTGTCCGACGCCGTGGTGTCCCGAGGCGGCAGTTGCAGGTGCTCTTCGGCCGGCATCCCCGCCTGTAGCTGTCGGCCACGTTCGAGTTCGGAGTCGAACTCGGCCCCGAACAGCAGCGCGAGGTTCGTCAGCCACAGCCACAGCAAGAAGACGATGACACCCGCGAGTGCGCCGTAGGTCTTGTTGTAGCTGCCGAAGTTCGAGACGTACAGCGCAAATGCCGCCGACGCGACGATCCAGGTGACGATGGCCAGCACCGCTCCGGCGCTGATCCACCGGAACTTCGGCTGCTGCACGTTCGGGGTGGCCCAGTACAGGATGGCGACGATCAAGATCACGAACAGGAGGAGGATGGGCCAACGGACGATGTTCCACACGGTGAGCGCGGTCTCGCCGAAACCGATGGCGTCTCCGATCGATTTCGCGATCGGTCCGCTGACCGCCAGCATGAGTGCCACTGCGGCGGCAAGGACGAGTGCTACAAGCGTGACGAGCAGCATGATCGGCCGCAGCTTCCAGAGGGGACGGCCTTCGTCGATCTCGTACATCCGGTTCATCGCGCGTCCGAACGCCCCCACGTAACCCGACGCGGACCAGAGCGCGCCGAGCAGACCGAGTACGAGGGCGAAACCGGCGCTGGGGGCGGCCACGAGTTGTTCGACGGGGCCCCGCAACGTGTCCACGGCCGACGACGGTCCGAGGTCGTCGACCATCTGCAGGACGGCGTCGGTCGTCTTCTCGCCCTGACCGAACACACCGAGCAGCGAGACCAGCGCGAGGAGCGCCGGGAACAGTGAGAGCACGGAGTAGTAGGTGAGCGCCGCTGCCAGATCGGTGCACTGATCGCGCGAGAACTCCCGCGCGGTCTTCTTCAGCACGAAAAGGAGCGACGGCTTGGTCAGGTCCGTGGGGGAGTCCGGCTTGCGCGGGTCATCGGGGTCGGCGGATCCGGGGTCGTCGCGAACGTCCGGTTCAGCTGAGGCGGGTTCCTTGTCAGCTCGTTCAGCGGCGTCATCTCGTTTCATCCCCTACGCTTAACCGGCGAACGCGCAAGCCAAACCCGGCCGACGTCGGCGCACCCGTCACCTGGGGTCAGCGCTCTTGGCCGCAGGCGTCGTCGACCGCCCCCTGCAGATCTCGCTGGATCCACCGGGTCACGGCGGCGGGTGTGTCGTCTCGACGGGCGCCGAGGTCCACCGGTTCGCCCAGAGCGACAACGGGGCGGCCACCACCGGCCGGGTAGGCGATCCCGGCGGAGACCAACCACAGTCCGACACCGTCTCGCAGGGCTCGATGGGCGATGTGGCCGATCCCGGTGCCGAGCCGCTGAACCTCCGTCGGGTCGCCCTCGTTGCAGGTTCCCTCCGGAAACACCGCGATGCTGTCCCCGCGTGCCATTCGTTCGACGCAGACGGCGATCATCTGACGCCCGGCGTCGGCCGCAGCTCGCACTCCGTGGTCCTTGCTGCGAAACACCGGGATCCCGCCCAGAGTGTCGATCTTCTTTCGCTGTTCCGGATCCTGGAACAGTTCGTCTTTCGCGAGGACACGCAGGCTGCCTATCCGGCGCCGCAGCGGTGACCGGAAGCCTGCAGCTGCGAGGACCAACGGGTCGCGCTCGGAGACATGATTCGCCGCAATGAGCAGCGGAGCCCCGCTGCGCACGGCGCGGACGATCGCCTCCCGCGAACGAAAGCGCACGACCGGCCGGATTCGGGCGGCGAGCACCGCGTACATCATTCGCGCCCGGGCGCGGTCCTGCTGATGGGTCAGGTAGTGCTCGTATACCGCCTGTGCCTCGGACAGCTCGACCTTCACCTAAGTTACGGTACCGTAGGTTGCGGCGCCGCGGTGCCGCAACGGGACTACACATGACAGCCCGGGTACAGCTCCGAGGTCAATCGGGGACGACGACCGCCCGGCCACGCAGTTCGTTCGAGGCCAACCGACGGTAGGCCTCGAGCCCGTCGTCGAGGGAGAACTTCTCGACGGCGACCTCCAGGACACCGTCGCGCGCGAGGTCGAGGACCTCGATCAGTTCGTGCCGCGCACCCCAGTACGGCGCCCGGACCGACACCTCGTAGGGCTGGGCGAAGAAGCCGACCTTCGCCGCGGCGACACCGTCGCCGATGCCGACGATCACGACGTCGCCCAATGTGCCGACGATTCCCATCGCGGTGTCGATGGTCGGCTGCAAGCCGACGAAGTCGAATACCGCGGTGGCGCCGTCGTTTCCGGTGATCTTCCGGACATTCGCCACGGCGTCGGCATCGCTGAGAACGGTCTCGTGGGCGCCCACCTCGCGTGCGAACGCAAGCTTGTCCTCGCTGAGGTCGAGGGCGATGATGCGCGCCGGGGTCAGATGCCGTAACAGCTGAATCCCGATGTGCCCCAATCCGCCCGCACCGATGACGACGGCCGTGGTGCCGCCGACGAGCTTCGGCAGCGACGGTTTGATCGCGTGATACGGCGTGAGCCCCGCGTCGGTGAGCGGTACCGCTGCGATCGGGTCGAGGTCGCCGAGCGGAACGAGGTGCCGGGCGTCGTCGACGATCATGTAGTCGGCCATCGCACCTTCGTTGCCGAGCCCGGGGGGAGTGATGCCGAGTTCGGCCGCACGACTGCAGTAGTTCTCGAACCCACGCGAGCAGAAGTGACAGGTCCCGCAACCCCAGGGGCCGTAGACCGCCACCGCGGTTCCCTCGGTCAGCGACGTCACACCGCTGCCGATCTCGGCGACCACACCGGCTCCCTCGTGCCCGAGCGTCATGGGTAACGGATAGGGAAAACCCTCGGCGGGCATGTTGAGCACGAAATCGTCGGAGTGGCACGCACCGGCGGCAGTCACCTTCAACAACACCTGGCCGGGGCCGGGTGTCGGCTTGTCGACCTCGCGGAGCTCGGGCGGACTTCCTGGCTTGACGATCTGGATGGCTTTCATGCCGGACACCTCTCGGTTCGAGTCGTTTGCGTGCTCTCCCGCCTTCCGGTCTACCCGCGTATGGCGATACGCGCATACGTCGGCGGGAAACCAGACGCGAATTCCTGCTGAACCGCGGCACAGGTGGACAATGCCGATCAGAAGCCGGGACGGACCACGGAGTTCGATGTCGCGGCGTGCCGGGCGTGTCGGCGGGTGCGTCAAACATCCTGTGGCAGAGTCGATCAGCCGAGACGACGGCCGGAGGCGGAAGAGGACCGGATGCACTTTGGAGTACGGGTGGACCGGACAACGCTGCGACTCCGGGTCACCATCGTCGCGACTGATTCCGAGCGGCGCACCGCACACACTGCCGGGTGGCCGGCAGGACTTCGAGGCGCTCGGCACCGATGGGTTCGCCACAGTCCTCGCACCGGCCGTAGGCACCCGCGCCGACCCGGTCCAGGGCGGCACCGATCTCGTCGAGCCGGACTCGCGACCGTTCCAGCTGCGCAACCAGATGGCCGAGTTCCACCGCGAGAGTCGAACCCTCCGGGTCGTGCTCGTCGTCGGCCGCCGCGTCGCTCGTTGCCTCGAGCACCGCGGCCAGCCGGGACGACAACGATTCGATCAGCGCGGCGGTTCGTTCCCGTTCTGCGAGCAGCGCATCCCGCGACTCGTCGTCCTGGCTCGAGGTCACCGTGGGCCCACCGACGTCGTCTCGCTCAGGTGCCGCAGAAGGTCTGGAAGCTGTCGCTGAACGCCTGCGGGGCCGGCGCCGCGTAGTGAGCCCATTCGGTGCGGCGTTCGAACGGATGCGTGACGGGATCCATCAGCCGCGTGAACGGTTCCAGATCGCCGTCGGTCGCGGCGCGCAAAGCGGCGTCGACCTGATGGTTGCGCGGGATGTACACCGGGTTCACGGTATCCATCGTCTCGGCAACCGCAGCCGGCTCGCGACCGAGACGGGCGAGTTCACGGCGCCATCGTTCCAGCCAAGGACCGATCTGCTCGCGCGGCATGAGGCTGATGATCGGGACCTGATCTCCGCGGAGTTCGTCGGCCAGCGCCCGGAAGGTGCCTGTCCAGTCCGCACGATGATTACGCATCAGGGTCAACAGGTCGGCGACCAGTTCGGGTTCGGAAAACACTTCTGTCAGACCGATCTTCGACGCCATGCCGGTGGCGAAATGGTGTTCGTACCGCGCCTCGTACGTGGCAAGCACGTCCGACGCCGCAGCGATCGCGTCATCGGGTGTCGGGGCCATGAGCCTGAGCAGGGTTTCGGCGAACCGCGCCAGATTCCACTTCAGGACGGCGGGCTGATTCCCGTATGCGTATCGGCCCGCGTGATCGATCGAGCTGAACACCGCCGACGGGTCGAAGGCGTCGAGGAAGGCGCAGGGCCCGTAGTCGATGGTCTCACCCGAGATCGTCGTGTTGTCGGTGTTCATCACGCCGTGCACGAACCCCACCAGCATCCACTGGGCCACCAGGGCGGCCTGACGTTCGAGTACGGCTTCGAAGAACGCGAGATACCGGTTACCGTCGCCGGCCTCCGACGCTTTCGCGAGCTCCGGGTAGTGACGGCTGATCGCGTAGTCGGCGAGTTGTTGCGTCAGGTCGGTGTTCCGGATTGCGTACTCGAAGGTGCCGACACGGAGATGGCTGGCGGCGATCCGCGCCAACACCGCGCCGGGCTCGGCCCCGGTGCGCTGAATGTCTCGCCCCGTGGCCACGACCGACAGCGAACGCGTGGTCGGGATCCCCAGGGCGTGCATGGCCTCGCTGATCACATACTCGCGCAGCATCGGCCCGACCACCGCGAATCCGTCGCCACCTCGGGAGAACGGAGTACGCCCGGAACCCTTGAGCTGTAGGTCGACTCGTCGACCGCCGCGGTCGATCAGCTCCCCGAGCAGCAACGCCCGGCCGTCGCCGAGAAGCGGTGTGTACCCGCCGAATTGATGCCCGGAGTAGGCGGTGGCGACAGGGACGGCATCGGCGGGCGCGGCCGCACCCGACAGAAGTGCGACACCGTCGTCGGATGTCAGTGCCGCGATGTCGAGGCCCAGGTCGTCGGCGAGTGACTCGTTGACGACGAGCAGTCGGGGGTCAGGCGTCTCGGCACCCTGCCACGGCACGGTGAAAGGCGTCAGCTCGTCGACGAAGGTGCGCTCGAAGCCGGTGATCGCGGCGCTCGTGCGGGCGGGAGTATCGGGAGAGACGGACACCCCTCGAGGGTAACCAGTTTCCGGACCGGCAAACCGGCTGCGCAGAAGGGGCGAGGGAGGAGTGTCCATCCCACTCGCCCCGGACGGCGATCAGGCCGCCAGCGCCGCGCCGCAGATGCCGCAGGCCTCGAAGTTGCGCCGGTTCCACCGGGCGATCGGGATGAAGAACACGCTGAACTGGCTGTATTCACGCATCCGCGCCCACTGGGTGGTGTTGTGGCAGCGGGGACAGGTACGGGTCTGACCCGCACCGAGAGGCTTCTGCCTACGGCCATATCCGAACAGGAAGAACACGCCGCCATCGTAGAGTTCGCGGCTCGCGGCGGCCGGTCATGCGCCGCGGTAGTCGATCACGGGCGGCGGACCGTGATGTCGTTCTCGGCTGTGAAACCGCATTGTTTGTACAGGTCTGTCGATGCTTCGGTCGGGTTGAGCACCACCTTCGCGTATCCACGGCCGTCCGCGGTCGCGACGGTATGCCGGACCAGTTCACGTCCAATCCCGGAACCGCGGAACGCCGGGCGGACGTACAGATGACCGAGATAACCCCATCGGCCGCCGGCGCCCTGCCGGGGACTCGGCATCCGGGCGTGTTCGGTCAAGCACACCATTCCCACGGTCATGTCGTCCGTGCCCGCGGTCCAGACCGTTCGTCGCTCATCGTCCAACCAACTCGCAACCGCGGCGGCGAAGGCGGTATCGCCAAGCCACGGCCCGACGGAGCGATCGTCTTCGTACGCCCACTCCCAGCGGAGCTCGGCCACAAGGTGGGAGTTCTGCGAAGGTTGAATTCGTACCGCGTGTCGACCGGTCACCCACCCAGGGTGACCGATGACGGTCGGCGGCTGCGCGTGCGGCACCGCCGAAACTCCGCGACCACCGCCGGCCTCGCGGAGAATGGACGAGGCCGGAGGTGCTCGCCATCTGTCGAGACGCATCGGGTCGGCGGGCATCGGTACGCTCGGTGGTGTCCGTTTTGTCGGCCTGACGTCACCGCCACCGGGCTGCGGACTCGCGAAACCGGAGGGAAGCATGGAAGCACTGATCCTGATCGCCGTCATCGTCGTGATCGTCGTCGGGGTGGTGGTGTTCGCCCAACAGCGTTCCGGCGCCAACGCGGCCCGCACCCTCGAGGACGCGAAAGCCGACGCACGACAGGTGATCGAACGTCTGGGCGGCCAGGTATTCATGCTGGTCGGCGACGGCCCGGCATCGAAACAGGCGCTGGCCGACGCGGGGGAGCGATACACCGCGGCGGGGTCTCAGATCGAGCAGGCCAATTCGCCGGTGCAGGCGCGGCTGGCCAAACAGACTGCGATCGAGGGGCTCTACTACATCCGTGCGGCTCGGGCCGCCATGGACCTCGACCCCGGTCCGGCGATCCCCGAGCTCGACGGGCAGAAGAGTGCCGGTGCGGTCACCGAGGACCGGACCGTGGAGTTCGAGGGAAGAAAGGTCGCCGCATCGCCCAACCCGTCGGAGCAGACGCCCAACTACTATCCCGGCGGCCGCGTCGCCGGCAGGCCGGTGCCCGCCGGCTGGTACTCCGAGCCGTGGTGGAAACCGGCTCTGGTCGCCGGCGCCTGGGGACTCGGATCGATGTTCCTGTTCTCGGCGATGTTCTCCGGCATGGCGGGCGTCCCCTATGACGCGCAGTCCTTCGAGAGTGGCGCCGGCGACGGTTCCGACGGTGGCGCCTTGGAAGGCGGTGACTCCGGCGACTTCGGCGGTGGTGACTCCGGCGACTTCGGCGGCGGAGATTTCGGTGGCGGCGACTTCGGCGGGGGAGCCGACTTCGGCGGTGGCGACTTCGGGGGGTTCTGAGCGGCCGCCCTCCGCGTGACTCGGCTTCGCTTGCCGGGTGTCAGGTCGCCGTGGGTGCCGCGACGACGGACAGCAACCGGAGCTTCTCGACACTCGCACTGCCCGGGGTCGCGGTGTAGACGAGCAGCGAATGCGAACACCGCGGGTCGACCAAGATCTGGCAACTCAGCTCGAGCAATCCCACGTCGGGGTGCACGTACCTCTTGATCTCGCGAGGCGCTATACCCACTTCGTGCCGTGCCCAGATCTCGCGGAACTCTTCGCTCTCGCCTGTGAGCCGTTCCGCGAGCGACGCCGCATACGACTGCGGGCCTCGTAGCGCAGCCACTCCTCGTAGTCCGGATACGTACATACGTGAGTAGAAGTCGTGGTCGTCGGACGGGTGCAATTGGCGAGCCCGCGGATCGGTGAACCACCGATAGCCGATGCTCCGCGCCGGCCCGTCGAACCGCATGAGGTCGCCGACCAGTGACGCCCCGAGTCGGTTCTGGCGCAACGTCTCGCCGAGTTCGGTGACGATCTCGGCCGGGGTGTCGGCGAGCCTGTCGAAGATCCGCATCATGCCCGGGGAGATGTGCTCGCGGTCGGGTCCGCGCATGGGCGGCCGGTAGCCGGCGAGGTGGAACAGGTGGTCTCGCTCCTCGACGGAGAGGTGGAGGCCCTGAGCGATGGCGGCCACCATCTGTGGCGACGGTTGCGGGCCGCGCTCGCGTTCGAGTCGTGAGTAGTAGTCGGCGGACATGTGACACAGGGCAGCCACCTCTTCGCGACGGAGTCCACCTGTGCGACGGCGCTGTCCGCGAGGCAGTCCGACGTCTTCGGGCTGAAGGGCGGCACGCCTCACCCGAAGGAAGCCAGCGAGACCGGGTCGATCGATCATTCGGCCATTCTTGCGCGCCCGGAACCGCGGAGCCACGGATCGACAGGCCGTGGATAACGGTGCGGACCGCCACAAGACTGGAAGCGAGAACATTCCGAGTCCGTCAGGAGCTCCGCATGACACGAAACAGCAGATACAGCCTGTCCATCCCCGATCTCACGGGCCGTCGAGCGGTCGTGACCGGCGCGAGTGACGGCATCGGGTGGGAGATCGCGAATGCGCTCGCCGGCGCCGGTGCGGAAGTGGTCGTGCCGGTGCGTGATCCGACCAAGGGGGCGAGGGCGGTCGAGCGCATTCGTGATCGTCACCCCGCCGCCACACTCACGATGGAGGACGTCGACCTGTCATCGATGGCATCGGTCGAGGCGCTTGCCGGCAGGCTCCGGGCGGACGGCACACCGATCGACATCCTGATCAACAACGCCGGGATCATGACTCCGCCGAAACGCCTGACCACAGGCGATGGATTCGAGGTCCAGTTCGGCACCAACCACCTAGGACACTTCGCCCTGACCGTCGCGGTGCTTCCGCTGCTCCGGTCCGGGAAGGCACGGGTGGTCTCGCAGACGAGCATCGCGGCAAAACGAGGCTCGATCAATTGGGATGATCTGAACTGGGAGCGCCACTACGACGCAATGAAGGCCTACCGCCAGTCCAAGATCGCGTGCGCGCTGTTCGGACTCGAACTCGGACGCCGAAGCCGCGCTGCCGGTTGGGATGTGACGAGCGTGATCTCACATCCGGGCGTCGCCCCGACCAGCCTTCTCGCCGCTCGTCCTGAGGTCGGCAGGACCGCCCCGACGAGTGGCCGGCGCGTGATCGAGTGGATGTCGCGGCACGGTGTCGGTGTGGGCACCGTCGAAACCGCTGCCCTCCCAGCACTGATGGCGGCGACGCAGCCGGAGACGCCCGATGATGCGTTCTTCGGACCACGGTGGCCCGGTGACGCCGGCGGGCCGCCCGGATTACGGCAACCCTGGCAACCGTTCCGTGATCGCGAAGCGGCATCGCGTCTATGGGCGGTGTCTGAACAGCTCACCCGGGTGACAGCGGGCTGAAGACGGGCCTCCTGGCGCCGATGTGCGATCGTCAAGTGGTGTGTGCCACCTGCGGACCGAAGTCGACGCAGGTGACACACCGGCAATGAGCACTTGTGGTGCTTTCCACTCGAAGTCTGAGGGACGGCAGGTTCAGGGGAAGAGCGTCAGGAATGTCGCTGCCGAGGTCGCGCACAGCAGCGCCGCGATCGTGACGCCGGCATACGCGTGATCGGCAATCGGGGTCTCGCGTACCTTGACCGACGATGTGCGTGTCGGGGTGCTGGCCTCTGTCACAAGTTGTCCCTCCGAAGACCCGTTACCTTCCCCGAGAACATTAGGGCCGCGAACGTTTCGCAGAGACCCGGCGGCGACGTTCGAGGCCACACCGATGCGAAGGGTCACGAAACGATAACGGTCGCAAGTACTAGGTTTGAACTGCGTAAACGGCGAAGCACCGACGGCGCGACGCAGGGATGGGTAACGCGGATTCGCACGCATGTGCGACAATGGCGCGGTGAGTTCACAGACGAGGGCCGGCTTGAGTCCCGACGACCTGGAGTCGCTGTCGGCGGCACTCGCGGCCGGTAAGCGAGCCACGGTCTATCTGCGCGATGCGATGCCATCGCTGAACCTGGAGGCCGGCGCCTCGGCGCGAGTCGTGTCGATCGACGGTACGACAGTGACGGTGAGCCCGAGGGGCGTCGACGACCAGTTGCCCTTCGAAGCCGACGAACTGCGACGTAACCGACCGGCGGCCGCCACCACTGCGACCGCTGCGGTTCGTCGACGCACACCGGAACCGGCGCCCCCGAAGCCACAACCGACGTCCTCATCGAAAACAGTTGACGAGGAATCGAATTCCGCCCGCCCGTCCCGAAAGGCGCGTCCTGCGACGGATGCCCCGCCGAGGGCGGCGGAGTCGGCGCCGGCGCCGGCGACGACCAGTCCGTCGCGAAAGGCGAAGACGGCGACCGCGCCGACCACGGTCACCATCACCGCGGCAGGGGAGAGCACGTGGACGCTGTCGGTTGCGGTCGGAACCAGAAAGCTGGCGAAACCCGTCGAGATCACCGCCGACCGGGTGGCCCGGGCGATGCGGGAGCTCGATGACGAGACCGCGATCGCCGCGGTCGACGCCGTCATCGAATCGGCCCGAACGGCCGCGCAACGCCGCATCGACGAACTCAGTCAGGAACTCGAAGCCGCGCGGGCCGCGCTGGCCAACCTCGACGGGTCCGTCGACGACCAGCGCGGCCTCGCTCGCTGAGGAGCGACCGGAGCTTGCGGAGGGCGACACACCCTGCTCCCAAACCGAAGGAACGATCTAACCCTTGCTCCCTGAGGAGCGCCCGGAGCTTGCGGAGGGCGACCCACCCTTGCTCCCTGAGGAGCGCCCGGAGCTTGCGGAGGGCGCGTCACGAAGGGGCCCGTCAGGCCTGCCGGTCCCGGAACCGGTACATCGCGCGAATGTCTCGCGTGATCGCTTTGTCCCGCTTGCTCCGCTTGCTCGCCTGTCGGGCGTCGCCCCGAGCGGCCGACCACTCACTCTCCCTCAGCAGCTTGCGATAGCGTTCCAGACGGCCGGCGTCGAGGCGGCCGTCCCGGATCGCCTCCTGCACGGCACATCTCGGCTCACTGCGGTGTTCGCAATCGCGAAACGCGCACTCACGACTTAACTCCTCGATGTCGGCGAACGTACGGCCGGCCGCCTCGGCGACATCCTGTACCCCGATCCCACGCAGACCAGGTGTGTCGATGAGTACCTTGCCTCCCGGCAGGAGCAGCAGCTCGCGGTGCGCCGTCGTGTGCCGCCCCTTTCCGTCGACCGCACGAATCTCATTGGCCGCCATCTGTTCACGACCGAGCAATGCGTTGGCCAGGCTCGACTTGCCGGCGCCGGACGAGCCCAACAGGACGGCGGTGCCGGTCATGGTGGACTCGAGGAGATCGACGCCTGCGCCGGTGATCGTGCTCGTCGTCACGATGTCGGCGCCCGGAGCGACCGCGGCGATCATCGCCTCACCCGGAAGAGGATCGTCGACCAGATCCGACTTGGTCAACGCGATGATCGGCCGGGTGCCGGCGTCGTAGGCCAACGTCAGCAGGCGCTCGATGCGACCGACATTCACCCTGTTCGCGACCGACACCGCGATGATCACCGTGTCGACGTTGGCGGCGAGTACCTGCCGTTCCGATGTCCGATCCGAACTCGCGCGCGCGATCGCCGTCCGGCGCGGCAACAGGTGCACGATCCGGGCCTGCCCGTCGTCTCGGCGCAGCACCACCCAATCGCCGGTGCACACGGACTGTTCGCGCTCCGCAGTGCGCCCGACACCGCGGATGGCGCGGACCGGACCTGATGCGGTGATGGTGTCGCACCCGCCGCGATCCACCCGCACGATGCGAGCTGGTAGCTCGTCGTCGGACGCGCGGTCGGTGTACAGGGTCGAGAAATGCTCGTCCCAGCCGAGAGCGGCGAGCTCGACGGGGAAGGACGAATTACTTGCAGAATTCACTGTTGGGGACTTTCGAGGAATGCCCGCGACCCCAGGTGTCATCCGACTCGCAGCTCAGTCGGTTGTGCGAGAACGGTGTTCGAGGATCAGTAACGGGCTGGAGGAACAGGGATGGTTCGGATGCTGACGATGCCAGCGATCTCGACGGCAACCATCGACTCACCTCCAGGTCTCGTGCTGCCCCACCGGACAGCGCGGCTCACGCTAACACCGCCCGGCGATGCCCACCACTTCTTTTTCGTTCCGCGGGTTCGGCGCTAACGGAGCCCCAACTCGACGCCCTGCGCGAGCACCTCACGACGCGACGTCATACCCAGCTTCGCCAGGACCGCGGACACGTGATGGTCCGCGGTTTTCGACGAGATGTACAGCCGCTTGGCGATCTCCGAATTCGACAGTCCCTCCGCCACCAGGCGGGCGACCTCGAGTTGCCTGTTCGTCAGGCCACCGGGGTTCACTCGTGTCGTGGGCCGAGGGCGCTGCGGGACGGTGGCGCAACCCCGTTCGCGCATCAACGCACGCGCACGATCGGCGGTACCCGCGGCGCCGAGTCCGTCGAGCATCGTCACACCACGGGCTGGGTCGTCGGAATCCAACCAGCACATCGCCGATGCGAACGGATCACCCGCGTCCGACCACCAGCGCGCGGCGTCGGCGTGCCGACCGTCGAGCGACGATCGGTACGGCGCCGCGATCGGCCCGGTCTGCGTCGACCACCCGAGCCTCGCACGCCAGACGGCGAGGCTCCCTGTGCCCCATTCTGTTCCGTCATCGTCGAGGGTGTGCGCCGCGGCGACCCGGGCGTCCTCGGTCCCGGTCATCCAACTGATCTCCGCCAGGGCGGTCAGGACCGCGAGCCGTCGGAGGGGTTCATCGATCTGGTTGGCGAGGGTCCAGGCGTTCTCGATCTCGTCGATGTCGAACGACGCGCCGCATCGGAGCGGCACCAGCACGGTGACCAGGAGCGGCCACAGCGTGGCGATCGGCATCCCGTCGGCGTCGATGACCGCCCCGGCGTCCTCGAGGGCTCCGTTCCAGTGTCCGCGGGTCAGATGCAGGCGACTCCGCACAGCGGTCTGCCAGTGGCGACAGATCTGGATGTCGCGCTCCACCGTGAACGGGAGACCCGCGTCGAGGATCCGGTCGGCGGCCCGGTACCTTCCCTGTTCGACATCGAGACTGGCCACCTGTGAATAGACGGTTGAGGCGAGTTCGTCGAAGCCGAGGGTGCGGGCGGTTTCCATGTGATCGAGAAGTCTTCTGCGAGAGTCGACTTCGCCGGTGGACAGCGCAACCGAGTCCGAGACGACCTTGTTCCACAGCCGCAGTTCCTCGTCGGATGCCGACGCGGTGTCGGCCAGCAGGGACGCCGTTCCCGACACGTCGCCCCGCATGAACGCGAGAAACGCGCGGTGGATCTGGGCCTCGCTGTACACCGTCGACGCCCCTGTCCCGTAGGCGATCTCCGCTGCACGGCCCAGGTGCGATTCCGCGCTCTGCCGGTTCGCGCTGTAGTACTCGTAGACCCCGACGGCCACATGTGCCGTGGCCAACCCGGTGTCGTCACCCAGTTCGGTCCACAACGGGAAGGTCTCGTTCACACTGGCTATCGCATCGCGCAGTCGGCTGACCATGTACTGCTCGTTGGCCAGCGCCAACAACAGTTCGGCACGCTCGCGAGCCGGAGCATTGACTTGGTACTGCTTGGCGATCTCGTAGTACGCGACGGCCTCGGTGTGCGCTCCGCCGCGGATGGCGTCCTCGGCTGCGGCGCAGGCATGACGGACGGCGCGGTCGGAGTCCCGGGCGGCGACGGCGTGGTGGGTCAACACCGACGGGTGCACGGTGCCCAGCTGCTCGAGTGCGTCCAGGAGCTGCGCGTGCAGATGGGCCACCCCACCCGGCGGAATCGTGGATTCGATTGCCCGACGGGCCAATTCGTGTCGGAAGAGGATGCCGTCGGGCCCCCATTCCAGAAGTCCCGTGTCGGCGAGACGCTGCAGAGTGGGGTAACCGATCCGCAGGACCGGCAGCGCGGTGTCCGACACCCGTTCCGGCGACGCCGCAATCAGTTGGAGGGCTTCGAAATCGGCCGCGCTGACCTAGGTCGTCCGCGCCAGGACCGCATCGCGCACCGACGACGGGATCGGCAGGTCGGGTTCGCGGGAGACCTCGGTCGCGAAGTAGGGGTTACCTCCGGTCGCAGCATGGACCCGCACGGGATCGAGACCCGTACCCTCGACCAATTCCGCGATCGCCTCGACACTGAGCGGCGGCAGCTCTATCCGGCACACGCCCTCGGCGAGCAGGGCACGCGCTGCCGCCTGGGGCTCGAGCTCTCGATGCGTCAGGAGCAGAACGAGCGGCATCGACTCGATGCGTCGACACAGGAACCTCAGCACATCGGTCGACGCGGCGTCGACCCAGTGCAGATCCTCGACCACGAGAAGCGTCGGTGCAGCCCCCAGATGAGCGAAGGCGGCTTCGCAGACGTCGGCGAGCATCATCGGTTGCACACCGATGCCCAGGTCTTTGACGGGACCCAGTGGACGTGGTGTGTCGAGTGGATCGCAGGCCACCCGCAGCACACGCACGTCCCGGGCGGTCGCACACACCTGCGCGATCAGCGTCGTCTTGCCTGCACCGCTCTCGCCGGCGATGGAGAATGCCGAACCCACCGGCAACCGGTCAAATGCCGCGCTGATCTGCGACAACTGCTCGGTTCTCTCCAACAATCGCACCGTCCGAGTGTAGGCCGCCCGACGCTCGAATAGGTGGGTCTACCCATTCATGGGAAGGACGTTCGGCGAAAGATGGGAGGTCTTCACCGATGCCGTCCGTACGCCCGGTGACCGACTGTTGTGGTGCGCCGGTACCGACAACGGTCACCGACGGCCAGTCGTCCCACCACACAGAAATGGACAATCCGATGACGACATCTCTCTCACCAGACCTGGTATCGCTGCGGGAGAAGCAGCAGAAGGTCTGGAGCAGCGGCGATTACAACCGTATCGCCGCGCTGACCGTGCCGGTCAACGAAGCGACCGTGGTCGCGGCATCGGTCATCCCCGGCGAACGCGTCCTCGACGTCGCGACCGGCACCGGCCACTCCGCGCTCGCCGCTGCCCGCCAGGGTGGCGACGTCACCGCGATCGACTACGTGCCGGCACTACTCGACATCGCCCGGGGTCGGGCAGCCGCAGAACATCTCGACGTCGATTTCGTGGAAGCCCCGGCCGAGGTCCTGCCGTTCGGCAACGCCGCGTTCGACACCGGTATCTCGTCGATCGGCATCATGTTCGCCGCCGATCACGAGCAGGCCGCGCGCGAATTGACCCGAGTCGTCCGCCCAGGCGGAAGGATCGTGGTCACGAGTTGGACCGCAGACGGTTTCGTCGGTGGAATGCTCGCCGCGGTCGGCCGCCACGTGACGCCGCCGCCGGGCGCGCGTCCCGCCACCCGGTGGGGCGACCAGCATTACGTCGCATCGCTGTTCGGCGATCGTGTGCACTCGGTCGATTCGCACACCGCCGGACTGACCGTTCGGTTCGTCGACGCGGCCGCTTTCGCGGACCTGTTCCTCGGCTACTACGGTCCGACGTTCGCCGCGGCGTCGAAGCTCGACGAGGACGGCAAGCACGCACTGCGTGCCGATCTGATCTCCCTCGCCGAGTCTCGGCAGCAACCGGTCCCCGGCGGGATCTCCATCGACTGGGAGTACCGCGTCGTCGAGGCGGTGCGGTCATGAGCGCGCCCCGGAGTCGTGGCAAGGCCATCGCTCGTCTCGGCGCGACCCTGTCGATCGCCGCGGCCATCGGCGTCGCCGCGCCGCTTGCGACGACGGCTTCGGCAGCACCCGCGCGCACACCGGGCGCGACGCTGACGATCGTCGACCAGAACATCACCGGTGCCGGCAAGAACCGCATCATCATCCAGGGCCTGTATCCGATGACACGCGCGGACGCGGTCGGATTCGTCACCCACATCAACGATCGGGGTTGCGGTGGAATGCACTACATCGTGCTGGGCGACGACGGTAGAGAGCAGTACCTCTACGACCGCAACTTTCCGGGCACCTCGGTCGGGACCGAAGGGTTCCTCCGGGCTTCCGACCGCGGGCTCGAGTACCTCCGGGAGTTCGTCGTTCCGAGCTCGGTTCTCAACGAGGACCGGGACGGTGGCGACGAGGTGTTCACCCGGGTCCGTTTCACCGACGGCGACTGCCGGGCACGGGTCCAGACCACCAACGTGGTCGTCGGGCGGTTCTGACCCGACCCGCCGGCCCGACACCCGCCCACCCGGCCTGTGCCGGGTGGGCGGGTGTCGGATCAATTCAGCTCGGCAGCATCCACGTCGGTGTCGATACGCATGGCGGCCACCAGTTCTCGATAGAGCTCATCGGTGGCTAGCAGGCGCCGATGGTTGCCGACCGCCCGCACCCGACCGGCTTCGAGGACGACGATCTGGTCGGCGTCCATGATCGTCGAGAGCCGATGCGCGATGGTGACGACGGCTCCGCGAGTGGCCTGTCGACGGATGCCCTCGGCCACAGCCGCCTCGGTCAACCCGTCGAGTTGCGCGGTCACCTCGTCGAGCAGGAGGAGTTCTGGGTCGACGACCAGCGCGCGGGCGAGCGCGATGCGTTGCCGTTCCCCGCCCGACAGCGTTGACGTGGTCACGTCGGTGAGTAGGCCGTCGGGCATGGAACGGACACGCTCATCCATCCGTACGGCCGACAGGGCACGCCACACCTCGTCGTCTGTCGCCTCGGGCGCCGCGTAGACGAGGTTGTCGCGGACCGTTCCGGGGACCAGAGGGGTGTCCTGCTCCACGTAGGCGATGCGTGCTCGCAGGTCGTGGAGTGTCCAGTGGTCAAGCGGCCGGCCGTCGAGCACGATCTCGCCGCGATCCGGTCGTAGGAACTTCAGGAAGAGGGAGAAGATGGTCGTCTTCCCGGCACCCGACGGTCCGACGATGGCAGTGTGTCCGCGGCGCGGGATCGTCAGGTCGATGCCGTTGAGCGCAGCGGGGGAGTCTGGTGTGTACCGGTACACCACGTCGCGCAGTTCGAATGCGGACGCGGTCCGGTCGACACGAGCCGACGTGCGATTCGCCACCACCTCGTCGTCGGATTCGGTTCGCAGATCGGAGATCTCGGAGATCCGCGCAGCCGCGGCCAATCCCGACTGTAAGGCCGTGACACTCTGGGTGAGCAGCGAGACAGGCATCATCAGTTGGAATCCGTAGAGCAGGAAAGCGATCAGAGTACTGACGGCCATCGAACCGTCGGCGACGCGCCAGGCCCCGAACGCCAGGACGACCATCACCGCCAGATTGATCCCGGACCCGGTGATCGTCCAGGCCCATGCTTCGATACGCACGGCCCGGATTCCCTTGCTCGCCGACCGGTGCGCGAACTCGCCGATCCGGTCGGCTTCCCGCGCCTCGGCCCGACTCGCCTTGACGGTGCGGATCGATCGAAGGATCCCCTCCAACCGGCCACCCAGGAAACCGATCTCGGCCTGCGCGTCCTGCTGCGCTTTCGCCAGCCCCGGCATCAGTACGGCGGCGGCGATCCCCACCATGACCACGACGACCATCGTGGTCGCGAACAGCGGGAGGTCCAGAAACGCCATGAGTACCAGCGCGCCGACCATACCGACGAAACCGTTGACACCGTTGACGATGCTCGACGTCGTCGCTTCGCGGATCAGCAGGGTGTCGGACGTGACGCGCGCGACCATCTCGCCGCTCGACCTACGGGCGAGCTCGGGGACCTCGACGCGGAGCAGGTGTCCGATGAGTCCGGTGCGGGTGGCGAGAATGATGCGTTCGGCCAAGGTTCCCAACATGATCGTCTGGATCAGACCGATCACCGACCCGGCGACGAGCAACACGGCCAGGACTGTGATCGGGGCCGCCAGAGATTCCGACACGGCAAGACCGTCGAGCACCCACTTCGTGACCAGCGGGGTCGCGAGTTCGGTAGCGGTGCCGAGCAACCCGAGGACGACGCCCATGGCAAGGACGCCCCGGTACGGACGTATGTAGTCCCAGAGGATCGCGAGTTTGGCGCGCATGGGCATATCCGGGGTCTGCCCGGGATCGGCCGCGGTTGTCGAAGTCGTCATGGTGTGAGCCCTCCCGAGCGGAACATGCAAGCTCTACAATGACACATTGGTGTCCCATTTTCAATCAAGAGTGTTGCAGAGACCCGATTGTGGTGGATAGTCTCGGCCAGGTGAACGATGCGCCGGAACCGGCTGCCGTCTCGGGCGTGCGCCTGCGCACCCGACAGGCCATAGTGTCAGCCGCCATCGCGGCGTGGGCAACTGATTTCTCGACGTCCCTGGGCGACATCGCCGACCGGGCGGACGTCAGCCGGAGCACCTTGCACCGCCACTTCCCCGACCGTCAGTCTCTCGTCGATGCGGCGCTCGTCGAGGCGAGGGGCGTTCTCGAGCGGCAGGCGAGCGAAGCGGTCGACGGGTGCGAATCGGCTCGCACAGCACTCGAATCGCTGATGCGGGTGATCATCGGCATCGACGACGTCATCGTGTTCCTGTTCGCCGACCCACACCGGTTCGACGGCCACCCGGAGTGGGCCGAGGAAGAGGACCAGATGCTTCCGGAGATCCTTTCTCGGGCGCAGAAAGACGGTGCCATCGCCGATGATCTCGAAACGAGATGGCTGGCCGGGGTGTTCTATTCACTCTGTTTTGTCGGTGCGGTCTCGATCGCCGGCGGGGTGATGTCGCGTCGCCGCGCCGCCGATGTCGCCGTCCGGACGTTCTTCTCCGGAGTCGGTGCCGACTGAGAAGCCGACGCACGCGTGTGCTTTGGGTCGGATCAACACTTCTACCACCGATGAGTTTTGTATCGGGGTGGTGTCAGACCCTGCACCTACCACCGATCGGATGAGACATTGGGCAGCGTGAACGTACTGGCGTGCGTGGCCGCAGCGGTCGCCGCGTTCCTGGTGAGCGGTGTGTACTACGGCGTCGTGGGTGCACCCGCCGCGGCGGAAGTACACCGACCGGCCTGGGCGACGCCGGTTGTCGAACTCATCCGCAACGCAATGCTCGTACTCCTCGTCGCCGGTCTGGTCGCGCAACTCGATCCGGATGCCACCGGTGCACTTCTGCTCGCCGCGGGGCTGTTCCTCATCCCGTTGGTACTGTTCGCGGGCGCGGTCTTCCACGAGGGAACGGCCCTGTCCGCGGCAGCTGTACACCTCGGGGATTGGGCCCTGAAGCTGCTCATCCTCGTCCTGATCGTGTCGCTGTGGCGGTGACAGTGGAATCGCTGTGGACCGCACAATCCCCGTTCGCTACTCCGTGAGGAGGATCGGGTGACGGTTCATCGCCCTTCGGATCACAACCGTCCTGGCACGTGAGAACTCAGGCCGGCTCCAGGGCCCGCTTGGCCTTTTCCAGAGCGGCGAGCGTACGCAGCACCGAATCGCGCTTGGCGGTCAAGTCGCTCGCCTTGGCCTTGCCGCTCAGGCCGGGGTCCGCCTGCGCGACTGCCAGCCGTTGCTCGATCTCGGCGAGCTGCGCCAGCAAGGACTGCGCGCGGCTCATGAGCTCCTCATGGTCGGGTCGGGAGACGTCCGCAGGGCGGGCGCTTCCGGCCCCGACGTTCTTGGCTTTGCGAGCCGTTGTGCTGCCGTCCTTGTTTGTGGTGGACGCGGATCGTGTGACACCGCGCTGGCCGGACCGGACGCGCGGTGGGGGCTGTGTGCGGGTCCGATTCAGCACTGCCCAGGCGTCACGGGCCGCCACCCGGTGTTCGCGTTCCTCTTCGTCGTCGGACGTCATCGACGCGCCCAAAGGTCGTAGCCCATAGAAACCGACGAACTCGCGGGCCGCCGCGATAGTTTGTTCTGCCTCGCGGCAGCGCCCGCACCGCGGTTCGCCGCGGAGTTCTGCGATGTCGTCGCTGGATGAGCACCACACGCAGGCGTGGGTAGTGGAGTCGGTCACGATGGCATCGGCAGCAGCGAAATTCACGGGTGAAAACACTACGGCACAATGTTTTTCATGCTGCGACCGGGCTTCGTCCAGCAGGCTCGGGCCGGGATCGCGCTGGTTGTCCCCGCGATGGACCACGTCCCGGCCTGCCGGATATCGGGCGCGTTCGGTACGCATCACGACGATGGGACGTCGGCAGACATCGCAGAGCTGTTGGAATCATTCCGTGGAGCGTCCCGTTGGTGCCACCATGCGCGCAATCACTTATGACCGCTTCGGCGGTCCCGACGTCCTGGAACTGACCGACCTGCCCACGCCCAAGGTCGGACCCGACTCCGTGCTGGTGCGTGTCCGCGCCTCCAGTGTGAATCCCGTGGACTGGAAGGTTCGCGAGGGCTATCTCGCCGAGATCATGGACACCGTCTTCCCGGTGGTCCCGGGCTGGGACGTCGCGGGAGTGGTCGAGCAGGTCGGCCTGGACACACCTGAGTTCCAGGTCGGCGACGAAGTGTTCGGTTACGTCCGTAAGGACGTCGTCGGTGGGGAAGTGGCGGGCGGGACGTTCGCCGAGTTCGTCGCCGCCCCGGTGCGCACCCTGGCACACAAGCCGTCGAACTGGTCGTTCGAAGAGGCTGCGGCGCTCCCGCTGGCCGGTCTCACCGCTCTGCAGACCATCCGCCGGGCAGGAGTTCAGTCCGGAAACACCGTGCTGGTTCACGCCGCTGCGGGCGGAGTCGGATCGTTCGCCGTCCAGATCGCCCGGTCCCTGGGCGCACGCGTGATCGGGACCGCCTCGAAGACGAACCACGACTATCTCCGCAGTCTGGGCGCCGAGCCCACGAAGTATGGCGAGGGCCTCGCCGGCCGGGTACGAGCACTCGAGCCGCAGGGTGTCGACGTCATCCTCGACTACGTGGGCGGCGACGCACTCGACTCGGTCGAGGACGTGTTGCGCGCCGGCGGCACGGTCGCCTCGATCACCGACGCGCGGGCGCGCGACGAATTCGGCGGCCACTACGTCTGGGTGCGTCCCGACGCCGCGGATCTTGCCGAACTCGCTCGGCTCGCCGACGCAGGAAATCTCACGCCGGAGATCGCGGAGGTGTTCGACCTGGCCGACGCGGCCAGCTCTCACGAGCGCAGCGAATCCGGCCATGTCCGCGGCAAGATCGTCGTACGCGTCGCAAGCGAATGACCGCAGGGGAGATCTAGTCGAGATTCGCAGTTGCCGCAGATGCGTTCGACCTCGCCGGGCGCTCGCAGTTGGTCACGCGCGAAGTCGTGGTCCAAGGCGACCAGCGGATCGCGGTCACCGTGCGACCACCGATCAAGGCATCTCCATCGTCTGGGCGCGACGAATCTCGTCCACAGCCCGAGTCACGTACTCCATCGGGTCGACGTCGGCACGTGCCGTGAGGTCGGTGATGACCACCAGGGCAGCGGCGGTGGTCTCCGCGTCCGGTAGGCCAGCGGATGGCAGCGCATCGGCGCCGGCGGTGTCGCCCACCCCCAACGCGCCGGTCAGCACCAGGGCTACCGCTGCGGGACTGGCGGCGGCAGTCCATGAGGCGGCGGCACGGCTGGTGCTGGTCATCACCTCGGACACATCATCGCCGGTCAGCCCATCGGGGAACACGGTCTCGAGGAGTTCGCGCAGCGTGATCGCATGCACTTCTCGCGACTCGGGGTGCAACGCGAGAAGGTCGGTCGCGGCACCGAACGCCTCGGAGTCGTGGGCGCGCGCCGCGCGGATGGCTTCCCCGGTGGTCTGGGCGACCTTGTCCGCCACCGACGACCGGTCGGGCCGTGACTCATTGTGCGGCATCGGAATTACCCTCCCTGTGTGTTCGGCAGCGAAAACTCACCGTCGGAACCGGTGGCGCTGGCGACTGCTGACGACAGCAGTCGTTTGATTTCAACGGAATTCGGGTTCGTGTGCGGACACACGGCCGGCGGACGGGGACGAACGGTGACCAGACCGACCACAGGCATGGTAGGTCATCCCGGTCACCGACTGTCACATCGCTCGACAGACCCCGGATGCTGTACTTCGACAAAGCCTGTCGGGCGGTTCGCCGCTGAGCACAATCCACTTGGAACGCGCGGCTGCACAATGCGTTTCGTCACACGTGACGAAACGCAACCTGCGGCCATGTTCACGACATAGGCAAGGACTCAGTCTAAGAGCGGCTAGCGTCGGGTGTCTAGTCGAGTGGCACGTCGGCGGCCTGCTTGTCACCGGCGATGACCTGCTCGACGTCGGAGAGGGTGTAGCCGGTCACCTCGACGAGGAAGTGCAGGTAGCCAGCGCGGGCCTTGACCTGGCTGCCGCCGAGGTAGTTGCGGTCACCGACGTTGCGCCAGGCGTCTTTCCACATGTGCGCTTCCCGCGACGCAAGCGCGATGCCGAGTCCGATGATCTGGGCGCGGTCGGCGGTGGTGGCCTGCTCGATCAGCTCGGCGGGCTCGCCTCCGAGGATCGTGGCCGCGATCTCGGCGGCGTTGCCCTGCATGCTGTTCGCTCCGAACATGTCGTGATGGGCGCGCATCGATTCGGCGATGAACTTCGCGACCTTCGGGGCGCTGCCCTTCGGCAGGGTCTTGCGGGCCAGCCACGCGGTCAGCATCTCGATCCGCACCTCGCGGGCGGTCACGCTCGCGGTGTTGAGGACCCGCACCCGGCGACGTTCCTGCTTCCGGGCCTCCTTCTCGTCATCGCTGAGGTCAGCGGTGGCGGTTGCGCTGCTCGGGGTGCTGCTGTAGGTACGGAACCTCATTCCTAGGTCGCGGAACTCGCTGACATACCAAGTGGTCTCGATTGACCGGCTCGCCTGGCGAGTGAGGGCACGCGGGTCGTGCAATCCCTCGTCGGGCTGGGCGTCAGCGGGGGTGTCCTCGTCGGTGAGGTCCAAGTCGATCAGGTGCTCGTCGATGCTGTTGCCCTCGGCGTCGACCCACCCTTCGGTCACGTCGGCCCACACGTAGGCGAGACGCTGACTCACTGGCACGTCCTCAATCTGTACGGGCTTACCCTCGGCGGTCTCGATGTGTTCCAACTGGGCGCGGGTGTGCCGGTGCTCGGGTCTACGGGTCACGGCCTCGATGCCGTCGGCGGTGTAGACGGCGACCTGGGCCAGCAGCTCGACCCGCTCGTCGGCGTTGTCGGCCAACTGCTTGGCCTGATGCTCGAACACGCCGCGTGCGGCGGCGTCTAGGAGCCATTGCTGCGCTTCGGGGTCGTGGTCGTAGGCCGCGACGGTCGCGGACTGCTCCAACGTCAACCCCGCTCCCTGCTCGATCAAATCCAGGGTCGTTTCGGACTTCGCCAACGCGAGGGTGGCGTCCACGTCCTTCTTCTTGGTGCGGATCGTCTTGGCGATCTTGGTCGCCGACATCCCGGCCAGGGAGAGTTGTTCGATCGCGGCCACGCGGTCGCGGGTGCGGAGTCCTTCGCGCTGGAAGCTGGCCAGCTGCTCCACGATCCGGTCGATGGTCAACGCCTTGTCGTCGGCGTCGGACGCGACCGGCACGACGTAGACCGGGACGGTGGCAAGCTCGGTTTCGCGCGCGGCCAGCGTGCGGCGCTGCCCGTCGCGTACCCGGACCTCGCCGTCGACCTCGACAGCGAGGATGGGTTGGCGCACGCCGTCGCGGATCGAATCGACGAACTCGGCGGTCAGGGTGGCCTCGGCCTCGGTGCGAATGTTGGTGTCGATGACCAGATCGGCCGGGTTGAGGTGGCGCAGCTCGCCCGTCGCGGTGACGGTCTCGGTGGTGGTGTTGTGTGTCATGGGGTTTCTCCCTTACTGTGGTGGGTGAGACCCCGGCCAGCTTGACCCTGGCCGGGTTTTCTTTTGTCCGCGTACCGGATTGCGACGCGGAAGCTTCTTTTGCAGGTCGCCGATCTCTTCCCAGTGGGCGATCGCGTCGGCGGCGGCGAGGGCGGGGGACAGGTCGTTGTTGTATGCGTCTTTCCAGCCGAAATCGGGCAGGTCGCGGTGGCTGAATCCGTTGGTGCGTCTGCGGATTGCTCGGTCGACTCCGTACATCCACACGGCGAATTCGCGGTCGCCGTCGGCCTCGGTGAGGCGGTTCGGTTCGTGCTGGGCGATCTGGTCGGCGGCGGCGTCGACGTTGGCGGGGTCCTTGGTGGCGATCCAGGCGTTCATGTCGGTGGGTCCTTTCGGGTTGTTGTGCGGGTTAGTCGTGGGTGAAGGTGCGGCCTGCGCCAGTTGGTCGATTCCGCAGCATTCGCAGAGCCAGTAGCCGGGTGGGTCGATGTCGTCGGCCTGGGTCAGGTAACCGTGATCGGCCATGAACGCCAGGACCTGGGCGGTGCTCTCGGTGTTGAGGGCGGTCATGTCTCCGTAGGCGACGGCGACCGCGCAGCTGTTGCACAGCTGGTAGGCGGTGGTGGTGGCGCTGGTCATGGTGACCCCTCCCGTTGTGAGTGCTGGTTTGCGTTTGCACTGGCCATCTCTTTGCCGGAGGGAGTGGGCTGCAAGGGAGGAAGTGAAAAAGTCATCCGGGCCGTAGGCCTGCAAACCCGTAGGGCGGGTTAGTTTTTCACGCCCTTGCGGGCCGCGAGTGGAGGTAAGAGAATGCGGCAGGGCAACGCATACCAACTCAGCCCGAAGGGCTCAGGGCGCGGCGTAGCCGCTCCGATGAGGTGACGGCGCAGCCGGCAGACAAACCGCAACCGGTCGGGGCCGGCGACCTCGTCTCGGGAGGTCGGGCACACCGGACGCACAAGGCAGTCGGGGTGATTGTGCGGGAGCGACGCGGGCCGCGGTAGGGCTCGGTGTCGCGGCAGCACAACGTCGTCTTTGAAAGTGGGCGCATCTCGTGGCGCTCACGCCCTCGTGGTGGGTGCGGCGGCGGATGCCGAGTCGATCAGTACTGACGTAGAAGCCACGGCGGGTGGCCTCGAAGCTCAGTGCGGATACCTGGCCTACCCAGACTCCGATGAGATCGTGACACCGGACGGCAAAGGTCGCTTTAATTCGTTTCAGAATGGCTCATTTACCCCACAACTGGCGCACATCCTGTCAACGAACCTATTATGGACATTTGGGCGGATGCTGGATATGAAGCCGGAAAGTGGGGTTAGCCCATCGCCGCACCGGTCATCGACCGCATCAACAACAAGGTCTTTAGGGTCCTCTCCGAAATGCTCGGCCATCAGAGGTAGCGCGGTGGATCGACCGTAGGGTCGTCGTCGATGGTGTCGACGTGCGGGTCGGCGAGAATGTTGGTAACCGCAAGGGAGCTGGCACCGAAGGTGGCGAAGTGCGGGTTGACGTCTCTGACGACACTCCGTGCAGAGCTTGTCAAGATGTCTGTGTAAGAACGTGACTCCTGGGTTTCCTGTGGTTGCTGGTTGGGTCTAGTTGAGGTGGGGTTCGATGCGGTCGGGGTAGGCCAGGGCTAGTTGCCCGAGGGCCTGTTTCCAGTTCGTCACGACTTGGCCCTCGACGAGTCTGCCGGGGGCTCTGCGCGTGGCGGCGGGCTTGCCGCGTTCCTTCTCGCGTTGCCGGGCCCGTTTGTCCTCGATGTCGCAGATCGCCAGCCACAGCAGTTTGCGCGCCGCGAGATCGTTGGGGAAGTGTCCCCGATTCTTGATGACCTTGCGGAGCTGGTAGTTCAGCGACTCGATCGAGTTGGTGGTGTAGATGACTTTGCGGAGCTCGGGCGGGAACGCCAAGAACGGAATGAACCGGTCCCACGCTCGATCGAAAGCTGCTGCGGCACTCGGATATTTGGTCCCCAGTTCCGAGTCTCGGAAGGCTTCCCATTCGCGGCGGGCGGTCTCGGCGTCGGGGGCGGTGTAGATCGGTTTGATCGCCCGCGCGACCTCTTTGCGGTCCTTGTAGTTCACGAACCGCATCGAGTTGCGAATCAGATGCACCACACACGTTTGCACCGTGGCCAATGGCCAGGTCGCCTCGATCGCCTCGGGGAACCCGGTCAACCCGTCGCAGCACACGATGAGCACGTCCTTGACGCCGCGGTTGGCCAGATTCGCACACACCCCGGCCCAGAACTTCGCGCCTTCCTCGGCCTGAATCCAGATGCCCAGCACGTGCTTGACGCCGGCCATGTCGACACCAATAGCGATGTGGGCGTGCCTGTTTCGGACATGACCGCCGTCTTTGACCTTCACCACCAGGGCGTCGAGGTAGATGACGGGATACAACGCCTCCAGCGGCCGGTTCTGCCATTCATCGACCGCGTCGAGGACCTCGTCGCAGATCTTCGAGATCGTCTCATGCGACAGATCGGTGCCGATCGTCGAGGCCAGATGATGCTGAATGTCGCGCAACGTCATGCCACCGGCATACAGCGAGATGATCATGTCGTCGAGCCCGCCGAGCCGGCGGGAACCCTTCGGTACCAGGCGTGGGGTGAACGTGCCGGCACGGTCACGAGGAACGTTCAACTCGACCGGCCCGGCCGCGGAGTCCACCGTTTTCGGGCTCGACCCGTTGCGGGCGTTGGGCAGTTGCCGACCGGCCGGATCGCCCTTGGCATAGCCGAGGTGATCGGTCAGCTCGGCCTTCAGGCCGCGTTCGAGGGCGAGTTTGATCAGACCCGGGATCAGGCCGCCGTCGCCGGTGATCTGGACCTGGCCGGTATCGATCTGGGCCAACAACTCATCGACCATGCCCGAGGCCTCCAGCGCCTCGGCCACCTCCGCGGTCGAACGCGGCTCAGCCAACTCAGGCAGCTGCTGACCGTCGTCGTGCTGCTTATCGTCTAACGCCATGCTCATAGATTGTCCTCTCACTGATGAGCACTGGACTTACACAGACCATCTGACACCCCCTCCGTGCACGGTCCGCCGGCCAAACGAACGCCGGGATCGGCCAAGAAGACCCGAACGGCGCGCGGCGTGGTTGTCGTCCCACGCGGCCAGATCAGCCTCGCCTCGCACAGGTAGTACCGACGGACGCTATGCCGCCGCTGCTCGTTATTGATGTTGATCCTCACGGCACCGGTTCGCCCGCACAGGGTCTCGACATGACTGACCAACGGCCCTCGTGAATTAACCCCTGGCTCAGTGGGTGACCGGTAGTAGCACTCGTCGCGAGTGGTGGTGTGCTGCATTCGAGCGAAGTTCTGTACACCGCGAGAAGCGCCTGAGACAGTGAGCGGGTGAGCCCGTCGTGAACTCGCCCCGGCCGTGCATGGTCGGAAGAACGTGCTGAGCGTCGACGAACTCCAGCCAGGCGGGGGCGCCTAGGTGTCTGCGTTGCCGTTCTTCCATTGTGGCCACGGGATGTTCCAATCGCCGAGTCCATCAACTCCCGGCAGTGTGTCGGCGTTGGTGTTCTTGACCGTGACGGGGTCACCGCGCAGGGTGTTCTTCACGAGCCATTCCGCGTCAGTGGGACTCAGGTTTGGGCAACCGTTGCTGACGTTGCTGCTGCCTTGCGCCGACATCGACCACGGTGCGCCGTGCATGTAAATGCCGCTGTAGGACATTTGCACCGCCCATTGAACGGGTGTGCGGTATCCCGCTGCGGACTCGACAGGCACTCCGTAGGTGGACGAGTCCATGATGATGTGCTCGACGCGATCTCCGATCATGTAGATACCGCGGGGCGTCGGAGTGCTGTCTTTGCCGAACGAGGTCGGCATCGTGCGGATGACCTTGCCGTCTCGTTTGACGACTATCGTTTTGGTGTTGTCGTCGGCAACGATTTCCTGAGCTCGGCCAATCGTGAAGTCGTAGGACAAGTTCTCGTCGCCGTAGAGCCCGTCGCCGAGGTCGACTCCGTAAATGTTGACGGCGACACTGACTTTGGTGCCCGGCGTCCAGAAGCGTTCGGGCCTCCACCGGACTTCGGAGTCGCTGATCCAATAGAACGCACCCCGCATCTGGGGGTCAGACGACACGGTGATCGCCGCCTGTGCCTTCTTTCGGTCGGGGATGGGATCGGCGAACCGCACCCCGACTGTGTGGGCGATCCCGACGGTTTTCTCGCCGAGGATGGCAGCGCTGGTCAGTGACTCCGGTGAGGTCGTGGTGAAGCGCTGCGAGACGACCGATCGACCGCCCACGCCCACGGCCTCGGCTTGAACGGAATACCGCTTCGAATATCCCAGGGGTTGGGTGCTTGTCCACGTTGAGCCGTCCTCGCTCAGTGAGCCCGCCAAGGGACGGCCGCTGGCTGTGGGGATACGGACTTTTGTCAACGCGCCGCGGCTGGCCGTGACAACAATAGGAAGCCCAGGTTCGACAACCGCGTTGGGCGCGAGTCGACCGCCACCTTCGGTGGCCACAGCAATGGAAGGCTGTGCGATGTCGGCGAAGCTGTCAACGGCCTGAATCTCGTTGCTGTAGGCGGCGCCTCCGGTTGAGCTGCACGAGGTCAATAACATCACCACAGCCGTCAGGGCTGCGAGCATCAGCAGTCGCGGAATACCTGCCCGGACCGACCCGCGGCATCCACGAGCGCTCGAGCACTGCGGCTGCGCACCGTAAGCCGCCAAGAGATCACGTGGCTCTTCGATAGCTCGAGTCCTTCTTACGCGGCCCATCGATTGTGGCGAACCCTCTCACTCGGCGCCTGGACTAGGTTTACTATCCACGATAGTAGTTGAATGCTGTGCGCTCCTCTACCCGCTGCACAGCGCGAGAGAAGGTTCGAAACGTCTTCGTGGTGGGCGACCGCCGAGCGGTCACGTCGACCTCATTATTGCCGTGTGGCGACACCCCACAGGTAGTCCCCGCCGATGCGTGTTCGCCACCGCTCGCCGACGTCGAGGCCGTGGTGCGACCACTCTCGCGACACCTGCGGGACCACTCGTCCTCATACCTCCCGCGCGCCGATAAGGCGGGTCGTCCGACGACGTAGACTCCCCGGGTTCTCAACCACGGTGCAGGATCGAGTTTGGGTCCATCTTGCTGCCACACCTTGTAGTGCAGGTGTGGGCCGGTGGAGTAGCCGCGGTTTCCTACCGTTGCGATCTGCGCGCCGGCCAGGACTCGCTGCCAGACGCTCACCAGTGTCTCGCTGATGTGCCCATACACGCCGATCGTGCCGTCGTCTTGCAGCACTCGCATCCACAGCCCGAAGCCGGCGGCCTTCGATAACCGTCCCCGCCCAAGGCGATCTTTGAGGTCGCGGGTTCGGTGTGCTCACGCAGCTGTGACACGCGCAGCAAGTTCGTGGGGTAGTCGGGGCTGCTCGTCTCATCGATAACGACAGTGACGTCTTCGAAGACGTGGCGTTTCTGGGTGCCGTCAGGTGGTCGAGAGTGACCACCCAGGTCGGCCGGGTGCCACCGTCTGTCAGATCCTGCTTGTGGAGTGGGTGGAGTGGACGTGATCAAAAGCGCGTCCGGATCTGAGTCGCCTCCTTCCTTCGTTGCTCCACACGAGTCCGTTAGCTGAGCGTGTAGAGCAATTGTTCGTTTGCGGCGTATGCATTTTCGGCGTTTCTGGCGACCAGCGCGTTGACACTATTGATGGTGCTGCGTTGTTCCCAGTGTGTGCCGTCTGGGCTGCGCCAGACGGTGTCGGCGGTGTCGATGCCCCAGAGCGTGCCATCGGGTGCGGCCGCCAGGAGAGCTAGGGCCGGCGCATCGGGAACGGTTGTGAAGGTCTGGGCGTCGTCGGTGCTGTGTTGCAGGCCATCTGGGGTAGTCGCCCATACGCCGCGGTCGGTGATCGCGAGTGCTGCTGCGGCCAGGGGCGCGCCGGGGGTCCAGCTTCTCCCGTCATCGGTCGATACGAGCAGGCCGTTGATTCCGTCGAAGCCTACGAGTAGTTGTCCGTTGGTGGCGAGCGCGTGGAAGTCGATGTCGCCGGCCACCGATCTCGGTGTCCATGTCTGCCCGCCATCTTCGCTGGCGACGAGTCCCAGCGGGTTGGGTGCCGAGCTCCGCGGGCCGGGATGGCCGGAGGCGAAGATCCGATCAGAGCCGGTTACCCCGGCCAGTCCCATGAAGTCGTCGTCGGAGACGCCGACCCGGCTGGTGGTTCCATCTGCGGTGAGGGCGATTACGCCGGTGTGAGTTCCGGCGAGGATAGTGCCGTCGGCGCGGATGTGCAGGGCGTGGAGGTGGTCGAGTTCTGGGGTCAGTGTTGCGCTCTCTGCTGAGGTTGCCGACGGTGGTGGGGATGTGGGTTGTTCCCGGGTGGAGCAGCCGGTTAGCACAATCAGCGTGGCGATGACTGCGAGGACGACCGCAGCGGTGCGGTTGGACGGGTTTGAGGCAGGCAAGCGGCTAGGACTTTCGTGTGGGTAGGACTGAGTTCGGGCGTGGGTGGTGTGGTGATCGGGGTGGTGGCGAGACCGGGTAGGAGCCGCCCTAACCCTCTGGGGGTGTCGTGGTCACGACTTCTGGATGGGGGTGGAAGGCTGTGAAGGCTTTTGGCCGCAATGCTTTTGGAGGACGAGGGAGATGAGGACGTTGCCGAGGTGGTGACGTGCCCCGGAGAGGTCGCCGATCGCAGCGAGGTGGCGGACGAGACCGATGTGTGCGGCGAGGTGGCGGCGTCGGTTCGAGGTGACGCTGAGGTGGTGGGCGCGGTGGAAAAACTGGTGGGTCGAGTATGGCGTGGGTGCTCGGTAGACGTCGCGCATGGCATGCAGATACTGACGACGGTGGTCGTCCGGGGGCGAGTGCGTCCCCCTCGGGTTCTCGGTCACAGCGCATCCCTCGAACTAGTACGCGCAGGCTGGGTCAACCCGCGTCATCTAACTACTATAGGGCCTAGTAATTGGCGGCGCGGTGGGTGCTGGAGTTGCGGCGTCACGGACGAGCCCCTGGGGCATACTGGCTGGTGGTGCAGGTGGCGGACCGCCGGGAAGGTGTATTGAGCGTGGGTCTCAGCGAGCACGACGGCGGGCGTCGAGGATCGAGGCGAACGATGGGTGAGCATCCATGAGTGCAGCGGTGGTGTTAGTTGTTGCCGCAGGTGTGCTGGGCTGGCTGTGGCCTCGATGGATGGTTCGGGTGCAGGGCCGTATCGATGCTCGTTGGGTGTTGGTGGCCTGGCCGGCCGCGCAGGTCGTGTTTGCGTTGTTGTGGGTGGGAGCTGTTGTGACGCTGGCGGTTCCCGGTCATTTCGGCATCCATTCGTTGTCTGAGGTGGTGTCGTGTCTGCGGGTGTTGTCACACGGCGCATCCCCGCGGGTGGAAGCGATCTCTGGTGGCGTGCTGGCGGTGGTGACCGTGGCAGCGATTGTCCGAGCGGTGACGATCGCGGTGCGATCGGCGGTGCGGATGCGTGGTGCTCGTGAGGAGTATCTTCAGTCGTTGCGGTTGGTGGGCGCCCGCAGTGAGCGCTATCCCGATGTGTGGTGGCTCGCCGACGGGCGGCCGATGGCGTTTTGTCTGCCGGGCAAGGATGCCGGCATTGCCGCCACGACCGGGTTGCAGGCGGCGTTGTCCGGTGAGGAACTCGATGCCGTCGTTGCTCATGAGCGCGCACACCGGCGGCAACGTCATCACACCGTGGTGTTGGCGGCCCGCGCTCTCGGGCGTGCGTTCCCGCTGATTCCGTTGTTCAGCCGCGCGGGCCGTGAGGTCGCCGGCTTGGTCGAGCAAGCCGCCGATGCCCGCGCGGCCCAGCTGGTGGGTGCGCGGGCGGTCTGCTCGGCGTTGGGAACGTTGGCCCGTTCGGGACCTGTAGCGGGCCCGGTGGGTGTGTTGTCGATCAGCGATTCGTCGTCGGTGGGGCCGCGGCTGAGCCGCTTGGACTCCGGTCACCGGTGCCGGTCGCGGCGTCATCATGTGGGTGCCGCCGCGGCGGTGGCTGGTGTGGTGGCGGTACCGACCACGCTGGCGGCATCCGGTGTCGTCGCGGCGATGGTGATCGCGATGTGTGTGTAGCCGAGGCAAACCCGGGCGGGTCGGGCCGCTAGGGGTTGTTGAGAAGCTGCTGCATCCTGGCGATTTCACTTTCCTGGTCAGTGACGATCTGGCGTGCCAGCGCGATCGCCTCGGGCGATTGGCCGTCTTGAATCTCGGTCTTGGCCATGGCGATGGCGCCGCGGTGGTGTTCGATCATCTGGGTCAGGAACAGGCGCGACGCCTCGGCGCCTTGCGCGTCGCGTAGCTGCTGCATCTGTTCTGGCGACATCATGCCCATCATCGACGGCATCGGGGAGGTACCCGGTGCCATCGAGGTACCCATGTCCATGTTGTGCCCCTGGCCCTCGAGTGGGGCTCCCCATTGCTTCAGCCACGACTGCATCTGCTCGATCTCGGGCTGCTGAGCGTCTTTGATCTGCTGGGCCAGACTGACGACCTGGGGGTTGATGTTGTCCTTCTCCAACAGGATGTCGCTCATCATGATCGCCTGGGTGTGGTGCGGGATCATCTGCTGGGCGAACGAGATGTCCGCGCTGTTGTGTTCGGCAGTGGCCGCCGCTGAGGATTCGGTACTGGCCGCGCTGGTACCCATCCCCGACATCGAGGAATGATCCTCAGTCGAGGTGTCCGAACACGCGGCCACCACTGTCAGAACAGCCGCCGCGGCAGCAACGACGACACCGGTTCGTGTGACTCTCATCGATCTCCTCCTCAAGGGTGATACTTCGCCACCGCCCGGCGGCGCTTCGATAACAATTCTACTAACACCGATAGTAGTTAGTCGCCTGCCCGGCACCCACGAAACGGGCGGTGAACTGCGCAAACAAAGCCGCTAATGCCTGATTAGTTCGCTTCGTAGTGGAGCCGCGTGTGACTGGTGGGGCACAAGTGACTTGTGGTGTGATCTCGCGGGTACACGCATGGCACTCGTGCGTGGGTCTACGACGTCCGCGGGAAAGGTCCGACCGCATGCAGATGGTGTTGACATCGCTACGGGTCAAGGCGGGGCAGCAGTGGGGCCCCAAAGCGCTGGGGGTGGCGGCGGCGGTGTGCGTGGGCGTTGCGCCTGTGATTGCCACCGCACCGGCGGCGGCCTCAACCGATGGACATGTGGCCGGGGAGCTGATCGCGATCGTGCAGGACTCGGTGAAGGCCGCTTTGGGTGGTGCCGCGGCGGCGAATTTGGGGAAGCCGATCACGCAGACGGCGTCCTGCCTGGGCGCTCAGGCCCAGTCGGGCAGCGTCGGCGATGCGGGCAGTGCAGCCGCACTGCAGTGCTTCGGCACGTTTTCGCTCATTGATCCGATAGACGGGTTCCGGATCATCGACGCGTTACCGCTTGCTCGGCTGGTAGCCACCCTGATCGCCGCAATCGTGCCGCACGATCCGAACGAGCCGCATGGCCCCCAGCCGCAGGAACCCGGAACGCCGACACCGCTGCTGCCCGGTAGTGGCGGTGCGGTGGCGCCGACTGCGGGCGAGATCACGTCCACCTTCGGTGACGGACGGGGCCATCAGGGCATTGATATCGGCAATGATCTGGGCGCGCCCATTGTCGCGGTAGCTGACGGGGAGGTCATCACCTCCGGACCTGCCGAGGGGTTCGGGTTGTGGATGCGGATCCGGCACGATGACGGCACGATCACCACCTACGGCCACAACGACGAGAATCTGCTCGAGCAGGGCGCGCGAGTACGGATGGGCCAATCGATCGCCACAGTGGGCAACCGTGGGGTCTCGACCGGCCCGCATCTGCATTTCGAGGTTCTCGACCCGACGGGAGTCAACGTCGATCCGGCACAGTGGCTGGCCGATCGCGGGGTGGTTCTGGCGATGGCCGCTGATGCAGACGCCCGCGCGCCGGGGCCGGTGGTGCCGCAGTGGGTCGGCGAACCACGCCTGTGACGAACCCGGCGTGGTGGGTGGCTCAGGAACGAACGAGGCGAGCGATGGCCGCCGAGGCTTCAGCGATCTTCTCCTGCGCCTCGTCCCCGCCGGCGTGGGCGGCATCGAGCACACAGTGGGTGAGATGGTCGTCGAGCAAACCCAGCGCGACCCCCTCCAGCGCCTTGGTCAGCGCCGAAATCTGGGTCAGGATGTCGATGCAGTACTGCTCCTCGTCGACCATCCGATAGATGCCTCGGGATTGCCCCTCGATGCGCTTGAGGCGGGCCAGGTATTTGCCCTTATCGCTGATGTAACCGTGGGAAGAGTGTTCCGAGGCAGAGGATTCTTCCGGGGTGGAGGATTGTCCCGGTGCGGACGCAGCGGTCATGGACTCACCTTCTCAATGGATCTCGGTCGGTTGTGCTGCAGTCCACGCACTGTACTCGCGCCTGGCTGCAGGTCGAGTCGGCGTAACAGTTGCGCGTTGAGTGCGACCACGACCGTCGAGGCTGACATCAGAATCGCTCCGACCGACATCGGCAGGACGAACCCGATGGGCGCGAGAATTCCGGCGGCCAGCGGTACAGAGATCAGGTTGTATCCCGCTGCCCACCACAGGTTCTGCTTCATTTTTCGGTAGCTGGCGTCCGACAGCTCGATGACCGACAGCACCGAGCGGGGGTCGTCGCTGGCGAGGATGACCCCGGCCGAGGCGATCGCGACGTCGGTGCCGGCCCCGATCGCGATGCCCACATCGGCCTGGGCCAGGGCGGGGGCGTCGTTGACGCCGTCGCCCACCATCGCCACCTTGCGGCCTTCGTGCTGCAGTTCGGCCACCTTGCTGGCTTTGTCTTCCGGCCGTACACCGGCGAACACCCGATCGATACCGAGGTCGTGAGCGACGGTGTGCGCCACCGCTTCGGCGTCGCCGGTAATCATCACAACCTCGACCCCGCGGGCGTGCAGCACCTCGACGGCTTGGCGGGATTCCCCGCGCACCTCATCAGCAAGTTTGAGAGCTCCAATCAGCTCAGTGTCGCGGGTGACATGCAGGATGATTGCGCCGTCGGCGCGCCAGCGATCAGCGATGGCCAGTTCCTGATGGCCCTGTTCCTCGAGCATGCGGGGCCCGCCCACCCGCACTGTGGCGCCCTCGACGCGAGCGGTCACACCGACCGCCGGTGACGAGGTGAAGTCGGTGGCCGCCGGCACCGGCCGCGCGCGGTCTCCGGCAGCTGCGACAATCGCTCGCGCCAACGGGTGCTCACTGTCGGCTTCGGCGCTGGCGGCCAGGGTGAGCACGGTGTCCTCATCGACGCCGTCGGCGGCCGCGATCTCGATGACGGTGGGCTCACCCTTGGTCAGGGTTCCGGTCTTGTCGAACAGCACCGCATCCACAGTGCGCATGGCCTCAAGTGCCAACCGGTCTTTAACCAGCACGCCGCCGCGGGCGGCGCGTTCGGTGGCAATGGCCACCACCAGGGGGATAGCCAAGCCGAGTGCGTGCGGGCAGGCGATGACCAGCACGGTGATGGTTCGAATCACCGCCTGGTCGGGTTGGCCGATGACCGTCCACACGATGGCGGTGATGATCGCTGAGCCGAGCGCGAACCAGAACAGCAGCGCTGCGGCGGAATCGGCCAGCCGCTGGGCGCGGGAGGTGGAGTTCTGCGCGTCTGCCACCAGGCGCTGAATCCCGGCCAGCGCCGTGTCGTCGCCGGTGGCGGTGATCTGGACCCGCAGCCCCGAGTCGGTGGCCACCGTGCCGGCCACCACCTGATCGCCGATGCCGCGGCGCACCGTGCGCGATTCTCCGGTGACCATGGATTCATCGAGCTCGGCCGAGCCGTCTACGACGCGACCGTCGGCCGGCACGCTGGCCCCCGGGCGCACGATCACCACATCTCCGACCTGCAGCTCACTGGGAGCAACCGTGGTGATCTGGTCGCCATCGACGCGTTCGGCCTCATCGGGCAGCAGCGCGGCCAGCGAGTCCAGGGCCGAGGTCGTCTGGGCCAGCGACCGCATCTCGATCCAATGCCCCAACAGCATGATCACGATGAGCAGCGCCAGTTCCCACCAGAAGTCCAGTTCGTGGTGCAACACACCGATGCTCGCACCCCAGGACGCCACGAAGGCCACCGTGATCGCCAAGGCGATCAACAGCATCATTCCCGGTGCACGCGACCGCAGTTCTGAATAGGCGCCTACCAGGAACGGCCGCCCACCCCAGCAGTACATCACCGTACCCAGCACCGGTGAGACCCACTTCAACACTTCACCATCGGGTAGGTCATAGCCGATGAGCATCGCGAACATGGGCGAAAAGGCCACGACCGGCACAGCCAGGGCCAGCATGATCCAGAACAGCCGCCGGAACTGCCCGACGTGATCACCATGCCCCCCATGCCCAGCGTGATCATGGTCTGCGCGGGCGCGCTCAGCATGGTGATCGTGGTGGTTGTGTGACGCTGCGGCGAGTTGGCCGTGGTGGCGTTCATCGGCGGCGTCGTGACCGACGTGCTCAGGGGAAGAGTGCTCGTTCATGCCGCTACCTTATACCCCTGGGGGGTATATGTCGAGGGGTTGGTGGGTGGAACTGTGGACGATGAGTGGGGCGGGCTGGTGAAGGCGCGCAGCCGCAGGCTGTTGCTGACGACGAACACGCTGGACAACGCCATGGCGGCCCCAGCCAGCATGGGGTTGAGCAGTCCCAGCGCGGCCAGCGGTATCGCGGCGACGTTGTAGGCGAATGCCCAGAACAGGTTCATTTTGATCGTTTTCAGAGTGCTGCGTGCCAAGGCGATCGCGTCGGCGGCAGCGTTGAGGTCGCCGCGGACCAGGGTGATGTCAGCGGCATGCATGGCGGCGTCGGTGCCGGTGCCCATCGCCAGCCCGAGATCGGCGTGGGCCAGGGCAGCGGCGTCGTTGACGCCGTCGCCGATCATGGCCACAACCTTGCCGTCGGATTGCAGGTCGGTGATGACGGCGGCTTTGTCGGCCGGCAAGACGTTAGCGATGACGGTGTCGATACCGACCTCAGCGGCGACGGTGTCGGCGACGGTCTGGTTGTCGCCGGTCAGCAGGATGGGCGTCATACCCAGTGCGGTGAGCCGGGCGATGGCGTGTGCGCTGGTGGGTTTGATCGCATCGGCGACCGCCAGGACCGCATGGGCGCGGCCGTCCCAGGCGACGAGTACGGCGGTCTGTCCGGCTTCCTCAGCGGCGGCCTGTGCCTCGTTGAGGTGGGGGTCATCCACGGCGATGTCGTGTTCGGCCAGCAGCGTCGGACGCCCGACGGTGACAACTCGTCCCTGGACCGTGCCGCGCACGCCTCGACCTTCGAAGTTGCGGAAGTCGTCGACCTCGTCGAGCTGTCCGACTTCGGCGGCTGCACCAGCAGCGATGGCGGCCGCGACGGGGTGCTCGGAGGCGTTTTCCACCGCTCCAGCGAGGGCGAGCACGTCGGCGCGAGTGGTGGTGGGGGAGGTGGTGACCTGGACGAGTGTCATCTGTCCCGTGGTGACCGTGCCGGTTTTGTCGAGGACAACGGTGTCGATGGTTCGGGTGGATTCGAGGACTTCGGGGCCTTTGATCACGATGCCGAGTTGGGCTCCGCGGCCGGTACCGACCAGAAGTGCGGTCGGGGTGGCCAGTCCCAGAGCGCAGGGGCAGGCGATGATCAGCACAGCGACCGCGGCGGTGAACGCCGCTTGCAGGGGATAGCCGGCGCCGATCCACGCGCCGAGGACTGCGATGGCGACGGTGATGACCACCGGCACGAAGACGCTTGAGATCCGGTCGGCCAGTCGCTGGGCGTGGGCTTTGCCGGTCTGGGCGCGTTCGACCATCGCGGCCATTTGCGCGAGTTGGGTGTCTGCCCCCACGCGGGTCGCCCGCACCCGTAGGTGTCCGCCGGCGTTGACTGTCCCGCCGGTCACGGTGTCGGCGGGGGCAACCTGGACTGGCATCGACTCGCCGGTGACCATGCTGGCGTCAACTGCCGAGGTGCCGGACACCACCACACCGTCGCTGGCGATCTTCTCGCCGGGCCGCACATTGAACTCGTCGTCGACGGCGAGCTCGCCGATCGGTATCCGATGCTGGTGGCCGTCCCTGACCACCGTGACGTCTTTGGCGCCCAGCTCCAACAAGGCCCGCAACGCCGCACCGGCTTGCCGTTTGGACCGCTTCTCGAAGTATCGGCCGGCCAGGACGAACATCGTGACCCCCGCGGCGACCTCGAGGTAGATGTTGCCTGCACCGTCAGAGGCGCCGACCGTCAGGGTGAATCCGTGGGTCATGCCTGGTTGTCCGGCGGTGCCGAAGAACAACGCATACAACGACCACAACAGCGCCGCGGTGGTGCCGACCGAGATCAGGGTGTCCATGGTGGCCGCGCCGTGGCGCAGGTTGAGCAACGCGGCGCGATGAAACGGCCAGGCCGCCCACACGATCACCGGCGCGGCCAACGTCAACGACGCCCACTGCCAGTAGGTGAACTGCAACGTCGGGACCATTGCCAGCGCGATCACCGGTACCGAGAGAACCACCGCACCGATCAGTCGGTGACGCAAGGCCACGAGCTCCCCGTCGTCGTCCGAAGGGTCGTCGTCGGGGTCGGCGCCTGTGGGAATGGCGGGCAGCGCAGCGCGGTACCCGGCCTGTTCGATGGTCTCGATCAGCAGGTGGGGGTCGACACCGGCGCGTGCGCTGACGTGAGCTTTTTCGGTGGCGTAGTTCACCGAGGCGCTCACTCCGTCGAGTTTGTTCAGTGTGCGTTCGATGCGTGCCGCGCACGAGGCACACGTCATGCCCGACACGGCGAGTTCGACATCGACGGTGCCTGTCTGCTCGGCGGTGGCCGCAGGTGGGTGGATCGGAGCTGAGGTGGTCATGGGGAAGTTCCTCGAAGGGTGAGCGCCTCGGCGCAGTGCCTCGGTGCAGTGGCCCCGGGGTGGCGCTGGTTAGCGAGTTAGTGTCCGGCGTGCGGATCGGCCGAGGGGGCCGTGGAGTTGGTTGTCGGGGCCGGGGCGCCGGTGGGGGCGTCGAGAACGAAGGTGGCGGTGTGCACAGCGCCGTCGACCTGGAAGTCGAGGTAGAGCAGATAGCGGCCCGGGGTGGGGGCGGTGGTGGCGAAGCGGACCTGTGGTCCCGCGAGTTGACCGGCGGTCGGTGCCGCGCCCTCAGGGTGAACATGCAGGTAGGCCAGGTCGCCCTGACGCAGAGCCACCAAGTGACCGAAAGCGCCCAGATACGGCTGCAAGGTAGTGACCGGTTGTCCTGCTCGCCGCACGGTGACGGTCAATTCGGACTCGGCTCCCGCGCGCAGGTGCCCGGCCAGCTCGATGTCGAACCCGTCGACGGATGACTGTCGTGATTCGGCGGCGGCTGGGGCCGGCCGGTAGTCACCGCTGACTTCGACGGTGCTGGTCAGGGTGAGGGGTTGACCGGTGGCGGCGGGCACGAAGTCGGCATAGATCCGGTAGCTGCCTCCCGTCGCCCACTGCCAGGGCAGCGACCAGCGCCCTTCGGGCGAGAGAGTGGGGTGCACGTGTCGAAAGTAGGCGCCATCCGCGCGGACGACGATCAGGTGCAGCTGCTTGTCGTGCTCGGAGGCGAAGTCGGTGACCGCGGCCCCGGCGGCGTCGAGGATCTCAAAGCTCAGCGGTGCTTGCATCCCGGGCGCATGGGGTGCCACCACATTTCCCAGGATGAAGCCGCCTGCTGCCAGCGAAACCCCGCGAACCTGATCGGCACCGGGGGACGCAGATGATGACGGTTGGGCAGTGTGGCCGACATGGGTGGACTCGGCCGACGACGGTCGTGGCCGATCGGGTGCGACACCCGCGGCGATGGCATAGGCCGCGGCGAAAACTATCAGCAGAGCCGCAGCGAAGACGCCGAGCTTGGTTGGAACATTCATCGTTGGATTCCTGTCATCGGTGGTGGCGACACCCACGCCGCCCGGGAGAGGCTGAAGTCGCCAGTGGGGCAGACACTTCAGCCCCTCGTCGGCTACTGCGCCAGGTGGTAGCCGGCCTCTTCGATCGCGCCGCGGATCGCGTCGGCCTCGATCGGGGCCGAGCTAGAGATGGTGACTCGCCCGCTGGCCACGTCGACGTCGACGTCAGTTACGCCGGCCAGTGCGCCGACTTCTTCACGCACCGACGCCGCGCAGTGCCCACACGTCATTCCGGAGACGATCACTGTCGATGTGCTCATGAGATGTGCCCTTTCGGTACAGCAGTGGTGCCAACGACCCTCAGGGGGTCTGTCGCTGTGGCGTCTCGCCACACCACCGTTATACCTTACCCCCCTAGGGTAATCAATGGGTTGTGGTGGGCTGAGCTTCGGTGGGGGCGGCGACACTGAGCCATCCGCGGCGGTGCAACAGCAACAGGGCAGACGCCGCCGCCATGCCGGTGAGGACTAGAGCGATCCACACCAGTTCGGGCATGTCGCGGGTGGTGGCCGCGCTGAACAGCCACCCGGTCGCGGCGTTGCCGAGCAGAATCCCGATCCCGACGATGGTGTTGTAGAGCCCGTAGTGGGTGGCGACAAGCGTGCCGCGGGCCAGTCCCACCACCGTGTCCATTTCGAATGGGAACACTGCTGCGGTGGCGGCGGCGAGCAGAGCTGCGGTGAGTAGCAGGGCGGCGATGTTGAGGGCGATGTTGCGCTGATGCGTTGCGGTGCTGGCGACTAGGGGCAGGAAAGCTGCAGCCATCAGCGTCATTCCCACGCTCAGGCTGCCGGTGCTGCCCCAGCGGTTGCCGAACCATGTGGTGATGCGTAGCTGGCCGGCGATGGCCACCAGACCGGTCACCACGAACATTGCGGTGACAACACTGGTGGCGAGGGTGGGGTTGTCTGCTATGCGGTCGGCATGTAGGGGCAGGGCGAGGTAGACCTGGAAGGACAGCACGTAAGAGCTGGCCATCGCCGCAGCGAAGAGCAGGAATCGCCGGTTACGGACGACGCTGCGCCAGTCCTGAATGATTGAGGTGCTGCTCGGGGCCGGTGCTGTTGCGGGTAGCGCTTTGATCTGCACGAGGGTCAGGACCGCGAAAACTGCTGCCGCACAGAGAGAGGTGAGCCGGAAGTCCAGGGCGGTCAGGGCTAGTCCGACCAGCGGCCCGAGCAGGATCCCGGCCTGGTAGAAGACGTTGAACACGGCGAATGCTTCGATGCGCCGCTCACCGGCGTCGGCGGCCAGGTAGGCCCGTACGGCGGGGTTGAACAGCGCCCCGGCGAATCCCGTTGCCGCCGAGGCGATCAGGATCGCCGGCAGCGAACTGACCAGGGCCAGTAGGACGAATCCGATGACCCTCATCAGGCATCCGGCGATGATGAGCGGTTTGTAACCCCAGCGGTCAGCGAGTGTTCCCCCGATCAGGAACATGCCCTGTTGGGAGAAGTTGCGTATCCCCAGGACCAGGCCCACTGCCCATGCGGCCAGGGCCAGCGGGCCGGCGAGGTAGGCGGCGAGGTAGGGCATGAGCATGTAGAAGCCGAGATTGATGGTGAACTGATTGACCATCAGCACTTGGCTGGGGCGATCGAAGCTGCGGAAACTGCGGTAGATGCGTCGCATAGATCAGCTCGTGGGCTCGGCGTGCGGCACGCAAGTGGGGTCGATGATGGTAGGGCACCGCGTCCAGCTGCTCGCGACCTGAGTGAGCGGATCGCTGATGGTGCGGGGTTCAGTGGGCGGCGCCGGGGCGCCGATCAGGTCGTGAGCGCGGCAGTACTCATCGTTGTAAATGGTTCCGTAGTAGCGAGCGGGGCCATCGGGGAACACCGCCGCGATGCGCGTATCGGCCGAACGAGTACGCGCCAGCCAGCCCGAGACCAGGGCCACCGCGCCCACGCTCCAGCCGCCGGTGGCGTAATGCGTGGCGGCCAGGGTGCGACATGCCCAGACTGCCTCGGCCGGCGCCACCCAGTGCACCTCACTGAACTGGTCATAGGCAACGTTACGGGGGTAGATACTCGAGCCGAGTCCCCGCATAATCCGTGACTGTGCCGGCTGGCCGAAAATCGTCGAGCCAATGGTGTCTACGCCCACAACCTCCAGCTCAGGGTTGAACTGCCGCAGAGTATGAGCCACACCGGCTGAGTGCCCACCGGTGCCCACCGAGCACACCAGCACATCGATATGTCGCAGCTGCGCGATCAACTCCACACCCAACGAGCTGTAACCGGTCACGTTGTCGGGGTTGGAATACTGGTCGGGACACCACCCAGCCTCGTCACGCTCGAGCAAGGTGCGCACGCGGTCGCGGCGGGCTTGTTGCCAACCCCCGCCCGGATGGGGATCGCTGACGACATCGACCTGGGCGCCGTAGGCGGCGAGCATCTGCCGCAAGATCGGTTCCAGTCCCGGATCGGTCACCAAGGTCACCGGATGCCCGAACACGATGCCCGCTAATGCCAGGCCTAATCCCAGTGTCCCACTAGTTGATTCGATGATCCGCGCCCCCGGGGCCAGCTCTTCACGGGCGCGGGCGCGTTCCACCATGTGCAGCGCAGGCCGGTCTTTCATACCCCCGGGGTTGAAGCCTTCCAGCTTGGCCCAGAAGCCGCGCCCGTGCTCGGCGAAGGGTTCCTCGATGCGCAACACCGGGGTGCCGCCCACCAGCTGACGACTCAGCCCAGCACGGGGCGACGCGGCTTCGGCGGGGAAGGTAGTGGCGAATGGATCACTGGTGGTGAGGCTGTAAGAGACAGTCACACGGGCATCCTCTGCGTTGTTGAACAGGACGCCGCCGGGCAGAAATCAGATCATCAGTGTGAGAGGGAACTGTGTCGTAACGTTCCACCCGGCGACACCGCCACCTTGCCCACCGAACCTCAAGGCTGATCGGCAGCGTGGATCAAGATCTGCTCAAGAACGCCCACGAGGTTGGATGATCGTGTAGACCACCGCCACCATAGGAGCGTGCCCCAAGATCGCAACGTCGTCGACGACCTCCATATGCCGGTGGTCCGACCACCGCACGGTCTGCACGCCCTGGTGATCGAAGATGAGCCCGACATTGCCGAAGTCGTTGCTGACTACCTGCAGCGCAGCGGATTCACGGTCACCGTTGCGCCCGACGGCCAGGAGGGAGTCGCCGCCGCACGCACGGCGAGTCCGGCAGTAGTCATCCTCGACCTGGGCTTGCCGTCACTCGATGGCGTCGAGGTCTGTCGACAGTTACGCACCTTCACCAACGCCTACATCGTGATGGTCACGGCCCGCGCGGACGAAGTCGACACAGTCGTTGGCCTGTCGGTGGGGGCCGATGACTACCTCACGAAACCATTTCGCCCTCGTGAGCTGATGGCGCGCATCGACGCCATGCTGCGCCGACCACGGCCGACCCCAACCGGCGAGTCGCACCCGCGGACGATAGGGGAGCTCACCCTCGACCCTCAGGGTCGTGAAGTCCAGGTGCAGAGCACACCCGTGGAGCTGACTCGGACTGAGTTCGACGTTCTCGAAGCGCTCACGCGGCGGCCCGGTGTTGTGTTCAGTCGAGAGCAACTGCTCACCGAAATCTGGGGACCCGACTGGGTCGGCGATGCCCACGTCGTCGAAGTCCATGTCGCCAGTCTGCGCCGCAAACTCGGTGACAGCGCCGTAGCCGGCCGATTCATCCGCACCGTTCGCGGAGTGGGCTACCGGATGGGTGACGGCCAACCTCGAGGAGCCAGCGATGAACGATGAACGTCGACGGTTACGTATCCCCGGCAGCTTCGGCTCCCGGCTCATGCTCGCTCAAGCTATCGTCATCGCCGGCGGCGGCATCAGCGTCGCGATCGTGGCACTATTCGTGGCTCCACACACCTTCCACGACCACCTCGGCCAAGCTCGCCTCGAGCCAGGGTCAGTTCAGGCCGACCATGTCGAAGCCGCGTTCACTTCCTCGATCGTCGTCTCAATGTCTGCCGCATTGATCACCTCGACGATCCTGGCCACGGCCGTCAGCTGGTTCCTGGCTCGCCGCGTACAACAGTCAGTCGCCAGTGTCGCCCGCTCAGCCGTGGCTATTGGCGCCGGCAACTACCGCACGCGCGTACCCGATCGCCAGCTCGGCACCGAGTTCACCCAGCTCAGCCGAGCTATCAACCAACTTGCACAACGGCTGGATTCACAAGACGACATCCGTAAGCGGATGCTGTCAGACCTTGCCCACGAACTGCGCACCCCACTGACCACCATCGGCGCGATCACCGACGCCATCGAAGACGGAATCCGGGCTCCCGACTCACAGACCTTTGACGTCGTGCGCACCGCCACCACCCGCCTGCAGCGTCTCGCCGAGGACATCGCGACCGTATCCAGCACCGACGAGCATCAGATGCCCCTCCACCCGGCGACGATCACTGTCAACGAACTGCTCATCGCGACCTACGAAGAAGCCGCCGACCTGTTCACCGACGCCGAAGTCACGCTGGGCATCGTCACCACCGCCGCGCGCGTACACATCCATGTCGACGCCGAACGAATGAGCCAAGTACTGCTCAATCTGCTCACCAACGCGCTGCGACACAGCTCCCCGGGCCAGCGAGTCGTAGTGAAAGCCGACACCGCCCCGGCACACGCGGTGCGCATCAGCGTCGTCGACTGCGGTGACGGCATTCCCCCTCAACACCTTCCACACATCTTCGACCGCTTCTACCGCACCGACTCCTCACGCACCAGAGACGCCGGCGGCAGCGGAATCGGCCTCACCATCGCCCGCTCTATCGTCGAAGACCATGGGGGCACCTTGCTCGCCGAAAGCCTGGGAGCCGGACACGGAGCCACCTTCACCATCACGTTGCCGACCACCACCCGACGTCACATCCACCGCAGCACCCCTGGAACCGAATTCTCCGTGGCCTTCAAACACCGCACGCGTCGCGGCGCTGCCGATGCGCTCCAACGGGACCAAGCTACTAACTGAGGTAGTCCGTCGTAAGATTGACCCGCATCTAGAGATGGTGGGTGAAAATGACTGGGCTGGGTTCACTGGAACGCGCAGTGATGGACGTGCTGTGGTCAGCCGGTGCGGCGATGTCGGTGCACGACCTAGTCGAGGAACTCCACGACCGCGAACCGGCCTACACCACAGTGCTCACCGTCGTCACCAACCTGCACAAAAAAGGGTTCGTCGGTCGAGAAAAAGTCAGCCGCGCCTACCGGTACTTCCCCATGCAGACCCGTGAAGAGGCCACCTCACGCACCTTGCGTCAGGTCCTCGACGCCAGCGGGGACTCCGCGGCAGTACTGATGCACTTCGCCCAGACCGTGACACCCGCCGAGCGTGAAGTGCTCAGCGAATACCTCACCCTTAAACCTCGCCACACCCGCGGCGGCGGCACCAAAGCCTAAGCCATAGAAACCCTCCGACAAGGGAAACTCCGGCGAGGCCCAGGCCCGACTACTCAACCGGTCGCGCGCCCCTTGACTGCTGGGAGTAGACGCGCCACCAGCGCACCGGCCACACCCGCAGCGAAGGCCGCAGCACTCAGCGCCGACACCCAGTCGTGCACATCCACAGCGGTCAGCACCCGCAGCTCAACCGGATCACCGCGCCCGACTCCTGAGCGGGGGTCGGATGGCACGAGATCCGACGTTCGGAGCAGCATCACCAGCCAGAACGCGGCCACCGCCTCAAACATCACCACAGCAAGACCCACCGCACGGGAGATCGTACGGGCAGGACCGCGCGGGCCGAACCGACCCGCACGCCGCACCTCGACACCGTCAGTCATGCCCAACCATCTCCTCAGCACACCCGCATCACACCCCACTTCTACTAACCACCTTCGTATTCTGTGGCCATCGGGCGTGGGCGCCGGGAACGAGGGTCTCGAAGCAATCTGAATCGCCCCGGGTTTGCTGGGGGCTCGTTTACTTGGTTCCAGCGACTGCCGGGACCGGGTTCTCACGGTAGCTGGTGACTGTGTGGGTCGACCAGTAGGTGGTCTCGTACTCGACGGGTGGGACGTGCCCGATCTCGCCGTGCAGGCGGCGGTGGTTGAACCAGTCGATGTACTCGGCGACGGCGATCTCGACCTCGCCGACACCGCCCCAGCCACCGCGAGGGCGCATGACTGGGTTACGGATACACTCGGCCTTGAACAACGAGTTGAACGCCTCGGCCATCGCATTGTCGTACGAATCACCCTTGGAGCCAACAGAAGTCACTGCGTCTGCTTCGGCGAGACGTTCGGTGTAGCGGATGGCTCGATACTGCACTCCGCGGTCGGAGTGGTGAATCAGCCCGGCCACGCCCTGGCCGGCACGCGACCGCGCCCACAACCCCATATCCAAGGCGTCGAGCGCGAGGTCGGTGTGCATGGTGGTCGAGACCTGCCAGCCCACGACCATCCTTGAGAAGACGTCGAGGATGAACGCGGCATACACCCACCCCGAGTGTGTGCGGATGTAGGTCAGGTCCGCCACCCACAGCGCGTTGGGCGCCGCGGCGGTGAACTGCCGTTCGACACGATCGGCCGGCTGCGGAGTTTCGGCCCCCTCGCTGTGCGTGGTCTTCCGCGTCTTGGATCTCGTTATCCCCTGCAGCCCATCAGCTTTCATCAACCGCTCGACGGTGCACCGGGCCACGCCGATACCCTTTCTGCGTAGTTCGGCGTGGACTTTGCGGGCACCGTAGACGCCGAGATTGTCGGCATGCACGGTGCGGATCTCACCGAGGATCTCGCGGTCACGGACCACCCGTGGCGCCTCGACTCGTCGAGAGCTCAGATGGGCTCGGACTGTGGACGGAGCGATCTGGGCGGCCGTGTCGCGCAGGGCCGCGCAGATCGGATCGACTCCGTGTTCGTCGCGGAAAGCGGCGACGAACTCCACGATCAACGCTGTGGGCGGTCGATCTCCGCCGCAAAGAAAGCTGATGCCTGCTTCAAGATGGTGTTCGCCCGCCGCAACTCCCGGTTCTCCCGTTCCAGCTGCGCGATCCGCTCAGCCTCGCTGGTCGTGGTCCCCGGGCGGTCCCCGCCATCGATCTCGGCCTGCTTGACCCAGGTGCGAAGCGCCTCCGGGTGCACACCGAGTTGATCGGCGATCCGTTTGAGCGCCCCTGGTCGCGTGGCTGGGTCCTTGCGGGCCTCCACCGCCATCCGCGTCGCCCGCTCCTTCAGCTCAACGCTGTACTTCCGTGGTGCTGCCATGCTCTCCATCCTTCACAGATTCGAGAGCCTCCGACAAACCCGGGGCGTTTCAGGCGATTGATGACCCTCGATCTCGTGGACCTTTCCCCACCCTCGCGGGCAAAGCTCACAGATCCAGTTCTCGGACGCGCGCCGCTGGCTTGTCACGTCGACCAACCAAGCGACGCAAACCGACATTCTGCGGCAACTGAGGATTGAGGCTGATCCGAATGGTCCCACTTGAGCAGAGCCGCGCAACCACACGCCTGCAGGGGCTACTGCTCGCCCTTGAACTCGATCGGCACCGGCTGTTAATACGCGCTCGGCTCGACACCCGGGCGCGACGACCGCGCGACGCAGCCGGTGACCACGCAGACCTAGCAGAGGTCGTCGAGTTGTTGACCGCACTCGTCACAACATATCGTCTGAATGAGCTGTACCCCTTCGACGCCGTCCGCGAAGCGCGCAACACCTCCCACCGCGCAAAATACCTACTCGCCGCCATCGGCCCGAAGTCGAGCGGGCGGCCGAAATTATCCAGGGGCGAGGAGCTGTGTCCCCCCGGAAATTAGTAGTGCGGGCGGCTGAAAGACTCGCTCTCACGGCGGAGAGATCCAGCTTGGCACTACACGTCTCTGGCGGGCCCAACCATCACCGCGCCATCCACAATCTCGACATCGCGCTCAATCGTCTACAGATTTTGCGGACTCATCGAGACCTGGCGCCTGGATCATACTCGGTCTGCACACTCGGCGAGAGACGTGAACGGCAGGCGTGGTGACCGCCGCGCCCGCTGGTGTCAGGATTCGTCACCTAACGACGGATGGTACCGATGAATAAGAATGAGATACCGGCATCGCCGACGCCGCACATCCAGCGTTGTGCAGGACCGCAAGGCCAGGGACAAATCAGCACCGGATCAGGTCTCGAGGGGAGAAGTCGAGCCCACGGTCGCGCATATTCGATTTGTAGTGACTGCGGCACTCCCGACCGGAAGGAACCCCAACGATGGCCGCGAAGTTCGAACTGTTCACCGACGAGGCCCGGCAAGAACCGTTTCCATCTGAAGCAGCCAACGGCGAAATCATCGCCGCCAGCCACGCATATGAGTCGAAGGCCTCAGCGCGAACCGGGATCGAGTCGGTCAAACACAACGCCGGCGACGCCACAGTCGACGACCAGACCACCTAGGCACCACACAGTCGCGCACTACTCATGTCGACCGCAGTCCAAGGACTGAACCTGCCCATTCGACCACGGACCAGACTCACTCACCGGCATCGAGTGGATCGAACGACTCAATCGCATACATGCCCATTTCCATCCGAAAGAAGGACTCGCTCTACACCCTGTCGACGCTCGCACTTGACCCCCACGATCTGACCGCGGCGCTCTGACACTCTCCACCCGTTCCGACAGAACTCGAGGCGCAGCCACCGTTGCAGACGTCGCCTACGACAATGGGTTTGCTCATGTGGCACGGTTCGCGGCCGCCTACAAAGCCGCCTACGGTGAAGCCCCTATCTTATGTCAAGTAAGCCCCTGCATATTGCATCAGATGCAACACGTGGCCTGAGATCCGTCATTTGGATGTCAGTTGGCGACCTGGGGATTCGTCACTCGTGTCAGTAGCGCTCGTCACCGGAGTCATCTACCCGTGCGTATCTCGAGCGCGCACCGCCACCCTGACTCTCGATCTGTAGATCAGCGGATGCCTTCGGCCGCCAGGCCCTCGCGCTGCTGGGTGGCGTCGATGCTGAATGCGCCGCCGTGGATCAGCTCACCGAGGCCACTACCGAGGCATTCCAGCAGTACCCCGACTACGCGGTGATCACCAGTTTTCCTGGCCTGGCTGACCTCTCCGGCGCTCGGGTGCTCGGCGAGATCGGCGACGACCGCGAGCGGTTCACCGACGCCCGTTCGCTGAAGGACCTACGCCGGTTCTGTGCTGATCACGCGGGCCTCCGGGCGCAGCATCTCGATTACCCGCCGCGTGGTGAAGAACAACCGACTCAACGCTGCAGGATTCCTTTGGGCGTTCGCCGCGATGGCGAAAGCCGGCGCACCCCAAGACCATTAACGCCGAGGACGCGACCGCGGCGATCGGCACGCCGCTGCGCTTCGGCACCTCTTCGACCGCTTGCTCGGGCAGCTCCACTACTGCTTGCAAACCGGTCAGCACTACGACCCGATCAAGGCGTTCGGGCCCGCTCAGGACGCGTCCTTCGAGATCGCGGCTTGACCTCTTGGTGTGATCGGAGGTCTTCTTCGGCGCGTTCAAGACCGATATCGACGCCGAACTCGCCCAGCTCGGCCCGACCGGGTACCGGCCCTTGTGGGTGCGCGACACCCTGTTCTGAGTCAGCAGCACGGCGCCTCGCCGGCCGGGTCGATGAGCGCCTCGGCCAGTGGGCGTGCGAGCTGGGTGTAGGCGTCGGCGACCGGTAGCACGGTCATCCCAGGATGCTCGGATCGCCACTGCTCGGCGGCGTCGGGAGTGGCCAGGAACATCTGCGGATTGCAGCAGGTGGCGCGGACCTGCCCGCCCCGGATCCCGGCGGGGTCGACGAAGGCCACCATCGCGGCGGCCGGTTGCAGGTCGGTGACTCCCGTGACTGGATCGACGGTCAATCGCACGGCGCTGACGGTAACCGGGCACTCGGATTCGACGTGTGCGCTCGCCCCGATCACGGCGGGGAAGACGAGCGTGTCGGGCGCACACCAGGTGTAGAGCTGATGGCCTGCGACGGTGAATCGGTGCGGGGTCGGATTCAGGGTCAATCCCCACCCGAGGACCCGGCCCTGCTCGTCGTATTCGATGTCGGCGCCGATCGGTGTCTCTTCGAGATCTCCGGCGTCGACACCGGCTGCGGCCGCCAACTCCGTGACGGTGACCGGCGCTCCGTGGGCCAGCAGCCGCAGCGCGGCCCGCAGCAGCGCCCGGTCACGGTCGGCTGGTGCGATCGTGGCGAAAACGTCGGCGGGAATGGAGTCGGTGCTCATGAGAGTCAGCCTTTCCGAGAATGCGTCGGGTGCGATGTCGATGACGGTAGGGTCTGCCCCCGGGGGCAGAGTCAAGCCCGCGTCGGGCATCGGCACGGACCTCGGTCCAGCACACATCGTCGGCGGCCCACCGCGCACGGTGGATGCTGGTGAAGTCGTCGATGCGGTCGAGGATCTGCTGGGCGTCGCTGATCCGGCGGTGCAGCCGCTGTCGCGACCGCTCCAGTAGCTCGGCCAGACGCGCGCCGACCGCTCCGTCTCCACTATCGACGGCGTCATCGGTGAGCTGGCAGATCTCGGCGATGGTGAGCCCAAGCCCGCGCAGCTCGCCGATGAACCGCACACACCACAGTGCGTCATCGGTGTACAGGCGGTAGCCGGCCGCGCTGCGCCCCAGGGTGTGGATGAGCCCGAGGTCGGTGTATTCACGCAACGCCTTCACCCTCACCCCGGTCCGCGCCGACAACACGCCGATCGTCATGTGCCCGTTCATCTCGGCCTTTCCTGGAGGAGATCGTCAGCCTGCGCAGCAGGACAGTTTCGTCACGTCGGTGGTGAAGGTCTGGGCGGTCAGTTTCAACGCTTCGGCCATGGTCAGATACGGCGCCCAGCTGTGGGCGAGCCGGTCGACGGTCATACCCGCGGTCATCGCGTATCCGGCGGCGGTGATCAGGTCTCCGGCACCCTCGGCCAGCGCGTGCACGCCCAAGATCCGGCCGGTATCGGCGTCGGCGACGATCTTGGCCAGGCCACGGGTATCGCGATTGACCAGCGCCCGCGCCACACTCGACAACGCCAGCGTCCGGCACCGGCACCGGTATCCGGCCGTCACCGCCTCGGCCTCGGTGAGCCCCACGGCGGCGATGGCGGGGCTGGTGAACGTCAGCCGCGGCACTGTGGCGTAGTCCAGGACCCGATCCGCGTCGGCGAACGCGTTGTCGGCCACCAGCGTTCCCTGCGCGGCGGCCACATACACGAACTGCGGGCCCCCGGCCACGTCCCCGGCCGCCCAGATCCGGGCATTGCCGGTGCGCTGACGGTCATCGACGATCACCGCGCCGCGCCCGTCGACACCGACCCCGACCGCCTCCAGGCCCAGCCCCGCGGTGTTCGGGCGGCGACCGGTCGCGACCAACACGTGTTCGGCCCGCAGCTCGCTGACCCCGGCCCGAGTGCGCACGCTCACCAGCTTGTGGCCGCCACCGGCCAGGACCTTCTCGACGGTGGCCGCGGTCAACACGGCGATATGCTCATCGGCGAAGACAGCCTCGATCGCGGCCGAGATTTCCGGTTCCTCGCCCGGCGCCAGCCGCCCCAGGGCCTCGATCACCGTCACCCGGGCGCCGAGGCGGGCGAACAACTGGGCTTGTTCGAGCCCGACAGTGTTGCCGCCGATCACGATCAGCGACTCCGGGAGCCGCTTCAGGTCCATGGCGGTGGTCGAGGTCAGATACCCGGCCTCGACCAGACCGTCGATCGGCGGGATCCACGGCGTCGCACCGGTCGCGATCAGGTAATGGCCAGCCTCGATCACCCGGGTCCCGCCGTCGTTCGCTCCGACCCGCAACCCCGGCGCCGCACTCGTGCCGTCGAACACTGCCGTGCCGGAGACGATCTCCCACCCGTACTCGCCCGCCAGCTCGATGTACTTGTTTGCCCGCAGCTGCGCGACCAGCGCGTCCTTACCGGCGATCAGGCCCGGAAAATCCAGCGGCACCGCAGCGGCACCCAGGCCGGGAAACCGGTCGGCGGCGGCTGCGGCGTGGCGGGCCTCCGCGGCGGCCAGCAACGTCTTCGACGGCACACACCCGACGTTCACGCAGGTGCCACCGACGGTGTCGCGCTCGATCATCACCACGGACCTGCCGTGGCCGACCGCGGCGATAGCGGCGGCGAACGCCGCCGAACCGGACCCGACGATCGCCAGATCCGGACGGGATTGTGTCGTGGCCACGCCTGCCTCCTGAGGGGTTGAGCAACCGCGTCGCCAGCCAACGGCTGCTATTCGCATTGACGAATACCTACAGGGCTCATACTATGCGCTTAAGCGAATAGTTCAAGTGGTGTGGAGGTGCCCCATGTCCCGGTCCACGACCGCCGTGCCCGGCGACGAGCTGGCGTGCACACATCTGGATACGACGGCGAAGTTCTTTCGCGCCCTGTCGGATCCGACCCGGTTGAAGCTGCTGGAATACATCCTCGCCGGCGAACGCACCTCGGCCGACTGCGTCGCGCACGCCGGCATCTCCCAGCCGCGGGTGTCGGTGCACCTGTCGTGTCTGGCCGATTGCGGATACATCGTCGCGCGCCGCGACGGCAAGAAGCTGCGGTACACGGTCGGAGACCCGCGCGTGGCCGAACTGGTGCTGCTCGCCCGGTTGCTCGCGGCCGACAACGCCGCCGCCCTGACGTGCTGCACCCGCATCGACCAGGTACCGGACGGTGACCGGACATGAACGCCCTCGACAGCCCTCACGTCTCGGCAGCCGCTCACCGTCGGCGGGTTCACCGCGGCTGGGACTGGGTGTCAAGCTCGCCGAGGTCGATGCCGAGCTCGCCGAACTCACCGCGGTCCGGCGACACCCTGGCCGCCGCGCTGGCGGCCGGACGCGAAGACCTGCTCGAGCGCAGCGAATCCCCCTGCTGCCCTGTCCCATCGACACCGAACCCAGCGCCAGGCAGCGGTGGCTCGGCGAGCTGCGGGGGAGGCCGTTGTGGCTGCTGCGACCTAGACACGCCGCTGGCGGGCTTGCATCGGGACCGCGGCACTGCTGCCTGGGCTGTTGCGCGGTGGTGCCCCGCTGCTGATCGCGGCCGTAGCACTGAGCAGCGGCACGCTGCTGGTGAGCCTGTCATGGCTCCAACCGCTCGGATTCGCCCATCGGACTCGGGCTCCTCGGACTGATCTGGTCCCGCCAATGACTCGCGCCCGCGGCTGCGATGAGGGCTGCGCAGCCACACCTTCCGGCGACGCGGGCACTCCGGCCCGCACCACCGCCGCGACCTGGCTCAGGCCGTCACCGAGTTTGGCGCCTGCGAGGCCACCACGGTGATCAGCACCGTAGCCATCAACGGCGCCATCGCCGGTGCTCACCGCGCGCCGAGACCCGCTGCCCGGTCCCGGCGCGCGGTACACCTGGGGTGAGCCACGCCAGCGTCAGTGGGATGACGATCAACACGAGGAACGCTTCCAGGAACGGTCCGGCCTCCACGAACTCGGCCAGATCCGACGTAGAGCCGCAGCTGGTGGCAGGGACACCGCTCCGCCGCGCCAGCTGGGTAATACGCATCATCACCACCCCGCGACCCTGAACCTTCGACTCGACTCGAAGGTCAGACCGGCCGTGACGGTTGCCCCCGAGGGCGGTGTGGCCCCGGCGGCCGGTCCCGTGTCCGCGACGAATCAACCTGGTCTGATCGCCGCGCTACTCAGCGGCGGCCCGTGGTGCGCGAGTGTTGGGTGGGCGAAACCTGAGGGCGGGCAGCCACCAGTTCCAGCCGCCGAGCAGGCGCATGAGGGCGGGGACGAGGACGAGGCGGATGAGGACGGCGTCGATGGCGACGGCGACGGCAAGGGCGAGTCCGAGTTGTTTGAGTTCGAGGATGTCGGCGGTGAGGAAGCTTGCGAAGATGGCGATCATGATCGCGGCGGCCGCGGTGATGGGGCGTGCGGTGTGGGTGAGCCCGGCCGCGACGGCGCGCTGGTTGTCGCCGCTGGCGTCCCAGTATTCGCGGATGCGACGAATCAGGAACACCTCGTAGTCCATCGAGAGCCCGAACAGTAGCGCGAACACCACGGTGGGTAGGTAGACCTGCACGAATCCGGGGCTGGTGAAGTCGAGGACGTTCTCGCCCAGACCCCACTGGAACACCGCGACGGTGATACCGAGGGCGGCGCCGGTGGCGAGCAGGTTCATCGCGATGGCCTTGAGGGGTAAGGCGATACTGCGGAAAGCGGCGATGAGGAAGACCAGCGAGGCGGTCAGCACCAGGGCTACGACCAGCGGAAGTTTGGTGGTCATTTCGTCGGAGAGATCGACGAATTCGGCGGTGCTGCCGCCGATGCGGATCTCGGCTCCGGCTGCGCCGGCGGCTGTGTTGCGCAGGTCGCGGACGAGGTCGGTGGCGGCCATCGAGTCGAAGGTGACCGAGGGGATCGCCATCGCGAGCATTCGACCGTCATTGAGCTGGGCGGGCAGGACGGTGTCGATGCGGGCGTCGCCGTCGATCTCGGTCAGGAATCGGTTGACCCGTGCTTCGGCGTCTGCGGTGAGTGGGGTGTCGCTGGGGCCGGTGGCGATGATCTCGACCGGGGAGAGTGCTCCGGGCGGGAAGTTGGTGTTCAATGCGGTGCTGGCGCGTCCGGTCGGGGTGTCGTCGAGGGCGGTGGTGCCCATGTCGAGGCCGTAGCGGATCCCGAATACCGGCAGCGCGGCGAGGACCAGCACCGCTGCGGCCGCGGTGCCGAAGAGGACGGGTCGGCGCATGACGAGATACGCCCAGCGCGCCCAGCGGCCACCGAGAACGCCGGGAGCGTCGGTGGCGCTGTCGGCAGGGCGCCAGCGGGCCGGGAGACTACCGCGGTTGACAGCCGGGCCCAAGGCGGCGAGCAGGGCGGGTAGCAGGGTGACGGCGACGGTGAGCATACTGGTGACGGCGGTGGCGACGCCGATGGCGATGCCACGGAAGATCGGTGCCTGGATGATGATCAACGCGCACAGCGAGATCATCACCACCAAGCCCGAGACCAGAATCGTTTTGCCTGCTGTGGCGAGGGAGCGACCGACGGCGCCGCTGATCGCGGCATGGTCTGGCCCGGTGTGGTGGGTGAGTTCTTCGCGGAAGCGGCTGACGATGAACATCGCGTAGTCGATACCGACGCCGAGGCCCACCATGGTGGCCATGGCCACGGTCAGCGAATCGAACGCGGTCACAGCAGTGAGGGTGAACAACACTCCGACCGCGGTCAGCATCCCGGCGATGGCCACTGCGATCGGGACCGCCGCTGCGGCCAGGGCGCCGAGGGCGAGGACGAGCAGGACCAGCGCGACCGGGATGCCGATTGCCTCGGCGCGGGCCAGGTCGGCGTTCTGCAGTTCGGTGGCCGCGTTCTGTACCGCCGAGTACCCGGTGACCCCTACGTCGATGGAATCGTCGCCGGTGGTGGCGATGGCGTCTTGCAGGTCGCGCGCGACTTTCGCGCGTTCGGCCATGTCGCCGTCCATGCCGGCGAGCGCGATCGCGACGTGACCGTCGGCCGAGATCTGGGATCCGGGCAGCCCGTCGTAGGGGCCGACGACGTCGACCACGCCCTCGACCGCGGTGGCGGCGGTGATCGTGCGAGCCACCGCTGCACGGAACTCGGCGTCGGTGGCGGTGACCGCGCCAGACTGCAGCACGATGACCGCCTGTTCCGTACCGAACTGCGGGAAGTGCCGGGCAACCAGGCGATCCACCTCGGTGGACTCCGAGCCCTCGACACCGAAATCCATCGCACCGAGCCGGTTCTCGAGCAGCGGGTAGGCCACCGCGCACACCACCAGCAGCAGTCCCCAGACCGCCAGGACCGCACGTCTGCGCCGGGCCATCAGAACGCCCCACCGATATAGCACTCCGGGCGAGCCCGGCGGCGATGGTTGCTGAGGCGAGTTCTCGACGACGGCGGACTTCTGCTGGTTCACGCGTCCTCCCTCCGTAGCGACCACGAATTGATCGCCATATCACGATGTAATCGTTGAAACGAGATTAATCACACTCTCACTCGATATCAATAGCTTTCGCCGCTATCATCGCTTTATGGCGATTAATGATGGCGGGGGTTGCCTCGTCGAGACGCAGGGGTTGGATCCGGCGGTGGCCCTGTTCCACAGCCTCTCCGATGCGACACGGTTGGCGATCGTGCACCGGCTGGCGTGCGGGGAAGCGCGGGTCTTGGACCTGATGGCCGGGCTCGGACTGGCTCAGTCAACGGTATCGGCGCACGTAGCGTGCCTGCGCGACTGCGGGCTGGTCGTGGGCCGCCCGCAAGGGCGGCAGGTGTTCTACAGCCTGGCCCGCCCGGAGTTGATGGACCTACTCGCCTCGGCAGAGACCTTGCTCGCGGCGACAGGCAATGCGGTGGCGTTGTGCCCGAACTACGGCACCGACTCCACCACCGAGACGGAGAGCGCGGAGGTACGAGCATGAGCGACGCATGCGGCTGCGGCCACGACGAACCCGCCGGTGACGGCGAGGCCGAGGAACGCGAACCCGAAAAGCTCTGGGAAGTCAGTGAACTGCGCGCCGCCGCGGTCGCCGGAGTGCTGCTGGTCGCGGCACTGATCGTCGGCTGGACCGGCGGCCCACGCGCCGTCGAGTTGGGGTTGGAGATCGCCGCACTGCTCGTCGGTGCATACACCTTCGTCCCCTCCACGCTCAAACGGCTGGCCAAGGGCAAGATCGGTGTCGGCACGCTGATGACGATCGCCGCGATCGGCGCGGTGATCCTCGGCGAGGTCGGCGAAGCCGCCATGCTGGCGTTCCTGTTCTCCATCAGCGAGGGCCTCGAGGAGTACGCGGTCGCGCGCACCCGCCGCGGGCTGCGCGCCCTGTTGAACCTGGTACCGGACCGGGCCACCGTGCTACGCGACGGCACCGAAACCGTCATCGCCCCTGCCGAGCTGCGCGTCGGGGATCGGATGCTGGTGCGCCCCGGTGAGCGGGTCGCGACCGACGGGGTGATCGTCGACGGGCGTAGCGCGCTGGATGTTTCGGCGATCACCGGCGAATCGGTACCGGTAGAAGCCGGGCCGGGCGCGGAGGTGTTCGCCGGGGCGATCAACGGCACCGGTGTGCTGACCGTCGAGGTCACCACGACCGCCGAGGACAACTCCCTGGCACGGATCGTGCGGATCGTGGAGGCCGAGCAGGCCCGCAAGGGCGACGCTCAACGCTTGGCCGACAAGATCGCCAAACCGCTGGTGCCCGGCATCATGATCGCCGCCACAGCCATCGCGGTGATTGGCGCGCTCTTCGGGGATCCGGTCACCTGGATCGAACGTGCGCTGGTGGTGCTGGTCGCCGCCTCACCGTGCGCGCTGGCGATCTCGGTGCCGGTGACCGTGGTCGCCGCGATCGGTGCGGCGAGCAAGCTGGGTGTGCTGGTCAAGGGCGGTGCCGCACTCGAGGCGATGGGCCGGGTGCGCGAGGTCGCGCTGGACAAGACCGGCACGCTGACGGCGAACAAGCCTGCCGTCGTCGAGATCGCCGCCACCGGCGGTGTGCACAGGGACCGGGTGCTGGCGGTCGCGGCCGCGCTGGAATCGCGCAGTGAACATCCCCTCGCCCGCGCCATCCTCGCCGCCGTCGACACCGTCACTCCCGCCACCGACGTCGAGGCGGTCACCGGTGCCGGGTTGACCGGCCGCGTCGACGGACGCCGGGCGCGGCTGGGCCGTCCGGGCTGGATCGAACCGGGTGTTCTGGCCGCCGATGTGGAACGGATGCAGCACGCGGGGGCGACCGCGGTGCTGATCGAGCTCGACGGCCAGGTGATCGGTGCGATCGCTGTGCGCGACGAACTGCGGCCCGAGGCACACGAGGTCATCGACCGATTGCACGCGCTGGGAATCCGGGTCTCGATGCTCACCGGTGACAACGCCCGCACCGCCGCCGCTCTGGCCGCTGAGGCGGGGATCGAGGACGTGCACGCGGATCTGCGCCCGGAGGACAAGGCCCACATCGTGGGCGAACTGCGCAGCGACCGGTTCACCGCGATGGTCGGCGACGGCGTCAACGACGCCCCCGCACTGGCAACCGCCGACCTCGGTGTGGCGATGGGCGCGATGGGCACCGATGTCGCTATCGAAACCGCGGATGTGGCGTTGATGGGTGAGGACCTGCGGCACCTGCCGCGGGCTCTCGAGCACGCTCGTCGGGCTCGCCGGATCATGTTGCAAAACGTCGGTTTGTCGTTGGGGTTGATCACGATCTTGATCCCGCTCGCGCTGTTCGGGATTCTCGGGTTGGCGGCGGTGGTGCTGGTGCACGAACTCGCCGAGATCGTCGTCATCGCCAACGGTGTCCGCGCCGGACGCACCAAACCCCTGGCCTCGCTGACCGATTCGGCGGCAAAGCCCGCACCGGTACTGGCCGGAGCGCCCGCGTGACCGCCACCGCGTCGTCTGCTCCCACCGTGTCGCGGTGGGGGCGGCGACTGCGGTGGGTCGCTGCCGCGGCCGCGCTGGCCGGTATCGACCTCACGCTCAAAGCGTGGGCGCAGACCACGCTGGCCGGGGCCCCGATCGAGGCGGGTCCGGTGGACCTTAAGTTGGCGTTCAACCCGGGAGCGGCGTTCTCGATCGCCGCCGACGCACCGAGCTGGGTGATGCTCACGCTCACCACGGTGATCACCACCGCGGTCGCGGTCGGCGGATGGGTGGTCGCGCCGCGCGCGAACCTGCTCACCCGCGTCGCGCTCGCCGCGATCCTGGGCGGTGCCGCCGCCAACGTCATCGACCGGGCCCCCGACGGTGTGGTCACCGACTACCTGCACACCGGCTGGTGGCCCACCTTCAACCTCGCCGACACCTTCATCGTGCTCGGCGCGACCGCCCTCATCATCGCCACTCTGATCGGAAACTCCGATGAGCGAGAACCACTCTCACCCGAACACCACGCCGACGACCGGGACTGAGCCGGGCCCGTCACGTCGGTGGGCAGGGCTGGCGGCGCTGGTCGTCGCCCTGCTCACCGTCGGGCTGGACCTGATGGTTCTCAACGTCGCCCTGCCCACCCTGGCCCAAGACCTCGGCGCGAGCACCACCCAGTTGCAGTGGATCGTCAACGCCTACACCCTGGTCTTCGCCGCGCTCATGCTGCCCGCCGGCGGCTTCGGTGACCGCTACGGTCGCAAACGGCTGCTGCTGATAGGTTTGGTCGCCTTCGTCGCCGCCTCGGCCTGGGCCGCTTTCAGCGGGTCCACCGGCTCGCTGATCGCCGCCCGCGCGGTCATGGGCATCGGGGCCGCGATCATCGTGCCGCTGTCGCTGGGGATCCTGCCGACCCTGTTCGGCCCCGACCAGCGTCGCCGCGCGATCGCGGTGTGGGTCGGTGCACTGGGTGTCGGGTTGCCGCTGGGGCCGATCGTCGGTGGCTGGCTGCTGCAGCATTTCTGGTGGGGCTCGGTGTTTCTGATCAACGTCCCGGTCGGTGTCGCCGCCCTGGTTGCCTGTGTGGTGCTGTTGCCCGAATCGGTCGACCCGCATGCACCGGCGTTGGACTGGCTCGGGATCCTCACCGCCGTGCCCGGTACGGCGGCGCTGGTATTCGGCATCATCCAGGCTCCCGCGTACGGGTGGACCGATCCCGTCGTGCTCGCGGCTCTGGCGGCCGGTGTGTGGCTGATCGCGGGATTTCTGGTGTGGGAAAGCCGTGCCCGCGACCCATTGGTCGATCTGGCACTGTTCACCAATCCGGCCTTCACCTGGCCCACCCTGGCCGCAACCGCGGGCACCTTCACCCTGGTCGGCGTGCTGTTCGTGCTGCCGCAATACCTGCAGATACTGCGCTACCACGACGCCTTCGGCACCGGCCTGCGCTTGGTGCCTCTGGTGCTGGCGATCATCGTCGCCGCAGCCGCTGTGGACAAGATCGTGACCCGACTCGGCGCCAAAATCCCGATCGCCACCGGCATGGTGATCGCCGCGGCCGGATTCGTGCTCGCATCCCGCATCACCGTCGACTCCGGCTACGGCTTCGTCGCGGTGTGCCTGGCGACCGTGGGCCTGGGAGCCGGGCTGGCGTTGGCGCCGGCTGTCGACGCGGTCATGGCGAGCCTGCCCGAGCATCGCAGCGCCGCAGGAGCTGGGTTGCTGATGGCCATTCGACAGGTCGGTGCCGCGTTCAGCGTCGCGATCCTGGGCACCCTGCTCACCGTCGTTTACACCCGCGACCTCGACCCCCACCTGAGCGGCCTGCCCGAACCAGTGGTCAGCGCGGCGCGTGACAACATCGCCGGAGCGCAACTTGCCGCGACCCAGATTCCCGGCCCAGCGGGCGCCGATCTGGCCGCGTCCAGCGCCCACGCCTACAGCCACGCCATGTCCGCAGTGTTCCTTGCCAGCGCCGCCATCAGCGCACTACTGGCCGCGGCCATCGCCGCCAAACTCCCCAACCACACTCCTGCGCCCGCGCCGACATCACCGGCGCGTGATCGAAACTGAAATAGCCACTCCCATGACAGCGGCTACGGCACGCGACACAACTGCGTGTCAGCCGAGCAGCAGTGCACTCCCAGAGAAAGGGCATCCGCCGGAATGGTTACCTCGATCCTGCAGGCCATCGGACTCTTCCTGGTGACCAACATCGACGACATCATCGTGCTTTCGCTGTTCTTCGCCCGCGGCGCGGGAACCCGCGGAACAACGGCCGCCATCGCGACCGGACAATATCTCGGTTTCGGAGCGATCCTCGCCGCGTCGGTCCTCGTAGCGCTGGGAGTCACGGCGCTGCTGCCCGAAGAAGCCATCGCCTACTTCGGGCTCATTCCTCTGCTGCTCGGTCTGCTCGCCGCCTGGAGAGCATGGCGCAACAACGGCGACGACGATGAACGGTTCGAGGGCAAGAAGGTCGCGGTCTGGACGGTGGCGGCGGTGACCTTCGCCAACGGCGGCGACAACATCGGCGTCTACGTCCCGGTCTTCGCGACCGTGGGTACAGCGGCGATCGTCGCCTACTCGGTCGTGTTCCTGCTCTTGGTCGCCGTGCTGGTGTTCACCGCGAAGTTCCTCACCACCCGCAAGGCCATCGCCGAGATCTTGGAACGGTGGGAACACATCCTGTTCCCGCTCGTGCTGATCGTTCTCGGAATCGTCATCCTCGTCAGCGGCGGCGCATTCGGCCTCTGACCGTCGTCCCGGTCTGCACGGCCCAGATCACGGAGGACAGCGGCGATCGGCTCCAAAGAATGAAGTGCTATTCGAGGCCGTAACCGGTAGACAGCCGTCCTTCGGTTGGTCCATGGTTGTGCTCAGGGGCGCTGCACCGTTGTGGCACTACTACCACTGTGGCACTACTACCATCGACGTAGTTCAAGGCCTCCGGCAACGTGGGGCTTCTACCGCGCCTAGCGGGGTCGCTCGTGCAAACGCTTTAGTCGGGCGCTGTCATCGTTGCGAACTGTTTCCGCCCCAGCGCATAGCCCTGACCCACTGGTCAACTTAAAACGCTGATGGAACCGTGAGGGGCGCCGGTTCGGCGCGCCCGCGCGGAGAGAAACTAACCCACGTAGTAGTAACCTGTTCGTGGCTCGTTTGATATCGATCTGTTCCATCCGGGACGACTCTTGGACTGAAGGACCTTCCTTGGCACGGCATCGCAAAGCTGACCCCAGCCCGCTCCCCATTGGTATGCACACGTCCCCTCGCGGTGCCTCGGCGGCCTTCACCCTCGGAGCCACGGGGCCGCAGCCTTCGGGTGTCGCGCGTGCGGCGGGGCGACATCGGATGCCTCCCTCCCCCGAAGCTGTGGTCAGGTCCATCCGGCCCGCTACCTCTGTTCCCCCGCGCGCGTCGCACGCTCGGTCGGGGGGTGCGCCCGGGACGTCTTCATCTTCATATCTACCTCGCGATGGCCGTCCATACACGTCTCGCTCGCATGATGTATGGCCGCGCGCAGCCCGGTTCGATCATAGGGGTTTCGGGCCACCGCGCACACCGCGCACGGTCGATCTCGGCAGGAACCCAGGGCCGCAGCGCCTACTGCTCCATGGGAGCGGGCGTCCGGTCTCGATTGCCAAGGCAGTCAGCAAGTTCGATCTGCTTTTCTCGACGTGCTCGACGACGAGAAGGTCTCGGGCGCATCAGCCAGGTCGACGGCCGTTGCCGGGCTGAGTGGATCGCTCGTGGCCGCGGTGGTTCTCTGTGTAGCCGGCGGGGCCGCGGCCACCGCGCTCGCCGATCGTCACAATCCAACGAACACCCCAGCGCTCATGGCTGGCGTGTCCGCCGACGACCGATCCGCAGCAGCGCCACGACCTGTAGCCCCCGGATCGGTGGACGAAGAACAAGGCACCACTCTGGCAAGGGCATCGTCACGCGATGAGCTGTCCGCGGCCGTGCGGGAGCTAGCCTCGTGCTTTCACGCTGATTCCGTGTCGTGAATGAAGAATGGTGCCCTGACCTGGGATGATTGAGATTGCGAAGTCATCAATCGGACCAGATCGAGGAGCACCATTCAGGTGAGTAAGTCTACGTCGCCCTATCCCGTGCTGTCTGCAGATGGCACCGGAACCGGGGTAGTGTCGCAAGCCGGCGCCACGGTGTTGCTGCGGACAGCCGAGAAAACGGGCCTGACCACCGATTTATCGGACGCGTTGACACCGTGGCGTAAACCCCTGGCGACCCACGATCCAGGCAAGATCATCACGGATCTGGCCGTGGCAGTCGCGATCGGCGGTGATTGTCTGGCCGACATCAACCAACTGCGCGCCGACCCCGCCGTATTCGGTCAGGTCGCCTCTGACCCCACGGTGTCACGACTGATCTCGGCGTTGGCCGCCGACGCCCCAGCGGCATTGACGGCCATCAACTCCGCCCGCGCTGCTGCCCGGGCAGAGTGCTGGTCAGCAGCCGCCACGTCCGCCCCCGATCACGACGCCGATACTGGCGATCCCCTGATCGTCGATCTCGACGCAACCTTGGTGACCGCGCACTCGGAGAAACAGGATGCGGCACCAACCTACAAGCGCGGGTTCGGTTTCCACCCGCTGTGTGCGTTTGTCGATCACGGTAGCCAGGGCACTGGCGAACCCCTGGCCATCCAATTGCGGCCCGGCAACGCCGGCGCCAACACCGCCGCCGACCACATCACGGTCACCGCCGCCGCACTCGAGCAGCTACCGACGGTGCAGGGGTATCGGGTCGGCAAGTCGGTGCTGGTACGCACCGACTCGGCCGGCGGCACCCACGAGTTCCTCGGCTATCTCACCCGCCGGCGCCTGGCCTATTCAGTGGGATTCGGGCTGACCGAGACCATCGCGGCCGCAACCGACCGGATCAGTCCCGAGGCGTGGACCCCGGCCTACGATGCCGACGGCGTGCAACGCGACGGGGCGTGGGTGGCCGAGTTGACCGGGTTGATCGACCTATCGGGCTGGCCGCAGGGGATGCGTGTGATCGTCCGGAAGGAGAGGCCGCACCCGGGTGCACAATTGCGGTTCACCGACCGTGATGGGTTGCGGCTGACCGCGTTCGCCACCAACACCGTCCGTGGCCAACTCGCTGATCTGGAGCTGTGTCACCGGCGGCGGGCTCGATGTGAGGACCGGGTCCGTACCGCCAAAGACTGTGGCCTGACGAATCTCCCGCTGCACGGCTTCGATCAGAACCGGATCTGGTGCGCGATCGTGATGCTCGCCTGCGAGTTGATCGCCTGGACGCAGATGCTCGCGTTCACCGATCACCCTGCTCGCCGGTGGGAACCCAAGCGACTGCGCCACCGCGTGTTCTCGATCGCGGCCAAGATCAGCCGCCACGCCCGGCGAACCCGCATGAAGCTGGCCACCCACGCTCCGCACGTCGATCTGCTACTCGACGGGCTAGCAAGGCTTGCAGCACTTCCAGCGCCGGCCTGACCACCAGGCCGACCAACCTTCGATCCAGAAAGGACATTCACACCTCGGGGCCGTGAAACCCGACGCCCACCGACGCCTCGGACAACACCACACGGCCCACGCCCGAAATCCGGTCCTCAGACCACCCAACCGGGCCACTCAACAAGGGACCGCCACCTCACGAAACATCGAGGTTAGATGCCGGATTGCCTGGCCCGTACATAAACTTCTGGAACGACTTAGATGCGGGATTGTCTTCCCCGTACATGAAGTTCCGGAACGCCTCGGAGCGCAGCGTCGTGTCAAACGCCTCGTTGGTGCGAACCCATTCCCTCAGGCGCTCCATAGTCTCTTCGGGCAGAACGATCCTCGAACCAGAATCGGAGACAGAAATGCGTGCATTCTTGACCTCGTCGATCACATCGTTGTCCACATCGGCGTCGAGATAGGTGTTGAGGTCTTCGAGGAAGGTGTCCGAGTTCACGTGGTGGTATCGCTGGCCGGTTTCGTCAGCGAACTCACGCAGAAGGTCAGGTAGAGGCCCGAAGTCCTTGTCGTCAACGATCTGACGCCAGTCTGCCTTCATGTCGTCGCTCACAAACAGCACGTCCTGCTCGACAGCTCGGGCCAGGTCCATCATCTCCATCCAGATGAGTGGGTCACCGATCCCGCCGTCCCGCTTGGACTCATCGACTCCGGTCCCGGGGGGCATGGCAGCGGCGAGCCGAGCACGTGCCTGGTCCTCCCATGCCCGGAGGTCGGTCGATGTCCGCCGACGACCGATCTGACCGGCATCGGTGAACAGCTTCTCGATACGATCCCGGATTGGGTCATCTGTCTGAATTTGTTTGGGGTGGAGGATATTCGACTCACGCTCTGCCCGTATCGCTCCGTCGATGGTAGTCGCGGCTTCCTTGAATGCCGTGTCCGCCGCGTCGAGTAGTCGTTTCTGTACTCCGGTGTCCTTGACTTCCCTGATAGCCGCGCGAAGTTCCTGCAGGAGCTGACTATTGACGCCTTTGCCCTTGACTCCCGAGATGATGTTCGTCGCTCTGGTGTATTGCTTGGCGTGATCGGCTGCGACGGACAGTCGTTGACGGTGGTATTCGAAGCCGGCGCGGTAGGGAAGGAAGAGGCGCGGACGGATATCGTCCCGTTCGAGCTGGACGAGGATCTTCTCGCGGGACTCCTTCGATATCCGGTACAGGCCCAGCAGGACGTTGGCATCCAACGCGATTCTGGCCTTAGTGACGAAATCGCGGCGCTCATCGTCGCCATCGGAGTACCACTCACCGAACACATCACGCATCGCGTCCTCCTGCCTTCGCTGCGCCATTCCCGCTTTGCGGCGGGGCCGCTGGTCAAATCTAAAGCTCGGGTCCGTGGTCGCGGGAGCGTTCTGTGCTACGCGACGATGGCCGCGGGGAGGTCCCCGGTGCCGGTGTGCGCGGTGCCGCCTGTGCAGCACGGGTGTCGGCGAGCAGTTCTCCAATCGAACGTGGCCTGTCCGAAGTCCAGACACCGTCGTCGGGGTTCCACTGGCCGTTCTCTGTCGCGCCCGTCAGGATCGGTTCGATGAGGCTGTTGGCGGCCGTGAGCGCGGCGTCGGCCTGGTGCAGGTGCGCCGGCAAGCCGCTGTGCGCGGCGCGCTCTGGGTAGTCGCGCTCCCAGGTCGGGTTGGGCAGCACCAACGGCGCAGGGATCGTCAGGTCGCGGCGCTGTTCTTGGTGGCAGATCGCAGCATGCAGCTGCTCGGCGTCGAACGACTGGGTGCGGGCGAGGATGACGAGGTCGACCAGATCGTGGGCGCGGGTCGAGGGGCTGTCGCCGTGGGGGCCGTGCAGCTCGTAGAGGGCAGCGACTTTGTCGGCGACTGCCTCGGCGGCGGCCTGCATCCGGATCACGGGCATGGGGTCGAGTTCGTCGAGCGCGAGCACCGGGCGCGGGCTGATCGTCTCGGGCGGTAGCAGCATCTCCCGGTGGGTCGCGAGGTCGAGCGTGGCGTCGGAGAACCGTTGTCCGGCAAGGTTGTAACGGATACGCCCGGCGAACAAGCCCGGGCTACGAGTCGCGGTGATCGTGATGTCGAACTCGCCGAAGTCGCCGGGTCCGGGGTGGGCGGCCTGGCGCAGCGAGTGCTGCATGTGTTCGGCGTCGAGGCGGGTCGCCAGGTCGGCGTCGGCAGTCGGCCGCGCCTGGGTCGGCGCCCGGAATTGCAGGGCGGTGCCGCCGGTGAGGATCCACTGGTCGGCGTCGGGGGAACGGAACAGCCGGGCCAGGAACAACTGGAGGGTCACGGTCTGAGCGAGCTCGTCACGGCTGAATCTGCTCGTCCGAGCCTCGGCGGACAGGCGGGCTTTCAGCCCGGCACGGAAGGCCTCTTCGGACGCATACGCCATCAGCCGACCAGCACCGGTTCGGCCGGCATCTGGGCCTGATCGAGCAACGAGGCGAACAGCTCAGCACCCGAGGCGTACTTCCAGCGCGGCGCGGCCCGATCACATGCCGCGATCAGCTCGTCGGCGTCGACCAGCGATTCGGTCAGGCAGGTGTGCAGCGCGGTCCCGATGTGCCCGCCGTCGCCGTGGGTGAGCAGCAGGTCGACCACGGTGCGCGCGGGTGTGGTCACCGGCAGTCCGTCGACGAGGTCCCAGTCGCGGCCGCGGTCACCGATCGGCCGGCGCCAGGTGCGCACCGACGGGTCGCGGACGTTGATGCGATGCGGGCTGCTCAGCTCGAGCCCGGATGCGGTGATCGTGCCCAGCCGAAGGACCTGGGCGGCGGCGGCGTGGCTCACCACGCTGTCAGGGTGGGTGCGGCGGTCCTCGATGTCAGCGGCGGGGTGCAGCGCCAACCACTGTGCCGCCCAGTCACCGAGCGTGGTCCAGGCCGAGGACTCGGGGACCTCGTAGACACCGTGGTGTACCCGGACGATGGCCTCACGGGAAGCGAGGCGAGCCAGGACATACGGCGCGACGCCGAGGTTGCGGGCCTGGGCGGTGGTGAACAGCCCGAACTGGCGATCAGCCAGGTCGCGGATCGCACCCCACCGGCCAGCGTCAATCATGCAGCAATAATAGCAACGGGCGTGATCGGTGAGGCTTTCCGAGCTGTCCGAGCGCGGCCCGTCCGTGTGGACTGGGCCGGATGCCCCGGCACAGTGGTCACGGTGTGCCGGGGCGGTCGACGTCATCATCCGCTGGTGGGGTGCAGGACTTCGCGTAGGCGGGTGCCGATCCACAGCGGGACGGGTGGGGTGACGGCGTTGCCGTAGCCGTCGATCTGGTCGCGGCCTTTGCCCCAGACGGTGAAGGTGCCCTTGTGGTCGCCGAAGTCGGGGTCGAATCCGCAGCCGCGGCCGACCTCGTGCGGGGTCATCATGCGGAAGAAGCACTCATCGAGCGGGATGTCGGCGAGGGCGTCGCGCCAGTGAGTGGCCAGCAGGGCGGTGGTGTCGCGGCTGGTCAGGGTGCCCAGCGGATCGGTGAGCGGGTGCGCGGCGGTCTCGGTGCCGGTGCTGCCGTTCTGCTTGAACCAGCCCGCGAGCAGCGCGGGGTCGCCGGTCGCGGTGAGCAGGCCGGGGGTCTGTTCGGCGGTGACCGTCGGCATGGCCTGGGCGTGGCTGGTCGGGGTGGTGTGTTTGCGGAAGGGCACCACACCGGAGGACACGATGCTCAGGGTTTCCGAACCGCCCTGGGTGGGCAGCGCCTCATCGAGGCCGCGTGGTGCGCCCTGGAAGTTGTTGATGGCCATCGCGACCGGGGGAGTGAGCAGGCCGGTGGCGTTGGTGGCGGTCTGGGTCCACAGCGGCTGCCCCAGGGTTCGGGTCCGGCACTGCGATCCGGGGCGCTCGAAGGTGTTTCCGGCGGCGACCATGATCGCGCCGGTACTGAGCAGCGCGGTCTCTTGCTGCGAGGTTTGCGTCGACATCGGTTGCAGCGGGTGGCGTTCCACGCCGCGTTGGGCCTTGGCCGGCATCAGCACGGCGGGGAACTCGGCGAACTTCTGACGGCACCGCTCCGCGCGGGCCATGGTCGCCGGGGCCAGCGGCTTGGCCCGCTCGCCGATCCGGGTTCCCAGGTGGGTGAGGTCCAAGGCGGTCAGCGACGGTGTGGCGGTGGGGGAGACCTCACCGAAGCAACGCGGGCAGCGGTAGTTGTACTGCTTGCCGTAGCGCACCGATCCGCTCGCGGGCACGCCGGTCTTCCACGCCCACATCGCCTCGACGGCCTCGTCGCAGGGGCCGCACCACGCCTGGGGGCGGTGGTCGAGGTCGGGGGCGGGCAGTGTGCGGTCCCAGAACACGATGTAGAGCCGGTCCCGGCTCTGTGGGACGCCGAAGAACATCGAGTTGAGGTAGAGCACCTTGTGCTCGTAGCCGAGCTTGGTGATCTCGCGCAGCCACCACCGATACGTCGACCCGTCGCCGACCTTGCGTCGGCCGGGGACCGCTGGACCCCAGGACTGCAACTCGGTGGTGCATTCGACCAGGATCAGCAGGGGGTGGTGCTGGTCGGCGTAGTGCAGCACACAGTTGGCCGTTGCGCGGTCCCGCTCGGATCGGGTGGCGCGTTCCTCGAACTCGGGGTCGTCGAGGTCGAACAACGTCAGACCCTGTGCGTAGGCGCGCTGGGTGTTGGCCTGGGAATGGTTGGTGCAGGTCACCCCGGCGACCAGCAGATCGGCCGCCGGGAGTTCGCGCACCGAGTGGTAGGTGTCGGAGTCGGTGTTGATCAGATCGGCGATCCAGTGCTCGACATGCGGGTGGTTGGCCTCGTGCACCTCGACCTTGTAGCGGTTGTGGTTGGCCCCGACGATAGTGTCGAATCCGGCGGCCTCGATGCCCTGGGTGAATCCGCCGAATCCCGAGAACAAGTCCAGCGCGGTCGGGTTGTCGTGACGGAATCGTCTACGGCGCAGCGCCGGTCGATGTTCCGCTGTCTTCGAGATGATGTGCCCCATGATCGTCGCTTCCTCGCTCATTCCATCCTCGGTGGTTGCCTATAGACTACCATTGACGGTAGCCTATAGGCAACCATCAAGGCACGGAGCAAGAAGGAGCAGCACATGGCAACGACCACCGAAAACAACTGCGCGGCAACACCGATGAGTGGTCATGCGCGAGCGATCGCCGCAGGCATCGAGCAGTGGCGCCAAGCCTGCGACCTCGCAGGAGGTGTCGACGCTGAACATGACGCGGCCGCCGCCCTGGTCGGGCTGGTCGAGCAAGCGATGCCGGAGCTGGCGCGCACCGAGGTTGTCGAGCGGTCGTATCTGGTACGCCGGGTGCAGCGCTATGTCGGCCCGCTGCCCGAGCAGTGGGCAGCGATGGACGATTCCGAGCGCGACCAGTACGTCTGCGGCCACTGGCTGGCCATTGAGGAGTTCGACGAGCACATCGACGACGACCAGCTGACCGTGACGATCGTGAAACCCGCGCAGTGAGTAGCTGTCCCGCGTCGGCCGGGCGCACCGCCGTCGTCCTGCCGCCCGTGGCGACCTCGCCGGTAGGCTCAGCCATGCCGAGTGTGCCCGCCGACCTGGCGGGCGACAGGGGAGGAGGAGCCGTCATGGCCGTCGACATCGACGAACCTGCGTTGCTACGCGCTCTCGGAGAAGCGATCACGACCCGCCGCGAGGAACTGGGCCTCAGTCAGCGGGCCCTTGGTCTCGAGGCCGGCGTCGAGCGCAACATGCTGCGCGGCGTGGAAGACGGATCGCGGCGGGCAACCGTCATCACCCTGGCGCGCATCGCCGGAGCGCTGAAAGTGCCGATTTCGCAACTACTTCAGCAGATCGGGCGCTAACACTCCACGACCCTCAGTGAAGACCCGCACCGGCTGGTCGTCGCCGCGCGTAGCCAGGAGGGAGGGGAGGGGGCTGCACATTCGGGGGAGTTCGCCGCCCTCCCCTCCTATCCTGTGAGGAACGATCTTCGGTTGGGTGTGGCAACTCAGAAGAACGTCCCGCCACACTAGCAAATCGTCTCTTTGCTGTAGTCACCGCCGCGCGCGCACTTGGCGTTTGTGATCGCAGACACTTCCTGCTGGCCGCCTCGGCGACGTGGCCTCAGGCGGCGCCGGTGGGCAACTGCGGGATGAGTTGCTGGTCGAGGGCGGGCAGTGCGGCGATGTCGGCCCAGGACACCGAGACGGTGTGGATGCGGTCGAGGCAGGCGGTGATGTCGCGTTTGACTGCGGCGAGTTCGGGATCGTCGGCGCTGCTGCGGGTGAGTCGGGTGACGAGTTTGTTGAGGCGTTGCAGCGCGGCGCGTTCGGTGGGGCTGCGATCGTCGAGCCCGACGGCGGCGGCGTGGTCATTCGCGTCGTGCCAGGCCGCCCAGGCGCGGTCGGCGAGGGCCAGTGTGTGGTCGACGTCGTTGGCGGTGGAGTGTTCGCCTAGGGCGTCGACGGCGGCCGCGAGATCGGTCATGGCGCTGGTGTAGGCGACCGTGGTGGCAACGGTGCCGGTGGTGTCGTGCAGCAGGGGTTTGGTGAGGTACCAGGCTTCGGTGTCGAGTTTGTAGTGCCCCCAGGCGGCGAGCAGGTCATCGAGCGAGCGGGCGGCGGCGGCTCGGCGCCGGGCGAGGTCGTCGTCCCCGGCGACGGACGGCTGGTCGGGAGTGTCGTCGTCGCGACCGGCGTAGGCGACGTGGGCGGCCTGTTCAACTATGCCCTGCCAGCCGCGAGCATCCTGGCCGGAGTGGTGAAGGGTGTAGTAGCACCAGTAGGCGGCGATGGGGGTGAGAGCGGCCATGACCATTGCTACGACGTTGAACCCGTCCAGGGACGGCGGCAGCTCGAAGCCGAAGGCGCCGAGGAGGTACGCTGCTGGACCCGTCAGTCCGAAGAAGCCATAGAAGGCGATGTCGCCGCCATGTCGAGCCGGGTGCTGTCCGCTGAGGCGGAAGTCCTGTTTGAGGTCGGCCAGCTCCGCGGCCGCGGCCAGCTCGTCCACCCGCCTGCGTAGCTCATTGTGAGCGATCACAGCGCCTCTGGGGTCTGCCAAGCTGCCGCTCGCCTGCACGCCGTCTGCGGCGAGGACGATCTGGACTGCCCGCGCCCTCAGCAGGGGGTCGGGATGGGTGCGGATGCGTTCGGCGACGTGCGCGACGAAGTCGGCGCGGTCGGTGCCGGCGCGAATCGTCCTGTCGTTCACTAGATGCGGACCCTTCGTCAGGGAATGGATTCGATGTCCGGCGGGCCGGACGACCGCCGACGGTTGTCCAGCGCGCGGCGTAGCTCGGCCCAGAATCCGAACAGTCCGAGGATCAAAACGTTGACGACGGTGCAGAAGATCGCCATGAGGGTGATTAGAGTTACGTCGCCGGCCTGGTACTGGCCGGAGGCGATCGTGAGGACTGCGCCGGTCACAAGGGTGACGGTCGAGGCCACCGGGGGTGCGGCCGCGAGCAGACGCACCCCTCGGCGACGGTGTGGGTATGCCGAGTTGGCGACAGCCAGGGCGAGGACTCCGGCCAATTGCAAGGCGACGGCGAAGTACAGGAAGGACCACACGGTTGACCCCTTTCGTAGGTCGGTGGCGTTCAATGTGGGTCATTGTTGCAGCTGCGGCCGACAGACTGCCGTGTTGAGTTGCCGCTGAACAGCTTCTGCGACCAGCGCCCGGACCGGTGGGATGCGGCGTGCGCCGGCCTCGGCGATGAGTGTGGTGATGCGGTCGAGCAGGTTGTCGCGGTAGGCGTCGGTGATGGTCGGGTCCAGTGCCTGGTCGAGCATTTTGCGTGCTCGGGTGAGCTTTCCACGCTTGGCGGGCTGGATGTTCAGGCCGGTCTCGCGGGCATGGCGTGAGGCACTGTCCCGTGCGTCGCGGGCAGCGAGGGCGGTGGCGACGGCACGGTCGGCGAGGTCTCTGTCCAGGGGCCGGGAGTCGTAGGCCGCAGCGTGGGCCGCGGTGTAGGCGTCGAGGAACGCCGCGGTGCGGGGATCGTTGGTGTCGTCGAGGAGTGGGCGCGCGAACAACCGGTCGGCGAGGTCGGCGTGGTAGGCGGCGTACTCGGCGTCGATGGAGCCCAGGACGTCGGCCGCCTTGACCCACTGAGCACGCACACTCGTCACCAGAACGGCTCGGCGAGAACGTGCTTGGCTCACTTTGTGGCAGGCGAGAACCGCGACAGCGATGACGATGAGGCTGGCCGCGGCGGCTCCGCAGATGATCCACAGCGTCGTGTAGTCGGTGGGCGCCTCGGGGGCAGACGGTGTCTGCTCGGCCGGGGCCGGCGGCGGTGGCGCGGGGGACGCGTCGGGGGAGGTTGGCTGCCTGTCCCGATCCGGGCCGGGGCCGACCAGTGTCAGAACGAGTCCGACGGAGGAGAGGATGACACCACCGACCGCAAGTGGAACGACGGCGGCGGCGCCCCCGCCTGATTTCTTCGCAATGGCGGCTCGCAGGCCCGCCCCCAACAAGATGACCACCCCGATGATCGAGGCCCCCCATCCGAGATTGGCCGCCACCTGCACAAAGGCCTCAGGGGCCTCCGGTATGAGGGGAGCTGCGTCGGCCAGGACTCCGAGAGTTGCGAACTCCATTGGCCTACCGCCCCTTTCGCTGATCGGCAGACGCCACGTCAGGAGTGAACTCGACAAGCCGCTGTCGGAATCCAGCATCGAACGCCGAGGTCGGCGGGTAGTGCGCCAGGATCGCCGCTGCGGCGCTCGCCCGGGCGGTCGGGGTGATGCGGCGGATGGTGTGATCGGCGGCGAGATAGCCGGAGGCTTGTTCGATTAGAGTGGGGCATTGGTGCATGTCACGGCCCTTTCCGTGGTGTGCGTCGGGTCCGTGGGTGTTCCAGCACCCGCGGACCACTCTTGTTTCTGCCCGAGTCGGCAGCGAAGGTTCACCGCATCATCAGCGATGATGGTTTTAGTCTACATAGGTGTGGGTTATAGTCAACATCGTGGAGAGACTTCGGGAGCTGGGCAGCCGGGTGCGTGACGCGCGGACCGGTCGCGGTCAGACGCAGGCCGAAGTAGCCAAAGCTGTTGGCGTGCACCGGACACACTTGTCGGCGATCGAGTCCGGCGGTGAGAACATCACCGTCGGGACGCTGTACCGGATCGCTGACCACTTCGACATACCTGCTTCGCAGCTACTTCCGGATTGATGACCTGTGTGACTCTCGGACGCATCGTGGCATCGAGTCGGGCGTCGATGGTGGAGATGACGGCCCTTGGTAGGGCTCACCCCCGCCCACCGCAGTGTCGCCGACGCGAGACTGTCGGACCACTGTGCGACAGTGCCTTACAGGTGAACCAATCCGAAAGGTGAGTGATGATCGAGTCACAGTGGATCGCCCGTTGGCCGGAGTTGTTCTCAGGACTCACCGATCTGCAGGTCCGCGGTGTCGTGCAGGCGATCGACAACAACGTCCTCGACGGCTGGAACCCGCAACGTGACGACATTGAGTTCCTGACCCGCTCGGCACGCGGCGAGGTCACTGAGAACGAGGAAGTCGCCGAAGTCCTCGCGCTCATCGCCAACAGAAGGAAATAACACCTATGGAAACCACGGCGATCATCCTGCTCTTTGCCGGAGCCGTCACAATAATCACCGCCGGGGTAATTCGGCAACGCGTTAACCGTTTTCAGCCTCGCCCACACAAGGACGCCGCGACCGCTGTTGCCCGTGCACGGCAATTCCAGCGAGTTGCGATGACCTTTGCGGCGATCACAGTCGTATGCGGCGCCACCGCAGCCGCCCTCAACGACGGAAACACCACGACGTGGGTGTGCGGCGCTGTGGTGCTTGTTGCGGGAGCGGTCGAGTGCTTCCTCATTGCGCGGGTTCGCATTCCCGATGTCCAGCACCTTCGTGCCCTCGGCTTCGACACCGGTCGAACCAATCCGGAAGGACAACGCCGATGATCCTTGCTGCTGACGCCAACTTTCCCGACACGTCGATCGTCCCGTCCGGCGCATGGGGCGCGGCCGTGGGATGGGTGATGATTGCGGTGTTCTGGGTGGGCGCGGCGACTATCGGACTCATACTCGGAGGGCGCCAGACACCGAGCGAGGACGGCGAGTCTCGCTCTTTCATCGTCATGACCCTGCTGATCCCTGCGGCGATCATGATTGCCGGGCTCATTTTCTTCCGCACGGTGCTGCCATTCCCCCTGGCGATCGTCATCGCCGTGGGCGTAGGCGTCGCGGCGTTTGTCGCGTTGCGCATGAAGTTCTTGGGTGCGTTCCGACGCCGAATATGACAGCGGTACAGGGATACCCGTCATCTGCGCCGTAGTAGGCCACAGCCCCACCCTCGCGACGGAAACCCAACGGCTACCCGATGGGCATACCCGTCAACACACCGGTACCTTCTGCCGGCGGTGCGCATCGCGCATCGGCGATTGAGCCACCAATCACGCCTGTTCAGACCGTGAAGAAAGGACGCCGCATTGAATCAAGCGGTAGCGGCCGGATTCGTCTGGCAGATCCTGCTCCTGAGCGGCCTCGTCTACTGGTCGAGATTCGGCGTGGCCGCTGTCATAGACGCGGCAACACAACCTGTTCGGGCGGTGCGCTGGCAGCCGCACCCTGAGCTTGGACCTACACCGCCGCCCGCCCGGTTCAAATGGACCACCGGCCTGGTCGGCCTGGCTACCCTGCCCGTCGGCGTGCTCCTCGCTGGCTTCTGCGCGCTCTGGCGGATTACCGCCACCGCGTGGCCGTCGGGAGTCTTCGTCGGGGCAGGATGGACGCTAGCCATTCTCGGGTGGTTGGCGTTGCTGATGGCCGGCGAACTGTCGATCGCGAAAGAACTCGGACCAGGGCCCACTATCCGCTCAGCACTACATCGGCACCGCAATCGGAAACACCTCAGCTCGTCGAGACCGCAGTGACCGCTGGTCTCACCCGTAGACGAGGGAGCCAAACAGTGCCGCCTGAACAATGGCGTCTGCATCTGTCGCGTCGATGGTCTCGGCATCGTGGGTGCGGACAGCGGCGGCGATCCTACGACGCTGCACATCCGGAATCATTGCTGCGCCATTGACGATGGAGTTCACGCCCCGGGCGATCGTGTCGAGCGTGATCACGTGCGGATCGCCGGAGCTTTCCTCGACAGTCGCTCGCGGATCACTGCTCCAGCGATAGTCGGTACAGGTCGACCAGTAGCCGATACCGCCTTCAAGTGCGCAGGTGTAAACGTCGCACAGGAACTCGGTGCGCACCGTGGTCCGCGTTGCCATGATCGGTCTCCTTGAACTGCTAGTTCGCGTTGCATTACGTCACTGGTGACGTAATATAAAGCAGCACAACATATTTCGCCGATAACTTATGCTATGTCAGGCACAGGCAAAGGATTATGCCTTAATCGAGCCGGACGGAAGTCCTGACCTTTACTGTTCAGATGTGCGTGAATACATCGAGTCATGTATCATTTTGGCGTGAGCACGGTGGTAGAAGCGCAGCATGACGCGTTGACGAGGTTTGGATACGCACTATCCGATTCGACGCGAACGCAGGTGTTGGTTCGGTTGCGCCATGGTGGAGCCTATCCGGCGGACTTGGCTGAGGCGATTGGGGTGTCGCGGCAAACGTTGTCGAATCACCTGGCCTGCCTACGGGGATGCGGTTTGGTGGTCGCGGTACCTGAGGGTCGACGGAGTCGGTATGAACTGGCTAATAGCCGGATTGGTCATGCACTCGACGATCTACTCGGGCTGGTACTTGCGTTGGATGATCCGTGCTGCGCCGAGGAGGCTGGCGATGGCTCGCATTAGTGAGGCAGCCCGTGACCTCTACCGGGCAGAGATGGCAGCGGCCGCCGCCGCCGAGGTGGCAGAGCAGCGCTGGCACCATCTTGAACGCGCCCACATCGTGTCCCAGCCGGACCCGTGGTTGCATACTCAGAACCACATTTCGATGTTCAGATTCGCTGTGCACCAACATGATCGGCGCGAAGCGCTCGGCCAGGTGGTGCGCATCATCGTTTCCGCTCCCGGATCGCTGAGCGGACGCTACCCCGAGGGCAACACCGGACGTGTTGCCGCCGGTCTGATGCGCCCGATGCCGGTTCCCGGCGATATCGCTTCTGCGTTACGGTCATGAACAGCCGCAGACGCGACAGTGATGAGCATGCGCTGCGCGGCGGCCGTAGCGATATCGGGAATGACCGCTCACTCTGAGGCTCGGGTGGCCTGTCAGAGTAGAGCGGCGAACATGATTCCTGTCCCACCGGCGGTTAACGTGTGGCATATCCACGAGAACTCTAGATGCGGGCGGCGAAGCGTCGCTACAGCGTTTGACAGTGGTGGCGCTGGGGCCGCGGTGCGTGGCAGCTGAATTGACCGGGCTGCGCAGTAGAGGGTGAGCGCGAGGAAGCCGAGCACGAGTAGCAAGGTGACCGACCCCATCCACATGGGATCTGATGACGGGCCGTGCAGCGGTGTCATCTCGTTGATGGCGTCGGCCCCCGACGGGCCTCCGTGGTGTGCGGGGGCGGTGGCAGCGGGAACGGCGGATGTGGAATTGTGCCGGCTCATCACCGCATACATCCACACCATCGAGGCCATCATCACTGCGGTAGAGACGTAAAGCCGCCGCGCGGTCGTCTTCGGCACCGCGAAGACGACCGCGATTGCTGTGGCGAGAGCGAAGAGCAGCATCAGAGGCAGCAGTGGGAGCTGATTGCCTTGTGGCCACGCCATGACGATCATCGCCAGCGACATCAGGAGCATGAGGCAGTGCACGACTGAGAGCCGCAGGTCGCTGCGGTGGGCGGCTAGGGTGCGAATGCTGTCGATCGCTCCGATCGCGAACATGGCGGTGACGATCCACCGCAGGAGTAGGTCGTCGATCACCGCGGCCCTCGATCCATGTGAGTTAACTACTATGCGCAGTAGTAGCATACGGTTGGTGGGCGAATCAAAGGCGTTGCCGGAGGCTGACACCTCGTCAATCCAGTCGCGACTGCTGCGCGCAGTTCCTCTTCGGGTGGTGGCGCCGTTGCTGGTCGGTGGGCTGATGCTGGTGTTGGCGGTGTACGCCTGGGCGTCCGGGGCCACTCGCTATGTCGAGAGTGCGGATCCTTACCCGGGGATGGGTACGGCTGTGGCCGATGTGGTCGGCAATTTTGCTGGCTTTGCGTTGGCTGCGGCGGTCCTCGGAGGGTTAGTTTCGGTGGTGCTCACCGCGTCTTCCGACTCGCAGGGGTTCATTGACGCTGCGGTGTATCCGGTGTTTCGCCGCGTCCGCCGCGCTGCAGGGTTTGGTGTGGTTGTTGCGGTGCTGATGGCGGTTACGTCGGCCGCGGACACCACTGGTGTGTCCGTGGGCGCGATGGTGTCCAGCGGCAAGGTTGGTTACGCGTTCAGTGTGAGTTTGCCGGCGCTGGCGTGGCTGGTTGTGGCGGCAGCGGGTGTCGTGGTGCTGGTCGGTTCGGTGTCGCTGCGGTGGTCGGTCCAGGTGGCGCTGGTGGTTCCCGCGACGGTCGGGGTGCTCGCGCTGCCTGTGGTCGGTAATGCCGCGCAGGGGCCTGACCACGATTACACGACCGGCGCGGTGATTGTGTTCGCGGCGAGCTTGGCGGTGTCGGTGGGGCTGCGGTGGGCCGACCGGTTTAGGGCTCGTGGTTTGGGGTCGGCGACCATCGACAGGGCGGCCGACCGACGTGTCAGCTATGTCGTCTTGGGCGCCGATGTGACAGCTCTGGTGGGCGCGGTGTGTGTGGTGGTGCTGCTGCGGACTCCGGGCGTGTGGTCGTCGGCTTTCGGTCGCGCTGCGGGGCTGTTGGTGGGTGTACTGGCGGTGCTTGTGATCGCCGATGTTGTGCGCCTGCGCCGGGGTGTGCCGATGTCGGCAACTGCTTCTTCCCTTGCCGCGGGGGCTGCGCTGGCAGCGGTGGCGTGTTGGGCGGTGATGGACACCCGGGTCGCACCCGGGTTGATTGCCCACCCATTCACTGCGTGGGACGTGTACCTGGGTTATTCGCTTCCTGGCCCGCCCGGTGTCGGGTCGCTGGTGTCGTTGTGGCGTGTTGATCTTGTGGTGGGTGTGGCAGCGGTGGTGAGCGCCGTGGGATATGTCGTAGCCGCCAGGCGGGAGCGGGGCGGTGGACATCGCTGGCCGATACGGCGGACCGCGTCATGGGTCACGGGCTGCGCTGTGGTGGTGGTATCCACCAGCTCCGGATTGAAGGCCTACGGCAATGCTCTGTTCAGCGTGCACATGGCCGAACACACGGCTTTGACCATGATCGCACCTATTCTGCTGGTGGGTGGCGCACCGATCACGTTGCTGTTGAGGGTGCTGCCAACGGCAGGTAACACTGGTGGAGCGGCGTGCCGGCGGGGACTGCTGACTCTGCTCGGCTCTGGAGGCGTGCACCTACTGCTCAATCCAGTTGTCGCGTTCGCGTTGTTTGTGGGCTCGTCGTTTCTGGTGTACTTCACACCGGTGTTCGACGTACTCGTCCGCTACCACTGGGGGCACGTCTTGATGAGCGTGCTGTTTATCACCCTTGGGTACCTGTTCTTTTGGGTCTCTGTGGGGATCGACCCGGGCCCCAAGCAGTTGCCGATTCTGGCGCGCCTAGGTCTGCTGTTCGCCGTCATGCCTTTTCACGCCATTTTTGGTATCGCACTGATGACCTCCACGACGGTGATCGGTGAATCCTTCTACAGCCAGTTGCAACTGCCGTGGGGTCCCGACCTCGCGCGCACGCAGTGGGCGGGCGGTGTGGTGGCCGCAGTGATCAGCGAGATTCCGATGGTGGTGGTCTGCCTGGTGCTGTTGGTGCAGTGGGTGCGTGCCGAACGCCGGCCCGATCTGCCCGAGTCCGTCGCCATTGATGGCAGCGACTCTCGAACCGTCGCAGCGATGGTGTCTCAGCTGGCACCGACCCAGCAACTGTCACCCTCAGTGGTCTACACGCGCGAAGTTCTGCAGACGCAGGCTGTTGGAGACGACGAAAAACGATGACAAGGCCATTGCCGCCCCGGCGATCAGGGGGTTGAGCAGTCCAGCGGCAGCAAGCGGCAGTGCGGCGATGTTGTAACCGAACGCCCATGCCAGATTGGTGCGCATCGTCCGTCGGGTGGCCGAGGCGAGGTGCAGGGCCAACGCGACGGTGGTGAGATCGTCGCGCACCAACACGATGTCGGCGGCGCCGATAGCGACATCGGTACCGCCACCGATAGCAATGCCCAGATCCGCCGAAGCCAGAGCGGGCCCGTCGTTAATGCCGTCACCGACCATCGCCACACAGGCACCGCTCCTGCGCGCGTCGTCGATGATGGCCACTTTCTCAGCCGGGAGCACCCCGGCGGTCACGTCATCGATGCCGACCTGCGCTGCTACGCGCTGCGCTGCGCCGGCGTTGTCGCCGGTGACCAACAACGTGCGAAGTCCCATGCGGTGCAACTCATCGACTGCCTGGCGAGCAGAGGGTTTGGCGCTATCGCGAATGTCGATGAGGCCCCGAACTGCATCGTCGACCGCGACGTACACCGCGGTGCCACCAGAGCGTTCGACGTCAGCGCGCTGCGCGTCGAGCGCGGCAGGCACCGCAGCGGTACGGGCAATCCACGTCGGCGAGCCCACCTGCACCCTCAGGCCGTCGATCACTCCACGCACGCCACTGCCGACGTCGGTGACCACCTCGACCGGTGCAGGAAGGGACTGCGGACCGGCCGCTGCGGCGATAGCGGTAGCGATGGGGTGGCTGGTGTGCTGCTCGAGTGTCGCGGCCCAGCCAAGGATCAACTCCGTGCTGTTGTTGTCGACGGTGTACACGCCGCTGACCTGAGGTCGCCCATTGGTGAGAGTGCCGGTCTTGTCGAAGACCACCACATCGATCGTCCCGGACAGTTCCAATGCGGAATGCCCTTTGAGGAAGATTCCCAGTTGGGCGCCGCGCCCGGTGGCGATCACCAGGGCCATCGGCATGGCCAGGCCCAGCGCGCACGGGCAGGCGATGACCAGCACGGCCACCGCGGCGCTCACGGCGTGCTCCCAGGACGCTCCGGTTAGTGACCAGCCCACGACAGTGCTCACAGCCAGGGCGATGACGCATGGTACGAAGATCGCGGCGATACGGTCAGCGACCCGTTGAGCGCGGGCCTTGGCCATCTGTGCGCTATCGACCAGCGCGATCATCTCCGCAAGGCGTGTGTCGTCACCGACTGCAGTGACTTCCACCCGTAATCGCCCGTCGAGGCAGGTAGTGCCCCCGACTGCGGTGGAGCGGTGGTTGGCTGATACTTGCACCGGCGTCGTCTCTCCGGTCATCGCACTGAGGTCCACACTGGCTGTGCCCTCGATCACATGCCCGTCCGAGGGAATGGTCTCACCCGGCAGCACGATGAGTCGTTGACCGACTTTGAGTTCCGCCAGGGGTATGAGCATGCTCGTACCCCCTGCACACTCGACGCGGGCCTCGGTTGCGCGTAGCGCGGCCAGCGCGCTCAATGCCTGGACAGCTTGTGTGCGGGCACGCGCTTCGTAGTAGCGTCCCGCCAGCACGAAGACCGTCACGCCGGCGGCAACTTCGAGGTAGATCGAGTCACTGGAGAAGATCGCTGACCACACCCCCTGACCCGCGGCAGACATCGCATCGGCCGAGAACATCGAATACATCGACAGGGCGGTCGCGGCCAGCACTCCCAGGGAGACGAGCGTGTCCATCGTGGCCACACCGGTCCGCAACGTACGCACCGCGGTGCGGTAGAACGGCCACGCACAATAGGTCACGACTGGTGCGGCAAGCGCCACCAACACCGCTTGCCACCCGGGAAAACGCAGGTCCGGGATGACGGCGAGCACTACGGAGAGGTTGGCCAGCGGCACGAACAGGGCCAGCGCGACGATCAGTCGGGTGAACAGCGCCTTCGCCGTCGACGCATCCTCGTTGACAGGAGGAGCCTGCTCGGTCAGTTCCGTAGCCGAATAGCCTGCCGTGTGAACAGCGTCGATCGCATCGGCCACGCCTGCGTGGCTATCGAGTTCCACGGTGGCCCGCCGAGTAGCGTAGTTCACCGAGGCGCGTACGCCGTCAATCTTGTTGAGTTTGCGTTCCACTCGGGCTGCGCACGCACCGCAGGTCATGCCACCTACATCGAGTTGGATGCGGCGGGTCGAGTACGTGTCGTCAACGAGGTCGGTCACGAGTGGCGCTTTCAGTAGGCGGTGAGGTGAGTCATGGCACCGCAGGAAATGCGAAAAGTGTGTCAGATGGTGGCGGCCAACCTGGCGAAGCCACCTTCGGCTACTAAGCAGGGTAGTTTGTTCTAGACTGGCAGCAAAGACAAGGCGATCAGGCAGGCGACGGTGACTCAATTGGGTTCGTTGGAACGCGCAGTGATGGACGTGCTGTGGGGCGCTTCTGCGGCGATGAGTGTGCACGACATTGTCGATGCGTTGGCCGATCGCGATCTGGCGTACACGACGGTGTTGACCGTGGTAACCAATCTGCACAAGAAGGGCTTCGCCGGACGCGAGAAGATCAGCCGCGCCTACAGGTACTTCCCGTTGCAGTCGCGGGAGGAGGCGACGTCGCAGACACTGCGACGGGTGCTCGATGCCAGCGGCGATTCCACGGCGGTCCTGATGCATTTCGCGCGGATGGTTACCCCCGAGGAGCGCGAGGTCCTTAGCGAACACTTGTCCCGGACGCGGACGGATCGTCCGAGAAGGCGCTGAGAGTGTGAGCGTTGCTTTGGCCCACCTGGTGGGCGCGGCCGTGCTGGGTGTGTTGGGTCCTTACGTTCTCGACCGATTGCCACAGCGATGGTCACCGCGGGTAGTGATCACCGCATGGGTCAGCAGCATTGCCACTGCGGTGGGACTGCTTCTCCTGTCGGCGCTGTCGGCCTTATGGCCCGATGCGCCGCCTGCGGAGCGTTTCGTCGACACGTTGGCTCGGTGCGCTGGCGCTGTCCTGCATGCGGTGCGCGACGATTTCAGCCAGGTGTATGGCATCACCGTCGCCGTCGTGCTGTTCGCCGTGGTCGCTCGCACCGCGATGTCGTGCGCTCGTCACACGCGCGATGTGCAACGTGTGCAACGCCTTCATCGCGACGTCGTTGCGGTGGTAGGCAGCACCGAACCCGATACCCCCGACGTACTCTGGATCGATCATCCCCACCCCATGGCCTACTGCGTCGGCGGACGCAGCGGTTTCGTGGTAGCCACCAGCGCGCTGCGCACACGCGTGCCGGCCGAGGCGCGGGCAGCAGTACTGGCACACGAGTTCGCCCATCTAAGGTCTCGTCACGACCGGGTCCTGGCGGTCTGCGACGTCATGGCACGTGCTCTGCCCTTCGTACCGCTGTTTCGGCGGGCGCCAGCGGCGGTCGCGGCCCTGATCGAAGTGGATGCCGACATGTCGGCAGCCCGGGTCACCAGCACGGCTGCGGTACGCAGCGCACTGGCCCATGTCACCGGTCAGGGCGTAGGCCCCGGGACCCCCATGCAGCACTCCACGCGCTACCGGCTGCGCATGCTCGACAATGGCGTGATCGAGCCGACCAAATCGAAGTACGCAGCGGCGAGTGTACTGCCACTTCTGGGTGCCGCATTGTGTACCGTTGCAGCACTTCCGGTGCTCTCAGTTGTTGCGCATGGGCTCACCGCGTGAGTCCCCGCACCGCCACGTTCACTCTTCAGCAGTTAGTGTCGCAAACCCGGTGACGTTTCGTTCATCTGCGCCACCGGTAACGACGACCTTCACCGGCGCGTGTCTCATGGTGTTGCGCGCACGCCCCGCGCGCGCCGCCCCCGCGAGGCCCAGAGTGCATCTTCGCCATCGGACCCGCCAGCCGAGAGACTGTCGCAACAGGATGCATAATCCACGTCACCAGGGTCATACCGGGATCGCGTCAGCTATGCATCGGGGCGTGCAGTCTCGACATGGCCCACGTGGCGCTGTGCAGCACCACGCCCCGCAGGCAAGGCTCTGATCACGCAGAGTTGGGCCGATGGATGACGCGACCGGCTACCGCCGCAGCGCACGGCCGCGCGCTGGTTGTGCTGTGCGGGCCGCGATCGCGGCTGCTCCGCGGGCCGCGCAGGCTGCCGCGGTCGCCGCGATCAGCCACAGCAGCAGGGGAGTGCCCTGAGCGAGGACAGAACCCGCGAGCAGGGTCAACGCAAAGGTCATCAACGCGGTGTAGCCGACTGCGAGGATGGCGAACCATCGAGGAACGGTCAGCGGGCGGCGCGATCGCGGGACGGCGGCCTGGTCGAGGGCAGGGAAGGGGGAGTTGTTCACGGTCGGCTCTCCGGGTCGGGATCTGTAGATGCTTCATGGTCTCCGGTGGTCAGCGGCGCACGGCGGACTTCTTCTGCGGTCTCGCTGGGTTCACCGTGCCGTGTGCCGACGTGAGCTTCGGCGCGCATCCGCTCCACCATGTGCGGGTAGTGCAGTTCAAACGCTGGACGCTCCGACCGGATGCGGGGGAGTTCGGTGAAGTTGTGGCGCGGCGGTGGGCAACTGGTGGCCCATTCCAGGGAGTTGCCGAAGCCCCATGGATCGTCGACGGTGACGACCTCGCCGTAGCGGTAGCTGCGGAAGACGTTCCACAGGAACGGCAAGGTCGAGATGCCGAGGACGAACGCGCCGGCGGTGGAGATGATGTTGAGCGTGGTGAAGCCGTCTGAGGGCAGGTAGTCGGCGTACCGGCGGGGCATGCCTTCTGCTCCGAGCCAGTGTTGCACCAAGAAGGTGAGGTGGAAGCCGATGAACGTCAGCCAGAAATGGATCTTGCCCAGGCGTTCGTCGAGCAGACGTCCGGTCATCTTCGGGAACCAGAAGTAGATGCCGGCGTAGGTGGCGAACACGATGGTGCCGAAGAGGACGTAGTGGAAGTGGGCCACCACAAAGTAGCTGTCGGAGAGTTGAAAGTCGATGGGTGGGCTGGCCAGGAGCACACCGGTGAGTCCGCCGAAGAGGAAGGTGACCATGAAGCCGACCGAGAACAACATCGGTGTCTCGAACGTCATGTGGCCCCGCCACATTGTGCCGATCCAGTTGAAAAACTTTACGCCCGTCGGCACCGCGATCAGGAACGTCATGAAGGAGAAGAACGGCAACAGCACGGCGCCGGTGACATACATATGGTGTGCCCACACCGCGACCGATAGGGCGGCGATGGCGAGGGTGGCGTAGACCAGTCCTGAGTACCCGAACAACGGTTTACGGCTGAAGACCGGGAAAATCTCGGAGACGATGCCGAAGAACGGCAGCGCGATGATGTAGACCTCGGGGTGGCCGAAGAACCAGAACATGTGCTGCCAGAGAATGGCGCCGCCGTTGGACGGATCGAACAGATTCGCGCCGAATTGACGGTCGACTTCGGCGCCGAGCAGTGCCGCGGTGAGCAGCGGGAACACCAGCAAGATCAGGACACTGGTGACCAGGATGTTCCACGTGAAGATCGGCATGCGAAACATCGTCATTCCCGGTGCGCGCAGACAGATGACCGTGGTGACCATATTGACCGCGCCCAGGATGGTGCCCAAGCCGGACACTGTCAGTCCGAGAAACCACATGTCCGAGCCGACGCCGGGTGAGTGAATGGCATCGCTGAGCGGGGTGTAGGCGGTCCAGCCGAAGTCGGCGGCACCACCGGGGGTGATGAAGCCGGCGATCGCGATGGTCGAGCCGAAGACGAACAGCCAGAAGCCGAGGGCGTTGAGCCGCGGGAAGGCGACGTCGGGAGCGCCGATCTGCAGGGGCAGTACGAAGTTGGCGAAGCCGATCACGATGGGGGTGGCATACATCAGCAGCATGATCGTGCCGTGCATGGTGAACAGCTGGTTGTACTGCTCGGTCGAGAGGAACTGCATGCCCGGCGTCGTGAGCTCGCCGCGCATCAGCAGCGCCATCAGGCCGCCGATGAGGAAGAACGCGAAGCACACGACGATGTACATCATGCCGATCAACTTGTGATCGGTCGTGGTCAGCAGCTTGTAGATGAATGACCCTCTGGACTTGCGCCGCTCGGGGTAGGGCCGCGTAGCGACCACCTCGGGTGGGCGCGGGGACACCGCGGTCATCAGGCCTCCATCTGAGTCGGACAAACGGTGGCCCTGATCGAGCAACACGCGCATCCTGCGTGCGACTTCCCGGGCCGTAACTACGGACTGTAGTCGATTAACTACTAGGTAGCATAGTTGGGCCCGGAATCCCGAATCTCGGGCGAGTACCGACATGGCGGCAACGAAAAGTCGGCTCCCTCACCAATATCAGGCGCGGAGGGTCATCGCGGTTACGCGGCGCTGCTCCCTACCGCCAGAGGTCTGCACTTCCGCTGCTCGGCGGTTCGTTGGGAGGGATAGTAGGTTCGCCGTCGGCGGGCAGACGGACGCCGCGTTCGGCGAGCCAGCTCACCGGGTCGAGGGCAGCACCGGATGCATCGGCCACCTCGAAATGCAAGTGGGGGCCGGTTGAGTTACCTCGGTTGCCAACCGTGGCAATGGGTTGGCCGACCGTGACCGGAGCCGCTACCTCGATGAGGTTGTCGTCGTTATGGCCGTAGGTGGTGACTGTTCCATCGGCATGTCGGATACGTACCCACAATCCGAAGCCTTGGGCAGGGCCGGAGTTGATCACTTCGCCGTCGGTGACCGCGAAAATCGGCGCGCCGAGGTCGTTGCCGATGTCCATGCCCTGATGACCTCGACCGTCACCGAAGGTGGAGGTGATTCGACCATTCGTCGGAGCGACTACGGACCCCGGCGACGGCGACGAATAGACGGGTGGACCGTTCGGTGCGGGATGCGGGGTCGCAGGATCGTGGGGACGCATCTCAAATGCCAGCAGCGCCAGCAACCGCCCGATCGGTAGCGCGTCGACAACCAGTTCGGCGGCTGCTCGTCCCGCACTGAGAACGGCGGCAAAGCAACCCACCGCAGTGATGGGGTCATCCGTTGGCTCCGACGGCTCGACTGGGCGCGCACGATCGGCCAGACATGTGCTGACGGTCCGGATCTCGTCGGCTAGTTCCCCCATCGCCGGCCCCCCCAAGGATGCCGAGATCGTCTCGGCGACCAGTTGGGCGAACTGCTGGGCCACATGGGTGTCATCTGCGTCGGCGCGCGCTCGAGCGTCAAGCGAGAGGCTCAGCAGAACCGCAGCAACAATTCCCACGGCCCCCAGCCTCAGACAGGGCCGTGCAACGCCGCAGCGGCGAATGAGGGACGACATAGGCATGCCAGCGAGACCTTCCGGAGACGGGCGCGACGCACTGACGTTCAGCACCGCACGCCAGGTGCACATGAGGCCCCGATTGGCAGCCCTCCGTTCGAACCATAGGCCCCACAGGTCACAGCAGTAACACGATCCGGTTGAGCGTCAGTCGCAACTGGCGGCCTCTATTACTAGGGAACGTAGTTGCAGATAAGCAATGATGCCCAGCCTCGGGACCTCGACCGAATCAAGCGTAATCACAGCTGAGCGCACCGATACGTCAGATGAACGCGGCAGAACCCTCGCCGCGGGACGTGGGCCTACGGGCCGGTGCAGATCGCAAAAACTACGGCTATGTTGACAACGCGAACGTTAATCTACCACGCTGCGTAGTAGATCAAGGTCAAGGAGTGCTGGTGCAGCAGGAGAGAAGGATATCCGCGGTGCGGGCGGCAATCCTGGCGCTGATGTGCGTGGTGCCGTGGGTAGCGTCGGGTTGTGGTAGCGCTGGCGACGACGCCGTTGCGCAGGGGGGAACCTTTCAGTTCGTCTCACCCGGCGGGCAGACGGTCATCACCTACGACCCGCCTGCAAGCCGTCAGAGGATCGCTGACGTCTCAGGCCCTGATGTGGTGACCGACCAGACCGTCGGACTCAACGACTTCGCAGGCAAAGTCGTCGTCATCAACGTATGGGGTTCGTGGTGCGGACCCTGCCGGGGAGAAGCCGACGACCTCGAGCATGTCTACGCCCAGAACAAGACCTCGGGGGTCGAGTTCCTCGGTATCAATCTGCGCGACAACCGGCAAGCGGCGAAGGACTTCATTGTCGACAGGAAAGTCGCCTTTCCCTCGATCTACGACTTTGCCGGCATCACTCTGGCTGCGCTGACCACTCCAACGTCGGTGGTGCCGACGACCATCGTGCTCGACCGCGACCACCGTCCGGCCGCGGTGTTCCTCAAGGCCATCACCGCCGACGAACTCGGGGCAACAGTTCAGCGCGTCGTCGCTGAGCCTGTGACACAACGCCCATGACGGCGCAGTCAGTCGAACTGCAAGCCTCGGTCGGCGAGACGTTTGCTGACGTCGTCGCCAGCGGTCCGCTACTGCTGGCGCTGCTCGCATGCATGATCGCCGGGCTGGTGTCGTTCGCCTCACCGTGTGTGGTCCCGCTCGTCCCGGGGTATCTGTCTTATCTGGCTGGCGTGGTCGGCGCCGAGGCGCCGGCGGTGTCGGTGGGGGAGTCGAATAAACGGGGTCGCTCGCGTGTGGCGCTCGCCGCAGGCCTGTTCGTCATCGGTTTCACCGTGGTTTTCGTGGCAGCGACCGCCACAGTACTTGGGGTCACCACGACTTTCGTGGTGAATCGTGAAGTCCTGCAACGTATCGGCGGTGTGGTCACCATCGTCATGGGCTTGGTGTTTATCGGGCTGGTGCCGGCACTGCAACAGGAACGACGGTTCGCCCCCCGCCGCGTCTCCAACATCGCCGGCGCCCCGCTGCTCGGCGGGGTCTTTGCACTCGGGTGGACCCCGTGCCTGGGGCCCACACTCGCGGCAGTCATTGCTACGGCCAGCGGCACCGAAGGCGCCACCGCAGCCAAGGGCGTCGCGCTGATCGTGGCGTACTGCGCCGGCCTTGGCATTCCTTTTGTTGTGCTTGCGTTTTCCTCGGCGTGGGCGTTGCGAAGCCTCGGCTGGTTGCGCACCCACGCCCGCATGATCCAGATCGCCGGCGGGGCCATGATGATCGCGGTGGGCATCGCTTTGATCACCGGCCTGTGGGACCAATTCATCGTGTGGGTGCGCGACGCGTTCATCACCGATACTCAACTACCCATCTGAGCCCTGTGGTGGCGGCCCCGATTCGACGTCCACAGCGTCCCCCTGTTTCCGGTCACCGCACCCTCACGAGACCGAACAACCACCGCCTCCACGCCGCCAACGTCGGGCCATCTCAGCACATCCCGAGTCAGTCGTGACGTGATCCGCTGGTACCGTTCCGGCCCGGTCTGTCATATAGTCACATGCGCATGTATTGATATATAGGGGTAGCGTGGCTATCTGGGTGTGGATGAGAGGGAGTACGAAGTATGGGAGCCGGACACAACCACGGACCAACCGATCCTGCGTCCAGCGACTCGTCGCTGCGTGTCCGTCTGGCGATAGCGTTTGTTCTGACGGGGATCATTGTCGTGGCCCAGTTGGTCGGGTCGGTGATCACGGGAAGTCTGGCGCTGCTGACCGACACCGCGCACGCTGCGACAGATGCGATCGGGTTGGCGGTCGCGCTGGTCGCAGCAACCGTGATGCACCGTCCGGTCAGCAAGACTCGCACATGGGGACTGCGGCGCATCGAGGTCATCGCCGCTCTGGGGCAGGCCTCGCTGCTGCTTGCTGTCGGGCTCTACGCCGCTGTTGAGGGCGTGCGGAGACTGTTCGCTCCGCCAGAGGTTCCCTCGACCGAACTGCTGATCTTCGGAATCATCGGGCTCGTGGCGAACATCGTCGCCATGCTGGTGCTTGCCTCAGGACGCGGGGCCAACTTCAACATGCGAGCGGCGTTCCTGGAGGTCCTCAACGACGCACTGGGATCGCTGGGTGTAATTGTCGCCGCGATCGTCATCGCTACCACCGGCTTCCAACAAGCCGACGCACTGGCCGGCCTGTTCATTGCGCTACTGATCGCACCCCGCGCCCTCAAGCTCATGGCAGAGACGACGCGAGTGCTGATGGAGTTCACGCCCAGGGAGATCGATTTGGACGACGTCAGGGCCCACATTCTCGAGATGGACCGCGTGCAGGACGTGCACGACCTCCACGCATCGACGGTGGCCACTGGTCTGCCGATCATTAGCGCTCACGTGGTGGTCGATGACGACTGCTTCCAGGACGGGCACGCCCCCACGATCTTGAATGACATCCGAACGTGCGTGGCGACCCACTTCGCCATCTCCTTCGAGCACTCCACCTTCCAGCTCGAGACCAGTGCCCAGCGTCACCAGGAGGAAGCCTTGGCAGCCCATCACCCGTGAGGGGTGGCGCATCGACGACACCCACGCCGCCGGTCTGCGCACGAAGTGCACGATCGTTGCCAGGGGAGAGACGATGCTTCACCCCTGTCAATCGGGCCACGGTCACACCAGCGTGGACCAGTACCACCAGAAGCGTTCGATGATGAGGGCGATCACCGCCATCGCCCACACCAGCGGTACTACGGTGTGCACCGTGAGGACCACATCGAGGGCTCGGCGTGCTCTCCCGGATGGGCAGACATGGTCGGCATTGCGCAGGCTCACATACCAAAAGGCAACCACGACAACGACCCACACGGCCATGCAGTACGGGCAGAGTGCATCGATTCGATACAGACTCTGAAATATCAGCCAATGGACGAACACCACCGCACCCGTCAGGCCGATCTGCAATCCGATCATGACCCACAAGGCCGGGCGGGGTCCTAGCAGGACGGCGATAGCGATCAGAGCTGTGAAGCCTGCGATTCCGAGCAGTGAGTTGGGGAACCCGAAGACGGCTGCTTGGGGGGTGTCCATGACCGATCCGCAATTGACGATCGGGTTGATACTGCAGGTCGGCGTGTAGTTCGGATCGGTTGCCAGTTCGAACTTTTCGACGGTCAGTGCGAACGCAGCGACAAGTCCAATGCCTCCGCAGACCGCAAGAATCCACGGGAGCAGCCGCGGGAAAACCGGGATCTGCGTGTCGGGCGCAAAGCCTGACGGCTCTGAGGTCTGCCGGGGTGTGATGGTCACTGACGTATCGCGGATTCGAGCGCAGAGCTCAGATCGTCATAGCCTTCGGGCTTGATGAGTTCGTCGTTGATGAAGAACGTGGGGGTTCCGGTCACGCCTAGTGCTTTGCCGTCAGCGACATCGCGGTCGATGAGCTCGCGGGTGGCCTGTGAGTCATAGGCGGCGGCGAATCGCTCCATGTCCAGGCCCAACACCTGGGCGTAGGAGAAGAACAGATCGTCCAGCGGCACCTTTTGTTCGCCCCAGCTGCGTTGAGTGTCGAACATCTTGCGGTACATCGGTTCGAATTGGCCTTGTTCGGCCGCCGCGGCCACGGCCCGTGCCGCGCGGTCGGCGTTGAAGTGCCCGGGGAGGGGGAAGTAGCGGACCACGAAAGTGACTTGATCGCCGTAGGTTTGGCGAAGCTGCTCCACCGCCGGGTACGCCGCCCCACACCCTTCACACTCGAAGTCCAGGAACTCGACAAATGTCGCCTTGGACTCGGTCGGAGCCGATAGCCGTGGAGAATCAGGCCGTACCGTCGTATACGCCTGGTCGCCGGACTGTTCGCTCTCTCCGGCCCGGGAGACCACGAACACCACTGTGAGCGCCAGGCAGAACACGAAGACTGCCGCGAGCGACATCTTGACGTTGCGACTCATCGAGACATCCCTCCGCGTCGAACCTTGACCGCTTGAGCTGGCACGATCATCACTCCCGTCACGTTTACTACTACGTTGGCTAGTAGTTTACAGGGCGTGCGGTGTCGTCCGGGCGATTGGCGTGCATATCACGCACGACCGAACCGGTGAGGGGAGCGGTGGGCGGTGAGTCGTCACTCGGATGCTCGGCATGCCGGCGCAGGTCTGCCACCGATATGTGCATCTGCACTACGTATCGCGGCTGCGGCCGGTTCGGGCGGGCTGCTGTATGTGAGCTTCCCTCCGCGCCAACTGTGGTTCCTTGCCCCGGTGGCGATCGCGGTCCTGGTGGTGACACTGCGTGGGCGGTCGCTGTGGGCGGCGTCAGGCTACGGCTATCTCGCTGGGCTGGGCTTTTTCGTGCCGCTGCTGCCGTGGGTCGGTACGTATGTGGGTGCGGTGCCGTGGCTGGCCTTGGCGGCGGTCGAGGCGGTGGCGTTCGGTGTCTTCGGGGCGGTGGCGGCGCTGGTCGGCAGATGCCGCGGAGCGCCGGTGTGGCTAGCATGCGCCTGGGTGGCAGTCGAAGCCGTCCGCTCCCGCGTGCCTTTTGGCGGTTTTCCCTGGGGCCGAATAGCATTCGGTCAGCCGGACGGGTTCTTGCTGCCGTTAGCGGCCTTGGCTGGCGCGCCGGGGTTGTCCTTCGTTGTGGTGCTGCTCGGCGCACTCCTGGCCGCGATCGCAGTGGCGGTAATCAACGTGCACCCTCGGGCGTTGGCCGGCCCAGGCGTAGCAGTCGCCGTAGTGGGAGTGCTGACATGGACCCTGGCGCCGTCGCAGACAGCAGAACCGGAGGAGCAGTCGGTGACGGTGGCGTTGGTGCAGGGCAACGTACCGCGGTTGGGTTTGGACTTCAATGCTCAGCGACGTGCAGTGCTCGACAATCATGTCCGGCGCACTCTCGACCTGGCGGAGGAGGTCAGCTCTGGGCGGGTCGTGCGTCCCGATGTGGTGGTGTGGCCGGAGAACTCATCCGATATCGACCCGTTCGGTAACCGTGATGCTGCGGCGCAAATTGATCGTGCCGCGCGGGCGATCGAGGTGCCGATCCTGGTGGGCGCGGTGATCGCCGGGAGCCACAGCACGTCCCGCAATACGTTGGTGGTGTGGGATCCCGTCACCGGGCCTGGTCAGGAGCATGACAAACGTCAGCTGGTGCCGTTCGGGGAGTACTTGCCGCTGCGGGGACTGATGACACAGCTTTCGTCCTACGCCAGCCGGGCTGGCAACTTCATTCCTGGCACAGGCGATGGCGTTGTCGATCTTGCCGGGGTGCCCGTGGCGGTAGCGACCTGCTACGAAGTCGCGTTCGACGATCTGGTGACCGAATCGGTGCGCGCCGGTGCGCAGCTGATCGCGGTTCCGACGAACAACGCGACGTTCGGGCGCACCGAGATGACCTACCAGCAACTCGCGATGTCGCGAGTTCGGGCAGTCGAACACGATAAGGCGGTGGTCATCGCAGCAACCAGTGGCGTGAGCGCGGTCATCGAACCTGATGGGACCATTGCACAACGCACAGAATTGTTCTCCCCCGATGTTCTCATCGCGCGGGTGCCGTTGAGGACAACGACGACCCTGGCGACGCGGATCGGAGCAGCAGGAGAAGGGATCTGTGCTGCCGCCGTCCTGGCGGCACTGATTGTACGCACGTGGAGATCACGCCTACGCTCCTGACGCGGCGTGGCTCCCTCAGTGACGCTCGCGATGAAACGTTGGCGAGCTACTCGGTACGTCATCGGCGCCATCCGACGGGCTCGAACAGCAACTGCACCCTGGTTCTGTTGTGGCCGAACAGCTCTTGCTGGTCGCCGCGCCGCGTGCTCGTGGTGTCGGCAGCAGGGGTACCGCGGGCACCGACCGTGGTTGAACGGGGGTGGTGGCTGGTCCTGGAGCGCAACAGGCGTCGCCTGTGTCGTGGTAGGCCGACACCGAGATGTTGAGCGTGCCGGGGGATACCCGGGGCACGGCACCGGTGCCCGGCAGCGCTTTCGTCCGGGCGGCACGAATCGCGTTGGCGATCACCAGCACTTCTGCGAGTTCGTGGACGAAGACCACTGTGGCCAGGCCGAGGACGCCCGTGGCGGCCAGCGGAATCAGCACACCGATGATCGCTAGGGAAAATCCTATGTTCTGCATCATGATTCGGCGTGCGCGCCGAGCATGGGACAGTAGTTGCGGGAGATGGCGAAGATCTTCGCCCAGCAACGCCACATCGGCGGTTTCGATAGCGACGTCGGTACCCATCGCTCCCATCGCAATACCGACATCGGCGGTGGCCAACGCCGGGGCGTCGTTGACGCCGTCGCCGACCATGGCGATCGCCCGCCCGCGCGCTAGCGTGGCCAGCAAGTCGGCTTTGTCTTCGGGAAGGAGTTCGGAATGGACGGTGCTGATTCCGGACGCAGTGGCCAAAGCATGTGCGGTGCGGTCGTTGTCCCCGGTCAGCATGACCGAGTCGACACCCAGCGCCGTCAGTTGCCCGATCGTTTCAGCGGCCTCGGGGCGAAGCTCATCGCGGACCGCGATCGCGGCGACGACGGTGCCTTCCCGTTCGATCAGCACGACGGTGGCGCCGTCGCTCTGCAATCGAGTGACGTCTCCGGCGAGCGCGCCGGGATCGAGCCACCCGGGTTTGCCCAGGCGCAGTTGCTGTCCGCGTATCCGGCCGGTGAGGCCGTGACCGGCGATCGCGGTGACGTCATCGGCAGGTGAGCCCAGAGCAGGTGCGGCCGCGAGAATCGCGCTCGCCAACGGGTGCTCGCTGCGAGCCTCGAGCGCGGCGGCATAAGACAACGCGTCCTCGCGGGTGACCTCGGGTGTGCTCACCACGTCGATGACCTCCGGAGTGCCGCGGGTCAAGGTGCCGGTCTTGTCCAGCGCGACGACGCGGACCTGTCCCAGCTCTTCGAGTGCAGCACCGCCTTTGACGAGTGCGCCATGGCGGCTGGCGGCGCCGATCGCGGCGACCACCGTCAGCGGCACCGCGATCGCCAACGCACACGGGGACGCGGCAACGAGCACCACCAGGCCGCGTTCGAGCCACAGCAGCGGATCACCGAGTAGCGCACCGATACCGGCCACGAGTGCGGCTAGCACCATGATGGCCGGGACCAGGGGGCGGGCGATGCGGTCGGCGAGACGTTGGCCGGCGCCCTTGCGTTCCTGCGCTTGCTCGACGATGTGCACGATGCGGGCTAGGGAACTGTCGGCGGCGCGGGCGGTTACGCGGACTTCGATCGCACCGCCACCGTTGATCGCGCCGGCGTAGAGCAAGTCACCCGGACCCGCCTCCACGGGCACAGATTCGCCGGTGATCGCCGACAGATCTACGCTGGTAGTGCCAGCGGTGATAGTCCCGTCGGTCGCCGCGCGCTCACCGGGACGCACCACCATCACATCGCCGAAGATCAACTCATCCGGTGACACGGTGACCTCGAGACCCCCACGAATCACCGATGCGGTCGGTGGAACCAGCGCGAGCAGCGCCCGCAGGCCTCGCCGGGTCTTGGTGACCGCGTAATGCTCGAGTCCTTCAGCGACCGAGAACAAGATTCCCAGCAGCGCGGCCTCGGGTATTTGGCCTAGCGCCACGGCGCCGATTGCGGCGATCGTCATCAGCGTTCCGACACCGATGCGCCCGTGGCGCAGCGATCGCAGTGTCGACGGCACGAACGTGGAGGCGGCAACAACTGCCGCGAGCAGTTCCAGGACGACGCCTGCGGTGTCCGATAGCGAGCTTCCGATGATCCAGCCGAACGCGAGGAAAACTGCTGCTGCGCCGGCGAAACGCAACTCGCGTACTTGCCACAACCGGACCGGTCCCTGATCGGCCTCAGCCTCGAGGGCGGCGGAATCTGAGGGTCCGCAGCATGCGTCACTCATGTGTATGCCCCTGCACTATGGCCGCCGCCGGTTTCGTCGCGGCTGTCGTGGAGACCCCGGCGACCGCCAGAACCGCTGTCACGAGAGCATGACCGGACGGAGTCAACGCATACATCACCAACCGTCCGTGGCGACGCCCGGTCACGAGGCCGGCACTCTTGAGCAGGCGCAGATGGTGTGAGACAAGGTTCTGCGCCATGCCGACCACCCACGCGAGGTCGCAGACACACAGTTCGTCCCCCGACAGCAACGCTGTCGCTACGCGCAGACGAGTGGGATCGCCGAGCGCACGGGCCCCGGTGGCGGCACGGTCGACCGCCGTCGCATCCGGCAACGCAGACCGGATACCTTCTGCGTGAGGCAAATCGAGGCACAGCAAGTCGCATGTATCCACCGGCTCCCGGGTCATATCGACATCCTTACGTTCGTTGATATGTCGCCATGTAACCACCTTCGGGCAAATACCTCAATATCCGTTGATGTGGCGGATGGCATACCCGCGGGCACGGACCGGTCGGGGCCGGCCCGTAGGCGTCCAGGGTCAAGGCCGGACGAGCTCAGTCGACTGGACCGTGATGGAGTGTCTGGATCGAGCCAGCCCGATGCCTAGGTGTCTGCGTTGCCCTTCTTCCACTGTGCCCACGGGATGTTCCAGTCGCCGAGTCCATCGACTCCCGATAGTGTTTCGGCGTTGGTGTTCTTCACCGTGACGGGGTCGCCGCGCATCGTGTTCTTCACGAGCCATTCCGCGTCCGCGGGACTCAGATTCGGGCAGCCGTTGCTGACATTGCTGTTGCCCTGCGCCGACAGAGACCACGGGGCACCGTGCATGTAGATGCCGCTGTAAGACATCTGCACCGCCCAGTCGACGGGTGTGCGGTATCCCGCCGATGACTCGACAGGAACTCCGTAGGTGGAGGAGTCCATGACGATGTGCTCGACGCGATCACCGATCATGTAGATGCCGCGTGGAGTCGGTGTGCTGTCTTTGCCGAACGACGTCGGCATCGTTCGGATGACCTTGCCATCCCTCTTTACGACGATGGTCTTGGTGTTGTCGTCGGCTTCGATTGTCTGAGCTCGGCCAATGGTGAAGTCGTAGGACAGATTTCTGTTGCCATAGAGCCCGTCGCCGAGGTCGACTCCGTAAATGTTCACGGCGACACTGACCTTGGTCCCCGGCATCCAGAAGCGCTCGGGCCTCCATCGGACCTCGGAGTCGCTGATCCAATAGAACGCGCCTTGCATCTGTGGATCAGAGGCCACGGTGATTGCAGCCTGCGCCTTCCGGCGGTCAGGGATGGGATCCGAGAATCGAACACCAATCGTGTGCGCAATTCCGACGGTCTTCTCGCCCAGAATGGCCGCGCTGGTCAGCGACTCCGGCGAGGCTGTGGTGAAGCCTTGCGAGACGCTCGTTCGACCACCCACACCCACGGCTTCAGCTCGAACGGAGTACTGCTTCGAGTACCCCAACGGCTGGGTGCTTGTCCAGGTACTGCCATCCTCGCTCAGCGAGCCCGCCAACGCACGCCCGCTAGATGTTGGGATATCGACGTCGGTCAACGCGCCGCGACTGGCCGTCACAACGATAGGAAGCCCAGGTTCGACAACCGCGTCGGGAGCGAGCCGATCGCCTCCTTCGGTGGCCACAGCGATGGAGGGTTGTGCGATGGCCGCAAAACTGTCGACGGCCGAAATCTGGTCACTGTAGGTAGAGCTACCGCCAGCCGAGCTGCACGAGGTCAGTACCACCACGACGGCCGTCAGCGCCGCCAATACCAGTACATGCCGAGCCTTGACCTGCGCCGAACGGTGGCGTCGAAGGGTTCCCAGACGTTGCCGCAGCTGACTATGGCCAGTCGATCGGCGGTCGCGACGCATCGTCCTCGGAGTGCCAAAGCGGCCCATCAGTTACAAAGCCCTTCATCCGGAGCACACACCGACGACCACAGAATGTAGGCGCCGCCACAGGTCTTACTAACAATGATAGTAGTTTACGGCTCACCAGGCCTCACCGCTCCGATCGAGCAAGCAAGACCCAACGTGGTTGCCATCCGGGTTCTATAAATACTACGGTGCGTAGTAATCCGGGTAGGTGAGGGAGAGCAGGTGAGACCCATAGTGGCGGTGCGGGGGAGTATGTCCCGGCGACCCACCGCGCTCGTGGTGGCGGGTGTCGATCGGCACTCGGCCGGCGACTTCGACGTCGCTCCTGCAGTCATGGACTGTCGGAGTGCGACGACGTTACCCCCACCACGATGATGGGAACCGAAGCGCCGACGCCGCGCCGAGCGCACCCGGCGCTTGGCTCCCTGCGCAGACTGTGGCGATCGCTCACGTCGATGAAAACCGCACTCATGCTGCTGTTCCTGTTGGCCGCAGCCGCGATCCCGGGCGCCATGCTGCCACAACGACCGCTCAACGAGCAGAAAACAACCCAGTACATTGCCGACCGCGGCGCGCTCGGGGTGTGGATGGACAGACTGCAGCTGTTCGACGTCTTCGCCAGCACGTGGTTCACCGCGATCTACGTCCTGCTGTTCGTATCGCTTGTGGGCTGCCTCACCCCCCGAATTCTCGAGCATGCGCGCGCAGTGCGCGCTCAGCCGGTCCCCGCGCCACGCAACCTCATTCGTCTGCCGCGGCACGTCGAGGACACGGTGCACGGAGATCCTGACGAGGTTGCTGCCCTGATAAATACCAATCTGCGTGGCTGGCGCCGAGTCACCACCACGCGCCCGGCGACGGGTGCCCAACCCACCGAAGCCGTGGAGATCTCCGCGGAGAAGGGCTACCTCCGCGAGTGGGGCAACCTCCTGTTCCACTTCTCACTGCTCGCCCTGTTGATAGCGATCGCGGCCGACAAACTTTACGGGTACGAGGGCACCCGCAGTCTCATCGCCGATGGCACGCAAGGCCTCTGTAACACCTCGACGGCCGTCTATGACTCGTTTCGAGCAGGCAGCCTTGTCGACGGCACCGATCTCTCACCATTCTGTGTTCGTGTCGAGGGCTTCGATGCGAGGTTCCTGCCGAGCGGCCAGCCCGACATGTACGAAGCCGACGTCAGTTACACCGACGACGTACGACAGTCCGACCCCACTACCTGGAACGCTGCGCGTATTCGAGTGAACGAGCCTCTGCGAGTAGCCGGTGACCGCGTCTACGTCCTAGGCAATGGCTTCGCACCTACATTCACAGTGACCTTCCCGAACGGTGAGCAGCGCACTCAGACAGTACTTTTCATTCCCGACAACTTGCAGACGATGTTGTCCTCAGGCGCGGCCCGTTTTGATACTCCCGCGGGGCTTTACCCCGACGCGGATGAACGGCGCCGCCGACAGATCGCGATTGAGGGTCTGTTCGCGCCGACCGCGGCATTCCAAGGAACGCTTCTCACCTCGTCGTTTCCCGTGCCGAATGATCCGTATGTAGCGATCAGGATCTACCAGGGCGACACCGGACTGGATACCGGTCGTCCGCAGAACGCATACTCCTTGAACCAATCACTCATCGAGCAGGGCCGGCTCCAGCAGCGGGCCCAAGTCAATCTCGGCCCAGGAGAGACCCACACCATCGCCGACGGCACCGTAGTGCGCTTCGACGGGTACGAACGGTTTGTGTCCATGCAGGTGTCGCACGGGCCGGCACAGAACTGGGTCCTGCTGACCGCGACTGTGATGCTGGCTGGGCTACTTGTGTCCCTGCTTGTCCGGCGCCGACGAATCTGGGTGCGGTTGGTGCCCACCGAGATCGATGGCCAACGACGCACTGCTGTCACCGTCGCCGGTTTGGCCCGCACCGATCAGGCTGGGTGGGGCGAAGACTTCAACGAGCAAGCGCGGCGATGGATGACCGAGCCAGCGTCAGCGAACCGCCGACTACGACGCACACGTCACGAATGAGACTCACATCAGCAGAGATTCATCCTGCGGGGATCGATGTCCCCCAGTTGAAGCACTCGACGAGAGGGCGTGCCACGTCACACATACATCCGATCGCATTCAACAAGCAGCACACGGAAGGCCTACCGAACATGAGCAGAAGCACTTCTGACCATGCCGCCCCCTCGCCCGCCCCTTCGGGCAAGTCACTCGTCGCGATTGCCCTGCTGTATAACGCCGCGCGGCTAGCACTCGCCGCTGCGCTGTGCGGATTGATCCTGTTGATTTCCTTCGTATTTGACGTGAAAATCCCGATTTTCGGAGCCGTCGTGCTCGCAGTAGTGCTCAGTAGTCCAGTCTCGATGCTCGTCCTCAAACCCCTACGAACTCGCATCAATCACCAGGCCGAAGCGATGGACGCCCACCATGCGAGCAAGAGGGGACTCGCGAAGAGCCGCTCGGTGAACCTGCCAGATAGTTAAACCACAACCCAGGCACGTACGCACCTCATCATGGGGTACGACCACCAACCAGCAAAGAGCGGCTGCCACTGTCCGCCGCGGCCTGTGACCACGATAGATTTGCACACCGTTGCGATCCGATCGATCGGGCGCATTTGCCAGAAGCTTGCCGTCGGTAAAGCTCAGTAAGACCACGAGACTGGCAACGTCGGCTTGGCTTACGCCCGCACACCTGCCACGAAATCTCCAGCAGCTTTGCACCGTTCACGCCGGTTCAGCCGACGACGTAGACGCCCCGGGTTCTCAGCCACTGTGCCGGATCAAGTTTGGGTCCGTCTTGCTGCCAGACCTCATAGTGCAGGTGTGGTCCAGTGGAGTAGCCGCGGTTTCCTACCGTTGCGATCTGCTCGCCGGCCCGGACTCGTTGTCCGACGCTCACCAACGCCTCGTTGATGTGCCCGTACACGCCGATCGTGCCGTCGTCTTGCAGCACGCGTACCCATAAACCGAAACCATCGGCCGGACCGGATTCGATGACCTGCCCATCGCTTGCGGACACCACCGGCGTGCCAATCGCGTTGGCGATGTCAAGGCCATAGTGCGTGGTACTCCAGCGTGCCCCGTAGCTCGAGGTCACGGTGCCGTAGGTAGGTGCCGCCGACCGCGGCCGTTGTGGCGCAGGGGGATCGGAAGGCCGCAGACGATCTGGCTGCACCAACTCTCGCACGGCCGCGGTCAGCTCATCGAGTGACGATGTCCGCGCCGGCGTGGTGTCTTGTCGATCGTCCACCGATCCGAGGGCTACAGGTGATGGCGTTGCCGCGGATCGGTCGTCGGCGGACACGCCAGCCTGGAAAACTGGGGTGACTGTTGGGCTGTGACGATCGGCGAGCGCAGTGGCCGCGGTCCCGCCGGCGACGCAAAGGACCACCGCAGCCGCGAGCGATCCACTGACCCCGGCTGCGGCTACGGACCTGAGTGGTGTTCCCGACGTCTTCTCCTCGTCGAGCACATCGAGAAAATCAGAGTGAACTGGCTCATTGTCATGGTGATCGAGAACGGACATCGCCCGCTCCCATGGCGCGGTAGGCGCTGCAACCCTTTGGTTCCTGCCGACGTCGACCGAGCGTGGTGTGCGCCACGGCCCATACGCGTCATGGTCGAAACGGGCCGCGTGCGGCCGTGCATGATGCGAGGGGGACGGGTGTGGGCGGGCGCCGCGAGGCGGGTTGGGAGGAGACGTCCTGGGCGCACTCACCGATGAAATCTGCGGCGAGCGCGTGAGGGCCGGGGCAGGTGAGGGGACTGCTCGGGTGAACCCGACCGCAGTCTCAGGGGGGTGGGGTATCCGATGTCGCCCCGACGCCCGCGCGATACCCGAATGCCGTGGCACCGAAGGCCCGCGGTCGAAAGCCGCCGACGCAGGGCGGCGGGACGCAGGTATACCAGCAGGAGGTGGGCTGGGGTCAGATTTGCGATGCCGTGCCAATGAAGGTCCCTCAGTTCAAGCGTCGTTCCGGATGAAACAGTTCGATATCGAACGGGCCACGGACAGATTACTACTACCGTGGTTAGTTTCTCCGAGTGGGCGTCAGAATCGTCATCCTGCGCCTCTATCAGCGTTCTGAGCCTGACGGCGATCGTGGCATGATCGACCGCATGCGTGGACTCCTACGAGCACTCGGCTGGGGTGCGGTCCTCGCCGCTGTCGTCGGGATTGCTGCTCACTACTCTGGCCTGGTCAGCAATACCGCGTCCCGGGTGGCGGCGTTCACGCCGGTGTTAATCGGCGTCGGTGTCCTCGGCCTGGTGCTGTTGCTCGTCGCGCGCGCCTGGATCTCCGCGGTGGCAGCTGTGCTCGTCGTTGCCGTGGGCGTCACGGCGCAGGCCCCGCTGTATTGGGGAGTGGACGAACTGGTCTCGGACTCGGACTTGACCGTTATGCAGGCAAACATCTTTCGCGGGCAGGCCGATCCGGATGAGATGGTGTCGCGGGTACGCAGCTCGCGAGTCGACGTCATGACGGTGGTCGAGCTGACGCCCGAGTCGGTGGGGCCCTCGATCGCGCCGGGTTGCGCCACGCCTTGCCGTTCGCGTTTCTCCGTCCCCGCGAGGGTGGAGGTGGAGCCGGCATCTATGCTCGGTCCCCGCTGACTGACGGGCAACTCCTGCGCGGATTCGAACTGTCGAATCTTCATGCGCGACTTACGCTACCAAACCGCTCGCCCATCTCGGTCTATGCACTGCATCCGTTGCCGCCCTATCCGGAACCATCGTGGCGCTGGAATGCCGAGCTCCGCGAGCTACGCTCGATCCTGTCCGCCGACACAGATCCGCTGATCATCGGCGCCGATGCCAACTCGACCTACGATCACCGCTCCTTCCGGCAGCTGCTCTCCGGACCGCCGGATTCACCCCAGCTGACCGACGCCGCCGAGCATCTCGGATCCGGCGTCGTCGCGACCTACCCCGCCGGCCGACCCTACCCGCCCCTGCTCGCGCTCGATCGGGTACTCACCCGCAACGGCCCGACACCGACATCGTTCCGGCGGATCGATCTGCCGGGCTCCGACCACCACGGGGTGCTCGCGAGCATCCGGCTTTGAGATTGAATCGCGGTCTGGCCGAGGCCGCCCGACTGGTGACGAAACACGTTGATTCGCATCAAGATTCGCCGATAATCTACGTTATGTCAGGTACTCCTGACGCGACCCGACTCTTGTGTCTGGTTATCCTGACACAGCGGGTCTACCCTATCGGCATGGGCTGGGTACACGAGAGCGCCACGCACTTGCACGAGGCGGCGTTGGTGCCGTTCTTCGAGGACGGGGCCGAGAGCCACGGGTCGACCATGGTCGACGGCGTTGACTACGAGATCGTCGGGACCGGCCGGCACCCGGACGAGGATCGTCGGCGGCCGTCGGCCGAGATCGTCGGCTGGCTGTTGTCCTGCAATTGCGCCCGGCGAACCAGCTCTGATGTGTCGACCTGGACCGATCCCGTCCAGTGGACGCGGGTGCCCTCAGCGTCCCTCGAGGACCTGGCCCGCCACCAGGTGTTCGCCCCCGACATCGACCTCGACGTCAACGTGCGGCCCGATGTCGCGGCGGCCGCCCAAGCATTGTGGCGGCGTGAGCATCTCGATTCGATCGACATCGACGACGAGATCCGGGCGGCCGTGGAGGCCCGCAGGGACGCCGACGCACTGCTCGACGCCGCGGTGGCCAAGGCCCGCCGGCTGGGTCGCTCGTGGGCCGACATCGGCGCGGCGACCGGCATGACCCGACAATCAGCCAACGAGCGCTGGAAAGACCGCACGTGAGTGCTGCCGGGCGAGTATCGTCTAATTCGATTCTGCCGCAGGTAGTTTCGAAATCTGATACTAGATATCATGTCGTCAGGACGGGCGTCGGCTGCCAGCACATGGTGACGGTGGTGCCGTCGGGTCCGGTGGTAAGCGCATGGGTGTCGCTGAGCGCAGTGATGAGTGCGAGTCCGCGGCCGCGGAAGCGCTGTGCGGGGCTGAGGTCCCAGGTGCCGGTGTCGGTGACAGTGATTTCGAGGGTGCCGCTGGGGCGGCGGCGGCTGCGCACGGTGACCGCGCCTGGCTCTCGAGCGTCTTTGTAGGCGTGTTCGGTGGCGTTGGCAATCGCTTCGTAGACGGCCAAGACGATGTCGGCGCGGCGTTCGGTGTCGGCCTCGACGGTTGCTGTCACCCACACGGTGAACAGTTCGCGCAGTCTGTGGGCGGCCTCGGCGGTGGCCTCGACCGATCGTTCGAAGTCACCGGTGGAGTCGCCATCGAGGTGCTGTGATGAGTCCACGCCGTCGTGTTTACCCAGTCGGGCTGCCGCTCATTCCGGTGGGTCTGGTCATGGCGGTGACGGCGTGGGCGAGGGTGGGGTAGAGGACGATTGTCTGGTCCAGGCCCATGAGCGTCAGCGGCCGCGACGTTGCGGGTGCGGCGGCCACGACTCCGAACAGTCCGGTCGGTGCGATCGCCTCGTGGGCGGCGACGAGTGCGGCCATGCCGGCCGAGGCCAGGAAGTCGGTGGTGGTCAGATCGATGATCAGGCCTCGTGGTTGTCCGTGCAGCGCGTTCGTCACCTCCTCGGACAGTTGTGGTGCGGTGAGAACGTCGATGCTGCCTTGGACGGTCAGGATCACCAGTTCTTCGTGCTGCGCGGAGACGATGGTCATCAATGCCCGGCCGGCGGTGTCTCCGCTGTCGTCAACGAACACGGCATCGGGGTTGTCTGGCTGCACGGTGACTCTCACTTTCACGGAAGGGGGTCACACGACTTGCTGAGTGACCCGGTCCCGACCGACTACATGATCACGGCTATCTCAACGCCATCCAAACCTAGTCCGCCGCCACCGACGGCGCGCGAAGGGTGAAGTGACCTTATGTCACACATCGTTCGCGTACCTCCGGTTATCTGCCGGTAGCGTGAAGGAATGCCGATCGCGTTGACTACCTTGTTTCCCGACGGTTCTGTTCCCGATCGCGAATGGGTCTTGGGCCAGTCAATTCGGTTCGATCCGGCTGCGGTGCGCGCACGCTTGCCGGATGCTGCGATGTGGCCTGACGAGCTCGACAGTGTGTCGGCGGGCAGTGGTCGCTATCGAGTGGTTTCGCGCCGCGATGTCTTTGAGGTCGCAGCCCGAGCGGTGCAGGACGGGTCGCCGATCGTAGCGGCGCAACTGCACGTGGCGTGTGTGGTGTGGGGTACGAGTCCGGGCCTGACGATGGTGCGGGCGCTGCGTCCCCTCAGCCAGCCCGACGCCGCGGAGAAGCTCGCCAAGGCTCTGGCTGTCGTGCGGACCGAGGGGCCGGTCAGCGCCTACAAAGCCCTCAGCGGGCGCAACCGGTTGAAAATCACCGGACTGGCGGCGGGCTTCTTCACCAAGTTCCTCTACTTCGGCGGGTACGACGCCAATGCGTTGACAGGCCGCCCACTGATCTATGACAGCAGGGTTGTAGACAGTCTGCGTCGAGTGACCACCGAAGAGTGGGAGATCGACGGCCCCGCTGACATGTACGGCCGTTACCTTGATTTGGCTGCGGACTGGGCCCACGACTTCGACACCACCCCGGATGTGATCGAACGAGCACTGTTCGGCCGCTGACAGCCCTCACCGCACTCCTTTTACATGAGCAATCCGCCCCGGGGGGTCTGGTCAGGTCTGGAAGCAACCGGCGATCGCTGGCCCGGTGAGCTGGCATCGGTTCCGGGCAGATCATTGCCCGAGACATGGTCGTTCGCTACGTTCGCGAGAGGGATCGACACCAGACTGTGCCGTTGTTGGGAGGATCATCGTGGCTGATCACGACGTGCGATTCAGCGCCAGTAGGGTGCGCGTTGCTGGCATCGACTTCGAGTTCGATGTCGCGATCGACGGGAGAACTCTCGGCACCCTTTACGTTTCTGAGGGCAATCTGCAGTGGCGACCCAAGCACGGGCAGAAGCGTATTCCGATCTCGTGGAAGGAATTCGCTGAATGGGCCGAATCGTAGCCCGCAGGAGAACCCCACGGGTCGCCGGCACCGGCAATGCGGACGGCCGACGAGTGCAGTTATGCCTGCTTCAGCCGTGGCGGCAAGCCGTAAATAGCTTCTTCCCTGGCGACGACGACGACCCGGATGTTGACGATCTCGTCTGGCTGACCCCACGAACGTATGCTGCCGGCGACATCATGGTGTACCTGGTCGACGCCCCCAGCCCAGCGATCATCAAGATCGACACCCTGTCCCGCGGCTCCGAGGACGATGGCCTGAACGCCGAACCCGACTTAGAGTGGGGCCCCTTCGACCAGGGATTGTCGCTGCGGGCGACCGCGAGAAGTGCCTGAGACAGTGAGCGGGCGCCCGTCGTCAACTCGCCCTGGTCGTGCATGAGCGTTTGATCGAAAGGGTCAACGACCTGTGGTACGGCCATAACCGACCGGGCCGCACGCCAGGTTCTACACCCTGACCACCGGATGATTAACCGGTTGGCGCCGGTGAGGGTGGTGGCGGGTTGCGGTCGCCGGGTTGGGGTATCGGAAAGGTCATCGACGGGCTCGGTGGGGCCGGTGGTGCGAGCCGGTTTTGGGGGTTGGCGCGCAACGCGGCCTCAGCTGCGGCTAGGGGCGCGGAGGCTCTGTCGCGGGCTTGTTGTTCAGTCACAGGCTTGCGGCCGTCGACAGGGACGAGGGTGTACCACTTCTCTGACTCGAGGTAGCGGGTGGCGAACAGGTACCACTGGCCGACCTTGAGAGGTCTGTCGCCGTTGACGGAAATGTAGACACCGTCTTTGACTCCGCCTTGCTGGTTGACTACCACGCTCTCGGGGACTTCACCTTTGATCGCCGTTTTGGTGAGCACGCTGTACTGAGTTTCGGGGAGTGGCCCGAGTGCCTTGGTGCCGGCGGCTGATTCGACGCGGCCGGTGAAGACGTGCGTCGAGATCGCCATCAGGTTGCGTAGGTCAGAGGTGTCGGTGATCGAGTCCGCATGGGCGGTCGAGGTGGCCGTGGCCGATTCGAGGGGAGGGATGCCCTCATTGACGGTTTGTTCGCCGCACGCGGCCAGGGTGGCAGCGGCGAAGATGCCGACGATGCCGAGCGTGAGGGCCGCCGGTCGTGTTGCTCGGTGGTTGGTGGTCATCAGAATCCCCACTTGTTGTGGTAGAGGTCGCGGGTGAGCCCAGTGGGCGTGTAGGACGTTCCGCGGGCCCCGTCATTATCTGCCATCAGGTCGTTGGAGCAGGTGTGGAACAGTCCCAGTGCGTGCCCAATCTCGTGGGCGATCACCCCCGCTCTCCTCGCCGATGAGTAGCCCTGCACGTAGTGCATGTTGATCTGGATAGTGCTGGTCAGCGGCGCGTTGTAGCGCGTGTGCAGCCCAGACCAGCTCACATCGGATCGGTTTTCCGTCGAGATCGCCACATCGGCAACCTCGAACACACCTACCGGCGCGACCGTGATAGGACTGAGTTGGTTCCAGGAGTTCACCGCAGATTGCAGCTCGGCGCCGTAGAGGAAACCGCCGCCGGTGCTGTAGGCGAGGCGCTGCCCATCGACGTCGTTGTTGGGTAGGAAGTAGCCGCCGACGCCCGTGTGAATCACCCTAGGTTTTGTGCCGCCTCCAATGTGGGCTGGTCCTCGGGTCCGAGGCCAGCGTAGTGGAGCGTTTCGAACTCGGTCGGGGGAATCTGGCCGATACTCGAGTGCAACCTGCTGTTGTTGTACCAGTCGACCCAACCAGCGGTCGCGAACTCGACGTCGGAGATCGTCCGGTACGGGCCGGAGTGGAAGATCGTGGTCCGGATGCACTCGGTCTTGTACAAGCCGTTCACCGACTCGGCCATCGCGTTGTCGTAGGCGTCCCCGACCGATCCGATCGACGCTGCGATGTCTTCCAGTCGCAGACGCTCAGTCAGTGTAACTGATGTGTACTGACTGCCGGCATCCGAATGATGAATCAGCTCAGCAGCTTTCACCGGATGCCCTTCCCGATTGCGCTGCCACAGTGCCATCCGAAGCGGGACCGTGACCAACTCCACCGTCTTCGAAGTCGACGCATGCCACGCCACGATTCGACGGGAGAACACGTCGATGATGAACACCACGTACACCCACCCAGCCCAGGTCCGGCAGTAGGTGAAATCGGTCACCCAGACCCGGTTCGGTTCGGCAGCACTGAACTGTCGGTTCAGCAGATCCTCCGCGCGCACACCATCAGCGGAGCGGACGGTAGTGCGGACTCCCTTGGACCTTCGAATCCCATTGTGGCCTAGTGTCTTCATCGCTCGATCAACAGCACCATACGACACCCCCGGCAGCATTGTGCGGTGCAGATGGGCGCGCATCTTCACCCGCCCGTAGAGGCCCTCCGGAGTCATCTTCCGCCGGCCGTCGTCACCGGTACGCCAGACCACGGTGCGCACCGCATCGACGACGTGGGCATCGGAGACCGTCCGTGCGGCAGGCGTGCGTGATCGCCATGCCCGGTAGGTTCGTGCGGCAATCTGGCAGCCCTGCTCACGCATGACCCGGCAGATCGACTCGACCGCAAAACCGTTGGCACGCATCTGATCTATGAACGCCACGATCATCGGTTGCGGGGGTCGAGTTCCCCCGCGAAGAAAGTCGTCGCTGCTTTCAGAATGGCAACGTCCTCTCGCAGCTGCTTGTTCTCCGCCTTGAGGCGCTTGATCTCGGCGGACTCCTTCGAGGTGGTCCCGGAGCGGGCGCCGGCATCGACTTGGGCCTGCACGGCCCAGCGGCGTACCGTCTCCCCGCCGACACCGACTTGCTTGGCGATCGCTTCGGCAGCGGCAGTCAACGACGTGTACTCGCCGCCGTGGGCCTCCAGCAGCCGCAAGGCCCTCGAACGGACCTCTGGGTCGATTTTCTTAGGCATGTGCTCATCCTTCCTGACTCAGAAGGAAGCGGCATCAAACCTGGGGTGATTCAGTGTCCTTGTAGAGCACAGTGCCGCCCTGGAAGTCTTGCGCCCAGACCGAGCAGGTGGTGGTGCGGGTGTCTTCAGTGGGAAACTTGAATCGCCCGTTCTCCCAGCCTGAATCGGCCCAGACGTCGCGGATTCCCAGCCACACGTTTTTAGCTCCGGTCGTGGCCGAGTAGTAGATCGACCCGGCCACCATGTGATTCGCGCGCCCGCCGTTGACGCCGAACTCGCGGGTGATCGGATAGCCCAGATACCCAGTCTCCCAACCTACTCGGCCCCACGCATCGCGAATAAGTCCACCGATCTGGTTGGCATGCCCGCCGGCCACGGCGGAGTGCCAGTAGATCGAGCTGTTCTTGACGAACTTCTGAAACTTGCCGCCGTTCTGGGTGTTTGACTCGGGGATGGTGGCGTTGCCGAAGAAGTTGTAACCACCGGCTTGTTCGTATTCCTCGTGGATCTTCCCGTAGATCCAGTAACCATGGAAGACGTCCGCGCGTACCGCGCCTGCGCCGATCCACATTAATGCGGCAATTACTAACGAGGCCAGGGCAATACCAAACCTACGCACCGTCACCACCTTCACTCGCCCCCCAAGACCAGCAAGTGGTGGACACGCTATCTGCAATGTGTGATCTACGTCAACGAAAATCGGGTACCGCAGATCACTTCGGCACTCCTGCCTCGCACCTACCTGCCCGACTGATGTAGCGGGACGCTGTGGTGACTTTGTCGGCCTCGAGGGCCCGGCCCGTCCAGGTGACCTGACGTGTGAGCGGGAGAGTGTGTCGAGGTTGAAGCTCATTTGCGCGCGGCAAATATACGCAGTGGATACTTGTTAGAGTTGTATAATGTTGTATAGTTTTAATCATGGCTGAACAAGGTTTTCTGCGAGTCGCGGAGGCGGCTGCTTATCTCGGGGTGTCCGCCCAGACGCTGCGGCGATGGGATCGTGACGGCACCTTGCCTGCGCTGCGGCGCCCCGGCAGTGATTACCGGTATTACCGGCGCGCCGACCTGGAGCCGTTCCGGCTGGAGTATCGCCGTGCCCAGGAGGCCGCCGCGGCTGGCGCCAACAGCAGTGTGTTCGTCACCGCCAACGCGGACGTCGAGGCCAACGCGGCGTTGCGGGAGCCACAGCGCGAGGCCCACCGTGCTGTGCGCGAGCACTTCGCTGAGAACGCCACCCCGGCGATCGTGCAGATTCCAGTCGGGTGCGGCAAGACCGGCATCATGGCGACTCTGCCCTTCGGCATCGCCCGTGGTCGCACGCTGGTGATCACGCCGAACTTGACGATCCGTAAGGGGGTCGCCGATGCCGTGGACATCACCAGCCCGCAGTGTTTCTGGACCAAGTGTCGGGTGTTGTCGGATTTCACCGCAGGGCCGTGGATGGCCGTCCTGGACGGGCCAAACGCCAACGTCCACGACGCGATCGAAAGTGACTTCGTGGTCTGCAACATCCAGCAGCTGGCCAGCCAGGCCGACCGGTGGCTTCCGCAGTTCCCGGAGGACTTTTTTGACATGATCCTGGTCGATGAGGGCCATCACGCTGCCGCCGAAAGCTGGCAGAAGGTGTTCCGGCGCTTCCCCAATGCCAAGGTCGTCAGCCTGACCGCCACCCCGTTTCGCTCCGACCAGCAGCAGCTGCACGGCGACATCGTCTACCGGTACCCGTTCACCCGGGCGATGATCACCGGCTACATCAAGCAGATCCACTCCCGCAACGTCGCCCCCGCCGAGCTGTACTTCACCTACCGTGACGACACCCGCCGCCACACCCTCGACGAAGTCCTGGAACTGCGCGAGGAGGCCTGGTTCCGCCGCGGCGTGGCGCTGAGTACCGAGTGCAACCGCCACATCGTGGAGGCCAGCATCCAGGCGTGTGACCGGATGCGCGCCCAGACCGGTATCCAGCACCAGATCATCGCCGCGGCCTGCTCGGTCGACCATGCCCGCCAGGTCGCCGCGATCTACAACGAATGCGGATACCGCGCGGCCGAGATCCATTCCGACATGGACGAAAACGACCAGGACGCCGTCATCGCACGGCTGCGCCAAGGGCAGCTCGACTGCGTCGTGCAGGTGCAGATGCTCGGTGAGGGCTTCGACCACCCGCGCCTGAGTGTCGCGGCGATCTTCCGGCCCTTCCGCAGCCTGGCGCCCTACATCCAGTTTGTCGGCCGGGTGATGCGCGTGGTGCAGGAGGCGGCCCCCGAGCACCCCGACAACCAGGGCCACATCGTGTCCCACATCGGACTCAACAACGACGCCCGCTGGTCAGAATTCCGCGAACTCGACCTCGATGACCAAGCCTTGGTGCACGGATGGGTTGCCGGCACCACCGACGATGACGGCGATGGCAACGGTGATGGCGAACCGCGTGCCCGCCGATTCGACGAGGGCATGCTCGTCGACAACGAGATCCTCACCGACTTCGTCGAGCAGACCTACCTTGATCCCACCGACGACCGGGTCCTCGACGAGATCTTGAACCGCGAAGTCGCCCCCGGCATTCGTGTCGGCGACGTCGTTGACCGCGAGCAGCTACGCCAACGCCTGCTGGCGCAGCAGGCAGCAGCCGCACCCCCTGCGCCGCAGCCGATCCCGGTCTCCCCGCAGCGGGCACGACAATCGGCCAAGACCCGGGTCAACCAGCGCACCAAGGCGGTCGCCAACCGAATTCTGGCCGACCTCGACCTCCCGCCCCGGGGTCACCAGCTGATGGCCGTCACGGGCGGCCCGCGTCAGCACAACACGGTCATCGCAATCCGCCGTCTGGCCGCGGCGATCAACGAGGCGGTGGGCATGCCCAACGGCACCCGCGGCGAGTGGTCGGGCGAGCAGTTGACCACCATCTTCGAACGCATCGACAAGATCGCCGACACCGTCCGCGACACGTTGAGATCCCAACTGTCCCAACGCGGGTAAAACCTCACCCGTACCGTGCCCCAAAGGAGTCAGCATGCCCACCACCAAAGCGATCCTGCGCCACGTCCGTGTCGAGACGCCCCGCACGAATCACGAGCGTCCGTGCGCCGCCCACCGCAAAGGCAAGAAGGCCCACTTCATCCTGGCCGGTGACACCCACCTGGTCATCACGGAAAACGACAAGGCGATCAGATACTGCCCGCCGGCGGCCGCCGAGATCCTCGACGTCGCTCAACAGGACCTCGCCACGCTGCGCCAGCAGCTCGGCCTGTGACGCCGACGGGCCTATGTCTATCTGGCTAGCTAAAGCCCTGTCCCCCAGCATTTTTCAACTGGTAACGGGACGTGTTGAACTAGGGCGAGTTGCAAGAAGCAGTCCTGATCGACAAGGTCTATCCCAAGCCCCAATCGGTCCATGCCCCGAGTAGCGCGATCACTCCGGCCGTTACGCCAGCCGCGAGCGAGTACGCCCAGCCAGCCCAACGGGTGCGTGCCGGGAGCATAACCGCGATCCCGGGAAGGAGTAGCACCGCCCATGCCAGCAACCACGGAACCCAGTACGTGGCGATGAGCGGCCTGTCCACCGGTGCATCCAGGGGCGCGGCGGTGGGTTCCGACAAGCCCAGCCAGCTCCGTGTCAGATGGGCGAGCGGGATCACGACGAACATCCCGACTACGAAGCCGATGATAGCGGCGGCGACGACCTGGGCCTTGCCTGCACGCGATACGGCGAAAGTGGCTACCATCGACCCACCTTACGGTGAGTCCCGGCTCAATCTATGGCACCGAGGGCCGGTTCGTAAGAGAACTTGTTTAGCGCGAAAATCTCATCCGCAACGGCGGGTTCGTCTCGCGGGAGTCGGTGTACCGGCTGGGCGACTACGGTCCCGATCGCCGCCTGAACAACTGGATCGCTCCGTTCAACTCGATCTACGAGGAGCTGGTCGAGGACCGCGGTCTGGAGTCGGAGACCCTTCCGGTCGCGGCGGTGTACGACCGAGCGGTGAGCGGGTACCAGCGGGCACGCGGGTACCACGTGTTCCAGGGGATCGTGCGACTGGTCCGCGAGCGCGAGGACCGCCTCACGCAGGCATAACCACGTATGAGCGAAAGCCTCCCGCTGCCTGGGATGTCCGGGCAGCGGGAGGCTTCGTTCCTACTTACCGCTTGGTGAGGCTGTAGCCGAGGGTGTCGGCGAGCATCGTCAGGAGCTGGTGGGCGTTAGGCAGGTGGGCCTCGGCCATTCGTGCTGCAGCTCGTTCGCAGTCGGAGTCGTCGCCGCACAGGCATTCTTCGCTAAGAGGGTGCTCTGAACGACGCGTTGCTGTCGCTAAGCAAGACCAACCCTGGAGCTTTCGATGACGTGGCTTCCAGGTTGTGGAAGTCTTCAGGACTGGATATGGCCATTCGCAATGGCGGTTTCGGGCTCGGCGATGCCTTCGGTGGTGATCGCAGCTTGCTGCCCGACCCTTCCAACTGGCCGGACCGTCGCTCGGGACCCCCGGATAGCACCGATGGCGAGGCTGACAGCTCGCACAGCGGTGATGGATAGTGCGTGTTCCGCTTACGATCACTCCATCGTCACCACTACAAGTGGTCTTGAGGCGGCGATGATCATGCTGACCTGGCGTTGCAGCGCGATGATGAGGTCTTAGAGCTGGTCGACAGCCCAGGAATGCGGGTACTGACGACGAGCAGTGATTCAAACTGGTTTCCGTCAACCAATGTTGACGGATCGCGGAGACACGGGCACGCTGGTCTGCATGAGGACTGGACTGGACCGCGGCGACGACGACGAGACACCAATCGAGCAGCTTTCCCGAGTCGCAGATTGGCGACGGGAGATTGCCCGCGAGGAGGAAGTCGCGGTGCGGCGGGCACGCCTGGCAGGACTGTCGTGGGCAGAGATCGGCACGCTCCTTGGAACGACGAAGCAGGCAATGCACAGGAAGTACCGCCGGGTCGGTTGAGAATTCAACGCACCAGACTCAGGTGCGGTAGGCGTGGGCTCGGTGGTCGATTCTGACAATGACGATGGTGTGGTTGGGGTCGTCGATGCGGAGCAGGATGCGATAATCGCCGCGGCGGGCGCTGTGAAGGTCTGCGAGGTCGTCGCGCAGCGGCTTGCTAAGCCGGTGGGGGTTCTCGGCGAGCGGCCCGGAGATGAATTCGATGACGGCGTGGACGATCCGGGATGGGAGTCGTTGAAGGTCGCGTCGAGCTGGGGATGCGACCTCAACCCGGTACGGGGCGGACGAGTCTGTCGGAGCGTCGCTCATTTCGGCGGCATGCCGTGTTCGGCGCGCAGGTCGTCGATGGAGACGGTCTCACCGGCCGCGTACTCGGCGTCTGCGGTAGCGACGTCGTCGCGGACGCCGGCGCGTGAGAGCCAGTAGATCGTCTCGTGCAGCGATTCGAGGTCGTCGGCCGACATCAGCACCGCGGCGGGTTTGCCGTGCTTGGTGATCGTGATGATGTCGTGCGTGCTCTCGGCGCTGTCGACCAGCGCGGAGAGCTTGTCCTTAGCTTCACCGAGTGGCACTGTCGTCATGGCTACATGATAGCCGCAATACTAGCCTTCCACTAGCCTCGTTTTTAGCCGATAACGTATCTTATGTCAAGTAGATGATTGCATACTCATCTGCTGTATTAACCCGCGCCGATCACCCACTACTGCGGGCCCTCGGGCACGACTCGTCCAGCCAGAGAGTCCAGAGCCATGTGGACAGCGGTTGTGGTTCGTCGGACGTCGCCGGTTGCCAGCAGGTCGAGGAGACCGCCACGGAGGACGGCGAGAACAGCCGTCCGTTCACTTTCGGCCTTCGACGTTTGCCGGACGCCTGTCGGTTGCGCCTCGGCGAGCATCGTCAGCCAGTCGTCGACAGTCCCCTGCGCGAACAGGCTCCACGGGCCGTCGGGGTCGGTGAGCGCTCGACCGTAAGCCTCGACCCACAATGCCAGTACCGGTCGTTGCGAAGGCGTGGACAGCCATTCCCACACCGCTCGTGCAACGGCGAAGATATCCCGTGCAGCAGGCTGTTTTGCGAGGACTACGCGCCCCGCCATCGATTCCATCTGGTCGGCGCGAGCGTGCTGCAGCAGTGCCTGGATGAGTCCATCCTTGCTGCCGAACAAGTACAGCAGCACACGCGGACTCGACCCGATCGCGGTCGCCAACGGTCGTAGCGACAGGGAGGCTGCCCCGTTGTCGACGATGTAGGCGTATGCGGCGTCGAGGAGCTGGACTCGACGGGCAGAGCCTGTCGCCAGCTCAGGCCGTGGCGCGCTCACAGAGTTTGTGACCAGGTCTGTTCGACCAGATCTTTTCCGAACAGGCGGCTCGACCACTCGGTGTCCAGCGCGAATCCGGCGTCAATGTAGACGCGACGAGCTGAAGTCAGGGAGTCGACCGTCCAGAGTTCCATCCGCTCATAGCCCGCTCGCCTCGCGAAATCGACGCTGGTCCCGACCAGACGTCGACCCAGCGAGTGCCCTCGCGCCTTCGGATCGACCACGAGCACTCGCAGCTTGGCGGTGCGCTCATCCTGTCCACGAGTGCAGAACACCGAGCCGACCCGCGCGCCGTCGAGTTCGGCGACCCAGCCGGCCTCGGTGTCTTCGTCGTGGTTGCGGGCAAAGGCGGCAACGATGTCGGCGACCAGCGTCTCGATCGTTATGTCCCAACCGAACTCGCGCGCGTACACCTCGCCGTTGGTCTGTACGACCCACCCGAGGTCGCCTGGCTTGCCGAACGGACGGAGCACGACACCACCGGACGGCGGGGTCGACCACGCCGCTGCTGTTCCCTGGGTCATCGCGACCTCCGAGTAATCTCACTGAAACGAGTGTTTCAGTACGGTAACACACGCTGCGCGAATTGAGCCGTGCGACGGCGTTCACCCTCTCTACGTCGGCGGCGACCACGCCGTCGTCACCCGGACGTACAGAGCCCTGGCTGTGGTGACGCGCAGTTCCGACGACTGCTACCTCGCGATCTGGGCCGGCCATTCAGCGTGTCGTGTCTCCCCCACCGGGTGGGCCTCGGATGTACACCCCGAGCTGCGACTACCACCTCTACACCAACAGCTCTCACCACGAGAACGTCTGTCGTGCAGAGTGATACGTGGCCGGTTGGCCGGAAACTGCCGTCAAGCTCTGAAGACGTGAAGGCTGACCGATCACATCCGGTGGTTTCCGTGTTCTACTGGTCACAGGTGACCTCATGCCCGACGGCGTCGACCGTCGGTTTGCCGAGTGCATGGGGATCGAAGTGAGTCTGTACCACGAGGACCGTCTCCTCGAATCCCGCTTGCACCGTGCTGTACCTCTCGCCCAGGTCGACCTGCTACGCCGGAGCGTCCCGTTTGCCCGTGACGTATTCGACCAATTCATCTATTCCGTCACCCAGTACTCAATCGTGGAGGGAACGTGGGACACGTTCGTCGGAGAGAGCCTCCGGTACCTCGCTTTCACCAGTGACGAGCCGGCGAACTCTGTCCCGCCGCTGATCCCCCCGGAGATCGCCGCCACGGTCGCCGACATCATGTCCAGATTTCGCCGCCGAGCACCCGGCGAACCGGTCATCGACGGGCATTCGATGACAACCGTTCATCAGCAGCAGCTCGGTGAAGAGTTGATGTTCGCCCTCGGCGGCGACCACGACGACGGAGTTCATGCTGCGGGCACGCGCGCCTACAGCAAGATGATGTCGGCCCGAATCGGTGACGGTTTTGTCCACCCAGTCGTCGGGAGTCATTTCTGGAGCGACATATACGCTGCGGAGTCCCGCCACCCAACGATGGGTCCACACGTGACCGTGCTTCCCACGATCGCCGCCGCCGTCGAACGATGGCACGCCTCCCCCGCCGACCGCCCGCGATGCGAACGCATCATCTGCGACCGTGCCCACTCCCGCGGGTGGAAAGACCTACCACCCAGCGATGGCCGGTGGGTGGCCGTGACACCCAGTGGACTGCTCTCATGATGGCGTCGGTCCGGGGCACTGATATTGGGCGACGGTCGCTCGTACAGTGAGGCGATGACGGACTCGCGGCTTCTGCGCTCACTGTCGACACTGATCGGAATCCTCCTGGTCAGTGTTGCGGTCGCGGTACCGACAGCGGTCGCTCTGGCGTGGCCGCTGATCTATCTGTCCGAGTCCGTGCTGCACCTGGGCTGTTCCTCGACCACGATCGATGGGCAGCAGGTGTGGGTCTGCCCCGACGGGATAGGGTACGTGATTCCGGGGGTAGCCCTGGTCGTGCTCTTGACCATCGTCGGCGTCGTTGTCGGTATCTTCGTTCAGCGCGATGCCCTGAGGCCGCCGGCAGCGGCAATCGACTGACGCGGCGGGGCCGGTGTCATCACATCTCTGACGCAGCAGCGCCTTTCGAGGTCAGCTTCCGAGACCAGACGCGATCCGTTCGATCCGCGGCAACGCGATGGCCAGTACCGGCAGATACGGTACCGCCCAGACCGGCGCACCGAAGCTGAGAATGCAGCCACCCGCCACCGGGATCACCTCGTGCCGCGTCGCGTTCACACCCGCCACCTTCCACGCCCACAATCGTCCGTCGACGAACTCGGTGATCTCGAACGGCACGGGTACCCCCGCGACAGTCGTGATCGTTCCGCGTGTCCCAGAGGCCAACTCGACGTCACCGTCTACCTGCGCCCCGAAAACCGTGGGTCCCCATGACGGCCAGGCGTTCACATCGGTGATCGTCGCCCACACTGCGTCAGGAGCCAGATTCATCCGCAACTCTGTCGTCGGCATGCCATGCCGAAAACCAGTGCGAACTCGCAGCACCGACCTGAGCGATGCGGGAGTCGACAAGTTGTGCAACATCGGACCATCGTCGCAGAACAAGGCCCGGCGCGGCCCTCATCGCCTTGTTCCCGCATAGAAACGTGCCGGGTGAACGTCACCGTGCGATCGTTCGCGGTTCCTCGACCCCGGCGAGCTTGTCGGGATTGCGCATCGCGTAGATCTGGTCGATCACGCCGTCGACAATGTGGAACGTGAACACGCCCTGCAGTTTTCCGTCGAAGTACACGAGCATGCCGGGCTCGTGATTGAGCACCGCCACCTCCGCGCGATAGTCGTCGATCGTCGTCCCGAGTCGCGCGAATCCGGTGAGCAGGCGCGCCACCGGCAGCGAACCCTGAATGGGCCGTTTCACCGCCGTGGCCTTGCCGTCACTGTCGGCGGTGAACACGACGTCGGGCGACAGCAGCGCCATGAGCGATTCGACCTCACCTGACTGCGCGGCGGCGAGAAACTCCTCGACAACCGCTCCGGCGCGTTGGGCGTCGACCGGCTCGAACCGGGGCCGCCGCGACTCGACATGCGACCGGGCGCGGTGCGCGATCTGGCGCACCGCGGCCGACGACTTCGAGACCATCGATCCGATCTCGGCGTAGGAGAACCCGAACACCTCGCGCAACACGAACACTGCACGCTCGTCCGGACTCAGCGATTCCAGCACCACCAACATCGCCGTGGACACCGACTCGGCGAGTACGACGTCGTCGGCGAGGTCGCGGTCGTCGAGCAGGATCGGCTCGGGGAGCCACGGGCCGACGTACTCCTCACGACGCCGCGAGCGCGACCGCAGGGTGTTGAGTGCCTGGCGTGTGACGATCTTCGCGAGGTAGGCCTTCGGGTCGGCGACTTCGACGTCGTCGACCTCCGCCCACCTCAGGTAGCTCTCCTGCAGGACATCATCCGCGTCGGCGGCGGAACCGACGATCTCATAGGCGACGGTGAACAGCAACGGCCGCAGTTCTGCGAATCGTGCTGCGCGACGGTCGAGTTGACCGCCTGTCATAGCTACTCCGTTCGTCGACGGGCCGTTCGTCATCGTCCGACCGGTTCACGCTCGGCGGTCGCGCTCTTCGCTGCACCGAACCAGCTGAACTTACCGGGCCGCGCGGCCTCACGCCGGATGTTGGCCACGGTTTCTCGGCACACCAACTCCTTCGTCCAGGCTGCGAGACGACCGGTCACCACCGCCGGCGTCGGCGAATCGTCGCGGCGCGTGAACTGCAGGGTGGCCGCATGTCGGCCGATGCTGGCACACTGCGCGACGAAGCCCTGGTCGACAGGGCTCGGCTGCTCACCGGCGATCTTCGCGAGGACCGCGTCGGCGGCCTGGGCGCCCAGTGGTTCAGCGGCCTGACAGCTCATCCGCAGCGTCATGCCATCAACAGCCACCGCGTCACCGGCGCCGATGATCCGGTCGTCGTCGATGCTGGCCAGGGCGGCGTCGGCGCGCAGGCGGCCGATCTCGTCGGTCTCCAGGCCGCTGGCGGCCGCGAGTTCCGGCGCCTCGAAGCCGGTCGCGAGAACCGTTGCCGCGCTGGGTAGCACGATTCGTTGACCGTCGATGTCGACGGTGACGGTCCGCTCCCCGAGCTCGACCACACGTCCCTGGTCCATGACATCGACACCCAGTCGATTCAGCTGCGTCTCCGTGGCGCGTCGAGCCCGGGCGCTCACCGAAGCCGCGAACTCACCGCCGCCCACCAACCGGACGCTGTGTCCGCTCTCGGCGAGTTCTGCCGCAACCTCGATCCCGGTGAGTCCCCCGCCGATGACGGTGACCGTCTCGTGCGCCGCCAGATCCTCGACGCGTTCGCGCATGCGTTGTGCACTCTCCCAATCGGCGATGAACAGCGCATGGTCCGCGGCCCCTGGGATCTCGGGGGTGCGGTGGCGGGTGCCGATCGCGTAGATGAGGTAGTCGTAATCGAGGTGCGCGCCCGACGCCAGATGGACTCGCCGTGCGTCGGCGTCGATGCGCGTGGCGGTGTCGGCGAGAACGCGGATGTCGTCGGCCAGCACATCGTCGAATGCGATCTGCGGATCACCGGTCCCCGAAACGAACTGGTGGAGCCGTATGCGCTGTACGAAGAACGGCTGTGGGTTCACGACCGTGACGTCGACCGCACGATCACGCCGGAGCCGGTTGGCCGCCATCGCGCCGGCGTAGCCCGCACCCAGTACGACAACGTGCGTCCGCTCCCCGTCAGCCTTGTCGTCGCCGATCTGGTTGATGTCGGTGGTGTTCATGGTCCCGCCTTCCGTGGTGGTGTTCGATAGTGCTCGCCCTCGAGACACCGGCGGCGACGAGAATGTGACACCCGGGCCGAATCCGCTGGTCAGCGGCCACCCTCGGCGCCGACCTGCGCCCGACACGGTAGTGGCTCTCATCGGGGTGATCACCGGTCTCGTCGCAGCTGCCCTGGGATCGGCGGCGGTCCTGCGGCAACCGCCGTGGCCTCGGATGATCGTCCGGCCGGACCATCTTTCCGATCCGCCAATGCGGTCGACCACACCGCGCTGAGAACAAAGGCGTCTAGGCGGCAAACGCTCCATCCTGATGCGGATCGCCGACTGGACCCATCCAGCGCTTCCGTCGTCCGAGCGCCGATGGGTTCCCGCCGCGCCGGGAGTCTGCCCGGGTGGGACGAGACCGTCCGCACCGAGCCACCGATGCCTGCAGACATCGACGACGACAAGGCAGGATCACCATGATCGACACAACCGGAGCAACCCTCACCCACACCGTCGACGCCTCCCCCGACGCCGTCTTCGACGCGTGGACGACGCCGCAACTCTTCGCCGCCTTCTTCGGCGGTGCCACGAATGAGGTCCCCGTCGACTCGGTCACGCTGGACGCCCGACCCGGAGGCACCTGGACCGCAACCATGATCGCCGACGCGGAAATGCCCGAGTTCCATTGGCGCGGGGAGTACATCGAAGTGCAGCGACCGAGCAAACTCGTGCTGACGATGACCGACGAGCCGGGCGACGCACGTGAACTTCTCACCGTGGACCTCATCGCAGTCGACGCCGGCACCGAGCTCCGCTTCAGCCAAACCGGCGGAAACCTCACCGATGAGCAGTACGAGTACGCGACGGCCGGCTGGCACGCGGCGTTCGAAGCGCTGAATGCTGTGCTGTCCGGGTAGTCCCGAGGCGCTGTCGCATACGCGGAACGGAAAGCGCAACCGTCCCGACCGGAGCTATCCGGGCGAGGAGTTCACAAATACCGCCTATCGGGGCCACGAGCCCCCCATCGTCGCCAGGACGTGCAGAGCCCTGGCTGCGGGACGCGCAGCTCCGATGACTTTTCGGGCCCAGAGAAAGAAGCAAGGATCGTGAGCAGACTGATCATCAGCATGTGGACCACTCTCGACGGTTATGTCGCTGGCCTCGATGACTCCATGGACTGGCTACTCGCCGATTCCGACCTCATGAACTACGAACTCGCCCTCGTCGAGCACGCCGGCGCGCTCCTGCTCGGCCGGATCACGCACGCCGACTTCGCCTCCTACTGGCCGGCTGTCGCCGCCGGAACGATCGACGCCGACGACGGCAATCGGCGTTACGCCCGTCGCCTCGACCAGCTCGACAAGTTCGTCGCCTCCCGTTCCGGTGACATCGCCGCATGGCCGGTGACCCAGCACGTCACAGAAGTGACCGCCAGCGAGATCCAGCGCATCAAGGATCGCGCCAACGGCGATGTGGTCGTCTACGGCAGCCTCAGCTTGATCGCGACACTCAATGCGATGAACGCGGTCGATGAGTTCCACCTCATCGTCAACCCGATCTTGCTCTGCAAAGGCAAACCCGTCCTCGACGCACACCAGCCTTCAACCCGACTGGAACTGATGGAATGCCGACCCTTCTCCTCTGGCGCAGTCTTGCTCAGATACGCCGCCCTGACGACACCCGCGACTCATGAATGAAATCGAATCACCTCCCCGCAGGCACGGTGCTAATGGACACGAACGTAGGGTGGCACGGGAGGTGCAATCGACTGACCGGCGACGCGGCTGGTGACATCACATCGCGTTTTCCGAGGCCAGCTCTCCGAGACCGGTCGCAATTCGTTCAGTCAGCCGTTTCCTATCCGCTCTCGTGTGCGCGACGCCGCGAGAACCCGCCACGCCCGCGGACTGATCACGTACATCGCGCGGGATCGTCTACTGAAGTGCGACGGATTCGTGATGCACCAGCGCCGGGCGATTGCCGCGACCGGTTGATGAGCGGTCTCGGCGCGAGGTCATCATGCGCGCCCTCGAGTCGACTCGTGATGATCCACTGCTCGAGACTCGTGCCGGCATCGGCGAGGAGCTGGAACAGTTTTCGGACGGTGATGCCGTGCGCCCGCGCGATCGACACCGGCGACAAGTCCGGATCGCTGAGGTGCATGCGAACGTGTCCGCGGGTCCTGGGAAGCAACACAGCAGCTGACCGACGCCGGCCTGTCGGCCGAGACGATCGCCGCGGCCCACAACGTGTCGACCCGGGAGCTGTACGCCGACTGGCCCAGTTCCGAAAGGCGGCTGATGGATCACGTCATCCGACGCCGCCTCGACCGTGCCCGTGACGCCATGATCGCCCGCGCTCATGGGTTCAGCGACTCAACGCATTTCACCAAGCGGTTCCGAGCCGCTTCGGGGTGACCCCGTGACAGTCGCGGCGCGACAATCTGAACTCGTGACGACAAGCCGCCCGGTTGCACGGCGCCGCGACCTCGTGACCACCCACCGAACGCTAAGGAAACTGATGCCGCGCTGGCATCGCCTGCGGTCTCGCGTCGACCACCGCGGCCGCGGATGACCCCGGGCCGGATTACTTTCCCGGCCACTGATCACCACTCAGAGTCACGCCCCCCCGTTTGCGGGAAAATGCCATGCGAGTACTGCTGTGAGTCTTTAACGTCCCACGAATGATTGCGCAACAGAACGATGACTGGCGCCCGGCGCCGGCTGACTGCCCGGTCGATCTGGTCGTCGACGGAGAACTGTTTCAAGTGACAGTCCGTGCCGACGGTGGGTATTCAAGCAAGTGGACGTCGGGCCCGAACCCTGGGTACGGCTTCGGCTCCAGCGGGCCGCGAGTTGCGTGGCAGAGCGACGACGGGCTCCCGCCCGCCCCGCTGCCACTCCCCCTGCCGACGATTCGCGACCACCGCGAGTCGATCAGGGAGTTCCTCTCGAACATCAACCCGGAGACCGGATATCTCGATTGAGCGGGATACCGGACCCGCGGTGATCTCAACCTCCGTGGGACGAGCGTGTCTGCGCCAACGATCGTTCGAGAAGCGTTGTCAGCACTGCGAGATCGACATCTCGGAGCCGAGTGACGTGGAGGCACGACTTGGCGACGCGACACTTTCCCAGCCGGTCGATGAGATCTGGCCACTGCGTGGCGAAGTCGCTGACCAGGTAGATGGTGTGATTCTTCGGGCCGGGCGCGAAAGCGAGTTCCGGCGCCCGACCGCCATGCCCGCTGGCGTAGCGGTACTCGTACTCGCCGAAGCCGATCATGCGGCCGGCCCAGAGGACGGGCCGGTGTCCGGAGATCTCACCGAGCAAGGCGACCAGTTCATCGGCCTCGTCCCGACGTGGACCGACTGCTCGGTCGAGCACTTCCTCGATCGGCGCCTCGGACGGCCTCATCGCGGGCGCCTTGCCGCCGGCTCGCGGTTCTTCGTTCACAATCGATACCCACCGGTTCTCTTCGCCTGGAATGGCACGTCGCCGAGAAACTAGCAGACCTGATTGGTAGATCGGCACCGATCAGGACTCGCCCGACTGCTTCTGCCCAACCGCACCCTCCCCGCCGTGAGCCCGATGAGTTCTGCGAGCAACGAGGGTCTGCCCTCCTGCGGACCGAGCCGTCCGCGGCGAAACATCGATGTCGGCCGACGTCGACGACCAGAAGGCAGTCACACCATGACGGACGCAACCGGGGCAACCCTCACCTACACACTGAACGCTTCTCCCGCCGCCGTGTTCGACGCGTGGACGACGCCGGCTCTGTTCGCCGAGTTCTTCGGCGGCAGCGCGAACCAGGTCCCCGTCGAATCGGTATCGCTCGACGCCCGACCCGGGGGCACCTGGGCAGCAACAATGATCGTTGGGGGCGATTTCCCCGAAGTCCATTGGCGCGGTGAGTACGTCGAGGTCAGCCGACCGAACAGACTCGTACTGACGATGACCGACGAGCCGGGTGATGAACGTGAACTCCTCACCGCTGACTTCATGGCAGTCGACAACGGCACCGAGATCCGTTTCAGCCAAACCGGTGGCAACCTCACCGACGAGCAGTACGAGTACGCGGCCGCCGGCTGGCGCGCGGCGTTCGAAGCGCTGGACGCTCTGCTCGCCGGATAGGCTCGGGGGTTAGGTGGCGAGCGGCGCCGCTGAGCGAGATTGCAACCGGCCAGGACGAACGATGAACAGACCTCGACGTCTGGACGTCGGAAACGTCCGCCGCCGGCTCGCGTCTAGTCCCAGCCCGCCGTCTCCGCCGCCGCTCGATGAGTCTGCTCGAGGAACTTCAGGACCACGGCGTCCGGGTCCGGCGATTGGCGTACAAGCTGATACGGCAGGATGTACTCGCCCAGTGCGGCATCCCACCGCGCCGGAGCCTCGACCGCCGGGTGCGTGTCGTAGCCCTCGGGATGTGGGTAGGCGTAGGCGTAGAAGGCCCCCTCCTCGGCGCCACCCGGCCAGTAGCCCGCGCTCGACACCTCGTCGCTGTAGGCCTCGTGCATCACCCAGTCGGGGCAATTCGGCACCCCACCCGGATGCTGGGGTGCACTGCGTCCCGAGAACCGTGTGACGGCCAGATCGAAAGCGCCCCAAAAGAAGTGGACCGGTGACGACTTGCCGCGGAAGCGGCCGCGGAACTCCGACAGCACGCGGTGCGCACTGACGAGAGACCGCCAGAACCGAGACACGGCGTCGGCGTCGTACGACGAGTGGGCGGTGTCCTCGGCGAACGGGGTCGCATCAGGCAGTTCGACGGGGGTACCGACGATGGCGATGTCGAAGCCGAGGTCGGCGAGGTGAGCGGTGTACTCCGCGTAGAAATCGGCGACCGTCCGCGGTTCCAGCTTCATCTGACGGGTGCTGCCATCGGTGACGAGGAAGAGCAGCTGGTGGTCCAGAAAGTCGAAGCGGATCTCGAGGCCGCGGTCTCCGACGGCCATCAGGGACGTGGTCAGGCCACGCGCGTCCACATACAGCGGTACGCCCCACCAGTGGTTGACCTCGGGTCCGAGAGCGAGACGCGTCTTGCCGACGATCTGGGTCCACAACTGGACGGTGTCCCTTGTGTCGACCCACGACTCCACCGGTAGTGCGGGCCAAGCCTCGTATTTGGTTTCCATGTCGCCAATGATCCCGGACGCGTCAACTCGAACGTGCCGATGAGCCGTCGGCCCTGTGAAGTTTCGACGGAGACACCGACGAACACCTGCGTAACCTGTCGCGGAGACGGCAGTCGGACACGACCTCGACGTCGCTATCAAGGAGGAGCATTGCCGCGCATCACGCTCGGAACGGTCTTGATGTTCGTCGCGATCGGAACCACCATCGTCACCGCGTTACTCGGGGCGCCGGATTGGCTGATCGTCGTCGTAGCCGCCTTGCTCTTCGTGCTCGCCCTGGTGCTCCCGATCGCAATACGGGACTTCGGGGCGAACAGGCACGTGCAAGGCCGAGGGGCCGAGAGGCCAGCGGGGGCTCCGTCCCGGCCGCCGCACAGTCGTCATACGGGAAGCTCCGACTCGTCCTCGAGTTGGTTCGGTTTCGATGGCGGATGGTCAGGCGACGGCGGCTCCGATTCCTCTGGCGGAAGCTCGGGTGGCGGCGACTAGTGGGTCGACCACCCGGTCCATTGCGAGACGTCGACGAATGGCTGGTCCACTCCCCCCGCACCTCCTCACGGTGACCTGGCTCTACGTCCCGACGCCGACGAGTGGCCTAGCACCAGTGAAGTGCGGGTGCGCCTCTCCCCCGGCCAGGCAGGCGGCACCGAGTTGGAGCTCATCCATGCAGCATTCGTCGGAGAACCCTTGTTCGCGACGTACGGACCAGGTGCCGGCGGGGTCGGTTGGGATCTATTGCTCCTCGGTCTGACCCGGCTGCTCGTCGATGGCGAAACCGCTGACCACGAAGCAATCGAGAAGTCTCCCGAGGGACGCGAGTTCATCCGCCGTAGCGCGGCGGCCTGGGGAGAGGCACACCTCGCGGCCGGAGGTGAACCCGCGCAGGTCGCGGCCGCGGCTGCGGCCACCGCGAAGTTCTACGCACCCGATTCGGTGTGATTCCGGGTCTATTCGCGATACAAATCGGCAAACAACAGCGTTAAACGCCTATCGTCGGACCGCCGTCCCTTTTCTCGCATCCCCCCGGCGAGATTTGCGATGTGATAGACATTCGTCAGACCTCTGAGGCGGCTTAGAATGAAGCAATATTCGCGAATAGTCCTGGTGCTCATTGTGGCAATCGGAATCGGGCAATGGACACCGAATGTCGCAGGTGCAGCGCCGGGCCCGGGTGGGGCGACAGTGCTGACACTGGACCCGGCCTTCCGCTCGCTTCCGATGAACTGGCTGCGCGGTGAGCTGTTCGCACCACCCAATCGAGTGGTGAACGTGCCGTACAACAACTTTCCCGGCGCGACGAACACCCACCGCGGACGCGACAAGTTGAACGAGATGCTGCACGAGATCCCCGGGCGGAAGATCGTCGTCGGACACAGTCAAGGCGCGCAAGTTCAGGATGATTGGCTGCGCACCTACGGTCCCACCAGCGACATCGACCCTGCCACAGTGACGTTCGTCCTGACCGGTGATCTCGAATCGAAATACAACGGTTGCGCCAACCAGGGAGGATGCCGCGCGGACTACGGCGGCAACAACTTTCCCGATGACACCCGATACACCGTCAAGATAGTTGCGCGACAATACGATTTCTGGGCCGATGCACCCAACCGCGACCTCATGAACGACGCCGCCCGACGAAACCACAGTGCGTCGGATTCGGTCGGCGGACGTGGTGAAGGCCGCCCGGTACACAACGACTACAGCATGATCGGGCTCGACGATCCGGCCAACAAGACGTTCGTCGAAGGCAACGCCACCTACATTCTCGGCGCCCCGGCAACCTATTACCTGCCCATGGTCACCCAGATGTGGACGACTGCCGCCCGCAAGGCCGAAGAGGACGCACGACTTCGTCCGGAGGTCGAGAAAGCCTACGACCGGCCGATGGGTTCGCCGCCGGCCCCCTCTGACACCTGAGCCGGTTCATCTGACCCGAATCGGACAGAACCGAAGTTCGAGCGCGCGCCGGCACCTAACATCAGGACTGCAACGTGACGGCATGACGAGCGAGGACCGGCATGAAAAAGACCCTGAATTCCCTGTCCGAAAGCGAATATGTACTCGTCCGCGAGACCAAGAAATCACAGATGGCCGGCCTCGACGAGGACGGACTGATCGATCTGCACTCGCGAATCCGGCGCGCACGGAACAAGCACGTCACCCTCTACCGCCGTGCGGGTGCTGAGAAAGTCAAGACCAAAGGCGGCCGTGGGAGCGCGAAAGCAGCAAATGCCCGGAACGCCGCTAAAGCCGAGGTCTTCGAGGACGCCTTGAGCCGCGTGAGCCGTCGACTGGCCAGGGTTTCTCGAGACGCCGCTCTCGAATTGAAGGCCGAGCGACTGGTCCGGGCGCGTACCGACAGCCCGACATCTCAAAAGGACACCGGCAAGGGCAGAGGCAAGGACAAGGGCAAGGGCAAAGTGGCGTCGTCGGGACGAATCCGGACCGACGACACCCGCGAATCACCCGGTCGAAAGAAGTACGAGGCCTCGACCATCGCCGCCGGTGCGCGACGTCAGACCAAGAAAGACCGGAGGCACGAATCCTGACCGGCGGACCGACATCGCCCCTGACCGCTTCACCGGAAGCGCTGCCCACCTGTCGGTAACCTCACGTCATGTTGATCTGGATCAACGGCGCCTTCGGCGTCGGTAAGACACAGACCGCACACGAGCTTCACCGCCGGCTGACTGCGTCGCACGTGGCCGATCCCGAACTCCTCGGATTCGCGATGCACAAGATGCTGCCGCCCGCCCGGCACGACGATTTTCAGGACCTACCGCAGTGGCGCACGGGCGTCACCCAAACCCTCTTGGATGCCGAACAATCAAGCGACTGTCCGGTGATAGTTCCCATGACGCTCGTCGACGCTGAGTACTTCGACGAGATCGTCGGTGGACTCATAGAGCATGGCGTCGATGTCAGGCACTACACCCTGACCGCTTCCGTCGAAGTGATCCATCGACGTCTCAGAGCCCGCCTTGCTCACCGTCTCGGCCCCATCCTCGGCGCCGATGAGACCTGGGCGATGAAACAGACTGGGAGGTGCGTCGCCCGGCTTGGCGAGGACCGATTCGCAAGCCATGTGCCAGCAGACGAACACAGTGTCGATCAGGTTGTCGAGCACATCGCCGACGATGACGGACTCGAACTCTCCCGTCCCCGTTTGTCTTCGGCGCGGTATCAGCTGCGTAGGGCAGCAGTCGCAGTTCGACACATCCGAACGTGAGCCGTCACTCGTACGCGAGTCTTCTAAAGGCCTCGACTGGCAGTAATGACGGTGAACAAGTTCTGCACCCGCGATTCGCCGCGGCACTGCGGCGTGACCCTACGTCTCAGGGACCCCGGCGCGCCGAAAGTGCAGCAACGGGAACGGCCGGCCGTCGGAATCCACCGGCGAGCGGCCCACCTGCTCGAACCCCCTGCGCCGATAGAAATCCACAGCGTCCGGGTTCTGTTCGTTGACGTCGAGTTCGTCGACGCCGCCGTGCGCGACCGCGTGATCGAGAAGCACCGTGCCGATGCCCCGCCCGTGGGCGGCCGAATCGACGAACAGCATCTCGAGCCGATTCTCTGCGGTTCCGCTGAAGCCGACGACCACTCCGTCGGCCTCCGCCACGACCAACTCGACCGCCGGAAAGTAGTCTCGGGCGAGTCGATCCGCGAAGCCGTCGATGTCGGCGGGAGTCAGGAAATGGTGAGTAGCCTCGACCGCCGAACGCCACACGGCCACGAGGCGGTCCGTGTCGGCGTCGTCGGCCTGCCGAAGTCTCACCTCAGCCACGGGTCGCCGAACGAGTGCTGGCCCAGCAGGTCGGTGTATGCACGATCGGCACAGTAGTGCGCGCCGGCCTCGTAGGGCAACGGTGTTGTGATCTGCTGCGAACCCCGGCATCGACGTCCTCGGCGGATATCGTGATCACGACACAATCCGCAGGGCGAGGGGTAGCACGTGCTCGAGATCCATGGTCTGTCGAATGAAACGGTCGTGCTCGATGGCGAGTGGTTCGAGAAACTCCGTGGCGGCACGTCCAGGACCCGGTTGCCGGCGGCATCGTTCGTCTCCGCGGAGGTCATCGAGACCGACCGCCGGAAGAAGCTGTTCGGCGGTGAACGCGAACAGCTCCTCCAGGTGACCCTCACCTTCTCGCGCCCGCCGTTCGTCGGGCTGATGACGTCGGCGGAGAACCGGGCGAAGGTCGACGCGCTCGTCGCCGGACTCGAAGCAGCCCGCGACGCGGGTTGAGCAACCGACGCGACGCTATGACGGCCCCGAGCTCCGATCCTGTTGCACGCGAATCAGTTCGAGCAACAATCGACGGAGTTCCGGTTCTGACGCGCCGATGGACGCGATCAGCGCCGGGTCGGTTCGCTCCCGTTCGAGCAATGCGCGGTAGACCTCGGCACCGGCCGGAGTCGCGCTCACATGCTTTCGCCGCTCGTCGTCGGGATCGACCTGACGCCGCACGTAACCCATCCGTTCCAGTCGCTCGATGGTGCGGCTCGCAGTTTGATCGGTCACCCGGGCCTTCTTGGCGACCTCGCGCTGGGTGGCCGGTCCCGTGCTCACCACATGGAGGACGACGAGTCCGGCGCTCGAGATGTCGTACTCCCGCAGTACCGCCTCCCAGGCGTGCTCGACGAGCCGTGCCGCCACCGACAGCAGCCGACCGGTCGGCCACCCGTCCATCCCGTCGTTCCCGTCGTTCACCTTTTCCTGCCGATTCTCTACGTCACACCGCGCAGACTTGCAATTGTTCAGCCTGCTGAACATCATGGTGCTCACGCACTCCACCCGCAACCGACGAACGGAAGCCCGTGAACCCACCCACCTCTGCTCGACGAGTCAGTCGCTTGCGATGGATTCTGCCAGCCCTCTTGGTTATCGGATGGCTGGCCCTGGGTTCTGTCGGCGGACCGTTCGCCGGAAAACTCGGTGACGTACAGGCGAACGACAACACGTCGTTCCTGCCCGCGTCCGCCGAAGCCACCGAGGTCTCCCGCCTGGAAGCCGACTTCGTGGACTCCTCCGAGATCCCGGCCGTCGTGGTGGCCGAACGTACGAGCGGCATCACCGAGGCCGACCTCGCGTTCGTGTCCGAGGCGGTGGGCAAGGTCGCCGGCTCGGACGGGATCTCCGAGCGAACGTCTCCGCCGATCCGCTCGCAGGATGGTCAGGCGATCCAGATGATCGTGCCCGTCGACTCCTCCGGGGAGATCTCGGAAAGCATCGAGGCTCTGCGTGCGGAACTCGCGAACGGCCCGCCCGAGGGACTGTCGGTGTATGTGACCGGACCCGCAGGCATCGCGGGCGATCTCACCGAGGCATTCGGCGGGATCGACGGCTTGTTGCTACTGGTTGCCGGCGCGGTCGTCATCCTGATCCTCATCGTGGTGTACCGCAGTCCGATCCTCCCGTTCGTCGTGATCGTGTCCGCCGTGTTCGCGCTGGGGCTCGCCAGTCTGCTGGTCTACGTGCTCGCGTCGAACGACGTGCTCACCCTCAACGGCCAGAGCCAGGGCATCCTCTTCATCCTCGGGTTCGGTGCGGCGACGGACTACGCCCTGCTCCTGGTGTCCCGCTATCGAGAAGAACTGCGACTCACCGACGACAAGTACGACGCCATGCGGGCCGCGTGGCGCGCGACCCTCGAACCGGTCGCCGCCTCCGCCGGCACGGTCATCGCCGGTGTGCTGTGCCTCCTGCTGTCGGATCTGAACTCCAACCGCGGTCTCGGCCCCGTCGCCGCGATCGGTATCGCGGCGTCGTTCCTGGCGTCGATGACGTTCCTCCCCGCGGCACTGACCCTGCTCGGACGCAGTGCCTTCTGGCCGAAGCGACCGGTCGTCGACCCGGCGTCGGCGCAGCGTGAAGACAGCAGCAATCATCGCGTCTGGGGCGCCCTGGCGCACCGGATCGGACGGCACCCCCGCCGCTTCTGGGTGGCCACGACGTTGCTACTCGTGCTCTTCGCGCTGTTCCTCCCCCAGTTCAAGGCCGACGGGGTCGCGCAGTCCGACACCTTCCTCGTAGCAGTGCAGTCGCAGGAGGGCCAAGAAGTCCTCACCGCCCACTTCGACGCCGGGGACGGTTCACCCGCGGTCATCATCGCCGACGCCGCATCGCTGCAGCAGGTGCAGAACACGGCGGCGAATGTCGACGGCGTCGCCGAGGTCGTCCCGGTCACCGATCCGAGCGGCGCCCCCAAGACCGTCGACGGACGAGTCGCTCTGCAGGCGACCCTGACCGATCCGGCCGATTCCGTGGCCGCAGAGGAGACCATCGAGCGTCTTCGCGACGCGGTGGGGAACGTCAACGGCGCCGACGCGCTCGTGGGTGGTCCGACGGCGGTCGACCTCGACACCAAGACGACGGCCATCCACGACCGGAACCTGATCATCCCGATCGTCAGCATCGTCGTGCTGCTCATCCTGTGCGCGCTGCTCCGGGCGATCGTCGCCCCGATTCTCCTGATGGCCACCGTCATCCTGAGTTTCGCGGCCACTCTGGGAATTTCGTCGATCGTGTTCAACCACATCCTCGGATTCCCCGGCGCCGACCCGGTCGTGCCGCTGTTCGCGTTCGTCTTCTTGGTCGCGCTGGGCATCGACTACAACATCTTCCTGATGACCCGCGTCCGCGAGGAAGCACTGCAGATCGGTACGCGCCGAGGTGTTCTCCGTGGGCTCACGGTCACCGGCGGAGTCATCACCTCGGCCGGCGTGGTCCTCGCGGCGACGTTCTCCGCCCTGGCGGTCATCCCGCTGATCTTCTTGGCGCAGATTGCGTTCATCGTCGCCTTCGGCGTCCTCCTCGACGCGTTGATCGTCCGGACCCTGCTCGTCCCGGCGCTCGTCTACGACATCGGCCGTCCCGTGTGGTGGCCCAGCGCGCTGGCCAAGAAGGAGGATGTCCCGGAGGACGACGAGTTGGTGGAGGCAGGACCAAGGCAGAGCTAGGAAAGTCCGGACTCTTCATACCGAACAGCCGACGGTCCCGGCCCTCAGGAGCCGGGACCGTTCGACCGCTGGCAGGATCAGCACTCGACCTGGCCGATGACGGCGGTGCTCGCGATAGGATCGGTCCCGATGAGCCGGAAGAACAAGCAGTCCCGTGGCGCCAAGCGGACCGAGAAGGCGAAGAAGCGGGCTGCCCGCCGAAACAGCAACGTGATCCCGATCCGGGGTCGCGACACCTCGGAGATGGGCGTCCTGTTGCGCGAGTTCGAACGATGGCTGCCCAGCGAGGAATTCGAAGACGATCCGGACAAGCAGGCAGCCATCGTCGACGCCGTCAGAGCGCTGGACTTTGCCGTCGGCTACGCATTGCCAGACCATCGGCCCACCGAGTGGTCGCTCGATGAGGTCGATGCGGCAATCGACTTCGCCGAGTACATGGAAGAGGAAGAGGACGACGCCTTACCGGCAAGCATCGCGGTCTTCGCACTGCGCCTGTTCATCGATTTCCTCGTCACCACTTCCAGGTGGACAGGAGCCATCAGCGCCGATGTCGTGATGGGGGCTTGCCAGGGATACCTCCTCGACTCCATGGGCGGGCTGAAGGTCGAGGTCGACGACATCGACAGCTCCGCCGAGCGCGATGCACTGGAAACGGTTCGGGTTTTGCAGCGGCTCGATGTGTTGATGGACTGGATCGGCCACAAACGGCCGGTGACGCCGAGTGGATGGCTCAAGCCGGCACTGCTTCCGGACCTTCTGCAGGCCCTTCAGATCGAGCAACCGTCAGCAGCACTCAAGGCAATGAAACATCATCGCGTTCTTGCCGAGATCTGGGAGCTCGCCCGGGATGCCCAGTTGATCGCAATCACTTCATCCCATGTCTACCCGGGCCCGGCGGCCGCGTACTGGCGTGGACCACAGTCGCTGACGACGCGACGCAGCACGCTGGCTGCGGCCGTCGGCAGGGCGTTGACCTCTGATTCGAGTGCAAAGGCACAGTTTGTGGACGGTATCGTCGCGCGCGTCGTATACCACGGGCTGACGATCATGCCGTTTGCCGCCGATCGCTTCGCCGCCCTGCGCGATGACGGGCTGATCTCACCGGAGATTCCCAAGGCTCATTCTCGCGTCGAGCACATCATCGAGGACGGGTGGCTCGTCCTCAACGATGACGGTGACTACGTCGTCCCCAAGGGGTTGCGACCCGCTGTGTGGGACGGATTTCCGGAACGTCACATTCCGGAAAGCGGGGAGGCGACGACCATGATCACTGTGCGCGCCGAACTCGCCGGCGTCCGACCCAGAGTCTGGCGACGGATTCGAATACTCGCGCTGGTTCCATTGAACGAACTCCACGAAGTGCTGCAAGCTGCATTCGCCTGGAACGATGCGCATCTCTACGCGTTCACGACTCCATGCTTCGGCCACGAGCACCGGTATCTATCAGACGAGGCGATGGGCACCGCACGGGCCGGCAGGTACACGGAGTCCGTCTTCGACTCGACTCTGGGTGAGCTGGTCGACGAGCCCGGCGACGTGGTGTCCTATGAGTACGACTTCGGGGACGGCTGGGAAGTGAGCATTGTCGTCGAGGCATTCACCCCGATGAATGACGGCGAACCGCCGGTGTCGATCGTCGCCGGCGGCGGAACCGCCCCGTTCGAGGATGTCGGCGGAGTTCCCGGATGGGCGGATTTCATCGAGGCCGTCAACGATGAGACGCACCCGCGCCATCTGGAATTACGCGAGTGGGCGGGCCTGACACCTGGTTCGGCCTTCGACCCGACGTCGTTCGACATCGATGTGGTCAGGCGCCGATTAGGCGTGTGATCCACAGCGGGCTTAAGCCGACGCGGCGGACCGGTTGGTTCGGCGTCGGATAGCAGCGCCGATGACCGTGATCGGGCGATTGAGCAGCGTGGCGATCCGGCCGGCGAGGGTGTTCGGATCCCGCGCGACCCCGAGCTGCATGAACATTTTCAAACGGTCGAAGTAGGCGCGCTCCGCAACCAGATCTGAGCCCGCGAAGGTGAACACCGCGACGATGGGCAGGTCGAGAGACCGACCCGTCGGGGCAAGGCCGCGATATGGGCCCAGATGTGTTCCGCGAACTCGCGTCTCACAGATGACTCGATCGTTGTGATGGCACAGCGTCTCGGGGTCGACATCGAAATGCATGTCCGGCAATGCGGTGAACAGTTCGTGATACGAGGCCGACACCGCGTCGTGGCCATCGGCGATCTCACCGGGCAACTCGGTACGTGCCGCGCCGTCTTTGAACGTCGCCAGCGTGGCACCGACGTCGTGCCGATTCTCGGCCTCGAGATGCGCCAGAACGGTGGCCTCCCGCGTCGCGACGAGCGCTGCTGCATTCGGGTCGGTTGGGTTCATGAGGTCCCCGCAGTCATCGGCCCCGCTCCGAACAGCGGGTATGCGCAATCACGGTACCGGGCGGACGCACCGTGTGCGACCGAGATTCGCCGAATGGACGACGAGCACGTCCGCCCGGACCGCCGACGGCTCAGCCGAGTCGCTCGTAGATCGTCGCGTTGGCCAATCCGCCTGCCTCACACATCGTTTGCAGGAGGTAACGACCGCCGCGCTGTTCCAGCGCGTTCAGTCCCGTGGTCGCGAGGCGGGCACCGCTGGCACCCAGCGGGTGGCCGAGCGCGATCGCACCGCCGTTGACGTTGACTCGATCCACGTCCACCCCGAACTCCCGCGACCACGCCAGTACCACCGGCGCGAACGCCTCGTTCACCTCGAACAGGTCGATGTCCTCGACTCGCAAACCACTGCGTGACAGTGCCTTCCGCGTCGCCGGGATGATGCCGGTGAGCATCAGGAGTGGGTCGTCACCGGCGACCGCGATGGTGTGCACACGAGCGCGCGGACGCAGACCGAGTTCGGCGGCTTTCTCCTCGCTCATCAGCAGCACCGCCGACGACCCGTCGCTGATCTGACTCGCACTCGCCGCGGTGATCCGCCAGTCGATCTCGGGGAACCGGTTCGCGATCGCCTCGTCGTAGTAGGCCGGTCGCAACCGGGCGAGGTCGTCGAGGTTGCCCCCGAGCCGGATGCCCTCGTCCGACGTCAGCCCCGCGATGGGGGCGAGTTCGTCGTCGAAGAGTCCGTTCTTGGTGGCGGTGGCGGCGAGATCGTGTGACTGCAGCGAGAATTCGTCGATCTCGCGTCGCGAGATGTCCCAGCGGGCGGCGATCAGTTCCGCCGAGATCCCCTGACCCACGAGGCCCTGCGGGTATCGTTCGCCGAACGCCCGTCCGTTGAGATCGGCGGTACCGGCAACGGCCGAGCCCATCGGGATACGGGACATCGATTCGACACCCGCGGCGACCGCGATGTCGTACGTGCCCGCGATGATGCCCTGCGCGGCGAACGCGATGGCCTGTTGCCCGCTTCCGCATTGGCGGTCGACGGAGACCCCCGGCACGGATTCGGGGTAGCCGGCGGCCAGGAGCGCGCGCCGCGCGATGTTGAAACTCTGCTCCCCCACCTGACTGACGACACCGGTGATCACGTCGTCGACGAGTTCGGGATCGACACCCGAACGGTCCACGACTGCTCGGAGGCTGTGCGCGAGGAGGTCGACGGGATGAACGTCGTGGAGGGCGCCGGTGGGCTTGCCCTTGCCGATGGGTGTGCGAACAGCGTCGAAGATGACCGCAGATCTCATGACTGATCCTCCGTCAGTGTGCGGATCGGAACGCAACCCGATCCGGATGATGGCTGACTTTTGTCTGCCAAAGTCAGGTCTACGCTCTGGCTATGGTCTTGTCAAGTCAGGGTAGGCTGGGGGCATGATGCACCTGAAGGGCCCGCTGGCCGAACGCGACAGCTGGGAGGCGAGCGGCTGCTCGATCGCGAAGGCGATCGACCTGGTGGGCACCCGGTCGGCGATCCTTATCCTGCGGGAGGCCTTCTACGGCGCCACCAGGTTCGATCAGTTCAGCCGGCGGGTCGGGATCAGCGACGCGGTCGCGTCGGCCCGCCTGCGCGAACTCACCGAGGCCGGGATCTTCACCAAGGTCCCCTACCGCGACGCCGGGCAGCGCGAACGGTTCGAGTATCAGCTCACCGACATGGGCCGCGATCTGTTTCCCGTGGTGATGTCGTTGATGCAGTGGGGCAACGACCATCTGCAGCCCGACGGCCCGCCGCTCACCGTCACCGACCGAGCCCAGGCGCCCGTACGCGTGGGCGTCGTCGCCGAACCCACCGGGGTTCTCACACCCGAGGACGTCGAGGTGCGAATCGCCCGGCGCCGCCGCTGAGTCCGTGCCGGCAGAGAGGTCGCGATGATCCTCCCCACAGTGTTCGACCCCCGCTTGGTCACCATCCGTCGTGGCGGGACACTCACCGACGCCGATCACCACTTGCTGGCGCTCTGGGCGGCACGGTGTGCGGAGCACGTTCTGCCCTTGTTCGAGTCGGCACGGCCGGATGACGCTCGCCCCAGGGAGGCCATCGCGGCGGTCCGCGCGTGGACCCGGGGCGAGCTGGCGATGATGGAGTCGCGCGCCGCCGGCGGACACGCCATGGGTGCCGCCCGCGATCTACGTGGCGCACCGCGGTTCGCCGCCTACGCCGCCGGGCAAGCGGCGGTGACCGCGCACGTCGCATCGCACGACCTCGGTGCCGCGGCGTACGCGATCAAGGCAGTCCGGTCCGCACACGGGGTCGACGCGGGTAGACACGAATGCGCTTGGCAGCGAGAACATCTCCCTGTTCGGGTACGCGAGTTGGTGCTCGACGACCAACATGCCCGCAATGACCTGTGCTGGCAGGTCTTCATCGACGATCGACAGCAGGTCGGCGATCGGTGATTCGCGTTCACCGGGGTGTTCCTGTTACTGTCGCAGTCACGCTCCTGCGGTGCTGTAACCCGCATGTCGAGCCAGAGGCCGGGGTGATTACAGAAACCCCCGGTCTTGTCCAAACTTCGACGGTCGTCCCGGTTTGCTGCCGCGACCACCGGGTACGCGTCTCGACATGACCTTCCATCGTGGCGTCGTCCCCGGCATCCACTGGCTCGAGTACGCCTACACGAATCAGTACCTGATCGAGGACCAGGACCGGCTGATCCTCGTCGACTGTGGACTCCCCCGTTCGTACGAACCCCTCGTCAAGGCCATCCGGGAACTCGGCCGTGACACCGATGCCGTCTCCGACCTGATCATCACCCATGGTCATTTCGATCACGTCGGCACCGCGCGCCGCCTGGCGCGCGAGTGGCGGATCCCGGTCCACGTCCATCGCGACGATGCGTGGCTGGCGTCCCACCCCTACCGCTACGCGCACCAGAACGCGACCAGATTCGGAGTGCCCCTTCGTCATCCGCGTTCGCTACGCCTGCTCGGACGCATGGCGGCGGCCGGTGCGTTCACGGTGCGCGGCGTCGATCACCTGGATGTGACGCCTTTCGGCGACGATGCCCTGCTCCCCGGTGACGCGCAGGTGGTGCCGACTCCCGGTCACACTTACGGCCATGTGTCGCTGCACTTTCCGTTACGTGACGCGGTCATCGCCGGCGACGCGCTCGTCACCCTCGATCCTTACACCGCGGCGACCGGCCCGCGTATGATCGCCGGTTCCGCAACCGCCGACCTCGATCGCAACCGGGCGTCGCTCGACGCATTGGCAGCGACGGATGCGAAGTCTTTGCTTCCCGGCCACGGGGTGCCGTGGCATCACGGGGTGGCCGTCGCGGTCGACCGGGCGCGTCAGACCAACGGCTGACACGTCGGACGGCCGGCCGTCGGATCACGAGCCGGACAGCGGGACGGGCCGACGCTTTCCGCATCGGCCCGTCCGGCCATCGCCGATCGTCCGGCTACTCGGACGCGGTGCGACGCAGCTTGGTGTTGACGAACTCGCCCATGCCCCAACTCCCGAGTTCGCGACCATAGCCGGACCGTTTCACCCCGCCGAACGGAAGGCCGGGCAGCGTGGTGCCGTGTTCGTTGACATACGCCATGCCGACTTCCAGCTGATCGGCGACCTCCTCGGCCTTGCCGATGTCACCGCTCCACACCGAGCCGCTCAATCCGAACTCGACATCGTTGGCGAGCGCCACGGCGTCCTCCGGGGAGGACACCTTGTAGACCATCGCGACCGGCCCGAAGATCTCCTCGGAGTAGGCGTCCATGTCCGGGGTGATGTCCGTCAGCACAGTGGGTTCGAAGAAGGCTCCGTCGCGCTCCAGCGGCTTCCCACCCGTCCGCAGGGTGGCGCCCTGTTTCACCGCGGTCTCGACCTGTTCGGCCACGGTGTCGCGCGCCGACAGGGACGACAGCGGACCCATCTGAGTGGAATCGTCGGACGGATCACCGACCACCGTCGACTCGAACTGCTTGACCACACCATCGACGAAGTCGTCGTACAACTCGTCGAGAACGATGAACCGTTTCGGCGAGTTGCACGCCTGGCCCGCGTTCGACAGCCGTGCGCCCGCCGCGATCTTCGTCGTGCGTTCCATGTCGGCGGAGTCGAGCAGGATGAACGGGTCCGAACCGCCGAGCTCGAGCACGGACTTCTTCAGGTTCTCCGCGGCAACCTTTGCCACGGCTGCACCCGCTTTCTCACTGCCGGTGAGCGATCCACCGCGTATCGCGTTGTGCGCGAGCAGGTCTGCGATCTGATCACTGCTCGCGTACACGTTGATGTACGCGTCGGCAGGGACACCCGCGTCGTGCAGGATCTCAGCCATCAGCGCCGACGACGCCGCGCAGATCGACGCATGCTTGAGAATGACGGTGTTGCCGGCCAACAGGTTCGGCGCGACGAAACGTGCGACCTGGTAGTAGGGGTAGTTCCACGGCATCACGCCCACCAGTGGTCCGATCGGCGCGACCTGCACGATCGACGCGTCCGCGCCCTGCGGGTCGAGGGCCTCGGTCTCGAGCAGATCCGGTCCGTGCTCGGCGTACCAGCGATAGATGTCCGCGGCCAGCTGGACCTCTCCCGCCGCCTCCTTGGCGGGTTTGCCCATCTCGGTCGTGATGACGGCCGCGAGCTCATCGGCTCGCCTCTCGTACTCGTCAGCGGTCCGGGAGAGAATTGCGGCCCGTTCGGATGCCTCGGTCGCTCGCCACTCCTGGTATGCCGCGAGTGACCGTTCGGCCACGCCGGCCACCTCGTCGTCCTTCAGTCCGGGAAATTCCCGTTCGGTCGTACCGGTGGTCGGATTCGCGGTGACATATGTGCCCATCAGAGCACCTACCTTCCTCTGTCGTGTGAATCCCGACTGTCCACAGCCCGGGATCATTCGGGTACCCGGGTCCCTGTACGCAAAACCTCGGTCGTCGGCGCGCTTCGGTCACACGGCGGCCCCAGACCTGCTCTAATGGGTCCGCGGTCCGTGTCCGGACCCGTGATCGACCGACACGCGGCGAATGCCGGACGTCGACCTGGGGGTGGGTCGCCGGTCGTGACGGCAGTGTCCTAGGGGGAACGAAGAGTGTCACGCTGGCAGCGAGCCGCAGGGCTCGGTTGTGCATTTCTGATCGCGGTCGTCGCGAGCGTCTCGACGGGGCAGCCGGCGGAGGCGACGCCACCGAGGCTCGGCGACTCGGCGCGGATCCTTGCGGTGACCTCGGAGACGGCGACACGCACGACGATGACCGTGTATTCCGCCGCCATGAAGCGGCCCGTTCGGGTGAGCGTGCTCGCCCCCCGCGAGCGGACCGGCCCACGGCCGACCGTGTACCTCCTCGACGGGATCGACGGTGGGGTCTACACCAGCTACACGCAGAGCGGGTGGACCTTCCAGACCGACATCGCGCGCTTCGTCGCCGACAAGAAGGTCAACGTGGTTCTGCCCATCGGGGGTACGGGCTCGTACTACACCGACTGGCGCCGAATCGATCCCGTCCTGGGGCGGAACATGTGGGAGACCTTCCTGACCGAGGAACTCCCTCCGCTGGTCGACGGACGCTTCCGGGGCAACGGACGGAACGTGATCGGCGGGCTGTCGATGGGGGCGCTGGGCGCGATGTCCATCGCGGTCCGCAACCCAGATCTCTACCGGGGTGTGGTCGCCTTCAGCGGGTGCCTCGATCAAGGGTCGCCGGAGTTCCGGCAGGCGACCGCCACATCGGTCACGACGAGAGGCGGGAACCCGGAGAACATGTGGGGCCCGCTCGATCACGACAACTGGGATGCCCACAATCCCGCCGGGCACGTGTCCGCGCTACGCGGTAAGCCCGTGTATGTAGCGGTCGGCAACGGTCTGCCCGACCCGGCCCTCGGGCTGGCCGGGCTAGCCTCACCCGTCGGAGGCGTGCTCGAGGGCATCGTCGCCCGATGCACCGAGAGCTTCAAGCGTCGCGCAGACCGAGCCGGGGTCGACATCACCTACGACTTCCGTGCCGGTCTCCACTCGTGGGGTTACTGGAACCAGGATCTGCACCGAGCCTGGCCCACGATCGCCCGGGCACTGAAAATCGCGGGCTGACGCGAGCGTCGGCGTCAACGCGCGCTTTTCCTCTTCCGAATCAACGAGACATCCTCGAGTGCCCGTTTTCGCTCACGACGTTCCTTGAGTTCTTGCCGCCGCTTTTTCGAGCTCGAATTCTTTTCCGCCATTTCTCCTCGAATCGGTCGTGGTCTACAACGGGTCGCTCCCGCTCTCCTTCGTGACCATAGCCCAGAAATGGCAGAAGTCCAGCCCGTCCGATCTGATGCCGACTTGCCGACTTCATACGTTGTCACACAGTACGTTTCATTTACTGTGGGCCTGCGAAATGCGCCGGACTGGCTTTTATTTTTTTCTGGGCTAGAGTCCATGGCACCGGTCGCAGATGGCCGGTAGCAGCGAAAGGAAGAGTGGCCGTGAAAGCGGTTGTGATGGAGTGCCGAATACGCGTGTGTGGCTCCCCCGGTCGGGTCAGAGAATTCGTCGAGCAAGCGTCGACTCGCGCGCCCGACGCCTTTTCCCACCCCGCCAGGTGTTCGGTTGTCGTCGAGGAGTCGGACTCGCTGCTCCTCCGACGGCAATGGCACCGCGAGAACGACGTGGACGTGTTCGGAGTACCGGAGGGGCGGGATGTGTGCTTCGGTTTCGCGGACCCGTCCGGACGACTGACCGTCGCGAGACTCGAGAGCCTGTCACGCGACATCCTGGCCCACCTCGAACTGGATCCGTGGGTGTCCGACGACACCGAGTCGGTGCCTTGGATCCTGACACTCACCACTGGTGCCGATCCGACGTCCAGGCATGAGATCCTGACCCGACATCCGTCGCTCCAGGTGCGACGACCTGTTCTCGCCCGCGCGTGATCCGCGCATCGCGGTGCCCGATCTGACTGCTCGCAGGGTGAGCGGGCCCGACCACCTCACCGCGGACACACCGCGGTCGTCGTCCGACGGACCGGTCTGGGTCGAATTCCTGTCACTCGATAGGGTGCGGGTGGCGGCGTGCTCACCTGGGCACGTCGCCGTCCCACACCTACGGAGAAGGAAGTGGTCGCCATCGTGCTCGACGAGAAGATCAGCGATCTGTACGCGCAGGTTGTTGCGCGGAACCCTGGGGAGGCCGAGTTCCACCAGGCCGTCCGGGAGGTCTTCGACAGTCTGGGTCCGGTCTTGGCGAAACATCCCCACTACGCGGACGCCGGGATCATCAAGAGACTGACGGAGCCCGAGCGCCAGATCATCTTCCGAGTGCCGTGGGTCGACGACCAGGGACAGGTGCAGATCAACCGCGGGTTCCGGGTCGAGTTCAATTCCGCACTCGGCCCCTACAAGGGCGGCCTTCGATTCCACCCCAGCGTCTACCTGGGCGTGGTCAAGTTCCTCGGGTTCGAGCAGATCTTCAAGAACGCACTGACCGGGCTCCCGATCGGCGGCGGCAAAGGCGGCGCCGACTTCGATCCCAAGGGACGCTCCGACGCGGAGATCATGCGGTTCTGCCAGTCGTTCATGACCGAGCTCTACCGCCACATCGGCGAGTACACCGATGTACCCGCGGGTGACACCGGCGTCGGCGGTCGCGAGATCGGTTATCTCTTCGGCCAGTACAAGCGCATCACCAACCGTTACGAGTCCGGCGTGCTCACCGGCAAGGGACTCGCCTGGGGTGGGTCGCAGGTCCGCACCGAGGCGACCGGGTACGGCGTGGTGTTCTTCGTCCGCGAGATGCTCGCCGCGGCCGGTGATGATCTCGACGGCAAGACCGTGGTGGTCTCGGGCTCGGGCAATGTGGCGATCTACGCCATCGAGAAGGTGCAACAACTCGGCGGTCGCGTGATCGCGTGCTCGGACTCCGGGGGCTACGTCGTCGATGATGCCGGTATCGACCTCGAACTGCTCAAGGAGATCAAAAACGTTCGGCGCGGCCGTATCTCGGATTACGCCGACGCCCGCCGCGGGTCCGCCCGTCACGTCGACACCGGATCGATGTGGAGTGTGCCCACCGACATCGCCATCCCCTGCGCGACGCAGAACGAACTGAACGGGGTCGACGCCACTCAACTGGCGAAGAACGGATGTCGCATCGTCGCCGAGGGCGCGAACATGCCCAGCACCCCCGAGGCGGTGCGCATCTTCGCAGACGCCGGCGTCGGCTTCGCCCCGGGTAAGGCCGCGAACGCGGGCGGCGTCGCCACCAGCGCACTCGAGATGCAGCAGAACGCTTCTCGGGATTCGTGGACGTTCGCGCACACCGAGGACCGATTGTCGGAGATCATGACGGCCATCCACGACCACTGCCTGCACACGGCAGACGAATACGGGGCGCCGGGCAACTACGCGACCGGTGCCAATATCGCGGCGTTCACTCGCGTGGCCGACGCGATGCTCGCACTCGGTCTCATCTGACCCGATTCGGACGCCGACTCGCTTCCTCTTGACCTTCAGGTTGGTCGAAGCCGGATGATCTGCGATATGCCCTCCGTTCCCGAAGTCAGCGAACTCGTCCCGATCGGCGCGTTCGCGCAACGCACCGGCTTGACCGCGTCCGCGCTGCGGTTCTACGACGACTCGGGGTTGCTCACCCCGGCCGCCGTCGACGCGTCGACCGGATATCGCCAGTACAGCGCGTCGCAGGAGCGGCACGCGATCGCACTCCGGCGACTCCGCGAGATCGGGATGTCGCTCGCCGACATCCGCACGGTCCTCGCCGCCGAGCCGGGTACCGCCGGCGGACTGATCGACGAACACGTGCGAACCGTCGCTGCCGATGCCGATCGGGTTCGGCGCGAGGCCAGGACGATCAAGATGTCGATCGCCGCGGAGTCGACGACCATGCTCGCCACTGTGCGTGGTCCGATCCTGGCAGCCGCGCTCGGCCAGGTGCTCACCGCGGCCGCCCGTGACGCGGCCCATCCCGTCCTGGACGCTGTCGAACTCCGGCTGGAAGACGGGGCCGTGACCCTGACCTCGACAGACCGCTACCGGCTCTCTTCCCGGTCGCTACCGACCGTCGAGCCGTGCGGCACCCGGTGGTCGGGAACGCTGTGTGCGGCCGACCTCCGTGATGGTCTGTCCGACCTGGCACGGGGCGGCGTCGTCGTCATCGACGCCGTGGCCGGCGCAGTTCGATTCCGGCTCGACGGTCGGGACGATCTATGGTGCCGCCTACTCGACGGGCCGTTTCCCGCGCACCAGGTGATGATCGAAGCCCTGCCCACGGTGACCATGCGCGCGAGTGTCGCGAAAACCGCTGTGTTGCAATCGTTGGAGCGCTGTGCAACCGACCGGGTGCACCTGGACTTCACGTCGGCGGCGCTCACACTGAGCGACGCCTCGTCGGCACAACTCGCCGTCGTGCCAGCCGAGACCTGCGGCCCCCCGATCGCACTGTGGTTCGAGGTCTCGACGCTCTACCCCGCGGTCCATGTGTCGATTGGGGCCGAGATGATGATCGACGTCCGCAATCGGGACCTCCCGATGACGATTCGGTCCGCAGACGGCGGCGACCTCACCTTGGTCGTCATGCCGGTTTCCCACAGCCGCCACAATGACTGAGCAGAGGATCTGATTGATTTGACCGACGTCGGCACGGACCCAACGATGGACGCACTCACCGAGGCGGTGACCCTCGGACGCAGCGGCGAGACAGTCCTGGCCCGTGAGATCCGAGGCCTGAGCGACGGGGCAACGAGCAGCCGCTCAGGTCACGGCGATCTGCGCCGTACCATCTCGGCGATCCAGACCGGCGCATACGGCGAAGTACAGCCCGGGGAGGTCGGGTAATCCTCCAGCACTCGCAACCGCTGACCGATGTCGATTGCACGGGAACGGAAGTCGGGATTCTCGATGCCGATGGTCGCCAGGCATGTGTTCATCGCCCACTGCAGGCGTGGCGGTGCGTTCCCCATGTCGGACTCGATGGTGTCGAGCAACCCGGCCGTGTCGAGGTCACCGGGCTTCTTGACCACTCGATCAGCGGTCAGGGCCCATCCCGCCGCGGCGACACCGGGCTCGGCGTCGGCCATCCACGACCTCCGCAACTCCTCGGCATGCGGACTCTTCTTGACGACGTAGTTGACGAGCCAATCGTGGACCTTCGGCCGGTCGACCTCGCGGATCATCGTGTCGAGCTGCGCGGGGTCGAACGCCCGCGGGCGACAGATCAACAGTGCGAGCAGACGCGGCGCGGTGTCGCCCGTCGCCCACAGCTCTGCGGAAAGTTCGGGCTGCGTTCGCAGTCGTTTCGCGATCGCCCTGAGCTTCGTGAGATTGACCCCGTGGTCGTCGCCGTGTTTCTCGTTGACCGCTCGGATCCGCGGGTCGTCGAGACTGCGGAGCTCGCCGAGGACGTCGGCGAGAGTCTGTTGGATGTCGGACATTCCGGTCATGATCCCCTCTGGAAGTGCGCACACAGCCTACGACGCTCGATGTCGCCGCGGGTTGTGTGCTCATCAATCCGGAGGGCCCGCCAGTATCCGCACGTCGGCGACGTCGTACTCGGCAACGAACGCCGACCGGATCGCCCGTGACTGGTCCTCGCCGACCCCGTCGCCACGGAAAGCCTCGACCGCCGACTGCGAGTCCCAGCGCTCGAAGATGTTGATCCGGCCGGGGTCCATCGAGTCCGCGGAGATCGCGAAATCGAGACACCCCGGTGCCCGACGGGCGGCACCGACCACCTCGTCGCAGCCGGCGATGTACGCCGCGCGCTGGTCCGGGTCCACTCGCAGACTGCCGGCAACGATCACCATTGGTTGCTCCTCCATCGATACTCCGGTGCACCGGTGTCCCGGCGCGAGACGTCACCGCTATGGTGAGGGCGACAGGAGTGCAGACCGGCACGACCCGGCGAACTCATCGCTCACGATCGACGTGGCCGCGCGACGCTGCGCCACGGCCTACTCTGATCGAATGGCTTTGGTTCTGGGTCCGATCCTCCGGCACGTCGACGAAACCTCCGCGCTGATCTGGGTGCAGACCGACGAACCCGGCGAGGTCGAAGTCCTCGGCTGTGCGACCCGGACGTTCGAGGTGTCCGGTCACCACTACGCGCTGGTCGAGGTCAGCGGCCTGGTGCCCGACACGGTCTCCGAGTATCAGGTCCGCGTCAACGGCGCCCTCGAGTGGCCCCTCCCGGACACCGAGTTCCCGCCCAGCGTGATCCGGACCCGGGGACCGGACACCGCGGACCGGCACCGGTTCGTCTTCGGGTCCTGCCGGTATCCGCGGGCCGAGGACCCCAAGCTCGACGAGAAGCTCGGACTCGACGCATTGGACTGCTACGCGGTCCGAATGCGCCACCTCCCGGTGGAGGAGTGGCCGGACACCCTCATTCTGCTCGGCGACCAGGTGTACGCGGACGAGCTGACCCCGCAGGTGAAGGAGTCGCTGGAGTCGAGCCGGGCCTCGACCGCCGGACCGTCCGACGAGGTCGTCGACTTCGAGGAGTACGAGGGACTGTATCGGCACACCTGGGGAGACCCCGAGATCCGATGGATCCTCTCTACGGTGCCGACGGCCATGATCTTCGACGATCACGACATCCGTGATGACTGGAACACCTCGGACACCTGGCGTCGGCAGATGAGTGAGAAGCCGTGGTGGCAGGACCGGATCCGCGCCGGCCTCGCGTCGTACTGGGTGTATCAGCACCTCGGCAACCTCTCCCCCGCCGAACTCGCCGAGTCCGAGGACTACCGCCGCGTCCGCGACATCGACGGTGACTGCTGGCCCCACCTGGTCGAGGTCGCGGATCGTGCCGACCGGGAAACCGACGGAACCAAGGGTGTCCGGTTCAGTTTCCGGTGGAACCTGGGCAACACCAGGCTGGTCATGATCGACTCCCGCAACGGTCGCATCCTGTCCGACGGAACGCGAAAGATGGTGAGTGACAACGAATTCGATTGGGTAGAGAGCCAGGTCGACGACGACATCGAGCGACTCGACCACCTGGTCCTCGGCTCATCACTGCCGTGGTTGCTCCCGCCGGTCATCGGTGACGCGGAAACCGTGAACGAAATCGGTGCCCGGCGGCCGGGCCGTCGTGGACAGCTGGCCGAGAAGATCCGGCAGGGTGCCGACCTCGAGCACTGGCCGGCCTTCTTCGATTCCTTCGTCCGGCTCAGCGAGATGATCCGGCAGGTTGCGGCGCGCGACCCCGGGCCTGCGACCGTCAGCGTGCTGTCCGGCGATGTCCACCACAGCTATGCCGCGCGTGCGGTTTTCCCGGACACGACGAGCGCCGACGTCCACCAGCTCGTGTGTTCGCCGGTGCACAACGCGATCCCGCCGTACATCAAGGTGGTGTTCCGGCTGGGGTGGTCGAAGCGGCTCGCCGCGGTCGTCCGGCGTTGGGCACGTCGTGGGGGCTCGCCCGAACTGCCAGTCGCCTGGCGAAACACCCTGGGCCCGCTGTTCGGCAACACCATCGCGACGCTCTCGGTTCGGGATCGCTTCGCCGAGGTCACTTTCGAGCAGCCCGACCTGGACGGGGCGCTGGGTAGAGCCGGAAACATCTGTCTGACACCGGAATTCGTAGCAACAGGGCGCACATAGCGCGCATTGTCGCTACGAAATCCCTAGTCCAGACAGAACTCGTTGCCCTCGGGGTCGTGCATCACGATGTGTCCCTCATCGAGCGGAGGTGCGGGGTCGTGTCGTTCGACCCGGGTCGCACCGAGTCCGACGAGCCGGTCGGCTTCGGCCTCGAGTGCGCGCATCCGGTCGTCGCCACTCAGACCAGGGGCAGCACGGACGTCGAGGTGCACCCGGTTCTTCGCGGCCTTGCCCTCGGGTACGCGTTGGAAGAACAACCGTGGCCTGCGCTCCTCCGGGTCGATCACGGCCGAGGCGTCGTTCCGGCGTTCCGGAGGCACCCCGAATGCGTCGAGCGCCGCGTCCCAGCTGTCGAATCCAGTAGGCGGGTCCTGGAGTCGGTAACCGAGCACCTCGGCCCAGAATTCGGACAGCGCAGCCGGGTCACCACAGTCGAAGGTCAGTTGAAAGTCGGTTGTCATGAGTCCACTGTGCGACACGACGAGGACAACCCGGGTCCTCGATCGTGAAAATCAGCGCAGACGTTCGCCGTACACCCGGTCCACGGACATGACCATCAGGACGCGGCGATCGGCGACCATGACCCTGCGGTATTCGTCCCAGTCCGGGTGCTCGCCTGCCGCCTTGCGGTAGTAGTCGACGAGCGCCTCGACCTCGGGCCCGTCCGGTTCGGTGCCCGGGCCGATCAACGTCACAGTGCCCTCGGCGGTCGCCCACGTGTAGCGATCGGGCCCGGTGATCTCCAACGCGGCGCGCGGATCGCGTCGGAGGTTGGCGGTCTTGGCCCGTCCCTCGGTCATCGATACGTAGATGGTCCCGGCGTCGCGGTCGTAAAAGGGGGTCACCGGGGACAGCTGTGGTAACCCCGAGGACTTGATCGTGGCGAGGACACCGACTCCGCCTTCGGCGAGAAGATCACGAGGGTCATACGCGGGTTGGTTCATGCCTGCGGCAACCCGGCGTACGTACAGGCTATTCCGGACGGGCCGCACACCCCGGGGCATGGCTCCGCGATGCGTTGCGACATTCTTCAGATCCTGTGTCTTTACACGTACGATCGTCGACATGCATGTGCGCGAGATCCTGACCACCACGCCGACGACGACCGCTGAGGCCCTCGACCTGTTCGACTCCGCCCCCGCGGTCGAACCGGACTTCATGATCGGCACCTGGCGTGGCGCCGAGCTGCCCACCGACCACCCGTTGGACGGCTTCCTCGCGGCCAGCGGCTGGTGGGGCAAGCAATTCGTCGACGCCGAGACCGTCCACCCCCTGCTCTTCCCGACCCGCGACGGTTCGGCACTGTGGGCCATGAACCCGGCGATCGCTTTCGGCGGACTGGGGATCGCCGAGAAGGCACCCGGGGTCAAGTCGTTGTCGTTGGGGACGCCGATCGCCGCGACCCGCCTTCTCAGTCAGACCCGACGAGCACGGGCCCGGCTGCGCACCACTCGGTACCGCGGCACGGACACCGCGACCATGTCGTACGACCAGCTGCCGATCAACGACGTCTTCCACCGGATCTCCGATGATGCCGTCCTGGGCGCCATGGACCTGAAGGGGTCGCCGAAGCCGTACTTCTTCGTGCTCCGCCGCGACGACTCACTCCGCCTCGTAGGCCACTGATCCTCGTCGGCCACTGATCCTCGTCGGCCACTGATCCTCGTCGGCCACCGATCCTCGGCGACGCGAGGACGGCGCCGACGAACCATGAGCCGGCGAGCCGGCGGAGGCGTTCAATGGGTAGATGGACACCTCACCCACCGCCCACCTCCGCCGGGGTGCCGTCGCGGTCGCCGCGGTCGCCCTCGTGGGCGCCGTGACACTGGCCGCACCCGGGACCGCCCAGGCTGCACCGCCGATGCCGTCCGGGTATTACCGCGGCGACGTCACCAGCGCCCCGATCGCCGACACGGTGTGGTTCGGCAAGAACTTCACGGGTTCGCGGGTCGTCAACAACACCGCGATCGGGTGGGCCTTCCCCGGCACGGTGTACCCCGGGCGTTCCGTGCAGGACGGTGCACCGGTCATCGTCGTCGACTACTCCGGAACCGCCGTGGGATTCGTGCGTGACGAGCTCCGAGCCGACGGCCGGGGCGGCTATTGGGGCCGCGCGCTGAACGGCACCACCGAGCTGCTGCGTTTTCACTTGACACGCTGACCGTGGGCGACGGGCAACCATGGTGGAGACTTCGGGTTCGACCCCTTCGTCGGCTCACAGCTCGGCGAGCGCCGAGCGGATCTCATTGGTGGCCGCGACGGCTTCACGGAGCGCGATCCGCGCCTCGGCCCGGCCCTGTTCCGCAGTCGAGAGTCGTTGCCGCGCGAACCGCAGCGATTCTTCGCAACGAGCCAGCTCGGCCCGTAACTCCTGAGCCCGCCCGACGATCTCGTCGAGCTCCGACGAAGCCCCGTCCACAGTTCGGGAGGCGGCGTCGAGGTCGGATCGGGCCGTTCGTTCCCCCGTCTCTGCCTCGGCCAGTCGGGCTTCGAGGTCTCGTCGACGACGGTCCGCTTCGTCAGATCCCGCGTCGTCCGAGTCGTCGGCGACATCCCTCTCGGCACCCTGTCTGTCGGCACCGTCTGTGTCCGCGCCGCTGGCCTCGGACTCGTCCGCGTCTGGTTCCTGCAAAGGCTCCGGGACGACGAACACGCCGGCGGGCCCGAAGCCGCTGTATTCGGCGGATGCGATGAGGTTTCCCCGCAACACCTGCTCGAGCACTTCCGGGTCGGCCACCGCGGCTCGCAGTGTCTGCGTGACCTCGCGAATGGCACTGTCTGCCAGCGGCACTCGCAGATCTGCGGCCGTGGCGGCGACCGCGGTCACCGACTCGTTGATCAGATCCTGACGGCGTCGCGACAACGTCTTCATCTTGTCGACCGCCGAGCGGCGCTGGGCCGCAGTCAAATCCGACGCCAACCCAGCGATGAGGGCACTGTCGTCGGGGTGCGCGCGAACCCATTGGTTGATGGCCCATGCAGCTTGCGTGGGCCGACGCAACTTCGCGATCCGCCCCGCCAGGTCACGGTCGCCGTCCGCCTTGATCTCCCGAGCGAGTTCGTTCCGGCGTGTCACGAACGCCGCCGGCGCCAGACCGTACAGCTCGTCGACGATCTCGTCGTACGGGGTCATGGGGCTGCCCGAGCGGTGGTCGGCGTCGCTGTCCGCATGAGCAGATACTACGACGGCGCCCGTGACGGCCACCTCACTTCGCCTTCTTAACTTGAATCATTCCAGATAAGACTGCACGATGGTCACCATGCTCACCGACGAGGACTGCGCCCGGCACCTGCGCGCCGCCGGACTGCGGGTGACCCGTCCGCGCATCGCGGTCATGCAAGCCGTCCGAGCACATCCTCATGCGGATACCGACGAGGTCCTCCGAACCGCTCGCGAACGGCTGCCGGCGGTCTCGCAACAAACGGTGTACGACGTTCTGGGCGTACTGACTTCGGCCGGTCTGGTGCGACGCATCCAGCCGTCCGGCCACGTGTCTCGATATGAGTCACGCGTCGGGGACAACCATCACCACGTGATATGCCGTACATGCGGATCCATCGGGGACGTCGACTGCGCAGTCGGCGAGGCCCCGTGCCTGACCCCGTCCGACGACCGGGGTTTCGTCATCGACGAAGCCGAGGTCATCTATTGGGGTCATTGCCCCGACTGCATCCCCGAACCCAACCGACCCGCTCCGGGCGCCGGCCCCGACCGATAGACCCCCCGACCACGACGCCTCCCTCCCCTGCGATCACCGACCCGGCGATCGCAGTTCTCACCGTGCCCGAAAGGAAACCCCGCATGGCGCAGCAAGACCACGAGCCCGTCCGCGACGCGAAGGAACATCCCCCCATCGCCGAGGCGAACACCGAGCCCGCCGCGGGCGGTTGCCCGGTCGCGCACGGTCGGCTCACGCCGCCCACCCAGGGCGGCGGCAACCGCGACTGGTGGCCGAACCAGCTGAATCTCAAGGTGCTTCAGCACAATCCGGACGTCGCGAATCCGATGGAAGCCGACTTCGACTACGACTCGGCGCTCGAGGATCTCGACGTCGAGGCGTTACGCGCCGACCTGACCGCCCTGATGACCGATTCGCAGGACTGGTGGCCCGCCGACTTCGGCCATTACGGAGGCCTGTTCGTCCGTATGTCCTGGCATGCCGCGGGTACCTACCGGGTACAGGACGGACGCGGTGGTGCCGGAGCCGGGATGCAGCGATTCGCCCCGCTCAACAGCTGGCCGGACAACGCGAACCTGGACAAGGCGCGCCGCCTCCTGTGGCCGATCAAGAAGAAGTACGGTACGGCACTGTCCTGGGCCGACCTCCTGGTCTTCGCCGGGAACGTCGCCCTGGAGTCGATGGGGTTCACCACCGCCGGCTTCGCCTTCGGGCGCGTGGACGAGTGGGAGCCCGACGAGGTGTACTGGGGCCCCGAACTCGAGTGGCTGGCGGATCAGCGGTACTCGGGCGACCGCGAACTCGAGACACCGCTTGCGGCAGTGCAAATGGGGCTCATCTATGTGAATCCGGAGGGACCGAACGGCAATCCGGACATCCTCGCGTCCGCGGTCGACATCCGCGAGACGTTCGCGCGGATGGCGATGAACGACGTCGAGACCGCGGCTCTGATCGTCGGGGGCCACACCTTCGGCAAGACCCACGGCGCCGGTGACGCCGGCCTGGTGGGTCCCGAACCCGAGGCCGCCGCCGTCGAGGACGCCGGTCTCGGCTGGACCAGCTCGCACGGCTCCGGCAAGGGCGCGGACACGATCACCAGCGGCCTCGAGGTGATCTGGAATCCGACCCCGACCCGCTGGGACAACGCTTTCCTCGAGACTCTCTACGGCTACGAGTGGGAGCTCTACAAGAGTCCGGCCGGAGCCAACCAGTGGCGTCCGAAGGACGGCGCCGGGACCGGTACCGTCCCCACGGCATTCGGCGACGAGAAGACCCACCCGTCGATGCTGACCACCGACCTCGCGATGCGCTACGACCCCGGTTTCGAGAAGATCACCCGGCGGTGGCTCGATCACCCCGAGGAACTGGCGCACGAGTTCGCCAAGGCCTGGTTCAAGCTCCTGCACCGCGACATGGGACCCGCCGTCCGGTATCGGGGTCCGCTTGTTCCGACCGAGACGTACCTGTGGCAGGACAATGTCCCGGCGCACGAGGGCCCACTTGTCACCGATGCCGACGTGGCAGCCTTGAAGGCGACGCTCCTCGACTCGGGACTGACTGTGGCGCAACTCGTGAAGACCGCGTGGGCGGCGGCGTCGAGCTTCCGTGGCAGCGACAAGCGCGGCGGCGCCAACGGCGGCCGGATCCGCCTGCAGCCGCAGGCATCCTGGGAGGTCAACGAGCCCGACGAGTTGGCCACCGTGATCCGCACCCTCGAAGGCATCCAGGGTGCGTTCACCGGCGAGGCCGGCGCGAAGGTCTCCTTCGCCGACCTCGTGGTCCTCGGCGGCACGGCAGCAGTCGAGAAGGCGGCGCGGGATGCCGGAGTCGAGATCACGGTACCGTTCACCCCTGGACGTACCGACGCCACCCAGGACGAGACGGACGCCGATTCGATGGCACATCTCGAGCCCACCGCCGACGGGTTCCGCAACTACGTCGGCAAGACCAGTGGCCTTCCGGCCGAGTTCACCCTCGTCGACAAGGCATCGCTGCTGACCCTCAGCGCCCCCGAGATGACGGTGCTGGTGGGTGGCCTCCGGGTGCTGGGCAACAACTACGGCGGCTCGGCGGCCGGCGTCCTGACCGACCGTCCCGGCGTCCTCACGAACGACTTCTTCGTGAATCTGCTGGACATGTCGACAGCCTGGTCGGCGTCGGAAGACGAGAACCTGTACGTCGGGCGCGATCGCGCCACCGGCGAGCAGACCTGGACCGGCACTCGCGCCGATCTGGCGTTCACGTCGAACTCACAGTTGCGCGCCCTGGCCGAGGTCTACGCAGCCGACGACGCAGCGGAGAAGTTCGTGAACGACTTCGTCGCGGCCTGGGACAAGGTGATGAACCTGGACCGGTTCGAACTCTGAGCAAATCGGTTCATCGTCGAACCGATCAGATGCGGCGGCGGCACCCTTCGTGGGGTGCCGCCGCCGTGGCGTTTCGCATCACCCGGCGCACAGGGACTTCCGGAACTATGCTGGCGCTTTCCCTCCGTGGCGGGTGACCGCCTCGAGACGAAGGTGAGGACGACGACGATGTCCGGCGAACACAGGTCCGTGGGCCATATCCGACTGACCTCACACAGCGGCGGGGTCGACGCTCCGCCCATCCACTGGGGGGCGGCCACCGCGGCGGAACGCGGTCCCGTCATCGGGACGACGGGCACACGTGCGCATCGCAATGTCATCGGTACCCACAGCGGCTCCTACAGCGTCTATCGCGCACTGGCCGTCGCCGCCGGCGCCCTTGCACGAGAGCACCGAGCCGATCTCACCAACACCTCGCCCACCGACCACATCGGACCGTATCCACAGTGGGGCGATCCGCGCGCGATCGTCTCGCTGGATCCTTGGGGTGCGACAGTCGCCGAGAGTTTCCCCGACGAGATCGCTCGCGGTTACGACATCCGGCCGACCATCGCGGTGACCAAGGCGCACGTCATCCTTCCCGAGATCGCCGAGGCGATCGAGAAGGGCCGTCTGGTCCCCGACGGTGAGGTTCTGCTGCCCAGTGGCGCGGCTCTGGTCACCAAGGCGGCCGTGGAACCGGTGTGGCATCTTCCCGGCGTCGCCGAGCGGTTCGGCTGCTCCGAGGCCGAGCTGCGCCGGGTGTTGTTCGAGGAGACCGGCGGCATGTATCCCGAACTCGTCACGCGGTCGGATCTCGAGGTGTTCCTCCCGCCGATCGGCGGGCAGACGGTCTACATCTTCGGCAACGCCCGCGACCTCGCCGACCCCTCGGTGGAACTCACCGCACGGGTGCACGACGAGTGCAACGGCTCCGACGTGTTCGGCTCCGACATCTGTACGTGCCGCCCATATCTGACGCATGCAATCGAGGAGTGCGTCCGCGGCACCCAGCGCGGCGGCGTCGGCTTGGTCGCCTACTCCCGCAAAGAGGGACGCGCCCTCGGCGAGGTCACCAAGTTCCTGGTGTACAACGCCCGTAAACGCCAACTCGGCGGTGACACCGCGGACCAGTACTTCGCCCGCACCGAATGCGTTGCGGGCGTGCAGGACATGCGGTTCCAGGAGCTCATGCCCGACGTCCTGCACTGGTTCGGGATCACCAGGATCCATCACCTGGTGTCGATGTCGAACATGAAGTACGACGCCATCACCGGCTCGGGTATCGAGGTCGGCGAACGGGTCAACATCCCCGACGAACTGATCCCCGCCGACGCCCGCGTCGAGATCGACGCGAAAATGGCTGCCGGTTACTTCACGCCCGGACCCGTGCCCGATGCCGAACAGCTGCGTCAGGTCAAGGGCCGGGGGTTGTGATGACCGGAGCACCAGAGGTGGAACTCTCCGCCTCACAGGCCGCCCGGCTGCTGCGCTCCACCGCCACCGTCCGGAGCCGGTCGCGACAACTCCTCGAACGAGCGCGGGCCGGCGAATCGTCGTGGTTCATCGTCCACGACGATGCGCGGGACGCGGCAGCTGACATCGTCGTGGAAACGACTCGGTTGCGATATCCCGACGGAGACATCCCTTTTCACAGCAGGTGGCGACATTTCGAGGCAGGCGGTATCGACCGCCTCGGCGCTCTCGACGCCGCCTTGCCCCCGGCCGGCTCGGCGGAGCGAACCCGCGCGCTCATCGACGTCGTGCTGGTCAGCGTCCTCCTCGATGCCGGCGCGGGACCCGAGTGGTCGTTTCGGGAACGGTCGAGCGACCTGGTTCTCACCCGTTCCGAGGGGCTCGGCGTCGCGAGCTGGGTGGCGTTCTGCGAGGGGGTGTTCTCGAGCGACCCGGCCGATCCCCTGCGGGTCGACGCCACCGGTCTGGGCCGCGTCACGGCGGACACTCTCGGCGCGGCCTTCCAGGTGGGTCCCGACAACCCGCTCACGGGCCTGCCCGGGCGGGTCGATCTCCTGCGCCGCCTGGGCGAGGTGTTGTCGAGCCGCCCCGAGATCTTCGGTCCGGACGCCCGGCCGGGCGGCTTGTTCGATCACCTCACCCGCGGTGGTCGTGCGGAGGTGCCCGCGGTCGACATCCTGAGCGGGGTCCTTGAGTATCTTGGCCCTATCTGGCCGTCGGACAACACGATCGACACTAACCCACTGGGCGACTGCTGGCATCACGACGCCGTCGTCGGCCCGGGCCTCACGGCCGGCTGGGTGCCGTTCCACAAACTGTCCCAGTGGCTGACCTATTCGCTTCTCGAACCGTTTCGCTGGGCCGGTGTCCAGGTGACCGGACTCGACGAGCTGACCGGCCTCCCCGAATACCGCAACGGTGGCCTTCTCCTCGACTCGGGTGTGCTCGCGCTGCGTGACGAGACCTGGGCGGACCGGGAGTGGGAGGTCGGCGACGAGCTCGTCGTCGAATGGCGGGCGCTCACCGTCGCCCTTCTCGACGAGATCGCCGACCTCGTACGCGATCGCCTCGACGCCGATGCGGCCTCGATGCCCTTGGCCTGCGTGCTCGAGGGTGGCACGTGGGCGGCCGGCCGCGTGCTCGCGAGCCGACTTCGCGATGGGTTGCCGCCGTTGACGATACGCAGTACCGGCACCGTTTTCTGAGCCGACCACCGACCGAGAGGAACTCATGGGCAGCGTCGCCGTCATCGACCATCCGCTGGTCCAACACAAACTGACCCTGATGCGTCGCAAGGAGACGTCGACCAACGACTTCCGCCGTCTGCTCGACGAGATCTCGATCCTGATGGCGTACGACGTCCTGCGTGACATCCCGATGCACGAGATCACCATCGACACACCGCTCGAGACCACCACCGCCCGGGTCATCGACGGCAAGAAGCTGGTGTTCGCCGCGGTCCTGCGGGCCGGCGCCGGTATCGCCGACGGCATGCTGACCGTGGTTCCCGGCGCGCGCGTCGGACACATCGGCCTCTACCGCGACCCGAAGACCATGGTCGTCGTCGAGTACTACTTCAAGATGCCGTCGGAGCTGTCCGAGCGTGATGTCGTGATCGTAGATCCGCTTCTGGCGACCGGGCATTCGGCGGTCGCCGCGATCGACCGGATCAAGGAGTACGGTCCGAAGTCCATCAAGTTCGTCTGCCTGCTCGCCTGCCCGGAGGGCATCGAGGTCCTGCATCGCTCACACCCCGACGTGCCGATTTTCACCGCGGCGGTCGACCGCGAACTCGACGACAACGGCTTCATCCGCCCCGGACTCGGTGACGCCGGCGATCGCATCTTCGGGACCGCGTGATCTCGAGGAGCAGGAAGGAACCCTGCTCCCTTAGGTGCGAGCGAAGCGAGCCACGAAGGGTGTAGCAACACGTCTCACCAGGCCCTTCGAGGCTCGTCGCTTGCGCTCCTCACACCTCAGGGAGCAGGGGTTATGAGCTTCTTTCGGATTAGGAGACTGCTGAAATAGTCGGTGTCGTTTCGGTGTGGGGTGAGCGGGTTTGCCTGGTGGGCTGGGATCCTGGTGGGTATGCAGGGTGAGCCGGATCGTCAGGGTGAGTTTCTGGATGTGAACTCGGTCGTCGGGCATTTGCTGGCCGAGGGCAGTGTGTTCGCGTTTTTGGCTGCTCATCGCGAGCAGTTGTTTCCTGCGGAGATGTTCGCGGACCTGTTTCCCAGCGGCCGGGGCCGTCCGTCGATCCCGCCGGCCACGATGGCGTCGGTGATCGTGCTGCAAACGCTGCAGGGTTTGTCCGATCGCGAAGCCGCTGATGCGGTCACTTTCGATCTGCGGTGGAAAGCGGCGTGTGGATTCGTGTTGGGTAACAAAGGTTTTCATCCGTCGACTCTGACGTACTGGCGTCGGCGACTGGCAGCCAGCGACCGGCCGCACCGCATTTTCGAGGTGGTACGCGAGGTCATCACCACCACCGGGGTGCTCGCGGGTAAGAGTCGTCGAGCGCTGGATTCGACGATCTTCGATGACGCGGTGGCCCGCCAGGACGCCATCACCCAGGTGATCGCGGCGATCCGGCGGGTCGCCCGAGAGGTCGACGGTGGTGCGGTGGTGGTCGAGCAGCACGCGACTCGTCTGGCCGCGTTGACCGGCGGCGGCTATGACCGGCCCGGCAAGCCGCGGATCGCCTGGGATGATGAGTGTGCTCAACAGGACCTGATCAGCGCCCTTGTCGAAGATGGGTTGGCCGTGCTCGACGGTCTGGACCTCGAGGCCATCGACAAGGAACCGAGTAACGAGGCCCAGGCGCAGGCGGTGGCATTGCTGGCATTGGTGACCGGCCAGGATGTGGAACCGGCACCAGGTTCTGATGGCACCGACGGACGCTGGCGCATCGCGCCCCGGACCGCCCCGGACCGGGTGATCTCCACCGTCGATACCGACACCCGGCACGCCCACAAAACCCGGGCACGCCAGCAGGACGGGTTCAAGGGCCACATCGTCAATGAACCGGAGACCGGGTTGGTCACCGCGATCGAGATGACCAAAGCCGCTGGTCCGGACACTTCCGACGGAGCAGTCGGGGCACGGTTGTTGCTGAGCGATCCGACCGTCGCCGACGACGCCGACGATCGTGAGGTGCTGGGTGATTCAGCGTATGCCTCCGGTGACATGCTGGCCACGCTGGCGCGGACACGATGGAACGCGGTGATCAAACCCAAGCCACACATGCCGGCGGTTGCTGGTGGTTTCGTCGTCGACGATTTCACCTTCGACGCCGACTCGAACACATTGACCTGCCCCAACAACCTGACCCGACCGGTCAGCGCGAAAGGCCACGTCACCTACGGTGCGGCCTGCCACGACTGCCCACTTCGGGCACGGTGCACCACCGCGGTTCGTGGACGCAAAATCAGTTTCGGCGAACACCACCAACTCCAGCGCGAACACCGACAACACTTCTCTGACAACACTATTGCCGACACCTACCGCCAGCATCGACCCATGGTCGAACGGACGATTGCCTGGCTCACCCGCGGTAACCGGCGGGTGCCCTACCGTGGAATCGAACGCAACAACAACTGGCTGCACCACCGCGCCGCCGCGATCAACCTACGCCGCCTGATCACCCTCGGACTGACTACCACCAACGGCACCTGGACACTGGCCACCGCCTGAACCGCGGCACCGCCGCCCCACCTAGATCGATCACCACGACCACACCCCGGAACCGACACATCCCCGCAGCAGGAACCTCAACCCAGGCTGGACCCTAATTCAGCAGGCTCTTAGGGAGCATGGTTCGTGGTGCTGCTGCGCGCATACCAGCGGTGTTCGATCTACGACACCTGCCAGGCCACCGCGGCACCGATCGCCCCGGTGGCGTTCAGTGCCCAGTGCAAGGCGATCGGTGCGAGGAGGCTCGTGGTGCGTTGCCGTAACCACCCGAGCACGAAACCCGCGGCCCCGGTTGCCACGACCGCGCCTGCGATGCCGGCGATCTGTGCAACCGTCCCGGCACCCAGTACGCCGCTCAGGCCTTCGTTGCCCGCGGTGAGACCGGTCGAGGACAGGATGTGCCACAAACCGAAGGCGATCGCACCGACGACCAGCGTCGTCAACGGGGCGAACAACCGGCCCAGAACCCCTTGCAGCACACCGCGGAACAAGACCTCCTCCGGGAGAACGGTCTGCAGCGGGATGATCACGAACGCCGCCAGGAGGGCCTCGGAGGTGTCGTCGTAGCGGTCGGACAGGAAGAACTCACGCGTCGCCGGGATCGCGACCGCTGTCGAGACCACCGCCGCGACCACGAGGACCGCGGCCACGGCGACCGGGATGCCGGCGCGCAGTTCCGCACGGCTCAGGCCGAGGTCCCGCCAGCCGAGGCCGGCGAGGCGGGCGATGCCCACGGCCACGACGGCGGCAACCGGGACGATCGCCACCGACAGCGGGCCGTCCGCGAGATGCGCACCGATGTTCACCGCGACGAGGAACACGATCACCACGACCAGTAGCGCGACGTCGGTGCGACGGGACGGGGTGATCACCCGGTCGAGTCTGCCGTACCGCGCCATGGCGGTGTCGGTGAACGCGGCCGCGGTGTCGCAGAATGATTCGGTGCCAAGACCCGCGACCGTCGTCGACCGCCTCGAACGTCACCAGGTCGCCCTCTACCTCGGCGCGATACTCGCCGGACTGTGTGCGGGACTGGCCGCACCCGGTCCCGCCGAGGGCCTCGAGTCGGCGATCACGCCGCTGCTCGCCGCGCTGCTCTATGTCACCTTTCTGCAGATCCGCCGGTCCGATCTCCTGGAATCGCTGCGTGACCGACGGTTCCTGGTCGCGGTGCTGTTCCTGAACTTCGTCGTGGCGCCTCTTGTGGTGGCCGTGTTGTCCTCAGCGCTGCCCGCCGACGACGCGATCCGTCTCGGCGCGCTACTGGTGCTGCTGTGTCCGTGCGTCGACTACGTCGTCGTGTTCGCCGGGCTCGGCGGCGGGGACGCCCGACGACTCCTTGCCGCGACGCCGCTGCTGCTCCTCGCCCAGATGCTGCTGACACCGCTGTATCTGGTGCTGCTGCTCGGTGACGGACGGTCGGTGATCGAGCCGGAGCCGTTCCTCTGGGCGTTCGCTGTCCTCATCCTCTGCCCGCTGGCACTGGCGTGGCTCACCCAGGCGTGGGCGGAACGATCCGAGGCGGGTCGTCGAGCCTTGGTCGGCGCCACGATGACGATGGTCCCGCTCATGGTGGCCGTACTCTTCGTCGCCGTGAGTTCCCAGGTACCTCTCGTCGGTTCGCGTTTTGCCGACATCGTCGGGGTGATCCCGGTCTACGCCGCGTTCCTCGCGATCATGGTGGCGGCCGGTGTCGCGGTGGCACACATGTTCCGCCTGGCCCCGGAGCCGTCGACGGCGGTCGTCTTCTCCGGAGCCACCCGCAACTCGCTCGTCGTCCTGCCACTCGCGCTGGCGCTGCCGGTCGGGGCGGAACTGGCCGCGGCGACGGTGATCACGCAGACACTCGTCGAACTGATCGGGATGGTCGTCCTGGTGTGGGCGTTCACTTGTGTGGCACGTCGGCGCTGAGGCCGCCGTCCATCACGAACTCGGCACCGGTCGCGTACGAGGACTCGTCGCTGGCCAGGAACACCACGAAGGTCGACACCTCGCGTGACTCCGCGGCCCGACCCATCGGCACGGTCACCATGTCGTCGGGGATCCCCTCGGTCATCGGCGTCCGGATGAGACCCGGGTGGATGGAGTTCACCCGCACGTTGTGCGGAGCCAGTTCGAGCGCAACCGATTTCGCCAGACCACGCACGCCCCACTTGCTCGCGACATAGCCGTGCGCCCAGGGACTTCCGCGCAGGCCCTCCACCGACGAGACGTTGATGATCGAGCCACCGCCGGCGTCGATCATCAGGTCCGCGACCGCCTGGATTCCGAGGAACGTGCCCGTCAGGTTCACGTCCAGGATCTGCTTCCACTTGTCCAGCCGGAACTTCTGGATCGTCGAACCGTTCACGATGCCGGCATTGTTCACCAGGACGTTGACCTTGCCGAACTCGTCTACCGCGGTGGACACCGTCGTCTGCCAGTCCTCGGGCGAGGTGACATCGAGGTGGACGTAGCGCGCCGCGTCCCCCAGTTCGGCGGCCAGCGCCTTGCCCTCATCGTCGAGGATGTCGCCGATCACCACCTTCGCCCCCTCGGCCACGAGGGCCCGGGCGTGCTCGGCGCCCATGCCCCGCGAACCACCGGTGATCACTGCAACCTTGTCGTCTACGCGTCCCATGGGCGGCAACGCTACCGCGACGAGCGCGAAAATAGAACAGGTTCCACCGAAAAATGGTCTACTGAACAGACAAACGTCCGGACAGGTGTACACCACGCCCCACCGGCGCCGATCGAACACAAGGAGTTCCACGCCATGTCCTTCCGGGTAGCTCTCGTCGGAACCGGCAACGTCGGCCGGTTGTGCCTCACCCAGCTGATCGAGGACCCGCGGTTCGAACTCGTGGCCGTCTGCGTGTCCACCCCTGAAAAAGTCGGTGTCGACGCCGCGACGCTCGCCGGGCTGGAGACACCCACCGGAGTCCTGGCGGTGGGCGACCTCGACGAGGTGATCGCGACGAAGCCGGATTGTGTCGTGTACTGCGCCATGGGTGACACACGTCCCGTCGAGGCCTTCGACGATGTGGTGCGCATCCTCGCCGCCGGGATCGACGTCGTCGGGTCCTCCCCGAACACGCTCCAGTACCCCTGGGACGTGATGCCCGCGAAGGCGATCGCCAAGATCGACGAGACCACCGCGGGCAGCGGCGCCAGCCTGTTCGTGACCGGGGTCGATCCCGGTTTCGCCAACGACCTCATCCCGTTCGTCTTCGCAGGCACCTGCCAGCACATCGAGCAGGTGCGCTGCATGGAGATCGCCGACTACGCGACCTATGACGGGGCGACCGTCATGTTCGACGTCATGGGCTTCGGCAAACCGCTCGACGAGACCCCCATGCTGTTCCTGCCGGGGGTACTGGGGTTGGCATGGGGCACGACGATCCGGCAACTGGCCGCCGGTCTCGGCGTCACCGTCGACGACATCGAGGAGATCTCCGAAAGCGAGCCTGCGCCGGAGGATTTCGACATCGCGGCCGGTCACATCGCTGCGGGCACCCGCGCGGCCGTGCGTTTCGAGATCATCGGCAAGGTGGCCGGCGAACCCGTGATCGTCATCGAGCACGTGACGCGGCTTCGAGGTGACCTGCGGCCGGACTGGGCGCAGCCGGCTCAGCCCGGCGGGTGCTACCGCGTCGAGATCACCGGCGAACCGTCGTACACCGTCGACATCATGCCGACGAGCCGCAAGGGTGACCACAACCACGCCGCCATCGTCGCCGCGGCCGGCCGGATCGTGAACGCCATCCCCGCGGTGGTCGACGGGCCCGCGGGACTTCGCACCACACTCGACCTTCCGCTGGTGACGGGCCCGGGGGTTTCGACAGGCTCAACCGGCGGGTAGGCGGCTCAACCGGCAGGTAGGCGGCTCAACCGGCAGGTAGGCGGCTCGACCACTCGGCAGTGCCAATCCGAAAGAACCGCATAACCCCTGGTCCCTGAGGTGCGAGGAGCGCAAGCGACGAGCCACGAAGGGCTTGGCGAGGCGAGTTGCGAAGACCCTAATGGGGGTGGATCGGCGTCCTGCAGGGGATGCTGGTTTGTGTGAGCCTTCCCGGCCGGTGACCACTCCGAGACCCTGAAACGGTGTCGGATTTCTACACGAAGACCGTGGCCCGGCCGGGTAAGGATCACCCGCTAGAACGCTTCTGGGATGTCGTGCCCCCTGAACCATGTGGGGTGAGCACTGATCCATTAGGCCGCGTCAAGGGTGATCACCCCAAGGTTCACACCGACGATCGATCGAGACGACCGAAGACGAGGTGAACGACCGACATGATCTGTGTGGGCAACGACTGGGCGTCGGATCATCACGACGTGTGCGTGATGGATGAACACGGCACCACCCTGGCCACCCGCCGACTACCCGAGAACGCGGCCGGCGTGACGGCGATGCATGACCTGCTCGCCCGGTTCGCCCACGACCCCTCTGAGGTGGTGGTGGGGATCGAAACCGATCACGGCATGTGGGTCGCCGCCCTGGTCGCCGCGGGCTATCAGGTGTATGCGATCAACCCGTTGTCGGTGTCGCGGTACCGCGACCGCCACCATGTCGGGGGCACCAAATCCGATAAGGCTGACGCGAAAACGCTGGCTGATCTGGTGCGGACCGACCGGCACAATCATCGATTGGTCGCCGCCGACACCGTCGAGGTCAAGGCGATCACGGTGATGGCCCGTACGCATCAGAATCTGGTGTGGGCGCGCTCAGCACAACAGAACGTGTTGCGCGCTCAACTGGGCGCCTACTATCCGGCCGCGGTCGATGCCTTCGGCGGCGACCTCGCCCACAAAGACTGCCTGGCGGTGTTGCGTCGCGCTCCCACCCCACGACAGGGAGCGGCACTGACGGTCGCGGCGATCCGATCAGCTCTGAAAAAGGTTGGCCGCCAACGCAATACCGATACCCGTGCCCGCGAGATCCAGCAGGCCCTGCGTGGGGGCGGTCATCTGAGCGCACCGGAGGCACTTACCGCAGCGTATGCGGCGACCGTGACCGTGACGGTGAACATGCTGACGACGCTCAACACCCAAATTGATCAACTGGAAACCAGTATGGCCCAGTCTTTTAGAGCGCATCGCCGACGCCGAGATCTACCTGTCCATGCCCGGAGTCGGTGACATCACCGGCGCCCGGATGCTTGGCGAGTTCGGGGACGACCCCGAACGCTATGCCACCGCCAAGTCTCGCAGAAACTATGCCGGCACCTCACCACGGACCATCGCCTCAGGCAAAGGGCACGTCGTGCTGGCCCGCCATATCCGCAACACCCGCCTCAACGCCGCCGCCATGGCGATGGCGCAAAGCGCGCTGACCGGCAGTCCCGGCGCCCGCGTCTACTACGACAGCCTGCGAGATCAGAAGAAGTCCCACCCCCAAGCCTTGCGTGCGCTCGCCAACCGGCTCATCGGCATCCTCCACGGCTGCCTCAAACACCGCACCCTCTACAACGAACACACCGCCTGGAACCACCGCGCCAACCTCGCCGCTTGACACCTTGCACCCCTGGGATGTCTTCGTGGCTCGCTTCGCTCGCACATCAGGGAGCAGAGATGTAGACGCTCACGAGTGTTCTTTCATAGTCCACGACGGCCGCCAGGCCGCAGATACTGAGTACTCACACCATCCCGGCGTCGTGCATCAGGATCGCGACCTGGACTCGGTTGCCCGCGTCGAGTTTGGTGAAGATGTGCGAGATGTGCGCCTTGACCGTCGCAAGGCTCATGTAGAGCCGTTCAGCGATCTCGGCGTTCGACGCCCCACGGGCGAGCTCGACGGCCACATCACGCTCGCGTGCGGTGAGTCGGTCGACACGTTCGACCGCGGACGAGGTTCGGTGACCGCCGCTGGTGACGACCTGCTTGATCAACGCGGCGGTCACCGAGGGACTCAGGGCCGGTCGACCGTCGAGCACCTGGTGGATGGCCGCGACGATGTCGTCGGGTGGCGTGTCCTTGAGCAGGAATCCGTCGGCACCCATCGCGAGTGCGCGGACGACGTAGTCGTCGGCGTCGAAGGTCGTGAGCACGATGATCGCGGGTGGCGAGGCCAGTGCCTTGAAGCGGCCGGTGGCCGCGATCCCGTCGAGCACCGGCATCCGCAGATCCATGAGGACGAGATCCACGGGCGCCGTGGCATGGGTGTCGAGGGCCTCCTGCCCGTTGCCCGCCTCGGCGACGATGTCGAGGCCGGCATCACCGCCGAGGAGGAGCCGGAGTCCGGAACGGACGAGGGGGTCGTCGTCGACGATCATGATGCGGGCGGTCATGACTGCCACGGTAACCAGACGTGCAACAGGAACCGTTTGTCCTCGCTCACGGTCACCGACTGCCTGCCGCCGTGCAACCCGACCCGCTCGGCCAGGCCGACGAGTCCGAATCCTGGTGTGGGACCGGTCGAACGCGCTGTCAGCGGTAGCGGGTTCTCGACGAGCAGGTCCACACCGTGCTCGGGTCCGCCCCGGATGTGCATGGTCACCGGCGCGCTCGGCGCATGACGCCGCGCATTGGTCAAGGCCTCCTGCACACACCGATACAGCGTGCGTGAGATCGCCGGGCCCAGCGAATCGACATCGATGTCGCATCGGCTGTCCACACGCATCCCCAGCCGGCGCGCCTCCTCGATCAGCGCGGCCAGGTCCGGAACCCCTTGCGGTTCCTCGGGCGCGGCGTCGCCGGGCCCCTCCCGCAGAACCCCGAGCACCTCCCGCAGCTCGGTCAACGCCAGGTGCGAGGTCTCCTGGATGGTCTGCGCCGTCTCGCGGATCTGCTCTCCGGACAGGTCCGAACGGTAGGCCAATGCGCCCGCGTACATGCTCATCGCCGAGATCCGATGCGCGAGGATGTCGTGCATCTCGCGTGCGATCCGCGCCCGTTCGAGCGAACGCGCCTGCATCACCTTCGCCTGCTGTTCGGCCTCGGAGGCCAGCGCGCGCGCCTGCCAGCTGGCGAGAAGCTCACGCCGCGAACCGATGTAGAGACCCCACGCGACCATCGCCGCCGTCGCGACCACCGTGACCGAGTAACTGACGATGACGGGATCGTTCGCCTCGGTCGGAGTGGCGAAGAAGGCGAGGGCGATGATCCCCGCGACAACGGACAACACCGCCTGCGGGATGATCTCGCGCCACCGACGCCGGGTCGACAGGGACACCATGGCGAGAATGCCCGGTCCGAGAGACGACGACGACACGATGGTCACGATGTTCGTGAACGTCGTGACCGGTACGGGATGGCTTCGGCGCCACCAGATGACGATGTAGGAGAGCACCCCGAGTGCGAGGTCGGCGACGAACCACCACCGGGCCTCGTCCCACAGGTACGACGCACGGGTGGCGAAGGTGCCGGCCGAGACGCAGAGCATCACCGCGAGCCGCCACAATCGGCCGGCCCACGTCATCGGTGGTTGGTACTGCTCAGGACGCACAACCGTCACCGTAGTCGGGCGCCGGTGGTGCCCGCGTCCTCCCGATGGGTGTCGACCCCTACGACTTTCGGTCGATACGACGCTGTCCGGAGGTCCGATGTGCACGCCGTGCGGAAACGACACGATGGACGACATGATCACAGTGGAGAATCTGACGAAGCGCTACGGCGACTACGTCGCAGTCGACGACGTGTCGTTCACCTGCCGCCCCGGGCAGGTGACCGGATTCCTGGGCCCCAACGGCGCCGGGAAGTCGACGACGATGCGGATCATCGCCGGGCTGACGCCGCCGACGTCGGGGGTGGCGCAACTCTACGGCGTCGACTACCGGTCCATCCCGAATCCCGGCACGCAGGTCGGCATCCTCCTGGACGCCTCGGCTCAGCACGCCGGCCGGACGGGCGCGGAGGTCCTGCGACTGTCGGCGATGACCATGGGCATCGGCCACGACCGCGTCGACGAGATGCTCGAGCTGGTCAGCCTCACCCCGGAGGAGGCCGGGCGACGAGTGCGCAACTACTCCCTCGGCATGCGCCAGCGTCTCGGTATCGCCGCAGCCCTGCTCGGGGACCCGAAGATCCTGATCCTCGACGAACCGGCCAACGGACTGGACCCGGCGGGCATCCACTGGATGCGAACCCTGCTGCGCGGGTACGCCGATCGCGGTGGCACGGTGCTGCTGTCGTCGCACCTGTTGCACGAGATCGAGATCGTCGCCGACGACATCGTCGTGATCGGCAACGGCCGGATCGTGGCCCAGGGCACCAAAGACGAACTGCTCGCCGGCGCCGGGACACGCGTCCGATCACTCGACGACGCGACCCTCGGCGAGGCGCTGAACGCAGCCGGGATCACCGTGCAGCGCAACGCCTCCGGCGGACTCGATGTCGACGCCGACCCCGTCGACGTGGGCCGCGCCGCGGCCGCCGTCGGCGTCGTCCTCACCGAGCTGCGGCCCGCGGACGGCGCCCAGCTCGAGGCGATGTTCCTGCAGCTGACCGCGGACACCCAGCGTGAACACACCACACTCGAAGGAGCAGCTCGATGACCCTCGCCGACTTCGGCACCCCCGTGCCCCACACCGACGTGATCGACGTCGAGCGCCCCGGAATCCCGTTCTCCCGACTCGTCCGCGTCGAACTGCGCAAGCTCGTCGACACGCGTGCGGGTTTCTGGCTGACCGCCTCGATCGGAGTCATCGCGGCGATCGTCGTGATCGCGATGCTGATCGCGAACCGCAACAGCCCCGAAAATCTCAACCTCGGACAGTTCTTCGGGATGATGAACATCCCGACCGCCATCATCCTTCCCATCCTCGCAATCCTGCTCGTGACCGGGGAGTGGAGCCAACGCACCGCGCTGACGACATTCACCCTCGAACCCCGACGGCAGCGCGTCGTCGGAGCGAAGCTGGTGGCGGCGCTCCTCACCGCCGTCGCGGCGGTCGCGGTCGCGCTCATCCTCGGCGTCATCGCCAACGGAATCGCCGGTCTGGCGTTCCCCGATCCCGCCGGCTCCTGGGACCTGACGCTCGCCGGGTTCGTGAATTCGTTCGTCTCGCAGACCTTCGGCTTGCTGCTCGGTTTCGGCTTCGCCGCCCTGATCCTGAACACCCCGGGCGCGATCGTCGCCTACTTCGCGCTGCCCACCGCTCTGACCGTGGTCAGCCAGCTGGTCCCGTGGTTCAAGGACAATCTCGGCCAGTGGGTGGACACCGGCCTGACGAACGTGCCCTTTCAAGAGGGCGACTGGGCGACCGGGGGCGAATGGGCGAGGATGCTCGTCTCGGCAGTGATCTGGATCGGGCTGCCCCTGGCGTTCGGGGTGCTACGGATTCTGCGGTCCGAGGTCAAGTAACGGACGCCGCTGGATGGCACCACGGTCACGGTCGCCGTAAGCGCCGCTGCCACACCGCGATCGGTGTTACGGTTTCCGGGTTCTCGAGAAAAGAGGAACCCACGTGTCGTCGACCACGCCCACCTCGCAACCACCTGCCGCTCCGGAACCGGACGAAGCATCGGTTCCGGAGCAGTCCGGCGCCACCGGCCCGGCAGAAGGACAGAAGCCGTCGTGGTGGCGGCGGCGGCGGCTCCACCGGTATTCCTGCGTCGGGTTGACGGTCGCGCTCGTCTTTCTGTGGCTGTCGGTGACGCCGTCGCTCCTGCCGCGCGGGCCGCTGTTCCAGGGCATCGTGAGCGGGGCCTCGGCCGCGGTCGGGTACGGCCTCGGTGTGCTGGTGTCCTGGCTGATCCGTTACATGATCTCCCGGGAGGAACCCTGGCCCGCGCCGATGCGCCGACTCTGGGCGGCGCTGGGCCTGGCCGCGATCGCGGGCACCGTCGTCATGCTGGTCGCGTTCCAGCGGTGGCAGGACCAGGTCCGGACGATGATGGGGGTCGACCTCCTGTCCTGGACGGCCTACCCGCAGATCCTGCTCATCGCCGTGGTGGTCTTCGCCCTGCTGATGACCATCGGGCAGGCGTGGGGCGACGGGGTGAAGTGGCTCGTCCGGAAACTCAATCGCGTGGCGCCGCCGCGTATCTCGGCCTTCGCCGCGGCGACCATCGCGATCATCATCACGGTGCTGGTCCTCAACGGCGTCGTCGCCAACTACGGTATGCAGGCGCTGAACTCGTCGTTCGCCGCGGTCAACGACGAGACGACCGCGGACTCCAGTCCGCCGACCACCCCGCAGCGCTCGGGCGGTCCGGGCTCGCTGGTGACCTGGGATTCGCTCGGGCGTCAAGGCCGGATCTTCATCTCGGTGTCGCCCACCGTGGAAGAGCTGAGCGCGTTCAACGGGTCCCCCGCCATGGAACCGATCCGCGCCTACGTCGGGCTCGGCTCGGGTACAGATCTGCGTGCCAATGCCGAACTCGCCGCAGAGGAACTCGTCCGCGCCGGCGGGTTGCAGCGCAAACTCATCGCGGTCGCCTCCACCACCGGCACCGGGTGGATCAACCAGGCGACGGTGGACTCGCTCGAGTACATGTACAACGGCGACACGGCGACGGTGAGCATGCAGTACTCGTACCTGCCGAGTTGGTTGTCGTTCCTCGTCGACAAGGAACGCGCGCGGCAGGCCGGGCAGGCGCTCTTCGAGGCGGTCTCGGAACGGGTGCGCGAGGTACCTGAGGCCCAACGCCCCAAGCTCGTCGTCTTCGGCGAGAGCCTCGGCTCGTTCGCGGCCGAGTCGGCGTTCGGGACCATCCCGGCGCTGAGCGCGCGCACCGACGGTGCGTTGTTCAGCGGACCGACCTTCAACAACAAACTGTGGGTGGACACGACCGGGTCACGCGACGACGGGACGCCGGAAGTGTTGCCCACCTACGACGACGGACGACAGGTCCGATTCATCGCCGACGCACCCGACCTCGACAAGCCGACCACCGAGTGGACGTCGCCGTCGGGTCGCGCGGTGTATCTGCAGCACGCCTCCGATCCGATCTCGTGGTGGAACCCGCGACTGATCCTCCGCGAGCCGGACTGGCTCGAGGAGGAACCCGGACGCGACGTGCTGTCGGCGATGCGGTGGATCCCGTTCGTGACCTTCTTGCAGGTCAGCGCCGACATGGCGGTGTCAGTCGGAGTCCCCGACGGCCACGGACACAACTACATGTCCGCGATCCCGGCAGCCTGGGCCAAGATCCTGCAGCCGCCGGGCTGGACCGAGGCCGAGACCGAACGTCTGATCCCCCTGCTGACGAGGGACTGATCGGCACCGCCGCCCGGTGGAGCAATTTCGGTCGGGCGGGAACGGCTTTCGCGGTTCCATACTCAGAGGGTGACCTCTACCGACCGTGACCGTCTCCGGCAGCTTCTCGACGCGGTGCTGTCCGAGGACAACACCTCGCTCGACGACATGGCCTCGGGCGCCTACGCGTCGCCGTTCCACTTCACCCGGCAGGTCCGGCGCGGTGCCGGCGAGGCACCGGTGGCCCTGCGGCGCCGCGTCCTCCTCGAACGTGCGGCGTGGCTCCTCCAGCGGGGACAGTCGGTGACCGACGTGGCCTTCGAGTCCGGGTACTCGTCCGTCGACGGCTTCTCGCGTGCCTTCAGCCGCGCCTTCGGACACAGTCCCGGCCGCATGGGTGCGGTGGGAGAGCACAGCCACTGGCTGCCGGCGCCGAACGGCATCCACTTCCACTCGCCCACTGCGCTGTACGTCGACAGCGGCTCACCCACGACCGAGGATGCGGGCAACGTGGTGATGCTCATGATTCGCCACGACCTCGACGACATCGAGGCGCTCCTCGACGCCGCGAAGGGGCTCGACGCCGCGTCGTGGACCGCGCCGCGTCTCGCGGGTAACCAGCTGCTGTCCTGGAGTGGACCGGAAGAGTCTCTCGCAGAGGTCATTTCCCATCTCGTCGGCGACAAACTCCCCTGGTTGTCGACGATCGAGGGAGCCGACCTGCCGCCGGCCGCACCGACCCAACTGACCGACCTCATCGAGTTGCATCGCGACATTGCACCGCGCTGGCTCGCCCTGATCCGTGACATCGACCGACGCGGCGCGTGGCAGGACCGCGTGATCGACGCCTTGTGCGACCCACCCGAATCGTTCCTGCTCTCCCAGATCGTCGCGCACGTGTTGACGTTCTCCGCACATCGTCGGCTCGTCGCCCGCTGGATGCTGCGGGACTCCGGCGTCGACGTCACCGCCCCGACTCTCGATCCCGACCCGATCATGTGGCACCGCAGACACTCCGGAGGATTCTGATGGCATTCCGCTACTACACGGCAACGACCCTCGACGGCTTCCTCGCCGACGACCGGGACAACCTCGACTGGCTGCTCAGCCAACCGCTCGAGGAGGGCGGGCCGATGAACTACGACGACTTCTTCCGGCAGGTCGGTGTCGCCGTGATGGGCGCGACGACCTACCGGTGGATCCTCGACCACGAGGTCTCCGACGGGAAGCCGTGGCCATACGACATACCGACGTTCGTCTTCACCCATCAGTCACTGACGCCGGTGTCGGACACCATCTCGGTGGTCGCCGGGAGCCCCGCAGACCTCCGTGACCGTCTGGTCGACGCAGCGGGCGACCGCCACGTCTGGGTCGTGGGCGGCGGCGACCTCGCCGCGCAGTTCGCCGAAGCCGGAATGCTCGACGACGTCATCGTGTCGATCGCGCCCGTCACCTTGGGGTCGGGCCGACCACTCTTCCCGCGCGCCTACGACTTCGAGTTGCAGGACTTCGCACGCAACGGCGCGTTCCTGTGTGCGCGCTACTCACCCGTAGGGCCGCGATCGACTCCCGCGGAGGTCTGACCGGTCGTCGGGCGACGGGCCGGCCCGCGGCGTTCAGCCCTCGCCGACCGAGTTCCGCATGGCGTCGGGCACCTCACCGCGAGCCCACCGCGGCAGGATGAAGATGCCCTCGGACTCGGCCGTGAGCTGGCCGTCGACCGAGATCGTCCCTGTGACGAACGTCTTCACACCCTCGACCCGATCGACGCGCGCCTCGCCGCGGATCACCCCGAGCGGCGTACCGCGCCGATACCGGACGGTGAGGGTGCCGGTCATCCCGGGCACACCCTGGAACTCCGCGGTCGAACCCAGCAGCTGGTCGAAGACGAGCGCGAGCACGCCGCCGTGGACGAGTCCGGCCGGACCCTCGTACTGGGGACCGAGTGCGACCTCGAGCCAGCTGTACTCGGATTCGTGATGGAGCTCGACCGGCGGTGCGATCGGGTTCCGCCGCCCCAGAACGGCATTGCCCCAGGACCGTTTGGTGCCGTCGGAGTTGAATCGGATGCCGAACGGGCCCGGCAGCTGGTCCTTCCGGAGGATCTCGGTGGCGGCGGCGATGAGCCGCCTCGCCTCCGCGATGTCTGTCTCACCGACCTCGGTGCGCACCGTCGCATCGATCAAGTCCCGGACGCTGCCCGCGATCGCGGACGCGAGTTCGGTCCGGTGCGCGAGTTCCTCCGGGTCGATGTCCTCCTGGATGTATCCGCTCATGTGCCCATCTAACAGGGTCGACGCACCGCTCTCGGCCCGACCGGTCGCCGTCGGTTGCCGTCGGCGGATCCGGACACCGCCGGTTCTGACCGCCGAGTAGGCTCCCTCGCATGACAGACCACGCCTGGAACGACCGCGCCTGGACCGCGTTCGACATCACCGTCTCCGACCACATCGCCGAGGTCACCCTCATCGGCCCGGGCAAGGGCAATGCCATGGGACCGGACTTCTGGCAGGAACTCCCAGAGCTGTTCGGGCACCTCGACACCGATCCGGAAGTGCGCGCGGTGGTGCTGACGGGGTCGGGCAAGAACTTCTCCTACGGCCTCGACCTCGTCGCGATGGGCGGGACGCTGTCGGCCGTCCTCGCCGGGGACGCCAAAGCCGCGCCGCGCACCGAATTCCTCGACTCGCTGCGCACACTCCAGGCCGGCATCACCGCGGTCGCCGACTGTCGCAAGCCGGTCGTCGCGGCCGTGTCCGGCTGGTGCATCGGTGGCGGCGTGGACCTGATCTGCGCGGCCGATGTGCGCTACGCCAGCGCCGACGCCAAGTTCAGCGTGCGTGAGGTGAAGGTCGGGATGGTCGCCGACGTGGGCACACTCGCGCGCCTGCCGTTCATCATCGGCGACGGTCACATGCGGGAGCTGGCGCTGACCGGCAAGGACATCGACGCCGCCCGCGCCGAGAAGATCGGTCTGGTCAACGACGTCGCCGACGATCAGACCGCCGTGCTCGAGCTCGCCCGCTCGACCGCCCGCGAGATCGCCGACAACCCGCCGCTCGTGGTCCACGGCATCAAGTCCGTTCTCGACCATTCGCGCAGCGCCGCCGTCCACGACAGCCTCCGCTACGTCGCCGCGTGGAACTCCGCGTTCCTGCCCAGCGAGGACCTCACCGAGGCCATCACCGCCGTCTTCGAGAAGCGCAAACCCGAGTTCAAGGGTCGCTGAGTCGCCCTGAGCTTCGAGGCTCGTCGACCTCGACGCGCTCCGTGGTCGCTTGCTCGGCCCGGCGGCTTGCGCTCCTCGCACCTCAGTACCTGCGGCCTGGCGGCCGTCGTGGACTACGAAAGAACACGCGTGGGCTTCCACATCTCTGCTCCCTGAGGTGCGAGCGAAGCGAGCCACGAAGGGCTCCGCAACCTGCCTCACCAGGCCCTTCGTGGCTCGTCGCTGGCGCTCCTCGCACCTCAGGGAGCAATGGTTATGTCGTTCCTTTGGATTAGGGAGCAATGGGGGCCGCTTCTTTCGGCTCAGGGAGCAGAGGTCCCACGGTAGACGTGCTCGGCCAGCGGGTGTGCGGCGTCGAGATCGGTGAGGAGTCGGACGCCGTCGAAGGGCGGGCCGTGCGGCGGTTCCACGGACACCTCCGGGGCTCGGCGAGAGATGGTGTCGACGAACCGGTTTCGGAGTCGATCACTAGCCGACATCACACCGCCGACCCAGCTCACGCGTGCTGGCTCGCCGGGCCCGCGGCCGCTGCGGTCGAGCGCGGTCATCGCCGACGTCGCCAGTTCGTCGGCGGCGTCGTCGATGACCTGTTGGGCCGCCGCATCCCCGGCCTCCGATGCGGCGTCGACCGCCCGGGCGAACGCGGCGATGCGTGCGACGCGGTCGGGGTCGGCCTGCACCGACATGTACAACTCGGCCAGCGGACCGAATTCCTCCTCGGTGGCCACGCGGAGTGCCGTCTCGGGCCCCCGGCCGTCGAAGGCGCGCAGTGCCGCGGTGATGCCCGACCGCCCGATCCAGTAGGCACTACCGGCGTCGCCGAAGAGGTATCCCCAGCCGTCGACCCGGCGGACACCGCCCCGGCCGACCCCGAGGGTGACCACGCCCGTCCCGACCGCGGTGACCGCGCCGAACTCGTGACGATTCGCGGCCAGATACGCGGTCACCGAATCATGGGCGAGGGCAACGGAGTCGACGCCTGCGTCGGCGAGCGCGGCGAGGAGATCGATTGGGCGGGAGGCGCCGGGGGTCAGTCCGGACACGCCGGCCGCGACCACCGACGGGCCGGGCGACCCGTCGGGACCCGACCTCACCATCGCCGTTCGAAGGATGTCCCGCACGGTTGCGGCGATCTGCTCCACGACCGGTCGGTCGGTACGGATCGGGGGCGCGTCGTGGTCGGAACCACCGTCGGGCGTCTCGATCCGCACGCGGGTGCCGGTCTGGCCGCCGTCGATCAAGATGTGCGTCACGCTGTCACCGGTCGTCACGGACCGCAACGCTACCTCGGTGCCCATCCGCCCGGAGGGCATCGAACCGTCACGGCGTCGGCGGAGACTCGACACGGGTCCGGGGAGTCGACGTCGATTCGCCGAATCCCCGTGACACACTGGGCGCATGACGGTGCGGCGCGGACTCGCGGTGAAGATCGGGTCGATCTCCTGGATGCCTCGCTTCCTCCCGCAGATCGTCAGGTGCGACAGCGTTCTTCAATCTGTGTCGGGACAGCGGCTGAGCCTGCTCGACATCGGTGATCTGCCGAACATCACGATCCGGGTCCCGGGCCGCAAGAGTGGTGCGATCCGGACGACGCAACTCCTGGCCGTCCCGGACGGGTCGGACTGGTTGATCGCAGGCTCCTACTTCGGCGGTCCCAAGATGCCGGCGTGGGTCTTCAACCTCCGCGCTGCCGACGAGATCGAGATCATCGTCCACGGTGAGGTGTCGGAGGCGGTGCCCACCGAACTGGTCGACGCCGAGCGGGACGCGGCCTGGCAGACGCTGCGGGCGGTGTGGCCGAACTTCGATCTGTACGAGAAGCGCACCGACCGCCGCATCCCGGTGTTCCGGCTGCGACCGCGCTGACCCGACCTGGTCGGAACTCGGTGGGTCAGCCGTCGGTGACGAACTCGGGACTGCTCTCGGTGAGGTCGACATGGCCCACGAGGTACTGCTCGTCGACGGTCTCCACCCGGGGGCCGTCCGCGTCGTACTCGGGGGTGTAGGACACCCGCCAGCGCACCGGGCCGACGACGTCGACGACACCCAGATCCGACCCGTCCCGACTGCTGTCCCCCCTCGCATCCGAACCCGGATCACGGAGCAGATAGCGCAGCCCGGACAGGTCTTTCGGAGCCGTCCACCGCACACTGCCGTCCACCGCGGAGCGGTACAACCGTTGGGTACAGCCCGCGACCTGCCGACCCGCATCGGCCTGGGTCGACGCCGCACACGCGGTCAGGTGCGCCGACACCGAATCGCTGACGGCTCCGGCGCCGGTGGCGCTCAGTTCGCCGACGACGCGGACGGACATGGGTCCTCGCGGCGTGGTCGGAGGATCGTCGTCCGCGACGCGCGCGACGAAGTCGGTGTCGCGGGAGCCCCAGCGCTGCGGTCCAGGGAACACGTGCACCGTGTGCCCTTCCTCGACCTCGCCGCCGAAGAACGTCGGTTGCACGACCCGTAGCGACTCGATCCGGACCGCGATCGCGCCGTCGACGACGGCCCAGCCGTCGGCGACCCGTACGGTCCGGATCTCGGTGTCGATGACCCGGGCACCCATCCGGTATCTCGCCCGGACGTTCTCCTCCGGCGCGCCGTCGGCAGCAGGCCTGACCTCGATGTCGCCCAGCGGCGCCGCGGCGCGTTGAGCCCGCAGGACGTTGTCGGACAGAAACCGGGTGTCGGGGCGCGGGTCGATGACACCCAGAGCCGCGTCGGCATCGGCATCGGCGAGCGCGTCGAGATAGGTCTGCACCGCCTCGGACGGGGTGGTCGCCCGCTCGTCCTCGCGGGCCAGCCCGACGACGAGCGCGGCGACCAGCACCACTGCCAGGACGGCCGCGACGCCGCCGAAGACGACGATCCGTCTTCGGCGGCTCACGCGCGGCGTACCCGTGGTCTGGACAGACCGATCAGGACTCCGAACCGGACGACGGTCCGCTCGCCGCGAACGATTCGGTGAGACGACCGGCCAACAGCTTCGCGAACTCGGCCGGGTCGTCGAGCTCACCGCCCTCGGCGATGACGGCCATGCCGTACAGCAGCTTCGCCGTCGGCACCAGTTGTTCGTGATCCCCGGCTCCGTAGGCCTTGTTCAGCGCGGCGACGAGCGGGTGATCAGGGTTGAGCTCCAGTGCCCGCTTGGACTTGGGGAATTCCTGACCGGACGCCCGGTAGAGCTTCTCCAGCTGCGGAGACATCGAGAACGTGTCACCGACCAGGCACGCCGGCGACTCGGTGAGGCGCGACGAGAGTCGCGTCTCACTGACGTCGTCGGAGAGGGTGCTCGTGAGCCACCCCAGCAGGTCGGCGTAGGTCTTGTTCTGCTCCTCCTTGGCGGAATCGTCGGCGTCCTCGTCGTCACCGTCGAGGTCGACGGCGCCCTTGGCGATCGACTGGAACGACTTGCCGTCGAACTCCGCACCCGCCGAGACCCACATCTCGTCGACGGGATCGGACAGGACGAGAACCTCGATTCCCTTCGCGCGGAACGCTTCCATGTGCGGCGAGTTCACGATCTGCTGACGCGATTCGCCGGTCATGTAGTAGATCGTGTCCTGACCGCTCTTCATCCGGCCGATGTAGTCGGCGAGTGTAGTCAGTTCGTCCTCGGAGTGGGTGGTCGCGAACGACGAGGCCTTGAGGAGCGCCTCGCGGTTGTCCGGATCGTTGACCAGACCTTCCTTGAACACCCGGCCGAAGGCATCCCAGAACGTGCGGTAGTCGTCGGGCCGGCCGGCGCGCATCTCGGTGACCGTCGAGATCACCTTCTTGGTGAGCCGGCGACGGATCGCGCGGATCTGGCGGTCCTGTTGCAGGATCTCGCGGGACACGTTCAGCGACAGGTCGGCCGCGTCGACGACACCCTTGACGAAGCGCAGGTACTCCGGCATCAGTTCGGCGCAGTCGTCCATGATGAAGACGCGTTTGACGTAGAGGTGGATCCCGACCTTGCTGTCGCGCATGAACAGGTCGAACGGTGGCTGCGTCGGGATGAACAGCAGCGCCTGGTACTCGAAGGTGCCCTCGGCCTGCAGCGTGATGGTCTCCAGCGGCGCATCCCAGGCGTGGGAGACGTGCCGGTAGAACTCCTGGTACTCCTCGTCGGTCACCTCCGAGCGCGACTTGGCCCAGAGCGCCTTCATCGAGTTGATCGTCTCGGCCTCGACGACCGTCTTCGTCTCCGGCGCCTTCTTCTCGTCCGCGTCGTCGGCGTCGGAGGCCTCGGTGTCGGGGGTCTCCACCGGAACGGTCTTCTCGACATTCATCCGGATCGGCCACGCGATGAAGTCCGAGTACCGCTTCACGAGCTGGCGGAGCTTGGTCGGATCCGAATAGTCGTAGAGGTGATCCTCGGTGTCGACGGGCTTGAGCGCCAACGTGACCGAGGTGCCCTGCGGCGCGTCGGGGACGTCGTCGATCGTGTAGGTTCCGTCGCCGGTCGACTCCCAGCGGGTGCCGGTGCTCTCCCCCGCCTTACGGGTCACCAGCGTGACCTTCTCGGCGACCATGAACGTCGAGTAGAAGCCGATGCCGAACTGGCCGATCAGTTCCTCGGCCGCCGCGTCGGACACCCCGTTCGCGCGAGCCTCCGCGAGCGACCGGCGCAACTCGGCCGTGCCCGAACGGGCCAGCGTGCCGATCAGGCCGACGACCTCGTCGCGGGTCATGCCGATGCCGTTGTCGGCCACGACCAGGGTCCGGGCCTCGGCATCGGGGTCGAGCGTGATGTGGAGGTCGGAGGTGTCGACGTCGAGGTCTTTGTCGAGCAGGGACTCCAGCCGCAGCTTGTCCAGTGCGTCGGACGCGTTGGAGATCAGCTCGCGGAGGAAGCTGTCCTTGTTGGAGTAGATCGAGTGGACCATGAGATCCAGCAGCTGCCGGGTCTCGGCCTGGAACTCGTGGACTTCGGGCTGAGCGCTCATCGCAGACCTCCATGTTCTGTTCTCGTGCACCGGACGGACGAACATCTCCGCGCCGGTGCGACACGTGTGACGGACACCGACTTTACCGAGCGGTGGTGTGGCTACCCTGGGTCGGGGACCGACTACCCCGCACGACATCCGTGCCGTGCGGGAACGATCAGGAAGCCAGGTGGATGGGCACACCCCGACTGCTGTTGGTGCACGCGCACCCCGACGACGAATCACTGTGGACCGGTGGACTCATCGCGCGTCACACCGACGCCGGCGGCGAGGTCGACCTCGTGATGTGCACCTGGACCGACGGCACCGTCCGGCACCGCGAACTCGCCGACGCGGTCGACATCCTCGGCATGCCGCGACCACCGATCATGCTCGGCTATGCCGACGACCGGCGACCGGAATCCGCACCCGATGCGCAGCGGCTGTGCGAGGCGTCGTTCGACGAACAGGTCCGTGCGCTCACCCACCACATCCGGGCACTGCAACCCGACATCGTGATCACCTACGACCCGCTGGGTATCTACGGTCACCCCGACCACGTCCACGCGCACCGGCTCGCGTGCGCCGCGGCCGACGCGGCGGCGTCGACGAAGCTCTATCACCGCGCCGGGCCGGCCTGGCGCGTGCGTTCGCTGTACTTCGCCACCATCCCGGAGTGGATGATGGACATCCTCGCGGAGAGCCTGTTCGCGGACATCCCCCGGGAGCAGCTACCCGGCACCCCGGAGTCCGAGATCGACGTGGTCGTCGATGTGTCGGATCTCGCGGCCCGCAAGAGGGCGGCCGTCACCGCCCACCGTTCCGAGATCGATCGCAGCCGGGCCATCTCCGGCTTCATGTCGCTGCCCGACGACATCCAGGAGAAGCTGCTCGGCGTCGAGTGCTATCAGCGCCGCGACCTCGTCCCCGGTGGTTGCGACCTGATCTAGGAGCGGTCGAACGGCGTCACCGCCGATCGCAGACCGCTGGCCCGCTGCACGCGGCGGTCGACCGCCGCGGCCAGCACCTCGGGTGTCCCGACGATCCGCACGTGGTCGCGGGCGCGGGTGATGGCGGTGTACAGCAACTCCCGGGTGAGCAGTTCTGAGCCCGTGGGCGGGAGGATCACCGTGACCTGCCGGAACTGGCTGCCCTGGCTGCGGTGGATGGTCATCGCGTGGACCGACACGACGTCGGCTAGCTGCGTCGGGTGCAGGAGTCGCACCGATCCGCCGCGACGGAAGGCGACCCGGACGCCGTCGGCCCCCTGCGTCCGGCCCTCGGGATCGGCGATCACCACGCCCGTGTCGCCGTTGAACGTCGCCGTCTGGCGGTCGTTGGCGGTGACCAGGATGGGCTGTCCCGCATACCATCCGGCCAGCTCGGCGCCGGCGGTGCCCAGCCACTCGGTGATCCTGGCCGACCAGCCACGGACACCCCATGACCCCTCCCGGTGCGCGCACAGCACCCGGTGGGCGTCGAGCGCGTCGAGCGCCCCGTCGGCATCGGCACGACGGGCCGCTGCCCGCAGCGCCCGGCCCCATTCGACGAGATCGGCACGGACGGCATCGAGGTCGTCGGGCGCCACGAGTTCGACGTTCGGGACGTCGTCCGCGGCGACCAGTCTCAGGACTTCGTCCGCGTCACCGGCGTTCACGGCCGCCGCGACCCGCGAGATGCCGCCGCCGAAACGGAATTGGCGCCGCAGGGTGATCACGCCACCGGCGAGATGATCGGTGTCCTCGGGTTCCAGTTCATGATCGGCATCCAGGCCCACCGCCTCGAGCGCGGCCTGTGATACCGCCGTCACGGTTCCCGAATCTCCTTGCACTCTAGCGATATCCGCCCGTTCGACGAGATCCGCGAGCACCGCTCCGGCCTCGACCGACGCGAGCTGATGCGGGTCACCGACGAAGATCACCCGTGCATCCGGACGGACTGCGTCGAGCAGACGGCTCATCGCGGTCATCGACAGCATCGAGGTCTCGTCGACGACGATGACGTCGTGCGGCAGTGTCCGCCCGCGGCCGTACCTCGGGTTGGCACCCGGGCGCCAGCCGAGCAACGAGTGGAGCGTGACGGCGTGCGCCGTGACGGGAACCGTCGACTCCGCTTCCACCGAGGCCTGCAGCTGAGCCGCCGCCCGGCCCGTCGGCGCGCACAGTCCGATACGGAGGCCGGGTCCCTGCAGGGCGTCCAGTACCGCGAGAATGCGTGCGACCGTGTAGGTCTTGCCGGTGCCGGGACCGCCCGCCAGGACGGTGGTCCAGCGGGTCGCGGCGACCGCTGCCGCCAGCTTCTGCAGGTGCCCGTCCTCGGGCGAGGTGTAGACGGCGGCTATCGCAGCGCGCAGCGCATCGGCTTCGACCACGGGTGTCGTCTGTGCGCGGCGGGCCAGCGTCTCGCGGATCGTCTGTTCCTGCCGAAAGTACTTCTGGAGGTACACCAGCGGCCCATCGATGGACCGTCTCACCACCAACGGACGCAACGGACCCGCCTCGCTGCCCGCGACGAGCGGGCTCTCGAGCAGTGCGTCGAGCACCGCATCGGACGACGGGATGGTGAGGTCGGCGGTGTCGTCGCCGGCCAGCTCGCCCAAACGGTCCAGCGCGAGGCACGTCGAACCGAGCCGCACCGCACGGACCGCCAGCGCGGCGCCGAGACGCGCGGTCTCGGACACCGGCTCGGCGCACATCGTCACGAGACGGTCGGTGATGTGCACGTCCGCGGCGGCGAGGACTCCGGCCTCGTTCCATTCGGCGAGCACACCGGTGGCCCACTCCACCACCTGGACGTCGGACACGGTCATCGGGACGCTCCCGCCAGTGCATCGGACAATGCGAGGATCAGGTCTGCGGGCAGATCCCACTCGAACACGCCGCAACCGGGCGGCGTGCCCGGCCCGGCCATCCCGCGCACGAAGTGGTACTGCACCGGGCCGAGATGCCGGACCGGATCGTAGCCGACGACGCGCCAGCGCAGATACCTGTGCAGCGCAACCGAATACAGCATCGCCTGCAGCGGATAGTGGGCGGCGATCATCTCGCCTGCCATGGCCTCGGTGTCGAAGTCCTCGACGACCAGGTCCCCCGCCCGGATGCGGTTGGTCTTGTAGTCGACGACCACGTAGCGGCCGTCCGGGGTGCGCAGCACCGAGTCGATGCTGCCCGTCAGGAAGCCGCGCAGTTCACGATCGGGGAGCTCGCGGAGGTGATCGACGTAGTCACGCAACGGATCGTCGTCGGGCAGATACCGGTCCAGCAGTTCGGCGAACACCCCCGGCGTCGCCCCACGGGCGCCGGGGGCGCGATCCGGCGGCCCCAGTGGGAGCTCGAAGTCGAGCTCGGCGAGGCGATCTCCCGGCTCGACGCCCCAGAGATCGCCGAAACCGAGTGGCGTGGTGAGGACGCCGACGAGCGCGGCGACCAGTACGTCGGCGTCGATGTCGGCCGGCAGGACCCCGAGTGCGCGCGAACACAATTCGCGCACGTGGGTTTCGATGTCGGGCTCCGAGGTGTCGACGTATTCGAGGACCTCGTGCACCAGGGTGCCGAACGCCGCCCCGTAGGGCAGCCCGTTCATAAGCGACGGCGTTCCCGCTCGGCGCCCCTCGGCGGGCGGCTCGTCGAGCTCGATCGGGTCGGCGACCGGCTCGTCACCGAGGATGTCGTCGGCCGGTTCGCTGCCGGTGGTGACGACAGAACCGGCGGGCCCCCCGGGTGCGCCGTGCGCGACGTCGGCGACGATGGCCGAGTACGACGTGCGACGCCATTCCTGATCGATGGCGCGCCGGAACCGCGCGACCCCGAGGGTCGCCGTCTCGACATCGGCGTGCGGCGGGGCCGCCACCGCACCGGCCTCGATCCGGCCGGCGGGCTCGACCGAGATCGCGGCATCGCGCCCGGTCAGGGTGCGCAGGACGCCGACGCACGTGGCGTCGTCGTCGGGTATGGGGACGTCGGGGGCGACCGACCACACCGATTCGCCGGTCTCGGAAGGGATTCGGGTCGCGGTGTCGCGCCCGAAGATCAGCCGGTGCAGCGGCCCGCTCGTGGTGTTCATCGACGGCGCCCACCACGCCACGACCTGCGATTGCGCCCGCGTCAGCGCGACGTAGAGCAGCCGGAGGTCTTCGCCGGCCGTCTCCTCGGCGTACCGCTTGCGCCGCGCCGCGCGGCCGGGCGCCTGCCCGCCACCGACATCGAGACGCCGGGTACCCGACTCGTCGTGGTAGGTGATGTTGCCGCGGTCGCCGATCCACGTCCCGTCCCAGCCGTAGGGCACGTAGACGATCGGGAACTGCAGGCCCTTGCTGGCATGCACGGTCATGATCTGGACGGCCTGGGTGTCGCGGTCGAGTCGTCGACTCTGGTCTTCGTATCGCTGGCGCGCGGACGTGTCGGCGATCCGCTCGGCCAGCCACTCGACGAGGCCGCTGACTCCCGCCGAGGTCTCGACCACGTGCTTGTTGCAGAGCGCGGACACCTGCAGGAGATCGGTGAGGATGCGTTCACCGTTCTCGGTGGCCAGGACGCGCGCGGCGACACCGTGCGAGTCGAGCAGGCGCTGCGCCATCGCGGCGAACCCGCCCTGCACGAACACCCGTCCCAGCGATGCCAATTCGGCCCCGAGCTCGGCGACCTCGGGTTCGCCTGCGGTGGCCACCTTCTCGATCGACCAGCCGAGCAGGGTCGTGAGCGCCGCCAACCGCACGCGGTCCGCGCGGGAGGGTTGTTCGACGGCACGCATCACCCACAGCCAGTGCTGGGCCGCGGTCGTGGAGAACACGTTGACCCCCGACCCGATCACCGAGTTGATGCCGCGCTCGGCGAGCTCCCGCTGGAGCGGCTCGATGGTGCTGTTGAGTCGCACCAGGATCGCGATGTCGCCGGGATTCACCGGGCGGGAGGTTCCGTCGACCTCGAGCCGAGCGCCCTGGGCGAGGGTCTGCGCGATGTCGTCGGCGACATCGACCGCGATCCGGTCGCGGACGTCCTTCACCGCGGGCAGGTTGTAGGCGTTACGGGACGTGAAGTCGGTGCGCAGGAACGCGCGGATGCGTAGCGGCGGACGACCGTCGAGCCGGCTGCCCGGGTGTGCCGCCGAGACCGGATGCACCACGATGCCCGGATGTCCCAGCGCCGCTTCGCCGTACAGATGTCCGAGGGCGTCGACGAGCGCGCCGTCGGATCGCCGGTTCACGTCGAGCGCCTGCAAGGTGTCGGCCGAGGACACCGCGGCGAGGTAGCTCAGGACCTCGGCACCGCGGAACCCGTAGATCGACTGTTTGGGGTCGCCGACGAGGATGAGTCGGCGATGGCCGTGGAAACACCGGCGCAGGATGTCCCACTGCAACGGGTCCGTGTCCTGGAACTCGTCGACCAGGACCACGGTGAAGGTGTTGCGGATACGTTCGCACGCGCGCTCGCCGACCACCGGGTCGGTCACGATGCGTTGCAGGATGGCCTGCAGGTCGTCGTAGGTCCGTACGCGCGCATCACGTTTGCGCGCCTCGACGATGCGGCGGACCGCGGACGCGAAACTTACCCGACGGGCGGCCACCGCATCGCCACCCGGCCCGTCGGTCGACTCGGAGGTGTCCGGCGCCAGTGCGACCGACGCCTGGCGTACCGCGTCGCGGGCGATCGACCGCGCCTCGGTGAAGTCGAATTCCGGTGTGTCGCTTGCCCAGAAGCCGCGCAGGTAGAGGTCCAGCGCCACCTCTTCGGTGAGTTCGTCGACCTCTTCGACGATCGAGTAGACCAGTTCACGCTCACCCAGGAACCCCAGCGCCTCCAGCATGCGGTTGCAGAACGTGTGGGTGGTCGCGATCGTCGACGCGTCGAAGTCGCTCAGAGCGCGGGCGAGATTGCGACGACGGGTGGCGACCTCGTCCGGTGCTCCCTGCGCCAGCATCTGCAGCAGCGCGTCGTGGCCGGGGGCGGCACCGGGACGGTCGAGCCCGTCGAGCAACTCGCGCACACGGTCTCGCATGCGTTCGCGCAGCTCGGCGGTCGCGGCCCGGCTGAAGGTCACCAGCAGCATCTCCGAAATCGGGACACCCTCGGCGATGTGCCGTGCCGCGAGTCCGACGATGGCGTAGGTCTTCCCGGTTCCGGCGCTCGCCTCCAGGACCGTGGTGTGATCCGGCAGGTCGGCGGTGACGTCGAAGGTGGCCGGCCGTCTCACGTGCCCTCCCGGTGCTGATCGAGTGGCACCCACACGGTTCGGGCCAGCCCGGCGAACAACGGTTCGTCGTCGGCCATGCGCAGTTCGACACCGCCGACGGTGCGGTGGTCGGGTGTCGCGCCGTCGAGGAGGTCGTCGAAATCGATCTCGGCCAGCACGTCCCCGCCGAATGCGAGCTTCACATATGGGTCGTGCGCGGCACCGAATCTGTCGTCGAAGTTCCGGCGGGCGTTGGCGAGCGAGAACGTGCTGCGCCGGCCGGGCCCGTCGTTCTCGACGAACGTGTACGCGGGTTCCAGCGGCAGCGGCAGCGGACGACGAAGACCCTCGTCACGTAGCCGGACGAGGTCGTGGAGCAACGGAACCGGATCCTCGGGGCGCCGGAGTGTGATGGTGGTGGTCCCGCCGCCTCGCGGGGCCCGCCCGATCAGGACCGCCGAGTCCACCGACCGCGCCGCGGCATTGCCCTGGGTCGCGGCGGCGGCCACCGCGAGAAGCGTGATCCAGCCGCTGAGTTGCTGTTTGGCCTTGAGCTTGGAGTACGTCGGCCGCACCAACGCGGCCGGCCCGGTGTCGCCGAACACGTCACCGACCGTTCCGTGCACCCGGCGGCCGTCGGGTAGTCGGACCAGGACGTCGAGGGTCGTGGGAGTCCCTGTGCGCAACGGCTCGACGACGCCGTACAGCCGCGTGACCGTCCGCGAGATCGCGCGGAGCTCGCGGGTGCCGAAGGCGAACGGCGGCAGCGTGCCGCGCCGGAGCTCGGCCGCCTCGCACTCCCCGATGGACACCCCGGTCAGCATCCGGGAGAGGAATCGGTCGCCGATCCCCCACTTGTCCAGTGGTTCCAGTTCGACATCGAGCTGGTCGTCGTGTGGCCGGTCGTCGTCGGGGATGCGGGCACCGAGGCGCTGGCGGACGAACGCCACGATCGGGTCCACGTGGAAGTCGATGAGGGTCGCGAGGTCGATGTCCTCGGTGTCGGGGTTCCGTTCCGGCGCGGGCAGCACCTCGGCAGCGGCGACCACCACGCGCCGCGTCGGCTCGCGTAAGGCCTCGGCTCCGCGAAGCATCGACGCGTCGTGGCTGAACGGCCCCGCGATTCCCGGCACGCCACCGGGGGTGAAGTTCCGCGCGTCGAACCCGTGCAGCGAATGCCGGCGAACGGGACTCACGCCGGTCAGACCGGTGAGCGTGTCGACCAGTTCGCTCACGACCACAGCGGGCGGGATCCGCCGGCCGGAGACGGGGTCGGCGCCACTGTAGAAGACGAGGAGGGCATCTTGCGCGGCGCAGATCGCGTCGAGGAAACACTGCCGGTCCTCGTCCCGCGGATTGCGTTCGCCCACCAGCGGATCGACGCCGAGTACGTCATCCCCGTCGATACGCTGGACACGCGGGAACACCTCGGCGTCGATCCCGAGCAGCACGATCACCCGGTGCGGCACCGAGCGCATCGGCACCATCGTGCACACCGTCAGTTCTCCGGTGCGGAAGTTCGAGCGCGTCGGCCGGCCGGCGACAAGTGCCGACAGGAGGTCCCGCACGTCCGCCAGACGCAGCACCTCCTCCGGCTCGACCGGTCGGGTGTCCCCGAAGGCCTCGCTGAGCATCCGGATCGCCTGTGCGCGTTGCCAATCCTCGGCGGGCTCGGTCGCCGTCAGCGACGAGACGGCGTCGATGAGCGTCTCCGCCCATCGGTGCGCGGGAGCGGCTTCCCGCAGTTCGGCCAGCACCCGACCGAGTCGGTCGAGGAACTCGTCGAACCTGCCGACGAGGTCGATGCCGGTGCTCTCCACTCCGGCGAGCGGCAGTGCGGTACCGAGCCATTCGTCGTCGGCCTCCTCGGCGACGACGCCGAGGGCGATGCGGTCCAGGCCGGCGTCGAAGGTGCCCTGGCGGAACCGTTCGAGACCGTAGCGGGCGCGTTCGGCGACGCCTATCCCCCACCGAACGTTGCTGTGCGCCAGCCATTCCCGGATCAGATCCAGGTCGTCGTCGGTCATCGCGAACCGGGTTCGTACCGGCGGGGCGCCGAGGAGGTCGACGACGTCGCCTGCGGTCACCCGGCCCGCGGCCAGCTCCACGACTCCGACGATCACGTCGAGGATGGGGTTCACGTGGCGGATGCCACGGTCGGCGAGCCGAACTCGGAGGTCGAACGCCGGATGCGGCAGCCCCGCTTGTCCGAATGCGCCACGGATCAGGGGTGCGAAGGTCTCGACGTCCGGGCACATGATGAGGACATCGCGCGGCTGCAGCTCGGGATCGGCGGCGAACAGATGCAGCAACCGATCCCGCAGGACCTCGATCTGCCGCTCGGGCCCGTGACACGCGTGAACCTCGACGGACGGGTCCGCGGAGACGGTCGGGTCCGACGTGTCGGCGAGGCCGGGCGCGGGCGCGAGGCCGGGCGCGGGAGCGAGGTCGTCGCGGATCCCCGACTGGACGACGTGCAGCGCGGTATCGCCGAGCACCGACTCTCGCGGCACATGGTGGAGGTCCCGATCGACGATCGGAGCGAGCCGCAACTGGAGCTCCTGCAGATCACGGGAGAGACCGGCGAGCAGGGGGTTTCGCAGTTCGGGGAGCTCGCACTCCCCGCGTCGCGGTGGGACCCCGTTGCCGGAGTCGAGGTTGACCAGGGCACCGAGTTCCGCCCACAGCCGCGGACTCGGGTGGGGCACGAACAGGTGGACATCGTGGTGGACGGCCGCGGCCGCGGCGATCTGACGGAACGACTCGGTGATCCGCGTCGGCCCGAAGACCGACAGTCGTTCCGGCAATCCCCCCGCCGCGGGGTCGGTGCGCAGCCGATCGCAGACCGCGGCGAGATCCTCCGCGGGATGCGGCCGGCCGATCTCGGCGCGGACCGCGCGCCAGAACCCGGGCTGCCACGCCAGGTCGTCCCGCAGGGGGCGGCCGGCACCGTCGAGATCGTGGCCGGCGGCCCAGTCGGCGATGAGCGACGGGCGCGACCGCCCGTACCGGTCGAACAACTCGGCCAGATGGCGTGCGGTGGCGTAGCGGCGCCCGATCCGGGGCGAGGAGGTGTCGCCCGCGCCGATGTGCCGCGCGATCACGTCGAGCGCGGGGTCGTCGACACGGTCGTCGAGGACACGCAGCACCGGCCACGTCAGTTCGGCCGCACGCCACGGATCGTCCGGCGCCGTCAGCGAGCCCGAAGTGTTGAGACGCGTATCACCGAGCACCGCCGCGACGATGGCGTCAGCCAGGCGGGACGGTCCGGTGAAGTCGATGTTGGCCGCGATCCCGTCGTCGCCGGCCCCTGCCCCCAGGCGTCGGGCCAGATCCTGGGCGAGCCACCGCTCGACTCCCGCGGCGGGAACCGACACGATCTCGGGGCGCATCGGGTCGCCCAGCGGGTGCGCGAGGACCTCGGCCAGCGCATCGGCCAGCGTGTCGGTGCGTTCGGCGCGGTGCAGGATGAGCATGGGACGGCTGTGACTCCGGGGCCCGGCCCGGTCAGCCCGCGGCGTTCGACCGGGGCGTGTGGAAACGCACCGGCTCGCCGAGGCGCGCGGTCAGCAGCGGCCGGGCGTCGTCGGGAATCGGGGTGGGTCGGCCGGTGTCCGGGTCGACGACGACCATCGTGGTCTCGGCCGTGGCGCACAGCGTCCCGGACTGGTCGAACAGGCGCAGGGCCATGACGAACGACGACCGGCCCACGCGTCCGATGCAGGTGCGCACGTGCACCGGGTCGAGCGAGTAGTGCACGGGAGCGGAGAACTCGATGTCCTGACGCGCGACGAGGAACGAGAACTTCCGCGGCCGGTCGGGCATCCATTCATAGAACGAACGCACCCGGCTCTCCTCGAAGATCCTGGAGATCTGCACGTTGTTGATGTGGTTGTTGATGTCCATGTCGCCCCAGCGCAGCGCGACCGGGATGTCGAGGACGTAGTCCGGTCCGGCGGAACCGGCTGCGGTTGCCTCGGGATCGAGGGCATCTGGGTCGGGGGCATCTCGGTGGGGGGCCACGGCGCGATCTTAGTGCGGGACACGCGTACGACGAACTGCAGGAGGCACAGCCGACCAGACCGTAGACTCACTCGCCGGGGCAGGACGTCAGGCGAATCGGTGCGCGCACCCCCGCGCGCGGTGAGGGGCTCGGGTGAACATCGACACGGCACGGGCTCGGCTGCGCCCGGTGTCCGCCGTCGATGTCGAAGAGCTCGTCCACCTCGACAGCGATCCCGAGGTCATGCGGTACGTGAGCGGCGGTGCCGCGACACCGCGCGCCGTGATCGAGGACTGGGTGGTGCCCCGCGCCGAGACCGAACACCGCAGACACGGCACCGGCACCTGGATCCTGTGCGACCCCGCCACCGCCGCCTTCCTCGGCTGGATCTCGCTGCGCACACCACGGCACAGCAACCGTGCCGAACTCGAACTGAGCTATCGCCTCCGGCGCACGGTGTGGGGCCGCGGCCTCGCGACCGAGGCGGCGTTCGCCCTCGTCGCGTTCGCGTTCGACCACCTCGGCACCGAGCGGGTGTTCGCCAGCACGGTCGCCCGCAACGCGTCGTCGCGCCGCGTGATGGAGAAGCTCGGGATGACGCTCTGCGCCATCCACCTCTGCGACGACGCCGCGGACTCGGCCGAGCTGCTGACCATCCACCCGGACCGCGACCGGTCCGAGGTCGAATACGAGCTCCTCCGGGCCGACTGGCAGGAGCGATCGCAACGATGGTCGTCGGCCGGGGGTCTCACCGCGTGAGCGCAACACCCCTCTGGCCGCGCCAATCGGATCATCATTGACTACCGTTGAGATCGTGCACGGTCGTACTCCGGCCCCGGCGCTACACGGCCCCCTCGGGTAGCACCCCACTCGGGTCCGCCGAAGTCCGCACGACCGTCGCCCAACGACCTGGAAGGAGATGTCTGGAGATGAGCAGCCCCGCCGTCCAGGCCCCCGCTGGAGCAGCCACGACCCGTCGGAAAGTGGTCATCATCGGTTCGGGCTTCGGCGGATTGTTCGCCGCCCAGCGACTGGCCAAGGCCGATGTCGATGTCACGCTGATCGCCAAGACCACTCACCACCTGTTCCAGCCGATGCTCTACCAGGTGGCGACCGGCATCGTCGCCGAGGGCGAGATCGCACCGGCGACCCGCGTGGTCCTGCGCAAGCAGAAGAACACCGCCGTCCTCATGGGTGATGTGTACGACATCGACCTCGAGGCCAAGACCGTCACCTCCCGCCTGCTCGAGCGCATCACGGTCACCCCGTACGACGACCTCATCGTCGCCGCCGGCGCCGATCAGTCGTACTTCGGCAACGATCACTTCGCCGAGTACGCGCCCGGCATGAAGACCATCGACCACGCACTCGAACTGCGCGGTCGGATCCTGGGCGCCTTCGAGCAGGCCGAGCTGTCCCACGACCCCGCCGAGCGCGCCAAGCTGCTGACCTTCGTGGTCGTCGGCGCCGGCCCCACCGGTGTCGAGTTGGCCGGCCAGATCGCCGAGATGAGCGACAAGACCCTCAAGGGCGCGTTCCGCAACATCGACCCGACCGAGGCCCGGGTGATCCTGCTCGATGCCGCGCCGGCCGTCCTGCCGCCGTTCGGCCCGAAGCTCGGTGGCAAGGCCGCGGCCCGCCTCGAGCGCATGGGCGTCGAGATCCAGCTGAACGCGATGGTCGTCGACGTCGACTACGACGGCCTGGTCGTCAAGGAGAAGGACGGCACCACCCGCCGCATCGAGTCGCAGTGCAAGGTGTGGTCGGCCGGCGTACAGGCCAGCCCGCTCGGCCAGCAGCTCGCCGAGCAGTCGGGCGTCGAACTCGACCGCGCCGGCCGGGTGAAGGTGCTCCCCGACCTCACCATCCCCGGCCATCCCGAGGTGTTCGTCGTCGGCGACATGATGGCCGTCGACGGGGTCCCGGGTGTGGCGCAGGGCGCGATCCAGGGCGGCCGCTATGCCGCGGACGCCATCAAGGCCGAGCTGAAGGGGCAGACCCCCGACCAGCGCAAGCCGTTCAGCTACTACGACAAGGGCTCGATGGCGACCATCTCGCGGTACTCCGCGGTGATGCAGGTCCCGATCCCCGGCATCAAGAAGACCTTCGAGACCGAGGGCTACTTCGCCTGGCTCGGCTGGCTGGCGCTGCACCTCGTGTATCTGGTCGGGTTCCGCAACCGCCTGAACACCCTGATCAACTGGTTCTTCGCGTTCACCACGCGCGGCCGTTCGCAGCTCGCGGTGACCGAGCAGCAGGTCTACGCGCGCACCGCGATCGGCCAGTTGTCGGCGCTCGAGAAGGCCGGCGAGACCTCCGATGCGGAACCGGCGAAGACCGATGCCGGGACGGTGGACACCGCGTCGACCGCTCCCGGGGCGACGGGCTCGGTCCCCACCGAGGGCAAGGACGCCGACGGCAAGGAGTCCGAGGCCGAGGCCAGCTGACCCGCGGGCGGCGGCCGGCCCTTGGGCGGTGGTCGTCTATGGCACGACGGCCAGAGAGTCGATCTCCAGGCCGTCGGCCAGCCGCCGCGCGGTGCTGACCGAGGTCCCGAGGGCGGTGGTCAGACTGGCACCGCCGGCCAGTTGCAGACGAGCGGCGAACTCGGTCCCGTGCACGTCGCCGGGTCGGTTGTCGGGGTAGCGGAACACGCTGCTCGCCGCTCGGTGGCCCGCGGCCCCCGCGGGTGTGCCCTGACCGAGCGAGAGCCGATGGGCCAGCACCAACTGATCGTCGACCTCGACGATCAGACCCCCGGTCCAGGCACCCATCCGGTCGCGGTCGACCAGGGTGGCGTCCGTCATGCTCGCCGCCCGGCCGATCTGGACGTGCTCGTGTAGATCGAGGGTGGCGCCGGCGGCGAGTCGTGCCGTGATGTCCGAGCGGTGGACCGCGCCACCGGCGACGACCGTCGGTTGCGGGTCGATGCGCAGGCGACCACCGTCGCCGACGGCGATCTCCCACCGAGCCGACGAGTCCGGACGGTCGCGGGCCGGCAGCGCGATCGTCGCCGCGACGCTGCCGACTCGCAACTGCGCACCCGGTTCGACCTCGATGCGCACCACGATCTCGTCACCACCGAGCGGCGTGGCGGCGGTGCCGATCAGCTGAACGTGGCCCGGCGCGGTCACCCGCACGCCCAGTCCCCCGACCGCCCGATGACGCACGCCACGCTCGACGGTGGCGACGATGTCGACCTCGGTGCGCATCGTCACCCGGCGGCGACCGGGGCCGCCAGTTGGGCCCGGACCCAGGCCAGCACATCCGTCGCGGCCGGGTCCTGAGTCAGCGAGATCATGGCGGTCTGCCGGCCCTCGCGGACCTTCGCCGCGTCGCGCCGCATGACGTCGAGGTCGGCGTTGACGCGTTCGGCCAGATCGATCTTGTTGATCACCAACAGGTCCGAGAACGTGACGCCGGGTCCGCCCTTGCGGGGCACCTTGTCCCCGCCCGCGACGTCGATGACGAAGATCTGCACGTCGATCAGACCTGTCGAGAATGTCGCGGTGAGATTGTCGCCGCCCGATTCCACGAGGATCAGATCCAGCGGTGGGTTCGCCTCGACGAGATCATCGATGGCGTCGAGATTGGCGGTGATGTCGTCCCGGATGGCGGTGTGCGGACATCCGCCGGTCTGGACGGCGGTGATCCGTTCGTCGGGCAGAACAGCGTTGCGGCGCAGGAAGTCGGCGTCCTCGGTCGTGTAGATGTCGTTGGTCAACACGGCGACCGACAACTCGTCCCGGAGCTGTCGGCACAGTGCGGCCACCAGCGCGGTCTTGCCCGATCCGACCGGGCCACCGACACCGATGCGCAGCGCCTCGCCGGGCTCGCGCTTGCGGCGCGGCCGGTTGTGGTCGTGGGTGTGCGGCTGCCCGTCGATGAGATGCGGGGGCATGGGAACTCCTCTCGGTTCGCGACGGCGACTTCGCCGGGTCACGGGATGGGTGGGGCGATGGTCAGGACATGAACAGCGGCATCGGTTGCCGCTCATGGCGTTCGGCGAAGATGTCGAGCACCGGATCGGACAGGTCCGCCAGGCCGACCGCGGCCTCGGCGGCGACGCGTTCGCACTCGGGACCGAGTTCGGCGATCATGATCGACACGTCGGCCGGGTCGAGTGCGAGCAGGCGCTGGCCGGCAGTCGCCGACCCGCTCATCGTGGTGTACACGAGGATCAGGGCCGTGTGGAAACCCGACAGCGAGGACACCGCGCCGATCGACCCGCTGATGACGGGGAGATGCGTCGACGGCCGGTGGGCCGACCAATCGACGTCCGGCCACATCCGCCGCGCCAGCCGCACCATCCCGCGGCCCTGCGCCAGCGATGCCTTCCGTGCGGCCGCCGACGGTGTGCGCGCATCGGTTTCGCGTTGCGCGCGGGGCACGTCGAGCGCGCCGTCGGCCACGGCCGCCGCCACCGATGCCGCGACGAGACCGCTCGTGGTCACCCGGCGGTACAGGAAGGACGCGAGATCGCCTGCGGTGCGGATGAATCCGTCGGTGATCGCCTGCTCAACGCCACCGGAGTGGACGTGCCCGCCCACCGGTAGACGCGAATCCGCCAGGGCCAGCATCATCGCCAGCGGCGCGGAGGCGCCCGGGTTCGTGTCGTCGGGTCGCATCAGAACAGGAAATACCGTTGCGCCATCGGGAGTTCGGCGACGGGCTCGGACTCCCACACCTCACCGTCGACCCGCACCGTGAACGTGTCGGGGTCGACCTCGATCGTCGGGCAGGCGTCGTTGTTGACCATGTCGGCCTTCCCGACGCCGCGGGTGTTCTTGACCGGGACGAACCTGCGGTCGACCCCGATGCGCCCGGCGAGATCGGCGTCGGCACCCGGGGCGACGAAGCTGACCGACGTCGCGGCCGCGAGTTTCGGTGCGGCACCGAACATCGGGCGCGGGAAGACCGGTTGCGGCGTGGGGATCGAGGCGTTGGCGTCGCCCATCGCCGCCCACGCGATGGCGCCGCCCTTGATGACCAGATCGGGGCGGATCCCGAAGAACGCCGGGTCCCACAGCACGAGGTCGGCGAGCTTACCGACCTCGACGGATCCGATCTCGTCGTCGAAGCCATGCGCACGCGCCGGACAGATCGTGTACTTCGCGATGTAGCGCCGTGCGCGATTGTTGTCCGCCCGACCGTCGCCGGGCAGCGATCCGCGTTTGCGCTTCATCACGTGCGCCGTCTGCCACGTCCGGAGCACGACTTCGCCGATCCGGCCCATCGCCTGCGAGTCCGAGCCGATCATCGAGATGGCGCCCAGGTCGTGGAGCAGGTCCTCGGCCGCGATCGTGGACGGCCGGATCCGGCTCTCGGCGAACGCGAGGTCCTCCGGCACGGTGGGGTTGAGATGGTGGCAGACCATCAACATGTCTAGGTGCTCGTCGAGTGTGTTGACCGTGTGCGGGCGCGTCGGATTCGTCGACGACGGAAGCACATTCGGGTAGGCCGCGACCGTGATGATGTCCGGCGCGTGACCACCGCCGGCACCCTCGGTGTGGTAGGCGTGGATGCCGCGGCCGGCGATCGCGCCGAGGGTCGTCTCCACGAACCCGGCCTCGTTCAGGGTGTCGGAGTGCAGCGCGACCTGGACACCGGTTTCGTCGGCCACCCGCAGGCAGGCGTCGATGGCCGCGGGCGTGCTGCCCCAGTCCTCGTGCAGCTTGAAACCCGAAGCGCCCGCGCGGATCTGCTCGTGCATCGACTCGGCGCTGACGGTGTTGCCCTTGCCGAGGAGCGCGATGTTCATCGGCCAGTGATCGGTCGCGGCGAGGATCGAGGCCAGATGCCATGCGCCGGGTGTCACGGTGGTGGCCTTGCTGCCCTCGGCCGGACCCGTACCGCCGCCGATCACGGTGGTGATCCCGTTGCCCAGCGCCTCGTCCATGATCTGCGGACAGATGAAGTGCACATGGCAGTCGATGGCGCCGGCGGTGACGATCTTGCCGTTGCCGGCGATGATCTCGGTCGACGGCCCGATGACCAGGTCCGGATGCACCCCGTCCATGGTGTCGGGATTGCCCGCCTTGCCCATGGCGACAATGCGACCGTCCCGAATTCCCAGGTCGGCCTTGATGATTCCCCAGTGATCGAGGACCACGACGCCGGTGATGACGGTGTCAGGGGCGCCGTCGGCGCGGGTCGCCCGGCTCTGTCCCATCGACTCGCGGATCACCTTGCCACCGCCGAAGACGGCCTCGTCTCCGGCGCGACCCGGTCCGCCCGACAGGTCCTCGGTGACCTCGATGAGCAGATCGGTGTCGGCGAGGCGGATCAGATCGCCCGTGGTCGGGCCGAACAGCTGTGCGTACCGGTCGCGTCCCAGGATGGCCATGCGTCACTCACTCTCGTCGGTACGGACGGCGTCGACCGGTCCGCAGACGCCGGGGGGCGCCAGGGAGATCCCGTACACCTCGCGGGTTCCGCCGAGTGGGACGAGACCGACGGTCATCTCGATACCCGGCTCGAACCGCACCGCGGTCCCGGCCGGGATGTCGAGGCGACGGCCGTGCGCACGGGCGCGGTCGAAGACCAGTGCCTCATTCGACTGCGGGAAGTGCACGTGACTGCCGACCTGCACCGGACGATCGCCGGAGTTCACGACCCGCAGTTCGACGGCGTCGGCACCCGCGTTGAGCTCGATGGTCCCGTCGGCCGCGATGACCTCACCCGGCACGAGCGTCGATCGCGGCCCGGGATGCGTACCCGACATTTCGGTCTCCTCTGGACTGCTGGTGTTCGATGGACGGGCGCTGGGCGCCACGATCCACCTCGGACGGTGCCCCGACCGAGGGGCGTCAGGCGATGGGGTCGTGCACGGTCACCAGCTTGGTGCCGTCGGGGAACGTCGCCTCCACCTGGACGTCGTGCAGCATCTCCGGCACCCCGTCCATGACGTCGTCGCGCCGGAGCACCTCGCGGCCGGAGGTCATCAGCTCGGCCACCGACCGGCCGTCGCGCGCGCCTTCCAGGACGTGATCGGTGATCAGCGCGACCGACTCCGGGTGGTTGAGCTTCAGGCCGCGCCCCTGCCGCCGCCGGGCCAACTCGGCCGCGTAGGAAATCAACAGCCGTTCTTGTTCATGCGGCGACAGTCGCACCGGGAGCGCTCCTCGAGAGTGTTCGGCCGGACGGTCTGTTCGGTGGGTCCGGCCGGGCAGTAGGGGTCATCCTGCCATGCCGACACGGGGTCGGCGCGCCGAGTGGCGATGGGGTGACGCGGGCCTCAACGGCCTATGTGACCTCGATGTTCTGCAGCCGCACCTGCGATTTGGCCAGCAGCTTTCCGTCCTGGTCGACCATGTCGACAGCCCACAGCTGCTGGCGACGGCCCCGGTGGATCGGGGTGGACGTCGCGGTGACCGTGCCGGCGCGGACGGACCGGAGGAAGTCAGTGTTGTTGTTCACCCCGACGGCGGTGCCGCCGATCCCGGAGTCCTGCAGCCAGAGGAAACCGCTCATGCTGGCGACACTCTCACCGACCGCGCAATAGACACCGCCGTGCACGATGCCGAACGGCTGATGATGACGCTCGGTGATCTCCATCGTGGCCACGATCCGGTCCGGCCCGGCCTCGACGACCTCGAGTCCCAGGACGCCGTCGAGTCCTTTGCCGAATGAATCCCGGAGAACATCGTCCGCACTGTCAGCAGTCATGACGTCAACAGTCGCATGCCGGTCGGGTCGTGGCGACAGCAGTCCGGGACTCGGCGGGGAACCGGGCTCGACCGCCGATCGTTGGCCCCCCGAGGATCCCAGAAGGCCCCGCATCTCTGGGAGATGCGGGGCCTTCCGTGCCGTGGACCGGGGGTCTCTGCAGCCCTCAGGACTCTCGCGCGGTCCGACGTGACACTTAATGTAGGCTAGCCTTACCAACGTGTCAAGCGCCGCAGAAACGGCCACGTCAACGGCGTGCCGCCCCGCGCGAGCGTCGCTCGGCACACCGGCACGCAACAACTGGGTATCCAGCGGACCCACAAACGGAGGCACAGCAGTAAAATGCGAAAGATGAATGGCCTGGGCGACCTCGAACGCGCTGTGATGGACACGTTGTGGGAGAGTTCGACCCCGCAGACCGTGCGGCAGGTACACGCCGCACTGTCCCGGGACCGCTCCCTCGCGTACACGACCGTCATGACGGTCCTGCAGCGACTGGCGAAGAAAAATCTGGTGACGCAGATCCGCGACGACCGGGCCCACAAGTACGTCCCCACCCATCCCCGCGAGGACCTGGTAGCCAGCCTCATGGTCGACGCGCTCAGCGAGGCCGCCGCCCCCGGCTCCCGACACGCGGCCCTGGTGTCCTTCGTCGGTCGCGTGGGCGCCGACGAGGCGGCCGCCCTCCGTTCCGCACTCGATGAACTCGAAGCCGCCCGCGGAACGAGCGACACCGGCTAGATTCGCGGCACCACCACTCGCAGCCCACCCTGAGGAATCATTAGATGACCGCCTTGCTCTTCGGCATCGTCAGCCTGGTGCTCGCCGGACCCGTACCCGAGGCACTGTCCCGGGCCCGCTGGCCGATCCGAGCACCACGCGCGGCGATGACGCTGTGGCAGGCCATTGCCCTGGCCGCCGTGCTGTCGGCGTTCAGCTGTGGCCTGGCGATCGCGGCGAACATCCTCGTGATCGGTCCCGACGGCACCCCGACGACCCACCCGGTCCGTGAGATCGAACGCCTCGGCTGGCCGCTGTGGCTCCTCTGCGTCGGGGTCTTCGTCCTGACCCTGTTCGTCGGCGCGCGGCTGTTCTACACCGTGATCCGCGTCGGCCTGCGCACCCGCGCTCGGCGCAAGGCCCACCGCCAGCTCATCGACATCCTCGACCGCTGTGACCGGACCGACGACGCCGACGACCCGCTCTACGCCCGCGACGTCCGCATGATCGACGTCGAGCAGCCGCTCGCCTACTGCCTGCCCGGCCTCCGCCAGCGTGTCGTGGTCAGCGAAGGCGTCGTACATCGCCTCACCCGGGACGAACTGGTCGCCGTCATCGCGCACGAGCGCGCCCACCTACGTGCCCGGCACGACCTCGTGCTCGAGGCCTTCATCGCACTGCACGAGGCGTTCCCCCGGTTCGTGCGCAGCAGTTCCGCGCTCGGCGCGGCCGAACTCCTCGTCGAGGCACTGGCCGACGACCAGGCCGTCCGCGCGACCACCCCGACGACACTGGGTCGCGCACTGGTCGCCTGCGCCGACGCGGTGGCTCCCCGCGGGGCGATGGCGGTCGGCGGGCCGACGACCCTAACGCGCGTCCACCGCCTCCGCGACGACCGTCCCGCACGCGTTCTCGCGGCCGGCGCCTACATCGCCGCCGCCGCGATCCTGGTCCTCCCGACCCTCGCGGTCGCGATCCCGTGGCTCACCGAGCTCAATCGGCTCATGTCGGCATTCTGACGACTCGTCTTCGCCGCGGCATCGGACCGCCGTCACGCGTGGAGGCAGATCGCCGGTTCGGACACAGAGGCAATAGGCTGTCCGCATGAACAACGTCGACTCATCGTCCTCCTCCGCGAAGGCCCAGATCGGTGTCACCGGCCTGGCCGTCATGGGTTCGAACATCGCACGCAACTTCGCCCGTCACGGGTACACGGTCGCGCTGCACAACCGGAGCATCGCCAAGACCGACGCGCTGCTCGAGAACCACGGCGGTGACGGCGACTTCATCCGCACCGAGACCGTGGCCGAGTTCGTGGCGGCGCTCGAGCGTCCGCGCCGGGTGCTGATCATGGTGAAGGCGGGCGACGCGACCGACGCGGTGATCGAAGAACTCGCCGACGCCATGGAGCCCGGCGACATCATCATCGACGGCGGCAACGCCCTCTACACCGACACCATCCGGCGCGAGGCCGCGATGTCGGCCCGCGGACTCAACTTCGTCGGCGCCGGCATCTCCGGCGGCGAAGAGGGCGCTCTCAACGGCCCGTCGATCATGCCGGGCGGACCAGTCGAGTCGTACGAGTCGCTCGGCCCCCTCCTCGAGTCGATCGCCGCCCAAGTCGACGGCGAGCCGTGCTGCACCCACATCGGCCCCGACGGCAGCGGCCACTTCGTCAAGATGGTGCACAACGGCATCGAGTACGCCGACATGCAGCTCATCGGCGAGGCCTACGACCTCATGCGCAAGGCCCTGGACATGCCGGTCTCGGAGATCGCCGACGTCTTCCGCGACTGGAACACCACCGAACTCGAGAGCTACCTGATCGAGATTACCGCCGAGGTCCTCAGCCAGGTCGACGACGAGACCGGCAAGCCGCTGGTCGACGTCATCGTCGACGCCGCGGGCCAGAAGGGCACCGGTCGCTGGACCGTGAAGTCCGCCCTCGATCTGGGCATCCCGACGACCGGGATCGCCGAAGCCGTCTTCGCCCGCGCGCTGTCGAGCGCCACCGACCAGCGCGTCGCGGCCCGTGGTCTGTCGTCGGGGAACCTCGGTTCGGCCCCCGCCGACCGCGAGACCTTCGTCAACGACATCAAGACCGCCCTCTACGCCTCGAAGGTCGTCGCCTACGCCCAGGGGTTCGATCAGATCGCCGCCGGCAGCGCAGAGTACGGCTGGGATGTCGACCGCGGAGCGCTGGCCACCATCTGGCGCGGCGGCTGCATCATCCGGGCACAGTTCCTCAACCGCATCCGTGAGGCCTACCACGACGATCCCGCCCTCCCGAGCCTGCTTCTCGCGCCGTACTTCCGCGAAGCCGTCGAGGTCGGCATCGACAGCTGGCGCCGGGTGGTTTCGACCGCGACGCTCCTCGGTATCCCCGTGCCGGCGTTCGCGTCGTCGCTGTCGTACTACGACGGTCTGCGAGCCGAACGCCTGCCGGCCGCGCTCACCCAGGGCCTGCGCGACTACTTCGGCGCGCACACCTACCAGCGCATCGACAAGGAGGGCACGTTCCACACCCTGTGGAGCGGTGACCGCTCGGAAGTGACCGAATAGGAGCCTGCGAACTCCAGTGCGATTCATCGAAGGCCACCGGCCGACACACGATCTGACGTACGACGATCTGTTCATCGTCCCGGGCAGATCGGACGTCAGCTCGCGCTTCGACGTCGACCTGTCGACGTCGGACGGCAGCGGTACCACGATCCCGCTGGTCGTGGCGAACATGACGGCGGTGGCGGGCAAGCGCATGGCCGAGACGGTGGCCCGCCGCGGTGGGCTCGTGGTCCTCCCCCAGGACCTGCCTATCGAGGCGGCCGCCGCGTCCATCGCGTTCGTGAAGTCACGGCACCTGGTGGCCGACACACCCGTCACCCTCGACCCGGACGCGTCGGTCACCGATGCGGTCGCGTTGATCCCGAAGCGGTCACACGGGGTGGCCGTGGTAGTCGAGGACGGCCGCCCGGTGGGGGTCGTCACCGAGAAGCGCTGTCGCGACGTCGACCGGTTCGCGCGAGTGCGTGACGTCGCCGACCCCGACATCGTGACGCTGCCCGTCGACACCCCGCCCCGTGAGGTCTTCGACGCACTCGGCGATCTGCACCTCGGCCTCGCGGTGCTCGTCGAACCCGACGGTCGGCTCGCCGGGGTCCTCAATCGGGTCGGTGCCCTGCGGCATGCGATCTACACGCCGAACCTCGACTCCGCCGGCGCCCTGCGGATCGCGGCGGCCGTCGGCATCAACGGCGACGTCGTGGGCAAGGCTCGCGCGTTGGTCGCCGCGGGAGCGGATCTACTGGTGATCGACACCGCGCACGGCCATCAGGAGAAGATGCTCACCGCGCTGTCCGCGGTCGCCGACGCCGACCTCGGCGTCCCGATCGCGGCCGGCAATGTCGTGTCGGCCGAGGGCACGCTCGACCTCATCGACGCCGGCGCGTCGATCATCAAGGTCGGTGTCGGGCCGGGCGCGATGTGCACCACCCGCATGATGACCGGCGTCGGGCGTCCCCAGTTCTCGGCGGTCGCCGAATGCGCCGCGGTCGCCGCGGGACACGGTGCAGCGGTCTGGGCCGACGGCGGTGTCCGACACCCGCGCGATGTCGCGCTCGCACTGGCGGCCGGGGCGTCGAACGTGATGGTCGGCTCGTGGTTCGCCGGGACCCACGAGTCACCGGGCGACCTGCTCGTGGACGAGCGGGGTCCGTACAAGGTGAGTTTCGGCATGGCCTCGAAGCGGGCGGTCGCGGCCCGGTCGAGCGGCGACAGCACCTACGACCGAGCACGCAAGAGCTTGTTCGAAGAGGGCATCTCGAGTTCACGGATCCGCCTGGACCCGGAGCGGCCCGGCGTCGAGGACGTCATCGACCACATCTGTGCGGGCGTCCGCAGCACGGCCACGTACACCGGCGCCCGCAACCTGCGCGAACTCCACGACAAGGTGGTGTTGGGCATCCAGTCGCCCGCCGGCTTCGACGAAGGACGGCCCCTGCCGGGCGGGTGGTGACGTGGAGATCCTGCTCCTGGTCGCGAGTCTCGTCGGATTCATCGCGCTGACGCTCGGGACGGCGCTGTTCGTGGCGGCCGAGTTCTCCCTCACCGCGTTGGAGCGGTCGACGATCACCGCCGACGTGGCCGATCGCGCGGACCGTCGTTCTCGGATGGTCCAACGCGCGCACTCCACCCTGTCGTTCCAGCTGTCGGGCGCGCAGCTGGGCATCACGATCACGACCCTCATCACCGGCTACATCGCCGAACCGGTCCTCGCCCGGATCCTCCAGCCGCCGCTGACCGCACTCGGCGTCGGCGAGTCGGTGGCCTCGGCGACCTCGCTCATCCTCGCGCTGGTGATCGCGACCTCCCTGTCGATGGTGCTCGGCGAGCTCATCCCGAAGAACCTCGCGATCGCCAAGCCGCTCGCGGTGGCGCGGGCCACCGCCGGCCCGATGACCGTGTTCTCCGCGGTCTTCCGCTGGGCGATCAACGGATTGAACGGCACGGCGAACTGGATCGTCCGCCGACTCGGCATCGAACCGACCGATGAGCTGGCCTCCGCGCGGTCGCCCCAGGAACTCGTCTCGCTCGTCCGTAACTCGGCACGTCGCGGTGCCCTCGACCAGCAGACGGCGACCCTCGTCGACCGCTCGCTGCGCTTCGGCGAACTGACCGCCGAGGACCTGATGACCCCCCGCGTGACCATCGATTGTCTCGACCGCGCCGACTCCGTCCGCGATCTCGTCATGGCGTCGTCGCGCACCGGGCATTCCCGTTTCCCGGTCGTCATCGACGGCGACCTCGACGACCTCGTCGGGGTCGTGCACATCAAACAGGCCTTCACCGTTCCGCCCGAGCGACAGGCCACCACCTCGGTCACCTCGATCGCCCGGCCGGTGCCACGTGTGCCGGCCAGCCTCGACGGTGACGCGCTGATGGAACGCATCCGCGCCGACGGGATGGAGCTGTGCGTCGTGATCGACGAATACGGCGGGACCGCCGGCATCGTCACCACCGAAGACCTCATCGAGGAGATCCTCGGCGACGTCACCGACGAACACGACGACGAACGCGCCGACGTCGCGGTCGACGGCAACGGTTACCTCTGTGCCGGACTGCTGCGCATCGACGAGCTGTACGACGCCGTCGGCTACCACGCCCCCGAAGGGCCCTACGACACGCTGGGTGGACTCGTCATGTACTGCCTGGGCCGCATTCCCACCGTCGACGACGAGGTGGACCTCCCACGACGCTCGGCCGTCGGCGAGACCGACGACGACACCGCCCAGTCGCCCGACCGCGGCTCGGACGTCACCTGGCGTGCGACCGTCACCCAGATGGACGGACGCCGGGTCGACGTGGTCGCGATCCGGCCGGCTCCCGCGGATCAGGTCCGGCCGGCTCACGCGGATCGAGACCTCTCCGCCGCTTCCGAACGAAACGGCGAACCGTCGAACATCCAGGGGGACCCGCATGGGCGGTGATCTGTGGGCGGTCGGGCTGACCGTCGTCCTCCTGGCCGGCAACGCGTTCTTCGTGGGTGCCGAGTTCTCCCTGATCTCGGCTCGACGCGACCGCCTCGAAGCCCTCGCCGAGAGCGGCAAGAGCCGCGCGAGGACCGTCATCCACGCCGGCGAACGGCTGTCGCTGATGCTGGCCGGTGCGCAGCTCGGCATCACGATCTGCTCGATCCTGCTCGGCCGGGTCGGCGAGCCCGCGGTCGCGCATCTCATCGAGGCGCCGCTGCACCTGGCGCACGTTCCCGATGCCCTTCTCCACCCGATCTCGTTCGCCATCGCGCTGTCGCTGGTCGTGGTGCTGCACATCCTGCTGGGTGAGATGGTGCCGAAGAACATCGCGCTGGCCGGCCCGGAGTCGTCCGCGATGCTCCTCGTGCCGGCACATCTGCTCTTCATCCGTCTGGTCCGGCCGTTGATCGCGTTCTACAACTGGCTGGCGAACATCTCCCTGCGGCTCCTCCGGGTGGAACCGAAGGACGAACTCGAGTCAACGGTGTCACTGGGCGAGCTGGCCGAGATGGTCGGCGAGTCCAAGCAGGAAGGCCTCATCGACGCCGAGGAGCACGAACGACTGACCCGCGCCCTGCAGTCCATCGGCCGCACGGTGTCGGAGGTGATGATCCCGCTGGACCAGATGCGCAGTGTCGGTGTGCAGGTGTCCGGTTCCGGCGGCATCGGACCGACCCTGGGTGCGGTGGAGAAAGCGGTCGGCGAGACGGGGTTCTCCCGGTTCCCCGTCCGCGGACCCGACGGCACCTTCACCGGCTATCTGCACCTCAAGGACGTACTCGACGAGATCCTCGACGAGCACGTCGGACCGGACACCATCATCGGCGTCGACAAGATCCGGCCGCTGCCGGTCATCGATTCGACGACGCCCCTCGACGAGGCCACGGGAGTGCTGCGACGGACCAGTTCGCATCTGGGCGCGGTGGTCGACGACAGCGGCCGCACCATCGGCATCGTCCCGCTCGCCGATCTGGTGGAGGAGTTCGTCGGCAACGTCCGCGACGAGACACACCGGGTGTGACCACGATGACCGCGCAGCTGGAACATCCGGATCACGGCCTGACGGCGCAGGTCCTGGACGCCGACGAGTGGCGGGCACGCCGCGACGCCCATCGGCAGGCGGTGGACGAGCTGATCGGCCCCTACCTCGACGCCCGGCGTCGCGGCGCCCGTCACCCGGTGATCGACTTCTTGTTCACCTACTACTCGTCACGTCCGGCGCACGTGCTGCGCTGGCATCCCGGGTTCGGTGTGACGATCGAGGACGGCGACGAGTTCCTCGGCCTGCGTGGCTACGAGCGGACCGCCGCCGGTGTGAGCGTCGGCGACCCCTATCTCCGGCACCGTGGCGAAGCGCTCGCCGCCGCCGTGGACATGCTCGGCGCCACCGCCCGACGACCCGCTCGGCTCGGTTGTTTCGGCCTGCACGAGTGGGCGATGGTCTACCGCACCCACGACACCCGGCACGACCTGCCGCTGCGATTGGGGTCCGCGGGCACCGACGCGGTCGTCGAGTCCATGCCGCTGCGGTGCACCCACTTCGACGCCTTCCGGTTCTTCACCGACCCGGCGCGTCCGCGCAACGACACCACGCTGAGCCGTGTGTCGCAGATCGCGCACGAACAGCCGGGTTGCCTGCACGCGACGATGGACCTCTACCGGTACTGCTTCACCCTCGCGCCGCTCGTGCCGTCGAACCTGACGCTCGACTGCTTCGCGCTGGCACTCCGAGCCCGCGACCTCGACATGCGCGCCAGTCCCTACGATCTCAGCGACCTCGGTTACGAGCCGGTCCGCATCGAGACAGCCGCCGGCAGGGCCGACTACGTGCGCGAGCAGTCGGCGATCGCCGAACGGGGAATGACCCTGCGGGCGCGGTTGCTCACCATCTGTACGGAACTCGCGGACCTCGCGACCGTACCCGGCGGGAGGCGCCTGCCGTCCGCCTTTACCGACGAGTAGCATGTATGCGTCGTCATTCGCTCGAGAAAGGCTGCCATGTCTGACCGGATCACCGTCAACGGGTTGCAGGTCGCTACCGTCCTGCACGACTTCATCAACAACGAGGCGTTGCCCGGTACCGGTGTAGATGCGGACGCCTTCTGGGCCGGTGCGGCCTCGGTCATCGCCGATCTCGTCCCGCGCAACCGCGAACTGCTCGCCGTCCGCGACGACCTGCAGACCAAGCTCGACGCCTGGCACCGAGATCACAAGGGTGCCGATCTCACCCCCGGCACCGCCGATTTCGACTCCTACAAGTCGTTCCTGACCGAGATCGGCTACCTCGCGGAGGTCCCCGCCGACTTCCAGGTCAGCACGTCGAACGTCGACCGCGAGATCGCCGACACCGCGGGTCCGCAGCTCGTGGTCCCGATCCTGAACGCGCGCTTCGCGCTGAACGCCTCGAACGCCCGATGGGGTTCGCTGTACGACGCGCTCTACGGCACCGACGCGATCTCCGAGGCCGACGGCGCGGAGAAGGGTTCGTCGTACAACAAGGTGCGCGGTGACAAGGTCATCGCCTACGCCAAGGACTTCCTCGACCAGGCGGTGCCGCTCGAACAGTGCAGCTACACCGATGTGCGGGCGTTCGCCGTCACCGACGGCGCGCTGCAGGTGAGGCTCGACGGCGACAAGACCTCCACCCTGGCTGACCCGACCGCGTTCGTCGGCTACCGCGGCGACGCGGCTTCGCCGACCTCGATCCTGCTGCGCAACAACGGTCTTCACCTCGACATCGAGATCGATCCGTCCTCGCCCATCGGTTCCACCGACCCGGCCGGCATCAAGGACGTCGTCGTCGAATCCGCGATCACCACGATCATGGACTTCGAGGACTCGGTCGCTGCGGTCGACGCCGAGGACAAGGTCGTCGGGTACCGGAACTGGCTGGGCCTCAACAAGGGCGACCTGTCCGAAGATGTCACCAAGGGCGGCAAGACCTTCACGCGCGTGCTCAACGGCAACCGCGAGTACACCGCGCCGGACGGAACCACCTTCGACCTGCACGGGCGTTCGCTGCTGTTCGTCCGCAACGTGGGCCACCTGATGACCAACGACGCGATTCTCGACGCCGACGGCAACGAGGTCCCCGAGGGCATCCTCGACGGTCTGATCACCTCGCTGATCGGCATTCACGGTTTGAGCGGCGCCGGGAGCGAAGCGAGCGGGCCGAATGGATCGCAAGCAGAGGGTCTACAGAACTCGCGGACCGGATCGGTCTACATCGTGAAGCCGAAGATGCACGGCCCCGACGAGGTCGCCTTCACTGTCGAACTGTTCGGCCGTGTGGAGAAGGTCCTCGGCCTGCCCGAGAACACGCTCAAGGTCGGGATCATGGACGAGGAGCGCCGCACGACGGTGAACCTGAAGGCCTGCATCAAGGCAGCCGAGCAGCGCGTGGTGTTCATCAACACCGGCTTCCTCGACCGCACCGGCGACGAGATCCACACGTCCATGGAGGCCGGGCCGATGGTCCGCAAGGCCGAGATGAAGCAGCAGACCTGGATCGGCGCGTACGAGAACTTCAATGTCGACACCGGCCTGCACGCGGGCCTGCAGCACAAGGCGCAGATCGGCAAGGGCATGTGGGCCATGCCCGACCTGATGGCCGACATGCTCGAGCAGAAGATCGGGCACCCGAAGGCCGGCGCCACGACCGCGTGGGTCCCCTCGCCGACGGCTGCGACACTGCACGCGCTGCACTACCACCTCGTCGACGTCTTCGAGCGCCAGGACGAGATCGCCAAGCGCGATCCCGCCCAGGTCGAGGACGTCCTCACCATCCCGCTCGCGCCGAAGACGGACTGGTCCGACGAGGAGAAGCAGCAGGAACTCGACAACAACTGCCAGTCCATCCTGGGTTACGTGGTGCGATGGATCGACCAGGGTGTCGGCTGCTCCAAGGTCCCCGACATCCACGACGTCGCTCTCATGGAAGACCGTGCGACGCTTCGGATCTCGAGCCAGCTGCTGGCGAACTGGCTGCGCCACGGCATCGTGGCGGAGTCCGATGTCGTCGCATCCCTTGAGCGGATGGCCCCGGTCGTCGACCGGCAGAACGCCGGTGACCCGACCTACCGTCCGCTGGCGCCGGACTTCGACTCCAACATCGCCTTCCAGGCGGCCAAGGAGCTGATCCTCGAGGGCACGACGCAGCCGAGCGGCTACACCGAGCCGATCCTGCATCGCCGCCGCCGAGAGTACAAGGCGGCCAACCCGGCCGGCTGAGCACCGGGTTCCACGTAGGCGATACGACCGTGCCGAACCGCCGAGGATCGGCACGGCGTATCGTCGTACCCTGCACTGCGCACCGGCTCGCCACGGCCGACCGGGCGAGGGACGCACCGAGCAGGGAGGGCATCGGCGTTGGCACATCACCGGAGTAGCGGCGGGGAGAGCATCCGAAGCCGCGGCGTGAGCCGAGGTGTCGTCGCCACACTCTTGTCGATCCTGCTCGTCGCGGCCGTGGTCGTCACCTGGCAGGACCTCGGCGATCAGATCGATCGCCAGGCCGAGGAGGCCGCCGCGCAGTGCGTCGAGGGTCGTGAGTCGGTACCGATCGTCGCCGATCCCGACATCGCGCCGGGACTGGCGGCCGTCGCCCGCAACTTCGGCGAGACGAGCCCCGTCGTGCGCGACAAATGCGTCAGCGTCGACGTCCGGCCGGGCGACGCGAAGATCACCCTCGACGGTCTGTCGGGGTCGTGGGACACCGAGTCGATGGGCGCGTACCCGGCCGCCTGGGTGCCGCAGTCGTCGGTGTGGTCGGCAGATCTGGCGGCGGCGAAACCCGATGCGATCGAGGGCAACACCCGATCACTGGTCTCGACGCCGGTCGTGCTGGCGGTGTCCCCTGAGCTCAACAGCTCCCTGGCCGGCCGCCTCGACTGGTCACAGATCCCCACCCTGCAGCGCCGCGACAACTCACTCGCCGACTTCGGACTCCAGGGTTGGGGATCGTTGCGCATGGCGATGCCGATCGGCGCACAATCCGACGCCAGCGCGCTGGCCGCCCAGGCGGTCGCGACACGCGTCACCCGGACCACCGGACCGCTGACCACCGCCGACGCCGAGTCGCCGCGGGTCAGTTCCAGTGTCCGCGCCATGCTGGAGGGCGCGCCGCTCTCCCCGGACGGGACACCCCAGGGCGCGGCAACGGCCATCGCCGACGCACCGGACGCGGCCCGAGCGGAGATCCACGTCGTGCCCATCACCGAACAACGCCTGTTCCAGATGACCCGCGAGGACGACCGCGCACGCCTGGCCGAACTCATCCCGTCGGGTCCGACGCCGATCGCCGACTACCCCGTCATCCGGATGTCGGGTCCCGAGGTCTCCGAGTCGGCAGCCGATGCCGTCGCCGAGTTCATCCAGTTCGCCTCGGAGCCCGAGCAGTTGCAGTTGCTGACCGAGCTCGGTTTCCGCGGCGACGCCCCGATGCCCTCCCCGACCCCGACCGTGACGTTCCCGCGCACGCCCGATCCGATGGCGACACCCGAGAACGGCGCGATCGTCGCCATCAACCGGCTCGTCTACGGGCCGGCCAGCGTTCCGGCGAGCTCCACGCCGCCCTCGGTGCCGTCGGGAAGCGCGGGGGGTTAGAGCTCGCGAGGACGGGTCGTTTCGACACGGTTCGTCGCTGCGCTCCTCACCTGCTCAACGAACAGGTGAGGAGCTTAAGACGATGAAGAAGTCAGCTGCTGTAGGCCTCGATCGGCGGGCAGCTGCACACCAGGTTGCGGTCGCCGTACACCCCGTCGATCCGCCGGACGGCCGGCCACACCTTCGCCCGGCCACCTGCGGACGGCAGTCCCTGCGGGTAGACGGCGACTTCCCGCGAGTACGGGTGGTCCCACTCGCCGACGAGCGACTCGGCCGTGTGCGGGGCGCCGCGGAGCGGATTGTCCTCGGCGGGCCACTCCCCTCGTCCGACGAGTTCGATCTCGCCGCGGATGGCGATCATCGCATCGCAGAACGCGTCGATCTCGTCGAGGTTCTCGCTCTCGGTGGGCTCGACCATCAGCGTGCCGGCCACCGGGAAACTCATGGTCGGTGCGTGAAAACCGTAGTCGGCGAGTCGTTTTGCCACGTCGTCGACGGTGACGCCGGTGGCCTTGGTGATGGCCCGGAGGTCGAGGATGCACTCGTGGGCGACGAAGCCGTCCTCGCCGGTGTAGAGCACCGGATAGTGCTCACCGAGCCGCTTGGCGACATAGTTGGCGGCGGTGATCGCCGTGAGCGTCGCCCGCCGGAGACCGTCCGCGCCCATCATCGCGATGTAGGCATAGGTGATCGGCAGGATCGCCGCCGAGCCATACGGGGCCGCGGCGATCGTGGCCGACCCGGGCAGCTCGTCGGCGAGCGGGTGTCCGGGGAGGAACGGGGCCAGATGCTCCCGGACCGCGACGGGTCCGACGCCGGGCCCGCCGCCGCCGTGCGGGATGCAGAACGTCTTGTGCAGGTTGAGATGGCTGACGTCACCGCCGAAATGACCCGGCCGTGCGACACCGACGAGCGCGTTGAGGTTGGCGCCGTCCACGTAGACCTGGCCGCCGGCGTCGTGCACGGCGCCGCAGACGTCGCGGACGTCGTGCTCGAAGACGCCGTGCGTCGACGGGTACGTGATCATGATCGCCGCGACCCGGCCTTCGTTCGCCGCGATCTTGGCGCGCAGATCGTCGAGGTCGACGTCGCCGTTCTCGCGGCACCCGACCACCACGACGCGCATCCCGGCCATCACCGCCGACGCGGCATTCGTGCCGTGGGCGCTCGACGGGATGAGGCAGACATCCCGGTCGACGTCACCGCGGCTGAGGTGGTATCCGCGGATCGCGAGCAGTCCCGCGAACTCCCCCTGTGAACCCGCGTTGGGCTGGAGGCTGACGCGGTCGTAACCGGTGACCGCCACGAGCCAGCCCTCGAGCGTGGTGATCAGCTCGCGGATGCCCGCGGTGTCGTCGACCGGGGCGAAGGGGTGCAGCTGGGCGAAGCCGGGCCACGTGATGGGTTCCATCTCGGTGGTGGCGTTGAGTTTCATCGTGCACGACCCGAGCGGGATCATGCTGCGGTCGAGCGCGATGTCCTTGTCCGACAGGGCCCGCAGGTAGCGCAGCATCGCGGTCTCGGTGCGGTACCGGTTGAACGCCGGATGGGTCAGGTACTCGCTGGTGCGATTCTCGATCGGCTGCGCGAGTGCCCGCGGGGTGACGCCGGCGACGTCGAAGGCCCGCAGGACGGCATCGATGTCGGCGTCGGTCGTCGTCTCGTCACAGGCGATGCCGATGGTGTCGGCGTCGACGCGTCGCAGGTTGATCCCGTCGTGGCGGGCGCGGGCGAGGATCGTGTCGGCCTGACCGGGTGCGTGCACCTCGACGGTGTCGAAGAAGTTCGCGTGCGCCACCGAGAACCCGCCCGCGGCGATCGAGTCGGCGATCCGGGCCGCTGCGTCGTGGGTGCGTCGTGCGATGGCTCGCAGGCCGTCCGCCCCGTGGTACGAGGCGTACATGGCGGCCATCACCGCCAGCAGCACTTGCGCGGTGCAGATGTTGCTCGTGGCCTTCTCCCGGCGGATGTGCTGTTCGCGGGTCTGCAGCGCGAGCCGGTAGGCCAGGTTGCCGTCGGCATCCTTGGAGATACCGACGAGCCGCCCGGGAAGCTGTCGGGCGTGCATCGACCCGACGGCGAGGTAACCCGCGTGCGGTCCGCCGAAGCCCATCGGCACACCGAAGCGTTGCGTCGTGCCGAAGCAGACGTCGGCTCCCTGCTCGCCGGGCGGCGTGACCAGTGTCATCGCCAGGAGATCGGCACCGGCCGCGACGAGAGCGCCGCGCTCGTGCGCGGCGTCGACGATCGCGGTGGCGTCGACGATGCGACCCGATGCGCCGGGCACCTGAAGGATCACGCCGAAGAAGTCGCCGTCCGGCAGTCCGCATCCGGGCAGATCGGGGTGCAACGAGGCCTCGACGACCTCGATGCCCAGGGGCTCGGCGCGCGTGTCGAGGACGGCACGCGTCTGCGGGAACAGGTCCGCGTCGACGATCACGCGGTTCGACTTCGACTTGCCCGCGCGACGCATCAACGTCATCGCCTCGGCGGCCGCGGTGGCCTCGTCGAGCATGGAGGCATTGGCCACCTCCATGCCGGTGAGGTCGGCGACCATGGTCTGGAAGTTCAGCAGCGCCTCGAGACGTCCCTGGCTGATCTCCGGCTGATACGGCGTGTACGCGGTGTACCAGGCGGGGTTCTCCAGCACGTTGCGCAGGATGACGCCGGGCGTGTGGGTTCCGTAGTAGCCGAGCCCGATCATCGACCGGGCCACGGTGTTACGGGCTGCGAGGTCACCGAGTTGTGCGAGGACCGCACTCTCGCTCAGCGGTGCGGGCAGCGCCCCCAGGACGTCGGAATCGAGTTCGTCGGCGATGACGGCGGGTATGACACGGTGCGCCAGATCATCGAGGGAAGCCGCGCCGATCGCCTCGAGCATCCGGCGGGTCTCGTCGGCGTCCGGACCGACATGACGGTCGACGAAGGCGGCCGACAGCTGGGGAGCGGCCGGTGTGGGATCCGGGCTGGAACCTTCTGGGCCGGATCCTTCTGGGCTGGATCCTTTTGGGGCGTCGGACGGGGTCGCTTCAGTGGTGGACACGGTGGCGGGCAACCTCTCGCAGGCGCCGGTACACGGACCGGCTGCTGACCCTCCCCCTCTGTCATGTCTTCGGCCACAGCCGATGTGACGCCTGAGAGATTCGGCGCCGCGCAACTCTGCGCGATCGCCTTTCACCGTGGGCGGACGACGGATCGTCACTTTCCAGAGACGTCGTCACCACCGCGGTCCTGGGTGCCTGAGAGTTTGACGGAGAGGTGTTGCTCCTTCGGCGGCCGCCGGCGATGAGCATCCGACGGCGCTCTCCCGCAGCGTAGCGACGCGGGGCCAGTCTACGCGGAGTCTCGACTATCCGGTGCGACGGGCGCGGTTCTTGCGCCGCGCGGCCAGTTCGTCCTCGGGTGCGGTCTCACTGACACCGCCGTCGGCCCGCTCGCCGGGGAAGTCGGCGATGGTGCCGGTGAGTTCGCGCATCGCGCCGCTGACGGCGATGCCGAACACGCCCTGCCCACCTTGCAGGAGGTCGACGACCTCTTCGGCCGAGGTGCACTCGTACACGGTCGTACCGTCCGAGAACAGGGTGATCTTCGCGAGGTCCTCGACCCCGCGCTGACGGAGGTGATCGACGGCGACGCGGATATTCTGCAGGGAGATCCCGGTGTCGAGCAGACGCTTGACGATCTTGAGGACGAGGATGTCCTTGAATGAGTACAGGCGCTGGCTTCCGGAACCCGCCGCTCCACGGATCGACGGGACGACCAGCGAGGTGCGGGCCCAGTAGTCGAGCTGGCGGTAGGTGATCCCGGCGATCTGGCAGGCGCTCGGCACCCGGTAGCCGACGAGCTCGTCGGGCACCGTGTCGTCCGGGAAGAGGCCCGGGGCGATGTCGCCGAGACTGCCCTGGGTCGGGACGGCGTCGGGACGCTCGCCCACCGGACGATCGGGTGACTGGTCGCTCGACGTCGTTTCGCTGTCGACCGGACGATCGCCCACTTCTGACTCCCTCGCAAAGCTCGGATCGGACGCCGCACCACGGTGCCTGACGTCCACGTCCACAGTACGCGGTCCAGGCTGTTTCCGGTCGGCCGATCATCTTCATCGGCCCGTGTCCGGTGCTCGATGTCGCTGATGACGCTATGCGGCGGAGGACGGTGGATCAACGCGACTCGCCACGACACTCAACCTCAACTTGAGATCACGACAAATGGTGATCGGGCGGTGTCGATTCCGTGATCTGAGTTTCGGTTCCGGTCGGCGAACACGTTCCTCGACGGATTCCACGAACCGGTCAGGCGCCGCTTGCCTTGAAGTCGTCCGGGGACACGTTGTCGAGGAACTCCTTGAACTTCTCGACCTCGTCCTCTTTGACCTCTTCGGGCTGCACCTCGGCGGACTCGTCGGAATCCTCGTCCGGGATCAGCAACCCCGCCTCGGCGAGAACCTCTTCGTCGGCGATGATCGGCACCTCGGCACGCATCGCGACCGCGATCGAATCCGACGGCCGCGCCGACACCCGCAGATCGCCGGTGAAGATCATCTCGGCGTAGAAGGTGCCCTCCTGCATGTCGACGATCCGGACCTCGACGAGGGTCTGCCCGAACTCCTTGATGAGGTTCACGATCAAATCGTGGGTCAGCGGACGAGGAGGCTCGATCCCCTTCTGCCGCAGCGCAATCGACGCAGCTTCACTCTGCCCGATCCAGATCGGCAGGTAGCGTTCGCCCTCGACCTCGCGCAGCAACAACACCGGCTGACTCTGCGGGGGTTCGACCCTGATGCCCACCACACGCATCTCGCTCATCTCGCACCTCCCAGACGCCTTGTACGGCGCTCGATTCAGTGACCTCGACGCTACACCGACTGAGCGGACAGCGGCGGCCGACTCGCGGCACCCCAGCGGATCCCCCCAGCGGGCGCCCTCGGCGGATCGTCGCTGTTCAGTCCGGTGCGGCGGTCGCACGCGCGCACCGCGATCTCAGTCCAGCGCACCCTTGACGGCCGCCTTGACCAACTGCGTGTGCAGCGTCACCGACAGGGCCGCGATCTCGCGCACGAGTTCCTCGGCACGGTCGCGCGCACCGGTGCCCTTGCCCTTGGCGATCGGGTTGGCGATCTGGGCGACGAGGCCCGCCTCGCGATCCGCGGACACCTTGAATGCCCGGAGATGACGCGTCTCCAGGCCGTAGCTGGCCAGGGCCGCGGCCGCCTCGACGAGCCGTACGGCGTCCTCGTCGAAGAACCCGGCGGGCCCGGCGGTCAACAGGCCGTTGCGCTGGAGTTCGGTGACGAACGCCGAATCCACCCCGGTGCGTTCGATCAGCGACTCCCGGGAGACGCGTCCGGCGCGCGCACCGAAGTCGGTGGCCGGCGCCACGGTCCCGCGGGCCGCGGACAGCACGCGCGTTCCGCCGGGACCGAAACCGCCGTTGCCGTTGTCGATCGCGTCGAGCTGTTCCTTGATCACCTTCAGCGGGAGATACCGGTCCCGCTGCGCGGTCAGCACGAACCGCAGCCGTTCGCAGTCGGCCTGACTGAACCGCCGATACCCCGACGGAGCCCGCTCCGGGGTCACCAGACCCTCCGACTCCAAGAATCGGATCTTCGAGATCGTGATGTCCGGGAAGTCATCACGCAATTGGGCGAGAACCGTGCCGATCGACATCGATCCTTCGCCGCGGGGGGCCGTGGACGCCGTCACGGGTGTCAGGCGTCTGCTTCGTCGCGGGGACCGCTGAGGAACACCAGACGGAACTTGCCGATCTGAACCTCGTCGCCATTGCTCAGCGACGCGGTGTCGACCGGCTCGCGGTTGACGTACGTGCCGTTGAGGCTGCCCACGTCGACGACCTGAAAGTCGTTGTCGCCGAGACGGAACTCGGCGTGACGACGGCTGACGGTCACGTCGTCGAGGAAGATGTCGCTGTCGGGGTGCCGGCCGGCCGAGGTCGTCGGCTGATCGAGGAGGAACCGCGACCCCGCATTGGGTCCTCGCTTCACGACAAGCAGCGCGGTCCCGGGAGCGAGTCGTTCGACCCCCGTGTCGGCCGGCTCACTCGAGGTGCTGGTCCCGGCATCGAGTTCATTGATGAACTCCTCCCGGAACACCGATGTGGTCTCCACCGGCGCCTCGAAGTCCCTGTCGTTTTCGCTCACCACTTCTCCTTCGTCGTCGTCAGTGCCGACCGCACAGTCGCCAACCTCGTTCTCGGAACCGCCGGCATCGCCTGGGACGGTGCCCGTCGGCTCTCGCCACGATGGCCGGTCGAATCTACATGACTTGTGCGGCCGGGTAGTTCTCGGCGCGAGATCGTGAGCATCGGTGTCACGTCGCGCCTCGTTCCCACTGCCGTAACCGTACCGGTCCTGCCGATCCCACCGGCGCGCGAGTCGACTCCGGCATCGACGATCATATCGTTCCGGAGGCGATCAGCCGGGTCGATCGGGGCACCGGCCGTTCACGGCCGCGAGAACTCACCCCTCGATGACGGCGCGGTACCCCGCGGCGTCGAGTACCTCACCCAGGTGTTCGTCGAGGGTCGCCCCGTCTGCCGCCTCGATCTCGACTAGCCACCCCTCGCCGTACGGGTCCGAATTGACCAGTTCCGGCGAGGCGTCGAGGGCGTCGTTCACCGCCGACACCGTGCCTGCGAGCGGCCCGAAGATGTCCGAGACGCTCTTCGTCGACTCGACCTCGGCGAACGACTCGCCGACGGTCACCTCCGCACCGCTCTCGGGTAGCTGGACGAACACCACGTCGCCGAGAGCGTCCTGGGCGTAGTCGGTGATCCCGACGCGCACCGTCGTCGGCCCGAGTCGCTCGATCCACTCGTGCTCCGCGGTGTAGCGCAAGGTCTCTGGCACTTTGCTGTCGGTCACGCGAACCCCTTTCGTCCTCGTCAGACTCTACTGTCTGCCGAGTCGCCTGCCGGGTGACGCGGCGGCATGAGCCGCATCACCAGGATCGTCTGATACCAGTACAGGACGAAGGACCACAGATACAGTCCGACGCCCCAGATCATGAAAGCCCAGCCGATCGGGTACGCGATGGTCCCCACGATCGAATCGAGCTGTCCGGCAAGAAGCCACGGGAATGCGCTCATCAGCGCGAAGGTCCCCGCCTTGCCGATGTAGAGCACCGGGAGCGCCAGCACGCCCCGCGATCGCAACAGTGGAGCGGACGCGAACAGCAGGACGTCGCGCGCGATAATCACACCGATCAGCCACCACGGCAGGAACTCCCGGATGCCGAACGCGATCGGGATGATCACGATGTAGAGCCGGTCGGCGGCCGGGTCGAGCAGCGCACCGATCTTCGACGACTGGTCGAGGAGTCGCGCAATCTTGCCGTCGGCCCAATCGGAGAAGCCCGAGAACATGAGGACGGCGAAGGCCCAGCCGTCCGCCTTCTCGACGAGGAGCAGCCACACGAACACCGGGATGAGTGCGAGCCGAAGCACGCTCAGCGCGTTCGGGACCGTGACGATCCGGTCCGGAGCCGGCGTGGTCGCCGCCTCCGGCTCGGTCACCGGAAGATCCCGATGATGCCCTGCAAGGTTTTCGCTCCGCCCGAGGAGAACAGGTTGTCGTGGACCATGTAGGTCCAGGTGGTCGTCGACCGGTGCAGATCCGCCGATCCGAGGTCGACGCCGTCGGGGGTGATGTCGGCCTCCCGGAACGTCTCGCGCGCCTTCGCGAGGGCCGTGCCGGGCAGATCGGCGAACTCGGCGAGGATCAGCCGGTGGAACTCGTCCAGCGGGCTCTCCTTGCCCAGCGACCGGAGGTGGATGCTGGCGCGGACGTCGGAGACGAAGGCGAGATGGTCGGCCCAGGCGCGGTCGAGATGGTAGAGCACGATCTCGCGCGCGGCCTGTGACAGCACCTCGCGAGGCACGGGCGCGACGGCGGGGGTGGCCTCGTGATCGGTCGCGGCCTTCTCGGCGTCGGCCGTCTCGGCGTCGGCCTTGTCGGCGTCGGCCTCATCGGTGGTGGTCTCCACCGTCGTCGTGTTCCCGGTCAACTGCGCGTAGCGGTCCGGTTCCAGATCCGCGAGCTCTTCGAGCGCGGCGTCGGTGGTCAGGATCTGCATACGACGTTCGACGATGATGTCCCGCTGCTGATTGACCAGCTTGTTGTAACGCCAGGTGTTCGCGTGGAGTTCGAGCATCACGCCCTCGGCAATCCGCTGGGCCTGCTCGATGAGGTCGACGCCCTTGCTGCCCATCGAACCGTCTTCGTTGGGCGACACGGGATCTCGCTTGAACGCGAGGTTCTTGGTGACGACCGGGTCCTCGAGGCTGGAGAAGAACACCGACGTACCGGGATCGCCCTGACGCCCCGCGCGTCCGCGCAGCTGACTGTCGAGACGTTCGGTGTCGTGGCGGCCCGTGCCGACGACGCACAACCCGCCGAGTTCGATGACCTCGTCGTGGGCGTCCGCGTCGTCCTTCGAGCCGCCCAGGCGGATGTCGGTGCCCCGTCCGGCCATCTGGGTGGACACGGTGACGGCGTCCCGGGCGCCGGCCTCGGCGATGATCTTCGCCTCTTCGGCGTCGTTCTTCGCGTTGAGCACGACCGACGACACCCCGGCCTTGTCGAGGAAGTACGCGAGTTCCTCGGACTCGGCCACGTCGTGGGTACCGATGAGGACGGGTTGTCCGGTCTCGTGAATCTCCTTGACGTAGGCGACGATCGCCTCGACCTTGTTGGCCTTGGTGTCGTAGACCCGGTCGGGCAGGTCGGTCCGGACGTTGGGGGTGTTCGGCGGGATCTGCGAGACGCGCAGTTCGTAGAACTGGCGGAACTGCTCGCCGGCGGCGAGCGCGGTGCCGGTCATGCCGCAGACCTTCGGGTAGCGGCCGATCAGGGCCTGCACCGTGATGGTGTCGATGACCTCACCCGAATCGGTCTGCGTCAGCCCTTCCTTGAGCTCGACCGCGGCCTGGACCCCGTCGGGCCAGCGCTGGAGCTGCGCGACGCGGCCGCGCGAGGCGTTGATGAGGTGCACGCCGCCGTCGCGGACGATGTAGTGGATGTCGCGTTCGAGCAGATAGTGGGCGTGCATGGCGATGCTGACGTGTACGAGCGTCGTGCCGACGTGTTCCTCGCTGTAGAGATCGATGCCGCCGAGTTCTTCCTCGACGAACACCGCACCCTCGTCGGTCAGGGTGACGTTGCGGCCCTCCGCGTCGACCTCGTAGTGCTTGTTCTTCATCCGCGACACGACGTCGTGGATCGCCGCGTCCGGCACCTCGGTCTCGGTCGAACCGGCGAGCACCAGCGGCACGAGCGCCTCGTCGACGAGCACCGAATCCGCCTCGTCGATGATGGCCACGTCGGGTGTCGGTGAGACGAGGTCCGCTTCGGACAGGGCGAGCTGATCACGCAGGACGTCGAAGCCGATCTCGTTGACCGACCCGTAGGTGACGTCCCCGGTGTAGGCGCGTCGCCGTTCCTCGCGGCTCGAGTTCTCCGAGACCGCGTGGACGGTGATGCCGAAGGCGTCGAACAGCGGCTTCATCCACTCCGCGTCGCGGGTCGCCAGGTAGTCGTTGACCGAGATCACGTGGACCTGATGTCCCTGCAGCACATGGCCGATCGCGGCGATGGCGCCGGCGAGCGTCTTGCCCTCACCGGTGGCCATCTCGACGATGTCGCCCTCCAGGAGTCGGAGGGCGCCCTGCAACTGGACGTCGAACGGCCGCAGGTCGATGGTGCGGTCGGCGGCTTCCCGGACCAGGGCGAGGAACTTCGCGCGGTCCGCGGGCTTCTCGGCGATGTCGAGTTTCTCGGCCTCCGCGCCGAACGCGTCGTCGGCGAGTTCGGCGGCCCAGTCGGTGTGGGCTTCGGCGTCCTTGATCACACCCAACGACTTCGACTGGTTGCGAGTCGACTGGGCGCCCAGAAGGCGCCACATGCTGTTGCTCAGCTTTCCCACCGAAACATTCTCCTGATCGTTCCCGGTTCCGTCGCGACCCACCCCCTCCGGGCGGTCAGGTCAGCAACAACGGTACGCGGCCGCTGGTCGACCGAGGACGCCGACATTATGATCAGTCCACCCGATTCGGCTCGAGGACTAAGGACGGCCCATGACCAGGACTCGCCGGACCAGGGTTCGACTCCGTCTCCTGCGCGCGACGATCGCCGGGTTGCTCATCGCGGTCGGGGTAGGCCTCGGTGCATTCAACGACTGGTGGGTCGCGCTGTTCTTCGGGATCCCCCTGGTCTTCGCCGGCATCGCGGTCAGTCCCCGCGCTTCCCGGGTGTCGGAACTGCCGGAGTTCCGGCGCGCGACGTCGCCGGACGCCCCGCAGGTGGAGGTGGAGGCGCTCACCCGCAGCAGCCTCACCGCCGACGACTCGCAACCGACCATGGTCACCGCGACGATCAACCCACCGAACGACACCGCGTACCGGGCGCGCTGGATCACCTCGATGACCAAGGGGAATTTCCAGTCGCTGACCGACACCCCGTTCACGACACTGCCGCCGGATGCTCTCCCGCTCCGCGACCAGCCGGAGACCCCCGAATTCGACGACCAGCCCGGCCGCTGGGCGCTCGTCTATCCCGCGGTCACCCTGCTCGTGGCCGGCGCCTTGCTGTTCGGTGTCGCCGGCGGGTGGCACGTCGAGGGGCCGTCGCTCTCCGGGTTCGATTCCGCGATCGATTCCGACGACGGCCCAGACGGCGACGACGACGGTCCGACTCTCGCCGACCGACATCGCCGGATGATGGACGCGATCGTCGAATACCAGGGTGCGCAGGGCTTGCGGAACATCCTGCGTCTCACCTACAGCCTGGACTCCGATTCGGATCAGGCGATCGTCGTCGACCCCTCGACCGGCCGTTCCACGAGCATCAACGTGAGCGACGACTATTCGAGCGAGTCGACGGTGCCCGATTTCAAGCGCAACCTCGAATTCGATGCCGCGACCATCGACGCGGAGGTGCTGGGCGCGACGGTCGGGCCGATGGAGTCCGCGGTGCGGACGTACGCGCCCGAGGCCGAGGTCGAGACCGTGACGATCGAGCGCCCGGATCCCGGCGAGCCGGTGCTGATCACCGGGAAGATCGATGGCGGCGACGACATCACGCGCGACTTCGAGGTCCAGGCACGTCCGGACGGCACCGTCGCCGAGTTCTTCGACCCGGCCGATTTCCAGAAATCCTTTCAACTGGCGCGCGACCTGCTGATCGCGGCGCGCGTTCCGCTGAACGCGCCCGTCATCGAGGAAGTGATCATCCAGGGAATCGCGGACGGGGTTCATCCGATCAGCGCGAGCGAGATCCAGAATTCGGGCGGGGTCCTGGTCAGATACCGCATCGGCGACCGCGGCGGCGAGGTCTCCGTGGCGCCAGGGCATTTCCCCCTCGCGAGCATGTCGTCCGGCCGGTATCGATCCGACGGGTTCCGCTTCGACAGCATCTCCGCCGAGGTGTTCGACCGAGTTCGCACCGACCTGATGGAGCGCGCGTCTGTCCCGGAGTACGACCGGGACGCCGTGGCCGCCGAAGTCGAACGCAACTACATCGACGAGGCTCGGCAGTTCGTCATCCGGATGGACATCGCGCACACGGATGACGCCGAGGGTCTGTACACACTGGACGGACGCTTCATCCGACTGGGCGCCTGACGATCGCAGCGCCCAGTCGGTCACACCTTCGGCGTCCCCGCTTCCAGCGCCCTCCGCGTGACCGCCTGCAGTTCGGCCACCGCCGCTTCGGGCGGATGCAGCACCCCGCGATCGGTCATCGTGGTGACGATGTCGCGGACGCGGCCGTAGTACGTCGCTTGCTCGGCCGGCGTGCTGCTGGCGGCGGCGTGGTTGTAGAGCTTGAGCGCGCGATCGAGGTCGTCCTGATCGGTCTGCTCCAGGTAGCTTGCGCCCACCCGCCGGCCGTTCTTCTCGCAGGCGATCCAGGCCCGCCGCAGTCTGGCGACGGACTGCTGGTAGGCGTCGGCGCGCGAGCGGTTGCCCGGGTAGTCGTCGGTCCGCAGAGCCATCGCCTCGTCGAGCGCGAGATGGAAGGTCTGCGTCTGTTCGACCGTCACGTCGGTCACGGCCGGATACCTCAGCAGCATGGCGGGATCGAGTTCGTAGGTTCCGTAGGCGCCGAGGACCTCGTCGTGGCGACGCGCCGCTTCCTCCCACAACCGTTGCGCCGCTTCGTCAGAGCCCGCGTCGGCGATCCGGGGCCCGCCGGATGCGGGTCGGGTCAGGTCGACCGGTTCGTCCGGCGGGGCACTCGCCGCTGCCGCCCGTGACCCGGCCGGCGTCGGGGCGCCCTTCTTCTTCGTGGCGATGCGTTCCGGCGCGTGCCGCCGGAGCCGGGCCAGGATCTCCGCGACCGCCGGGTCTCCTTCGACGACGGCGACCCGCCAGAACTCCGTCTCGGGCGCGTCCTCGGACCCGTCCGGTGGCGTCCGGTCGGCGGGAACGGGCTCACCGTCCCGGCTCGCGAAGGTGAGTTTCAGGTACTTCTGTCCGACGACAGTCAGGTGACGCGCACGCTCGCCGGCCATCTCCGAAGTCGCGTCCGCCGGCCCGCCCACGGCCACCGTGACGAGCGAGTCGAGCGGGTACCCGACGAGTGTGCGGTCCTCGTTGCCGAAGTAGACCGTGTCGTCGTCGACGGTGAGCAGGACGGCGCCTCGTTCGCCGAGCCGGCCGTAGGCCGCTCCGAGCAGCGATGCCACGATGGCCCCACCGACCACCGCCGACGTGATCAGACCGTCGACGCCGGCGATGTTGAGGGTCACGAGCGCGATCATCGCGACGACCATGAGAACCCAGGCTGCGGTGGCCGAGCGGTGGTGGCGACCGGTCAGGTACTCGGTCCGACACGTCACCGGGACCATGGATCCCCCACATTCGTCATATCCATCCCCTGTCCGGTCGGCTACCGTTGTGCACGTGAGTTCCGGCGAACACCGCATCAGCTTACGCATGACCCTGCTGCTCAGCGCACTGATCGTGGCGCTCGGCACGACGATCGTTGGTGTCGGGTCCGCTGCCGCCGCGCCACCGGCTCCCGCCTTCGTGGGCAAGACCTACACCTCGACCGCGGTGGCCGGGGAGCAGATCCCCGGTGGCGGACCGCTGGAGGTCAGTTTCCCCGCCGCCAACCGGATCGCACTGTCGGCCGGCTGCAACCGACACATCGGCGACCTCCGCGTCGACAACTCGCTGTTGCGCCTGGGTTCCCTCGCCTCGACGATGATGGCCTGCCCCGGGCCGCGCGCCGAGGCCGACACCTGGGTCACCGAGTTCACGAAGGAACCGCTGACCTGGTATTCGGTCGGCCACTCCCTCATCCTCGTCGGCCCCGCGGCGCAGGTCCTGTTGACCGAGAAGCCGGCATGAACCGGCGGATACCGGTGACGGTGACCGTGACGGGTGCCGCCGGCAGCATCGGATACGCCAGCGTCTTCCGCATCGCCGCCGGCGCGATGCTCGGCAAGGATCAGCCCATCGCCCTGCGCCTTCTCGAGTTGCCGCAGGCGGTCTCCGGCGCAGTGGGCACCGCGATGGAACTCGACGACGGCGCGTTCCCCCTCCTGAAGTCCGTCGACGTCCTCGACGATCCGCGCAAGGCGTTCGACGGGGCGAGTTTCGGTCTGCTCATCGGGGCCCGTCCGCGCACCAAGGGCATGGAGCGCGCCGACCTGCTCGCCGCCAACTCCGACATCTTCGCCGCTCAGGGCTCGGTCATCAACGACGTTGCCGCCGATGACATCCGGGTGATCGTCGTCGGCAACCCCGCCAACACCAACGCCGCGGTCGCCGCCGCCAACGCGCCCGAGGTCCCGGCCGACCGGTTCACCGCCCTGACCCGCCTCGACCACAACCGCGCCATCGCCCAGTTGGCCCGACGCACCGGCGCGGGCGTCGACGAGATCAGCCGGGTCACCGTGTGGGGCAATCACTCCGCCACCCAGTACCCCGACATCTTCCATGCCCGGGTCGGCAGCCGCAGTGGGTCGGACATCGCCGCGGACCGCGAGTGGCTCGTCGACGACTTCATCCCGACCGTCGCCCGGCGCGGCACCGCGATCATCGAGGCCCGCGGACAGTCGTCGGCGGCCTCGGCCGCGAACGCCACCATCGACCACGTCCATGACTGGGTTCTCGGTACACCGCCGGACGACTGGACGTCGGTGGCGCTGCCGTCGCCGGGTGTCTACGGCGTGCCCGAGGGACTCGTCTGCTCGTTCCCGGTCCGCTCGGTCGATGGCCGATGGCAGATCGTGGAAGGACTCGACATCAACGACTTCTCCCGTGCGCGGATCGACGCGTCGGTCGCCGAACTGCAATCCGAGCGCGAGGCCGTCGGCACCCCGTAGTCTTTCTGTCCATGTCGAAGAAGGACAAGCCGAAAAAGGCCAAGATCGCCAACGAGGTCTATGAAGCGGAGCTGTTCCGGTTGCAGACCGAACTCGTGAAGCTCCAGGAGTGGGTCCGCGAGAGCGGCGCTCGCGTGGTGGTCATCTTCGAAGGACGCGACGCCGCGGGCAAGGGCGGGACGATCAAACGCATCACCGAGTACCTCAGCCCGCGGATCGCGCGGGTCGCCGCACTGCCGGCGCCGACGGATCGCGAACGCGGACAGTGGTATTACCAGCGCTACGTCGCACATCTGCCCGCGCCCGGCGAGATCGTCCTGTTCGACCGGTCCTGGTACAACCGCGCCGGCGTGGAGAAGGTCATGGGTTTCTGCACCCCCGAGGAGCACTCGCGGTTCCTGCGGCAGACCCCGATCTTCGAGCAGATGCTCATCGACGACGGCATCCTGCTGCGCAAGTACTGGTTCTCGGTGTCCGACGACGAACAGCTCAAGCGGTTCCGGTCACGCATGAACGACCCTGTGCGGCAATGGAAGCTGAGTCCGATGGATCTCGAGTCGGTGTACCGGTGGGAGGACTACTCGCGCGCCAAGGACGAGATGATGGTCCACACCGACACCGCGCTGAGTCCCTGGTACGTCGTCGAATCCGACGTGAAGAAGCATGCTCGCCTGAACATGATCTCGCATCTGCTGTCGACCATCGAGTACGCCGAGGTCCCCCGCCCCCGCGTGTCCCTGCCCAAGCATCCGATCGAGTCGGGCAACTATCACCGCCCGCCGCGCTCGCTGTCCAAGTACGTACCCGACCACGTGGCGACGCTGATCCGCACCGACCACTGATGTGGATCGGGTTCTGCGAGTTCGACTATCTGCTCGGTGACGTGCACTCGCTGAAACAGAAGCGGTCCGTGGTGCGACCGATCGTCGCCGACCTGCGCAAGCGGTACACGGTCTCGGCTGCCGAGGTCGGACACCTCGACGTCCATCGGCGAACCGTCATCGGGGTCAGTGCGGTGGCCGCCGACCGCGGACATGTCGTCGACGTGCTCGACGCCGTCGAACGTTCTGCGGCAGCCCATCCCGAAGTCGAGTTGCTGTCGGTGCGACGCCGGGTCGTCAGCTCGGAGGACTTCTGAGGTCGTCGACGACCCCGGCGGCAGCCGCGGCCCGGCGGTAGGCGGCCGCGAGGGACTCGACCGTCTCGTGCGCGTTCAGTCCGCTCGGGTTGGGGACCACCCAGAGTTCGGCCCCGTCCCACGTCTCGTCCTGCCGCCCCGGCACGGCATCGCGGCGCCCGAACGCGCTGCGATACGCGGTGATCCCGGCGACCGCGACAACCCGTGGGCGGATCTCACGAACCCGTTCGCGCAGGCGGCGTCCCCCCTCGCGGAACTCCTCGACGGTCAGTTCGGCGGCGGTCGCGGTGGCGCGTGGCACGACGTTGGTGATCCCCACGCCGCGGTCGAGCAGCATCGTCCGGTCGGCGTCGGACATGCCCGTCGATGCGTCGATCACGTGGTCGACGATGCCGGCCCGGGCGAGCGCCGGGTAGAACCGATTGCCGGGCCGGGCGAAATGCGCACCGGTGGCCGCGGTCCACAGGCCGGGGTTGATGCCGACGAACAGCAGCTTGCAGACCTCGCCCACGAGGTCGTCGACGGTGCGGTCTCGGTAGGCGAGCAGGTCGGCCCGGGTGAATCCCATCAGGCACACCGGGTATCCGGCCGGGCGATGCGGGAACGCGTCAGGATGCCGTCTCCGCACCGTGTCGGGCCGACACGCAGAACTGGTTGCCGTCGGGGTCGGCGAGCGTCACCCACACGAAGCCGGGCATCTCACGATCGGCGATCCGGCTCGCGCCCGCCGCCACGAGTCGATCCACCTCCGTCTCGAGATCGTCGGTGGTCAGGTCCAGATGGATGCGGTTCTTGCCGGGTGTGGGGTCCTCGACCTGCTGGAACGCGAACAGCGGCCCGCCCTCCCCGACCGCGACGACGACGAAGTAACCGTCGTTGTCCTCGACGATGCGGCCGCCGAGCTGCTCGGCCCACCACGTCGCCAGGGGCGCGGGCGCGAGTGCGTCGACGGTGATCATGCCCAGTGCGAGACTCATGCCTGCCAAGCTACTCCCGGCCACCGACATCCCCGGGCGGTCGCGGGCAGATCGTCGGCACGTTCGCCGCTAGCCGCCCGGACGGACCCGATCACCACTTACACTCACGCTGATGCTCGAAATCTCCTACACGGTCTTGGGCGGCCTCGGGGCTCAGATCGGTTCCGACCCCGTCGAACTCGGCACGCGCAAGCAGCGGGCGACACTCGCCCAGCTGATTCTCGCCGAGGGTGTTCCGGTGCGCGCCGACAGTCTGATCGAGGGCATCTGGGGCGATTCGCCTCCGGAGCGCGCCGAGGTGTCGCTCCAGTCCTACATCTCGGGCCTGCGCAAAGTCCTCGAGCCGCATCGAAAGCCTCGGACTCCCTCCACGGTCCTGCTCACCCACGGGACGGGGTACAGCCTCCCGACGGCCGCCGACAACGTCGACGTGCGCAGGCTGACCGCCCGGGTCGGCGATGCTCGTGCATTGATGCAACAGGGCGACGCGGCGGGTGCCGCACCGCTGCTGCACCAGGTGCTCGCCGACTATCGTCCCCTGCTCCCCGAGTTCGAGGGCCTCGCCTTCCGGGACGAGGCCGCCGATCACCTCGACCGCATGCTGCAGGCGGCGCGGGAGATGTCCTTCGAGGCCCGCATGGCCGACGGCGACCACCGCCTGCTCGTCACCGAACTGGAGACCGAGGTCGAACGCGCGCCGCTCGACGAGGGCTTGTGGGTGCTGTTCGCCACCGCCCTCTACCGACTCGGCCGTCAGTCCGACGCACTCGGGGCGATCGCCACCGCCCGCCGGACCCTCGCCGAGGAGATCGGCGTCGACCCGGGACCCCGTCTCCGCACCCTCGAACGCGACATCCTCGACCACGCTCCGCATCTCGACGCCCCGGCCGCCACCGCCGCGGGCAAGGTGACGCTTGCGCCGGACGTCCCGGCACCGGGCCCGCGGACGTCGGCGCAGGCGACGACGGACGAATCGGTCGACGACGCCGACCTCGACGACGCCCCGTCGGTGGTCGGCCGGACCGACGAACTCGCCGCATTGCATCGGGCGGTGCTCGCCTCGATGACAGGACACGGCGGCGTGGTCGTGGTCGAGGGCGAACCGGGCGCGGGCAAGACCGCGCTCATCGACGAAGCCGGCCGTCGGGCCGCGGGCGCCGCCGATCTCCGGGTGCTGTGGGGGCGCTGCGTCGACGACCCGGCCGCACCCTCGATGTGGCCGTGGGTGCAGATCCTCGGTGCGGTCCTCCCCCGGCTCGATCCCGCCGATCGGGAACGACTCCTCGACAGTTCACTCGGCCGGATGGTGACCGAGGGCGTCAACGTGATCCCGCCGCCCCGGCAGATGCCGGACGCGGCCGCTCGATTCCAGTTCTACGACCAGGCCGCCGATCTCCTCGAGGGGGTGGCCGCGACGTCGAAGCTGATCATCGTGCTCGACGATCTGCAGTGGGCCGACGGTGCGTCTCTGGAGTTGTTCGCGCACATGGCCGCCCGACGCACCGCGGGGGTCACGTTCTTCGCCTCGTTGCGTTCGCCGTCGAACCGGCCCGTCGTAGCCACCACCCTGGCGACGCTTGCCCGGTTGCCGGAGCATCGCCGCCTCCACGTCGGCCCGCTCGGCGGCGACGACATCTCCGAGCTCATCCGGCGCGAGACCCGGCAGTGGCCGGAGGTCGCCACCGTGTCGTCGATCCAGCGACGCACCGGAGGCAACGCCTTCTTCGTGCGCGAGCTCGCCCGCATCCTGGCCGACCGCGGGTCCATCGCGGGCAGCGCCGTCCCGTCCGGCATCCGTGATGTGGTGCGCCAGCGACTGGTCGGCATGTCCGCGGCGACGACCGAACTACTCGAACTCGCGTCCCTCATCGGGACCCGCGTGGACCTGGTCCTGCTGGCGACCGCCGCGAAGCGCCCGGTGGACGAGGCGCTCGACCTCCTCGAACCCGCGGGCGAGGCGGGTGTCATCGATCTCGGACCGGAGGATCCGTTCGGATTCGGCTTCAGTCACGACATCATCCGGGAGGCGATCGCGGACGGCATCGCCGCCATGCGCGCACGGCGACTGCATCTCGCGATCGCCGACGCCCTCGCCGGCAACTCCTCGCCGCATGCCGTGGCGAGAGTCGCGCGGCATCTGTGGTCCGCCGGGCCGCTGGCCGACCGTGAGCGCACCACGACCGCCCTCCTCGCGGCGGGAAACATCGCGCTGCGCACCTACGATTTCGACGGGGCGCGCCGGCATCTCGGGGATGCGGCGACGCTCGCCCGCGCGACCGGCGACCAGCAGGCGGAGCTCGTCGCGATCACCACCCAACTGGCCGGAGACGTCGCGGCGCACGGGTACTTCGCCGCCGATCCCGAGCTACAGGACCGCGCCCGTGTACTCGCCTCCGCCCTCGGCGACGCCCGGCTCCTAGCCACCCTCGACTACGCCCGCTGTGCGGCCCACATCCAGATCGCGGATGCACACACCGGGCACCGTCTCGCGGAGGATCTGCGTCGGCGCGCCGAGAGATCCGACGACCCGGTCGTCACCCATCTGGGCATGCACGCCGCCGGCATCGACGAGTTCACACGCGGCAATTTCGGTGCGGCGCACCGCATCTTGGAGGACTATGCGCCGATCGACGTCGTCGTCGACGGTCTCCGCGACGATCAGCTCGCGATGGCCCGCGGTTTCCGCGCCTGGGCGGCGACCGTGCATCGCGGTGTCGACGCCGGCCGAGACCTCTTCGCCGCGATGGCCGATGCCCATGCCGATCCACGGTCCCGGCTCGCCATGGCCATCTTCGCCGTCGGCGCGGCGTCGATGCTCGGCGACACGAGGTGGGTTCTGGACGCGGGCCCGGCCATCACGTCCGACGGCGTCGGGCCCCTCGCCTACCTCCGTCGCGGCGGAGAACGCATGTACTGGTGGGCGCGCGCCCTCACCGGCGACCTCGACGACGCCCTGGAGCACATCGACCGACTGGGTGCCGACGAGGTCGGCATGGAGGATCACCCGCGGACAGGTGAGGGCTACTGGCTGGGTCTGCACGCCGAGGTCCTCGTCGTCGCCGGCAAGCTCACCGACGCCGCCACACTGCTCGACCGGGCCGACGACTTCGCCGACCGCACCGGTGAACGCTATGCCGACGCCCACCGCCTCCTCGTCCGCGCACGTTACGAGTACGCCAACGGGCGTCCGGCGTCCGTGGTCGGCGCCACGCTGGCGACCGCGCGCGACACCGCCCTCGCCCAGGAGGCGGCCGGGTTGATCGGACGGATCGATTCGCTGGCCACGACCTGGGGTCTGACGTCCCCGACCTGAGTCGCCAAGTCCGCCTCAAGTCGCCTTCAAGCGCCGTCGGCGACCCTGGTCAGGACTCCGGCGTCGTCCGGAGCCCGACGAATTCCGCCGGATCGTTCCGGCCGCGACCGAGGACCTGCCGATGCCCGCAACACCCGCCTCCTCCCTGCCCGAGCACGCCGAGCGCCTCACCGTCCGGACCCGTACCTCGGTCCTCGCGCAACTACGCGACCGGATCGCCGGCGACGTCTTCGGCCCCGGCGATGCCGGCTACGTCGACGCGCGATCCGGCTTCAACCGGCTCGACGTGCACCGCCCGGCCGTGATCGCCGTGCCCGACAATCATTTCGACGTGGTCGAGGCGGTCCGCTTCGCCGTCGAGGAAGATCTACGCGTCGCCGTCCAGGCGACCGGTCACGGCACGGGGAGACCGGCCGACGGCGGACTGCTGATCAACACCTCCCGGCTCTCGTCGGTGAGCGTCGACCCCGTCACCCGGACCGCCCGGGTCGGCGCCGGCGCCCCATGGCGAACGGTCGTCGACGCGGCGGCGCCGTACGGTCTCGCGCCACTGATGGGCTCGGCCGGCGGGGTCGGGGCGGTCGGTTACACGCTCGGGGGCGGTTTCGGCTGGCTCGGTCGACGCCACGGCCTCTCGTCCGACCGCGTGCTCTCGTTCGACCTGGTGACTCCGGACGGGACACCGATCCGGGTCACCGATACCAGTTTCCCGCACCTCTTCTGGGCGTTGCGCGGCGCCGGCGCCGGCGGTCTCGGTGTCGTGACGTCCATGGAGATCGCGCTCGTCGAGGTGTCGACCGTGTACGCCGGCAACCTCTTCTATCCGGCCGCCGACGCCGAGGAGATCATCCGCCGGTTCCGCGACTGGGCGCCCGCCCAGTCCGAGGAGCTGACGTCGGCCGTCGCGATTCTCAACCTCCCACCCACGGACGACGTCCCGGCGCCGCTCCGCGGCCGGAGCTTCGCCGTCGTGCGCGGCTGCTGGTCCGGGGATCTCGACGCCGGTCGCGCGGTCGTCGACGAATGGCGCGAGTGGCGGACGCCGGTCGTCGACATGTGGGGTGCGCTGCCGTTCGCGGCGATCGACGCCGTCAGCATGGACCCGACCGAGCCGATGCCGGTGATGGTCACCACCGAATGGTTCGACGATCTCCCCGACGAGGCCGTCGACATCGTCGCCGCGCGGGTCCGGCCGGCCCCGGCGTCGGCGCCGCTCATCGTGTGCGGCGAGATCCGCCACGCCGGTGGAGCGATCGCTCGCAGCGCGGACAACGCGCCCAACGATCGGGGGCGACAGGGCCGGTTCCTACTCGAACTCGTTGCGGCGGTGGCTGATCCGCACGTCGCATTGGCCGTCGAGTCGACGTTGCGGGTGACCCGCGCCGAGCTCGAGCCCTACGTGACCGGCGCCGCCTACCTCAACTTCACCTCGGGCTCCGAACGCGTCGCCCGGGCCGCGGACGCGTTCAGCGCGGACAACCGTCGCCGGCTCGACGAGATCAAGGCCGCCCTCGACCCGGCGAATCGCTTCTGTCACGGCGACCTGTGATCGGCCGATCGGACAGCGCACTTGCCCCGGGTGGCCGGATGTGGACTGATGGTCGGCATGTCTGAACCGTCCGGACCCCGGCACGATCGCACCCCAAACGACCGGCCCCTGCTCGTCGTGGACGCCGCCAACGTCGTGGGTTCGGTGCCCGACGGGTGGTGGCGCGATCGCCGCGGAGCCACCGAACGGTTGCGGACGCGTCTCGAGTCCGTCGCCGTCGGCGGACTCGAAGGACTGCCGGGGCCACTCGAGGTGGTGCTGGTCGTCGAGGGTCGGGCCCGCGGTGTCGTGGCGAGCGAACAGGTCCGAATCGTCGACGCGCCGGGTTCGGGGGACGACACGATCGTCGGCGTCGTCGCGGATTCGGATCCTCGTCGCGAGCGCATCGTGGTCACCGCCGACCGTGAATTGCGGGCCAGAGTCGCGCAACTCGGCGCCCAGACGATCGGCCCCGCCGCCATCCCGAGATGACCGGGGCCGGAATCGACCGTCGTCTTGACGTCCGATTTCTCCGTTCTGGTGCGGTGGGATGGCACCCGCCCGATAATCCTCAGAGTGTCGGCGACTGCCGACAACGGGAGGATTCCATGACCGAAGTCGATGTCCTGATCGCCGGCGCCGGCCCCATCGGCTTGACCGCCGCCATCGAGCTGCGCAGGCGCGGAGTTCGCGTGCGGATCGTCGATCCGCTCCTCGAACCCCCGCAGTACGCCAAGGCGGTCGGCATCCAACCGCGGACGCTCGAGGTCTTCGAGAGCATGGGCGTCGTGGGACAGGTGCTCGACGCCGGGCTCGAGATGCGCGGACAACTCGTCTACGTCAACGGAAGTCAGGTCTCGCGGGTCGATCTGTCGACGCCACCCGACGTGCCTTACCGATTCCACCTGCTCCCCCAGTACGCGACCGAGCGCATCCTCCGTGAGCGCCTGACCGATCTGGGTACCGAGATCGACCGGGGCACCGCCGTGTCCGCGTTCGACCAGGACGCGGACGGGGTGACCGTGACCCTGACGGGTCCGGACGGGGACACCACCATCCGTGCGGGCTATCTGCTCGGCGCGGACGGCGCCCACAGCGTGGTGCGCAAGGGACTCGGACTGTCCTTCGAAGGGGCCGCCTTCACCGAGCAGTACATGCTCGGCGACGTCGTGGCGGACTGGTCGATGCCCCAGGGGTACGCGATCCGCTCGATGCACCAGACCTCAGACGGCACGACCGACGACCAGCTGGTGTGCATCCCCCTTCCCGGCCGCGGCCGCTACCGGATGTCGATGCTCGTCCCCGACGAACTCGCGGTCGCACCGACCACCGGCGGAGACGGTGTGGCGCACGGTTTCGAGGGAACCCGGGCGCCGGAACTGTCCCACATCCAGGCCGTGGTCGACCGCCTCGCACCGGAACCCGCGACGGTGTCGAACCTGCGCTGGTCCTCGGTGTTCCGGATCAGTCACCGCATCGTCGATTCCTACGGTCGTGGACGCGTGTTCGTCGCCGGCGACGCCGCCCACATCCACCCGCCCACGGGTGCGCAGGGGATGAACACCGGCGTGCAGGATGCACACAACCTCGCCTGGAAGCTCGCCCTCGCCGTCGCGGGTGTCGGCTCCGACGGGCTGCTCGACAGCTACGACCTCGAACGTCGGCCCGTCGGTGAGGAGGTCGTGGGACGCACGGTCCGGGACGCCCGCGAAGGCATCGGCACCGATTCCAACGACTTGGACTTCATCATGCGGCGCGAGGGCCAATTGCTGATCTCCTACGCCGACAGTCCGCTCGTCGCCGGGTCGGCGGTACCCACGGCGCCGGCCGCGCCGCGTGCCGGTGAACGCGCACCGGATGCCGCCGGCCTCAGCCGCGATTCCGTCAATTTCCCGCTGCGACTGTTCGACGTGATCGGCGGCGTCGACCATTCGCTCGTCCTGTACGCCGACCCCACCGCCGGCGCCGACGAGGTCGCGGTACTCGAATCACTCGCCGACGAGATGTCGGCGAAAGCGCACGGCCACATCGACATTCATGTGATCGCTGCGCCGACCGCGCAGGTCGGCAGCACCGAACTACCGCTGCTCCGGGACACCGACGGCCGCTTCGCCGACGGCTACCGCCCCGACGGTTCGACGGTGTTCGTCATCCGGCCCGACGGGTATGTCGGGTACCGCGGGCCGACCACCGACGGCAAGGCCGCGCTGCGTCATCTCGAGGGCACCTTCGGGTAGCGGCGGCACCTCGTACCGGCGCGCGGCCGTGTCGTTCGATCTCTGTCCGGCCGGGGCCACCGGCCGCGCACGCCGTAACCTTGGGGATCGTGACCAGCAGACCGGCACCCAACCGCCCCCTGTTCCGGGCCGCGGGCGTGCTCGCCGACCGCATCGGCACCTCGGTCCGGCAGCGCTCCGCCGAGTCGCGTCTCGGCCGCGCGATGGGTGCCGGCGAGGTGATCTACCTGGTGGCGCCGGCCGGCCACCCGAACTACGGCGACGAACTGATCGCGAGAACCTGGTTGCGGCACCTGACCCGGGTGCGTCCGAATGCCACGATCGTGCTGGACTGCCACAGCCCGGGCACAGCCACGACGCTGCTGCGCGATGCCCACCCGAACATGCTCGTCGTCGACACGCTGTGGCAATTGACCACTTACGCCGCGGAGGCCGAACAACCGGCGCCCTGGGAGTGGGTCGGCGCCGCCGCCCTCGACTCCGGTCTGGCGCCGCGACTGACCGCCGGGATCGACCTCCTGGAGTCGGCGACCACCATCCACCTCCTGGGCGGCGGCTATCTCAATACCGTGTGGCCACACCATGTCTCGTTGTTCGTCGCAGCTGCTGCGGTGGCCCGGCGCTCCGGCGCGCGCCTCGCCGCGACGGGACAGGGACTCGTTCCCGCGCTGCAGGGCCCCGCGTGGGCGGCGTTGACCGAGGCGTTCGCCGCATTCGACGTCGTGGACGTGCGCGACACCGCGTCGTACGACGTGCTCGACGGCGTCGTCGGCGCACGGCATTCCGGCGACGACGCGTGGCTGGCCTTGCACCGACCGCGACCTCCGCTGTATCGCGAGATGGATGCACCGGCCGAGAACGGCGTCGTCCTGTGCTTGCAGTCCGATCTCACGGAGCGGTTCACCGGACCGCGGGCGACCGGCGTCGAAGCCCTGTCCGACTTCGTGCGGGCGACGCTCGACGCCTGGGACGTACCCGGTTCGGCGGTCACCGTCGTCGAGGGAATTCCAGGGCACGACAACGAGGTTCCCTACCGGCTCGGCGCGCGTCTGGCCGGCGCCACCGTGCTCACCTTCCGCGACGTCTGGAACGACGGGCTGCCCGCCGGACACCGCAGCACCTGGATCAGCACCCGGTTCCACCCGCACCTGATGGCCGCGGCCGCCGGCGATCCCGGGATCGCGGTGGTGGCGATGCCGGGTTACTACACCACCAAACATCGATCACTGGTCGAGGCCGGCTCGGACTGGACCGTGGTGGATTCCGGTACGTCCGTCCCGGAGCGGCCGCACGGGCGGGGTTTCGACCCGGCGGCGCGGGAGCGGGCCGTCGCCGCGAAGCTCGCCACGGCCGTCGACATCTACCCGGTCTCGCCGGCGCTGGCGCACCGCATCTGACACCCCGGACGTTGTCCCATTTGCGCCAATTCGCCTCGGTACGCCGACCTGCCGTTAGAGTGACCACATGAGCCGAAACCCCGTGCGCGCCAAGGCCCTCCTCCGCATGGTGACGATCGGTGCAGCGGCCGTACTCGGCCTCGCCGCATGCTCACCCTCGGAGACGGCATCCGGTGCGGGATCGTCGAGTGCAGCGCCCGGCTCGGGTCAGACGACCTCGGTGCCGGCCGACACCGCGGCGGCGTTCCAGAAGGCGATCGACGACACCCGGGCCGCCGGGAATCTCCCCGGCGTCATCGCCCGGGTCATCTCACCGGCCGGAACCTGGACGGGGACATCCGGGGTCCGGGCGGCCGGCGGGGACGATCCCATCCAGACGGCCGATCACACCCGCATCGGCTCGCTCACCAAGACGATGACCGCAACCCTGCTGCTGCAGCTTGTCCAAGAGGGCCGCGTCTCGCTCGACGACCGCATCGACAGGTTCGTCCCGGACGCCCCCAACGGCAGCGCGACGCTGCGCCAGGTCGCCGACATGACCAGCGGCATCCCGTCGTACACCGCGTCCGAGTCCTTCGACCGGAAGTTCTTCGCCGACCCCGAATCCGTCTGGACGCCCACCGAACTGGTGGACACCGCGAAGGCGCTGCCACCGAGCTTTCCGCCGGGGCAGGGCTGGGAGTACTCCAACACGAATTACGTCCTGCTGGGCCTGGTCATCGAGAAGGTGCTGGCGAAACCCATCGGCGAGGTGTTCGCCGACCGGATCTTCACCCCCTTGGGCATGGACGAGTCCTCGTGGCCCGGCGGGTCGGTCGAGATCCCCGATCCACATCTCGACGGCCTCACCGATCAGGGTCAGCCCGACGGGCAGACGGTCGACTCGACGCGCTGGAATCCGTCCTTCGCGTCCACCGCCGGTGCCGTCATCTCGACCGTCGACGACCTCCAGACCTGGGGTGAGGCCCTGTTCACCGGGCAGGGCGTCCTGAATCCGGCGACCCAGCAACTGCGCCGGGATTCGATTCTCACCTCGCCGCCGCCGAACACCGCCACCTCCGGATACGGCATCGGTATCGGCAACCGCGACGGATGGTGGGGTCACGACGGTGACTTCCCCGGCTACAACACCTCGTTGTTCCACAACTACGATTCGGACACGACGATCATCATCGTGATCAACACCGACGACGCGATGACGGTCGACGGCAAGTCGACGACCCCCGTCAGCGCCGTCCAGGCCGGCCTCATCGCCGCGCTGCCCTGAGACCCCGGTCCCGGCGTAAGGTCGGCGCATGGCCAGAACAGTCGCGAAAGCCGATGGTGTCGACCGTGCCGAACTGCTGGAGTTCATCCGGCCGCGCCACCACATGATCCTCAATACCGTCCGTTCCAACGGCAGCCCGCAGATGTCGCCGGTCACCGGTGGGGTCGACGAGCAGGGCCGCATCGTCATCTCGACCTATCCCGGCCGGGCGAAGGCGGCGAACCTCCGGCACACGCCGGTGGCCAGTGTCGTGGTGCTCTCCGACGACTTCAACGGCGCCTGGGTCCAGGTCGACGGTGATGCCGAGGTCCTCGACATGCCCGAGGCCGAGGACGCGCTCGTCGACTACTTCCGCAGCATCTCCGGTGAGCACCCCGATTGGGACGAGTACCGAGCAGCGATGCGAACACAGGGCAAGTCGCTGATCCGCATCACGCCGACGAGGTGGGGTCCGGTGGCCACCGGCGGATTCCCCGCCGAGGTCGCGGCCCGGCTCGACGCGCAGGACCGATGAGCGCACCGGCCCGCCGGACGGACCCGATCGGTTGACCACCGGCGCCGACATCGAGATCCGCGGGTTGACGAAAAGCTATGGCGGACATCGCGTTCTCGACGGCATCGATCTCGAGATACCCGCCGGCAGCGTGACCGCCCTGCTGGGGCCGAACGGTTCCGGCAAGACCACGACCGTCGGCATCGCGTCGACCCTGTTCCCCGCCGACTCGGGGACGGTGACGATCGGCGGATACGACACGGTCGCGCAGACGCGTGCGGTGCGCGCGATGATCGGTGTCACCGGCCAGTCGGTCGCGGTCGACGAGTTGTTCAGCGGGCGGGACAATCTGGTGCTCATGGCCGACCTACGACGGCTGGGCAGACGCAACGGACAGGCCCGCGCCCAGGAGTTGATCGAGCAGTTCGATCTGGTCGCGGCCGCCGACCGCGCGGTGTCGACCTACTCCGGCGGCATGCGTCGGCGCCTCGATCTCGCCATGACCCTGGTGTCCATTCCGCGAGTGATCTTCCTCGACGAACCGACCACGGGTCTCGACCCCAGGAGTCGACGGATGCTGTGGGAGACCATCTCCCGGCTCGCCGCCGAAGGCGTCACGATCTTCCTCACCACGCAGTACCTCGAGGAGGCCGACCAGCTCGCCGACCGCATCGCCGTCCTGGACCACGGCCACATCGTGGCCGAGGGCACCGCCGCCGAATTGAAGAGCCGGGTGCACGACTCCGAGGTGCGCCTGACCTTCGCCGACCGCGACTCCTTCGACAAGGCGGCCTCGCTTCTGCCGGATGCGCGTCCGGTTCCCGAAGCACGACGCCTCGACATCGCGACCGACGACACCGTCACCACTGTCCGGACCACCTTGAACCAGCTGGAGGCCGCCGGCATCACGGTCACCGACGTCGGTGTCCATGCCCCGACCCTCGACGATGTGTTCTTCGCGCTCACCGGCAATCCCGCTTCCGCGGCCGCCGATGCCGACATCGGCGAACCCGGTGCCACCGACCCGGATCCGTCCGGAGCCGCCTCATGACGACCCTGGCACACTCGGTGTCGGATTCGCGGATCATGGTCCGCCGCAACGTTCGGCGGCTCATCAAGTTCCCGGTGCTCACCGTGATGCTGGTCGGCATCCCGGTGGTCTTCCTGCTGCTGTTCGTCTTCGTGTTCGGGGGCCAGCTCGGCGCCGGGATGACCACGCAGTCCGGCGACAGCGGGCGGGCCGCCTACCTCGACTATGTGGTGCCCGGGATCGTGCTGGTCACCGTCGCGTCGGCGGTTCAGGGCACCGCCATCGTCGTTGCCATGGACATGACCTCGGGGATCATCAACCGCTTCCGCACCATGGATATCGCTCGCTCCGCTGTCCTCACCGGTCACGTACTCGCCAGCCTCCTGCAGGCGCTGTTCAGCATCGTCGTGGTCCTCGCCGTCGCGGTCGGTATCGGATTCCGGCCGTCGGCCGGTCCGCTCGACTGGCTGGGCGCGCTCGGCGTGACTTCCGTGTTCTCCGTCGCGCTGATCTGGCTGTCGGTCTATCTCGGGCTGGCGGCCAAGAGCGTCGAGACCGCCAGCAACACACCGATGTTCCTCACGATCCTGCCGTTCCTCAGCACGGGTTTCGTACCGGCCGAATCCCTACCCGCCGGCCTGAGACAATTCGCCGAGTATCAGCCCTTCACCCCCGTCATCGAGGTCCTGCGCGGAACCCTCACCGACGCCCCGGTCCCCACCGCGAGTGTTGTCGCCTCGCTCGCCTGGAGTCTCGCCATCGGCGGGGCCGCGTACTTTCTCGCGCTCCGAACCTATGAGCGGCGACGCATTCCCGGATAGTGTCGAGGGCGTGCCCGAGAAGGTGGACTTCAAGAAGACGCTCGACTCGTACAAGGCGCGGCGCGGCCAGTTCCGCATTCTCGACGTTCCGGCCATGCGCTACCTGATGATCGACGGATCGGGCGACCCCAACTCGACACCACAGTTCGCGGCGTCGATCGAGACGCTGTATCCGGTTGCGTACAAGCTGAAGTTCGCAAGCAGTCGTGAACTCGGCCGTGACTACGTCGTCCCGCCACTCGAGGGGCTCTGGTGGGCCGACGACATGAGCACCTTCACCGGCGCCCGGGACAAGGGCCGCTGGAGTTGGACCCTCATGCTGATGGTCCCCGAGTGGATCGGCGAGGATCTGCTCGACGCCGCTGTTCGCGAGGCCGGCGCGAAGAAGCCGCCGCCGCGTCTCGCCGATCTACGCACGGAGTCGTTGGCCGAGGGGTCGTGTGTTCAGACGCTGCACCACGGGCCGTTCGACGACGAGGGGCCGGTGCTGGCCGAGATGCACGATCGGTTCATACCCGACAACGGCTTACGTATGTCGGGCCGTCACCATGAGATCTACTTCAGCGACTTCCGCCGAGTAGCTCCCGAGAAACTTCGGACCCTGCTGCGTCAACCGGTCGAGTCCACCATCGTCCCGTAGCGAAAGATGGTTCATCGCAGAGTTTCTCGTCACGAATTCCCGGTGGCCGGCGTCCATCCGAGTACCGGTCCGAGCTGCCCGGCGAGATCACCCACGATCTGCAGGTAGTCCGGCTCGTCGAAGGAGAACGGCAATGCGAAGGCCACCTCGGTGGCGCGTTGGAATCCCGCGTGCTCATACAGTCTGTCGGCGAGTTCATCGGACGGTCCGACGAGGTCCGGCGAGAACAGGAGGCCCCGCGGGCCCTGCGGGGTGAGCGTGCGCTCGAACCGACTGTCGGCATACGCCCGGTACTTGCGGATCTGGTCCGCGGTCGCGGAATCCGTGGGGATCACCACGAGCCCTTGGGACACGCGCGCACGGTCGGGATCGACGTGATGGGCACGGTAGGCGTCGATGTGTTCGGCCTGGATGGTCGCGAAGTCGCGCGACTCCGTGCCCTCGGTGGTCACCACCGACGAGGTCAGATAGTTGATGCCTTGCCGGCCCGCCCAGATCGCCGAGCTCAATCCACCTCCGTACCAGACCCGATCGGCGAGACCCGGCGAATGCGGTTGCACCCGTCGGGAGAACGTCTCTATCCCGACGGTGCCCTCGAAGTCGCTGACGGGTTCGCCCCGCAGGTTGTCCAAAAGCCTCACCACCCGGTCCTTCGAGAAGTTCTCCAGCGCATGGGTTTCGGGGTACAGCGCGGTCTTGAAGTCGTCGTAGCGCATCGGCACACCGACGGAGACCCCCGGGTTGAGCCGTCCCCCGCTGAGGATGTCGACCGTCGCCAGGTCTTCGGCCAGCCGCAGCGGATTCTCCAGACCGAGCGGGATCACCGCGGTACCGAGCTCGATGCGACTGGTGCGCACCGCCGCGGCCGCCAGCAGGGCCACCGGCGAGGAGATGCCGTACTGCAGATGCCGGTTGCGCACCCACACGCTGTCGAAGCCGAGTTGTTCGGCCAGCTCGATCATCCGCAGCGTCTCGAGGTGGCCGGGGCGCGGGTCGTCACCGTCGAAGCGTCCGATCGTCAGGAAACCGAGCTTCCGGAGTGGTTCACCGCGTCGTGGCATGCAATCGATTCTCACACCGTCTGGCAGCGGAGACATGTCGGCGAATCAGGGTGGGTCGAATTCTTCGGAGGTCACACCGGCGCGCCGCGTCTATAGTCGGGGCACACCGCCGCCGACCGAACGGATCGTTATGCCGCCCACAGTCGCGGAGAGGATCGTCGAGGAACTCGAGCGCGCCGGAGTCCGGCACGTCCACGGGTTGCCCGGTGATTCACTCAACGGTTTCACCGATGCCCTGCGGAGAAACGACACCATCTCATGGCGGCATGTGCGACACGAGGAGTCGGCGGCGTTCGCCGCGTCCGCCGAAGCCGCGCTCACCGGTGAACTCGCGGTGTGCGTGGGAAGTTGCGGGCCCGGCAACCTGCACCTGATCAACGGACTGTTCGACGCACACCGCAGTCGTGTCCCGGTCCTGGCGATCGCCGCGCACATCCCGGCGACGGAGATCGGCACCGGCTACTTCCAGGAGACCCACCCCGAGCAGCTGTTCCGGGAATGCAGCGCCTTCTGCGAGATGGTCGGCACGCCCGACCAGATGCCGCGCCTGCTCGACATCGCCCTGCGCACCGCGGTCGAGAAACAGGATGTGGCGGTCCTCGTCATCCCGGGCGAGACCTTCCTGGCGCCGTGCCCGAAACGGCGCGCCGGCGCCCCCATCCGCCGTATCCCGCGGGTCACCCGGCCCACCGATGCCGAGATCGACCGCGCCGCAGACACTCTCAACGCCTCCGAGCGCGTGACTATTCTCGCCGGGGCGGGGGTGCAGGGGTCTCACGACGAGGTCGTCGAGCTCGCCCGTGCCCTGCAGGCCCCCGTCGTGCACGCGTTGCGGGGCAAGGAATTCATCGAGTACGACAACCCCTACGACGTGGGAATGACCGGGCTGCTAGGCTTCTCGTCCGGATACCGGGCGATCGAGAAGTGCGACACACTGCTCATGCTGGGCACCGACTTCCCCTATGAACAGTTCTATCCGTCGAAGGCGACCATCATCCAGGTCGACATCCGTGGCGAGCAGATCGGTCGACGCTGCCCCGTCGACCTGCCACTCGTCGGCGATGTCGGCGACACCGCCCGAGCGCTCCTGCCGAAAATCTCCACCGGCCGCGACTCCGAACACCTGTCGACCTCGTTGGCCCACTACGCCACGGCACGGCGCCGCCTCGACGACCTCGCCGACAACGACCGCAACCGGGCACCGATCCACCCGCAGTACCTGACTCGCCTGATCAGCGAGAAAGCCGACCGCGACGCGGTGTTCATCCCCGACGTCGGTTCACCGGTGGTGTGGGCGGCGCGCTACCTCGAGATGAACGGGGCCCGTCGCCTGATCGGCTCGTTCACCCACGGCTCGATGGCCAATGCCGTGTCCCAGGCGATCGGCGCACAGACCGCCTTCCCGGACCGCCAGATCGTTGCGCTCGCCGGCGACGGCGGGCTCGCGATGCTGCTCGGCGAGCTGCTGACCATCACGCAGAACAACCTGCCGGTGAAGATCGTCGTCTTCGACAACTCGTCGCTGAACTTCGTCGAGGTCGAGATGAAGGCGGCCGGATTCGTCAACTACGGAACCGATCTGGAGAATCCGGACTTCGCCGCGCTGGCGGAGTCGCTCGGTATCCACGGTCGGCGCGTCGAGCGGCCGGACGACCTGGCCGGTGCGGTTGACGAGTTCCTCGCCCACGATGGTCCGGCGCTGCTCGATGTCGTCACCGCTCGCCAGGAGCTGTCCATCCCGCCGACGATCACCGCCGCCCAGGCCAAGGGCTTCACGCTGTACGCGCTCCGCACCGTACTGTCCGGACGCGGCGACGAACTGGTCGACCTCGCCGAGACCAATCTCTTCCGGCGGCTGTTCGACTAGGCGTTTCGGTCCGCAGCCACCTGCAGGCCGAGAATCGCTTCGGTGACACCGGCTGTCCAGGTGGACGTGTCGACACGGTGAACGGCCGACTCCCCCGCATACGCGCTCGATATGACGACGTCCGGGGCGAGCGTCGCCAGCAGTTGCAGGCTCGTCGCGAGTTGCTCCGCATCGCTGATGCCCGGGAGATACCCGGCGGTCCACCGCCCCGACTCGCTTCGATAGAGGGTGTCCCCGGTGAACAGGTAGCGGTCGCCGTCGGCGCCGTGCACCAGGTAGCTCGTGCTACCCGGGGAATGGCCGGGTGTCGGGATCGCCTCGACCCCGTTGCCGTCCGTGTGCCGGTCCGCGAGCCCCACCCCGATCCGCGCGTAGCGGCCGATCCGGTCCGCTTCGGCGGCAGGAGCGTGCAGTGTCGTCCCGAATCGTTCGTTAATCGCGGCCAGCAGCGGCCCGGCCTCATCATGATGCGACAGATATTGCTCGTCGATCCCGCCCAGGCGGTAGAGCTCATCGAACTCGGAATCCGACGCAACCGAGTAGAAGAGGACGTTTCGAGCCGACCTCCACAGGTAGGCATGCGTGGTCAGTCCCGGGAACGGGTTGTCGGAGCTGGTCTCCCACAGGTCGGCGAATACGCGGCGCATCGATACCTCCACGAGTTGGTTGGATGTCCCACCACGGTGCAACTTCGAGTTCACTTGAAGTCAAGACTCCGTCGCCGACTGGTCAGCGGAGCACCGCGGGTGATACACATCTAGGAATCCGTCTCACGTCAGGAGTCCTGTGTCCACCTCGCCGTCACCCGATACTCCTGCCTTCCCGGCGGCGGTCGCCTACGAGTCCGCGATGACCAACCGGCGTCTGCGAGGCGTCCGGGGGCTGGTACGGCAGTTCACCCGCAAAGACCTTTTCCCGGAGCCGGAGAACCTCCGCACCTTCGCCGAGGACATGTTCCGCACCGATCCCGTGGCCGAACGTTTCGTCGACGAGGTCTACGGCACGCTGGGCGGCGAGGCGGCCCGGGCCCTGCTCGATCAGGCACTCACCGACGGCCTGGACAGCATCGACGATCCCCCGCCGGCACTGGTCGACCTGTTCGAGGAATTCGAGATGGTGCCCTACTGGGTCGACCCCGAGCTGATCGCGGAGGGCGAGGCCATCTGGCGCCGGTGGGGTACCGGGCTGTTCAGCGTCGCCGGGGGGATCACCCTGGAGATGTACACCGAGGCCGCGGTCGCGAAACCGCTCTCGCTGGCCGGGGGCTATGCGGGCGACAACGCTCTGCGCCGGTTCCTGGAGACCTCGCGTTTCTGGATCGACGTCTCGCAACCCGACGCGTTGCTCACGCCGGGGTCGGAGGGTCGTGCGACGGCGATGCGGGTACGCATCATGCACGTGTGGGTCCGGCGCACCGTCGCCGAACACCCGGAATGGGACCGCCAACGCTGGGGCGACCCGATCAGTCAGTCCTATCAACTACTGACCCTGCTGGGCGGCAGCGTGGTGCCCGCGATGGCGCTGTGGCTGACCGGAGTTCAGACGACACCCCGCGAGATCCGCGTTCTGCTGCACTATCAGCGCTACCTCGGCCACCTACTCGGGGTGCGCACGCAGTGGTATCCGGAGACGATCGCCGACTCGTTGCGATTGCTGGCCTTCGTCACGTCCACCCGCACCCACGACGCCGGGGCCGACGGCGCAGAGCTCATCGAGTCGTTCCCGGCCGCGTTCGCGAAGAGCGGGTCGACCGGCTTGCAGCGGTTGCGCGGCACATACAACGCGGCGATGTACGCGGCGTACTCGAGCATCTACATGCTGCCCACGACGCGGCTGCGCTACCGGATGCCCAGTCCGGTTCCGGGGATGCTCGTCATCGTGCTCCGACTACCGGTGGTGATCGTCGTCGAAACCACCCGTCGACTCTCACCTCGATTCCGTCGACTTCACGAGAAGTGGATGTGCCGCCATCGGGAGAACTGGCACGACTGGCAGACCTCGGGTCGCCCGGCCGAGTACGCCCACGGGAAAGGTCTCCGGCGCTGACCGCGGCGTCGGAGAGTTACTCCGGAGTTGGACTCGAATGCGCACACCGTTAGCGTGTTCGGGGTGACGCACACCCCGACGACCACCGCCACGACCACCGACGATCCCTCCAGGATCGGATCCCGCGTCGGCCACTACTACGTGCTCGACGGCTCGTATCAGGTCGGCCGCGAGAAGGTGCGTGAGTACGCACGCGCGGTCCAGGACTACCACGGCGCCCACTGGGAGCCCGAAGCCGCAGCCGCCCTTGGCTATTCCGGTCTCGTCGCGCCGCTCACCTTCACCTCCATCCCGGCGATGGCGGCGAACCGGGAGCTGTTCGAGAAGGTCATCGTCGGCTACGACACCTACGTCCAGACCGAGCAGGTCTTCGAGCAGCACCGCCCGATCGTCGCCGGCGACGAACTGACGACGGACGTGGAGCTGACGAGTGTCCGCCGGATCGCGGGCAAAGACCTGATCACCGTGACCAACACCATGACCGATGCCTCGGGCGAGCGTGTCCACACCATGCACACGACGGTCGTCGGGGTCACCGCCGACGAGGTCGACCCCGAGTTGAGCAGTGCGGTCCGCAAGGTGATGATGCACGACGTCAACATCTTCAGCCACGACGAAGCGGCGGAGCGATACGTGCGGACGGTCCGTCCCGACGCTGACGTCCGCACCGCTGACGACAGCGGGCGCACCTCGGGCGCACGGAACTTCGACGAGTTGAACGTCGGCGACGAACTGCCTCTGCACACGATCAGGTTGTCGCGCGGCGATCTGGTCAACTACGGCGGTGTCGCGGGCGACGCGAACCCCATCCATTGGGACGAGACGAGCGCGAAACTGGCCGGCCTGCCCGATGTCATCGCGCACGGCATGCTGACCATGGGGCTCGGGGCCGCTTTCGTGTCGTCGTGGTCGGGCGACCCGGGTGCCGTCACCCGCTATGCGGTGCGCCTGTCCCAGCCCGCCGTCGTGTCCGGCGCCGAGGGCGGCGAGATCGACTACAGCGGGCGGATCAAGTCGCTCGATCCGGCGACCCGGACGGGCGTCGTGATCGTGGTGGCCAAGTCGGGCGGCCGCAAGATCTTCGGTCTCGCCACACTGAGTATCCGCTTCTCGTGACCCCGGGGGTCAGTACTCCCCTTTGATGACAAAGTACGACCTGAGACAGCGTAAAGCCCCCGACCACGGTCGGGGGCTTTATCGATGCAGCGCGACGCTCACTCGAGGACGAACACCTGGATCTGCCGATCGGTCTTCGTCTGGTACTCGGCGTAGGGCGGGAAGGCGGCGACGGCCAGCTCCCACCAGTGATCGCGCTCCTCGCCGTCACTCAGCTCGCGCGCGGTCAATTCCTTCACCTCGGTACCGTCCTGCGCGGTGACCTGGGGGTTCGCCTTCACGTTGTGGTACCACGCCGGATGCTCGGGCGCGCCGCCCTTCGAGGCGACCATGAGGTACTTGCCGTTCTCTTCCACGCGCATCAGCGGGACGTAGCGCTTCTTGCCCGACTTCGCGCCGGTCGTGGTGAACAGGACGATCGGACGGTCCATCACGGTCACACCGTCGGTCGTGCCCTGCTCCAGGATCTTCTCGGTCTGCTCGCGGACCCAGCCTTCAGGACTCAACTCTGCGTTAGCACTCATGGTGGGCGGAACACCACAGCTCGGCCGGGTATTCCCCGCAGCGCCGTCTGTGTCGTGACTCTCCGATACTGTGTGGCCGGACCTGACCTCGACCGTGAGATCTCACCGATGACCACACCATGCCGTGCTCTCGTACCGACGCCGGTCGGCACCGTGGCCGTCGACAGCAATGGATCGGCCGTCGTGCGCGTGGCCTGGCGAGTGACCACCGACGTACCGACCGATGACGAGACCATCGATCCCGTTCTCGCAGAGGCGATTCGACAGATCCGCGCCTATTTCGCCGGTGACCTGACCGAGTTCGACCTGCCTGTCGATCTCGATCGGATGTCGGACGCCGCCCGGGCGGTCCTGTCGACGCTGCACCGGACGGTCGCCCACGGCGACACGGTCACCTACGGCGAACTCGCGGCGATGAGCGGCACGCGGGTCTCTGCGCGCGGCGTCGGCACGATCATGGGGATCAATCCCCTGCCGTTGATCATCCCGTGTCATCGCGTCGTCGCCGGCGACGGACTCGGCGGCTACTCGGGCGGCGCGGACGGTCAGGGTCTGGCGACCAAACGCTGGCTGCTCGAGTTCGAGGGCGCTCTCCCGCCGACGCTGTTCTGATCAGGAGCCCAGCCGACTACGCCGACCCTGAGATCGATGTCGCATGCGACATCGATCCGTCTACGCGACCTCGATCGAAGTCGCATCAGCGGACCGATGTCGCACGCGACGTGAGTTCGTGATCCGGCATCCTCGAGCGTCGAGCGTCATGTGCGCGACGCCCCGGACAGATGTTCGACGACCAGCGACTGCAGCCTTGGAGCGTCCGAGCCGAGCCACAACGACAGGTGCGTTCCCTCGTCGACGGCTTCGAGGCGAGCATCGGGCAGCGTCTGCGCGGCATGGACACTCTGATCGAACGGGACGTCGGCGTCGGTTCGGGCGTGTATCGCCAGCACGGGTGCGGTCACCTCCGCGAGCGGTAGGTCGAGTTCGCGAAATTGGTCGAAGTCATTGTCGAAGCCAGCTTTTCGCGACCCCGACACGGTGTCGAACAGATCGATTGCCAGCGTGCGCTGGTCGTCATCGGCGATGATCTCCGCGGTGAGCGCCCTGATCTGTACACGCGACAGGTCTCCCTCACCGGACAGGAGTGTCGAGATGGCCGTGGACGGCGCCTTCGACGCGACCGTGGTCGCCAGCCACTGACCGAAACGGCTGAAGAGGAGTTTCTCCTCGGACAGTTCGAGTCGTCCACGCAGGCTGCTCCGCGGATCGAATCGGGTGCTGACCGCAGCGACCGCGACGATCGCGGACACCCGCTCGGGCAGCGCAGCCGCCAACGAGTAGGCGACGGGCCCGCCACCGGACCAGCACATCAGCCCGAAACGATCGATCCCCACCGAGTCCAGCACCGCCCTGACCAGTTCCGCCTGCGCGGCCGGATCTCGATTGTCGCCGCCCAGGGGCGTACCCAGGTAGCCCGGTCGGGAGACCGCGAGGACGCGATGCGCCCCGGCCAGGAAGCGCGTCATCGGGACCCCCTGGTCGCAGCCACCCGGGGACCCGTGCACGAACACCAGCGGCGGCCCGGATCCGACGTCGACATACTCGACCGGCCCGGTCGGCGTCTCGACGAGGCGCGGTTTCGTCGAGTGACTGTCCGAGTGAGCGAGCCCCATGGATGTACCTCCTCCGACGACCGTGGTGCGACGGTAACGCCGGCGCGGCGCCCGCGCGGCACAACGCGGTGAAACGGTGCGAACTGGTGAACCCCGAACGCGGCCGCACCTGAGTCATCCCGCCTATTTCGAGACTCTTTTTGCGACTATCAAGACCTTCAATCCTTATTTGGCACGAACATCTCGAATTACCGGCCCGTCTTTTGAGTCTGTCTCGATACTTCTGAGATACGCTGTCGCGGTGACAGCAGACGCAACACAGCCGTCGGGGATGGCCCTCGGTTACGCACGCGACTCCCCCGGTGCCCACGCGCTCGCGCCCCAGATCGACGCGCTCACCGATGCCGGGGTGGACCCCGCGCGGATCTACACCGATGCGACCGATCGCTCCGCGCCCGCGGGTCAGCGGCCCGGGATGGCCGCCCTCCTCGACTACGCGCGAGCCGGCGACACCACGGTGGTCGTCGGCATCGACCGCCTCGGCCGGAACGTTCGCGAGGTCATGGAGGTCGCGAACCAGATGGCCGGGCGCCGCATCGGACTGCGCTCGCTCCGCGAGGGAATCGACACCGCCGACCCGGCCGGAGCGATGATCGTCGCGGTGCTGGCGTCGCTGGCCGAACTCGACGACGACGCGCCGAGACGGTCGGACCGTTCCACGCCGAGAACCCTGCGTGGGTCCACGTCGGCGATCGGCCGGCCGCGGGCGCTCGACGCCGATCAGGTGGTGCGCGCCGAACAGATGCGCGCGCAGGGGGTTTCCGTACCCAGGATCGCGCAAGAGCTCGGGGTGAGCCGCGCGACCCTGTATCGCACCCTGGCCGAGAGGCGTTCGGTCCGTTGAAGAATCCCGACTCCGACCTCCCCGAACTCGACATCGTCACCGAGTACGGCGTCGTCACGCGCCTGCCCACCTCGTTCCCGATCTTCGACGCCGAACTCGACGAGCACCTCGATCCGGACCTGTTCCAGCAAGGTTTCGTCGATGCCGCGGCCGATCTCGGTGCGCTTCCCGCGCCGTGGGCGCGACAACTGGCGTCGTCGACGCTCGCGTGTCCGCCGGACCCCGACGACGAGGAACCGAGCTACACACGCGGCTATCGCGCCGCCCTCTACGGACACCTCCGGCACGCCGGAAAGTAAGCGCCGCAAAGGGTCTCGGCAACGACGCCCGGAAGGTCGGACTTGCCGCATTCGAACCGCCGCCCCGGCAACGGATCTCGTGCGCTGACGTACTGGTCGTTGGCGAATCGTGATCACCTGGTGACGTCAACGCCCCTCGCGACATGCACGCTCGGTGCGACCATGGACCGAGTCGGGGATGCGGTTCGCGAACGCGGGCCGGGCGCAATGCCGCACGGGGGCAGGCGCCGCATGTCGGGCGGGTCAAGTCGGCGGGCCGCACTTTCGGACACTGCTAGGTGGTCGCGCCATGACCCGATCGACGAACATCAACAGCCGTGCGCCGGGTGGAGACGACACCACCGCACGCGAACTGGAAGCCCTGCGAACGGAATTGGACGGGATCGACGACCGTCTGCTCGAAGACGTGCGGGCCCGGATCGAGGTCTGCACACGCATCGCGGAACTCAAACGACGGCACGCCATCCCGGTGATGCAGCCGCGCCGGGTCGGCGCTGTACACGAACACGCCCACCGGTTCGCCATCGATCACGATCTGTCCACCGATTTCCTGCATGCCCTCTACGACCTCATGATCTCGGAGACCTGTCGGGTCGAGGATCTGATCGTCGGGACCGAGACGTCGCAGCGAGCGGGGCCGGATCGTGACCCCGCCCGACACCCGTCCGCCGTCGCGAGCGCGGACTGAGGTGGACCCGGTGCGCACACTGCTGATCGACAACTACGACTCGTTCACGTACAACCTGTACGCGTTGTTGACCCAGGTCAACCGCCGGGAGCCGGTCGTCGTCGCCAACGATGTGCCCTGGACGTCGGTGGACCTGACAGCTTTCGACAACGTCGTGGTCTCCCCCGGCCCGGGCCGTCCGGACTACCCCCGCGACTTCGGGATCAGCGCACGGGCGCTGACCGACAGCGGACTACCCGTGCTCGGGGTGTGCCTGGGCCACCAGGGCCTGTGCCATGTGTTCGGCAGCCCGGTGGTACGGGCCCCCGAACCGCGGCACGGACGACTCAGCGCCGTCCACCACGACGGCCGCGGCTTGTTCGCGGGACTGCCCTCCCCGTTCCGGGCGGTCAGGTATCACTCGCTGGCGGTGGTGGATGTCCCCGACGAGTTGGAGGAGCAGGCGTGGTCCGACGACGGCGTCCTGATGGCGGTGCGCCACCGGGTGTTGCCGATGTGGGGGGTGCAGTTCCATCCGGAGTCGATCTGCAGCGAGTACGGCCGGGAGCTGTTGGCCAACTTCGCGGCGGCCACACGGGTGCGAGCGCACCGCGGGGTCTCGGTCGGGGCGAGTCGGGCGTCGGCGACGACGGAGCGCCCGGCCAGTGAGGCGTCGACGAGTGAATCGGCGGGGAGTGAACCGACGGGGAATCGGCACGAGGAATACCGGGTCCGATCGGTTCGGGTGGACCACGTGGTGGACCCGAACAGCGTCTATGAACGACTGTTCGCCGGTGGCCCGAACAGCTATTGGCTCGACCGGTCGGCGGCCGAGGAGACCGACGGTCGCTACTCCGTCATGGGAGACTGCTCGGGCCCCCACGCCGAGTATGTGACCTACCGGGTCCCGGAAATGACTGTGCGAGTCGAACATTCGGACGGTACAGCGGAGGAGGTCCGCAGCACCTTCTTCGACTACCTCGACGCCCAGCTGCGGGCGCGTGCGGTGGCTGCGCAACCTGAGCTGCCGTTCGCGTTCTGTCTGGGGTACGTCGGCTATCTCGGCTACGAGCTCAAAGCGGACACCGGCGGCCAGCTGGCGCATGCCTCCGAGCAGGCCGACGCGGCGCTCGTGTTCGCCGACCGCGCGGTGGTGATCGACCACGGACACGGGTGTGCGTATGTGCTCGCACTAGAAGCAGTCGAGAGCCCGGATCCCGATGTCGCGACGTGGTTGGACGAGACGGCGTCGACCATTCGGGAGATGCGAACCGCCACACCCGCTCCGGCGACGACTCCCCCGCTGGTCCCGGCGCCCCACGAGGTGCCGATCGTGTTCCGCCACAACCGCCAGACGTACCTGAGGCTCATCGAGGACTGTCTGGCGGAGATCCGGTCCGGGGAGTCGTACGAGGTGTGTCTGACGAACTCGGCGACCGTGCACCGCAGCCTCGACCCCGTGTCCGGGTATTCGTGTCTGCGGGAGATCAGCCCGATGCCCTACAACGCCCTGCTGCAGTTCGCCGGGATGTCGGTGCTCAGCGCGTCGCCGGAACGGTTCTTGAAGATCGGTGCCGACGGGACGGTCGAGTCGAAGCCGATCAAGGGGACACGGCCGCGGTCGGCCGATCCCACCGAGGACCACCACTTGCGATCCGCGCTACGGGCGAGCGAGAAGGACCGGTCGGAGAACCTGATGATCGTGGACCTCGTCCGCAACGACCTGTCGCGTGTCTGCGTCCCGGGGTCGGTGCATGTGCCGTCACTGTTCGACATCGAGACCTACGCACCCGTGCATCAAATGGTGTCGACCGTGCGGGGGACGCTGCGGAACGGGGTGTCGGCGGTCGACTGTGTGCGGGCGGCCTTTCCCGGCGGTTCGATGACCGGCGCACCGAAGATCCGCACGATGGAGATCATCGACAAACTCGAGGCGGGTCCGCGGGGCGTGTACTCGGGGGCGATCGGCTTCTTCTCGCTCACCGGAACCGCTGACCTGTCGATCGTGATCCGCACGATGGTGGCGACCGGTTCCGAGGTGACCTTCGGCGTCGGCGGTGCGATCGTCGCGCTGTCGGATCCGGACGAGGAGTTCGAGGAGACGATGGTCAAGGCCCTGACCATGCGACGCTGCCTGTCCGTCGCCGAGGAGAGCGACTCGTGACCGAATCGGCCGGCCCCGGTGCGCGGTCGGTGGTCGTGGCCGGCGGAGCAGGGGCGGTGGGATCCATGTTCGCGGACCGGTGGCGCAGCGGCGGCGACCTCGTACACATCCTGGACGCCACCTCCGGCGACGACATCCGTGCCCCCGGCCCAGAGGCGACCGCGCGGGTGCGCGCGGCGGACATCGTGGTCCTCGCGGTGCCGGAGAATGTCGCCGTCGCCTCGCTGGGGACGGTGCGATCACTGATGCGCCCGACCGCGATGCTGGTGGAGACGCTGTCGGTGAAGACCCGGTTCGCGGCGGCCGTCGGCGGACTGGACGAGAGCCGTTGCGCCACAACGGGCCCGGCCGTCGGCGTGAACCCGATGTTCGCCCCGTCCCTCGGTCTGCCCGGCCGCGCGATTGCGGTGGTCGTCCATCGCGACGGACCCGGCGTGGACCGCCTGATCGACGACCTGGCGAGGTGGGGCGCTCGCGTGCAGGTCACCACCGCCGATCGGCACGACCGCCTGTGCGCCGCGGTGCAGGCCCTCACCCATGCGACCATCCTGTCGTTCGGGGTCGCGCTCGCCGATCTCGGCGTCGAGGCCGACGAGGCGGCGACACTGGCCACCCCGCCGTTCATGACGATGTCGGCGATGCTGGCGCGCGTCGCCGGTGGGACACCGGAGGTGTACCGGGACGTGCAGTCGTCGAACCCGTGCGCGTCGACGGCCCGGGATGCGTTGGCGCGTGCGGTGTCCCGGGTCTCCGCCACCTGCGACAGCGACGCCGACGAGTTCACGGCGCTGCTCGCCCGGGCCGGAGCGCCGCTGGGCGATCGCGGCAGCGAGTATGCCGGGCTGTGCGCGCGACTGTTCGCCGGGTTGGCGTCGTGACCGGCACGCTGCCCGACCACGACGCCGCCGACCCGGTGGAGACGGCGGTGATCCGTGGGCTGGTGCGCAGCTGGTCGCGGCGGGCCACGGTGCGCCGCACCGAGCCCGAACTCGACGGCCCGACCATGGACGATCTCTACGACGACGATTGCGTCGACTATCCCGAGACACTGCTCCCCTTCGCCGGACATCCGGGATGGAACGGGCTCGACGAGAACTGCCGGTCCCGGGTCCGGGCGTGGGGGTGGATCGCCTACAACAAGAACGTCGTCTACATCGAACAAGACGTGGTCACACCCGGTTTCGGCTTGCTGTTCCGGGACGCCTTCGGCACCGGGTTCTCCGACGCCGGGAGGGCGGCGGTCGTCCAGTCGATGGTCGACGAGGAGTACCACACGCTGATGCATCTGAACGCTTCCGCGCTGACCCGCCGTCGGCGTGCCTGGACGCTCCCGGATGCCACACTGCCCGAGTCGTTGATGGTGCGCCGCCATCGGGCTGCGCTCGCACGTGCGGAGTCGCCACGAGCCGCGGCGCTCACGACCCTGGCATACGCGACGGTCGCCGAGACCTCCATCGGGGACTACCTCACGTTGATCGCCGAGGATCGGACGATCCAACCGGTTCACCAAGCCACCGTCGCCCTGCACCGCCGCGACGAGCGCGCGCACGGCTCGGTCGCCGGTGAGATGATCGCGATGGTCCACGACCGGCTCGGCCCGGACGACCGGCTCATCCTTGCGCATGCGCTGCGCGACGGCGTCGACGCGTTCACGGCTGCCGACACCGCCGCGTGGTCGGCCATTCTCGCCGCCGAGCAGATCCCGGACGGCGCCACGATGCTGCGCGAGTCCGCCGAGGATCCTGATCGACGGCGAGTCCTGCAGGACTGCAGTGCGGTCGACCGGCTACTCGCCCGGTTCGGCGCCCTGGGTTGACCTGCGCCGGTGTTCGTCGGGTGGGCGGTTACGGTGGTGACCGTGAACGAGCCCTACAGCCCGCGAGTGGCGACACCGGCCGACGCGGCGACCATGGCCGAGCTGCTCGACGCCTTCAACCGCGAGTACGGCGAACCGTCGCCCGGACCGGCCTTCCTAGCTGGTCGGCTGACCGAGTTGCTCTCGCGCAGTTCGACTTTCGCGATCGTGGCCGGCGACCCGATCACCTCGCTGGGTCTGGTGACCATCCGGACCAACGTCTGGGTCGACGGCGGCATCGCCCTGCTCGACGAGATGTACACCACGCCTGGCCAACGCAGCCGCGGACTCGGTGGTGCCGTCCTCACCGCCGCGGTTGCCGAGGCGGCGCGACGGGGCGCCGGGGAATTCGAGATCGAGGTCGACGAACCCGACGTCGACGCGCACCGCTTCTATGCCCGGCACGGGTTCCCGCTGCGCGACCCCGAGACCGGCGATCGGGCGTTCGTTCTCCGCAAGGAGCTGACCGCTCCGTAATCCGATGGAATCCCGCCCGTGCCAGTAAGGTACGGGCGTGGTTCAGCTGACAGTGGGAAGCCATCGCGACAACGCGACGACCGACGTCCTCCTCACCGCGGAGAAGTTCAATCGGCACACCTTCTGGTGCGGCCAGAGCGGCTCCGGGAAGACCTACGCGCTCGGGGTGGTTCTCGAACAGCTGCTGCTCCGGACCCGACTCCCGTTGCTGATCCTCGATCCGAACGCGGATTTCACCCGGTTGCCCGAGACACGGGGTACCGCGGACCCCGCCGCCGCGGATGCGATCGCGGCATCCGACATCCGGGTCCTGCATTCGACGCGACGTGACGGACCGCAATTGCGGACGCGATTCCTGACCCTGCCCCTGGCCGCGAAGGCCGCGGTCCTGCAGCTGGATCCGATCGCCGACGCCGACGAGTACAACGTCCTGCTGCACGCCGACGCCACGCTCACCGAGACATCCGACCAGACGACCTACCTCGATGCGCTGCGCAGTTCCGCCGACCCCGGACATCAGCGGCTGGCCAAGCGTATCGAGAATCTGCAGGTCCTCGACTGGGCACTCTGGGCGCGGGGTGACCTCGCAGCGACCGACGTCATCGACGAGCGACCCCAGGCGACCGTGCTCGACCTGGGTGGGTTCGCCCACCCAGCGGAACCGAAGGTCGCCGCTCTCAGTGTGCTCGAACACCTCTGGGCCCACCGCGACGAGCGGCGCCCCATACTCATCGTGATCGACGAGGCCCACAACATCTGCCCACCGCAGGCCACCAGCGCGGTGGAGCAGGCGTTGATCGACCGGGTCGTGCAGATCGCGGCCGAGGGACGCAAGTTCGGCCTCTGGCTGCTGTTGTCGACCCAGCGGCCGACCAAGATCCACCCCAATGTCCTGTCCCAGTGCGACAACCTGTGCCTGATGCGGATGAACGCCCCACGCGATCTCGCCGAGCTGGCCGACACCTTCGGCTTCGTACCCGAACACCTCCTGGCGGAGTCGCCCGGGTTCCGCCAGGGTGAGGCACTCCTCGCCGGTGGGTTCATCACCGCGCCCACGTACACGCAGATGGGTGCCCGGATCACCGAGGAAGGCGGCGCCGACGTCGCGGTGCCGCTGGTCGTGTGAGCGGTCGATGGTTCTGAGAACAAAACCCCGGTGAGCGACGCTCACCGGGGTTTTCTGTCGGGCTGACAGGATTTGAACCTGCGACCACTTGACCCCCAGTCAAGTGCGCTACCAAACTGCGCCACAGCCCGTTGCTCCCTGGAGAAGCGGAGCGATGTAAAGCCTAGCCGACGAGCACGGTTCCGAACCAATCGCCTGGTCAGGCCTCAATTCGGGCCGGTGGCCAGATGTAGTGTGTCGTTGCTTCTGCCGCCACGAAGCGCTACATCTGACACCGGCTGCTAGACGGTCGAACGCTTCTTGAAGAAGATCCACCCGGCGGTCACCAGAACGGCACCCACGAGGGAGCCGATGATGCCACTCGGGCGGAGCTCGAGCCCGTCGCCGGAGAGCAGGCTGATGAGCAGCCCGCCGACGAAGGAGCCGACGATGCCGGCCACCAGGGCGAGACCCCAGTCGACGGTGCGCAGGTTCTTGCCGCCGAGGAGGATCTGCGCCAGGGCGCCGATGACCATGCCGAAAACGATGATTGCCAGGATGAGCACGAGACGCAGTATCTCACAGCAGGTGTCGTGCGCCACCGGCACGCGACACATCCACCGGAGATGGGCAGGTCCGCCACCTGCGCGGTGGCGGACCTGCCCAACGGTGGTGGAGTCGCCGGACGGTGATCAGCGTTTGCGGCGCTGCTCCCGCTTGTCGCGGACGCGGACGTTGATCCGGACGGGCGAACCGTCGAAGTTGAATTCCTCGCGCAAGCGCCGCTCCAGGAACCGGCGATAGCCCGCCTCGAGGAAGCCGGTGGTGAACAGCACGAAGGTCGGCGGCCGCACCGAGGCCTGGGTCGCGAACATCACGCGCGGCTGCCGGCCACCGCGCAGCGGCGGCGGATTGGCGGCGATGACGTCCTTGAGCCAGTTGTTCAGCGGGCCGGTCGAGATGCGCTTGTCCCATGAGTCGAGCGCGGATTCCAGTGCGGGGACCAACTTCTGGACGGCCCGGCCGGTCGACGCCGAGATGTTCACCCGACGCGCCCATGGCACGCGGGCCAGCTCGCGGTCGATCTCCTTGTCCAGCTGGTACCGGCGGTCCTCGTCGACGAGATCCCATTTGTTGAACGCGATCACGAGGGCGCGGCCGCTCTCGATGATGAGCGACAGCACCCGCAGATCCTGTTCGGTGATCGGTTCCGACGCGTCGATCAGCAGGATCGCCACCTCGGCCGCGTCGAGCGCCGACCGCGTCCGCAACGACGCGTAGTACTCGTGGCCGCTCGCGGTCCGCACCTTGCGGCGCAGACCGGCGGTGTCGACGAAGTTCCAGGTCTTGCCGCCCAGTTCGACGAGTTCGTCGACCGGATCCACGGTTGTCCCGGCGACATTGTCGACCACCGACCGCTCGGTGCCGGTGAGCTTGTTCAGCAGCGAACTCTTGCCGACGTTCGGCTTGCCCACCAGGGCGACGCGACGCGGGCCACCGAGAGTCGGTGCCTCCCGCGGGGTCTCGGGCAGCTTGTCCAGGATGATGTCGAGCAGATCACCGGCGCCGCGGCCGTGTGCGGCCGACACCGGATACGGCTCACCGAGTCCCAGCGACCACAGCGATGCGGTGTCGGACTCGAGTCGCTCGCTGTCGACCTTGTTGGCACACAGGATGACCGGGGTCTTCGAGCGTCGCAGGACCCGTGCGACAGCCTCGTCGGTCGCGGTCGCGCCGACCGTGGCGTCGACGACGACGACGATCGCGTCGGCGGTGCGCATCGCCAGCTCGGCCTGCGCGGCGACGGCCTGCTGCAGGCCCTTCGCGTCGGGTTCCCAACCACCGGTGTCGACGACGGTGAACCGCCGGCCCGACCACGACGCCGCGTACGACACCCGGTCCCGGGTGACGCCGGGGATGTCCTCGACCACGGCTTCACGACGCCCCAGGATGCGGTTGACGAGCGTCGACTTGCCGACGTTCGGCCGCCCGACGATCGCGACCACCGGCATGTGTTCGACACCGGACGCGTCGTCGGCTCCCCCGACATCGGTCAGTTGCCAGTCGGATTCGTCCGACCAGGTGCCGTCGCCGGGTAGCGCCGCGAGGTCGTTCGAGTAGTCGTCACTCACCGTTCCACTGCTCCGATCCGGGTCGCGACGAGGCCGCTCAGTTCCGCGAGCACCTCGTCGAGGGTCTTGTCGCTGGTGTCGACGACGGTCGCGTCGTCGGCCGCGCGCAACGGCGAGACCTTGCGTGTCGAGTCGAGATGGTCGCGGCGGTTCACGCTCGCCAGCACCGCGTCGTAGTCGCTGTCGCGACCGCCGGCGAGATTCTGCTTGTGCCGGCGCTCGGCCCGCGCCTCGGGTGTCGCGGTGAGGAAGATCTTGACGTCGGCGTCGGGGAACACCACGGTCCCGATGTCGCGCCCCTCCACGACCACGAACCGGCCCTGCGCATTCTGCTGTTGCAGCGCAACCAGTTTGGTGCGCACCTCGGGTACCGCCGAGACCGCGGAGACGGCGCTGGTGACGTGGTCGGTGCGGATCGGCCCGGAGACGTCGCGCCCGTCGAGGAAGACCTTGGCGCCGTCCCCATCGGGGACCAACTCGATGGCGACGTCGGCGACCACGCGGGCGATTCCGGCCGGATCATCCAGCGCGACACCGGCATCGAGAACGGCGAGAGTCACTGCGCGGTACATCGCGCCGGTGTCGAGATAGCTGGCGCCGACCTCGGCGGCCAGGAGTTTGGACACCGAGGACTTGCCCGTACCGGCCGGACCGTCGATCGCCACGACATGCGTGGTCCCGCCGGCGGACTCCGAAGCTCCGTCGCTCACAGGCCGACCGCCTTGTACAGTCCACCGACCTCGTCGTTGCCGAGGACGCGCAGGCTGCCCGGGCGCTGCTCACCCAACGCGACCGAACCGACATGGGTGCGAACCAGTTTGACGACAGGGAAGCCGACCTCGTCCATCATGCGCCGCACCACGCGGTTGCGACCCTCGTGGAGGGTGATCCGCACCAGCGACTGGCCCTCGTGGACCTCGATCACGGTGAACTTGTCGACCGTCACCGGGCCGTCGTCGAGTTCGACGCCCTCGCGCATGCGACGTCCGATCCCGCGGGGCACCTCGCCCTTGAGCGTGGCGAGGTAGGTCTTGGGCACCTCGAAGGACGGGTGCATCAACCGGTGCGCGAGTTCACCGTCGTTGGTCAGCAGCAGCAGACCCTCGGTGTCGGCGTCGAGGCGGCCGACGTGGAACAGACGCTGACCGGCCATGACCCGCTCGGCGACCACATCACCGACGCAGGGACGGCCCTGGTCGTCGGACATCGTCGACTGCCAGCCCTTGGGTTTGTTGAAGGCGAGGTACTGCCGGGTCTCGTCCATGATCACGCGGGCACCGTCGACGCGGATGATCGCGGTGTCCGGGTCGATGCGCAGCCCCTGCTCGGTGACGATCTCCCCGTCGACCTCGACACGACCCGCCGCGATCAGTTCCTCGGCGCCGCGGCGCGAGGCCACCCCCGCCTGGGCGAGCACCTTCTGCAGGCGGACGCCGTCTTCGACGTAGTTGGCGCCGGCACCCTCGCCGTGCTCAGGTGTCTGGTGCCGCGCCGGTCGGGCGTTGTTCAGCCGGATCCGGCCCACTTCGGCGTTCGGCTTCGACGACCCCTTGCGGTGGGTCTTCTTGGTTCGCGGCTGTTGTGCGGGCGCGCCCTTGCGGCGTTTTCCCGGTGAGCCATCTCGGCCAGCGGATGCCATGTTCTCTCAGTCCTGTGAGTCGGTGGTGGTGCCACCGTCGATGATCAGTTCATTCGAGTCTGACGGTTGGGTGGACAGTTTGGCGAATCGGGGATCCGAGAGCAGCTCCTCGTCGAGGTCGTCGATCAGGTCGACGTCCGGCAGCAGGGGCGCCAGATCGGGCAGTTCCGACAGTGACGCCAGCCCGAGCCGTTCCAGGAAGAGTTCGGTGGTGGCATAGGTCGTCGCGTTCGTGGTCGGTTCGCTGCCGACCTCGTTGATCAGTCCGCGAGCGACGAGGGTGCGGATCACGCCGTCGACGTTGACGCCGCGGATGGCGCTCACCCGTGCCCGGGTGACCGGTTGCCGGTAGGCGATGACCGCCAGCGTCTCGAGCGCCGCCCGCGTGAGCTTCGACCGCGCGCCGTCGAGCAGCAGCCGCTCCACGTAGGGGGCGTACTCCGCCCGGGTGTAGTAACGCCAGCCGTCGCCGGCGAAGCGCAGATCGATGCCGCTGCCCGACGCCGTGAGCTCCGACGACATGGCGTTGAGTGTCTCCCGGACCCGCGTGCGGTCCTGGTCGACGGCGTTCGCGAGTTCTTCGGTGGTGACCGGGGTGTCCACGACGAGCAGCACCGCCTCCAGGGCGGAACGGAGTCGCGCGTCGTCGAGGTACTCCCCTTCGCCCTGCAGAGTGGTCTGCTCGGGTTCGGCCGGTCCCGGGTCCTCTCCCTCGGCTACGCCGGTCGGGTCGTGGTGGTCGACCTCAGGAGCGTGATCAGTCATCCGTAGTCCTCTGCCTTGTCGATGCGCAGGTCGTCGGCACCGCGCTCCCCCGTCCACATCACCGCGAGATCGCCGAGTGCCTCGGGTTGTTCGAAGGTGATGGCCTGCTCCCGGAACAACTCGAGCAGGCCGAGGAAGCTACCGACGATCTCCAGCACGTTCTCGCAGTCCGCGGTCAGCTCGCCGAAGGTCAGCCATGTGCCCGGTACCGCACTGAGGAGAGATGCCATCCGACGTGCCTGGCCCGGAACCGACACCTTCTGGACGTCATGCAGATGGTCGAGGCCGACGGTGGGCACCGGACGCGGCGTCAGCCCCGCCGCGGCGACCTGCGCGAAGCCGTTGGCGTCGACACCGAGGGTGACCTCCGGCAGCAGATCCTCGAAGCGCTTCTCGAGCGACACCGCGCGTGGGTAGCGCTGCAGGGCGGCGGCCTCGAGTTCGCCGAACAGAGCGGCGACCTGCTTGTAGGCGCGGTACTGCAGCAACCGCGCGAACAACAGGTCCCGGGCTTCGAGGAGTGCGAGGTCCTCCGGATCATCGACCTCGCCGGAGGGCAGCAGGCGAGCCGCCTTGAGATCCAGCAGCGTCGCCGCGACGACGAGGAATTCGGTCGTCTGGTCGAGCCCCATCTCCGGGCCGAGTGCGCGGGTGTAGGCGATGAAGTCGTCGGTCACCTCGTGCAGCGCCACCTCGGTCACATCGAGGCGGTGCTGCGAGATCAGGTTCAGCAGCAGGTCGAACGGACCCTCGAAGTTGCGCAGCTTGACCCGGAAACCGGACTCCTCGGCACCGACCTCGGACGACGCTTCCGCCGCGCTCGAAGCATCTTCGGGCACAACCGAATCGGACGCGCCGGGTTCGGATACGGCGGTTTCGGACACGGCGGGTTCGGGGACTGCCTGGTCGGTGCCGGTCGTCATGCGGGCGTGACGTTGCGGGCGATCACCTCGCGTGCGAGCGCCCGGTACGCCTTCGCGCCGGCCGACCGCGGCGCCCACGATGTGATCGGTTCCCCGGCGACGCTGGTCTCCGGGAACCGGACGGTGCGGGCGATGACGGTGTCGTAGACCGCGTCGCCGAACACCTCGACGACGCGGGCCATCACCTCACGGGAGTGCAGTGTGCGGGCGTCGAACATGGTGACCAGGATGCCGCCGAGGTCCAGGCGCGGGTTGAGCCGGTCGCGCACCTTGTTGATCGTGTCGGTGAGCAGAGCCAGCCCGCGCAGGCTGAAGTACTCGCACTCCATCGGGATGAGCACGGTGTCGGCGCAGGCCAGCGCGTTGACAGTGAGCAGACCCAGCGACGGCTGGCAGTCGATGAGGACGACGTCGTAGCGGTCGAGCACGGGATGCAGTGCCCGGCCGAGCGACTGCTCGCGACCCACCTCGGTCACCAGCTGGATCTCCGCGGCCGACAGGTCGATGTTGCTGGGCAGCAGGTCGAGACCGTCGACGCGGGTCCGCATCAGGACCTCGTCGGTGGCCACCTGCGGCGGTACGAGGAGGTTGTAGACGGTCTGTTCCAGCTCGTGATGCGGCACACCGAGTCCCGCGGACAGCGCACCCTGCGGGTCGAGGTCGACGAGCAGGACCCGACGACCGTATTCGGCAAGCGCAGCACCGAGATTGATGGTCGACGTCGTTTTGCCGACGCCGCCCTTCTGATTGCAGACCGCGATCACCGTGGCGGGTCCGTGACGGTCCAGCGGAGCGGGCTCGGGTACGTCGCGATACGGCCGCCCGGTGGGGCCGATCTCGTCGGCATCGTGCTCGGCCTCGTCGGTGTCGTTTCCGGGCGACACCTGGATGCTGTACTGATCTCCCGGACGGGCGCCAGACCCTCCCGGACGGGCGCCAGACAGGGGTGCGCTCGGAGTGGTCACGTGTCCGCCGCTCCCTTCGCTGTTCGATGCCGCTTCTCGGTAGTTCAGTTGTCCGTTCACGGCCGAGCCTCGTATCAGCCTAGGACATCTCCCCGGTCATCCCGGCGTCGGCGCGCCCGGGGGATCCGCGGGGTCAACGCGCCCTCGGATGGGCGACGGCATAGACCTCCCGCATCGTGTTGACCGTCACGAGCGTGTACACCTGCGTGGTGGTGACCGAGGCATGGCCCAGGAGTTCCTGCACGACGCGGACGTCGGCGCCGCCGTCGAGCAGATGGGTCGCGAAGCTGTGCCGGAGGGTGTGCGGCGAGACCGCCTTGTCGAGGCCGGCTCGTTCGGCCGCGGTGACGAGCACCTGCCAGGCGCTCTGCCGCGAGAGCCGCCCACCGCGCGCGTTCAGGAACACCGCGGGCGTCGCCCGTGACACCAGCGCGGGTCGCCCGCGGACGAGGTACGCCTCGAGTGCCTGGACGGCGGGCCCGCCGAGCGGCACGAGACGCTCTTTCCCGCCCTTGCCCCGGAGGCGAACCGCGCGCATGTCGTCGAGATCGAGATCGTCGAGATCGAGGGAGGTGGCCTCGGAGATCCGCGCCCCGCAGCTGTAGAGGAATTCCAGCAGCGCGCGGTCCCGCAACCCGCGCGGATGGTCCTCGACGCCGGCCGAATCGAGAATGGCGAGCACCTCGTCGACCGGCAGGGATTTCGGCAGGCGCCGCGCCGCGCGCGGCGGCCGGACATCGTGCGCGACGTCGGTCGGCACGATCCCCTCGTCCACCGCGAACTTGTGAAAACGCCTGGTGGCGACCAGGGTTCGCGCGATCGAACTGTCCGCCAGCGGGGCGAAGCCCGCCTCGGCGTCACCGCGACGGAGTTCGACGAGGAACTCGCGGATGTCCTCTTCGGTCACGGCGTCGAGTGACGGGATCCCCCGCCGGTCGAGATACCCGCGATACCTCTCGAGATCGCGCCGGTAGGACGACACTGTGTTGGCCGCCGCACCCCGCTCCACCGTCAGGTGATCGAGGTAGCGCGCGATGTCGGCGGCCAGGGTCACGACCGGCGGCCCCCATCGTCGGCACGTCGGTTCCGTAACGCGGTCGGCTCGTCCGGCCACGGGGCGTCGACGCCGCGGAGGCCGGCCGTCGACCCGCTGGCTGCGGCCGCGGCCAGGATGCCGGCCACGCTCGTCGCGTTGACGATCTCCCCCGACAACACCTTCGCGACGGCGTCGTCGAGCGGCACCCACTCGATCGACATGTCGGCTTCCTCGTCGACGCGTTCGGCCGCGTCGAGATGGTGCAGCCCCTCGGCGAGATACAACCGCAGCGCCTCGTCGGTGAAGCCGGGTGACAACGCGAGGTCGACCAGGACGTGCCACGAGTCGGCGGCGAGGTCGGCCTCCTCGGCCAGCTCGCGCTGGGCGGCGGCCAGGGGTTCTTCGTCGGCCTGATCGAGCAACCCGGCGGGCAACTCGAGCAGACGTCGGCCGATCGGGTGACGGTACTGCCGCACCATCGCCACCCGGCCGGCGTCGTCGCGCGCCAGGATCGCGACGGCGCCGAAATGTTCGACGACCTCCCGCTCGGCGACGCGCCCGCCCGGCATCTCGACGTCGTCGACCCGGAGGGTGATGATCGCGCCGTCGTAGACGGTGCGGCTCTCCTTGACCTCGAAGTCGTGGCCCAACGCGGTCAGTCCCTGCCGGCAGGGTCGTCGAGGACTGCCTCGCCCAGCCCGGCCACCGGTTCCACCGTGACCGCGTTGACGGCGGCCACCGCGTCCGCGGGAGCGTCTTTCGACTCGTAGTCGTCACCGAGGTCGACCGGAAGACGTTCGGCCGCCTTGTACTTCAGGGCCGCCTCGATGAACGACCGGAACAGCGGATGCGGGCGGGTCGGCCGGCTCTTGAGCTCCGGGTGTGCTTGCGTGGCAACCAGATACGGGTGCACCGACTTGGGGTACTCGACGAATTCGACGAGGTGCCCATCGGGCGAGGTACCCGAGAACACGAGCCCGGAGTCGGCGATCTTGTCGCGGTAGGCGTTGTTGACCTCGAAGCGATGACGGTGACGCTCGGACACCTCCCGCGTCCCGTAGGCCTCGGCGACGACGGACCCGGCCTTCAGCACGGCGTCGTAGGCACCGAGTCGCATGGTGCCGCCCAGGTCGGCGTCGCCGGCCACCGCGTCGGCCTGATCGGCCATCGTCGAGATCACCGGGTGCGGGGTCTCCGGGTCGAACTCGGTCGAGCTGGCCTCGTCGAGGCCGACCGAACGGGCCGCCTCGATGACCACACATTGCAGCCCGAGGCACAAGCCCAACAGCGGGATCCCGCGCCGCCGTGCGTACGAGATGGCACCGACCTTGCCCTCGATGCCGCGGATGCCGAAACCGCCGGGGATCAGGATCGCGTCGACGTCGCCGAGGGCGGCCTGCGCGCCGGCTTGGGTGGCGCACTCATCCGACGGCACCCACTTGATCTCGGTGCGCGCCTTCCAGGCGAAGCCACCGGCGCGGATGGCCTCGGTCACCGACAGGTAGGCGTCGGGGAGATCGACGTACTTGCCGACCAGCGCGACACGCACTGTCTCGCGCGGCTCGTGCACACGGCGGAGGAGCTCACCCCACACCGTCCAGTCGACGTCGCGGAACGGCAGACCGAGCTTGCGGACCACGTAGGCGTCGAGGTGCTCGCTGTGGAGCACCTTCGGGATGTCGTAGATCGACGGGGCGTCGGGGGTGGAGATCACGCCGTCGAGTTCGACGTCGCACATGAGCGCGATCTTCTTCTTGAGCCCTTCGGGCACATCGCGGTCGCAGCGCAGGATCAGCGCGTCGGGCTGGATGCCGACGTTGCGCAGCGCGGCGACCGAGTGCTGGGTCGGCTTGGTCTTGAGTTCCCCCGACGGCGCGAGGTAGGGCACGAGCGAGACGTGCAGGAAGAAGACATTGTCGCGGCCGACGTCGTGGCGCACCTGTCGCGCGGCCTCGATGAACGGCAGCGACTCGATGTCGCCGACCGTGCCACCGATCTCGGTGATGACCACATCGGGCACCTCACCGTCGGCGTCGGGTTCGGCCATGGCCAGCACGCGCGACTTGAGCTCGTCGGTGATGTGCGGGATGACCTGAACGGTTTCACCGAGGTACTCGCCGCGGCGCTCCTTGGCGATGACCGACGAATACACCTGTCCGGTGGTCACATTCGCCGACTGCGAGAGATTGCGGTCGAGGAAACGCTCGTAATGTCCGACGTCGAGATCGGTCTCGGCGCCGTCCTCGGTCACGAACACCTCACCGTGCTGGAACGGATTCATGGTGCCCGGATCGACGTTCAGATACGGATCGAGCTTCTGCATGGTGACCCGGAGGCCCCGCGAGGTGAGAAGCTGACCCAGGCTGGAGGCCGTCAGGCCCTTGCCCAGCGAAGAGGCGACGCCACCGGTCACAAAGATGTGCTTGGTGTCGTGTACATGGCGAAGTGGTCGCAAAAGAAGTGTCTCCCGTCGGCCGAATCGGGGCCGATGCCCTGATTACCTACGGGACTCCAGGGTAACACCACCGACGCCCGACGCCGCACCGCCACACCGTCGACGGGTGTGGCGGTACTCGCGTGCGGTGGCGGACTCGATCTCAGGCAGCCGGTCGTCCGTCGGCACCGACGGTGATCGCGGTCGCGCCCGGTCCGGTGCCGTAGGAGCCGGTCGTCCCGTCGGCCTCGGCGGCCAGGGCGAGGATCGTCGTGATGAGACCCGTCGGCTGGTCGATGTTGTCGACGGTCGAGACCGCGTTGGCCAGCGACGGATCCGAGCGGACGATGGCGATCGGCGACCCGCCCGCCGCGGAGCCGGTGCGTCCGACCAGTACCCCGCCGACCCCGCGTGCCGACAGCGTGGCGGCCAGGCGGCCGACCAGCGTGCCCTGCGCACCGGAGTCCGGACCGAACTCGTCACCGGTCACCACCACCACCAGATCGGTCGGGGTGATCGCGTTGTCGGCGTAGTCGATGAACCCACCGTCGCGCAGTGTCGCCAGCCCGGTCCGACGGTCCCCGGACGACGCCGGTCGCGCTGTCTCGTTCGACAGCACGAGGGCCCCGAGCAGGTCCCCGACCCGGCCCCCGGAATCGGTCAGTTCCGCGCGCAGCATCGTGCCCGGCGGAATGGTCTGGTCGACGATCGTCCGCAGTTCCTCGGACTTGCCGTCGGTGAGCAGTGCGTCGGTCAAACCGATCTGTCCGCCGAATCGGGCACCGGCACCCGAGATCGATTCTTTGACCGCATCGACATCGGCGTCCGCCGCGTTCGGTGCGGTGACCACCAGCACGGACTGCCCCTTGAGCTTGTTCGCGATCAGCCGGGGTGTGATGGCGAGGTCGAAGCTGTTGGAGGCGTTGAGCTTTGCGTTGAGATCGTCGCGCTCGCTCTCCAGGTCGCCGATGCGGTCACGACTCGTGCCGGTCATCGAGTTGACGCGGTCCCCGACGAATCCCGAACCCAGGAACAGTCCCAGGGCGAGCGCGAGGAAGACCGCGACCAGCGAGATCGCATGCTGTCGTAGCGAGATCATCGGCTACCGGTTCCAGACCTCTCGAGCCCAGTCGAGCAGCGCATTCCACTGCACGACGATCCAGTCGGTGATGTCGGTGCCCGCGTTCGACAGCAGCACGGCGGCGATGACGGCGACGAGTGCCGCGAGCACGACACACGCGATCGCGGCACCGGACACCCGACTGCGGTAGAGCGTGGCGACCGCCTTCGCGTCGACGAGCTTCTGGCCCACCTTCAGTCGGGTCAGGAACATCGACGGATTGCTCTCCCGGCGCGACCGGTCGAAGAAGTCGTCGAGCGATCCCGGGTAGCCGACGGTGACGATCAGGTCGGCGCCGTGGTAGTCGGTGAGCAGCAACGCGAGGTCGCCGGCCGACCCGGCGGCCGGGAACGTGGTGGCCCCGATGCCGAGGTCCTGAATGCGTTCGAGCCCGGTCGCGTGTCCGTCGGTGTCGGCCGGAAGCACCAGCTGTGCACCGGATTTCAGCGTCGGAGTCTTCATGGTCTCGGGATCGCCGACGATGATCGACGGCTTGTACCCGGCCTTCATCAGCGTGTCCGCACCGGCTCCGACGCCCACCATGACGGGCTGGTACTCCTTGATGAACGGTTTCAGCGAGCGGAGGTCGGCGGCACGGTCGGCACCTTCGCCGACGATGACGACGTGACGGCCTGCGACGTCGACGTCGATCTCCGGCACACCGACCCCGTCGATCAGCAGCGGCGACTCGCTGCGGATGAACTCGATCGTGTTGCCCGAGAACGCCTCGAGATGGTCGACGAGGCCCGCCTTGGCACCGATCATGATGTCGGCGATGTCGCGCTCCTCGAGCTCGGTACCGAGAGCGAGTCGCCGTTCGCCGACGAGGAGCCGGTCGTTGTGGACCCGCACCTTGGCACCGTCCTTGACCCGCTTGAAGATCTCCGGACCCACATCGTCGAGCAGCACGATGCCGGAGGCCACCAGGACCTCGGGTCCGAGGTTGGGGTAGCGGCCGGTGATCGACCGCGAGGCGTTGACCACGGCCACGACGTTGGCCTCGACGAGCGCGTCGGCGGTCACCCGGTCGAGGTCGACCTCGTCGAGAATGGCGATGTCGCCCGGCCCGACGCGGTTGAGCAGCCGTTTCGTGTTCTTGTCGATTCTGGCGATACCGGTCACGCCAGGCAGTTCTTCGGTGTTACGCGCGAGCAGTGCAGGCATCTTCATGACGGCCATGATCGGCCGAAGGCACGCCTCAGCCGGGGAGGCGCGCCGTAACAGCAGCAACTTTTGTCACACACGCATCATGTGTTTCACCGTCCGCGGTGCTCAGTCGGCGGCGCGCTCCGCCTCCGCGGTGGCCAGCAGTTCCTCGGCATGGGCGCGCCCGGTGTCGGACTCCCCCAAGCCCGCGAGCATGCGGGCCAACTCCGCCACTCGCTCGCTGCGATCGAGCGTGCGCACACTGCTGGTGACGAGCGCCCCCTTCTTGCTCTTGCCGATGACCAGGTGGTTGTCGGCGAACGCCGCGACCTGAGGGAGGTGGGTCACCACGATCACCTGGTGTGCTCGTGCCAGCCTCGACAACCGCTTCCCGATCTCCACGGCCGCGCGACCACCGACCCCGGCGTCGACCTCGTCGAAGACCATCACCGATCCCGAGGTGGGTGCGGCGAGGACGACTTCGAGGGCGAGCATGACCCTCGACAGTTCGCCGCCCGACGCCGACTTCGCGATGGGCAGCGGCGTGGCGCCGGGATGGGCGAGAAGTGCGAACTCGACCTTGTCCGCGCCGTCGGCGCCGGCGTGCGCGGCGGTGCCCGCGACGGTGACGGCCAGCCGGTCGTCGGGCGTCGCCGCGTCCGGGTTGACCGCGACCGCCAGCGCCGAGTCGCCCATCGCCAGTCCCTTGAGCTCGCGAGACACCTTGTCGGCCATCGACTTCGCGGCCTTCGACCGCAGCGTGTGCAACTTGTCCGCCGCGGCCTGCACCTTGTCCCGGGCCGCCGTCGCGGCGACCTCGAGTTCTTCGATGGAGGCCCGTGGGTCCTCGATCTCCGCGAGCCGGGCCTCGGCCTTGTGGCGCCAGTCGATCACCCCGTCGACATCCGGCGCGTACTTGCGGACGAGCGTCTTCAGCTCGGCCTGACGGGCGAGCAACTTGTCGAGCTCCTCGGCGTCGGCGGGTAGGCCCGACGTGAAGGCGGTCAGTTCGGCGCCGACATCGGTGATGACGGTGAGCGCCTCGGCGACGCGCGGTACGAGATCACGCAGCGTGTCGTCGGCCGCGGTCTCCAGCAGCGTGCGCACCGTTCCGAGTCCTTCGATGACCGATGATCCCGAATCCCCGGCGACGATGGCGTGCGCCTGGTCGGCGGCACCACGGATGGACTCCAGGTCGGAGAGCCGACGGATCGTCGCGGTCAGCTCCTCGTCCTCGCCGGGCACCGGATCGACGGCGGCGATCTCGTCGATGCCGAACCGCAGCCGGTCGGCTTCCTGCGCGAGTTCGCGGTAGTTGGCGCGCCGGGCGTCGAGTTCGTCGAGGACCTCGACCCAGGCCATTCGTGCCTTCCGGTATGAGTCCAGCGCCGCAGCCGCCTTCGGGCCGGCGAACGTGTCGAGTGCCGCGCGCTGGTGTTCGGGCCGGAGGAGCCGCAACTGGTCGTTCTGGCCGTGGATGGCCAGGACCGCCGTGGTGAGTTGGCCCATGACGCCCACCGGGACGGACCGACCGCCCAGATGGGCGCGGGATCGTCCGTCGGCGCTGACGGACCGGACCGCGATGACGGTGTCGTCGTCGTCGAGTTCGGCTCCGGTGGAGTCCAGGATGTCGGCGACGACCGGATCCCGGTGCGCTCCGCCGTTGTTCGCGAGCCGGAACCGGCCCTCGACGACTGCCTTGGGGCTGCCGGTCCGGACGCGCGTCGCGTCGGCGCGGGCACCGGACAGCAGGTGCAGGCTGGTGACGATCATCGTCTTGCCCGCTCCGGTCTCGCCGGTGAGCACCGTGAATCCCGGATGGAAGCGCGCCTGCGCCTCCTCGATGACACCGAGACCGGTGATCGAGATCTCTTCGAGCACGACTATGCCTGCCTCCCTCGCCATCCCGTGACCGGGAGGGCGAACTTGGTGACCAGTCGGTCGGCGAAGGGGTCGGAATCGATCCGGATCCAACGCACCGACCGTTCGCTGCGCACCACCTCGACCCGCGCTCCCGCGGGCACGTCGAGTGCGCGTCGGCCGTCGCACAGCGCCAGCGCAGACCGCCCGTTCTTGTCCACCTCCACCGCGATCCGCGATCGCGGACTCGTCACCATCGGCCGGGCGAACAGGGCGTGGGCGTTGTTCGGCACGACCAGGATGGCCTCGAGGTCGGGCCACATCACCGGCCCGCCGGCGGAGAACGCGTAGGCCGTCGATCCGGTCGGTGTCGACACCAGCACTCCGTCGGCGCCGAAGGCCGAGACCGGCCGGCCGTCGACCTCGGTCACGAGCTCGAGGACACCGTTGTTGCTCGTGTTCAGGACCGCGACCTCGTTGAGCGCCCAGCTGCACGCGGTCGGCGGATCCGGGTCGGCCGGGTCCACGATGGCGATGTCGAGGGTCATCCGCGGTTCGATGCGGTAGTCCCGGGCGATCAGCTGGGTCATGACCTCGTCGACGCGATGCGCCTCGGCCTCGGCGAGGAAGCCGATGTGTCCGAGATTGATACCCAGGACCGGGACCTCGGCGGGATAGGCCAGCTCGGCGGCCCGGAGGAAGGTGCCGTCACCGCCCAGGACGATGACGAGTTCGCAGCCCTCTGCCGTCGCGGACTCGGCCGTCGTGACCTCGACGACCGCGCCGAGCGAACGCAGGTATTCAGGGTCGACCGGAACGTTGCGGGGACGGGGCGACTCGCCCTCGTTGTTCCGGTACAGCACATCGTGATCGGGGGCGTCGCGGTCGAGGGTGTCGTGGTCGACCACGCGCAGCGCGACGTCGGCGGCCGCGCAGTGGCGCGCGATCGCCTCGATGGTCTCGAGCACGTTCTCGCGTCCGGTGTGGGCGACCACCAAGAACTCACGGGCACCGGTGTGGTCCGGTGCCGGATCGTCGGTCACTGGTGATCCCCTCCATCGAAGTGCGGTCTGGCACAAGTGCGGTGTCGGTACGGACACGCGGACCCGACGGTCAGCGCGGACCCGCGGCGACCGCCTGTTCGATCATGGCCCGGAGTTCGTCCGGGGACCCGGCGAGGCGATCCGCGTCGGTCGAGTCCGCCCGGTCGACCCTATCGCCCCACCCCGACTCCTCGCCCGTCCGGTCGACGTGCTCGTTGTGCAACCACAGGAAGTACTCGACGTTCCCGGACGGCCCCGGCAGCGGGCTCGCCACCACACCGCGCGTCCGCAGTCCGTGCGCGGCGGCCTCGGTCGCCACCCCGAGTACCGCCTCGGCGCGCAGCGCGGGATCGCGGACCACGCCGCCCGACCCCACCCGGTCCTTGCCGACCTCGAACTGCGGTTTGACCATCGGCAGCAGGTCGGCGCCCGGCGCGCAACAGCGGGCCAGCGCGGGCAGCACCAGGCCCAACGAGATGAACGACAGGTCGGCGACCACGACGTCGACCGGGCCGCCGATGGACCCGGGCTCGAGGTGCCGGACGTTCGTCCGGTCATGGACCACGACGCGCTCGTCGTTCTGCAACCGCCAGATGAGTTGTCCGTATCCGACGTCCGCGGCGACCACCTCGCGGGCCCCGCGGCGCAGCAGCACATCGGTGAATCCCCCGGTCGATGCGCCGGCGTCGAGGCACCGACGCCCTTCCACCGTCAGGCCACCCGGCTCGAACGCCTCGAGCGCACCGAGGAGCTTGTGCGCGCCTCGTGACGCCCAGTCGTCTCGCGGACCCTCGTCGACGACGATCGGGGTGTCACGGGTGACCCCGGTGGCCGCCTTCGACGCGATGGTCCCGTTGACCCGGACCGACCCGGCATCGACGAGCTCACGCGCCTGCTCGCGCGATCGGGCGAGACCTCGGCGGACGAGTTCGGCATCGAGTCGTGCTCTGGCGACCATGGTCAGAACCGCTCCCTCGTGGACGACTCCGGCGTCCGCACCGAGGCCGGTCTCATCGTCGGTCCACGGCGTCGAGGGCCGCGGTGAGCGAGTCATGGGCCTGCTCGAGAAGCGCCGCCTGCCGTTCGAGCGCCGCCAGCGAGAAGGCGTCACCCGCCGATTCACGGATCTCGTCGACCTGCGCGAGCATCTCGGTGACCTCGGCCTCCACGTCGGGCAGCTCCCCGACCCCATCGGCGGTGGCGAATGCATCGGCGACGGGGTCGAACTGCCGACGCGGCATCGCTCCCGGCGTGGGCCGGGACGGTCCTGGGTCAGCCGCGGAGGCGGTCGGGTGAGTCATCGTGGACCACGCTAGCCGACGACTGTGACACCGAGGGACTCGAGCTTGGTCCTCGCGGCCCCCTCCGCGATCACCCGCAATTCGTCCGGATCCGCGGACCCCGCATCGACCGCGGCCCAGGTGGCGGCGGCGAGCGCGGGCACCAGTCCCGCCTCCGCGCCGGAACCGGCGACCCGCACGGTCGAACCCTCGACGGTGATGTCCCAACCGGGCTGGTCGGACACCCGCACGGCGTCGATGTCGACGAACAGGCCGGCGAGGTCGTCGAGAACGTAGGTGGGCCGCTGCTCCGGGGGCGCCGACAGCAGATCGTCGACCGTGCTCACACCGGTCAGGACCAGAGCGCTCTCGATACCGACGGCATGGCCGCCCTCGATGTCGGTGTCCAGCCGGTCCCCGACCACGAGCGGCGCACTCGCCCGAGCACGCGCGATCGCGTCGGCCATCAACGGTGCGGCGGGCTTGCCGGCCACCATGGGCTCCTTGCCCGTCGCGTTGCGCAGCGCGGCGACCATTGAACCGTTCCCCACGAGCAGGCCCCGCTCGGACGGCAGGGTGGCGTCGATGTTCGTCGCGATCCACAGCGCGCCGGCCCGGATCGCGAGCGCCGCCTCCGACAGTTGCGCCCAACCGGTGTCCGGCGAGTGTCCCTGGATCACCGCGGCCGGTCGGTCGTCGGCACTACGCGTCACCCCGACACCGACTTCGCGGACTTCCTGCGCGAGTCCGTCGGTACCGATCACCAGTGCACGCGAACCCGGCTCGAGATGTTCGGACAGCAGCCGCGCGCCCGACTGTGCACTCGTGACGACGAGGTCGTCGGTCGCCTCGAACCCCAGCTCACGCAGGTGCGCGGCCACCTCGGACGGCCGCCGGCTCGCGTTGTTGGTCACGAAGAACCGCGGGATGTTCAGCCGGGCGAGGGCATCGAGCGCATTCGGCAGCGCGTGGTGCCCGGCGAACACCGTGCCGTCGAGGTCGAGGAGCAGTGCGTCGTGACGATCGACAAGGGTCACGGAATCGGACGGCGATGTGATGGCGGGTTCGGCCGCAGACTCGGTTCCCGACGACTCGTCCAGGGTGGCGAGGGGATTGGGCACCCCTTCCACGATGGTCGACTCGGCGATCACGTCATCGCCGGCATCTCCCTCTTCCTCGGCAACGGCTGACACCGCCACCGAATTCGAGGTCTGTGACAGGTCGGCCGTACCCGGAACGGCCTCGATGGTGTCCTTCTCGATGGTGTCGTTCTCGATGGCACCGGACGCAGCAGGTGAATCGATTGCGGGAGTGACATCGGGCGCAGGCGCCGAGGCGGGCGGGATCGGGTCCGCATCGGAGTCGATGTCCCGCTCGACAGCCGGCACCGACAGCGGGCTGTCGAGCTCGCCTGGCGCAGCGCCGTTCACTCCCGCGCTCTCGGACGGCTGGTCGTCGTTGGCCAGTTCGGTCAGCCGGAACTCGGCATCGGTCACGTCGTCGACATCGGCGGCCGCCGCGTTCATGAACCAGGTGATCGCGTCGTCGCGACGACCGGCGGCCTCCAGGGCGGACGCATACGCGTAGAAGAGCCGGGCCGGGCCGGTACCGAGCTGCCCGGGCTTGAGGTTTTCGGCCTGCAGGGTGACGACGGCTTTCTCGGGTTCGCCGAGGTCCATGCGGGCACCGGCTTCGACGATCCGCATCTCGGTGGCATCGTCGCCGGTCAGTGACCGTCCCTCGTCACCGCGCGCGATCTCGACGGCACGTTCGGGGCGCCCGAGTCCGCGTTCGCAGTCGGCGATGAGCGGCAGCAGGGCCGGGTTGCCGGTGATGCGCTTGGCTGCGCGGAGTTCGGTCGCCGACTCCTGCCACTCGCCCGCGTTGTAGGCAGCGATGCCGACGGTCTCGCGAACGACGCCGACCCGGGAAGCACGGGCGCGAGCGGCACGTGCATGTTCCAGCGCCTGGACGGGATCCTCGAGCAGGATGCGCGACACCATCACCAGGTGCCGCGCGACGATCTCGGCGTTGGCCTTGTCGAGCGTCAGCAGATCACGGCGCACCTCGGGATCGAGATCCGACGCCGCGATGTCCTCGGGTAGCGGTGGCCCGGGCTGCCGGCTGCCGCGATCAGATCCGCGGTCACGCCCCGGACGATCATTCCGGCCACCTCGACCGCCATCCCGCTGTCCACGTGTGTCCCGCTGGCCGCGCCCGTCGCGGCGCGGACGATCACGATCACTCATAGCTGCCAATCTATGCCCTCGAACCTTGCTGAGTAGTGCCGCCCGGCGATGACGCATCAGGCGACCGACGCACGAAAAAGACCCCGTATCCGACGAAAGAAATCATCGAATACGGGGCCTTTCTGAAATTGTGTTCGGCGGTGTCCTACTCTCCCACACTGATTAGGGTGCAGTACCATTGGCGCTGGAGGGCTTAGCTTCCGGGTTCGGAATGGGGCCGGGCGTTTCCCCTCCGCTATAGCCGCCGTAACTTTGTGAAACAACACGCTCACGTAGTGTGCGTGTGTTTGTTTGTCACCTCTCACCACCCCGGTCACACCGTGGTGTTGTTGGGGGGTGTCCGGGGGGCGAAGCCACCCGGAGGAGTGTGTTGTTTCAGAAGTACATAGTGGATGCGAACACACCAAAACCGTGTTTGGTGATGTTGTGGGTGTTGTTGGTAAGTCCTCGGCCGATTAGTACCAGTCACCTGAACACATTGCTGTGCGTACAGTTCTGGCCTATCAACCCCATGGTCTGTGGGGGGCCTTAACCCCGCGAAGGGGGTGAGAAACCTCATCTTGGAACAGGCTTCCCGCTTAGATGCTTTCAGCGGTTATCCCTTCCGAACGTAGCTAACCAGCAGTGCCCCTGGCGGGACAACTGGCACACCAGAGGTTCGTCCGTCCCGGTCCTCTCGTACTAGGGACAGGTTTCCTCAAGTTTCTTACGCGCGCGGCGGATAGAGACCGAACTGTCTCACGACGTTCTAAACCCAGCTCGCGTGCCGCTTTAATGGGCGAACAGCCCAACCCTTGGGACCTACTCCAGCCCCAGGATGCGACGAGCCGACATCGAGGTGCCAAACCATCCCGTCGATATGGACTCTTGGGGAAGATCAGCCTGTTATCCCCGGGGTACCTTTTATCCGTTGAGCGACACCGCTTCCACTTGCCGGTGCCGGATCACTAGTCCCGACTTTCGTCCCTGCTCGACATGTACGTCTCACAGTCAAGCTCCCTTGTGCACTTACACTCAACACCTGATTGCCAACCAGGCTGAGGGAACCTTTGGGCGCCTCCGTTACCTTTTAGGAGGCAACCGCCCCAGTTAAACTACCCACCAGGCACTGTCCCTGAACCCGATCAGGGTCCGAGGTTAGAAGTCCAATACGATCAGAGTGGTATTTCAACAACGACTCCATGAACACTGGCGTGCCCACTTCACAGTCTCCCACCTATCCTACACAAACCGAACCGAACACCAATACCAAGCTATAGTGAAGGTCCCGGGGTCTTTTCGTCCTGCCGCGCGTAACGAGCATCTTTACTCGTACTGCAATTTCGCCGAGTCTGTGGTTGAGACAGCAGAGAAGTCGTTACGCCATTCGTGCAGGTCGGAACTTACCCGACAAGGAATTTCGCTACCTTAGGATGGTTATAGTTACCACCGCCGTTTACTGGGGCTTAAATTCTCAGCTTCACCACCGAAGTGATTAACCGGTCCTCTTAACCTTCCAGCACCGGGCAGGCGTCAGTCCGTATACATCGTCTTACGACTTCGCACGGACCTGTGTTTTTAGTAAACAGTCGCTTCTCTCTGGTCTCTGCGACCCACACCAGCTCAGACCGAAAAGATCGTCACCAGTCTGGGTCCCCCTTCTCCCGAAGTTACGGGGGCATTTTGCCGAGTTCCTTAACCACAGTTCTCTCGATCGCCTTAGTATTCTCTACCTGACCACCTGTGTTGGTTTGGGGTACGGGCCGTGTACCAACTCACTAGAGGCTTTTCTCGGCAGCATAGGATCATGGAATTCGCCACAACGGCTACGCATCACCTCTCAGGCTATGTGAGTGACGGATTTGCCTATCACTCGCCCTACAGGCTTACACCAGTACAACCACTGACTGGCCCCACTACCTTCCTGCGTCACCCCATCGCTTGCCTACTACCAGCCAAGGTCCCATGCATCACCCCACTCGGCACCCGAAGGTGCTCCCGGGGGATCAGGATGGTTAGTACAACTGATTCAGCATGGGCGCGGATACACGGGTACGGGAATATCAACCCGTTGTCCATCGACTACGCCTGTCGGCCTCGCCTTAGGTCCCGACTCACCCTGGGCGGATTAGCCTGGCCCAGGAACCCTTGGTCATTCGGCGGCAGAGTTTCTCACTCTGCTTTCGCTACTCATGCCTGCATTCTCACTCCCACACCCTCCACACCTGGATCACTCCGGCGCTTCCACGGATGCAGGACGCTCCCCTACCCACCCACACACCTGGTCGACCCTCCATAGAAGATCGACGGGCTAACGTGTGAGTGCCGCGGCTTCGGCGGTGTACTTGAGCCCCGCTACATTGTCGGCGCAGGATCACTTGACCAGTGAGCTATTACGCACTCTTTCAAGGGTGGCTGCTTCTAAGCCAACCTCCTGGTTGTCTTCGCGACCCCACATCCTTTTCCACTTAGTACACGCTTAGGGGCCTTAGCCGGCGATCTGGGCTGTTTCCCTCTCGACTACGAACCTTATCGCCCGCAGTCTCACTGCCACACTCTCACTTACCGGCATTCGGAGTTTGGCTGACGTCAGTAACCCTGTGGGGCCCATCGGCCATCCAGTAGCTCTACCTCCAGTAAGAAACATGTGACGCTGCACCTAAATGCATTTCGGGGAGAACCAGCTATCACGGAGTTTGATTGGCCTTTCACCCCTACCCACAACTCATCCCCTCCATTTTCAACTGAAGTGGGTTCGGGCCTCCACGACGTCTTACCGACGCTTCACCCTGGCCATGGGTAGATCACTCCGCTTCGGGTCTAGACCCGGCGACTCTCTCGCCCTATTCAGACTCGCTTTCGCTACGGCTACCCCACACGGGTTAACCTCGCCACCGAACACTAACTCGCAGGCTCATTCTTCAAAAGGCACGCCATCACCCGCCCCGAAGGCACAGGCTTTGACGGATTGTAAGCGTCCGGTTTCAGGTACTATTTCACTCCCCTCCCGGGGTACTTTTCACCTTTCCCTCACGGTACTAGTCCGCTATCGGTCACCAGGAAGTATTCAGGCTTACCGGGTGGTCCCGGCAGATTCACAGCAGATTCCACGAGCCCGCTGCTACTTGGGGACACCGTCACGCAAGACCATGTGTTTTCAGCTACCGGACTCTCACCGACTACGGCAGACCATTCCAGGCCACTTCACCTAACACACAGTTTTCTCACTCACGCTTCCACAGGCAGATGGAAGAAGACGAACCCCACAACCCCACACACACAACCCCTACCCGGTATCACATGCGCATGGTTTAGCCTCCTCCGCTTTCGCTCGCCACTACTCACGGAATCACAATTGTTTTCTCTTCCTATGGGTACTGAGATGTTTCACTTCCCCACGTTCCCCCCACACAGCCTATACATTCAGCTGGTGGTAACACGACATCACTCGTGCTGGGTTTCCCCATTCGGACACCCTCGGATCACAGCTCGTTTGACAACTCCCCGAGGACTATCGCGGCCTACCACGTCCTTCATCGGCTCCTGGTACCAAGGCATCCACCGAACGCCCTTACACACTTACAACAACACCTACAAACAACCCCCACAAGGAGGATCGAATGTAGACATCACACAAACACTCAAAACATTATCTGCTAAATCACAGACCAAGCACCCCAACAACGTTGGAGCATTGGTTGGAAATAAAGATGCTCGCATCCACTATGCACTTCTCAAACAACACACGCCGATCACCACTTGGCCGCTCCACACCCCATCACAGGATGCATCAGCACGACCTCACGATGACCAGCTCAGAGAAAACGTGTGTTCTCTCAGAACCCCGATAGTGTGTTGGGAGCAGCGAGCCAGTCACCCGGCAAGCTCACCACCAGCGCCTGCCCATATGAGGCCGGCACCTTGCGTGGCGTGTTTGATGTTTCACCCTCGAACACACACGTGCCGCAGAACAGACGCCTGCTGAAACACGTGTTGTTGTGTGCTCCTTAGAAAGGAGGTGATCCAGCCGCACCTTCCGGTACGGCTACCTTGTTACGACTTCGTCCCAATCGCCGATCCCACCTTCGACAGCTCCCTCCCACAAGGGGTTAGGCCACCGGCTTCGGGTGTTACCGACTTTCATGACGTGACGGGCGGTGTGTACAAGGCCCGGGAACGTATTCACCGCAGCGTTGCTGATCTGCGATTACTAGCGACTCCGACTTCATGGGGTCGAGTTGCAGACCCCAATCCGAACTGAGACTGGCTTTAAGGGATTCGCTCCACCTCACGGTATCGCAGCCCTCTGTACCAGCCATTGTAGCATGTGTGAAGCCCTGGACATAAGGGGCATGATGACTTGACGTCATCCCCACCTTCCTCCGAGTTGACCCCGGCAGTCTCCTGCAAGTCCCCGGCATAACCCGCTGGCAATACAGGACAAGGGTTGCGCTCGTTGCGGGACTTAACCCAACATCTCACGACACGAGCTGACGACAGCCATGCACCACCTGTACACCAACCACAAGGGAACGACTATCTCTAGCCGCGTCTGGTGTATGTCAAACCCAGGTAAGGTTCTTCGCGTTGCATCGAATTAATCCACATGCTCCGCCGCTTGTGCGGGCCCCCGTCAATTCCTTTGAGTTTTAGCCTTGCGGCCGTACTCCCCAGGCGGGGTACTTAATGCGTTAGCTACGGCACGGATCCCGTGAAAAGGAACCCACACCTAGTACCCACCGTTTACGGCGTGGACTACCAGGGTATCTAATCCTGTTCGCTACCCACGCTTTCGCTCCTCAGCGTCAGTTACTACCCAGAGACCCGCCTTCGCCACCGGTGTTCCTCCTGATATCTGCGCATTTCACCGCTACACCAGGAATTCCAGTCTCCCCTGTAGTACTCAAGTCTGCCCGTATCGCCTGCACGCCTGCAATTGAGTTGCAGAATTTCACAGACGACGCGACAAACCGCCTACGAGCTCTTTACGCCCAGTAATTCCGGACAACGCTCGCACCCTACGTATTACCGCGGCTGCTGGCACGTAGTTGGCCGGTGCTTCTTCTCCAGGTACCGTCACTCACGCTTCGTCCCTGGTGAAAGAGGTTTACAACCCGAAGGCCGTCATCCCTCACGCGGCGTCGCTGCATCAGGCTTGCGCCCATTGTGCAATATTCCCCACTGCTGCCTCCCGTAGGAGTCTGGGCCGTGTCTCAGTCCCAGTGTGGCCGATCACCCTCTCAGGTCGGCTACCCGTCGTCGCCTTGGTAGGCCATTACCCCACCAACAAGCTGATAGGCCGCGGGCCCATCCCACACCGCAAAAGCTTTCCACCAACCACCATGCGACAGTTGGTCATATCCGGTATTAGACCCAGTTTCCCAGGCTTATCCCAGAGTGCAGGGCAGATCACCCACGTGTTACTCACCCGTTCGCCACTCGAGTACCCAGCAAGCTGGGCCTTTCCGTTCGACTTGCATGTGTTAAGCACGCCGCCAGCGTTCGTCCTGAGCCAGGATCAAACTCTCCATGAAAAAATGTAGAAACCAAACCAACCCGAAAGGCCGGCGTTTCAACACAAAATCTTCAACCAGGAAAGCAAAACCTGACCAAAATAATCCTCAAAAAAAACTGGCATCAAAAAATAAACTCATCAGCATCACGCGACAATCAAAGCCGCGGACACATCATCCAAGCAAACCATCTGACACCACAATATGGCATCAAACAATCCACCAACACACTATCGAGTTCTCAAAGAACACACACCCACCAGACGCCTTCGATGTGAAGCCGGCTCCGATGAGCTCTCCCAGAGCGCGAAAAATACTCGCGATCTTGTTCTCGGGAGTGGCCCGCACAGGCGGCCTGAGCGAGTGGCTCGGGCACTGTTACTTCCCCGGGGCTTGCGGCTCCGGGGGAGTTGCTCTCTGCGGTGCGTCGATTAAGTTACACAGGCGCGAACAACGCGTCAAATCGCCAGGTCAGAGGCCTAGTCTGGCGCCGGCGAAGCTCTTCTTGCCGCGACGCACCACCAACCACCGCCCGTGGAGCAGATCGGCGTCGGCCGGCTGCCACTCCGGGTCGGTGATCTTGGTGTTGTTCACGTAGGCGCCGCCCTCGGACACTGCACGGCGAGCAGCCTTGTTGGACTCCGATAGCTTCGTGTCGACCAGCAACTCGATGATCGTCGGACGGGCCTCGCCGTATTCGGCGATCGAGGTCTCCCCGACTGCGGCCGCGAGGGTCGCCTCGTCGAGTTCATCGAGCTCGGCCCGCCCGAACAGTGCCTGGCTGGCGAGTTGGACCGCATCGGTGTTGGCCTGACCGTGGATGAGGGTCGTCATCTCGGCGGCGAGTGTGCGCTGTGCGCGCCGCAGGTGCGGGGTCTCGGCGGTGGCACGTTCGAGTTCGTCGATCTCCTCGCGCCCCAGGAAGGTGAACCAGCGCAGGTAACGGATGACATCGGCGTCCGCCGTGTTCACGAAGTACTGGTACCAGGAGTAGGGGCTCGTCAGGTCCGGGTCGAGCCACAGACTGCCCCCACCCGTGGACTTGCCGAACTTCTTGCCGTCCGACGAGGTCACGAGCGGAACCGTCATCCCGTGCAGCGCCGAGCCGTCGAGTCGACGGGCCAGATCCACGCCGCCGACGATGTTGCCCCACTGGTCGGAACCACCGATCTGCAGCACACATCCGTACCGGCGGTTCAGTTCGACGAAGTCGTTCGACTGCAGGAGCAGGTAGCTGAACTCCGCGTAGCTCATGCCGTCGGCCTCGAGGCGTCGCTTCACCGTGTCGCGCGCGAGCATCACGTTCACCGAGAAGTGCTTACCCAGGTCGCGGAGGAACTCGACCGCTGACAGCTTGCCGGTCCAGTCCAGGTTGTTCACCACCACGGCGCCCGTAGGGGTGTCGTCGATGTCGACGAACCGCCGAAGCTGCGCATCGATACGCGCGGCCCACTCGGCCACGGTGTCCGCCGAGTTCATCGTCCGCTCCCCCACGTCGCGGGGATCACCGATCAGACCGGTGGCACCGCCCGCGAGGACGATCGGACGATGACCCGCTAATTGGAAACGCTTGAGGGTCAGCAACGGGACGAGGTGGCCGGCGTGCAGACTCGCCGCCGTCGGGTCGAAGCCCGCGTACAACGTGACCGGTCCGTTCGCGAGCGCCTCCCCCAGTGCACCGAGATCGGTGGACTGGGCGATCAGCCCGCGCCATTGCAGTTCGTCGAGGATGTCGACGGTGGCGGGGACGGCAGTCGGCCGGGAGGACTCGGCCGGTCGGGGGGGTTCGACGTTGTCAGCACTCACCCCTCGATCTTGTCATCCGTCGAGATCGAGGTGCGGTCGAGGTGACGCCCGCAGGCGGGCTACTCCGGCTGAGAACCGACGATGCGCTCGTGCTCGGCGTCGTCGACCGTGCGCGCCTCGTCGACGAGCATCACCGGAATGCCGTCGGAGTCGATGCGGTAGGCGACATGCAGCCGCGGGTTGTAGAGCTCGTCGCCGGCGTCGACCAGCGGACCGTGGTCCTGCGGGCAGGCCAGGCGTTCGCGCACGATCGGGTCGATGGCCTCAGCGCGTGTCGTCACCCGGATCAGCCTAGGGCATTGCGCGTCGAGGTCCCGCTCCAGTCCAGCTTCTCCGCCACGGTCCTCGTGTACCTGCGATAGCGCCCTTCGTCGTCGCGATACCAGACGCGCGCACCCGGTTTCGGAAGTCCCTCCTCGACCAGACCGGTGCTGAGCGGGCGGAACGACGCCGACTGCGGGATCTCGTCGACGACGTGGACGAGATGAGGGCGCTCCTCGGCCCGGTACTCCCCCAGCGTGATCCGCAGTTGTGTGACCGTGAGCGAGTCCGGCGTGACCCCGGGCCGGAGGGTCATCGCCGCGACGACGACCTGGTGGCCGGGTTCGCCGACACCGTAGACGACGACCTGGTCGACGCTCTTCAGTCGGGACAGGGCGTGGGCGATCGGGGGGATGAACACCGGGCCGTCCGCGGTCCGGAGCACGCGGTCGGTCGCTCCGAGGAAGTACAGGTCGCCGTCGGCGTCGCGCACGAACAAGTGACCCGACACCTCCCACCGATCACGCGTCGTGAAGACGTCGCGGAGCACCGTCCCGTTGGTGTCGAACTTGTGCTTGGCCTTGGCGAGGAGCAGACCGGGCTCCCCCGTCTCCGCCCGGCGGACGAAGCCCAAGTCGTCGATGAGCAACCGGTCGCCGACGATGTCGTAGGCCGCGACCTCGACGGGGTTCGTCTCCGGCAGTGGCCGGCCGACGGAGGACAACTTGTCCCCGGAGACGTTCGCGAGGATCGCCGAGCCGTCGGCGGTCGCGAAGAACTCGAGGATGCGCGCGCGGGGGAAACTCGAGCACACGTCCTCCCAGAGTCCCGCCGACATACCCGAGCCCATGAACAACCGGATCGGGTTGTGCTGGTTGATGTGGAAGTCGGGGTCGCGAACGATGCCGCTGAGCATCGACCAGGTGTAGGACACGACGGTGATGCCGTAGCGCTGCACCTCGACGGCGAAGTTCGTGGGATCGATGCCGTTCGACAGCGCGATCCTCGACCGCCCGACCACCGTCGCCCCCAGGGTCGTGAGCAGCCCCGACGCGTGGTGCAGCGGCGGCAGGCAGTACACGGTGTCGCGGTCGGTGAGCGCCGCCGCGGCCGCGGCGCCGAAGGCCGACATCGCGAACCGGTGGTTGGTCACCGGCCATGGAACGAGCTTGCCGTAAGCCCGGCTGAACAGGATGAACCCGAGGTCACCCGCGAGGCCGGGGTCGGGCCGGTACCAGGTCGGCATCACGACTTCGTCGGGATCGATGCGTTCCATGTCGACGATCGAGGTGCCGTCCGCACCGTCGATCGCCCGGGAGTCGCCACTGCCGCCGCCGAGCACCAGGACACGGTCAGAGGCGGCACTGGCGAGATCGAGATTGGTGGGGTCGGTGACGATGACCGAACTGTCGGCGAGCCGCATCATCTCGCGGACGTCGGCGTCCGCGGCGAGCAGCACCGCCACCGCGCCCAGACGCGAGAGCGCCGCGATGACGACCAGGGCGCTCGGCCGGGTGTCCATCAGGACGCCGATGTGCTGACCGGGGCGGATGCAGCAGTCGACCAGCCCGGCCACCACGTTGTCGATACGCGTGTTCACCTGGGCGTGGGTGAGCACACGGTTCTCGAAGAGGAACAGTTCCTTGTCGCCGCCGCGCTTGGTGTTCTCGGCCATCAGCTTCGACAGGGAGATGCGCGTCCCGCTCTGGATCTGTCCCAGCCGGAACAGTCGGGGGACGGTCCGCACCGACTCCGAGGCGACCGCCCGCGAGGTGCGCTGCAGGGAGTTGGCCAGGCCGAGCAACTCGCGTGAGGCGGCGGTGCCGGCGTCGGCCACCGACCCCACACCGTGCGTGAGTCGCGACGACAGGCTGACCCCGCCGCCGTGACCCGGCTCGACGAGCGACATCTCGGAGACGAGTTCGGGGCGCGGACCGTTGTCGGAGAGCCAGTTCACCCAGTCGGAGGTCGTCGGCCAGGTGTGTTCACCGGCCGCGCTGCCGACCACGAGTCCGAAATGTCCGGCCGGCAGGGTGGATTCGTACACCTCCGCGTCGGGCGCGGCGCGGACGATGCCCCGTACCGCCGCCGGTTGCCCGATGTCGTCGGCATCGCCCACGAACGCGAGCACCGGGCAGGTGATCTCGGCGAGGGACACCAGATCGCCGTTGATCACGAAGCCGCCGGAGACCATGCGGTTGTGCGCCACGAACTGCCGGAGCAGCTCGGCGATCGCCGGGCCGGACCATGCGACCCAGCCGTCGGCCTCCAGGAAGCGGCGCTGGTCCTCCCGTGGCAGCAGCGCCTCACGATCGTGCAGACGGCGCAGGAAGTCGATGCGGCTGCGCACCGTCTTCACCGGATCCAGGAGCTGGAAGCCGGTGCGCGCCATCCAATCCCGCACCCAGAGGTTGCGTGAGAACGCCTTGTCGGCCAGGAACTCGGCCGCCGGGGCCACCAGTCCCGCGGGCAGCCCCAGGGGCAGTGCGGCGAGGACGTCGACGGGGCTGCCGAACGTGATCAGACTCGCGATCCCCTTGGACCGGCGGTAGGCCGCGGTCTGGTAGGCGAACATCCCGCCCTGCGAATACCCGGCGAGGTGGATGTCACGGCCGGTCGCCTCGACGATCAGGTCGATCGCGTGGCTGATCGCGACCACGTGGTCGGCGAGATTGCGTTCCATCCCGCCTTCTTCGGAGTCGGGTGAACCGAAGTCGACGACCCACGGCGTGATGCCGTTGCGGTGCAGAATCGACACCGCACCGTTGTGCTCGGTGACGTCATAGACGTTGGCCGACACCATCATCGGCGGCACCAGGACGATGTTCGGACCGGTCGACGGATCGTTCGGGAAATACCGACGCAGCCGGAACATCTTGTGTGTCTCGACGACCGCGAAGGGCGCCGGTTCGGTGCCGGTCTCCAGTCCACCGAACCGCAGCACCTCGAGGCCGTTCTGCGCAGTGGCCAACACCCTGCCGACCACCCCCACGAGATCGGGGCCCCCGTCCCACACCGCCATCGTGTCGATCCTCCTGTCGTCGGTGTACCGGCCTCACCAGCGCGTTGATTGACGCGGCGTCGGTGACACAGGTCACTGTACCCAGTCGTGCGGGATCAGTGGCGCCCGCCGTGCCCAGCGGTCCAGCGTGTCCGGAGATCGGCGGTCTGGGCCGTGACGACGTCGATCTGCCGCCGGACCTGTCCGGGTGCGGTACCGCCGTGCGCGTTGCGCGACTCGACCGAACCGCGGACGGTCAGGACGTCACGCACCGCCGGCGTCAGCGCCGGATGGACACCGGCCAGCGTCGCGTCGTCGAGTTCGTCCAGGCCGACGCCCCGGGACTCGGCCTCGCGGACACACGCACCCGCGGCCTCGTGCGCCACCCGGAACGGCACGCCCTGTCGGACCATCCATTCGGCGATGTCGGTGGCCAGGGTGAAACCCGCCGGCGCGAGTTCCGCCATGCGATCGGTGTGAAACTCCAGCGTGGCGACCAGGCCGGTCACCGCGGGCAGCAGCAGCTCCAGTTGGGCCACCGCGTCGAAGACCGGTTCCTTGTCCTCCTGCAGGTCCCGGTTGTACGCCAGCGGCTGCGCCTTCAGTGTGGCGAGCAATCCGGTGAGGTCGCCGATGAGACGACCGGCCTTGCCGCGCATGAGTTCGGCGACGTCCGGGTTCTTCTTCTGCGGCATGATCGAGCTGCCGGTGGACCACGCGTCGGCCAGCGTCACGTAGCCGAATTCCGGTGTGCTCCAGATGATCACCTCTTCGGACAACCGGGAGAGGTCGACTGCGATCATCGCGAAGACGAACGCGGCCTCCGCAGCGAAGTCGCGCGATGAGGTGGCATCGATCGAGTTCTCCGCGGGTGCGTCGAAGCCCAGGTCGGCGGCGATCGCCGCCGGATCGAGGCCCAGGGAGGAGCCGGCCAGGGCGCCGGAACCGTAGGGCGACACCGCGGTTCGACGATCCGCGTCGGCGAGCCGGTCGATGTCGCGCAGGAGTGGTTGCGCGTGCGCCAGCAGATGGTGCCCCAGCAGGACCGGCTGTGCGGCCTGCAGGTGCGTCTTGCCCGGCATGATCGCGTCGGGATGGGCCGCCGCCTGTGCGGTGAGCGCGTCGACGACGTCGAGCAGGCCCAACGCGACCCGCCGCATGGCGGCGCGCAGCCACATCCGGAACAGGGTCGCGACCTGGTCGTTGCGTGAGCGCCCCGCGCGTAACCGGCCCCCGAGTTCGGGACCGACGCGCTCGATCAGGCCACGCTCGAGGGCGCCGTGGACGTCCTCGTCGGACTCGGCCGGCCCGAAGCTGCCGTCGGCGACATCGGCGGCCAGGCGATCGAGCCCGTCGAGCATTCCGGTGAGGTCTTCGGCGGTGAGCAGCCCGGCCTTGTTCAGCACCCGTGCATGCGCTTTGGACGCCTCGATGTCGAACGGGGCCAGGGCCCAGTCGAAATGGGTCGACTTGCTCAGCGCGGCCATCGCCTCCGCCGGTCCACCGGCGAAGCGACCGCCCCAGAGCGAACCCTGGTTGGTCGTCCCGCCGGTCTCCGGGCCGCTGCCGCCGCCGGTGCCCGCACTCACAGATTCAGGTCCCGCTTCGCGGCGATCTTCGACGACAGGCCGTGCAGCTCGACGAAGCCGCGGGCCGCGGACTGATCGAAGGTGTCGCCCTCGTCGTAGGTCGCGAGGTTGAAGTCGTAGAGCGACTCCGAGCTGCGGCGGCCGGTCGCGGCGATCGTGCCGCCGTGCAGGGTCAGCCGGATCTCGCCGGTCACGTGCTCCTGCGTGGAGGCGACGAACGCGTCCAGCGACCGCTTCAGCGGCGAGAACCAGAGACCGTCGTACACCAGCTCGGCCCACTTCTGGTCGGTGCCGCGCTTGTAGCGGCCGAGCTCGCGCTCGATGGTCACGTGCTCGAGTTCTTCGTGTGCGCGGATGAGAACCATGGCGCCGGGCGCCTCGTAGACCTCGCGGCTCTTGATGCCCACCAGGCGGTCCTCCACCACGTCGAGGCGTCCGACGCCCTGGGCGCCGGCCCGACGGTTGAGTTCCTGGATCGCCTCGAGGACGCTCACCGGGCGGCCGTCGATGCTGACCGGGCGGCCCTTGTCGAAGCCGATGATGACCTCGTCAGGCGAGTTCCAGTTGACGGTGGGGTCTTCGGTGTAGTCGTAGACGTCCTTGGTCGGCGCGTTCCACAGGTCCTCGAGGAAGCCGGTCTCGACGGCGCGTCCCCACACGTTCTGGTCGATCGAGAACGGCGACTTCTTGGTCACGTTGATCGGGATGTCGTTCTCCCCGGCGAAGGCGATCGCCTTCTCGCGGGTCCAGGCGTAGTCGCGGACCGGCGCGAGCACCTGCAGATCGGGCGCCAGGGTGGCGAAACCGACTTCGAAGCGGACCTGGTCGTTGCCCTTGCCGGTGCATCCGTGGGCGACGACGGTGCCGCCGTGATCACGGGCGGCCGTGACCAGGTGCTTGGCGATCAGCGGGCGCGACAGCGCCGAGACGAGCGGATAACGGTCCATGTAGAGAGCGTTCGAGGTGATCGCGCCGAGGCAGTACTCGTCGGCGAACTCGTCGCGGGCGTCGACCACGACGGCCTCGACCGCGCCGCAGTCGAGTGCGCGCTGGCGGATGACCTCCATGTCCTCGCCGCCCTGACCGAGGTCGAGTGCCACGGCGACGACCTCTTTGCCGGTCTCCTTCTGGATCCAGCTGATCGCGACCGAGGTGTCCAAGCCGCCCGAGTATGCGAGTACGACACGTTCTGCCATGAGGTGAAGCTCCTGTTCTGCGCGATGACCGAGTCCATCATCGGCCCCGGTGTTCCGACGACACCGCCCGGGTATCCGGTTGGCGGCGTCTCGGCTGTTCGTTTGGTGTGGTCTGCCGGTTCCGCGGAGGCGGAACCGAGAATGTCGATGCGGCGAGGGTTACACGAGGCCCTCGATCCGGCGGGCGAGTTCCGCTCCGTCGAGCGGCTCGCGCGCGACGACGAAGATCGTGTCGTCCCCGGCGATCGTCCCCACGACGTCGGGCAGGCGCGCCCGGTCGAGCGCAGCCGCCAAGTAGTGCGCGGCGCCCGGGGGCGTTCGCAACACCGCGAGGTTGCCACTGCTGTCGGTCGAGACCAGGAGGTCCGACACGAGCCGGCCGAGCCGGTCGGTGCCGCCGGACACCCCGCGGACGGGCGAACCGTCTTCGGGCACCACGTAGACCCCGGCGCCGCCGTCCGCGGCCCGGAGCTTCACGGCCCCGAGCTCGTCGAGGTCGCGTGACAGGGTGGCCTGGGTGGCGTCGACGCCCTCCTCGGCGAGCAACCGCTGCAGCTCCGACTGGCTGCGTACCTGATGCGTGGACAGGATCTCGATGATGCGCGCATGACGCCCCGCCCGGGTGGCGGCGAGGCGGCTCTCCGAGGGTTCGGCTCCGGCGGTCATCGTGGGTGTCCGCTCACTGGTGGTCCAGCAGCCAGATCAGCAGCGCCTTCTGCGCATGCAGGCGGTTCTCCGCCTCGTCGAACACGACGCTGCGGGGTCCGTCGATCACCGAGGCGGTGATCTCGTCGCCACGATGGGCCGGCAGGCAGTGCAGCACGATCGCATCATCGGCGGCATGCATGAGCAGGTCATCGTTGATCTGGTACGGCCGGAACGGCGCCGTGCGGTCCTTTCCGTCGTCCTCTTGCCCCATCGACACCCAGGTGTCGGTCACCAGGACGTCGGCCCCCGTCGCGGCGGCGACGGGGTCGGTCTCGAGCGTCACCGAGCCGCCGGTCTGCGCGGCACGCTTCTCGGCGTCGGCGATCACCGCCGGGTCCGGCTGGAAGCCGTCCGGCGAGCTGAGGACGACGTGCATGCCGGCCGTGACGCCGCCGAGCGCCAGCGAATGCGCCATGTTGTTCGCGCCGTCACCCAGGTACGTCATCGTCAGGCCCGCCGGCTGGCCCTTGTGCTCGGCGATCGTCTGCAGGTCGGCGAGCACCTGGCAGGGGTGGAACTCGTCGGACAGCGCGTTGACGACCGGCACCGTGGCGGTCGAGGACAGCGCTTCGAGCCGGTCCTGCCCGAACGTCCGCCACACGATGGCGTCGACGAAGCGGGACAGGACGAGGCCGGTGTCCTCCAGGGTCTCCTCGCGGCCGAGCTGTGTCGTCCGGCCGTCGACGACGACCGCATGACCGCCGAGCTGGGCGATGCCGACCTCGAACGAGAACCGGGTGCGGGTGGAGTTCTTGTCGAAGATCACCCCGACCCCGCGGGGGCCCTCCAGCGGCCGGAAGTCGAACGGCTTCGCCTTGACCTCGGCCGCGAGTGCGAGCACCTCGGCCTGCTCGGCCGGGGTCAGGTCGTCGTCGCGCAGGAAATGTCTGGTCATGGCTTGTCCCCCTCGTTCGATGTGGCGGCGGTGTCGAGCAGTGTCGGTAGCGCGCGCACGAAATCCTGTCCCTGCTCCTCGGTGAGGATCAGCGGCGGGGCCAGGCGCAGGACGTCGGGCGCGGGTGCGTTGATCAGGAACCCCGCGTCCCGGGCGGCGGCCTCGACGCGCTGCGAGAGCGGCTGCGTCAGCACGACACCGAGCAACAGGCCGGATCCACGCACATGCGAGACCAGCGGATGCTGCAGGTCCTCGATGCCGGTCGCGATCGACTTCCCCACCGCGGCAACGGAATCGAGGAGACCGTCGGCTTCGATGACCCTCAGGACGGCCAGCGCGGCGGCCGCACTGACCGGATTGCCACCGAAAGTGGTGCCGTGCTGGCCCGGCCCGAACAGATCGGCCGCCGGGCCGGTGGCGATGCACGCGCCGATGGGGAGGCCACCGCCCAGCCCCTTCGCAAGCGTCATCACATCGGGGACCACGCCCACCTGCTGATGGGCGAAGAACGTACCGGTGCGAGCGACGCCGGTCTGCACCTCGTCGAGGATCAGCAGCGCGCCGCGCTCCTCGGTGATCCGGCGAGCGGCCGCCAGGTAGTCGGCCGGGGGCACGACGACGCCGGCCTCGCCGAGGATCGGTTCGAGGATCACCGCGGCGGTCTGGTCGGTGACCATGGCGTCGAGCGCGTCGACGTCACCGTAGGGAACGAACCGGACGCCCGGCGGCATCGGTTCGAACGGAGTGCGTTTGGCGGGCTGACCGGTCATCGCGAGCGCACCCATGGTGCGTCCGTGGAAGGCCTGCTCCGCCGCGACGATCTCGGGCCGGCCGGTCCGTCGGGCCAGTTTGAACGCGGCCTCGTTCGCCTCGGTGCCGGAGTTGCAGAAGAACACGCGACCCGGATGACCGAACCGGCCGAGCAATGCCTCGGCGAGTTCGACGACGGGCGGGGCGATGTACAGGTTCGACACGTGCCCGAGCGTCTGGAGCTGGCGGGTGACCGCGTCGACAATCGCCGGGTGGGCGTGGCCGAGGGCGTTCACCGCGATCCCGCCGAGCAGGTCGAGGTAGCGCTTGCCATCGGCGTCGGTGACATACGCTCCCGAGCCCTCCACCAGGGCGATCGGGGGTGTGCCGTAGTTGTTCATCAGCGACTGTGCCCAGCGCTGCTGCAGTGGCGCGGTCATGCGTCCTCCTCAGGCGCGACGACGGTGGTGCCGGTCGAGCTCTCGGTCAACAGTTCGGCCAGTACGGAATGGGCGACACGCCCGTCGATCACGTGTGCGCGGTCGACGCCGCCGGTGACGGCGCGCAGGCAGGCCTCCATCTTGGGGACCATGCCGGAATCCAGCGACGGCAACAGCGCGGTGAGTGTGTCGGTGTCGATCTGGGACACCAGGGATCCGCGGTCGGGCCAGTCCGTGTACAGGCCTTCGACATCGGTCAGCATCACCAGCCGGGACGCCCCCAGCGCCTCGGCGAGAGCACCGGCCGCGGTGTCGGCGTTGATGTTGTGCACCACCCCGTCGCGGTCCGGCGCGATCGTCGAGACGACCGGGATGCGGCCGGCGGCAACCAGATCCAGCACCGCCGAGGTGTTGACCGACGCGATGTCGCCGACGAGGCCGATGTCGGTGGGAACACCCTCGACGAGCACCGTGCGCCGCGTCGCGGTGAACAGGTGGGCATCCTCACCGGTGATGCCGACGGCATACGGTCCGTGCGAGTTGATCAGCCCCACGAGCTCCCGCCCGACCTGACCGAAGAGAACCATGCGGGCGACGTCCATGACCTCGGGGGTCGTCACCCGGAACCCGCCCTTGAACTCACCCGAGAGTCCCAGTCGCTTCAGCATCGCCGAGATCTGCGGGCCACCACCGTGAACCACCACGGGATGCATGCCGCAGGCGCGCAGAAAGACCATGTCCGCCGCGAACGCCTTCTTCAACTCGTCGTCGATCATGGCGTTGCCGCCGTACTTGACGACGACGGTCGCACCGGCGAGTCGCTGCAGCGCGGGCAGGGCCTCGGCGAGGACCTTCGCCTTGGCCAGGCCGGCCGCGGGGTCGATCGGGTGGACGCCCGATTTTGTCTCGCTCATGACGAATACGCCGAGTTCTCTTCGACGTACGCATGGGAGAGGTCGGTGGTCCGGACACTGGCCGCCGACTCTCCCAGCTTCAGGTCGACGACGACGGCGATGTCGGGGCCGGACAGGTCCACATCTCGCGCGCCCTCGACCCCGAAACCGTTCTCGCACACCGGGTTGCCGTTGAACGACACCGCGATCCGGTCGGGATCGACGGTCACCGGCGACGCGCCGACCGCGGCGAGTACCCGCCCCCAGTTCGGATCCGACCCGAAGAGGGCGGTCTTCACCAGCGAATCTCGCGCGACGGCACGGGCGACGGTCAGCGCGTCGTCCTCGGTGTGCGCCCCGGTGACCGTGATGACGACCCGCTTCGTGACGCCCTCGGCGTCGGCCATCATCTGGGCGGCGAGATCGTCGCAGACGGCGAACACCGCGTCGTCGAGATCGCTCTGCTCGACCGGGATCTGGCTGGCGCCCGAGCTCAGCAGCAGAACCGTGTCGTTCGTCGAGCACGAGCCGTCGATGTCGAGCCGGTCGAAGGTGCGTGCCGTCGCCCTGCGCAAGGCGGTGTCGAGCTGCTCGGCGGTGGCCACCGCGTCGGTGGTGAGCACGACCAGCATCGTCGCCAGCGACGGTGCCAGCATTCCGGCGCCCTTGCCCATGCCGCCCACGTTCCACCCCTGCGGATGGTGCAGCGCAGCCTGTTTGGGGACGGTGTCGGTGGTCATGATCGCGTGGGCCGCGTCGGTGCCGCCGGACAGGCCGCCGCCCATGTCCTGGACGATCTCGGTGACCCCGGCGAGGACCTTGTCCATCGGCAGCCGGTCGCCGATCAGTCCGGTGGAGCACACCGCGACCTCCACGGCGCCCGTGCTGGTCCCCCAGTTGCTGAGCGCGTCGGCCACCGCCTCCGCGGTCTTGTGGGTGTCCTGGAAGCCGCCCGGTCCGGTACAGGCGTTCGCGCCGCCGGAGTTGAGGATCACGGTGCGCAGCCGGCCGGTGGTGAGGACCTGCTGTGACCACAGCACCGGTGCCGCCTTCACCTGGTTGCGGGTGAAGACGCCGGCGGCGGAATGGTCGGGGCCCTCGTTGAAGACGAGTGCGAGGTCGAGCGCACCGGATGCCTTGATGCCCGCCGCGATTCCGGCGGCCCGGAACCCCAGGGGCGCGGTGACGCCCTGGTTCCGCACGAGCCGCGGGTGATCTCCGGGGGCGCCGCCCTCGATCCGGTCCTGCTCTGTTTCCGCGCTGCCCTGCGATCCGGTCACGGTGCCACTCCCACGGTGCTCAGTCCCTCGTTCTCGGTCCAGCCCAGCGCCAGGTTCATCGATTGGACTGCGGCGCCGCCGGTCCCCTTGGTCAGGTTGTCGACCGCGCCGACGACCACGAGGGTCTGTGCGCGTTCGTCGACGGTCACGCCGAGCTGGACGGCGTTGGAGCCGATCACCGAACCGGTGGCAGGCAGCCGCCCCTCCGGCAGCACGTGCACGAATTCCTCGTCCGCATAGGCCTTCTCGTAGACGGCGCGGGCCTCCTCCGCGGTGGCCCCGGTGCGCGCGGTGCACGTCGCGAGGATGCCGCGGGCCATCGGGGCGAGGATGGGCGTGAACGAGACGGTCACCGGCTGTTCCGCGGCGGCCGAGAGCGCCTGGGAGATCTCCGGCGTGTGCCGGTGGACCCCGCCCACGCCGTAGGCCCGCGCGGACCCGATGACCTCGGACGCCAGCAGGTCGACCTTGGGCGACCGTCCGGCACCCGATGCCCCGCTCACCGCGACGACGGTCACGTGCGGATCGGCGATGCCCGCGGCGATGGCCGGGAGCAACGACAGGATCGACACCGTCGGATAGCAACCGGGCACCGCGATCCGGCTCGCGTCCCGGAGCGTTTCCCGGTTGCCGGGCAACTCGGGCAGACCATACGGCCAGGTCCCGGCGTGGTCTCCGCCGTAGTACGACGTCCATTCACCGGCGTCGCGCAACCGAAAGTCGGCCCCGCAGTCGATGATCAGCGTCGTCGGCGGCAGGGCATCGGCGATCACCGCGGATGCGCCGTGCGGCAGGCCCAGGAAGACGACGTCGTGTCCGGCGAGGATCTCCGGTGTCGTGTCCTCCAGGACCCGGTCGGCCAGCGGGAGCAGATGGGGATGGTGCGCACCCAGGAGCGTCCCGGCATTGCCACCCGCGGTGAGCGCGCCGATCTCGAGTTCGCCGGATCGCAGACGGGGGTGCCCGCACAGCAACCGGAGTATCTCGCCACCCGCGTAGCCGCTCGCGCCGGCCACCGCCACCCTCACCTTGCTTGTCGAAGCCATGTGATCATTATGCAGCAGGCTGCAAATCAATTCACGGCGGGGTGACACGCCGATGGGGTCAGCGGAGACGGGCCCCCACCCGCGCGGCGGCTGCATCGACGGCGGCCAGCTTGGCCTCGTTGGCCTCGTCCTCGGTGAGGGTACGGTCCGGGGCGCGGAACCGCAGCGAGAACGTCAACGATTTGTTGCCCGCGCCGACCTGTTCACCGGTGAAGACGTCGAACAGCGCGATGTCCTCGAGCAGGTCGCCGGCCCCCTCACGAAGCGCCTTCTGGACGTCCGCAGCCGGGACCTCCCCTCCGACGACGACGTTGACGTCCTGCAGGACCGCGGGGAACACCGACACCGACGGCGCCGGGAGTCGCGCGTCCAAGGGCAGTGCGTCGATGTCGATCTCCACCGCGCAGGTCCGCTTCGGCAGATGGGCCCGCTCGAGCACCGCGGGGTGGAGTTCGCCGGCGTAACCGACCGTGCGGCCGTCGACCGTCAGCCGCGCGCAGCGGCCGGGATGCCATGGGCGCTGATCGTCGGCGGTGAGCTCGACGGTCACCCCCGCCGCGCGACCGATCGTGCGCGCCGCCTCGAAGGCATCGAGGTGGTCGGCGGCGCGTCCCGGCCCCCAGGGGCCCGCGGGATCGCGCAGTCCGGTGAGGACGACGCCGACGTGCAGCGGCTGATGGGGCAGCGATGCGTCGAGCGCCGCGATCTCCTCGTCGGTCGGGCGGCGCGTGACGTCGAGCGCGTCCACCGCGGCGACGTGATCGCCGGCGATGACGACCTGACCGATGGTGAACAGCGACAGATCCCGCTGACCGCGTGCGATGTTGCGGGCCGCCATCTCGAGGAGACCCGGAAGCAACGTCGTGTTGAGCTCGGGGCGATCGGATTCGAGTGGGTTGAGGACCTTCACAGTGCGCCGGCGCTCATCGTCGGCGGGCAGGTCCCAGAGGTCGAACACGCCGGCCGGCATGAACGGATACGGCAGGACCTCGACGTAGCCGTCGAGCGCGAGGGTGCGTCCCACGCTGCGCCTGCGTCGCTGAACCGGGGTGAGTCCGGTGCCGCCGGGCGCGCGCGGAACCACGGCGGGGATGTCCTCCAAGCCCTCCAGACGCAGGACCTCCTCGACCAGGTCGGCGCGTTGCCGCAGATCGGGTCGCCACGAGGGCGGGAACACGTCCAGCTCGTCGGTCCCGGTCACCACGCAACCGACCTCGGTCAGCCGCGTCAGGGTGGTTCCCGGCGGATAGCTGACGCCCGCGACCCGGTCCGGTTCGTCGGCAGCGATGGCGATGGTCGACCGGATCGGGGTCTGGACATGGGTCTCGGACAGCGGTGAGGCGATGCGTCCGCCGGCGATCTCGACGATCAGCCGGGCGGCGCGGTCGGAGGCCACCGCGGTGATCTCGGGGTCGACGATCCGCTCGAACCGCTTGCTGGCCTCGGAGGTCAGCTTGTGGCGCTTCGCGGTGCGGAAGACCCGAACCGGATCGAAGGTCGCCGACTCCAGCAGCACCGTCGTCGTCTCGGGACCCACCTCGGTGCTCGCGCCGCCCATGACACCGGCGAGGGCGATCGGTCCGGTCTCGTCGGCGATCAGCACATCCTCGGGGTCGAGGACGCGGACGGTGTCGTCGAGGGTGGTGAGCTTCTCCCCCGGCTGGGCCGACCGGACCGTGACGGCTCCGGTGACACGGTCGGCGTCGAAGGCGTGCAGCGGCTGACCGAGTTCGATCATGACGTAGTTGGTGATGTCGACGATCGCGGAGATGGGGCGGATACCGGCGACCATGAGCCGCTTCTGCATCCACCACGGGGAGATCGCAGTCGGGTCCACACCGGTGATGACCCGAGCGGTGTAGCGGATCGCGCCAGAGTTCTCGTCGATGGCGACCGGCCACGCCGGGGCCGACCCGTCGTCCGCCAGGTCCGCGGCCCGGAGTCCGGGATCGACGAACGGGACCCCGAAGCTGCCCGCGAGCTCGCGGCCCAGGCCGCGCACCGAGAACGCGTAGCCGCGGTCGGGGGTGACGTTGACGTCGATCGCCGCGTCGGCGAGGCCCAGGACCTCGCGGGCGTCCGCGCCCGGTTCGGCGGTCCCGGGCGCGAGCACGAGGATGCCGCTGTGATCGGTGCCGATACCCAGCTCGGAGACCGAGCAGATCATGCCGTCGGACACCCGGCCGTAGGTCTTGCGCGAGGCGATCTCGAAGGGACCGGGGAGCACAACCCCTGGCAGCGCGGCGACGATCAGGTCACCCTCGGCGAAGTTGCGTGCACCGCAGACGATTCCGCGGGGCTCGTCCTCACCAACCGCGACCGTGCAGAACCGGATCGGCTTCTTGAACTCGGTGAGCTCCTCGATAGTCTCTACTCGACCGATCACCAGCGGTCCGGTGATCTCCGGGAACGCCTCGATGTCCTCGATCTCGAACCCGACACGGACGAAACCGGCGTCGATCTGATCGGTGGTCGCCGACCACTGCGGGTCGCCGGCGCGGAGGACCTCGGTGTACCAGGACTGTGGTGCACGCACTGTGTATCAACTACTTTCGTCGCGTCGTGAGGAGTCGTCGGGGCGGGATCTGCGCGATGCCGGTCAGGCGGCCGGACCGAACGGGAGGGTGAACCGGATGTCCCCCTCGACCATGTCCCGCATGTCGGAGATGTCGTTGCGGAACTGCAGGGTGCGTTCCAGGCCCATGCCGAACGCGAAGCCGGAGTACATATCCGGGTCGATACCGCTGGCGCGCAACACATTCGGGTTGACCATGCCGCAGCCGCCCCACTCGACCCAGCCGGGTCCGCCCTTCTTGGCGGGGAACCACACGTCGACCTCGGCGGAGGGTTCGGTGAACGGGAAGTAGCTCGCCCGCATGCGGGTCGTCGTCTCCGGTCCGAAGAGTGCCCGCGCGAAGGTTTCCAGGGTGCCCCGCAGGTTCGCCAGTGTGAGTCCCTTGTCGACGGCGAGTCCCTCGATCTGATGGAAGACCGGGGTGTGGGTGGCGTCGAGCTCGTCGGTCCGGAACGTCCGGCCCGGGCACGCCACGTAGATGGGCAGGTCGCGGCTCAGCATCGAGCGCACCTGCACCGGCGAGGTGTGCGTCCGCAGGACCTGCCGCGATCCCTCGGGCGCGATGTAGAAGGTGTCCTGCATCGACCGGGCGGGGTGGTCGGGCAGGAAGTTGAGCGCGTCGAAATTGTAGTGCTCGGTTTCGACCTCCGGGCCCTCCGCGATCTCCCAGCCCATACCGACGAACACGTCGGCCACCTGCTCGGCGATGACGGTGATGGGATGTCGCGCACCCACCGGACGCCGGCCGCTCGGCAGGGTCACGTCGATCGATTCGGCGACGAGGACCGCCGCGTCCCGTTCGGCGTCGAGGACGGCGGTGCGCGCCTCCAGGGCCGCCGACACCCGGCCGCGCATCTGGTTGACCAGCTTGCCGGCTTCGGAACGCTCCTCTTTGGGGAGGGAACCCAGCGCGCGCCGGGCGAGTGCGATCGGCGAGCGGTCACCGAGGTGCGCCGACTTGGCCGCGGCGAGCTGATCGAGGTCGGCCGCCGCCTCGAAGTCCTCGATGGCCGACGTCGCGGCCGCCTCGAGGTCGTCGGGTCCCGGGAATGCCGTTGCGTCGGCGGAAGTGGCCACGGTGGGCGTGCTCCTCGTGCGTCGATCGATGGATGGTCGGCATCGTCGTCGCGCTGTGCACGCCGACCCAACGGGCCGGCGGACACCTCCGGCGCCGACGATGACTCCCGTCGAGGGTAGTCGACTACCGCGGGGCGCTGACCTGCAGGGAGGCGTCGTCACCGGGAAGCCCTGGCGCTGCCGTCGGACGACCGGCGGGAACCGCGAGGCAACGCGAGCAGGTGGCACAGGCAAGGCCCATGATCAGCCACCACACACCGTCGCCGGTCAGACCGCCGCGCGCGAGCATCAGGACCGCCACGCCGAGCCCGGCCAGCGCCGTCAGCAGGGCCGCGTTCCGCACCGGTCCGCTGCGCCGGGCGACCGGTTCGTCCCACCACGGCAGGGACCGGTTCTCGAGTGGGGACAGGATCGCGACCACCGGGACCATGCCCGCGAGGAGCAACACGGTCTGCGCCCCGACGATCGTCGGGAAGGACGCCGCGCCGACGTCGGCGCGGTCGATGCCGGCCGCGGCGCACAGACCGATGATCGCCGCGAGCACCGGCAGATGCCAGAGATACAGCGTCATCGCGCCCCGGTTGCCCAGCACCACCCACCACCAGACGCGCGGACGGTCGGCGATCCGCGCGAGGAACCGGCGCACCGCAATCGCGCCCGCGCACAACACGATCGCGTGTCCGGCGAGCAGCAGGCTCGGCGGACTCATGTTGGACAGGTGCTGGCCCGGAACCGTCACGAGGGAGACCTCGTAGGGTCCCCACGTGACGAGGACGAGGTCGGCTGCCAGCGCACCGGCGGCCGCGAGGAGGGCGAGCCCAGGCCGCAGGATCCTCTTGGCGTACGCGACCCCGAGGACCGCGGGGATCGTCCACACGGCGAGGAAGTTCAGGTAGCCGAGCGCTGCGGGGCCGTCCGTCAGTCGGACGGCGTCGACGATCGCCGTGCTCCCCCAACACACCACCAGGGCGGCCAGCACACCACCGACGGACCGGAGTCGCTGCAGGAACGGGACCACCGCCAGCACGAGCAGGTAGGCGCCGAGGAACCACAGCAACTGCACCCCGAGACGCGCGACCACGTCGGCCGCCGCCGTGGCACCGGTGCCGGACAGGACGGCGTACACGGCCGCGACGGCACCGAGGTACCAGAACACCGGGCGCATCAACCGTTGCGTTCGGGCGACGAGCCACTGCCCGGCGGTCGGTGTGTCACCGTCGCCGCGCGAGGTCCAGCCGCGGGTCGCCGCGGCGGCACCGGCGAAGAAGAACAGCGGCAGCACCTGCAGCAGCCAGGTCGCCGGCTGCAGTGCGGGCACGTCGCCGAGTGTGTTGCCGAGATGAACCGAGTCGTCGGTCACGTCGACTGTGAGCATGATCGAGTGGCCGGCGACCACGACCGCCAGCGACATGATGCGGATCAGGTCGATGACGCGGTCGCGGTCCCCGGTGAGGGTGGCGAGTTCACGGGGCGTGGGCAGACCGGTCGACGCCGGCCGTCCCGAGACGATGCTGGGCATGGCGTCGAGTCTCGACCGCGGCGACCGGCACGGCCTGAGGGAAACTACTCGCTCGGGGTCGGCAATCCCCGCATCCGCGAATACACAACCGGCCCGCCCGGGCCGCGACCCTACTTACCGAAGCCGGCTCGCTTGAGCGCGTCGGCCATCGCCCCGCTGGGTGCCGGGCGTCGATCGTTCCGGTTCCCGCCTCGGTTGCCCTGTTCCTGAGCGCCCCGGCCCTGGCCGCCCGGGTTGCCCCGTCCGCCGCCACGCTGATCGTTCCTCCGCGGCTGATTGCCGCCGCCACGAGCACTGTCCTCCCGCCCCTGCCCGCGCGGCGCGCGGGAGGGTTTGCCGTCACTGCCCGGTTCGTCGTCGAGCCGCAGCGACAGCCCGATGCGTTTGCGGTCGATGTCGACGTCCATGACCTTCACCTTCACGATGTCGCCGGACTTGACGACCTCGTGGGGGTCGGAGACGAAGCGGTGTGCCATCGCCGAGACGTGGACGAGGCCGTCCTGGTGCACGCCGACGTCGACGAATGCGCCGAAGGCGGCCACGTTGGTGACCTGACCTTCGAGGACCATCCCCGGGGTCAGGTCGGAGACCTTCTCGATGCCCGTGGCGAACGTTGCGGTCTTGAACTCCGGCCGCGGGTCGCGCCCGGGCTTGTCGAGTTCGGCGATGATGTCGATGACGGTCGGACGACCGAACGTCTCGTCGACGAACTCCTCGGGTCGCAACTTGGTGAGGGTCGCGGTGTCGCCGATCAGCGACCGGACATCGGTGCCCACCTTCTCGAGGATGCGCGTGACGACCGGGTACGCCTCCGGGTGCACGCTCGACGCGTCGAGCGGATTGTCGCCGTCGGCGATGCGCAGGAAGCCGGCGCACTGCTCGAATGCCTTGGGGCCGAGCCTGGGCACCGCGGTGATCTGCTTGCGATCCCGGAACGCACCATTGGTGTCACGATGCGCGACAATTGATTCCGCGAGGCCCGCGGTGATGCCGGACACGCGGGACAGCAGCGGCACCGACGCGGTGTTCACGTCGACGCCGACCGCGTTCACCGCGTCTTCGACGACCGCCCCGAGTGAGCGCGCGAGCAGGGTCTCGGAGATGTCGTGCTGATACTGCCCCACCCCGATCGACTTCGGATCGATCTTCACGAGCTCGGCGAGCGGATCCTGCAACCGGCGGGCGATCGAGACCGCGCCGCGGATGGAGACGTCGAGGTCCGGCAATTCCTTCGACGCGTACGCCGACGCCGAGTAGACCGAGGCACCCGCCTCGGACACGACGACGCTCGTCGGCGGCTTCTTGCCGGCCTCCTTGATCGCGGCCAGCAGCTCGCCGGCGAGCGCATCGGTCTCGCGTGAGGCGGTGCCGTTGCCGATGGCAATGAGTTCGACGCCGTGCTTCTCGACGAGTGCGCCGAGCACCTCGAGCGAGCCGGACTTGTCGCGCCGGGGCTCGTGCGGATAGATCGTCGCGTGGTCGACGACCCTTCCGGTCGCGTTCACCACTGCGACCTTCACGCCGGTGCGTAGGCCGGGATCGAGACCCATCGTCGTACGGGACCCGGCGGGCGCGGCCAGCAGGAGGTCCTTGAGGTTCGTCGCGAACACGGCGACCGCGTCGGCCTCGGCGGCCTGACGCAGCCGCATCCGGACGTCGAGGGACAGCCCGACGAACAGCTTGGTCCGCCATGCCCAGCGCACCGTGTCGGTGAGCCACCGGTCGGCCGGACGCCCCTGATCGGCGATGCCGAACCGGGCGGCGATGCGCTGCTCGTACGGTCCGGGGCCGGCGGGCCGGTCGGCCGCTTCCGGGTCGGCGTCGAGGGTGACCGACAGGATCTCCTCGCGCTCGCCGCGCAGCACGGCCAGCACCCGGTGCGACGGAAGCGAGGTGAACGGTTCGGAGAACTCGAAGTAGTCGGCGAACTTGGCGCCGGCCGACTCCTTGCCGTCGCGAACCGCCGTGCGCAGCACTCCGGTCTGCCACATCAGCTCACGGAGTTCGCCGACGAGGTCGGCGTCTTCGGCGAACCGCTCCACGGCGATCGCGCGGGCACCGTCGAGCTGCTCGGCGGTGAAGGTCGCCGGGTCCGTCGTCGGGTCCGAGAGCAGTGCATCGGCCACCGGCTCGTGTCCGGCCTCGCGTGCGATCTGGGCCTTGGTGCGGCGCTTCGGCTTGTAGGGCAGGTAGATGTCCTCCAGGCGCGCCTTGGTGTCGGCCTCGAGGATGCGCGCATCGAGTGCGGCGTCGAGTTTGCCCTGCGCGGCGATGGATTCGCGGACGGCCTGGCGTCGGGCCTCGAGGTCGCGCAGGTATCCGAGACGCTCGTCGAGGGTACGCAGTTGCGCGTCGTCGAGCCCGCCGGTGGCCTCCTTGCGGTATCGGGCTACGAACGGAACCGTCGATCCCCCGTCGAGCAACTCGATCGCCGATCGCACCTGACCGGCGCCCACCCCGAGTTCGGTCGCGATCGCCGACGCGATGCGGGAGTTCACGACCGCGGGATCGGGCGCGCGCACCGTCTGGGGTGCAGCGGCCGGCGAGCCGGGGGTCGCGGGTGCGGGTTCGGGCGCGGAGTCGGGTGACACAGTTTCTGACACGATCGCCGACCCTACCGGCCGACTCGGACAGCGGTCAGACGCGACCCGCCGCGCCGTGGACACGGGCGCTCTCGTACAGACAGATGGCCGCCGCGGCAGCGACATTCAGGCTCTCGGCGCGGCCACGGATGGGGATCGACACGCGGTGGTCGGCGTAGCGCTGCACCTCGACCGACAGGCCGTGCGCCTCGTTGCCGAAGAGCCATGCGACGCGGCCGGAGAGGATGTCGCCCGCCGCGTCCAGGGCGACCTCGCCATCGGCCGCGGTCGCCAACAGGCTGATGCCGGACCCCCGGATGGCGTCGAGGGCGTCGTCGACGGCGCGCTCACGCACCACGGGCACCGTGAACACGCTTCCCGCGCTCGCACGGACGCACTTGCCGTTGTGGGGGTCGACGGCATCGCCGAGCAGGATCACCGCGTCGGCGCCCATCGCGTCGGCGCAGCGGATGAGCGTGCCCGCGTTCCCGGGCTCCCGCGGCTCGACCGCGATCGCGAGGAGTCGCGGCCCGGCGGTGAGGACGGCGTCGCGCGGCACGTCGAGCAACGGGCAGATCGCGAAGATGCCCGTGGGTGTGGACGTCTCGGCCAGCTTCGAGGCGGCGCGGCTGGTGATCACCGACACCGGGAGGCCGGCCGCCGCGGCGGTCTCGACGAGATCGCGATGACGGAACTGCTCGTCGTCGGCGACCAGGACCGCCTCGGCCCGTCCGACGGCCAGCGCCGAGGCGACGGCATTGGCACCTTCGGCGAGGAAGCGGCCGTGCTCGCGCCGCTCGGCGGCGCGATGCAGCTTCGCATACGACACGACCCGCGAGGATCGCTCGGACAGCACCTCCGTCATCGGAGGTTCGTCCGCGCGACTCGCGGGTCGTGGGTGCTGGTGCGCAATCAGGCAGCCGGCGCGTTGACGTCGGCCGGCAGTGCCTTGCGGGCGACCTCGACGAGACCGGTGAAGGCCTCGGGATCGGTCACGGCGATGTCGGCGAGCACCTTGCGGTCGACCTCGACACCCGCGGCCTTGAGGCCCTGGATGAGTCGGTTGTAGGTGATGTCGTTGGCGCGGGCCGCGGCGTTGATACGCGAGATCCACAGCTTGCGGAACTCACCCTTGCGCGCGCGACGGTCGCGGTAGGCGTAGTTCAGCGAGTGGAGCTGCTGCTCCTTCGCCTTGCGGTAGAGGCGCGACCGCTGTCCGCGGTAGCCCTTGGATGCCTCGAGGGTGGACCGACGCTTCTTCTGGGCGTTGACGGCCCTTTTCACGCGTGCCATGTGTTAGATCCTTTTGCTTGTCAGATGTCTGGGGTCGCTGGCGTCAGCGGTTGAGCAGTCGCTTGATGCGCGGGGCGTCGTTCTCGCTGACGACGGTGGTGCCGTCGAGACGACGGGTGCGCCGGGACGACTTGTGCTCGAGCAGGTGGCGGCGGTTGGCCTTCTGGCGGACGATCTTTCCGCTGCCGGTCACCTTGAAGCGCTTCGCGGTGCCCTTGTGGGTCTTGCTCTTCGGCATGTTCTTCCTTTTCTCGGGCGAACTCGGGCACCGGACCCGGCGAGGTCCGGTGTGTACCGTGTTCGCGTGTCGTGATCTCGGCCGGAGCGGTTCGGACTCTCGTCCGGCCGATCGACTCAGTTCTCGTCCGCTCAGTGCTCGCGGATCAGCTCGCGTCAGGGGCGGCCTTCGGGCCACCGGAACGCTCACGGCTCTCTTGCGCCTTCTGGCGGGTCTTCGCACCCTTGTGCGGCGCGAGGACCATCGTCATGTTGCGGCCGTCCTGCTTGGCCGAGGTCTCGACGAAGCCGTAGTCGGCGACATCGTTGCCCAGGCGCTGCAGCAGTCGGTAGCCGAGCTCGGGGCGCGACTGCTCGCGGCCGCGGAACATGATGGTGACCTTCACCTTGGATCCCGCTTCGAGGAACCGGATGACGTGACCCTTCTTGGTCTCGTAATCGTGGTCGTCGATCTTGGGACGGAGCTTCTGCTCCTTGATCACGGTCATCTGCTGGTTGCGACGCGATTCGCGCTGCTTCTGGGCCGCTTCGTACTTGAACTTGCCGTAGTCCATGATCTTGCAGACCGGCGGACGGGCGTCCGGGGCCACCTCGACCAGGTCGAGATCGGCCTCGTAGGCCAAGCGAAGCGCATCTTCAACACGCACGATGCCCACCTGCTCCGAGTTGGGTCCGACGAGTCGGACCTCAGGGACGCGGATGCGCTCGTTGATGCGGGTCTCAGTGCTGATGGGGCCTCCTTGTTCAATCCTGCAGTGGTAACCGTCGCGTCGTGGCGAGGGACGTATGCAAGAGAACCTGCGGGACACCTCAGCAAGGAAGCCCCGGGACTGATGTCCGCGGGGCTCCGATACCGACCGGTTCGTCCACGCGTGCCAGTGCTGACACACGCTGCCGAAGACGTACAGCTCAGCATCCAGAGATGCGATCTGCGACGATCGGCGTGAACCGGACCGTGCAACTGCGAGAACCTCGCGTCGAACGGTGGGAGCGGAACTCCACTTACGACCCCGGCGCATACCAGGGCGGTCGTGCTATGGGAGTCTAACAGCCATGGCCGAGAACTCCTATTCGTCACCTGCACCGTTACCCCCGGAGGGTGCGACGGGCGATGGCGCCGACCTGGGAGATGCGGCGCACACCGATCCCGACAACGTCCGTGACCTGGGCGATATTCCGGCCATCGAGGTCATCACCCGATCCATCGTCATGCTGATGAGCGCGGCGGCCGAGAAGCTCGGCCTGGCCGAGGGGACCCCGGCCGACCGGATCGACCTGCCCGAGGCCCGCACCCTGATCACCGCCCTGGCCGGCATCGTCGACGCGTCGAAAGCCGATCTCGGCATCCACGCCGCACCGATCCGCGACGGCCTGAAGGGCCTGCAGCTGGCGTTCCGGGAGGCAAGTGCATACCCGGACGAACCCGGCGAGGGCCCGGGCGAGAAGTACACCGGCCCGGTTCGCGCGCCTCGGCGGTAGTGGCCTCGACACGCGGCGGCCTCGCTCCGCTCGGCCGGCGCTACTCGACCAGCGGAGGGCCTACGCTGGACCCATGACGAATGCCGAGGAGCCCGGACGGTCCGACGAGATCATCGATGCGGAGATCGTGCCGACCGGCCCGGTGCCCGGAGCGGTTCCCGATCCGAATTACTCCGACAGCGGCGTCCCGACCTTCGACTTCGTGCGCGACAAGATCGAGAACCGCATCACCACCGCGATCGGGTCGCAGGAGCTGGCGGAGGCGAGCGCCGAGGGCCAGTCCGTCGACGAGATGATGCGCAAACGCGACGAGGCCGCGAAGAAGCGACTCGAGGAGATCCGCAAGTCGATGGGTTCGTAGCGCACTCCCCCGCCGCGCATTCCCCTCCGAACACGCACATCGCCACTCCCGTTGACGCGCGCCGGTCACAAACCAGCGCTGCTACAACGGAAGTGGCGATTCGCGTTCGGCGACTCAGCCGACCGACGCCACCGCGTGACCAATGTCGACGATCTCGGCCAGGAATTTGCCGGTGTGGCTGCCCGGGGTCGCGGCGATGTCCTCCGGAGTACCTTCGCCGACCACGGTTCCACCGCCCGCGCCACCCTCGGGCCCCATGTCGATGACCCAGTCGGCGGTCTTGATGACATCGAGGTTGTGCTCGATCACGATGACCGTGTTGCCCTTGTCGACCAGACCGTTGATCACGGCGAGCAGCTTCTTGATGTCCTCGAAATGCAGACCGGTGGTCGGCTCGTCGAGGATGTAGACCGTCCGGCCCATCGACCGCTTCTGCAATTCGGCCGCCAGCTTCACGCGCTGTGCCTCACCGCCGGACAGCGTCGGCGCCGGCTGCCCGAGCCGGACATAGCCCAGACCGACGTCGACGAGTGTCTTCAGGTAGCGATGGATCGAGGTGACGGGCTCGAAGAAGTCGGCGGCCTCCTCGATCGGCATGTCGAGCACCTCGGAGATGGTCTTGCCCTTGTAGTGCACCTCGAGGGTCTCGCGGTTGTACCGCGCGCCGTGACAGACCTCGCACGGGACGTACACGTCCGGCAGGAAGTTCATCTCGATCTTGATCGTGCCCTCACCGGTGCACGCCTCGCAGCGGCCGCCCTTGACGTTGAACGAGAACCGGCCCGGTTGATAACCGCGCACCTTCGCCTCGGTCGTCGCCGCGAACAACGTGCGGATCTTGTCGAAGACACCGGTGTAGGTGGCCGGGTTCGACCGCGGGGTGCGCCCGATCGGCGACTGGTCGACCTGCACGAGCTTGTCCAGGTTGTCCAGACCCTTGATGCGGGTGTGACGCCCGGGCACCTGACGCGCACCGTTGAGCTTGTTGGCGAGCACGGTGGCCAGGATGTCGTTGACGAGCGTCGACTTGCCCGACCCCGAGACACCGGTGACAGCGGTCATCACGCCGAGCGGGAACGACACGTCGATGCCACGGAGATTGTGTTCCCGCGCACCGACGACCGTCAGCTGGCGCTTGCGATCGATCGGCCGCCGGATGTCCGGAACCGGCAGGGTGTCGCGACCGGCGAGGTACGCACCGGTCAGCGACTTCCGGTTTTTCAGCAGGTCCTTGTAACTGCCGCTGTGCACGACGTGCCCGCCGTGCTCCCCGGCCCGGGGACCGATGTCGACGATCCAGTCGGCGGCGCGGATGGTGTCCTCGTCGTGTTCGACGACGATCAGTGTGTTGCCCAGATCCCGAAGACGGGTCAACGTGTCGATGAGCCGACGGTTGTCGCGCTGGTGCAGACCGATCGACGGCTCGTCGAGGACATAGAGCACGCCCGCGAGACCCGAACCGATCTGGGTGGCCAGGCGGATGCGCTGCGCCTCACCACCGGACAATGAACCCGCGGCGCGCTCGAGCGACAAATACTCGAGTCCGACGTCGAGCAGGAAGCGGATGCGGGCCTGAACCTCCTTGAGGACCCGTCCCGCGATCGCGGCCTGCCGGGAGTCGAGCCGCAGTTGGTCGAGGAAATCGGCGCAGTCGGCGACCGACAGGGCGCACACCTCGGCGATCGACTTCGGCCCGAACTCCGGGTGGTCGAGCGTGACGGCAAGGATCTCCGGGCGCAGGCGCGCACCCTGACAGGCAGGACACGGCACGTCCCGCATATAGCCCTCGTACCGCTCCTTCATCTGCTCGGACTCGGTCTGGTCCATGCGACGCGCGAGGAACGAGAGCACGCCCTCGAACTCGGTGTAGTACGAGCGGGTGCGGCCGTACCGGTTGCGGAACTTGACGTGGACCTGGTGGTCGCTGCCGTTCAACAGGGCCCTACGCGCCTTGATCGGCAGCTTCTTCCAGGGCGTATTGATGTCGAACTTCATCTGATCGGCCAGACCCGACATCAACCGGAGGAAGTAATCGGCGTTGTGCCCGGTCGACCACGGCGCGATCGCACCCTCGGCGAGCGACATCTCCGGGTCGGGCACGACGAGCTCCTCGTCGACCTCCTTGCGGATGCCGAGCCCGTCGCATTCCGGGCAGGCGCCGTACGGCGAGTTGAACGAGAACGACCGCGGTTCGAGGTCATCGATCGCGATCGGATGCGCATTCGGGCAGGCCATCCGCTCCGAGAAGCGGCGCTCGCGTTCCGGGTCATCCTCCTCGAGGTCGACGAAGTCCAGCACGATGATGCCGTCGGCCAGGCGCAGACCGGTCTCGACCGAATCCGTCAGGCGCTGCTTGGCGCTGGACTTGACGACCAGGCGGTCGACGACCACCTCGATGTCGTGCTTCTCCTGCTTCTTCAGTTTCGGCGGATCGGTCAGCTGATGGACGACGCCGTCGATGCGGGCGCGGGAAAAGCCCTGCGTCTGGAGCTCGGCGAAGAGATCGACGAACTCTCCCTTGCGGGTACGCACGACCGGCGCGAGCACCTGGAAGCGCGTGCCCTCGTCCATCGCGAGCACCTGATCCACGATCTGCTGGGGTGTCTGCTTGGCGATGGGCTCGCCGCAGATCGGGCAGTGCGCCTTGCCGGCGCGGGCGTAGAGGAGACGGAGGTAGTCGTAGACCTCGGTGATGGTGCCGACGGTCGACCGGGGATTGCGGTTGGTCGACTTCTGATCGATGGACACCGCGGGCGAGAGGCCCTCGATGAAGTCCACATCCGGCTTGTCCATCTGCCCGAGGAACTGCCTCGCATAGGCGGACAGTGACTCCACGTAGCGCCGCTGCCCCTCCGCGAAGATCGTGTCGAAGGCGAGGGACGACTTGCCCGATCCCGACAACCCCGTGAAGACGATGAGGCTGTCCCGGGGCAGGTCGACATCGATGCCGCGCAGATTGTGTTCGCGGGCACCTCGGACGATCAGACGATCAACCACTGCAGTCCTTACATTCTCGAGTCACAGGGCGCACAGACGGCGCACGGGCACAGTACCGACGGCCACCGACAGAAACGTCGCCATGCACTCGCCCCGGGGAGATTCGGAGTCCGACGACCGGGCGATCGGTCTCGCCGCCCGCGTGTCATCGCCGAACCGATGGTCCAGGATACGCGCGCCACGCCGGGTTTCATGGTCGCGACCGTCACATTCCGGCTGCCCACTGTCATAGCCTGTCGGCATGACCTCCCCAGCGACACCGATCAGCGACGACTACACCGGCGACCTCTCCGAGTCGAAGACCCCACAGCGCCGCACGCTGTCGTCGGCCACCATCGTCAAGCTGTCCGTCGGCCCGATGGACAACAACGTCTACCTGGTGACCTCGCGTGCGACGGGCGATCAGCTGATCATCGACGCGGCCAACGACGCAGAGACGATCACCGAGGTCTTGTCGGCCGTCGAGGGCACACCGAAGCTCATCTTCACGACGCACCAGCATTTCGATCACTGGCAGGCCCTCGCCGCCGTCACCGAGTCCACCGGGGTGCCGACCGCGGCGGGGCGCCTCGACGCCGGTGAACTGCCCATCACCCCCGACCGCCTCGTCGACGACGGTGATGTCCTCGAGGTCGGCGACCTCACGTTCGAGGCCATCCACCTCGTCGGGCACACCCCGGGATCGATCGCTCTCGCACTCACCGACGTCGACGACAGCGGTCAGCGAACCGTGCACCTGTTCACCGGTGACTGCCTCTTCCCCGGCGGGATCGGCAAGACCTGGAAGCCGGAGGACTTCGACACCCTCCTCGAGGACGTCTCGACGAAGCTGTTCGACCGCTTCGACGACTCGACCGTCGTCTACCCCGGCCACGGCAAGGACACGACCCTGGGCGCCGAGCGCGGGTCACTCCCCGAATGGCGTGAGCGCCGCTGGTGATACGGAGGCGGGCGACGCCGGTCGACTCCCGAGTGTTTGGTCTCCGTCGCGGGCGGTTACCTGTTCCTCGGATCGTTCGGCGAGTCGTGACCCGCGATGCCCCGTAGGTACGCAAACCGGTCACGGCACGCCGAGTGACCTGCAGATTCGTTGTGACAGGGTAGCGTTGAACGGGCCAGAAACGCGCTTCACCCGACGGATCTCGATAGCCAAACCCGACTGAAGAAGGTTGTGACCGATGATTCTCCGCCGTATAGCCCGTCCGCTCCTCGCCTCGGCGTTCGTCGCCAGCGGCGTGGACGCCATCCGGAGCCCCAAACCGATCGCGCAGTCCGCCGAGCCGGTCGTGGACAAGGCCCGGTCGTCGCTCCCGCCCGAGGTGGCCGGCCGGATCCCGGAGAACACCGAGACCCTGGTGCAGATCAACGCCGCCGCCCAGATCGGCGGCGGAATCCTGCTCGCCACCGGCAAGTTCCCGCGCGTCGCGTCCGTCGTCCTGGCCGGCACCCTGATCCCGACGACCGCAGCCGGCACCGACTTCTGGAACGAGGCGGACCCGGTCAAGAAGGAAGCCCAGCGCAACGCGTTCATCAAGAACGTCGGCCTGCTCGGCGGAGTCCTGTTGGCGGCGGTCGACACCGAGGGCAAGCCGTCGCTCGCGTGGCGCGGCCGTCAGAAGGCATCCGCTGTGGCCGCGGCGCTGCCGATCGGTGCCGCCGCCGGGTCGTCGACCTGGGAGCACCTCGTCGAGCGCACCCACGACGGCGCCGAGATCGTTTCCGAGCGGTCCGCCGACGCCGCGGCGAAGTTCCGCGAGCACGCACCCGAGATCGCCGAAGCCGCGCAGAAGCGCTCCCTCGAGTTGGCCGGAAAGGCCGCCGAGACCGCCTCCGATGTCGCGGATCGCATCAAGGACCGCGCCCCGGTCGTCGCCGACGCGGCTCTCCACCGGTCGTCGGAGCTCGCCGACACGGCGCTCGCGCGTTCGTCTGATCTCGCCGAGACGGCACGCAAGCGGGGCCCGAAGCTCGTGAAGGAAGCGCAGAAGCGGGCCGAGAAGGCCCAGAAGCAGGCCGCGAAGGCGCAGAAGCAGGCGAAGAAGAAGGCTCCGAAGATCGCCGATTCGGCCCGCGACCGTGCGTCCGATCTCGCCGACACCGCCCGCAAGCGCGCACCGGAGTTCGCCGACGTGGCACGCGATCGGTCGGCCGAACTCGCCGACGTCGCCCGCGCACGGTCGGCCGAGCTCGCCGAGACCGCACGCCAGCTCGCCGCAGCTGCCGAGGACTCCGCCGAGCAGAGTCGCAAGCGTCTGCGCAAGGCACGTCGCTGATCCCTCGGGGTCTCCACGCGCACGAGCAACAGATACGAGCACGACCCTGAGCACAACCGATCTCACGACCACGGACGCGGAGCACCCGCCAGAGGATTATCCCTGGGTGCCCGCGTCCGCGGCGCTGAGAGAGGCCTCGCTGCACGAGATGACGCTCGCGGGTCCGCCGTTCGGGACGGTCCCGTCGGCCGGCTCGCGGCTCGTGGTAGCGGTCGGGTCGAATGCCGCCCCCGACGTTCTACGTCGCAAGCTCGCCCACGTTCCGTCGACGGACCGGATCTGCCTCCGCACGGTCCGCGTCGCGAACATCACAGTCGGCCATTCCGCCCATGTCGCGGCCCGGGGATACATCCCGGCCGCACCGATCCTCGCAGGTGAGGGCGCGATCACGACGACCGCGGCCTGGCTGGGTAACACACACATCGATGCTCTCGACGCCACCGAACCCAACTATGATCGACAGACAGTGACTACGCGCGACCACCCCGTTCTCGGCCGTCCCTCTCCCCTCCTTCCGGACGAGTGGACCCCGCCTGCGACCTTCGACCTGTACGTGTCCCGGCACGGCGTCCTCGCCGACCCGGTCACCGGTGACCCCGTCCCCTTCGGCGCACAGACCGACGTTCTCGAGTGGCTGTCCCGCCGACTCGACGACGAGACACTCGCCGACCCGGCGTCGCAGGTCTGCAGCCGCTTGTCCACCGACCCCCGGGCGATGACCACCCGCATCCGGGCCGCCGGACTGGCCCGGTCCCACGGGTCCCGCGCACCGCTGTCGATCGGGGACGGCCGATGACCGCCCTCTCGCCGGACACCGACCCCCGCGTGGACGAGGAACAACGGCACCTCGACCGCGTGTACGGCAGGCTGGACCGGATGCGTCGGACCACCCAGCGTCGGTTGTCGTCGACGCTCTCCGAACGCGGCGGCACACCGCAGGCGCTGTCCGAACGCGAGTCCTACGAGCGGATGTACAACGAGGATCTCGCCAAATTCGATGCCGCCGAACACAATCTGTATTTCGGTCGTCTCGACCTCGAGGACGGCGAGATCCGGCGCATCGGACGCATCGGTGTCCTCGACGACGGTTTCGCCGACGACGGCGAACTCGACGCCACCGCCACCGACGCCACCCTGCTGCTGGACTGGCGCGCGCCGCTGGCCCGGCCGTTCTATCTGGCGACGCCCGCCGCGCCCGAGGACGTCGCGCGCCGTCGCCACATCCGGACCCGCAGCCGCAAGGTCCGCGGGGTGAGCGATGAGTCCCTGACCGCAGGCGATGCGCTGCTCGACGACTTCGGACACGGCGACGTCGTCAACGAGTCGGCTCTTGTCGCGGCCCTCAACGCCGCCCGCACCGGCGAGATGACCGACATCGTCGAGACGATCCAGCGCGAGCAGGACCTGATCATCCGGTCGACGCATCGCGGGGTCACCGTCATCCAGGGCGGCCCCGGTACCGGCAAGACCGCCGTGGCGCTGCACCGAGCCGCCTACCTGCTCTACACACATCGCGAGAACCTCTCGCGCAGCGGCATCCTCATCATCGGACCCAACGACGACTTCCTGAACTACATCGGCCAGGTGCTGCCCTCGCTGGGCGAGTCCGGCGTGCTCCTCTCGACCATCGGGGACCTGTTCCCCGGCGTCCGCGCGGGCACCGCCGACCCGCGGACGACCGCCGCGGTCAAGGGCGGGCTGCGCATGGTCGACGTCCTCAAGCGGGCGGTGCGCGCCCAGCAGTCGCTGCCGTCTCGTCCCGAGGCGGTCGATTTCGACAGCTACACCGTCGAGATCGACTCGGCTCTGGTCAAGGCCGCACGCGCCAAGGCCCGCGCGACTCGACGCGCCCACAACCTCTCGCAGAACGCTTTCCTGAAGGCGGGTCTCGCCGAACTCGCGGCGCGGCACGCGGCGACCATCGGATCGAGCCTGCTCGACGGTTCGCAGTTGCTCAGCCCCGCCGACATCGCCGACATCCGCGACGACATGAGCCGCGATCCCGACATCCGTGCCGCGTTGCTGCGGTACTGGCCGACGCTGACCCCGCAGGCCCTGCTTCGCGACCTGCTCGGCGACGAACGCGCGATCCGCAAGGCCACCCCGGGTTGGACGGACGCCGATCGTGCGGCGCTGCACCGTCCGTCGCGCCCGGCCACGACGTCGGGCGCGGACTTCTCGCCTGCCGACGTCCCATTGCTGGACGAACTCGCCGAGCTGATCGGTTACGGCACCGAGGACGCGGAGCGGGCCGAACGCGCACGCTGGCGTCGCCAGTTGGCCGAGGCGCAGGACGCACTGGACATCCTGACCGGCTCGGCGCCGCAGGACCTCGAGGACGAACTCGATCCCGAGATCCTGATGGCCTACGACCTGATCGACGCAGAACAGCTCGCGTCCCGCCAGACCGAGACACGACGCGCCACGACGGCCGAACGTGCCTACGGCGACCGCACCTGGACGTTCGGCCACGTCATCGTCGACGAGGCCCAAGAGCTCTCCGCCATGTCCTGGCGGATGGTGATGCGACGCATCCCGAATCGGTGGATGACGATCATCGGCGACACCGCTCAGACATCCGACGAGGCGGGCACGCGCTCGTGGGGCGAGGTCCTGGAGCCGTATGTCGCGAAGCGCTGGCAGTTCAAGGAGCTGTCGGTCAACTACCGGACCCCGAGCGAGATCATGGAGTACGCCGCGCGCGTCCTCGACGAGATCGGCAACGGCGAGAAGGCACCGAACTCGTTGCGCAGCAACGGGATCGAGCCGATGGCACTGCGAGCGGACGGTGACTCGCCGGAGAGCGTCGCCGACGCCGTCCTCCGCGCCGTCGGGCTCGCCGAACCCGACGGCCTCACCGCCGTCGTGGTCCCCGATCACGTGCACGACGCGATCGATGCGGCGCTGGCGCCGGATCGCTTCACGCTCCCCGACCGGGAACCACCCCGGGTGTACACCGTGCGGAGCTGTAAGGGCCTGGAGTTCGACACGACGATCGTCGTCGAGCCCGCTGCGATCATCGACCAGTCACCACGCGGGCTCAGCGACCTGTACGTCGCCCTCACCCGGGCGACCCAGCGACTCGTCGTCGTCCATCGGGACGACCTCCCCGACGCCCTCGCGGATCTACCGGCCGGCTGAGGGCGCGCGGATCGCCACTCCGCTCCTCAGGGAGCGGTTGTTTGGGACGCCACATGCGCTCCCCGCGTCTCAGGCGTTGTCGCCGCGCGACTCGGCCTCGCGGATCGCCGCGTCGATCCGCGGTCCGATCACCTCGAGCGCGACGGTACCGACGATCCCGAGGTGATCGGCATCGACGTCGACACGGGTGATCCGCCCGCCGAGGAACGGTGTCCAGCGTCCGGCGGTGGTGTCCGGGTCGGTCTCCCCCGCCGCCGCGACGACGAGCATCGCGTCGCCGTCGTAGGTTCGGGGTCGGTGGTCGACGGTGCGTCGGGCCGACGTCGCCATCCGCTGGAGCATGCGGTCGAACGCGGGTCCGTCGAGGAGTCCGAGTCCGACGACCCGCTCGCGGACCGCCGCCGCCATCGCGGCCGGATCGTCGGAGGCGGTCACCGCGTCGATGTCGATGACCGCTCGCCACCCGCCGAGCAGGTCCGCGACCGTGGCTCGCGCATCTTCCGCGGACGCCTCGGCGCGCGCCGGCGCCCCGTCGGTCTCGAGTTCACCGCCGGTCTCGAGTTCGTCGCCGGTCGCGGGATAGCTGTCGAGGAGGCCGAGGAACCCGACTTCGGCACCCTGCGAACGCAATTCGGCCGCCATCTCCTGGGCGATGAGCCCGCCGAGGGACCAGCCGACGAGGTGGTAGGGCCCCTTCGGGACGATCGCCCGGATCTCGGCCACATACCGCGCGGCGAGTTCGCGGATCGACGTGGCGGCCGTGTCGCCGGCCACCACGAAGGGGTCCTGCAGACCGAAAACCGGCCGGTCGTCGAGATACGGTGTGAGACCAGCGAACAGCCACGCCAACCCATCGGCGGGGTGGACGCAGAAGACCGGTTCGCGGCTGCCGTCCGCCCGTAGCGGCACGACCACCTGACCCCGCGGGTCAGCGGTGTCGGTGGATTCCTCGTGCGTCGCCTGAGCAGCGAGCCGGGCGCCGAGATCGCGCGGTGTGGGTCCGGCGAAGATCCATGCGACCTCGACGGGCAGTCCGGTCCGTCGCCGCAGCAGCGACACCAGCCGAACCGCCGACAGCGAGGTCCCGCCGAGGTCGAAGAAACCCTGGTCCGCGTCGGTCACCGCAGTCCCGGTGATCTCCGACATCGCTTCGGCGACCGTCACTTCCCAGCGGCTGGTCGGGGCCGCGGGCTCGGCGTCCTCGCGTCCCCCACCGGCTGCGGTCATGAGCGCCGCGACCTCGCGGCGTCCGGGTCGGCCGTCCGCGCCGACCGGGATGGCGTCGACGACGCTGATCACCGTCGGAATACAGTGTGCGGGCAGCACTCTCGACAGCTCGCGTCGGAGGTCGGGGGCGCCGGGGCCGTCGCGGTCGGCCACGACCCAGGCCCCCACCTCGACTCCGTCATCCGTCGGCTGACCGTCGGACGCCGGCGCCACGACCGCCGCAGTGGCGACGCCCGCCACCGCGTTGAGTGCCGCCTCCACCGCATCGAGATCCACTCGCCGCCCGCCGATCCGGGGGTGACGCTCGACCGGCCCGAGGATCTCCGGTCGTGTCATCGAGGCGTCGATCCACCGCGCCCACATCCCCGTCGCGATCAGCGAACCGTCTCCCGCGCGCTCGTACAGCTCTCCCGGCACCCGCGCCGGTGCCGCCCGGCCCGCGCTGTCGAGGATCAGCGACGCACCGTCAACGGCACCGGTCACATCGACCTCGTCCAGCACCGTGTCGATGTCACCGGTCACGGCGTCGAGCATGCGTAGGAAGACGTCGCGTATCGATTCAATCGTCTCGATGTCGAACAGCGCTGCGGCGTAGTCGATCTCGCCGACCAACTCGACAGCCTTACCGACGGACCGCTCCGCGAGACCGAGGGTGAGGTCGACCTTCGCCGGCGGCGGCCCCGGTTCGACGGTCACGACCTCGAGACCGTCCACGATGAGCGGCTCGGCGTCCGCGCCGATACCGGGCAACGTCGATGTCCCGGACGACTCGCCGAGGTAGTTGATCATGACCTGCACCAGCGGCGCGTGGGCGGTGGACCGAACCGGGGTGAGGTGCTCGACGAGGGTCTCGAACGGGATGTCGGCGTGCGCGAAGGCCGCGAGATCGGCGTCACGAATCCGGCGCAGCAGGTCCTCGATCGTGTCCTCGGAGTGCACCGATGTGCGGAGCACCACGGTGTTGACGAACATCCCGATGAGCCCGGCCGTGGCCGCGTGCCCGCGACCGGAGATGGCGGCGCCGACGCTGATGTCCCGCACATCGGCCACACGGGCGAGTGCGGCGACGAAGGCGGCGTGACAGACCATGAACGGGGTCATCCCGTGCACGCGTGCGGTCGCCGCCACCGCCGCGCTGCGCTCCTCGCCGATCTCGAGGGGCAGCCGACCACCGGTGGGGTCGGCGATCGGTGGACGCGGACGGTCACCGGGGATCTCCAGTGCGGCCGGAACGTCGGCCAGCGTCTCGGTCCAGAACGAGTACTGCGCCGCCATCGGTGAGGTCGGGTCGTCGAGGTCCCCGAGCACATCGCGTTGCCACAGCGCGTGATCGGCGTATGCGATCTCCGGTACCTCGATCGACCCGTCTTCGGGGCGTCGACCGTTGCGGTACCCACCGAGGACTTCCGCGGCCAGGATCGCCAGGGACGCCGCATCGCCGGCTATGTGGTGCAGTACCAGCACGACTCGACACACCGGCGGCGCCGCACCCTCGGCTGATACCAGCGATGTCACCACACGCAGCGGCAGCTGCGTCGTCACGTCGAATCCCTCCGCGCACAATGCCATCGCGTCCTCGGGCGTCCCGGCCGATTCCCAGCGCAGTCGGGCCGCCGCGACCGAAGGATCGAGGATGTGCTGGAGCGGCACCCCGTCGTCGCCGAGCGGGTAGACGGTCCGCAGCGGTTCGTGTCGCGTCATCACAGCCGCGACCGCGGCGCGTAGTGCGTCGACATCGAGGAATCCCCGGATGTCGAATGCCATCGGCATGTTGTACGTCGGGGACGTCACGTCGAACTGGTTGATGAACCACAGTCGTTGTTGCGCGTACGACAACGGGATGCGCTCGGGCCGGGGCCGGGCGACGAGCGGATGGTCGGAGACCCGACGACGCGTGACGAGTTGCGCGAGCTCGCGGACCGTCGGGGTGCGGAAGAGGTCGCGCACATCGAGGTCGGTCCCGAGCTGCTCGCCGATCCGGGCGACGACCCGCATCGCGGCGAGCGAGTTGCCGCCCAGATCGAAGAACGGCGTCGTCACCGAGATCTCGTCGAGTCCCAGCACGTCGGCGACGACGACGGCCACCGCCCTTTCGACGGCGTCGGCGGGCGGCACCATCTCGACCGGCTCGCTCCGCGGCGCGGGCAGGGCCCGGCGGTCGAGTTTGCCGGTCGCGGTCACCGGGACCGAATCGAGGACCACCCACTGCGTCGGGTGCATGTACTGCGGCAACGCCTGCCGCAGATGCTCACGGATCGCGTCGAGATCGACACGGCCGGCGAGGTATCCGACCAGTGCATCACCCGCCGGACCGCTCCGGACGGTGACCGCCGCGTGTGAGATGCCGTCGACACGGGCGAGGACGGTCTCGATCTCCCCGAGCTCGATGCGCTGTCCGCGCAACTTCACCTGGAAGTCTGCCCGGCCGAGGTATTCGAGCGCACCGGAGGTGTTCCAGCGCACCAGGTCACCGGTCCGGTAGAGGCGCCCTCCGTGCGGGCCGGTGGCGTCGGCCACGAACCGTTCCGCGGTGAGGTCGGGCCGGGCGGCATAGCCGCGCGCCAGTTGATCGCCGCCGACGTACAGCTCGCCGACCACCCCGACCGGCGCCGGGCGCAACCCGTCGTCCAGCACCCACGTGGTGGTGTTCGCGTTCGGGCGTCCGATCGGCACGATCACGTCGCCGGGGGCGAAGCGGTACGCCGTCACCTCGACGGCCGCCTCGGTCGGCCCGTAGAGGTTGTCGAGGTCCGCCTGCGGCACGAGCGCCGCCATGGCCTCGGCGGTGGCCGCCGGCAGTGCCTCGCCCGACGCGTTGACCCGCCGCAACGACGACAGTGCCGCGCGCCGCCGCGGGTGGTCGCCGATGTACTCGACGAACGCCGCCATCATCGACGGCACGAAGTGCACCGAGGTGACCCGATGCCGCTCGATTTCGGCGAGGACATGGGCCGGGTCGATGTGACGGCCGTCCTCGACGATGACGAGGCGGGCCCCGGCCATCAGCGGTTCGAACAGTTCGGGGACGGACACGTCGAAGGTGACCGGCGTCTTGAGCAGAACGGCATCGTCGGGACGCAGTGGGGAACGCACCGCCATCCATGCGAGTCGGTTGAGTACGGCGCCGTGACTGACCGTGACCCCCTTCGGCGTTCCGGTCGAGCCGGACGTGAACAACGTGTAGAGGGCGTTGCCCGGACGCGGGCGACGGAGTTCCGGCCGGGGACCCGAGCGGTCCTCCGGCGGGGCGTTTCCGTCGACGACGAGGGTCGGTACCGACAGACCGGACAGCGCGGACGGGGTCACCTCAGCGGTCAGGATGACCGCGATCGACGCGGCGTCGACCATCGCGGCCACTCGTTCGGACGGAGTCGACGGGTCGATGCTGACATAGCTGCCGCCGGCCATCACCACCGCGTGGATCGCGAGCACCAGCTCCACCGACCGCGGGATACACACGCCCACGGCCACTTCCGGACCCACGCCGTGTGCGGACATCGTCTCGGCCAGCTGGGTGATCCGGTCCATGAACTCGCGGTAGGTCACGGATCGCGCACCGGCCACCAGGGCCGTCGACTCCGGTGAGCGTCGCGCGGCCGCCTCGATCGCATCGGTGACCGTCGACCACGGCACCGAGAGATCGGGGCCCACGACCAGTTCGGCGATCCGCGCGCGCTCGGACGCGTCGGTCAGGTCGATGGCACCGACAGCCATGTCGTCGGCACCGACGACCGCCTCGAGGACACTGGTCAGGCGGGTGATCGCGGTGCGCGCGGTCCGCTCGTCGAACAGGTCGGTGGCATAAACGATCTCGACGTCCCACGCGCCTTCGGGACGGATCGTCACCGCCACGGTCAGGTCGAGCTGGGTGGTGCCGGTGGACGCCTCGATCGGTTCGAAGGTCAGTTTCGCCGATCCCGAGGGGTCGGTCCCGACGGTTCCGGTGTCCTGATCGTGCAGCACCGACAGCATCACCTGGCTGATCGGGGCGAACGCCTCCGACCGGACCGGGGACAGTCGGTCCACCAGGTACTCGAACGGGACATCGGCGCGGGCGAGGGCGTTGATGTCGTCGATGCGCACCCGTTCGAGGAAGTCCCCGACCGGGGTCCGGGGGTCGACGTCGGTGCGCAGGACCACGGTGTTGACGAACATTCCCACGAGGTCGTCGAGATGCGCATGGCCCCGTCCGGCAACCGGGGTGCTGATCACGATGTCGCGGGTCGCGGACAGCCTGGCCAGCACGATCGACAGCGCGGCGTGGACGACCATGAACTCGGTGGCCCCGTGGGCGCGGGCGGTGTCCGCGATCCGCTGTGTCAGTTCGGTCGGGATGGCCGCGGTGACGCGACCGCCCCGTTGCGACGCGACCGCCGGTCGCGGCCGGTCCGTGGGCAGCGGGAGGAGGTCGGGGATCCCCGACAGTCGATTCACCCAGTAGCCGACCTGGCGACCGAGAACGGACTCCGGCGAGTCGATGTCCCCCAGCGTCTCTCGTTGCCACAGTGCGTGATCGGCGAATTGGATCGCCGGTGCGGCCGCCTCTGGCGCATGCCCCTCGGTGCGCGCCAGATAGGCCCCCCACAGATCGGCGACGAGCGGCCTCATCGACTCACCGTCGGCGGCGATGTGATGCAGTACGACGACGAGGACGTGGTCGTCGGTGTCGATCCCACCGTCGCCGACCGCGAACAGGCGGATACGCAGCGGCAGTTCGGTGGTGATGTCGAAGGCGGCATCACCGACGAGTGCGGCCGGGTCGGCGAGCTCCCGCGGAGCCGCGATGTCCTCCCACCGCAGGCGGGCCCGGGCCTCGTCGATCGGCAGGATGTGCTGCCGCGGTTCACCGCCCGGCGCCGGGAACACGGTCCGCAGCATCTCGTGGCGGTCCAGCAGGTCGACGACGGCGGCACGTAGCGCACCCCGGTCGAGCCGGCCGCGGAGGCGGACGGCCATCGGGATGGTGTAGGCCCCCGAATTCGGGTCCAACCGGTTCAGGAACCAGATCCGTTGCTGCGCATACGACAGCGGAATGTGCGCGGGCCGCGGATCGGCACGGCGCAGCGGCGGCGGTCGTGACGCGTCGTCGTAAGCGGCGTCGACGCGACGAGCGAGCAGGCGAACCGTCGGCGCCTCGAAGACGTCGCGGACACCGACGCGGATCCCGAAAGTGTCCCCCGCGCGGGCACTCACACGCGTGGCCGACAACGAGTTGCCGCCGATGACGAAGAAGTCAGCGGTCACCGACACGTCGTCGAGTCCGAGAACCTCGCCGACGATGGCCGCGAGTAACCGCTCGGTGTGCGTCGACGGCGGAACGCGTTCGGCGTCGGCATTCGACAGCTCGATGGCGGGGAGGTCGGCGCGGTCGATCTTCCCGATCGGGCTGCGCGGCATGGCGTCGAGCACCGTGAGTGCCGCCGGGACCATGTGCGATGGCAGATGGGTCGCGAGATGTTCACGGAGGGCGGAGATCTCGACCGGCCGTCCGGGGTCGACGGGTTCGACGTAACCGGCCAACGAGGTCACCGGGTTCCCGACCCCGATGACCGCCGCCGTCCGCACCTGCGGATGTGCGGTCAGGACAGCCTCGATCTCGCCGAGTTCGAGCCGTTGTCCGCGCAATTTGACCTGGAAGTCGGCGCGGCCGACGTAGACCAATCCGCCGCTGCGGTCCCGGCGCACGAGATCCCCGGTCCGGTACATCCGCGTGCCCGGTGCCCCGTCGACGGCGGCGACGAAGCGCTCGGCGGTCAGCGCCGGCCGTCCGTGGTAACCGCGTGCGAGTTCGGGACCGGCGAGGTACAGCTCCCCGACGACCCCCGGCGGCACCGGATGCAGCCGCTCGTCCAGGACATGGGCGCTCGCGCCGGGGACCGGGCTGCCGAGGTGGACCGGCTCGTCGACGCCGATCGGGGGCGAGGTGACGCTGATGATCGTGGTCTCGGTGGGTCCGTAACCGTTGTGGAACGCCACGTGCGCGGCCCACCGGTCCTTCTCCGTGTCGGGGACGGCCTCGCCGCCGACGAGGACGTCGGTCATGGGCAGGCGACCGGGATCCGGCAACGACGCCGCCACCGACGTCACCAGGAAGGCGTGGGTGGTGCGGTGCGTCGTGATGACGTCGGCGAGCTCGCGGCCCCCGTACACCTCGGGAGGCGCGACGACGAGCGTCGCGGCACTGCCGTAGGCACCGAGGACCTCGAGCATGGCGGCATCGAACGCGGGCGAGCTGATCCCCAGCCAGCGAGCGTCGGACCCGGATCGGTGGCGGTCGCGCAGCACCGTGGTGACTCCCGCGAGGCCGCGGTGCGTCACGAGCACCCCCTTCGGCGTCCCGGTCGATCCGGAGGTGAAGATCATGTAGGCGCCGGAGTCGGGTGTCACCGGCCGGTTGCGACGCGGCGGGTCGAGCGCCGGGCGTCTGCGCAGGTCGGCGACGAGCGCCGCGTCGAGCAGCAGCCGCGGCGGCCACGTGGAGGTCGTGTCGGCGGCCGGCCCCTCGACACTCCCGTCGGTGAGCACCAGCACGGCGTTCGCGGCGTCCAGGACCCGAGCGATGCGTTCCGCCGGGTAGCGGGGGTCGATCGGGCAGTACACCGCACCGGTCTTGGCCACTGCCCACAAGGCGAGCTGCGCGGTCGCCGAGCGCGGGAACGCGCTGACGACCACGTCCTCCGGACCGATACCGCGGCCGATGAGGATCGTCGCGAGATGCGAACTCGCCGAATCGAGTTCGGCATAGGTCCAGACGTGTTCGGGGTCCGCGGCGGCGGGGTCGACGACGGCCGGGTGGGCCGGACGCATCCGCGCCGCGTCGACGAGCAGGTCCGAGAGGAGTCCCGGGGCGGGATCAGGGTCGCCCGAGACGAGCGGGATCATGTCCTCGTCCGGGGCCAGCAGCTCGAGGTCCCCGACCGGCAGTGTGCTGTCGCCGACCGCGGACGTCAGTACGCCGACGAATCGGTCCGCGAGCCGACGCGCGGCGGAGTCGTCGAAGAGGTCCGTTGCGTAGGTGAGCGAACCGCGCCACGGAGCCCCCTCGGCCGGGTCCGTCAGAACACCGAGAGTCAGGTCGAGTTTTGCCGAGGTGTCCTCGACGGCAACGGGTTCGACGTCGAGGCCGGCGACCTGCCCATCGGGGGCGCCGGGAGCGGCGAGATCGGACGTGGTGAGCAGCACCTGGACCAGTGGCGCATGGGACGCGGTGCGGGCCACCCCGAGTTCGTCGACGACGTCGTCGAACGGTACGCCGGCGTGATCGAGGGCGTCGAGATCCACCTCGCGCACCACCCGCAGGAGGTCGGTGAACGGCTGTGCGGGGACGATCGGGGTCCGCAGCGCGACCGTGTTGACGAACATGCCGATCAAGTCGTCGGTGTCGCCGTCGCGGCCCGCGGCGGCGGTCCCGATGACGACGTCGCGGCTGCCCGACAGCCGACCCAGCACCGCGGCGAGTGCGGCGTGCAGCACCATGAATGCGGTGGCGTCGCCGGCGCGGGCGAGGATGCCGATCCCCTGCGCGACACGTCCCGGGATGACGAACTCGACGGTCGCGCCGCGCATGGTCGGCGTGGCCGGGCGTGGATGGGTGGTGGGCAGATCCATGAGGACCGGGGCGCCGTCGAGCCGGCGGGCCCACCACTGCCGGTGCTCGTCCTGCTCGTCCGCTCGTCCGGCGACCTGCAGGACGTGATCGGCGTACTGGATCGGGAGCGGCGGCCAGTCCGGGCTCCGACCGTCGCGTCGTGCCGAGTACGCGGTGAGCAGATCGCGCGACAGCGCCCGGCCCGACTCGCCGTCGGCAGCGATGTGATGGATGCTGACGGCCAGCAGTGCACTTGTACCGGGATCGACGTATACGCGGGCGCGCACGGGCAGGTCACGGGTCAGGTCGTATGGCTCGGCGGCGACGGCCAGCGCTTCGGACTCGGAATCTGCCACCGCCCAGTCGAATACGGGATTCTCCGGATCGACGTCGTGGATTCGTTGCTCGGGGCGTCCGTCGCGGGACACCGGGTAGGTGGTCCGGAGAACCTCGTGACGCGCGACCACGTCCGCGAGCGCTCGACGGAGATGTTCGACCTCGACCGTGCCGCGGAGTCGGAAGGCGAACGGGATGATGTACGACGCAACCGCCGGCTCGTACTGGTTGATGAACCACATGCGGCGCTGGGCGCTCGAGAGAGGCAAGACCGACGGACGGGCCGGTGCAGTCGACCGATCCGGGACTACTGTTCCGGCCCCGGCGATGTCTGCCGCCTGGACTCGACGCGCGAGATCACGGACCGTCGGGGCGTCGAAGACGTCTCGCACCCGTACCGGGACCCCGAGCATCCGGGAGACACGGGCCGCGAGTCGGGTCGCGGCCAGTGAGTTGCCGCCGAGATCGAAGAAGCTGTCGGTCACCGACACCGAGTCCGCGGCAGACAGCCCGAGCACGTCGGCGAAGACACCGGTGATCGCGACTTCGGCGTCGGTCTCGGGGAGCACGCGTTCGGCCGCGACGAAATCCGGTGCGGGGAGGTCTTTTCGGTCCACCTTGCCCGCGGTGTTCAACGGCAACGCGTCCAGGACGACCCAGGACGTGGGCCGCATGTACGCGGGTAGTTGCTCAGCCGTCGCGCGCAGATGCTCGACGTCGACATCCGCTCCGGTGACGTGAGCCACGAGTTGTTCTCCCGCAGCGAGTTCCATGACCGAGACCACCACCTGGGCGACACCCGGCGTGGTGCCGAGGACGGTTTCGATCTCCCCCAACTCGATCCGCTGCCCCCGCAACTTCACCTGAAAATCAACACGACCCACATACTCCAACTCACCCACACCACTCCACCGCACCCGATCACCCGTCCGATACAACCGCACACCCACCCCACCAAACGGATCCGCCACAAACCGCTCCGCAGTCAACCCCGCCCGCGACGCATACCCCCGCGCCACCTGCACACCACCCAGATACAACTCACCCACCACACCCACCGGCACCGGACGCAACCGCGAATCCAACACCCACACCGACACATTCGGCACCGCCCGACCAATCGGCACCACCACCTCACCACCCGACACCACATACGACGTCACATCCACCGCCGCCTCCGTCGGCCCATACAAATTCACCACCCGCACCCCCGGCACCAACCCCCGCAACCCCTCCACCGCACCCACACCCAACGCCTCACCCGAACAAAACACCTGACGCAACGACCCCAACCCCGAACCCAACCCGCCCGAACTCACCCGGCCCGAACCCCGCAGCACCGACTCCTGCGGCACCGACTCCCCGAGAGCATCCACAAACACCGACAACATCGACGGCACAAAATGACACACCGACACCCCGAACCGCTCCACCACCGACGCCACATACCACGGATCCCGATGACCACCCGGCTCCGCCACCACCACCGAAGCACCAACCATCAACGGCCAGAACAACTCCCACACCGACACATCAAACGACACCGGCGTCTTCCACAACACCACATCCCGCCGCTCCAACCCGAACAACGACTGCATCCACCCCAACCGATTCACCACCGCAGCCTGCGACACCGTCACACCCTTCGGCCGACCCGTCGACCCAGACGTGAACAACGTGTACACACCCGCACCACCCGGCACCTCCCCCACACCCGACACCACCTCACCCAACAATCCCACACCCAACCCCTCACCAACCACCACACCATCAACCGAAACACCCACCCCCTCACCACAATCCACCACCACACGCCGCACACCCCCAACACCCACAACCCCCGCAACAACACTCCCCCCACCCACATCCCCCGCCCGTACCAACACCACACCCACACCCGCCGTCGACAACATGAACCCCACCCGCTCCGCAGGCGCATCCACCTCCACCGGCACATACCGACCACCCACAGCCACCACCGCATGCACCGCCACCAACAACTCCAACGACCGCGACATCACCACACCCACAGCCGAATCCACACCCACACCCAACCCCGACAACTCCCGCGCAACACCCCCCACCAACCCACCGAACTCCCCATACGACACCACCCGACCACCCACCCGCACCGCCACCGAACCCACCGACAACCCCACCCGCTCAGCAACCACCGACCCCACCGAACGACCCGACCACCCCAACCCCACCTCCACACCACGCGACCAACCCTCGATGGCGGCGCGCTCGGTGGCATCGACGAGGTCGATGTCGCCGACGATCACGTCGGGATCGGCGAGGCCCGCGTCGAGGACGTCGACGATCCGCGCACCGATGCGTCGCACCGTGGGTTCGTCGAAGAGGTCGGTGGCGTACACGATCCGGCCGGCCAGCCCGGCGAGGGCACCGGCGTCGTCCCGATCGGCGGACATCCCGATCATGAGGTCGAACCGGGCAGCGGGCGCACCGGCCTCGACGGGCGTGATCGTCAGCCCCGGCGCGGACAACTCCCCCACGGAGGTCTGTTCGAGGGTCAACAGCACCTGGGTCAGCGGCGCGAACGCCTCGCTGCGCGCCGGGGCGAGGGCATCGACGAGGTACTCGTAGGGCACGTCGGCAGCGGCGAACGCATCGAGGTCGGTGTCGCGCACCAACCGGATCAGTTCCTCGAAGGTGGCCGAGGCGTCGACCTCCGTGCGTAGGACCAGAGTGTTGACGAACATGCCGATCAGGTCGTCGAGTTCGGCACGCCCACGGCCGGCCACCGGTGAACCGACCGCGATGTCCGACGTCCCCGACAACCGGGACAGGACCACCGCGACCGACGCGTGCAAGACCATGAACACGGTCACGCCGTGGGCGCGGGCGAACGACTCGATGCGGGGTGCGAGATCCTCGGGCAGGTCGAGGTCCACCACCGCCCCGCGGAGGGACGCCACCGGCGGCCGGGGTCGGTCGGTGGGCAACTCGAGGACCTCGGGCAGGCCGGCGAGGTGATCGCGCCACCAGCGCGACTGCCTGCCGAGTTCGGAGTCCGGATCGTCGATCGAGCCCAGGGCGCGCTCCTGCCAGAGCGCGACGTCCGCGTAGTGCACCGGCAGCGGAGGACGGACAGGCGCGCGACCCTCGACGCGGGACCGGTACGCGTGCAGGAGATCGTCGACCAGGGGCGCCAGTGACTCGCCGTCGGCGGCGATGTGGTGCAGCACGACGACCAGCACGTGGTCGTGTGCCCCGCGGTCGTCGGCACCGCGGTCGTCGGCACCGCGGTCGTCGGCACCGCGGTCGTCGGCACCGCGGTCGTCGGCACCGCGGTCGTCGGCACCGCGGTCGTTGGCTCGGAGGATGCCCGCACGGATCGGGAGGTCGCGGGTGACGTCGAACGGTTCCGCGGACAGCGTCTCCACCCCGGCGGTCCGCCACCACTGATCGACGGTGACGTCGTCAGCCGCTGCGATGTCCTGCCACGGCCGGCCATCCGGGCCCTGTGGGTAGCGCGTCCTCAGCACCTCGTGCCGGTCGATCACATCGGCGAGTGCCGCGCGCAAGGCGACGACGTCGAGACGACCACGCACCCGTAGGGCGAACGGGATGTTGTAGGCCGATGACCCCGGATCGAACTGGTTGATGAACCACATGCGTTGCTGCGCCGGTGACAACGGGAGGCGGGCAGGACGCGGGATCGAACCGAGGTCTGCTGTCTCGGTGGGTGAACCGCTGTCGGTGCGACGGGTCGCGTCGACGAGAGCGGCCATCGCGCGCACGCTCGGTGCATCGAAGAGTTCACGAACGCCGAACGGCACACCGAACGCGTGGGCGACCCGCGCCGCCACCCGAGTGGCCGACAGTGAATGCCCGCCGATCTCGAAGAAGCTGTCGGTCACCGAGATCGCCGTGGCGTCCCCACCACGACCGAGCACCTCGGCGACCATGCCGGCGATCGCGTGTTCGGTGTCGGTGTCCGGTTCCACCCGTCGAGTGGAGAAGAGATCCGGCGCGGGCAGGGCTTTTCGGTCGACCTTGCCCGCGGTGTTCAGCGGCAACGCGTCGAGCACCATGACGGTGTCGGGAACCATGTACGACGCGAGCCTGCGGGCGGCATGGTCTCGTAGCCGCGACACCGCCGACTCGTCGGGTCCGGTGACGTACGCGACCAACCGGTCGTCGTGCACCAGAGCGACTGCCGAGACCACGTCGTCGGCGCTCGCGAGGACGGTTTCGATCTCCCCCAACTCGATCCGCTGCCCCCGCAACTTCACCTGAAAATCAACACGACCCACATACTCCAACTCACCCACACCACTCCACCGCACCCGATCACCCGTCCGATACAACCGCACACCCACCCCACCAAACGGATCCGCCACAAACCGCTCCGCAGTCAACCCCGCCCGCGACGCATACCCCCGCGCCACCTGCACACCACCCAGATACAACTCACCCACCACACCCACCGGCACCGGACGCAACCGCGAATCCAACACCCACACCGACACATTCGGCACCGCCCGACCAATCGGCACCACCACCTCACCACCCGACACCACATACGACGTCACATCCACCGCCGCCTCAGTCGGCCCATACAAATTCACCACCCGCACCCCCGGCACCAACCCCCGCAACCCCTCCACCGCACCCACACCCAACGCCTCACCCGAACAAAACACCTGACGCAACGACCCCAACCCCGAACCCAACCCGCCCGAACCCCGCAGCACCGACTCCTGCGGCACCGACTCCCCGAGAGCATCCACAAACACCGACAACATCGACGGCACAAAATGACACACCGACACCCCGAACCGCTCCACCACCGACGCCACATACCACGGATCCCGATGACCACCCGGCTCCGCCACCACCACCGAAGCACCAACCATCAACGGCCAGAACAACTCCCACACCGAAACATCAAACGACACCGGCGTCTTCCACAACACCACATCCCGCCGCTCCAACCCGAACAACGACTGCATCCACCCCAACCGATTCACCACCGCAGCCTGCGACACCGTCACACCCTTCGGCCGACCCGTCGACCCAGACGTGAACAACGTGTACACACCCGCACCACCCGGCACCTCCCCCACACCCGACACAACCTCACCCAACAAACCCACACCCAACCCCTCACCAACCACCACACCATCAACCGAAACACCCACCCCCTCACCACAATCCACCACCACACGCCGCACACCCCCAACACCCACAACCCCCTCAACCCCCGCAACAACACTCCCCCCACCCACATCCCCCGCAACAACACTCCCCCCACCCACATCCCCCGCCCGCACCAACACCACACCCACACCCGCCGTCGACAACATGAACCCCACCCGCTCCGCAGGCGCATCCACCTCCACCGGCACATACCGACCACCCACAGCCACCACCGCATGCACCGCCACCAACAACTCCAACGACCGCGACATCACCACACCCACAGCCGAATCCACACCCACACCCAACCCCGACAACTCCCGCGCAACACCCCCCACCAACCCACCGAACTCCCCATACGACACCACCCGACCACCCACCCGCACCGCCACCGAACCCACCGACAACCCCACCCGCTCAGCAACCACCGACCCCACCGAACGACCCGACCACCCCAACCCCACCTCCACACCACGCGACCAACCCTCGACCGTCGGGCGCACGGCAGTCGGCATCGGGTCGAGCGCGGCCACCGGCAGGGACGGGTCGTCGATCACCGCGTCGAGCAGGTCGGTCAGCATGGCGGCGACCGTCTCGGCGACACCCTCGCCGACGACGGACAGATCCGTCTTGACCGTGAGGCAGAGGTCGTCGCCCTCCGGTGCGGCGATGAGCGCGAGCGGATAGTGCGTGGCGTCGGACGTGCTCACGTCGCGGATCTCGAGGCCCGAGGTCCGCGACCCTGCCACGACCGTGTCCGCGTCGACCGGATACGACTCGAAGACCACGAGGGTGTCGAACAGGCGCGGATGCCCGGTCGCCGCGGTGATGTCGCCGAGTCCGATGAACTGGTGGTCGAGCATGCGGGCGCGGGCGTGGTGCAGTTCACCGATGAGAGCGGCCAGCGATCGACCCGGTGCGACGTCGGCAACGACCGGCACGGTGTTGATGAACAGGCCGATCATGCCGTCGGCACCGTCGAGGTCGGCCGGCCGCCCCGACACCGTCTCACCGAAGACGACTCGTTGCTCGCCGGTGAAGCGGGACAATACGATCGACCATGCCGCATTCAGCACTGTGCTCGTCGTCGTGCCCAGCGTCCGCACCGTCCGTTCGAGGGCGGCCCGGGTGGTCGCGGACACCCGCGCCGTCACCTCGTGCCGCCGGGGCTCGCGGTCGGCACCGGGGTGCACCTGTGGACGGACCAGCGTCGGAACGATGTCGGCGAGATGCTCGCGCCAGGCGGTGATCGCGGTCTCGGCGTCGCGTCGGTCGAGCCAGTCGAGGTAGGACTCGAAGTCACGTGCCGGCGTGATCGCCGGGCGGCCGAGGTGGGCCGCGAGGAGGTCGGCGACGAGAATCGGCCCCGACCATCCGTCCAGGATGATGTGGTGTGCGGTGATGACCAGTGTGTGCGCCGGGCCCGTCACCGTGTCGTGGGACACCGCGGAGAACCGGATGAGCGGCGGGTCGTCCAGGACAAACGGGCGTCGTAGGTCCTCGTCGGCGATCTGCACGATCCGCGAGGCCGCGTCGGCCATGCTCAGACCGGTGAGGTCCACGCCGCGGAAGTCGGGTTCGGTCACCGCGGGATGATCGGCCGGGGGTACCACCACGACCAGCCGACCCGACGGTGTGCGGGTGAACCCCGAGCGCAGTACCCGTTGCCTGGTCAGTAGTTCGCGGACTGCCGGCAGGATCATGTCGGCGGGGTGAGCTCCGTCGAACTCGATGACCGACTGGGTCACATAGGGATCGACGCCGACCAGCCGCTGGGCCTCGTAGAAGAGCCCCTGTTGGAGCGGCGTCGGCGGCCAGATCGCGTAGCGGCCGCGCGTCCGTGCTGCGCGTGTCCGGGTGGCGAGCACGTGGTCGATGTCCGTCTGGTCGAGCCCGCCGATCACGTCGGTCTCGCTCGGACCCGGGTCGCCCACGGCATCCACATACGCGGCGAGCGAGGACAGTGCAGATTCCCAGCGATCGGCGATCCCGCCCAGCGCGGACTCGTCGAACAACCCCTCGGGTGCGGTGAGGTCCACTCGCAACTCCCGACCCCCCGCGGTCGCCACCGAGGCGGCCGTCACGGTCAGCGCCGCCAATGCGATCATGTCTCCCCGAACCGACGGCGGAAGCGGCGGCGCGTCCCCGATCGGCACGAAATCCGTTGCCGTCGAATCGGTGTCGTCGATGTCTCCGCCCCCGAGCAGACCCAGGTAATTGACCGTGATCGGCGGGAGGGGCCGGTGTCGCAGCGGCGAGCCGGGACGCAACCATCGCAGGGGCCCGAACGCGATGCCGTTGTCCGGCATTCGGGACTGAGTGTCTTTGAGCGCCTTGACCATCGTCGCCAGACGATGACCGGGGGTGACGTCCGCGACGGTCTCACCCCGAGCGGCTGTGCTGGTCGCCTCCACCGGCCCCGGGACGTCGACGCTCACGGGTACGAACGAGGTGAACCACCCGACCGTCTCGGCCAGGTCGGCGCCGGGTGCGATGCCCTCTTCGCGGCCGTGGTTCTCGATCACCATCGACACCGGACCGGACGCCGTGACCGGATCTCGCAGCGCGAATGCCACGGCCGCGGCCACCACGGTGTCCGGGCGCGCACCGAACATCTCGGTGACCGTGCCCAGGACCCGCTCGGCCAGACCGGCGCCGACGGTGCGGGACACCGAGATCGTGGTCGCGAGACGGTCCCGGGCCCGGTCGATCTTCCACGCCGTCGGGGTCGGCGGCAGCTGGCGCGACCACCACTCGATCTCCTCTGCGCGGTCGGCGAGTCCGGCCAGCACACCCGACCAGCGCCGGAACGAGGTACCCGAGGCCGCGAGGCCCGGCGTCTCCCCGTTGCGGTACTGCCACCACGCGCGTCCCAGACCGGCCACGATGGTCGGCCACGACACGGCGTCGACGCCGAGATGATGGGCGGCGACGACGAGTCGCCCGGTGCCGTCGGCGAAGCGGACGCCGATCGCCGCGACCAGTCGTCCGTGGGCCGGCGACAAGGTCGCGAGGGCGCGCGCGTGGGCTGCCCGGATGGCGCTGTCGACGGAGCGCGCCGGCGTCGATGCCCGGTTCGATGTCGAGATGTCCGAGCGGTCGAGGATCTCGACCGTGATGTCACCCGGGTCGCCGTCGCCCGCCACGACGACCGGACCCCCGACGGAGTCGGTCCGCAGCGATGCGGTCAGCATCGGATGGGCCGCGACGACCGCGGTCACCACCGCGCGGACGGCGGCCTCGTCCGCCTCGACCGGCAGCGCGAGCACCGTGCTCTGCGAGAAGTCCGCGAGGTCGTCCGGGTCGTCGGCGAGGTCGAGCATCCACGCCAGGCCCGGGGTCATCCCGACCGGACCGATTGCCCCGCCCGGCATTTCGTCGAGTCCCCGGATCGCCTCCGTCTGTGCACGACGGGCCAGCTCACGGATGGTCGACGCCGCGAACACATCGCGCGGGGTCAGATGGAGCCCCGCGGCGCGCAGCATCGACGTGAGGCGGATGGATGCGATGGAGTCCCCGCCGAGTTCGAAGAACGACCGGGTCACCGGGACGTCCTCGACCCCGAGGAGTGATGCAACGATTGCGGCGACGGTCCGTTCCGCGTCGTCGGCGGGTGCGGCGTCGGCGTGGACGGCTTCCGACAACGGGTCGAAGCGCGGCGCCGGCAGCGATTTCCGGTCCAGTTTGCCGGTGCTGCCGAGCGGCGCTTCGGTCAGCGGCACCCACAGTGTCGGCCGCATGTACACCGGCAACGACGAGGTCACCGCCTCCCGCGCGCGTGCGATGAACCCGTCCCCGTCCGGTCCACCGCCGCCGGGTCCGATGAGATATCCCACCAGGTGGTCCGAACCGCCCGGGGCGCTCGCGACGGTGACCACGGCCTGGCGTACGCCGTCGATGCCGGACAGGACCGCCTCGATCTCACCGAGTTCGATCCGCTGTCCGCGGAGTTTGACCTGGAAGTCCCTGCGTCCCAGATACTCCAGGTCGCCCGCACGGTTACGCCGGACGAGGTCGCCGGTGCGGTACAGGCGTCGGCCGCCGCCTGCGGGATCGGCGACGAAGCGTTCGGCGGTGAGGTCCGGCCGCGCCGCATATCCGCGGGCGAGCTGGACGCCTCCCAGATACAACTCGCCGGTGACGCCCGCCGGCACGGGACGTAACCGTGCGTCGAAGACGAACGTCTGGGTGTTCCACACCGGCCGCCCGATGGGCACCACGTCGGCGCCGGGGTCTGGAGTCGCGACGGCGACCTCGACGGCGGCTTCGGTGGGACCGAACAGGTTGGAGACGCGTACGTGTGGGAGTGCGGCGCGCGTCGCCCGCAGCGTCCCCGGTGGCAGGGCCTCGCCGGAGCAGTAGAGGTGTCGCAGGCTCGGCAGCGGCGAACTCGCATCGTCGCGAATGTCACCGGCGCCGGGAGCGGAGCGAGCGGGCCGGATTTCATCGATGAAGACGGCGAGCAGTGACGGGACGAAGTGCACCGTGGTGATCTGCTCGGCGTCGATCAGCCGAGCCATCGAATGCGGGTCGAGATGGGCGTCGTCGGGCGCGATGACCAACCGGGCGCCGGTCAGCGCCGGGGTCAGCAGTTCGGGCACCGACACGTCGAATGTGAAGGGCGTCTTCAGGAGGATCGAGTCGTGCGGTCCGATCCCGAATTCGTCGACTCCCCATCGCAATCGGTTGAGTACGGCGCGATGGGACACCGTGACGCCCTTGGGTCGGCCGGTGGACCCCGACGTGAAGATGGTGTACGCCGCGTGGTCGGGACGCAGTACCGACAGACGTTCGTCGTCGCCGACCGGGACGGTGTCGAGGTCGACCGGGCTCGCGGCGTCGACCACGATCGCGCGGGGGACAACGTGCGCCGCGGGCGCCCGGTCGTCGCAGATCAGCGCGATCCTCGCGTGCGCGGTGTCGACCATGTGGCGAACGCGGTCGGAGGGAGCGTCGGGTGCCACCGGCATGTACTGACCGCCGGCGGCGAGTACCGCGTGGACCGCGATGACCAGTTCGATCGACCGCGGCATGCACACCGCGACGCAGTCCTCCGGGCCGATCCCCAGCGCGATGAGTTCCCGCGCGAGGGTGGCCACCCGCGCGGCGAACTCGCCGTGGGTGAGAGTGCGGCCCCCGAAACGCACCGCAACCGCCTCCGACGCTCGCAGATGGTCGGCGGCCGCGATCGCCGCCGGGATCGTGAGGTCGGGCAGGACGACCGCGGGTCCGACCGAGAGCTGTTGTTGCGCATCAGCTTCGGCTGCGGTGAGGATGGGGAGATCGGCGACCGGTAGGTCGGCGTCGGCGGCGATCGAGCTGAGTGCCGCGGACAACGCCGCGGAGATCATCTCCGCGGTCGCCGGGTCGAACAGCGCAGTGGCATAGGCGATCGAGCCGGTCAGCCCACCGTCGGCGGTCTCGCGGAAACCGATGGTGAGGTCGAATTTCGCGGCGGTGTCCTCGATCTCGACGAACTCGGTGTCGAGACCGGCCAGTGTGCCGAGCGCGGGTCTGCCGCTCGTGGAGTGGACGAGCAGCACCTGGGCGAGCGGCTCCACGTTCTCGATGCGCTGCGGGTTCACCGCGTCGATCACCCGCTCGAACGGCACGTCGGCGTTGTCGAACGCCGCGAGGTCGGCGTTCTTGACCTGCTCGAGCAACGCGCCGACGGTGAGGTGCGGCTCGACGTCGACCGACAGGATGACGGTGTTGACGAACATGCCGATCAGCTGGTCGATCTCGCGTCGGCCTCGTCCTGCGACGGGCGTGGCCACGGCGATCCGGTTCGTCGACGTCAGGCGCGCGAGGACTGCAGCGGTGGCCGTGTGCGCGACCATGAACAGGGTGGCACGGCGGGCGGCGGCGCGTCGGCGCAGTCGCGACACGACGGCCGCGGGCAGCGACCACCGCACCGTGGCCGCGCGTCCGTCGGTTTCGGCGGGGCGCGGGCGATCGATCGGCAGCGGGAGGATGTCGGGCAGACCGGTCAACCGCTCGACCCAAAACCGCAACTGGCGCGCGATCAGGGAGTCGGCGTCCGCGGGGTCACCGAGCCGATGTCGTTGCCACACCGCGTAATCCGCGTACTGGAAGCGCAGGGCCGGCCAGGCCGGCGCGCGGCCCGACCGCCTGGCCGCGTACGCCCGCGCGATCTCGGCCGCCAGCACCGGTGCCGACTCACCGTCGGCGGCGATGTGGTGCAGCGCGATGACGAGTACGTGGTGATCCGCCGACGCGGTGATGACGCGCACCCGCACCGGTAGGTCCGTCGTCACGTCGAACGTGGTCGTGACGAGTTCCTGGATCTCCTGGTCGACGACCTCGTCGGATGATGCGGCGGCCCGCGGCGGGACCACGGTGTGCCCGATCGTGATGCGCCCGGCCCAGTCGTCGGGCGCATGCGTCACGGGTTCGACACCGACGGCGCGAGCGCCCGTTTCGGCCGACGCGGACCCGGCCGCGATGGATTCCGCGCCGGTGTCGCCGTCGGGCGTCGTCGTCGGGTAGATCGTGCGCAGCACCTCGTGGCGGTCGACGACGTCGAGGATCGCCGCCCGCATCGCGGACACGTCGAGGTCGCCGCGCAGACGGACCACGATGGGGATCACGTAGGCGGCGGAGTGCGGATCGAACTGGTTGAGGAACCACATCCGGCGCTGGGCGTACGAGAGGGGCGCCGGGTCCGGCCGGCGGATCGCCTCGAGCGCGGGCAGATCGGCACCGCGACCGTGTTGCCCCGCATCGACGGCGGCGGCCAGCGCCCGGACCGTCGGCGTCTCGAACAGCGCGCGGACTCCGATCTCCACGCCGAGCGAGCCATCCAGGCGGGCCACCACCCGGGTCGCCGACAGCGAGGTGCCGCCGAGATCGAAGAACGACGCCTCGGCCGACACCTCCTCCGCGGCATCGAGTCCGAGGACCTCGGCGTAGACCGCGGCGACCGCCTGCTCGGTTGCCGTCGACGGACGGACGTGGACGTGTTCACCGAAACGCGGTGTGGGCAACGCCCTGCTGTCGAGCTTTCCGGTGGCCGTCAGCGGGATGTCGTCGATCGGCACGATCACGGTGGGCACCATGTGGGCGGGGAGCCGTCGAGCCGCGTGGGTCGCGACGTCTGCGGTGTCGGGCGCAGCGCCGGCGACACCATGGACCCAGGACACGAGGACCGTCTCACCCGAGGTCGGGTGTTCGATTCCGGCGGTCGTCGAGAAGTCCACCCCGGGGTGCTCGCCGAGAACCGCGTCGATCTCACCGAGTTCGATCCGGAAACCCCGTATCTTGACCTGGAAGTCGCTGCGGCCCAGGAAGTCCAACGTCCAGCGGCCGCTCCGTCGGCGCCATCGTACGAGATCACCGGTCCGGTACATCCGCTCGCCCGGCGCGCCGAACGGTGCCGCGACGAAGCGCTCGGCGGTCAGCGCGGTCTGGCCGACGTAGCCGGCGGCGAGGGCGGAACCCGCCAGATACAGTTCACCGGCCACGCCGGCGGGAACGGGATGCAGGCGGGAATCGAGAACTGCGGCGGTGACACCGGCGATCGGACCGCCGATGGTGACCGCGGAGTCGGGCCGCATCGGTGCCGACGATGTCGCCCAGATGGTGGTCTCGGTGGGACCGTAGAGATTGCGCATCGAGCGACCGGCGGACCATGCCCGGACCAGTTCCGGCGAACAGACGTCACCGGCGACGGAGATGACCTCGAGATCGGGGAACCCGGTGCCGGTCGCCGCGCCCGATTCGGTGACCGCCTCGGACACCGTGGCGAGGGCGGTCGGGGTGATCGTCGCGTGGGTGATGCGCTCCCGCCGCAGGATCGCCGCGAGTTCGGCGCCGCCCGTGACCCCGCCGGGCACCACGACCATGGTCGACGCGGCCGCCACCGCGACCAGTGTCTCGAACACCGCGGCGTCGAAACCCGGTGCCGCGAAGCGGAGTACGCGCGCCGCCGGCGTGAGTCCGAATCTCGCACGGGCATCGGCGACCAGATCGGCCAGCCCGCGGTGGGTGACCGCGACGCCTTTCGGCCGGCCGGTCGAGCCGGACGTGAAGATGACATAGGCCGTCTCGTCGGGGCGCGGACGTCGGGCGGACGCGACTCCGGTCTCGTCCGGACCGCCGAGCTGTTCGGCAACGACCCAGTCCACCGCCGCAGCCGCCGGTCGCAGCCCGGCGACGGCCTCGGACGAGGTGACCCCCAGACGCGCGTCGACGGTGGCCAGCATGTAGCGCAGGCGCTCCCCGGGCAGGCCGGGGTCGACGGGCGCCACCGCCGCGCCCGTGCGCGCGATCGCCCAGAACCCGACCGTGCCTTCGAGAGATCTCGGTGTGGCGAGGGCGATCACGGCGTCCGGCGCGGCGCCGCGCGCACGAAGTACGTCGGCCAGCCGGCGCGTACGGAGGTCGAGCTCGGTGTACGTCAGGTGCTGCCCGTTCTCGGTGACCGCGATGCCGTCGGGGTTCACGGCGATCGCGGCGTCCAGCAGGTCGGCGAGCGTCGACCTCGCCGACGCGAGACCCGGTGCCGCGATCACCGCATCCGAGTGATCGTCTCCGGTGGACAGGTCGCCGACCGGCGTGTGCGGCTCGTCCACCACCGCTCGCGCGATGGCGGTCATCCGACGGACGAACGCGTCCACCGTGCCGGCATCGAAGAGGGCGGTGGCATAGGTGACGATCACGCGCGTGTCGTCGGCCGGGCTGCGACCCGGCTCGTCGAGGACCGTGATCTGCAGGTCGACCTTCGCGGTGGTGACCGGGGCCTCGATCTCGGAGACGACGACCCCCGGCAACTCGACGGTCGGCCGTGCGGCGTTCTGGAATGCCAGAGCGACCTGGACCAGCGGCGGATGCGCGGTGTCGCGTACCGCGACGACCTCGTCGACCACGGTCTCGAACGGTAGATCGGCGTGATCGAGTGCGGTCACATCGATCTCGCGGATGTCGTCCAGCAGATCGGTGAACGAGGCCGCTCGACGCACCCGGCTGCGCAGCGCCAGCGTGTTGACGAACATCCCGATCAATGGGTCCAGATCGCGCTCGCCCCGACCCGCGACCGGGGTCCCGATGACGACGTCCTCGTCGGCGCCGGACCGGACGAGAGTGACCGCGAGCAGGGCGTGGACGGCCATGAACATCGTCGCGCCGTGCCGACCGGCGAGGTCTCCCAGAGCGTTCCAGGTGGCGGCGTCGAACGTCGCCGACAGCTCGGCACCCGAGTCGTCCCGAACCGGGGTGCGCGGCCGGTCCACCGGCAACTCGATGAGTGCCGGCACCCCGGCGAGACGGGTTCGCCAGTGGTCGAGCTGACGTGCTGCGAGAGACGTGGGGTCGGCGGCGTCCCCGAGCCGATGGTGCTGCCACACCGAGTAGTCGACGTATTGGATCGGCAGTGGCGCCCAGCTGGGTTCGCGGCCGGCCGCGCGCGCCTCGTACGCGGTGACGAAGTCGGTGACCATCGGCGCGACCGAGCCACCGTCGCTGATGATGTGGTGCACCACCAGGACCAGGATCACGGCGTCGTCGGCGACGCGGATCAGGCGGGCCCGAACAGGCGCACCGGCTTCGAGATCGAATCCACGACTGGTGATCTCGGCGATGGTGGCCGTGACGTCGCCCTCGTCGGCGCCGCGCATGTCGATCGGGGGTGTCACCCGGACGTCGTGTCGAGGGTCTCCCGCGGGCGCGATGACCTGCTCGGGAACGCCGTCCACCGATACGAATCGCGTGCGCAGCACCTCATGTCGCGCAAGCAGATCCGCGAGAGCCGCGGCGACGACCGCAGGGTCCGGGGACCGGTCACCCGCCGCCTCCAGACCAGAACCCGATGCGGCATCGAGGCGGAGCACGGCCGGGATGAGATACCCGGCCCCGCCCGGATCCAGCGTCTCCAGAAACCAGATTCGACGCTGTGCGGGCGACAACGGGAGCACCCCGTCGCGGCCCACTCGGCGCAGGGGCACCCGGCGATCAGCTCCCCCGCGTCCGTCGTGGTCTCCGGGGTCGCGTCCGTCGATGACCGCTGCCAGACCCCGGACCGTCGGATCTGCGAACACATCTCGCGCGGAGACCGTCGTGCCGAATTGCTCGGCTGCCCGGGCGGCCACCCGGGTAGCGGTGAGCGAGTTGCCACCGAGATCGAACAACGACGTGGTGACCCCGACGTCGCTCACGCCCAAGATCTCGGCGACCAGTGCGGCCAGGGCCGCCTCGGTCGCGCCGGCGGGCGGCTCGGCGACCTCCGGGCCATCGCCGAACCCCGGATCGGGCAGCGCGCCGCGATCGAGCTTGCCGTTCACGGTGAGCGGCAGTCGCGGTAGCCGGACGAACCGGGTGGGCACCATGTACTCCGGCACCGCGGTCGCCAGGCGCGTACGGATCTCGCTGTCCGACAGCCCGACTGCGTCAACGGCCGACGAAGCGGCGCCGCCCGCGGCGACGAGGTAGCCGACGAGATGCTCGGTGTCGCCGAGCGTACGGATGTCCGCCCCCGCCGCGTCGACGCCGTCGAGCGCCGACATCGCCGACTCGACCTCTCCCAGCTCGATCCGGAAGCCGCGGAGTTTCACCTGGCCATCGCGTCGTCCCACGAATTCGATGGACCCGTTGCGGGACATCCCGACGTCGCCGGTCCGGTACATCCGACCGCCCGGCGGTCCGAACGGGTCGGCGACGTACCGCGTGGACGTCTGACCGTGCCGGTTCAGGAACCCGCGGGTGACCTGGGCGCCCGCGACGTACAATTCACCGGGCACGCCGTCGGGCACGGGGGCGAGCCGACCGTCGAGGACGTACACCCGCGAACCGAGCAGCGGGGTCCCGATGTCGGAGGCGGTTGCCCGGTCGACGAATGCGCGCGTCAGTTCCCGACGGGTCATGTAGACGGTGGTCTCGGTGGGACCGTACATGTTGTTCAGTTGCGGGCCCGCGACATCGGCGCCGGGACGGGTCGCCGACCCGTCGGCCGCCCGGTCGGTCTGCCATGTCCGGACATGTTCGTAGTCGAGGAGTTCGCCCGAGAAGTGCAGGCGCCGAACGGACTCGGGCAATCGACGGCCGAGGGGCGGGCGGACGACCGCCGCGAACTGATAGAACGACGACGGGGTGAAGTTGGCGATCGTGACCCCGTGCCGGTCGAACGCCTCGACCACGTCGTCCGGGGCGCGGGTCGTCGCATGGTCGAGCACGAGGAGACGACCGCCGGCGCGCAGTGCGGCCCAGATCTCGCCGACCGAGACGTCGAACGCGTAGGAGTGGAACATCGACCACACGTCGTCGGGTGAACTCTCCACGACGGCGTCGAGCGCATCGAGCAGCGACACCACGTTGTCGTGGGTGACGACAACGCCTTTGGGGCGTCCGGTGGATCCGGAGGTGTACATCACGTAGGCGCTCGACTGCGCGGTCACCCGCTCCGGCAGCGGTGGGGCCGAGACCGACCGGGCATCGATGTCGTATTGCGTCAACAGGTCCTGCGGCGTGCACAGCGGCGCGGGCATCGCAGCCCAGGCCCCGACCGTCTGGGCGTCGGCCACGACGGCGACCGGCGACGCGTCCTCGACGATCCCGCGCAGGCGCGCAACCGGGTGTGTCCGGTCGAGGGGTAGATAGGCGGCACCGGTCTTGAGAACCGCGAGCAACGCCACGATGAGGTCCACCGAGCGCGGAAGCGCGACCCCCACGAGTGTTTCGGGACCCGCACCACGATCGACGAGGGCGTGCGCCATCCGTTCGGAGCGCTCGTCGAGTTCCCGGTAGGTGAGCGACGCCCCGTCGAGGTCGGCGAGAGCGACGGCGTCGGCACGTCGTCGTGCGGCGATCCGAAAGAGCCCCGGCAGCGACTCGCGGTCACCGAGGCCCAGGATCTCGGTGATCCGCCGGTCGAGTTCATCGACGATTCCGGCCGCGGCGGTTGCGAGTTGCGATCCGCTCAGCCCCGCGCGCGGCATCAGCGCCGTCACCGTTGCGCGGAGGGCGGCGTCGGGCGCGACGCCCCGCTCCGCCAGGGTGATCGCCGAGGCCGAGACCCGGCGGTGCAGAGCACGGAAGGTCACCGGGCCGGCCGCCCCGGACATCGCCTCGTCGTCGCCGGCATGGGCGGCGGCGAGCGCCAGCAGCCGAATCGCGGACGGGCGGCGCAGCGACGGCTGGGCATGCCCCGTCGAGGTGCGGGGAATCGAGGTGTCCGACGTCACGCGGGTTCCACTCGATTTCGCTCAACCGCGCCCGATCCGGCGCCCGTGTGGCCGTGCACGACGGCATCGGCGGCGGTTCGCACGCTGCCGAAGACCTCGTCGATGGACCGGTCGGCGTCGGCGAGGAGCGTCGCCACGGCGATCGTCAACGCCTCCGCCGGGTCTTCGTCGGGAATCGACATCGACATCGCGACCGCGGTTGCCTCGAGATCGGCGAAGGTCACCTGTGGCGCCCCCGCGACGCCGATGACCGTGTCGGGCGCGACGGCCGCGACCTCCGACACCAGCTCGTGCAGCGGCCGGACGGCATCGTTCCCGCCCGCTTGCGGCGCGTTCTGCTCCGCCCAGACGGCGAGATCCCCGATCGCAGTATCCGGCCGTGACACGATGTCGGCCAACAGATTTCGGAACCTCTCGGCGAACAGGGCCACCGTGCCGGGGTCGAAGAGATCGGTGTCGAAGGCGATCTGCCCGCCCAGCGCGCCGTTCCGGTCGACGCCGTCGGGGTCGCCCGGGTAGAGCATGACCTCGAGGTCCACCTTGGCGGGAAAGGACTCGGGCAGACGCGGCCGGACATGGAGCCCGTCGAGTTCGATGTCCGGGAACTCGAGATTCTGGTACGAAAGCATCACCGAGAACAACGGGTTGCGGCGTCCGCGGCGGACCGACGCACGGTCGGTCCGGGCGAGATGATCGACGATCTCGTCGAAGGACACGTCGGTGTGACCCAGGTCGGCGAAATCATCGGTGTGCACCCGTCGCAAGAGCTCCGCGAACGGCTCGTCGAGGCGAAGCCGCGTACGCAGGGGCACCGTGGTCGCGAGCATCCCCACCATGTCGGTCAGGGCGGGATCATCACGACCGGCGAACGGTGTGCCGATGACGATGTCGTCGCTTCCCGACAACCGCCCGATCAGGACCGCGAGCGCCGCGTGCAGGACGGCGAACTGCGTCGTGTTGCCCACCCGCGCCATCTGACGGAGCATCGTCGCGGTCGACGACGGGATGTCGAGATCGACCACTCCGCCCACATGGCGGGGCTCCACGGGCCGGGGCCGGTCGGTCGGGATCGTCGCCGGCTCCCCCGCCCGATCCAGACGCTGCCCCCAGTACCGCAGTTGACGCTGCCGTTCCGTCTCCCCGTCGGGCCGCGTGGTCTGCAGGCGCTCGGCGTGCCAGATCGCATAGTCGGCGAACTGCACGCGCTGCCCCACCGCACTTCTCGATCCGGCTCGCCCCGAGATGCGGGCGGAGTAGAACTCGGCGAGGTCGCGGGCCAGCGGGCCGAGCGACCCACCGTCGGCGTTGATGTGGTGGACGACGAACACCAGCAAGTGCCGGTCCGGGCTCACGCGCAGGATCGTCGCGCGTACCGCCGGGGGGCCGGTCAGGTCGAAACCAGCTCCGACGACAGCCGCGACCTCGGCGCCCAACCGGTCCTCGGCGGGCATGTCGGGCCGGTCACCGGCGAGATCGACGAGCGGAATCCGCAACGCGTGCACCGCATCCGCAGCGGGGATGATGAGTTGCACCGGTGTGCCGTCGTGCAGCGGGTAACGGGTGCGCAGCGACTCGTGCCGCGCGACGAGGTCACCCACCGCGCCCGTGAGGGCCGGGACGTCGAGCCGGCCGTCGAGTTCCAGGGTCAGGCCGACGTTGTAGGCGGGCGAGGCCGGATCGGTCTGGTTGATCGACCACAGGCCGCGCTGCACCCCAGTGAGGTCGACGAGATGAGTGCGTTCGCGCGGCGTCAGCATGCGTCCCGAGACCGCCCGGTCGGCCGTCGCCACCGCCGCCACGAAGTCCGCGACGGTCGGGTTCTCGAAGAGCAGCGACATCGGCACGCGGCGTCCGACGTGCTGTTCGACGCGATAGGCGACCTTGGTCGCCGACAGCGAGCTCCCGCCGAGTTCGAAGAACCCGTCGCACACGCTGACCTCCCGCAGACCGAGCACGTCGGCGAAGATCTGGGCCACGACGCCCTCGAGCCGGCTGCGGGGGCCGACATATTCACGTGCGGGCGAGATCTCCACCGCGGGCAGGGCGCGGCGGTCGACCTTGCCGGTCCGGGTCATCGGCAACTCGTCGAGCACCACCACGGTGTGCGGCACGAGGTGCGACGGGAGACGGGCGGCGGCGTGGTCGAGGATGTGCTCGGGTGCGGGGACCCGGTCGGCAGGGGCGGTCACATACGACACCAGCACCGTGTCCCCAGCCGGTGTCGACGTCCCGACGGTGACCGCGATGTCCACATCGGGATGGCTTGCGAGCACGCCGTCGACCTCGCCGGGTTCGACCCGCATGCCGCGGATCTTGATCTGGAAGTCGTTGCGCCCGTGGTAGACGATGTCGCCGGACGGTGTGCGCGTGACGAGGTCACCGGTGCGGTACATCCGCCCCCCGGTCTCGAACGGATCGGCGACGAACCGGCCCGCCGTCAGTCCGGGACGACCGTGGTAGCCGCGCCCGAGTGCCCGTCCCGACAGGTACAGCTCACCCAGGACACCGTCCGGCACCGGACGCAGGCAGGCGTCGAGGACCCGGACGCCGACTCCGGCGATCGGCCCACCGATAGTGACCGGTTCCGCGGGCCGGAGGGGCGCGGAGGCGGTGGCCCAGATCGTGGTCTCGCTGGGACCGTAGAGATTGAGCAGCGGGCGGCCCGCCGCGTGCCACCTCGCGACCAACTCCGGAGGGCAGGCCTCGCCCGCCACCATCACGACCGAGAGTTCGGGCACCGCCGCAGGATCGAGAGTGGCGAGCGCGGTGGGCGTCATGATCGTGTGGGTGACCCGGTGACGGGCGATGATGGTCGCCAGCTCGGGACCGGCGAACACCTCGGGTGGGCTGATCGCCAGCTGGGCGCCCGAACACACCGCGAACACGATCTCCCAGACCGCAACATCGAATCCCGGTGCGGCGACGTGGAGTATGCGCGAGTCCGGGCCCGCGCCCAAGCGATGCTGCTGCTCGCCGACCAGTTCGGCGAACCCGGCGTTGGTCACCGTGACGGCCTTGGGCCGGCCGGTGGACCCGGAGGTGAATTGGAGATAGGCCGCGTCGTCGAGGGCGATCGGCCGTACCCGCTCGGCGTCGGCCACCCGGTGCGTCGGCCGTCCGGCGATGCCCAGATCCACCTCGAGGTCATCGAGAACCAGCTCCGCGACCGTGGATCGGGTCACCGAGGACCCGGCGCCGTCCGTGGTGACGGGATCCGCCGTGATGACCAGAACCGCACCGCTGTCGGCGAGCATCGCCGAACGGCGGGCGGCGGGCAGACGGGAGTCGATCATCACGAAGGCGGCGCCGCTCATGGCCACGCCCAGTACGGCCAGGACCGACCGGGGCGAGCGCGGGATGCTCACCGCGACGACGTCGCCTGGGCCGATGCCGCGTTCGATCAGGACGCGGGCGATCTGATTGGTCGTGGTTGTCACCTCGGACCAGCGGACCGCGCTCTCCCCGAGCAGGGCAGGGGCGCCGGGGTCGGCGCTCGCGAGACCGCGCGTCAGCAGGGTTGCGAGGGTCTGCTCGGGACGCGATCCCCGGGCCGGCGCCGCCAGGGTACGCATCTCGTCCGGGCGGAGCAGGTCGATCGCACCGATGCTCCGCGACGACTCGTGCACCATCTGCTCCAGGACGAACTCCAGCCGCCGCGCCATGTCACGCACCGTAGCGTCGTCGAAAAGATCGGTTGCATAGGCGAATTCGACGTCGTAACGGTCGGTGCGGTCGGTGACCGACACGGTCACGTCGTACTTCGCGGACGGTACCCGGGCATCGAGGACCTCTGCGGACCCGGCCCATCGGGCGAGCTCGGCCAACTGATCGGGTTGAACCGTCAGCGCGACCTGGAACAGCGGCGAGTGCGACGGCGACCGTTGTGGCGCGACAGCGTCCACGACCCGTTCGAACGGGACGTCGGCGCGGCTCATCGCGCGCGCGCAGCGGCGATGCGCGGCGGTGACGAAGTCGGCGACGGTGTCCCCGGGTTGCAGGGTCGTTCGCAGCACGACGGTGTTGACGAACATGCCGACGAGGTCGGCGAGCGCCGGATCGTCGCGGCCGGCGACCGCGGTCCCGATACTCACGTCGTCGGTGGCGGCCAGCCGACCCAAGGTGATCGCCAGGGCGGACTGGAACACCGCGAACGGGGTGACCGCCAACGATCTCGCGAGCTGCCGGATCCCCGCGGTCAGGCCCGTCCCGAGCACGGTGTCCACATGCGCTCCGCTACTCGACATCACCCGCGGACGCGGCCGATCGGTGGGCAACTGCAGCAGATCCGGCGCGCCGCGCAACTCCGCCCGCCAGAACTCCAGGCCCTCGACCAGAACCGACGACGGCGCATCCGGCGTTCCGAGCGTCTCGGCGCGCTCGACGGCGACATCGGCGTACTGCATCGGCAACGGTGAGAGATCCGGTTCCGCACCCGCGCGTCGACTGTCGTACGCGGTCATCAGATCTCGCAGCAGCGGCCGGAGCGAGTGCCCGTCGGCCGCGATGTGATGAAGGACCAGCACGACGATGTCGCCATCCGGATGTCCGGTCACCAGGCGGTACCGGAATGGGATCTCCTCGGCCAGATCGAAGCCCACGTCGGTGATGGCGGAGATCGCCACGTCCACATCGTCTCCGGCGTCGGTGACATGTGTCCCGCTCGCTGCGCTCCCGGCGACAGTGACATGTGTCCCGCTCGCTGCGCTCCCGGCGACAGTGACATGTGTCCCGCTCGCTGCGCTCCCGGCGACGAGCTCAACGTGTGTCCCGCCGGCAAGAAGATCGGCAGCCGTGCGCGAGTCCAGGATTCGCTGCTCGGGTTCGCCGTCGACGACCGGGAACACCGTGCGCAGGATCTCGTGCCGGTCCACGACATCCCGGACCGCCCGGTGCATGGCATCGGCGTCCAGCGCGTGCGCCAGGCGCAGCGCGCCCGCCATGTTATAGGTCGACTCGGCCGGCGACATCCTGTTGATGAACCACAACCGGGTCTGCGCCTGCGACAGCGGGATTCGCGCCGGACGTGGTGGTTGCGACCGGGTCGGGGCGGACCTGTCGGACTGCGGGACGACCACGGCGCGTGACGCGAGATCGGCGAGGTCGACCGCGTCGAAGACGTCGGTCAGGGCGATCCCCAGCCCGTGGTCGACACGTGCGCGGGCCACCATCCGGGCGGCGAGCAACGAATCCGCACCCAAAGCGAAGAGATTGTCCGAGACGCTGACCCCCTCACGGTCCAACGCCTCCTCCACCAGCGACACGATCGCCCGCTCGACCGGGGTCTGCGGCGTCCGGAAACTCGTTGCGGCGGAGCCGAGTACGGGAACCGGCAGCGCGCGTGTGTCCAGCTTGCCCGACCGGGTGGTGGGAAACGCGTCGAGGAAGACGATCCCAGGCGGAACCATGTGTCCGGGGAGTCGCCGTCGGCAGTGCGCGCGCACAGCGTCGGCGTCGAGCAGTTGCCGGGTGTCACCGGCATCACGATCGGCGCGGGAGTCGGGCACGGACCCATCCCGGCGAGCACGGAGGTAGGCGACGAGAACGGGTGCGGGCCCGAGATCGCGGCGGGCGACGACCGCTACCGCGTCGACGCCCGGGATCGCGGCGATCACCGCCTCCACCTCGCCGGGTTCCACGCGCTGACCCCGGATCTTGATCTGCTGATCGGTTCGTCCCAGATACTCCAGTTCACCGTCGGCAGTCCATCGGACCAGATCCCCGGTGCGGTACATCCGGGCACCCACGTCCCCCCGCGGATCGGCCGTGAACCTGCCCGATGTCAGTCCCGGCGCACCGACGTAGCACGATGCCAGCTGCGGCCCCACCAGATACAACTCGCCGGCGACCCCGACCGGAACCGGACGTAGTCGGCCGTCGAGGACCCGCACCTCGGTCCCCGGTACCGGGTGTCCGATCGGAACGACCGGACCATCCGTCGTGACCCGCTGGGCGGTCACGTCGATCGCCGCCTCGGTCGGCCCGTACAGATTCACCAGTCCGGCACGGGTGGTCGACCGTACGCGCCGGGCGAGCCGGGCCGGCAGCGCCTCGCCCGACGTGAACACCCATCGCACGTGATCGGGTAGGGAGAGCCGTTCGTGCGCCACCGTGTCGGTTCCGCCGAAGTCGTCGACGGACTGAGTCGTCGAACCACCGGGGTCCGGTCCGAGCACCACGTCGAGATAGGCATCGAGCATGGACGGTACGAAATGCAGGACGGTGACGCCGGAGCGCGCGATGAGGTCGCGTAGGTACGCGGGATCGCGGTGTCCGCCGGGCATCGCGATCACCATCCGCGCCCCGACGCGCAACGGCCACAGCAACTCCCAGACCGACACGTCGAAGGTCGCCGGCGTCTTGTACAGCACGCCGTCCCCCGCGGCGATCGGGTGACCGTGCTGCATCCACCCGAGGCGTTGCTCGATCGCCCGATGACCGATCTCGACACCTTTGGGCGTCCCGGTCGATCCCGAAGTGAAGATGACGTAGGCGGCCAGATCAGTCGGAACCCGGGTCTCCCGATGCGGCCATGCCGTCGGACCTCGACGCGGGGAGTCGAGACCGGCGACGAAGTGTGCGTCGACGACCAGTGCGGGTTCGACCGCGGCGATGATCGCCTGTCGCCGCTCGTCCGGTTCGGCCGGATCGACCGGCACGTAGGCCGCACCCAGCCCGATCGCGGCATACACGGCGCACACCTGCTCGATCGAGCGGTCCAGTGCCACGACGATGCGATCGCCGCGCCGGGCGCCCAGACTCGTGAACCGGTCCGCGAATGTGTCGCAGGCACGCGCGAAGTCGCGGTAGGTGAGGGTGGTGTCGCCGAACGTCACCGCGGGCGCATCCGGCGTCGACTCGACCTGGCGATCGAAGGCGGCCAGCACGTGCTCACCGACCACGCCGACGGCCGGCCCGCCGGAACCGAGGTCTTCCAGGGTTGCCGACTCCCCGGCCATCAGCAGGTCGAGGTCGGTGACCGGCCGGTTGGGGTGCGCGACGAACTGTGTGAGCACGTTGAGCAGGCGATCGCGGTGCGCCTCGAGTTCCGCCGACCCGTACAGCGTGGGGTTCGCGTGCAGACCCACTTCCAGCGGGGCCTCCGGGCCGGCCGCGAAGACGTTCATCACCAGGTCTTCGACCAGACCGGCGGACAGCATGTGATAGCGCACGCGGGCGCCGTCGATGACAATCGGCTTGTCGAACAGCAACAGGTTGACCAATGGTCCGAACGACGTACCGCGGGCATCACCGAAACCGGCTGCCGCCCTGATGTCCTCGGATCGATACCGCTGATGGCGCAGACCCGCGGTGATCTCCGCGCTGACCGCCGTGACGACGTCGGCGCACGTCGCCGAGGAGATTCCGTCCACGCGCAGCGGCAACATGTTGGAGACCATCCCGGCCGAGTGCCGGACGCGCGCCGTCGTCCGTGCGGTGACCGGCAGACTGAGGACGATGTCGTCGCTGCCGGACATGCGCGCGAGGAACGCGGCGAACGCGGCGGTGAGGATGGCGGCAACCGAGGCGTCGAGGTCCCGGGCGCACCGACGCAGTGCCTCATCCAGTTCGGGACCGAGCAGCCCGGCGGAGACGACGGTCTCGTTGCGGACGCCGGCGGTGGCCGGGTGTGCCGCGAGGCTGACCCGCTCGGGGAGCCCGGCGGCGCGTTCCTGCCAGAATTCGCGGTCTTTCTCGAACCGCGTGCTCTGCCGGTAGGCGGCGTCGTCGGCGACCACCTCGGCGATGCTGGCGCGGCGGACCGGTCGGCGTCCGGTTCGCGGCGGGACCGTGGCAGCGACCTCCGCCGCAGAACTCGGCGCGCGGTGCTCGTTGTAGCGCGCCACCGCTTCGTGCAGGCACATCAGTGCGCCGTATCCATCGAACGCGATGTGGTGACCGCGCATGTACCAGTACGTCCGGTCGTCGGCGATCCGGATGAAGGCCGCGACGGCGACCGGATCGGCCAGCAGGTCCACCGACCGCTGATGGTCGGCGCGCATCCAGTCGGCGGCTGCCGATTCGGGATCCGGGTGCGTCCGCAGATCGACGTCGATCACGTCGAACGGAACGGAGAAGTCGATGTACTGCCGAGGCGTGCCGTCGACCTCGACCACGCGCGTGTACGCCGTCTGCAGGTCGCGTGCCGCCTCCAGCACTCCCCGACGGAACAGCTCCCGATCGAACGGGCGTCCGTCGTCGACGATGTCGAGGTAGTGCGCGACGGTGACCGAGTGGTCGTCGACCAGGTTCTCGGCAAACCACATGGCGCGTTGGGCCGCGGTCAGATCCAGTAGATCCGCCCCTCGAGGCGCGCGGGGTGCCCCCGGGCGCCAGTCTCCCCCAGTCCCATCTCGGTGGGACACAGTGTCATCCATGCGTCGTCCGACGTCGGTTTCGGCGGTTGGGTCGCTCGACGATGACGCCCCCGCGTCCCCCCGCAGCGATCGTCGAACAGCAACAAATCATACGCGGTACATCGCATCCGCTTTGGAAAGTGATACATCCCGCACGATCGGCCGTTCCCGACGATCAGACGACTTCGAAAACTTGTGTGACAGATGGGATCACCCGAGTGCGATGGAGCCACACTGGTCACTTTCGTACCGTCTGGCGTGGTTCCGGGACCGTAGGATTCGGTCGTTCGACCGACACCGGGACAGAACGGCATCTCGGACATGGCTTCGCTCGGCGCCGGGAGCGAAGCGAGCGGGCCGAATGAACACCGGCGCCGGGAGCGAAGCGAGCAGGCCGAATGAACACCGGCGCCGGGAGCGAAGCGAGCAGGCCGAATGGGCACCGGCGCCGGGAGCGAAGCGAGCGGGCCTCGATCGATGGAGTCGCAGCGCCGGACAAGGCAAGATCGGACTGGTGTCAGACGTGCAGTTGATCGAGGTGGGCCCGCGGGACGGGTTGCAGAACGAGCAGACCCTGCTCTCCGTCGAGGAGAAGATCGAGTTCATCGCCCGGGCCGTCGACGCCGGCGTGCGCCGGATCGAGGCGGTGAGTTTCGTGAACCCCAAACGCGTACCGCAGATGGCCGGCGCCGAGGAGGTCATGGCCGGGGTGCCCCGCGTGGACGGTGTCTCCTATATCGGTCTCGTCCTGAATCGTCGTGGTCTCGACCGCGCTCTCGCCTCCGCGGTCGACGAGGTGAACGCGGTCGTCGTGGCCACCGAGGCGTTCAGCCACCGTAATCAGGGCTGCAGCGTCGAGGACACCATTTCGGCGGCCGTCGATGTGGTGCGCGACGCGCGCGCGGCCGGCCTCGCGACGACGGTGACCATCGCGGTCGCGTTCGGCTGCCCGTTCACGGGCGAGGTCGACCCTCGCCGGATCTCCGACATCGTGGCGCGGTTGACCGATCAGGCCGCCCCGGACGAGATCGCTCTCGCCGACACGATCGGCGTCGGGGTTCCGGCGCAGGTCCGCGATCTCGCCGCCCGCACGGCGGAGCGTGCGCCCGGTATTCCACAGCGCTGGCATTTCCACAACACGCGGAACACCGGTTACGCGAATGCTCTCACCGCGCTCGATTCGGGGGCCGGCGCCATCGACGCCAGTGTCGGCGGATTCGGTGGGTGTCCGTTCGCTCCCGCGGCGACCGGCAACATCGCGTCCGAGGATCTCGTCTACGCACTCGATCGGTCCGAGGTCAGCACGGGTGTCGACGTGCAGGGGCTGATCGACGCCGCCGCGTGGCTGGGCCGGGCCCTCGACAAGAATGTCCCCGCACTCCTCGGACGTGCCGGAGCATTTCCGGCCGTCCGCGGAGACGGGGACATCTGAGCGGGACCCCATCGGTGCGAACGCACCGGTGGGAAACCCTTCGCCGACTATCCGGTGGTGTGGACGATCAGCACGTCGCACGCCGACTTGCGGGCCACATCGGCGGGGACCGATCCGAGGAGCCGCCCGGCGATCGAATTCAGGCCGCGATTGCCCACGACGAGAAGATCGGCCTTGACGTCGCTCACCAACTGCAGGAGCGCGTCGACCGGAGCACCCTTGACCGGGCGCTGCACCACGTTCGACGCACCGGCCTTGGTGGCCCGTTCCTTCGCGGTTCGCAGGATCTCCTCGGTCGGCGTCGATCCGGTGACCTGGTACGCCTCGTCTTTCAGGACATCCGCGGCGTCGCCGGCTCCGCGCTCGTTCGGGAAGTACGCGCACGCGATCACCAACTGAGCGTCGCCCGCGAGTGCACCCGCACGCTCCACAGCCTTCATCGACGACTCGGAGCCGTCCGTTCCGACGACGACGGTTTCGTAAGAGCTCATCCCAACCTCTCGACATGAATTCGCCTCGCTGCCCATCAGCGAGGCGTCATCGCGTATACCCACAATGCAGGGGTCCTGCACGGGGACATTAGTGTGCCACGGGCACGTCTGTCCCCCGTTCGTGGTGATCGGCACATCGTGAACCCGACGCTGCCACCCCGAACAGACGTCACTTGATCCCGGCCGCGTCCATCCCTCGCATCTCCTTTTTCAGGTCGGCGATCTCGTCGCGGAGTCGTCCGGCGAGTTCGAACTGCAGATCCCGAGCGGCACTCATCATCTGGTCGGTGAGTTGGGACACGAGGTCGGCGAGCTCGGCGCGGGGCATCATCGACACGTCACGCTTCTCGATGACCCCCGAACTACCGGCCTTCGACACCTCACCCTGTGCGCGGCGTCCGCGGCTGGAGTTGCGTCCGGAACCGCCGACCGCCACGGCCTCGTCCTCGGCTTCCTTGTAGACCTGGTCCAGGATGTCGGCGATCTTCTTGCGCAGCGGCTTCGGATCGATGCCGTTCGCCTTGTTGTACGCGATCTGCTTCTCGCGACGCCGCTCGGTCTCGTCGATGGCGTTGCGCATCGAATCGGTGATCTTGTCCGCATACATGTGGACCTCGCCGGACACGTTGCGGGCCGCGCGACCGATCGTCTGGATGAGCGACGTGGTGCTCCGCAGGAAGCCCTCCTTGTCGGCGTCGAGAATCGCGACGAGCGAGACCTCGGGCAGGTCGAGACCCTCGCGGAGCAGGTTGATGCCGACCAGAACGTCGTAATCACCGGACCGCAGCTGGCGGAGCAGTTCGACACGACGCAGGGTGTCGACCTCCGAGTGCAGGTACCGGACGCGGATACCGAGTTCGAGCAGGTAATCGGTGAGATCCTCGGCCATCTTCTTGGTCAGGGTGGTCACCAGGACGCGCTCGTCGCGATCGGTTCGCTCACGGATTTCATGGACCAGATCGTCGATCTGGCCCTTGGTGGGTTTCACCACGACCTGCGGGTCCACGAGTCCCGTCGGACGGATCACCTGTTCGACGAACTCGCCGTTGGACTGGCCCAGTTCGTACGGCCCGGGAGTCGCGGACAGATAGACGGTCTGTCCGATGCGGTCGACGAACTCGTCCCATGTGAGCGGTCGGTTGTCGACCGCCGAAGGCAACCGGAATCCGTACTCGACGAGGTTGCGCTTGCGCGACATGTCGCCCTCGTACATGCCGCCGATCTGGGGCACCGTCACGTGCGACTCGTCGATGACGAGGAGGAAGTCGTCCGGGAAGTAGTCGATGAGCGTGGCCGGCGCGCTCCCCGCGGCTCGCCCGTCGATGTGGCGCGAGTAGTTCTCGATGCCCGAGCAGAACCCGACCTGACGCATCATCTCCAGGTCATAGGTGGTGCGCATGCGCAGACGCTGGGCCTCCAGCAGCTTGCCCTTGCCCTCCAGCTCGGCGAGTCGCTCCTCGAGCTCGCGCTCGATGCTCGCCATCGCCTTCTCCATGCGCTCGGGCCCGGCGACGTAATGGGTGGCCGGGAAGATGCGCAGCGAGTCGACCTGGCGCACGACGTCACCGGTCAGCGGATGCAGGAAGTACAGCGACTCGACCTCGTCGCCGAAGAACTCGATGCGCACAGCCAGTTCCTCGTAGGACGGGATGATCTCGACCGTGTCCCCGCGCACCCGGAAGCTGCCGCGGGTGAACGACATGTCGTTGCGCGTGTACTGGACGTCGACGAGCAGACGCAGCAGGGCGTCGCGATCGATCTCCTGCCCGACCTCGATCTCGACGGACCGGTCGAGATAGGACTGCGGCGTACCGAGGCCGTAGATGCAGGACACCGAGGCGACGACGACCACGTCGCGTCGCGACAGCAGGCTCGACGTCGCCGAGTGACGTAGGCGCTCGACGTCGTCGTTGATCGACGAGTCCTTCTCGATGTAGGTGTCGGTCTGCGCGATGTACGCCTCGGGTTGGTAGTAGTCGTAGTACGACACGAAGTACTCGACGGCGTTGTTGGGCAGCATCTCGCGCAGTTCGTTCGCGAGCTGCGCCGCGAGCGTCTTGTTCGGCGCCATCACGAGCGTCGGGCGCTGGACCTGTTCGATGAGCCAGGCCGTGGTCGCCGACTTTCCGGTGCCGGTCGCGCCGAGGAGGACGATGTCCTTCTCCCCGGCCTTGATCCGGCGGGTGAGGTCTTCGATGGCGGCGGGCTGGTCGCCGGCCGGTTCGTACTCGCTGACGACCTGCAGGCGGGCATCGGTCCGCTCGATCTCGCCGACCGGCCGGAACTCCGAGTGCGCGATGACGGGTCGTTCTGCTGCAAAAGCCATAGTGCCAGGGTAAACGCGACCTATGACATCGATGTTCCCGCGGACCGGCGTCCGACGAGCGCGGCGACGAGCACGACCGCCGAGCACAGCGGGATCGGCTGGCCGACGACGACGAACACTCCGACGTCGGCGAGGAGCGCGACGGGCGCCGCGACCCGGACCGCCGGGCCCGGAACCGGCGCCTTGCCGCGGGTCCGGCGCGGCACGCGCGACCACGGTTTCGCGATCGACAGCCAGCCCTGGAACGCGATCAACGTGGCCATCAGGACCGTCGACGCGAGCAGGCCGGCCGACGCGACTTCGCGGGCGCGCGCCGCCGAGTCGAGAGCTGGTGAGAGCACCGCGATCCCGACGACGAGCTGGCTCACCGTGATCGCGAACTTCACGAGGACCCACCAGTGGAGGAAGAAGCCCCACGGCGTCGTGGCGGACAACAGGAATCCCGACATCGCGGACACATTGGCCGAGACCACCAGGACCGTGGTGTCGAGGACGTGCGCGGCGACCGCGCCCCCGTCCCCGGGATTCAGCATCAGAACCGCCATCGCGAGCGCCTGGCTCATCCAACAGACGGACGAGAGCACGTGTATCCACAGCAGCACGTGCCGTGCGCGCTTGACGGTCGGCCGCGCTGTGATTCGTTCGCGGGCCACAGCACGGCCCCGTTCGGCGACGAAAGTCCTCATGTTCCGACCATCCCGCGGACCGGCGGTCGGACGCATCGGTGAGAACTCGGGCTTTCACCCTGAGATCGTCGGTGAGGCTGGCTAGATTCAAAGCATGACGAGCGATGGCGGGCGCACCGCCGACCCCGGGTCAGCACCGCACCCGCTGCACCCGCCCAAACGCGAGGTCTTCGACGTCCCGGCGATGACGAACACCGACAACAAGGGATTCGTCCGGGAGGTCGAGGAGTATCGCGTCACCGACTTCGGGCTGTACATGTCGCGCCACGCTCCCGGGCACCCCAGATTCGACCACCTGGAGTCATGGCTGCTACCCGCTTTGGGGTTGCGCGCCAACATCTTCCACTACCAAGGCGGCTACCGCGAAGGGCAGCGCCTGTACCTGGATGTCGGCCGGTTCGCCGGCCCCGACGACGACGGCCGGTGGCATGCCGAGGACTGGTACCTCGATCTCGTCGACGTGCCGGGCACCCCTCCCCTGCTGCTCGACACCGACGAGCTGCTCGAGGCCCACCGTGACGGACTGCTCGACACCGCGCAGAGCGTCGAAGCCGTCGAGATCGCCACGCGTGCACTCGTCGGTGCGGCGGAACACGGCAACGACATACAGGCCTGGCTCGACGCCGCGGCGGGCGGCGCGGTGGCCTTTCGCGACCACGACCACCGTCGCCACGGCGAGGCCGGTAGATCAGTACGTCGGTAGCACGAAACAGGATCCGTTACGGATGAAGTCCGGGAGCTGGACGCCGGTGCCCACCGTGACCGCCCTCGACTTCTCGACTCCATCGAGGGTCGCCTTCAGCAGGTAGCGGCCCGGGGTCGACGGCCGCCACTTGGGCCGGATCTCGACACTCGTGGGCTTCTGGTCGTAGATCGTGACCGTGCGCCCGGCGCCCACCAGGGTGACCTTCAGATTCGACTTCGCCGAACGCGGATCGCTGACGAGAACCGACAGCGTGTAGGAACATCCCGCGCCGTACACCCCGTAGTTGAACGAGCCGTTGGCCGACGAGCCGTAACCCGGAAGAGTGTCCACCGCAATGCCCTGCAACGCCGCCTCCGCCGGCGCGGCCAGCGCCACGCTTGCGCACGCAACTGCACCAAAAGCTATTGCGCCACTGGCAATCCGCGCGCGACTCCGACTTCCCCGACCGACCATGCTGTGCTCCACTCCTGGGCTTCGTCCTCAGCGACCACCCCCACCGCGGGGGCGTGCGACTCACAAGTTAGCAGCGGACGGGGCGGCATGTGCCGATTTTGGTAACGTTTGTAGTCAGTTTTTGTGCCAACCGCCGGTCAGCGTGTGACGACCCGCACCGTGGCAGGCCGCCCCGGGTCACAGGACCCGTACTGATCCGGTCCGGCCGGTGCGAATCCACCGTCGGCGAGACGATCCGCCAAGCCCTCCGCGGCGCCGGCGTCACGTGCGGTCACCCGCAACTCGACCGACGCCGGGTCGACGATGTCGACCGCGGTGGCCAGTTCGCCGGCGAGCGCCCACAATCGGTTCACCAGACGCGCGGACGGACCATTGGGATTCGGTTCTGCTGCCACGAGTCCGGGCACCGACTCGGCGACGCGACGCTCGCGGACGTTCAACTCGAGCGGCACGAGGCGCTCGTCCCAGACCCGGGCGGCCGATGCCGCCAGTTCCTCGGGGGCGCCCGAGTTGTCCAGCCATACGTCGGCCACGGCACGACGCTGCTCGTCGGTCGCCTGCGCGGCGATGCGGGCACGGGCATCGGCCTCGGCGACACCCCGCATGGTCGTCAGCCGGTGCAACCGCACGTCGGCCTCGGCGAACACGATCACGACCAGATGGAAGAACGGCGCCGTGTGGTTCTCGACCAGCAGCGGGATGTCTTGCACCACAATCGCGTCGGCCGGTGCGTCGTCGAGCATGGCCTGAGTCCGCGCCCCGATGAGCGGGTGGGTGATGCCGTTGAGCGTCAGCCTCGACTCGTCGTCGACGAAGGCCTTCGCCGCGAGAGCCGGACGATCGAGACTCCCGTCGGCGGCCAGGATGTCCGGACCGAACGCCTCGACGAGCGCAGCCAGACCCTCGGATCCCGGCTCGACCACCTCCCGGGCGACTTTGTCCGCGTCGATGATGTACGCGCCCCGCTCGACGAACGTCTTCGCCACAGTCGATTTGCCGGCCCCGATGCCACCGGTCAGCCCAAGCCTGATCACGCCCACCAGTCTGACAAATCCGTCTGCGACACGTTGGAAGGGCCCCGCAGACACGAGAGACCCCGTCTCGCGCGATGACCCTCAGCGGGTCACGACGTCGAGACGAGGTCTCCTCGGGTTGATGGATCAGCCGGTGACGGCCGCCAGTTCGATGGTCTCGTGCGGCAGGTCCGCCTCGCCGACCTTCTCGTTCTTGTTCAGATCGACGGCGACGATCTTCTTGGCCGCCGGGTCGCTGACGTAGGCGATGCCCTCCTGCACCACGACGTTCGGCATCGGGGACTGCCACTCGTCGGGTTCGGTCCATGCGCCGATGGCGGGGATCGTGGCGGTCTTGGCCGCCGTGTCGGCGTCGAAGACGTGTAGGGCACCGTCGGTTCCCAGGATCACGGCGGACCCGCCGGGACCGCGCTCGATGGACCGGAAGCTGTAGGAGGTGCCGAGGTCGACGAGCCGGAGCTGACCGGTGCGGGTGTCGGTGAGCGAGAACCGGGTCGGCCGTTCGAGTTCGGCGTCCGGATCGGACTTGTAGTCGCCGAGGATGATCGGGGACTCCTCGCTGCCGGCCTGGTTGCCGATGCGGCCGTACTCGTCGGGGCTCTCGACCTTGCGGATGTCGTTCCCGTTCACGATGAGCAGTCCGTCCTCGCAACCGAAAGCGAGGACTCCGTCGGCGCCGGCGGCCTCACCGTGCACGCCCGGGCACTGGTCGTTGCGCACGATCTCCTTGCGCTCGGGGTCGAGAATTGCAATCCCGCTGCGCGAGTCCTCGTTTCCGACGGTGACGACGACCGTGCCGTCCTCACGGAACACCGCGACCCCGTGGTGCGGCTCAGGAAGTGTGAACGAGGTCGACGCCGGGTTCCCGCGCAGGAGCTCGGCGGGCTCGACGATGTCGACCTGGCCCGTGCCGTCGGTGAAGAGGGCGATCCGGGAGTCGTGCGGCACAACGTGTCCCGGCTCTTCACCGCCGAACGTCATGTCGGTGAGGGCCGGTGTCGTCGTGTAGTAGTGACCATGGTCGCCGTGTTGACGCGTCCAGGTACCCATGTCGAGAACCCGGAACCCGTCCGACTCCGAGACGAACACATTACGGCCGTTGTCGGCGCTGTTGAGTCGGATGAAGCCGTCGATCGGGAGGTCGGCGACCTGCTCCAACGACTCCGCGTCGAGGACCAGGATGCCGCCGTCGTAGCTGAGCGCGAGGCGCGGCGTGGCGCTCTGCTGCTCGACGGCCGCGGCCGAGCTGGAGGCGGGCGCGGATTCGCTCGAATCCTCGCTCCCGCAAGCGACGAGCGCGAATGACGCGGCGGTGAGAAACGCGAGAGAGCGGGTCAGTTTTGTCCGTTGTGCAAACACCCGAACAGTGAACATGGATATGAAAATCATTGTCAACAACGCATGGGATGGTGGTGGCCCGCAACGGCCGCTCCTCGCGAACACCCCGGCATCAGGCCAGCAACGGCCGCAACCCGTCGAGCACGCGGGCGAGTCCGAATTCGAAGGCGTCATCGGGGGCGCCGGGCGCCTGATGGATCTCTCCGACCGCACTGCCGACCCGATCCGACAGGGGGTACGCACCATCGGGGATGACCGCCGCGAGTTCAGGACCGACGATCTCCCACCATCGCGCGTCGCTCATCCCGGATTCCTCGGCGGCCGTCCGCTCCCCGACCGCCTCGCGGGCGTTGCCGGTCACGAAGGCACCGAGCAGTGCGATGATGTTGTCCCGCTGGACATCCGAGATGTCGGTCGCCTCGAGCAGTTCGAGCTGCCGCTCGTACCGGGCCAGGCGGTGCGGGCCCAGCACCTGGCGCCACGGCGAGGCCGCCAGCAGCCATGGGTGGTCGAGACACTCGGCACGCAGTGCGCGCGCGACTTCCGCCAGGGACTCGACGACGGTCGGCGCCGGCCCGGGCATCGGAGTCCGTGCCGTCACGTGATCGATCATGAGCGCCACCAGCACATCACGCGTCGGCACATAGGTGTACAGACTCATCGGCCCGACGCCCAGTTCGGCGGCCAGGGCGCGCATCGAGACCGCAGCGATCCCGCGCTCGTCCGCGAGGTCGATCGCCGCCGTCACGATGTCGTCGACCGATACCCGCTGCCGCGGCCCCCGCCGCGGACCGCCATCTCCGGCCTCGGCTCGCCAGAGCAGTCGGACCAGCGTGCGTGCATCATCTGCGGTCGACACGGTGACGCCTTTCCCGTACGGTGTACCGAGTAACAACTCCGTACACCGTACCAAGAGGAGTGTCCGCTGCCCACTCAGGCCACGTATCTGCCGGACCTGCACCAGTTCGCGCTCTGGTCTTCCCACCAATCCGACGCCGGGAACCTATCGGACAGCTGCCGTCTCGCGGTCCCTGACGGCCGCGACCTCGTCGTTCGCGACGTCCGCTGCGAACTCGTCGACCCCCCGGCACTCCTGGCCGCGTGCGACCAGGGTGATCCGAGCCGAGTCGCGGAGTCGGTCGAAGCGTGGCGACGCACACTCGCCGGCGACTCCGCGACACCACTGCCGCTCGCCGCACACGCCGAGATCGATCCCACCGGGACGGCGATGACGACTGCGGACTTCGCCCGTACAGCGCTGCAGGAGTGTCTCGCCGCCGAGGACATACTGCGAGACACTCTGCGAGCCCACCTGCGGCCGTATCAGATTCGCGGTATCGCCTGGCTGGCCCGGACCGCGGAGGTCACCGGCGGTGCCGTGCTGGCCGACGAGATGGGACTGGGCAAGACCGTCCAGGCGATCGGACTGCTGACGCTTCGGGCACACGAGGGACCACAGCTGGTCGTCTGCCCGACCAGCCTCGTGACCAATTGGAGTCACGAGGTGGCCCGCTTCGCGCCCGATCTGAACGTGTACACCGGCCCCCTCGAGCATGCGCCGGACGGGCCCGGTTCGATCACCGTGATCTCCTACGCGAGACTGCGACTGAGCATCGCCGATGTCCGTCGATTCGACTGGGCCACAGCCGTGTTCGACGAGGCGCAGGCCCTGAAGAACCCGCGCACCCAGGTGTCACGCGCGGCGCGCACCGTCGGCGGCCGGGCTCACGTCGCGTTGACCGGCACTCCCATCGAGAACAGTCTCGACGACCTCTGGGCGATTCTCCGGGTCGTCGCGCCCGCACTGTTTCCTCACCGGGCGGTGTTCCGGCGGCGCTTCACCAAAGCCGTCGACGACGGCGACGCCGGCGCGCTGCGACGACTTCGGGTGGCGGTCGCGCCGGTGATGTTGGCGCGCACCAAGTCCCGCGTGGCGTCGGCGCTGCCGCCGAAGATCGCCAATCCGGTGCTCGTCGATCTGACCGACGAACAGGCGCAGCTCTACGACGCTCACCTCGCGCGCGTGGAAGACACCGGCTTCGGCGACGGATTCGAAAGGCACGGACGGATTCTCGCCACACTCACCCGGCTCAAGCAGATCTGCAACCATCCCGGCCTCGTCACCGGCGACACCCGGGTGCTCGCGGGACGCTCGGGCAAGCTCGACGTGTGCACACAGATCCTCGGTGACAACCTGCGCAACGGCTCCCCCACGCTCGTCTTCACCCAGTACCGGGAAACCGGTGAACTCCTCGTCCGGCACTTCGCCGAACAACTGGCGGTCGACGCACCGTTCTTCCACGGCGGTCTCTCGGCGAGCCGTCGCGACGAACTCGTCGCCGCCTTCCAGTCGGGCGAAGGCCCCGGGTTGATGGTCATGAGCCTCAAAGCAGGCGGCGTCGGACTCACCCTCACGCGCGCCTGCGACGTCATCCACTTCGACCGCTGGTGGAACCCGGCGGTCGAGGCCCAGGCGTCCGACCGCGTGCACCGAATCGGCCAGGAACGTCCCGTCACGATCACCACCCTCACCTCGGCCACATCCCTCGAAGAGCACATCGATCGCCTGCACCGGCGCAAGTCCGTGCTCGGCGCGCACGCGGACGACACGTCCGCTCTCACCGAGCTGACCGGCCTCGACGACCAACGGTTGATGGACATCCTGCGGCGTCACCGGGAGGCGCGATGACCAGCACTCCTGCCGAATTCGGGTTCACCCGCTGGGGCGCCGAGATCGTCCGGCTCGCCGAGCCGATCTCGGCGCGTGGCCCCAACGCCTCGGCACCACGAGCCCGCAGTGTCGCCCGCAACGGCGGCGTCACGCTCACCGTCGACGGACGTTCGGTCAGCGGTCTGGTGCAGCGTGGCGGCGAGGCATCGATGGCACATCTCGAGTTCGATGCCATGTCCCCCGCGACCGCGACGACGCTGCGGGAGGTGCTCGGCGAGTCCACCGAACCGACCGATGACATGCATCGTCGCCTCATCGAAGCGGCGTCGTGGTCGTCACCGGTTCTCGAGGTCGCCGACTGCTCCTGCCGCGCCCGCGGCGACCGGTGCCTGCACATCCTCGCCACGCTCTATTCCCTCGCCGCGGCCGTCGATCGAGAGCCCTCGCTGGCCCTCCGCCTACGCGACTTCGAGGCACGGCTCAGCGGAGTCGCCGGTGGCGCGGACCACCCGGATGGACCACCGAGCCGGATGCCGCTGCGGTGGGCGGCTCTGACGACTTTCGACGCCCGGGACTACTGGAGTGCTCGGCGTCGCACCGGGGCGCCCGACTGACCGTCGGCACCAGACGAGAGAAGCCCTCCCGGTTTCCCGGAAGGGCTTCTTCATCGTGCTCGGTGAGCGAGGCGTGTCAGGCGTTGCCCGACAGCTTCTCACGCAGTGCGGCGAGCTGCTCGTCGCTGGCCAGCGAACCGCCGGCCGACGATCCGCCGGTCGAGCTGCTGCTCGACGACGATCCGCCACGGCTCTCCGACGCCGACGAGTAGTCGGTCGGGGCGTTGGCGGCCTCGGCGGCAGCAGCGGCGAACTTCTCCATCTGGGCGGTGTGCATCTTGTGGCGACGCTCGGCCTCGGCGTACCGGGCCTCCCATGCCTCGCGCTGCTTCTCGAAGCCTTCGAGCCATTCGTTGGTCTCGGCGTCGAAGCCCTCGGGGAAGATGTAGTTGCCCTGCTCGTCGTAGCTGTCGGCCATGCCGTACTTCGAGGGGTCGAATTCCTCGGTGTAGTCCTCGTTGGCCTGCTTCAGGCTCAGCGAGATCCGACGACGCTCCAGGTCGATGTCGATGACCTTGACCATCGCGTCGTCACCGACGGCGACGACCTGATCCGGCACCTCGACGTGGCGCTCGGCCAGCTCGGAGATGTGGACCAGACCCTCGATGCCCTCGTCGACCCGGACGAACGCACCGAACGGCACCAGCTTCGTGACCTTGCCCGGCACGATCTGGCCGATGGCGTGGGTGCGGGCGAACTGGCGCCAGGGATCTTCCTGAGTTGCCTTGAGCGACAGCGACACACGCTCGCGGTCCAGATCGACGTCGAGGACCTCGACGGTGACCTCGTCGCCGACGGCGACGACCTCGGACGGGTGATCGATGTGCTTCCAGGACAGCTCGGAGACGTGGACCAGACCGTCGACGCCGCCGAGATCGACGAACGCACCGAAGTTGACGATCGAGGACACGACGCCCTTGCGGACCTGGCCCTTCTGCAGCTGGTGCAGGAACTCGCTGCGGACCTCGGACTGGGTCTGCTCGAGCCATGCGCGACGCGACAGGACCACGTTGTTGCGGTTCTTGTCGAGTTCGATGATCTTGGCCTCGATCTCCTTGCCGATGTACGGCTGCAGATCGCGGACGCGGCGCATCTCCACGAGCGATGCCGGGAGGAAGCCGCGCAGGCCGATGTCCAGGATCAGGCCGCCCTTGACGACCTCGATGACGGTGCCCTTGACGGCCTCGTCCTTCTCCTTGAGCTCCTCGATGGTGCCCCAAGCCCGCTCGTACTGCGCACGCTTCTTGGAGAGGATCAGACGGCCTTCTTTGTCCTCCTTGGTGAGGACCAGGGCTTCGACCTCGTCACCGACGTTGACGACCTCATTGGGGTCGACGTCGTGCTTGATCGACAGTTCGCGAGAAGGGATGACGCCTTCGGTCTTGTAACCGATGTCGAGCAGAACCTCGTCCCGGTCGACCTTGACGATGGTGCCTTCCACGATGTCGCCATCGTTGAAGTACTTGATCGTGGAGTCGATGGCGGCGAGAAAGTCCTCGGCAGTGCCGATGTCATTGACGGCTACTTGCGGCGAGGTGATCGTGGGGGACGACATATGTTGAGTTGCTCCGGACAGGTGTGTAGTAGGTACGATTCTGCAAAGCTCTGTTGATCGACACCACCTGGACCGGCCTGTCACCGGTCAGGGCAGGTGCGAACCGCGCGTCATCGGGCACACGCGCGTGTAGAAGCCTACTCCAGCGGCATTGTGCTGGGCAAATGGCTCGTCTCACGAGGCCGCCAGGACGTGCGGCCCGGCGGGAAATGAGACGATCCCCACGTGGCGCACTCACTCGAACTCCTCCTCGACGACTCGTCCGACCAGCAGGTTCGGGCCGAATGGGACGCCCTCGCCGCAGCCGGACTCCCCCATCAGGGTCGCGTCGCGTCGCCGACGAATCGGCCCCACGTGACGCTGGTGGCCGCGTCCCGGATCGACGGGAACGCCGATGCGGCACTGGCCGCGGTCGCCATGCGCCTGCCGGTGGGCATGCGGCTCGGCGCTCCGATCGTCTTCGGCGGCGGTCGACGATCCACGCTCGCGCGGCTCGTGGTGCCGTCGAGCGAACTACTGTCGGTCCACGCCCAGGTCTCGCGGCTGTCCGCCGAGTTCGTCGACCCCGAGCCGGCCGACACGGCGACAGCCTCGACCGATGGTCGCCGAATGCCGTTCGCGCACACCACTCCCGGGCAGTGGACCCCGCACGTCACCCTCGCGCGGCGGATGGACGCCGAACAGCTCGTCCGCGCCTTCGACATCCTCGACATACGCGCCGAGATCGTCGGCGAGTTCACCGCACTGCGACGCTGGGACCCAGATGCGGGAACCGACGTCGTGCTCGCGGGGCGGGCCTGCTGATCGCGCTGCGGAGTCAGACGGAGGAGCCGCCGTTCCCCCGTCGGCCCGGCAACGCGCCGAGTAGCCGACGAAGCCGGGAGTCCGGACGGAACCGCGGGCAGGACCGCTCGCCGCAGAGCGCGCAATCCGTACCCGTCCGGTAGTGCTCGTGAGCCGATCGGTCGTGACCGCATCGGCAAGTCTGGTCGCCCACGGCGCTCAGGTTACCCAAGCAGGGTCTTCGGAGCCGGGGTCGTCGAAGGTTGTGACCCACGTCGTCGCCACGGCGACGAGCGCGTCCCACCGGCACCGGGTGAAGAACTCCGAGATCACGATGAGAGTGACTTGAGAGCCCACGGCCCGATGATCTGGGCATGACCGAAACACTGAGATCCTCCACCGACCGACCAGCACCGAGCGCCGACGAGTTCGCCGAACGACTCTTCGGTTCGACGCTCGCCACCGCCGAGACCATGAGCGTGTACCTCGGCGAGCGCCTCGGGTGGTACCGATGCCTGGCCGAATCGGGACCCCTCACCGCCGACGGGTTGGCCGAACGAACCGACACCAACGCACGCTATGCCCGGGAATGGCTGGAGATGCAGAGCGCCTTCGGCATTCTCGACGCGGACCTGACCACCCGGCCGCACACCTTCGCGATCTCGCCGGGCGTCGCCGAGGTACTCACCGACACCACCAGCCTGTCGTACCTCGGCGCCCTCCCCCGCATGTTCGCAGCGTCGGCACGCCATCTGCCGGAGTTGCTCGATGCCTACCGGAACGGTGGGGGCGTGAGCTGGGAAACCCTGGGCGCCGACGCGCGAGAGTGCCAGGCCGATCTCAACCGGCCCTGGTTCGACGCACGCCTCGCGCCCGCGCTGGCGGGTGTCGAAGCCCTGCACGAGCGGTTGTCCCGGCCCGGGGCGCGGATCGCCGACGTCGGGTTCGGAGCGGGCCACTCGACCATCGCACTCGCGCGGGCCTACCCGGAGGCCACCTTCATCGGGCTCGACGTCGACGAGGCGTCGGTACGGATGGCCCGTGCGCATGCCGAGGCGGCGGGTGTCACCGACCGCGTGACGTTCCTCGTCGCCGACGGCGACGAGGCCGCGGCGCACGGCCCGTTCGACGCCGCCTTCGCGTTCGAGTGCCTTCACGACATGCCGCGGCCGGTCGAGGTCCTCGCCGCGGTCCGGCGCGCACTGGCGCCCGGAGCTTCGCTGATCGTCATGGACGAAGCCGTATCCGACGAGTTCGACGGTCCCGCAGACGATCTCGACAAGATCATGTACGGGTTCTCGTTGCTGGTGTGTCTGCCGGACTCGATGAGTTCACCACCGTCCGCGGCCACCGGCACGGTGTTCCGACCGTCGACGCTGCGTCGGTACGCGCACGACGCGGGTTACGCGGGCGTGACGGTCCTACCCATCGAGGACTTCAGCTTCTTCCGCTTCTACGAGCTGACGACCTGACCCCGCCGGTGCGCGCCCGGCCCGCAACGAGGTGACGGCGACGTCGACGACATCGGACGGAGCCGTGGCGGCACCGGTCGCGACGAGATCGTCCGTCGCCGCCTCGCCCAGCGCGGCTCGGATTCGATTCTCGACGGAACCAAGTCGCCCGACGTCGTTCCCGAACGGATCGGACCCGGCCACCTCGTGTGCTCGCCGGGTGGCACCGAGGATCAGAGCCGCCTGTTCGCACCGCCCGAGATCGACCAGGACGTCGATCACCGAGCGCAGGGTCACCCACTGATTCGTCCAGTTTCCCGCTTGCCGAAAATGCTCGAGCACCTCCACGTACGACCGGGCGGCGGCGTCGGTTGCGCCGGAACGGGCCTCGATCGACGCACGCGACGCCATCGCCACCCCGAGCAGATACCGGTCACCGTGCCGGCGCGCGGACTCGATGGCACCCTCGAGGAGTTGCCGCGCCCGCCCGGGATCGGCGTCGAGCAGACACTCGCCGGACACGTAGCGACACCAGGCCGCGACAACGTCTTCACCCGCTGTGGCACAGGCGATCTCGAGGGACCGCGCAGCCGGGTACGCGTCCTCGCCGCGGTAGGCGCGGATGAGCAGTGCACTGATGTCGGCCATGTGCGCCGCACCCGGCATGCCGGCCGCCAGTGCGAGTTCGCGGAAGGTCCGCGCGTCGTCGAGCGCAATGTCGAGATCTCCCTGAAACAGGCCGATGTCCACGAGCATCATGTGGAGGTAGACGCGGACCGACGGGTCTGGGCCGGCGTCGAGGCCCCGGCGCGTGCACCGCCGCGCGGTCGGCAGGTCGCCGTCGAAGCGGGCACCGCCGGCCGACACCGCCCACACCGCGGACCCGAGCGACGAGTCGTCGTGACGGTCGATGAGCATCCGCGCCCATGCGGTGACCTCCGGACTCATGGTCAGTTCGAGGAAGGGGATCGACCCCTGCAGGATCGTGTCGGCGAGAGCGGGATCGTGAACACTCGCATGGTCGATCGCCTGCCGCACGTCATCGAGCCGTTCATCGATCAGGCGCGCGGCGTCGAGGTGTCCGCGACCGTAGACCTCGCACCCCAACGGACCGAGCCAATCCGCGACCCACGCGGTGTGCGCACACCGCGCACCGTCGAGGGCGTCCCGACTCGCCAGTGCATCGATACCGAAGGCACGCAACGTCTCCAAGAGGAGGTAGCCCCCCGGATCGACCGACACCATGCACGCGTCGACCAGTTCGGCCATCGCATCGGCCACGTCTTCGCGGTCCAGCACTCCCGTCGCCGCGGCCAGGAACTCCGCATCGTCGAGTCCGAACCGGGAGGGGAAGATGCTGAGGACGTCGAACAGACCACGCGCCGAGTCGCTCAGCAGTCCATAGGACCAGTCGACGAGTGCGTGCAGGCTCCGGTGCCGGGGCGCGATCCCGCGCGGACCGCGCAGGACCCGGAAACGCCAGTGCAGTCGGTCGACGAGCACTGCCGGCGGTATCGCGCGCGCCTTCGTCGCCGCGAGCTCGACGCCGAGCGGCAGGCCGTCGAGCCGTCGGCAGATCTCCGCGATCGCCGGCGCCGTTGCCTCGTTCAGCTCGAAGCGTGGATCGCGTGCCCGGGCACGGACACAGAACAGCCGGACGGCATCCGACGACTCGATGGCGGCGGGCGCCGCATCCACGTCCGGCACCGGAAGTGGGTCGAGGGAGATGATCTGTTCGGCGGCAATTCCCAGCGGCACCCGTGAGGTCGCGAGCACCGTGATATCGGGGCACCGATCCTGCAGCGCGACAACGAGTTCGACCGCTGCCTCGAGGACGTGCTCACAATTGTCGAGCACGAGCAGTCCGCGTCGACCGGTCAGCGCGCCGGTGAGTGCGTCCAGGGCCGCGACATCGCGACGCATCGACAGGCCCGTCGCCGAAGCCACCAGGTGCACCACCGCGTCGCGGCTCGCGACCGCTGCCAGTTCGGCGAACCAGACGGGACGGTCACTCGCCGACCGGACATGGTGCCGGACAAGCGCCGTCTTGCCGACACCACCGGGGCCGAGGACCGTGAAGACCCCGCGTCCCCGCACGGTTGCCGTCAGGCCCGTCAGGTCGGCATCCCGGCCTATCAGCTGGCCCGAATCATGGTTCGCCGCGCCGATTTCGGTATGTGGTACCGCGACTGTTCGTTCCGGCCGCCCATCGCCGCGGACGCGGCGCGGCGGCGGGTCCCCGTCGAGGATGCGGGCATGCAGTTCGCGGACCGACGGGGCCGGGTCCGTGCCGAGGTCCTCCGCGAGGCGTCGATGCAACCGTTGGTAGGCATCGAGCGCCTCGGCCGCGCGATCCGTCCGCCACAACGCCGCCATGACCCTGAGGTGGAGCCCCTCGCGATAGGGATGATCATCGGCGAAGGGCAGCAACCGGACATAGGCGTCTTCCGGACGGCCGAGGGTGACCAGGGCATCGGCAGCTGTCTCCGCGGCCAGGACACGCCGTTCGAGGAGCGCCCCGACCTCGGGCTGCGCCCAGGCACAGTCGGCGAACTCGCCGTATGGCGTTCCATGCCACAGACTCTCGGCCTGGTCGAGCAGATCGACAGCCAGCTGGGGCTCGGCATCGACGACGGCGACGGCCCGTGCCACGGTGTCGTCGAAGAGCAGTGCGTCGACATCGGTCCGATCGACGAGGAGCGTGTACCCGGGCGCGGTCGTGACGACTCGCAGACGGCCGTCGACCTGACGTCGCCGCAAGGTGGTTCGTAGTCGGAAGACGAGGTTGTGCAGGGCCGACTCCGGGGTGGCCGGCGGCGCGTCGGCCCACAGGATGTCGGTCAGCCAGTCCACATCGGCCACCGCATTCGCGCGCAATGCCAGGGCGGCGAGCAGACAGCGGAGGCGAGGGGTGCCGAACTGCGGTCGGGACACACCCGCGTCATCCGGTGTGTCCACCGGACCCAGCAGAGTGAGACAGACCATGGCCTTATCATCGCAGGATGTCCCCCAACCAGGCGGAATCCGAACAAACCACATCGAACGGCCCGGGGTCGAGCCGTCCCCCGAGGATCCTCGGCGAGGTCGACTCCGCGACCAGTGACCGTGCCAGCCGGTGGTGGTGGGATCACGATGCGGAGAACTATCACGTCGAGCACGGCGACTTCCTCGGTGCCCATGCCGCGGGCGGAGATTTCGTGTGGTGTCCGGAGGGTTTACGCGAGGCCGATGTTCGGCTCCTGGGGGAGATCGAGGACCAGGACATCCTCGAGATTGGCTGCGGTTCGGCGCCCTGTGCCCGGTGGCTGGCTACGCACGGCGCGCGCGCAGTCGGCGTCGACCTGTCGCGGCGGATGCTGGGCATCGGACTCGACGCGATGGCCGCGGAAGGCGTACGGGTCCCGCTCGTCCAGGCGACCGCCGAGACCCTGCCCTTCGCGTCCGCGTCGTTCGACGCCGCGTGTTCGGCCTTCGGCGCGGTACCGTTCGTCGCCGACTCGGCCGGCGTGATGAGCGAGGTCGCACGGGTCCTGAAACCCGGGGGGCGTTGGGTTTTCGCCGTCAACCACCCGATGCGCTGGATGTTCCTCGACGATCCCGGGCCGGAGGGCCTGACCGTACGGATCCCCTATTTCAACCGCACGCCGTACACCGAGACCGATGCCGACGGAACGTTGACCTACGTCGAGCACCACCGCACCATCGGTGACCGTGTTCGCGAACTCCGGGCCGCCGGGTTCGTTCTCGACGACATCATCGAACCCGAGTGGCCGGACGGTTTCGACCGCACCTGGGGGCAATGGAGCCCGTTGCGCGGCAGCTACTTCCCGGGAACAGCCATCTTCTGCAGCCACAAGCCCGACTAGCGGCGCTCACAGCAGCTTCGACAAGAACTCCCGGGTGCGCTGTTCTCTTGGATCGGCGAGGACCTGACGAGGGTTCCCCTTCTCCAGGACGACGCCGCCGTCCATGAACACGAGCTGGTCGGCGACCTCCCGGGCAAAACCCATCTCGTGCGTGACGACCAGCATGGTCATGCCCGACGCAGCCAGCTCACGCATCACCTTCAGTACATCGCCGACGAGTTCGGGGTCGAGCGCCGAGGTGGGTTCGTCGAACAACATGAGTTTGGGGTCCATCGCGAGCGCACGCGCGATGGCGACACGCTGCTGCTGGCCACCCGACAGCTGGGCCGGATAGGCGTCGGCCCGGTCGGACAGGCCGACCCGGTCCAGCAGGTAGCGGGCTTTGTCGACCGCCTCCGAACGCGACTGACGCTTCACCTGCATCGGCGCCTCGATCACGTTCTCGAGGGCCGTGCGGTGCGGGAACAGATTGAAATGCTGGAACACCATGCCGATGTCGCGTCGCTGGGTCGCCGCGTCCTTGGCACTCATCTCGTGGAGCTTGCCGTTGCGTTCCCGGTAGCCGATCAGATCACCGTCGACGTAGAGCCGGCCGGCGTTGACGACTTCGAGGTGGTTCACACAGCGGAGAAACGTGGACTTCCCCGATCCCGACGGACCGATGAGACACAGCACCTCGCCGCGCGCCACCTCCAGCGAGATCCCCTTGAGGACCTGGACCGAACCGAAGCTCTTGCAGACCCGGTCGGCCACCACCATCGGCGGCGGCGATCCGCCGGCGGCCGGTGCGGCCGTGTCTTCTGCGGGACTCATGCCTTCTCTCCCCCTGCCGGCCCGGCGGCGCCGCCGGGCGCCGTGGCCGCGCCGTCGGCCATCGTCTTGAGTTGCCGCGCCGTGAGCTGCCGGGTCGCGCCCTTCGCGTAGTAGCGCTCCACGTAGTACTGGCCCACCATCAGGACACTGGTGATGACGAGGTACCACGTGGACGCGACGAGAAGCAGCGGGATCGGCTCGAAGATCACGCCCGAGATGTCCCGCTGTCGTCCGTAGAGGTCGAGGGTGAGCGGCACCGCCGCCACCAGGCTCGTGGTCTTGAGCATGCTGATCAGCTCGTTGCCGGTGGGCGGGATGATCACCCGCATGGCCTGGGGCAGCACCGTTCGTCGCATGGTCTGCGCCCACGACATACCCAGTGCCACCGACGCCTCGGTCTGCCCCTCACCGACCGAGGACACACCCGCGCGGACGATCTCGGCCATGTACGCGGCCTCGTTCAGGCCGAGTCCGATGACCGCGAAGAGGAACGCGGCGTTGAGCGTCTGGATGTCGAGCGACACGAACTGGTGCACGAACGGTATGCCGAGGTCGATCTGCTTGTAGATCGCCGGGAACAGGCCCCAGAAGACCAGCTGCACATACACGGGGGTGCCGCGGAAGATCCACAGATACACCCACGATGTGCCGCGCAACACCGGGTTCGGGCTCAACCGCATGATCGCGAGGACGACGCCGAGCACGATGGCGATGGTCATCGACAGCAGGGTCAAAGCGAGCGTGTAACCGACCCCCGACAAGATGCGCGAGTCGAAGAGATAGTTGCCGTACGTGCCCCAGCTGTAGGCCTCGTTGGTGGCGGCACCGTAGACGAACAGTGCGCCCAACACGATGATGATCACCGCCGCGACCCACTGTCCGGGACGACGGAGCGGAACCGCCTGGATCGGTTCGGGTTCGCCCGGCGGTGACGCGGCGGTGCTGTGCGGTGAGGTCATGTCAGCTCACCGCGCCGTTGATGACGGAGACATCGATCATGCCCTCCTCGAGGCCCCAGTTGGCCGCGATCTCTTCGTACTGTCCGTTGTCCATCAGGTACTGCACGGCCCGCTGCAGTGCGGGCGCGAGCGGTGAGCCCTTCCGCACCGGCCACCCGTACGGCGCGGAGTCGAAGACCCCACCGGCGGGCTTCAGACGGTCGTCGGTGCGTTTGATCGCATAGGCCGTGACCGGCGAGTCGGCCGACATCGCGTCCACCCGGCCCAGGATCAGTGCGTTGACGGCCTCGTCCTGGCTGTCGAACCGGACCTTGTCGATCGCCGGTTTGCCCGCAGCGACGCACGCCGCGCTCTTGGCGGGAACCTCGTCGGTGTCCTCGTAGGTGGTGGTCTGCACCGCGACCCGGAGGCCGCAGGCGTTGTCGGGGTCGATCTCGTCGTCGTTGTCGCTCGCCTGCGCCCACTGCACGCCCGCGCTGTAGTAGGTCACGAAGTCGACCTGCTTCTCGCGCTCGAGGGTGTCGGTGAACGACGACATCCCCAGCTGGTAGGTCCCGGCCTGCACCGAGGGGATGATGGTGTCGAACTGGGACTCCTTGTAATCGGCTACGAGTCCGAGCACCTTGCCGACGGCGTTCATCAGGTCGACGTCGTAGCCGATGATCTTTCCCGATGCATCCTTGAACTCATTCGGCTGGTACGGGATGTTGACCCCGACGATGAGGCGTCCGGTGCGCGCGATCTCCGGTGGGACCAGCGCGGCGATCTCCGGCACCGTCGCGACGTCGACGTCGATCGGCACGACCTGACCGGCGCGCTCCCGCGCCTCGTTGTCCACGCATCCGGTCACGACGACCAGGACGGCGAGCAGGACGCCGAGCCAACGAGCCACCCGCGTCACACCACTACCCTTCGTCCGGCCGATCGCACCAACTCACTGTAGTTCGCCCGCCGCACCCCGGCTCGCCACCCACCGTTCACGCGTGTGCGCGCCTGTTTCCGCTCCCTCAATCCGAGAGTCCCGCAAACCATTGCTCCCCAAAACGAAAGAACAACAAACCGCTGGTCTATGTTGTGCAAGCGATGCCCTCCTCTGCTCCCTGAGGTGCGAGGAGCGCAAGCGACGAGCCACGAAGGGTTGGCGACGCATCTCACCAAGACCCTTCGTGACGGCCTCCGCAAGCTCCGGCCTCCTCAGGGAGCAGTAATCGGGCGCGCTCCGAGCACAACGGATTATTTCCCAGTCCGCTCGCAGAGCTCACCCCTCGACTATCCGCCGGACCACCGCGTCGGCGAACTCGGCGGTGCTCGCCTCGCCGCCCAGGTCGCGGGTCGCGGTGTGCGCGAGCGTGTCGGCGACAGCGGCGTCGATCCGGGCACCGGCCGCGACGAGGGCCGCGTCGTCGGTCATCTGCCCGTACCTCTGAAAACCCATTGCCACAGAGGCGATCATCGCGACCGGGTTCGCGATGCCGCGCCCGGCGATGTCGGGTGCGGCACCGTGCGACGCCTGCGCCATCACGCGGGACTCCGAGCTGTTGACCGAACCGGCGATGCCCAGCGAACCGGCGAGCTCGCCGGCGAGGTCGGACAGGACGTCGCCGAAGAGGTTCTCGGTGACGAGGACGTCGAAGTCCGCGGGACGCCGAACCAGCAGGGCCGCCATGGCATCGACGTGTTGCTCGGACACCTCGATCTCGGGGAACCCGGCGGCGATGTCGCGGCACGCATCCCGGAACAGGCCGGTGGTCATGCGCAGGACGTTCGCCTTGTGCACGATGGTCAACCGCGGCTGCCGGTCGGAACCCGCACGCTCGATCGCGGCGGCGCATGCGACTCGCGCGATTCGCTCCGACGCCGCGCGTGTGACGAGCCCGACCGCCAGTGCCACGTCGGGTGTCGGCATGAATTCGCCGCTGCCGACCGCCATGTTGCGATCGGCGTAGAAGCCCTCGGAATTCTCCCGCACGACCAGGACGTCCATGTCCGGCCGGAGCGCCGGAACACCCGGAAATGCCCGGGCGGGACGGAGATTGGCGAACAGGTCGTACCGGGTTCGCAGGACCGCTCCCGGCGTGCGGTCCCCATGACCCGGCGGGTACGCCGCCGAGTCGTGGGGGCCGACGATCCAGAAGCCGAGCTCGTCGAGGGCCGTCAGCGTCTCCGCCGGCACCGGATCGCCGTGCGAGGTGATCGCAGACAGCCCGAAAGGTAGGTGCTGCCAACTGATCTCGATCGATTCCGCACGAGCGGCAGCCTCGGCGATCGTCACCGCCGCCGGCACGATCTCGGGTCCGATCCCGTCCCCGACGAGGACTCCGAACTCTCTGTCCCGGTCACCCATCAGTGAGCTGCGTCGTCCCAGGAGCGTCCGAACCCGACCGACACCTCCAGCGGGACGGACAAGGTGATGGCATTACCCATCTCTTCCCGGACAACGACCTCGACGGCCTCCCGCTCGCCCGAGGCGACCTCGATCACGAGTTCGTCGTGGACCTGGAGAAGTGTTCGCGACGTGAGCCCTTCAGCTGCGAGGCGCTTGTGGACGTTGATCATCGCGACCTTGATGATGTCGGCGGCGGTGCCCTGGATGGGAGCGTTGAGCGCCATCCGTTCCGCGGACTGCCGGCGCTGCCAGTTGTCGCTGTTCAGATCGGGCAGATACCGCCGGCGACCGAACAGTGTTGCGGTGTACTCGTTTCGGCGGGCCTCGGCGACCACGTCGTGCAGATAATCGCGCACCCCGCCGAACCGCGCGAAGTACGCCTCCATCTGCTCCTTGGCCTCGTCGCGGCTGATCTTGAGCTGGGCGGCGAGCCCGAATGCGCTGAGCCCGTAAGCGAGTCCGTACGACATGGCCTTCACCCGGTGGCGCATCTCGGTGGTGACCTCGTCGATCGGCACCCCGAAGGCCCGTGACCCGACGAAGTTGTGGAGGTCTTCCCCGGTGTTGAAGGCCTCGATGAGGCCGGCGTCCTCCGACAGGTGGGCCATGATCCGCATCTCGATCTGGCTGTAGTCGGCGGTCATGAGGCAGTCGTAGGGCACACCGGTCGCGGTGTCGGCGCCGACGATGAAGCCCCGCCTGATCTCGCGGCCCGCCTCGGTACGCACCGGGATGTTCTGCAGATTCGGTTCGGTGGACGAGAGGCGTCCCGTCGCGGCGATCGTCTGATTGAACGTCGTGTGAATACGTCCGTCGTCCGCGACCGACTTCAGCAGCCCGTCGACAGTGACCTTCAGCCGCGTCGCGTCGCGGTGCTCGAGGAGGTGTGCGAGAAAGGGATGCTCGGTCTTCTCGTACAACGACTGCAACGCGTCGGCGTCGGTGGTGTAGCCGGTCTTGGTCTTCTTCGTCTTCGGCATGTCCAGCTTGTCGAAGAGAATGGTCTGCAACTGCTTCGGCGAACCGAGGTTGATCTGTTCTCCGATGACCTCGTAGGCCGCCTCGGCCGCGGCGCGGATCCGGTCGGCGAACATCCGCTCGAGGGCACCGAAATGGTCGACGTCGACGGCGATGCCCGCGGCCTCGGCATCGGCGAGCACGAACGACAGCGGCAGTTCCATCTCGGTGAGCAGCGGTTTGGAGTCGATCCGGTCCAGTTCCGTGTCGAGCGTGTCGGCGAGTTCCTGGACCGCCCGCGCCTCGAGCATGTGCTGTTCGGCCACCCGCCCGTCCGAATCGTCGTCGAGCAACGACATCTGGCCGTCGCCCGGGCCGCCGTCGGCGCGCAGTTCACGACGCAGGTAGCGCAGCGCGAGGTCGTCGAGGTTGAACGTCCGTTGTCCCGGTCGGACCAGGTAGGCCGCGAGCGAGGTGTCGCTGGTGACACCGTCGAGCTTCCAGCCGCGTGAGCGCAGCGCGTGTACGGCCCACTTCGCCTCGTGAACCGCCTTCGGCGCGGACGGGTCGGCGAACCAATCCCCCAGTGCCGCCTCGTCTTCGGGATTCAGCGCGGTCACATCGACATAGGCGGAGGTCCCATCGGCGGCCGCGATCGCCACCCCGGTCGGGTCCGCCCCGACCACGACATGCGGGGCGGTGACGGCGAGACCGACGCGACCGGTGCGCGCATGCTCGGTCAGCCATCCGGCGACCTCACCGGCACCCAGGACCGCGCCGTCGAGATCGAAACCTGCTTCCGCCTCGGGTTCGACCGAACTCAACGTCGAGAAGAGACGGTCCCGCAACACCCGGAATTCCAGGTCGTCGAACAGCTGGTGGATACGGTCCCGGTCCCACCCGACCATGGCCAGGTCGTCGGGGGACGTCGGCAGCTGCATGTCCCGGACGAGCTCGGTGAGCTGTCGGTTGGTCTGTACCGACGCCAGATGAGCGCGCAATGCGTCGCCGACCTTGCCCTTGACCTCGTCGACGTGATCGACGAGGGCCGCGAGCGACCCGTACTCGCGGATCCACTTCGAGGCGGTCTTCTCCCCGACTCCGGGTATACCCGGCAGGTTGTCGCTGGGGTCACCGCGCAGCGCGGCGTAATCGGGGTACTGGGTGGGAGTGAGACCGTACTTCTTCTCGACCTCCTCGGGCGTGAACCGCGTGAGGTCCGACACGCCTTTGCGCGGATAGAGCACCGTGGTGGAGGCGTCGACGAGCTGCAGCGAGTCGCGGTCGCCGGTGACGATCAGGACCTTGTATCCGTCCTCCCGGGCCCGCGTCGCCAAGGTCGCGATGATGTCGTCGGCCTCGTAACCCTCGATGGCCAGCACCGAGACACCCAGCGCGTCCAGGACCTCTTTGGTGAGATCGACCTGGCCGTTGAACTCGTCCGGGGATTTGGACCGCTGCGCCTTGTACTCCGGATACATCTCCGACCGGAACGTCTTGCGTGAGACGTCGAAGGCCGCGGCGATGTGCGTGGGCTCCTCATCGCGCAGCAGGTTGATCAGCATCGAGGTGAAGCCGTAGACGGCGTTGGTCGTCTGCCCCGAATGGGTTTTGAAGTTCTCCGCCGGGAGCGCGAAGAACGCCCGGTACGCCAGGGAGTGCCCGTCGAGCAGCATCAACACCGGCTGCTTGGTCTTGCCCTTGGCGCCGGGTGCCGCCTTGCCCGTCGATCCGGTGGCCTTGGCTGGGGTCGTTGCCGGGGAACTCTGCGCTGGACTCACAATCGCCGAGTCTAGTGACCGCCCCCGACACAGCCTGCCGGACTCCTCACACTCGGCCTCTCACGGGAGGGGCCGGTACATGGACCACACCTTGGGGCCGTCGAGCGGCAGTTCGAACTCCTCGGTCACGCTGAACCCGAAACGCTCGTAGAGCGGCACGTTGCGGACGTTCGAGCACTCGAGGTAGGCGGGTCCGTCGATCTGCTCGAGTCGATGCCCCAGGAGAGACGTGCCCACCCCGACCCCGTGCACCGGCGCCCCGATCTGACCGAGGTACCAGTGCGGCTCCTTGGGACGTCGTTTGCCGAACTCCTCCTCGAGCTTCATCCCGCGGCTCATCCGCGAGCCCATCGCCCGGAAGAAACCGACCATCGACACCATCTGCGACAGGGCCGAGACCTTGTGGCCCGGGGGATCCCAGGCGGCGGCACCGACCGGTTGCCCGTCACGCATCGCGAGATCGAGCGCCGAATTCGGGCCGTGGCTGTACTTGAGCAGGGTGCGGAACATGATGAGGTGCCGCGCCGTGTCGGGCTGCATCCAGACCGTCACCGGGTCGTCGGCGAAGGCCTGTGCCAGTAACGAAGCGGCGAGTTCGACGTCTGTGGTGGTGGACACGCTGACCGGGACCATCGGATCAGCGTACGACCCGGATCGGGTCTCCGACAGCACATCGCGACTTCCCGACTGGGCAGCGTCGAGGAGAAGTTACCTCCGGGAAACGTCGTTGTCGCCACGTGGTGACGACGCTGGCGCTAATGTCCCGCAGGGTGACATCGCAACGCGCCGGCACCGCGCCGCAGACGCCGCCACGATGCGCTCTCGACGACCGTCCCGATCGCGAGAGCCATCCGTCTGGCCACCTTCCACCGATGCGCCGGTCGGCGATCGCGATGCTGGTGTTTCTCGCCGCGTCGATGCTGTTCGGGCTGTTCGGCGCCTCCCCGGCCGCGGCCGCGCCCGGCGACTCGGTCCGCGTCTTCGGCGTGCTGCGCAACGGTACGGACAAGGTCGCCGGCGTCGAACTCGAGGCCAAGGACGCATCCGGAACCGTTGTCGGCACCGCGACCTCGTCGGCCACGGGTGCGTGGTCCATCAACGTGCCACCCGGCCAGTACACGATCGTCATCAACACCGACTCACTCCCCGACGGCGTCGAGGTGCAGAAGGCGGAGCTGCCCGTCGACGTCAGCGGTGGCACCGCGCGACCGGTCATCTTCTCCTTCGGCGACGTCCGCACCGGCACCGAGGTGTCGGCAGTCTCCGAGCTGACACGGCTGGCCATCGACGGCATACGGTTCGGCTTGATCATCGCGATCACCGGCGTCGGTCTCAGCCTCATCTTCGGCACGACCGGACTGACGAACTTCGCGCACGGCGAGTTGGTGACACTCGGCGCGGTGATCGCATGGGTGATCAACGTCAAGCTCGGCGTCCAGCTGATTCCGGCGACGATCCTGGCGGTGATCGTCGGTATCGGTATCGGCATCCTCAACGAGCTCGGTCTGTGGAGACCGTTGCGAAGACGACGAACCGGGCTGATCGCCATGCTCGTCGTGTCGATCGGCCTGTCGCTGGTGCTTCGCTACCTGATCCTGATCTTCTTCTCCGATCGCGCCGAACCGTTCGACGACTATCAGGCGCAGACCCAGATCGGTTCGGGTCCGTTCGCGATCACACCGGTCAACCTGGCCTGCATCATCATCAGCATCGTGGTCCTGCTCGGCGTCGCACTGCTGTTGCAGCGCACCAGGATCGGCAAGGCCATGCGAGCGGTCGCCGACAACAAGGATCTCGCCGAGTCGTCGGGTATCGACGTCGACCGGGTCATCTTGTTCGTGTGGGCCCTGGCCGGCGGTCTGGCGACACTCGGCGGCGTGATGTTCGCGCTCTCCGAACTCGGCGGCCGGGTGCAGTGGGAGATGGGCTTCAAACTGCTCCTGCTGATGTTCGCCGGCATCACACTCGGCGGACTCGGCACGGCCTACGGCGCACTCCTCGGGTGTGTCATCGTCGGTCTGCTCGTCCAGTTGTCGACCTACATCCTCAGTCCCGACCTGAAATACATCGGCGGGCTGCTGATCCTGATCATCATCCTGACCATCCGGCCCCAGGGCATTCTCGGATCTCGAGCGAGGATCGGCTGACCCATGGACATCATCTCAGCGCTCCAGATAGCGATCGCCCAGCTGATCGGCCCGTCGGCGATCTTCTACGCCCTGCTGGCCATCGGCCTGAACCTGCACTTCGGCTACGCCGGCCTGCTCAACTTCGGCCAGATCGCCTTCGCACTGCTCGGTGGCTACGGCGTCGGCATCATGGCGGTGAACTACGACCAGCCCTTGTGGCTCGGCGCCATCATCGGCATCGCCGCGGCCGGGATGCTGGCCGTGGTGCTCGGCCTGCCGACCCTGCGTCTGCGCGCCGACTATCTGGCGATCGTCACCATCGCGGCATCGGAGATCCTGCGCCTGGTCTTCCGTTCGACGTCGACCGACGATTTCACCCGGTCCACCAACGGCATCTACGGATACGCGGGCAGCTTCTTCTCCATCAGCCCGTTCGACAACGGCAAGCAGTACTCGTTCCTCGGGGTCAAGTTCCTCGGCGGCGACCTGTGGTCGATGGTGGTCGGCTGGATCGTCGTCGGCTTGCTGTGTGTGATGGTGTACCTGCTCGTCCGCAGTCCGTGGGGCCGCGTCCTCAAGGCGGTGCGCGAAGACGAGGACGCCGCCCGCTCGCTGGGTAAGAACGCCTACTTCTACAAGATGCAGGCCCTGGTACTCGGCGGTTGCATCGGCGGCCTCGCGGGTGTCTTCAATGCCTTTGCGACGCAGTCGATCAATCCCGACTTCTATTCGACCGCACAGACCTTCTTCGCCTACGGCGCGCTGATCCTCGGCGGGGCGGCGACGGTGTTCGGTCCGGTGCTCGGTGCCATGCTGTTCTGGTTCCTCCTCGCGGTCCCCGACGCACTGCTGCGGCAGGCCACGTCCGGCGACGACCCGCTGTTGAATCTGTCCGCGCAGCAGGTCGGCGCATTCCGCTACGTTCTGCTCGGTCTGGCGATCATCCTGATGATGGTGTTCAGACCTCAGGGCCTGCTCGGGAACAAGAGGGAGGTGCAGCTCGATGCCTGACGACCCCACCTACACGGGTACTGCGGCCATCCGGGCGACGCGCCGGGACCTCACCGCGTTGTCGGCCGCGGAGCGTGCCCAGCTGTTCGCCGGCGTTGCCGCCGAGTCGGGTTCGCCCAAACCCGATCCGATCATCGTGGTGGACAACATCTCCCGTACTTTCGGCGGCATCAAGGCGGTGCAGGTCGATCATCTCGAGGTGCAGCGCGGCGCCATCACCGGCCTGATCGGCCCCAACGGCGCGGGCAAGACCACCTTCTTCAACCTGATCACCGGCTTCGACAAGCCCGATTCCGGCACGTGGTCGCTCAACGGCGACTCCCTGGGCCGGATGGTTCCGCATCAGGTGGCACGCCGCGGCATGGTGCGTACCTTCCAGCTCACCAAGGCGCTCGCGAAACTGACTGTGCTGGACAATGTCCGGCTCGGCGCGACCGGGCAGCGGGGTGAGCATTTCCTCGCCGCACTCGCACCCTGGGTGTGGCGCAGACAGGAGGCCGAGGTCACCGAACGCGCACACGAGTTGCTCCGGCGCTTCAAGCTCGACGCCAAGGCCGACGACTTCGCCGGCTCCCTGTCGGGCGGGCAGCGCAAGCTGCTGGAGATGGCGCGCGCGCTGATGACCGACCCCGAGATCGTGATGCTCGACGAGCCCATGGCCGGCGTCAACCCGGCCCTCACCCAGAGTCTGCTCGAACACATCAAGTCGTTGCGGGACGAAGGGGTCACGGTCGTCTTCGTCGAACACGACATGGACGTCATCCGCGACATCAGCGACTGGGTGGTCGTGATGGCCCAGGGTCAGATCATCGCCGAGTCGCTCCCGGATCGCTTGGGCGACAACGACGCCGTCGTGGACGCGTACCTCGGCGGGCATCACGACCAGGCCCTGGAGTTCGACGATCAGGGTCGGCCGGTGGGCGCCACCGCCGTACTCGCGGAGAAGGTCGAGGCGGCCATCGAGGCGACGCTGGAGGACGGCGGGGATCTCTCGGAGGTCACCGAACTGCCCCCCACGACCCCGGACACGAAGAAGGACGGACGATGAGCACCGACCCCGGTCCCGGACAGCTGACGCCCGCGCAACTCGCGGCCACCGCCGAGGAGCACCGCAAGCTGGCCGGCGACGCTCTGATGCGGGCCGACGACATCACCGCCGGCTACCTGCCCGGCATCAACATCCTCGAGGAATGCAACTTCTACCTCGGTGACGGGGAGATCGTCGGGATCATCGGTCCCAACGGTGCCGGGAAGTCGACGCTGTTGAAGACCCTGTTCGGACTGATCCCGGTGCGCAAGGGTTCGGTGACCCTCCGTGGCGACGACATCACCTCGGCCAAGGCCCACGTTCTCGTCGACAAAGGTGTCGGTTACGTCCCGCAGACACAGAATGTGTTCCCCGCGTTGACGATCGAGGAGAATCTCGAGATGGGCGTCTATCTGCGGCCCAAGACCTTCGCCAAGCGGTTCGACTTCGTGTCCGAACTCTTCCCGCTGCTCTCGGAACGGCGAAAGATCAAGGCGGGTGCGCTGTCCGGCGGCGAACGGCAGATGGTCGCGATGGGCCGTGCGCTGATGATGGACCCGGCGGTACTGCTACTCGACGAGCCGTCGGCCGGCCTGTCCCCGATGTTCCAGGACGAGGTGTTCATCCGCTGCAAGGCGATCAACGCCACCGGCGTCTCGATCATCATGGTCGAGCAGAACGCCCGGCGGTGCCTGCAGATCTGCGACCGCGGGTATGTCCTCGACCAGGGCCGCAACGCCTACACCGACACCGGCCGCAACCTGGCCACCGACCCCAAGATCATCGAGCTCTACCTCGGCACGCTCGCGGGCAGCTCCGAGAAGAACTGAGGTCATGAGGCCGTCACGACGGCACTTCCCCCGCCGACCGCACCGACGACGAGACCCCCGGCCGAAGCCGGGGGTCTCGTCGTGTGCGGGTCTTACTGCGCCGCGACCGAGACGTACTTGCGCGTCGGGGTGAGCAGCTTGTTGGCGTCGTCGAACTCCAACACACCGTACGAGCCGACACTCGGCTCACCGGCTGCGTTGAACGCCAGGTTGCCGGTCTTGCCGACGTAGGCGACCGTCTTGCCACCGTTCAGCAGGTCCAGGCAGGCCTGGTAGGAGTCGCAGTTCTCCTCGCCGTTGGTCACCCCGATGATGTTGGCCGCGATCGCGCGGCCGTCGGTCGACTTGGCCGCGGTGGCGGCGAGTGCACTCAGCACCGTGGCGTCGTAACTCTCACCCGAGTAGTTGAAGTCGATGAGGTCGCCGTCGACCTCCTTCAGGGCCGCCTGGAAGTCACCGCTGGTCTGGGTGAGTGGCGTGGTGCCCTTCATACCGGCGAGCAGGCCCGGACCGACGGCCTCACCGAGGGCGTTGCCCATGTTGCCGTCGACACCGTAGACGAGCTTTCCGTCGCTCGGGCCGATGCCCACCTCGTGCATACGGGTGATGATCTTGGCGCTTTCCTCGAAACCGATGACCGCGATGCCGTCCGGGTTGAAGTTCTTCACCTGATCGACCTCGGCGTTGAACGACTGGGCGTTCGGGTCGTAGATGATCTTCTGGATCTGGTCGGCCGGAACACCCGCGGCCTCGAGATCGCGAACGGTGTTGTCGGCCAGTCCGGTTCCGTACGGGTCGTTGAGTGCGAGGATCGACACGCGCTGCACGCCGTCTTCGGCCATCGTCTGCGAGAGCGCCTGCGCCTGGAGGGTATCCGCCGGTGCGGTGCGGAAGTACTGCCCCTTGTCCTCATAGCAGGTGAATTCGTCGGAGGTGTTGGCGGGCGAGAACATGACCGCACCCGCGTTGGCGACCTTGTCGATCACCTTCAACGACACCGAGGACGACGCGGCACCGATGATCACCTGCGTTCCGGCGCTGAGTTCGCGGTCGACGGTGGCATTGGCCGTGTCTGTCGTGGTGTCTCCGGAGTCACCGGTGACGAGCTCGACGGGTTGGTCGAGGACCCCGCCGGCGGCATTGATGTCCTTGATCGCGAGCTCCACGCCCGCCTCCATGGGCGGTCCGAGGAAGGCCAGCGAACCGGTCGCCGGAAGCAGGGTGCCGACCTTGAGTGCGGCCGTGCTCGCCGGGCCGGGGACAGCCTTGGGCGGGTTGCACGCCAGCTTCTGTGCGAGGCCGAGGCCCGGAGGTGCGGGGGTGGACTCGACGGCGGCACTCGACGACGCCTCGGAACCGCCGTCGGAACCCGAATCTGAGCTGCTACAGCCCGCGACCACCAGCGTCGCCGCCGCGGTCACGACCACTGCCCCGCTCCTCAAAAAGCGTACGGACATCGATGCTCTCCTTGCGTCTGGCCTCTGCGTTCGGCGGTCGGCCGGTGCGTTCGGCGTTTGTCACGAAGGCGGCGCATCGCCGTAGGGCGAACCGCGCCTCGCAGGAGAAAAGCTAGCGCGATCTTGTTGCGGCTGCGTAAAGACAGTGAAACTGGTTTGCGCGCAGAGGCATTGCGTCGTCGAGGGGTTCTGGGTCAGTCGCTGCCGAGCGTCTCGACGACAACCTGCGCAACGGCTTTCATGGTGGTCCGGCGGTCCATGGCCGCGCGCTGTATCCATTTGAAGGCCTCTGGTTCGGACAGAGCCTGCTTCTCCATCAGCAGGCCCTTGGCCCGCTCCACGAGCTTGCGGGTCTCCAGCCGCTCGTTCATGGTCGCGACCTCACGCTCGAGCTGTTTGAGCTCCTGGTAGCGACTCACCGCCACCTCGATGGCCGGCACCAGATCGGCCTTCGTGAACGGCTTGACGAGGTAGGCCATGGCACCGGCGTCGCGCGCCTTGTCGATGAAGTCGCGTTGGCTGAATGCGGTCAGCATGACGACCGGCGCGAGGCGCTTCTCGGCGATCTCGGTCGCGGCATCGATACCGTCGCGCACGGGCATCTTGATGTCCATGATCACGAGGTCGGGGGCCAGCGACTCGGTCAACTCCACGGCGACCTGCCCGTTCGGCGCCTCGCCGACGACGTCGTAGCCCTCTTCACGCAGCATCTCGGTCAGATCCATCCGGATCAACGAATCGTCCTCGGCCACCAGCACGCGGTGTGTTGTCGTGGTCTCACCGGCTGCGGTCGTCGCACTGTCGGTCACCGTCACCATCCCCTCCTCCGCGTCGCTGACGCCACGTCTGTGTGCACGCAGAGTACCGGTTGGCAGGCCGCTCGGCCGATCATCTAGAGTTGGTTCCCGGCGCGGGCAACCCGCGCACTGGCCCCCGTAGCCCAATTGGCAGAGGCAACGGATTCAAAACCCGTCCAGTGTCAGTTCGAGTCTGACCGGGGGCACCAGAAACGACCTGATCACCGCCCGCTTTGCGGCGGCTCGGCACACTCACCAGGCCAACGCCGGTTCGCAGCCGCCGACGCCGATCCCGACATCGTCGCAACGCACTGTCCGGACCCCGAACAGACGCCTCAGGAGCTCATCGGCACCCAGGTCGGTGTGCTCCGCCCAGCGTCGGACACGGTGTCGTGCACGCGACGCCGTGAGCGTGACCGACGCCGGCCGCAACCCGCCGAAGTCCACCGTCACCTGGCCACCCTCCCCCGGTGCGACGCGCGTCGCGAGGAGCGCGAGCGAATCAGCGGAGAAGACCACGGGCCCGGCAACCTCGACGACGAACCTGCACCGCGACAGCGTCGACGCGTCCGGGCCACCGATCCGGATTCGCGAATCACGGACTCCGAGCTGAGCAACCAGCGTTTCGGCGTCGTCCCCGACAAGCCAGGCGGCGGCATCGGACCCGCGCAGGGCGCTGCCGACGGTGTGCAGCAGCGAAGCCGCGGTGTGACAGTCCGTCGACACCACCACGACGACGTCCGGGATCTCGTACAGCAGCCCGACGGTCCGGGCGGCCGGGTCGGTGATGAGCGGGGCGAGGGCCAACGCTTCGGCATTCTTCGCCGAGACCCGTTCGGGCACCGCACGCTCGGCCCAGTCGGATCCGTCGTGCCAGGCGACGGCGTCGGGTTCGTGAACGAACACCGCACCCATCATGAAAGCCCGGTTCGCGAATTCCCAGTCCTCTCCCCCGTACCCGACGAAGGACGGGTCGAATCCTCCTACATCGTCGAACAGCTCCCGGCTACAGCTCATCACCGCGCTGATCATGTACTTGTAGCCGTCCCAGCCCGGGAGCAGGAGGTTGGCTGTGCGGTCATAGGCGTTGACCAGCCACTCGGGTTCATGGTCGTGCGCGACCTCGAGATGCCGCTGGGCGGACAGCCATTCGACCACCGTCCGCGGCTCGACCTGGTTCAGGTCCCCGTGCTTGCGTCGGCCGACCACGAGCGCGTCCGGCACCGCGGCGGCCAGTCGGACCATGTGAGAGATGTAGCCGGCGGTCGGAACCGTGTCCGCGTCGAGGAAACACAGAACCGAGCCGTTCGACGCCGCGACTCCCAGGTTGCGGGCGGCGGCGGCCCGAAATCCCCTGTCCTCCTGCCTGACCACGGTGATGGTCAACCGGGAGGTCCACGCGCTCACATCCGGGGGAACTCTCGATCCGTCGTCGGCGACCACCACCTCCAGTCGATCCGGCGGGTAGGTCTGCGCCGTCAACGCCTCGAGGACCAATGAGAGTTGATGTGGCTGCTCGTAATACGGGATCACGACGCTCACCAATGGTCTCGACGAAGGATTCCCGACCAGGTCCCAGCGATTGTCGGGCACGATGGTCCGGCCATCGTCGAGTCCGACGACCGTCACGCACTCCACCGCCGCAGCAACATCTCGTGGCTTCGACCGACGTCGGCGGCGGTCGGCGACGGCGACACCGCCGCATCGATCCACGTGGCTTCCGGATGCGCGAACGCTTTCTCGATGGCGGCCCGAAGCGCCGCGTCGTTGTTGTCGTGCATCGTGAGCACGCCCGGCGACCGAGCGGCGAGTTCCTCGGTGTAGGCGGTCCGCGGAACCAGTGGACGACGTCCGGCCGAGATCCAGGAATTGATGGAGCCGGATGCCGACATGTGCCGGTGGTATGCGACCGGAACCGTGACGTCGGCCGACGCCCGGCGGAGTTCGTCGTCGGTCAGGTAGCCGGTGATCGTGCATCGCCTCCCCGTGTCCGCGGCGAGCTTCGCGAGGTCGTCGGCGAGATCGTCGTGGCCGGGCGACGGAGTTCCGAGCGCCACGAAACCGACCGACGGATCGAGACCGGCCATCGCTCGGAGCGTCTCGATGTGACCCTTCCCCGGATACAGGTAGCCGAGCACACCGACGGTCAATTCGTCTGAGTCCGAGGGCTTGTGGGCACGGACGGCGTCGAACATCAGCGGCACGACCTCCACCTCGATCGACGCGTCGACATACTCGGCGAAGAGCGACGCCTCGTGTCGGCTGGACACGATCACGCCCGCGGCGGATCGGGCCACCGCCCGGAAGAACTCGATGCGGGCCGGCATCGCCCGTCCATCCGAGGGCTGCGGCAGATCGTGCAACGTCACCGAGACCGGGCGTCGGAGCCCCGCAATCATGGCGAGCAGGTTGTCGCGCGCTCGCAACGGAGTGTGTCCGAACAGACGGTCGGTCACGTGCATGTGCACGTGTGCGCACTCGGCCAGAACCGAGGACACGCCGGCACAGCGCGTGCGGAGGTGTACCAGTCGATGATCGCCACCCTGGGCCGTCACCGCGTCGAAGACAGACTGGGCATACCGCACCACACCGTGCGAGCGGGGTCCGACGAGGAGGTGCCCCACTGGGCTCGTCATGACATTCCCAGGATCTCGACGAGATCGCCGTACCGGTCCAGCACGGCGTCGATGAACTCGGGATGCTCTGCGTACCACTGCATCTGACTGCGGTGCACCTCTTCCTCGGTCAGCTCCGCACCGTCGACGTCCCAGGACGTCCGCGGGGTCGCCTGGATACCGAGCGCGTCGATCACCCGTCGTTCCAGCGGCGCCCGGATGTTGCCGAGCAGGTCGCGTGACGGCGGGACCGGCGCCGATGCCCCTAGCGCCTCGAGAATCCGACCGCCGAGGGTCAGAAGTACGCGGTTGCCGGGATGGTTGATCGTGTGTGCGGCATCGGCCCCGACGTCGAGCAGGATGTCGGAGATCCCGACGTCGCAGTGCCGCCGCTCGCGGACCTCGAGCTGGGCCACACTCCACTGTGCGGCGTGCCGGAAGCGGTCGGCGGAGACCTCGACATCCCATTCGTCGAAGCGGGTCCGGCCGGCTCTGACCGCAAGGACGGTCCGGAGATCGTGGTAGGGAACAGCAGCGGGTACCGCGGACGGTTGCGCGGGATGTCGGGCGATGACCTGAAACGGGAACAATCCGCCGTAGCGGATGACCGGCCACACCACGACGGCCGCGGCCGGCGCCATCTCCGCGAGGTCGGGTCCACCGATCGGGAGCCCCCGGTATCGGGCACGAACCGGCTGAGAGACGATGACCGCGGCCCGGCTGACGAGGCGTTCGACATGGGCGATGTCAGTGGACTCGAGTTCGTGGACCGGTGGGACTCGAATGGTACGGAACGGAAGGTCCGGGGAGCTGGACAGCACGATCCGCATCGCTTCGGCCTGGCAGTTTCCCCAGACGACGAGCAGCGGCTCGTCATCGTTCATCGGCGCCTCGGTGACGCCGTAGAACTCGCCGTAGTGTCGGGTCCGCCCGTCCACCAGCACGGTGTCACTCGACGTATACGCGCTTCGCTGTGGTCGAGCGACCTGGTGGTGTGCTGTCATCGTGTGTATCGACTCCCCTCGCGGACAACCGGCCGACCCCAGCTCCTCGTATAACCGTTCGGCTCGCTGACGAATCATCGGCTTGGTCACACTGCCTCGGTTCCCCAGACATTCGGAACGCACCGGAAACCGGACGGGTGAGCGACGGCCCCGGTGATCAGATCACCGGGGCCGTCTCTGCCGTACGGGAGGTGGCGTCACAACGTCCGGGCGATGATCTCCTTCATGATCTCGTTGGTGCCCGCGTAGATCTTCTGGACGCGGTTGTCGGCCCACAGACGCGCGATCGGGTACTCGTTCATGTAGCCGTACCCGCCGAACAGCTGCAGGCACTCGTCGGCGAAACCGTGCGCGGGCACGGCGCTGTGCAGTTCGAGCATGACCGCACTGTTCGCACAGAGGGCGGCCACGCGGTCACCCGGCCTGACGCCGAGCGCCTCCAGCGCGGCGGTGACGTGCCCGACCCGCCGATACAGGTCGGCGTAGGTGAGGCGGAGCGCACCGTCGATGACGGCGGTGCGGTCACCCCTGTAGATGTAGTGAGTCGTTGCTCTGGGCGCAACGTTGTGCGACATCTGGCCTCGAGCGGGTGGCCCGCGCGCGCCGCGCACCGGGGAACGGGAGTTCGTCGAAGACGATACTGCGTATGGGTCCGTTAACGTCGGAAGAGCTTGTTGCCCAACCACACCAGCGGGTCGTAGGTGCGGTCGACAACTCGCTCCTTCATGGGGATCAACGCGTTGTCGGTGATCTTGATCTGCTCGGGACAGACGTCGGTACAGCACTTGGTGATGTTGCAGAGGCCCAGTCCGTGCTCGGTGCGCGCCGAGTCGCGGCGTTCGGCCACGTCCAGGGGGTGCATGTCGAGTTCGGCGACGCGCATCAGGAAACGCGGCCCGGAGAAGTTCTGTTTGTTGTCCTCGTGATCGCGCACGACATGGCAGGTGTCCTGGCACAGGAAGCACTCGATGCACTTGCGGAACTCCTGCGAACGCTGCACGTCGACCTGCTTCATCCGGTACTCCCCCGGCGCCAGACCCGGTGGCGGTGTGAACGATTGCACTTCACGGGCTTTGGCGTAGTTGAACGAGACATCGGTGACCAGGTCGCGGATCACCGGGAACGTGCGCATCGGGGTCACCGTCACGACCTCGTCCTCGGTGAACGTCGACATCCTGGTCATGCACAGCAGTTTGGGACGCCCGTTCACCTCCGCCGAACACGATCCGCACTTGCCCGCCTTGCAGTTCCAGCGCACCGCGAGATCCGGGGCCTGCGTCGCCTGTAGGCGGTGGATGATGTCCAGCACCACCTCGCCCTCGTTGACGGTCACCGTGTAGTCCTCGAGACCGCCGGCGTCGGTGTCGCCGCGCCAGATCCGGAACTTTGCGTCGTATCCCATGTCAGTCCTCCGAATGCCCCTCGGCTCGCTCGCCACCGGCGCCGGGATGACCGGCTATCTCGGCCGCCGTGTAGTACTTCTCGATCTCGGGGAACTCGAACAGCTCCAGGAGGTCCGGCCGCATCGGCGTCTGTTCGGTGCGCACGACGCTGACATCCGGCACCGCGGCGTCGTCCCCGTCGAGGTCCGCGGTGCACACCAGCAGCGCATTGCGCCAGTTCGAGTCCATGGACGGATGGTCATCGCGGGTGTGACCACCGCGGCTCTCGGTGCGCATGAGTGCGGCCTTCGCGACGCACTCGCAGACCAGCAGCATGTTGCGTAGGTCGACTGCGAGATGCCAGCCCGGATTGAACTGACGATGTCCCTCGACCTGCATGCCGCCCAGGCGCTTTCGCAGGTCCGCGAGCACGCCGATCGCCTCCTGCATCTCGTCCTCTTTCCGGATGATCCCGACCAGATCGTTCATGGCCTGCTGGAGGTCGGTGTGCAGGGTGTAGGGGTTCTCCGGTTTGCCCTCGGCCGGCGGATCGAAGGGCGCAAGCACGGACGCCGCCGCCCGGTCGATGTCGTCGGCGGAGACCGCGGGACGGGTCGCCAGCGATTCGACGTACGCCGCCGCCCCGAGGCCGGCACGACGCCCGAAGACCAGCAGGTCCGACAACGAGTTGCCGCCCAACCGGTTCGAACCGTGCATCCCGCCGGAACACTCGCCGGCCGCGAACAGGCCCGGAACCCGTGACGCGGCCGTGTCCGGATCCACCTCGATCCCGCCCATCACGTAGTGACAGGTCGGCCCCACCTCCATCGGTTCGGCGGTGATGTCGACGTCGGCGAGCTCCTTGAACTGGTGGTGCATCGACGGCAGCCTGCGCATGATCTCCTCGGCGGGCATGCGGGACGCGATGTCGAGGTAGACGCCGCCGTGCTCGGTGCCGCGTCCGGCCTTGACTTCCTCGTTGATCGCCCGCGCGACCTCATCGCGCGGCAGCAGGTCCGGCGTTCGCCGGGCGCTGTCGTTGTCCGCCAGCCATTCGTCGGCTTCCTCTTCGGTCTCGGCGTACTGACCTTTGAAGACCGGTGGGATGTAATCGAACATGAAGCGCTTGCCCTCGGTGTTCTTGAGAACTCCACCGTCGCCGCGAACGCCCTCGGTCACGAGGATGCCCTTGACGCTGGGCGGCCACACCATCCCGGTCGGATGGAACTGGACGAACTCCATGTTGATCAGGCTCGCGCCGGCTCGCAGTGCCAAAGCGTGCCCGTCGCCGGTGTATTCCCACGAATTCGACGTCACCTTGAACGACTTGCCGATCCCGCCGGTGGCGACGACCACCGCGGGCGCCTCGAACACGATGAAGCGGCCGGACTCGCGCCAATACCCGAATGCACCGGCGATCGCGTCGCCGTCCTTCAGCAGTTCGGTGATCGTGCATTCGGCGAACACCTTGATGCGCGACTCGTAGTCACCGGTGGCGGCGTAGTCCTCCTGCTGCAGCGAGACGATCTTCTGTTGCATCGTCCGGATGAGCTCCAGCCCGGTGCGGTCGCCGACATGAGCGAGTCGAGGATAGGTGTGGCCGCCGAAGTTGCGCTGCGAAATCCGCCCGTCCGCGGTTCGATCGAACAGGGCGCCATAGGTTTCGAGTTCCCAGACACGATCCGGGGCCTCTTTGGCGTGCAACTCGGCCATGCGCCAGTTGTTCAGGAACTTGCCGCCTCGCATCGTGTCCTGGAAGTGTGTCTGCCAGTTGTCTTTCGAGTTGGCGTTGCCCATCGAGGCGGCACATCCGCCTTCGGCCATGACCGTGTGGGCCTTGCCGAACAGCGACTTGCACACCACGGCCACCGAGTAGCCGCGCTCGCGGGCCTCGATGACCGCTCGCAGGCCGGCACCCCCCGCACCGATGACAACGACGTCGTACTCGTAGCGTTCCGGCTCGGTCATCTAGCGGGACTCCCAACGTTGAGAACGGCTGCACCACAGGCGTGTGTTGTCAATCGGTCAACCCACGAACCTCAGGTCCGAGATGGTGTTGCTGGCCACCAGCATGATGTAGAAGTCGGTGAGCACCAACGTGCCGAGCGTGATCCAGGCGAATTGCATGTGCCGGGTGTTGAGCTTGGACACCTGACTCCAGACCCAGTACCGCACCGGATGTTTCGAGAAGTGCTTGAGCCGGCCGCCGGTCACGTGGCGACACGAGTGGCACGACACCGTGTAGGTCCAGAGCAGGAGCACGTTGACGACGAGGATCACGTTGCCCAGCCCGAAGCCGAAACCGCCGCCTTCACCGTGGAAGGCGACGATCGCGTCGTAGGTGTTGATCACCGAGATGACCACGGCCACGTAGAAGAAGTACCGGTGCGAATTCTGGATGATGAGCGGCAGTCGCGTCTCGCCGGTGTACCGACTGTGGGGTTCGGCGACGGCGCAGGCAGGCGGCGACAGCCAGACCGACCGGTAATAGGCCTTGCGGTAGTAGTAGCAGGTCAGTCGGAACCCGAGCAGGAACGGCAGCGAGAGGAATGCCAGCGGAATCCACATGGGGAGTTCGGGGAAGGGGGTACCGAAATGACTCGCCCCGGGCACGCACGACTCGCTGAGGCACGGCGAATAGAACGGCGAGAGGTAGTGATAGTCCGCGGCGTAGTAGGCGGTGCGCACGAAGGACCGGATCGTCGCGTAGATGACGAAGGCCGCGAGACCCACGACTGTCAGCAGCGGCGACAGCCACCACCTGTCCTGGCGGAGAGTTCGGGCCAGGATTCGCGCGCGGCCCGGAGAGAAGACCCCGACTGTGTCCCGCTCAGTCGCGGGGGCGCTCACTTCGTGCGCTCACGCGAATGAAAGCCCAGCCCTTCGTCCTGCGCACCCAGCCAGGCCGACTCGTCCGACTTGCAGTCAGGCACATAGATAACCTGGTCTCGTCCGACTTTCGTCTGCAGCAGCGGTGGCGGTGCGTGCTCGAAGTCGTGAAGGTCGATCTCCAGCCGATCCAGATCGTTGGACATTCGCCGAACCGCGTCTACATCGCCGTACTGCGTCTGCAGCGTGGTCATGTGATGCCGTAGCGCACCTATACTCCGATGCAGCTCCTTTATCTCGGTCGGTATCATGGCACATCCCTTCCTGCCTATGTGATGAAGAACACAGTACCGGCCGGGCCCGCTGAGTCAACGATGTTGGCGGAACGTGTCGGCTCCCCCGACCGGAGGCCGCCAGATGAACGACGACGACCACGTTCCCGCGCAGAACCTGCCCCGAGCTGAGCAGCGTTGGACCGCATCGGCGTTCGTACTGGTCGCGATGGCGATCCCGTTCCTCTTGCCCGCGCGTTACGCCGCCGGTACCGCTTGGCTGCTACCCGCGATCGAGGGGCTGGTCCTGCTGACACTGATCGTGGTAGACCCCGGTCGCATCGACCGGCCCGGCCGGTGGGTCCGCAGCCTCTCCGTGGGGCTGGTCGTCGCCATCGCCGCAGGTGCGGCGTGGGGAGCGGGACGACTCGTGTGGGACCTGCTGCACGGAGATCCGCAGACCGCGGCGGCGAACCAGTTGCTGGTCGCCGGGGCTCTCGTCTGGCTGCAGACCGTCATCGCGTTCGCATTCCTCTACTGGGAGCTCGACGGCGGCGGTCCGGTCAACCGGCACCTGCGTCCGGCCGCATACCCGGACCTCGCCTTTCCGCAACACCTCGAGCCCCGACTGGCACCGCCGGGATGGCGTCCCGTGTTCTTCGACTACCTCTATCTGGCCCTGACCAACGCGACTGCCTTCAGCCCCACCGACGTGATGCCGCTGTCGCGTCGTGCGAAGCTGGCGATGGCGTCGCAGTCGCTGTTGTCGATCGTCATCCTCAGCCTGGTGGTGGCCAACGCGGTCAACCTTCTCGATTGACGACCGCGGCACGATCGCACACCGGAATAGGGTCGGCGACGTGACGGTTGTGCCGGCGGGGTCCGGAGGACCAGATCGGAGTCACGGTGAGCGAGCCATCTATCAGGACCGTGCCGTCGCGGCAGGTCATTCCGGGTACCGAGCGGCACATCTTCCGAAGCGAGTGGCTCGATTCCCGCCAGTCCTTCCCCGTCACGGGCAACTTCGATCTCGCGGCGAACGCCCACGGAGTCCTGCTGGTGCACAACGACGATCGCGTCGACGCCGGTGAAGGTTTCGACGCCCACTTCCACCGGGATGCCGAAATCGTCACGTGGGTACTCGAAGGTGCTGTCGCTCATCGTGATTCGTTCGGCAACACCGGCGTGATCACGCCGGGCGTCGCGCAGCGGATGAGCGCGGGCCGCGGGATCACCCACACCGAGGCGAATGCTTCACCGCGCAGCGAGAACCGGGACCTGCGCGTCGTGCAGATGTGGGTGGCGCCCGAGCACGGCGGAGGTGAACCCGGCTACGCCGAACGCGACTTCAGCGCCGATCTCGCAACCGGCGGGCTGGTCACGGTGGTCTCCGGCAGGCCCGAACACGCGGGCACCGATGCGATCTCGATCGGCAACGCGTTCGCGGCACTGCACGTGGCCCGGATCGGTTCCGGGCACTCGGTCGCCCTTCCCCCGGCACCGTACGGACATCTCTACGTGGCGCGCGGCGAAGTCGACCTCGATGACGGCGCGCGACTGGTCGAGGGCGATGCGCTGCGCACCATCGATCAGGGCGAGGTCACCGTGTCCGCGAGGTCTGAGGCCGAGATCCTGTTCTGGGAGATGCACACGACGTTTCGCCGTTGACCGGCACCGGTTCAGGCCGTGCTCACTCCTTCTTCACTGACCTGCACACGATTTGCCATAACGCTGCCGGTGTCCGGCGGCACGGCTACTGTGTGAGCCACTCGAAGGGCGAGGCACTTCGCGCGCCTCGCCGGTCAGGTCACCGAGCGAAAGGACGTTCATGCCTTCCCCGTCGCCCGCAGCACGACTCGCGGCTGAGTTCTTCGGGACATTCTGGTTGGTCTTCGGCGGATGCGGCAGCGCGATCTACGCCGCCAAGCAGATCGCCCAGTCCGAGGACGGCCAGGACACCTTCCAGGTCGGAATCGGGTTCCTCGGTGTCTCTCTGGCTTTCGGTCTCACCGTCGTGACGATGGCCTACGCGGTGGGGCACGTCTCCGGCGCACACTTCAATCCCGCGATCACGCTGGGCGCCGCCGTCAGCGGCCGGCTCTCCTGGAAAGAGCTGCCCACCTATTGGGTCGCGCAGGTCGTGGGTGGCCTGTTGGCCGGCCTCATGCTCTTCCTCATCGCCAAGGGCCAACCCGGGTTCGAGGCCGAGGGCAACATGGCCGCCAACGGATTCGGCGAACACTCCCCCAGCAACTACTCCCTCCCCGCGGTCCTCATCGCGGAGATCCTGCTGACGGCGTTCTTCCTCATCGTGGTCCTCGGCGCGACCGACGGACGCGCTCCCGCGGGCTTCGGTCCGCTCGCCATCGGCTTGTGCCTCACGCTCATCCACCTGATCTCGATCCCGATCAGCAACACATCGGTCAACCCGGCGCGTTCGACGGCGGTCGCCTTCTTCAACGGCAACGGCGCACCCGGTCAGTTGTGGGCCTTCTGGCTGGCGCCGCTGATCGGCGGACTGATCGGCGGTCTCCTCTACCCGCTGCTGTTCCAGAACGGGAAGCGCGCAGCAGCCGAGCCGGCACGGACCGAGACCGCCGACGCCTGATCGTGGCGATGGGCCGGATCGAGGACGGACATGCCGTGCGACTGGTGAACCCGAACTCGACTGATGGACTTCGATCGAAGTCCATCAGTCGAGTTGGGGTTCATCAGTCAGAGTAGGACGCGGTCTCGCGGCCGACGGAGGACCACGAAAGAACTCGTTGTGCTCGGAGCGGGCCCAACTACTGCTCCCTGAGGAGGCCGGAGCTTGCGGAGGCCGTCACGAAGGGTCCTGGTGAGATGCGTCGCAAACCCTTCGAGGCTCGTCGACCTCGACGCGCTCCTTCGTCGCTTGCTCGGCCCCGGCGGCTAACGCTCCTCGCACCTCAGTACCTGCGGCCTGGCGGCCGTCGTGGACTACGAAAGAACACTCTTGAGCGTCCCCATCTCTGCTCCCTGAGGTGCGAGCGAAGCGAGCCACGAAGGGCTCCGCAACCTGTCACACCAGGCCCTTCGTGGCTCGTCGCTGGCGCTCCTCGCACCTCAGGGAGCAGAGGGAGGGCATCGCTTGCACCCCACAGACCAGCGGTGTTGAGGCTCTTTCGGATTAGGGAGCAAATGGTGTGTCGATCTTTCGGATCGGGGACCGGGGTCCCTCCGCAAGCTCCGGGCGCGCCTCGAAAAGCATTGAGAGGCGCTCCTTTCGGAGTAGGAGCATGCCGCGCGTCGCGATCAGGACGGCGCGACGACCCGCAGGATCTCTCGCCCCGAGTGCAGCCGGGAGATGTTGTCGGTGATGTCGCGCACCCGCCCGACGAACGTGTCACGTGTGACCCCCGAGATGTGCGGGGTCATCAGCACGTTGGGCAGTTCGCCGAACGGCAGGCCCGACGGGTCCGCTCGATCGCTGCCCGTCGGATAGCGATACCAGACGTCGAGCGCTGCTCCGCCGACCAACCCGTCTCGGAGGGACTCGTATAGATCCTGCTCGACGACGAGCGGGCCGCGGCCCACGTTGACCAGCACACCCACGGGCCCGAGCCGCCGCAGGTGGCCGGCGTCGATCATCCCGGTGGTACTCGCGGTCAGCGGCGCGGAGACCACCACGACATCGGATTCGTCCATCAGACGATCGAGATCAGTGGTGTCGCCGTACCATTCGAGCCCGGTGTCGTCGGCGACCCGGCCGGACCCGGTCACCGCACAGGCCCGCGCGCCGAAGGCACCCATCAGGTCTGCGGTTCGTCGACCGATGTGGCCGAAACCCACGTAGCCGATCATCGCGCCACGCAGCGTCCGCGGCTGTTCCACCCCGTCGCGGTACACCGCCGAGGCCCACAACCCCTGGCGTAGCGCGGCGTCCTGGCCGAGGAGACCTCGGCGCACCGTGACCACCGCGGCGGCGATGTACTCGGCGATCGAATCCTCGTGGTGAAAGGTGTTGGCCACCTCGGTGTTCGCCGCGAGGTCACCGAAACTGACCTTGTCGGTGCCGGCGCCACCGGTCAGCACCAGCCGCAGACCGGATCCCGCGCGAGCCATCGCCGGGGTCACCCGACCGCCCACGTAGACGTCGGCGTCGGCCAGATCGGCCACGAGCGCGGCCTCGTCGAAGGCCGCGTGCCAGGACGTGTCCACACTCGCGGGCAACAGGCTCTCGAACAACTCGCGGTGCGGTACGAAGTTCCGTTCACCCACCACGACTTTCAGATCGTCGCCGCGCGTTTCCGCCACGACCTCAGCTCCGCACGAGCGCGGGTCGTTTGCTGTCGAACGTCCAGTCCGGGATGAGGAATTGCATTCCGACCGCGTCGTCCCGCGCCCCGAGCCCTTCGGAGCGGTACAGCTGATGGGCGGCTTCCACCTGCTCCATGTCGAGTTCGACGCCGAGACCCGGCCGGTCGGGAACCGTGAGGTGACCGTCGACGATCTCGTACGGCTCGGTGGTGAGACGTTGTCCGTCCTGCCAGATCCAGTGCGTGTCGATCGCGGTGATCTCGCCCGGCGCAGCGGCCGCGACGTGCGTGAACATGGCCAGAGACACGTCGAAGTGGTTGTTGGAGTGCGATCCCCAGGTGAGCCCCCAGGCATCACACAGTTGCGCGACGCGCACCGAGCCGGCCATGGTCCAGAAGTGTGGGTCGGCCAGCGGGATGTCGACCGCATTCGTGCGGATCGTGTGCCCGAGCTCGCGCCAGTCGGTCGCGATCATGTTGGTCGCGGTAGGCAACCCGGTCGCGCGCTTGAATTCGGCCATCACCTCACGGCCGGAGAACCGGCCCTCCGGTCCCACCGGGTCCTCGGCGTAGGCGACGACATCGCGCAAGCGTCCGCCGATCCGAATCGCCTCCTCGAGCAACCAGCCGCCGTTGGGATCAAGCGTCACCCGGGCCGTCGGGAAGCGTTCCGCCAGCGCGGTGACGACGTCGGCCTCCTCGTCGGGCGACAGAACCCCGCCCTTCAGCTTGAAATCGGCGAAGCCGTAACGCTTCTGGGCCGCCTCGGCGAGTGCGACGACACCGTCGGCATCAAGGGCCTCCTGATGGCGCAAACGCATCCAGTCATCGGTCTCGCCGGCACCGTCGGCGTAGTCCAGCGTTGTCCTGGTGCGATCCCCCACGAAGAACAGATAACCGAGCGCAGCAACCCGATCACGCTGCTGTCCCTCGCCGAGCAGCGCCGTCACCGGCACACGGAGGTGCTGGCCGAGGAGATCCAACAGTGCCGATTCGACGGCGGTCACCGCGTGGATCGTGATGCGTTGATCGAAAGTCTGATCCCCGCGGCCACCACGGTCACGATCGGCGAACGTGCGCCGGATGTCCTGCAGGACCGCGTTGTACTCGCCGATACCGCGTCCTTCGACGATCGGCCGCGCATCGTCGAGCGTGGTGCGGATCGGTTCGCCGCCCGGGACCTCACCGACCCCCTGGTTGCCTTCGGAGTCGGTCAGCACGACCAGGTTCCGGGTGAAGAACGGGGCGTGTGCGCCGGACAGGTTGAGCAGCATGCTGTCTCGTCCCGCGACGGGGATCACCCGCATCTCGGTGACCACCGGGGTCGTCGTGGACGTCGATGTGGCTGTCGTCATGGTGAGGTCCTTTCAGAAGTGTCAGAAGAAGATCTGCTGGCCGATGAGCAGTGCCGCGCCGACGGCCGACACCGTGATCGACACGGTGCGGAGCCGATCCCGGTCGAGTACCCGGTTGACGGCGCGGGAGGCGATGAAGCCGAGGACGACGACCGGTGTCAGGGCGAGGAACGCCCAGAGGATCTCGGCGCTCACGCTGCCGGTCGCGGCGAGCGCTGCCATCGACATCAGGCTGCCGACGAGGAAGAACGCACTCATGTTGCTACGCACGTGCGCGTTCTCCTCGCCGGAGTACACCAGCGCCATCGGTGGGCCGCCGATCGACGTGGCCGTGCCGAGCAATCCGGAGGCCGCGCCCGCGGTCGCCAGGTTGCGGCGTACCGGTGCAGGCCGCCAGCCGACGGAGGCGATCACGACACCGCCGAGCACGACCGCCGCCAACAGCAATGACAGACCGCGGGTGGGCAACCAGACCAGCAGCAGGGCCCCGGCGATGGTCCCGGGGACCCGACCGGCCAGAGCCCACCCGGTACCGCGGAAGTCCAGGCTTCCCCGCTCGCGGATCACCACCAGCAGCGTGACTGTCGTCGCTGAAGCGATCAGCATGCCGGGAAGCAGTGTCGGCGCCACCAGGGCGACCACCGGCGCGGCGAGCATGCCCATCCCGAAACCGATGGATGCCTGCATGCAGGACGCGAGGAACACGGCCACCGCGATGGTCACGCATGCCACGACGCTCACGCCAGTACGGCCTTCGTACCGCCGGGCGTGTTCACGCCGCCGGGGCGGGCATGCCCAGGCCGACCCGTCCGCGGGGGTGATAGCACTCGGCGATGTGTCCGGCCTCCTGCCGATCGGTGACGGCCGGCGGCAGCGCGGTCGCGCAGACGTCGGTGGCGTGTGCGCAGCGCGTCCGGAACCGGCAGCCCGACGGCGGATTGAGAGGCGAGGGCACCTCGCCGCTCAACAGGATTCGCTCGCGGCGGTTGTCGGCGTCGAGCGTCGGTGCCGCGGACATCAGCGCCTCGGTGTACGGATGCGCAGGATGGTCGAACACGGCTTCGGTACTGCCTGTTTCGACGATCCGGCCCAGGTACATCACCGCGACCCGGTCGGCCACATGACGCACCACCGACAGATCGTGCGAGATGAAGATGTAGGAGATGTCGAGCTCCTGCTGGAGTTCGTTCAGCAGGTTCAGCACCTGCGCCTGTACCGAGAGGTCCAGCGCCGACACCGGCTCGTCGCAGATGATCACCTCGGGATCGAGCGCGAGCGCACGGGCGATTCCCAGGCGCTGACGCTGACCGCCCGAGAACTCCTGCGGGCTGCGGTGTTCGTCGCTCGGCCGCAACCCGACGAGATGCAGCAGTTCACGGACGCGGGCGGCCCGGTCACGCTTGCGCGGGTACAGGTCCTTGTGGGTACGCCACGGCTCGCCGATGATCTCGGCCGCGGTCATCCGATTGTTCAGCGAGGCATACGGATCCTGAAAGACCATCTGCACCTTGCGACGCAGGGCGAGCAGGTCCTTGCCCTTGAGCCGGTACGGGTCGGTGCCGTCCCAGCGGACGGTGCCGGTGTCGGGCCGCTCGAGCATCATCAGCGTTCGGGCGAGAGTGGACTTGCCGCAGCCGGATTCGCCGACCAGACCGAGTGTCTCGCCGCGGCGGAGATCGAGATCGATCCCGTCGAGCGCCCGGAGTTGTTTGCGGCCGCCCTTCCCGGACACCGCGAAGGTCTTACCGACGTCGCGTACTTCGAGGACCCGGCTCGAGTCGAGCGGGGCCGCGGCACCGCGCGCCTTGTCGCGGCCGGGCGTCGTGGCGAGGCTGGTCGTCTCAGGCATTGTCGATCTCCTCCGAGAAGTGGCAGGCCGCGGCCCGGTTGGTGCCGGTGGTCGTCAGCGTCGGCCGTTGCTGCACGCACTGCGCGCGGGCCAGCGGACACCGCGCCTGGTACACACAGCCAGTCGGGATCGAGTGCAGGTCGGGCGGCGTACCGCCGATCGACTTGAGATCGGCCCCGCGTTCGGCGCTGACGGGAACGGAATCGAGCAGTCCTTTGGTGTACGGATGCCTCGGACTGCGGAAGACCTCGGCCACCGGCCCGGTCTCGACGACGTTGCCCGCGTACATGATCGCGACGCGGTCGGCCTGCTCGGCGACGAGCGCGAGGTCGTGGGTGATCAGGACGACCGCCATGTCGTGTTCGGCCCGGAGGCGCCCCAGCAGCGCCATGATCTGAGCCTGCACCGTCACGTCGAGCGCGGTGGTGGGTTCGTCGGCGAGCAGCACCTTGGGGCTCAACGCCACCGCCATCGCGATCAGCAGACGTTGCCGCATCCCGCCGGAGAACTGGTGCGGGTAGGAGTCGACCCGTGACTCCGGTTCCGGGATGCCCACGTGCCGCATCAGTTCGATCGCCTCGAGACGGGCCTTCTTCTTCGACATCCCACGATGGATGCGGAACGGTTCGGCGAGCTGGGTCCCGACCGGGTACACCGGATTGAGCGCGGTCAGCGCGTCCTGGAACACGATCGCGAGTTCGGTGCCGGCCATCTCGCGTCGCTTCGACTCCGAGGCGGAGACGAGGTCGACGGAGTCCAGGACGATCGATCCGTCCGAGACCGAGGCGATCGGGTCGAGCAACCCGACGAGCGCCTGTGCGGTCATCGACTTGCCACACCCGGATTCGCCGAGCAGCGCCAGCGTTTCGCCACGACGGGCGCGGAACGACACGTGGTCGACCGCCCGCACGGTACCGGTGGGCGTTCGCAGATCCACGGTCAGGTCGACGACGTCGAGTGCGACCCGATCGTCGGTGCCGGCGTCGGGCCGGTCGAGGGCAGGAGCACTCATCGCAGCGCCTTTCGTGAGGAGAAGAACCGCTTCCGGGCGTTCGGGGTGGTCAGTCGCCACCGCTGACCGGGGTCGGTCGCGATGCGCGCCCACGCGGCCAGCATCGTGGCCGACACGGTCGTGATGACGATCGCCAGGCCCGGGAAGAACGACAGCCACCATGCGGTCTGCAGGTAGGTCCGGCCTTGCGACACCATCAGGCCCCAGCTGACGTCGGGCGGCTGGATACCGATGCCGAGGAACGACAGCGACGACTCCGCGAGCATCACGTAGCAGAAGTCGAGGGTGGCCACGGTGAGCAGCGTGGGGAGCAGGATCGGCAGGACGTGCCCGCGGAGTATCGCACCGCTGCTCGCACCGAAGGTCCGTGCCGCGTCCACGAACACGCGACTCTGCAACTCGGCGGATTCGGCCCGCGCGGTCCGTAGGTAGATCGGGATCCGGGTGATCGCCAGCACCGCGATGATGTTGGCGGCGCTCGGCGAGAACACGTACAGGATCACGACTGCGAGCAGCAGCGACGGGAAGCTCATGATGACGTCGGCGATGCGCATCGCGGTGGTCTCACGCCAGCCGCGGTGGTATCCCGCCCACATGCCGATCGCCGAGCCCACGACGCACGAGATGATCACCGCGGGCAGGGAGACCATGAGCGTGGTCTGGCAGGCGACGATGAGCCGGGCGAGCATGCTGCGACCCAGCGGGTCGGTGCCCAGCACGTTCATCCAGCCCGTGTCGAGGTCGAACGGCGGGAGGTTCGACTCGTCCAGGTTCTGGTCGGTGGCGGCGTCCCCGACCAGCCACGGACCGAAGATCGCGGTGAGCAGGATGAAGGTCAGGATGCCGGCGGCGACGGTCGCGAACTTGTCGCGGAGCAGCAGCCGCCACAGCGGCAGTTGCCCGCCGGGCACCTTCTTGGCGGCGACGGAGTCGCCGGTGATGTCGGTCGAGGCGACGGGACTCGTCGTGTCGACGGGATCGGTGACGATGGACATGTGTCAGTACTCCTCGATGTGTCCGGCGACTAGACCGTGGCCTTGTCACGAACGCGTGGGTCCAGGAGGGCGAGACCCGCGTCGATGACGATGTTCAGGATGAAGATGCTGAGAGCGGTGAGGAGCACCGCGGCCTGCAGGACCGCGAAGTCGCGTTGCAGGATCGAATCGATCATCAGCTTGCCGATGCCGGGCCAGCCGAAGATGGCTTCGACGATGACCGCGCCGTTGATCAGGCCGACCGCGAGATCGCCGGCGACGGTGAGGGCGGGGGCGGCCGCATTGCGCAGTGCGTGGTGGGTGACGATCCGGAAGTCTCCGGCCCCTTTGCTTCTCGCCACCTTGACGTAGGGGGCCGACAGGGCCGAGACCATGGCGCCGCGCACCACCTGGGTGAGAACGCCCAGCGGTCGGATCATCAGTGTCGCGATCGGCAGGACCCAGGCCAGCACCCCGCCGGTCCCGGACGTCGGCAGCCAGCCGAAGACAACCGCGAAGATCCAGATACCGGTGATCGCGAACCAGAAGTCGGGGACGCTGGCCGCGGTCATCGACAGCAGGCTCGAGAAGCGGTCGGCGAGTGAGTTCGGTCGGTAGGCCGCCCAGCAACCGATCATGATCGAGCCGAGGACCGACAGCACGAGCGTGACGAAGGCGAGCTGCAGAGTCGCCGGGAACGCTGCGAGCGCCATGCTCGCCGCCTGCTGACCGGTCTTCAGTGACTCACCGAAGTCGAGGTGGAAGACGCCGGCGAGGTAGTCGGTCATCTGTTGCCAGATCGGTTTGTCGAGCCCGTTCGCGGCGGCGAACTCGGCGCGCTGCTCCGGGGTCGCGGAGACCGGGAGGTAGAGATAGGTGGGGTCGCCGGTGAGCCGGGCCATGAAGAACACGCCGAACAAGACGATGATCAGCGGGATCAGGCTGGTGAACATCCGGCGCCGGAGGAAGGTGAGCATCGGTCATCGCCTCTGTTTCAGTCGTTCTGGGCTGGCGCGTGGGTCATCTCGGCGAGACGCATCTCGTCACCGGTGGCCGAATTGGGCCGGTAGGCAACACGATTCGCTTTCGCGAGAACTGCTTGCATGTGTGCGATATACGCGTATTGGCGGATCTCGCGCGGCTCGGCGGCCAGGACCGCGGCGAGTGCGTTCTGACGGGCCGGACCGGTGAGGGCCTCGGCGGCACGGATCTGTTCGTCGTACGCGGCTGTGCCGTAAGTGCTCTGGTAGCCGTCGGACAGCATGTACTGGTCGAGGGTGAACTGGGTGTCACCGGCCTGGTTGCCGTGCATGATCATCAGCAGCACCGGCCCCGACCCGGGCACGAAAGGCCGTGTCTGATACTGCATCTGACCGGAGGTGTCCATCATCTCGATCTTGACGTCCAGCCCGATCTTGCTGAGCGTGAACTGCAGGTTCTCGATGGTCTCGTTGATCTTCGGGAACTGACCGGTACGGCCGATGAGGCGGATGGTCCGGTCGACCGGCACCCCGTCCGCACGGGCTTCGTCGACCAGGCGCTTGGCGCGGTCGAGGTCGTACGGCGTCGGGGTCAGCTGGTCGTTGTAGCCGACGATGCCCTCCGCGACCAGCTGGGCCGCGGGTGTACCGAGACCCTGGAACAGTGCGTCGACGATGCCGACGCGGTTGACGGAGAGATCGATGGCCTCGCGCACCCGGTAGTCGGTCAGGGGCGCATCGGTGGCCTGCATGCGCAGGGCGGTCGTCTCGTTGTTGGTGTAGGCGATGCCGAGATCACCCGCTCCGTCTTCGGGGCCGAGTGAGGTGGCGATGTCCGCTTCGTCGTTGGAGACCATCGCGGCACGGACACTGCCCTCGGAGCGCCATTGGTAGACGGCGCGGGTGAATGCAGGGGCGTCGCCGTGATAGTTCGGATTGGCTGTCAACGCCACGCGCTGGCCCGAATCCCAGAAGTCGACCATGTAGGGGCCGGTCCCGATCGGCACGCGCACCTTGTCGTCGGCGACGGTGGTGCGCGGAACGATCTCGATGAACGACAGGCGCAGCGGGAGAATCGGGTCGGGGGTCTCCGTGCGGACCTCGATGGTGCCGGGGTCGACCACAGTCACCTCGCGGGTGCTGTCGTCGAAGACGTAGCCGTTGACGTCGCAGCCGATCGCCCCGTTGAACGTGCGGCGGATGGAGAACGCGGCGTCCTCGGCGTCGAACGGCTGGCCATTGCTGAATCGAATGCCCGAGGCCGTGGTGAAACGCCAGACGTTCGGCTCCACCTGGGTCCACGCCGTAGCGAGACCGGGCTGCAGTTCGCCACTGTTCGGATCCCGTTCGATGAGCGGTTCGGTGATGTTGGACCGGACCACGACACCGGTGGCCGTGAGGGAGGCGTCGCAGGGTTCCAGCGTCGGCGGCTCCTGGGGCAGGACGATGCGCAGGGTGTCCGGAGAGGCGCTCTCGCTCGCGGTCGTGTTCGCGACGCTGCAACCACTGGCCGCGAGCACGGCCACCGCGGACAGTGCCAGCAGACACCCGGCGGGGCGCTTCCGGGATCGCAGAGCTGCGATCTGCATGGGGACCTCCGATGAAAGAAAGACTGCGAGTGATCTCGCGGTGGGCTCGACCGCATTTGTGACGGTAGACACACGCTATGAGCGTCGCGATGACGGCGTCAACAGAGCAAAAGCCCAGCAAAAGGCCATTTCGGCGGGTATGGAGGTCTTTCGAGAGCCCTCGGAACCGGGTGCTCCGCGAGTCGAAACCACCGCTGACCTGACGGTTCTTCGCTGCTCTCTTGCGCTGGACGAATCGACAGCCCCGTATCAATACAGTTTGAGTATCGGTCCATGTTATTTGCGTGTTGGACAGGTATCCGCGGCACTTCTAGCGTTGACCACATCCACCGAAGGACCGGTCTGTGTCCTGCACTCCTGGAGGTCAAGCATGACGAGCAGTTCGGCCGGCACCGCGACGGCAACGGAAACCATTGGGCTGAAAGACCTTTCGTCGTTCCACGGCTCTGTTCTCCGCGTCGGCCCGCTGAAGCCCTCGCTCGAGGAGCGTCTCGAAGGTACCTACGGCGCCCAGCGACTGCCCGATGACCGGGAGGCGCGGAAGGCCTTCCTCGCGCGAAACGCCGACGCGGTGACCGCGGTCGTGACCTCGGGACGGACCGGGGTGGACGCCGGCTTGATGGCCGAGCTCCCGAACCTCGGCGCCATCGTCCACTTCGGCGTCGGTTACGACACCACCGACGTCGCCCGTGCCGCCGAGCTCGGCATCGGCGTCAGCAACACCCCGGACGTCCTCACCGACTGCGTCGCCGACACCGCAGTCGGACTGCTCCTCGACACCATGCGCGGACTCGCCGCGGCCGATCGGTTCGTCCGGGCCGGGCGCTGGCCCGTGGAAGGCAACGTTCCGCTCACCCGGAAGGTCTCCGGCACCGACGTCGGCATCCTCGGGCTGGGCCGTATCGGCTCGGCGATCGCCCACCGCCTGACCGCCTTCGGGTGCCGGATCACCTACCACAACCGCCGCCCGGTCGACGGCTCACCGTATCGCTACGCGGCGTCGCCGGCCGAGCTCGCCAGCCAGGTCGACGTGCTGATCGTGGCCGCCGCCGGCGGTGCCGACACGCGCCATCTCGTCGACCGGGACGTCCTCGAGGCGCTGGGCGCCGACGGCTTCCTCATCAATGTGGCGCGCGGCAGCGTCGTCGACGAGGACGCCCTCGTCGACCTGCTGCGGCGCGGCCGACTGGCCGGCGCCGGGCTCGACGTGTTCGCGCACGAGCCGGAGGTGCCCGAGGCGCTGCTGTCCATGGACAACGTCGTACTTCTCCCCCACCTCGCGAGCGGAACGGTCGAGACACGTGCCGCCATGGAGGAACTCACGCTCGCCAACCTCGACACCTTCCTGCGGACCGGTGACCTGTCGACACCGGTCGTCGCACCGAATCACGCTCTGCGAAAGGACATCTGATGTCTGTCGTCCTCAGCTACCTACCGACACCCGAGGGGCGCGGCGCACTCCCGTTCGGCTTCGCCGAGGCCCGCATGCGCGGCACCGGCGTCGTGATCGTCGCCGATGGTGACAACGCCTCGTCGCCGGAGTTCCTGGTCGACCTGGAGAACGCGCGCGAGGTGGCTCAGGCCGGTGACGTCGACTACCGTGTCGCCGAGAACGATCCGGGCCTCTCGCACGCCGACCAACTCATCGACGCATCGTACGACGACGCAGCGGAGCTCCTGGTGATCGGCCAGCGCAGGCGTTCACCGGTCGGAAAACTGCTGACCGGCAGCGTCGTCCAGCGTGTGCTGCTCGACGCACAGTGCCCGGTGGTCGCGGTCAAACCGCCCGTGCGCGCCGCGGTCTGATCGGGCTTTTCCACCGCAACTACTGCTGGTCGAGCAGCGTCGAACGAGCGAAGCGAGTCCGCCGCGCCCGTCGAGGCCACCGAGGTGAGGTCGTCAACGGGATCCGGTGCACAGTCGACGAACTCGTTCCGAGGTCGTCGTCAGATCCATTCGCGTTCGGGGAGAACATCTCTCATCAATCGCGCAAGAGCCGGGTTGGTATTGTCGGCGCGCCAGGCGATGTTCATCTGCACGGGACGATCGCGGATCGCGGTGACCTCCTTGAACACCACCCCGTCGGGATGCATGGTCATGGCCGACTCCGGAACCAGCGCCATGCCCAGCCCGGAGTGCACCAGGACGAGCATGGTGTGCACCTGGGTGACGTACTGGACATAGCGGGGCGACGCCCCGACCGCGGTGAAGGTGCTGATCAGCAACTCATTGAAATACCGCGCATCCGTGGGCGAATACATGATGACCGCCTGACCGTCGAAGTCCTCGATCGCGAGGTGCTCGGCGTCGGCGAACTCATGATCGGCGGGCAGGGCGGCGACCAGGCGCTCATGGTGCAGCGGACGGGAGTTCACACCTGGGCGAGAGATCGGCGGGCGGACGATGCCGAGGTCGAGATCACCGCGGACCAACGCCTCGACCTGCGCGATGGTGACCATCTCCCGCAAGACGAGCCGAACGTCGGGTAGCTTCTCGCGGGCCGTCTGCATGAGCCGGGGCAACACCGCACGCGCCGACGCCCCCGTGAAACCGATGTTCACGGTGCCCAGATCACCCGCAGGCACGCGGCGGACCGTCAGAGCCGCCCCCTCCGCGAGCGCGACGATGCGTCGTGCGTCGGGTAGGAAGGCCGCGCCGGCCGCCGTCAGCGACACTGCCCGGCTGCTGCGTTCGATCAACTGGACGCCCAGTTCGTGCTCCAGCTGCTGGATCTGCCTGCTGAGCGGGGGTTGCGTCATGTGGAGCCGCTCGGCCGCTCGGCCGAAGTGCAGCTCCTCGGCGACCGCGATGAAGCAGGAGAGGCGCGAGAGAGAGAACATCGATCCACTTTCGGCATCGTCACCCCGCGATCTGCGGAGCGGTGTGGATGACGCTAACCCACTCCCACGGTGACGGTCGAGGGTTCGCCCACGTCACCACCGCGGGCTGGAGTTCACCCCATCACCGCGGCGGTGCTCGTGGATACGCTCACCACCGCGGGCTGGAGTTCACGAAGCCGGGATCGATGGACTGCATGTAGCCGGTGTCGTCCCGGTCGCGGATGCCGCAGTCGAGGTACTGCTGGTGCAGGGCCTCCAGCGACTCATCGTCGAGTTCGACGCCCAGACCCGGGCCGGTCGGGACCGGCACCGCGCCGTCGACGATGCCCAGGACGCCGGGCTTCACCACGTCCTCGGTCTTCCACGGCCAGTGGGTGTCACAGGCGTAGGTGAGGTTCGGTGTCGCAGCCGCGAGATGCACCATCGCGGCGAGGCTGATGCCCAGGTGCGAATTGGAATGCATCGACAGGCCGAGTCCGAAAGTCTCACAGATACCGCCGAGGAGACGCGACCGCTGCAGGCCGCCCCAGTAGTGGTGATCGGACAGGACGACCGAGACCGACCGCTTGCGCACCGCCGGTTCGAGGTGGTCGAAGGCGACCACGCACATGTTCGTCGCGAGCGGCATGGACGCCTGCTCAGCGACGCACGCCATACCGTCGAGGCCGGGGGTCGGGTCCTCCAGGTACTCGACGATGCCCTCGAGTTCCGCCGCGACGCGCACCGAGGTCTCCACGGTCCACGCCGCATTGGGGTCCAGGCGCAACGGGATTCCGGGGAACTCCGCGTGCAGCGCCTTGATCGCCGCGATCTCTTCGTCGGGGGCGAACACGCCGCCCTTCAGTTTGATCGCGGTGAACCCGTAGCGGTCGATCATCCGGTGTGCCTGCCGGATCAGTCCGCTCGGATCGACGGCCTCGCCCCACTCGTCCGGCAGTCCGTTGGTGCCGGCCGCCCCGGGGTGGGCCGCCCACTTGTAGAACAGGTAGGCGCTGAACGGAACTCGGTCCCGCACGCGGCCGCCGAGCAGATCGCTCACCGGTCGACCGAGGACCTTACCCTGGATGTCGAGACAGGCGACTTCGAATGGCGAGAAGACACGATCGGTGGTGCTGGCCGTGGTGATCATGCCGGCCACTCCGTCGCCCCCGGTCACCGACAGGGTCGAGACCCACAGGTCGATGGCATCGCGCAGGTTGTGGAGCGCGAAGGCATCGAGTCCGATGATCGCCTCGGCGGCGGCCTCCATCCGCGCGAGATGAGCGGTGTCGGCATAGGTCTCGCCGAGCCCGCGGATTCCGCCGGCCGTCTCGATCACGATGATCGCCCGCAGTGCGTAGGGCTGGTGCACACCCACCGTGTTGAGCAGCGGCGGGTCGACGAAGGCGACCGGGGTGACCGTGACCTCGGTGATCGTGGTGTCGGTGTGCGGACTCGCCACGGTTCGCGTCCCGACCGGCACCGACTGGAAGGTATTCGTCGACATGAGTTCTCAGACCGTGGCCTGCGCGGCGAGCGTCGTCGCGAGGACGGCGCGCCCGGCGGCGGTGATCCGCTCGAGCTCGGCCTGGTGCTCCGGTGTCGGCTGGACCAGCGGCGCGCGCACCGGACCCGCTTCGATGCCCTCCATCGTCACACCGTGCTTCACGAGTGCGACCGCATAGCCCGGCACCCTGTTGCGCAGACGGACCAAGGGGTGGAAGAACTCTCGCAGCAGCGCCTCGGTCAGCTCGACGTCGCCGTTCTCCAACGAGTTGTAGAAGGCCAAGGCCAGTTCCGGGGCGAACGCGAACGTCGCCGACGAGTACAACGTGACACCGATGGCGCGGTAGGCCTGCTGGGTGATCTCGGCGGTGGGCAGGCCGTTGAAGAACAGGAACTCCTTGCTGTCCCCGAGTGCTTCCTTGACCGCGATCACGATGCGCGACACGTTGTCGAGGTCACCGGTGCCGTCCTTGAACCCGATGACCGTCGGCAGCTTGGCGACCTCGATGGCCGACGCCTCGTCGAACACGGCGTTGCCGCGGTTGTAGACGATGAGCGGCAGATCGGTGGAGGCCGCGACTGACCGCGTGTACTCGGCGAGGCCGGCAGGCGGCATCGTCACCAGGTACGGGGGCAGGAGCAGGATGCCGTCGGCCCCATTGGCCTTCGCGCTCACCGCGAACTCGCGGGCCTGGACGAGGGAGCCGCCGGCACCGGCGAACACCGGGACGCGGCCGGCGACGGTCTCGACCGCGCAGCGGACGATCCGCCCGAACTCCTCGAGTCCGAGGGCGTGGAATTCGCCGGTGCCGCAGGCGACGAACACGCCGCCGGGACCGGCGGCCACCCCGCGGTCGATGTGTTCGGCGAGGCGACGGTAGTCCACCTCTCCGGTGCTGTCGAAGGGTGTGACAGGAAAGAACAAGACGCCGTTGAGCATTGGGACTCCTTGGATGGGGTGAGGATCAGTCGCGGATGAGTTCGCCGTCGACACGGCGCCAGATCTGTTCGGGGTTTCCGTCGGCAATGGGGTTGGGCAACAGCGCCGTCGGAACGTCCTGATACGCCACCGGCCGCAGGAAACGCTCGATGGCGAGCGACCCGACGCTGGTGCTACGGCTGTCGGAAGTGGACGGATAGGGTCCGCCGTGGACCATCGCGTGTCCGACCTCGACGCCGGTGGGCCACCCGTTGAAAAGGATTCGCCCGGCCTTGAGTTCGAGTGCCTCGAGAAGCACCCGGGCGTCGTCGAGGTCGGAGTCCGCAGCATGAACGGTCGCGGTGAGCTGACCTTCGAGCTCGGCGGTCACCTCCCGCACCTGTTTGAGGTCGCGACACCGCACCACGAGGCTCGACGACCCGAAGATCTCCTGCTGCAACGTCTCCGAAGCGAGAAAGGTCTCGGCCCGCGTGCCGAAGAGCGCGGCGGCGCAGGTGTTCGGACCCGTCGCTTCCGCCGATCGGGCGAGAACCTCCGCGGCCGAACCGAACTCCTCCACGCCGGAGGCGTAGCTCGCGGCGATCCCCGGGGTCAGCATCGGCGTCGGCGTCGAGGCGGCGATCGCCTCCGCGGCAGCGGCGATGAATGCATCGAGATCGGGACCGTCGACCGCGATGACCAGGCCGGGATTGGTGCAGAACTGTCCCGAACCCATCGTCAGCGAGCCGACGAATGCGCGGCCGAGGCCGGCGGCATCGGCACGCAGCGCCCCCTCCAGCGGGTAGACCGGATTGATCGAGCTCATCTCTGCGTACACCGGGACGGGTTCGGCTCGCGACGCCGCAGCGGCGACGAGAGCCGTTCCGCCCGAACGCGACCCGGTGAAGCCCACCGCTTTGATGCGCGGGTCGGTCACGAGGGCGATACCCAGGTCGGGCCCGCTGCCGTAGAGCAGGGAGAAGGTGCCGGCAGGCATTCCGGTGGCGGCCACCGCCTCGGTGATCAGACGTCCCACCAGTTCTGATGTGCCGGGATGGGCGTCGTGGGCCTTCACCACCACGGGACATCCGGCGGCCAATGCCGACGCGGTGTCGCCGCCGGCGACCGAGAACGCGAGCGGGAAGTTACTGGCGCCGAACACGGCGACGGGTCCGAGCGGCACCTTGCGCTGCCGGATGTCGGCGCGCGGCAGCGGCGTCCGATCCGGCCGTGCGGGATCGATACGGGCGCCGTGCCAGCTGCCCTCGCGCAGCACCGAGGCGAACAACCGGAGCTGACCCGACGTCCGTCCCACCTCACCGGTGATCCGCGCCGCCGGGAGTCCGGTCTCGGCCACGGCACGCTCGACGAGGACCTCGGTCGCCGCATCGAGGTTGTCCGCGATCGTCGAGAGGAACCGCGCCCGTTCTTCGGACGAGGTGGCGCGATACGGTCCGAACGCTTCCGCGGCCGCAGCGGTGGCACGGACGACGTCGGCTGGGGTTCCGTGTGTGTACGCGGGCAGGAGACGAGTGCCTGTCGTCGGGTCCACGCCGTGGACGGCCTTCCCCGCGCCGGTCACCCGCTCACCCGCGATGATCAGTTGTCCGGTGAGGTCCTGCGTCGTCAGCGGTGCGGGGTGCTGCGCAATGGTCATCGTGGTCCCATCCGTTGTGCGTTGGCATTCCGCCGAGGTAGCCCGGCCGCGGCGGCGCCACGAGAGAGGTGTCATCTGCTCTCGATGGCGGGTCGCCGTCGGCGCGGCTGTGCGGTGAGCTCGGCCTTGCCCCGACCGTAGAACCCACGATCCATACATGTCCAAGTCAAATATGGACGTCTTCAATGCTCAGAGTGAATCGACCCAGGTGTCCGGTTCAGTCGAGACGCGCTCGCTTGTCAGCCGATACGTCATCCGGCCGGCCCACGCCGCGCCGCGTACCGGACCAACAGCAGTCGACAGTGGGACAATCACTGCGCCGAATCCGACATACCGCACATCGCCGAGCCACGGCGAGCACCGGCTGTCGGAGCGGGCACACCACCCATTCGACGAAAGCGGAATCCAGAACCGATGAAGCGCATTCGCCTCCTCGCCGTCATGGCCCTGGCCATCTCGGCACTCACCGTCTCCTACGGCACCGCACACGGCGCTCCCGCGCCCGCGGCGCCGTCCCACTTCTCCAGCGCATCCGCCGACGGGACCTCCATCACTTCCAAGCTCCGCAACGCGACGTTCGTCGCAGGCGAGCAGGAGCTCCGGGTCGTCGACTCACACGGACGGACCATCGAGCGGATCGGACTGGTGCTGCCGTTCGACGGCGCCGCTGTCCCGATGCGCGCGAAGGTCTCCGCCGACCGCACCCAGGCGACGTTCACCCCGATCCTCACCCCCGAAGCCCGCGCGGCGATCGCTGCCGGCGTCCGCCCGGCCTCGGCGAAGAAGGACCGCGCCTACCAGCAGATGATCTGGCACATCAACAACGGGTGGAACCGCGGCGGCAACGTCACCACCGCCATCGGCGCTCTCGCCGGCCTCATCATCGGCTGCATCATCATCGTCGGCTGTGTCTGGGGTGCGGGCGTCGGCGCGGCCATCGGAGCGGTCATCGGCATCAACAACGGCGACCCCCGCGCCGGGCAGTCGATCCTGAACTGGATCAACACTCCGTAAGTCCAGCGAGCAGGGCCTCGCTACTCGAGTCCCAGATGCTGCAGAATCCCCAACTCCGCGTGCGGGGTTGGGGATTATCTGTTTCTTACAGCTTGCGGACGCGCGTTCGGCGGTGGGCCCGGCATGCACCGTGCCGTAAAAGTCGGCGGCCGCCAGTGACCGTGTCGGCAATCGGCGCCGAACGCCCGACCCGGTCAAGCGCGCTTCTCGACAATGCGGAGCGCGTGTCCAGTCCAGTGGCGACGTCGCTACCTGGCCGCTGAGATGCAGCAAACCAATGAGTTCTCACGTCGCCGAGCCCCTCGATGACCCGCCGAACCTGACCGGCCGGGGCCCAATGATGGGTTGATCGATGTACGTCACGGCTCGTTCCATCAACGAGTTCACCGCCGCGCACACTGGTGGAGGTCGGTGCGGGCTCTCTCGACCCACGTGAATCACCCCTGGTTTGATGCCGCTTCCTTCTGAGTCAGGAAGGATGAGCTCATGCCTAAAAAGATCGATCCAGAGGTCCGTTCGAGGGCTCTGCGGTTGCTGGAGGCCCACGGCGGGGAGTACACGTCGTTGACTGCCGCTGCCGAAGCGATCGCTAAGCAGGTCGGTGTCGGCGGGGAGACGGTACGTAGGTGGGCAGTGCAGGCGCAGGTCGATGCCGGCGCCCGCTCCGGGACCACCTCGGAGGAGTCCGCCGAGATCAAGCGTCTCAAGGCGGAGAACAAGCAGTTGCGAGAAGACGTTGCCATTCTGAAGGCGGCGACAACTTTCTTCGCGGGGGAACTCGACCCCCGCAACCGATGATCGTGGCGTTCATAGATCAGGTGCGCAGCAACGGTTTTGCGGTCGAGTCGATCTGCCGGGTCCTGCGTGAGCAGGGCTGCATGGTTGCCGCACGAACCTACCGGGCATGGCGAACACGAATGCCTGCTGCTCGTACCGTCTCCGACGCTCACGTCGTCGATGCGGTGCGCAATGTCGTCTGGCGCACCGATGACGACGGCCGACGGAAGATGACTCCCGAGGGCCTCTACGGGCGGGTGAAGATGCGCGCCCATCTGCACCGCACAACACTGCCTGGGGTGTCCTACGGCGCTGTTGATCGAGCAATGAAAATGCTAGGCCACAACGGAATTCGAAGATCCAATGGGGTCCGCACGACCGTCCGCTCCGCTGACGGTGTACGCGCGGAGGATTTGCTGAACCGACAGTTCAGTGCCGCCGAACCCAACCGGGTCTGGGTGACCGATTTCACCTACTGCCGGACATGGGCCGGGTGGGTGTACGTGGTGTTCATCATCGACGTGTTCTCCCGTCGAATCGTGGCGTGGCACGCATCGACATCGAAGACAGTCGAGCTGGTGACGGTCCCGCTTCGGATGGCGCTGTGGCAGCGCAAGCGGGAAGGGCATCCGGTGAAAGCTGCTGAGCTGATTCACCATTCAGATGCGGGAAGTCAGTACACATCGGTTACACTGACTGAACGTCTGCGACTCGAAGACATCGCCGCGTCGATCGGAACGGTCGGGGACGCCTACGACAACGCGCTGGCCGAGTCGGTGAACGGCTTGTACAAGACCGAGTGCATCCGGACCACGATCTTCCACTCCGGTCCGTACAAGACAGTCTCCGACGTCGAGTTCGCGACCGCTGGTTGGGTCGACTGGTACAACAACAGCAGGCTGCACTCGAGTATCGGCCAGATCCCCCCGACCGAGCTCGAAACGCTTCACTACGCTGGCCTCGGCCCCGAGGACCAGCCCACATTGGAGGCGGCACAGAACCTAGGGTGATTCAGTCTGCTGTGCCAGCGCTGCCACACCCAGGTCCACCACCACGGCTGGGACATCGTCATGGGATTCGACCGGCACCCCTGGCTCGTCCCACCCACCTCGATCGACCCGCACCGCCGACCACTACCCGCCTACAACCGCCGCACCATGCGCCTCGACGACGCCGCCTGACCGGCCGTCCGACAACCACTTTCGCGTAGCACCCTCCGCACCCGGGCCATACCCGGGACCGCATCCGTACTTTGACAACTCCACAGCGGAACACGACCGACCCGCTCCCACTCGGCCATTCGAGCGGGAGCGGGTTCCGGGCAGCCGAACCCGACGTCGACGTTGATCACTGAACAGACCTCGGTCGAGCACCATGACGGCGGCAGTCGCACAGGCAACAGCCTCACGGCGCGGTTCGTGACCACGTAGGCATGCGCGAACCCGCGCCGAACTCCAGAACACAAGAACTGCCGCACGCGTCGGCGAGCAACCTTCCTGCCGCCCAGGTCCTCGTCGTGCGTCCCCGCAGCGTTGCTTCTTTACAAATCGACGTCAATGTCTAGACAACGGACATTGTCGCAGTTAATGTCTAGTGGCGTAGAACACAGCCCGCCCAGACAGGAGCGCGTATGAGTACCGCACCGACCCCGTTCACCGCGGATGACTCCGCCGCCGAGTGGAAGGACCGCAAACGCCATCTTTGGCTGCTCGGCCTGATCCCACCGACGTCGATCTTTCTCGCAATGGGTCTCGTCGCCGGCTTCAATGCGATCGGCCATGGTTTCGACGTCGTGTCGCCGGTGTGGTGGTGGATCGGGCCGCTACTCGTCTACGTCCTGCTCCCGATCCTCGACGTGTTCTTCGGGCCCGACGGATCGAATCCGCCCGAAGAGCTGATGGAGCAGCTGGAGAACGACAAGTACTACCGCTACTGCACGTACGTGTACATCCCGTTCCAGCTCGCGAGTCTCGTGATGGCCTGCCACCTGTGGACGGCCGACGACCTCAGTTGGCTCGGCATCGACGGCGGGCTCGGGCTCGCGTCGAAGATCGGGCTGGCGCTGTCGATCGGCGCTATGGGCGGGATCGGAATCAACACCGCTCACGAACTGGGGCACAAGAAGGACGATCTGGAACGCTGGTTGTCGAAGATCACTCTCGCCCAGACGTTTTACGGTCACTTCTACATCGAGCACAACCGTGGGCACCACGTGCGGGTCGCGACGCCCGAAGATCCGGCCAGCTCCCGTTTCGGAGAGTCGTTCTGGCGCTTCCTCCCCCGTAGCGTCTGGGGAAGCCTCACGTCCTCCGTCGAACTCGAACGCAAACGCCTCGAGCGGGCGGGCAAGCCCTTCTGGCATCCGAGCAACGACGTCCTCAACGCATGGGCGATGTCGATCGTGCTGTGGGGGGCGCTCACCGCGATCTTCGGCTGGGAGATCCTCCCCTTCCTCGTGATCCAGGCCGTCTACGGTTTCTCACTGCTGGAGACCGTGAACTACCTCGAGCACTACGGTCTACTCCGCCAGAAGACGCGGACCGGCCGCTACGAGCGGTGCACGCCCGAGCACAGCTGGAACTCCGACCACATCTGCACCAACATCTTCCTGTACCACCTCCAGCGCCACAGCGACCACCATGCGAACCCCACCCGGAGGTATCAGACGCTGCGCAGCTTCGACGGCGCGCCCAACCTGCCGAGCGGATACGCGAGCATGATCACGCTCGCCTACTTCCCGCCGATCTGGCGGCGGGTGATGGACAAGCGGGTGCTCGACCACTACGACGGAAACGTCGAACGGATCAACATCGCACCGCACCGCCGCGAACGCGTCCTGGCCGAGCACGGGGTGTCGCCGCGATGAGCACCTTCCGTTGTCCGGTCTGCGATTACGTCTACGACGAGACCGTCGGCGCCCCCCGGGAGGGATTCCCGCCCGGCACGCCCTGGGCCACCATTCCCGACGACTGGCCGTGCCCCGACTGCGGGGTGCGGGAGAAGATCGACTTCCTCGGCGCCGGGGGCGAAGCGAGCGGGCCGGATGAAATCAGCGAAGGGAACTCTGTGCGATGAATTTCAAGCTCTTCCGTTGCGAGGTTTGCGGTTTCGAGTACGACGAAGAGCTCGGCTGGCCGGAGGACGGCATCGAGCCGGGCACCCGCTGGGCCGACATCCCCGACGACTGGAGCTGCCCGGACTGCGGTGCGGCCAAGGCCGATTTCGAGATGGTCGAGGTGGCCCGTCCGTGAGCGCCGGCACCATCCGGGGCGGTTCGGTGGTGATCGTCGGCACCGGCGTAGCCGGCATGACGGCTGCGGAGTCGCTGCGTTCCAACGGTTTCGACGGAACAATCACCGTGTTCGGGGACGAGCCACAACTCCCCTACCGACGAACGGCGCTGAGCAAGAACCTCGTCGACGGCGACCTGACGGACGCCAAGATCACGCTCCGTCCGCCCGGGTACTGGTCGGATCGGGGCATCGAGATCGTGACCTCGACGCGCGTCGCCGACGTCGACACCTCGTCGCGGCGGGTCTGCCTCGCCGACTCCTCCCAGGTGGATTACGACGCGCTGGTCCTGGCCACCGGAGGGCGTGCCCGGCGACTCCCCGGCACGACGTCGTCCCCGCTCGCCCTGCGCACCCGGCACGACGCGGCGGAGCTCCGGCACGCGATCCAGGACGGGCCGGTGATCGTTCTCGGCGGCGGACTGATCGGACTGGAGATCGCCGCAGCCGTGGCGTCGACCGGAGACGGTTCGCGCGTCACCGTCATCGAGCGCGAGACGTCGCTGTTGTCACGGGTCGTTCCGGCAACGGTGGCCGAGGCGGTGGCGACCCTGCACCGGGAACGCGGGGTGCAGATCCTCACCGGCGTGGTGCCCACCACGATCACCGCCGAGTCCGTGACGTTGCCCGACGGACGGGCCTTGACCGGAACGGTGATCAGCGCGATCGGAATGGAGCCCGATCTCGAATTGCCGCGCAGCGCAGGCATTCCCGTCGATGCGGCCGGGATCGTCGTCGACGATTCGCTGCGAACCCGAGTCCCCGGCGTCTACGCGGCCGGCGACGTCGCGGCGCGGCCCCATCCGTTGACGGGCGCACCGATGCGTGCCGAGCAGTGGCTCACCGCGACCGAGCACGGCAGACTGGTCGCCATGACGATCGCCGCCGACCTCGGGCTGGACACCGGCATCAGCACTGCGGTACCGCGTGTGCCACTGGCCTGGACGATGCAGTACACGACCAACATCCAGATCGTCGGGTGGCCGACATCGGGAGATCGTGTGGAGGTCGACCTGGACGACTCCTGCTCTGTCGTGCGGGCTTTCGCCGGCAGTCGTCTTGTCGGCGCGGTCTGCCTGGGCAGGGGCGGCTCGGGACGATCCCTGCGCGCCGAGATCGAGTCATCTCTCCAGCCGGTCGGTGCGCACGGATGACGACTCGCAACTATGCGCAGGACAGCAAAGCCCTGCTGCACAACTCGCTGCTCGACGGACTGCACGACCTGCTGCTGGACCGGGACTGGGCGGCGGTGCGCATGTCCGATGTGGCCGCCGCGACGGGGGTCAGCCGCCAGACCGTCTACAACGAGTTCGGTTCCCGGTACGGCCTCGCGCAGGGCTACGCGGTGCGGTTGGCGGGCCGTTTCGCCGGCCATGTCGCAGATTCCTTGGCGAGTTCCGTCGACGACGTCACCGAGGCCCTGCACAAGGGTTTCGGTGAATTCTTCGCCGGAGTCGCCACCGACCCGCTGATCGCCTCGCTGCTGTCCGGCGAGGCCAAACCCGATCTGATGAAGCTGATCACCACCGATGCGGCACCGATCATCACCACGGCCGCCGACCGGCTGGCCGAGGCCTTCCGCGAGTCCGAGTGGCTGTCGATGCCGGAGTCCGACGTCGTGCGGATCTCGCGCGCGATCACCAGGATGGCGCTGAGTTACATCGCGATGCCCCCGGAGGGCGATCGCGACGTCGCATCCGACCTCGCCGAGGTCATCGCCCCCGCCATCGAGGCGGCCCGCACGCGGATGTGACGTCAGCGCCGCAGCAGGTTCCGCGTGCCTCGACGGATCACCGCGCGGTAGATGCGGTCGATCGTGCCGATCCGCGCGTCCTCCGGGTCCACGAGTTCGTTCTCCGCGATGACAGACTCCTCGCCGTCGATCGTCTCGTGATCGAATGCCTCGAGTGTCCGGCCCGGGCCGGTCAACCGATCGACCGCCCCGACGAGTGAGTTCTCCTGTGCCACAGTATCGTCGAACACCTCGTGGTCGACGCCCAGATGCTCGGACAACAACCGCGTGCGCATGGACAGGATCGTCTCGCGCAGGTCCCCGTCGGCAGGGTCGTTCGGATCGGCCTCGATGGCGACGTCACACTCGCTGTCGAATCCGAGCGACCGGTTGTTGAGGTTCGAGGATCCGATGCGCAGGAGGACGTCGTCGACGATGAGCACCTTGGCGTGCACGTAGATCGGGTCCCCCTCGGCCGTCACGGGGTAGAAGGCGCGGAATCTGTCGTACTTGTCGGCGCGCCACAGGAGTTGCAGCAATTTGTGCCGCGCACCGTCCATGGCGAGCCGTTCCACCGGACTGTCCGCATGCCTCGGCAGCACCAGGACGATCTCGGGCCCGTCGGGCTCGGCGAGTCGTTCCGCCAGCGCGTCCGCGACCTCGCGCGCCGCCAGGTACTGGCTCTCGATGTAGATCGTGCGGCGGGCCGCGGCGAAGGCCGCACGGTACAGGCGCCGGATCTCCTCGACCTGGGGCCGGTCGTCGTACTGCGGAATCGTCCGGGCCACCGCGACGTCGCAGTCGGTGAACGTGACGTCGAGATCCGTCGGCCAGATGTCGGGGCCGTCGGTGTCGACGAGGGGTTTGAGGCTCTCGCCGGTGGCGGCCTCCCACCGGTCGAGCGCGACAGACGCGACCACGCGCGCGGCGTCGCCGTCGAGGGCGACCGTGACGTCATGCCAGGGCCCATGCGGCCGGTCATCGGGATCCCGGCGAAACTCGTTGTGCGACAGATGTTCCGAAGTGTCCCACCGGTTCACCGTCATGTCGATGCCGCCACAGAACGCGAACTGGTCGTCGATCACCGCGATCTTCTGATGATGCGCGGCGGAGACGGGGTGGGCGGCGTCGATCCGGTAGTGCAGACGACGGCCGGTGAGCAGATCCTGGACGAAGGGCGGCGCGACTCCGCGCAGGATTCCGGTGAACGCGCCGGTGCTCCAGCGCAGGACGTGGATCTCCAGTTCCGGACGGTTGTCGATGAGCCACCTCAGGAAGTCACCGAGCACGTCGGGGACCTCGTCGTCGGCGGTCCGCGGATCGAGCCGGATCCGGGTGTCCACGTCCCAACCGATGAGGACGATGCGGCGCCGGGCCTGCAGCAACGCCGACTTCGCGTGCAGGAAGTAGTCCGCCGCGTCGACGATGCATGCGACGCGGTCGGCGGTCGCGATCTCCCGGCACGTGTCCCCGGCACGCAGGATCGGCTCGTGATCTGACTCGTCCACCGCGTTCGCTCCTTGAATCGCCTTGGCCCCCCGACCGGCGCCCATTGTGCCAAGCGCGCATGTCGCCCGCGCGGGCGAGGCGCCGGGCGAACGTCGGCGGGGACGAGGAACGAGGCGCGGCCACGGACGATGCCTACACTCGTCGAGGTGAGCGCCGACACGACTGCCGACCGACCCGCAGACGGTGCGGGCATGCGCCCGGTGCGTCGACGCGGTCGGCGGACGGTGATCGCCGCGGCGCTGGTCGTGATCGTCGTCGCGGGCGTCGGTCTCGTCGCATGGCGGGCCGTACCCGAACGGTGGTTACCCTGGGACACCGCCGAGTTCCCGCAGATCGACGCCGCGGAACTCACGCCGGCCCAGCGACGCGTCGTCGAGGCGGTGCGCCACGAACACACCGCTCAGCGTCCCGGGACGTTCTACTCCGAGGGCGTCGACGAACCGTGGTGCGCGAACTTCGTGAGCTGGATCATGCGGACGGCCGGCAATCCGCTGGTAAATCCCCACTCCGGTCACTGGCGCATCCCCGGGGTGTACACGCTGCAGGAATACTACGAGGCCGCCGGTCGGTTCGACGCGGTCGGCGAGCAACCGCCCCGAGTGGGCGACGTCGTGCTCTACGACCGGTCGTCGGGATTCGGACAGCACACCAACATCGTCGTCGCAGTCGATGGTGAGTCCGCCGTCACCGTGGGGGGCAACGAGATGGGCCGCATCCGGGTGCATTCGCTGGACTGGCGCTCCGACGGCGGTGTCGTCGGATTCGGCCGCGGATTGCCGGGGTGACGATGACAGACTTCACCGGGTTCCCGGAGGCCGCCCTCGACTTCTACGACGATCTGGAGATCGACAACTCCAAGGTGTTCTGGGAGGCCCACAAGGCCACCTACCGTGCCGCGGTGGCCGAACCCATCCGCGCCCTGACCGACGCGCTGGCCGACGAGTTCGGCCCGGCCAAGATCTTCCGACCGCACCGCGATGTCCGGTTCTCGAAGGACAAAGCGCCGTACAAGACCCATCAGGGCGCGTTCGTCGCCGTGGCCCCGGCCACCGGGTACTACGTGCAGATCGGCGCACCGGGTGTTCGCGTCGGCGCGGGCTTCTACGAGGCCACCCCGGCCCGGCTCGCCGAGATTCGGAAGTCCATCGACCACGACCGCAGCGGACCCAAGCTCGAGAGCCTGCTCCGGCGGCTCACGGGGGACGGCTGGGAGATCGCCGGGGACCGGCTGAAGACCGCACCTCGCGGGTACGACGTCGCCCACCCGCGAATCGAACTGCTCCGCCACCGATCGCTGTCGGTGGGTCGGGACTACGGATTCGACGAGATCATCCATTCCGCGGAACTCGTCGATCGGGTGCGGCGGGACTGGCGGGCGACGGTCCCGTTCGTCGAGTGGATCGCGGCCCGCACCGGTAGCTGAGAGCCCGCACCGACCGGTTCGCGCGCCACATGGAAACGATCAGACGGCGACTTCGACGGTTGGCGCGCGCGTGCAACGGGAGGCGGGTGATACTGGTCGCCGACCGCGTCCGAGATCCGAGGACGATCACAGGCACCCGGGTGGACCTCCGATGACGATCCGAGTTTGTGACCCCGATGCCCGAGGAGCACCGATGACCGACACCGTCCACTACGGGCACATCTTCCATCTCGCCGGCAGTCCCGCGATCACCGAGGCGGTGGACGCGCTGGTATCGATACCCGACGGAGCTCTGGTGGTCGGCGACGACGGCACGATCAAGTTCGCCGGCGAGAGATCCGAGCTCCCTTCCGAATTCGCGAGCGCGGAGGCGCACGAGCACCCGAGCGGGTATCTCATCCCGGGCTTCGTCGACACCCACATCCACTTCCCGCAGACCTACGCCGGCGACTCCTACGGCGGCGGGCAACTGCTCGAATGGCTCAATCTGTGCATCTTCCCGTCCGAATCCAAGTTCGCCGACCACGAATTCGCCCAGGCCGCCGCGGTCGAGTTCACCAGGCGACGGGTCGCCGCGGGTACGACGGCGATGATGGTGTTCGGTTCCGCCTTCCCCCACGCCCAGGATTCCCTGTTCACCGAGACCCAGAAGGCCGGGCTGCGTATCGTGGCCGGCCGCGGCATCCAGACCGTCGGCGGTGACACCGCCAAGCCGCTGCTGACCTCGGAGGAGGAGGCGATCCGCCTCACCCGGGCCGAGATCGACAAGTGGCATGCCGCCGACACCGGCGACTACCGGACGGCGCTGCTCCACGTCGCGATCGTCCCGCGGTTCTCTCTCTCGGTGACCACCGAGACGCTGAAGAACCTCGGTGACCTCTACGACGAATACCGCGAGCAGGGCGTCTACGTCCACAGCCACCTCAACGAGAACAACCGTCCCGGCACCGGAGAGGTGGACACCACCAAGGAGGTCTACCAGGTCGACTCCTACCTCGACACCTATGACGGGAAGTTCCTGCCCGGATCGCAGGTCGGCGGCAAGAGCCTGCTCGGTCCGCGGACCATCCTCGCGCACTGCGTGCACTGCCAGGACGCCGAACTCGCGCGCATGGCCGAAACCGGTACCTCGATCTCGCATTGTCCGGTGTCTCAGTTGTTCCTCGGATCCGGCACGATGCCGTGGAAGCGCACCGTGGCGGCGGGTGTGAACATCTCCGCCGGAACCGATTTCGGCGGCGGCGACGAATGGCTCGTCCCGCGCGTACTCGGAGATGCCTTCAAACAGCACATCACCGAGCCCGGAGACGCCGGGGTGTCGATGCACCCTGCCGAGATGCTGTTCATCGGGACCGTCGGCGGGGCCCGGGCACTCGACATGGAGAACCGTTTCGGCAACTTCGATGAGGGCAAGGAAGCCGACTTCCTGGTCATCGAACCCGTGGACGCCCTGAAGTCCACGCTGGAGAACGCCGTCCGGTCCGACGATGCCGATCTCGCCCGCGACCAGACCCTGTTCGGCCTGCTGATGGGCCTGCGCGAGTCGTCCATCGCCGAGGTCTACGTCCAGGGGCGTCGGGTCACCGTCTGACCGGCAGCCCATGAATCGGCGACCCGAGGACACGACGATCGTCACCACCCACGACGCCACAGGCACCGCGATCATCGCGGTGTCGGTCTTCCACGCCGGCGACACCGGCGATTTCGCGGAGTGGGCCGCGACACTCGCCGCGTCGGCCACCGACTCCGACGGCTGTCTGGGTGTCGCGATCTCGGCGGTGACCGACGGACATTTCGACCCGGCGGTCGCCACCACCTTCGTCGACGAGGACGCCCTGGACCGTTGGCTCGACAGCTCGGGTCACCGCGCGGCGCTCGATGCCGGACGAGCGCGCGGTTGGCTACCGGCGACGCCCGTGCTCGAACTCGTCGACGGGCGGTCGCCCCCGCCCGGTGTCGGCGCGTTCCGGCACGACATCGTCGCCGGAGCGGTGCCCGAATTCGTTGCGGCACAACACGTGCTGACCGACGCAGCGAGCGAGTTCGGTGGTTACGAGGGCACCGCGCTGTTCGTCGATGCGCAACAGGAGACATCGCTGTCGGTGTTGCGGTTCCGCACGGACCGTCAGCTGGCGTCCTGGGTCTCGTCGAGCCGACGCAGCGAAGCGCTCGCCGGGCTGCGTTCGAGCCTGACCCATGATTTCGAGACGATGGCCAGCACGACGGCCTTCGGCACCACGGTGCGCACCGATCGCGGCCGGATTCTGCAGACACCGAATTGGAAGTCGGCGATGATGGTGCTGCTGGTCCTGTACCCGACCGTGATGACCCTCTCCAGGTTCCTCGGCCCGACACTCGATCGTCTCGGTGCGGAGCCGTGGCTGGCACTGTGGCTGAGCCAGGTGGTCAGCGTCTCGCTCATGCAGTGGTGGCTGATGCCATGGGCCTCACGCCCGTTCCGGCGGTGGCTCGATCCGGTCGACGGAAGCAACTGGCGGAGCAACATCGCGGGAGCGGCTACGGTCCTGCTCCTCTACCTCCTGTGTCTGACGGTGTTCGCCAACGTGACGTGGCTCCAGTTCTGGGACTACGCCGACGCCTGATCTCGGCTCACCCCACGATCCCGTCGACGTACAGCCAGCGGCCGTTCGCTCGAAGGAAGCGACTGCGCTCGTGCAGCGATCCACGCTCCGCACCTCGCCGATAGTGGGCCGTGAACGTGACCTCTCCCTCGACCTCGAACAGTGAACCGCCACTACTCGACTCGATGTCGAGGCGGTACCAACGCATCGACTCGTCCAGATCGAGTGCGGCGGGGCGGGTGTCGGGATGCCAGCTCGCGAGCAGATGATTCCGATCGCCGAGCGCGAAAGCGGTGAAACGCGAACGCATCAACGTCTCTGCGGTCGGCGCGGCCCGCTCACCGGCGAGAACGGGACCGCAGCAGTCGCCGAGCGACGAGCCGGACGTGCACGGGCATCTCTCGGGGACGTCCCGCATTTCCGAACCGCGTTTCACCCCTCGATCGTAGGGTAGACAGGAGTGGCGGCCCGCCCGGGCGGCGGACCCACCGCGGACTATGCCCTGATGTTCTCACGATTGGAGCGATTACCTTGTCGGACAATGTGTATCGAGTCATCGAAGTGGTCGGATCGTCATCGACCGGCACCGACGACGCCATTCGTAACGCGATCGCGCGTGCCTCGCAGACCGTCAAGCATCTCGATTGGTTCGAGGTCACCGAGACCCGCGGCCACATCGAGGAAGGTCAGATCGCGCACTTCCAGGTCACGCTGAAGATCGGTTTCACGCTCGAGTCCTCTGCCGACGCGGCACAGTGACCCGCGACCTCACCGCCGTGAGTTCGCGGCGGTGAGGAACGCACCGATCTCGGCCCCGACGGTGCGAGGAGACGCCCGCGTTCGGCATGCGCCCGGTCGGGTCCGAACCTAGACTTCGGGGGATCATGACGCGCACTCAGCTCCTCCCCGGCCGGTCGATCCGATGAAGTACACACAGACGATCGCCGGCACCACCTATGGGTTCGACGGCCTCGTCGAACTCATGGCGAAGGCCACCCCACGCCGATCCGGCGATGAACTGGCCGGTTGCGCCGCCGACTCCGACGCCGAACGTGCCGCGGCCGCATGGCAACTCGCCGATGTGCCACTGAGCCGATTTCTCGACGAGCCGCTGGTGCCGTACGAGTCCGACGAGGTGACCCGACTGATCGTCGACACCCATGACCGGACCGCGTTCGCCGAGATCGCCGACCTGACCGTCGGCGGGTTCCGGGACTGGCTGCTGGAGATCGCCACCCGATCCGATGCCGGTGAACGTCTCGCCCGCGTCGGCCCCGGACTGACCCCCGAGATGGTGGCCGCCGCGTCGAAGATCATGAGGAACCAGGACCTGATCCTGGTGGCGGCGGCGACCAGGGTGACGTCCGCCTTTCGCTCGACCATCGGACTGCCCGGCCGGATCGCGACGCGCCTACAGCCCAATCACCCCACCGACGACCCACGCGGCATCGCCGCGGCGACCCTCGACGGCCTGCTCATGGGCTGCGGCGACGCGGTCATCGGGATCAACCCGGCGTCGGATTCGCCGCGGGCGACCGCCGACCTGCTCCACATGCTCGATGACATCCGGCAGCGTTTCGAGATCCCGATGCAGTCGTGCGTGCTGTCGCACGTGACGACCACGGTCGACCTCATCGAGCAGGGGGTGCCGGTCGATCTCGTGTTCCAGTCGATCGCGGGCACCGAGGGCGCCAACAAGGGGTTCGGCGTGACCCTGGACATCTTGCGCGAGGCCGACGAGGCGGGACGGTCGCTGCGCCGCGGAACCGTCGGCGACAACGTGATGTACCTGGAGACCGGTCAGGGATCGGCCCTCTCGGCCGGTGCGCATCTCGGCACCGGCGGCAAGCCGGTCGACCAGCAGACCCTGGAGACGCGGGCCTACGCGGTGGCGCGGATGCTGAAACCGTTGTTGATCAACACCGTCGTCGGCTTCATCGGACCCGAATATCTCTACGACGGGAAACAGATCATCCGCGCGGGACTCGAAGATCACTTCTGCGGCAAGCTGCTCGGGCTCCCGATGGGTGTCGACGTCTGCTACACCAATCACGCCGAGGCCGACCAGGACGACATGGACACGCTGCTCACCCTGCTCGGCGTCGCCGGCGCCGCGTTCGTCATCGCCGTGCCCGGGGCGGACGACGTGATGCTCGGTTATCAGAGCCTGTCGTTTCACGACGCCCTCTATGTCCGTGAGGCACTCGGACTGCGGCCCGCGCCGGAGTTCGAATCCTGGCTGGCGCGACTCGGCATGACCGACGGCGCCGGTCGCATCCTGCCGGTCGATCCGGGCGAATCCCCACTCCTGCCACTGGCGTCCGGGCGATGACGCCGACCCAGCCCGCACCCGCGGACGATCAGCCGACCCCGGACCCCTGGACCGAGCTGCGCCGGAGCACACAGGCCCGGATCGGACTCGGACGCGCGGGCAATTCGCTTCCGTCGCAACGAGTTCTCGAGTTCCAGTCCGCTCACGCAGTCGCCCGCGACGCCGTCCACGAGCCGCTCGACGTCGAGGATCTCACGCGCGCGATCGGCGAACTCGACCTCGATCCCCCGATCGTGGTCCGGAGTCGCGCGGCAACGCGCAGCGAGTACCTGCGCCGACCCGACCTCGGCCGGCTACCCGAAGATCTCTCGCAGCTCCCGCACGCCGACGCCGAGATAGGGATCGTGCTGGCCGACGGACTGTCACCTCGCGCCCTCACCGATCACGGCGGCGGCTTGGTCGCGGCACTGTTACGTCAATTCGACGGCCGGTACTCGATCGCGCCGCCGGTCATCGCGACCGAGGCCCGCGTCGCCCTCGGTGATCACATCGGCGAGGCGCTCGGCGTCAGCACGCTCATCGTGATCATCGGCGAGCGTCCCGGCCTCTCGGTCGCCGACAGCCTGGGCGTCTATCTCACCCACCTCCCCCGGCCGGGACGCGCCGACTCCGACCGGAACTGCATCTCGAACATCCACCCGCCCGACGGTCTGCACTACGACGTCGCCGCGCGGACGACTGCCGCGCTCATCGACGGCGCCCGGAAACTCGGACGATCCGGTGTCGCACTGAAGGACATGTCGCGCACGGACGCCCTCGCGCAGATCGACGACGCGGAGGCACTCCCGCACGAGTCGTGAGTGCGTTTCACTCCCTGAGGTGCGAGCGAAACGAGCCTCCTTCTACTCCCCAATCCGGAAGAACGACACAACCTGCTCCCTTATCCAAAAGGACGACATAACCATTGCTCCCTGAGGTGCGAGGAGCGATAGCGACGAGCCACGAAGGGTTGACGACGCATCTCACCAAGACCCTTCGTGACGGCCTCCGCAAGCTCCGGCCTCCTCAGGGAGCAGTAATTGGGCCCGCTCCGAGCACAACGAGTTCGTTCTAGTCCACGACGGCCGCCAGGTGCAGCTACTGAGGTGCGAGCGAAGCGAGCCTCGAAGGACTCCATACGTGTCTCACCCGGCCCTTCGTGGCTCGTCGCTAACGCTCCTCGCACCTCAGGGACCAGTTGGGTCTGTGCTTTTTTCGGATCAGGGAGCGGAGGGGTCAGGTCCCGAGGATCTTCGCCTTCTGTGCGGCGAACTCGGCCTCGGTGAGGATGCCCTGCTGGTACAGGGCTCCGAGCTCCTTCAGCGCCGAGATGGTGTCCGTCGGGGTCGATGCGGGCGCCTGCTGCTGAGGCGGCGGGGCGTACTGGGGTTGTGCGTACTGTTGTTGTGCCCGTGGGTCCTGGGCAGCGGCACCCTGCTGAGCCCATCGGCTCGCCTGGCGTCGGGACACCCGGTTGCTCACCGCCGTCGCGGTGCCGGAGATGACGGCGGTGCGGGCGACGCCGCGGAGAAGTCCTGGCATGGTCTGTCCTTTCGAGGTTTCAGGTCGGTGGTCGCAGTGCGCTACGCGGTCGGAGCGGCCGGCGCCGCCTCGTCGGCCGCATCGAGTTGGGCGAGCAGTGCGTTCACCGGTATCCGGCCCGAAGCGACGAGCTGTCCGCCGCCCTTTCGGACGGCCGTGGCGAACGGAGCAGCCCATGCGTTCTCCCAGACGAGGACGGCCGCGCTCGACCCCGGATCGATCACCGTGGCCGCCTCCGCGAGGTCGGAGTCGTCGAGCAGGGAGGTCGCCGCGCCGTCGAAGATCGCGAAATCAGCGCCGAGCGAGTTGATCTCGAGCCGGGCGACCGTACCGTCGGCGTCCTTGGTGATGAAGACGATGTCGATCAGTCGCACGATCCCGCGGTCGATCAGATCGATGAGATGTGGAAGTGCCTCACCGGTCGGCTGCTTGCCCGTCCACTCGACCACGATGTAGTCGATGGGTCCGAGTTCGCGGTCAGCCGTCTGGTCGACACCTGCTTGGTCGTCCAATTCCTTCTCCCTGTCTCGTGCCGTCGATGTGACCGTCTGGCAGCGGGCCCCGGTCACGACCTCAGATCCACCACCGAACGTCCCGGTTGCGCCTCGTACAGTTCGCCGATCTCACTGGCGTACTTGGTCGCAATCGGCTTGCGGCGCAACTTCATCGTGGGGGTGAGCTCGTCGCCGCCGGGATCCCAGGCGGTCGGCACGATGGTAAATCGTTTGACCTGCTCCACGCGGGACAGTGACCGATTTCCGGCACGGATTGCCACCGCCACCTCGTCCACCACATCGGGGTGCGAGGACAACTTGGTCAGGTCGGCACCGGACAGGTCGAGTCGCTTGGCCCGCGCGGCCGCCGCATCCGGGTCGAGAACCACGAGCGCGGACACATAGGGCCGGCCGTCGCCGATCGCCGCGACCTGACCGATCAGCGACGACGCCGCCTTCATCGCGTTCTCGATGTTGGTGGGCGACATGTTCTTCCCGGACTCGTTGATCATCAGTTCCTTCTTGCGGTCGACGATGGTCACGTTGCCGTCACCGTCGATCGTCGCGATGTCACCGGTCGACAGCCAGCCGTCGGCATCGATCGTCTCGGCCGTCTTGTCGGGCTGTTTGCGGTAGCCGCGCATCACGACCGGTCCGCGGACGAGGAGCTCTCCGTCGTCGGCCAGTCTCACCTCCATGCCGCGGACCGGTTTGCCGACGGTTCCGATCCGGAGGTTGTCGCTGGTCGTCATCGTCGAGACGCCGGTGGTCTCCGACATCCCCCAGACCTCGAGAACCGGGATACCGAGTCCCAGGAAGAACTTCAGCACCTCCGGTGGGATCGCGGCCGCACCCGATCCGGCGAAGGAGACCTGGTCGAGGCCCAGTGCGGAGCGGACCTTGCGCAGCACCAGGCGATCGGCGAGACCGTGTGAGAGACCGCCGGAGCCCTTGCCGTCGATCTGGGCCTGCGCCGCCGAGGCCCCGGCGCGGAACGCCCAGTCCGCGAGCGCCTTCTTGACCGGGCTGGACTCCTCGGCCAACTTCGCCTCGATCCCCGCTCGGATCTTCTGCCACACCCGCGGCACCCCGAAGAAGAACGTCGGGTGCACGTCGGGAAGGGCCGCGGCGATCTCCCGGGGATCGGGCACCGTGGTGATCTGGATGCCGCGCATCATGTTCGCGGCGTGGGAGGAGACCCGGTCGGCGATGTGCGCTGCGGGCAGATACGAGATGGCACGGTCGTCGAAGCCCGCCTGAACGATCTCGGCGAGCGCCGTCATCTCGGCGACGATGTTGCGATGGGTGATCTCGACGCCCTTCGGCGGGCCGGTGGTGCCCGAGGTGTAGATCAGGGTCGCGAGGTCCTCGGGTTCCACCGCCTGCCATGCCGCGGTGAAGTCGAATCCGGCCGGCGGCGGGGACTGTTCGAGATCGGCCAGCGACAGCGCGCCCGTCGCGACGCCGTCGACGACGATCGTGGTGGACACCCCGGTCGCCGCGGCGGTGATCGCGGGCAGGAACACCTGCTCGGTGACGACGACGGAGTTCTCCGCGTTGCCGAAGAGGTACTCGATCTGTTGGGGCGAACTCGTGTTGTAGATCGAGAACGGAACCGCGCCGAGGTGCAGCGCCGCGGCGTCGACGAGGTGGAACTCGGGGCGGTTCGTCAGCATGATCCCGACGGTGTCGCCGCGCTTGACCCCCAGGGCCGCGAGCCCGCCGGCGATGGCTTCGACGCGCGCGGCGTACTCCGTCCACGTGATCTCCTGCAGCCCACCGACCGTACGGATGGCGACGGCGTCGGGCCGTACGGTGACCGTCTGCTGGAACGCGGCGGGCAGCGTCGCCACTGCGACACCGGTCTGATGGGGGAAGGTGATGGTCTCTGCAGCGGTCATGACAGTCCTCGACTGGCCGAAGTGATGTGTTGCACGTCACATTAGCCAGTTCGGGCGCGCGTCACGGCCGGTTCCGGTGAATGGTGAACTGTTGACAAAAACCCCAGATCAGGACCGTTTGTCGAGCGAAGGACGCTCGGTCAGCGACTCGAGATTCCAGGCGCCGCCACCGGTCAGTTCAAGCAGGTCGGTGTGATGCTGGTCGGTGGTGCTGCGGTGACTCACCGACACCAGGATCGTCTCCGGCAGCTCCGTGCGGACGAGCGAGTACAGCGAGTACTCCAGCCCCTCGTCCACAGCCGAGGTCGCCTCGTCCATGAACACGGCCTGCGGCCGGGTCAACAGGATGCGCGCGAAGGCGATGCGCTGCTGCTCGCCCGGGGAGAGCACCTTGACCCAGTCCTCCTCGTCGTGGAGCCGGTCTGCCAGATGCGGGAGGAAGACCTTCTCGAGCGCCGCCTTGATGGCCTCGTCACCGACGTCGTCGGGCAGTGCCGGGTAGGCGACCGCCGTGCGCAGATCCCCCAGCGGGATGTAGGGCATCTGCGACAGGAACAGCGTGTGCTCCCCCGGCGGCCGGGTGAACTCGCCGTCGATGAAGGGCCACAGTCCGGCGAGGCCGCGGAGCAGTGTCGTCTTGCCCGAGCCCGACCGCCCTTTGACGACGAGAGCGGCCCCGGGTGCCAGGGACAGGTTGAGCGCGCTGATGAGTTCGTCGCCGCTCGGGGTCTTCACGTCGACGTCCGACAGAGCGACTGCGCGTTCGCGATCCACGGTCGTGACCTGGGCCATGGTGCGCGACCGTGCATCGGCGTCGGCGAGACCGTCGAGACGGATGATCGACGCGCGCAGAGCGGTGAAATCGTCGTAGGCGTTCCGGAAGAACGAGAGTGCGTCGTGCATCTCGCCGAAGGCGCTGGCGGTCTGCGTCATGTCACCGAGCTTGATCTGACCGTCGAAGAACCGCGGTGCCTGCACGAGAAGTGGGAACACCACCGCGAGCTGCGACGCGCTGAAGTTCCAGCCGACGAACGCCAGCTGCACATGGATGATCTGCCAGAAGTTCTTGACGACCGCACGGAATCTGGTCATGAGGTTGTTGTGTTCGACGCGCTCGCCGCTGTAGAAGGCGACGTTCTCCGCGCTGTCACGGACGCGGACGAGTGCGTAGCGGAAGTTCGCGGTGAGGCGTTCGCGCCAGAAGTTCAGTCGAATCAGCGGGCGTCCGATGGCGAACGCGACCACGCTGGCGACGAGAACGTAGACCAGGACCAGCCACATCATCATGCGCGGGATCTCGACGCCGAACAGCGTGACCGGCCCGGACAGGTCCCAGAGCACGACCGAGAACGACACGATCGACGCACACGCCGGGAGCACACCGTTCGTCGAGACCCCACCGCCGCCCCAGAACAACGACGAGCCGACGGTGGCGATGTTGGTGATGTCGGCCTCGATACGCTGGTCCGGGTTGTCGACGCCGGGGTGGATGTCGACGGCCCGTCGCTGCGGATCCGACTTACCGCGCCCGAATCGTCTGCGCCGCAACAGTCCAGCGCTGAGGTCGACGAATCGGTTGCGGTAGAAGGCACGGCCGGACATCCAGTCGGCCGTCGCCCCTTCGGTCAGCCAGTAGCGGAGCCGGATCTCGAAAGCCGCACCGACATAGATCTCCACCATGGTGCGGACGACGTGAGTGGCGGCGAGGATGCCGAAGATCGTGATCGAATGCCAGAACGCGTCTTTGCCGATCTGGAGCATCTCCGCTCCCTGGGGCCCGCCCGTCGCGATGCCCTCGGCCGCGGTTTGCAGGGACGTGTACAGGTCGTTGCTCCAGTAGCTGAACAGGACGCTCAGCCGCACACCGAGCAACGACAGCAGGGTGAGGACGACGACCAGCGCCCACGCCCAGACCCGGGTTCTCGGGTCGGTGAAGAACCCGCCGATCACCCGCCACAGCGGGCCGCCCCACCGGCTGAACCGCGACAGCAGATATCCGATCACCAGGATGGCCACGGCCGAGATCGCAAACGCGATCGCCAACCACTTCAGACTGGCCCACACCTCGTTGCCCCAGTCGATGCTGTACTCCACGCACACTCCTCGCGTCGGATGGCCCGGCGGCGGGCATCACGGTCGACAAACCCCGGTCGATCGCAGCGAGGACCCCGTCGCCACAACGGGTCCGGGCCTCAACGATGATCCGGCGCAGTTTAACCCGGCGTTCACCCGGTGTCCGGGCAACCGCGTCGACGGAGCGCCGACCGGCCGCCGGGAGCGCGGAATGTCGGTTTTGCCGAGCGGTTCTGGTGACGTCAGCCCAGCGGGCGCAGCACCGCGCCCTGCTGGAGCGCCGCGGTCGAGACCGACTCCGAGAAGCGACGGTCGGCATCGCCGACGCTGACGAGATAGCCCGCGTCGGTGTAGTCCACGCCGTTCACCTCGAAGGTGAGTTGGCACCCGTCGTCGCCGCGGAGGAACACCGACAGCGTGGTGCGGGCGACCTCCCCGCCGGCCGCGTCGAAGAGGACGACCGGTGCGCCGCGGGCCAACGTGCCGCCGTCTGGGAGCGCGGCGTTCTCGGTCAGACAATCCGCAACGACCCCGCCCTTGGCGGTGAACGTGGGCGTGGTCAGCAGGCCGGCGACGACCGCGACACCCACGACGACCGCGAAGACGATCACCGCGACCGCGGTCGCGACGATGACCGGGACACGCGTACGCCGCTGCCATGTCCGGCGCGGCAGCGGTGGGCCGGGGTCCAACCACATCTCGTGTGCGGGGCCGTACCCCGGGGTCATCGACCCGCCCGTGCCGCGATCCATCAGCTCCCCCTGCAGACCCGTGCGGTCACTTCTTGGGCGGGAAGTACTTGATGAGCGCTTCTTGCACGACCGACGTCGCGAGAGTGCCGTCGCGCATCCAGAACCGGCCCGACCCCATCCCGCGTGACCCCGTCGCGACCGGGGACCGCGTGGCGTACAGCAGCCAGTCGTCGAACCGGAACTCGCGGTGGAACCACATCGAGTGATTGACGGTCGCGGCGAACAACCGGTCCATGCCCCAGGAGAGGCCGTGGGTGGTGATGATCGAGTCCAGCACCGTGGTGTCGGAGGCGTAACACATTGCGGCGACGTGCATCACGGGGTCGTCGGGCATCGTGCCGTCGGCCTTCATCCACACCCGGTTGTCGGTCAGCTTCGCCCCCGCCTCCTTCGCCTTCCAGCTCGGATCGTTCGCAAAACGGATGTCGATGGGGTGCAACGCATTCACGAAGGCCGCGATACGGTCCTCGTAGCCCTTGAAATGCTCACCGAGAGTGGGCAATTCCTCCGGATAGGGCACCTGGGGGATCTCCACCGCGTGCTCGAGCCCAGAAGTGTTGTCCTGGAACGCGACCAGCATCGTGAAGATCTCTTCGCCGTCCTGCTTGGCCGTCACCTGACGATTGGCGAACGACCTGCCGTCGCGGAACCGGTCGACGTGGTACTCCAACGGTTTGGTGACATCACCACCACGGATGAAGTGCGCGTGCAGGGCGTGGATGGGCGGATTTCCCCGACTCAGACTCCGGGCCGCCGCGACGACCCCCTGGCCGAGCAGCTGACCGCCGAACGTCCGGGCGGTGACCTGCTCGGGATGGTGCCCGATGAACAGGTCATCGCCCTGACGTTCGACGTCGAGCAATGCGAGTAGCTTGCCGAGATCCCCGGCCTGGTCCACGGTCATGCCTCACACCCTAGAACTCGGACGCGGCCGCGTGGTGCACCGGTCCGAGCAGGAGCGGACGCGGTCAGTGGTCCTGCTCGCCGATCCGGTGCACGTGGATCAGGTTGGTCGAACCCACCGTCCCGGGCGGGGCCCCGGCCACGATCACCACGACGTCACCCTCGCTGAGTCGGCCGATACGCAGCAGCTGATGGTCGACCTGGTCGATCATGTGGTCGGTCGTGTCGACGTGGTCGACGATGAACGTCTCGGTTCCCCAGCTCAGCGCGAGCTGGCTGCGGACAGCCTGGGTCGGCGTGAACGCCAGCAACGGGAGGCGCGAGTGCAGACGGGCCAGTCGACGCACGGTGTCCCCGGACTGGGTGAACGCGACCAGCGCCTTCACCTCGAGGCGCTCGCCGATGTCGCGCGCCGCGTAGGAGATGACACCGCGCTTGGTACGCGGCACGTGGGACAGCGGCGGCACGTCACGGGGGCCGGTCTCGACCGCCCGACAGATCCGGTCCATGGTCCGCACCGTCTCGAGCGGGTACTTGCCCACCGACGTCTCGCCGGACAGCATGACCGCGTCGGCACCGTCGAGGACCGCGTTGGCCACGTCGGAGGCCTCGGCCCGGGTCGGGCGCGAGTTCTCGATCATCGAGTCGAGCATCTGCGTCGCCACGATCACCGGCTTCGCGTTCTCACGGGCCATCTGGATGGCCCGCTTCTGCACCAGCGGCACTTCCTCGAGCGGCAGTTCGACGCCCAGGTCGCCACGGGCGACCATGATCGCGTCGAAGGCCAGCACGATGGCCTCGAGGTTCTCGATCGCCTCGGGCTTCTCGAGCTTCGCGATGACCGGCACCCGGCGGCCGACGCGGTCCATCACCTCGTGGACCAGTTCGATGTCGGAGGGGCTGCGCACGAAGGAGAGCGCCACCATGTCCACGCCCAGTTCGAGGGCGAATTCCAGGTCGGCGATGTCTTTCTCCGACATCGCCGGCACCGAGACACTCATCCCGGGCAGCGACAGCCCTTTGTTGTTGCTGACCGGGCCGCCCTCGGTCACGGTGCAGAGGACGTCGTTGCCCTCGACCGCGGACACGGCGAGGCCGACCTTGCCGTCGTCGACGAGCAGGCGGTCGCCGGGGCTGGCGTCCTCGGCGAGCTGCTTGTAGGTGGTCGAGACGCGGTCGTGGTCGCCCACGACGTCGTCGACGGTGATGCGCACCTGCTCGCCGGTCGCCCAGACGGTCGAGCCGTCACAACCGTCGAAACGGCCGAGCCGGATCTTGGGGCCCTGTAGGTCGGCGAGGACGCCGACGGCTTTCTCCGTGGTGTCCGAGGCCTTGCGGACGCGCGCATAGACGGCCGCATGGTCCTCATGCGTGCCGTGGCTGAAGTTCATCCGGGCCACGTCCATGCCGCTTTCGACGAGCTCTTTCAGTCGCTCGTCGCTCGCGGTGGCGGGGCCCAGGGTGCAGACGATTTTGGTTCGGCGTGTCACAAGAACACCTTAGTCCCGTCCATGGTCCATCTCCATGTCGCCGACGACATGTCACCGGCCCGCCACCGGCTGTTACCGCTGGTGGCGAGCCGCTACCGCCGAGTATGAAATTTACTTAACTTGTTGCGGCCGCGTGTGTTCGACCGAGCCCGTTGGGTGGCGGCGAGGGCCTGCTCAGCGCACCGACAGGGGCAGGGACGCCGGACGGACCGGAGACGGGAGGTCGGACTCGCCGACCAGGAACTCGTCGACCGCACGCGCGGTCGAGCGACCTTCCGCGATCGCCCACACCACGAGCGACGCGCCGCGGTGGGCGTCACCGCAGACGAACACGCCCGGGGCGTCGGTCTGCCAGTCGCTCCCGCAGGAGATGACGCCGCGCCGGTTCGGCTCGATCTCGAGATCGGCGAGCAGCGCCCCACCCCGTACCCCGGCGAACCCGATCGCGAACAGGGCCAGCTCGCAGGGGATCTCGAATTCCTCACTCACCGGCGTGATCTCGCGGCGCCCGTCGGCATCGCGCGTCACCTCCACCTCGGCGAGCACCATCGTCGTGACGTTGCCGTCCTCGTCACCCTCGAATCGCTGAACCGCAACCTGGTGCAGCCGTTCGCCGCCCTCGTCGTGTGCGCTCGAGGTCCGCATGATCAACGGCCATGTCGGCCACGGCGACCGTTCGTCGTCGCGCTGCCCGGGCAGTTCCGGGTTGTAGTCGAGTTGCACGACCGAGGCCGCGCCCTGACGGTGCGCCGTACCCAGGCAGTCGGCTCCCGTGTCACCACCGCCGATGATCACGACGTGCTTGCCCGCGGCGGTGATGGGTGACGGCCCGTCGCCCTCGCACTCCTTGTTGGCGGGCACGAGATGCTCCATGGCGAGGTGGATGCCGTTCAGCTCCCGCCCCGGCACCGGGTTGTCGCGTGCCTCCATCGCACCGATGGCCAGGACCACCGCGTCGTGGTTCGCGCGTAGATCAGCCACGGACAGGTCGGCCCCCACGTCGCAGTTGGTGACGAAGGTCGTTCCCTCCGCCCGCATCTGGGCGATACGTCGGTCGATGTCGGACTTCTGCAGCTTGTACTCCGGGATGCCGTAGCGGAGCAAACCGCCGAGACGGTCGTCGCGCTCGTAGACGGTGACGTCGTGACCAGCCCGGGTGAGCTGTTGTGCCGCAGCCAGTCCCGCGGGTCCGGAGCCGACGACCCCGACCGACTTGCCGGTCGTGGACTCGGGCGGCTCGGGCCCGATGATGCCTTCGGCCCACGACTCGTAGGCGATGGTCTTCTCGATGCGCTTGATCGTCACGCTGCCGCCGGTCGCCGGTTCGGAGATCGACAGCACGCAGGCGGACTCGCACGGCGCCGGGCACACCATCCCGGTGAACTCCGGGAAGTTGTTGGTCGCGTGCAGCCTGCTGCTCGCGGCATCCCACCGGCCGCGCCGGACGAGGTCGTTCCACTCCGGGATGAGATTGCCCAGTGGGCAACCCGCGGTTCCGGAGTGACAGAACGGGATACCGCAGTCCATACACCGGCGGGCCTGTCCGCTGACCTCGTCGAGGACCTTGATCGGATTGTCGGCGTGTTCGTAGACGTCGTCCCAGTCCTGGACGCGTTCGGCGACCGGACGGTACTTCGCCTCTTTCTTCGGGACCTCCAGGAACCCGCGCGGGTCAGCCACGTGCCGCCTCCATGATCGCTGAATCGACGTCGCGCCCTTCGGCTTCGGCCATCCGGGCCGCGTCGAGGACACGCTTGTAATCGGTGGGCATCACCTTGGTGAACGCCAGGCAGCGTCGAGGCCAGTCGGCCAGTATCGATGCGCCGATCGCGGAACCGGTCAGTTCCGTGTGCGTGGCGATGGTGTGCTTGAGCCAGGCGAGGTCTTCCGGGTCGGGACGCAGGAGTTCGACCATGGCCATGTTGACCTTCGCGGGATCGAGGTCGTGGACGAACGCGATACCACCCGACATGCCGGCCGCGAGATTGCGTCCCGTTGGTCCGAGGACGACCACCCGGCCACCGGTCATGTACTCGCAGGCGTGGTCGCCCACTCCTTCGACGACCGCCGTCGCACCCGAGTTGCGTACCGAGAAGCGTTCGCCCACTCGGCCTCTGAGGTACACCTCGCCGGAGGTCGCCCCGTAGAGGATCGTGTTGCCGGCGATCACCTGGTCCTCGGCGACGAACAGCGAGTCGGGATTCGGCGTGACGACGATCTTGCCGCCGCACAATCCCTTTCCGACGTAGTCGTTGGTGTCACCGGTCAACCGGATCGTCACTCCCGGCGGCAGGAAGGCCCCGAGCGATTGCCCGGCCGAGCCCTCGAGCCTGACCGTGATCGTGTCGTCGGCGAGGCCGTCGGCCCCGTACCGCCGGGTCACCTCCGAGCCGAGCAGGGTGCCGACCGTCCGGTTCACGTTGCGCACCGGCAACTCCAGGGTCACCGGGTGTGCGTCCTCGAGTGCACCCTCGGCGAGCTGGATCAGCGTCTGGTCCAGCGCGCGCTCGAGGCCGTGTTCCTGGCCCCGCACCCGACGACTCGGTCCCTTGTCCTCGACCTTGCGGAAGATCGGGCTGAGGTCGAGCCCCTTGGACTTCCAGTGCGCGACCGCCGCGTCGGTGTGCAGACGCTGCGACTGCCCGATGGCGTCGTCGAGCGTGCGATAACCCAACTGCGCCAGATACTTCCGGACGTCCTCGGCGATGAAGCGGAAGAAGTTGACCAGGTGGTCGACCTGACCGGTGAAGCGGGACCGCAACAGCGGATTCTGGGTGGCGACGCCGACCGGGCACGTGTCGAGGTGACAAACGCGCATCATGATGCACCCGGCGACGATCAGCGGCGCGGTGGAGAACCCGTATTCCTCGGCGCCGAGCAAGGCCGCGGTGATGACATCGCGCCCGGTGCGCAGCGCCCCGTCGCACTGCACCGTGATGCGGTCGCGCAGGCCGTTCAACATCAGCGTCTGCTGGGCGTCGGCGAGGCCGATCTCCCACGGCGTGCCGGCGTGTTTGAGCGAGGTCAGCGGCGACGCGCCGGTGCCGCCGTCGTGCCCGGAGATGAGGACGACGTCGGCGTGCGCCTTCGACACCCCGGTCGCGACCGTCCCCACGCCGACCGCACTGACCAGCTTCACATGGATGCGTGCCTGCGAATTCGCGTTCTTCAGGTCGTGGATCAACTGGGCGAGATCCTCGATCGAGTAGATGTCGTGGTGCGGCGGCGGCGAGATCAGCGCGACACCCGGCGTCGAATGCCGGGTCTTCGCGATCCACGGATACACCTTGTAGGCCGGGAGCTGGCCGCCCTCACCGGGTTTGGCACCCTGCGCCATCTTGATCTGGATGTCGGTGGCGTTGATGAGGTAGTCGCTGGTCACGCCGAACCGGCCCGACGCGACCTGCTTGACCGCGCTGCGGCGTTCCGGATCGTAGAGACGCTCGACGTCCTCGCCGCCCTCCCCCGAGTTCGACCGGCCGCCGATCCGGTTCATGGCCATCGCGATGGTCTCGTGGGCCTCCGCGGAGATCGATCCGTAACTCATCGCGCCGGTGTTGAAGCGCTTCATGATGTCCTCGACCGGCTCCACCTCGTCGAGCGGGATCGGTTCGCGCGCATCGAGATCGAAGTCGAACAGTCCGCGCAGGGTGCCACCCTCACGCGAGAGCCGGTCGACCTCGTCGGAGTACTTCTGGAAGATCTCGGCCCGGCCGGTCTTGGTGGCGTGCTGCAGCAGGAAGATGGTCTCGGGCGAGAACAGGTGCAATTCGCCCTCGCGGCGGTACTGGTACTCGCCGCCGACCTCGAGTCGACGGTAGACCTGTTCGGTGGGGTTCTCCGGGAAGGCCCGGTGGTGGCGGATGCGCACCTCCTCGGCCAGTTCGTCGAGTCCGACGCCCTCGATCCGCGACACCGTCCGGGTGAAGTACTCGCGCACCACCTCCGACGACAATCCCACGGCCTCGAAAGCCTGTGCGGCGGTGTAGGAGCTGATGGTCGAGATACCCATCTTGCTCATCACCTTCAGCACACCCTTGCCCAGCGCCTCCAGATAGTTGCCGATCGCCTTGGCCCGGGTCACCCCGGTCAGCTCGCCTTCGGCGATCAGATCCTCGATGGTCTCGAGCGCCAGGTAGGGATTGACCGCGGCCGCCCCGAATCCGATCAGGGTGGCGATGTGGTGGACCTCGCGGGCATCGCCGGACTCCACGACGAGGGCGACCCGCGTCCGCTCCTTGGTACGGACCAGGTGGTGGTGCACCGCCGAGGTAGCCAGCAGCGACGGGATGGGCGCGTGCTCGGCGTCGGTGAGCCGATCGGAGATCACCAGCGTCGTGTGGCCCTCCGCGATCGCCTGACTGGCCCGCAGCCGAAGGTCCTCGAGCGCCGCGGCGAGACCCGCACCACCCTCGGAAACCTCGTACAGCGCCCGCAGCACCTTCGCCGACAGACCAGGATTGTCACCGTCGTCGTTGATGTGGACGAGCTTGGCCAACTCGGCATTGTCCAGCACCGGCCAGTGCACCATGATCTGGCGACACGACGCCGCGGACGGCCGCAGCAGGTTCTGCTCCGGACCCATCACGCGACTCATCGACGTGACGATCTCCTCGCGGATCGCATCCAGCGGCGGATTCGTGACCTGGGCGAACAACTCGACGAAGTAGTCGTAGAGCAGGCGCGAACGCTGCGACAGCACCGCGACCGGGGTGTCCGTGCCCATCGATCCGAGCGGTTCGTAGCCCGACGCCGCCATCGGGGTCAGGAGTACGCGCAGATCCTCCTCGGTGTAACCGAAGGAGATCTGCCGGCGGACGACGGTGTCGTGGTTGGGCTGGAAGACCGGCCGGTCCGGGAGCGTGGCGATGTCGAGCAACCCGGCGTGCAACCACTCGTCGTACGCCTCGGCGTTCATGAGCTCGCCCTTGAGTTCCTCGTCCGGGATGATCCGGCCCTGCTCGGTGTCGACGAGGAACATGCGGCCGGGTTCGAGCCGGCCCTTGCTGATCACGTCGTCGACCGGGACGTCGAGCACACCGGACTCGGAGGCGAGGATGACCCGGCCGTCGCGGGTCTGCCACCACCGGCCCGGACGCAGTCCGTTGCGGTCGAGGACCGCGCCGACGACCGTGCCGTCGGTGAACGTGACGCACGCGGGACCGTCCCAGGCCTCCATGAGCGAGGAGTTGAACTGCAGGAACGCCCGACGACGGGGATCCATGTCGGGCACGTTCTCCCACGCCTCGGGCACCATCATCATCACCGCGTGGTGGACGTCCCGACCGCCGAGGTGCAGGAGTTCGAGGACCTCGTCGAGCGACGCCGAGTCGGAGGCCTCGGGCGTGCAGATCGGGAATGCGCGCTTGAGATCGCCGGGGATGAGGTCGGTCTCGAGGAGCGCCTCGCGGGCACGCATCCGGTTCCGGTTGCCGCGCACGGTGTTGATCTCGCCGTTGTGCGCCACGAACCGGAAGGGGTGCGCGAGCGGCCACGACGGGAAGGTGTTGGTGGAGAACCGGGAGTGGACGATGGCGATCGCGCTGAGGCAGCGGTCATCTCGCAGATCCTCGTAGTACAGCGGGAGCTGCATCGTGGTGAGCATGCCCTTGTAGACCATCGTTCGACTCGACAGCGATGGGAAGTACAGCCCGGTGCCGGCTTCGTCGATCTCCGGTGTCACCCGTTCGGCCTGCTTGCGGAACGGGTAGATGAGGCGGTCGAGCGCGAGCCCGGCGATGCGGTCGGCGCCGGGCGCCGGGTCGACGGTGACGAACAGCTGCATCATGTACGGCATGCATGCGACGGCCGTCCCGCCGACGTCGGCGTGTTCGTGGTCGACGGGGAGGTCCCGCCAGCCGAGCACGGTGATGCCCTCGTCGGCGGCGAGGGCCTCGACCCGCTCGATCGCCGCGCGGCGCAGGTCGGGGTCCATGGGCAGGAAGCACGTTCCCGCGGCGTAGCTGTTCGACCCGTCCGCGGCGGGCTCGGGTAGGTCGAAGTCGACGGTGTCGCGCAGCAACTCGTCGGGGAGTTGGATCAGGATTCCCGCGCCGTCACCGCTGTTGGTCTCCGCCCCGGCCGCACCTCGATGTTCGAGGTTCTCCAGCGCCAGCAACCCGTCGGCGACGATCGAATGCGAACGGCGACCGTGGATGTCGGTGACCATGGCCACACCACACGAATCGACCTCGGCCTCCGGGTCGTACAGACCCTGCTTGGCCGGCAGCGCAGAAAACAGCATCACTACCTCCACTCGAACCGAGAACCGGCTCGCTGCTGAGTGTCCAATGGGACAGCACTGGCCCGTGGAGCATTGCGCGGCGTACGAATGACCGTGCCGAGATCGGTACCGGGTTGAGTCAGAACCGTTGAGCGCTTGCGTGCTCTGGAACGGTCGGTACCGGGCGGAGGATCGCGCACCGTGAGATCCGATCCTATCCGAACACCCGGGGAGGCGTCGTCACCCGCGACCTGTGACCCTGCCGACGGATCAGCTCGTGGCAGGACCGAACGTCAGGACTTGTCTCCGTCGGAGGAACCGGCACCGGCACCCGGTGTGGTGTCGGTGGGGGTGTCCGTCGGGATGTCGGTATCCGACTCCTCGGCGGGATCGGCGGTGTCGGTGACCGCGTCGGCGTCGATGTCCGGATCGGCGTCGGCGACCGGATCGGCGTCGGCAACCGGATCGGCGTCGGCAACCGGGGCTGCGTCGGGGACCGAGCCGGTGGTCGAGTCGTCCTTGTCGGCCGCGTCCATGTCGTCGTCGGCCTCAGGGTCTGCGGAGTCCACGGTCTCGCCGGCAGCCGGTTCGTCCCCCGGCGACGTCGCCGTCTCCGGCTGAGCGGGCGTTCCGGCCTCGGTACCGGCCTCGGTCGCTGAGGTCGTCTCCTCGTCGGCCCCGAGGTCGACCGCTTCGTCTGTCGGAGTTTCGGGGTGCGAGGTGGTGTCCGACTCGGCCCCGTCGAGCGCTTCCTCGTCGAGCGCTTCGTCGACCGGCTTTTCGCCACCGGCCTCGACGGTGTCCTCGCCCGGCTCGACCGGACCGTCGGCAACCGGCTCCGGTTCGGCAACCGGCTCCGGTTCGGCGCCCGGCTCCGCTTCGGTCGTCGAGTCCGTGTCCGGTTCGACGCCCGGCTCCGCATCGCTGCCCGCGGCCACGGGGTGTGCGGCCGCAACCGGGTCATCCGTGCCGGCGGTGTCGTCGGTGGACGGCTCCCCCACCGCGCCCGCCTTCCGACCCTGGTCGTCGGAATCGAACAGGGATGATCCGGCCGCACCCGTCGCCACCCCGGCGGCGGCCGCCGGACTCGGCTCCGGTTCGATGTCCTCGTCGTACCAGTCGTCGACGTACCCGGCGACACCCTGCTCCGCGAGCTCCGCGGCACGGTCGTCGTGATACATCTCCAGTCCCTGTTCGCGTCCCTTGGGCGCGACCACGAAATAGACGACGGCGGCGAGGAACACCAGCGCCGCGGTGAAGAGGTTCGGTCGGATGCCCGCGATGTCGTTGGCGACGGCCGCGCGGTCGTCGCGCAGCAATTCGATGAAGAACCGGCCGGGGCAGTAGCCCGCGACGTAGAGCGCGAACAACCGGCCGTGCCCGATGCGGAAGTACCGGTCGACGACCACCAGGAGCACGACGATGAGCACGTTCCACAGCAGCTCGTAGAGGAAGGTCGGATGGACCACCGCGACCACGACGCCGTTGGACACGCCGTCGATCAGTCCGGGGTCGGAGTACCCGGCGGCGTTCTCGCGTTCGTAGATCTCCAGGCCCCACGGGAGTGTGGTCTCGCGTCCGTAGAGCTCCTGGTTGAAGTAGTTGCCGAGGCGACCGATCGCCTGTGCCAACAGGATCGGCGGCGCGATGGCGTCGCCGAAGGCGGGCAGGCGGATGCCGCGCCGACGAGCGCCGATCCACGCGCCCACCGCACCGAGCGCGACCGCGCCCCAGATACCGAGTCCGCCGTCCCAGATCTTCAGTGCGTCGATCGGTTCCTTCAGCGCATCGGCACCGAAGTACGTCTTCCAATCGGTGATGAGATGGTAGAGCCGGCCACCGATGAGGCCGAACGGGACCGCCCAGATCGCGACGTCGAGAACTTCGCCGTCCTGGCCGCCGCGGGCCATCCATCGGCGGTTGCCCCACCAGACGGCGACGATGATGCCGACGATGATGCACAACGCATACGCGCGTAGCGGGAAGGGTCCGATCTCCCACACGCCCTGAGGCGGACTCGGGAGGTAGGCGAGCATCGTCGAGGTCGGCGCGATCACGCTGTCACCCTAGCCGACCGGATGGGACGTTCGACCTGTCGACCGGGACCCGCCGCGTCGATCACGAGAGCGTCCGGTTCAGACAGACGCCCGACGCGAGCGGACCCCTTCGGCCAGTTCGGAGACGAGCGAGGCCAACCGGTCCTGGCCCGCGTTCGCCGCGGTCACCAGCGCCGAACCCACGATGACTCCATCTGCGTACGAGGCGATCTGGGCCGCCTGCTCGCGGTTGCGAACGCCGAGACCGACGCCGATCGGGATGTCGGAGTACTCGCGAACCCGCGCGCACAGCTCAGGAGCCATGTCCGACACGGCATCTCGCGCACCGGTGACACCCATCGTGGAGGCCGCGTAGACGAAACCCCGGGACGCATCGACAGTGAGGGCGATCCGCTCGGTCGTCGATGACGGAGCGACGAGGTAGATGCGGTCGAGCCCGTGCCGGTCGGCCGCCTCGTGCCACTCCGCACCCTCTTCGGGGATCAGGTTCGGGGTGATGAGTCCGGCACCGCCGGCCGCCGAAAGATCACGCGCGAAATTCTCGACGCCGTACTTGAGGACCGGGTTCCAGTAGCTCATGACCACCGCGTTGCCGCCGGCGGAGGTGATGGCCTCGACGGCGGTGAACACGTCACGGACACGCACACCGTTGGTCAGTGCCTGGTCGGCGGCGTCCTGGATGGTCGGGCCGTCCATCACCGGGTCGGAGTAGGGCACGCCGACCTCGATGATGTCGCAACCGGCGTCGACCATCGTCCGGAACGAGGTCAGCGACTCGTCGACGGTCGGGAAACCGACCGGGAGGTAACCGATCAGCGCACTGCGACCCTCGTCCCGGCAGCGGGCGAACACGGGGCCGAGCTTCGACGGGATCGACTGTGTGCTCATGCCTGCTCTCCGGGCTTCTGGACGTCCGACGATTCCGACAGGGTGGCCTCGTCCTGGGACGGCGGGGCGTCGAACAGCCCGAACCAGCGTGCGGCGGTGTCCACGTCCTTGTCGCCGCGACCGGAGAGACTGACGACGATGATCGAACCCTCCCCCAGTTCCTGCCCGAGTTTCAGGGCGCCGGCGACCGCATGGGCCGACTCGACGGCGGGGATGATGCCCTCGCGGCGACTGAGCAGCGCGAGTGCATCCATGGCTTCGGTGTCGGTGATCGGCCGGTACTCAGCTCGGCCGGTGTCCTTGAGATAGGCGTGCTCGGGTCCGACCCCCGGATAATCCAGGCCCGCCGAGATCGAATGGGATTCGATGGTCTGACCGTCGTCGTCCTGCAGGAGATAGGAGTACGCGCCCTGGAATGCTCCGGGTGTCCCACCGGTGAAAGTCGCTGCGTGGCGGCCGGTCTCGACGCCGTCGCCGGCGGCCTCGAAGCCGACGAGCCGGACGCCCTCGTCGTCGATGAACGGGTGGAAGATGCCGATCGCGTTGGAACCACCGCCGACGCAGGCGGTCACCGCGTCGGGCAGGCGTCCGGCCTTCTCCAGGATCTGCACGCGCGCCTCGAGCCCGACGATGCGCTGCAGATCGCGGACCATGACCGGGAACGGGTGCGGCCCGGCAGCCGTGCCGAAGCAGTAATAGGTGTTGTGCGCGTTGGTGACCCAGTCGCGCATGGCCTCGTTGATCGCGTCCTTCAGTGTCGCCGAACCGTTGTCGACCGCGATCACCTCCGCACCGAGGAGTCGCATGCGGGCGACGTTGAGCGCCTGGCGATCCGTGTCGACCCGGCCCATGTAGATCACGCACTCGAGACCGAGGAGCGCGCACGCGGTCGCGGTGGCGACCCCGTGCTGTCCGGCGCCGGTCTCGGCGATGACGCGGTGCTTGCCCATCCGCTGGGCCAGGAGCGCCTGTCCGAGAACGTTGTTGATCTTGTGCGAGCCCGTGTGGTTGAGGTCCTCGCGCTTGAGGAAGATCCGCGCCCCGCCGGCGTGCTCGGACAGGCGCTTCGCCTCGTACAGCGGAGACGGGCGGCCAGCGTAGTCGCGCTGCAGGCGGTCCAGTTCGGCGAGGAAATCGTCGTCGGCGCGGACCTTCTGGAAGGTCGTGGTCACCTCGTCGATGACGGCCATCAGGGCCTCGGGTACATGGCGCCCGCCGTAGACACCGAAGTGCCCGTGCTCGTCGGGTTCGATCGAGGTACGAGTGGTGAGCCCGACGCTCGCGGTGGGCAGCGGAGTCGCCTCGACGGCGTCGGTGCGGACGGAATCAGGATGAGCGGTCACTTCAACTCACAGACGATCGGGCCGACAGCATCACGCGGACCGATACCGGCCCGGACGCGTTGTCAGCGAACAGGTTTCGGGCACGACGGGTGTGTGCCCGCGGTGACGAGCTCACGGACCGCGGCACGCGGGTCGCCACTCGTGACGAGACCTTCGCCGACGAGAACCGCATCGGCGCCGGCACCGGCGTAGGCCAGCAGATCGGCGGTGCCGCGCACACCCGACTCGGCGATCCGGATGGTCTCCGTGGGCAGACCGGGTGCGATGCGCGAGAAGGTGTCCCGCTCGACCTGCAGGGTCTTGAGGTTGCGTGCGTTCACGCCGACGACCGAGGCGCCGGCTTCGAGGGCGCGGCTGGCCTCCTCCTCGGTGTGCACCTCGACGAGCGCGGTCATGCCCAGGCTCTCGGTGCGGTCGAGGAGTGAGGCGAGCACGTTCTGCTCGAGGGCGGCGACGATCAACAGGATGACGTCGGCGCCATGGGCGCGGGCCTCATGGATCTGGTACGTGCCGACGATGAAGTCCTTGCGCAACACCGGGATGTCGACCGCGGCGCGGACGGCGTCGAGGTCGGCGAGCGAGCCGCGGAACCGGCGTTCCTCGGTGAGCACGCTGATGATGCGCGCGCCGCCGTCTTCGTATGCGCGGGCGAGTTCGGCGGGGTCCCCGATGCTGGCGAGTTCGCCTTTCGACGGACTGGCGCGCTTGACCTCGGCGATGACACCGATTCCGGGCTGACGCAGGGCGGCCAGCGCATCCTTGGGGGCGGGAGCCTTGGCGGAGGCCGCTTTGACCGAGGCGAAGTCGACGACGGCCTCACGTGCCGCGACGTCGGCTTTCACTCCCTCGATGATCGATTCGAGAACGTTGGGCACGCTCACAGCGACTTGCTCCCTTCTCCCTCGACATGTGTTCTCAGGGTAGACGGGCCGTTCGGGCCGGTTGCGTCCGGGTTGGCCGATCCGTGACCTCATCGCGCTGATGCGTCCATCGTCGGAGTTTGCGACCGGGCGTCGCCGTCCCCGACCCGTCATCGGCTTGCGGTTCAGCGACGGTCGGGGTCGTTCGGGTCGGTCGGGTCGATGCCGGTGTCGAGCGCGTCCCACATCATCCGCTCGTTCGCCCCGGGCGGCGTCGGCTCCGCTGCCGGGTCGGGGTCGTCCGCCCGACCGCTCGTTCCGGGCTTCGCCGAATCGGATCGGGCCGCGCCTGGCTCCGCGACCGCGGCCTCGTTCTGCTCCGCGGCCTTGCGACGCTCGTAGTCGGCGAAGATCTCGGTCTCGATCTCCTCGCGGCGAGCGGCCGGAGTGGTGTATTTCGACGATCGGGTGGCCCCCTTCGCGACGCGCAGCAGCATGACCGCTGCACCCACCGCACACACGGTGCCGGCGAGCACGACCACCGCGGCGAGGGGGTTGGTGTCGACGAAGAGCACGATGTAGCGATCGGGGATGCTGCCCGCCTCGGCGGCGTACGCAGAGTCGGTGCCCCCGGTGATCAGCGAGATCGCCGGGAAAGCGGCCAGGAGCCCGCCGACGGCGACCAGGATCGCGACGACTCGGAGGGCCCAGCCACGCACTGACAGCGCCGCGAGTATGCCCGCCAAGTAGACCAGCGCGAGCGGCGTGAGCCAGGGACTCCAGTCCCCGCCGTCGACCTCGAACGCGCGCTGCGGGGACAACCCGTCCTCGGCGGAGACGGTGGCCCAGGTCAGCCGGCTCGCACCCCAGAAGGCCGCTGCGGCCGCCGCCATCAGCAGTGCCGCGACGACCTGTCGGCGCCGGACGGACTTGCGGCGGATGGCCTCTACGTCAGGACCTGCCGCGGCTCCGGATTCGTCAGAGGTCATGAGTTCTCACCCACCCGTCGCATCGTCGAGGCGGCCGCGACCGCGTTGAGCACCGCGGTGGCCTTGTTACGCGCCTCGTTGTACTCGTACTCGGGCTCGCTGTCGGCCACCACACCACCGCCGGCCTGGACGAACGCCTTACCGCGCGCGAGCAGCGCGGTGCGGATGGCGATGGCGGTGTCGGCGTTGCCGGCGAAGTCGAGATAGCCGACGATCCCGCCGTAGAGCCCGCGGCGGGTCATCTCGTGTTCGTCGATGAGTTCCATCGCCCGCACCTTCGGTGCGCCGGTCAGGGTTCCGGCCGGGAAGCACGCCGTCACGGCGTCGAGGGCATGCTTGTCGTCGCGGAGGGTCCCCGACACGGTCGAGACGAGATGCATGACGTGGCTGTAGCGCTCGATGTGCCGATAGTCGCTGACCTTGACCGTGCCGGGTACGCAGACACGTCCGAGGTCGTTGCGCCCGAGGTCCACCAGCATCAGGTGCTCGGCGTTCTCCTTCTCGTCCTCGATCAGGCCCTTGCCGAGCAGTTGGTCTTCCTCCTCGGTCGCGCCGCGCCAGCGGGTGCCCGCGATCGGGTGCGTGGTCGCCACCCCGTCGGCCACGGTGACCAGTGCCTCGGGGCTGCTGCCGACGATGGTGAAGGGCTTGCGCGCGATCGCGTCGGGCGAGCCTTTGTCGCTGTGCTCCTCGGTGCCGGGCATCCGCAGGAGGTACATGTACGGACTCGGATTGGACGCGCGCAGCACGCGATAGACGTCGAGCGGGTCGGCGTCGGAGTCCATCTCGAAGCGCATCGACGGCACGACCTGGAAGGCCTCGCCGGCCTCGATCTCGCCGACGAGATCGGTGACGATCTCGCTGTACTCCGCGAGCGATCGCTGCGCGGCGAACTCGGGCCGCGGGCGGTCGAAGGTCGACACCGTCGACGGCGCGGGTGCGGCGAGGGCTTCGGTCATCCGGTCCAGCCGGTCGAGTGCGTCGGCGTAGGCGTCCTCGACCCGCTCGTCGGAGCCGTCCCAGTTGACCGCGTTGGCGATGAGCGTGATCGTGCCCTCGTGATGGTCGACCGCGGCGAGGTCGGTGGCCAGCACCATCATCATGTCCGGGAGGCCCAGATCGTCGACCGTGGTCTCGGGCAGACGCTCGAGCCGGCGGACCATGTCGTAGGCCATGAAGCCGACGAATCCGCCGGTCAACGGGGGCATCCCGGGGAGTGGGTCGGTCTGCAGGAGGCGCAATGACTCCGCGAGGACCTCGAGCGCGTCGCCGCCCTCGGGTGCGCCGACGGGCACCGACCCCCACCAGTGCGCCTGTCCGTCGACGACGGTCAGGGCCGACGGTGCGCCCGCGCCGATGAACGACCATCGGGACCAGGACCGCCCGTTCTCGGCGGACTCCAGCAGGAAGGTCCCCGGACGGTCGCCCGCGAGTTTGCGATAGGCCGACAGCGGCGTCTCGGAGTCGGCGAGGACCTTACGCGTCACCGGTACGACGCGGTGATCGCGCGCGAGGTCGAGGAACTCGGCGAGAGTCGTGGTGTCGGCGGCCCCGCCGGTGGTGGCGGTCATCCGAGCGGCTCGCCGCCGACGCCCCACTGATTACGCGGAACCTCCGTGATCGTCACCCAGACCGAGTCGGGGTTCTTGCCGGTTGCCTTGGCATAGGCCTCGGTGACCGCGGCAATCGTCTCGCGCTTGACGCGATCCGACAGTCCCGGCGTCTGCGAGATCTGGATGAGGGGCATGGACGCACCGCCTTTCGAAGGTCTCGAGCTGTGGCGTGTCCCGGAGTTCGCACCCGGGACTCGTGTCTCGGGGGTCTATTCTGCTGGGTCCGTCGAGCCCGACCCGGATTCGGCCCCGGAACCCGGCGCCGCGTCGATCCCGAACGTCAGCGACTCGGTGTCGAAACAGCTGTGGTTGCCGGTGTGGCAGGCCGCGCCCACCTGGTCGACGATCAGCAGCACGGTGTCGCCGTCGCAGTCGATGCGGGCGTCGTGCACATACTGCGTGTGCCCGCTCGTCTCCCCCTTCACCCAGTACTCCTGGCGTGACCGCGAGTAGTAGGTCCCCTTCCGGGTGGCGAGCGTGCGCTCGAGCGCGACGTCGTCCATCCAAGCGACCATCAGCACCGTCCCGGTGCTGCGTTCCTGCGCCACCGCGGTGAACAGGCCGTCGGCGTTGCGTTTGAGGCGTGCGGCGAGATCGGGATCGAGTGCCATCAGCGACCTTCCGGGTCGGTGCGGGAGGGGACGCGGCGTGTCATCGGACGGTGATCCCGGCGTCGCGCATGGCCGTCTTCACCTGGGCCACGGTGAGTTCGCCGAAGTGGAAGACCGAGGCCGCGAGAACGGCGTCGGCGCCCGCCTGCACCGCCGGCGCGAAATCGTCGATGCGGCCGGCGCCACCGCTGGCGATGACCGGCACCGACACCGCGGCGCGTACGGCCGTCAGCATGCGCAGGTCGAAGCCCTGTTTGGTGCCGTCGGCGTCCATCGAGTTGAGCAGGATCTCGCCGACACCGAGGTCCTGGCCGCGGACCGCCCACTCGACCGCGTCGATCCCGGTGCCCGTGCGGCCGCCGTGGGTGGTGACCTCCCAGCCCGACGGCGTGGGTTCCGCACCTTCGGGAACGGTCCGGGCGTCGACGGACAGCACGATGCACTGCGAACCGAAGCGCCGACTCATCTCGGCGAGCACCTCCGGCCGGGCGATGGCCGCGGTGTTGACGCTGACCTTGTCGGCCCCGGCGCGCAGCATGGTGTCGACGTCGTCGACGGTCCGGATGCCGCCGCCGACGGTGAGCGGGATGAACACCTGATCGGCGGTGCGCTTCACCACGTCGATCATCGTCGAGCGCCCCGAACTCGACGCGGTCACGTCGAGGAAGGTCAGTTCGTCCGCGCCTTCGCGGTCGTAGCGCTCAGCCAGCTCGACCGGGTCGCCGGCGTCGCGCAGGTTGGCGAAGTTGACGCCCTTGACCACGCGGCCGTCGTCGACGTCGAGGCACGGGATGACCCGGGTCGCCAGCGTCATCGTCGGGTCTCCTTCGGGGTGGTGGATTCTGGGGTGATGACGTCTGCCGTCCATTCCGGGATCGTCTCGCCGATGACACGCATCAGACCGGCGTGCACGGTCGGGGTACCGGCGACCAGCGACGGCGACGCCACGGTCCACGGACGGCCGGCGATGTCGGTCGCCACACCGCCGGCGGCCCGGACCAGCGCCGCTCCCGCCGCGTTGTCCCAGGGGTGCCGGCCGAAGGCGATCGCCCCGCCGAACACGCCGGCCGCGGTGAACGCCATGTCCACACCCGTCGACCCGGTCATCCGGATCCGGGCGGCACGCGTGCTGAGTTCGCGCAGGAGGTCGGCCCGGCGCGCGCCCGGGTAGCGGCCACCGCCGCGGGCATCGAACGGGCCGAAGGCGATGGCTGCCTCGGCGAGTTCCATGTCGGGGGCCGGCGGGACGGCTACACCGTTCAGCAGCAGCGGACCGTCGGCGTGTGCGGCGTACCGGCGTCCCACGAGCGGCAGCCAGGTCATCCCGAGCGTGGCCTCGCCGTCGACCACCAGACCGAGGAGGATCCCGGTGAGCGGCATCCCCGCGGAGTAGTTGAAGGTGCCGTCGATCGGGTCGAGCACCCACACCGGACCGTCGACGACGTCGGCGCCGCCGAATTCCTCGCCGTGGACCGGGATCTGGGTCCGGTCGGCGAGCTCGGCCCCGATGTGGCGCTCGAGGTCGAGGTCCACCTGCGTGGCGAAGTCGGTGCCGCCCTTGTTGATCGCACTCGGCGCACCCTGACCGTCGACGAAGCGATCGACGGCGGCGTCGAGGATCGACCCGGCGGTGTCGAGCAGCCGGGGCAGGTCGAGGGTGGAGTCCGCCGCGCTCATCAGACCCCGGCGACCGCGGTCAACGCCTCCGGCAGCGTGAATCGACCCGCATAGAGTGCCTTGCCGACGATGGCGCCCTCCACACCCTGGCCGGTGAGGCCGGCGATCGCGACCAGATCGTCGATGACCGAGACGCCGCCCGAGGCCACGAGGGGGGCGTCGGTGGCCGCGGCGACCTCGGCGAGGAGATCGAGGTTCGGGCCCTGCAGCGTGCCGTCCTTGGAGACGTCGGTGACCACATAGCGGGCGCATCCGTCGCGATTCAACCGCTCGAGGACCTCCCAGAGATCGCCTCCGTCGGTGACCCAGCCCCGCCCGCGCAACCGGTAGGAACTGCCGTCGCGGATCACGTCCAGACCGACCGCGATGCGGTCCCCGTGCTCGGCGATCGCGCGGGCACACCACTCCGGGTTCTCCAGGGCGGCGGTACCGAGGTTCACGCGCGTGCACCCGGTGGCGAGGGCGGCGGCCAACGAATCGTCGTCGCGGATACCGCCGGACAGTTCGACCTTCACGTCGAGTTCACCGACCACGCCGGCCAGCAGCTCGCGATTGTCGCCGCGGCCGAACGCGGCGTCGAGGTCGACGAGATGGATCCACTCCGCACCGTCCCGCTGCCACGCCAGCGCCGCGTCGCGCGGCGAACCATACGACGTCTCGGTGCCGGCCGCGCCCTGGACCAGGCGGACCGCCTGCCCGTCGGCGACGTCGACGGCGGGAAGGAGTTCGAGGGTGCTACCCATGGGTGAATCTGTCCTGTCTGTTCTGGATCGAGCGCGGTTCTTGATCGGGCGAGTCGGCGGTGGACGTGATCGGGGTCGGGTCAGGCGGTGTGGTGACCGTCGCGCGCCGCGATCAGGTCTGTCCGGGCGCGGTCGACCATGCGGTTGGCAACGGTACCGATCGCGGCGATCATCGCCGCCACCGCCACCAGCGCGGCGACCAGTCCGGCGATCGGCGACCAGTGCGCACACAGCGCGATGATCGGGACGGACACGATCAGAACCAGCACTCCCGCACCGAGAGCGTAGAAGGCGAGCTTGGCGATCGAGAAACCGGAGGACGCCGAGGACGCGCCCGCCGCGTCGGACCCGGACGGTCGCCCGACGGGTCCGTCGCCGTACCCGGCGTCGTCCGGGCGCGGCGTGCCGTCGGTCACGAGAGTCCCCGAACCCAGTTCTCCAGCAGGTGCGCACCGGCGTCGCCGGACTTCTCGGGATGGAACTGGGTCGCCGACAGCGGCCCGTTCTCCACCGCGGCGAGGAACGGTCCACCATGTTCGGCCCAGGTCAGCTTGGGCGCGGTCAGCGGCGAACCCTCGTTGTCCATCTCCCAGGTCTGCGCGGCGTAGGAGTGCACGAAGTAGAAGCGGGTGTCGGCGTCGAGCCCGTCGAAGAGCACGGCGCCCTCAGGTGCGTCGACCGTGTTCCAGCCCATGTGCGGCAGGACGGGTGCGGGCAACTGGGTCACGCTGCCCGGCCACTCCCCGCAGCCCTCCGCCTCGACGCCGAACTCGACGCCGCGCTCGAACAGGATCTGCATGCCCACGCAGATGCCCAGCACCGGACGGCCGCCGGCCAATCGTCGCCCGACGATCCGGTCGCCCTTGACCGCGCGCAGACCTTCCATGCAGGCGGCGAACGCACCGACACCGGGCACGACGAGGCCGGTGGCGTTCAGGGCCGTGTCGAAGTCGGAGGTGACCGTCACCTGTGCCCCGGTCCGCTCGAGCGCACGCTGCGCGGACCGCAGGTTGCCCGAGCCGTAGTCGAGGATCGTGACGTCGGCGACGCTCACAGCGCGCCCTTCGTCGACGGCACACCGGTCACGCGGGCGTCGTATTCGGTCGCCGCGCGCAACGCGCGGGCCACGGCCTTGAACTCCGCCTCGGTGATGTGGTGCTGGTCGCGGCCGTAGAGGACCCGCACGTGCAGCGCGATGCGAGCGTTGAGCGCGATCGACTCGAACACGTGCCGGTTGATGACGGTCGAGTACGGGACACCCGGGTAGCCACCGATCACGGCGGTGAGCATGTGCTCGGGCTCGCCGGTGTGGACGCAGTAGGGGCGGCCCGACACGTCGACGACGGCCTGGGCGAGGGTCTCGTCCATCGGGATCCAGGAATCGCCGAAGCGACGGATGCCCTTCTTGTCGCCGAGCGCCTGGCCGAGAGCCTGGCCGAGCACGATCGCGGTGTCCTCGATGGTGTGGTGGCCCTCGACCTCGATGTCGCCCTTCGCCTCGACGGTGAGATCGAAGCTGCCGTGCTGACCGAAGGCGGTGAGCATGTGATCGAAGAACGCGATGCCGGTCGAGATGTTCGTCACGCCGGTGCCGTCGAGATTCAATTCGACGGAGATCGACGACTCCCTGGTGCTCCGTTCGACCTTCGCGACACGGGGCGCGGGGTTGGTCGCAGAGGGGGTGCTCACTGAGGGTTCTCCAGATCTGTGGTGGCGAGCGTGCGGCTGACGTCGAGGAAGGCGTCGTTCTCATGCGCGAGACCGATGGTCACCCGGAGGTGACCGGCGATGCCGACGTCCCGGATGAGGACGCCCTGGTCGAGGTAACGCTGCCACGACGCCGCAGCATCCCGGAACCGTCCGAACAGCACGAAGTTGGCGTCGGAGTCGATGACGCGGTACCCGAAGCCGGTCAGGGCCGCGACCACGCGCTCGCGTTCGGACCGGATCGCGGCGACGCCGGCGAGGGTGTCGTCGCTGTGGCGCAATGCTGCTCGCGCGGCGGCCTGGGTCAGCACGGACAGGTGGTACGGGAGCCGCACCAGCTGGATCGCGTCGACGACGGCGGGTGCTGCGGCGAGGTAACCGAGCCGGCCACCGGCGAAGGCGAAGGCCTTGCTCATCGTCCGGCTGACGACGACCTTGGCCGGGAACTCGTCGATGAGCTCGACGGCGCTCGGAGCCGCCGAGAACTCGGCGTAGGCCTCGTCGACGATCACGATGCCCGGAGCCGCCTCGACGATGCGACGCAGGTCCGCGAGCGGGATCGAACCGCCGGTCGGGTTGTTCGGCGAGGTCACGAAGACGACGTCCGGCTCGCGGTTCGCGACTTCGGCGACCGCGTGGTCGGTGTCGAGCGAGAAGTCGCCCGCCCGCGCCGCGACCAGCCAGGTGGTGTCGGTGCCGTCGGAGATGATCGGGTGCATCGAGTAGGACGGGACGAAGCCGAGCGCGCTGCGACCGGGACCGCCGAACGCCTGCAGCAACTGCTGCAGGACCTCGTTGGAACCGTTTGCCGCCCAGAGGTTTTCGACGCCGAGCTGCACACCGGTGGCCCGTGTCAGGTAGGCGGCGAGGTCGGCACGGAGAGCGACGGCATCGCGGTCGGGATAGCGGTGCAGCACAGCGGCGGCCTCGCGCACCGACGCGGCGACATCGTCGATCAGGGCCGGCGACGGCGCGTGCGGGTTCTCGTTGGTGTTGAGGATCACCGGAACCCTGAGTTGCGGTGCGCCATAAGCGCTCTTGCCACGGAGGTTCTCACGTAGCGGCAGGTCGTCGACGGTGATCGAGCTGCCCGGGGTTGCCGTCACCGGATCGGCGGCCGTCACCGGCCCGCGCTCCCGACGAAGCGCTGCTTCACCGCATCACCGTGACCGGGCAGGTCCTCGGCGTCGGCGAGGGTCACCACCTTGTCGGCGACCTCGCGCAGCGCGGCCTCGTCGTAGTCGATGACGTGGACGCCCTTGAGGAAGGTCTGCACCGACAACCCGGAGGCGAAGCGCGCCGAACCCGAGGTGGGCAGAACGTGATTGGAGCCCGCACAGTAGTCACCGAGGCTGACCGGCGCATAGGGCCCGACGAAGATCGCGCCCGCGTTGTGCACCCGGTCGGCGACCGCGGCCGCGTCCCGGGTCTGGATCTCGAGGTGTTCGGCCGCATAGGCATCGACGACGGCGAGCCCCGCGTCGAGATCGTCGACGAGGACGACGCCCGACTGCTCCCCCGACAGCGCGGTGGTCACGCGTTCGCGGTGCTTGGTGGCCGCGACCTGCTGCTCGAGAGCTTCGTCGACGGCGTCTGCGAGTTCGGCGCTGTCGGTCACGAGCACCGACGCCGCGAGGACGTCGTGCTCGGCCTGGCTGATGAGGTCGGAGGCGAGGATGCCCGCGTCCGCCGAGTCGTCGGCGAGGATCGCGATCTCGGTGGGTCCGGCCTCGGAGTCGATGCCGACCACGCTGCGGCACAGACGCTTGGCCGCTGTGACGTAGATGTTGCCCGGGCCGGTGATGAGGTCGACGGGGTCGAGAACGGCATTCGGCTCGTCCGCGGAATCCGTGTCGGCGCCACCGTAGGCGAGCAGGGCCACTCCCTGGGCACCGCCGACCGCCCACACCTCGTCGACGCCGAGGAGCGCGCAGGCGGCGAGGATGGTCGGGTGCGGCCACCCGCCGAAGTCCTTCTGCGGAGGCGAGGCGACGACCAGCGAGCCGACGCCGGCCTCCTGGGCGGGGACGACGTTCATGATGACCGACGACGGATAGACGGCGTTTCCGCCCGGGACGTACAGGCCGACGCGGCGCACCGGAATCCACTTCTCGCTGACGACGCCGCCGTCGACGACCTGGGTGCGGGTGGTCTCCCGGCGCTGGTCGGCGTGCACCTTGCGGGCGCGGGTGATCGACTCGCGCAGCGCCTCGGCAACCTGCGGGTCGAGCCCGGCCAGAGCATCGGCGATGACCTGGGCGGGCACCCGCACCGACGCGGGGCGGACACCGTCGAACTTCTCGCCATAGTCGAGCGCAGAGCTGCTCCCGTTCTCCGCCACCGAATGCACGACCGGTGTCACCGTGTCGAGGACGGCATTGACATCGGTACCCCCGCGGGGCAGCGCGCGACGCAACTCGGCGAGTGTCGGCGTGCTACCGCGCAGGTCAATTCGGGCGAGCATGATCTCTCCTGGTGGCTGCTGATTTACCCAACAAGGATACGTGTCGGGTGCCAGCGGGTTTCTGGTGCGGGTTGTCACCGAGAACGTCGGGGCATTTCGATCCGGTATGCGGACGAATCTGCCCCGTCCTTCACGCGGCCGGTGGCCAGAACCGAGTTGTTCGACGCCGACGTCCGCACTCACACCGGGTAGCCGAGCGACCTAGGGGGCCGGGATGTCCAGACCGAGGTCCAGGACGGTGACAGAGTGAGTCAGCGCGCCCACGGCCAGGTAGTCGACGCCGGTGCGGGCATAGTCGGCCGCGACGTCGAGCGACAGGCCTCCCGAGCTCTCCAGCTTGGTGCCCGGCGACCGGGTGTTGCGGCGCTGGACGGCCATCTGGGTCTCCCACGGCTCGAAGTTGTCCAGCAGGACCAACTGCGGTTCGAGTCCGAGGACCTCGTCGAGCTGGGCCAGCGAGTCGACCTCGACCTCGACCGGTAGGCCCGGCGCCGCCGCCCGGACCGCCTCCAGTGCCGCGGCGACCGAACCCGCGGCGACGACGTGGTTGTCCTTGACGAGGGCGGCGTCGCCGAGCCCCATCCGGTGATTGACTCCCCCGCCGGCACGAACCGCGTACTTCTGCAGATGCCGAAGACCCGGAAGTGTCTTGCGCGAGTCGCGGATTCGGGCGTCCGTACCCTCCACCGCCGCCACCCAGGCCGCGGTGGTCGTGGCGATCCCCGACAGGTGCGAGATCAGGTTGAGCGCCGTGCGTTCCGCGGTCAGCAGCGCTCGCGTCGGAGCGTGGACGGCGAGTACGACGGTGCCGGGTTCGACGCGGGTTCCGTCGTCGACGCGCGACGTGATCGTGTACTCGCCCGCCCCGATCACCTCGTCGAAGACCGCCTCGACCACCGGCACGCCGGCGATCACACCATGCGCGCGGCTGATGATCGCCGCGTCGACGACCGCGTCGGCGGGGACCGTGGACGTGCTCGTGACGTCGGGGCCGTATCGCAGATCCTCGTCGAGCGCGGTGCGGATCAACGCGCGGACCTCGTCGGTGACCGCGGCGCCGAGTTCACCGCCCGCGGCCTGGCCGACGAAGCCGCCGGCCGGGGCCGTCGTCGAGGGGGTGGAGCTGCTCACTCGCCCGATCCGGGGTTGCCGATCGCGATCATGCGCTCGACGCTCTTGCGCGCCTTCTCGGCGACGTCGGCGTCGACGAACACCTCGTCGCGACCCTCCCGCAGGCACCGGAGCATGGCCGCCGGGGTGATCATCTTCATGTAGGGGCACGATGCCCGGTCGTTGACCGCCTGGAAGTCGACGCCCGGTGCGGCCTTGCGCAACTGGTGCAGCATCCCGACCTCGGTGGCGACGAGCACCTGCTTCGCGCCGGTCTCGCGCGCGGCGTCGAGCATGCCGCCCGTCGACAGGATCTTCACCTTCTCCTCGGGAACGAAACCCTCGCCGGCCAGATACAGCGCCGAGGTCGCGCAACCGCATTCGGGGTGGATGAACAGGTCGGCGTCCGGGTGCGAGTTCGCCTGCGCGGTCAACTCGTCACCGTTGATGCCGGCGTGCACGTGGCATTCGCCCGCCCAGATGTGGATGTTGTCGCGGCCGGTCTCGCGCTTGACGTGCGCGCCGAGGAACTGGTCCGGCAGGAACAGGACGTCGCGGTCGGGATCGATCGACGCGACCACGTCGACCGCGTTCGACGACGTGCAGCAGATGTCGGTGAGGCCCTTCACCTCGGCGGTGGTGTTCACGTAGGACACCACCAGCGCATCGGGGAACTCGGCCTTCCAGGCCCGGAGTTCGTCCGCGGTGATCGAGTCGGCGAGCGAGCATCCGGCGCGCTCGTCGGGGATCAGGACCCGCTTCTCGGGGCTCAGGATCTTGGCGGTCTCGGCCATGAAGTGGACGCCGCAGAAGATGATCTCGTCGGAGTCGACCTCGGCGGCGATCCGCGAGAGGGCAAGAGAGTCGCCGACATGGTCGGCAACATCCTGGATGGCTGGGAGCTGGTAGTTGTGCGCGAGCAGCGTCGCGTTGCGCGCCTTGGCGAGGCGGCGGACCTCGTCCGCCCACTCCTGCGTCGGCTCCACGCCGGTGTAACCGCCCGGCGCGTCGTACCACGTCGCATCGACGAGCGCCGAGTCCTCGACTGCGGGCGCGGTCATCGACGTGAGGCGATCACTGGTGATGCTCATGTGCCACTCCTCTGGCTACCCGGCGACGAGTTCCGTCCCCGGGACGCTGGTTCCCCAGATCACGGGCCGTGTGTCCGAGGCAGGTTTTCGACTCATGGTCGAAAACGCTATGCATCGTAACATTCGCCACACTCACGGCATTCCCATGACCTCGTCGCCGGCGTTCTCGGCCCGCGATCCAGGCGGACGACGAGTTCAGCCACACATCAGAGCGTCGAGGTAGCGCTCGGTGAATCGCGACTGCGCAACCCGCCCGATCGGCCCGCCCAGACGCGTGAACCAACGCCCCGGACGCGAGAACGCGACGACATGCCCGATCACGGTGCCGTCGTCGAGCCATTCCACCCAGAAGCGCTCTTCGCCGATCTCGGGATGGCCGGGCAGCGTGCCGTACGCGAAGCCGCGCTCGCGCGGGGCGTCGATCACCTCGACGACCCGGCACCGTGCGGTGATCGCGAGGGGGCCGAGACCGGCGCGCAGGTCGACGTCGGTGCCGACAGTGGCCGCGGGGGTCGATTCGTCGACACCGAAGCCGGCATGACGATGCATGTCCCAGTTCATGATTCGCCGGCCGGCCGTGGCGAAGCAGGCAGATCCCGAGCCGATGACCCGTGACCGGCGCAGATGGTGGTAACCGGGCGGGAGCGTCCCGGCCGTCGCGCCGACCTCGGGATAGGTGAGATCCGATCGGTTCGCGGTCACCCGACTCGTGCCACCTCGGCGTCGAGCACGAGCGCCAGATCGTCGAGTGAGGTACCCAGCGCGCGAGCAAGCGCCGCGATCGTGGCGAAAGCGGGCGTCGGCATGCGTCCGGTCTCGATCTTGCGCAGGGTCTCCGGCGAGATACCCGCGCCCGACGCCACATCGCCCAGCGGACGGTCGCCGCGCAACTCGCGGAGACGGGCGCCGAGCCGGCGGCCGGCCGCGATCTGTTCCGGGGTCAGGGGGTTACGCACCATGTGGCGATCCTAGCGGGTCCGGTATACAAATACCGAGACGCGGTGGTATTTGTATACCGACCAGCGATCCGAAAGAACGCAATGACCACGAGAGGACGGGAATGGTCGAACTGAAGTCGCCTGCCGAGGTGGCCGCCATGGGAGTGACGGGGGCGTTCATCGCAGATCTCCTCGACGACCTCGCCGGACGCGCCGACGTCGGGGTCAACCTCCTCGAGCTCGAGGAACGCGCGCGGAAGCTCGTCAACGACCGCGGTGCTCAGTCCTGCTACTGGGACTACTCGCCGTCCTTTGGCCGCGGCCCGTTCCGCAATGTGATCTGCCTGTCGGTGAACGACGCTGTCCTGCACGGACTCCCGCACGATTACGTCCTCGCCGACGGAGACCTGCTCTCGATGGACATCGCCGTCGCCATCGACGGCTGGGTGGCCGACTCCGCGCGCAGCGTCATCGTCGGCACCCCACAGCCCGACGATCAGCGCCTCGTCGCGGCCACGGAAGAAGCACTGGCCGCAGCCATCGACGCCGCTCGTCCGGGCGGTCGGCTCGGCGACATCTCGGCCGCGATCGGAGCGGTCGCCGCCGCACACGGGTATCGGGTCAACACCGAGTTCGGCGGACACGGACTCGGCCGCACCATGCACGAGGATCCCCACGTCGCCAACGTGGGCCGGGCCGGACGCGGCATGAAACTACGCCCCGGCCTGACCCTCGCGCTCGAACCGTGGTTCACGCTCGGTTCCGAGCGCATCAAGTTCGACGCCGACGGGTGGACCATCCGGTCGTTCGACGGCTCCCGCGGCGCGCACAGCGAACACACGATCGCCGTCACCGATGGCGAGGCGCTGGTCCTCACCTCGCACGGGGGCGGGTAGTCGAGGTCACCAGGTGGCTTCGACACGGCGCCTCGACCTCGACGCGCTCCTTCGTCGCTTGCTCGGCCCGGCGGCTTCGCTCGGAGCCGGCTCAACCAGCAGGGGGTCGCCGACTCCTCCAGCGGGGGTCACCAGCACAACCAGCCGGGGGTCACCAGCACAACCAGCCGGGGGTCACCAGCACAACCAGCCGGGGGTCACCAGCACAACCAGCCGGGGGTCACCAGCACAACCAGCCGGGGGTCACCAGCACAACCAGCCGGGGGTCACCAGCACAACCAGCGGGGGGCACCGGCTCAATTAGCAGGTGGGGCACTGGCTCAATTAGCAGGGAGGCGTCGACTCAACCAGCAGGGGCGCCAGCCGGGGGCTCCAACTCAACCAGCGGGGGTCAGCAGCAGGGCGCACCCTACAATCGGGCGCATGCCATCCGCCGGGTCCGAGCCACCCATCGCCGACGGTGCGACCCTCCGGGTGGAAGTCCTGAGCGTCGTCTTCCAGATCCGCGTACCCCAGACCCGGAACACGCCGGACACCGACGACCCGTCGCTGTGTGTCCTGCTGTCGCGGTCCGCCGACGGCGTGTGGACACTTCCCGGCGGCGGGGTCGGCGCCGAGGAGACGTTGTCGGCGAGCGCACGCCGGCTCGTCGCGGACGCGCTCGACGTCCGTGAGATCGCGCACCTGGAACAACTGTCGGTCTTCTCCGACCCGCACCGGGTGCCCACGGTCCGCACCATCGCGTCGACCTACATGGGCCTCGTGCCCTCCGACGCCGACGCGACACCCCCCCACGCCGCGGGCTGGTTCGCCGTCGACGGATTACCGCCCCTGGCCTTCGATCACGCCGGGATCGTCGAGGCCGCCCGGCATCGACTTGCGGCCAAACTCTCCTACACCAACATCGCGTTCGCGCTGGCCCCCGCCCGGTTCCCGATGTCGGCATTGTCGGAGATCTACTGCGCCGCACTGGGTTATCCCGTGGACACGACCAACCTGCTCCGCATCCTGAGCCGGCGCGCGGTGGTGGTCGCCACCGGGACCGTCGGCAAGACCGGCCGTAACGGGGGTCGCCCGCCGGCGCTCTACGCCTTCGCGGAGAAGGAGCTACGCGTCACGGATGAGTTCGCGACGCTGCGCCCACCGATGTGAACACGTCCGCCGGCGGCTCGTCGGACTCGAGATCTCCGACGCCCAGATCGGCTGTCCGCGAGGACAACACGCAGACGAGGTACACCACGGCGAACGCGAACGGGGCACAGATGAGCAGCGTCCACGGCTCGCTCGAGCCGGACCGCGTCGCGCCGTCGAGCCACAGCTCCGGCGCGACCCGGTAGACGGCGTCGACCGGCAGTGCGGTCGGATCGTCGTCGAACCGCAGGCCCGCGACCCACATCCCGACCGACGCCGCAAGCGCCGAACCTGCCACCGTCGCGAGGGCGGGCCACACGAATCCGGCGACCCCGCGCCACGTCCGGGCCGCAAACCACACGACGATGGCCGTGACCGCGCCGTAGGCGAACATCGTCAGGGCGAAGGCGCCCACGCCGGCGAAGTCGGCGGGGATGTCCTCGCGACGGAGACCCTCGAACACGACGCCGGTGGTCGGCGGGGTGAGGAGCGCCCAGACCGCCCCGGCGACGACGCCGATGAGGGCCACGCCGACGGTGACCGCGGCCAGTCGCGAGACCGTGCGGACCGGCGGTTTCACCGGCGACCCAGCTCCGACGAGTCGACCGTCCCGTGCCTCGAGCAGCGGGCATCCCATCCGTCGGGCCGCACCTGGACCACCATCCGGCGCCCGCACTGGCCACAGAAGCGAGGGGGTTCGAGACCCAACCGGGCAGCCGGCGGCACGGCGTCGGGAGCCTGCAGTTCCAGTTCGAGTCCGGTGAACACACCGAACCGGCACGGCTCGGCGAGAGGACCCGGGACGGTGTCGATCATGAGAACACGCTACCCATCACTGCGACGAACCCGTCAGATCGTGTCGTTCAACGACTTGATCGGCATGGACAGATCACTGAGGAGATCGAGATCGTCCTCGGCGGGCCGGCCGAGGGTCGTCAGGTAGTTGCCGACGATGACGGCGTTGATGCCGCCGAGGATGCCCTGCTTGGCCCCCAGGTCGCCGAGTGTGATCTCACGACCGCCGGCGAAGCGCAGGATGGTGCGCGGCAGCGCCAGACGGAAGGCAGCCACCGACTTGAGGGCCTCCGCGGCCGGCAGCACGTCGAGATCGCCGAACGGGGTGCCGGGGCGCGGGTTCAGGAAGTTCAGCGGCACCTCGTCGGGCTCGAGCGTCGCCAGTTCGGCGGCGAACTCGGCCCGTTGCTCCAGGGACTCGCCCATACCGAGGATGCCGCCGCAGCAGACCTCCATGCCCGCCTCCCGGACCATGCGCAGGGTGTCCCAGCGCTCCTCCCACGTGTGGGTCGTCACCACGTTCGGGAAGTGGCTGCGCGCGGTCTCGAGATTGTGGTTGTAACGGTGCACGCCCATGTCGCGGAGCTGGTCGACCTGATCCTGGGTGAGCATGCCCAGGCTGCACGCGATCTGGATGTCGACCTCGTTGCGGATGGCCTCGATTCCCGCCGCGACCTGACTGAGCAGCCGCTTGTCGGGACCGCGGACCGCCGCGACGATGCAGAACTCGGTCGCACCGGTCTTCGCGGTCTGCTTGGCCGCCTCGACCAGGGAGGGGATGTCGATCCATGCACTGCGCACCGGCGAGGCGAAAAGTCCGGACTGGGAACAGAAGTGGCAGTCTTCCGGGCACCCGCCGGTCTTCAGCGAGATGATGCCCTCGACCTCGACCTCGGGCCCGCACCAGCGCATCCGCACATCGTGGGCGAGCTGGAGCAGTTCGGTCAGCCGGTCGTCGGGCAACCGCAGAACCCGGAGAACCTGCTCCTGATCGAGCGGCTCGCCGCGGTCGAGCACCTGGTCACGGGCGATGGCGAGGATGTCGTCCGACGCCGGTGCCGAGGTGGCGGCGTCGACTGTTGCCTGGGTCACTGGTGATACTCCTTGGATGATTGTTCCGCTGCGGGAACGTGTTACGGCGTCCGGACGAGCTGTTCCGGATGGCTGGGAGAAAGGGTCGCGAGCCACTCGTCGTCGAACCACGACGCTGCGTGGCGGCGGAACTCGTCGGGTTCGAGGTGCGCGGCGCCGGCGGGCAGGACCCCGACGACCGGCACGCCGGTCACCCGCGGCAGGTCGGTGCGGTTGCACCGCATCGCGAGGTCGGGATCGTCCGGCCACCAACCGATCACGAGTCCGGCGGGACGCAGACCGCGCGCCCGCACCGCGTTCACGGTGAGCTCGGCGTGATTGAGCGCGCCCAGCCCCGGCGCCACCACGACCACCACACCGTCGACGGTGTCGGGAACGAGGGTCGCCGCGGCGATGTCGAGGATCGTGGCCGACTCCCCCAGCCGCACCAGCACTCCGCCGGCACCCTCGACGAGGGTCAGGTCGTGTGACGCGGCCAGATCGTCCACAGCGCGGACGATCACCGCCGGATCGGCCAATCGCATCCCGGCACGGCGCGCGGCGGTGTCGGGCGCGAGGGGTTCCGGGTAGCGGAAGAGCTCGACCGCGGTGACGTCGCCAACCAGGCGTTGCACCTCGGCGAGGTCGCCGGGTTCGTCGGGACCGACGCCGGTCTGGACGGGTTTGCATACGGCGACGCGCCCTTCGTGGCTCGTCGCTATCGCTCCTCGCACCTCAGGGAGCAGAGGATGGGCAGACGCTTGCGCTCCTCGCACCTCAGGGAGCAGAGGGTGGGCAGACGCTTGCGCTCCTCGCACCTCAGGGAGCAGAGGGTGGGCAGACGCTAACGCTCCTCGCACCTCAGGGAGCAGGGGGTCGGCCACCTCAGGGAGCAGAGGGTCGGCCACCTCGTGGGGCAGGCAGGCAGCGGCGAGTGCGGCGGTCACGACGGTCTTCCCGACGTCGGTCGAGGTCCCGGTGACGGCGAGGACCCTGCCGCGGCGTGCGGCGGTCACCGCGCACCGACTTCGCGGAGCGCGGCGTCGACGACGGCGGCCACGTGGTCGAGGGCAGCGGCATCGAGGTCGGCGCGCACCGTGATCCGCAGCCTCGACGTCCCGACCGGGACCGAGGGCGGACGGAAACACCCGACGAGGACGCCACGGTCCCGGCACGCGGCAGCAGCTGCCACCGCGCGTTGCGGATCCCCGACGACGATCGCGATGACCGCCGCGGCGGGCTCTTCGACGCCACACGCGAGCGCCAGGCGACGGGCGTTGTCGCGCAGTCGGTCCGGCAACCCGGGTTGCGCCCGCAGGATCGTCAGGGCGGCATGCGCGGCGCCGACCGCGGCCGGGTTCAGGCCGGTGTCGAAGATGAAGGTGCGGGCGCAGTCGACGAGGTGCGAGCGCAGCAGCTCCGACCCGAGGACCACACCGCCCTGCGCGCCGAGCGATTTCGACAGCACGGTCGTGACGACGAGATCGGGAGCACCCGAAAGTCCCTGTTCGGCGACGAGTCCGCGACCACCCGGACCACGTACCCCGAGAGCGTGGGCCTCGTCCACGAGCAGGACGGCCCCGTGCGCGCGTGCCGCGGCATACAGATCCGCGACCGGCGCCGGTTGACCGTCGATGCTGTACACCGAATCGGTGACGACGAGCGCCCGGGCCTCGGTACGTTCGGCGAGGGCCCGCCGGACCGCCTCGTGATCGCCGCGGTCGACGACCACCACCCGGGCACGCGACAACCGGCAGCCGTCGATCAGCGACGCATGGGTGCCGGTGTCGCTGACGATCAGGTCGCCGCGTGTCGCCAGCGCGGTGATCGCACCGACATTCGCCAGGTAACCGGACGAGAAGACCAGTGCCGCATCGAATCCGAGGAAGTCGGCGAGATCGTGCTCGAGATCGACGTGTGCCTGGGTGGTGCCGACGACGAGGCGCGACGCCGTCGAGCCACCTCCCCACCGTTCCGCGGCGGCCCGCGCACCCGCGATCACTGCGGGGTGGGTCGACAACCCGAGGTAGTCGTTGGAACCGAGGTTGATCTCGTCTCCGGCCGCCCTGCGGACGTGTGGGCTGCGATGCAGGCCGGCCTCGGCGCGCGCACGGGCGGCGCCGGCCAGCCACGCCAGACCGATCTCTCCCCCGCCGCTGACCCGCGCATCGCCGTCGACCCTCGAATCCGGCTGCACCTGAATCGAAGTCATGACCGCACCACTGCCGGCTCGCGATCGCCGACCGTGGCATGCACGGCAGCGGACACTCCGCGCACGATCACCCCGATGTCCTCGGGTGTGCAGATGAACGGCGGCATCGTGTAGACGAGATTGCGGAACGGCCGCAGCCATGCCCCGGCCTCGACGGCCGCGTCGGTGGCCGCCACCATGTCGACCGGGCGATCGAGTTCGACGACGCCGATAGCGCCGAGGACCCGCACATCGACGACGCCGTGGCGATCACGCAGCGGTTCGAGTCCGTCGCGGAGCCCTCGCTCGATCGCCGAGACCCGCTCGGCCCAGGGCGTTTCCAGCAGCAGTTCGATCGCTGCGACGGCCACCGCGCAGGCCAGCGGGTTGGCCATGAAGGTCGGGCCGTGCGCGAGTCCGCCCGCCTCCCCCGCACTGATCACCTGAGCGATCTCGGACGTGCACAGGGTCGCGGCGAGCGTGAGGTAGCCACCGGTGAGCGCCTTGCCGACACACATGATGTCGGGCGCGACGCCGGCGCCCGGCGCCGCCTCGGCCCCCGGGGCGGCGTCGGCCGCGAACAACGTTCCGGTACGGCCGAATCCGGTCGCGATCTCGTCGAAAATCAGCAGGACGTCGTGGCGGTCACAGATCTCCCGGAGCGCACGCAGATATGCCGCGTCGTGGAATCGCATGCCGCCCGCGCCCTGGACCACGGGTTCGACGATGACCGCGGCGAGCTCGTCGCGATGCGCGCGCACGGTGCGCTCGAACTCGGCGACGTACTCGGTCCGGAACTCGGCCGGCGGGGCGTCGACGAAGATCTGTTGTGCGAGGACACCCTTCCACATCGCGTGCATGCCGCCGTCGGGATCGCAGACGCTCATCGGGGTGAAGGTGTCGCCGTGGTAGCCGCCACGCCAGGTGAGCAGACGCGTGCGGCCGGACCGACCGCGGCTGCGCCAATACTGCAGCGCCATCTTGACCGCCACCTCGACCGACACCGACCCCGAGTCGCAGAAGAACACCTTCTCCAGGCCGGCCGGGGTGATCTCGACGAGGAGCTGCGCCAGCCGGGCGGCCGGTTCGTGGGTCAGACCGCCGAACATGACGTGCGACATCCGACCGAGCTGAGCCGCCGCGGCGGCGTCGAGTCGGGGGTGTCCATAACCGTGGATCGCCGCCCACCAGGAGCTCATCCCGTCGACCACCGATCGGCCGTCCGCGAGTTCGAAGCGGACACCCGAGGCCGAGGCCACGACCAACGGCCGGGTGGCCGCCGGCAGCGCACCGTAGGGGTGCCAGATGTGGTCGGCATCGATGCGACTGATCGCGTCGTGATCCATGAGGCACCTCCCGGCCTGTCGTTAGGCAGTCCTGAACACCGTCCAGGGCCCTGAACACCGTACAGGGAATCCTGAACGCTGTACAGGCCCGGGGTTCGATGCCCACTGCCGGGTCATTACGCTGACGCGGGTGAGCAACAGTCGCACCGACGTTCTGCGCGCCGCCCGCGACATCCTGGGCGAGCACAGCCTGGCCGACCTGTCGATGCGACGCCTCGCCACCGAACTCGGCGTCCGTCCCAACGCGCTGTACTGGCACTTTCCCAACAAGCAGACCTTGCTGGCCGCACTCGCCGACGACATCCTCGGCGCGGTCGCCATCCCCGACACCTCGCTGGCCTGGGACGAGCGCCTCGATCTGCTCGCGACCGACATGCGCAGCGCGCTCCTCGGAGTTCCCGACAGTGCCGAGGTCGTGTCGTCGAGCTGGGCCAGCGGCCTGTCGTCGAAGGCCATCACCGCCGACATCATCGCCGCCGGCACGGCCGGCGGTTTGTCCGTCCGCGACGCCGAGGCGGTCAGCACCGCACTGTGTCAGCTGGTCATCGGGCTCACCATCGAGGAACAGACGCGCGCGCAGATGGAGCGTCTGGGTGTCACCGGGCCGTCGGGTCGCGACTTCGCGGGCGAGTTCCGCGACGGGCTGGCCATCATCCTCGACGGAGCCCGGACGCGCCGCTCGCGGTGAACCCCGCGCGGCCCCGCAGACCGGTGCGCGAGTGTCGCGGTCGTCCGAATCGGTGTTTCACAGCTTCGGCGAGTACATTGCTAGCCGGTCATCCCGGCCCCGAGACCGATCTGTCCCCCACCGGAAAGAACACGCCCTGTGGCATCGACGACGCGAGTAGTGGCGCCGGAGTCGTCCCCCTCGACGCCGACGACGCCCGCATACCGCACCGACCTCGACGGCCTGCGCGGTATCGCCATCGCCCTCGTCGCCTGCTTCCACGTGTGGTTCGGCAAGGTCTCCGGCGGCGTCGACGTCTTCCTCACCCTCTCGGGATATTTCTTCGTCGGGTCGCTGCTGCGGCACGCGATCACGAGCCAGGCTCCGCACGTCTCCTTCCGCGACACGCTCAACCCGTGGCCACGGCTCAAACGTCTCCTCAAACGGCTGCTGCCGGCGCTGCTCACCGTCCTGATCGCGGTCACGGTGCTGACCCTGCTGATCCTCCCGCAGACCCGGTGGGCCAATGTCGGCCGCGAGGTCATCGCGAGCGCGCTGTACTACCAGAACTGGTATCTCGCGCAGAACTCCCAGGACTACCTCGCCGCGAGTTCGGCGAACAGCCCCCTGCAGCACATCTGGTCGATGTCGGTGCAGGGCCAGTTCTTCGTCCTGACCCTGCTCGTCGCCCTCGCGTTCGCGGCGTTGCTCAAGGTCGGTGCCCGCGTCGCCCGGCCGTTCGCCGACCCGCGGGTCATCAGGTTCCTCGTCGGCGGCGCGGTGTTGGTCGTCGCGCTCGCCTCGTTCTACTGGGCGCACCGCGGCCTGGCGATCAACCAGCCGTACAACTACTACGACACGATCTCCCGTCTGTGGGAACCGCTGGCCGGCGGCCTGCTCGCGATCTGGTTGCCGTCCCTGCGAATCCCGAACTGGCTGCGCAACATCGCGACCGTCTTCGCGCTCGCGCTGATCGTCAGCTGCGGGTTCTGGATCGAGGGTGTCAACGCCTACCCCGGTCCGATGGCGCTGGTGCCGGTCGGCGCGACACTGCTGATCATCTGGGCGGGCGCGACGGCGTTGCAGAAGCCACCTCGGGGGTCCCATGCCGCGGCCACCGAGATGCCCGTCACGAACCGCTGGCTCGCGAGCAGGTGGCCGGTCTGGCTCGGGACGATCGCGTATTCGCTGTACCTGTGGCACTGGCCGCTGCTGATCTTCTACCTGACCTGGCGCGACAAGAACCATGCCAACTTCGTCGAGGGCGTGCTCATCCTCGCGGCGTCGGTCGGGCTCGCGTGGCTCACCAAGCGCTACATCGAGGACCCGCTGCGCGGCGGCGATCGTTCGGCGCTGAGCCGCGGCCGCCGCGACGGACGGTCGCGGTGGCTGTCGTACACGTCGGTCGTCACCTCGATCCTCGTGGTGGCGACGCTCGTCACCGGCGTCGGCATCACCGTGTGGGAGCGGCACGTCGCGAACATCGTCGTCGACACCAAGAACCTCGACCCGAGGTCGTACCCGGGGGCCCGAGCACTGCTCGACGGCTGGCCGGTGCCCGCCCTCGACCCACAACCGTCGGCGCTGGAGGTCATCAAGGACTTCCCCGAGACCTCCACCGACGGGTACATGAGCGACTTCACCGACAACGAGATCCACGTCGGCACCTACGGCGATCCGACCGCGACGCGCACCATCGCGCTCGCCGGCGGATCGCATGCCGAGATGTGGATCTCGGCGCTGGACACCCTCGGCAAGCGCAACGGTTTCAAGGTGAAGACCTACCTCAAGATGGGGTGCCCGCTGTCGACGAACCGGGTACCCAAACAGCGCGGCGTGCCCTACCCGGAGTGCTACGACTGGGGACAGCGCGTCATCGACCGCGTCATCGCGGACAAGCCGGACGCGGTGCTGACGAATTCGACGCGACCGCGGGACTACGAACCCGGCGACTGGGTGCCACCGGATTACGTGCCGATCTTCGACCGTTTCCTCGACGCCGGGGTGCCGGTGTTGGGCATGCGGGACACCCCGTGGCCGAAGAACGCGAAGGGCACCATCGACACCCCGATCTGCCTCGCCGACGGCGGCGACGCCGAGAGCTGCGGGTCGCGCCGCAGTGCTGTCCTCTCACCCGAGGACCCGGCGGCGGAGCTGGCCGCCACGCGACCCGACTTCCACCCCCTCGACATGTCCGACGGGATCTGCGATGCCGAGCGGTGCCCGGCGATCGTCGGCAACATCACCGTCTACAAAGACCCGCACCACCTGAGTGCGACCTATGTCCGCAGCCTCACCGACGAGCTGGGGCGCCAGATGGAGGCGCAACTGCCGTGGGCTGGTCCCGCGGTGCCGTGACGGTCGGCGGAAGTCGCGGGCTTCCTCGGGAAGCGGCGGGTGGGGCAGCCCACATCTGACCCGACCGGCCGCGTCCTGAGATGACCGTCCGCGGCAACGCGACTAGGGTCGACCCATGACGTCGTCGAAGGCGGGTAAGACCGGACCGCCGGCCCCCGGTGAACAGCCGGGTGATCCCGACTCCACTCCCGATTCAGATTCCACTGCCGATCCCGGCTCCCCCTCGGAGCCCCGCGCACCGGAGTCCGACACCACCTCGACGACGGCAGCACCTCCGAGCGGCGGCAAGACCATCGCCGACCCCGTACCGATGCCGTCCGACCCGATCCAGGCCGAGGCGCTGGTCCAACCGGAACCGGCCCCGATCCCGGTGTGGCCGGGTACTCCATACCCCCTCGGCGCCACCTATGACGGTGTGGGAACGAATTTCTCGCTGTTCTCCGAGGTGGCCGAAGCCGTCGAGCTGTGCCTGATCGACCGCGAGGGCCACGAGCGTCGGATCCGGCTCGAAGAGGTCGACGGTTACTGCTGGCACTGCTATCTGCCCAACGTCGGTCCCGGCCAGTTCTACGGCTTCCGCGTCTACGGCCCGTACGACCCGTCGCGGGGATTGCGTTGCGACCCGAGCAAACTCCTGCTCGATCCGTACGGCAAGGCCTTCCACGGCGACTTCGACGGCGACGCATCGCTGTTCTCCTACCCGCTCCCGACGCCGCCCGAGGACACCGACGAATCGGCGGTCGACGACGACGCACCCGCAACCCCCGAGACCGGGGCCGCCGACACCGGGACCGGCGGTGGCGGGACCGACGAGGGCGCGGTCGACGAGGGCGCGGTCGACGATGCCGACGAGCCGACCGCCGAGGCGGGCGATGCGGCCGATCCCGCCGATGAGGCAGGCGAGTCCGACGGCGATGCCGCGCCCGCGGAGCACGAGGACATCCCCGATCCCGAGCCGGTCAATCCGATGCCGCAGTTGGACTCACTCGGGCACACCATGGTCTCGGTGGTGATCAACCCCTACTTCGACTGGCAGAACGACCGGTCGCCCAATCGTCCGTACCACCAGACGGTCATCTACGAGGCGCACGTCAAGGGCATGACCGCGACCCATCCCGACATCCCCGAGTACCTGCGCGGCACGTACGCGGGGCTGTGCCATCCGGTGATCATCGACCACCTCAAGGAGTTGGGCATCACCGCCATCGAACTGATGCCCGTGCACCAGTTCATGCAGGACTTCGTCCTGCGCGATCAGGGTCTCCGAAACTACTGGGGCTACAACACCTTCGGATTCCTGGCACCGCACATCGAGTACTCGTCGAACCCCGACCAGCCGGCCAGCGCGGTGACCGAGTTCAAGGCGATGGTGCGTGAGTTCCACAACGCCGGCATCGAGGTCATCCTCGACGTCGTCTACAACCACACCGCCGAGGGCAACCACCTCGGACCCACCGTGTCGTTCCGGGGCATCGACAACGCCGCCTACTACCGGCTCGTCGACGGCGATCCCGAGATGTACATGGACTACACCGGAACCGGCAACAGCCTCAACGGTCGTCATCCGCACACGCTGCAGCTCATCATGGATTCGCTGCGGTACTGGATCCTCGAGATGCACGTGGACGGCTTCCGTTTCGACCTCGCGTCCACGCTGGCCCGCGAACTGCACGACGTCGATCGGCTGTCCGCGTTCTTCGATCTGGTGCAGCAGGACCCGGTGGTCAGTCAGGTGAAACTGATCGCCGAGCCCTGGGACATCGGCGAGGGTGGTTACCAAGTGGGCAACTTCCCGCCGCTCTGGACCGAATGGAACGGCAAGTACCGCGACACCGTCCGCGACTACTGGCGCGGCGAGCCGTCCACCCTGGGCGAGTTCGCCTCCCGGCTCACCGGATCGTCGGATCTGTACGAGGCGACCGGCCGACGGCCGCTCGCGAGCATCAACTTCGTCATCGCGCACGACGGTTTCACGCTGCGGGACCTGGTGTCCTACAACGAGAAGCACAACATGGCCAACGGTGAGGACAACCGGGACGGCGAGAGCCACAACCGGTCGTGGAACTGCGGAGTCGAGGGACCCACCGACGATCCCGAGATCAACGCCCTCCGCGCGCGGCAGCAGCGGAACATCCTGGCGACGCTGTTCCTGTCGCAGGGGACGCCGATGCTGGCGCACGGCGACGAGATCGGGCGTACCCAACAGGGCAACAACAACGTCTACTGCCAGGACTCCGAGTTGTCCTGGATGGACTGGACTCTCGCCGAGGAGAACGCCGACCTGCTGGAGTTCACCCGCAAGGCCATCGCGCTGCGCACCCGGCATCCGGTGTTCCGGCGCCGAAAGTTCTTCGGCGGGAAGCCGATCAGGTGGGGCGACCAGGCACTCGACATCGCCTGGCTCACGCCGGCCGGCCAGGAGATGACCTCCGAGGACTGGGACAGTGGGTTCGGCAAGAGCCTTGCCGTGTTCCTCAACGGAAACGGACTGGGCGAAAAGGACGAACGCGGCGAGCTGGTCGTCGACGACTCCTTCTTCATCTGCTTCAACGCCCACTACGAGGACCTGGACTTCACGCTCCCGCCGACGTGGTACGGCAACGAGTGGGTCGGCGAACTGGACACGACGCATCCCGTCGGTGAGACCGAACTGACGGCCTCCGCCGGCGAGTCGGTGACCGTCGGCGCCCGCTCCGTCCTGGTCCTGCGAAAGACCTCGTGACTCCTATGGGCAATCGTCCGACCCCGCGCGCAACGTACCGGCTCCAACTACACGGCGACTTCGGATTCGCCGATGCCGCAGCACATCTCGACCACCTCGCCGAGTTGGGGATCAGCCACGTCTACCTCTCCCCGATCGGCACGGCGTCGGCCGGGTCGACGCACGGCTACGACTGGTTGCCGCCGCCGGCGGTCTCCGCCGTGCTGGGTGGGATCGACGGGTTGCGGACACTGCGTTCCGCCGCCGCCGAACGCGGTCTGGGTCTGATCATCGACATCGTCCCGAACCACACCGGAGTCGCCGATGCGCTCGCCAACCCGTGGTTCGCCGACCTGCTCCGCCACGGGCCCGCATCGGACTACGCACACTATTTCGACGCCGACTTCAGCGACGACAACGGTGCCGACGGGAAGCTGGCCCTGCCGATCGTCGCCGCCGATGGGGACCTGAGCCCACTCGAGATCGACGAGCACGGGAATCTGCGGTACTACGATCACGCGTTCCCGATCGCCCCCGGCACCGCGGGAGACACTCGGCCCGCTCGCTCCGCTCCCGGCGCCGGGGACACTCGGCCCGCTCGCTCCGCTCCCGGCGCCGGGGACACTCGGCCCGCTCGCTCCGCTCCCGGCGCCGGGGACACTCGGCCCGCTCGCTCCGCTCCTGGCGCCGGCGGCACACCGCAAGAGGTCCACTCCCGCCAGCACTATCGGCTCGTGCCGTGGGACAGCGGCCTCATCGGCTACCGGCGCTTCTTCACGGTCAACGAACTCGCCGGTCTGCGCCAGGAGGACCCGGAGGTCTACGACGCGACGCACCAGTGGCTGCGTGAGCTACTCGACGCCGACCTCATCGATGGTGTGCGCGTGGATCATCCGGACGGTCTGTGGGACCCCCAGGACTATCTGCGCCGGCTGCGCGCGGACGTCGGGGACGATCGTCTCCTGTACATCGAGAAGATCCTGGCGCCGGACGAGCCCCTCGAACCGACCCTGCCGGTCGAGGGCACCACCGGGTACGACCACATGCGCGTGATCGATGCCGTGTTCGTGGCGCCGGCCGGCGTCGCCCAGCTCACCGAGCTACACGAACGGATCACCGGCGAGAGCGGTGACGCGCGGTGGGTGGAGGCCGCCGAGCACGATCGCAAACTCCGCACCGTGCGGGAGTCGTTCCCTGCGGAGCTCAGACGTCTCGTACGCGCCGTCACCGCGCGCGTCGAGGGATCACCGGCCTCGGATCCGGACGTGATCGCCACCGCCTGCGCCGAACTGATCGCCGCGCTCGGGGTCTACCGGGCGGACTACCCGTCGTTGCGTCCACGCCTGCTCGCCGTCGCCGCCGAGATCGCCGAGGCGAAGCCCGAACTGCGTACCGCGCTCGACCTCATCGTGCGGGAGACGGCGGTGCCCGGCGAGGCGACATCGAGGCTGGCGCAGACCTGCGGGGCGGTGACCGCGAAGAGCGTCGAGGACAGTTTGTTCTACCGGACGGCCCGGCTCGTCTCCTCCCAGGAGGTGGGTGGCGATCCCGCGAATCCGGTGCTGTCGCTGGCCGACTTCCATCACCACAACACCGAGCGCGCGGCACAATGGCCGCTGGCCATGACGGCCACGTCGACGCATGACACCAAACGCGGTGAGGACGTGCGCGCGCGGATCGCGGTGCTCGCCCAGATCCCCGACCGCTGGTCCCAGCTCGTCGAGAAGGTCTGGCGCGAGACCGACGTGCCGGATGACCTGACCGGCTACTTCCTGCTGCAGAACATCGTCGGGGTCTGGCCCACCGGCGCGCCGGTCACCGACGAGTTGCGGGGCCGGTTGATCGAGTACGCCCGGAAGGCGACTCGCGAGGCCGGATTACGCACCACGTGGACCGAGGTGAACGAGGAGTTCGAGACCGCGGTCGAGACCTGGATCGGCCAGGTCACCAGCGGGGACGTCGCATCCTCGGTCGCCGAACTCGTCGACCGCATCGGACCGGCGTGGGAGCAGGAAGCGCTGGCGCGCAAGGCGATCGCGATCCTCGGGCCCGGGGTCCCCGACATCTATCAGGGCACCGAGTGGTGGGAGGACTCCCTCGTCGATCCCGACAATCGACGACCGGTCGACTTCGGCCGGTCGACCGAGCACCCGAAGACCCGACTCGTCCAGGAGGCTCTCCGTGTCCGAACCGCGCATCCCGATGCGTTCGGCGTTGCGGGCACCTATCAGCGACTGACCGCCGACGGTCCGGCCGCCGACCACACCGTGGCGTTCGTGCGCGGCACCGGCGAGGCCCCCTCGGTCGTCGTGGTGACCGCCCGGTTCACCCACAGCCTCGACCACGATGCCGCGGCCGCGACGTCGATCGCCCTGCCCCCGGGGTTCCGGTGGCGCGACGACCGAACAGGGTCGGTGTACGAGGGATCGGTCGACCTCGCCTCGGCCCGTGCCGAACACCCCGTGGCGATACTCGTCCGAACGTGACGCCCACCCACCACTGATAGACGAGCGCGCCCCCGAATCGGTGGCGCGCTCGTCCATTGCCGGTGAGTGTGTCGGCCCGGATCAGCCGCCCGGCGCGGGCTGCGGTGCCGGCGACGGCTGGGGTGCCGGCGCACCTGCGGCGCCGGGCAGCGACTGCGACGGATCGATCTGACCGCTGGGGCTCCCCGGCGGACCGTCGACCTCGGACACCAGCCACTTGCCGTCTTCCTTGCTGAGGTCCAAGCGGAAGACCATCAGGCTGGTACCGCCGCTGGGCAACTTGACGCTGCGGCCGGTCACCTCCGCCATCACCACGGTCTTGGCGGTGTCGGCATCGACGGTCTCGACGGCGACCACACTGATCGTCGAGGACACCTCGATGTTGAGGGACTCCACATTGGCCTCGGTGTCGGCCCGTTCCTGCTCGAGGCGGTTGCGCAACTCCCCCGTCGACAGCGGACCCAGCAGTTCCTTCGAGTTGCCCGCGTTGTCGGCGTTGAGCGTCGTCACGAGCTTCGTGACGAAGTCGGCCGAAGCCGCCTTGGAATCGGCGAAGGCGTCGGCCTCCTGCTGGAGGTCGTAGGCGCGCCAGCCGAAGAACGCCACCAGCGCGATGAGAGCAACCGCGACGATGGCGGCGAGAACCTTCTTGATCCCGCCGCCGGTGACCGTGAACGAGATCTCGCGGCGATCCGAACCCGCCTTCGATGATGCTGCCGGCGACGGGTCACCCGCGGCACCGGAGGCGTCGGCACCGTCGGTCTTGGACGTGCTCGCCGCCGTGCCGGTTCCGCTCCGTCGAGCCGACTTCCCCCGCGGCGTCGCCGCGGTCCCGGCGTCATTCGTGTCCTCCGCGCTCGTCGCCCCATCGATGTGATCGGCTGCGACAGCCCCGCTCTCGGGCGACGTGCTGTCGGCCTTCTCGTCCGTCGGATTCACGTCGGTATCAGTACGATCTGGGTCATTCCGGTCAGTCATCTACAGGTCACACAACTTGTCTGTCGTCGTCGAGTGGCCGTCAGTCGTCGAGCGGCCCATCACTTGTCGAGCGGAACGGTACGGGCGTTCGGGTCGTAACCCGGCGGCGGTCCCGCGGTGTCGTCGCCCGGTGGCCGCGGCGCATTGGCCGAGCCACGGATCTGCTGACGCGGATCCTCGGTCACACAGTACAGATTGGTCGGGATGGTCAGCTCGAGGATCTGCGTCGGCCGCCGCGGCGTCACCGGGTAGTTGCAGCTCGGACGCGGGTACACCGACCCGAAGGCCCACCACGCACCGTCGTGGAACATGGTGAGGCTCTTGACACTGGCATCGCGGATCGCGGGGAACAGCGTCGCAAGCGCCGGTGCACGCAACGCACCCTGCTCGGCGATGTCGACGAATTGCTTCGTCACATCGGTGATCGGATCCGTCAACTGGTTGATCGACCCGGCCAGGCTCGTGAACTGTGAGGGACCCCGGTCGAGGAGCTCGCGGAGTTCCCTGTCGGAGGCAGCCGCCGAGTTGACCAGCGAACTCAACCCCGCCACCGTCGTGCCGAGGTCGGGCTGGATCTGCGCCGTCGTCTTGAAGATGGTCCCCGCGTTCTGGATGAACTTGGTGGTCTCCGGCAGCGCGGTGTACAGCTTCGCGAAGATCGTGCCACCGGAGTCGAAGATGACGGACAGGTCGTTCATGCCGTCCTCGTCGTAGAGGGCGATCTTCAGATTGTCCACGGCGGAACGGAGTTTCGCCGGATCGATCTGGTTGATCAGTTCCAGCGAGGACTCGAGCAACTGCGAGAACGGCACGGTGACCTCGGTCTGGTCGGCCCGGATGACGTCCCCGTCCTCCAGGTAGGGGCCATCGGAGGTGTCCGGCTGGAAGTCGACGTACTGCTCGCCCGCAGCCGACAGACCCAGTGCCGCAACAGTGGTGTCGCGGTTGATCTTGTACCGGTCCTCGACCGTGACGACGACCTCCACCGAATCCGGTTGCACCCGAACGGTGTCGACGTCGCCGATGCGCGCGCCGCGCAGCGTGACCCCAGACGTCTCCTGCAGACCGCCGGAGATCGGGAACTGGATGGTGAGCTTGTACTTGTCGGCGAACGGTTGCCACCGCAGGATGCCCAGGGCGAGATAGCTGAGTCCGACGACCATGACCAGTACCAGGGCGATGTTGCCCACGAGTACCGAATTCCGGCGTAGGACACCGAATATGCCGCTCATCCGCAACACCCCCTCGTCCCCGTGATCCGCGCCAGCAGACGGGTCAGTGTCTGCTGCAACGCCGCCGAACCCTCGTCCACGTCCTGGATCTCGGGCAGTCTGCTCGCCGAGTCGAAGCCGACACCCGGGCTGAGCCAGTAGACCTTCGACGACACCGCCGCCGCGCTACCCGGTGTGGACTTGACCCACTTCGGTGTGAGCTCGTGCAGGTTGTCGGCCAGCGATCCGAGTGGGCCGGCAGCCTGCCGGAGGCCGGCCAGCACCGTCGACAGATGGCCCAGCATCTCGACCAGGTTGTCTTGATCGCTGTCGAGGAAGTCGTTGGTGGCCGTTGTGACCTGCTGGGTCTTGTCCAGCGTGGTCAGGATCGTGGCGATCTGCCCGTTCAGCGACTCGAGCGCCGGACCCAGTTTGTTGATCGACGCCATGATCTGCGCACGCCCGTCGGCGAGCTGTCCGCTGAGCACCCGCGTGGCGGCCAGCGACCGATCGACCGCCGCCGAACTCTGGTTCAGCTTCCGGATACCGGTGGTCAGGCCCCGGATCGCGCCGTTGAGATCCGACGGGTTCGTCGCGACCGCGCTGCTCAGCTCGGTGAGGATGATCGTCAACGAGTTCAGCGAACCGCTGTCCACGACCCCGCTCATGCTGATCAGCAGATCCTCGACCGTCGCCGCGGCCGACGTCGGACCGGTGAGCGTGTCCCCGTCCACCATCAGACCGTCGCGCGCCTCGATCGGCGGCAGCAGGGCGACGAAGACGTCGCCCAGCGGTGTGGCCTGGCGGAGTTCGGCGCCGGTCCCGACCGGGAGCTTGGTCTTCTTGCTGACCTGCATGGTCACCACGGCGGTGTAGTCCTTGGCGACGAGGTCGGTGACCTGTCCGACATCGGTTCCGTTCAGCTTCACCTTCGCCTTCGCCGGCAGGTTGAGCGCGTTGGCGAAGTTCGCGGTGATCGTGATCGAGTCACCGATGCCGCCCGGTGCGGGCAGCGGGATCTGCTCCACCGTGAGACTCGGGAGGAGTCCGCAACCGGTGAGCCCCATGAGCGCCGCGAGCAGCACCGCCATGACCCCGCCTCGGCGGACCCGGCCGGGGGATCGCACAGGGCACCCGGGACCGTCCGAACGGTTCAGCGAATCCATTGTCGCCGTTCTCATTTCGTCAGCTCCAGCATCGCCGAGTAGATACCGAGGTCGGGACCGAAGTCCTTGAGCTTGCCCGTTCGGCAACCGTCCTTCTGCAGGTTGATCGCCTCACAGAACTCGGCGAGGAGTTCGTTGTCGAGGAGCGTCTTGTCGAGCAGCACCTGCGTTCGCCACGCTCCCTGTTCGGCCGAGATCGAGTTGCTCAGGTTCTGGAAGAGCAGCGGGCCGACGTCGACCGTCTCGACGACCTGCCGCGAGTAGTCCCCGAGATTGGCGGTCAGCGCGGCGAGCCGGTCGAACGACACCGACATGGTGTTGGTGTTGTTCTGCAGGAACACGGTGGTGTTCTGCAGCGTCTGATTCAGGTTGGCCAGGGTGGCGAGCAGACCGGGCGCCTGGTCTCCCAGCAGCTGCGACACCTGGTTGACCGACTCGGAGAACGCCGTCATCTTCGGATAGTTCTGCACCAGGGTGGTGGTCAGACCCTCGATGGTCTCGAGGATGTCGACGAGGGCATCGCTGTTGCCCGCCACCACATCGGACGCCCCGCCGAGTTCGTCGAGCGCCGCCCGGATCTCCTCGCCGTTGCCGGTGGCGATGCCGGAGGTGATGTCGATCATCTCCGCGAGCGGGCCGGGTCCTTCTCCCTCACCCTTGAGTGCCACCACCAGACCGTCGATGGCGTCGAACAGTTCGCCGACCGACACCGGGGCCTTCGTCTCCTTCAGGACCGACCCGTCCTCGAGCTTCGGCCCGCCGTCGTAGGCGGGTGACAGCTCGACGTGGCGGGTGGTGACGATCGAGGTGTTGACGATCGCCGCCGTGGCGTCGGCCGGGACGGGGACGTCGCTGTCGATCGTCATGGTCACCTTGACGCGCTCGCCCTGCGGTTCCACCGCGGTGACCTGACCGACCGGCATGCCGAGGACCGCGACGTCGTTGCTCACGTAGAGCCCGGCGACGTTGTCGAAGTAGGCGGTCACCTCGATGGCCTGGCCGATCGCCGCCTTCCAGCTCCCCGGGATCATCGAACAGCCGGAGAGCCCGAGGATGCCGAGCAGCGCGACCCCGACCAGCAGGATCGGGCGGCGGAGTCCGTGGGCGTGCATCGTCGTACCTGCCGTCGTGTCCGGGCTCATCGTTTCCGCGCTCAGCATCCGTCCACCACCCGGGCCAGGCACAGCCAGTTGTCGGGGAAGATGCCCCACGGCAGATAGCCGTTCGCGTAGGGCCCGTCGCCGATGACGTTGTTGGTCAGGCGCGCGGTGACCGGGAGGATCTCCAGCAACTTGCGGAGGTTGTTGCGGTTTTTCTCCAGGCCCTGGGTGATCGTGTTCAGGTTCGCCATGATGGGCGCGAACTGGTTGGCGTTCTCGCCGGCCACCGCGGTCGCCTGCTCGGTGAGTTCGGCGATGCCGTCGAGCATCCGGGTGACCAGCTCTTCACGCGCGACGATCTTCTGGGTCAGGTCGCGTCCCTGACCCACGATCACGGCGAGCTGGGCCTGATTGTCGTTGACGATGTTGGTGATCGTCTTGGTGTCGGCGATCAATTGGTTGATCTGGTCCTTGCGATTGGTGATGACCTTCGACATCTGGGTGAGCGCCTCGAAGGTCGGCTCGGTGATCGCCGGCACGCCGGCGAGTTGCCGGTTGAGGGTGCGGATGCTCTCGGAGAGCGTCCGGTCGTCGATCCCGGTCAGGATCGGCGCGCCCGCCTCGATGGTGCGCTGGAGATCGTAGGGCACGGCGGTCTTCGCGATGTGTCCGTCGGGTGCATCCTCCGGCGAATCCCCCAGCGACACATCGATGTAGCGCTGACCCAGCAACGTCGACATCTTGATCTCGGCAGAACCGTTGGACGTCACCCGGACGTCGCTGTCGACCTTCATGGTGATGGCCACGTGCTGTCCGGCGAGTTCGGTGTCGGTGACCTCACCGACGTCGATACCGGCGACGCGGACCTTGTCCCCCGGCCGGATACCGCCGGCCTGGGCGAAGTCGCCGGTGAGGGTCTTCTTGCCCAGATGCGCGGTCGCGAGAGCGGTCACGCCGAGCAACAGGGCGACGATGACCACGGCGCCGATCACGCCGAACCACACGCGCCGGTTGTCACGGAAACTCCTGCGGAACCAGCTCATCGGCACACCACCGAGTGATTCGTGCCGCCGATCTTGTTGAAGATCCCGGGCGGTAGCAGGACGTCGCCGATCGCGACGTCGAGATCACATGCATAGATGTTCAAGTAAGCGCCCTCACCGAGCACGAGCGGGAAATGACCGAGGAAGATCGGCGCGTCGACCGCCATCCGATCGAGTTTGGCGCCATTGCTGATCAGCGTGTTGGTCGCGATCCGGCCGTCCGTGGCGGCCTCGGCCAGACTCTGTCGGCTCTCACTCAGCACGTCGGCGAATCCGCTTGCGGTGCGCCCGATGTCGGTCACCGCACTGCCGAACGCCGCCGAGTTCGAGTTGAGGTTGGCGATCAGCGCCGACATCGACTCGATGACGGTGCCCAGCTGGCCGCCCTGGCGCGACAGGTCGCGCATGACCGCGCTCAGGTTGTTGATGATCGCGCCGAGCACGACGTCCCGGTTGGCCGTGTCCTCCGCGAGGCGGCCGACCTCGGCGACCGTGTAGCTCAAGGACACCGAATTGCCCTGGAACGCCTGGATCAAGCCCTCGGACAGGGCGTTGACCTGTTCCGGGGTGAGGGTCTCGAAGACCGGCTGGAACCCGGCGAGCAATGTGGTGACGTCGAAGGAGTCCTCGGAGGGGAGCTCGAGCGTCGACCCCGGATCGAGGGGCCGACTCTCCCGGTCCGGGACCAGCGTCAGGTTCAGATATCGCTGCCCGATGAGGTTCTGGTAGCGGATCGCCCCCCGCGTGTTGGTGTAGACCTGCTGGTTGTCCTGCACCTCGAAGGTGACCCGGGCACGGCCGTCGGCGAGTTCGATCTGGTCCACACGACCGACGCGGACACCGGCCATGCGGACGTCGTCGCCCGTGGCGAGACCCGAGGCATCACCGAAGTAGGTCGTGTAGCTGTTGGTGGTCCCCGGCACCGAGCGCTCCAACGTCGAGAAGATCACGTAGGTGACCAGCAACGCGGCGATCCCGAAGATGGTGAAACCGATCAGCGGTTTGCGGATCGATTCCGAAGCCGCGCTCATCGTCCTCCTCCTTGACCTTCGCCGCCCCGGCCCGCCTCGGCGGCGTTGCGCACCTCGAGCGTCTGGACCAGCGGTCCCAGCATGATCGTGTCCGCTGCCGACGGGGTACGGCGCAGGACGGTGCCGAGCGTCTTGTTGTCGGCATCGGTGGTGACGTTGCCGACCGGCTTGTTCCGGCGCATCCCGTCGGAGGGATAGATCGCCAGCGGACCAGACATCGTCGGTCCCGTGCCGGTGCCGGGCCCCACGCAGCCCGGGCCGCGCAGGGTGCCGTACGGACCGCCGTCGTACACCGGGCAGTTCTGCCGGGTGTAGCGCTGGAAGGCGCCGAAGCTGACACCGATGTTGAGCTGCACATGGCCGTTGGTGCCGGTGAACACCGTCAGCACCCGGGCGGCCAGGTTGTTCAGCGCGATCACGCCCTGCGGCAACGAGTTCGGCTCGAGGACGAGCGCTCCAAGCATCCGGTTCAGATCGGTCACCAGACGCTGACCGCTGTTGCCATTGCGCGCGAACAGCAACTGGGTCTGGTCGAGCAGGCCCTGACTCGCCGTCAGCACCGCGGTCAGGTCACGCTGCTTCTCCGCGATGGTGATCGCCGGGATCACGCTGCGGCCCAAGGTGTCGAGCAGTTGCGGCGCCGATTGCGCGAGGCCGGTGAGCGCGGCGTCGAAGTTGTCGAAGCCCGGGGGCGCGCCCGGCGGGAACTGGGCGTTGATCGAGTCGAAGTAGTTCCGCAGCACGGGGACGAACGACCCGAACACCGAGCCGCCGCCCTTGAACGCGTCGGCGATGACGCCGAGCACCTGCGCCAGTTCCTCCGGCGGCACCGCGTCGAGGATCTGCTTCAGCTCGTTCTGGGCGTCCTGCAGCTTGATCGTCTCGAGCGAGTCGTCGGCCGGGATCACGTCGCCGGCGGACAGCCGGTCGGCTCCCAACTCGGCGGGCGGCACCAGCTCGACGGAGTTGACGCCGAAAAGGTTCGACGGAACCGTGCGCGCGGTCACCGAGGCGGGAATGCCCTCGGCCTGCGCCGGCTCGATGTCGATGGCGACGTTCTTGATCAACCGGGACGCGTCGGCCTGTGCGGAGTCCTCGACGCTGATCGACTTGACCGTGCCGACGATCAGCCCGTTGTAGCGGACGTCGGCACCGGTGGACAGCCCGTCGCCGACATCGACGAGGTCGGCGGTCACGGCCACCGTCTTGCTGAACGTGCCCTGATACCGCATGAACAGCAGCACGAAGATCACCAGCAGGACGAGCAGGAAGGCGACTCCGCGCAGCACGTATTGCAGCAGCGAGGGATTGCGCCCGTCGGTCGCGATGTTCACGGTCTCCCCCTCATCCCGAGATCTTGATCCCGGGCGACGTGCCCCAGAACACGAGTGTCATGACCAGGTTCGCGAACACGATGACGATGATCGCGAGTCGGATGGCATGTCCGGCAGCAACTCCCACTCCTTCGGGACCACCTGAGGCGAAGTAGCCGTAGTAGCACTGGATGAACGTCGTCAGTAGGACGAAGACGATCACCTTGAAGAACGAGAACAACATGTCCCACGAGACGAGGAACTGGTTGAAGTAGTAGAGATAGGTGCCCTCGCCCTGACCGCTCTGCAGCATGAACATGAATTGGCAGGCGAGGTAGTTGGCGGCCAGCGACACCGAGTAGAGCGGGATGATCGCCAGGACGGCCGCACACATCCGCGTGGTGACGAGATACGGCAGCGGCCGGATCGCGATCGCCTCGAGGGCGTCGATCTCCTCGGCGATGCGCATCGAGCCCAACTGTGCGGTGAACCGGCAACCCGACTGGGCGGTGAACGCGGTCGCGGCGAGCAGCGGTGCGATCTCGCGGGTCGTCGCGAAGGCGGACAGCCCGCCGGTCACCGGGGACATGCCGAGCAGATTGAGGGCGGTGTAGCCCTCGATACCCACGGTCGCGCCGCCCATGATGCCGAGGATCACCATGACACCCACGGTGCCGCCACCGACGACGATGGCGCCGTTGCCCCAGGCCACGTCGGCGAGGAGGCGCCACACCTCTTTGCTGTAGTGACGAAACGCCAGCGGCACCGCGGCGATCGAGCGGACCAGGAAGGTGATCAGATGGCCCATCGCGGCGAGCGCATCGCGCGGACCGCGGTACACCGCCTTGGCGGCCTCGAGCGGCCGCAGGGCCGGAGGTACATACCGAGACGCGGTCATCTCACACCACCCTCGACGGGAACAGGATCGCGAACAGCTGCGTGAGGATCACGTTCACCGTGAACAGCAGCAGGACCGAGTTGACGACAGCGGCGTTCACCGAGTTGGCCACACCCGCGGACCCGCCCTTCGTCGAGAGGCCGCGATCGCAGGCGACGATGGCCACGATCGCGCCGAATATGACGGCTTTGGCCAACGCGAACATGAGGTCGGCGGTGGTGGCGAAGGACGCGAAGGTGCCGGTGTAGCTACCCGGTGTGCCGCCCTGGAAGTAGACGTTGAAGACGTAGCCGGTGATGAACCCGACGAAGCAGACGAACCCGCAGAGCAGGAAGCTGACGACCATCGTCGCGAGGAGTCGCGGGGAGATGAGGCGCTCGATCGGGTTGACGCCCATGACGCGCATCGCGTCGATCTCGTCGCGGATCGTGCGCGAGCCCAGGTCGGCGGCGATGGCCGAGCCGACCGCGCCCGCCAGGAGCAGCGACGTCACCAGCGGGGCGCCCTGCCGGATCACACCGAGACCCGTTGCCGCGCCGGAGAACGACGTGGCACCGACCTGACCGGCGATGTTGGACACCTGGATCGACACGATGACGCCGATCGGGATCGCGACCAGGAGCGTCGGGAAGACCGAGGTACTGGCCATGAAGGCGCACTGCCGGACGAACTCGCCGAACGGGAACCGCCGCTTGAATAGGTCGACGAACAGGGTCCGGAACACCTCGACGAACATGCCGAGCTGGCGTCCGAAGGTGTCGAACGACGCCACGATGTGGCCGTTGTACCACGACCGAACCGCCCCCGGTCTCTTGCGACCCACCTCCTCGTCGTCCGAGGTGACTGCGTTAGTGCTCAATCCCTGCCCTTGCGTCTCGGCTTACCCGTTCACCGGCCGTCAGGTCGCGATCGCGCGCGTCGTGGCCGACGCGCGTCCTCGTTTCCGCAGAACCCCTCCGCGTGCCCCCCGTGGGCATGAGCGCCGCGGGTAACATACCCCATTCTCCTCTTCCGAATGTGTCCGGCCTCACACTAGCGCCCGACTGCACCTGTCCGAGGTCCGACATACCTTGCATGATGTGACGAATCCCCCGACCGCTGCCGCTGTTGCCCAGAGCACAATAACTTGGTCGGACGACCAGCGGGAACAAAACCTACCACTTCGTTCCAATGTGGAGCCCTTCCGACCACCGCGATCACTGGGCGAACTCCGGGTCTGGGCACCGAACGCGCAGGTCGTAGAGCTGGTGATCGGGTCGTCCGCGCAGGACCCGGCCGCGGACCGGATCACCATGACGGCAGGCGCGGGCGGGTGGTGGCAGGTGGACACCACACCGGGAACCGAACCCGTCGGAGAACTGCGCTACGGATTCTCGATCGACGGCGGACCGGTGCGTCCTGATCCGCGGGCCGTGCGCCTGCCGGACGGGGTGCACGAACTGTCGGCATTGTTCACCGTCGACGACGCCGGATGGACCGACGCCGACTGGACCGGTCGCGACATCCGGGGAGCGGTGGTCTATGAGCTCCATCTCGGCACCTTCACCCCGGAGGGCACGCTCGACTCCGCCATCGGCCGGCTCGACCATCTCGTCGACCTGGGGGTCGACTTCGTCGAGCTGATGCCGGTCAACGCGTTCAACGGGGTTCACAACTGGGGCTACGACGGCGTCGGCTGGTACGCGGTGCAGGAGACCTACGGCGGACCGGCAGCGCTGGCCCGGTTCGTCGACGCCTGTCACGCCCGGGGACTCGGTGTCGTCCTCGACGTCGTCTACAACCATCTGGGTCCGTCCGGCAACTACCTACCCGACTTCGGGCCCTACCTCTCCGCGGGCGTCACATCCTGGGGATCGTCGGTCAACCTGTCCGATCCGGACTCCGACGAGGTCCGTGCGTTCATCGCCGGTACGGCCCTGCGGTGGTTCACCGAGTTCCATGTCGACGCCCTGCGCCTCGACGCGGTGCACGCGCTGGCCGACCACCGCGCCGTGCACATCCTGGAAGAACTCGCCGCCGCGACCGACGATCTCGCCGTCGAACTCGGACGGCCGCTGTCGCTGATCGCCGAGAGCGACCTCAACGATCCCCGCATGATCTCCCCGCGCAGCGTCAACGGACTCGGACTCGCCGCGCAGTGGGACGACGACATCCACCACGCGATCCACACGCTGGTGTCGGGCGAACGGCAGGGTTACTACCGCGACTTCGGAAGCTACGGCTGCCTGAAGAAGGTTCTCACCGGCGGGTTCTTCCACGACGGCACCTATTCGTCGTTCCGGAAACGCCGTCACGGACGGCCGATCCCGACCGACCGGCTGCCCGCGTCGGCCCTCCTCGCCTATACCTGCAACCACGATCAGATCGGCAATCGGGCGATCGGCGACCGCCCGAGCGCCTACCTCGACGGCGGACAGCTGGCGATCAGGGCGGCGCTGGTCCTGCTGTCTCCGTTCACCCCGATGCTGTTCATGGGTGAGGAGTGGGCGGCCGCGACACCGTTCCAGTTCTTCACCTCCCACCCGGAGCCCGAACTGGGCCGGGCCACCGCGGAGGGGCGCAAATCGGAATTCGCCGAACACGGCTGGGACAGTGACGACGTGCCCGATCCGCAGGACCCGGCGACGTTCGAACGGTCGAAGCTGGACTGGACCGAACTCGACGATCCCGCGCACGCGCGTGTGCTCGACTTCTATCGAACCCTCATCGCCTTGCGGAAAGCCGAAGCCGCGCTGTCCGATCCGGCCTTCTCGTCGGTGTCCGTCGACTTCGACGAGGCGGCCGGATGGTTCGCGATGCATCGCGGTGACTGGTCGGTGGTGTGTGTTCCCGGCGCCGCACCGGTGACCGTCCCGATCTCGCTCGACGTCGAATTGGCCTGGCAGTCACCGAGTTCCGAGGACTCCGGACTCGCTTCACCGGGACACAACGTGATCGTCGGCCGCCGCCGGAACGTCTCATAGCCCGAAGCCGGGTGTACCGCGGCTCCGGGCTATGGAATCGAGGTGCTCAGACGGCGTCGCCGCCGTCGATGCTGCCGAAGTCGCCGACCTCGACGTTGCCCTCGTCGTCGACCGCGGTGTCGAAGGTGCCGTCGCAATCGGTGTCGGCGACCGCGATGTCGGTGTAGCCGTCGGCGTCGGTGTCGGCCTCGATGACGTCGATCTCGCCGTCGGCATTGGTGTCGTAGGCGATCGAGTCGGCCTGGCCGTCGCCGTCGGTGTCGAGGATGGCGTCGGTGGTGCCGTCACCGTCGACGTCGGTGAGTGCGGCGTCGGTGGCTCCGTCGCCATCGGTGTCGATGAGAACGGCGTCGGCGGGGATCTCGGTGCTCATGGGGTTGTCCTTCCAAGTGACGAGGCGCTGTGGTGGTGCAGTGCCTCTGGGCGGTTCATGTACTTGGAGGCGGCACCGGACGCGAATGTTCCCGTGGTCTGGTGAGTCATCCGAATGGTCGACGCCGGAGTTTCGCGGCCCCGATTCTCAGGTCAGGTAGGCGTACGCCGGACTACCCGGCTCGAGCCGCTCGCAGTGGAGTCGGGAGTGGGCCATCCGGTCCATCAGGTCGCCGAGCCCGTCGCGGTGTCCCAGCTCGACGCCGACGAGGGCGGCGCCGGTCTCCCGGTTGTTGCGTTTCACGTACTCGAACAGCGTGATGTCGTCGTCGGGTCCGAGAACCTCGTCGAGGAATCGCCGCAGCGCACCCGGCTCCTGTGGGAAGTCGACCAGGAAATAGTGCTTGAGTCCCCGGTGCACCAGCGAGCGCTCGATGATCTCGCCGTACCGGGACACGTCGTTGTTGCCGCCGGAGACCAGGCACACCACCGTGGAGTCCGCGGGCAGCTGCAGTTTGTCGAGGATCGCGACGGCGAGCGCCCCCGCGGGTTCGGCGATGATGCCCTCGTTCTGGTAGAGCTCGAGCATCGCCGAGCAGATGGCGCCTTCATCGACGTGGGTGATATGCGCAGTTCCCGGCACGGGCGCTTGACGCTCGTCGGGTACCACGCGTGCGGCGGGGGCGTCGGTGATGCTCGCCAGCACCGGGTGATCGGTCACGGTCGCGCCCATCTCCGACAACACCCGGTGCCCGATGGTCCCGATGCGCTTCACCGCTGCCCCGTCGACGAACGGGTCGATCTCGGCGAGGGTCACCGGTCCCCCGTTGACGAGGGCGGCGCTCAGCGACACCGCGCCGGTCGGTTCGACACCGACGATCGTAACGTCCTCGGACAGGCCGCGGAAATAGGTGGCCATCCCGGCCAGGCATCCCCCGCCGCCGACCGGTGCGACCACGACGTCGGGAACACGACCGAGCTGTTCGACGATCTCGTGCGCGATGGTCCCCTGACCGGCCGCGGTCCGCGGGTCGTCGAATGCATGAATCCACGCGGACCCGGTACGCATCACGTCGTCCTGAGCAGCGGCCGCGGCGGCGTCGTAGGTGTCGCCGACGGCCCTGAGCTCGACGAAGTCACCACCGTGCCAACGGATTCGATCTCGTTTCTGCTTGGGCGTGGTGGTCGGGACATAGATGCGTCCGGGCACCTGCATGCTCCGGCATGCGAACGCGACCCCCTGGGCGTGATTGCCGGCGCTGGCCGCGACGACGCCACGCGACAGCTCCTCGGCCGACAGCTGCGCCATCACGTTGTAGGCACCGCGCAGTTTGTAGGAACGGACGGCCTGGAGGTCCTCGCGCTTCAGGAAGATCTCGGCCCCGGTGTCGGCGGACAGCCGCGGGCAGATCTCGAGCGGGGTACGCGCCACCGCGTCGGCGATACGGATCGATGCGGCTTCGATCGCGTCTACCGACAACGCCTGTTGATGGACCGGGACGTGGTGCGTACTCACGACAGCCATGTTCTCACTGTCTGCCGGTGATCCGATGTCGCGGGTTCCGACGCCCGTCCGCGACCGCGTCGTGGGTGGTGGCCTCGCGGCGCCGGATGAATCGCATCGCGGCACATTCGCGCACCCGATGGCGTAACACTGGACGGGTGCGTTTGACAGCGAGCCGGACGGGAATCTTCCCGACAACCGTCTCGCCCAGCCATCGCCGACGGCGACCAGCCTCACCGACCAGGGAGCAGCCATGACAGCTCGTCGAACCTTCCCACCCCGCACCCGACGCCTGTCGCGACTGGCCGCGCTCGGCGCGGCCGCCGCTCTGGCGGTCGGACTCGGAGCCGCCGTGGACCCCGCCCCGGCCGCGGCCGCCCCCGTGTGTGCGGGTGCCGGGCAGCCGGCGCGACTCGTCGGGTCGGTGTCCGGCGCAGCGCTCGAGGGCCTGACCGTCGACGCCGCCGGACGCCTCTACACCACCGACCTGATCACCGGTCGTGTGTATCGCCTCGCCGGACCGGGCGCACCAGCCGTTCCGATCGCACGCGTGCCGGGCGGGAGCGGAGCGGGCGCGCTGGCGTGGACCCCCGGCGGCACCCTGCTGGTCGGATACGGCGCCGACCCGCGTGTCTTCGTGGGCGACGCGCTGCGACACGCATCCATCGCCCGTCTCGACGTCAACACCCGCGCACTGCGGCCCTGGGTGACGGGACTCTCGGCGGCCAACGGGATGGATGTGTCGGCGCGCGGAAATGTGTACGCCACCAACGACTTCGGCAATCTCATCGGTCGGGTGAGCCCCACCGGCGCCGTGCAGGCGGCTTGGGGAGCGCTGCCGAGCGCGAACGGAGCAGTTCTCGGACGCGGCGACGGGTGGCTGTACGTGTCGAGGACCTTCGTGAACCCGGGCGTCAGCCGGATCTCCACCGCGAATCCGCGCGTCGTGCAGAACCTGCTCAACGTGGGTGCGCCGTCGACGCCGGACGGACTGACCCTCGATTCACGAGACCGACCTGTGGTGCCGTTCAACGCGACGGGTGAGATCGTGCGTGTGACGGCGCCCGGAAGCTACTGCGTGCTCGCGACGGGCCTACCGACCTCGAGCGTCGTGTCCTACGGACGAGGCGACCGCGGGTTCTCGGCCGGACGTCTCTTCCGCGCCGGATTCGACGGACGGATCTACGAGATCCCCGGCGGGTTCGATGCCGGCGCGACGGCCGCCGTCCCCGGCAGGTAGCGCTCGCCCCACCACACCGCGAGCAGCGTCAGTCCGCTCGCCCAGGCGGTGACCGCGAGTGAGCCGAGAAGAACGAGGCTGACCAGTGCCACCACGACCGCGGCGGCGACGGCGTGCGCCTTGTGGACCGGCCACTGCGCACCCAGGACATCGACGGTGCGGGGCTGCCGCGATGCCGGACGACCGGGGTCGACGTCGATCAGAGTCGCCATGTCGGATCACTCCCTCACTGGCCGGGTGCGCTGGACGTGACGTCGAGTGTAGCGGAAGGCGAAGGAAAATGTTCGGGTACCCGAATCCTGCGTCACGGCCGGGTGAAGTCGGTCGAGCAGGCGTCCCTCACTTCAGCCGCGTCAGCTCAGACAGCTGGGCCCCAGGAGGGCTTTGAGGTCGCCCATCAGCGCCGAACTCGGGGCCACGCGCAACGACTCGGTCAGTTTCAGCTGGGTCTGCCGCTTGTCGCTGACGAGCGTCACGTGCACGTCGGCCATGCCGGGATGCCGGGTCAGCACCTGCTTGAGCGCCGCCACGCGGTCGGGGGTGCAGAGTCGCGCCGACAGCGTCAGGGCCACCGGTTTGGTCGCCCCCGCGGTTTCCAGATCCGGCACCGCGAGATCGTTCGCGCTGATCATCATGCTGTCGTCGCGCAGGTTGACGCGCGCCTTGATCAGGACGATGTTGTCGGCGACGATGTCCATCCCGTACGCGACATAGGCCCGCGGGAAGAAATACACCTCGACTCCACCGACCATGTCCTCGAGGGTCACCGCGGCCCACGGCTCGCCCTTCTTGTTCACCCGCCGGGTCACCGAGGAGATGATGCCGCCGATGGTGATCTGGGCGCCGTCGGCGACGTTGCCCTCGAGGAGCGTCGAGATCGAGGTGTCGGTGTGCGCGGCGATCGCGTGCTCGACGCCGCTGAGCGGATGGCCGGACACGTAGAGCCCCAGCATCTCCCGCTCGATGGCGAGCTTGTGCTTGGTGTCCCATTCCTCTTCGGGCACCTTGACCGCGAACACCTCGGCCATCGAGTCGTCGGCACCGCCGGCGTCGCCGAAGAGGTCGAACTGTCCGATCGCCTCGGCCTTCTTGGTTCCGATGACCGATTCGACGGCCTCCCCGTGTACGAGGAACAGACCCTTGCGCGGGTGTCCGAGTGAGTCGAAGGCGCCGGCCTTGATCAGCGACTCGGTCACCTTCTTGCTGCAGGCGGTGACGTCGATCTTGCCGAGGTAGTCGGAGAAGTTGGTGAATTTCCCCTTCTCCTCGCGCGCCGAGATGATCGAACCGACGACGCCGGAGCCGACGTTGCGGATCGCGGCGAGACCGAATCGGATGTCCTTGCCGACCGCGGCGAAGTTCCGCTGGGACTCGTTGACATCGGGCGGCAGCACGGTGATCCCGAGCTTGCGACAGTCGGCCAGGTAGATCGCGGCCTTGTCCTTGTCGTCGCCGACCGAGGTCAGGAGGCCGGCCATGTACTCGGCGGGATAGTTCGCCTTGAGGTACGCGGTCCAGAAGGACACCAGCCCGTAGCCGGCGGCGTGCGACTTGTTGAACGCGTAGCCGGCGAACGGCAGGACGGTGTCCCACAGCGCGGTGATCGCGGCCTGGGAGAAACCGTTGTTGCGCATGCCCTCCGCGAAGCCGTCGTAGGCCTCGTCGAGGATCTCCTTCTTCTTCTTGCCCATCGCGCGACGCAGCAGGTCGGCCTGTCCGAGCGAGTACCCGGCGACCTTCTGCGCGATCTGCATGATCTGCTCTTGGTAGACGATGAGGCCGTAGGTCTCCGACAGGATCTCCTTGAGCGGCTCCTCCAGCTCGGGATGGATCGGCCTGATCTCCTGCAGACCGTTCTTGCGCTTGGCGTAGTCGGTGTGGGCGTTCACACCCATCGGCCCGGGACGGTACAGCGCGAGCACGGCGACGATGTCCTCGAACCCGGTGGGCTGCATCATCTTCAGGAGTTCGCGCATGGCGGCGCCGTCGAGCTGGAACACCCCGAGGGTGTCGCCACGGGCGAGTAGTTCGTAGGTCTTCTCGTCTTCGAGCGGCAGCGAGTCGAGGTCGAGATCGATTCCCCGGTTGAGTTTGATGTTCTCCAGGGCGTCACCGATGACGGTGAGGTTGCGCAGACCCAGGAAGTCCATCTTCAGCAGGCCGATCGCCTCACACGACGGGTAGTCCCAGCCGGTGATGATGGCGCCGTCCTGCGCGCGCTTCCACACCGGGATCGCGTCGGTCAGCGGCTCCGAGGACATGATCACCGCACACGCGTGCACACCGGCGTTGCGGATCAGACCCTCCAGTCCGATCGCGGTGTCGTAGATCTTCTTGACGTCCGGATCGGTCTCGATGAGCGTGCGGACCTCGGCGGCCTCGTTGTAGCGCTCGTGTTCGGGGTTGGTGATACCCCAGACCGGGATGTCCTTGGCCATGATCGGCGGCGGCAGCGCCTTGGTGATGCGGTCGGCGATCGCGAATCCCGGCTGACCGAACTGGACGCGCGCCGAATCCTTGATCGCGGCCTTCGTCTTGATGGTGCCGAACGTGATGACCTGGGCCACCTTGTCGCTGCCCCACCGGTCGGTCGCGTACCGCACCATCTCGCCTCGACGACGGTCGTCGAAGTCGATGTCGATGTCGGGCATCGACACCCGCTCGGGGTTGAGGAACCGCTCGAAGAGCAGGCCGTGCGGGATCGGGTCGATGTTCGTGATGCCCAGCGCCCAGGCCACGAGCGAACCGGCCGCCGAGCCACGGCCCGGGCCGACCCGGATGCCGACCTCGAGAGCGTGGCGGATGAGGTCGCCGACGACGAGGAAGTAGGCCGGGAACCCCATCTGGATGATGACGTCGAGTTCGTAGTTGGCGCGCTGCAGGTATTCCTCGGGCACCTCGGTGCCGGCGAAACGGCGCTCCGCGAGTCCCTTCGCGACCTCCTTGCGCAGGAACGTCTGCTGCGTCTCGCCGTCGGGGACCGGGAAGACCGGCATCCGGTCGCGGTGGGTGAAGACCTCTTTGTAGGACTCGACGCGCTCGCCGATCTCCAGGGTGTTGTCACACGCCCCGGGGACGATCGAGTCCCACTGCTCGCGCATCTCGGCCGCGGACTTCAGGTAGTAACCGTCGCCGTCGAACTTGAACCGGGTCGGATCGGAGAGGGTCTTGCCGGTCTGCACGCACAGCAGCGCCTCGTGCGCCGCGGCGTGCTCCTTGGTCACGTAGTGGCAGTCGTTCGTGACGATCGGCTTGATGCCCAGCTTGCGACCGATCTCGAGCAGACCGTCGCGCACACGCCGCTCGATCTCGAGCCCGTGCTCCATGAGTTCGAGGTAGAAGTTGTCCTTGCCGAAGATCTCCTGCCACTTCGCCGCGGCCTCGAGCGCCTCGCGGTCGTGGCCGAGCCGGAGCCGGGTCTGCACCTCACCGGACGGGCATCCCGTCGTCGCGATGATCCCCTCGGCGTGCTCGGCGATCAGGTCCACGTCCATCCGCGACCACTTGCCGAGCTGCCCCTCGATCGACGCGAGGGACGACAGCTTGAACAGGTTGCGCAGCCCGGTCGCGTTCTCGGCGACCATCGTCATATGGGTGTAGGCACCCGAGCCGGAGACGTCGTCGCTCTTCTGATCGCGGGTGCCCCACTGGATTCGTTTGGTGTCGAATCGTGAGCCGGGGGCGATGTAGGCCTCGATGCCGATGATCGGCTTGATGTCGTTCTTGACCGCAGTGTTGTAGAACTCGCTGGCGCCGAACATGTTTCCGTGGTCGGTCATGCCGATCGCGGTCATTCCCAGACGTTTGGCCTCGGCGAACAACGGGGACACCTTCGCCGCACCGTCGAGCATGGAGTACTCGGTGTGGTTGTGCAGGTGTACAAACGAGTCCGTCACGGCGCCTCTTCTGTCGAGATCAGTCGGTAGATGTCGGGTCAGTCGTCAGATGTCGGTTCGGTCGGCGGTCATCGGCACCCGGGAGAGTGCGCCCGAAGGCGGTCGGGCGGGTCCGAGTCCGGGTCCACTCTAGGCGCGTGCACCGACACCGCCGGGCTCCCACTCCGCGTCGTGACGGATGGGACAGCTGTGGTAGCGGAGCCGGTTCGCTCACCGCGCTCACAGGGCCATGAACACGAGGACGATCGCGACCAGCAACACCGCGGCGACGATCGCCAGCACGATGGGCAACCGGTTCGACGACGACGGCGTCGATGAAGTCGGACCCGCCGGCCCGGCCCAGCCCCGGGGACCTTGACCGGGCAGCCCGCCGGGTCCCGCGGCATCCAGGCCGCGCGGCGGGGTGCCGGCCGGTGTCGGGCCGACGCCGCCCAGGCGGCTCCGGTCGGGCCGCAGGTGGTCGTTGCTCTGCCGGAACGGATTCGACGGCGGATGCTGCCACACCGCCGGATCGGCACCGGTCGTCGGCCTCGATCTCGGGCCGCGCCCGGGCACCCGCGAGCCCGGCGCGGGGCCGGAGGGCGGCGTGGCGGCACCCGGTGGGGCGTTCGGCGGACCGCCGCGCGCCGGGGCCGCGCGCTGCGTCGCTTCATGTGCCGGGTCAACGTTCGCCGCGGGACGGCCGGGCCCGGGTCGGCGGGGCTCGGCCGGCCCCGGCCGTGATCGACGTTCCGCGGGTGGTCGGTCGGGGGTCGCGGCGCGACCGGCGGGCGGCGGTGTCGGCCGGTCGGACCGTCCGGGCATGTCCGGCGCGCGCGGACCCGGGACGGCGCCGCCGGCCATCCGACCGGGGAGGCCGCGAACCGTCTCCGCGTCGAGGTCGGCGGCCGACCTCGGCCGCACGTTCCGCAGACCCGTCGCCAGCGCGTCGGCGAACTCCCGGCAGCTGGCGAAGCGCTCGTCCGGGGACTTCGCCATCGCACGCGCGATGACCGCGTCGGCGTCGGGCGAGAGTCCGGGCACGAGCTCGGAAACCCGCGGTACGGGTTCTTTCAGATGTGCTCCGATGACGGCGCCGTTGTCGCGGTCGTCGAAGGGCACGCGCCCGGTGAGCAGGTGGAAAGTGGTGGCCGCCAGCGAATACTGGTCGGTCCGGCCATCGAGTCGACGACCCGTCAGCTGCTCCGGGGACGCGTACGACAGCGTGGCGAGGACCGTGCCGACCGAGGTGAGCGCCTCGGTCTCGTCGGACAGTTTGGCGACCCCGAAGTCGGTCAGCAGGACCCGCTGCTCGTCGAACGACGAATCATCGTCGACCTCGGCGAGCAGGATGTTGGCGGGTTTCACATCGCGGTGCAGCAGTCCGCGCCGGTTGGCGTGGTCGATCCCCCGCGCCACCTCCGACACGATGTGCACCACGCGACGCGGGGCGAGGCGGCCGCGTCCGGCGAGTTCGCGCGCACAGTCGGTTCCCGGGACGTACTGCATGGCGATCCAGAGCAGATCGGCCTCCGCCGACTTGTCCGGCCTCGACGCCACCGGCACACTCGCACGTCCGCGGTTGAACACGGTGACGATGTTCGGGTGGTCGAGCGTGGCCGCGACCTCCGCCTCACGCAGGAACCGCCGGCGAAAGTTGCTGTCCGTGAGCCCGGCCGAGGCCTTCAGCACCTTCAGGGCGTCGTACCGGGGCAGCTCCGGATGCCGGGCGAGGAAGACCGCACCCATGCCGCCGCTGCCGAGTACCCGTTCGACGCGGTACCCGGCGACGAGGGTTCCCGGCTCGAGCACTCCCCCAATCTAGCGGTGTGTCTCGGAAATAGTCGATCGAACGGCCTGGTCGCGCGAGGCATCAGGTTGCGCGCAGGACCTCGAGCGCGTGCTGCAGGTCCTCGGGGTATGACGAGGTGAACTCCACCTGTCGGCCGTCGGCCGGATGGGCGAACCCGAGCGACCGCGCGTGCAGCCATTGGCGTTCCAGACCCAGCTTCTTGGCCAGCACCGGATCGGCGCCGTACGTGGGATCACCGCAGCACGGATGGTGAAGGGCCGAGAAGTGAACCCGGATCTGGTGCGTGCGACCGGTTTCGAGGTGAACGTCCAGCAGCGACGCCGACGCGAACATCTCCAGGGTGTCGTAGTGGGTGACACTCGGTTTGCCGTTCGCGGTCACCGCGAACTTCCAGTCGTTGCCCCGGTGGCGGCCGATCGGCGCATCGATGGTCCCCGACGGCGGATCGAGGTGCCCCTGGACGAGCGCGTGGTAACCCTTGTGTACGGTGCGCTGTTTGAACGCCCGTTTGAGCAACGTGTACGCCCGTTCGGACACCGCGACCACCATGACCCCCGACGTGCCGACATCGAGACGGTGGACGATCCCTTGACGTTCGTGCGCTCCCGAGGTCGAGATCCGGAAACCCGCAGCCGCTAGGGCCCCGATGACCGTCGGGCCGCTCCAGCCCAGCGAGGGATGCGCGGCGACACCCACCGGCTTGTCGACGACGACGATGTCGGAGTCGTGGTAGATGACCTCGAGGTCCTCGACCGGGGTCGGCTCGACGCGCAGCGGTTCGTCCGGTTCGGGCAGCGTGACGTGCAGCATCGTGCCCGCGGCGAGTTTGTGCGACTTCCCCACCGCCACGCCGTCGACGACGACGTCGCCCTCCTCGGCCAGGGTGGCGACGACGGTGCGCGACAGCCCGAGCATCCGGGAGACACCGGCGTCCACGCGCATCCCGTCGAGGCCGTCGGGCACCGGCAGGAACCGCGATTCACGCATGCGCGCCGCCCTCGGTGCCGGCGGGATCGCGCTGCTCGCGACGGGCCGCCCAGCCTGTGCGGGTGCCGTCGTAGTCGAAACCGAGCGCGGAGAGGACGACCAGGAGGATCGCACCGCACACCACCGCGGAGTCGGCGACGTTGAACACCGGCCACCAGCCCACCGACACGAAGTCGACGACATGGCCCTGAAGTGGTTGCGGGGCACGGAAGATGCGGTCCGTCAAATTGCCGATGGCGCCACCGAGCACGAGGGCCAGACCCGCCACCCACCACCAGGAGCGCAGCCGGCTGCTGTAGCGGATGATCACGAGCACGACCACCAGGGCGATGATCGACAGCACCCAGGTGTATCCGGTGGCCATGGAGAAGGCCGCGCCGCTGTTGCGGACCAGACGCAGCGTGACGAAGTCGCCGATGATCTCCACCGGGCGCATCGGGTCGATCGCGGCGACCGCGATCGATTTCGTCAGCTGGTCGAGTCCCAGGACCACGAGCGCGACGCCGAGCACCACGATCGTCGCCGTCGGCACCCGACGGCCGGGACGTGCGGCGGCGTCGGTGTCGTCGGGTCCGCGGTCGGCCCCGGGTTCGACACGGTCGTGCGGGTCCACGTGCTCTCGATCCGTCAGGGGTTGGTCATCCACAGCATCATTGTCCACGACACGTCGAATACGCTGGCTACCCGTGTCCCCGCATCCCCGTCGCCTCCGGTCCGTCGTCTCGTCCATCGGGGCGGTGACCGCGCTGTCCGTACTGGTCGCGGGATGCGCATCGGGTCCCGACGAGACGCCCGGCGCTCCGGCGGCGAGCACATCGGCGGGCTGCAGCACCGACTCGCCGTCCCGCGCCGCCGGTGCGGCGCCGGTCCCGATCGCACCGGCGACGGTGACGATCGTCGACGCGGGAACCGGGGAGCGCCGCGTGCCGACGACTGCGCCGGACGTCGCCACCGCCCAGTCGGTGACCCTGGTGACGACCTCGGAGGTGGCGTCACCGGGCACCTCGGACGCCCAGACCGTCGAGATGCCACTGACCGCGCGGTTCGGGTGCGCCGATCCCACCGACCTCGAACTCGACGTGGGCACGGTCACATCCGCCGACACGACCCTGAACGACGAACTGTCGGCGATGGCCGGCGCAAAAGCCGGTCTCACGCTCGGTCCGGGCCTGGCGCCGGTGTCCCTGCGGATCGCGCCGCCGGAGCCGGCCGGCGGCGAGGCGCGACTGGCGGTCGAGCAGACGCTGGTGTCGGCGTTCAACGCGGCGGTCGTGCTCCCGACCGAACCGATCGCGGTGGGTGCGACGTGGCGGAGCGAGCGGGTGATCGCGGCCGCGGCGACCGTCACCCAGACCATCGAGGCACGGCTCACCGGCTGGGACGACACCCGGCTGACCATCGAGTACACCGCCGACGAGACCCCGGTGAACTCGGTGTTCGCGATCCCCGGCGGCAGTGACAGCCTCACCATCAGCCGCTACAGCTACACCGGTCAGGGGTCGGTGACCGTCGACCTGACCCGCGGGCTGCCCATCGCCGGCGAGGCCACCTATCGGGGCGCCCGCGAGTTGGTCGGTGCGGACCCGAACCGGCCGCTGGTACAGCGGACCGGACTGTCCGTCACCTGGCGCTGAACGCCGACGGCCCCGGGTCACCGACTACGGTCGGCGACGCGGGGCCGCGGATCATGCTGTGCGGCGAGTGGTCAGCTCGCCGGAGCGCACATGGCGCTCTCGACCTGGTAGAGGCCGAGGAGGTTGCACACGGTCTCGTTCGAGAGCTTCCAGCGCCCGTCGTCGAAGACGATGGTCGACTCGGCGTTGGTCGGCGGGTTGCCCGCGGTCTCGATCCGGACCTTGACGCGGGCCTTGTTGGGTCCGGCGCTGATCACGGGGTTGACGAGGACCCAGTCGACGTCGGAGTTCTCGGCACGTGCCTTGACCAGCTCGTCGAAGATCGCCGGGTCCTTCTCCGAACCCTCGACCAGTTCGACCTTCTCGGCCCGCGGGATGTCGGGGTCGACGGCCTGATCGACCATCTCGTTGAGCGCGGCGATCGACGGCGGGTTGCTGCCGTCGGTGATCTCGGAGCCGTCGCCGCTCGCGGCTGCGGTGTCGGTGCTGGTGAGCGTCGGTGCGGGCGGCGCGTCTGCGTCGTCACTCCCGCAAGCCGCGACGGTGGTCATCAACGCGGCCGCGATCATGGTCGCGCCCAGGAATTTCCGATACTTCAACGATCTCCCTCACTGTGTTCTCGGGCATGGGGTGCGCCGGCGGGCGCTCTCGTACCGCGATGCCGGACGTGTCTGCCGGGTTCGACCCGACCAGACGTGTCTGCCGGGGTGTACCCCCAGCCGGACGTGTGTGCCGGGTCCCCCGGCGACGGCCCACACCACTATGCCAAACGGCGGGCACCAGGGGTCCCCGGTGCCCGGCGACACGCGACGACGATCCGCCCGGCCGGCGGCGCCGAGCAGGCAACGCTTGACGGGCCGACAGGGTTCCGGTGACCCTTGGGCACCATGACAGGCACCCCGCCCGCGGCCACCGGAGTCACCGTGCTGATCAGCACCGGAGGCACGATCGCCGCCCAGACCACCGACGACGGCGCGGTCCCGGCGCTCGGCTCGGCCGCTCTCCTCTCCGCCGCCGGGACGATCACCACCGGGACCGGGGACATCGGGACCGGGGACGAGAGGGCCGGGGACGACGGGACGTCGCGCACTCCGTCGGCCATCCGCACCGTCGACCTCATGTCGGTGGACAGTTCGGCGATGACCGTCGCCGAACAGTTCGCGGTGGTCCGCGCGATCGCCGACGCGCTTGCCGACCCCGCCGTCCGCGGTGTGGTGATCACACACGGAACCGACACGATGGAGGAGACGGCCTACCTCGCCGACCTGTACGCCGCCGACGAGCGGCCGGTCGTGTTCACCGGGGCGATGCTGCCGTCTGATTCTCCGCGCGCCGACGGGCCGTCGAATCTCGCCGCCGCATTGGCCGCGATCGACGACCCGGCCACTCGGGGTCGAGGAGTCCTCGTGGCCATGGGTGGCCGGCTTCTGCCGGCACGCGGGTTGTTCAAGGTCTCCACCACCGACCCGGCGGCCTTCGACACCGTGCAGGGCACCGGTCGGGCCGACGACCCGCCGGTGCCGCGACGAGTGCTCGCCGGACCGGTACCGGTGGGCCGGCCAGCACGCGTCGATGCCTTCACCCTCTACCCGGGCGTGTCACCGGGACTCATCGCCGCGTCCGTCGCGCAGAATGCCGCCGGCGTGGTCCTCGCGGCCACCGGCTCCGGGAACACCCACCCGGACATCACCGCCGAGGTGGCACTCGCCGTCCAGCGCGGGGCGACCGTCGTCGTCACCAGCCGTGTCCCGTACGGCGAGGTGACCGCGACCTACGGCGGGGGCGGCGGCGCGGTCGATCTGCGGCGGGCCGGAGCGATCGTGTCACCCTGGCTGCGCGCACCGCAGGCGCGTATGGCGCTCATCGCACTGCTGACCTCAGGCCACGATCCCGGATCGATCACGGATTTCTTTGTCGCACAACAGGACTGAGTGCTGCCACCGGCACCCGCCGGGCGGCGGTCACGGCCGGTCGATACCGTGCCCGATCGGTCAACCGTCGCCGGGAAGATCCCATTCGAGGCTGTCGAGCGGATCCGCCGGACGGAGGTTCGGATCGTCGACCGGAAACGTGCGCGTGCGCCCCGGCCCGCTCGTGCGGGTCTCGAATCGCACGGTCACGACCCCGTGTCCACTCCCCTGAACCCAGCCGTGCCCGTGGTCGGGGTGGGTCACGTCGGCGCCGGGGCCGAAGCGGCCGACCGGCATCGAACTCCCTCCCGGCGCGAACCGCGGGGGTTCGGGCGCCGAGTCAGCTATCTGGACGGCCGACGCCTCGGCCCCGGCCGGGTCCGGTGACGTCGCCACCTCGGCGCGACCCCCTTCCTCCGCACCGTGGCCTGCGGCGGTGTCGTGGTGGGTGGTCTCGACATCGGCCGGTCCCTCGCTGCCCAGCTCGTCGAAGAGGGCGTACTGCTGCACCGCGGTCAACCCCGAGAAGCTGACGCCGACAAGGCGAATCGCCCCGATGGAACGCGGATCGAGCGCGAGCCGCTGCGCCGTCCGCTCGAGGTCGTCGAAGTCGGTGGTGGCCGCCGCGGTCGTCGCCGAGCGCGTCAGGATCGACATGTCGGATCTCTTCAGTTTCAGTACGACGGTGCGCGCTCCCCGGCCGTCGGTGAGCAGTCGGCGGTGAGCGCCGGCGGCGGCCTTGCGGATGGCGGGACGCAGCGCGTCGAGTTCGACGATGTCCTCGGCGAAGGTGGACTCGGCGCTGATCTGCTTCGAGGAGGCACGTTCGGCGACCGGCCGGTCGTCGATGCCGTGGGCAAGGCGATGCAGCGCGGGACCGACGGTGGCGCCCAGCACGGAGGCCACCTCGACCGGCGACATCGCCGCGAGGTCACCGATGGTCGCGATCCCCAGCCGCGCCAGCCGATCGCCGGACACGGGCCCGATGCCCCACAGCTTGCGGACCGGGAGCGAATGCAGGAACTCCAGCTGGCCGGACGGTGGGATCACCATCACCCCATCGGGTTTGGCCATCCCCGAGGCGATCTTCGCGAGTTGTTTGCCGCTTCCGAGCCCGACCGACGCGGCGAGTCCGACCTCGCTCCGGATCCGGGATCGGAGCTCCTCGGCGAACTCGCCGGCCGCGTCGACGGTCGCCCCCGCGAGTTCTTCCGGCTCGCCGAACGCCTCGTCGAACGACAGCGTCTCGATGACCGGAACCGCTTCGCGCACAATGGCGAAGACACGTTTGCTGACCGTGCTGTACACCGATCCGCGCGGCGGGATGACCACGCCGGTCGGCCCGATGAGCCGACGCGCCTGGTGCATCGGCATCGCCGAGCCGGCCCCGAACACGCGTGCCTCGTAGCTGGCGCCGGCGACCACCCCGCGCCCACCGGACCCGCCCACCAGTACCGGGCGGCCGCGCAGCGTCGGGCGGGTGAGCTGTTCGACGGAGGCGAAGAACGCGTCCATGTCGAGGTGCATCACCCAGCGCGGGCTGCGTTCGGACCCCCGCCCCGACACCGCACCGACCGGGCGCGGCGGTTCGGGTTCGAGGCGTGACACCTCACCGAGTCTAGTGAGCAGCGGTGACGGCGAAGACGGGGATCAGCCCGGCGTGGGCGGCGAGATCCTCGTCCGACGAGGCGAGCGCGAGGCCCGCGGGCAGGAACCGCCCGACCTCCCACCCCCAGCGGCGCAGGTACTCCCGGATGACCGGCGGCCGAAGGGCGGGGTCGATTTCGGTGAGGGTGACGACGGCCCGACGTCGGCCACGGCGGAGTTCCACCGTGCCGGCCACGCGCGCGTTGCGCACCCACTGCGTGTCGCCCCGGACGGCCACCAGGTACTCCGCCCCGTCGAGCCGCAGGACGTTGACCGAGACTCGCTGCGGCGTGCCGGTCTTGCGGCCGACGACGGTGAGTGTCTGCGCCCCGGCCAGGTTGACCCCGCGGTCGGCGAGCCAGCGCACCGCGCGGTTGAAGGCGGCGTCGAATCCGCTGGGGGCTTTGTAGTGGGTGGTCGCGGTCATGATGGGCCTTTCGTCGCGGTGGCACATTCGAGAGCAGTGCTCTCGAAATCGAGTATGCAGCCACGCCGCCAGGAAATCAAGAGCACCGCTCTCGGTTTGTGGCAGGATCGTCGCCATGGCCACCGGACGAACCCGCGCGGAGAACCGCGCGATGATGACCGACGAGATCCGTCGACTGGGACGCGAACACCTGACCACCTACGGCGCCGCCGGGCTCTCGTTGCGCGCCATCGCCCGCGACATGGGCGTCGTCTCCTCGGCGGTGTACCGGTACGTCCCGAGCCGCGACGAATTGCTGACCATGTTGCTTGTGGAGGCCTACACCGATGTCGCGGACGCCGTCGACGCCGCGGCCGATTCCATTGCCACCTCCCGACGGCGCGATCGACTCGCGGCCGCGGCCGGGGCAGCGCGGACCTGGGCTCTCGCCGAGCCATCCCGATGGGCGCTGATCTACGGAAGCCCGGTGCCCGGCTACTCCGCCCCCGGCGAGCGGACCATCGGGCCCGGCACACGCATTCCCGTGCGGCTCCTCCGCGAGTGCTCGGCCGCCCACGCCGAAGGCCTGCTACGCGCCGACCTCCCCTCTCCCACAACGGATGTCGCCGCGGACATGGACGCGATCCGCGACGAGTTCGACCTCGACACACCCGCCGCGGTCCTGGCCGCGGCCACCACGTTGTGGGCCGTACTCGTCGGCGCGATCAGCCTGGAGACCTTCGGCCAGTACGGGACCGACACCTTCGCGCATCCCGAGCAGCTGTTCCGGCTCCAGATCGAGCAGACACTGTCGGGCCTGTTCGCCTGAGATCGGACAGAGTGCGGTATTCGTACCGGTTTCCGGTACAGGTCCCGCACTCCGCGCGGTGGGTGGATCAGCGGGTGACCGGCCGACGGAGCTCGACCCCGACGAGCTTGTCGGGATTGCGCATCACGTAGATGTCGACGATCAGGCCATCGACGACGCGGAGGGTGATCGCGGTCTGCAGCCGGCCGTCGAAGTAGAGGATCATCCCGGGCTGGCCGTTGAAGACCACGAACTCGGCGCGGTAATCCTCGAGCACGGCACCGATCCGGGCGAACCCCGACAGCACCTGCATCACCGCGGGCGCCCCGCGCATGGGCTGCCGTACCGCGGTGGCCTTGCCGTTGCTGTCCGAGGTCAGCACGACGTCGGGTGTCATGAGGGCGACAAGCGCGTCGGCGTCACCCGACTCGGCCGCGTCGAGGAACGTTTCGACGATGTCCGCGGCGCGGGCGCGGTCCATCGGATCGAACCGGAGGCGCCGACGCTCGACGAACGACCGGCCTCGTTCCGCGAGCGTCCCCACCTCGTCGGGCGTCCAGGACAGCATCATGGCGATCGTGTCGTCGGCGAATCCGAAGATCTCACGCAGGACGTACACCGTCCGTTCAGCGGGCTCGAGTTCCTCCAGAACGAGCAGCATCGCGGTCGACGCGAATTCCGCGAGACCCGCGTCGGCGAGGACGTCGCCGTCGAACCGGATCGGATCGGGCAGCCACGGTCCGACGTAGTCCCCGGTAACACGTCGACGCGCGGCGAGCGTCTCGAGCGCGCGCCGGGCGACCTGCGCGATGAGGTGCGCTCGGGCCGACCCGGGGCCGAACGCGTCCACCGGCGCGCTCGCCGAATGATCCCAGAGGCAGTGTCGGACAACATGTTCGGCGTCCACAGCCGAGCCCAGGATCTCGTAGGCCACCGTGAACAGCAGCGGTTCGAACGCGGCGGATCGCGCCGGGATCGGGTCCACGTCCATGCGGGTCATCGGGGTCTGCCCCCTCGTAGATGGTTCGGGCGGCGAACGGCGCGCTCGGGTGTGTGCTCACCCCGCGGGGCCATGTCGCGGCAGTCTCCACACCGTACGTGGCGCAGCACCACCAGATGCGACTGTTGCGATCGGTGTCCCAGATCGTCTCGTCCGACCACGCCTCCCCGCCCAGCCGACGACGACAGCCCAGCCGACGACGACACCGCGCGGACACCCGGCCGGGATGTCCGCGCGGTGCCCGGGTCAGCGGATCAGTTCGCCTTCGCCACGTCGGCGGTCACACCATCGCCGAGTTCGATGCTGCCCGCGTCACCATCGCCGGTCACGTCGAACCGCACCGCGAGCACCTCGCCGGCGATCAGGTCGGCGTGCGTCCTCGCCCAGTCCAGACGTTCGGCCGGTACGACGAGTCGCACCGTGATCCGGTCGGAGACGTCCAGTCCCAGGGTGCGGCGCGCATCCTGCAGCTCGCGAACCCGGTCCTTCGCCCACCCCTCGGCCTCGAGTTCGGGCGTGACCGCCGTGTCGAGGACGACCAGGCCGTTCCCGCCCGGCAGCTCCGCGGTCGAGTCCGGTTCGACGGCCACCAGCCGCCGGGTGAACTCCCCGTCGTGGAGTTCGATGCCGTCGGCGACGACGACCTCGGACCCGTCGGCGCCCTCGCGCGCAGTCCAGTTGCCCGACTTCACCGCCTTGATCGCACGCTGTACGTCCTTGCCCAAGCGGGGGCCGGCGGCACGCGCGTTGACCGCGATCTCGTAACGTCCGTACTCGCTGGCATCGGTCGCCAGAGTGACGTCCTTGACGTTCATCTCGTCCTTGATCAGGTCGACGAACGGCTCGAGCGCGGCCGCGGTCGGCGAGGCCACCGTCAGACCTGACAGGGGCAGCCGGACCCGCAGCTTGTTGACCTTGCGGACGCTCGACGCCGTCGAGCACACCGCCTGGACCTGGTCCATCGCGATGACCAGGTCGGCATCGGCCGGCAGCTCATCGCTCGTCGGCCAGTCCGTCAGGTGCACCGAACGCTCCCCGGTGAGACCCCGCCAGATGGCCTCGGTCGCCAGGGGGAGCAGCGGCGAGGCCAGCCGGCAGGCTACCTCGAGCACGGTGTAGAGGGTGTCGAAGGCGTCGGTGTCCTCGTCCTGGCCGGCCCAGAAGCGTGCCCGGGAACGACGCACGTACCAGTTGGTGAGCGACTCGACGAACTCACGGAGGGCGTCACACGCCCCCGCGATGTCGTAGGTGTCGAGCGCCGCGGTCATCGTGTCGCGGGTCGTCGCCAGCTTGGCCAGGATGTAGCGGTCGAGCACATGCTGCGAGTCGGTCCGCCAGGTCGCCGGGCGCTCGGCGTAGAGCTGCAGGAAGCTGTAGGCGTTCCACAGCGGCAGGAGCGCCTGACGCACCCCTTCCCGGATGCCTCGCTCCGTCACGACGAGGTTGCCGCCGCGCAGGATCGGCGAGGCCATCAGGAACCATCGCATCGCGTCCGATCCGTCGCGATCGAAGACCTCGTTGACGTCGGGGTAGTTGCGCTTCGACTTCGACATCTTCTGCCCGTCGTCACCCAGCACGATCCCGTGCGCAGCAACGGTTTTGAAGGCCGGCCGGTCGAACAGCGCGGTGGCCAACACGTGCAGCGTGTAGAACCAGCCACGGGTCTGCCCGTTGTACTCGACGATGAAATCGCCCGGGTTGTGGGCCGGGGCGTGCGCGGAGTCACCACCGTCGAACCAGTCGCGATTCTCGAACGGATAGTGCACCTGGGCGAACGGCATCGAACCCGACTCGAACCAGCAGTCGAGGACCTCGGGCACCCGACGCATGGTCGACTTCCCGCTCGGGTCATCGGGATTGGGCCGGGTGAGTTCGTCGATGAACGGCCGGTGCAGGTTGTCCGGACGCACCCCGAAGTCGCGCTCGAGGTCGTCGAGCGAACCGTAGACGTCGACGCGCGGGAACTCCGGGTCGTCGGACACCCAGACCGGCAGTGGCGCCCCCCAGTACCGGTTGCGGCTGATGTTCCAGTCCCGGGCGCCTTCGAGCCACTTGCCGAACTGCCCGTCCCGGATGTGTTCGGGCACCCAGGTGATCTGCTTGTTCAGCTCCACCATGCGGTCGCGGAACTGCGTCACCGCGACGAACCACGACGGCACCGCCATGTAGATCAGCGGCTGGCCCGACCGCCAGGAGTGCGGGTAGGAGTGCTCGATGGTCTCATGGCGCAGGATCCGGCCGGCTTCCTTCAGGTCCTTGATGATCACCGGGTTGGCGTCGAACACCATCAGACCCTCGTACGGCGGGACCTGCGCGGTGAAGCGTCCGCCCGGGTCGAGCGGTTGCACCACCTCGATGCCGTTGGCGGTCGCGAGGTCCATGTCCTCCTCGCCGAAAGCCGGTGCGAGGTGCACGATCCCGGTGCCGCTGTCGGTGGTCACGTAGTCGCCCAGCAACACGCGATGGGAGTTCGGATGGCCGGCGAAGAAGTCGAAGGGAGGCGCGTACGACAGATCCGCCAGATCCGCACCGCGGTGCGTGCCGACCACCTCCGGATCGGCGATCTCCTTGGCGTACGCACCGAGCAGCGCCTCGGCCAGCAGGTATTCCCGGCCGTCGGCGGCCTTCACATGAACGTAGGTGACCTCGGGGTTGACCGCGATCGCGAGGTTGGACGGCAGGGTCCACGGCGTCGTCGTCCAGATCAGCGCGTTGACTCCGTCGAGCGAGGCCAGCGGACCGTCGGGCACCCGCAGCGGCATCGAGACGGTGACCGCCGGGTCCTGCCGCATCCGGTAGGCATCGTCGAGCTTGGACTCCTGGTTGGACAACGGCGTCTGCTCGTACCAGCTGTAGGGCAGCACTCGATAGCCCTGGTAGATGAGCCCCTTGTCGTAGAGCGCCTTGAACGCCCACATCACCGACTCCATGAAGTCGAGATCGAGTGTCTTGTAGTCGTTGTCGAAGTCGACCCAGCGGGCCTGGCGGGTCACGTAGTCACGCCACTCCCCCGTGTACCGCAGCACCGAGTCGCGGCAGTACTCGTTGAACTTCGCCATGCCCATCTTCTCGATCTCCGACTTGTCGGTGATCCCGAGCTGGCGTTCGGCCTCCAGCTCGGCAGGCAGACCGTGTGTGTCCCAGCCGAATCGGCGGTCCACCTTCTTGCCACGCATGGTCTGGTACCGGGGTACCAGATCCTTGACGTAACCGGTCAGCAGGTGACCGTAGTGCGGCAGACCGTTCGCGAACGGCGGACCGTCGTAGAAGACGAACTCCTCGGCGTCGGCCCGGTTCGCGATCGACGCGGCGAAGGTCGAATCGGAGTCCCAGTACTGCAGGACCCGCTGTTCCACGGACGGGAAGTCGGGGGCGCTGCGCCCGGTGCCCCCGGTCATGTCGACCCTGGGATACACCCGCCCGGACTCAGTGGGGGCGGACTGGGTGGGGTCGGTCGCGTCGCTCACGGCTCGTCTCCTCGTGCCTGGTGATGTCTCATCGGCACGGGGACGCACACCAGAGGTCTGCGCGGTACCACCCCGCTTGCGTCGGAGATTCGACGCCACTCGACGAATCGCGACGGTCGATGACCGTACGATCCTGTGGCTGTCACGGGCCACGCCCGCCCGGTTCTACTGGGAGTCACGCATTCGCACCGTCCACTGGACGCCACACTCGATGACACTGTTCTTCCGGGTGCTCCCCGGTGATGGCCGGATCAACGCGTGAACCAGTGTAGCGACGACCGACCCGGCCGGGCCAATGGGTTCTCGACCGGTGCGCGGCCACCCGGGTGCGCTCAGTCCGGCGGCGGATGCCAGTTCGGATCAAGCGGATCGAAATCCGCACGCCGACGACGCGGCGCGGACTCGTCGGGACTTGTTGCCCAGTCGTCCGGGCCGGCGGCGTCGCCGCCCGGCACGTCGTCGGGGGCCCACCCCGAGGACTGCGGGTCGAACGGACGCGGAGCCGACGGCGGGCCGACCGGAGGCCGTTGGCCCCTGGTCGGAGGCGGGCCGGATTGCGGAGGACCGAATTGCCCCTGCTGCGGCCGGGCCTGCTGTTGAGTCCACGACTGTTGACCGACACCGGGTTGGCGACTCTGCGGTCCCACGCCGGGCGGACGGGAACCCGGCGGCGGACCGGCGCGACCACCGGCGACATCGACACCGGTGGGAGGGGCCCCGCGGGGCGGCCCGTCACCACTCGGACTGTCGCCGCCGACCGAACGCAGATAGTCCTCGAGGTTGCCCTCACGACGCTCGGGAGCAGGTCGATTCGGCGGGACCGAACCAGCGGGCGCGGCCATTCCGGGGTCGAAGGCCCCGGGCCGATAGCCGGCGGACTCGGAATCGCCGACACCGGGGGTGTCGGCGGCGGGGTACCGACGCGTCGGTGCATCGGCGCCGCGATCGCCGTCCGAGTCGTGCCCGGTGACAGCGTCGTCATCGGCGTCGTGCGACGGATCGGTGTCGCGACCGGCGCCCGGGACCATGTCTTCCAGTGACCGGGCCGCTTCGCCCTTGCGACCGGCGAACACGTCCGCCAGGAGGAAGCCGAGGCCCACCAGACAGACCACGATGCAGGCCACGGCCAGCCACACGGTCCCGGTGATGAGACCGAGGATGAGCAGCACGAACCCCAGGAGGGTCGCGGCCAGCGCCAAGGTCAGCACATCACCAGCCTAGTGCGCACCGATCCGCCCAGGTCAGCTGGGTGAGTAGCTGCTGAATCCACCATTACCCGGATCGTTCGAGAACGACTGATCGGGTCGGCCGCCCTCGACAGGCGCCGCACTGCCACGCTGCTGGAGTTCCTCGAGCTGGGATTCGAGGTAGGTCTTCAGACGCGTACGGTACTCGCGCTCGAAGGTCTTGAGCTGCTCAATCCGGCCTTCCAGCACACCGCGCTGCTGGTTGATCGTGCCCATGATCTCGCTGTGCTTGCGCTCGGCGTCGCTCTGCAGGGCATCGGCACGTTCCTGTGCCTGCCGCAACTGCGCCTCCGATCGCGTCTGGGCGTCGGCGAGGATCGCCTCCGAGCGCTGCCGGGCATCGGCGAGCATGGCGTCGGACTTGGTCTGCGCCTCGGAGACCAGCGTGTCGGCGCGCGTCTGGGCGTCGGACAGCATCGCGTCGGCGTCGGCGCGTGCGCTGCCCGTGAGCCGGTCGGCGGTGTCCTGGGCGAGCGCGAGAACGCGTGCGGCACGCACGTTGGCGTCGTCGTTGGTCGCCTGCGGTGCCGGCGTCGGCGCCGGGGCGGGCGGCTCGGGTGCCGCGGCGGGCTTGGCGAACATCTGGGTCCGGTCGTCCGCCTGGGCGCCACCACCGGAACGGGCATCGGCGAGCTCGCTCTCGAGCTCCTCGACGCGCTGCTTGAGGTCGGTGTTCTCTTCGATCAGCCGTGCGAGTTCGGCTTCGACGAAGTCGAGGAACTGATCGACCTCGTCCTCGTTGTAACCGCGCTTACCGATGGGCGGTTTGCTGAACGCGACGTTGTGCACATCAGCTGGAGTCAGCCGCATGTCGGTTCCCCTCATGTCTGGTGGTGAACTTGTGTTCAGTTGGCGGGCCGTCCAACCCGGATCGCGCGACGGTGAGTCGTTCGACCGATACAGGTTGTCACTAACTATTCATACCAGTCAAAAATTGTAACTGGCGTCCAATCCTGTCACACGCGAACCGTTGGTCGCATCTCTGCGATGCGCTGTTGAAATGAAACAGTCATCCGAAGATGACTTATAACCGTAGACCATCTGCCTAACGCGGGGTACCCGCCGCCCGATCGGGTGCGCCCGCCGGGGACGGACCCTTCGTGACGCGCCCTCCGCAAGCTCGGGCGCTCCTCAGGGAGCAGGGGGATCAGGGGCGGACGAGGTGGCCGGCGATCGCGAGCGACTCGGCCAGGGCGTCGGCGCGCAGGCCGTTGACGATGTTCATGCCGATGATCACGACGAGCATCACGATCATGAGCGACAGGTCGAGCCGGATGGGACCGAGTGGGATCGGGGGGAGAACGCGACGCAGCGCCTTGATCGGGGGGTCGGTCACGGTGAAGACCATCTCGATGACGACCACCGCGATCCCGGTGGGACGCCACTCACGCGCGAAGGTCCGGACCAGTTCGACCACCAGCCGGCCCAGGAGGAGCAACCAGAAGATCAGCAGGAGGTAGTACAACACGCTCAACAAAATCGCAGCCACGCGTCAAGAGTGCCTGAACATCTCGGACGACGGCGAACCGAGGTACCCGACGCCGGTCAGGAGTGGTTGTAGAAGCCCGTCTCGGCGATCTTGCGGCGGTCTTCGGGCGACACGTCGACGTCGGCGGGCGACAGCAGGAACACCTTGGTGGCCACCTTGTCGAACGATCCGCGCAGCGCGAACGCAAGACCCGCGGCGAAGTCGACGAGGCGCTTGGCGTCGTCGTTGCTCATGTCGACGAGGTCCATGATGACCGGGTTGCCGTCGCGGAAACGCTCCCCGATGGTACGGGCTTCGCTGTAGTCCGACGGGCGCAGCGTGGTGATCTTCTGCAGCGGGCTGTCGGCGAAGACGCGCTCGAGTTCGCGGGGGTCGGCACCCATCGACCGCGGCGCGGTGGCAGCGCGCAGGGCCGCGCTCGACGAACGCTGCAGCGGTTCGAGGCGGGCGGGCGCCCGCATCGGCCCCTCGCCCACCGCGCGACTGCCGGCGTAGGCGAACTCCGCCGCGTACTCCGGGGCCAGGTCGAAGCCGGCGTCGTAGTGGCGGTCGGACAGCTCGTCGCGGTACGCGATCTCGTCGCGGTAGCCGGCGTCCCGGAACGACGGCTCGTATCCGGGATCGTAGGAGGAGTCACCGTAGTAGTCGTCACGGTAGGCGCGCTCACGAGACCGCTCTCGCAGCGGCGGGGCCGACTCCTCGAGGTAGTCGTCCTCGTACTCGCTGGGCGGCACCATGCCGAAGTAAGCCTTGAACTTCTGCATCGTGGTCATTGACGGCCTCTCTGGTAGTGCGACGCCGGTTGCTGCCGTGCCGGATGGTGCATCTGTGGTCAGTGAGCTAACTGCGCTTCGTGTGTCACTTGGTTCTGGTGTTACCAATGTGATTACTGAGAGATTAGCGGCCGATCGCCCATGATCGCGGTTCCGACACGCACGCATGTCGAGCCCGCGGCGACCGCCTCCTCCATGTCCCCTGACATGCCCGCGGACAGTTCGGCGGCGGCGTCGAATCGCCCGCGGAACGCCTCGCGGATGCGTGCGGCCTCGGCCATCCAGTGCCCGGGTTCGCCAGCCAGCGGGGCGATCACCATGAGCCCGCGCAACCGCAGTGAGTCGGCCTCGACGACCCGCTCGGCCAGAGCCGGGAGATCGTCTTCGACGACGCCGCCGCGCTGCGGATCGCCGTCGAGGCTGACCTGAAGCAGGATGCCGAGCGGATCGGCGCGCTCCCCCTCGTCGAGTGCTGCGACCGCGGCACGGTCCAGGGCGTCGACGACCTTCGGGCGGTCGACGGAGTGCACCGCGCGCGCCCACCGCGCCACCGACCGGGCCTTCTTGGACTGCACCGAACCGATCATGTCGAAGACGGGGACGTCGCCGGGCTCCGGGGACTCCCAGTCCCCCAGCACCTCCGCCACCTTCCGGCCGGCCTCGGGTTCGCGTGACTCGCCGAACGCGCGCTCCCCCAGCTGCAGCAGCCGACGGACGTCATCCGCGGGAAAGAACTTCGTGACCACGAGGAGCTGACAGGAGCCCGCCGGCCGATGGGCGGCCTCGACCGCGGCGTCGAGGCGCCGACGCACCGCGGCCAACCGTTCCCCCAGCTCGGCGGTGCGCGCATCAGATGACCCGGTCATGTCCCCATCCTTCTCGCCACCGGGTCACTCCCCGAGCGGGCGCCGCTCACCGGGTGCATCGTCGCCGTGTGCATCGTCGCCGTGTGCATCGCCATCGGGGTCCATCCAGATGACCGAGGCCAGGCGGCCCGTGGGTGCGCCCCGGCGATGGCTGAACAGGCTCGGGTCGGCGATGGTGTCCCGCGGGTCGACCGCGACTCCGGCGACGCCGGCCTCGAGCAACTGCCGCCGCAAGCCGGCACGCAGGTCGAGACCGGCCGTGCCCTTCTTGGTACGCACGGCGCTGCCCGGCAGATGCTTCTCCACGTCGGCCTGCATGTCGGCGGGCACCTCGTAGTGGTCTCCGCTCGCGGCAGGACCGAGGAAGGCGCCGATGGACCCGATCCGGGCGCCGAGTTCGACCATTGCGCGCAGGGTGGCGGGCACGATGCCGATCCGGGCGCCGACGCGGCCCGCATGGACCCCCGCGATCACACCGGCGTCGTCGTCGCTGAGGAGTACCGGGACGCAGTCGGCGGACAGCACGGCGAGGGCGAGACCGGGCGTGGTCGTGACCAGCGCGTCGGTGGCGGGCACCGGCTCGGGAACCGGTCCGTCGACCACGGTGACGTTGCGACTGTGGATCTGCTCCATCCAGACCACCGACCCGGCCGCCACCCCGATCTGCTCGGCCAGCCGAATCCTGTTCGCCGCCACGGCTTCCGGATCGTCTCCGACGTGATCACCGAGATTGAACGAATCGTACGGTGACACCGAGACCCCGCCGGCACGGGTGGTGATGACACGACGCACCCGCATGCGCGGGCTCAGCGCTTCATGAACGACGGCACGTCGACATCGTCGTCGTCGAGCCGAACGGTGTTGCGGCGGGGCGGCTCCGGCTCCTGCTCGAACGGATCGCCCGCACCCTTCGGCATGTCCCCGAAGAGCGGATCGTTCTTCGGCGGCGAGGCCACGGCGCCGGCCTGGCCCTGACCGACCGCGGAACGCCCCGCGGCGGCCGGGACGTCGGTCCGCTTCTTGGGTGAGCCACCGTCGAAACCGGCGGCGATGACCGTGACGCGGACCTCGTCACCGAGGTTGTCGTCGATCACCGTGCCGAAGATGATGTTGGCGTCCTCGTGCGCGGCCTCCTGCACCTGGGTCGCGGCGTTGTGGATCTCGAACAGACCCAGGTCGCTGCCACCGGCGATCGAGATCAGCACACCACGGGCGCCTTCCATCGAGGCCTCGAGCAGCGGCGAGTTGATCGCGGACTCGGCGGCCTTGCGCGCACGCTCCTCGCCGCGGGCCGAACCGATGCCCATCAGCGCGCTGCCGGCATCGCTCATGACGCCCTTGACGTCGGCGAAGTCGACGTTGATCAGGCCCGGCGTGGTGATGAGGTCGGTGATGCCCTGCACGCCGTTGAGGAGCACTTCGTCGGCACTGCGGAACGCGTCCATCAGGCTGACCTGCGCGTCACCGAGCTGCAGCAGACGGTCGTTCGGGATCACGATCAGCGTGTCGCAGGACTCGCGCAGAGCGGTGATGCCCGCCTCGGCCTGTCCGCCGCGCCGCTTGCCCTCGAAGGCGAACGGCCGGGTGACCACGCCGACGGTGAGCGCACCGAGCTTCCGCGCGATCGACGCGACCACGGGTGCACCACCCGTTCCGGTCCCGCCGCCCTCGCCCGCGGTCACGAAGACCATGTCGGCGCCCTTGAGCAGTTCCTCGATCTCGTCGCGCGCGTCCTCGGCGGCGCGGCGACCGACCTCGGGATCGGCACCGGCGCCGAGACCCCGTGTCGAGTCGCGCCCGACATCGAGCTTGACGTCGGCGTCGCTCATCAACAACGCCTGGGCGTCGGTGTTGATCGCGATGAACTCGACTCCCTTGAGTCCCTGTTCGATCATGCGGTTGACGGCATTCACGCCGCCACCGCCGATGCCGACGACCTTGATGACGGCCAGGTAGTTGTGCGGTGGCGTCATGCGCTCGCCTTCCTTGTGTGGTCGATCTCGTTGTTCGAGTTCTGGTCTCGATATGTCCTGTGTGAACCGGCCGGTCCACGTCCCGCTCGCGACAAACCCTAAACCTGAACCATAGATTTAGAGTTATGTCAAGTAACTCGTTGTGGTGATGACGCTAGGCATCGCGGGCCCCGGTATCCAGATCCGCGCTCGGCGTGTCGGGAAGTCGTGGCGAAATCCGCCGGAACCCTCAGCTTTTCGCCGCCCCACGGGGGTCGTCCGGTTCCGTCACGCGGGTCCGCGCCACCCCGACCGGAGAATTCGGGGTCGGCCGGATCCGCGTGCGGTCAGCGATAGGCCGGGAACTCGGGACTCGACACGTTGTACATCCGCGCCTCGCGGGTGAGCAGATGCGTCAGTGTGCGGGCCTTCTCGGCGCCGCGGTCGCTGTCCCCCCACACCACGGTGCGCTTCTCCGACAGCGTGAACTCGATGTCGACCGGCGAGGTCGCGGTCACCCGGATGACCTGCCGCGCCAGCGATTCGGGCAAGCCCGCCACCGCCGCGATGGTCTCCCTGGTGGTCGGGTCCGCCGGCCCCGGGTTCGGGGTGTCGAGAACCGGGAGCTTGAGCACCTCGGGCGGGACGCCCTGCGTGCGGTCGTAGTCGAGGAACGCCACCCCGGACTTGTCGAGCACGTGGACGTCGTCGCCGTTGTTCACGATCACGACCGGGACCCGCTCGACGACGGTGATGGTCAGCGACGAGGGGTAACTCCGCTGCACGCGCGCCGATTCGACGGACGGGATGGTGGCGACGCGCTGCGCGACCGCCCGGGTGTCGACCTGCAGCAGCGGGGTGCCCGACGGCACTGCCGCGACCCGCAGGATCTCGTCGGCCGGAATCGACCCGTTGTCGCGGACGTCGGTGCCGCGCACCGACATCAGCGGCGTGAGGTAGGCGATGAGCACCAATCCGACGCCGGCCGCGACCACCATGAGCGTGCCGAGGACCACGCGCGACCGGCGGCGCTGCGGCCAGCGGATCACGACACCCGCCCCGTCCGGCCGTCGGAGTCCGCCGGGCCGTCGGTCGGAGTCGCGCCCGAACCGGTCACGGTGGCGGTGTCGGCGGTCGTCGAGGCCGAGGCCAGGGCGTCGAGGATCTCCGGACCCTGCATGGTGATGTCGCCCGCCCCCAGGGTCAGCACGACATCCCCGGACCGCGCCAGTCGCGCGACCTGCGCGGCCAGCCGCGACAGGTCCGGGGCGAAAATCCCCGGCACGGTCAGCTTGTCCGAGATCGTGCGCCCGCTGACTCCCGGGATCGGGGCCTCACGGGCCCCGTACACATCGGCGACGACGACTGCGTCGGCGAGGTCGAGAGCAGCGGCGAACTCGTCGGCGAACTCGACGGTCCGCGAGTAGAGGTGCGGCTGGAACACCGCGATCACGCGCCCGCGCGAACCGCTCGGCCCGCCGCGGGCGGACACCATGTCCTGCGCCGCCGAGAGCACGGCCCGCACCTCGGTCGGATGATGGGCGTAGTCGTCGATGACCTCGACGCCGCCGCGCCGGCCGCGGAACTCGAAGCGGCGGTGGACACCGCCGAACGCGCCGATCCCGGCCACGATGCCATCGAGCCGCCCGGCCCCGGTCGATGCGTCGGATGTTGCGACGCCGAGCTGCGCACCCACCCGGGCGGCACCGATCACCGCGGCGATCGCGTTGAGCGCCATGTGCTCGCCCGGGAGCGGGAGGACGATCGGTCGATCCTCGACATCCGGGCAGAGCGGCGAGGTGAACCGGACCGTGGCGGCTCCGCCGCCTCCGCGCGGCTGCCAGGACGTCATGGTCGCGACGTTGCGGACGGTCGGCGCCAGCGCGGCGTGGGTCCCCCGTCCATAACCGAGGACCTCCACCCCGCGCGCGGTGAGCGACTCGGCGACGCGGCCGGCCAGGGCGGCCGAGCCCGGGTCGTCGAGGCACACGACGAGCGACCCGCCGCCCGCTATGCGCGCGACGAACCGGTCGAACACCTCGACATATGCCTCGATGGAACCGAAGAAGTCGAGGTGGTCGGCGTCGATGTTGGTGACGACGACGACGTCGGGTGTGTACTCCAGCAGGGAGCCGTCGCTCTCGTCGGCCTCGGCGACGAAGATCGGGTCTCCACCGTGGTGGGCGTTGGTCCCCGACTCGTTCAGCTCGCCGCCGATCGCGAACGACGGGTCGGTCCCGGCATGCTGCAGCGCGACGACCGCCATCGAGGTCGTGGAGGTCTTGCCGTGGGTGCCCGCGATCAGCAGGCTGCGCTGACCCGCCATCAGCTGGGCCAGGACGCGGGGCCGCAGGAGGATCGGGATACCGCGCGACCGTGCCGCCACGAGTTCGGGATTGGTCTTGGGGATCGCGGCGTGAGTGGTCACCACGACAGACGGGCCACCGGGGATCTGGTCGAGCGCCGACGGATCATGCCCGACCTGCACCCGGGCGCCGCGGGTCCGGAGTTCGAGGATGCCGCGACTGTTCTTGGCATCCGACCCCGACACCTGTCCCCCGCGGGCCAGCAGAATCCGGGCCAGCCCCGACATCCCGGCGCCGCCGATGCCGACCATGTGGACGCGGCTCAGTTCATCGGGCAGCGACCCCGGAGCCGACGCCGCCTCGTCCCTCTCCGTCGCTTCGCTCACGGCGTCATCGTTCACGGGCCGACCTCCCACCGCGACGACGTCCAGCCCGGAAATCCTGCGCGAGTTCGATGGCGGCGGTGGCCACCGCCGCCGCGGCGTCCCGATGCCCGGTGCCCGCGGCAGCGATCGACATCTCGTGCAGCCGAGCCGAATCCGTCAGCAGCGCAGGCACTTCGCGGGCAACCCAGTCCGCGTCCACCGTCGCATCGTCGACGAGCAGTCCCCCGCCCGCCTCCACGACCGGGAGCGCATTCAGTCGTTGTTCGCCGTTCCCGTGCGGCAGCGGGACATAGATCGCGGGCAACCCGGTCGCCGACACCTCGGCGACGGTCATCGCGCCGGACCGGCACATCACGAGATCCGCGGCGGCGTACGCGAGATCCATCCGTTTGAGATACCCGACGGCGCGGTAGGGCGGCCCGTCATCGACGACGGCGGGGTCGATCGAGTTCTTGGGACCGTATGCGTGCAGCACGCCGATGCCGGCCTCACCCAATGTCTTCGCCGCGCCCGACACGGCGTCGTTGAGTCGTTGCGCGCCCTGCGAGCCGCCGAAGACGAGCAGCGTCGGAGCGTCGTCGTCGAGTCCGAAGTAGTGGCGCGCCTTCGCCCGCAGGGCGGGCCGGTCCAGTTCGGCGAGGACACCGCGCACCGGGATTCCGACGACCGTCGCATCGAGCCCGGAACCGTCGACCGCCGCCAGGACCCGATCGGCGAAGCGGGCACCGACCTTGTTGGCGATGCCGGCCGAGGCATTGGCCTCATGGATGACGATCGGGATCCGATTGCGTCGGCGCAGGTGCATCTGCGCCGCGAGGTACGCCGGCACTGAGACGTAACCACCGAAACCGATGACCACGTCGGCGTCCACCTCGTCGAGAACCTTGCGGGTGGCGGCCACCGAACCCAGCAGACGACCGGGGGTGCGCGCCAGGTCGAGGCCGGGTTTGCGCGGCAACGGCACCGGCGGGATCAGCTGCAGGTCGTATCCGCGTTCCGGGACGAGATCGACTTCGAGGCCCCGACTCGTACCCAGCGCCGTGATACGGGCCGTCGGATCGATGCGGCTGACCGCGTCGGCGACGGCGAGGGCGGGTTCGATGTGACCGGCCGTGCCGCCGCCCGCGACGACCACCGACAACGGCCGGCCGCTCGGCCGTCCGGTCGTATCAGCTTGTACCGCACCCGAACTCACCGGCGTCGTCACTCCATTTCAGCTTTCGATCTCATTCGCGGGCTCCCGGCCGGGAGATCTCCCGTCGTGGGCCCGCACCTCAGCCGCTCCCACCGCCGGTCACCGACGGCCGGCGCCGCGTACATTCGGCCCGCTCGCTCCGCTCCCGGCGCCGCGTACATACGGCCCGCTCGCTCCGCTCCCGGCGCCGCGTACATACGGCCCGCTCGCTCCGCTCCCGGCGCCGCGTACATACGACCCGCTCCCCCGATACCCGACACCGTAGTCGACGCCGCTCCGCGAAGAAGTCCCCGGCCGGACCCGCCCGCGCGGGACACCCGCCCGGCCGGAGGCCGCCGACCGGGCCCCTCGGGTGTCGCCGGCACCGGATCGCGTCGACGACCGGCCCTGCCGCCGATCGTCCCGCGCGGACTGCGACGACGGGGCGGCACGCCGCTGCGACGTCTCGGCGGCACGCCGCCAGGGCAACGGGAAGCGTCGACGGCCACGTCCGGCATCGGCCGACGGCGCGGGCCCGCTCGGCGGACGGCGACGCGACTGCGGCCCTCGGCCGCCGCGACCCGCACCGGCCGTCGGACGCGGACCGGCCGTGCGACGCTGGTCCAGTCGATCGCGCAGCGACTCCGCCCGTGTCTGCCGGTAGGCCACCGGCGTCGGCAGGCGCAGCCACCGTGCCACGCGGCTCGGCGACCCGCCGGTCAGCGTCGCGACCGCCTCGGGTTCGTGCCTCGCGGCGTTGGCGAGCAGACCGAGCATCGCGAGGACGGTCAGCGTCGACGTGCCACCGGCCGAGATCAGCGGCAGCTGGATTCCGGTCACCGGCAGCAATCCGATGACGTAGCCGATGTTGATGAACGCCTGCGCGGTGATCAGCACCGTGATGGTCGCCGACATCAGGCGCAGGAAGGGATCGGTCGACCGGGATGCGATCCGGAAGCCGATGTAGGCGAGGACGACGAACAGGAACACCACCATGAGCCCGCCGAGCAGCCCGAGCTCCTCGCCGATGATCGCGAAGATGAAGTCGTTGTGCGCGTTCGGAAGATAGTTCCACTTGGCACTCGACTGGCCGAGGCCCACGCCGAAGACCCCGCCGTTCGCGAGCGCGTAGGTCGCCTGGCGCGCCTGGTAGCCGGCGCCCTGCGGGTCGTCGACGTTGCCGAGGAAGCTCATCACGCGCTGCGAGCGGTAGCCCTCGGCCAGGGCGAGGATCACGGCGAGCGCGATGCCGGACACCGCGAACGAGACGAAGACCTTGACCGGCAGTCCCGCGAACCACAACAGCGCACCGACGATGATCGCGATGGTGATCGTCGTGGACAGGTTCGGCTCGAGGATGATGAGCAGGCACACGAGCATGGCCACCGGGACGAGCGGGACCAGCAGCTCGCGCAGGGAGGCGTTGTCCCGCCGGCGCGAGGCCAGCAGGTGCGCACCCCAGATACACAACGCGACCTTCACCAGCTCCGACGGCTGCACCGACAGGCCGTAGATGACGAACCAGCGGCGTGCGCCCTGACTGAGCGTGCCCACGCCGGGGATGAGGACCAGCGCCAGGAGCACCACCGCGACGAACATCGCGGGAGCGGCGAACCGTCGGAGCAACCGCACCGGAATCCGCAGCATGAAGTAGAAGACCACCAGGCCGAGCAGGGCGAAGATCACCTGCGTGGCGAACAGCCCGTACGCCGATCCCTCTTTGGAATACCCCTCGACCGACGACGCCGAGAGGACCATCACCAGGCCGAATGTGGTGAGCAGGAACGACATCGTGAGGATCAGCTGATAGGACGCCAGCGGACGCGCCAACAGGTTGCGGATGGCGTCGAGCACGATCGCGGGGATCGACGCGGCAGTCGCTGCTGCCGCACCCGCGGAGCGGCCCGAGGCGTCGTCCCGTGCCGACCTGGCGCCGGTGCCGCGCTTCACGCCCGACCGTTCGTCTCTCGTGCGCGTCCGGCCACCGGTGTCCCCGCCGGTCTCGACATCAGCGCTCCCGTTGTCGGCAGCGACACCATCGTCTCCGACGCCGTCGAGACCGCTGCGGTCGTCGGCATCGTCGACGGGGTCGTTGTCCGCGGCCGGGTTGCGGCTGCTCATCCGACTCAGCGTCCGGTGTCGGGCGAGCCGGCGATCCGACGCGCGGCGGCGGCGAAAGCGTCACCGCGCGCGCCGTATCCGGCGAACATGTCCAGCGAGGCCGCCGCGGGGGCGAGCAGCACGGCGTCGGGCGCGGACGGGCTCGACTCCGCGAGCACCCACGCCTCCTCGACGGCCCGGTCCATGACCGCCACCGATGTCGAGGAGCCCGTCCCCGGGAGATCAACTGCTGAGGCTTGGGGACCGGCCTGTCCCGGACGATGCACGTTCACCGTGCCATCGTCCCCTGTGAATACTGTGACTGTTGGGACTTCTGGGGCGTGTCGCGCGATCGCCTCGATCACCAGGTCTCGGTCACGGCCGATCGCGACCACCCCGGCCAGCCGACTGCCCACCGCGGTGAGCATCTCGTCCATCGACGCACCCTTGAGCAGACCGCCCGCGATCAGCACGACCCGGTCGAAGGCGGCGACCGCCGCCTGGGCGGCGTGGGGGTTGGTGGCCTTGGAGTCGTCGACGAAGTCGATCCCGTCCCGCGAGGCGACGACTTCGCCGCGATGACCGGCCGGCCGGAAGGACGCCAGCCCCGCCCGTATCGCCTCCGGCCCGATGCCGGCCGCGAGCGCGAGAGCCGACGCGGCCAGCGCATCGGCGACACCCGACGGTCCGGCCGGGCGCACCTCGTCGGCGTCGTACAACCGGCCCGCGTCGAAGGCGCGGTCGATCAGCACACCGTCCGCGACGCCGAGTTGTCCGGGCTGCGGCTCGCGCAGCGTGAAACCGATGCGGCGGCCCGCGGCGGGCAGGCCGGACGCGACCGGGTCGTCGAGTCCGACGACACTCACCGCACCGCGCAGCGCTCCCGCCTTGGCAAGTGCGTACGCCTCGAAGGTCCCGTGCCAGTCGAGGTGATCCTCGGCCACGTTGAGCACGACTCCCGCATGCGGACGGACCGACGGCGCCCAATGCAGCTGAAATGACGACAGTTCGGCGCACAGCACGTCCACCCTGGGCTCGGCCTGCATCGCGTCGAGCACCGGGAGCCCGATGTTGCCACAGGCCGCACCCCTGCGGCCCGACGCCTCGACGATCCCGGCGAGCATCGACGTGGTCGTCGTCTTGCCGTTGGTGCCGGTCACGACAAGCCAGGTGCGTGGTTCGCCCAGCAGTCCCGCGACGTCCACGCGCCAGGCCAGTTCGACCTCGCCCCAGACCGGTACGCCGGCGGCGGCCGCGGCCGCCACCAGGTGGTGGGTGGGCGCGAAGCCGGGTGACACGATCACGACCTTGGCCGTCGCCAGTCGCCCGGAACCGGTGAGCAGATCCGCGACGGCGACCGGTTCGACGCCCTGCGACATCAGTTCGGTGACCCCGGCGACCGCCGCGGCCGCGGCGTTCCGGTCGACGGGCGGCGCGTCAGCACCGGCGAACCGGTCGTCGGCGAGCAGGACATGCGCGCCGAGCGTCACCAGGAACCGGGTGGCGGACAACCCCGCGGTCCCGGCCCCGCCGACCACGACGGTCCGGCCGGCCAGGGCGCGCGGGTCGGGCCCCCCGGGGGTCGGACTCGCTTCCGGCTGATCAGCCATTGGTGGTCAGGAACTCGCCGTAGAACAGCGACAGGCCGAGCGCACAGGCGATGGCGGTGAGCAACCAGAATCTGATGATCACCGTGGTCTCCGCCCAGCCACCGAGTTCGAAGTGGTGATGGAACGGGGCCATCCGGAACACGCGACGACCGGTGGTCCGGAAGAAGGCGATCTGGATCACGACCGACATGATCTCGGCGACGAACAGCGCGCCGATGACGACCGCCAGCAACTCCGTCCGCGTGGTGATCGACAGACCGGCGAGCATGCCGCCGAGGGCGAGCGAGCCGGTGTCGCCCATGAAGATCTTGGCGGGCGCCGCATTCCACCAGAGGAAGCCGAGGCACGCTCCACCGCCGGCCACGGCGATGAGCGCGAGATCGAGGGGGTCACGGACCTGGTAGCAGCCGGTGGGGATCTCGCTCGGCGGTTTCGCGCCGCCCGCACAGGCGTTCACGAACTGGAAGAAGGTGACCAGGACGTAGGAGCCCAGGACCATCGCCATGGAGCCGGCGGCCAAGCCGTCGAGCCCGTCGGTGAAGTTCACCGCGTTCGACCAGGCCGCGACGACCAGCCAGCAGAACACCACGAACACGACCGACCCCAGCGTGATCGCATCGATGTCGCGGACGTAGGACAGGTTCGTACTCGCGGGCGTGTAGCCGTAGTCGTTGCGGAACTGCAGCACCAGGATGCCGAAGAGGATGGCGGCGATGAACTGCCCGATCGACTTCGCGGTCTTGTTCAGACCGAGGTTGCGATGCTTGCGGATCTTGATGATGTCGTCGAGGAACCCGACGACGCCCAACGCGGTCGCCAGCCCCAGGACGAGCAGTCCGGAGGCGGTCGGGCCGTTCCCGGCGTCGGTGAAGACCCCGACGAGGTGGGCGCCGAAATAGCCGGCCCAGAGTGCCGCCAGGATCGCGACGCCGCCCATCGACGGCGTCCCGCGCTTGGTCTGGTGGCTCTGCGGGCCCTCGACCCGGATCTCCTGCCCGAAGCCCTGCCGGGAGAACACCTTGATGAGGACCGGCGTCAGCAGGATCGACACCGCGATCGCGATCGCCCCCGCGAGGAGTATCTGTGTCACCGCGTTGCCCCCGCATCCTCTCCGTACGCGACCGGTCTGTTCCCGGCCGCGATCTTCCCGAACCTGCCTGGCACCCCAAGGCGGAGGAGCATCGTCGGCCCCTTCACCCGCACCCGAGCGCTCATGGCGCCGCCTCGTCGCCGGCCGGGGCGTCGACGACCCGCCATCCGCCCCGCTCGGACCACGCGGTGATCACCGAGTCGAGATCGGCGCCGGCCGCGGCCAGCAGGATGACGTCGCCGGCGGCGGGCCGCCAGTCCGGTTCGGTGTCGGCGAGTCGGGCGGCGGCGTCGACGGACTCGACGATGCGCGCCTCGTCACCCCACGAACCCTCCATGACCGCGCCCTGGTGCAGCGCGTGCACCGATCGTGAATCCCCCACGCAGAGAGTCTTGTCGACGGCCAGCCGGACCGCCAGGCGACCCAGCAGATCGTGTTCGACGACGCGCTGGTTCTCGGTCAGGTCGGCCGGCGAGGCCAGCTCGGCGATGACCGCCCAGGTGCGGCCGGCGCCGGCGGACTCGGCGAGGCGCCGGATCAGCCGGCGGGCGTCGTCGACCGACACCGGCGCATCGCCGCGGATGACCGTGACCGCTCCGGTGGTCATCGTTCGCCCTCCGCGACCGCACCCGGAGCGACGCCTGCCCGGGACTCGAGCGCGCGGGCGACGACCTCCCGATCGTCGAACGGATGCTTCACGCCGTCGATCTCCTGTCCTGCCTCGTGTCCCTTGCCGGCGACCAGCACGATGTCGCCGGGCCGTGCCCAGGCGACGGCCGCCTCGATCGCGGCGGCGCGATCGCCGATCTCCCGGATCGGTTCCGCGCCGCGGGGGCGCTCGGTTCCGGGCACGGCCTGTGCACCGGCGAGCACCTCGGCCCGGATCGCACCCGGGTCCTCGGTACGCGGGTTGTCGTCGGTCACGACCACGAGTTCGGCACCGCGCGCGGCCGCTTCCCCCATCAGCGGCCGTTTCCCGGTGTCGCGATCGCCGCCGGCACCGACGACGATGGCCACCCGTCCGGTCGTCTGCCCGCGCAGTGTTGCCAGCACCGCCTCGATCGCGCCCGGCTTGTGGGCGTAGTCGACGAGGGCCAGGAACGGCTGTCCACGATCGATGCGTTGTAGGCGTCCCGGGACGCTTACCGACGCGACCGCCTCGAGTGCGGTGGGCACCGGCACGCCGGCGGCGTGTGCCACGGCGACGGCCAGGAGCCCGTTGGCCACGTTGTACCGGCCGGGCAGCGGGATGAGGAGCTCGTGCTCGCCGTCCGGCTCGGTGAACGGGGTGCGTGACGAGCCGTCGTCGGCGAGCGACGAGTCATCCGCCTGCCAGTGGGCCGGCGTCGGCCCGGTGGATACCAGGACCGGCTGCAGATGGGCGGCCTCGCCCGGCCGCCGGGCGAGCTCGGCCATCCGCCGACCCCACTCGTCGTCGACGCACACGACCGCCCGGACCGCGTGCGTCGGGGCGGACGGGACGAACAGCTGGGCCTTCGCGTCGAAGTAGGCGCGCATCGTCAGGTGGAAATCGAGATGGTCCTGCGAGAGATTGGTGAACGCGCCGATCGCGAAATGCGCACCGTCGACGCGACCGAGTGCCAGCGCGTGACTCGACACCTCCATGACGACGATGTCGACGCCGTCCTCGAGCATCGCCGCGAGCAGGGCCTGCAGGGTCGGGGCCTCCGGCGTGGTCAGCGAACTCGGTTGGGCGACGCCGTTCACGCGGGTCTCGACGGTGCCGATGAGCCCTACCGAGTGCCCGGCGGCCAGCAGGGCGGCCTCGACCAGATAGGACGTGGTGGTCTTGCCCGACGTGCCGGTGATGCCGATCAGCTTGAGTCGTTGGGACGGATTGCCGTACACGCGGGCGCTGACATTGCCGAGCACCGTGCGGGGAGCGGGATGGATGAGGACCGCGACGGCAGTCTCCGGCGGCAGGACGCGAGCCAGTTCGGCCCGGCCGGCGGGGTCGGTGAGGATGGCCGTCGCACCGGCCGCCACGGCCTGATCGGCGAACTTCGCGCCGTGCGTGCTGGCCCCGGGCAGAGCGGCGAACAGGTCACCGGGCCGGACGTCCTGCGCCCGCAGGACGACCCCGGTCACCTGGGTCTCGGCGTCGGCGCCGCCGACCAGGTCGAGTCGGGCCCCGGTGGCGGTGGACAACACGGACACCGCTGTCGGCGCGACCTCACGCGGACGGATGGGTCCGCCCCTCCGGTCGGGTGATGGTCGACGAGACGCCATCGGTGCTCCTCGCCTCCTCGGTTCTTCTCTCGGCGTTTCCCACGGGCGAGCGGACATGCTCGCTCCTCGGGACTGTGCTGGTCGTGCGGGACTGCTCGGTACGGGTGTCGGTGTTCGGACGTCGGACCGGGCTGTGCCGCGAGGTGCGTCGGTGCCTCGTCGGGAGGCGCAGAATCGCACTCACGATACCGACCCGCCCCGACGCCACAGCACACGGTGCGCCCGTGGCCGCACCTGTCCGGGTGTCCGGCTGATCGGCGACGGACTCCGCGGGCGCTACCGTGCGGTCAGGGTCAGCCGGGGCGTCGGCGCGGACAGCGGCACCTGGGCGCGCTGGAGCATCCACGACGTGATGGTGGAGAACAGCGGAGCCGCCGACTGACCGCCCGACCCGTCGGAACTGCGCCGTGGGTTGTCGAGCATGATCCCGACGACGTAGCGCGGGTTGTCGGCCGGGGCGATGCCCGCGAACGTGATGTTGTACCGCGAGTTCGAGTAGCACCCACAGGATGGATCGACCTGCTGCGCGGTGCCGGTCTTGCCGCTCACCTGGTAGCCGTCGACGGCCGCCTTGGTCCCGGTGCCCTGTTGCTCACCGGTCGGGTCGTCCTGCACCACCGACCGGAACATGTCCCGGACGGTCCGGGCGGTGGACTCGCTCACCACCCGGACGGGTTGGGGCCGCGCCCGGTCGTCGGGCGCCGACCCGTCCCGCTGTTCCGATGCCAGGATGCGTGGCGGAATGCGCAGGCCGTCGTTGGCGATCGCCTGGTACATCGCGGTCATCTGCAGCAGCGACATCGAAAGGCCCTGTCCGATGGGCAGGTTGGCGAACGAGCCACCGGACCACTGACTCAGGGCGGGAACCTCTCCCGCGCTCTCCGCGGGCAGGCCGACCCCGGTTCGCTGACCGAGACCGAACTTCTTGACCATGTCGGCGAAGCGCTCCTCGCCGATCCGCTGCGCGAGCATCAGGGTGCCGACGTTCGACGACTTACCGAAGATGCCGGTGGTGGTGTACGGCTCGACCCCGTGCGGCCAAGCGTCGCGCACCGTGACACCTGCCATCCGGATGCTGCCCGGAACGCGGTACACCGTCTCGGGCCGGGTGATGCCGTATTCGACGGCGGCCGCGGCGGCGATGAGCTTGTTGACCGAGCCTGGCTCGAACGGAGACGTGACGGCGGGGTTGCCCAGCTCGGCATCGGGCTGCTCGGACAACGGGATGGATGCGTTGAACGTCCCGTCGTTCGCCATCGCCAGCACCTCACCGGTCTTGGCATCGAGCACCACGGCCGACGCGCCCTGCGCACCCGATGCCTGCTTGGCCTTCATGACCTGGCTCTGGACGAACCACTGGATGTCGGAGTCGAGGGTGAGGCGCACCGTCGCCCCGTTGAGAGCCGGGTGCACGTTGCGCATGCTGCCGGGGATGACGGCCCCGTCCGATCCCCGGTCGTAGGTCCGCGAGCCGTCGGTCCCGGAAAGGATCGAGTCCAGCGACGCCTCGAGCCCGATGAGTCCGTTGCCGTCGTAGTTCACGTCGCCGACCACGTTCGCCGCCAGCGACCCACCCGGGTACAGGCGGATGCTCTGCGGGTCGGCACCGACCTCCGGGAAGTCCTCGGTGATCCGGGACGCGACGTCGGGGCTCACGGACCGCGCGAGGTACACGAAAGTGTCCTCGCCGGTGACCTTCTCGAGGAGATCCTCCTCGCTGATCGAACCACCGAGGGCCACCGACACCCCCTTCGCGATCTCCTCGAGCCTGGTCTCGACGTCGGGAAGCGCGGGGTTCTTGCGGTGCTCTTCCTCGATCGTCTTGCGAACGGCCTTGGGCAGGAACGTCAATGACCGCGCTTCGTCGGTGTAGGCCAGCGGGCGCCCGTTGCGGTCGAGGATCGCACCGCGCTTGGCGGTGAGGACCTGCGTGTACTCGCGCTGCTGTGCGGCCTCGGCAGAGATCGAACTCGCCTGCACCGTGTGGACGACGATCATCTTGACCGCGACGGCGAGGACGACCAGCAGGACCACCACGCCCGCCGCGCGCGCACGGAAGACGAAACCCTGCGGCCCACGGCCGTTCCGCCCGCCGGGCCCCTTCCGATCCGATCCTCCCGACCCCGCTCCGGGTCCACGCCCGGGTCGGCGTCCCGGACGCGACGGGCCGGCGCCGAGCCGCTCGAAGGTCGCACGTGTCATGGTCGTCAATTGTTCACCGCTTCAACGTGATTACCCCGGATTTGACCCCGGCGGGTTGGAGATGGCGCCGGAGATCCAGCGCACTTCGGAAGCGCGGATCGGGGCGAACTCACGGGGTGGGCACCACATTCGGCGCCGGAGTCGGGGTCGACGGCGCGGCCGGGGGCACGGCACCGGCCCCGGAGGGAGCCGGACTCGCACCGGACGGGAGCGGATTCGCGCCCGGCGGTGCGGTCTGCGACCGAGACGGTCCGCCGGCCGCCGGTTCGTCGGATGCCGGTTGCGACGGTGCGGGTTGCGGTGTGGACGTCCCGCCCGCCTCGGGTCCCGCGGAACCCGATCCGCCGCCCAGCCCGATCGAGTCGTCGACCTCGCTCGGGTCGATCGATTCCGCGGGATCCGGTGCGGTATCGGGATTCAGGCTCCCCATCGGACGCCCGGACGCGGGCTCCGGCTTGCCCACCACGCGCGGGCGTCGCGGGTCGTCGACGATCATCCGAGCGGGGTTGTCGGCGGGGATCATGCCGAGACGTGCTGCCTTGTCCGACAATTCAGGCGCCGAGTTGCCCGATTCGTACGTGCGCTTGAGCGCGTCGCGCTGATCGATGAGGGACTGGTTCTGCGTCCGCTCGATTCCCAGCTTGTAGGAATCCTGCGCCGCCTTGGTCGACAACCACAGGCTGAGACCGAGTCCGAGGACGAGCAACGCGATCACCGGCACGACAAACGGGGTGTGCTGCAGTCGCTCTCGCAGGGACACCCCGGTCATGGACAGTCCGCCGCCGGTACGACGCGGCGGCGTGGCACGACCCGCCGCGGAGCGTCGGTGTCGACGGTCGAGTGCCCGCTGGGCGGCCCTCGATCGTGTCGCACGTTCGGACTCGATGCGGGTTCGGCGTGACCGTCGCGAATCGCGCTCGTCGCCGGCGGACCGCGACGGGGCCTCGTGCAGGATGGTCATGCTCAGCCCTTCTTCTCGACTCGCTCGATCGCGCGGACACGTACCGGCGCCGAGCGCGGGTTGGTGGCCAGTTCGTTCTCGTCCGGACGTTCGGCGCCCCGCGTGACGACACGGAATTCCGGTGCCGTGCCGGGCAACTCGACCGGGAGCCCGGGGGGTGAGGTGGACGATGTGCGCGTCGCGAACTCGCGCTTGACGATCCGATCCTCGAGAGACTGGTAACTCATCACGGCGATCCGTCCGCCCACGGCGAGCGCTTCCAGCGCGGCCGGCAGAGCCTCACGCAGGACATCCAATTCGTGGTTGACCTCGATGCGCAGCGCCTGGAACGTCCGCTTCGCCGGGTGCCCGCCGGTCCGCCTGGTGGCGGCCGGGATGGCGTCGTAGAGGAGTTCGACGAGACGCGCGCTGGTCGAGAAGGGCTCCTTGTCCCGCTCCCGCAGGACCGCCGAGGCGATCCGGCCGGCGAAGCGCTCCTCCCCGTAATCGGAGAGCACACGGGCCAATTCGCCGTGCGAGTACGTGTTGAGCACGTCGGCAGCGGTGAGCGGTTCGTCGGCGTTCATGCGCATGTCGAGCGGCGCATCCACCGCATAGGCGAAACCGCGTCCGGCCTGGTCCAGCTGCATCGACGACACCCCGAGATCGAACAGTGCGGCATCGATGACCGACTCCCCCGCTGCGTCCATCACGTCGCGGATCTCGTGAAAGGTGGCCTGGTGCAGCGAGATCCGGTCGGAGTACGACGTCAGGCGCTCGCGGGCGATCTCCAGTGCCGAGGCGTCCCGATCGATGCCGACCACGCGGACGTTCGGGAACGACTCGAGAACCAGTTGACTATGCCCGCCCGCGCCGAGCGTGGCGTCGAGGAATAGGCGCGGATCGTCGGAATCCAGTGCGGGGGTCAGCAGTTCGACGATGCGCGCACCCATGACGGGGATGTGACCGAACTCGCCGGACCGACGCGGTTCGTCCTCGGCATCGACCATGATGAAGACCCCCCATCGGCATGTATGCGGTATCGGCGGTGGGCGGATGCCTCGGGTCGGCGAGAGCAGGCGGTCGGATGGAGCGGGGTCCCGACCCGATCACGCACCTGGCGTTGGGGAAGTACGCCAGGGTCGCCACCGGGCCGGGGCCTCGTGCCACCCGAAGCCGCTGGGCACCGAACTCGCCCATCGGTTGCTGTCTCTTCGGTCGGTTTCTGGTCGGTTGCTGTCGTTGGTGTTGCTGTCTCGGCGGTGTGGCGGGCCGGTCCTCCGGCTACAGCACCGCGTTCAGCGCGGCGGAGTTGGCGGCCGAGAAGTTCTCCTCGTGCCGCGTCTGGTACTCGTTCCATGCGGCCGAGTCCCAGATCTCGAGGTGATCGAAGCTGCCGAACACCACGCACTCCTTGGACAACCCCGCGTACACGCGATGGTCGCCGGACAGGCTGATCCTGCCCTGACCGTCCGGTCGCTGCTCTTCCGAACCGGCGAAGAACGTTCGCTGGAACGCGCGCAGATCAGGGTCGTTCCGAGACGCCTCGACGATCCGAGCGGCTATCGCGTCGAACTCTTCGGTCCGGTACACCGACAAGCTGTGATCTTGGCCTTTGGTGACCACTACCCCTCCTGCCAGTGCATCGCGGAACTTGGCGGGCAACGTGAGCCGCCCTTTGTCGTCCAATTTGGGCGTGTAGGTACCGACGAATCGCACGGACACGTCGACACCTCCTGCCCACCGGGTTCCGCGTCGTATCTCGCCTCACCCAGTGCTGCCACAGTACCCCACTTTCCACCACTTTCCACCCCCACCGCCCCCGCATTCACCCACTGACAGCAAATTGCCAGTTCAGGGAGCTCAAGATGACGATGAACGCGCGTGTCGCCGGCGCGTCACGGGCGGAAAGAAGGGCAACCAGCGTGTGACCAGAGATACCGATGAGGTCCGAGAGGCGGGAAATCCAGGCGCAAATCCTCTAGTGGGGCAAAGTGGGGTGACCCGGTGGGGAGAAGTGGGGATCGCCGGTGGGGAGAAGTGGGGATCGCCAGCATGGAAGCGCGAGGACCGTTGACCGGGCGTTCGCTCCCGTCGACCGTGCGCCCGGATCCGTTCAGCGTGCTCTGGAGAGCAATCGAGGACATGAAAGAGCCGCGTGCCCGAAGGCACGCGGCTCAGTCGAATATGCGAAGTTGCGGGAGTCGGTCAGCCGATCGACGAACGCGGAGTCGGGATCAGCGGATCACTCCTGCTCGAACCGGCGATTGAATCGCTCCTCCATGCGTTCCGACAGCTTGCGCTTGGCGCCGGACGACCCCGATTGCTTCTTGCCGGACCTGGTCGACGACGAGCCCGCCTCGGCGGTGTTGTTGTCTCCCCAGAGAGCGAAGAGGCCGGCCCCGAACATCACCAGGAAGCCCAGGAGGCTCACGATCGGGAATCCGCCGATGTTGATGTTGACGATGAGTCCGCCGACCAGCATCACCAGGCCGACGACGAAGACCGCTGCCGCCTGCAGGCGGCGACGACCGCTCGACTTCCCAAGGCGCCGACGCTTGACACTGGACGCAAACTTGGGGTCTTCCGCGTACAGCGCGCTCTCGATCTGTTCGAGCATGCGTTGCTCGTGCTCCGAAAGTGGCACCGACCCTCCTTCTCACTGATCCGTGACGCCGACGAAGGTCACCCGCGACCGGAAAGGCGTCTGCGCCTATATCGTCCCATGATACGAGGTGAAATCGACCGCGACCACCATTACTCGCTGTTGCCGACGACCGGGCGGTGCCAGAAACCGCAAAGTGTGGCCGGATTCACGCCGTCGCGCCGATCTGCGGCGCTTCGGCACCGAGTTTTCCTTGCTCGTAGGCGATGACCATCGTCTCGACCCGACGCAGGAAGTCGAGGACGAGCAGCCGCATGCCGGCGACGCTGTCGGGGTCGATCGTGCGGATGATCCCGGACTCGATCTTCATCCGAACCGGCGACAGTGCGGCGAACCGGGCGGCGATCGGCGCCAGCTCGGGGGCGACCACACCGATGCGGGTCCAGGCGTTCGACGTCCTGCGCCGCACGGTCCCGACCGGTTCGTGCACGGCGAGGGCCGCGCCCGAGGCGCGGAGGGCAACGAGGTACAGCTGGCGGAACCGCTCGACGTCGTCGTCGACGCCGTCGGCATTGTCGAAGAGCACGTGCGCACGTTCGAGGAGATCGCGCGCTCGACCGACCATCACCGGGTCGACGGGCGCCGCGTGGGTGAGAGCCGTGGCGCTGCGGTGTCTGGCCATGTCGTCCTCCTCGTGCGTATGGGCTGTGTCCGGCGGCAGACGCTTCCCTCGTCCGCCGCCGGACCGTGTCGTCGGATGAACGCGAACAGCTTGCGGAGGCACATTCATCGAACATCCGTTCGACACGTTCAATATAGCTATCCCGGCGTCGGCGTTCAAGACATCTGTGACCCGAAACCCCCGCCGGGGAGTACAACGCCACCACCTGCGGGCCGATTCCTGCCGAGTGTGCATCATCGATAGGACAATTCCCGGAGGTGGCCTGCGACGCGATGCCCCCGGCAGAGGGCGGCCCGCCCCAGCGGCAGCCGACCTCGTCTGCAGGTCGACGACGCAGGACGAACGATGCAGAGAACGGAAATCCGTTGACCATCCGCCTGGTGAGCCTGAGTGGCCAGGACGCCCGGGCCTGGCTCGAGCCGGCCCTGGAGATCTACGTGACCGCGATGAATTATCCGCGCGGTACGGAGATCCATCGGGCCGGGCTCTGGCGCGAACACATCGCGCGGCCCGGATGGCGTGCGGTGGGCGCAGTCGAGACGGTGACCCCATACGAGGCGCGGACCATGCCAGCCGCGCGGCGCCGGGTCGGTCCACCGGTCGGCTTCGGACCCGACGACCTGCTCGTCGGCATCGCCTACGGCTACACCGGCGCGACCGGTCAATGGTGGAACCAGCAGCTGCGGCTCGGACTCCGCCAGACGGGCCGACCGCCCGAGACGGTCGAGGCGATCGCGCGCGATTACTTCGAGCTCACCGAGCTGCACGTCCACCCGACCGCTCAGGGCCGTGGGATCGGACAGGCGCTCCTCGCCCGGCTGCTGGCCGATCGGCCCGAACGCCATGTACTGCTGTCGACCCCGGAGATCCCCGCCGAGGACAACCGCGCGTGGTCGTTGTACCGGCGGATGGGTTTCACCGACGTCCTGCGCCACTTCACCTTCACCGGCGATCCGCGTCCGTTCGCGTTCCTCGGCCGTCCGCTCCCCCTGGAACTGCAACCCCCGGCCGCCGCCCGCCGCGCCGGTACCGGGAGCTGATGATGCACGGCACCCGGCGTGACGCCGTCGTCATCGGCGCGGGCCACAACGGCCTGATCGCCGCGGCCTACCTGGCACAGGCCGGACGGGATGTGGAAGTACTCGAGCGGGACGACATCCCCGGCGGCGCGGTCTCCACCGTCGAACGGTTCCCCGGCCATCGGGTCGACCGGGGGTCGTCGTCGCATCTGATGATCCGTCACTCCCCCGTCCTCGACGACCTCGACCTCGCCGCGCACGGCCTGCGCTACGTCGACTGCGATCCGTGGGCGTTCGTCCCGGCCACCGCGACCGCCCCGCCGATCGTCTTCCGCACCGACCTCGACGCGACGTGCGCTTCCATCGAGAACGCCTGCGGTGCAGCCGATGCCGCCGCATATCGACGGTTCGTGGAGACGTGGACGCCGCGGGCGCGGGCGGTCATGGATGCGTTCTACCAACCCGCGACGATGGGGAAGTTCGGCCGGGCCTTCGGCGGGCTCGGCGGCACCGCCACCACGGCACGCACGGGGTTGTTCGGCCGGCGCGGCGGCCGGGTGCTGAACCTGACCGCCGAATTGATGGCCTCCGGCGATTCCCTCCTCGACGAGTATTTCGAGTCCGAACAGCTCAAGGCCGGACTCGCGTGGTTCGGCGCCCAGTCCGGACCGCCCATGAGCGCACCGGGCACGGCGCCGATGATCGGATTCGCCGCACTCATGCACCGAATCCCGCCCGGACGCGCGATCGGGGGCAGCGGCGCCCTCACCGAGGCCCTCGTGCACCGGATCCACCAGGACGGCGGCCGTGTCTCCTGCGGCGACCCCGCGGTCTCCGTCGCCCGCTGCGGCGACCACTGGCGGGTGCTCACCGGCACGGGTCAATCCCGTTGTGCCGCAACAGTCATCCACGCCTGCCACGTGCTCACCACGCTCGACCTCCTCGCCGCCGGCGGTTTCGACGCGGGCGTCATCGACCGCTGGCGACGCGCCATCGTCGTGGGCAGCGGGATCGGGATGGCGGTTCGCCTGGGGACGACCGGCCTGCCCGACTACCAGGGGCTGCCCGGCGACCTGCCCGAGCACGGCGTCCATTCGGCTCTCGGACTGCTGGTCACCGACCGCGCCCACCTCACCCGAGCCCATGCCGCGGCGTCGGTGGGCGAGCTCCCGCCGCGCCCGGCCGTGGTCGCGATGAGCTATTCGGCGATCGATCCGACGCTCGCGCCCCCGGGCCGCTCCGTCATCAATCTCTGGGCACAGTGGCATCCGTACCGGCTGGCCGACGGCGACTGGCCGGCCGCGGCGGACCGCGCCGCGAAGGCCGTCGTCGACGAGGTGGACCGCCACGCGCCCGGTTTCGCCGAGTCGGTCGCGCATCGATACATCCAGACGCCGCGAGATCTGGCCGATGAGCTGGGCCTGATCGGCGGCAACATCATGCATGTCGAGATGTCCATCGACCAGATGTTCATGTGGCGTCCCACCCCCGACCTCGCCGGACACCGCGTCCCCGGTGCCGAGGGCCTGCTCCTCGCCGGAGCGTCGACTCACCCCGGCGGAGGTGTCACCGGCGCGAGCGGTTACATCGCCGCCCACCTGGCGCTGCGACGCGGGCGTCGGGGTCTCGGCCGTCGGCCCTGACACCGCCGACACCGGACGCGGCGCGGTGTGACGGGTGCCCCGCGGTCCGGCCGGGGTCTGGCACGATGAGCACCGTGCGTTCGTCGAATCCCGTACCGGGTGCGCCCGGGTCCCGCCGAGCCCGGCGCCTGTTGCCGTCCGCGGTGGCCGTCGCTCTCGTCGCCCTCTCCCCGCTGATGGCCGGTTGTCTCGAACGGTCGACGACGGTGGGAGATCGCTACTCGGGGAGCGTCGTCGTGGCGACCACCCCGGACAATCCGCGCGGGACACCGCAGTTCGACCTCCCCGAGTCGATGATGGGGCAGGTCTCGGTGACCGACTACAAACAGGTGCCCGATCGTCCCGACGCGCCGTCGTCTCCGGGCGCCGGACCCGAGAACACGGCCGAATCCCCCTCACCCTCCGAGCCCGCCGGAAACGACGAGGCCGGCGCGGACGAGAACCCCGACGAGGACGATCCCGCCACGCGCGTCGGAACGCGGGCGTCGTTCAGCGATCTCACCGCGGGGCAGTTCGCCCAACTGGGCGACATCGTGGCCGACGCCTACGGCGACACCTCGCTGACGATGGATCTCACCGCCAAGCGCAGCGGGGAGGTGGTGCGGTTCCGCGGCGACGCCGATCTGACCGAGCTGGTCCCGGACCGCGACTACGTACAACTGACCGTCACCTTCGGCGGTCCGGTGACCGCGACGAACGGCGAGCAGGTCGGCGAGTCCACCGTGACCTGGACCCCCGCTCCGGGTGAACCGTCGGACTTCAGCGCCGATGCCACCTATCCGGACCCGGCGACCGCCGCGGTCAGCAGTTGGTCGTGGTTCGTCGCGTTGCTGTGCGTCGTGGTCGTCCTGGTGATCGTCCGGATCGCCTACTCCAAGCGGTATCGCGGACCGCGGCCCGGACGTCCGGTGGCGGCTAAGACAAACCCTTCGTCGATCTCGGGTGAAGGACTCGCGGCTGCCGCCGATCCCGTGTCGGGTCCGTCATCGGCAACGCCGCCCGCGGATCGAAAGCCACCCGCGGGCACATGATGCCGCGCCGGACCGGCGCCGACACCGGTCCGGCGGAACAGCTTCGGCCGTTCAGGCCGGGACGTGCAGCGCGGCGTCGACGTCCACGCCGAGTCGGCCCAGGACCTCCGTCGTGGCCTTGGCGAAGTTCAGACTGCAGAAATGCAGACACGGCGCACCCTCGGCGACCAGTCGCTGTGCCATCTCGGTGGCGAAGTCGATGCCGACGGCACGGACCGACGCACGATCTTCCTCGGCGCCGTTGCCCGCGGCCTTGGCGAAGCGTTCCTCGACGTCGGGCGGGATCACCGATCCCGACAACTCGACCATGCGCCGCACGGTGGCCAGCGACGTCACCGGCATGATGCCCGGGATGATCGGCTTGAGTCCCTGCTCGGGGTCGGCGGCCGCGACCCGGTCGCGCAGCCGCAGGTAATGCTCGACGTCGAAGAACATCTGGGTGATGGAGTACTCGGCTCCGGCCCGCAGCTTGCTGACGAGTGTGCGGGTGTCGTGTTCGATGTCGGGCGACCGGTGATGCGTCTCCGGGAACGACGCCACCCCCACGTGGAAGTCGCCGAGGGTGTCGATGAGCCGGACCAGTTGCTCGGCGTACTCGACGCCGTCGGGATGGGCGACCCACTCGCCGAGCGGATCGCCGGGCGGATCGCCGCGAAGCGCGAGGATGTTGGTGATGCCCTGGTCGGCGTAGGCACCGACGAGCGCGCGCAGTTCCGCGACACTGTGGTTGACGGCGGTCAGGTGGGCCACCGGCAGCAGCGTGGTCTGTGCGGCGAGCTCACCGGTGATGCGCACCGTGCGATCCCGCGTCGAACCGCCGGCACCGTAGGTCATCGAGACGAACGCCGGGGACAACCGCTCGAAGATGCGCACCGCCCGCCACAGCCGGGACTCGGCCTCGGCGTCACGCGGCGGGAAGAACTCGACCGAGAACGGGACCGGGCCGCGGTGCGGAGCGGACAGGCGTTCGACGATCGAGGGTGCGGGAGCGGTTGGGGTCACCCGCACAGTGTACGGAGCAGGTCGCATAGCCTGGCAGGGTGACCTCCACGATCCCCACGCCCACCTCGCTCGATGCGGTTCCGGGCGCCGTCGAGGCCGAATTACGCGCCTTCTTCGACGACGCGGTCCCGGCCGCCGCCGCGATCGCACCGGTGGTCGGTGAGGCGGCCGAACTGATCCGGGAGTTCGTGCTGCGAGGAGGCAAACGCATCCGACCGGTCTTCGCCTTCGCCGGGTGGCGCTGCGGGACGTCGTCGTCGGACCGTGCCGTCGGGGCCGCAGCCGAGGACGACGCCCCCGGCCCGCGGGACGCGCTGCGCGTCTGCGCCGCACTCGAACTCGTGCAGGCCTGCGCCCTGATCCACGACGACATCATCGACCGGTCGGACACCCGGCGCGGGTACCCGACCGTGCACCGGGAGTTCGAGTCACGGCACGCGAGCGCGGAGTGGGCCGGGGACTCCGGCGCCCACGGGGCGGCGGCCGCGATCCTCGCCGGCGACTTCGCGCTCGCCTGGGCGGACGACCTGGTCCACGGTCACCGGCCGGGGGTTTCGACAGGCTCAACCGGCGGGGACCGCTCAACCGGCGGGGACCGCTCAACCGGCAGGGACCGCTCAACCGGCAGGGACGGCGACCACCCGCTGCCCGCGGAGGTGGGCGCGACGTGGGCGGCGATGCGGACCGAGGTGCTCGGCGGCCAGTTCCTGGACATCGTGAACGAGGCCGGCGGCGACGACTCGACCGAGGCCGCCTACCGGGTGATGGAGTTCAAGACCGCCGCCTACACCGTCGCGCGACCGCTCGAGCTGGGTGCGCGACTCGCCGGTGCGTCCGAGCAGCTGGTACGGACGCTGCGTGCGATCGGGCACGACCTCGGCATCGCCTTCCAGCTCCGCGACGATCTGCTCGGCGTCTTCGGCGATCCCGAACGCACGGGTAAACCGTCCGGGGACGATCTGGTCTCGGACAAGCACACGGCCCTGCGCGCGATCGCGCTGCAACGCGCCGATGCGGCCGACCCGACCCTCGGCGCGCGGTTGCGCTCCTACTTCGGCCGCCGGCTCGACAGCGACGAATTGGGTTCCGCGCGAGACCTGTTGGTCGAGCTCGGCGCGGTGGCCGAGGTGGAGAACTCGATCGACGAGCTGTTGGGGTCGGCGTTGACCGCGCTCGACGCCGCCGACATCGGCGACGACATCCGTGCCGAGCTGATCGCGGTCGCCCATCGCGTCGCGCACCGTCAGGCGTGAGCACTTCCGTGACAGGTGCCGCCACGGCCGGTCGGGGCGATCTGATCCTCGGCGCGATCGGGTCCGTGCTGGTCTGTCTCGGCAGCTTCGGGGTCGGCGACCCGCCGCGCAACTCCGCTCTTCTCTCCGATCTGGGTCTGAGCTGGATCACGTACGGGCACGGCAAGAACGTCTTCGGGACGCTGTTCTGGCTGGGCGTGTTCCTCATGGTGTTCGGGTGGGTCCGGCTGGGGCGTCGGATCATCTCCTCCACCACCGACACCGCGCCGACGACGCGGACGCTGAGCCGATGGGTGCTCGTGTGGACCGCTCCCCTGCTCGTCGCGGTGCCGGTGTACTCGCGCGACGTCTACGCCTATCTCGCCCAGGGCGCGGTGTTCGGCGCCGGTTTCGACCCGTATGCCGACGGTCCCGCCCACCTGCCCGGTCCGCTCGTCGACAGCATGGCGCAGGTCTGGGCGACCACGACGGCACCGTACGGCCCCTTCTTCATGGGCATGCTGCGCGTCGTCACCGAGATCACCGGCGACCAGGTCGTCCTCGGCGTGCTGGCCATCCGGCTGGTGCTGCTGCCCGGACTCTTCCTGTCCCTCTGGGCGATACCCCGATTGGCGGAGCGGTTCGGGGCCTCCCCGCAAGCCGGACTGTGGCTGGTGCTGTTCAACCCGCTGGTCCTGATCCATCTCGTGGCGGGACCGCACGTTGAGCTGCTGATGATGGGCGTCCTCGTCACCGGGATCGTCCTGGTGGTCGACGGCCGGCACGTGGTGGGCACAGCCGTCCTGGCGCTCGCGGTGTCGATCAAGATCACCGCCGGCATCGCACTGCCGTTCGTCTTGTGGATTTGGTTGTCGCACATCCGTTCCCGGCGACCGGTGACCGTCCGCGACGTGGTGACGGTGTTCGCATCCATCGTCGGGATCGCGGTCGCGGTGTTCGGCCTGTGGACCCTGGTGATCGGTTTGGGACTCGGCTGGCTCACCGGCCTGGGGTGGGCCGACGTCATCATCAACTGGTTCACGATTCCCACCCTGGCCGCCCATGTCGTGACCCTCGTCGCGGCGCCGTTCGTCGCCCTCAATCTGCAACCGGTGCTGGAGGTCACGCGGGCAATCGGTTCGGTGGTCCTCGCGGTCACGCTGGTCGCGCTCTGGTGGCGCCACCGCCACGACGTGCGGGACGCGGTCGCCGGGATGGCGTGGGCGATGCTGGCTGTACTCCTGCTCGAGCCGTCGACGCTGCCCTGGTACTACACGTGGGTGCTGGTGATCGCGGTGGCCTTCGACCTGCCGATGTGGGTGCGGGCCTCGGTCGTCGGTGCCTCGACGTTCCTGCTCATCGTGTTCCAGCCCGACGACGCGATCGTCTTCTACAAACCTGTCGAGGTGACGCTGGCGGCCGCACTGGCCGGCGTCGCGGCCTGGTCGCTGACCCGTCGGGACCCGTTGCGGCTGGGCCGGTTCGGGAGGTGGGCGTGGGGCGCGACCCCGGCCGGCGAGGGCACTCTCGCGTCGGATGTCCTCGCGGAGACGGGCGTCGAGGAGTCGGGGCGCGCCGAGGCCGAGCACCGGGAGTCCGGACCCCGGGGGTTCGGGGCCGGGGCGTCGCTCAGAAAGCCTGGGCCTGCGCCCGGCGGATGACCTCGCGGGCGAGATCCGTGTGCAGCGCTGCCGCCGGGTGGAGTCCGAGATCTTCCTGCTCGGTGAACAGCCACTCCATCACCTCGTCGCGCGTGTAACCGCCGTCGATCAGGACCGCCACGAGCCCGTAGAAGTGTTTCGCGACGCCGCCCTCGTCCACGAAGAGCGCCGGAATCGCCGGGTATCCGTTGTGGGAGACCGCGAGCAGGTGATGGTCACGGATGAGTGTCCGCACCCGGTTGGTCGACACCCCGAGGCGGTCGGCGACATCGTCGATCGACAGGAACTCGGTGTCGGAAGGCAGAGTGTCAGGCGACAACGGTAGGGAACCCACGTCGAAAGGGTAGCCGGTAGTCGGGAGCGGGAGAAACCGTCGGGTCGCGACGACATGACGAACGAGACCCGCGAACGCCCCGGCGGCGACACCCTCGGTCGGCATCGTGCCGATGCTCTCGACCGGCCCGGGCTGCAGGTAGATTCGGCAGCGTGAACTCCCCCGTCGACACGATGCTCGGGACCGTCCTCGAGGACCGGTACCGGATCGACGCGCCCATCGCGCGCGGCGGCATGTCGGCGGTCTACCTCGCCGTCGACCTGCGGCTGGGACGCGACGTGGCGGTGAAGGTGATGGACTCCCGGTACTCGGGAGACCCACAGTTCTTGCGCCGCTTCGAGTTCGAGGCACGCGCGGTCGCCGGCCTGAAACATCCCGGGCTCGTCGCGGTGTACGACCAGGGCATCGACGACGGCATCGCGTTCCTGGTGATGGAACTGGTCGACGGGGGCAGCCTGCGCGAACTGTTGCGCGAACGCGGCCCGATGCCACCCCATGCCGTCGTCGCGGTGGCCGCGCCGGTACTCGGCGGGCTCGGCACCGCACATGCCGCGGGTCTGGTGCACCGGGACGTGAAACCCGAGAACGTGCTCATCTCCGACGAGGGCGAGGTGAAGGTCGCGGACTTCGGACTGGTGCGAGCCGTGGCCGAGGCCGGGGTGACCTCGGCCAGCGTGATCCTCGGGACCGCTGCCTACCTCTCCCCCGAACAGGTCGAGTCCACCCACGCCGACGCTCGCAGCGATGTCTACTCCATGGGTGTGATGATGTTCGAACTCCTCACGGGCAGAACACCTTTCTCGGGCGACTCACCCCTGGCCCTCGCCTACCAGCGACTCAGCTTCGACGTGCCGGCGCCGGGCGACGTGATCCCGGGGGTGCCGGAGGAGTTCGACGAGATCGTGCTGCGCGCGACCGAACGCAACCCCGCCGATCGATATGCCGACGGCTTCGACATGCAACGGGCCCTGCTCACCGTCGCCGACGAACTCGACCTCCCGCCGTTCACGGTGCCCGCTCCGCGCCGGTCGGCCGAGCGTCAGACGGTGTCGCGCTACCGGGGCCCCGATCCCGGCGGCCATGGCACCCGGGTCCAGTCGGTGCCCGGCCCGGCGCGGCCCGCGGACACAGCGACACCCGTGGAGCAACCTGCGGCCGAGCGCGACGACGTCGGCTCCGCGCCGCGACCGGTGACCCGTCGTACCTCACGGCCGGTGGCCGTCGAGCCCGAACTCATCGGCGGCAGCCGGCTCGGCGCGCTGGTCTGGATAGTCGTCGTGCTGGTGCTGGTCGGCGGCCTCGGCGCCCTCGGATTCTGGGTCGGCAGCACGTTCCTGGCGATCGGCTGACGCCCCGCTCCCTCAGCCGCGCAGCATCTCCGCGACGAGGAACGCCAGCTCGAGCGACTGCTGCGTGTTCAACCGCGGATCGCAGGCCGTCTCGTAGCGTCCCCCGAGGTCGAGATCCGAGATCTCCTGTGCGCCACCGAGACATTCGGTGACGTCCTCGCCGGTCAGCTCGACGTGGACACCGCCCGGATGACTACCCAGCGCGCGATGCACCTCGAAGAACCCCTGCACCTCGTCGACGATGCGGTCGAAGTGCCGGGTCTTGAAGCCGGTCGACGCCTCATGGGTGTTCCCGTGCATCGGATCGCACTGCCAGATGACCTTGTGTCCGGTCGCCTCGACGGCACCGACGATGGCCGGCAGCACGTCGCGGACCTTGCCGTTGCCCATCCGCGCGACGAGCGTGAGTCGCCCCGGCACGTTGTGCGGATCGAGACGCTCGACGTATTCGACGGCCTGCTCGGGCGTCGTCGTGGGCCCGATCTTGACGCCGATCGGATTGCTGATGAGCTCCGCGAACGCGATGTGGGCGCCGTCGAGCTGGCGGGTCCTCTCCCCGATCCACAGGAAGTGCGCCGAGAGGTCGTAGAGGACCTTGCCGGCACCCTCGGGGTCGTCGGCCAGCCGCAGCATGGCGCGCTCGTAGTCGAGGACGAGCGCTTCGTGCGAGGCGAAGATGGAGGCGGAGTTCAGGTTCGAATCGGTGACGCCGCAGGCGTCCATGAACCGCAGGCCGCGATCGATCTCGGACGCCAGGGCCTCGTAGCGTGCGCCGGCGGGTGACGTGCGCACGAACTCGCGGTTCCAGTCGTGCACCCGGCTCAGATCCGCCTCGGCCTGGGTGAGAGCGCGGACCAGGTTCATCGCGGCCGCGGCATTCGCGTAGGCGCGCACCAGCCGGGACGGGTCGTGTGCCCGCACCGCCGCGTCGGCCACGAATCCGTTGACCATGTCGCCGCGGTAGGAGGGCAGCCCCAGGGCGTCGGTGTCGGATGATCGCGGCTTGGCGTACTGGCCCGCGATCCGGGCGACCTTGACGACCGGCATGCTGGCGCCGTAGGTGAGCACGACCGCCATCTGCAACAGCGTGCGGATGTTGCCTTTGATGTGCGGTTCGGTGTTGTCGGCGAACGTCTCCGCGCAGTCACCGCCCTGCAGGAGGAACGCACGCCCCTCGGCGACGTCGGCCAGCTGCGCGGCGAGTGTCTGGACCTCGGCGGGCATACAGATCGGCGGGACCGACTCGAGGACGGTCCGCATCTTGCGCGCCTCGTCGGCCGGCCAGCTCGGCTGCTGTACCGCCGGGCGGCTGATCGCGTCGTCGAAACGCGTCTGGAGATCCCCCGGAAGCGGCGGGAGCTCGGGAAGGTCGTCGATCGGAACGTCTACGGTCCAGTTCACCACCCGTCCAGGGTAGAGGAGACGTGGCCGTGGATTCGTCCGCGGGTCAGACGCGGGCCTTCTCGATCGCCTCCCACCGGCGCAGGTTGTGCCGGGCGTCGCTCAACGCGTCGTGCGCGTCCGACGGCGTGGGCGGCAGCGCCGGGCGGCCCGCGGCCTCCCAGTGCTGACGCAGCTCACGGGTGAACCGCGGGATCTCGCGCGGCAGCGCGGTCATGGGACCCCACAACTGACACAGCACGACATGGTCGTAGGCGCCCACCCAGGCCCACAGCTCGATGTCGGAGCCGTCGGCGGTGAGGAACTCGAGGAGATCTTCCCGGATGCGTCGACGGTCCCGCCACGCGGACGACGACGGCGAGGGCAGTTTCGGCAGCACGTTGGCCCGCACCCAGTCCCCCGCCCGGCCGGGGTCGAAATCGGTCGACACCGCATAGAACTCGCGGCCGTCCTCACCGACGACCCCGATCGAGACCAGCTCGATGGTGGTGCCGTCCTCGATGAACTCCGAGTCGTAGAAGAAACGCATGGGTCAAGTATTCACACACCCTCGTGCCGACCCGCTCACCGCGCACCGTTTCGCCATACCGCCCTCCGCCTGTCTACCCTGGTATTTCGTGCGCTCCAGGTCCGTGCTGGCGACCGCTCTCCTGGCGGCGTCGATCATCGCGCGGCTCGTCTGGGACACGCTGACCGTGAACGGCAGGAACTTCGTGGACCTGCACGTTTACCGCGACGGTTCGGCGGGTCTCGCCGACGGGTCGCTCTATCTCTTCACCTACGCCGGTGAGACCGACTTCGCCCTGCCCTTCACGTATCCGCCGTTCGCGGCCGTCGTGCTGTACCCGTTGTCTCTCGTGCCATGGGACCTGGTGGCCATCGGCTGGCAGCTCGCGACGTTCGGAGCCCTGTACACCTGCGTCGTCCTCGCCTTACGCCTGTGCGGGTCGACGACCGACGTCTACGCCGTGGCCGCACTCTGGACCGCCCCCGCGATCTGGTGCGAACCGGTCCGGGTCACCCTGGACTACGGCCAGATCAACGTCTTCCTGATGCTGGGCACCCTGCTGGCGGTCACCTGGGCGCGCAGCGACCGCGGGGTGCTCGCCGGCGGCGCACTCATCGGTCTGATGGCCGGGGTCAAGCTCACCCCGGCGATCTCCGGGCTCTGGTATCTCGCCGCCCGCAAACCCCTGGGCGCCCTGGCCGCCGCGGTCGCCTTCGTCTTCACCGTCCTCGGTTGCCTGCTGCTCTTCCCCGACGTCACCCGCACCTACTACGGGACCCTACTCGGCGACGCCGAGCGCATCGGCCCCGTCGAGGCGGTGATCAATCAGAGCCTGCGCGGCACCCTGTCCCGCTTCGTGGGCTTCGACGTGGGGTCGGGCTGGATCTGGATGGTCGGCGTCCTGGTCGCGGTCGTGGTGGCGGTGTTCGCCGGCCGCGCGGTGTCCGACGCGCTCGGCATCCTGCTGGTGGTCCAGCTCTTCGGACTCCTGGTGTCGCCGATCTCGTGGGTCCATCACTGGGTGTGGATCATCTCGCTGGGAATCTGGCTCGTGCACGGCACCGGTTCGCGGCGCCGGGGCGCGCGGGCGGTCCTCGCGATGTGGATCGTGGTCGCGGGCCTCGGGATTCCGTGGTTGCTCCGGGTCACGATCGAGTACGGTCCCCATCCCCCGGCGGCACTCGAGGCGATCTTCGGGGCCGCGTGGCCGGCGGCCACCTTCGTCACCTTCGCCTGGATGATCGCGACGCGCGCCGCGCGCGACGAACCCCGCGACACCCGACCGCGCGACGTCGTCGCCGCGGCGATCGTCGCCGACGGCCGGCTGCTGCTGGCGCAGCGGTCCCGTCCCGCCGAACTCGCCGGTCTGTGGGAACTGCCCGGCGGTCGTGTCGAGTCGGGGGAAACCCATGCGGCGGCGCTGGTTCGGGAGATCCGCGAGGAGCTCGGAGCCGAGGTCGAAGCCGGCGAGGGCGTCGGCTCCCCGGTCGCGCTGCCCGGTGGCCTGACCCTGCACGCCTACGTTGCGCGGTTGCGTTCGGGGACTCCGACCGCGCTCGAGCACCTCGCCGTGCGCTGGTTCTCCGCCGACGAGCTACGACACCTCGACGCAGCCGAGATCGTCCCGGCAGATCGCGACTGGATTCCGGAGCTGTGCGCCGTCCTGGACGGCACCCGGGTCGGCGACGCCGGCTGACCGACTGCGGCGGGTGCTCCCCGAGGAGTGCCCGGAGGGCGCAACCAACCACCGCTCCCTGGGAGCGCCCGGAGCTTGCGGAGGGCGCAACCAACCACCGCTCCCTGAGGAGCGCCCGGAGCTTGCGGAGGGCGCAACCAACCACCGCTCCCTGAGGAGCGCCCGGAGCTTGCGGAGGGCGCAACCAACCACCGCTCCCTGAGGAGCGCCCGGAGCTTGCGGAGGGCGCGTCACGAAGGGTCCTGGTGAGATGCGTCGCCAACCCTTCGTGGCTCGTCGCTAGCGCTCCTCGCACCTCAGGGAGCAGAGGGCGGTCAGAGACTTCCTCAAGCGGCGGCGTCGGCCGCCGGGGGCTCGACCGGCGGGGCCTGGTTCTTGAGACTCGCAGCGTAGACGTCGACGTACTGCTGACCCGAGAGCTGCATCAGCTCGTACATGATCTCGTCGGTGACCGCGCGTTCGATGTAGCGGTTGCCCTCCATGCCCTCGTAACGCGAGAAGTTCAGGGGCTTGCCGATACGCACCGACACCCGGGTGGGTCGCGGCAGGATGCTGCCCGGCGGGTTGAACTTGTGGGTGTCGATCATCGCGACGGGGATGACCGGCACCCCGGTGTCCATGGCCAGCCGGGCGAGACCGGTCTTTCCCTTGTAGAGGCGTCCGTCGGGCGATCGGGTGCCCTCGGGGTACATCCCCATCAGCTTGCCCTTGTCGAGCTGGCGGCGTGCCGCGGTGAGCGCACCCTCGGCGGCCTCGGCTCCCGACCGGTCGATGGGGATCTGACCGACCGCGGTGAAGAACCAGCGCTGGAAGCCACCTTTGAGCCCCGTACCGGTGAAGTACTCGTTCTTGGCGAGGAAGTAGATGCGGCGATCCACCATCAGCGGCAGGAAGAAGCTGTCCATCACCGCGAGGTGATTGCTCGCCAGGATCGCCGGGCCGTCGGTCGGGATGTTCTCGTGTCCTTCGATCGTCGGCCGGCCGAGGACCCGCAGGATCGGACCGAGAAAGATGTACTTGAACGCCCAGTACCACATGAGAATCTCCTCGCCGCGCACACCGACCCGATGACCACCGCCGGACAACCGCGCCGCGGAGACCGCGGAACCGAGGAGTGTCCCGACGCCAAGACCTTACCCGCGTCGCACTCTACCGTCCGGCCGGGACCGCTCGGGGTCTCGCCGGGAGCACTCAGAGCCCGGAGACCGGCCGTGTCTCGGGGTGCGGGTCGGCCAGAGGGCGTGCGGCCGTCCGGATCGCCTGTCGCGCAACCTCGGCCGCGCCCACGACGCCGGCGGTCTCGCCGAGCTGGGTACCGCGGATACGCGCGAGCTGACGGTGTCCGGCACCGGTGACCTGGCGGGCGTAGTGCTCCCGGGCCTCGTCGAGGAACAGCCCCGACGCCGCGCCGACGCCGCCGGCCAGGACGATGAGGTCGGGGTCGAAGATGTCGGCGATCATCGCGAGCCCCTGGCCGAGCGACGTCGCGAACCGCGCGAACGCGGCCAGCGCGACGGCGTCCCCGTCGGCGGCCGCGCGGGCGACCCGACGGCCGGTCAGCGACCCGGGGTCCGCGGCGACATCGGCGGCGAGTTGGCTGCGCCCCCAGTCGCCGTCGGCGAGCAACTCGACCACGGTGTCCACGAGTGCGGTGCCGCTGCAGTACCGCTCCCAGCAGCCGCGTTTGCCACAGGCACAGGCGCGCCCGTCGGGGACGATCGTCAGATGTCCGAGTTCCGGTGCGACGCCGTAACTTCCGCGGTAGATCTCCCCGTCGATCACGAACCCGGCGCCGATCCCGGTCCCGATCGCCAGGACGACGGTGTTGTGCCCACGGGCCGCCGCGCCGAACCGCCATTCGGCCACCGCGGCGGCGTTGGCGTCGTGTTCGGCGAAGACCGGGATCCCGACGCGGCGGGTCATCTCCTCGGCGACCGGCGCCTCGCGCCAGGGCAGATGCGGCGCGAACCGGACGATGCTGCGGTCGGTGGTCAGGAAGCCGGCGATCGCGAGCCCGACGGCCTTCGCGTCCCAGCGCGAGGTCAGTTCGCCGACCAACCGGTCCAGGCAGTGCTCGAGCGCGGCCGCGGTCGGCGGGGTCTGCGCGCGGAGGGTGTCGAGCATCGTCCCCCGGTCGTCGACCACCGAGGCGCGCACGCTGGTGCCGCCGATGTCGATGCCGATCGTCAGGTCGCCCATCAGTTCTCCTGCCCGGGGCCGGGTTCGGGGGGCGGCGTGGCCCGCCGTGAGGCATCACCGCGTCGCGGTGTGCCGGCCTCGCGCCCGGCGGCCGGTCCGTTGAATCGCACCGCGATCGGTTCGTACTGGCGTGGTGACGCCGATGAGGTCGGCGACGAACGCAGCGCCTCGGCGATGGCCTCGAGTACGGCGATGACCGCGGCGATCAGCCGGGCGACCAGATCGCCGATCTCGGCGAGCAACGAGGTGATCTCCCCCGACGCCCCGGAGAGCGCATGTCCGAGCGGACCACCGTCGGCGAAAGCGGCGAAACCGGGGCGCGTCCCCGTTGCATTCGCACCACCGGCGGTGGCCGACTGCGGAGCCGGCGCGAAGAGCGCGGCCAGGTGGTCGATCTGGGCGGCCAGTCCGAGCAGCAGGTCGCGCACCGGATCGGCGGGTCCGTCGCGACGCCCGTCCGCGGACCCGTCACCGGCCTGCCGGAACGTCTCGTCGTCCGTGCCCATCGCCAACTCTCCCCTTCTCCCGGCCCCGCGCGAACACCCACCCGCGTGTCTGTCGTCGGGGTCATCGGCACCGTACCCTGCCGTCTCGAACAGTGCGGTCTGGCGAACGTACCCCGCCCGGGCGGGATCATTCCACCATCGCCGTCCCACCTGGCCGTCGGGAACTGCGCGGCGCCGACGTAGCGGGCCGAGGAACCGGTTCAGTTCTGCGGCCGGGGCCACACCGCCGGATCGGGGACGAAGCCGATGCCCAGGGTCGTGCCGTCCCAGTCGGCGCCGACGACCGTGCAGCGCCGTAGCACCGACGGCAGCCGCACCGGATGGCGGAATCCCGCGATCGTCACCAGGAGGTCGTCTCCGCTGCGCCCGAGCGCCAGCGAATCCGGTTCCGGTAGGCGCTGCGGCCACGACAACCGGTACACCGGACCGGCCGGCTTGCCGCTCACGCGCCCCTGGCCCGCCTCGACCTCGGCCGCGGCCGAACCCCGGGGGACGCCGTGCGGTGCCGGCAACGAGACCGAGAGCTTGCGGAGCCGCGCCATGCGATCGATCGCACCGGGCGATTTCTCGACCACCTCGACGACGACGGAACGCGAACCGTCGGAACCGGCGAGTTCGGCCCGCACCATGTCCGCGACCTCGGCCGCCGGTTCGGCGCCGACGCCCGCGTTGACCTGGACCGAGGCCAGCGGCAGGCCCATGAGGTCGGCGGCGGCGAGATGGTGGCCGGTGAGTCGTCGGCTCCGGTCGTCGGCGGCGAGAACGAGGTGCACCGCCACCGCATGCGGATCGGCGAACAGTTCGGCGATGTCGAGGCAGTCCCGGTCGATGGCGTCGACCGCGGCCGTCAATTGCGCGACCATCGGACGCTCGGAAGCGATCGCGAGGCGTCGGTGACGCGGCCAGAACCGGTTGAGGGCCTGGCTGAGAACTGCTCCGCCACGGAGGAACTGGAGTGGGTCACCACACCCGGAACAGTCGACGACGATCCGCTGCCACCGGCCGCTGATCGCCTCGTCCCGGATACGGCGCAGGAGCAGGAAGTCGTCGATCCCGGGCAACGAGGTGAGCTCGGCGGCGTCGATCCCGGCCAGGGTGCCGACGCCGGGCAGGACCGTCTTGCTGCGGCTCACGGTGTGCTCGAGCACCTCGACGAACGCCGACCATGTGCGTTCGGTGAGGTCCAGTCGGTCCAGGGTCAACAGGTGCAGGTATTTGGACACCGCGACGGGCTCGCCGGGCCGGCGGTACACCCGTGCCCAGTCGGGAACCGGCGACCAGCGGTCGACGGTGATGAGGAGCGTGTCGGATTCGGCTGCCGACAGGCCCGACCGGGGCACGGCCCGGGCCGACCGGGAGGTGCCGGGACGCTGGGTCGCACCGGCGGCCGCGACCGCGGAGACACCGGAACCCCCCGGCCCGAGCACGATGTGGATGGGTGTGAGATCGATCAGCCTTCGACCCTCTTCTTGAGGTCGTTCAGCGCGGCATCGGTGATCGCCTTCTCGGCTCGCCGCTTCAGCTGGCCGATCATGGGCACCTGCAGGTCGACCATGAGTTCGTAGGTCACCTTCGTCGATCCCGTGACCTGTTGGGTCAGCACGTATCGTCCGCGCTGATCCTTCTGCAGATCGCTCGACACCAGGCGCCACGACACCGCGGGGGCGTTCCGATCCCATTCGTAGGCAAGCACATACGTGTCCTGGAGGACACCGGCGTCGAGCACGAACCTGACCTCGAGGGCGCGGCCGGCTTCATCCGTGCGCAGCACCTCGACCTCGCGGGCGGCGGTCACCCACTCCGGGTAGTGCTCGAAGTCGGCGATGACGGCGAGGATGGCGTCGGCGTCGGCGCCGATGACGATGTCGCGTTCGGTGTGGTCGGCCATCACCGCATCCCGGCCGACTCAAGACCGGCGGCGGGACCACCGACGACGCGGCCCTTCTCCAGCAGTCGTTTGACCTCGAAGGAGACCTCTTTGCCCGTCACGCGGCGCAGCTTGTTCTCCTCGGCCAGCACGTCGGCGCGGGTGCGGGGGTCGTCGGGCAGCGGACCGGTGGGTTCGGCGTGGAGGAAGTAGTGGAGCACGAAGCCGTCGAGGACCGCCTCGTTCCAGATCTCCATCGTCCCCGACACCGGACCCGCGACCTGCCAGCGCACGCCCTGCTCGCCCCGGTCCTCGGTGACCGCCAGACGCAGGTCCGGCCACCACCGGCGCCAGTTGGCGGGGTCGCCGATCACGGCGGTCGCCAACGGCGGCGCCGCGGCGACGAAGACCTCGTCGGCCACCTGGATGCTCGTCACGCCCACTAGCTTCACATACTCGTGTCGGCGCAGGGTAGTGCACCCGAAACCGACGTCGCGATGAGTCCGATTCCGTGTCGGGGATACGATTCGGTGACTGATGTCTACTGAAGGGTAACCACGATGGGCGAGTACAGCGTGCCCGCGAAGTTCTCGATCGGCGACGACGAGAACTGCACGAACATCATCTTCGGCCTGGCGCAGCGATCACCGCAGCACATCGTGTTCCGCCACAAGCAGGGCGACCGGTGGGAGCCGGTCACCGCCGCCGAGGCCGCCTCCCGCATCTCCGCCATCACCAAGGGCCTGATCGCCTCCGGCGTCAACCCCGGGGACCGGGTGGCGCTGCTGTCGCGCACCCGCCTCGAGTGGAATCTCTTCGACTTCGCGATCTGGTCCGCGGGCGCGATCACCGTGCCCATCTACGATTCGTCCTCCGCCGGCCAGATCGAATGGATCATGCAGGATTCCGGTGCGGTCGCGATCGTCCTGGAGGACGACGGACATCGCGCCGAGTTCGAGTCCATCGACTCCCTGACCACGCCGGTGACCGTCTTCCAGATCGACCGCACCGACGGGCCGGGTGCCGTCGGCGAGCTCGTCGCCGCCGGTGCCGACGTCCACGACGACGAGGTCGCGGCCCGCCGGGCCACCGTCAGGGCCGCCGACCCGGCGACGCTGATCTACACCTCGGGGACCACCGGACGGCCCAAGGGCTGCGAACTCACCCACGCCAACATGCTGTCGGAGGTGCGGGCGGTCCTCGCCGGCGACCTCCTCGATCAGGTCATCGCCCGCGACGAGAAGCGTCTGCTGATGTTCCTTCCCCTCGCCCACGTGCTCGCCCGGGCCATCACGCTCGTCGCCATCGAGGCCGGCATCGAGGTGGGACACACGAGCGACATCCCGAACCTGGTGGACGAGTTCGCCGTCTTCAAACCGTCGCTCATCCTGTCCGTGCCGCGCGTGTTCGAGAAGGTGTACAACACCGCCCGGCAGAAGGCCCACGACGGCGGCAAGGGAAAGATCTTCGACGCCGCGTCCGAGACCGCGATCGCCTACTCGCAGGCGACGGAGAAGGGGCAGGTCGGTCTCGCGCTGAAGGTCAAGCACGGCGTCTTCGACGCGCTCGTCTACAAGAAGCTCCGGGCCGCCCTCGGTGGCGAGTGCCAGATGGCGATCTCCGGTGGCGCGCCGCTCGGCGCCCGCCTGGGTCACTTCTTCTCCGGCGTCGGTGTGCCCGTCTACGAGGGGTACGGCCTGACCGAGACCACGGCGGCCTTCAGCGTGAACACCCCGTCGGCGTCGAAGATCGGCAGTGTCGGGAAGCCGTTGTCGGGCAATGCTGTTCGGATCGGCGATGACGGAGAGGTGCTGCTGCACGGCGGTGTCGTCTTCACCGAGTACTGGCAGAACCCGGAGGCCACCGCATCGGCCGTGATCGACGGCTGGTTCCATACCGGCGACCTCGGCACCGTGGATGCCGATGGGTTCATCACCATCACCGGCCGCAAGAAGGAACTGATCGTGACCGCCGGCGGCAAGAACGTCTCCCCCGCCGGACTCGAGGACGTCATCCGCGCCAACGCCCTGATCTCGCAGGCCACCGTCGTCGGCGACGCGAAACCGTTTGTGGCCGCCCTGATCACGATCGATCCGGAGGCGTTTCCGGCGTGGAAAGAGCGCACCGGCAAGCCGGCAACCGCGACGGTCGCGGACCTCGCCGACGACGCCGACCTGCGCGCCGAGGTCCAGTCGGCCGTCGACCTCGCCAACAAGACGGTGTCGCATTCAGAGGCCATCAAGAAGTTCCGCATCCTGCCGACCGACTTCACCGAGGAAACCGGCGAGATGACGCCGACCCTCAAGGTCAAGCGCAACGTCGTCGTGGAGAAGTTCGCCGGCGACATCGAGGCGATCTACCAGCGGTGAGCTCCCCGCCGGCGCCGGTTGCTCCTCAGAGCAACTGGCGCAGGCGGGCCGCCATCTGGCTCCACTGCCAGTTCTCGACGACGTAACGCCGTCCGGCCCGGCCCATCTCGGCCGCGGCCGCGCGATCACCGAGGATCGCCAGGATCGCCAGGGCGACCGCGTCGACATCGGTCCCGTCGACGGCCGTGCCGGTGACCCCTTCCTCGATGGTCTCCGGCGCCCCACCGGACAACCCGGCGACCACGGGCACGCCCGACGCCGATGCCTCCAGGTAGACGATCCCCAGGCCTTCGACGTCCAGCCCGCGTCCCCTCGTCCGGGACGGCATCGCGAAGACGTCCGCGATGTTGTGGTACGCCGCGAGGTCGTCGGCGGGCACCGAGCCGGTGAAGATCACATGGTCGGCCACGCCCGTGTCGGCCGCGAGGTCGCGCAGGGTCTTCCCGTAGGGACCACCGCCGACGATGACCAGCGTCGCGTCGGGGATGGTGCGTCGGATCAGCGGCAGGGCGCGGATCAACACATCCTGGCCCTTACGGGGCACCAGCCGCGACAGGCAGAGGATCGTCGGACGCTCCCCTAGGTCGAGATGTTCGCGAAATCGCTGTCGCAGCACCGGATCCGGGGCGAACCGCTCGGTGTCGACGCCGGGGGGCAGGTGTTCCAGGGCCGCGCGGGCGCCGAAGGCCGACGCGAACCGGCCGCGGGTGTATCGGCTGACGAAGGTGATCACATCGGTGTGGCGGCCGATGTGCCCGAGCACCTGCCGCGCGCCCGGCAGCATCGACCACCCGACCTCGTGACCGTGCGTGCTGGCGATGATCCGCTGGGCGCCCGCGCGACGCATCGCCGGCGCCAGCACGGCCAGCGGTGCGGCCGCGCCGAACCACACCGTCGAGATCTGTTCGCGGCGCACGATCTCCGCGGCACGCCGCGCCACGAACGGGGTGGGGAGCATGAGCGTCGTCGGGTGCCGGTACACCCGATACGGGGCGGCCGCGTCGAACTTCTCGTGCGAGTCACCACGCCAGCGCGGCGCGTAGACGACCACGTCCTCCGGCGGCAGCAGGTCCACCAGATTCTGCAGGTAGGACTGGATCCCGCCCGGACGGGGCGGAAAGTCATTGGTGAGCAACAACGTTCGAGACATCAACGGGCCTGCACTTCGAGCCACCGCTGCCACCCCGCGACCAGTTCGGCACGCGTCAGCCCGACACTCGAGGCGATCGCCGTGTCCTGCGCCGCGGGCAGGGCCGACGCCGCGACCCCCATGTACATCTTCTTCAGCCGCGCCTCGTCGAATCGATCGGCGACGTAGGCGGCCAGCGACCACGCACTCTGATAAGCCACCTGTGAAGTCTGACCGTCCATCGCGAAGTCGGTGTCGGCGGGTGGCCCGGTCGGAACTCGACCGGCACGCACGGACGCGATCAGGTCGGGTGCGGCATCCGCGATCCTCGTGTGAGTCCCTTTGCGCCCGACGTATTCGGCCACGCCCTCGGTGATCCAGAGCGGCGCGTCGAGCGCGGTGTGAACGCGGGCCGCGACATGGGTCAACTCGTGCCGGAGAACCACCGCGAGCGTCGGTGCGGCGAGTTCCCGGGCCGCCGGGGTCAGGATGATGCGCTGTCCGGTCGCGGTGCGCTGGACCAGGTCGAGGCTGCTGAACACGGTCGCGGCCGCCGCGGTCCCGGTCGCCGCTCGGCCCTCGGGTACGAGTGCGGCGAACTCGTCGTCGGTCGCCGTGGCGACCACGACGGCGCGGCGATCCCAGTCGTCGCCCCAGAAGTCACTGACGGCATCCACCGCCCCGGGCAGCTCCCGCTGCAGCGTCGCCACCGTCGAAGACGTTCGGGGATACGAGGCGACCACCGACGTGCCGCCTGCGGTGGCGGTGTCGGCCACCTGGAGTCCGGGCAGCTCCCACATCTGAGTGGGTGCGGGTTCTCCTCCCAGGGCCGTGGCGTCTCCGACGAGGCGCCAGGCCTCGCCGTAGCGGGCGACCACGAACTGGGTGCCGACGACCACCTCGGCCTCGTCGACTCCCGGGACCCCCTCGCCGCCGAGCGCATAGCGCAACTCCACCGGAGCGACCCACGAGTCCGAACTCCCCCCGGCATCGAGGAGCTCCTGCAACTCACCGGGTACGAGCACCTCCGCCTCTTCGGTGGGCGCAAGCTGATAACCGAACCGTGCGAGCCGCAGGGTGCCGCTGCGACCGTTCCGCGGCGTGAACCGGCTGGGCGCGAAACCCGCGGCGGCCGTGACGAATCTGTCCTTGAACGCCGGGGTGGCAGCGGTGTCGACGAGGGTGCCGATCGCCCGCACATCCCCGGAACGCACCGCTTCGGTGAGCGCGTCGAGCAATCGCGTCACGCCCGCCGCTCGATCACGCTCGTAGACGTTGACCGCGGGGCTCGACGACACGGGCGCTGCGGACGAGCCGGGCCCGTCGGGCACGTCGACCGTGCCGCACGCGGTGGCAACTGCGATGACCGGAACGACCACGGCCGAGACGAGGCCGGCGCGCCCGCGCGGTGAGGTCACCGGTGGGACTAGAACCGGCGGGCAGAGTTGTACGGTCCGGCCTCGTCGAGCGGCTCGACCTTGACCGGAACGCCGAAGGTCGAGGCGTGGATGACATAGCCGTCACCGACGTACATACCGACGTGATGGGCATCGGGATAGTAGATGACCAGGTCACCGGGCTTGAGATCGTTCTTCTCGACCGGCTGACCGCCGGCCATCTGCGCCTGACTCGATCGCGGGATCGTCTTGCCGGCCTGCCGGAACGCCCACACCATGAGTCCCGAGCAGTCGAACGAATTCGGTCCGGTGGCGCCCCACACGTAGGGGTCACCGATCCGGGTGAGCGCGGCGTGGGTGGCGATCAGTCCGGCGGCGGTGCCCTTGGGCACCAGTCGCGGATCGAAGTCGAAGGTCGGACCGCGCAGAGCCGCCAACTGCTTGCCGGTCATCGACTTGTAGATCGACCGGATCTGGATCGCCTGGAGCTGCAGGTCGGCTTGCTTCGTCTGGAGGTCACCACGGACCCGTTCGGCGCGGGAGACCGCCTCGGAGGCGGCCACCGCCGTGCGCTCGGCATCCTTCTTCGCGATGGCGGTCCTGGCCCGTACCTTCTTGATCGCGGTCAGGTCCACCGACGCCTGACGCGAGATCATGTCGAGACCCGACATCTGGTCCAGGAGCGCCTGCGGGGAGTCGCTGACCATCACGGCGTACAGCCCGCTGACCCGCGCGCCCTGATAGCTGGCGCGGACGATCGCGTCGACTCGGTTCTGGTGCACGGCGAGCTGGGCGCGGCTGGTGTCCAGCGTCTGCTGCGCCTCGGCCGCGGCTTTTTTGGCCGCCGCCACGATGCCGCGCTGCTTGTCGTACTCGATCTTGGCGTTGTGCATCGCCTCGGTGGTCTTCTCCGCGTCGATGCCCAGTTGCTTGTAGCGGTCGAGCAGCTGATCGGCCGAGCGCGCGGGCACCGCACGGGCGTCCCCGACCCCGCCGGCGACGGTCGGTGCCAGAACGGCGAACGCCGACAGGACACAGAGCGCCACCATCAGCGGACCCGAACGCATCCTCGGCCGCGTCGCGCGACCACGCCCCTCCCCGATCAGCACGGTCTACTCACTCCCTCGTGTGTGCTCGTCGATCCCTGAGCATCCCGGGCCCCTGCACCCGTACCCCGCGTCCCGTCGACCACCCTAGGCGGCCGACCGGCCCCCGGGACTGGTTCGGGCGGATCGCAATCCACGCGATCCGCCCGTCCAGAGACCTTCGTGCTCAGTCTGTTCGTGTTCAGTTGTCGTCAGTACCGACGGATGCCCGTCAGGGTCCACTCCTTGACGGCGTCGCGCTTGACCGGCGTGCCGTAGTTGGACGAGTGGACGAACTGACCGTTGCCGACGTAGATGCCGGCGTGGCCGCCACCGTTGAAGATCATGACGTCGCCGGGCTTGGCCTCGGAGTACGACACCGCGCGTCCGCCGCCGAGCTGGCCGTAGCTGTCGCGCGGGATGTTCTTGCCGGCCTGCTTGTAGGACCAGTAGACGAGGCCCGAGCAGTCGAATGCGTTGGGGCCGGCGGAGCCGTAGGAGTACGGCGCACCGATCTTGCTCTCGGCGGCCTTCACCGCCTTCTGACCGGCGGTCAGCTGCGGCTGGCCCAGGGGCGCGCCGCCACCCTGCGGGCGGAACTGCTGCGGGATCTGCTCCGGCGCGATACCCGGCACGGTGAACTGCCCCAGGTTGGGGATCTCGACCGTGGCGGCGGGCGACTTCTTCACCGGCGTGGCCTCAGGCGCGGGCTTGGCCTCCGGGGCCTTCGCGCCGGGCAGGGCCGGGATCTCGAAAGTGCCCAGCGGGGTGTGGACCGGGGCGGCGAGAGCAGGGCCGGCGGCTGCGGCGAGCGAACCGAGTGTGATCGATCCAGCGATCACCGCCTTCTTGGCGACCGTGCTGCCACGATTGGGCTGTTCCAAACGATGTTTGGCCACGAAGCGAGTTCTCCTTCAGATCTTCCTCTACCGCCGACCGAGTTAGCTGTCGGGTTCGGGCCGGAAGAGTGGCCCTACACGTTTTTCGCGCATGAGGTATCCACTGGACACTCATGCGTGGCAACGCGATTCACCCCGATTCGGATCGGCTTCGACCGAGTCGCATCAGTGGTGATGCGCTCCGACGAGCCCGTCCGAAGGTTGTGGTTCCCCGGTTCGCCCGCGAGGGCGATTGAGCGGTGACTACTGCGGACCACTTCTGTTGAAGCGGGACGCTCCGCAAAGGTCTCAGAAAGGTTACGAAATCGGATGCGCTCTGTCCACCAGGCGACAGACAGCCAAACCTCGGCCGCTTCTCAGCCTGCCCTGAGGACGGTCACAGAGGCGCGTCGATCCGGCACCTGAACTGCGGTTTTGGCGGATCTTGCAGATCGTGCAGCGGCGCTGGTCACCATTGCAGCAGCCTGCAGAACGTCGATGGCGAGGTCCAGTTCGGCATCCGCGTCCGAGGTGGCCGCCGTTACCGAAACTCCACCTTCGTGCGGCATATCGTCCCAGCTCGGACCACCAAACAGCACTGTCATCATGCACCCGTCGCAAGCGACGGGACGAGCCGGGCAGCGCGCACAATCGACGTACATAATGTGATCTCCATCTCATCTGGCGAGGGCGGGCCGCGTCGGCCCCGTTACGGGTCGGTGTGACCGTGAGAAGACCGCATTTCTCACGTCCAGGTGGAGACTAGGGGCGCCCACCGACAAGTCCGTCGAACAGCGATCGACACAGCAGTCACACGGGTCACACGACACGATGTCGGAGCGTCGCGGTCGCGATGTCGGTGGATCGAACTAGTGTTCGCCGGGTGACGCAGACCAGCGTGGACGGCTCGCCCGCGGGGCAGCTCACCTTCGCCGACCTGGAGGCCGCCGACCAGGGGGCCACGGGTGAGACGTCGAACGAGTTCAGCGACCGGTCGCTCTTCGAGACGACCCTCGTCGTCGTCGACCTCGAGACCACCGGGTCAGACCCGGTCCGCGACCGGATCACCGAGATCGGCGCGGTCAAGATCCGCGGCGGCGAGGTGGTCGGCGAGTTCGCCACGCTGGTCGACCCCGGCCGGCCGATCCCCCCGCAGATCGTGACCCTCACCGGCATCACCACCGCGATGCTGACCGACGCCCCCCGGATCGAGTCGGTGCTGCCGTCGTTCTTCGAGTTCGCCCGCGGCTCGATCCTGGTGGCCCACAACGCTCGTTTCGACATGGGTTTCCTCCGGCAGAACGCGATCCGGCTCCACCTGCCGTGGACGTTCAGCCTCAGCCTGTGCACGGTGACCATGGCCCGGCGCATCCTCAGCCGTGACGAGGCGCCGACGGTCAAGCTCAGCGCGCTCGCCGACCTGTTCGACGTCTCCGTGCGGCCCACCCACCGGGCGCTCGACGATGCGCGCGCCACGGTGGAGGTCTTCCACCGGCTCCTCGAGCGCGTCGGCAATCAGGGCATCGCGACAGTCGGCGACCTGACGTCGTATCTCCCGAAGACCGACCCGCGCCTGCGCGCCAAACGCGCACTCGCCGACCATGTCCCGGCCCGTCCCGGGGTGTACCTGTTCCGCGGCCCGTCGAACGAGGTCCTCTACGTGGGCACCGCGGTGGACCTCCGCCGCCGGGTCCGGTCGTACTTCAGTGGCAACGACCCGCGCCGCCGCATCGCGGAGATGGTGCTCCTCGCCCAACGGGTCGACGTCGTGGAGTGTTCCCACGCCCTGGAGGCCGCCGTCCGCGAACTCCGGCTCCTCGGCGCGCACGCACCGGCGTACAACCGACGATCGACCCAGCCGCACAAGGGTTGGTGGGTGACCCTGACCGAGGAACGCTTCCCCCGGCTCAAGGTCAGCCGAACACCCACCGACGAGTCGATCGGCCCGGTGGGCAACCGCAACAACGCGGCGACGGTCGCCGACGTGATCTCGGCGGCCGCCGGTCTGCGCACGTGCACGACACGGCTCGGCGCGACGGGTTACCACTGGTGTCCCGAGGCCGATGGGAGGCGGCGGCCGGGGTCCTGCCGGGCGGCCACGGCGCAGCCGCAGACGGTGCCGGACTACTCTCCCCGGGTCACCGCGGCCCGCCGGCTCATGCGAGGTGAGGCCGACGAGCTCCTCGACGGCCTCACCGCGCGCCTCACCGACCTTGCCCAGGCCCACATGTTCGAGACCGCGGCGCGGCATCGGGACCGTCTCGCGCTCACGATCGACGCCCTCGCCCGCTGCCAGCGACTGGCCGCGCTGTGCGCGATCGCCGAGATCGTGGTCGCCCGGCCCGACGGTGAACGCGGCTGGCAGTTCGCGGTCATCCGGTACGGACGGCTCGCCGCCGCCGGGCGCGCTCGACGCGGAGTCTCGCCCATGCCCGTCGTCGACGCGCTCGTCGCGGCCGCGGAGACCGTGTTACCGGGCCCCGGTCCGCTGCGGGGCGCGCCGGCCGAGGAGGTCGGCCTCGTGTACCGCTGGATGACCGAACCGGGCGCGCGCATCGTGTCGACGAGTGAGCCGGTCGCCCTGCCCGCCGGCTCCGCCGAACGCCGGCTCGGGTGGTCGCAGTCGGCGCACGACGCACGTGCGGCCAGACCCGTCGCCGACTCTCGCACACGGCAGGCGAGCTGAGGGCCACGCACCACTAGGCTGGCGACATGATCACCGCCATCGTCCTCATCCAGGCCGACATCCACCGGATCCCGGAGACCGCCCAGGCCGTCGCCGACATCCCCGGGGTCGAAGAGGTGTACTCCTGTGCGGGCGACGTCGATCTGATCGCGAAGATCCGGGTCCGTGACCACGAACAGATCGCGACGGTCGTCACCGGCCAGATCAACCGGCTACCCGGGGTTCTCAAGAGCGCGACACACATCGCGTTCCGCAGTTACTCCAGCTCCGACGTCGAGGGTGGTTTCTCCATCGGCGAGAACTGACCCGCCGAACACTGCGCCCCACAAGGATTTCGGGGCAGCGTGACCGTCAGGCGGGCGCGGCGAGCCGGCCGCTGAGCTCGGCCCACCGCTGCAGCAGGTCGGCGGCGGCACCGTTGTCGATCGCATCGGCCGCCCGCTCCTTCGCGGCGCCGAGGGCATCGGTCAGTTCCGCCGAGCTCATCGGCGCCTCCTGCTCGAACGCGACGATGGCCCCGGCCGAGTTCAGCAGCACCGCGTCCCGGACCGGGCCCGTGGTCCCGGCCAGCAACTCACGGGCGATCGCGGCGTTGACCGTCGCGTCTCCCCCCTGCAGGGCGGAGAGTTCCACGCGCGCGATCCCCAGCTCCGTCGGGTCGACGGTGAGTTCGTTCACCTGCCCGGCGACGACCTGCCAGACCGTCGACGTGGTGGTGGTCGTCAGTTCGTCGAGACCGTCGTCGCCGCGGACCACCAGCGCGGAGCCGCCGCGCTCGGCGAAGGCCCGCGCCAGAACCGGCGCGAGGTCCGCGAAGGCGCAGCCGATCAGCCCCCGGCTGGGTGTCGCCGGGTTGGTCAGCGGCCCCAGCACGTTGAAGACCGTCGGGATGCCGATCTCCTTGCGCGGCGGACCGGTGAAGCGGAAGGCCGGATGGAACACCGGCGCGAAGCAGAAGCCGATCCCGAGTTCCGACACGCACTGCGCGACTGCGGCGGCATCGAGGGAGATGTCGACACCGAGCGCCTCCAGCACGTCGGCACCGCCGCTCTTCGACGACGCCGCACGGTTGCCGTGCTTGACCACCGCGACGCCCGACGCGGCGATCACGATCGACGTCATCGTGGAGATGTTCACCGTGTGCGACCGGTCGCCGCCGGTCCCCACGACGTCGACGGCCGGGCGAGTGACGTCCACGAGCGTCGCGTGGTCGAGCATCGCGCGGGACAACCCGAGGAGCTCCGCCGGTGCGGCACCCTTCATCTTCACGCCGACGCCGAACGCGGCGATCTGGGCTCCGGTCGCACTGTCGGTCATGATCTCGTTCATCGCCCACGCCGCCTCGTCGGCGCTGAGGTCGAGGCGATCGATGATCTTGCCGAGGATCTGCGGCCAGCTGAAGTCAGACTGTGCGGTGCTCACGGGGAGTCAGCATATTCGTGTTCAGAGCGGCGGACGCTGGAGGACGGCCCACTCGCGTGCGAATCCGCCGTGCCGCGAACTGAGGCTCGCCATCCGGGACCGTTCCTGCGACAGATGCATCGCGTCGAGCAGCTGGACCCGCGCCAGGACCAGGACCACGAGCCGATCGTCGCGCGGCGCCGGCCTCGGCCCCCAGCGTTCGTCGTCGACGGACTCGTAACCGTCGAGCGCGGCCACCGCGGCCGCGGCGGCCCGCCGGTCGGGGGGCACCTCGACGACATGCCGGAGGATCACCTCGTCCGCGGCTCGCCACGACGACGCGTCGAGCGCCACCGAACTCGCGATGGCATCGTCGTCGGAACGGGCCACCACCTCCACCCGCTCATGCAGCGTCAGCGGACCGGCGCCGGCACGCGGGCGCAGCCGTGAGCGGAGCCGCGCCAGGCGACCCTGCTCGACGACTCGGCCGTTGAGATCACGGGGGCCGGGCGGCGCCGAACTGGACATGAACACACGGTAGCGAGCCGGGCGTCCGCCACACCCTTCCCGGACACGCCGAGGGTCACCCGATTCGGGCCCGGACCTGCGACGAGAGAAATAGTCGGGGGCAATTTCCGACCCGGGTGGCCACGGCTTACTACGAACCGTCATACTTCACTTGTGACAAGCGCTGTAGGTACCTCAGGAACAGCCATCACCTCGCGCGTGCACTCGCTGAACCGGCCCAACATGGTCAGCGTCGGCACGATCGTGTGGCTGTCCAGTGAGCTCATGTTCTTCGCTGGCCTCTTCGCGATGTATTTCGTCGCCCGTGCCAACTCCGCCGTCGGCTGGCCGCCGCCACCGACCGAGCTGAATCTCGCCCTCGCCATCCCGGTGACGACGATTCTCATCCTGTCGTCGGTGACGTGCCAGATGGGTGTCTTCGCCGCCGAGCGCGGTGACGTCTTCGGCCTCCGCCGCTGGTACGTCATCACCCTCATCATGGGAACGATCTTCGTGATCGGGCAGGCGTACGAGTACACCGTGCTGGTCGGCCACGGCACGACCCTCGCGTCGGATGCGTACGGCTCGGTCTTCTACATGACGACCGGGTTCCACGGCCTCCACGTGATCGGCGGTCTGATCGCGTTCGTGTATCTGCTCATCCGGACCAAGCTGTCGAAGTTCACGCCGGCGCAGGCAACCGCCGCGATCGTCGTCTCCTACTACTGGCATTTCGTCGACATCGTGTGGATCGGGCTGTTCGTCACGATCTACTTCATCCGATGACGCCGGCCCGTTCCACCACGACCGAGCGCAGCTCGATCTAACAACAGTCCGTCCCGCTTAGTAGAGAGTCACAGATGAGTTCATCTCCACCGCGTCCGTCGGATAGCGGCACCGAGGTCGGACCCGATGCCTCGGCCCGACGCTCCTCTGCACGCGACGCCGGCCGCCGCGCCAAGGCCCGACGCAAGCTCCGTCGGCGCGCAGGCGGCACCATCGTGTTGCTGGCCGGCCTCGTCATGGCGGGTGTGCTCGCCTCGGTGCTGACCCCCGAGCCGCAGGTCGCGGTCGCCGACGAGAGCAACGCCGCGATGATCGACGACGGTCGCAAGCTCTACGAGACCTCGTGCATCACCTGCCACGGCGCGAACCTCCAGGGCGTGCCCGAGCGCGGTCCCGCACTTCTCGGTGTCGGCGACGCCGCCGTGTACTTCCAGGTGTCGACCGGACGTATGCCGGCGGCGCGTGGTGAGGCGCAGGCCCAGCGCAAGCCGGCCAAGTTCACCACCGAGCAGATCGACCAGCTCGGCGCCTACATCCAGGCCGAGGGTGGCGGACCGCAGGTGCCGCGCAATGCCGACGGCACCGTCGCGATGGAGTCACTGCGCGGCGACAGCATCGGACGCGGCAGTGAGCTGTTCCGATTGAACTGCGCGTCGTGCCACAACTTCACCGGTCGCGGTGGCGCACTGTCCTCGGGCAAGTTCGCGCCGAACCTCGACGGGGTGAACGAGGCGCAGATCTACACCGCGATGCTGACCGGTCCGCAGAACATGCCCAAGTTCTCGAACCGTCAGCTCGATCCGGAAGAGAAGCGGGACGTGATCGCCTACGTCAAGTACGTGAGCGAGGCCAAGCCCAGTGGTGGTCTGGGCCTCGGTGGTTTCGGCCCGGTCAGTGAAGGCATGGTCATGTGGTTCGTCGGCGTCATCGCCATCGTCGCCGGCGCCATGTGGATGGGATCTCGAGCATGAGCGCGAACGACAAAGACGTCCCGTCGCGGGACGAACTCGAACAGATGAGCACCGATGAGCTCGTCAAACTCGGCACCAATCTCGACGGCGTCGAGATCATCCACCGGTCCGAGCGTTACTCGGTGCCGGGCACCAAGGTCGAGAAGCGGGCCGAGCGTCAGGTGGCCATCTGGTTCACCGTGGCCGGCGTGTCCGCCCTCGCGTGCCTCGGGATCTTCCTGTTCAACCACTGGGAATTCGCCCTCCCGGACGATCCGAACTACTGGTGGTACACGTTCAACACGCCACTCCTCGGCGTGACGTTCGGTCTGTCGGTGTTCGCCATCGGCGTTGCGCTGATCCTCATCACCAAGAAGTTCATCCCGGCCGAGATCTCGGTTCAGGATCGTCACGACGGCGGATCGGCCGAGGTCGACAAGAAGACGATCGTCGGTCTGCTCCAGGACACCGGCGCCACGTCCACGCTGGGTCGTCGCAAGATGATCATCGGCTCCGCCGGTTTCGGTCTCGGCGCCTTCGCGGTCACCGGACTCGTGGCCTTCCTCGGGGGCTTCATCAAGAACCCGTGGGCCGAGGGCCCCGACTCGCCGCTGTGGCATTCGGGATGGTCGCCGATCTACAACCCGCCGGAAGCGCCCAACGAGACCATCTACCTGCGGCGTGACACCGGCAACCCGTTCCAGGTCGCCCTGGTCCGGCCGGAAGATCTCGACGCCGGCGGTATGGAAACCGTGTTCCCGTGGCGTCGTTCGGACGGGTTCGGCGAGTCCGAGCACTCCCGCCATCTGCTGGAGGAGGGCCTGCACCAGGTCCGCAACCCCGTCATGCTCATCCGTCTGCGTCCCGAGGATGCGGCCCGTGCGGTCAAGCGCAAGGGTCAGGAGAGCTTCAACTACGGTGACTACTTCGCCTACACCAAGGTCTGCAGCCACCTCGGCTGCCCCGCCTCGCTCTACGAGCAGCGGAGCAACCGCATCCTGTGTCCCTGCCATCAGTCGCAGTTCGATGCGCTCGAGTACGCCAAGCCCATCTTCGGACCGGCCGCACGTGCGCTGGCACAGCTGCCGATCACGGTGAACAACGAGGGCTACCTCGTTGCCGCAGGCGACTTCATCGAGCCCGTCGGTCCGGCATTCTGGGAGCGTAAGTCATGAGCATCGCCGAACGCCTCGGCACTCAAGCCGAAGAAGTGGACTCGCGGTATCACCTCGCCGCGGGCATGCGTCGCCAGATCAACAAGGTCTTCCCCACCCACTGGTCCTTCATGCTGGGTGAGATCGCGCTGTACAGCTTTATCATCCTGCTGGTGTCGGGCGTCTACCTGTCGCTGTTCTTCGATCCGTCGATGACGCGCGTGGTGTACGACGGCGCCTACCAGCCGCTGAACGGCGTGATGATGACCAAGGCGTACGAGACGACGCTGAACATCTCGTTCGAGGTGCGCGGCGGTCTCTTCGTCCGTCAGATCCACCACTGGGCGGCACTGCTGTTCGCCGCGTCGATCATCATCCACATGATGCGCATCTTCTTCACCGGTGCGTTCCGACGTCCGCGTGAGGCCAACTGGATCATCGGTTGTCTCCTGCTGATCCTGGCGATGTTCGAGGGCTTCTTCGGTTACTCGCTCCCCGACGACCTCCTGTCGGGCACCGGCGTCCGCGCCGCCATGAGTGGCATCGTCCTCGGTATCCCGGTCGTCGGCACCTGGATTCACTGGGCACTGTTCGGCGGCGACTTCCCCGGCGTCATCATCATCCCGCGCCTCTACGTGCTGCACATCCTGCTCTTCCCGGGCATCATCCTGGCTCTGATCGGCGCACACCTCGCGCTGGTCTGGTACCAGAAGCACACGCAGTTCCCCGGCCCCGGCCGCACCGAGAAGAACGTCGTCGGCGTCCGCATCATGCCGGTCTTCGCCGCCAAGGCCGGCGCGATGTTCGCCTTCGTCACCGGCGTCCTGGCGATCATGTCGGGCGTCTTCCAGATCAACCCGGTCTGGAACATCGGTCCGTACAACCCGGCACAGGTGTCGGCCGGATCTCAGCCGGACATCTACATGATGTGGACCGACGGTCTGATACGTCTGTTCCCGGCATGGGAGCTCTACCTGGGCAACTACACGGTGCCGATGTCGAACTGGGTCGTGCTGATCATGACCATCATCTTCGGCCTGATGTTCGCCTACCCATGGATCGAGAAGAAGCTCACCGGCGACGACGCGCACCACAACCTGCTGCAGCGTCCCCGCGACACCCCGGTGCGGACGGCGATCGGCTCCATGGCGGTCTCGTTCTACATCCTGCTGACGATCGCATGTATGAACGACATCATCGCGTTCAAGTTCCACATCTCGCTGAACGCGACCACCTGGATCGGGCGCATAGGTCTGATCGTCCTGCCGCCGCTGGTCTACTTCATCGCCTACCGCTGGGCGCTCTCGCTGCAGCGCAGTGACCGCGAGGTACTGGCACACGGCATCGAGACCGGCATCATCAAGCGGCTGCCGCAGGGTGAGTACATCGAGATCCACCAGCCGCTCGGCCCGGTCGACAGCCATGGTCACCCGATCCCGCTCCCCTACGAGGGTGCGGCACTGCCCAAGCGGATGAACAAGCTCGGCTCCGCCGGTGCCCCGGGTACGGGTTCGATCCTCACGGCGGATCCGCCGGAGGAGCAGCTGCGCAACGTCGAACTCGAGCACGAGATCGAGGCCGACGAGCGGAAGGCCCTCCGCGAGCTGCAGGCCAAGGGCGGCAACCCCTTCGGCGAGTAGTCACACGAGGTCGCACGACCCACCGCGGGCCGTCGAGCACCATCTGGTGCGCGACGGCCCGCGGTTCGTTGTGCATAGTGGCTCACGTCGCCGACCGACACCACTCCCCTCCCCCGGGGTGGCTGCCGGCGCGGGTCCGATGTGGCACGGTGTACCCCATGCACCGGTCACCTCCCCGAAGTTCCGGTCTGTCCCAGATCACCCGCGGGATGGGCACTCTCGATGCCGAGATCTACGATTCGATCGCCCGGTCCCCGAGCCCGCTCCTCGACGTGACGATGCCGATACTCACCCGGGCCGCCGACCATTCGAAGCTGTGGATGGCGATCGCCGCCGGGCTCGCCGTGTCCGGCCGTCCCTCGCTGCAGCGCGGTGCCGCACGCGGACTGGTCTCGCTCGCCGTGACGAGTCTGGTCACCAACCAGGGGGCGAAGCGGATCCGCAACCGCTCGCGGCCCTCCCACGGACTGATCCCGTTGTCCCGGCGGGGTCGTCGACGCCCGACGTCGAACTCGCTGCCGTCCGGACACTCGGCCAGTGCTGCCGCCTTCGCCGTCGGTGTGGCCGTCGAGAATCCGCCCGCGGGTCTGTTGTTGTCGGCACTGGCCGGGCTCGTCGGGCTGTCCCGGGTGGCGACCGGGGCACACTACCCCGGCGACGTGGTCGCGGGGCTCGGCATCGGCGCCGTCATCGCCACCATCGGTGCCCGTGTCGTGCCGCCCATCACCGAACCGTCGCTGTCCCTGGCCGCCCCGTCGGTCGTCGACGTGGGACCCAACCCCGACGGGGCAGGTCTGGTCGTCGTCGTCAACCCGGGCTCCGCGGACGGCCGTGGGCGCCGGGTCCTCGAGGAGATCCGTGGTCGGCTACCCGCCGCCGAGATCATCGAACTCGACGAGACCGACGACATGGCAGCCGTTTTCGCCGACGTGGCGGCCCGAGCGGAGATCCTCGGGGTGGCCGGTGGCGACGGCACCGTGGCATGTGCCGCCGCTCCTGCGCTGGCCGCCGACATTCCCGTCGCGGTCTTCCCGGCCGGCACGTTCAACCACTTCGCGCGTGACATCGGTTGCGGCACGGTGGACATTACGATCGACGCGATCCGTTCGGGTTCGGCGTCCCGTGTCGACGCGATGTGGCTCAACGACTCCCGCCTGATCCTCAACACCGCGAGCATCGGCGCGCACCCCGACTTCGTCCGGGTCCGCCGACGCCTGCAGCGGCGGATCAGCCGGCCGCTCGCGACCGCGGCGGCCGTATTGCACGTCCTCCGCAAAGATCCGCACGTCCGAATCGAGGTCGAGGGCCGTGTACTCGACGCGTCCCTGTTCCTCGTCGGCAACTCGATCTACCAGCCCACCGGATTCCTGCCGTCGCGACGCGTCCGGCTCGACGACGGCCTTCTCGACGTACGGATCCTCGAGACGAGCCATCGCTGGGCGACCCTGCGCCTCCTGGGTTCACTGGCGCTCGGTCGTCTCGAACGCTCTCACCTGTACCACGAGATGCAGGTCCCCGAGTTCCGCTTCACCGCGGTCGACGGCCCCGTCGCGGTGTCACACGACGGCGAGGTCGAGGAGTCGTTCTCGCAGGCCGACTTCCGCGTGGACTACCGCGTCCTGAAGGTCTTCCGGCCGGTCGGCCGGGAGCGTCCCTGACCGCTCACCGAGGGTCGCTCGGCGAAGACACGAGAGCGCCCCACCGGAGATCCGGTGGGGCGCTCTCGTGGTGCGTGCGCGGCGCCGTGCGGCGTCGGCGTCAGTGCCTGTCGCTCAGTGCTTTTCGGGGCCGACGTGGTACTCGAAGACCAGTCCCGCCGCGGTGCCCATGATGACGACGGCCGCGAAGATCGCCAGCCAGAAGTTGCCGGTCGCGAAACCGACCGCGAACGTCGAGGCGCCGAGCGCGATCAGGATGGGCCACCAGGAGTGCGGGCTGAAGAAGCCCAGCTCCCCGGCGCCGTCCTCGACCTCGGCGTCCTCGTAGTCCTCGGGACGGATCTCGACGCGCCGGGCGACGAACCGGAAGAACGTGCCCGCGATGAGCGTCAGGCCGGCCGCGAAGAACAGGCCGACGACGCCGACCCACTCGATGCCCTTGCTGGTGAACGCGGTGAAGAGGGTGTATGCGACGCCCGTCAGAAAGAAGAAGGCGGTCAGCATCTCGAAGAGGCGTGCCTCGATCTTCATCGTCAGCTCACTTCCTTGGTGCAGTTGGCGAGGGTCGGGTTGTCGGGATCACCGGTGGCACCGACGGAGCCGTCGGTCGCGCGGCGGGTGTCGAACGGCACCGTGGTCACCGCTTCGGGTGCCTGGCAGATCGACGCGAGCGCTTCCGCATTGGTGGCGCTGGGGTTCGCCTCGCGGAACCGGATGTAGCTGTCGAAGTCCTCCGGCGAGACCGCGCGGACCTCGAAGTTCATCATCGAGTGGTACGTACCGCACATCTCGGCACAACGGCCGACGAAGGCGCCGGTCCGGTCGATCGACTTGATCTGGAAGATCGGGTCGGTCGCGTTCTGCTCGGGGAACGGGAAGACGTCGCGCTTGTAGAGGAACTCCGGCACCCAGAACGAGTGGATGACGTCGGCCGAGGCGATGTTGAACTCGATGCGCTTGCCGGTCGGCAGCACCAGGACCGGGATCTCCGACGACGAGCCGACCGTCTCGATCCGGTCGAACTTCAGGTAGTCGCGGATGTCGTCGTCACGACCGCCGGCCGGACCGGGCAGCTCACCGTGCTCGCCGCCCTCGTCGCTGCCGGCGTGCTCGGTCTCGGCGCCGCTGCCGGTCTGGGCCTGGACCTCGAACGGGTTTCCGTTCTGCTCGAAGCCGTTGTAGGTGGTGCCGTCGGAGAACTCGACCTGGTTGTAGCCGAACTTCCAGTTCCACTGGAACGCGGTGACGTCGACGACGACCTTGGAGTCGTTGTTCTTGCCCTCGACGTTGTTCTGCACGATGACCGTGAAGTAGAAGAGCACGGCGATGATGACGAACGGGATCGCCGTGTAGGTGAGCTCCAGCGGCACGTTGTATGCCGTCTGGCGCGGGAACACGCCCTTCTTGGCGTCGTTCGCGCGGTGGAACGTGATCGTCCAGAAGATCAGCGCCCAGACCAGGACACCCATGACCAGCGCCGCGATGACCGACCAGGTCCACAGATCGACCATCTCTTTGCCGTCGGGCGTGACGCCCTCGGGCCAACCGAAACGCATCGCCTCACTGGCGCTGCAACCCGACATCAGCAGTGCGCCGAGGCCGAGAGCGGCGACGAATCCGAGTCGCTTCATCGTCCGCGACGCTGATGAGACACGCCTCGCTCGGGGCCGTCCACCGTGTGCCAATTTCACGCCTTCCTGCTCGCTCACCGGCGCCCTCGCGCCGAGGTGAGTGCATGCCACATGACCTGCACGGGGCAAGGTCTTGCCGTGGACACACAGCAATTCTTGCACCTAGTACTACGCAGCGTAGACCAACCCGCGGAAGCTGTCGGAATCGGGGCGCGATCGGCGTCGTGTCCCCCTCCCTCGGCCCCGCACCGGCGCCCACGGGTCGCGCGCGACAGTCGCGTTCGCTCGCACGGCCCACCGCGCCACATAGGAACTCCGCCCGCCGCTTCAGGCATACTCGGACGCGATCCGGCCCGGCGTCGGAATCGTGCGTGGACTGGCAACTGAACGGAGAGAACGAGACGTGTGTGGTCTGCTCGGCCTGCTGACATCCGACGGAACGGCCGCCGACGTCGTCGAACCGGTGGCGGTGGCCTCGCACTGCATGCGGCATCGTGGACCCGACGAGCCCGGCACGTGGCACGACGACGACATCGTGTTCGGGTTCAATCGCCTCTCGATCATCGACATCGAGCATTCGCATCAGCCGCTGCGCTGGGGCCCGCCCGAGAATCCCGACCGTTACGCGCTGGTGTTCAACGGCGAGATCTACAACTACCTCGAGATCCGCGCCGAGCTGGCGAAGGACGAGGGGGTGCTGTTCCGGACCGAGGGTGACAGCGAAGCGATCGTCGCAGCGTTCCACCACTGGGGCCCCGACGCGGTCAAACGGCTTCGCGGCATGTTCGCCTTCGCGATCTGGGACACCGAGAACCGCTCGCTCTTCCTCGCCCGCGACCCGTTCGGCATCAAGCCGCTGTTCGTGGCGTCGGGCCCGGGCGGGCTGATCTTCGGCAGCGAGAAGAAGAGCCTGCTCGAGCTGATCGAACGCGTCGGGCTGTCGACCGAGCTCGATCCCCGCGCGATCGAGCACTACACCGTGCTGCAGTACGTCCCGGAGCCCGAGACGATCCACGCGTCGATCCGGCGGCTCGAGTCGGGCTGCCACGCGACCGCCACGCCGGGCAGTCCCCTGTCGATCCGGCGATACTTCACCCCGCAGTTCGGTGTTCGCCCGGTCACCGAGGCCACCCGGCAGAAGCGCTACGACGAGATCGCCGACGTCCTCGCCGATTCGGTCGCCAAGCACATGCGCGCCGACGTCACGGTCGGGTCGTTCCTGTCCGGCGGCATCGATTCGACGGCCATCGCGGCGCTCGCGATCCGGCACAACCCCGACCTCATCACCTTCACCACCGGCTTCGAGCGCGAGGGCTACTCGGAGGTCGACGTCGCCGCCGAGTCCGCGGAGGCGATCGGCGCTCGGCATGTCGTGAAGGTCGTCGGGCCGTCGGAGTTCATCGAGTCGATCCCGTCGATCGTCTGGTACCTCGACGATCCGGTCGCCGACCCGGCACTCGTCCCGCTGTACTTCGTGGCCGCCGAGGCGCGCAAGCACGTCAAGGTGGTCCTGTCCGGCGAGGGCGCCGACGAGTTGTTCGGCGGCTACACGATCTACAAGGAACCGCTGTCCCTCGCCGCGTTCGACCGGCTGCCCCGTGCGCTGCGTCGTGCGGCGGGCAAGGTGTCCGAGCGGATTCCGGAGGGGACCCGCGGCAAGAGCCTGCTGCACCGCGGGTCGCTCACGCTCGAGGAGCGCTACTACGGCAACGCCCGCAGCTTCGACGACGCGCGGCTCCGCGCGGTGCTGCGCGACTACCGTCCCGAATGGACCCACACCGACGTCACCGCACCGATCTACGCGATGAGCCAGGGCTGGGACCCGGTGGCCCGGATGCAACATCTGGACCTCTTCACCTGGCTGCGCGGCGACATCCTGGTCAAGGCCGACAAGATCACCATGGCCAACTCCCTCGAGCTGCGGGTGCCGTTCCTCGACCCAGAGGTCTTCGCGATCGCCGAAGGTCTCCCCCATGACGAGAAGATCGCGCACGGCACAACGAAATACGCGTTGCGCAAGGCGCTGGAGCAGATCGTCCCGGCGCACGTCCTGCATCGCAAGAAGCTCGGCTTCCCGGTCCCCATCCGCCACTGGCTGGCCGGCACCGAGATGTTCGACTGGGCGCACGACACGATCACGCATTCGCAGACCGATCACATCTTCGCCAAAGACGCGGTTGTCGCGATGCTCAACGAGCACCGAGAAGGCGTGGTGGACAACAGCCGTCGTCTCTGGACGGTCCTGATGTTCATGGTCTGGCACGGCATCTTCGTCGAGGGCACGATCGTCCCGGAGATCATCGACCACACCTACCCCGTGCGGGTCTGATTCCCCGACAACCGAAGCCGCCCACGAATCCGGGGCGGCTTCGGTGGCGACGGCGTCAGTGCGCGAGCTTGAGACCGATGACCCCGCCGACGATCATCACCAGGAACAGCGCCTTGAGCAGCGAAACCGGTTCCTCACCGGTGGCCATCGCATAGACGACGGTCAGCACCGCGCCGATACCGACCCACACCGCATAGGCGGTCCCGACCGGCAGATCGCGCATCGCATACGCCAGTCCGACCATGCTGGCGACCAGCGCGACCCCGAACACGGCCGTCGGACCCAGCTTGCTGAAACCCTCAGACTTGCCCAGCGCGGTTGCCCACACGGCTTCCAGGACACCGGACACGATCAGAACGATCCACGACATGACGCTCCCTCCGGGCCGTCTTGTCGCACACCGGGTACAGCACCCCTCGTCCGGGAGTCCTCGATCGGGACTCCGTTCCAACGTCTCACGCCGGGGCGGGGGTGGCAACGTCAGACGCGTCACCACCCCGGGGAACCGGACTCAGCCGGCGAACGCCGCCTTGATCTCCGCGGCGGCCTCGGCGCCGTAGGCGCCTTCGATCCGAGCCAGGGCCGAGTCCGGGTCCCATGCCCAGTCCTGTGTCGAGACGGTCTCCAGCACGAGCACCGCGACCATCGACCCGACCTGCGCGGCCCGCTCGAAGTCGAGTCCGCGCGCCAGCGCGGACAGGAACCCGGCGCGGAACCCGTCGCCGACACCGGTGGGGTCGACCTTCTCCGTCTCCGGCACGACGGGGACGTGGATGCGCGTGCCGTCGCGGTCGACGATCTCGACGCCGTCCTTGCCGAGCGTCGTGACGCGCACGCCGACCATCTCCGCGACCTGCGCCTCGGACAATCCGGCCTTCTGACGCAGCAGTCCCCACTCGTACTCGTTGGTGAACAGGTAGGCGGCGCCGTCGATGAGCGTGCGGGTCTGCTCCCCGTCGAGGCGGGCCAGCTGCTGCGACGGGTCCGCCGCGAACGGGATACCGGCGGCCCGGCACTCTTCGGTGTGGCGGATCATCCCGGCCGGATCGTCGGCCCCGATGAGGACGAGGTCGGGCGTCCCGACCTCGGCGATGACCTCGGACAGCACGATCTCGCGGCTCTCGCTCATCGCGCCGGCGTAGAACGTGGCGAGCTGGGCCATCGTCTCGTCGGTGGTGCACATGAACCGGGCGGTGTGGTGGGTCTCCGAGACCCGCACGCCGCGGCAGTCGACCCCGTTGGCTTCGAGCCACTGGCGGTAGTCGTGGAAGTCGGACCCGACCGCGCCGACCAGAACGGGCGCACCGCCGAGCTGACCCATCGCGTAGCAGATGTTGCCGCCGACACCGCCGCGCCGCACGACGAGATCCTCCACGAGGAAGCTGAGGGAGATGTGTTCGAGGTGGTCTCCGAGCAGCTGCTCGGAGAACTTGCCCGGGAACTTCATCAGATGGTCGGTTGCGATGGACCCACACACAACGATTGCCACTGGAGATCTCGACCCTTCGATTGGTTGCCCGACGGATGTACCCAGCAGGTGGTCACCTCACCCGGACAGGTGATGACGCAGACAGGTGTCCACGCTACTCACTCATCGGCAAACGACACCGGCCGCACCCCAAGTGGGATGCGGCCGGTACCGGAAAATTGCTGACGTGTACGGCGTCAGTTGAACGAATCGCCGCAGGCGCAACTGCCGGTGGCGTTCGGGTTGTCGATGGTGAAGCCCTGCTTCTCGATGGTGTCGACGAAGTCGATGGTGGCACCCTGCACGTAGGGGGCGCTCATGCGGTCGACGGCGAGGGTGACGCCACCGAAATCGGTGGTGATGTCGCCGTCGAGAGTGCGGTCGTCGAAGAAGAGCTGGTATCGCAGGCCCGCGCAACCACCCGGCTGTACGGCGATACGCAGCGCGAGGTCGTCGCGGCCCTCCTGGTCGAGCAGCGCTTTGGCCTTCGACGCGGCTGCGTCGCTGAGGATGACGCCGGTGCTCGTGGCTGTGCCCGTTTCGTTCTGCACGGTCATGGATGCTCCTGTAAGTGGTGTGGTCCCGGTGCATCGTGGCCCGATGCCGTGGTTGGGGTGTGCCCTCACGGTCGTTCGGGATTCACCCGCTTGCCGGGAGGTCGACCGGTGTGCCCGTGCGTACAACCGTACTCCTCCCCGTGGTATTCCCGTCCAGTCGGACGGGCGTTTCCGGGAGGTCGGCACCCGATTCGGCGGCACGGCGCGACGCCGAGGTCAGCCCGGACCGTCCGCCGCCCGGAAGTCGGATGCGACCGACGTCGCGAGCGCGACGAGCTGGTTCTCCGCATCGTTCATCGCGACCTCGACCGATCCGGCGATGTCGACGATCGCGTACGCGGCCGCGACACCGGCCGCTCGGATCTCGTCGGGGCCCAGTGCGACCTGCCCCGCGAGGACGATCGTCGGCGCACCCGCGCCCCGGGCGCCGATCGTCGAGGCAGCCTCGTGAAGTGCGGCGACCACCTTGCCCCGGAGCGTCTGGGCGTCGAACTTCCCCTCTCCGGTGACGACGACATCGGCCGCGGCCACCTCGGCCGCCAGCCCGGTCGCCTCCGTGACGACGGTGGCACCGGACACCCGGGTACCGCCGAGCGCGAGCAGCGCCGCACCCAGCCCGCCCGCGGCGCCGGCGCCGGGCTCATCGGCGACATCCCGGCCGGCGAGCGCACTCAACACCTGCGCCCGGTCGGCGAGGCGCGTCTCGAGCAGTTCGACCGTCTCCGGGTCGGCGCCCTTCTGCGGACCGAAGACGGCGGCGGCTCCCGACGGCCCGAGCAGCGGGTTCTCCACATCGGACGCCACCACCAGATCCACACCCCGGAGTCGCTCCCGGGCGCGGTCGCCGCCGCCGAGGGCTGCCACGAGGCCGGCGCCGCCATCGGTGGTCGCACTGCCGCCGAGCCCGATCACGATCCGCTCGGCCCCGCGCGCCAGCGCCGCCGCGACGAGCTCGCCGACTCCGCGGGTATCGGCTGCCGTCGCCGTCCGCGGCGTCGGCGTCCCGCCCAGCTGGTGCAGACCGCATGCCTGGGCGCACTCGATGTATGCGGTCGACGCGTCGTCGAGAAGCCATCGCGCGATGACCCCCGCCCCGAGCGGACCGGACACCGGTTCGGCGATCACGGTCCCGAACCGCGAGGCGAGCACGTCGACGAAGCCGGGTCCGCCATCCGACTGCGGAGCCACGACGAGCTCGTCCCCGCGCCGTGCCGCACGCCATCCCCGGGCGATCGCCCGAGCCGCGACCACTGCGGACATGGTGTCACCGAACGAATCCGGCGCGATCAGGATCCGCACCGGGATCCCGCCGTCGGCCCCGTGGGTGCTCCACCGCGCTTCGCGCCGTTCCCGGTCATGAGCACGGAGTGTAAGTGGCCGAACCCGACCCGGCAGCGCGACATCGACGCAAGGCGGATCGGCGAGCCAGCGCGCGACGCCGCGGATGCCGAGTACGCCGGGTGACCACCCGAAAGCGACGACCACGCGTTTGTCTCGCAACATCGATCACCTAGGCTCTACAGCGTGAAGCTGCCATGGAAGAAGGACGACACCCAGGCGGATTCCGGCGACAGCTCGGTCTCCACCTACACCGCCGACGACGAGTCCGGCACCGACGTCGCGCCCTCCACCAAGGGCAGCAAGTACACCCCGGGCAAGGGTCGTCCGACGCCGTCTCGCCGACAGGCCGAGAACAAGCGACGCGGGCCCGTCGCACCGCCCCCGACGAACCGCGCCGAGGCGCGCGCCCGCAAGAAGGAACTGAAGTCCACGCTCTCCAAAGAGGAGAAGCGCGCACTCTCCGCCGAGCGCCGCGAGAAGCGGCTCCAGCAGCGCGAACGGATGATGGCCGGCGACGAGGCCTACCTGATGCCGCGCGACAAGGGCGCCTCGCGGCGCTACACCCGCGACATCGTCGACGCCCGACGCAACTTCGCCGGGCTGTTCATGCCGTTCGCGATCCTGCTGATCGTGTTGATGTTCCTGGTCCCGCAGGCAGCGGCGCTGACCAACCTGATCCTGGTCGCCTTCGTCGTGCTGATGGCGGCCGACGGTGTGATCCTGGGCCGCATGGTCAACCGGCGGGTCGCCGAACGTTTCCCCGAGTCCAGCGACGGCGGTTTCAAGCTGGGCTGGTACGCGTTCACGCGCGCGATGCAGCTGCGCAAGATGCGCGCCCCCAAGCCGATGGTCTCGCCGGGCGACGAAGTCTGATCGATGACCGATCGCGCAGTGCGCACCCTCGTCCTCGGCGGCGTGCGCTCGGGTAAGTCCGCGCACGGAGAGTCGTTGCTCGACGGCCACCGTCAGATCCGCTACCTGGCCACGGGCCCGCTGACGTCCTCCGACGGGGAGTGGATGGACCGGGTCCGGCTCCATCGCGAACGCCGCGACGACAGGTACACGACGGTCGAGACGACCGATCTCGGCCAGGCCCTGCGCGCCGCGCCCGACATCCCGGCCCTCGTCGACGACCTGGGCAACTGGCTCACCGCGCAGATCGACGCCGTCCACGGATGGACCTCGGGTTCGGAGATCGACCTGGACGGCCGGATCGACGACCTCTGCGATGCCCTGCGCGCGATGTCGGCCGACGTGGTGATCATCAGCCCGGAAGCCGGCCTCTCGCTCGTACCGCCCACCCCCGCCGGACGGGTGTTCCAGGACCTGCTCGGGACCCTCAACGTCCGGGTCGCCGAGGTGTGCGAGCGCGTCGATCTCGTCGTCGCCGGCCGGGTCCTCAACCTCCCCGCCGGAGCACCCGCCGACGAGGCCGGAATCCCGCATTCAACAGCCGGCGCGGACCCGGCGTCGGACGCCCCGGCGTCGGCCACCCCGGTTTCGGACACCTCGGCATCGGACACCCCGACGACGACTCCGCCCGCCTCCGACGACCCCACTCCGACACCGCCGAGCACAGCGGCGGCCGCGGTGGCAACCACTTTCGGCACAGCACCCGAACCTGTTGCGGGCGTGGGTGTCTCGGAACGGCCCCGGCCCGACCCCACGGATGCCGAGGTGTTCGCACCGATCGCGCCTCCGGACGAGGCGGTTGCGCAGGACGCGCGGAAACGGCAGGCGGTACTCACCAAGCCGCCGGGGTCGCTGGGCCGCGTCGAGGAGATCGGCGTCTGGATCGCCGCCTGCCAGGGGCAGTGTCCGCCCGCGCCACTCACCTCCCCCACCGTCGTCGTCTTCGCCGGCGATCACGGTGTCGCACGCGGCGGGGTGTCGGCGTTCCCACCCGAGGTGACCGCGCAGATGGTCGCCAACATCGCCGCGGGCGGTGCCGCGGTGAACGTGATTGCAGGCCGTGTCGGCGCCGCGGTGAAGGTCGTCGACATGTCCGTCGACGCCGACACCCCGCCGGAACTGTCGCGGTACAAGGTCCGTCGCAGCAGCGAAGACCTCCGCACCACCGACACCATCAGCCTCGCCGAGGCACGCGAGGCGCTGGCCGCCGGCCGCGCCATCGCCGACGACCTCGTCGACTCGGGCACCGACCTGCTCATCGCCGGCGAGATGGGCATCGGCAACACCACCCCGGCGACCGTCCTCATCGGCGCGCTGACCCGGCGCGAGCCGGTCGAGATCGTCGGCCGCGGCACCGGCGTCGACGACGCCGGATGGATGCGGAAGACGGCCGCGATCCGAGACGGAATGCGTCGCGCGCGCAAGGTCATCCACGACCCCCTCGCGCTGCTCGCCGCCGTCGGCGGCGCCGATCTCGCCGCCACCGTCGGCTTCCTCGCCCAAGCGGCGCTGCGTCGGACGCCGGTCATTCTCGACGGCGTGGTGATCACCGCCGCGGCGATGGTCGCCAACGAACTCGCACCGGGGGCGATGCGCTGGTGGATCGCCGGACACCGGTCGGTCGAACCCGCCCATCAGATCGCCCTGGACCACCTCGATCTCGTTCCGGTGCTGGACCTCTCGATGCGCCTGGGCGAAGGCAGCGGTGCCGTCCTGGCACTGCCGATCGTGCAATCCGCCGCCGACCTGCTCGGCTCGATGGCCACGTTCGACGAGGCGGGGGTGTCCGACCGGGAGGATGAGCACGCCAGCGTCGAGACGACCTGACGCCGAACCGATCCGAGATGATCTCGCCGATCCGGGCGCTGCGAACCGCGTTCAGCTGGCTCACGGTGGTACCCGTCGGTGGTCACGCAGGCGCTTCCGCACCCGACCGGGAGCTGGGAGCGGCGGTCATGGCGTCGGTCCCGGCGATCGGCGCCGCCCTGGGCGCGGCGTCGGCGGGACTGGCTTTTGGGCTCGCGCAGACCGACCTCCCGGCGCTCACGGCGGGCGTGCTGATCGTCGTGCTGCTCGGCGTCGCCACCCGGGGCATGCACCTCGACGGGCTCGCCGACACCGCGGACGGACTCGGGTGTTACGGGACGCCCGATCGTGTCACCGAGGTCATGCGCAGCGGCACCGTCGGACCGTTCGGCGTCGCGACGCTGGTCCTCACGCTGGCCGTGCAGTCGACCGGGTTCGCCGCGCTCGCGAACGGGTCTCGTTGGTACGACCTCGCTTTCGCGATCGCACTCGGGCGGTTCGGCGCAGTCGTCGGCACCCGGCGGTCCCTGGAACCGGCCCACCACAACGGTTTCGGCGCCCTGGTCGCGGGGACCCAGCGCACCTCGGTCGCCGCGTGGTTCGTGGTGGCCCTGCTCGCAACCGTGCCGCTCGGACTGTCCGCCAACGGATTCGACGGCGGCCACGTCGAGGTGGCCGCCGTCGTCCGGGGGTGTGCGATCGTGCTGGCCGTGACCGCCTTCGCGTGGTGGTTCACGAGGCACTGCGCTCGCCGGATGGGTGGGATGACCGGCGACGTGCTGGGCGCGACCATCGAACTCGGGGTCGCGATCGGCGTCGTCGGCCTCCTGCTCTGAGGCGTCGTGGCGCCGCTCAGCGGCGGTAGAGCTCCGTCATCCACCCGTGGGTGTCGGCGAAGGTCCCGCGCTGGATGCCGGTCAGGGTGTCACGCAACGCCTGCGTCACCTCACCGGTCTCACCGTTGTTGATGGTGTAGTCCTCGCCCTCACCCTTGACCCGGCCGACCGGGGTGATGACCGCGGCGGTGCCACAGGCGAACACCTCGGTGATGTCGCCCGACGCCACGCCCTTGCGCAGCTCCTCGGTGGTGATCTTGCGTTCCTCGACCTCGAAGCCGGCATCGGTGGCCAGCGTCAGCAGCGACGAACGGGTGATGCCGGGCAGCAGTGAGCCCGACAACTCGGGGGTCACCAGCCGGGCGTCGGCGCCTGAGCCGAACACGAAGAACAGATTCATGCCGCCCATCTCCTCGATGAAGCGGCGTTCGATCGCGTCGAGCCACACGACCTGGTCGCACCCCTGCTCGGTGGCCTGCCGCTGGGCGAGGAACGCGGCGGCATAGTTGCCACCGCACTTGGCGAATCCGGTGCCGCCCGGTGCCGCGCGGACATACTCGGTGGACAGCCAGACACTCACCGGCTTGATCCCACCGGCGAAGTAGGCGCCCGCCGGCGAGGCGATGACCGAGTAGATGTAGCTGGAGGACGGGGCGTTGACGCCGAGGCTGGCCTGCGACGCGAACATGAACGGCCGGAGGTAGAGCGCCTCTTCGCCGCCGGCGGCGGGCACCCACTCGTTGTCGGCCTCGAGCAGGGCCTTGAGCGAGGCGATGAAATCCTCGACCGGCAGCGCGGGCATCGCGAGCCGCTCCGCGCTGCGCTGGAGACGCGCGGCGTTCGCCTCGGGGCGGAACGCGGCGATCGAACCGTCCGGCTGCCGATAGGCCTTGAGCCCCTCGAACACCTCTTGGCCGTAGTGCAGAACCGTGGCCGCGGGGTCGAGGGCGATCGGACCGTACGGCTTCACCGTGGCGTTGTGCCAACCCACCCCTGCGTCGTAATCGATCATCACCATGTTGTCGGTGAAGTGGCGCCCGAATCCGGGGGCGGACAGGATCTCCGCGCGCCGGCCCTCAGACACCGGGTGCGGATGCTCGGTACGGTTGAACTCCAAGGTCATCACGCCATCGTACCGCCGGGCACAAAAGCATTTCCCGGCCCGGTCGGCTGACCCCCGGGGCTGCGTGGGACGTCGCGCGAGGGCCCGCAGGTCACACGTGCGACGGCACGAACGGCGGGATCACGACCTCGCACGCCAGGTCCCGCCCGCGGACGTCGACGACGACCTCGTCGCCTTTGCGCACCCCGGACGCCGTATCGAGCAGCGCCAGTGCGATGCCCTGTTTGAGGGTGGGCGAGAACGTCCCCGACGTACAGGTGCCGATCTGCTGGTCCTTCCCCGCCAGGCGGACGACGCACCCCGCACGCGGCACCCCGCGGCCGGTCGCCCGCAACCCGTACAGACGACGCGTCGGTCCGGCCTCCTTCTCGGCGAGTAGGGCGTCGCGTCCGAAGAACGACGGCTTGTCCCAGCCGACCGCCCAACTCGACCGCGCCTGCACCGGCGAGATGTCGGGCCCCAGCTCGTGGCCGTGCAGCGCATATCCCATCTCGGTGCGCAGGGTGTCCCGTGCGCCCAGGCCGGCGGGCAACCCGCCGGCCGCCGTGATCGCTTCCAGTAGGACGTCGAACACCGCACCCGCATCGTCCCACCGCGGCACGATCTCGTACCCGCGTTCACCGGTGTATCCGGTGCGGCACACGCGGACCGGTGCCACGCCGTCGGCGGTCGTCAGGTCGGCATCGGCGAACGCCATGTACTCCATGTCGGCGGGCAGTCCGAGCCCGGCCAGGATCTCGGGCGACTTCGGGCCCTGCACCGCGAGCACGGCCAGGTCACGGTGCTGGTCGGTGATCGAGATCCCTTCCGGCGCAATCGCTTGCAGCTGGGCGACCACGGACGCGGTGTTCGCCGCATTGGGCACCAGGAAGACCTCGTCCTCGCCGACGAGGTAGGCGATCAGGTCGTCGACGACACCACCGGAGTCGTTGCAGCACAACGTGTATTGCGCCTTGCCCGGCACGATCTTGCCGAGGTCGTTGGTGAGCGTCGAGTTGACGAAGGCCGCCGCACCTTCGCCGGACACCAGTGCCTTGCCGAGGTGGCTGACGTCGAAGATGCCCACGCTCTCCCGCACCGCGGCGTGCTCGGCGACCGTGCCGGAGTACGACACCGGCATGTTCCAGCCGCCGAACTCGGCGAAGGTGGCCCCCAGTGCGGCATGACGGTCGGCGATCGGCCCGGCGAGGAGTTCACTCATGCCGTCCACGCTATCGGGCGACCCCGCCGGCCGGGCACGGACGCGGCGTTCGTCTGCACGTCTTCCCGCTGAGACTCGGCGCCGCCGGAGCTGTGGCAGAGTTGACCGGGTGAGCAAGAACGACACCGTCGACCGCACGCGCGGCCCCGAACTCGAACTGTCCACCTCGATCGGCAAGGACGACTCCGCCCTGGTCATCGGCCTGATCAGCGCCTCGTCCCCCGACGACGCCGAGAATGCCGACCCCACAGCCGAACCGACCCTCGCCATCGGCGACGGCATCCTCGACGACGCCCAGGCCGCCGCCATCACCGCCGCTCTCACCGCCCTCGGCGCGACCGGGTCCCATGGCGAGGTCACCCGGACCGCGGCTCCGCAGTCGCTGCCCGTCGACATCGTCGTCGCCGTCGGCCTGGGCGATGCCGACAACCTCGACGACGCCGACCAGGTCCGGCAGGCCGCCGGTGTCGTCGCCCGCGAACTGGACGGGCACGAGTCGGTCGCCACCACGCTCTCGGCCGTCGACCTGGCTGCCGCCGCCGAGGGACTGTTCCTCGGCGCCTATCGGTTCGACGAGTTCCGTTCGGACAAGTCGAAGCCCAAGAAGACTCCGCCGCAACGCATCACACTGCTGGTCGAATCGAAGTCCAAGGAGGCCAAGGCCGCTGTGGAGCGCGCGGTCGCCGTGGCCGACTCGGTGGCGATCGCCCGCGACTTCGTCAACACCCCGCCGAGCCACCTGTATCCCGAGGAGTTCGCCGCCCGCGCCCGCACCCTCGGCAGCAAGGCCGGACTCAAGGTCGAGATCCTCGACGACAAGCAGCTGGAGGCGCAGGGTTACGGCGGGATCATCGGCGTCGGCAAGGGCTCGTCCCGGCTGCCGCGCCTCGTCCGGCTGACCCACACCGCGAAGAAGTCGCCGAAGAAGGTCGCGCTCGTCGGCAAGGGCATCACCTTCGACACCGGCGGTATCTCGATCAAACCCGCCGCCAACATGGACGCGATGACCTCGGACATGGGCGGCGCGGCCGCGGTCATCGCGGCGACGATCCTGGCCGCCCGGCTCGATGTCGACGTGACGGTGATCGCCACCGTCCCCATGGCCGAGAACATGCCGTCGTCGACTGCGCAGCGCCCGGGCGACGTGCTCACCCAGTACGGCGGCCGCACGGTCGAGGTCCTCAACACCGACGCCGAGGGACGGCTGATCCTCGCCGATGCCATCGTGCGGGCCTGCGAGGACGATCCCGACTATCTCATCGACACCGCGACCCTGACCGGCGCCCAGATGGTGGCACTCGGCACCCGGACACCGGGCGTCATGGGCACCGACGGGTTCCGCGACCGGGTCGCGGCCCGGTCGGCCGATGTAGGTGAGAACGCCTGGGCGATGCCGCTCCCGGCCGAGCTGCGCGCAGACCTGAAGTCCCGCGTCGCGGACCTGGCGAACGTGACCCCCCACCGCTGGGGCGGGATGCTCGCCGCGGGCATCTTCCTGAAGGAGTTCGTGCCCGAGGACGTGCAGTGGGCCCACATCGACATCGCCGGGCCCGCCTTCAACACCGGCGGCCCCTGGGGTTACACGACGAAGGGCGGTACGGGCGTCCCCGTCCGGACCATCGCGGCCGTGCTCGAGGACATCGCCGCAAACGGCTGAGAACACCTTCGGCGAGCCGCGGCCGAGACCGGTGCCGCGGTCGCCGGAGAATCGTTACCGACGAGTACGAGCCGAACCGAGTCGGCGGCTCACCGTACGGGTAGGGTTGGCCGCGGGGATGAGCGGCTGATCCGCCACTCATCTGCGCGGTCTTCCACCGCCTCCCGACCCCCGTGCCCACGGCGCACACACCACTGGGCATCACCTACAGACCACCACGTCGAGTTCAGGAGTTCACAACGATGGCCTTCTCCGTCCAGATGCCCGCCCTTGGTGAAAGTGTCACCGAGGGGACAGTCACTCGGTGGCTGAAGGAGGAGGGCGACACCGTCGAGGCCGACGAGCCGTTGCTCGAGGTGTCGACCGACAAGGTGGACACCGAGATCCCCGCCCCCACTTCGGGTGTGCTGACCAAGATCATCGCGCAGGAGGACGACGTCGTCGAGGTCGGCGGCGATCTCGCCCTGATCGGCGACGCTGACGAGGCCGGTTCCGACGACTCCGGTTCGGACGATTCCGATTCCGACGCCGCCGGCGGCGACGAGCCGACCGAGGCCGCCCCCGAACCCGAGCCCGAGCAGGCCGCCGAGGAGCCCTCCGTCGACGAGGACGCGCCCGCCGAGAAGCCCACCGCCGACACCGGCTCGGGCTCGGCCGACGGCACCGACGTGCTCATGCCCGAACTCGGCGAGTCGGTCACCGAGGGGACGGTCACCAACTGGCTGAAGGCCGTCGGCGACGAGGTCGCCGCCGACGAACCCCTGCTCGAGGTCTCCACCGACAAGGTCGACACCGAGATCCCCTCGCCGGTCGCCGGCACCCTGCTCGAGATCCTCGCGCAGGAGGACGACGTGATCGAGGTCGGCGGCAAGCTCGCCGTCATCGGTGATGCCTCGGCGGCTCCCTCGAAGAAGAAGCCCGAACCGGAACCCGAACCCGAGCCCGAGCCCGAACCCGAGCCCGAGCAGGAGTCCGCGCCGGAGCCGGAGCCCGAGCAGGCGCCTGCCCCCGAGGAAGAGCAGAAGCCGCAGCCGAAGGCCCAGGAGTCCAAGGCCCCCGAGCCCAAGGCTCAGGCCGCGGAGAAGTCCGACCCGCCGACCGTCGAGTCGACCCCGTACGTGACGCCGCTGGTGCGCAAGCTCGCCGCGGAGAACAACATCGACCTGAACGCCATCAAGGGCACCGGTGTCGGTGGCCGCATCCGCAAGCAGGACGTGCTCGCCGCGGCCGAGGAGGCCAAGGCCCCGGCGCAGGAGTCCGCCCCGGCTGCCAAGCCCGCGGCATCGTCGGCACCGGCCGCGTCGTCGGGCTCGCCGGAGATCCGGCCCGAGCTCGCCGAGCTGCGCGGGACGACGCAGAAGATCAACCGCATCCGTCAGATCACCGCGAAGAAGACCCGCGAGTCGCTGCAGCAGAGCGCACAGCTCACCCAGGTCTTCGAGGTCGACATGACCCGCATCGCCGGACTCCGCAAGGCGGCGAAGGAGAGCTTCAAGGCGTCCGAGGGCGTCAACCTGACGTACCTGCCGTTCATCGCGAAGGCCGTCGTGGAGGCGCTGAAGGCGCATCCCAACGTCAACGCGTCGATCGACGAGGACAAGAAGGAGATCACCTACTACGACAAGGTGCATCTCGGCATCGCCGTCGACACCCCGCAGGGGCTGCTGTCGCCGGTCATCCACAACGCCGACGACCTGTCGATCGCCGGTCTGGCCCGCGCCATCGCCGACATCGCGTCCCGGGCGCGCTCCAACGGCCTCAAGCCCGACGAGCTCGCCGGCGGCACGTTCACCATCACCAACATCGGAAGCCAGGGCGCGCTGTTCGACACCCCGATCCTGGTGCCGCCGCAGGCGGCGATGCTGGGCACCGGCGCAATCGTCAAGCGACCGGTCGTCATCACCGGTGAGGACGGTTCGGAGTCGATCGCGGTGCGGTCGATGTCCTACCTGCCGCTGACCTACGATCACCGTCTGATCGACGGCGCCGACGCGGGCCGCTTCCTCACCACGGTGAAGAAGCGTCTCGAAGAGGCCGCCTTCGCCGCGGACCTGGGCCTCTAGCCCAGATCTCCTTCGGACGGCACACCGAGGACACAGAATGCGCATCGCCGTCGCCGGATCATCGGGACTCATCGGCAACGCCCTGGTCAACTCGCTGCGCGCGGCGGGCCACACGGTCACACGTCTGGTCCGCCGCGAGGCACGCGCCGATGACGAGTTCAGCTGGGATCCCGAGACGATCGGCGTCCCGCCGGAGAGTCTCGACGGCGTCGAGGCAGTGGTCTCGCTGGGCGGCGTGGGAGTCGGCGACGGTCGCTGGACCGGCCGGTTCAAACAGGAACTCCGGGACTCGCGGATCACCCCCACCGAACTGCTCGCCGAGGCCGTCCGCGATCTCGGCATCCCGACGTTCGTGAGTGCCAGCGCCACGGGCTATTACGGGAACACCGGTGGCCACGCCGCGGTCGAGACCGACGGCCCCGGCGAGGGATTCCTCGCCGACCTGGTCGTCGACTGGGAGCGCGCCGCCACCGCCGGCGTCGGTGCGGACACGCGTATTGTCCTGCTCCGCACGGCGCCGGTCCTCAGCACCCAGGGCGGCCTGCTGGGCAAACTCCGGCCGTTGTTCAAGCTCGGGCTCGGCGGACCGATCGGTGACGGCAAGCAGTACTTCTCATGGATCAGCCTCATCGACGAGATCCGCGCCATCGAGTTCCTCCTCGACTCCGACCTGTCCGGACCGGTGAACCTGAGTTCGCCGGGCGCCGTCCCGTTCGGTGAGTTCACCTCGGCTCTGGGCCGGGCCGTGCACCGCCCGACGATCCTGCAGGTACCCGCCTTCGCGGCGCGCCGGGTCGGCGGCGAGATGGCCGAGGAAATGATTCTGTTCAGTCAGCGCGTTACACCCAAGGTGCTGACCGATCACGGATTCACCTTCACCCATCCCGGTGTCGACGAGGCCCTCGCTTACGCCACCGGTTCCACCAGTCATGACTGAGCGGCCGATCCGCGGGAGTGCCGAACCGGTCGAGGTCCGCCATCTCGGCGTCGTCGACTACCAGACGGCCTACGACCTGCAGCACGGCCTGGCGACCGACCGCGCCGACGGCGTCCTGGATCACGACGTGCTGCTCCTGCTTGAGCATCCGTCCATTTACACGGCGGGCAAGCGCACGGAGGACGCCGACCGGCCCACCAACGGCGCGCCGGTCGTCGACGTCGACCGCGGCGGCCGGATCACCTGGCACGGACCGGGACAACTCGTCGGCTATCCGATCGTGAAGCTCGCCGAGCCGCTCGACGTCGTCGAGTACGTGCGTCGCCTCGAGGCGGCCCTCATCTCGGTCTGCGCCGGTCTCGGCGTGACCACCGGCCGCGTCGAAGGACGTTCCGGCGTGTGGATCACCGACGACGCCGGGGAACGCAAACTCGGACAGATCGGTATCCGCGTGGCACGCGGCGTGGCCCTGCACGGATTCGCACTCAACATCGACCCCGACATGTCGGCGTTCGAGGCGATCGTCCCCTGCGGGATCGCCGACGCCGGGGTCACGTCCCTGGCCCGCGAACTGGGGCGGCCGTTGTCGGTGGCCTCTCTGCTCGACGTCACCGCCGATGCCGTGCTCACCGCGCTCGACGCCACTGCGAGCCCGGTCGCGTCGGCACAGTCCTCTCCATCCACTTCTGCGAGCGTAGGATCGATCCAGTGACCGCGTCCCCCATCACCCCCGGACCCGGTGCCCCCGAAGCCACACCCTCGGCCTCGGCATCCGCACCACAGACCCCGACCCCGGCCCCTGAGGGCCGCAAGCTGCTCCGGCTCGAGGTGCGCAACGCGCAGACCCCCATCGAGCGCAAGCCGGAGTGGATCCGCACCCGCGCGACGATGGGCCCGGAGTTCACCGAACTCAAGGGCCTGGTCAAGCGCGAGGGTCTGCACACCGTCTGCGAAGAGGCCGGCTGCCCCAACATCTACGAATGCTGGGAAGACCGCGAGGCGACGTTCCTCATCGGCGGCGAGCAGTGCACCCGGCGCTGCGACTTCTGCCAGATCGACACCGGCAAGCCCGCCGAACTCGACCGCGACGAACCGCGTCGTGTCGCCGAGAGCGTCCAGGCGATGGGCCTGCGCTACTCGACGATCACCGGCGTCGCCCGCGACGACCTGCCCGACGAGGGCGCCTGGCTCTACGCCGAGACCGTCCGCGCGATCCACCGCCTCAACCCCGGTACCGGTGTGGAGAACCTCATCCCGGACTTCCACGCCAAGCCCGACCTGCTGGCCGAGGTCTTCGATGCCCGGCCCGAGGTACTTGCGCACAACCTCGAGACCGTGCCGCGCATCTTCAAGCGCATCCGCCCGGCCTTCCGCTACGAGCGGTCCCTCGAAGTCCTCACCGCCGCACGTGATTTCGGCCTGGTGACGAAGTCGAACCTCATCCTCGGGATGGGCGAGACCCCGCAGGAGGTGCAGTCGGCGATCGTGGATCTACACGAGGCGGGCTGCGACATCCTGACCATCACGCAGTACCTGCGTCCCTCGCCGCGGCATCATCCGGTCGAGCGGTGGGTCAAGCCCGAGGAGTTCGTCGACCACTCCGAGTTCGCCGAGGAGGTCGGATTCGCCGGCGTCATGGCGGGTCCGCTGGTGCGGTCGTCGTACCGGGCGGGCCGCCTGTACGCGCAGGCGATGGCCCATCACGGCCGCGAGATCTCACCGGCTCTCGCACACCTGGCAGCCGAGGGATCCGCCAGCCAGGAGGCCTCCAGCCTGATGGCACGCCTCGCCCGCTGACGCCGCGCGCGTCCGCTGACTTTTCGGACGGTCACCCGATGCCCCGATCGCTCGATCCACGGACGTAAACTGGCCTCATGGCAAAGGCGCAGGTGAGCAAAGAGGTCAAGGCCGAGAAGAAGAAGGCCCGTAAGGCCGCATCGAAGGAACGGCGCCAGCAGCTCTGGCAGGCCTTCCAGATGCAGCGCAAGGAAGACAAACGACTCATCCCCTACATGGTGGGTGTCATCGTCCTGTCGATCGCGGTCTTCACCGCTCTCGGATTCGTCCTCGGTTCGCCGTGGCTGCTGATCCCGCTCGGCGTGGTGCTGGGCATCCTCGGCGCCTTCATCCTGTTCGGCCGTCGCGTCCAGAAAAACGTGTACACCAAGGCCGAGGGACAGCCCGGCGCCGCCGGATGGGCACTGGGCAACATGCGCGGGCAGTGGCGGGTCAAGCAGGCGGTGGCCGGCACCTCCCAGCTCGACGCCGTGCACCGCGTCATCGGCAAGCCGGGCATCATCCTGGTCGCCGAGGGCTCCCCGACCCGCATCAAGTCGCTGCTCGGCCAGGAGAAGAAGAAGGTCGCGCGGGTCGTCGGCGACACCCCGATCTACGAGATCATGGTCGGCAACGACGACGGCCAGGTCCCGCTGTCGAAGCTCGAGCGGCACCTCAACAAGCTGCCCAGCAACATCGACCGTAAGCGGATGGAGACCCTGGAAGGCCGGCTGTCCGCCCTCGGCAGCAAGGCCTCCGGCCCCGGCATGCCGAAGGGTCCCCTGCCCGCGAATGCCAAGATGCGCAGCATGCAGCGCACGGCGCGCCGCCGCGGCTGACGCTTCCGCGTGGCCCCACTCAACCCATACGGGTCATCGTGGGTGATGAGCGACCCGAGCGCGTCTCAAGTACGAAAAGGTACGGCCCCACGATCTGCACGTCGACGTCGTCCGCGTCTCGCGTCTCTTTCAGCCGCCACGCCTGCTCACCGCTCTGCGGGTCATAGGCAACCAACGCCCGCGGGCCGGGTTCGTCTTGCTCTCCGTCTCCTTCGAAGATCAGGCGTGTGCCGTCGAAGGCCTTGTACCGCTGGTGAGTGCTCATCGGGATCGTTGCCCCGGCGACGCCGGAAGCGGCGTCGATGAAGGTCCACCGGTAGCCGACATCGGCCAGCGCCTGCACGCCGACGTAGCGGCCACCCAGGAGGGAGACGTCGTCGACGATGTTGCCCTCGACGGACCAGAGCAGCTTCCCGTTCACGGTGGACACTGCGGCGGCGATCGGGCGGTCGGATTTGTTCTCGCCCTGGACGGGCAACAATGCGCCCTCGGTCGCGGTCGGGCGCCCGTTCGGGAGTTCGAGATCCGCCAACAGGCCGTGTTCGATACCCTGCCGATCGAAGAGCCTCAGGGATCGGCGCGGATAAACGGTGTGACTGACCGCAAAACCGGTTCCCGTCGCCGCGACCCTGATCCAGGTGTTCGCACTTCCCTGCGCGTCATCATCATCGGCCGCGCCTCCCGGTCCGCGAAGTTCGTCGTCGGCGGCGGAGTCGTAGAGGACGTCGCCGGTAGGCAGCGACAGGACTCGAACTCCTGCTTCGCTGTCGCCGACGACAATTACGTCGCCGGCCTCGGACAACGCCGGGTCACCTATCTGCTCCGGAAGCACCTGGGTCCACCGCTGTCGCCCGTCGGATTCGAACGCCGTCAGGGTGGTCGTGGCCCGATAGCTCACAGAGTCGTACAACACCGACGTGACCAGAAAGCCGTCTGCTGCGCGGACGATCTGGCTCCGGCCAGACCGCACGGTCGCGGTCGCCGAGACCGCGCCCGTGGCAGCCTCGAGAAACGCCACTTCGGTCTGTCGGTCACTCACCGAGGCGACACAGGCGAGTCGTCGGTCCCGACTCAACGCGCAATCACTGGCCAGGAACGTTGACGGGTTGCGCCACAGCGCTCTTCCGTTCGTCTGGTCGAGCGCCACGACCCCGCCTGCCGACGTGAGGTCCGATGACGCACCAGCGATGACCATCCGGTCGTCGGCGGCGAGGGGAATCACGTACGTCGCGGGTTCCGGCGAGCCGAGAGCGAGTTCCTCCGACGTTTCCCACAGCGGTTCGGGTTGCGTGGGTAAGGCGCGGATGACCGGGTCCTCGCCGTGCTCCCCCGTCGGCGCACCGAGCACGGTACCCGATCCTTCGACCGTGCGTGGTACCGCCAGCGTCACGGTCAGCACAGTCGCGAGCGCGAGCGTCCCGAGTACGAGGATCGCCAGCCCGGCCGTCGTACCGGTTCCGCGACGGGCCCTCGGGGATCGCGAGGGCGGCATTCCGACCGAGTGATGGTCGCCCGGGTAAGGCCGGGTCAAGGCTTCGCATCCAACAGACGAAGCGAACCCGGCTCGCCGGCCACACCGGTGATGACTTGAAAGAGGTACGGTCCGACGAAACGGTATTCGCGCTCGCCGTCCGGGTTTCCAAGCGTCCATACCTCACGTCCGCTCGACAGTTCGTAGGCGACCATCTTCGGGACACCGTAGTTCGAACCGAACCTGTCTGCGAAGACGGCCCGAACTCCGTCGAAAGCAAGGAGACGGTTGTTCCCGGCGGCCATGGTCGTCGCGCTCTGCGGTTTGTCGAGGTCGAGGACCACCCATTCCTCGGAGTTGCTGCCGGTCGTCTCAGAACCGGCCACATACTGCTCACCCAATAGTTCGGTACCGAGAAGGCTGCCGGCGAACGCCGTCAGAGCGACGACCTCGAGCGTCTCCAATGAGGCGGCACCGATGGCCTGACGGTTGTCCACATCGGTTCCGGTGACGGGGATGAGGTCTCCTTCTGAACCGGACGGCGCGAAGGGCAGGACGACGCCGTCGATCGCGCCGCGTAGGGTGCCGCTGTCGTCATAGACGGTGGTGGTACGGGCGCTCGTCAGGATGCTGACCGCGAAGCCGGGCCGGGCCACGGCGACCTGGATGATGGCCGACCCGCCCGGACCACCGTGGGGCTCGAGGTCCCGGGCGGAGTCGTACAGCACAGTTCCACTGTCGAGGGCGTACACCCGCGCTCCGCGCTTGTAGTCAGAGACCGCCACCACGTTGCCGGACTCGGACAGTTCCGGATCGGATAGCCCCACGGGAGGACGCTGCACCCAGGAACGCGAACCGTCGGAACTGAACCAGTTCAAGGTCGCCGCATAAACGGCCTCGGTTTCGACGAACCGCCGGCTCGTGACGAGGAAGCCGTTACCTGCGGAGGCGAGGGTCGGGTCTTGTGGACCGTCTGCGATCTCGAACGATTTCGTCGCCGTCACCGCACCGGTGCCGACCGCGATGAACCCGAGATCGACGGTGCTCGGCGCACTCCCGCGGCGGAGGCAGGCGAGTCTGCCATCGCGGCTGAGAGCGCAGGTCTCGGCTCGAAACGCCGACGTCTCGGGCCAGAGTTGCCTGCCGTCCGCAGCGTCGAAGGCCATCAGTTCGGTGACGGATGCGCTCGTGGGACCGCCGACGACGATCTGCCGATCAGCTGCGAGCACCGTCGGCACCCGGGTGGTGTCCGGGGTTCGCAGCCCGGCGATGTCAGACATGTCCGCCGACCACCGCGGGGTCGGGGTGATTGCCAGGGGGTCGACATCGGGATACCTGTCGTCGGCCGCGCTGCGGTCCGCGGTCGTCGCGCTGTCTGCCACCACCGCGGCGTGCCCGTCAACAGACCGAGGCACCGCCAGAGTGACGATCACCCCCATCGCAACGATCACCGTGCCCATGAAAAGGGCCACGACGGCCCCCGACTTCCCCCGCATGCGACCACTAAATCACAGCGACGATGACCATCCCGCCCCTAGTTCCACAGCGAATCGATAGGCGTATGGAGAACGAGCTGCCGCCCCGGGTCAGCGGGTCCGGACGAGCGCGGTGCCGGTTGCGCGGTCGTGCAGAGCGCGTCCGTTGTAGTCGTTGATCAGGGCCGGGACGAGGAAGATCATCAGCAGCTGGCGGAAGAAGGCCCGGACGATCCCGACCGCCGCCGGGCTCTGCTCGCCGGTCGCTTCGGCGGTGTTGCGCTCGACGCCGTAATCCACACGCGCCACGCGCATCCCGATGACGAGCTGGCCCGGGGTGAACCCGAACAGCGTCACCGCGAAGATGCCCATGACGAACCACACGCCCATCTGCGCGGTGCCCAGATGCGGCGAGTTGAAGCCACCGAAGAACGCCATCGCGAGCCCACCGGCGATCAGCCAGTCGACGAGCAGGCCGGCCACCCGCGGCCAGCCGGTGGCCAGCGACCCGGGACCGCTCTCCGGCAGGCCGAGATCCTGTCCCCGGTACTCGTTGTCCACGCCGTTCTCGGGACCGATCTGCGGTCCCGACAGCCAGGAACCCGTGACTCGTCCCATCGGTGATGACTCCTCTCACGCGACCGCGCAACCCCCTCGGTCCGCGTCGTCGCCGCACTGGGAACCATCGTAGTCGCTGGTTGTCGTGACCCGTCCCGCCCGTTGGCCCCTGCCGCTAGGGTTGGGATGCGCCGAGTGCGACGGCCCCCAATCACGCTGTGTAGCCAACACCACTGCGCGTGTAACACGGGGGAAACACGGACTTGACGCATGGGCAACTTCGCCTCCATACGGTTGCCGCTGAGATCCGCTGCTGTTTCTCAGTGGCGGATGTGGCGTGTCCCCATACACGGACCACCGATCACGAAGGAGTCACCGCACGGTGTACAGCAGTAAAGAAGAACTACTCGAGGGCATCAAGAAGGAAGGTGTCGAGTACGTCGACATCCGTTTCTGCGACCTGCCCGGTGTCATGCAGCACTTCTCGATCCCCGCGTCGGCCTTCGACGAGGACGTCTTCGAGGACGGGCTGGCGTTCGACGGATCGTCGGTGCGTGGCTTCCAGTCGATCAACGAGTCGGACATGATGCTGCTGCCCGACCCGGCCACCGCGCGGATCGATCCGTTCCGCAAGGCCAAGACGATGAACCTCAGCTTCTTCGTCCACGACCCGTTCACCCGCGAGGCCTACAGCCGCGACCCGCGCAACGTCGCCCGCAAGGCCGAGGACTACCTCGCCTCCACCGGCGTCGCCGACACCTGCTTCTTCGGTGCCGAGGCCGAGTTCTACATCTTCGACTCGGTGTCCTTCGGTTCCGAGATGAACGGCACCTTCTACGAGGTCGAGTCCGAGTCCGGCTGGTGGAACACCGCGTCGCCGACCGATCCCGACGGCAGCCCCAACCTCGGCTACAAGGTCCGCCCGAAGGGTGGGTACTTCCCCGTCGCACCGTACGACCACTACGTCGACCTGCGTGACGAGATGTCCACCAACCTGCAGAACTCGGGCTTCGAGCTCGAGCGCGGCCACCACGAGGTCGGCACCGCGGGCCAGGCGGAGATCAACTACAAGTTCAACACTCTGCTCCACGCAGCCGATGACGTGCAGCTGTTCAAGTACATCATCAAGAACACCGCATGGCAGAACGGCAAGTCGGTCACCTTCATGCCGAAGCCGCTCTTCGGCGACAACGGTTCGGGCATGCACGCCCACCAGTCGCTGTGGAAGGACGGCAAGCCGCTGTTCCACGACGAGGCCGGCTACGCGGGCCTGTCGGACCTGGCGCGCTACTACATCGGTGGCATCCTGCACCACGCACCGTCGCTGCTGGCGTTCACCAACCCGACCGTGAACTCCTACAAGCGTCTGGTGCCGGGCTACGAGGCCCCGATCAACCTGGTCTACAGCCAGCGCAACCGGTCGGCCTGTGTGCGTATCCCGATCACCGGCAACAACCCGAAGGCCAAGCGCCTCGAGTTCCGTTGCCCGGACAGCTCGGGCAACCCGTACCTGGCGTTCGCCGCGATGATGATGGCCGGCCTGGACGGCATCAAGAACAAGATCGAGCCGCACGAGCCCGTCGACAAGGACCTCTACGAGCTCCCGCCGGAAGAGGCCAAGAGCATCCCGCAGGCCCCGACCTCGCTGGCCGCGGTCATCGACCGTCTCGAAGAGGATCACGAATACCTCACCGCCGGTGGCGTGTTCACCGAGGACCTCATCGAGACCTGGATCGCGCTCAAGCGTGAGAACGAGATCGAGCCGGTGCAGATCCGTCCGCACCCGTACGAGTTCTCGCTGTACTACGACTGCTGAGCCCAGGCTCCGACGTCGACTCGGCCCGCTCCGCGATCGCTCTCCGATCGCCGAGCGGGCCGTTTCGTTGTCGGCCGGTTCGATCCATCAATCCGCGCGAGCAGCCGTGTCCGACCGTCCCGCCGTGCGACGATGAGCCGCATGGGCACACTGCTGACGTCCGACGAGTTCGAGATCCGCCTGCTGTTCGCGGAATCGGTCCCGGAGGTGATGCAGTTCGTCCGCGACGTGGTCCGGCAGCGCGAACCGATCGCCCTCGAGCTCGAGGGGTCGGCGCACATCGTGAATCTCGCCAACGTACGGCACTTCTCGTTGGTCGACGAGACCGACGACGTCGTAGCGGATTCCGACGAGCGGACCACGGTCGTTCTCTCCATCGCCGAGGCCAAGGAGTGACGACCCGAGCCAGCGCCGTCGGACCAGGCCGGACCGTCAGTCGCCGGCGGCGATGATCACCTTGAGCGCGTGCTCGTCGGCAGCGTTCGCGAACGTGTCGTAGGCCTCGTCGAACTGATCGAACGTGAACCGGTGGGTGATGAACTTCTCCGGGGAGATGTCCCCGCGTTCGATGCTCTCCAGGAGTTCGGGTGCGGTCGTGGCGTTGACCAATCCGGTGGTGATCGTGAGGTTGTTGATCCAGTCCCGCTCGATCGGGAAGGTGACGCTCTCCCCGTGCACGCCGACGTTGGCGACATGACCGCCGGGACGGACGGAATCGAGCGCGACGCCGAACGTCGCGGGCACCCCGACCGCCTCGATCGCCACGTCCACCCCGAGCCCGCCTCGGCTGAGTTCCGTGAGTTGCGCGACCACGTCCCCGCCTGCGTTGACGTCGATCGTGTCGGTCGCACCGAAGTCGCGCGACTGCTCGAGCCGGAACTTGTTGCCGTCCACGGCGATCACCTTCGACGCGCCGGCCGCCGACGCCGTCATCACCGACGCCAGCCCGACCGGCCCGACCCCGACGACGGCGACGACGTCGCCCTCTGCGACGGCGCCGTAGAGCACCCCGATCTCGTAGCCGGTCGGCAGGATGTCGCTGAGCATCGTGCCCTGCTCGGGAGTCACCTTCTCGGGAAGCGCGATCAGACCGTTGTCCGCGAACGGAACCCGGACGTACTCCGCTTGCGTGCCGTCGATGAGGTGGCCGAAGATCCAGCCGATGCCACCCACTGTCTGGCAGTGCGACGTCAGGCCGGCCTTGCAGAACTCGCACGTTCCACACTTGCTCACGCAGGACACGATCACGCGATCCCCGACCCGAACCCGCTCGCAGCCCGGACCGACCTCGGTGACCACTCCGACGCCCTCGTGCCCGAGGATCCGACCCGGCGTGACCGCCGCTACGTCGCCCTTGAGGATGTGCAGATCTGTTCCGCAGATGGTGGTCACCTCCATCTTGACGATGGCGTCCGTCGGTTCCAGCAGGACCGGATTCGGAACGTCCTCCCAGGCCTTCTGACCTGGACCGTGATACACGAGAGCTTTCATGGCCGACTCCTTGTGGTTGCGGGTCCTCGCGCGAAGATTAGGCATGGGTGCGCTCGCAGAACGTCTCACCTTGAGACGACTGCCCGGCCGGGAAGAAGTCTCACTTGATGGCGACAGGGTTGACAGGAGAACCGGTGGCCTCGTTGATCTTCAGCGGCGCGGCCACGTAGAAGAACGTGTAGACCCCGTCGTCGGCGCAATCGGCGGCGAGCTTCTCGAGGTCGCAGATCTCGGTGAACGCCACGCCGAGGTTGCGCATGAGCGCGTTGTGCAGCACCAGAGCGGCGCCGTTGTTCGGGTCCACGGTCACCTCGTTCGCGATGGTGTCGGTCACGAGATTCGGTATCTCCATCTCCTGGAACCAGGACACGAGTTCGCGGGAGTAGACGAGGCCGGATTCGCAGAAGTCGCTGTAGAACTCGACGGCGTTCTCGAAGAACAGTTGCAGGTGATTGGTTCGGATCACCACGATGTCGCGCGGCTGGATCTCCGTGCCCTGGTACTCGGCACACGCGATCAGATCCTCGTGGTCGAACGTCTCGTACGGCTCCAGGTAGGCCTTACCCCGGTGACGTGCGATGTCGAGGAGCACGGCGCGACCGACCACTCCACGCTCGGCGATCGGCGCGACGCTGGCCCTCGACAAGCCCCCGATCGTGGTCCTCGAGTCGTACCCGTTCCAGATCTGGCCGTCGTACCAGACGTGGCCGAGCGCGTCGTACTGCGTGGAACCCTGGAGCGATGCGGTGAGCTTGTCGTCGGCGCAGTGCATGCCTCCGGGGAAAGCAGGCCCTTTGCCGTCATCCCAGTGCGATTCGTCAAGGGTCATCTCGCGAGTGGCAGGGCTACGACCCGGCCACACGGGGTCACCGTGGGGATCACCGATCAGGCGCTGAAGCGTGAACACCGCGCCCCGCCTGATCTGCGCCGCGCCCGCCAAGACCTGTGCGGCCGTCAGATGGTTCAGGCTGCCCACCTCGTCATCGGGTCCCCATCTGCCCCAATTGGTGGGCGAGTCGGCGAGGATCTCGCTGAGATCGGGCACGGCGGCATCTGCCATCGATTCACCTTCCGCAGGGTGTCAGCGCGCGACGCGCGCTGGATGTGCAATCGGGTGCCGAACGGCAACGCTGACGTGCGTCGAAACAGCACCCGCAATACGGCATGTGATCCGTAACACTTTTGGGACTTGTTACCCTGCCGACTCACCGAAGACGACCGTAGTTTGGACGAATGACCCGTGATGTATACGTCGAAGACCTCGTACCCGGTGACCGGATTCGCCTCGAAGGCACCCCGCGAGTGGTTCGCACCACCAGCCGTCTCGATGACAACCAGCTACGCATCGAGCTCGTCAAGGGCCACGACGACCTGAGTGAGGTCGTACTGGACCGGACGGTCAAGCTCCAGGTCAACTGAGGCTCGAGCCAGCGCATCCCGATGGCGCGGACGACCTATGGGTCAGGCCGCCCGAGCCCCGCCGAGATCGCCGAACACCGCCTGATTGTGGTCGAAGGCCGCGATCGCCTCGGCGACGAGACGGTCGATACTCTTCGCGTCGAGGGGTAGTGCGTCGAGTCGTGCCCGGTACGCGTCCTTGTAGCGCTTGAGCTTGTCGATCTCGTCGAACGAATAGAAGGTCAGGGCCGCGTCGTCGACGCCGTAGTGCTCCCGCATACGGTGCGCCACGACCTGTCCCCCACTGAGGTCGCCGAGATAGCGGGTGTAGTGGTGTGCGACATATCGTGCCGGGTCGTCACGCGTGGACTCGATCGCGGTCACATAGCGCGCGACCGCCGGCAGCGGCGTCGACTGCGACGGGTCGATGCCGAAGGAGGCGAGGTCGGCGCCGAGGCGTTGCAGGCGAAGCAGTTTCGGGTCGAGCACGGCATCGGCGACCGGATCGCCCGCCAGCTCGGCCCCGACACGTTCGAGTGCCTCATAGACGAAGTACAGCTGGACCGCGAGGCGCTGGTACTCGCCGGTGTCCAGCCGACCCGACATCAGATCGTCGATGAACGGCGCGTGTTCGGCACGCTCGTGCGCCACGGCGGTCGCCGATCGGAGCCGCTCGGAGATACTCGGGCGGTCGGCGTTCTGGGTTCCGGCGTTCTGCAGATCGGGGGTCATGATGCCACCAGTGTTACCACCAGAGTCCGGTGATCGGAACCCGGCAGGTAGTGGGTGTCCATCGACGTCGCCACGAAGCCGCGCAGGATGACCCGGTCGATGGCGACCAGCGGCCGATTGCCGAGCTGCTTGTCGGTGGGATAGCTCGGCAGGAACCCGGCACCGGCCATGTCGGTGCCGTCGACGAGACCGTTGGTCAGCAGGCTGCGGTACTTCGCGTGATTCCAGGTGGAGTTGTAGTCCCCGATCGCGATCACCCTGCCGGGTGAGAGCTCGGCGAAATGTGCGGCGAGCGTGTCCATGTCGTCGTGCCAGTCCCAGTTGCGACCCCACAGCGGCGCCGCCGGGTGGATGGCCAGGACCTGGGTTCCGGCGGCGCCCGGCAGGTCGGTGCGGGCCTGCAGGTTGTGCAGCACCGTCCCCGGGATGTTGTATCGCTCGTCCAGCGGGCGCTTGCTGAACATCGCGGTGCCGGCCGCGTAGGTGTACGGGATCGCGAACTCGTGCGGCAGGGTCCGGCCGATCTCACTGCGCCGCAGACGTTCCAGCGCCTCGGGGGTGACCTCTTGGAGGGACACGAGGTCCGGATCGGCGTCGGCGACGATCTTCTCGAGCGCACCCAGGTCGCCCCCGCCGAAGAGCAGGTTGGCCGACACGACGGTGAACCGCTCGCCGGACGGCGCCGCGTTGGCGATGACCAGCGGCACCTGGGTGTAGGCCAGACCGCCGACGGCCACGATCGCAATCGCCAGCATGAACCAGCGCCGCAGGACCGCGAAGACGACGATGGCGATCACTCCGGGGATCAACGCGAACTGCACGGCGCTGGTGAGGTACAGCGCGACGTCACCGCGGGACGGGTAGAAGTGCAGGAACACGCCCAGCACCACGCCGGCGAGCATCGCCCACCCCAGGACGTACGCGGCCGCCCACAGAAATCTCGTCATCGCTCCCCCATGTGATCCGGTGTTCCCCCGCCGGAGTCAGCTGCGCCCTTCCGCGCCCGTCCGCTTCTCTCCGCGCTCAGGCCCCGAAGACCTTGAGCACCACGGCCTTGGCCCGGCGCGTCACCCGGAGATAATTCTCCAGGAACTCGTTGGCCTGGTCCTCCGGCCATCCCGCGGCAAACGCGATCTGGCGCAGTTGCGCACCCGGCCCAGGTAGTTGATCGATCGGCTTGCCACGCACCAGGACCAGCGCGTTGCGCGCCTTCGTCGCGGTCGTCCAGGCGTCCTTCAACAGCGCGACGTCGTTCTCCGACAACAACTCCGCCGCGCCGATGGCATCCAGTGAGTCCAGCGTCGACGTGTTGTGCAGGCTCCGATAGCGGTGCGCATACTTCAGCTGCAGGAGCTGCACCGTCCACTCGATGTCGGCGAGACCACCGCGGCCGAGCTTGGTGTGCGTGGCCGGGTCGGCTCCGCGCGGCAGTCGCTCGGCGTCCACGCGGGCCTTGATCCGGCGGATCTCCCGAACGGCGTCGTTGCTGACACCGCCGGCCGGATACCGCACGTGGTCGATCATGTGCAGGAAGTCGATGCCGAGGGCCTCGTCGCCCGCGACCTGATGCGCCCGGAGCAGCGCCTGGACCTCCCACGGTTGAGCCCACTGCGCGTAGTAGGCGGCGTAGGACGCGAGGGTCCGCACGATCGGACCGTTCCGGCCTTCGGGTCGCAGCCCTGTGTCGACCTCGAGGGGTGGATCCGCGCTCGGGCTCCCCAGCATCGACCGCACGTTCTCGGCGATCGTCTGCGCCCACTTGAGCGCCTCGGACTCCTCGGCGTCCCGATCGGGCTGACACACGAACATCACGTCGGCGTCGGATCCGTAACCCAGCTCGCCACCGCCGAGCCGGCCCATCCCGATCACCGCGATGCGCGCCGGCGCCCGGCTCCCCCGTTCGCGCTCGGAGATGTTGATCGCGACGGTGAGCGCTGCGTTCAGGACCGCCGCCCACACACTGGACAGCGCCTTGCAGACGGCCGGTACGTCCAAAAGTCCCAGCACGTCGGCAGAGGCGATGCGGACCAGCTCGGCCCGACGGTGCGAACGGGCCACGGCCACTGCGCGTTTCATGTCCTGCTGGCGGACCGTCGAGGCGACGAGGCCCTTGGCGACGTCCTCGGGGCGCACGTTGCACAGCTTGGGCCCGTCCGGCCCGTCGGAGTACTGGTGGATCACCTCGGGCGAACGCATCAGCATGTTCGCGATGTACTCCGACGTCCCGAGCACCTTCATCAGCCGCGCCGCCACCACGCCGTCGTCGCGCAGCAGTCGCAGGAACCAGTCGGTGTCCTCCATCACGTCGCACAGCCGGCGGTAGTTCAGCAGGCCGGCATCGGGATCCGGTGTGTCCCCGATGTGTTCGAGCAACTGCGGCAGGATGAGCAGCTGGATCTGACCGCGGCGTCCCGGCGCGTTCGACAGCGCGCGGATATGACTCAGTGCCCGATCGGGTTTCGCGTAACCCAGTGCGGCCAGCCGCCTCTCGGCGGAGGTGTCGGTCAGGGTCAGCTCGTCGGTCTTGAAGCGCGTGACCGCCTCGAGCAGCGGGCGGTAGAACAGCTTCTGGTGCAAGCGGCGGACCCGCAGGCTCTGGTGGCGGATCTGTTCGCGCAGCACCCCAGTCGCGTCGAGTTCGCCCTCTCGCCGGATGTGCGCGGCGCGGGCGAGCCAGCGCAACGCCTCGTGGTCGTCGGGCTGCGGCAGCAGATGCGTCCGGGACATGCGCTGCAGCTGCAGCCGATGTTCGAGGAGACGCAAGAACTGGTACGACGCACTGAGATTCGCGGCGTCGTCGCGTCCGACGTAACCGCCCGCGGTGAGCGCGGCCAGCGCATCGACGGTCGGCATCACGCGCAGGTTCTCGTCCACCCGGCCGTGCACCATCTGCAGGAGCTGGACCGCGAACTCGACGTCGCGCAGACTGCCACGCCCGAGTTTGAGGTTGCGCTCGCGCTCGTCCTCGGGGAGCAGGGATTCGACGCGGCGTCGCATCTTCTGCACTTCGGGCACGAAGTCGGGCCGCTCGGCCGCCTTCCACACCATCGGTTTGACCGCGGCGATGTAATCGTCGGCGAGCTGCATGTCACCGGTCATCGCCCGGGCCTTGAGCAGCGCTTGGAACTCCCAGGTCTTGGCCCACCGTTCGTAGTAGGCCACATGCGATTCCAGGGTTCGGGTCAGCGCTCCGGACTTCCCCTCGGGCCGTAGCGCGGCATCGACCTCGAAGAACGCGAGCGAACCGATGCGCATCATCTCGCCCGCGATCCGCGCCGCGGTACCGTCGGCCGGGTCACTGACGAAGATGACGTCGACGTCGCTGACGTAGTTCAGTTCGCGCGCACCGCATTTGCCCATCGCGACCACGGCGAGCCGGACCGGGATGGGATCGTCCCCGCAGACCTCGGCGAAGGCGACGGCGAGGGCGGCGGTCAGGGCGGCGTCGGCGCAGTCGGACAGGTAGGCACCCACCTCGGGCAACCACATCACCGGTTCGTCCTCGACGGTCGAGGCGACGTCGTGGGCCGCGAGTTGCAGGATCAGGTTGCGGTAGGCCAGGCGGAGTGCGATGACGGCCTTCGGGCCGGTGAGCGCCGACCGGTACACGCGGTTGCCCTTCTCGACCTCGCCCGGAACGGGCTCGGCACCGACGGAGGCGAGCATCAGACGGTCGACCTCGGCACGGTCGGGCAACTCGTCGGCGAGCAGGAGCCGCCAGCTCGACGGTTCGGCGACCAGGTGATCGGCGAGCGCGTCCGACGAACCGATGACCGCGAACAGGCGCCCACGGAATGCGCGCTCCGCGCGCACCAGGCCGTCGATCTCGGACCACTCGTCGCCGACGGCGCTGCGCAACCGCACGAGCGTACGGAGGGCCAGGTCGGCGTCGGGAGACCGCGACAGGGCCCACAACACGTCGACCGATTCTGGCGTGTTCCACCCGAGATCGGCGAGGTTCCGGGGTGCGGAGTCGTCGAGCAGACCCAGCCGGCCCGCGCTGGGGACGGTGCTGCGTCCGGCTCGCCCCGGGGGTCCCGATCGTGTTGTCACATCACAAAAGTAGCGACCGGATCCGATCGGCACGACATCGCGGTCCCCGACCGGGCAAGGCAGCCCTTACAGCGGCAGGTAGTTCTGCAGCTCGAACGGGGTCACGAGGCTGCGGTAATTGGTCCATTCCGTCCACTTGTTGCGCAGGAAGTAGTCGAACACGTGCTCGCCGAGGGCCTCGGCGACCAGCTCCGAGTTCTCCATCTCCTTCAGCGCGTCGGCGAGGCTGCCGGGGAGTTCCTTGTAGCCCATCGCGCGACGCTCGGCCGAGGTGAGCGCCCAGACGTCGTCCTCGGCCTCGTCGGGCAGCTCGTAGTCCTCGTTGATGCCCTTGAGCCCGGCGGCCAGCAGCACCGCGAAGGTCAGGTACGGATTGCAGGCGGAGTCGGGGCTGCGGACCTCGATGCGGCGCGAGGACGCCTTGTTCGGCGTGTAGAGCGGGAGTCGGATCAGCGCCGAGCGGTTGGCGCCGCCCCAGGTGGCCGCGGTCGGCGCCTCACCACCGTGGATGAGCCGCTTGTAGCTGTTCACCCACTGGTTGGTGACCGCACTGATCTCCGAGGCGTGATGCAGGATGCCGGCGATGAACTTCTTTCCGGTGACCGAGAGCTGCATCGGGTCGTCGGGGTTGTGGAAGGCGTTGAGGTCGCCCTCGAACAGGCTGAGGTGGGTGTGCATCGCCGACCCGGGATGCTCACTGAACGGCTTGGGCATGAACGTCGCCCAGACGCCCTCGTTGATCGCGACCTCCTTGATGAGGTAGCGGAACGTCATGACGTTGTCGGCCATCGACAGCGCGTCGGCGTAGCGCAGGTCGATCTCCTGCTGACCGGGCGCGCCCTCGTGGTGGGAGAACTCGACCGAGATGCCCATCGACTCCAGGGCCTCGATGGCATGCCGCCGGAAGTTGGGCGCGGCGTCGTGGACGGCCTGGTCGAAGTACCCCCCGGAGTCCGCGGGAGTCGGCACCGACCCGTCCAGGGGCGCCTCTTTGAGCAGGAAGAACTCGATCTCGGGGTGGACGTAGCAGCTGAAGCCGAGGTCGGCGGCCTTGTTGAGCTGCCGGCGCAGCACATGCCGTGAGTCGGCCCAACTGGGAGTGCCGTCGGGCATCGCGATGTCGCAGAACATCCGCGCGGAATGGTGCCGACCGGCCGAGGTGGTCCACGGCAGCACCTGGAAGGTCGACGGATCGGGCTTGGCCACGGTGTCGGCTTCCGAGACCCGGGAGAATCCCTCGATGGACGAGCCGTCGAAGCCGATACCCTCGGCGAACGCGCCCTCGAGTTCGGCCGGGGCGATCGCCACGGACTTCAGATAACCGAGGACGTCGGTGAACCACAGTCGGACGAAGCGGATGTCGCGCTCTTCGAGGGTCCGCAGCACGAATTCCTTTTGGCGATCCATGGTCGCCGACATTAGAAGTACGCTGTTAAATCCGTGTTACACGCGCAATTCCAACTCGCTGTGCTGCAGTTTTACGGACGGCATCCCACATCGTGAGACGTCCGACCAGTAGCTGGGACGCCGGGCCGGACACGAAATCCCAAGTGAACTGCCGACAGAGACGCACACGGCGATCTCGGACCCCTTTTCGCCTGTGACCAATTGCATAAAGGTGGCAGGTCACAACCGGTCGTCCTGGTGAAACAATGGCCTACGTCCGTGTTCAACCCGGGTACCCGCCGCGCCCTCTCCGGCCAGTCGGGACTCGAGGCAGAAAAGAGACAACGATGTCCGATTCCTCGGTATACGGCGCGTCCGCCCCCGCCCAGTCCGCCAAGCGACGCGTGACCCGCATCCACCACCTCGCGCAGATGAAGGCCGAGGGCGAGAAGTGGTCGATGCTCACCGCATACGACTACTCCTCCGCCCGCATCTTCGACGCCGCCGAGATCCCCGTCCTGCTGGTCGGCGACTCCGCCGCCAACGTCGTCCTGGGCTACGACACCACCATCCCGGTCACCGTCGACGAGATGATCCCGCTCATCCGCGCCGTCGTACGCGGCGCACCGCATGCACTGGTCGTCGCCGACATGCCGTTCGGCAGCTACGAGATCGGTCCGCAACACGCGCTCGAGAACGCGTTCCGGATCTTCAAGGAGACCGGTGCGCACGCGGTGAAGCTCGAGGGCGGCGAACGCGTCGCCCCGCAGATCGCGGCGCTGACCGCGGCCGGCATCCCGGTCATGGCCCACATCGGGTTCACCCCGCAGAGCGTCAACGGGCTCGGCGGCTTCCGTGTCCAGGGCCGCGGGGACGGCGCCGATCAGCTCGTCGCCGACGCCATCGCCGTCCAGGAGGCGGGCGCCTTCGCCGTGGTGATGGAGATGGTGCCGGCCGAGCTCGCCGGGCAGATCACCCGCAAGCTGACCATCCCGACCGTCGGCATCGGCGCGGGCAACGAGACCGACGCGCAGGTGCTCGTGTGGCAGGACATGGCCGGACTCACCCACGGCAAGACCGCGAAGTTCGTCAAGCGCTTCGCCGATGTCGGAGGTGAATTGCGGTCGGCCGCCGAGCAATACGCCGACGAGGTGCGCCGCGGAGTGTTCCCCGGCCCCGAACACAGCTACTGAGAGCCCGGACGCCAGCACTACGCTGGCGTCCATGCGGAACTTCTACCCGGAGATCGAGCCCTACGCCTCCGGCCATCTCGACGTCGGCGACGGCCAGCAGATCCACTGGGAGACCTCCGGCAACCCGGACGGCAAACCCGCCGTGTTCGTGCACGGCGGACCCGGGGGCGGGACGTCCCCCGCGCAGCGCCGGTTCTTCGACCCGGCGAGGTACCGGATCGTCCTGTTCGACCAGCGCGGCTGCGGACAGTCCCGGCCCCACATCGCCGACGGCGCGGACCTCACCGTCAACACGACACCCCATCTCATCGCCGACATGGAGCGCCTCCGTACTCATCTCGGGATCGACCGCTGGCAGGTCTTCGGCGGTTCCTGGGGTTCGACACTCGGTCTGGCCTACGCGCAGGCCCATCCCGACCGGGTCACCGAACTCGTGCTGCGCGGCATCTTCCTGCTGCGGCGCAGCGAGATCGACTGGTACTACAACGGCGGGGCCGCCAACATCTACCCCGATCTGTGGGAGAGCTACCTCGAGCCCATCCCCGTCGACGAACGCGACGGGGACCTCGTCGCGGCCTATCACCGCCTGCTCACCTCCGGGGACGCCGCGACGGCCCGCGCCGCCGCCCGCGCCTGGACGGGTTGGGAGCAGGCGACCAGCTATCTCCTCCCCCGCCCCGACGAGGAGTCGGACGGTTCCTCGACGGACGACCCCCAGAAGAAGGACACCGACCGCTTCGACCTCGCCTTCGCATCGATCGAGAACCACTACTTCGTCAATCACGGATTCCTGCGCGACGGTCAGCTCCTCGACGAGATCGACACGATCGCCTCCATCCCCGGCGTGATCGTGCAGGGCCGCTACGACGTCGTGTGCCCGATGCGCAGCGCCTGGGACCTGCACCGCGCCTGGCCGGCTGCCGATCTCCGCATCGTCGCCGACGCCGGGCACGCGTCGTACGAGCCGGGTATCAGACATCACCTGATCGAGGCCACGGACCGGTTCGCGCGGTAGCCGACGCCAGTACTCCGCGCGCACCACTAAGCTCGACGGACAGCCGTCGAGAAACCAGGAGGAACAGGTGGCCGCATCCGAGCAGGTCGAGGTGGAGCTGAAGTTCGACGTGGACGCCGGACACGTGGCCCCCGACCTGCGGGTGCTGCCCGGCGTCGTCTCGGCGACGACCCCTGAGACGTTCTCACTCGACGCCACCTACTTCGACACCGAGAACCTCGACCTCGCCGGCAACAAGATCACCATGCGGCGGCGTACCGGCGGAAGCGACCAGGGCTGGCACCTCAAGCGCCCCACGGGCATTCCGGGAACCCGGCGAGAGCTGCACGTGGGCTTCGACGAGGCTCCCGCGGACGGCGACGTCCCCGCCGCACTGTCGACGCCGGTCCTGGCCCACATCCGCGAACGCACCCTGATGCCGGTCGCCGTCATCTCCACGACGCGCACCGTGACCCGGTTGCTCGGCGCCGACGACGAGCCGCTCGCCGAACTCGCCGAGGACCTCGTCACCGCCCAGTCGCTCCTGCCCGGCGGTCACAGCCAGCAGTGGGCGGAGTGGGAGTTCGAGCTCCTCGCCGGTGGCACGCCGAAGCTCCTGAAGGCCGCCGACAAAGCGCTGCGTGCCGGGGGCGGCCGCGAGGCGTCGAGCGCGTCGAAACTCGCCCGTGCGATCGGCGCCACCCCGACCGTGCACGAACCGCGCCTGTCCAAGCGACCCACCGCACTCGAACTCGTCGTCACCGACATTGCGCTGCACCGCAATTCGCTGGTCGCCTACGATCCCCTGGTGCGCGTCGACGCCCCCGACGCGGTGCACCAGATGCGCGTGGCGTGCCGCCGCCTGCGCAGCGTGTTGTCGGGCTTCCCCACCGTCCTCGACGCCGAGCGCACCGCCCACATCGGCGCCGAGTTGAAGCTGCTCGCCCAGATCCTCGGCGACGCACGCGATTCAGAGGTGCAGCTCGAGTTGAGCGAATCACTGCTGCGTGGCGAGAACGCCTCGCCGGAGCTGCTCGCCGAGCTCGCCGGCACCGAGGTCACCGCCCACGATCGCGCCCTGCGCGCGGCACACGCCGCGATGTCGTCGAAGCGGTACTTCGCCCTGCTCGACAGCATCGACGGCCTGATCGCGTCGCCCCCACCGGGCCCCGACGCCGACATCCCGGCGACCACGGTCGTCGACAAGGCGATCGCCCGCAGCCGCAAGCACATCCACCGCGCACAGGCTCGTCTCGCCGGCTTCGCCGAGGGTTCCGACGAGTGGGAGGAGCAGCTGCACACCATCCGCAAGCGGGCCAAGCGGCTGCGCTACAGCATCGACGCGACCGAACCGCTCGGCAAGAAGAAGTATCGCGAGGTCGGCGTGGCGGCCAAGAAGATCCAGTCCGCGCTGGGCGATTTCAACGACACCCGGATCAACCGGACGCGACTCGCACAGATCGCCTCGGCCGGCACCCTCGGCGGCCCCGACATGTTCGTACTCGGCCGGATCGACGCCCGGCTCGAGGCCGACGGGCACCGCGCGATCGCCGCGTACCGCCGAGTCGCCAAGGAACTCTGACCAACCGGCCGCTGGTTGAGCCGGCACCGAGCGGAGCGAGGCGCCGAGTCGAAGCCACTCTGCAAACCACGGCTCAGACCCGACGGAACTCCACCGTCCGGGTCACTTCGTCGGCTTTGGTGAGTTCGACGACCACGCGGTCGCCGGGGCGTAGATCACCCGCGCAGCGCGCGACCACCGGCGGATCGGACAGGAAGATCTGCGCCTGCCTGCGCTCGGTCGCGCCCGACATCACCACCGCGTCGAACCGCTCACCCACCCGCTCCCGCAGAATCACCGCTTCGGCGAGGTCGATGCTCGCGCGATCCGCGGTGGCGCCGAGAGTGTCGGCCGACCGCAGGATCTTGGGCAGCGTCGGCAACGCGCGGTGCACCCAGTCCGGTACCGGCGTACCGGATGCGATCGCCAGACACACCTCGGTGGCGAACCGGTCCCCGAGCCGCCGCAGCGGTGCGGTGACATGGGCATAGAGCCCACCGATCGCCGAATGCCGCATCAGCGCGTCATCGACGGGCTCGTCGGGTCCGGTGAGGGCGAGGTAGTTGGCACCCCGCATGAGCCCGGCCGCGGCCGATTGCAGGGCGAGCGTGCTCGGCTCGCCACCCGGTAGCCCCGCCAGGAACCGGCCCACCGGCAAGCCGGCCGGCCACTGAACCCCGAGGGCCCGGGCAGCGGCACGCAGATCCTCGATCGCGTCCTCCTCGGCCGGCGGCAGGGTGCGCAGCAGCCCGACACCGGCCTCGGTCATGATCGTGCCCGCGCACATCCCGGCCAGCAGCGACACCTGCGAGTTCCACATGTCGGCGGGTGTGTGTGCCTCGAGATCAAGACGCCACCCGTCGGCCGTGCGGACGACCGTCTGGTCGGGCAGGTCGAGTTCGACCGCGCCCCGCGCCAGCGCGACCTCGCGTCGCAGTTCGCCGAATGCGGGCAGGGCGGCGATGGCGGGATGCAGCCGGCCGGCGGCTGCATCGGCCGAGACCCCGGCGTAGTCGAGGCGCGCGACCGAGGCGATGCGGGACCGCCGCACCCGGACATCGGTCACCGATCCGTCGCCGGCCACCCGGATGGTCCACAGCACACACAGTCTGACCTGCTCCGGCAGAAGGGAACCCGCGCCCTCGGACAGTGCGCGAGGGTGCAACGGGACCGAGCCGTCGGGGAAGTACACGGTCGCGCCGCGTCGTCGACTCTCCTGGTCGAGAGCACCTTCGGGGGTGATGAGTGCCGCGACATCGGCGATCGCGTAGTCGACGACGAACCCGTCGCCGTCGGCGGTGAGGTGCACCGCCTGGTCGAGATCTCGGGAGGTCGGCGGGTCGATCGTGACGAAGGGGACGCCGGTGTGGTCCTCGCGGACGTCGGCGTACCGGTCGGCACCCGGAGCGCCGGAGTCGATCATCTGCGCGGTGGCCCGGGCTTCGGCGAGGGCATCGTCGCCGTACTCCTCGTCGACGCCCAGTTCGGTGCGTATACCGGCGAAGTCGATGTCGGGGGCGGAGAGGATGCGCTTCACTCCCCCAACCCTAGAGAAGAGTGAGGCGAACGAGTCGGCACGTAAGCCGGATCCTGTTCCCGCACGGTCGTGAGACCGCGTGGGCGGCGACCATCCATCTGGGCACACCGTCGCCGGGTACCTCGAGCGGCCCACCCGCGGGCTGGGGCGAGCAGCCCTCGTGACGCCCGCGCACACGCACCGTGAGGTGCGTGCTTCGGCCTTGCTCCGGGTGGGGTTTACCGAGCCGGCACGGTCACCCGTGCCGCTGGTGCGCTCTTACCGCACCGTTTCACCCTTACCGACCTCGCGGCCGGCGGTCTGTTCTCTGTGGCACTGTCCCGCGGGTCACCCCGGGTTGCCGTTGACAACCACCCTGCTCTGCGGAGTCCGGACTTTCCTCGATGCGCGGCGTGGCGGGAGACCGCCCGTTCCGCGCCCCGCGGCCGCCCGGCCGACTCGTTCGCGCACTCAGGATACGCCCGGGGCGACGGCACAAAACATCCGCGGTCAGACGTGCCAGTGCGCGGCGTCGTTGACGAGCCGCACGACGGAGCCGCCGTCGTCGAAGTACTCGGCGATCGACACCGACGCGAGGTCGAGGTGCAGCCGGAACAGCAGTTCGGGTCCGACGCCGAGCGCGTCCTGCAGCAGCGTCTTGATGGGCGTGACATGCGAGACCAGCACCACGGTCTGACCCGGATACCTCTGCAGCAGTTCGGCTTTCGTCCGCGAAATACGTTCGGCGACCTGCGCGAAGCTCTCCCCGCCGGGCGCGGGCACGGTGATGTCGGACAGCCACGCGCGGTGCAGATCCGGGTCACGCTGCGACGCCTCGGTGAACGTCAGACCCTCCCAGTCACCGAAGTCGTTCTCGATCAGCCCGGGATGTTCGACGACGTCGATCCCGGTCAGCACGGCGACCTCCTCGGCCGTCGATCGTGCACGCCGCAGCGGCGAGGTCACGATCGCGGCGATCCCCTCCTCGCGCACCACGCGCGCGGCGGCGGCGCGGGCCTGGCGTCGGCCCTCGTCGGTGAGGTCGGGATTGCCCCGCCCGGAGTAGCGCCGCTCCACCGACAGCGGCGTCTGGCCGTGCCGGAGCAGGATCAACCGGGTCGGGTCGCTGCGCCGACCCTGCCACGACGGCGCCTTGGTCGCCGAATCTCCCTCGGGGACAGACTCTTCGGCGGTCGCGGTCATGTATCTAGATCCCGGACTCGGCGGTCCGCACGAGGATCGCGCCGCACTCCTCGCACCGGATCACCTCGTCGGACTGCGCCGCGGCGATGGTGGCGATGGTCCCGCGGTCGAGTTCCATCCGGCAGGCACCGCATCGGCGTGCCCGCAGCAGGCCGGCGCCGATACGGCCGCCGGCACGTTGTTTGTCGTACATCGCGAGCAGCGGCGCATCGATCTCGGCTTCGAGGGTCTCGCGGCGCTCCCGCGCGCGCGACAGGTCCTCGTCGATGGTCCCGAGGGACTTGTCGCGCCGGACCTGCGCTTCGGCGACCTTCTCCTCGAGGTGGCTGATGGTCGCCGCGGCCCGGGTGCGTTCGGACTCGACGGCCTCCTGCTGCTCCATCAGCGACAGCATCTCGTCTTCGAGCACCGCTCGCCGGCGACCCAGGCCCGCGAGCTCGTGTTGCAACTCCGACAACGCTTTCGGCGCCAGGCCACCGGCGGTCAACAGGGCCGAGTCCTTGGCCTCACGGTTGGCCATACCGGTCACCTCGGAGTCGATCCGGCGGTACTCGCGTCCGAGGTCCTCGGCGGCGATCTCCGCGCGCACCAGATCGTCACGGGCGGCATCGATCGCGGAATTGTGTTCGGCGATCTCGGCGTCCTCCGGCAGGGTCTTGCGGCGATGAACGAGACGATTGATCTCGGCATCGGAGTCCGCGAGATCGAGCAGCAGTCGCTGCACGGCGGCGTCGACTTTCATTGCGGTCTCCTCTTCGGCGAAAGTCCCCCCACCGTACGCGGGGGGCGCGCGAGAGCCGGCGGCGGCTCGGTTTCTCCCGAGTCAGCCCGCACTGTGCAGCGCGAACGGATCGGTCGGCGCCTCGAAGACACTCACCGGCGTGCCCAATTCGGCCTCGAGCAACGCTTCGACCTGCGCACACCACGGGAACTCGGTCGCCCAGTGTCCGGCGTCGACCAGGGCCGGCCCACCGTCGCGCAGACTCTCGTCGACCGGATGATGACGGAGATCACCGGTCAGGTAGACGTCGACGCCGAGACCGTGGACACGTCCGAGCAAGGAGTCCCCGGCCCCGCCGCACACCGCGACGGTCCGCACCAGCGCGTCCGGGTCTCCCGCGGCGCGGACACCCGCCGGGGTTCGCAACACCCGGGCGGCCTCGGCGACGAAGTCGCGCAACGTCATCGGCTCGGTGAGCGACCCGACGCGACCCAGCCCGACGTCGCTGCCCAGGTCGGCCAGTTCGAACACGTCGAAGGCCGGCTCCTCGTACGGGTGCGCGTCGCGTAAGGCGCGCAAGACGCCGGCCCGCAGTCCGCGCGAGGCGACCATCTCGACCCGCGCCTCGTCGACGTGGGTGCGCATCCCGATCTCGCCGATCGTCGGTGAGGCGTCGTCGCCGGCCTCGAATTGCCCGGTTCCGACGACCGTCCACGAGCAGTCCCGGTAGTCGCCGATCGCCCCCGCACCCGCGGCGAACATCGCCTCGCTGACCTGCTCGACGTTGCCCTCCGGCACCATCACGACCCACTTGTCCATTGCCGCAACCGGTTTCGGGTCGATGGGGACGGTGCCGCGCAGCCCGAGCCGGTCGGCCAGCGCGTCGGAGACGCCGGGCCGCGCACTGTCGGCGTTGGTGTGTGCGCACAGTAGCGCGATCCCGTTGCGGATCAGCCGATGGACGATCCGGCCCTTGGGGGTGTCGGCGGCCACGGTGGTGACACCGCGCAGGAGGAGCGGGTGATGGGCGACGACGATCCCTGCGCCGGCCGCGACCGCGGCGTCGACCACCGCATCGGTGACGTCCACGCACACCAGCACGCCGCGCGCCGGGTCGGCCCGGTCGCCACACACCAGACCGACCGCATCCCACGATTCGGCGAGGGCGGGCGGATAAGCCCGCTCCACGACGTCGACCACGTCGCCCACCGTCACAGTCGCGTCAGACGCGTTCGCCGGTTCCACTGTCGATCTCCTCTCGTACCAACTCGATCGCCCGCGTGAGCGCGCGGACCTGCGGAAGTGCCCGGACGGCAAGACGAAGATGCGAGTCGCCGAGGCCGACGAAATTGGCGCAGCTGCGCACCGCGAATCCGTGGCGGATCAGCCGCTGCTTCACCTCGGTGGCGTGGTTCATCTCGACGAGCAGGAAGGGCGCCGCGGGCTCGGCCGCCACTCGGAGCCCGATCCGCGTCAGCTCGGCGACCATCTCGCTGCGCTCGTCGGCGACCCGCCGCGCGACCGCGGCGCAGTATCGCTGCCCCTGTTGCTCGACACAGGCGGTCAGCGCGGCCAGCGCGGGGGTCGACACGGCCCACGGTCGTCGGCCGGCACGGAGTCGATCGAGCAGGTCGACCGGCCCGAGCAGATAACCCGCGCGGAGTCCAGCGAGACCGAAAGTCTTTGTCACACTGCGGATCACGAGTAGGTCGGGCCAGTCGACCGAGGCGAGGGACTGGGGTTCGAGTGACCCGTCGGCGCCCAGGGTGAGGTCGGCGAAGGCCTCGTCGACGACGAGGATCCGTCCCGGCCTGCGCAATGCGGCGATGGCCTCGACCGGGTGCAGCACCGACGTCGGGTTCGTGGGATTGCCCATGATGACGAGATCGGCGTCGTCCGGCACGGTGGTCCCGCTGTCTCCCGGACCGGGCAGCTCCCAGGGTGCGGTCAGCGCGACCTGCGTGATCGGGATGCCCGCGGCGCGGAGCACGACCTCCGGCTCGGTGAACGACGGCTGGATCAGGGCCGCGTGACGAGCCCCCAGTCGCGGGAGCATCTCGAACCCGTCGGCGGCTCCGGAGAGCAGCAGCACTTCCTCGGGGCGACGGCCGTGTGCTGCGGCGATCGCGTCGACGGCGCGTCGCTCCTGCACTCCGGTCGGATATCGCGCGAGATCGTCGAGTCCCGACCGGATGGCGTCGAGGACGAACGCGGGCGGTGTACCGCGGACGTTCACGGCGAAGTCGACGAGCCCCGGCGCGGCGTCCTGGTCGCCGTGACGTTCCGGGTCGGTCAGATCGGCGCGCGGCGGCGGTGTCCCGGCCGGGCCGGTCTCGACGTCGAGCGCGTCGTACCCAACTGTCATGTGTTCAGACCTTACGTGCACGATGGAGAGGTGACGACGACGCCGGATCCCCGCCATCCCGAGACCGTCCTACTCGTCGACCTCGACGGCACGGTCACCGACAGTTTCGCAGGTATCGAGAACAGCTTTCGGCATGCTCTCGCCGTGGTCGGGGCGCCCGAGCCCGATCCGCGCATCGTGGCCGGCATCGCCGGGCCGCCGATGATCGACACGCTGGATGCCCTGGGACTCTCGCCCGAGACGGCCGACAAGGCGATGCGCGCGTACCGAGAGCGATACACCGAGGTGGGCTGGTTGGAGAACTCGGTGTTCGACGGGATGGCCGAGTTGCTCGCCGATCTGGCCGCCGGCGGCCGGACCCTGGCGATCGCGACGTCGAAGAACCAGACCACCGCGCGTCGGATCCTCGAGCACTTCGGTCTGGCCGGACACTTCCGCTACATCGCCGGGGCCAGCGACGACGGCACCCGCCGCGAGAAAGCCGACGTGATCGCCTCCGCCCTCGCCGAACTCGGACTGCCCACCGACCCGCAGACCGGGCACGTGACCACTCCGGTCGTGATGATCGGCGACCGCAGCCATGACGTGCTGGGCGCGGCCGAATTCGGCATCTCAGCGATTCTCGTGCGGTGGGGTTACGCTCTGGGCGGGGAGGACCAGGGTGCGACCTGGGTGGTCGAGTCCGTGGCCGAACTCCGCGACGTCCTGGGTGCGTGACCAGCACCCGACGATCAGCGCAGGCGCAATCGACTTGTTGGGGTAGCAGTGTCTGACGAACTTCACATCTGCTTCGTGTGTACGGGCAACATCTGCCGGTCACCGATGGCGCAGAACATCTTCCGAACGGCACTCGACGACGCCGGACTCGGCGGCAAGGTGCGCGTGTCCAGTTGCGGGACGAGCGGCTATCACATCGGTGAGCCGGCCGACAATCGCGCGCGAACCGAATTGGTCGCGCACGGCTACTCCGACGCACATGTCGCCGCGTTGATCGGACCCGAACATTTCGAGGCCGACCTTCTGCTCGCGATGGACGAGGGCCACGTGCGCGAACTCGAACGCAAACGTCTCGGCGACCGCACACGACTGCTGCGCTCGTTCGATCCGTCCGCGCCCGCCGACGACCTCGATCTCGCCGACCCGTACTACGGCACCCCCGACGACTTCGTGGTGACACGCGAACAGATCGAGGGTTCGATGCCGGGCCTGATCGACTGGGTGCGGGCCGAACTCGGGGTGTCCTGATCCGAAAGAACCACAAAACCGCCGGTCTGTCCTCTGCTCCCTGAGGAGCGCCCGCATTGACAAGACTCGTTGCCCTCGGAGCGAGCCCAACTACTGCTCCCTGAGGAGCGCCCGCATTGACAAGACTCGTTGCCCTCGGAGCGAGCCCAACTACTGCTCCCTGAGGAGGCCGGAGCTTGCGGAGGCCGTCACGAAGGGTCTTGAAGAGGTCGGTTGCGAAGACCCTTCGTGACGCGCCCTCCGCAAGCTCCAGGCGCTCCTCAGGGAGCAGGGGGCGGGTCGTTCTTTCGGATCAGGGACTCAGTCTCAGGCCGCCGGCGCGATGAGATTGTGCACGAAGCGGATCTTTGTCAGAACCGTCTCGGGCAGCACGAACGGGTAGAGGTCGGGATGGCCCATCGACCGGTTGATCTGGTTGAGCGCCCACGTCAGCGGTAGCCACTCGTCGATGACCCGGTCGAATCCCACGTCCCCGGGCGGCACCCCGTCGAAGGTCGTGCCCGCGGGCGCCATGGCGAACGCCGCTGCGGTGTCGAGCGTGTCGCGGATGTGCAGGTAGTGCGCGAACGTCTCCGCGAAATCCTCCGCCGGGTGCATCGTCGCGTATGAGGACACGAAGTCCTGCCGCCAGCCCTCGGGAGCGCCCTCGCTGTAGTGGCGGTCGAGAGCCGCCTGATAGTCGTCGTCGGGGTTTCCGAACAGCTCCTCGAAGCCCGCTCGTCGCTCGTCGGTGATGAGGACGAGTTGGTAGTAGTGGCCGATCTCATGCCGGAAGTGCCCGAGGACGGTCCGGTACGGTTCGGCGAGTTCGACGCGCATCTGTTCGCGGTGGACGTCGTCCCCCTCGGCGAGGTCGAGGGTGATGACGCCGTTCGCATGACCGGTGATGACCGACTGCTTCGCACTGGAGAGCAGGTCGAAGGCCAGCCCGGACTCCGGGTTCTCCTCCCGGGTCTCGATGGGGAGCCCGAGTTCGTCGAGTTCCAGGATGAGGCGACGCTTGGCGGTCTCGGTCTGGCCGAAGATGACCAGCGCCTCGGGATCGTCGTCGCCGGGACGGGTACGGGTGAGGCGGCACGACTCACACATGGTCGGCTTGCCGCTCCACTTCACCAGCCAATTGCATTGCGCGACCTTGGTATTGGCACAGCGTTCGAGCAGCACGCCGTCCACCTCCACGCGCGCCTGGTCGTCGAGGACGTGGATGGTCCTGGTCTTCAGCCAGAAGCCGAGCGGGCTCCGGCAGTTCAGACACAGACTGTTCTCGAAGGAGAGACGCTGACCGCACTTCAAGCAGAGGAAGTCTCGCATTTCGATCAGGCTACCCCCGCTCGGTAGCCTGGGCGGTGTGCACGTACTGCGAACGATCCTCCGGCCCGGGTGGATTGCCCTCGGTCTCGTGGTCGCGGCGTTCGCGGTGGCCTGCTTCACCCTGCTCGCGCCCTGGCAGCTGGGCAAGAACTCCGACACCGAACGCCGCAACGACCTGATCCGCACTGCCACGTCGATCGAGACGGCACCGTTGGCGGAGGTGGCGCCGTCGTCGACCTTCGTGCCGTCCTCGGAGTGGCGTTCGGTCGCGGTGACCGGGCGGTACCTGACGGACCGGCAGGCTCTCGTCCGGCTCCGCAACGTCGATCAGCGCCCCGCGGTGGAGGTGCTCACCCCGTTCGCGGTCAGCGGGTCCGACCGGGTCATCCTCGTCAACCGCGGTTTCGTCCGCCCGGTCGAGGGAGCGGTCCCCGACATCCCGGCCCCGCCCGTCGGCGAGCAAACCGTCGACGGCCGCATCCGGGCCGCCGAGAGCGTGAGCACCGACCGCGGCACACGCGTCGAGAACGGCGCACTGACCGTCGCGACCATCAACCCGGGGCTGGTGTCCGCGGCGACGTCCACCCCGATGGACGACTTCTACCTGCAGCTCTCCCCCGACCAGCCGGGCTCGCTCGGCGAGATCCCGCTGCCCCAGCTCGACACCGGCCCCTACCTGTCGTACGGCCTGCAGTGGCTCGCCTTCGGCGTGATGGCCCCCCTCGGCGTCGGCTACTTCCTCTACTCCGAGATCCGCGCCCGTCGCCGGGCTGCCGCTGCGGCCACCGAGACATCGGCGACCGCGGCCGCCGACACCGCCGTCGACCAGCCGTCCGACCCGGTCGCCGCTGCCACCACGACCGTCGAGTCCCGCTCCCAGCGCCGGCAGCACCGTCGAGAGGAATTGCGGGCCGCCGCCGGGACGACGGTGACCCAGCAGGTCGGCGACATCGGCCATGGCCCGCGCGCCGGTGACGAATCCGGCGACGTCCGCGACAAGCTCACCCGGCGATACGGCGGCTGAGCCGCCTCGCCGCGGCTCCGACGCCCGGTCGTACCACGGCGACGACCGCGCAGGTGAGCACCGTCGCGCGTTGCACGCGCCGCGACAAGGCGACCGCGGCCCGGAGATCGGCCGGCCCCGGCGCCGGTCCGGAACCGAGCGTCGGACGCATCTCGACGCCGTACGGGTAGACGGTCCGACCGCCCAGCTGCACCCCCAGCGCCCCGGCGAACCCGGCTTCGACGACCCCCGCGTTCGGACTCGGGTGGGCACTGCTGTCCCGGCGCCACGCCGCGATCGTCCGCCGCGGGGCGCCGCCGATCACCACCAGCAGCGAACCCGCCAGCCGCGCGGGCAGCAGGTTCACGAGATCGTCGAGGCGCGCGGCCGCCCAGCCGAAGTTCCGGTAGCGCTCACTCCGATAGCCGACCATCGCATCGAGCGTGTTGACCGCCCGATACCCCAGCACTCCGGGGACACCCGCCAGTGCACCCCACACCAGCGGACCGACGGTCGCATCGGAGGTGTTCTCGGCGATCGACTCGAGAGCTGCACGGCAGAGCCCCGCCTCGTCGAGTGACTCCGGGTCCCGGCCGCACAGGCTGGGAATGAGCGCTCGCGCACCCTCGAGGTCCTCGGCCTCCAACGCTTGCGCGACCGCATCGCCGACCCGACACAGCGACGTGCCGCCCAGCGCCACCCACGTCGACGCCGCGGTCACCGCGACGCCGACGACGCCTGCAGATCGCCGACCGGGCAACGCCGCGAGCGCCACCGTCGAACCGACCATCACCCCGACCAGCCCGACGCCCGCCGCCCGCGAGTCCCGGTACATACGCCGCTCGACCGCACCCGTCAGCCGTCCGAATCCGGCCACCGGGTGACCGCGCGACGGATCACCGAACAGCTCGTCGAGCACGAACCCGGCCACCAACCCCGCCGCGGTGACGTCACCACGACGGCGATCGGGGTGCGGACTACGGAAACGCGACGGTCTGGGCACCGCGCGATGGTATCCACAGATGGTCGTGCCACACTTGGCCCCCGTGGCCCGGACAACCGCACACCCGACACCCGGTCGGTACGACATCGACACCGGCGTCGCCGAGTTGAGCCCCGACACCATCGCGGGCGGGTGGCTGCTGACCATCAACGGGGCGCACAGCTCGCACATCCACCCCGACGACCCGACCGCGCTCGACTTCGAGTACCTGCGGCAGATGGCGGCCGTCATCGACGAACGGCACCCCACGACCGATCGGCTACGGGTCCTGCATCTCGGTGGGGCCGCCTGCGCGCTGGCGCGCCACCTCGACCACCGCTACCCGGACGCCCGCCAGGTGGCCGTCGAGATCGACGCCGAACTCGCACGCCTCGTACGGGAGTGGTTCGACCTCCCGCGGGCGCCGAAACTCCGGATCCGGGTCGGCGATGCGCGGCAGGTCGTCGAGTCGCTGCAACCGGGCACCCGCGAGGTCGTCGTGCGGGACGCGTTCGCCGGCGATCGCACCCCACGGCACCTCACGACGCGCGAATTCACCGAACGCGTCCGCGACGTCCTCGTCCCCGGCGGCCTGTATCTCGCCAACTGCGGCGACAGCCGGGACCTCGCCGGCGCCCGCGCCGAAGCCGCGACCGTCGGATCGGTGTTCGGCCATCTCGCGCTCATCGCCGACGCCGCGATGTTCAAAGGTCGACGCACCGGCAACATCGTGATCGCGGGCAGCGACACCCCGCTCGATCCGTCGGCCACGCTCGTCCGCACCCTGCTCAGTGATCCGCTACCGGCGCAGATCCTCTCCGGTGCCCGGGCCCGCGAGTTCGCCCGCGGCGAGGCCCTGACCGACAAGCCCTGAGCACCGGGTGGTCGCGCAGCCACCCGCCGGACGCGGAGTCGTGACCCGGCTGCCGGCACACGCTGCACACCTGTCGTCGCCAATGGATAGGGTTGGGTTCGATCCCGACGCCGAGGAACCGAGGATGACGTGAGCGATCCATCGTCGCGTGCGGGTACGACGCTGGGTCCGTACCGCATCGACAGACTCCTGGGTCGTGGCGGGATGGGTGAGGTCTACGAGGCCTACGACACCGTCCGGGAACGCCGCGTCGCCCTGAAACTCCTGCCCCCACACCTGGTGCACGACAAGGACTTCCGCGAGCGTTTCGAGCGGGAGTCGAAGACCGCGGCGAAGCTCTCCGACCCGCACGTCATCCCGATCCACGACTGGGGCGAGAAGGACGGCGTCCTCTTCATCGACATGCGGCTCGTCGACGGGCAGGACCTGCGCAAGGTGCTCGCCGCCGGTCCGCTGCCCGCCGCCCGGGCGGTTGCGATCCTCGGCCAGGTGGCGTCGGCTCTCGACGCCGCGCACCGCAACGGCCTCGTCCACCGAGACATCAAGCCGGACAACATCCTCGTCGACGCCGACGACTTCGCCTACCTCGTCGACTTCGGCATCGCGCAGGGCGCGAGCGACAGCCGCCTCACCCAGATCGGGACCGCGCTCGGGACACTCGCCTACATGGCGCCGGAGCGGTTCGGTGACGACCCCGCCGGGCCCAGTTCGGACAACTACGCGTTGGCCTGCGTGTTGTACGAATGTGTCACCGGTCAGACCCCGTATCCGGTGAAAACCGATCAGGGTCTGATGGCCGCGCACATCACCAAGGAACCGCCGACGATGGGCGGTCCGCTCGACCCGGTCATCGCGCGCGGACTCGCCAAGGATCCGGCGCAGCGCTATCCGACGGCGCGCGAACTGATCCGGGCCGCGGCGTCGGCGCTGACCGAACCGCCCGCGTCGTCGGCACCGCCGACGGTGACACCGCGCATCGTGACACCACCCCCGATGGCCCCGCCCACCTACGCGCCCGGAGGGCCCGGCTCGGACGCGTTTCGCAAGCCAGGGAGTCCGGTCCCCTCGGATCGGACGGTCATCTCGCCCGGCACACCCGTACCCGGACAGCCCGGCGGCGCCCCCGGGTTCGGGCCACCGCCGGGACAGTCCGGCCCGCAACGACATTCGGGTCCCCAGTCCTATTCGGGACCCCAGTCGCATTCGGGCGCGCCGTCCTACCCGGGTCCCCAGCGCTCGGGCCCCCAGTCCTATTCGGCTCCCCAGCACTCCGGCCCGCAACAGTTCTCCGGCCCGCAACAGTTCGCGGGCCCGGGCCAGTGGGGCACCCCGACCGCCCCGCCTCGGAAATCGAACACCGGACGGAATGTGGCCATCGCGGTGGGTGCCGGGCTGGTCGTGATCGCGCTGGCGGTCACCGGCATCATCGTGGTCCTGGCCGGTTCGGGCGGCGACGACCCGGCCCCGCCGAGCACGTCGACCAGTGCGATCCCGGCGGGCACCGTCGCATGCGACTACCCCACACGGACCGCGGTCGGCGGCATCACCCAGCCCGCTCCCGCCGCGAGCCAGCCGAACACCGGAACGGTCGACGCACAGATCCCGATCGCCGGCCAGGGCACGATCGACCTGACGCTCGACCGCGCCGAGGCGCCCTGCAACGTGGGGGCGATGGTGTCGTTGATCGAGTCCGGTTTCTACGACAACAGCAAGTGTCACCGCGCCTCGCGGCAGTACTTGATCTGCGGCTCGTCCGGTGGCCGGGAAGGCACCAACCCGGGCTGGACCAGCCCCGACGAGCTGCCCGAGAACCTGCCGTCGGCCGGCACCGACGACGACGGCGTACCGCAGGTCACCTATCCACGCGGCACCGTCGGCATCCTCGATCTGCCCGATGACGAGGGTGCCACCGGATCCACGACGTTCTTCCTGCTCGCCGACGACACCGACCTCCCCTTGACCTACTCGACCGTCGGCACCATCGACCCGTCCGGACTCGCCGTCCTCGACAAGGTCCTGGCAGGCGGTTTCACCCCGAATGCCCCGGGTGCGGCGTCGGGCCCGCCGAAGCAGAACCTGCTGATCCAAAAAGCGACCGTCGGCGGGTGACCCGCGGAGTCCATGTGGATCCAGTTGCGGTTTGTCCCGGCAACCGGGACAAACCGCAACCGGAATTCTGGGCCATCACCGATCGGCGCGCGCACAGGCACGGATCGCGGTGCTCTCCGTGAGCTCGACGCCGCGTTGGGTGGGGTTGCCGCCGCTTGGTGGTTGGGCCTCCACCCGAAAGAACCTCGAAAACACCTGGTGTTCACCGGCTCTCACGGAGCGCATTCGCGCTCGTCGGCGACTGCGGTGGTCCGGCACCGCCGCCTGACCGACGCCGACGTCACCACGCACGCCGACCTCAGGGTCACTGCAGCGGCGCTCACCGTCCTCGACGCCTCCGCCGAACTCGGAATCGCTGTCCTCGATTCGGCGCTTCTCTCCGGCTCGGTGAAACTCGCCGACCTACAGGCCGCGCACTTGCGCTACCCCGGGCGGCATGGTTCTCCGGCCATCACTCAGTACTTGCGACTTCTCGGCGACGGCGCGATCGGAGGCGGAGCGAATCGTGGCCACGTTGTTTCGCGAGTCGGGCATAGTGAGCTGGACACCGAACGTGAGCGCCGAGGGATATGTCATCGACGTGGCCTTCACCCGGGAGAAGCTGGCTGTCGAAATCGACGGATTCGACTATCACCGCGATGTCACGACGTTTCAGCGAGACCGGACAAAGCGCAATGCGCTCATCGCCGCGGGCTGGACCGTCGTGAACTTCACCTGGGCCGACATCGTCGAACGCGGCGATCAGGTGGTGACCACGGTGAGAAATGCGTTGAGCCGTTCGGCCGCCTGATCCGGTTGCGACTTGTCCCGCAAAGCGATACAAACCGCAAGCGGATCAAGACGAGCCGCAAAGGGCCACCCGACTAGATCACGTAGTTCATCCGGCTCAGGATCGCTTGTCCGAGAGCCTGATCGCCGTGCAACTCGACCGCGGACGGATCGGCATCCCGTCGGCCGCCGGCGTACCGCGCAAGATTCATCGCATCCAGCCGGATACGCACGTCGGCAGCGTCGTCGCCGCCGTCGAACTCGTCGACGACGCCCGCCCGGTCCCCGACGGCGATTCGCACGGTCCGCGGAGACACCCCGGTGATGTCGAAGAGGACGGTGCTGCCCTTCGGTGCATCGGCTCGCTTCCCGACGACGAAGGGCAACGACGCGCCGATCTCGTCGAGTGCGAACGACGCCGGGCCCGGCTCTGCCACGGCTGAACGATCGGTGCCGTCACGCAGGTCGATCTCGTGCACCCAACAGTCGAAGATCCGAATCCGCATGAATCGCCCGTACGTGTCCGGCCCGGCGGGCGTCATCGCCTCGGCATCGAAGTCGTTCTGCGACATGGATTTCAACGCCTCGGTCCGGACGCCGATGATCTCGTCGAGGGCGGCAACCACCTCGGCACGCGGCTTCGGGCGGTAATGGTCGACCCACTTCTCGTTGAGTTCGCCGATCGGGTTACGGACGTGGTCGAGGGCGCTGACCGTACGGGTGGCCTCGACGTCGCGGCCGTCGAGCATGCTTTCGGTCCCGACGATGTGGGCGACGATGTCGGCATTGGTCCAGCCGGGCAGAACCGACGGGGCCGACCACGCGTCGTCGTCGAGCGCGCGGGCCAGTTCGCCGATCACGCCCCACTGCGCGATCAGAGCCTCGGTCACCTCGTCGATCGGCAGGATCGTCGTCGCCATCGTTTCTCCTCGGGTCTGGATCGGCGATCAGGGTCGCCGGCGGGTCACTCGGTTCAACCGTATCGGGGACCGATCTGCGGATCCCGGGACCCGCCGAACGGAGGACAATGCGCGGTGTCGGCCCCGGCGAACGACCCGGGCACCCTACGCTTGTCCGCGTGTCTGCATCCGTGCGCGCCGGCGACCGGCTCGGTCCGTACCTCATCGACGGGTTGATCGGCCGGGGCGGGATGGGCGAGGTGTACCGCGCGACCGACACCCGCAAGGACCGGGTCGTCGCCCTGAAGTTGCTCAGCCCGCAGGTCGCCGACGACCCGGCTTTCCGTGACCGGTTCCACCGCGAGTCGCGCGTTGCCGCCCGCCTCAACGATCCACACGTCATCCCGATCCATGACTGGGGAGAGATCGACGGGCGCCTGTTCATCGACATGCGCCTGGTCGACGGCCGCGACCTCCGCACCCTGCTCCTGCAGGACGGACCTCTGCCGGCTGAACGCGCGCTGCGGATCGTCGGTCAGATCGGTGACGCCCTGGATGCTGCGCATCGATCCGGCCTGGTCCATCGGGACGTCAAACCCGACAACATCCTCGTCGACGATCGCGACTTCGCGTACCTCGTGGATTTCGGTCTCGCACAGGCCGACACCGACACACGGTTCACGAGCACCGGCACCGCGGTCGGCTCCTTCGGCTACATGGCGCCGGAGCGATTCGGCGACGATGCCGTCGGGCCGCCCGCCGACATCTACGCGCTGGCGTGCGTGCTGTTCGAATGTCTCGCCGGAGTGCACCCGTTCGCCTCGGCGACCACCATCGAGCGGTTGATCGCCGCCCACCTCACCGCCCCGCCGCCGCGCCTCGGTGCCGCGATCGATCACGTCATCGCCCGCGGGATGGCGAAAGATCCGTCGCAGCGCCAGCTCTCGGCGGCAGCGCTGGTCGCCGACGCCGGCGCCGCCCTGCGGTCGGAGCCTCTCGGTGGCGCGCCGACGATCGTCCCGGCCGGAACCCCCACCGTCGTGCCCGCCACCCCGTCGGCATCGACACCCGCCGCTCCAGCCGGGCCGTGGGACGCCACCCGGGCCGCGGTCTGGACCACACCGCCCCGCCGCCGGTCACCTCTCGTTCCCATCGTCGTGGCGACGTCCGTCGTGCTGCTGATCTGCGCCGGCGTCGTTGCCTGGGCGATCATCACGACCGAGCGGGACAACCCGGCGACCACAGCCGCCGACGCATCCGCAGTGTCCACGACCACCGAGGCGGCGCCCCAGCCGACGACGCCGACGCCGGCCGAACCGACACCCCTTCCCGGACCGACTTCGCAACCGGGCCCCGCGTCGCAGCCGGGTCCGGCACCCCGGCCGTCGGCGAGTCCTCAACCCGCAATCGTCCCCGGCGATCTCGGTCTCACCGTGCCGATGACCCGGCCGGCGTGCGACGGCACGGGGATCGTCGTGGTCGCCAACGCGACCGCACCCGGGACCTACCCCGGCGAGGTGCAGTCCTATTTGAACCAGTACCCGGGTGCGAGCTACTTGCGCACAGATCAGTCGTGTCCGTCGCTGAAGCAGGTGAGCGATGACGGCACTCCGATCTATGCGGTCTACTACGTCGCGGGCCGCACTCTCGAGGACATCTGCACGATGCGCAACCAGATCGGCGGCCTTGCATACGGCCGCTGGCTCGACTACACCACCGACCCGGAATCGCAGATCACCTGCTGACCGCGCCCCTACAGGGACGACGCGACGAACAAGGACCGGACCTGTCCGCATCGTCGGGCAGGATGGGCACATGTTGGAAACCTCCGCGCGGTTGCTCGCGTTGCTGTCGCTACTGCAGACACGACGCGAGTGGTCGGGTCCCGAACTCGCCGAGCGCCTGGACATCACCACCCGCACCGTGCGGCGCGACATCGACAAATTGCGCGAACTGGGCTACCCGGTGGACGCCAACGTCGGCTCGCGCGGTGGCTACCGGCTGGGCGCCGGCGCGGAGATGCCGCCGCTGCTGCTCGACGACCAGGAGGTCCTCGCGGTCGCCCTGGGTCTCGACGCGGTGACGACCGGTGCGGTCGCCGACATGGCGGAGGCCTCGGCGGGCGCGCTCGCGAAGCTGCGTCAGGTCATGCCGTCGAGGCTGCGCCACCGACTCGACGCCCTGCGGATCGAGGCCGTGCCCCGTACCGCGCCGGCGAGCGCGGTGTCCGCGGACCGGCTCACCGAAATCGCGACCGCGTGCCATCGGAACGAGCGGCTACGGTTCGACTATCGGCGCAACGACGGGGAGGAGAGCCGACGCGAGATCGAACCCTATCGACTCGTGCGCAACGGGAACCGTTGGTACCTGGTCGGTTTCGACATCCAACGCGGCGCCTGGCGATCGTTCCGCGTCGACCGGATGGAACCGAAGGTGCCGACCGGACCGCGTTTCACCCCGCGCGAACCACCCGAGGGCGGCGCGGCGGCGTTCGTTCTCCGGGGCCTCGGGTCCGTCTACCGGCGGGCGACGGCGCGGGTGCGTATCCATGCCTCGCTCGACGCGGTGTCGGCGATGGTCCACGAATCGTGGGGTGCACTCGAGTCCGGCGACGAGCACAGTTGCGAGATCACGCTGTACAGCACGTCGCTCGCGGAGATCGCTCGCTGGCTGTACGCCTTCGGCGCGGATTTCACCGTGATCGAACCGGTTGAACTCCGGGCCGAGTTGGTGGCCGCCGCGGAGTACCACGACCGGGTCGCCGAACGGTACCGACGGGCAGTCGTCGCGCAACCGTGACCGTCACCGACGCCGTTACCCGACCGTGACATCGGCACCGTGTCTGTCACATGAACGCACCCGAGCCGACCGACTCCGCCGATTTTCTCTACCGTCGGTGTCATGCGACTTCTCATCACTGGCGCCACGGGGTACGTCGGTTCCCGCTTGGTGTGCGCATTGCTCAAGCAGGGACACGACGTGGTCGTCACGTCGCGGGACACCCGGAAGCTGGCCAAGTTCGGTTGGTCGGACCAAGTCAGCATGGTGACCATGGACGCCGACGACCCGGCTTCGGTCCAGAAGGCGATGTCGGACGCCGGCCAGATCGACGCGATCTACTACCTCGTCCACGCCATCGGCCAGGCCGACTTCGCGAACGGCGACCGCGACGCCGCACGCAACGTCGCCGAAGCCGCGCGTGACGCCGGAGTGGGACGGATCATCTATCTCGGCGGTTTCGTGCCGTCGGACGACAAACTGTCCACCCATCTGCAGAGCCGCGCCGACGTCGCCGACGGACTGGTGGTCGACGGCGGGCCCGAACTGGTGTGGCTGCGCGCCGCAGTGGTCATCGGCGCGGGTTCGACGTCGTTCGAGATCATTCGCTACATGGCCGACCGACTGCCGGTGATCCCCGAACCCGACTGGATCACCAACGAGATGGATCCCATCTCCATCCGCGACGCGGTCCACTATCTGGCCGCGGCGTGCGACTCCTCCGTCTTGCCCGCCGGGAACTACGACATCTCCGGACCCGACAGCGCACGCTACATCTCGATCCTGCACGAGTACGTGTCGGCGATCCGGATGCCGAGGCTGCGGCTACCGGTCTTCGGGATCTCGACCCGGCTCGCGGGCCGGGTCGGCGGCATGCTGGTGCCGGTCCCGGCGTCGCTCACCGAGGAGCTCGTCACCTCCCTCGACCACCCGATGACGGCGTCCGAGCACCGCATCCGCGATCTCGTCCCGCCGCCCGAGGGCGGACTGACACCGATGCGCGAGGCCGTCCGCGCGTCCGTGCGGTCGCCGTATCCGCGCTCGGTGTGCGACCTCGACGACCTCCACCACCTCGCCGACACCGACCCGGCCTGGGCCGGCGGCGACTGGCTGCGGGTGAAACGCAGCGTCGTCGAGACGATCGGCACGTCCCTCGGGGTGGCCACGAAGGTCGTCGGAGTCCTCCGACCGAGTCGCGCCGATGTAGCGTCGTGACCGGTGACCATTGATCGACCGATTTCCTGACCGATCGAACTAGGTGGTGATGTGCTGGTGACCTCACTGGCGCGCGACCTGTACGACTCCGTCGCCGCGGACCGCGACCCCGATCCCGGCGCCCACTACATCCGACGACGCTGGCTGGTCGGCGTCTTCCTCGTCATCGGTGCGGTGGTTCTCGGCATCTCCCTACGGGTGGAGCCGGGTGACGCCGCGTTCTACCCGTTGACCATCGGTCTGGCGGCGGTGTGGATCGTCGGTGCGTTCGTCTCCGGACCGCTGCGGCTCGGTGCCTTCAGCCCCACCCCCTCGCGCCCGCCCGACCGGATCGGGGCGATCGGACTCGGCGTCGTCGTCGGCCTGGCCGTGGGCGGCGCGTTCGTGCTCGGTGGCCTGGTGGCACGGATGATCCCCGGCGTCAGCGACCTCGCCAACCAGGTGCTGGCCTTCGCCGACTTCGGCAGCCTCGCCGTGGTCACCGCGATCACAATGCTTAACGGCCTCGCCGAAGAGTTGTTCTTCCGCGGCTCGGTCTACTCGGCGGCCCGCCCGCACAATCCGATCCTCGTGTCGACGGTCATCTACGTGCTGGTCACCATGGCCAGCGGCAACGTGATGCTCGGCTTCGCCGGCGCGGTCCTCGGTACCGTCTGCGCCATCCTGCGGCGCAGCACCGCTGGCGTCCTCGCACCCGCGATCACCCACGTCATCTGGGGCGCGGTGATGGTCCTGGCCCTCCCGCCCGTCTTCGCCTGACCGCCAGACCTCAACTCGACTGTCAGACTTCGATCGAAGTCTGTCGGTCGAGTTGAAGTCCCCCGGTCCCCCGGTCCCAACTCCTGGCGTCCGGGGGCATCGACAAACCTCCGCTCCCTAACCGAAAGAACGACCTGCCCCCTGCTCCCTGAGGAGCTCCTTGCTCCTTGAGGTGCGAGGAGCGAAAGCGACGAGCCTCGAAGGGCTGGCGACCCGACCACCCAGCCTCGGCCAGACCCGGTTTGAGCGCTCGGCATCGGAGCGACTAAATTCGTGTGCGCAGCGCCACGTTCGTCAGCGCGGCACGCGCGTATAGCTCAGCGGTAGAGCTCTGGTCTTACACACCAGCGGTCAGGGGTTCGAATCCCTTTGCGCGCACCAGTGTTGTTGCAGGTGGCGGTAAGTTTATGTGATCGCGACCAGCGTGCCGAATCCCCGCAGTGTGCCGAGACTGTGCCAACGCGCGGTGGATGACCGCCAATCCGCCTCGCCCAGACTGGCCTTGTCTGTCCGTTGCTCCGAGCGGTTCATCACTACTTGTCGTTGTCGACGGCACCTTCGCCGTCGGCATCGAGATCCTCGGACTCGCGACGAGCGTTCGACTCAGCAAGAATCTCCTTCAGACCCTTCTTACGGTTTCGGAAACTCTTCCGTATGCCCTCAAGCCCACTGAGGCCGTAGAACGGGACCTCGTCGCTTGTAATCGAGCGTGCTGTGTCGATCAGAGTCGCCGACGCGCACGATAAGACCTGCGGTAACGCCGTCTCCTCGACGAAGCCATTGAGGTCGTCCTCCGGAGTGACATCTCGCTCCCAGTAGTACAACACCGCAACGTCCACCGAAGCAGTTCCGTCCCGGTACTCGTCGACGATCCGAATGCGTATCCCGAGTTTCTCGGGCTGGACGTTGACCGACAACTGAAATGTGGTGTCAGGGAGAGTCTCGCCGGTGTTTTCATGGTGGTGCGAGGCCCTGCGCTCAAACACCGTGAACAGGGCGTCCTCGACCGCAGGGAAGGCGGTCACTACACCAACTCCCATACACCGATCGGGCCACGCTCTGGCTTGGCGGGGCTATCACTCTTCCGAACCGACACAGACAGGGTCTCAGCGGCAGCGCGTTCGTCGAGCTCCTCATCGAAGTCTGAAAGCCTAGTGTTGACCTTTCCCCCGACGGCCGCCGCATAGCGACGAATTGTCGAAAGGTGCGGGTCAGCGCCCAGCCGTTCAAAGTTGGACACTGCAGTCTTCGATCGGTTCATACGGGCAGCGACTTCGTCTTGAGTGAGTCGTTTCGCCTTGCGCATAGCGACCAAGTCCTCAAGCAATTGGTCATCATTCAGAGCAAGATGCTCGCGGAGAGGGGTGTAGGGATCATCCGCAAGGTCTGCTTCTAGTGCGTCGATTGCGTCCATGCGGTTCAGGTTAACCGTAACAAGCCGCGCAGGGTACATCTAGACCGGAAATGTGAGTAGTTCCCTACCAGTCGCCGATGTCGAGTTCGTGCGACCTACCGCAACATCGATGTCCGCCTGCTGCTCGGTCCCGACGTAGTCAGGGTGCAGACTCTTCGCACCCGCACCCATGCCCCACAACTCCTCTGGGCACAGCACTGGTTCATTGAAGTAGACGCGGTAGTTGACCGTAGTCGTTTCCGTAATCACGCGATCCGAGTAGATTGCCTCCACCTCAGCCTCCTCGTCGTATCGGATCTCGCCGATCGCACCACGTGTGCTTTCGCACGGATACTCCCAGTCCTCGTCACGAATGGTGCCTATTGCAGCGCGCCTAAGCTGTGCCTTGATGGCGACCCAAGTGTCTTTGTCGACTCGGAGTCGTCCGATGTCGTGAGCGAGGTCGCTGTGTCGCTTCCACGAGCAGTTGATCACCCCTATGCGATCTGAGTTGTGACGAGGAGCACGCCTCATCTGCTCACCTCCGCCTCGACGAGCGATCGACACGTATGGGTCATTCGCTCGCCGCCCGTGACCCGAGCAGCGATGCGCCGGCGGATTCGAGGGCGTCGTCGTAGACATGTCCGTACACCCGCAACGTCATGCCGGGATCGTGCCCGAGCCACTTCGCGGTCGCCGACACCGTGTTGCCCGAGTCGAGCATCATCGTCGCCGCGGTGTGCCGCACATCGTGCAACCGGATCACCGGCACACCCGCAGCCTTGGCCTGTCGGGCGAACTCGCTCGAGTACGTTTCCGGCCGGATCGGTGACCCGTCACCGTTGACCGCAACGAGCCCGGTATCGGGCCAGTCAGGCCCGATGACCAGGCGTTCGGCTGCCTGCGCCGCCTTGAACGATCGGAGCGCGGCGATCACGTCTGCCGGCACCGGCAACACCCGACGAGACCGCGCCGACTTCGGGTCGCCCTCGACGGTGCCCCGCCCCGGCACGATCACCCGACCCGACACAATCGCCACGGTGCCAGCGTCGAAGTCGATCGCATCCCACCGCAGGCCCAGCACCTCGGAGCGCCGCAGCCCGCACAAGGTGAGCAACCACAGCGCGTACAGCCGATCGGACTCGACGTGCGTACGGAACTCCGCGGCCTGCTCCCGCGTCCACGTCGCCATCTCCCTCGACGCCACCTTAGGCCGCTCGACGAGCCGAGCAACGTTACGCGCCACCAGACCTTGCGCCATCGCATCATCGAGCGCCGCCGACAACTGCACGAGCATCGTCACGACCGTCCTCGCGCTCACCCCAGCAGACTGCCCGGCGTCGTCGTCGACCTCGACAGCGACGTAGCGGCCACGCGCCGGCCGGTCGACGTGCCCACCCTCGCGCAGCCGGTCGAGGAACTTGCCAGCGTTCGCCCCGAACTCGGCCTCGACCTGCGCATAGCTCACGCCGTCGACATGGCTCGCGACGAACGCGAGTATCTGCGCGGCCCGCTCGGACAGGCGACGCGCCGGCACCCGCCCCGATTCCATGCGCCACGCCACGAGGTCGTCGACGTGCGACTTGGTGAGTTGCTGCAGTTGCATTCCGCCGAGCTGGTCGATCACGGGTTTCAGTGCCTGCTGGTAGCCAGCCAGCGTGACCGGCCGAATGTCGCGGCGACCGTCGAGCCATCCGGTCAGGAACTCGGAGACCGTAACCGCGTGCCGCACAACGTATGTGCCGGCGGAAACTTCGGTTGCGATGCGCCGGTATTCGCGTCGCGCCTCGGCCATCGTCCGATAGGTGAACCGCTGCCGCAGCCGACCGCCATCGGGTTTACTCCCCACATCGACCTGGAACGTATAGCTCGCGGCACCGTTCTTCGCGGTGCGCTTGGTGATCGGTTCGGCCCGTCGCGTCATGCCGACACCATAGCGCCGAGGTCTGATACATTCGGGAACGTTCAACGCTGCAGGCGAGGGGCCGGGCGGTCGAAAGGTCACCCGAACCCGAACCGGCGGCACCAATTTTCGCAGCTGGCTAGGGGCCGGGCGACCTGATCCTTACGAGGACGGCCCCGCTATGCCCAGAACTGCCGAACCAGCTATCGACCTCGCTGACGCACTCGACGCGATCGCGAAGGTTCCCACCGACAGCCTCGATCCGGCGACGGTCGACGCGCTCGACGTTGCGCGCCGCGCCATCGTCGCACTCGGCAACACCGAGACCGCCACTTGGGCAGTCAAGACACAGCCGACGATCTCAGTTGTCCAGTACGCGAACCTGATCGGCATCAACCGAATCACGGCTTATGAGCACGTCGAGCGCGGTGATATTCCGTCGATCAAGGTCGGCCGGCGCCGACGCATCCCGGCCGCGGTCGTCCGCCGGCAACTCGGCATCGAGGATGCGTGACGCGATGCCCAACAACGAAGGCCGGCAACAATTGCCGGCCCCCGAACGCCTCTCCAACAAAGGCAACGCCGAGTCTATCCGTCCGACAGCGTTCGAGGAATGGCGCGCAATCCCCGGCTACGTCGGCGTCTACGAGGTATCGGACCTCGGCCGCATCCGATCACTCGACCGCACGATGGTCAGCGCGATCGGACACGCGACACGCCGGACCGGGCAACTGATCTCACCCGCGCGAGACAGCAAAGGCCACCTCGTTGTCAGCCTTTACGGGCGTGACCACACCAAGCGCAGCTTCCGCGTCCACAGGCTTATCCTGGCCGCGTTCGCCGGCCCGTGCCCGCCCGGCCACGAGGCACTGCACCGCAACTCCCGAGCCGACGACAACCGGCTCGCGAACCTGACGTGGGGCACCCCCGCCGATCTCGGCAGGCTCACCGTCCAGAACGGACGGCACCCGATGGCCCGGCGAACGCACTGTGCCCACGGCCACGGCTACACCCCCGGGAACACTCGCATAGTCCGGCGTTCCGAAGGTCGCACTGTTCGCGCCTGTCGCGCCTGCCTGGCCATCCACGGCAGGAGGCCCCAGCGATGAGCCCACACGCAGCGAAACGTCAACGCCGCAGCCAGCCGCGCCGCAACGTCGTGGATGACATGCGGCGAGCCGAACGCAGCAACCTCGACAGCCACGGCGACCGGAAGATCGACGAGGCCCGGCAAGTCCTCGAACGCCGACAAGCCGGCGCGGTCAGCACTGCGGCTGTGACAACCACCGTCGACTCACCCGACGTCGACCTCATCGGCCCCCACCACGTACCGCTTCCCGAGGAACCCGTAGCTCAGGACGACGGCCCTTCTGAGCATCGCCCGCGACGCTCCATGCGCGCGCCTTTGGCCGATCGCCTGCTCACGCTCTCGTCGCTCGGCGAGCTCCGCATACCGACGCCCCTCGTCGACGGGCTGCTCTACCGCGGAACCCTCGCCCAGCTAGCCGGTCCCGCCGGCAGCTACAAATCGTTTCTCGCGATCGCCGTTGCCTGCTCCGTAGCGGCTGGTACGGACCTCGACGGGCAAAGGGTCGGTGAACCCGAGCACGTCATCTACGTCGCCGCTGAGGGGGCGGCAGGACTGCGTGCTCGAATCCTCGCGTGGTGTGAACACCACGGCATCGAACCCCGCGCACTCGAACCGACGCTTCACGTCCTACCTCTGCCCGTCCAACTCGATACCAGGACCACCGACGTCGCCGAAGCCGCCGCACTCGCCGAACAATTTCATGCCGCGCTCGTCATCCTCGACACCCGATCGAAATGCACGATCGGCATGGAAGAGAACAGCAACACCGACCAGGCCAAGGCCGTCGCGGCCGCCGAGCAAATTTCCGAAGCGAGTGGCGCAACGGTCCTCGTCATCCACCACACCGGCCGTGACGGGAACAACCCGCGCGGGGCGACCGCATGGGACGGCGGCGTCTGGTCCGATCTGCGCATCAAGGAGGGCAAGAACTTCGGAGTCACGGTCCGTTGCGAAAAGCACAAGGACGCCCCGTCGGGATGCTCGCACGGCTACCAACTCGTCGAGCATCAAGTATCCGAGGATGCGATGCCGGGCAGGTCCGAGAACGTGCGCAGCACCCTCGTTTGTGTCTCACGAGGGGGTGAGACTCTCCGTCCTGTGTCTAAGTCAGAAAGTCTCATCGTTGAAGCGCTCCGTGAGACTCCCAGCGTCAAAGCCGGGCAGCTGACCGATGCAACCGGAATCCCAAGGGCGACCGTCTACAAACGCCTAAGCGCACTGGTAGAGAACGGAAACGTGGTCAAGTCGGGTGACCGCTACTCCCTTACCTCGTCCGCAGTCGCTCAGCGGAAAGTCTCATGAGTCTCACCATAGTCTCACCCAAGTCTCACCCCACGGTCACCAGTATCACCCACCCCACACCCTTAGGGGTGGGACTGAGACTCGGGAAGTGAGACAGGACATGGTTGGTCGCGTTTCTGCTCCGCTCCTTCGTCGCTCCGTTCCGCCCCAAATCGCTCCGCTGGCGCTCCACGATTTACGCCGGCCGTTATCACAACAGGAACGCCAAGCAGGCATCTCACGCCCTCACCACGAGGCAAGAGGTTCGCGGAGGGAGGGACGACCGGAGCGGTTCTCGCGGCAGCGGAGCGAGGCACGAGCGGAGAACCGAACCCGACCACCAACCGAGGCGAGACGCCGACGACGACCAGCCACCCACGAACTCGGCGACCACCCACGTCGACCTCAACCACAAAGCGATCGCGAGCACCACACCAGGAGGGCACCGGACCGCTGCCGCACGAGCAGCAACCACCGACCGATAGATCTGCCAGCCCTCCAGCGAGACAGGAACCCACGATGACCACAAGCCACGGCGGATACCCGCCACCCGACGACGAGGACGACGACCAGATCGCCGCCCAGTTCCTCGACGTCCTCCGCGCCCGCCTCGACGCCGCCGGCGAATACGGGTCGGTACCGTGGCGCACCGAACGCGACGCCCAGATCCAGCGACTCGCCTCACTCGGCTGGACCGACGCCGACCTCGCCGCCCACTACCGAATCGGCCGCGACACCGTGCGCGCAGCACGCGTCCGCCACGCCAGCAACACGACGAGACCCGACCCGGCGACCATCCGCCGCCACAGCTACCTCGTCCGCATCCCCGACTACGCGATCGACCTCGCCGTCGACCACGACACAGCAACCCGTCTGCACAGCCTCATCAACGACTACGGCATCGACGCCCAGATCGTTCGCCACGACTGACCGTTCGCTTTGCGACGGTTGTCACAGGATCAGACTCGTAGATCGCCCCTAGAAGGTGACACACCTAGAAGGCACCAGGCCAGTGCCTTTCTATCGGTCGTTTACGATTCGCTGAACATCGTCAGAGGAAGAGTGCGTCTTGACAAAACTGATCGGAACCGCCGCTGCCGTGGCACTCGCGCTACTTGCAGCGACAGGATGCTCCACCGACGAACCAACGTCGACCCCACCGACAACAGAACTCGCCAGCGCTCCGACCACCACTAGCGTTCACGCCACGACGACAAGCTCCGCCCCATCCACGACCCAACAGCAGCCCGCCGCCGTGTCATCGGTCCTCACAGCACTGACAACACTCGGCTATGCATGCAACGCTGAGACCGACATGACGATCTGCACCAAAGACTCCGGCGAACACTGGCAGATCCGCGAATCGCCCCAAGGCGATGGTGACCGCGCCTTTGTAACCGCGGCGTGTGAGGCCGGAGTCAACGACGACGGCAGAGTCATCACAGACGGGGCACGGGTCGTGATCTACGCCGGTAACGACGAGGATCTAGACGCTCTCGTCACGACTCTTGCCAGTGTGGGCCTATCCGGGCTTGAAGCCATCGACTACTGCTAGCGACCGTAAGCCACACACCCACCAAGGATGCGCAACGAGACTCTTTCACTGTCGACGCTCGACCCGGGTGTTCGGTCTGTTTTCGTCGTTTGTTCGCCCGGTGAGCCCGCGTCGTCGCCGCTCCGCCTCCCGCTGTTGAAACTCTCTCCACGCGATACGCCGCGCCTCGTGATTACCGAACGCCCACATGCTCAGCAACACCCGTCTACCCGCGTACGGATTGGCCGCCCCGGGTCGGGAACTCAGCCCCTCAAGGTAGGCCTGCTTCGCTGCCTCCGCAGTTGGCAGCAGCTGTGACCGGCGGTCACGTTCGCGAGGAATCACCATCACCTATCGCCTCGTCGTCGAACTCACTACCAGGTGTCCATGTCTCGCGATGCTCGGCACCGTGCTCGGCGACGTACCGCCGTCGGTTGCCCATTGCGGCCCTAGCGATCTCGGCATCTGGCGACCACACCGATTCAGTGACTATCGGCCATCTCGGCGTCTCGACCTCGGACCGCCGGCGGATCGGTGGAGGTGTCCACCCGACCGACAGTGTGGCACCGTCGTCGAGATCGTCGAGCGCGAGGACCGTCGACCACTCAACACTGGTACCCGGCTCGACGAACGCAGCGAACCCGATCCGCTCGGCCCGGTCTGCGCCCGGCCGATGCACGTAGACCACCACACGGTGCGCCGGCCCGTCGCCGAAGTTGCTCACCGTGCCCGCGAACCGCAGACCACCCTGCGCCGGCCGCACCTCGCCGGCGAACTCCCAGTCGACCGTCGAGCGAGTCCACCACGCCCGCACTATGACACCACCGAGTGACGCGAGCGAGATCCCGGCCGCGATCCACGACGACAACGTGCCCCAGTCCATGTCGGAACCGTAGCGACCCCGTCGCCAGCAGGACACCCGAATCCCCGCAGTGTGCCGAGAGTGTGCCAAGAACCGCACGACCAAGCCAATACGGAACCGACCGGCAAAGCCTGTTTACACTGGTCAGAGCCGATCGAGGCGACCATCGCCGACCCTGCTCGAACACATGAGCTCGCTCTTACACACCAGCGGTCAGGGGTTCGAATCCCTTTGCGCGCACCAGTGTCCCCAGGAAAACGCAGCAATTTGATGTTCCGCTGTTGTTGGACATGCCTCGATTGCGACAGTCTGTGCAACTGTTCGGTGTTCCCGTCCAGGTAGCAACCTCGGAGGGCGAGACGGCGCAATGCCAACACACAGACTGCCCACGCGGCGAAACCCTCATCCACCATGCCTCGGACCTCTCCGGACAAGGACCCATCACCACCATGCCGAGTCTTTGCATAACGCTGTCTGGCAACCGGAAGAGTCCGTTGACCCTGAACGCTCCGACGCACTCCACCAACTTGGCCGCGAAGTCGCCCAAGCACTCACTTTGGCGACCGGCGGCGAAGTCGACGAACTGCAGGCCCTTATGGCCGGTGTCGCACTTGGCTCGGACTCTAAACACACGATTTCTCAACGACTTCTACACTTCACGGAGGACCGTGAGCATGACCGACGCCACCCTCGCCACCCCCTCAAACGTCGAGAGAATGAACGAACACAGGGCCAATGCCCTCCACGAAGCCGCTAACCAACCTGGCGTTCATACGGATGTCTCTTCAGACCGTGAGGAGGTGACCGTGGAGGGAGTATCAGATTAACGGTGTAAGTGGCGTTTTCGGTTAGTTGTCTTCGCTGGCCGGCATGCGGTCGGCGAAGGTGATGGCGAATGCGTTGAGTGCTGGTTTCCACCGCATTGTCCATCGTTTCTGTCCGGTGCCGGTCGGATCGAGCGACCGGGTCACCAGGTACAGGCACTTTAGCGCCGACTGCTCGTTCGGGAAATGCCCACGAGCCCGCACTGCGCGCCGGTAGCGGGCGTTGAGTGACTCGATCGCATTCGTCGAGCAGATCACCTTACGGACCTCGATGTCGTAGTCGAGGAACGGTATGAATTCTTGCCATGCGTTGCGCCACAACCGGATAGCTGCCGGGTACCGGTGCCCCCACTCGGCGTCGAACGCATCCAGCGCCTCGGCCGCGGCTGCAGCGGTGGGGGCGGTGTAGATCGGTTTGATCGCCTTGGCGATAGCATCGCGGTGCTGGCGGCCGGCATAGCGGAATGTGCCCCGGATCAGATGGATGACACACGTCTGCACCACCGTGTCGGGAAAGACCGCCCCGACCGATTGCGGCAGGCCTTTTAGCCCGTCGCAGACGAGGAAGAAGATGTCGGCTACACCCCGGTTCTTCAGCTCGGTAAGCACCGCCAGCCAGTACTTTGCCGACTCACCATCGCCTTCACCTGCCCACATCCCGAGCACGTCACGATGCCCGGCCAGATCCACCCCGATCGCGGCGTAGATCGGCCGGGGCCCTACCTGCCCATCGCGGATTTTGACATGGATGGCGTCGATGAACACCGCGGCGTAGACGCGTTCGAGCGGACGGGCATGCCAGGTGGCCATCTCTTCGAGCACCCGGTCGGTGATCCGGCTGATCGTGTCTTTGGAGACCGCAGCACCGTAGATGTCGGCGAAATGGGCGCTGATTTCACCGGTGGTGAGCCCACGGGCATACAGCGACAACACCACCTCATCCACATCAGTCAAGCGGCGTTGGCGCTTCTTCACGATCTGCGGCTCGAAGGTGCCCGCCCGATCCCGCGGGACATCGATCTCGACCTGCCCACACGCATCAGTCAGCACGGTCTTCGACCGAGACCCGTTGCGCGAGTTGCCACTCCCGCGACCACGCTGGTCGTGCTTGTCGTAACCGAGATGCTCAGACATCTCTTCATCGAGCGCCGTCTCGAGCACCGTTTTGGTCATCGCTTTGAGCAACCCATCCGGACCGGTCAGGCGGACCCCCGGCCTCCCGGGCCTGGCGGACCAGCTCGCGTTCATCGACGCTGCGGTCCGCAGGCACCTCGACGATCCCGTCATCGTGTTCATCAGATGGCTCCACAGCCACAAGAGTGTCGGTCATGATGCGACCTTCCTGCCCCCGACACACCGAGGGCGGTAAGGCCACTTACACCGTTCTCACGACAGTCCCACCGTGGACTGATAACCCCAGACTGTCGGCGCTATTACCGTCACCGTCGAATCGTCCTACCCGTTGACAGGTGGCGTCATTGAGCACGGTGTACGAGTTGTGGAGGCAATCAAGGAAGCCACTACGCGCTGAAATCACCTACAGCGTCGCCTAGTTCATCGACCGATCCCGGACTCATATTTGCAGCCGATCACAAGGGAACATCTTGTCCAGAGCCCTCACCGCCACCATCCTGACCATTGCGGGCATCGCCCTAACTAGCGGAGTCGGCGTAGCGTCTGCCGATCCCGCTGCCACCGTCTCGTACAACGCCCGGTTTTGCGCCGACGTGAAACAGGGCAACAAAATTGCCGTTCAAGTAAACGAGTGAACCGCCCCGGGTCTGTCGGAGGCTCTCGAACCTGTGAAGGATGGAGAGCATGGCAGCACCACGCAAGTACAGTGAGGAACTCAAGGACCGGGCCACCCGGATGGCATGTGAAGCGCGACGAGATCCCGATTCGTCGAGAGGTGCGATCAAGCGGATCGCCGATCAGCTCGGAGTCCATCCCGAGGCGTTGCGCAATTGGGTTCGTCAGGCCGAGATCGACGGCGGGGTCCGCCCGGGCACCACGAGTGAGGACGCTGACCGCATCGCGGCGTTGGAGCGGGAGAACCGTGAACTGCGGCGAGCGAACACGATCTTGAAGCAGGCTTCGGCTTTCTTTGCGGCGGAGATCGACCGCCCACAGCGCTGATCGTGGAGTTCGTCGCGGCTCACCGCGATGAACACGGAGTCGATCCGGTCTGTGCGGCATTGCGCGATACGTCCGCCCAGATCGCTCCGTCCACGGTACGAGCCCACCTGAGCCCCCAGAAGACCGAGGCGCCTCGTGTGGTGCGTGACCGGGAGCTCCTTACCCAGGTCCGCGCGGTGCATGCCGACAACCTCGGCGTCTACGGTGCCCGCAAGGTGCATGCCCAATTGCGCAGACAGGGCCATAGTGTTGCCCGCTGCACCGTCGAGCGATTGATGAAAGCCGATGGGCTGCAAGGGATAGCGAGACTCAAGACACGCAAGACCACGCGCAGCGAGGGAGCTGAAACACCCCGGCCGGCTGACCGGGTCAACCGTCAGTTCACCGCGGCGGCACCGAACGCGTTGTGGGTGGCGGACCTGACCTACATCCGCACCCACTCGGGCTGGGTGTACGCGGCGTTCGTCCTGGACGTGTTCTCGCGGATGGTCGTCGGCTGGCAGGTCTCGACCACCATGCACACCGACCTCGCCCTCGACGCCCTGAACATGGGATTGTGGGCACGGTCGCGTGCCGGCCACGACGTGGCCGGGCTGATCCACCACTCCGACCGCGGAGTGCAATACCGAGCCATCCGCTACACCGAACGACTGGCCGAAGCCGAAGCGGTGACATCTGTTGGCTCCAAAGGGAATTCATACGACAACGCGATGGCTGAGGCGTTCAACTCGCTGTTCAAAGCCGAATGCATCCGTAACCCCGTGATGCGCCCGCGAGGCGGCTGGGCAGGTGTGGGCGAGGTCGAGATCGCCGTCGCTGAGTACGTCGAATGGTTCAACCACCGCCGCCTGCACGGCGAGATCGGACACGTCCCACCCGTCGAGTACGAGAGCGCCTACTGGTCGACCCACACCGTCACCAGCTACCGTGAGAACCCGGTCCCCGCAAACGCTGGAACCAACTAACCGAGCCTCCAGCAAACCCGGGGCGATTCAGAGAAACCAGCGAATACTTACCCGTGGGGCGACGCGCCCGAGGAAACCTGGCACGGTCCGCGGATAGGGGATGCACCATTCGACACCTGGGTCGAACAAGTTCCCAATAACCCGTATCCCGGAGGAATGTGGTGTCACACCGTCGTTCGGACGGACCTGAAAGAGGGCGATTGGGTCCGTCTCATACATCGCGCCGCCGGCCGCGGTATCGCCACCCAGATGACCGAGGTAGTGAGAGCCAATGGTGTGGTAGCTGAGCGCCTGATCGGCGGTACAGGCTGGGCGGCTGGCCCCGGACCGGGCGCTGGTCTCTGGACCATTCCGGCGCCTGTAATTCCGGAGCCTGTAGACCCTGATCCTCCTACCGAGCCCACCGAACCCACTGATCCGCCATCTACGGGCGGTGGTTCCTTGCCCAGCTTCGGGAGCTCGTAGCTGCCCCGTTCCACTAAGCTATAACCGCGCAGCACTTGGCCTTCCAGAATGTAAATGGCAGCAGCTTTACCATCCCGCAGCTTGTCATGCCGCTTCGGTGCTAGCACCGAAGTCTCTGGAGAGACAGTCTCCGCGCGCGCGGCAGGGGTACGTTGGTCGAACTCGCTGCTAACCTCAGCGCCATGCCTACGGATAAAACTGTCTTCGTGAGCTGGTCTGGCGAGTTAGCCAAAGCAGTAGCCCAGGTCATTCAAGAGTGGTTACCGACGCTGGTCGACGACATCGAGCCCTGGGCATCGTCGACAAGCATCCAGGCTGGCATGGGTTGGTTACATGAAGTCAACACCAAGCTGACCGCTGCTCAGTTCGGCATAGTTGTAGTTACCCTTGAGAACAAAGACCGTGAGTGGCTGAACTTCGAGGCCGGCGCTTTGGGACAACGATTCGTCAATGACGAGCGTGGTCGAGTCGTCCCAGTGATGGTCGACTTCACGAATACGAGCGACCTTCCATCCACTCTCAGTCAGTTCCAGGCCATCCATCTCGAAAAAGAAGGCCTGCGCAGCCTAGCGAGGTCTCTTGCCAGGGCTCTTGAAAAGAACGAAGCTCCGGTTACAGAGCGTTTTGAGAATTCCTGGCCGAGTCTCGAACGTAAACTATCGAAGGCGAAGGCGACACCCAGCGCTACGCCAGCGCGCTCCCATCAAACCAAGGTCGACGAAATTCTTGAGATCGTGCGAAATGAAGCAAAGAACAACGCAACCCTCGCGCATGCCGAGGCCAGGGACGAGATCGCAGCGCGAATTATAGCCTCGGCCAATATCCACTCAATTAGATTTTATGGCTTGAGTGAGACCCAATATACGAACATGGTGCTCGAGATTAAAGACGGCCAGAACTTCACCGAACAAGAGATTCAGATATACGAACGAGCACTTAGCGCCGTCTGGAACGCGCCATACAGAATCATCACCCATTCGGAGGCGGCAACTAGCCCGCTTCTCGATGCGGTCCGTGAAAGGACCCACCGATAGTGTCTATCTTGAGGCTTTCTTGACATGGCACGCACGTGAAGGCCAACTCCTGCGCATCAAAATTGCCGCCGCAGTCGTCGCGAAGCGATCAAGGCCCTGTCTTCGACCCCTGCCCACATTCAGAACCCGCACTCCCGTGTGTCTCTGAGACGACGTCCAAGTCAACAATCACTCTCCTGTGAACCCAGCCGTCACGACGTCCGACGTCGAGCTGCCGGTATTCAGCCATCGGGTCGCGAGGTGTGCGGCCGTGGCCGCCGCGCTTGTGACATCGACACTGGGCACATACGCGCCCAAAGCGCGACGGTGAGATCAGCATGAACGCTTCCGGGAAACTAGCTCGATGGCGAAGATCGCCTATGTAGTCGATCGCAACCGATAACATAGCCCCTAACCGCGCGCCCATCGCGACTCGCAACTGTGAACCGCTACCGGCTCAACCACTCTCGGGTGTACACGTCCTGCCAGCGCACCGAGATGTTGCGTCGGGCGGCAGCACTGCTCTCGGTCCCGAGGGTGTCGATCAGCACGTCGTCGACGATGTCGCGCACCTCGTCGGAGAGCGCGGGCAGGTCGTCGGCGTACCGGGCGATCAGGCCGACGCGCACGCCGTCGACGGTGTCGCCAGTGCCGTCGACCGACACGAAGACCGTCAGGCGGCCGAGTTCGCGGCGGGTGCGCACGGCGATGAGTTGTTTGACGACGCGGTCGCTCGTGTTGACGCGCAGTTCGTCGGTCGCCAGGGTCCGAGCCGGCCGCCGAATCCGTTGCAGGCTGCCCGAGATCGAGGTGATCAGCCGATCGACGTCACCGATGGGTTCGTCGGCGGCGATCTGCTGTGTCGCCTCGACGAGCCAGGCGTCGGCGACGTCGGTGGCCTCGAAGTCGCGTCCGTGCTTGTCAGGCACCGACCTCGCCTCCCTCCGCGTCGTCGACGGTCTCCGTCGGTGTGATTCTCGGTTTACCAGGGTTCCACGGCGCCAAACGGGTCGACAGGAACTTCCGGCTCCGTTGGAGATGACCGCGCACCGATCCGGTGGTGATGCGCAACACCTGTCCGATTTCCTCGAGGGTAAGCCCCTCGACTTCCTTCAGCCACCACGCGGCGCGCGAATTGGCGGGGAGATTGTCCAATTCGGCGCGCAGGGCATCCATGAGCAGACTCCGTTCGGCCATGTCGGAGGGCAGCGGTCCGGCGGCCTCGAGTTCGGCGAACCGCTCGTCGTCGAACGGGACGTCGCGTCGGCGGCGGTGGTAGTCCACCGCCTTGCGGTGCGCGATGGCGAACATCCACGTGCGGAAGCTACTCCGGAAAGCGAAGTCGGGCAGCCCCTTCCACGCGTCGAGCAAGGTCTCCTGCGTGAGGTCCTCGGCGGTCTGCTGACCGTCGACCATCCGCAGCATGTATCGCAGCAGACCCGGGGTCACGCGCCGGACGAGCACGTCGAACGCCTCGGTGTCGCCGACTGCGGCCGCGCCTGCGAGTTCGTCATCACCGAGCCCCGAAAGGGTCAGCGCAGACAGGTCGAGCGGCTGTCTGTGAGCTGAATCACCGGTATTCATGCGTGCAACTCCCCCCGTCCGTCCCGACTGACCTTACAGACGGATCGTGAACAGCCTTTGCGATCGCGCATCATCCGAACGCGGTCCGTCTACGAAGAAGACACGACGACCGAAGGAGTTCGACATGTCCGCAAGCGCCACCACCACCACCAAGGACGCCACCAAGGACGAGGCTGCCACCGTCGACGCGTCGCGCACCGACGCCACCGACGCCGCCGCCGGCCGTGCCCTCGCCCGCCGTGATTCGTCGGGCGACCGGGGACGCACCTCCATCGCCGACATCGTGGTCGCCAAGGTCGCCGGCATCGCCGCGCGCGAGATCGACGGTGTCCACGACCTGGGCGGCACCACCGAGCGCGTGGTCGGCCGGGTCCGCGACGTCCTGCCGGGCACGACGGTGAGCACAACCCAGGGCATCGAGGTCGAGGTCGGCGAGCGTCAGGCCGCCGTTGACGTCTCGATTGTGGCCGAGTACGGCGTCGCGATTCACCAACTCGCAGCCGCCATTCGACGCAATGTGGTCTCTGCGATCGAGCAGATGACGGGCCTCGAGGTCACCGAGGTCAACATCACCGTGCACGACATCGCGTTCGGCGACGACGAGCAGGAGTCGAACACCACGCCGCGGGTCCAGTGATGACGTCGGACCTCCCGGCGGCGCAGACCGACGACGGGGGCCCGCTGGCGGAACGCCTCGCCACCGCCGTCCTCGCCGTACCGGGCGTCCGTGACCTGCACAGCGGCCTGTTCGGGGAGATCGCCACGTATCTCCCCGGGCGTCGGGTCCCGGGCGTGTCCCTCGCCGACGACCACGGCGAGGTCCACATCGTCGTCGACGCCGCGTACGACCTCCACGGCACCGCCGCGCGGGTACGCGATGTCACCGAGGAGCTCGCCGCGAGACCCGTCACGGTGACCGTGGCAGACATCAGCGTCACCTCGACGCCGACTCCGACTCCGATTCCGAAAGATGGTGAACCGCAATGAACAACGCGATCGTGGGCCTGTTCGTCGGCCTGCTCCTCGCTCTGGCCGCCGTCGCCGGCGGGCTGGCCGGTTTCCTGTTGGCCGTCGTGCTGGGCGCCGCGGGACTCGTGCTGGGACTGAACCGGGACGGGGCCATCGATCTGGGGGCACTCCTGCGGAGCCGGGGTCGTGGCTGAGCACGAATCCGGCGGGCCCGCGCGGGATGCGCATCCGACCGCGGGTGACTCGCCGCCCGGCACGCTCACCGTCGCCGATCGCGTGATCGAGAAGATCGCGGCCCGAGCAGCTCTCGACATCCCGGGGGTCGTCCGCCATCGCGGTGGCGTCGGGTCGGTTCTGGGGGTCGTCGGTGAGCGGTCCTTTCCCGACGCGGCCGTTCATGCGGGCGGGGCCCGGATCACTCTGTCCCTCGCCCTCGAATGGCCGTGCGCGGTCGCCGAGGTGTCCCGCAGCACACGCGATCACGTCGCCGCCGAGGTCGAGCGACTCGCCGGGATCGTCCCGCTGCGCGTCGACGTGACGGTGTCCAAGTTCGAGCCACGACAAGCGATCCGACGCCTGCAGAAGGGTTACGTGGACCTGCCGCCGGTCGTCGACGAGCCCGAATACGACGACGTTGACGACCACGTTCACGACAACGACCCGCGCCCCGAAGACCCGGACAACACCGACGCACTCACTCCGACCATCAGCATCGACACGGGGGTACGACGATGACGCAGACCGCACCGGCACCGGATCTCGCACCTCACGAGCACGAACCCGATCCGGGGGACGTGTTCCCACCCGCCGCCCTCCCGGGCGCCGCGATCGCCGGCGCAGCGTTGGGGCTCACCCTCATCGCGCTCGGCGCGGCAGCCGTACGCGACATCGCCGTCGACGCCAACTGGCTGGACGGTCGCCCGTGGTCGGTGACCGCCGCGCAGTGGGTCGCAGAACTGCAGTGGCAGAACTGGATGTGGCCCGCCGCCATCGGGTTGATCGTGGTGGGCCTCGTTCTGCTGTGGATCGCGGTCAAGCCTCGTCGCCGGACCCACCTCGAACTCGCCGGTGGCGGGGGGATGTGGACCCGTCCCGGAGACGTCGCGCGACGCTGCAGCGCCGCCGTGTCCGACCTGCCCGGCGTACTCGACGCCGACACCGTGGTGACGCGACGGAAGGTGACCTGCACCGTCGGGGTGCGGAGGCAGGTCGTCGACCCCGCCCTCATCGACAGCACGGTCGCCGCCGTGGCGGCCGATCTCGCCTCGTCACCGCGGGTTGTGGTGCGCGTGCGCGATCGAGGACCGAGGAGCGTCCGATGAACCGTCTTCCCGCAACCGCACATCGACTGTCGATCGGACTCGTGGCACTGCTGCTCATCGCGGTCGGCGCCGCGGCCGTGGCCTCGCAGGTCGACGCCCAACCGGTGGCCGGGTGGGTCGACCGTCTCGACGAGCGTGCCGCTCTCGACGCCGCCCAGGCGTCTTGGTGGGTGTGGGTGTTGGCCGGCGTCACCGTGGTCGCGATCGGCTGGGGCCTGTTGTTGCTGGCCACCAACGTACGGCCCCGCGCAGTGGACGACGCCCTGCTCGACGGTTCCGATCAAACCGGAGCGCTCACCGTCGCACCGAAACTGATCGCGAACGCGGCAGCGACGGAACTGGCCGGCAACCCGCTGTTCCAGAAGGTGACCGCGAAGGCGATCGACGACCGGTCGCGCAGCATCATCCGACTCGAGGTGTCGGCGACGCCGAATCGCAGCTTCGACGAGATCACCGCGCCCGTCGCGGAGACCGTCACGGCCATCCGTACCGCGCTCGGCGACTCCGGAGTCCACGTCCAGGCTTTCATCCACCTCGACAGATGACACCGACACAGACCGACAGACCGCCTCGTCCGAGGCAGTCGTCCGAGAAAGAAATGAAAGGAAAGTCACGATGGGATTCAGCGACAAGGTCGGCAACAAGGCCGAGGACCTCTCCGGCAAGGCGAAGGAGACCGCCGGCGATGTGACCGGTGACGACCAGCTCAAGAGCGAGGGCAAGGGCGATCAGCTCTCCGCGGCCGTCAAAGACGGCGTGGAGAACGTGAAGGACGCCGCGTCGAACATCAAGGACAAGCTGACCGGCAAGTGATCATCGTCGCCGGCCCCACACCCCGGCCGGCGGCGACAGACGAATCCCGAAGGTGCTCAGCACCTTCGGGATTCGATCTGTTCGGGGCGAACCCGGACCGGTCACGTCCCCTTGACGTTGAGGATCTGCCGCAGGGTGTGCTCGATGTCCACCAGATCGACGGCGTCGGCCATGACCTGATCGATGTCCTTGTAAGCGTCCGGGATCTCGTCGACCCACTGCTCGCCGTGCCGGTACTCGATCCCCGTCATCCGGGCGGCGAGATCGTCGGCGGTGAACCGCCTCCGCGCCTCGCTCCGCGAGAACCGCCGGCCGGCACCGTGCGGCGCCGAGCACAGGCCCGCGGGATTTCCCCTGCCGCGCACCACATACGACCGTGTACCCATCGAACCCGGGATGACGCCCCGTACGCCCTCATGGGCGTCGATCGCACCCTTCCGGGTGAGCCAGACGTCTTGGCCCGCATGCGTCTCCCGCACGGTGTAGTTGTGGTGGCAGTTGATCCGGTCCACCTCCAAGGATCCCTTTCCCTCGGCGGCGCCACCAGAGGCGTTGTCTGCGAACCACTTCCCGAACACCTCGACGAAGCGGTCCATCATCTCCGCGCGGTTCTCGAACGCGAACCGCTGCGCCCAGGACAGATCCCGCAGGTAAGCGGTGAGTTCCGGGGTCCCCTGCGGCAGGTACGCGAGGTCGGCGTTCGACAGCTTGATCCACCACTGGCGGCACAATCGCTGCGCGATCTTGATGTGCTTCTGCGCGATCTTGTTGCCGACGCCCCGCGAACCCGAGTGCAGGAACAGCCACACCACGTCACCCTCGTCGAGGCACAGCTCGATGAAGTGGTTGCCACCGCCGAGCGAGCCCAGCTGCTCCCGCCACTTCGGCGAATGTGACAGGTCGACACCGTCTTTCGTCGCCTGTTCGGCGAGGGCATCAATGCGTGGCCGGGTGAACTCGAACCGGTCCAGACCGCGGTTGTAGTTGCCGGGCGACAGCGGGATCGCGTCCTCGATCGTCCTCCGCAGTCGCCCGAGGTCCATTCCGTCGATGTCCGCGGCGCGCAGGCGCGTCTGCACCGCGATCATGCCGCAGCCGATGTCGACGCCGACGGCCGCGGGAATCACCGCGCCGGTCGTCGGGATGACGGTGCCCACCGCGGAGCCCTTCCCGAAGTGGGCGTCGGGCATGAGGGCGACGTGCGGGTGCACGAACGGCAACCGGGCGGTCTCGGCCGCTTGGGTCAGGGTGTTGTCGTCCACGTGCGATGCGTAGTTCAGCACCTTGGGCGACACCTTGGTCGGCATGGAGTTCTTCCTCTCGTGTGCGCCCGCGTCGACGGGCTCGCCCATCACACCGTCGAATCCGCTCGGCGGCAACCCCTTTTCCACTCCGCGATGCCACTCGCCGCAAGGGGGCGGCACCCGTCGGCGACGATGAAGGATCTTTCATGTGCGACTCACGGAGACCTCATCGGGGTCCGTGACAGTGAGAACCGTTCCGCTCGGGACCACCGGCGGAACGATCACGACACCCGACGAAAGGTCTTCTCATGTCGCACTCCAACATCCTCTGCGCCCTCGCGCCGGCAGTTCCCGGCGCATGCCGTCCCCACGACACGTCCACGGACAACCGCCGACGCGCGCCCCGCCGTCCGCGTCGTCGCCCGCCGGTCACCACCACCGATTAAGCGGTGCGGCCCGATCTGTTCCCCCGAAGCAGATCGGGCCACCCGCCCGCCCGCTCTCGCAACCGCGAGCACGGCCACCACCACGAACCCGGATGGACATCTCCGTCATGCCCTCGCCGTCACCGTTCTTCGCGCTGCTACGACCGCGCGCCGACGATCAGCCCCTCGTCCAGCACTCCGCGACCCTGACCGTCCTGCAGATCTTCCGCACGTTCTGCCCGCGGTTGCGCACGCTCCGGTGGTGGCTCCTGCTCAGCCTGATGCTGTCGGTGATCCCCGCCGTGATCGCCGTCGCCGAGATCGCGCTGTTCGAGCGTCTCGTCGACGACGTGCTGGTGCCCGCGGACCTCGGCCCCTTCCCCTACATCGCGGCGATCTACGTCGGGCTCAACCTGCTGGCCGCGGTAGTCGACGGCGCCGACGACTATCTGGGTACCTGGATCTCCCAAAGATTCCTCACCACCTTGCGGCGCGAGGCGTTCGCGCACGTGTTGGCACTGCCCGCCCACCGACTCGACCATCTGCGGCTCGGCGACGTGATGAGCCGTCTCACCTCCGACATCGGCACGGTCGAGTCGTTCATGGTCCGCCACCTGACCTGGGGCTTCCGCCAGCTGGCGACCCTGATCATCTATGTGGCGGCCCTCCTCTGGATGGATCTCCTCCTCGCCCTGGCGGCGATGGTCGTCGTACCGCTGTTCTTCTGGGCCGCAACCCGATTCGCCGACTACACCAAGTCCGCATCACGCGAACGGCGGCGTCGGGCCGGGTCCCTCAGCGCGATCACCGAGGAACACCTCGCCAATGCCGCCCTCGTGCAGGGGTACAACCAGGAGTCGACGGCGATCGCGCGCTACGAGCGCCAGAATGTTGCCATCATGGACGCCGAGCTGGTCGCCAGCCGGGTCCGTGCCGTGTTCCTGCCGATGGTCGGCCTGTTCGAACTCCTCGGCGTCCTCGTGGTCATCGGGCTCGGCGTCTGGGCACTCGCCACCCAGCGGATGACCCTGGGCGAAGTCCTGGCGTTCCTGGCTCTGCTGGGGAGCTGCTATCGCCCGGTGCGCGACCTCGGCAACCTCCTGCCCTCGCTGTTCGCCGCGACCGCCGGCATCGAGCGGGTACAGGAACTGCTCGACGAGCCCACCATGGCCGATCCGCCCCACGCCGTCGCACTGCCGGCCGAGGCCGCGGGCGTCGCGCTCCGAAACGTCCACGCGCGCTATCCCAGCCGGGACGTCGACGCCGTGCGCGACCTCGACCTCACGATCGAACCCGGTGAACGCGTCGCAGTGGTCGGCGGCAGCGGGGCGGGCAAGACGACGTTGACCCGCCTGCTCGACGGTTCCCTGCAACCCCATTCGGGAACGGTTCGATTGGGCGACAACGATCTCGCTCTCGTGACGCGCGAGTCGATCCGCGCCTCGGTCGCCGTCGTCGCCCAGGAGATGTTGCTGTCCGACGCGACCGTCGCCGAGAACATCGCCTTCGGCGAACCCGGCGCCACCCGTGCGGACATCGTCGCGGCCGCTCGACGCGCCGACGCCCACGACTTCATCACCCGGCTCCCGGACGGGTACGACACCCGCATCGGACAGCGGGGCCGCACCCTGTCCGGCGGACAACGGCAACGGCTCAACGTGGCACGCGGACTTCTCCACGGTGGCGGATTGCTCATCCTCGACGAGCCGACCACCGGACTCGACCCGGCGGGCGCCCATCGCCTGATGCGCTCGCTGACCGAGCACCGGGATCGGAGTCTGTTGATCCTGACCCACGACCCGGTCGTCCTCGACCACGTCGATCGGGTGATCGAGCTGCCCGCCGTCGAATCCGTCGGCACCCGACTGATCACATCGGCGAGTGACGTTCAATGAGGCAACTGTCAGACCTGTTGCAGCGCAACGGCACCGACGACCCGACACCACGTTTCCCCGGTGTCGAACCACTTGCCCCGTTGGCCGTCGGCAAGCGCACCGTCACCTGGGACGCGTTCGACACCGACCGCCACACACGATGCGTCCTGAAGGTCATCCGACGGCATCGACGCCACGATGAGGAGGTCGCGGAGTCCGTCCGTCGGGAGGGACGCGCGCTCGCCGAACTCGCCCACCCGCATCTCGTGCGCGGCTACGGCATGCTCCCCCGGGACGAGTCGGGTCTGATCGGTTTCACCATGCAGACGATCCCCGGCGCCACCCTGGATGGGGTGATCGAGAACGGCCCGCTGAGTGTCGACGACGTGGTGCAGCTCGGCGTGCAGCTGTCATCCGCGCTGCGATACCTACACTGCCACAACTGGATTCACCTGGACGTGAAGCCCTCGAATATCATCGTGCACGGCGGGCAGGCGATCCTCATCGACCTCGGTCTGCTCGGCCGTCCCGGAGAGCGCCGAGACGGCTCGGGCACGCGCGGTTACCTGCCGCCCGAGCAGGCCGTCGACGTCGCCCTGACCCCGGCGGCGGATGTCTTCGCCCTGGGCGTCACGCTCTTCGAGACGCTGACGGGACGACGACCATACGGTGCGGTCCCGCCGTGGTCCGAACGGGGCATCCGACGCCTGCGCACTCTGCGTCGCCCGACGTCGGCCACGACGCGCGACTCCGGATTCCCGACGAACCGCGCCCTACCCGATGATCTGGGCGAACTGCTCGACCGGATGCTGGATCTCGAACCCGAGCAGCGACCGGGGATGGACTCCGTATGGCACCGACTCGACTCGATCGCGCGGGATGCGGAGAAGCGCCGACTCAGCCGATGACGCCGAGTGCCTTGTCCCAGACGGCGTTCTCGCGCACCTCGCCGGGACCGACCATGTCGGCGAAGACGATCGTGCCGTCCCGATCGACGAGAAAGGTCCCGCGGTTCGCGTAGCCGCGGTCCTCGTTGAACACCCCGTAGGCGCGCGCGGTGTCGCCGTGCGGCCAGAAGTCGGACAGCAGCGGGAACAGGAAACCCTGCGCGGCGGACCACACCTTGTGCGTGGGAGAGGGTCCGACCGAGATGGTCACCGTGGTCACGTCGTCGTTGTCGAAACGGGGCTGCTGGTCGCGGATGTAGCCGAGCTCGCCCTGGCAGGTACCGGTGAACGCGAGCGGGAAGAACACGACGAGCACGTTGCGGTCGGCTCGCAGGGTCGACAGCGACACGAGCTGGTTGTTCTGGTCGCGCAGGGCGAAATCCGGGGCCCGGTCACCGACGGTCAGGGGCGCAGAAGGCAGAGCACCGCTCATGCTTTCTTGCCCGCGCGGGCCTTGGGCTGGACCAGTCGGGCCGCCGACCAGTCACCGAGGCTGATGGCCGACGTCTGGGTGAGTCCCGCGGTCGGGGCCGCCTCGGCGATCTCACTCGGATCGACGTATCCGGACTTGCCGGTCTTCGGCGACAACACCCACACGAAACCGTCTTCGGCGAGCGGACCGATCGCATCCATGAGGGCGTCGACGAGGTCGCCGTCACCGTCGCGCCACCAGAGGACCACGACGTCGACGACGTCATCGGCATCCTCGTCGACCATCTCGGCGTCGATCGCGTCCTCGATGTCAGCGCGCAGTTCGTCGTCGGTGTCCTCGTCCCAGCCGAGTTCCTGCACGACCAAGCCTGCGGTCAAGCCCAGTTTCTGGGCGTTGCTACCGTCTGTGGCGGCTACCACCGCGCGTGACCTCCTGAAGATTCGTGGATCGTTCTGTGCGTCGTCTGTGGCGAATCCGCGTGCGCTCCCGCACGCCGTTCGCCTGTCAGCATAGGCAACAGCCTAGAGCCTCACATTGCAAGCCGAACGCCGTCAGGGATTTCGGGCGTTTCGCACCGGTTCCGTGACCGACCCGCCCGATCGTTACCCACAGCGGGGCGGAACAAACCGTACCCAGCGGCGCGAGGCGGACGGCGGCGTCAACCCCCGGGTCGCTCGGCCGACGTCGTGGCGGGAACCGACGGTCGAGGTGTGGCCGAGGACGTGGCCGGGAGCGGCGTGTAGGTACCGCACACATCGAGCAGGCGCTGTTTGGTGCGAGACCACTCGCTCGACACCGGGTTCAGGCCGACACGCAGTTCGCGACTGATCGCGTTCTCGAGGCGCGCGGTCGACGCGAGGAACGCCCGCGCCGGCGTGGAGACGTCCGCTGGCGACGTCTCGGTGATCTTGGGGCGGATCCCGTCGGCACCGGCGATGAGACTGGCACGTGCCTTCTCGTCGAGATCCCCGACCCCGGCGTAGGTCTGCGCCGCGTTCAGCCGGGCGACGAAGGCGTTGAACCCGCGGACCATCACGACCATCGACGCCATCGACTCGCGGCAGAGCTCGACACCCTCGGCACGCACCTCCGCGGCCGCCGAGGCGGACAGTTCGGAGCGGTACACCGCCACCTCGCCGGGCGCCGGCGCCCCCGCGCCATCGACGGTCGACGCGCACGCCCCCGACAGGGCCGCGCCGAGTGCGATCGTGGCCGCGGTCGCCGACCGGACGGCACGACCCCGGCGCCGCCCGTCGGCCGCGCCTCCTCGATCCGGCATCCACTCCCCCTACTGGTCAGTAACCGTTTCTGGACGCTACCGCATCACGCCGATCGGGACACGCGACACCGATCCACCCGGTGCCAAGCCACCCCACATGGGGCACGATGAGGGTAGGCGCCGCACCACATCGGAGTGCGGTGCCGACGCCATGCGGTCGGACCACCACCCCGAGTTCGGCCTGTCAGAGGGAGTAGGCATCACCGTGACCAACCAGATGGACCAAGCGACACAGGACGTCTCGCCGAGCGCCGCCGGGAACACCGGCCCCCGCTCGAACGGACGTGCCGCCGGACAACGAGTCCGGGTCATCCGTGAAGGAGTCGCGTCCTATCTGCCAGACATCGACCCCGACGAGACCGACGAGTGGCTCGACTCGTTCGACGCCCTCCTCGACGCCGCGGGCCCTGGTCGCGCCCGGTACCTGATGTTGCGTCTGCTCGAACGCGCCGGCGAGAAGCGGGTGTCGATCCCCGCGCTCACCTCCACCGACTACGTCAACACCATCCCCACCGAGGCCGAACCCTGGTTCCCCGGTGACGAGGACGTCGAACGCCGATTCCGCCAGATGATCCGGTGGAACGCCGCGATCATGGTGCACCGCGCACAGCGCCCGGGCGTCGGCGTGGGCGGCCACATCTCCACCTACGCCTCGTCGGCGTCGCTGTACGAGGTCGGCTTCAACCACTTCTTCCGCGGCAAGGACCATTCCGGCGGCGGCGACCACATCTTCATCCAGGGCCACGCCTCCCCGGGCATCTATGCCCGCGCCTACCTCGAGGGCCGCATCGACGAGGCCCGCATGGACGGGTTCCGGCAGGAGCACAGCCACGCCGGCGAGGGCGGCGGCCTGCCGTCGTACCCGCACCCGCGACTGATGCCGGACTTCTGGGAGTTCCCGACGGTGTCGATGGGCATCGGCCCCATGAATGCCGTCTACCAGGCGCGGTTCAACCACTACCTGCACGACCGCGGCATCAAGGACACCTCCGACCAGCACGTGTGGGCCTTCCTCGGCGACGGCGAGATGGACGAGCCGGAATCGCGCGGCTTCGCGAGCTTCGCGGCCACCGAGGGCCTCGACAACCTGACCTTCGTCATCAACTGCAACCTGCAGCGTCTCGACGGCCCGGTGCGCGGCAACGGCAAGATCATCCAGGAGCTCGAGTCGTTCTTCCGCGGCGCGGGCTGGAACGTCATCAAGGTCATCTGGGGCCGCGAGTGGGACTCGTTGCTGCACGCCGACCGTGACGGCGCGCTGGTCAACCTGATGAACACCACGCCCGACGGCGACTTCCAGACCTACAAGGCCAACGACGGCGCGTTCGTCCGCGAGCACTTCTTCAACCGCGACCCGCGCACGAAGGAACTCGTCAAGGACCTCTCCGACGCCGACATCTGGAACCTCAAGCGCGGCGGTCACGACTACCGCAAGATCCACGCCGCCTACGCGTCGGCGATGACCCACAAGGGCCAGCCGACGGTGATCCTGGCCCACACCATCAAGGGCTACACGCTGGGCAAGCACTTCGAGGGCCGCAACGCGACGCACCAGATGAAGAAGCTGACGCTCGACGATCTGAAGGCCTTCCGCGACAGCACTCGCATCCCGATCTCCGACGAGCAGCTCGAGAAGGACCCGTACCTGCCGCCGTACTACCACCCCGGCACGGACTCGCCGGAGCTGCAGTACATGCTCGACCGGCGCAAGACCCTCGGCGGCTTCCTGCCGAGCCGGCGGACCAAGGCGAAGGTGCTGAAGGCCGACATGAGTTCGGCACTGAAGGCCACCGCGAAGGGCTCGGGCAAGCAGCAGGTCGCGACCACCATGGCGCTCGTGCGCGTCTTCAAGGATCTGTTGCGCGACAAGGAGGTCGGCAAGCGGATCGTGCCGATCATCCCGGACGAGGCGCGGACCTTCGGTATGGACTCCTGGTTCCCGACCCTCAAGATCTACAACCGCAACGGACAGCTCTACACCTCGGTCGACGCCGAACTGATGCTCGCCTACAAGGAGAGCCCGGAGGGTCAGATCCTGCACGAGGGCATCAACGAGGCCGGGTCGGCAGCCAGCTTCGCCGCGGTCGGCACGTCGTACTCGACCCACGACGAGCCGATGATCCCGCTGTACATCTTCTATTCGATGTTCGGCTTCCAGCGCACCGGTGACAGCTTCTGGGCCGCCGCCGACCAGATGGCGCGCGGTTTCATCATCGGCGCGACCGCGGGCCGCACCACGCTGACCGGTGAGGGCCTGCAGCACGCCGACGGGCATTCGCCGCTGCTGGCCGCGACCAACCCCGCCGTCGTCTCCTACGATCCGGCCTTCGCCTATGAACTCGGCCACATCGTCGAGAGCGGTATGGAGCGCATGTTCGGCGAGGACCCGGAGAACGTCTTCTACTACCTGACCGTCTACAACGAGCCGATCAGTCAGCCGGCGAAGCCTGAGGGACTCGACCCGACCGGCATCGTCAAGGGTGCGTACCGGTTCCAGAAGGCGCCGGAGGGCAAGGAACACCCGGCCAACATCCTCGTGTCCGGTGTGACCATGCCCGACGCACTGCGCGCCGCCGACATGCTCGCGGAGGAATGGAACGTCGGCGCCGACGTCTACTCGGTCACGTCGTGGAGCGAGCTCGCCCGGGACGGGATCCGCGCCGACCGCGAGGTACTGCGTGATCCGGCCGCCGAGCCGGCACCGGCGTACCTGACCGAGCTGCTCGCCGACGCCGCCGGCCCGTTCGTCGGTGTCAGCGACTACATGCGCGGAGTGCAGGAGCAGATCCGGGCATACCTCCCGGGCACCTACCTCACGCTGGGGACGGACGGGTTCGGGTTCTCCGACACGCGCCCGGCGGCGCGACGGTTCTTCAACGTCGACGCCGAGTCCATCGTCGTCGCGGTGCTCGTCGCGCTCGCCCGGGACGGCAACATCGAGATGTCGGTGGCCAAGCAGGCCGCCGACAGGTACCGGATCGACGACGTCTCGGCCGCACCCGAGCAGACCAGCGATCCGGGAGTCGCCTGACCGGTCGCGCCGACGGACACGGCCTCCACTCGCCCTCGGCCGGGGAACCCACCCCGGCCGAGGGGCTAGATTGAGGTCGTGTCCGATGCGCGCGTGAACAGGAAGCAGCCACCGGCTGACGTGTTCGGTGAGCGGGGCGCGCACGTACCGGCCCCCGCCACCGTGCACGACGCGCTGCCGGACACTCTTCTCCGGCGGGTCAAGCAGTACAGCGGCCGACTCGCCACCGAGGCGGTCCATTCGATGCAGGACCAGCTGCCCTATTTCTCCGACCTCGACGCCGCGCAACGCGCGAGTGTGCAACTCGTCGTGCAGACCGCGGTGGTCAACTTCGTCGAGTGGATCCAGGACCCCGAGGGCAACGTGAAGTTCACGGTCCAGGCCTTCCAGGTGGTCCCGCAGGACCTCGCCCGCCGCATCACGCTGCTGCAGACCGTCGAGATGGTCCGCGTGGCCATGGAGTTCTTCGAGAAGTGGCTGCCGCTCCTCGCCCGCAACGATGCCCAGCTCCGTGCGCTGACCGAGTCGGTGCTGCGCTACGGACGCGAGATCGGTTTCGCCGCGGCAGCGATCTACGCCTCGGCCGCGGAGTCACGCGGGGCGTGGGACTCCCGGCTCGAGGCCCTCGTCGTCGACGCGGTGGTCCGCGGCGACACCGGGCCACAATTGCTCTCTCGCGCAGCGGCGCTCAACTGGGACTCGGATGCGCCGGCCACCGTGATAGTCGGGACGCCGCCCCCGGAACAGAACGTGTCGGTGCCACTGGCGATCCACAACACGGCCAAGTCCTTCGACCGGTCGGCCCTGTCGGTGGTGCAGGGTTCGGTGCTGGTGGCCATCGTGAGCGGTCCCGCCCGTCCGACCGAGAAGTTCGTCGGCGCACTGCTCTCCCACTTCGCCGACGGTCCGGTGGTGATCGGTCCGACCATGCCGAACCTCGGCAGCGCGCACTCGAGTGCCACCGAGGCCATGGCCGGGATCGAGGCGGTGGCCGGCTGGCCGAGCGCACCGCGGCCGGTCCACAGTCTCGAACTGCTACCCGAGCGCGCGCTCAACGGCGACGAGTCAGCGATGACCGCTTTGATCGAATCCCTCGTCCAGCCGCTCGCCGAGGGCGGTGCGACGCTGAGCACCACTCTCGAGGCCTACCTCGACTCCGGCGGCTCGGTCGAGTCCTGCGCCCGAATTCTGTACATCCATCCAAATACGGTTCGCTACCGACTGAAGAAAATTTCGGAAATCACAGGACGTGACCCAACTAACCCGCGCGATGCCTACGTTCTGAGGGTCGCGTCGACGGTGGGTCGACTGACACACTTCCGGCACAAATCGCCAACATCTGCCACATGAGTCACACGGGTTTCATGTCCGATTCACCGTTTGTGCTGATAGGAGCCTTAAGAACACGGTTCGGTAACAAATCTCAGACTGATGACGAACCAGGTGACCTCTAGGTCTCCTTTGTGGGAACCCCACAAAAGCCCGCGACAAGCTTCATGCTTCTCCACACCCACATCCCCCGGGTAAAGGGTGTTCTCTGGTCACGTGCTTTCGATGCTTGCTCCCGGACAGGGATCTCAGACACCCGGCATGCTCACGCCATGGCTCGAATTGCCGGGCGCGCGTGACCAGATCGCCACCTGGTCCAAACAGACCCGTCTGGACCTCGAACGCCTCGGCACCACCGCCACGGCGGAGGAGATCACCGACACCGCCGTGACCCAGCCGCTCGTCGTCGTCGCCGCACTGCTGGCCTACGACGAGGTGCGCAAGCACGGTGAACTGCCCGCCGACGCCGTGGTCGCCGGCCACTCGGTCGGCGAACTCGCCGCCGCCGCGATCACCGGTGTCATCTCGGCCGACGAGGCCGTCACGCTGGCCGCGCTGCGCGGCTCGGAGATGGCGAAGGCGTGTGCCCTGCAGCCCACGACCATGGCCGCGGTCCTCGGGGGCGACGAGGCGGCCGTCCTCGCACGTCTCGACGAACTCGATCTCGTCCCCGCCAACCGCAACGCCGCCGGGCAGATCGTCGCCGCCGGCGCGGTCGCGCAGATCGACGAGCTGATCGCCTCGCCGCCGGAGAAGGCCCGGATCCGCAAGCTCGCGGTCGCCGGCGCGTTCCACACGCACTTCATGGCCCCGGCGCAGGACGCCGTCGCCGCAGCCGCCGCCCGCATCACGCCCGCCGATCCCACCCGGACCCTGCTGTCGAACTCCGACGGACAGCCGGTCACGAACGGCGCCGACGCGCTGGCCAAGCTGGTGGGACAGGTGACCAGGCCGGTCCGCTGGGATCTGTGCTCGGCGTACCTGCGAGACCACTCGGCACACGCCCTGGTGGAACTGCCCCCGGCAGGGACGCTGGTGGGCATCGCGAAGCGCGAGCTCAAGGGCACCCCCGCGCTGGCGCTCAAGGAGCCCGGCGACATCGCGAAGATCACCGAACTTGGATAGCGGTCGCGGGTAGTCCGCGACCCCCGGAACGTCGGCCTCAACGTCGGCGTGTCCAAGCGCGCGGACTTCTCCGTCCGTGCTGCGCTCCGGAAATCTCACATCCACGTAGGAAGACGAAAGGGAACCACACAGTGGCTGCCACCCAGGAACAACTCATTGCCGGCATCGCCGAGATCATCGAGGAAGTCACCGGCATCGAGCCGTCCGAGGTGACCCTCGAGAAGTCGTTCGTCGACGACCTCGACATCGACTCGCTGTCCATGGTCGAGATCGCGGTCCAGACCGAGGACAAGTACGGCGTCAAGATCCCCGACGAGGATCTGGCCGGCCTGCGCACTGTCGGTGACGCGGTCGCCTACATCCAGAAGCTCGAGAGCGAGAACCCCGAGGCCGCAGCTGCCATCAAGGCGCAGGTCGAGGCAGACGAGGCCTGATGACCCCCTCTTCCCTCCGCGAGTACTCCACGCTGGGTGGGAACTTCCCGAGTGTGGTGGTCACCTCCATGGTGGCCACCACCTCGTTGGGTGGGGATCTCGACTCGACCTGGAAGAACCTGCTGGCCGGCGAATCGGGCATCCGTGAGCTGACCGACGACTTCATCACCAAGTACAACCTCCCGGTGCGCATCGGTGGTCGTCTCCTCCAGGATCCCGCCGAGGAGGTCACGCGCATCGAATCCCGGCGGATGGCCTACGTCGAGCGCATCTCCCACGTCATGAGCAAGCGCCTCTGGGCGCAGGCCGGCGAACCCGACGTCGACAAGGACCGCCTCGCGGTCGTCATCGGCACCGGTCAGGGTGGCGCCGACGCGATGGTCGACGCAGTCCAGGCCATGGAGGGCACCGGCAACTACCGCAAGGTGTCCCCGCTCGCCGTCTCGATGGCGATGCCGAACGGACCGGCGGCCGTCGCGGGACTCAACGTCGGCGCACGCGCCGGCGTGATCACTCCCGTCTCGGCCTGTTCGTCGGGCGCCGAGGCCATCGCGCACGCCTGGCGGCACATCGTCATGGGTGACGCCGACATGGTCGTCACCGGCGGCGTCGAGGGTCACATCGACGCGGTGCCGATCGCCGCGTTCTCGATGATGCGGGCGATGAGCACCCGTAACGAGGACCCCGCAGCGGCTTCGCGACCGTTCGACAAGGATCGCGACGGTTTCGTTTTCGGCGAGGGTTCGGCGATGCTGATCCTCGAACGCGAGGAACACGCCCGCGCACGCGGTGCACACATCCACGCCCGCCTGCTCGGTACCGGCATCACCTCCGACGGATTCCACCTCGTCGCCCCCGACCCGAGTGGTCAGGGCAACGCGCGGGCCATGACACGGGCCCTGCAGACCGCTGGTCTGCAGCGCTCCGACATCACCCACATCAACGCGCACGCGACGTCGACCCCCATCGGCGACACCGCCGAGGCCGCGGGCATCCTCGCCGCCATCGGACAGCATGCTGCGGTGTACGCGCCGAAGTCCGCGCTCGGACACTCCATCGGTGCGGTCGGGGCGCTCGAGTCGGTCCTGACGATCAAGAGCGTCGAGGAAGGCGTCATCCCGCCGACCCTCAACCTCGAGAACCTGGACCCGGAATGCGACATCGACGTCGTGCACGGTGAACCCCGGTACGGGCAGATCGATTACGCGATCAACAACTCGTTCGGTTTCGGTGGGCACAACGTGGCGCTCGCCTTCGGTCGCTACTGAGAATCACCGCCACACCCCCCGACACCCAGGAGACATCGATGACGACCTTGGCTCCCGTTGCCGGCCGCGAAGAAGCCGCCGATCCCCGCGACCCGCTGTTGCGGCTGACCAACTTCTTCGACGAAGGCACGATGTCGCTGCTCCATCCGCGCGACAAGTCGGGCGTCCAGGCCGCCGTCGGTCTGGTGCACGGGGTCCGTACGGTCTCCTACTGCACCGACGGCACCGTCATGGGCGGCGCCATGGGTGTCGTGGGGTGTGCGCACATCGTCAACGCCATCGACACCGCCATCACCGAACAGGCGCCGGTCATCGGCATCTGGCACTCGGGTGGCGCCCGCCTCGCCGAGGGTGTCGAGGCGTTGCACGCGGTGGGTCAGGTCTTCGAGGCGATGGTGCGTGCCTCGGGCTACATCCCGCAGATCTCGGTGGTCGTCGGCTTCGCCGCCGGCGGCGCCGCCTACGGCCCGGCGCTCACCGACGTCGTGATCATGGCGCCGGCCGGCCGGGTCTTCGTGACCGGCCCGGACGTCGTCAAGAGCGTCACCGGCGAAGAAGTGGACATGGAGTCGCTGGGCGGCCCGACCACCCACGGCAAGAAGTCCGGTGTCTGTCACATCGTCGCCGACTCCGAGCCCGACGCGCTGTGGCGCGCACGGCGTCTGGTGTCGACGTTCACCCAGCAGGGACATTTCGACCGCGAACACGCGCGGGCCGGCGACACCGACCTCAAGGCCTTGCTGCCGGAGTCGAATCGGCGCGCCTACGACGTCCACCCGGTCGTCGAGCAGTTGCTCGACTCCGGTGTCGCGGCCGACGGCGAGACCCAGATCTCGAGTTTCGAAGAGCTGCAAGCCAAATGGGCGCCGAACATCGTCGTCGGCTTCGGCCGGTTGTCCGGACGCAGCGTGGGGATCATCGCGAACAACCCGCTGCGGATGGGCGGCTGCCTCAACTCCGAGAGCGCGGAGAAGGCATCGCGTTTCGTCCGCCTCTGCGATGCCTTCGGCATCCCGCTCATCGTCATCACCGATGTGCCGGGTTACTTGCCCGGCGTCGGCCAGGAGTGGAACGGCGTCGTCCGCCGCGGCGCGAAGCTCTTGCACGCGTTCGCCGAGGCCTCGGTCCCCCGGGTCACGCTGGTGACCCGGAAGATCTACGGCGGCGCCTACATCGCGATGAACTCGCGTGCGCTCGGCGCCACCGCGGTGTTCGCCTGGCCGGGCTCCGAGGTCGCCGTGATGGGCGCGAAGGCCGCGGTGGGCATCCTGCACAAGAAAGCTCTCGCCGCAGCGCCCGACGACGAGCGTGAGGCCCTGCACGACCGTCTCGCCGCCGAGCACGAGGCGATCGCCGGCGGTGTCGGCCGCGCACAGTCCATTGGCGTGGTCGACGAGATCATCGACCCGGCGCACACTCGCAGCATCATCGCCGAGGCGCTCGCCGCGGCACCCGCGCGCCGCGGTCGCCACAAGAACATCCCGCTCTGACGCGTCGCACAGACGACGAAAGTGCCCCGGTCCACGAGGACCGGGGCACTTCTCGTTGTAGTTCGTCCCCCTGCTAACCCACCCGCTGCTGCAACCAGGTGACCTCGGCGCCGGCACCGCCCATGCGGTACTGCTCGAGCGCGTTGTCCCACGCGGTTCCGAGCGCGCCTTCGAGTTCACCGGCGAGACCGGCGCTGTCGGGCTGCGATTCGATCATCGAACGCAACTGGTTCTCGCCGATGATGACGTCGCCGTTGGCGCTCGCGGAGCCGCGCCAGAGGCCGAGTCCCGGGACGTAGCAGAACCGTTCACCGTCGACACCCTCGCTGGGGTTCTCGGTCACCTCGAAACGCAGCGCCGACCACTCCCGCAGCGCCGTCACCAGACGAGCCGCGGTACCGACCGGACCCGCCCAGTCGACAGTGGCACGCTGCATGCCGGGTTCGGCATCCTGTGCCGACCATTTCAGGTTGGCGCGCGCATTCAGGGTCGACGACAGAGCCCACTCCACATGCGGGCACAGCGCCACCGGCGCCGAGTGGATGTAGACCACTCCTGTTGTCATGTCCGCAAACTGATTCAGATTGCGCACCTTGTTCACCTCCGTTGTCGACGAGGAACGTCTTCCCCAACACACCTCGCGACAGCGGATATCACATTCGTAGGGTCAATTGTGCCCCATGATGCACGTGTTGCGCTAGTTTCTCCTGCGAGAAAAATTCAGTTCTGTGACGAGAGTTCATCAACGACGCGATCGTTGAACTCGCTCCACAGCGGCTTCGCCCATGGTCCGAAGAGCCGATCCGTCAGCACGACGCAGGCCGCGTCGAGCGCCGGATCCACCCAGAGGAACGTGCCGGCCTGACCGAAGTGCCCGAACGTCCGCGGGGAGTTCCTCGTCCCGGTCCAGTGCGGCGACTTCTCGGACCTGATCTCGAAGCCGATCCCCCAGTCGTTGGGACGGTGCTTGCCGTACCCGGGGACGAATCCGTCGAGTCCGGGGAACCGCACCGACGTCAGCGTCCCGAAGGTCTCCGGCGCCAGCAGGCGCGGATCCAGCAACTCGCGGGCAAAGGCCGCCAAATCCGCCACGCTCGAGCGGGCGGCATGCCCGGCCGGCCCGTAGAGCGTCGTCGACGACATCTCCAGCGGCGCGCACACGGCTTCGGAGAGATAGCGGCCGAACTCGATACCGGTCGCCTCGGCCACGACCTCGGAGGCCACCTCGAAGCCCGCGCTCGAGTAGATCCGCTGCTCCCCCGGCGGGGCCTCGACCTCGCGGGTGTCGTAGGCCAGGCCGGACGCGTGCGAAAGCAGGTGGGCAAGGGTCGACCCCGACGGCCCGGCCGGGTCGTCCAGCTCGACGGCTCCCTCCTCGACGGCGACGAGCACCGCGTAGGCCACCAGCGGCTTCGTGACCGAGGCGAGCTCGAAGACGCGAGCGGGGTCGCCGAACTGGTCGGCGACCCCGTCGCGGGTGATGATCGCCGCCGACACGTGGTCGACGGGCCATTCCGTCAGAGAATCAAGGACAGACACATCGGGTCACGTTACCCGGGTGCTCACCAGTCCTCTTCGGTGTAGCGGATGACTCCGCGGATGTTCTTGCCGTCCAACATGTCCTGGTAGCCCTCATTGATCTGGTCCAGACGGTACTGCCGGGTGATCATGTCGGCGATGTTGAGCTTGCCGATCTTGTACATCGACAGCAGCTGTGGGATGTCGAGCTTCGGGTTGGCACCGCCGAAGATCGAACCCTGCAGATTCTTCTGGAGCAGGGTCAGCATGGCGAGATTGAGGTTGACATCGCTCTCGAGCATGTTGCCCATACCGGTCAGGACGCAGGTGCCACCCTTGGCGGTGATACCCATCCACAGGTCGACGTCCTTGCCGTGGACCTCGCCGACCGTGACGATCACCTTCTGGCACATGCCGCCGTGAGTGGTCTCCGCGATCGCCGTGGCCGCCTCTTCGACCGTGGCGAAGGCCGCGGTGGCCCCGAACTTGAGCGCCTGCTCCCGCTTCCACTCCACCGGGTCGATGGCGAACAGGTTGCGGGCGCCGGAGATGACCGCGCCCTGTAGGGCCGCGGTACCCACGCCGCCGACACCCACGATCGCGACGTCCTCCCCCGGTCGTACGTCGCCGCTGCGGGTCGACGAGCCGTAACCGGTGGGGATGCCACAGCCGCAGAGCGCCGCGACCTCGAACGGGATGTCCTTGTCGATCTTCACCGCCGAGGCCTCGTGCACGACCATGTACGGCGCGAAGGTGCCCAGCAGCGTCATCGGGTAGACGTTCTCGCCGGCGGCGGTCTGGATCCGGAAGGTGTTGTCCGACACCGCCTCGCCCTGCAGCAGCATGGCGCCGAAGTCGCACAGGTTGGCCATTCCCGACTGACACGACGGACACTTGCCGCACGACGGGATGAACGACAGCACGACGTGGTCGCCGACCTCGAAGTCGGTGACTCCTTCACCGACCTCGGCCACGACGCCCGCACCCTCGTGACCACCGAGGATCGGGAACCCGGCCATCGGGATGCCACCGGTCATCAGGTGATGATCGGAGTGGCACATGCCGGCGGCTTCCATCTTGATCTTGATCTCGTGGGCCTTGGGATCGCCGATCTCGATGTCCTCGATCGCCCACGGCTTGTTGTGCTCCCGCAGCAATGCACCCTTTGTCTTCACTGAACTCCTCCGTTCGAACCCGGCGACGTCTCGCACCGGGAGGATCTACTCACTCCGACGGTTGCCGCCATGACGTGACAGTAGTCACTCAACCACAAAATTGGAACGTGTTCTAGTGCGTGTTTCTTGGCGCGTCGATGCCGGCGGTGGTCGGGACGGACGAGACCACGACGACCTGGGCGCGAGTGCTCGCGCCCAGGTCGGAGGGTGTCGACGTCGCCGAGGTGTCCGACGACGGTGGATACGACGGCGTCAGTCGGCCAGGCCGGCGTCCTTGCTGCCGTAGCTCTGGCGCAGGGTCGGCTTGACGACCTTGCCACCGGCGTTGCGCGGCAACTCGTCGACGATGACGATGTCCTTCGGATGCTTGAACCGCGCGAGGTTCTCGTTGAGGTACGGCTCGAGGTCGGCGAGCGTCAGGTCCTCGACGCCTTCGGCGAGCACGATCACCGCGACCGGCACCTCACCCCACTTCTCGTGTGCGCGACCGATGATCGCCGCCTCGGTGATGCTCGGATGACCGAAGAGGACGTTCTCGACCTCGGCGCAGTAGATGTTCTCGCCACCGGAGATGATCATGTCCTTGGCGCGGTCGACGACGTAGAGGAAGCCCTCCTCATCGGCCCGGACCAGGTCACCGGAGTGGAACCAGCCGCCGGCGAAGGCGTCGGCGGTGCCCTGCTCGTTCTGCCAGTACCCCTTCATCATGTTCGGACCGCGGTAGACGATCTCGCCGACCTCACCCTGCGCGACGTCGTTGCCCTCGGGGTCGACGATGCGCGCGGTCACGGCCGGGACGACCTTTCCGATGGAGCCGATCTTGCGCAGGGCATCCTTGCCCTCGAGTACGCAGGTGATCGGCGACATCTCGCTCTGTCCGAAAACGGCGACGTTGAGCGCCTCCGGGAAAGTCTCGTTCATCGCGTTCAGGACGGTGTCCGACGCCGGGGCCGCACCCCAGCTGATCACGCGCAGCTTGAGATCACGCGGCTTGGCCTGCTGCGCGGCACAGACGGCCTGCCACTGTGCGGGCACCAGGAAGATCGAGGTGGTGCCCTCGCGCTCGATGGTGTCCAGCATGTGGTCGGGGTCGAACGCGCCGAGCGGATGGATCACCGAGAGGGCGCCCATGTAGAACAGCGGCGCCATGGCGCCGAGGCCGGCGATGTGGAACATCGGGGCAACACACGAGCCGATGTCGTCGGAACGGGTCTGCAGGGCCTGCAGACAGGTGACCGCCTGCGCCTGCATGTTCGTGTGGGTGAGCATGGCGCCCTTGGGTTTTCCGGTCGTGCCCGAGGTGTACATGATCAGCGCGACGGTCTCCTCGGGAACGTCTATCTCCTCGAGATCCGACGAATCCTCGGCGACGAGCGCCTCGTAGTCGAGGTGATTGTCCTTGTCCGAACCGCCGACCACGATGGTGTGCTCGATCGCTCCGGTGGAGGCGCCCGCGGCGTCGGCCAGCGGGGCGAGCAGGGTCTCGGTGACGATCACCTTCGCGCCGCTGTCGTTGACGAGAAACGCGACCTCGGCCGGGCTCATCCGGATGTTCACCGGAACGGGGATGGCACCGATCAGGTTCGCACCCAGAACCGCTTCGACGTACTCCGAGCGGTTGAGCAGGACGGTCAGCACACGATCGCCGAACTGCACGCCGCGGCGGCTCAGTGCGGCCGCGAAGGCGCGGCTGCTCTCGTCGAGTTCCTTCCAGGTGGTGATGTTGCCCAGGAACTTCAGCGCCGGCTTGTCCGGGGTCATGAAGGCGTGGCGGCGGATCTGGTTGTTCCAGTGGTTGCGGCGCGAACGCAGCGGCTCGGTGGCCAGGTCGCTGAAGGTGTCGACGGTCGCGGTCATACGATCGGTCTCCTCGTTGTCTCTCTGGTGGTGATGGGGTCGGGAACGGTTGGGGTACAGCGATTCCGACGTGTCGCGGCGCTCACTTGGAGGCGCCGGCGAACGCGGTGATGGCCGCCTGGAACTCCGGGGACTGGAGCAGTTCGGTCTGGCCGTCGAGTTCTCGTTCGATCGCGGCCTCGAAACCGGACATCGTGTGCGCGTCGAGAGCAGCCTTCGTGAGCCGGAGCGCGGTAGCGCTCTTACCCGCGAGCTTGCCGGCGACCTTGCCGACCACCTCGTCGAGCGCGGCACGATCCTCGACGACGCCGTTGACGAGTCCGGCGTCGAGAGCCTCTGCGGCACGCAGCTTCTCACCGAGCAGCGCCAGCTCGTTGGCACGCACGCGACCGACGGCCGTCGCGAACGACATCGAGGCGGCGCCGTCGGGCATGAGACCGATGTTGACGAACGCGAGCAGGAAATACGACCTGGCCGTCGTATAGATGAGGTCGGCACCGAGTGCGAGCGACGCACCGATCCCCGCGGCTGCACCGTCGACGGAGGCGATCACCGGGACCGGGACCGAACGCACGGCCCGGATGAGATCAGAACCTCCGGAGATGATCTGACGCGCCTGCGTCGGAGTGAACCCGGAGGCGCCGCCCGCGGTCGACTGTTCGGCGAAGCCCCGGACATCGGCGCCCGCACTGAAACTGCCGCCCGCGCCGTCGATCACGATCACGCGGACGTCGTCGCGAGTCGACCACTCCGCCAACGTGTCCTCGATCGCCTGATGGGCCCCGCCGTCGAGGGCGTTCATCCGTTCCGGACGAGAAATCGTCAGGCGCCCGATCCCGGAGTCGTCCACCGATGTGATGACTCCGCCGCGCGTGATCTCTTCGCTCACTGCTCTCCCCACTCCAGGCCGGCTTCTCGGTAGACACAGCCCCCCGCATCTGTGCCATCGCCTAGATTACTACCATAATGCGACGCAGATCACGAGAATCTCGGTTAACTTATCAGATCCGCAAGCCGGTCTCTCCTGCGGTTTTGCCGGTCGATGCCGAAATCTGTCACGAGAACGCGGTCTCCGGATAGGCTCTGTCGTCATGACCGCACGTCCGCAGACGTCGCGCCCGGACACCGGCGCCCGGCGTCGTCGTCCCGCCGACCGGCGACGCATGATCGTCGACGCCGCGGCGAAGGCCTTCAGCGACGGCGGGTACCACGCGGTGCGGCTCGACGACATCGCCGACGCCGTCGGCATCTCCACCCCGGCGCTGTACCGGCATTTCCCGAACAAGTACGCACTGTTCGCCGAGACCACCGCCGAGCTCGCGACCGGCCTGCGCGACGTTCTCGACACCGTCCCGGAGGGGTCGCCCGAGGAGTTGCCCGCACTCCTCGAGGCGATCACCGCCACCTCGTTCGACAATCGTCGCCGCGGTGGGCTGTACCGGTGGGAGTCGCGCTACCTCGAGCCCGCCGACGCCGCGATCGTCCGCGATGTCGTCGTCCACCAGCATCGTCGTGTGCGTGCCGCCGCCCGCCGGCTGCGCCCGTCGCTGACCGATCTCGACGCCAATCTCGTTGCCGCCGCAATGATCAGCGTCGCGGCGAGTCCGACAACGCATCGCGCCTCGTTGCCGGCCCGCGAGGCGACGGCGTTGATGTCGGCCGCCGCGATCGGCCTGCTCGAAGTCGAGCTGCCAGAGCCGACCGACCCCGAGCCGCCGTCGGTGACCGGACTCGCCCCGGCCGCCAAGCGCGAGGTCATCCTGACCGAAGCGATCGAGCTGTTCGCCGCCCGCGGGTTCCGGGACGTGACGATCGAGGACATCGCACACGCGGCCGACCTGCCGGCATCAGGCGTGTACCGCCACTTCCCCAGCAAGGTCGCCATTCTCGAGGCCTCGTTCTGGCGCGCGACCGACCGGGTCACGTCGGCCATCTCCGACGCGCTGGCGGCGTCGACCACGCCCCGCGAGGCGATCGCCGCGATGGTCGCCTCGTACATCCGGTTATCATCCAGCGCAACCGATCTCATCGCGATCTACGAGACCGAGATCGGGCACACGACTCCACAGGCACGCGAGGAACTACGCAACCAGCAGCGGATCACCGTGGACGAGTTCGCCACCTGGCTCACCCGCGTCCGCGACGAGCTGTCGCTCTCGCAGGCGCGGTTCCTCGTACACGCTTCCCTGAACGTGGTCACCGACCTGTCGCGTCAGTCCCTACCGCCCTCCCCCGACCGGATCGACGCACTGGCGATGCGGATTCTGTTGCACGGCTGACTATCTGATGACCGGCAAGCACGCCGAACCTCGCTCCCTGATCCGAAAGAACTGCAGAACCCGAGAGACGTGCTGTGCCACTGCTCCCTGAGGTGCGAGCGAAGCGAGCCACGAAGGGCTTCGCAACGTGTCTCACCAGGCCCTTCGTGGCTCGTCGCTAACGCTCCTCGCACCTAGTAATAGCTGGAAGGGCTTTGGTAACTGGGACATCCTCCTGATGTGGTCATAAGGGGCTTGGTTATCCCAACCACAAAAGGAGGATGTCAATGTCTAAGGCTAGTCGTTTGAGTCGAGGTGACAAGCGTCGGAACGATCGGTTGACCCGGTTCCGGGGGATCGTGCGCCGCGACCACGCGGTCGCAGCGATCGATCTGGCATCGAACAAACAAGTCGTCGCGGTGGTCGATCACGACTCCCGCATCGTGGCGCGCCGCACGTTTCACTGCGCGCCACCACAGTTGGCCACCGCGATCGAGTGGAGCCGTACCGCCGCTGCTGCTGCGGGGTTTGCCGGCATCGTCATCGCGTGTGAACCGACCGGGCATCGCTGGAAAACAGTCCGAGACCTCACCGCTGCGGTCGGGGTGCAGATGGTGTGCGTGCAACCGATCGCCGTCTCTCGCGCCCGGGAGACCGAAGACTTCACCCACGACAAATCCGACGACAAAGACGCCCTGCTGATCGCACGGTTGACCACCCAACTCCACCTCTACCTACCCGAACACGCCGACGAGCAATGGAGCAGGCTACGCCACCTCGGTGTGCGCCGATCCCAGCAACTCACCCGCCGTAGCGCAGCCCAACAACAAGCCCGCGATCTGCTCGAGAGCAGCTGGCCAGAAGCGCTCGACTGCGCCGGGCAGCCGTTCAAATCGGTGACCTGGCTGGCCGCGATGGCCGTCATCGGCGCTGACCCGACACCCCTGACCGCCCAGAGCAGCCGCGACCAGGCGGTGGCGTGGCTACGGGAGCAGGTGCGCGCCGAGCTGCCCCGCTGGGGTGGGCGTCGGGTCACCACCCGCATCCTGGTCGCACTCGTCGACGCCGCCTTCGCGACCGAGACCACGATCACCGGCGAGGCTGGTGCGTTGGAACGGGCCCGCTACGCTCTCGACGATTTCGGGCACGCCCGCACCGCCTGCGAGCAGGTCGAACACCTCATGATCGAGGTCCTCACCGGGCTGGGCCTACGCGCCCTCGCCGAGTCCATCCCGGGGGTTTCGGCGGTCTCGGTCGCGGCGATCCTCGCCGAAACCGGGGACCTGACCCGCTTCGATTCCGCACGCGCGGTGGTCAAACACGCCGGACTGTGCCCGCGGGAGAACTCCTCCGGCAACTACCGCGGCACCACCCGCATCAGCGGGCGTGGCCGGCCCTTGTTGCGGGTCGCCGCCTGGCGGGCGGCATTCGCCGCGCTCACCCACAACGAGGTCTACGCCGCCCGCTACCGCCACCTGACCAGCCGAGACACCAACCAGCTCAACCCCAACCAGGCCCGGGTCGCGATCGCTGCCGCCCTATTGCGGCAACTGTTCGTCGTCATCACCACCAACACTGCCTGGAACCCCGACATCGCTGCCGGCCGTACCCGACCCGCCGAAAGGACCGCCGCCTGACCCCTAAACCCTCCGGCCGGGACAAGCTCGCTGCGCCTTGGGCACCCAAGCCCGACCCTGAGCCTGAGCAGTCCCCACCCCCGGCGCGAACCAAGCTCGAATGAAGGCTGTTGGGTAGCAACCCGTTTGAACGCTAGGTAGAGCCCGCGCCAGGCACGACCCCGGCCAACCCGAACCCCCCACCACGCACCCATCCCGACACGCCAACCGGCCGCCGGGCCGAACACCCACGCCCACACCCACCACAGGACCCTGTTGACACAAACCCTCATAGGCTGCTCAGGGGGCAATGGTTATGTCGTTCTTCGGATTCGGAAGGCGATGGTTGGCCGCGCCCTCCGCAAGCTCCGGCCGCTCCTCAGGGAGCGATAGGACTCGCTTCTTTCGGATCAGGGAGCCGAGGCCTCACAGCACCGCGAAGTCGTCCATCAGCCAGCGACCGTCCTGCTCCACGAGGGTGACCTTGACCCGCGACTGGTACGGGAATCCCTCGGGGAACTCCTGTGCGGTCTGCGGCGATTTCAGGGTCTGGTCCAGGGTGACCAGCACAACGGCCTTGCCGTCGTCGACGGACATGAGGCCCGCATTGTCGGCCGTCGCCGTGGACACCGATTCGGCCTCGGCGGATCCGCGGCGGGCGTCCTGCGAGGACTCGATGTAGGTCTGGGTGAACGCGGGCGTGGAGATCTCCCGGATGCGTCGGTCGAGGTCAGCGTAGTCGGCAGAGTTGTAGGTCGAGATCTCGGCCGCGTATCGCCGGGCGGTCTCGAGGAGGGACGTCGTCGTACCGGCCGACGCGCTCGACTCGGCGCGTTCATCGGCATCCACGTACGCCACGGCGAGCACCGCCGTCGACGCCGCGAGGACGACGACCGCCACGATCAGCGCGATCACCGCCCACGGTCGGCTGCCGACCTTCGAAGTCCAACCGATCCACCGGCGGGAACCACTCCGACGCGCCGTGGCGGGATCGAGCTTGCGGGGGGTGCGGTCCGAGCCAGGGCGTGGGTCCGCGACCTCGGTCGTGGCGTCGTCGGACCCGTCGGCGTCGTCCGTATCGGCCGGCTCGTCGGCACCCGTGGGCTCGTCAGCCGGGTGTCGGCGCTCGGCCTTGCGGGCTGCTTTCGCCGCCTTCGCCTCGGCCTCGGCGCGGTACTTGTCGCGGTTACTGCGATTGGCCTGCAGGAACTCGTTGCCGTCGAGCGGGGTGACCTGCTCGCCCGTCGGCGATGTCGCCTGGTGAGACTCCGCGTCGACGGACTGTTCGGGCTGGTCGGACGTGGAACGCGACTTCGGCATGCGTTCAATGTAGCGAGACGTTCCCGACGGGTTCGTCTCGCTGCCGGATCACGGCCCGTCGGTCAGAGCGCACCGAGGTCCAGGGACACCCACTGTTTCGGTTCGAGGAACAGCTTGGTCTGGGGACCGTGATCCTTCTCGGCCATCTCCACGTAGGGGTCGACGGCCTGGGGCGGGAGGTAGCGCGCCGCCATCTCCTGCAGGTCGCCGCGGGTGCCCGGAACCATGTCGACCGCATCCCCCGACACGGCCACGTACATCAGCCGCGGCGACACCTCGTCGACCATGAACGTGAACCGCCCGGCGGTTCGGATGAGCTGCAACTTGCGCGATTCGGTTCCGGTGAGCAGCCAGGGGCGACCGCCCGGCTCGTACTGGTACCACACCGGGACCATGAGCGGCGCCCGGCCGGGCTCGGCTTCGACCGACAGCGCCGCGACATGGGGTTCGGACAGGAACGCTTCTCGTTCGGATTTCGTGAGTGCCATGATCCGACGGTAGTTCGGACCACCGACATTCTCCTCCGGGTCCGACTACCCGGAGGAGAGCGGTGTGACTACTTCCAGGGTTCGAGAACCTCGGCGGCGCGCTCGGCGAGCACCATCTGGAAGATCGGTCCGAAACTGACCCGGGCGACACCGAGTTCGGCCAGTGCCGCTTTGGTGTTCTTGGTCGGATGGCCGATCGCGTTGACCGGCAACGGCAGTTCGCTGGTGAGCCGCCTCTGCGCGGCGTCGTCGTGGAAACCGACCGGGTACAGCACGTCTGCGCCGGCATCGGCAGCCAATTTCATTCGGTCGATCGCCCGGTCGAGGCGGTCGGATTCGTCGCCGACCTGCTTGACGAACAGGTCGGTGCGCGCGTTGATCACCACGTGGACATCGGTGGCGTCGGACGCCGCCCGGAGCGCACCCACGAAGTCGGCGTGCTCCTGTGCGTCGCGAAGGCGTCCGCCCTCGCTGTGCACGGTGTCCTCGATGTTCAGACCGACGGCACCCGCGGCGATCAGGCCCTCGATGAGCGTCTTCGGGTCCTCCCCGTAGCCGGACTCGATGTCGACGGAGATCGGGACGTCGACCGCCGCGGTGATCTGCCGGATGCGGGTGGTCAGTTCCTCGAACGTGATGCCCTCGTTGTCGGGCTTGCCGATCGAGTCCGACACCGGGTGACTGCCGACGGTGAGCGCGGTGAACCCGGCGGAGATCGCGAGGTTCGCCGACCAGGCGTCCCACACCGTGGGCAGGATGACCGGGTTTCCCGGTTGGTGGAGTTCGAGCAGAGTCGTGGCCTTGCCGGCGAGTTCCGTCATGGTCCCTACAACTACGCCGATCGGCGACCGCATTCCACCGCCACGGCGATCCGGTTGTCGTTTGTCCCGGATGCCGGGACAAACCGCAACCGGATCGTACTGAGTAAGTGACGAGCCGCTACCTGCGCCAGAACAAATGGTGCGTCACGCCACTGGTGCTCGGGACGGATTCGTGGTGATACCGGCCCTCGAGCTCCTCGGGTGACTCCCAGAGTTTGAGTCCGGCGCCGATCGTGACGGGTGCGACGGCGATGTGGAGGGTGTCGATGAGGTCGGCGTCGAGGAACTCCCGCACGGTGCTCACGCCGCCGCCGATACGTACGTCCTTGCCGTCCGCCGCGGCCTTCGCCTGCTCGGCGGCCTCGGCCGGGGTGGCGTCGAGGAAGTGAAACGTGTTGTCGCTCAGCGTGAACGACGGCCGAACATGGTGCGTCAGCACGAAGACGGGAGTGTGGAACGGCGGTTCGTCACCCCACCAACCCTGCCACTCGTGGTCGGTCCACGGGCCGCGTTGATAACCGAACTTGTTGCGGCCCATGATCTCCGCACCGATGTTATGAGCGAAGTCGCGGGTGAAATAGTCGTCGAGGCCGCGGGTGCCACCCGGGTCGGTCCGGTTGGGCCAGCTCGCGGTGGCGCCCGCCCACGACATCAGTTCCCACGGTTCGACGCGATCACCGAAGGGACGCTCGAACGTCTGGTTCTCCCCCGCCCCGACCCCATCTTGTGAGATCGAGAAGTTCTGGACTCTGAGTAGCTGTGGCATGGTTCGGCTTCCTTGTCGGTCGGCACGAGCAATCTATGCGGACAGACTCGGTGTCGCAGCCGAACTCATCGATGCGACTCGGCGCGGAGCACGCCGGACGCCGATCGTGCGACGCCGGGTCAGGCGAGCGCCTGCGCGATGACCTCCGCGACGGGGGTCGACGACCGGCCGATGAGCGACTGGAGGTCGCCGGAGTCGGTGTCCAGCTCACCGCGGCTGATCCCGGCATCTGCGCCGGCCAGCATCGCGGCGACCGGTTCCGGCAGACCCGCGCTTACGAGAGCGGCCTGGTAGTCGGCTTCGGAGAGGTCGCGGTACTGGACGGTCGCACCCGAGGCCACACCGATCGCTCGGGCGAATTCGCCGTAGGTCAGCCGCTCGTCGCCACCCAACTCGTAGACCTTGCCGGCCTGGTCCGAGTCGGCGGTGAGGACCGCTGCGGCCGCAGCCGCGTAGTCGGCGCGAGCGGCGGCAGCGAGTTTTCCCTCACTCGCAGCACCCAGGAGCGTTCCGGTCGCCGCCGCCTGCGGGATGGCGGCCAGGTAGTTCTCCCAGTACCAGCCGTTGCGCAGGATCACGGCGGGCACCGACGACTCGTTCAGTCGGGCTTCGGTGGCGACGTGCTCGGGAGCCAGACTCAGACCGCTCGTGTCGGCGTGCAGCAGGCTGGTGTAGGCGATCAGTTCGACGGAGTTGGCCTCCGCCGCCTCGATCACGTTGGTGTGCTGGGCAACCCGTTGCCCGACCGCCGAACCCGAGACCAGCAGCAACTTGTCGACGCCGACGAGGGCGTCGACAAGTGATGCCGGATCGTCATAGTCGGCGACACGGACCGAAACGCCGTGCGACACGAGCTTCGAGGCCTTCGACTCGTCGCGGACGATCGCCACCACGTCGGCGGCGGCGACGCCCCGGGCGAGTAGTTCGTCGATCACGAGTCCGCCGAGCTGTCCCGTCGCGCCGGTCACTGCTGTGGTCATCTGATTCCTCATCTCTGTCGGTTGGACGACTCCCAGTATGAACTTACTTTTCGTAAGTGCAATACGAACTGTTAGCAAGGTCTCGTCGATTCGGCTACCGTTGAGCACGTGACCGAGATCAGCGACGAGTCCCTCGAGGCGGACGTCTTCGCCCGGGACTGCTCGTCCCGGACCACACTGCAGACCGTCACCGGACGCTGGGGCAGCCTCGTGCTGATCGCGTTGGGGGAGAGCAACTATCGATTCAGCGCGCTGCGGCGACGCGTCGACGGCGTGAGCGAACGGATGCTCTCGCAGACCCTGCAGAGCCTCGAACGCGACGGCATGATCGTGCGCACCGTCCTCGAAGCCATCCCGCCGAAGGTCGAGTACCACCTCACCCCGCTCGGCAGGCAGGTCGCCGACCAATTGAGCGGCCTGATCGAACTCGTGCAGGACAACATGCCGGCCGTCCGCGACGCCCAGGCCGACTACGACGAGCGACGCGGCGGAGACTGAAACCCACTCTCGTCGGGTACACGTGGAGCCGTAGGAGTTCGACGACGAGAGGAGCGTCCATGACGCCACCGGAAGCCGACCTGCCGGTCGAGGCCAACGAGGCCGATGCACTCGAGCAGGCCCAGACGGCAGCGCCCGACCCCGCTGAAGGTGTCAACCCCAGCGTGCCGTTCGAAGCCGACGACGCCGACGCCGCCGAACAGGCCGCCGAGGTCGAGATCGATCCCGAGGACTACCCCCGCGAGTAGGGTCGTCCACCCGGTACGGGAAGCCCATCACCTGCTCACGCAGCGTGATGGGCTTTTCCGTCTGTCACCGGCTCTGGTTCTTTCCGGAGCGCCGATCGTCATCGTCGTCCCGCTCGAAACGTCGGCGTTGCCGAGCCCCATACGTCGCCGCCCGCACGGCGTCGTCATCCTCCATGCCCGACCCGAGCGCGCCGCCCAATATGGCCACCGATGCCACCAGCCAGGCCATCACCACCAGAGTCCAGAAATCCATCGGATGACCGACCTGGTCAGAGACCATGTCCGGCGGTATCGTCCACCACGCCGTCAGAGCCCCGCACGCTCGCGTTCTTCCGTCGACGGCGGCCGTTCCCATAGGTCGTGTTCGATGATCAGCCAGGCGATCAGCGCGGCAATGGACAGAATCGTGGCCACACCCAGTCGCCACGGGCCCATCATGTCGGACAGCTGCCACATGGTCCCGTAGGCGAGACTCACTGCGCCGGTGGCGAAGGCGGCCATCATCACCTTCGACATACCGGCGACCACCCGCCAGGGCCGATTGGCGTAGACCATGCCCGCGAGAAGCCGAAGGCGCGACAGTCTGGACGGCGCGAGATAGTGCACGACGTCGTCGTCCTGGACCCGATGAATCCGCTCCTTCCCCGCCGGTTCATCCGATTCGCCGGACACCTCGGCGACGACCAGTTGCGCCAGATCCCTCGTACGCCGATCGACGAATGCAGCCCCCATCCCCGGAATGGAGATCACCCCGAGCCGTTTCGAGAGATGGATCTCGGCGATGAGCGGGGTCGTCCCCGATCGACGTGCCAGGTCGGTGAGGTAGATGACGATGTCTTCGCTCGCGGAATCGGGATCGATCGTGCCGACCACGTCAGCGAAATCGGTGTGCGCCTCGATCGGGTACGCGTGGCTTCGGGTCGAGACGTGCCGACCGTCGGTGTTATTGCTGTCTGTCGACAAGGACTCGGACAGACGTTTGCCGATCGCCTCTGTTTTACCGGGATCGGCGATCACCAAGACAGACTGGAACGAGGGCTCTGTTCGCATGCGGGGCGGCTACCCTCGCCGACCGGCCACAAAACGCACACGGGGTCGAATGAAGAAGCCCGCCGCCTGCTGTCGCAGGTGACGGGCTTTTCTGCTCCCCCAACTGGACTCGAACCAGTAAACCGGGTGTTCTTGGGTTGTGGTGCCCTACCTGCAGAATCGAGGTTCTGCCTGCGGGTACTGCACACAGTAACCGCTGACATGGACGGGCACAAGCGGACAGTGAGATACAGTCATCTGGCACGTATTTGGCACGCGAGAGGACAGATGGCAGTGGCCAGTAAACGAGGATTCGGCAACATCCGACGTCTCCCCTCCGGCCGATACCAGGCCCGCTACACCGGCCCCGACGGTGCCGAGCACAAGGCCCCGCAGACGTTCGCCGCCAAGATCGACGCCGAAGCGTGGCTGTCGGACCGCCGCCGCGAGATCGACCGCAACCTGTGGAATCCTGCCACCGCCGACCGCGACGTCGCCCCCACGTTCGGCCCGTACGCCGAGGAATGGTTGGCGACCCGCACCGTCCGCGGCCGCCCCCTCAAGACCCGTACCCGCGACCACTACGCCGAGCTCCTCAAGCTGCACCTGATCCCCGCATTCGGCGAGCAGCGCCTCGACCAGGTCACCCCGGCCGCAGTCCGCCAGTGGCACGCGAAACTCCTGCCCGGCAAGGACACCATGCGGGCGCACGCCTACAGCCTGTTGCGCACGATCATGACCTCGGCGGTCAATGCCGACCTGATCGACGCCAACCCGTGCCGGGTCGAAGGCGCAGGGTCGGCACAGCGACGCTCACGCACCAAACCCGCCACGGTGCCCGAGCTGACCGCGATCGCCGACGCAATGCCCGACCACCTGCGCGCCTCAGTTCTCCTCGCCGGGTGGTGTGCAATGCGGTTCGGCGAGCTGATCGAGTTGCGGCGCGGCGACATCGACGTCGCCGAGGGAGTTGTGTCGATCAGCCGGGCCGCGGTTCGCGAAGGCGACACCGGCCGCTACATCGTGACCACCCCGAAGTCGGACGCCGGCATCCGCGTCGTTCACATTCCGCCGCACGTACTCCCGGCGATCGTCGAGCACCTCGACAAGCACACCGAGCGCCGCCAGGACGCGCTACTGTTCCCGGCGCCTGGTGGCGGATACCTGTCGCCGACGTCGATGTACCGGTACTACTACCCCGCCCGCCAGGAGGCCGGACGACCCGATCTCCGGTTCCACGATCTGCGCCACACCGGCGCCGTGCTGGCCGCTGTCAGCGGCGCCACGCTCGCCGATCTGCAAGCCAGACTTGGACACTCCACGGTGGCCGCCGCCATGCGCTACCAGCACGCCGCCCAGGGCCGTGACAAAGCGATCGCTGAGGCCCTGTCGAAGCTCATCGAGGGATAACTCGTGTCGCACACGGACTTCTGCGGGCACGCACTGGTAGTCTCGACCGCGAAGAGACTCAGACCGGAGTACGCCGTAGGACGCCGATGACGATCTGAGCGCGGAGGACAGCAACCGCCGATCGGTTCTGTCACGAACGCCGGGCTTGCCGGAGCGCAGGCGAAAGGACACCGACTAGCCGTGACTCACGGCTGCCTTGTGTCTGGAGTCTCTTCCCTGATGTCCTCTCCCCGTCGCCAATGGGCGTCCATTCCCCAAGTCGCCGAACACCTCGGACTCAACGAGCGAACCGTCCGGCGCATGATCGCCGAGGGCCGCCTCAACGGCTACCGCAACGGTTCACGCTGTATCCGCTTGGATCTCAACGAGGTTGACGCCTCGATGCAGCCATTCGGCGGTGCCGCTTGAGGCCCCCGAACAGCGAAGAGGCCCCCGCGCCACACGAGGACCTCTCCAAGTCAGTCGCCACCAAGCAAGCCGACACCGCACAGTCTAGCGTGTGGCCGTCGTTCGGTCTGCCCAACGCTCCGCTCGTAAAGGCATGGGCCGTCGACTTTTTGGACGACCTGCCCTATGTGCCTGCCGCGGGCTCGACGGAATGGGCCGCGCTCGACGACTACGACCCCGCGAAGCTGGCGGCGGTGGTCCGTGCCGGCGTCGCGTGGGTGACCGAGACGGCGCAGCTCCCGCAACGCCTGGCCGAGCAACTCGACGCCGAGAACCGTGATCTGGCCGAGCGCTTCAAGGCAGCGTCCATCGACGTTTTCGTGGGCACCGACTGGGGCCACGTCACCGAACACAACAGGTGGTTGGCGGCTAATCCGTGGGCTAAGCGGGTGGCGTCGTGACCATCCCCGACTACTACAACATCGGCGAGACGGACGACGAGACCGGGTTACCTCTTGCAGTCGGGACCCTCGAGGACGTGCATGGCGCGTTCACCGAGTGGCTCGGCGACGACTACGACCTCGACGCCCTCGACGCGGTCCTGGCCGCTGCCGCCGTTGAACGCCTCGACGGAGACCCGCTGTGGCTGTTGCTGATCTCCGGGTCAGGCAACGCCAAGACCGAGACCGCCCAGGCGTTGGCCGGAGCCGGGGCCACGGTGACCTCGACAGTGTCCTCGCCGGGTGCGCTGCTATCGGCGACGGCAGCCAAGGACAAGGCCAAGGACGCCACAGGCGGCCTGTTGCGCAAGCTCGGTCCTCGAGGTGTGCTCGTCATCAAGGACGTGACCAGTGTCCTGTCGATGAACAAGGACGCCCGCGCCGAGGTGCTCGCCGCCTTGCGTGAGGTCTATGACGGGCACTGGTCGCGCAACGTCGGCACCGATGGCGGCCGGACCCTGGACTGGCACGGACGCATCACGGTTGTCGGCGCTGTGACGACCGCCTGGGACAAGGCGCACTCTGCCATTGCGTCGATGGGTGACCGATTTGTTCTCGTGCGCATGGATTCCCGGACAGGTCGTCAGAAGGCCGGCCGACGAGCGATCGGCAACACCGGGCACGAGGTCGTCATGCGTGAGCAGCTCGCCGACACCGTCGGCGCTCTCCTGCGTCGGGACCTCGTGACCGACGCCGCGCTGACCGACGACGAGACTGAACGCGTCCTGGCCGCCGCCGACCTCGTGACGCTGGCGCGCACCGGCGTCGAGTTCGACTACCGCGGCGACGTCATCGACGCACACGCGCCCGAGATGCCGACCCGGTTCGCCAAGCAGCTTGCCCAGATCGTCCGGGGCGGTGTGGCGCTGGGGATGGACCGGGACCATGCGCTGCGCTTGGCCGTTCGGTGCGCTCGGGACTCGATGCCGCCGCTGCGCCTGGCGATTGTCGACGACATCGCCGCGCATCCGGGGTCGAGCACAACGGAGGTGCGGAAGCGGATCGACAAGCCTCGCAACACCGTCGATCGACAGCTACAGGCCCTGCACATGCTCGGCGTCCTCACGTGTGACGAAGAGGCGCAGGGAGATCAGCGCACACTCTGGCGCTACTACCTGGCCGAGGACATCGACCCCACAGCCCTAGTTGTCCCAGAAAAGTCAGTACAGGCACATAGGACAACTGGAAGAGAGAGCGAAGAACAGGGGTCGCCTATACGACCCTCTCTACATATCTGGAACAAGTCGCGGACTTGTTCGGTGTGCGGAGCATCGTTGCCCTCCGACCTCGTCGATACGTGCGGGGTGTGTGCCGATGCCTGAGACCCGCCACCTTCCCTACGGACTCACGGCCCTGATCTACACCCGCGGCGACCGAGAGCTCGCCGAGCTTGAGCCTGAGACCCGCGCACGTCTCGACCATCTCCCGGCCGGGTCTGGTCCTCCGCGCTGTGGCGCACCAACGACCAAGCGTCGCGGGTCGTGTCGTCTCGCGGTAGCCGAGCCGGGGCAGCGCTGCCAACTCCACCGAGCCAAGGAGCGCCGACCGTGACCGAACCCAAACCGCCCCACCACCACATCACCCTGGCCAACCGCCTCGAGCTGCTCGAGAAGCACTCCCGCAAACGCCGGCTCTCCGAACGCCAGCGCGTCTACCTCGACGCCCTGCTGACCCACTACTACGAGACCACCAGGAGTTGGACCGATGACTGAGCCCACCGCCGATGAGCAGGTGACCGAAGGCATGAACGCCTACTACTACCTCTGTGCCCTTCGAGCCGAAGGCAAGAGCAACCTCGTGCGCAGCTACCTCGGATCGATGAGTGTCGAAGAGCAGACGGCCATGTGGCTCGGCGGCGTCTCGGTCACCATCGGACTTGCTGTCTTGCACGCACCGACTGCTGGCGTCGCCTCCGGAGACATCCCCAAGTGGTTCCGCATGATGGCCGAACCCGACCTCGACCCAGACAACCTCGACGACGAGGATGACCAGTGAGGCGCCCTTGCATCGACTGCGGTGAGCCCGCAGACGCCACGCGCTGCTACGACTGCGCACCCGCGCACCGCAGCGTCACCCGCACCGACCTGCCGACGACGAGCGCCCGTAGCCGCGGCTACGGCACCGCCTGGGACAAGCTGAGCCGCCAGGCCCGACGGATGCAGCCGTGGTGCTCCGACTGCGGCACGCGCGACGACCTGACCGCCGACCACTCCGAGGAAGCCTGGCGACGCCATGACGCCGGCAAGCCGATCAGGTTGTGTGACATCGACGTCCTGTGCCGCCGCTGCAACGCCCGCAAGGGCCGCGCACGCCCTGGGGGGCAGCCCCCGCGAGGGGGGACGGGACTCGGCGGGGGGGAGCCGCGAAGGCCGTCACACACCCCCAGGGGGTACCCGGTGGCCGGTGGTGCCGCGTGAAGGCCGGACCAAAGGCCGCGGTGGACCCGACACCGTTGCCGTGGGCGCCGAGGGTCACCGGGTCGGCGCGGTTCGCCAAGTTCTGCGAGCGGTTCGTGAAGGTGCCGAAGGGCACGAACGCGCTGAAAGCGTTGCGGTTGCGGGACTGGCAACGGGAGCTGATCGGCTCGGTCGAGGACGCTACGCCGACGCCGAGGACGGCCGGGTGGATGCTGCCGCGTGGTCAGGGCAAGAGCACGCTGGTGGCCGCGTATGGGCTCTATCGGTTCTTCACCGACGGTGAGGGTGCCGTCGTCTGTGTGGTCGCGGTGGACGAGCGTCAGGCCGGGATCGTGTTCGGCATCGCCCGACGCATGGTGGAACTCGACGACGACCTCGCCGGCCGGGTGCAGGTGTTCAAGGAGCGGCTGTACAACCCGACCACCGACTCCTACTTCCATTGCCTGCCTGCCGAACCGAAGCGCCTCGAGGGTCTGGACTACACGCTGGCCATCCTCGACGAGGCCGGCGTCGCCAACCGCGACTCCTACGAGGTGCTGACGCTGGCGCAGGGTAAGCGGGAGCGCTCGACGCTGGTCTGTATCGGCACGCCCGGACCGGACCCCGGCGACCAGGTGCTCGCCGATCTGCGCAACTACGCCGACGAGCATCCCGAGGACTCGAGCCTGGTGTGGCGGGAGCACTCGGCGGCCGGATTCGAGGATCACCCGGTCGACTGCGAGCACTGCTGGGAGCTGGCCAACCCGGCGCTCGATGACTTCCTGCACCGCGACGCGCTGACCGCGTTGCTGCCGCCCAAGACCCGAGAGGCCACGTTCCGCCGAGCACGGTTGTGTCAGTTCGCCTCCGACACCGACGGCGCGTTCCTGCCTGCTGGTGTGTGGGCGGACCTGTCGACGGGTCATCCGGTGCCGAAGGGTGCGCGGGTGGTGCTCGCGCTCGACGGGTCGTTCTCCGATGACACCACCGCGCTGTTGGTCGCCACGGTCTCGACCGAACCGCACATGGACAAGGTGAAGGTGTGGCAGCGGCCCGACCGCGATGACACCACCTGGCGGGTGCCGATCGCTGAGGTCGAGGACGAGATACGCAAGGCGTGCCGGTACTGGCAGGTCGTCGAGATCATCGCCGACCCGTTCCGGTGGACTCGCACCCTGCAAGCCCTCGAGGCTGAGCGGCTCCCGGTGGTCGAGTTCCCGCACTCGCCGGCACGCCTGACCGCGGCGACCGGCGACCTCTACAACGCCTGCCTCAACAAGCGTCTGAGCCACTCCGGCGACCGCACCCTGGCCGAGCACATCGGCGCTGCGGTCATCACCGAGGACGCCCGCGGTATCCGCTTGAGCAAGGCCAGCCGGTCGGCGAAGGCCCGAAAGATCGACCTGGCCGCGTGCGCGGTCATGGCGCACTCGCGTGCCACCTGGCGCGCGTCGAAGAAGAAGAAACGAGCTAGGAGCTTCACGTGACCAATGCCCTGCACACCGCACTACTGCAACGCATCGACGCCCCGCAGGCCCGCTACGCGGTCCTCGACCGCTACTACGTCGGCGAACAACCGCTGGCATTCCTGGCCCCTGAGGCGCGTAAAGCGTTGGGGGACAGGTTCGGTCGGATCGCATCGAACCTCTGCCGCCTGTCGGTGACCTCGATTGCCGAACGTCTGCGCGTGACCGGATTCGACGGTGTCGACGTCTGGTCGGACTGGCTGCGCAACGACCTCGACCAGCTCGCCCCGGTCTCACACCGCGAGGCGCTGCTACTCGGCGCCAACTACGTCGTGGTGTGGGCTGACGCCCAAGGCCGGCCGCAAGTGTCCATCGAGTCGGCGCATCAGATGTCGGTGCAGGTCGACCCCGGAACCCGTCAGATCGTCGCCGCCTGCAAGCGATGGACGACCGAGACCACCACCGAGGCAACGATATTCGAGGCCGACACCATCACCCGGTTGAGGGCCAACAACGTCGGCGCGACGACCGCAGGATTCGAGACGGTCGAGGTGCTCGACAACCCGCTCGGCGTGGTGCCGGTGGTCCGGCTGGCCAACACCGACCGCATCCTCGGTGACCCGGTCTCCGAGATCGCCGACCTGATCCCACTCGTCGACGCCCTCAACAAGACGCTCGCCGACATGATGGTCGGCTCTGAGTTCTACGCCCGACCGCGTCGGTGGGCCACCGGCGTCGAACTCGTCGAGGAACCCGTCGTCGATGACGAGGGCAACCCGGTGCTCGATGACGATGGCGACCCGGTGGTCGACGAGGTGAACCCCTATCCCGAGACCAACCGCATGATGATCGCCGAAGAGGTGCAGGCCAAGTTCGGTCAGCTCGAGGCGTCCGGGCTCACCGCCTACGAATCGAGCGTCAAGGTGCTGCTCGAGCAGATCATGGCCGTCAGCGCGCTACCGGCCCACTACGTCGGCATCACGTCGGCGAACCCGGCCAGCGCTGACGCCATGCGTGCCGCTGAGGCCGCGCTCACCGCCCGCGCTGAAGCCAAGCAGGCGCTGTTCGGTCGGAGCTGGGAGCAGGTCGCACGCCTGATCGTCGCGGTGCGTGACGGCGTCGACCCGGCCGAGGTACAGGCGCGGGTGCAGTGGGCCGACCCGTCGACCCGCTCGATTGCCCAGGAGGCCGACGCCATCGTCAAGCTGCACCAGGCTGGCCTACTCCCGGCCACCTACGCACTGAAACGGTTGGGCTACTCCGATACCGAGATCACCGACATTCGCACCGCCACCCGGCTCGAGGCGATGGACTCCGCGGGTGCTGACGTGACCAGCCTGCTACCGACCGAGGCGCCGCGGTGAACGCCTACGCCGACCGGGTGACCGCCCTGGCACAGTCGACCAGCGAGTCGGTACAGGCGCTCTACGACCGCTACCTCGCCGGGGAGCTGACCGAGGAACTGTTCGTCGAGCTGGCCACCACCGCGCTCACGGTCAACGATCACCGGGCGGCAACCCTGGCCGACGTCGGCGTGGCCGCCATCCTCACCGCACAGCTCGGCGCCGTCGCGCTACCCGTCGGCGTCCCGGCACCGGACCCGCCGAAATTATTGCTACACAACCTGATCCGCGAAGCCCTCGACGACCCCGACCCGCGGACCAAACTCGACACCGCCGCCCGCGGCCGCACACTCGAGACCGCGCGCGAGTGCTACGCCTCCGGCCTGCGCCGCCACGAGGTCAAGTTCTGGAAGCGCGTACCGAACTCCGGTGCCTGCCCTGCCTGCCGCAACCTCGCCGGCACCGTCCTACCCATCGAGACGCCCATGTGGCACCACACCGGCTGTTCCTGCACCCAGGCGCCGGCCACCCCCACCGAGAAGGAGAACTCCGATGCCCAACGATCCGCAGCAGCTCGACGAGCAGCAGCCACCCGCCGAGCCAACCGTGACCGAGCCCGAGACGCTCGAGACACAGGCACCCGACGAGCCGACCGAGAGCGAACCGACGCCGGAGCCTGAGCCCGACACGTTCCCGCGGGCCTACGTCGAAGACCTCCGCAAGGAGAACGCCGACTACCGCAACCGCGCCAAGGCCGCCGACGACCTCGCCAAGAGGCTGCACACCGAACTCGTCCGAGCCACCGGCAAGCTCGCCGACCCCACCGACATGCCGTTCGACGCCGAGCACCTCGAGGACCCCGACAAGCTGGCCGCGTCCATCGATCAGTTGCTTTCCGTCAAACCGCACCTCAAGGCCCGCCGCATTGTCGGTGCGGTAGGGCAGGGTGAGTCCGGCACCACCACCGGTGTCGACCTGCTCGGCATCATGCAAGGCCGAGCCTGAGGTAGTCTTGGAGACCTGGGCATGGCACGGCATGGATTCAATCCCACAGCCGAAAGGTCGAAACATGTCCACTTCTTCCAATCTCAGAGCCGAGTTCGAGCGACGAGAAGCTATGCGCCGCAAGCGTTTACAGCAAGCACTCGACAGCATCCGCGAGAGTGGCCCGAAGCGTTCGCCCGCTGAGGTGGCCGAAATCAGGGCTCGGTTAGCGCGGCTCGACGCTCGCCGTTAATCGACAACCGTTGTCATCTGGCCTGCATCCTGTCATGATGGATGCAGGCCAGATGCCTGTCTAGACGTTGCGAGCCCGGCGCTCGACGTGAATCTCACACTCACGTAGGAGCCCCGCATGGCCACCCAGACCACCGCAACCCTGTCCACGCTGCAACAGACTCAGATCCAGCAGCTACTCGTTCAGCCCCTCGAGTCCGAGAGCGTGTTCCTCGCCTCCGGCCCGAAGGTCATCGACACCAACGGCCCGATCCGCATCCCGCGTATCGCCTCCGGCCTGACCGTCGGATTCGTCGCCGAAGGTGCTGCGATCCCCGAAAGCTCGGTCGGCCTCGACGAAGTGTCGATGCTGCCCTCGACCCTCAAGAGCCTCAAGGTCATCAGCCGAGTCACCTCCGAGGTGCTCCGCTCGTCGGCTCAGGCGCTCGACGCAATCCTCAAGCAGCGCCTGGTGACTGATACCGCCAAGGCGCTCGACGTCGCCCTGTTCACCGGCACCGGTACCTCCAACACCATCCGCGGCCTGCTCAACCAGAGCGGCGTGGCCACCGGCACCCTCGATGCCGACGAGCCCGACAGCCTGCTCGACGGCATCGGCATCGCCCGCGCCAACGAGGTCAAGCCCAACCGCTGGTTCCTCAGCCCCGCCGACTACCTCTCCATCCGCAAGGTCAAAGACGCCGACGGCCGCTACATCCTGCAACCCGACCTGACCCAGGCCGGTCAAGAGGTGCTGTTCGGTATCCCCGTCACAGTGACGGCGCAGGTGCCCACCGGCAAGGCTGCGCTCGCAGACATGAGCATGGTCGCCATCGCCCGCGACATGAGCCCGTCGGTCACCGTCGACAGCTCCCGCTACTTCGACACCGACGAAGTCGCACTGCGTGTCGTCGCCCGCTACGACCTCGCACTGTTGCAGCCGAAGGCGGTCACGGTCCTGACCGCGGCGCCGTGACCGACAACAACGACGTCCTCGCGCTGCTCGGCCGACCAGGCGACGCCGAGCTGGTCACCATCGCCCAGCAGGCGCAGCAGGTCGTCACCGCTCAGGTGCGGGCCTACACCCGTGACCGCGGATTCTCCGGCGACCAGCCGGCGCCGGACATCGACACCGTCATCCTCACCTCGACGGCGCGGCTGGCCGCCAACCCTGAGAACCTCCGGTCGGAGAAGATCGGCGACTACGAGGTCCAGCGTCAGGTGGTCGAGGGGTGGACGCTGGCCGAGTTGGCGATCCTCAACCGCTACCGCCGGCGCGCGCGATGATCCCGACCCGGCTGCTCCCGCAGCAGTTGACCTACCGCCCGATGACCGGCCGGACGAGCTTCGGCCCGGTCTACGGCGATCTGGTCACGGTGCCGGCGCGGGTGCAGTTCGGCGTCAAGACAATACAGACCGCCAACGGCGAAGAGGCCGTCTCGTCGGCGACGATCTTTGTGCAGCCTGGCGCCAACCTGCCCGACGTCGGCGACGTCGTCACCCTGCCTGACGGCAGTGTCCGGCCGGTCATCGCCCGCACCGAACACGTGGGCGCCCGAACTGTCGAGGTGGTGAGCCTCGACGTGTCCTGAGCGGTTCGGTGGGTTCCTGACTCAGGACACAGAACGACCCCGGTCCCATGCGAGGGAGGCCGGGGTCGTTCGCTATCTACGGCAGGTGTGGTCTCGGAACACGCCTGTCCAGTAATGGACACCTGAACCGCGGGGGCGGGGTGGGTGAACTTCACCCACCTGTTCAGAAATGAACACCTGAACCACGGGGTCGAGGTGCGTCAGATGACGCACCTGAGCAAAATTGCTCACCTCACCTGTAGTGATTCACTACGTCTCAGGTGTCCGGAATCCAGACATTGCCGGTAACTTCACGTGGCGCATTTGCGCCACCTTCTGAGAGCGCCCTGACAAGGTGTCCCATTTGGGACAGGTGCTACACCAGGCGCAGGACCGGCGCCGAGGTCGCCTGGTGTAGAGCGTTGAAGTTCTCGAGCATCACCGTCAGCGCGGCGAGCTGCTCGGTCGAGAGCTGACGCTCGTCGAACTCTTCAAGCGCGGCGCAGCAGCGGTCGATCCAAGCGGTGCGATCTGGGATCATGGCGTGCCTCTCGGTGTCTGGCACCCGGCGGGTCTGGCATGTATCCGGCATGCCAACTGCCCTGAAAAGCAGAAAACCGCCTGTGACCAGGCGGTTTACTTGCTCCCCCAACTGGACTCGAACCAGTAACCGTTCGATTAACAGTCGAATGCTCTGCCAATTGAGCTATGGGGGATTGCTCCAGCCCTGTTCGGCACCCTGCGATGCGTCATCAGAACCGAGGTCAGACTCTAGCGCATGGTCGCGCCGGAGAACAAAACGCGCGGTCAGCCGTCTAGCGTGGCGGTGACCGACTGACCGTCGATCACGCTGGGACGAACGCGCGACCCCTTCATCTGAGTGTCCGTCGCAGGCCGCTCGTGAGCCCCGTGGCCCGCCGTGCCAGACGGTCGACACCTGTGCACGCACGCGTCTCCGACCGTTACCCGGGCGTGCGGTAGTGTCCCGCAGGACGCAGAAACTGCGCGGGGAGTTAGCTCAGTCGGTTAGAGCCGCGGACTCATAATCCGTAGGTCGCGGGTTCGAGCCCCGCACTCCCCACTCATGAGGCACGGGACTCGTGCACGAGTTCCCCGATGTCAGCCATTTAGCGCCGGGGGCACCTCGGCTGAATCGGCCACCACCGAGGACCCGCTGAGTGCCTCGTTGGCGCGGCGCTCGACCAGTAGCGGCACGAAATCGCGCACGTCGGTGCCGTCGAAGTGGCCGACGCGGTTTCGAGCGCGTCGGCCACTTCCTCGGGTTTTCTGTCGCCGTACATCCCGATCAGGCGGTGCTGAACCTCGGTGACCTGCCAGCGCTCGTCATACGCGTCCACGGTCCCACGCTAGGCAGCCGCCGGTCGCCCTCGCAGCGTGGGAGAACGAACCGTCGTCGACTGTTCAGCTCGAGTTCGTCGCCGGGTGGCGCCGGCTCATCGTTCGACGCGACACCAGTACTCGGTCTCACCGGGAATGGGCGTGAGTCTGACCTCGCCGCCCTCGGGACGGTCGAACAGCCGGACCCCCGCCCCCAGGAACACCGGGACGAAGAACACGAGCACCTCGTCGAGCAGCCCGTGATCGATCATCTGTCGCGCCACGTCGGCGCCGATGACGGTGACGTAGCCAGCGCCGGCCGTCCGTGCGGCCAGGTCGACCGCCTCGTGCAAATCGGTCACGAAGGTGACGCCGTCGACGGGGTCGGCGGGTGGGTTGTGCGTGAGAACAACAGCGGGCCTGTCATATTCGCCACCGAACGCACCTTCGCGGTCGGTGCCCTTGTTGGGATCATCGCCGCGGAACGAGCGATTGCCGACCAGCAGTGCGCCGGTGCCGCGCATCAACCGTGCGGCGGCATCGTCCGCTGCAGTGGACGCCGGCTGCCCGTCGGCGGGCACGTCGAAGAATCGGGTCAGCCACGACATGTCGCCACCGGGTCCGGCGATGAACCCGTCGAGTGATGCCGTCGCCGAGAAGATCGTTGTCGCCATGGATTCCTGCCTCCGTCGGTGGCGTGGGGGTACCGACGGGGTAGACCGGGCCGGAGACGGATACTCATCGGCCGCCGGCCCCGCGACCGTCGGCGCGAAGACCTACGCGGGTGTGTCAGCCCGCGTCGACGATCGGGTCGACAGCCTGTTCCAGCAGGCTACGACGATAGGCCTCGAGCGCCACGAGATCACCGAAGACCGCGTTGTAGCCGTCGGGGTCGTCGCTGGGTGCCATCCGGCGCAGACGCGACTTGATGTCGGCGATCTGCGAGCCCACCCACACCTCCTGCAACCGTGCGAGCACGCTGGAGATGTAGCGGGCGATGTTTTCCTCGTCGACCGGCATCGATTCGACGGCGAGTTCGGTCACGAGCGGATCGATGATCGGGTCGTCGACGGCATTGCGCACCGCGTCGACCCAGGCCGCGCCACCCAGCCCGGCCGACGTGCCCCCGAGGCCGGTCATCGCCTGCCGGATGATGGCGTAGGCCGGCTCGTTGAAGCACTCGACGGGCAGCGAGTCGAAGACCGTGCCGGCGATCGCCGGATACTGCAGCGCCGCCTTCAGTGCTTCCCGCTGCGGCCACAGGCGCGGGTCGTTGGGCTGGGGGCGGGCGGACGTCGGCGCGGCCTCCGCCTCCGGCCGATTACGAGCACCGCGACCGCTCCCCCGACTGCCGGAGTTGCTGACGCCCTGCGCCTTTCGGATTCTCGCGCCTTCTTCGCGGACTCTGCCCAGAACCTGGGAGACCTCTTCCCAACCGACCCAACCGGCCAGCTGGCGGGCGTACTCGTCACGCAGCGCGATGTCCTTGATCCGGGCGACCACCGGGACGGTGTCGCGCAACGCGTGGACGCGGCCCTCGGCGGTGTCGAGGTCGTGGCCGGCGAGGAGGGCCTTGATCGCGAACTCGAACATCGGCACCCGACGCGCGACCAGGTCGCGGACGGCGGCGTCGCCCTTCTCCTGCCGGAGTTCGCAGGGGTCCATGCCGTCGGGCGCGATCGCCACGAACGTCTGCCCCGAGATGGACTGTTCGCCCTCGAAGGCCTTGAGCGCGGCTGCTTTTCCGGCATCGTCCCCGTCGAAGGTGTAGATCACCTCGCCGCGGAAGTACGAGTCGTCCATCATCAGCCGCCGGATGAGGGCGAGGTGGTCCTCACCGAATGCGGTGCCACACGAGGCGACCGCGGTGGTGACGCCGGCCAGATGCATCGCCATGACGTCGGTGTAGCCCTCGACGACCACCACCTGATGCCCCTTGGCGATGCTCTTCTTCGCGTGATCGAGACCGAACAGCACCTGAGACTTCTTGTACAGCATGGTCTCCGGCGTGTTCATGTACTTGCCGAGGTTGTCGTCGTCGAACAGTTTGCGGGCGCCGAACCCGATGATGTCCCCGCCGAGGTTGCGGATCGGCCACAGGAGACGGCGATGGAAGCGGTCGATCGGCCCCTTGCGTCCTTGTTTGGACAGACCGGCGGCTTCGAGTTCGCTGAACTCGAAGCCCTGCGACAGCAGCGCCTTGGTCATCGTGTCCCAGCCGGCAGGTGCGTAACCGCAACCGAATTGGACGGCCGCCACCGCGTCGAAGTCGCGTTCCTTGAGGTAGTCGCGCGCCGCCTGCGCCTCGGGTGACTGCAGCGCGGCCGCGTAGAACTTGGCCGCGGCGGCGTTGGCGGCCACCAATCGCGCGCGGGTGCCGCGGTCCCGCTTGATGGCGGTACCGCCGCCCTCGTAGTTGATCTGGTAGCCGATCCGATCGGCGAGCTGCTCGACCGCCTCGACGAAGCTGATGTGCTCCTGCTTCTGCAAGAAGCTGTAGACGTCGCCGCCCTCGCCGCAGCCGAAGCAGTGGAAGTGGCCGTGATTGGGACGGACGTGGAACGACGGCGACTTCTCGTCGTGGAAGGGGCACAGACCCTTGAGGCTGTCGGCACCGGCGCGCCGGAGGGCGACGTAGTCGCCGACGATGTCCTCGATCCTCGTCTGCTCACGGATCGCCGTGATGTCGCGATCGGGAATTCGGCCTGCCACGCGACCAGTGTAGTGACGCCGGTGAGGCCGCCCGGCCGGGTACTTCGTCGACCACGCCCGGCCTACCCCAGATGCGCCTGGGCCCCCGAATTGTGCTTGTCGGTGCGCTCGAGCCGGCCTTCGGTCATGGACGCGATCTGGTCGACGATGACCCGCATGCGGGCGGCATCGTCGGACGCGGCGCTCCACCACGGCACGAAGATCGGGTCCAGGCCCCCGGGCGCCGCCTCGGCGAACCAGTTCGCGACCCGGTGGATGCGTTCCCGCTGACGACGCTGCGTCGCCTTGTGCCGCTCGTTGGAGAAGATGAAGCGCAGTGCCAGGGTCTTGAGCATCGACACCTCGGCGGCGATGAGTTCCGGCACCTCGAGGTCGGCGTCGTAGCGCGAGACCGGCCGGTCGCCGACCACCTCGCGGGTGCCGGTGATCGCGGCCGACGCGAAGCGGCCGATGAACTCACTGGTCAACCTCTTGAGTGCGACGTAGGAGTCGAGCGTGCCGTCGAAGACACCCACCGACCGCACGATGTCCATGCGGTGCAGGCGGGCGGCGGCGTCGACGAGGGCCTCGGGGTCGAGACCCGGGAATTCCTTGGCGCCGATGTCGGCGAGCGCGCGTTGGTCCTGCGGATCGCCGAGGGTCCGCAGGTCGATCCGGCCACCGATGACGCCGTCCTCGAGGTCGTGCACGGAGTACGCCACGTCGTCGGACCAGTCCATGATCTGGGCCTCGACGCACTGTCGGGTCCCGGGCGCCTCCCGACGAATCCACGCCAGCATGGCGGCATCGTCGTCGTAGGCGCCGAACTTACCTCCGGGTGTGCGTCGGGTCCACGGATACTTCAGGGTCGCGTCCAACGACGCGCGGGTGAGGTTGAGGCCGGCGCTGCGCCCGTCGGCATCGAGCAGCTTGGGTTCGAGCCGCGTCAAGATGCGCAGGTTCTGGGCGTTGCCCTCGAAACCACCGTGGTCCGCCGCCACCTCGTCGAGCGCGCGTTCGCCGTTGTGTCCGTAGGGCGGATGCCCGATGTCGTGGGCGAGTCCGGCGAGTTCGACGAGGTCGGGTTCGGCGCCGAGACCGATGGCGATCCCCCGGCCGATCTGCCCGACCTCGAGCGAATGCGTGAGCCGGGTACGGGGCGTGTCGCCCTCGCGCGGACCGACGACCTGCGTCTTGTCGGCCAGCCTGCGCAGGGCGGCCGAGTGCAGGACCCGCGCACGGTCCCGCGCGAAGTCGCTTCGATGGTCGGTCCGGGTGCCGGGCAGGCTCGCGACCTTGGCGCCCTCGGGCACGAACCGCTCGACGGCCTCGTCGCCATAGGTTGCCACCGTCGGGAGCACATGCCCGACCGTCTCGGGACCCTGTCGGGTGCTAGTCAAGCACCCAGCCCCGGGCGACGGCGAAGTCGGTGACCCGCTGCCTGATCGCCACGATCTGACGAGCCGTGAGGGCGCCGTCGGCGTCGAGGAGCAGCTCGGTGAGCTCTTCGGTGAACGCGGCGGCGTCCAGCGAGCCGCCCCCGCCGCGCGGACGACGACTGCCGCGGTCGTCGTGACGTCCGCGGTCGCCCCGGTCCCCACGATCACGGTCGCGGCCGTGGTGCTCGTCGCGGCGGTGCGCCCGTGCGCCGGCGGTGTCGTCGGCCGGCGCGGCCTCGGTCACCGCGACGTTGACGGCCTTGGAACCGCGGTCGGTCTCCTCGATGTCGAAGGACACCTTGGCACCCGGTTTCAACGAGTTCTCGTCGATGTCGATGTCGTTGATGTGGAGGAACACATCGGCGCCGCCCGATTCCGGCGCCAAGAACCCGAATCCTCGATTCGCGTCGTAATGAACGACTTTCCCGCTGACAGACACGACTCCACTCACTCTCTCGTCGCGCGCACGACGGACCCCATGCCCTACTCCACGCGACAACTCGTCATCGATTGTGACAGACATCCGCAGGTCAGGCGGAATCGTGAACACCCGGCCCGCGCGGCCGGGAGCAGGATCAGGCGCCGAGCAGCTTGCCGCCGAGATACTCGGCGACCTTGTCGAGCGCGACCCGCTCCTGGCTCATGGTGTCCCGTTCGCGCACCGTGACGGCCTGGTCGTCGAGGGTGTCGAAGTCGACCGTCACGCAGAACGGCGTGCCGATCTCGTCCTGCCGGCGGTACCGCTTGCCGATGCCCTGTGCGTCGTCGAACTCGACGTTCCAGTGCTTGCGGAGTTCGGCGGCGAGGTCGCGGGCCTTCGGCGAGAGCTTCTCGTTGCGCGAGAGCGGCAGCACGGCGACCTTGATCGGGGCCAGCCGGCGGTCGAGCCGCAGTACCGTCCGAGTGTCGGTGCCGCCCTTGGCGTTCGGCACCTCCTCCTCGGTGTAGGCGTCACACAGGAAGGCCATCAGCGAGCGGGTCAGGCCGGCCGCCGGCTCGATGACGAACGGGGTGTAGCGCTCACCCGACGCCTGGTCGAAGAACGACAGGTCCTCCCCCGAGTGCTTGCTGTGGGTGGACAGGTCGTAGTCGGTCCGGTTGGCGACACCCTCGAGCTCACCCCACGGGTTGCCGGTGAACCCGAACTTGTACTCCACGTCCACGGTCCGCTTGGAGTAGTGCGATAACTTCTCCTTCGGGTGGTCGTAGAGCCGCAGGTTCTCCGGGTCGATGCCCAGGTTGACGTACCAGTCGAAGCGCTGGTCGATCCAGTACTGGTGCCATTCCTCGTCCTCGCCCGGCTTGACGAAGAACTCCATCTCCATCTGCTCGAACTCACGGGTGCGGAAGATGAAGTTGCCCGGTGTGATCTCGTTGCGGAAGCTCTTGCCGATCTGCGCGATGCCGAACGGCGGCTTCTTGCGCGCGGTGGTCATCACGTTCTTGAAGTTCACGAAGATGCCCTGCGCGGTCTCGGGACGCAGGTAGTGCAGACCCTCTTCGTCGTCGACAGGCCCGAGGAACGTCTTCATCAGACCGCTGAACGCCTTGGGTTCGGTCCAGTTGCCGGGCTGCCCGGTCTCCGGGTCGTTGATGTCGGCCAGACCGTTGGCCGGCGGGTGCCCGTGCTTGGCCTCGTAGGCCTCGATGAGATGGTCGGCGCGGTAGCGCTTGTGGGTGTGCAGCGACTCGACGAGCGGGTCGGTGAACACCTCGACGTGGCCCGAGGCCTCCCACACCTGACGCGGCAGGATGACCGACGAGTCAAGGCCGACGACGTCCTCGCGGCTGATGACCATCGTGCGCCACCACTGCCGCTTGATGTTCTCCTTCAGTTCGACGCCGAGCGGGCCGTAGTCCCACGCCGATTTGGTACCGCCGTAGATCTCACCGCACTGGTACACCAGGCCCCGGCGCTTGGCGAGGTTGACGACGGATTCCACATTGGACTGGGCGGCCACGGTTAACTGCTCTCCACGGGTTGAGGTGTTCGGCTGGGACGGTCGTGCTGACGCTCGGTGCTCGACGTGCATCCACCAGATGCGGGCGGCAACCCGTACAGACTACCGAGCACGTGTGCCGTTTCCCGAAACCACCGGCAACGGTGCACCCGTCGGACCCACATGCACGGACGGAAACTGCCAGAGTGGCAGGGTGATCGTTCGCATACGACGACGCGTCGGCGTCCCCCCATCGGCCCGCGGGCGTCGGCCGGTCCTCGCCTCGGCCGGCCTCGCACTGACACTGGCACTGGCCGTGGGGTGTTCGTCCGAGCAGCCCGCCGAGCCCGAGCGACCCTCGTCGGCGCCGGTGTCGACGCCCTCTCCCGAACCGCCGATCGACGAGGTCACCCCGGCCGCGCTGGCCGACGCCGTCACCCTCGACAACGTGATGGCGCACGTTCGCGCACTGGCCCAGATCGCCGACAACAACGGCGGCAACCGCGCGGCCGGCACACCCGGGTACGACGACTCGCTGGACTACGTCGCCGGGCTCCTCCGCACGGCGGGCTTCGACGTGACGACGCCGCCCGTCGAGTACGAGCGCTTCGACGCCGGTCCGGTCAGCCTCACCGCCGACGGCCTGAAGGTCGCCACCCGCGTCGTCGAGTATTCGGCCGGAACCGGCGACACCCCGGTCACCGGGGCCCCGGTCGCCGTCAACGGCCTCGGATGCGCGAGCACCGACTTTCCGGCCACGACGCGTGGTGCGATCGCCGTCATCACCCGAGGAACCTGCACCTTCGCCGACAAGGCACGGAACGCGGAGTCGGCCGGCGCGGTCGGGGTCGTCATGGTCAACAACGAACCCGGCCCGCTCACCGGCGCCACCCTGGGGCCGGACGACCGCCCGGGGATCCCGGTCCTCGGCATCGCGGGCGACGACGCCGATCGGGTGCGGTCGGCGCGATCGGTCGCGCTTGCGGTCGAGGCGAAGACCACCGGCATCACCACGCGCAACTTGATCGCCGAGACCCGGACGGGCTCCGGCGACGACGTCGTCATGGCCGGCGCACACCTCGACAGCGTCGCCGAGGGACCCGGCATGAACGACAACGCCAGCGGCTCCGCGGCCGTGCTCGAGACGGCTCTGCGACTCGGGTCGTCGCCGCGGGTCCCGCACCGCGTGCGATTCGCGTTCTGGGGCGCGGAGGAGGACGGGCTCGTGGGCTCCACCGAGTACGTCCGGGGACTCGACCCGGCCGCGCGTACGGCGGTGGCCCTCTACCTGAACTTCGACATGCTCGCCTCACCCAACGGCGGGTACTTCACGTACGACGGCGACGACTCCGAGCGTCAGGGAGCCGGCCCCGGCCCGGACGGCTCCGGGGGCATCGAGCGGACCTTCGAGAAGTTCTACGCCGATCGCGGCATCCCCCTCGCCCCCGACGACTTCGACGGCCGTTCCGATTACGGCCCGTTCATCGCGGTGGGCATCCCCTCCGGCGGGGTGTTCACCGGCGCGGAAACAGAGAAGGACGAAGCGCAGGCGAAGATGTGGGGCGGCCGGGCCGGCAAACCCTTCGACCCCGACTATCACACCGCGCGCGACACCCTCGACAACCTGAACACCGACCTGCTGGGCGTCAACTCGGCTGCGGTCGCGTCCGCGGTCGCAACCTACGCGTTGTCGACCGCAGGTGCGGACGGGGTCCCGCCGCCGGCCGAGCGCCGACGTGCAGACGAGGGCTGACCAGCGGCGACACCGGTGGCATGGATTGAAAACCATTTCCGATAGAATGGCCGGATCAGTGGCGCGAGCCAGGCGAGAGGAGCGCGATGTCGACGCAACCGTTGGACGGGCCCGGACCGATCGAGACGGCCGATGCCGCGGCGCGGGAAGCCGCCGCCGACCTCCTGCGCGCCCTCGCCTCTCCCACTCGCGTCGCCATCGTCCTGTCCCTGCGGGAGCGGGTGCAGTGCGTCCACGAACTCGTCGGGCACCTGGGCCTGAGTCAGCCACTGGTCAGCCAGCACCTGCGCGTGCTCAAGGACGCCGGTGTGGTGCGGGGCCAGCGCAACGGTCGTGAGATCACCTACGAACTCCTCGACGACCACGTCGCGCACATCGTCGGCGATGCGCTGATCCACGCGAACGAGACCACCGACGGCCGCGCCGTGCCGTCCGATGCGTCCCGGGCGGTGAACGAATGAGTGGCGTCGCATCGGGCCCGCAGCCGGTCACCGGCATCCGGTCGACGCGCCAACGCGCTGCGATCGCCGACGCCCTGGCCGGCACCGAGGACTTCTGCTCCGCGCAGGAGCTGCACGAGATTCTCAAGGCCCGGGGCGAATCCATCGGCCTGACGACGGTGTACCGCAATCTGCAGGCGCTGAGCCAGGCCGGGCAGATCGATGTCCTGTGGGACGGTTCCGGTGAGACCCGATACCGCCACTGCTCGTCGGGACACCACCACCATCTCGTGTGCCGGGAGTGCGGCACCACCGTCGAGGTCCAGGCCGAACCGGTCGAACGCTGGGCCGCGAAGATCGCCGCCCAGCACGGCTTCACCGACATCAACCACACCGTCGAGGTCTTCGGGCGCTGTGGGGACTGCCGAACCGCCGAGAAGGACTGAGCTTTCAGCGCCCCCTGATCCGAAAGACCACACCCCACTGGTCCCTGATCCGAAAGAACCACACACCGCTGGTCTGTGGCGTGCGAGCGATGCCCCTCCCTCTGCTCCCTGAGGTGCGAGGAGCGCTAGCGACGAGCCACGAAGACATCCCAGGGGTGCAAGGTGTCAAGCGGCGAGGTTGGCGCGGTGGTTCCAGGCGGTGTGTTCGTTGTAGAGGGTGCGGTGTTTGAGGCAGCCGTGGAGGATGCCGATGAGCCGGTTGGCGAGCGCACGCAAGGCTTGGGGGTGGGACTTCTTCTGATCTCGCAGGCTGTCGTAGTAGACGCGGGCGCCGGGACTGCCGGTCAGCGCGCTTTGCGCCATCGCCATGGCGGCGGCGTTGAGGCGGGTGTTGCGGATATGGCGGGCCAGCACGACGTGCCCTTTGCCTGAGGCGATGGTCCGTGGTGAGGTGCCGGCATAGTTTCTGCGAGACTTGGCGGTGGCATAGCGTTCGGGGTCGTCCCCGAACTCGCCAAGCATCCGGGCGCCGGTGATGTCACCGACTCCGGGCATGGACAGGTAGATCTCGGCGTCCGGATGCGCTCTAAAAGACTGGGCCATACTGGTTTCCAGTTGATCAATTTGGGTGTTGAGCGTCGTCAGCATGTTCACCGTCACGGTCACGGTCGCCGCATACGCTGCGGTAAGTGCCTCCGGTGCGCTCAGATGACCGCCCCCACGCAGGGCCTGCTGGATCTCGCGGGCACGGGTATCGGTATTGCGTTGGCGGCCAACCTTTTTCAGAGCTGATCGAATCGCCGCGACCGTCAGTGCCGCTCCCTGTCGTGGGGTGGGAGCGCGACGCAACACCGCCAGGCAGTCTTTGTGGGCGAGGTCGCCGCCGAAGGCATCGACCGCGGCCGGATAGTAGGCGCCCAGTTGAGCGCGCAACACGTTCTGTTGTGCTGAGCGCGCCCACACCAGATTCTGATGCGTACGGGCCATCACCGTGATCGCCTTGACCTCGACGGTGTCGGCGGCGACCAATCGATGATTGTGCCGGTCGGTCCGCACCAGATCAGCCAGCGTTTTCGCGTCAGCCTTATCGGATTTGGTGCCCCCGACATGGTGGCGGTCGCGGTACCGCGACACCGACAACGGGTTGATCGCATACACCTGATAGCCCGCGGCGACCAGGGCGGCGACCCACATGCCGTGATCGGTTTCGATCCCCACCACCACCTCAGAGGGGTCGTGGGCGAACCGGGCGAGCAGGTCATGCATCGCCGTCACGCCGGCCGCGTTCTCGGGTAGTCGGCGGGTGGCCAGGGTGGTGCCGTGTTCATCCATCACGCACACGTCGTGATGATCCGACGCCCAGTCGTTGCCCACACAGATCATGTCGGTCGTTCACCTCGTCTTCGGTCGTCTCGATCGATCGTCGGTGTGAACCTTGGGGTGATCACCCTTGACGCGGCCTAATGGATCAGTGCTCACCCCACATGGTTCAGGGGGCACGACATCCCAGAAGCGTTCTAGCGGGTGATCCTTACCCGGCCGGGCCACGGTCTTCGTGTAGAAATCCGACACCGTTTCAGGGTCTCGGAGTGGTCACCGGCCGGGAAGGCTCACACAAACCAGCATCCCCTGCAGGACGCCGATCCACCCCCATTAGGGTCCTGGCGAGACACGTTGCGGCCCTTCGTGGCTCGCTTCGCGCGCACCTCAGGGAGCATAGGTCGCGCTCAACGCCTCAGTGAGCATTGGTCGTGCTCAACGCTTCTCAGTCCTCAGGGAGCGGGATCCGACATCGCCAGACTCAAGCAGAAGCCGGGCCCACCAGCCGTTCGGCGGCGTCGACACCGGCGGCGAGGACGATGTGCAGAACCGTCAGCAGCGGCACGTCGTCGAGCTGGCTCGCGGGAAACGTGTAGTACTGCAACACATCCGTGGTGACCCCCACACGATCGGAGCGTCGGAGGCTGCCGAAGCTGAGCTGGGCGGCGCACGCCTCGACGTCGTCCCGGAGCGTCGGCGTGTTGGGCAGGTCCATCGCGACCATCTGCGTCAGGGCCAGCACGTCGAGCCCGTCGGCCAGCGTGAGCACGCGGATGGAGGCACGCGTCGGACCGACCTGCACGACGAGGGAGTCGGCGTCGGGTCGGTCGACGGGACCGAGTTCGGCGACGATCTGCGCGGTCCGGTCGAGGAGCGCGGCGGCGTCGGTCACGACGGCTTCACCCCGCCGAATCGCCGGTCGCGCGATGCGTATTCGAGGCAGGCCGCCCACAGGTCACGCCGGTCGAAGTCCGGGAAGAGCTTCTCCTGGTAGACCATCTCGGCGTACGCCGACTGCCACAGCAGGAAGTTCGAGATCCGCTGCTCCCCCGACGGACGCAGGAACAGGTCGACGTCGGGCATGTCCGGCTCGTCCAGGTACCGCGCGAAGGTCGACTCCGAGATGCGCTCCGGGTCGATCTCGCCGCGCGCCGCGCGTCGCGCGATCTCCCGTGCGGCGTCGGCGATCTCGGCACGACCGCCGTAGTTGACGCACATCGTGAGCGTCATGACGGTGTTGTCGCGGGTCATCTCCTCGGCGATCTCGAGTTCCCGGATCACGCTGCGCCACAACCGGGGTCGGCGTCCGGCCCAGCGCACCCGGACGCCCATCTCGTGCATCTCATCGCGTCGACGGCGGATGACGTCGCGGTTGAAGCCCATGAGGAACTTCACCTCGTCGGGGCTGCGCGACCAGTTCTCGGTGGAGAACGCGTAGGCGGAGAGCCAGCCGACCCCCAATTCGATACAGCCGCAGACGGTGTCCATCAACACGGCCTCGCCGCGCTTGTGCCCCTCGGTGCGCGGGAACCCGCGGTCGGTGGCCCAGCGCCCGTTCCCGTCCATCACCAGCGCCACGTGCTTGGGCACGAACTCCGCGGGGATCGCCGGGGGCCGGGCACCGCTCGGATGCGGATCGGGGGGACGGACATCCGTCCGGAGGCTCGCGGCCTTGCGTCCCTTCGCCGAACTACCCGGCCGCAACGCCATCGTCGACCCTCCTCACGCCCGTGTCCACACCCGTCTCCATCAGCCTATGAGGGGCGGTGCGTTCGATCAGCGGCAGGGTTCGGAGCTGGCGTTCCAGATGCCACTGCAGATGCGCGGCGGTGAGTCCGCTGGCCTGTCGACGCAGCGACGGCGTGGCGTCGACGACCTCATCCCACCGACCGCGGAACAGGGCCTCCATGAGGTCGAGCACGCCGGGCGAGGGGGTCGCCGATCCGGGTGGCCGGCACGGCAGACAGACGGCGCCGCCGGCGGCGACGTGGAAAGCGCGGTGGGGGCCGGGTGTCGCGCACCGCGCGCACTCCTCGAGCGCCGGCATCCAGCCCGCGCTGTACATCGCGCGCAGCAGGTAGGCGTCGAGGATCAGTTCTCGCGGCCGGCGGTCGTCGGCCAGCGCGGCCAACGCCCCGACCGTCAGCCGGTGCAGCTGACGGGTGGGCGCTCGTTCCTCACCCGCGAGCCGCTCCGCGGTCTCGAGGACCGCGCAGGCCGTGGTGTAGCGCCCGTAGTCGGCGACGATGGCGTCGGCGAAGGCGTGCAGGCTGTGGACCTGGGTGACCACGTCGAGGCTGCGGCCGGGGTACAGATGTACGTCGATGTGAGCGAAGGGTTCGAGCCGGGCGCCGAACTTGGACCGCGTCCGCCGCACGCCCTTGGCGACCGCGCGCACGAGACCGTGCTCGGCGGTGAGCAGCGTGATGATGCGGTCGGCTTCGCCCAGCTTGTGCTGGCGCAGCACGACGGCCTCATCCCGGTAGAACCTCACCGGGACATTCTCCCACCGGGTACCGACACGACGTGCCCCGACATGCCCGCCGGCCTACCCCGGATCGATGTCGAACGAGGTCAGCGGCCGCAGCAGCGAGCGCTTCTTCTCGACATGACCACCCATCCGGTCGAGGATCGACGTCAGCGCCTCGATGGCCTCGACGATATAAGGCCCCTTGTTCAGCATCACGCCCTCCGCGCGCCGGCTCATCGCGGCGTCGGTGACCTCGGCCCGGGACGGCACGCCCTTCTTGGCCAGTCCGTCGAGCACCTGTGTCGCCCAGATGACGGGGACATGCGCGGCCTCGCACAGCCAGAGGATCTCCTCCTGCACTTCGGCGAGCCGGCCGAACCCGACCTCGACGGCCAGGTCGCCGCGAGCGATCATGACCCCGACCGCGTCCCAGCGCATCGCCTCGAGCAGCATCTGCGGGAGCGACCCGAAGGCCGCCCTGGTCTCGATCTTCAGCACGATGCCCACATCGGACGCACCGCGACGGTTCAGTTCGTCGATGAGGTCGGCCACATCCTCCGGGGAACGGACGAACGAGCAGTTCACCATGTCGGCATGTACCGCGACGAACTCGAGGTCATCGCGGTCCGACGCGGTGAGCGCCGGGATGTGCAGCGTCGTGTCCGGAAGGTTGATGCCCTTCTCGGCGCGGAGTTTCGTCCCACCCGGCGCGGCACGCTCGACGTCGACCACGATCTCGTCGTCGAGCTTCTCCCGCACTCGCCCGGCGATCTTGCCGTCGTCGAACAACACCCGATGGCCCGCCTCGACGTCGTCGAAGGCGTCCCCGAGCTCGCATCCGATCCGATGCGGCCCGGTCCGGGTCGCCGGTGTCGGCGTGAGGTCGCGCTGCAACCGGATCTCGTCACCGGTGCGCACGAGCAGATGCTGACGCTTCTCGGGCAGATCGTCGACGACGATCGGAGCGGCGTCGGCAGAGCCCGACAACCCGATCGGCGTACCCGTCTCGTAGTAGACGGTGCGATCGCATTCGACGTCGATCCCCGCCTCGGACACCGCGACCACCTCGAGTCGCCGTCGGCGACCACGAGCGTCCCGTAGGCGCAACCGGTCTCCCTGCACGACGTCGGCGAGTGCGCGTACCGGGATGACCGCGTCGATGCCGTCGGGCAGGCGTGCGCCGGGATCGAACGGTGCGGCACTGAGCCGCACCCGCGACCGCCGTTCGACGGTGCCATCGTCGGCGCGGACCGGTTTGACCTTGATCACCTTCGGTCCCGATTCGAGCGGGCCGGTGCGCAACTTCGGACCGGCGAGATCCATCGCCACCCGCACCCGGCCGGGTAGAGCACGCACCGACTCGATCATCCGCGCCCACTCGGCCGGGCCGTCGTGTGCGCAGTTCACCCGCGCGACGTCCATTCCGGCGGCACCCATGGCGCGGACGAGGTCGGGGTCGTCGGCGGCCTGGGTCGGCATCGTGACCATCACACGGGTGGCCCGCTCGCCGTGCTCGTCACCGGGTCCGTCGACGATGGCGTCATCGCCGCCACCGGGATGCACGCGCCCGAGGAGCCGGTCGCGATTACGCGTCAGGGTCCGCACCCCGCCCGCGAGGTCACCCCAGATCGGATGCCGGGTGCGCCCCTCGACCAGGGCGTCCAGCGTCTCGATGACCGTCTCGATCCACGAATAGACGATCGACTCCATCCGGCCGAGACTCGACAGTCCGTGCGCGGACATCGACTCCTGCAGCGGACGCAGATCGCGGCGTCGCACCGCGACGTAGTGCACGAGGTTGCGGGCGCTGTCCCGGTGCTGGTCGGCGACCGCAGCGATGAGCGAGGCGGCCTGCTCCTCGGCGCGATCGAGGTCGTCCCGCAGTTCGTGCAGGGCCGAGGACAATTCGGGGATCGACATGACGACGGGTTTACCCATCCGGCCACCGTGTCAGACCCAGGTGAACGGTCGGGGCGAGGCGGCGCCGCCCGTGTCAGCCGGCGTTGACGATCTTGTCCAGCTTCGGCGACAGCGTCATCCCACCCGGGTATCGGTGCCAGCCCTTGCGGTCGTAGAACTTGGTGCCGAGCAGACCGAGGAGCACGCCGACGAGCAAGCCGATGAAGCACTGGATGATCGATCGGCCCAACCCCGCCGACAGGTCGGCGTCGAAGTACAGGACAGCACGCACGCCGAGGTAGATCACGTGCATCGGCTCGATCGCGGCGATCCACTCGAAGAGGCGCGGACTCGCCTCCAGCGGTAGCGTCCCGCCCGACGACGGCAGGCCGAACACCACGAAGAAGAGCAGATTGAACAGCAGACCGGGGTTGCCGAACACCGCCATCATCGCGCTCGCGCTCACGCCGACGGCGAAGATGCCGAGGACCGAGAGCATCCAGAGCACGAAGCCGTTCGGGATCGACGTCCCGACCATCGCGCCGACGGCGATGAACAGGGTCGAGAGCACCACTGCGACCAGGAACATGATCGTCCACTTCGCCGCGAGCGTCGCCCACCGGCTGATCGCGAGCCGCTCGCGCAGCTGATAGAACGGCCCGTACTCGATGGGGGTCTGGCCGAGCATGCCGTCGACCACGATGCTGACCATCATCGCCCCGGTGAAGCCGGCGAGGACGAGCAGCAGGGTCAGATAGAACGCTGACAATCCGTTGCCCGCACCCTCGGGAAGCGGGGTCGGCTCGGACACCTCGACGGCCACCGGGGTCGCGAGCGCGACCTGCGCCGCGCCGGTGAAGGTGATGTCGTTGCGCTCGAGCTGGGTACGGACCTGTTCGGTCAGCTGCGCGCCCACCTGCTCGTTGACCCGTTCACGGACCTGATCGGCGAGGGTGGTGGTGATCGACGACGCGAACGCCCCGGAGCCCCGGTTGATGAAGATGTCGATGGTCGGTTTCGCCGGTTCGGCGGTGAGGACCGTCGACCGGCCCAGTGCGACCGCCCGATTCGTGAAATTGGACCCGACGACGATGACGCCGTACACCTTGCCGCTGTTGAGTTCGGACAGCGCGGTCGAGCGGTCGGTGCGGGTCACGACGATCCCATTCTGCGCCGCCGAGGAGATGATGCCCTCGGCGACCTGGTCGCCGAAGTTCTGCGGCGTGGACTGTCCGTCTGCGTTCTGCACCTCACCACCCGCGTCCTCCTGCACCAGGGCGACGGGGAAGTCGTGAAGGTGACGCTGCGGGTCGACGACCGCCGCCATGTACAGCGCGGCCATCAGCGAGAACATCACCGCGACGAGAGCCAACGGTGCCAGCCAGAAACGCGGCGATCCGAGGACGCCGGCGATGGTGCGACCGGTCGGCTGGTCGGTGTCGGGCGCCTCATGCGCTCCGCGGCCGGAATCGTCCCCCGGCTGTTGTGGCGATTCGTGCGTTCCCATCGGCGTACCTCCCCGCAGGCTGCCCCTGCCGGCGCCGGGCCGTCAGGAACACGCTGCTAGAAACCCAATCGACGCAACTGCTTGGGGTCGCGTTGCCAGTCCTTGGCGACCTTCACGTGCAGATCCAGGTACACCTTGGTGCCCAGCAGCCGCTCGATCTGTGCGCGGGCAACTGTACCGACCTCCTTCAGACGCGCGCCCTTGCGGCCGATGATGATGCCCTTCTGGCTGTCGCGTTCGACGAACAGCACGGCGTGGACGTCGACCATCGGCGGTAGGTCGGGGTCGCGGTCCTCACGATCGATGACCTCTTCGATGACGACGGCCAGCGAGTGCGGCAGCTCGTCGTGCACCCCCTCGAGCGCGGCCTCGCGGATGAACTCCGCCATCAGCACCTGTTCGGGTTCGTCGGTGAGTTCGCCGTCCGGGTAGAACGCGGGGCCTTCCTCCATGAGGCTCACGAGCACGTCGGACAGCACGTCGAGCTGCTTGCCCGACTTCGCCGACACCGGAACCACTTCCGAGTCCGGCCCGAGTACCTCCGACAGCGCGAGCAGCTGTTTGGCCACCTGCTCCGGCCCGACCCGGTCGATCTTGGTGACCACCCCGACGATCGTCGTGCGCGGCGCCATCTCGCGGACCTGCGAGATGATCCACCGGTCACCCGGACCGATGGCCTCGTCGGCCGGTATGCAGACTCCGATCACGTCGACCTCGGAGTAGGTGTCGCGGACGAGGTCGTTCAGGCGCTGACCCAGCAGGGTGCGCGGTCGGTGCAGGCCCGGGGTGTCGACGAGGATCAGCTGGGCGTCGGGCCGGTTGACGATCCCGCGGATGGTGTGGCGGGTGGTCTGCGGACGATTCGAGGTGATCGCGATCTTCTCGCCGACCAGGGCGTTGGTGAGCGTGGATTTGCCGGTGTTGGGCCTGCCCACGAAACAGACGAAGCCCGAACGGAACTCAGGCATCCGCGCGCCCCAGCCGCTGCTGAGGACGACCCGCGGTGTCGGTGAGGACCGCATAGGCCTCCGGGCTCAGCTCGTGCAGGGTGTCCAGGCCCGGGTCGCCGGCGTCACCGTTGACGACGACCGCCGCCTCGAAGGAGCGGGCGCCGCTCGAGATCGCCGACGCCACCGCGACCTGGAGTCCGGTGAGGGTCAGCGAGCGGGTCCGCACGTCGGCCCCGGCGTAGGTGCGACCGTCGCCGTCCCGGACCGCCGCGCCCGAGGGCGACTCGGCGCGCGCCAGCGCACCTCGGGCGAGCACCACGAGCTTGCGATCCTCGTCGGAGAGGGTCTCGGTCACTGGTTCATCCTTGCTCTCGACTCGCCTGCGCGCTCCTGGCCGGCGGTGTCCGTGTCCTGGTCGTCGTGGGCGTTGCCCGTGGTGCGCTCGGCACGTCCCTGCGATCGACTCGACTGCCCGCCGTGCTCGTCGCGTCGGGAATCCTCGTCCACGTCGGGGACCCGGGTGACCAGCACCGTGATGATGCGTTGGCGCCCTTGGCGATTGGGCCCACCCTCGGCCACCAGCTGCAGCCCGTGCGACTCCACCCGGGCGCCGGGCAGTGGCACCCGCCCCAGTTCCAGACCGACGAGTCCGCCGACCGTCTCGACCTCTTCCTCGGCGATCTCGACGCCGAACAGCTCGCCGAGATCCTCCACCGGCAGTCGTGCCGACACCCGGTACGACCCGTCGCCCAGGTCTTCGACCGGTGCGAGCTCGTCGATGTCGTACTCGTCGGTGATCTCGCCGACGATCTCCTCCAGCACGTCCTCGATGGTCACCAGCCCGGCGATGCCGCCGTACTCGTCGACGAGCATCGCCATGTGGTTGCGCTCTCGCTGCATGTCGGCGAGGACCCGGTCCAGTGGCTTGGAGTCGGGGATGAACTCGGCCTCGCGCATCACGTCGACCACGCGGAGGGTCGTGGGATCGATCCGCTGGGCGACCGTGCGCGCCACCAGATCCTTGAGGTACACGATGCCCAGGACGTCGTCGGTGTTCTCCCCGATCACCGGGATCCGCGAATGTCCGGACCGCGTCGCGAGACTCGTGGCCTGCAGCGCGGTCTTGTCGGCCTCGATCCACACCATCTCCGGGCGCGGGACCATCACCTCGCGGGCACTGGTGTCGCCGAGGTCGAAGACCGACTGGATCATCCGGCGCTCGTCGGCCGCGACGACGCCCGAGGCCTCGGCGAGGTCGACGACCTCGCGCAACTCGACCTCGGTGGCGAACGGACCGTTGCGGAACCCGCGACCCGGGGTGAGGGCGTTGCCGATCAGGATCAACAGCCGGGTCAGCGGTTTGAGCAGCACGCCGAGCGCGAACAACAGGTACGACGACGACAGCGCGATCGTGTACGCGTGCTGCCGGCCGAGGGTGCGGGGGCCGACGCCGACGGCGACGTACGAGACGACCGTCATGGCGGCGATGGCCACCGCCAGTCCCCCGCCGACGCCGATCAGCTGCGTCGCGGCGACCGCGACGAGCGCGACCGCCGCGGCCTCGCACACGACTCGGAGCAGCACCACGAGGCCGACATAGGTCGCACGCGCCTCGAGGATGCCCGCCAGGCGGCGCGCACCGGCCCGCCCTTCCCGGACCATGTCGTCGACCCGGGCGTTCGACACCGTCGACACCGCGGTGTCGACGGCCGCGAAGACGCCGCCCACCACGATCAACACAACTGCCGCCACGATGAACCAGTAGTCGGAGGTCACCCTCGGTCCTCCTCGGACCGCGACTGCTCGGGCACCGACTGGGCACCGGGGGTCGGTGAATCTCCCTCGGCTCCGGTGAACCCGATGTTGGACAGCAGCCGGGAATCGCGGTCGGTCTGTCGTTGCTCCTGGGCGCGACGGTGACGGTCGGCGTAGAACGCGTCGAGGATGCGGTTCTGCAGTCCGAACATCTCGCGCTCCTCCTCCGGCTCGGCATGGTCGTAGCCGAGGAGGTGGAGCACTCCGTGGATGGTCAGCATGGCGAGCTCGTGCTCGAAGGACCGCTTGGCCTCGCGCGCCTGTTTCCGGGCGAAGTCCGGGCACAGCACGATGTCCCCGAGAATCGCCGGGCCCGGGTCGGTCGCATCCGGCCGGCCGCCGGGCACCAGTTCGTCCATCGGGAAACTCATGACATCGGTCGGGCCCGGCAGGTCCATCCACTGGACGTGCATGTCGGCCATGGTGTCCTCGTCGACACACAGCACCGACAGCAATGCGGCCGGGTTCACGTCCATCGCGGTGACCGCGAAACGCGCGGCGTCGATGATCAACTCGGCCGGGACCTCGACCCCGGATTCGTTGGCCAGTTCGATGCTCATGAGCGACGACCCTGCGCCGCCGCCCGGCGTGCGGCGCGATTGCCGCCGATGGCCGTGTTGGGCAGACCCCGCTGTGCCTCCTCGGCCCGCCCGTAGGCGTCGACGATGTCGGCGACCAGGCGGTGCCGGACCACGTCCTGGCTGGTGAGGCGGGCGAAGTGGATGTCGTCGATGCCCTCGAGGATCTCCGACGCGGCGAGGAGACCGCTGCGGGCGCCGCCGGGCAGGTCCACCTGGGTGACGTCACCGGTCACGACGACCTTGGAACCGAAACCGAGGCGCGTGAGGAACATCTTCATCTGCTCGCTCGTGGTGTTCTGCGCCTCGTCGAGGATGATGAACGCGTCGTTCAGGGTGCGGCCGCGCATATAGGCCAGCGGCGCGACCTCGATGACCCCGGCCGCCATCAGCTTCGGGATCGCGTCGGGGTCCATCATGTCGTGCAGCGCGTCGTACAGCGGGCGCAGGTACGGGTCGATCTTCTCGCTCAGCGTGCCCGGCAGGAAGCCGAGACGTTCGCCGGCCTCGACCGCCGGCCGCGTCAGGATGATGCGGTTGACCGACTTCGACTGCAGCGCCTGCACGGCCTTGGCCATCGCCAGATAGGTCTTGCCGGTGCCGGCCGGGCCCAGACCGAACACGATGGTGTGCTCGTCGATCGCGTCGACATAGTGCTTCTGGTTGAGTGTCTTGGGCCGAATCGTCTTGCCGCGGCGCGACAGGATGTCCAGTGACAGCACATCGGCGGGCGATTCCTCGGTGCCATCGGACAGCATCGAGACGCTGTGCCGGACGAGATCTGGTGTCAGCGGGGTTCCGCGCCCGACGAGGTCGACGAGTTCGGCGATGACGCGCTCGGACGCGGCTACCTCGGCGGGTTCACCGGTCAATGTCACCTGGTTGCCGCGGACGTGGATGTCGGCGGGCAGGAGCTGCTCGAGGGTACGCAGGTTGACGTCACTCGCGCCGAGCAGCCCGAACACGACTCCGGGAGAGACTTCGACAGTGGATGTGACCCCAGACCGGCGCGGCTGCGTACGGCTGGATTGCCCGCTCTGGTCGGGGTTGTCGTCACTCACGTATGAAATCACTCCTGGTGTTCTGGTCCGGATGGATGTTCGGTTCTGGATGCGGCGCCCCCGGCCGACGCGGTCGCGGCGGCAGGGGTGTGGTCAGTGTATCGCGGTGCAACAGCCGATCAGCAGGCAATATTTCCGTCAGATCCCGAGCACGCGGATCGTCTGTCGCGTGCCGACGCTGCGCGGATCGACGAAGGCCTCGTGCCCCTCACCGGGGACGACGATGAGTTCGGCGGACTGTCCGCGTGCGATCGCGGCGTCGACGTACCGGCGGCTGGACTCGACCGGGATCAGGTCATCGGCGTCGCCGTGGATCGCGACGACGTGGGCGTCGACCACCGGCGCCAGCAGTGGTGAGGCGTCGGAGTAGCGGCGCGGCGACTCGCTGAACGGCCGACCCATGAACGCCCGCACCGACTCCCGGTCCGCTGCGCCGACGGTGTCGAGCACGGCCGCCTGGGCGATCACGGTGGTGATGGTGGCCGTGGCGGTCCGGGCTCCGAGCTGACCGACGGCCCAGACCGCGAGCTGACCACCCGCGGAATGCCCGACGACCGCGGTCGAGGCGAAGTCGACAGCGCCGGGCGGGAGCAGGTCGCGGACGGGACCGTCCAGGGCACCGAGCGCGTCGAGGACATCCCGGCCGGTATTCGGCCACCCGCCGCCCTCTTCACCCACCCGGCGGTACTCGATGTTCCACACCGCCGCCCCGCGTTCGGCGAGCATCCGGGCGATCGCGGTCTGGGTCGTCGACCCGAACTCGACAGACCAGGACCCGCCGTGGACAAGCACCACGAGCCGCGTCGGCGTCGCGGCGTCGAGCCCCTCGGAAGGCACGTACAGGTGCCCGAATTGGGAAGGCGCAGAGCCGTATTCGATCTTGGTCCGACGCACCGAACGGCGTCCGACGACACTCATCGGGCCCACCGGCGGGTGAGCACCCCGATCGCGCCGAGGGCCACCGCGGCGGCCGTCGACGTACGCAACACCTCGGGGCCGAGCACGACCGAGTTCGCACCGAGCGCGGTCAGGTCGGCGACCTCGCCGGCGTCGAGTCCGCCCTCGGGCCCGACCACGAGCAGGATCTCGGTGGCGTCGGCGAGGGGTAGCCGGGCCAGGGGTTGCGCGGCTTCCTCGTGCAGGACGGCGACGACCCCTCCCCGCGCCACGGCGTCCGCGCAGCGGGCCCGGACGTCGATGGTGGTCGCGAGGTCGGTGATCTCCGGAATCCATGGTCGACGGCTCTGTTTGGCAGCTGCCGAGGCCGCGGCCCGCCATTTGGCCACGCCCTTGTCCGCCTTGCCCGTCCACCGCGACACGCACCGCAGCGCCTGCCACGGCACGATGACGTCGGCGCCGGCCTCGGTGGCGAGGTCGACCGCGAGCTCGGACCGCTCCGACTTCGGGAGCGCCTGCACCACGGTCACCTGCGGGGTCGGGCGAGCCTCGAACGCGAGGTCGTGGACGGTCGCCACCAGTGTGTCCTTGGCGGTGATCTCCCGGATCTCGCAACCGCCGACCGAGCCGGCGCCGTCGCCGACGAGGATCCGTTCGCCGACGCCCAGCCGGGCGACGGTGACCGCGTGACGACCCTCGGCGCCGCTCAGGATCAGGTCAGCGCCGGGCGCGGGCACGGAGTCCGCCCAGAACAGCGGTGGACTCACCGCGTACCCGCCGTCCCGAACGCGCACATCCACTCGGAGATCGCCGCCGCGGACACCAGGTGCCTATTTCCCGGCGAACGCGTTGCGCAGCCGCGAGAAGAGGCCGCCGGGCGCCGCGGCCGCCGAGGTGTTGACGACCTCGATCTCGTCGGCGGCGATCTTGCGGTACTTCTTCAGTGCTTCGGTCTGCGCCGCATCGAGTCTGGTCGGTACGACGACGTCGAGGTGGACGTGCATGGTGCCGCGCACACCGGAACTGACGTGCGGCATGCCCTGCCCGCGCAGCTTCACGATCTGGCCCGGCTGCGTGCCGGGCGCGACCGTCACGGTGACCGGATCGCCGAGAATCGTCTCCACCTCGAACTCGGCACCGAGCGCGGCGTCGGCCATCGGGACCTTGACGGTGCAGTGCAGGTCGTCCTTGTCGCGCAGGAACACCTCGTGCGGCCGTTCGGCGACCTCGACGTACAAATCGCCGGCCGGGCCGCCGCCGAGACCCACCTCACCCTGCCCGGTGAGGCGGACACGCATGCCGTTCTCGATCCCGGCGGGGATGCGCACGGTCATCGTGCGCCGCGAGCGGTAGCGTCCGTCGCCGCCGCACTTGTGGCAGGGGTCGGGGATGACCTCGCCGACGCCGTGGCAGGTCGGGCACTCGCGCACGGTCATGACCTGCCCGAGGAAGGAACGCTGCACCGACTGGATCTCCCCGGCGCCCTTGCAGATGTCGCAGGTGACCGGCTTGCTGTCGCCGTTGGTTCCCGAGCCGGTACACACGTCGCAGAGGATCGCGGTGTCGACGGTGATCTCTTTGGCGACACCCTTGGCGCACTCGGCGAGATCCAGGGTCACGTTCACCAGTGCCGGCTCACCCGGCTGGACACGGGACTTGGGTCCGCGGCCCGAGCCGAAGCCCCCGCCACCGCCGCCGAAGGCACCGCCGTTGCCGAAGAACGCCTCGAAGACGTCGCCGAATCCCCCGCCGCCGCCACCGAAACCGCCGAAGCCGCCCGCACCGGCGCCGGCCAGCGGATCACCGCCGGCGTCGACGATGCGACGCTTCTCCGGATCGGTCAGCACCTCGTAGGCGGTGCTGACCTCTTTGAACTCGTCTTCGTTGCCCGGGTTGACGTCGGGGTGCAGCTCCCGCGCCTTCTTGCGGTAGGCGCGCTTGAGCTCCTGATCACTGGCGCCCTTCGCCACTCCCAGGATTGCGTAGTAGTCACGTGCCACGGTTGTAGTGATCCTTCGGTCTCAGTTGGTGCCTGGCGGCGGGTGCTCTCACGATCGCGCGACGCGCGGGTGGACCGGCCGTCCCCGTCGTCGTCCCGGCTCGGTGTCGCGAGCGGCCGCCGTCGACGCTGCGGTATGCCCGACAGCGATCATGGAAAAACAGCGATCATCGTTCGGCGAGCACCTCGCCGATGTACTTGGCAACGGCCGCCACCGAGGCGATGGTTCCCGGATAGTCCATCCGTGTGGGGCCGAGCACACCGACGCCGCCGAACACGGTTCCCGAAGCACCGTACCCTGTCGACACGACCGAGGTGCCACGCAGGTTCTCGGTCCGGGTCTCCTCGCCGATCTGCACCGTGACCTGGCCCATGTCCTGGGTTGTCGCCAAGATCTTGAGCACCACCACCTGCTCCTCGAGCGCCTCGAGAACGGTGTCCATCCCGCCGACGACGGGGGTGAAGTCGGCCGCCGACCGCGCGAGGTTCGACGTGCCGCCGAGCACCAGCCGGTCGTCACCGCGTTCGACGAGGGTCTCCACCAGCACGGTGGCGATGTTGAGGACCGCTCCGCGCAGATCCTCAGGCGCGGAATTGGCGAGCTCGGCCACCGCGGCCGACGCGGCTTCGAGGCGTTTGCCGTGCAGTGCGGCCGAGAACAGATCGCGCAACCGGGCGATCTCGTCCTCATCGTGGTCTTCGCTCAGCGCCACCATGCGCTGTTCGACCCGGCCGTTGTCGACGATGACGACCAGCAGCAGGCGCGACGGAGACAGGGTGACGACCTCGAGGTGACGCACGGTCGCCGCCGACAAGACCGGGTACTGGATGACCGCGACCTGTCTCGTCAGCTGGGCAAGGAGCCGCACCGAGCGCCGGAGCACGTCGTCGAGGTCGACGCCGGAGTCGAGCACCGAGAGGATCGCCCGGCGCTCGGCGGCCGACAGCGGCTTGATCTCGCTGATCCGATCGACGAACATCCGGTAGCCCTTGTCGGTGGGCACCCGGCCGGAGCTGGTGTGCGGCTGGGTGATGTATCCCTCTGCCTCCAGGACCGCCATGTCGTTGCGGACGGTGGCACTCGACACCCCCAGCTGGTGTCGCTCCACGAGCGCCTTCGAACCGATCGGTTCCTGCGTGTCGACGTAGTCGGTCACGATCGCACGCAAGATCTCGAAGCGACGATCATCGGTGGTAGACACGCGGCACACCTCCTGACTCGGGTCCCTGCCATACAGTTGGGTGCGTTCCATAGTACGAAATGGGATCGCGATCACCGTGCCACGGCGTGGTGTCGCGCACTGACCGTCGACGCGTCGTCGCAGATCAGCAATCGTCGAGGCACGGGCGTCGGAGGAGTTCGCATGATCTTCAAGGGGGTGCGGGAGGGCAAGCCCTATCCCGACCACGGGCTGTCGACGCGTGGCTGGGCCAAGATCCCGCCGCGGCAACTCCGGCTCGACCAGCTGACGCCGATCACCAAGGTCCTCGCCTTGGACAAGCTCCTCAGCGAGGACTCCACCTTCTACGGCGACCTGTTCGCCCACGTCGTGCGGTGGGAGGGCGAGCTCTATCTGGAGGACGGCCTGCATCGCGCCGTCCGGTCGGCATTGCGCAACCGCCACATCATCCACGCCCGCACCCTCGACCTCGACGCCCTGGACCTGTCCGACGCGGCCAAACCCCTCGACGAGCAACTCGAAGACACCGCCGAGATCCCGGCGCGCCGGCCCCCGACCACGCCCGACGGCCCCGGTGCGCATCGGCGCGGTGCGCGATCGACGGGCTGGACGAGTCCGCCTCGCCCCGATCAGAGCTGGTAGGCCGACAACCGGCCCCGCGTCAGCCCCAGAGCACGCGGCGGATCACGCCGTCGGCCAGCAACCGACCCGCGTCGGTGAGCACGTAGGCGTCGTCGGCCGCGGTGAGCAGTCCGGCGGCCCGGAGCTGTTCGGCATGCGCGGTCTCGGCGTCGTCGAGGAGGTCGCGCGGCAGTCCGCTGCGGCACCGGGTGGTCAGCATGACGGCCTCGAGGTGCCGGTCCTCGGGGGTCAGCTGTTCTGCCGAAGCGATCGGCAAGACCCCGTCCGCCAGCGACTTCGCATAGCGCGCAGGATGTTTGGCGTTCAGCCAGCGCACGCCGGCGACGTGGGAATGCGCCCCCGGACCGATGCCCCACCAGTCGTTGCTGTGCCAGTAGGCGATGTTGTGACGACACACCGACTTCTCGCCGCGCGCCCAGTTCGACACCTCGTACCAGTCGAGTCCGTCCGCACGCAGACGACGGTCGAGGATCTGATAGCGGTCGGCGAGGACGTCGTCGTCGGGTGCTGGCATCTCCCCGCGCCGGATGCGGCGGGCGAGCGCGGTGCCGTCCTCGACGATCAGCGCGTAGGCCGACACATGGTCGACCCCGGCGTCGAGCACCGCATCAACGGTGGCGTGCAGGTCGGCGTCGGTCTCGCCGGGCGTGCCGTAGATCAGGTCGAGGTTGACGTGGTCGAACCCGGCCGCTCGTGCCTCCCTGGCGGCCGCAACCGCCCGACCCGGGGTGTGCGTGCGATCGAGCAGCCGGAGCACGTGTGCGGCGGCCGACTGCATGCCGAGCGAGATGCGGGTGAAACCGGCGGAGCGGAGGTCGTCGAAGAACTCCGGCGAGGTCGACTCCGGATTCGACTCGGTGGTGATCTCGACGTCGTCGGACAGGTCGAAGTGGACCCGGACGGCGTCGAGGAGTCGTGTGAGACCGTCGCCGCCGAGCAGCGACGGGGTGCCCCCGCCGACGAAGATCGTCGAGACCGGCCGGCCGGGGGCCAGCATCCGCGACGCCGCCTCGAGTTCGCGGGCGACCGCGTGCTGCCACGATTCCGGCGACGACGACGAACCGAGTTCGCCCGCCGTATAGGTGTTGAAGTCGCAGTACCCACACCGGGTCGCGCAGAACGGGACGTGCAGGTACAGCGCGAGTGGTACGTCCGTGTCGACCTCGCGGCACGCAGCGGCAACCAGGTCGGCTGCGATGGTGGTGGTGTCGACGTTCACCGTTCCATGATGCCGATCGCGGCGACGTGGAAGGAAATCGTCGCCCAGATCGGGAACAGCGCAGTACTCGACGGCGTTGTGCGGCGCAGGCAGGCGTCGAGGCCGGCCTGGTTTCCATCATCATGATGGAAAATAACCCCAAGTAGACGAGCCGATAGGGAGCGTGGCACTATGGACCGCGTGATTTTCCCCGGGGTGTGGCTCGCAGCTCGCCGCCACATTGATCTCAAGCGCGTCAACAGCGCTTTCTGTCGCATCTAGCGACGTCTCGGCCCCGATTTGTCCCCGATTCCCTGGGGATGCCGGCACGTTTCAGCCCGTAACTCGTGCAACGAACGCCGGCCCTGTGCGCCGGCACAGGAGAGTTCATGACGTCCACCACCGACGCCCCCGCCGCTTCCGGTCCGGGTGCACCGAACGACGCTGCCGCTGCAGAGCCGGCCGCCGCGAAGCCCGCGCGCCCGGCCCGCAAGGCCCGTCCGACCAAGCGCCGCGCCGAGGGTCAGTGGAAGCTCGGTTATCGCGAGCCGCTGAACCCGAACGAGCAGGTCAAGAAGGACGACAACCCGCTCAACGTGCGTGCGCGCATCGAGAACATCTATTCCAAGCAGGGTTTCGACTCGATCGACAGACAGGACCTGCGCGGCCGGATGCGCTGGTGGGGTCTCTACACCCAGCGCGCCGAGGGTTACGACGGCACCTGGACCGGCGACGAGAACATCGACATCCTCGAAGACAGCCACTTCATGATGCGGGTGCGCTGCGACGGCGGTGCGCTCAACGTCGCTCAGCTGCGCACCCTCGGTGAGATCTCCACCGAGTTCGCCCGCGACACCGCCGACCTCTCCGACCGGGAGAACGTCCAGTACCACTGGATCCGCATCGAAGACGTCCCGACCATCTGGGAGCGCCTCGAGGGCGTGGGGCTGCAGACCACCGAGGCCTGCGGCGACTGCCCCCGCGTCGTGCTGGGTTCGCCGCTCGCAGGCGAGTCCCTCGACGAGGTCCTCGACCCCACCCCGGCCATCGACGAGATCGTGCGCCGCTACATCGGCGACCCGAAGTACTCGAACCTGCCGCGCAAGTTCAAGACCGCGATCTCGGGCCAGCAGGACGTGGTCCACGAGATCAACGACGTCGCGTTCGTCGGCGTCGTGCATCCCGAGCACGGCCCCGGACTCGACCTCTGGGTCGGCGGCGGACTGTCCACCAACCCGATGCTCGCCCAGCGCGTCGGCGCCTGGGTGCCGCTCGACGAAGTGCCCGACGTCTGGGAGGCCGTGGTCTCGATCTTCCGCGACTACGGGTACCGGCGTCTGCGCGCCAAGGCGCGGCTGAAGTTCCTCGTCAAGGACTGGGGCATCGAGAAGTTCCGCCAGGTGCTCGAGGACGAGTACCTGGGTCGCAAGCTGATCGACGGCCCGGCGCCGGAGAAGCCCGAGCGCCCGATCGACCACATCGGTGTGCAGAAGCTGAGCAACGGGCTCAACGCGATCGGCTTCTCCCCCATCGCCGGTCGCGTCTCGGGCACGATCCTGACCAAGACCGCCGACGCGGTCGCCGAGGCCGGTTCCGACCGTGTGCGCTTCACCCCGTACCAGAAGCTGATCGTCCTCGACGTCCCCGACGACAAGGTCGAGTGGCTGATCGACGAGCTCAAGCCGCTCGGCCTGCACGGCCGGCCCACGCGGTGGCGCCGGAACCTGCTGGCGTGCAGCGGCATCGAATTCTGCAAGCTGTCGTTCACCGAGACCCGCAAGCGCTCGCAGGTCCTCGCCCCGGAACTGGACGAGCGGCTGGCCGACATCAACGCGCAGCTCGACGTGCCGATCACGGTGAACATCAACGGCTGCCCCAACTCGTGCGGACGGTCGCAGATCGCCGACATCGGCTTCAAGGGACAGCTCGTCGAGGACGCCGACGGCAACCAGACCGACGGCTTCCAGGTCCACCTCGGCGGCAGCCTGGGCCTGGACTCGGGTTTCGGTCGCAAGTTGCGCCAGCACAAGGTGCTGGGCACCGAACTGGGTGACTACATCGAGCGCGTGGTCCGCAACTTCGTCGACCAACGCGAAGAGGGTGAACGGTTCGCGCAGTGGGCCGTTCGTGCCGATGAGGAGGCGCTGCGATGACCATCGAGACCACCACCCGTACGGGCCGGCGCTTCAGCGAGGACCAGCTGCGGGACATCGCCGAGAAGGGTGCTGCAGACCTCGGTTCCGACGCCACCCCGGAGGAATTGATCCGCTGGACCGCGCAGACCTTCGGCACCAACTTCGTCGTCGCGTCGAACATGCAGGACGCGGCCCTGGTCGACCTCGCGGTGAAGAACATCGACCGTGAGCTCCTCGACGGCGACCCCGTCAAGGTGCTCTTCCTCGACACCGGGTACCACTTCGCCGAGACCATCGGCACCCGCGACGCCGTCGAGCAGGTCTATAACCATTCTGCCCCTCGCTTCGCTCGACCGGGCGTGGAGATGGTGAACCTGACCCCCGAGCAGAGCGTCGCCGAGCAGGACGAGCTGTTGGGGCGCAACCTCTTCGCGCGCGACCCGGGCGAATGCTGCCGCCTGCGCAAGGTCGTGCCGCTCAAGGCCGGACTCGCCGGGTACGACGCGTGGATCACGGGCATCCGTCGTGTGGAGGCACCGACTCGGGCCAACGCCCCGCTCATCTCCTTCGACGAGGGCTTCGGACTGGTCAAGATCAATCCGATCGCGGCCTGGTCCGACGAGACGATGCAGGACTACATCGACACCAACGGCGTGCTGGTGAATCCGCTCGTCGACGAGGGATACCCCTCCATCGGGTGCGCACCGTGCACCGCCAAACCCGAACCCGGATCCGATCCGCGCAGCGGCCGCTGGGCCGGTCGCGCCAAGACAGAATGTGGGCTGCACGCATGACCGTGACCGAAACACCGTCCGTTCCGGCGACGCCCGGCGTCGCCGCTGCCCAGACGAGCGGCGCCGCCGCGGAGGCCGACGAGTTCACCACACTCGACGCCCTGGAGTCCGAGGCGATCCACATCTTCCGCGAGGTCGCGGGCGAGTTCGAGCGGCCGGTGATCCTGTTCTCCGGCGGCAAGGACTCCACCGTGCTTTTGCACGTCGCGCTCAAGGCGTTCTGGCCTGCGCCACTGCCCTTCTCGCTGCTGCACGTCGACACCGGGCACAACCTGCCCGAGGTCCTCGAGTTCCGTGACCAGGTCGTGGAACGGCACAACCTGCGGCTGCATGTGGCCAAGGTGGAGGACTACCTCGCCGACGGTCGGCTCACCGAGCGCCCCGACGGAGTCCGCAACCCGCTGCAGACCATCCCCCTGCTCGACGCGATCACCGAGAACCGTTTCGACGCGGTGTTCGGCGGCGGTCGCCGCGACGAGGAGCGGTCGCGCGCCAAGGAGCGGATCTTCTCGCTGCGCAACGCCTTCGGCCAGTGGGACCCGAAGCGACAGCGCCCCGAGCTGTGGAACCTCTACAACGGCCGCCACGCCCCGGGCGAGCACGTGCGGGTGTTCCCGCTGTCGAACTGGACCGAGCTCGACATCTGGCGCTACATCGCTCGCGAGCAGGTGCTCCTCCCGTCGATCTACTACGCCCACGAGCGCGAGGTCTACCAGCGCGACGGCATGTGGATGACCTCGGGAGTCTGGGGCGGTCCCCGCGAAGGCGAAGAGGTGCAGCGCCTCTCGGTGCGCTACCGCACCGTCGGCGACGGCTCCTCGACCGGCGCGGTCCTCTCCGACGCCACGGACAACGAGGCCGTACTCGCCGAGGTCGCCGCGTCGCGGCTGACCGAGCGTGGCGCCACCCGTGGCGACGACCGGGTCTCCGAGGCCGCCATGGAAGACCGTAAGCGCGAAGGATATTTCTGATGAAGCACGCTCCTGATCTCCTCCGCATCGCGACCGCGGGCAGTGTCGACGACGGTAAGTCCACGCTCGTGGGCCGCCTGCTGTACGACACGAAATCCGTTCTGGCCGACCAGATCGACGCGGTCACGAAGGCGTCGGTGGACCGCGGTCTCGACACCCCGGACCTGTCGCTGCTCGTCGACGGGCTGCGGGCCGAGCGCGAACAGGGCATCACCATCGATGTCGCCTACCGCTACTTCGCCACTCCCGCGCGCTCGTTCGTGCTCGCCGACACCCCCGGGCACGTCCAGTACACCCGCAACACGGTGTCGGGTGCGTCGACCGCGCAGCTGGTGATCCTGCTCGTCGACGCCCGCACCGGCGTCGTCGCCCAGACCCGCCGCCATGCCGCGGTGATGGCCCTGCTCGGCGTGCCCCAGCTGGTGCTCGCGGTCAACAAGATCGACCTCGTCACCGATCAGGCGTCGGTGTTCGCCGAGATCTCCGCTGAATTCGCCGAACTCACCCGATCGCTGGGCTGGTCCGACGAGCAGGTCACCGCGATCCCGGTGTCGGCGCTGCACGGCGACAACGTGGCCCACCGCTCGGAGACGACCTCCTTCTACGACGGGCCCACACTCATCGAGCATCTCGAGACCGTGCCCAATCTGGTGGAGCGCAACGACGTCGGCCTGCGATTCCCGGTCCAGTACGTCATCCGTCCCCGCACGCCGGAACACCCCGACTACCGCGGTTACGCGGGTCAGATCGCCGCCGGCCGGGTCTCCGTCGGCGACGAGGTGGTCGTCCTGCCGTCGGGGCAGCGGACCACCGTCAGCCAGATCGACACCGCCGACGACGAATTGCCCACCGCGCACACCGGACGCAGTGTCACGATCCTGCTGGCAGACGACGTCGACATCTCGCGCGGTGACCTCATCGCCGCCGCCGCTGACGCCCCGGAACCGTTGCAGCAGTTCAGCGCAACGGTCTGCTGGCTCGCCGAGAAGCCCCTGCGCCCGGGCGCTCGCCTGCTCCTCAAGCACGGCACCAAGACCACCCAGGCGATCGTCGGCGCCCTCGACGCGCTGTTCGACGAGCAGAACCTCGCCCTGATGGAGGCTCCGGAGTCGGTGGAGCTCAACCAGATCGTGCGGATCTCGGTGCAGACCGCCGAGCCGATCCCGGCCGACGACTACCAGGTCAACCGGGAGTCGGGCAGCTTCCTGCTCATCGACCCGCAGGGCGGGAACACGCTGGCCGCAGGCCTCGTGGGCGACGCCTTGGCGCCGCTCCATCTCAAAGAGTTGGTGTGACACCGACTCTCGTCCTCGCCGCACACGGCAGTCGCGATCCGCGCTTCGGCGCGACCGCGCGCCGTGTGCGGAACGCCGTCGCGTCGAGCCTGCCCGGTGTCGAGGTGGTGCTCTCCTATCTCGACCTCGACGAGCCACTCGTGGGCGACGTTCTCGGACAGCTGGGCGGGTCGGATTCGCCGCACCACGGTCCCGTCGTCGTACCGATGCTGCTGTCGGCGGGGTACCACCACAAGATCGACCTACCGTCGATCATCGCGTCGCGACGACCGACCGCCCGGCAGACCGACGTCATGGGGACCCGGTCGTTGGCCGGGGCACTGGCGGACCGTCTGATCGAGGCCGGCCTGGGCCCGCACGACGGTGTGATCCTGTCCGCGGTCGGGTCCTCCGACCCGGCCGCCGATCGTTCGGTGCGCCTACGGGCGATCGAACTCTCGACACGGCTCCACCGGCCGGTCGAGGTGGTCTTCGCGACCAAGCTGGGGCCGCACAATCGCGCCGTCGTCTCGGCCGTGCGCCGACTCCGCGCCGGCGGTGCCCGACGTATCGCGGTGAGTCCGTACTTCCTGTCGGCCGGACTGCTCACCGAGCGGGTCGAGTCGGTTCTCGACGCCCTGGTCGACGACACCCTCGTCGCCGGTCCCCTCGGCACCCATCCGGACGTCATCGAGGCGATCGGGTCGCTCTACCGCACGGCGGCGGATCAACGAGTGGTGCCCGCCGGACACTGAGCCGTCCGCTGCTCCCGCTCCCTGATCCGAAAGAACGACATAGCCATTGCTCCCTGAGGAGCGCCCAGAGCTTGCGGAGGGCCGGAACACCACCCGCTCCCTGAGGAGGCCCGGAGCCTGCGGAGGGCCGGAACACCACCCGCTCCCTGAGGAGGCCCGGAGCCTGCGGAGGGCCGGAACACCACCCGCTCCCTGAGGAGGCCCGGAGCCTGCGGAGGGCCGTCACGAAGGGTCGCCGAACCACCGATCAACCGGCGACGACCAGCTCGGGACGCTCAGCCCGTGACAAGCCAGGCGATGATGACCAGGACCAGCAGCGCGAGCAGCGCGAAGGTGACCGGCGAACGCAGTATCTTCTTCATAATCCGGTCCCGTCGTCGTCGGCGAAGCGGCGTCGGTCGACCAGCGTGGCGGCGGCGTCGACCAGCAGACTGAGCACGTAGGCGATGAGGATCGCCACCGGGATCACGACGGCGACGGTCACCAGCAACTGGGGCACGAAGGACAGGCCCGTGAGCCACTCCTCCACGCTGTCCCACCAGTCGAAGAACGCCGACACCTCATCACCCCGTCATCCGTGCATCCGTTCCCGCGGGGAGCCGTACACCCGTCCGCGGCATCTGCGTCGCTCCGAGTCCGTGATCACCGCCACTGTCTCGCTCACGGGAGCCGAGTGGCGTCGGCGAGAACCCGTCGCAATGATGGAACTCATGTCTGTCGCAGATGACTCCACCGTAACGTCCCTGCCGACCGTGCCGCCGCGGGCATCCGGGACCGCGGCCGACGCCGACGTCTCCCCGGCGGCTCCCCCGGCACCGTCGCACACGAGCGCCTTCCCGCCGATCGGCGACTACGCGTTCCTGTCTGACACCGAGACCAACTGTCTCATCGCGCGCAACGGCTCCGTCGAGTGGATGTGCATACCCCGGCCCGATTCCCCGAGCGTCTTCGGCGCCATCCTCGACCGTAGTGCCGGCCACTTCCGACTGGCGCCCTACGGCGTGAACGTCCCGGTGGATCGGCGCTACCTGCCCGGCAGCCTGATGGTCGAGACCACCTGGCAGACCGACACCGGTTGGATCATCGTCCGTGACGCACTGGTCATGGGTCCGTGGCACGACAACGAACGTCGCTCGAAGACGCACCGCCGGACGCCCACCGACTGGGACGCCGAGCACATCCTGCTGCGCACCGTGCGCTGCGTGTCCGGCACCGTCGAACTGCACATGAGTTGCGAACCCGCCTTCGACTACCACCGCGGGACGACGAAGTGGGAGTACTCGGGACCGGCCTACGGCGAGGCGATCGCGACCGCCAAGGACACCGATGCCGACACGCCCACCCTGAAACTCACCACGGACCTCCGGCTGGGTCTGGAGGGTCGCGAAGCGCGGGCGCGTACCCGGCTCGTCGAAGGCGACAACCGCTTCGTCGCACTCAGCTGGTCCCGGCAGCCGGCGCCGCAGAACTTCGAGGAAGCCGCCCAGAAGATGTGGGCGACAAGCGAGTCGTGGCGGCAATGGATCAACATCGGCAGCTTCCCCGATCATCCGTGGCGCTCACATCTGCAGCGTTCGGCCCTCACGCTGAAGGGACTCACCTACTCCCCGACCGGTGCGCTGCTCGCCGCCGCGACCACGTCGCTGCCGGAAACGCCTCAGGGCGAACGCAACTGGGACTACCGATATGCGTGGGTACGTGACTCGACCTTCGCCCTGTGGGGTCTGTACACGCTCGGTCTCGACCGGGAGGCCGACGACTTCTTCTCCTTCATCGCCGATGTCTCGGGGATCACCAACGGGGAACGTCATCCGTTGCAGGTGATGTACGGCGTCGGCGGCGAGCGCACCCTGGAAGAGGAAGAGCTGACCCATCTCTCGGGCTACGACGGCGCCCGGCCGGTCCGTATCGGCAACGGCGCGTACAACCAGGCACAGCACGACATCTGGGGCACGATGCTCGACTCGGTGTACCTCAACATCAAATCGCACGAAGCGGTGCCGGAGACGCTGTGGCCCGTGTTGAAGGCCCAGGTCGAAGAAGCGATCAAGCACTGGAAGGACCCCGACCGCGGCATCTGGGAGGTGCGTGGGGAGCCGCAGCATTTCACGTCGTCGAAGGTGATGTGCTGGGTCGCGCTCGACCGCGGGTCACGCCTCGCGACGATGCACGGCGAGCAGGCGCACGCGCGCGAATGGGCGGCGATCGCGGAGGAGATCAGGGCCGACGTCCTGGCGCACGGGGTCAACGAGCGCGGGGTGTTCACCCAGCGTTACGGCGACGACGCGCTCGATGCCTCGTTACTACTCGTCCCGCTGCTGCGATTCCTGCCGCCGGACGACCCCCGGGTGCGCGCAACGGTTCTCGCGATCGCCGACGAACTCACCGAGAACGAACTGGTGCTCCGCTACCGGGTCGAGGAGACCGACGACGGCCTCAGCGGCGAAGAGGGTACGTTCACCATCTGCTCGTTCTGGCTGGTGTCGGCCCTCGTCGAGATCGGCGAACTGCCGCGGGCGAAGACGCTGTGTGAACGACTGCTGTCCTACTCGAGCCCGCTCAAGCTGTACGCCGAGGAGATCGACGCCAAGACCGGACAGCACCTCGGCAACTTCCCGCAGGCGTTCACCCACCTCGCCCTCATCAACGCGGTGATGCACGTGATCCGGGCCGAGGAGGCGGCCCATCAGGCCACGTTCCAGCCCGCGAATCACTGAGCGCGACGAGCCGAAACGCGCTCAGTCCAGCCGCCAGTCCTCGTAGGCGCGTGGGTCGTTGATCGGTTCGACATGCAGGGTCACGGTGAGATCGTCGACCGTGGCGCGGAGTTCGTCCTCGATCGTCTCGGCCAGGTCGTGCGCGCGCTGCACCGACCAGTCACCGGGGACGAGCATGTGCAACTGGACGAACCGTTCATGGCCGGCCTCCCGCGTGCGGACGTCGTGGAAGTCGATCCGGTCGGCGCGGTGACGCGCGAGGACGGCGTCGATCGCGGCGCGCAGGTCGTCGGGCAGCGCCGAGTCCATCAGTCCCGCACCGGATCGCCAGACCAACCGTCCGCCCACGACGAGGATGTTGGCAGCCACCGCGATGGCGATCAGCGGGTCGAGCGGCAGCCAGCCGGTCACGGCGACCAGGAACACACCGACCACCACGCCGGCCGTCGTCCACACGTCGGTCATGAGATGCCGGCCGTCGGCTTCGAGGGTCAGCGACCGATGACGTCGACCGGCGCGGATGAGCACCCAGCCGACGACCGCGTTGACCACCGTCGCGCCCACGGAGATCGCCAGTCCCATGCCGACTTCGTCCAGTTCCTCCGGGTGGAGCAGGCGGTCGACGGCCGTCGCGACGATGACGACCGCCGCGACGACGATCATCACCCCCTCGAACACCGCCGAGAGGTATTCCGCCTTGGTGTGCCCGAAGTTGTGGCTCCGGTCCGGCGGCTTCGCCGCCACCCGCAGCGCGACGAACGCTCCGATCGCCGCAACGAGGTTGACGGTGGACTCCAGCGCGTCGGAGAGCAGACCGACCGAGCCGGTGATCCGCCACGCGATCAGTTTGAGCCCGATCACGACGATCGCGGTCACGATGCTCAGCACCGCGAACGCCGAGAGGTCCCGGCGCGGGGTGCGCGTCGTCGTCATGACCGGAACCCGATCAGGCCGCGAGCCCCCGGCGCCGCAGCAGCGGTTCGATGCGCGGCCGGCGACCGATCAGGCCCTCATGTGCGACAAGCGGATCCACGCTGTCGCCGCGGGAGAGAGTGGCGTCGGCGAACCGGCGGCCGTTCTCGCGACGCAACCCGCCCTCGGCAAGGAACCATTGCTCGGTCTCCGCGTCGAGCACCTCCGACCAGATGTAGCTGTAGTAGCCGGCGGAGTAGCCGCCACCGAAGATGTGGTTGAAGTACGAGCTCCGGTAGCGCGGCGGGATCAGCTCGGTGTGCAGGCCCGCGTCGGTGAGCGCCTGCGCCTCGAAGGCCTCGACGTCGGCCACCGCCTCGGCCTCCGCCACCGACAACCGGTGCCAGGCCAGGTCCAGTGAGGATGCGGCGAGGTATTCGATGGTGCCGTGCGCGGACTCGGCTCCCGCCGACTCCCGCGCCGCATCGGCGAGCTCGGCCGGGATCGGCTCTCCGGTCTCGTGATGCCGGGCGTAGTTCGCCAGCACGTCCGGGTGCAGCGCCCACATCTCGTTCACCTGCGACGGGAACTCGACGAAGTCCCGCGGTACCGATGTCCCGGATTGCGACGGGTAGTCGACCGACGACAGCAACCCGTGCAGGGCGTGCCCGAACTCGTGGAAGAGCGTGGTGAGCTGATCCATCGTGAGCAGGCACGGTTGTCCGGCATCGGGTTTGGTCAGGTTCAACACGTTCACGATGATCGGCTGGGTGTGCAGGACCGACGACTGGTCGACGATGTTGTTCATCCACGCCCCGCCGCGTTTCGACGGCCGGGCGTAGAAGTCGCCGAGGAAGAGCCCGATACCGACGCCCGCGTCGTCGCGTACCTCCCAGGCGCGCACATCCGGGTGGTACAGCGGGAGATCGGTGATCTCCCGAAAGCTGAGGCCGTACAGCTTGTTCGCGGCGAAGAAGACGCCCCGGGTCAGCACCGCGTCCAGTTCGCAATAGTCCGCGAAGTCGTCGAGCGGCACCGCCGAGTGCGACCGCTTCTCCCGATCGAGCCAGAAGGTGAGATCGGCGGGGCCGATCGTCGCGTCACCCGCGAACTCGGTGAGCCGGGTGAGTTCGCGGCCACCGGCACGCATGGCCGAGGAGTTGAGCTCGCGCAGCATGTCGTCGACGGCACCCGGGTCCGGCGCCGTCTGCTCGGCGATCACGTACTCGGCGTGGTCCCGGTAGCCGAGCATCTCTGCTCGGCGTGCCCGCAGGCGGACGATCTCGAGGACCAGTTCCCGGGTGTCGTGTTCGTTGCCTCGGGCGCACCGCCCCACCGACGCGTCGAACACCCGCCGGCGCACATCGGCATTCGTCACTTCGGTGAGCACCGACTGGCTCGTCGGGAGTTCGAGCGTGAGGAGGTATCCGCTGTCGTGCCCGGCCTCGGCGGCGGCGCGGCGGGCGGCGGCGATCTGTCCGGCCGACAGACCGTCGAGTTCGGCGGCATCGTCGACGAGCACCGCCGAGTCGTTGGTGTCGTCGAGGATCTTCTGGGAGAACGTCGTCGTGAGATAGGCCAGGCGAGAAGCGATCTCCCGCATCTCACCCTGTGCGTCGGGGTCGAGTCCGGCTCCGGCGCGGACCGATTCCCGGTACCGCTTGTCGAGCAACCGGCGCTGGGCTTCGGTGAGATGGAGTTCGTCGGCGCGCGAATGGAGGTCGGAGATCCGTTCGAAGAGAACCGGATTCATCGCGATCGTGTTCGCATGATCGGTCAGGAGCGTCGACAGCTCCTGGGAGATCTCGTTGCGTCTGGGGTTCGTGTCGGGCCCGACGAGGTTGAAGAAGATCCCCGACGCCCGGGCCAGGTCGCGCCCCGACAGCTCCAGGGCTTCGATCGTGTTGGCGAAGGTCGGTGCCGCGGGATCGGCCGCAATCGCCTCCACCTCGGCCACATGCGACGCCATGGCCTCGGTGAACGCCGGCAGGAAGTCATCGTCGGAGATCGATGCGAAGTCGGGGAGATCGTAGGGCAGGCCGCTTTGCGCCAGTACCGGATTGGTGCCCTGTGCTGCGGTCATCGTCTCCCCGCTCCCGGTCTGCCCGTCGCCCATCACTTCCCCTTCGGCTTGTCACCCACCGCGTCGGTGGAGAGCGCGGCCACGAAGGCCTCCTGCGGGACCTCGACGCGACCGATGGTCTTCATCCGCTTCTTGCCCTCCTTCTGCTTCTCGAGCAGTTTGCGCTTACGGCTGATGTCGCCGCCGTAGCACTTTGCCAGCACGTCCTTGCGGATGGCTCGGATGTTCTCGCGCGCAATGATCTTCGAGCCGACGGCGGCCTGCACCGGGACCTCGAACTGCTGACGCGGGATGAGCTCCTTGAGCTTGATCGCCATCCGGTTGCCGTAGGCATACGCGGCGTCCTTGTGGACGATCGCACTGAACGCGTCGACGGCCTCGCCCTGGAGCAGGATGTCGACCTTCACCAGGTCGGCTTCCTGCTCGCCCGCCTCCTCGTAGTCGAGGCTGGCGTAGCCGCGCGTCCGCGACTTCAAGGCGTCGAAGAAGTCGAAGATGATCTCGGCCATGGGCAGCGTGTACCGCAGTTCCACGCGTGTCTCCGACAGGTAGTCCATCCCGCCGAGCTCACCTCGACGCGACTGACACAGCTCCATGATCGCGCCGATGAACTCACTCGGCGCGATCACGGTGGTCTTGACGATGGGTTCGTAGATGTGCCGGGTCTTGCCTTCCGGCCAGTCCGACGGGTTGGTCACCACATGCTCCGAACCGTCTTCCATCACCACCCGGTAGACGACGTTGGGGGCGGTCGAGATCAGGTCGAGGTTGAACTCGCGCTCGAGACGCTCGCGGGTGATTTCCATGTGCAGCAGGCCGAGGAAGCCGCAGCGGAACCCGAAGCCGAGCGCGACCGAGGTCTCCGGCTCGAAGGTCAGGGCGGCGTCATTGAGTTGCAGCTTTTCGAGCGCCTCACGCAGGACCGGGTAGTCGGATCCGTCGAGCGGGTACAGCCCCGAGTAGACCATCGGGCGCGGCTCGCGGTACCCCGTCAGCGCCTGCTCGGCACCCCGGCGGGCGGTGGTGACGGTGTCGCCGACCTTCGACTGGCGGACGTCCTTCACACCCGTGATCAGGTAACCGACCTCGCCGACACCCAGTCCCGTGGTCGGCTTCGGTTCCGGGGACACGATGCCCACCTCGAGCAGCTCGTGCGTTGTGCCGGTCGACATCATCAGGATCTTCTCCCGCGGCACGATCTTGCCGTCGACGACCCGGACGTAGGTGACCACGCCGCGATAGGTGTCGTACACCGAGTCGAAGATCATCGCGCGCGCCGGAGCGTCGGAGTCGCCCACCGGAGCCGGCACCTTCCGGATGACCTCGTCGAGCAGCTCGGTGACCCCGACGCCGGTCTTGCCCGACACACGCAGCACGTCTTCCGGCTCGCAACCCACGATGTGCGCGAGTTCGGCAGCGTAGCGCTCGGGGTCGGCCGCGGGCAGGTCGATCTTGTTGAGCACCGGGATGATGGTGAGGTCGTTCTCCATCGCCAGATACAGGTTGGCGAGGGTCTGGGCCTCGATGCCCTGCGCGGCGTCGACGAGCAGGACAGCTCCCTCGCACGCCTCCAGAGCGCGGGACACCTCGTAGGTGAAGTCGACGTGCCCGGGGGTGTCGATGAGGTGCAGGACGTAGTCCTCGTCGCCCTCCGCCGACTTCACCGTCCAGGGCAGACGGACGTTCTGCGCCTTGATGGTGATGCCGCGCTCGCGCTCGATGTCCATTCGATCGAGGTACTGCGCCCGCATCTGCCGCTCTTCGACGACGCCGGTGAGCTGCAGCATCCGGTCTGCCAGCGTCGACTTGCCGTGGTCGATGTGGGCGATGATGCAGAAGTTCCGGATACGTGCCGGATCGGTGAAGGTGGTGTCGGCGAAGGTGGGAATGGAACTACTCCTCGAACGAGAACTTCGGTAGAGAACGGGTACGGATACGGGTTGTCCTCCAGTTTCTCATGAGCACCCCGCGTGGCGCGTCCGGCCACGTCGCACCCTTCGAGACGGCCCTCCGCAGGCTCCGGGCCTCCTCAGGGATCGGGGAGACGGCCCTCCGCAGGCTCCGGGCCTCCTCAGGGATCGGGGAGACGGCCCTCCGCAGGCTCCGGGCCTCCTCAGGGATCGGAGAAGTCCGCGAGCACCTCCGAAGGCGCTACGGTGGCAGCCGTGTCCGCGTCCACCGTCACCACCATCGAGTCCGACGACGTCGCCGCCGAGGTACACCGCCCGGGGATCCCGGCACGTGCCACGCTCGTCCTCGCCCACGGCGCAGGCGGCAACCGCGACGCCGTGATCCTGCGTGCCCTGGCCGAGGAACTGTGCGACCGCGGGTTCGTCGTCGCCCGGATCGACCTGCCGTATCGACGGCGCCGGCCCAAGGGCCCGCCCAGCCCGTCCACCGCCGCCGCCGACCGGGACGGCATCCGTGCCGCGTGCGCAACGCTGCGCGCCGAGTCCGACGGGCCGTTGATCGTGGGTGGCCACTCCTATGGCGGGCGACAGTCCTCGATGGCCGTCGCCGAGGACGGAACAACTCTGGCCGACGGCCTGCTGCTGACGTCGTATCCGCTGCATCCGCCGGGCAAGCCCGACCGACTGCGCACCGAACACCTGCCGTCGATCACCGTCCCCACCCTCGTGGTCCACGGGAGCACCGACCCGTTCGGCACCACCGACGAGATGACCCGCGCGATCGGCCTCATCGACGCGCCGACACACATCGTCGAACTCGAGAAGGTCGGACACGACCTCAACCCGAAGAGGAAACCCACCGCAGCCCTCACCGCGGACGCGATCGAGGACTTCCTGCTACCCCACATCTCCGGAGAGGACTCCTGACGATGACCAGTCGCGACGCCCGGCCCGCACTTCGGCCGACAACCGATCTCGCCCGCACCATCAGCTATTCCCCCGACCTCGACGGCGACGCCGACCCCGGCGAGATCGTGTGGACCTGGGTCGCCTACGAGGACGACCCGAACCAGGGAAAGGACCGGCCGGTCCTGGTCGTCGGCCGGGACGCCCGGGCCGACCGGTCCGACACCGTGCTCGGGCTCATGCTGTCGAGCAAGGACCACCGGGACGACGGCAACTGGCTTCCCGTCGGGTCGGGCGCATGGGATTCCCAGGGCCGGCCGAGCTTCGTGCGCCTCGACCGTGTACTCGTCGTCGACGACGACGGCATCCGCCGGGAAGGCGCGATCCTCGACCGCACGACGTTCGACGCCGTCGCCCAGGAACTCCGCGGGCACTACGGCTGGCGGTGACCCGGAGGACGAAACCCTAGGCGAGCCGGGTGATCTCGACGATGACGTCGAGGTCGGTCGCGCCGCCGCCGGTGTAGATACCCTTCAGCGGCGACACATCGGCGTAGTCACGACCCACGCCCACCGACACATGCTGCTCGGTGATCGGGGTGTCGTTGGTCGGGTCGTAGCCCCACCAGCCGCCCGTCCACGCCTCGATCCAGGCGTGACTCTGACCCTGCACCGTCTTGTCGATCTCGGCGTCGGGTTCGGGATGGAGATACCCCGACACGTACCGGGCGGGGATGCCCAGCCCGCGGAGCATCAGCAGGGTGAGGTGCGCGTAGTCCTGACACACGCCCTTGCGGTCGGTCCACGCGTCGACCGCGGTGGTGTGCACGCCCGTCGTGCCGGGGACGTACTCCATCTCGGTGTGGATGAAGCGACACACCGCCTCGACCGCCTCCTCGGGGGTGAGCCCCTTGGTCACCTTCTTCGCGGTCGACAGCAGTGACCGGTTGCGGGCGACATACGGTGTGTAAGACAGCATCTCGTCATACCGGTCGATGACGTGATCGCTGTTCACGTCGTCCCACGAGACCTGATCCTCCTCGTCGGGACGTTGTCCGGCCTCGGTTTCGACGACCGACAGCCCCGAGACCTCGAGTTCGTTGTGCGGCGCGTGCAGATCGAAGGCGGTGACCGCGGTACCCCAGTAGTCGGTGTACCGGTAGGACCTCGTCGCCGGGACCGTCTCGACCCGGTTGACGATCACGTTCTGGCGGGCGTCGCTGCGCGGAGTGAGCCGGGCTTCGTTGTACGACGAGGTGACCGGACTGTGGTAGGCGAAACCCGTGGAATGGACAACACGCAGACGCCAGCTCACAGCTCACTCTCCTCGATGACATGCCCGTCGCTGACGCGGGCGTCGGCCCACGAGACATAGGGCGACACATGGAAATACTGCTTCGTGACCGCCTCGTTGACCGCGCGGCAGGTGTCCTGCAGGTCGACGAGCCGGTCCTGCAGATCGTCGAGCAACTTCCCGGGCTCGAGGAACTCGAGCGAACTGCGCGCGCGGCCCAGCAGCAACTGCGCCTCGGCCTGGGCCCCGACCCGGCTCGGCCCACTCTCGAGCTGGCCCAGATTGCGCTCGGCGACGCTGAGGGCGTGGAAGATGGACCGTGGGAACAGCCGGTCGAGAAGCATGAACTCGACGATGTTCTCGGCGTCCAACACACCGCGGTAGGTCCGCAGGAAGGTGTCGTGCCCGCCGGCGGACACGAGGACGTTCACCCAGGCCGGCGACGTCGTCCGATCTCCGGCGCGGGACAGCAACATCCGGATGGTCATGTCGACCCGCTCCACCGACCGACCCAGCAGCAGATACCGGTAGCCGTCGTCGTGGCTGAGGGTGGCGTCGGCGAGGCCCGCGAACATCGCCGCCCGGTTCTTCACGTACGACAGGAACTCGTGGGGACCGAGGCGACGCGAGCGCCGTTCGGCGCCGTCGAGTCCGTTGTAGGTGGTGTTGAGACATTCCCACAACTCGCTGGACGTGACTTCGCGTGCGCCACGGGCGTTTTCCCGCGCCGCCCGGATCAGGTCGACGATCGACCCCACCGCGTCGGCGTCGTAGGCGACGCGTTCGGTCAGCGACCAGACATCGAGCTCGTCGTCGTCCTCCGGCGCGGTGAGCCCGAGCACCTGGATGATCAGGCGTGCCTGCCGGTCGACGTCGACCGTGGTGTCCTCGAGGATCTGGTGGATCGCGACATCGAGGATGCGCGCCATGTCGTCGGCGCGCTCGACGTATCTGCCGATCCAGTAGAGCGATTCGGCGTTCCGCGCCAGCATCATCGGACGTCACCGCCCTGCTGCTGTGTCATGTCGCCGGACGTGGCCGTCGGATTCGGTTGCGGCGTCATGCCACCCATCTGCTGCGTCCCACCCAACTGCTGCATCATGGAACCCATCTGCTGCGTCCCAGACAACTGCTGCATCATCGAACCCTGCTGTTGCTGTTGAGTCTGCGTGTGCACCGGGTCGGGGGCGCTCTCCGCCGGCCGGGCGGCGGCGACACCGCTCGTCGTCACGACCTTCGCACCCGACAACTCCCGGTCCCCCTCGGAGGTGCGCGAGGCCAGCACCCAGGTGTCCTTGGAACCGCCGCCCTGGCTCGAGTTGACGACGAGCGATCCCTCCGGCAGCGCCACCCGGGTCAGTCCGCCGGGTAGGACCCACACGGATTCACCGTCGTTGACCGCGAACGGACGCAGGTCGACGTGGCGCGGTCGGATGTCGTCACCGATCTTCGTCGGTACCGTCGACAGCTGCACGACCGGTTGCGCGATCCACCCGCGCGGATCGTTGCGGACCTTGCGTGCCAGTGCGTCCAATTCGGCGCCGGTCGCGTCGGGGCCGAAGACGATGCCGTAACCGCCCGATCCCTCAACGGGTTTCACGACGAGTTCGTCGATGCGGTCGAGCACCTCCTCGCACTCGTCGGGGAGCCAGCAGCGCAGGGTGTCGACGTTCTGGAGACTCGGCTTCTCGCCGAGGTAGTACTGGATGATCTCCGGCACGTAGGTGTAGATCAGCTTATCGTCGCCGACGCCGTTGCCGACCGCACTGGAGATCACCACGTTGCCCGCGCGTGCGGCGTTCAGCAGCCCCGCCACGCCGAGCATCGAATCCGGCCGGAACTGCATGGGATCGAGGAAGTCGTCATCGATGCGGCGGTAGATGACGTCGACCCGCTGCTCCCCCTCGGTCGTGCGCATGTACACGACGTTGTCGCGGCAGAACAGGTCACGGCCCTCGACCAGCTCGACGCCCATCAGGCGTGCGAGGAGCGAGTGCTCGAAGTAGGCCGAGTTGGCCACGCCCGGGGTCAGCACGACGATGTTCGGGTCGGCCTCGTTGAACGCCGCCGACGCGCGCAGCGCGCGCAGGAGGTGGCTCGGGTAGTCGGCGACCGCACGCACCTTGTGTTTGGAGAACAGATCCGGGAAGACGCGGGCCATCGCGCGCCGGTTCTCGAGCACATAGGAGACGCCCGACGGCGACCGCAGATTGTCCTCGAGGACGCGGAAGTCGCCGTTCTCGTCGCGGATCAGGTCGATACCCGCGACGTGGATGCGAACACCGTTGGGCGGCCGGATGTTTGCTGCCTGTCGATGAAAGTGCTCACAGGAGTGGACGAGTCGCTTGGGCAACACCCCGTCGCGCAGGATCTCCTGCTCGCCGTAGATGTCGTCGAGGAAGAGTTCCAGCGCCTGTACGCGCTGGGTGATACCCGCCTCGAGCTTGTTCCACTCCGCGGCCGAGATCACCCGTGGCACAACATCCAACGGGAAGGGGCGTTCCTTGCCGGACAGCGAGAACGTCACACCCTGGTCGAGATAGGCACGCCCGAGGGCCTCCACACGGGCCTCCACGAGGTCGGACTGATCCTCGTCGGCCATGGCCTTGTAGATACCGCGGTACGGTGTCCGCACCTCGCCGGCGGCATCGAACATCTCGTCATATGCCTTGCCGTACGGGCCTTTTGCGTACCCGCCGAAGTTGCCGGTGAAGTTCTCCCCGGTGGTTGCGTCGCCCGCGCCCTTCGCCGACCGGCTGCCGGAACCGGAACCCTTGGTCGAACCGGACTTGGCGGAGGCCGTCCGTCCCGGCGAGGTGGACGACGCCGCTTTCGCGGCTGCGGACTTACGCGCCGCCTTCTTGGCTGGCGCACTTGTCGATGCGGGGGTCATAAACTGCCATGGTGCTACAGAATGCCGAAATCGGCAGGACGTCGACCGGCCGTGTCATCGACGAAGCCGCACCGCCGTTCCGGGGCCGCCGATCAGGATGATCGGCGCGCGGCGATCACCCGCCGCTTGACCCGGCGCACCACATTCGCCGCCCGCGTCCGCGCACGGGGTCCGACCTTGGGCACGGGCGCCGCGAGCACCATCGCCGCGATCGTGTCGAGCGCGACGTCGAGCACCTCGCCGTCCGACGGCGGCGGCACGTCCCCGGCGTCGTGTTCGGGCGACACCACCAGATCGTCGAGGTCACCGACGACGTCGTAGCCGGCGTCGCGGACCGCCGCGACCATCCGCCGGGACTCCCCCGCCGCCCACTCCCGGCTCTTGTCCGAGAGTCCCTGCGGCGGGCCGGACGGTGCCTCGAACAGGATCTCCCCGATCACCTGCCCCTTGATGATCCGCTCGTATCGGCGCCACTCGATGACGTCCGGCTGCAGGCGGCGGTTGAGGCCGCGCAGGAACTCGGCCTGCGGCGCGGACAGCGAGCTGTTCAGGCTGGGGACCGGGATCGGCAGCGGGACCGGATCGATGTTCATCACGCGCAGGAACCGATCCCAGAGCGTGTCCCCCGACGCCGCCCCGCGGGGCGGCACCGTGACGATGTGGACGCGCTCGGGTCCGACGACACGCGACCAGCGTTCCAGGATGCCGACGTAGTCCTGGAACTCCCAGAACGGCTCCTCGTCGACCTCGTCGGCCGGGGCATCGTCAGCGGGGGTATTGACGACGACGGGACCGCCGGTCCGGCGCCCCTCGGAAGCGAAGGCCACCGAATCCACGAACTCGTCGAACGACGCCCGGCGCTGGTTCTTCACGTTCTCCTGCCACACGGACGGGAGCTGGCGGCCGAGGTCGCGGACGGTCGCGATCACGTGGACCTCGTCGGCGAAGGACAGGTCGGCCATCAGCCGTTCGATCTGGTCGACGGTCGCGGTGCTGTACAGCTCGTGCGACAGCAACGAGATCTGCGGCCAGGCCCGGATCTGTCCGAGGAGCGTCGGCCAGGTGCCGGCGAAGGCGGGATCGACCCAGTCGAGGTATCGCTCCGGCTGCAGGTGCACCGCGGCATGGAAGTGATCGGAGATCACGTTGCCCGGGTACAGCAGCCCGGAGGACTGCAAGGCCAGGTCGCGGTTTCGCCAGAGGCGATCCTGGAGGTGTGTGGTCCCGGTCTTGGGAAGGCCGATGTGTACGTAAACGACGGACATGATGGGTCCACCGTAGACATAAGTTCACGATGATTCTTATTGGCCGACGCGGCGGCCCGTCGTTCCCGACGCACGGATTTTGGCGGGCTGACCCCGGCTGGTAATGTTGTGCGCTGTCGCGGTGACGCCGTGGATATACTTCACGCGCCGACACCGCCCGGTGCGAGTTCAGCCCCCAGGGCCGACCGCCCGACCCGAACGGACAGACATATCCACCAGCAACGACAGAGGTAACACGCGTGGCAAACATCAAGTCTCAGATCAAGCGCAATCGCACCAACGAAGCGAACCGCCAGCGCAACCAGTCGGTGAAGTCGGCCCTTCGTACCGCGATCCGCAGCTTCCGTGAGGCTGTCGAGTCCGGCGACAAGGCGAAGGCCGCCGAGCTCGGCCAGACCGCCAGCCGCAAGCTCGACAAGGCTGCCAGCAAGGGCGTCATCCACGCCAACCAGGCCGCCAACAAGAAGTCGGCCATCGCCCTCGCGGTCAACAAGCTCTGATCTGACGCCGACCCCGGTCGGTCCGACGGTTGATCCGTCGCCACATCTCCATACCTCGATCACCCCGGCAGCATCCACGCGGTTGCCGGGGTGATCGATGTTTCTGTCTGGCGCCCTACCGCTGGTAGAGCCGGTACGCTTCCCCCGCTGGTTGAGCCGGCCCCGAGCGGAGCGAGGCGCCGAGTCGAAGCCACTCTCGCGCCCCAACTGAAGTCCGGCCCCGACGATCAGCTCCGCCGACGCCCGTCCGGCCGGAGGTCGGCGACCATGGCGACGGCGTGGGTCAGGCTGTAATCGGGGTCGGCGGCCTGTCCCTTCACATCCGCGTTGAGCGCGGCGACCACGCCGACCGCCCGCGCGATCGACTCCGCATCCCACGCCTTGGCCTTCGCCTGCACGTTCTTGACCCGGTTGGGCGGCATGCCGAGTTCGCGGGCCGCATCGAAGTGGTTGATCGACCCCATGGGCCGGATGCGCGCGATGGCGTGGACGGCCTCGGCGAGGGCGTCGGCCAGCAGCACCCGCGGCACGCCGTGGTGCAGTGCCCAGGCCAGGGATTCCAGCGCGCCGGCACGGTCGCCCGTCACCGCCCGGTCGGCCACCTCGAAACCGGTCACCTCGGGACGGCCCTGGTAGTACAGGCGCACGGTGTCGCGATCGACCTTGCCGCCGGTGTCGGCCACGAGTTGCGCACACGCGGCGGCCAGCTCGCGCAGTTCCGATCCGACGCCTTCGACCACCTGCTCGACGACATCGGCGCCTACCTTCACGCCCAACGATCGGAACTCGTTGCGCACGAACGTCATCCGCTCCGACGGCCACTTCGGGGCGGTCGTCTCGTGTTCAACGGCCCCGGCCTTCTTCAACGCGGGGACCATCGACTTCGCCCGGCCCCCGCCGTGATGGATCACCATCAGCGTGATGCCCTCGGGCAGCGACGACGCGGTCGCGGCGATGAGCGCGGCCGGCTCCTTGCCCGCGTCGGCGGCGGCCTCGACGACAACGATCCGCTCTTCGGCGAAAAGCGACGGACTGAGCAGCTCCGCGAGTTCGTGTTCGCTCACGTCGCCGGCACGTACCCGGGTCACCGGCACCGGGGTGCCCGCCGCTTTCGACGCGGCGTCGACCACGGCCGAGATCACCCGGCCGGTGAGGAAGTCGTCGTCTCCGAGCAGCAGGTGCAGGCGATCGGTCACGGCGACAATGGTGCCAGACGGCGCCGACACGATCACCGGACCGCCGCCCGGCCAACTGAATACGACAAAGTGGACGGGTCCTGTGGGCGAGTGAATCCGGTCGATCGCGGGCCGTTACGGTGAGCTTCTGCCATCGGCCCACCGACATTCGGAGGAGTTGCCCGCGTGACTGTCGAGCATCCCGGCACCGACACGGGTGCCGACACCGACGAGGGATACCAACGCGGGCTCACCGCCCGCACCGTGCAGATGATCGCCATCGGCGGCGCGATCGGCACCGGCCTCTTCTACGGCGCGGGTGGCGCGATCGAGAAGGCGGGACCGGCACTCATCCTGGCGTACGCGCTCGCCGGCCTCGCGATCTTCATCGTCATGCGCGCTCTCGGCGAACTCCTCATCTACCGGCCGATCTCCGGCGGCATCAGCGAGTACGCCGACGAGTTCCTCGGACGGTTCGCCGGTTTCAGCCAGGGGTGGACCTATTGGGCCGTGTGGACGACGACGTGCATGGCCGAGATCACCGTGGCGGGCAAGTACATCAACTACTGGTGGCCCTCGGTGCCGGTGTGGGTCACCGCCCTCATCGCGCGCTCATCGTGCTGTTCGGCGCGAACCTGATCTCTGTCGGGGTGTTCGGACGCGCGGAGTTCTGGTTCTCCGCCATCAAGGTCACCGCCATCCTCGGCATGATCATCGTCGGCATCGGTGTGCTGCTCCCGATCGCCGGGCTGGGGCCCGAGACCGGTCCGTCGGTGACGAACCTGTGGAACGACGGCGGCTTCTTCGCGACCGGCTTCAGCAACGCGATGCTGAGCCTGCAGATCGTCATGTTCGCCTATGTCGGCGTCGAGCTCGTCGGCGTGACCGCGGGCGAGGCGCAGAACCCGCGTGTCACGCTGCGCAAGGCGATCAACACCGTTCCGTTCCGCATCGGGATCTTCTATGTCGGCTCGCTGCTGGTGATCCTCTCGGTCCGCAGCTGGACGGACTTCCAGGCCGGCGAGAGCCCCTTCGTCTCGGTCTTCTCCTACATCGGCATCCCCGGCGCCGCGGGCATCGTCAACTTCATCTTGCTCACCGCTGCCCTCTCGTCGTGCAACTCGGGCATCTACTCGACCGGGCGCATGCTGCGCTCCCTCGCCCACACCGGCGACGCCGCGCGGCAGCTGACCCGACTCTCGAACCGCAAGGTCCCGGCCGTCGGCATCACGCTGAGTGCCGCGGTCATGGGCGATCGGCGTGGTGGTGAACGTCGTCGATCCCGTACACGCCTTCGCCTACATCACCGCGGTGTCGACGGTCGGGATCATCGTCATCTGGTCGACGATCCTGCTGTGCCAGATGGCCTACCGCCGGAAGGTCGCGCGCGGTGAACTGCCGCGCTCGGACTACCGGGTCCCCGGCGCCCCGGTCACCACCTGGCTCGCACTCGCCTTCCTCGCTCTCCTCTTCGTCCTGCTGTTCTTCGATCGCGACGGTCGGATCGCGCTCGTCGTCGGGGCGGTCTGGTTCGCCGCGGTCGGCGTCGGCTACATGGTGTGGAACCGCACCGCAGGCGCACTGGCCGATCGCGAGGTCTGACCGCGGGCAGCCTCATCCGAACGGCGAGGGCACCTCCACACTCGCCCAGCCCACGCCACCAAGGGTGCGCGCGCACGCGACCATCCACCACAGTTCGGGGGCGAGGGCGCGCACCAGTAGTTCACCCACGAGCGCGCCGACACCGTCGGGCGGACCGATCGCGCCGATGAGTGCGGCGAGGGTGCCGACCACGCTGATCACCGCGACCACCGGGGCGACCAGGAGATTCGCGACGATCCCCACCACCGAGAACGTGCCGGTCACCACGACCACGATCGGCGCCGTCACCACCTGCGCGGTGACCGCCATCGCGATCACCTCGGCGACACCGGGCGGACAACGCCACTCGCGCAACCGGTCACGGAGTCGTGGGGCCCACAGCACGATGGCGGCGGTGGCGGCGACCGACAAGGCGAACCCCGGTTGCAGCGCCAGCTCGGGCCACCACAGGAGTCCGCCGACGACCGCCGCACCGAGCGCCGGGAACGCCTGCGCCCGACGAGAGGCGAAGAGCGCCAACACACCCACCGCGCCCATCAACGCGGCACGCACGACACTAGGCGACGGCCGGACGAGCACCACGAATGCCAGGATCACCACCAGCCCGACGACCGCGGCCGCCCGCGGTGGCACACCCACACTACGAACCACGAGAAGCGCTGCCCCGCAGACGATCGCGAAATTGCTGCCGCTCACCGCGGTCAGATGGCTCAGGCCGGCGTCGCGGAAATCGTCCCGCAGGCCGTCGTCGAGGGAGCTCTCGTCGCCGAGCACGAGGCCGGGCAGGAGTCCGGCCGCGTCCTCGTCGAGCGCCCGCGCGGCCAACACCTGCAACCGTTCCCGGATCGCACCGGCCACCTGCTGGTGGGCGGGCGGCGAGCCGACGACCCGGGGCTGCTGCGCAGTCAGGGTCGCCACCAGCAGCGAGTGCTCGGGCGGCGGCCGCACCCGCGCGACCGTGAGCACCCGTTGCCCGGGCAACAGTCCCGACCACTCCCCGAGATCCCCCATCAGGTCGGCGGAAGCCGTCGGAAAACGATGCGAACCAACCTGTTGCACGTCGACGCGCAGACGGACGCGTCCGGCCGACGAGGGCCCGACAACCACCGGGTCCCCACGCACGGTCAGTACGACCGTCGACTTCCCGGTCGACGCGGCCAGCGGGTGATCGGAGCGGACCTCCTGCCGGATCGCCAAGGAAGTCGCGCACACCGCGGCGAGTCCGGCCACGACGATGATCAAACCGACCGCGTCCCATCCGAACCGGCCGCCGGCACAGACCAGCGTGCCGACCGAGGCCACCGCGCCCGAACAGATCGCCAGCCCGAGCGTGTACCCGGGCGGCATCACCAGCCCGAACGCCGTCACCGACCACACCGCCACCGCCGGTACCAGCAGGCGGTAGTCCACCCGTCAGACCGTCACGAGATCGCGCAGTCTGGCCAGGCGTGCCGGACCGATCCCGTCGACCTCGGCCAGCTGGTCCACGGAGCTGAAGCGCCCGTTGCGATCCCTCCACGACAGGATGGCCTTCGCGGTCACCGGCCCCACCCCGGGCAACTCGTCGAGGTCGGCCTCGGTGGCGGTGTTGAGGTTCACGAGTCCGCCGGTGGCCGGCGGACCACCCGAACCGCCGGCGGGAGCACTTGCATCTGCCGGGGGTGCACCCGCGGGTGCGGGTGGCGCGCCCGAGGCCCCGACGACGGCACTGCGCAGCGACATCTCGCCCTGCCCGCCCGCGTAGCCGACGAGGATCTGATCGCCGTCCCGGAGGACCTGCGCGAGGTTCAGCGACAGCAGATCCGCGTTCTTGCGCGCGCCCCCCGCCCGGTCGATCGCGTCGGCGACCCGCGCCCCGGGCGTGAGTTGCACCAGACCCGGCGCGTGCACCAAACCGACGACACTGACCACCATCTGCGCCGGGGTCGATTCGGTCGGCACGGCCGGCGGCGTCGACGGGTCCGACATCGACGAGGTACCGGCCACCGCACCGAAATCCACGACCGGCGCCGACTCCGACCCGCGGAACAGTCCGAAGGCCGCGACGGCACAGACGACGACACCGACCGCGATCAGCGCGAGAGCTGCCGGTGGCGCGACCGCGAAGCGCCGCCGAGGGATGGGATCGTCGTCGGAGTCATCGTCATCCTCGGCACCGTCGCCCCCGACACTGTTGCCGCCGTCGGCGTCCGTCCGTCGACGCTGGGTTCGCGCCGTCGTGTCGAGCCACGTCGGCATCCCGCCGATCCCCCACCCGGGATGCTCGGGTTCCTCGACGGGGCCGAGCGGGTCGTCGATGTCCGGCGCGAGCGGCGGCGACTCGGGGTCGATGCCTGCCGTACCATCCCGTCGGCCCGGCAGATCGGCCACCGGCGCCAGCCGGTCCAGCGGGTTCCGCCGTCCTGATGCGCTCATGACGCCACACGCTAGGTCGCACAGCCGCCGCTGCTCCGCACGCGAACCGCGGAGCCCGCGATCTGTGGACGATCACCGCGAGCTGTGGATGACGCCGAGCCCGGGGGGCCGACCTCTAGGACTCGCCGAGACCCTCGATCGGTTCGAGGTGCGCGGCGATCACGACGCCCACCGCGCCGGGGCCGACGTGGGTGCCGAGGATGGGACCGAGATCGACGGTCAGCTCGGAGGTCACCACCCGCAGCCTGGCGTGGACGGCCGCGCGCAGTTCCTCGGCCACGTCCGGGCTCTGACAGTGCTGGATGCCGACCGTGACCGCGCGGCCGCCCGCGGAGTCGGCGGCCGCATCGACCATCTTGTCCAGCGCCTTGGAGAACGTGCGATGACGTTCCTTCAGCGTCAGGGTCCCGTCGACCATGTGCAGGATCGGTTTGATGGACAGCGCCGATCCGAAGAGCTTGCCCGCGGCGCTGATCCGGCCACTGTTGCGCAGATTGTCGAGCTGCTGCACACACAGCAGCGAGTCGACGGTCGCGGCCTGTCGGATGGCGGACTCGTACACGCGGTCCCGGTCGGCTCCCCCGGCGGCGGCCTGGGCAGCCGCGACGGCGGTGAAACCGACTGCGAGACCGACAGATCGGGAATCGACGACCCGAACCTGCCCGGAAAACTTCTCCGCGGCCATCCGCGCCGAACTCCAGGTCCCCGACAACCGGCGCGACATGTGAACGGCGACGACGCCAGCGCCCTGACTCGCCTCGAGCGCGGACTCGAAATGTTCGGAGAGGTCGTTGGGGTTGGCACCGGAGGTGGTCACGCCCGGCGTCGTCACGATGTCGGCCGGGATGTCGTCGACACCTTCGCGGTAGTCCTCGTCGCCGACGGCGAGGTGCAGTGGGACCTGCCGAATCCCGTAGTGCTCGGTCACCGACCGCGGCAGTCGGGACGAGGAGTCTGTGACGACGACGACAGGCACGCGTCTACGTTAACGGGTTCACGCGCCGGGCCTCCACGGGCGTCGGGGTCGGGCCCGCGGCGTCGCGATTCGCGCGCCGCCGGACGGCGTCGACGACCGGGGCGACCAGGTCGGCGATGCCCCGATGGCACGAGAAACCCCAGTGGATTCCGTCGGGATTCATCTCGGCGGTGTCGTCGTCGAAGGCGTCCCTGGTGACCGGGTAGAAGTCGACACACGGTAGGCCGTGGCTCGACGCCCATCGCGACATCGCCGCGGTCGTCGGGATCCGCCCGGCATGGACGTTGCCGTAATACGGACTGCGGTGGGTGGGCGGCAGGCACACGACGATCGGGAGGTCCGGACGCAACTGGGCGAGCGCCGCGCGGATCTTCTCCAGGTACTCGATCGTGACGTGCGGCGGCAGCGCGAGCGGCCAACCGAGGTGCGACCCCCGCGGTTGTATCCACGCATAGGCCGCGCGTATTCGCTGCCGCAACCCGTTCGGCCTGATGTAGCGGATCTGCTCCCGGAAAGCCGTCGGAAGCGGCGAGGGCAGCGTGTCCATCCCTCCGAATGCGAGCACGACGACGTCGGCGCGGGGCACGGTGGCCCAGATGTTCGGGTCCTGGGTGAGGGCCCACCAGACGTCCCGGCTCGTCCACCCGATCCGGCCGAACAGCCGCACCTCCGAACGCGTCGCAGCGCCCACGAGCATCGGCCAGATCCGAGGGTCATCCGCGGGCAGACCGCCCTGCGGACCGTAGTACGCGAGCGAGTCGGACAACACCAGCACACATCGCTCCCGCGCATCGGCAGCGGATGGACCGGGTCCGGCGGCCTCGGTCATCGGCGGACGTCGCTCACTGCACCGCCGGGTCGGAGTCCTCGGCGGACGCGTTCCACACGTCCAGGCGCCACCGCGGCAGTTCGCCGGGCATGCTGTGCCCCGACAGCTGCACCCAACTCGTGTTCGCGAGCCCCCCGAAGACGGGCCAGTTCTCGACCGGCAGCCCGAGCAGCGCCGCGGTCATCGCCGCGATCACTCCCCCGTGGGCCACCAGCACCACCGGCGCCTCCGGGTTGTCGCCGACGCCCCACTCCGGCAGCAGCTCGATCAACTCGTCGACCAGGGGGGTGGAGCGGCGGGCGACGTCGACGCGGCTCTCCCCACCCGGCGGCGTCCAGGTCGCGTCATCGCGCCAGACGGCGCGCGCGCCCGGCATCGCGGCATCGACGTCGAGGTGCGTCAGACCCTGCCACTCACCGAGGTGTGTCTCCCGTAGGCGTACGTCGGTGGTCACCGGCAGACCGGTTCGATGCGCGAGTGCCTCGGCGGTGTCGCGGGCCCGCCGCAGGTCCGACGACCAGATGACCACCGGTTGCCGCTTGGCGAGCTCGACCGCCGCCGAACCAGCTTGCCGGACACCGAGTTCGGACAAGTCGGTGTCGATCTGGCCTTGCATCCGACTCGCCGCGTTGTACTCGGTCTGCCCGTGCCGCAACAGGATCAGGCGCCGCACCACCGGGGTGAGACGTTCGACGGCGGTGTCGTGTGAGTCGGGACCGCCACTCACGACAGCCCGTCCACCTCGACCACCGGGCAGTCCTTCCACAGACTCTCCAGCGCGTAGAAGCGTCGTTCATCGGTGTGCTGGATGTGCACCACGATGTCGGCGTAATCGAGCAGTGCCCAACGACCTTCGCGCGTGCCCTCGCGCCGCAGCGGCTTGTGGCCGGCCTCCCGCAGCTTCTCCTCGACCTCGTCGACGATCGAGTTCACCTGACGCTCGTTGTCGGCGGAGGCGATCACGAAGGCGTCGGTGATCACCAACTGCTCCGACACGTCGATCACCGTCACCTCATGGGCGAGCTTCTCGGCCGCGGCCAGGGCGGCCACCTTGGCCATCTCCAGCGCTTCAGCTGACGCAGTCACACTTGTCCTCTCATTCGGTCACGGCCTGTTCGCCCAGGTCGCGGCCCAACCCGTCGGTATCGCCCTGCAACTCCCCGGGAGGAATTTCCTCGGGCGGGAGCCGCTCGGGGCGGTTGGCCCCCGGAAGCGCCGGGGCGGAGACACCGGGCGACGACGCCCGGGGCGCACGATACAGCTTCCGCTTGGCGATGTACTGCACGACGCCGTCGGGCACCAGGTACCAGACGGGCCGACCCTGCAACGCGCGCGTCCGGCACTCGGTGGACGAGATCGCCAGCGCCGGGATCTCCAGCAGATGCAGGGTGTCGGCGGGCATGGCCTCGAGATGGTGGGCCAGGTGCGTGGCGTCGAGCTCGTACCCCGGGCGGCTCACGCCGACGAATCGGGCGAGGCCGAACAGCTCCTCCCAGTCCTGCCACGACAGGATGGATTCCAGCGCGTCGGCACCGGTGATGAAGTACAGCTGGGCTTCCGGAAGCAGCGCTCGCAGGTCGCGGAGCGTGTCCACGGTGTAGGTGTCGCCGTCGCGGTCGATGTCGACACGACTGACGCTGAACTGCGGATTCGACGCGGTCGCGATGACCGTCATGAGGTAGCGGTCCTCCGGCGGGCTCACCGTCGTCGCCTCGCCGATCTTCTGCCAGGGACGGCCGGTCGGGACGAAGATCACCTCGTCCAGCGAGAACCGGTGGGCGACCTCGCTGGCCGCGACGAGGTGCCCGTTGTGGATCGGGTCGAACGTGCCGCCCATCACGCCGATACGGCGCGCACGCGGGCGGTCGGGTGACATGGACGGTCAGTCTACGCGTCGAGCACTGATGCGAATCGGCAGCGCTGGTCAGATCGGCAGGAGGTCGGCGATGACCGTGCCCAGTTGTGTGGCGTTCCGGCATTCGAACATGTCGATCACGTCCGCGTAATCGGTCGCGACCGAGTCACCCGTGCCCCAGTGCTGCTTGGCCTCCGGGTTGAGCCAGTAGGCGTGCCGGGCCCGTTCCACCAGTTCGGCGAGCGCGTCGGCGTGCGGATCGTGATAGTTGTTCCGCCCGTCCCCGAGGATCAGCAACGCACCCCGGTGGGTCAGCGTATCGCCGTAGTCGGCGACGAACCCGGCCAGCATGTTGCCGTAGTCCGAGTGACCGTCGCGGGTGGAGATCCGCGCGGTGGAGATCATGTGGTGCATCGCCGCACCGAAATCCTCTTCGCCGTGGTCGAAGTAATCGGTCACCTCGTCGACGGTGTCGACGAAGGCGAACACCCGCACCTTCGAGAACTGTTGCCGCAGTGCATACACCAAGCGCAACGTGAACTGACTGAACCCGGCCACCGACCCCGAGACGTCGCAGATGATGATGAGTTCGGGCCGCCCCGGTCGGGGCTTGCGGTGACTGAGTTCGATGGGCACCCCACCGGTGGACATCGAGGCGCGCAGCGTCTTCCGGACGTCGACCGCGCCGCGGTGAGCGCGCCGTCGCCTCGTCTCGAGCTTCGCGGCCAGCAATCTGGCCAGTGGTTCGATGGTCTTGCGGATCTCCACCTGTTCTTTGGCACCCGCCGACAGGAAGTTGACGTTCTCCGGTAACGGGGGCACCGCATAGGCACCGACCTTCTCGCGGCCGTTGCGGTCGGCCATGCGCCGCTGGGTCTCTCGCTCGATCGCCGCACGCAGATCGTTGGCCTTCTGGCGCGCCGCCTGCCGGTAGAGCGGTTCCGTACCGGCCCGCCCGCCGTCCCCGTCGCCATCCCCGGCCATGGCCGCCGCGATCTTCGCGATCAGTGTCTGCGGACTCACCGCGGTGATGGCCTGATAGGCCGAGAACGCCTCGCCCCGAGTCGATCCGTAACGCCCCAACTCGTCGACGATCATCGCGATGGCCTGGTCGAGCCGGCCGTCGTTCGCCGACGCGTCGTCGGCGAGCATCTCCGCCAGCGCGTCCCGGACCGCCTCGACATCGAGCTCGCCGTCGGGGGTGCGCGGAAGATCCTCGGTCACGGTGCGCATTCCGGCGCCGACCGGGAACCACAGGTCGAAGACCCGGTCGAACACACCGCGATGGGCGTGATCGACGAGCAGTGTCGTCGCGAGCCCCTCGCGTAGACGGGGGCGTTCGAGGAGGTCGAGGACCTCCATGGCACTCGCCGCATCGATCAGCGCCGACGGCCCGACCACGATCCCGCGACGACGCAACTCGTCGACGAAATCGGTGAGGTGCGCGACGAGCGGAGCCGTCATCAGCCCAGCTTGAGTTCTTTGAGAGCCGTCTTGAGGTCCGGCCGGTGCTTCAGCACGACACCGAGCGTCCGCGCTATGAGTCCGTCGTCGAATCCGCCACCGCTCTTCGCCGTGGCCTTCTCCCCGGCTCCCAGCGCCAACAGCGTGTTCGCCCAGTCGATCGTCTCGGCCACCGACGGCTTCTTGCGGATGTCGAGTGTGCGCAGGACACCGACGATCCGCACCAGCTCGGCGCTCAGCGAATCCGACAGGTTCGGCACCCGCGACGCGAGGATCTCCTTCTCGCGCTCGGCATCCGGGAAGTCGATGTAGAGGTACAGACAACGACGCTTGAGTGCCTCGGACAGTTCACGGGTCGCGTTCGATGTCAGCAAGACGATCGGACGACGCTGAGCGGCAACGGTTCCCATCTCCGGGATGGTGATCGCGAAATCGCTGAGCACTTCCAGCAGCAGACCCTCCATGTCGACGTCGGCCTTGTCGACCTCGTCGATGAGGAGCACGGTGGCACCCTCGCGCGAGATCGCCTTGAGCAGCGGCCGCGGCAGGAGGAACTCGTCGGAGAAGATGTCGGCCTTGGCCTCATCCCACGCGCGGTCCCCCGTCGCCTGGATGTGCAGGATCTGCTTGGCGTGATTCCACTCGTACAGCGCGCGGGCCTCGTCGATGCCCTCGTAGCACTGCAGGCGGATGAGTTCGGCATCCGTGGCCGCCGCGATGGACCGGGCGAGTTCGGTCTTGCCGACACCCGCCGGCCCCTCGACCAGCAACGGCTTGCCGAGACGGTCGGCCAGGAAGGTCGAGGTCGCGGTCGCGTCGTCGGCGAGGTAACCCGTCGCGCGAAGGCGACCGACGACGTCGTCGACACCCTCGAACGACGGCACGACGGCCGGGCCCGAGCCGGTGTATCCCGCGGTCCCCGCGTCCGGGGTCGTCGCGCTCATCAGGCGGGCCGCACGTGGCCGTTGCCCCAGACCACCCATTTGGTCGAGGTCAGTTCCGGCAGACCCATCGGGCCGCGGGCATGGAGCTTCTGGGTGGAGATGCCGATCTCGGCGCCGAAGCCGAACTGCTCGCCGTCGGTGAAGGCGGTCGATGCGTTGACCATGACGGCGGCGGCATCCACCCGCCGGGTGAACTCGTCGGCGGCCGCCAGGTCGGTGGTGATGATCGCTTCGGTGTGGCCGGTTCCGTAGGTGTCGATGTGGGCGACCGCGGCGTCGAGCCCGTCGACCACCTTCATCGCGATGTCCATCGACAGGTATTCCATGGACCAGTCGTCCTCGGTGGCCGGCTCCATACCCGGCTCGTCGCCGTGGATGACCACGCCCTGGGTCTGCAGCACCGAGGTGATCCGCGGCAGCGCGTCGGCCGCGACGGCCTTGTCGATGAGCACGGTCTCCGCGGTGTTGCAGACACTCGGCCGGCGGGTCTTGGAGTTGAGGATGACACGCGCCGCGACATCGAGGTCGGCGAGTGCGTGGACGTAGACGTGGCAGTTGCCGACGCCGGTCTCGATCGTCGGGACCGTCGCATTCGACACCACGGCCTCGATGAGGCCCGCGCCGCCACGGGGGATGACCACGTCCACGAGTCCGCGCGCCCGGATGAGCGCGGTCACGCTGGACCGATCGTCGCTGGGCAGCAGCGACACCGCATCCGCGCTGACCCCCTTGGCCGACAGGGTCTCCCGCAGCACGCGCACGAGTTCGGCGTTCGACGACGCGGCCGACGACGAGCCACGCAGCAGCACCGCGTTCCCGGACTTGAAGGAGATCCCGAACGCATCGACGGTGACGTTGGGGCGCGCTTCGTACACGATGCCCACGACCCCCAGGGGCACGCGCAGCTGACGCAGCTGCAGCCCGTTGGGGAGGGTCTTCCCCGCAACCACCTCACCGATCGGGTCGGGGAGCACGGCGACCTGCCGCAGACCGTTGGCGATACCGGCCACGCGCGACGCGTCGAGCCGCAGCCGGTCGAGCAGGCTCACCTCGATGTCGGCCGCCTCGGCACGTGCGATGTCCTCGGCGTTCGCGGCGAGGATGGTGTCGGTGGCCGCCTCGATGGCGTCGGCCGCGGCGAGCAGGACCTCGTTCTTGCCCGCGGTCGTCAGACCGCTCAGCGAGCGGGACGCCGACTTGGCGGCACGGGCAAGCCCGAGAACGACCTTCTCGGTGTCGGACTTCTCGGCGCCGGAGCCGCCTTCGGCGACGGACTGCTCTGCGGTGGGTGCGCTCATCAACATCCTCGACTTCGGTGGTTCCGGGCGCAACCGCCCGGACAGTGCCGTTCTCAGAGTAACGCCGCAGTTTCGGAGTCCCCAACGAGATCCACGGTCGGCGCCTCAGGCGAGTGCGAGGAAGAGTTTCTCCAGCTCTGCCTCGGTCAACGGCGGTTGCTCACCGTCAACGGTCTCGATGCACTGCCGCATTCCCGAGGCCACGATCTTGAAGCCGGCGCGGTCGAGCGCGCGGGACACCGCGGCGAGCTGGGTGACCACATCCTTGCAGTCACGCCCGGCCTCGATCATCGCGATCACGCCGGCGAGCTGCCCCTGCGCTCGGCGTAGACGGTTGAGGACGGCACTCATCGCATCGTCGCCGACGGCCACGTGGGGCCTCTTGTCATCGGCCATCGAGGCCTCCTCGCTGTCGTGCACCACCGACGTCCGGTTGGGTGCTGAATTCTTGACGTCAAGATACCCCCATGGGTATGTTGGCCGCCAGACGGATACCCCGAGGGGTATATACGAAAGGAAATCCATGGCGCCGATCACACCTCTGTCCGACGAGGCGACCACTACCGACCCCGCGGGCTCCCCGCCCGGGGGCCTCGGCCGGTGGGGTGCGGCCATGGCCGCGCACGCCCGCTGGGTGTTCGGCGTGTGGCTCCTCGTCCTGCTCGTCCTGGGAGCCGCGGCGCCGTCGGTGTTTTCCGCACTCGCGGGCGCGGGCTGGCAGGCCGACGGGTCGGAGTCCGTGCAGGTCCGCGAGCTGGCTCAGCAACATTTCGGCGGGAACTCGTCGGCAGCGGTCCATGTGGTCGTCCACTCCGAGCGCGACACGGTCGACGGTCCCGCGATTCGAGAGGTGGTCGGCGAGATCGCTGCACTGGCGGGGACGGACAGCCGGTTCGCCCAGGTCGTCCCGCCACAGCCCGGCATGTCGATCAGCCCGGACGGCCACACCGGGATCGTCATAGTGGGCGCGGCCGCCGACACCGACGAGATGGTGCGCGCTGTCGATGAGCACAAGGACGCGTTGATCGCCCTGTCCGGAAACGGGATCGAGGTGTACCCGACGGGTGCCTCGGCCCTGTGGAGCGACTTCAACGAGGCCAATCACGACGCGATGATCAAGGCCGAGCTGTTCTCATGGCCGGTCACGCTGACGATCATGGTGCTCGCCTTCGGGTCGCTCGTCGCGGCCGGTCTCCCATTGTTGCTGACCATCGCCGGTCTCGTCGCATCCGCGGGCGGCCTGGTGTTGTTGAACCAGGTCACCCCGATCTCGGTGTGGGCCATGAACTTCGCGATGATGTTCGCGCTGGCGCTGGGCATCGACTACGCACTGTTCCTGGTGTCGCGGTTCCGCGACTCGGTCCGGGAGCACGGCGACGACATGCGCGCGGCGGTGGCGCAGACGATGGACACCGCAGGCAAGGCGGTGTTGCTGTCCGGCATCACGGTTCTGGTGAGCCTGTCGGCCGTGCTGCTGGTTCCGGCACCGGCGGTGCGCACGATGGCGGTGGGCATCATGCTCGCGGTGGCCTTCGTCCTCGCGGCAACCCTCACTCTCCTACCCGCCGCGCTGGGCGCCCTGAGTGGCCGGATCAACGCGGTCTCGCTGCCGTACGCGCGCCGCCAGCAGCACCGATCGCCGGTGTTCGCACGCTGGGGCGGCTTCCTGCAGCGCCATCCGTGGGCTGTCGCCACCGGCTCCCTGGTTGTTCTCGTCGCGCTCGCGATCCCGGTCGTCGGGTTGAAGGTCGCTATGCCCTCCATCGGCGTCGTCCCGGCCGACGCGCCCGTCCGCCAGGGCTATGAACTCGTGCAGTCGCAGATGGGCGAGGGCGCACCGGGGATGCTGCAGATCGTCGCACCCGCCGACGAGGCGCAGCAGGCCGCCGCGGTCGCGGCGCAGTCCCCGGGGATCACCATGGTCACTCCCGCGACGCCGGCCGCGGACGACTCGGACCTCGTTCTCATGCAGGCTCTTCCGACCGTCGACCCGTCCGCCGGCCAGATGGCCACAATCGTCGACGACCTGCGTGACGCATTGCCCGACGGCGCTCTCGTCGGCGGCGCGCCCACCGAGAACCTCGACCTGCAGCACGCTCTGAACGACTACTTCCCGCTGGTCGTCGCCGTCATTCTCGTCCTCGGTTTCGTCTTGCTGCTGGTGTCACTCCAAGCGCCGCTGATCGCACTCATCGGCACTGTGGTGAGCCTGCTGTCCACCGCCGCGGCGTTCGGCGTCGCGAAGCTGATCTTCCAGGACGGGCACCTGGCAGACCTGCTGGGCTTCACACCTCAGGGATTTCTCGACGGCTGGGCCCCCGTGTTCTTCTTCGCCATGATCTTCGCGATCGCGATGGACTACACCGTGTTCCTCCTCGCCACCGCCAAAGAACACTACGAACGCTCCGGGGATCCATCGACCGCGCAGGTCGACGGCATGGCCCACTCCGGGCGGATCATCTTCGCCGCAGCTGCGGTCATGGTCGCCGTCTTCTTCACCTTCGCCCTGGCCCAACCACTCCCTCCGAAGGAGATGGGGATCATCCTGGGTGTGGCAGTCCTGCTCGACGCCGTCCTGATCCGCCTCACCCTCCTGCCGGCGCTGCTACGCATCACCGGCCGGGCGGCGTGGTGGACACCATCCTGGTTGCGCCGGATCCTCCCGTCGATCAGCTTCAAGCATTGACCTCACCCGAATCGGGTACACGCCCCTTGAGGGCCGACAAGAAAGGACACACGATGTCACTCGCGCTGACCACCACGCTGCCGCACCCCTTCCCGGAGGCGGTCGAACGGACCAGAGCCGCGCTCGCCGATCAGGGATTCGGCATCCTCACCGAGATCGACGTCCAAGCGACGCTCAAAACGAAACTCGACGAGGACATGGAGCCCTATCTGATTCTCGGTGCCTGCAATCCGCCGCTGGCGCATCGGGCGCTCGGCGTCCACCGGCAGATCGGGTTGCTGTTGCCGTGCAACGTCGTCGTCCGCGCCGACCCGGGCAACCCCGACCACACGCTCGTCGAGGCGATGAACCCCGACCTCATGGTCCAGGTCTCGGGCGAACCCGACCTCGAACCGGTCGCACGTGATGCCGCGGAGAAGTTGCGCGCCGCGATCGATTCCCTGACCGCACAGTCCTGAATCCCCTTGCACATCCGCCCGAGACCTCCGGAGTTCTCATGACCCACTTCGATTTCTACTTCGACCCCGTGTGCCCCTTCGCCTGGGTCGCATCGCGATGGCTCATCGATCGGGCTCAGGCACACGATGCCTCCGTCGACTGGCACGTGATGAGTCTGGCCATCCTGAATGAGGACCAGGAGCCGGATTCCGACGAGCAGCGGCAGCAACTCGACACCTCGCGGCGACTCGGACGTGTGTTGATGGCGGCCGTCGACGAGTCCGGGACCGATTCGCTCGAACCCCTCTATTCGGCGATCGGCCGACGGCTCCACCATGTGGGCGACGAGATGACGCCCGCGGCGGTGTCGGAGATCCTCGTCGACACCGGCCTCCCCGCCGGCCTGGCCGAGGCAATGGACGACGAGTCGTTCGACGACGCCCTGCGCGCGTCGCATCAACGCAGTCAGGATGCGCTGGGCGAGGCCGGCGGCAGCCCCATCACCGGGATCGACGGCAACCATTTCTTCGGTCCCGTCCTCTCCGACATCCCGACCGGTGACGAAGCGGACGCACTTTTCTCGTCTCTGGTGACGCTCGCGGGCGTCTCGGCATTCGCACAGGTGAAGCGGCCGGCAGGAGGACCTCCGTCGTTCTCGGACTGATCTCGGCGCGCATCCCGCCCGTCTCCCGCCTACTGTGACGCCGTACAGATGTCCGAAGACGGGAGCGATCGCGAAGTGGCGTGGCTTGTCCTGGTGACCGCGGGTCTGGTCGAGATCATCTACATGGCAGCTCTGGAGAAGTCGAACACCTTCACACGTCCGATGTGGACGGCCCTGTTCATCATCGGGGTGATCGTGAGCATGGCCGGTGTCGCCTACGCGATCCGCTCGATCCCCCTGGGCACGGCCTACGCGGTCTGGGTGGGGATCGGCGCGGTCGGTACCGCGATCTATGGAATCCTGTTCCTGCGAGAACCGGCCGGCCTCGCTCGGCTCGGATGCATCTTCCTCATCCTCACGGGTGTCGTCGGACTGAACCTGTTGCACAACTCGGAGGGCGCGGGGGCGCATTGACGCGGCGGCGCATGGTCGTCAGTCCGCACACCGCAGCGCCTCCGACAGGACGCGTCGGGAGGGTTCGTCGATCGCCAATCCGTATGTAGCCGTGACGATCACGAACTGAATCGCGTACTGGCACCAGAATCCACGGGCCGGTGGCATCCAGCGCGCGGGTTCGGAGTCGCTCTTTTCCTGGTTCGAACGCCCGTCGACGGCAACGAGATTGGCGGGGTCGTTCGCGAAGTCCAGCCGCCGGTCGGGCGGCCACGCCCACGCTCCCATGTCCCAGGCATACGACAGCGGGACGATGTGGTCGATCTGCACCGCCGACGCGCTCCGATCGCGCCGGAAGACGACGAAGTCGCCGGTGTACGGGCTCCGCAGTTCGCCCGCCAGTACGGCACGAGGACAACTCGGCGTCGGGCCGGCTCGGATGTCGTGGAGATCCCGAGCCAGCACGTCGTTACGGGTGTCGCACCCGTTGCCGCCTCCGGGAACGGACCCGGCGTCCGACCAGGCGCTGCCGAACGCGGCCCGGTCGTAATCCTGTCGGTCGGTACGACCCGCACTGATCGGGATCGAGGCGAGCGACGACGCCGCCTGCCCCGCCATCGCCCGAATCCTCGGGTCGGTGTCGGGACCGGCCCGAAAGGCGTCGACGCCGACGGCGACCACCACCGCCGTGACGACGGCGGCGACGAGCACCGCCCACTGCCGTGGCGACCAGGACGGCGAGTCCCGCGGCGTCCAGCGCATCCATCGGATCCGCATGCGGAGTCGTCGCAGCGTCGGCGAACGCATCACCATGCATTCTCAGACGCACGCGGCAACCTTCTGGTTCCGTGTGTCGATCGGCCCGGTACCGGTGTCGCAGAACGTGGCGCCAGGCGCACCGATGCGCGACAACTGGGCTCGGGCCGAGCCGGTCAGGACTTGTCGAGGTACGCGATCTTGTGCGGCACGAGGATTCCGTCGACGAGATCCGCGAGCGGTCGGTGTTCGAGCAGCGTGATGTCCTCGCTCACCACCTCTTCCGCGAGTCCGCGGGCGTCCTCGATGACCTCGACGTCCTCGAGCAGGGACAGGAACCGCAACGACGTGTTGACGCCCGACTGTAGGGACCCGAGCAGATCACCCTCCCGGCGTTGCTCGAGATCGACTCGCGCGAGCTCGAATCCGTCGTTCGAACCGGCCACGGCGCGGAGGCGGTCCATCGACGGCGAGCCGTCCCGGGCATTCGTCATCAGCAGGCACAGACCCGCATGCCGCCCACGTCCCACACGACCGCGCAACTGATGCAGCTGGCTCACTCCGAACCGATCGGCGTCGACGATGACCATCGTGGTCGCATTGGGCACGTCGACACCCACCTCGATGACGGTGGTGGACACCAGCACGTCCACCTCGCCCCGACCGAAGGCATCCATGACGGCGTTCTTCTCGTCGGCGGGTAGGCGGCCGTGCAGGAGCTCCACGCGTCGGTGCGCGAACGGGCCGGCGACGAGGGCCTCGTACTGCTCGAGGACCGAGGTCGGCCGCGGGCCCTTCTCCTCGTTGTCGTCGGACTCGGGTTCGGGCCCGTCGCCGATGCGCGAGCACACGACATAGACCTGACGGCCGGCGTCGATCTCCTCGTTGGCGCGCGACCACACCCGGTCGACCCATGAGGATTTCCCGGTGGGCACCACCGACGTGGTGATCGGCTGCCGGCCGCGCGGCAGCTCCCGGAGGACCGAGGTCTCGAGGTCACCGAAGGCGGTCATGGCGACGGTCCGCGGGATCGGCGTCGCGGTCATCACGAGGAAATGCGGTATCCGCCCGTTGCGGCCCTTGCCGCGCAACACATCTCGCTGCTCCACGCCGAAGCGGTGCTGTTCGTCGATCACGACGAGTCCGAGGTCGAAGAACTCGACCTTGTCCTCGAGGAGCGCGTGGGTCCCGATCACGATCCCGGCCTGGCCCGTCACCACGTCGAGGAGCGTCTCGCGCCGGCCCTTGGTCTTCATCGAACCCGTCAGCAGCGCGAGGCGCGTCGCGCCGTCGGCCGCGGTCAGTTCGCCCGCCTCGGCGAGGTCGCCCAGCATCGTCTTCATCGTCCGGTAGTGCTGTGCGGCAAGCACTTCCGTCGGGGCCAGGATGGCGCACTGGTACCCGTTGTCGACGACCCGCAGCATTGCCAGCAACGACACGAGTGTCTTCCCGGACCCGACCTCGCCCTGCAACAGCCGCGACATCGGCTGCGCGCGGGCCAGATCCTCGGCGAGCTCCTCCCCCACCTCGACCTGACCGTCGGTCAGGGTGAACGGGAGTCGGTCACGCAACTTGTCCTCGAGACCGCCGGGCACGCGTGGACACGGTGGCGCCGACTCGCTCCGCCCCGCCAACCGGCGCTGCGCCAGCACGGTCTGGATGGCCAGCGCCTCATCGAACTTCAGCCGATGGGCGGCGACCTTCACGTCGTCCTCGGCATCGGGCAGGTGGATCTTGCGGATCGCCTCGTCGGTGCTGACGAGACCCCGCGCGCGGCGTTCGGCTTCGGTGAGTGCGTCGGGAATCGGCGCGCTCTCACTCAGGACCCGACGGACCGCGCCGAGGATGTCCCAGGTCTGAATGTTCTTGTTGGCCGGGTACATCGGCAGGATGTCGCGGTCGAACATGGTGACCAGGGGGTGATCGCCGCGCTCTCCGGTGATCTGCTCCTCGATCGCGTACATCTCGGTCAGCATCTTGGAACCGACGACGTCCTCGATCTCCGGATCGCCGTCGGGAAGGATCATCCATTCCGGATGCGACAACTGGATCTGGTCGCGGAAGTACTTGACCGCGCCGGCCATCATCACCCGTGCACCGGGTCGGAACAGCCCCTTGAGGCGGTGGGCGTTGAAGAAGCTGGCCTCGTAGACGTCGTTGTCGTCGGTGACCTTCACCTTGAGGAACGACCCTTTGCGGCTCCTCATCTTGATGAGATCGGACTTGGTGATCCGTCCGACGATCGTCAGCCACTCACCCGGTTCGGGCCGCTCCTGGTCGACCACGTGGCCGCGTCGGATGTACCGGCGGGGCGTGTACCGCAACAGCTCCCCGACCGTGTGCACGCCGACGGTGGCGAGCTGTTCGGCGGGCTTGGTCCCCAGGACGTCGGACAGCGAATCCGACAGTGCCAGTTCGGTCACTCCACACCCACCTGGACGAGATCGGTGCGCTGTCCGGTGCGGTACACCGCCAATTCGATGCCGGGGTAGCTGCGCCGCATCTGCTCCGCGACGGCCTCGAGGGCGGCCTCGTCGACCTCGACGCCGGCAAGCACCGTGACCAGCTCGCCTCCGGTGGAGAGCATGAGGTCGACGAGGGCGGTGCACGCCGACGTCTGATCCGGCGCCACGACGAGCACGTCGTCGCCGATCAGCCCCAGCACGTCACCGACCTCGCTCATCCCCGCCAGCGTCATCATCCTCGTGGTCGCCGACTGCAGCGATCCCCAGCGTGCCCCGGCGGCGGCCTCGGCCATCGCGTAGGCGTCGACGTCGGGGACCTCGCTCGGATCGTGCACGGCGAGAGCGGCGAGGCACTGGGTCATCGACGACGTCGGCAGCATCAGGACCGAACGCTGGGTGGACCGCACCTCGGTGGCGACCGTGACGAGATCCTGCGATGTCAATGCGCCGTTGGCCATGACGACGACATGCGCGCTGTCGGTGTCGCGGATCGCGCGGCCCAGCTCGTGGGCGGAGAGTCCGTCGTCGGCGCGCAGCACGACCGCACCGGCCTCGCCGAACAGTTCGGCCGCGCCGTCACCGGACACGACGACCACCACCGCCCGTTTGTGCCGGGGCGGCGGCTCAGCCGAATCCGCCTGTGCCCGAATGGCATCGAGAGCGAAGCAGGTGATCCGGACATCCGAGAGCTGCCCGATGCCCGCGCCGGCCTCGACCGCCGCACCCGGGTGGCAGGTGTGGACATGTACCGAGAAGCGTTCGCCCTCACCGCTGGAACTGTCGCCGACGATCACCACCGCGTCGCCGAGTTCGTCCAGACGTTCGCGCAGTTCGGCGATCTGCTCGCCGGCCGCGCCGTCGAGGAGGTACATGACCTCGAAGTCCTGGTCGCTCCCGTCGAGGCAACTGTCGTCCGGTCCGTGACCCAGCGTGGTGCTGTCGGTGAGGATGCCCCGGTAACGCCGGCGGCGGTGCGAGACGCCGGTGATGACCTTGACCATGGCGTCCACGATCGCGAGGAAGCCACGCCCGCCCGCGTCCACCACGCCCGCGTTCGCGAGCACCGACAGCTGTTCCGGGGTGCGTTCGAGCGCTTCGGCACAGTCGTCGGCGACGGCGCGCACCTGGTCGGCCGGGGACTCGTGCTCGTGCGCCGCGGCCGATTCGGCGGCGACCCGCACCAGCGTGAGGACCGTGCCCTCGCGCGGTTCACTCACCGCACGGGTCGCCGCGAGCGAACCGAGACGCAGACCCAGCGTCGAGAACTCGGCGAAGGTCAGGGCGTCGGTGTCGCCCAGGATCTCCGCACCGTCCGCGAGTCCGACCAGCACCTGCGAGAGGATGATCCCCGAGTTGCCCCGCGCCTGCGCCACCGCGCCGTCGGCCATCGCGCGGGCGACCTCGGGCAGCGACGCGTCGGGCGGCGTCTTCTCGACCGCCTCGGCCGCGGCCCGCATCGTGAAGAGCATGTTGCTCCCGGTGTCCGAATCGGGGATCGGGAAGACGTTGAGGTCGTTGATCTCGCCGCGCAGCGACTCGAGCTGTTCGACCGAGACTCGGGCCCAATCGCGCAGCAACTGCGGGTTGACGGTGCGGGCGATCACACGGTGGCTCTTTCTCGCAGACGCGGCGCGCGACGTACTGTGCTCTCGCGCGCAACGTGACCGGCTGGTGAGGTTGTGGGCAAGGTTACTCGGGGTGTCCGACCGTGCGGCGCGCCCGAGCGGGACCGGGTGGCGGATCGGCTCGGATTTGGTCACGCCACCACGACCTGGTTATCCTTGCAGGGTTGCCTTTCGCCTCGAGCGCGCACACCCACCGGTGGTGCCGATCGATCCGAGCGGCTGAACACCAGACCATGATCATCTACCAAGGGAGTTCGACGATGGCTGCCGTCTGCGATATTTGCGGCAAGGGCCCGGGCTTCGGCAAGTCGGTGTCTCACTCGCACCGCCGTACCAACCGCCGCTGGAACCCGAACATCCAGTCCGTTCGCGTGGAGGTCGCCCCCGGCAACCGCAAGCGCAAGAACGTCTGCACCTCCTGCCTGAAGGCCGGCAAGACCGCAGCTGTCTGACCTCCTCGCCCGTCCGCGGGTGGGAGTTCGAGAGCACGAGACCCGATGCCATGAGCGCAAGCTCCCCGGCATCGGGTCTTTGGTGTGTGCGCGATAGGGTTTCGCGCATGGCCTCATCGAACCCCACCGCCCCCGCTGCCGTAGACGACACCGACGCTCTGGTGCACGAGCGCAACGGCGTCCTCACCCTCGCGGTCTCGACGGCGGGCGCGGGCAACTCGCTCGACGACGCCGCCCTCGCCGCGGGAACCCAGGCACTGCGCGAGGTCGCGCGTGGACAGCGTGACGTGGGGGCGGTCCTGCTCGTCGGGCTGGGCAAGAACTTCTGCGCCGGCGGCAACGTCCGCGCCTTCGCCGGTGCGGACGACCGCCCGACCTATCTGCGCGAGATCGCCGACAACTTCCATCAGCTCGTCGGCGCCCTGTACGAGGCGAACCGCCCCGTCGTCGTCGCCGCGAAGGGCTGGGCCGCCGGCGCGGGCATGTCGCTGGTGTTGCACGCCGACGTCGCCGTCGGTGGTCCGTCGACCCGGCTGCGGCCCGCCTACCGCGGTATCGGTCTCACTCCCGACGGGGGTCTCACCTGGACCCTCCCCCGCGCCGTCGGCGCTGCCCGGGCACGCCAGATCATCCTGACCGACCGCGTCATCAGCGCCGACGAGGCCCAGCAGTGGGGGCTGCTGTCGGAGATCGTCGCCGACGACGAGGTCGAGTCCGCCGCGCGCACGGCCGCCGAGGCCATCGCGTCGGGTCCCCGCGACGCCGACGCGATGACCAAGCATCTGTTGGCCGTCTCCGCCGACACCACGTTGGTCGAGCACCTCGCCCTCGAAGCCCGCTCCATCTCCGAACGGTCCGGACTGCCCGAGGGCATCGAGGGAGTTGACGCCTTCGTCGGCAAGCGCGCGCCGGACTTCACCCGGGGCCGTGCCACCACCGCCCCCTGATCCGAAAGAACTACATAACCATTGCTCCCTGAGGTGCGAGGAGCGCCAGCGACGAGCCACGAAGGGCCTGGTGAGACAGGTTGCGGAGCCCTTCGTGGCTCGCTTCGCTCGCACCTCAGGGAGCAGAGATGTGGACGCTCAAACAGTGTTCTTTCGTAGTCCACGACGGCCGCCAGGCCGCAGGTACTGAGGTGCGAGGAGCGCGTCGAGGTCGACGAGCCTCGAAGGGTCACGGCAGACGCCACTCCACCGGTTCGGCGCCGAGGTCCAACAGTTCCTCGTTGGCCCGGCTGAAGGGTCGGGACCCGAAGAACCCGCGCGAGGCCGACAACGGTGATGGATGCGCCGACACGATGGTCGGGACGTCGGGCAGCCACTTCTCCAGTCCCGCGGCGTCCCGGCCCCACAGGATCGCGACGAGCGGCTCGTCGCGGGCGGCAAGCGCCTTGATCGCGCACTCGGTCACCTCTTCCCAGCCCTTCCCCCGGTGAGAGGCCGGCTCGCCGGGGGCCACCGTGAGCACGCGGTTCAACAGAAGCACACCGTTGTCCGCCCAGGGCGTGAGATCCCCGGTGGTCGGCATGGGGTAGCCGAGATCGGCGCAGTATTCGGTGTAGATGTTCGTCAGGGAACGCGGGATCGGGCGCACGTCGGGCGCCACCGAGAAGCTCAGTCCGACGGCGTGTCCCGGCGTCGGGTATGGATCCTGCCCGACGATCAGCACGCGCACGTCGTCGAGGGGGCGCGTGAAGGCCCGCAGGACATGTTGTCCCGCAGGCAGATAGCGCCGCCCCTCGGCGATCTCGGTGCGCAGGAACCGGCCCATCTCGGTGATGAGCGGCTCGACCGGGGCGAGCGCCTGCGCCCAGCCCGGGTCGATCAGTTCGGCAAGGGGTTTGGGTGGTGCGGTCACTCGATTGCCTCCGTCGTGGGCGGTCGCTAGTCCAGTCGTTTCAGGGCGGTGCGATAGTGCTGCGCGTTCTGGAAGTACATCTCGCAGTTGAGTTCGGTGTGCCCCTCCGGTACCTCGTAGCCGTCGCGGAGCCGGGCCGGTACACCGAGCGCCATCCGTCGCGAGGGAACGTCGAACTTGAACGGGACCACCGCGCCGGCTCCGACGATCGCGCCGTCGCCGACCGTGGACCCGTTCAGGACCACCGATCCCGAGGCGATGAGGCAGTCGTTTCCGATCGTCGCGCCCTCTATGTGCGCGTTGTGTCCGACGACGCACCGTTCGCCGATCACGGTCGGGTCGAGAACCGTGCAGTGGATGACGGTGCCGTCCTGGATGTTGCTGCGGGCGCCGACGGTGATGGTCCCGTAGTCGCCGCGGAGTACCGCGCCCGGCCACACCGAGACACCGTCGCCCAGGGTGACCGCGCCGATCACCACCGCGTCCGGGTGCACGTAGGTGTCCTGTCCCAGAACCGGTTCTCGGTCGTCGAGTGCGTAGATCGCCATGAGGCGACTCTAATGGTGCGCCCCGGGGACCTCAGTCACCAGTCGGGTCGGCGAAGGACTGCCACCCGTGCAGTTCGAGACCGTCGGGCCCACCGACCCGGCGGTCGTCGACCCAGACCTCGGGCGCCGACGAGGACTTCTCCCCCACCGAGCCGATGACGGTCCACCCTGGCGGCACCACCGCGGGCCCGCCGAACGCCGCGAGCAGGTGATGGTCCTCGCCGCCGGCCAGTACCCAGCGGTCGACGTCCGCCCCGAGTTCGCTTGCCGCGGCAGCCAGATCCGGGCGCCGCGGTACGGCGTCGCCATGCACGGTCATGGCGACCTGGGCAGCCCTCGACATCGTGAGCAGTTCCTCGACCAGACCGTCGGAGATGTCGGTCATGGCGTGCGCACCTGCCGCCGCGGCGACCGGCCCCTGGGTGAGGTCGGGGTTCGGAACTCGGTGCAGTGCAACCAGTTCCGACCAATCGCTGACCACCGGACGCGGATCGGACAGCACCGCGAGTCCCGCGGCGCTGGCCCCCAGCGGACCGCTCACCGCGAGGACGTCACCAGGCCGGGCACCGCCCAGCGAGACGGGGGGCCGACCCTCGAGCGCGCCGACCGCGGTGACACTCACCACCACCTGACCGGCCGAGACGAGGTCGCCGCCCAGCACCCGGGCCCCCTGTCCGTGTGCCGCGCGGACCACGCCGTCGTTGAGGTCGAGGACGACGCCGACCGGCGTGTCCGACGGACACGCGATGGACACGACGAGACCCGTTGTGCGGCCGCCCATCGCGGCGACGTCGGCGGCACTCTGCACCACCGCGCGGGCGCCGACCTGCTCCGGCGTCGACCAGTCGAATCGGAAGTGGCGCCCCTCGACGACGGTGTCGGTGCTGATCACCGCCGATCCCCCGATGTCGAGAACGGCTGCGTCGTCACCGGATCCGATCACGATGTCGTCGGCGGGCTCACCGGAGGTCGCGGACGCGGTCAACGCGGCGATCACGGCACGCTCACCGATCGCCCCGACCGTGTCGGTCCGGTCGATCGCGCGGTCCTGCCGACCTGTCTCGTCGAAGGTCACTCGTCGGGGCCTTTCCTCTTCCGGTCGCGCGCGCACGGGGTTGTCGGTGACAATGTGTGCCACAGTGTATGGGGCCGCCGGGCGAGAGCGATCCGCAACAGTCCGGCCGCCCGCGGCAGTCGTGCACTGCCCGACGACCGCGCATGCGCCGAGCCGCCGGTACGACAGCCCGTGTCGACGATGTGCCCCATACGATGTGGCCCGGGTACGACACAGACGGAGAGGATGTCCGTGGTTCAGGCATACATACTGATCCAGACCGAGGTCGGCAGGGCCGCCCTCGCAGCTGCGACCATCGCCGAGATCGCCGGGGTCGCCTCGTCGGAAGAGGTCAGTGGGCCGTACGACGTGATCGTCCGGGTCGACGCGTCCGATGCCACCCACCTGACCGAGAACGTGGTTCCGCAGATCCAGAAGGTGGACGGGATCACCCGCACCCTGACCTGCCCGGTGGTCCCCACGACGCGCTGAGGGGCGTCGGCCGGCCGCCGACGACGGGTGATCGTGACGGGTCCCCGTGCGCGGGTTCGGCAGACCGACTCCTACTGTTGTGGGGTGACGTCAGCAGGTTCGGATGACACCCAGCAGGATCCCGTCGACGGCGAATCCGCCGAGGACTCCGCGCGGTATGGCGGCGGCGGACGTCTCAGCCCCGCACTCGTCGCGACCCTGGTAGCCATTCCGGTGATGGTGCTCGCCGGCTTCATCGTGTTCGCCGCGATGCGCCCCGATCCGGTGACCCCGATCGAGTCCTACGACTCCGTCGGCCCGGTCGCCGCGGAGTGCACCCGCTTGCTCACCGAAGCACCGGACACCTTCGAGGGTTTCGGCACCAAAGAGGTCTCCGGCGACCGCGCGACGTGGCCGTCGACCGGCCCGGGCGACGACATGACACTTCGGTGCGGGGTGACCCGACCTGCCGAGCTGTCTCCCACCAGCAATCTCCAGGAGATCCACGCCGCCGGCCAGGCCGGGGTCCAGTGGTTCATCACGGACACGGTCGACGGCTCGGGCCAGGCCTATGTGTGCGTCGACCACCGGCCCTATGTCGCGATGTGGATTCCGACGAACGCCGGCAACGGACCCATCACCGACATCTCGGGACTGATCGACCGCACCCTCGAACGGGGACCGCTCGACTTCGGCTGATCGGCGGCGGGCGCTCAGTCCCGGTAGATCTCCGGCTTGGTGCTGCGGCCCAGCAGCGAATTGACCGCGTCGGCCACCGACATGCCGTCGTGACAGACCTGGTGGACCGCGTCGGTGAGCGGCATCGGCACCTGGTGTCGCTCGGCCAGTGCACGCACCGACGAGCACGACTTGACGCCCTCGGCGACCTGCCCGTTGGTGGCCTCCTGAGCCTGCGCCATGGTGGCACCCTCCCCCAGCCGCGCGCCGAACGTGCGGTTGCGCGACAACGGCGACGAACACGTCGCGACGAGATCCCCGATCCCGGCGAGACCCGCCAGCGTCTCGATCTGCGCGCCCACCGCGACGCCCAATCGGATCGTCTCGGCGAGCCCACGAGTGATGATCGTCGCCAGGGTGTTCTGACCGAACCCGATGCCGCTGGCCATCCCGCAGGCCAGCGCGATGACGTTCTTCGCAGAGCCGCCGATCTCACATCCGACGACGTCGGTGTTGGTGTACGGCCGGAAGTATCGCGTACTGAACGCGCTCTGCAGCGTCACCGCCCGCGCCTCGTCGGCACAGGCGATCACGGTCGCCGCCGGTTGACCCTCCGCGATCTCGCGTGCCAGGTTCGGCCCGGTCAGCACCGCGATCCGGTCGTCGGCGACACCGGTCACCTCGGCGATGACCTCACTCATCCGCAGCAGGGTGTTGGATTCGATGCCCTTGGCGAGCGACACCAACGACGCATCCGACCCGATGTAGGGCGTCCACTGCGTCAGGTTGGGGCGCAACGACTGCGACGGGACACCGCAGACGACGACGTCGGCGCCGAGCAGGGCATCGACCGCCGAACTCGTCGCGGTGAGCGCGGCGGGCAGCGCGATGCCGGGTAGATAGTCGGCGTTGACGTGCTCGGTGTTGATCGCCTCGGCGAGTTCGGGTCGCCGCGCCCAGATCACGGTGTCGGTACCGGCATCGACCAGCACCTTCGCCACCGAGGTTCCCCAGGAACCCGCACCCATCACCGCTGCGCGCACCGCAACCTCCCACCGGGCAAGCCCAATTCCGTATTCCCACCGCCGGCGCCGGCCGGACGGCCGACCCTGCTCACCCTAGTGCCTGCCGGGTATGGCCGACCCGGAATGTCACCGACCAGGGGTCGGTGCATCATGATGGTCGGCATGGAACACAGCACCGTCGGCGCGGGCGCCGACTCGACGGTCGTCGACGCGGGGGGCAACGAGCCCGTCGCGACGTCGGTCGCGGCCGTGCTGGCGGTCAAGAATCTGCACCGCGCGAAGTCACGACTGGCGGCGACGCTGTCCACCGCATTCGAGGGTGACGACCCCGTCGCCCGGGGTTCCCTCGTCCTGGCGATGTTCCTCGACACCGTCGACGCCCTGCGCGGCGCCGGGATCTCTCGGCTCGTCGTCGTCAGCCCCGACGACGAGGTGCTCGCCGCGGCGCGGCGCTCGGGCATGCGCGGCCTGAGCGAGTCGCCGCACCGGGCACCCGCGGACGCCGGTCTCAACTCCGCGTTCGTCGAGGGTGCGCGCTGGGCGCGCGAGGCGTGGCCCGAGTCGACGGGCCTGATGTACGTGCAGGCCGATCTGCCGGCGGCGACGAGCACGTCCGTCGCCGCCGTGTTGCGCGCCGCCGGTGAACACCGCTCGAGCTTCGTCACCGACCGGGACGGATCCGGGACGGTGCTGCTGCACGGCACCGGTACCGGCGTCCCCGCTCCCCGTTTCGGTCCCGGTTCGGCGGCCGCCCACCGGGCCGCCGGCGCCGTCGAACTCGACCCGGCCGGCCGGGAGTGGGCCGACCTGCGCACCGACGTCGACACCGCGGCGGACCTGGGCGTCGCCCGCGAGCTCGGCCTCGGACCGCACACCGTCGCTGCGCTGCGTCATCTCTGACCCCGACCCGCAATCGACAAGCGTCCGACCGGCGGGCGTGTACGCCGGGGACGGCGATGGGTCATCATTGGGGGGTGAGCCCCGCCGACGATGACGTATCGCAGACCGCCACGGTCACCACGACACCGATCCCGCATGCCCCGCCGGCCGCCACCCTGGTGCCCGACGAATCCGCCGACCTGCCCGAGGACCGTTACCTCAACCGGGAATTGAGCTGGCTGGACTTCAACTCCCGGGTGCTCGCACTCGCCGAGGACACCTCCCTGCCGCTCCTCGATCGTGCGAAGTTCCTCGCCATCTTCGCCTCGAACCTCGACGAGTTCTTCATGGTGCGGGTGGCCGGACTCAAGCGGCGCGACGAGACCGGCCTGTCGGTCCGGTCCGCCGACGGCCTGTCGCCGCGAGAACAACTCATGCGCATCGCCGGACGCGCGCAGACCGTCGCCGACCGGCACGCGCGCGTCTTCCTCGATTCGGTCCGACCGGCGTTGGCCGACAACGACATCTACGTGGTGTCCTGGTCGCAGCTCACCGCCGAGCAGCAGGCGCGGATGACCGATTATTTCCAGGACGAGGTATTTCCGGTCCTGACGCCCCTGGCGGTCGACCCCGCTCATCCGTTCCCGTACATCAGCGGGTTGTCGCTGAACCTCGCGGTCACGGTCCGCGACGTCAACGAGAGCGGCGAGCACTTCGCGCGGGTCAAGGTACCGGACAACGTGAACCGCTTCATCCGCGTCGACCGGCTGTCGCCCGCTCGGGCGTCCGACGACGACAAGGCCGCCAGGAGCGCGGTGTTCCTACCGTTGGAGAGTCTGATCGCGGCCAACCTCGGGACGTTGTTCCCGGGTATGGAAATCGTTGAGCACCACGTCTTCCGGATCACCCGCAACGCCGACTTCGAGGTCGAAGAGGACCGCGACGAGGACCTCCTCCAGGCGCTCGAGCGAGAACTCGCGCGCCGTCGGTTCGGCTCGCCGGTGCGGCTCGAGGTCGCCGACGACATGAGCGAGCACATGCTCGAGTTGTTGCTGCGCGAGCTCGAGGTGGACCCCGCCGACGTCATCCAGGTGCCCGGACTCCTCGATCTGTCATCACTTTTCGAGATCTACGCGCTCGACCGCCCGCATCTCAAGGACCGTCCGTTCGTCCCCGCCACCCACCCCGCGTTCGGCGAGCGAGAGACACCCAAGAGCGTGTTCTCTACTCTTCGCGACGGTGACGTACTCGTCCACCATCCGTACGACTCGTTCTCGACGAGCGTGCAGCGGTTCATCGAGCAGGCCGCGGCCGACCCGCAGGTCCTGGCCATCAAGCAGACGCTGTACCGCACCTCCGGCGACTCCCCGATCGTCAACGCGCTCATCGACGCCGCCGAGGCCGGGAAGCAGGTCGTCGCGCTGGTGGAGATCAAGGCCCGCTTCGACGAGCAGGCGAACATCAAGTGGGCCCGCAAACTGGAACAGGCCGGCGTCCACGTCGTCTACGGCCTCGTCGGTTTGAAGACCCACTGCAAGACCTGCCTGGTGGTGCGTCGCGAGGGCTCGACGATCAAGCGGTACTGCCACATCGGGACCGGCAACTACAACCCGAAGACCGCGCGGCTCTACGAGGACGTGGGCCTGCTGACCGCCGCCCCCGACATCGGCGCCGACCTGACCGACCTGTTCAACACCTTGACCGGCTACTCCCGCAAGCAGGAATACCGCAACATCCTCGTTGCGCCGCACGGCATCCGGGCGGGCATCATCAAACGGATCCATCGCGAGATCGAGCTGTTCCGCGACGGCGACACGCGCGCGAGAATCCAGCTCAAGGCGAATGCACTGGTCGACGAGCAGGTGATCGATGCGCTGTACCGGGCCTCGCAGAGCGGGGTACCCGTCGACGTCGTCGTCCGTGGCATCAGCGCGCTGCGGCCCGGGGTCGAGGGTTACAGCGACAACATCCACGTGCGGTCGATCCTGGGGCAGTTCCTCGAGCATTCCCGAATCCTGTATTTCGGTGCGCAGAACGAGTACTGGTTCGGCAGCGCGGACATGATGCACCGCAATCTCGATCGGCGCGTGGAGGTCATGGTGAACGTCCGTGACGAGCGTCTGGCCGGTGAACTCGGTGACATCTTCGCCTCCGCCCTCGATCCGCGGACCCGCTGCTGGGTCCTGCAGTCCGACGGGAGCTGGGTGGCCTCACCTGCCGAGGGCGAAGAGGTGCGCGACCATCAGCGACAGATGATGCGGCGCAATCGTCGTCGGCCGGAGACCAGTTCGTGACCGGCACCGACGCGTAACCTTCGACCTCTACGATCACCATCGACATGGCGAAGAAGACGAATGAGGTGTGGGCCGCCGGCGGTGTGGTCTGGCGACCGGTTGTCCCCGGTCCGACCGGGAACGATGCCGCCGAGATCGACGATGTCGAGATCGCGGTCGTCCACCGCCCCAAGTACGACGACTGGACGCTGCCCAAGGGAAAGGCCGAGCCGGGCGAGACCCTCATCGACACGGCGGTGCGCGAGATCGCCGAGGAGACGGGCCAACACGTCGTTCTCGGCCGGCACCTGGACGACGTCCACTACGACCTCGGCAGTACCCGCAAGCATGTGCGCTACTGGTCGGCGCGAGCGTCCGACGGAGAGTTCGTCGCCGGGCACGAGGTCGACGAGCTGCGGTGGCTCCCCGTCGACGAGGCCCGGGAGATGTTGAGCTATCCGCTCGATCGCACGATCCTCGAGGAGTTCGTGCGGCTACCCGCGGACCTGCACACGTTCCTGTTGGTACGGCACGCCAAGGCCGGCCGGCGCTCGACCTACAAGGGCGACGACCGGTTGCGGCCCCTCGACAAACTCGGCCGGGCGCAAGCCGCCGCCCTCGCCCCATTGCTGATCGCGTTCGGGGCGAGCCGGGTGCACTCGGCCGATCGCGTCCGCTGTGAGCAGACCCTGGAACCGCTACGCGACCGGCTGGGGGTCGAGTTGCACAGCGAGCCGGATCTGTCGGAGGAGACGTATCGGACCAATCCGGCAGCGGCGCAACGCCGGATCCTCGAACTCGCCGCCGACACGACGTCGACCCTGGCGGTCTGCAGTCAGGGCAAGGTGATCCCGCCCCTCATGGACTGGTGGTCCGAGCGCGACTCGATCCCGCTTCCCAAGGCCTCCAACCGCAAGGGCAGTGTGTGGGTTCTGTCCCTGTTCGACGGCCGGCTGGTGGCGGCCGATCACATCGCCGGGCCGCTCCCGACAGCCTGAGTTCCCGCGCCCCCCGCCGGTTGACCCCGAACACGATTCAGCCCCCGGCGGGGGAAGTACGCCGGGGGCTGAATAGGGATCGTCGACCGCGGTTGTCCGCAGGTCAGCGACGGGTGGTCTTCTTCGCCGCGGTCTTCTTCGCGGCAGTCTTCTTGGCCGGAGCTTTCTTTGCGGCGGTGGCCTTCTTCGCCGGCGCCGCCTTCTTGGCCGGAGCCTTCTTCGCCGCGGTGGTGGTCTTCTTGGCCGCCGTGGTCTTCGCCGGAGCCTTCTTGGCCGCGGTGGTCTTCTTGGCCGCCGTGGTCTTCGCCGGAGCCTTCTTGGCCGCCGTGGTCTTCTTGGCGGCGGCGGTCGTCTTCTTGGCGGCCGTCTTCTTCGCCGGCGCAGCCTTCTTGGCTGCCGTGGTGGTGGCCCCGCTTCCGCGCTTCACAGCCGGACCGGTCGCGGACAGCTTCTGCTTGCCCGCCACAACAGCTTTGAACTGAGCGCCCGGACGGAACGCCGGCACCGAGGTCGCGCGGACCTTGACGGTCTCGCCGGTGCGCGGGTTACGGGCGACGCGCGGTGCGCGCTTCCGCTTCTCGAATACGCCGAAGCCGGTGATCGTCACGCTCTCGCCCTTGTTGACTGCGCGCACGATCGTGTCGACGACGAGCTCGACGGCTTCAGTCGCAGTCTTGCGATCCGCGTCGAGCTTCTTGGTCAGCTCATCAATGAGCTCCGCCTTGTTCATGAGTACCTCCGCAAGCTGATCTGACCGAGTTTCGGCCAGCTACCAACACACGGTAAACGTCGGATGTGAAAACGTCCATCTTCCACGCCAATTAGGACGCCGTGTTGCGAAATGGCATGGCAGCTCACGACGGTGCCGCCGCGGCGAGATGACCCCGCCGCGGCGGTGCGGAATCAGTCCGCGAGGGTGCGCGGCTTGAATGCCGGACGCGCCGACTCGTACTCGGAAATCGCCTCTACCTCGCGCAACGTGAGTCCGATGTCGTCGAGACCCTCCATCAGACGCCACCGCGTGTAGTCATCAATTGCCAACGGCACCACGAGGTCTCCGGCGGTGACCGTCTTATCGACAAGGCTCACCGTCACTTCGAGGCCAGGATTCTCCTCGAGGCGCTTCCACAGCAGTTCGACGTCGGGCTGCTCGACCTGCGCGGCCACCAGACCCGCCTTGCCCGAGTTGCCGCGGAAGATGTCGGCGAAACGCGACGAGATCACCACGCGGAAGCCGAAATCGGACAGCGCCCAGACCGCGTGTTCACGCGACGACCCGGTGCCGAAGTCGGGACCGGCGACCAGGACCGACCCGCGGCTCCAGGGCTCGTTGTTGAGGATGAAGTCGGGATCGGTCCGCCAACCGGCGAACAGACCGTCCTCAAAGCCGGTGCGCGTCACCCGCTTCAGATAGACGGCCGGGATGATCTGGTCGGTGTCGACGTTGCTGCGACGCAGCGGGACACCGATACCGGTGTGTTCGGTGAACGGTTCCATGAGAAAAGCCCCTGTTCGAATGATGTGGCTGGGATATGGGTCGGACCGTGACTCAACCGAGATCGGCGGGCGCCGGCTGCGAGTCCAGGTCGGCGGGCGCGGACAAGGTGCCGCGCAGCGCGGTGGCCGCTGCCACTCCCGGAGACACGAGGTGCGTTCGGCCACCCTTGCCCTGGCGCCCTTCGAAATTGCGGTTGGAGGTCGACGCACACCGCTCGCCCGGGGCGAGCTGGTCGGGGTTCATGCCGAGGCACATCGAGCACCCGGCCTGCCGCCATTCGGCGCCGGCCGCGAGGAAGATCTCGCCGAGTCCTTCGTCCTCGGCCTGTGCACGCACCCGCATCGAACCGGGCACGATGAGCATCCGCATCCCGTCCGCGACCCTGCGCCCCTTGAGAATGCCGGCGACCTCGCGCAGGTCCTCGATCCGCCCGTTGGTGCAGGAGCCGACGAAGACCGTGTCGACCTTGATGTCGCGCAGCGGCGTTCCGGGCTCGAGGCCCATGTACTCCAGCGCCTTGGCCGCGGCACTCGCCTTGACCTCGTCGCCGTACTCCGCCGGGTCGGGTACCGCGGCGCCGAGCGGTGCACCCTGTCCCGGATTGGTCCCCCACGTGACGAACGGGGTCAGCGAGGCGGCGTCGATGTGCACCTCGGCGTCGAAGGTGGCACCGGGATCGGTGCGCAGACTGTCCCAATAGGCAACGGCAGCATCCCAATCGGCACCCGACGGGGCATGCGGGCGGCCCTTGAGGAACTCGTAGGTGACCTCATCGGGTGCGATCATCCCCGCCCGGGCGCCTGCCTCGATCGACATGTTGCACACCGTCATCCGCGCTTCCATGGAGAGCTTGCGGATCGCCTCCCCGCGGTACTCCAGCACGTAACCCTGCCCGCCGCCGGTGCCGATCTTCGCGATGATCGCGAGGATCAGGTCCTTGCTCGTCACACCGGGCGGGAGCTCGCCGTCGACATTGATCGCCATCGTCTTGAACGGGCGCAGCGAGAGGGTCTGCGTCGCCAGGACGTGCTCGACCTCACTGGTACCGATACCCATCGCGATCGCTCCGAAGGCACCGTGCGTCGAGGTGTGGCTGTCACCGCACACGACGGTCATGCCGGGTTGGGTCAGGCCCAACTGCGGCCCGACCACGTGGACGATGCCCTGCTCGGCGTCACCCATGGGATGAAGGCGGACGCCGAATTCCTCGCAGTTGCTGCGCAGCGTGTCGACCTGGGTCCGCGACACGGGATCGGCGATGGGCTTGTCGATGTCCACCGTCGGGACGTTGTGGTCCTCGGTCGCGATGGTCAGATCCGGTCGGCGGACCGGACGACCGGCGAGGCGCAGACCCTCGAAGGCCTGGGGGCTGGTGACCTCGTGGACGAGGTGGAGATCGATGTAGATCAGGTCGGGATTGGTGTTGCCGGACGCATCGACGTCACCGGGGACGACGACATGGTCGCGCCACACCTTCTCGGCGAGAGTCAGCGGCTGGGCTGGGCTGTTGCTCATGGCTTCACTCGTTATCTGCTCGGGTTCTTCGGACTCTGCACGCGGTGTTGACGTTCTGGCTGTGTTTCGAACGTGCATCTCACTATTTGGACAGCTAGTATCGTCCTATGGGAAAGGATACCGCATCCGCGGTCAGCAGCGGAATCGGAGTGCTCGACAAGTCCGTGGCGGTGCTGCACGCGATCGCCGAGGCGCCGTGCAATCTCTCCGAACTCTGCGAACGCACCGGTCTGCCCCGGGCGACGGCACATCGACTCGCCGTCGGACTCGAGACGCACCGCTTTCTGACCAGGGATGTCACCGGCCGCTGGCAGCCCGGCCCCGTCCTCGGCGAACTCGCCTCCTCGGCACACGATCCCGTCACCGAGTCGGCTCTCATGGTCCTCCCCCGGCTCCGCGACATCACCGGCGAATCGGTTCAGGTCTATCGCCGCGAAGGTGCCGAACGCGTCTGCGTCGCCGCGATGGAACCACCGACCGGCCTGCGTGACACCGTGCCGGTGGGCACCCGGTTCCCCATGAGCGCAGGGTCCGCGGCGAAGGTCCTCCTCGCCTGGGCCGACCCTGCCACCCAGCGCGCGCTCGTGCCGGACAGCGTCTTCAGCGAGCGCGCACTGCACGAGATCCGCCGGCGCGGGTGGGCCCAGAGTGCCGGTGAACGCGCCGCCGGAGTCGCGAGTGTGTCGGCTCCCGTGCGCGACGGCAACGGTGACGTGGTCGCCGCGATCTCGGTGTCCGGGCCGATCGACCGGATGGGCCGACGACCCGGTGCACGCTGGGCCGCCGATCTGCTCGCCGCCGCCGACGCCATCCACAAACGCCTCCAGGCCGCACGTCCCTGACCCAGAGCCGTTGCACCCGGAGCGGTTCCGATGAACCCGCCGGTGGGCTAGCGTCGGGGAATGGGAGTCAACCAACGCAATCAGATCGTCATGTCCGAGGCCGAGATCGCGGAGTTCGTGGCGCGCAGCCGGACCGCGACCCTTGCCACCACCGGAGCGGACGGGAGCATCCACCTCGTGGCGATGTGGTACGGGATCATCGACGGCGAAATCTGGTTCGAGACCAAATCCAAGTCGCAGAAGGCAGTCAACATCCGTCGCAACAACCGGTGCTCGGTGATGATCGAGGACGGTGACACCTACGACACACTGCGCGGCGTCACCTTCGAGGGCACTGCCGAGATCCTCGACGACCCGGACTCGTGCCTGAAGGTCGGCATCAGCGTCTGGGAACGCTACACAGCGCCCTACACCGAAGAATCGCGACCATTCGTCGAGCAGATGATGAACAAGCGCGTCGCCGTCCGGATCCGTCCGTCCCGCACCCGTTCCTGGGACCACCGCAAGCTCGGCATCCCCGAGATGCCGGCCTCGGGCACCACCGCCGAATTCCTCTGACCGCAGTCCCGGCGCGACACCTTCTGACCCTCGTCCGTGTTTCGGTGTGATTATCGCAACACGGACGAGATGGTCTGTCGCGCAATGAAAAACACCCTCCCCCTGCATGGCAGAGGAAGGGTGTTTCTCGTAGCCCCGACGGGATTCGAACCCGCGCTACCGCCTTGAGAGGGCGGCGTCCTAGGCCGCTAGACGACGGGGCCATGGGAACTTCCGGCGATCAAGACCTTAGCACGGTCTCGATCTCTTTCTGTCCGCTGGGGTACCAGGACTCGAACCTAGAATGGCGGTACCAGAAACCGCTGTGTTGCCAATTACACCATACCCCATTGGCTTGATTCTCCTTGCGGAAAACTGCCGAGAAAGAGAGTATCAAAGGGTCACCGTAAGTCCACAAACGTGCAGCTCAGCGGCACTATTTGGCTGCGATCTCCCGTGCCGAGGCCAGCCGCGCGAGCGTCTTGTCGCGACCCAGGATCTCCATCGATTCGAAGAGCGGCGGACTGACCTGGGAGCCGGTCACCGCCACGCGTACCGGACCGAACGCCTTGCGCGGTTTGAGCCCCAGATCGTCCACCAGCGCAGCATTCAGTGCGTCCTGCAGTGCGGCGGTGGTGAAGGAGTCCAGCGACTCGACCGCGGCGATGGTGGCGTCCAGGACCGGCACCGCGTCGGCGCCCAGGTTCTTGCTCGCCGCCTTCTCGTCGATCGTGAACTCGTCGTCGGAGACGTAGGCGAAGGAGATGAGGTCCCACGCGTCGCCGAGGACCTGGATACGCGTCTGCACCAGTTCGGCCAGAGCCGCGAAGGTCTCGTCGTCGGCGCTCTCGGGGAGCTTGCCCTGCGCGACGAGATACGAGCGCAGCCGCGCCGTGAAGTCGGCGACCTCGAGCATCCGGATGTGCTCGGCGTTGATGGCGTCGGCCTTCTTCTGATCGAACCGTGCGGGGTTCGAGTTGACCTGTCGCACATCGAAAGCCGCGATCATCTCGGCCAGGCTGAAGACGTCGACATCGCTCTTGTAACCCCAGCCGAGCAGCGCGAGGTAGTTGAGCAGACCCTCGGGGATGAAACCGCGGTCGCGATGGTGGAAGAGGTTCGACTGGGGGTCGCGCTTGGAGAGCTTCTTGTTGCCCTCACCCATCACGAAGGGCAGGTGCCCGAAGGCCGGCACGGCGTCGGCGACGCCGATTCGGATCAGCGCGTCGTACAGCGCGAGCTGCCGCGGAGTCGACGACAGGAGATCCTCGCCGCGCAGCACATGGGTGATCTTCATCATCGCGTCGTCGACCGGGTTGACCAGCGTGTAGAGCGGATCGCCGGTCGCACGGGTCAGCGCGAAGTCGGGAACGGTACCCGCCTTGATCGTCGTCGTGCCGCGCACGAGATCGTCCCAGGTGAGGTCGGTGTCCGGCATCCGCAGGCGGACAACGGGTTTACGTCCTTCGGCGAGGTAGGCCGCACGTTGCTCGGGCGTCAGGTCACGATCGAAGTTGTCGTACCCGAGCTTGGGGTCGCGTCCGGCGGCGCGGTGCCGGGCCTCAACCTCTTCCGGGGTCGAGAACGCCTCGTAGGCCTCGCCGGCCTCGAGAAGGCGGGCGACGACGTCGGCATGGAGTTCCCGCCGCTCGGACTGCCGGTAGGGACCGTAGGGTCCGCCCACCTCCGGCCCCTCGTCCCAGTCGAGACCGAGCCAGCGCAAAGCGTCGAGGATGGCCTCGTAGGATTCTTCGCTGTCTCGCGACGAGTCGGTGTCCTCGATGCGGAAGACGAAGGTGCCACCGTCGTGCCGGGCCTGCGCGAAATTGAAGAGCGCGGTCCGCACGAGTCCCACGTGGGGAGTGCCGGTCGGGGATGGACAGAATCGGACGCGAACGGCCTCACTACTGGTCATGAGGCTCAGCGTATCGAAGCCGACCGCCGCCCCCGCACGCCCGCCGTCAGGCCCGGTGGCGCTCGCAGAACTCCACCAGGACCCGGTTCACCTCGGCCGGCTGTTCGAGATAACCGAAATGACCGGCCCGCTCGATCTCGACGTACTCCGCGCCTGGAATGGCCTCGGCGACTTCGCGCGCCAGCTTCGCCGGCAGGGTCCGGTCGTCGGCGAATCCGACGACCAGCGCGGGCCGGGTGATGCCGCGGTACGCCGCGAGACGGTTGGACTCCTTGTTGTGGAGTTCGAGCTGTGCGCGGACGCCCGGGGTGATCGTCTGCTGGGAGAAGCCGATGATGTCGAGCCAGTCTCGCGCGGTGCGGTCGTCGTCGAGCGTGTGCGGCGACAGGTTGAGATGCGCGGTGATGGCGGCCTCGTACTCCGGTGGCAGCTTGATCTTGTTGTCGTAGAGGGCCCGCTCACCGGCCGAGATCGCTTCCTGCAGTGGGGTGTTGCGGCCGTACGTCGCAACCATCACCGCCGCCTTGACCACGTCGGGGCGGGCCAGCGCCAGCTCCTGGGTGATCCGGGCACCCAACGAGGTGCCGATCACGATCGCCGGACCGCGGCCGAGGTGTTCGATCAGGGCCGCGGTGTCGGCGACCATGTCGTCGAGCGTGAAACCCTCGGCGCACTCCGACGACGGTGCGACACCGCGGTTGTCGAACGTCACGACGGTGAAGCCGGCTTTCACCAGCGCGGGTTCCTGATGCGCCTTCCAGACGCGGCCGGGACTTCCGGTTCCCATGACCATGACCACGAGCGGGCCCGACCCGGCGAGGCTGTAGGAGATGTCGATCCCGTTGACACGGGCCGTGCTGGGAGCTGTCACTTGTCCACCACCGGGTTGGAGAGCGTACCGATACCGTCGACGGTCACCGAGATACGTTGACCGGCGACCATGGGCCCGACCCCTTCCGGGGTGCCCGTGAGGATCACGTCGCCGGGCAGCAGGGTCATCACGCGCGAGATCCACTCGACGATCTCACCGACGTCGTGGAGCATCAGCGACGTCCGGGTCCGCTGCTTGACCTCGCCGTCGAGTTCCGTCACGAGTTCGACGTCCGACGGATCGAGCGAGGTGTCGATCCACGGGCCGAGCGGACAGAAGGTGTCGTACCCCTTGCCGCGGGTCCACTGACCGTCGGCCTGCTGGTGGTCGCGGGCGGTTACGTCGTTGGCGACCGTGTATCCGAGGATCACGTCCTTGGCCTGCGCGGCCTTCACGTCCTTGCACGGGCGTCCGATGACGGCCGCGAGCTCCCCCTCGTAATCGACCCGTTGCGACGACGGCGGACGCACGATGGGCACCTCGGGGCCGATGATCGAAGTGTTGGGCTTGAGGAAGATCACCGGGTCGGCGGGCGCCTCGCCGCCCATCTCCGCCGCGTGTGCGGCGTAGTTCTTGCCGATGCAGATCACCTTGCTGGCGAGGATCGGCGCCAACACCCGGACATCCGCCAGCTTCCACGACCGGCCGGTGAACGTCGGCGTACCGAAGGGATGTTCGGCGATCTCCTTGACGACGGCGTCGTCTCCGTCGCCCTCGACGGACACGAAGGCCACGCCGTCAGGACTCGCAATTCGACCTAAGCGCATGTCCAGACCCTATCGCACCGCCGATCCCACACGTTGGGAGACGAGTTGGCGGACGTCGGTGCCGGTTTTACAATGTGGTCACACTGTTTCATATATTGAGAAATCCAACCCCGGTTCACCGGGTCCGGACAGGCAGCGAGGTGAGTAGACCATGACCGATGTCGACGACATCACCACTGCCCGAAGGTGGATCATCCTCGGGTGCTCGCTGCTCGCCGCGCTCACCACGACTTGTGTGGTCAGCGGTGTCGCCTACCTGATCCCCACGCTGCACACCGACGCCGGACTCACCCTCACCCAGGCCTCGGCGCTTGCCGCGATCCCGACGGTCGGACTGATGGCGGCGACGATCCCGTGGGGAATCCTGTTGGACCGCTACGGCGAACGACGGATCCTCCTGCTGTCGCTGTCGATCTCGCTCGCCGGCGCGACCGGGGCGACCGTCGCCGCGTCAGCCGATGCGTCCTATGCCGTCGTGGGTGCCGCGCTCTTCGTGGGCGGTCTCGGCTCGGGGGCGGCGAACGGTGCCAGCGGTCGCATCGTCGTCGGCTGGTTTCCCGCACACCAGCGTGGGACTGCGATGGGCATCCGGCAGATGGCACAACCGCTGGGGATCGGCGTCTGCGCTCTCACCATGCCGGTTGTCGCAGCGAGTTCGGGACCCGCTGCGGCACTGGCGATCCCAGCCGTGGTGACTGCTGCAGGACTCGTCGCGGTGGTCGTCGGCATCACCGATCCGCCGCGTCGGCCGGCTCCCGCGTCGACGGTCGGCAACCCTCCCCCGCGCACGAATCCCTACCGCGACAACTCTTTCCTCGCACGCATCCACATCGTCAGCATGCTGCTGGTCATCCCCCAGTCCATGCTGTGGACCTTCGTACCGACCTGGCTGATCGTCGCGCACGGGTGGTCACCGGCCGGCGCCGGAACCCTGATCACCGTGACCCAGATCATCGGTGCACTGGGCCGGATCGTCGCCGGACGGTGGTCGGACGCCTGGATGTCGCGGATGCGACCGGTCCGCGTGATCGCGGTGGCCGGTGTCGCCGCCATGTCCGCGCTCGCGATCGCCGACTGGTTCGACAGCCCACTCGCGCCCGCGCTCATGGCGGTGGCGAGTGTCATCTCGGTGGCCGACAACGGCTTGGCGTTCACCGCCATAGCCGAGTACGTCGGACCGGAATGGAGCGGACGCGGACTCGCCGTGCAGAACACCGGACAGTATCTGGTGACCGCGGCGACCACACCGCTTCTCGGAGCACTCATCGCGACCGTCGGTTTCCCGATCGCCTTTGCCGCGACCGCCCTGGCACCGCTTGTCGCGACGCCCCTGGTCCCGCGCGACCGGATGCGGGCAGCCGATGAGCTGGTCGACGTGTAACCCCACCAACGGGCGAACCCGCCACCGAATCGGTGGCGGGTTCGTCCCTTGCTGGTGAATCTGCCTGCGAATCAGAGCCGTTCGCGGATACGCGCACCGATCTCGGAGGTGCTGAACGTACCGCTGCGCTCGGCGAGGTCGTCGGCGACGGCCTTCTCGATCCGGGCCGCGGCGTCGTCGTCGCCGAGATGCTGGAGCAGGAGCGCGACCGACAGGATCGCGGCCGTCGGATCGGCCTTGCCCTGCCCGGCGATGTCGGGTGCCGAGCCGTGCACCGGCTCGAACATCGACGGGTTGGCGCCGGTGGCGTCGATGTTGCCCGACGCGGCCAGCCCGATACCACCGCTCACCGCGGCGGCGATGTCGGTGATGATGTCGCCGAACAGGTTGTCGGTGACGATCACGTCGAAGCGGCCGGGGTCGGTGACCAGGTAGATGGTCGCCGCGTCCACGTGGCAGTAGTCGGTGGTCACGTCGGGGAACTCGGCGCCCACCTCCTCGACCGCGCGACTCCACATCGACCCGGCGAAGGTCAACACGTTGGTCTTGTGGACCAGCGTCAGCTTCTTGCGACGCTGCTGGGCACGCTGAAATGCGTTGCGCACGACGCGTTCCACACCGAACCGGGTGTTGACGCTGACCTCGGTGGCGACCTCGTGCTGGGTTCCGACACGAATCGCGCCACCGTTGCCGGTGTAGGGCCCCTCGGTCCCCTCCCGAACGACCACGAAGTCGATGTCGGGGTCGCCCGCGAGGGGCGAGGAGACACCGGGGAAGCGGCGCGACGGCCGCAGGTTGACGTGGTGGTCGAGTGCGAATCGCATCGTCAGGAGCAGACCGCGCTCCAGCACGCCCGACGGTACGGACGGATCGCCGATGGCGCCCAACAGGATCGCGTCGTGACGACGAAGCGACTCGAGGTCGTCCTCGGTGAGCAGCTCGCCGTTGCGGTGGTAGCGGCGTGCGCCGAGGTCGAACTCGGTGGTGCTCACCGACGGTACGACCGAGTCGAGGACGCCCAGCGCCTCGCCGATGACCTCGGGACCGATGCCGTCGCCGGCGATGACTGCGAGTTTCATGCGAGGTCGACCTGTTCGATGAGGGTTGCGCTGACCGCGTCACCGATCGCGGCGACGACCTCGTCGTCGAGGACGCTGCTGACGCGCAGCATCATGGTCGCGCCGCCACCCTCGGCGTCCTGCGACAAACCGGCCGCCAGGATGTCGATGCCGGCGTTCCCGAGCAGCGTTCCGATCTTGCCGAGGGAACCCGGCTGGTCGGCGTAGCTGACGATGAGGTTGTGCCCTTCGGCACGCAGGTCGAAGTTGCGGCCGTTGATGTTGACGATCTTCTCCACCAGGCGCGGACCCGACAGGGTGCCCGAGACATTGTGGGTCGAGCCGTCGGCGAACACGGCCTTCACGTCGACCACGCTGCGGTGGTTGGGACTCTCCGGCGCGGTGGTGACCTCGCTGGTCACGCCGCGTCCCTCGGCGACCGCGGGGGCGTTGACGAAGGTGACCGGCTCGTCGAGCACTGCGGAGAACAGGCCGCGCAGCGCGGACAGGCCGAGCACGTCGACGTTGTTCGCGGCGAGTTCGCCCCGTACGTCGACGACGATGGAGGTCGGCGGCTCCTTGCTGATGGCCCCGACGAGCACGCCCGCCTTGCGAGCGACCTCGAGCCACGGTGCGACCTCTTCGTCGACGGCGCCCCCGGTGATGTTGACGGCGTCGGGGACGAAGTGACCGGCCAGCGCCAGCCGGACGCTCTTGGCGACGTCGGTGCCCGCGCGATCCTGCGCCTCGCTGGTCGATGCGCCGAGGTGGGGCGTCACGACGACCTGCGGCAGCTCGAAGAGCGGCGAGTCGGTGCAGGGCTCGGTGGCGAAGACGTCCAGGCCGGCCGCGCGGACCTGACCGGAGTTGATCGCGTCGGCCAGTGCCTGCTCGTCGATGAGACCACCGCGGGCGGCGTTGACGATGACGACGCCCTTCTTGGTCCGGGCGAGCTGCTCGGCGCCGATGAGGCCCAGGGTCTCCGGGGTCTTCGGCAGGTGGACGGTGATGAAGTCGGCGCGCTCGAGGAGTTCGTCGAGGCTGACGAGCTCGATCCCGAGCTGGGCCGCACGAGCCGGCGACACGTAGGGGTCGTAGGCGATGATGTGGGTTTCGAAGGCTGCCAGCCGCGCGGCCACCAGCTGGCCGATGCGGCCGAGTCCGACGACACCGACGGTCTTGTCGAAGATCTCGACGCCGTTGAACGACGAACGCTTCCAGGTCTTCTCGCGCAAGGTGGCGTCCGCGGCCGGGATCTGGCGCGACGCTGCCATCAGCAGCGCGACGGCATGTTCGGCCGCGGTGTGGATGTTCGAGGTCGGGGCGTTGACGACCATGACGCCGCGCTCGGTCGCGGCAGGCACGTCGACGTTGTCCAGACCGACACCCGCCCGGGCGATGATCTTCAGCTTCTTGCCCGCGTCGAGGACCTCGGCATCCACGGTCGTCGCGGAGCGGACCAGAATGGCGTCGGCGTCGACGACCGCCTCGAGCAACTTGGGACGATCCGGGCCGTCGACCCATCGCACCTCGACACCGTCACCGAGTGCTTCCACGGTGGACGGCGCCAGCTTGTCGGCGATGAGTACAACCGGGCGGCCAGCAGAGCTCACAGTCATTTCTCCAGGTTCGGGGAGTGCGGTTTCACGAACGTCGGTACGGAGTGTCGATGACGACTCCGTACGACAGCTTAAAGGTGTGGTAGGTGCCGTCGAGCATGCGGTCTACCCCGAAACGAGAGCCCTGTCCCCCGGCACGAGTAGAGTGTGACGCGCATTACGGCAAACTCGCGCGGCGCATCACAGAAGTGTTGCAAACCGACCGCGGCTCGATCCCACGCCGCCGTGCGCGCGTGGGGCGCCCGGTACGGTGTGCTTGCCGCCCATCGCTAAGTTCCCGACGGGCGGCGATGCCCGTGATCGAGAACTGGTAGACCCGAGAAGTGGAGTGCGGATGACGAAGAAGCTGACAGTACTGTTGGCGGTTTTGGCTGCGACGGTGCTGGCCGGCTGGGGAGGGGGCGTCGCGGTCGCCGCACCGGCGAAGATCTTCATGGGAGGCGGGTCCGGAATCCTGGTGCTCAAGGGCGGCAACTCCGCCGCGGCCTGCACCCTGACCACCATCGGCCGCTCGAAGACCAACAAGCTCATCGGCGTCACCGCGGGACACTGCGGCACTCCCGGCCAGAAGGTCTACTCCGAGACGTTCCAGGACCGCGGCCAGGCAGGCACCATCACCTACACCGCGCCGGATCTCGACATGGCGATCATCGAACTCGACGCCTCGCGAGTCGTGCCGCTGCGCACGGTCCGCGGCGTGACGATCCGCTCGGTCGACCAGGCGCCGCTCGCCTTCCCGACCATCGCCTGCAAAGAAGGCCGGACCACCGGCAACACCTGCGGCATCGCCTGGTTCTCCGACGGCGACGTGCACGTCAGCCAGATGTGCGTCATCGAAGGTGACTCCGGTAGCCCCGTGGTCGTCGGCGACCGGCTGGTGGGCATGGTGAACGCCTACTACTTCCTCGGTTGCCTCGGCCCCGAGACCGGCACCAACATCCAGCCGATCCTGAAGCGGATCGCTTCGCTCGACGCTTACAAGGGATTCCGGGTCGCCTGACGACTCTGGGTCCCACCCCCACCGACGCCCCGGATGGTTTCCCTCCGGGGCGTCGTCGTGTGCGGGGTGACGTGCGCAGTGAGGCGCCGGGACGACTGCTCGGGCCGAGCACGACCCGGGTGGTCAGCCGGCTTCGGTCACCGGGTGACCCCGAGCCAGTCCTCGATCTCCCGGGTGACCGCTGCCGTCACCTCCAGGGGTGCGAGATGTCCGACACCGTCGAGGATCACGGGGTCGCGGCGGTCGGGCAGGAGGTCTCGTAGCTGCGTGGCCTGCTCGACGGGAATCCACGGATCGTCGGCGCCCCAGCCGATCCGCGTCGGGCATCGAACCTGAGACAGGCGTTCCGCGACGGGTCTGGTATGCTCCGGCCGCAATGCCGCGATCTGACGATAGAACCCGGCCTTGCCGTCCCCGCCGAGCCACGGACGAGTCAGCTCGTCGAGGTCATTGTCCGTCAGCCGGTGCCGCGCGGCACCGGCGATGTACTCGCGCACCAACGCCGCGTGCAAGGGGTCGGGAAGTTGCTCGAAGACCTCGGTGTTGTCGGCGACCAGTCGGAAGAAGGGCGACCCCCACGGATCGAGAGTCACGATGTCCCAGAGGAACAACGACGCGTACTCGCGACCGTGGAGCAGATGCGCGCCCAGTGCCACCGCGCCCCCGATGTCGTGTGCGATCACGTGCGGCCGCGTCAGACCCCACTGAGACTGCAGCACAGCGAATCTCGACATCTGGGTCGCCAGATCCACCGGTGCGTCCGTGACCATCGACTGCCCGTATCCAGGCATGTCCCACAGGAAGACTCGGCGACCGAGGCCGATCTGTTGCGCCACGCCGGCCCACACGTACGCCGACCACGGAGTCCCGTGGCACATCACCACATCGATGTCGGTGTGCCCCGCCGGCTCGAGAACATATGTCGCAACACGCTCCACGTCGACATAGACCGGCGGTGGCAGAACGATCCCTTGGCTGTCCACGAGTCAGACATTAAACCCGTCGAGCCGAACCCACCCATTTTCGGTATTTCCTCACCCCGCGACCCCGGTGGGTTTGCCGAAAAGGGGTGGGTCTGCGGAGACGCACGCGGGCCCGCACCACATCGGTGCGGACCCGCTGTCGGCGCTACGTTCAGCGCAATACCGCTGCGACTCAGGCGGTCTCGGTGATCGGACGATCAACCCAGCTCATCAGGTCGCGCAGCTTCTTGCCGGTGACCTCGATCGGGTGCTCGGCGTTCTCCTTGCGCAGGCCCTCGAGCTCCTTGTTGCCGCCCTCGACGTTGGCGACGAGGCGCTTGACGAAGGTGCCGTCCTGGATGTCGGTGAGGATGCCGCGCATGCGCTCCTTGGTGTCGGCGTCGATGACCCGCGGGCCCGACACGTAACCGCCGAACTCGGCGGTATCCGAGACCGAGTAGTTCATGCGCGCGATGCCGCCCTCGTACATGAGGTCGACGATCAGCTTGAGCTCGTGCAGCACCTCGAAGTAGGCCATCTCGGGGGCGTAACCCGCCTCGACCATCACCTCGAAGCCGGTCTTGACCAGTTCCTCGGTGCCGCCGCACAGCACGGCCTGCTCGCCGAAGAGGTCGGTCTCGGTCTCTTCCTTGAACGTGGTCTTGATGATTCCGGCACGACCACCGCCGATGGCGCTGGCGTAGCTCAGCGCGAGCGTCTGGCCCTCGCCCTTGGGGTCCTGGTGGACGGCGATGAGCGCGGGGACGCCCTTGCCGTCGACGAACTGGCGGCGCACGAGGTGGCCGGGGCCCTTCGGGGCGACCATCGCGACGGTCACGTTCTCCGGCGCCTTGATGAGGCCGAAGTGGATGTTGAGACCGTGGCCGAAGAACAGCGCGTTGCCGTCCTGCAGGTTCGGCTCGATGTCCTCGGTGAAGATCTTCGCCTGCGAGGTGTCGGGCGCCAGCACCATGATGACGTCGGCCCAGGCGGCGGCCTCGGATGCGGTGAGCACCTTGAGGCCCTGCTCCTCGGCCTTGGCCTTCGACTTGGAGCCCTCACGCAGACCGATCACGACGTCGACGCCGGAATCGCGCAGCGACAGCGAATGCGCATGGCCCTGGCTGCCGTAGCCGATCACCGCGACCTTGCGACCCTGGATGATCGACAGATCCGCGTCGTCGTCGTAGAACAGTTCGATGGCCACTATGTTTCCCTTCGATATGTGGTGTCCCTGGCGGATTCTGAAGAATCCGTCGGGATTCGTAATTCCCTTGTCGCTCCTCGCCGATGCTCAGATGAGCGCGAGGACAGCGGGATTCTCTGTCAGCGGTTGGCCGACATGCTCTTCGGTCCCCGACCGAGGGTCACCGCGCCCGATTGCGCGATCTCCCGGATTCCATACGGATCGAGCATCCGCAGAAGTGCTTCGAGTTTTTCCGACGTGCCGGTGGCCTCGATCGTCAGCGACTCGGGCGAGACGTCGATCACCTTGGCGCGGAACAGATTCACCACCTCGATGACCTCGGTGCGCACCGTCGAATCCGACCGCACCTTGACCATCATCAGCTCGCGCGAGACCGAGCTCGCCGGGTCCTGCTCGACGATCTTGATCACGTTGATCAACTTGTTGAGCTGCTTGGTGACCTGCTCGAGGGGGAAGTCCTCCACCGAGACCATGATGGTCATCCGCGAGATGCCCTTGAGCTCGGTGGGGCCCACGGCGAGTGACTCGATGTTGAATCCGCGCCGCGAGAACAGCGCCGAGATCCTCGCGAGGACGCCGGGTCGGTCTTCGACCAGGACACTGAGGGTATGGGTGGTGCTCACTGCTCGTCCTTCTGGTTTGCGCGATCGGCCGGCGCGTTGTCGACCGTTTGATGGCCATCCATCGCCTGGTGGATCTCCACCGGACCCGACGCCGACTCGTCGTCGTCGAACAGCGGCCGGATGTCGCGGGCGGCCATGATCTCGTCGTTGCCGGTACCGGCGGCGACCATCGGCCACACCTGCGCGTCCTTGCCGACGATGAAGTCGATGACCACCGGGCGGTCGTTGATCTCCCGCGCCTTCGCGATCACCTCGTCGACGTCTTCCTCGCGCTCGACGCGGAAGGCCACGCAGCCCAGCGCCTCCGAGAGCTTGACGAAGTCCGGGATCATCCGCGAGTGCGTCGACAGATCGGTGTTCGAGTAACGCTCTTCGTAGAACAGCGTCTGCCACTGACGGACCATGCCCAGGTTGCCGTTGTTGATCAGCGCCACCTTGATCGGGATGCCCTCGATCGCGCAGGTGGCGAGTTCCTGGTTGGTCATCTGGAAACAGCCGTCACCGTCGATCGCCCAGACCTCGGCGTCGGGGTCGGCGGCCTTGGCGCCCATGGCGGCGGGCACCGCGTAGCCCATCGTGCCCAGACCACCGGAGTTGAGCCAGGTGCGCGGCTTCTCGTAGGAGATGAACTGTGCGGCCCACATCTGGTGCTGGCCGACACCTGCGCAGTACACCGCGTCCGGGCCGGCGGCCTTGCCGAGGGCCTGGATGACGAACTCCGGCGACATCGAGCCGTCGGTCTGACGGTCGTAGCTCAGCGGATAGGTCCGACGCAGGTTGTCGAGGTAGGACCACCACTGCGAGATGTCGGGAGTCGAGCCGCTGGTCGCCCGCTCCTCGCGCAGCGCCTCGGTGAGCTCGGCGATGACCGCCTTGCAGTCACCGACGATCGGCACGTCGACGGGCCGGTTCTTGCCGATCTCGGCGGGGTCGATGTCGGCATGGATGACCTTGGCGTTCGGCGCGAACGACGACAACTGTCCGGTGACCCGGTCGTCGAAGCGTGCTCCGAGGGTGATCAGCAGGTCGCTGCGCTGCAGGCCCGCGACCGCCGCCACCGTGCCGTGCATGCCGGGCATGCCCAGGTGCAGCTGGTGGCTGTCGGGGAACGCGCCGCGTGCCATCAGCGTGGTGACCACCGGGATGCCGGTCAGCTCGGCCAGTTCCAGCAGCTCGGCCGACGCGTTCGCCTTGATGACACCGCCGCCGACATAGAGCACCGGCGACTTCGCGGCGTTGATCATGCGGGCCGCCTCGCGAACCTGCTTGCCGTGGGGCTTGGTCACCGGGCGGTAACCGGGCAGGTCGATCTGCGGCGGCCAGGAGAACGTGGTCTGCGCCTGCAAGATGTCTTTGGGGATGTCGACCAGGACCGCGCCGGGACGACCGCTCTCGGCGATGTGGAACGCCTCGGCGATGGTCTTCGGGATGTCGATCGCCCGGCTGACCAGGAAGTTGTGCTTGGTGACGGGCATCGTGATACCCGAGATGTCGGCTTCCTGGAACGCATCGGTGCCGATGAGCGCGCGACCGACCTGGCCGGTGATCGCGACGACCGGCACCGAGTCCATCTGGGCGTCGGCCAGCGGGGTCACCAGGTTGGTGGCACCGGGACCGGACGTGGCCATCATGACGCCGGCGCGTCCGGCGACCTGGGCGTACCCGGTCGCGGCGTGACCTGCGCCCTGCTCGTGACGGACGAGGACGTGGCGGACCTTCTGCGAGTCCAGCAGCGGGTCGTAGACCGGCAGGACCGCGCCACCCGGAATGCCGAAGACGACCTCGACACCGAGCTCCTCGAGGGAACGAACCACAGACTGGGCGCCGCTGACACGCTCGGGAGCAACGGTGTGGTGGGTTACCGCACGGAGGTTGCCCGCCGCCGGAGACTGCTGCCGCAGTCCTGCGTTGCGCGTCGGCTCGTTGCGGCCGGCGTCGGTGCGTGCTGTTGGTGCGCTCACTGCACGATCCTCATCTTGGTTGTGGAATCCGATATCGGTGATGGAAGTACCTGGCATGAAAAAACCCCCGACAGCTTCCGCTGTTCGAGGGTGGCGCGTCGATGCCGGTTGGGGGTCTGCGAGGTGACCGGTCAGGCGAAGACGCGCCAGCCGATTACTACGAGGATCCCGTTCTGCATCACGGGTTCACGGTAGGACTGTGTTCGGTTCTGAGTCAAACTCCGGACCACGCCGTCTCACCATCTGGGAAAACACTGGTCGAGTCGGTTGTCTGCGCACCTCGATTTCGGTCCGGCGCGACGAACCCGTCGGCGAGAGGCCTCGGGGCCGGTTGGCACAATGGAGCGGTGCCGACTGATTCCACCGACCCCGTAGACCCGAAGACCAGCGCGACCCCTGCCGACGACGTCGCATTCGACTATCCGGTGACGTTCCGTATCAACCGGACCGCCTACTTCACGGTCCCGATGGCCGCGCTGGTGGTCGTGCTCCTGGTCGGCGCCTCCCCGTGGTTTGCCTTCGCCCTGATCGTCCCGGTCCTGGTCTGGTTGTGGATCCACCGGTTGCGGACCGTGGTCACCGAGAACGGACTCACCTCGGTGCGGATGTTCTCGACCACCGAGATCGCCTGGTCCGACCTCGCCGGACTGCAGTTCCCGAAGTGGAGTTCGGTGCGTGCGGTCCTGACGAATGGCAGTCGAGTTCGTCTGCCCGCCATCGGCTTCCGTGATCTTCCCGCGTTGTCGCTCGTCAGTGGTGGTCGCATTCCGGACCCCTTCGAGGCGGCCCGCTCTGCCGAGTAGTCACGGTCTCCTCGTTTCCGGCACGGATCCGACTCCGCTCGGTCTCAGAGGCCTCCACCTGCCGGCGATAGAGTGCGGCCGTGGAGCACACCCGAACATTCGACGCCGGTGAACTCGACGAACTGATCTCGGCAGGTCGCCTCGCAGACGTCGGGACGACGCTGTCCGCGATGCCCGCGGGCGACATCGCCGCCCTGCTCGACCGGCTCCCCCACAAGTCCCGTGGCGTCGCGTTCCGTCTGCTGGCCAAGGACCTCGCGGTGGAGGTGTTCGACGATCTGTCGGCCGGCTCGCAGCGCCGCCTCATCGACGATCTGGGCACCGCGGACGTGGCCGCCTTCGACCACCTCGACCCCGACGATCGCGCCGAGTTGCTGGACGAGTTGCCCGCGGGAGTCGCCAAGTCGCTGATCCAGCAGTTAACCCCGGCCGAACGCGACATGACCGCGGTGGTTCTCGGCTACCCGCGCGGTTCGGTGGGGCGTCGGATGAGTCCCGAGTTCGTCCACGCCCGAGAGGACGAACCGGCCGGCGACGCGTTGGCCCGCGTGCGAGAACGCGGACACGCCGCGGAGACGATCTACACGGTGCCCGTCCTCGACGGCGCTCGCTCGCTGTGCGGTGTGGTCAGCCTGCGCGACCTCCTCCTGGCCGACCCGGCCGAACCCGTCCACGACCTGATGAACAAGCCGATGTTCGCTCATGCCGAGGATGACGCCGAGGCCACCGCACAGAGGTGTGTGGACCGGGGAATCCTCGCCATGCCCGTCGTCGACAGCGACAGCCGCCTGGTCGGCGTCCTGACGATCGACGATGCCGTCGACGTCGTCGAGCAGGCCCGGGACACCGACGAGGCCCGTGCGGGCGCGCGTGAACCCCTCCGCGACCCGTACCTGTTCTCGTCCATCCTGTCGATCACGCGCGCCCGGATCGTGTGGCTGTTCGTGCTCGCGGTGTCGGCGATCCTCACCGTCAACGTGCTGGAGATCTTCGAGGGCACCCTCGAGCAGCGGGTCGCGCTTGCACTGTTCATCCCGCTGCTCACCGGGATCGGCGGGAACACCGGTTCGCAGGCGGCGACGACCGTGACCCGCGCACTCGCCACCGACGAGGTCGCCCCGCGCGACGTCGCCCGCGTCGCCGCCAAGGAGGTCCGCGTCGGACTGACCATGGGCGCGCTACTCGGACTCGCCGGGTTCACCGTCGCCGCACTCGTCTACGGCCTCGAGATCGGTGTGGTGATCGGCCTGACGATCCTGTCGGTGTGCACCCTTGCCGCGACCGTGGGCGGCGTGATGCCGCTGATCGCGAAGTCGATCCGCGTCGATCCCGCGGTGTTCTCCACGCCGTTCATCTCGACGTTCTGCGACGCCACCGGCCTTCTCCTCTACTTCTCGATCGCCAAGACGGTGCTGGGGATCTGACCCCGACCGAGGACGGCACCGGCGCGGCCCGGCCCGCACGCCCGAATGGTTTTGTTACCCATCGTCACAGCGGAGTAGCCTGCTTCTCGGTGCTCCCTCACGCCCACCCTCAGCGAGGCGGCGCCCGTCAACACAGTTCGCCCCGGCCACAGCCCGTGGGAACACACCCGGGGTCGCGGTGTTGAGCCGAAGAGTCCGGCGCCGGTCCGTCACCGCACGTCCGATCGCGCCGGGCCCGCCTGAGCCACACGATCGATTCGAGGAACCCATGCCTGCTCTGAGGTCACGTACCACCACCGTCGGCCGCGAAGCCGCCGGCGCCCGCTCCCTGTGGCGCGCCACCGGGATGACCGACGACGACTTCGGCAAGCCGATCGTGGCCATCGCCAACTCCTACACCCAGTTCGTGCCGGGGCATGTGCACCTGAAGGACGTCGGCGACATCGTGGCCGAGGCCGTGCGGGCCGCCGGTGGCGTGCCGCGGGAGTTCCACACCATCGCCGTCGACGACGGCATCGCGATGGGTCACGGCGGCATGCTCTACTCGCTGCCCAGTCGCGAGATCATCGCCGACTCGGTCGAATACATGGTCAACGCCCACACCGCGGACGCGCTGGTGTGTATCTCCAACTGCGACAAGATCACTCCTGGCATGCTCAACGCCGCAATGCGCCTGAACATCCCGACGGTGTTCGTCTCCGGCGGGCCGATGGAAGCCGGCAAGGCAGTCGTCGTCGGCGATGTTGCACATCCGTCGTCGGACCTGATCACCACGATCTCGGCGTCGGCGAACAGTGCTGTCGACGACGCCGGACTCGACGAGGTCGAGCGGTCGGCGTGCCCCACGTGCGGTTCGTGCTCGGGCATGTTCACGGCCAATTCGATGAACTGCCTCACCGAGGCCCTCGGACTGGCACTGCCCGGCAACGGCTCGACGCTGGCCACCCACGAGGCCCGCCGCGCCCTGTTCGCGCGCGCCGGCACGGTCGTCGTCGATGCGGCGACACGTTGGTATCGCGACGACGACGCGTCGGTGCTGCCGCGGAACATCGCCACGCCGACCGCCTTTCGCAACGCGATGGCCCTCGACGTCGCGATGGGCGGTTCGACCAACACCGTCCTGCACATCCTCGCCGCCGCGCAGGAGGGAGAGGTCGCCGATTTCGACCTCGGGGTCATCGACGAGATCAGCCGCAACGTGCCGTGTCTGTCGAAGGTCTCGCCGAATTCGGACTACCACATGGAGGACGTCCACCGGGCCGGCGGAATCCCGGCGATCCTCGGGGAACTGCGCCGCGCGGGCCTGCTCGACGACACCGCGTCGACCGTGCACACCCCGACCATGGCCCAGGCGCTCGACGACTGGGACATCCGCGGCGGCAAGGCTATCGACGAGGCCGTCGAACTCTTCCACGCCGCACCGGGCGGCGTCCGCACCACCACTCCGTTCTCGACGTCGAACCGGTGGAGTTCGCTCGACACCGATGCCGCAGGCGGTTGCATCCGCGACCTCGAGCACGCCTACACCGTCGAAGGCGGTCTGTGCGTGCTGCGCGGCAACCTCGCCCCCGACGGCGCTGTCCTGAAGACCGCGGGCATCGACGAGGACCTGTGGCACTTCGAGGGCCCGGCCCGCGTCGTCGAGAGCCAGGAAGACGCCGTCCAGGTCATCCTCTCCAAGACCATCCAGGCCGGCGAGGTACTCGTCGTGCGGTACGAGGGTCCCGCGGGTGGCCCCGGCATGCAGGAGATGCTGCATCCGACAGCCTTCATGAAGGGCACCGGGATGGGCAAGAAGTGCGCGCTCATCACCGACGGCCGGTTCTCCGGCGGGTCGTCGGGCCTGTCGGTCGGTCACATGTCCCCCGAAGCCGCGTCGGGTGGTGCCATCGGACTCGTCGAGGACGGCGACCCGATCCTCATCGACGTCAAGACCCGCCGCCTCGAGGTCCTGGTCGACGACGAGGTGCTCGCCGAGCGCCGCGCCAAGATGGAGGCCTCCGAACGGCCGTGGCAGCCGAAGGATCGTCAGCGCACGGTGACCACCGCACTGCGCGCGTACGCCAAGCTCGCGACGTCGGCCGACCGCGGCGCGGTGCGTCAGGTCGACTGACTACTCAGCACAGAGTGCGGGGGACGTATCGGATTCCGATACGTCCCCCGCGTTCTGTGTCGGTGCCGACTCAGATGAGCGGGTTGCTCCCGTTGGCCAGGACCCAGACCGCGACGGCTGCCGCCACGCCGACGATGAGCCAGAGGAACGAGCCGACGAACGGCCGTCGCGCCCAACCCCGTGGATAGTCGAGTGAGTACAGACCCGGGCCGGTCAGGATGACGACCGCCGCGGCCACCGCGAGGAAGAGCTCGAACTCGACCCCGCCGGCGGCGGCGAAGAACGAGAAGCCATCGGCCATCGACATCTTGTAGGCCGCGGCGACGAGCATGGTGCCGAGGATCGCCGACGCCCCGATCGGGGTCAGCAGCCCGAGGATCACCATCAGTCCACCGATCGTCTCCGACAGCGCACCGACGATCGCGAGGATCTGGGCGTAGTCGGCGGTGAAGCCGGCGTCGACGAGCATGGACTCGAAGCCGCTCAACCGCGGACCGTTCCACAACCCGAAGAGCTTCTGCAGGCCGTGCGCACCGACCAGGCCGCCGAGCGCAACACGCAACAGCAGCAAACCCAGGTCGATGGTGCCCCGCCGCGATTTCGCGAGCGCGTCCTCGAGGTCGTCGTCGGCCCCGGCACCGCGCCGATCATCGGTGTCGTCGTCGGTTCGGCGCCGCCCGAACCGACGTCGACCGCGCGGCTCGTCGTCGAGCACTTCGGTGTCGGACGCGGCGTCGTGCGCTCGGGCACGGGAGATCAGATCGTCGTCGTCATCGACGAAGTCGTAGCGCGCGGTGCCGACCGGCGGCAGCGCCGGCTCCGGCGTGGTGACCGCGTCGTCGGTGGGGCCGTCGATGGGCTGCGCGCGGGCGGGACCGGGATGCTTCGCGAACTGGACGGTCTCGAAATCGTCGTCCGCCGGCCCTGCCGCCCCGGCCGCCGGTGGGGCGGGGGGCGCGGTCTTCGCGGCGGGTCGGGGTGGCTCGGCGATGGGCCGTGACGTCGTCGGAGTACCCGCGGCGGCGGGACGCGTCTCCACGTCGCCGGGATCGAGGTCGTCGAGGTCGTCCACCCGGGAGTAGGGGGCCGGCGACCGCCGGGCGTGCCGGTTGTAGAAGTCGTCACGGTCGGTCACCGCGGGCGGTGTCGGCGGGCCGGGCTCGGGCCGCGCGGCCGCCGGGCCGGGTCCGGCACCGGGCACTCCACCCCCGGCACCCGGGACCGGGATCTGTCCGGTCGGTTCGTCGTAGGGACTCGTCGCCGGTGTGTCGCGCTCGCTGGTGCCCGACGTGTCGCGTTCGCTCACACGCCCGACTCTAGAGGCTCGCGGACTGCGGTCACCGGACCCCGACGGGGTGAGTCGGGGCACCACGCTCGGGGCACCGCCACCCGGAGCACCATTACTGTGGACGGCATGTGGAAGGGGCGCCCGACGGGCACGCGCGACGATGCCCGGACGAGTTCAGCCGCGACGGCGGACCGCCGGGTGTGGGCCCGGTGGCGAGTGCTGGTGACGTTGCTGACGGCGGTCGTGGTGCTGGTCGGCGGCTGCGCGGACTTCAGCGCCCAGGACAATCAACGCGAGGCGGGTGCGTTCAGCCCCAACAACCGGCCGAGCGGCCAGCCCGAACCGACGCCACCGCCGGAAACCCCGCGCGAGACGCAACCGCCACCGACCGGCCCGTGCGTCGACCCCGACCCCGCGGTGATCGCGACGTGCCTCGCGTCCACCGGCGGTGTGATGCCCGGCGACGAGCAGGGCGAGGTCACCGTCGTCGCCGAACGTACGACCGGCAAGATCATCACAACCAAACGCTACGGGCCTGCCCGGACCCTGGGAGAGACGCCGGTCGATGCGTCCGGTGACGGCGGTCTGATCGATTTCGCCTACTCCCCCACCTATTCTCAGGACCGGTTGATCTACGCCTACATCACGACCCCGTCGGACAACCGCATCGTCCGCCTGGCGCCGGGAGACGTGCCCAAGCCGATCCTGACCGGCATCCCCAAGGGCGCCACGGGGAACATGGGCGCGATGTACTTCCGGTCGCCGACCGAACTCGTCGTCGCCACCGGCAATGCGGGGAATCCCGCGGCCGCGGACGATCCGTCGTCCCTCGCCGGCAAGGTACTGCTGGTGACCTCGTTCACCTCTGGCGACGGCCCTCGGCCGGCGATCCTCGCATCCGGCTTCGGGTCGTCGGTGGCGTTGTGTCCCAACGCTTCCACGGGGACGGTCTACGTCGCCGACCAGACGGCCACCGAGGATCGCGTGCAGGTGCTCGAAGAAGGCGGGCCCAAGGTGCTGTGGACGTGGCCGGACCGGCCGCAGATCGCGGGTTGCGGGGTCGCCGGCGGCAGCATCTTCGTCTCGACGACGCGCACCCAACGGATCGAGGCCATCAACGAGCCCACTCGCGAGGAGCCGACGATCACCGCTCCTGCTGTCGTGCTCGACCGGCGGTACGGTGCCCTCGGCCGGATGGCCGCGCTTCCCAACGGACTGCTGCAGGTGGCGACCGTCAACAAGGAGGTGGGTTCAGCGAAGCCCACCGACGATCGCGTGTTCCGCTTCCTGCCCTCCGGCGGTGGCAACGACCGGACGTGACCGGGACGCCTCGCGCCGTCGTGCACAACGAAAGAACCTCCGCTCCCTGAGGAGGCCGGAGCTTGCGGATGGCGCGGCCAACCCCCGCTCCCTGAGGAGCGCCCGGAGCTTGCGGAGGGCGCGTCACGAAGGGTCCTGGCGAGGTGCGTCGCGAACCCTTCGTGGCTCGTCGCTAACGCTCCTCGCACCTCAGGGAGCAAAGGGAGGGCATCGCTTGCACCCCTCAGACCAACGGATTGGTCGTTCTTTCGGATCAGGGGGCAGAGGGGATCGCCCCTCGCTCCTCAGGGAGCAGAGGGGCGGAGCCGCCTCAGGAACAGGCAGCGATGACGAGTTCCTTGACGCGGGCCGGGTCTGCTTGTCCGCGAGTCGCTTTCATGACGTCTCCGACGATCTTGCCGGCGGCCTGGACCTTCCCGCCGCGGATCTTGTCGGCGATGTCGGGGTTGGCGGCGAGCGCGTCGTCGACCGCCTTCTGGAGCGCGGAGTCGTCCCGAACCACCTCGAGGCCGCGGTCGGCGACGATCTGAGCGGGCTCACCCTCACCGTCGAGGACGGCGGTCGCGACCTGCTGCGCCAGCTTGGTCGTGAGTTTGCCCTCGTCGACCAGCCCGATGATCTCGGCGACCTGCGCCGGCGTGATGGACAGGTCGGCGAGTTCGACTCCGCGAGAATTGGCCTGTTGCGCAAGGAAGGACACCCACCAACCGCGCGCCGCCTCGGGTGCTGCCCCGGCGTCGACGGTTGCGATGATGAGATCGACCGCGCCGACGTTGACGAGGTCACGCATGACCTCGTCGGAGACTCCCCAGTCCTCCTGGATGCGGGCGCGACGTAGCCACGGCAGCTCGGGCAGGTTCGCCCGCAACTCCTCGATCCACGCCGAATCCGGCTGCACCGGAGGCAGATCCGGCTCCGGGAAGTAGCGGTAGTCCTCGGCGGTCTCCTTGCGGCGCCCGGCCGACGTGGTGCCGTCGGTCTCGTGGAAGTGCCGCGTCTCCTGGACGATCTCGCCTCCGGCCCGGAGGATGGCGGCCTGACGGCGCATCTCGTAGCGAACCGCCACCTCGACGCTCTTGAGCGAGTTGACGTTCTTGGTCTCGGTGCGCGTACCGAACTCGGTGGCGTCCTTCGTCTTCAGCGACAGGTTGACGTCACAGCGCATCGACCCCTGGTCCATGCGCACGTCCGACACGTCGAGGGACTTGAGCAGATCACGCAGTGCCGACACGTACGCTCTGGCCACCTCGGGCGCGCGCTCCCCCGCACCTTCGATGGGCCGGGTCACGATCTCGACGAGCGGCACTCCGGCGCGGTTGTAGTCGAGCAGCGAGTGACTCGCACCGTGGATCCGGCCGGTGGCGCCGCCGATGTGCAGCGACTTACCGGTGTCCTCCTCCATGTGTGCACGCTCGATCTCGACGCGCCACGTGGTGCCGTCGGCGAGCAGGACGTCGAGGTAGCCGTCGTACGAAGTGGGCTCGTCGTACTGCGAGATCTGGTAGTTCTTCGGCTGATCCGGGTAGAAGTAGTTCTTCCGCGCGAACTTGCTCGACGGCCGGATCGAGCAGTTCAGTGCGAGGCCGATCCGGATCGCGGACTCGATGGCCTTGGCGTTGGCGACGGGCAGCGAACCCGGCAGCCCGATGCACACCGGGCACACCTGGGTGTTCGGGTCGGCGCCGAACTCGGTGGGGCACCCGCAGAACATCTTGGTCGCGGTACCCAGCTCGACGTGCACCTCGAGACCCATCACCGGATCGAATGCGGCGAGCACCTCGTCGTAGTCCAACAGGTCAGTCATGGCAGCCAGTTTATGCGGCGATATCCCAGGGGCACGTTCAGGGTGATCACCGATGCCGGAGACCCGCACCCGCTCGTAGCGTCGAAGACACCGACGGACGACGTCGGATTCCGCACCCGCCCAGGAGGACGACATGACCACCCCACAACCCGCCGGCACCGGCCCCCGCCTGATGCGTTCGCGCAGCAACTCGTGGCTGGGCGGTGTCTGCGGCGGTATCGCGCAACGTTGGGGCTGGGATCCGACGCTCATCCGCGTGCTGTTCATCCTGTCGATGCTGCTGCCCGGACCCCAGGTCCTGATCTACCTGGCGCTCTGGATCATCATCCCTCGCGAACCGGTTGCGTCGGCGGTGTCGCCTGTCGTCTGACGCGCGGCCGCGATCTCACCCGAAGATCACCCGGATCTCCTTGTACTGGTCCAGCGGTACGGTCTTGAGCTCACCGAGAGCCTCGTCGAAGGTGATGCGCGCGATCTCGGTGCCGTGCAGCGCGACCATCTGTCCCCAGCCCTTCTCGGCGACGAGGTCGGCGGTCGCCATCCCCATACGGGTCGCGAGCACCCGGTCGTAGGCCGACGGCACGCCGCCGCGCTGGATGTGGCCGAGGATGGTGGCCCGGGTCTCGATCCCGGTCCGCTCCTCGATGAGCGGGGCGAGCACCTCGGCCACACCACCGAGTCGGGGGCGGTTGAAACCGTCGAGGCCTTTGGTGGAGTACGCCTCCTTCATCTCCGGGAGCTTGAATCCCTCGGCGACGACGACCATCGGCGAACGCCCGCGCGACTTGACGCTGGTGACCCAGGCGCAGATCTGGTCGAGGCTCTCAGGGTTCTCCGGGATCAGGATGACGTGGGCGCCGCCGGCGATCCCGGAGTGCAGGGCGATCCAGCCGGCATGGCGACCCATGACCTCGAGGACCATGCACCGCTTGTGCGAGTTGCCGGTGGTGCGGAGGCGGTCGATGGCCTCGGTCGCGATCTCCACCGCGGTGTTGAACCCGAAGGTGTAATCGGTGGCGGCGATGTCGTTGTCGATGGTCTTGGGAACCCCGACGATGTTGATGCCGTCGTCGAACAACCGCTTCGACGCCGCCGCCGTGCCCTCGCCGCCGATCGCGATCACGCCGTCGATCTCGAGGTTCTTCAACACCTTCTTGATGTTCTCGGGACCACCGTCGGGTTCGGAGTAGGGACCGAACCGGCTCGTGCCGAGAATGGTGCCGCCCTGGTTCGACAGGCCGCGGACCGTCGACCGGTTCAATTCGACGATGTCGCCGTAGACCAGTCCGGCCCAGCCGTCCCGGAAGCCGACGAACTCGTGGCCGTACACGGTCTCACCCTTGAGCACTGCGCCGCGGATGACCGCGTTCAGTCCGGGGCAGTCTCCCCCGGACGTCAGAATGCCGAACCTCTTGGCCACTGGTGAGACCACCCTCCCTGTCGTCATCGGTCAACCTGCCCGAGCAACCCCAATCTAGTGCCCCGGCGAGCCCGGCGCTGGTCGCGAAATCACTTGATGCCGTTCTCGTAGGCGAACACGACGGCCTGAGCTCGATCCCGGAGCCGGAGCTTGTTCAGGAGACTGCTCACATGGGTCTTCACCGTCTGCTCGGTCACGAACAGGTCCGCGCCGATCTCGGCGTTGGACTTGCCGTCGGCCACCAGGTCGAGCACCTCGCGCTCCCGCGGGGTGAGCGTGTCGAGCTTCTGATCCCGCGCCGGCCGCCGGCGCCTGGCGGTGACCTCGGTGATCAGCCGCCGCGTGATCGACGGTGCCAGCAACGCCTCACCCGCGGCCACGACGCGGACCGCTCTCACCAGCTCATCGGCGGGCGCATCCTTCAGCAAGAATCCCGATGCCCCTATGCGCAGCGCCTCGTACACGTAGTCGTCGATGTCGAAGGTCGTCAGCATCAACACGCGCGTGGGCGGTTCGGCAGACGACGCGAGGATCTGCTCCGCGGCCCACAGTCCATCCTTGCGCGGCATCCGCACATCCATCAGCACGACGTCGGGACGCACCCGACGACACACCTCGACGGCCTCGACCCCGTCGGCGGCATCGCCGAGGACCGAGAGGTCGGGTTGCGCGGCGAGCAGCGCCGAAAAGCCCTGACGCACCATGGCCTGGTCATCTGCGATGACTACGGTGATCGGCACGCCGTCACGCTACCGTCGTCGTGACGACGGCTCACCGGAACCCGTGGAGGTCACGATCGGCTCGGGCACGACGACGTCCCGGCGCGGCGTCGCCGGGATGCGAGCGCGTACCGCGAACCCGCCGGTCGATGTGGGGGCGGCGACCAGCGAACCACCCACCGCCTGAGCGCGATCGATCATCCCGGGGATACCCACCCCGCTCCCGCCGATCTGCAATGGTTCAGCGGTCGCGGCCGTGTTGACCACGGCGACGTCGACGAGATCATCGTCCCCGCGCCTCACCTCGACGTCCACGCGCCCGCCGGGGGCATGCCGGGTGGCATTGGCCAGCGACTCCTGCACGATCCGATAGATCACCAGGGCGGCCGATTCACCGACGTCGTCGGCGTCGATGGCCAGGTTCAGCACGACCTCGGCACCCGCGCGGCGTGTCTCGGTGACCAGCGAATCGAGTTCGGCCAGGCCGGGATTGGGTGCCGCCGAAGCATCCGCACCCTCGACGCGCAGGACCCCGAGCAACTGTCGGACCTCGTCGAGGGACGTACGTGCCGCCTCGGCGATGGCGTCGAATTCCGCTGCGGCAGAGGGGCTCACATCCGGCAGGCGATATCTGGCGGTCTGTGACATCACCACCACCATCGACATCCGGTGAGCGACCACATCGTGCAGGTCCCGGGCGATTCGCGCCCGCTCCTGGAGTACGGCTGCCTCGGCTTCGGCGGCCTCGGTCTGCTCGGTGCGCACCGCCAACTGCCGGCGCGAAGCCATCAGTCCGCGCAGCAACGCGACCACGACCGCGAGCACCGAGACCCCGAAGACCCACCCGCCGCGCGCGGTCGGTTGCACGGCGAAGGCGATGACGATCGACGTCGAGACCCAGACCACCGGAATCCATCGCAGCGGGCACTTGAGGAAAGCCATGAACGTGAGGACCAGCAGTTCGATCAGGTGGGTGACCTGGATCGTCAGCTCCCACCCGCCCCGGGTCGGGACGACGATGCCGATGAGTTGGGCGGAGACCACCGAGATCGCCCACCCCAGCAACGGGGCCGACCACGCGAGGGCGATCGGCAGGGCCGCGAAGGCAGCGACCACGGGTAGCACGAACACCGGCATCGAGTGGGTGATCGGGAGCGTCGGCCACGCAACCGAGTACATGACCAGCGCCACGAACAGGAAGAACCAGTTGAGGCGCGACGAGAAGTAGTGGCGCACCGCGGGGTCCTGGGCCACCGGGGCGGTCGAGGCCCATTCGAGTGAGGACGCCCCCACCGCGCGGAGCTTCTTGCGGTATCCGAACATGCCCTCACCCTAGGCTCGCCGACCGCTCGAAGACCTCATACTTCCGAGGGAGACGACCCGATACCGTCGTAGCGTTTCGGCGTCGACGAACCGGCCTGGGGACGACCGCGGCCGGTCCCGCGGAGCGATGTGCCGGCCGGATCCGGACTCATAGCGTCGATGCTCATGACCGGATCAGAGAACATCCGAAAGCTTCCGTCGGACAACGTCTTACACCAGCACCGCGATCTCTCCGCAACCACTCGCCGACGACGGTCGCGGTGGTGGGCGGCGATGCTCACCCTGGCCGTACTCGTCACCGGCCAGTGGGTCTCGACGGCACACGCCGTCGCAGGCCCGCTCCTCGCCGCACCGAGCCCGGCGGTGACGGCGCCGGCGGCCGATGCGACCAATCCCTACGCGGCCGTGGTCGTCGCCCTCGTGGGACCGCACCCGGCCACCGCACTGGCGTCCCTTCCGCCGTCCTTCGTCGTGGCGCAGGGGTACTCCCCGCGGATCGTCGACGGATACCCGATCGACCCGGATGGGGACTGCTCGTCGCCGGTTCCGTTGCCAGAGCACTTCACCCCGCTGTGCCGCACCCACGATCTCGGCTACGACCTGTTGCGGGCGGCGCAGCGAAACGGCAAACCGCTCGGCGCCTGGGCCCGGATCGCGCTGGACCGCATGCTGATCGACCGGATGTTCGCCTCCTGCCGGACAGCTGCCTGCACGACTGCCACGCATGGCGCTCGGATCGGGTTGGCGTGGAACACGTGGCGGCAGTACGGCGGTCCCCCGGCCCGGGGCGAGTCGTTGTCGGCCTTGGTCCACACGACCGTCGAGCGCGCCCTGGTCGATCCCGACCAGCGCGAGGTGCGGCGATGACGAAGTACCGAGACGCCCGTTGGCTGCGTGACGGCCCGTTCCGATCGTGGCCGCATCCCGCGATCAGTGTCGCGGTGACCCTCGGCTACCTCATCGCGCTCTACCCGGGCACTCTGCCCCGGGACGCGACGACGACCGCGATCGTGACCGCGGCATTCGGGGCGCTGGGTGCGATCATCGGGATGATCGTCGCCCGGCGCAGCCGGCGACAGCCGGACGACCAGGCACGGCGCGTCGTGTTCGGCTCTTGCCTGGTGATCCTCGGATGCACGGTCGGCGTCGCGGTCTGGTGGCAGAACCTCATCCGTGCGGCGGTCGACGTCGCACCCGTCGGGCCCGGATGGGTGGCGGCGGCCACGATCCCGCCCGCCGTCCTCGTCCTGGCGATCGTCGCTGTCCCGCGCAGCTGCGCTCTGCTCGCGGCCGGCGCAGTTGCCCTCACGGCGGGACTGCTGGCACCCGCCGACGCCGGCGCCGACGAACAGCCGGTGCCGGCGTCGTCGACGACGGTGGCGACGCATTCGGACGTCCTGGCCCGCGGGGAGCTGAGCACCGATGGATTCGACCGCGCCGCTGCACAACTCGTGCGGACGTGGGCGCGTTCGGGCGGACTGTCGACGCAGGCGGTCGTGGTCGCGGTGCCGACCGGATCGGGATGGATCGACCCGGCAGCTGTCGACGGTTTCGAGAGCCGGTTCGCCGGCGACGTCCGGGTCCTCGCACTCCCCTACGACGACGTGCCGTCGTGGCAGGCCTTCGTGTCCGACCGCTCCCGATCGGCGGACTCGGCGATCGCGGTGGTGTCGGCTCTGACAACCGTCCTCGACGGTGTTCCCGACCGCGAACGTCGGCGGGTGATCCTCTACGGGCAGAGTCTCGGTGCCGTGGGCGCCGACGCCGCCCGGGTATGGCTGGAGAACGAGCGCCCCGCTCTGCTCGACGAGACCGTGCTGGTCGCGCCGCCGGCGGGCACCGTCGCTCCGGATTCCCGCACCTCGCGAACGGTTCTCGCCAATTCCAGCGACCCCGTCGTGCGCTGGTCACCCGCCGGACTGTGGAGGCCGCACCGCGCCACCGAGGACACCCACATCCGCGGTCCGCGGGTCCCGTCGGCGCCGTGGCTACCCGTGGTCAGTTTCGTACAGACGAGCATCGACCTTCTCGGCGCACTCGACGGTGCGGCCGGGGTCGGCCACCGGTACGGGTCGGAACAGTCCGGACCGCCGCAGCCGATGCGGAACTGACGGCCCGCGGCGGCGTGCACCGAAGACGGCACGCCGCCCGGGTCGTCAGACGATCGGCCCCCGAGCCGCTTCGTACGACGCTCCCACGCGGTACAACCGCTCGTCGGCCAGGGCGGGCGCCATGATCTGGAGCCCGACGGGCATGCCGTCGTCGACCGACAGCCCCGACGGCACCGACATCGATCCGATGCCGGCGAGGTTCACCGGCAGCGTGCACAGGTCGAACAGGTACATCGCGAGTGGGTCGTCGACCTTCTCCCCGATCGGGAACGCGGTGGTCGGCGTGGTCGGCGAGATGAGCACGTCGACCTTCTCGAAGGCCGTGGCGAAGTCGCGAGAGATCAGGGTGCGCACCTTCTGCGCCTGGCCGTAGTAGGCGTCGTAGTAGCCCGAGGACAACGCGTAGGTCCCGATCATGATGCGGCGCTTAACCTCTGGACCGAATCCCTGTTCCCGGGACAATGCCATGACCTCGTCGGCCGAATGCGAGCCGTCGTCGCCGACCCGCAGTCCGTAGCGCATCGCGTCGAACCGCGCGAGGTTCGACGACACCTCCGACGGGAGGATGAGGTAGTAGGCGCCCAGCGCGTAGGTGAAGTGCGGGCAGCTGACCTCGACCACTTCGGCGCCGCGCTCCTCGAGGAGCTTGACGGCCTGGTGGAAGGAGTCGAGCACGCCGGACTGGTAGCCCTCGCCCTGCAGTTCGGTGACGACACCGATCCGGACGCCGGCGAGATCCCGCTCGGCCCCTTCGCGGGCGGCCGAGACGACGTCGGGCACCGGCACATCGATCGAGGTCGAGTCCCGCGGGTCGTGCCCGGCGATGATCTCGTGCAGCATCGCGGTGTCGAGCACGGTACGGCCACACGGGCCGCCCTGGTCGAGCGACGAGGCGCACGCCACGAGCCCGTAGCGCGAGACCGTACCGTACGTGGGCTTGACGCCGACCGTCGCGGTGACCGCGGCCGGCTGACGGATCGAGCCCCCGGTGTCGGTACCGATCGCCAGCGGGGCCTGGTAGGAGGCCAGCGCGGCGGCGCTGCCACCCCCCGAACCACCCGGGATCTTGCTGGGATCCCACGGGTTCCGGGTGAGCTGGTAGGCGGAGTTCTCGGTCGAGCTGCCCATCGCGAACTCGTCCATGTTGGTCTTGCCCAGGATCGGGATGCCCGCGGCGCGCAGGCGTGCGGTGACCGTGGCGTCGTAGGGCGGAACCCAACCCTCGAGGATCTTGGAGCCGCACGTGGTGGGTGCGTCGGTGGTGGTGAAGACGTCCTTGAGGGCGATCGGTACACCCGCGAGGGCCGACGGGGCGTCCCCGGCGGCGATCGCGTCGTCGGCGGCCTTCGCGGCGACCAGCGCTTCGGCGCCACTGACGTGGAGGAACGCGCCGAGTTGGTCGTCGATCTCGGCGATACGGTCGAGGTGGGCCTGGGTGACCTCCACCGAGCTGACCTCGCGCGCACCGATCCGGGTGGCGAGTTCGGCGGCGGACAACCCGGTCAGATCACCGTCGGGACGCGGCGCCGCGGCACTGGAACCGGGGGCGCTGGAATCGGGACTCACTGCTCTTCTCCCAGGATCTGCGGAACCGCGAAACGGTCCTGCTCGACGGCCGGTGCACCGGACAGCGCGGCGTCGGTCGTCAGCCCCGGGACGACGACATCGGGGCGCAGCACATTCGCCAGTTCGGCCGGGTGGGCCGTGCCGGGCACGTCGTCGGCGGCCACTTCCGACACCGACGCGACGTGGGTCAGGATCGAGTCCAGCTGCTCGGCGTAGACATCGAGTTCGTCCTCGCTCAACGCCAGGCGCGACAGACGCGCCAGATGCGCGACTTCGTTGCGCGATATGGACTTCGGTTCGCCAGCCACCGCAGCGTCCTTCCTTCCATCACTGTTCGTTCGGGTCTCGTCGTCCCCGCCGTGTCGTCGACCGATGTCGTGTCGGCGTCTGGGCGACGTCTCCAGACTATGGGAACCCGCGACGACCGCTTCCCCCAGCCACCGGTTGGCAGCCGTGCACTGCGCGCCGCCCGCGCGTGGGTGCGAGAATGTCGCACGTGTCCTACCTGTTGCGGGTCTATCTCGAAGACCGGCCGGGCAGCCTCGGCGTGCTCGCCGTGCAGCTCGGCTCGGTCGGCGCAGACATCCTGTCCCTCGAGGTCGTCGAGCGCGGCAACGGTTACGCCGTGGACGACCTCGTCGTCGAGGTGGCGCCCGGGGCGCTGCCCGACAGCCTGATCACCGCGGCCGAGAAGGTCAACGGCGTCCGTGTCGACTCGATCCGTCCCTACTCGGGCGTGCTGGACACCCATCGTGAACTCGAGTTGGTCGATCAGGTGGCCACTGCCGGACGTGACCGGTTGCAGATCCTGGTGGACAACGCGCCCCGCGTCCTGCGCGTCTCCTGGGCGATGGTGGTCACACCCGCCAGCGGCGGCGTGCTGCAGCTGTTCGGCTCGTCCGGCGCCCCGGAGACCCCGCTGACCAGGGCGGACTGGCTACCGCTCGAGAGAGCCGTCGAGCTGGACGCCGACGGCGACTGGGTGCCCGGTGCCTGGCACGACATGGACACCCGTCTCGCGGCGGCTCCCCTGGGCTCGGAGTCGAAGGCGATCCTGCTCGGACGCATCGGCGGACCGGACTTCCGGCCGTCGGAGGTCGCCCGACTCGGTTATCTCGCCGGGATCGTCAGTACCGTGCTGCGCGCCGAGAGTTAGCCACAGCCGGTCGATCCGGAGGCATCATGGTCTGATGACGTCGATCACGTTGATACAGGGCGACATCACGACACAGTCGGTCGATGCGATCGTGAATGCCGCGAACTCCACACTGCTGGGCGGCGGCGGTGTCGACGGCGCGATCCACCGGCGGGGCGGCCCGGCGATTCTCGCCGAGTGCAAGGAGCTGCGGGCGGGCACCTACGAACGTGGACTGCCTGTCGGCGAGGCAGTGGCCACCACGGCGGGAGACCTCGACGCACGTTGGGTCGTCCACACGGTCGGACCGGTGCACTCCTACGACGAGGACCGTTCATCCCTGCTCGTCTCCTGCTACCGCGAGTCACTGCGCGTCGCAACCGAACTCGGTGCCACCACCATCGCCTTCCCGGCGATCTCGACCGGCGTCTACGGCTGGCCGATGGACGACGGCGCCCGCAAGGCGGTCGACACGGTGCGTGCCACGCTGCCGGAGACCTCGATCGAGGAGGTCCGTTTCGTCCTTTTCGACCAGCGTGCCTTCCGCGCGTTCGAGTCCGCTCTGGGCTGATCGACGGTCACTCGGGGCTGCCGGTCTCCAGCAACTTCTTGAACGCGTCCTCGTCGAGCACCGGCACGCCGAGCTGTTCGGCCCTGTCGGCCTTGGTGCCCGGCGAATCCCCGACCACCACGTAGTCGGTCTTCTTCGACACCGAACCCGACGCCTTGCCACCGCGCTGGAGGATCGCCTCCTTGGCCCCGTCGCGGGAGAAGTCCACCAGCGAACCCGTCACGACGATCGTCTTGCCCTCGAGGGTCCGCGGGATCGACTCGTCGCGCTCGTCCTCCATGGAAACGCCTGCGGCGCGCCACTTCTCGACGATGTCTCGATGCCAGTCGACGGTGAACCAGTCGTGGATCGACTGGGCGAGGGTCATTCCCAACCCCTCGACGCCGGCGAGCTGGTCGATGTCGGCGGCCTCGATGGCCTCGAGGGAACCGAATTCGGTGGCGAGGGCACGGGCGGCGGTGGGCCCGACATGACGGATCGACAGTCCGACCAGCACGCGCCAGAGCGCCACGTCCTTCGCCTTGTCGAGGTTCGCCAGCAACCGCTTGCCGTTGGCCGAGAGCGCCCCTGCCTTGGTGGTGAACAGATCCGTGCGGACCAGGTCCTCGGCCGTCAGCGAGAAGAGGTCACCCTCGTTGCTGAGCACGCCCGCCGACAGCAGGGCCGACGCGGCCTCGTAGCCGAGCGCCTCGATGTCGAAGGAACCCCGTCCGGCCAGGTGGAAGAGCCGCTCGCGCAACTGAGCCGGACAACTCTCCTGGTTCGGACAGCGGAGGTCGGCGTCGCTCTCCTTCTCCGGCCGCAGCGGCGTCTCGCAGGCCGGGCACAGTTCGGGCATCTCGAACTCCACCTCGGTGCCGTCGCGGAGATCGACGACGGGCCCGAGGACTTCGGGGATCACGTCCCCCGCCTTGCGGATGGTGACGGTGTCCCCGATCAGCACACCCTTGCGCTTGACCTCCGAACCGTTGTGCAGGGTCGCACGCGAGACCGTGGACCCGGCGACGAGCACGGGTTCGAGAACTGCGAAGGGTGTGACCCGGCCCGTGCGTCCGACGTTGACCTGGATGTCGGAGAGCTTGGTGGTGGCCTCCTCGGGCGGGTACTTGTAGGCGATCGCCCACCGCGGCGCCCGCGAGGTGGAACCGAGGCGACGCTGCACGGTGACGTCGTCGACCTTGACCACGATGCCGTCGATCTCGTGCTCGACGTCGTGGCGGTGCTCGCCCCAGTAGGCGATCTTGTTGATGATCTCGTCGGCGCCGGACACCTTGGTGGTGTGGGTCGACACCGGCAGACCCCAGGCCCCGAGCGCCAGGTAGGCGTCGTGCAACGACTCCGGTCGCCATCCCTCCGTGTGCCCGATCCCGTGACAGATCATCCGCAGCTTGCGACGGGCCGTGACCTGCGGATTCTTCTGCCGCAGCGAGCCGGCGGCCGAGTTGCGCGGATTCGCGAACGGCGGCTTGCCCTCCGCCACGAGCGAGGCGTTGAGCGCCTCGAAGTCCTCCACCCGGAAGAAGACCTCGCCACGGACCTCGAGGACCTCGGGAATCGGGTACTCCGCGGACTCGGTCAGGCGCATCGGGATGTCGTCGATGGTGCGCGCGTTCAGTGAGACGTCCTCACCGGTGCGTCCGTCGCCACGGGTGACACCTCGCTCGAGAACCCCGTTCCGGTAGACCAGCGCCAGGGCCACGCCGTCGATCTTGAGCTCGCAGAGGAAGTCGGCCCGGGCGCCGGCGTCGGCGACCACGCGGTCGACCCAGGCGCGCATCTCGTCGTGGTCGAAGACGTTGTCCAGCGACATCATTCGCTCGAGGTGGTCCACTGCGGAGAACGCCGTGGAGAAGCCGCCCCCGACGAGCTTGGTTGGTGAGTCGGCGGCCGCGAGTTCGGGGTGCGCGTCCTCGAGCGCCTGCAGGCGTCGGAGGAGTAGATCGAACTCGCCGTCGGTGATGACCGGCGCGTCCTTCACGTAGTAGCGGAACTGGTGCTCGCGGATCTCCTCGGCGAGCGCGGTCCACTCCTCACGCAGGTCCGCCTCCGGCCCCGACTGCTCGGTGACCGGCTGACCCGACTCCGTTGTATCTGCCACGTTCCGAGGGTATCGGAGTGGTGGGACAGACCCAGCTCGTCAACCGATGCCTCGTTCGCGCGGTACTGCTTCCCTCCCGCTGATCGGATCCGATCAGCGGGACGGAGACGGGGCCGCGGGAGTTTCCGCGCCGACGATCACAACGGACCGAGCTTGGCCACCGACCGTTTGGGTGCGATCTGGCGGTAACTCGTGTCGAGGAGTTCGGCGACCTCGTCCCAGTCGGTCTCGTCGTCGAGGATCAGCCCCACCCAGCCGGCCGGCCCGAGGTAGGCGGGCAGGAAGAACCGCGGATCGTCCAGCAGCGCGGGCCGCTCGGAGTCGTCGGCGAGGACCAGGATCGATTGATCGTGACGCACCTTGCTGCCCTTGACGCCACCGCCGTAGTTGCCGAACATCTTGCCGCAGCGGAAGGTCGGGCGACCGTGCGCGCGACCTCGGTCGCGTCGGGCAGCGCGAGCGCGATCTCCCGTATGCGGCCCAGATAGGGATCCGCGTCGTCGAACATGATCGGGTGCGGCATACCGACGAGAATAGGTCCGCGACGCCGGGCCCGCAGGGGTTTTCAGAGCGCGGAGGGATCGCTGCCGAGCAGATGACCGGCCTCTGCGGTGATCGCCAAGGCCGTCTTGGCCCACTTCGTCGACGCCCCGGCCAGACCACAGCTCGGCGTCACGATCACGTTGTCCGACAACACTTTGCGGTCCAGCCCGATGCGGTCGGTCAGCGCGGCGAGTTCGGTCGCCACGTGTTCGGCGGCCAGCGGACGATCGGGCGCTGTCGACGGCACACGACCCGCGAGCAGGACGCCGCCGCGGTCGACGAGCATCCCGATGCCGTCGAGATCGGTCGCCGACGGTGTGGTGATGTCGATCGAATACGCAACCCCGGGAAGATGTTCGAGGAGGTCCCACCGCGGTGTGCCGCAATCGTGCAAGACCACCGGGACGCCGACGTGGTCGACGAGTTCGGTGAGTGCGCGAGCCACCTCGACCGCCGGTATCGCCCGGATGGGGTCGAAGCGGGTCAGCGGCTTCACCGTGCCGTCGATGACCTGGCCGACCATCGGTTCGTCGAGCTGGACCACCACGCGCGCACCGAGCCGGCGTTCCACCTCGGCGACGTGCTCGCGCACACCCTCCGCCGTCGACTCGACGATGTCGCGGACGGCGCCGTGGTCTTTCAGGACTCGTTGCCCGTTCGTCAGCTCGACAGATGCCGAGGTGGTGAACGGGCCGGCCACCTGAACCTTGAAGGTGCGGCCGGTACCGATGAAACCCGCTGTCTCCCAGAGTTCCTCGACGACGTCGAGGTCCTCGGCAAGCAGGTCCGCGGCGCGTCGGGCCAGGCGGGAGTGGCGTTGCGCCAGCCGGTAACCCCATGTCGCGGTGTCCATCGGCAGGTCGACGAGGATCGCCGCCATCCGGCCGATCAGATCCGCACCGATACCTCGCGCGGGCAGTTCGACGAGGTGGGCGAGATCGAGTTCCCCGTTCACCACCGCGGCGGCCGCACGTGCGTCGGTGCCGGGCATCGACCCCACGCCGGTGCCCACTCCGGTGGGCAGTGCCGCTCCGGTCACCGAGACGCGACGACAGTCGGCTGCGACGAGGTGGTGGCGATGCGTCCGCACCCGACGACCTGGTCGCCGCGTCGGGCATCGGGCAGGTACAGCACCGCGGCCTGACCGCGGGCGACGCCGGTGAGCGGCTCCTGCAGCGCTATGTCGATACCGGGTTCACCGTCGATCGTGGTGGCGGTCGCGCGCACCGGCGCGAGCCCGCCGTGGGCTCGGACCTGCACCATCGCGTCGAAGGGTTCGTCCGGAGTGACGCCGGAGGTCCACACCGCGCGCGTCGCGGTGATGCCCCAGACCTGCAGGTCGGCTGCCGTCCCGACCGTCACCGTCCCCGAATCCGGGTCGATCTCGGTGACATAGCGGGGCTTGCCATCGGCGGCCGGCGCCTCGACCCCCAGGCCCTTGCGCTGCCCGATGGTGAAGCCGTGCACCCCGTCGTGCTCGGCGAGGCGCTCGCCCGACGTCGCGTCCACGATCGCGCCCGGCCGGACGCCGATGCGGGCGCCGAGGAACGCGCGGGTATCGCCGCTCGGGATGAAGCAGATGTCGTGGGAGTCCGGCTTGTCCGCGACGGCCAGGCCGCGCCGGGCCGCCTCGGCCCGGATCTCGGACTTCGGGGTGTCACCGATCGGGAACATCGCCCGCGACAGCTGATCACGTGTCAGCACGGCCAGCACATACGACTGGTCCTTGTCGGCGTCGACCGCTCGTCGCAATTCGCCGTCGGTCAGCTGCGCGTAGTGACCGGTGGCCAGCGCGTCGAAGCCGAGCGCCATCGCCTTGTCGGCGAGGGCCGCGAACTTGATCTTCTCGTTGCACGTCAGACACGGGTTCGGGGTGCGTCCGGCCGCGTAGGCCTCGACGAACTCGTCGATCACATCGTCCTTGAACCGGTCGGCGAAATCCCACACGTAGAACGGGATTCCGAGGACATCGGCGGCGCGGCGGGCGTCGGAGGCGTCCTCGCGCGAGCAGCATCCGCGCGAACCGGTGCGCAGCGCACCCGGAGCCGTCGACAACGCCAGATGAACTCCGACCACCTCGTGACCGGCCTCGACCGCCCGGGCCGCGGCAACCGCCGAGTCGACGCCGCCGCTCATCGCTGCCAATACGCGCATCAGGAGATCCTTCCGCCGGGGACCGAGACCAGTCCGGCCGCCCGCGCCCGGTCGACGACCTCGTCGATGACCGCGGCGACCGCGTCGATGTCGGCCTCGGTGGTGGTGTGGCCGAGGGAGAACCGCAGCGACGACCGCGCGTCGGCCATGTCCAGGCCCATCGCCAGGAGGACATGGCTGGACTGGGCGACCCCGGCGGTGCAGGCCGATCCGGTGGAACACTCGACGCCCTTGGCGTCGAGAAGCATGAGCAGCGAGTCACCCTCACAACCGGCGAACGACACGTGCACGTTCCCCGGGAGGCGACGATCGCCGTCGGCACCGTTCCGCACCGTTCCGTCGACGCCGAGGAGAATGTCGGTCAGCCGGGTCTGCAGGGCGCGGACGTGCGCGGTGTTCTCGTCGAGGTGCTCGACGCACCACGACAGTGCGGCGGCCATGCCGGCCGCACCGGCGACGTCCTGGGTTCCCGAGCGCACGTCGCGTTCGTGGCCGCCGCCGTGCAGCAGCGGCACACAGCCGACATCGCGACCCAGCAGCAGGGCGCCGACACCCTGCGGCCCGCCGAACTTGTGGGCGGTCAGGCTGAGCGCCGAGAGGCCGCTCGCGGCGAAATCGACCGGCAGATGGCCGACGGCCTGGATCGCGTCGGAATGCACCGGGACGCCGAATTCGGACCCGACCGCGGCGAGCTCGGCGATCGGTTGGATCGTGCCGACCTCGTTGTTGGCCCACATCAGCGAGATGAGAGCGGTCTCGGCGGCGTGCTCCTCGAGCTCCGCGCGCAGGTCGGCGGGCGAGACGACACCGTCGGCGTCGACCGGGAGCAGGACGAGCTCGGCTCCGGCCTGCTCGGCCAGCCACTGCGCGGGGTCGAGGACGGCGTGATGTTCGATCGCCGAGGTGATGATCCGGCGACGGCGGGGATCGGCGTTCCGCTGTGCCCAGTAGATCCCCTTGACCGCCAGGTTGTCGGCCTCGGTGCCGCCGCCGGTGAAGACGACCTCGGAGGGCCGGGCGCCGACCGCCGCGGCGATGGCCTCGCGGGCCTCCTCGAGCCGACGACGTGCGGTGCGACCGGATCCGTGCAGCGACGAGGCGTTACCCGGCTGCACGAAGACGGCCGTCATCGCCTCGACGGCTTCGGGCAGCATCTGCGTCGAAGCGGCGTGGTCGAGGTAGACAGGCGCCTTCACGGGCGGTCGGCTTGGCACGGGCATCGCTAGCAAGGATAAACGCGCGTAGGTCGCCGACAAATTCCGCGATCGGACGCGGAACGACAGCCCGCCTCAGACCCGCTCGAGGTAGAAGTACAAGTGACGGCCGTCGATGACTCCGCCTTTGCCGTTCATGATCCCCATCACCGTGGTGTCGTCGACGCGCTTGAAGTGGTCGATGACCGGCTGACCGTCGTAGACCATCGACGCGGTGATCTCGCCGCGGAACTCGATCGCCCACAGGCTGGCCTCGCCCTTGCCGAGTGTGGTGTTGGAGTAGAGGTTGCCGTTCTCGTCGCGGCACACTAGCGGTTGGACGTCGCTGCGTGAGGTGAACGTCTTGCCGAACCAGTTGGCCTTGGCGAGCGCGCCGTTGATCGCGTGCCCGGTGGTGAACTCGCCGCCCTTCCATGCGCCGAGCATCTCCTCGGGCCGCAGCGGCGACAGCCCCGCCCACACGGTGTCGAGGTCGGCGTCGTCGACCCGGCCGTCGACGTCCCGGAGTTCGAAGAACTTGGCGCGCGCGGCTTCTCGGGTCTGAGTGGACGTCATCGTCGGCCTCCTGGAGGTACGCGGTTGATCGTCCGCAGAGCTGCGGACGGCTACCGGAAAAACCTATATCAGGGAACGGGTGATGTCACTTTCCGCGCCCGGGAATCGCCCCGCCACGACGCGCTCACACCGACGCGCCAGCTCGCGACGATCTGCGCCGGGTTCCTCGGGCGGGTGGATGACCATCGTCACGACGAGACCACGCGCCCGCAGGACCCGCCGCAGCGTGTCGGCCGGGGTGTCGGCGCCGATGAAACTCGGTGCCGTCGCCGTGGCCCCGTCGCTGCCGACGAAACGCAACCTCACCGGCACGACCGGCACGTCCGCATCGATCGCGGCCTGGAAGAACGCGGGTCGGAATGCACCGGCCGAGCGGCCGCAGTACGTGGTGCCCTCGGGGAACACGATCACCGACGAGTCGCGGTGCAGCCGCCCGGCCACGTCGCCGATCGTCCCCGGCAGACCGCGGAGTGTGCCGCGGTCGACGGCGATGACGCCGAACCGGCGCGCGAGGGACGACACCACCGGCATCCCGACGACATCGGATTTGGCCACCACGTCAGCAGGGCTGATCAGCGCGAGCGCCAAGACGTCGAGGAACGAGATGTGATTGGCGACCACGAGTCCGGCGCGGGTCGGGCCACCGCGCCGGTCCTCGACGCGGACGGCGATGCCCAGGGCCGCCAGCAGCGCACCCGACGCGGATCGACGCAGGGGACGCGGCGGACGACGACGCAGCCGCGCCACCGCCCCGGTGGTCAGCGCCGCCCAGACGATCCACACCACGACCACGACGAGTCGGCACAGACGCCACGCGACGATCGTCGCGCCGAAGACCGCGTCGAACCGCCCGGCCCGCGGTGCACCGATGCAACCGTCGCCACAGGTGCTGATCGGGAACCACGGGTGCGCGAGCGCGCCGGCCGGGCGGGCAGGCGGACACGCGGCGTGTTCGCGTCGGGGACGCTCGGAGCGAGGTCCGACCGGACCGACCAGCAGGGCGGTCATCGTGCCGCGCCCCCGGGCTCCGGAGTGGCGTCCGCGCGGGCCGAACCCAGCCGTCGGGCACTCGATCGCAGCCGGTCGAGGTATCGCTTGTTGGCACCTTCGCGGTCGAGCAGGGTCAGGAAGTCCGCGACGTCGAAGACGTCGTCGACCGCCGGCTCGCCACAGATGCGGGCGCCGAGGCGGAGGTATCCACGCATCAGCGCCGGCATCGCGACCGTGTCGGACGGCACGATGTCGTCGAGCAGGCGTCCGCCGATGCGCGCCGGTGCCAGCGGGTGGGCACGTCGCTCGGGGTCCTGGTGGTCGTCCCGCAGACGATCGCGCAGGGCGCGCAGCGACGACCCCGGCAGCCATTCACCCGGCGTGTGCAGGGGCACCGACACACAGCCCATCAGGTATCGCAGGTCGGCGTCGTCCATGTACTGCAGCAGCGCCGCCCACATCAGCGCGGTCACCGACCCGTCGCGGTACTCGGAGTGGACACACGCCCGACCCAATTCGACGGTGGCGGAGACGATGTCGTTCATCTCGCGGAGGTCGAACTCGGTGGCCGAGTACCAGCCGCCGGCGGCGATCGCCCGCGCCGGGGAGAGCAGGCGCGCACACCCGACGACCCCGTCGTCGGCGTGGCGGACGATGAGGTGCTCGCAGAAGGCGTCGAACCGGTCGGCGTCCCGTCCGGTGACCGCGTCACCGATGCGGTTGGAGAAGCCGGGTTCGTCGGCGAAGACGCGATACCGCAGTTCCTGGGCGGCGACGATGTCGGCGGGATCGTCGGACACGAGGACCCGGATGGGCCCCGCGGTGAGCAGGGTCGTCGGCACGGCCCGCGAGAACCGAGCGCGCGCGACATGGCTGGTGCGGACTGGCGACTGCATGGCGTTCATGACTCGAATGGAAACGAGACCGGGCATCGGCAGGACCACCGCAGCGTGTCGTGTCGGTGCGGGTTCGATGAACTCGGGCCGCCATCGGATGAACAGGCCTCGCCACGGCCACCTGCGGGTGAACGACCCCCGAACGCACGGTGACCCCCGACGGGGAGTCGGGGGTCACCGGGTCCTGCAGTTGATCAGCTCATGATCACTTGCGCTTCTTGACCTCTTCGGTCAGCTGCGGCGCAACGTTGAACAGGTCGCCGACAACGCCGTAGTCGGCGATCTCGAAGATCGGGGCCTCTTCGTCCTTGTTGACAGCCACGATCGTCTTCGAGGTCTGCATGCCGGCGCGGTGCTGGATGGCGCCCGAGATGCCCAGGGCGACGTACAGCTGCGGCGACACGGTCTTACCGGTCTGACCGACCTGGAACTGACCGGGGTAGTAACCGGAGTCGACGGCCGCGCGCGAAGCGCCCACGGCGGCACCGAGCACGTCGGCGAGTTCTTCGACGACGGAGAACTTCTCGGCGCTGCCGACACCGCGACCACCCGAGACGACGATCGACGCCTCGGTCAGTTCGGGACGATCGCCGCCCACGTTCGGCTCGACCTTGGTGATCTTGACCGCGCCCTCTTCCTGAGCCGGGACCTCGACGTCGACACGCTCGCCGGCGCCGGCCTGCGGAGCGGCCTCGACGCCACCGGGGCGGATCGAGAAGACCGGGACCTCGCCCTTGGCCTGGGCGTCGACGGTGTAGGCGCCACCGAAGATGGAGTGGATGCCCACGCCGCCTTCCTTGACGTCGACGATGTCGGCGAGGACGCCCGAGCCGAGGCGCACGGCCAAGCGGCCGGCGATCTCCTTGCCGTCGGCGGTGGCCGCGACGAGGATGCCGGCCGGCGAGGCGGTCTCGGCGATCGAGGCCAGCACGTCGACCTGCGGGGTGATGAGGTAGCTACCCGCGTCGTCGGACTCGGCGACGTAGATCTTCTCCGCGCCGGCCTCCTTGAGTCCGTCGAGGATGCCGTCGGCCGAGCCGGGCTTGCCGACGACGACCGCCGACGGGGTGCCGAGTGCGCGGGCGGCGGTGATGAGCTCGCTGGTGACCTTCTTCAGGGCGCCTTCGGCGTCCTGTTCCACGAGAACGAGTACTTCTGCCATGGTGGTTTTCTCCTGAATGTCTGGGGGTTCGCCGGTGGTCTGCGTGGAGAAGGTCAGATGATCTTCTGGCCGACCAGGTACTCGGCGACCTTGGTGCCGCCGTCGCCTTCGTCGGTGACGCGCTCGCCCGCGGTCTTCGGCGGCTTCGGGGTGTTCGCCGTCACGACCGAGCCGGCGTTCTCCAGGCCCACATCGCTTGCCTCGACGTCGATCTCGGCGAGGGTCAGAACGGTGACCTCCTTCTTCTTGGCGGCCATGATGCCCTTGAAGGAGGGGAAGCGCGGTTCGTTGATCTTCTCGTTCACGCTGACGATGGCCGGCAGGCTGGCCTCGACGTGGAAGATGCCGTCGTCGGTCTCCCGCTCGCCCTTGAGGGTCTCGCCCTCCAGGGTCAGCTTGCGCAGGTGGGTCAGGTGCGGGAGCTCGAGGTACTCGGCGATCATGGCCGGGATGGCGCCGACGCGACCGTCGGTGGCCTCGTTGCCGGCGATGACCAGCTCGACACCCTCGACCGTGCCGAGCGCCCGGGCCAGCACGTAGGCGGTCTGGACCGCGTCCGAGCCGTGCATGAGGTCGTCCTTGATGTGGATCGCCTTGTCGGCGCCCATGGACAGGGCCTTGCGGATGGCGTCGGTGGCGCGCTCGGGACCCGCCGTCAGGATGGTGACCTCACCGCCGTCGGCCTCCTTGATCTTCAGCGCTTCCTCGACGGCGCGCTCGTTGATCTCGTCCAGGACGGCGTCGGCGGCCTCACGGTCCAGGGTGTAGTCGTCGTCGGACAACTTGCGCTCGGACCATGTGTCGGGAACCTGCTTGATCAGTACGACAATGTTTGTCATGGGTCTACGTCGACCTCCTGCATCGGGTTCGGCAACTTACCGGCGGGTAAGGCCATGGGTCCCCACCACTTTAGCGTCTCCTATGTTTCCACTAAACATCGACTACCTCACACAATGCACGCTACCGTTCGCTCGCTCGGCACGACGGCCCCGGCGGTCCCCGGGGCATGCCCTACTCTCTGTCAGATGACTGACGCAGACCTCGGATCGTCGCGCGGGACGGCAACCACTGGTCTCGAGGCGCTCGACACCGACCAGCAATTGGCGCTGACCGGCGAGCGGACGGTCCCGGGGATTCCCGCCGAGAACTACTGGTTCCGGCGCCACGAGATCGCCTACCGCCACATCGCCGACCGGTGCGCGGGCCACGACGTCCTCGAAGCCGGCTCCGGCGAGGGGTACGGCGCCGCGATGATCGCCGACGCCGGGGCGTCGTCGGTGGTCTGCGTCGACTACGACGCCGCCGCGGTCGAACACACCCGACGCCGCTATCCCCAGCTCGTCGTCCACCAGGGCAACCTCGTCGACCTCCCCCTCGCCGACGCCTCGGTCGACATCGTGGTCAACTTCCAAGTCATCGAACACCTCTGGGATCAGCCGCGATTCGTCGCCGAATGCCACCGCGTGCTGCGTCCGGGCGGGGTCCTGCTCATGTCGACGCCCAACCGCATCACCTTCTCCCCCGGTCGCGACACACCGCTCAACCCGTTCCACACCCGTGAGCTCGACGCGGCCGAACTCACCGAACTGCTTCTCGACGGCGGCTTCGTGATCGACGCGATGTGGGGAGTCGTCCACGGACCGCGCCTTCGCGCCCTGGACACCAAATGGGGCGGTTCGCTCATCGACGCCCAGATCGAGCGTGCGCTCGCCGGCGAGCCCTGGCCGGACGAGCTGGCCGCGGATGTCGCCGGCGTGGTCGCCGCGGACTTCGATGTCGTCGATTCCGGCGTGTACGACATCGACGACTCGCTCGACCTGTTCGCCGTCGCGTTGCGGGGCTGAGGGTGACCACCCGCACCGAACCCGTCCCGGGCCAGTTCACGCTGGTCCTGCACTCGCATCTGCCGTGGCTGGCCAATCACGGACGTTGGCCGGTCGGCGAGGAGTGGCTGTATCAGTCGTGGGCCGCGTCGTACCTGCCGCTGTTCGACATGCTCGAGCGGCTGGCCGCCGACGGTTTCAGCGACCAGCTCTCCCTCGGGATCACGCCGGTGCTGGCCGCGCAGCTCGACGATCCGCACTGTGCGTCGTCGATGTACGAGTGGCTCGCCGACTGGCAGCTCCGGGCCACGCAGGCAGCGATGTCCCGCGACGCCGACCGAGCCGCGGCGGGCCGCCGTGAGTACCTCGACGCCCAACGCGCGCTGGACACCTTTGCGTCCCGATGGCGTCACGGCGCGTCGCCACTGATCCGCGGACTGGCATCGAGCGGCGTCGTCGAGATCCTGGGCGGCCCCCTGGCCCACCCGTTCGCACCGCTGCTCGACCCGCGACTGCGCCGATTCTCGCTGACCGAGGGGCTCGCGGACGCCCATGCGCGGTGGGGTGTCGACCCGACCGGGATCTGGGCACCCGAGTGCGCCTTCGCGCCGGGGATGGAAACGGAGTACGACCGAGCGGGCGTGCGCCACTTCATGGTCGACGGGCCCGCCTTGCACGGCGACACCGCGCTGGGACGCCCCGTCGGCGACAGCGTCGTCGTCGCCTACGGACGTGACCTGACGGTGAGCTATCGCGTCTGGTCGCCGAAGTCGGGCTATCCGGGTCATGGCGCCTATCGGGATTTCCACACCTATGACCATGAGACCGGGCTCAAGCGGTTCCGGGTCACCGGCCGGACCGTGTCCGGGCAGGACAAGAAGCCCTACGACCCGGCTCGCGTCGACGCGGTTGTCGACCGGCACGTCGAGGACTTCGTCGCGCATGTGCGGCAGCGTCTGGTCGACGAGTCCGCGCGGATCGGCCGGCCCGCGCTGGTGGTCGCCGCGTTCGACACCGAATTGTTCGGGCACTGGTGGCATGAGGGCCCGGTCTGGCTGGAACGGGTGCTGCGACGTCTGCCCGAGGTCGGGGTCACCGTCGGGACACTCGCGGGCGCAACGCAGGCCGGGCTCGTCGGCGCGCCCATCGACCTCCCCAGGTCGTCGTGGGGGTCGGGTAAGGACTGGCGGGTGTGGAACGGCCCGGCCGTGCAGCACCTGGTCGACCTGAACGCCGAGGTCACCGAGACGGCGCTCGACGCGGTCGCCAAGCTGCGGCAACGAGTGAATGCACGCAGCCGGGTCGCCGATCAGATCGTGCGCGAGGCGCTGCTGACCGTGTCCTCGGACTGGCCGTTCATGGTGTCGAAGGACACCGCGGCGCAGTACGCTGTGTCGCGAGCTCACACGCATGCGCATGCCACCCGCGAAATCAGCGACGCGGCGATGCGGGGCCGCGACGACGCAGCCGAGACGCTCGCCGCCGCCTGGGCGCGTGCCGACAATCTCTTTCCCGCACTCGATGCGCGCCGGCTGCACACGGCTCTGACCGCCGACCGGGTCGGTGTCGAGGGGGGAATCCGATGAAGGTGTTGTTCGTGTCGTGGGAGTACCCGCCGGTGGTGGTGGGCGGACTCGGCCGGCATGTCCATCACCTCGCCACCGAGATGGCCGCCGCCGGGCACGACGTGGTCGTGCTGACCCGGCGTCCGTCGGGGACCGATGCGTTGAGTCATCCGACGACGGACACCGTCGTCGAGGGTGTTCGGGTTCTGGCCGTCGCCGAGGACCCGCCGGAGTTCGAGTTCGGGCAGGACATGATGGCCTGGACGCTGGCGATGGGGCATGCCTTCGTGCGGGCGGGACTTCGGATTCTGCACGGCGCCGGAAGCGGAGCGAGCGGGCCGGATCCGCACGGCGCCGGGAGCGGAGCGATCGGGTCGCGATGGGTACCGGAGGTCGTGCACGCGCATGATTGGCTGGTCGCCCACCCGGCCATCGCGCTGGCCGAGTTCTTCGATGTGCCATTGGTTTCCACGATCCACGCGACGGAGGCCGGGCGGCACAGCGGCTGGGTGAGCGGCCGGACGAACCGGCAGGTGCATTCGGTCGAGTGGTGGCTGGTGTCCGAATCCGATGCTCTCATCACGTGTTCGGCGTCGATGCGCGACGAGGTGAACCGACTGTTCGGCTACGACGCCACCGACATCACGGTGATCCACAACGGCATCGACATCCGTACGTGGCCGTTCGCCGAACGTGCTCGGACGAGCGGTCCGGCCGAGCTGCTGTTCGCGGGTCGGCTCGAATACGAGAAGGGCGTGCAGGATCTGCTCGCGGCTCTCCCCCGGATCCGGCGCAGCCATCCGGGTACGACGCTGACGATCGCCGGTGACGGCACCCAGCGAGACTGGCTGATGGAGCAGGCGCGCAAGCATCGGGTCGGCAAGGCGGTGCGGTTCGTCGGCCCGGTCGACCACACCGAGCTGGTGACGCTGATGCACCGCTGCGACGCCATCGTGCTACCGAGTCGCTACGAGCCGTTCGGGATCGTGGCGCTGGAGGCGGCGGCGACCGGCGTGCCCTTGATCGTGTCCACGGCCGGGGGTCTGGGTGAGGCGGTTCGCGAGCCGGACACCGGGCTGACGTTCGAGCCCGCGGATGTCGCCGGTCTGGCCGCGGCGGTCCGGGCCACGCTGTCCGATCCGGGCGCGGCCGCGCAGCGAGCACTGCGGGCCCGGGCGCGGCTCACCGCGGAGTTCTCCTGGGCCGAGGTCGCCGAGCGCACCGCGAGCGTGCACCTCGCCGCGAAGCGTCGAGTCCGGCACGCGATCGGACGGCCCGACATCCCGGAACGCCCGCTGCCCGAACGGGACCCGGGCCAGGCATAGCCCCCTGCTCCCTGAGGAGCCCGGAGCCTGCGGAGGGCCTCCACCCCCTGCTCCCTGAGGAGCCCGGAGCCTGCGGAGGGCGTCACGAAGGGTCCCGCTCGGCCGCGGCCTTCTTCCGTTCGATGTCGGCGAGGGCGCGTTCGAGTTCGGCGCGTTCGGCGGCGTTCGAGGCCCAGTCGTCCATCCGGTTCTTGACCACCCGGGCGGGGGCGCCGACCGCGATGGCGTAGTCGGGGATGACGCCCTTGACCACCGCGTGCGAGCCCAGCACGCATCCTCGCCCGACGATGGTGTTGCGCAGCACCGACACCTTGGCCGCGACCCACGTGTCCGGCCCGATGCGCACCGGGCCCTTCACGATGCCCTGGTCTTTGATCGGCAGCGTGATGTCGTCCATCTTGTGGTCGAAGTCGCAGATGTAGCACCAGTCGGCGATGAGGGTGGAACCGCCGATCTCGAGGTCGAGGTAGGAGTTCACCACGTTGTTGCAGCCGAAGACGGTCTTGTCGCCGATGCGGAGGCTGCCCTCGTGGCAGCGGATGGAGTTGCCGTCGCCGATGTGGACCCAGCGACCGATCTCCATGCGCGCGAGTTCCGGCGTCGCGTGGATCTCGACGTTGCGCCCGAGGAACACCATGCCCCGCAGCACGATGTGCGGATTGGCCAGGCGAAACCGCGCCAGGCGGTAGTAGCGCACGAGGTACCACGGTGTGAACGCCCGGTTGCGTCTGATCCATCGCAGCGAGTCCAGCGTGAGAAAACGCGCCTGGTCGGGGTCGCGGCGTCGGCCCGCGCGCCGGCGGGACCGGTACGACGCATTCCACATGGTGGTCATGACCAGAAACCCTAATCGACGCGATTTTCGCGCACGATAGGCTCACTGCTGGCGCGGAGGGTGCCGTTCGATGGCATGCCCGGCGCCTGGACACGACGCAGAACAGGGCACGACGACGAGGAGCAGGATGGCTTTGGCACGACCGCAGGTGTCTCGACGCCGCCGATCCGCGCTGACCCGCCCGCTCGTCGCGCTGACGGCCGTGTGCTCGATGGCGCTCGCCGCCTGCTCGGACGGCCACATCGACGTCCGCTCCGTGCCGAGCGTCGGCTGGCCCAGCTACGGGGGCGTCCCGGGCAACGCCAACTTCGCGTATGCCGATGTGCCGGAGGACCTCACGCTGAGCTGGACACGGCCGACCGGCGGCCCGGTCACCGCGCCGGTGACGATCTCCGGCAAGGGGAACGTGGGCGTGACGTCGAATGCGGCGCAGGGATGCAACGTGCTCGTGCTCGACAGCCGCTCCGGACGCAAGAACTTCTGCAAGGACATGCGGGCCGGTGTCGAGATCAACGCGATGCTCGTCGATCAGTACGACCAGCCCTATCTCGGCGAGGAGACGACCTTCCTCGCCTTCAATGCCGGCGGCGCCATCCGCTGGCGGGCCGGCGTGATCGGGGTACCGCTGTCGGCGAAGTTCGCGGCCCCGAACGAGGTGCTGGTCGCCACCACACAGGGTCAGATCCTGCTGATCGACACCCAGCGCAACGAACTCCTCGCGCCTGAGGTGAGACTGCGCGACGACGCCGACCCCGCGCAACCGCTCCGCGGCTTCGGCGATTGCGTGAGCAACGGGCCGCAGTGCGCGATCCCCGCCCCCGCTGCCGTCGACACCGAACGAGAACGCTTCTTCCTCAACTTCTTTCCCCAGGGCGCAGCGACGTCGCAGATCCGCGCGATGAAGTACGGCGCCGTTGCCGGGAACCGCGAAGTCCGGACCGCGTGGCAGGCCGACGTCCCCAGCGGCGTCATCGGGACCCCGACGCTCTCGGCCGACGGCGCGACCGTCTATGCGTTCTCGCGCGACGGCAAGATCGTCGCCCTGAACGCCGAGGACGGATCGACGCGGTGGACCTACGACATCGGCGGCCACGGATTCGCGACGATGACCGTTTCCCCGGACGGTCTGATCATCCCGACCGGTTCGCTCGGCGCCCCGCTGACCCTGCTGCGTGACCGGGGCGATCGTGCCGAACAGGTCTGGCAGCGCACCGATCTGGCGACGGTGAGCCTGTCCGCGCTGACCCAGCAGCAGACCGCGTGGACGGTCGCCCGCGATCCCGGCAAGGACTCCCTGTCCCTGGTCGAGGTGTCCACGACCGACGGCGCGACGAAACGGACTCTGCCGCTGCCGGATTCACGCGGTTTCGCGACCGGCGTCTCGGTGTCCTACGCCGGACAGATCGCGACCGCGACCAATCTCGGCGAGGTGTACTTCTTCGACAGCAAGGCCGATCTCGACTAGGTGTTCGTAGAGTGCGGGATTCGTACTGGAAACCGATACAGATCCCGCACTCTGCGTGGTCGGGGTTCGTTTCAGAACCGGACGCCCGGCTCACAGATGAACGCGGCACCCTTGCGCCCGATCCGGGTCAGCACCACCGACAACGGCCGGGAGCCCCTGAGCTTGAGCTTCTTCCGCAATCGGTCGGGGTCGACGTCGAGTCCGCGGACGAGGATCTCGAGGGGGCCGCAGTCGAGCGCCGCGAGCGCCTTCCGGAGCGCCTTCTCGGTCACGCCCGTCTGCTCGATCACCCGGAATCCGCGGGCGCCGTCGGGGACGGAATCACCCGTGAGATAGGCGATCTGCGGATCGAGTTGCCAGAGCCCGGACCGGTGGGCGTAGTGCTTGACCAGCCCGGCGCGCACGATCGCCCCGTCCGGGTCGACGATCCACTCGCCCGCCTCACCGGCCGGCACGTCGTCGTCTTCGCGGTCGGTGACCTCGACCTCGGCGATGGTTCCGTCGGCGCGGGTGCGGAGCACGGTGGCCCGCCGGCCGGGCTCCACACCCGGGCCCGTCCACAGGCACGCCTCGCGCACGCCGCCGTCGACTGAGGTGACCTGGACCTCGCCGTCGAAGCCATAGCGGTTTCGCAGCATCTGATGATCCAGTCCGGGAGCGCATTTCACGATGAGCGCGCGGCCGGGGTAGGTGGTCAACAGCTCGAAGAGCGGTGGGGTCAGCTGATCGAGTCGGAAGATGCGGCCCGCGTCCGATCGCCGCGCGGGATCGGCGAGGAGCACGTCCGCGGTCGAGGTCGGGGTGAGCGCGTCCGCGACCAGCAGCGTCGCCTCCGGCACGTTGGAACGCGCCATCGCGAGCCGGACCCGGTCGATGTCGCTGCCGATGACACCCGAGATACCGTTGGCGCGCACCAGCTCTCGCAACTCCGCCCCGATCGAACAGGTCAGGTCGTGCACCACCGATTCCGGGAACCGCGCCGCGATTTCGGCCGCACGGTGCGCGGCGACCACCGACGCGGTCGCCTGCTGCAGGGCGTCGTCGGTGAGCAGGAGCGCCTCGGCATCGCGCAGCTTCGAGCGGGCGCGCCTACGACACTGCACCGTCTCGATCAGCGCGGCGTCGTGGGGCGCGTATCGGCTGCGTACCTCGGTGATGTCGGCCAGCATCGTCGACGGGGTGAGCTCGAGGCCGGCCACCGTGTCGAGCGCCTTCTCGCCGTGCCGCGACCGCAGGAACGCGACATCGTCGAGATCGAAGGAGTAGCCCATGGCCTGACGACGGAACCGCCTACTGCGGCTTCGTCCCCGTCACCACGACGTTGTAGAAGAACTTCGGGGGTACGACCTTGCGCAGCACGTTCTCGTCGAGCCAGGTCAGCCGCTTCCAGCCACCGAAGGCAAAGCGGGCCCAGCCCCAGCCGAGCTTCTCCGGCGGCACAGCGGCCTCGAAGGTGCGGACCGGCCAGCCGAGCATCGCGGCGGCCAGTTCCTCGGTGGCGGTGGCCACCTTCTGCGCGCCGGCGGCGCGGGCGATGCCGGCGAGCTCGTCGGGATCGAAGGTGTGGATGTCGACCACGGCCTCGAGCGCGGCCGCACGCGAGGACTCGTCGAGTTCCTCCTGCGGGCGCCGCCACCCCTGCAGCGGACCGAGCTTCGTGACGTTCGTCGTGGCGAACCACGTCGCCCGACTCATCCAGCGCGCGTAGAAGTCACCGATCGTCGACGGCTCACCCGCGAAGATGAACCGCCCGCCGGGCTTGAGGACCCGCAGCACCTCGCGCAGCGCCTGCTCGACATCGGGAATGTGGTGCAGCACAGCATGTCCGACGACGAGGTCGAAGGTGTCGTCGTCGTACGGGATCTTCTCCGCGTCGGCGACCCGGCCGTCGACATCGAGACCAAGGTTCTCCGCGTTGCGCAGGGCGACCTTGACCATGCCCGGCGAGAGGTCGGTGACCGACCCCTTCGACGCAACACCCGACTGCATCAGGTTCAGCAGGAAGAAGCCGGTGCCACAACCGAGTTCCATCGCGCGGCCGTACGGCAGGGGCTCCTCGGTGGCCACGGCGTCGAAACGGCCACGCGCGTAGTCGATGCAGCGTTCGTCGAAGCTGATCGACCACTTCTCGTCGTAGGTCTCGGCCTCCCAGTCGTGGTAGAGCACCTGGGCGAGTTTGGTGTCGGTGAGGGCCGCCTTGACCTGTTCCTCGGTGGCGTGCGGATTGGGAGCGGGATCGGTGCCCGGTGTGGCGTCGGTGGTCATGATCGCTTCCTGTGTGCGTGGTGATGGGGTGCTGTGGTCGAGGGGTACGCGGCGACGACGGCTCAGCGGCCGACGAATTCCGCCTTCCCGGGGCCGTTCTCGAGGAACGAAGTCAGACCGATGGCGCGGTCCTCGGTCGCGAATAGCGGGGCGAACAACTGCTCTTCGATCTTGAGCCCGGTGTCGAGGTCGACGCCGAGCCCCTGATCGACGGCCTTCTTGATCGCGGCGAGCGCCACCGAGGCGGCGCCGTCGAACTGTCCGGCCCAGGCGAGCGCGGCGTTGTAGACCTCGTCCGGCGCGACGACCTCGTCGACGAGTCCGATCGCCAGTGCCTCCGCGGCGTCGACGAAGCGGCCGGTGAACATCAGATCCTTGGCCTTCGACGGCCCGATGAGACGTGCCAGCCGCTGCGTGCCGCCGCCGCCGGGGATGAGACCGAGCAGGACCTCGGGCAGCCCGAGCTTCGCGTTGTCGCCCGCGATCCGTCGGTCGGCACCCAACGCGACTTCGAGGCCACCGCCGAGCGCGTACCCGGTGATGGCCGCGACGGTCGGCTTCGGGATGGCGGCGATCGCGCCGAGATCGCTCTGCAGGCGACCCGCCACCCGGCTCATCTCGGCGTAGCCGACGTCCCGCATCTCCTTGACGTCCGCGCCGGCCGCCAGGATCTTCGGGCCGCCGTAGACGACGACGGCCTTGATGTCGGCGCGGACCGTGGCCTCCTCGGCCGCGGCGGCCAGTTCGGCCTGCACCTGCCGGCTCAACGCGTTCATCGGCGGCCGGTGCAGCAGGATGGTGCCGACCCCCGGATGAGCGTCGGAGCACTCGAGGGTCACGAACTCAGGCATGGTCGAAGGCTACCGGTAGGTAAGTCCGATCGATGCCCCAGCCCGACGACCCAGGCCGACGACCCGGCACGCACGACGCGGCCCGGAGTCCGCCGCCCACCGGCATCGGAGCCATACAGTGGCGGTCATGGCGAAAACGTCGGGTTCCGCAGGTGATCCCATCGAGCTCGAGGTCGGCGACCGCACCGTCCGGCTGTCGAGTCCCGACCGCGTCTACTTTCCCGAGCGCGGTGAGACCAAGCGCGATCTCGCCGAGTACTACCTGTCCGTCGGCGACGGGATCGTCCGTGCGCTGCGCGACCGTCCGTGCATGCTGCACCGGTTCCCCAAGGGCGTCAGCGGCAACAAGGTCCACCAGAAGCGCATCCCCGCCGGTGCGCCGGACTGGCTGGAGACCACCGAGATCTACTTCCCGCGGTACGGCCGCACCGCCGACGAACTGTGCGTCACCGAACTGGCATCGGTGATCTGGGCGGTGCAGATGTCGACCGTCGAGTTCCACCCCTGGAACTCACGACGCGACGACCCCGAGTCGCCCGACGAGTGGCGTATCGACCTCGACCCGATGCCCGACTGCACGTTCCCCCGGATCCGGCGCGTGGCGCACGTCGTCGAAGAAGTGCTCGACGAACTGGGTATGCGCGGGTTCCCCAAGACCTCGGGCGGTCGCGGGCTGCACATCTACGTCCGCATCGCGCCGGAGTGGGGCTTCCCGCAGGTCCGGCGTGCGGCTCTCGCGTTCGCCCGGGAGGTCGAACGTCGGGCGCCCGACGACGTGACGACGACCTGGTGGCGCAAGGACCGCGACCCGGCGGCGGTCTTCGTCGACTACAACCAGAACACCCGCGACCACACCATGGCCTCGGCCTACTCGGTGCGTGGCAACGAGCGGGCCACCGTGTCGACGCCGATCACCTGGGCCGAGATCGACGACATCGAACCCGACGATTTCACCATCGCCACCGTGCCGGCCCGGTTCGCCGAACTCGGAGACCTGCACGCGGAGATCGACGACGTCGCGCACCGACTCGACACCCTCATCGACTGGGCCGACCGCGACGACATCGGCACCGACGAGGACGCCGAGATCATCGATATGGATCGGTGACGTCGCGTAACGACCGCAATGCCTCTTCCAGGGCGGCGAACTGAGCGTCGCCGAGATGCTCGCGCCACTCCTGCTGCTGCGCCTCGACCTCACGCGCGGCGACCTCGCACAGGTGAACGCCCCGCTCACTCAGCGTCACCAGCCGGGCGCGACGGTCGGACGGGTCCGGCACCCGGGTCAGGTAGCCAGCCGCCTCGAGCTGGTCGACGATGCCGCCCGCGGTCTGCTTGGTGACACCCGCCTGCTCGGCGAGATCGGTCAGCCGCATGGGTTCGGGTGCCAGCCGCTGTAGCACCCGGGACTGCGCCGGAGTGATGTCGTCGGCCCCTTCCTCGGCGATCCGTGCCAACACCCGGCGCTCGGTCGCGCGATGGGCGATGAACATCAGGACGGCGATCTGCGGGTCGGACACGACGTTGACTTTAGTACGAAACCCTGACTAATATCAGTCAGGGAACCTGACTATCTGTGCGGCGGGAGCGACCGATGGACACCGACCTCATCTGGCAACGCATCGACGAGCAACGACTCGAACTCGCCGGACTGATCGAGACCCTCACGCCCGAGCAACTCGCCACCCCGTCGCTGTGCGACGCTTGGACGGTGCGCGACGTCGCGGTCCACCTCACCCACTCCCACACCTCACCGGCACGAGCGATGATCGCCGCGTGCCGATACGGATTCCGGTTCAACACGATGATCCGCGAACTCGCGCTGCGCGACGACACCACGGCGGATCAGGCCGCCTCGAAGTTGCGCGCCATGGTCGGTTCGCGTCGGCATCCGATCGGGACGACTCCCATGGCGCCGCTGCTGGATTCGCTCCTGCACGGGCAGGACATCGCGGTCCCGCTCGGACTCGACCGGCCGATGCCGACCGACGCCGCGACGGCGTGCGCAGACTACCTGTGGTCGACGGGTTTCCCGTTCCACGCACGTCGCCGAAACGAGGGACGACGCTACGTGGCCACCGACAGCGACTTCGCGGCCGGGACGGGCGCGGTCGTCGAGGCGCCGATCCGCGACATCGTCATGCTGTTCGGCGGACGGACGAACGCCGCCGGGGCACTGGCGCCCTCAACCTGACAGCGCGTCCGGTCAGAGCGTGATCTCGGGCGGCTGCTGATCGCCGAGAGTCCGGAAGTACTCGTCGGAGCCGGGGAAACCGAGGCCGGCCAGCCCGGCGCCGGGTGTCACGTTCGGCAGGATCGGTTCGATGACACGCTCGGCGTCGAGCAGTTCGTCGATGGTCGAGAACTGCGAGACGTAGTTGAGCTGCGACCACGTGGGCGGCATGAGGAAGTGCTGGCCCGCGGCCCAGGAATCGATCGCGACCCGGGCGTTCACCCACCGGGCGACCTCGGCTTCGGTGGTCTCGGCGTCGGCGTGCTGTCCGTCGGGCATCGCGGCCAGGAAGAACCGGGTGTCGTAGCGTCGCTTCTCGTTCACCGGGGTGATCCAGTGCGCGAGCGGACGCAGCAGATCGGCACGCAGCGTCAGTCCGCGCGCGGTGAGGAACTGCGCGAACGACAACGACTTCTCGACGAGGCGTTGCCGATCCTCGGCCAGTCCCTCCGGGTCGGCGAAGGCGCCGTCGGCATCGGTCGCGAGCAGGACGCCGCACTCTTCGAACGTCTCGCGGACGGCCGCGCACACCAGGGCCTGGGCGATCTCGGCGTCGCTGCCGAATTGCCCGGCCCACCAGGTGGCCTCGGGACCCGTCCACGCCAGGTCGGCGTCGGCGTCCCGCTTGTCGACGCCGCCGCCCGGGAACACCGTCATTCCCCCCGCGAAGGCCATCTGCTTGACGCGGCGTTGCAGGAAGACCTCGATGCCGTCGGCAGCGTCGCGGACGAGCACGACGGTCGCGGCATCCCGCAACGGTGCGGACACGATGTCCGGGCCCTGCTGCTGTGTCGACGTCATTCAGTTACCTCCTGCTGCTCGACGGTGGCCACCCGCACGGCGCCGGCGCCGCGCGAAGTACCGGCCGTCGACTTTGTCCAGAACGATCTGCTGGCGGAAGGCGGCGGTGAGGTTCTCACTCGTGAGTACCTCCTCGAGCAGCCCCTGGGCCACCACGCCACCCTCGGACAGGATCATCGCATGTGTGAAACCTTCGGGGATCTCCTCGACGTGGTGGGTGATCAGCACGATGGCCGGGGCGTCGGGGTCGGCGGCCAGACGCGCGAGACGATCGACGAGTTCTTCGCGGCCACCCAGGTCGAGCCCGGCGGCCGGTTCGTCGAGCAAGAGCAGTTCGGGGTCGGTCATCAGCGCGCGCGAGATCACGACACGCTTGCGCTCGCCCTCGGACAGCGTGCCGAAGCGACGGTCCGCGAGGTGCTCGGCGCCCATCGATTCCAGCGATTCGACGGCCTGCGCACGGTCCATGGCGTCGTAGCTCTCGCGCCACCGCCCCAGGACCGCATATCCCGCCGAGATGACGACGTCGCTGACGATCTCCTCCGGCGGCACTCGATCGACCAGCGACGGGCTCGAGACCCCGATCCGGGTCGACAGCTCGCGGATCTCGACCCGGCCGAGCTTCTCGTTGAGCACGAAGGCGGTGCCCGACGTCGGGTGGATCTCCGCCCCGGCCAGTCGGATCAGTGTCGTCTTGCCCGCGCCGTTGGGTCCGATGATCACCCAGCGTTCGTCCAGTTCCACCTGCCACGACAGCGGGCCGACGAGAGTCTTGCCGCCTCGAACGACGGCGACGTCGCGAAAATCGATCAAGAGGTCGGGATCGGATTCGGTCACTCCCCCATCCTGCACCACGAGGGAATGGTCGACCCGTTCGACTCACGGCAGACCGGACGGCGGGAATAGTCCGGGGCGTCGGCCGCATTGAACATCGTCGTGACCCCTTCGAACCTCCCCTTGTCGATCCTGGATCTCGCGCAGATCGGTCGTGACGAGACTGCCGCGCAAAGCCTGTCCGCCAGTGTCGATCTCGCACAGAACGCGGAGAAGTGGGGCTACCGCCGGATCTGGTACGCCGAGCACCACAACATGTCGGCCATCGCGTCGTCGGCGCCGGCGGTGCTCATCGCACACATCGCCGCGCACACCTCGACCATCCGTCTCGGCGCCGGCGGCGTGATGCTGCCGAACCATTCCCCGCTGACCATCGCCGAGCAGTTCGGCACCCTCGCCGAACTCCATCCCGGGCGCATCGACCTCGGGCTCGGGCGCGCGCCCGGCAGCGATCAGCAGACCTTCGCGGCCCTGCGCCGCACCCACGCCTCCGCGGAGCGGTTCCCGCACGACGTCCTGGAGCTGCAGGCCTTCCTCGGCGACGAGTCGCGTATCGAAGGCGTTCGCGCGACCCCGGGCGCGGGCACCCACGTGCCGCTCTACATCCTCGGCTCGTCGCTGTTCGGCGCGCAGCTCGCCGCGGCCCTCGGACTTCCGTACGCCTTCGCCTCCCACTTCGCGCCGCAGGCGCTCACCGAGGCCGTGGCGTTGTACCGCCGCGAGTTCCGGCCGTCGGAGGTCCTCGCCGAGCCCTACGTCATCGCGGGTGTCGGAGCGATCGCCGACGAGGACGCCGACCGTGCGCAGGCGCAGCTGCAGATCGCGAAACGTCAACGCGTGTCGCTGCTCTACGGCCGCGGCCGGACCTTCACCGACGAGGAAGCCGACGCCATCCTCTCGATGCCGCAGGGACGCCAGATCGACGAGATGCTGACGTACTCGGGTGTCGGGACGCCGGGCGAGGTGCGCGACTACCTCTCGTGGTTCGCCGGGCACGCCGACGCAGACGAGCTGATCGTCGCGTCGCTGGCGCCCGATCGTGACGTGTGGCTGGGCACCTTCGGCCACCTCGCGCCGGTGAACTCACCGGTCGCCGCCGGCTGACCGAGATCCGAGGGCAGACCGTCAGGCCAGCCGGAAGTCCTCGAAGTCGAACCCGGGCACGACGATACAGCTGACTAGTGACGGCTCGTCCCCGGCGGGCCGTGCACGCTGCCACACGCCCGGCGGCACGAGCGCCTGGGGTCGGTGACCGGCCTCGATGTCGGGTCCGACGAGAACTGTCGTCGGGTCACCGGGGACATCGGCGTCCCCGCCGAGATCGAGTTCGACCGGCGCTCCTCGATGGTGCAGCCACAGTTCGGCGCCGCGTACCGTGTGCCACGCCGACTCGTCGCCCGGCATGAGGACGAAGTAGATCGCCGTGCCGGCGGCACGGTCGCCGGTATAGCCGTCGGCAAGCGACGCCGACGGCACGACGACGTCGCTCCGCCACGTCTCCCGGAACCAGCCGCCTTCCGGATGGGGTTGCAGATCAAGAGCTTTCACCCATTCCGGCGGTACCGCAGCGCTCACGTGTCCTCCTGGGCCCGGATGACCTCGGCGATGACGGTCACCGAACCGGGCGCGATCTCGGTGAACCCGGCGTCTCGAACGGCCACCGCCCTCCCGGCGGCATCGGCGGAGAGCAGTTCTCGCCACCGCCCGGGCGTGGCCTGACGGACCGCGAGCGGGCAGTCGTCCCGACGCCACTCGATCGCGTCGTCCGCGGAGAGGAGCTTGGCCGCCAGCATCGACGCGTGACCGACCTGCGCGGCCAGTTTGCCGACAGTCATCGGCAGGTCGGGATTGGTCCACAGCACGACGCCCGAGACCGGCGGCTGCTCGGGCAGCTCTCCCTCGACCTCGGTCCCACCGATCTGCAGCTTCGCCACACGCCGGTCGAGGTCACCGACGCGGCCGGGCACGAACGCCCGTGCCGACGCCCCGCCCTCGGTCGCGGTCACACCCCAGACCTCCTGCGCGGCAGCCCATTGCGCGCCACGCGCGCGCCGGGCGATCTTCCGGATTCGTGCGTCGCACCAGGCGTCCATCGCCGCCGACCACGGACCGTCGCCCGCACTTCGTTCGTCGAGGCACAGTAACGCCACCGCTCGCGCTGCCGCGGTCAGCAGTTCGGTGCGGTCGGGCGGATCGTTCTTCTCGATCCGGAGCACCATCGCCATCGCCAGGACGTCGGCGGGGTCAGACGGGTCGTCACCGCCTCCGACGTAGGCGACCAGCCGCCGATGATCGGCCACGATCGCTTCCGGATCGACCTGCGGAGAGACCGTGCGCTCGGATCCCATGGAGCGGTGCGAGGTCAGCCCAGGGGTACCCGGCGATAGACGCCGTCGGCGGCGTCGGCCGCCTCGATCTCGTCGCGGGAGACGCCCAGGATGAACAGGACCCCGTCGAGAAACGGGTGATTCAGCGTGGCGTCGGCGACCTCGCGCAGCGCCGGCTTCGCGTTGAAGGCGATTCCCAGCCCGGCGACGCTGAGCATGTCGATGTCGTTGGCGCCGTCGCCCACCGCGATCGTCTGCTCCATCGGCACCCCGACCTGATCGGCGAACGACCGCAGCGCGTGCGCCTTGCCCATCCGGTCGACGACCTCGCCGACGACCCGGCCGGTCAGTTTCCCGTCGACGATCTCCAGGGTGTTGGCCCGGACGAAGTCGAGTTCGAGTTCGTGCGCGAGTCCGTCGATGACCTGACGGAAACCGCCGGACACGAGACCGCAGTGGAATCCGAGGCGGTGCAGCGTACGGATCGTCGTCCGAGCACCGGGGGTCAGTTCGAGTGACTTGGCGACATCGTCGAGAACACTCGCGTCGAGTCCGGCCAGGGCCTTGACGCGTTCGTGAAGGGACTGCGCGAAATCGAGTTCACCTCGCATCGCCGCCTCGGTCACCGCGGCGACCTCGGCTTCGCGGCCCGCGTGCGCGGCGAGCATCTCGATCACCTCGCCCTGGATGAGGGTCGAGTCGACGTCGAAGACGATCAGGCGCTTGGCGCGCCGAGCGAGTCCGCCGCGCTCCACGGCGATGTCGACCGAATGCTTCGCAGCAACCTCGGCGAGGCCTTTGCGGAGGGCGGCGTCGGCGGCGACACCACCCCGGCCGGCAACGCTGACCATGAGTTCGAGGCCGGTGAGCGGGTAGTCGGCGATTCCGCGGATCGAGTCGATGTTGCCGCCCTGGCTCGCCAGTTTCGCCGCGACGGCGCTGAACGCGGTGGCGGTGACCGGGCTGCCGAGGATGACGACGGCATGCGACGACGGCGAACGGCTACCGGGATCGACCCCGATCTCCACCCGGACGTCGAAACCGATGGACGCCATCGCCTGTTCGACGACTTCCTGCAGCGCCTCGGGGTCGCCGGTGGAGGACACCAGCACGCCGAGGGTCAGCTGCCCGCGGATGACCACCTGCTCGACGTCGAGCAGTGCAACGGCCTGACCGGCCAGGGCACCCATGAGAACAGAGGTGACACCTGGCCGGTCGGGACCGGTGACAGTGACCAGGACGGTCGTACCGGAACTGGCTGTCGAGTCCTTGCTCACCGGTCAGCGCGGGTCGGGATCCGGGGATCCCTCGTGCGTTCCCACGGTGAACGGCTCGCGACGAGCCTCTTCCATCTGACGGTCCTTGCCCGCGGCGTGGCCCGGGCCGACGTGCGCCTCGGCACGCATGCGGTCGATCATGTGCGGGTAGTGCAGCTCGAACGCCGGGCGCTCCGACCGGATGCGGGGCAGCTCGGTGAAGTTGTGGCGCGGCGGCGGGCAGGAGGTGGCCCACTCGAGCGAGTTGCCGAAGCCCCACGGATCGTCGACGGTGACGACCTCGCCGTAGCGGTAGCTGCGGAAGACGTTCCACAGGAACGGCAGGGTCGACAGGCCGAGGATGAACGCGCCCACGGTCGAGATCATGTTCAGCGTCGTGAAGCCGTCCGACGGGAGGTAGTCGGCGTAGCGACGCGGCATGCCCTCGTTGCCCAGCCAGTGCTGCACCAGGAAGGTCATGTGGAAGCCGATGAACGTCAGCCAGAAGTGGATCTTGCCGAGTCGCTCGTCGAGCATGCGTCCGGTCATCTTCGGGAACCAGAAGTAGATGCCGGCGTAGGTGGCGAACACGATGGTGCCGAAGAGCACGTAGTGGAAGTGCGCGACGACGAAGTAGCTGTCGGACAGGTGGAAGTCCAGCGGCGGGCTCGCGAGCAGGACGCCGGTCAGACCACCGAAGAGGAACGTCACGATGAAGCCGACCGAGAACAGCATCGGGGTCTCGAACGTTATGTGACCTCGCCACATCGTGCCGATCCAGTTGAAGAACTTCACACCCGTGGGCACCGCGATCAGGAACGTCATGAAGGAGAAGAACGGCAGCAGCACGGCGCCGGTGACGTACATGTGGTGGGCCCACACCGCGGCCGACAGGGCGGCGATGGCGAGCGTGGCGTAGATCAGGCCGGAGTAGCCGAAGATCGGCTTCCGCGAGAAGACCGGGAACACCTCGGACACGATGCCGAAGAACGGCAGGGCGATGACGTACACCTCGGGATGTCCGAAGAACCAGAACAGGTGCTGCCACAGGATGACGCCGCCGTTGGCCGGGTCGTAGATGTGGGCACCGAACTGGCGGTCGACCTCGAGACCCATCAGCGCCGCGGTCAGCAGCGGGAAGATGAGGAGGATCAGCACGCTGGTCACCAGGATGTTCCAGGTGAAGATCGGCATGCGGAACATCGTCATGCCGGGTGCGCGGAGACAGATCACGGTGGTGACCATGTTGACGCCACCGAGGATGGTGCCGAGACCCGAGACGGCCAGACCCATGATCCACAGGTCGGCGCCGATGCCGGGGCTGTGCACGGCGTCGGTCAGCGGCGTGTACGCGGTCCAGCCGAAGTCGGCGGCGCCACCGGGCGTGATGAAGCCGGCGACGGCAATGGTCGAACCGAAGACGAACAGCCAGAAGCCGAGTGCGTTGAGTCGCGGGAAGGCGACGTCGGGCGAACCGATCTGGAGCGGCAACACGAAGTTGGCGAAGCCGATCACGATCGGCGTCGCGTACATCAGCAGCATCACGGTGCCGTGCATCGTGAAGAGCTGGTTGAACTGCTCGGTGGACAGGAACTGCATGCCCGGCATCGCGAGCTCGCCACGCATCAGCAGGGCCATGAGGCCGCCGATGAGGAAGAACGCGAAGCAGGCGGTGATGTACATCATGCCGATCAACTTGTGATCGGTCGTCGTCAGCAGCTTGTAGATGAACGAACCCTTGGGCTGATAGCGCTCCGGGAACGGACGCACTGGAGCCACTTGCGTGGTGGGTTGGTCTACCGCGGTCACAGATCCTCCTCTTGCCCGAACCCGACGCCGAACCCCTTCGGCCGTCGGTCGGCACATGAACAAACCGAGCGCTGGTTACTGATCCTAAACCCTCACCGGTGCCCGGGCCGAGCGGGTCCTACGATCTGTCGTATTCGATGTCGGAGCCACCGGATCGGCAGTGCTCATCGGCGGTTTCTTCGACGACGCGCCAGGCTCTCGGAGCACCCCTCCGATCGCCGGCGTCCGGCGCCCGGGAGTGCGCATCCGAGCCTACGCCGGCCGCCTCGGGGCCGGTGCTAGGTTGGGCGGGTGCAACGGAGGGTCACGGTCGCGAACGAGGCCGCCAGAAGTGTCGAGGCAGCCACCGGCGAGACCCGGCGCTCACTCGTCCGACGCATTGGCCTGGCGACCACGATCGGCTTGACCGTGGTCGCGCTGGCCGCCTGTTCGGGCGAGGAGCCGCTGACGACTCCGGACGGCTCCCCCATCTCCACCGTGACGACACGGGTGGCGGAGGTGAACATCGTCTCGGCCGACCGTGATTACGCGAAGACCTGCCTCGCACCCACCGCGCCGGATCCGGGTGAGGCCGACGTCGAACGCATCGTCGTGACCGACCCCGCTGTTCTCGACGCGCTGTGCGCCCTCGGGCTCGGCCCCGAGGTCGTCGCGGTGGCTGCCGAGCCCGGTTCCGTGCCCGAGTATCTCGGTCCCCAGCTGACCTCGGTCCCGGCCATCGGACCGACGCCCGACGCCGCGGCGGTCGCCGACGCCGACGCCGGACTCGTCCTCACCACCGCCGACACCGCGGACTCCGCCCGCGCGTTCCCCGGTGTCCGCACCGTCACCATCCCGGCCGACGGCACCTGGCAAGAGCAGTTCCAGGCCGTCGCCGACGCCGTGAACCGCAGCGGGTCGGGTCGGACACGTCTCGCCGAGTACACGACCGAGGCGACCAAGACCGGCCGGCGTATGGACGCCTCGCACACCCAGGTGTCGCTGGTGCGATTCGGCGACGACTCCGAGACCATCGCCGGGATGAACACCTTCGCCGGCCAGGTGCTCGGGGACATCGGCGTCCAGCGGCCCGGCCCGCAGCGCGTGCCCGACTCCTTCGCCGTCACCGACGAGAACTTCCGCGACGCCGACGCCGACCTCATCTATGTGAGCTTCGAAGGCGAGGAAGGCCTCGCCCACGGGGAACAGGTCCTGCTCAGCGACGAATGGCTCAGCCTGGGCGCACCCGTGTGGAAACGTGTGCTCGCCGTCGACGACGACGTCTGGTACGAGTCCTCGGGACTCGCCGCCGCCTGGCTGGTCCTCAACGACGTCAAGGGCTCACTCGACGGCAACTCCTGACGGTCTCCGATCGGCAGGTGTCGCGCATCGTTGCCCCAGGCGCAACGATGCGCTACATCTGCCGGGTGCCGTTTCGGCCACTTCCGATCACCCACGTCCAAACCCTCGCCGGGGCGACGTCGACACATCAGGATCGGCGCATGAGTGTCACCGACGAATGCCTCGAGAACAACGCCGAATACGCCAAGACCTTCACCGGGCCGTTGCCCCTGCCGCCGGCCAAGCACGTCGCGGTGGTGGCCTGTATGGACGCCCGCCTCGACGTCTACCGCATCCTCGGATTGAACGAGGGCGAGGCCCACGTGATCCGCAACGCCGGCGGGGTGGTGACCGACGACGAGATCCGCTCCCTGGCCATCAGTCAGCGACTGCTCGGCACCACCGAGATCATCCTCATCCACCACACCGACTGCGGCATGCTGACGTTCACCGACGACGACTTCAAGCGCCAGATCCAGGACGAGATCGGGCAGAAGCCCGCGTGGTCGGCGGAGGCGTTCGCCGATCTCGACGAGGACGTCCGCCAATCGATCACCCGGATCCAGAACAGCCCGTTCGTCACCAAGACCACGTCGTTGCGCGGGTTCGTCTTCGACGTCGCGACCGGACTCCTGCGCGAGGTGTCCTGACCCGGGTTACCCGACCTTCCTACGAGTCGCCGCCCTCGGAGCGCTGGACCGCTTCGGGGGCGTTCTCGCGCGTGGCCATCCCGCCCTCGCGTCCGTGGTCCTGCGGGCCGGGCGGATCCTTCTCGACTTCTTTGTCCGGACCCTTGCCGGTATCCCTGTCCCCCGAGGTCGCGGAGCTCTCGGACTGTCCCATCGGTACCTCCTACGATCGTTCCGGCCGGTCTGCCGGGCGACGATCGTCGATACCCGGCTCCCCGAACGGGCAAACCACTGTCGGGTGGTCTCGCGCACCGTCCGCCGTCGACGACTGGTGTCGTAGCCCGTCGCTAAACTGGCCGACGATCCTCCATGCCACATGATGCGCCGTCCAGCGGGCAGCCTGCCACCGACTCTGCCCCGAAGCCCAGCCCCGCCGAGCCCCTGCACGCCCTGTGGCGACCGGGCGTCGGCCTGGCGGTGTGGGTCGACGGGGACCCGTCCGATCTCGCCGCGCCCCTTCGCGACCTACTCGACGGCCGTCGCTTCCGCAGCGAGATCCCCGTCGTCGACGCCGACGGCCACCGACGTTTCGTCCGCGCCGCGACGTTGGGCATGACGTCGGCGATCACGCTTCTCGACGCGTCGCGATCCATCGCGGTGACCGGCGATGTCCGCTGGTATCGATATCTCCTCGACGGTGTGCGGGCCTTCGTGCGGTCGGGCACCGTGGCGCCGTCGGTCCAGCAGGTGGCCGGCGAGTGGATGGTGCGCTGGGTCGTCGTCGCGACGCCGACGTGGCGCAGCTGGCATGCCGTCTTCGTGGGAAGCGCTCCGGATGCGCTGTTGCACAACGGGTCCGCACCCGCGCTGGACGACTTCCTCGCCGAACTCGTCGACCACGAATGCCGTTCTGCCATCGCTCGTTCCACCGTCCGCCTCGGTGAACCACGGCCCGCGTCACCCATCGTGCGGGCACTGCTCCCCGACGCCGATCCCCGCCCGCCCAGCTCGCCGGAACGTCTCGCCGCCGCCGCGGGTGGCTGGTCGCGGTGGAACGCCGGCGCTCCGCGCGACGATCGTTCACTCATCTTCCGGCTGCACGAACCCGAGTACGACGACCTCGCCGACACTCCGTGGGCCGACGAATGGGACGACGACACCGTCGACCCGCCGAGCCGCTCCGAGGTGGCCGAGACCTCGCGGTGGCGACTGCAGGTCTGTCGTCGGAGCATCGACGGACAGGTCGAACCCGTCGCGCCGCACCGCCTCGACGCCCACGAACTCGACGAACTGACGACCGAGTTGGCTGCGGCAGTCCGCGAATTCCCCGAACTGGGCCGCGCCGACCCCGATCGGGGCTCCCTCGACTTCCTGCTGCCGACCGCGATCGCGGAAGAACTCTTCGCCACGGGCGCGGCGGCGCTCGGCGCCGTCGGCATCCCGGTTCTGCTGCCGAGGACGATCGCCGAGGTCCGTCCGAGTCTGACCCTGCGCGCGCTCGCCCCGCCCGGCGGCGGGGCACCGGCGGCGATGGTCGGCCTGCGGGAGATCCGGGAGTTCGAGTGGCGTCTCGCCCTCGGCGACACCCCCGACGCGATCACGCTCACCGACGCCGACCTCGACGAATTGTCCGGCCAGAAAGGCGATCTGGTCCGCGTGCGCGGGGTGTGGATGCGCGCCGAGGGCGCCGCGCTGACCCGGGCAGCCACGTTCGTCGCCACCCAACGCGCGCTGGCCGCGGCCGAACCGCCGAGCGACTTCGGCGAGCTGTTCAATCTCGTCACCGGCGAGTCGGACCGTCTACCCGTACCGGTGTCACGAGTCGAAGGCCTCTCCTGGCTCGACGACGTCGCCGACACCGGCGTCCTTCGTCCCGAATCCGTCGCGCCACCGACGGGGTTGACCGCCACCCTGCGTCCCTACCAGCAGCGCGGCCTGGACTGGCTCGCCCATCTGGCGACTCTCGGTGTGGGCGGCGTGCTGGCCGACGACATGGGCCTGGGCAAGACCCTGCAGGTCATCGCTCTGGAATGCCACGAACGCAGCGGTCCGTCCGCGTCGCCTGCCGATGATCGTCGGAAGCCGACGCTCGTCGTCTGCCCAATGTCTCTGGTGGGCAACTGGGCGCGGGAGTTCGCCCGGTTCGCGCCCGCGCTCCGTGTGGCGATCCACCACGGGCCGTCCCGCGAGTCCGGGGCGGCGTTCGCTGGCATCCGCGAGTCCGTCGACATCGTGGTCACCACCTTCGCGATCGCGGCGCGCGACCACGAGTTGCTGTCCTCACGACCCTGGCATCGGATCGTGGTCGACGAGGCCCAGCACCTCAAGAACGTGAACACCATCGCGGCCAAGGCGGTTCGGACGGTCCCCGCCGACCACCGACTCGCCCTCACCGGCACCCCGGTCGAGAACCGCCTGGAGGATCTCCGCGCCGTCATCGACCTGGTCAACCCGGGCCTGCTCGGGTCCGCGTCGGTGTTCCGCGCACGCTACGCCGAACCGATCGAACGGGATCGTGACCCGGCCGCCCTCCGACGGTTGTCGGCGATCACCCGGCCGTTCATCCTGCGCCGCGAGAAGACCGATCCGGCGATCGCCGCCGACCTCCCGGAGAAGGCGGACTTCGCCGTCCGGGCCAACCTCACCGTCGAGCAGGCGGCGCTGTACCGCGCGGTGATCGACGAACTGATGGCGGCACTGCGCGACAAGCAGCAGCGCACACTACGACGCCGCAACGTGCTGGCTGCACTGACCCGCCTCAAGCAGGTGTGCAATCACCCCGCGCATTATCTCGCCGATGGCACCGACCTCGTCCGCGACGGCGAACACCGCTCCGGCAAGGTCGAATTGCTGGCCGACATCGTCTCCACCGTCGCCGAGGAGGGCGACCGCGCATTGGTCTTCACCCAGTTCGCCGCCTTCGGTGACATGCTGTCGTCGTGGTTGACCGCGGAGTTCGGCAGCGAGATCCCGCTTCTGCACGGCGGTCTGGGTCGCACCGAGCGCGACCGTCTCGTCGCCGACTTCCAGTCCGACGACGGGCCGCCGGTCCTGCTGGCGACGCTGAAAGCCGGCGGCACCGGGCTCAACCTGACCGCGGCCAACAACGTCATCCACGTCGATCGGTGGTGGAACCCGGCCGTCGAGGACCAGGCCACCGACCGCGCCTACCGGATCGGCCAGGACCAGAAGGTATCAGTGCATCGGTTCGTCTGTGTCGGCACCATCGAGGAGCGCATCGACGACATGATCGCCAAGAAACGTGAGCTGTCCCGGCTGACGGTCGCGGCCGGCGAGAACTGGGTGTCCGACCTCGCCGACGACGAACTCTTCGAACTCATCCGGCTGCGCGACGAGGCGGTCAGCGAATGACGGTGCGCAAGAAGGGCACGCAACGCCGCGGTGAGCGTGGCACGATCGCGGTCCGCGGCTATGGCCTCACCTCATGGTCACGCGCCTTCGTCGATGTCGTCGAGGGACGCGGCGCCGACGGCGAATCGGTCGCGGACAGCCGGCGTATCACCAAGGCGCGCAGGTATTTCCGCGATCGGCATCTGCGCGGCCTACGGATCGGCGCCGGCCGGGTGACCGCCTCGGTGGAGGGCACCCAGCTCGAGCCGTTCGACGTCATCCTGACCACCCGCACCGTCGACACCCCGACACTCGCGAACCTACTCCGCGAGCGCAACGCTGGCGATGAACTCATGCTGCTCACCCGCGGCGAACAGCCGCCGGCGCTGGGTGAGCTGCTGGTGCCCACCGAATCCGCCGACGTCGAGACCGACTGCACGTGCCCCGACGAGGCGCCGCGGTGCATCCATGCGCTCGTCACCTGTTACGAGGTGGCCGCCGAGATCGACCGCACCCCGTTGACCCTGCTGACCGTGATGGGCACCGACCTGCGAGCGCTGCTGGCCGAGATCGACTCTCGCCCTCCGGCATCACGGTCCTCGGACGACGCCGGGTCGGAGTCGTTGCAGGTCGACGACTTCTACGGCACCGCGTCGACGCTGCCGCCGCTGCCGTCGCCGTCGCGGATGAACCCGCTGACCGCGCTCGACGGCGGCGAACTACGGGCGGCGTTGCGAGCCACCGGCGTCGCGCCCGCCGACATCGCCGAGGCGATCGACGAGCTCGGCGATCTCTACGACCGCCTCACCGCCGGCGATTCGTAGCGAGACTAGAAGTCCCAGTCCTCGTCCTCGGTGTTGACGGCCTTGCCGATGACGTAGGAACTGCCCGACCCGGAGAAGAAGTCGTGGTTCTCGTCGGCGTTGGGCGACAGCGCCGACAGGATCGCCGGGTTCACGTCGGTCTCGTCGCGCGGGAACATGGCCTCGTAGCCCAGATTCATCAGGGCCTTGTTCGCGTTGTAGCGCAGGAACTTCTTGACGTCCTCGCTCAGCCCGACCTCGTCGTACAGAGCCTCGGTGTAGTCACTCTCGTTGTCGTAGAGCTCGAACAGCAACTCGAAGGTGTAGTCCTTGAGCTCCTGACGACGCTCCGGGGTCTCGACCTCGAGTCCGCGCTGATACTTGTAGCCGATGTAGTACCCGTGCACCGCTTCGTCGCGGATGATGAGGCGGATCAGGTCGGCGGTGTTGGTGAGCTTCGCGCGGCTCGACCAGTACATCGGCAGGTAGAAGCCGGAGTAGAACAGGAACGACTCGAGCAGCGTCGAGGCGACCTTGCGCTTCAGCGGGTCGTCGCCACGGTAGTAGTCCATGACGATCTGCGCCTTGCGCTGCAGCTGCTCGTTCTCCTCCGACCAGCGGAACGCCTCGTCGATCTCCTTGGTGGAGCACAGTGTCGAGAAGATCGAGCTGTAGCTCTTGGCGTGCACCGACTCCATGAAGGCGATGTTGGTAAGCACCGCCTCCTCGTGCGGAGTGGTGGCGTCCGGGATCAGCGACACCGCGCCGACCGTGCCCTGGATGGTGTCGAGCAGGGTGAGACCGGTGAACACCCGCATGGTGAGCTGCTTCTCGTATTCGGTGAGCGTGCCCCACGACGGGATGTCGTTGGACACCGGCACCTTCTCGGGCAACCAGAAGTTGCCGGTGAGGCGATCCCACACCTCGGCATCCTTCTCGTCGGGCACGCGGTTCCAGTTGATCGCCGAGACCCGGCTGACCAGCTTGAGCTTCTCAGACATGGCAGATGTCGCTTTCTTCACTCATCGGGTTTGGCTACATCGTCGATGCAGTACTGACACGTGCTCTTGAACACGCCTTTGTTCGTGTGGTGCCTGGTGTGGGCATTCCGTTTGCTCGAGGGCTTTGGACGCCCCCTCTGAGCGTCGGACATCTTGCGGCGTGTCTCCTCGCTCGCGCGCCGCCCGAAGTTCGGATTTCCCTCGCCTTTTCGTTGCTCCGACAGTCGAGCGCGAGCTTCCTCCGACATGACGCGCCCGTAGCTGGGGTGAGCAGGTCCGAACTTCCCGAAGTTCGGATTTGCTTCTCCGGTGATAGAGCCTCTGCGCTGGACCGACCACTTCTCACGCTGTTCGTCGGAGTGCTTGAGACCATAGAACGGATTGTCATCCGCAAACCGGCTCAGCCCCTTCCGTCCAGTGGAACGAACCCGAGCCGCTTCTCGCATCTCCCCGGTCCAAACCACCCCGGTAGGACCCAATCCGCCCTCTGCCAGGTTCAGCAGCGGTTGGCCGTCGCGCTTGAGGTAGGCGATCCAAGCGATCTCGGCCTCCCCCAACTCGTTGAGTCCTTCGACGAACTGCAACTCGTCCGCCAAAACGTTGTCGCGATCTTGCAATCGGAGCCAGTCATAGAACGGTGTCTTTCTTCCGGCCGCCGCGACTTTGAAGTGTTGCCGCAGCCGCTGCTGCCCAGTTTTTGTGGTGAGCCCGATGTAGCGATAGTCATACGCGGCCCGCAACCGAACCCCGTAGATCACGCCGCCTGTGGCCGGAACCATGTTCGTACGCAACGGTTCACACTCAACAGGTCACAACATGCAGCTGACGCAATTTTCCACCTCGGTCCCCTCGAGCGCGATCTGGCGCAGGCGGATGTAGTAGAGCGTCTTGATGCCCTTGCGCCATGCGTAGATCTGCGCCTTGTTGACGTCGCGCGTGGTGGCGGTGTCCTTGAAGAAGAGCGTCAGGCTGAGGCCCTGGTCGACATGCTGCGTGGCCGCGGCGTAGGTGTCGATGATCTTCTCGTACCCGATCTCGTACGCGTCCTGGTAGTACTCCAGGTTGTCGTTCGTCATGTACGGCGCCGGGTAGTAGACGCGGCCGATCTTGCCTTCCTTGCGGATCTCGATCTTGGCGGCGACCGGGTGGATCGAACTGGTCGAGTGATTGATGTAGCTGATCGAACCGGTCGGCGGGACGGCCTGCAGGTTCTGGTTGTAGATGCCGTCACGCTGGACGGCGGCCTTCAGCTCACGCCAGTCGTCCTGGGTCGGGATGGCGATCCCGGCCTGCCCGAACAGGTCTCGCACCTTCTGGGTCGCCGGCTCCCACACCTTCTCGGTGTACTTGTCGAAGAACTCACCGCTCGCGTACTTCGACTTCTCGAAGCCGGTGAACGCCCGGCCGCGCTCGGCGGCGATCCGGTTCGACGCGCGCAGCGCGTGATAGAGCACCGTGTAGAAGTAGATGTTCGTGAAGTCGATGCCTTCTTCGCTGCCGTAGAAGACCCGCTCACGCGCCAGGTATCCGTGCAGGTTCATCTGCCCCAGGCCGATGGCGTGGGACTGGTTGTTGCCGTGCTCGATCGAGGGCACCGACGTGATCGTGGTCTGGTCGCTCACCGCGGTGAGGCCGCGGATGGCGGTCTCGATGGTCTGGCCGATGTCGGGCGAATCCATCGTCTTGGCGATGTTCAGCGAACCCAGGTTGCACGAGATGTCCTTGCCCACTTCGGCATACGACAGGTCGTCGTTGAAGGTCGACGGCGTCGACACCTGCAGGATCTCCGAGCACAGGTTGGAGTGCGTGATCTTGCCGTCGATCGGGTTGGCCCGGTTCACCGTGTCCTCGAACATGATGTACGGGTATCCCGACTCGAACTGCAGCTCGGCGAGGGTCTGGAAGAACTCGCGCGCCTTGATCTTGGTCTTGCGGATGCGACGGTCCTCGACCATCTCGTGGTACTTGTCCGTCACGTTGACGTCGGCGAACGGTACGCCGTAGACACGTTCGACGTCGTACGGACTGAACAGGTACATGTCGTCGTTGGCCTTGGCCAGCTCGAACGTGATGTCCGGGATGACCACACCGAGCGACAGGGTCTTGATACGGATCTTCTCGTCCGCGTTCTCGCGCTTGGTGTCGAGGAAGCGGTAGATGTCGGGGTGGTGCGCGTGCAGGTACACCGCGCCCGCGCCCTGCCGGGCACCGAGCTGGTTGGCGTAGGAGAAGGAATCCTCGAGCAGCTTCATGATCGGGATGACACCCGAACTCTGGTTCTCGATCTTCTTGATCGGCGCACCGTGCTCGCGGATGTTGCTGAGCAGCAAGGCAACTCCGCCGCCGCGCTTGGAGAGCTGCAAGGCCGAGTTGATCGACCGGCCGATCGACTCCATGTTGTCCTCGATACGCAGCAGGAAGCACGAGACGGGTTCGCCGCGCTGCTTCTTGCCGGAGTTGAGGAAGGTCGGCGTCGCCGGCTGGAACCGGCCGTCGATGATCTCGTCGGTGAGGTTGCGCGCGAGGGCCGTGTCGCCGTCGGCCAGGGTCAGCGCCACCATGCACACGCGATCCTCGAAACGCTCCAGGTACCGCTTGCCGTCGAACGTCTTGAGCGTGTAGCTCGTGTAGTACTTGAACGCCCCGAGGAAGGTCGGGAAACGGAACTTCTTGCTGTAGGCGTGCCCGAAGAGGCTCTTGACGAACTCGCGGTCGTACTTCGCAAGGACCTCGGGCTCGTAGTAGTTCTCCTCGACGAGGTAGTCGAGCTTCTCGTCGAGATCGTGGAAGAAGACCGTGTTCTGGTTGACGTGCTGCAGGAAGTACTGGTTCGCGGCTTCGCGATCCTTGTCGAACTGGATCTTGCCCTCGGCGTCGTACAGGTTGAGCATCGCATTGAGGGCGTGGTAGTCGAGCTCGCCCGGGTCGTGTCCCGAGGGCCCGGGGTGCACACCCGACTTGCTGGCTGAAGTGGTGTCCGAGACGGCGGCGGTGGGCGACACGACAGATGACTCCTGCGGGTAGTGGTGGCTGTTACCGAGGGCCGGTGCGGCCAGAGTATGGGAGGGGTACGACAAAGCCTGATCGAGCGGAATCCGCAGGTCAGGCGGGCGAGGCGCTGAGCGACACGCTCGCCGCGAACGCCGGACTCTGGGCGAATTCGGCGAGTCCCGCGCGGACGCGGTCGACATCGTCGGAGGTGCCCATCAATTCGAACCGGTAGAGGTAGGGGACGTGGCACTTCCGTGCGATGACATCGCCGGCGTAACAGAACTCCTCGCCGAAGTTCGTGTTACCCGCCGCGATCACCCCCCTGATCGATGACCGATTGTGTTCGTCGTTGAGGAAGCGGATGACCTGCTTGGGAACGTAGCCGCCGGGTTGCCCCGTCGCCTTGCCCCCGCCGTAGGTCGGGCAGACCAGGACATACGGCTCGTCGACACGGAAAACACCGGTCCGATCGAGGACCGGGATGCGCACGGCGCGCATGTCCAGTTTCTCGACGAACCGGTGGGTGTTCTCCGAGACGGAGGAGAAATACACGATCAACGGCGATTCTGCCGCCATGTCTCCTCCAGCCGGTAGTTCTCGTGATCTCGCCGGCCGTGTCCGGCCCGGCACTGTCGGTGTCAACGCCGTGAGCGGCGTGACCATTTCCTCGATGACCTCGCGATGCGATGTGATCCGGCTTCCCCGTCGGATCGCCTCTGCACCGCCGGTCGGGCGGGCGATGTCACCGTGATGGTGACGGCAGATCAGGCAGCGGCGGTGGCGAGTGCCTTGATGCGGTCGGGACGGAAGCCCGACCAGTGCGCGTCGCCGGCGACCACGACGGGTGCCTGCAGGTAGCCGAGCGCCATCACGTAGTCACGCGCCTCGGCATCTTCGCTGATGTCGACGATCTCATAGGACAGACCCTGCTTGTCGAGGGCCTTGTAGGTGGCATTGCACTGGACGCAGGCCGGCTTCGTGTAGACGGTGATAGACATTCGGAGGTACTCCTCGGGTCGTAGGAATCGCCAGTGACGTGCGGTTTCCCAGCGTGAAGATGGTGACCTGGATCACCATCGTGGTGGCTTTCTCCGAGGAGTCGAACTGCTTCTCGTCGTCTGCCTGACTGGTAGCTCAAACACTACACCTAGTGGCTGACATTTCTGGTCACCACAAGGGCTTGTGAATAACATTGATGGAAGACATGCAGGTCGGAGCGGTGCACGATCACAAATCCCCCGCGTGTCCTCCGCGTGTCCGGCGTGTCGTTCACAGGCTGTCCCGAGGCGGTCCACAACATGTCCACCGACCATCCACATCCGCCCCCGGTCGCACTCGCGGCCCGACGCCGGCACCCCCGGACACGACGACGCCGCGCCGGGCAAGGGCCGGGCGCGGCGTCGGGACGTTGGTGCGGGTCAGGCGCTGACAGCGACCTCGTCGACGAGCCGGGTGACGGACGCGACGACCTTCTCGACGACCTCCGGAGAATCCAGGCCGGCCTCGGGCAGTGCCGCGAGCTGCAGACCGAGGTCGGCTTCCGCGATCGCGCGACCGCCGGCGATGCCGACCGACTTACGGGTGTCCTCACGGGTCCACGCGCCGCCGTACTGGCCGAGGGCCGCGCTCAGCACCGCGACGGGCTTGCCCGTGAGCGCGCCGGTGCCGTAGGGCCGCGACAACCAGTCGATGGCGTTCTTGAGTGCGGCGGGGATGGTGCCGTTGTACTCGGGGGTCGCGATCAGCACGCCGTCGGCGGCGCCGACGATCTGGCGCAGGTTCGCCACGGCTGGGTCGAGCTGCTCCTCGATGTCGATGTCCTCGCTGTAGAACGGCAGCGAGCCGAGATTGTCGACGACCGTGATGGAGACTCCCGACGGCGCATTGTTCGCGGCCAGGTGGGCGAGCTGGCGGTTGACCGAGGCCGTACGCAGGCTTCCGACCAGCGCGACCAGTTCGACGACTCGTTCCGACATGTGATTCCTCTCGATGGCACAGGAGTCCGTGGAAGACCACGCGACCTTGTCTACGACATGCTCTAACCGGACCAGGGTCCGATTCATTCCGCATCTGGTCAAGGGTTACGCTCATCACGTGCCAAACGGGCCCGACCACTCCCCACTCCACATCTCGCTCAATTCTTCGGGGACCGAACGTGCCGACGCCGCACGTAACCGGCGTCTGTTGCTGGCTGCCGCCAAGAACCTCATCGATCACCACGGTGCGGCCGCGGTGACGATGGAGGCGGTTGCCCGCGAAGCGGGTGTGGGCAAGGGCACAGTGTTCCGTCGCTTCGGCAGCCGGACCGGGCTCATGCTCGCTCTCCTCGACCACAGCGAGTCCGAGATCCAGCAGGCGTATCTGTCCGGTCCGGAGCCGCTGGGTCCCGGCGCTCCCCCACTCGACCGACTCCTCGCCTACGGTCGCGCTCGCCTCAAGCTCACCGCCGACCACCTCGACATCCTGCTGGAGGCCGGCGCCGGCGCCGAGGACTTCATGAGTCACCCGGTGGCCCGAACGTCCACCCAGCATGTGCAGATCCTGTTGCGCCAGTTGGGTTTCGACGGCGCGCTGGATTTCCTGGCCCTCACTGTCCAGGCGCCGCTCTCGGCGAGTTCGGTCCGCTACCTGTTGGTGGACGTCGGACTCGACCTCGAGACGATCACCCATCAGTGGCAGGACATGGTCACCGCGCTCGTCACCGGACACGACCGGTCCTGACCCGTCGGGTCCATCCCGGTCACGACGTCCTCGCAGCGGCGGTCAGGCGGCGAGGTGTCCGGCGTACTCGCCGCGCGCCGCGGCTCGCGGACACCTAGCCTGGGTTCCTGTGAAAGCTGTGATCATCGGCGCCGGTATGGGCGGGACCTCGGCGGGCATCGCGTTGCGACAGCTCGGGCACGAGGTCGAGATATACGAGCAGGTCACCGAGAACCGCCCCGTCGGCGCGGCGATCTCGGTGTGGTCCAACGGGGTCAAGTGCCTGAACCACCTCGGCCTCGAAGCCGAGACCGCCGCGCTGGGCGGCATCGTCGATTCGATGAGCTACATCGACGCATTCACCGGAGAGACGATGTGCCGCTTCAGCATGGCACCGCTCATCGACGAGGTCGGGCAACGTCCTTACCCGATCGCACGCGCCGAACTCCAGCTCATGCTCATGAACGCCTTCGGCCACGACGAGATCCGGTTCGGCAAGAAGATGGTCGCCGTCCACGACGGTCCGGACGGCGCCACTGTCGAATTCGCCGACGGCACCACTGCCCAGGGTGATGTCGTCATCGCCGCCGACGGTGCGAGATCGCTTGCCCGCGACCATGTGCTCGGTCACGCTGTCGAGCGTCGTTACGCGGGGTACGTGAACTTCAACGGGCTCGTCCCGATCGACGAGGAGATCGGACCGGCCACCGAATGGACCACCTACGTGGGCGATTCGCGTCGGGTATCGGTGATGCCGGTGGCGGGCAACCGATTCTACTTCTTCTTCGACGTGACCATGCCCGAAGGGGTTCCGTTCGAACGTGGAACCGCACGCGAGGTGCTCGCCGAGGAGTTCGCCGGATGGGCGCCCGGCGTCCAGAAGCTCATCGAGACACTGGATCCCGCGACCACCAACCGCGTCGAGATCCTCGACATCGATCCGTTCCACACCTGGGTCCGGGGACATGTAGCACTACTCGGCGACGCCGCACACAACACCACCCCCGACATCGGGCAGGGTGGTTGTTCGGCGATGGAAGATGCGATCGCCCTGCAGTTCGCCTTCCGTGATCACCCCGACGACCTGCACGCGGCCCTCACGACCTATGAGGCGTCACGCACCGAACGGGCCGCCGACCTCGTGCTCCGCGCACGCAAGCGCTGCGACGTCACGCACGGCAAGGACCCGGAGGCGACCGCGGCCTGGTATGAGGAACTGCGATCCGAGGACGGCACCAACGTCATCCGCGGGATCGTCGGCAACATCGTCGGCGGCCCGCTCACGTAGGGCCGCGGCGGGAGCGCCGTCGATCATCCGCCGGTCGAGGGTCCTTCGGTGTGCTCCGCGCCGGCGTCGAGTCGTGCGGTCTCCAGGCCGTCGTGCGCGACAAGGGCGTGCTCGCGCGAGAGGGTCGGCCCGGGCGCGAGCAGCGACACCACCGACCACGGCGCGCGGGATGGTGAATCCCCGAGCCCGAGGATGCCGCCGGTCTCGAAGTCCGGTACGCCGAACCGCACACCCGAATCGTTGACGTAGAACAGCGATTCGGTGCGCGAGCTGTCCGACTCGTTGCCGGTCACCTGCAGATACTCACCCGAGCCGGGCGGCATGTAGACCGCGTCGAGGTTCGGTCCGGCACCATCGGACGACGTCAGCCGGACCGGCACCGCGTCCGACGCGAGCGGCAGTTCGCGCCCCGCGAGCAACGTCGTCTGTGCGCGGGGCTCCCCCGTCCCGCGGGTCCAGGTGCGGCACAGCGTCGGATCGCCGCTCACGTCCAGCAGCGACGGCGCGACTTCGGGAAAGTCCGAGACGGGTTCCGACTCCACGGTTCTCAGCGCGGCGAGCTGCCCCGGGGCGACGGTGGTCACCGGAGCTGCGTCGGAGTCGGCCAGCCGCAAGAGTTCGGCGGTCGGGGCGCTGATCTCCTGCACCCCGTCGCGCAGCACCAGATGATAGGACGTCGTGTCGTCGACACCGACCGACTTGACGACACTGCCGACACTCGCGCCGTCGACTGCCCCGGGCTGGCCGGCACCCGAGATCTCCGGCACGGCAAGCGGATCGACGAGTGGGAAGGTATTGAGCAGGCCGGTGGACATCTGCCGGGGCGTGGCCCCCTCGAGGCCGAGAGCCCGCATGACGGGCGCGCTCTCGGTGTCGACAGCGGCACGGACCGGACTCCAGACACCGTCCCGGAACAGCTGATACACCAGGAAGGTCTCGTCGCCGCCGTCGACGAGCACGGCGTCGGCGGGGTTCGCCGTCCCGATCGCGTCACCCAGACGCGGCGTCTCGGCGATGACGGTCTGCTCGATCGACTCGACCGGCGCCTCCGACACGGTCGACGAATCGCAGACCGTCCAGGTGGAGGAGTCCGGGTGCGACGACTTCGGCAGTGCCGCCGGCGCACCCGGGATGCCCAACAGGGGTCCGCGCGGGTACGGCTTGAGCTTGTTGTCCCCGACCGAGGTCGGCGACTCCGAGCTACCCGTCACCAGCCGTGCCGAGGCCAGGTTGAGGACGGGATGCAGGGTGTCCTCGATCAGGACGTAGGTGCTGCCGCTGTTCTTGCTGACGATGATCGTGGCGTCGCCGACGGACCCCTGCGGCCGGATCAGGCCCCAGATTCCGCACCCGCCGAGGACCAACAAGCCGAGGACGGTCCCGACCACGAGCGCCTGCAACTGTGAACGCATGGGATCGTGCAACATCCGGACATCGCGTCGTACCAGCGCGTGCTCGAGCCTCTTGATCAGGAAACGGTAGCCGTTGACCTGGGCTTTGGTCGTCAGCTGACGTGCCACGGCTCCCCCTGTCCGCACCCGGGCCGCGGCGTCGGACCTTCTCCGGCGGCGAGCGGGTTGTGATCTCCTGCGGCATACCCCCTGCCGCGCGGTAGTAGCCTAGCCGACAAACATGCCCCTGACGTGTGGGGCTCCACCGCTTGTGCACACTCTCGGTGGACGGCACGCGGCAGTCGGCAGCGGTGAACGAGGGGGTCGCAACCGTGGAGCGGAACAGACGTGGGATGGCACTGCCCACACTCGTCGTGATCGAGGCGGTGCTGGCACTCGGACTCGTCGTCTGGGTGGTGTCCGGCAGCGTCTGGGGTGCAACCGCACTCGGCGTGGCCGCGGTCGTCTCCGCAGGTCTGGTGCGGGTCGGCGGCCGGCCGTCGGTGTTCGGGCGAATCGTGGCGAATCTGTCGTTCTCGTGGTCGCGGATGCGCCGCGACCACGGCGATCTCGCCCCGGCCCCGTTCGACATCCCGCTGCCCGCCCCCAGCACCCACGCCACCGCACGGCGGACATCGGCTCCGACGACCATCGGCGCGAGGTGGGTCGGCGACACCCTGGTCACCGTCGTCCGGGTGGACCCGGGCAGCCCGGCCGTCACCTACCTGACCCCGGGCCACAGCGAACTCGGCGACGAATCGGGCCAGGTGGTGCCCCTCGGCGTCCTGGCCGAGTGCATCAGTCCCTACGACATCCGGCTCAGCTCCATCGAGGTCATCAGTCACGGTGTGCGCGTGTGGGGTTCGGGCATCGCGCCGGACACCTACGACCGCACCCTGGGCCCGCTGTCGGCGACGGCCCAACGGTCAGTGTTGGTCGTCCTCCGGCTCAATCCCCTCGACTGCGCCGACGCCGTCGCCCGCCGCGGGGGCGGCGCGACCGGTGCACTGCGCACCGCGACGGTGACCACCCGCCGCGTCGCCAAGAGGCTCGCCGAACACGGCTTGTCGACGACCATCCTGTCGGCGGCACAGATCACCGCCATCACGGCGCAGCTCATCGAGGGCGCGAGCCTCGACTCGCTCGCCGAGGAACGCGACTCGGTCGGCGTCGCCGGTCTGCGGATGCGCAGCGCCGCCGTCGAACCGGCCGCCCTGACCGACGTGCTGCGCGGCATCTGGGTCAACTCCGCGGTCTCGACGACCGTCACCGTGAAGTTGCGCCCACGAGTCACCGAGGGCAGGCGTCGCGGCGATCGCACGACGGTCGAGGTGTCCGGGATCGTCCGCGTCAACGAGTTCCCCGCCGCGCGGCGCGCACTCGGTGGATGGCCCGCGGGTCTGATCCCCCTCGACGGCCGCCAGTTCGACGCTCTCGCAGCGAGTCTCCCCATCTCGACGCCGACCCGGCTCGACCGGGCCGTACCCGCACTCACGGGTTCGGAGGCGGAGGCGTTCCTCGCTTCGGCGCGTATCCCGGCAGGCGGTTGCGGCCAGCTCATCGGCGCCGATCACGCCGGCCGCGCGGTCGCCACCCGGCTCGTCGGACCCGGTATCTCCACGGTCTCGGTCGCCGCGGGCATTCACGTCGTGGCCCAGATCGCTCTCCGCGCAGTCGCGGTCGGTGCCGCGGTGCGCGTGCACACCGACCGCCCGCACCGGTGGACCCCGGTGGTCACCGCCGTGGGCGATCCGAGCGCGCTGTCACTCTCGGGCGACCGCACCCCGGCGCGCCCCGGCCCCGGCCTGGTCATCGTCGACGGTGTGGCGCCACCTTCCCCACAGCCCGACACCACGCGGATGATCGTCGTCGCACCGGGCCTCGGCGAACCCGCCGACGGCGCCACCGTCGCGCTGCGTCAGAATCCGCGTACGCCACAGGACATCGCACTCGACACCGGTGGGCGACCGATCCTGGTCACCATGGTCGCGACCCCCGACGAATGGAACCTGATCGGCGGCTACCCCGAACCCGCGGGCACCGCCGCGGCGACTCCGGTTCGGCGCTGACGGACTGACATCATTCGGACGCGGACGCCACCGATGAGGTCAGGTCGGGTTGCGCCGAGACCGCGGCCGGCACCAGCGCGCGGTAGAAGACCGCACGAGCCGACGCCGCGCGGACGATGACGTCCGGGTCGTCGTCGGTGATCCACACCGCCCGTCCGGCCGTCACGGTGAGCGGGTTCCCACCCGCCGGTCGGACCTCCACCGCGCCGCTGAGCACGGCGAGGATCTGCGGGCCCGGCATGTCGAAGCAGATCGACGAGGCGTGGTGGAGGCCCGTCCCGTCGAGTTCGACACGCGACAGCCGGAATTCGGGAGCGGGGGTGAGGTAGACGCGCTCGGCGCCGACGGTCCGGATCTGCGGGGTCAGGTCCGAGACATCGACCGGGGTGAAGTCGAGGACGCGCAACAACTCGGGAACGTCGATGTGTTTGGGCGTCAGTCCGCCCCGCAGCACGTTGTCGGAGTTCGCCATGATCTCCACGCCCGTACCGCGGAGGTAGGCGTGCAGGTTGCCCGCGGACAGATAGAGACCCTGCCCGGGTTCGAGGTGAATGTTGTTGAGCAGCAACGATGCCAGGACACCGGGATCGTTCGGGTAGGCCTCCCCGAGTTCACACACCGTCCGCAGTTCGGCGACGAACTCCGTCTCACCTGTGCTCAGCACGGTGACCGCGCCGGCGAGTACCGCCGGGACCAGCTGACGGAGCAGCGACTCGGGCAGCGTCAGCCACGTCGTGAAGAGCGCCCGCAGCCCCTCCGAGTCCGGCTGCCCCGCGAGCATCCCCAGATAGGGGTCGAGCTCACTGACCTGCAGTGCGCGGAGCAACCGAATGGTGTCCTCCGGTCGACGGAAGCCGGCCAGGGCGTCGAACGGGGTCGTCGCGACGATCAGTTCGGGCTTGTGCCATGGATCGCGGTAGTTGCGGTCGCGGGCTTCGAGCGCGACACCGCGGGCGTTCTCGCGTTCGAATCCTGCCCGGGCCTGTTCGGCGGACGGATGTGCCTGCAGGGACAGCGGTTCCTCGGCGGCGAGCACCTTCAGGAGGAACGGCAGACGCTCGCCGAAGGCCGCCGTGCTCGCCGCGCCGAGCGTGCCGATCGGATCCGCGTCGATCACGTCGACGAGATCCTGCTCGATCCCGGCGACATCGACGCACCGAGCCGACCCCGAGGGATGGGACCCGAACCACAGCTCCGCCTCCGGGTGCGCGGACGGCACGGACCTACCCTGCATGGACGCGATCGCGGTCCGCGACCCCCAGGCGTATGGCCGCACCACTCCGTCGATGATCCTCATTGCAACGCGTTCCCAACCAGGCGGAGGTACACCGCCGCCATCTCGACCCGTAGTGCCACGATCAGGAAATCCAGTACATCCCCCGGGCCGTCGGCCACCGGATCCTCACCCGGCGCCGGACGCCGGTCCTCCCACTCGCGGCCGTCCGCGCCCCCGGCGGCCGAAGTCTCTTGCGCACGATCGATTCCGACGAGGAGATCGACCTCGCCGAGGCCGGTGACCCGCTGACGCGTGAACCATTCCCGCCGCCCGGTCGAGACGACCTGGACACGCGGCGCGGGAGCTGCCGGCGGTCCGTCGAAGTCGGGATCGTAGAAGATCGAGTCCGCACTCGGTGCGACATCCGAGCGCGACCCGAGCAACTGCACCATTCGCGAGACGTCCGTGAGTTCGGCTGCGGCGCTGACGATCCCGGAGAGTCCGACGAGCCCGGCGACCGCATGCCGGGCGATGGCCGCGCCGGCTGGGCTGTCCGCCGTCCAGACGGTGGGGCGGCCCTGGACGCGCAGCGCCAGCGATTTGGCGCGATTGTGGAAGGCGTCGCGGGCCGGGTGTCCGGTCGAGGCCTCGTCGTCGAGTGCGTCGGCGAGGTCGTCGAGTGCGGGCACGCTCCCGGTGAACCGGACCTGGGTCAGCGCGCCGAACACCGCGAGCAGCGCGGCGGCGAACCCCACGAAGCGGAAGCGGGGTTCGATGTCGAACCGCGGCGCGAGGTTGATCCCGTTGCCGCCCAGCGCATCTCGCAGAGGCCCGGCCACGGGTGCGACCACCACGACCTCGGCCCGCCGGCGTAACGCCCGCGCGGCGGCGTCGGCGAGCGCCATGTCCCCGGCATCGTCGCCGGCGACGATCACGACGTCGAGCGGGCCGATCCACCCGGGCAACACCGGACCACTGACCACCGGGACGTCCACCCGGGCCCCGAGCGTGGCCACCGCGAAGTCGGTCGCCCGATGGGAGACGCCGCTGGAACCGTGGACCACGATGACGCTACGGGGACGCAGGTCCGCGAGCGGAGCGAGCACGCCTTCGCGTACCGCTTCGGCGACGGCGCGCACCTGTGCGCCGGCGAGCGCGACCGCTCTCAGCAAACCGTCGACATCGGCCGAGATCAGCTCCTCGGCGTCGTCGAGGTCGGGGGAACCGGTTCGCATGTCACCAGGGTAGCCAGGTCGCGAAGTCGGCGCGCACGTACTCGGCACAGTTGCGGCGATGCCTTCGGGGTCCACGCCCCCCGCGCGGTGGTGACCGGTCAGTCGACCGGGTCCGGCAGTACCCGCAGGTGTCCGCGGCGCCCCGGGCGCGGCCGGGTCTGGTGACGCGACGGCCCGGCGGTCGGGGCGGGCGCATCGACCGGGCCGGCGCGGTGCCGACCCGTCCGACGGTCGTCCACGGCATCGCGATGGGCCTCGACGAACGCGGTGTCCTCGAAGGCGTCGAGGGCGTCGATCGGACTGCGGTCGACGTACCGCGGGCGTCCACCGCCGGCGACGGCTCCGGCTTCCCGAACCGCCTCGGCGAGCGCGGTCAGCTCTTGATCCTCGGCCGGCGGCGCGGAGAATCCCCGCTCGCTGCGCAGCATCTCCCAGCCGCGCGGGACGGTGATCCGGCGGGCGTGATCGTCGCACAGGTCCCACGAGTGCGGCTCCTGTGACGTCGCGAGCGGACCGATCACCGCGGTCGACTCGGCATAGACGAAGGTCAGGGTAGCCACCGCGGATCGGGCGCAGCCGGGTCGGCAGCACAGTCGGGGAAGCTTCACGTGACGAGATTAGCCCTCGTCGCTCGCAACCGCGTCGGCGACACGCTCACCGGGCGGGCGGCCGACGAAGACCCGGACCGCCGGAGCAGACACGCAGTGACCGGAGGAGACACGGACTCGTCCGACCTCCTACACTCTCGCCATGCGTATCGACCCGAAGCCGACTCCACGTGGCTCCTCCGGCCTGCCGGAGGCGCGCCGCGGTCGCCGGCGGACGGGTCGTCACCGCGATCGTCGCGGACGGGGACTGCGCTCGCCGTTGCTGCCACAGGGCGTGCCCGCCCACAACAGCCGGTCCGATGAATTCGACGCGGTCGCCCTGGAGGCGTTCGCCGAGATCGACGCGCAGTGGCATGACCAGATCGCCGGACTCGACATCGCCGTCGACGAGATCCCCCGGCTCCTGCCCCGTGACCCCGAGACGGTCGAGTGGCCCGACGAGGTGACCGCCGACGGTGCGGTGCCGCTCGCACGGCTGATCCCGGCCGGGATGGATGTGAACGGCGCACCGACGCGGGCGCAGATCATCCTGTTCCGCCGGCCGCTGGAGTCCCGGGCCAAGAAGGGCACCGAGTTGCTGGATCTGATCCACGAGGTACTCGTGCAACAGGTGGCGACGCATCTGGGCGTCGACGAAGACACGATCGACCGCGGACCAGAGTGATCCGCGGTCGATGATCGGTGGGGACGACTCCGTCGCGAGCCGTCCGGTCAGATGGTGACGCCGGTCAGATGATGCCGCGCTTGAGACGCCGGCGCTCACGCTCCGACAGGCCGCCCCAGATGCCGAAGCGTTCGTCGTTGTGCAGTGCGTACTCGAGGCATTCGGACTTGACCTCGCAGCCCTGGCAGATCCGCTTGGCCTCACGTGTCGACCCACCCTTTTCCGGGAAGAACGCCTCGGGGTCGGTCTGCGCACACAGGGCACGGTCCTGCCACTGCTCTTCGACGGCGTCGAAGAGATCGTCGAAGTCGTTGGGCACCAACGAAAGATGACGACGACCCGGGTCGGCGTCGTCGGCGACGGGCCCGTGCGGCGACCCGAAGTCGGTCCCGATGCCGATGGCCGACGCGGCGGCAGTGCCGCCGATCATCGAATCATCAACGGGGCCAAGGGTGTTGAATTCGGCGGTGAATTGCGGGCGGTTCTGTGGTTCAAGCGGATTGCCGATCGGGTTTTCCAAAGCCATCGTCGGCGCCTCCTAGCTCGGGATGTTGGTAGTTTCTGCGTCCTCTGCGAACACGGCCTGTGTGCCGCACCCACCACTGTTGCCACACCACTTGTACTACGGATGTGGAAACACCCACATCAGACGTACACAGCGCCCGAGCGACGGCCCGCGAAGTGCCGGAACCGACCCTCTCCCGAGTTCGAACATACGATCGAATCCGTTGAAGTCCAGCGGTTTTCGATCCGAAGGTTCTCGATCTCAAACTCGGAATGACACTGATGTGATTACACACGCCCAAGGCGGTCCCGGTCAAGTTGAAGTCAAAGATTCTCTGTTTACCACCAGGATCCGACAACTCTGTGACTCGACACGACATTGACCTCAACCCGACGTGAATGTCACACCGAACCCGGCACGGGTCGAAACCATCCGAACCGCACCGACAGCGCCTGACCGCCGACTCACACCGCGCACTACAGTGGCGGTGTGAAGGAGTACCTGCTGTGAAGGTGACCGTACTCGTCGGGGGCGTCGGAGGGGCACGATTCCTCCTCGGTCTGCGCGAATTGTTCGGCCCGACGGCGTTCCCGGCCCCCCAGGACGACGCGTCCGGCGCCCCGGCGACCGAGCACGAGATCACCGCCATCGTGAACGTGGGCGACGACGCCTGGATGCACGGCGTCCGCATCTGCCCCGACCTCGACACCTGTATGTACACCCTCGGGGGCGGGATCGATCCCGAACGCGGGTGGGGTCGGCGCGACGAATCCTGGCGCGCGAAAGAGGAACTCGCCGCCTACGGGGCCGACCCGGATTGGTTCGGACTCGGCGATCGCGATCTCGCGACCCACCTCATCCGGACCCAGATGCTCGACGCCGGGTACCGGCTGTCCGACGTCACGGCCGCCCTGTGCCGGCGCTGGGTCCCCGGGGTGCGGCTCCTGCCCGTCACCGACGACCGTCACGAAACCCACGTCGTGGTCGCCAAACCCGACGGCGAGGACGGCGAACGGGTCGCGATCCACTTCCAGGAATGGTGGGTACGCCATCGCGCGCAGATCCCCACCTTCGGCTTCGCGCAGGTCGGTTCGGACGACACGGCACCGGCACCCGGCGTCCTCGACGCGATCGCCGACGCCGATGTCATCCTCCTCGCGCCGTCGAACCCGGTCGTGAGCATCGGCGCCATCGTCAGTGTTCCGGGGATGCGCAGCGCGCTGCGCCAGACCAAGGCCCCGGTGGTCGGGATCTCACCGGTCATCGACAACCGTCCCCTGCGCGGCATGGCCGACGAATGCCTGTCCGTGATCGAGGTCGAGTCCTCGGCACAGGGGATCGCCGGACACTACGGCGCCCGCAGCGGCAACGGGATTCTCGACGGTTGGCTCATCGCCAAGGGTGACCACGCCGCTGTCGACGGCATCGCCGTCGGCGCCGCACCGCTGCTCATGACCGACCCCGCGGCCACCGCGCAGATGGTGCGTGCGGCCTGCGCGCTCGTCGACGTACCGCTGCCCGAGACCAACAAGGGCGTGCGGTGACCGCTCGCCCCGACCACCGCGCACCGGGACATCTCGAGATCCGGCCGGTGACCGGCCTGCCCGAGTTCACCGCCGACTCCAACGTCGCGGGTGAGATCCTCGGCGCCGCACCCTGGCTCGAGTCCGGCGACGTGCTGGTGGTCACCAGCAAGATCATCTCCAAGGCCGAAGGGCGGATGGTCGACGCGCCCAGCGACCCCGAGGAGCGGGACGCACTGCGTCGTCGCCTCGTCGACGCCGAATCGGTGCGCGTCCTGGCCCGCAAGAACCGGACCCTGATCACCGAGAACCGCCTCGGCCTGGTGCAGGCAGCGGCCGGGATCGACGGCTCGAATGTGCGCAGCGACCAACTGGCACTCCTGCCGGAGAACCCCGACCGCAGTGCGGCGTCACTGCGGCGTGCCATCGCCGACGCCGCCGGCCTCGACGTCGCGGTGATCATCACCGACACGATGGGTCGGGCCTGGCGGACCGGACAGACCGACGTCGCCATCGGCGCGGCCGGCATCGCCGTGACCCATCCCTACGAGGGCGGCGTCGACGACTACGGGAATCCGTTGATCGTCACCGAGATAGCGGTGGCCGACGAACTCGCCGCCGCGGCAGACCTCGTCAAGGGCAAGCTCGCCGCCGTCCCCGTCGCCGTCGTCCGCGGGTTCGCTCCGGCCGACGACGGCACCACCGCCGCCGACCTCATCCGTCCCTACGACGAGGACCTGTTCCGTCTCGGGACCGAAGAGGCGATCGCACAGGGCCGCCGAGAGGCCATCCGCACCCGGCGTTCGGTGCGCACCTTCGCCGATCGGCCCGTCGACCCCGCGGAGCTGCGCGACGCCCTCGCCGAGGCGCTCACCGCCCCGGCACCCCACCACACACATCCGGTCCGCTTCGTGTGGCTGCGTTCCGCCCCGCGACGCCGCGAACTGCTCGACGCCATGACGCGCGACTGGCGCACCGACCTCGAATCGGACTCCAAGACAGCCGAATCCATCGAGAAGCGACTTCGACGCGGGCAGATCCTCTACGACGCCCCGGAACTGGTGATCCCGTTCCTCGTACCCGAGGGCGCCCACGACTACCCCGATGATCGTCGCAACGCCGCCGAGCACACGATGTTCACCGTGGCCGCGGGCGGGGCGGTCGCCACCCTGCTCACCGCGCTGGCGGTTCGCGACATCGGCAGCTGCTGGGTCGGGTCGACCATCTTCGCCGCGCCGACGGTGCGCCGCGTCCTCGATCTGGGTCCGGAGTGGGAACCGCTGGGGGCCGTCGCGATCGGACATCCGCTCGAACCGGCCGGGTTGCGCGACCCCGCCCCCACCGCGGAGTGGGTCGTCGAACTGTGACCGCCGAGTCGCTGCACGCCTCCGCCGTCGAGGCCCTGACACGGTGGGAGACACCCGATCCCGCCCAGGACTCCCTGCGCCACGCATATCTCGCGTTCCTCGCGGCTTCCCCGGACGGGTGTCTTCGGGCCTGCGCACCAGGACATCTGACGGGTTCGGCGATCGTCTTCGATGCGACGCGCCGACACGTTCTGCTGACCCTGCACCCCCGCGTCGGGAAGTGGATACAGCTCGGCGGTCACTGCGAACCCTCCGACGATTCCCTCGCCGGCGCGGCGCTACGCGAGGCGCGAGAAGAGTCGGGCATGCCCGAACTCGTGCTCGACACCGCCGACCCCACGCTCGCCGGTGACGGGATGGTCCACCTCCACACCCACCCGATCACCTGCTCCTTGGGAGTCCCCACCCGCCACCTCGACGTCCGCTACCGGGTGGTCGCCGCCCCGACGCCCGACGGTGAACTCCCCCGCGTCGTATGCAGTGACGAGTCCGTGGACCTCCGCTGGTGGCCGGTCGACGCGCTTCCGGACGACGCCGGAGACGACATCGCGACGCTCATCGACGCGGCCCTACGCGACGGGCGGCGGCGCTAAACCTGGATGTTCTTGCCGACGGTGACCACACCGCCGGCGCTCACCGAGAACCGTTCGCGGTCGGCCTCGAGATCGACACCGAGCTGCTCGCCGTCACCGACCACGACGTTCTTGTCGAGGATGGCCTTGCGGACCACCGCGCCCTTGCCGACGCGCACGCCGGGCATCAGCACGCTGCCCTCGACCACCGCGCCGTCCTCGACGATGACGTTCGACGACAGCACGGAGTTGCGCACCGTGCCGGCGGAGATGATGCATCCGGAACCGACCACGGAGTCCTCCGCGACCCCGCCCTGGACGAACTTGGCGGGCGGCAGGTTGTGGGTCTCGCCGCGGATGGGCCAGCGGCCGTTGTAGAGGTTGAAGATCGGGTGGACCGACACCAGGTCCATGTGCGCCTCGTAGAACGCATCCAGGGTTCCGACGTCGCGCCAGTAACCGGTGTCGCGTTCGGTGGCACCGGGTACCTGGTTGTCCTTGAAGTCGTAGACGAAGGCGGTGTCCCGGCGCACGAAGGCCGGGATGATGTCACCGCCCATGTCGTGGTCGGAGTCCGAGTCGGCGGCGTCGGCGCGCAGCGCGTCGACCAGCGCCTCGGTGGTGAACACGTAGTTGCCCATCGACGCGAACGTCACGTCGGGATCGTCCGGCGTGCCGGGCGGATCGGCCGGCTTCTCCAGGAAGCGGGTGATCTTCCCGCTCTCGTCGGAGTCGATGCAGCCGAAGGCCACCGCCTCTGCTCGGGGCACGCGGATCCCGGCCACCGTGACGTCGGCGCCGGATTCGATGTGCGCGGCCACCATCTGCGACGGATCCATCCGGTACACGTGATCGGCTCCGAAGACGACGATGTACTCGGGTCGTTCGTCGGTGATGAGGTTCATCGACTGGAAGATCGCATCGGCACTGCCGGTGTACCAGCGTGGTCCGAGTCGCTGCTGGGCCGGCACCGGGGTGATGTACTCGCCGTGGAATCCCGACGTCCACCAGGTCTGCGAGATGTGCCGGTCCAGCGAATGCGACTTGTACTGTGTCAGTACGCAAATGCGCTCGTAACCGGCGTTGACCAGGTTCGACAGCACGAAGTCGATGAGCCGGTAGGCGCCGCCGAAGGGCACCGCAGGTTTGGCGCGGTCCATCGTCAGCGGGTACAGACGCTTGCCTTCGCCGCCTGCGAGGACGATGCCGAGGACGTGCGGCTCAGATCTCACTCCCCCAACTTAACCGCGATCGAAGCCGTCGGCCAGATGACCGGGCGGTCAGTATGCGTGGCGTCGGTCGCGACCAGGGTTTGGCAGCACCGATGGCGATCTGCGCGCGTTGGCACTAGCGTCGAGATCATGCGGGTGGCGATGATGACACGGGAATATCCACCTGAGGTCTACGGCGGCGCCGGGGTCCACGTCACCGAATTGGTCCGGTATCTGCGCGATCTCATCACCGTCGACGTGCACTGCATGGGCGCCGAGCGGGAGACCGCCGCGGTGTACACCCCCGACCCGGGGTTGGCCGGGGCGAATGCGGCGATCACCACGTTGTCGGCCGATCTGCGGATGGTGGTGGGTGCGTCCGGTGCCGACGTCGTGCACTCCCACACCTGGTACACCGGCCTTGCCGGGCACCTGGCGGGACAGCTCTACGACGTGCCGCACGTGCTGACCGCCCACTCGCTCGAACCGTCGCGCCCGTGGAAGGCCGAGCAACTCGGCGGCGGGTACCGGGTGTCGAGCTGGGTGGAACGCAACGCGGTGGAGTACGCCGACGCGGTGATCGCGGTGAGCTCGGGGATGCGCACCGAGATCTGTGACACCTACCCGCGTCTGGACCCTGAGCGTGTCCATGTGGTGCGCAACGGGATCGACACATCTCAATGGTTCCCGGTCGACGATCCGTTCGGACCCGACTCGACGCCGACCGCACTCGGGCTCGACCCGGACCGCCCGATCGTGGCGTTCGTCGGCCGGATCACCCGGCAGAAGGGCGTCGCACATCTGGTGGCCGCGGCGCACCGGTTCGATCCGGACATCCAGCTCGTCCTCTGTGCTGGTGCCCCCGACACGCCGGAGATCGGCGCCGAGATCGAGAGCGCGGTGGGCGAACTCTCCGCCTCGCGTCCCGGCGTCCACTGGGTGCGCGAGATGCTCCCACTCCCCCGGATCCGCGAGATCTTGACCGCGGCAACGGTCTTCGTGTGCCCATCGGTGTACGAACCGCTGGGCATCGTCAACCTCGAGGCGATGGCCTGCGGTACCGCGGTGGTGGCCTCGGCGGTCGGCGGCATTCCCGAGGTGGTGCGCGACAACGTCACCGGCCGCCTCGTGCGGTACGACCCCGTCGATCCGGCGACCTTCGAACACGATCTCGCCGACACGGTGAACGCGGTGGCCTCGGATGCGGCGGCGTCGGCGATGGGGGTGGCCGGCCGCGAACGCGCCGAGGCCGAGTTCTCCTGGGCGTCGATCGCCGAACAGACGCTGGGTGTCTACGAGTCCGTACGGCGCTGAGCGGGTGAGCGTCCGCGGACGGGCCGACACGTGGTCACCACGACCGACACCGTGGCCGGCACCCGACCGTCCCCGGCGAAGGCCGCGGCCCGCGAGCGGATGTCGGCCTCGTCGGAGTGAAATGCCGACGGGCCCATGGCGACCAGATCCCCCACGGTCTGCGCGTCGACGTCTGCGGAGTACCGGACAGGTGACTCGTCGACCACTTCGAAGCCCGCGTCGAGCGAGGCACGGAGGCGCTCGGATTTGGCCTCGTCGACACGCAGCATCGCCATCGGCTCGATGAGTTCGCCGAGGTGGTCGGGTCCCGGACTCACGATGATCAGTGCGCCATCAGGGGCCAGTACGCGGGCGAACTCGCTCGCGTTGCGCGGCGCGAACACCGAGAGCACCACCGCGACAGCGTCATCGACGACGGGCAGTCCGCGCCAGACGTCGGCGACGACGGCAGCGAGGGGCCGGGGTCCCCGCGCCATGGCCCGCGCGCAGTACTTCGAGAGGTCCAGGCCGATTCCGGCGGCCGAGGACCGTCCGTCACCGCCGGGCACCCCGCTCGCCTCGACCGCGGCGCGAAGATAGTGTCCGCCACCGGCCCCCGCGTCGAGGATCACCGGCCGGTCGTGTCCACCCGTGACCTCGGCCGCGCGGCCGGCGACGAAATCGACCACGGGGAGCAGGAAACCGGAGTCGTGCACGCGGGCTCGGGCGGCCACCATGGCTGCGGTGTCGGCGCGCAGCGCGCCGGACCGGCCGTCGAGCAGTGAGACATAGCCCTGACGGGCGAGGTCGAAGGAATGCGCCTGCGGACAGCGCAGCGACGCGCCGTCGGCCGATAGGCGCCCGGTACACACCGGGCAGCGCAGGATCTCGAGTACCGAAGTGAGGCCATGCGCCCGGTGCGGAGTCGGTGGGTCCGCCCGGGCCTCATGGGAACTGCCCTCGTGGGGCATGTTCAGCCGGTTACCCCGCGGAGTTCCTCGCCCAGCGCGGCTGCTTCGTCGGCGGTCAGCTCGACGACCAGTCGACCTCCACCTTCGATCGGAATCCGGACAACGATTCCACGCCCTTCTTTGGCCGCTTCGAGGGGGCCGTCCCCAGTACGTGGCTTCATTGCCGCCATTCTCAAGCTCCCTTCAAGGTCCCTGCTCCGAACATGATACGTGCCCGGGTCGCACACGATTGTCAGTGCGCGACACGCGCGCCGCGCGGTCTCGACGTACGGCCCCTACTGGGGGGTGCTCGGCGGGCCGGACCGCCCGGCCTCCACGCCGCCGTTCCCGGTGATACCAGCGGCGGGATCGTCCGGAGCCGCGCCCGCTTCCGCCCCGGGCACCGACTCCCGTTCGCGCAGACGCGTGATCACCGACCGCAGGTCGTCGACCTCACGCGCGAGACGTGCCAGCGCCCAGTCGACTTCGGCCTGCTTGTAACCACGCGGGGTCTGGGCGAAGCGCAACGCACGCACGTCCTCGCCGGTGATGCCCACCGACGGCAACCGGGTGAGCGTGGTGTCGGGCTCGACCGGCGGCAGATCTTCTCCGCGTCCGAACACGAACCAGACGACAGCGAACACGATCGCGACGACGAGTCCCATGATCAGCAGGTACAGCAGCAGCGTCTGCATGCGTTCCATCCTGGCAGAAGCGCCCGGACGACGGCCCGGCACAGCACCGACCCGGCGACGGCCGCCCGCGTCAGGGCGGGCGGCGTCGCCGGGTCGGGGCCGGGTTCATCAGGTCTGGCCCATCAGGTCCGGAGCCGGCTAGGAGGCCATCTCCTCGGCCTTGGGGGCCAGGGCGCGCACGGTGTTCATCGGCGGACGATCCTCGAGATAGACCTCGGTGGTGTGCGGCGTGAAGGAGCCGTCGGGTTCGGCGGTGAACTGGGTGAGCCCGACGCCCGAGTCCTCGATGCCGCAGCGGCGCATCAGGGTTCCGACGATCTGGCGGCTCATGACCCCCAATTCCACCAGCGGGCGGTTGCGATGGGTTCGGACCCCGAGGTTGACCTGACCGATCCCGGCCAGGCCGTACCGGTCATAGGTGTCGATGAGAAGGCCGATCTCGACCCCGTAGCCCGGCGCGAACGGAACCGACGAGAGCAACTCGCGGGTGCCGGCGTACTCGCCGCCGAGTGGCTGGAGGACCGCGGTGAGATCCGGCTTCTGGGATGCCAGGAGGGGGCGTGCCACGAGCTCGGTCACGCGTCCGCCACCGTTCGCGTCGTGCGTACCGCCCGTGCGCAGCGGGCGCCGGTAGTAGCCCTTGACCAGCTGGATCTCGGGGTTCAGCAGGAGCGGACCGAGCATCTTGGGCACGAACATCGGGTCCGGGTCGATGAGATCGGAGTCGACGAATGCGATGATGTCGCCGGTCGCCACGGCGACCGAACGCCACAGCACCTCGCCCTTGCCCTTGACCGGGTCCAGCTCGGGTACCGCCTCCTCGCGGGAGATCACCTGCGCACCGGCGGCGAGCGCGCGCTCGGCGGTGGCATCGGTGGAACCGGAGTCCAGGACGATGATCTCGTCGACCACGGTGCCGTACAGCGGCATGATCGTGGCGATGACGTCGGCGACGGTCTCTTCCTCGTTCAGCGCGGGCAGCACCACCGAGATGGTCCGGCCGTTCTTCGCGTCGACGAGGTCGTCGATCGTCCAGTCCGGCTGCTCCCAGGTGTGGGTTGCCGACCAGCGCTGCTCGGTCCCCGGGGTCTGGGCGACCGTCGGCCACATGGCGGCCTTGTCCCGGCTGACGGTGCTGGGCTTACGTCGCTTCTGCTGCTTGGTCATGCGAGTCCCCTGACTGTTCGGGCGGGTGGTTTCGCTCCCGCGATGGCAGCGACCATGTCGACCACGCGACGAGTGGCAGCGACTTCGTGGACGCGGAAGATCCGGGCGCCTTGGGCGGCGGCCAGACTTGTCGCGGCCAGAGTCCCTTCCAATCGGTGCGTTAGGTCTGTACCCAGAGTCTCCCCTACGAAATCCTTGTTGCTCAGCGCCATCAGGACCGGCCAGCCCGTGTTAACAAGATCTTTCACACCACGTAACAGAGCCAGCCCGTGGTGAGTGTTCTTGCCGAAATCGTGCGTCGGATCGATAACGATCGAGTCTCGACGCACCCCGGCAGCGAGCGCCCGGTCGGCCGCGGAGGTCACCTCCCGGATCACGTCGGCCACCACCGCGTCGACCGAATCCCCGTATGCGACGCGGTGCGGCCGGGTCCGCACCCGCGCGCCACCCGTGTGCGAGCAGACGATCCCGGCCCCGCGTTCGGCGGCGACGTCGACGACGTCGGGGTCGAATCCCGCCCAGGTGTCGTTGATGAGATCCGCGCCGGCGGCGCAGGCCTGGTCGGCGACCTCGCTGCGCCAGGTGTCGACGCTGATCAGCACGTCCGGATGGCGGTCGCGGATCCAGGCGATCATGCCGACGACCCGGGCGGCCTCGGTCGCGGCGTCGACCTCGCGTCCGGGTCCGGCCTTGACCCCACCGACGTCGATGATGTCGGCGCCCTCGGCGACGACCCGGTCGACGTGCGCCTGGGCGGCGGCGTCGTCGAAGCTCGCTCCTCGGTCGTAGAACGAATCAGGGGTGCGGTTGACGATCGCCATCACCAACGCGCGGTCGGTCGGCACCCGCCGCCCGCACAGCGTGTCCGATGCCGACGTCTCCGGGCCGGAACTCACCCCTTGGGCACCTTGGCGGCGGCGACATCGTCGGGGTAGTCGTCGTAGAACTCGGTGTAGCCCTCCTCCTTGCCGAGCAACACGTAGAGCCGTTCGGCCTCGGCGTCGGAGTACCCCTCCTTGCGCAGCTCGACCTTGCGGTTCTTGAAGGTCGAGGTCTGCTCGAAATCGTCGACGATCCGCACGAACAGCGGCACCGCGTACGACGGCAGCGCGTCGTAGAGATGGCGGGCGAATGCGCCCGGGTCGAGGTCGGCGCCCTCGCGCAGCTTGATCGCGATCATCCCGGCGCGACCGTCGGTGCCGGGGACCTCGACGCCGTACGCCACCGACTGCGCGACGGCCTGATAGGAGTCGACCGCCCCCTCGACCTGGGTGGTGGCGACGTTCTCGCCCTTCCAGCGGAAGGTGTCGCCGAGCCGGTCGACGAAGGCGATGTGCGCGAAGCCCTGATCGCGGACGAGGTCACCGGAGTTGAAGTAGGAGTCGCCGTCCTTGAAGGCGTCGCGGATGATCTTCTTCTCGGTCTCCTCGGAGTCGGTGTAGCCGTCGACGGGCACCCGGTCACTGATCTGGGCGAGCAGCAGGCCCGTGCCGCCCCGGCCGACCTTCACGAGCCGGCCGTCGTCGCCGCGCTTGGGGTTTCCCTCCTCGTCGTATTCCACGATCTTGTACGGGAGCGGGCAGAAGCCGGCGGTCTTGTCGACGCTGAACGCGTTGACGAATGCGAGGTTGAGTTCGCTGGCCCCGTAGAACTCGACGACGCGGTCGACCCCGAAACGCTCGCGGAACTCGTCCCAGATGTCCGGGCGCATACCGTTGCCGACCACGGTGTGCACGGAATGCTGACGATCCGTGGGCTTCTCTGGCTGGGCGAGGAGATAGCGGCAGAGCTCGCCGATGTAGCAGAAGGCCGTCGCACGGTTGAGGATCACGTCGTCCCAGAACTTCGACGCCGAGAACGAGCGTCCGATGGCGATGCACGCACCCGAGGCGAGGACCGAGGACAGTGACACCGACAGCGCGTTGTTGTGGTAGAGCGGCAGCGGCACGTACATGGTGTCGCTGTGGCGCAACCGCACCGCGAGACCGCCGATGCCGGACAGGCTCGCCAGCCACCGGTTGTGGCTCATCACGCTGGCCTTCGGCATCCCCGTGGTGCCGGAGGTGAAGATGTAGAACGCCTTGGTCGACGCGGGCAGCTGCTCGGTGACCTCGGGATCGGCTTCCGAGAGTCCCTCGGCCGCGGCGTCGAACGCGTCGAAATCGTAGACGTGTTCGGGCAGGACCGATTCCGGGATCGACTCGAAGGCTTCCGCGCACTCGGGATCGTGGATGAGGACCTTGGCCTCGAGGAGGCCGACGCTGTGCTCGAGCACCTCGCCGCGCTGGTTGTAGTTCAGCATCCCGGCGATCGCGCCGAGTTTGACGGTGGCGAGCATCAGCAGCAGGTCGGTCGTGCAGTTCTTGGAGAGCAGCGCCACCACGTCGCCCTTGCCGACGCCGTCGGCGGAAAGTGCTGCGGCGTAACGGTTCACGCGGCGGTTGGCCTCGCCGTAGGTGGTCGTGCGGCCCTCGAACCGGACGAACGGCCGGTCGGGGTGTTCGGCCGCGTGCTTCTGGAAGACCGAACCGATGGTCCGCTTGGCCTCCGGTGGGCGTCGGATGAGTCCCGGCGCGTGCTTGATCATCCCGGTCGCATGTGGCGCCATCTTCACCACGCCGCGAAGGATGTCGGGGATACCGACGGTCTTCTTCACACTCTGCTGCCGACTGTCCTGCTGCTCGACCCCTTGGGACATCTGCCCTCCGCTCTCCCGCTGGCGTTTCGAGTGCCCCGCGCACTCACGCGCTACCTTACCGGCCGGTAGCAAGACCTTCCCGTGCCGTCGCCAACTCCACCGCGTCGGCGACCGACCGCGTGATGAGCAGCCGGTCGAGCGATCGTCGGGCGACGAACCCGGTTGTCGACAACTCTCGCAGCCAGTCGAGCAACGGCGCGTAGAAATCGACAGGATCGAGCAGGACGACCGGTTTGTCGTGCATCCCGAGGTAGCCCCCGGTCCAGGTCTCGAAGAGCTCCTCGAGCGTCCCGATCCCGCCCGGGAGGGTGATGAACCCATCGGCACGCTCGTCCATGAGGCGTTTGCGTTCGCGCATGGTCTCGGTGACCACGAGTTCGCCCGACCCGAGGTCGGCGACCTCGTGCTTCATCAGTGCGCGCGGGATGATGCCCACCGTGTGGCCACCGGCCTCGCGAGCGGCGTTGACCAGCGCGCCCATCATGGAGATGTTCCCGCCGCCGGAGACGACCACATGCCCCTGTTCGGCGAGCGTCCGACCCACTTCGGCGGCGAGATCGAGGTAGGGCTGGTCGACGGGACCGGAGGCGCAATAGACGCAGACAGCACTCACCGGGCAATCGTGCCATCGTCGGCCGGGAAGGTCATATCGACCCTCAGGGTGTCGCGGCCTCGATCGCGGCGACCACGTCGTCGGGGTCGTCGACGACGGTGAGCAGGTCCAGATCCTCGGGCGAGATCATCCCGCGCGCGGCCAGGACGTCGCGCATCCAGGCAAGCAGGCCGCCCCAGAAGTCGCTGCCCACCAGCACGATCGGGAACCGCACCACCTTCTTGGTCTGTACGAGGGTCAGCGCCTCGAAGAGTTCGTCGAGGGTGCCCATCCCGCCGGGGAGACAGACGAACGCCTGCGCGTACTTCACGAACATCGTCTTGCGCACGAAGAAGTAGCGGAAGTTCATGCCGAGATCGACCCACGGGTTGAGGCCCTGTTCGAAGGGCAGCTCGATGTTGAGTCCGATGGACTGCGCCCCGGCCTGATGTGCGCCCTGGTTGGCGGCTTCCATCGCACCGGGTCCGCCACCGGTGATGACCGCGTACCCGGCCTCGCCCAGCGCTCGGCCCACGCGGACACCGAGCGCGTATTCCGGCGACTCCGGATGCAGTCGCGCCGAGCCGAAGACGGTCACGGCCTCGGCGACCTCGCTCATCGCATCGAACCCGGCGACGAACTCGGACTGGATGCGCAGGACCCGCCAGGAGTCGCGCATGGTCCGTTCGGAACGACGCGTGGCGTCGCGCGGGTCGACCCATTCCAGCAGGCGGCGGTCCGTGGTCTTGCCGCGCTGGTCTCGCCGGATCCGGATCGGGCCGACGTAGCAGGTGTCGGGGTTCGTTCCGTCTTCGACGGGTTCCGGTTCGGGCGTGGTCGACATGGCGGTCACGCTAGCAGCGCCGTCCGACTCCGCCGGTCCTGCGAGGTCAGGAAAGGTAGGTGCGCAGCAGGTCGGTCACCGCGCGGATCTGCTCCACCGGCACCCGTTCGTCGACGCGATGCGCGAGATTGGGATCGCCGGGGCCCAGGTTCACCGCGGGGATTCCCAGCGCCGAGAACCGCGACACATCGGTCCAGCCGTACTTCGCGCGGAAGCGTCCGCCCGCGGCCGCCACGAGCGCCGCGGCCGCCGGGTGCCCCAGCCCGGGCAGGGCGCCGGCCGCGGAATCGGTGACCTCCAGCCCGATCCTGCCGTCGGCCAGGTCGGCGCCGAACACCTCGCGGACGTGGTCGAGCGCCTGGTCGATCGAACGGTCCGGTGCGAAGCGGAAGTTGACGTCGACGTGCGCGGCGTCCGGGATCACGTTGCCGGCCACCCCGCCGCCGACCGCGACCGCCGACAGGCCCTCGCGGTACTCGCAGCCGTCGATGTCGACCCGACGGGCCTCGTACCCCGCCAGCGTGGTCAGGACACCGCCGAGCTTGTGAATGGCGTTGTCGCCCATCCACGATCGGGCCGAGTGCGCTCGGGTTCCCGTCGTCGACAACCGAACCCGCAGCGTCCCCTGGCATCCGGCTTCGATGAGCCCCGCGGTCGGCTCGCCGAGGATCGCCACGTCACCGGCGAGCCACTCGGGGAGTTCGCGTTCGATGTCGTTCAGGCCGTTGAACTCCGCGGCGATCTCCTCGCAGTCGTAGAAGATCAGCGTCAGGTCCGAGGCCGGCTCCGGCAGCGTCGCCGCGAGGTGGAGGAACACCGCGTCACCGGACTTCATGTCGACGGTGCCGCATCCGTGCAGGACGTCGCCCTCCTCCGAATCCATCTCGCGGCGGTGCGGGAGGTTGCCGGCGACCGGCACGGTGTCGAGGTGCCCGGCGAGGATGACCCGCTGGGCGTGCCCCCGGTCGGTCCGTGCGAGGACACGGTTGCCATGGCGGAGGATCTCGAATCCGCTCGTCTGCGCGCGCAGGGCGGCCTCGACCGCGTCGGCGATGGCCGACTCGTTGCGCGACTCGCTCTCGATGTCGACGAGCGCGGCGGTCAGTTCGACGGGGTCGGCGGTCAGGTCGAGGTCGGTGCTCACTCCCTCACCGTAGTGAGCCCATCTCCGCGGCGCCGAAGGAGACGCTGAACTTCACGCACCAGAGGAACACCGACGGATAGTCGCCCAGCTCGACGTCGGCGGGGATCTCGTAGACCTGGTTGCCCTTGTTCCCCTTGATCATGCCGAGGTCGACGTGCGGGACGTCCGCGGCCGTTCGCCACCCGGCGAACCCCTCGACCACGTCCCCTTGCGACAGCCACACGTGGACATCAGGGCCGGTGGTCGTGTCCAGGTCCTCGATCGCCAGCACGCGTGAGCCGTCGGGCTGTTCGATGATCGAGACCGTTCCGGATGTCGAGTGCTCATGGCTGATCAGGCTGCCGCGCGAGACGACCACCGGCCCGGCGGGCGGCGGCTGCCCCGGCGTCGACGTCGTGGGGGTGACCGCGACCGGGATCGCGTCGTCGACCTCGGTGTCGACGAAGATCAGCCACGGCTGGAAGACGACGGCCCCGACCGCCAGCGCCGCCACGATCACGACGCCGACCCCGCCCACCACCCACGGCCAGCGGCGTCGGCGGCGCCGGGGCGGTACAGATGGCTGGGGATGACCGGTCATGCTGGCGACCCTACGAGCGGCGCACAGCGCGTGACCAGGTCTTTGGGCCGAATGGATGACGCCGGGGCACCGGTGGCGGGGCGGGGGCGCCGGTGTCGATCACCTAGACTCACCTGTCGTGACATCTACTGGCGCACACGCAACTGGCATCGCGACCGTGATCGACGGGGGTTCGACTCCCGGCGTCGTCCTCGACGTCTGGTTCCCCGAACCCGAACTCGACGGGGTCGAGACCGCGGAGACCGTGATCCTCGACGACGAGTCGACACCGGCCCACCTCCGTGAGCTGGTGGGCGTCGACGAGGCCCGCGGGGTCAAGACCGTCGCGGTCCGCACCGGCATCGCCGACATCTCCGCCGCACCCATCGACGCCTACGACGTCTACCTCCGACTCCACCTGCTGTCGCATCGCCTCATCACCCCGCACGGCGCCAACCTCGAGGGCATCTTCGGGATGCTCACCAACGTGGTGTGGACCAATCACGGCCCGTGTGCGGTCGACAACTTCGAGTCGGTACGGGCGAAGCTGCGCGCCCGCGGACCGGTCACCGTCTACTCGATCGACAAGTTCCCGCGCATGGTCGACTACGTGGTGCCCGGCGGCGTACGGATCGGCGACGCCGACCGCATCCGCCTCGGCGCGCATCTCGCGGCCGGCACCACCGTGATGCACGAGGGCTTCGTCAACTTCAACGCCGGCACCCTCGGGTCGTCGATGGTGGAGGGTCGCATCTCCGCGGGCGTCGTCGTCGGCGACGGCTCCGACATCGGCGGCGGCGCCTCGACGATGGGCACCCTGTCGGGCGGCGGCAAGAAGATCATCGCGCTGGGCAAACGCTGCCTCCTCGGCGCGAACTCCGGCTGCGGCATCCCGCTGGGTGACGACTGCGTCATCGAGGCCGGCCTCTACGTCACCGCCGGCACCAAGGTCACCGGACCCGACGGCACGCAGATCAAGGCGCGCGACCTGTCCGGCCAGTCCAATCTGCTCTTCCGTCGCAACAGCCTGACCGGCGCGGTCGAGGTCGTGCCGTGGAAGGGCGACGGCATCGCCCTCAACGAGGCGCTGCACAAGAACGACTGACGCCCTGGCTCACTGGCCGGATCTCCCATCCCGACGTATGGTGGGCACATGAGCACATCGAACAATCGTTCGACGAACGATACCGACGACGTCCTCGGCGCGGGCGCCGGAAACTCCACCGAGAAGGACCCGGACGACTGGGTGACCGGCGACGAGCCGATGACCGGCGCGCAGCGGAGCTATCTCGACACCCTCGCACGGGAGGCCGGCGAGACCCTCTCGGCCGACCTCACGAAGGCCGAGGCGTCCGAGGAGATCGACCGTCTGCAACAGAAGAGCGGCCGCGGCTGAGCAGGGCCGGTGTCAGGCGGCCAGTCGAGCGACGGCCGCATTGATCCGCTCATCGGTGGCGGTGAGCGCCATACGAACGTGGCGCTCACCCGCCGGACCGTAGAAATCGCCTGGAGCACAGAGGATTCCGCGGTCGGCGAGCCAGGCGACGGTCTCCCGGCACGGTTCGTCCCGGGTGGCCCAGAGGTACAGGCCCGCCTCGGAGTGGTCGACCCGGAAGCCCGCACCCTCGACAGCCGCTTTGAGCAGCCGACGCCGCGCGGCATAGCGCTCGCGCTGCTCATCGACGTGTGCGTCGTCGGCCAGTGCGGCGGTCATCGCTCCCTGGACGGGGAACGGCACGATGAGTCCGGCATGCTTGCGGACTGCGAGCAATTCGGCGATCAGTTCGGGGTCGCCGGCGAAGAATCCGGCGCGATACGACGCCAGGTTCGAGATCTTGGACAGTGAGTGGACCGCGAGCAGTCCGGTGTGGTCGCCGTCGCAGACCCTCGGGTCGAGGATCGACAGCGGCTCGCCCTCCCAACTCAGACCGAGATAACACTCGTCGGACACGACGACGGTCCCCCGCTCGCGCGCCCATCCCACGACTTTGCGGAGATGATCGAGGCCGAGGACCTTGCCGGTCGGATTCGACGGCGAGTTGATGAACATCAGCGCCGGGTTCATCGGTCCCAGCGCGACGGTCGAATCCGCCCGCACCGCCCGCGCACCGGCGAGCAGGGCGCTCACCTCATAGGTCGGGTAGGCGACCTCGGGGATGACCACGTCGTCGCCGGGTCCGAGCCCGAAGGTCGAGGCCAGGCCGGCGATCGCCTCCTTGGTACCGATGACCGGCAGGATTCCCGTCTCGTCGAGCGACGTGACCCCGTGGCGTCGGATCAGCGACTCCGCGGCCGCCTCCCGCAACTCGCGGGTCCCGATCGTCGTCGGGTAGCCCGGGAACGCCGAGTCCTCGGCGAGTGCGTCGCGGATGAGTGCGGGCACCGGGTCGACGGGCGTCCCGACCGACAGGTCGACGATGCCGTCGGCGTGGGCCTGAGCCGTCGCCTTCGCATCGGCGATCGTGTCCCACGGGAAGTCGGGCAGACGCCCGCTGACGCGGGTCGAGGAGACGCGCAGGGGCGCAGCCGTGCGGGAGACAGGACTGCTCATGCGGAGGCGGTCAGTCCTCTTCGTTCATCGGCGGGAGACCCTTGATGAACGCCGGATCGGCCTCGGTCTTGCCGACCTTGCTGGCGCCGCCCGGGGAGCCGAGGTCGTCGAAGAAGTCGGCGTTCGCGCTGACGTAGGGCTCCCATTCGTCGGGAACATCATCCTCGTAGAAGATCGCCTCGACCGGGCACACCGGCTCACACGCACCACAGTCGACGCACTCATCCGGCTGGATGTAGAGCATGCGTCCACCCTCGTAGATGCAGTCGACGGGGCACTCCTCCACGCAAGCCTTGTCCAACACGTCGACGCAAGGCTCCGCGATGATGTAGGTCACCACTCACTCCTTCGCTAGGGAAGATCCGGGTCGGCGCGACGAGAAACGCAGTTCGGCGTCGAACGGCACTCCGGCGTCGGCGCCGGTGCGGCCCGAGGGCTGGTCGAACCGCACCCCACAGTATCCGCCCCGGGAGACGCTGCGACGAAATCGACCCCCGTCCAGAGGTGCCCGAATCCGGGTTTGAGTAACGAGGATCACATCGCCGACCGCGAGACGCCGCTCCGGGTTTCGTTCAGCGTGCCGCCAAACCTCGACGCCGCGACGATCCGCGTGCAGAGTCGGGCGCATGATCGTCGTCGACGAATCCGTCCTCACCGGACACCGACCCGCGGGCGCGTGTGCCCGGGTGCCGCACCGACCCACCGCGCGGTCGATGTCGATGTGCTGTTGCTGAACCGATCGGCCTCACCACATCCTCTTCGACTCTCGCAAGGATTCGCCATGACCTCCACCCTCGCCCGCACCGAACGGGCGCCTCAGTCCGCGTTATCGTCTCTTTCCTCCGCCCGGAATCGTGCTCGGACGTCTTCGCCCCTGCGCGAGCGTCCGGGTACCGCGGCCCCGCGCGCCCTTGGTCACCTGCCGACGCGGCTCCGGCCCGCCGACCTCCTCCGCATCACCGACCAGGGCGTCGCAGACGTCCTCGACGGTCGCCACGACGACCTGCTCCCGGAGGTCTGGGACGAACGGCATCGCTGGTCGACGCGCCTGCACGCCGACGACGACGTCGACGTGTGGCTGATCAGCTGGACGCCGGGCGAGGCCACCGAACTGCACGACCACGCCGGTTCGCTCGGAGCCCTGACGGTGTTGTCGGGCAGCTTGCGCGAGTACCACTGGACGGGAGACGATCTGGCGGTGCGCATCCTCGACGCCGGCGACCAGGCCGCCTTCCCTCTCGGGTGGGTGCACGACGTCGTGCGGAACCCGGTCGTCGCCGCGCCGGAGATCGGTGCGGAGACCAGCCCGCAGGTGACCCCGACGCTCAGCGTGCACGCCTACTCACCGCCGCTGACCGCGATGTCCTACTACGACATCTCCGAGGGCGGCCACCTGCGCCGCAACCGGACCGTTCTCACCGACCAGCCCGAATGAGCACTTCCCGCACCATCGACGACGTACTCGCCGACGCACGGTCGCGGATCGCGCGGGTCGAGGCCGCCGACGTCCCCGCCGAGCTCGCCGGCGGGGCGGTCCTGGTCGACATCCGTCCCGCGGCGCAGCGCGCGGAGGAGGGCGAGGCCCCCGGAGCCCTCGTCATCGAACGGAATGTCCTCGAATGGCGATGCGACCCGGCGAGCGACGCCCGCATCGACCAGGCCGTCGACCATGACGTCCGCTGGATCATCCTGTGCTCCCAGGGTTATACGTCGAGCCTGGCCGCCGCGGCCCTGCAGGATCTCGGATTACATCGCGCCACCGACGTCGTCGGCGGATACGAAGCGCTCGCACCCGTTCTCGGCTGACTGCCACGCACCCGACGACAGGTGCTTCCCTCAGGCAACCGCCGGCCAGGGACGCGGGGCCGGGCGGGTGTCGACGGCGAGGCCGGTCACCGGGTCGGCGAGCGCGGCGACGTGCTGGGTCAGTGCCGGGTCGATCCAGTCGGCACCGTTCAGCACATAGGGTGGCTGCGCGGTGATGCGTTCGGTGAGAACGAAATCCGACTCCGCGGTGCGGGCGGCCAGGGCGTCGAGGTGAGGCCACGGGCGTTCCGGGTTGACGTGATCGGGAGTCAGCGGCGACACCCCACCCCAGTCGTCGACGCCGGACGCGATCAGCGCGGCACATTCCGCGGGTGACACCAGATTTGGCGGCGCCTGAATCCGCATGTGTGGGCCGAGGACAACCCGGGCGACCGCGACGGCGGCGAGGAACTCGGTCATCTCGGCGTCGGGGGTCGAGCGCATCGCGGTGTCCGGCTTCGCCCGGAAGTTCTGCACGATCACCTCCTGGATGTGCCCGCCTCGGGCGTGCACATCGGCGAGGGCCAGCAGTGATTCGGCCCGCTCGGTGAGTGATTCGCCGATCCCGACCAGAATCCCGGTGGTGAACGGGACGCGAGCGGTGCCCGCATCGCGCAGCACCTGCATGCGGACCAGCGGGTCCTTGTCGGGACTTCCGTAGTGCGCCTGGCCTTTCTCGGTGAACAGGCGACGCGACGTCGTCTCCAGCATCATGCCCATCGACGGTGCGACCGGGCGCAGGCGGAGCAGTTCCTCGAGGCTCATCACCCCGGGATTGAGGTGCGGCAGCAGACCCGTCTCCGACAAGACGGCGACCGCGGCGGCACGAACGTAGTCCAGCGTCGAGGAGTAACCCCGTTCGGCCAGCCATTCGCCGGCCTGCGGCCACCTGTCCTCGGGGCGGTCACCCAGCGTGAAAAGCGCCTCCTTGCAGCCGAGTTCGGCACCGCGGCGCGCGAGGTCGACGACCTCGTCGAGTTCCAGATAGAGCCCCTCCCCCGCGCGGGCGAGTTTTCCGGGGACCGTGACGAAGGTGCAGTAGTGACACCGGTCGCGGCACAGGCGCGTCAGCGGGATGAACACCTTGCGGGAGTAGGTGACCTGCCGCGACCGGCCGACCGCGGCCAGCCCCTCGTCTCGGAGCGCCCTGGCGATCGATTGCAGTTCGACCAGGTCGTCTCCTGCGCAGGACAGGAGCGTCACGGCCTCGTCGAGACCGATCGGCGCCCGGTCGCGCGCGGCGTCCAGGGCCGCGCGGACGGTCAACTTCTCGGTCATTCCTCACCCTCCTCAGGTGTTCCGGTGCCGACGTCGGGACGGGGTTCGTACGGTTCGGGGTCGAAGGTGCCGTTGCGTTCGCGGAACGACGCCGCGGTGCCCGGCCACAACAGGGTCAGGCGACCGCTGTCGGGGTCGACATACCAACTCTCACAACCGGTCAGCCACACCGTCGACTCGCTGCGAGCGTCGATCTCCCGCGTGTATTCGTCTTCGGCGGCAGGCGAGACCGCCAGAGTCGTGATTCCGTTGCCGGCCATGTACTCCAGCGCGCCCAGGACGTAGTCGAGTTGTGTCTCGATCATGTAGATCGCCGAGTTGTGGCCGAGCGCCGCGTTGGGCCCGTCGAGGACGAACATGTTCGGGAATCCGCTGACCACGGTCGAGGCGTAAGACGTCATGCCCGCCGACCAGTGGTCGGACAGCCGCCGACCGGCACGACCGGTGATTCGCGATGCCGCGGGCGGGCGTGCGGATTCGAAACCGGTTGCCATCACCAGGACGTCGAGATCGTAGGTGTGACCACTGTGCGCGGTGGCCTTGGTCTCGGCGACCGACGTCAGTGCACTCGACTCGAACACCACATTGGACCGCTGCAGTGCCGGATAGAAGTCGTCGCTGAGCAGGATTCTCTTGCAACCGATCTCGTAGTCGGGGGTCAGTTGTTCACGGAGGTCGGCATCGGCCACCTGCCCGTGGAGGTGATCCCGTGCACGGGAACGGATCTCGTCGATGTCCGGATGCAACCCGAGCCGCTGCCGGAACGCCCCGTCGGCTTCGGTGAGCAGTCGGTCGCGCACCTCCGCCGCGACGACGGGGTCGAGCATGGCAGCGCGTTCGTCGTCGGTGTAGAGCCGGTCCGCGCGCGGCACGACATACGGTGGCGTGCGGCAGAACACGACGAGATCGTCCGCGGCGTCGGCGAGGTGCGGGATGAGCTGCACCGCCGACGCGCCGGTTCCGACGACCCCGACCCGCGCACCCGTAACGTTGACGTCGTCGTGCCAGGCGGCCGTGTGGACGACCTGTCCCGGGAAGGTGTCGAGTCCGTCGATGTCGGGGATGCGCGCCTCCGACAACCGTCCGACCGCCAGCACCAGCGAGCGAGCGCGGAAGGTGACGGCCCGGCCGTCCGGCGCCGCCGCCGTGATCACCCAGTGCGCCCCCTGCTCGTCCCAGACCGCTTCGCAAAGTTCGCGATTGAGTTCGATGCGGTCGGCGAGTCGTTCGTCGACGACGATCTGTTCGAGATAGCTGCGGATCTCGGCGCCACGAGGGAACCGCGCCGACCAGTCGGCCGGCGGCCGGAACGAGAACGAGTACAGATGGGCGGGGATGTCGCAGGCGATGCCGGGATAGGTGTTGTCCCGCCACGTGCCCCCCACGCCGTCGGCGCGTTCGAGCACGACGAAGGACTCCCGCCCGCGGCGTGCGAGCTGCGTCGCCATCCCGAGCCCGGCGAAGCCCGCGCCGATGATGGCGACATCCACGTCGTCCATCGTCAGCGCGCGCTGCTGCGCTCCGGCCGCCCGCCCGGAAGACATGCTCCGGCTCACGCGGACACCTGTGGCAGCGGGAGTTGCCTGTCGGGCTCCGGCACCCCGTAGCGGGTGGTGCGCTGGCGCGGCCTGCGTCCGGCTCGCGCCGCGATGTCGACGACAGCCGCGGCGTCGAGGACACGACCTGACTCCGGTCCCGCGCCCGGCATCAGGGTGCCGTCGAGCAACAGCCCACCCAGATCATCTGCCCCGCCGCGCAACACCAGATCGACGGTGGCCGCGGGCAGTTTGGTCCACGCCACCTGCAGATGGTCGAGGAGGCCTGCGGTCATGAGGCGGGCGACGGCGTGCAACGCGCGGGTCTCCCGCTCCGACGCGGTCCGCGAGGCGGTGTCCGCCAGGTGGGGCGGCACGTTCTCGGGAAGCAGTGGCATCAGGATGAGTTCGCTGAAACCGCCCGTGCGACGCTGGATCTCGAGTAGCAGTCGAAGATGGGCGATCTGGTGTGCGGGCGTCTCGACGTGCCCGTAGAGCATCGTCGCGGTGGAGAAGAGACCCACGCGGTGGGCGGTCTCGATGACGTCGACCCAGCTGCCGACCGGCGGCGCCGTGCCGGTGGGTGAGAGTGTCGCGCGAACGGTGTCGTCGAGGATCTGGGCGGCGGTCCCCGGCACCGACCCCAGGCCCGCCGACCGCAGCCGCTCGAGGTGTTCGACGATCGTGATCCCGGCACGCTCGGCGCCGTCGACGATCTCCGGGGCCCGATAGGCGTGCAGGTGGAGCCCGTCGGCGGCACCCGTGATGTCCTCCACGAGCCGGACGTAGTCGTCGGCCGGCAGTTCGGCGGGCAGGAGCCCCTGCATGCAGATCTCGGTCGCGCCGAGTGCGACCGCCTCGGCGACCAGTTCGTCGAGACCCGGGTCGTCGGGTCCGAGTCGGCTGACGATCCCGGTGTCGAGGTTGCGGTTGACCACGAAGGTCAACACCTCCGGGTCGGTCACCTGCCGACGCACGGTGTCGGCCAGATCGCACAATTCGTCGAGCTGCGCACCCGAGGCACCCAGGAGGGCGACCCAGCCGTCATCGTCGAGGGCGTCGGCCCCGAGAGTCGGGTCGTCACGGACACGGCTCAGTGCGGCCGTGACGCGCTCGATCGGGGCCATGATGTCTTCGGCCCACGCGCGCAGAAGCATGTCTCTCACTCTAACGCCGCCCGTCGCGGCACAACGCGGAGCGCCCCTGCGGAGCGGTGGTCAGTCGGGTTCGGGCAGCCGCCCCGTCCAGCCCAGCGCGGCGCACGGCCCGACACCGAGGACGACGAGCAACAAGGTCTGTACGAGGTAACCACTGCTGATCGAGAGCACGACGTCCCCGCCCGGGCCGGGGAGCCCGCCGGCGATCACGACGACGAGCCCCCACGCGGCAAGTGGCCCGTACCGCCACGGGGTCGCGGTGAGGCCGGCCGCGAGCCAGAGCAGGGCCGCATTGACCACGCCGGCGGCAAGTGCCGCGACAGGCACGGCGACGCCGCCGAAGCGCTGATAGGTGAACGCAACACTCACGAGCCCGATCGCGAACCCGTCGACGACGAGGAATCCCAGGAGCAGCCGGTCGACGACGAAACCCGATACGGGCCGAACAAAGCGGGCCATCGAGTCAGTCGATCCCGGCGAACAGGTCCGACTCGCGCGTGTCCGTGGCACCGAGGGACTCGTGACGCTCTGGTTCGGTGAGGATGAAATGCTCGGCGCGGGCGATCGGCTGCAGGATGCTGTTCGACAGCGCGTATTCGGTTCCGGACGCCGCGACGGTCACCTGTGTGGCGTGGGCGGCCAGGGCGGCCACCTTTCGTGGGAGGTACGCGCTGATGTCGATCTCGGTGGTGATGTCGGCGTCGGGATAGCTCGGCAGCTCACCGTCGCGGGGCATCCGCCAGCCGTCGGGTACCGCGGCGACACCGGCGAGCCCGGAGTCCAGTGCGCTGCGTTCGGTCACCGATTCGTAGATCTTGTCCGGGCCCGGACCGACTTCCCGGGCGCGGGCGACCGCGGCCGTCGTGACCTCGTGCACCAGTTTGTGATCGGGATGGCCGTACGTACCCGAGGCGTCGTAACTGACGACCACCTGGGGTGCGAAGTCGGTGAGCACGTCGACCAACGCCTCGACGGGCTCGTCGAACGGTGCCCGCACGAGTGCGCGCGGGTGGTTCGCGGACGGGGCGCCGGCCATCCCGGAGTCCCGCCATCGGCCCGCACCGCCGAGGAATCGCGGCCGCAACGCGGGACGGCCGGCGGGACTGAGCTCGGCCAGTGCCCGCGTGAGTTCGAGTACCCGGAACCCGCCGAGCTGGTCGGCGCCGCCGTCGGCGACCAGCTGGGCCCACTCGTCGCCGATCACCTCGCCCTCCTCCCCGAGCGTGAAGGTCAGCACCCGCACGTCGACGCCCTCGGCGAGGTACCGGGCGATGGTGCCGCCGGTCATGATCGTCTCGTCGTCGGGATGAGCGTGGACGAGCAGCAGCCGGCGATCCGCCGGAACACCGGTCACGTCAGCTCCCAATTGACCGCGGTCCCGAAGATCGAGACCTGGATGGGTCCGGTGAGCGGGACGTCGCGCACCGCGGACGTGGTGCCCACGACCATCGAGTCCTGGTACAGCGGCCGGTAGATCGCCTGCGCGGCGAGGAGCGGCTCGGCCTCGTTCAGCGTCGGGATCGGGTCGTCCTCGGAGAGTGCGGTGCGCGCGAGCTCGATGAGCCGCGGGTCACACAACCCGGACACGTTGCTGGCATAGCTGTCCCCGGGATCGCCACCGCTCGGCGCGATGCTGGTGGGCGTCGGCGGCGTCGCGGGCGACGGTTCGGTACCGGGCTTGGGCTGGTTGCAGTCGACCTGCGACGCGAGCGACGACGCCGGCGGCACGCCGAGCCCCGACCACCCGACGACCAGGTCGACGCGCTGGTTGGTGAGCGCCGACCCGTACAGCTCGCTGTTGGGCAGCGTCACGACCTGAGCGCGCACCCCTGCACCTCGGAGCTGGTCGACGATGCTCGACGCGGCCGACGTGGTCCGCGGATCGCCGGCGACCGCACCGACACGGACGATGAGGTCCTGCCCGTCGCGCTGGAACGGCAGGATTCCCTCGGGCAGTTCCGGTACCTCGACCAGACCCTCGGTCGGGGTCTCGCTCACCCCGGGCGTCGCCGACCCGCCGGCGGACGGCGCCTCGGACGCGGGCGTGGACCCGGACGGGGACGACGGCGACACCGAGGAGGGCTCCGACGACGACGCCGACGGCACCGGGGATGCCGAGCCGACGGGCTCGGGCGCGGCGCGGCGGTAACCGGCAGCGCCGAGCAGGGCGTCGACCTCGGCCGCCCCGAGGCGCGGGCGGTCGACCGGTGAATAGCCCGGATCCGACGGCGCGAAGACGGTGTTCGCGAACGGTTCGACGACCCAGTCGCCGGCACCGGCGAAGGTGGTCAGTCGCGGATCGACCAACCCGAGGATCGCGCGCCGGACCTCCACCGAGCTCATCGCGTCGGTGCGGGCGTTCACGCTGACACCGAGTGACCGCGACGTCAGGCTGCGGGCGGTCTCGAGACCGGGCAGCGCGGTCAGTTCCGCGTCGGTGGCCGGCGAGGCGCCGAGGGCCACGATGGCCGAGTCGCCGGATCGTACGGAGTCGAGCATCTGGGCCGATGTGCCGGCGCGGCGGAGGACGATCTGATCCAACCGGGGCGGGGTGACCCAATACCGGTCGTTGCGGGCGAGGCGGACCTCGTCGCGGGTCTTGTCGATCCCCACGATCGCGTAGGGCCCGGCCGAAACCGGCTTGCCGGTGTCCATCCCGGTCTGGAAGCCGGCCGGCGCACCCTTGAGCACGTGACTGGGCAGCAATCCGGTGAACAGCTCTCGCCACGCGGGGTACGGCGACTCGAACCGCACCTCGACGACCTTGCCGCCCTCCCGGGACTGCACCGAGTCGATGAGCCGGTAGCCGGCCGGTGCCACGACGTTGGGCTGCCGGGACATCTGCTGCCACAGGAAGTTGAAGTCGTCGCCCGTCACCGGCAGGCCGTCGGACCACTGGGCGTCGGTGTGGATGCGGTAGGTCACGGTGAACGGCGCCCGCGACGTCACCTCAGCGGAGGTGACGAACGAGCGCTGCAGTTCCCACACCGTCCCGCCCGGGGTCTGGACCGGCGCGAACGCGCTGGGCAGCGTCATCGCCGCGACCGCCGTGGTCACCGGATTCTGGTCGGCGGCGATGTGCGGGTTGAAGCCCGATCCGACCGAGTCGGTGGCGATGTAGATCGTCTTCTCCACCGGGTACTCGGTCGGGGTCGGCGGTGGCCCGGTGTCGCGGACCGGGGGCGGCGGATCCGACATGCAGGCGGTCAGCACCACGAGCAGGGCGACGCTGCACGAGAGCATGCCGAGCAACCGCCCACGGACCCGGTTCGCGGCCTCGCGGCCCGGTCGTGGTCTCGCGCGATTCACCTCGGATACCCCCATGACGAAGAAGCTTCTCGGTCCGTCGGACGCGCCCGCCACCGTAATGCGGCGCCGGAGCGCCATCGACACTCAGCTGACGGCGGCATCCCGGGACTTGGCCCGCGAGCGCTCACGGGCGCGCGTCGTCGAGTCGAGGTGCACCTTACGCACTCGCACGACCTCCGGGGTGACCTCGACACACTCGTCGGCGGCGCAGAATTCCATGGCGCCCTCGAGGTCGAGTTGCATCGGCTTGGCGAGGGTCTCCATCACGTCGGCCGAGGACTGACGCATGTTGGTCAGCTTCTTCTCGCGGGTGACGTTGATGTCGAGATCCTCCTGGCGCGGGTTGATCCCCACGACGTGGCCCTCGTACGAGTCGTCGCCCGGGTTGACGAAGAAGGTGCCGCGGTCGGCGAGCTGGATCATCGCGAACGGGGTGACCGTTCCCGACCGGTCGCTGACGAGCGAACCCGTGTGGCGGGCCCGGATCTCGCCCGCCCAGGCGTCGTAGCCCTGGAACACCGCGTTGGCGATGCCGGTGCCCCGGGTTTCGGTGAGGAAGTCGGTGCGGAACCCGATGAGGCCGCGCGAGGGCACGATGAACTCCATCCGGACCCAGCCGGTGCCGTGGTTGTTCATCTGCTCCATGCGGCCCTTGCGGGCGGCGAGCAACTGGGTCACCGCGCCGAGGTACTCCTCGGGCACGTCGACGGTCAGATGCTCGAACGGCTCCTGGACCTTGCCGTCCACCTTGCGGGTGACGACCTGCGGCTTGCCGACGGTCAGCTCGAAGCCCTCACGACGCATCTGCTCGACGAGGATGGCCAGGGCGAGCTCGCCACGTCCCTGCACCTCCCAGGCGTCGGGCCGGCCGATGTCGAGCACGCGCAGCGACACGTTGCCGATCAGCTCGGTGTCCAGACGCTGCTTGACCATGCGGGCGGTCAGTTTGTGGCCCGACACCCGGCCCGCCAGCGGCGACGAGTTGGTGCCGATGGTGACCGAGATCGCCGGCTCGTCGACGGTGATGCGCGGCAGCGGCTGCGGGTTCTCCAGGTCGGCGAGGGTGTCGCCGATCATGATCTCCGGCATACCGGCGACGGCCACGATGTCACCGGCCGATGCGGACTCGGCGGGCGCCCGGTCGACTCCGACGGTGGCGAGGAGCTCGGTGATCTTGGCGCGCTCGACGACGGCTTCACCGTCGACCTCGCGGCACCAGGACACCTGCTGGCCCTTGCGGAGGGTTCCGTTGTGGATGCGGACGAGCGCCAGACGGCCGAGGAAGGCCGAGGCGTCGAGGTTGGTGACGTGTGCCTGCAGCGGGGCGTCCGGGTCGCCCTTGGGCGCCGGGACGTGTTCGAGCAGGACGTCGAAGAAGGAGTCGAGGTTCTCCCCCGCCGGGATCTCGCCGTCGGCCGGCTGCTCGGTGCTGCAGACACCGGCGCGGCCCGAGGCGTAGAGCACGGGGAGCTCGAGGACGAGCTCGGCGGCCTTCGCGGCCTCCTCGTCCAGGTCGGAGGCGAGGTCGAGGAGCAGATCCTGCGTCTCGTCGACGACCTCCTGGATGCGGGCGTCGGGACGGTCGGTCTTGTTCACGACGACGATCACCGGCAGCTCGGCGGCCAGCGCCTTGCGGAGCACGAAGCGCGTCTGCGGCAGCGGGCCCTCGGAGGCGTCGACGAGCAGGACCACGCCGTCGACCATCGACAGGCCGCGCTCGACCTCACCGCCGAAGTCGGCGTGGCCGGGGGTGTCGATGACGTTGATGACGACCTCGGTGCCGTCCGGCTGGCGCCGGTGGACCGCGGTGTTCTTGGCGAGGATGGTGATGCCCTTTTCACGTTCGAGATCACCGGAGTCCATCACCCGGTCGACGACCTCGGCGCGCTCGCCGAACACGCCGGACTGGCGCAGCATGGCGTCGACGAGTGTGGTCTTTCCGTGGTCGACGTGCGCGACGATCGCGACGTTGCGGAAGGTGGGGACAGCGCTCACTGGCTCTCTTTCGTGTGGTTGGGGACCGGCAGCGGCGGCCGGCGTCCGGGTCACTGCCGAACGTCTGGAACGTTCGCAGCCGAACGGCTCTGACCGGCGCGGGGAGCAGATCACCTAGGGATTCAACGTCACAGACTATCGGCTCGGGCGGTGAGACCGCGATCACAGCACCCACAAGAGTTGTAGTTAGGGTCTGCTAACCTCGCCGTATGGGCAAGGTCGACCCGACCAAGGTGGGCTCTCTGAAGCCCAAGAAGAAGTGTTGCAAGAGTTCGACGCGGTGTGTTCGCTGCCCGGTGGTCATCCACCGGATGCGCAAGCTCGACACCTCCGACATGTCGAAGAAAGAGCTGCACAAAGCACTGAAGAAGGCGCGCGCCGCCTGATTCCCGGTCACCCCGGCGGAATCTCCGCCTCGCACTCGTCGGACCGGCTCTCGTCGTCGACCGATCGCACGGCCACCGCCACCGCGACGAGCGCGATCCCTACCGCTTCGAGGGGCCGCGGCACCTGCGCCAGCGCGAGCAACCCGATCACCGACGCCGTCACCGGCAGCAGCGCGAGCAGGATCGCGAACCTTGCCTGGCCGACCCGCCGCAGCACGATCTGGTCGAGTGCGTAGGGCACCGCGGTCGACGCGATGCCGAGCAGCAACCCCTGGGCCAGGACCACCGGCAGCGCGGCCCCCGCGCGTACCGCGTCGGCCACCCACCACGCGAGCGGCGCGGTGAGCAACGCGGCCACCGCGAAGCCGGTCGCCAGATCCTCGACGCCCGTGCCTCGCGCCGCGACCCGTTTGCCCAGGACGATGTACCCCGCCCAGCAGGCGGCCGCGGTCAGCGCCAGGACGACGCCGATCGCCGTTCCCGACCACCGGACATCGGCGATCAGGACCACGCCGACAGCCGCCAGGACGAGTGCGGCGACATCGCGACGCGTCGCAGAACCCAAGGCGGCCACCACAATCGGGCCCAGGAACTCCAGGGCGACGGTCGTGCCCAGGGGCAGATGCGCGAGGGCCTCATAGAAGGCGATGTTCATCCCGGCGGTGATCAGCCCGAAGCATCCGGCAAGGCGCAATCGCTCCCAGCGCCAGGCGCCGCGGGGTGGACGCACCCACAGGAGCAACACCAGCGCGGCCCCGGCGATCCGCAACCACGCGACGGCGGCCGGGGAGATGACGTCGAACAGGCCGACGGCGACGGCCGCGCCGAGATACATCGACGTCGCTCCGACGACCATCAGTCCCGGCGGGACCAGCAGGTCTCGTCGTGTCACCGGCACGACGACCGCCTCGCCGGCCCACGCGGCATCACGACCCGATCACCGCGACGCGTTCCGGAACCAGACGCACCCGCACCCGGTCGCCGATCGCGACGAAGGCGTCGGTGACCGCATCGATCTCGCCGACCGGGGTCTCGATGCGCACCCGCGGGCCGGCCGGGAGTTCGGCGACGAGCACGACGGTCGCTGTCGCTGCCGTGTCCTCGTCCGCCCCCGGCGACGCCGGGCCGATCGAGACCGACTCGGGCCGCAGGCCGAGCCGGCACGGACCGTCGGGACGATCCAGCGGCATCTCACCGAGGACGGTCTGCGCGACGCCCGAGCGGACCTGCGCGTCGACGACGGTCGTGGCGCCGAGGAAACGCGCGGTCCACTCGTCGACCGGGTGTCGCCACAGCGCCGCCGGAACGTCGGTCTGGATCATCACCCCGTCCCGCATGACCGCGATCTCGTCGGCCATGGTGGCCGCCTCGGCGTGGTCGTGGGTCACCACCATCGTCGGCACGCCGGCCGCTCGCACGATCTCCGAGATCTCCACGGCCAATTCGTCTCTCAACCGCCGGTCGAGCGCGGCGAGCGGCTCGTCGAGCAACAGCAGACGCGGACGCGGGGCCATGGCACGCGCGAGCGCGACCCGTTGGGCCTGGCCGCCCGACAGGGTTTCCACGAGACGCTTGTCGTAGCCGGTGAGTCCGACGACGTCGAGCATCTCGGCGACGCGATCGGCGATGGCGCGGCGCGACCAGCGCCGCACCTTCAGCCCGTACGCGACGTTCGACGCGACACTGCGCCCGCCGAAAAGTTGCCCGTCCTGGAAGACGACCCCGAAGTCCCGCCGATGGACCTCGACGCCGGCGAGGTCGACTCCGCCGAACCGCACCGTTCCACCGACCGGCGACTCGAGTCCGGCGATCGTCCGGATCAGGGTCGACTTGCCGCACCCCGACGGGCCCAGGATCGCGGTTACCAGTGACCCTTCTCCCCCGAGCCGCCACGACAGACCGTCGATGACGGTCTCGCCGCCGTACGCGACCGTGAGGTCGCAGACCTCGAGTACGAATTGAGCCTGTCCGGCAACGTCTTTCGCGTTCTGCGTGGTCACAGCAGCGGCACCTCCGAGCGGGGCCGGAACGCCTCGACCACGACGACTGCGACGACCGTCGCGATGACGAGGACCACCGAGGCGGCCATGGCGGTGGCCAGGTTCTCGGCCCCCGGGCGGTTCAGGGCGGACCCGATGAGTACCGGAAGAGTGGTCGTGTCCGCGCGGGCGAGGAAGCTCGTCGCGCCGAACTCGCCCAGGGCCATGACGAAGGCGAACCCACCGGCAGCCCCCATCGACCGTCCGACGATCGGCAGGTCGACGGTCGCGAAGACGCGAAACGGCGTGGCTCCCAACGTCGCCGCGGCATGCCGCAACCAGACCGGCACCGACTCGAGTGCGGGCATCATGATGCGGATGACCACCGGAATCGCGATGAGGGCCTGGACCAGTGGGATGACCGCGGGTGATGCGGCGATCTCGTACGGCAACGACGCCAGCACGATGAGGTAGCCGAATCCGAGTGTGACAGCACTGATCCCGAGCGGGATGAGCGAGACGGCCGAGCCGATCGCCCCGACGACTCCGTGCGCGCGATGCAGCGCGACGGCGGCGAGCGTCCCGACCACCAGGGCGATGGCGGTCGCCGCGGTCGCGGTCACCAGCGAATAGCGCAGGCTCTCCAGGGGTGTCACCCCGTTGACGGGTTCGGCCAGTGCGCGGTAGCCGGCGAGGGTCCAGTCGCCGTGGGCGACCGGCCGGACCGACCGCACCATCAGCACCAGGACCGGTCCGACGAGGAGGACTGCTGTCCACGCCCCCACCACCCAGACCGCCGGCCGCGTCCAGCGGCCGCCGGCGACCCTGCGGTTCCGTTCGGCCCGCCGGGCGCCGCCACCCGATCCGCGGCTCGCCGGATCCGCGAACACCCGCGTCAGGAGCAGCGCCGCAATGACCACCACGATCTGCAGCATCGACAGCGCGACCGCCTCGGGAATCCGGAAGTATCCGATGGCCTGCGTGTAGATCTCGGTCTCCAGGGTCCGCAGCTCCCCGGCGCCGAGAATGATCACAACGCCGAAACTGGTGGAACAAAACAGGAAGATCAGCGCGGCCGCCGACGCGGTGGCGGGCACCAGACGCGGCACGACCACGGTCATGGTCGCCCGAACCCGGCCCGCCCCGAGCGACCGTGCTGCCTCGAGCAGTCGCGGGTCGAGGTTGCGCCAGGCCGCGCCGACGACGCGGACGACGACGGCGATGTTGATGAACATGTGCGCCGCGAGCACGGCCGGCAGCCCGGATTCGATGTGCAGGAACGCCAATGGGCCGGACAGCAGGGAGCGGAAAGCGACACCGACGACGACCGTCGGCAGCACGAACGGCACGGTCACCACGACGGCGAGCACGAGCGCGGTGGTCCCGCGGACCCGGGCGAACAACCACGCGATGGGTGCGGCGGCGGCGAGTGCCAGGACCGTCGAGGCGGCCGCCTGGCCCAGGGTGACGCCCAGAAGCCCGAGGGCGTCGGTACGGTCGAGCAGTTCGATCAGGCCCACCCCGGAGTCACGGGCGATCGTGACGGCGCGCCGGACGAGCGCGATCACCGGCCAGGCGAACAGCACCACGACGAACAGCGCCGGGACGACCCACAGCGCAACCGGTCCGGCGGCCCGGGCCACCCGGGTCACCACTGTCCCGGCCGGGGTCACCGAGTCGTCACCGGCCGACCGCGGCACGCCACTGATCGAGCCACATCTCGCGGTTCTCCGCGATCGTGGCGGGCGGCAGCGACGACATCCAGGCGGGCACCTCCGCGCGCGCCGGCCATCCCTCGGGCAGCGGGGTGTCGCGCTGCACCGGGTAGACGTACATCGAGTTCGGGAGTTCCTTCTGCACAGTGGGACTCAGCATGAAATCGACGAGCCTGCGGGCGCCGGTCGAGTTCCGGGTGCCCTTCAGGATGCCGATGTACTCCACCTGCGGGAAGCAGCTGTCGAGCAGCGCGCTCGTCCCGGGCGTCGCCGCCGGCGACGAGGCATAGGACAGCACGATGGGTTTGTCGCCACGGCCCTCGCCGGCGGTGAAGAGCTGGTTGTAGGCCACCTCCCAGCCCGAGACGATGGTCGCGCCGCCACCGACGACCTGCTTCCAGTAGTCCTGCCAGCCGTTTCCGAGCGCACCGACGGTGGTGAGCAGGAACGCCGTGCCCGGCGAGGAGGTCGCCGGGTCGGTCACCGCGGTGAGCGAGGCGAATTCCGGGCGGGTCAGGTCGCGGAAGCTCGCCGGCGGGGTCAGAGACCTGGATTCGAACCAGCCGTCGTCGATGTTGAGGCACACATCCCCGCGGTCGACGGCCGTGAGCTGCCCCTCCGCGCCGGGCACCGCGAAATCGGCGGCACCGTCGGCCGCGGCGGGTGACTCATAGGACTCCAGGGCGCCGGCGTCGATCGGACGCGAGGCGAAGGTGTTGTCGATGCCGAAGACCGCGTCTCCCTTGGGCGCACCCGGCGTCAGTGACACCGTTGACGCCAATTGCCCGGCGTCCCCGGACTTCACGATCTTCAGGGTCAGCCCGGTCTCTTGGCGGAACCCGTCGATCACCGACTCCGGCAGTTCGAAGGAATCGTGGGTGAGCAGCGTGACCTCGGCGCCCGACGACGAGTCGTCGGCACACGCACTCGCCGACGTCGCGGCGAGAATGACGGCGGCCGCACCGACCACCAGTCGCGTCAGTCGCGACCTCCCGCGTGGGCGACCCGACGCGTCAGCGCGCAGCTCTGTCACTTCAGACTCCTGTTCGACCGTCCCCGATCCCCGATTCTCCTCATCCAACCAGGTTGCCGCCTGTCCGTACGATTCAACCGTTCCGACGTCACTTCGATAACAATTGCATCAATTACCTCAACAACCCCACCCGTAACAGGCCGGCGGTCTGGACAGTGGAACCCGCGGGGGGCTTAGAATGACCCGCGACGACCCGGGTGAGAGGATGGGCTGTCCGCTACCCGACACCCGGGCGGATGACACGACCCGCGAGGCGCCGATCAACTGATCGTCGGCGCCACGACCGTTAGGACACACCAGTGCGTTTCTCCCGGCCACTGAGGTTGCGATCCGGCCATGCCCCGCATCGACTCCGGACCCGTCGACTCCTCGTCGCCGTGTCGGCGCTCGCGGCGGCGACCTCACTCGCGATGCCGATGGCCGCGCAGGCCGCCCCGCCCCCGAAGGTCGACCAGCGCGTGCTGGACTCGCTCGGCGCGTTCGCTCCCGCGATCATCGGCTCCGTGGCGACACCCGGACCCGACGGCAAGGTCTCGGTCGACCTGCTCCGCCAGGCCCAGTCGTTCGCCGACACCCCCGGTATGCCGGCTGAGGTGAGCAAGATCTGGCGCTCTATCGCCGACTTCCTCGGCGAACCCGGCCGCAAGCAGGCTGCGCGTCAGCTCGCCGCCGAGCGCAAGCCCGGCGATCCCGAGATCCCGCAGGGCCCGAACGCCCCGAAGATCCAGGAATTCCTCTACCCGACCTTCGGCCTCGGCTGCATCCCCGGCGGCGGTTCGCTCGGTCGCGCCCTGGTCACCGCCGGACCGCAGGAGGCACCGGCCCCCGGTCCCAAGCGCGGGGAGGCCGGTTACGTCTACACCTCGCTCGGCACGGGTCCGGCGATCGACAACAAGGCCGCGCCGCTCACGGTCAGCTGGTTCAACGTCGACACCGGTCGCACGGGTACCACGACGCTCAAGCGCAACCCGAAGATCAACGTGAAGGAAGGCCCCGGCACTTTCACCGGTATCTCGCGAACCGGCAAGGGCCGCGTCATCTCGGCGATCCACGGCAACGTCACCACGAAGACGAAGGGGCAGGTCGTCTCCTGCACCATCGTCCCGGTGATCGGGCTCGCGATCATCTGATCTCTTTCTCCTCTCACGACGAAGGCACCCCGGCTCGCAGCCGGGGTGCCTTCGTCGTGAGAGGACCTGCGCTCAGGGCGCCACTATCGGAAGGCGCGGCAGATCACGTGAACATCGGCCGAACAGAACGCGAAATGGCATGCAAGACATATCAAGACCGTCCGTCACGCAAACAGTCCGACATTCGCCACTCTCATGGCGTACAAACGTCATCTGTCGGCACCATGTCGTGAGGAGTTCTCGATGGGACCCGTGCTCGGTGAGTTGTTACCCCTTGTGGTCGGTGTCGCGGTGTCGCCGATTCCGATCATCGCGGCGATCCTCATGCTCCTGGGACGCCATGCGCGCACGACGAGTATCGGTTTCGCGATCGGCTGGCTCGTCGGCATCGTCGTCGCGGTGGCCGTCTTCGTGGCCCTCGGAAGCGCCGTCGACCTCGACGAATCGTCGTCGAGCACCGGTTGGGTGAAGATCGCGCTCGGTGTCGTCCTGCTCGCCGTGGGGTTGCGTCAGTGGCGTTCCCGGCACGCGGAGTCAGCGACGCCGAAATGGATGTCGGCCATCGACGAGATGCGTCCGGTGACCGCCATGGGTATCGCGTTCGGGCTGGCGGCGATCAATCCGAAGAATCTCGTTCTCTGCGCGGCGGCGGGTGTCTCGATCGCCTCGGGCGCGCTGTCGATGCCGCAGGACGTGATCGCGGTGGCGGTCTTCGCACTCCTGGCCTCGACCTCGGTCGTGGTCCCGGTCGTGGGCTACCAGCTCGCCGCGGCCCGCCTGCGCGAACCGCTCGACCGCCTCAAGTCGTGGCTGCTGGCGAACAACGCGACCGTGATGGCGGTGCTGATCCTGGTCATCGGAGTCGTGTTGATCGGCAAGGGAATCGGCGGCGCGAGCTGAGCGTGCCGGCGGTGGTCGGCCTCTGTGCGGCGGTCCGAGACCGTGCTCAAGGGCACTGAACCCGCAGTTCGCCGCGGTTTCGGTCTCTCGCGGATCGCGCCCATGTCACAGGTCGGACTCGCGACTTGCCGGGTTCCGAGTCTTCGTGGTCTCTTGTAACTCGAGTCCCATCTGTCACACCCGCCACACGTGGCGGGTGCTCGGCCGTCACAGCCGGTTGCCCCAAGGAGAGCCATGTCCCTCACGTCTCGGTTCACGCGTTCCGACGCTCCGCGTCGCGTCACTCGCAGCCGCGCGATCCAGCGCTGCGGCGCCGGTCTCATGGGTGTGGCGATCGCGGCGGCCACCCTCACCGCCACCTCGGCGCCGGCGACGGCCGAGCCCCTCATCCCCGCCAACCTGCTCGGCGCGCTGTCGATCCCGTTCGACGCCGAGCTGGCCGGGGCGGTACGTCTGCTCAAGGCCGCGGGTGTCGACCAGATCGCCGTGCAGGCCGCCCAGACGATCATGGGGAGCGCCGGACAACTGTCGGTCGAGGACATCGCCGGGCGTGCGGGAGCTCTCCCGCTCCCCGCGGCCGCCGAGGGCGCGCCCGCGTCGGCCGCCACTCCGGTCGCGGCCCCGACCGACCCCATCGCCCTGCTGCGCACGCTCGGCATCCAGACACTCACCCCGTCGGTGTCGCCGTTCTGCACCGCACCCACCGCCGACAACCCGCTCGGACTCGTCACCGCCGGTGCGGGCGCCGTGGCGGGTCCGTGGCCGATGAAGACCGACCCGCTGACCCAGCTCAAGCCGCTGCTCGACATGATCCCCGGCGTGAAGCTGCCCGAGAAGCTCAACCTCGTCGAGAAGGGCGAGACCGCATACGCTTTCGTGCCCGCCTCGCCGACTGCCGGTAGCGGCGGCACAATGCAGGTCGCCTGGTTCAACACCAGCACGCTCCAGGGCGGCTTCGCCGATCTCGACCCGATCACCGACCGCACCGCGCTGACAGCGCTGCCCCTGCTGTCCGGGGTCCGGCTGGCACCGGTGAAGACCGGCAGCGGCACCATCCTGTCGGCAGTCTTCGGCAACGCCAGCAACGGTACCCAGAACTGCTGGTTCCTACCTGCCGTCGGCATCGTCAATGCTTGACGCACAACGCCTTTCGCATCCGGTCACGCCTCACAGAACGAACTGACGACACATGAACCCCCACGGCAACACTTCGAAACCACGGAGTGCCCATCTCGCACGCGCCCTCGCGGCCGCAGCCGCCCTCACGATCGTCGTGGCCCCGGCCGCCTTCGGCATGACGGCGACGGCCGCGGCCGAACCGACTCCGGGAACATCGACGCCAGGAGTAGCCGAGCCGTCGGCGGAACCGTCGTCGACGGACAACAGCGCGCCCGCCGACGACAACGCGGGCACCGTCGACACGCGAGGTCCGGGCCAGACGCCGGGCGCCGTCTACGCCAATCGCGAACTCCCCCGGGCACGTACGGTCGCGGGCGCCGGGTCCGGTAACGACTTCACCTACTGGAGCACCGGCGCCGACGGCAAGGCCCATCTGTCCTCGGGCGTGTTGATGGTGCCGGGCGGGCGGGCGCCGGCCGGTGGTTGGCCGATCGTCGCCTGGGCCCACGGTTCGCGCGGCATCGCCGACCGGTGCGCACCGTCGTCGCGGCCCACCGCCGAGGACACCGACGAGCTCAAACGATGGCTCGGCCGCGGATATGCCGTCGTCAGTACCGATTACGCGGGCGTCGGGACCCCCGGCACGCCGCAGTACTACGATCTCGAGGCCACTGCCCGCAACATCGTCGACGCGGTGCGCGCCTCTCGGGACATCGCCGACAACCTGTCGCGCTCGTGGGCAGTGGTCGGCGAGGGCCAGGGAGCCGCGGCCGCGATCACGCTGGCCCGACTGGCCCCGACCATCCAGGGCGGCAAGCTCGACTTCAAGGGTGCCGCGGCGAGTTCGATTCCCGCCCAGTTCGGTTCGCTCGTGGCCAATCTCGGGCCGTCGTCCGCGGCGATGCCGTCCGGGCTGGCCGCCGACGCGCTGTACACGCTGAGCGCGATCCGCAACGCGCAGTCCGACCTCGATCTCGACGCCTACCTCACCGACACCGGCAAGAAATGGCTGACCAAGGCCGCCGCGTCGTGTGTCACCGAGTTCGCGCGTGAGGTGGACGGTCTCGCCATCGGCTCGCTGTTCACCAAACCGCTGTCAGGGAACACCGAACTCACCGCCCTGCTGACCAAGGCGACCGAGCTGCCCACTCGCGGCTTCGAGCGTCCGGTCCTGATGACGCAGACCCTGCAGGACACCTCCGTCGTCGTACCGCTCACCCTCAAGTACCTCAACGACGCCCGGGTCGGCGACAGCAAGGTGTCGGCGCGTACCTATCTGACGCTCGACGGTGCCCAGTCGAAGCGGTTCTCCGACACCGACATCCGCGCGTTCGTCGCCCGCGTCCTGCGGTGAACCGAACGTTCCGGATCGCCTATGCGGCCACTGCCGCGGCAGCGACGATCGCCGGTTCGGTCGGTGATCGACGCAGCGCCGCGATCACCAAACCGCTGCCGATCGCGCTTCTCGCGGCGCGGGTGGCCGCCGGAGCGCGACGCCGCCCGGTCGCCGACACCGTCGCGCTGGCGGCCGTTCTGGGGTTGTCGGCTGTTGGGGACCGGTTCATGTTGCAGGAAGAGTTCGAACACGACGACCCGGCGGCGAAGGATCGTTTTCTCCGCAGGGGTGCAACCTCTTTCGCGGGCGCACAGCTGAGCTACGCGGTCGCGATGTGGCGTGCCGGCGCACGACCGTCGGTTCGCTCCGTCGCGCCGCGGATGGGCGTTCTCGCCGAGTCGGCGACGGTGCTGAGCCGACACCGCCCTGCCCTGCTGCCGGTTCTGGGGACGTACGGCAACACGCTCGCGACGATGTCGGCGCTGGCGGCGGCCGTGCCGACGCCGCAGCCGCGGATGCAGGCAGGCGGGTGGTTCTTCCTGCTCTCCGACCTCGCGATCATCAACCGGCGACACCTGGTCACCGACCCTCGACTCCGGAGGGCCGGCGAGGCCTGGGTACTCGCGAGCTATTTCACCGCGCAATACCTGCTGATCGGCGGACTCGCCGAACGGTGAGTCAGGCGACCGCGCGGCCCGAGCAGGTCGAGTACTTCGGATTGGTCATCGGGAAGAAGGCCAGCGCACCGATCTTCTGACGGATCGTGAAGGCGACGGGACCGCTGCCCGGATGGATGTCGACCTGCCATTTGATGGTGTACCCGCGGCCCGGAACAGTGGTGACGCCGGTACGTCCGGTCCGCAGGTTCCGCCACGACACCGACACCTCGTAGGTGTATTCGAGGGCCACTGCTCGGGCACGGTCGGTGCCGATGAGCGCGATGACGGGTCCGGGTAGTCCGTCCGCGGGGTGCCGGATCTGGTTGAACACGTCCACGCGGACCTTGACCGTGCCTGCCGGCCACGGGTTGACGCTGTCGCACCGCAGGGTGGTGACGTAGTTCGCCCCGTCGTCTGCCGGTGCGGCCCCGGCGGCGCCGGTACCGAACAGCGACACGGCCAGCGCCAGCACGGCGCCGGCCACCGTCGCGACCGTTCCCACTCCGACGCGCCCCCGCCGACGTCTGCCGTTCTCGAAGCCGACCGTGTTCTCCCCGCTCATCATGGGGGCAGTCTAGAGCCGCACGCGGGTGCCGTCTGCCAGAATCGACCCCATGCCGAAGATCCAGATCGCGCAGGAACCCGCGGCCGACGAACTCCTGTCGAACGATTCGTTCGCCCTCCTCACGGGAATGCTCCTCGACCAGCAGTTCCCGATGGAACGGGCCTTCGCCGGGCCGGCCAAGATCCGTGACCGGTTCGGCACGATGGATCCGGTCGAGATCGCCGACGCCGACCCCGAGGCGTTCGCCGACCTGTGTGCCACTCCCCCAGCCATCCACCGCTACGGTCGGTCGATGGCCGGCCGGGTCCAAGCGCTCGCGAAAGTCGTCGCCGAGGAGTACGGCGGCGACGCCGCGCGCATCTGGACCGAGGCCGCCGACGGCGCGGACCTGATGAAGCGATTGCGCGCCCTGCCCGGGTTCGGCGACCAGAAGGCCAAGATCTTCGTCGCGCTCGTCGCCAAGCAACTCGACGTCAAGCCGTCGGGCTGGACCAAGGTCGCCGGCGACTACAGCAAGAAGGGGTTCCGGTCGGTGGCCGACGTGACCGGCCCGGAGTCGCTGCAGAAGGTCCGCGACTTCAAGAAGGCGGCGAAGGCCGCCAAGGCGGCAGAGGCACCGGCGACCGGGGCGCAGTAGCGACACCGCCCCGCGGAATCACCGAACCCTCGCCCCGAACGCCGGTCGGCTGGCCTAGGGTCGGAAAGCATGGAGTCCCTTCCGGATCGGCCGCCACCCGACCGTCGCCGCGCCGACCGTAGACCGGTGGCCACGGCGGACGCAGGCCGTGCGCTCGTCGAGATGCCGTTCCGACTCGGTTTCGCGGTCACCGGGGTGGTGCTCAGCGCAGCCGAGTCCGCAGTCGCCATCGCCCGCATCACGGCTGGGAGCGTGCAGAACGAGATCGCACTGGCAGTGGGCGTCGACGCCGACGAGCTCGGATCACTCCGGACGCCGCTCGCTCTCCTCAACCAGCTGTCCGAACTACTCGGCCCCGAGCGGCCGTTCGGCAGGATCCTGGCCAACGGCGGTCCGCTGGAGCGACTGCTCGATCCCGGGGGTGTCGTCGACCGGCTCACCGCCCCGAACGGTCCGCTCGACAAGCTCACCGCCGAGGGCGGACTCCTCGACCAGGTCGCCGAGGAACGAGGCATCCTGGTGCGCCTCACCGCGAAGGGTGGACCGCTGGACCGGCTGACCCGGCCGGGTGGTGTGGTCGACCAGTTCACCGAGAACGAGGGCATCCTCGAGCGCCTCACCTCCGAGGGCGGGATCGTCGACAAGTTGACCGCGCCCGACGGCGTGCTGGAGAAGGTGACCGCCGCGGGAGGCATCCTGGACCGGCTCGCCGAGGACGACGGCCTGCTCGATCAGCTGTTGGGCGAGAACGGCGCGGTCGAGCGTGCGATCGCACCGGGCGGGCCGCTGGACCGGATCTCCGAGCTCACCGAGGTCATCGGGCAGCTCGGGCCCAACCTGCTCGCCATGCAGGAAACGGTCCACGAGCTCGCCGAGACCGTCGACCTGCTGAACCAGACGGTCGCACCGCTCGGCGGTCTCGCCGAACGACTTCCCAAACGCCTCACCCGTCCGCCGAAGGGGTCGGGCGGCAATGGACACGGAGACGCTCCGGCGGACACGAACGGGTACCCGCGGGGTTAGCCGCCACAGGCCACGCCGAGCGCCGGGTCAGAATGGCGGGGGCTCGTCGTCGTGGGTTGTCGCTTGATGGTGGGCTGCCTCGGTCCGGGCGCGCCGGTTCGCTTCGCGTTGTGCCTTGTTGCGGGCGCGTTCTTCTCGCCGCTTCGCGTGTTTGGCGGCGGTGCGTTCGGTGATCGTGCGCGGTTGTCGGCCTTGTTGTTGTCTGCCTTGCCGTTCGGGCACGATGATCCGCGGTGTCGGTGGGGCTTTCGCGGCTTGTTCGAACCGGATGCGACGCAGGTTGGGGAAGAGGTCTTCGAGGGTTTCGGCCTCGCCGGGGATCACAAAGCCCTCGGGCGTGACGTATTCGGTGACCAGGCGGCCCTCGTCGTCGCGGTACTGCACATCGGTCCAGTCACCGTGGGTCTTGTGGAGATGACCGGGACGGCATTTGGCGTTGAGGTTCTCACTCGAGGTCGCACCCCCGCGTGCCGGCCGGGCGTGGTCGTACTCGGCGACGTGATCGACATCGGCGGTGAATGCCGAACGCGTGCAACCCGGCTCGGTGCAGTAGCCGTCGCGCACCCGCACGAACTCCGCGCACGCACTTGTCGGACGATACGGGTCACCAGGCAGGGCAGCCGGGTAGACCACCACGACCTCCGACGACACCGGCTCCGCCGACGATGAGGCCGAAGTCGGGGGCGTCGACGCGTCACCCGCGCCGCCGGCGTCGGTGTTGGTGTTGGTGTCGGCGTCATCTGTAGCCTGCTGTGGCGCGGCGATGTTCGCCGTACGCGTGGTGTCGTCGTCGTATCCGCCCTCGCCGGTCGCGGCTGGGCCGCCGGCGACGACCTGCGACGGTGGTGTGCGGACCGGGGTGACCGGTCTGATCGTCGCGTCGGGCCGGGCGGCGAGGTCACGCACATGCTCGTCGGAGATCACTCCGTGCCCGTCGACCCAGCCGGGTCCGGACCCGCCGGCTAGGGTGTCGGCGTCGGTGACGACGTGGATCACGATCTCGGTACCCGCGGTGGCGCCGGCAGGATCGACAGGTGTTGCGGTGCAGTCGGACTGACCGCACGCACACGTGAACGCTGTTCGGGTGAGCAACGCGCACATGGCGTCGGACTTGCGTTCCCCGAGGGTGCGGCCATCCCGGTCGCACACGGATGCGGCCAACTCCCGTACCGAGGCGTTGGAAGCCCGGATGTTCTCGGCGGCCATGACCGCGGTGATCTCACCGGTCCCGTCACCGTGGTTCTCGGTCCACACCCCGCGTTTGTCGAGCGCTTCGCGGCGCCGTTCGCGGACGGCGTCGGCGTCGTGGCCGAAGACCAGGCGGTCGATCATGTCGCGCAAACCTGACGTCGACCACGACCCGGACCGGGAGCGCAGCAGGTCGGCGATCGATTCGTCGAGCACCTCGATGATCCGGCGGCTGGCGGTGTCGTCGGGGTCGAGAAGGTGATCATCGGACACCAAGTGCGTGCGTCCGATGATCTCCCGGATCTGGTGCGGCCCGATGATGCCGTCGCGCAACGTCTCCAACACCCGCGGCAACCGGTCACGAAGACACAACGCCTCGTCGACCAGCATCCCCGCCCGGTAGCGGGTGATCCCGGCCTCCCGCGAGACCCGGGCGACGATGTCACCGAAACCGTCGGAGACGTAACTGTTGCCGACGGTGGTCAACAGCCGATCACACAACACCAGGATCGTCTGGTAGCGGCACCACGCCAGATACGACTCGCCCGCGCGGATCGACCCCAGACGCTGCATATGGGTGGCGGTGTCGGCATCGGCCGGACAAGCAGGATCGACCCCGGCGAGGAACTCGCCCGGCAGATCCGTCCATGCCCCCACAGTGACTCCCCCCGAAGTCGTTGCCACCCGGCCTGGTTGACCGGTCCAACTGATACATCCAAGATAGACCCGACCACCGACAAGAAATCGCGCCCGACGAGCAGTCCTCGACATCTGGCTATGGTCGGCGGCGCAGTCACGTCGAATTTGATGAGACCGATGGCATTTCGTCGCCAGACCCTTCGTGACGCGGCCCGGCCGCCGTCGTGGATCACGAAAGAACCGTTGTGCGCAGAGCGAGCCCTTCTACTGTTCTCTGAGGAGCGAGCTTGCGAGCGTCACGAAGGGTCATGGTGAGTCGGGTTGCGAAGACCCTTCGTGACGCGCCCTCCGCAAGCTCCGGGCGCTCCTCAGGGAGCAGGAGTAGACGCGCCCTCCGCAACTGGGTCTGGGGTTCTTTCGGTGTAGAGCGGAGGGGCCGCCGCGGCGCGCAGTCAGCCACCCAGCGCTCGCGCGAGCAGTTCCACGTACCGGTCCACATCGTTCACGACATCCGGGCTCGTGGTCACCGAGATCGCGACCCGGTCGCCGATCCCGTGTACGCCGTGAGTCAATCCCTGAGCCGGCGACAGCGCGGGAAACCCTGTGGTGAAGAGGATCTCGCCTCCATCCAGGTCGAGATCGGCGGCCCCGCGGTTCACCGACGAGACCACCGTGACGCCGGTGACCGCCGCCGGCGGGGTGTCGAGATCGAAGGATCGGATCCCCCATCGGGTCAGGATCGCCGGTGTCGACTCCGACGCCCGACGCTGCGCGGCCCGCAGCGGGTCGGCCTCGGCCGCGCGTGCGGCGGCGATCTCGGCGCCGATGAGTCGTGCGCGCTCGCCCAGATCGTCGATGTCGATGTGCAAGTCAATCCCCGCGTTGCGAAAGTGATTGCGCGCTCGACGTTCTCCGCCGCGCCCGACCGTCAGCTCCGCGCCGTATCGTCGATCCCGGTCACCCAGGTATTCCGGGAGCGCCACCGAGATCGCGGTGAGAACCGCGACCGTGACCGGCACTCCGGGTCCGCTGAGTTGGTCACGCTCGACGACCAGCACACGCAGGGTCCGTCGCGGTCCGGGAGGGACGTTCAACCGAGTCGGCGCATATCCCGCGGTTCCCGGCACGGATGCCGAGGCGAGACGCGCCGCGCGAACCCCACGCCACGCTGTCGCGACGAACTCGCCGGGAAATCGGAGCACTCCGCCGAGCACCGTACCGGCGTCGAGCAGCATCTCGTGGTTGGGCGAACGCACCTCGGACACCGGTCGTCGTGGAGTGGCGGGAGCCGTGAACCAGTCGCGCGCGATCCGCGACATCCGACGCCCGTCACCCAGGGCATGACAGACCTGGAGCACGACGACGACAACCGGACCTGTCGCTGCCGGCGCGTCGACGACCGGACCGAAGAGGTGCGCCCGCCACGCCTTCCGCGTCGGATCGAGCGGCTGGGCGATGAGCCCGGCGACCTCCGTCAGACACGACGACCACGTGCGGCTCGACACGTCCACTCGGACCCGGTCGTCGGCGGGCCGGACGGATTCCCAGTACGGGCGGTCGGCCGTGCCCGGTACATCTCGTATCCGGAGGCACAGATCCTCAATATGCGCCGCCTGCAGCCGGAGTCGTGCCGCGCAGTCCTCGATCGAACTGCGCGGGACGGCAAAGCAATACACCAGGAACTCGTCGTTCGGGATGCGCTGCGACATCCAGTACGACACCGCGTCCGCCGCGGCCATCCGGTGCATGGCCGCCAGCGTAGCGGCGCGGCGTGCTATTTCTGCCCGGCGCTCCAGGCGTACGGCAGGTCGGTGCCGTTGAGCACGTGGTCGCCGACCGCCTGCAGCTTGAAGATCAGCGGGTTGTGCACCGAGATCACCCGGGCGTTGCGCCAGTGGCGATCCAGGCGCAGACGCTCGGAGGTGATCGACGCGCCGCCGACCTCGAACAGTTGAGTGGTCGCGTCCAGTACTGCGGGGATGGCGGCGGCCTGGGCACGGGCGACGTCGAACTCGACGCGGTCGAGGAGTTCGGCGTCCTCCCAGCCGGCGAGCGCGAGCTCATCGAGCTCGTCGGCGATGTCGAGGACCAGCGTGCGCGCGGTGTAGGCAGCCGCCGACAACCGGCCGATCACCTGCTGCACCAACGGATCATGGCGCGGCAGGTCGGCGGTCGAGTGCGTGAAGGCGCGCGTGCGGTTGCGCACCCACTCCACGACGTCGTCGGTGGCGCGTGCCGCGATACCCGCGAGCACCGAGAGCTGCACGAGCTGCAGGTACGACGTCGCGTAGGTGCGCCCCTCCCCGCCGTAACCCGGGCCGAGCACCCGATCGGCCGGCACCTCGACGTCGGCGAATTCGGTGGTGCCACTGGCGGTCAGGCGCTGGCCGAAGCCGTCCCAGTCGTCGTGCTGGGTGACGCCGTCGGCGTCGGCGTCGACGAGTACCGAGACCCGCTCACCGTCTTGGTCGGCGGCGACGAGGATGTGGTCGGAGTAGAGGCTGCCGGTGCTGTAGTACTTGGTGCCGTCGAGCCGGAACCCGCTGCCGTCGGTACTCGCCGGATCCGGGGTGAGGCGCGTCTGGTATCGGTCGATGGCGCCGACGCCGGGTTCGGTGATCGCGTTGCCGACCAGCGTCCCCTCGCCGACCTTGCGCAACCACTGCTGCGCAGCCTCGTCCGGGAGGGCGGCGAGCTGGTCCTCGACGAACGACCAGTGCACCCGCAGGGCCTGCGGGAGATTGGACTCCGCGGCGGCCAGATCGATGAGCAACCGGAACAGCTGACGGATCGACGCGCCATAACCGCCGAATTCCACCGGCACGCGCAACGCGCCGAACTTCGCCTTCCGTAGCCACGCGACCTCGTCGTATGCAAGCCTGCGGTCGTCCTCGCGCTGCACGGCGCCTTCGGCGATCCGGGCGAAGATCGGTGCGAACACCTCATCGAGACGCTCGTCCGTCGTTCCGGTGGCGGGCCGGTTGGTTTGCTCGGTGGACGGCACAGTGGACGTCATCGGGGGTCCTTTCGATCGCAGACTGGTCGGCGACAGTCTGGTCGGCTCGGCACCGGCCGACCACGGTTGCAACCGCGCTGACCGCAACGCTGACGTTCTGGGCGCGTGCACCGCACACTGGCGCTCCGACGCTCGTCGGCCACCTCCGATGAGACCCCGGTCACGCCATGTGTCAATGTTTGGTATGCCAACAACGCTCGTTGATATCGATCCGACCACCCCCGTCGTCGTCGGCGTGGGCCAGGCATCGGAACGCCTGACCGATCCCGGATACGAGGCGCTCGGCGAGGCCGACCTCGCCGCCCGGGCGGTGACCGCCGCATTCGCCGACTCCGGAGGCGACGTCGCCGGGTCGATCGACACGATCGCCGCGATCCGCTCGTTCGAGATCTCGAGCCCGTTGTCGTCGTCACCGCTGGGCCGACCGGACAACATGCCGCGCGCGGTCGGCAACCGGATCGGGGTGGACCCACGCCGCGCCGTGCAGGCCGTGACCGGCGGCCAGACCCCGCAGACGATGCTCACCGAACTCGCGGCGGCCATCGCCGCCGGCGACTCCGAGGGGGCCGTGGTGTTCGGCGCCGAGGTGATGTCGACGGTCCGCCACCTCATGTCACAGCCGGAGGATCAGCGCCCGAACTTCGCCGAGGAGGTCGGCGGACAACTCGAGGACCGCGGTTTCGGGCTCAAGGGCATCATCTCGGTCGCCGAGATGCGGCACGGCCTCGCGTCGGTGTTGCCGCAGTACGCCCTGCTGGAGAACGCCCGCCGGCACGCCTCCGGCCTGGGCCGCGATGCCTACATCGCCACGATGGGTGAGTTGTTCGCACCGTTCACCGAGGTCGCCGCCGCCAACCCGCACTCGGCCGCCCCGACGGCGCGCTCCGCCGACGAACTCGTCACCGTCACCCCCGAGAACCGGATCGTGTCCGATCCGTTCACCCGGTACATCGTGGCGCGCGATCAGGTCAACCAGGCCGCAGCCGTGGTCGTGATGTCGGTGCGGGCCGCGCAGGCCGCCGGCATCGACCCCGCGAAATGGGTGTTCCTGCACGGTCATTCGTCGACGGTGGAACGCCCGGTCCTGGCTCGCCCCGAATTGTCCTCCGCTCCTGCGGCTCCCGCGGCGGTCCGGCATGCGCTACAGGTCGCCGGGATCGGGCTCGACGACATCTCCGTGGTCGACATCTACAGCTGCTTCCCGATCGCGGTGTTCAACGTCCTCGACGGGATCGGCATGTCGCCCGACGATCCGCGCGGACTGACCCTGACGGGTGGCCTGCCGTTCTTCGGCGGGCCGGGCAACAACTACTCGCTCCACGCGATCGCCGAAGTCGTCACCCGCGTCCGGCGATCGCCGGGTGACTACGGTCTCGTCGTCGCCAACGGTGGTGTGCTGAGCAAGCATGCCGCGGGTGTCTATTCGACGACGCCGGCACCGTGGCGCCCGGACACCAGCGGTCCGGTCCAGGCCGAGCTCGACGCGGTACCGACCGTTCCCACGATCGCCGACGCCGACGGCGCCGCGGTCGTCGAGACCTACACGGTCATCCCGCAGAAGAACGGCCGCCGCACCGGTGTGGTGATCGGCCGGCTGGTCGATCCGACCTCGCCGGACGGGCTCGGCGCCCGGTTCGTCGCCAATCTCGACTCCGACGACGACGAACTCTTCGACCTCCTCCTCACCGCCGACGACCCCGTCGGCACGCCGATCGTCGTACGGTCCTTCGACAAGGGCAACCGGGTGGCCCTGACCGCCGCGGCCATGAACTCCCGGCATCCGGTCGTCGCGCCCGCGTTCCGCGACTCTTACGAGCACGTCGAGATCCGTCGCGACGGCCGGCTGCTCGAGGTGGCCATCAACCGGCCCGATGCGCGCAACGCGTTGAACCCCGCCGCGAACGCCGAACTCGATTCGATCTTCGAGGCCTACTTCGCCGATCCCGACCTGTGGGTGGCGATCCTGACGGGCAAGGGCGACAAGGCCTTCTCGGCGGGCAACGATCTCGCGGCGACCGCGGGGCCCGCCGCCCTGTCGGTGCCGAAGAACGGGTTCGCGGGACTCACCTCGCGGCGCAGCCTGCCCAAACCGGTGATCGCGGCGGTCAACGGCTTCGCGCTCGGCGGCGGCTGCGAGATCGCGATGGCCTGTCACATCGTCGTGGCCGACGAGGACGCGTCGTTCGGACTGCCCGAGGTGAAGGTGGGTTTGGCGGCCGCCGCGGGTGGTCTGGTCCGCCTGCCGCGGATGATCCCGCCCGCGCTCGCACGCGACATGATCCTGACCGGGCGTCGGATCTCCGCCGCCGAGGCCGCCGCCGCCGGACTGGTGAGCCGGATCGCCCCGGCCGGAAAGGTTCTCGAGACCGCACGCGGCGTGGCCGAGGAGATCCTGGCCGCCTCTCCGACGTCGGTACGGGCGTCGATCGCCACCATGGAGCAGTCCGACGCCATCACCGACACCGTCGACGCCGTCCACGCCAGCACTTCGGTGCTCGACTCGCTCGTGATCAGCGGCGACACCCTCGAAGGGATCATGGCGTTCGTGATGAAGCGGACGCCGAACTGGAAAGGCCACTAGAGACTCATCGAAGATGAAAGCGCACGGAAAACGCGCGCACGGTCGTCGGATGCTGAACACTTGACGGCGGCCACTCCGCGCGCTCCCGCCTGTGGGTGGCCGCTGTTTCGACGTAACAGTCGTGTCCAGAAAGGCGGCACACCATGTCCGGTAGCAGTGAGGCACGCGGAACCAAGTCCTCCAAACGCACACCCCCACCACCGTCGTACCGGGTCGATCCCCCCGACTGGACACTGCCGCGGGGCACGATCGTGCTCCTCACGATCGCCGGCCTCGTCGTCGCCATCGGCGGCATCAAGTCGGTGGCGTCGCTGGTCGGGCCGGTCTTTCTCGCGCTGATGCTCACCGTCGCCGTCCAGCCGGTCCCGAACTGGTTGCGCAAGAAGGGCTTCCCGCGGTGGGCCGCCTTCGTGACGACGGTGCTCCTCGTCTACGGAATCCTCATCGGGCTGTTCGCGGCGCTGGTGTTCTCCGTCGCGCGCCTGGCATCGATCCTGCCGCAGTACGACGACAAGTTCGACGACCTCGTCACCGGCTTCCAGAACTTCCTCACCAGCCACGGCGTCAGCCACGACAAGGTGCAGGACATGATCTCCCATGTCGACACCAGCAAGGTCGTGGGTGCCGTGACCGACGTGCTGAGCAGCACGTTCAGCGTGGCCTCGGCGCTCGTGCTCGTCCTCGCCCTGCTGCTGTTCATGGCCGCGGACTCGGTCGGCTTCGACGACCGGATGAACATCCTGGACCGGATGCGCCCCGACATCGCATCGGCCTTCCGTTCGTTCTCGCAGGGGACACGCAGCTATCTGTGGGTGTCGACGGTCTTCGGCCTGATCGTCGCCGTGCTCGACAGCGTGGCCCTCGCGTTGCTGTCCATCCCGCTCCCCATCCTCTGGGGCCTGCTGTCGTTCATCACCAACTACATCCCGAACGTCGGCTTCATCATCGGTCTGGTCCCACCCGCGCTGCTCGGGCTCCTCGTCGGGGGGCCCACGAAGATGATCGTCGTCATCGTCGTCTACAGCGCGATCAACGTCATCATCCAGTCGGTCATCCAACCGAAATTCGTCGGCGACGCGGTCGGGTTGTCGACCACCCTGACCTTCCTGTCCCTGCTCTTCTGGGCCTGGGCGATCGGGCCGCTTGGCGCGATCCTCGCGGTGCCGCTGACCCTGCTCGCCAAGGCCTTGCTCATCGACATCGACCCCGCCACCCGCTGGGCAGACGTGCTGCTGTCGTCGGGCGGGCAGCCGAAGAGCCCGGACCCGGCCGAGGTGGGAACCTCCGACGACGACACGAGAGAACCCGCGAAGACCCCGGGCACGAAGGGTGAGGATCCGCCACCCGGATCGGCCCCGGGCGTCACACTGGAACCGGAAACGTGAGGCGGGCTACGCACCGCGCCGATCATTGGGTAGATTCCCTTTCGACCCCAATCTGACCACAACCGTTTACAGATAGGTTGCGCACCGCTCATGGACATGAACTGGTCTCCGGACGACGCTGCGTTTCGCGACGAGGTCCGCGCGTTCCTCGACGAGAAACTGACCCCCGAACTACGCGCGGCGGGCACGCTGCGCACCAGCGTCTACTCCGACCACGAGGCCTCGATGGAGTGGCAGGCGATCCTGCACGAGCGTGGCTGGGCCGCTCCCGCGTGGCCGGTGCAGTACGGCGGATGCGACTGGTCGCAATCCCAGCACTACATCTTCAGCCGTGAGTCGATCCTCGCCGGCGCGCCGTCGCTGTCGCCGATGGGCATCCGCATGGTGTCGCACGCGATCATGGCGTTCGGCACCGACGAGCAGAAGAACTTCTTCCTGCCGGGCATCCTCGACGGCAGCGTCTTCTTCTGCCAGGGCTACTCCGAGCCGGAGTCCGGCTCGGACCTCGCGTCGCTGTCGATGGCCGCGGTCGACGACGGCGACGACCTCGTCGTCACCGGTTCCAAGATCTGGACCACCCACGCCTCCGAGGCGAACTGGATCTTCTGCCTCGTGCGGACCTCGCGCCAGGAACGCAAGCAGCAGGGCATCACGTTCGTGCTCATCGACATGAACTCGCCGGGCATCGAGGTGCAGAACCTCGTGTTCGCGTCCGGCGAGCAGGTGCAGGCGCAGGTCTTCTTCGACGGCGTGCGCGTGCCCAAGAAGAACGTCCTCGGCAAGATCGACGAGGGGTGGACCGTCGCGAAGTACCTGCTCGTCTTCGAGCGTGGTGGCGGCGCGGCCGCCCCGGCGCTGCAGGTCATGGCCGAGCAGCTCGGCCGGGACGCGGCGTCGGTGACGGCGCCGAACGGCGGCCCGCTGTCGGAGGATCCGGCCTTCGCGGCCAAGCTCACCGACCTGCAGGTACGCGCGAAGATCCTCGAGGTCCTCGAGTACCGCGCGCTCGCCGCGATGAGTTCGGGCAAGGACCCCGGCTCCATCGCGTCGATGCTGAAGATCCTCGGCACCGAACTGAGCCAGGAGATCACGACCCTCAGCCTGGAGGCCGCGGGACCGCACGGACGGGTCTTCCAGCCGCACGCCACCAAGCCGGGCGGACCCATCTTCCAGTACACCCCGCCCACCGACGGCTACGTCAGCGGCGAACCGTGGCAGGCCGTCGCGCCGCTGCACTACTTCAACGACCGCGCGGGCTCGATCTACGCCGGCAGCAACGAAATTCAACGAAACATCCTCGCCAAAGCGGCTCTGGGTCTCTGACGGGTCACAGGAGATAACCAATGGACTTCACACTCACACCCGAACAGCAACTGCTGTCCGACGGTCTCGACAAGTTCCTCGACGCGCGGTACGACCTGCAGGTCAGCCGCGACGCCGCGAAGGTCGGCGAGGGCTGGCAGCCGAAGATCTGGAAGGCCTTCGTCGAGGACCTCGGGGTCGTCGGCGCCTGTCTGCCGGAGGACATCGGCGGATTCGGCGGCGGCCCCGAAGAACTGATGGTCGTCACCGAAGCGCTCGGGCACGCCCTCGTGGTCGAGCCGTTCGTCGACACGGTCGTGCTCGGTGCGGGCCTGCTGCACGCGACCGGCAACCCGGTCGCCCTCGAGGCCGCCGGTCGCATCGCCGAGGGCGAGGCGCTCAGTGCACTCGCCGCGCTCGAGGACGGCTCGGGCGGGGTCCTCTCCCGCATCGAGACCTCCGCCGACCGGGACGGCGACGAGTGGGTGCTCAACGGCACCAAGGCCGTCGTCACCACGGCGCCGCTCGCCGACTACCTGATCGTCAGTGCCCGCACCGCAGGCGAACCCCACGATCCCGCCGGGGTCTCGTTGTTCCTGATCGATCTCGCCGACGGCGGGCCGACGGGTCTCGAGCTGCACAAGCTGCGCACCATCGACGACCGCCAGGCCGCCGACATCACGTTCACCGACGTGCGCCTGCCCGGCGACGCGCTCATCGCCGACGAGAACGCCATCGAGATCCTCGAGAAGGCGTGGGACACCGCGACCGCCGCGGTCGTCTCCGAGGCCGTCGGCCTGATGCGCAAGGTGTTCACCGACACCGTCGAGTACTCCAAGCAGCGCGAGCAGTTCGGGGTCCCGATCGGCAGCTTCCAGGTGCTGCAGCACCGGATGGTCGACATGCATCTCGAGCTCGAACAGTCGGTCGCCGCACAGTATTTCGCGGTCCTGTCCCTCGAGGGCTCCCCGGCGGAACGGGCGGCGGCGGTCTCGGCCGCCAAGGCCACCGTCAGTCGCGCCGCCCGGTTCATCGGACAGAACGCGGTGCAGTTGCACGGCGGGATGGGGATGACCGAAGAGCTGGCCATCGGCCACTACTTCAAGCGTCTCACCGCCATCGAGTACGAATTCGGCACCGCGGACGCCCATCTCGCCCGTTTCGCGACCGCCACCGCGCAGATCGACGCCTGACCGCATCGCCGAATCGCCACCTTCCGGTTCCGGAGGTGGCGATTCGGCGTTCGGGCCTGACTCAGCTGTCGGTCCAGACCGGCTTCCGCTTCTGCAGGAACGCCGACATACCCTCCTGCGCATCGCAGGTCATCGCATTGGTCGCCATCGTCTCACCCATCTCGTCATACGCCGCCGACTCGTCGAGCTCGACCTGCCGGTAGAACGCCTGCTTGCCGATGGAGACGGTCCGCGCACTCGACCCGGCGATGTGGAGAGCCAGCTCCCGCACGGAGTTCGAGAGCTCGTCGTCGTCGACGACACCGCTGAGCAGCCCCCAGTCCGCGGCGGTCTCGGCGCCGATGGGTTCGCCGGTGAGCAGCATGTGCATGGCGCGTTTGCGTCCGATCGCGCGGGACAGCGCGACCATCGGAGTCGAGCAGAACAGCCCGATCCGCACACCCGGCGTGCTGAACCGCGCGCTGCGTCCCGCGACCGCCAAGTCACACGTCGCGACCAGTTGGCAGCCCGCCGCGAAGGCCATGCCGGCGACTTCGGCGATGACGGGCTGTCGCACCTCGCGGACCGTCCGCATCAGTTCCGTGCACGTCGCGAAGACGGCCCGCTCGTCGTCGAGGGTCCGGTCGACGAGTTCACCGAGGTCGTGCCCGGCGGAGAACGCGGGTCCGAGCGCCCGGATCACGATGACCCGCACGCGGGGATCGTCGTCGAAGTCCCGAAGCGCGGCGGTGATGGCGCGCATCGTGCTCGTGGACAACGGGTTACGACGCCGCGCGTCCCCCAGCGTGATCACCCCGAGTGGTTCGGCGATCTCCGTCGACACCGCCTCGTGCAGGATTTGTTCGGTCATGCCCCGACACTATGCAGTGCCGCGGGAATACGACGTCGGATCGATCGTTGTGTCTCCTCGTGACCAGTACCGCGCTCTTCGAACCGATCACCCTCCGCGATGTCGCGATCCCCAACCGGATCTGGCTCGCCCCGATGTGCCAGTACAGCTGCTTCGCCGGCGACGGGGTGCCCACCGACTGGCACCTGACGCATCTCGGTTCCCGAGCTGCCGGCGGCTTCGGACTGATCCTCACCGAGGCGGCGGCCGTGGTGCCCGAAGGTCGGATCAGCGCACACGACGCCGGTCTGTGGAACGACGACCAGGCCGCGGCCTGGGGACGCATCGTCGACTTCGTCCACTCGCAGGGCTCGGTCATCGGCACCCAGCTCGCCCACGCCGGCCGCAAGGCCTCCACCTACGCACCGTTCGACGACCGCTCCGGCGCCATTCCGCTCGACGACGGCGGCTGGACGACATTCGGCCCGTCCGACGTCGCCTTCGAGGGACTGCCCGCCCCCACCGCCATGACGACCGAGCAGATCGCCGAGGTCGTGGACGCGTTCGCACAGGCCGCCCGTCGCGCCGACGACGCCGGGTTCGACGTCGTCGAGATCCACGCGGCGCACGGCTACCTGCTGCATCAGTTCCTCTCCCCGTTCTCGAACCGGCGCACCGACGCCTACGGTGGCGACTTCGAGGGACGTACCCGGCTGACCCTCGAGGTCGTGGACGCGGTCCGCGCGGTGTGGCCGTCGTCGAAGCCGCTGTTCATCCGGGTGTCCGGCACCGAATGGACCGAGGGTGGGTGGGATGTGGACGACTCCGCCCGTCTCGCCGTCCTCCTCGCCGGCCGCGGTGTCGACCTCGTGGACGTCTCCTCGGGTGGCAACGTCCTCGCCGACATCTCCGTCGGACCCGGCTACCAGGTCGACCTCGCCCGGTCGATCCACCGCCAGTCGGGTGTGCCCACCGCCGCCGTCGGCCTCATCACCGAACCCGATCAGGCCGAGAAGGTCGCCGGCGACGACGACATCACCGCCGTCTTCTTCGGACGCGTCGCGCTGCGGGAGCCGTCGTGGCCGCTGCGCGCCGCACACGAGCTGGGCATCGACAAGCGCGAGGCGCCGTATCCGCCGCAGTACCAACGCGGTTCGTGGCACTGAGCCCGGTCCCCGCTCCCTGAGGAGGCCCGGAGCTTGCGGAGGGCCGTCACGAAGGGTCTGCCTCACACCGGCCGCGGCGTCACCAGCGCGAGGGACGCCGCGGTCGCCGGCTCGATGATCGATGCGAGCGGGGCGCCGGATTCGACGGCACCGGCGGTCAGCTCCCGGAAGCCACCCCACAGGAAGATCGCGCGCTGACGGTCCATCGGCACCACCCCCGCCGCGGCCATCGTCGGGGTCGACGTGAGGCCGACGAAGAGTTCGATCCACGCTTCCAGGGCCTCGTCCTTGACCGCCTGGGCGGCGCTGCCGAGCGCGGGCAACTCGCGGATCCAGCTCAGCGTGAGACCCGGATACCGCTCACTCGCTGCAACATATGACGACACCGCTTGTCGCACCTGCTCTTCGATGGACGCCTTCCCATCGACGCGCCGCGCGATCTCCGCGATCATGAACTCATTGGTCACCGTCAGCAGCGCGAAGAAGCATGACTGCTTGTCGGCGAACTCTTGGTAGAACGACCGCCTCGAGGTCCGCGCGACCCGCACTATGTCGGCGACCGTGGTGTCGCGGTAACCCGCTCCGACGATGCACTCGAGCATCGCCGCGAGCAGCCGGTCCCGGCCCGACGCGCCCGCCGACGAGGTCAGCCAGGGCGCCGGGAGCGAAGCGAGCGGGCCCGATCCAGTCACGCCTTCGAGCATAGGCCCTTGTCTCGACCGGTACGTGAGCGTACCGTCGGGTGGTACGTGCACGTACCACCGCTGCGGCGAGAGGACCTCACTCGTGAACACCCCGACCCTGAGCGGTGAGGCGGTTCTGCCGCCCACCACGTCGATCCCGTCCACCATCCAGGGGCTCGGAGCGGTCGTGTCGCGGCGACACTTCTTTCGATATCTCCACGACCGGCACGGCTCGGCCTTCACCGTGAACCTGCCCGTCTTCGGCCCTTCCGTCGTCATCTCCGATGCCGCGATGGCGCGCGAGCTGTTCACCGCCGGTGACCAGGTCGAGAACGTCCAGCCCAACCTCGGCCGCATACTCGGCACCGGATCGATGTTCGCGCTGGAGGGCGCCAGACACCGCGCCCGGCGCAAACTGCTCACCCCGCCGTTGCACGGCAAGCCGATTCGGTCGTACGAACAGATGGTGGTCGACGAGGTTCGCGCCGAATCAGCGTCCTGGCCCACCGGGATCGAATTCGCCTCCATCGAACCGATGATGCGCATCACCCTGAACGTCATCCTCCGCGCGGTTTTCGGCGCCGAGGGCAGCGAGCTGGACCGACTCCGCGACATGATCCCACCGATGGTGACCGTCGGTTCGCGCGCCGCGACGGTACCCCCACTCCCACGCCTTCTCCGGCCGATCGACCCCAATCACCGGTACGCGCGACGCAATGCCGACTACCGAGATTACGTCGGCGGGCTGATCACGAAGGCGCGCAACGATTCTCGCCTGGATGAGCGCACCGACATCCTTGCGATCATGCTGCGCAGCACCTACGACGACGGCAGTCCGATGACCGACGACGAGATCGCCGAGGAACTGGCCACGATGCTCGCCGCCGGACACGAGACCACGGCGACGACCCTTGCGTGGGCGCTCGAGCGGCTGCGCCGGCACCCCGAGGTGGTGCGCGAACTGGTGGCCGAGGTGGACGCCGGTGGCTCCGACTACCGCCACGCCACCATCCTGGAGGTCCAGCGCAGCCGACCCGTCATCGACTTCGCCGGCCGGCATGTCGTCGCCGACCATCTCGACCTCGGCGAGTGGCGGATCCCGAAGGGATACAACGTCCTCGTCTCGATCGCACTCCTCCACGACGACACCAGCGAGTTCGCCCGGCCCGAGGTCTTCGACCCGACCCGTTTCCTGGGCACCAAGCCTCCGTCGGCCTGGCTGCCGTTCGGCGGCGGCACACGGCGGTGCATCGGGGCGGCATTCGCGACCATGGAGATGGACGTGACCCTGCGGACACTGCTGGCGGACTTCGAACTGCTGCCGACCAGCGCCAAGTCCGAACGCTGGTTCTCGCGCGGGGTGGCGTATGCCCCGTCCCGCGGTGGTCGTATCGCTGTCGTTCCGCGCTGACCCCAGCTCGACGCCCGGGGGCCGACGTGACGAGCCCCACATCCACGCTGTGACCTTCGTCATCGAACGCGGCCGAACATCGGCGACGGCGAGCCCCCGCCGAATTGCGGTATGCGCTGCGAATTCGCCGTAAAGCTAACAGCGTTATCTCGGCGTTATCCGAATCGCCCAGGTCACGGACTCGACGTGACCAAGCCGTTACCCAACCCGTATGGTCGCCCACGGTCCGAGATCAACCGCCCTGCCAACCCCGGGGTGGTGAGGAGGAACGAAGACCATGCGAATGACCAAGACCCACATGACCAAGCTCGTCGCCCGCGCCGCCATCGTCGGCGCACTGACTGCCGCCCCCTTCGGGATGCTGGCGTCCACCGCGCACGCAGCAGGCGGCAACTGGGACGCGGTCGCTCAATGCGAGAGCGGCGGCAACTGGGCCATCAACACCGGCAACGGCTACTACGGTGGCCTTCAGTTCTCGATGAGCACCTGGCAGGCCAACGGCGGAACCGGCAATCCGGCGGACGCCTCCCGCGAGGAGCAGATCCGCGTCGCGGAGAACGTGCTCGCCACCCAGGGCCCCGGCGCCTGGCCGGTGTGCGGCGCCAACCTCTGACGCAGGCACCGGCGCAGCACGTGCCGTGAGGCCGTGCAGTCGTCGACACGACGAGGCCGGCGAGTCCTTTCCAGGACTCGCCGGCCTTGTTGCGTCTGCCGCTGTCTACGGCGTGGGCGCGGCGTCGTCGCCGCTGTCCCCGATCGTCGTGTCCAACGCACTCACCGCGATGCCGTACGGCAGGAACCGCACGTTGCGTCGCGGATCGGTGTTGGTCTTGTTGGCGCGTAGGGCCTCGAGTTCGGTGGCGTAGACCTGCTCGACGCGGGCACCGCCGTCGTCGTCGACGACGAACACCGCCCAGACACCCGAGCCGGCCTCACCGGTGGTCTCCTCACGGGGCTTGGTGCGAGTGCGGCCGCGGGCGGCCTCGTCGAAGAACATCGAGAAGGCTGCCGGTCCGGCCTGCCCCTCGAAGAGCTTGCCGAACACGTCACGCAGTCCGTCACCGGCCTCGCGCGCAAATCGGTCGAAGTCCTCGGGGCCGAAATTGAACGGTCCGCCGGAGCCGCTGTTGTCGGTCATGATGTTCCTTCCTCCGGCCACCCTGACGAGCCGCCGGTCAACGCTGTCCAGTGTCCTCAGGAATCAGTGGCTCCGCCACTCCGGTCCTCAGGAATCAGTGGCTCCGCCACTCCGGTCCTCAGGAATCAGTGGCTCCGCCACTCCGGTCCTCAGGAATCAGTGGCTCCGCCACTCCGGTCCTCAGGAATCAGTGGCTCCGCCACTCCGGTCCTCAGGAATCAGCGGTTCCGCCACCCGCAGTCTCCGTCTCGTCGAGCCGCTGATGGAGGCGTGCCCGGACATCGTCGGCCGAATAGGACTTCCGCTGCCGCTGGTCACGCGCGACCATCACCCCGCCGGTGGCCACCCCGACCGCGCCCGCCAATCCCAGCCATTTCCACAGGTTCCTCATGCGGGCAGGATAGGTCGCGCGGGCGTCGTGCGTGCTCCGGACGCATTAGCCTGCTCTCGTGCCCACCAGCAGAATTCTCCTCGGCCGAGACCGCGCCGACGCCGGCATCTCGTTGACCGACGCACTCGACGCCACCCGCACCGGCGACATCTGGCTCTTCCGCGGCCATTCCGGACCGGACCGGGCCATCCGCACCCTGACCAACGCTCCCGTGAACCATGTCGCGATGGCGGTCTGCATCGACGATCTGCCACCGCTGCTGTGGCACGCAGAGCTCGGCGATCGGCTGACCGACGTGTGGACCGGATCGAATCATCGCGGCGTGCAGCTACACGACGCTCGAGAAGCCGCGGAGCAGTGGATGATCCGCTACAAGCAGGCGTGCTGGTTCCGACAGCTCACGCCGGAGGTCTCCCCGGATCAGGAGAATGCTCTCCTCAAGGTGATCGCCGAACTCGACGGGACGCCGTTCCCGACCACCGCGCGCCTGGCCGGCCGGTGGTTTCGCGGCCGGGTGCCCAACTCGACCGACCTCGTCCGGGGCATCCCCTACCTCGACCGCAAGGTCCGTCAACGACGCGACGAACGGCAGCAACGGAAAAGCCAGAACACCGAGGGCGTCGGATTAGAAGCCGCCTACTGCGCCGAGGTGGTGGCCATCACCTATCGGGAGATGGGCATCCTCGACGCGTCCAAGGACTCCAACTGGTTCGACCCCGGGCGATTCTGGAGCGGCGACGATCTCCCCCTCCACGCGCCGCACGAACTCACCCCCGAGATCGGAGTCCGGCTGGACTGACGACGGCGCGGACCGGGCCGACCGTCATCTCCCTCCGAAGGCCCGGAGCGTCGCCTCGACGAGTGCGTCGGCGTAGATGTCGGTCAGCGGGCCGCTGCGGTGCAACCACCGCTGGAACAACGGGGCGTAGAGCATCTCCAGAAACAGGTCGAGGTCGGTGTCGGGGGGCAGCTGGCCCGCCCGCTCGGCCGTGCGAAGCCGAGCCTTCTTGGCGTCGTCCAGCGGTCGCGACAGCTTCTCCCGGTACTCCGCCGCAAGGTCGGCGTCATTCGCGATCTCCGTGTTCACCGCCCGGATCAGGCGATCGAAGGACGGATCGGCGAACTCTGCCACCGTCTCCCGCATGACCTGTTTCAGGTCCGCCTCGAGATCTCCGGTATCCGGCAGTTCGACCGACTGCCCGTCGGCCCCCTCGCTCAGTGCGAGCACCGCTGCGAAGACGACCGCGCTCTTCGACGGCCACCGTCGATAGATCGTCTGTTTGCCGACACCGGCCCGGGCCGCGATCGCCTCCACCGTGACCTTGTCGTACGACTGCTCCACGACCAGGGCTCGGGTCGCTTCGAGGATCGCCTGGCGAGACCGCTCTCTGCGGCGTGAGTGATCGGGACCTGCAGCTGTCGTCATGGGTCGAGCCTAGTTCATGAAACGAGACGTTGCGTTTGACAAGCGAGGCGGACTTGGCCATAGCCATTCTGAGACGGACCGTTCCGTTTACTTAGGAGGAAATTCGATGATCGACGCACGGGTCTGGTTCATCACCGGCGCATCCCGCGGACTCGGACGCGCGTTCACCGAAGCGGCACTTGCCGCCGGCGACGAGGTCATGGCCGTCGCCCGCAACATCGAACCGCTGGCGTCGCTGGCCACGCGACATCCCGATCAACTCCATCCCCTGTCGCTCGACGTCACGGACCGGCAGGCCGTGTTCGACGGCGTCGATGCAGCGGTCACCGCGTTCGGCCGACTCGACATCGTCGTCAACAACGCCGGCGGAATGCTCTACGGGATGGTCGAGGAAGCCACCGAGGCCCAGATCAGGGCGCACCTCGACCTGAACTTCTTCGGTGCCGTCTGGGTCGCGCAAGCCGTGCTGCCCCACCTGCGCGCCGGCGGCGGCGGACGCCTGCTGCAGGTGACGTCGATGGGCAGCGGCGGAAGAATGGCCACCGTCGGCTTCTACGGAGCGGGCAAGGCCGCGCTCGACTCGGTCAGTGAGGCGCTGGCGATGGAGGCCGAGCAATTCGGCGTCAAGGTCACCATCCTGCAGATGGGCGGTTACGACACCGGGTTGTTCACTGCCGGTACGACGAACACCGAACCGATGCCGGAGTATCGGAACCTGCGAGCCGAGATGGAATCGTCGTGGGGTGACGACGCCGGACCTCCGCCGACCACGGCCGCGCCGGTCATCCTGGAACTCGTGGCGCTCCCCGACCCGCCTCGGCGCCTGATCGTCGGCAGCCAGTCGTTCGACCACGTGCTCGAGATGGACCGCGCACGTGACCGGGACTACCACAAGTGGGAACACCTCAGCCGGCAGGCGCCCGGCTGAGGTGGCCCGCGCGTCGTACTAGATCGTCATCGCCTCGCGCACAGCACTTTCGGCGGTCGTGCCGCCCTCACCCGACGACGTCACGCGGCCGCTCTCCAGCACGTAGTACCGCTGCGCCGCCTCGAGGGCGAACCCGATGTGCTGTTCGACGAGGAGTACGCCCAGCCCCCCGCGCTGGGTGAGCGTGGTGATGGTCTGCTCGATCTCGGCGACGACCGACGGCTGGATGCCCTCGGTCGGTTCGTCGAGGATGAGCATCCGCGGCTCGGTGATGAGCGCCCGCGCGATCGCCAGCTGCTGACGCTGGCCGCCGGACAACAGGCCGGCGCGTCGTCCCAGCAGCTCCTTGAGTGCCGGGAACATGTCCAGCATCTCGGCGACCAGCTCCTTGCCGCGTTTGCGGCCGTCGGCCACCACCTGCAGGTTCTCGGCGGTGGTGAGGTGGCCGAAACTCTGCTGCCCCTGGGGCACGTAGGCGATGCCGTGCCCGACCCGTACGCTCGGACGCGCCCGGGTGATGTCGACGCCGTCGAACGTGATGGTGCCCTTGGTGGTCTTCACCAACCCGACGGCCGCGCGCAGCAGGGTCGTCTTCCCGGCCCCGTTGTGTCCCATCACCGCGACGACGCCGTCGGCCGGTACCTCGATGTCGACCCCGTGGATCACCTCGGTCCGACCGTAGCCCGCATGGACTCCGGAGATCTTCAGCATGGTTCAGCCCTTCTCCGTGATCGGTTGCGTTGCAGCCGCGCTCACCGCAGTCGCAGTCGTGTCGGTGTCGGCGGCGATCTCCTCGAGTTCCTCACCGCCGGCCGCGGTCCCGAGGTACACCTCCTGGACCTTCGGGTTCGCCTGGACCTCGGCGACCGTGCCCTCGGCGAGCACCCGCCCCCGCGCGAGCACGGTGACCGATGTCGCGAAGGACCTCATGAAGTCCATGTCGTGCTCGACGACCACGACGGTGCGCTCACCGCCGATGCGGCGCAACAGGTTCCCGGTCTCCTCACGCTCTTCGTGGCTCATCCCGGCGACCGGCTCGTCCAGCAGCAGCACCGAGGCGTTCTGCACCAGCAGCATCCCGATCTCGAGCCATTGCTTCTGACCATGGGCCAGTACGCCCGCGGGTGTGTCGGCCAGGTCCTGCAGGCCGATGGTTTCGAGCGCCTCGGCGATCGAGTCGGGGATCTGTGTCGGTCGACGCCGCAGCATCGTCCACACCGAACGCCCGGCGCCCGCGGCGATGTCGAGGTTCTGCAGCACACTCAGTTCCTCGAAGACGCTCGCGGTCTGGAAGGTCCGGCCCACCCCGAGCCGCGCGATCTGGTGCACCTTCTTGCCGACCAGTTCGACACCGGACTTCTGGATCGAACCGGTCGACTTCACCAGGCCGGTGATGGCGTCGATGATGGTGGTCTTGCCGGCACCGTTGGGACCGATCAGGAACCGCAGATCACCCTGCAGCAGTGTGAGATCCACGTCGGAGACGGCCTTGAAACCGTCGAACTCCACGCTGAGACCGCGCACCTGGAGGTAGTCGCTGTCCATCCCGGCGTTGCCGCCGGCGACCGGCGGGTGCCCGACGACGGTCGATTCTGCTTCGGTCATGACGACGCTCCTACCTTGCTGCTGGTGTGTTCGTCGATGTCGCCGGTCGGGGACGAATCCGGCGCCCTCTTCCGGCGCCACCTGACCAGTGCTCCCAGGCCGGCCAGCCCGGCCGGGAAGAACCCGACGACCACGATGAACAGGATTCCCTGCGCATAAGTCCAGCCGGACGGGAAGCTCTCCGACAGACTGGTCTGCGCCCAGGCCACCGCGATGGCGCCGAGGACCGGGCCGAGAAGCGTTGTGCGCCCGCCGATGGCGACGCCGATCAGGAAGGCGATCGACGGCACGATCCCGACGTCGGCGGGCGAGATGATGCCGACGATGGGAACGAACATGGCCCCCGCGATGCTCGCGAACAACGCCGCGATGGCGTAGGCGACGACCTTGGTGTTGGCCGGGTCGTAGCCGAGGAACCGGACCCGCTCCTCCTGGTCGCGGACGGCGACCAGCAGTTCGCCGTACCGGCTGTACATCAGCTGACGGGTGATCGCCACGACGGCGAGCAGGATGGCCGCGGTGATGAAGAACAGCAGCTGCCGGTTCACCGGGTCGTTCAGGGCGAGCCCGAAGAAGCTGCGAAAACGGTTGAGGCCGTTGCTGCCACCGGTGGTCTGCTGACCGATGAGCAGGATCGCGAAGGCGGCGGCCAGCGCCTGGGACAGGATGGCGAAGTAGGCACCCTTGACGCGCCGTTTGAACACGCCGAGACCCAGCAGGATCGCCAGCAACGTCGGTACCAGCAGGATGCCCAGGATCGTCACCACCGGTGAGGCGAAGGGCTTCCAGTACCCGGGCAGTTCGCTGATCCCGGCGATCTGCATGAAGTCGGGCACGTCGTCGCCGCGCAATTCCGCGTCGGAGATCTTCAGGTGCATGGCCATGATGTAAGCACCCAGCCCGAAGTACACACCCTGGCCGAGGGTGAGCATGCCACCACGACCCCAGGCCAGGCCGATGCCCACCGCGACGATGCCGAAGCAGAGGAACTTGCCGAGCAGGTTGAGACGGAAGTCCGAGAGGACGGCGGGAGCGACCGCGAACAACAGGATGGCGGCGACGCCGAAGCCCGCCCAGACCTTCCAGGAACTGCTGAAATAGTCCTTCACACAAGACTCCTCGACTGGACCGTGAACAGCCCCTGCGGCCGGATCTGCAGGAAGATCACGATGATGACGAACACGGCGACCTTCGCCACCGACGCCGTCGTGTTGTATTCGATGAACGAGTTCAGGACGCCGAGCGCGATGGCCGCGATGACCGCGCCCTTGATCTGGCCCAGCCCGCCGATGACGACGACCAGGAATGCGTCGATCAGATAGGTCATTCCGGTGTTCGAGCTGGTGGATCCGATCAACGTCAGTGCGACCCCGGCGATGCCGGCGAGTCCCGAACCGATGAAGAACGTCGTGATGTCGGTTCGGCGGCTTGAGATCCCGCTCGTCTCGGCGAGATCCCGGTGCTGGACGACGGCGCGGATGCGACGACCCATCGGCGTGTACTTCATGGTCACCGCGATCGCGGTGACCGCGACGATGGCCAGCAGCATGATGAACAGGCGCGTCTTCGGGACGACGGCGCCGAGGATGTCGACGCCGCCGGACAACCACGACGGTGCGACGACGTCGACCGCCGGCGCGCCGAAGATGTCGCGGGCGAGCTGCTGGAGGATCAATCCGACACCGAACGTCACCAGGAGTGTGTCCAGTGGGCGGTCGTACATCCGCTTGATCAGGGTGACCTCGAGGAGAACGCCCATCAGGCCGCCGACGAGGAACCCGATGACGAGCGAGACCAGCAGGGACACCCCGGCATTGGAGATCAGGTATTCCTGCACCGTGTACGCGGTGTAGGACCCGGCCATGATGAACGACCCGTGGGCCATGTTGATCACGCCCATCTGACCGAAGGTCAGGGACAGGCCGAGAGCTGCGAGAAGCAGGATCGAACCGAGACTGAGCCCGGTGAAGAGCTGTCCGATAACGGTTTCCACGTGTCTATCCGTTCGTCGTCGGCGAGTGCCGCGTTCGCCGGGAGGGACCGTGCGCGACCCGTCCCGCGTCGCTGGAGGACGCGGGACGGGTCGTCGACGGTGTCAGTTGCTCAGGCCCTCGGCCCACGGGTACGACTTCAGGTAGGGGTCCGGCTCGATCGGCTGACCCGAATCCCACACCGTGTAGATCAGTCCGTCGCCACGGATCTCACCGATGCGCGCGGTCTTGGTGATGTGGTTGTTCTCGCCGTCGATCGTGACGAGCCCCTCCGGAGCGTCGAAAGTGACTCCGCCGGCAGCCTTCTGGACGTCGGCGACGGCGAACGACTGGGCCTTCTCGACGGTGTTCTTCCACAGGTAGACCGAGACGTAGGCGGCCTCCATCGGGTCGGAGGTCGGCTTGTTGGCGCCGTATGCGGCCTTGTAGTCACGGACGAACGAGGCGTTCACCGGGTTGTCGACTGTCTGGTAGTAGTCCCACGCGACCAGCTGGCCCTCGATGTTGTCCACACCGATACCGCCGACCTCTTCCTCCGCGATGGACACCGAGACGACCGGCATGGCCTGCGGGGTCAGGCCGACGTTCTTGTACTCGCGGAAGAACGCGACGTTGGAATCGCCGTTGAGAGTGTTGAACACGGCGTCGGCGTCGGCGGTACGGACCTTGTTGACGATCGTCGAGAAGTCCGTCGAACCGAGCGGGGTGTAGTCCTCGCCCTTGATCTCGATGCCGTTGGCCTCCGCGTACGCCTTGATGACACGGTTGGCCGTCTGCGGGAAGACATAGTCGCTACCAACGAGGTAGAGCGACTTCACGCCCTCCTCTTTCAGGTACTCCAGGGCCGGCACGATCTGCTGGTTCGTCGTGGCGCCGGTGTAGAAGATGTTCGGCGACGACTCCAGGCCCTCGTACTGCACCGGGTAGTACAGCAGCGAGTTGTTGTCCTCGAAGACCGGCAGCATGGCCTTGCGGCTCGACGACGTCCAGCCGCCGAACACCGCTGCGACGCAGTCACTCGAGATCAGCTTCTCGGCCTTCTCCGCGAAGATCGTCGGCTCGGAGGCCCCGTCCTCACCGATGAGCTGAATCTGTTTGCCCAGCACTCCGCCGTTGTCGTTGATCTGATCGACGGCGAGCTTTATCGAGTCACGCACGGTGACCTCGGAGATCGCCATGGTGCCCGACAGCGAGTTCAGCGAGCCGACCTTGATGGTGCTCCCGGAGGTGTCGACACACGATTCGGCGCTCGATGCCGATTCCTCGCTGGCCGAACTGCCACAGGCGCTCAGGACCAGCGCCACCGCGGACAGCGCCGCGGGGACCAGGATGCCGTACCGCCGACGGCGTGACCGGGTCGGGGCGGACGGCGGGATGTCCGCCGGCGGGGGGCCGGGCGGCAACGGAACAGACGGCATCGGCGAAGCCTTTCTCATTACGTCTCAGGTCCACTCAGATGGGGGCACGACGAACACGCGGCCTGTCACCGCGTGACCCCCGATGAGATACGCGTCGCAAGCCTTGCGATCTGGCGTATGGGAGGTAAACGTAAATTGACTTTGTTACACCGGCGTGACGTGAGATGAAATCGATGTTTCCGCTTCCGGACCCGCCGTCACGATCTGATGCCGGCGAATTCCGTTGCCTTCATTGATGTTTCGGAGCGACCCGGTTTGACACGAGCGCCCACAGCGGCTAACGGGCGAACGAGGCCTCGATTTCGGCACGGGTACGCTCGGGGTCAGATCCGAGTTCATAGCGCGGAAGCGTGTGCGGCACCGTCGTGTGCGCCACGCGACGACGAGCGGCCGCGAACTCCGGCGCCTCCCCCATCGTCAGATGGGCGGAGTTGATCAGACCCCACACCGCACTCCGGCGCGCACGCCGTTCGACCGGATTGGGCGGGCGGTACATGATGAGCTGCTGGGCCCAGCGGGGCATCGTGTCACGGATCGCCCAGTCCACGGCGCCCTGGGCCGGGTTGCGTACGTTCAACCCGGTGGCCATCGCATTGCCATGTGTCAGTGCGAGTTTCGGAAGGTACTCGGCCAAGCAGGTGAGGGTGTCGGCTTTGGTCGTGGGCAGGTCGGTCCCACCCAGCGCGTGACCGACACGCACGAATTCCCGGTAATAGCCGTCGAGTTCGGCGCCCCGCAGCGGCTGCGGGTGGTAGATCTCGTGCGCGGTGGCGATACCCCAGACGACGGTGGCATAGTTCCAGCGAAGCCAGGCCGGATCGTCGGCGTCGTAGGCCGCACCGTCGGGCCGGACACCTTTGATGGTGTGGTGCATCGCGCGTACCATCCGCGCCAGTCGCTCGGCGGACTCGGTCGAGCCGTACGCGGTCCCCATGAAGAAGGCCAGCGAGTGCCCGAGTCTGGTCATCGCGCCGTCGGGATCGATGGACAGGGTCGGGGTTCCGTCCTCGCGGCGCCGGACCAGCCGTGAGTGCTGCACACCCATCCAGAAGATGCTCGGGTCGAGACGCTCCAGGTACGACGCACACTGCAGACCGAAGATGAGCGCCGGCGTGTGCGAATGGACGTACCAGGTCGCGCTGCCCGGGCCGAACCAACCCGGATCGCCGGCCGGCTTCTCGAAGTCCATCCCGCGGAAGAACTTCGCGCGGACGTGGGCGTCGAACTTGCCGTTCAGCCACGACCCGACGAACTCGTGCGGGAGGGGAACCGGAATCCAGTCGGTCGACGGCAGTCGGAGAGGAGCCATGGACACAGTCATCTACAGACCTTCCGCTCGGGTCGACCATTGGTCACGGTCGTACCCAGAGTAACTCTTTGGGTACAGGCGTGACCAGATCTGTGCGGGGCACGTTCGCGGCCGACTAAGGTGAGCAGATGTCCTCACCGACCCGCTGGGCGGGCGTACCGCTCGCGGACCGGCGCGCGGAGCGTAGAGCGGCCCTGATCGCGGCCGCCTTCGACATCTTCGGAGGCGTCGGCGCGGAAGCCGAGCTGTCGGTTCGCTCGGTGTGCCGGTATTGCGGCTACAACACCCGGTACTTCTACGAGAGCTTCTCCGACACCGACGATCTGCTCGGCGCGGTCTACGACACCGCGACGGCGGAACTCGGTGCGGTGGTCGAGGCCGCGATGCGCGAGGCGGGCCCCTCGGTCCGGTCACGCACCCGCGCGGGTATCCGTGCGGTCCTCGGCCACGCGTCGTCGGATCCGCGGCGCGGCCGCGTGTTGTTCACCGCCGAGGTGACCAATCCCGTTCTCGCCGAACGGCGGGCCACCACCCAGGGCATGCTCCGCGACCTCGCGTTCGCCGAGGCCGACGCCCGCGACACCGACCGCCTGACGAGCCGCGTGCGGGCCGCGATCTTCACCGGCGCGATGGCCGAACTGGTGCAACAGTTCTTGGCCGGCAGCCTGGGTGACGACCTCGACCGCGTCGTCGACGAGGCGATGGCGACCCTCCTGCCTACCCGAGCCGTTTGATGAGACCGCGATCGAGGGCCCGGATCATGACCAGGCAGCCGAGGCCGGACAGGATCAGGCCGGTCGCGAAGATCGCCGGGAACCCGAACAGGTCGCCGACGATCCCGGCGGCGAACCCGGCCGCGCCCTGCACGCCGACCACGGCGCACGCGAACAAGGTGTAGTCGCTGCCCTCGTAGCCCTGCTGGCACGCATCCATCATCAGGGTGAACACCGCGACGGTCGCCGCGCCACCCAGGATGTGCTCGGCGAGGCTGGCCGTGACCACCAACCAGAAGCCGCCGACGCCGATCGACGCGACCAGATACAGTCCGAGACTGAGTGTCTGGGTGACACCGCCGACGAGCAGTGCGTGCCGCCGACCGTAGGTGTACGCGAGCCACCCGCCGAGCGCGGCGCCGCCGAGCGCTCCGGCCGACGACAACGCACCTTCGACGAGCGCGATCTGGCCCAGTGTGAGTCCGATGTCGGACATGAACGGGCCCACGAGCGCCGACGCCATCGAGTTCCCGAACTTGAACGCGCCGACGACGAGGATGAACGTGATCACGCCCGGACGTCGGAGGCGCAACGACCAGCCCGTCAGCAACAACCCGGGCGACACCCGCTTCGACGGTGTCGGCGGCGCATCGCCGGTCGGTCGGCTTGGCTCACGGGCGAGAAACCACACGCCGACGGTGACCGCGAACAGGAGCACCGCCATCACGACGAACAAGGTGCGCCAGCCGGCGAACGAGAACAGCCAGAGGAGCCCGCCGCCGCCGGCGATCATGCCGATTCGGTACGCGCCCACCTGGATTCCGTTGCCCAGACCGCGCTGACGCGGCTCCAGCATCGACACCGCCAGCCCGTCGGTCGCGATGTCCTGCGTCGCCGACAGCAGGTTGATGACCGCGATGCCGATCAGGAGCCAGACCAGGGACCCGGACAGATCGAGCGTCGCCAAGACGAGTGCGACGACCGCCGACGACAACTGCAGGGACACCAGCCATCTGCGCCGGGTGCCGTAGGCGTCGACATAGGGCGCCCACAGGAATTTCAGACCCCAGGGCGCGAACAGCAGTCCGTACACGCTGATCTGGGTCAGTGAGTAACCCTCCTCGCGGAGGATGACCGGCACCGCTTGGCTGAAGAAGCCGTAGGGCAGGCCCTGCGCGAAGTAGAGAACGGTGAGCAGCGACAGCGTGCCGACCGCGAGCCGGCCCGAGCGCACAGTCGACATGGGTGACATCATGCCGCACGGATGCGAGTGCGGCGGTGGCCGGCCGGTCAGCGTGCCCGGTGACGCGTCAGGGCGAGCCGGTGGCGCGCGATGCGATGCCGTCGAGAATGAGCTGCAGCCCGAATTCACGGTCGTCGGACTCCCCGCCCGCGCTCTGCATCGCCGCGAACAGGTACGGATACTGCGCGGGATCGGCGAGACCGGTCAGCACCTGCTCGAAGTCCGACTCCACATCGGTACCCGTCGCACGCCGCATCTCGATCTCCAGCCGGGTTGCCGACAGCACATACTGGGCGAGCAGGCCGAGGATCTCGAGTTTGTCGTCACCGGGCAGGTCGAAGTCCTTCAGGATCTCGAAACCCGCCTCCATCCAACGCATTCGACGCGGACCCGGGACCGCGACCGTCAGCGGCAGTTCGAGGAACCAGGGGCGTTCGACCATGCCGTCGATCTGCGCCCGCGTCCACGCCGCCAGATCCTCGCGCCACTCCCCTCGGCGCGGCGGCAACGGGAGCTGACCCGCCACCGCGTCCACCATGAGGCTCAGCAGCTGAGCCTTGCCGGACACGTGGCGATACAGGGCCATGGCCGAACAGCCGAGCGCCTCACCCACGCGCGCCATGGAAACCGCGTCGAGGCCGTCGGTGTCGGCGATCGCGATCGCGGCGTCGACGATGCGGTCGAGATCGAGGGCCGGTTTGGGACCACGGCTGCCCGCCCTGCCACCAGTCCACAGCCGTTGCAGCGTCCCGTCCCCACCCTCTGCCACTCGCGGTCCTCTCGGTCGGCGACCCTTGCCGTCGCGCACAACTGCGTCTACTGTACGCAGTTACCGAGATAAACAGTTTCGGACATAAACAGATCGGAGTCCGACATGACCGTCCCGGACCGTTCGTCACCCATGCCGGTCGAGGCCGTCGGCCTCACGAAATCGCTGGGCCGCGGGGACTCCCGGGTGCCCGTCCTGCGCGGGCTGGACCTCGACGTCGGCGCCGGGGAGGTCGTCGCCCTGCTCGGCCCCAACGGCGCGGGTAAGACGACCACGGTGCGCATCCTGTCCACCCTCACCCGCCCCGACGGAGGGACCGCCCGCGTCGGCGGCTTCGACGTCGTCGCCGATCGCCGCCGGGTCCGCGAGATCATCAGTCTGACCGGGCAATACGCGGCCGTCGACGACAAGCTCACCGGTCGCGAGAACCTGAGGATGATGGGTCGGCTCGCGCACCATCCTCGCCGCACCGTCGATCACCGCGTCGACGAACTCCTGCTCGCCTTCGATCTCACCGACGCCGCCGACCGACTGGTCGCGACGTACTCCGGCGGTATGCGCCGGCGTCTCGATCTCGCCGCGGGACTCCTCGACCGGCCGGTGGTCCTCTTCCTCGACGAGCCGACGACCGGCCTCGACCCGCGCAGCCGTCAGATGCTCTGGCAGGTGATCGACGACGTGGTCGCGCAGGGGACGGCAGTCCTTTTGACCACGCAGTATCTGGAGGAGGCGGACCGCCTCGCCGACCGCGTGGCCCTCATCAGTGGCGGCCGGATCGGGACCGCCGGTACACCGGCCGACCTGAAACGCCGCGTCGGCGAGGCCGCGCTCGAGTTCGTCGTGCCGACTGCGGCCGACGCCGCCGCCCTCGCCTCCGACCTGGCGGCTTTCGGGCCGTCGGTCCAGTCGACCACCGTCCGCGTGCCCACCGACCGGTCGGTGGCCCACACACGCGCGGTCCTCGATCTCGTCGATCGAACCGTCGCCACCGTCGATGCCTGGGAATTGCGTTCTCCCACATTGGACGACGTGTTTCTCGCGGCGACCGGACAACCCGCCGAACCGGCCACCGGGAACGAGGTCGCGGCATGAGTCTCACCACTGTCCTCGCCGAGGGCTCGTCGTCGAAGCGACTCCGGCACCTGCAGATCGACGCGACCACGATGTTCGGGCGATCGCTGCGGATGATGAGCCGCGATCCGGACGAGTTGATCCTCGCGCTCGTCCTGCCGATCGCCATCATGCTGATGTTCGTCTACGTCTTCGGCGGCGCGATGTCGGTGGGTACCGACTACATCACCTACGCGACTCCGGGAGTCATCCTGCTGTGCGCGGGTTACGGCGCGTCCAATACCGCACTGGCGGTGGCGAATGACATGAGCGGCGGCGTCATCGACCGCTTTCGGTCGATGCCCATCGTGGGCGCGACCATGGTGTTCGGCCATGTCGCGGCCAGCCTGGTGAAGAACTCCGTGTCCACCGCGGTCGTCCTGATCGTCGCGGTCGCCATCGGTTTCCGGCCGTCGGCGTCGCTGTTCGAATGGTTCGGTGCCGCCGGGATGGTCCTCGCCTACATCCTGGCCATCACCTGCCTCGCCGCGTTCATCGGCGTGACGGTGCGAACGCCCGCCGCGGCAGGCGGTTTCGGCTTCGTCATGCTCTTCCTGCCGTATGTCTCGAGTGCGTTCGTGCCACCCGAGACGATGCCGGCCTGGCTGCGCGGCTTCGCCGAGGCACAACCGGTCACACCGGTGATCGAGTCCATTCGAGCCCTGCTGGTCGGCATGGGCACCGGCGGGTCACCGGTGCACGATCTGACGTCGACAGCGGTGACGGGCCTGGCCTGGTGCGCGGCGATTGCGCTGGTGTCACTCGCGGCGGCCGGCTGGGTGTTCGCGCGCAAAGGGCGGTGAGGCGAGGACGGCCGACTAGCCTGTCGCGCCACCGGTGAACGGTGTTGCCGCCTTCTGCGGCGAGGCGCCGGGCCGGGGGCGGTACCCGCTCACGATGGACATCCGGTTGAACGCGTTGATGGTCACCGCCGCCCAGATCAGCACCGCGGTCTGGTCGGTGTCGAGGATGTCCGTCGCCCGGTCGTAGGCGAGGTCGGCCGCGTCGTGCGCCGGCAGTTCGGTGACGAGCTCGGCGATCTCCAGGGCCGCTTGCTCGACGTCGTCGTAGAGGTCCGGCGCATCCCGCCACCCGGCCATGACGTCGATCTGCTGCGTCGTCAGACCCGCGGTGCGGCCCAGTTGCGCATGGAGATCCATGCAGAAGGCGCAACCGTTGAGCTGCGAACACCGCAGGTTCACCAATTCCACGAGGGACCGACTCAGCCCGATCGATTCGGCGGCCGCGGCGACCTCCGCCGATACCGCGATCAGCTTTCGGTAGACCTGCGGCGTGGTCTTGTCGATTCGCACCCGTTGCGCAGGCATGGCCCCACAGTAGACATCAGCCCGTCACAGTGGGAAACAGGCATCAGCCCGCCATCGCGGGAAACGCCAGCGCCACGAGCATGAGGGCGAACAGGAACCACGCCGCGCCCTGCCACATCGGCCAGGTGCCGCCCCGGCGATAGGTGCGGTAGGCGTTGACCAGTGCACCGATCCCGCCGAGAAGGAACACACCGGGGACGAGCGACGCGAGGGCGATGTTGGCGGGGTCGACGGCGAGGAAGACCGCGCAGGCCACCGCGCCGAGCGCGACGACGGCCACGACATACAGGGCCGCGGACCGGTAGCTTCCGGTGTCCTGCCAGCGCTTCTCGACGTCGGCGCGTCCACGGTCGGCAGCATTGTGCGGATCAGTCATGGTCCAGCGATACCCTGCCGGGCCGTCCGGCAATCACGTCGCCGCGCACCCCGTCACACGAATCCCCCACCCCTGGTGGGTAGGACTACTCATCCATGCCGGGGCGCGACCGGTCATCGTCGACACATGAACTCTCCCAGCAGCACATTCGGCGGCGATCCGAGTACTGCCACCCTGGCGCGGATCTCGACCGAGTTCGACGCGATAGCACGCCAGATGTCCACCGTGTCAGCCGAATTCGCCGAGCTGCGACGTATCGTCGCCGAGCCCGACGAGCCTGCTCGCGACGTCGCCCCCGCACCGCAATCCGCCGTGCAGCCACCCGCCGCCGGCCTCACCCCACCGACGGTGGCGGCAGCTCCTGCGCAGGCCGCGGGACCTCGGCCCACACCCCCGTCCCGGCCCTGGTTGCCGACGGCGCCGCCACCGGTCGGCCACCAACGACCCCCGATCGCTCCGCCGGGCCCGCAAGGTCCTCCGCCGATGCCCCGCCCGGCGAGTGCGCGACCGTATCCGCCGGTCGCGTCGCCTCCGCGGCCGGCCGGGCCGTCGATGTCCGAACGGATCGGCGCGGCCGCCGAACGCGGATTGATCGGCAAGATCCTCGCCACCGCCGGCGTGGGCGTGACCCTCATCGGTGTCGCACTGCTCCTCGTCCTGGCCGCACAGGCCGGATTGCTCCGCCCGGAATTCCGCGTCGCGGGTGGCGCGGTCCTCGCCGCGGCGCTCGTCGCCGGCGGGATCTGGTCGCGCGGCCGGCCCGACGGCCGGATCGGTGCCATCGCGCTGACGGCCACCGGGATCGCGGCGGGTTACCTCGACGTCCTGGCCGCGACCAAGATCTACGACTGGTTGCCCATCGTCGTGGGCCTCGGAGTCGCGGGACTCGTCGCCGCGGCTGGGCTCGCGCTTGCCCATCGGTGGCGCAGCGAACACCTGGGGCTGCTCGTCGTCGTGCCGTTGATCGCTCTGGCACCGGTGCTCACCGGCGGACTGGACACCACCCTCATCGCGTTCATGGTGGTCCTCGCCGCGGCATCGGCGTGGGTCCAGCTCGGTCGCGACTGGATCTGGCTGCATGCCGTGCGGCTCGCCGCGCCCACGATTCCGTTGACCCTGGTCGGTGTCCTCGCGCTGGCCGGCTGGACGTCGGCCGGTGCCGCCGACACCGTCTTCGCGGCCGCGGTCGTCGTGGTCGTCGTGCTGGGGGTCGCCGGCGCCCTGATCGCGATGCCCACCACGCAGTTCCGGGAGACGCTGGCCGGTCTGGCGAGTGCGACGACCATCCCCGCGTTGTTCGCCGGAGCGGTGATGAACATGCCGGGCGCGGTGATCCTGCAGACCTGCATCGCCGGCGCGCTGATCGGAACCGTGTTGATCGGATCGGGGCTTCCCGACTCGCGTACCGGCTCCACCCCGCGCGTGCCCGACGTCGTTGCGCAGATCTGGTCCGCGACCGCCCTTCTGCTGCTGTTCGTCGCCGTTCTGGTGGCCTTCGACGGCACGGTGGCGATCACCGTCCTGCTCGGCCTGGCAACGGTGACCGCGCTTGTCGCCCGGACATGGTCGACGACCTCGCGGGTACTTCTCGCCGGTGGCTCGGTCCTGTGGGCCATCGGTTTCGCGGCGCTACTCGACGCGGCGCCGCCGTATGTGCTCGCCGATGCGGACCTGATGCGACGGGACGCGTCTCTGGGGATCGTCGTGGCGAGTGTACTCGCGGCCGCCGGCGCCCTGGTCCTGGCCGCCGGGTGGGCCCGCCTCACCGACGAGAAGGTCTCGCGCGCAGCCCATATCGCCGCCGGAGTGGTCGTCGTCTACGCACTCACCGCGATCAGTGTGACCGCAGGCGTCCTGGTCGCCGGGTCGGACGGCTTCCTCGCCGGTCACGTGCTGGCGACCACCTGCTGGATGGTCCTCGCGGGGACGGCCCTGGCCTATGCCCGGCGTCGCACCGGTGCCGCACGTACCGCCGCGGTCACCGGGGGTCTAGTCCTCGTCGCGGCCGCGATGGCGAAACTGTTCCTCTTCGACCTGGCCACCCTCGACGGGATCTTCCGCGTGATCGTGTTCATCGTGACCGGACTCATCCTGCTCGGCCTGGGCGCCTGGTACGCCCGCGCCCTCCAGGACGACCCGGCCGAGCCGTCTTCGGCGACAGCCGTATGACCCTGCCGACCCATATGACGTCGTGCCCGGAATGCGGGCACGACGTCATACGGGTCGGCGTCGGGACTAAGCGGTCGTCGTACGGACCGGCGCGGCCACGTCGACCTCGGTCGTCGCGTCGTGGGCGGGGGGTCGACGATCCGGAGCGGTCCGTACATGGGTGAAGTACAGCGTCAGACCGACGAAGGTGAGTCCGCCGACGAGATTGCCGATCACCGTGGGGATCTCGTTCCAGACGAGGTAGTCGGCGATCGAGAAGTCACCGCCGAGCATGAGACCCGAGGGGAAGAGGAACATGTTGACGATCGAGTGCTCGAAGCCCATGTAGAAGAACAGCATGATCGGCATCCACATCCCGATCACCTTGCCGGGCAGGGATGTCGACATCATCGCGGCGACGACACCGGTGGACACCATCCAGTTGCACAGCACGCCGCGGATGAACAGCGTCAGCATGCCGGCCGCCCCGTGCTCGGCGTAACCGACGGTACGGCTGTGGCCGATCTCGCCGAGCCGCTGTCCCACCTCGTCGGGTGCGACGCTGAATCCATAGGTCAGGATGACCGCCATCATCACCGCGACCAGGATGGCGCCGAGGAAGTTCCCGAGGAACACCAGACCCCAGTTGCGCAGCATCGACCGGACCGTGACTCCTCGTCGCTTGTCGAGCAGTGCGAGTGGCACCAGCGTGAACACACCGGTGAGCAGGTCGAATCCCATCAGGTAGAGCAGGATGAAGCCGACCGGGAACAACAGCGCCCCCAGCAGCGGCTGGCCGGTCTGCACGGTGACGGTCACCGCGAAGGCCGCGGCCAGAGCCAGGATCGCGCCGGCCATGAACGCCCTGATCAGGGTGTCGCGGGTGGACATGAACGCCTTGGACTCGCCGGCGTCGACCATCTTCACCGCGAATTCGGACGGTTTCACATAGGACATGTGGTTCTCCTCGAACTCCTCAGTTGATGCGCCCATGGAACCGAGGCCACATGTCCGTTCGGTGTCATCGACGAGTCTCCCTGTTACACCGCCCTCACTCGGTCCAGGTCGCGGTGTGAAGTTCTGGTGTCGCCGCGGTCTGCGGTGGGCGTGTCGATCGTGTGAACACTGCCGAAAGTCGCTGACTCGACTTGGCATCGTGCCCGCCGATGGGCAATGTGGGTGTGGTCCAACACTATCGATGGAGATGACGATGACCACCCCGATCATGCCGAAAACCGATGCCGCAGAGCTGATCAACGCCGCGCGGATTCGCCAGGGACTGACGTGGGCGACAATTGCCGAGAAGATCGACGCCCCGTTGGTCTGGACCGTCGCTGCGCTGCTGGGCAAACATCCGGTCCCGGCCACGAAGGCCACCGCCGTGGTGGAACTGCTCGGCCTCGGCGAGGGCGTCGCCGAGAGTCTGCGGCAACAGCCGACGCGTACACCCGACGAGGCGGCGACGAGCGACCCCACCATCTACCGCTTCTACGAGGCGCTCGACGTCTACGGGCCCGCGCTGAAGGCACTCATCCACGAGGAGTTCGGCGACGGCATCATGAGCGCCATCAACTTCAACATCGACATCCGACGCCGGCCCGACCCGAACGGCGACCGCGTGGTCGTGACCTTCGACGGGAAGTTCCTCGACTACAACTGGTGAGCCACCTGGTGAACCTCGCGGGTCACCGAACGCAGGGCCAGCATCGTCGACGCGTAGACGGCCGGGTCGGTGGGGTCGAAACCGAGCACAGTCCGGATCCGTTCGAGCCGCTGATAGAGGCTCTGCCTGCCGATGTGGAGCGCCGCAGCCGACCGCGTCGCGCTGCAGCCGTGCGCCAGGAGCACCGCCAGGGTCCGGACGAGGTCCGACGAGGAGCGTCCATCGGCCGCGACGAGTGGTTCCACCAGGGACCGCAGCTCCGTCCGAAGAGCGGGATCCAGCGCACCGATCGCCTCGTCGACGAGGAGTTCGCGCGAGGTGAACACCCGTCGTCCCGCCTCGAGACCCGCGGCGGTGGACGCCGCGAGCCCAAGTTGTCGCCCGCATCGACGCAGTGAGGCGGAGAGGGCGGACGCCACATCGGCGCCGGGCCCGACATCGTCGATGACACAGGGGTTTCCGACGACGACCGTGGTGCGTCCGATTCGGTTGCCCTGCCGTGTCAACGAGGACGCCACCCGGTCGACCGGGTCGGTGGCGCCCTCTCCTCCCCCGGCCGGCACCGCGGCCAGTGCGTAGACCGTGGCGTCGACGATGCTGCGTGCCACCGAATCCAGCTCGGCGCCGGCGACCGCGGCATCGGCCATCCGCGGGTCGGGGGCCTCCGCCGCAAGGGGCACCACCACGGTGGGCGCCCCCACGGACACCCCCGCGGCGGCCAGGCGTGCCCGCAGATCCGCGGGTCGCATCGGTCCGGCGTCGACCAGGTCTTCGACGAGCCGCGCGGCCAGGGCCGAACCCCGGACCCCGGTCCGGGTCAGGCCGACCGCCACCGGACCGGCGGCCGCACGCAACAGACTCTGCGCGAACGGGACCGGGCCGTCGTCGGTGCGCTCGCCCACGATCAGCCGGGCGATCGGACGTCCCTTGCTGTGGACCGTGGCGTCCGATACGGCCCGGTCGACGACCCGCCACGCCGCCGAGTCGTCGTCGACGCCGTGCGCGGACAGCAGCGCCCCGGATGTGGACACGAGAACGACAGGCGCATGCAGGGTTTCGGCCACATGGCCGAGCATGGGCGCGACCCCGGCACCGGCCGCCAGGTCGTCGTGGAGTGACTCCACGAGAGTCGAGCGGACTCGTAACTCGTCGACCTCGCGGGCGGCGATCGCGGTGTTGACCGCTCGGCACACGTCAATGAAGGGGACCACCGCCCGGAGTTCGATGATCGGCAGCCGGACCGCCGATCCCGCCCGCACCATCTCCTCGGGTACCGCCTCGAACGTCCGACCCACTTCGATCGCGACCGCCGCGACCCCGCGCTGCGACAGGTCCTGCACATAGTGCTTGCGGGTGCCGGCATCGAGTCCGCGCAGACCGAGCCCCGTCGTGAGCAGCAACTCGCCGCCGGTGAGCAGCGGCCCGATCTCGTAGATCTCGCTCGAATGCACCCACCGCACGGGTGCGTCGAGACGTTCGTGGCCGCTCAGAACCCGCGGCTCGGCGACCGCCAGGTGGTCGTCGAGGATCTCCCGAAGCGTCGGGGTGGCGGTATCCGTCGGGGGTCGATCGAGCGTCATGGACGAAGACAATATGCACCGGCGGCCTCGGCCGCAGTACGACGATCTGTCAGTTGTCACCGTCGGAGCCACCCGGCACTCTCGAAGCATGACGATCTCGCTGCCCGGCCATGCCGGTCTCGACGTGTCCGGGATGCTCGACGTCGCCTACCGGGAGGCATGGACGAGCCTCGACGAGGGCGGCATCCCGATCGGCGCGGCCCTCTTCGCGGCCGACGGCACGCTGCTCGGCGCGGGCCACAATCGGCGCGTGCAGGCCGACGATCCGTCGGCGCACGGCGAGACCGATGCATTCCGCGCCGCGGGGCGGCAACGGGATTACGGGCCGACGATCATGGTGACGACCCTGTCGCCGTGCTGGTACTGCTCCGGCCTCATCCGCCAGTTCGGCATCGGCACGGTCGTCATCGGCGAACACACCTCGTTCCACGGCGGAGAGGACTGGTTGCGTGAGCACGGCGTCGAGGTCATCGTGCTCGACGACGAGCGGTGCGCAGAGATGATGTCGTCGTACATCGCGGCCAATCCCGCGGTGTGGAACGAGGACATCGGGGTCGCCCCGGCCGACGAGAACGTGGAGATGTCATGACCGACAGCCCGGTACTCACCGTCGACTTTCGGGAGTGGCAGTCCGGAGGTGCTGCCGCGCAACGGGTCTGCGCCGCTGTCGATGAATCCCTGCAGCAGGCCGGGTTCCTGCTCGTCACGGGGCACGGACTCGATCCCGAGTTGCCGAGCTCCCTTCGCGCGGCGGCCCGTCGGTTCTTCGCGCTCCCGGCCGACGTCAAGAGCCGGTACTCCGCCGGTGTCGGCGGCCGCGGTTGGATCGGTCCCGGCAAGGAGGCCAACGGTTTCGCCGAGGGCACCGAGACCCCGCCGGACCTGAAGGAATCGTTCACCTCCGGTGCGCAGACGCCGGTGGGCATACCCGAGATCGACGGGTACTGGTTCGCCCCCGACGTGTGGCCGACGGAAACGCCCGAACTCCGAGAACTGTTCACCGCGTGGACGTCTCAGATGCGGCGGCTGTCCGACGACCTGCTGGCGCTGATGGCCGCCGCACTCGGCCTCGTCGGCTCGGACAATCCGTTCCGCGACCTCGCGTCGAAGCCGACGTGGTCGTCCAACATCAACCACTACCCGCCGCTGCACGACGTCGGAACCCCCGAACCCGGCCAGTTCCGCATCGGACCGCACACCGACTTCGGCACCGTCACCATCCTCGACCGCGAACCCGGCGCCGGCGGATTACAGGTCTACAGCGAGCAATCGGGGTGGGCCGACGCACCGTGGAACCCCGACGCCCTGACCGTCAACATCGGGGACATCCTCGAGTACTGGTCGGCCGGGCGCTGGCCCGCGGGCCGGCACCGCGTCCTGCCACCGCAACCCGACGCACCCGCCGAGGATCTCGTCTCGCTGATCTTCTTCTACGAACTCGATCACGACGCCCTCGTCTCCCCCGTCGCCCCACCCGTGGGCCGCCGCGCCGGACTCGAACCGGTGGTGTCCGGGGACTTCATCCGACAGCGCCTCGACGCCATCACCGTCGGCTGAGACCTGGCCCTCCACTAATTCGAATGAAACGCATAACCCCCTGCTCGCTTCGCTCGCACCTCAGCCGGCGGCCGGCCGGGGGAAAATTCCATCCCCGTGAGCAGGATCGAAGGGCAATATTCCCTTCGATCCTGTTGAGCGGGACGCGAATCGCGCTTAGCGCCATACCCCGCCTGCAAAGCGGTGCGTGCGGACCCGTCGCCGTCAGGCGCGCTCGCGCATCACGCCCACGTGGCGGACCGTCCCGGAGATGCCCGGGATCTGTTTCACCGGCGACCAGGTGCGCATCCCATCGGTGCTGTCGGAGTCGAGGTATCGGCCGTTCCGGTAGGCGTCGAGGTACATCCGCCAGGCGCCGTTCGGTAGCTGGACGACGGCGGGACCCTCGACGAGACGACCCCAGTTGCCCGGCGGCACGAACCGGTAGGGCCCGAACAGCGAGCCCGAGACCGCGTGCTCGATGAACTTTCGCGTCTCGTTCTTGGTGAATGCATGATAGGTCGGCCCGACCTTGATGACCGTGGTGTCGATGTGGTCGGCGCCGATGCTCAACAGCGGCACGGGCGGACTCCACATCCGCAGCCCGGGATCGAGCGCCGTCATCACGTACGGGACGAAACCACCACCGGTCTACATCGACAGGATCACGTTGACCCGGCCACCCTCCACGAACCATTCGGGCGCCCAGGCCTTGGTCGTGAACGGCGACAACGACGGACCGTCACTCGAACCCGCCGACCCGGACGAGCCGGACGAACCTGATCCGCTCGAGCCGAATCCCTTGCCGTCACCGGTCCCCGGCAGGAACGCACAGCACAGCGGCACCGGCCAGTTGTACAGGAAGTTCCAGTTCACGCGGTCGCGGCTGCGGGCGAACCCGATACTCGCCCCGTCGGCGGTCGTGTACGTCACGTAATACCAGCCGTCGGTGTGCCGGAAGATGCTCGCATCGCGGACGTACCCCGTCGGCGGCCGGTACGCGGACCTGCGCACCAGGGTGTACTCGAGGCCGTCTGAGGACTCGTACACGTCCATGTCGCGCGCACTCGCATTGCTGAACGCGACCATCGTGTACCGCCAACCCGAGGGCGCGGCGGCACTGCTCGCCGGCGTCGGGACGAGAAGCCCGGCCACCGCGAGCAGGACCACGATGGCCGCGGCGAGCACGGTTCGTCTGGAAGGAGTCACCGATGCAGTATCGACGACGAACGGCGCACGATGTGCACTTTCACCCGGAAGGTCGTACCCCTAGCTGCCGTTGGCGTAGAGCGCCAGGAGCGGACCGATGAAGGCGAACAACATGGTGAGACCGAGTTCAGACGAGGACACTGGAGACCTTTCGACATGTGCCAACTGGATGGCCGTTGAGCCCGACTGCGCGCATCGGCCAGGCAACACAATGTCATGCGACATGTCGTTTGTCAGGCGAATGATCAACAAAACCGTTCCTGCACAGGGGATTTGACGTGACCGAGCGGCCATTCGTCTCAGTCGGGCGTCCCAGTCGTCCGTCTGCCCGACGCCCGCAACCGGCTGTCGAGTTCGGCCATCAGGCGGGCCGCCCGCGATGCGCCGACCCCCGGTTCCGGGTACCGACACAGCACATCGATGAGCTCGGGTGGTGTCCGGTTGCACACGGCCGCGATCATCTCGTTCCCCACCGTCGGGTCTCCGCCGCTGTCGAGTTCGGCGATGTATACCCGGTTCACCGCGGCCCGCAGGATGTGACCGACCTGGTGCGCTTTCGCGATCGGATGCAGATATGCCGCCGCCGCTGCGTCGCCCGCGGCTTGGGCGGCCAGTCGAGCGGTCTCCGACTGCGCGTCCTTCGCGGCCCGATGCGCTGCGAAGGCCGCCGTCCGCTGTCGCGTCGATCTGCGTGCGCCGGCGGCGAATTCCCGGGCCGCCTCGATGGCCGCGCGGGGACGCGGGTCGTCGGGCCGCGTTCGCTCGAAGACCGGCAGCACTTCTTCGGCCCACTCGGTCGCACAACGCACGACGACCCGCAAGTCGTCATCGGTCAACTCGAAGTCTGCCATCGGCCGAAACGCTAGCAGTGTCCTCACACGGTCGCCGACAACCCGCCGCCATCCGGATCGCGGAGCATCGAATGGACGACGAGGCCCGTGTCGACCGGAGTCGTTGCGGTGACGACGAACCCGCGACGTCCGTAGATCATCACATTGCGATCGTCGGAGGTCTCGAGCGCGACGCACGCCTCCGGAGGAGGAGTCCTGTCGTCGACCGCGGCGAGTCCGGCGCGGACCAGCGCGCTTCCCAGCCCCTTGCCCTGGCGGTCCGGGTGGACTCCGAGTGTCGCCAGGTTCCATGCGCCTGCCGGGTGCGCAGGGGTCTCGGCCCGGGCGACCGCGGCCAGCCGATCGCCGTGCAGGGCGGCCGCTTCGGCCTGAAACTGTCCATCCGGCTCCGGCACATCCGGGGGCAGCAGGGCGATCACGCCGCACCGGTCCGTGGTGACCAGCACGACACCGTGGTCGAAGGCGTATCCCAGATACATCCGTTGTAGTCGGTGCAACCGTTCCCGATAGCCGTCCTCGGGAATGGACCATCGAGTCCAGGGATAGGCGTCGAAAGCGGCGGCGAGAGTGCCGGCGGCATCGTCGAGATCCGCGATGATCGCGTGGTCGATGGAAATGTCACTGTCCTCGAGGGTTGAGTCGGATGCGGGTGGTCGGCGGGTCACATTACCGCGGAACCACATTCGGTCGACACTGATATCTCGTGGCGCGGGAAATCCGCAGTGGACAGGTCAGAGACACCTGAGAGTCCGCGTCGAGCTTGTCAGCAAATCCGCAGGATTTCCGTAGCCCTGTTCACATGAGGCGCAGGCATCGTGGTGCCGTGAACACGCCCCAGACCCCCATGCCCGACGACGACCACGACCCGATCACCGAACCCTTTGCGCCGCCGCGCGGACCGGTGCCGCCGCCCGGGCCCTGGGCGATGAACCCGCAGGCCACCCCGCCGCCATTCGTCTCACCCCCGCCGCCTCCTCCGGTCGCGCGGCAGCGGGCCGGCGTGACGAAGCCGATCATCGTCACCGCGCTCCTCGCGGGACTGCTCGGCGGCGCCGTCGGCATGGGAGGCAGTTCGCTGCTCGGGCACGACGCCGCGTCGGTACCGATCCTCAACTCGCAACCGGCCGCCGCGGCCAACGCCGCCGACGCGCAACCCGGTTCGGTGACGTATGCCGCGAGCGTGGCGTCGAAGTCGACGGCCGACATCAAGGTCCAGACCGCGAACGGCACGGCGGTGGGCAGCGGTATCGTCCTCTCCCCCGACGGTTACGTCCTGACGAACCACCACGTCGTCGCCGGGGCCGGCTCCGGCAGCACGATCGTCGTCACCACCGGCGACGGGCATCAGCACAACGCCACCGTCACCGGGAACGCCCCGTCGTACGATCTCGCGGTCATCAAGCTCGAGGGTGCGTCGGGATTGACCCCGGCGGCACTCGGTGATTCGGATGCGCTGAAGGTCGGCCAGCAGGTGGTCGCCGTCGGCAGCCCGGACAGCCTGACCAACACGGTGACGTCCGGCATCGTCAGCGCGCTGTCGCGGACGGTGACCGCCGGCGACACCAGTGGTTCGTCGCTCACCGTGTACAACGGTCTGCAGACCGACACCCCCATCAACCCCGGCAATTCCGGTGGGCCACTGGTGAATCTGCAGGGGCAGGTGATCGCGGTCAATTCGGCGGTGGACACCGGCCAGGCCGCGTCCGGTGGACCGCAGTCCTTCGGGTTGGGTTTCGCGATCCCGATCAACACCGCCAAGCGCATCGCCAATCAACTGTTGCAGGACGGTCAGGCCACCAAACCCGTGATGGGAGTGTCGGGTTCACTGTCGGCCGGCGACCGGACCGAGGGCGCGACCGTTTCGTCGGTGCAGCGTGGCGGGCCCGCGGCAGACGCCGGTATCCGGCAGGGCGACGTCATCACCAAGGTCGGTGACACCACCGTCTCCGACTACGCCGACCTCATGGCGCAGATCCTCACCCACGAGCCGGGTGAGACCGTGCCGGTGACCATCGGTTCCGGTTCGGGTGCCCGGACGGTCCAGGTGAAGCTGGGCAGTGCCGTCGACGAGCAGGAGACGACGGTGCCGGAGTCCGGCAGCGGATCGGGCGGTTCCCCGTTGCCGTTCGGCGGCAACCCCTTCGGCCAGAACCCGTGACCCGAGCTGCGTCGGATCAGCCTGGCGAGAGTCGTTGGGCGAGCATGACGAGGATATCGCTGGGCCCGCGCACGTAGGTCAGTTTGTACACGTCCTCGTAGGTGGCGACGCCGCGCACGGGATGGCACCCGTGCCGTGCCGCCACCTGGAGGGCCTCGTCGATGTCGTCGACCGAGAACGCCACCCGGTGCATCCCGATGTCGTTGGGCTGCGTGGGTGGCGTCTCGATGGCCTCGGGATGGATGTACTCGAAGAGTTCGAGCCGCCCGTGACCGTCGGGGGTCTGCAGCATCGCCATCTCCACGTGGTTGCCGTCGAGCCCGACCGCCGTGTCGGCCCACTCCCCGCGGACCGTGTCCCGGCCGATGACGTCGAGACCGAGGTCGGTGAAGAAGGCGATCGCGGCGTCGAGGTCACGCACGGCGATGGCGACGTTCTCGAGTGTGATGGGCATGGAGGTCACGCTAGCAACGATGGGCGACGGCCATGAGCGTGTCGCGAGACCGTGCACGGCCGGCCGGGGATCGTCGGGCACTCGGCGCGGAGGGTTCAGCAATTGGCATCGCTGAGCGATACCCATTGCTGAACGTCAGCCGCGGTACTTGGTCAGCAGCTCCTGCGGAAGGTGGCACGCGCTCTCTGGATACCGTGCGAGCCGATCCTGGTGCTCGTCGGCGCTGCGCACATAGTTCAACAGCGGGAGCACCTCGACGGCGATGCGATCCGCGTCGTCCCGAGCACCGATGAACGCTCGAGCCTGGTCGAGGTGCTCCGGCCGGTCGGAATACACACCGGTGCGGTACTTCTCGCCGACGTCGGGCCCCTGTCGGTTCACGCTGTACGGATCGATGATCTCGAAGAGGTGCGAGACCAACTGGTCGACGCTCACGACAGCCGGATCGAACCGGGTCCGCACGCATTCGGCGTAGCCGTCGTACTCACCGTCGAGGGTATGGCTCGTGCCGTTGGCCCGGCCGGCCTCGGTGAAGGTCACACCCGGCAGCGTCGCGACGAATGCCTGCACACCCCACAGGCAACCGCCCGCGAGGTAGAGCTCCTCGTTCGGCGGCACGGACGTCATCGCTTGTCTAGACGTTGAACCGGAACTCGACGACGTCACCGTCTTTCATGACGTAGTCCTTGCCCTCCATGCGCACCTTGCCGGCGGACTTGGCCGCGGCCATCGAGCCGGCGGCGTCGAGGTCGTCGAACGAGACGATCTCGGCCTTGATGAAGCCCTTTTCGAAGTCGGTGTGGATGACACCGGCCGCCTTGGGCGCGGTGTCGCCCTGGTGGATGGTCCAGGCACGGGATTCCTTGGGGCCGGCCGTGAGGTAGGTCTGCAGGCCCAAGGTGTGAAAACCGGCGCGCGCCAACGAGGTCAGGCCCGGCTCGTCCTGCCCGATCGAGTCGAGCAGCTCCTGGGCGTCCTCCTCGTCGAGTTCGAGGAGTTCGCTCTCGACCTTGGCGTCGAGGAACACAGCGTCGGCGGGTGCGACGGCGGCGCGCAGCTCCGCCTTACGGGCGTCGTCGGTGAGCACACCCTCGTCGGAGTTGAAGACATAGAGGAACGGCTTCGCGGTCATCAGGTGCAGCTCGCGCACCGACGCCAGGTCGAACGAATCCTTCTGCGAGAACAGTGTTTTGCCGGTGTCGAGGATCTCCTGCGCCTTTTTGGCGGCAGCGAGGGTCTCGGCCAGGTCCTTGTTCTTGCGCGCGTCTTTCTCCAGACGCGGGATGGCCTTCTCGAGCGTCTGCATGTCGGCCAGGATCAGCTCAGTCTCGATGACCTCGATGTCGGCGAAGGGATCGACGCGACCGTCGACGTGGACGACGTCACCGTCGTCGAAGACCCGGACCACCTGGCAGATGGCGTCGGCTTCGCGGATGTTGGCGAGGAACTGGTTGCCCATGCCCTCACCTTCCGACGCACCCTTCACGATGCCGGCGATGTCGACGAAGGACACGGTGGCGGGCAGGATCCGCTCGCTGCCGAAGATCTCTGCGAGGCGGCCCAGGCGGCTGTCCGGCAGTTCGACCACGCCGACGTTCGGCTCGATCGTCGCGAACGGGTAGTTCGCCGCGAGGACGTCGTTACGGGTCAGGGCATTGAACAGGGTCGACTTACCGACGTTGGGCAGACCGACGATTCCCAGGGTGAGACTCACGGGCGCCCAGTCTATCGGCAGGCAGCGCGACGCCCGGCGGGGCGTCGGTCCGAGGAGTCAGTCCCGGTCGAGCAACCCCTTCACCGGGTTCGGGGGATCCTTCGGCGGGTCATCGTTCGGAACACCGACCTGGGTCGTCACCGGTGTGTTCGCGGGTGGCAACGACTCGCCGGCCCGCTCGGCGATCTGCTCGTTCAGGTAGCGGAGCACCACGGCGAGCGAGGCCACGGCGGGAACCGCGAGGAACGCGCCGGTGATGCCGAACAACGTGCCGCCCAAGGTCACCGACAGCAGCACGATCACCGCGTGCAGATCCATCGACTTCGACTGCAACCACGGCTGGAGCACGTTCCCCTCGAGTTGCTGCACCGCGAGGATGATGCCCAGCACGATCAGGGCCGTGGTCAGACCGTTGGACACGAGTGCGATCAACACCGCGAGCGCGCCGGCGACGAAGGCACCCACGATCGGGATGAATCCGCCGAGGAAGGTGATGACCACCAGCACAGACGCCAACGGGACGCCCAGGATGAACAGACCGAGACCGATCAGCGCGGCGTCGACGAAACTCACGATCGCCTGTGTGCGGATGAAGCCGCCGAGGCTGTTCCACATGCGGGTCAGCACCTCACCGAGGTGGTTGCCCGAGGGCTTGCCGACGGTGCGGTCGAGCCACGGCACGAACTTCGGACCGTCCTTGAGGAAGAAGAACACGAGCACGAGCGAGGTGAACATCGTGATCAGCAGCGACGTCGCCGTTCCGACGCCGCTGAACACACCGGCCGCGATGGTCGACGCGCTCGACTGCAGTCGGTCGGTGATGGTGCTGACCATGTTGTCGAGCTGCTGGTCGTCGACGTTCAGCGGCGGACCCTGCACCCAGTCCTGCAGACGCTCCACACCATCGGTCGCACGGCTCGCCAGTTCGGGCGCCTGGTCGACGACCGACGGGACGATCAGCCCGATCACACCGGCGAACACACCCAGTCCGATGAGCATCATCAGGAACGACGCCGCGGCGGCCGGCACGCCCTTGTTGCGCATCCACCGCACCGGCGGCCACAGGATCGTGCACGCGATGATGGCCAGGAGGACCGGCAACAGGATCACCCAGAACTTGCCGAGCAACCAGAACAGCACCCACAGCGCGGCGGCCACCAACACGATCTGCGCGCCGACCGTCGCGCACGACCGCAGGCCGGTCATCATCACCTGGAGCCGGGTCGGATACGTCTTCTCACCGCCGCCGAGCACCGCATCGCCGCCGAGGACGGCGTCGGCACCGACCTTGGTGGTGTCTGGTCTTGCGTCGGCGGACGAGTCGTCCGCGCGCTGATCGTCCGAGCTGTCGGTCACCCGAGGATCCTCACACATCGGCATGACAATGCGACATCGACGCGGCGACGGTCGTACGAACATGTGGTCCGTCCGACGACATGATCAGCGGCGGCGGAATTTCCGTCCGAGGTAGCGAACCAGCGAGTTGATGGCCTCGAGTTCAGCGTCGACCTGGTTGAAGACGACCGGGGTGTCGTCGCGCCCGGCTGGCCCGGCGTCCGATCGCGGCGGGGGCTCGGCCGACGACGGAGCGCATCCGGCGGCCGGGGCGACCCGCTCGGTCCGCGCCGTGATGCCGAGCTCGGTTTCCTCGGCGCAGGCACGCCTGATCGTCTCCGGGCCGTAGAGGCCCATCATCATCTCCAGCCCCCACGCGGGGAGTCCGGACAGGGACTGGTCGTCGTGCCGACTTCTGCGGCGGCCATCGAACCGGGTGGTCATGGCGCCATGCTGCCACAGACATGTAACCCAGATCACACTTTTCGTCCGCTCAGTGGGATGCCGTCGCGATGTCCGATTCCCGCCAGACCGGGACGTCGACGGATGACACAGTGGACGGGTGAGCACAGGCACCGCAACAGAACCCGACACCGGGGGTTTCGCGCCGGACTTCGACCGGTGTTATCGCGCAGTGCAGGCCCGCGACGCCCGCTTCGACGGTCAGTTCTTCGTGACGGTCCGCACCACCGGCATCTACTGCCGTCCGTCGTGTCCGGCACAGACCCCCCGGCCCGCCAACGTGGCGTTCGTCCTCACCGCGGCGGCCGCCCAGCAGCAGGGTTTCCGTGCTTGCCGACGCTGCGCACCCGACGCCGTTCCGGGGTCCCCGCTGTGGAACATCAACGCCGACATGGCGGCTCGCGCGATGCGGCTCATCGCCGACGGCGTCGTCGAGCGCGAAGGGGTCGACGGACTCGCGGCGCGTCTGAGGTATTCACCCCGGCACCTCACCCGCGTGCTGACCCGGCATCTCGGAGCCGGGCCGCTCGCGCTCGCCCGAGCAATTCGCGCCACCAACGCCCGCGTGCTCATCCAGTGCACGACGATGCCGATGACCGACGTCGCGTTCGCCGCCGGATTCGCCAGCGTGCGCCAGTTCAACGACACCGTCCGCGCCGTTTTCGGACTCACCCCCACCGAGCTTCGACGCCTGCACAGCCGCAGGAAGGATGCGATCGGCACCGATTCCGCCCCGGGAAGCGTCACCCTGCGCCTGCCGTTCCGCGCGCCCTATCGCTGGCCATGGATGCGCTGGTTCCTGGACGCGCACGCCGTGGCCGGGGTCGAATCCGTCGTCGACGCCCCGGACAGTCCGCACGGCTGGCGTTACCGCCGGGTCCTCGCCCTACCCCACCGAACGGCGTCGGCGGAGGTGGAGCCGCAGGACGACCACGCCGTCGTCGCCCTTCACGGACTGGACATGCGTGACGTGGGGGTCGCGGTCAACCGGATCCGGCGTCTGCTCGACCTCGACGCCGACATCACCGCGGCCGAGGACGCACTGGCCGCCGACGCCACGATGCAGCGGCTGCTGCGCCAGGCGCCGGGCCTCCGTGCGCCCGGCAGCCTCGACCCGGCCGAGACGATCATCCGGACCATGCTCGGTCAGCAGGTGAGTCTCGCCGCCGCGCGCAACCAGGTGAACCGGCTCGTCGAGGCCCTCGGCGAACCGGTCGGCGACGCCTTCGCCACCCCGTCCGAGACGGCGACGACAGTCGACGGTCCGGCGTCGAAGTCCTTCCCGACGCCGGGTGTCATCGCCGCCCGTGGACACGAGGTCCTCCGCGGCCCGCGGCGGCGGATCGATGCCGTGATCGACGTCGCGGCGGCACTCGCCGAAGGTCGGGTGGAACCGCATGTGGGGGTCGATGCGTCTGATCTTCGTGCCCAGCTTCTCGAGTTGCCCGGCATCGGCCCCTGGACCGCCGACATCGTCACGATGCGAGTCACCGGCGATCCCGACGTCCTGCTCACGAACGACCTCGTGGTCGTCCGGGCTGCCGCCGACCTCGGGATCGATCTGCGGGACACGCGGCACTGGGCGCCGTGGCGCTCGTACGCGACCATGCACCTGTGGCGACACCGACTCGACGCCGCCGGACAGGCCGTGTGACGAGCGGTGAGCAGACTCCGATGACCGGCATCTCGTAGCGATCCCTTCTCCGATCACATCCCAGCGATCCGCAAGGAGCGACAATGTCCGCACCGGCCACCACCCCCGCCACCTCCGGGCCCGACACCCCTGAACCGGGGAGTGCCCAATCCATCGGCCACACAACGACAGTCGGCGGCTACGCCACCGTCACCACTCCCAACGGGGCGTTCACCGTCGTCGCCGATCCCGACCACCGGGTCCTGGCGTCGGGGTGGACCGACGATCCCGCCTACCTGACGGCGCTCGTCCACCGCGCGCTACGACCGGAATCGATCCAGCCGTCCGCCGCGCTCGGCACCATCACCGACGCCGTGTCGGCGTACTACGACGGCGATCTCGCCGCGCCGTCGCGGATTCCGGTCGTCCAACGTTCCGGCGGGACCTTCCTCGGTCCGGCCTGGGACGCCCTGCGCCTGGTCGAGGCCGGGAACCCCGTCACCTACACCCGCTTCGCCGAACTGGCCGGTCAGCCGGCGGCGGTCCGGGCCGCGGCAGCCGCCTGCGCGCGCAACGCGGCTGCCCTGTTCGTGCCCTGCCACCGGGTGAAGCGCAGCGACGGAAGCCTCGGCGGTTTCCGCTACGGCCTGCCCACCAAGCAGTGGCTGCTCGACTTCGAGGCCGGCGCGCGGAGCGGCCCGGACGAGCGGAGCGGTTCCGACGACCGATAGTGCCCGTCGCCCGCGGTCCGGCCGAACTTGTCGGGGGTGTCCGACACCATCGACGACATGACTGCTGCCGCCCTCTCGTTCGTCGTCGGCCTCGCCCTGGGGATCGCCCTGGGCTGGTGGGCGCACGCCGCTCGCAGTGCCGCGACCGTGGCGGCGGCTCGCGCCGAGGTGGAGATGCTGCGCGCCGCCCGCGACGACGTCGCGTCCTCGTTGTCGTGGGCCACCGAGGACGCGGCACGCCGGCAGTCGTCGGCGATCGGCAGTTCGGTTGCGCACATCGTCGAGCCGTTGCGCGCCAACCTCGCCCAGCTCGCCGACGAACTGCGCCGGGTCGAGAACAACCGGATCGGCGCGTACGCCGGACTGACCGAGCAGGTGCGCGGGATCCACTCGGCGTCGATCGCGCTCAACGACCAGACCCGCCAGCTCGCCAACGCGTTGCACAGCCCCCACGCCCGCGGCCGATGGGGTGAGGTCCAGCTCGAGCGCGTGGTCGAGCTCGCCGGCATGACCAAGCACTGCGACTTCAGCACCCAGGTGTCGGTCACCGACCCCTCCGATCCGAACGGTTCGGGAAACGGCCGGGGTGCCACGACGCTGCGGCCGGACCTCGTCGTCCACCTCGCCGGCGGCCGCGACATCGTCGTGGACGCCAAGGTGCCCCTCGACGCCTACCTGCGGGCGGCCGAGGCCACCGACACGTCCGTTCGCGACAAACTCATCCGCGAACATGCTCGCGCCCTGCGCGCGCACATCGCACGACTGTCTGCGAAGTCCTACTGGTCCGCCTTCGACAACACACCGGAGATGGTGGTGCTGTTCGTGCCCGGCGACGTCGTCCTGGAAGCCGCCGCCCGCACCGACCCCGATCTCCTCGAGTTCGGCTTCGCACGCAACGTCGTCATCGCCACCCCGACCACCCTCATCGCATTGCTACGGACCGTCGCACTGGGATGGCGTCACGATGCGATGGCTCGCGACGCCGCGGTCATCCATGATCTCGGTCTGCAGCTCCATCAGCGGCTCACCGGGGTGCTCACTCACCTCGGCACCCTCGGCACGTCGCTGCAGCGCACGGTCGACGCCTACAACTCGACGATCGGTTCGGTGGACAGTCGCCTCGGCGTCACCGCACGCCGGCTGGCCGAGCTCGACGCGCTGGGCGATGTCCCGGACGCCCCACGACCACCGGTGATCCACGACACCTGCCGCCCGGCGGGGCCGACCGCCCGGCCTGGGACGGCGCCGGAGGCGGCATCGACGCCCCGGTCCGGGGGTGAAACGATTTCTGTCGAGGACCCGGTACCGTGACCATGTGCCTTCCCCGCAACGTCTCCAAACCGCGGTACCACTGGACCAGCAGTCGGTACTGCCCGCGGTCCGCGGTGTGCCGTGGTGGGGCGCCGTTCTCCTGGCCACCGGGATCACGGGCCTCGGTGCGGCCATCGACGCCGGCAGCAACGATTCGCTGGGGTCGATCTACAAGTTCTGCTACCTCGTCGGATGTGTGATCGCCGCGCTGGCGGTGCGTCGTCGTGCCCTGTTCACCGCCGCCGCGCAGCCCCCGCTCATCGCCTTCTTCGTCAGCATCGTCACGCTGTACGGCCTCAATTCCGAGCAGGCGTCGTCGGGGCTGAAGAGCCTCGTCTTCAATGTCCTGCTCCCCATCGCGGCGGACTTCCCCTGGATGTTGACGACGTTCCTCGTGACCCTGGGGATCGTGCTCGCCCGATGGTTCCTGACCCGCGAGGCCGCCGAGCCGGCGAAACGCCGGGCCCCGAGTCGCGACAAGGCGGGCCGGACGCCCCCGAGCAGGTCCGCGGCCGGGAGCGGCGACGCCGACCGGCCCTCGGGCCGCGCGGCAACGCATCGTCGCGCCAAGGGAGCCGGTTCGTCCGGAACCGCCACCGAGCCCCCGTCGGCGTCTCCCGAGAAGAACCGATCGGCAGCGCAGTCCTCCTCGACCAAGGCCGCGCCGGGATCGCGGGCGAAACCGCGTTCGACCGGCGCTCCGGACCGGCCGTCCGCGACGTCCCGCTCGGCGACGAAGGGTTCTCGTACCGCAACGGGCGCACGGCGACCGACGGTCGCCGACCTCGCGGCCCCCGACCTCACGCCGTCGGACGCCACGCCCGCGCCGCGACGCCCGGACATCCCGACGTACGAGTCGGCAACCGACATCCCCCCGGCCGGAGTCGCCGACACGCGGTCCTGAGCCTCAGCTCGCGACGTTGCGTTCCAGCCAACGCCCCAGCCGACGCGCTGCGGCGTCCACGAGCGCGGGCCACTCCATCGCACCCTCGTCCGCGTTGTCGGTGACCGCCTTGATCAGGCGGCAGGGCACGCCGAACTCAGCACTCACGTGGGCGACCGCGCATCCCTCCATGTCGACGAGGTGGGCATGCTGGGCGAGTTCGCGCCGACGAACCGGATCCGCGACGAAGGTGTCCCCGGACGCCAACACCGTTCCGTCGCCGCCGGGTAGCTCCCAGCGGTCGGTCATCTCGTAACCCATCGCCCGTAGTTCGGTGCTGCTGATGTCGTGCTCGAGCACGGCCGACGGGAGGAACAGACCCAACTCGGCGTCGCCGCTCACACCGTCGCGCAGGGCCCCCGCGGTACCGATGTTGATGACCTCGGAGACCGGCGCCCCGCCGGCGAGTTCCCGGCTCAGCGCCATCGTCGCGCGCACCTTGCCGATGCCCGTCACGAGCACCCGCATCCCGGGCGGCACATGTCTGGCCTCGGCCCGCGTCGCCGAGACGACGAGGACACCGGGTCGGGGCAGCGCGTTGTGAGTCACGCCGACGATTATGGCGTGTGTCAGCCGCGGGCGAGCGCGGCGGACGCCCGCGCCGCGCGGCCCAGCGACGAGCCGTATCCGGGTCCGTGGCCGGCCGCGTGCACGGCGAGCGGATGCAGTTGGTGGACGTCGACGCGCTCCTGCCAGCCGGGGACGAGCGGGTGCGCGTCTCGATAGCCGTCGAGGACCGCATCGAGGTGCGGGCACCCGAACAATGCGAGCATCGCCAGATCGGTCTCCCGATGACCGCCGTGCGCAGCCGGGTCGATCATCACCACGCCCCGCGGAGTCCACATCACATTCCCGTTCCAGAGGTCGCCGTGGATGCGTGCCGGCCCCTCGTCGTCGTCGAACACGCCGTCCGCGATCAGGGCACATGCGTCGCGGACCGCGTCCTCGTCCTCGGTCGTGAGGTTCCCGGCCGCGCGTGCCGGGGCCAGATACGGTTCCACCCGTTCCCGGACATAGAACTCACCCCACGACCGGTATTCGACCGAGCTCAACTCTCGGCGACCGATGAACAGCTGACCGGAGAACGGTGTTCCGTCCGCGTCAGCAGGCGGGGAACCGAACTGCGGGGCGCCCCCGTCGTGCATCCGAGCGAGCGCGACCCCGAACTCCCGTGCCGCTCCGGGCGATGGCCGACCGCGTTCGAGACGTTCGAGTTCGATGGCGTCTTCGCTCACCGAGATCACCTGTACGACAGGCGCTCCCGACGCCGACAGCCAGCGCAACCCGGCGGCTTCGGCCGCGAAGAAGTCAGGATGACCGCCCCGCGGGCCGCTCTGGCGCAGCGTCTTGGTGAAGGCGGGACTCACCGGGAGGAATGCTCGTCGGTCGCCGTCGCCTCGAGACTCTTCGCACTCACTCGCGCGAGCCGGTCGAAACGATCGTTGGCGACTCGCATCGCGATCTCATACGGCAGTGCGAACTTTCGCGCCCACCAGTACCCGAACCGGATGTCGAACGAGGTGTAGACCATGAAGCGGTTCTTGCGAATCCCGGTCAGGATCGCCGCCGCCGCCACGTCGGGCGACACCGCGACCTTGTGAAATCCGTTGATGGCGGCCTTGACCCGCGGGTTCTCGCGGTCGATGCCGACGATCTCCACGGAGTCGACCAGTGGCGTGTCCACCCCGCCGGGGCATACCAGGGACACCCCGATCCCGTGACGCCGCAGATCGAATCGAAGAACCTCCGACACGCCCCGCAGCCCGAACTTGCTGGCGCTGTATGCGGCGTGCCAGGGCAGCGCCAGCAGTCCGGCGGCCGAGGAGACGTTCACGATGTGTCCACCGCGCCCCCGTCGGATCATCTGCGGCACAAAGCTTTCGATGATGTGGATCGGCCCCATCAGGTTGACGTCGACCAGCTTCCGCCAGTGCCGGTGTTCGAGATTCTCCACCGTTCCCCACGCCGAGATCCCGGCGATGTTCATCACCACGTCCATGACGCCGACCTCGGCGTCGACCTGGCGGGCGAACCCGGCCACCCAGTCGAAGTCCGAGACGTCCCCGGCCACGTGGTAGAGGACCGTTCCGTCGGCCGCGGTGATGGCCGCGACGACCTCGTCGAGCTGATCCGCGTGCAGGTCGGTGAGCACCAGTTCGGCGCCCCGGGCGGCGGCGGCCTGGGCGGTGGCCCTGCCGATTCCGCTCGCCGCGCCGGTGATGAGGACCTTGCGGCCACGCAGCGACGGCACCGGGGTGTCCATGAACAGCAGCTCTTTGAGACCCATGACGCGAGGTTAGCCGTCCGCCGCGGCGGACCTCAGCCAATCGACGGATCGCCCACGCCGGATCGGGCCGCGCGCCGGCGACGTCAGCCGATCGGCAGTTTCCCGTCGAAGAGCGCGTAGACGATGGTCAGCATCGCCTTGAGCACTTGTGCGGACACGTCCTGGCCCTGGGTCATCAGCAGCCGCGCCACGGCTTCGGGGTCCTCGGTGGCGAGGAGCTGCTCGACGAAGGGGATGACCGAGGACAGTCCGCTGGCGTCGTCCGTCGGCACCGACGGCGCCGGGCCCGCTCCGGTCGCGGCGTTCCCGTTGACGTAGTTCAGGATTCCGTCGGTGATCGCCATGGCGTACTTGACCTGACCGTCCCGGCCGGCAAGCGCCTTGGCCTCACCGGGGTTGGCGAGGTTGCCCATCTCGATGAACACCGCCGGGACCTTGGTCAGGTTCACCGCGGCGATGTCGGGACGGGTCTGGATCCCGTCGCGGACGCCGGCGTAGTTCGCCGAGGGGAACCCGGCCTTGACGAAGGCGTCGCGCATCGTGGTCGAGGCCTTGCGTCCCTCGCCGGACTGCACGCGGTCGACGGTGGCATCCGGGACCGGCAGCGACGGCACGATCATGTGGAAGCCCTTCTTGGACTCGTCGGCTCCCCGCGCCGTCGAGTCGGCATGCAGGCTGACCGCGACCGCGGCTCCGGAGCGACTGGCCGCGGCGGCGCGTTCGTCCACACAACCGCCCCACCCGGTGTCGTCCGGCCTGCTCAGGACCACACGAGCCCCCTGGCTCTCGAGGCCGGCCTTCACGAGTTGCCCGATCTGCCAGTTGACCGTGTGCTCCTTGGCGCCGTTCACACCGGACGCACCGCTGGTCTGGCAGTCCTTCTTGCCACCGCGCCCGTCCGGCACCTGTGCCCTGAGGTCGTGACCGGCGGCCGAGGCCTGGTGACCGGGGTCGAGGAAGATCGTCTTCCCCGCCAGTGCCGTCCCGCGGGCGGGGGCCGCTTCGGCGGGTGCCGCGACCACGTTCGAGGCGACCGCCATCGACGTGGCGGCCACCATGGCGAAGCCGATCGTGGCAAGGCGTTGGGCTGTCGTCTTTCGGAACATTGCGCTGTCGAGGCCGCGACGCGCCGAGGCGCTGGTCACTTGCCTCACTCCCTCCCGTTGAGTACCACTGGTCACACTGGTCACAGACATAACAGTGAAACAAACGAATGCGGGATTCCGAAATGGTCGTCCTGGGAGAACGGCATTTCGTTAGGGAGCTGTGACCTCTCCGATCGGCGTGTCGAGCGTGTCGCGGGTCAGTCCGTCAGGTGCCGCAGGATTCCGAGGATGCCGTTCTCGTCCGCAGCGTCCTCCGGTCGGGCGACGGCGGCCTCCAGCTCGGCGCGCACGGCCGCCTCGTCGAGACCGCGCCCGATCGCGACGAGTTCGGTGGCCGGACGCCGCCCTTCCCAGGATTCGCGCATCACGCGCACGAAGCCGCCGACTCCGTGCACGACGAACCGCTGCCGATGCCTCGGTACGACGAAATGGACGATTCCCTTGATCCGGAAACACCCATTGGGCGGACGTTCGAGAAATCGCGCCAGGCGCCGCGGATCCATCGGCCGGTCACTGGAGAACGACACCGACTCGTATTCAGCGTGCAGATGCTCGTGGTCAGCGTGACCCGCGTCGTCGAGCAGCAACTCGTCGAAAGCCATCTGGCCGGACCGAGCCTGCGCGACGTCGCGCTGAACGACATCGAACAGCAGCGCCGGATCGATCGCGGCATTCCGGGTCGCCACCCGCGGTGCGGTCGCATTGAGTTGTGCGACAAGCTCTTCGACGACGCGCCGGGACTCATCCGGGATCAGGTCGACCTTGTTGACGAGCACGAGGTCGGCGATCGCGACGTGCGAGTCCAGCTCCGGATGCGTACCGCGCACCTCCTCGACATGCGCGGCGTCGACCACGTAGACCAGTCCGCCGTAGCGGAGTCGTGCGTCCGCCACCGACGTCACCATCCGGATGAGCGCTTTGGGTTCGGCGATCCCGCTCGCCTCGATCACGATGGCGTCGATCCCCGCGCTCGGACGAACCAGCGAGGTGAGCGCGTCCGCGAGGCCGTCGGCGTCGACGGTGCAGCACATGCACCCGTTCCCGAGGCTCACCGTGCCGTCCGCCTGCGCCGAGACGAGCAGCGCATCGATGTTCACCTTGCCGAAGTCGTTGACCAGCACGCCCAGCCGGGTGCCGGTGCGCCCGGCAGACCGCAACAGATGATTGAGCAGTGTCGTCTTTCCCGAACCCAGATACCCGGCCACCACGACGACCGGAACCGGACCGCGGCGATCGGGGGTCTTCGCAGCGCTCATCACCGGCGGTCGGGTTCCAGACAGTCCGCACAGATCACGGCGAGGTCGCGGCCGTCTCGATCGGGGTGATTGGCGACATTGCTCGTCGGACGACGGCATTCGACGCAGCGGCCGAGCACCTCCGCGTGGTCGGAGAACTCCACGCCCATGCGGTCGTCGAAGACGTAGAGCGAACCCTGCCAGAGCCCGTCGTCGCCGTACCGCTCGCCGTAACGCACGATGCCACCGTCGAGCTGGTAGACCTCGGCGAACCCGCGGTTCCGCATCACCGTGCTGAGGACCTCGCAGCGCACGCCGCCCGTGCAGTACGTGACGATCGGCCGGTCCTTGAGGTGATCGAACGCGCCGCTCTCGATCAACGGCACGAAGTCCCGGGTGGTGCGCGCCTTGGTCGTGACCGCGCCGGCGAATCGCCCGACCTCGGCCTCGATCTCGTTGCGCCCGTCGAAGAAGACCACGTCGTCGCCGCGGGCGTCCACGAGCTCGTGCACCTGCTCCGGACTCAGCCGGGTTCCGGTGCCGACGACCCCGTTCTCGTCGACCTCGATCTCGTCCGGAACCCCGAAGGTCACGATCTCGGGCCGGACGCGCACGCTCAACCGCGGGAAGTCCCGGCCCGTGCCGTCGGACCATTTGATGTCCGCCCCCGCGAACCCGGGGTACGCGCGGGTCGTCCTGACGTAGCGTTTGACCGCGGCGATGTCGCCACCGACGGTGCTGTTGATCCCGTGGCGTGACACGATGATCCTGCCCCGGACCCCGAGCGACTCGCACACCGCCAGCTGCCACAACCGGATGGCCTCGGGATCGGGCAGCGGAACGAAGACGTAGAACAGGACGATCTTGGGGGTCGGCACAGTGCAAGGGTACGGAAATCGGCGACCCCGCCCCGAATCCACATCACGGTCCCGCGACCGCCGATTCCTGCGCGTGATCTGCGCAACCGCGGCAATCGGGACTCTGACCGTTTCGGTCGCACTCGCCGGATGCTCCCTGCCGTCGGACTCCGGCCCGTCCCGAATCGTCATTCCGCCCACCGACGAGTTGTCGACGGTGACCGAAATCGAGTCCTCGTCGACGACATCGACCACCGGCGAGGACTCGGCGCGGAATCTGCCCGACTGGACAATCGGGCGAGTCGTCGCAGTGGCACCACGCGTCGACAACTCGCGTTTCCACCAGGGCTCGGTGACGGAGGATTCGCCGCTGCAGGACTCGTCCGGTTTCCATTTCTCGACGCCGGATCGGGCGGTGAATTGCTCGACCGGTACCAACGGTTCGTCGGCCCTCGCCTGTCGGATCGATGAGGATGCGGACGACGATTCCTCGGCGGAACGCCCGTCGTCCGACTCGGGCGCCTGCGACTGGGCCCGCGATTACGCCGTCCTGGGACCGGATGGACCGCAGCGCGGTGCGTGCGCCAATCGATATCCCGTTCTGTATCGCAGTTCGATTGTCGACTTCGGTCGCACAATTTCGATATCACGATTTTCTTGTCTCGTTGAGACCGTCGGTATGTTCTGTCTCGAATCGCGTTCTCAATCAGGATTCGCAATCACCCCGAACGGTTACCAAACCATCTATGCAGCAGATCGGGCGCCCGAAGCGTTGGTGAGCGTGTCGCCCGAGGAATCGGACGAATCGTCCCGGCGGACGACCGGGGCTGTGCCCACGAGCTAGACCACACCTACTTCGAACCGGTCCGCCACTGCGCGTAACCCGCCGTCGAGACCAGCATGGATCCGACTTGTCAACAAACGGACGTGTCTCGACTTCCCTAACGCTATTCAATGATTTATGGTCTAGGCGGGGGTTCTCAGCAAGTACTCATGGTTTGAGTCTAAGCTGTGCACTGTTGGAATAGATCAAAACGGGGGGACGCAGGTTTTCGGGCCTTGCACGTCCGTCTTGGTCGGATGACACAATTCGAGGGGACAAGCAATTCATGGCGAAAAAGGAAATCGTTCAGGTCATCGACGATCTCGACGGTAAGGTGCTGGATCAGTACGAAACCGTCCGGTGGTCACTCGATGGAAAGAACTACGAGTTCGACACTTCGTCGAAGCACGCGCAGCAATTCCGCGATTCGCTGTCGAAGTACCTCGACATCTCCCGCCAGACCGGTCGCGTGACCAAGCGCACCGCAACGGCGTCGACTGCGACCGGGGGCGGACGCAACAAGGAGACCACCAAGGCGATTCGTGAGTGGGCCATCCGCGAAGGTTACGAACTGAGTGATCGCGGTCGCATCCCGCAGAGCATCATCGAGGCCTTCGAAGCCGCACACTGATCGGTCAGTCCTGACCGTCATCACACATGAGATCTGTTGCCCGGCCGCCTTTGGCGGGCCGGGCAACAGGCGTTGAAAGGGCTGTTCGCCGATGAGGCCCCTGACCCCGCTGTCGGCTCCGGTGGACCCGATTCGCGCACTCGAGCGCATCTCGTGGCTGCTCGAGCGTCGTCGGGAGAGCACGTACCGCGTGGAGGCCTTCCGCCGCGCCGGGCAGGCGGCCGCCGGACTCGACCCGTCCGAGCTACACGCACGGGCTGTCGCCGGCACTCTCACCGCGATCAAGGGAATCGGCAAGACCACTGCGGCGGTCATCGCCGAGGCCGCCGACGGTGAGCTACCGGGGTACCTCGCACGTTTGCAGGCCGAAGATCCACCCCTCGCCCCCGACGGCGCCGAGGGCCTCGTCGAGGCCGTTGTCGGCGACCTGCACGCCCACACCGACTGGAGCGACGGCGGGGCGCCCATCGACGAGATGGCCGCGGCTGCGGAGGCCTCCGGCCACGACTGGCTCGCGATCACCGACCACTCGCCGCGCCTCACGGTCGCGAACGGACTGAGCCCGGAACGGCTCGCCGCCCAGATCGAGGCGATCGACAACTGGAACACCGGTCACAGCAGCCACTTTCGTCTCTTCCGTGGAATCGAGATCGACATCCTCGACGACGGCACGCTCGATCAGACCGACGAGATGATCGCCCGACTCGACGTCGTGACCGCATCCGTGCACTCAAATCTGCGCATGGCGCACGACGCCATGACCGACCGGCTCATCGCCGCGGTCTCCGACCCACGGGTGCACGTCCTCGGCCACTGCACAGGCCGGCGAGTGCTGAGCGGCCGGGGCCACCGCCCACCCTCGACCTTCGACGCCGAGGCCGTGTTCGCCGCCTGCGCGGCCCACGACACCATCGTGGAGATCAACTCCCGTCCGGAGCGGGTCGACCCGCCCGACGAACTGATCGAGATCGCCGACGACGCGGGCTGCCTGTTCGCGATCGACTCCGACGCCCACGCACCCGGGCAACTCGACTTCAAGATCCTCGGCGCGCGGCGGGCCGTCGACCACGGCATCGCCCCCGACCGGATCGTCACGACATGGTCGTCGGACCGGTTGTCGGAGTGGCTCGCCCGCTGACCTGTCCCGCTGGGCCCGAGCGGCCCAGAACGTGCTGTCAGCTCAGGGCCTCGACCCGGGCCCGGATCACCGGCAGCACACCTTCGGCGAACCAGTGCGCTTCCTCGATGTGCGGATAGCCCGACAGGATGAAGTGGGAGAAGCCCTCGGATTCGTACTCGCCGATCAGCGCCGCGACCTCGTCGTAGCTGCCGACGAGCGCGGTGCCGGCTCCCCCACGGATGAGCCCGACCCCCGCCCACAAGCCGGGATGGATCTCGAGCGCATCGCGACGTCCGCCGCGGAGTTCGGCCATCCGACGCTGACCGGTCGACTCCGAGACCGAGTGCAGGGCGAACGCGGTCTCGATCTCGTCGTCGGAGATCCCCTGCAGCAGTGTGTCGGCGACCCGCCACGCCTCCTCGGAGGTCTCGCGGGCGATGACATGCAGCCGCACACCGTATTCGAGAGACCGGCCGACCCTCTCGGCGCGTCGCGCCACCTCCGCGATCTTCTCTCCGGCCACCGCCGGCGGCTCGCCCCACGTGAGGTAGACCTGGGCACGCGAGGCCGCAACGGTCAGTGCCGGGTCCGACGACCCGCCGAAGTAGATCCGCGGTGGATCGGTCGGCGGATCCGCGAGGAACGCCCCGGCGATCTGGTAGAACTCGCCGTCGAAGTCGACGGTCTCTCCGGACCAGAGCCGGTCGACGATCTGCACGAACTCGTCGGTGCGCGCGTAACGGCGGTCGTGGTCGACCCAGTCACCGAACCGGCGTTGCTCGACCTCGTCACCGCCGGTCACGATGTTGACCGCGATCCGTCCACCCGAGAATCGCTGGAGCGTCGCCGCCTGCTGTGCGGCCAGGGTCGGCGAGATCAGCCCGGGGCGGAATGCGACGAGGAAGGTCAACTGCTCGGTGTGGGTGATCGCGGCGGCCGTGGTCATCCACGCGTCCTCGCACCAGGTTCCGGTCGGGGTCAGGACACTCTCGTAGCCGAGCCGATCGGCGGTGCGTGCGACATCGATCAGGTACGGCAGGTCTGGCGCACGGTAACCCGGAGGGTGTCGTTTCGTCGCCGATGCATGTGAGGCTCCGACGATCCCGCGGCTGTCACCGGCGGTCGGCAGAAACCAGTGGAAATGGCTCATGGGCGTGTTCCCTTCTCGCACCACTAGTGGTGTGTCTCGGAAATAGGTGGCCGGTATCCGGTGGAGCGATCGGTGGTCTGGCAAGGCGGAGGAGGGAGGGATAGCGGAGCTATCTCGACCGACGACAACGCAGCCAGGCGCCGATCGAGCGCCGGAGACCAGTCACTTATTCCCGAGACGCACCACTAGGATTGGGGCGTGCCGAACAACGGTGCCAGGGCCTCGTCGTAGCGGTTGTCGACGAACGTCGCGAAGTCGACCTGCCCCTGGAGTTGCCCGGAGTCGGCGAAGGCGTCGGCGAGCTCCTGCTCCGACGCCACGACGCTGTCGTCGAGTGCGATCGCGGGTCGGAGGCTGCGGCCCTGGGCGATCGCGCCGGCCCGCGGGTCGATCCCGACCTCGGCGGAGTACTGCTCGGCCCACTCTTCCGGGTTGGCCGTGGCCCAGTTGGCGGCCCGCGCGATCCCGAGCGCCAGTTCCCGTACCGCGGTGTTGCGACGCGGGTCGGCCAGCGCCTCGTCGCCCGCGATCCCGAAACCGTAACCGTTCGAGACGTCTTCGGCCGTGACGAGCGTCTTCGGGTTGTTCTCGAGCTGGACGATCGCGGTGTACGGGTCCCAGACCGCCCATGCGTCGACGTTGCCGGAGGTGAACGCGGACAACGCATCCGCGGGCTGCAGGAAGACCGGTTCGACGTCCTTGCCGGGCCCCAGGGTCAGATTCACCTTGTTCAGTTGCAGCAGCAGATGCCCGTGTGCCGAGCTGCCCTTCGCCACGGCGACCTTCTTGCCCTTGAGGTCGGCGACCGAGGCCAGTGTCGACGTTCCCGGGATCAGGATCGCGTCGCCGCTGGCGTTGTTCGCGTACCCGGTGACGATCTTGACCTTCGCGTTCGCCGCGGCGCCGAAGATGGGCGGCGTGTTCCCGGTGACCGCGAAGTCGATCTTGCCTGCGGTGGCGGCCTCGATCTGCGGCGGGCCGGAGGTGAAGGTGGAGAATTCGATGGTGAACGGGAGCTTCTCGAGTTCGCCCGAAGCGCGCAGTAGGGCTTCGGTGCCGCCCTTCTGGTCTCCGACTCGGAGGGTCAGGTCCTGCAGTGAGGCGACGTCGACCGTCTCGTTCGCGATCGATTCGGCGGTGTCCTCCCGCTGCACACAGCCCGCGAGGCCCAGGGTCAGGGCGGCGGTGGCCAGCACGGCGGCGAGCACGCGGCGCCGTCGGGGCCGGGATGCGCGCACGGAAAGATGGTGGTGTGTCATCGAGATCGGCTTTCGGTCAGGGAACGGGAGGGTCAGCGCGCCGGATCGGCGACGCCGAGTGCGGTCAGCAATTCGGCTCGCAGGCGCGGGATCTCGGAGTCGGGGTCATCGGCGTCGCCGGTCTGACGTGGACGGGGCACGGTGAGGTCTTCGACGATCTCGCCACCGGCCAGGACGACGACGCGGTCGGCCAGCCGCAACGCCTCGTCGACGTCGTGGGTGACGAGGAGTGCACCGAACCCGTTGTCGCGCCACAGCGAGATGAGCAGTTCGTGCATCGTGCGCCGGGTGAGGGCGTCGAGTGCGCCGAACGGCTCGTCGAGCAGCAGCAGTTGCGGACGGGCCACGAGCGCACGGGCGAGCGAGACCCGTTGCGCCTGACCACCCGAGAGTTGCGCGGGCCACGCGCCCGTCTTGTCGCTCAGGCCGACCTCGTCGAGGGTGCGGCGCGCGCGTTCGCGGGCCTGCGACTTGCCGACCTTCTCGCGCACGAGGCCGAAGGCGACGTTCTGTAAGACGGTGCGCCAGGGGAAGAGTCGCGGCTCCTGGAAGGACACCGCCGGGTGACCGGCGGTCCGGACGCTGCCCGACTCGGTCTGCGACAGGCCCGCCAGCAGGCGAAGCAGCGTCGACTTGCCACTGCCGCTGCGTCCGATGAGCGCGACGATCTCGTGCGCCCCGACCCGTAGGGTCACGTCCCGCAACACGAGATTGTCCCCGTAGCTCAGGCTTGCGTTCTCGACTTCCGCGGCGTATCCGGCGGGGTCGACCAGGTCGTCGGGGGACGGGACCTCGAGATCTCGGGTGGCGATGGCGGTCATGGTCGGGCCTCCTGGACTCGGGATGTGCGGGTTGGGGGCGTCACCGGTTCTGGTATCGGGTCGTGTAGCGCTCCAGCGCGCGCACGATGGCGTCGGTGATCAAACCCATTGCGGCGTAGACGATCAGGCCGAAGAAGATGATGTCGGTGCGCAGGAAGTCGCGCGCGTTGTTGATCAGGTATCCCAGCCCGGACGTGGCCGCGATCTGCTCGGCGACGATGAGGCTGAGCCATGCGATCGCCAGGGCCTGGCGCAGACCGACCAGGATCTGCGGCATGGCACCCGGGATGATGAGATCGCGGATGGTGGTGAGCCGCGAGAAGCCCAGCACGCGAGCGCTTTCCACCAGGCGGCCGTCGATCTGGCGAATCGCGGCGGAGGTGTTCAGGTAGAGGGGGAACAGCGCGCCGAGGGACACGAGCAGCACCTTGGGCATCTCGCCGATGCCGAACCACAGGATGAACAACGGGATCAGACCGAAGAGCGGAAGTGCGCGTATAGCCTGCATGTTCGGGTCGATGGCCGAGTCGGCGAACTTGCTCAGGCCGACCAGCAAGCCCAGACCGATCCCGACCGCGACGCCGATCGTCAGTCCGATCGCGACCCGCTGCGCCGACGCCGCGATGGCGTCGAGGAGTTGTCCGTTGTTCAGGACCTCCCACCCGGCCTCGGCGATCAGCGACGGTGCGGGCAGCTTGTCCTGCGGGATGATCCCCAGTGCGCTGCCCACCTGCCAGAGCACGAGAACGGCGATGGGTGACAGCGCGCGCAGGATGGTGTGCAGCCGGGACGACCGGTCCGCCTTGGCCGATGGGGAGTCGGACGACCCCGGGTCCACCGCCCGCGGATCGCCGGGCGCGCTGATACTGAGTGTTCGGTCGGCCACGTGCGGCAACGTTACGAATCGGGAAACACTCGCGACACCGTTGAGTTCAGCGTGAGCACAAGTAGGCCACCCGCCCAGCGTTCGCGTAACGGCGAGCGGTCAGCCCCGGTCGATACGGTTCGGTGCGTCAGCTCCGTTTGATGACGATGCCGGTCATTCCCGACGCCGAACCCGTCAGCTCGATCACCGGTCCGCCCGGACGCGTCGGTGCGCCGGCCTTGTCCTTCACCTTCGACCATCCGGAGAGTTGCAGGTCGCCGTACCTTATCTCCTGATCGGGGCCGATCCGGAGCTTCACCGTGGTGATGGAGACCTGCAGCTGCAGGATCGTCGACGGGCCGGGGAACGTCGCATGGGTGAAGTCCATGTCGACGGTGCCCATGCTGCCGGTGACCAGCGTCGACGGCGGAACATGCCACGTGCCCTTGCGTCGAACCGTCTCCCACTCGGCCGCGAGGTGCACGGGCCCGGTCGAAGGGACGGCGACGGCCGGGGTCGCGGCTACGGCCTGGCCCGGCTCGTTGAACAGGCGACCGGCGTTCGGCAGGTGTTCCAGGACGGCTCGCAGGTCCGCGCGGGTCTTGGCGGCGTACACCAGACCGGACCGCTCCTCGAACTCCGCGATCTCCAGATATCCGGACGAGAAGGCATCATTGAGGAGAGTCACGGCCCGCTCGCGTTCCGGGTTTCCGACCCGTAGATCGTCGTCGGGGAGGCGGTCGACCATACCTGCCACCTTATGGCACCCGCGCTGGGTGGGTTTTCGCAGCACGACGGCCGGGGCTCGCGGCGGCGTCAGTTCCGCGGGATCGGTGGCGCGGAGTCGGGGGCCATCAGGGCGCCGATCTGCGCGAAGATCTGGTTGGTGTCATAGCCCTCGGCCGAGCGCATAGTTCCAGTTCGTCCCCGGCGCGTAGAGCAGCGGCTCGTTCACCGCGTAGGACAACATCTCGTCGGTCGTCCACGCCTTGAACGGGTTCGTCAGCTCCTCGATCTCGAACGCGTCGTTGCCGAGCACATAGTCCTGATACCCCGACGTCATCGTCGCCAGTTGCCGGAGGGTGACCCGGTCGCTGTTGGGGATCTGGGGCACCCATGTCGCGATGATGTCGTCGAGGGCGACCGCCTTCTCGTCGACGAGTTGCAACAGCACCGCCGCGACGTAGGCGATGGCGACCGACCCGTTGCGGAAGTGCATGTCCGCGGTGGCGGGTACACCGGTCTGCGACTCGCCGAACGCCTTGGTGGTCACCTCCTGGCCGTCGTCGGTGACACGCACGATCACCGACTTGAGGTGTTGGGACTCCATCAGTCCTTCGACGATCTACTCGATCTGCGCCGCCTGCTGCGGGTTGGACGACGACGCCGACGAGGACGCGGGTTCGGCACCGCCCCCGGTGCCGCACGCCGCCAGAACGATCGCGAGGACCGCGGCAATCAGCATTGACCAGCGCCTGTGCATTGTCGAATTTTCACGGGCGCCGAACCCCTGTCGGCGACTTCGTCGATTCCGGAGTAGCGTCGACTCCGTCCGCAATCGGCCGGAGGAGGCGACGATGTCAGCGGTAGACGCGACGAGCTCGGGGACGATGCCGGTCGCGTTCATCGGTCACGGCAACCCGATGAACGCCCTGGAGCGCAACAAGTACACCGAGGCCTGGGCCGCTCTGGGTGCATCGGTGCCGAAACCGCGAGCGATCCTGGTGATCTCGGCGCACTGGTACACCAACGCCACCGCCGTGACGGCGATGCCACGGCCACGGACCATCCACGACTTCTACGGTTTCCCGCAGGACCTCTTCGACGTGGAGTACCCCGCCCCGGGCGACCCGGATGTCGCCGACATGGTCTCCGATGTCGTCAAACCCACGTGGTGCGGTCACGACATCGACAGCTGGGGTATCGACCACGGGACGTGGTCGGTGCTGGTGCACACGTTCCCGGATGCGTCCGTACCCGTACTCCAGTTGTCGCTGAACGCTTTCAAGGACTATGAGCACCACTACGAACTGGGCCGCCGGCTCGCCCCGCTCCGTGACAAGGGTGTGCTGATCATCGGCAGCGGCAACATCGTGCACAACCTGCGCGCGGTCGACTTCGCGAAGCCCGACAGCGGATTCGACTGGGCCCACCGGTTCGACGATGCGGCCCGAGAGGTGTTGCTGGACAAGCCGTCGAGTGTGCTGAGTCTGGACGGACATCCCGACTTCGACAAGTCCGTACCGACCCCGGACCACTATCTGCCGATGCTGTACATCGCCGGACTCGCCGGGGACGCCCCGCTGGATCTGCTCGTGGACGGCCATGCCGCCGGGTCGATCTCGATGGCCGCCTACACGCACGGGCTGGAGGTCGAGCCCACGGGGTCCGGCGCCGGTGGCCCGGCTGCCGAACTGCCCGAGGGGTTTCCGACACTCAACTCGAACCTGTGACCCTCAGGCCGCGAGGAACTCGTCGATCTGGTTGATCGCCGACGACGCACCTTCGACGACTCCCATGTCGAGCACCTTCTGCAACGCCTCGGCCGAGTCGTAGGTGCTGATGAAGGTGGCGACGGTCTTACCGTCCGTCTCGGTGAATGCGTAGGAATTGCGGGATTCGGGCATGTCGGTGATCGGGTTGAGGTCCCCGTCGGCAAAGCCGTCCAGGAAGGTGAAGCCGGTGGGCTCGTCCACCGATTCGACTTTCCAGTAGCCGCCGAACTTCTCGCCCTCGGGACTGGTCATGTAGTACGTGACCTTGCCGCCCGGGCGCAGGTCGTGGTCGACGACGGTCGCCGGATAGGTGGGCGGGCCCCAGATCTTCTCGAGCTGACGCGGATCGGCGTAGATCTGCCACACCCGTTCGATCGGGGCCGCGAACTCGGCGTTGATGGTGATCGTCCGGGCGTCCAGGTCGGGTGTCACATCGATGACAGGCATTGTTCATTCCTCCGGTGTGATTGTGGGTGAGGGTGATTCGAGCGTGAGTAGATCGTCGATGCGGGCGATACGACCACGCCACACCGCTTCGAGCTCGGTGAGCATCGAGGCCACCGAACGCACTGCCGCGACATCGCCGCTGGCCAGCTGCTCGCGTCCGGAACGACGCTTGGTGAGCAGACCGGCCTTCTCCAGGACGGCGACGTGCTTCTGTACCGCCGCGAAGCTCATGTCGTATTTCGCGGCGAGCACCGAGACCGAGTGTTCGCCGGCGAGCACTCGTCGCAGGATGTCACGACGGGTGCGGTCCGACAGCGCGTGGAACAGGGCGTCGGCCCGGTCCTCGTCTGTCGGTTCGCCTGCGTTCTCGGCCACGCCTCAAACATACAACCAATTGGTTGTATGTCAAGGGTCTGTTGCGATCACGGCGGGCTCAACCCTGGCCGCCGGTGGACCCTGCGCCTTGACTTGTCCCGACCGTCTCGCCGCATCCGTCGCGCGTCGCCGCCATCGGACCGACTCCGCGATGCCGAACCCCGAAGGACCCCACTCGTGACCCGTCAGCTCCACCTCGGTGGTTTCTTGATCGCCTCCCCCGTCACCCACTCGCACGCCGCATGGCGTCATCCCGGGTCGGAGACCGACTACTTCGGGCCAGACCACTACCACCGGGTCGGCCGCATCCTCGAACGCGGCAAGTTCGACTTCGCCTTCTTCGCCGACTTGCTCGCCGCACCGGTCCGGTTCGGCGGCAACCAGTCCGAACCCTTCCGGCGCGGCACTCAGGCCGCCGCGACGATCGATTCGAGCCTGGTCGCGGCGAGCATCGCCGCCGTCACCACGCGACTCGGTATCGCGGTCACCAAGTCCACCACCTACTTTCACCCCTACGAACTCGCGCGCGTCTTCGGTTCCCTCGATCACCTCACCCGCGGACGGATCGCGTGGAACATCGTGACGTCGCTGTCGCAGGCCGAGGCGCAGAACTTCGGCTTCGACGACCACGTCGGACACGACGAGCGGTACGTGCGTGCCGAGGAGTTCGTCAGCACGGCGATCAAGCTGTGGTCGAGCTGGGATGCCGACGCCGTCACCGCCGACAAGGAGTCCGGCGTCTGGGCGGATCCGTCGAAGATCCACACCGTCGACCACGAGGGCACGCACTACCGCACGCGGGGTCCGCTGAACCAGCCCCGCTCACCACAGCATCGCCCGGTACTCATCCAGGCGGGGTCGTCGAACACCGGCAAGGACTTCGCCGCGCGGTGGGCGGAGGCGATCTTCGAGATCGACCCGACCCCGGAGGGACGCCGGGCCTACTACGACGACGTGAAGTCGCGGGCGGTGAACTTCGGCCGAAATCCCGACCACGTCAACATCTTCCCGGCGTTCATACCGTTCATCGGCGAGACCCAGTCGATCGCCCGGGAGAAGCAGGCGTTCCACAACGAACTCGCCGATCCGATCTCCGGCCTGATCACGCTGTCGGTTCACACCGACCACGACTTCTCCGCCTACGATCTCGACGCTCCCGTCGAAGACGTCCAGGTGAGCGGCACACAGGGGCTGTTCGACGTCGCCCGACGCCTCTCCGAGCGGGACAGTCTCACCCTCCGCGACATCGGCAAGCTCTACGCCCAGGGAGTCCTGCTGCCGCAGTTCGTCGGCACGGCCGCCGATGTCGCGGACCATATCGAGGAGTCCTTCACCGGCGGTGAGGCCGACGGGTTCATCGTGTCGAGTGCGCAGACCCCGGGCACCTTCAACGATTTCGTGGACTACGTGGTGCCGGAGTTGCAGCGCCGCGGCCTGTTCCGTACGGAGTACGAGGGCACGACCCTGCGCGAGCACCTCGGACTCGGGAGCGCCGAGGAGGATCTGCCCGCGGACGTGCGCGGGGTCAGCGTCCGGCTCGCGGGCTGAGAGACCTCAGCGCTCGCCGACCCGGCCGCCGTCGACGTCCCAGTGCCGGTCGACGCGCACGTTCTGCAGCATGCGCCGATCGTGGGTCACGAGAAGCACTGCGCCGACGTAGAAATCGAGGGCGGACTCGAGTTGCTCGATGGCCGGCAGGTCGAGGTGGTTGGTCGGCTCGTCGAGGACGAGGACATTGGTGCCCCGCGCCTGCAGCAGGGCGAGTCCGGCCCGCGTGCGTTCGCCGGGTGACAGCTCTCCGACCGGCCGGTCCACGTGATCGGCCCGCAGCCCGAACTTGGCGAGCAACGTTCGCACGTCCGCGGTGGAGTATTCGGGGACCAGCGCTTCGAACCGTTCGGCCAGCGGCCGGGGACCGGTGAACAGGCCACGCGCCTGGTCGATCTCGCCGATCGCGACGTTGGCACCGAGTCGCGCGGTCCCCTCGTCGGGTACGACGCGACCGAGTAGTAGCCGCAGCAGCGTCGTCTTGCCGGCACCGTTGTGGCCCGTGATGCCGATGCGTTCGCCGGCGTTCACCTGTAACGACACCGGGCCCAGCACGAAATCCCCCTGTCGCACAACCGCTTCATTGAGGGTGGCGACCACCGAGCTGGAGCGCGGCGCGGACCCGATGGTGAACTCGAGAACCCATTCCTTGCGCGGTTCGGCGACCTCGTCGAGCCGAGCGATCCGGCTCTCCATCTGCCGGACCTTCTGCGCCTGCTTCTCACTGGACTCGGTGGCGGCGCGACGTCGAATCTTGTCGTTGTCCGGCGCTTTCCGGATGGCATTGCGGACACCCTGACTCGACCACTCACGCTGGGTCCGAGCGCGTGCGACGAGGTCGGCCTTCTTGGCCGCGAACTCCTCGTACTCCTCGCGACGGTGACGGCGGGCGACGGCACGCTCCTCGAGGTAGCTCTCGTAGCCGCCGCCGTACACGGTGTTGGTGTGCTGCGCGAGGTCGAGTTCGAGCACCCGGGTGACGCTGCGCGCGAGGAACTCTCGATCGTGACTGACCAGGACGACGCCGCCCCGCATGCCGGCCACGACCTCCTCCAGGCGCGCGAGACCGTCGAGATCGAGGTCGTTGGTCGGTTCGTCGAGGAGCACGATGTCGAACCGCGAGCACAGCAGCGCGGCGAGCCCGACCCGGGCGGCCTGGCCGCCGGACAGATCCGCCATCAGGGTGGCGTCCGGGTCGATGACGCCGTCGCCGAGCCCGAGGTCGGCGAGGACCGCGGGCAACCGCTCGTCGAGATCGGCCGCCCCGGTGGCCAACCAGTGGTCGAGCGCGGCCGCATACGTCTCGGCCGGATCTCCCGGCGCCGCGGCGTCGGGGTCGGCCAACGCGTCCGCCGCCGCGTCCATCGCCGCCGTCGCCGCCGCGCACCCCGTCCGGCGGGCGACGTACGCGCGCACCACCTCACCGGGAACCCGTTCGTGCTCCTGCGGCAACCATCCGACGAAAGCGTCGGACGGTGCACGGGTCACCGTCCCCTCCAGGGGCGCGAGATCACCGGCGAGTACCCGCAGCAGCGTCGTCTTCCCGGCACCGTTGGCACCGACCACGCCGATCACGTCGCCGGGTGCCACCGTGAGATCGAGGTGGTCGAAGAGGACGCGGTGGGCATATCCCCCGGCGACGTCCTTGGCGACGAGCGTGGCGGTCATCGGTCCATGGTCGCACCAAGCGCCCGGACCACGAGGACCCGGCCGAGGCGGCCCCGGCACCCGGCACAGCCGGCTCCCCCGGTTTTCCCGACCGCCCGGCCGGGTATTGACCCGCATGACCTCATCTCGCGAGACCCGACACTTCGACGTCGTCATCGTCGGCGGCGGAAACGCCGGCCTCAGCGCGGCGGCGCGACTGCTGCGTCTGGGCGTCACCGATGTCGCGGTGATCGAACCGCAGGCCGTCCACACCTACCGCCCACTGCTCTCCTACGTCGGCGGAGGTCAGGCGACACTGCAGGACGCCGAGCGCACGCAGCGATCGGTGACGCCGGACGGGGTGACGTGGCTGCGCGACACCGCCGTCGTCGTCGACGCGGGAAAGCGGACAATCCGCTGCGCCTCGGGCGCCGACATCGGCTACCGGGACCTCGTCCTGGCCGTCGGACTAGTACCGGATCACGACGCGATGCCGGGGATCGAACTCGCGATCGCCGACCCGGCGGTGGCCAGCAATTATCTCGACCGGGCCGAACAGACCTGGGATCTCGTCACCTCGATGCCACGGGGTGGGCGAGCGGTGTTCACCGTCCCGCGTCCGCCGGTCAGCTGCACCGGGACCACACTCAAACCACTGTTCCTGGCCGCCGCCCACTGGCGGCGTCGAGGAATCCTCGAGTCGCTCGACATCACCTTGACCGTAGACCGGCCCCATCTGCTCGGCGTCGATGCCCTCGACGCCCGCCTCTTGGAGTGCCTCGACGAACTCGGCGTCCGCGTGCTGCTCGACAGTTCGGTACGACTACATCCGGTCGATCGCCGGGTCACCGTGGTCACCGGCTCGGCCACCCAGGACGTGCACTACGACATGCTGCACCTCGTCCCGCCCTTCCGAGGCGCCGACCTGGTGACCGACTCGGGCTTGGCCGGCGCCCGCGGCCGGGGGCTCGTCGACATCGATCCCCACACGCTGCGTCACCGCACCCATCCGTCCATCTGGGGAGCCGGTGACGGCGCCGCGATCGCGACCGACCCGTCGGGCGGCGGGTTGCGACGGCAGATCTCGGTGCTCGCCGACAACATCGCGGCCGCGCGGGCCGGCGAGGAACTCACCGCCTACGACGGGTACACCGTCGCTCCGATCGCGACGGACGCACATCATCTCATCGCCGCCGAGTTCGACCGCGACGGGACCATCACGTCGTCGTTGCCGTCGGTCATCGACCCGCTCAAACCGCGCCGGAGTGCGTGGGCCTTCGACCGATATGCCCTCCCGCGCCTGTACTGGAACGCGATCCTGCGAGGGCGGGTGTGAGTCCGCGTCGAGACCTGTGACCGGTTCGGAATCGAGAAGCCCCTAGACCCGCCGCACTACCGTGAGAGCTGCCTCGGCCCCGAGGCCGTCGACCGCGAAGGGAACGCGAATGGGCAGCTCTGGAGGATTCTCCGATCAGGAACGCGCCGCGATGAAGGAGCGCGCCGCGGAGCTCGAGAAGGAGAAGTCCCGCGGGCGCGGGAACAAGAAGGCGGCCGAGGAACTCGATCTGCTCGCGAAGCTCGAGAGCATGGACCCGGCCGATCGCGCGCTGGCCGAACGCATCCACGCGATCGTCACCACGGCCGCACCGGACCTCGCGCCGAAGCTCTGGTACGGGCAACCGGCCTACGCGCTGAAGGGCAAGGTCGTGTGCTTCTTCCGCAGCGGGCACGACGACAAGGAGCGGTACTCCACCTTAGGGTTCACCCAGAACGCCAGCCTCGACGACGGCGGATTCTGGCCGACGTCGTTCGCGGTCAGCACTCTGGACACCGAGGCCGAGAAGACCATTGCGACGCTGGTCGCGAAGGCGGTGAGCTGACCTTCCCCTTGCTCCCTAATCCGAAAGAACTGTAAAACCGCAGGTCCCAGCCCTGCTCCCTGAGGTGCGAGGAGCGCAAGCGACGAGCCACGAAGGGCCAGTAACCGGCGAGGGATCGTCTCTTTACCACGAATTTGCGTCCCCCAGAACAGGTTTGAAGGGCATATTGCCCTTCGCACCGGCTCACGGGGACGGATATTCTGCACTGGGGGCCGGTTCCGGCTTCTGCGAACAACACTGGTTCGGCTCCGCGGCCCGACTACCCTGGGCGCCATGATCACCGCGGTGCACACACTGATCTACTGCGACGACCCGGACGCCGCCCGCGCATTCTTCCGCGACGTGTTGCGCTTCCCGCACGTCGACACGGGCGGCGGTTGGCTGATCTTCCAGACCGGTCCCAGCGAACTCGGAGCGCACCCGAATGCCTGGGAGCACGAGGGAAGCGCCGGGCGCACCGATCAGAAGTTCGACGTGTCGTTCATGTGCGACGATCTCGACTCCACCATGCGCGAACTCGCCGGCCGGGGCGCCGAGTTCGCCGGCACACCGACCGATGAGGGTTGGGGCGTGACTGTCCGGGTCAAGGTCCCCGGCGCCGGGGAGATCACGCTGTACGAACCGAAATACCCACCGCCCGCGCTCCTGTGAACGTCCGGACCCGTCCGCCGGACGTCGCTCATTCAGTCGCATGAAACCCGGCGATGCCCCCATCGAAGCGCGGTAATCTCCCGAGGTCACCGACCAGGAGGAGCCGACCGTGGGCAGTCCCTACGACCCCAACCAGCCGACCGCCATGGGTCCGCAGGGGCCGCAGCAACCCGGCTGGCCGCCATCTGGCGGTCACCAACCCGGCGGGCCGCAGCCGGCTCCCGGCCAGCCGCCGAACCCGGGTCCGTACGGTGGGCAGCCGTACGGCCAACAGCCCTATGGCGGGCAGCCCTACGGCCAGCAGCCGTTCGGCCAACAACCGTATGGCCAGCCGTTCGGTCAGCAACCGCCCCCGCCGGCCAAGAGCGGGAGCAAGAAGTGGTGGTTCATCGGCGGCGGCGGACTGGTCCTCGTACTGATCGTCGTGGTGGCGGTGGTGCTGGCGCTGACCCTGCGCGGTGGTGGCGACGACGAACCGTCGATCCCGACCGCCTCGGCCCTCCAACTGGTGCTGCCCGAAGACCAGTTCCCGGACATCACGGGCGAATTCAGCACGGAGACGGGCAGTACCGACGACGACGACGGCAGCACCGTGGACAACGAGAAGTGTGCGACGCTGGTCCAGTCTCAGCAGACCGGCAACGAACGCGCGGAGCGCGAGCTCACCGAGACCTCGTCCTCCAGCGAGATACTCTTCGGTCTCGACAACTACAGTGCCGACGTGACCAAGCCGGCCGACAACGGTTACGACGAGTTCGACGAGATCGTCTCCGCCTGTTCGTCTTTCACGCTGACCCTCGAGGACGGGGACGTCCCGGTCACTCTCGCGCTCGAGAAGGTCGAGCTGCCGATCGACGGTGACTACAAAGCGGTCCGGATGACCGGCGAGTACGAGGTCGGTGCGATCGAGGTTCACCTCGCCGGGATCATCGTGGTCGGCGAGGAGCGGGGCGTATCGTTCACGGTCACGCACAACACGGTTGACGACGCACCGCCCGCGATGGACACCACGGTCAGCAACAATCTGGCCGAGATGTTCACGGCCCAGCGGCAGATCATCGCCGACGCGACCTGAAGCCCGACGGTCGAGATTCGCCGGTCGTCAAAGGAGAATTCGCGCCACCGCGGCCGGGTCGTCGAAGATGCTCATATGCCAGGCCCCGGCGCGGACGATGAAGTCCGATCCCGGTATCCGCTGATGCATGGCTGTCATGGAGGCGACGTCGGACACCGTGTCGTGTTCGGCCGCGACCACGGTCACCGGGCACGAGATCGACGCGGTGCGTTGCGAACAGTCGAATTGGGCGATCGCGCGCAGCGCCGACGCCCAGGACGCGTGGTCCGCGGCGGCCACGGCTTCGCGAGCGTAGCGGACGACCAGTCCATCGTTGCGCAACTCGTCTGCGCTGAACCAGCGGCCGAGTGTGCCGTCGACATCGACGGTGCCGGCCTCGACGGCGGCTGCCGCAGCGTCGAATGCCGGGAAGGGCGTGTCTCGGGTGCACAGCAGCGTCAGGCGGGAGACGAGCTCGGGGCGCCGGATCGCGAGTTCCAGGGCCACCTGTCCGCCGAAGGAATGTCCCACCACATGCCAGGGCGCCTCGGACGCAACCGATTCCGCGACCCCGGCGGCGAGCCGCGCGGGTAGATCGTCATCCGCATAACCCGGCGGCGGGCTGATCGCAGGCGTGATCACGTGTCCGTACTCGGCCAGCTCGGCACGCACGCCGTCCCACACCGCCGGCGACAGCGGGGTTCCCGGCAGTAGCAGCCAGGTCGGGGGTTCGGTCGTCACCACGTACTCTCCTCAGCTGTCGTCACGGATTCAGACCGGCCGCCGGATTCGTCGCCTCGATCAGCGGCACCGTCAGCATTGAGGGATGATCTCCGCCCCGATGAATCCGACACGTTCCGCGGGGACCGGTCTGATAGCGGGCGGGGAAATGTCCGGTCAACGGGTTGCCCCGGTCGATGTTCCGTCCCGCGAGCACCAGCCGCAGGCGATCGCCAGGCGTGAAAGATGTTGCCGACGATCCGAGTCCGACCTCGATCTCCGCGATCTGACCGGGCTCCAGCAACTGAACGCGGTCGAAGCTGTGCACCGGCCGGGCCACCGACGATGCATCGCGGTCCAGTGCTCGCAGGGAGAGCTTCTGCCTACCCGTCACGATGCGGTCCCGGCCGTATCCGTACGAACCCTCGAACGGGACCCACCGCGTTCCGGCCCATTTCTCCACTGCCACGAACAACGTCGCATCCCCACCGCGCGGCAGGCTGACCCATAGTCGAGCACTCATCGGTCCGGAGAGTTCGAGATGAGAATCGATGGCAAGGTCGTAGGCCAGCCCGGCTCCGCGCAGGTCGAGAACCGACGAACCACTCGCCACGCCTCCCCCGGTGACCCGGGTCAGACGATCACCGTCGGCGAGTAGCAGTTCGGTCCACGTGGTCGCCGCCGGCGGCCACTCATGTTCCTCGCGTACATCGGTGACCTCGGTCCGCGACCCCCGGACTTCGAGGCGGACCCGTGGCAGGGTCCTGGTCGTGTCCCCGCGCAGGTGTCGGTCGAAGAACGCGTGCTGGGTCGCCACCGCGTCGTCGCTGTAGAACGTCGCCCATTTCGGTCCGCGGTGGGTGTACAGGTACTTGTGAGCCGACCCGGCCCGCTCGAACGCACGCATCGAACCCGCGCTGTGCAGATTGCTGTCGGAGAAACTGACGCACACCAGCATCGGCACCTCGATGGCCGCAAGATCCGGTGTCTTGCTCTGCCACCAGTCATCTCGCAGGGGGTGGCGGCGACGTTCGGCATCGATGTCCTCCGACAACCGGGCGGCCTTCCGGGTGACGAGAGCCCAGATGCGGGAGAACCCTCTCTCGTCGACTCCACCGGGCTTCATGAAGTCGCGGTAGAGGTCGGTGAACCCCTCCCACGGACAGATCGCCGCGAGGTGGGGCGGGTGGAGTGCTGCCGCCTTGTACTGCGAGAGTGCGAGATACGACACGCCCAGCATGCCGACCGCGCCGGTCGACCAGGATTGCCGGCCGGCCCACTCGATCAGGTCGTGGACATCGAGGGCCTCGGCGTCGGAGAGCAGCGATCCGGTTCCCTCCGAGGTCCCCGCGCCGCGCAGGTCGGCATTGATGACGACGTAGCCGCGCGAGGTCCAGACCGCGGGGTCGGGCGCCTCCCAGCCCGTCTCACTCGAAACGCGATACGGCGCAGGTTGATTCATGATCCGGTACTGGAAGTTGATCTTCCACCCGAACCGCGTCCGGACCGGCAGCGCGTCCTTGCCGTAGGGGTGCGCCGAGAGCAGGACCGGAAACGGACCATCCCCCGCCGGCCGATACACGTTGACCCGCAGGGTGACCCCGTCGCGCATCACCACCGGGACGTCGGCGTCCTTGATCATGTCGTCGGGTGCCGGGTAGATGGTCACCGGCGGACGTACGGCGTTCCGCACCCGCCGCAGGCCGTAGCGGAGAGCACCCGGGCGCCGCCACGGCCGGTCGTGGCTCACCGAATCGCTCATACGACCTCCGACGACAGTGCGACACCCATGGCTGGACTCTAGGGCACAGGCCGAGACCGGTCATGGCTCTCCACACCCTTGCGTGTTCCGTCAGCGATAGCTAACGTTAGCAATTACCGACATATACCGGCACAAGGAGTCCTCATGGGAGCACCAGTCGCATTCTTCGAGATCACCTCGCATGACCCCACCCGTCTCACCGCGTTCTATCGCGATCTGTTCGGCTGGACCATCGACGACAGTTCCGGCCCGGAATACTCGCTCGTCGACACCGGCGCAGGTGACGGCGCCGTCTCCGGCGGCATCGGCGCCGTGTCCGAACCCGGCGGGACCAGCGGGGTGAGTGTCTACATGCGCGTCGACGATCTGCAGGCGTCCCTCGACCGGGCCGAGGCACTCGGCGGCAAGGCACTCGTACCGCCCACAGACCTCCCGGATGGGTACGGCAGATTCGCGATGTTCGCCGACCCCGACGGCAACTCGATCGGACTCTGGGCGTGACCGACAAGTCCCCGGGCGTCGACGAGGCCCTGCGCGCGATGGCGGAGCCCCGCCGCCGCGCCATCCTCGAACTCGTCTCCGGCGAGGAGCTGTCCGCGGGCGACATCGCCGCCCGGTTCGACGTCAGCCGCACGGCGATCTCTCAACACATCACGGTGTTGAAAGACGCCGGGTTGCTGGCCGAACGCCGCGAGGGGACCCGACGCATCTACCGCGCCCGACCCGAGGGCATCGACCGACTACGCGACCTGCTCGACGACATGTGGGCGTCATCTCTCGACGTCGCGCGGCAACTGGTCGAGGCCGAACGCGGACTGACCGACGCCGACGAGGTGAACCGTGCCGGGTGAACGCGAGGTCGACGGCGCCGGAAGTCGCGATGGCGGTGCCGTTCTCCCGCTCCGACGGCCGCCGATACGTCAATCCACTACCGTCCGTAGCGATCTCGACCACGTCTTCACCACTTTTGTCCGGACCATCGGGGTCTGGTGGCCGCTGCAGCCGATGTCGATCGGCGGGGACCGGGCACGGACGGTGACCATCGACGAGTTCACCGGCGGCCGGGTCTATGAGACCTGGGACGACGGCACGACCGCCGAATGGGGTCGATTGGCGGTGTGGGAACCCCCGAGTCGGTTCGTCATGTCGTGGCTGAACACTCCCGAGCCGACCGAGGTCGAGCTGTCGTTCACCTCGCTCGGTCCGGCTCTGACGCGGGTGTCCGTGGAACACCGCGGCTGGGAGCATCTGAGCGAGGAACAGCTTCGCGAAGACTGCGCCGCGCCGGGCGGTTACAGCTCCGGCGCGTACTCCGGCGGCTGGGCCGCAGCCCTGGCGGCCTGCGTCGACGTCATCGAATCGACCCACCCCTGAAGAGAGAGCGTCAGAACATGACCCACTTCGTGTACAAACTCGTGCCGCCGCGTCCACCTTCGGTCCCGGCGACATGTCCGACGACGAGGCCGCCATCATGGGCCGCCACGGCGCGTACTGGTCGGGGCTCCTCGCCGACGGCACCGCGGTGATCTTCGGTCCCGTCGTCGACCCGACCGGCAACTGGGGCCTGGGCGTGGTGCGCGCCGACTCCGAGGACGATGTCCGGGCCATCAGCGCCGCCGACCCGGCCGTCACCTCGGGCCTCGCCCGCGTCGAGATCCTCCCCATGCCCGTGGGCATCGGGCGCGACTGACCGGAGAAGCCGTCGCAACAGCACTGTCGACCAGCCCCTCGGTACGTTGCCGGGAACCCCGCGGACCTGATGTCACCGACTTCCGGCGGCACCTGCGTCGCGTCCATACACTGACGAAATGAGCAATCCGGCAACCGATCTGACGCGGGGTGAGTTGACGCGGGCAGTGCGGCTGCTCCAGGGCCATGTGCACTTCGACGCCGCGCTGCTCATCCACCAGCCGGAGGGCGCACGGTCTCGGATCGTGTCCCGGGTGGGCTACTCCGCGGGCTCGGCCTGGGCTTTGCAGCACCTGTTCCCTCGTGACTACGAGGTCGGCTTCACCAGCCGGCTCAATCCCGCAGACGGCCTGCCTCTCTCGATCAGCGACGTCGGCGGGAGGGTACGCGAAGAGTTCACCCGTACCGTGCTGTTCGAGCAGTACCTGCGGGCCGAGGGTTTCGCCGACGGGATGACGGTCGAGTTGTTCGACGGTGGCAACTACGTGGGTCTCGCACATTTCTCCGCCCGACGCCCCGACGCATTCGCGGCGCCGCAGCGCGCGCTGGCCCGCGACCTGTCGGGCTTGCTCGCGCTGGTCCTGCGACCGGACCAGGGGGCGGAGAACATTCAGCGAGCACCATCGGCCGATCCGACGGACTCGGACGCACCGGCCCCGTCCACCGTCTACCTGCGCCCGGGCGCTCGGACCCGGTCGGCGGGTCCGGTGGACGTTCCGTTCATCGCCGAAGCCGCTTTCGAACATGTCGTGGACGGCTTCGCCGCCAGCGGGGTCGATGAACTCCGACACCTGTGGTGGCATCAGGGAACTCGGTACCGGGTGACGCTCTCGCGCCTGGGCGACTTCGGCGACCTCAGGGTGACCGCCCGGCCGGTGAACGCCGAGCAGGTGTGGCATCTGAGTCGACAGGAGGTGCGAGTGCTCAGCGGACTTGTGGTGGGACGCACCGACGCCGCGATCGCCGCAGGCCTGGATCTCAGTCCGCGGACGGTGCACACGCACATGGTGAACATCCGACGCAAGCTCGGGGTGGACCGACGAACCGAGGCGGCCGCCAGGGCGACGGCGACCGCCACGGTCATCCCCGGTCCCGCGACAGCCCCCGTCGCCGAACTGGCGCGGATCTACCGGGACTCGTTCCCCTAGGTGATATCCGCGAGCAGCTTTTTCGCCGCGTCGACCGCCTCGCGCTCGTGGGCGAGCAGGTCATCGCCGCCCATGGGACCCAGGATGGGCGCGAACGCATCGGCTGTACCGGTCGAGACGCCGGCGAGCTCCTCGACCACCGCCAGCCCGCAGAAGGGAACGTAGTACGGGCTGTAACCGCCCTCCTGGAGACAGACGAGCTTCCCGTCGGCCACCTCATCGGCCACGTCGATGATCTTACGGGCCAGCGAGCGGAACCCGTCGGCGCGCAGCATCATCCGCGCCAGCGGGTCCATCATCGATGCGTCGAATCCGCTCGCCACGATGATCAGTTCGGGCCGGTATGCGCGCAACGCGGGCAGCACCACGGCGTCGAAGGCGTACTCGTATGCGCCGCTGCCGCCACCGGGCGGCAGCGGAACGTTGAGCGTGTAACCGAACCCGTCGCCGGAACCCCGCTCGTCCCGGAATCCCGAGTCGGACGGAAAGCAGCGATCCTGGTGTACCGAGATGTTCAGCACCTTCGAGGACTCCCGGAAGATGTCCTGGGCGCCGTTCCCGTGGTGGACATCCCAGTCCACGATCGCCACCCGTTGCAGCCCGAGCGTCTCCAGCGCATGGGCCGCCGCGATCGCGCCGTTGTTGAAGATGCAGAACCCGCGGCCGGTGGCGCGCTCGGCGTGGTGTCCCGGCGGATTGATGAGTGCGTACGCGTTTCGCACCGTGCCGTCGACGACCGCACGAACAGCTTCGATCGCACCTCCGGCGGCGAGCAGCGCGATGTGATGGCCACCGTTGCCGAACGGCGACACCCCGTCGCCGGCGTCGCCGCCCTTGGGGAGGGCGCTCTCGCTCACGATGCGCTCATAGTGAGCGGCGTCGTGGACGCGGAGGATGTCCTCGCGGGTCGCGGGCCCCGGCTCGAGTTGCCGCAGCGAGTCGATCAATCCGGAGGCACTGATCAGCTCGTGAAGCCGTCGCTTGGTGTCGGGGTGTGCGACATGATGGGCGATCGGCTGCGTCAGTGCGTCGACGCTGGGCGGGAAGATGCCGCCGCTGCCTGTGTCTGCCCAGCCGTAGAGCGTGTTCCAGATGTATCCGGTGGTCGTTGCCACGATTGTTCCTTCCGTCCGAACCCGTGTGTCGGTGGACACAGCATCGGCGGAGCGGTGACAGCTGTCATCGGTACAAATACCGAGAGCGGATGAGCAAGGATCGGGGGAGGCACGGTCGACAACCGGTCTGGCGTCGTGGATTCATAAGAAAAGCCCGTCCCGACAGATGTCGGAACGGGCTTCGTTCGGTGGAGCTAAGGGGACTCGAACCCCTGACCCCCACACTGCCAGTGTGGTGCGCTACCAGCTGCGCCATAGCCCCGTATTTTGTTGTTCCGCCCTGTTCAAGGGCACTGGCGAAGTTACACCATCTCGGCGATACCAGCCAAATCGCCAGGACGCCGACCCGATCGGTGTCGAGTCGGCGTCCCGCGACTCAGGAGTTGCCACCACCCAGGATGCTGTCGAGCCAACCGGTGCCCTCGAGGACGCCGTTGACGGGCTCGCCGTCGTGCAGCACGGTCGGGGTGCCGACCTGGCCGCCGGTCGCCTTCGACAGTTCGTCGGTCGACTTCTGCGCGTTCTCCTCGGCCTGGGCGACCTTCGCATTGTCGGTGATGCACGTGGCGGTGGCCGGCGTCGCGCCCTGCTCGGTGGCGAGACGCGCGAGCTCGGGGCTGGTGATGTTGCCGGTGCCGTCCTCGGGCGGCTGGGCGGCGAACAGCGCGCTGTGGAATCGCAGGAACAGATCGGTGTTCTGCTCGTCGGCCACGCAGGTCAGCGCACCGGCAGCCCGCGAGCTGTAGTCACCGGTCGCCGACCGCGAGTTCAAGAAGTGCAGCGTGTGGTAGCGCACGCGGAGTTTGCCCTCGGTGACGGCCTTGGTGATGGCCGGTCCGGACTGCTGCTCGAACACCTTGCACACCGGACACATCGGGTCTTCGAAGACGTCGATGAGCGGAGCGGTCTCGGGACCGACGATCATCGTCGAACTCGACGCCAGCGCGGCTTGATCGGTGTCACCCTGATCGCGTCCGCTCCACCAGATCCCGCCGATCACGAGGCCCGCGATCACCAGGACCGCGATGCCGCCGAGCACGTAGGTCATCGTGTTCGACGGCGCGCTCGGCTGATACTTCGAGTTGGTGGTGCGGGGCACCGATGCTCCCGGCTTGCGCTTCTTGCTCACATTCCGACAATAACGGCGCCGCGCTGAAAATTGTCTGAGGGAACGTCCGGCCGGACCGGGGCGGTGACCACCACCGCCGTCCCGCTACTCGCTCACGCCCCCAGCGCCGCGTCGACGACGTGCTGCGCCTCGCTCTGCACCTGCGCGAGATGGTCTGCGCCCTTGAAGGATTCGGCGTAGATCTTGTAGACGTCTTCGGTCCCCGAGGGACGAGCCGCGAACCAGGCGTTCTCCGTCGTGACCTTCAGGCCGCCGATCGGGGCGCCGTTGCCCGGTGCGGTCGTCATGATCGCCGAGATGGGTTCGCCCGCCAGTTCCGTCGCCGTCACCTGCTCCGGCGACAGCTTCGACAGCACCGCCTTCTGCTCCCGGCTGGCCGGCGCGTCGATCCGCGCGTACGCCGTCGTCCCGTACTCCTCGGCGAGTTCGGCGTAGCGCTGCGACGGCGACTTGCCCGTCACCGCGAGGATCTCCGACGCCAGCAGCGCCATGATGATGCCGTCCTTGTCGGTCGACCACGGGCTGCCGTCGAAGGTCAGGAACGACGCCCCGGCGCTCTCCTCGCCACCGAAGGCGACGCGCCCGTTCAGCAGGCCGTCGACGAACCACTTGAAGCCGACGGGAACCTCGAGCAGCGGTCGTCCGATCCCGGCGACCACCCGGTCGATCAGCGACGACGACACGAGCGTCTTGCCGACGGCCGCCGACTCGGACCACTGCGGCCGGTGCGTGAACAGGTAGTCGATCGCGACGGCCAGGTAGTGGTTGGGGTTCATCAGACCGGCGTCGGGCGTGACGATGCCGTGCCGGTCCGAGTCGGCGTCGTTGCCGGTCGCGATGTCGTAGGAATCACGGGAGGAGATGAGTGAGGCCATCGCGTTGGCCGACGAACAGTCCATCCGGATCTTGCCGTCGGTGTCGAGCGTCATGAACGAGAACGTCGGGTCCACCGTCGGATTCACGACCGTCAGGTGCTCGAGGTTGTATCGGAGGCCCAGCAGCGCCCAATAGCCGACGGACGCGCCGCCGAGCGGGTCGGCGCCGATGTGGATGCCGGCGTCGCGGATCGCTCGCATGTCGACCACATCGCCGAGTCCGTCGATGTAGTTGAGGAGGAACGAGTAGTCCTGCACGAACTCGCTGCCGCGCGCGCGCTCGAACGGGATGCGCGCGACACCGTCGAGCTTCTGCTCGAGCAGTTCGTTCGCCCGCGCCGCGACGACCGAGGTGATCGAGGTGTCCGCAGGACCGCCGGTCGGCGGGTTGTACTTGAATCCGCCGTCCCGCGGCGGATTGTGTGACGGCGTCACGACGATGCCGTCGGACAGCACCCCCGGGTTGTCATGGTTGAACATGAGGATGGCGCGGCTGACCGCCGGCGTGGGTGTGAACGAGTCGCTCTCGGCGGTGTAGACGGTGATCTCGTTGGCCGCGAGCACTTCGAGTGCGGTGCGCCAGGCGGGGACCGAGAGAGCGTGGGTGTCGAACCCGATGAACAGCGGACCAGAGATCCCGGCGGAGCGGCGGTAGTCGACGATCGCCTGCGTCGTCGCGAGGATGTGGGCCTCGTTGAACGCGTTGTCGAAGCTCGATCCGCGATGCCCCGACGTCCCGAACACGACCTGCTGCAACGGGTCCGACGGGTCGGGTGTGTTGTCGTAATAGGCACGCACCAGGGCGTCCACGTCGACGAGGTCTTCGGGCAGGGCCAAGGTACCAGCGCGAGGATGTGCCATGACCGCGATTGTGCCACTCCACACGCCGTTCGCCCGGTCGACGAACCGATCCGTCCGGACCCGGATACCGAATCGCTACGGTGGGACGATCGTCGACGTCGCATCGAAGGGGCCTGCACACATGCTGATCGCCGGATTGTCGGGACTGCTGTCCCCCGGACGCCGATCCCCCGGCCTGCTCGTGCTCGTCCTGCCGGGCGGCACGGACAACAGCCACAAACCGTTCAGTCCCTGGCAGCCGTCCGCCCTGCGCATGTACCCGTTCACCTGGTCGCTGCGACTGCGATTCGGCCGGTCGGTGCGCGTCCACCAGGTCGGCTACCGCGTGTACGGCTGGAACGGCGACGACAACTCGCCTCTGCTCCCCGCCCGTGCGGCACTCGACGAGATCTGCCGACGGCACCCGGGCGTGCCGGTGGTCGCGATCGGACACTCGATGGGCGGACGCGTGGCCGCCCATCTCGCCGCCGACCGCCGGGTCATCGGCGTCCTCGGCCTGGCGCCGTGGTGGCAGTTCGCCGACTGGCGACACATTCAGCCCGGCGCGCGGGTCGTCGCGGTGCACGGCGACGCCGACACCCGCACGCTCGCGAAGCGGACCCGCAAGGGCATCGCCGAGCTCTCGGCGCTGGGCGTCGACGCCGAGTTCATCCCGGTCCCCGGCGGCGGTCACGCCATGCTCGATCACATCGGGCTCTGGCAGCGCAGCGCGCTCGACTTCGTCGGCGAGCGCCTGTCCGCGCTGCGCGGCGCCTGACCTCAGCGCGTCGGCCGGCCGGCCAACTCCTCGACGAACTCCGGATAGAACTCGACGTATTTCTCCCCGACGAGCACGTAGAGCGGATCGTCGCCGGTCTGCCCGTAGGCCTGTTTGCGGAGTTCGGTGCGCATGTTCTTGAACGTCGAGGTGTGTTCCAGCGCCTCGACGAGCCGGACGAACAACGGCACGGCGTACGCGGGCAGACCGTCGCGAACGTGCCGGGCGAGACCGTCGGCGTCGAAGGTCTCGCCGTCGCGCAGGCTCACCGCCGCCATGCCGGCCTTGCCGTCGACCCCCGGAACGGGCACACCGAACACGACCGCCTCCTCGACGGCGGGGTGCGCGTCGAGCACCGCCTCGACCTCGGTGGTGGCCACGTTCTCGCCCTTCCAGCGGAAGGTGTCGCCGATGCGGTCGACGAAGCCGATGTGCGAGAAGCCCTGATCGCGGACGACGTCGCCGCTGTTGAACCACTTGTCGCCCTTGCGCTTCGCGTCGCGGACGATCTTGCGCTCGGTCGCGGCCGGGTCGGTGTAACCGTCGAACGGCACCCGTGAATTGATCTGCGCGAGAAGCAATCCGGTGCCACCCTTCCCGACCGGCCGCACCCGCCCGTCTGGACCGCGCAGCGGCTCGCCGGTCTCCTCGTCGTATTCGACGATCGTGTACGGCAACGGCGAGAACCCGGCCGTCTTGGACAAGCCGAAGACGTTGATGAAACCGATGTTCGCCTCGCTCGCCGCATACAACTCGACGACGCGGTCGATACCGAACCGCTCGGTGAAGGCATCCCAGATGTCCGGGCGCAGACCGTTGCCGACGGCCAGCCGGAGGCGGTGCGCGCGATCGGTCGGCTTCGGCGGCTGCGCGAGGAGATAGCGGCACAGCTCACCGATGTAGGCGAACGCGGTGGCGTTGTTCTCGATGATCTCGTCGATGAACTTCGACGCCGAGAACTGCTTGCCGATGGCCAGGCAGGCGCCCGACGCGAGGACCGACGAGACCGAGATCGTGAGAGCGTTGTTGTGGTAGAAGGGCAACGCCGTGTACATGACGTCGTCGCCGCGCAGACGGATTCCCAGCCCGCCGATGCCGTTCATCGCCACCAGCCAGCGGTAATGACTCATCTTGCTGGCCTTCGGGTAACCCGTTGTGCCCGAGGTGAAGATGTAGATCGCGGTCGACCCGACCTCGATCGTGTCGGTGACCGGCCGGTTGAGCGGGGAGCAGCGCGCGGTCAGTGTGGCGAGTTCGGCGAAGGTGAACTCCTTCTCCGGCCGGCATCCGGCCGGCACCGATTCCAGCGCCTCCAGCAGATCGTGCTGATAGAGAACCACTTTCGGCTCGATGAGTCCGAGACTGTGTTCCAGCACCGCGCCGCGCTGATTGAAGTTGAGCATTCCGCAGATCGCCCCGATCTTGACGATCGCGAACATCGCGATGACGACATCGGGGTGATTACGCGAAAGCACCGCGACCACGTCACCGCGCCCGACACCCTCGCGAGTGAGGAGATCCGCGAGCCGGTTGGCCCGAGCATTGGCCTCGCGGTACGTGATCGACGCACCCTCGAACCGGAGGAAGTCCCGGTCGGGGTACTTCTGCGCACTCTGCTGGAACCGCTTGCCGATGGACACCTTCGTGGTCGGCGGTGTGGGCAGCATCGCCGGTAGGGTCCGCAGAATCGTGCCGGCGTCACGACGCAACGACGCGACTCCCGACACCATGTCGGCCAGCCGGATGTCCGGCAGCAGTCCCGTGCCCGGCGCCTGATCAACCATGTTCTGCCCGCCCCTTCGGTGTGTTCGACGACACACACCCTAGCGTCGGCTCGTACTCATTGACACATCGGGGTTGATTTGTTTCAAACGTTCCGAGTGTGTCGAGCCAGCAGGCGAGACCGCACCGCGATCGGCCGGCCACCCGGGCCGACCCTTGGCGCACGCCGGGTGACCGGCCACACTGTCTGGATGACCGACACCTCGCCGAGACCGATGAGCGACCGTCCCGCCGGCCCGCTCGACGGCGTCACCGTCCTCGAACTGGGCACGCTCATCGCCGGACCACACGCGGCACGGCTGTTGGGTGACATGGGCGCGGACGTCATCAAGATCGAACCGCCCGGCAAGCCCGATCCGATCCGCACCTGGGGACAGGCGGAGGTCGACGGTCACCGCTTCTATTGGACGGTGCACGGCCGCAACAAGAAGGCGGTGACCCTCGATCTGCGGGCGGACCGAGGGCGCGAGCTGTTCCTCGATCTCGTCGAACGGGCCGACATCATCGTCGAGAATTTCCGTCCCGGGACGCTCGAGCGGCTCGGCATCGGCCCGGATGTACTGTCCGCTCGCAACCCGGGCATCGTCGTGGTGCGGGTCTCGGGCTACGGCCAGACCGGCCCGGATTCGACACGAGCCGGGTACGCCTCCGTCGCCGAGGCCGCCAGCGGTCTGCGGTATCTCAACGGCTACCCCGGACAGCTCCCGCCCCGGCTGGCGCTGTCACTCGGCGACACCCTGGCCGGTATGTTCGCCGCGCAGGGCGCCCTCGCGGCACTGTACCGGCGTTCGGTGACCGGCGAGGGGCAGGTCGTCGACACCTCCCTCATCGAATCGTGTGTCGCCGTGCAGGAATCGGCCATCGCGGACTACGACGCAGGTGGCGTCGTCCGCGGCCCGTCGGGCACCCGGCTCGACGGCATCGCACCGTCGAACCTCTACCCGACCAGCGCGGGCACGCACGTCATCATCGCCGCCAACCAGGATTCGGTGTTCGCCCGGCTGTGCGCGGCGATGGGACAACCCGAGCTCGCGACCGACGACCGCTTCGTCGATCACGCCGCGCGCGGACGCAACCAGGACGAGCTCGACGATTTGATCGGCGAATGGTCGCGGCAGTACACACCGGAGAAGCTGACCGAAGTACTCGGTGCCGCGGGAGTCGTTGTCGGACCGGTGAACTCCGTCGCCGAGGTGGTCGCCGACCCGCATCTACAGGCACGGGGGATGATCGCCGAACACTACGACGAGCGTGCGCACCGCACCGTCCTCGGTCCCGGCGTCGTGCCACAGTTCAGCGACACCCCCGGTGGCATCCGCAACGCCGGTCCCCCCGCCCCCGGTTGCGACAACGAGGCCGTCTACGGCGGATTGCTCGGGCTGCCCGAAGACGAGATCGCGGCGTTGCGGACGGCCGGGGTCATCTGACACTCGGCTACGGTCGAGCCATGTCACTGGTCGCGACCGGGCTCTCGCGCACCTTCGGCCGGCACACGGCCGTCGCCGATGCGAGCCTCGAACTCGGATCCGGCAGGATCACCGGGCTCGTGGGGCCCAACGGGGCGGGCAAGACCACCCTGCTCCTGCTTCTCGCCGGCCTGCTCGCCCCCGACACCGGTGCGATCGTGGTCGACGACGCGCCGGCGAAGCCGGCGGACATGCGTCGACTGACGGGGTGGATGCCGGACATCTTCGGCACCTGGGAAAGCCTCACGACGCACGAGATCCTGACGACCTTCGCCAAGCTGTACGGAATGCCCACCACCCAGGCGCGGCAACGCGCCGCCGAACTGCTCGAGTCGGTCCATCTCACCGATTTCGCGACACGGCCGGCGCACGAGCTGTCGCGCGGCCAGAAACAGCGCCTCGGCTTCGCCCGAGCCCTGGTGCACCGGCCCCGGATTCTGCTGCTCGACGAGCCGGCATCCGGAATGGACCCGCGGTCACGGATGGAGCTGCGCGGCCACTTGCGCCGCCTCGCCGACGACGGGTGCGCCATCCTGGTGTCCTCGCACATCCTCTCCGAGCTGGAGGAGATGGTCGACGACGTCGTGCTGATGACCGGGGGCCGAACCCGCACACCGCACGGTGCGGCCGGCGGGGTGTGGCGGATCCGGCTCGTCGGGCAGCCGCCCGGGCAGGCGCGGGAAGTTCGCTTCGACGACGAGTCCGCTGCCGCGCGGCACCTCGCGCAGGTGGTGTCGTCCGGTGCGGCGGTCAGCGAATTCGCTCCTGTGTCCTCCGGCATCGAAGATGCCTACCTCGCACTCGACCCGGAGCGCCGATGACCACCGAGACGCACGAAGCAGATGTCTCGCCGCGGGCCCGATTCTCGTCGTGGTGGCGGATGGTCGGGGTCATCGTCGAACTCGAACTCCGCCAACGGCTACGGACGACGAGATGGAAGGCCACGCTCGTCGTCGCCTTCGTCGTGACCTCCCTCGCCGTCTTCGGATCGATGTACCTGGCCGTCGGGGCATTCGGCGGCACCTACGCCGGGTGGGCGTCGAATCTGTACGGGCTCCTGATCGGATTCCTGGTGCTACTCGGGATCATCGTGGCCCCAACCCTGGCGGCGACCACGATCAACGGTGACCGCAAGGACGCGACCCTGGCCGTGGTGCAGGACACCGCGATCAGCAATTGGCAACTCGCACTCGGCAAGCTCATCGGCAGTTGGGTGGCGGGGATGGCCTTGGTCGCCGTCGCCGCACCGTATGTGATCTGGGGCTTGGTCGAAGCGCCGCAACCGATCTGGCGCGGGGTGGTCGGCGCGGTCGTCCTCGCGCTCGTCTTCGCTTGCTACGCGGGGATCGGACTCGGGTTCTCCGCGGTGACGGCGCGACCGGCAGGGTCCGCGGTGCTGACGCAAGCCGCCGTCTTCTTCCTCCTGCTCGGCCTGCCGGTGGTGTTCGGCCTGCTGTATCCGACAGTCGCGCAGACGCATTCGGTGGTCCGCACCGACACGACGGTGACCGATCCATCGAGCCCGACGCCCACCTGGACGTGTCGCGAGGTCACCCGAGGAGAGGAATTCCACCACCACGAACGCATCTGGTGGCTCCTCGCCCCGAACCCGTTCTTCATCGTGGCCGACGCCGTCTCCTCGCCGCCGCAGAACCCGATGAGGACCTCCGACAGCACGGCAGCCCAGGAGATCGCACGGACTCTGTCGGCAGTCCGGGCGGGTCCGTACATCGGCCCGCGGACATGTGCCGACATCTCCTACGGTTACAGCGACGGGAGCGACCCCACCGGCCATCGCGCCCGTGAAGCAGCACATGAGACGTCCGAGATGGGCCACTCGTGGTACGTCGGCCTGGGGATCTATCTGGCGCTCGGCGGACTCGGATACGGTGCCGCGGCACGTCGTCTGCGGATCCCTGCGGGCAAGCTGCCGCGCGGAGTCCGGATCGCATGAGTGCCGGCGACGACTCTGCCGGGTATCAGCCCGGTTACGACGCCCTCGCCGACCTGTACGCCGAGACATTCCCCTCGCCGTTCTCGAACGCGCTGCAGCGCCGTGTGATCGAGTCCTTCGTCGACCACGTTCGCGGGAGCGGGATCCCCGGGACCGTGCTGGACGTGGGTTGCGGACCGGGCGGTGTGACGGCGGAATTGGCTTCCGCCGGTCTCGATGTGATCGGCGTCGATCCGAGCGCCGAGATGCTGCGGATCGCGAGATCGTCGCATGCCGACCTACGCTTCGTTCTCGACGACGCGCATTTGACCTCGACGGAGCTCGACGACATCGACGTCGCCGCAATCGTGGCGCGCTTCAGCCTGATCCATGTGCCACCCGCGTCCGTTCCCGGCATTCTCGACGGCTGGGCCGGTCGGATGCCCACCGGCGGCGGCGTGCTGGTCGCCGGGCAGACGATCGACACCGACGAGATCGTCGAATTCGATCATCGGGTGGCGCCCGCCTGGCGTTGGCACCCGGATCGGATGGCGGCGGCCCTGGCCGACGCTGGTTTCGACGAGGAGTGGCGCACGGTGAAGCGTGCCGACGACACCCACCGCTTCGCCGAGTTCCATCTCCTCGCGATACGCCGATGACGCTGCTCCCGGGCACGTAGCCCCCGAACTAGAAAGTTCGGCGAACCGAAACTATAGTGTCGGCATGCCCAAGCTCGTGCGTCGCCGGTTCGTCACCGTCGGGGCACTGCTTGCTGCCGTGTGCACGATCCTCGCAGGATGCACGCTGTCGAGTCGGCTGCCCGACGAGAAGGTCGTGCTCACCACGTTCACCGTGCTCGCCGACATCGCCTCGGAGGTCGCCGGCGACCGTCTGCAGGTGGAGTCGATCACCAAGCCGGGAGCCGAGATCCACGGCTACGAGCCGACTCCCGGCGACATCCGCCGGGCCGCGACCGCGTCGCTCGTCCTCGACAACGGTCTCAACCTCGAAGCCTGGTTCGCCCAGTTCGTCGACGGCCTCGACGTCCGGCACGTCGTCGTCAGCGAGGGTGTCGAACCGATCGACATCGCGTCGGATGCCTATGCGGGCAAGCCGAATCCGCATGCGTGGATGAGTCCGGTGAATGTGCAGATCTATGTCGACAACATGGTGCGCGCGTTCACCGAGCTCGACCCCGACGGCGCCGCCACCTTCGAATCGAACGCGACCGCGTACAAGCGGCAGCTCCAGCAGGTACAGACCGATCTCACCTCCGCACTCGCCGGACTACCCGCCAACGAGCGGGCCCTCGTCACCTGCGAGGGCGCGTTCTCGTATCTCGCCCGCGACGCCGGACTCGTCGAGCGCTACATCTGGCCGGTCAACGCCGAACAGCAGGCGACGCCGCAACAGGTCGCCGAGACGATCGACTTCGTCCGGGCGAACCGTGTCCCCGGCGTGTTCTGCGAGTCCACGGTCTCCGACGCCCCGATGCGACAAGTCGTGAACGCGACCGACGCCCGGTTCGGCGGCACCCTGTACGTCGACTCGCTCTCCGAGGCCGACGGCCCCGTACCCACCTATCTCGACCTCATCCGCCACGACGTCGCGACCATCGTGTCGGGCCTGACCGGGAGCAACACGTGAACGTCTCAGCGACAAGCGGTTCCGCCATCGAGGTGACGGACGTGACCGTACGGTACGGCGACATCCTCGCGCTCGACCACGCGTCGGTACGAGTACCGTCCGGCCAGGTGTGCGGCCTCGTCGGGATGAACGGATCGGGCAAGTCGACGCTGTTCAAGACGATCGTGGGGTCGGTGACCCCGACGACCGGCACGGTCCGGCTCGGCGGCCGGACCCCCGCCGCGGCGCGTCGGGCCGGCGCGCTCGGTTACGTGCCGCAGTCCGAGGACATCGACTGGAGCTTCCCGGTCTCGGTCCGTGACGTCGTGATGACGGGTCGCTACGGCCATCTCGGATTCACGCGCCGCCCCAAGCGGGCCGACCACGACGCCGTCGACGAAGCCCTCGCACGCGTCGAGCTCACCGACTTCGCCGACCGCCAGATCGGCCAGTTGTCCGGCGGGCAGCGCAAGCGGGCCTTCGTGGCCCGCGGCATCGCACAGGAAGCCGAGATCCTGCTGCTCGACGAACCGTTCGCCGGCGTCGACAAACGCACCGAGGGGACCATCACCGCACTGCTACGCGAACTCGCCGATGCCGGGACGACGATCCTGGTGTCCACGCACGATCTGCAGGTCCTGCCCGAGCTGGCCGACGAGGCGATCCTGCTGATGCGCCGCGTGATCGCGCAGGGCGCGCCGGCCGAGGTGATCACCACCGACAACCTCGTCCGCGCGTTCGGGCTCGATCCGCTCGCCCGACCGACGTTCGAACGCCTCGAGTCCGAACGCCTCGAGTCCGGGCGCCTCGCCACCGATCGCCACGAGGAGGTCTCGTGAACATCGTCGACATCCTTCTCGACCCGTTCGCCTACGCGTTCATGACGCGTGCCCTGTGGGCGACGCTGATCGCCTCGGTCGTGTGTGCGCTGTTGTCGTGCTGGCTCGTGCTGATCGGCTGGTCGCTGATGGGTGACGCGGTCTCGCACGCGGTGCTGCCGGGCGTGGTCCTCGCCTACATCGTCGGCGTGCCGTTCGCCATCGGCGCGGTGATCTTCGGCTTCCTGGCGGTGGCACTGATCGGCGCTGTCCGCGACGGCGGCCGGGTCAAGGAGGACGCCGCCATCGGCATCGTCTTCACCACCCTCTTCGCCTTCGGCCTGGTGCTGATCTCGGTGACGCCGAGCCAGACCGACCTGAACCACATCATCTTCGGCAACCTCCTGGGCGTCTCGACGTCGGATCTCGTGCAGATCGCGATCCTGGGTGCGATCGTGGCGACCTTGCTGCTGCTCAAGAGACGCGACTTCACCCTCTACGCCTTCGACCGCACGCACGCCTTCGCGATCGGACTCAGCCCGAAACTCCTCGGCGCGGCCCTTCTCGCGCTGCTCGCCCTCACCGCGGTGACCGCGCTGCAGGTGGTCGGCATCGTGCTCGTGGTCGCGATGCTCATCATCCCCGGCGCGACGGCCCGACTGCTCACCGATCGCTTCGGCCGGATGCTCGTCATCGCGCCCGCGATCTCGGCGATCTGCGGGGTCATCGGCCTCTACGTCTCCTACTACCAGGACACCTCCCCCGGCGGGATGGTCGTCCTCGTCCAGGGCATCGCGTTCTTCGGTGTCTACCTGTTCAGCCCGACCCACGGCGTCGTCACCAAACGACGCAAGCATCGCGAGAGCGCGACGCTCGATGCGCTGAGTACCGGTTAGCGAACCGGCCGGCGCGAAACGAAAGGCGCCCCACCGAATCCGGTGGGGCGCCTTCTCGTGGAGCTGCCGGGAATTGAACCCGGGTCCTCCGTCGTGTTGTTAGGGCTTCTCCGTGTGCAGTCCGCTATGTCTCTACTCGGATCTCTCGGTCACGCGAACAAGCCGAGATGACGATCCCAGTCGCTGTTTGATGTTCCGACCTCACCCGCGACCGGCGAGGACGGTGAGCTCCCATGGATGATGCCGGCAACCGGGTCTGGGAGCATAACCCGGGCCGACAGACTAGCCGGCGCTACTCAGGCAGCGAGGGCGTAGTCGCGCTGATTGGAATCGGCGCTTAATTGGTTGCTGCGACGCTCACGGTGGTCTCCAGCCTGCACCGACACGCTTCCCCTATCTCGACGCACGAAGTCGAAACCGATCAGCCCCGAGTAGGACCCGCCGACCGGAGTCAGCGGGCACTTCAGTCTAACAACTCGTCACTCAGAGTTCATTCCCATTACCGGTCGCCTACCGCTCGCCGCGATCACCAGCGCTTTCACAGCTGACCGACAGCGTCGACCAAGACACCGCCGGGATTGTGGAGACCTCGTGAGCCGAGGACGGACTCGGCCGACCGACGAGAGCGAGATCGCATGACCTCCCCGACCTCTGGCGGACACGACCCCGACAGCAGCTCCCCGGCCCCGCCGGCACCCGCGACATCTGACGACGCCGCGACCACGCCGACAAGCCCGGCGCCGACCCCGGGAGCGAACTCCCACGAGTCCATCGGCGCAGGCGACTCACCCGATTCACGCGGCCCGGTCATCGAACCGAGCCCGGTGGCACCGAAGACCGCACCGGCCCGGTCGGCCCTGCTCGCTGGCGCAGCCGGGCTGGCCATCGTCGCGGGCGCACTCGGCTTCGGCGCCGGCTACATCACCGGGGACAACACGACGCCCGAGCGGCCGTCGCCGGCCGCCGTCTGGCAGCAGGGCGGCAACGGGCCCGGAATGGGCGGCGGTCCCCAGATGGGTGGACCACAGATGGGTGAACCGCAGATGCGTGGCCCCGGGATGGGCGGCCTGCCGGGCCGACAGAACCAGGAGGGTGAGAGCGGCTCCGAATCCGACGACCAGAACGGACCGAACACACCGCCGGGAACGCCGACAGAGCAACCGGGCCAGGCCGACACCGGCGCCTGAGTCAGCCCATGCCCTTCACGCGGCGGCCGACCTCACGTTCGACCTCGCGTTGAGCGGTCCGCTTGGCGATGTCCTGGCGCTTGTCGTGCGCCTGCTTGCCACGGGCCAGCGCGAGCTCGACCTTCACCTTGCCGTCGTTGAAATACATCGACAGCGGCACCAGCGTGAGGTTGCCGTCGCGGATCTTGCCGACGAGGTTGTCGATCTCGCGTCGGTGCATCAGCAGTTTGCGCTTGCGGCGGACCGAGTGGTTGGTCCAGGAGCCGTTGCCGTACTCGGCGATGTGCAGGGCATGAAGCCACACCTCGCCGTCGTCGATCGTCGCGAACGCGTCGACCAGCGAGGCCTTGCCCGCCCGCAGGCTTTTCACCTCGGTGCCGACCAGGACGACGCCGGCCTCGTAGACGTCGAGGATGGCGTAGTTGTGCCGCGCCTTGCGGTTGGACGCGATCACATTGCGTCCTTTTTCCTGCGGCATACACTCACCTCCTCGTAGTGTGGTCGATCGCCCTGTTGGTGACCGACCGGTTGCTGATCGCCGACAATCCGAACCGCCCGGACGGACCGATCATTCCCGGACATAGACACGAAGCGTGACATACGCGGTCGCACCCGCCAACACAATTCCGCCGAGCACCAGCCACGGTGCGACGAACAGTACGTCGGTCAGCTCGATCCGGGCGAAGAAGCTGACCCCGTACAGCTCGCGTAACGCATTGTCGAAGAAGAACTTCTTGGCCAACAGCAGACCGCCGATGGCCAGCATCGAGCCGACAAAGGCCGACACCACCGCCTCGAGTAGGAACGGCAACTGTGTGTACCAGCGGGTCGCGCCGACGAGGCGCATGATCGACACCTCGGTCCGTCTGGTGAACGCCGCGACCTGAACCGTGTTGATGATCAACAGGATGGCGGCGATCGCCAGGACCGAGGCGATGGCGAAGGTCGCGTTGCGGACGCCGTCGAGGACGCTGAAGATCCGCTGCACGAGCTTGCGGTCGTCCTTGAAGGCGTCCACCCCCAGGTCTTTCCGCGTCGCGTACTTGGTGAGCACCGCGTCGAACTGGCCGGGATCGGACACCCGCACGCGCAGCGAGGCCGGTAGCGTGCCCTCGACGATGTTCTCGGCGAGATCGGGGTTGTTCGCGAAGATCTCCTTCGCGCGTTTGAAGGCCTCGTCCTTGTCGAGGTAGGTCACCGAGGTGACGCCGGGTTCGTTCTCGAGCCCGCGGCGAAGCTGGGCGCACGGGTCGGACTCGCACTGCGGATCGCGTTCGGTCACCTCGGGATTGAGATAGAACTCCATCTCCACCCGGTCGAGGAAGATCTGCTGACTCTTGTCCGCCATCTGGATCACCAGGAGCCCACCGCCGAACATTCCCAGCGTGATCGCGGTGGTGATGATCATCGCGATGGTCATGGTCGCGTTGCGGCGGAGTCCGTGGAGAACCTCGCTGATGATGAAATTCGCTCGCATGTCTGCTCAGACAGTCCTTGGGTCTCGGGGAAGTGTGTCGGGTCGACTGCGCGTCAGCCGATTCCGTACACGCCCTGCGGGTCGTTGCGGACGAGTTGGCCGCTGTCGAACTCGAGAACCCGTCGTCGCATCGCGTCGACGATGTGCCGGTCGTGGGTGGCCATCACCACCGTGGTGCCGCGGCGGTTGACCCGGTCGAGGACGTCGACGATCTCCTCGCTGGTCTCGGGATCGAGGTTGCCGGTGGGCTCGTCGGCCAGGAGCACCAGCGGACGGTTCACGATGGCGCGGGCGATGGCCACGCGCTGCATCTCGCCGCCCGACAACTCGTTCGGCATGCGATCGTGCTTCCCTTCCAGGCCGACGTACTCGAGCACCTCCGGCACCACCCGCTGGATGGTGGAGCGAGGCCGACCGATCACCTCGAGCGCGAACGCGACGTTCTCGGCCACCGTCTTCTTCTGGAGCAGACGGAAGTCCTGGAACACACACCCGATCGACTGCCGCAGCTTCGGCACGCTGCGCGCCTTCAGTCGGTTGACGTGGAACTCCCCGAGGTACACCTCGCCGCTCGTCGGGCGGTCCTCCTTGAGGAGCAGACGGAAGAACGTCGACTTACCTGATCCCGACGGACCGATCAGGAACGCGAACTCCCCCTTGTCGACCTCGAAGCTCAGATCTCGCAGAGCGGGTCGACTGGACGCCTTGTACTGCATCGTGACGTTCTCCAGCTTGATCACGATGTGCCAGTGTAACGACGACTCCTGAGAGCGCGTTCAGGCACGACGCCCCAGCTCAGCCACCCGCCTGACCAGCGAATTCCCCGCCGGTTCAGCGTGTCGGGACCGTGGTGGTCGGCGTCTGTCCGCCGAAATTCGGGAGCGGGATGTTGGGCAGACCCGGGATGGTCTCGCGGCTCGTACCGGGCGCGGGCGCCGGGGCCCCGTCCGTCGACGAGCCGTCCGTACCCTCGACGCCACTGGTCGAGTCGGTCGTCGACGGTTCCGTCGAGGTGGTGGTCGTGGATGACGACGTCGACGGTGGCGGCTCGTACGTCGGTTCGACCGTCTGCGATGTCGTCGGCGCGGGCCGTGCCGGTGAGTACACCACACCGTAGCGCTGCGAGGTGTATCCGTACAGCACGCAACAGGCGAGGAAGACCGTAACCAAGATCGCGGTGCTGGTCCGCATCCGGGTGCGGGCGATGTGCCGCCAGTCGTGCCCTCGCTTGCCGTCGGACTCGTCCGGCGACTGCTGCGGCGGTCGGGCCTCGGGGGGGATGCCCTGCGTCGGGATGATCTGTGTCGGGGCGTCGTCGGCGGGGATGTCTCTACCAGGCCCACCCTCGCCGGGCTGCTCGTCGTGGGGCAGGCTCTCGTCAGCCCTGTCCCCAGCCGGCCCGTTCCGGCGCGGGGAATTCGGTGTCTCAGCCATCAGTCTCCCCCGTCCCGAATGCCCTGATCGGCGTGTGTCGCCGGCGGCCCACCCGCGGATCGGACATCGCGGGCGGGCACATTGATGCCCTCACGCGCGAGCGCTCGGATGATGTGGACGCGCAGCGCGCGCCCGACCTCGAACTGCTTGCCCGGAAGCGTACGGGTGACCATGCGCACCGTGATGGCGTCGAGCTCGAGGCTGATGACACCGAGGGACGACGGTGCGTCGAGAAGGAGGTCGTGCCACCGGGGCAGGGCATAGAACTCGCGGCCGACCCGGTCGAGCGTGTCGTTGACGAGCCCGATGTCGGCTTCGGACGGGACCGGGACATCGACGACGGCGCGTGCCCAGTCCTTGGACAGGTTGGTGGCCTTGACGATCTGGCCGTTGGGGACGGTGATGACCTCGCCCTCGGCGGTGCGCAGTTTGGTCACCCGCAGCGTCACGTCCTCGACGGTTCCCTCGGCCGGCGCGTTGCCCGTCACCGTCAGGTTGACGACGTCGCCGTAGCCGTACTGCTTCTCCGCGACGACGAAGAAACCGGCGAGGATGTCCTGCACGATGCGCTGCGCACCGAAGCCGAGGGCGGCACCGATCACCGCGGTGGGTCCGGTCAACCCGCTCAGCGGAATGCCGAACACCGACAGGGTGTGCACGATGACGATGATCCCGATCACCACGATCAGCGTCCACGCCACCACGTCGACCAGTGCGCGACGGTGTTTGGCGTCCTCGGTCTGCACGATGAGGTCGCTGGTGGAGAACCGCGAGTCCACCCGGGAGGCGTACTTGTCGGCGCCCCACCGGATCAATCGGGCGAGTAGCACCGCGCCCAGGATCCAGATGAGGATCTCCAAGCCGTTGGTGGCCATCCACACGTAGACCCGACCGATCAGGACCTCGGTCGGGCTCGGCGGCGCGGCGAGCAGCAGGACTGCGGGGTCGGGCATCACGCTTCGGCGGTCGCCATCCGCCAGCGAATCCCGGCTTCGATGAACTTGTCCAGCTCGCCGTCGAGCACCGACGTCGGGTTGTTGTCCTCGACGCCGGTCCGCAGGTCCTTCACCATCTGGTACGGGTGCAGCACGTACGACCGCATCTGGTTGCCCCAGCTCGAACCGCCGTCACCCTTCAGCGCGTCGAGTTCGGCGCGTTCCTCCTGCCGTTTGCGGTCGAGCAGTTTGGCCTGCAGGACGCGCATCGCCGACGCCTTGTTCTGCAACTGGCTCTTCTCGTTCTGACAGGTCACGACGATGCCGGTGGGAATGTGGGTGAGGCGAACCGCGGAATCGGTCGTGTTGACCGACTGCCCGCCAGGACCCGAGGACCGGTAGACGTCGACCTTGATGTCGTTCTCGTCGACGTCGATGTGGTCGGTGGTCTCGACCACCGGCAACACCTCGACCTCGGCGAAGGACGTCTGTCGTCGGCTCTGGTTGTCGAACGGGCTGATCCGCACGAGTCGGTGCGTACCCTGCTCGACCGAGAGCGTGCCGTACATGTACGGGGCCTTCACCGCGAACGTCGCGCTCTTGAGGCCCGCTTCTTCGGCGTAGGAGGTGTCGTAGACCTCGACCCCGTACCCCTTCTGCTCGGCCCACCGGATGTACATGCGCATGAGCATCTGCGCCCAGTCCGCCGCGTCGACGCCGCCCGCACCGGAGCGGATGTTGACGACCGCGTCGCGCGAGTCGTACTCGCCGGCGAGCATTGTCTTGACCTCCATCGCCTCGATGTCGGTCCGCAGGCTCTCACGTTCGGCATCGGCGTCGGCCAGCGCAGCCGTCTTGTCGTCACCCTCTTCGGCCTCGGCGAGCTCGTAGAGCACGGGTAGATCCTCGAGGCGCTGCCGCAACTCCGAGACCTTCCGGAACTCGGACTGCGCGTGCGAGAGCTCGCTGGTCACCTTCTGGGCGTGGTCCTGGTCGTTCCACAGGTCGGGATCCGAGGCCTGCATCTCCAGCTCGTCGATGCGACGACGGAGCTCCTCGAGGTCGAGCACCTTCTCCACGGTGGTCAAGGTGGCGTCGAGGGATTCGAGGTCTGCGGTCACGTCGGGATGCACGGTGATCCAGAGTACCGACAGACGGGCACGCGAGCGCCCGGGAGGATCAGACTGGGTCGGGGCCGGGTTCGGGCATGACCCCGAACCGCCACGACGTCGCCGCCTTCTGCGGTTTGTACAGGACCGGGAGATCGTCACCGATCTGGGGCCAGGGGTCGCCCGCGCCGAGCACGAGCGTTCCGTACACTTCGGTGGGACTGGTCTCGGGACCGACGATCGTCCCGGAGATGGTGCAGAACCGGTTTCCGTCCTTGTCGGCCGCGCTCTTGGTCGGCTCGTCGTCGCGGTCGGAGACCCCGACGACCGTGAACGTGCCCTGCACGAACTGAGAGGCCTTGGCCGCCGACATCGGCTGCGGGTTGCGGCCGCGCTGCCACTGCACCACCAGCACCACCACGAGAGCCGCGATCAACAGGGTGAACGTCACGGTCAGCAACATGACAGCTACCCTACCGGGCATGTCCGTCCCTCCCGGTCCGACGACGTTCAGCGATGACCTCGAGCTCGCGCTCTCCCTCGCCGACTCCGCCGACGCGCTCACCATGGACCGCTTCGGCGCCGTGGACCTGAAGGTGGACGACAAGCCGGATCTCACACCGGTGTCCGATGCCGACCTGGCGTGCGAAACCCTGATCCGCGAACGCCTTTCGGCCCGTCGTCCCGCCGACACCGTGCTCGGTGAGGAGTTCGGCGGCGACGCCGTGTTCTCCGGGCGGCAGTGGGTCGTCGATCCCATCGACGGGACCAAAAACTTCGTCCGCGGCGTCCCGGTATGGGCCACGCTGATCGCGCTCCTCATCGACGGCGTACCCACGGTCGGGGTTGTCTCGGCACCGGCACTTCGCCGACGCTGGTGGGCGGCAACAGGTCTCGGTGCGCACGTGCGTTTCGACGAGGATGTCCGACGCCTGTCGGTGTCCGGGGTGGCCGATCTAGGGTCGGCGAGCCTCGCGTTCTCGAGCCTGTCGGGCTGGGCCGATCGCGGCATCCGCGGGAAGTTCATCGACCTCACCGACCGGGTGTGGCGCGTGCGCGGCTACGGCGACTTCTTCAACTACTGCCTCGTCGCCGAGGGCGCGGTCGACGTGACCGCCGAACCCGAGGTCTCGCTGTGGGACCTGGCGCCGCTCGACATCCTGGTACGCGAGGCAGGCGGACGCTTCACCGCCCTCGACGGCACGCCCGGACCCGCCGGCGGCAGTGCGATCGCCAGCAACGGACTGCTGCACGACGAGGTGCTGGGAGCGCTGCGCGTCGACCCTTCGTGACGCTCGCAAGCTCGCTCCTCAGGGACCGGAGGGAGCCCGCTCGCAGGCCCCCCTCGCTGGTTGAGCCGGTGAGGAGCGCAGCGACGAACCGAGTCGAAGCCACCTCCCGGCCCCTCACACCTGCGTGGCGCTCTCCTTCTCCAGCACCGTGAACTCGGTCGCGTCGTCCTTCATGTCCGCGAGTCGCCCGTAGTGGATGCCGCTGCCGGCGTCGGACAGGACCGCCTGATGGATGGGGACGGCGACGCGCGGCGCCATCGCCCGGAGGTAGTCGACCGATTCGCTGAGTTTCATCCACGGCGCGGCCGACGGCAGCGCGAGAACATCGACATGCTCGAACGGAATGTAGAACGAGTCCCCCGGATGCATGAATTGGCCCGGCTGGTCGGCGGTCCCGAGGACATAGGCGACGTTGTCGATGACCGGGATCTCGGGATGGATGACGGCATGCCGGCCGCCGGTGAAACGCGCGGTGAGTGAACCGATCTCGATCTGGTCGCCGCTGCGGGCGGCCGTCCACGCGCCGGCCACGTCGTCGTCGTTGAGCTGCTTGGTCGTCTGGGGATCGGCGTAGAGGATCGCGTCGGGGTTCGCGGCGACGAGGTCGGGCAGCTTCGCGACGTCGCAGTGGTCGGGATGCTGGTGGGTGATCAGGATCGCGTCGAGATCGTCGATGTCGTCGAACCCGTGGGAGAAGTTTCCCGGGTCGAACAGCACCTTGGTCCCGTCGATCTCGACGAGCAGACAGGAATGGCCGAAGTGGGTGATCTGCATGACTCCACTCTGCCCGTTCACACGACGACCGGGAAGAACCCCCACCCGAACGCGGCGTCGAGGATCCGCACGAAACCGTAGGTCAGCCACACCCCCAGCAGGACGGCACCGACGGGTCCGAGCACGCGGTCGCGCCAACCGGCGAGCGGCGCCCCGCGACGGCGCACCAGGGTGACCGTCGCCGCGACGACGGTCACCGCGGTCAGCACCAGGAACACCGGACCGAAGGCATTGAAGGTGAACGCGGACCCGACGTCGCCGTGCATGAAGGCAACCCAGCTCCGGGTGAGTCCGCAGCCGGGACACGGAAGGCCGGTCATCACCGCGAACGGACACAGCGGCGGTCCGCTCTCCACACCACTCGGACTGAACACACACGCGGCGCCGAGCGCGGCGGCACCGACCACCGCGACGGTCGTCGCGCCCACCACCTGAGTGCCTGATAAGCCCTGTTCGCGGCGGTGATCGAGGGTCATGCGGCCAGCGTAGCGGGTGTGCGGAACGGTGGTGTCGGGCAAGTGCGTGACAAACTTCTTACTCCGAAGTAAGGTATGGACTTACTACCGGGTAAGATAGGTCGCATCGACCCTCCACCCACACGTGGATCCACGCACAGACCCCCACCGGGGCGACTGGAAAGAAACGGCTGGTGATCATGACAACCCACACCGAACCGCGCGACACCTCCGCAGTCGGCCGCAACCCGCACCCGCGCAACTTCATCGGCACCGCGATGCGCGTCCTGACCACGGTGACGGGCTCCGAGTTCGCCGAGAAGTACAAGATCCGCGAACCGATCAACCGCATCGCCTACCAGGGCACCAAGACCGGATTCCAGACCCTCGGGGCGGCGAACCGAGCGTTCAAGGCCGCTCAGGGCGGCGGCTCGGGCCTGGCCAAGCGTCTCACCAGCACGCCCAAGGACTACTTCAACCTCACCCCCGACGACGAACAGCAGATGATCGCCGAGACGGTGAAGGAGTTCGCCACCGAGCTCCTGCGTCCGGCGGCACACGATGCCGACGCCGCCGCGGCGGCCCCCGAAGACCTGGTCAAGCGGTCTGCCGAGCTCGGCATCACCATGATCAACGTCCCCGAGGAGTTCGAGGGCGCCGCCTCCGAGCGCGGGGTCGTGACCAACGCGCTCGTCGCCGAGGCGATGGCCTACGGCGACATGGGCCTGGCGCTTCCGCTCCTCGCGCCGAGTGGCGTGGCCACCACCCTGACCAACTTCGGTACCGACGAGCAGCAGCGCACCTACCTGCCCGACTTCGCCGGGGAGAACGTGCCCCAGTCCGCGGTCGTCATCGCCGAGCCGCGTCCGCTGTTCGACGCCTTCTCGTTGAGCACCAAGGCAACTCGCGTGCCGAGCGGGTTCCGTCTCAACGGTGTCAAGTCCTTCGTCCCGGCTGCCGGCTCGTCGGAACTGTTCATCGTCGGCGCCCAGCTCGACGGCAAGCCGGCCCTCTTCATCGTCGAATCCGACACGAAGGGTCTGATCGTCGAGGCCGACCCGGGCATGGGTGTGCGCGCCGCGGGCATGGGTCGTCTGCTGCTGCAGGACGTCGCCGTACCGGCGACCGCCATCATCGGCGGCGAGGCCGACGCCGCGACGTCGGCGTACCGCGACGTCGTTCGCCTGTCCCGGCTGGGCTGGTCGGCGCTGGCCGCGGGCACCGCGCGCGCCGTCCTCGACTACGTCATCCCCTACGTGAACGAGCGCGAGGCGTTCGGCGAGCCGATCTCCAACCGTCAGGCGGTGGCCTTCATGGTCGCCACGATGGCGACCGAGGTCGACTCGATCCGCCTCGTCACGCTGCGCGGTGCCGCGCGCGCCGAGCAGGGTCTGTCCTTCGCCCGCGAAGCCGCACTGGCGCGCAAGCTGACCATCGACAAGGGGCTGCAGATCGGCCTCGACGGCGTCCAGCTACTCGGCGGCCACGGCTTCACCAAGGAACACCCCGTCGAGCGGTGGTACCGCGATCTCCGCGGTGCCGGCATCGGCGAAGGCATCGTCGTCCTCTGACCGCGTTTTGCGAACGTAGCGAAAGAACCTTTCATGAGCATCAATCTCGAACTCCCGAAGAAGCTGCGCGTCACCGTCGACCAGGCCCATCAGGCGGCCGCGGAGATCTTCCGGCCCATCTCGCGCAAGTACGACCTGCGCGAGCACGACTACCCCGTCGAACTCGACACGCTGGCAAGTCTTTACGACGGTCTGTCCGAGACCGGACAGGCCGGTGCGGGCGCCGACGGCGGACGTAGCCAACAGAAGAAGGACAAGCCCAAGGCCGAGGGCGCCGTGGTCAACGGCGGCAACATGCAGTCCGTCGTCAACGTGATGGAGACCTCCTGGGGCGATGTCGGCCTCATGCTCTCGATTCCCTATCAGGGACTGGGGAACTCGGCGATCGCCGCCGTCGCGACCGACGAGCAGCTCGAGCGCTTCGGCAAGGTGTGGGCCGCCATGGCCATCACCGAGCCCGGCTTCGGCTCCGACTCGGCCGCCGTCTCGACCACCGCCACCCTCGACGGCGACGAATACGTCATCAACGGCGAGAAGATCTACGTGACAGCGGGATCCCGCGCCACCCACATCGTCGTCTGGGCGACCGTCGACAAGAGCGCCGGCCGCGCCGCCATCAAGAGCTTCGTGGTGCCGCGTACCCATCCGGGTGTCACCGTCGAACGCCTCGAGCACAAGCTCGGTATCAAGGTTTCCGACACCGCGGCGATCCGCTTCGAGAACTGCCGGATCCCGAAGGAGAACCTGCTCGGCTCACCCGAGGTCGACACCAAGAAGGGCTTCGGCGGGGTCATGCAGACCTTCGACAACACCCGTCCGCTGGTGGCCGGCATGGCCGTCGGCGTGACCCGTGCCGCGCTCGAGGAACTGCGCGCGATCCTCGACGAGGCCGGCATCGAGGTCGACTACGATCGGCCTGCCGCCGACCAGCACGCCGCCGCTGCCGAGTTCCTGCGCATGGAGGCGGATTTCGAGGCCGCGTACCTGCACACCATGCGGGCCGCCTGGATGGCCGACAACAAGCAGCCGAACTCGACCGAGGCGTCGATGTCGAAGGCGAAGGCGGGCCGCACCGCCACCGACGTCACCAACAAGGTCGTCGAACTCACCGGCACCCTCGGCTACTCGGAGCGGTTGCTGGTGGAGAAATGGGCACGCGACTCCAAGATCCTCGACATCTTCGAGGGCACCCAGCAGATCCAGAATCTGATCATCGCCCGGCGGGTGCTGAACAAGAGCAGCGCCGAACTCAAGTGATCATCTGACACAACGCCTCTCGGCCCCGCGACGGAGCTTCCGTCGCGGGGCCGAGTCGTTCGTGGGCCGGCGATCAGACGAGCCGCACCACCCACACGGCGGCCGCGCACGCGAACACCGACGCGACCAGCGTTCCGACGGCGTACGCGGCGGACCGCCACCTGTCCTCCTGCTGCCCCAGCCGCACCGTCTCGAACGCAGCCGTGCTGAAAGTCGTGTAGCCACCGCAGAATCCGGTCCCGAGGACCAGCTGCCAGTCGTGCGGCGCCCCGTGGAAGACGACGAGACCGGCGAGCACACCCAACAGTGCCGACCCGCTGACGTTGATCGCGAGGGTGCCCCAGGGCGTCGTCGACGGCCATCGGTGTCGAATCGCTCCGTCGACGACGAACCGGGTGACGGCTCCGAGCGCTCCCGCCACCATCACGGCGAACGCGATCACGATCGTTCCCTCCGCCCGGCGATCGTCGATGCGACTCCGATCCCGCAACCCGCCGCGAGAACCCCCAGCACCACGCTCAGCACCGCATACATGGTTGCGGTCACGACCGCCGAAGCCCGTGTCAGTTCGGTGATCTCCAGCGCGAAGGTGCTGTAGGTGGTCAGCGCCCCACAGATGCCGGTGCCGCCGAAGAGACGGATGCGCTGGCGCCATCCGTCGTCGGGTCCCGAACGCACTAGCAACTCGAGCAACGCTCCCAGCACGAACGCGCCGGCGACGTTCACCCCGAACGTCGCCCAGGGCCACTGCCCTTCGACGACCGGGAACGAGTTCTCGGCCCACAGCCGGAGCCCGGTGCCGAGAATCCCGCCGGCGAACACCCAGGCGACGGCCTGCACACGCAGGTGCACAGGGCGTTCGTCCGGATCGACCGGGAGTTCGCGGTGCTCGTCTCGGTGCACGCGCCAAGTCTCCGCTACGTGACCGACACGTACAACACGATCAGGTAGATCGGTACCAGCACGTCGAAGAAGAAGATGGGACCGGCGTTGCCCGCCTTGAAGTTCCGCCGGGTCACCATCTCCCGTGCGTGCCCGACCGCGGCGCCCAGGTAGAACACCGAGAACGCGATGATGGTGGCGAGAGTGAACTCGTCACCGAAACCCGATGCGATCACGCCCAAGACACCCGTCGCCAGGCTGGCGAGCCCGACCTCCCATTGCCACGGCGTCTTCGGGGGCCACCCGATCGACTCGGCGATCGGCTCGCCGAAGAACATGTGGCCGCACCCGGTCATCCATCCCTGGACACCGATCATCCACAGCACGGAGTTCTCGAGCAGATCCCGGCCCAGGTCACCACCCGGGGTCGACGCGTCGACGATCGTGGTGATGATCGTGCCGACCAGCCCGACGAACGGCACCAGCCGGATCGCGGTGCGAAGCACACCATCGAGCATCGACTCAGCCCTCGAGTTGTGCGGCCAGCGCGGTCAGGACGTCGGGGTCCTCGATGGTGGAGGGCACGGTGTACTCCTCGTGGTCGGCGATCTGTCGCATGGTCTTCCGGAGGATCTTGCCCGACCGTGTCTTCGGCAGCGCCGGCACCACCGTCACGTCGCGGAACGTCGCGACGGCCCCGATCTCGTCGCGCACCATGGCCACGAGTTCGGTGCGCAGAGTCTCGGCGTCGATGTCGACGCCGGACTTGAGCACCACGTACCCGCTGGGACGCTGGCCCTTCAGTTCGTCGTGGATGCCGATGACCGCGCACTCGGCCACCGCCGGGTGCGACGCCACCACCGCCTCGATACTGCCCGTCGAGAGACGGTGTCCGGCAACGTTGATCACGTCGTCGGACCGGCCGAGAACGAACACGTAACCGTCGGCGTCGACGTAACCGGAGTCGCCGGTCAGGTAGAAGCCGTCGAACGCCGACAGATACGACTTGCGGTACCGCTCCTCGTCACGCCACAACCCGGCGAGGGTTCCGGGCGGCAGCGGCAGACCGATGACTATGTTGCCCTCCTCGCCCGGGCGCAGCGAATTGCCCTCGGCGTCGACGACGCCCACGCGGTAGCCGGGAACGGGGACCGTCGGCGAGCCCGCCTTGATCGGCATCGGTTCCAGCCCACGGAGATTCGCCGCGATCGCCCAACCGGTCTCGGTCTGCCACCAGTGGTCCACGACCGGGACACCGAGCACCTCCGAGGCCCACGTGAACGTGTCCGGGTCGAGTCGCTCGCCCGCGGCGAACAACGTCTCGAGCGAGGACACATCGTGTGTGCGCAATTCGGCCGCGTCCGGGTCGGCCTTGCGGATGGCGCGGATCGCGGTGGGTGCGGTGAACAACGCCTTCACCCCGTGTTCGCCGATGACACGCCAGAACGCGCCCGCGTCCGGGGTACCGACCGGCTTGCCCTCGTACATCACCGACGTCGCTCCGACGAGCAGGGGCCCGTACACGATGTAGGAGTGTCCGACGACCCACCCGACATCGGAGGCGGTCCACCACACGTCGCCGGCGGAGATGTCGTAGATGTTCGCCATCGACCATGTCAGGGCCACCGCATGCCCGCCGTTGTCGCGGACGACGCCCTTGGGCTTCCCGGTGGTCCCCGAGGTGTAGAGGATGTACAGCGGATCGGTGGCCTTCACCGGAACCGGCTCGACCGGATCGGCCCCGGCGAGCACGTCGTCCCAGTCGAGCCAACCCTCGTGATCCGCTGCAGCACCGCCGATCTCGGGACGGTCCTTGACGATGACGACGCGCGGGGGCGTCGCCGACAACTCGATGGCCTTGGCCACCATCGGCAGATACTCGACGACCCGGCCCGGTTCCAGACCGCCTGAGGCGGTGAGGACGGCGACGGGCTCGGCGTCGTCGATACGGGTCGCGAGCTCACGAGCGGCGAAACCGCCGAAGACCACCGAGTGCACCGCGCCGATCCGCGCGCACGCCAGCATCGCGACGGCCGCCTCGGGGATCATCGGCATGTAGATCACCACGCGATCGCCGTAACCGATCCCCTGCTCGGTGAGGACACCGGCGAATCGTGAGACCTCGTCGAGCAGTTCGGCGTAGGAGTACCGACGGACCTCGCCCACCATCGCCGAGTCCCAGATCAGCGCGGTCCGGTCGCCGTGTCCCGCCGACACATGGCGATCAAGGGCGTTGGCGCAGGTGTTCAGCGTCGCGTCCGGGAACCAGCGGTAGAGCGGGGCGGCCGAGTCGTCGAGTGCGGAGGTGGGTGGGGTGATCCATTCGACGCCGGTGGCGGCGTCGAGCCAGAACGCCTCCCGATCGTCGGCTGCTCGTGTGAACGCTTCGATGTACCGGCCCATGGCCATCCCTTCGCCGTCGTCGGTGAGGGCACCGGTGTCGTCGGTGCCGCATCGCCCTTCGAGGGTATCGGGGTGACCGGGACACCGTGTTCGATCCCGCGCCCGCACCGTCGGCGGGTCAGTAGAGGTAGGGACGGAAGCTGTCCTCGGTGAACCGTTCATTGCCCGCTTCGGGCATCACGCGTCGGGTGATCTCCGCGACCGAGGGCAGCGCGTCGGGTCGCCATGAGTCCGGCTTCCACAGATCGGACCGGAGGAACGCCTTGGGACAGTGGTAGAACACCTCGTCGACGGTGATCTCCACCGCGAGGATCGGTCGCTTACCGCTGACCGTGAGGTCGTCGAAGTAGTCGGCGTCGTCGACGATGCGGGCGCGGCCGTTGATCCGCAGCGTGTCCCCGCGACCGGGTACGACGAAGATGGTGCCCGCGTTGGGGTTCCGGAGTATGTTCACGTAGCCGTCGACACGACGGTTGCCCGGCCGCTCGGGTATCGCGATGTGCCGGTCGTCGATGACGTGGACGACCTTGCCGGCCGGGTCGCCCTTGGGCGACACGTCGATCCGTCCGAGTTCGTCGGCGGTCGCCAGGAACACCATCGGCGACTCCGCGAGCCATTCCCGGTCGACGTCGGCGAGTGAGTTCCGCGCCTTGTCGCGGATGATCTCCATCGGATGGCCGACGATCTCCCGCAGCCTCGACTCGTCGGTGATGTGCATCTGCACATCGTGTCACGCGGCCGTTGCTACGCGGGTCGCGGTGCGGGCGCCGGCCAGGGGAAGGTCCAGGTGGTGTCGCGGACATCGTCGAGCCGCGCCGCCCGTCGGCGCAGATGGACCGACCCGTCGGTGACAATCAGAGTGACGTCGGCGTCGAGTCGTCCGGCGAGACGTCGGGCGGTCCAGCCCGGTCGTGTCCCACCGGTACCGATGACGACGGCACCGGCCCCCACCCGTCCGGCCGCCCGGTGCAGGACCGTCGTCGGGTCGCCGACCTCGCTCATGGTCGACACCGTCCGTGCACCATGCCACCTCGCGAGTTCGGCGGCGGTCCGCAGGGTCTCGTCGACTCCCGCCTGACCGGAGAGCAGGTAGGACTCGTCCTTGAGGACGTCGTGGAGCGTGGTGCTCGCTTCTTTCCGACGACGTCGCGTGGCGCAGATCAGGATCAGGTCGCCGGAATCGCCGAGCAGTCGAACGGCGACCTTCACCGCACGCAGCGAGGCGTCACTCCCGTCGACTCCGACGACGACCGGACGGCCGAACCCCGCGTGGCTCTTCACCGGTACGCCGCGCGCGTCGATCGGCGGGGCCAGGCCGGGATCTGTCGGCATTGGTCGGGTCTCGAGGCGCTCCCAGCGCCGGGGTCGCGTCCGCAGCGTGCTCATGATGTCCTCCTCGGTCGGCGATTTCGCTGCTCACAACGTTATGGAGGCCATCGTCCCGAGTCGCCATCCCGCGGGTTGACCGGTTCTCCACCCCAGGGTGGACGGCGGAATCCACCGTGAGGCGGACGTTCGGCAGTTCTGCGGAACTATCCTGGAACGGTGACGGGCTTCACAGTGGAGATGGGCGCGGGGCTGCGCCGGCGGATCGAACGGGCGGGCGGCGACTACCCACCGCTGTACCCCGCGGTGATCCTGTCGTCGAGCGTCGTGGTCACGCTGGTGTCGACGGCACAACGTTTCCCGTTCGATCAGATCGGGTGGGTGATCGCGGCTCTCGTCCTCGCCGTGCTCTCGCTGGTGCTCGACCTGACCCTGCCGCCGACCTCGTACCCGTGCTCTGCGGTGATCATCAGTACGGTCTGCTTCCTCATGGTCCCGACGCCCACCGACGCCGCCCCACTCCAACTCGTCCTGGTGGCGGCGATCGCCGCCGCGATGTATCCCCTTCTCGGCGGACTGATCGTGACGGCGGCCTGCTTCGCCGTCATCGTGTGGTTCGGCGCCGTCGGCGGTCTCGAGTCACCGGCCATCTACGCGCTCGGCGTCGCGTGCGGTTGGCTGATCGGCTACATGATGCTGATCCAGAAGCGTCTGGCCGACAATCGGGCCCGGGTGCTCGCCGAGCGTGCCGACCGCGCCGCGAGCGACGAACGACAGCGGATCGCCCGCGAGATCCACGATGTCATAGCGCATTCCCTGTCGATCACCATGCTCAACGTCACCGGCGCCCGTCGCGTGCTCGAACAGGATCGTGACATCGAGGAGGCACTGGAGGCACTCTCCGACGCCGAACGCCAAGGCCGACAGGCGATGACCGAGATCCGCACCATCGTCCACGTACTGGGGACGACCGAGCCGACGGGAACGACGGCCCCGTCACCGGGCGCCGGAGACCTCGTCCGGCTCGTCGAGGACTACCGCAAGGCCGGCGTCGACATCGACTTCAGCCTCGTCGGCGACCTCACCGAGCTGCCACGTCCGGTCGGTGCGGCGCTGTATCGGATCACCCAGGAGTCCCTGGCCAACGTCGTCGAACACTCGGTGGCCAAGCAGGCCTCGGTCTCGGTGTCGGTGGCCAATGCGGTGGCTCTCACGGTCGAGAACCCGGCGACCGAGGATCGGCCACGAGAATGCGACGGCACCGGTATCGAGGGAATGACCCAGCGCGCGGCACTGCTCGGCGGCACTCTCCAGACAGCACATCGGGCAGGCACCTGGTCGGTACACGCGAGCCTGCCGTCGCGACCGATCACCGCCGGGGTGCCCGTATGACGACGACCGCACCCACCGATCCCGCGGCCGACCAGATCCGGGTTCTTCTCGTCGATGACCAGGAGCTCATCCGTACGGGCCTGCGTCGCATCCTGCGCCTGCGCGACGGCTTCGACATCGTGGGTGAGTGCGCGGACGGTTCCGGGGTCCCCGCGGGGATCGCCGAACACCGGCCCGACATCGTGCTGATGGATCTGCGGATGCGTGACGTCGACGGCATCACCGCCACCACGATGGTCCGCACCCTGCGGGAGCCGCCGCCGGTACTGATCCTCACCACCTTCGACGACGACGCCCTGTTGTCCCGTGCGCTGCGCGCCGGAGCGGCCGGGTTCATACTCAAGGACTCGCCGGCCGAGGCGCTGATCTGGGCGGTCCGCGCGGTGGTTCGCGACGGCGCGTTCCTCGACCCGGCGGTGACCGAACGCGTTCTCCACGGGTTCCGACGGTCGGGGCGTGAGCAGGTGAGCGCCGTGCCCGGGCTCACCGACCGCGAGACCGATGTCCTCCGCCTGATCGCGCGGGGCCGCACCAACGCGGAAATCGTTGCGGCCCTCGGTATCTCGCAGGTGACCGTGAAGAGCCACATCAACCACATCTTCACGAAGCTCGACCTCCGCGACCGGGCGGCGGCGATCGTATACGCCTTCGACCGTGGGCTCGTGGTCGCCGAGTACGACTGAGCCCGTGTAGATCAGTCGTGCACGGTGGTGATCTCGGGGGCGAGCACCTCGACGTCGACCCCGTCGACGAACCGGTACGGGCCCGCCACGAGCAGACCACCGAAGTGCTTGCGCAGCCGGGACATCTCGGCCCGCACTGTGACCGTCCGGTCGTCGACGCCGAACAGGTGCATCGACATCTGGGCCGCGGTGACGCCGCCGGGCCGTCGCGCCAGGAGGGTGAGGATCTCGCCGTGCCGGGGCGAACAGCGATGGGTCCAGGCACCGCTCGCGCCTTCGACAGTGACCTCGACATTTCGGAGACCCGACGCGTCCGGCGGTACCCGCACGATCACCCGTGTGGTGGATGCGTCCGAGGTCTCCGCGACGCGCACCAACCATCCGCCGGGCAACGCCTCGACGTCGCACTCCCCCAGCGCATTCACGAAGATCCGGCCGGGGCCGAGCCGCGGCGGCAGGATCAGTCGCGATCGCGGAGACACGGTGTCCACGGCGGCGACCCACCCGTCGGTGTCGACCGCCAACGCTGGGCCGGGCATGCGGGCGAGGATCGGCGCGGCCACCGCCCGCAACGAATCGAGTCGTCGGTGGTGGCTCTCGCGTAGTTGTGATTCGGCCAGCCGGGCGACCGCATGCACCAGCGCCAAGGTGGTCGGATGGATGGTGGCGGCCGGACCACTCACATCGACCACCCCCAACATCTCACCGGTCCGCGGGTCCTTGATCGGTGCACCGGTACAGGTCCACGAATGATGACTGCGCACGAAGTGCTCGGCCGAGAACACCTGCACCGAACGACCGGACATCAGTGCCGTACCGATCGCGTTGGTCCCCACCGAGCCCTCGGCCCAGTCGGCACCCTCGACGAATCCGAGAGTGTCCGCGCGCGTGAGCACCTTCGACGACCCGCTCCGCCACAGCACGTGCCCGTCGGCATCCGAGACGACCAGGATGTTGTCACCGTCGGCGATCAGCGAGTCGAGGCCACGTGCCAACTCGTCCACGACCTCCGCCAGGCCGGAGCGTCGGCGGCGTTCTTCGAGCTCCTCGAGCTGAAGCGTCCGTTCCCCGGCGCAGTCCACGTCCGGGTCGAGACCGGCACGTCGGAGTCGCTGCCACGAGTCGTCGATGACGCTGCGCGGACGCGCCGGCATGCGCGCGCCCGACATCGCCGCGTCGTGAACCGCGCTGAGAACGGACGCGAACTCGCGCGGATCGTCGCCGGCGTGCACCGCGGGCTCCAGCTCGGAGGCCGACTCGTAAGCGTTCATCTCTTCGATTGTGCGTCACGTCACAGACGACGACAACGTACCCCGCCCCTCGCAACCCCCTGCAACCCTTGCCGCCACCCGGCGCCGGGGCGTCTGCTGTCCACAACCCGCTGTGTTCCACATCACGTTCGCGGGGCACATCTCGAGGAGGCATCATGACTCAGACATTGGAACCGCTGGTCCATCTCGACCGCACCCCGCAGGAGCGGATGGACGCCTGGCTGCGTGAGTTCGAATCCGCACTCGCCGCAGACGACATCGCCCGCGCGACGAACGCGTTTCTGACCGACAGCTACTGGCGCGACCTGACAGCATTCACCTGGAACATCAAGACGGTGGAGGGCCACGAGCAGATCGCCAACATGCTGACCGCGCGTCTCGCGGACACCCGCCCGTCGAACTTCACCACCACTGAACCGGCCACCGACGACGGGGACGGTGTCGTCTCGGCGTTCATCGCGTTCGAGACCGCCGTCGGACGGTGTGAGGGACACCTGCGCATCCGTCGCGACGACGCCGGCACCGACGGTGGCGGGCGCGACGCCGGGGAGGACAAGGCCTGGACGCTGCTGACGACGATGCAGGAACTCAAGGGACACGAGGAGTCGGCCGGCCCGAATCGACCGCTCGGGGCGGTGCACGGTTCCGACCCCGACACCCGTTCCTGGGCGGAGAAGAAGGCCGACGAGGAACTGTCGCTCGGACGGTCGGCGCAACCGTACGTGCTCGTGATCGGCGGCGGGCAGGGCGGTATCGCGCTCGGCGCACGACTCCGCCAGCTCGGCGTGCCGTCGGTCGTCGTCGATCGCCATGACCGTCCCGGGGACCAGTGGCGCAAACGCTACAAGTCGCTGTGCCTGCACGACCCGGTTTGGTACGACCATCTCCCGTACCTGCCGTTCCCCGACAACTGGCCGGTCTTCGCACCCAAGGACAAGATCGGCGACTGGCTCGAGTTCTACACCAAGGTCATGGAGGTTCCGTACTGGAGTAAGACGACGTGTCTGTCCGCTGAGTACGACGAGGCCGAGTCACGGTGGACGGTTGAGGTCGACCGGGACGGTGAGCGCCTCACGCTCCATCCGACGCAGCTGGTCCTCGCGACCGGGATGTCCGGCAAACCTGCCGTCCCTTCGGTCCCCGGGCAGGATGTGTTCGCCGGCGAGCAACACCACTCGAGCGCACATCCCGGACCGGACGGCTACCTCGGCAAGAAGGTCGTCGTCATCGGCTCCAACAACTCCGCGCACGACATCTGCAAGGCGCTGGTGGACAACGGCGTCGACGCCACGATGGTGCAGCGCTCCTCGACCCACATCGTGAAATCCGACTCGCTGCGGTCCATCGCCCTCGGTTCCCTGTACAGCGAGGAGGCGGTCGCCTCCGGGATGACGACCAAGAAGGCCGATCTCACCTTCGCCTCGTTGCCCTACCGGATCATGCACCAGTTCCAGATACCCGTGTATGACCAGATCCGCCAACAGGACAAGGAATTCTACGAACGACTCGAGGCGGCCGGCTTCGAGCACGACTTCGGCGACGACGACTCCGGACTCTTCATGAAGTACCTACGCCGCGGGTCCGGCTACTACATCGACGTGGGCGCGAGCGAACTCATCGCCGACGGAACGATCAAGCTGGTCCACGGTCAACTGGACCACCTCACCGAGAATTCGGTGGTGCTCGCCGACGGGACCGAGATCGACGCCGACGTGGTCGTCTACGCCACGGGGTACGGATCGATGAACGGCTGGGCCGCCGACCTCATGGGACAGGAGGTCGCCGACCGTGTCGGAAAAGTGTGGGGACTCGGTTCCGAGACGACCAAGGACCCGGGCCCCTGGGAGGGCGAACAGCGGAACATGTGGAAGCCCACCCAGCAACCGGGCCTGTGGTTCCACGGCGGAAATCTGCACCAGTCGCGCCACTATTCGCTGTATCTCGCCCTACAGCTGAAGGCGCGATATGAAGGAATCCCCACGCCCGTATACGGCTTGGCGGACGTCCACCACCTGAGCTGATCACCAATGAGAAAGGCCCCGCAACCACGAGGGTTGCGGGGCCTTTCTGAAATTGTGTTCGGCGGTGTCCTACTCTCCCACACTGATTAGGGTGCAGTACCATTGGCGCTGGAGGGCTTAGCTTCCGGGTTCGGAATGGGGCCGGGCGTTTCCCCTCCGCTATAGCCGCCGTAACTTTGTGAAACAACTGTCACACAACAGTGTTTATTTATCGTTGTGTGTTGTTTCAGAAGTACATAGTGGATGCGAACACACCAAAACCGTGTGTGGTGATGTTGTGGGTGTTGTTGGTAAGTCCTCGGCCGATTAGTACCAGTCACCTGAACACATTGCTGTGCGTACAGTTCTGGCCTATCAACCCCATGGTCTGTGGGGGGCCTTAACCCCGCGAAGGGGGTGAGAAACCTCATCTTGGAACAGGCTTCCCGCTTAGATGCTTTCAGCGGTTATCCCTTCCGAACGTAGCTAACCAGCAGTGCCCCTGGCGGGACAACTGGCACACCAGAGGTTCGTCCGTCCCGGTCCTCTCGTACTAGGGACAGGTTTCCTCAAGTTTCTTACGCGCGCGGCGGATAGAGACCGAACTGTCTCACGACGTTCTAAACCCAGCTCGCGTGCCGCTTTAATGGGCGAACAGCCCAACCCTTGGGACCTACTCCAGCCCCAGGATGCGACGAGCCGACATCGAGGTGCCAAACCATCCCGTCGATATGGACTCTTGGGGAAGATCAGCCTGTTATCCCCGGGGTACCTTTTATCCGTTGAGCGACACCGCTTCCACTTGCCGGTGCCGGATCACTAGTCCCGACTTTCGTCCCTGCTCGACATGTACGTCTCACAGTCAAGCTCCCTTGTGCACTTACACTCAACACCTGATTGCCAACCAGGCTGAGGGAACCTTTGGGCGCCTCCGTTACCTTTTAGGAGGCAACCGCCCCAGTTAAACTACCCACCAGGCACTGTCCCTGAACCCGATCAGGGTCCGAGGTTAGAAGTCCAATACGATCAGAGTGGTATTTCAACAACGACTCCATGAACACTGGCGTGCCCACTTCACAGTCTCCCACCTATCCTACACAAACCGAACCGAACACCAATACCAAGCTATAGTGAAGGTCCCGGGGTCTTTTCGTCCTGCCGCGCGTAACGAGCATCTTTACTCGTACTGCAATTTCGCCGAGTCTGTGGTTGAGACAGCAGAGAAGTCGTTACGCCATTCGTGCAGGTCGGAACTTACCCGACAAGGAATTTCGCTACCTTAGGATGGTTATAGTTACCACCGCCGTTTACTGGGGCTTAAATTCTCAGCTTCACCACCGAAGTGATTAACCGGTCCTCTTAACCTTCCAGCACCGGGCAGGCGTCAGTCCGTATACATCGTCTTACGACTTCGCACGGACCTGTGTTTTTAGTAAACAGTCGCTTCTCTCTGGTCTCTGCGACCCACACCAGCTCAGACCGAAAAGATCGTCACCAGGATGGGTCCCCCTTCTCCCGAAGTTACGGGGGCATTTTGCCGAGTTCCTTAACCACAGTTCTCTCGATCGCCTTAGTATTCTCTACCTGACCACCTGTGTTGGTTTGGGGTACGGGCCGTGTACCAACTCACTAGAGGCTTTTCTCGGCAGCATAGGATCATGGAATTCGCCACAACGGCTACGCATCACCTCTCAGGCTATGTGAGTGACGGATTTGCCTATCACTCGCCCTACAGGCTTACACCAGTACAACCACTGACTGGCCCCACTACCTTCCTGCGTCACCCCATCGCTTGCCTACTACCAGCCAAGGTCCCATGCATCACCCCACTCGGCACCCGAAGGTACTCCCGGGGGATCAGGATGGTTAGTACAACTGATTCAGCATGGGCGCGGATACACGGGTACGGGAATATCAACCCGTTGTCCATCGACTACGCCTGTCGGCCTCGCCTTAGGTCCCGACTCACCCTGGGCGGATTAGCCTGGCCCAGGAACCCTTGGTCATTCGGCGGCAGAGTTTCTCACTCTGCTTTCGCTACTCATGCCTGCATTCTCACTCCCACACCCTCCACACCTGGATCACTCCGGCGCTTCCACGGATGCAGGACGCTCCCCTACCCACCCACACACCTGGTCGACCCTCCGTAAAAGATCGACGGGCTAACGTGTGAGTGCCGCGGCTTCGGCGGTGTACTTGAGCCCCGCTACATTGTCGGCGCAGGATCACTTGACCAGTGAGCTATTACGCACTCTTTCAAGGGTGGCTGCTTCTAAGCCAACCTCCTGGTTGTCTTCGCGACCCCACATCCTTTTCCACTTAGTACACGCTTAGGGGCCTTAGCCGGCGATCTGGGCTGTTTCCCTCTCGACTACGAACCTTATCGCCCGCAGTCTCACTGCCACACTCTCACTTACCGGCATTCGGAGTTTGGCTGACGTCAGTAACCCTGTGGGGCCCATCGGCCATCCAGTAGCTCTACCTCCAGTAAGAAACATGTGACGCTGCACCTAAATGCATTTCGGGGAGAACCAGCTATCACGGAGTTTGATTGGCCTTTCACCCCTACCCACAACTCATCCCCTCCATTTTCAACTGAAGTGGGTTCGGGCCTCCACGACGTCTTACCGACGCTTCACCCTGGCCATGGGTAGATCACTCCGCTTCGGGTCTAGACCCGGCGACTCAAACGCCCTATTCAGACTCGCTTTCGCTACGGCTACCCCACACGGGTTAACCTCGCCACCGAGCACTAACTCGCAGGCTCATTCTTCAAAAGGCACGCCATCACCCGCAGCCACAAGGACTCACAGGCTTTGACGGATTGTAAGCGTCCGGTTTCAGGTACTATTTCACTCCCCTCCCGGGGTACTTTTCACCTTTCCCTCACGGTACTAGTCCGCTATCGGTCACCAGGAAGTATTCAGGCTTACCGGGTGGTCCCGGCAGATTCACAGCAGATTCCACGAGCCCGCTGCTACTTGGGGACACCGTCACGCAAGACCATGTGTTTTCAGCTACCGGACTCTCACCGACTACGGCAGACCATTCCAGGCCACTTCACCTAACACACAGCTTTTTGACTCACGCTTCCACAGGCAGATGGAAGAAGACGAACCCCACAACCCCACACACACAACCCCTACCCGGTATCACATGCGCATGGTTTAGCCTCCTCCGCTTTCGCTCGCCACTACTCACGGAATCACAATTGTTTTCTCTTCCTATGGGTACTGAGATGTTTCACTTCCCCACGTTCCCCCCACACAGCCTATACATTCAGCTGGTGGTAACACGACATCACTCGTGCTGGGTTTCCCCATTCGGACACCCTCGGATCACAGCTCGTTTGACAACTCCCCGAGGACTATCGCGGCCTACCACGTCCTTCATCGGCTCCTGGTACCAAGGCATCCACCGAACGCCCTTACACACTTACAACAACACCTACAAACAACCCCCCACCCACAACCAGCACAAGGCCAGCCATGAACGAGGATCGAATGTAGACACCACAAAACACTACAATTTCTGCTAAATCACAGACCAGCACTCCAACAACAGTCGAAGCATTGGTTTGAAATAAAGATGCTCGCATCCACTATGCACTTCTCAAACAACACACACCCACCACCGTGCACGCGCTCCCGCGACCATCACAGTCACGATCACCACCCGCACCCCAGTCATGAGCTAGGTCAGAGACAACACGCGTGTGTTCTCTCAGAACCCCGATAGCGTGACAATGAACCCGCCAGCCCTCACGGACCCGCGGTGACCCCCGACCCTTCTACCGGTGTAGAAGGTGGTGGGCCTGTCTGATGTTTCACCCTCGAACACACACCCACCGCACAGACATACGCCGGCAGAAATGGGTGATGTTGTGTGCTCCTTAGAAAGGAGGTGATCCAGCCGCACCTTCCGGTACGGCTACCTTGTTACGACTTCGTCCCAATCGCCGATCCCACCTTCGACAGCTCCCTCCCACAAGGGGTTAGGCCACCGGCTTCGGGTGTTACCGACTTTCATGACGTGACGGGCGGTGTGTACAAGGCCCGGGAACGTATTCACCGCAGCGTTGCTGATCTGCGATTACTAGCGACTCCGACTTCATGGGGTCGAGTTGCAGACCCCAATCCGAACTGAGACTGGCTTTAAGGGATTCGCTCCACCTCACGGTATCGCAGCCCTCTGTACCAGCCATTGTAGCATGTGTGAAGCCCTGGACATAAGGGGCATGATGACTTGACGTCATCCCCACCTTCCTCCGAGTTGACCCCGGCAGTCTCCTGCAAGTCCCCGGCATAACCCGCTGGCAATACAGGACAAGGGTTGCGCTCGTTGCGGGACTTAACCCAACATCTCACGACACGAGCTGACGACAGCCATGCACCACCTGTACACCAACCACAAGGGAACGACTATCTCTAGCCGCGTCTGGTGTATGTCAAACCCAGGTAAGGTTCTTCGCGTTGCATCGAATTAATCCACATGCTCCGCCGCTTGTGCGGGCCCCCGTCAATTCCTTTGAGTTTTAGCCTTGCGGCCGTACTCCCCAGGCGGGGTACTTAATGCGTTAGCTACGGCACGGATCCCGTGAAAAGGAACCCACACCTAGTACCCACCGTTTACGGCGTGGACTACCAGGGTATCTAATCCTGTTCGCTACCCACGCTTTCGCTCCTCAGCGTCAGTTACTACCCAGAGACCCGCCTTCGCCACCGGTGTTCCTCCTGATATCTGCGCATTTCACCGCTACACCAGGAATTCCAGTCTCCCCTGTAGTACTCAAGTCTGCCCGTATCGCCTGCACGCCTGCAATTGAGTTGCAGAATTTCACAGACGACGCGACAAACCGCCTACGAGCTCTTTACGCCCAGTAATTCCGGACAACGCTCGCACCCTACGTATTACCGCGGCTGCTGGCACGTAGTTGGCCGGTGCTTCTTCTCCAGGTACCGTCACTCACGCTTCGTCCCTGGTGAAAGAGGTTTACAACCCGAAGGCCGTCATCCCTCACGCGGCGTCGCTGCATCAGGCTTGCGCCCATTGTGCAATATTCCCCACTGCTGCCTCCCGTAGGAGTCTGGGCCGTGTCTCAGTCCCAGTGTGGCCGATCACCCTCTCAGGTCGGCTACCCGTCGTCGCCTTGGTAGGCCATTACCCCACCAACAAGCTGATAGGCCGCGGGCCCATCCCACACCGCAAAAGCTTTCCACCAACCACCATGCGACAGTTGGTCATATCCGGTATTAGACCCAGTTTCCCAGGCTTATCCCAGAGTGCAGGGCAGATCACCCACGTGTTACTCACCCGTTCGCCACTCGAGTACCCAGCAAGCTGGGCCTTTCCGTTCGACTTGCATGTGTTAAGCACGCCGCCAGCGTTCGTCCTGAGCCAGGATCAAACTCTCCATGAAAAAACAGTGAAACAAAACCAACCCCAAAAAAGGCCGGCGTTTCAACACAATCAGGAAAGCACAACCTGACCAAAATAAACCTAGCAAAATGTGACACCCAGGACGGGGCCCGAACGCCACACAAAAAAACAAACATCTACATCCACAAAAGATGCACGATGCCAATTGGCATCAGACAATTCATCATCACACTATCGAGTTCTCAAAGAACACACACCCACCAGCTACCCACCCCAAATCAGGGCTCTCACCAGCAGACTTCGCATTCAACCTTGCCAGCCACCCCGTCTCCGGGGCAACTCTTCCAGCCTACCAGACCCCACCCGCAGCCCGCAACCCCGAAGAATTCCGAACCCAGGAGAATCCAGCAACCCCAAACACGCTACCCGAGCCACAACGACTCAAGCCGAAACATTCAGGGGCGGCCAGCCAAGAAACCCGGTCTCCACTCCCCACCTCAGACCCTCTCAGGCCCTTCCGGGGCGGCGCCGTGGCTCGCTGACTCGACATAAGTTACGCACCGCCGTACCCGTCGTCAAATCGCCTGGTCAGAGTGGGTGCGACGCTCGATGCGACGACCTGGGAGTGCAGATTTCGCAGACTGTTCGGTCGGCAAGCCGGCCGCGACGGTGCCACGGGGACCGACCAGAGTGGATGATCCGCCCGCCGATGCGGCCGCAGCCGGGCCTGCCCGGTTGGGTTCCCGAAGCGTCGGGCTTGTCCCGCCTTCGACAGGACTACACATAGCAAGAACCCCCGCCCGGGTGTCCCGGGCGGGGGTTCTTGGTGTTGGTAGCGGGGACAGGATTTGAACCTGCGACCTCTGGGTTATGAGCCCAGCGAGCTACCGAGCTGCTCCACCCCGCGTTGGTGAACACAACGTTACACACCGGTTTGTCAGCGATGCAAATCGATACTCCAACCCCATCCGACCTGGGAAAACGTCAGTGACGGCGGTCACTCGCACCTCGATAACCCCAGGTGACGTGACGCCCCGAACGGCCCGCCCGTCGCCGCTGTGCAATGTGATGCCAGTCACATCAGGCGTACACTCGGCTCACGAGACGCCCCGCCGAGGAGGAACCATGAACACCCACCGCTTCCACCACGAAAGCCACGGGAACCATCCGATGAGTTTCGTCGGGTTCGTCTTGGCACTGACCGGATTCGCCATGGCCGCGCTCTGGCTGGTCCACATGGCGGTCGGGAATGTCGGCCCCGCGATCATCTGCGGCCTGCTGATGGTCGCGGCTTTCACCACGGCGGTGTCGATCTTCTTCTCGCTGGGCCACCGGCACCACCACAGCCCGGTGCTCCCCGACAACACCCCCAACGAAACCGAGCGCTACCTGCGGAAATACCGCGGATAGCGGTATGACTCGCAGATAGCGCCCGGCCTGGGTCGTCGTTCGACTAGTTGGGAGCCGCCAGCGACTCGTAGCGGGCAACCGCCTGACTCAGCTGGTCGAGTGCCTCGCCGTACGCTGCGAAGTCGCCACTCTGCTGAGCCTGGCGTAGCGCCGTGATCGCGTCACTGATGGCGTTTGCCGCGTCGTCCCGCTCGGGCGAATCACCCTGCTGCGGAGGTTGATTCGGCGTCGGCGTGGCCGGTGCCGGCGTTCCGGCCTGGTCCGGCGCGGGCGGTGCCTGCTGATCTCCGGGGACCACTCCGGCAGCGGGCGTGATGCCGACCTGCCGCAGAGCCTCGCGGGTCGTGGGTGCATAACCGATCCCGGATACCCGGTCTGCCGATTCGAACCTCGTGATCACACGGAACAGACGGGGGAAGGCCTCTTCGCCCTGGGCCTGTGCGTACAACGGGACGACGTACAGGATGCCGTTGTCGCCCACCGGAAGCGTGAGGAGATTACCGAAGGTTACCGTCGCCGTGTTCTCGAGCGACTTCAGTGATTCCGCCACCGTTCGGTCGGTGCGCATCGGGTTGAACGCCTGCTGCGGACCGGACCGTTGGGAGTTGCTGGGCAACTGCTTGACCGTCATCTGACCGTAGTTCTCGGGATTCGACGACACGGTCACATAGGCGCCCAGGATCGGTCGGTTGAGTCGCGTCAGCACCGAGGTCAGCTGGAACGTCGGCTCACCGCTCTCCGGATCCGAGGCCACGAAGTAGTACGGGGGCTGGTCCAGTCCGCGCTGCTCGGCGTCCGGGTCCGTCGGATCGGAGGGCACCGACCAGAAATCGCTCGCCTGGAAGAACGTCTGGGGCGAATCGACGTGGTAGCGGGTCAGCAGCGACCGCTGGATCTTGAAGATGTCCTCGGGGTAGCGGACGTGATCCCGCAGGGAGGTCTGCGCGTCGAAGTCGGCGCGGGACTTGACCGTGTCGGGAAAGACCTCCATCCACGTCTTCAGCACCGGGTCATCGGTGTCGAACTGATACAGCTCGACCTCGCCGGTGTAGGCATCGACGGTCGCCTTCACCGAGTTGCGCACGTAGGACACGGTCTTGTTGATCTGCGTCCGACCGGTCTGCCCCGGGTTGAGGTCTTGGGCGTCGGCGGTCGCGCTCTGCAACGACGTGGGCTGCGAGTACGGGTAGTCGTCGAGGGTGGTGTAACCGTCGACGATCCACTTGATCGAGCCGTCCTCCATCACCGCGGGGTACGTCTTCGAATCGACCGTCAGCCACGGTGCGACCTGTTCGACGCGGTCCCGTGGGTCGCGGTTGTAGATGATCTTCGACGCCGAGTTGATCTCGCCCGAGAGCAGGAAGTTCCGCTCGGCGTACTTGCCGGCATAGAGGGCGCGGGCGAACCAATTGCCGAGCGAGACTCCCGCCGGCCCCTGGTAGGTGTACTTGTCGTCCCCGATGTCGTGCTCACGAGCCTGCCCGTCGTCGGAACCGACGATCGCGTAATCCGGGTCGATCTTCGCGAGCAGCTCGCCGAAGTAGATCCGCGGCTGTGACACCTTGATCGGGGCGTCCCGCTTGTACTCCTCGGTCTGGTAGTTCGAGGTGTCGCTGACGTAGTAGAACGGATCGCCGCCACCGTCGACGTTGTTGACGTCCGTCGACTCCTTCACCCGGTTGGCCGGCGCGGCGACGAACCCGTCGCCGTGGGTGTACACCAGGTGCTTGTTCAGCCAGTTCTGCTGGTTTTCGAGATAGCGACTCGGATCGAGCTCGCGCACCGACACCACGAAGTCACGGAGCTCGCCGTCGATGCGATAGCGGTCAACCGCCAGCTGCGTCGGGAATCCGTAGAAGTTCTGCCGCTGCTGCTGCTGGATGAACGTCGGGGACACCACATTCGGGTCCAGGATCCGCACGTTCGACAGCGTCGGTTCATCGCTGTTCACCAGCGCCGGGTTTGCCGGTCCGGCGGTCCAGCCCGGCTGGGTGATGACCTTGTCCGGCCCGATCCCGTACGCCTCGCGGGTCGAGGTGATCGCGCGTTCTATGTACTCGGCTTCCTTCTGCGCGGCATTCGGCTTGACCGAGAACTGCTCCATCGTCAACGGCCAGCCGACCCCGATGAGCAACGCGGAGAACAACATCAAGACGGTGGCCAGTGCCGGCACCCGCAGGTCGCGGAGCACGATCCCGGCGAAGAACGCCACCGCACAGATGATCGCGATCGCCATCAGGATGAGCTTCGACGGCAGCACCGCGTTGATGTCGGTGTAACTCGCCCCCGGGAAGATCTCGGCCTTCCGCTGACTGGACAGCAGGGTGTACCGGTCGAGCCAGTAGGCGGCCGCTTTCAGCAGTAGGAAGGTGCCCGCCAGCACCGCGAGCTGAATGCGTGCCGCGGTCGTGACCGAACCACCGCCTTGCCCCAGACGGATACCGCCGAACAGGTAGTGCGTGACCAGGTTCGCCAGGAACGCCACCACGACCACGACGAACAGCAGGTTGAGCACGAAGCGGAAGAACGGCAGGTCGAAGGCGTAGAACCCGATGTCGAGGTTGAACTGCGGGTCTGTCCGACCGAACGACTGGCCGTGCAGGAACATCTGGACGGTCGCCCAGGACCCCTGCGCGACCAGACCGGCCAGGGCGCCGATGATCACCGCCGGAACGATGGCGAACCAGCGGACCTTGCCCATGATGGCCGTGCGGTACCGGGCGAGCGGATCGTTCGGGCCCGCGGTCGGTACGAACACCGGGCGACTGCGGTACGCCAGGGAGACCGCCCCGAAGATGATGAGTCCGACGACGATCGTCGTGATCAGGAAGAGGATCACGCGCGTCCAGATCACCTTGGTGAAGACGCTCGAATACCCGACGTCGGAGAACCAGAGCCAGTCGGTCGCGAGACCGATCAGGCGTGGCCCGACGAGCAACAGCACCAGGACGGCCACGCCGAGCCCGATGATGATCTTGCTCCTGCGTGACAGTGTCGGCATTCCCGCCGGCCCTCGGACGCCCACCAGACCCACTCTCCAAAGCTCTCAATCCGGACACCACCCGCGCACACGTGCCTGCTGGGCGTGGTGCCCACTGTACTGGCACCACCCGGGTGACCAACTCACTCGGGGCGCCCGCTCAACGATCGCCACACCTCAGCGGTTCCCTGGCGGCGTCGCAGACTCGCGGTCGCACCGCGACCCAGGGCAGGATGAGCACGTGCCCGACCTCCCGACGACACCACGCGCCTTCTCCACCGACGATCTCGGCAGCGCGTTGAACGAGATCATGGAACACCTCGACTCCCGTGGCTGGGGTCAGTCACCGTCCGTGTTCGCGCTGGCGCCGACCGCCCTCCTCCACGCACAGCTTCCCGAGGTGATCTCCGACGACGGTTCGGTGTTCACCCCGGTGGAGGAAGACATCGACGACCTCGACGAGTTCCTCGCCTCGGCGGTCTGGCCGGAGGAGGTCGCCGGGGCGGCGGTGAGTATGGAGATCGTCATCGCCGATCCCGAAGACGACGACCGGACGCCCCGCTTCGTGGTCACCGACACCGGCGATCACCATCCGGGCGAGGAGGTTGCGCGGCTGGTGGTCGGGGTGCTGCGCACCGGCGCCGATCTCGCGCTGATGCGTCTTCGACCCGAACCCGACGGGGAACCCGAACTGCTGACCCACCCGCAACTGGCACTCGAACTGCGGGCCGCGTTGCGCGACACCTTCGCTCCCGATCTACCGGAGTCGTCCGACCGGGGCTGACGCGGCAGTCCTGGCAAGCCTCAGCAGCTCGGCGCCGGACGGCCCGCGCCGACCGCGTTCAGCGCGTCGACAGCGCCCTCGAGGGTGTCGACCTTCACCAGCTCCAATCCGTCCGGTCGCTCCGAGACCGCCTCGGCACAGTTGCGGGCAGGGACCAGGAAGACCGTCGCGCCGGCGTCGCGGGCGGCCCGGGTCTTGTGCGTGATCCCGCCGATGGGACCGACAACCCCCTCGTCGGTGATCGTGCCGGTGCCCGCGATGAACTTGCCGGAGGTCAGCTCGCCGGGACTCAACTGGTCGATGACCGCGAGTGCCAGCATCATCCCCGCCGACGGTCCCCCGATGTCCCCCACGTTGTAGGTGACCTCGAGGCGCGGATCGGCATCGACCACCTCCGGAACGACGCCCAGATACCCGGCCTCGGAGTCGGCCGGATGCGTGCCGAGGGTCACCGACACGGTCTGCCGGGCACCGGCGCGGACGATCTCGATGGGCAGGACGGTCCCCGGCGGATTGTCGCCGACGACCTTCCGCAGCTGTTCACCCGTTTCCACCGGCACGCCGCCGGCCGCCACGACCTCGTCGCCGGCGCGCAGCACGTCGACCGCGGGCCCGTCGGGTGCGACGCTCGCGATGCGCAACGCGGTGGGACGATCGAGGTAACGGAGCGCGGCGACCGTCGCGTTCTCCTCTGACCCCGTCATCTGCTGCGCGTTCTCCTCCTGAACCTGCTCGGTGGTGCGGTCGGGCGGATAGACCTGGTCGCGCGGCGTGAGCGAGTAGGTGCCCGACACCCACATGCCCAGGGCGTCGAACAGCGAGATCCCGTCCCGCACCGAGACGGTGGTGAGGTTGAGGTGGCCGGTCGTCGGATCGGTCGGCGCACCGTCGATCTGCACGACCTTGCGCTCCACCACCGCCCCGTCGTCCTCCACCTTCGTCGTACCGAGGGTGTTGAGCGTGGGTCCGGGCCCGAGCGCGGCGTAGGGCACCTGCACCTGCGTGCCGAGCACCAGCAACGCCAGCAGGACCACGGTGGAGACCGCGGCCGAAGCGATTCTCCGGAATCGGGGGCTCGAACTCATTCCGCACACGATAGTGCCCCGCAGCGACCACGAGTCGGCTGCGCCGGCGACCATGAGCCGGCTACGCGCAGGGCGAACAGTCGTCGCCGTTTGCGGGCCTCACCGGGCGGTACGGTGGAACTTATGAGTGATCTGCCCTTCGGCTTCTCGTCGTCCGGTGACGGCGATGACGACCGCGACAAGAACAGCGGTGACAAGAACAAGCCGGGCGACAATCCCGGTGGCAACCCGTTCGGCGGGGCCAACCCGTTCGGATTCGGGGGCGGGCAGGGGTTCGGAGGCGGTCCCGGCGGCGACTTCGACCCCTCGAAGTTCGATCCCAACATGATCGGCCAGATGTTCTCGCAACTGGGCAACATGTTCAGCGGTATGGGCGCGGGCATGGCGGGCGGCGGAAACGGTCCGGTGAACTACTCGGTCGCGACCAATCTCGCCCGCCAGCAGATCGGTTCGTTCACCCCGATCCTCGAGAAGGAGATCTCGGCCTCGGCCGACGCGGTACGGCTCGCCGACGTCTGGCTCGACGACGCGACGAATTTTCCCAGCGGCGTCACCCAGACGGTGGCGTGGACACCGGTCCAATGGCTCGAGGAGTCGATGGACACGTGGAAGGGTCTGTGCGACCCGGTCGCAGAGCAGCTGGCCCGAACTTGGCAGGACAACCTCCCCGCCGAGGCGGCCCAGTTCGCCGGCCCGATGATCGGGATGCTGACCCAGATGAGCGGCATGGCGTTCGGCACCCAGCTCGGCCAGGGGCTCGGTCAGCTCGCCAAGGAGGTGCTGACGTCGACCGACGTCGGGCTGCCGCTGGCGCCCGAGGGGATCGCCGTCCTGCTCCCCGAGGCGATCGCCAAGTTCGCCGAGGGTCTGGAGCAGCCGGCGCAGGAGATCATCGTCTTCCTCGCCGCGCGCGAGGCCGCCCATGTGCGCCTGTTCACCCACGTCGGCTGGCTGCGTCAGCGGTTGCTGACCACCGTCGAGGAATACGCCCGCGGCATCAGTATCGATTTCAGCGGTATCACCGACGCCACCGCCGGGATCGACCCAACCCAATTGCTCTCCGACCCTTCGAAACTCGAGGAGATCATCAGTTCGTCGACGTCGTTCGAGCCGACCACGACACCTGAGCAGAAAGCGGCGCTCGGCCGTCTCGAGACCCTCCTCGCCCTGATCGAGGGCTGGGTAGAGCAGGTCGTGACCCGAGCGCTCGGCGACCGGATCCCGAGTACCGGGGCCCTCACCGAGACCATGCGACGCCGGCGCGCGTCGGGCGGGCCGGCCGAGCAGACATTCGCAACCCTCGTCGGTCTCGAGCTTCGGCCCCGCAAGGTCCGCGAGGCGTCGGAGCTGTGGCGCCGCGCGCTGGAGGCCACCGACGTCGCGACCAGGGACGGCGTGTGGGCGCACCCTGATCTGCTGCCGGATGCCGATGACCTCGACAACCCTGCGGGTTTCATCGACCGGCTCCTGGGCGGCGACGATCTCGACGACCCGATCGCACAGCTCGAGAAGACCATCGCCGAGGAGAAGGCACGCGACGCCACCGACGAGTCCCGGAGCGACGACGACGACGACTCGACACGAGGCGGATCGTAGGAATCCACACCACCGGTGGAACACGCCATGTTGTGGATAACCTGCTCGCCGAGCGCCCGCGACGGCGTTCGGCTGGCAGAGTTGCCGCATGTCGCCAGCCCGGACGAGTTCCAGCGCCATCTCGGTGTCCCCCTGCGCTGTTCCGCCCGCGGTCCCGCGGCTGCTCCCGGGGACGCCCGTCATCGTCCAGCCGGGCAACTCGGTCCGCGTGGGCATCGATCCGGCCGACAGCCTGCTCCTCGACTTCGACGCCTCGGTGTCGGCGTATTCCGTCGCCGGGCTGCTTCGATCGTTGGAGGACCCGTGCACGGCGGACACCTTCGCTCGCCGCGCCCGACGGGCCGGCCTCCACGACGACGACCTCGATCTGGTCCTGAGCAGTCTGGTGTCGGCCGGCCGAGCGGTTGTCGACCGCCCGCCCACGGCCGCGGAGTTCCACATCCTGATCCATGGCCAGGGACCGATCAGCGAACAGCTGTCGAACTCGTTGCGCGGCATGGGTTTGTCAGCTCGACGGACGATGCGGCGGCTACCCGACGGGACGCTCGATGCCGTCGACACCGACCTGGTGATCCTGACCGACTTCGTCGTCCACGATCCGCGGGTGGTGTTCGCACTGACCCGGGCCCGGATCCCCCATCTGCTGGTCCGGGTCCGCGACGGGGTAGGCATCGTCGGCCCGCTGGTGCTCCCCGGACTGTCGAGTTGCCTCATGTGCGCGGACCGTCACCGGTCCGACGCGGACCCGGACTGGCCGGCCCTGGCCGTCCAGCTGATCCGGACGTCGGGTCAGGCGAGCCCGGCCGTGGTGGCGATGACCGCCGCGATGGCCCACTCGCAGATCGAGCAATTGGTGGAGGCCGTACGCGACCGGCCGCATGTGGAGCCGCGACCCGATCCGCAGCTGCTCGACCATGTGTTGGAGTTCCGAGATGACCCGACGCGGCTGGACATCAAACAATGGTCGCCGCACCCGGCCTGCGATTGTCGTCCCGCACCGGATCAGCAAGCCAGGTCGTCTATTGTGTGACGCGGAAAGGATGCTATGACCGACATCACCAAAGGACAGGGTCGCCGCAACGCGAAACTGGCCTCTCTTCCGATCGGTATGGCCGGGCGGGCTGCTGCCGGTTTCGGCAAGCGCATGGTCGGCAGGGACAAGGACGAGGTCAACCAGGAGCTCCTGGAGAAGTCCGCCGAACAACTGTTCGCCGTTCTCGGCGAACTCAAGGGCGGCGCCATGAAGGTCGGGCAGGCGCTCTCGATCATGGAAGCCGCGATCCCCGACGAGTTCGGCGAGCCGTTCCGCGAAGCGCTCACCAAGTTGCAGGCCGACGCCCCGCCCATGCCGGCCGCGAAGGTCCACAAGGTGCTCGACCAGCAGCTCGGCACCCGGTGGCGCGAGCGTTTCCGGGAATTCTCCGACGAGCCCGCGGCATCGGCGTCGATCGGACAGGTACACAAGGGAATCTGGTCCGACGGCCGTGAGGTCGCGGTCAAGGTCCAGTACCCCGGGGCCGACCACGCATTGAAGGCCGATCTGAAGACCCTGTCCCGCATGTCCGGACTCCTGCAGCGCCTGTCCCCCGGCACCGACGTCAAGGCGATGATGGACGAACTCATCGACCGGACCGAGGCCGAGCTCGATTACCTCGGCGAGGCCGACAATCAGCGCGCCTTCGCCAAGGCCTACGACGGCCATCCCGACTTCCTCATCCCCAAGGTCGTCGCGAGTGCACCCAAGGTCGTCGTCTCGGAGTGGGTCGACGGCGTCCCGCTGTCGAAGATCATCACGACCGGGGACCAGCAGACCCGCGACGACGCCGCCGCGAAGATGGCCGAATTCGAGGTCAGCTCGCCGTACCGGGTCGGACTCCTCCACGGCGATCCGCATCCGGGCAATTTCTTCCGGGCCACCGACGGGCGGTTCGGCGTACTCGACTTCGGTGCGGTCGGCCACTATCCGGAAGGCCTCCCGCCCGAGACCGGACCGATTCTCCGTCTGGCGCGGGACAAGAAGTACGACGAACTCAAAGAACTCATGATCTCCGCCGAGTTCATCCGCCCGTCCCACGCGAACAAGGTGACGAGTGCCGACCTCGAGGCCTACCTGCGTCCCTACGTCGATCCGCTCTACAGCGAGTCGTTCCACTTCACCCGGAAGTGGATGCAGCGGGCCGCGGGCAAGGCCACCGATGTTCGCGGCGAGGTGTACAAGACGTCACGAAACCTGAACGTGCCCAAGCGTTTCGTGATGGTCTTCCGCGTGCTCGGGGGCTGCGTCGGCATCGCCTCGCAGCTCGAGGCGCATGCCCCGTACCGGGCCATCATGGAGGAGTGGGTCCCCGGCCTTGGCGACTGACCCCACCCCGCAGACACGACACCGACGCCGCGAGCATTTCTGCTCGCGGCGTCGGTGTTGTTGTCAGGCAACGTTCTTACGCGGGCGACCGCGGGGACGCTTGCGTGCGATGACGGCTCCGCGCTCGAAGATCTCGCCTCCCCAGACCCCCCAGGGCTCGGATCGATCGAGTGCGGCCTGCAGGCACTGGGCCCGCAACGGGCATTCGGCGCACATGGCCTTGGCACGCTCGAGGTCACGGGGGTCTTCGGCGAACCACAGATCTGCGTCGGCGACCTGGCAGGGCAGGTCGAGCCGGGCGGTCGCTGCGCGGTCCGCCGACATACAGGACTCGAGGACGCATTCGACAGTCATTGGTTTCTCCACATCTGCTCGTTTGGGGTGTTGAACCCGAGTCCTCGATGTGGCTCTGTGTCCGAGACCCCTGGATCGGGGTGGAGATTCGGTGACAGAAAAAGAGGGCCACGGGTGTCGCCTCTGCGATTCGCCCGTGGCCCGGAATGTCTCGGAGATCTAACTCCGGGAACTTCGGAACAGAACGGGGAACCGACGCGGCGCGGGTGCTACTGCTGCTGCGGGCGGTGCGATTCGCGCGACGCGCGCTTCGGCTGCCAGGTGCAGAACCGCCGGCGGAACGGCGACCGGGCGTGCAAAGCTCGTGCACGCTCGGGCGACCGGCATCCAGGAGCGGGTGCGACCGGTACGCGCGATGGCGGGCTGATTCGGCTTCAGCGCATGCAATTTCGGCGCATGCGTGTCGGCTGCTCTCAGGTTCGCCGCAGACTGGCAGATGCCGGCCTGGCTCACGGTGATTCCGTTCACTGATCCACTCCCTTCTGGTCTCGTGGCTTTCCGCGTTCGTGTCGGTCGTCGGTGACTGTGGCGGGCTGGTGTGACGGACGCACACAACCCATCCCCGTACTGACGGGACTCAGAGTAGACGCTGGGCCGAAACCCGCACAACCTATTTTTGACCTGCGGTTTTGACGAGTTCGATGATGTCGGCGCCGTACTCGTCGACCTTCTTCGCCCCGATTCCCGAGATCGCCACCAGCGCAGCGGTATCGGTCGGTCGTTGCTCGGCGATCGCGGTGAGCGTCTTGTCGGAGAAGACGACGAAGGCCGGCACCTTTTTCTCCTGGGCCCGCTCGCGACGCCACTCCTTGAGCGAGACCAGCAGTCCTTCGTCCAGATCCGACGGGCACCCGGCGCAGCGACCGAGCAGCGTCGCGGTCGAATCCATCAACCGGGAACCGCAGACCCGGCATGTCGGTCCGCGGCGGGGCGCGCGCTCCTTCGCGATCGGCGACGCGGGCGAGTCGTCGGGCACGAGGTCGGCGAGGAACCGCGAGCGACGCCGGGCACGGCCGCCCTCGTTGCGGGCCAGGGCCCACGACAGGTGCAGGTGCTCGCGGGCACGCGTCACTCCGACATAGAACAGTCGCCGCTCCTCCTCGACCTCTTCCCAGGAGCCCTTGATCGCCTGGCTGATGGGCAGCGACCCGTCGGTGAGTCCGACGAGGAACACCGCATCCCACTCGAGTCCCTTGGCCGCGTGCAGCGACGACAACGTCACGCCCTGCACCGTCGGGGGATGGCGCGCCTCGGCGCGGGCGGCGAGTTCGGCCGACAGTTGCGGCAGCGTCAGTTCCGGGTTCTCGGCGACCATGTCCTCGGTCAGCTGGACCAGCGCTTTCAGTGATTCCCACCGGCTTCGCGCCTGCGCACCGGACGGCTGCTCCTCGCTGAGACCCAGCTCGCCCAGCGCCGCTCGCACGACGTCGAGGAGCTCCACGTCGGGTCTGACCTCGCGGCCAGCGACCGTCGCGAGTTGCCGCATGGCCTGCCGGACCTCGGTGCGCGCGAAGAACGCCTCGCCGCCGCGCACCTGGTACGGGATGCCGGCCTCGGTCAGGGCCTGCTCGTAGTTCTCGGACTGTGCGTTGACGCGGTACAGGATCGCGATCTCGGCGGGCGCGACCCCCGATCTGATGAGGTGTTTGATCTCGATGGCGATCGCCGTCGCGGCGGCGGGCTCGTCGTCGTACTCGGCGAACTGCGGCGCCGGCCCGGGCGGGCGCTGTCCGATGAGCTGCAGGCGGGTTCCCGCGATGCGCCCCCGGGCGGCACCGATGACGCGGTTCGCCAGATCGACGACCTGCGGGGTGGACCGGTAGTCGCGCTCGAGACGGACGACCGTGGCCTCCGGGAACCGGCGACTGAAATCCAAGAGATGGTTCGGCGAGGCACCGGTGAACGTGTAGATGGTCTGGTTGGCGTCACCGACGACCGTCAGGTCGTCGCGTTCCCCGAGCCAGGCGTCCAGCAGACCCTGCTGCACCGGCGTCACGTCCTGGTACTCGTCGACGACGAAACACCGGTACCGCGAACGGAATTCGTCCGCGGCGCCCGGTTCGACGGTGAGGATCTGGGTCATGTAGATGAGCATGTCGTCGAAATCGAGCAACCGGTCCCCGTCGGGCGAGACCTTGGCGTCTTCGTAGTGCCCGTACACGGCCGCGACCTTCGGCGGCGGTGCCGGGGACTCGCGGCCGAGTCGGCCGACCGCCTCGACGTAGTTCTCCGGTGAGATCAGCGAGGCCTTGGCCCACTCGATCTCCGACGACAGGTCTCGCAGCGTGTCGGTCGAGGTGTCGAGGCCGGAGCGGCGAGCCGCCCGCGAGATGAGCGGGAACTTGTTGTCCAGGAGCTCCCACCGGGCGTCACCGAAGGCACGCGGCCAGAAGTACCGCAGCTGACGCATGGCGGCCGCGTGGAAGGTCTGGGCCGCGACGCTGCCCCCCGAACCGCCGACACCGAGACTGCGCAGGCGGGTGCGCATCTCGCCGGCGGCGCGGGCGGTGAAGGTGACCGCCAGGACCTGGCCGGGATTGACCTGGCCGGTGTCGACGAGGTGGGCGATGCGCCTGGTGATGGTCCGGGTCTTGCCCGTGCCCGCCCCGGCCAGCACGCACACCGGTCCGCGCGGCGCCAGGACTGCGGCGCTCTGCTCGGGATCGAGTCCCTCGACCGCGCCGCCACTCGCCGACACCGCAGCACGACGCGGGGACTCGGGTTTCGCGGCAGAAGTCGGATGAGGCACGGCGTCCACTATGTCACCAACCACCGACGCCGCCGGCAGGCGAACAACGCGGACGGGAACAGCAGGCCCGGACATGGTGTTATGGGACCCATGAGCAACGTGATCGACGACGAGGCTGGCGCCCGCACCTCCGACTCCGGTGAGCTGACCATGTACACCACGTCGTGGTGCGGCTTCTGCGCGCGCCTCAAGCGCGGCCTCAAGAGCAGCGGTATCAGCTGGCAGGAGATCGACATCGAGCTGAACCCGGACGCCGCCGAGTTCGTGGGCAGCGTGAACGGCGGCAACCATGTCGTCCCGACCGTCCTCTATGCCGACGGCACCACCGCCACCAACCCGTCGATCGCCGACGTGAAGGCCAAGCTGGGCGTCTGACACCGTTTCGGGGTCGGCTCACCGGGCCCTTCGAGGCTCGTCGCTTGCGCTCCTCGCACCTCAGGGGGCAGAGGCCGCCCAGGCCTCGATCATCGAACGAGCGATGGAGATCGATCCGGGGAGGCGCAGACGGTCGGCGTCGTCGGAACCCGGCGCCTCGGCGCGGGACCAGCCGTCGCCCCGGGCCAGCGCCGCCCGGACCTCGTCGCGATGGAACCACTGCGCATCGCCGATCTCGCCGTCGAGGAACGCCAACTCGTCGGCCGGGTCGCCGAGTGCGGCGAATCCCAGCATCAGCGACCGCGGGAACGGCCACGGCTGACTGCCGAGGTAGCGCGGTTCCCGCACCACGATCCCGACCTCTTCGTACACCTCGCGCAGGACGCACTGTTCGAGCGACTCCCCCGGCTCGACGAAGCCGGCCAGCGTCGAATACCAACCCTGCGGCCACACCGACTGGCGGCCGAGCAGGATGCGATCGGCGCCGTCGTGGACGACGGTGATGATCGCCGGGTCGGTCCGCGGGAACTCGTCGCGGCCGGAATCCACACTGCGCCGGACCCAACCACCGCGGGCCGGCCGGGTGACGGAACCGTCGACCGGTGAATGACTCGCGGTCGCATGCCAGTTCAGGATTCCCAGGGCGGTCGCGAGGAGCCCCGCCTCGTCGGCGGACAGTCGCGTCGCACCGCGTCGGGCGTCATCGGTCGGTCCGTCGATGTGGTCCACCCGGCGCGTCCACAGGTCGGCTCCACCGGCGCCGCCCGACCCGTCGAAGCCGAGGATCACCGCATCCCCGGGCGGCGCCTCGGCCACGGTCGGAGCCGCAACCCAGTGCAGCGCACCGGAATCGGTGACCGGGTAGCGGCCGGCCGCGTCGATCAACAGCACCTTGGCCGTCGGCCAGCCGGCGGCCATCCGCTCGGCGTCGTCGCGGATCGCGTCCGCCCGGTCGAACACCGCCCGCGACAGCAGCGGCGGCTGGGGCATGTCGAAATGCACGGTGACACGGCCTTTCTCGATCACGGAACGATCAGTCGTCGTTGGGGTTGGTGCGGACGTACAGCAGCCGGTCACCGACCTCGATCTGTTCGACCTCGCTGTCGTCGACGCGGTGCAGCACACCGTTCCGCACGACACCCAGGACGATGTCGCGGGTGTGCGCGGGCGATCCGCCGGTCTCGGTCGGGTCGACCTCGCGTTCGGCGATGGCATAGCCGGCGTCCGGGGTGAGGAGGTCCTCGATCACCTCGACCACCGACGGGGTCATCGTCGCGATCCCGAGGAGGCGGCCGGCGGTCTCCGACGACACCACCACCGAGTTGGCGCCGGACTGGCGCATCAGGTGGGTGTTCTCCGACTCCCGGATCGACGCGACGATCTTCGCCCGTGGATTGAGTTCGCGGGCGGTGAGCGTGGCGAGGACCGCGGTGTCGTCGCGGCTGGTGGCGACGACGATGCTGGCGGCGTGCGCGACACCGGCGAGGCGGAGCACATCCGACTTGGTGGCGTCGCCGCGCACGGTGACCAGCCCGTCGGAGGCGGCTGCCTCGAGCACGGTGGCGTCCGCGTCGACGACGACGATCTCGGAGGGCTTGATGCCGTCGCCCCGCATGGCGTCCACCGCGGTGCGGCCCTTGGTGCCGTAGCCGATGACCACGGTGTGATTGCGCACGGTATTCCTCCAACGCTGGATCTTGAGCGCCTGGCGCGACCGTTCGGTGAGCACCTCGAGGGTGGTACCGATCAGCACGATCAGGAACAGCACGCGCAACGGCGTGATGATGACAAGGTTGATGAAACGGGCGAACGGGGTGATCGGCGTGATGTCGCCGTAGCCGGTTGTGGAGAGGGTCACCGCGGAGTAGTAGAGCGCATCCAGGTACGACAGCTCGTTGTCCTGGGCATCGCGATAGCCGGCGCGATCCAGCCAGACCACGACCGAGGTGAACAGCAGTGCCAGGGTCGCCCAGAAGACGCGCCGACCGATCGCCCGGCTCGGGCTCTGCTGGAGTTCTGGGATACGGACGACGCCGACCAGTGCGTGGTCGGGCCGGTTGGCCAGCTCGGTACCGCCGAAGCGTCGGCGCAGACGGTTAGCCACCGGCACGCACGCGCACGTCGAGTTCGCTCACACGCTGCAATGTAGCCCACCTCGGGGCATCACAAGGCATGTGGCGGGAGCTGTCCCGGGGCACCGGCGCGCTCAGCGGGCCAGCTTCGCGGCGAGGGTCGCCTCGTCGGGCAGGTCGTCGGCCTCCAGGGTGTGCCCGTCGCGCACATAGTGGAACGCGGCGCGGACATTGGTCGGCTCCACCCCGGCCAGCTGCGCCCACGCCAGGCGGTACGCGGCGAGCTGGATGAAGAGTGATTCCCGGCGGGCGGGTTCGGGGATCACACCGGTCTTCCAGTCCACGACCGTCCACGAACCGTCCTTCTCGGCGAAGACTGCGTCGATCCGTCCGCGCACGACGATCCCGCCGATGACGGTCTCGAAGGGCACCTCCACCTCGGTCGGGCTGCGATTCGCCCAGGGTGAGGAGAGGAACGCGGCCCGCAGTTCCTCGAGATCGGCGTCCGGACTCGCGGTCGCGTCGGCGGCGCCGGGCAGTTCGTCGATGTCGAGGAGCCGTGTCGCCCCGAACCAGCGTTCCACCCAGGCGTGGAACGCGGTGCCGCGCCGGGCCATCGGGTTGGGCCGGAACGGGGTGGGCCGGCGGAGCCGGCGAGCGAACTCGGCCTCGTCGGCGTCGAGTTCGACCAGCTGGCTGACGGACAGATGGGTCGGCAACGACACCTCGACGAGCGCCTGGTTGGCCTGATGGTGCTCGGCGAGCAGGGCCGTCACCTCGGCCTCCCACGCCCCGATCTCGTCCGCGGGGTCGGTCGGTGGCGCCGTGGGGGTCTCGGCGTCGGCTGAGCCGGACTGGACAACAGGTGTGTCGAACAGCGCGGGCGCCGCGCGGGTGGCGATGGCGTCGGCGACCAGATCGGCCGCCCGCTGTACCGAGTCGCGGCGGCCGGCGAGCGGATCGCGCGGCCAGGGCGCCGCGATCGCACGTTCGGCCAACGGATTCGGGCTGTCCGGTTCGGGCGGTGGCGTACGCACCGCGATCGACAGACCGGTCGAGTCGACGCTCGGGTCGGCGATCGCCTCATCGATGCCGGTCATCAACTCGTCGAAGAAATCCGAACCGCCGCGGGGTTTGTCGCCGGTCTCCGACCAGTGGTGCGCCGAGATCAGCAGGTCGTGCCGGGCGCGGGTGAGCGCCACATAGAGCAGCCGGCGATCCTCCTCGAGTCGCCGTTCGCCGATCGCGGCCTTGTGGTCGGTCAGGGCGTCCTCGAGTTGCTTGCGGTCGGCGACGGTGTCGATCTTCAGGATCGGGAACCCCTCCGGCGCACCGTCGGCCGCCTCGGCCGGGATGGCCAGATCGCCGCGCAGGTCCGCCGGGAGTTCGCGCGCACTGCCCAACCATGTGGTGTCGGCCTTGGCGCTGGGGAAGATCCCCTTCGCCAGGTGCGGGATCGCGACGACATCCCATTCGAGGCCCTTGGCCGCGTGCACGGTGAGGATCTGCACCCGCTGTTCGGCCACCTCGATGCGGCCCGGTTCGAGACCCTTCTCGATGGTCTCGGCAGCATCCAGGAAGGCGAGCAGCCCAGGCAGATTCGCTCCCGGACGATCGGCGTAATGACTGACGTAGTCGGCGAAGGCGTCGAGATGTTCGCGGCCGGTGATCGCACCCCGCATGCGGCGCGCCCGGATCTGCGCCTCGACGCCGACCCCGATCGTGTTCTCCACGTCGGCGACGAGTTCGGGCAGTGGTTGTCCGATGCGACGGCGCAGTGACTCCAACTGCGCCCCGAACGCCCGGATGCGGGCGTAACCCTCGGGGCTGTAGTCGGTGGGTTCGCCCGGGTCGACGACGGCGTCGGCGATGCCCGCCCGGTCGACGATCTCGGTGGGCAGCACCGCGTCGAGTGCGGCGTCGAGCGCTTCCCTGCTGGTGACCACCCCGCCCGCCTCGGCGAAACTCTCCGCCGCCAGGTTGGTGGCCCGACGCCACAGCGCGGCGAGGTCCTTGGCGCCGAGCCGCCAGCGGGCCCCGGTGAGCAGACGCATGACCGCGGTCCCGGCCATCGGGTCGGCCATCACGCGCAGGGTCGCGACGATGTCCTCGATCTCCGGGACGTGCAGCAGCCCGCCGATGCCGACCACCTCGGTGGGGATGCCCCGACTCTCGAGCTCGGCGGCCAGCGGCGCCGAATCCTCGTTGCGGCGCACCAGGATCGCAGTCGTCGGCGGCGCCACGTCTGCGGCCTCGGCCGCCCGGTAGCGTTCCTCGATGGCGTCGGCGATCCAGTTCCGTTCGTCCAGAACCGTTTCGGTCAGGGCGATCGACGCCGTTCCGTGCGGGGCATCGGGACGCGGCCGGAGCACACTGACCGGGATACCGCGGCGTCGGAGCTCCTCGGAGATCTGATTGGCCAACCGCAACCCCTGGGCCGAGTTGCGCCAGCTGGTGAGCAGTTCGAGGCGCCGGGCCGGGGTCCCGTCGGGTCGTGGGAAGTCGCGCGCGAACCGCGGCAGGTTGGCCGCCGAGGCGCCACGCCACCCGTAGATGGACTGGATGGGGTCGCCGACCGCGGTGACCGCGACCGGCGCGCGGCCGTGCCCGCCGAACAGGGTCGACAGCAACACCCGTTGCGAGTGGCCGGTGTCCTGGTACTCGTCGAGGAGAACCGCGCGGAAGGCGGTGCGCTCGGCGGTCACGACCTCGGAATTGGACACCACCAGCCGTGCCGCCAGCGACATCTGGCTGCCGAAGTCGAGCGCGGACTGGGCGCGCATCGTCTCGCCCAGCGCGATGACCATCGGGATCAGCTCGCGACGTTCGTCGATGACCTCCTGGACCTTCAGCAGCGCCTGGGTCGGTTTGTCGCGCTGCTTGGGGCCCTTCGGCAGGGTGTCGACGAGCTCGTACAGCGTCGAACCCGCTTGCGCGAGGTCGGCGATGTCGACGAGGTGCTCGGACATCTCGCCGTACAGCTTGAGCACCGCCTCGGTGACACTCGCCGGCACCTTCTTGGTGTTCAGCTCGCCCGGCCACGCGGAGACGAGGGAGAACGCGAGCTGCCAGAGCTCGGTCTCGGTGAGCAGCGTCGACGACGGTTCCACCGGCAGCAGCAGCCCGTAGTCGGCGATCAGCCGGCCGGCGTAGGCGTGATAGGTGCTCACCTCGGGGTCGGCGCCGCGCAGGCGGGCGGCCAACGCGCCGTCGGGATCCCAGTTCCGCAGCGCCGGCGACCCGGCGAGCATCGAGAGCCGACGCCGGATGCGGGCGCCGAGTTCGCTCGCGGCCTTGCGCGTGAAGGTGAGCCCGAGGATCTCGTCGGGGGCCACGAGCTGGTTGGCCACCAGCCACACCACGCGTGAGGCCATCGTCTCGGTCTTGCCGGCCCCGGCTCCGGCGACGACGAGCATCGGCTCCATGGGTGCCTCGATCACCGCCACCTGCTCGGGCGTGGGGTCGGGCAGACCCAGCGCCGCGGCCAGCGACTTCGCCCCGACCATCGGCCGTTCGGTCCGATCCTGCAGGTCAGTCATCGGTCACCGCCTTCCCCGGGATCTGGGCCGGACAGCTGGTGGTGAGGTTGCAGTGCACACAGCCCGGGTTGGGCGTCGCGCTGTACGTCGGACCGATACTCGCCCGGGCCGCGCGACGCACCACCCCGATCCACTCGTCCAGCAACTCCGGCGTGAGCGGCGACTGAACACGCTCGGCCGCACCGGAATTGCGTTTCGCGGTCGACACGTAGACGAGTCGGGCGCCGCCCGGCGCAACGTCGCCGAACTGGGGCACCCCGCCGTGCGCCAGCGCCACCTGATAGGCCGCCATCTGCGCGTGCTCGTCGGCGTCGGCCTTGGTGATGGGGTTCTTCGAGGTCTTCACGTCGACGACGACCGGCCGGCCGGCGCCATCGGTCTCGAGACGGTCGACACGTCCGCGCAGACGGACCGCGGGCTCATCGGAATCCGGCCCGGTCGCCGCGGGAATGGTTGCGTCGATCGGCAATTCGACGCCCACCTCCTCGAGATCGGCACGCGAGATGCGCAGCCACTCCCGGAAGTGCCCGAGCATGCCCTCAGCCCGTTCGAGTTCGCGAGCCGAGTACCAGCCCGCCCCGGTGTCGACGCGTTCCCAGATGCCGCGCAGCGCCGCCGTCACCTCGGCCGGGTCGAGCTGGCCGGCGACCGCCTGGACGAGCGTGTGCACGAGACTGCCGGTCAGCGCGGGAGTGCCGTCGCCGTCGCGTCCGCCGTTGCGTTCGAGCACCCACCGCAGCGAACAGCGGGTCAGTGCATCGACATTCGACGGTGAGAGCGTCAGCGCCCCCGACTCCGGCGTCCACAGCGGGTCGTCGGTGCTGGGTGCGGCGAGCCCGAACCAGTCGCGCGGGTGCGCACCCGGGATGTCGGAGTCGGCGAGCTCGGCGAGCAGTCGCGCCGCGGCCTTCGTCCGGGGTGCATCGGGTTCGTCGACGCCGGCGATCACCGCCGACCGCAGTGTCGCGACGAGGGACGGCAACGAGAGCACCCGGTCGACGCCGGGATCGAGCCGGACCTCGGCGCGGGCCGATTCGGCCGGATCGTCGGTCTCCCCCACCAGATCCGCGAGTTCGGTGATGAACCGCGACGGCGAGGCGTCTCCGCTGCCGTCCTCGACCGCGGTCACGAGCAGCCGGCTGCGCGCCCTGGTGCAGGCGACGAGGAAGAGCCGACGCTCGTCGGCGAGTGCCGTCGCCCCACGGGCGACGGTGTCCACGGCGTCGGCGGCCATACCGTCGAGGAGGTCGACGAGTTGCCCGGTGGCGAGAACGCCACCCCGGCTGCGCAGCGACGGCCACAGTCCGTCCTGGACCCCGGCGACGGCGACGACCTCCCATTCCCGCCCCACCGCGGCGTGCGCGGACAGCACGGTCACCGACTCGGCTGCGGCGGTGGCTGTTCGGCTGTCGCGCGGGATCTGCAACTGGGACAGGTAGTGCACGAATCCGGCGGGCCCGGCCGCGGGCAGCGTGTCGGTGAAATCCGCGGCGGATTCGAACATCGCCATGACCGCGTCGAGGTCGCGGTCGGCCTGTTCACCGGCCGGGCCGCCGCGGACCGCCGATGCCGCCCACCGCCGCTCGAGTCCCGTGGCCTGCCACGCCGCCCACAGGGTCTCCTCGATCCCGCGGCGCGCGTCATGCACCCGCTGGGCCGCACCGACGACGTCCAGCACGCGAGCCAGCGGCGCCGCCTCGGTCTCGGTGAGCCGTCGGCGATAGCGCGCACCGACCTCGGGGTCGAGGATGGCGCGGGTCAGCGACGTGAGCGAATCCGGTTGTCCCGCTGGGTCGTCGGCATCGTCGAGACGCCGCACACCGCGTCGGAGACGGCGCATCGAACCCGGGTCGGCCGCCCCGATCGGACCGGACAGCAACGTGAGCGTGTCCTCGGTGCTGAAGAGCTCGCTGGTGAACAGGTCGGTGGTCTCCGGGTCGGTGGTGTCGGGCAGGTCGGCATCTGCTCCCGCGGCCGCCCGCGCGGCGACGGCGCGCAGCACCAGCATCAGTCCGATGACGGCTCGTTGCCGATGCAGGGGGAGGTCGCTCGCGGGCGTCGTCAGGGGTACGCCCGCGGACCGGAAGGCGCGTCGGAGCGGCGGCAGGGCCAGGGACACCGACCGGACGACGACCGCCATCTGCGACCACGGGACCCCGTCGAACAGATGCGCACGCCGCAGGAGGTCGGCGATGGCGGTGGCCTCTTTCGCGGCAGACCCGTACACGCGCACCGCGGCCGCGCCTCCCCCATCGGCCGCGCCCGGGTCGGCGTCGGCCGAATCCGTCACCGGGTCGGGATACGGGTGCGGGCGAGCGCCGGGCAGCCGGGCGGCGATCGCGCGCCCGAGGCGGGACAGCTCGGGCCGGGCGCGGTGATCGTGTTCCAGCAGGATGTCGAGCGGGCTGCCCGGTTCGGCCAGCCCGTCCGCGAATCGCGGACTCGCACCCCGGAATCCGAACACGGACTGGTCGGTGTCGGCGGCGATGATCGTCGAGAGGGTTCCGGTGCCGACCAGCGTGATGAGCTGCGCCGCCTGCGGGTCGAGATGCTGCGCGTCATCGACCAGCAGATGTCGGATACGACGACGCTCGCCGCTCAGCAGGTCGGGATCGGTGGCGAAGGCCGACAGGGCCGACCCGATCAATTCGGCCGCGTCGACCGCGGGCGCCGAGGCCCCCGGGGTCTCGAGCCCGACCGCCCCGCGCAGCAGCATGTTCTGCTCGTACTGCGCGTAGGCCCGGGCGGCCGCGGCCCACTCCGGTCGTTTGTGCGTACGCCCCAGCGCAGCAAGCTCTTCCGGACCCACCCCGCGTTCGGCGGCGCGCATCATCAGGTCGCGCAACGCCTGGGCGAACCCGTCGGTGCCCAGCGCGGGCCGTAGGTGGGCAGGCCAGTACCCGGCGCCGTCCTCGATGTCACCGGCGAGCAGTTCACGCAGGACGACGTCCTGTTCGGACCCCGTGATGAGGCGCGGCGGCGGATTGTTGTGGGCCTGCGCCTGTAAGCGGAGGATCGCGAAGGCGTAGGAGTGCACGGTCCGCACCAGCGGCTCGCGCAGCGCACCGCCGAGCACCCGGCGACCGCTCGACCCCGCGGACAGGACGCGCCGGGTGATCTCCTCCCGGAGCGCGACGGCGGCGCGCCTGCTCGACGCCAGGACGAGGACCGACTCCGGATCGGTGGCGGGGTCGAGCAGGCGGGCGACCGCGGCGTCGACGATCAGCGCGGTCTTTCCGCTCCCGGGTCCGCCGTGCACCCGCACCGGGCGCCACGCCTGCTCCTCGTCCGCCGGCCGACTCGTGGGCGGGTCGATCACCTGCGCCACCGACGGTGGCCAGTGCCGGGGCCGGTCCGTCGGGTCGGGGGCCGCGACGAGTCGCGCACGCAGCGCGCTCCGCGGGGTCTGGACACCCGGTTTCCGACTCATGCACCCATCGAATCACGGCCCACCGACGACCACGTCGGCCGTGCCCGCGACCTGTGTCCCCGCGACCTGTGTCGGAGTCCGCCGCGCGGCGTACGGCAGGATGGACGGGTGACAGCTCTCAACACGCATGTCTTCGGCAGCGGTCCTGCGGTTCTCGCGATCCACGGACTCACCGGGCACGGCCGCCGCTGGGCAGCGCTGACCGATCACCTCCCCGGCGTGCGCCTCGTCGCGCCGGATCTGATCGGTCACGGCCGGTCCCCGTGGCGACCGCCGTGGAGCATCGAGCACCAGGTGCGGGCGTTGTCCGCGGTGATCGACGAACACATCCCCGCCGATGAGCAGCCGGTGGTCGTCGTGGGTCACTCGTTCGGTGGCGCGCTGGCGTTGCACCTGGCCAACCGCCGCCCGGATGCGGTGAAGGGGCTGGTGCTGCTCGACCCCGCGCAGGGCCTCGACCCCGAATTCGCGCTCGACGTGGCCACCGACAGTCTCGACAACTGGGACTACGCGGATGCCGACACCGCCCGCGCCGCGAAACGTGCGGAGGGCTGGGCCGCCGTTCCCGACGAGCTCATGGAGGCCGAACTCGCCGAACACCTCGTCCCCCGGCCGCGCGGCCGGGTCGGCTGGCGGGTGAGCGCACCCGCCGCAGCGGCGTCGTGGAGCGAGATGGCAAGGCCCGCAGTGCTTCCGCCGCCAGGCGTGCCCACCCACGTGGTCGTCGCCGACCAGGTCCAGCCCCCATTCGTGCGGCCGGCGTTCCTCGATGCGTGCGCGAGCGAGCGCGGCGCCGAGGTCACCGTCCACCACGCCGACTGCGGCCACATGGTGCCGTTCCTCGAGCCCGGGCTCGCGGCCGCGCTGGTCCGATCGCTGCTGTAGCGACGACATCTGTCGAGGCGACGATGGCAGCCATCACCGAGGAGCAGGTCGAACGGGTCCGTGCACTCGTGTCGGCCATTCCGGCCGGCCAGGTGAGCACCTACGGCGACCTGGCCGCCGCGGCCGGGTTGTCCAGCCCGCGGATCGTCGGCTGGATCATGCGGACCGATTCGGCCGACCTGCCCTGGCACCGTGTGGTGCCCGCCGGCGGCCGGCCGGCGCCTCATCTCGCGACACGTCAGCTGGAACGGCTACGGGCGGAGGGTGTTCCGATCACCGACGGGCGAATCCGACTGCGCGAGTGCCGGTGGGACCCCGCCACGTGACCGACCCGCAAACCCACCTGTTCTCGGCATACCCACCCCCTTGGAGGGTGCTGGATATGCCGAAAAAGGGTGGGTTTGCAGGGCAGCTCAGACGTGGCGCGGGACCGGCACACGTCGGTACGGACTGATGGCCGCACGCATCCGCGTGACGATCAGGTCGACGATCCTGGGGTCCGGCCCCAGGGGTGCGGCGACCGCGTCCGCGCCGTAGGTGCTCAGGCGCTGATGGAACAGGCCCGGGGCGAGGAGGTGGCTGGCGATCACGACCCGCCGTCCCGTGCGCCGGGCCCGCTCGACCGCCTCGGGCACAGTGGGGGTCGCGGTCGTGATGAACCCGACCTCGACCCGTCCGCCGATCAGCGATTCCAGCTGCCGGGCGGCCAGATGAACCTGCCCGCAGGCACTCTCGTCCGATGACCCGGCGGCGGCGAGCACGACCGCGTCGCCCGGTTCCCAGCCCGCTTCGGCCAGACGGAGTCGGGCGACCGAGGCGATGGCCGGATCGGGTCCCAGCGCCCGGGTGACGACGGTGTCCGCCCGTCCCGCGGCCGCGACGTGTTCGGGCAGGTCCTTGCGGACGTGGTAGCCCGAGGCGAGGAACGCGGGCACCAGCACCGCCGGACGTTCCAGGTCGGCGATGACCTCGCTCGGCGTCGGTCCGAGGACGTCGACGAATGCGGTGCGGGTGAGCCCGATGCGGTCGCTGACGGCTTCGGCGATCTGGGCGATCACGTTGACCCCGTGCGGGTTGCGGGTCCCGTGCGCGACTAGGACGGGGCTGTACCCCTGCAACCGGTCACCGTGCGGAAGCCGTACATGGTTGTCGTGCATGTGTTCTCGCTTCCTTCTCACTCGTCTTCGGCGTCGTACTCGAGGTCGACCGCGAGCCGGTAACCACGCTTGACGACGGTTTGTACCATCTTCGAATCCCCCAGTGCGGCACGGAGTCGCGCGACGGCGACCTCGACCGCATGGGTGTCGGAGCTGTCGCCGGGCAGACCGGCGAGCAACTCCTGCCGCGAGACCACGCGACCGGGGTTGCGGGCCAACAGTTTGAGCAGGAGCAGACTCGTCGCCGACATCTCGCGGAGCTCACCGTCGACCACGACGGCCTGGCCGCGGATGGCGGTGTCGTGCCCGGCGACCCGCAGCAGGTGGCTCCGCCGCGGCAGTTCGTCGGTGATCAGGCGCGCGAGCGCGCCGAGACGGAACCGGCGCGGGTAGATCGTCGGGATCTGCAGCGCCTCCAGCGGACTGGCGGTCACCGAACCCACGCACATCACCGGTACCGCGGTCCGCAGTGCGTGGATGAACTGCTGCAGCTTGCCGAGTTCTTTGGCACGGGTCAGGATCGACGCCGCCGCCGGGGCGCTGGTGAAGGTGATCGCGTCGAGATCGCCGCGGAGCACCGCACCGATCATCTTGTCGATGCGCGCCACGTCGGGGTGCATGTGCCAGCGGTACACCGGGATCGGCACCACCTCGGCACCGGCGGCGCGCAGCACCGTGCAGAAGTCCGGCAGCGGTTCCCACTCGCTGGTGGCACCGTGCAACTGGACCGCGATCCGAACGCCGTCGACGCCCTCTTCCAGCAGCCGGTCGAGGACTTCCGAGGAGGACTCGCTCTCCGGCGACCACTCCTCGCGCAGCCCCGCCGCCCGGATCGCGCCCTTGGCCTTCGGGCCGCGTGCGATCAGCCGGCTCTCGGACAGCGCCCGTAGGACGGCCTCGGCGTTGCCCCATCCGTCGGCGGCCTCGACCCACCCGCGGAAGCCGATACCGGTCGTGGCGACCATCACCTCAGGCGGGTGGGCGATGAGTTCCTCGGTCACCCGCTCGAGTTCGGTGTCGTCGACCAGCGGCAGGATGCGGATGGTCGGCGCCTGCATCACCTCGGCACCGCGTCGTTCCAGCAGTACCGCGAACTCCTCGGCGCGACGCGCGGCGGTGATCCCGATCGTGAAACCGGCGAGCGGCAACGGGTCGGGGTCCGGTGAGGTTGCGCCGGCAGGGTCTGCACCGGCGGGGGTCATGGTGTTCACGCCGGGAAGAACACCTCGACGATGCGGTTGACCACCCGCACACCGTAGCTGGGGACCGACACCGTCTCGTCGTCCAGGCAGATCCCGGTGCGCAGCGCGAAGACCTGTTTACCCAGCGGCGAGGCGACGGTGGGTTCGCCCCCGCGGTCGCCGGTGAGTCCCCGGGAGAGGACCGCGGCGCGACCGAACGGATCGATGTTGCCGATCGCGTACAGGCGGGAGCGCCCGGGCGCCGCCTCGCGATCGGACTCGGCGGCGGGCAGACGGAACAGCGCGGCCTGCACACCCTCGGGACCCAGCACGGCGACGCCGCGACCGACGATCAGGTCGTCGATCGAACAAGCGCGCACCCAGCTCCCCTCACACACCGTGGCGGCGCCGGTGGGTGTCGTCTCTGCGGACATGGTGTCGGCCTCCCCTGTTTCGATGGTCATGTGGGCACTCCTTTTCTCACCGGTCGTTCGCTCACTCCATCGGGGCCCGACGGAGCGGTCGCACCCGGACGGACCGCCGGCATGTCGAGCAGCACCGGCGCCTTGCGCTCGTACTCGGAGAACCGGATCGTCGGGTCGACGACATCGGGCGCATTCACGAACGAGACGAACCGCTTCAGCTTGTCCTCGTCCGCGAGCACCGCGGCCCACTCGTCCTGGTAACCGCCGACGTGGCGGGCCATCGCCTCCTCGAGTTCGGCGGCGAGCCCCAGGCTGTCCTCACACACCACGTCCTTCAGATGGTCGAGACCACCTTCGAGCGACTCCAGCCACGGCGCCGTGCGCTGCAGTCGATCGGCTGTTCGGATGTAGAACATGAGGTACCGATCAATGTAGGCGACGAGGGTCTCGTCATCCACTCCGCTGGCGAGCAGCACCGCATGCTTCGGGCTCTGGCCGCCGTTGCCGCCGACGTAGAGGTTCCAGCCGTGCTCGGTGGCGATGACACCGACGTCCTTGCCCCTCGCCTCGGCGCACTCGCGGGCACATCCCGAGACCCCGAACTTGATCTTGTGGGGTGAGCGCAGTCCGCGGTACCGCTTCTCCAGGAGCACGGCCATGCCGACCGAGTCCTGCACGCCGTACCGGCACCACGTCGAACCGACGCAACTCTTCACCGTCCGCAGGCTCTTGCCGTACGCCTGCCCCGACTCCATCCCGGCGTCGACGAGGCGCCGCCAGATCTCGGGCAACTGGTCGACGCGCGCACCGAACAGGTCGATCCGCTGGCCGCCGGTGACCTTGGTGTACAGCCCGAAGTCGCGCGCGATCTCACCGATCACGATCAGCTGCTCGGGCGTGACCTCGCCACCGGGCATCCGCGGCACGACCGAGTACGAGCCGTTCTTCTGCATGTTCGCCAGGAAGTGGTCGTTGGTGTCCTGCAGCGCGGCCTGCTCGCCCTCGAGGATGTGGTCGCTGGAGGTCGACGCGAGGATCGACGCGACCGTCGGCTTGCAGATCTCGCAACCCTGCCCGGTGCCGTATCGCTCGACGAGTTCGGAGAACGTCCGGATACCGGTCACCGCGACGATCTCGAACAGCTCGGCGCGCGACTGGGTGAAGTGGTCGCACAGCGACTTGCTCAGTTCGACCCCGGACGCGGCGAGCAGCTGCTTGATGCTGGGCAGGCAGCCACCGCAGGTGGTGCCGGCCGAGGTGCAGCCCTTGACCGCGGCGATGTCGCACGCGCCGTCGGCGATCGCCGAGCAGATGGCACCCTTCGAGACGCCGTTGCACGAGCAGATCTCCGCGTCGTCGGGCAGTGCGTCCATACCCACCGCGGCGCCGCCCTCGGGCGCGATGAGGGCAGCGGGGTCGCCCGGGATCTCCCGGCCGACCATCGGCTTGAGCATCGCGTAGGCCGATGCGTCGCCGACCAGGATTCCGCCGAGCAGCGTCTTCGCGTCGTCGCTGACGACGATCTTCGCGTACCGGCCGGCGACCGCGTCGTGGTAGGTGATCTCCAGCGCGTTCTCGGTGGTGCCGAACGCATCCCCGAAGCTGGCCACGTCGACGCCGAGGAGCTTCAGCTTCGTGGACAGGTCGGCACCGGGGAACTCCGACGTCCCGCCGAGCAGACGGTCGGCGACCACCTCGGCGGTCGAGTAACCGGGGGCGACGAGGCCGTAGCAGCGGCCTTCGACGGCGGCGACCTCGCCGATGGCGTAGACGTTCTCGTCGTCGGTTACACAACCGGCGTCGACGAGCACGCCGCCGCGCTCGCCGACGGCCAGTCCCGCGTCCCGAGCGAGTTGATCGCGCGGTCGGACGCCGGCGGAGAACACCACGAGCGAGGCGTCGATCGTCGACTCGTCGGACAGCGTGACCCGCAGGCCGCCGTCCTCGGCGTCGGCGATCTCCGACGTCCCGACCCCGGTGTGGACCTCGAGTCCGAGCTCGGTCACCAGGTTCTTCAGGATCGCGCCGCCGCCCTCGTCGACCTGCATCGGCATCAGACGCGGGGCGAACTCCACCACGTGGGGGGTCATCCCCATGAGCTTGAGTGCGTTGGCGGCCTCGAGTCCGAGCAGGCCGCCACCGACGACCACACCCGTCGCACCCGGACCGGCGGCCTCGGCCGCGGCCCGGATGTCGTCGAGGTCGTCGAGGGTGCGGTAGACGAAGCACCGGTCGTTGTCGTGACCGGGGACCGGCGGGACGAAAGCGTAGGAACCGGTGGCCAGAACGACTGCGTCGTAGTCGATCTCGCGACCGCTCGAGGTGACGACCCGGCGGGCGTCCCGATCGATGCCGGTGACGGTCTCGCCCAGATGCGTGACGACCCGATCGTCCCCGGCGTACGTGTTCCCCTCGAGTGCGAGAGAATCCCGAAGCCAGGCACCGACATACGAGGACAGCCCCACCCGGTCGTAGGCCGGGTCGATCTCCTCGCTGACGATCTCGATACGCCACAGGTCGGTCGCGTCACGCTCGCGGAGCGCCTGGACGAAGCGGTGACCGACCATGCCATGGCCCACCACCACCACTGTCTTGGTTGTGCGCGTTGCGGTTTCGCTGTTCACTGCTCTTTGCTCCCTTGCCTCGCCGGTCCCGTGAGGATCAGGCCAGCGCTTCCTTGGTTGCCTGCTTGTCGGTGCCCTCGGCGGCAGCACCGGTCGATGCGGTCCCGTCGACAGTCGGTGCCGTTTCGTCATGGGCACCGGTGACCGCGAGATCGGTGGTCTCCGCGATGACGATCGGGCGCCGGGCGTAGAACCACCAGGTCACGACCGCTGCCAGGACGTAGAAGAGCATGAACACCCAGAAGGCCATCGTCGCCGACTTGTTGGACTGGTAGCTGGCGCGCAGCACCAGGTTGATACCCACACCGCCGAGACCGCCTGCGGCACCGGCGATCCCGATGAGCGCGCCGGACATGCTCCGCGACCACTTCGCCTTCCCGAGCGAATTCAGTCCGCTCTGCGCCTGCGCCTTGTGCTCCCAGATGGTCGGGATGATCTTGTAGACCGACCCGTTGGCCAGGCCCGAGAGCAGGAACAGCAGGATGAAGCCGATGATGAAGGCCGTCAACGTGGCGCCGGTGATCGTCTTGCCGTTGTTGTCGGCGATCGTGCCGGCGACGACGAGGATCGCCGCGGAGAAGACCATCGCGATGAAGGTGTACAGCGTCACCTTGCCGCCGCCGACGCGATCGGCCAGTTTTCCGCCGTAGGGACGGATGACCGACCCCAGCAGCGGACCGATCCAGACGATCTGCGCTGCTGCCAGCGCCGGCTTCGCGACTCCGGCCTCGGTGAAACTGATGTTGAGGACCTGGCCGAACGCGAACCCGAAGCCGATGAACGAACCGAACGTACCGATGTAGAGCAGGCAGATCAGCCACGTGTCGCGGTACTTGAGGCAGTCGAGCATCGCCCGACCGCTGGCCGTCTGGTGGTCCAGGTTGTCCATGTAGAGGGCGGCACCGATACCGGCGACGGCCAGGGCGACGAGGTAGATGGCGCACACGATCTCGGGCTGGTCGGCGGCGAGCCAGATGACCAGCAGACCGATGACCTGCACGACCGGCACGCCGATGTTGCCGCCGCCGGCGTTGAGTCCGAGCGCCCAGCCCTTCAGCCGTTGCGGGTAGAACGCGTTGATGTTGGTCATCGACGACGCGAAGTTGCCGCCACCGAAACCGGTGATGGCCGCGACGGCGAGGAACCAGCCGAACCCGAACTCGCCCGGGTTCATCATCAGCATCATCGTCAGCCCGGTCGGGATGAGCAGCACGACGGCGGAGAAGATCGCCCAGTTGCGGCCGCCGAACTTGGCGGTGGCCTGCGTGTACGGGATGCGCAGGCAGGAGCCGACCAGGGTCGCGGTGGCGGCGATGACGAACTTCTGGTCCATGCTGATGCCGTACTCGGGGCCCATGAACAGGGCCATCACCGAGAACAGGGACCAGATCGAGAATCCGACGTGCTCACAGATGACCGACCAGATCAGGTTGCGCTTGGCGATCGCGGCATTGCCGTTGTCCCAGGCGACCCGGTCCTCCGGGTCCCAGTCGGTGATCGTGTGGTCCCGTGTCAGTTGTGCTCTGAGATCTGCGAATGCCAAGGCTCCGCCTCCGATGGTTGCTGGTCTACGTGGTGTCACTGCCGTGCACAGGGCTGCGTGCAGTGGTGGCTGTCGTGGAAGACGCCGACACCGGTGTCGTGCGACTCGAGACCAAGTGTGGAGGGGGCGTGTTGCGCGGATTTTCCGCGAGGTGACCGCATCGTCACGTTGTCCTCACTCCGTCACACGGGCGTTGTGAGAACCCTGTCAGCGGTCAGTCAGGGCTGTGAGCTGCGGTTATACGAGTAAACGCACATGTTCGACGACTCGCTGCAACCCGGGCAGTGCGCCCGAGGTCGACCGCGGGTGCAGCGCGTGGACGGCCAGCCGGAACATCGTCGCCCGCAGCATCATCTGCGGCCACTCGGGCTGATCCGACCATCGCTGGATGAGTTCGGTGTCGGCACCACCCCACGCCAGGGCGTCGACCACCGCGACCGCCGCCGCCCACGGGGCGGGCCGCCAATACGGGACGATGTCGGTGATCCCCGGGGCCGCGGCACCGGCGAACAGCACCGTGCCGAAAAGGTCACCGTGCACGACCTGAGACGGCAGATCCACCGGCTTACGAAGCTTCGCAAGGGTTTTCAGCATGTCGACGCTCTGCACACCGTCGGGTGCGGTCGGCTCGGCCATACCGGCGGCCCGGGCCGAGCGCAGCGGGACGTCCTCCCAGGCGGCACGATCGGCCGCGGTGAACACGTCGACGTCGGTGTGCGGCGGAGCAGGCGGCTGCAGCAGGAACCGGGGCCGTTCGAGCGAGGCGGTCGCCTCGTGCAGCCGGTCGGCGACCAGGACGACCTCGTCGTGCCGTGGTTCGGGCGTCCCGGCGATGTAGGTGTCGGCCCGCCAGCCCGACACCACGTACCGGCCGTCGGTGGCGCGGAACGGACGCGCGATGCGCATCCCCTCCACGAACAGGGATTCGCGCACCGACGCCGACCACGCGGCGCGCGCGTGGTCGGGGACCAGTGAGAGCACGACTTCGCCGACACGCCACCCGCCGACCCACGATTCCCCCATCGCGATGGGCGGGTGGGCGGTGAGCCCGAACGTGTTCAACACGTGTTCGGGCGGCTCGACGGTGTTCACGTCGGCCAGATTACCGAGCGCGGTTGTCCGTTTCCGGAAGGCACGCGGCAACCACCCGCACCGACGTGCGGATCGATGACCGGGCTCAGTAGACCGGCAACGTCTTGTCGACCTGGTTCGCCCACGCGGTCACGCCGCCCTGCAGGTGCGTGGCGTCGGCGAAACCGGCTCGCTTCAGCGCGGCGAGCGCCTCGGCGGACCGGATGCCGGTCTTGCAGTAGAGCACGGTGGGCCGGTCCTGCGGCACCTTGGCGAGACCCTCGCCGGAGAGGATGTCGCCCTTCGGGATGAGGGTCGCGCCGTCGATGCGAACGATGTCCCATTCGACGGGCTCCCGGACGTCGATGATCGCCAGCTTCTCGCCCGCGTCGATCTTCTGCTTGAGTTCGACGGCGGTCAGCGTGGACCCCGCGGCGGCGTCGGACGCCTCCGAGGAGACGACACCGCAGAAGTCGTCGTAGTCGATGAGACCGGCGACGCGCTCACCCTCCGGATCCTTGCGGATCTTGATGGTCCGGTAGGTCATGTCGAGGGCGTCGTACACCATGAGTCGACCGAGGAGGGGCTCGCCGATCCCACAGATCAGCTTGATGGCCTCGGTGCCCATGATGGATCCGATCGAGGCGCAGAGGATGCCGAGTACACCGCCTTCGGCGCAGGATGGCACCATCCCGGGCGGTGGCGCCTGCGGGTAGAGGTCGCGGTAGTTGAGACCGCGGCCGTCGGGGGCGTCCTCCCAGAAGACCGAGGCCTGACCCTCGAAGCGGTAGATCGACCCCCACACGTAGGGCTTGTGCGCGAGGACCGCGGCGTCGTTGACCAGGTACCGGGTCGCGAAGTTGTCGGTGCCGTCGAGGATGAGGTCGTACTGCGAGAACAGTTCGATCGCACCCTCGGGCTCGAGCCGCCGGTCATGCAGGTTGACGGTGACGAAGGGGTTGATCTCCAGGATGGAGTCCCGCGCGCTCTCGGCCTTGGGCCGGCCGATGTCGGACTGGCCGTGGATGACCTGGCGCTGCAGGTTGGATTCGTCGACGATGTCGAACTCGACGATGCCGATCGTCCCGACCCCCGCCGCAGCGAGGTACAGCAGCGTCGGCGAACCCAGTCCTCCGGCGCCGATCACCAGCACCTTGGCGTTCTTCAGACGCTTCTGACCGTCCATCCCCACGTCCGGGATGATCAGGTGACGGCTGTAGCGGGCCACCTCTTCGTTGCTCAGTTCCGCGGCCGGTTCCACCAGCGGCGGCAGCGACCCTGTGGGCGACCCTTGCGATGACACGAACGCCTCCATTGTTCGGGCTGACTACGTACCCCCGGCACAACGGATGAGTCCGCGGCGGCATTCCCGGTCAGCGGGTGGGGAACGGCCAGGGATTGGGACGGCACACGAAGGTCCGGTTGGCCTTCATCTGCGGGTCGAGAGCCATGATCTCGGAGTTCGCGACGCCGAAGGACTGCTGCATCATGATCGGCGCGAGCGCGCCGTCCTCGCGGCACGCCTCGTGCGCCTCGTAGCCGATGCCGTGACCGACCTCGTGGTTGATGAGGTACTGCCGGTAGGCGACGTCGTCACCCTGATAGGACAGCGCACCGCGCACCCATCGGGCTTCGTTCAGCGTGACCCGCGCCTGCGGCGGGTAATAGCACGAGGTCTCCAGGCGGATCTGGTAGCCGCACAACTCGCGGGTGGTGCCGGTCGAGGTGAGCGAGATGCGGAGGTCGGGTTCGCCGCGGTCGACACGGCGGAAGGACACGCGGCCGTCGCCGATCCAGCTGCGCGGGTTGGCCAGCGTCGTGTCCACCATCTTCGCGAAGGTCGGGTCACCGCCGTAGTCCTGCGGGTTGAGGCCGTTCTCCACCTCCACCGTGTAGGTGTACACCTGCCCGCCGGTGCCGACGGGCGGACCGCCGCCGCGCAGGACCCGGAACGTCTTGCGGGCCCGGTCGGTGAACGGGCCGCCCTGGGGCAGCGTCCCGGCGGGCAGCGCGGCCGCCTGGATGTCGCCGGTGGGGGCACCGATCGGGCGGGTCTCCTTGCTGATGTCGGTGTTGCGCGCCGCGGAGTCGGGACTGGCGGCCGCCGCCGGCTCGAGCGCATCGGTCCGGCCGTCCCGGATGGTGACGACGATCAGCGCGATCGTCAGGATCGTGAGCACCGGGATCGCATAGGCACGCCACCCATAGGTCGAGACGAACCGCCCGAGCGCCGACTGCTTCTTGTATTCCGGCTGGGCATCGCGGTCGACGCGGGGACGTCCGCTGTCGTCGGTCGGGTCCCAGCGCGCTCGTAGCGGCTGGTCCGGTCTGGGGCGTCCCGACGATCTCGGGCCGACATCCTTGGCACGCACCCGGCCACGCTCGGACCCGGGGCCACCGTCCTCTGTGCGGCTCACCGGTCAACTTTCTCACAGCAGACCACCGATACTGCGCAGGAAGCTCCGCCGAGTACTCTCTTGGGCATGTCGACCGCAACCAACGCGTCCGCCGTGCCCGGCCGCAGCACTCGCCTGCCGCGCAGCGCACGACGTATGCAGTTGCTCGACGCGGCCAGTGAGATCTTCGTCGAACGCGGCTACCACGCGGCCGGCATGGATGAGATCGCGGTGCACGCGGGAGTGAGCAAACCCGTTCTGTATCAACACTTCCCGTCGAAGCTCGACCTGTACATCGCGGTCGTGGACAGCCACGCCGAGAAGCTGGTGAGCGACGTCAACACCGCCCTGCGGACGACCACCGACAACCGCAAGCGCGTCCGTGCCGCGGTTCAGGCCTTCTTCGACTTCATCGATCAGGACAACTCGGGCTACCGGTTGATCTTCTCCTCCGACGCCTCCGATCCCGCCGTCATCCGCCGGGTGGAGGGCGCGACCGAGGCGTGCGTCGACGCCGTATACGGCCTGGTCATGCACGATTCCGGTCTCGACCCGTACCGTTCGCGGATGCTCGCGTCGGGGCTCGTCGGCGCCAGCCAGGTCAACGCCCGCTACTGGCTCGAGGCCAAGCGCCCGGTCGACAAGCAGACCGCCGTGGACACCACGGTCGCCCTCCTCTGGGGCGGGTTGTCGCACTTCCCGCGACAGACGGCGTCGGTCGACGCGCAGCCGGTCGTCGAGCCGGACACCGAAGTCACCGACGCCGGAAGCGGGCCGACTGTCAACGGCGCCGGAACCGAGCCGAGCGGGCCGACTGTCAACGCCACTGCCTGAACCACTTCCGACGCGAGAAGGGGCCTGCACGCCATCCGGCGTACAGGCCCCTTCTCGTCGATCTGGTTGTGCCGCCCGTCAGGAACCGAATCCGACGCGGCGATTCTCCGACGCACCCACCTCGACATAGGCGATCTTGGTGACCGGGATGAGGTAGCGGGCGCCCTTGTCGTCCACGAGGGACAACAGCTGCTGCTTGCCACCCAGTGCCGCCTCGACCTCGGCGAAGGCCTTGTCGCTGGTCAGGGTCGACGCGATGGTCAGCTCCCGCGGGCTGTCGGTGATGCCGATCTTCACTTCCACGGCCATGTGCCGCCCTCCTCGGTGTCTGTCAACGCTTGCCGCACAAGGCTAGTGCAGCCGGGGTGCGGCGGGACAGCCACTCCGCTCAGAGCGAAACACCGTCGGCCGACTCCGCCGTGGTCAGGTCCGGCTCAGGCGAGGCCGAGGTCGGCCATCCGCTCGGCGTGTTTGCCGGCGACGACGTCGAAGAACCCGGCGACGCCGGTCAGCGAACTGGCCCCGGCGAAGAGCAGATCGGTGACCTCTTCCTCGGCGGCGAGAACCCACTGCGCATGGGTGATGGCTTCTCCGAGTAGCCGGCGGCCCCACAGCACCAGGGCCGATTTGATCGACGGGTCGGCCTCGACGGCCGCCCGGACCTGGTCCCGGGCGAACTGGGAGTTGGCGGTTTCCGACATCACCTCGGCCATCACGGCCTGCGAGTCCGGCGGCAGCATGTCGGAGAGCTCGGCGTAGAAGTCGGCCGCGAGTCCGTCGCCGACATACGCCTTGACCAGCGCCTCGTACCAGGTCTTCGGCGTCGTCGCGCGGTGATACTGATCGAACACCGAACGGTAGCGCTCGACGGCTTCCGCGGCGCCGAGGCCGGTCATCGCCTCCACCCGCTCGGCGAGCCGGTCGAAGTGGCCGACCTCGGAGGCCGCCATCCGGGCGATCGCGATGCGGCTGGGCACATCCGGCGCCATCGCCGACTCCTCGATGAGCCGGTGGAACGCGGCGAACTCGCCGGCGAGCAGCACGGCGAACAGCTTCCCGATCGCCGAATCCCGCATCTCGGCCGACGCCACCGAGGTGGACGTCGCAGGTGACGGGGTCGACTCGGACGGGTCGGATGCAGGCGCCATGAGGTGATGGTAGCGGGCCGCCGCGGGGCACCAAGTACACTCGACGGCGGTGCACTCCGACGGGACCCCCCGTCGCTTGCCCGCTGAGCTGCGCGTGGAGCGCGTGCTCGCCGGCGCGAGCGTGTGGATGTGACGACGGCGTTGCTCGCCGAACTGCGAGTTCCTCGCGATACCCGGTCACATCCCCGGTGCCACTACGACATATGCGCGTGCACTTTCGAGCCTTCTCCGTGCGCGCACCGAAACACATCGCGCGCAGACCGGCCCAGAAAGGCACACAACCGCACATGAGCGATTCCGCCGTGCAGACGACCATCGTCGACGACACCCACACCGCCCCCACCTTCGCCGAGCTCGGCGTCGACGACCGTATCGTCTCGGCCCTCGCCGCAGACGGCAAGACCCACACCTTCGCGATCCAGGAACTGACCCTGCCGCTGGCGCTCGAAGGCCACGACCTCATCGGCCAGGCCCGCACCGGCATGGGCAAGACCTTCGGCTTCGGCATCCCGCTGCTGCACCGGCTCGCCCATGCCGAGGAGTCCGGGGTCCGTCCGCTGGACAACACGCCCCGCGCGCTGATCATCGTGCCCACGCGCGAGCTGTGCGTGCAGGTGACCGGCGATCTCCAGGTGGCGGCGCCGTCGCTCGAGGTCACCCTGGCCGATGGCACGAAGCGTCCCCTGAAGGTCACTTCGATCTATGGTGGCCGTCCGTACGAGTCGCAGATCGCCGAGCTGCAGTCCGGCGTCGACGTCGTGGTCGGCACCCCGGGCCGGCTCCTCGACCTCGCCCAGCAGGGCCACCTCGTCCTCGGCAAAGTGTCGATCCTGGTTCTCGACGAGGCCGACGAGATGCTCGACCTCGGCTTCCTGCCCGACATCGAGCGCATCATGTCCGCATTGCCGACGCCTCGTCAGACGATGCTGTTCTCGGCGACCATGCCCGGTCCGATCGTCACCCTGGCCCGCACGTTCCTGAACCGGCCGACCCACATCCGGGCCGAGAACGCCAACGACTCCGCGGTCCACGACCGCACCAAGCAGTACGCCTACCGGGCGCACGCGCTGGACAAGGCCGAACTCGTCGCCCGCATCCTGCAGGCCGAGGGTCGCGGCGCCACGATGATCTTCACCCGCACCAAGCGCACCGCGCAGAAGGTCGCCGACGACCTCGCCGAGCGCGGCTTCAAGGTCGGCGCGGTCCACGGCGATCTCGGCCAGGTCGCCCGCGAGAAGGCGCTCAAGCGGTTCCGCGACGGCACCATCGATGTGCTGGTCGCCACCGACGTGGCCGCCCGCGGCATCGACATCGACGACGTCACCCATGTCATCAACTACCAGTGCCCCGAAGACGACAAGACCTACGTGCACCGCATCGGCCGTACCGGTCGCGCCGGGCGCACAGGCATCGCGGTGACCCTCGTCGACTGGGATGAGCTGCACCGCTGGGAGCTCATCGACAAGGCGCTGAGTCTCGGTATCCCCGATCCGCCGGAGACCTACTCGACGTCGGAACACCTCCGGTCGGACCTGTCGATCGACGAGTCGAAGACGGGGCGGATCGCCGCCGCCAAGCCGCCGCGCGACCCCGACGAGACGCGGGAGACGCGCGCGGACCGCGAGCCGCGCAAGCGCTCGACCCGCACTCGCCGTCGCACCCGGGGCGGGCAGACGGACGCCAATGGGACGTCCACCGAATCGGCCGCCGAGACCACGACAACCGAGACCACGACGACCGAGTCCGGCAGCGACACCTCCGCCGGTGACGGCACCGCGAAGCCGCGTCGCCGTCGTCGCCGTCGGGGTGGCGCCAACCGCAAGCCCGCCGGCGAGCAGACCGCCGCGTCCGACGCCGGCGCGTCGGAGTCCACAGCAGCTGTCGCCGACTGACCACCGGCTGACCCGCGTGGCACGAGTCAGGCCCGAACGGCGCCGCCCGATCGATCTCGCGGTCACCGCGGCCATCGTGGTCGTCGTCGCGGCCCTGTGCGTCACCGCCTGGGCCCTCAGCCCGGTTCGCCACACCGTGAGCGTGCCGGCCGCGGCCGAACCCGCCGCGGTGCAGCCGGCACAGTCCGTGCCCGCGAGTTTCGTCGCGCGCTGGCGGGCCGACTCCGACGCCACCCGCGCCCCCGCGATCGGCACCTCCGCCGTCGTCACCGGGAACGGCGGACGGGTGGTCGGGCACGACCCGGCCACCGGACGCGAACTCTGGTCGTACAGCCGCGATCTCGACCTGTGTGCGGTCGGTACCGCCTGGACCGGGAGCGCCGATCTGGCGCTGGCCGTGTACCGCAACAGCCGCGGTTGCTCGGAGGTGACCGCTCTCGATGCGGGCACCGGCAGCCGGAAGGGCGCCCGCACAAGCGACGCCGACCCGGAGGTCCGGCTCGCGACCGACTCGGGGTACGTCGTCGCGCAGGGCCCCCGCCGGATGGAGACCTGGGGTTCCAATCTCGTTCGCGGAATCGAATACGGCCGGGTCGAGGCGCCGGTCCGACCGGAGGACGCGCCCGATCGCGTCGACTGCGAGCTGTTCTCGTCGGTGGTGTCGGGAGACCGCGTGGCCGTCGTCGAACGCTGCGCCGACGACCCCGGGTATCGGCTCACGGTCCTCGGCGCGGTACTCGGCGACGACGAGAAGGTCGAGCAGTACGGGTCGACCCTCATCACCGGCGACGTGAGCGGACCGCCGCCCGTGGTCATCGCGATGTCGTCGTCGGGGATCGCCGTGTACGACGGTGGCGCCGCACCGGCCGAACCGCCCACGTTCGACGCCGAGAGCGGGCCGGCGATCCGCCGGTTCGACACCGACGCGAACGCGGCGGGGACCAACACCGTTGCCGGCGACTCGATGCCGCCCGCCGGCAGCGTCCCGATCTCCTCCGACGGGATCGTCACCTACTGGACCGGGAAGGCGACCGTCGTCCTGAATGCCCAGACGCTGAATCCGATCTACCAGGTCCCCGGCACATTGGGACCCGGCCAGATGATGGCGGGACAGCTCCTGCTGCCGAGTACCACCGGGATCAGCGTCCGCGATGTCGCGACCGGCCGGGAGATCCGGTCCATCCCGCTCACCCGGAGTGAACCGGCCGCGCCCGTGGTGAGTCTGCGTGTCCTCGGCGACATCGTCGTCGAACAGCACGGACCCCGGATCGAGGCGTTCGGTCCGGGCTGACCTCCACGACCCCCCGGACCTCAGACCCGACTGTCAGACCTCGAAGGTGCCGACTTCGGCGCCCGCCTCCCAGTGCTTCCACAGATTCTCGGCGAGCGCGCGATATGCCGTCGCGCCCTTGTTCTTTCGGCCCCGCATGACCGACGTCCCGGAGGCGGAGGCCTCGGCGAAACGCACCGTGCGCGGGATGGGCGGGTCGAGCACCGGCAGGTCGTACCGATCGGCCACGTCGGCGAGAACGTCGCGGCTGTGCGTGGTCCGGGCGTCGAAGAGGGTGGCCACCGCACCCAGCATCGTGAGGTTCGGATTGGTGATCTGCTGGACCTCCCGGACAGTGCGCAACAGCTGCCCGACGCCACGATGGGCGAGCGTCTCGCACTGCAGCGGCACGATCACCTCGTCCGCCGCGGTGAGACCGTTCAGGGTGAGCACGCCGAGCGACGGCGGGCAGTCGACGATGACGACGTCGAAGTCCTCGCTCACTTCTGCGAGTGCACGCTTGAGGGCATACTCCCGCCCCGGGCGCATCAATAGCAGCGCCTCGGCGCCGGCCAGGTCGATGGTCGCCGGCAGCAGGGTGACCTTGTCCTCGGTGTCGAGTAGGACATCGGCGATCTCCTCGTCACCGAGCAACACGTCGTGGACCGAGGAGGTGAGCTGATCGGGATCGTGCCCGAGCGAGAAGGTGAGACACCCTTGCGGGTCGAGATCGACGACGAGGACCGAGACGTCGAGATCGGCGAGGGCGGCACCGAGGGATTCCACCGTGGTGGTCTTGGCGACCCCACCTTTCTGATTGGCAATCGCGAGGATGCGCGTCATGCGCCCTACTGTACGACCGCCCGGGCGTCGATCGTCGGATGAGAGTCCACCTCGGCTGCGCGGCGTACCCGGACGGAGGAGAGCCCGCCGGAGGAGGATGTCAGCGCTCGGGTTCGAGTTCGTCGGCGAGCCACCTCATGGACGCCGGACTGAACAGCATCACCAGGACCGCGAGCGCCGCGAGTGCCAGCGGCACGCCGAACACCGGCCATCCGCTCGTGAACAGGTAATACGCCACCGGCAGCAGCAGGATCTGCGCCACCATGGCGATCGAGCGTCCCCACCGCCGCCCCGAGAGCAGCGCCAGACCGCCGACCAGTACTCCCCCGCCGATGATGCCGAACCAGGCCGCGGTGCCGTAGCCGCTGATGGTGGTCTCCTCGTGCCCGGCCAGGCCGCGCACCACCAGGATCACCGCGACCGCAACACCGGCCAGCCCCTGCAGCGTGGTCACCGCACCCGCGATCTTGATCTGGCGCGGGGTCACCGACGGATCGGTGTCGGACTCCGGACGGCCGTTCTCGGTGCTCACCGTCCCAGGATATTTGGTCCTCTCGCGCGGACCTCCGCGGGTGTGCGCACCGGAGCGATGGCGCCGTACACATCCGCGCGATTACGCGCGGGCGGCGACGACCCCATATCCTCGGGTGTCGTGCGTGTCATGCTGATCGTCAACCCGTTCGCCACCGCGACCAGTCCGGCCGGCCGCGACGCGCTGGCGCACACCCTGAGCGCGCATTTCCACCTCGACGTCGAACTCACCACGCACCGCGGGCATGCGTTCGAGCTCGCCGCGCGCGCCGCGGCCGAGGACTTCGACACCGTCATCGTGCACGGCGGCGACGGATCGGTGAACGAGGCCGCCAACGGACTGCTCGACCCGCCGTCGAGCAGCGATCCCGACCGGCGGCGGCCCGCCCTGGCCGTGATCCCCGGCGGTAGCGCCAACGTCTTCGCGCGCACGCTGGGGGTCGATCCCGACCCGCTGCTCGCGACACAGCAGATCATCACCCTCCTCGACGCGGGACGCAGTCGCCGGATCGGACTCGGCCACACCGATGACCGCTGGTTCCTGTTCAACACGGGCATGGGCATGGACGCGGTCGTCATCCACGCGATGGAGGACAAGCGGCACGCGGGCAAGACCGCGACGCCGGCCCGATACCTGTGGACCACGATCACCAGCTTCCTGAAGCAGTCCGGTTCGTCGGCCACGTTCGACGTCGAGATCCCCGGCCGGGACCGGATCGTCGGCGCGTGTTACGGTTTCGTGTCCAACACCAGCCCGTGGACCTATCTCGGACCGCGCGAGATCCGCACCAACCCCGGCACCGGTTTCCACACCGGCCTCGGGGTGTTCGTGGCGACCTCCACCGGCGTGTTCCGTAACCTCCCACTGGCGACGCGACTCCTGTCACAGGCAGATCCCAAGGCACGCCACCTCTTTCGGGATGACGACGTCGACGAGGTGTGCTTCCGCGCGGAGGCCCCGATCGACGTACAGATGGACGGCGATTACATCGGGGCGTTCCGCGACATACGTTTTCGTCATCGCCGCGACGCCCTCACGGTCATCGCACCGCCGATCAGCACCGCCGACATCACGACGTAGGGCAGCGCCGCCGCCGCGAAGAGCCCGGCCGGACCCAGCCATGTCGACCCCAGCGCCCAGCCGGCGAAGGCCAGGATCGCGACCACCTCCTCGCCCATCCCGGCCAGCGAGGTGACGGTGGCCCGCGATGCCGAACTCAGATGGTCCTGCAGCTCGGCGTCGGCCACGACACGCGCCCACCCCAGGATCCCGAACGCCGTCGCGACGCCGGCGGCCCCCACCGGGTGCCCCCACAGCGCCGACCCGATGAGCACGACCGCGCCCACCCCCACCGCCGGCCCGATCGCGTCGACCGACCGGAACCACCCCGCCGCGAGCGCGCCGCCGATGTCACCGACCGACACCACGATCATCAGCAGCGCGACCGCCGCCGGATCGGGCTCGGCGGCGGCGTCGACCACGAACGACGCGATCAGCAACGGGAGATACTCGTCGAGCGCCGCGACCCAGGTCAGCGCCACGCCCAGCAGCAACATGCGCCGTGCGACCGGCTGCGTCCGCACCGAGCCCCAGCCGTGGCGGACGATCTCCCGCCAACCGAGGTCGGGGTCCGCGTCCTCGGGTTCCGGTGGATCGGCGGCGGCCTCTCGACCCTTCTCGGGCAGCATCGCCGACATCACCGAACACAACACGCAGGCGACGACGCTGGCGGCGCCCGCGGCGTCGTAACCGCCCCACGCGAACAACGGTGCGGCCGCCGCGGTGCCGCCGATCACTCCGATGGCCCCGGCCGCCCGCATGAGCCCGGTCAGTCGGGCGTAGTCATGCGAGCGCCCCAGCCGGTTCAGCTCGTCGTAGACCAGCGCCTGTGTCGTGCCGGACCGCAACGCTCCACCGAGGGCCCACAGGACGAATCCGGCAGCGAAGGCGACGAACGACGGCGCCACCGTCCACAGCGCGAAACCCGACGCGGTGATCAGCGGACCGGCGACCAGCAGCTTCCGTCGGGACACGCGGTCGGCCAGCACACCGGTGGGGACCTCGACGATCACCGACGACACCGACCAGATCACGAACAGCGCCGAGATCTCGGCGGGCCCGAGCCCGGCGCCCGGAATCCCGGGGTCGGCGAAGAGGACGGCGTACAGCGGGTAGAGCGGGATGAGATCTTCGAGGAGGGCGGAGCCCACCGCCGCGGCTGTCAGCCTGCGGTGGGGCCGCCGGGGCGGTGTGGATCAACATCGTCGACGCATGTGGTGAACAATACCCTCGGCGTCCGGCCACGTCACGAGCGTTTTTCACCGGCGACGGGGTCGCGACCTGCAGAAAGTCGTCGACAGTACCGCCGCGAGACGCGTAGGCTACAACAAGGCCGTGAGACAAAGTGCCCGGACCCCCCTTCGGGAGTCCGCGACCGGAGTGCTAGGCGGGTGACGTGATGTTGCCCACGTGTGAAGCAAACCCATTGACTTCGGCCCGATTCGTGAAAGTATTCACAAGCAACAACGCGGAAACATTTGGTGCGCCGCGTGAACTGAGAGTTACAGCCGACAATCACCAGCAAGACGATCGAGTGGTGCGAACGCGCCCGAAGGAGTAGTGGAATGGACTGGCGTCACAAGGCCATCTGTCGCGACGAGGATCCGGAACTGTTCTTCCCCGTGGGGACCAGCGGCCCGGCCATCGCACAGGTCGCCGACGCGAAGCTCGTCTGCGCGCGGTGCCCCGTCACCGCCGACTGCCTGTCGTGGGCCCTCGAGTCCGGCCAGGATGCCGGAGTGTGGGGCGGCATGAGCGAGGACGAGCGACGCGCACTCAAGCGCCGTACCGCACGTACGCGTACCCGGAGCAGCGTCTAGGCCTCGACGGCCGGCGTCGCCCCGGACTCGAAGAAACCCGGCCACGGCCGGGTTTTTTCGTGCACTCGTCCCCACTGTCCGGCGGAAACCGCGGTCAGACAATGCGGTCCGCGACCACGGCTCACGAGCGTAGCGGAATGTAGACACCCACTTCGGTTCCCGTGCCACCCGGATTGGACCGGACATCGAGTTCACCGCCCAGTTCGATGGACACCAAGGTCTTGACGATCTGCAGGCCGAGATGGTCGGACGTGGCCAGATCGAAATGCTCCGGAAGACCGGAACCGTTGTCGCGGACCGCTATTCGAAGGCCGCGCACATCCCGTTCGGCGACGACCGCGATCTCGGCGTCATCGTGCGGCGCGCCGTCGAAGCCGTGTTCGATCGCGTTCTGGATGAGTTCGGTGAGGACCATCACCAGCGGCATCGCGAGTTCGGCGGTCAGCACGCCGAGCCGATCGCGATGGCGCACAGCCACCCTCGCCTCCCCCGACGCGACATCGACCAGGATCGGGACCAGACGATCGACGACCTCGTCGAGGTCGACCTCCTCGTCCACGCTGCCCGACAACAACTCGTGGACGAGCGCGATGGAGGCCACTCGGCGCACCGCCTCGTTGAGCGCCTCGCGGGCATCGGAGTTCGACGTGCGCCGCGCCTGTAGTCGCAACAGCGCCGAGACCGACTGCAGGTTGTTCTTCACCCGGTGGTGGATCTCGCGGATGGTGGCGTCTTTGCTGATGAGTGCGCGGTCGCGTCGCTTGACCTCGGTGACGTCCCGGATCAGGACGACGGTTCCGGTCGTCTCGCCCCGCGGACGGAGCGGCACGGCGCGGATCAGGGCCGTCGCGCGGCGGGCGTCTGCCTCCACGCGCATCCCGATGTCGCGGTAGGGGCCGGTCGGGATCTCGGCGACGCCGGCCGCGATGTCGAGCATCAGTGCGACGTCGTCGGCCTCGAACGGTTCGGTGATGAGTTGCTTGACGACGTCGGACAAGCGCGTGTGATTGAGTTCGGCGGTCCACCCCATCCGGTGGAAGGCCGACAGCGCGTTCGGGCTGGTGTAGGTGACGAGGCCCTGTCCATCGAGACGGACGAAGCCGTCGCCGGCGCGGGGCGTCGACAGCCCGCGCGGATTCCCCTCCTCGTGCGGAAACGTGCCGTCGGCGACCATCTGGCACAGATCGTCGGCCGAGTCCTGATAGGCGAGTTCGAGCGGCGACGGCAGGCGCGGGTGGGTGAGGTCGACAGCTCGGGTCGCCACGGCGATCACCTCGCCGTCGAAGCCGACCGGAACCGCTTCCTGCCGCATGGCCGTCGCGCCGAACCAGGTGGGGTCCTCGTCGCGCAGGATGCGGGCGGAGGTGAAGGCGCGCAACACCTGTGGATGTGCTTCGGTGTCGATGACGCGGCCGACCTCGTCCGTCGGGAAGACCGTCGAGGCCGTGTTGGGACGGCATTGCGCGACCGTGACGACCGCGCCCGCCTCCGTGCGCACCGACAACAGGAGGTCGGCGAACGAGAGGTCGGCGAGCAGTTGCCATTCGGCGACGAGGCGCTGCAGATGCGCGGCTGCCGAGTCGGACAGCGTGGTGTGTTCGGCGAGCAGGTCGGAGAGGGTGGACATCTCAGGACACGGGGGCGACGACGGGCCGGGGCCGGTTCACTACTACTCGTAGACGGCGATCACATCGCCGGCCTGGATGACGTCGCCGACCTCGACCTTGACCTCGGCGAGCGTGCCCGGCTCCTCGGCCAGCACGGGGATCTCCATCTTCATCGACTCCAGCAGGACCAGGGTGTCGCCGACCTCGATCTGCTCCCCCGCGGCGACGCGCACCTCGAGGACACTCGCGACGATCTCTGCCACAACGTCTTCTGCCATGCACCCAAATTAGCCCACGGCGTCATACCCGGAGGTCCCGGTGCCGGGGGCGTCAGCAGAGGTGTTTTTGGTACGTGGGAGAATCCCTGAGACACTGTGATGTCCCGATCACCAGGGATGTCTTCCCCGGATGAAACCAGGGATGTCCTCCCCGGCCGATGCCAGGGTTGTCTCAGCACAGCTGAACCAGTACACGGCGGGCCCGGTCCCACGGCGCCCGCCCCGCAATGAAGGAGATGCGTCATGGGAAAGCGCGGACGCAAGAAGCGTGCTCGTAAGAAGAACGCTGCCAACCACGGCAAGCGCCCCAACGCCTGATCACCGCACCACGCGGTCTCGGCGAGCGAGCAAGCCAAAAAGCCCGGGTACGGCCTTCACAGGCCGCCCGGGCTTTTTGGTGTGTTCTCGACGCGATCAGCGATCGGATTCGGAGACCTCGTGCACGATCACGGTCTTGCGGATCTCGATGCGCAGACGGTCGCGCAGGCTCTGCGGTGCCTGGTCGCCGCCGCACTTCCGGTTGACGAGCGCCTTGAGCTGCTGCTCGATGCCGTAGTGCGCCAGGCACGACGGGCAGGAGTCGAGATGGCCCTGGAGTCGTTCCCGGGCGTTCTGGTCGCACTCGTTGTCCAGCAGGAGCCAGACATCGGCGATGACGGCCGAGCAGTCGAGCTGGGTCAGCTCCGGATCGACGTCGCTCATCGCGCCACCTCCGCATCCGCCGCCGCACGTGCGGAACGATTGAACCCGCGCTCACGCGCGACGTCGGCCAGCAGCTCACGCAGCTGACGGCGACCGCGGTGCAGTCGGGACATGACGGTACCGATCGGGGTGTCCATGATCTCGGCGATCTCCTTGTACGGCAGGCCTTCCACATCGGCGTAGTAGACGGCCATCCGGAAGTCTTCCGGCAATTCCTGCAGCGCGGCCTTGATCTCGTCGTCGGGGAGGGCGTCGAGCGCCTCGATCTCCGCCGACCGCAACCCCTGCGAGGTGTGTTCGGCGGTCGCCGCGATCTGCCAGTCGGTGATCTCGTCGGTCGGGTACTGCGCGGGCTGACGCTGCTTCTTGCGGTAGCCGTTGATGTAGGTGTTGGTGAGAATCCGGTAGAGCCAGGCCTTGAGGTTGGTGCCCTCCCGGAACGACGCGAACGCGGTGAACGCCTTGATGTAGGTCTCCTGGACCAGGTCCTCGGCGTCGGCGGGATTGCGGGTCATCCGCAGCGCGGCACCGTACATCTGGTCGAGCAGCGGCAGCGCGTCACGCTCGAACCGCTCGGTCAGCTGCTCCGGCGACTCGTTCGGATCGGCCCGGCGAGGCGCCTTGGCGCTCCCGGTACGGCCGGAATCGGGTGACTCTGTGTCGGATGCTTCTGTGTCGGACACTACGATCCCTTCGATGGGAGGCATCACGGAGATGTTGTCGATCAAGCTTACCGACCCGTCCCCCACCGAGAGAGGCCTCGGTTCGACGCGCTGCGGGAGCTCCATCACGGCCGCTGTGCTCATATGCCTCTGACCTCCTTCGTGTCCGTCTTCATACGTCCGTTGTCCGATCAGTCCCAACAGAGCGCACCGCGCGGTTTGTTCCCGGCCCGCCCCCGCGATCGTCTCGGCGCGGATCACCGCGGCCTCGTGCGCACGCGCTCAGCCGCGACCCCGCTCACGACCAGGAGGTAACCGACCATGGCGTCCACCCCGGCGATCGCCGCGCTCGAACGCGCCCGGATCGACCACTCGGTGCACCGGTACGCGCACGACCCCCGATCGGAGGCCTACGGCGCGGAGGCGGTCGCCGCTCTCGCCGAAACCCTCGGTGTCCGTGCCGAGCAGATCTTCAAGACGCTGGTCATCGAACTCTCCGGCGGGGACCGGCCCGGCCTGGCGGTGGCGGTGGTCCCGGTGCCGGCCAAGCTGTCGCTCAAATCGGCGTCCGCCGCACTCGGCGCGTCGAAGGCGAAGATGGCCGACGCCAAGGCGGTCACCCGGACCACCGGCTACGTTCTCGGCGGCGTGTCCCCGGTCGGCCAGCGGACCCGGTTGCCGACCGTCGTCGACTCGTCGGCCACGCACTTCGACCGGGTGCTGTGCAGCGCCGGCAAGCGCGGGCTCGAGATCGAGCTGGCCCCGGCCGATCTGGTGTCCGTCACCGAGGCCGTCGTCGCCGACATCGCCGTCGCCTGATCGTCGGTCATCGGAACGGACACTCATCACGAGGCCGGGCCACCATTAGGGCAGCATGGACACCATGTGCGGACGCTATGCGGTGACCACCGACCCGGCGAAGCTGGCAGCGGAGATCGATGCGGTCAACGAGGTACCCGAGCCGGCGGGTGCGGACTCCACCGATCTCGATGCGGCGCCCCGGTCACCGGGCGTGAACTACAACGTCGCGCCGACCACGACCGTGATGACCGTCGTCAAGCGCCACTCGCCCGACGATCCCGACGACGATCCGCTGCTCCGCGTCCGCGCGATGCGCTGGGGGCTGGTGCCGCCGTGGGCGAAGGAGGTCGGGAAGGGGCCGCTGCTGTTCAACGCGCGCGCCGAGAGCGCCGCGGAGAAGAGTTCGTTCCGTTCGTCGGTCAAGTCGCGGCGTTGCCTCGTGCCGATGGACGGCTGGTACGAGTGGAAGAAGGGTCCGGCCGACAGCAAGGGCAAACCCACCAAGATCCCGTTCTTCATGTCGCCGCAGGACGGGACCCGGCTCTTCATGGCCGGGTTGTGGTCGGTCTGGCACCCCAAGACCGACCCCGAGTCGTCCGAGAAGGCCGCCCAGCCACTGCTCAGTTGTTCCATCCTCACCACCGACGCGGTCGGGGAGCTGCGCGACGTCCATGACCGGATGCCGCTGATCATGCCGTACGAACACTGGGATGCCTGGCTCGACCCGGACGGCCGGGCACCCGATGAGCTGTTCGCCCCACCCGCCGAGTCGCTGGTCGATGCGATCGCGATCCGCGAGGTCGCCCCGCTGGTCAACCGCGTCGCCAACAACGGGCCGGAGTTGCTGAACCCTTCGTGACGCGCCCTCCGCAAGCTCCGGGCGCTCCTCAGGGAGCAAGGGGTGAGGGCGGGCCCGCCGCAAACTCCGGGCGCTCCTCAGGGAGCTGTCGGAGAGGAGCGCTCAGCTGAACTCGTAGTCGCGCAACGGGAACGAGTCCATCTCGCGGAGAGTCCGCAGCGTCGAGGCCGGGCGGAGCAGCGTCGCCTCGCCGTGCTGGTTGAAGTAGTAACTGCGTGACGTCGCGCAGTCCCCGTTGTAGAACACCGAGGACTGCAGACGATCGGTCACCTCGTCGAGGAAGGCGTCGTTGGCCTCCTCGGTCACCTCGAACGTCCGTTGCCCGCGGCGGCGCAGTTCTCCGAAGAGGCGGGCGATGTGCTTCATCTGCCCTTCGATGGTCGTGAAGTACGACAGGCCGCTGTAGGAGTAAGGACTGTTGAGGGACAACAGGTTCGGGAACTTCGGGACGGTGACGCCCTCGTAGGCCTGGAAGCGGTTCTCGCGCCAGAACTCGCCGAGGTTGCGCCCGTCCCGGCCGACGATGTCGAAGGCCGGGAAGTTGGTGTCCCAGAGGTTGAACCCGGTGGCGAGAACGAGGGTGTCGATCTCGGTCCGGGTGCCGTCCGCGGCGAGGATCGCATCGGCTTCGAGGCGGGCGATGCCGCTGGTCTGCAGGCTCACGTTCGGCTGGGCGAAGCTGGCGAAGTAGGTGTTGGAGAAGGTGGGGCGTTTGCAGCCGAAGTCGTAGTCCGGGGTGAGCTTCCGCCGTAGTTCCGGGTCGGCGACCTGGCGCCGCAGGTGCGCCTGGGCCAGTCGGGCGGCGAGTTTGTTGCCGGGCTTCACCTGCTTGTAGTGCAGGACGCCGAACACCATCAGCACTTCGAGAAGCGACGAGTTCACCAGTCGCGCAGCACGCTGGGTGAGCGGGAACCGGCCGAACAGTTGCTGGACGAGCGGCGGGATCGCGAAGTCGATCTTGGGCACCACCCAGATCGCGGTGCGCTGGAAGACGGTCAGGGCCTCGGCGCGGGCGGCGATCTCTGGGATGAGCTGCACCGCGGTCGCGCCGGTACCGATCACGGCGACCTTCTTACCGGTGAAGTCGAACCCGTCCTGCCAGTCCGCGGTGTGCAGGATCGTGCCCGCGAAGTTCTTGATGCCCGGGAACTCCGGGACGTGCGGCTGGGACAGGAACCCGGTCGCGGTCACCAGATAACGCGCCGTGCGTTCGGTGCCGGACCCGGTGCGGACGCGCCACAGCTGCTCGTCGGGGTCCCAGGTCGCGGACTCGACGACCGTTCCGAATTCCATGTGCCGCTTGAGGTCGTACTTGTCGGCGACGTGGTGGGCGTAACGCTTCAGCTCCGCTCCGGGGGCGAACAGCCGGGACCAGTACGGGTTGGGCTCGAAGGAATAGGAGTAGGTGACCGACGCGATGTCGACGGCGAGTCCCGGGTAGTGGTTCACGTGCCACGTCCCGCCCAGGTCGTCCTCCCGCTCGAGGATCGCGATGTTGTCCAAGCCCTGTCGCTTCAGTTCGATCGCGGCACCCATCCCGCCGAAGCCGGCACCCACGATCACGACGTCGAGTTCTGGTTGCATCCGACACCCCCTCTTCGCTCACCCTGAATTACCGTTACCGACAGTTACCGTAACCCAGCACACAGCCGGGAGACCAGGGCCGGACCCTCCCGGACGCGGCGGTAGCGTGTCAGCTGCCATGTCTGACCGTTCGCATACCCCCGCCTCCCCTGCGCCGACCGGCGCATCCTTCGCCGCGGCGGTCTACGCCTTCGCCGTGATCATGCTGGGCACCACGCTGCCCACACCGCTCTACGCGATCTACGGCGAGGAACTCGGTTTCGGCGTGACCACCACGACCGTGATCTTCGCCGTGTACGCCGCCGGCGTCATCGCCGCGCTGATCGGCTTCGGACGCTGGTCCGACGTCATCGGCCGGCGCAAGATGCTCATCGCCGGCGCGATTCTGTCGGCGGTCAGCGCCGTCGTCTTCCTCACGGCCGGCCCGGTCTGGCAGTTGCTGCTGGGCCGGGTGCTGTCGGGTCTGTCCGCGGGCATCTACGCCGGCGCCGCCACCACCGCGGTCATCGAACTGGCCCCCGCGTCGTGGCGGGGACGCGCCCCGGCCGTGGCGACCGCGGCCAACATCGGCGGCCTGGGCCTCGGACCGCTGATCGCCGGAGTCCTCGCCGAGTACGCCCCGTCCCCGCTGCACACCCCGTTCGTACTCGATCTGGCGCTACTGGTCCTGGTCTTCCTCGGCATCTGGCGGCTGCCCGAGACGGTGGACGTCGTCCCCGGCGCCCGGCTGAGCATCCAGCGGCTGTCGGTCCCGGCCGACATCCGCGGCGTCTTCGTCCGGGCGTCGATCGCGGCCTTCGCCGGATTCGCGGTGATGGGCACCTTCACCGGCGTGATGCCGTCCTTCGTCACGAACATCCTCGGCATCGACGACCACGCGTTCACCGGTTTCCTGGTGTTCGTCCTGTTCGCGTCCTCAGCGGTCACCCAGATCGTCGTGCGCCGGATGCCGACCGAACCGGCCCTGATCGCCGGCTGCGCCATCCTCATCCTCGGGACCGGCCTGTCGATCCTGGGACTGGTCGCCGCATCGACCCCGGCGTTGCTGGGCGGAGCGGTGATCTGCGGTGTGGGGCAGGGCATGTCGTTCAGCAAGGGACTGGCGTCGGTGGTCGCGGCGACCCCGGCGGGACGCAAGGCCGAGGTCACCTCGACCTACTTCGTCGTCGCCTACGTCGCGATCTCGATCCCGATCGTCGGCCAGGGAATCACCGCGCAGCACTGGGGTCTCCGGCCCGCCGGGATCGCCTTCAACATCGGGGTCGCCGTGCTGGCCCTCATCGCACTCGTACTGACCATCGTCTCGGTCAGGAACCTGGCACGCCCGACTCGTTGAGCACCGAGATGAGGCGGCGGAAGCGCACGCTGCTGACGAGGTCCTCGACGAGCACGACGTCGCCCTCCGAATTGGCCAGCGGGACACACCAGTTCGGGTACTGACTGCTGTCGGTACCCGGCTGGTTCTGGATTCGCCGCTCCCCCACCGCATCCACGAGGGCCACGCTCAGCAGTACCGACGGGCTGCGGGCGATCACCGCATACAACGCATCGACGACCTTCGGGTTGGTCAGCGGGGTGTCCCGGGACAGCAGGCCGCGTTCGTAGGCGAGTTCGAGGACGGCGTCGCGTTCACGTGCATCGCGCGCCCGCTCCGCGTCCTCCCCGGAGGCGAGCAGGCCCAGCCGCGATCGCAGCGTGATGTGGTCGCCCGCCAGATATCCCACGGTCGGCGGCAGATCGTGGGTCGTCACCGAGGTCAGACACAGCTCGCGGTAGTCCTCGGGCGGGGTCGCGGCGTCGGGCCCCTGTTCGAACCACAGGATCGAGGTGCCGAGGATTCCGCGTTCGCGGAGTGAGTCCTGCACCGACGGTTCGAACACCCCGAGATCCTCACCGACGACCACCGCGTCGGCGCGCTGCGCCTCGAGCGCCAGGATGCCGATCAGCGCCTCGCTGTCGTAGTGCACGTAGGTGCCCTGGGCCGGGCTGCTGCCGTCGGGTATCCACCAGAGCCGGAACAATCCCAGGATGTGGTCGACGCGCACACCGCCCGCGTGTCGGAGGACGGTGCGGATCATGTCGCGGTAGGGCTCGTAACCGGCCTCGGCGAGGCGTCGTGGATGCCACGGCGGTTGGTCCCAGTCCTGGCCCTGCTGGTTGAAACCGTCGGGCGGCGCCCCCACCGTCGCACCGGAGGCGAGTACGTCACCGAGGGCCCACGCATCGGCGCTGTGCCGTGCGACCCCGACCGCGAGGTCGGCCATCACACCGATCTCCATGCCGGCCGATCGCGCCGCGTGCGCGGCGGTGGCCAGTTGTTCGTCGCAGATCCACTGCAGCCACATGTGGAAGTCGATGCGCCGGGCCATCTTTCGACGCTTCTTCTTCATGTACGCGGGGTCTGCGAACTTGCCCTGCCAGCGCGGGTCGTCGGCGTCGTACCGCTCGGCCAGCGCGAACCACGTCGCGAAACGCTTGAGGCCCTTCCCCTCCCGGCGCCGGAATGCGCGGTAGGCGTGCGCACGAGCCGGGGCGAGCGGGACGCCGTAGATGAGTTCGAGCGCTTCCAGCTTGGCGCGGAATGCCCTGTTGCGCCGGATCTTGTCGGTCGCGGTGTTCTCGTCGAGGAAGCTGCGCTTCAACGCCTTGACCCACTTGTGCTGCGACTTCGACAGCCCGTCCAGCTCGGGGATGTCGGTGATCCGGATGTAGAGCGGGTTGACGAATCGTCTTGTCACCGGCAGGTACGGCGACGCCTCGATCGGCGCTTTCGGCTGGGCGGCGTGAAGTGGATTGACCTGGACGAAGTCGGCGCCGTACGCACTGGCGGCCACCTCGCAGATCCCGGCGAGATCGGCGAAGTCGCCCACGCCCCACGAGTCAGCCGATCGGATCGAGTACAGCTGCGCGGCGAGTCCCCATCGCTTCCGGCCGATCAGCCGGTCGGCGGTGTGCAGTCGGCGCGGCGTCACGATCAGGGGCGCGCTCGAGGCCGATGAATCGTCGAGATCGATCGCCTTGATCTGGTGATATCCGGTGGGGAGGTCGTCGGGCACGGCGAACGTCGCACGGCCGATCAGCACGCCGTCGACCTCGCGCGGCTCGACCCAGACATCGAGTTGGGGGGCCGCGACGTCGTCACCGGTTTCGCTGACCACCCACACCTTCACCAGGTGCCCGTGCGGAACATGCACGGCGAACGTGGCTCCCGAGCCCTCGGTCACGACGGTCACGGCGGGGACGAACTCACGCCACGGTTGTTCGTCGATCTCGCGAATCGAGTTCTCGATCTCCTCGGGCGAACCCGCGGGGACGTCTAGCGCCCGGAGCACCGCGACCAATGTGTCCTGGTCCACCTCGTGCCGCTCGTCACCCCAGCCGACATAGCTGGAAGCGACGCCGTAGCGATCCGCCAGTGCGGTCAACCCATCGAGGTTCACATCAGCCACCCGTGCATGATCGCAGGATTTCCGTGCGCCCGCCGCCCGCGCCGCCGGGTTCGGTCCACCGGTTCGGTCCTCACGGAAAGATCACCCCCGGGTTCAGGGTTCCCCGCGGGTCCAGCGCGTCCTTGATCGCGCGCACGGTCGCAAGGTCGGTGGCGTCGCGGCCGAGGTGCGTCCAGGCCGACTTCGCGCGGCCGATACCGTGCTCGGCACTGATGCTCCCGCCGTTGGCGGCCACGATCCCGAACACGTGGTCGGTGACCGCGCCGGCCTGCGCCGGCGGGACGTCGAGCAGGTTGACGTGGATGTTGCCGTCACCGACGTGTCCGAAAAGAATCGGCCGACAGAAAAATTCGTTTTCGACACCCACACGGGACAGTTCGGCGAATGCCTCGGGCAGTGCCCGGATCGGAACCGAGATGTCGAGCTTGACGACCGGTGTCGCGCTCGACCGGGCGATGGCCTCGGTGTGGCCCTCGCGACCGGACCACAGGGCGCGAGCCGGCGCCGGCGCGAGCACGGCGTCGATGATCCCGGTGGCATCACCGAGGAGTTCGGTGGTGGCGGTCTCGATGTCCCCGGTCCCCGACGCCTCGAGAAGGACATAGAACGGTCCCGGCGTCGTCGTCGGGCGCCGGTGCCCGTACTCGGCGACGAGCGCAACCCCGGCCTCGGTCATCAGTTCGGCGGCCTCGACGGTCAGTCCCGCCGCCGACGCGGCGCCGATCAGCCCGATGGCGTTCTCGACGCGCTCGATCGAGGCGACCGCGACGGTCGCGGCCGAGGGCGGCGCGACGAGTCGGAACAGGACCCGGGTGATCACCGCGAGGGTTCCCTCGCTGCCGGCCAGGAGAGCTGGAAGGTCGTATCCCACATTGTCTTTGACGAGGGATGTCCACCGGCGGAGGACCCGGCCGTCGGCCAGGACGGCCTCGATCCCCGCGATCTGCGACCTCGCGTTGCCCCGCCGGATCATCCGCGTCCCACCGGCATTGGTCGACACGACCCCGCCCGCGGTCGCGCTCTGGCGGGAGGCGAGGTCGATACCGAACGACAGGCCGTGCGCCGCGGCGCGGAGGTCGATGGATTCGACGGTCGCGCCGGCCTGGGCGCCGACACAACGACCGACGGTGTCCACCTCGTCGATGTCGGTCATCCGCACCGTCGACAGCACGATCCAGCGCTCGCCGACGGCGGCGGCCGGTGGCACCGAGCCGCCGACGAGTCCGGTGTTGCCGCCCTGCGCGCAGACCCGGATGCCCGACCGGTCGCATTCGGTGAGCACGCGCGAGACCTCGTCGGTGGTGCGGGGCCGGACCACCGCCTCCGCCGCTCCGCGATGCCGCCCGGTCCAGTCGGTCAGGAACCCTGCCGTGGCGTCCGGGTCGGTGAGGACATGCGCGTCGCCGACGATCGCGCGACAAGCCGCGATAACGGCGGCAAGAGGGGAATCCGGCTCCTCAGGACCGTGGGAAGGCATCGAGGATCGGGGTGTCGCCGTCGTTGAACTCGATCACCTCGTGCACCGCCGCCGGATGGTCGAGAACGGCCGCCGCGACCTGGGCGACGTTGTCCCGGCTGACCTCGTCACCCTCGACCCGGTCGCCACCGAGCGTGATGCTGCCGGTGCCGTCCTCGTCGGTCAGCTTGCTGGGTCCGAGGATCGACCAGTCGAGTTCCGTGGACTTCAGGTAGGTGTCCGCTGCCGCCTTGGCCTCGGCGTAGGCGTGGAAAGAGTTGTCCTCGGGCACACCGTGATCGGGTCCGGCGCCGAAGTAGGACACCATCACGTACCGGCGGATTCCGGCCCGCACGGCGGCGTCCATGGACCGGATCGCGGCATCGCGGTCCACGGCGTACGTCCGCTTCTGGTCGCCACCGCCGGCCCCCGCGGTCCACACCACCGCGTCGTGGCCGGAGATCGCGGTGGCGATGCCGGTGGTGTCGAGGGTCTCGACGTCGGCGACCACGGGAACGGCCCCGGTGTCCGCGACGTCTTCGGCGTGTTCGGGATTGCGGATGATCGAGGTCACCTCGTCGCCGCGTTCCGACAGAATCCGCGCCAGCCGCAGCGCTATCTTGCCGTGTCCGCCGATGATCGCCACTCGGGTCACTGGATGCTCACTTTCGGTTGCTCACTTGTGCGGTCGCCACTCTCGTACCCAATCCAACGTACGCACATGCGCGCACCGGACACGGCCCTGACGCGACTCCGCCCCGGCCCGACGTTCGGTGCGAACGTCGAGCCGGGGCGGAGTTGAGTCGGACGTATCCGGTGGACCTCAGACGCGGGTACGACCGCGGCCGGTCACCAGCTTCACGAGGAACAGCAGGATGCATGCGCCCGCCAGGCAGGTGATGAAGCTGAAGATCCAGCCCCCGCCCTCGACGTCGACGCCGAACAACGTCAGCAGCCAGCCGCCGAGGAGGCCGCCGATGACACCGACGACGATGTTGAGGATGATGCCCTGCTGCGCATCTGTCTTCATGATCTTGCTGGCGATCCAGCCGGCCAGGCCGCCGATGATGATCCACGCGATGATGCCAATTCCCAGCATGTCTGCCTCCTATGGTCGTCGTGATCCGTTGTGCAAATCGTTAGAGATCGCGAAGACCTCTCGAATCGCTACGAATCGGAACGTACCCAGACCGACAGAGCGTCAAACAGTGTCCGCGGAAAATGTGTACACATCGAGACCGGACCGGTCACCGGACCGAGACCAAGCGGCGGAACCGGGATCAGGGGCAGGTCACCTTGATCTCGTAGGACTTGGTCACGGGCTCGGTCGGATTGGCGGGATCGATCCCGGATGCGTCACCGGTGACCGTGTAGGTGTCCCCGTCCTTGGTGACCTCGCCGCTGCCGCCGCCGGCACCCTTCTGATAGGCCAGCACCACACCGTCGAGCGAGCCCAGCCCCACGGACTCCACCTCGGGCGAGTCACCCGACGTCAGGACGACGCCGATACCCGAGCCCCCACCCGATCCGATCCCGATGGTCACCTTGCCCGCGGCGTCGGTGCACCCGACCGTCTTGTCCGCCAGTTCCAGTTCCTGACCGTCGACGGTCACGGTGGCCTCCGCGTCGGTGCCACCCGACGCCGAGTCATCGGAACCGCACGCCGTGAGGACGACGGCCAGTGCTGCGGCGCCGAGAACCGAGGTGATGTGCACTTTGCGCATGATGGGAGCTCCTGAGGAGTCGAGCGAGGCGCCACCGGTCGGCGGCTGAGATGAACTTAGACGCCTGTGCTGCGGTTCGGCGTCGGTCGATCGAATGGGCCGCGGGAACTCGGAACCGCCCCCGAGAGTTCGGCCCGAGCGAGTTCGGCCCGAGCGAGTTTGGCTTCGGCCTCGACCATCACGGCGCGGGTCAGATCGCGGAACTGTTCGTAGTGGCCGTGGTAGCCGTACTTCGCATGCAGGCTCGGCCAGGTTGCGAAGTCGGCGGCGGCACCGATCGCATTGCCCTCGTGCAGGTAGGTCGGCAGGACGTTCTGGATCGAGGTGTCCCGTCTCAGTCGCCGCACCGTGTCCTGATGGAGCGTCGACGCCGCCCGGTACTTGGTGATCACGACCCCCAATTCGACGATTTCCCGCCCCAATTCGGTGCCGAAATCGGCGACCTGACGCTGGATGTGCGGAATCGCATATGTGGACAGGACATCCGGGATGGTCGGGATCAGATATGCGGCGGCCATCGCCAGCCCGTTGAGGCTGAACGGTCCGACGTTGGGCGGGCAGTCGACGAGGATGTAGTCGTATTGCCCGGCGATGGGGGCCAACGCGTTCGTCAGTACCTCCACGGCCGCCAGATGGTCGTCCGCAGCAACCCGGTGAGCACTGAGCTCCTCGGCCAGTTCGATGAGGTCCAGGGACGACGGCAGCAGGTCGATCCCGGTGAGCCCGGCCACGGTCGAGACATCGCGCTGCACGCTGCCCTCGAGGTCGAACGATTCCGTGCCGTCGAGCAGGTCGGTGAAGAGTGTCGCGACGGTGTGCCGCCGGGCGTTGCACGTCAGCCAGTGTTCCTGCCCGATCATCATCGTCGTCAGGTTGGTCTGGGCGTCCAGGTCGACGAGCAGCACCTTCTTGCCGAAGACGCCGGCGAGGAAGTCGGCGAGGCCTCCCGTGAGCGTGGTTTTCCCGACCCCGCCCTTGAGACTGATGGTCGCGATCACCGTCGGCATGGCGTCCCCGGTCTGTTCGGTCGCCCTGCTGTTCGGGCGTCCTGCGTCGCGAGTAGATTACCGAGCCGACGCGTAGGCCACCGGGTGTTCGGTGGCGCCGCGACGGCCGCCCGGCCCCTCGAACCTGCGAATCCGACGCCGAATGTCTTTTCCACCCTCATTCTGCGGGCATTACCCATATCTGTAAGAATGACCGGGTCGAGCATTGACCGGATATTTCTGTCGATTCGGTCGTGTGATTCAGAGTCAGGTGAGAACGACTTGACAATCGTTGACGAGAATCGAACGGGATGCGAAATCCCGCATATTTTCGACGACCGTGCGACTTGCTTTTTCCTGGTCGGTACTGAAAACCCATGTGGAAGGACACCCGTATGAGCAACCGAGTCCGGACAGCCACCGTCGGCCTGGCGGTGTGCGCCGCAGCGGCATTCGGAGCCGCCCTCGCGCCCGTCGCCACCGCAGCGCCGAGCGATGTGACCGCGACACCCTCGGTGTCCGGCAACACCGTCACCCTGACGGTGACGAACAACGCCGCGAAGCGCATCGGCTGCGAGATCGTCGGCGTCCCGGCCGGCGGAGCCCCGACCAATGTCGTCTTCGGATACCAGACACCGGAGGAGCTCGGTGCGCTCATCTCCCCCGGCTCGTCGAAGTCGTTGCCGCTGCGAATCTCTCAGGGCACGCCGCCGACACCCAGTGGGACGACGACGATCCCGGACGGCAGGTACGACATCTACTGGGGATGCACCACGATCACGCTGCCACCGGGCACCGGGGCAGCCGAGGAGTTCTGGGGCACCAACCCACCGGTGACAGGGACGACCCCGACGGTCGCCGCACCGCTGCGGGTAACCGTGCCGGGCGGAGCGGCAACGGCACCGGCCCCGGAATCGGAGACCCCGGCGGCGCCCGGATTGCCGAGCATCCCGGGCCTGCCCGACATCCCCGGACTCCCGGGGATCGAGCTGCCGGAGGAGATCTGCACGACGTCGTCGTGCGTCCCCGTCGGATGAGCTGAGCGGGCCGTTCACCGCGCGTGATCGCCGTTTTGCCCAATGCACTCCCGGGACCCGGGTGCGGTTGTGCATACTTCGACCATGTCAACAAGCGATGTCACGCGCGTCCATCTCGCCGCCGAGGGTGGTGGAGCGGCACTCGACCAGGTCTTCCTGATGTCGGCGGTGGCGGCCGTCGTGTCGGTCGGACTGCTCTGGATCGGTTATCTGCATCGCACGCGCAAGATCACGTGGCTGACCACGCTGTCCGAATGGGCCGCGCGCCGGGTGAACCGCCCACCGTGGGCGGCGCTGCCGATCTTCCTGTTCACCAGCACGATCATCTGCGCGCTGTTCGGCTTCCTCTGGGACGTGAGCCTGCACATCGGCGACGGTCGCGACGAGGGGCCGCTGGCGAACCCGGCGCACTACTTCATCCTGGTAGGCCTGTTCCTGCTGTTCATCTCCGGCATGCTGTCGGTGTTCCTCCCCTTCGACAAGCCCGGCCGCTCGGCGATCCGGATCACGCGTCACTGGTACGCACCGGTGGGCGGAATCCTGTTGGCAGGCTGCGGTTTCTACGCACTGCTGGGGTTCCCGCTCGACGACGTCTGGCATCGGATCTTCGGCCAGGACGTCACCCTCTGGGGCCCGACCCACCTGATGCTCATCGGCGGCGCGGGCCTGTCGCTCATCGCCGTCGTGATCCTCGATCGTGAGGGCCGGGCCGCGATGGGTCCCGACGCCCCGGACGACGGCCGAAGCCAGTGGCTCGTGCGCTGCCTGGCCTTCGGCGGGCTCGTGATCGGCATGTCGGTGTTCCAGATCGAGTACGACTTCGGCGTCGAGCAGTTCCGGCTCGTGCTGCAGCCGATGATGATCGCCGGGGCCGGGGCGTTCGCCCTCGTCGCCGCGCGGATCTGTCTCGGGCCGGGCGCCGCGCTCGTCGCGGCCGTCTTCGCGATCCTGCTGCGTGGTGTCGTCGCGGTCGTCGTGGGTCCGGCGCTGGGTGCGCCGATCAACGTCTTCCCGCTCTACCTGGGCGCGGCCGTGGTCATCGAACTGCTCGCGCTGACCCCGCTGCTCAAGCGCCGCGTGCTCTTCGGCGCGGTGGCCGGGCTCGGAGTCGCGACCCTCGGTCTCTGGATCGAGTCCTGGTGGATCGCCGCGGCCTACCCGTTCCCGTGGGTCACCGGCATGTGGGGTGAGGCGTTGGCGATGGCGATCCCCGTGGGCATCGCGGCCGGTGTGTGCGGCGGGCTGCTGGGTCTCGTCAGCGTCGGCGAGCGGCTCCCGACCCGTTGGGTCAGCATCACCGCGGTCGTGCTCTCCGTCCTGGTGATCGGCGGGGCCGTCGCCAACGGCCTGCGGGTCTCGGTCCCCGCGGATGTCACGGCGCGCGTCGTCCTCACCCCGGCCGGGCCGAACGAGGCTGCCGACGAGAACGTGACGGCCGAGGTCTTCCTCGACCCGGCCGACGCGCTCAGCGACGACCCCGAGTGGGTCACGCTGATGTCGTGGCAGGGCGGGATCGACAATGACCGCGGCATCGTCATCGACCGGCTGGAGCGCGTCGGCCCCAACCACTTCCGGTCCACCGAACCGATGCCGGTGTCGGGATCATGGAAGACCATCCTGCGCGTACAGGACGGCACCACGATGGCGGGCGTGCCGGTGTATCTGCCGGCCGACCCGGCGATCGGCGCGGAGGGCGAGCCGGCTCAGCTGACGTCGACGAAACCGTTCGTCGCGGAGATATCGATCCTGCAGCGCGAGCGCACCTTCGACTACCCGTCGTGGCTGTTCGGCGCCGCCTCCCTGGTGGTGCTCGTGTGTTCGCTGCTGCTCATCGCGGCGCTGTCGTGGGGAGCCGGCCGGGTGAACGCCCGGGAGGCGACATCGGGCGCGCGGGAGCCTGAACTGCAGCCGCAGCCGTGATCGCTCTCGCTGCCGACCCCGGCGTCCACCACCTGGCGACGCACCCGCTGGTGCTGGCGCTGCCGGCCGTGATCCCCGCGTTCCTGGTGGTGGGCGTCATCGTCGCGATCGCGATCATCGACCGTCGACGCGGGGACGACGAGGACGACGAGGACGACGAGGACGACGAGGACGACGCGGCAGGCCGCCCAGGCGAGGCCGGCCGCACTGCCGCCGAGCCGGCAGGCGGCGACCCCGATTCCACCGCTCCCCCGACCGGAGACGAGGCCGATGACCCCGCCCGCGAGGCCGACTGACGTTCTGCTCGCCCACGGACTGGGTGGTTCGGAGTACCTGCCCGTCCCGCTGACCGCGGTGTTGATCGGCGGCGCCTGGGCGCTGACCATCTCGTTCGCGGTCATCGCGTTCGCTTGGCGTACACCACGATTCGGTCGGCCGGACGCCGGCCGAGAGCTACCGGCATGGGTGACGGCGGCCGTCGACAACCGTTGGTTGCGCGGCGTGATCAGCGGCGCCGCAGTGGTTCTCACCGCATGGCTGATCGTGGCCGCCGTCGGCCCCGACAACGACGAGAACCCCCTACCGGGCGCGTTCTATGTGCTGCTCTGGGTCGGCATGACCGTGCTGTCGGTACTCCTCGGACCGGTGTGGCGACTGCTGTCCCCGGTCCGCACCCTGCTGCGGGCCGCCCGAGGTGTCGGGGGCCCGCGGGTCGTCGGCCTGCGGGAGTATCCGCGTCGGCTGGGCTGGTGGCCCGCGGCGTTGGGCCTGTTCGCCTTCGTCTGGCTCGAATTGGCGTCGCCCGAACCGAGTTCGGTGTCGTCGGTGCGGATTTGGCTTCTCTGCTACCTGGTCGTCACCCTCGTCGGCGGCGTGGTCTTCGGGTTGCGGTGGACCGTGGACGCCGACCCGTTCGCGGTGTACAGCACCGTGGCCTCGCGCCTGTCCCCGTTCGCGCGCAACAGCGCCGGCCGGGTGATCCTCCGCAGTCCGATGAACTCGCTGCCCACGCTCCCGGTGCTCCCGGTGCTCCCGGGTACCGTCACCGTTCTCGCGATCCTGCTCGGCTCCACCGCTTTCGACAGCTTTTCGGCGATCGCGTTCTGGCAGGACCTCGTCGCCGACGCTGCCGGTGACAGCCGGGCGGCCGCCACCGTGTACTCGACCGCAGGCCTGTTGGTGTTCATCGGCGTCGTCGTGGTGACGTTCTGGACGGCCGCCCGCGCGGTCGGCGGTGTGCAACCGGACCTTCGGCGCCGCCTCCCCGGCCTGATGGCGCACTCGCTGGTCCCGATCGTGATCGGTTACATCCTCGCCCACTACCTGCAGTCACTCGTCGAACAGGGACAAGAAGCCGTCCTCGCGCTCGGCGATCCGCTGGGGAGGGGATGGAATGTGTTGTGGCTCAGCGATGCTCATCCGGTGTACGTGATGAGTGACCACCCGACGGTCACGGTGACCCTGAAGGTGGCGTTCGTACTCGGCGGCCACATGTTGGGAGTGGCCGCGGCGCACGACGCATCGTTGCGTCTCCTGCCCCGCCGGCACCAGCTGACCGGGCAGCTCACCATGATGGTGCTGATGGTCTTCTACACGTTCCTCGGGCTCTGGCTGCTGTTCGGCGGGTGACGCCCGGTCAGTAGGTGGTCGGGGGCGTGTTCTTCTTGTTCGAACGGAACAGCATGTAGCCGCCGTAGAGGGCGAGTGCGACGAGGGCGATCCAGAAGAGTCCCTCGAGCAGCGGGCCGAGGACGGCCAGTGCGATCAGCGCGACCGCGATGACGCCCAGGACCTTCCAGAAGGTCATGCCGGTGGTGTTGTTCGTCGATGTGCTCATGAGCCCAGTCTGCGCCCGCCGAAGCCGGAAAGCGATGCTCGGCGGCACTTCTGGGGCGAACTTCAGGGACTTCCCTGAGGGACCCCCTACCGCTGGAACCCCTACCGTCGGAACCACGCCTCGGCGTTGCCGGCCAGCGCCTTCTCGATCCGCAGTGCCGACGTGTCGGTCAGGTCGGACGGCAATGCGTCGGGCGCGAACCACGCGACGTCGGAGTTCTCGTCGTCGGCGGCCCGGGGATCGCCGTCGACGTGGCGCGCGAGGAAGCAGACGTCGAGATAGCGGGTCCGGTCGCCGTTCGGGTAGGTGATCAGCGGCGTGACGTCGATGCTGGTCAGTCTGACGATCTCGGCGGTGACATCGGTTTCTTCGCGGACCTCGCGCAGGGCCGCCCGCGCCGGCTCCTCTCCCGGTTCGAGGACGCCGGACACGACGGCCCACTGTCCGTTGTCGACGCGGCGCGTGAGCAGCACCCGCCCGGCGTCGTCGCAGACGACGACGCTGACGCCGGACAACCAGAGTTCGCGGGTCCCGACCTGGGCACGCAGATCGCGGATGAATTCGGGAATGGGCACCCCCACATCCTGCCTGCCGGTGCGCGTCGCCGCCGAAGAGGTGGGGTCGGTGCCAGATATCCCGACGCGCACAATGTCACCCATGAGGATCTCCCGACGGGCCGAAGGGATCGCCCCGTTCCAGGCGATGGAGTTCGCGAAGCGCGCCGCCGAACTCGAGGCGGCTGGTCATTCCGTCGTGAAGCTGAACATCGGCGAACCCGATTTCGGGGCACCGCCGGCGGTCCTCGCCGCCGCCCGCGAGGCGACCGGCCGTCCCCTCGCCTACACCGGCGCCCTCGGCCTCCCGGAGTTGCGCGAGGCGATTGCGGACTTCTACGGCCACCATTTCGGGGCGTCGGTGGATCCGGCGCGGGTGGCGGTCACCGCCGGCGCGTCGGCGGCACTCCTGATGGCCTGCGCGGCACTGATCGACCCGGGCGACGAAGTCCTCATCGGAGACCCGTCCTATCCGTGCAACCGCCAGTTCGCGCACGCCTTCGGCGCACAGGTCCGGCTCCTGCCGACCAGCCCCGCCAACCGGTTCCAGCTCACCGCCGCCGAAATCGACGACGCGTGGACGGACGCGACCCGCGGCGTCATCGTGGCGACCCCGTCGAACCCGACCGGCACCTCGATGCCGGGTGAGGAACTCGTCGCCATGTGCGAGCTCGCGGCGACCCGGGACGGCTGGTCGATCGTCGACGAGATCTACCTCGGGCTGTCCGACCCCGGACCGGACGGTCGGCCGCCGCGCAGCATCCTGGCCGCCGATTCGCCGGGCGTCGCGGAGACGGTGGTGATCAACAGCTTCTCCAAGTACTTCGGGATGACGGGTTGGCGGCTGGGATGGTGCATCGTGCCCGCGGAACTCGTGGGGGTGCTGGAGCGGCTGGCGCAGAACTTCTACGTGTGCCCGCCCACGCCGTCGCAGTACGCGGCGCTGGCCTGCTTCACGCCGGATTCCCTGGCGGTGGCCGAACAGAACCGTCGTGAGTTCGCGCGACGCCGGCAACTCGTCGTGGACGGGCTCGCGGACATCGGACTCGACGTGCCGGTCATCCCCGACGGCGCGTTCTACGTCTACCTCGACGTCGGCTCCACGGGCCTGACGTCGGCCGAGTTCTGCGACCGGGCGCTCGCCGAAGCCCATGTCGCCTTGACCCCGGGCCACGACTTCGGGGTCGCGGGCGCGGACCGGTACGTCCGTCTGTCCTACGCCGCATCCACCGACGACCTCACCCTCGCCATCGAACGACTCCGGACGTTCGTCGGGGCCGGTCACGTTCCACTTCGATCAGGAGAGACCATTCCATGAGCTCTGCGGGACCAGTCCGATCCGAACGCCTCGCCGAGGAGGTGACCCCGATCCTGACCGCCCGGACCGAGGGCGCACCTCGGGTGCCGGGTGTGGTCGCGGGCGTCACGACCGACGAGGAGACGGTCTTCCTCGGTGCCGCCGGGGTGCGTGCGCTCGACGACGAGCAGCCGATGACCGTCGACTCCGTCTTCGCTCTGTTCTCGGCGACGAAGGCGGTGACCGCGACGGTCGCCCTGCAGCTCGTCGAGGAGGGCGCGCTGGACCTGCACGCACCGGCCCGCACTTACGTCCCGGCGCTCGGCGAACTGCAGGTGATCGAGGGCTTCGACGACGACGGGCGGCCGCGGCTGCGGCCACCCGCCTCCGATGTCACGACTCACCAATTGCTCACGCACACCGCCGGTTTCGGTTACGACTTCTTCAACGAGAACTACCGTCGACTGACCGCGGACCACGGTGTGCCCGCCGTCGCCACGGCCACGATGGCCTCATTGCGAACCCCGCTGCTGTTCGATCCCGGCACGGAGTGGGAGTACGGCTCCGGGGTGGACTGGGCCGGCCAGGTCATCGAGGCCGTCACCGGACGCCGTCTCCGCGAGGTGATGGCCGCGCGGGTGCTCGACCCACTCGGCATGTCCGACACCGGTTTTGCGCTGTCCGACGACGCCCGGCGTCGGCGAGCGGTACTGCACATGCGCAAGCGGGGCGAGCTAGTCCCCAACCACCGTTGGGAACAGCCTGCCGATCCCGAGATCGACATGGGCGGGCAGGGCCTCTGGTCCACCGTCCCCGACTATCTGACCTTCCTGCGAATGTGGTTGCGCGAAGGCCGCTCCGACCGCGGTGAGCAGATCCTGCGCCCGGAGACCGTCACCACGGCGTTGCGCAACCAGATCGGCGATCTCGCGGTGCGGCGGCTGCCCGGAGTGATCCCGCCGCTGAGCCACGATGTCGAATTCGATCCGGGGACACCGAAATCCTGGTCGTATCCGTTCATGGTGAACGACACCGACACCCCCACCGGCCGCAAGGCGGGTTCGCAGTCGTGGGCCGGGCTGGCCAACCTCTACTACTGGATCGATCCCCACACCCGGATCGGCGGCTTCTGGGCCACCCAGATCTTCCCCTTCGTCGACCCCGCATCGATCGACGGGTACCGCGACTTCGAGGCGGCGACGTACCGAGCGTTGGTGGACTGACCTACGGCGCGTTCAGCACGAGGTGTCGCTGAGCGACACCCGGTTGCCCGACCCAGGCGAGATTGCGAAGACGTTGGATCGGTACCAACATCGCGCGGCTGTTTCTACCCGCACCACGCCGCCGACGACCACTCCTGCCCGGCGCACTCCGAGATCGTCACCGACGAACGCAGCCGGCTGTGGATGCGGCCGACCCAGGCTGCTCTCAGGCGAGCCACGAATCGCGGCGCGCCGACTCGACGTTTGCCATGAACCCGAACCCGGTTGGGTGATCGGCGGGGCGGCCAGGTGGTCGCGGTCGAGCAGTGAACCGCCACGGAGCGTGTCTCGCGGGTCGATTGCCGGTGAGCGGGGCCGTTCTTGCGTTGTCCATAAACCCCGTCCCCGAAGGTGATCGCAGCGGGAACAGGGCACGGAGGGACATCACTGTGGAGTTGTCAAGGTACGGTTGCGATCCCGGACGGACTCCGGGTGCGGAAGGTGCTACGCGAAAATCTGGTGGTCTCTGGCTGGATGCTCAGGCGGCGTCGTCGAGTCGCATGGTGCGTCGGTTGTAGGCGGGTAACGGTCGGCGGTGCGGGTCGATACTGGCGGGTGGGACGAGCCAGGGGTGTCGGTCGAAACCCATCACGATGTCCCAGCCGTGGTGGTGGACCTGGGTGTGGCAGCGCTGGCACAGCAGACACCCGTTGTCGAGGTCGGTGAGTCCGCCGTCGGCCCACGACTTGATGTGATGCACCTGTGTATGGGACGGCGGTGCACCACATTTGATGCAGCAGGCGTCGCGGACGATGATTGCTCTGCGCAGGTGCGTCGGGAACAAGCGGTGGGTGTGGCCCATCTGCAGCGGCACGCCCTCACGGTCGAGGATGATCTCGGTCAGGGACCCGTCGCAGGAGACCTGTTTCGCGGTGGCGTGGCTGACCGATCCGGTCCACGGCAGCGTTGCGAGGTCTCCGGTCGCGGGAATGGTCAGCATCAACTGGGTGCGTGGGCTTCCGACGGTGTCGATGCTCGCGCCGATCGCGGCTTGGTCGAGGATCAACTCGAAAGCGTCGGCGCGGCGTTGCTCGGCGGTGCGACGATCCTCGGCGCCGTCGGGTTCGGGCCGTGGACAGGACCGTTCGTCGATCATGGCCAGGAACTTCTCACCCACGACCTGGGTGAGGTCGGCACGCACCTCGACGCGGCCGTCGTCGGTGGTGTGCGCGTTCACCGAGTTCAAGCGTGCATCGTCCGACGCCGGGGTTCCGGCAGCAGAAGCATCGGCGAGAGCGTTGCCGATGGCGTGAGCATGCTTGAGTACTTCAGTCGGTGTTGCACCGGAGAGTGCTTGGGCGATGAGTTCGAGCTCATACCGGGTGCTTTCATTCTCGGAAAGGGTTCCACCACATCGTTTCTCGATCTCGTTCATGCTGCGGACGATGGCATCGACAATCTCGCCGGACAACCGCCCATCGGCGGCATGACGCGCCACGGCCGGCAGCGTAGGCAGGGCATCGGCACTTCGCATGGTGCGAAGAGCAGCGGCCGGGGCATGCCCTGACTCGATCAGCAGTTTCTTGGTGGTGCTGCCGGCTTTCTGCGCGACGCCGAGTTCGTCGAGTTGTGCTGCGTGGGTGATGATCTGGTGGTCGGCAAGGTTGCGGATCAGTCGCCACGTGTCGAGGGCGTCGAATGTTGCTCTGCCCGTCGGGTCGTCGGTGGGTGGGGTGGTCTCGATGAGTTGATCGAGGAGCGTGGTGAGCTCTGGCATGACTCCAAGGTAACGGAACATTCGTTCGACTACGAGGAGTTTCCACAGGCTCAGAAATCTCGAAACCTTCGACTGTGAAGCGTTTTTCGTTGAGTGTGCGTCGACTCCCGTCGACTGTGTGTGGATCGTTGACAGTGGTGAACTTCAGTCACATCCGTTACGGATTCTGGGTGGAAAGTTGCGAGTCTGAAGTGGACCGAAGATCCCGCGCGAACTCGCTTCCCCGGTCCGAATCCGCAACCTGCCGTGCGTGGGGCGCTGGGTCTGCAGGGGGTTGTACAGCGGCGTCGGGTCACCAAGTGGCTTCGACTCGGCGCCTCGACCTCGACGCGCTCCTTCGTCGCTTGCTCGGCCCGGCGGCTCCGCTCGGTGCCGGCTCAACCAGCGGAGGTTCAACGCCGGCTCAACCAGGGGGTCGCTTCGCTCGGTGCCGGCTCAACGAGCGGGGTCAGGTCGCCAAGTGGCTTCGACTCGGCGCCTCGACCTCGACGCGCTCCTTCGTCGCTTGCTCGGCCCGGCGGCTCCGCTCGGTGCCGGCTCAACCAGCGGGGGTCGGGTCGACTGACGCCCCCCAGACTTCTGGGACGCACACGAACCCAGAACTCTGGCGCGGGCATTTCCCGCGTTCGAGGGATGGCGGGAACAAAAGGGCGTCGGCCACTCTGAGTCCCATGGAGCTGCCGAGTCCGGCGGCCCACCACAGCAGCACCGACGCTCGAACCCGTTCATCCGCAGATCATTACGAAGGAAATACCGTGTCCATCACCTCCGAACCCATCGACTTCACCGACTTCGACGCCCTGCTCTCGGCGGTCAGCGGTCCCGTTCTGACCCCGGCCGACGAGGGCTACACCGCCGAACTGACCGGCTTCAACCTCGCGGCGATACCCGCCGCTGACGTGGTCGTCGGGGCGACGAACGCCGCCGACGTCGCCGCCGCCGTGCGGTATGCGCGCTCGAACGGGATGCGGATCGGTGCGCGGGCGACCGGGCACGGATCGCCGATCGAAGGGCGCGGCACGGTCGTCGTCACCATGTCCCGGATGGCGGGGGTGAGTGTCGATCCGGTGACCAGGACCGCGCGCGTCGAAGCCGGTGCGCGGTGGCGCGATGTGGTCGCCGCGACCGCGCCGCACGGCCTCACCGGGCTCGTCGGCTCGTCGACGTCGGTGGGTGTCGTCGGGTACACACTCGGCGGCGGGCTGAGTCCGCTGGGTCGTCAGTTCGGTTATGCCGCCGACCATGTCCGGTCGATCGAGCTCGTCACCGCCGACGGTTTCGTCCGCACGGTGGACGCATCCGCGGGTTCGGACCTGTTCTGGGCACTGCTCGGCGGACGGGACGGGTTCGGCATCGTCACCGCACTCGAGTTCGAGCTCTTCGATCTGCCCACGGTCTACGGCGGCGGGATCTTCTTCGCCGGCTCGGCGGCCGCCGACGTCCTGCACGCCTGGCGCGAATGGGCGCCCTCCCTGCCCGAGGAGGCCGGGACCTCGGTGGCGATCCTCCGCCTCCCGCCGGACCCCAACCTGCCCCCGCCCCTGCAGGGTCAGCTCGCCGTGCACGTCCGCTACACCCACACCGGGGACCCGGCCACCGCCGCCGCGTTGCTCGCACCGATGCGGTCGGCGGGTCCGATCCTCCTGGAGAACATCGACGTCCTCCCGACCGCTGCGCTCGACGCGGTACACATGGACCCGCCCGGGCCGATGCCGAGTGCCGAACGCGGCTGCGTACTCGCCGACTTCCCGGCATCTGCTGTGGACGCGCTGCTCGCGGTAGCCGGGCCGCAGGTCGCGAGCCCGCTGGCCATCGTCGAGGTCCGTCTCCTGGGTGGCCGGTTGCGGTCGCCGCAGCGCGTACCCAACGCCGTCGTGGGACGCGACGGCGCGTTCTCCGTCCTCGCCATCGGCGTACCCGCCGGCCCGCTGGGCGAACAGGTCGGTGAGCATCTCGCGGCCGTCACCGACGCGGTGGCCGCCCACTCCTGTGGAGCGCTGCTCAACTTCTCCGGGCGGACGGCAACCCAACGCGACGCGCTGTGGTCGACCGACCAGCGGACACGCCTGGAGACCATCCGACGACGCCACGATCCGGCCGGTGTCCTCCGTCCGGGGGACCCCACTATTGTGGGATAGACATCCGCGCAGCTCACGCCCACAATTGTCGAATGACATCGAGTCTGACCGCCGAGCGTGTGCGCCGCGACATCGAGGTCGTGGCCCACGCCGGCCTCGGTCTCGACGATTTCTTCGCCGAGACCGTCGCCTCGCTGGGTCGCGCGATACCGGTGGACGCGGTGTGCATCGGCACCTTCGATCCCAACACCGTCCTGCTGACCAGCGCCCGCAAGTACGGATCACTGCTCGGCGAGGATCACCGGGACCCGGACTGGGGTCTCCTCGAATACGGGCAGGTCGAGCCGACGGCCTACCGCGAGATGGTGGCCGCCAAACGCGACGCGGTCGGACTCAACCTCCTCAACCGGGGCGCCACCGAACGGTCCAATCGGATGTCGCAGTTGATGATTCCCGAATACTGCTTCCACGACGAGGCCCGGCTGGTGCTTCGTGACGGGGACCGGGCGTGGGCCGGGATCGCGATGTTCCGCAGCGGGGCCGGGTGCCGGCCCTTCGACGCCGACGAGATCGACTTCCTGGGTTCGCTGTCGCGCACCCTCGCCTACGGCGTCCGCGTGGGGTTGCTGAGCAGTGTGGTCGCCGGCGGGGCGAGTGCCGCTGCCCCGGCCGCCGTCGACGCGCCGGGTGCGCCACCGGCGACCGGCCACGGCCCGGCGGTGCTGATCATCGACCGCAGCAACGAGATCGTGCAGATGAGCGCCGGCAGCCAGGAGCGCATCGCCGACCTCGCGTCCGGCCCGAACGGCGCAGCGGTGATGAACCCGATCTACGGCCTGATCGGGGCTGCCCGCCGTTACGGCTCGGGTGAGTCCTCCGTCCCGCCGCGCCTCCGGGTGCGCGGGGCGTCGGGCATGTGGCTCGTCATCCACGCGTCGCCGCTGTCGTCGGCCGACGGCCGGGTCGGCGAGGTCGTGGTGACCATCGAGGAGGCCCGCCCGCCGGAGATCATCCCGCTGGTCGTCGAGGCGTTCGGGCTCACCGCCCGTGAGCGCGACGTCACCCAGATGGTGCTGCAGAGCGTGGCCACCAAGGACATCGCCACCGCCCTGCACGTTTCCGCCTACACCGTGCAGGACCACCTCAAATCGATCTTCGACAAGGCCGGCGTCCGCAGCCGCCGCGAGCTGATCGCGCGGATCTACTTCGACCAGTACGCACAGCGTCTCAACGATCCGCTGCTGCCGTCCGGGTCGTTCGCCACCCCCGACACCGAGCTCTAGCAGCTCCTCCCCCGTACCCGCCCAGTGCGCGCATCGCACCGGGCGGGTTCGTCGTCGTCTCATAGTGAGACGTACGCCCTGCCGCACCGTGTGACGAACGGGCCGGGGTCTCGCACGCGGGCGCGGCGTGCCGGGGCATGATGGACGGGCGACGGACACATCCGCGTACCAGCGTCCGCCCACCTGAACGACGAGGAAGTGCGATGACCACACCCATGTCCCGGCGGGACCTCGAGTTCCTGCTCTACGAATGGCTCGATGTCGAGTCGCTGACCTCGCGGGAGCGCTTCTCGGCACACTCGCGGGAGACCTTCGACGCCGTGCTCGAACTCAGCGCCGACATCGCGATGAAGTGCTTCGCACCCGCCAACAAGATCGGCGACGCCAACGAGCCCTACATCGGTGACGACGGCAAGGTCGTCCTGCCCGACGAGATCGTCGCCGGCCTCACCGAGTACCGCAAGGCCGGTCTCATCTCGGCCTCCTTCGACGACGAACTCGGCGGCATGCAGCTGCCCACCGTCATCCGCCAGGCCTCCGCCGTATGGTTCCAGGCCGCCAACGCCGCGATGTCGTCGTACAACTTCCTCACCGTCGGCAACGCGAACCTGCTGGCCGAGTACGCCACCCCCGAGCAGCGCGACACCTGGGTCCGCCCCCTCGTCGAAGGCCGCTTCTCCGGCACGATGTGTCTGTCCGAGCCACAGGCCGGCTCGTCGCTGGCCGACATCACCACCAAGGCCGAACCCGCCGGCGACGGCACCTACCGCATCACCGGCACCAAGATGTGGATCTCGGGCGGAGACCACGAACTCACCGAGAACATCGTCCATCTCGTCCTGGCGAAGATCCCCGGCGGCGGCCCCGGCGTCAAGGGCATCTCGCTGTTCATCGTGCCCAAATACCTCGCCGACGGAACACGCAACGACGTCGCGCTCGTCGGCCTCAACCACAAGATGGGCAACCGCGCCACCACCAACACCCTGCTCAACTTCGGCGACGGCACCTTCCCCGTCGACTCCACCCCGACGGCTCCCGGCGCTGTGGACGATCAGCCCGCTCGCTCCGCTCCCGGCGCTGTGGACGATCAGCCCGCTCGCTCCGCTCCCGGCGCTGTCGGCTACCTCGTCGGCGACGAACACCGCGGCCTGTCCTACATGTTCCACATGATGAACGAAGCGCGCATCGGCGTCGGATTCCTCGCCACCGCACTGGGTTACGCCGGGTACCGGGCCTCCCTCGACTACGCGAAGGTGCGTACGCAGGGCCGACCCGTCGACCACAAGGACCCGTCGACCAAACCGGTCCCGATCATCGAACACGCCGACGTGCGTCGCATGCTGCTCGCCCAGAAGTCCTACGTCGAAGGCTCTCTCGCGTTCGGGTTGTACTGCAGCACCCTCGTCGACGAGGCGGCCACCACGACCGACCCCGCCGAACGCGACCGGTTGAACCTGTTGCTCGAGGTGCTCACCCCGATCGCGAAGAGCTGGCCCTCCCAGTGGTGTCTCGAGGCGAACAGCCTCGCGATCCAGGTCCACGGCGGATACGGTTACACCCGCGAATTCGACGTCGAGCAGTACTACCGGGACAACCGGCTCAACCCGATCCACGAAGGCGCCCACGGCATCCACGGCCTGGACCTGCTCGGGCGCAAGGTGATCATGCAGGGCGGGGCCGGTCTCGCCGCGCTGGCCGAGACGATCGAGGCCACCGTCGCCCGCGCACGGGCTGTCGACGGACTCGACACCCATGCCGACACGCTGCACGCGGTGGTGGACCGGCTGGTGAAGGTGACCGCGCACATCTGGTCGGCGGGCGACCCGAAGCTGTCGCTGGCCAACGCGACCGTCTACCTGGAGACGGCCGGCCACATCGTGATCGCCTGGATCTGGCTCGAACAACTCCTCGCCGCCGACGGCCGGACCGGTGACTTCTACGACGGCAAACGCGCTGCGGCACAGTACTTCTTCCGGTATGAACTACCCAAAACCGGCCCACAGCTCGACTTACTGACCGCACTCGACCGCACCACCCTCGACGTCGAACCGTCCTGGTTCTGACACCGATTCCGACTCGACCGGCGCCCCGCGTCGGTCACCGTGCTGAGTACTCAAGGGAGACAACGATGTCCGTGATGGATCTGTTCGACACCACCGGCAAGGTGGTCATCGTGACCGGCGCCTCGTCCGGGCTGGGGGTCTCGTTCGCCCGCGGTTTCGCCGAGGCGGGCGCGGACGTCGTACTCGCCGCGCGCCGGGCGGAGAAGCTCGCCGACACCGCTGCCGCCGTCGAGGAACTGGGCCGCAAGGCGCTGGTGGTCCCCGCCGATGTCGCCGACCCCGAGCAGTGTCAGCGGGTCGTCGACGCCGCGATGGAGACCTTCGGCAAGGTCGACGTGCTCATCAACAACGCCGGCGTCGGGACCGCGTACCCGGCAACCCGCGAGACCCCCGAGCAGTTCCGCGGCGTCATCGATGTGAACCTGAACGGCTCCTACTGGATGGCCCAGGCCTGCGGGCGGGTGATGCAACCGGGTAGCTCGATCATCAACATCTCGTCGATCCTCGGCATCACCACCGCCGGGTTGCCGCAGGCGGCGTACGCCGCGAGCAAGGCCGGCGTCATCGGCCTCACCCGCGACCTGGCCCAGCAGTGGGGCGCGCGCAAGGGCATTCGCGTCAACGCCATCGCCCCCGGGTTCTTCGAGAGCGAGATGACCGACACCTACCAACCGGGATATCTCGACTCCCAGATGCCCCGGGTACTCCTCGGCCGGACCGGACACGGCGAGGAACTCGCCGCCACCGCGATCTGGTTGTCCTCGGCCGCAGCCGGATACGTCACCGGCCAGACGCTGCCCGTCGACGGCGGCATCACCGTCACCTAGGGCGGGGAACCCACCCCTAGACTGACGGCAATGGAGCCCTCATCTGATCCGACCGTGCCGGTGCACCCGACCCTGCGTGACCCGGTCAACAGTGTCGATCCACGCGCCAAGACCCTGTGGCGCATCGGCCCGCTCGTTCTCGGGGTCCTGGGCGTGGTCGCCGCCGTCCTGGTGGCCGTCGTCGTCGACCAGACGCGATGGATCGCGGTGCTCGCCGCTGTCGCGGTGGTCGTCGTGACCGTCGCCTGGGTCGCGATTGTCCCGCAGTGGCGCTACCGCTTTCACCGCTGGGAGGTCAGCGACGACGCGGTGTACTCGCAATCGGGCTGGTTCGTCCGGCACCGCGTGATCATCCCGATCGCCCGGATCCAGGTGGTCGACACCGAGGCCGGGCCGATCGAACAGTTCCTCGGGCTGGCGACCCTCACCGTGACCACGGCGTCGTCGGCCGGGACGATCCACATCGCCGGTCTCGACGCGGAGGTCGCACGGACTACCGCCGCCGATCTGACCATTCGCACACAGGCTTTCACCGATGACGCGACCTGAGCCGTTCGCCGTCGACGGGCCGGAGGACTGGCACCGGTTGTCGCCGTGGATGATGGCCGTCAAACCCGTCGAGCTCCTGCCCTCACTGATCCCGGTCGTGATCGCGCTGGTCTTCGCCGGCTCGGGCGCGCCGTTGTTCACCCTGATCGCCACCGCGGTCATCGTGCCCTTCGTGACGGTGGTGCCCTGGCTGACCACGCGCTACCAGGTCACCGATGAGCACGTCCGGGTGCGCAGCGGGCTCGTCACACGTAAGGTCGCGACCGCGCGCCGGGACCGCATCCGCAGCGTCGACCTCACCGCGTCCCCTGTTCACCGCGTGCTGAAACTGCAGAAGGTCAAGATCGGCACCGGAGGGGACGACGAGTCGTCGGCGGTCGTCCTCACCGCACTCACCGTCGACGAGGCGCGGGCGCTGCACGACAATCTGATGGCCACGCGCACCCTGCGGGGACCGTCGGCGCCCGCCGGCACCGACCCCGACGACCCGACCGCCCCGGTGGCGGCCGAGGACCCCACGGTCCTGGCGCGGTTCCAGACCTCGTGGCTGCGCTACTCCCCCTTCTCCGTCGCCGGGCTCGCACTGGCCGCGGGCGCCGCCGGCCTCGCCGCGCAGATCGCCAACGACGCCGGGGTATTCGCGGAGGGGATCGGATTCGCGCGCGATGCCGTCGACTCCATCCGCGAGACCGCGATCGGACTCGTCGTGCTGGGTGCCTGTCTGCTCGTGATCGTCGTCGGCGGAATCCTGTCCGTCCTGGGGTACGTCCTGAACTACTGGAACTTCCGGCTCCTCCGCTCCCCCGACGGGACCCTGCGCACCGAACGCGGACTGCTGACCACCAACGCGATCAGCTTCGACGAACGGCGCATCCGCGGCAGTCACCTCACCGAGCCGGTCCTCATGCGCCCACTCAAAGGCGCTCGCCTGCAGGCGATCGCCACCGGCAGCACCAAGCACCCGCTACTGCTCCCACCGGCACCGATCGACGAGGCGATGCGCGTCGCCGGTCTGGTCACCGACGAACGCACCGAGCTCACCACGCCGCTCGTCGGACACGGCGTCACCGCCGGGCGGCGTCGGATCAACCGCGGATTCCTGTCCGGCGCAGTGGTGTTCATCGCCATCGGCGTCGCGGTACTCACGCGCGCCCTGCCGGCGCCATGGCTGGCGGTGGGGGTCGTCGCCGTTCTCGGCTCGACGGCGCTCGGTGTCGTCCGCGCCCGGCACCTCGGGCATCGGTTGACCTCTCGTTCGGTGGTCATCGCACCGCCGAGCGTCGCGCGGCAACGCGTCGTCGTCGACCGGGACGGTGTGATCGGCTGGGCCAGCCGTACGTCGCTCTTCCAGCGCCGGGCGGGCGTCACCACACTCATTCTCGCCACCGCGGCGGGCGCCGAGCACTACCCTCTCGTCGACGTCGACGAGGAGACCGCGGCCGGCGTCGCCCGTGATGTCTCGCCCGACTGGATCCGCCCGTTCCTCGTGCCCTGACGACACCCGTTCAGGTCAGGGTCGTTCAGGTCAGGGGCAGGCCGACGGCGGCGGCGAGCAGGCCGAGCACCGCGCAGATGCCGAGGGTCCGGAGCACCGACTGCTTGAGCGGATAGATCAGGACGAAGGCGATCACGGTGATCACCACGGCCAACGGACGCAGGGTGTCGAGATGCGGGACCGCGAGGTGCAACGGCCCGGCGGTGACGACCGTGGTGTCCCGGAACAGCGTGTGCAGTGCGAAATACAGTGCGAGATTGGCGATCACGCCGACCACCGCGGCGGTGACGCCGTTCAGCGCGGACGTCAGATGCCGGTTGTTGCGGAGCTTCTCGATGAACGGCGCGCCGAGGAAGATGAACACGAAACTCGGCACGAACGTGACCCAGGTGGTCAGGAGTGCGCCGATGGTCGCCGCGACCCAGGGGTCGAGACCGCCCGGATCGCGATAGGCGCCGAGGAACGCGACGAACTGGACGACCATGATGAGAGGGCCGGGGGTCGTCTCGGCGAGTCCGAGTCCGCGCACCATCTCACCCGGCGTGACCCAGCCGTAGACCTCGACCGCCTGCTGGGCGATGTAGGCCAGGACGGCGTAGGCGCCGCCGAAGGTGATGAGGGCGGTCCACGTGAAGAACGTGCCCTGCTGGGTGAACACACTGCCCGTCCCCGTGGTCGCCACGACGATGCCCATCGGGATGATCCAGGCCAGCGCACCGACACCGAGCACCAACCCGGCGCGACGCCAGCTCGGGGATGCCGTGTGGATCGCGTCGTCGGCGATGATCGGCGCGGGCCCGTCGTCGGCGACCTCCTTCTGGGCAGCGACGACACGGCGGCCGGTCAGCCAGCCCAGGACGCCGGCCACAGCGATGACTATCGGGAATGGGACGGCGAAGACCGCCAGGGCGATGAACGCAGCGACCGCGATCGCGATCTGCACCGGCCCGGTGAGCGCCCGTTTGCTCACCCGCGTGACCGCCTGGGCGACGATGGCGAGCACCGCGGGGCCGATGCCGGCGAACAGGGCCGCCACGATGGTCGTCGCGCCGAAGGCGACGTAGATCGCCGACAGCCCGAGTATCGCGATCACCCCGGGCAGGACGAACAGGATGCCCGCGATCAGCCCACCGGCGGTTCCGTTGAGCAGCCAACCCACGTAGATGGCCAATTGCTGGGCTTCGGGCCCGGGCAGCAGCATGCAGTAGTTGAGGGCGTGGAGAAACCGGCGCTGGCCGATCCAGCGCCGGTCGTCGACCAGTGCTCGCTGCATCACCGCTATCTGACCCGCGGGACCCCCGAAGGTCTGCAGCGAGATCAGGAACCACGCGCGGGTCGCGGTCCGCAGCGAGACCCCCGCGGTCGGGTCGACGTGGTCACCCGACTCGACGGCCGCCGACCCTTCGGCCTCCGGCGGACTGTCCGCACGTCTCGACGCATCCGAACTCCCGGGTCGACCGGATCTCTCCGACATCGCCACTCGCACCCCTTCCACCACGCACCAACGTGCCCGCGTCGCCGCGATCGTGCGGCTCCCAGCAGATGCAACCACGGTTACAATCAGATTGTCCAGGGTTGAACGCGCGGTGAGCGGCGGGTCACGACATCGACCGCTGGTGCATGATCGGATGGCATGCCGAGGAGGTGCTGGAGTGTCCGAAGACTGGGTGATGCTCGTGTATCGGGTTCCCCGAGAGCCGTCGACGCCGCGGATCGCGATCTGGCGCAAACTCCGGAAGTACGGCGCCTATCAGCTGACCGATGGGGTGGTACTGCTTCCCGCGAGCGCCCGGACCCGCGAACAGCTCGAGTGGGTGGCCGAGGATGCGGTCAGCGCAGGCGGATCCGGCGAGGTCTGGTCGGCCGCGCCCACCAACCCGGCCGAATTCGAACGCATCCGCGCCGAACTCCAGTCGGCCCGCGGAGCCGAGTATGCGGAGATAGTCGTCGAGGCGCAGCAGGCGGAAGACCATGCCGACCCCGCGAAACAGCTCGGCGTCCTGCGTCGCAGGTTCCGTGAGATCACCCGACGGGATCATTTTCCGACCGAGTCGCGCGAGACCGCCCGACAAGCACTTCGCACACTGGCCGACCGACTCCTCGAGACCGAACCGGCGAGGCCGTCGTGAGGTGGGCGACCCGGGCCGGCGTGCACATCGACCGGGCGGCGTGCGCGTGGCTGATCCGCCGGTACGTCGATCCCGCCGCCGAGTTCGTCTTCGTCACCAGCGCAGACGAAATCCCCTCGGATGCAACGCCGTTCGACATGCGCGGGGTCGAACTGGGCCATCATGACGGCGACTGCACGTTCGAAACGATCCTGAAACGGTACGAACTCACCGACCCGGTCCTGTGGGCGATCGCAGAGATCATCCACGAAGCCGACATCGAAGACGACCGCTACGACGCTCCGGAAGCGCCGGGCCTCGATGTCGTGTTGCGCGGCCTCTCCCTCATCGGCGACGACGAACACACGCTGTCGGTCTCGGATGCCGTTTTCGACGGTTTGCACGAGTACTTTCGCCAACGCACCCTCACCGGCCGCGAACCGTCGTAGTCAGCCGCAGGGCGCGTGGGAGCACCCCGTGAGACGATTCGCCAAAACCGTCCGACCCACTTTGACGCTGTGGTAGACATCACAGCAGATAAGTCAACGCTGACTGTTCTCTACCGTCGCGGACAGTCGTCGACAAAGGGGTCATGGGGATGTCGGACGCCACTTTCACTTCGAAAAGCAACTCGCCGAACAGCTTTCCGCGTCGGTCCATGCTGCGCGGATCGGCTGCCGCCGCAGTCCTGGCGGGTACCGCAGTGGCCCTACCGGGCGTCACGGTCCCCTCGGCGCGGGCGGTGCCCCGCTCCGGTGCCGGTCGCGGCCGCGACGTCGCGATCTTCGGCGGCGGGATGGCCGGCTTGTCCGCGGCGCATGAACTCGTCGAGCGCGGCTTCGGGGTCACGGTCTACGAGCCGTCGCGCCTCGGCGGCAAGGCCTACAGCCACGACGTCCCCGGCACCGCACGGGGTGGTCGCCTCGCTCTCCCCGGCGAGCACGGTTTCCGGTTCTTCCCGGGTTGCTACCAGCACGTGCCGGACACCATGGAGCGAATCCCCGTCGGCAACAGCAACGTTCGTGACCGTCACCTCATCGACGTCGAGTCGGCGGTCATCGCCTTCGACGACGCCGGGTATGCCCCGACCACCGCCCCGGCATCGATCATGGGTTTCGTCAAACACGCGAACGAGATCGTGACGCTGGACAACCTGCGCAACGCGTTCATGAGCGGACTCAAGTTCGTCGTCGATGTGCCGCCTCCCGAACTCGCGTTCTTCGTCACCCGCGAGCTGATCATCGCGACCAGTTGCACCGAACGTCGAATCGGCCAGTGGGAGAACCAGTCCTGGATGCAGTTCGTGAAGTCCAAGGGCAAGTCACGGGCGTATCAGCGATATCTCGTGGGCGCCCTCACGCGAGCGCTTGTGGCCGCCAAACCCGACACCGCGTCGGCACGGACGATCGGCCAGATCGGACTGGCACTGGCCACCTCGGCGACCGGATTGATCAGCGGATACGACGCCGGGCTCGTACACGGCGGCGTCGACCGGATCCTCAACCGCCCCACCAATCATGCGTGGATCGACCCGTGGGTGGCCCACCTCCGCGGTCGCGGCGTCCGCTTCGAGATGGGGACCGGCCTGGCGCGACTGAATCTGACGCGCGGCCGGATCAGTGGAGCGCAACTCACCTCCGGCGCCCCGGTCGATGCCGATTGGTATGTCGCCGCGATGCCCATCGATCGCCTCCGTCCGTTGTTGTCGCCCGAGTTGGTCACGGCCGACCCGTCGCTGGCCGGTATCCACGCTCTCAAGGACGACTGGATGGTCGGCATCCAGTACTTCCTGTCCCGGCGCGCCGACATGCCGCCGAGCCACATCGCCGCGCTGGGTACCCCCTGGGCTCTGACCGGCCTGTTCCAGGCCCGCCCCTGGAACGTCGACTTCGCGCGCACCTACGGTGACGGGCGAGTGAAAGATTTTCTGTCCATTGACATCTCGGAGTGGGAGAAGCCAGGCATCCTCTACGGCAAACCCGCCAAACAGTGCACCCGGCAAGAGATCGCGCGGGAAGTGTGGGCCCAGATGAGCCGAGCGATGAACTCGGGGGCCCGGAAGCTCCTGCGTTCGGAGGAGATCGTTACCTGGTCCCTCGACCCCGGGATCACCTGGTCGCCGTCCATCGCCAACGCCACACCGCTCATGGTCAACACCGCCGGCTCGTACAAGAACCGGCCGAACGCCTACACGTCGATTCCGAATCTGTTCATCGGCGGCGACCACGTCCGGAGCAACATCGATCTCGCGACGATGGAGGGCGCCAACGAATCCGGCCGCCGGGTGACCAACGCGATCATCGCCGCGGCCGACAGCCCCGCCCGCGCGGCGACCGTCTTCCCGCTCTGGGAACTGCCGATGCTCGAGCCGCTGAAACAGATCGACCGCGATCGTTACCGCGCGGGCCTCCCGCACATCCTCGACGTGTGAGGCCGCGGGTCATCCGCGCCGTGCCGAACTACGATCCTCGTGTGACCACCTCTCCCGGCGCCCCGCGCGCGCGGCAGCAACGCAGCGGGGTCACGCAGACCCGCATCCTCGATGCCGCGATCCGAGTCCTCGTCGATCGCGGATACGCCGCCGCGAGCACGGTCGCCATCCAGAACGAGGCGGGCGTGAGCCGGGGCCGGTTGTTGCACCACTACCCGTCGCGGGACGTCCTGCTGATGGCGGCCGTCGGACACCTCGCCCGCACCCGCATCGCCGAACTGCCCAGCCACGTCGAATGGCCGGCCGATCCGGTCCAGCGCATCGCGCTGGCCACCGACGTCGGGTGGTCGACGTTCCACCAGCCGTACTTCGTCGCGTCGATGGAGTTGTGGGTCGCGGCGCGGACGAATGCCAATCTGCGGACGGCATTGCTCCCCACCGAACGCGAGATCGGCCAGACCGTCCGGCGCGCGGTCGCCGGGTTCCTCGGTCCCGAGTTGACCGCGTCGCCGCGCTACGCCGCCCTCTACCCGCTGCTCCTGACGAGCATGCGCGGCGCGGCGACCACCTACCTCATCGACCGGCGCGACCCGCTGACCGACCCGCATCTCCCGCTGTGGCGAGACCTGACGCGCACCTACCTCCTCGGTGACGCCGGGTCCGCGGACCCCAGCGCCTCGAGCAGACGGTCGACGAACGGAACCTGAGCGGGGTTGAGCCGGGTCCGCGCGAGATCGACGGAACACCATTCGGCGCGGTCGATCTCGGGGAACGCCTGCATCCGTCCCGACCGCGGTGGCCACATCAGCTCGAACGTGTTGCTGACGACCGACACGACGTCGAGGTCGCCTTCCACGGCGAATCCGATCACCCTCTTGCCGCTCTTCAACCTGACCTCGCCGAGTTCGATCGGCGGGGCGTCGGGCACCGGGCTCCCGATCTCCTCGGCGTACTCGCGTCGCGCGGCGGCCCACTCGTCCTCGCCCGGTTCGACGAGCCCCTTGGGCACCGACCACGACCCCGCGTCCGGTTTACGCGCCCAGATCGGACCCCCGGGGAACACGAGGAGAACTTCGACGGCAGCGGCACCGTCGGCCGACGTCGTCCGGCGATAGAGCAGGATTCCCGCGCTGCGGCGGGAGGCGCTGGCCATCACGGATATATCTTGGCGGAAACGTCGCGGATACACGCTCGCGCCTTCACGGAAACGTGCGAACCGTAGAACACTGACCATGTCGGTTCTCGATGTCGTCAAGAACGGAAGGTCCGCCGCACATCCGGTGGACGAGATCCCGCCGTTCATCAAGCTGTTCCCGCTCGGCCTCCAGCACGTCCTGGCCATGTACGCCGGGGCCGTCGCGGTACCCCTCATCGTCGGCGGCGCGATGGTCGGCGCCGGCCAACTCGAGCAGGGTGACATCGTCCACCTGATCATGGCGGACCTGTTCGTGGCGGGCATCGCGACGATCTTGCAGGCCGTGGGGTTCTGGCGGTTCGGGGTCCGACTCCCGCTGATGCAGGGCGTCACCTTCGCCGCGGTCGGCCCGATGATCACCATCGGGACCTCGTACGGCATCACCACCATCTACGGGTCGGTCATCGCGTGCGGGTTGTTCATGATCGCCGTCGCACCGATCGTCGGGAGACTGATCCGCTTCTTCCCGCCGCTGGTCACCGGGACGATCATCCTCATCATCGGGGTGTCCCTGATGCGGGTGGCGGCCGGCTGGTTCGGCGGCGGCACCGCCGCGGGCCCCGACTTCGGCGACCCGAAGAACATCGCCTTCGGATTCCTCACCCTGGCCGTCATCATCGGCATCGAACGATTCGCCCCCGCGGCGATCCGCCGGGTGTCGATCCTGCTCGGCCTGGCGGTCGGCACCCTGATCGCGATCCCGTTCGGCATGACGCACTGGGATCAGGTCGGCGAGTACCCGTGGGTCGGCATCCCGCAGCCGTTCCAGTTCGGCGCACCCACCTTCGAGGTCAGCGCCATCATCGCGATGATCATCGTCGGCGTCGTGATCATGACCGAAACCACCGGCGACATCGTCGCCGTCGGCGAGATCGTCGACAAGAAGATCACCCCGCGCAAGCTGGCCGACGGGATGCGCGCCGACGGCCTGGGCACCGCACTCGGCGGCGTGTTCAACACGTTCCCCTACACGGCCTTCGCGCAAAACGTCGGCCTCGTCGCGATCACCGGGGTCAAGACGCGACACGTCGCGACCTGCGCCGGCGTGATCCTGGTCGTTCTCGGCCTCCTCCCCAAGATGGCCGCCGTCGTCGAGGGCATACCGCTGCCGGTACTCGGCGGCGCCGGCGTCGCCCTGTTCGGCATGGTCGCGGCCAGCGGCATCCGGACGCTCGCGAAGGCGAAGCTGAACAACACGAACGTCCTGGTCGTCGCGATCTCCGTCGGTGTCGCCATGCTGACCGAGGCCAAGATCTACTACACCGACCGCGAACTCGGCGAGGCGCCGGTCAACGTGGTCCTGGATCTCTACGCCCAGTTCCCCGACTGGTTCCAGACCATCTTCCATTCGGGGATCTCGGCGGGTGCGCTCACCGCGATCGTGTTGAACCTCCTGCTGAACACGCGCAGCGTCTCCGCCGATCCGGTCGACTACCACAACACCGGCGACATTGCGGTGGTCGGCGCACCCGACGGATCAACCGACCTCTCCGGCGCCGACGGCGTCCGCGCCGCCGCCTTCGACCCGCGCGACGCGTTGGCGGCCGCCGACCCCGACACCCCGGCCGACACGCTCCGCTATCTGGCCGACCACGACGCGTCGCTGCACCCGTTCATCGTCACCAATCCGGCCACGCCCAAGGACCTGGCCGATCACATCAAGAGCCTCGGCGACCCGAAGGTGTTGCGGCTCTTCGACACCTGGGACGGCTACACCTCGGGCGGGTTCTCGCGGCGTGGTTCGTGACGGGTTCGGTTCGGGCCGTGGTCGGTCGTCACCCGGTCTGCTGTTTGGCGTAGTTGCTGGCGCCGTAGAAGTCCACGAGGACCACGGGTTCGTCGCCGACCACCCAGGCGTCGTGGCCGGACGGCAGGGACGTGATCGATCCCGGCCCGGCGTCGAACTCGGTGCCGTCGGCCATCACGACGTGGATGACCCCGGACACGTGGTACTGGAAGTGCGGTGCCTCGCACAGTTCGGTACCGGCGATCGGTTTGACGTCGACCGACCATCGCCAGCCCGGTTCCAGGGTCAGCCGGCCGATGTCCGACGTCCCAACGGTGAGTAGCTCCACCTGCCCGTGCCCGAAGGTGCGCACCTCGTCGGGTTCGGCGAAGGCGCGGTGTTCGGTTCGGTGCTCGATGCTGGTCATGATCCCTCCCGGTGATCGCGTACGAAACGCCCGACCCCGACGACAACGGTAGGCCGCCGACCTTGCGTTTGTACTGCGACGACCGCACGATCGCGCAACGGTCGGGCCGCTCCCGAATCCCGCGCACCGCGCCCGGTTCGGCCTATCGTGGAACCCATGTCCCCCAGTTCTGATCCCGAGCCGATCGACGACGACGGGCGCATCGTCGACCCCGACCTCCCGCACGAGTGGCCGCACGATTCCGCGTTCGCGTTCGGCGATTCGACGCCCATCGGCGAGACGGAACGGCTGGCCCGCGAACGGGCCGCGTACGAGGCCGCGAGCCACGGGAGCGACCTCAACCGCGGACACGCCCTGGGCGGCTCCGCCGGCACCACCGAGGGGCAGTAGATGGAGGTCCTGGCCAGCCGGGTGCTCCTGCTCTCGGCCGACCCCGAACGCCTGCAGTCGTTCTACCGCGAGCGGCTCGGTCTGCCGGTCCACCGCGAGTATCCGGGTGGTGTCGTGTTCTTCGCCGGCAACGGGCTCATCGAGATCTCGTCGCACATGAAGACCGACGAGCCGGCCCCGTCCAGCGATTCGGTTCTCTGGCTTCAGGTCCGGGATGCCGAGGCCGTCGCCGACGAGTTCCGCGACCGTGGCGTTCCCGTGACCCGCGAGCCGCGCACCGAGCCGTGGGGTCTCATCGAGATGCACGCGACCGATCCCGACGGCCGGACCCTGATCGTCGTCCAGATCCCCGCCGATCACCCGCTGCGCAAGGACACGCGATAGATCGGGATCCCATCGCCGTGGACGGCCCATCGGCGCCGGGGAACGTGAGCACCCCATGACAGACTGGACGCCATGAGTTCCTGGAACGCGCCGACGATCACCGAAGGCGGCCGCGATGCCCCCGCCGGAGGCGGCCTGGATGCAACCGTGGAGTTGCCGGGTTCCAAGTCGATCACCAACCGCGCTCTCGTCCTCGCCGCCCTCGCCGACGGGCCGTCGACCGTCCGTGGAACCCTCCGGAGCCGCGACACGAACCTGATGCTCGCCGCGCTCGAGGCCCTGGGCGCCGAGATCCGCATCGACCCCGCGAGCGAGACCACGGTCTCGATCGTGCCCGGACCCCTGCGGGGTGCCGCGATCGACTGCGGCCTCGCCGGGACCGTGATGCGGTTCCTGCCGCCGGCCGCGGCCCTGGCCACCGGGCGCGTGGTCTTCGACGGCGATCCCCACGCGCGCGAACGGCCGCAGACCACCATCCTCGACGCGTTGCGCGGGCTGGGTGTCGCCGTCGACGGCGATCGATTGCCGTTCACCATCGACGCCACCGGCACCGTGCCCGGCGGCGAGGTCACCATCGACGCATCCGGGTCATCGCAGTTCGTATCGGGGCTCCTGCTCTCGGCGGCGCGTTTCGACGCCGGCGTCGTGGTCCGGCATGTCGGCGCGGCCGTCCCGTCGACCCCGCACATCGACATGACCGTGGAGATGCTGGCGACGGCCGGCGTCGTCGTCGACACCTCCGAACCGAATGTCTGGCGCGTTGCCCCGGGACCGATCGCGGCCGTCGACTGGACGGTCGAGCCCGACCTGTCGAATGCGGCCGCGTTCCTCGCCGCGGCCGCCGTCACCGGCGGTACCGTGCGGGTGCCGTACTGGCCCGCCGTGACCACCCAGCCCGGTGCACGGATCGCGGACGTCCTCGCCGCGATGGGTTGTGCCGTCGAGCATCTCGACGGCACGCTGTCGGTTCGCGGACCCGCGGTACTCAAGGCCGTCGACCTCGACCTCCGCGACATCGGTGAACTCACCCCCACCATCGCCGCGCTGTGCGCGCTCGCCGACGGGGAGTCGGTGCTGTCCGGAATCGCCCATCTCCGCGGCCACGAGACCGACCGGCTCGCCGCGCTCACCACCGAGATCACCCGCCTGGGTGGGACATGCGCCGAAACCGGCGACGGACTGCGCATCACCGGCACCGCCGGTTCCCCGTTACGCGGGGGTACCTGGGAGTCCTACGCCGACCACCGGATGGCCACCGCCGGAGCAATTGTCGGCCTGGTGACACCCGGTGTGGTGGTCGCCGACATCGAGACGACGAGCAAGACGCTGCCGGACTTCCCGGGGATGTGGCAGCAGATGCTGGGGCGCGCATGAGCTCTCGAGGACAGGCGCGCCGTTGAGTCGCCGCGCGGCGAGCTACGACGAATCCGACGTCCGGGTCCGTCCCGGGAAGGGCACCCGACCGCGCACCAAGACGCGACCGTCGCACGACGACGCCGAGCAGGGCATGGTGGTCTCGGTCGATCGCGGTCGCTGGGGCGTGGTGCTCGACGGCGACCCGGATCGGCGCGTCGTCGCGATGCGCGCCCGCGAACTGGGTCGCACCCCGATCGTCGTCGGCGACGACGTGTCGGTGGTGGGCGACCTGTCCGGCCGGCCCGACACGCTGGCGCGCATCGTCCGGGTGGCCGATCGTCGAACGGTGTTGCGCCGCACCGCCGATGACTCCGATCCCTACGAGCGGATCGTCGTGGCGAATGCCGATGCGCTCCTCATCGTGACCGCCATGGCGGATCCGCCGCCGCGCACCGGATTCGTCGAACGCGCACTGGCCGCGGCCTATGTGGGCGGCCTGTCCCCCATTCTGTGCCTGACGAAATCGGATCTCGCCGATCCCGCCGAATTCACCGCGGCCTTTGCCGATCTCGACCTGCCGGTGGTGTGCGCGGGCCGCGACGACCCGCTCGACGAGATCCTGTCGACGTTGCGCGGTCGGATCACCGCGTTCATCGGCCACTCCGGGGTGGGCAAGTCCACTCTGGTCAATCGTCTCGTCCCGGACGCATATCGGGCGACCGGCGTGGTGTCGGGAGTGGGCAAGGGCCGGCACACGTCCACCCAGTCGGTGGCGTTGGCCCTGCCCGATGACGCCGGCCCGCGTGGCTGGGTCATCGACACCCCCGGCATCCGATCGTTCGGACTCGCGCACGTCGGACCCGACGACATCGTCGCCGCCTTCGACGATCTGCACGCCGCCATCGAGGAATGTCCCCGCGGCTGTACACATCTGGGTCCACCGGCCGATCCAGAATGCAAGCTCGACGAGCTGACCGGTCACTCGTATCGTCGCGCGATGGCCGTGCGCCACCTCCTGGTGGCGGTCAGCGGCGGTGAGGGCGACGCGTCCGAGGAGCCACGGACAGCGGAGTGACCGAGTGGCGTGCTACCGCCGGCGACGCCGGGCGCGCAGCTCGCGGATCGCGGTCTTGAGGCCGGCGGCGCGGGGGGTCATCCCGGCGAAACGCCGCTCCGACGCGGTTTCCGGGGCATCATCGGCGGTGTCGCGCAGAAACGAGTCGGGCAGGGCCAGCTTGTTGATCGTGCGCAGCGTCTGAAGATACTGCAGCACAATCGATCCCGTGGTGTAGGGCAGATCGTACTTGTCGCACAGCGCGCGCACCCGCACCGCGATCTCCGCGTACCGGTTGCTCGGCAGGTCCGGGTACAGATGGTGTTCGATCTGGTAGCAGAGATTCCCGCTGAAGAAGGCCATCGCGGGCCCGGCGTCGAAGTTCGCCGTACCGAGCATCTGGCGCAGGTACCACTGGCCCTGCGTCTCGTTCTCGAGCGACTCCGCGGTGAACTTCTCCGCGCCGTCCGGGAAATGACCACAGAAGATGACGACGTAGGCCCACACGTTGCGGATCAGATTGGCACTGAGGTTCGCGGTCAGCGTGTGCTTAAAATTCGGTCCCGACAGCGCGGGGAACAGGACATAGTCCTTGGCCAACTGCTTGCCGACCTTGCGCGCGAACACCTTCAGCTGCGGGATCGCGACCTCTTTGGGCTTCTTCCCCGAGATCGCGTCCTTGATGTCGAGGTCGTGCAAACCGATGCCCCACTCGAACAGCGCCGCGAGCAGGATGTTGGTGACCGGCTGGAGGAGCTGCTTGGGCTCCCACGGTTCGTCCCGCGTGACCCGCAACGTCTTGTAACCGACGTCGTGGTCCATGTCGAGGACGTTGGTGTACTTGTGATGGATGTAGTTGTGGGAGTGCTTCCAGTGCGGCGCCGCGCACACCATGTCCCACTCCCAGGTGGTCGAGTGGACCTCCGGGTCGTTCATCCAGTCCCACTGCCCGTGCATCACATTGTGCCCGAGCTCCATGTTCTCGATGATCTTCGACAGCGCGAGCGCTCCGGTGCCCAGCAGCCAGAGCGGCCGGGAACGGCTGCCCATGAGAGCCGCGCGGCCCGCGACCTCGAGAGCACGGTGCGCCAAGATGGTGCGCCGCAGATACCGGACGTCGCGCATGCCGCGGTCCGCCTCGATCTCACGGCGGAGCGCGTCGAGCTCGGCACCGAGTGCTTCCACGTCGGCGTCGGTCAGGTGCGCGTACTCGTTGATATCAGTGATTGCCATTGCGCCTCATTATGCCCCTGTCGGGGCCACTGCCTTGGTCTCGATGTGTGCCGGCCGTCTGACCTGCGCCGATCAGGCGGCCTGCTCGTCGGAGCGGGCGGCCGACGTATCGACACCGATTCGGGAACGAAGCGAGCGGAGCGAACCCTGGTCTCGCCGCCGGGAGCGGAGCGACGCAATGGCCGAGCGGAGTCCCCGGCGCGCGCCGGTCGTCTCGTCGATCGTCGCCTGCAGACGCGCACCTTCCGGCAGGCCCTGCTTGAAGCGGCGTTCGGAAGCGGTCTCGGGTGCGTCGTCCGCGGTCGCCGACAGGTACTTGTCCGGCAACGAGAGCTTGGCGATGGTCCGCCACGCCTTCGCGTACTGCACCGGGAACGGACCCGAGGTGTACGGGAGGTCGTACTTGTCGCACAGGGCCCGCACGCGCACCGCGATCTCGGCGTACCGGTTGCTGGGGAGATCGGGGAAGATATGGTGCTCGATCTGGTACGACAGGTTCCCGCTCATGAAGGCCAGCGGGAATCCGGCGTCGAAGTTGGCGCTGCCGAGCATCTGGCGCAGGTACCACTCCGCCTGCGTCTCGTTGTCGATGTCCTGCTTGGTGAACTTCTCCGCGCCGTCCGGGAAGTGACCGCAGAAGATGACTGCGTTGCTCCACACGTTGCGGATGACGTTGCCGAGCGCGGTCGCGGTCGCAGCCTTGGCGTACGCGCGGCCGTACCCGACCTTGTGCCCGGTGGCGGCACTGACCAGCGCCGGGTACGCGAGGTAGTCCTTGGCGACCTGCTTGCCGATCTTCGACAGGACCTCGTTGCGATTGCGCCGGAACTCTTCCTGGGCCTCCGGGGTCTTGCGCTTCTTGCCCAGCTCGAGATGCTGCACGGCGACCCCGTATTGGAAGGCGAGCGCGAGAATCGTGTTGTAGACGAGATTTCCGTAGTTGAACGGACGCCACCGCTGATCGCGCGTGACGCGCAGCAGTCCGTAGCCCACATCGTCGTCCATGCCCAGCACGTTCGTGTACTTGTGATGGATGTAGTTGTGGGTGTGCTTCCAGTGCGCCGACGGGTCGGTGTTGTCCCACTCCCAGGTGGTGCTGTGCACCTCCGGGTCGTTCATCCAGTCCCACTGCCCGTGCATCACGTTGTGCCCGAGCTCCATGTTCTCGACGATCTTCGCGACGCCGAGGGCGCACGCACCCGCCCACCAGGCCGACTTCCGAGTCGAACCGAACAGCAGGGCGCGGCCGGTGACCTCCAGCCCGCGCTGGAACCGGATCGTGTTGCGCAGGTACCGCGCATCCCGCTCACCACGGTCGGCTTCGATGTCGGCGCGGATCGCGTCGAGTTCGGCTCCCAATGCGGCCACGTCGGACTCGGTCAGGTGCGCGTATTCGGGGATGTCAGAGATCGCCATACGTGTGGTTCCCTTCGCCGGTGGTCGGTCGATGGCGCGACTTCGAGGTGCGCGTGTCGACCACTGCCTACGCCTACGTTTCCGTAACTTACGCAAGCGTAGGTTGGCGACGGCGTCGTGTCCAGTGAGTGTGACGAACCGGGACTCAACCGATCAACGGAACGGGTTCCGTGCCGGCGAGGAAGCTGCACAATCGACGCGAGACACAGGATGGTCGACGGGGCGGGACCAGTCAGTCCTTGCGGTCGGCCTCGTAGTCGTCGCGGAACAGCTCGAATCCCACGAGGTCCTCGAAGACGCCGTCGGACCGGGCGGCGAGTTTCTGTGTGCCGAACTCGCGGAAGCCGGCGATGCGGGCGAGCTTCTTGCTGCCCTCGTTGCTGTCGGCGGCGAAGAGGGTGAGGCGGCGGAACCCCAGCTTGTCGAAGGCGTACCGGACCGCAGCCGGAAATGCTTCGCCCAAAACGCCTTTGCCGCGGGCCTCGGGGTGGGTGTAGAAACCCGCCTCGGCGCCGGTGACCTCGTCGATGTGCAGCAGGGTGATGTCGCCCAGGTAGTCGTCGGTCTCGCGATCCGCCACCGCCCAAGTGCATGTCGTGCCCTGCGCGGCCGTCCACCACTTGCGGAGGCGTTCGGCCGCAGCGTGTTCGAGTTCCAGCGGATCGGGGCGCGCGAACAGATACTTGCGCGACACCGGGTCGTCGAGCGTCTCCCGGATGCGCGGATCGTCGGTCTCCGCGAGCGGCCGCAGGCGGAAGCGCTCGGTCTCGAACACGTCTGTCCGCCAATCGGTCTTGGGATGCTGAGGATCGCCTGCGTGCAGCGATCCCACCCAGGCGTCGCGTATGTGACCGCGCACCTCGATGCCGTTGGGGACCGCGGCGTCGAGACGGAAACCGCAGGAGTGGGCCACCCGCAGCGCGTCGATGTTGCCGGCGACGGTCGTCCATCGGACGACCTCTTTGTCCGCCTCGGTGAACGCGTAGTTGACGGCCAGCAGGACGGCGCGCTTCATCACCCCCCACCCTCGGGCGTCGGGGTGCAGGTCGTAGCTGAGTCGGGTGAGTGGTCCCTCGCCCTCGATGTCGACGGTGCCGACGAACCGGCCGTCGAATTCGACGGCCCACAACATCCGGGTGCCCTTCGCCCAGCTACGCGGCGCGTAATCGAGGGCGAAACGCTCGGCTGCCGCACGACTGTAGGGCGCCGGTATCGGGGTCCACCGCATCATGGCCGGGTCCGCCGCGAGTTCGACCATGCGGTCGAGGTCGTGGGGCTCATGCGGCCGCAGGGTGACGCCTCCGTCGCTCAGGACGGGGATCTCGCTGGGGACCGGGACCTCAGCGGTCACTGGTGCCTTCGCCGGCGTTTCCACAGAACAGATTCCTCTCGCCACGCACGTCGTTCACCCTACCGGCTCACCGATGCGCGCGAGCCACACGAGACGAAGACGCTGCTCAGACGGCGAGGGTGCAGTCCCCCGCCGCGGCGGAAACACAGGTCTGGATGCGCTCGCCCTCGACGTGTTCGACGCCCGAACGCAGGTCGCGCACGCATCCCTTGTCGAGCATGACCACGCAGCTCTGGCAGATCCCCATCCGGCATCCGAACGGCATCATCGCGCCCGCGGTCTCCCCCGCCTCGAGCAACGTGGTCGCACCGTCGACGACCGCCGACTTCCCGGACCGCGAGAACGTGACGGTGCCGCCCTGGGCCCCGACGACGCCGCGTTCGAGGGCGAACCGCTCGATGTGCAACTGCTCGGTCAGGTGCGCCTCCGCGTAGAGGCGCTGCAGGCCGTCGAGGAACCCGGCGGGTCCGCACGCCCAGGTCTGACGTTCGCGCCAGTCGGCGCAGAGGGACGGCAGCACGTCGGGAGTGATCTGCCCGTCGGTTCGCGTGTACTGCACGTGCAGGTCGACGACGCCGCTGTCCGCCACGTCTCGGAGTTCGTCGGCGAAGAGCAGATCGGCCGGCGTGGGCGTCGAGTGCACGAGTGTGATGTCGGTGCGCTGGTCGCGGTGTCGTGCGGTGCGCAGCATCGAGATGATGGGCGTGAGTCCGCTTCCGGCGGTCATGAAGAGAACCTTCGCCGGCAACGGGTCCGGCAGCACGAACTCCCCGCGCGGTGCGGCGAGCCGGACGACCGTGCCGGGCCGGAGACCGTTGACCAGGTGACTGGACAAGAAGCCCTCGGGCATCGCCTTGACCGTGATCGAGATCGTCTTGTCGTTCGCCGACGAGTCGGGGGTCGAGGTCAGCGAATAGGAACGCCACGCCCAGCGGCCCTCCATCAGGACGCCGATGCCGATGTACTGACCCGGGGCGTAGTCGAACGAGAAGCCCCAACCGGGTCGGATGCGGATCGTCGCGGTGTCCTCGGTCTCCTTGGTCACCGAGACGACCTTGCCGCGCAGCTCGCGGGCCGACCACAACGGATTCGCCAGGTGGAGATAGTCGTCGGGCAGGAGCGGCGTCGTGATCCGGGTGAGCGCGGCGCGGGCCCACTGCGAGCCGCGGCTGCAGGCCGCGACGCCGGAAACCGGTTCCTCGAACCTCTCGAGCAAACCCATCTCACTTACCGCCTTCGACGTCGGGGAACGTGTCGGAGCCACCATAACCTACGCAACCGTAGGTTAGTGGTTCGGTTCAGAGCAGCTCGAGGAGGAACGGCAGTTCCTGAGTCGCGTACCACGCGAGATCGAAGTCCTCGACGTCGCCGACCGCGAGTTCGGCATCGAGGTCACCCATGTCGGCGGCGTCGATGACCACCACGGCCGCACGGACCTTCGGCTCCGCCTCGGCGACGTCGACATGCACCGACGCGATCGCCGACACCGGGACGGGCCCGGCGATCTTGACCACCGCGTCGTCCAGGTCGGGACGCAGTGTCACGTCCGCCACGTCGGCCGCGACGACCACGCGCCGGGGCGGCAGACGCGGGGTGTCCGCGGGGTCGGTGACCGCCTCGTCGGCGACCAGTTCGGACTCGGACTCGCGGTCGCCGGCCTCCGGGGCCTCCCCGGCGAGCAGGCGCAGCGACGCACGCGCGGCCTCGCGCAGCGCGACCTCGGACAGCTCCTCGTCATCCCCGGAGACGAAGGCCTCACGCAGCGCGGGCGTCAGGGCGAAGCCCGTGCCGCCCAGCGGACGGAACTCGCCGTCGGCATCGAGCCGCAACAGCATCGCCAATGTCGCCGGCAGGTACACCCTCATTCGTCAACTACTCCCGTTCGGCCAGCGGTGGGGCTGGGTCAGCTCTTCTGGGTCAGCTCTTCTGGGTCAACTCTTCTGGGTCAACTCTTCGTGGGACTCGAAGACGTAGTCGGCCATCGCGGGCAGATCGGCGATGACTCCGCGGTCGGCGACGAAGGCGAAGTGCAGATGGTCACGGTACTCGACGACGCTGATCGCCAGCGCACGCTGCGACACGAGGGTGGGAATCGAGAAGACCTGGCGCACCGGTGCGCCGAGGACGAAACGGTCCGGCACCGGCGACGTGCTCATCGCCACCGGCACGTTGTACGCACGGCTGTTCAGCGACCGGAACGCCCGAGAGCTGATCTCCGGGAACGGCACCACACCCAGTTCGGGGAAGAGCGGGCTGGGACCGAGAGTCATCCGGCGCGGCGACTGCGCATATCGGTCGGCCAGGCCGGCCACCTGCGCCAGCCGAACGGCCGGATTACTCTCCCCCACCGGCAGATCGGTGACGAAACTCGGTTTGCCGACCCCGATCCACCCGGGTTCCGGCTCGGCCGTGCGCTCGACACCCGGGTCGCGTGCTGACAGCGGCACGACGACCCGCACGGTGTCGGCAGGGACCTCGGCCGGATCGAACGACAGCATCCACTTGCGCATGACGCCGGAGATGATGGCCAGCTCGACGTCGTTGATGGTGCAACCGTGATGCTCGGCGACCTTTGCGCACCCCCGTCGCGGCAGTGCGACGGTGGTGAAGGACCGGGTGGTGGTGCCCGCGTTGTTCAACGGACTGCGTGGCGCCGAATCGGTCAGTTGCGACACCACGTCCCCCACGCGCCGCACGGTCGTGCCGACGGCGGACCGCATCTCGGACACGATTCCGTTGCCGTGGAGCACCGTGTCCACGAGGTCGCCCGGACGCGCGAGCGCCTCGGCGAGGGCACCGGCGACGAGATGGGTGCCGCCCGGCGGCCTGCCCGGCATCCACAACTCCTCCGGCAGCGGTTCCGCTGTCTCGGTGTCGTCGCAGATGACCTCACTGATCTCCCGGCTGCCCGCATCATCGATGAGGCATCGGTGCGACTTGGTCAGGATCGCGAGTCGGCCGTCGGCGAGACCCTCGATGAGATACATCTCCCAGAGCGGTCGCGTGCGGTCGAGCGGCCGCGACATCACCCGGGCGACGAGTTCGTCGACGTCGACGGCTCCACCGGGCCGCGGCAGACCCGCGCGACGGATGTGGAAGTTGATGTCGAAGTCGGGGTCGTCGACCCAGACCGGGCGCGCGAGCCCGAGCGTCACCTCGCGGACGACCTGGCGATACCGCGGGATGAGTTGAAGGCGGTTCTCGACCAGCGAGACCAGACCCGCGTAGTCGAGCGTCGACTGCCGGGACGCTCGCCTGGCCGCGTCGGACGCTTCGGATCCGGTGTCGCCCGATTCGGCGTTCTCCGAGGTCGCCTGCGCGGCCGCGGGATCGACGATCAGCAACGCCCCGAGGTGGGTCGTGGACCGCGAATCGTCGAGGAAGTAGTACATCGCGTCGCGGGGCGACAGACGGGTGACCACGACGCCGATCGTAGCCGTCGACGCGGATTTCCGTGGTCTGCGCAGGAGCTACCCGTCAGCCGAACTCGAGGGCCACCAGCTGCCACCGGTATTCCACTCGACCCAACGATCGCCGGCCTGGGTCCGCGGCGCCACGGACCCGGATCGGCTTGCGCTCGATGCGGCCCGCGAACGCCCGGGTCCGCCCACCCCCCTCGTACGAGCCGAACACTTCTGCGGCGCTGGGATCGCACACCTGGACGTGCACGCGCCGCAGCACATTCCCGGTCGACATCTGCGCCACCGGCGTCGATACGGTCCCCGGCGTCCCGGTTCCGGTCGACTCCGGAATCCGGAAGGCGTCGTGCCGGACGAGGGCTGCGACCTGGTCGGCGATCGCCGGCGACACGACGTCGCCGAGGTGCGCGACCGAGCGACGCCGATCGACCACCTCGAACAGCAGCCGGGACACCGCAACGGTGAAGCGGCGGGCCTCGGCCGCGGCGACCGCGGTCTTGCGCGCCGAACCGGCACCCGGAGCCGACCCCGGGAACGGCCGGATGGCCGTCGGAGTCGCGAGGCCGTGCGGTGCTGCCACCACCGGACCGGCGGGCTCGTACGGCGGCGCCGGACGAACCCGGACCCGCGGTGTCTGCTGCGACGGCCGCGATCCGTGCGGCCGCGACGTGCTCGTGGGTGCGAGTTCAGGACCCGCCAGGAGTGGACGCATGGGATTTGGACGCACGGGGCGGCGTCCCGGTTCCATCGAATCCGAGAAAAACGTCGACGGTCGGTCCCGGACTTCTCCGGGACCGACCGTCGGCGGTCACTGCTGGTGGCGGCACCCGCTTGGGGCGCCGGTCAGCGGCGCTGCTTCTTGGACTTCGGCGGCTTCGGCCGGGACCCCTTGGTGGTGGCGCGGGCCGCGGCGCGGCGCTCGCGACGGCTGGCGGATTCCGCGGCGCCCGAGAGCTCCTCCTCCTCGGAGTGCACGACCGTACCGCCGCCCTCGCCCGGGCCCGAGTATGTGACCGCCGCGTCCGCCGACTGAGTCGGGGCCCGCAGGGCGGCCGGGGCCTGAGCACCGGAGTCGGCGGCCGGAGCGGGAGCGGGCACCGGTGCCGGGGCACCCGCGCCCACGGCCGCGCGCAGGTCGGCAGCACTCGGGAGCGGTTGCTCGGCCGCCGGCTGCTGTGTCTGCACCTGCGCGTTGAACAGGATGCTCAGCGTCTCTTCCTTCAAGCCCTCGAGCATGCCGTGGAACATGTCGAAGCCCTCGCGCTGGTACTCGACGACCGGGTCACGCTGGGCCATCGAACGCAGGTGGATGCCCTCGCGCAGGTAGTCCATCTCGTACAGGTGGTCGCGCCACTTGCGGTCGAGCACGCTCAGCAACACGCTCCGTTCGAGCTGTCGCATCGCGCCCTCGCCGGCGATCGCGTCGATCTGCTTCTCACGGGTGTCGTACGCGGCGCGCGCGTCGGCGACGAGCTTCTCGCGCAGCTCGTCGGCCGAGATGTCATCGCGCTCGCCGTATTCGGACTCACCGACGACATCCTTCGGATCGAGCTCGATCGGGTACAGCGCACGCAGTGCGGTCCACAGCTCGTCGAGATCCCAGTCCTCGGCGTAACCCTCGGCGGTCGCACCGTCGACGTAGGCCCCGACGACGTCGTCGACCATCTGCTTGACCTGCTCGTGGTGATCCTCGCCCTCGAGGATGGTGCGGCGCTCGGCGTAGATGACCTTGCGCTGCTCGTTCATCACCTCGTCGTACTTGAGCACGTTCTTGCGCATCTCGAAGTTCTGCTGCTCGACCTGCGTCTGCGCGCTGCGGATCGCCTTGGTCACCATCTTCGCCTCGATGGGGACGTCGTCGGGCAGCCGGTTCATGATCGCCTCGAGCGCACCGCCGTTGAATCGACGCATGAGCTCGTCGGCGACCGACAGGTAGAACCGCGACTCACCCGGGTCGCCCTGGCGGCCGGAACGGCCGCGCAGCTGGTTGTCGATACGGCGTGACTCGTGGCGTTCGGTGCCCAGCACGTACAGACCGCCGGCCGCGCGGACCTCCTCGGCCTCCTTCGCGGCGTCGGTGCGGGCGACCTCGATGGCCTCGTCCCACGCGGCCTCGTACTCGTCGGGGGTCTGCACCGGGTCGAGACCGGCCTTGCGAAGCCGGGTGTCGGCGATGATGTCGGGGTTGCCGCCGAGCACGACGTCGGTACCGCGACCGGCCATGTTGGTGGCCACGGTGACCGCGCCGAGCCGACCCGCCTCGGCGATGATCTGCGCTTCCTGCTCGTGGAACTTCGCATTCAGGACGCTGTGCGGGATCTCGCGCTTCTTGAGCTGGCGGGAGAGGTATTCCGAACGCTCGACGCTGGTCGTACCGATCAGGACAGGCTGACCCGTCGCATGGCGCTCGGTGACGTCGTCGACGACCGCGGCGAACTTCGCCTCCTCGGTCTTGTAGATCAGGTCACCCTGGTCCTTGCGGATCATCGGCTTGTTGGTCGGGATCGGCAGCACCCCGAGCTTGTAGATCTGGTCGAACTCGGCGGCCTCGGTCTCGGCGGTACCGGTCATCCCGGACAGCTTCTCGTAGAGGCGGAAGTAGTTCTGCAGTGTGATCGTGGCGAGCGTCTGGTTCTCGGCCTTGATCTCGACGCCCTCTTTCGCCTCGATGGCCTGGTGCAGGCCCTCGTTGAAGCGACGCCCGTCGAGCACGCGGCCGGTGAACTCGTCGACGATCATGACGTTGCCGTTGCGGACGATGTAGTCCTTGTCGCGCTGGAACAGCTCCTTGACCTTGATCGCGTTGTTCAGGTAGCTGACCAGGGGCGAGTTGGCGGCCTCGTAGAGGTTGTCGATGCCGAGGCGGTCCTCGACGAACTCGACGCCGGCCTCGTGGACACCGACGGTCTTCTTCTTGATGTCGACCTCGTAGTGCACGTCGCGCTCGAGCAGCGGGGCGATCCGCGCGAACTCGGTGTACCACTTGCTCGACCCCTCGGCGGGGCCGGAGATGATCAACGGGGTACGGGCCTCGTCGACGAGGATCGAGTCGACCTCGTCGACGATCGCGTACGAGTGGCCGCGCTGGACGAGGTCCTCGAGCGAGTGCGCCATGTTGTCGCGCAGGTAGTCGAAGCCGAATTCGTTGTTCGTGCCGTAGGTGATGTCGGCGGCGTAGGCCTCGCGCCGCGCGGCCGAGCTCATGCCGGTGAGGATGACGGCGGTGTCGAGACCGAGGAACCGGTGCACGCGGCCCATCCACTCGGAGTCGCGCTTGGCCAGGTAGTCGTTGACGGTGACCACGTGCACGCCGTCGCCGGAGAGCGCGTTGAGGTAGGCCGGGAGCACACAGGTGAGCGTCTTGCCCTCACCGGTCTTCATCTCGGCGATGTTCCCGTAGTGCAGCGCCGCCCCGCCCATGATCTGCACGTGGAAGTGCTTCTGGTCGAGCACTCGCCACGCCGCCTCGCGGGCGACCGCGAAGGCCTCGGGCAGCAGCTCGTCGAGCGACGCCCCGTCGGCGATGCGCTCTTTGAACTCGTCTGTCTTGGCACGCAACTCGGCGTCGGTCAACGCCTCGACGTCATCGGACAGCGTCTCGACGTGCGATGCGATCGCATCGAGTCGCTTGACCATGCGGCCTTCGCCGACACGCAACAGCTTGTTCAGCACCGTGGATCGAGTCCCTCACCTGTAGAAAACACACGGAATCCGGCCCGCGCGAACGCACAGACCGGATCCCATGGTACCGAGGTGAGCTGAGCAGACCCTGATCGGATCGTCGGACATCGACCGGATGACCGCCTGCGGGGCCCGCTCGGGCGTCAGGTCAACCTGATGAGCCCGTAGTCGAAGGCGTGCCGGCGATAGACGACGGACGCCTTGTCGGTCTCCTTGTCGTGGAACAGGAAGAAGTCGTGGCCGACCAGTTCCATCTCGTAGAGCGCGTCGTCGACGGTCATCGGCACGGCCGTGTGCTCCTTCACGCGGACGATCTGACCGGGTGTGTATTCCTCCACGCCGTCGTCCCACTGTTCGGCGGAGTCGGCCGCCGTCGAGTTCGGATCACCGACGAAACCGTCCACGGAGAGCTGGTTGTCGCGGAGGGGCGGCGCTCCGATCTCGGTGGCTTCGGCGACCGAGAGCGGCCGACGGTTGCCGTGGTGGACACGCCGGCGGTCCTTGACGCGGCGCAGCCGGGACTCGACCTTGTCGAGCGCGTGTTCGAGGGCGGCGTAGAAGTTCTCGCCGCAGGCCTGCGCCCGGACGATCGGCCCCTTGCCCGTCGCGGTGATCTCCACCTGTTGACAGACCTTGGACTGTCTCCGGTTGCGCTCGTGGTTCAGCTCGACGTCGAATCGGTAGATGGTCGGATCGAATCGCTCGAGACGAGCGAGTTTGTCGCCGACGTAGATGCGGTAGTGGTCGGGGATCTCGACGTTGCGGCCGCTGAACACGACCTTCGCGGTGGGTTCGGCCGGCTCGTCGGCGTCCACCGTTCCCGGTGGGCGGACGAAGGCGAACTCCGGATCGTAGGAATCGTTCTCGGTTGATCGGCGGTCGGGCGCGGGACCCTCCTCCACGGTCGGCCGTGGGTCGGCGGTCTTCGGTTCGCGCTGGCCTTTGCGGTGGATGACTGTGGACATTCAACTACCTCCTGAATTGTCCCGAAGCCGATTGAATCGCCGTGATCTGTTGTCGCACTGGCGATTCGAACGGCACCGAGGATGTGTCCATGTCAGCTGACAGCTGACACTCAAAGACAGGGGCATCACCTCCCGGCAAAAGCGGTCGTGGCCGGCACACCTCGACGGCCTCCGGCAACCTGCTGTACCCCCGACCGTAGCCGCAAGTTCCGGTCTCGGCCACGTTTTGCGGCGCGGCGTCGGCATGTCGGGACGAACGGGCACGAGATCCTCCCGCGAGCACCCGTGCCCCGGTTGTGCACACCCTCGCCCACCGCCCCGCACACCTGTGCGAGGTGCACTACCGTCGGCGCGTGACGTGGCGCCGGGAGGTCTTCGAGGCGGGAGCCGATCTGATGTTCCCGATGGTCTGCGGCGGGTGCGGTCGCCCAGGTACCCGGTGGTGCCGACGATGCGAGCGCGCGTTGTCCGACGCCCCCATCGCGGCCCACCCTCGGGTCGCGCCCGGCGTCCCGGTCTGGGCGCTGGGCCGGTACCGCGGTCCGCATCGGCAGGCGATCATCGCGCTCAAGGAACACGACCGTCGCGATCTCGCCCGGCCCCTCGGCACCGCCCTCGCGCTCGGTGTCCGCGTGCTGGCCCGGTGGGGTGAGCTCCCCGACGCCGAACGGCTGCTCCTGATCCCGGCACCGACCCGCCGGATGACGGCGCGGCGGCGCGGCGGGGACCCCGTCACGGCGGTGGCGGCGAACGCGGCGCCCGCACTGGGCCGACGGGTACGGGTCGCACCGCTGCTGGTGACGTCGGCGACGGCACGGGACTCCGCCGGACTCGACGCCCGGGCCCGCGCCCGGAATCTACGCGGCGCCGTCCGGCTGCGCTCCGGCGCCGTCCCGGCCCCCGGGGCGAGCGCGATCCTGGTCGACGACGTGCTGACGACCGGCGCAACCGTGACCGAATCGGTGCGCGTGCTCGCCGAGAACGGCGTCGACGTCGCGGCGGTCGTCGTGCTCGCAGCTGCCTGACGGTAGCGGCTCGGATTTCAGGGCAGGACCGGGATCGCGCCCTCGATCATCGCCGGCTCGACCTCGGTCCAGTACTGGTCGGGTTGGCCGTTGCTGCTGCCGAGTCGCAGCACACCGCGCTGATCGCCCACGTAGATCGTCGAGGCGTTGGCGACCACCGCCCGCACCGGCGGTGACACGTTGCCGCTCAGCAGGCCAACCGCCGGGGTGCCGTCGATCGACAGTTGCACGACCGGCGACTCGGGTGCCTCGCGCGCGATCATCAGCGTCGTCGGCGACGCCCAGTCCACCGAGACCGCGCGGTTGCCGATGTTGTAGGCCGCGATCCGCGGGCTGGTCAGCGACACCTGGCCCTCGGTGTTGGTCGACAGCACCGCAAAGACGATCTGTCCGCCGACCACCAGTGCGGTGCGCACACCGTCCGGGGCCACCTGCATCTCGGTGATCGCGCCTCGCGCGACCGTAGGGATCGCCGAAGCCTCGACGGGCACGGTGGCGGTGCCGTCGTCGTCGCGTTGCCATTGGATCGGTTTGCCGTCGACGACGACCCACACGGTGTTCTCGTCGGAGCCGAACGACGGCCGGGTGATCGACGACCCGCCGACGATCGGTCCGACGTCGCCGCCGTAGTCGCCGATCACCAGTTCGAGCCTGCGCTCGGGTCCGGACAGACTCCGGACCGCGGCCACCCGCGCCCCGTTGTCGGAGATGGTCGCCGACCGCAGATCGCGCGCCGACCCGAGCGGCCCCTGCACCGGCACGGTCGCGGTGTCGGTCACCGCTCGCAACGCGCCGCCCGTGACGATGTTGAGCCCGACATCGGTGGTCGTCACAGAGTTTGGATCGAAGGCCCGCACGTCGGTGGTCTGCCATCCGGAGGCGCGTTCGGCGGCCAGCGGCGCGCCGTCGGCGTCGATGACGTAGGGCCCGGATATGTCGGCGCCGTCGAGCGTCCAGATGATCTGCGCCGCCAGCAGGTTGCGATCCCGCGCGGGGGCGCTCCCGATGCCGTCGAGATCCACACGCACGCCGCCCCCGGCGAGGCCGACGACCGGACCCCGCAGCGCGGCTCCGTTGGGGAAGCCGCTGTCCACTGCCGCCGCGAGGTCCGACGCGGGTCCCGCGATCAACCGGTTCACCAGCACGGTCGGGTCGGTCGCCTGTCCCGCGTAGAGCCAGCGCGGGTCGGGGACGAGCCGGCGCCCGGTGCGGTCGCTGTAGTACAGCGAGACCGGCCGGTAGGTGCTGTCGAACTGGTCCCGGTCGATCATCGTGCCGTTCGGCAGGGGCCCGTCGATGCGCCACTGGTCTCCCGAGCGGGTGAGGCTGATGCTGGTCTCGACCCGTCCCGAGGCCGGCAGCAGCTGACCGTCGGACTTGAGGGTCCCGACGTTGTCGCCGATGAGCCGCATCCGCACCGAGTCCTCGTTGCGTTGGTCGACGAAGGTGTTGATCTCGTCGACGATCAGCGCGTCGCCGCGGTCGTCCCACTGCTGCGAGGCGACCGAGGTCAGGAATGCGCGCGCCGAGCGATGCGCCGAGTCGGGATCGACGGTGGACTTGAGGAAGGCCCGCACCAGGGCCTCGGGATCCATGTCGGCCTGGGGCACCGGGACGGCGTTGGTCGCGCCCTCCCGTTCGAACGATTTGATCGGCTGGGGCGACGAGTCGTTGGGGATCGCCCCGCACGCGGTGACCAGCAGCAGCGCCGCGATGCCGAGCGCCAGCGCCAGGACGGCGCGGCCGGACCGGGATGACCGCGTCATTCGGCACCCGCTCCCGGGCCCGCGGCGCGCCCACCCGTCCTGGGCGCGGAGGTGCGCTGCAGGGTGCCCACCGATTTCAGGGGCAGCGGCGAACCGAGGACCTTGTGCCCGCGCACGAGCGGCAACGTCAACCGGAAGCACGCGCCCTTGCCCGGTTCACCCCACGCCTCGAGGCGCCCCTGGTGCAGGCGGGCGTCCTCGATGCTGATGGCGAGGCCGAGGCCGGTACCGCCCGAACGCCGGAATCGCGACGGGTCGGATCGCCAGAACCGGTTGAACACCAGCTTCTCCTCCCCCGGCCGCAATCCGATGCCCTGATCGCGCACGGTGATGGCCACCGCGTCACCATCCGAACGCATGGTGAGCGTCACCGGTTTCCGTTCGCCGTGATCGATGGCGTTGGCGAGCAGGTTCCGCAGGATGCGTTCGACGCGACGCGGATCGATCTCGGCCAGGACGGGTTCGGCCGGGAGATCGAGGACGAGCTCGGTGCCGGTCTCCTCCGCGAGGTGACCGACGGTGGCCAGGGCACCGTCGATCGGGATGGCCATGTCCATCCGCTCGGCGGCCAGTTCGGCCATGCCGGCGTCGTGACGCGAGATCTCCAGGAGCTCGTTGAGCAACGTCTCGAAGCGGTCGAGTTCCTTGTCCAGCAATTCCACCGACCGCTTGCGGACCGGGTCGAGATCCTCGCGGCCCTCGTAGAGCACGTCGGAGGCCATCCGCACGGTGGTCAGCGGCGTGCGCAGTTCGTGGCTGACGTCGGAGGTGAACTGCCGCTGCAGTCCGCCGAACTCCTCGAGATGGGTGATCTGCTTGGACAGGCTCTCGGCCATGTCGTTGAAGGACATCGCGAGCCGGGCCATGTCGTCCTCACCGCGGACCGGCATCCGCTCCTTCAGTCGGCCGTCGGCGAACCGCACCGCGATCCGCGACGCCGACCGCACCGGGATGACGACCTGACGCGACACGAGCCACGCGATCGCGGCCAGCAGGCCGAGCAGCACGATGCTGCCCGTCAGCAGCGTGCCGCGGACGAGGTCGAGCGTGTTCTGTTCCGCCGTCAGCGGGAACACCAGGTACAACTCGAGGCCGGGCACCGAGGCGTTCGTGGGACTGCCGACGATCAGCGCCGGCGCCCGACCCCCCGTCCCGTCGGGGACCTGGGTGTACTGGTAGGCCACCTGACCGCCGCGGACCATGTCCCGCAGGTTCGACGGCACCTCGGCCGTCGGCCCGACGCCGCTCGCGACCCCGTTGTCGGAGCCGCCCGGTACCAGCAGGACGGTGTCGAAGGCACCGACGGCACCCGACGCCTGCCCGGTGTCGGCGTCCCGGTCGGTGAGCAGGGACCGCGTCTGACGCAAACGGTTCTGGACGGACATGTTGCCCGCGCCGCTCGACAGATCGCGCTCCACCGAGATGCGGGCGCGATCGATCTCCTCGGTCGCCGCCGCCAGCTTGACGTCGAGCAACCGGTCGGTGATCTGGGTGACGAGGACGAAACCGAGAATGAGGAGAACGACGACCGACAGCACCAACGTGGACACCACGACCCGCAACTGCAGCGAGCGCCGCCAGATGTGCCCGAAGGCACGTCCGACAGCGCCGGCGGTGCGGGTGAAGCGTCCGAGAGTGCTGTTGACCCGTCGTCGAGATCGACCGATCACGGCGGGCCGGCCTTGTAGCCGACCCCCCTCACCGTCAGGACGACCTCGGGATTCTCCGGGTCGGTTTCGACCTTCGCGCGTAACCGCTGGACATGCACGTTGACGAGTCTAGTGTCCGCCGGATGCCGGTATCCCCACACCTGTTCGAGGAGGACGTCGCGGGTGAACACCTGACGGGGCTTGCGCGCGAGCGCGACGAGCAGGTCGAACTCGAGCGGGGTCAGCGAGATCGGCACGCCATCGCGGGTGACCTTGTGGGCGGGCACGTCGATCTCCACCGGGCCGATCGACAGCAGCTCGGCCGGTTCCTCGTCGGTCCGGCGCAGGCGCGCACGCACCCGGGCGACCAGCTCCTTCGGCTTGAACGGTTTGACCATGTAGTCATCGGCGCCGGATTCCAGGCCCAGCACCACATCGACGGTGTCGGACTTCGCCGTCAGCATCACGATGGGCACACCCGAATCGGCACGCAGCACACGGCAGACGTCGATGCCGTTCATGCCGGGCAGCATGAGGTCGAGAAGCACCAGATCGGGACGGATCTCCCGGACCGCAGTCAGAGCCTGTGTGCCGTCGCCCACCACGAAGGGCTCGAAACCCTCGCCGCGCAACACGATCGTCAGCATCTCGGCGAGTGCGGCGTCGTCGTCGACGACGAGGATGCGGGGTTTCATGTTGTCAATGGTGACATCACCGTGATGAAACCGTGGTGATCGACGCGCCGGGACGGACGTTCTGACCCGTTTGGTTTAACCACCTAGACTCCCCGGCGTGGGTCAATTGATAGCCGTGGAAGGGCTCGACGGCGCCGGAAAGAACACCTTGGTCACCGGTCTGATCGATCGGTGGTCAGCGGCCGGACTCCGGGTCGCCACGTTCACCTTCCCGCGCTATGGCCGGTCGGCGACCGCCGACATCGCCGCCGAAGCGCTCCACGGTTCGCATGGCGATCTACGCGACAGCGTGTACGCGATGGCACTGCTGTTCGCGCTCGACCGGGCCGGAGCGGCGGAGGACATCCACGCCGCCACCAAAGCCCACGACATCGTGATCCTGGACCGCTATGTCGCGTCCAACGCCGCCTACAACGCCGCACGTCTGGAGCAGGGCGCCGGCGGTGAGATGGTGCGGTGGGTCGTCGACCTGGAGTTCGGCCGATTCGACATGCCGGTCCCCGATCGCCATGTCCTGCTCGGGGTGCCACCGGAGGTCGCGATGCAGCGTGCTGCGTCGCGCGCCGACCAGGACGCGGCGCGAGCCCGGGACGCCTACGAACGCGACGACGCCCTGCAGCGCCGGGTCGACGCCGTCTATCGCGAACTCGCGGGGGACGGCTGGATGTCGCCCTGGTACCTGTTCGACGGCGAGGATGTCGCGGGCCTGGCCGACGACCTCCGTACCGACCGGACAGCACCGACCGAATGACGCGTCCGATGACCTCGCGGCGCCCTTTCGATAGCCTTGGACCACCGATTCTGAAGGGCGTTTCATGACCTATCAGCCACCGCCACCAGGTGGTGGACCGCCGCCGTACGGTCCGCCGGGCCCCGGCCGGCCGGGCCCGGGTCCTCAGGGTTCGGGCCCGCCGGGTCCCGGCAGGCAGGGCCCCGGTCAACAGGGTCCCGGTCAGCAGTACGGCCCGGGTCGGCAACCAGTGCCCGGTCCGCATCGCCCGGGGGGATACGGCCCTCCGCCCGCCCCGTACGGCCGCCCCCCATTCGCCCCGGGACAGTACGGTCCCTCCGGGCCCGGGACCCCCGGCTTCGGGGGTCCGCCCGGCCCGCCGCCGCGTGGCAACACCGGGGTGATCGTCGCCTGGGTGCTCGGCGGCGTCGCGGTCGTCGCGGTGATCGCCCTGGTCCTCACGGTGGTGGTGACCAGATCGTCGTCGGACGACACGGTGGTCGCCGGTTCGTCGAGCGCGACGTCGGGCCCGACCTCCGTCTCCGACGACCCGTCGCCGAGTGAGAGCGGGTCGGAGCCGGGATCGACCGACTACACCGCCCTATCTGAGATCCGGGCGGCGTTGCTCGCCTACATCACCGCCCGCAACGAGCGCGACATCGCGCGCATGCGCGCCGCGGTGTGCACCCAGTCCCGCGACCGGATCACCGGCGTACCCCCTGCCGACGGCGGAGACATCGTTCTCGACGGCTTCCTCGACACGGTCTTCGACGGCGACGTCGCCCAGTCCGAGGTCGTGTCCCACCTCGAGAAGGGCACGGAGAGAACGGCATCGGAGAAGTCGAACGAGCGCTTCCTCAAGGAGGAGGGTTCGTGGATCTACTGCCCCGACGCCGAACCCGACATCGGAACCTGACCTCGGGGACCCGGCTTTCGAACCCCCGGTCATAGAAAAAGGAGCCCCACCGAGGTGGGGCTCCTTTTCTCTGCCGATCGATCAGTAGCGGTAGTGCTCGGGCTTGTACGGCCCCTCGACATCGACGTTGATGTACTCGGCCTGCTCCTTGGTGAGCTTGGTGAGCTTCCCGCCGAGCGCCTCCACGTGGATGCGGGCCACCTTCTCGTCGAGGTGCTTGGGCAGGCGGTAGACCTCGTTGTCGTACTCGTCGTTCTTCGTCCACAGCTCGATCTGCGCGATGACCTGGTTCGAGAAGCTGTTGCTCATGACGAACGAGGGGTGACCGGTCGCGTTGCCGAGGTTGAGCAGACGCCCCTCGGAGAGCACGATGATCGACTTGCCGTTCTCGAAGATCCACTGGTCGACCTGCGGCTTGACGGTGATGCGCTTGGCACCCGACCGCTCGAGACCGGCCATGTCGATCTCGTTGTCGAAGTGGCCGATGTTGCCCAGGATCGCCTGGTGCTTCATCGCCCGCATGTGCTCGAGGGTGATGATGCCGAGGTTGCCGGTCGACGTGATGACGATGTCGGCGTTGCCGATCGCGTCCTCGACGGTGACGACGTCGAAGCCGTCCATCAGCGCCTGCAGCGCGTTGATCGGGTCGATCTCGGTGACCTGGACGCGGGCGCCCTGGCCGGCGAGCGATTCCGCGCATCCCTTGCCGACGTCGCCGTAGCCGCAGATCAGCACCTTCTTGCCGCCGATGAGGACATCGGTGCCGCGGTTGATGCCGTCGATCAGCGAGTGGCGGGTCCCGTACTTGTTGTCGAACTTCGACTTGGTCACCGAGTCATTGACGTTGATCGCCGGGAACGCGAGGTCGCCGGCGGCGGCGAACTGGTACAGCCGCAGCACACCGGTGGTGGTCTCCTCGGTGACGCCCTGGACCGACTCGGCGATCGCGGTCCACTTGCCCTTGTCCGTCTCGAACCGCTTGCGCAGCAGTTCGAGGAACACCTTGTACTCGGCGGGGTGGTCGTCCTCCGCGGGCGGGACCACGCCGGCCTTCTCGAACTCGGCACCGCGGAGCACCAGCATGGTGGCGTCCCCGCCGTCGTCGAGGATCATGTTCGCCGGTTCACCGGGCCAGGTCAGCATCTCCTCGGCCGCCCACCAGTACTCCTCCAGGGTCTCGCCCTTCCAGGCGAAGACCGGCACACCCTTCGGCTCGTCCGGCGTGCCGTTGGGGCCGACGACGATCGCCGCGGCCGCGTGATCCTGGGTGGAGAAGATGTTGCACGACGCCCATCGCACCTCGGCGCCGAGAGCGGTGAGGGTCTCGATGAGGACCGCGGTCTGCACGGTCATGTGCAGCGAGCCGGAGATACGAGCTCCCTTGAGCGGCAGCACGTCCGCGTATTCGCGTCGAAGCGCCATGAGTCCGGGCATCTCGTGCTCGGCGAGCTCGATCTCCTTGCGGCCGAAGTCCGCGAGGGACAGGTCGGCCACCTTGTAGTCGATTCCGTTGCGGCTGTCGGCCTTCAGCTCGTCCTGAGCAGTCGTCACTTGATCCCCTTGTCGTTCGCGTCGGGCGCCCGTCGATGCAGGCGCGAATGCGTTCGATCCAGGCTAACCGAACGACCGGGCGGTTCCGAGGGGCAGGTGCTCCCAGCCTCAGGTGTCGCGCGAAGGGTGGGGCCGGGCCGCGCGGTCGGCGTCCTCCCGGACCAGGTCCGGATCCTCTGCCAGGTCCTCCACCTCGGGCCGACGACGGAGGAACACGATGCTCGCGACGAGCCCACCCCACACGATGGTGATCGACACGATGAGCATGACGATGGCGATACCGCTCATCGGACGGTCTCCTTCGTGGACGGGCCGGAGGTGCGGCCGGTGTCGGCCAGCGGTGGCCACGGTAGGAAGTCCGGTTGATCCCGGCCCTTCCAGGACGGCAGGGTGAGCAGCACCGCAGCCACGACGACCAGCGCGATCGTGCCCCAGCCGAAGACGCCGAGGTACCACGTCGGGTACCCCTCGTATCCCTCGTCGATGACCGACCACACCTTCTGCACCAGCATGATCGTGAGGAAGATCGGCGCCACGACCCCGACGAGCGCCAGCCAGATCTTGCCGACCTTGAACGTCGAGACGGCGTTCAGATGCTGGCGCAGCATGTCTCCACGGCGGAGCACCCAGATGAGGATGACCGTCATCATGATCGCCGACGCGACGACGCCGACGTTGTTGGCGAACATGTCCACCGTGTCGAGAGCGATCAGGCCGGAGGTCGTGGAGAACAGGGCGATCGAGATCAGGCCACAGATACCGGAGACGCCGACCGCCGCCTTGGTGCGGCTGATGCCCCACTTGTCCTGGAGCGCACCGGACACACCGATCATCAGCGAGATGAGCGAGGTGAAGCCCGCGATCACGAGCGAGCCGAAGAACAGCGCCCCGAAGAACGCGGCGCCCGGCATCTCCGAGATGACGGCCGGGAAGGTGACGAACGACAGGATCGGACCGGTCAGACCCTCGAGATCCGAGACGGCCACCTGCTGCTGGTAGGCCAGGAAGCCGAGCGCCGAGAACACGCCGATGCCGGCGAGGATCTCGAACGAGGAGTTGGCGAACGCGACGACCAGACCCGAGCTGGTCATGTTGGCCCTGCGTCGCTGGAACGACGCATAGGCAATCATGATGCCGAACGCGATCGACAGCGAGAAGAAGATCTGGCTGTAGGCCGCGATCCACACGTCGAGGTCCTTCAGAGCGGCCCACTGCGGGGTGAAGAGGGCGTTAAGCCCGTCGGCGGCGCCGGGCAGGGTGATCGCCCGGATCACCAGACCGGTGAACCCGATGAACAGCAACGGGATGAACACGATGTTGACCTTCTCGATGCCGTTCGCGACACCGAGCGCCAGGACGGCCAGCACCGCGAGCCACACGATGACCAGGGGCAGTGCGACGCCGCCGACGATGGTCGTCGAGACACCCGGATCACCGACCTGGAGGTAGTCCTGCGTGAAGAAGGTCGCCGGGTCGTCGCCCCAGCTCTGGTTGAACGAGAAGACGAAGTAACTGGCCGCCCACGCGATGACCGCCGCGTAGTAGACGCCGATGACGAACAGCAGACCGGTCTGGAACCAGCCGAGCGTCTCGACCGGCTTCTTGATGCGCCGGAACGACAACGGTGCGGTGCCGCGGAAGCGGTGCCCGACCGCGTAGTCCAGGAACAGCACGGGAATGCCCGCGGTCAGCAGGGCGACCAGGTACGGGATGAGGAACGCGCCGCTGCCGCTCTCGTACGCGACGCCCGGGAAGCGCCAGATGTTGCCGAGGCCCACTGCGGAACCGATTGCGGCGAAGATGAAGCCGGAGTTCCGGGTGAACTGCTCCCGACCACCTCCGACGGTCTTGGCAGATGCCACCGCTTACCTCCTCGTCGAGATCTGCGCCCTCGGGGCACGGGTGCCGCGAGGTCTGTAGACGTCGACGCTATCGCACGAAGCGGGACTCCCGCGGGCGTTGGCAGACGGCGCGCCCGAACGCGAACGGGGACCCCGGCGCACGGCCGTGGGGTCCCCGTCCTGACGTCGGGCTACGCATCGGTCGGCGGTCAGACGAGACCGCGGAAACCCGTTCCGATCGCTGCGTCGGTGTCCTGCATGACGCGGCTGGCGTTGCTGACACCCTGCTCCAGCGCGGTCAGCGAGTCACGGGACTGGGTGAAGATCCGATCGAAGGCACCCTGCGCGTCGACGTAGGCGGCCTTGGCCTGCTGGGAGTTCCAGTTCCCGTCAAGGGCGGCGACCTGCGCCTTGAGCTGCGAGTTCAGGTCCTCGAGCCGGGTGAAGGCAGCCCGGAGGCCGCCGCTGAGATCGCCGAGAGCGGCGAAGTCGTAATTGATGGAGCCGTTCATGGTGGGTTCCTTTCGCAGAACGTGAGGTTCGGGATGCGGACCGGTGTCAGACGCTGGTGTTGAGTCCGCGCGCGGCAGCCGCGTCCTGGTCCTCGTAGCCGGCGAAGCCGTTGGTGAGCTGGGTCTTGATCTGCTCCAGCAGCTGATTCATCGTCAGCGCGGCCTTGTTCCAGTCGGTGTGCGTGCCGTCGAACGCGACACCGGCCGAGCCCTGCCACGTGGGTGTGGCGTTTCCGGCGTGCTGCGCGATCTGGTTGATGACAGTCTTCATGTCCTCGACGAGACTGCCGACCTTGGCTGCGGTGGCCTGTCCGTCCGCGACGTTCACGGTGACGCCGGCGCCGCCTGCTCCGGGCAAGTTCAGCATGAGTGCTCCTCCTGTGTAACGGCACCGTTTGGCGATGCCCCCGTTGGTATCCGTGACACAGATACCCCTGACAGTTGATTCCCGCGGCGGTCTGTTCCGCGGAATCCCCCGATGCGGATCATGGCATCCATTTCCCGTCGGGCAGGGTCTCTATCAACAGGCTGACCGCCTGTGCGATTCGATGACCCGATCCCGGCGAGAAGGTGGTCCACACCCGACCGTCCGGGGACTTGCTGGGACTGGACACGATTCGACCCCGTTCGGTGTCGAAAATCGCGACAGCTCCAGAAGATTGAGCGAATCGTCCGTCCTCGTTCATCGAGGCGACGATCTCGGTGCGCGTCCGGCACGACGCGAACCCTGCCGAGACGACGACGGCATCGGCCGGTGCGGCGCCGAGCGCGTGCAGGGCGTAGGTCGTCTCGGTGCCGGCCCGACAACGGCCGAGCCGGGCGACGACCTCGTCGGACGGAGCCGAGAAGGCCGTGAATTCAGCTGGCGCCGCGCCGGATTCGAGAGCGTCGAACTGAGCCCGCACGACCGCGGCGAGGGCCTCGACGTCGGCGACATCGACGACCGTGACGTCGACGCGACGGCCCGTCCGCGTCACGAGTACGTGGTCGTGGCCGTTGCGCGCCACACAGATTCGGCGAACCGCGTCGTCGGTGTAGGAGCGGATCTCGATCTCGCGCTGCGGTTGCGCCAGCACCCGTAGCACCGTCGACGCCCACGGTGTGGGCTCACCGTGCTCGACGAGTTCGAGCGCCGCGATCACCGCGTCGGGGTCGGCCTGGGCTGATTCGGTGCCGGCGCCGGACTCCACGGCGGCGTTCTCGAGATCGAGGACGACCGGCCAGGTCTGGACTCCGAAACGTTCGCCGAGCCGGCACAGGACTGCGGCGTCGAACGTCATCCCGGCGTCGTGCGTGATCGGCATCATCGGCGTTCACCCGGATTGCCGAGCATCAGCGTCTCCGACAGATAGCGCGGATCGACGTCGGGACTACCATGCCCGTCTGGCGCCGAGACATAATGCGCAGCAGGGCGATCTGACGTGGCCAGCTCGGCCCAGGTCGACTGTTCCGTGGATTCGGTCGCCACCGAGGACGGAGGGTCGGACGAGTCCAGTTCGGCGGCATCGGCGCCGACGGTGCGGACGACCGAACCGCGGTCCGCCGTGGCGACACCCGGAGCCACCGGCGGCGGTACGCCGGGGCCGATGCCGGGGGCCGACGTCCCCGGACCGCCGCCGGACGTCGCGGCGGCGACCTGCGATGGTCCGCTCGCGACGATCGTCGGTGCGTACTTCAGCTTCTCGGGCGGCGGCAGGAACACTCCCCCGATGCCCGCGGGCATCGCCGCACCCAGAGGCGCGGCCGGCGCCGGGGTCGGAGGTGGCGCGGCCGCGCGGGCCGCCGCCGCCTGCTCGGCAGCGAGCGCGTCACCGGACACGAGTCCCGGTGCGGGTTTCGCCGATTCCCACGGCGCGGCAACAGGTTCGGTGGCATTCTCGTACGTCTGCATCACACGGGCAGCCCGCATTCGCTGGTGCGCGACCGCACGCTCGGCCTGGGCGGCCGCACCGGCGATGATCGGTGCGACCGCGGTGGCGGTGGTTGCGATCTCGTGCAGTTTCTCGACGACGTCGACCTCGGCGAGGTCGGGCATGTTCAACCGCGCGACCGTGATCGCCGCGGCCTGGGATTCCGCGCGTGTGGCATTCTCGGCCGCCTCGGTTGCGACTTCGGCGAACCATGGGGCCAGCCGGGTCAGCTTCTCGAAAACCGCACTGGTGTGGGCGGACTGCCAATGCACCCCCAGGCGTGCCAGCACGGCGGCGTATTCGACACCGGCTTCCCCGACTTCCGCGGCGAGAGCGGCCCAGGCCAGGCCCGCTTCCGCCAGCGGCGCGGGCCCGGGTCCGGCGCCGAGGTCGGCGGCGAGCTGTTCGGTCGGACGGGTGTCCCAGTTGACTCCGGTGAAGCCGATCACGAGCGCCTCCCTTCGATGCCGGCGGGTTGTGGATGTGTGAGCGGAATGATGTTGCTATGCAGGGGGGTTCGCGCTCTCCTACAGCGCCACCCGGAAGGCGTCCGACGCCTCGGCATCGCCCTCGATGAAGCCGGCGGCCTGCGCGCGGAGTACGGCGGCGATCTTCCGCATCTCCAGAACTCCCGTCGCCGTGTCCGTTTCGAACTTCTCGGCCACCGTCGTGAAACTCTCGGCAGCTGCGGTCGAGACCTCGTCGCGACCCTGCGCGGCCACGGGCAACGCCCGACCGGCGGCGGTGAGCGCGTGTTCCAGGCGATCGGCGATCCGGTCGAGGTCGCTTGCCGCCGAGATCAGTTCGGCGGGTTCGACGCGGAGTTGCGAGTTGCTCATACTTCCTCGTTTCGTTTCGGACCGGGCACGCCCAGTCGCAGTTCGATGTCCGGGCTGGGATCGGCTTCCGCGGCTTCCTCATGGCCGATGACCGCTGGTGCGACCTCAGGCGACTCACCGACCACGCGACGGCCGTTGTCCTCGGTGACGAGATAGTCGGGTACCGAGTGCTGGTCGTCCGCGGCGCCCGCGCCGCGCGCACCGGCGGCACCCATCGGGGCACCGCCCATCGGTGCGCCACCCATCGGCATCGCGGCGGGCGCCGTCACGGGCCTGGCGGTCGTCGATGCACCGAGCGCGGGTTCACCGAGGGTGAAGTTCGTCGGGACGGTCGGCCGCGAGGCACCCAGCGGCGTCGCCATTCCGCCCACGCCTCCGATGCCACCGCCTCCGCCGCCTCCCCCGCCACCACCACCGCCGCCCGCGCCCTTCGACTTCGGCGACAGCGCAGCCGGGGCGACGGCAGGAGAACCGTGTTCGACGTTCAGCATCTTGCTGATCGGTTGCATCAGCGAGGTGGGCAGTTCGGTGGCCGTCGACATGGCCGGCGACACGACGTCGAGGATCGAACTGGCCAGCGTGAACGGAGATTGTCCCGCGCCCGCGGTGGGTGCACCGGTGACGGCGACCGGGGCACCGTTCACGGCCATCGCCGTCGTCGGGCCGAGTAGTTCGGCCCGGGTCACCGCGACCGCGGCCGTCGCCTGCGACAATCCGACGGAGGCGAACCCGGCCGCTGCCGCGAAGCCCGCGCCGACCGCCGGTGTCATCATCATGGGGACCGCCATGCTGGTGATCTTGGCGACCGTTGCCGCGATGATCCCCTGCACCACTGCGAGCCCCTTGGCAACGATCGCGGCCGCCGTCTTGGTGTCGAGCGAGATCCCCGACCCCTGCGTGGCCAGAGCCGAACTGTTCGCCCCCGCTTCGGCGGTCTTGGCGCCGGCGCTCACCGCGCCCTGCCCGGTCCACAGCTGGTCGGCGAGCTTGAGTGCGCTCTGCCCTATCGTCATCGACGTCTCGAGCACCTTGGTGAGGCTCTCGAAGATGACGGTCGGGTCGAATCCGCCACCCGAGAGATCACCGGTGCCGAAACCACCCAGCAGATCGGTCATCGGTTTGATGAACATGTCCAGATTCGGTGGCTGCAGCGGTGGCAGTCCCGGCATCGGCGGCAATGGGGGCAGCACCGGCAGCGGAGGCAGACCCAGTCCGCCCAGGACGTCGGCGACCGTGCGGTCGAGGATCGGGCCGAGCGGGGTCGCCTCGATCATCTCCTGCACCGTCATGTGATTCAGGGCAGGCACATCCGGGATGCCCGGTAGCGGTGGAACCGTCACAGCACCGAACGGATGGCTGCGGCGCTGGCGGCGTCGGTGCCCTCGAACTCGGCGAGACCCGCCGCAGTCGACGCCGCGGTGGCGGCATGCACGGCCGCGAGCTGCCCCACGGACATGAGGTGACTGGCCTGCGCAGCGATGAAGGCGGCGAGGAATTCCTGCCCGATGAGCCCGAAGACGGGGACCATCGCCGCGGTGTTGGCCGCGGCGTCGATCGACCCGGCGGTGCCGACGGCGGTTGCCATCGCGGCGTTCGTGGCGGCGAAGCCCTCGAGCACCTCCGGCGTCACCTTGACGTTCGTCATTCTCGAACCCCCTCGTGGGTGTCAGTCTGATGGATCGGTGTCATGTCGGCCGGGTCCGTCATTCGGCCGGACGAGCGGTCAGCATGTCGCCGAACGACTCGTTGAACTCCTCGGTCACCGCGGCGATCCGGGCGTAGACCTTCTGTGCGGCCAGCGCGGCGGTCGTCACGACCTGTTCGGCCAGCCGGCTCGCGCCGAGTTCGTTGGCGCCGTACGCGAATTCGAGGTCGATGAGCGCGCCCTTGCCGTCCACCTCGGCGGTGACCAGCCCGTCGGACGACGTCTCCCGGACCGAGATCGCGCGTAGCTTCTCCTGAAACCCGTGCAGGCCGTCGAGCTGCCGTTGCGCGCGCGCCTCGAGTTCGTCCATCCCCCAGGTCATCGCTGCAACCACGACGCGGGCGCGTCGGCTTCCTCGTCGTCGCGCCATTCGGCTCGTGCGAGATCGTCCGGGCGGGGCAACTGCATCTCCTGCACGAGGTCTCGGTCGATGCCGGCGGCGAGCAGGTTCTCGCGGAGCCGGATACCGGCGGACATCGCCGCCTGCTGACAGAGTCGGAGGATGTCGCCGGCGAGCAGAGCCGGATCCTTGTCGAGTTCGGACGCCTCGATACGAACCGCCACCGGAAGACCTTGCGCGGTGGTTCGGACGCCGAGCCCGCCCGACCGTGACCGCGCGGTCACGAACTCGTGCAACACCGCCCACGGGTCGTCGGGATCACTGTCGACGAGATCCCGAGGATCGTCGGAGTAGGTCATGGAAAGCTGCACCCCCTTCACGCCGAATATGACGCAGCCGGGGTCCCTTCCGGTTCCATCGAATTTTCGTTCGACGGAACCAGACCTCCCACATACGGATCCGTGAAGAACCGCGCACCCCGCTGCGCACATGTGTTGAGTGCCTGCATAGTGCCATACTCGGTTCGGCCCCACCACACCAGAGATGCACTATGCCGAACGCGTGTCTTCGAGGCGGCCCTGTGGACGTCGTCCGGACCAGGTCGAGGACCTTGGGTAGACTGCCGCAGGACGCAGCCGGGGTCGATCGACAAAACGGGGCGGATCGCTGCACGCCTCGCCGAACTCGCCGCAACGCGATCGGCGCCCGGCCGCTTGACCAGAGGATTCCCCGATGACGTACGAGAACCCGACGAGACCGGACGGAACCGGGCCCGGCGCTCCTGATGCCGACGCCCCGGCGCCGCCGCCCTGGCTGCAGTTCGCCCCGCCGACCGCCGCTCCACAACAGCCGCCGGCTGCAGCGCCCGCGCCGCCCGCACCCCGGGGACCGTCCGCACGTCCGGACAGCGCATCACCGGCCCGCGAGACGATGCCCCCGCGGCCGGACTTCGAAAGCCGGTCGGCGCCACCGCCCGACCATCCCGCCGCCGTTCGTCCGTCCGCCGACCATCCCGGCGCCGCCGACCGCCCGGGGCCCGCGCCCGCCGATCCCCGTCCTCACGGCGGGCCCGTTCCGCCGGAGCCGCGTCCCGAGATCTCATCGACCGAGAACCCGGTCGCTCCCCCGTGGCCGCCGCAGGCTCCTCCCGTCCCGGGGCCGGACCACTTCGGACCCGACAACCTCGGACCCGGGCACGTCACCGGCCCGGCACCGGCATCCGGAATGCCGCCGCACCCCGCCTCGCCGCAGATCGTGCCGCCCGCCCCGCCGGCTCCCCAGTCCGCTCCCGCGTGGTCCGCCCAGCCGGGGATGCCACCGACTCCGGTCGCCGGCCATCAACCTCCGCCGTACGCGGGCCCCGCTCCGATGGGCCCCGGTCCCGCCCCCGCCTTTCCCGGGCAGCCGATGCAGCACGGGTACGGGCCACCGTCGGGAGGCCCCTCGCTCGACGAGGTGGCCCTCATCCGAAAGGCCCGTCGCGCACCGAGTCGCGGCTGGCGTCGTGCGGTGCACACGCTGTCGGCCGGCGCGATCAATCCCGGTGAGTCGCAGGGCGACATCGAATATCAGCAGCTGCTCGAACGGGTGAACCGGCCGGTCCGGGGCGACTATCGGATCGCCGTGCTGTCGCTGAAGGGCGGAGTCGGCAAGACGACGACCACCGTCGGCCTCGGCTCGACGTTCGCCTCCCTGCGGGGCGACCGCGTCATCGCCGTCGATGCCAATCCCGACCTCGGTACGCTCGCACAGCGCATTCCGCAGCAGACCCGGTCGACCGTCCGCGACCTGCTCGCCGATGAGAACGTCTACCGCTACTCAGACGTCCGGGCCCACACGTCGCAGGCGCCGAGTCGCCTCGAAGTCCTTGCCTCCGAACGAGATCCGGCGATGGCCGAGGCGTTCAACGAGGAGGAATACCGCGGCGTCATCACCGTGCTGCAGCGCTTCTACAACATCATCATCACCGACTGCGGCACCGGTCTGAGCCACTCGGCGATGAACGGGGTCCTCGACCTCGCGAACACGATCATCCTCGTCAGTTCCCCGGCTCTCGACGGCGCCCGCAGCGCCGGCGCGACCCTGGACTGGCTGGAGGCGCACGGTTTCGGACACCTCGTCTCGCGCGCCGTGGTCGTCCTGAGTTCGTCGCGACCCGGGTCGTCGACCATCGACACCGACCAGCTGGGTCAGCACTTCCTCACGCGGTGCCGCGCCGTGCACAAGATCCCGTTCGACGACCATCTCGCCGAAGGCGCGGACGTCGACCTCGAACTGATGTCGAAGCCGACGAAGCGATCGTTCATCGAACTCGCCGCGACCATCGCCGACGATTTCTCGGGTGCCCCCGGACAACGGGAGGAGCCGTTCCTCCGCTGACCGACCCCTGATCCCGCGCGGCCGACGGGACCTGGTGAGACGCGGGGCCGACCCTTCGTGACGCGCCCTCCGCAGGCTCCGGGCGCTCCTCAGGGACCGGTGGTTGGTCGCGCCTTTCCGCAGGCTCCGGGCGCTCCTCAGGGAGCGTGGGTTGGTCGCGCCCTCCGCAGGCTCCGGGCGCTCCTCAGGGAGCGTGGGTTGGTCGCGCCCTCCGCAAGCTCCGGGCGCTCCTCAGGGACCGGGGGCTGGTCACGCCCTCCGCAAGCTCCGTGCGCTCCTCAGGGACCGGTGATTCGCCTCAAGGCGTCTCGGCGCGCCGATCCCGGCGCGCGATCCGCCAGCGCCGACCGAAGTGGATGAACGTCGGTATGACGATCGTGCACACGGAGGCGATGATGAAGATCTCGATGTTGTCGCGGATGACCGGGATGTTGCCGAGGAAGTAGCCGAGCAGGATGATCCCGGCCGCCCAGGTGAAACTGCCGAGCACACTGAACAGGGTGAACGTCCGATGTGGCATGCCGCTGAAGCCGGCGACCAGCGGGGTCAGGGTGCGGACGATCCCGATGAACCGGCCGAAGAACACGGTGAGCGGCCCGAAGCGGTCGAAGTAGTGGTTCGTCTTGGCGAGATACTCGGGTCCGATGGTGCGCATCAGTTTGCCCTCGACCACCCCGCGCCCCACACGGCGGCCGATGAAGTAGCCGCACTGGTCGCCGATGATCGCCGCCAGCGGCACAGCCAGGCACAACAGCCACAGCGGTGCGAAGGGATCGGGTTGCGCAGCGAACACGCCGGCGGTGAAGAGCACCGAGTCGCCGGGAAAGATGAACCCGACCAGGATGCCGGTCTCCACGAAGATCAGCACGCAGAGTCCGATGAGGCCACCGGTGGCCACGAAGGACTCGATGTCGAAGGGGTTCATCGAATCCAACACTAGTGGCGCAGCGACCCGCCGGGGCCCGGTGACCGTCGCGACGTGGCAAAGCGTCGGCAACCATTCAGATCCCGGCAACCCAGGTCCGGCCGGCACCCCGGCACCCGACGCGCACGACGACCGGTGATGCGGTTTACTCGACGACTAGCGGGACAACGCCCGTTGCCATCCACCGCTCCGTCGCGAGGACGCGACCGACACCGCCCGAGCGACACCGAGGGGAGAGACAGTGCCCACCAAGCACCGGGATCCGTCCCCGACCACGACGTCCGGTCCGACGCTGCGTCCGGTCTCCGACACCGACGTCCGCATCGAGTACCACACCATCCACGGCTACCGGCGCGCCTACCGGATCGCCGGCAGCGGTCCGGCGCTGCTGCTCATCCACGGCATCGGTGACAACTCGTCGACGTGGGACGAGGTCATCCCGATCCTCGCGCAGCACTACACCGTCATCGCACCCGACCTGCTCGGCCACGGGGAATCGGACAAGCCACGCGCCGACTACTCGGTGCCGGCCTTCGCCAACGGCATGCGCGACCTCCTCGTCGTCCTGGGGATCAGCAAGGTGACGGTCGTCGGCCACTCCCTGGGCGGCGGCGTCGCGATGCAGTTCTGCTATCAGTTCCCGCGCTTCGTCGAGCGCCTGGTGCTGGTCGCGGCCGGCGGGGTCACCCGCGACGTCAACCCCGCCCTGCGGTTGTTCTCGCTGCCCGTCGTCCCGCAGGTGCTGTCGGTACTCCGCGTCCCCGGCGTGATCCCTGGTCTCACGACGCTCGCGAAAGCGATCGTCGCCGCGCCGGTGCCGCCCCTGTTCCCGTCCTCGGCCACGCCCGAACATCTACTGGCCGACCACGAGGACCTCATGCGGGTCCTCGGTGGGCTCGCCGACCCCACCGCGTCGGCCGCCTTCCTCCGCACCCTGCGCGCCGTCGTCGACTGGCGCGGCCAGTCCGTCACGATGCTCGACCGCTGCTACCTCACCGAACGCCTGCCGGTCCTGCTCGTGTGGGGCGACCGGGACATCGTGATCCCCCATCACCACGGCGAACTGGCGCACTCGGCGATCCCACACTCGGAGTTCGAGACCTTCTCCGGCTCAGGACATTTCCCGTTCCACGACGACCCCGAACGGTTCTGCCGGATCGTCATCGACTTCATCGCGCGCCACGCGCCGGTGGAATTCGATCCGCTCAACTGGCGGCATCTGATGTCCGAGGGCGCCCATCCGGAGCAGTTCGTCGGCGACGACGAGACCGTCGACGAGGTGCTCGAGGCCTTCGGAGACGAGCGCAACGCCACCTGACCCGAAACACACACTCGTATGCCACCATTGCGGGATGACGTACCCGGGGAATGGCAATGACGGCACCCGTCCGTTGCCGCATCAGCCGAACGCCTACGACTCCAGTCCCGGCTTCGTGCCCGCTCCCGCCCAATTCCCGGGCCCCGGCATGGGTTACGCGCCGCCCGGGCCGTTCTTCGACGCGGGTGCCGCAGCATTACCCGAGCCGCCGCTCGTGGTCATCGGTGACATCACGTGCACCCAGCACTACGTGATCACGCCGTCGGGCACGTTCCCGCTCGCGGGTTCGCAGTGGGAGGTCACCGACATGTCCGTGTCCTCCGAACAGATGTCGCAGACGGGCCTGGTGCTGGCGCTCGTCGGGTTCTTTCTGATCTGCTTTCTGAGTCTGCTGTTCTTGCTGATGAAAGAACGGCGCACAACGGGCTTCATCCAGGTACGGGTCCGGGGCGCGGGCGGCGCGATGCACGTCACCAACATCCCCGCCACGTCGCCCTGGACGATGAGCGATGTGTCCGGTCGCGTGTACTACGCACGCGAACTGGCTACCGTCGCCTGAGCCGCCCGCACGTTCGAGATGAGCACGCCGCTCCATCCAGTCACGAGGAGGACCACCCGATGACCACACCAGACAACCCGGGCGACAAGCCCCACGACCCGTTCGTCAAGCAGCCACCGGCCGACGCCTCGCCGTCGTACGGCACCGACCCCGGCCAGCAGCCGGTGGGTTCGGAGTTCGGCACCGCGGGGCCCTCGCAGCCCGGCGTCGGCAATCCCCAGTACGGCGACCAGCAATACGGGAAACAGCAATACGGCGACCAGCAATACGGCGACCAGCAATACGGGAACCAGCAGTACGGGGCACCCCAGCAGTACGGTGACCAGCAGTACGGTGGCCAGCAGTACGGGGCACCGCAGCAGTACGGCGCACCCCAGCAGTACGGGGCTCCGCAGGGCGGGTATCCCGCGGCGCCCGGTTACGGCTACGGCGGCGCTCCCGACCCCACTGCTCCCTATGGCCGCGACCCGGCCACCGGCGAACCGCTGTCCGACAAGTCGAAGCTGGTTGCCGGCCTGCTGCAGATCTTCCTGGGCAGCCTGGGCGTCGGCCGCTTCTACATCGGCGACAACACCACCGGCGCGATCCAACTCGGCCTGACGATCCTCGGCTACATCACCGCGATCTTCCTGATCGGGTTCGTCATCATCTTCGGTGTCGCCATCTGGGCGCTGGTCGACGGCATCATGATGCTGACCGGCAGTGTTCGAGACAAGAACGGCCTCAAGCTGGGCAACTGACCGCTGCGGTCGAGGAGGCCCCGGGGATCTGTCCCCGGGGCCTCCTCGTGTCACAACAACTCCGGGGTCGCCGTCGAGACGGCGGGTGGTCACCCACCACAGCAACCGGTCGACCCGCGCACGTCGCGGGTCACCGTGTTGCGTGCGGCGAGTTCGTTGTCGGCGGGATAGTCGACGCCGACCAGGCACAGACCCCGCGCCTCGGCGACCGGCACCTGGCTGCTTCGTTCGCGCTCGTCGAGAAGCCCACGGCACCAGTCGATGTCGCGTCTGCCATCGCCGACACTCGCCACCGCGCCGACCAGCGAACGCACCATCGACCAGCAGAACGCGTCCGCGATCACCTCGCCGACGAGGACTCCTTCGGTGTCCCGAGTCCAAGAGAACCGCTGCAATTCCCGGATCGTGGTCGCACCCTCCCGCCGACGGCAGAACGCCGCGAAGTCGTTCAGGCCGAGCAACTCCGACGATGCCGCGTTCAACGCGTCCACGTCGAGCGGCCGACGCCATGTCGCGGTCGTCCGCGCGACCACCGGTTCGGCACCCCACCGTGCATCGGTCAACCGGTAGCGGTAATGCCGGCGCAGCGCCGAGAACCGAGCGTCGAACTCCTCCGGGACGACGCGCACGGCCGTCACCCGGACGTCATCGGGACACATCTTCGCGAGACGCCCGACGAGCGTCGCGGGGTCGCCGGCGATCGATCGGGTCTCCAGCACCGACCGCGGAACCGCGGCGTGTGCGACCTGCCCGGTCGCATGCACACCGGCGTCGGTGCGCCCCGCCACGGTCAGCCGCACCGGCACCCGTAGGACCGTCGACAACCTCGTCTCGAGTTCCTCGCACACGCTGCGCTGGCCGACCTGCCGTGCCCATCCGGCGAAGTCGGTGCCGTCGTACGAGATGTCGAAGCGGAGACGACAGAACCCGCCGGCACCGGAATCGGCGCCGACGGGTTCGGTCTGCGGTTCTCGACTCAGTCGACTACTTCTTCTCACCGTCGACGTCGGCTCCGGCTGCCTCGGCATCGGGAGCGGTCGCGGCGGTGGACTCGTCGTCGACGGCCTCGGCGACAGCTTCGGCGTTGGCGACCTCGGCATCGGTGGCGTCGGCCTCGACGGCCTCCACCACGTTCGCGTCAGCCGAATCGGTATCAGCGACAACCTCTTCGGTGGCGTCGAGCTTGTCCTCGGCGGCCTTCTTGGAGGCGGCGACGCGGGTCGCGCGGCTGGCCTCGCTCGACGCGGTGGACTCGCGCACCAGCTCGATCACGGCCATGGGGGCGTTGTCACCCTTGCGCGGCAGCGTCTTGATGATGCGGGTGTAGCCACCGGGACGATCGGCGAAGAACGGGCCGATCTCGTCGAACAGCGTGTGCACGACGTCCTTGTCACGGATGTCCTTCAGCACCTCACGGCGGTTGGCCAGCTTGCCGGCCTTGGCGTGGGTGATGATCTTCTCCGCGTACGGACGCAGGCGCTTGGCCTTGGCTTCCGTGGTGGTGATGCGGCCGTGCTCGAAGAGCGAGGTGGCGAGATTCGCCAGCATCGCCTTCTGGTGGCTGGCCGACCCGCCGAGGCGGGCACCCTTGGTGGGCTTGGGCATTGTCTTCTCCTAGGAGGACCCCGCATCACTCGATGCGGAAGTCAGGGTTGGGCAGTGACAGCTACCGCCGCGTCGTAGCGACTACAGCTGCTCGGTCTCCGCGAAATCCTCACCGGAATCGGCGTCGAAGGACGCGTCTTCCGACCACGTGCCGGTGGCCGGGTCGTAACCCGCGACCTGCGACGGATCGAAGCTGGCCGGGCTGTCCTTGAGGGACAGACCGAGCGCGTGCAGCTTGACCTTGACCTCGTCGATCGACTTCTGACCGAAGTTGCGGATGTCGAGCAGATCCGACTCGGTCCGTGCAACCAGCTCGCCGACGGTGTGCACACCCTCGCGCTTGAGGCAGTTGTAGGAACGAACGGTCAGCTCGAGATCCTCGATCGGCAGGCTGAACGACGCGATGTGGTCGGCCTCGGCCGGCGACGGCCCGATCTCGATGCCCTCGGCCTCGACGTTGAGCTCCCGGGCGAGCCCGAACAGCTCCACCAGGGTCTTGCCCGCCGATGCCAGCGCGTCACGCGCACTGATCGAGTTCTTGGTCTCCACATCGAGCACCAGTCGATCGAAGTCGGTGCGCTGTTCGACACGGGTGGCCTCGACCTTGTAGGTCACCTTGAGCACCGGCGAGTAGATCGAGTCGACCGGGATGCGGCCGATCTCGGCACCTGACGCCTTGTTCTGCACGGCCGGGACGTAGCCGCGGCCCCGCTCGACGACGAGCTCGATCTCGAGCTTGCCCTTGTCGTTCAGGGTGGCGATGTGCAGATCGGGGTTGTGCACGGTGACACCGGCCGGAGGCACGATGTCGGCACCGGTGACGGTGCCCGGACCCTGCTTACGCACGTACATGGTGACCGGCTCGTCCTCGTCCGAGCTGACCACGAGGCCCTTGAGGTTCAGGATGATGTCGGTGACATCTTCCTTGACCCCGGCCACGGTGGTGAACTCGTGGAGGACACCGTCGATGCGGATGCTGGTGATGGCTGCACCCGGGATCGAGCTGAGCAGGGTACGACGCAGCGAGTTGCCGAGGGTGTAGCCGAAGCCCGGCTCGAGCGGCTCGATGACGAACTTCGAGCGGTTCTCGGCGAGGACTTCCTCGGTGAGGGTGGGTCGCTGTGAGATGAGCATTCTGTGGATCTCTCCTTTGGCCGCCCGCTATATGACGGCCTCGAGGGTGTACCGAACAGCTGTTGCTGTCGGGCGGGTGTTGCTCGAAGGACTACTTGGAGTAGAACTCGACGATGAGCTGCTCGGTCAGCGGGACATCGATCTGGGCACGCTCGGGCACGCTGTGCACGAGAACACGCAGGGTCGACGGCACGACCTGGAGCCAACCCGGAACCGGACGATCGCCGACGAGCTCCTTGGCGATCTGGAACGGGACGGTCTGCAGCGACTTCGGGCGGACATCGATGATGTCGTACTGGCTGACGCGGTAGCTGGGCACGTCGACCTTCACACCGTTGACGGTGAAGTGGCCGTGGCTGACCAGCTGGCGGGCCTGGCGACGGGTACGCGCGATGCCGGAGCGGTAGATCACGTTGTCGAGACGGGTCTCGAGGATCTTCAGCAGTTCGTCACCGGTCTTGCCGGTGCGACGGTTCGCCTCTTCGTAGTAGCGGCGGAACTGCTTCTCCAGGACGCCGTAGGTGAAGCGCGCCTTCTGCTTCTCCTGCAGCTGGAGCAGGTACTCGCTCTCCTTGATCCGCGAGCGGCCGTGCTGGCCGGGCGGGTAGGGGCGACGCTCGAAGGCAGCGTCTCCACCGATCAGGTCGACGCGAAGACGACGAGACTTCTTGGTTGCGGGGCCGGTATAACGAGCCATGTTTCTCTGTTCCTCCCTTTCCCGCTAGACCCGACGCCGCTTGGGCGGACGGCAACCGTTGTGCGGCTGCGGGGTGACATCGGAAATGGTGCCGACCTCGAGGCCGGCTGCCTGCAGGGAGCGGATGGCGGTCTCGCGACCCGAACCCGGTCCCTTGACGAACACGTCGACCTTCTTGACGCCGTGCTCCTGGGCCTTGCGCGCAGCGTTCTCGGCCGCGAGCTGAGCCGCGAACGGGGTGCTCTTGCGCGAGCCCTTGAAACCGACGTGGCCCGACGACGCCCAGCTGATGATGTTGCCGCTGGGATCGCTGATCGACACGATGGTGTTGTTGAACGTCGACTTGATGTGTGCGTGGCCGTGCGGGACGTTCTTCTTATCGCGACGGCGGGTGCCCTTCTTGGGGCCTGCGCTACGTGACTTCGGAGGCATTACTTCTTCTTCCCGGCGATGGTCTTCTTCGGGCCCTTGCGAGTGCGGGCATTGGTCTTGGTGCGCTGTCCACGAACGGGCAGGCCACGACGGTGGCGCAGACCCTGGTAGCAGCCGATCTCGATCTTGCGACGGATGTCGGCCTGCACCTCGCGACGGAGGTCACCCTCGACCTTCACCGAGGCTTCGATGTACTCACGCAGCTTCGAGACGTCTGCGTCGGTGAGATCCTTCGCTCGGAGGTCGGGGCTCAGGCCCGTTCCCTCGAGGATCTCCTTGGAGGTGGTGCGCCCAACTCCGTAGATGTAGGTCAGTGCGATCTCCAGCCGCTTCTCGCGGGGGAGATCCACACCAGCAACACGTGCCATGTGGCGGATTTCCTTTTCGATTCTCAGAGGTCTGCTCCCAGTCCGTCCCGCGAGCTGGTGCCGAACCGTGTGTCCGGCCTCGTGGGCTCCGGCCTCTGATCCGGAGGTGGGCGGTGACGCGTCTGTCGCCGCTGGTGTTGGGAGGTCCTGTTGTATTCAGTTGTCGGTCTTCAGTTGTTCTGACTCAAGCGACCCGGAGGGTGCGCGTGATCAGCCCTGACGCTGCTTGTGACGCAGGTTCTCGCAGATCACCATGACCCGACCGTTACGACGGATCACCTTGCACTTCTCGCAGATCGGCTTGACGCTCGGCTGAACCTTCACGTCAATCTCTCCTGCTCGGCTCGCCCGCGCGCACGCCGAAACGGCCGTACACGTGGGTGTCGGTCTCCTCCCGAACGGATGTCCGGGAAGTCTGTCCCCGGCGACGCCGGGAAAGTCCTACTTGTAGCGGTACACGATTCGCCCACGAGCCAGGTCGTAGGGCGAGAGTTCCACGACGACCCGGTCCTCGGGCAGGATGCGGATGTAGTGCTGCCGCATCTTGCCGCTGATGTGGGCGAGAACCTTGTGTCCGTTCTCCAGCTCAATACGAAACATCGCATTGGGCAGGGGTTCGATCACTCGACCCTCGACCTCGATGGCCCCGTCTTTCTTCGCCATGTCCTCCGCGATCCTGGCCGTGACCACGACATCCGGGCGACGTCGCGGCCCATTGGCCGGGTTGAATCAGTGTTTGTCCGTTAGGGTGTGGGCACCGGTCCGCGAGGACCTGCACCCGGTGTGCGCCGACCGGACCCACGTGCTGACACGCCGAGGCCCGGCGCGCGATGCGCACCGACGGTCCATGCTACGCGAACAGGCAGGCCAGGCCAAATGCGTGCGCGGCGTCGCAAGGAGGTCCAAGCGGATGGGGACGGTCGACGACTATCTCGACGGGCTCGACCCGGACGACCGCGCGGTCATCTCCCGGATCTATGACGTCGCCCGCGACACGGTCCCCGGCACCGCGCAGGGCAAGGGCTACGGGATGCCGGCCCTGACGTATCGCGGTAGCCCGCTCCTGTCGGTGATGCGCACCAAGAAGCACATCGGGCTGTACCCGTTCAGCCCCGACGCGGTCGACGCCGGGCGGCCGTTCCTCGCGGGTTTCGACGTCCAGAAGGGCACCGTACGTTTCCAGCCCGACGCCCCTCCGTCGGACGACGCGATCCGCGCCATGATGACGTTCCGTCGCGATCAGATCGATGGTTGAGGCGAGGGTGCTGGCACACTGTCGCCCATGCTTGCCTTCCTCGTCCGCACCGTGCTGACCGCGGTGGCCCTGTGGGTCGCGACGCTGATCGTGCCGGGCATCGACTTCGTGGGCGGTTCGACGACCGCCGAGAAGGTCGGTATCGCCCTGGTGGTCGCCGTGATCTTCGGTGTTCTGAACGCGATCATCAAACCGATCGTGCAGATCATCGCGATCCCCTTCTACATCCTCACGCTCGGTCTGATCCACATCGTCATCAACGCGTTGATGCTGGAGCTCACCGCGTGGATCACCCGCAACACCACGCACTGGGGACTCGAGGTCGACGACTTCTTCTGGTCGGCGATCTTCGGAGCCATCGTCGTGTCGGTGGTCGGGTGGCTGCTGGCCCTGCTGATGCGCGACCCGGTCGACCGATGACGACAACACGCGGCGCCGACACACGACGCCCCGCACTCCGGGCGACGTCGGTCCTCGCGGCGTTCGCCGCCGTGGTCCTGGTGGTGGCCGGGTGCGGCAGCGACACCGGCGGGCAGCCACGGTCGGTGACCGTCGTCGGGTCGGGCCAGGTCAGCGGCACCCCGGACACCCTGCGCGCCGACATCGGCGTGGAGGCGACCGCGTCCGATGTGACGACCGCGCTGAACGAGACGAGCGCCAAGGTCACCGCGGTCACCGACGCGGTCGTCGCGGCGGGAGTGGAGCGCAAGGACGTCGCCACGCAGCAGGTGTCGGTGAACCCGCAGTATTCGAGTCCCGCACCCGGCGGTTCGAGCCAGATCAGTGGATACACCGCGACCAACACCATCCGCGTGACCATCCGCGACATCTCGACGGCGTCGACCGTGCTGAGCGCCGCCGCGACCGCCGGTGGGGACAACACGCGCATCAACAACGTCGCCTTCGCCATCGACGACGACTCGGAACTCCTCGAGAAGGCGCGCGAAGCCGCGTTCACCGACGCCCGGGGCCGCGCGGAACAGTACGCCGGTCTCGCCGGCGACTCGCTCGGCGACGTGCTGACCATCAAGGAGAGCACCAGCGGCCAGGAGCATCCGGTCTCGCCCGGTACCTTCGAACGCGACGTGGCGGCCGCGCCCGTACCGGTCGAGCCCGGTGAGCAGGAGCTCACCTTCACCGTCACGGTCACGTTCGCGCTCGACTGAACACCCCGTCCGTGCACCGCACCCGGAGATCGGAGAATCGATGCGCGCCGTTCTCCAGCGCGTCAGCCGAGCGAGTGTGAGCGTCGACGGCGAGGTCGTCGGCGAGCTCGACATCCCGCCCGGCGGCGCGGGTCTCGTCGCGCTCGTGGGGGTCACGCACGACGACACCACCGACCACGCGGTCCGGCTCGCCGACAAGATCTGGCGCCTGCGGATCTTCGACGGCGGAGACGGTCCCGAACGCGCGGCCGCCGACCTCGACGCCCCGATCCTGGTGATCAGCCAGTTCACGCTCTATGCAAACACCGCGAAGGGCCGGCGCCCGTCGTGGAATGCCGCCGCGCCGGGACCGGTCGCCGAACCGCTGGTCGACGCGGTGGTCGGCGCCCTCCGGGCCGCCGGCGCCACGGTGGCCACCGGCCGTTTCGGCGCGCACATGGAAGTCGGTCTCGTCAACGACGGGCCGGTCACCCTGGTGCTCGACGTCTGAGACCGCAGCCACGAACAGTCGCAGGACTACCGTGGTGCCGGTGGGACGAATCACCGCACGCCGCCGCGTCACCCGCGTCCGACGCGACGCGGAGCCGACAAAGCGCGCAGACACCCTGGCCGTCGAGGAGCCGCTCGAGATCCGGGTCGGCGGGCGCACACTCGCGGTCACCATGCGCACTCCCGGCCACGACTTCGAACTGGTCGCCGGCTACCTGGTCTCCGAAGGTGTGGTGACCACCGGCGCGGATTACTCGACGGCCCGTTACTGCGCGGGCACCGACGCGCAGGGCGCCAACACCTACAACGTCATCGACGCGACGCTCGCCCCGCATGTGCCGCCACCCGGTTCCGAGCTGGTCCGCACCAACCCCGTCACGAGTGCATGCGGCATCTGCGGCAAGGACAGCATCGCCGCGGTCCACACCGCGTCGGTCCATGATCCCGCCGCCGACACCATGACCGTGGCAGCCGGGACGGTCCTGGACCTCCCCGACCGGTTGCGCGCCGAACAGAGCGTCTTCGACAAGACCGGTGGCCTGCACGCCGCCGCGCTGTTCGACGCGGATGGTCGCCTGCTCGCCGTCCGGGAGGACGTCGGTCGGCACAACGCCGTGGACAAGGTGATCGGGTGGGCGGTTCTCGCCGACCGACTACCCCTGTCGGGCACCGTCCTCCAGGTCTCCGGCCGCGCGAGCTTCGAACTCGTCCAGAAAGCCGCGATGGCGGGAATCTCGATGCTGTGCGCGGTCTCCGCGCCGTCGTCACTGGCGGCCGACGCCGCCGACGACCTCGGCATCACGCTCGTCGGCTTCTCTCGCGGCGAGTCGATGGTGATCTACAGCCGTCCCGATCGGATCTCCCTGTCCGAAGCCGCGATCACCGAAGAGGCTTCGGTCCCGCGCTGAGGTCGTGACGACGCGGGTCGTCGAGGGCGACCCCGCTGATCGGATCGAACCAGTACGTCTCGTCGACCTCCGGGGTCAGCCCGATCACGTCACCGACCTCGATCGTCCGGCGATGATCGACACGGATGACGATGCGACTCCCGCGCAGCCGGACGTCCGCGCTGCAGTAGACGAACTGTTCGGCCCCCAGCTCCTCGACGAGATCGACCGTTGCAGTGAGGTTCCCGGCCTGCGGTGCAGCCGACACCTGCCACGACTCGGCACGCAGACCGACGACGACGTCGCCCGCGGACGCCGACGACAGCACCGACGGCGGAACCCGGACCTCGGCGCCACCGAGGCGTACGATGCCTGCGTCCACCCGGGCGTCGATCAGACACATCTGCGGTGAGCCCATGAACGACGCCACGAACAGGTTCGCGGGCCGTGAGTAGATCTCGCGCGGACTCCCGACCTGTTGCAGCACACCGTGATCGAGCACCGCGACCCGGTGTCCCATGGTCATCGCCTCGACCTGGTCGTGGGTCACATAGAGCGTCGTGATGCCGAGTTCCCGCTGCATGGCCGCGATCTGGGCACGCGTGCTCACCCGCAACTTGGCGTCGAGGTTCGACAGCGGCTCATCCATGCAGAAGACCTTGGGACGCCGCACGATCGCCCGCCCCATCGCCACCCGCTGCCGTTGCCCGCCGGACAGCTTCGCCGGCTTGCGACCGAGAAGCGGGGTGAGCTCGAGCATCTCGGCCACCTCACCGACCCGGGCCGCGGTGTCGGACTTGCTCATCCCGGCATTGCGGAGCGCGAAGCCCATGTTGTCGGCGACCGTCATGTTCGGGTACAGGGCGTAGTTCTGGAAGACCATCGCCACGTCCCTGGCCTTCGGCGCCATCCCGACGACGTCGACGTCGTCGATCAGGATCGCACCGGATTCGACCGACTCCAGACCCGCGACCATCCGCAGGCTCGTGGACTTGCCGCATCCCGACGGTCCCACGAGCACCATGAACTCGCCGTCGTCGACGGCCAGGTCGAGCGAGTCGACGGCGGGTTTCTGGCCGTCGGCGAAGCGCCGGGTCGCGCCGTCGAAGGTCACCGATGCCACGACCGGCCCCCTCGTCGCCGGCCCACGACCGGCCCCGCCACGTCGCCCGTCATGACGGGAGCTTCGGCGCGATCTGCGCCTCGTAGATCTGCGCGATCTGGCGCTGGGTGTCGGCGAGGGTCGCGGCGACATCGGCGTTCTGCAGGCCGATGCGCTCGTAACCGGTGCCGATGATCTTGTCGCCGCCGGGGACGAAGACCCGCGCGTTGTTCTGCGGTTGTGTCCGCGGAAGCTGCTCGATGGCGGTGGCGAAGTTCGGGTTCTTCTCCAGGAACGCGACCATCGACGGGTCGTCCTGCGCGGATTTGCGCACCGGCATGTAGCCGACATTCTGCGAGAAGTAGGCGGTGTTCTCGGTGTTGGTGATGAACTCGATGAACTTCAGCGCGTTGACCTTGCGCTCGTCGGACAGTTTGGCCGGGACCGCGAGACCGGCACCGCCCGTCGGGCAACCCGAGACCCCCTGCGGCGCGGGCAGGAAGGCGGTACCGAAGTCGAAGGCGGCGTTCTCCGTGATGCCCGACAGATCGCCGGTCGAGGCGATGGTCGAGGCGATGATGCCGGCGCTGAAGTCGCCGGCGATGTCGTTGGAGATCTTCGCGTACCGCTTCGTGTTGATCGACTCGCTCAGATATTGCGCGGCCGCAACGGTCTTCGGATCGGTGAACTTCAGCTCCCAGTCGTTCGAGTAGGCGCCGCCGAATGTCCAGGTCGGCCCCTGGAAGGTCCATCCGAGGTAGTCGGTCGCGTTGCCCCAGCCGTGCGCGCGCTTGTCGCCGCCGACCACGGTCTGGATCCGCGGGCCCCAGTCGTCGAACTCGTCCCAGGTCTGCGGGCCGCGGTCGGGCAGGCCGGCCCGGCGCCACACGTCTTTGTTGTAGTAGAACAGCGGAGTCGACCGCGCGTACGGCAACGCCCACGTCTGGTTGTTCCACTTGTAGTCGCCGACAAGCGAATCGACGTAGTCGGCGGTGTTCACGTTCGCAGGGCCGAAGAGGTCGTCGAGGGGGCTGATCGCGCCGATGAGCGCGAAGTTGAACCACCAGACGTCGGACAGGATCATGATGTCGGGCACGGCACCGCCGGACAGCGCGGCGTTGAACTTCTGCGCCGCCTCCTCGTAGTTCTTGCCGGCGTCGACGAGCTGCACGGTGATGCCCGGGTTGGCCGCCTCGAACCGAGAGATGAGTTCTCGTTCGACCTCGATGGATTTGCCGGGGTGATTCGACCAGAAGCTCAGCTTCGAGGCGTCGCCCGACGACGAGCCGCCGTCACCCGAGGTTCCGGCGCATGCGGCCACCAGAGCACCGGCCGCGGCCGTCGCGGACGCGGCGAGGAACCCGCGCCGGGACATGTTCATCATCTGTCGTCTCCTTCTTGATCATCTGTGTGTCAGTGGTTCTCGTGCTGGGCGTTCTCGTGCCAGGTGTTCTGGCTGGTGGGGTGCCGGCCGGTCAGCCCTTGACGGCCCCGGAGGTCAGACCCTTGATCATGTGCCGTTGCAGGGCCAGGAAGAGGACGAGCATCGGCACCATCGCGAGCACGGTTGCCGCCATGACCGGGCCCCAGTTGGTGAGACCGTCGCTGTTCTGCAGGAGGGTCAATCCCACGGGTAGCGTGGCGACCGAGGCGTCGTCGGCCATCAGGAACGGCCACAGGTACTCGTTCCACTCGTTGACGAGGGTGATCGTCGCGAAGGCGACCATCGTCGGGATCGACAGCGGCAGCACCACTCTGGTGAGCAGGCGGAAGTGACCTGCCCCGTCCATCCGCGCCGCCTCGATGATCTCGGGCGGGATGGACAGGAAGTGGTTGCGCATCAGGAAGGTCCCGAATGCGACACCGGCGAGCGGCAGGATGATGCCGATGAAGGTGTTCCGCAGTCCCAGTTGGGCCACCAGGGCGTAGTTGGTGATGACGGTGATCTGGTTGGGCACCATGAGCGCGGCGATGATGACGACGAACACGATGTTTTTGCCCGGGAACCGCAGGAACACCAGTCCGTACGCACTCAGCACGCCCAGCACGAACTTGGCCACGCCGAGGATCGAGGTCACGATGACCGAGTTGCGCAGGTAGCTCCAGAACGGTACCGACGTCGTGGCCTCGACGTAGTTCTCGGGACGCCACGTCGACGGCCACCACACGGCCGGTTGCACGTAGATCTCGGTGCGATCCTTGAACGAGGCCAACAGGATCCACACCACCGGCAGCGCGATGATCACCAGCACCACCGTCATCGCCGCGTACCCGCACGCGTCGGCCAGTCGTCGGCGGGTGGGCGGCGTCATCGCCTCACCGTCGGGGCGCCGTCGCTTCTGCCCGGGACCCGCCGGCGGATGTCCGGACTCGTCTGTGTGGCCCGGCTCGGCAACCCGTCTGGACACCGGACTCGTGGTGACGGGCCTCATCGCGCTCCCCTGTCCATCATGCGCACCTGGATCACCGTGATGGCCAGCAGGACGACGAACATGACTGTCGCGACGGTGGCGCCGTAGCCGGCACGGAAGTTGACGAAACTCTCCTCGTAAACCTGGTAGACCATCGTGGTGGTGCCATTGCCCAACGGGCCGCCCCGGGTCATCACGTTGATGATGTCGAACACCTGTAACGAGTTGAGCAGCACGGTGATCGACAGGAAGAACGTCATCGGCCGCAGTTGCGGCAACAGCACCTTGCGGAAGTAGGTCCACCATTCGGCCCCGTCGATCGCGGCCGCTTCGTCCAGATCGGTCCGTTTACCCTGCAGCGCAGCCAGATAGATGACGAACGCGTAACCGAGGTTCTTCCAGATGTAGGTCACCGTGATCATGAACAGTGCCCACGACGGCTGCTGGTAGAAGTCAGGCGCAGAGCCCAGTCCGAGGCGCACCATCACGTCGTTGACGAGGCCGAAACTGGGGTCGAAGACGAACTGGAAGGCGATGCCGACCGCCGCCCCGGACAGCACGAACGGAGCAAAAGCTGCCGACCGCACCAGATGTCGGCCGCGCAGTTTACGGTCGAGCAACAGTGCGAGCGCCAGGCCGATGACCATGCTGCCGACGACAGCGGCAACCGTGAAGATGACGGTGTTGGCGACGATCACCCGGGTATCGGCACGGGTGAACCATTCGACGTAGTTGTCGATCCCGACGAACGTCGCTCCCGCCTCGGCGATGTTCCAGTCGTAGAAAGACATCCGGATGTTCTCGACGAGCGGTCGATACGTGAACACGCCGAGGAGGACGAGGTTCGGCACGACGAGCAGGAGGAACAGCCCATAGCTTCGCCAGGGACGCCGCCCCGTTGCGGGCAGCACATGTTCGTCGACCGATGACACTGGCGAAGTCTCGCCGTAGGAGACGACCGGATGGTGAACTCAGGCGGCGATTTCCGTGAACGATGCCTTCACAGCCGGGGCGGGCGGGTCAGTCCCCTCGTGACGCCGCCAGCCGGATCAGCTGGCCGGTAGTGGCATCCGGCAGGTACGCCCTGGAGATGGCCACACCGATACGCGGAAGGTCGGATTCGTCGCGGAACGCCAGGTAGACGGGCTCGTAGCGGGGATTGAACTTCTTCTTGAAGGTGTGCAGCGAGCGAAATCCGTAATAGGGCTCGAGCGCGGCGCCCAGCGTGTCGAGCAGTTTGTCGAGCGGGTCGGCGTCGAAGTCGCCCGTTCGCGCCAGCGGCGCTCCGGACAGCGAGATGAACTGCGCACCCTCGTCTTTGAAGGCGACTGCCGACGAGGCGATGAGATACTCGACGACCGGCCCGAACCCGTCCGTACGGCGTCGCATGATGTCGAGCGTCCATCCCGCGACGTCGCCACCCGGCGCGTACACCGGTAGCCACGAGAGCACGCCGTGCACGTTGCCCGTCGGATCCACCGCGAGTGCCACCCGGACCGCGGGGTCCATCGCCTCCTCGACACTGCCCAGGGTGAACCCCATCTCGGGAAGGCCCTTGTCCCCCACCCACTCCTCCGAGATCGCGCGCACCTGGGTCTTGACGGCGAACGACTCGTCGGCCAGCGAGACCATCCGCATCGAGATGTCCTGCTTGGTGGCCTTGTTCATCGCCGATCGCACGTGCTGCCAAGGCTTGCCCTTGAACTCCAGACCCGACAGGTCGACGATCGTGTCCTCGGCGATCTGCACACTGAGCCATCCGCGTCCGGTGACGATCTCCGAGGTCGCCGAGCCGATCGAGAACCAGCACGGAGTCGCGCCGGCGCTCTCCGCGAGGTCGACGAAGGCGTCGACGGCGTCGGCCAACCGCTCGGGTGCGCACACCGGGTCGGCCAGGGCCACCATGGTCCCGACGTGCTTTCGGTAGGTCACGACGGACTGGTCGTCGAGATCGCCCGCAGCGCCGGTGAACTGGTAGCTGTTGCCCGGCCAGGTCGTCATCCACGACATCGTGCCGCCGCCGTGCACCCGCAGCAGTTCCTTGACGCGGCCGACCGGATCGTCGTCCGAACCGGACGCACCGACCTGCCGAACGCGCCACGGCACTGCGAAGGCGAAACGGCCCGGTATGAGAATGGCCAGGACCATGACCCACAGGAGTGTGGTTCCGAGTGTCACCGCACCTTCCGATGACACGTCGGTGAAGACCACCAGGATCACCGCCAGGAGGGTCGCGATGACGTTGAGCGCACCGAGGACGACGGCTACCCACCACGCCCACCGCTTTCCCCGCCGGAGTTGATCGGCGATGAGCACGTTGACGGCGAGGCCGATGAGCATCGTGAACACCGAGTCGTCCCCGGAGTCGGTCGGCCCGAGCGGCCCGCTGCCCGGGAACAGGAACACCAGGAGGTTCGCGCCCGCGATAATCAGCAGGGCAGCGCAACCCAGCATGCGGACCTCACGCCGGGTACGCGGCACCCAACCGTGTTCGTTGGTGGCGAAGAACTTCTCCCCCACGATCAGCATGACGATCGCGGCGAGGACGTACTCGACCGAGGCGAGGGTCCCCTCGAACAGGAACGCGACCGAAACGATGGCGCCCAACAGGACCCGCACACGTAGCCGCCAGGGCGAACGCACTGTCGCCGAGGCCACCGCGACCGCCGAGACCACCAACGCCCCCACCCCGGTGGCGCGCGACTCGGCGAGTTGCTCCGCCCACCGCCACGACGTCACCTCGGAGGACAGCAACCACAGCAGCAACACCGTCAGCAGGGATGCGATCAAGTGGCCGCCCACACCGACCAGAACGGCTTTCACGGTGCCCAACTGCCACTCGGCCCAACCCATTCCGACGACGACCGCCACCAGCGCCAGCAGGTACAGCCAGGGTCCGGGTTCGACGAACGCGGAACTGGCCGGCGTCCACCACTTGCCCTCCCGAAGGGCGGGAAGCCCGAAGGCCACCTCGTGATACCACGACTTGTCGTTCGCCCTACCCCACAGCGATCCGGTCGTCGCGCCGACGATCAGCAGGGCCGCCGCGAGGGCGACGGTGAACGGAAGCCGCCGCACGACGGTGAGCCAGGAGACGTCGGAATGCATGGTCAACGGTACGACGACACGACCCGCCGCACACGGTCATCTGGTTGATCGGTCACGCGCCGGACGCTGGAACCCACCATTCGCACAGTGCGCGATTCGTATCGGTTCCCGGTACGAATCCCGCACTGGCGTGGAGTCAGACCGGGCGCGGGGTGAGGATGCGGGGTCCGTCGGCGGTCACCGCGACGGTATGTTCCCAATGGGCGGAACGCGACCCGTCGTCGGTGACGACTGTCCAATCGTCGTCGAGGACGGTGGTGTCCGTTGTGCCCAGCGTCAGCATCGGCTCGATGGCCAGGGTGGAGCCGATCACGAGCGTCGGCCCCTTGCCGGGTTCACCCTCGTTCGCCAGGAACGGTTCCATGTGCATCTCGCGGCCGATGCCGTGTCCGCCGTAACCGTCGACGATGCCGAAGGGCCGGCCGAACTTCTTCTCCGCGGCGCGCGTACCGAGTTCGATGGCGTGGGAGATGTCGGTGAGGCGAGCGCCGTCGACCATGGCCGCGATCCCCGCCTCCATCGACAGCCGCGTCGCCTCGGAGAGTTCCTCGTCGGCGGTGGACAGTTCCCCGACCCCGAAGGTCCAGGCCGAGTCCCCGTGCCAGCCGTCGAGGATGGCGCCGCAATCGATCGACACCAGATCGCCGTCGGCGAGAACGACGTCCGCGGACGGGATGCCGTGGACGACGACGTCGTTCACCGAGCTGCAGATGGATCCGGGAAAGCCGTGGTAGCCCTTGAACGAGGGCACCGCCCCGGCCCCCCGGATCACGGATTCGGCGACCTCGTCGAGATCGAGGGTGCTGACCCCCGGCTTCGCCGCATCGCGCACCGCGACGAGCGCGGCCCCGACAACCGCGCCCGCCGCGGCCATGGCATCGAGCTCGCCCGCACTGCGGAAGGGGACGACGCGCTTGCGCTTACGAAAACCCATGCCCTACAGCGATTCCTCGGTTGTCGGAGACTGTGCGGTCAGAACGCAGCGGGGTCAGGAGACGCCGGCGCCGAGCGCGCTCAGGACGCGCTGGTGGACGCCCTGGATGTCACCGACCGCGTCGATCGTCTTGACCTGGTCGCCGTAGTACGCGAGCAGCGGCGCGGTCTCCCGGGTGTAGACGTCCATCCGGTTGCGGATGACCTCTTCGGTGTCGTCGGCGCGGCCACGCGCCAGCATGCGCTCCACGACGACGTCGGTGTCGACGACGAACGAGAGCACGGCGTCGAGCGAGGCGTCGAGATTCGCCAGGATGTCGTTCAGCGCGTCGGCCTGCTCGGTCGAGCGCGGGAAACCGTCGAGGATGAAACCCTTCGACGCATCCGGCTCGCCGACGCGGGCGCGGACCATGTCCACCGTGATCTCGGACGGGACGAGGTTGCCGGCGTCGAGGTACTTCTTGGCCTCCACACCCACGGCGGTGCCCTGGGAGATGTTGGCGCGGAAGAGGTCACCGGTCGAGATGTGGGGGATCCCGAGCGCTTCGCTCAAAAGCTCCGCCTGGGTGCCTTTACCTGCTCCGGGCGGGCCGAGAATGACAAGTCTCACTTCAGGAATCCTTCGTACTTGCGTTGCATCAACTGACTGTTGATCTGCTTCATCGTGTCCAGACCCACGCCGACCATGATCAGTACGGCCGTACCACCGAACGGCAGGTTCTGGACGTTGCCGCTGTTACCGATCTCGAGGAACAGGTTCGGGAGTACCGCGATGATACCGAGGTAGATCGAGCCCGGCAGAGTGATACGACTGAGCACATACCCGAGGTACTCGGCCGTGGGCGCTCCCGGACGGATGCCCGGGATGAATCCACCGTACTTCTTCATCTCGTCGGCGCGCTCCTCCGGATTGAACGTCACCGCCACGTAGAAGTACGTGAAGAAGATGATCATCAGGAAGTAGACGGCGATGTAGACGCCGTTGCTCGGATCGGTCAGATACCTGGTGACGTATTCCTGCCAGGTCGACTGTGTCCCATCGGGATTGCGCGTGAGTTCGACGATCAGCTGCGGCAGATACAGCAGCGACGAGGCGAAGATCACCGGGATGACGCCGGCCTGGTTGACCTTCAGCGGCAGGTAGGTCGACGACCCGCCGTACATCTTGCGGCCCACCATGCGCTTCGCGTACTGCACCGGGATGCGGCGCTGACCCTGCTCGATGAACACGACGCCGGCGACGATGATCAGCGCGGCGACACAGACCAGGGCGAAGACGAGTCCGCCACGGCTGTTGAGGATGGTGCGACCTTCGGCGGGGATACGCGCGGCGATACCGGCGAAGATCAGCAGCGACATGCCGTTGCCGATGCCGCGCTCGGTGATGAGCTCACCGAACCACATGACGACACAGGCGCCGGCGGTCATGACGAGCACGATGATCGAGAGACCGAAGATGCTCTGGTCGTTGAGGACTTCGCCGCTCTGCGCACAGGACTGCGGAAGGAGCTGGCCACGATCGGCGAGGGCCACGATGCCCGTCGACTGCAGGAGCGCGAGGGCCACGGCCAGGTAGCGCGTGTACTGCGTCATCTTGGCCTGGCCGGCCTGGCCCTCCTTGCGGAGTTGCTCGAAGCGCGGGATGACCACGGTCAGCAGCTGCACGATGATGGCCGCCGTGATGTACGGCATGATGCCGATCGCGAACACCGACAGCTGCAGCAGCGCGCCGCCGGAGAACAGGTTGATCAGGGAGTAGACCGAGCTCGACTCACCGGACGAGACCTCGTCGAGACACGCCTGCACGGCCTGGTAGTCGACACCCGGCGACGGGACGGTCGCTCCCAGCCGATACAGGATGATGATGCCGAGAACGAAGAGGATCTTCTTCCTCAGATCCGGCGTCCGAATGGCCGCGAAGAGGGGGGAAAGCACTAACTCCTCCTAGTAACGACCACGCGAGGTCTACGTTCCGGGTCGGTGCGACCCGACCCCCGTGTGCTCGGCAATCGACGATGATCTTTCGGGATGCGGCAGTCTTGGGCGTGTCCGGCAGGACAACCTCTGAGACTCTAACAGTCACACCGAAACGCCCCGGTCGGGCGGCAGCGATGCTGCCGCCCGACCGCGGTGTGTGTCCGTCAGAGTTCGGTGACGCTGCCACCGGCAGCGGCGATCTTCTCCTTGGCGGAGGCGGTGAACTTGTCGGCGGTGATGTCGACCTTGACCGACAGGTCACCGTCGCCGAGAACCTTCACCAGCTTGTTCTTGCGAACGGCCCCGGCCGCGACGAGCTCGTCGACGCCGATGGTGCCGCCCTGCGGGAACAGGCGGGCGATGTCGCCGACGTTGACGACCTGGTACTCGATCCGGTTGCGGTTGGTGAAGCCCTTGAGCTTCGGCAGCCGCATGTGGATCGGCATCTGGCCACCCTCGAAGCCGGCGGGCACGTTCTTGCGTGCCTTGGTGCCCTTGGTGCCGCGACCGGCGGTCTTACCCTTGGACCCCTCACCACGACCCACGCGGGTCTTGTCGGTCTTCGACCCCGGAGCGGGGCGAAGGTGATGGAGTTTGATGGTCATGCTTGAACCTCTTCGACTGTCACGAGGTGACGAACCGCGTTGATGAGGCCGCGGTTGATCGGCGTGTCCTCGCGGGTGACGGTCTGGCGGATGCCCTTGAGTCCGAGGGTCCGCAGGCTGTCACGCTGGTTGCTCTTGGTACCGATGGTGCCCTTGACCTGAGTGATCTTCAGCTGAGCCATGATCAGACCCCCTGTCCTGCGCGAGCGCGGAGCATACCGGCCGGAGCGACATCCTCGATCGGCAGACCGCGGCGGGCCGCGACCTCTTCGGGACGCTGCAGCATCTTGAGTGCCGCGACGGTGGCGTGCACGACGTTGATGGCGTTGTCCGAGCCGAGGCTCTTGGCGAGGACGTCGTGGACGCCCGCGCACTCGAGCACGGCACGCACCGCGCCACCGGCGATCACACCGGTACCGGGGCTGGCCGGGCGGAGCATGACGACACCGGCGGCGGCCTCACCCTGGACCGGGTGGGTCACGGTGCCGGCGATCAGGGGCACGCGGAAGAAGTTCTTGCGAGCTTCCTCGACACCCTTCTGGATCGCGGCCGGGACTTCCTTGGCCTTGCCGTAGCCGACGCCGACCATGCCCTGGCCGTCGCCGACGACCACGAGAGCGGTGAACGAGAAACGACGTCCACCCTTGACCACCTTCGAGACGCGGTTGATGGTCACCACGCGCTCGAGCTGGTTGCGGTCCTGGTCGCGGCCGCCACGATCGCGACGGTCGCCGCGGCCACCGCCGCGACGGTCGTTGCCGCCGCCCTGGTTGTTCTGGTTGTTGTCGTTACCGGCGGGTCCGTTTCCGCCGTCACGCTGACGTCCGGGCATCAGAGGTTCCCTCCGGTCATGTGGGTGTAGCTGTTCGAGATGGTCATCAGAAGCTCAGGCCTCCCTCGCGGGCGGCGTCGGCGAGCGCGGCGATCCGGCCGTGGTAGTCCTTGCCGCCACGGTCGAACACGACGGCGTCGACGCCGGCAGCCTTGGCGCGGGCGGCGATGAGCTCGCCGACCTTGCGGGCCTGCGCGGACTTGTCGCCGCCGGCCGCACGCACATCGGCCTCGATCGTCGATGCCGCGGCCAGCGTCTTGCCGGCCAGGTCGTCGATCAACTGGACGTGGATGTGGCGCGAGCTGCGCTTGACCGCGAGACGCGGACGGGCCGGGGTTCCGCTGACCTTCTTGCGGAGGCGGAAGTGACGGTTGCCGGTCGCCTTGCGACGACGCGTCGAGACGTCCTTGCCGATCGGCTTGCGCACTGTCTTGGTAGCTGAATCACTCATGGCTTACTTACCCGTCTTTCCGACCTTGCGACGGATCTGCTCACCCTCGTAGCGAATGCCCTTGCCCTTGTAGGGGTCCGGACGACGCAGGCGGCGGATGACCGCCGAGATCTCGCCGACTTGCTGCTTGTCGATACCCGAGACCGAGAACTTCGTCGGGGACTCCACGGCGAACGTGATGCCCGCCGGGGCCTCGATCGGCACGGGATGGCTGTAACCGAGCGCGAACTCGAGGTCGCTGCCCTTGGCCTGCACGCGGTAACCGACACCGAAGATCTCCATCTTCTTGGTGTAGCCCTGCGTGACGCCCACGACGAGGTTGTTCACGAGCGAACGGCTCAGGCCGTGCAGCGCGCGGCTGCGACGCTCGTCGTTGGGGCGGGTCACGACGATGGAGTTGTCCTCCTTGGCGACCGAGATGGGCTCGGAGACGGTGAGCGAGAGCTCACCCTTGGGGCCCTTCACGGTGACGTTCTGGCCGTCGATGGTGACGTCCACGCCCGCGGGGATCTCGATGGGGTTCTTTCCGATACGCGACATGTGTTGTTACCTCCCCTACCAGACGTAGGCGAGGACTTCGCCGCCCACGCCCTGGTTGGCTGCCTGGCGATCGGTGAGCAGGCCCGACGACGTGGAGATGATGGCCACGCCGAGGCCGCCCAGAACCTTGGGCAGGTTGGTGGACTTTGCATAGACCCGGAGGCCGGGCTTGGAGACGCGGCGCAGACCGGCGATGGAGCGCTCGCGACTCGGGCCGTACTTCAGGGAGACGACGAGGTTCTTTCCGACCTCCGCGTCTTCGGTGCGGTAGTCGGTGATGTAGCCCTCGCGCTTGAGGATCTCGGCGATGTTCACCTTGATCTTCGACGAGGGCAGTGTCACCTCGTCGTGGTACGCCGAGTTGGCGTTACGCAGACGCGTCAAGAAGTCTGCGATCGGGTCAGTCATGGTCATGGGTGACCGTCAACCTTTCTCGTAGCGGTTCCCATACAGCGCCGGTGGCCGGAAAATCCCGGTGACCTGCGGTGGGCCTTCCACGAAGTGGATAGTTGTTTCTGAAGGTTCTCGCCGCCGATGCCCTTGGCTTTTCGCCGGCACCGGAGACTATTCAGTTGTGTCCCGGACACCTGAGGTGCACAGGCAACCGGTCTAGTGTAGGGAATCCGCAGCGTAGACCCAAATCGGCACCGGTCGGCAGTGGCGACCATCAGGCACCATCGAGGGTATGGATCGACGCAAACTCCTCAAAACGGGCCTGCTCGGGGCCGGGCTGCTCGGCATCACCGGTACGTCGCTGGTGACCGGGTGCGCCACCGACGATCCGCCGACGCGGGATCGATCCGGCTCGGGTCCGACGGGCACGTCCGCGGACGCCGCGTCGGTCGAGACCGTCGCATCCGGGCTGAACGTGCCGTGGGCGCTGGCCTTCCTCGGTGACGGCGATGCCCTCGTCACCCAGCGTGACGACGCCACGGTCGTGCGGGTGTCCCCTGGGGGCGAGGTCCGGACCGTCGGCGAGTTCGCTGACGCCGCTCCGCGCGGCGAAGGCGGGTTGCAGGGCATCGCGGTGGCCCCGGGCGACGAGAGCGCGGTGTTCGTCTACTACACGACCGCCACCGACAACCGGCTGGTGCGCCTGGACTTCGACGGCGACCGGCTCACCCGTCCCCGACCGCTGATCACCGGACTCGACGCGGCCTACAACCATCACGGCGGCGCCCTCGCCTTCGGTTCGGACGGAAGCCTGTTCGTCGCGGTCGGCGATGCCGCCGTACCCGAGGTCGCCCAGGACGTCACCGCGTTGAACGGCAAGATCCTGCGGGTGGACCGGGATGGCCGCCCGTGGCCGGGCAACCCGTTCGGCAACGAGGTCCACTCGTACGGGCACCGCAACGTCGAGGGCCTGGCCTTCGACGGCGCAGGCCGGCTGTGGGCCAGTGAGTTCGGACAGAACCGTCGCGATGAGCTCAATCTGATCCGACCGGGTGGCAACTACGGGTGGCCGGAGGTCGAAGGCGATTCCGATGATCCGCGGTTCGTCGCGCCGGCCGCCACCTGGACCACGCAGGAGGCGTCCCCGGCCGGGCTGGCGATCATCGGCGACCGCGCCTACATGGCCGCGCTCCGCGGCCGGCGGCTGTGGGAGATACCGCTCACGGAGTCGGCCGCCGGCGAGCCGGTGAGCAGGTACGCCGACGAGTTCGGGCGGCTGCGCGTCGTGGCCGCCGCGCCCGACGGCTCACTGTGGTTCGGCACGAGCAACACCGACGGACGCGGCCGGCCGGCCGGCGGCGACGATCGTCTGCTCCGGATGCGGCTCGGCTGACCCCAGTTCGGCGCGCGGACCCGAAGCCATCCGACGGTCGATCGGTTCTGTCCGGAATCGACAGTTCGATTCTCAAACCATTTCGCGGAACCATTTTCCGAAACCGTCTCATCGCCCGACTCGCATGGGTGCGAGCCCGTCATCACCGGGTGTTTTCGCAACGATTGTGTGGCCTATTCCAGGCGGCAGGATCACCGCGTCGGTCGACAGCGGAACAACGAACTGGCCTCGATCCACCGAACATCACCTCGTCGCCGCGCCGCGATGTCATGGTGGAACACGTGGATTCGACTCATCTGCCCGAGCTCGTCGACGAGCTCCTGTCCTCGGCCCGCGAAGCATCGAGCCGGCGGGCCTCTCATACGTTGCACGGCAACTCTTCTCGCCACCTTCGACAAACGGTGATCGCACTGGTCGCGGGCGCGGCACTGTCGGATCACGACAGTCCCACCGAGGCCACGCTGCAGGTCCTGCGCGGGCATGTCGTCCTGACCTCGGCGGACGGCGACCCGGCCGGCCGGTGGGAGGGCGCCACCGGCGACCTGGTGACCATTCCGTCGACGCGTCACGGCCTGACCGCACAAGAGGACTCGGCGATCCTGTTGACGGTTGCCACGCGTTGACCGAAGCGACCACAATTGTTTCCCGAATGACCGGCGGGTGTATTTCTCACAAACGATTTCGGCATATCTGATCGACTTCGCGATTCGGGAAAAAACAATGGCCGACCCTCCGTAGGGTGTCGCTCATGGCCCGGTCAGAAGATGTACAGGGTTCTGCAGCCACCGCGCTGCTGGACATCGGCAGATTCTTCACCAAGTGGGACGAGACCGACGATCGTCGGGTCGTCTTCCGGGACGGCGGCCGCGCTGGTGACGTGTTCTACCGGGATCGGTGGAGCCACGACAAGATCGTGCGCTCGACACACGGCGTGAACTGCACGGGCTCCTGCTCGTGGAAGGTCTACGTCAAAGACGGGATCATCACCTGGGAGACCCAGGAGACCGACTACCCCTCGGTGGGCCCGGACCGGCCCGAGTACGAACCCCGCGGATGCCCGCGGGGCGCGGCCTTCTCCTGGTACACCTACTCCCCCACCCGGGTCCGACACCCGTACGCCCGGGGCGTGCTGGTGGAGATGTTCCGCGAGGCGAAGCGCCGGCTGGGCGATCCCGTGCTGGCGTGGGCCGACATCGTCGGCGACCCGCTGCGCCGACGCTCCTACCAGCGCGCACGGGGCAAGGGCGGGCTCGTTCGCGTCTCCTGGGACGAGGCCGTCGAGATGGCCGCGGCAGCGCACGTCCACACGATCAAGACCCACGGCCCGGACCGGTGCGCGGGTTTCTCCCCGATCCCGGCCATGTCGATGGTCAGCCACTGCGTCGGCACCCGGTTCATCCAGCTGATCGGCGGGGTGATGACCTCGTTCTACGACTGGTACGCCGATCTGCCGGTTGCCAGTCCCCAGGTGTTCGGCGACCAGACCGACGTCCCGGAGTCCGGGGACTGGTGGGACGCGACGTACCTGATGATGTGGGGTTCCAACGTCCCGGTGACGCGGACCCCGGACGCGCACTGGATGGCCGAGGTGCGCTACCGCGGCACCAAGGTGGTCTCGGTCAGCCCCGACTACGCCGACAACACCAAGTTCGCCGACGAATGGCTGCCCGCGCAGGCCGGCACCGACGGGGCGCTCGCGATGGCGATGGGACACGTCATCCTCACCGAGTTCTTCGTCCGGCGCTCGACCCGTTTCTTCGACGACTACGCGCGCCGCTACACCGACCTCCCGTTCCTGATCCACTTGGACGAGGAACCGGGCGGACCGGACGGCGACTCGACCGGCACCGACGTACCCGGGAAATTCGTTCCCGGGAAGTTCGTGACCGCCGACGAGTTGCCCGGCGCGGAAGTTGTTGCCTCCGAGGACGTCTGGAAGACGGTGTGCTGGGACGAGGCACGCGATGAGCCGGTGGTGCCCAACGGCTCAATGGGGTTCCGGTACGCCGACTCCGGTGCGGGGCGATGGAATCTCGATCTCGACGACGCGCAACCCGCGCTGTCACTCATGAGCGATGCGGCCGAATTCGTCGAAGTCGCGTTCCCGGTCTTCGATGCCCCCGACGGCAGCGGCGCCGTGGTCCGCCGAGGTGTCCCCGCGCGGCGGATCGGGGGACGGCTCGTCACGACCGTCTTCGACCTGATGCTCGCGCAGTACGGCGTCACCCGGGACGGGCTCCCCGGCGAGTGGCCCACCGGCTACGACGACGCATCGGCGCCGTACACACCGGCGTGGCAGGCCGAGATCACCGGCGTGCCGGCCGCGGCGGCGATTCGCGTCGCGCGCGAATTCGCCGCCAACGCCGAAGAATCCGGCGGCCGCTCGATGATCATCATGGGCGCCGGGATCTGCCAGTGGTTTCACGGTGACGCGACCTATCGGGCGATCCTGTCCCTGCTCATCCTCACCGGATGCATGGGCCGCAACGGCGGCGGTTGGGCGCACTACGTCGGGCAGGAGAAGTGTCGTCCGATCACGGGCTGGATCTCGCTGGCGAACGCGCTGGACTGGACGCGCCCGCCGCGGACGATGACCGGGACCTCGTACTGGTACATGCACACCGGGCAATGGCGCAACGACGGATACTCGACATCCTCACTCGCCTCTCCGCTGTCGCGCGGCACGATGGACCACGAGCACACCGCCGACGCCATCGCCCAGTCGGCGCGGCTCGGCTGGATGCCCTTCTATCCCCAGTTCTCCACCAACCCTCTCGACGTCGCCGACGAGGCTACCGCTGCGGTCGACCGCGGTGACGCCGCCGATCCGGCGTCCTACGTCGCCGAGCGTCTGCAGAACGGCGAACTGACACCCGCGATCACCGACGTCGACGCACCGGAGAACTGGCCCCGGACCCTCGTGCTGTGGCGATCCAACCTGCTCGGTTCGTCGGCGAAGGGCAACGAGTACTTCCTCCGGACCCTGCTCGGCACCCACCACAACGTACTCGGCGCCGAGAAACCCGAGACCCCGAGGCCTGCCGAGATCCGTTGGCACGACGACATTCCGGAGGGGAAGCTCGACCTGCTGCTGTCGGCGGATTTCCGGATGACCTCGACCACGCTGCTGTCGGACATCGTTCTGCCTGCTGCGACCTGGTACGAGAAGCACGACCTGTCCTCGACGGACATGCACCCGTTCGTCCACGCGTTCACGCCGGCGATCGACCCGCCGTGGGAGGCGAAGTCCGACTTCGACCTGTTCCACCGGCTCGCACGCAAGCTGTCGGACCTGGCACGCACCCACCTCGGTACACGGCGCGATCTCGTCAGCGTCCCCCTGCAGCACGACACCCCGGGTGAGGTTGCACAACCGCACGGCCGGGTTCTGGACTGGCGACACGACGGCGTTGTCGGACAGCCAGGCCGGAACATGCCGAACTTCACGGTGGTGGAACGGGATTACACCGCGATCGCGGACAAGCTGGCGTCCATCGGACCGCTCGCGGACACCCTCGGCTTCACCGTCAAGAACGTGACCTACCCGCTCGAGAAACAAACACGCACACTCGGCGAAACCAACGGCGTGATGCTCGGCGGCGCCGGCGACGGCCGACCGGCCATCGACACCGACGAGAAACTCGCCGAGGCGATCCTGACGTTGTCGGGGACCACGAACGGCGAACTCGCGGTGGCCGGCTTCGAACAGCTGCAGCAACGCGTCGGCTTCCGCCTCGACGACCTCGCGCGCGGTTCGGAGGAGAAGCGCATCCGCTTCGCCGACACCCAGAAGGCACCCGTGCCGGTGATCACGTCGCCGGAGTGGTCCGGGTCGGAGACCGGCGGCCGCCGGTACGCCCCGTTCACGGTGAACATCGAGCGGCTCAAGCCGTTTCACACGCTCACCGGACGGATGCACTTCTATCTGGACCACGACTGGATGATCGACATGGGCGAGTCGCTCCCGATCTACCGGCCGCCGCTGGACATGCACCGCCTGTTCGGCGAACCCAAGCTCGGCGCCGACGGGTCGCGGGAGATCACGGTGCGGTACCTGACGCCGCATTCCAAGTGGTCGATCCATTCCGAGTATCAGGACAGCCTATTCATGTTGTCGCTTTCCCGCGGCGGGCCCATCGCCTGGCTGAGTCCCCAGGACGCCGCCTCGATCGACGTCGCCGACAACGACTGGATCGAATGCACCAACGCCAACGGCGTTTTCGTGTGCCGTGCAATCGTCAGCCATCGCATGCCGGCCGGGGTCTGCTACGTCCACCACGCCCAGGAACGCACGATCGACGTCCCGAAGTCGGAGGCGACGGGCCGCCGGGGCGGCATCCACAACTCGCCGACGCGGCTGCTGGTGAAACCGACCCACCTCATCGGCGGTTACGCCCAGTTGTCCTACGCCTTCAACTATCTCGGACCGACCGGCAATCAACGCGACATGGTCTCGACCATCCGCAAACGCAGCCAGGAGGTGACGTACTGATGCGGGTCATGGCCCAGGTCGGGATGGTGATGAACCTCGACAAGTGCATCGGGTGCCACACCTGCTCGGTGACCTGCAAGCAGGCGTGGACCAATCGGTCCGGCACCGAGTACGTGTGGTTCAACAACGTCGAAACCCGTCCCGGACAGGGGTATCCGCGACGGTACGACGACCAGGAGACCTGGCAGGGCGGCTGGGTCCTCAACCGCAACGGCAGGCTGCGCCTGCGCGCCGGCGGCCGCGTGCGGAAGCTGTTGACCCTGTTCGCGAGTCCGGTCCAGCCGACCATCGAGGACTATTACGAACCCTGGACCTACGACTACCAGACCCTCATCGACGCCCCGCTCGGCGACGATTTCCCGGTCGCCCGTCCCAAGTCCCTGCTCACCGGCAAGGACACCAAGGTCACCTGGTCGGCGAACTGGGACGACAACCTCGGCGGTGCACCGGAACTCGCCGAGCGCGACCCCATCGTCGAAAAGCTCCGGCGCGAGTCCGAGGACGCGGTGAAGTTCGGCTTCGAGCAGACCTTCATGTTCTATCTGCCGCGGATCTGCGAACACTGCCTCAATCCGTCATGCATGGCGTCGTGCCCCTCCGGTGCGATCTACAAACGCAGCGAGGACGGCATCGTGCTCGTCGACCAGGACCGCTGCCGCGGCTGGCGGCAGTGCATCACGGGCTGCCCGTACAAGAAGATCTACTTCAACCACAAATCCGGCAAGGCCGAGAAATGCACGCTGTGTTACCCGCGCATCGAGGTCGGGCAGCCGACGGTGTGTTCCGAGACGTGCGTCGGCCGGCTTCGCTACCTGGGCATCTTCCTCTACGACGCCGATGCCGTGACGGCGGCCGCCTCGGTCCCCGATGATCGCGATCTGTATGAGGCGCAACTCGATCTGATGCTCGACCCCGAGGATCCCGACGTGATCGCCGCCGCTCGACGCGACGGCATCCCGGACGACTGGCTCGAGGCCGCGCGCCGATCGCCGGTCTACGCGCTGGCGAAGAAGTACCGTGTCGCGCTCCCGCTGCACCCGGAATACCGCACGATGCCGATGGTCTGGTACGTCCCACCGCTGTCGCCGATCGTCGACCTGCTCGCCGAGCAGGGTCACGACGCCGAGGGCGCGGGAACGCTGTTCGGCGCGATCGAGGCCCTTCGGATTCCGGTGGAGTACCTGGCCGAATTGTTCACCGCCGGTGACACGGTCGTCATCGACACGGTGTTGCGCCGCTTGGCCGCCATGCGCTCGTACATGCGCGACGTGACCCTGGGCCGTGAACCCGACGCCGGAATACCGGCCGCGGTGGGGATGACCGAGGAGGCGGTGTACGAGATGTACCGCCTGATGGCGATCGCGAAATATGAAGAGCGCTACGTGATCCCCACGGCTCATCTGGAACAGGCTGAGAAACTCGACGAGATGGGTTGCTCACTGGACTACGACGAGGGCCCGGGCATGTTCGACTCGTCGCCGTTCGGCGAGGCCAGCGGTCGTCCCGCGCCGGTGTCGGTGGAGACGTTCCATGCGCTGCGTCAGCGTCAGACCACCGACACCGCGGCCGGCGATCACACGATGGCGGGCCGGACCAACCTCCTCAACTGGGACGGGAACGGGGCCCCACCGGGTCTGTTCCCCGAACGCGTACCCGGGCCGTCGACTCCCGACGAGGAAGCACGATGAGGGGACCACGGTTGTTCGCGCGTCGCTCGCGGGCGACCGACGAGGGCACCGTCATACGGTTGATCGCGTCCTGGTGTCTGAGCTACCCCGACGACGAGGTCCTCGGCCGCGTCGATCTGATGCGGGCCGCCCTCGCCGAACAGGACGACTCCCGCGCGACAGAATTGCTGCGACAGACCGTCGATCACCTCGGCGGTGGCGAACCCATTGCCCTCCGCCGCGAGTACATCGACGTGTTCGACCTGTCCAAACGGCACACGCTCTACCTGTCGTACTGGTCCGACGGCGACACCCGGCGTCGGGGCGCGTCGCTGGGCGAGTTCAAGCAGGCCTACCGCGACAGTGGATTTCTCGTGGACCTGCGCGGTGAACTGCCCGACCATCTGCCGATCGTGCTCGAGTTCAGCGCGCGGGCCGATCCGGGCCGCGGCGTCGAGCTGCTCGAGAAGCACCGTGCAGCACTGGAATTGATCCGGTTCGCCCTGCTCGGCGCGGAGTCGCCGTACGCCGGCGCGGTGGCGGCGGTGTGCGCCACCCTGCCCAGTCCCTCCCCACCCGACCGGGCCACGGCGCTCGCGATGTGCGCACCCGCACCGACGGAGACCGTGGGCCTGGAACCCTTCGACCCCCGCCTGCTGCCGATCAACCCGACCCGAGCGTGAGGTGACCCGTGGACATCTTCCTGTGGGGCGTGGTGCCCTACGCGACGCTAGGACTGCTCATCGGTGGAACCATCTGGCGCTATCGCTACGACAAGTTCGGGTGGACGACGCGGTCATCGGAGCTCTACGAGTCCCGCCTCCTGCGGATAGCGTCGCCGCTCTTCCACTACGGCGTGCTCGTGGTGATCATCGGCCACGCGATCGGATTGCTGATCCCGGAGTCGTGGACGGAGGCCATCGGCGTCTCGGAGACGCTGTACCACTGGGGTGCCGGGGGTTTCGGGATCCTGGCGGCCGTCGCCACCCTCGTCGGGGTCGCGATGCTGGTGTACCGCAGGCGGACCGTCGGCCCGGTGTTCATGGCCACCACGCGTAACGACAAGGCGATGTACCTGGTGCTGGTCACGGCGCTGGTGGCAGGCACCTACATCACGCTGATCGGCACGCTCGACCCGCACGCGCCCGGCGTGAACTACCGCGAGACCGTCTCGCCCTGGTTCCGTTCACTGTTCGTGCTGCAACCGGACGTCACGGCGATGGCGGCGGCGCCCTTGCGTTTCCACGTGCACATCCTGATCGGGATGCTCCTATTCGCGATGGTCCCCTTCACCCGGCTGGTGCACATCTTCACCGCGCCGGTGCACTACCTCTTCCGTCCCTACATCGTGTACCGAAGCCGCGACCGACGTGTCGCGCCGGGTAACCAGCCCCATCGGCCGGGGTGGGCGCCCGTCGGAGTGAAGGATCGTGATCGATGAGCACCGACACCACGACGCCCGCCATCAGCTCGCGTGCGCAGACCACGAACCTCGCTCTCGCGACACTCGCGTTCACGATCAGCTTCTGGGCCTGGAACCTCATCGGTCCGCTCGGGGTCGTCTACACCGACCAACTCGACCTGAGCGCCACCCAGAAGTCGATCCTCGTCGCCATCCCGATCCTGGTCGGCTCGCTCGGGCGAATCCTGACCGGCGCACTGACCGACCGCTTCGGCGGCCGCCTCATGTTCACCGTTCTGCTGGTCGCCACCATTCCGTTCGTCCTGCTGGTCGCCGCCGCCGGACATTTCGACAGCTACGCGTTGCTGCTCGTCGCCGGCTTCTTCCTCGGCGTCGGCGGGACGACGTTCGCCGTGGGCATCCCCTTCGTGAACGCCTGGTACGACAAGTCCCGGCGCGGGTTCGCGACCGGCGTCTTCGGAGCCGGGATGGGCGGGACGGCGTTGTCGGCCTTCTTCACCCCCCGGTTCGTGTCGTGGTTCGGATACATCGCGACGCACATCATCATCGCCGTCGCGCTCGCGGTGGTCGCCGTGGTCTGTTGGTTGTTCATGCGCGACTCACCCAGGTGGGCCGCGTCCCACGACTCGGTGGTCCCCAAACTGATCGGTGCGGCCAAACTGCCGATCACCTGGCAGCTCGGTTTTCTCTACGCTGCGGCGTTCGGCGGCTTCGTCGCCTTCAGCACCTACCTGCCGACCTACCTCAAGGACGTCTACGACTTCGACCTCCAGGCGGCCGGCACGCGCACCGCCGGTTTCGCGATCGCGGCCGTCATCGCCCGGCCCGTCGGCGGTGTCCTGTCCGATCGCTTCGGACCGCGCATCATCACCGTGATCTCCTGTGGCGGTGCCGCCGTGCTCGCCGTGTGGATGATCACCAAGCCGCCCCTCGAGATACCCGCCGGTCTCGACTTCGTCCTGATGGCGGTCTGCATGGGACTCGGTTCGGGGTCGGTCTTCAGCTGGGTCGCGCAGGCCGCGCCCGCCGAGCGGGTCGGTTCGGTCACCGGGATCGTGGGTGCCCTCGGCGGGCTCGGCGGCTTCTTCCCGCCCATGGTCATGGGGGCCACCTACGACGCGACCACCCACAGCTACACGATCGGGCTCGCACTGCTGGTCGTCTTCGCCACGTGCGCGGCCCTGTTCACCGTGTTCGGCATCCGACGCACGGCGAACACCTGACGCCCGCCTCACCGGCTGCGGCGTCGGGAGAATTGTCGGGGCCTCGTGTTCTGATGTTCGCACCCGTCGAACAAAGGAGCGATCCATGTCAGACCACGCTGCCGCGATCCGAGGTCTGCCCCGGTGGCATCCCAATCCGCTCATCCGTTCCACCATCGAGACCATCCGGCGCTGCGGCTGGCAGGTGACCTCGGTCGGCGAGGCGGACGCCGAGTTCGACGCACCGCCTGCAGGTGCTCGAACCGAGTGCGGATTCTCCTACACCTCCGGACTCTCGCTGCACTCGATCCCGGAGCTCTCGATCTACGGCGTCGATCCCCTGACCGCGACGCACGTGCTGAACGAACTGGGCGCCCTGCTCCACCAGGAGGACTGGCGTGATCTCGTCGCCGCGCAGTCCGACATCCCGTTGCAGACGGTCGCCGTGACCGTCCGACTCATCGAGCAACTCGACCACGACGAGCTGCTCCTGGCCAACCTGTTGTTCCCCGACCACCCGAAACTGCAGGTGGTCTGGCCCGACGACCACGGCCACCTCCCGTGGGAAGACGGCTACACCCTGCTCCCGATGCACCAGCCGGTGAAGGGGATGCCGCAACTCCTGGATCCCCCGCGCCCGCAACCACGCCTTCTCACAACCGAATCCGGGCCCGACCGAACCCGCCCGCGACGGGCACGTCGCATCTCGGGTCACTGACCTGCGGCCGGCGGCCTCCCGGCGTGTCCGGGGCGACATGTGTCCGTGTTGCCCCGGACAAACGGAGCCCGGAGATGCCACCATGGTTGGTCTGGGGGCTCGAACAGACCACGGGGGCACGTGGAAGGCAGGTCGGCGTGGCGCACCTCCCGGTCGTGGTCGCTGCACTCGTCGCCCTCGTCCTCGCGGTCGCCTTCGTCGCCGTCATCTACCGGCGTCCGCAACGCGGTCTCCTGGTCTTGGCCGCGCTCACCCCCCTCGACGGTCTCCTCGACATCGCCCCGTTGCCCGGCGTCGCCTCGGCGTGGAAGGAGGGCGTCCTCGCGCTGACGCTGATCTGCGCGGCCAATCGCCGGGTCCGGCCCGCCGACCGGACGGACCCGCCGTTGCAGCTGCCGTGGTGGCCGGCCGCGGCCGTGCTGGTCGCGTTCGGGGTCGTGTCGGCGCTCTACGTCTACGGCCCCATCGGGCTGTACGGCGTCAAGGTCACCTTCTTCTACCTCTTCGTGGTCCTCGCGCTCTGGCTGACGCCGTTCGACACGCTCGACCGCGACCGACTGGTCTCGATCATCATGGCGCTCGGGGTGCTCACCACCCTCGTGGGCATCGGCCAGCAGCTCCTGGGGCCGGCGCGGCTGGTCGAACTCGGCTACACCTTCGGCGAGCAGGTGCGGACGAGCGGTCCGCTGTTCCGGACGTTCAGCACGTTCAATCAGCCCTTCGGTTTCGGACTCTTCGTCACGCTGGCCCTGCTCGTCGGCGGAGCAGTGGCGCTGTCGGACACCGCCCGCCGGCGCAACCGGTTGTTCCTCGTCTGCTGGCCGGTCATGGCGATCACGATGGCCACGTCGGTGGTGCGGGCGGCGATCCTCGGCCTCATCGTCGGTGTGATCTGGCTTGCGGCCCTTCGCTTCCGCCGCCTCATCACCCCGCTGCTCGCAGTCGGGGTCGTCGCCGTCATCTCGCTGCCGTTCCTGCCGTCGAACGTCACCAAGGTGTTCTTCTCGTCGAGCAGCCTGAGTCAGCGCGGCTCCGGGTGGGGTGAGATCTTCGCGAGCATCTGGGTGCACCCGCTCGGGACCGGCCTGGCGTCGAGCGGATCGGCGGCCGACGCGATGTCGGCGGCCCAGGGCGACACGACGCGGACGATCACCGCCGGCGCCGGCGGTACCGTGCAGCAGTTGTCGAAGAACTACCAGCCGGACAACTACTACGTGAAGCTGCTCATCGAACTCGGGCCGATCGGGTTGTGGTTGTTCCTGGCCCTGATCGTGACCGCGATCATCTGGTGCGTGCAGTACTCGCGCCGGATGCCCGACCCGGATGGAGCCCTCGTCCTGGGTGTCAGTGCGTCGATGGTCGCGGCGATGGTGGCCTGCCTGGTCGCCACCTACTTCGAGATCTTCCCGCTCGACTTCTACTTCTGGTTACTGTTGGGAGCTGCTGGATGCGCGACGGCACAACACGAATCACGTACGGTGCGCTTGCACTTCGTCCCGGAGGCAGCGGCGTCCAGACCTACATCCGCGAACTCCTGAGGGCACTGCCCGGCCACGTCGACGGCGCCGCCCTGTCCGCAGTCGTGCAGACCGACGCGGTCGGCGAACTGCCCCCGGCGATCACCCCGGTGGAGCGTCCCGTCGCCGACGGTGTCCGACGGGCGGTGTTCGGCGTACTCCCCACCCGCTCGGGCGGCGTGTTCCACGGTCTCGACGTCGACCTACCGGTCGCCGGCCCCGCCACCACGGTCGCGACCGTGCACGACCTGTCGGTGCTCGACATGCCGTCCGCGTCGAGCCGGTTTCGCGCCGCGGGCGAATCCGTACTCGTCCGCTCGACCCTCCGTCGGGCCGACGTGCTGATCGCCGTCTCCGACTTCACCGCCGAACGAATCCGCGAGACCTGCGGACGGGATGCCCACGTCACCGAACTCGCGCCCGCCGACTGGGCCCGCCCACCCGCGCCGGCCGATGTCGAACGGGTTCGGGCGAAATACGATCTGCCGGAACGCTTCGTGATGCAGATCGGCACCGTCGAACCCCGCAAGAACGTCGAACTCGTCGCGGCGGTCGCCCGGCGCCTCGACATTCCGTGCGTGCTCGGCGGCGCGGGTTCGACGGGCCCGGATGCCCCGTCGTCGGCGGTCGGGCTCGGTTACGTCGATGTCGGGGACCTGCCGGCGCTCTACGCCGCGGCGACCGGACGGGGGGCTGTTCTTTCGGATGGAGTGGACTTGTCGACCCGTGTATCGCAGGCCGAGTTCCCGCAGACCACGAGGCGCACCCCGGTGTACTCGTCGCCCAACGGTCGGCGCACCTTTCACGAGCTGATCCGCGACGATCCCCTGAGCACGATCGTGACCGTGTCGATCGACGTGTTGTCCGCGACGATCGCGGTGGCCGCCGGGATCTGGTGGGTGAGGAGTGGCAGCGGCGCGAACCCGCCGTTGTGGACACTCATCACCTTCGTGCCGATCCTCGTGATCGTCTTCTCCTTGCGCGGGGTCTACCGTCGGGGGCTCAATCGCCGGTTCCTCGACGAGGTCGGCCGGGTCATGACCGGGTGCACGATCACCGCGATGATCCTGCTGTGTTCTCTGCTCCTCCCCTACTCCGACGACAGACCCGGCGCCGCGGTCACCAAGGTGTGGGTGTCGGCGCTGTTCTGGGTTCCGTTCGGTCGTCTCATCCGCGACATCATCCAGCGGAGCCTGCGCAAGAACGGTCATCTGCTGTCCCCCACGCTGATCATCGGCGACGGGCCGATCACCGCACAGGTCGTCGGCCGCATGGTGGCCGCGCCGGAGCACGGTCTCCGGCCGGTCGGCATCCTGGCCGCCGGCGCGCCACCCCGCGCCGATCGGGACGAGGGACCCACCAACGAGATCGCGCAGCTCGGCGGGGTGGACGAACTCGACGACGCGATCCGGGCGACGAAGGCCGAGGTCCTGGTCGTGGCCTTCGCGGTCACCAATGTCGAAAGGCTCACCGCCGCCGTCCGTATCGCCCACCGGCATGGGGTGAAGGTGTGGATCGTGCCGCGCATGTTCGACGTCGTCGGACGCCGCAGTCGGGTCGATCACATCGGCGGGCTGCCCCTGATGTCGGTCCCGCACACCAACCCGCGGGGGTGGCAGTTCCGGACCGAACACATCGGGGACCGGGTGGTCGGAGCCCTGATCCTCGCCGCGATCTCACCGCTGTTCTTCACGCTCATGCTGCTGGTCCGGCTGAGCTCGCCGGGCCCGATCTTCTTCGCCCAGCCGCGGGTGGGTCGCGACGCGCGGGTGTTCAACTGCCTGAAGTTCCGCTCGATGCGGCCCGAGGACCCCGCCGCGGAGAAGTTCCGGCCGACCGAGGGCAGCGCTCCCGGCGGCGTCGAGGGCGTCGACCGCCGCACCAGGATCGGCAAGATCATGCGCTCGACGTCGATGGACGAACTACCCCAGCTGCTCAACGTGATCCGCGGGGACATGAGTCTCGTGGGTCCACGCCCGGAGCGTCCCGAGTACGTCTCGCTGTTCGAGGTGCAGATCCGGCGATACGGCGAACGCCACCGGGTGAAGGCCGGGGTCACCGGCTGGGCGCAGGTGCACGGCCTGCGCGGTCAGACCTCCATCGCCGACCGCGCCGAGTGGGACAACTACTACATCGAGAACTGGTCACTCTGGCTCGACGTCAAGATCCTGCTCCTGACCGTGCTCGCGGTGCTCAAACGGGCGGAGTAGCCGCGGTTACCCACCCGCCTCGTCACATCGTCGGACGTCGGGTGTCGTACGCGGGGCGATACGGCACCCGTCCCCGCTCGTCGCGGATGGTGACGATCAACGTGCGGGCGACGACGACGACGAGCAGGATGATGCCGCAGACGATCGCGAGGAGCAGTGCGGTCATGACGACCTCCTGACGCCGGAACATGGTCTGCCGGCATTCAATCGCCGATCACGACCTGGTGGTAGATGCCAACCGCGCATCCGTGGACTCAATTGCCCGCCCATGGTGACGCGACTCCGCCGGGCGGCGCCACTGATTTTCTCCCGCGGGCCGGTGCCGGGGTCCGGCGACGGCATCGCCGACGGACAGCATCATTCGGCACACCGCCGAGAAGTGCGGTGCGGCGACGACACGCAGTCCGCGACGGTCGGTATCTCTCACGCCGGGCGCGTCAACGCGTCCGGTGCCCCCGGGCGATCAAGTGATGCCCATACGTCCCGCAACACGTCGACGCCGGCGGCGAGGTCGTCGGCATCCTCGGTGAACGGAACGCGGATGTAGCGTTCGTGCGCCCCGTCGACGCCGAATTTCGGTCCGGCGCTGATCCGCACACCTCGGTTCAGGGCGGCGGCCGCGAGCGCGGAACTCAGCGGCGCCCCGAGCCCGACCCACATCGCCAACCCACCGTTGACGTCGGGAATCTCCCACTCCGGCAGATGATTTCGTAGAAGTCCGGTGAGCGTGTCCCGGCCGATACGAAGCTGCGCGGAACGAACCGCGAGCAGGTCGTCGTAACCGGCCAAGACCTCGGCGGCGATCTGCTGGTCGATGATCGGCGAACCGAGGTCACCGGCGGGTCGCCGTCGGACGATCCGGTCGACGATGTCCTCGTCGGCACGAATCCATCCCACCCGCAATCCACTCCACACCGTCTTGCCCAGCGATCCGATCGTCACCACCGGCACCGAGGACCTCACCGGCGCATGCGCGGCGAACGGGAAATGGTCCGTCCGACGATCGATGTCGAGCTCGGCAGTCGTCTCGTCGACGAGCAGCGCGGTCCCGGCCCGGCGCGCCGCGTCGGCGAGTCGCTCTCGATGGGCGGACGGCATCGAGGCGCCCGTCGGGTTCTGGAAATCCGGTATGCAATAAGCCATCTCGGGTCGCATCCGGTTGAGGATCTCGAGGAAGTGGTCCATGTCCCAACCGGCCGCGGTGACCGGCGTCGACACGAGCCGTCCGCCGGCCTCGGCGATCGCCTCGTAGGCGTGCGGATAGGTCGGGGTCTCGACGACCACCCGGTCGGCTCGTCGGAGCAGGGTCCGCGCGACGAGTGCGATGGCGTGTTGCCCACCGAGGGTCACCACGATCTGCGCCGGGGTCGTGGGCAGTCCGCGGTCGGTGTATCGATCGGCGATTCGTCGGCGTAGCAGCGGATCGCCCACCAGGTCGAGTCCGGGCCGGCGCAGCAGGTCGGGCACATTGCCCGTGACCCGCTCGATGATCGCCTCGAGACCGGGCACCGGTTCGGGAACGGCGTGCGCGAAGTCGATCTCGGCAACCGCGCCCGGACCCCTCCGCGGGAGCATCGCGACGGAGCCGGATCCCCGGACGCTGACCAGATAGCCGGCCTCGCGCAGCGCTCCGTACGCCGACACCACCGTGGTCCGACTCCGCCCGAGCGCATCGGCGAGGATTCGCTCGGCGGGCAACCGCGTGTATGTCGCGATCCGGCCGTCGTCGATGAGGAGTCGGATGCGGGCGGCGAGGGCCGCGTAGGCCGCGTAGGCGCTCTCCCACTCACCGAGCAGCGTGACAAGTTGCTTCACCCCGAGGTTCGAGCGAGCCACCGGCCGGCCGATGGCTCGCGGTGCACCCACAGAATCCTCCTCACCGGTCGCCAGGGTCCAACGACGCCCTGCGGCCGTCGACGTCCAGTCAAACGCAGTGCCCGCGGGCACCACAAGGTCCAATCCGCGGTCGGTGGACTGCCGTCGAGCGGTGGTGGCGGTCCACAGATCACCCGTGACCACCGGGCGGCTGTCGGGTTCGGGCGATATCGTCGGCGTCGATGAACATCCGCCCGTCAGCTCTCGACGCGGCCGTGCGTCCCGGGCACGTGCTACGTGTCGATGACGTCGACGGCCTCGCCCTGGCCGACCTCGTCGACTCGGTCTCGGCTGACCTACCGGTGTTCCTGGACCATCGCGGGCCCGGCGATCGCAACGCCCGGGAGGTCGTCCGGGAGGTCCTCGACGCGCTCGAGGACATCGTCGTCGCCCTCTTCCCGGTCTGGCTCCCGGGCCATGAGCCGGGCCTGCCGGTCGACGCCGACGACGCCGAGGCCACGGCGCGCCTGCTGTGCCGGGACGCCGGCTTCCCCTCGCCCGCCGTCATCCATCTGGCCCGTGCGGCCGCCGGCGCGCGACGTCCCGGCCCCGGCCCCGCCGACGACGCCCGGGCGGCCGCGCTGACATTCCTCCTGCGACGGGGATACGGACGGGGTTCCGTGGTCCTGGCCGTGCGCGCGGACACCACATTGGCCGAGCGGGCCCAGCACGCGGCGGCCGCCGCGTACGAATGGCTGGCCGACCGCGCGGCCCTCACCGTGTGGCTCACCGCCGACGCCCTGCCCGCGGTCACCAGGGTGCCGGCCATCCGGATCGGGGTACCCGCGGGGCGGCGATTCCCGCCGTCCGGTCCGGTGGAGGCGCTGCCCGATCCGTCATCGGCCTCGGCGAGACCCGTCCTCGTCGCCTCCCGTCCGTCGGGGAGACCGGCACCGCACAGCGATGCCGAGCAAACCCTCGAACGCGCCCTCGCGCGTGCACCGTGGGCTCGCGACCGACAGTGGAACCGGAGTCCGCGCGACCTCGATCCGCTCCACCCCGCGGTGATCGTCGACCTGCTGTGGCCGAGTGAACGCGTGGTCGTGGAGGTCGACGGCGCGGATCATCGCGGCCCGGTAAAGTACGCGCGAGATCGACGTCGCGACAACATGCTTCAGCGTGCCGGGTACCTCGTTCTGCGTTACACGAACGACCACGTTCTCGACGACACGTCCCTTGTCGTCGCAGAGCTGGCCGCCGTGATCGCCGAGCGCTCCCGACACCCGGCGCCGTCCCGACCGACGCCCGACCGACCCCCTTCGACCCGCGAGGAGCATCCGTGGACCACGCCCAGCTGACGCCGATCCAGAGTGCGGCGCTGTTCGTCCTGCTGGCCGAGTCCCGAGAGCTCTCCAACCCAGAGTTGAAGGAGTTCGGTGCAGCGCTGGACAAGCCTGCTCGCAACCATCTCAACGCCCTCGGCCTCGTCGACTCTCGACTCGGCGCGCGCCGCGCGTACTTCCACACCCTGACCGACCGCGGGTGGGCCTGGTGCGCGGCCGAACTGACATCCGAGCCACCGAAGAGGTCGACCGCACCGACGAAGGCCATGTACGCGGTCCTCGCCGGCCTCGCCCGGTACCTCGACGACGAGGACCTCCGTCTCCACGAGGTGTTCGGCCGTCCCCGACGCCCCACCCACGAGGAGCCCGGGACCCCGATCGCAACGGCTACGTCCGACCCGGCGTCGTCCACCGTCGATCCCCGGGACCAGATCGCGGCCGCCTACCGCGCCCGGGCCGCCACAGCGGGCGACTTCGTCCTCGTCACCGATCTGCGCGCCGACCTGCCCGGGATGAGCGACGAGGTCTTCGACGCCACGATGGTGGAGTTCCAGCGCGCGCCGGGGGTCAGCCTCATCCCGCAGGAAGACCAGGCGTTGCTGACTCCGGCCGACCGGGCGGCCGCGGTGACGGTGGGCACGCAACCGTGCCATCTGTTCGCGATCGAGGAGAGCTGATCCGATGGACGCCGACGCCCGTCACGCACTGGAATCGATCCGCCTCAACTGGGCCGACACCCCCGACGACGTGTGGGGCACCGCCGACCCCTTCCACGTCGGGGGCCTGCACGAGGACACCATCGTCGACATCATCCGTTCGTTCGACGACGCCCGTCGTTCGCCGTCGGGGAGTCCGATCGGGGTCACGGTGCGCGGTCCGGCCGGATCCGGCAAGACCCATCTCCTGGGCCGGGTCCGGCATCGTGTCCAAGAGGAGGGCGGGTACTTCTTTCTCGTCAAGCTGCTCGACGCCACCGACTTCTGGCGTTCGGTGCTCGTGGCGATCATCGAGGACCTCGGCCGACCGACGCCCCGCCACCGCTCGCAGCTGAATCAGCTCCTCCACCGCCTCGCGATCGACGCCGGGGTCTCGGACGGGACACGTGACGCCGTGACCGGCGGCGCGTCGCTGACACCCGCCGCTCTCGATGACTTCGTCCACGGCGTCTACACCCGCCATTCGCGGCACCGACGCCGGTCGCAGCACATCCTGCGTGCGCTCGTACTGCTGGAGTCCGACGACTTCGCGGCCAAAGACCTCGGCGAGGCGTTTCTGCACCTGGACATCGACGACGCGGAGGAACTCGCCGCCTGGGGCATCCGCAATGCCCGCCTCGGTTATCAGGAGATCGTCGAGAACATCTCGCGGATCATCGCGTTCGACGATGCGGCGGTTCTCGCGATCGACCAGATCGACACCCTGATCGAGGCCGGCAAGACCGCCGAGCCGGGCGAGGAATCACAGGTGGAGAAACTGGCGCACGGCCTGATGTCGGTGCGCGACACCATGAGTCGGACCACATGTGTGGTCTCCTCGATCACCGCCGCGTGGGAGTACCTCGCCGGACACGTCATGCGATCAGCGGTTGATCGGTTCCGGTTGCCACCCACCCTGCAACGGCCCGCGAGTGCGGACTTCGGCCGGCTCCTGCTCGCCCGGCGTTTCGCGCCGGGTTTCGCCGGCGTCGGATTCACGCCGCCCCATCCCACCTGGCCGGTCACCGACACCGCACTGACGGCGGCCACCGATTACACCCCGCGCGAGCTGATGGTGACCGTGGACCGCCAGATCGCCGCGATGCTCCGCAGCGACACGTTCGCCGAGATCACCGACCTCTCCGGCGCCACGTCCAAGACCTCCGCCGGCCAGGGCACACTCCCCCTGATCAACCAGTCCCGCACCACGACAGACGTTCCTGACACGGGGGCGTCCGCTCGGGGGCGCTCGTCGTCTGCTGAATCGTCGTCTGCAGGGTCGTCGTCTGCGGGGTCGTCGTCAACCGACTCGTCGTCGACGACCACCTCGGACAATCCCGCGTTCGCGAAGCTCGACCAGCGGTACGCGGAGTTGATCCGGCGTGCCGACCCGCTACCCGCATTGGTACCCGACACCGAGGACCGGATCGTCCCCTCGCTGCTCCATGCCGGATTGGCGACGTGGATCCAGGCACTGTCCCGCGACGCCGACCGCTGGCAGCTCGATGCCCGGCCGGGACCGAAGAGTCCGCTGCACGGGCGGATCCGACAACTCGTCGACCCGAACCGGGACATCGAGCAGTCCTGGAGCTTCCGTGCCATCGCGGCATCGAACGCGCGTGCCGTCCAGACGCGCCTGTCGAGCGCGACGACGACCTCCGGTTTCACCCTCGGCGACATCGAACGCACCCTGGTGATCCTGCGGCGAGATCCCTGGCCCACCGGGCCCAAGACCCGGCAGATGGTCGAGGAACTGCACGATCGGGGCGGACGGGTCGTCGCCTGGACCGAACAGGACATCAAACGGCTGAGCGCGCTGGCACAACTGCGGGCCGAACGGCCCTCGCATCTCCGGGAGTGGATCTCCGACCGCAACCCGGCTGCCGAGATCGCCTTTCTCACCGACATCCTGGGCCCCGCACTCGAGGCGCCGGCGCCACGCGTGCAGTCAACGGATTCCGCGGCAACTACTTCGGACACGCCTGCCAAACGCCACGAGCCCGGCACCGCGGACAAACGCTCGACCACGACGCCACCCCGCGAGACGACGACGGACGAGTTCCGGTCGACCGACCCTCGGTCGGGGACGGCGGGGTACGACACCGCCGAATCGTCGTCGCGAACCGCACCCGCCGGCGAACAGTCGATCACCCTCGGGCGAAGTGTCGCCACCGGCGAGGCGGTGACCGTCTCGCTGCTCGCCCTGCGCAAGCATGTGGCGCTGTTCGCCGGATCCGGTTCGGGGAAGACGGTGTTGATCCGCCGCATCGTCGAAGAGGCTGCCTTGCAGGGCGTTTCGTCGATCATCCTCGACGTGAACAATGACCTCGCACGCCTGGGGACACCGTGGCCGGACGCCGACCCGCGTCCGTGGACGCCCGACGACCGCGAGCGCGCCAAGCGCTACCTGCACGACACCGAGGTCGCGGTCTTCACGCCGGGTCGGGCATCGGGGCGGCCATTGACTTTCCAGCCGCTACCCGACTTCAGCACGGTGGTCGGCAACCCCGACGAGTTCCGTGCCGCGGTCGACTCCGCCGTCGGCGCCCTGATCCCGCATGCCCGGGCCATCGGGACCAGCGCGAAAGCCTATCGGCAGCAAGCCGTCCTGCAGCAGTCCATGGAGGCCTTCGGACGTCGCGGCGGCGGCGCCCTGCAGGCATACGTCGGACTGCTGACCGAACTGCCAGACGACGCGAGCACCCTCGCCGACGCCCCGAAGCTCGCCGCCGAACTCGCGGAGAACCTCAAGGCCTCGATGGCGATCGATCCGGTCTTCGGGGGTGACGCCGCCCCGGCCGACCCGGGGTATCTGCTCACTCCCTCACCGGGTTTCCGGGCCCGGGTGTCGGTCGTGAACCTCGCCGGCCTGGGCACTGACGACCGGCGGGCCGGTTTCGTCAATCAGCTCCAGATGGCGCTGTTCGCCTGGATCAAGAAGAATCCGGCCGCCGACCGGCCACTCGGCGGACTGCTCGTTATGGACGAGGCGCAGAACTTCGCCCCGTCCGTCCGGATGACCGCGGCGTCGAAGAGCACGAGCGCATTGGCGTCGCAGGCTCGCAAGTACGGCCTCGGGCTCATCTTCGCGACCCAGTCGCCCACCGGCATCGACAACAAGATCTCGGCCAACTCCTCGACCCAGATCTTCGGACTGCTCAATCATCCGACGCAGATCGACCGCGCCAAGGAACTCGCCGCCAACAAGGGCAGCAGGATTCCCGACATCGGCAAGCTCCCGGCGGGGACGTTCTACATCGCGAGTGAGGGCGGGCGGTTCGCCAAGGCCGAGACGCCGCTCTGTCTCACCTACCACCCGTCGAGTCCGCCTACCGAGGACGAGGTCGTCGAGCTGGCGCGCTCCACGACACCGCGTCCGCGGTGACGGCCGGGCCCGACTTCGCCGACGGCCGAAGACGATGGTTGGCACAATGGACACCGTGCTCACGCTGACCGCCGGAGAGAACCGTCCGCTGCCGTCGACGGCCGTGACCGTCTCGGTGCGCTCGGCATCGCCGGTCAACACCTCGGCGATCCTGCTCACCGATGCCGGTCGCGTCCGCTCCGACGCGGACCTCGTCTTCTACAACCAGCCCAGCGGCCCCGGCGTCGGATACCGGTCTGCCGGCTCGGCCGACATCATCTCGGTCGACACCGCCGCGCTGCCTCGGGAGATCGCGACGGTCGTCGTCGCGGCGAGCCTCGACGGGACCGGGCCCACGAGTTTCGCGACCGCCGGCGCCCTCAGCGCGACGCTGACCGGAGGCGGCACCGAACTCGTCTTCAGCCCCTCCGGTCTCACCAGCGAAGCGGCCGTCGTGTGCCTCGAGATCTACCGGCGCAACGACGTCTGGAAGGTTCGTGCCGTCGGCCAGGGATACGACGCCGGTCTCGCGGGCCTCGCCACCGCCTTCGGCATCGAGGTCGACGACGAGCCCGCGACGCCGCCTCCTGGACGGCCGCCGCGAGTCACCGATCCGCAGCCCTGGCCGCCGGCCGCGTCGACGCCAACCGCGCCGCCGCCGACACCCGAACCACCGGCCCCGCAATGGAATACACCGTCCACACCGCCGCCTCCGCCCCGGCCCCCGGTCACCGCCCAACCACAGGGAGTTCCCATGCACAGCGATCTGTTCGCGCCGTCCCACGCCGAGGTCACCGGGCAGGGGATCCAGAAGCAGGGAAGCAAGATGTGCCGGGTCGGCCTCGCCGGTGAGGTCATGGCCCGCACCGGCTCGATGGTGGCCTACCAGGGCAACCTGAAGTTCGAGGCGCTCGGCTCGGGCGGCCTCGGACGGATGATGCGTCAGGCGATGACCGGCGAGGGCGTTCCGCTGATGAAGGTCACCGGACAGGGCGACCTGTTCCTGGCCGATGCGGCGTCGGACGTGCACCTCATCGACCTCGACGGTTCCGACGGCCTCACCATCAACGGCGCCAACGTCCTCGCCTTCGACTCCTCGCTGTCCTACGACATCGCCCGTGTGCAGGGTGCCGGCGCGATGAGCAACGCCGGACTGTTCAACTGCGTCTTCACCGGGCGCGGCCGGATCGCCATCACCACCGACGGCACCCCGGTCGTCCTCAACGTCGACGCCGCGACCTATGCCGACCCGCAGGCCGCGGTCGCGTGGTCGTCGAGCCTGCGCACCTCGGTGAAGTCCAATGACTCGTTCAACCTCGGCACCCTGATGGGACGCAGCACCGGCGAACGGTTCACCCTCGAGTTCTCCGGGCGCGGGTTCGTCGTCGTGCAGCCGTCCGAACTCCCGCCCGGCGGGTTCGTCGGCGGGACCGGTGGCGGCGGGTCGGCCGGGTCAGGGGCCGGCGGCGTGTTGGGTGGCATCCTCGGGCGCTGACGAGGCGGAACTCGGACGTCGCCCGAATCTGTCGGTGCCGACTGCTCTACTACGCTCCACCTTCGAACAACAGGAGCGAGCATGACCCACCACTTCTCCGATCTGCGGGGTCTGCCCCGCTGGCACCCCGACCCGCTGGTACGCGAGACGCTCGACCGCATCCGGCGCTACGGTTGGGCGGTGACGGCCGTCAGTGACGAGTGCACGTGTCACTCTCCCGAATGCGAAGCACCTGACTGCTCTTTCGCGTACACCACCGGCCTGCGCTTACACGACCTCCCCGAGTTGGCGGTGTACGGACTGGATGCACGAACGAGTGCATCGGTTCTCAACGAGCTGGGCAGCGTGTTTCACACCTATGACTGGCACTCGATCGTGTCGAATTCGGTTCCCATACAACTGGATTCGCTTGAGGTTCCGGTCACCGTCATCGAACTGGTGGACAAATCCGATCTCATCGTCACCAACGTCCTCTACCCCGACGCTCCGGTCTTGCAGGCGGTGTGGCCTGACGATCTGGGCAGCTATCCGTGGGAAGAGGGTTACACCCTTGCACCGGAACACCAATTCGTGATGGGCGTGCACGACCCGCGAGCGACCGGTGGCGACAGTCCGCGCGTCATCTACCCGCACCCCGGAATGAACCGGGCCCAGCGGCGCAAGGCGGCCCGACGCCGACGCCGACGCTGAGCAGGCGAGCGGCCAGGTGATCAGCCTGAGTTGCGGGGGCCTCAACCGTTCGGTTCTTGTCGGTGCCCCCGGATACAGTGATTTCTACAGGCCACAGATGAAAGACGCATATCGGCAGACGGTTACGCCGGTGTCGAACCAACGATGACGAGAAGCCCTGCCTCCAGTTCCGTCCTGTGATGTGGAAGGTCCGTCATGCCAACAACACTCGCCACCATGCTGCGCCCAGAGACCGAAAGTGTCGAACACTCCGGCGGTGAGGGTTATCTCGCCGTGTTGACTGCGATTCGCGAGGCGCTGTGGGATCTGCCCCCTGGCGGCGCGGAGCCGACCGGCCGTCAAGCGAGCACCGCGATGTCTCTGCTGATCGAACTGCGCTCCATCCTGGACCATCACGCCGCCGTCGGAGCTGCCACCCTCGACCGTCTCGGTGTGGCCCGACAGTCGACCGGCAAGACGTCCGCCCTGCTGATCACAATGGGCGCAGCACCCGCAATCGCGCACCGCTGGTTGCGGATCGGCAACGCACACGCATGGCTCTCTCGGTTGCCCGGTTACACTGCCGACGGCGCGATCCCCGGGGAACACGCCGATGCCGTCGTGAACGGCATAGTTCATGTCGCGCGTCGAGCACCCGAGGGTGTCTGCGCCGAGGAACGAGCAGAGGTCGAGCAGACCCTTATCGCGCAGGCGATGTCCGGCGCCACCCCTGCCGAAATCGCCCAGAAGGCGCGCGAACTGGGCAACGAGTATGCGGTCGAGTCCGGCGGCCTGCATGCTGGCGAGGACCGCACCATCAACGAGTTCACCGTCTCCCCGACCGGGGAAGGCCGGGTCCGCGTACGCGGCGATCTCGACACAGTCATCGGCGAAAAGCTGACCGCGGCAATCGAATCTCTAAACACTCCGAGGCCTGAGCCCGACGGCACCGACGACTCACGGACCACCGGGGCCCGCAACGCGGATGCTCTGGAACTCATCCTCGATGCCGCGGCGGTGGCCGACACCACCCTTGCAACCCCACCAAAGACCCACGTCAGCGTGCTCCTGCCGGCGGCTGCTCCCGACAAGGCCAGCCTGTTGTGGCTGGGTTCGATCAGCCCCACCACCGCGTCCTTGCTTGCGTGCGACTCCTCTGTCACCGACGTGGTCATCGACGGCGACACCGTCCCCCTGGAGATGGGCACTTCCAGACGACTGTTCCCGACGCATCTGCGTAGAGCGATCATCATCCGCGACCGGTGCTGCATCAAATGCGGTGCGCCTGCGGGCCGCACCCACGTCCACCACATCCAGTTCTGGAGCAACGGCGGTTCCACCGACATCGACAACGGGTGCTTGCTCTGCCCGTCCTGCCACGCCCACATCCATGCCGGCCAGTGGGAGATCATCATGGGGCGCGACCGCCACCCGTGGCTGGTCCCACCCGCATCGATCGATCCGATCCGAACGCCATTGCCGGCATACAACCGCCGCACCATGACTCTCGATGACCGGGCCGCAGCCTGATCCACCTCGGTGGTCGATGACCGACTCGCATCGGCGAACGGCCGGAGAGCCCGAGCGCCTGATACTTCTGAAGGCGAATCCGTCGAGAGACGACGCCCCGCGTAGCACCTTTTCGCACCGATCCGTCGGAGCGCGCATGCCCTTTGAGAACTTCATAGTGTTCACGCCCGACCTGTGGTGCGGGTGAACTGCGTAAGGCCCCACCTCCCTGGTGGGGGGTGGGGCCTTACAGCGCGACTGTCAGGCCAGTGCGAAGTCACCAGCTCGACTTCTGGCACACCGGCAAGTCGACGTCGCAATTGGGTGGCATCCGTGGGCGCTGAGCCCCAACGGGATCTCGTAGCGAGAAACGCTGCCATAGTTCGCTTTTCGCCATGCAGTCCGGCGGGCGGGTAACGTCGACGTCATGCCCGAAGCAAGTGCGACCGTCCTCGTCCGACAACCCCTCACCACGGTGTGGGAGTACTGCCTCATCCCGGAGCACGTCGCGGCGCTGACGCCCGGCGTGATCGGCGTCGAGACCGTCACCGACGGGCCGGTCTCGGTCGGGACCGTCTGGCGCGGCCAGATGAAGGGGCTCGGCCGCGCCGTCGACTGGACCGGCGAGTTCACGCGGGTGGATGCGCACACCGCCACCGAGTTCTCCTCCACAGAGTCACCGCTCGAGTTCGCCATCTCGGCCACGTTCGCGGAGGTTGGTCGCGGCGTCGAACTCACCTACCGCATCCGCAACGCCGGCGTCGGCGGGGCGGTCGGGAAGCTTACCGACGCGCTGGCGATCCGCGCGTATCAGCGGTCGCTCGCCGCGAACGCGAAGAAGCTGCCGCGCCTCGTCGACGAATGGACCGCCACCCGCTGACGACGACGCGATACGAGGAGTGCGATGTCGGCATCAGTCCACGAGCAACGATCTCCGACGGAGAAATCCATGAGGACGGCGGTCACGAAAGTCCTTGTTAGACATACGAATCGGGGACAATTCGGACGTAGCCTTCGCGGTCGACGGGGAGTACTCTGACCGGCGGATGCATCTCGTCCGGACCGTGATCCCCACCCGCCCCGAGATGGCGTGCGGCGTGGGCCCGGCCCTGCCGTCCTACAATCGTCCGCACACAAGGGATTTCGTCATGCCCGAATCCAGCGCATCCGTCACCGTCAAGCAACCACTCGAAACCGTCTGGGAGTACATGTCCGCTCCCGAGCACACCTTCCGGGATCCGTCGAGATCATCCCGCTGTCCGATGGGCCGCTCGCCGTCGGCTCGCAATGGAAGGGTAAGACGGCAGTCCTCGGGCGGACCATGGAATGACGCGGGGAGTTCACCCGCGTCGACACATGCAAGGAGACGGAGTTCCAGTCCGTCGAGGCGCCGTTCCCGTTCACCACGCACATCTCGCTGGAGGAGACCTCCGACGGCGTCCAGGTGACCTGTCGGATCACGTCCTCGACCGGGTTCGGCGGGGTGTTCGGCAAGATGGCCGACCCCATCGTCAACCGCATCTACCAGCGGTCGCTCACCGCGTCGATCGAGAGCGTCCCCGACCTCATCGAGGAGTGGCTCGCTCAGCAGTGACACGACTCAGCAGTGACACGACAACGGCCCCACCTCGCCGAAGCGAGATGGGGCCGCTGGGGAATCGGTAGCACGAATGCGCTCCATGAGCGCATTCCTGCTACGAAATCCGTCGGGTGAAAATCACCAGCTGGACTTCTGCACGCCCGGCAGCTCGCCGGCGTGCGCCATGTCGCGCAGGCAGATACGGCACAGGCCGAACTTGCGGAACACCGAGTGCGGGCGGCCGCACTTGTTGCACCGGGTGTAGGCCCGCACGGCGAACTTGGGCTTCTTGTTGGCCTTGTTGACCAGAGCCTTCTTTGCCATGTCAGTTGTCCTTAACGTTGTTGTCCTTGAACGGGAAGCCCAGGGCACGCAGCAGCGCCCGGCCTTCGTCGTCCGTGGTGGCCGACGTCACGACGGTGATGTCCATACCGCGGGGCCGGTCGATGTTGTCGATGTTGATCTCGTGGAACATCGACTGCTCGTTCAGGCCGAACGTGTAGTTGCCGTTGCCGTCGAACTGACGGTCCGACAGGCCGCGGAAGTCGCGGATACGCGGGAGGGCGATGGACACGAGACGGTCCAGGAACTCCCACATGCGGTCGCCACGGAGGGTGACGCGCGCACCGATCGGCATGCCCTCGCGCAGCTTGAACTGTGCGATGGACTTGCGAGCGCGACGGATCTCCGGCTTCTGGCCGGTGATCTTGGCCAGATCCTCGACGGCGCCGTTGATCAGCTTCGCGTCACGGGCGGCGTCGCCGACGCCCATGTTCACGACGACCTTCACGACGCCCGGGATCAGCATCACGTTGGGGTATTCGAACTCTTTGTTCAGCGTGTCCTTGATCTCCTCGCGGTAGCGAGTCTTCAGGCGCGGCTGGATCTTGGGTTCAGTAGAGGTCATGTCAGATGTCCTTCCCGCTCTTGCGCGAGATCCGGACCTTCTTGCCCGTTTCCTCGTCGACGCGGTAGCCGACGCGAGTCGGGTTGCCGTCGGAGTCCACGACCATCACGTTCGAGACGTGGATCGAGGCTTCCTGGGTCACGATGCCGCCGGAGGAGGCACCGCGCTCGTTGGCCGACGCGGCGGTGTGCTTCTTGATTCGGTTGACGCCCTCGACGAGGACACGCTGGGTCTTCGGGAAGGCCTGGATGACCTTGCCCTTGGCGCCCTTGTCCTTGCCCGAGATGACGATCACGGTGTCACCCTTGTGGACCTTCATGTCAGATCACCTCCGGTGCCAGCGATACGATCTTCATGAACTTCTTCTCACGCAGCTCACGGCCGACCGGGCCGAAGATGCGGGTTCCGCGGGGGTCGCTCTCACCCTTGAGGATGACGGCGGCGTTCTCGTCGAAGCGGATGTAGCTTCCGTCCGCACGACGGCGCTCCTTGGTGGTGCGCACGATGACGGCCTTGACGACCTCACCCTTCTTGACGTTGCCGCCCGGGATGGCGTCCTTGACAGTGGCGACGATGACGTCGCCAATGCCGGCGTAGCGCCGCGAGGAACCGCCGAGCACGCGGATGCACAAGATCTCCTTGGCACCGGTGTTGTCGGCGACTCGCAGGCGGGATTCCTGCTGAATCACTCGTTAGTCTCCTTGACCTGGCTTCTTATGTACGGCGGATTTCCGACCCGACGCACACGGTCTGTTGCCATCGAACACACGCCTGCCTGGGGTTTTGACCAGGTTGTGACACCCGGGCCGTCCGCCCCAGTGGGTTCGTGAGCCGATTCGCGACACAGCGGCGCCGCAGGCAACCCCACAAGTGTAGGGGAATGCCCAGGTCCCGGCCAAATCGATGGTCCCGGCGACCGCGCGGGGGTTTCGGATGACGCCGGGCCGGCAAAGTTTTCCGCGCACTGACCCATCTGGGGTGCACCGCCACGCGAAGCACCCATGAGACGAGATCGACCAGACACAAGCCCGTCCGGCGAGCAATCAGTGCGAGCCGGAAGGGAGCGAAACACGGGGGGCGTGTCAGCGCCGGGGGTAATTCTCGGCTGCCGATCGTGAGCCGAACGGTCACCATGCTCCCCGGGCTCCGCAGTTCAGTCCGACAACTGCGGCCTGACGGCAAGTCCTCGACTCGGGGCCACCAGCCCCGTGAGCGATGACCGGAGTTCGAATCCCCCAGTCCGAGCCGGGTTCGACGCTGCCGTGCGGGCACGCACTCACAGGGGAGGCACGCGTGACCACAGACGACGCGGTCCGGAACACCGTTGCTACCGACATCGACACCGACCTGACGATCCCGATGACCGCCGCTCAGCGCGGCATCTTCTACGCCCAGCAGCTCGAGCCGGACGTGCCGATGACCATCGACGCGTTCGTCGAATTCCGCGGCGACACATCGGGTCCGCAGGGCGAGAGCGGTGACGACCCACTCGTCGACGTCGATCCGGACATCATGCAGCGTGCTGTCACCCTCACCGAGAGTGAGACCGAGGCCCCGCTGCTGCGGCTGATCCCGACCGACGACGGCGAACCGATGATGGTTCTCGACCGGTCGCAGCACGTGGTGCTGGGTCGACAGGACTTCTCAGACGCCGAGGACCCGCGCGCGGCCGCACTGGCCTGGATCGACCGCCGGCGAAGTGCCAGCTCAGACGTCTTCGCCGACAACATCCTCGAGACACACCTGCTCAAAGTGGGTCCCGGACACTCGATCTGGTATTGCCACGGTCACCACATCGGCTTCGACGGCTATGCCGCGATGTACATGATGCTTCGTGTCGCCTCGCATTACACGGCGATCGTGAACGGAACGCCGCCGCCGATCGCGGACACCGCGTCGATGGTCGACATCGCCGAGTTCGACCGCGAGTACCGTGCCTCCGCCAAGTTCGCCGAGGACCGCGAGCACTGGGCGTCCCATCTGGCCGATATGCCCGAGATGACCACTCTCACCAGCCTTTCCGCTCCGGCCGCGCCGTTGTCGGTCGTCCGATCGGCGGTCCTCGACGACACCCTCGTCGCCCGGATCCGCGAGCTCGGACACAGCCACCGGGTCCGGCCGGCGTCGGTCATCACCGCTGCGGTGGCCGCCTACGTCGCGCGCTACACCGACCGCGACGAGGCCATGCTGAGCCTGCCGGTCGCGGCCCGCGACCGCGACGTGCTGCGCACCTCGGCGGGTCTGACCTCCAACGTCGTCCCGTTGCGTATCGCGCTCCACGACGATTCCGCCACCGTGACCGATCTGCTGAAATCGGTCAACGCGGAGATCAAGTCCGCCGTCCGGCACCAGAAGTTCCGGCACGAGGACATCACCTCCCAGATCCTCGGGGCAGCGGGGGCGCGGCGTGGCTTCTTCGGCCCGCTCGTCAACGTCATGCTGTTCTTCCAGCACATCGACTTCGGCCCGCTCAAGGGCGAATTGCACGTCCTGTCCACCGGACCGATCGAGGACCTGTCGGTCAACGTGTACGACAGCCTCGACGGCGGGATGACCCTGGACCTCGAGGCGAATCCGAACATCTACCCGGACGACGACATCACCACCCACCACCGTCGTCTCGTCGACTTCGTGACCGCCTTCGTCGGTGCGCCCGGCGACACGAGGATGTCGGACCTGCACCTCCTGACCGACGCCGAACGCGAAGCGCTGCCCGAGCGCATGACCGGGGAACGGGTCGACCACGGCGCCACCACCCTCGTCGACCTGCTCGACGACGCGGCCCGGGCCCACCCCGACGAGACCGCGCTCACCGACGCGCGGGACGGGCGTTCGCTCACCCATCGCGAATTCACCGACGCGGCAACGCAGCTCGCGGCGGCACTCACCCGGCGCGGGATCGGTCCGGAGAGCGTCGTCGGCGTTCAGCTGCCCCGCAGCACGGACCAGATCCTGGCGCTGCACGCGGTGATCCGTGCCGGCGGCGCATTCCTGCCGATCGACCCGGCCGAGCCGGCCGACCGGCTCGGGCACATCCTCGAGGTGGCCGCCCCCGACCTCGTCATCACCGACACGGTGCTGGCCGAACTGCGTGCCGACAAAGGGGTCGCCGCGGCGACAACGCCCCCGGGCCCCGACACGGCCGCGTACGTGCTGTTCACCTCCGGTTCCACCGGCAAGCCGAAGGGCGTGGTCATCACCCACCGCGCCATCGTCAACCGCCTCGCGTGGATGCAGGCCCGCTACGAGCTCGCACCGGACGACCGGGTGCTGCAGAAGACCCCGTCCACCTTCGACGTGTCGGTCTGGGAGTTCTTCTGGCCGTTCACCACCGGCGCGGCACTGGTCGTACCGACTGCCGACGGTCATCGCGACCCCTGGTATCTGCGTGACGTGATCGCCGAACACCGCGTCACGACACTGCATTTCGTGCCCTCGATGCTCGCCGCCTTCACCGCGGCACTCGACGCCGACGATGCATCGGAGCTGACGAGCCTGCGCCGCATCTTCACCAGCGGTGAGGCTCTGACTCCCGCGACGGTCGGTGCCGCCGCGATGCTGACGTCCGCTCCGATCCACAACCTCTACGGCCCCACCGAGGCCGCGATCGACGTCACCCACCACGACCACTGCCGCGCCGACGTCCCGGTGATCCCGATCGGCTCCCCGGTGTGGAACACCGGTGTCCACGTGCTCGACCACCGCCTGCGGCCGCAACCGCCCGGCGCGATCGGCGAACTCTATCTCGGCGGCGTCCAGCTGGCCCGCGGCTACCGGTCGCGCGCGGACCTGACGGCATCGCGATTCGTCGCCTCGCCCGCGGCGCCGGGCGAACGGCTCTACCGCACCGGCGATCTCGTCCGTCAGAACGCCGCCGGCGAGCTGGAATACCTCGGTCGCACCGACTCACAGGTCAAGATCCGCGGCCAGCGGGTCGAACTCGGCGAGATCGAGTCGACCCTCAGCCGGCTGGACGGCGTGACCGCCGCCGGCGTGGTCATCCGGGACGATCTGGTCGCCGGTGAGCCCACGATCGTCGGTTACGTCACCGGCACCGGACTCACCGACAAGGACCTGCGGGCCGAACTCCGAACCGCGCTACCGGATCACATGATCCCCACCGCGATCATGGTCCTCGACGCACTGCCCACCACCGCCAACGGCAAGCTCGACCGCCGTGCGCTGCCGCGGCCCGACCTGCGGACCCACCGCGAGTTCGTCCCCGCGCGTACCGCGCTCGAGCGCTTCGTCGTGGCGACCGTCGCCGATGTGCTCGACCTGCGCGACGGCATGTCCGACGAGGTGGCGAACGAGGCTCCCGCCACGGCTCCGGCGTCGGTGTCGCTGAGCGACAACTTCTTCGAGATCGGCGGGACGTCACTGTCGGCGACACGGATGGCCTCGCGGCTGTCCCGCGCCACCGGCCATCGGATCGGGATCCGTACGGTGTTCGACGCCGACGACCTCGCCGGCCTAGTAGCGGCCCTCTCCGACCTGGGCGTCGACACTGATGAGCCGGCCGTCGGCTCCGCCTCGGTCCCCTCCGACGACACCGCCGGGCGGACCGTCTCCGGAGCCGTGCCGCTGTCCCCGGCCCAGCATCGGCTGTGGCTCGCGACACGGTTGGACTCCGCGTCCTCGGCGACCTACAACATGCCGTTCACCGTCCGCTTCGTCGGCGCACTCGACACCGACGCACTCCGGACGGCCCTGGTCGACGTCGTCCGCCGACACGAGCCGCTGCGCAGCGTCGTCGCCGAGATCGACGGTGTGGCATGCATCTCCGCGATCGACCCGGACGCGGTCGACGTCGACCTGCCGGTCCTCGCGACCGGTGACGTCGCCCAGTGCCCGGACCGCGACTTCGCCTCGCTCCCCTTCGATCTGGCCGCCGAGATCCCCGTCCGTGCGCGCCTCGTCCGTACCGCCGACGACGATCATCGACTCACGATGGTCGTCCATCACATCGCGGCCGACGGCTGGTCGCTGGCCCCCCTCGCCGGCGACCTGGCCACGGCCTACCGCGCCCGCCGCGACGGCATCGAGCCCGAATGGTCGCAGCTGCCGGTCTCCTACTCGCAGACCAGCGCCGCACGTCACGCATGGCTCGACGAGAGTCCGCATGCCGCGGCCGAACTCGAGTTCTGGCGGGACACCCTCGACGGGGCGCCGGGCGAGACCGAGCTGCCCCTGGACCGTCCCCGAGGCCGGGATTCGGAGGTGACCGGTCGGTCCGGATCGTCGGTGACCTCGACCATCGACCCCGACACCTACGGCGCGATCCGGACCATCGCGACCGAGGCCGACGCCACGGTCTTCATGGTGCTCCACGCCTCGGTGGCGCTCCTGCTCCGTTCCCTCGCGCAGTCCTCGGACGTCATCATCGGCACACCGGTGTCCGGACGCGGCGACGCCGACCTCGACGACCTCGTGGGCATGTTCGTCAACACGCTGGCGTTGCGCACCGTCGTCGACAAGGACCTGCCGTTCGCCGACCTGGTGGCACATGTCCGGGACACCGATCTGAACGCGTTCGACAACGCCGACATGCCGTTCGACCGACTGGTGACCGAACTGAACCCGGCCCGTTCGGGCAATGTCCACCCGTACTTCCAGGTGTCGATGGCCCTGGAGGACCGTTCCGCCATCCGGCTCGACTTCGCCGGGCTCTCGGCGACCGCATCCCGCGTGGACACCGGTCGCACCACCTTCGATCTGCAGTTCACGTTCACCGAGGTGCGCGGGGCGACCGGCGAGCCCGCCGGCCTCACCCTCGAGATCGGTTACGCCACCGCTCTCTTCGACCGGGACACGGTGGCCGGACTGGGTTCGCGCCTGGTCCGCATGCTGGAGGCGGCGACCGCGGACCCGAGCGCCCCGATCGGCGACCTGCCGGTGCTCGACCTGCACGAGCGTCTCGATCTCGTCCCGGCAGTCGGCGAAGGCCGCCGTCCGGTCGAACACCTCACCCGGCTGCTGTCGGCGGCCGCGGAGTCCTCGCCACACCGCGTCGCGGTCACCGACGGCACCCGGTCGCTGACCTACCGCGAACTCGACGCGGCGTCGAACCAGCTGGCGCGGGCGCTCATCGACGGTGGCGGCGGGCCTGAAAACCATGTGGCCGTGGCACTTCCGCGCAGTGTCGAGTGGATTGTCGCGATGTGGGCGATCGCCCGCACCGGAGCCGCCTGGCTCCCGGTCGATCCCGCGTATCCGTCCGGCCGCATCGAACACATGCTGACCGACTCGGGCGCACGACTGCTCGTCACCGATCGGTCGTCCGATCCCGGCGCCGGGCCCGCTCTGAGCACAGTCGTCCTCGACGACCCCGCGATCCGCGAATGGATCGAAGCCGAATCAACGGAGCCCATCGCGGACTCGGAGCGCCGAGGCGTCCTCGACGTCGACCAGCCCGCCTACCTGATCTACACATCGGGGACCACCGGCACGCCCAAGGGCGTCGTCGTCAGCCACCGCGGACTCGCCGACTTCGGCGCGCAACAGGTCACGCAGTACGGGATCACGACCACCAGTCGGACGATGCACATGGCGTCGCCGAGTTTCGATGCGTCGGTACTCGAGATCCTGATGGCGATCTCCGCCGGGTCGACCATGCACATCGTGCCGCCGGGCATCGTCGGCGGCACCGAGCTCGCCGAGCTGATGCGCGATGCGCGGATCACGCATGCCTTCCTCACCCCGTCGGTACTGACCACCATGACGCCGGACGACGTCCCCGATCTCGAGGTTCTCGTCATCGGCGGCGAGCACCCGAACTCCGAGGTGGTCCGCACCTGGTCGACCGGCCCGAAGCTGTTCAACGCCTACGGTCCCACCGAGACCACCGTGGTGGCCGCGGTGTCGGCGCCGATCAGCCCCGACTACACGACGCTGACCATCGGCCGGCCCATCCGCGGCATCTCCGCGCTGGTCCTGGACGAGCGCCTGCGCCCGGTCGCCCCCGGCGCGATCGGCGAGTTGTACATCGCCGGTGAGCATCTCGCCCGCGGGTACCACGGCGTCCGACCGCTGACATCCAAACGCTTCATCGCCAACCCCTACCGCGATCCCGGCGAGCGCATGTACCGAACCGGCGACCTCGTCCGATGGACCTCCGATCACGAACTCGAGTTCCGCGGGCGGGCCGACCATCAGACCAAGATCCGCGGGCATCGCATCGAACTCGGTGAGATCGACGCCGCCCTGGTCGCCGACGAGTCGGTGCGGGCGGCGGTCACCACCACGCACGGCGAGGGCGACCGCGCCCATCTCGTGTCCTACGTGACCGTGACCGCGGGCGCCCACGGGCAGGCCGCCGCGGTGCGAGACCGATTGGCGCAGCGCCTGCCCCGGCACATGATCCCGTCGACGATCATCGAGCTCGACGAGATCCCCACGACCCCGATCGGCAAGGTCGACCTCCGGGCACTGCCCGCGCCGGAGCCGGGATCGGTGGACGGCGACGTGGCCTTCGTCGCGCCGCGCAACCCCCTGGAGCAGGCGGTCGCCGACCTGATCGCCGAGCGTCTCGAGCTGGAACGCGGCACCATCGGCCGCGATCACGACTTCTTCGACCTCGGCGGCAACTCGTTGCTGGCGACCCAGATCGTCGGCGCACTCGAGAATCTCACCGGGCGACGAGTCCCCGTCCGCGAGGTCTTCGACCACTCGACCGTCGCCGGCATCGCCCGGCTCGGCGGCGCCGACGAGGGTGACACCGCCCTCGTCGAGGCGCGGACGCTCGCCGACCTCCGGCACGATCCGGACAGCCCCGCGCAACCGGGACCCGCGCAGCAGCAGCTCTGGTTCCTCAACCAGCTCGCGGGCGGTGCCGACGCCGATCCGGGTCGAGCCGACAACGACAACGGTTCGTCGACAGCCGATTACGCCATCGCCTTCGCGCTGGATCTCCGTGGCGATCTCGACGTGGACGCCCTCTCCGGCGCGCTCCGATACGCCGTCGACCGACACGAGATGCTGCGCACCGTCTACCCCGAGCACGACGGGCGCCCCGACCTGGACGTACGTTCCACCGACGAGGTGCAGACCGAACTCACCGTCGTCGAGACGACTTCGGCGGAGTGGCCGGCCCAGGCGCAGGCGCTGGCGCGTCGCCCGTTCGACCTGACCGTCGACGTACCGCTGCGCGTCGCACTGCACCGGATCGACAGTGACACCGCGCATCACAAGCTGACCCTTGTCATCCACCACATCGCTGCCGACGGTTGGTCCATGGTGCCGCTGCACCGCGACATCACCACCGCCTACGCCGAACTGCGGACGGCGGCCGAGAACGGTACCGAAGCCGCGGTCACCGCCACTCCGCCGGCCCTGGACTATCGCGACTACCTGCGCTGGCAGGCGGATCACCTCGAGACCCGGACCGATCTGGCCGACCGGTGGCGACAGGACCTGGAAGGGATCGATGTCGGTCCGATCCTCGTGCCCGACGCGCCGAGCGGGTCCGCCCGCACCGCGGGCGTGGTCGAGGTCGACTTCGACGCCGAACTGCGCAGCCGCCTCTCCGCACTGGGCGGCGGCCGGGCGACCGAATTCATGTGCGTGCATGCGGTGTTCGCCGCGCTGCTGCACCGGCTCAACGCCGACCCGCAGGTTCATGTCGCCGGTTCGGCGGCGGACATCGTGATCGGCACCCCCGTCGCCGGACGCGCCGATCCCCGGCTCGCCGACATCGTCGGTATGTTCGTGAACTCGGTCGTCCTCCGGACCCCGGTCGACGGGAGCCAGGGGTTCGCGGCCCTGCTCGACTCCGTCCGCAGCCGCGATCTGGACGCGCTGGCGGGCGCCGACATGCCGTTCGAGCAGATCGTCTCGATGCTCAATCCGCCTCGCACGGACCGGCATCCGATATTCCAGATCGCGCTGGCGTTCGACGCCGGGGTCTCTGACACCCTCGAACCCGACCACACCAGGGTGGATCTGCCCGGCCTGCAGGTCGTCGCCGAGGAGATCGAGACCGGGGCCGCCCGGTTCGACCTCGAACTGCGAATCCGCGACGGGCGCGCGCGGTTCACCTATGCGACCGATGTCCACACGCATGACCGCGTCAGCGAACTGGCCCGGATGTTCGTCGATCTCGCACGCGCGGTCGCCGCGGATCCGTCGACACCTCTCGACGACCTCACCGGGGCGGCCGATCTCGCGGACGCCGCCGAACCCAAGGTCCGCGACCACGGCTCGATCGAGCCGAGGCATCTTGCCGACATCCTCGCCGACACCGTCATCGACCACTCCGATCGCGTGGCGGTCGAGGACGGAGACCGCACGCTCACCTACGCCGAGATCGATCGGCTCTCCGCGCGCTGGGCGCTCACCCTGCGCGAACTCGGGGTCGGCACCGAGGACGTGGTCGCGATCGCCGTCGATCGCAGCCTGGAATCGGTGGTCGCCACATGGGCCGTGACGAAGGCGGGCGCGGCCGCACTCCCGGTCGACATGCGTTACCCGGCCGAGCGGATCGCCCACATGATCGCCGATTCGGGCGCCATCCTCGGCATCAGCAGCGCCGACCACCGTCGCGATGTGCCGCACGACATCTGGTGGCTGACCCCGGAGGATCTGCGCACCGGAGAGCGCGCGGGCTTCCGGCCCCCGGCCCGGCACCCGGATTCGATCGCCTACATCGTCTACACCTCCGGCTCCACCGGAAAACCGAAGGGCGTCAGCGTGTCCCATCGCGGCCTGGCCGCGTTCGCCCAGACGCAGCGGGAGCGGTACGAGGTCGGCCCCGGCGATCGCACCCTGCTGTTCGCCTCCCCCTCGTTCGACGCATCGATGCTGGAGTTCCTCCTCGCGGTCGAGTCCGGCGCGACGATGGTGGTGGCACCGACGACGATCTACGGCGGCGACGAACTCGTCGAGTTCCTCGACGAGCGCGAGGTCACCCACGCGTTCATCACGCCGTCGGCCCTCGCCGCCGCGGCACCCCATCCGCTCCCCCACCTGAAGACCCTCGGCGTGGGCGGCGAGGCCAGCACTCCGGAACTCGTGGCGCGCTGGGGAACCGGCCGTCGCTACATCAACTCCTACGGGCCGACCGAGACGACCATCGTCGCGACGATGTCGGCGCCGCTGCACCCGGGTGAGCCGATCACCATCGGCACGCCGGTCCACGAGTGCACCGCACTCGTCCTCGACCACCGGTTGCGGCGACTGCCCGACCACGTCCCCGGCGAGCTCTACCTCAGCGGGCCGGGAGTGGCACGGGGCTACCTGGGGCGCCGCAGTCTGACCGCCGGCCGGTTCGTGGCCTCCCCCGACGGAAACGGCGCCGTCATGTACCGCACCGGTGACATCGTGCACCGCGACGCCGACGGCGCGCTGACCTACCACGGTCGCAGTGACAACCAGGTGAAGGTCCGCGGTTTCCGCATCGAACTCGACGAGGTGAGTGCGGCACTGGCGGCCGTGGACGGAATCGACTTCGCCACCACCGTCGTCCGCGGCGAGAGCGCATCGGCCACCCTGGTCGGTTACGTGACGCGCTCCGCCGGGGCGGCCGGCGACCCCGAGTCCGCAGACGCCCCGGAAACAGTGGACACCGCAAAGGTGTTGGAGTCGGTCCGCAGCCGCCTGCCGCGCCACATGGTCCCGTCCGCGATCGTCGTGCTGGACGAGATCCCGCTGACCGGCAACGGCAAGCTCGACCATCGGGCACTGCCGGAGCCGTCGGCGAGCAGCATGTCGTCCGTCGGTCGCGCACCGCGCGGTGATGCCGAGACCGCGCTGGTCGGCATCGTCGCCGACGTCCTCGGCCTCGCTCGCGAGGAGATCGGTGCCACCGACGACTTCTTCCTGCTGGGTGGCACCTCGCTGCAGGCGACCACCCTGGTCAGTCGGATCAACCGGGTGTCGGCCGACGGCCGCCTCCGCGTCCGGGACGTCTTCGACCACCCGACCGCCGAAGCCCTCGCGGACCTGATCAGCCTGCCGGCCGACTGGGCACCGACCGCGGAGTCCGACGAGTCGTCGGGTCGCCCGGTCCGACGGGAGACCTTCCCGCTCGCGCCGGTCCAGCGCCGCCTGTGGTCGCTGGCGGCGGCCGACCCCGCGTCGACCGAGTACCTGATGCCCTTCGTCCTGCGACTGACCGGGGACATCGATCTCGCGGCCCTCCGCGGTGCACTCACCGATGTCGTCGCCCGGCACACCAGCCTGCGGACGGTCTTCGAGGCGGTCGACGGGACACCGACGGGCCGGGTGCTCGACGATCCCGCGGCCGTCGTCGGCTCGCTGACCCCCGTCGTCCCCGCGGACCCCGACGCGCTGATGAGCGAGATCGCGCGCCTCGCGTCGACGCCCATCGACCCGACCACCGAGGCGCCCTTGCGTGCCACGGTCGTCGCCGACCCCGGTGCGCGTGGCGAGACCGCGACGCACATCCTCCTGCTCGTCGTGCATCACATCGCCGCCGACGGCGCGTCGTTGCCGACCCTCGTCGGCGACCTGGCGCAGGCCTACCGAGAACGACGCGCCGGCCGCGCCGAGACCTGGGATGCGGCCGCTCTCGACTATCGCGACCACGCCGTCGAGAGTGCGACGGCGCCCGCGACGACCGACGAGCTGGGATTCTGGACCGATCACCTGGCAGGTGCGCCCGCCGAGAGCACGGTGGAACCGGTCGGCGGCGGCAGACGTGGTTCGGGTGCCCGGTCGGTGAGTCTGCCGCTCCCGGCACACACCCGGGCGGGCCTCACCGCCTTCGCCCGTGAACAGTCGACGACGCCGTTCTCCGTCCTGCACACCGCACTGGCGATCCTGCTGCACCGTCTGGGCGTCGGCGATGACCTGGTCATCGGCAGTCCGGTCGACAACCGCACCGGGATGACCGGCGTCGACCGCGACTACAGCGGCGTGGTCGGCATGTTCGTCAACATGGTGCCGCTGCGCAGCCACCTGCGCAGCGCGGAGACCGTCGCCGCACTGGTCCGCCGGACCCGCGACACCGACATCGACGCCCTCGATCACCGCGGGGTGCCCTTCGACGACATCGTGACCGCGCTCAATCCCGAACGCGCGCACGGTCGACACCCGCTCTTCCAGGTGGCGTTGTCGGTGCACGACTTCGCCGGTGGCGCGCCGACCCCGGTGGGCGGTGCGGATTCCCTCGCCGGGACCGCCGTTCCGATGGACGACGACCTGATGGCCGAGGTGGCCGAATTCGAGTCCCTCGCCGCCAAGTTCGACCTGCAATTCACCGTCACCGGCCTGGGCGCGACCGACTCCGACACCGACGCCGCCGTCCAGATCACCTACGACGCGGCGCGATACGGACATGACGACGCCCAGATGCTGGGAACGCGACTCATGCGCGTGTTGCGCGGCATGCTCGGCGACCCCGGACGCGCGATCGGCGACATCCGCATCACCGACCCCCTCGAGGTGGCCGAGCGCACCCCCGCTCTCGGACCGCGCGGCAACGCACCGACGACGCTGGACGTGCTGATCGCCGATGCGGTGCGGCGGCACCCCGACGGGCTCGCCGCGATCGGGCAGCGCACCGCGGACGGCGAGGGCCCTGAGACGCTCACCTACGCCGAACTCGACGCACGCTCGAACCGGCTGGCCCGGGTCCTCCTGGGCCGCGGGGTGGGGGCCTACTCGCGCTCGGCCGACGAGCCGGGGACCGAGGGTCCCGACGTCCGGTCGTCCCGCGAACCGGTGGTCGCGATGGCGATCAGCCGTTCCATCGACTCCCTGGTGGCGATCTGGGCGATCGTGAAGGCCGGCGCCGCATACGTTCCCATCGACCCCGAGTATCCCGCCGACCGCATCGCGCACATGCTCGACGACAGCGGCGCGCAGCTGGTCGTGACGACCTCGTCGTCGTGGGAACGCATCGCGGAGAGCTCGGCCGGGAGCGAGGTACCGACCCTCGTCCTGGACGCCGCGTCGACCCGGACCCGCATGAAGCACTCCTCGCCGGCGCCGATCACCGACGCCGAGCGGGCGTCGACGATCCGCCCGGATCAGTTGGCGTACATCATCTACACGTCGGGATCGACCGGTAAGCCCAAGGGCGTCCTGGTCCCGCACAGCGGGTTGCGCGCGGTGCACGACGAACTCGCGGAACGGATGAATCCCGGACCCACGTCCCGCGTGTTGCACTTCGCCTCACCGAGTTTCGACGCCTCGGTGCTGGAGATGCTGCTCGCGCTGGCCGGTTCGTCGGCACTGACCATCGTCGAACCCCACGTCTACGGCGGCACCGCGCTCAGCGATGTGATCAGGACGCGCCAGGCGACGCATGCGTTCATCACCCCCGCCGCGGTGGCCAGCATGGATCCCGCCGCCGTGCCGTCACTGCGCGCACTCGCGGTCGGTGGCGAGGCCTACGGAACCGACCTCGTGCGGCGCTGGTCGCCCGGTCGCACGATGATCAACGTCTACGGACCCACCGAGACGACGATCATCACGACCGGCAGCCGGTCGCTGACCCCGAACACGCCGCTGACGATCGGCACGCCGAACAACGGCGTCGGCGCGCTCGTCCTCGACGATCGGCTGCACCCGGTGCCGCCCGGCGTCACCGGCGACCTGTACCTGACCGGCGTGCAGCTCACGCGCGGTTATCACCGTCGACCCGGCCTCACCGCGGTCCGGTTCGTCCCGGCTCCGATGGTCACCGGGCCCCGGTTCGCCGGCCAACGGATGTACCGCACCGGCGACCTGGTCCGCTGGACCGGCGACGGGCAGCTCCTCTACGTCGGCCGCAGCGATTCCCAGGTGCAGGTCCGCGGATTCCGCATCGAACTGGGTGAGATCGACGACGCGCTCGCCGCCGAACCCGACGTCGACTTCGCCGTGACACTCGTGGACGGCACCGGGGCCCAGGCGGTCCTGCGCAGCTACGTGACAGCGACGCGCGGGCACGAACCCGATCCCGCCGACCTGCGGCGCCGGGTGGGACGACGGCTGCCGCGGCACATGGTGCCGGTGTCGGTCTCCGTGCTCGAGAACATTCCGCTGACCCCCACCGGCAAACTCGACCGCGCGGCGCTGCCGACCCCGGCCGCCTCCGCCTCGGGCCGAGCGCCGGCCCCCGGGACCGAGACGACCATCGCCCGCGTCTTCGCGGAGGTGCTCGAGGTCGACCTCGATGCCATCGGTGCCGACGACGGATTCTTCGACCTGGGTGGCAACTCCCTGATGGCCACCGCCGTGACCGGCAAGCTGAGCGAGCTCACCGGACAGCACCTGGCGGCGCAATCGCTGTTCGGGGCCCCGAGTCCCGCCGAACTCGCCGAGCTGCTCGACGGCGGGGCGCACTCCGACGGGGACACCGGACCGTCGGCCTCCGGTCTCGACACCCTCCTGCCGTTGCGCCGCACCAGCAGCGACGCCGGAAGCGATGCTCCCGCACCGCTCTTCGTGGTCCACCCGGCGATCGGACTGTCCTGGAGCTTCACCTCCCTGCTGCCCCACCTGCCTGCCGACCGCGCGGTCTACGGCCTACAGCACCCGGCGTTCGCCGGTGATCCGTGCCCGCAGACGATCGCCGACCTCGCCCAGGTGTACGTGGCGAAGCTGCGCACGGTGTCACCGGAGGGGCCGTACCACCTGCTCGGGTGGTCGCTGGGCGGGTTGATCGCCCACGAGATGGCCGTGCAACTCCAGGAGGCCGGCGAGACCGTCGAGCAACTCGTCGTGCTCGACAGTTACGTCGTCGCCGAACGGCCCGACCTCGACACCGAGGCGTCGATCGCAGAACTCATGCGCGAGTTCGGACTCGACGTCCCCGACGGTGGCGAGGAGGGCACCGAGCCCTCGGTCGCGGACGCGTTCCGCGTCATCTCCGCGGCGGGCGGCGCGCTCGGTGGCTTGTCCGAGGAGACGCTCACGACCGTGCACGAGGTGTTCCGCCACGCGTCCCCACTCGCCCGGAACTGGCGACCCCGGGTCTTCGACGGCGACCTCACCTTCGTCACCGCGACCGTGGACGCGCACGACGGCCCGCCGGCGGTCACCGACTGGCGCAGCAAGGTCACCGGTCGCGTCGTCGAGGTCCAGGCGACCAGCACCCACGCACGCATGTTGCTGCCGGAGAACGTCTCCGAGTGGCTGACCGCAATCGAATCAGGACCGATCGAATCAGACTCGGGCACACCGGGAATCGCAGCACAGGAGGAGGAATCATGACGAACCCGTTCGACGACACCGCGGGGACCTTCCGCGTCCTCGTCAATCACGAGAACCAGCATTCCTTGTGGCCGGACTTCGCCCCCGTCCCCGACGGTTGGACCGTCGTGTTCGGTCCGTCGGGTCACGACGAGTGCCTCGAGTACGTCGAGGAGAACTGGCGAGACATGCGGCCCGCCAGCCTGATCCGCGCGATGGAACGTTCGCAGAACAGTGAAAGGGAGGTCACACATGGGGCGGCACAGTATGGCTGACACCACGTCGGCCGAAACCACTCCGGGGACCACGGCGTCGCCGTCCGGTCCGGTCACGACTCCCGGCGCGACATCCACCGATGGCGTCTCCCCCGCCCGCAACGCCCTCGAGTTGCGCGGCCTGCGAAAGACGTTCCGCACCGGGCTGTTCGGCCGGGGTCGCCGCGTCCATGCCCTCAACGGCCTGGACCTGACCGTGCCCGCCGGCACCGTGCACGCGCTGCTCGGCCCCAACGGAGCCGGCAAGACCACCACCGTCCGCGCGGTGGCGACGCTGATGAAGCCCGACGAGGGCAGCGTCGTGGTCGACGGTGTCGACGCGCTCGCCGATCCCGGCGCAGCCCGCAAGATCATCGGCGTGTCCGGGCAGTACGCCGCCGTCGATGGGAACCTGACCGGCTTCGAGAACCTGCGGATGGTCGGTCAGCTGTACGGCCTCTCCCGGGGCGAGGCCTCGGCACGGGCGCGCGAACTCATCGCCGACCTCGCCCTGCAGGACGCCGCCGACCGCCCGATGCGTACCTACTCCGGCGGCATGCGCCGGCGGCTCGATCTCGCCGGCGCCCTGATCAACCGACCGTCCCTGGTCATCCTCGACGAACCGACGACCGGGCTGGATCCCCGTGGGCGACGCCAGATGTGGGAGGTCATCACCGAACAGGTCGCGAACGGCGCGACGGTCCTGCTCACGACGCAGTACCTGGAAGAGGCCGACGCCCTGGCCGACGAGATCACCGTCATCGACCACGGGACGATCCGGGCCCAGGGCAGTGCCGCCGACCTCAAGGCCTCCACCGGTGCGTCGATCCTCACCATCGAGGTGCGTTCGGACGGGACCGCTCACGACGAGCTGGTCGCCACGACCCTCGCCGAGGTCGGACTCGGCATGCCCGAACGACTCGACGAGTCGGATCGCCCCGACCCGGCACACACCGACAACTCACGGTGGTCCCTGCCGGTCAGCGACGGGAGCCGCAGCGCGGTCGCCGCCGTCCGGGCGCTCGACGCCGTCGGAATCGTCGTCGTCGACGCCACCGTCGCGACGCCGACCCTCGACGATGTGTTCCTGGCCCTCACGGAGCGGGACACGCCGGACAACGATGGCGGCAGTGACCACGGCGGCGAGACATCGGCCACGGCCGATGCCGAGACCACCGTCATCCCGACGGTGGCCGACGCCGATCCCGATCTCTCCCACGCCCCGACGACCCGAACGGATCGACTCCATGCTCACTGACACCGCAGTGCTGGTCGAGCGGAACCTGCTCACCGTCAAGCGAATTCCCACCCTGCTGATCAGTGCCACCATCCAGCCGCTGATGTTCGTGTTCCTGTTCGCCTACGTCTTCGGCGCGACCTTCGGCGGGGGTTCCTACCGGGAATTCCTGATGGCCGGCATCTTCACGCAGACCGTCGTCTTCAACGCCGCCTTCACCACGGTCGGCCTGGCCAACGACACCTCCGACGGCATCGTCGACCGGCTGCGGTCGCTACCGATGTCCCGGTTGGGCGTCATCAGCGGCCGTGTCACCTCGGACATGCTCCTGGGCGTCGTCGGCCTCGCGGTGATGGTCGCGTGCGGGCTCGCGATCGGCTGGCGGGTCCAGGGCAGTGCCGGCGACGCCGCCCTCGCCTTCGGCATCATCGGACTGTTCGCGCTCGCCATGGCGTGGGTGGGTGCGGTGACCGGTCTCGCCGCGCCGAATGTCGAAGCCGCACAGAGCATCGGGTTCTTGTGGATGTTCCCGGTCACGTTCCTGTCGAGCGCGTTCATCTCCGCCCAGAGCCTGCCGGGTCCGCTGCGCGCGATCGCCGAGTGGAATCCGGTGACGGCAGTGGCGACCGCGTCCCGGCAGCTCTTCGGCAACGAGGCACCGCCGACCTTCCCCGAGGCCACCGGATGGGTCGCCGACCACGCGGTCGGATACTCGGTGGGATCGGCACTGGTCATACTGGCGGTGTGCATACCCGCCTCGCTCATCCTGTACCGCCGCGCCGCCAACCGGTGATCTGCAGGTCAGTGATCCATGGATTCGCGATCGGTAGCCCCGGGATCGACGATCACCCGAGAAATCCCTACGTCTTCGTTACCGTGGAACCGTGACACCGGACGATGGCAGCGCGGCCGCCGACGCGCACCACGGACGCGGGGGCGAAGCACAGATGCTGCGGGAGTTGCTGGCCGCAGCCGCGACAGGCGATCGGACCGCGTTCTCCACGCTGTACGACCGCACGAGTTCACGGATCTACGGACTCGCGTTTCGCGTCGTGCGGGACCGTCAGTACGCGGAGGAGATCGTCCAGGAGGCGTACCTGCAGTACTGGCAGAAGGCCGGCGAGTACCAGCCCGGGCGCGGTTCGGTCATCACCTGGATGATGACCATCGCCCACCGGCGGGCCGTCGACCGCGTGCGATCCGAAGAACTGCAGCAACAGCGGATGTCGCAGTACGGCGCGGTGTCGGTGGAGACCCCGCGCAACATACCGCTCGAGGTCGTTGTGCAGACCGACGAGGCGCGTACGCTACGAACATGTCTCGGCACGCTCACGGAACTGCAACGGAGCTGCATCGAGATGTCGTATTTCGGGGGCCTGACCTATCCCGAGGTCGCCCGGCACACCGATACCCCCTTGCCCACCATCAAATCTCGGATTCGAGATGGCCTGCGTCGGTTGAGAACCTGCCTGAGGACGCACGAGGACGCCTGATCCCACAATGACCACATCCGATACGACCGGGGACCGCGGGGCCACCTGGCTCGACGACCACGTCGAATTGTTCGCCGTCGGCGCGCTGACCCCCGACGAGACCAGACGCGTCGAGTCAGAACTCGCCGCACTTCCACCCCACGAGCGGGCCGAACACGACGCCCAGATCGCCGACATCCAGGCGGCCATGGCGGGTTTCGCGACGACGTATGCGCTCGACGCACCGCCCGAACTCCGGGACCGGGTGCTGCAGCACGTCTTCGAGGGTGCGGCGCTGACCCCGGAGGCCTACGTACCCTCAGGCATCGATCCGGGCCCGCAGAACCCGGCCGCCGCGGTCGATCCCGTCCCGCCGGTCGCACCCGCGGGAACGGGCCGATCCGGCGAGAGCGACCTCGCGCCGCCGCCGCCGGTCGAATTGCGGCCCCGCGACTCGCGCCACGGACAGCATCGATCGGGTGGAACCGCGCGGCGCCCGGCACGCGCAACGGCGATCCTGGCGGCCGCGGCGGTGACCGTGGCCGTGGCGCTGGGGGCAGGCGTGCTCATCGGTCGCACCACCGCCCCCGAGTCGTCCACCTCGTCGACGGCGCTCAGCGACTCCCAGCGTGAGGTGCTCGGGGTACTCACCGCCGCAGACGCGTCCGTGAGCGTCGAGCCATTGGCCGACGACCGGGGCACCATCGCGGTGGTGACGTCCGAATCGGCCGACCAGGCGGTCGCGCTCCTGCGGGACCTGCGCACGCCCATCCCGGCCGACAGCACGTATCAGTTGTGGCTGGTGGGCGGTGCACCGCAGCCGGTGCCGGCCGGGCTGATCCCCGGAGACGACACCGCCCCGGTGGTGGTGGACGACGTGCGCGGGTCGAGCGTGCTCGCGGTCACCATCGAACCGGCCGGCGGTTCGCCGCAGCCGACGACACCGATCCTCGCCCAGGTCGCCCTCTAGGGCGGCGAGAATTCGATCCTTCGGGTGACAGCCCTGGCGATCTCCGCTCGTATCGTTCTTCTGTGTGCGGGCGATCCATAGACTGTGGGGCCGGCACGTCGGCGCGTCCGATCCGACGGGATCTCGAGAACGAGTAGGTGCGATGTGAACGGAATCGGTCGTCGGGAACAGCGGCAGCGACATCTCGGCGGGTGGCGAGTCCTCGCCGGGTTGCTGACGGTGGGTGCGGTCATCGCCGGCCTCGCGACCGCTCCCGGGGCGCCGGCGGCCGCCACCCCGTCGTCCCCCGACGGTTCCCGCGTCGTCGACTCCTACACCGATGACCCGCAGCAGGTGACGCTGCTCGTCCACTCCGCCTCGATGAACCGCACGGTCCCGGTCACGGTGCTCACGCCACGGGATCGGACCCGGCCGGCACCCACCCTGTACCTACTCAACGGCGCCGGTGGCGGGGAGGACTCCGCGACCTGGGACGCACGGACCACCTACAAGCGGTACTTCGCCGACCGGCACGCTTATGTCGTCACCCCGATCGGTGGCGCCTACTCGTACTACACCGACTGGCAGCGCGACGATCCCGCTCTCGGCCGCAACAAATGGCAGACCTTCCTCACGAAGGAACTGCCGCCCCTGATCGACGACGAGTTCGACACCACCGGCGTCAACGCGATCGCGGGGATCTCGATGGCGGGGACCTCGGTGCTCAATCTCGCCATCGCCGCCCCCGGGTTGTACCGATCCGTCGCCGCCTTCAGCGGGTGCGCTCGGACCAGCGACCCGGCCGGCCAGCAGTACATCCGATTGGTCGTCGAGGACCGCGGTCAAGCGGACATGACCAACATGTGGGGCCCGCTCGACGGTCCCGGCTGGCGAGCCAACGATCCGTACCTGAACGCGGCGAAGCTGCGCGGCAGCAAGGTCTACATGACGACCGGGACGGGAGCACCGGGTGTCCACGAGCAGCTGACCGACCCGAGTATCGCGGGCGACGGTTTCACGCTGGCGAACCAGGCGATCGTGGGCGGCGGGATCGAGGTCGCCATCGACATCTGCACGCGGCAGATGGTCGAGCGTATGCGTGCGCTCGACCTCCCGGTCGAGGTGAACTTCCGCCCGACCGGCACCCACTCATGGGGTTACTGGCAGGACGACCTGTACCGGACCTGGCCGCGTATCGAACGCGACCTGCGCTGAGCGCTCACTATTCGAGGGCCAGGCCTCACCACTGGTCGAGACCGGTGTAACCGTCCTGGAGTGCTCGCGCAAAAAGGTGGGTTTTCGTCGGCGCACTTCGCCCGACCGCGGTGTACTTCGCCCGGATGCGCGCAAGGTGCGTGCTCACCGTGGACGCCGAGATGAAGAGTCGTGCGGCGGCATCTTCTTTGGACTCGGCGGCTAGCCAGGCGAGCAGAACCTCGACCTCCCGGTCCGACAGACTCGGACGTGTCACCGCCGCTGAGCGTTCGACGGGAACCAAGTAATCAACCGGCTTAGAACGTTGCCGTGGCACGACTCCGTGCCGCGGTGCGGCCGCCGTCCCGGCTCGGAAGATATCTGAAGTGACCGTCATTGTTCCCATCCCCTGTTCAGACCGGCGCTATCTCGTGTGTCCCCGACGCCCCAAATCAATCTGTTTCAACGTTAAGACGGCGTAGTAACTGTCGGTAGACCCAGAAATGGGGACTCGACTCCCGCGGCCATGCCGTCAGCCATGTCTCGTTCGCCCCCAGGCCCCGTCGGGTGTTGACCGTCCCTCGTGCCGGTACCGCTGCGGCACCGGGAGCCATCCGTCTTCGACGGCACGCTTGAAGAGATCCACCTTGGTGCGCGTCGGCCGCCCGGCGTCCGCATACTTCTGGCGAATCCGCTTGAGGTACTCGTTGACCGTCTCCGCGGAGACCCCGAGAGCAGCCCCGACTCGGGCCGACGTCTCGCCGGACGCGTACAGCGCCAACACTTTCTGCAACTGAGGCGACAGGTCGACAGTCGCCAGTTCGGGGTCGCCGTCTATAGCGGCAGCCCATTCTGTGGTGAGGACCGCCCGGCCGTCGGCGGCCGCCCGGATGGCGTCGATGATGACCGACTCGTCCGCCGACTTGAGCACCACGCCGAGCGCTCCGGCGCGCGCCGCCGATCTCAACAGCGCCGGATGCTCTCCAGAGGTGTACACGACGGTGGCCACTCCGGCCGCCGACAATGCGTTGACGTTCTCGCGGGGCGTGGTGCCGTCGTCGAGACGGAGGTCCAGCAGGACCACGTCGAGCTGCATGACACTGAGCACGCCGGCAACCGTCGTCGCCGAGCAGACCAACGAGATGTCCGAAACCGGGTCCAACACTCGTTCGATTCCCCAGATCGGGGACCGATGGTCGTCGACCATTCCAACCCGGATCGCTGCATGACCCTCCGACGAATCCTCGTCGATCAAGGTCGTCTGCTCGTCGTTCACCAACACCCCCACGAGGCACATGCGAGACTCTCAGCCTTTACTCAGCTTCACGTTACTGAAACCTCGACCAAAGCTACGTGCCGAGTCGGACATATCACCCGTCGGAGTGCGAAACTGCACCAACTGGTCCCGATCTGACAGCTGGCGTGTCCACATTCTTGGGGACACCACCCGGATGGGTGCCGCCGGGAGCGAAGGCATGCAAGACTAGAACATGTTCTAAAAGGGTGATCGTGCCGGCGCCAGCCGGCGACAAACCGACCAGCCCCCCCGACCAGACCCGACCCGACACGCAGGAGCAGAACAGGTGAGCGCACCTTCGACGCACGATGTACTCGGCACCCCGGTGACCATGCCGGTCGAGATCCGGCACGCACGGTGCTTCGTCGCCGGTTTCACCGCCGACACCCGGGCCGTGACACGGGCCATCGACGCCGAATCGGCACAGCCCGGGACGCTTCGCCCGTTGCGCATTCGACCGGGTCGCACCATGTGCATGCTCGTGTTCGTCGACTACGTCGACGGCGACCTCGGACCGTACAACGAGTTCGGCGTGTGCTTCCTCGTCGAGGACCCGACCACCCCACCCGCCTCACCGATCCGGGCAATGCGCTCCCTGCTGAGAGGGGACGCGCGTGCGCTGGTGCACCGACTCCCCGTCGACGGCGACTTCACCCTGGCCGCCGGGCGCGGCATCTGGGGGTTCCCGAAGACACTCGCCGAGTTCGAGGTCGACCACTCCTCCGCCACCAGACGCGGTCGCCTCGTGTCCGACGGCGCACTCGTCGCCGACCTGAGTGTGAAGCCGGGACTCAAGGTCCCGGACTCGACCGCCGACACCGTGCTGCACGCCTATTCGCAGCTCGACGGGATCACGCGGATGACACCGTGGCGGCTCACCTCGACCACCGGGACCCGCACCCGCATCGGCGGCGCGCACCTGACCCTCGGCGATCACCCCATCGCCGACGAACTCCGATCCCTGCAGCTGGGGCGGCACGCCCTGATGTCGAGCTCGGTCGATCGGATCACGATGCGTTTCGAGGACCCCACGCTGGTCCGACCGGGGATCTCTCGGGCTCGCGGACGTCCGGGCCGCGGTCGCGGACAATGGTTCCATGAGCAATCTCGAGACGGACCCGGTCGAGGTCGAGTGCCATGCCTACGCCGGCGTCGCCGCGGGCTCGGGCCTCCTCCACATGGACGTCCTGACCGCGCGCGACGTACCGCTCGGCGGCCCGCGCGCGATGACGGTGCACCGGACCCTCCCGCAGCGGTCACGTTCGCTGATCGGAGCCTGGTGTTTCATCGACCACTACGGCCCCGATGACGTCGCGAGCAGCGGCGGGATGGACGTGCCTCCACACCCGCACACCGGACTCCAGACGGTCAGCTGGCTGTTCACCGGCGAGGTCGAGCACCGGGACACGATGGGCAACCACGCGATGGTCCGCCCCGGCGAGATCAACCTCATGACCGCCGGGCACGGCATCGCGCACACCGAGGTCTCGACACCTGACACCACCACCCTGCACGGGGTACAGCTGTGGGTCGCGTTGCCGGCCGAGAATGCCGACACCGCACGCGACTTCGCACACCACCGGCCCGATGCTTTCGACCTCGGCGGGGTCACCGCCAGGGTCTTTCTCGGCGAACTGTTCGGCACCCGCTCGCCGGTGCACACGTTCACGCCGTTGACCGGCGCCCAGCTCGACTTCGCACCCGGCGCGGCCGTCGACATCGACGTCGACCCCGAACACGAGCACGGCATTCTCGTCGACACCGGAAGCGTCGAGGTCGCCGGCGCCGACGCCGCACCGCTGGCCCGCACCGAGCTGGGCTACATCGGGTTGGGCGCAGGGCGGATCACGCTCACCAACGTCGCCGAGACCGACGCCCGGGTGATCTTCCTCGGCGGCGCACCGCTGGCGGAGGACATCGTCATGTGGTGGAACTTCATCGGGCGCACACACGACGACATCGTCGGCTACCGGGACCAGTGGGAGGCGCGCAGCGAACGCTTCGGGCAGGTGCAGGGTTACGTCGGTTCGACGCAGCACCTGCCCGCGCCGCCGCTGCCGCACTCACGGCTGCGCGCCCGGGCCAACACCCCGGGGCGCGCCGCCCCCGGGTGAGGGCGCATCACGCCGTTCCGAGCAACCTCGCGAAGTTCGCGATCCCCGCGGCCTCGACCGCCTGCTGCCTGCCGTCGGCCACGGCCGCGCGCGGCGGTTCCCCGTCGGCGGCATTCCCCGGCCCTGTGCCACCCCTCGGTCCGAGGAGCGAGACGAGTTCGGCTGCGGCACGGCCGATCCGGTCGTTCAACGACGCGGTGTCCCCACCGGCGCCCGCCCAGTCCGCCGACGCGGCGTAGACGCCGGTCGGCAGGACGACGGCACGTAGGTAGGCGAACAACGGTCGCAGCGCGTGGTCGAGCACCATCGAGTGGCGCGGGCTGCCGCCGGTCGCCCCGATCAGCACCGGTTTGCCCGACATGGCGTCGATGTCGACGAGATCGAAAAACATCTTGAACAGGCCGCTGTACGACGCGTTGAAGACCGGGGTCGCCACGATCAGGGCATCGGCCCCCTCGACCGCGTCGAGTGCCGCGCGTGCCCGGCCCGAGGCGAAGCCGACCGTCATCGCCTGTCCCAGGTCGGCGGCGAGGTCACGCAGGTCGACGATCTCGACGTCCGAGCGGCCCGCCCCGAGTCCTTCGGTGACGGCGGCGACCATCCGGTCGACGAGCAGTCGCGTCGACGACGGTTCAGAGAGACCGGCATTCACCGCGACGATCCGCAGGGCGGTCACGAGGACACCTCCACATCCTGATCGGCTTCCTGGCGGGCGGCGACGAGCGAGGCGTGCGTCGGCGCGTCGGGAACGTCGTCGGGACGTCCCTCCGCAAACCCGGCGCGCAGGTCCGGTAGCACCTCGCCCAGCAGGTCGAGCTGCTCCAGCACGGTCTTGAGCGGCAGACCCGCATGGTCGACGAGGAACAGCTGACGCTGGTAGTCGCCGTAGGTCTCGCGGAACCTCAGCGTCTTGTCGACGAATTCGGCCGGGCTGCCCACGGTGAGCGGCGTCTGCGAGGTGAACTCCTCCAGCGACGGGCCGTGCCCGTAGACCGGCGCGTTGTCGAAGTAGGGGCGGAATTCACGAACCGCGTCCTGCGAGTTGCGCCGGATGAAGAACTGTCCGCCGAGTCCGACGATGGCCTGGCGGGCCTTGCCGTGTCCGTAGTGCTCGTAGCGTTCGCGGTAGAAGTTGATCAGCCGCTGGAAGTGCTCGTTGGGCCAGAAGATGTTGTTCGCGAAGAAGCCGTCCCCGTAGTAGGCGGCCTGCTCGGCGATCTCGGGGCTGCGGATGGACCCGTGCCACACGAACGGCGCGACGTCGTCGAGCGGACGCGGCGTGGAGGTGAACGAGGTGAGCGGCGTCCGGAACCGGCCCTCCCAGTCCACGACGTGCTCGGTCCACAGGCGGTGCAGCAGGTGGTAGTTCTCGATGGCCAGCGGGATGCCCTGGCGGATGTCCTGACCGAACCACGGATAGACCGGGCCGGTGTTGCCACGTCCGAGCATCAGGTCGACGCGCCCGTCGGCCAGATGCTGCAACATGGCGAAGTCCTCGGCGATCTTCACCGGGTCGTTGGTGGTGATCAGCGTGGTCGCGGTGCTCAGCTGCAGGCGCTGTGTCTGCGCCGCGATGTAGGCCAGGGTGGTCGTCGGTGACGACGAGAAGAACGGCTCGTTGTGGTGCTCACCGATGGCGAACACGTCGAGGCCGATGTCCTCGGCCTTCTTGGCGATCTCGACGATCGCCTTGATCCGCTCGTGTTCGGTCGGCGTCTTACCGGTCGTCGGATCGGTGGTGATGTCGCTGACGCTGAAGATTCCCAGTTGCATGTCGCGCCTCCCTTGTCGTGGTCTCACCTTGCTAACCGGACCGCGGTCCGATTAATTCCGTAACAGGGTGAGTTAGGGTGGCTTACATCCGCCACGGAGCCGAACCGTGGCAGTTGGGATGAGGAGAAACGCATGAAGATCCGGAAATCCGCCGCTGCCATCGCTCTCACGGGCGCCGCACTACTCGTCGCCACCGGCTGCTCGGAGTCCTCCGACACCGTCGACGAGGTCACCAGCAAGGTCTCGACCGCGGTCGAGAGTGGCGTCAGCGAAGTCGAGTCCGCCGCGACGGACGCCGTCGACGAGGTCACCGGGCTCGGTAAGGACGAGGCGCAGTCGATCCTCCGCAAGGCGATCGACCCCGACACCCCCGAGAACGAGATCGACTCGGTGGTCGACGTCACCAACCCCGCCACCAAGCCGGCGATCATCGCCTTCGCCAAGGGGGCATCTGCCGCCGGTTACGGACCGGACGCGTTCACGGTCACCGACGTCAAGGAGGACGGCGACAAGAAGGCCACCGCGACCGTGGCCGTCAAGAGCCCGAATGCTCCCCAACCGGTCGACATCACTCTCTCCTTCGTCGACACCGACGGATGGAAGCTCAGCGGTGACGCCGTCACCCAGTTGGTCAGCATGAGTCAGGGCCAGAGTCAGGGCAACTGAGGTCCCGACGCCGCGACTTCGAGAAGCGTCGCCGAGATACAAACTCACAGGGCGGTCATCTGCAGATTGCGGGTGACCGCCCTGAGCGGTCTCCGGTGACGTCATCTCAGGGCGTGGTCGGCGGTCGCCGGTAGACTCGCGCACGTGCGGCCCGATGGCGGAGGCCGACAGCCAGGAGGTGCCGTGCGCGTCGACAATCCCACCCACGAGATCACACCCGCGGTGACCGATCGTCACGTGCGCTGGCCGGCGGTCAACGATCTCGACGAGCCGAGCCAGACCGTCGAGCCGGCACCCGTCCGGCCTGCGACGCGAGTCGAGACGCGGATGCGCGTCATCGCCTCCGAGCACGCCGCCCTGCCCCCGGTGGGCGATTTCTGGGACCTGCAGAACCCTGATCGATTCGTCTCGAGTGCGGTGTATCCCGCCTCGGCGCCACAGCCCTTCGCGCTTCCTCCGCGCGCGTATGCCATGCCCATACCCACCGGACGGACTGTCGCGCCGGCCGCTTCGCTGGCGCTGACCACCGGACTTCTGTCGGTGCCGGGCATCCTCGTTTTCGGACTCGGAGCACTCCTCGGCATGATCGCGGTCGTCTCAGGCGCCGTCGCGCTCCGACAGATCAACCGCGCTCCGACCACCCGTTACGGAACCGGACGAGCAGTCGCGGGCATCATCACCGGTACCGGGAGCGTGCTCGTCGGTGGGCCGATCCTGCTTGTGGTGTTGCTACTCGCGGGACTCTGAGACTCCGAGTCAGCTCCGTAGACCGATCCGCCGCTCGACGGGTCTGTCCGTGTACGGGCAGGTCAGCTGACTGCGCGTAGACGCCGCGCCGGCGCGGCCTCGTCGCGGTGGCGATCGAGCCAGGCGTGGATCTCGCCGATGACCTGCATGCGCACATCGATCGGTTCGATGTCCGCCAACGACGGAATGCAGTGCATGAGGGCGGCGTAAAACGCCGATGCATGCGACATCCCGTAGTCGGCCAGGACCGTCTCGTAGTCCCCGACCCGATCGGCGAGAACGCCGTAGGTGAGGGCCTCCTCACCCAGGCGAACCGCGGTCAGGTGGGGCGTTATCGCCCCTCGGTTCTCGATGTCATCCAGTAAGCGTTCCATGGTGTGCCTTCCTCCCCCGCCGAAGATGGCGTCGAACGCGACGACACGGCCTCCCCGGCCACTGTGCGCTGCGATCCTTTCGTCCAGTGTGCCTCACTCCACACAACTGTGACCCTTCCGAGTCTACTTTTATGTGGCCGACCCCACACCCGAATCCGCGCCGGATTCCCGTCTGCCATGTTACAGCTGAGGCCGCAGGTGCGAAGGTGTCGAGCGTGGCAGCTGGTGTTCTGTTACCCATGTGCAACAGTCCCACCGTCGTCTCGCTCGGCGGGGTCGAACTCAGGAAGCGGAGTTCTTGTCGGCTTCCATGGCCTCGATCAGGCTCTTGGGGCGCAGGTCGGTCCAGTTCTCCTCGACGTACTTGAGGCACGCCTCGCGGCTGTCCTCACCGAAGACCTTGTTCCAGCCGGCCGGGATGTCGGCGAACGTCGGCCACAGCGAGTGCTGGTTCTCGTCGTTCACCAGCACGAAGAAGCGGCCGTTTTCATCGTCGAACGGATTGGTCATCTCTAACGTTCCTTTCCTAGCGGCGACGATTCTCGTCCCCGATGTTGAATTGACACCTCGGCGAACATGCTCGGCCACCGAGTCTCGATCAGTCGTGTGACCGCCCGGCGAATCCTTCGTCGAGCGTATCGAACAGCACCGGGCCGATCACGGCCAGCGCCTCCGGATTCGCCATGCCTAGATGGTGCGTGTCCACTCGAGTCGTCGACACCGTGCCGGTCACGTACGGCGCCCACGCCTCGGCGACCAGCTCCGGCTCGTCCTTGTCGGCGGTAGCCACGAAGACCTGCACGTCGCCGTCGAAGCGATCCGGCCGGTGACCGATCACCACATCCTCGGCCGAGGCGAAGCTCTCCATGATCCGCTCCACCTGGTCGGCGGTGAACAGACCCATGCCGGCGATCTGCTCGCGGACCACCGCGACCACTTCCTCCGGCGTCGACGCCTGCAGATCATCACCCAGGTCGAACAGTTCACGCCAGCCGCCGAGCAGATCGGCGACGACGTCGCCGCCCGCCTCGTCGACATCGGCTCCGTCGGCATCCGCCCCGTCGACCTCGATGTGGTCGCCGGCCTCCGACGACGGAGCCTGCGCCCCGACGTCGTCCGGTGGCACCGGTGCGGCATCCATGATGCCCAGATAGGCCACCTGCGCACCCGAGGCCTGCAACCGGGTGGCCATCGCCTGCGCGATGATGCCGCCCACCGACCAGCCCAGGAGGTGGTACGGACCGTCCGGCTGCACCCGACGGATCTCTTCGAGATAACGCTCGGCCAGTTCACCGACATCCCTGCGAACCTCTTCGCCGACGGTGACGTGCGGATCCTGCAGACCGTAGATCGGTCGATCCGGCAGGTATGGGGCGAAGCCCCCGTAGAACCAGGCAAGACCGCCGGCCGGGTGCACGCAGAACAAGGGCGGCCGGGTCCCCTGCGCCCGCAGGGTCAGCAGCACCCCGTTGGCTGCCTCCGTCTCGGCGGTGAGGTGTTCGGCGAGCCCGCGGACCGTCGGATCCGCGAACAGCGCCGCCAGATCCAGTTCGGTCCCCAGCTCGCGACGCAGCCGCTCGACGATCCGCACCGCGGACAGCGAGTTGCCGCCCAGCGCGAAGAACGACGCCGTCGCCGACACCTCGGCCACCCCGAGAACATCGGCGAAGGCGCGGGCGATCACGGTCTCGCGCACACCCTCAGGAGCGGAATACTCGACACCGGTCGCCAGCGGGTCCGGTGCCGGCAGCGCGGCCCGGTCGATCTTGCGAGCAGTGTTCAGTGGCATCTCCGACAACGTCATCCAGACCGACGGCACCATGTAGGAGGCCAGTTCCCCGGCCACCGCCGCCTGTACGGCCGGCACGTCCACCGAGTCCGGCGTCAGATAGGCGGCCAGGTACTGCGCGCCTCCTGGACCCGTCGCCAGGGTCACCGCCGAGCTGACCACACCAGGGGCCCGAGTGATGGCCGCCTCGATCTCGCCGAGTTCGATGCGCTGACCACGCAGCTTGACCTGGAAGTCGGTGCGGCCCAGATAGTCGATCTCACCGTCGGTGGTCCACCGCACCAGATCGCCGGTGCGGTAGAGACGGCCACCCGAGCTGAACGGATCGGCGACGAAGCGCTCGGCAGTCAGATCCGGCCGGGACACATAGCCCCGGGCCAGCTGAACCCCACCGAGGTACAGCTCACCGGGAACACCCGGCGGCACCGGCCGCAGACGCGCGTCGAGCACCCAGGTGGTCAGATGAGACACCGGTCGGCCGATGGTCACCGGCTTACCGGCTTCGACCGGCTTGTAGCTCGCGACGATCGCCGACTCGGTCGGTCCGTACAAGTTGTGCGGCGCCGAATCCGGCCACAGTCGCAGAATGCGGTCGACCAGCGGCGCGGGGAACGCTTCGCCGCCGACGTCGAGCGCCCGCATGGAGGCCATCTCGGCGAGCTCCGCGTCGCTGAGCACGTCGAGCATCGTCGAAAGCATGGACGGCACGATGATCGCCGAGGTCACCCCACGCCGACCGAGTTCGTCGGCCAGCGCCCGCGGGTCGCGGTAGACGTTCTCATCGAGCATGAGGAGCACTCCGCCGGACACGATCGGCCGGTAGAACTCGAGTACCGACGGATCGAAGGTGGACGAGACCACCTGCGCGTACACGTCTCGCGAGGTGTATCCGTGCACCACCGCGTCATGCCGCAGCTGTGTCACAACCGATCGATGGGAGACGGTGACACCCTTCGGCTGCCCGGTGGAGCCCGAGGTGAACAGCGTGTAAGCGGCAGCATCGGCACATCCCGGTCCGGCCGCCGAGGAAACCGCCAGACCCGGGCCGGTGGATCGTGCCGCGGCGAACACCTCGTCCTCCGAAAGCTCGCGCACTTCCACTCCCAGTTCCGCGGCCAGCGCCCGCAGTTCCGGCCGCGAGCCGTCCACCACCATCACCTGAACCCCGGCTGTGGTGAGCACATAGCTGAGCCGGTCGAGGGGGGCCTGCGGATCCACCGGGACGAATTGGCCGCCGGCGACGACCGTGGCGTGCACCGCTGTCACCAGAGCCGCCGAACGCGGCAGCGCGATCGCGACCGGGACGTCGGTGCCGACACCGAGCGCGACCAATTGATCTGACACCGCAGCGATCGCCCGATCGAATCCGGCGTAACTCAGTTCGCCGTGTGAGGTGAGCACGGCTGTCGCCTCCGGCGCCGCAGCCACCCGCCTGCGGACCAGATCGGCCAGGGTCTGTTCGTTCGGCGCCTCCGTCAACGCCAGGCCGTGCGACCAGTCCTCGATCCGGCATCTCTCGACCTCCGGTAGCCAGGACACGTCACCGACGAGAGCGCGCGGCTCGTCGACCGAGGCGGCGAGCAGCACCTGCAGTCGGTCCATCATCGTCTCGACCGTCGATGCCTCGAACAGGTCGACGGCATAGCGGACCGTGCCCTGCCAGGACTCCCCCGGAGCGGCGACCGTCAGATCGACCACCAGGTCCACCTCGATCGGCTGATGTTCCTCGCCGAGCAACTCGACCCGCAGATCACCGACCACCGGCACTGCGTCGCGACCGGTCGCCCCACCGTGCTGACGAACCGAGAGCCAGACCTGCACCAGCGGCGCAAATGCCTGCGAGCGAACCGGATTCACCGCATCGACGACCGCCTCGAAAGGCGTTGAGCTGTGCGTGAAGGCGGTCAGATCCACCTCGCGTACCCGCGCGAGCAGGTCGTCGAAGGTCTCGTCTGCCCGCACCGCCGTGCGCAGCACCAGAGTGTTGACGAACATGCCGATCAGCGGATCGATCGCCTCCTGCCCGCGGCCGGCCACCGGGGTGCCGATCGCCACATCGTCGGTGCCGGCCAGCCGGTACAGCAGCACCGCGAGGGCGGCGTGGACCACCATGAACGGAGTGGTACCCGAACTCGCGGCCCGCTGGGCGATCCGCTCGGCCAGGTCGGCGTCGATCTCGAAACGCACCTGTGCGCCCGCCTCCGAGGCGACGGCCGGTCGCGGCCGGTCGCTGGGCAGCTCCAGAACATCCGGCAGTCCGGCGAGGTGTTCGCGCCAGTAAGCCAGTTGAGCCCCGACCACCGACTGCGGGTCGTCCGGAGCGCCGAGCGCCCGGTGCTGCCAGATCGCGTAGTCGGCGAACTGCAGCGGCAGCGGCCGGTAGCGCGGAGCGGCACCGGCAGATCGGGCGGCGTACGCGGTGACCAGGTCCGTCAGCAGCACATCGAGCGACTCCCCGTCGGCGGCGATGTGATGGACCACCACAGCGAGCACCGCTTCGCCGGTCGCGACGGGCCACAGCCGGACCCGGAGCGGCCATTCCTCGGCGAGGACGAAGCCGCCGGAGACCGCGGCTTCGATGGCTTGCTGCGAGTCGACCTCGGCCCAATCGAGGTCGTCCTCGACCCGATCCGCGTCGGCGACGATCTGTACCGGCTCGCCGTCGACGAGAGGGAACGTCGTCCGCAGGATCTCGTGACGTCGGACCAGGTCGACGAACGCCGCGCGCAAGGCGTTCACATCCAGCCCGCCGGACAGGCGCAGGACCGCCGGCAGGTTGTAGGCGGCCGAGGTCGCATCGAAGCGGTTGATGAACCACATCCGCTGTTGCGCGAACGAGAGGGGGATGGTCGCAGGCCGCGGTCGGGCGGCGACGATCGGCGGGAGCAACGCCTCTCGGTTCGCCGCCACGGCCGCCAGCCCTCGGATGGTCGGGGCGTCGAAGACGTCCCGCACCGTCACGTCCACTCCCAGGGCCTCGCCGGCGCGTGCGGCGAGCCGCATCGCCGAGAGCGAATTGCCGCCCAGATCGAAGAACGACTCGGTGACACCGACCTGCTCGACGCCGAGGATGTCGGCGAAGACCTCGGCCAGGGCCTCCTCGGGCGGGGTCTGAGGTGCCACGTACTCGGCGGTGACCGAAGAGAAATCCGGCGCCGGTAGGGCCTTGCGGTCGAGTTTGCCCGCCGAGTTGAGGGCGATGTCGTCGAGCACCGTCCACACCGTGGGCACCATGTAACCCGGCAACGCCTGACCCGCGGCCGCCATCACGGCGTCCAGATCAAGGGCGGTACGCCCACCGGCCAGATAGCCGACCAGGTGCTGTGACCCGCCAGGGCCCTCGACGACGGTGGCGGCCGCGTGCACCACACCGGGCGCGGCGGCGAGCACCGATTCGATCTCACCGAGTTCGATGCGCTGACCGCGCAGCTTCACCTGGAAGTCGGTGCGGCCGAGATACTCCAGACGGCCACCGAGGCGACGTACCAGATCTCCGGTCCGGTAGAGCCGTGCTCCGGCCGGCCCGTACGGATCGGCGACGAAGCGTTCGGCGGTCAGGTCGGCGCGCGCCGCGTAACCGCGAGCCAGCTGCACGCCACCCAGGTAGAGTTCGCCGGCCACCCCGTCGGGGACCCGGTGCAAACGACGGTCGAGCACCAGGGCCGAGCTGTTCCACACCGGCAACCCGATCGCGACCGAGGCGGCAGCCGGATCGACCTCCTCGATCCGCTCGTAGGTGATCTCCACGGCGGCCTCGGTGGGTCCATAGAGGTTGTAGAACAAGATGCCGGGCAGGGCTCGCCGCAGGTCGGTGGCCACCGCCGGCGGCAGCGCCTCACCGGTCGTCGAGATGATCCGCACCGACGACATCGCCGCGATCCGCTCCCGGCCCACGAGCTCGCAGAACACCGACAGCATCGACGGCACGAAATGCACCATCGTGGCTCGCGAGGACTCGATGACGTCGGCGACATACAGCGGATCCACATGGCCACCGGCCTTGAGCACCACCAGCTGGGCACCCACCATCAGCGGCGCGAACAGCTCGGGCACCGAACAGTCGAAGGTGTACGGGGTCTTCTGCAGTACCGCGTCGGTGTGATCGATCGGCAACTCGTCCAGACCCCAGTCCAGGCGATTGACGACGGCCTCGTGGGTCAGCGTGACACCCTTGGGGCGGCCGGTCGAACCCGAGGTGAACAAGGTGTAGATGGCATGTTCGACGCGTAGCGGCGCGAGTCGCTCCGCGTCGGTCACCGGTGCGGCATGCTCCCCGATGTCCGCCGAAGCATCCACCTCCACGACCGGCACCCCGCCGATCCCGGCCGGCACCTCGCCCGCGGCGACGAGCACAACCCGCACATCGGCGGTGTCGATCATGTACTCCACACGGTCGGTCGGTGCCGTCGTGTCGATGGGCACGTACTGCCCGCCCGCCGCGACGACTGCATGGATGCCGACCATCATCTCGACCGATCGGTCGATCCAGACCGCGACCGCCACCTCGGGGCCCACCCCGGCGGCGATCAGCTGTCGTGCCAGGGTGTTCACCCGAGCACCGAACTCCCCGTACGTCACCTCACGGCCCTCGTAGCGCAGCGCCACAGCCCGCGGTGTGCGGGCCACCTGGGCGGCAACCGCGTCAGCAACGGTGCGCTCGGCGATCGCCACCAGCGGGCCCGTCTCGTCGTCATCCGCGGCGACGTCAGTCGCCAACCGCAGGTCGATGTCACCGACCGGCAGGCTCGGCTGGACGGTGACGGCGTGCAGGATGGTGACCAGTCGGGCGCCGAGGGTGTCCACCGAACTCCCGTCGAACAGATCCGTCGCGTACTCGACGGAGACCTCCCACGGTTCGTCGTGTGACCCGACGGAAACCTCGAAGGTCAGGTCCACCCGAGCGGTTCCGGTCGGCGCCGGCAACGGTTCCACGCTCAGATCCCCGAGCACCGGAGTCAGCGCGGCGCCGGCGGTGCGCTCGTTGAAGAAGACCAGCACCTGCGTCAGCGGTGCGAAAGCCTCCGAGCGCACCGGGTTGACGGTGTCCACGAGGACCTCGAACGGGAGGTCGGCGTTGGCGAAAGCGTCCAGGTCGGTGGCACGGACCTCGCCGAGCAGGTCGACGAAGGACTCGTCCCCGTCCACCCTGGTGCGCAACACCAAGGTGTTGACGAACATGCCCACCAGCGGGTCGAGTTCGGCCTGTCCCCGGCCTGCGACGGAGGTTCCGACCGCGATGTCGTCGCTGCCCGAGAGCCGGGCGAGGACTGCGGCCAGCGCCGCGTGGAAGACCATGAACGGGGTCACCGAGTGTGCGGCTGCCAGCTGGTGCACCGCGTCGACCAGTGCGGACGGCACTGTGAACGAGGTCCGGGCCCCACGCTGCGAGGCCACCGGCGGACGTGGACGGTCGGTCGGCAACGCCGACACCTCGGGCAGTCCGGCCAGGCGCTCGGCCCAGTAGCGGAGCTGACCACCGAGGACCGACGACGCATCGTCGGCGGCACCGAGGACACGATGCTGCCACAGCGCGTAGTCGGCGAACTGCACCGCCAGCGGTGCGAACTCCGGTGCGGCCCCGGCGGCGCGCGCCGAATACGCCTGGACGAGATCGGTGACCAACGGCCGCAAGGATTCGCCGTCGGACGCGATGTGATGCGTGACGACGGCCAGCACGTATTCGTCGTCAGCGACCGGCCACAGCCGCACGCGCAGCGGCCAGTCCGTCGTCACGTCGAAACCGGTCTGCACCGCGTCGATCACGGCGTCGTCACTGTCCACGAGGCGCCAGTCCAGACGTGTCTCCACGGCGTCGGCCGGGGCGATCACGGCGACGGCCTCACCGTCGACCGCCGGGAAGACGGTGCGCAGCACCTCGTGCCGGATGACCACGTCCACGACGGCTGCGCGCAACGCGTCCACGTCGAGCCGGCCGTGCAGACGCAGCACCGCCGGAATGTTGTAGGCAGGTGAGACCGCGTCGAACTGGTTGATGAACCACATGCGCTGCTGCGCGAACGAGAGCGGAAGCCGGTCGGGCCGCGGTCGAGCCGCGGTGACGCGCTCGAGTCCGGCACCCCGATCACCGACGAGCTCGACCAGGGACCGTACCGACGGCGCCAGGAACACGTCCCGCACGCCGATGTCGGTTTCCATCGCCGCAGCGGCACGCGCAGCCAGCCGCATCGCCGACAGCGAGTTGCCGCCCAGGTCGAAGAAGCTCTCGGTGGCCGAGACCCGCTCCACGCCGAGCAACTCGGCGAACAGCGCCGCCATGGTGACCTCGCGGTCTCCTTCCGGTGCCACGTAGTCGGCTTCGCTGCCGGTGAAGTCCGGCGCCGGCAGCGCCTGCCGGTCGATCTTGCCGGCCGTGTTCAGCGCTATGTCGTCGAGCACGGTCCACACGGTGGGCACCATGAAGCCCGGTAGCGATTCGGCGGCGACGATCTTGACCGCCTCCACGTCGATCGGGGCCGGCGCGAGGTAGGCGGCCAGGTGCTCGACCCCGGCCGGTGAGGACACCACGCGCGCGGCGGCGTGCACCACACTGGGCGCTCGGGTCAGCACCGCCTCCACTTCCCCGAGTTCGAGGCGCTGGCCGCGGAGCTTGACCTGGAAGTCGGTGCGGCCCAGGTACTCGATCTCACCGCGAGTGGTCCACCGGACCAGGTCTCCTGTGCGGTACAACCGTGACCCCGCCGGTCCGTATGGATCGGCGACGAAGCGCTCGGCCGTCAGTGCCGACTGGCGGGAGTAGCCGCGGGCAACCTGGAGACCGCCGACGTACAGCTCGCCGGGCATTCCGGGCGGCAGCAACCGCAACCGGGAGTCGAGCACGTACCCTTCGGCGCCGTCGATCGGACGGCCGATGGTCACACCGCGGCCCTCCGGGTCGTAGGTCTGGACGGTGGCGAAGATCGTGGTCTCGGTGGGGCCGTACTGGTTGTGCAGGGTCAGACCCGGCCAGAGCCTGGTGACCGCCTCGGCCACCGCCGGCGGCAGCGCCTCGCCGCCGGTGTGCAGATGCCGGATGGAGTCACTCCATGCGGGGTCTTCCTCGGCGAGCACCTCAGCCATGACCGCGAGCATCGACGGCACGATGATCGCCGAGGTGACGCCGCGGCGGGCGACCGTGTCCCGGATGACGAAGGGATCGCGGTGAGTGCCCGGTTCCAGCAGCACCAGCGAGCCGCCGCACATCGGCGGGCGGATGAATTCGAGCACCGACGGATCGAAGGTGTACTCCAGCACCTGCAAGAAGACGTCGTCCGCGTGGAACGAGTAATACGCCACGTCAGCCATCACCTCGGCCATCAGCGCCCGGTGCGGCACCGTGACGCCCTTGGGCCGGCCCGTCGATCCTGAGGTGAAGATCGTGTAGGCAGCATTCTCGCCGTGCACCGGCGAGAGTCGTTCCGCCGGGTCGAGAGCGGGCACGGCATCGGTGTCGAGCGGCCGGTCCGCCGACACCAGGATCACCGGCAGATCCTGCGCACGGGCCGTGTCGGCGACGGCCGTCGCCGACGAGTCCGCCGACACCAGCAGCGCCACCGCTCCGGACATTCTCAGCATGTACTCGGCGCGTTCGCCGGGTACCGCCACCTCGATCGGTACGTACTGTCCGCCGGCGGCGAGCACAGCGTGGATCGCGACCAGCATCTCCACCGACCTGGGCATCGCGAGCGCCACGGCCACGTCCGGGCCCACGCCGGCCGCGATGAGTTCGCGGGCCAGCAGTGCCGTGCGCGCGCCGAGTTCGCGGTAGCTGACCTCTCGCTCACCCAGGATCAGTGCCGTCGAGTGGGGTGTCTCCGAGGCCCGATCGATCAGCAGATCGGCCGCAGTCGCCGGGCCCGGCACGGGCACCGGTGGTACCGACCAGCGCCGGACGTCGGCGGCGGTCGCGTCGTCGAAGAGCTCGAGTTCGCCGATACGGCGGTCGGCGGATGCCGCAACCTGCTGCAGGACCTGCAGGATCACCGACAAGAACACCTGCACCTGCGCCTGGTCGAAGACCTCTGGCAGGTACTTGATCTTCACGCTCAGCCGGTCACCGGCCAGTGAGGTACCCAGGTTGAGCGGATAGTGGGTGAAGTCGTCGCCGTCGACGCCGCGGACGTCCAGGCCGAGCGCTGCGGTGTCGGCCTGTGCAAACGAATCGGCGTCCACCGGGTAGGACTCGTGCACGGTCAACGTGTCGAACAACATCGGATTCCCGGTGCCCGAAAGGATTTCCGGCAATGTGAGGTGCTGATGATCGAGCACCCTCACCTTGTCGGCCTGCAACCCGCGCAGGACCTGACCCACCGTCGCGTCCGGATCAACATCGACAACCACCGGCAGAGTGTTGATGAACAGACCCACCATCGCCTCGACGCCGTCGAGATCAGCCGGTCGACCCGACACCGTCTCGCCAAAGGCCACGACCCGGTTACCGGTCAGCCGGGAGATCAGCACAGCCCACACGAACTGACTCACCGTCGCAACCGTGACACCCAGCGAGCGTGCAACCGCTTGCAATTCGGCGGTCAGCTCGGCATCGAGAAGCAGCGACTCGTCACGCGAGAGCACCTCGATCGCCCCACCATGAGCCGCTGCCACCAGACTCGGCTCCGACACGGGCGAGAGCACCTCACCCCAGACCGCCAGCCCCGCCTCCCTGTCGACACCGGCAATCCGACGAAGATACGCCGCGAAATCGGCGCGCGGAGTGTACGGCTCACCCGTGGCGTAGATGGCCATCAGATCGGCCAGCATCAGCGGACCCGACCAACCATCCAAGATGATGTGGTGATTGGTCACCACCAGCGTCGCAGAGGCGGCCTGACGCACCAACACGAACCGCAGCAGCGGCGGCACCGCGAGATCGAACGGCGTCAACCGCTCCCCCTGCGCGATCTCGGCCAGCCGCGCCGCAGCGGTCTCGTCATCGACATCGCCGAGATCGATCACCGACCACGGCAGGCAAACCGTCGCCGGCACCACCGTCACGATCGCACCGTTCTCGGTCGCCACAAAACCCGAACGCAGCACCTCGTGATGGCTCAGCAACCGCTGACCCGCCTCGTGCAGGCGTTCGACGTCGACGTCGGCGCCGAGGGCAACCTGCACCTGCGTGATGTAGACATCCACCGCGTCGTCGAGACCGGCGGCCAGCTGCGACTGGAAGTACAACCCGCCCTGTAGCGGTGACAACGGCCAGATCGCCGCGCCCGGATACTGCTGCGCAAGCCGGTCGAGATCGACCTGACGCAGGTCGACGCCGGGCACGTCGGACGGCGAGAGGCCCACCTCTGTGCCGATTCCCGCGATCACCGTCAGCTCTCGTGCCCACCGCATCAGCAGGTCGTCGATAGCAGCATCGTCGAATACGTTCTCGCCGAACGTGACCGACGTCGACAGTTGACGACGACCGTCGATCAGCACTCCGCTGACGGTCGCGGTCAGCAGTGCCTGTATCGCCATGCCACCGTTGGGCGACGCCCCGAGGCCCGGTCCACCGGCCGGTCCGAACGGCAGCGACGCCGCGCCGGTCTCGGACTCCCCGGCCCCGCCCGCACCGAAGTAGTTGAACACGATCGACGGCAACGGTCGGTCCGAGAGTTCGGTGTCTCCCCGATAACGCAGCCATCCGAAACCGAGGCCCGAGGTCGGCTGCGCGAGACGCTCTTCCTTCGCGGCCTTGACCGCGTGCACAGCATCGTCGGCCGGGTCGAGATTCATCGGCGTGATCGTCGTGAACCACCCTACCGAACGGGACAGATCGGCGCGAACCGGCGTCGGCCCCTGCTCGAGAACCTCTTCGTAGCGTCCGTGTCCTTCGAGGAGCACCGAGACCGGTGCGTCGTCGTCGATGCCGCGGTCCTGCTGCCAGGAGCGCACCGCCCGGGCCAGACCGGCGAGAAGCACGTCGTTCACGTTGCCGCCGAAAGCTTCCGGCACGGTGGTGAGAATCTGTTCGGTCACCACCGGATCCACGAGGTTGCCGCGACTGCGTGCGGTGCGCATGCGGTCGCGGTCCCGGTCGAGTTGCGCACCGAGATCGGTTGGCTGGGGCCGAACTCGTGCCGACCAAAACGCGACTTCGTCGCGGAAGTCCCCTACCCGTTCGACCAGCTCGTGGTTCCACGCACGCTGCGAGGCGGTCGTCGCACGCACATGCAGCCGATGTCCGGCGGACCGCTGGGCCCACACGGTGATCAGGTCCTCGACGAGGATCTGCCAGGACACCGCATCGACGCCGAGGTGGTGGATCACCACCACGATCCGGCCGACACCGTTGGCATCGGTGACCAGCGCGGTCTGCACGAGCGCACCCCTGGCCGGATCGAGACGGCCCGCAGCCACCGCGTGGGCGGCGGCGAGGTCGCCGTCGAATTCGGCTGTGCCAACCATTGCCGAGGACTCGTGGACCGAGATCGCCGCGGCGGCATCGAACTCACCGCCGGCATACATCCTGTACTCACCGGTGCCCTCGGCCGACAGGGTGGCGCGCAGCATCGGATGTGCCGTCACCACCACGTCCAGAACTTCGGCGAGATCGCCGGCCGTCAGGGCAGCTGGCGCCGCGAGCACCATCGACTGCGAATAGTCCGCGAAATCGCTTGCAGTGTCCGAGTATTCGAGCATCCAGGACACCACCGGGGAGAGCTCGACCTGACCGACCGCACCGCCGGGGAGCTCGGCGAGCTCGGGCAGCGCAGTATGCGCATCACCCAGGGCGGCGGCAATCGCACGCACCGTGCGGTGCTCGAAGATCTGCCTGGGACTCAACGCATGACCGGCCGCGCGCATCGCCGAGGCGAGCTGGATGGACATGATCGAGTCGCCGCCGAGAGCGAAGAAAGACTCGGTCACCGAGACCTTCGGCAGGCCCAGCAGGGCTGCCACGGTGACGGCGAGCTGCTCTTCGAGCTCACCCACCGGCGCTTCGTAGTGCGTTCCGAGGGAGCCGAAATCGGGATCGGGCAGAGCACGACGATCGATCTTGCCCGCACTGTTGAGCGCGAGGTCGTCGACGACCGTCCAGACCGTGGGCACCATGTACCCCGGCAGCGCCGCAGCCACATGTGTTGCGACCGCGTCGAGATCCACCGACCCCGGCGACAAGAATGCCACCAGATGATCGGCTCCGGTCGGCGCCTTGGACACCGACACTGCGGCCTTGACCACGCCGGGCGCACCGGCAAGGACGGCCTCGATTTCACCGAGCTCGATGCGCTGACCTCGCAGTTTGACCTGGAAGTCGGTGCGGCCCAGGTATTCCACCTCACCGGCCGCGTTCCAGCGCACCCGGTCGCCGGTGCGGTACAGGCGCGAACCCGGTTCACCATAGGGATCGGCCACAAATCGTTCGGCGGTCAGGGCCGGTTGCGACGCGTACCCGCGGGCCACCTGGACACCGCCGAGGTACAGCTCGCCGGGCACCCCCACCGGCACCGGACGCAACCGGGCATCGAGGACGAGGGTGGAGGTATTCCACACCGGCGCACCGATGCTCACCACATCGGGGGCCGCAGACACGTCGGCCCAGGAAACCTCCACGGCAGCCTCGGTCGGACCGAACAGGTTGTGGATTCCCACCTCGTCGGGAAGCACCGATCGCGCCTTGGCGACGAGCGCCGGCGGGAGCGCCTCACCGGAGGCGAACACCCACTTGAGGCTGTCGAGCGCAGCGATGCGCGTCGGGTCGACGACGTCGAGGAAGACCGACAGCATCGAGGGCACGAAGTGCACCGAGGTTGCCGCCGACTCCTCCAACAGACCGATCAGATACTCCGGATCGGCGTGTCCGCCCGGGCGGGCCAGCACAACGGTGGCACCGGACATCAGCGGACCGAAGATCTCCGGCACCGAGACATCGAAGGTGTACGGGGTCTTTTGAACGATCCGGTCGCCGCGGGACCAGCCGAAGGTGGCAAAGCCCCAGGCCAACCGGTTGAGTACAGCACGATGAGAGACCGTCACGCCCTTGGGACGTCCCGTCGATCCCGAGGTGAACAGCGTGTAGGCGGCGTGATCGTCCGACAGCGGCGCACGACGCTCGGCGTCGGTCACAGCGGCCACGGTCAGATCTACCTCGCCCGAGGCATCCACGGCATGCAGTCTCACGCCGTCGGGTAGTTCGGCAACGGCAGTCGGCAGCGAGCCGGCAGCAACCAGCACCGTCTGCACCGCCGCGGTCTCCAGCATGTACCGCACCCGATCGCCGGGCGCAGCCGTGTCGATCGGCACGTACTGACCACCCGCGGCCGACACTGAGTGAATGGCGACCATCATCTCGATGCTGCGGTCGATACACACACCGACCGCGACGTCGGGGCCGACGCCGGAGGCGATGAGCGTGCGGGCCAGGGTGCTCACCCGGGCCGCGAACTCCGCGTAGGAGACCTCACGATTGTCGAGGCGCACCGCGACCCGCTTCGGGGAGCGCTGCACCTGGGCGGCGATGGCCGCCGGCACGGTGTTTACCGAAACCGGACACGCTTCGCCGAACGATGTGGCGAGCACCTGCGCCCGCTGCTCGTCGGTCAGCAGGGTCGGGTCACCGACAGCCGAGTCGGGTTCGGCGGTGAGATCGTCGAGCAACCGCACGAAGGTCTGCGCCATGCCGACCACGGTGCGCTCGTCGAAAAGATCGGCAGCGTAGGTGATGGTGCCGGTCCAGTCACCCTCACCGCCGGCCGTCTGACTGAGGGTGATGGTGAGGTCGCGCTGAGCTGCCACCTCGGGCCGCTCGACACCCTCGATCTCCAGCCCCTCGATCTGCACCGACACTCCCTCGAGAGAAGCGGCGGGGTTGAACGAGAGCAGCACCTGGGCCAGCGGCTCGAAGGCCTGTGAACGCTCGGGTGCGAGTGCGTCGACCAGGGTCTCGAACGGCACGTCCGCATGGGCGTATGCGTCCATGTCGACGGCGCGAACCTGTTCGAGCAGTTCGGCGAAGGGCATCGCCGGATTCACCTGAGCACGCAGCACCAGCGAGTTGACGAACATGCCGACCACCGGATCGAGGACGCGTTGACCGCGGCCGGCAATGGGTGTGGCGACGGCGATGTCGTCGGTGCCCGACAGTCGAGCCAGCAACACCGACAGTGCGGCGTGGACGACCATGAACGGCGTCATGTCGAAGGCGGTCGCGGTCAGGACGGTCTGGCCGGCGACCGACGCCGGGACGGTGAACTCGATGATTCCGCCGCGGCTGGATGCCACCTGCGGCCGCGGCCGGTCCGCGGGTAGTTCCAAGACGTCCGGCAGGCCGGCCAGGGCGGTCCGCCAGTAGTCGAGCTGGCGACCGACCACCGAGTCGGGATCGTCGGGCGATCCCAGGGTCCGATGCTGCCACAGTGCGAAGTCGGCGAATTGCACAGGCATCGGCTCGAACTCGGGTGTACGACCGTCCCCTCGTGCCGCGTAGGCACTGAGCAGATCGTTGAGCAGCGGCCCGGTCGACTCACCGTCGGCGGCGATGTGATGCAGGATCACCGCCAGAACCGCAGTGTCCTCGTCTTGGCGCCACAGCCGCACGCGCACCGGTGTTTGCACGGTCAGGTCGAATCCCGAGTCGACGGCACCGACGATGTCCTCGAGCGAGTCAACGATGCCCCAGTCGATATGCTCGGCAACGGTTTCCGCGGCTGCGATGAGCTGTCGTGCGCCGCCCGCAGCCTCCGGGAAGGTGGTGCGCAGAACCTCGTGACGGGTCACCACGTCGACGAATGCGGCGCGCAACGCGACCTCGTCGAGGGTGCCGGTGAGCCGAAGAACGGTCGGCACGTTGTAGGCTGCCGACTCTGGGTCGATCCGGTTCAGAACCCAGATGCGTTGCTGCGCAAAGGACAGCGGAATGCGCTCCGGCCGCGGGGACACCGCGGTGATCGGCGCCGCTGCCGGACTCTTGCCCGCAGCCAGCGTCACCAGCGAGCGAACCGTGGAGGCGTCGAAGAAGTCACGCACCGACAACTCGGCATCGAGCACTTCACCGGCACGCGCGACCACTCGCATCGCCGAGAGCGAGTTACCACCGAGATCAAAGAACGACTCAATCACCGATACCCGGTCCACACCGAGGATCTCGGCGAACACCTGCGCGACAGCGGCTTCGCGCTCACCCACAGGAGATACGTACTCCGCCTGCGCTCCCCCGAAATCGGGTTCGGGCAGCGCTCGCCGGTCGATCTTGCCCGCGCTGTTGAGAGCCAGATCTTCCACGAGCGTCCACGCCGTCGGCACCATGTAACCCGGCAGTGCCGCAGTTACATGAGTACGCAGCTCATCCACGTTCACCGTGGCCGGCGACACGAACGCCACCAACTGCTCACCGCCACCCGGAGCCGAGGCAACTGTCACCGCAGCCTTGACCACGCCCGGCCCGCCGGCCAGCACCGCCTCGATCTCACCCAGCTCGACGCGCTGACCACGCAGCTTCACCTGGAAATCGGTGCGCCCCAGATACTGGAGCCGGCCGTCATAATTCCACCGAACCAGGTCGCCGGTGCGGTACAACCGCGAACCCGCAGGTCCGAATGGATCAGCGACAAAACGTTCGGCAGTCAGATCCGTGCGGCCGACGTACCCGAGCGAAACCTGAGCTCCTCCGACGTAGAGTTCACCCACCACGCCTGCCGGCACCATCTGTAGCCGTGCATCCAAGACGTATGCGGAGCTTCCGGCAACAGGCACACCGATCGGAATAATCGGTGCACCATCGTCCAGTTCCGCGATCGTCGAATAGATGGTGGTCTCGGTAGGACCATACTGGTTGTACAGCTTCATGCTCGGCCACGCACGGTACAGGCGATCAGCCAGCGCCGGCGACAAAGCCTCACCACCGGTCGGCACATAGCGCAACGAACGTGCCCAGTCCCCGTTGTCCTCGCCGACGACGTCGAGCATCACCGCGAGCATCGACGGAACCAGGGTGACCACCGTCACCCCATGCCGTTCGACCAGGGCGCTGATCGCCTTCGGCTCCGTCCGGAGCTCGTCGCCGGGTATCACCAGAGCGGCACCGCTGACGACGCCGCGGAAGAATTCCAGGACCGAGGGGTCGAAGGTATAGCTGAGAACCTGCAGTTGCCTATCGTCTGGCGTGAACCGGTAATTCTGCTGGTCGAAGGCCAGCAGCGCCCAAACCGACCCGTGTGACACCGCGACGCCCTTGGGCAGACCTGTCGATCCAGATGTGAAGATGATGTAGGCGGTGTGGTCAGGACGAACCGGAGACCTCCGGTCAGCGTTCGTGACCGGTCGATTATCGATCGACGTGGCGTCGAAGTCGGCAACCACGATGAGTAGTTCTTCCTCGCGGGCCGCCTCGATCACCGCCGAATCCGTATCGGCCACGGTCGTGACCACGATCTGCGCGGCGGAAAGCTCTATGATGTGGCGCGCCCGTTCGATCGGGGTATCTGTCGCGAGCGGGACGTAGGCGGCGCCGGTAGCTATGACTGCCTGCACCGCAAGCACCTGCTCGAACGACTGGGATGCACACACCGCGACGACCGAGCCCGGTCGCGCACCTTCCGCAATCAACTGCCGCGCAAACGCATTGACCCGGCCGGCGAAATCTGCGTGGCTCACCGTGCGGCCGTCGAAGATCACCGCGGGAGCATCCGTGAATCGCTCACCGGACGACGCTGTCAGATCAGCCAGGTTCGATGCACCGGAACCGGTCAGCGCCAACACATCCGCGGGACCCGACCACGCCACGAGTTGGTCACGCTCCTGCGCTGCCAACAGATCAATGCTGCCAACCAGAGCCCCCGGGTCGGCGGTCAGTGCATCGAGCAGGCGCACGAACCGACCGAGCAGGGCGTCAACAGTCTCACTCTCGAAGAGGTCGGTCGCGTACACCACCGACCCGAACCATTCACCCTCGTCCCGGATGTCGATGGCGACGAACAGGTCCACATTCGCCCGAGGTGACAGGTCCTCGATCGGGGCCACACGCAAGCCGCCGACATCTGCGTCGTCGCCGAGGTTTGCGTCGGCGCTTGCCTGGCTCACGCTCAGCCACACCTGTGTCAACGGTGCGAACGCCTCGCTCCGCACCGGATTCACCGCGTCGACAACGGATTCAAAGGGTGCGACCCCATGCTCGAAAGCACCGAGATCGACGCCGCGGACGACCTCGACGAGATCGCCGAACGAGGCACCGCTGTCCACCTTCGTCCGCAACACCAGGGTGTTGACGAACATACCGACGAGCCGATCCAGCACATCTTGACCACGCCCGGCCAGCGGAGTCCCGATCGAGATGTCGTCGGTCCCGGACATGCGTGCCAGCAATGCCGCGAGGGCTGCGTGCACCACCATGAACGGAGTCGCGCTCGACTCACGCGCCAGTTCCACCACCCGCCCGGCAACGGCGCCTGGGATCTCGAACGAGATGCGCCCACCGCTTTGGGAAGCTACTGCCGGCCGCGGCCGGTCACCAGGCAATTCCAGGACATCCGGGGCGCCTGCCAGTTGCTCGGTCCAGTAGTCCAGTTGTCGGCCCACCACCGATTCCGGATCCTGCGGACTTCCGAGTACCTCGTGCTGCCAGATCGCGAAGTCAGCGATTTGCACCGGCAGCGGCTCGAACTCGGGCGCGTGCCCGGCGACACGCGCCGCATATGCGGTCACCATGTCGACAACCAGCGGAGTCATCGACTCACCGTCGGCGGCAATGTGATGGACCACCACGGCCAGCACGTGCTCGTCGGCACCAACCGGCCACAGCCGCACCCGCAGCGGCCACTGCGACGTCACATCGAAGCCGGCTGTCACCGCCGTCTCGACATCAGCTTGCGAATCCACGATCTGCCAGTCCAGACCGTCCTCGACCTCGTCGACCGAGGCAACGAGTTGGAACGGCACACCATCGACCGCCAGGAACGTCGTCCGCAACACCTCGTGCCGCACAACAACATCGGCCACCGCAGCTCGCAGTGCGGAGACCTCCAACTCGCCCGTCAGACGCAAGACGACCGGGATGTTGTAAGCCGCAGATCCGGAGTCGAGCTGGTTGATGAACCACATGCGTTGCTGAGCAAACGACAGCGGAATACGTTCGGGCCGATGCGAAACCGCAGCGATCGGCGGAAGTGAAGCCTCATGCGTGGCCGCCACCGCAGCAAGCTCACGCACACTCGGCGCATCAAACACATCCCGCACCGACAACGCCACACCGAGAACCTGGCCCACCCGAGCAGCCACCCGCGTGGCCGAAAGTGAGTTACCACCGAGATCAAAGAACGACTCCGCCACCGATACACGATCAGTACCGAGCACCTCGGCAAACACCGCTTCGACAAGCTCCTCGGACTCAGACGCCGGCGCCACATACTCAGCCTGCGTGAATTCCGGAGCCGGCAACACCCCCCGGTTGACCTTCCCCGACGGATTGAGCGGCATCTCATCCAACACCACCCACGCCGTCGGCCGCATATACACCGGCACCGCATGCACCAACGCCGCCTCGATCGCCTCCATATCGATCGACGCCGCCGGAGCAACCCACGCCACCAACTGATCACCAGTCGCACTCGGCAACACCGTCGCCGCCACATGCCGCACCCCCGGCACCGACGCGATCACCGTCTCGATCTCACCCAACTCAACCCGCTGACCCCGCAACTTCACCTGGAAATCGGTACGACCCAAATACTCCAGCTCCCCGCGGGCATTCCACCGCACCAGATCACCCGTGCGATACATCCGGGCCCCCGGCTCACCGAACGGATCAGCCACATAACGATCCGCCGTCAGATCCGGGCGACCGGCATAACCGCGACCCACCTGCACCCCACCGATATACAACTCACCAGCAGTACCCACCGGCACCCGCTTCAACCGCCGATCCAACACCGCGACCTGCCCGTTCCACACCACCGAACCGATCGGCACAGTCGCATCCGCCGCCGACACCTCGACAACCTGCTGCCCGGAAATCTCCACCGACGCCTCCGTCGGCCCATACAGATTCACCAAACGCGTCTGCGGCAACCACTCACGCACCGTCGCCGCCATCGACGGCGCCAACGCCTCACCCGTGGTCGAAATGATCCGCAACGAACTCAACGACGACACCCGTTCCCGACCACACACATCCAAGAACACCGACAGCATCGACGGCACGAAATGCGCCGTCGTCACCCCGGCCCGCTCAAACTCATCGGCCAACGCCACCGGCGCCAAATGCACATCCGGCGCCAGAATCACCAGACGCGCACCCACCAGAAACGGTGCGAACAACTCCGCCAACACCACATCAAAGGTGTACGGACTCTTGAGCACCACCCGATCGGCCTCATCGATCGGCATCGCCGACACACCCCACCACAGGCGGTTGTTGATACCCCGATGCGCCGTCGTCACACCCTTCGGCCGACCCGTCGACCCCGACGTGAACAACGTGTACATCGGATGATCAAGACCCAACGGCGACAACCGATCCACATCAGTGACCGCCGGCGTATCCACATCCACCTCACCGCAAGCATCAACCCCGATCACCGGCAAACCCTGCTCCTGCGCCAACGCCGCCACATGGGCACCCACCGACCGATCCGACACCAACAACAACCGGGAATCGGTCACTTCGAGCATGTAACCGGCCCGCTCATCCGGCGCATCCACCGCAATCGGCATGAACTGCCCACCAGCAGCCACCACCGCATGCACAGCCACCACCATCTCCACCGACCGCGGCATACACAACGCCACCGTCACCTCCGGCCCCACCCCAGCCGAAATCAACTCCCGCGCCAACACCCCAACCCGCGCACCGAACTCCCGATACGACACCTCACGCTCACCACACACCAACGCCACCGCATCCGGAGTGGCCCCAACCTGCTCAGCAATCACCTCACTCACCAAACGCTGATCCACCCCAACCACCGGACCACGCTCAAAACCCTCGAGAACCCTCTGCTCATCCGCATCCAGAATCGGCAAATCACCAATCAACATCGACGGATCAGCGGTCACCAACTCCAGGACGCCGACCAGTCCATCCAGCAGGCGACGTACTCGTGGCTCGTCGAAAAGATCAGCGGCATAAGTCAATTCGAGCTGCCAGTCTTGGCCCTCTCCGCCGGACAGCACCGACAGGTACAGGTCCAACTGGGCAGCAACAACACCTGGGTCGACCGGGGCGATCTCCAGGCCCGCCACCGAAACACCCTCGCCCGCACCGGCACCGGGATCGAAGTTCAACGCCACCTGCGCCAACGGCGCAAACGCCTCGCTCCGCACCGGCTTGACCGCATCCACCACCGCCTCAAACGGCACATCCCCATGCGCAAACGCCTCCACATCCGAGGCACTCACCTGATCAAGCAACTCCGCAAAACTCTGACCACCATCAACCGAAGCCCGCAACACCAACGTGTTGACAAACATCCCCACCAACGGATCCAACACCGCAGACCCACGACCACCCACCGGCGTCGAAATCGCCACATCCACCGCATTCGACACCCGACCCATCACCGCAGCCCACGCCGCATGAACAACCATGAACGCCGTCGCCCGGTGCTCAGACGCCAAAGCCCGCAACGCCATGCCCGTCTGCGCCGGCAACGTCACCGTCACCCGCGCCCCACGATTCGACGCCACCAGAGGACGAGGCCGATCCGTCGGGAACTCCAACAGACCCGGCAGGCCAGCCAACCGCTCAGTCCAATACGACAACTGACCCGACACCACCGAATCGGAATCCTCCGGCGACCCCAACACCTCGTGCTGCCAGATCGCGAAATCAGCGAACTGCACCGCAAGTGGCTCCCACTCCGGCGCGCGACCCGCGGACCGTTCGACATACGCGGTGACGACCTCGGTCACCAGCGGTCGGAGAGACTCGCCGTCCATGGCGATGTGCTGCCCGATCACGGCGAGGACGTGTTCGTCCTCGGCGACCGGCCACAACAGAACGCGCAGCGGCCATTCGCTGGTCAGATCGAAGCCACGACCGGCAGCTGCGGCAATCTCCTCCTGGGATGACACCGTCGCCCACGGCACACTCGACTCGATCTCGGAGATCGGATGCACCAGCTGGTACGGCTCGCCATCGATCTCGGGGAACGTTGTCCGCAAGATCTCCTGCCGTGCGACGACATCGACGATCGCCGCACGCATCGCTGCTTCATCCAGGCGACCGGTCAGCCGCAACACGATCGGGATGTTGTAGGTCGCATTCGACGGATTCAGCCGGTTCAGGAACCACAGTCGCTGCTGCGCGAACGAGAGCGGCACCCGCTCCGGGCGCGGCGTGACCGCGGTGATCGGCGCCAGCGCCGGGCTCTTTCCGGCAGCAAGGGTCACCAGGTCGCGCACGGTGGACGCGTCAAAGAAGTCCCGCACGCTCAGATCGGCGTCGAGTACCTCACCCGCACGCGCGATCACCCGCATCGCCGACAACGAGTTACCACCCGCATCAAAGAACGACTCGGTCACCGACACCCGCTCCACACCCAGGATCTCGGCAAACACCGCCGCCACAGCCTCCTCGGCTGCACCCACCGGAGCCACCAACTCACCGCCACTGCCCTCAAAATCAGGCTCCGGCAACGCCTTCCGATCAAGCTTGCCATTCGCCGTCAACGGCAACCGATCCACCACCGTCACCAGATCGGGCACCATATAACGCGGCACCTTCGCACCCGCGGCCTCACGCACCACCTGCACATCGAGCACCACATCGGCATCGGCCACCACATAGCCGACCAACACATCACCACGATGGGCATCAGCAACAATCCGCGCCGCAGCACCAGCCACCCCGGCCACCGTCAACAGTGCCGCCTCGACCTCCCCGTACTCGACACGGAAACCACGCAACTGCACCTGACCATCAGCACGACCCAAATACTCGATATCAGCGCCAACCCACCGCGCCAGATCACCGGTGCGATACAACCGCGAACCGCCACCAACACCCGCGAACGGGTTGGCCACAAACCGAGTCGCCGACAACCCAGCACGACCCAAATAGCTCTGCGCCAACTGGTGACCGGCCACATACATCTCACCGACCACACCCGCCGGCACCGGCCGCAACCGGTCATCCAAAATGTGAATCGCCAACGACGACAACGCCCGACCGATAAACGAAGGATCAGCCGCCGACACCACCGACCGATCAATCGGCCTAAACGACACATGCACCGTCGTCTCGGTGATGCCATACATGTTCACCAACTGCGCAGCATCGGCCGGGAAGAACTCGAACCAACGCGCAACCTGCTCGAACGAGAGCTCCTCACCACCGAACACCACATACCGCAACGCCAACTCCGGCGCACGACGACGCCGAGCATCGATCAACTGGTAGAACGCCGACGGCGTCAGACTCAACACCGACACCCGCTCGGCAGCAAGCACATCGACAAAACCATCAATATCGCGCGCCAGGTCCCGATCAACGATCACCACCCGCGCACCAGAAAGCAACGGCCCCCACAACTCCCACACCGAGAAGTCGAACGCATACGAATGGAACAACGTCCACACATCATCGCCGCGGAACTCGAAATCCTGCGCACACGCCGCCATCAACTCCGACACATCACCATGAGTGACTTCCACACCCTTGGGCAGACCCGTCGACCCCGACGTATAAATCACATACGCCCGCGCCGAAGACGACACCACAACAGGCACGAAATCGGCTGCCACATCAGCATTCCCGGCGACAAGTTCATCAACATCAAGAACCCGCACACCGCCGCCGACCACCGACCACAAACCATGACCAGCCGTCGACGAATCAGTCACCACCACCGACACACCCGCATCACCAACGATGTACTCAAGCCGGTCCACCGGATTGGTCACATCCAACGGCAAATACCCCGCACCAGCCTTGAGCACACCCACAATCGCGCACACCACATCCACCGACCGCGCCGTGGCCAACCCCACCAAATCACCCGGCCGCACACCCACAGCCACCAAACCAGCAGCCACCGCCGAAGACCGCACATCCAACTCGGCATACGACAACGACCGACCCAACGCCGACACCGCCACCGAACCACCATGAACAGCAACCGAACCAGCAAACAGATCAACCAAAGACCGACCACCAACAGCCACCGGAACCGGCAAACCAGCCAACCGCTCCCGCTCAGCCCCGGTCAACAACGCCACATCACCGACCGCCACACCCGGATCAGCAGTCACCGCATCCAACACCGCCAACAACCGCTGTACCAACACCGCAATCGAGGACTCATCAAACAAATCCGTCGCATACACAATCGAGGACTGCCACACCGAACCCGACGCCATCGCCACATTCACATGCAGGTCGTACTGCGCCGGAACCTCCTGAGAGACAACAGGCTCCAACTGCAGATCACCCACCTGCACCGACGGCACCGCCACCGCACCCTGCGTCACCGCCAACACCACCTGCGCCAACGGACCAAACGACTCACTACGAACCGGATCAACCGCCTCGACCACCGTCTCGAACGGCGCATCCGCATGCGCAAACGCATCCAGATCAACCCGGCGAACCTGGTCAAGTAGTTCCGCAAACGACTCCGCCGACGAAAACCGCGTACGCAACACCAACGTGTTGACAAACATGCCGACCAACGGATCCAGCACCCGCTGACCACGACCAGCAATAGGCGTGGCCACCGACACATCCCCAGTAGCACCCAACCGACCCAGCAACACCGCCAACGCCGCATGAACCACCATGAACGGCGTCACCCCAGCAGCCTGCGCCACCCGATCAACCCGCTCACCAAGCTGCGCCGGAACCTCAAACCCAAAACTACGACCACGATGGCTGGCCACCGCAGGCCGCGGCCGATCAGCCGGCAACTCCAACACATCCGGAGCACCCGCCAACTGCTCAACCCAATAACCCAACTGACGACCAACCACCGACTCCGCATCCCGCGGAGAACCAAGCACCGCATGCTGCCACAACGCGAAATCAGCAAACTGCACCTCAAGCGGCACAAACACCGGCACCCGACCAGCAACCCGCGCCGCATACGCCGTCACCACATCAGAAACCAACGGCCCCATCGACTCACCATCAGCCGCAATATGATGCACCACCACAGCCAACACATGCTCACGCTCGTTCTCACTGAACAACCGCACCCGCAACGGCCAATCAACGGTCACGTCGAAGCCGGCCATCGCCGACGCGCTCAGCTGCTCCGCCGAGGCGACGATCTGCCACACCCCTCGGCCTTCGAGCTCGGCGATATCACCGACCAACTGATACGGCTCGCCCGCGATTGCAGGGAACGTTGTCCGCAACACCTCATGCCGGCCGACGACGTCACCCACCGCGGCCCGCAAGGCGTCTGAATCCAGGTCGCCGGACAAGCGCAGCACCGCAGGAATGTTGTAGGTTGCCGCCAACGGATCCAACTGGTTGATGAACCACATCCGCTGCTGAGCGAACGACAACGGCACCCGCTCCGGACGCGGAACCACCGCCACGATCGGCGCCAACGCCGAACCAGCGGTACCAGCGGCCGCAGCCACCAACTCCCGGACACTCGGAGCATCGAACAGATCCCGCACGCTCAGATCGGCGTCGAGTACCTCACCCGCACGCGCGATCACCCGCATCGCCGACAACGAGTTACCACCCGCATCAAAGAACGACTCGGTCACCGACACCCGCTCCACACCCAGGATCTCGGCAAACACCGCCGCCACAGCCTCCTCGGCTGCACCCACCGGAGCCACCAACTCACCGCCACTGCCCTCAAAATCAGGCTCCGGCAACGCCTTCCGATCAAGCTTGCCATTCGCCGTCAACGGCAACCGATCCACCACCGTCACCAGATCGGGCACCATATAACGCGGCACCTTCGCACCCGCGGCCTCACGCACCACCTGCACATCGAGCACCACATCGGCATCGGCCACCACATAGCCGACCAACACATCACCACGATGGGCATCAGCAACAATCCGCGCCGCAGCACCAGCCACCCCGGCCACCGTCAACAGTGCCGCCTCGACCTCCCCGTACTCGACACGGAAACCACGCAACTGCACCTGACCATCAGCACGACCCAAATACTCGATATCAGCGCCAACCCACCGCGCCAGATCACCGGTGCGATACAACCGCGAACCGCCACCAACACCCGCGAACGGGTTGGCCACAAACCGAGTCGCCGACAACCCAGCACGACCCAAATAGCTCTGCGCCAACTGGTGACCGGCCACATACATCTCACCGACCACACCCGCCGGCACCGGCCGCAACCGGTCATCCAAAATGTGAATCGCCAACGACGACAACGCCCGACCGATAAACGAAGGATCAGCCGCCGACACCACCGACCGATCAATCGGCCTAAACGACACATGCACCGTCGTCTCGGTGATGCCATACATGTTCACCAACTGCGCAGCATCGGCCGGGAAGAACTCGAACCAACGCGCAACCTGCTCGAACGAGAGCTCCTCACCACCGAACACCACATACCGCAACGCCAACTCCGGCGCACGACGACGCCGAGCATCGATCAACTGGTAGAACGCCGACGGCGTCAGACTCAACACCGACACCCGCTCGGCAGCAAGCACATCGACAAAACCATCAATATCGCGCGCCAGGTCCCGATCAACGATCACCACCCGCGCACCAGAAAGCAACGGCCCCCACAACTCCCACACCGAGAAGTCGAACGCATACGAATGGAACAACGTCCACACATCATCGCCGCGGAACTCGAAATCCTGCGCACACGCCGCCATCAACTCCGACACATCACCATGAGTGACTTCCACACCCTTGGGCAGACCCGTCGACCCCGACGTATAAATCACATACGCCCGCGCCGAAGACGACACCACAACAGGCACGAAATCGGCTGCCACATCAGCATTCCCGGCGACAAGTTCATCAACATCAAGAACCCGCACACCGCCGCCGACCACCGACCACAAACCATGACCAGCCGTCGACGAATCAGTCACCACCACCGACACACCCGCATCACCAACGATGTACTCAAGCCGGTCCACCGGATTGGTCACATCCAACGGCAAATACCCCGCACCAGCCTTGAGCACACCCACAATCGCGCACACCACATCCACCGACCGCGCCGTGGCCAACCCCACCAAATCACCCGGCCGCACACCCACAGCCACCAAACCAGCAGCCACCGCCGAAGACCGCACATCCAACTCGGCATACGACAACGACCGACCCAACGCCGACACCGCCACCGAACCACCATGAACAGCAACCGAACCAGCAAACAGATCAACCAAAGACCGACCACCAACAGCCACCGGAACCGGCAAACCAGCCAACCGCTCCCGCTCAGCCCCGGTCAACAACGCCACATCACCGACCGCCACACCCGGATCAGCAGTCACCGCATCCAACACCGCCAACAACCGCTGTACCAACACCGCAATCGAGGACTCATCAAACAAATCCGTCGCATACACAATCGAGGACTGCCACACCGAACCCGACGCCATCGCCACATTCACATGCAGGTCGTACTGCGCCGGAACCTCCTGAGAGACAACAGGCTCCAACTGCAGATCACCCACCTGCACCGACGGCACCGCCACCGCACCCTGCGTCACCGCCAACACCACCTGCGCCAACGGACCAAACGACTCACTACGAACCGGATCAACCGCCTCGACCACCGTCTCGAACGGCGCATCCGCATGCGCAAACGCATCCAGATCAACCCGGCGAACCTGGTCAAGTAGTTCCGCAAACGACTCCGCCGACGAAAACCGCGTACGCAACACCAACGTGTTGACAAACATGCCGACCAACGGATCCAGCACCCGCTGACCACGACCAGCAATAGGCGTGGCCACCGACACATCCCCAGTAGCACCCAACCGACCCAGCAACACCGCCAACGCCGCATGAACCACCATGAACGGCGTCACCCCAGCAGCCTGCGCCACCCGATCAACCCGCTCACCAAGCTGCGCCGGAACCTCAAACCCAAAACTACGACCACGATGGCTGGCCACCGCAGGCCGCGGCCGATCAGCCGGCAACTCCAACACATCCGGAGCACCCGCCAACTGCTCAACCCAATAACCCAACTGACGACCAACCACCGACTCCGCATCCCGCGGAGAACCAAGCACCGCATGCTGCCACAACGCGAAATCAGCAAACTGCACCTCAAGCGGCACAAACACCGGCACCCGACCAGCAACCCGCGCCGCATACGCCGTCACCACATCAGAAACCAACGGCCCCATCGACTCACCATCAGCCGCAATATGATGCACCACCACAGCCAACACATGCTCACGCTCGTTCTCACTGAACAACCGCACCCGCAACGGCCAATCAACGGTCACGTCGAAGCCGGCCATCGCCGACGCGCTCAGCTGCTCCGCCGAGGCGACGATCTGCCACACCCCTCGGCCTTCGAGCTCGGCGATATCACCGACCAACTGATACGGCTCGCCCGCGATTGCAGGGAACGTTGTCCGCAACACCTCATGCCGGCCGACGACGTCACCCACCGCGGCCCGCAAGGCGTCTGAATCCAGGTCGCCGGACAAGCGCAGCACCGCAGGAATGTTGTAGGTTGCCGCCAACGGATCCAACTGGTTGATGAACCACATCCGCTGCTGAGCGAACGACAACGGCACCCGCTCCGGACGCGGAACCACCGCCACGATCGGCGCCAACGCCGAACCAGCGGTACCAGCGGCCGCAGCCACCAACTCCCGGACACTCGGAGCATCGAACAGATCCCGCACGCTCAGATCGGCGTCGAGTACCTCACCCGCACGCGCGATCACCCGCATCGCCGACAACGAGTTACCACCCGCATCAAAGAACGACTCGGTCACCGACACCCGCTCCACACCCAGGATCTCGGCAAACACCGCCGCCACAGCCTCCTCGGCTGCACCCACCGGAGCCACATACTCGGCTTCCAGAGAACCGAACTCCGGTGCCGGCAACGCCTTCCGGTCGATTTTGCCCGCAGTATTGAGCACGAACTCGTCGATCACCATCCACACCGATGGCACCATGTACCCCGGCAACGCTTGGGCCACAGATGCTTTCACCAGGTCGACATCGACCGACGCCGGCGCCAGGTATCCCACCAGATGCTGTGAACCGGCCGGACCCTCGACGACGGTTGCCGCCGCGTGCACCACACCCGGCGCCGAGGCGATCACCGACTCGATCTCGCCCAACTCGATTCGCTGTCCTCGCAGCTTCACCTGGAAGTCGGTACGGCCCAGGTACTCCAGGTCACCGGCGGTATTACGGCGCACGAGATCTCCGGTGCGGTACAACCGGGATCCGGCCGGCCCGTACGGGTCAGCAACAAAACGGTCGGCCGTGAGGTCACCGCGTGCGGCGTACCCGCGTGCCAGCTGGACACCACCGAGGTACAACTCACCCGGGACACCCGCGGGAACCGGCCGCAGTCGTGAATCAAGCACCAGCGCAGATGAATTCCACACCGGAACGCCGATGGGCACAGTGACATCGGTGGCTGCGACCTCATCGATGCGCTGATAGGTGATCTCGACGGCAGCCTCGGTCGGACCGTACAGGTTGTAGAACAGGATCTCCGGAAGCGCCTGGCGCAGGTCGGCCGCGACCGCCGGGGGCAAGGCCTCACCGGTCGTCGAGACGATCCGCACGTGGTCCATCGCCGCGATGCGCTCGAGGCCGACCAGTTCGATGAACACCGACAGCATCGATGGGACGAAATGGACCATCGTCGCCCGCGATTCCTCGACGGTTTGAGCAACGTAGAGCGGGTCGACATGTCCGCCGTCACGCAGCACGACCAGTGTCGCACCCACCATCAGTGGCGCAAACAATTCCGGCACCGAGCAGTCGAAGGTGTACGGCGTCTTCTGCACGACCACATCCGAGGCGTCGATCGGCAGTTCGTCCAAGCCCCACCACAGCCGGTTGACCAGCGCCTCGTGCGACAACGTCACGCCCTTCGGCCGACCCGTCGACCCCGAGGTGAACAAGGTGTACACAGCCGAATCAGGGTGCAGCACGCCGCGCTCGGCAACCGAGACAGGTGGCGTTCTCACGTCCACTTCACCGGAGCAATCCACACCCAGCACTGGTACGGCCACCGACTGCGCAGCCTCGACCACCCCGGCAACGTCGTCGCCCACCCCGCTGGTTGAGCCCACCCCGCTGGTTGAGCCCACCCCGCTGGTTGAGCCTGTCGAAACCACCAGCACCCGAACATCGGCGGTCTCCAGCATGTACCGCGCACGATCGGCCGGCGCCTGCGTGTCGATCGGCACATACTGCCCGCCCGCGGCAACCACCGCGTGAATGGCGACCATCATCTCCAGCGACCGCGGAACACACACCGCCACCGCGACATCCGGTCCCACACCGAAGGACATCAGTTCCCGCGCAAACGCATTCACCCGCGCACCGAACTCGGCATAGGACACCGTCCGGCCCTCGTACCAGAGCGCAGTCGCCTCCGGTGACCGCGCCACCTGGGCTGCAACCACGTCGGACACGGCGCCCTCGGCGATGGCCACTTCCTCACCGATACTGCTTCGGATCAGCGACCGGACCGTATCTGCGGAGGCCAGGGCGATCTCGCCCACGGGCGTCTCCGACGCTTCGGCAATCGAGGCCAAGATCTGCATCACGCATTCGCCGAAGACCGCCACCTGCTGTGCGTCAAACGCCGCGGGCAGATACTTCAAGCGCACGGTCAGCCCATCACCGGCGGGCATCGTGACCATGTTCAACGGATAGTGCGTGGCGTCGTGTGCCTGGACGTCGACGATCTGCAGACCCCCCTCGACCTGCGCTCCACCGCTCGCCAGCGAATCGGCATCCACCGGATACGACTCATGAATGGTCAACGTGTCGAAGCCGAGCGCAACACCAGCTGCCGAAGCGATCTCCGGCAGGGTCAGGTATTGATGATCAAGCACCGAGACCTTGTCGGCCTGCAGCTTGCCCAGCACCTCACCGATGCGCGCCTGCGGATCGAGGTCCACCACGGCGGGCAGGGTGTTGATGAACAGCCCCACCATCGCCTCGGCACCGGCAAGATCTGCGGGTCGGCCCGACACCGTCTCGCCGAAGGTCACCACCCGGTTGCCGCTCAAGCGCGACAGGAGCACCGCCCACGCCAGCTGCAGGACCGTGGCCAGGGTCGCACCGTGCGTGCGACCCACCGCTTCCAACGCCTCACGCAACTGCGGACTGACCGCGAAATCCAAGTCCTGGGGCATTAACTCGTCGGTGGCCGCCACCGCCGGCGCCACCACCGTGGGACCCTCCACCGGTGCCAGCACCCGAGACCACGCCGCCAGGCCCGCAGCCTTGTCTTGCCGTCCGATCAACCGGAGGTGTTCACCGAAATCGGTCGCCACCTCACCCGACACCTGTGAGGTATAGGTCTGACCCGTCGCATACAGCGCGATCATGTCCGCCAGCACCAGCGGACCCGACCAGCCATCGAACAGGATGTGGTGGTTGGTCACGATGAGTGCGGCGCCCGACGAGTGGCGTACGAGCACAAAACGAATCAGCGGCGGAGCGGTCAAATCGAAGGGTTCGACGTTCTGCGCCTTGGCGATGGCCGACACTCGTTCGGCCACCTCCTGCACAGGAAGGTCACGGAGGTCGATTTCCTGCCAGGGCAATTCGACGGCGGGCGGAACCACGGCCGCCACCGCTCCACTGGAGGTGCGAACATATCCCGACCTCAGTACCGCGTGCTCGGCGAGGAGCGCCTGTGCTGCACCGCGCAGCCGCGCGGCATCGAGATCTCCCCCGATGTTCACCACGGCTTGCGTCACATACACGTCGACTGCATCGCCTGCCGGCAGGCCCGCGACCAGTTCGGACTGGAAGTACAAGCCTTTCTGCAAAGGAGCCAGCGGCCAGATCTGGGCATCGGGGTAATCGGAGAAGAGGTTGTCGAGATCGGATTGAGTGAGCTGCGCCCCGGGCACGTCCGACGGCGACAATCCCACCCGATCGCGATCGCCGACAGCGGCCACCAACTCGGCGAGCCCACCGGCCCAGCGCGCACTGATGTCGGCAACATCTGTCTCGGACAAGACAGCGCGAGGTGCTGCGAAGTCCGCCAGCAGTTCTCGTCCGGCCGGCGACGTCGCCGTGGAGACGTTGACGCTCAGGCCCGAGGGCGCGACCATTGCTCCGCTGATCGTGCCGGGAAGTACCGGCGCGTCCTGCGCCGGTAGCAGCGAATCCGCCAGGATCGATTCTCGACCCTCATTCGTCCCGACCGCCTCGCCCGACGTTCCGACCGATCCCGCACCGGCAAAGTTGAATCCGATGCTCGGCAACGGCCGTTCGGCGAGTTCGGTGTCGGCCATGTAGCGCAGCACGCCGAACCCGGCCCCCGCGTCTGGTTGACCCAGCCGCTCCTCCTTGGCCGCCTTCACCGCATGGATGATGTCGGCGCCTGGGTCGATCGTCACCGGAGCGATGGTGGTGAACCATCCAACGGTGCGCGACAGATCAGTACGCAGCGGACGCTCGCTCGACGACACGATTGATTCGTCACGACCGTGCCCTTCCAACTGGATACCGACCGGTGCGGAGTCGACGATCGAATTGGCGTGCTGCCACCCACGAATCGCCCGCGCCAGGGCACCCAGCAGGACGTCGTTGACGTTCCCTCCGAACAGTGTGGGCATACGAACCAGAACGGCTTCGGTGATCTGCGGCTGCACCCTTGCGGTGACGGTGAAGGAGGTTGCGATACTGTCCCGCGCCGGGTCGAGCTCTGCGCGCAACAGCGTCGGCACGGCCGGTGATCGGCGCAGCCAGTAATCGAGTTCGGCCATGCGACGCTGGGACTGACCGGCCAACTCGATCATCCAGGCGCGCAACGAGTTCTTCTCTTCACGGAGCGTGATCGCCCCGCCGCTGCGCAGTTGCGCCCACGCGGTTGCCAGATCCTCGATGAGGATCGGCCAGGAAACGATGTCCACCGCGAGGTGGTGGATCGCCAGGACGACTCGGCTCTCACCCAGCGTCGAGGTCACCAGGACCGCCTGGACCAGATTGCCCGTGGCAGGATCGAGTCGTTCGAGTGCGCCGGCATGGGCCTCTACGATTGCGGATTTCAGGTCGTCCTCGGTTCGGATCTCGACCACGGCCGACGCTGCATCGAATTCCCCACCCGCGACGAATGATGCATCCTCAGCGCCGTCGGCTACGAGCAGGCGGGCAGTGAGCATCGGGTGCGCCGACACCACAGCCGTGAGGATCGCGCGAATGTCGTCCAGCGCGGCATCCGAGGGAACCCGCACCACAGCCGACTGCGAGAAATCTGCGAAATCGGCAGGAACACCGGCGTGCTCGATCAACCACGACACCATCGGCGGGATCGGCAGCGTCCCGGCGCCCGCACCTTCGGGTTCGGCCAGCGTGGGCACTGTGTGGGCCTGGGCGGCAACCGCCGCCATGCCGCGCACCGTCTTCTGTTCGAAGATCTCGCGCGGGGTGAGCGGAAGCCCCGCTGCGTTGGCCGCAGACGCGAGCTGGATCGACATGATGGAATCGCCGCCGAGGGCGAAGAACGAATCGGTGACACCGATCTGATCGAGTCCCAGCAGCGCCCCGATGATCTCCACGAGTCTGCGTTCGTCGTCGGTTGCCGGTGGCACGATCTCGGTTTCCGCCGGTCGCTCGGGCGCGGGCAGCGCGTTCCGATCGAGTTTGCCACCTGGAGTCAGCGGGAGGGTCTCGAGGGCGATGACCTGTGCAGGCACCATGTGCGAGGGCAGTCGGGTTGCGGCCGCAGCGAGCACTTCGGTGACATCGACACCCTGTGGCGCAACAACATAGCCGATGAGCCTGGTGCGTCCGCCGTTGTCGGCGTCGGAGGTGACACCGAGGACCACAGCCTGGGTCACGCCGGGTGTTTCGGCGAGAACCGATTCGATCTCACCGAGCTCGACGCGCTGCCCGTTGATCTTCACCTGGTGGTCGACACGTCCGACGAACTCCAGGTCGCCGGACGCGGTGACCCTGGCCAGGTCTCCGGTGGCATACATTCGCGCGCCGTTGCCGCTGAACGGATCGGCAACAAAACTCGTCGCAGTCTGCCCCGGACGGTGCACGTAGCCGCGAGCCACACCCGCAGTCGACAGGTAGAGCTCACCGACCACACCCTGCGGTACCGGATGCAAGCGAGCATCGAGGACATGCGCGGTGAAGCCTGGATGGGCGCGTCCGATGGTGATCGGCTTGTTGGGCAGGAGCCTTCCCTTGGTGGCCCATACGGTGGTCTCAGCGGGGCCGTATCCGTTGAAGATTCGACGTCCACGCGCCGACCAGCGCTCGATCAGCTCCGGCGGGCACGCCTCACCCACCACTTTCACGTTCCGGATCGTCTCCCCGTACCGGGTGTCCAGCGTGGCCAGCACAGTCGGCGTGATCAGCATGTAGGTGACCTCGCCACCGTCGAGCACCTGCCCCAGCGCGTCACCGGCATAGGCGGTCTGCGGTGCGACGACCAGTGTGTGCCCAGCAACGATCGCGGCGACCATCTCCGAGAAGGCCGCATCGAAGCTCATCGAAGCCACATGAAGTACTCGGGTATCCGGGTCGTCGTCGCGGGTGCCCGTCATCGTCAACGATGCAGCCGCGAGCACAGCCATCCCGGCATTGCTGACACCCACTCCCTTGGGACGCCCGGTGGTGCCGGAGGTGTAGACCAGGTACACCAGGTTGTCCAGTCGGACCGAACCACGCCGCTCATCAGCTGCGATGGGTTCACTGCCGGTCGCCGGATCGTCTAGCTCGTCGATGGTGTACCAGTGGCACGCGGCCTCAGCCGATTCGATCACAGCGGCCGAAGCCGGCGCGGTAACCCCAGAGCGGGCACCGGAGTCCGCCAGCATGTACGCTATTCGGTCAGCCGGGAAGCTCGGGTCGATGGGCACGTATGCCGCACCCGACTTGACGATGCCCCATACCGCGATCACCGACTCGATCGACCGTTCCAGAGCAACAGCCACCACCGACTCCGGACCGACACCACGAGCGATCAACGCCCGTGCAACACGATTCGTCCGAGCCTCGAACTCGGCATAGTCGAGCTCGACGTCCCCGCAGATCACCGCCGGATGGGTCGGATCGACGTCCCGCCGATCGAGCAGGTCGATCAGAGTACCTGGCTCCACGGTTCCCCCGAAGGCTCGCGCCACGTCGCTCTGCGGTTGGGCCGCCGCCAGACGCGGAGCCCCTGCTGTCGCCTCGCCGGTCGCGACGATGTCGATGTCGCCAACCGCCACGGTGCTGTCGGTGATCACTGCTGCCAGCACCCGCTGCCACACCGCCGCAAATCGGCGCATTGTCGACTCATCGAACAAGGCTGCGGCATAGTGCAACTGGAGCGAGATCGTCTCGCCCTCATGCACACTGATGGTCAGATCACCCTTGACCTCAGTAACATCCACCTCGATCGGCTCGGCCGTCACAGCCGAGCCCAGCGAGACCGGCCCGATGTCGAGATCACCGGCGGTGTGCGTCAACGCAATCTGCACCAGTGGTGCGTGCGCCGTCGATCGCTCCGGCGCAAGCTTCTCCACCAGTTGCTCGAAATGAACGTCGGCATTCGCGAACGCTTCCAGATCCCTGACCCGCACATGAGTCAGCAGATCGGCCACCGTGGTGCCCGGATCAACCTCGGTCCGCAACACGAGCGTGTTGACGAACATCCCGACCAAATCTTCCAGCGCTGGATCCGTCCGCCCGGCAATCGGCGCACCGATCACCACATCGGTGGTGGCCGCCAGTCGCGCCACCGTGATCGCCGACACCGCATGGAAAATCATGAAAGGGGTGACCTGTTGATCAGCCGCCAGCCCCGCAACACCAGCGCTCAATTCCGCCGGCATGTCCACGCGCACAATGCCCGGAGTCAGGTCGGCAACAGCCGGACGCGGTCGATCCATCGGCAGATCAGTGACCGCCGGCACGCCCCTCAGCCGCTCATTCCAGTGAGCGAGCTGACGCCCCAACGCGCTATCGGGATCACTGACATCGCCCAGCACCCGCTGCTGCCACAACGTGTAATCGGCGTACTGCACCGGGAGGGGTGCCCATCCCGGAGCTTCGCCGGAGACCCGGCTTGCGTAGGCGGACAGAAGATCCCGCAAGAGCACCGGTACCGACTCACCGTCGAACGCGATGTGATGCACCACGACAAGAACCTCGGTGATCGCTCCATCAGGAGATTGCCAGACGCGTACGCGCATCGGGAGCTCGACAGCGACGTTGAAGCCCCGTTGAGCATCGGCGATCAGATCCGCCTGCTCCGAGACGACGCTCAGATCAAGCCGTCTGGCGAGATCAGCGCCATCCACGATCTCTTGACGCGGACCACCCACTCCACCGGGGTAATAGGTACGGAGGACCTCGTGCCGATCGAGAACATCGACAACGGCCTGCCGCAACGCGGCCAGGTCGATGCCGCCTCGGAACCGGAACGGCAACGGAATGTTGTACGCGGCCGAGTCCGTATCGAACTGGTTGATGAACCACATCCGGCGCTGCATCGCTGACAACGGCAGCTCTTCCGGTCGATGCTGCGGAGTCAATGCTGTCCGGGGAGCGCCACGGTCTGCCGTCAACGCAATGAGCTCCCGCACCGACGACGCATCGAACACATCTCGCACGGAGACCTCGACACCAAGCGACTCCCCCAGACGCGCCGCCAACCGCATCGCCGACAACGAGTTGCCACCCAGGTCGAAGAACGACTCGACCACCGAGATCTGTGGCACTCCGAGCACATCGGCGAACTTCTGCGCCACCAGTACTTCGCGCTCATCCGACGGGGCAACGAACTCGGCGGCTCCGGTGATCGCACCCGGTACCGGCAGCGCGTCTCGGTCGAGTTTGCCGTTGCCGGTCAACGGCAACGACTCCACGACCACCACCTGATCGGGAACCATGTAGCCCGGGACTGCCAGTGCGGCAGCAGCGCGGACCCGCTGCCCGTCGATCTCTGCGTCCGCGTCGGCCACCACGTAGCCGACGAGTTGTTCTCCGCGACCGGCGATCTCGACCACTCGGGCAGCCGCACCCGCAACCCCGTCCGCGGTCAGCAACGCGGACTCGACCTCGCCGTATTCAATGCGGAAACCACGCAGCTGTACCTGCGCGTCCCCCCGGCCCAAGTACTCGATATCGCCGCCGACGCGACGAGCCCGGTCCCCGGTGCGATACAACCGACCACCGCACCCGCCGAACGGATCGGCCACGAAGCGCGTCGAGGTCAACCCCGCGCGATCGAGATAACCTTGCGCCAATTGTCCACCGGCGACGTACATCTCACCAGGTACCCCTTCGGGAACCGGCCGCAGCCGGTCGTCGAGGACATGAATCGCCAGCGACGCCAACGGACGACCGATGAAAGACCCGTCGCCCGCCGACACCAGTTCCCGATCCAGCCCACGGAACGACACGTGCACCGTCGTCTCGGTGATGCCATACATGTTCACCAGCTCGGCGGTATCGGCCGGGAAGCTGTCGTACCAGCGCCGCACCTGCTCAAAGCTCAGTGCCTCGCCACCGAACACGATGTACCGCAGGGCCAACTGCGTATCGTGACGGCGCCGCGCATCGATAAGCTGGTAGAACGCCGATGGGGTTTGTGACAGCACGGTCACGCCCTCGTCGGTCAACAGCTGCATGAACAGTTCGGTATCACGGGCAACGTCGCGATCGACGATCAGCAATCGGCCACCCGAGAGCAACGGTCCCCACAGTTCCCACACCGTGAAGTCGAATGCATAGGAATGGAACATCGTCCACACATCGTCGGCACCGAAATCGAACTCGGCTGCCGCGGTGTCCATCAGCATCAGCACATTCCGATGGGTGACCTCGACACCCTTGGGCAGACCTGTCGAACCGGACGTGTAGATCACATACGCACGTGCGTCTGCCGGAATCGCAGGCAGCACAGGTTCAGGCACCGGCTCCGAGATCAGTTCGGCCACATCGACGACGTCGACCTCACCATCGATCGCAGACCACAACTCATGCCCGGCCACCGACTCGTCGGTGACCACCACACGCACACCCGAGTCGGCAACGATGTAGGCCAACCGCGCCACGGGATTACCGGTGTCCAACGGCACATACGCCGCGCCGGCCTTCAACACCCCCAGAATAGACGACACCAGGTCCACCGACCGCGCCGTCGCCACACCCACGAGGTCACCTGGCCGCACACCCCGGGCAACCAAACGTGCGGCCACCGCATCCGACCGGCTGGCCAGCTCCGCATACGACGCTGACCGCCCCAAGGCCGTCACCGCCACCGATTCCCCTTGCACACCAGCGGAATCAGCGAAAACCTCGACCAGAGAGCGACTCGCGTTCACCGTCGAGGGCACCGGTGACGGCAGCCCCTCCAGGCTCTCGCGTTCTTGTGCACTCAGCAGGTCCACATCGCCTACCACGGCTGAAGGCGACTCGATGAACGTCTCGAGCAATACCGCAAACCGCTCGACGATCGACTGCGCGGTGCCCGCCGTGAACAGGTCAGTCGCGTAGATCAACTTCCCGGTGTATCCGCCGTCCTCTGCCCGACCCACCACGAAGTTCAGGTCTGATTTGGCCGCCTCTACTCCGGGACTCAGCGGCTCCACCGACAACCCCTCGACCTCGACCGGCTGCGGATCGAACTGGTCGAAGGTGAACAGCGTCTGCGCGAGCGGGGCAAACGCCTCCGAGCGAACCGGATTCACCTCGTCCACCACTTGCTCGAATGGCACGTCGGCGTGACCCAGCGCGTCGAGGTCCACCCTGCGCACGTGGTCAAGAAGCTCGGCGAACGTGATCGACGAAGAGACCTCGGTCCGCAGCACGAGATTGTTGACGAACATACCCACGATCGGATCCAGCACGCGTTGACCGCGGCCTGCAATCGGCGTTGCCACCGCAATATCCGAGGTCGACGACAGGCGAGCCAGCAACGCCGCGATCGCCGCGTGCACAACGACGAACTCGGTGGTGCCATGCTGACGGGCCAGCGCTGCCACGCCCGAACGAATCGCGGGCGACATACTGAACGACACCGCGTCACCGGCCATCGATGCCACCGCCGGACGTGCGAAGTCGGTCGGCAGCTCGAGGACATCCGGGAGGCCCGCCAACCTCTCGCGCCAGTAAGCCAACTGTCGACCGGCGACTGTCGAACCATCGGTCGCGTCGCCGAGTACGGCCCGTTGCCACAGCGCGAAGTCCGAGTACTGCACCGCCAGCGGATTCCATGCCGGAGCCCGCCCTGCCACTCGTGACGAGTAGGCACTCAGCACATCAGCCAACAGCGGCGCCAGGGACTCACCGTCGGCGGCGATGTGGTGCAGCACCACCACCAATATCTGTTCATCGGAGTTCACGTCGATGAGTGAGGCACGAATGGGTAGTTCACGAGACACGTCGAACGGACGCGAGACCGAATCGGCGACCAGCCCGAGGGCAGTCTCACGGTCGGCAACGCGCACACTCTCCCAGCGCAGTTCCTCTTCTGCCTGGCTCACCGGCAACACCAGTGCCTGCGCCTCGTCGGCATCGGAATTCTGGACGAACCGGGTACGCAAGGTCTCGTGCCGAGCGAGCACGTCGATCAACGCGGAATGCACCACAGCCGGGTCGACACGTACGGCGCCCTCCGACGACACCAGACGAGCAACGAACGGCAGGTTGTATCCGGCGAACGTCTTCTCGGAGAACTGGTTGATGAACCACATCCGTTGCTGCGCAAAGGAAAGTGGGATGCTGTCGGGACGGGGTTCGACGGCGGTGATCGGCGGCAGACCCGCACCTCGGTCGGCAGTCGCCGTGATGAGCTCACGCACTGAAGGAGCGTCGAACACATCCCGCACCGACACCTCGACACCGAGAGCCTCAGACACCCTCGCTGCCAACCGCATCGCCGACAACGAGTTACCACCCACATCGAAGAACGACTCCGCCACCGAGACGCGCTCGACGCCGAGCACATCACCAAAGACCTGGGCGAGAAGTTCCTCGGTCGGGGTCCCCGGTGCCACGTACTCTGCCATTGCCCCGCTGAAGTCCGGCGCCGGCAACGCCTTTCGATCCAGCTTCCCCGCCGTGTTGAGCACCACCTCGTCGAGATTCACCCACACCGACGGCACCATGTAGGACGGCAGCGCCGCGGCGACGGACTGCTTGACATCGTCGAGGTCCAGCTCATCTGTCGACCTACCGGACACATACGCCACCAAATGCTGCGATCCGCCTGGGCCTTCGACGACTGTCGCGGCGGTGTGCACGACTCCGGGAGCGGCCGCGATCACCGATTCGATTTCTCCCAGCTCGATTCGCTGACCCCGCAACTTCACCTGGAAGTCCGTGCGTCCCAGGTATTCCAGTTCGCCCGCGCCGCTCCACCGCACCAGATCACCGGTCCGGTAGATCCGTGACCCCGGCCCACCGAACGGATCGGCAACAAATCGGTCAGCGGTGAGATCGCCTCTCGCCGCATACCCTCGTGCCAACTGCACCCCACCTAGATACAGTTCGCCCGGAACGCCGGCCGGCACGATCCGAAGGCGGCGATCCAGGACATATGCGGTAATGTTCAGTGCCGGAACACCGATCGGCACAACACTCGATCCCGGGCGTAGGACGGCGATCGTCGCGAACACCGCGTCCTCGGTCGGACCGTACAGATTGACAATTTTCGCGTCGGGCATCGCCGTGAACGCCTTGTCCATGGTCGCCGGACTCAGCGCCTCTCCGCAGGCCACCAGCCGTGTCACTGAAGACAGGTCTGCCGCTTCACCATCGAGGTCGTCGAGGAAGGCCGCCAGCATCGATGGTACGAACTGCACCACAGACGGCCGTGTGTCTTCGAACAACCGCCGCAAGTAGACCGAATCACGGTGCGCGTCCGGGTCAGCGATCACCGCCCGGGTACCGCGCACCATCGGCCAAAAAATCTCTGGCACCGACACATCGAACGTGTACGGCGTCTTGATGACGATCGTCGCATCGCCCGTGTCACCTATGAGCTCGTCGAACCACGTGAGCATGTTCATGACGGACCGATGTGACACCGTCACGCCCTTCGGTCGTCCCGTCGAGCCCGAGGTGAACAGCGTGTAGACAGCATGGTCTGGACGCAGAGGCGACAGCCGGTCACGATCGGTGATCGGGGCGGCATCGGCAGCCGCCGGATCGACAGTCCCCGTGCAATCAACCTCGACGAGGCGGAGGCCGGCCGATTCCTCAGCCCAATCCGGACGCTGTCCGGCGGCCACCACGACCAGGGTCACGTCGGCGGTCTGCAACATGTACCGCACGCGTTCGGCCGGTGCAGCCGTGTCGATCGGCACATACTGTCCGCCCGCGGCCACGACTGCGTGGATCGCAACCAACATCTCCACCGAGCGTTCGATGCACACCGCCACTGCGACATCAGGCGCGACCCCATGCGAAATCAATTCGCGTCCCAGAGTTGCCACTCGCGCCGAGAGTTCTTCGTACGAGACGTTCCGGGTACCGAACGTCAGCGCAGTCTGACTCGGGTCGGCGGGAACCCGGATGAAATCTGCCACAGTTCTACAGTCCTTTGTCGAAGATTTGGCTGATGGCCCATGTCACCATCAATGCTTTCATCGGTTATGTCGTTTCACGTCGAGGGCGGTCGGGTGAGCATCCAGGTGACGGTCTGCTCGCCCGGTAGGGCCTCGGGCCCACTGGACCAGCCGATCAATCGCTTCTCCTCGATCTCGTCCATGATAGGGGCATCGCCGACCGCCGCTCCTGGATCCGTGGTCAGCGCATCCAGGAGCGCGATGTAGCGGCGGGCGATCGCCCCCACGGATGCCTCATCAAAGAGGTCCGTTGCGTAGGTGATCTCCAGGCCCCATGGTCTGTCTCCGAACACAGCGAGCCGGAGGAGGAGGTCCACCTGGGCGAAAGCCGCGGGCGCTCGCATCGGGGTGACGTACAACCCGTCGAACTCGATCCCGCCGTCGCCATCACCCTCAGGCCGATGATCGACGGCCAGCATCACCTGTGCAAGCGGCGCGAAGGCCTCCGACCGCACGGGGTTGACGGCCTCAACCACGGATTCGAATGGCACATCCGCTGCCGCAAAGGCGTCGAGGTCGACATGCCGAACGTGGTCGAGCAACTCGGCGAAACTCATACCCGGTTCTATCTGGGTTCGTAGCGCAAGCGTGTTGACGAACATTCCGACAAGCGGATCGAGAACGCGGTCGCCTCGACCGGCGATCGGTGTCGCGATCGCGATGTCGTCGGTTGCGCTCAGGCGCGCGAGCAGTACTGCGAGTGCGGCATGCAGGACCATGAACGAGGTCACCCCGTGCGCCGAGGCAAGCTCGTTGATGCGTCGGGCCAGGTCCGTGGGCACTTCGTCGGACAACACCGCGCCGCTCGACGATGCGACCCGCGGTCGGGGCCGATCGGTCGGCAGGTTCAGGACGTCCGGTACACCCGCCAGCTGTCGGGTCCAGTAGGCCAGTTGTTTGCCGGAGACCGACGACGGGTCGCCAGGGGCGCCCAGCATTGTGTGCTGCCAAATCGCATAGTCGGCGAACTGGACCTCCAGTGGTGCGAAGTCGGGTGCCGTCCCGGTGACACGCGCTTGATAAGCGGTCATCACATCACCGATCAGCGGGCGCATCGACTCGCCGTCACCGGCGATGTGATGAAGGACGGCAAGTAGTGCCCATTCGGACCGTTCACGTTTCCACAACACAATTCGAAGCGGAGACTCGCGTGTGACGTCGAAACCGCGCATCGCGGCGGCGATGACCTCCGCCTCGGAGGCGACGACGCTCCAGTCCAGGTTGTCCGACGCCCAGGCCTCGTCATGGATCAGCTGAACGGGGTCTCCGTCGATCGACGGGAAGGTGGTGCGAAGCACTTCATGTCTGACGATCACGTCTACGACCCCGGCGCGCAATGCATCCACGTCGAGGTTTCCGGCCAGCTTGACTCCAATGGGCAGGTTGTAGGTCGGCTGGTCAGGTTCGAACTGGTTGATGAACCACATGCGTTGCTGAGCAAACGACAGCGGAATCCGTTCCGGCCTGGGCGATACCGCCACGATCGGGGCCAACGCGGAACCCCGGTCCATGGTCGCTGCGGCGAGTTCACGCACACTCGGCGCATCAAACACATCCCTGACCGAGACATCCACATTCAGCACCTGGCCCACCCGGGCAGCCACCCGCGTGGCCGAAAGTGAGTTACCACCGGCATCAAAGAACGAAGCGACCACACTGACCTGCTCCACGCCGAGTACGTCGGCAAAGACCCCGGCGATCAGCTCTTCTCGATTACCCTCCGGCGCAATGTATTCGGCTTCGGTGAATTCCGGAGCCGGCAACACCCCCCGGTTGACCTTCCCCGACGGATTGAGCGGCATCTCATCCAACACCACCCACGCCGTCGGCCGCATATACACCGGCACCGCATGCACCAACGCCGCCTCGATCGCCTCCATATCGATCGACGCCGCCGGAGCAACCCACGCCACCAACTGATCACCAGTCGCACTCGGCAACACCGTCGCCGCCACATGCCGCACCCCCGGCACCGACGCGATCACCGTCTCGATCTCACCCAACTCAACCCGCTGACCCCGCAACTTCACCTGGAAATCGGTACGACCCAAATACTCCAGCTCCCCGCGGGCATTCCACCGCACCAGATCACCCGTGCGATACATCCGGGCCCCCGGCTCACCGAACGGATCAGCCACATAACGATCCGCCGTCAGATCCGGGCGACCGGCATAACCGCGACCCACCTGCACCCCACCGATATACAACTCACCAGCAGTACCCACCGGCACCCGCTTCAACCGCCGATCCAACACCGCGACCTGCCCGTTCCACACCACCGAACCGATCGGCACAGTCGCATCCGCCGCCGACACCTCGACAACCTGCTGCCCGGAAATCTCCACCGACGCCTCCGTCGGCCCATACAGATTCACCAAACGCGTCTGCGGCAACCACTCACGCACCGTCGCCGCCATCGACGGCGCCAACGCCTCACCCGTGGTCGAAATGATCCGCAACGAACTCAACGACGACACCCGTTCCCGACCACACACATCCAAGAACACCGACAGCATCGACGGCACGAAATGCGCCGTCGTCACCCCGGCCCGCTCAAACTCATCGGCCAACGCCACCGGCGCCAAATGCACATCCGGCGCCAGAATCACCAGACGCGCACCCACCAGAAACGGTGCGAACAACTCCGCCAACACCACATCAAAGGTGTACGGACTCTTGAGCACCACCCGATCGGCCTCATCGATCGGCATCGCCGACACACCCCACCACAGGCGGTTGTTGATACCCCGATGCGCCGTCGTCACACCCTTCGGCCGACCCGTCGACCCCGACGTGAACAACGTGTACATCGGATGATCAAGACCCAACGGCGACAACCGATCCACATCAGTGACCGCCGGCGTATCCACATCCACCTCACCGCAAGCATCAACCCCGATCACCGGCAAACCCTGCTCCTGCGCCAACGCCGCCACATGGGCACCCACCGACCGATCCGACACCAACAACAACCGGGAATCGGTCACTTCGAGCATGTAACCGGCCCGCTCATCCGGCGCATCCACCGCAATCGGCATGAACTGCCCACCAGCAGCCACCACCGCATGCACAGCCACCACCATCTCCACCGACCGCGGCATACACAACGCCACCGTCACCTCCGGCCCCACCCCAGCCGAAATCAACTCCCGCGCCAACACCGCCACCCGCGCACCGAACTCCCGATACGACACCTCACGCTCACCAAACACCAACGCCACCGCATCCGGAGTGGCCCCAACCTGCTCAGCAATCACCTCACTCACCAAACGCTGATCCACCCCAACCACCGGACCACGCTCAAAACCCTCGAGAACCCTCTGCTCATCCGCATCCAAAATCGGCAAATCACCAATCAACGTCGACGGATCAGCCAGAACACGATCAAGCACGCCGGTCAGGGTTGTCAGGAGTCCTCGGATTCGCGGCTCGTCGAAGATGTCCGTCGCGTACGTCAGGTCCAGGACCCAATCCTGTTCGCCATCACCGGAATTCACTGTCAGATAGAGGTCTAGTTGTGCCGCACTCAGTCCTGGATCAAACGGGGTGAAGTCGACACCAGCCACCTCGACGCCGTCAGCAGCACCGGCACCCGGATCGAAGTTCAACGCCACCTGCGCCAACGGCGCAAACGCCTCGCTCCGCACCGGCTTGACCGCATCCACCACCGCCTCAAACGGCACATCCCCATGCGCAAACGCCTCCACATCCGAGGCACTCACCTGATCAAGCAACTCCGCAAAACTCTGACCACCATCAACCGAAGCCCGCAACACCAACGTGTTGACAAACATCCCCACCAACGGATCCAACACCGCAGACCCACGACCACCCACCGGCGTCGAAATCGCCACATCCACCGCATTCGACACCCGACCCATCACCGCAGCCCACGCCGCATGAACCACCATGAACGCCGTCGCCCGGTGCTCAGACGCCAAAGCCCGCAACGCCATGCCCGTCTGCGCCGGCAACGTCACCGTCACCCGCGCCCCACGATTCGACGCCACCAGAGGACGAGGCCGATCCGTCGGGAACTCCAACAGACCCGGCAGGCCAGCCAACCGCTCAGTCCAATACGACAACTGACCCGACACCACCGAGTCGGGATCCTCCGGCGACCCCAACACCTCGTGCTGCCAGATCGCGAAATCAGCGAACTGCACTGCAAGCGGTTCAAACTCGGGATCGTTGCCGGCTGCGCGCGCTGCATACGCTGTCACCACGTCGGTGACCAACGGTCGGAAGGAACCGCCATCCATCGCGATGTGCTGGCTGATCACGGCAAGCATGTGTTCGTTCTCGCTGACCGGCCACAGCACGACACGCAGGGGCAGCTCGGATGTCAGATCGAAGCCCCTGCCGACCGATGCCAGGATCTCATCCTGCGACGCCACAACTGTCCAAGGCAATTTCGAACGAATCTCCTCGAGCGAATGCACCTGCTGGTACGGCTCGCCGTCGAGGTCCGGGAACGTTGTCCGCAAGATCTCCTGCCGTGCGACGACATCCAAGATCGCCGCACGCATCGCTGCTACATCCAGGCGACCGGACAACCGCAACACGATCGGAATGTTGTAGGTCGCATTCGACGGATCCAACCGATTCAAGAACCACAGTCGCTGCTGCGCGAACGACAGCGGCACCCGCTCCGGACGCGGGCTGACCGCGGTGATCGGCGCCAGGGCCGACCCGGCAACGTCTGCTGTGGCCACCAACTCCCGCACGCTCGGGGCGTCGAACAGATCCCGTACCGACAAATCCGCGTTCAGTACCTCGCCGGCACGCGCGATCACCCGCATCGCCGACAGCGAGTTCCCGCCCATATCGAAGAACGACTCGGTGACACCGACCCGCTCGACACCCAGAATCTCGGCAAACACCGCAGCCACAGCCTCCTCGGCTGCACCCTCCGGTGCCACATACTCCGCTTCCAGCGAACCGAACTCCGGTGCCGGCAACGCCTTCCGATCGATCTTGCCCGCCGTATTGAGCACGAACTCGTCGATCACCATCCACACCGACGGCACCATGTAGGTCGGCAACGCCTGCCCCGCGGCGGCCTTCACCACATCGACATCAACCGATTCACCCGGTCCGGCAGACACATAGCCAACCAGGTGCTCGCCACCACCAGGCCCGGCGACCACGGTCGCCGCCGCATGCACCACCCCCGGCGCAGCCGCGAGCACCGACTCGATCTCACCGAGCTCGATCCGCTGACCACGCAACTTCACCTGGAAATCGGTACGACCCAAATACTCGATCCCGCCACCAGAAAGCCGCCGCACCAGATCACCCGTCCGATACAAACGCGCACCCGGAGCGCCGTGGGGATCAGCGATGAACCGCTCCGCCGTCAAGTCCGCACGCGCCGCGTATCCACGCGCCAGCTGCACACCACCCACATACAACTCGCCCGGCACACCCACCGGAACCCGACGCAACCGCGAATCCAACACCACCGCCAACGAATTCCACACCGGCACACCAATCGGCACCGTCACGTCATCAGACGAGACCCGCTCGATTTTCTCGAACGTGATCTCCACCGCCGCCTCGGTCGGTCCATACAAGTTGTAGAACAAAGCCTCCGGCCAAATCGTGCGCACCTGCGCCGCGATCGCCGGCGGCAACGCCTCACCCGTGGTCGACACAATCCGAACCGAATCCAGCGCCGCCATCTGCTGCGCGCCAACAATGTCGAGGAACACTGACAACATCGACGGCACGAAATGCACCATTGTCGCCCGCGTCCGCGCGATCTCACCAGCCACATACACCGGATCGAGATGCCCACGATCAGCGAGCACCACCAACCGCGCACCCACCATCAACGGCGCGAACAACTCCGGCACCGAACAATCAAACGTGTACGGCGTCTTCTGCACCACCACATCCGAAGCATCGATCGGCAACTCATCCAAACCCCACCACAACCGGTTCAACACCGCCTCATGCGGCAACGTCACACCCTTCGGCCGACCCGTCGACCCCGACGTGAACAACGTGTACACCGCCGAATCACCATGCAGCACGCCACGCTCAGCCACCGAAATCGGCGGCGTCGCCACATCCACCTCACCCGAGCAATCCACACCCACCACGGGCACGCCCACCGCACCGGCAGCCTCGACCACCCCGGCAACGTCGTCGCCCACCCCGCCGGTTGAGCCCACCCCGCCGGTTGAGCCCTCCCCGCTGGTTGAGCCCTCCCCGCTGGTTGAGCCTGTCGAAACCACCAGCACCCGAACATCGGCGGTCTCGAGCATGTACCGCGCACGATCGGCCGGCGCCTGCGTATCGATCGGCACGTACTGCCCACCCGCGGCAACCACCGCATGCACGGCGACCATCATCTCCACCGACCGCGGAACACATACCGCCACAGCCACATCCGGTCCCACACCCATGTCGATCAACTCACGGCCCAGCACCGCCACCCGAGCAGCGAACTCGGCGTAGGACACCACCCGATCTCCACACACCAACGCCGGTGCGTCCGGCGTCCGCTGAACCTGCGCCGCCACCACGTCACCCACCGACACAAACCCCGGCAAGCTCCGCGCCGCACCCCACTCACGCGCAGCCTCGGCGACAACCTCGGCCTCGGACAACACCGACACATCACCCACAACGACCGACGGATCGGCCGTCGTCTCATCCAAGACGCGGACCAGTCGTTTGGCGAACGCCGAAACCGTGTCCGCTTCGAAAAGGTCGGTGGCGTAGACAATCGACCCGCGCCACGGTCCGCCGTCACTCGAGTTCACCGTGATGTAGAGATCCAACTGCGCCGGGACAACATCGGATTCGACGCCCTCGAAGCGCAGGCCGGCAGCCGAGACATCCACGCCCCGCGCCGACGCACCCGGATTCAGCGACAGAAGTACCTGGGTCAACGGTGCAAACGCCTCGGACCGCACCGGATCGACCGCATCGACCACCGCCTCGAACGGCGCATCCGAATGCGCGAATGCCTCCAGATCGGTAGCCCGCACCTGCTCGACGAGTTCGGCGAAACTCAGGTGGGGTTCGACAGCTGCCCGCAGGACCAGCGTGTTGACGAACATGCCGACGAGTCCCTCAAGCACTTCCTGTCCGCGCCCGGCGATCGGCGTGGCGATCGCGATGTCGGGCACCGCTGACAACTGCGCCAGAACCGTGGCAAGCGCAGCCTGGATGATCATGAACGGCGTCGCATTCAGATCCGCAGCCATACCGCCGATTCTCTCGGCCACATCTGTCGGGATATCGAAGGTGACTTCACGCCCATCGTGGCTGGCCACCGCGGGCCGCGGCCGATCTGCCGGCAACTCCACCACATCTGGCAGACCGGCCAATTGCTCACGCCAGTACGCGAGCTGCTTGCCCACCAGGGACTCAGGGTCATTCGGTGATCCCAGCACCTGGTGCTGCCAGATCGCGAAGTCCGCGAACTGCACCTGTAACTCGGCGAAGGCCGGAGCTTCACCGGAAACCCTTGCCGCGTAGGCGGTCAACAGGTCCGAGAGCAGCGGCAGCTGCGATTCGCCGTCGGTCGCGATGTGGTGGGTGACCAGTGCTACCACATGTTCGGTCGGTGATTCCGCATACACGCGTGCTCGGATCGGCCACTGCTCGACCAGATCGAATCCGGCCAACACCGTCGATTCGATCTCGGCGGGAGAATCGACCACTCTCCAGTCCAGACGGTCCGCGACGGCTTCGGCAGGATCGATCAACTGGAACGGAGTCCCACTCGCCATCGGAAAACGAGTGCGCAACACATCCTGACGAACCACCACATCAACCAACGCCGCCCTGAACGCCGCCACATCCAACGCACCATGCACCCGCAGAACGACCGGGATGTTGTACACCGGCGACCCAGGCTCCAGCCGATTGATGAACCACATCCGTAACTGCGCAAACGACAACGGAATGCTATCGGGACGCGGAACCACGGCCACGATCGGGTCCAGCGCCTTACCCCTCGACTCGGTCAGCGCTGCCAGCTGCCGAACAGTCGGGGCAGCGAACAGGTCCCGAACGGAGATATCGGCTTCCAGGGCCTGCCCGACCCGAGCGATCACCCGCATCGCCGACAGCGAGTTACCGCCGAGGGCGAAGAACGACTCAGTCACTGATACCCGGTCCACACCCAAGATCTCGGCGAACACCGCAGCCACAGCCTCCTCGGCTGCATCCTCCGGAGCCACATACTCCGTTTCCAGAGAACCGAACTCCGGTGGCGGCAACGCCTTCCGATCGATCTTTCCGGCGTTGTTCAAAGCGATCTTCGCGACTGGCATCCAGACGCCCGGAATCATGTACGTCGGCAACTCCGCCGCCGCTACAGCCTTGACCGCCTCGATGTCGACGGTCTGCGGTGCCAGATAGCCGACAAGGTGCTCACTGCCCCCGGGACCGCCAACCACCGCCGCCGCCGCATGGACGACCCCTGGCACCGACGCCATCACCGACTCGATCTCGCCGAGTTCGATGCGCTGCCCTCGCAGCTTCACCTGGAAGTCAGTGCGCCCCAGATACTCGAGCTGGCCGACGGAGTTCCACCGCACCAGATCACCCGTTCGGTACAACCGTGACCCAGGTGTACCGAACGGATCGGCGACGAACCGCTCAGCTGTGAGTCCTGGCCGCGACGCGTAACCGCGTGCGGACTGCACGCCGCCGAGATAGAGCTCGCCGGCCACCCCGACCGGAACCGGGTGCAGACGGGCGTCAAGGACCACCGCGGTGGTGTTGGGCATCGGCGCACCGATCGGCACGGTCTCCAGCGGCCCGGCCAGCGCCGCCGACTCGGTGTACACCGCACACTCGGTAGGACCAAACAGGTTGGTCACCGACATCCCCGGCACCCGATCGACGAGCCTGCCGTAAACCGCCGGTGGCAGGGCTTCACCGCCGCAGAAGACCCGCTCGACAGCAGCGAAAGCAGCAGCATCCCGCACCGTGTCGAGGAATACCGACAGCAACGAGGGCACGAACTGCACCACCGATACGCGCTCGGTGGCCATCAGTTCGGCCAGATACAACGGATCACGATGACCTTCGGGTTCGGCGATCACCGTGCACCGCCCGGTCGTCGGACCCCAGAACAACTCCAGCACCGAAGCGTCGAAGGTGTAGGGGGTCTTGAACAACATCCGGCCGTCTGCATCGTCGGGGTTGAGACCGTCGAACCAGTCCAGGAAGTTGCCCACGGCCGAGTGTGAGACCGTCACACCCTTCGGCCGGCCGGTCGACCCAGAAGTGAACAACGTGTAGGCCGCGTTCTCCGGCCGTAGCAGTGCCGATCGCTCTGATGCCCGGATCGGCGATACTGCCGGGCCGACCTCGCCCGAACAATCAACTTCCAGGAGCCGCAACCGATCTCGCACCGAGCCGAGCGCTTCCGGCACCGAGCCGACTCCGATCAGCACCGTCTGAACCCCTGCGGTGTGCACCATATACTCCGCACGCTCGGCGGGCGTATAGGTATCGATCGGGACGTACTGTCCGCCGGCGGCAAGCACTGCTTGAATCGCCACCAACATCTCCACCGAACGTTCAAGACACAAACCCACCGGCACGTCGGGCCCGACACCGGCAGCGATCAGCTCCCGAGCCAGAACCGCGACCCGAGCACCGAATTCCGCATATCCGACCCTGCGGTCGGCAAATACCAACGCCGTGGCCTCCGGCCGCAGGGCCACCTGGTCTGCAAAGCGGTCGGTGAGCGTCTGCGAGGCTCCGACGTAATCGACCCCCGCGCCGGCCCCGAGCGTGATCAATTCTGCAGACTCGCCGCCACCCATCCATGGAACGTCGCCCACCGCGGCATCCGGGTCAGTGGTCAGCGCGTCCAACAACGCCACATACCGGTCGGCGAACCGCTGCAATGTATCCCGGTCGAACAGGTCCGCCGCACCCGTGACCTCACCGATCCAAGCGCCGTCGACACCGTTGGTCGAAAGAGTCAGATCCAAATCGAGCTGAGCCGGTCGCTCGATGCCCTCGACCGGAGCTACCTGCAGACCTGCGACCTCCAGTTCCACAGACGCCGCCTGCACACCCGGGTCGAACGAGAAAATGACCTGAGTCAGTGGCGAAAACGCCTCACTTCGCACCGGATCGACCGCTTCGACCAGTGCCTCGAACGGAATATCAGCGTTCGTCAACGCCTCCAGATCGTGCACACGTACCCGATCGAGCAATCCTGCGAACGATTCCGCCGGATCGACCTCGGTCCGCAGCACCAGAGTGTTGGCGAACATGCCGACCAGGTCGTCGAGCACTTCCTGACCGCGTCCGGCCACCGGGGTGCCGACGACGATGTCACCGGTACCCGACAACCTTGCCAACAGGACTGCGAAGGCGGCGTGGGACACCATGAACGACGTCGCCCCATGTTCACCGGCAAGCCCGACGATCCGCTCGGCCACCGAACTAGGCACGGTGAATCCGGCCTGCACGCCACGATGGCTCGCCACCGCGGGCCGCGGCCGATCCGCCGGTAGCTCCAACACCTCCGGCACGCCGGCCAACCGGTCTCGCCAGAAACTCAACTGCCGCCCGAGCACCGACTCCGGGTCATCCGGCGACCCGAGCACCCGATGCTGCCAGATGGCGAAATCCGAGAACTGCACCCGCAACGGAGCAAACTCCGGGAGTTCACCGGCTGCGCGCGCCGCATACGCGATCGCCAAGTCCTTGACCAACGGCAGCAGCGACTCACCATCGGACACTATGTGGTGCGTCACCACAGCCAGCACGAACTCGCGCTCGCCGACCGGCCACAGCCGCACCCGTAAGGGCAGCTCGGTGCTCACATCGAAGCCCGTCCCGACTGCGGACTCGATCCCCTCCAGAGAGTCGACAACGCGCCAATCCAGGTTCGCCTCGACGTCACCGATCGTGGAGACCTGCTGGAACGGTAAGCCGTCAACCGACGGGAACACCGTGCGCAGCACCTCGTGCCGCGTGGCGACATCGACCACCGCTGCCCGCAACGCCCCCACATCCACCGGCCCGGTCAACCGCAACACCGCCGGAATGTTGTAGGCGGCATCCCCCGGTTCGAACTGGTTGATGAACCACATGCGTTGCTGGGCAAACGACAACGGGATGCGTTCCGGCCGCGGATCGACCGCGGTGATCGGCGCCAACGCCGCACCATGGGTAGCAGCCACCGCCGCCAACTCCCGCACCGTCGGCACCTCGAACACATCCCGCACCGACATCGTCACACCCAACACCTGACCCACCCGCGCGGCCACCCGCATCGCCGACAGCGAGTTACCACCGGCATCAAAAAACGACTCCGTCACCGACACTCGATCCACACCCAGGATCTCGGCGAACACCCCCGCCACCAACTCCTCACGCTCACCCACCGGCGCCACGAACTCCGTCTGCACGCCACCGAAATCCGGTTCCGGAAGAGCACGACGATCAATCTTGCCCGCGCTGTTGAGCGCCAAATCGTCCAGCACCATCCACACCGAGGGCACCATGTAGGTCGGCAACGCCTGCGTGACCACGGCCGTGACCGAGTCGAGATCGATCGACGAGGGCGTCACGTAGGCCACCAGGTGGTCGGCACCTGACGGCGACGCAGCGACGGCCGCAGCCGCCAGCACCACACCGGGGGCCTCGGTCAGGACGGCCTCGACCTCACCGAGTTCCAGACGCTGACCACGCAACTTCACCTGGAAGTCCGTGCGGCCCAGGTATTCGAGCTCGCCCCCGGTGTTCCACCGCACCAAATCGCCGGTGCGATACAGCCGTGCACCCGGAGCGCCGTAGGGGTCGGCGATGAACCGCTCGGCGGTCAGCCCCGACTGGCCTGCGTAACCGCGCGCCACCTGCGGACCGCCGATGTACAACTCACCCGGCATGCCGATCGGCGCCATCCGCAGCCGGTTGTCCAGCACATAGCCTTCCGCGCCGGCAACCGGGCGGCCGATCGTCACCGCTCTGGACTCCGGCTCGAAGGTCTTGACGGTGGCGTAGACCGTGATTTCGGTGGGGCCGTACAGGTTGTGGAAAGAAAGGCCGGACCACAGTCTGGTGACCGCTGCGGCCACCGCGGGCGGCAGCGCCTCGCCGCCGGTGTTCAGATGCCGCATCGAGGCGATCCAGGACGGGTCCTCCTCGGCGAGCACCTCGGTCATCACCGCGAGCATCGACGGCACCAACAACGCCGAGGTGACGCCGTTGCGTGACACCACATCACGGATGACCGCCGGATCACGATGTGTACCCGGCTCCAGCAGTACCAATGATCCACCGCTCATCAACGCACGCATGAACTCGAGCACCCAGGCGTCGAAGGTGTACTCCGAGACCTGCAAGAAGACATCGGTGCTGTCGAAACCGTGGTACTCGAGGTCGGCAACGGCCTCGGCCATCAACGCACGATGCTCCACCGTCACACCCTTGGGTCGTCCCGTGGATCCCGACGTGAAAATGGTGTACGCACCATTGTCCGGATGCGGCTGAGCAAGGCGCTCGGACCGATCCAGCACCGGCACCCGCGCCGGATCGATCTCGTCTGTGGCGTCGACCATCAGCAGCGGTACATCCTGCGCCTTCGCGGTGTCGGCCACTGCACTCGCCGACGAGTCCCCAGCAACCAACAACATCGCAGCACCGGACATCGACAGCATGTACTCAGCCCGTTCGGCCGGCGCCGCGACATCGATCGGCACGAACTGGCCGCCCGCGGCGAGGACCGCATGAATTGCGACCATCATCTCGACCGAGCGCGGCACCGAGATCGCGACCACCACCTCCGGACCCACCCCCGCCCCGATGAGCTTGCGGGCGAGGACGGACACACGGGCGGCCAGTTCCCGATACGACACCTCGCGATCACCGGCGATCAATGCCGTCGCATCCGGCGACCTCCGACTCGCCTCGAACAGCAGATCGGCGGCTGTCCCCGGCCTCGGAAGACCGGGCGGCGCCGTATGCGACCACTCACGTAGCGCCGTCGCTGCCGCATCGTCGGCGAGTTCGAGGTCGTCGATCAGCATCTCGGGCGCATCGGCGATCTGGCGCAGGATCTGCACCAGCACTGCCAAGAACACCTGGGCCTGTGCCTGCGTGAAGTCTCCGGGCAGATACTTGATCTTTGCGTGCAGACGGTCCCCGGCCGGCGTCGTTGCGAGATTCAGCGGGTAATGCGTGAAATCGCTCGCAGTGACCGAACGAACCTCGAGACCGACTGCCGACGTATCAGTGTCTTCCAACGACTCGGTGTCCACCGGATACGACTCATGCACCGCCAGCGTGTCGAACAACTCGCCGTGGCCGTGGGCCGAGAGGATCTCCGGCAGCGTCAAATGCTGGTGATCGAGCACCTTCACCTTGTCCGATTGCAGCCTACGGAGGACATCGGCGATGCTCGCCCCAGGGTCCACGTCGACCACCGCCGGCAACGTGTTGATGAACAACCCGACCATCGACTCGACATTCTCGAGGTCGGCCGGGCGACCCGACACCGTCTCCCCGAAAGTCACCACCCGGTTCCCGGTCAGACGCGACAGCAATACCGCCCACGCGAACTGACTGACCGTCGCGATGGTCACTCCCGCCGACCGGGCAACCTCGTGCAAAGCGCCCGTCAGTTCGGCGTCCAGCAGCACGTCCTCATCACGGGACAACACCTCGACTGCGCCGCCATGGCTCGATGCGACAAGCGTCGGCCCCTCCACCGGTGCCAGCACCTCACCCCACGCGGCCAAGCCCTCCGCCCGGTCCTTGGCCGAAAGCATCCGCAGGTACGAGGCGAAGTCGCTCTGCGGTGTGAACGGCACACCTGTCGCGTACACCGCCAGCACATCAGCCAACACCAACGGACCCGACCAGCCGTCCAAGATGATGTGATGGTTCGTCACGACCAACGTCGCAGCCCCACCGTGGCGGATCAGGGTGAACCGCAGCAGCGGCGGCGCAGCAAGGTCGAACGGTGTCATTCGCTGGTCCAGGGCGATCTCTTCCACACGTTCGGCGGCCACCGATTCGTCGGCATCATCCAAGTCCACCACCGACCACGGCAATTCGACCACGTCTCGAACCACCGAGACCACCGAACCCGAGCCGGTCGACACGAAACCCGACCGCAGTACACCGTGATGGGCGACCACGGCCTCAGCCGCTGCTCGCAACCGATCCTCGTCGACTCCGCCGCCGAGCTCGATCCGCGCCTGCGCCACATACACATCCACCGCACCAGAGATCTCCGCAGCCAACTCCGACTGGAAGTACAGACCACCCTGCAATGGCGACAACGGCCAGACGTCGGCATCCGGATAACGGCGCGCCAGCACGTCCAAATCCGCCTGTGTGACAACGGTTCCCGGGACATCCGACGGCGACAGACCGACCGGTTCCCCGGCTTCGACGACCGCGCTGATCGCCTCGAGTTCCGCCGACCAGCGCTCCGCCAAGTCGCTCAGGTCACGCACTGACAACACGTGCCCCGGGGCGATCAGCGAAGCGACCAGGTGCCGCCGCCCGTCGATCTGCTGCACACCGATGTTGATCGTCAGCGCCGCCTGCGCCGCCATGGCACCTGCAGGCGAAGTGTCGAACGCCGGTCCGGCGACCGCGGTGAACGCCGGGCTTTCGGCGTTCGTCTCGCCCGCAGTCGCGGCGCCCAGGTAGTTGAAGAGGATGGATGGGAGCGGACGCTGCGCCAACTCGGTGTCTGCGGCGTACCGCAGCCAACCGAAGCCGAGTCCGAAGTCGGGCTGCGACAGCCGCTCCTCCTTGGCAGCTTTCACCGCATGCACCACATCCACACCCGGATCCAGGCTCATCGGGGCTATGGACGTGAACCAGCCGACCGACCGGGAGAGATCGGCACGGACCGCGGACTCACCGGTGGCGAGCACGTCCTCGTAGCGACCGTGGCCTTCCAGGAGCACCGAGACCGGCGACGAGTCGGCGATCCCGTGCGACTGCTGCCAACCGCGTACCGCGCGGGCCAGAGCCGCGAGCAAAGCGTCGTTGACGTTGCCGGAGAAGACCTCTGGCACGGCGGCGAGGAGGGCATCGGTCACATCTGCGGCGAATCGGTGCGCGACGGTCTGGGAGGTGTGCTGCCGGTCCCGTCCACGATCGATGGCGGTACCGAAATCTGTGGGCTGCACCGGAAGTCGCTGCAGCCAATGTCCGATCTCGTCGGTGCGCACCGAAAGCCGTTCAGCGAGTTCGCCGAACCAGGTGCGGGCCGAGGTGCTGTTCTCGCGCAACTGATACGGCTGTCCCGCCGTTCGTTGCGCCCAGGCGGTGACCAGGTCCTCGATGATGGCACGCCACGAGACCGCGTCGACACCGATGTGGTGGATCACCATCAGGATGCGCTGTGCGCCTGCGGCATCGCGAACCAACACGGCGCGAACGAGCCGGCCGGTCGCCGGGTCCAGTCGCGCGGCAGCTTGAGCGTGGGCGGCAATCAGGTCTGCGTCGAAGCCCTCTGTACCGACCGTCGCGGTCGTGGACAGTTCGGTGACCGCGGCGATCTCGTCGAAGTCGCCGCCGGCGACCAGTTGCCAGCCGTTCGGCGTCTCGGTGAGTACGGCGGTGAGCATCGGATGATGCCGGACGACGACACCGAGAATCTCACTCAGTGCGCCTGGGGTCAGGTCGGCCGGCGCAGCCAGGACCAGAACCTGCGAGTAGTCGGCGAAATCCGCTGGTGAGTCCGAGAACTCGAGCATCCACGAGATCACCGGTGGCAGCACCGCTTCTCCCGTACCGCCGCCGGGAAGCTCGGCGAGGTCCGGCAGCGCGGTCCCCTCGCTCTTCATGGCCGCGGCCATCGCCCGGACGGTCTTGTGCTCGAAGATCTGTCGTGGGGTCAACGGATGACCGGCCGCGCGCATCGCGGACGCCAGCTGGATGGACATGATCGAGTCACCGCCGAGCGCGAAGAACGACTCGGTGACGCCGACCCGCTCGACGCCGAGCAGACCTGCGACCACGGTGGCCAGTTGCTGCTCGAGCGTCGACGCCGGAGCAACGTACTCGGTGTCGAGGACTCCGAAGTCCGGCGTCGGCAGGGCGCGCCGGTCGATTTTACCAGCGCTGCCCAGTGCCAGCTCGTCGACTGTCATCCACAGCGACGGCACCATGTAGGACGGCAGCGCTTCCTCCGCCACCGCCTTGACCGCCGCCACATCCACCGACGCCGGGGTGAGGAACGCGACCAGATGATCCGCCCCGCCGGGGGTCTGCACGACCGTGGTGGCCGCCATGACCACACCCGGCGCACCCGCCAGCACCGCCTCGATCTCACCCAACTCGATCCGCTGACCACGCAACTTCACCTGGAAGTCCGTGCGCCCCAGATACTCGATCTCACCTCCGGTGTTCCACCGCACCAGATCACCCGTGCGATACAGGCGCGTCCCCGGCGCACCGAACGGATCGGCCACGAACCGCTCCGCCGTCAGCCCCGGCTGCCCGGCATAACCGCGCGCCAGCTGCACCCCACCCAGATACAACTCACCCGGCACCCCCACCGGCACCGGACGCAACCGGGCATCCAACACCAGCATCGAGGTGTTCCACACCGGCGCACCGATGCTCACCACCTCCGGCGCATCCGACACATCCGCCCACGAGACGTCCACCGCGGCCTCGGTCGGACCGAACAGGTTGTGAATGCCCACCCGCTCGGGCAACACCGCCCGCGCCTTGGCCACCACCGCCGGCGCCAACGCCTCACCCGAGGCGAACAACCACGTCAGACTGTCCAGACCCGCCAACCGCTGCGGATCGACCACATCCAGGAACACCGACAACATCGACGGCACGAAATGCACCGACGTCGCCGCCGACTCCTCCAACAAACCCACCAAATACTCAGGATCCGTATGCCCACCCGGCCGCGCGATCACCATCGACGCACCCGCCATCACCGGCGCGAACAACTCCACCACCGACACATCGAAGGTGTAGGGCGTCTTCAACGTCACCCGATGACCTGTCGTCCAGACGAACACGTCCAGACTCCACCGCAACCGGTTGACCACAGCCCGGTGGGTCACCGTCACACCCTTTGGGCGGCCCGTCGACCCCGACGTGAACAGGGTGTACAGGGCGTGATCGGCACGCAACGGCGCCAACCGATCAGCGTCGGTCACCGCCGGCGCAGACAGGTCCACGGTGCCCCGCGCATCAACCTCCACGACAACGACGGCGCCAGCACGTCCGACGAGCTCATCAAGCCACGCCGGACGCTGCCCGGCCGCCACGAGAACCGCACGCACGCCCGCGGTCTCGCTCATGTACCGGGCACGATCAGCCGGCGCTTCGGTGTCAATCGGCACATACTGCCCACCCGCAGCGACCACCGCATGGATCGCCACCACCATCTCCACACTGCGGTCGATCGCCACACCGACCGCCACATCCGGGCCCACCCCCGCCGCGATCAACTCCCGCGCACACACATTCACCCGCGCGCCGAACTCTCGATACGACACACTGCGGCCCTCGAACCACAACGCCTCCGCCCCCGGAGTAGCTGCCACCTGCGCCGCAACCGCATCCGCCATCGTCTCCGCAGGCACCGCGTACACCGGACCCGACGACGCCGACAGCAAGGTCAGTCGCTCCTCCTCAGAGCCCAGCACCGCATCCGCCACCGGCCGCGACGGCACCGATGTCAGGTCCTCCAGCAGCCCCACGAATCGCGCCATCATCACCGACACCGACGACGCATCGAACAGATCCGTGGCGAACACGGCCGTCCCGGCCCAATCACCCTCGGTGCCGGACCGGATGATCACCGACAGATCCAGCTGTGCCGGCACCACCGGCGGATCGAGCAACTCGAAGCCGACACCGGCCACCGAGACCTCGAGGTTCTCCGCAGAACCCGCCGGATCAAACGACAACATCACCTGGGCCAGCGGCGAAAATGCCTCGCTGCGCACCGGATCCAGCGCCTCGACGACCGACTCGAAGGGCACGTCGGCGTGGGCGAAGGCGTCGAGATCCACGGTGCGGACCTGATCGATCAGGTCGGCGAAGGAGACACCCGGCTGCAACCGGGTGCGCAGCACCAGGGTATTGACGAACATGCCGACCAAGTGGTCGAGCGCAGACTGTCCGCGTCCGGCAATCGGGGTGGCGACGGCGATGTCATCGGTTGCGCTCAATCGCGACAGCAGCACCGCCAGCGCCGCATGGACGACCATGAAAGCCGTTGTTCCGCTGGCACGGGAAAGCTCGTTGATCCGCTCGCCGATCTCAGCCGGGATGGTGAAGGGCAGCTGCGCACCCTGATGGGAGGCGACCTTGGGACGCGGGCGGTCCGCCGGCAACTCCAGAACGTCGGGAAGGCCGGCCAGCTGCTCGCGCCAGTACCCGATCTGCTTGCCGATCACCGAGTTCGAGTCGTCGGGAGAACCGAGGACCTCGTGCTGCCACAGTGCGTAGTCGGCGAACTGCACTGCGAGCGGGGCGAATTCGGGCTGCGAGCCGGCGACGCGTGCCTGATAAGCGGTCACGATGTCGCCGACCAGCGGTGCCATCGACTCGCCGTCGGCGGCGATGTGGTGGACCACCAAGGCGAACACGGCGGAGCCGTCGTCCTCGGTGAGCAGGCGGGCTCGCACCGGCCAGTCCCGTGCGACGTCGAAGCCGGTGGCGACGGCTGCCACCACGTCCTCGCGGGACGACACGACCTGCCAGTCCAGTCGTTCACGCACCTCGTCCGCCGGGGACACCTGCTGAACGGGTGCGCCATCGCGGCTCGGGAAGACGGTGCGCAGCACCTCGTGACGGATCACGGCATCGACCACCGCTGCCCGCAGCGCCTCGACGTTCAGGTCGCCGGTCAGCCGCAGTACCGCCGGGAGGTTGTAGGTTGCCTCGCTCGGATCGAACTGGTTGATGAACCACATGCGCGCCTGTGCGAACGACAGCGGCACGTCCGCCGGCCGGGGATCGACCTTCACGATCGGCGGGAGCCCGGCCTCGACGTGGCCGGCTCGCTCGGCGAAGGCACGGACCGTCGGCGCTTCGAAGAGGTCCCGGAGGTTGAGTTCGACGCCGAGTTCGTCGCAGGCCCGCCCGACGATCCGCGCGGCCAGCAGCGAGTTGCCGCCGACGTCGAACACCGACTCGACCACGCTGATCTCGTCGAGGCCGAGCACCTCGGCGAAGGCTCGGGCGATGACCTCTTCGGTCGGCGTCGCGGGTGCGACGAACTCGGCCTGGGCGGTGATGACGGGCTGCGGCAGGGCTTTGCGATCGAGCTTGCCGTTGACGTTCAGCGGCAACTGCTCGAGGGTCATGATGATGTCGGGCACCATGTAGTCGGGGACCTTGGTGGCGGCCGTTCGCCGGATCTCGGCGGGGTCGAGTTCACTGCCGTCGGCGTTGGCGCCGACGACGTACCCCACCAGCTGGTCGGGAAAGCCCGGACGGGACTTGATGGCCGCGGCGGCCGCGTTCACCCCGTCGGCGGCCAGCAGCCCGGCCTCCACCTCGCCGAGCTCGATGCGGTAACCGCGCAGTTTCACCTGATCGTCGGCGCGGCCGAGAAATTCCAGGCTGCCGTTGCGGAAAATCGCGACGTCGCCGGACTGGTACATCCGTTCGCCGGGATCGCCGTACGGATCGGCGACGAAACGAGTGGCGTTGAGGCCGAATCGGCCTGCATAACCGCGGGCCAGCTGGTCGCCGGCCAGATAGAGATCACCCGGCACGCCGTCCGGGCACTTGGCGAGCCGAGAGTCGAGGACGTACATCCGCGAACCGGGAAGTGCAGCGCCGACGTCGCTGGCGGAGGTCGCCGCGACGAAGTCCGGGGTCAGCACCCGCCGGGTCATGTACACCGTCGCCTCGGTGGGCCCGTACATGTTGTTCAGTTCCGGACCGTCGTTGCCGTCGTAGCGCCGACGGTCGACGAACCAACGGCGCACCTGTTCGAAGTCGAGGGCTTCGCCGACGAAGATCATCGAGCGGACCGACTGCGGCATGGTGCCCGGTGCCGGCTCGCGAACTGCCCCGGCTAGCTGGTAGAACGCCGACGGCGTCAGGTTCACGATTGTCACCGACTCTTCGGCAAGAACCTCGACGAAGCGGTCGGGAGTTCGGGTCGTGAGGTAGTCGAGCACCACCAGACGGCCACCGAACGCGAAGGCAACCCAGATCTCGCCGACCGAAACGTCGAAGGCGTACGACTGGAACATCGTCCAGACGTCGTCGGGCGAGTAGTCGTACTCCTGGCCCATCGCCGACAGCAGCGTCACCACATCGTCGTGGGTCACCACCACGCCCTTGGGCTTTCCGGTCGACCCCGAGGTGTACATGACGTAGGCAGGGTGCGAGCCGTGCACGCGCTGCGGGATCGCCTCGTGACTTCGTGCGGTGGCCCGGGCGGTCACCGTGTCGATGGTGGTCAGGTCGACGGCCAGATCGGCCCACGCTGCGACGGTCTGCGAATCGGTGAGCGCGAGCACGGGATGCGCATCGTCGACGATGGCGGCAAGCCGGTCGAGCGGATGCGACTGGTCCAGCGGCAGGTAGGCGGCGCCGGATTTGACCACGCCCAGCAGCGCGACGATCAGGTCCGCGTCGCGCGGGAGGGCGACGCCCACCAGTTCTTCGGGACCTGCGCCGGCGGCGATCAGGCCCGCAGCCAGAGCATCCGACCGCGCGTCGAGTTCGGCGTAGGTGAGCTGGGTTCCGGCCATGTCGGTCAGCGCGATCCGGTCGCCGAACCGGGATGCGATCGACCGGAAGATGCCCGGGAGCGAACCCAGATCGGTGCTGCCGACGAGCGCGAATGCCGCCTTCCGCACCTGTTCCAGTGCGTCCTTGGTGGCCTCGGCGATCTCTTCGGGCGCACGTCCGGCGGCAACGGCCGGGGTGATCGCGGCACTGACGGCGACATCAGGATCGAGGCCCTGCGCGGCGAAGACACCTGCGGTCGCTGCCACCTGTGTATTCAGTGTGGTGAAGGTGACCGGCCCGGCCACCCCCTCGAAGGCGGTGACGTCTGGTCCGGCGACGGCGGCGAACGCGATCAGATCCGCTGTGGCCGGTGACGCCCCCCACGTCCGAGAGAAGCTTGCCGCCAGCACAGTGAGATCAGACACCAGTATCCTGCTCCGTTAAATCGGTGATGTTGCGGTGGGTAGACGTGGAAATTGCCTCGGTCGCGTTGCTCCGGATCGTCTCCAGCGCCACGCCGAGCCCACCCGGACCATCGGTGGCCAGCGACGGGACAAGACTCATCAGCGCGGTGACCAGCGCCGAGTCGGCATCCGGCAGCGCCGCCGCCATCGCCGTCGTCATCGCGGCCAGCGCGGCGAAGGTGACCTCCGAGCCTACTCCGGACAGGGCCGGGGCCTCCGGCGCCCGAACCGCGGCTTGGGCGACCAGTTCCGGAAGCGGAGCCGCCGGCTCCTCGGTGGCTTCCGGACCGGACGACAACTCGTCGCCGGTGGTGATCGAGATGTCGCCGACCACGATCGACGGATCGTCTGCGATCTGCTCCAGGATCCGCAGGTATCGCTGCGCGTACTTCTCGACGGTGGATTCGTCGAAGAGGTCCGAGGCGTACAGCAACTCCCCGCGCATCGGTCCGGGCGCCTGGCCCTGACCGAGATCGGCGGGATCGTCGGGGAACAGCGTGAGCTGCAGATCGACCTTGGCCGCGGTCAGCTCCTCGTGCACCGGCGAGACGGTGAGCTCGCCGAGGGACACCGACGGGAACTCGATGTTCTGGAACCAGAACATCGCCTGGAAGACAGGGCTGATCGCCGACGTGCGGGCGATGTCCAGCGCGGTGGTCACCTCGTCGAAGGAGACGTCGGTATTGGCCAGATCAGCCAGATCGTCGGCCCGCACCCGGGCCAGCAGAGCCGCGAATTCCTCGCCGGGATCGACGGTGGTCCGCAGCGCGAGGGTGTTGACGAACATGCCGATCACGTCCTCGAGAGCGGCATCGCTGCGGCCGACGTACGGTGTGCCGACGACGACGTCGGTACTCCCGGACAGCCGGGCCAGCATCAGGGCGTAGGCGGCCTGAGTCACCATGAACAGCGTCGCGTTGAACCGAGCGGCAACCGACTCCAGACCCGCGACCAGTTCGGCCGGAATCTCGAAGGGCACCGTGGCACCGTCGAAACTCGGCGTGGGCGGCCGTGGGCGGTCAGTCGGGAGGTTCAGCGACTCCGGTGCCCCGGCCAGGCGCCTGCGCCAGTAGGCCAGCTGGCTGTCCCGTTCGGTGATGCCGGCGGCGTCTGCCGCGGCCAGACGTTCGGCCTGCCACAGTGCGAAGTCCGCGTACTGAACTCGCAGTGGCACCCAGGCCGGCTCGTGGCCCGCGGTCCGTGCACCATAGGCGAGCATGAGATCACGCGCCAGCGGCACCATCGACACACCGTCGGCACTGATGTGGTGGATGACCAACACGACGACGTGCTCGTCGGCCGCGACATGCAGCAGGGCCAACCGGACCGGCGGGGCGATGGTGACATCGAAGCCGCGACCGGTGACTGCGGCGATCGCCGGTTCCAGCGCGCCGTGGACCGTCACCTCTTCGAGCGTGACCTGCCGGACGACCGAGTCGACGGTGCCGATGAATTGTGTTGGCTCACCGTTGATCATCGGATAGCTCGTCCGCAACGACTCGTGGCGTGCGAGGACGTCGGCGACCGAGGCCCGCAGGGCCGACACGTCGAGGGCGCCTTCCAGGCGCAGCGCCAGCGCGATGTTGTAGACCGGAGAGTCCGGGTCGGCCCGGTTGAGCAGCCACATGCCGCGCTGGACACCGGAGACCGGGACAGCCTCGGCGCGGACGTGTGGTCCGAGCGGAACCGCTGGCCGGCCGCCGATGAGTTCGACCGAGCGTTCGGCCAGTGCGGCCACGGTCGGGGCGTCAAACAGCGCGGCCACCGGGACATCGGCGTCGAGTGCGACGCTCAGTCGCGAAGCGACCTTGGTCGCGGAGAGGGAGTTGCCTCCGAGCGCGAAGAAGTCGTCGTTGACGCTGACCCGTTCCAGGCCTATCACCTGACCGAAGATGTCGGCGATCACCGATTCGAGCTGGGTCCGGGGCGCCTCGTAGGCAGCACCCGAGGCAAAGTCGATGAGCGGCAGCTTCTTACGGTCGATCTTGCCGATCGGGGTCCACTCGAAATCCTCCACTATCTGTACGGCGCGCGGAACCAGGAAGGCCGGCAGCCGGTCACCGACATAATCGGTGAGTTCACCGGCCGTCACCTCACTACCCGGGCCGAGCGTCACGTACGCTGCCAGAACCGTGTCTCCTGCGGGTCCCGGAATGCCCAGGGCGATCGCATGGGTGACCGCAGGGTGATCCATCAGTGCCGCTTCGAGCTCGCCCGGCTCGATCCGCTGGCCACGGATCTTGAGCTGGAAGTCCTGACGACCGTGGTAGTCGAACCGACCGTCGGGTCGCTGTGTGGCGCGGTCGCCGGTGCGATACATCCGGGTGCCCGGGGCGAACGGGCTCGCGACGAAGTTCGCAGCCGTCAGGTCCGGGCGGTCCAGGTAGCCCAGGCCCACCTGCTCACCGAGCAGATACAGCTCCCCGGTGACGCCGGTCGGGACCGGCCGCAGCCCACCGTCGAGGAGGACCACCCCGATTCCCTTGTCGACGGCGCCGATGGTCACGTCGTCGCCGACGCGGAACGGCCCGTCCCAGGTGACCCAGACCGCGGCCTCCGTCGGGCCGTAACCGTTGTTGATCTTTCGGTCACCCAACCTGGCCCACCGGTGGACAACCTCTGGCGAGAGTCGCTCCCCGCCGCACAGCAACCATTTCAGGGTCGGCACGTTGACCGGTTCCAGCGTTGCCGCAGCAGCCGGAGTCAGCACCGCATGAGTCACCTGATGTTCGGAGACAAAGGCTTCCAGTGCAGCCCCGGCGAAGGTGTCGAAGTCGGCGACGGCGACCTTCGAGCCCGCCAGCCAGGCCGGCACCAGCTCGCATATCGCCGCATCGAAACTCGGTGCACCCACGTGCAGCATGCACGAGGTCTCGGTCAATTCGAGATTGCGTGCCGTGTTCACCGCAAGGTTGGCGGCGGCCCGATTGCTGACCACCGCACCCTTCGGTTTTCCGGTCGAGCCGGACGTGAACAGGATGTAGGCGGCGTTGTCCGGACGGACCGGCCGCACCAACTCGGCATCGGTCACCGTGCGGCCGCTGTGCCCGGCCAGCTGCAGTTCATCGGTCTCGGAGTCGAGGACGATCCAGTCCACCCCGGCCGGCCGATCCGGCACCTCCGTGGAGGTGAGCCCCAGCGCCGCACGCGCGTCGGTGATCAGCCCGCTTCGGCGGTCGGCCGGGTGTCGTGGATCGACCATCACGAACGCGGCTCCGGCCTTGGCCACCGCCGCCATGGCCACCACCGACTGATGCGACCGCGGGATACTCACTGCGACGACGTCGCCGGCGCCGATACCGCGTGAGATGAGTTCGCGGGCCAGCTGATTGGTGCGCGAGGCGAACAGACGATATGTGAGCGTGCCATTCCCGACGATCGCCGGGCTCAGCGGAGCCGCCTTCGCGGCGCCGGTCTCAATCAGTGCGCGCAACGTTCCGGGGGTCTCCTGCGCGACGATCGGTTCCGACAGTGCCCGGACGGTTGCCTCATCGAGCAGGTCGATGCGGCCGAGCGGCGCATCCGGCCTTGAGACCAGCGCCTCGAGCACGGTGCCCAATTGGTCGCTCAGGGTCTCGATCCGGGAGGGATCGAAAAGGTCAGTGGCATAGCAGAGTTCGATCGTCATACCGCCGGAGGTGTGAGTCCGATCGGTCACCGCGACTTCGAGATCAAACTTTGCGATGCCCGGCCGGGCGTCGAGCAACGCGCCGCCGTGCCCCTCGATGCTCGCTGCCGAGGCGGTGTCCCGCTGCATGGTGAAACTCACCTGGAACAGCGGACTGTGGCTACGGGAACGTTGCGGTGCAACGGCTTCGACCACATGCTCGAACGGCACATGCGCGTGTTGCATCGCGCGGGTCCGGGTCCGGTGCGCGGCGATGATCGCGTCGATGGCCGTCGCCGCCGGCGTCACCGCAGTTCGTAGGACCACGGTGTTGACGAACATGCCGATCATGTCGGCGGTGGCCGGTTCATCCCGACCGGCGATCGCAGTTCCGATGGCGACATCGTCGACGTCGGCCAGGCGCCCGAGCACCGTTGCCAATGCCGTGTGCAGGACGGTGAACGGCGTGACCCCCAGCCGGGCCGCCAGACGGTGGATCTCGCCTGCGAGGTTCTCCGACAGCTCGGTGTCCACATATGCACCACGACCCGACGGTGTCCTGGGCCGCGCCCGATCGGCGGGCAACTCCAAGGTCTCGGCCAGCCCGGACAATTCCCTACGCCAGTAGTCGAGTTCGGAGCTCAGTTGCGACTCCGGATCGTCGGCTGCACCGAGAACCTCTCGCTGCCACAGCGTGTAGTCGGCGAATTGGACCGGCAAGGGGGACCAGTCGGGTTCGAACCCGTTGTGTCGCGCGGTGTAGGCGGTCAGGAGGTCGGTGACCAGCGGCCGCAGCGAAGCGCCGTCGCCTGCGATGTGGTGCAGGACCACCACGAGCACGTGGGAGCCAACGGAACGCAAGAGCGTTGCCCGGAAAGGGATCTGCGTGATCAGGTCGAACCCGGCTGACGCCTTGGAGGCGACCGCTGACGCGAGTTCATCCGCTGCCACCTCGTGCACCGGCAACGCGAACTGGTCCGCAACCTGCGGTAGCGCCGAGACTTCCTGGATCGGTTCACCTTCGACCGCAGGGAACCTTGTCCGAAGGACCTCGTGCCGGCCGAGAAGATCGAGCACCGCCGATCGCAACGCCGGAAGGTCGACGTCGTCTCCGAGTCGCACGGCGGCGGGCATGTTGTACGCGGCCGAGGCAGGATCGAGGCGGTTGATGAACCACAGTCTGGTCTGAGCGTAGGCGACCGGCATCGGTGACGGCCGCGTCATCGGACGCAACGGGATTCGTTCGTGAGCCGCTGGCGAATTTGCTACCCGCGCTGCGAGTTCCGCGATGTCGGCGCTCTCGAAGACATCCGCGAGTTGCACGTCGCGCCCACTCTCCCTGCGCAGCCGAGACGCGAGCCGGGCTGCGGTCAGCGAGTCAGCGCCTAGCGCAAAGATATTGTGCCGCAGTCCGATAGGGCCGTCGTCCAGCAGGTCGGCGACCACCTGCACCAATTGCTTCTGCGCGTCTGTTACCGGTGGCACGTACTCGACATCCGCGACCGAGGAGTACTCGGGAGCGGGAAGAGCTGCGCGATCGAGCTTTCCCGACGAGTTGGTGGGAAAAACGTCCAGCACCACCAGCGCGGCCGGAATCATGTAACGCGGAAGATTCCGCGCGCACCAATGGAGCAGGCGGTCGGTGAGTTCTGCCGCGTCGGCACCGGTGGCGGAGGACCGTACATAGCCGACGATCGCGGGAGAGCCGGTGTCGCTCCGCACCAGTACCGCGACGGTGTCCACGCTGCCCTCGGACAACAGCACCGATTCGATCTCGCCCAGTTCGACCCGCTGCCCGCGGATCTTGACCTGGAAGTCGGTGCGCCCAATGTACTCGATGTCGCCGTCGGCGTTCCACCGCACCAGATCCCCGGTACGGTACATCCGAACGCCGCTTCCGAACGGGTCGGCAACGAACCTCTCGGCGGTCAACGCCTCCCGCCCGACGTACCCGTCGGCAAGTTGCGCGCCACCAAGATAGAGTTCGCCCGCGACGCCAATCGGGACCCGACGCAGGCGATCGTCAAGGATGTACGTCTGGGTGTTCGGCACCGGCCGACCGATCGGAACCACCGTTTCGCCGCCGCGCACCGAGTACTCGGTCACATCGACCGCCGCCTCGGTCGGTCCGTAGAGATTGACCAACTGGGCATCGGAGGCCCTGACCACGCGCTCGGCCAACCGGGCGGGAAGCCCTTCGCCGGAAGCGAATACGCGTCTCACGCTTGGTGGTAGCAGCGGCGTTCCCCGCGGTGTGGCGTCTACGTACACCTCTAGCATCGACGGGACGAAATGCATCGTAGTCACGCCGCGGTGAGCGATCAGCCTGCGCAGATAGTCGGGATCACGGTGGCCATCCGCCTGGGCGATCACCATGCGCGAGCCGACCTGGAGCGGCCAGAACAACTCCCAGACCGAGACGTCGAAGGTGAACGGGGTCTTGTACAGAACCGCGTCCGCGTCGCCGATCGGATAGTTGACCTGCATCCAGGCCAGACGATTCGCGACGGCCGAGACCGGAACGTCGACGCCCTTGGGTACACCGGTTGAACCCGACGTAAAGATCACATAAGCGCTGTGTCCACGGCTGATGGGCGGTGCCGCGGGTGTCTCGGGGTCACCCGCCGACGCGGTGAAACCGATGGACACCAGATACTCGGCGTCGATGACCAGGCGCGGCTGCGCGGTCGCCAGGACCGCCTGGCGTCTGACCGCCGGCGCACCCGGATCCAGCGGCACATAGGCAGCCCCGAGCGACACGACCGCGTAGATGGCGACAACTTGCTCGATGCTCCGGTCGAGTTGCACGGCCACACGATCGTCGGGCGACACCCCTCGGGCCGCCAGGTCCCGCGCGACACAACGTCTCAGGGCGTCGAACTGCCCGTAACTCCACTCTCTGGTGTCGTCTGCCACCGCGATCCGGTCGGGATGCGCCGCCACCTGATCGAGGTATGCGTCCAGCAATCCGGGGTCGGTCGTCCCTGCGACCACAGGTCCTTCTTCGAACGCCGCCAACTGGTCGGCTTCTCCGGCCACCAGCAGATTCAGGTCGGGAACCGCCGTGTCGAGACGGCTGATGAACTCGTCGACAAAATCCAGGAAGCGCCGATGGTGCGACTCGATCTCCGCCTGCGTGTACAGGTTCGGGTTACCGTGAAGGTCCACGATCAACGGCGCATCGGGACCCGATTGGTAGAGGTTGACCAGCAGGTCTTCCAGCATGCCCGAGGTCAGAATTCGGTACTCGATGTCGGCACCGTCGATGACGATGGGCTCATCGAAGAAGACCATGTTGATTCGAGGTCCGAACCCGTAGCTGCTGCCATCGAGACCTGCGTCCCGCTTGATGTCCTCGGAGCGGTAGCGCTGATGTCGGAGTGCGCCGGTGAGCTCCAACTGCGTCGCGGCGATCAACTCCCGCACCGTCACGTCGAAGACGTCACGCAACCGGATGGGCAGGATGTTCGAGACCATCCCGCCGGATCGTTTGACGGCCGCGGTGGATCGGCCGGTGACCGGAAGACTCAGCACGACGTCGTCGGCGCCTGTCATCCGGGCGAGGAAGGCCCCGAACGCCGCAGAGAGCAGAACAGCCATCGAAGAATCGCAGTCGCGCGCGGTGGCGACAAGCCGCTGCTGAAGCCCCGGGTCGAGCTGAGTGCTGACGACGATGTTGTCCAGGACAACCGGGGCGTTGGCTGAACTGTGCGAGAGCGTGACCCGCTCGGGGAGGTCGCGCACCCGCGTCAGCCAGTGTTCCCGGTCCTTCATCCGGCGCGTACTGGTCTGGTAGGCGTCCTCGTACGCGACGATCTCGGCCATTGTCATCGGCGGCTTGTCCACCCGCTCCGCACCCCGACGCAGGGCGTTGTAGCGGTCGACAGTGCGACGCATGACCGACAGCGCTGCATAGCCGTCGAGGATGATGTGGTGACAGCGGTTGTACCAGAACGTACGGTCGGCGGCGACACGCAACAGCGAGATGACGATGAACTGATCGTTGAGGAGGTCGACGGGCCGTCGGTACTCCGCCTGCATCCAGGCGATCGCGGCCGCTTCCGGATCCGGCTCTCCGCGGAAGTCGAGGACGTCCATGTGCTGGTCATACGCGAGGTCGACGTACTGCATCGGCACGCCATCGACCTCGACCAGTCGCACGAAGGGCGACTCGACGCTCCTGCCGACCTCTTCGCAGCAGTTCACGAAGAGGTCGATGTCGAACCCTTCGGGCTCGTGCCGGATCACGACGTACTGGGCGATGTTCACCGAGTAGTCGTGAGAGAGTGTTTCCGCGAACCACATCCCCCGTTGGGCGGGTGTCAAGGGCAGTAGCTCGCGCGAACTCGTCGATACCTCGGGCTGCTCCGCCCCAACCATTGCTTCCAATCTCTCCTCGGCTCGCCGAAGTCGCGCCATCGTCGGCAGCGACTCGCGGTTTGTCACTGCGGTCGGCCGAGAGGCACCCGATCACTCCCTGTGGCTAGATGTGCGCTGATGCTGTCCGAAGCAACGGCGCCGATCATGGATTTGCGAGGGGTGCAGGCAGCGGACTCGCAGGCATCTCGATCGAGCACATCACATCACCGACCCTTCCATGCCGGCTCTTCGCTGCGGGTGTCAGCCATTGACGAGCTCGGGCACCCGCGGGTCCTTCAGGTCGCTGAAGGCAGGAACCTCGGCGGGATCATGACCTTCAGTCAGGATACGGTTGTGCCCATCGACAAACACCACGTTCGGCGAGTATTCGCGGATCTCGGCTTCGTTCAGCATGCCGTAGGCGATGATGATCACCAGGTCACCCGGGTGCACCAGGTGTGCCGCCGCACCGTTGATGCCGATCACCCCGGTTCCACGGGCGCCCTTAATGGCGTAGGTGACCAAGCGTGCCCCGTTGTCGATGTCGACAATGGTGACCTGCTCGCCCTCCAGTACTCCCGCGGCGTCGAGAAGATCCTCGTCAATGGTGACCGACCCGACGTAATGCAGATCTGCCTGGGTAACAGTCGCTCGATGAATCTTCGAGGTCATCATGGTACGCAGCATGGGGGTTCCTGTCCGTCAAGGGGTCGTGCGATCTCCTCACCAATCATCGTCCATGATCCCCGGGTTCGTTACAACTCTCCTTCGCCATGGCCGAACCGCACGCTGGGGAGATGCGACCCGAGTTCATTCGTTTGTAGGAGGCCGACCTGTGCTTCCGCTGGGACGACTCCAATCGTCAGCGACCGGCGGCGGCCTTACGGTAGCCGTGCAATGCAGGATAAAAGCAGCCCACCACGAGCACACCGGTCCAGATCAGCACCTTGGTGAGATCGCCGGCCAGTGGCCCACCGGCCGCCAGCGCCCGCATTGCCTCGATCGCCGGAGTCATCGGTTGGTTGGCGACGATGGGCTGCAACCAGCCCGGATAGGCTTCCACCGGCGAGAATCCAGAATTGAAGAACATCATCAACGTCGTTCCGAGTCCCAGGTACTGGACTATCGGGGCACCTGGACTCGCGTTCACCGCGCACGCCAGGGTCACCATCGCGAAGGCCGCGCCGTAGGCGAGCGCGACCGCCACCAGACCGATGGCCGGTCCGACCCCTTGGGTGAAACGGAAACCGATGAGGTGTCCCGCCGCCAGGATCATCACCGTCGTGACCAGGATGCGAGCGAGTTCGCCGCAGATCCGCGAGGAGAAATCGGCCGACCGATTCACCGGAAGCACCCACAGCCTGCTCAACAGTCCGGTTCTGCGTTCCATGTTCAGCCTCGTGGCCGCCACGACCGACCCCGACATCGCGCTGACCAGGACGACCAGCGGGACTGTGCCGAAGGCACTGTCCTGTCCGGTCGCACCTCCGACGATGTCCCCGAGCACCACCTTGAACATCAGCATTGTGAGCGCGGGGAACACGAGAACCTGTACCAGCGTCGGAACGTCGCGTGAGGCCACCAGCAACTGACGTCCGGTGAGTACCAGCGTCTGATTTCGCCACGCCTTCAGAGCGCCTTCGGGAAGCCGACCCGGCTCGGGAAAGCGCAGGGCGGCGGACACCTCCGCGGTCATCGAGCAGTCCTCCGTTGGTATATGCCGAACAACAACACCGCCACGGCCAGCAAACCCAGGCACCAGTACAACGTCGGGGCGAAGGTCTGCCAGGTCAACGTCCCCGACTGCGCCCTGTTCATCACCGAGACGATCTGCGAGATCGGTTGGTTCTTCACGAAGCCCTGAATCCAATCCGGGAACGCAGTGAGCGGCATGAAGCCTGTCGAGAGCATGCCCAAGATCAGTGTGGGAAAGGCGATGAGTTGGCTGGTGGCCTCGGGCGTTTTCGCAACCAGCCCGATTCCGTCGGCGCATAGGGCGAGCAGGAGGCCGAACGCGATCACCACCGAGACCGCTACGAGGGTGCCGGACCAGCCCGTTCCGCCATCCTCTGCGGACAGCGGCCGCCAGCCGATCATCCAGCACACCGACAGGCCACAGATCACGGCTACCAGGAGTAAGGCGACGTTTGTCGTGGTGCGCGCCAGCACCGGCACGAGCTCAGCCATGGGTAACACCCGAAAACGCGCATGTACCCCCTCCAGTCCGTCCATCGCAGACCTCATCGCCGCCGCGCTCGCCACGAAGGACATCGATTGCAGCATGATGATCGGCATCAGGAACTGGGCATAGTTGTAACCGAGTTCGGCCACCAAACTTCGCAGCGGGAGATAAAAGCATGCCGCCAGCATCAAGGGCGACACGAGCGCGAACAGGACCTCGCCGTTGCGTACGACCTTGGTGAGTCCGCGGTTTGTGAGAACCCACCACTGTTGCAGGGCGCTGATGCGGACGATCGCCTGAGGCAACGCGATGCCTCCTGACGACACCGCCGCCGTCATCGTCTGTTCCCGCCCGTCAACGACATGAACACCTCGTCGAGCGATGGACGGCGCAGGCTGATGTCCGCGAGTGGGATGTCAGCCGCTTTGGAAGCGGCGATGACCTGTGCCAGCGTCTCCACGCCGTTCGGCGCGGGTACCGAGATACGGTCGTTGACCTCGGTCACCTGCAGGCCCACCACGTCGGCGAGCTCGGCGCGTAGCCTCGGCAGGGACGCCGGATGAACAGGTGTGATCTCGCAGAAGGCGCTACCGATCTGCGCCTTGAGCTCGTCGGAGGACCCTTCAGCGATTACTCGGCCGTGGTCGATCACGACCACGTTGTCCGACAGTCTGTCCGCCTCTTCCAGGTACTGGGTGGTGAGCAGCACCGTGGTGCCGGAGTCACGTAACCGTTCGACGAGCGTCCACACGTCCTGTCGACTCCGCGGGTCCAGGCCCGTCGTCGGTTCGTCCAGGAACACCACTTCGGGCTCCGTCACCAGACCGCAGGCCACGTCTATACGACGACGCATACCGCCCGAATACTTGCCCACCTTGCGGTTGGCGGCTTCCTCGAGTCCGAAGGTCTCGAGCAGCACATCTGCTCTCGTCTTTGCCGCCTTCTTCCGCAAGCCGAGCAGGCGACCGAACATGATCAGGTTCTCACGTCCGGTCAGCCCTTCGTCGAGCGCCGCGAACTGACCGGTCAGCATGACAGATCGACGAACCCCGGCAGCATCCTTCACCACGTCGTGACCGGCCACCATGGCGGTGCCGTCGTCCGGCTTCAGCAACGTGCACAGCATGTTGACCGTCGTCGTCTTGCCTGCTCCGTTCGGTCCGAGCAGCGCGACGATGCTGCCCTTGGGGACCCGAAAGCTCACTCCATCCACGGCGACGAAGTCTTTGAAACTCTTCCGAAGGCCGACTGCTTCAATGGCGATCTCGGTGATCTCGCCGACCTCGACCGCCGATACCGGCTCGAGCGACGATGAGGATACGGCACCGGCCTGCGACTGCGCCATGGGCTCTGCTGACATACCGACCATCATCTCCGGCCGTTTCGCAGGGGGTTCATGCAGCCCGGTCACATCCCAACCGACACGCCCAACGTAGGGTATCGGCGGCCCCGAGCCATCGTCGAGAGGTTCTTCGATGGTCGACTCCCCGGTCGGCGTCCATCCGATGCCTGGAATGACCCAGGCGTTGGGATGCCGCTGGCTCGCGCGGTCGTGCTGTCGGTGTGGCTCGAGCCCGTCGTCGGGCTTTCGGTGCCGCGTGCGCCGTGGCTGCGGGCGCGCCGGCATGTCCTTGCGGGCGCCGAATCCCATGGGCCGGTCGTCGCTGGGAGTCAGTGAATCGCGACCCGACAGCGGAACGCCGTTCACCTTGCCTGCGGACACCTCGGGGCCTGCCGGCGCCCCTGGGTCTGCGGATGCCTCAGGGTCGGCAGATACTTCAGGGTCTGCGGATGCCACGGGGTCTGGGGGCGCGCTGGGCTCACCGAGGGCATCGAGCTCCGCGCGCCACGCTCGTAGCTGCCGCAGTGTCGGATCCTCGTCGGGAATCCAGCTCATAGCGCCCTGAGCCGGCTCGGCTGAAGGACGCGATTCGCGCCACTGCTCCGTCCTCCCCGGCGACGGCTGCAGGCCGTCGAAGGAGGAGCGATCATCGGAGTCCGCCATGAGGTCCTAGTCGTTGGTTGCGTCGGGTGTTGCCCGCCCGGTCATCGACTGCTCAGCTCATCCGGGGCGAGTAACCTCACTCAGCCTATAGGTGGCCCGGTGCGATCTGTTTCAGGGCACCTGACAAGAGACCGATCGGCTGACGATCGTTCGCCGGTGTGATCACCGGGCTCCATCGCGGGACACAACCGTGACCGCACACTCCGATCGGCCCGTCGCGACCAGTCCTGCTGCCGGCCCGTCGGTCGGGGTCGCCATCCGTCAGCCGGTCCCCGGCGCCGTGCTCGCAGCGAGAACATCGCCGGCCTCGAACTCGGAACGCTCGTACTCGTAGCGATCGTGCCGATCCGGGGTCTCGACGCTGATGGAAGCGATCGTGGGCCGTCCCGGAGGCTGGATGCGGACCGTCACCCGTCCGTGATCGGTCTCGTCGAGAGTCCGGATCACGCGTGCCACGAGTTGCTCGCGGACTGCCCACCCGTCGCCGTTGAACTCGGTGAGTCCACCGTCGTCGAGCAGGACCACCTCGACGCCCCGCTGACGGGCTCGCCACGCAGCAACGCGCACGTCGGGTAGATCTAGTCCCGAGGCCCGGATGCCGTCGCGCAACTGAGCCTCGAGAAGTCGCGCTGTCGCCACCTCGTCCTCGCTGAATTCGTGCCGCTCGGCGATTCGGGTGAGGATCGGCCGAGCCCGCTCGTCTAGGGCTGCGAGCCGGTGGGCGCGGACCTCCGTGGCGGCCGCGGCTGCGGCATCGAGCGCCGCCTGTCGCTCGTTGGCCTCACGCAATGCGTAGATGTTGCGAGCCATCGGTCGCAGCATCACCGAGAACAGCGACCCCATGATCATGATCGCGTAGCCGGGCAGGGTGATCGACAGACCCCACATCGCATCGAGTGTGGCCACGTGAGCCCAGACCGCCGCGATCACCGAGATGCATCCGCTCGCGACCCACGCCGCGAGAGGCCGCCCGCGAACCGCCAGGAGGGCGAGGATGACCACAGACGCCCCCGTCACCGGTCCGGTCTGTAAGGCCAGCTCCGGCGGGGACGGCAGCGAGAACAGCGTCACCGCCAGGGCGGCGACCCCGAGCACGGCCACCACCGCGGTCGAGCGCCGCGGAAACGGGTCCCCGGGGGCGGTGAGGATCACCAGGGCGGCCACGACGATGAGGGCATACCCGCTCAGAAGCCCCGCCCACTCCAGCGGACCGGCCAGGCCCGCGTTGGTGTGGACCGTGACCGCGAGGTAAGCGACCGCGAAGAAACCCATCGTCAGCCACAGCGGACGCGAGCCTATCCCGAAGGCGCTGACCACCGGACCCCGTCCGAGGTCGCGATCATTCATGCGCGTTTCCAAGCGATCTGGACGGTGGTGCCCCGTCCGACCCGGCTCGTCATCCGAGCACTCCCACCGGGGAGTTGCGCCATGCGCTCGCGAATACTCACCGCGATCCCGATTCGCCCCGGCGCGACCGCGTCCGGATCGAATCCCGCACCGTCGTCGACGACCGCCATGCTCAGCGCATTCGCGGTGAGCTGGACGATGACGGCGGACTCCGCATCAGCCCCGGCATGGCGGACCACGTTGCGCAGCGCTTCCGACATCGCTTCCACGACCGCATCGACGACCTGCGACGGGAATCCCGCCTCGGGCCCAACGCTGGGAGCGCCGCCCGTCCCGATCTCATCCGGGTCGAGATCGGCACGACCGAGGATCTCGACGTCGGTCCGTTCGGAGATCTCCCCAGCCGCCGAACGGATACGCCGGATCACTTCGTCACGCGACATGTCGAGGTGATCGGCCGCGGGGTCCGGGACCCGGGCCACTTCCTCCAGTGCCGACGCCGCCTGCCCGGCGAGGTGTGCATCGGGACGTCCGGGGCCCACCGCGAGCAACGACGCGATGACCCGGTCATGGACGATGGCATCGAATCGCACTGTCTCCATCTGGCGGGCTGCTGCGGCCGCCACGCCCGCCGCTTTCCGGTAGGTGTCCTCACGGGTTTCGTCGAGCATGCGTCCGGTGCGAGTTGCGACCAGCGCGATGGCCAGGAACACCGAGATGAACGCCACCGTCCACAGGATCTCGAACGGCAGATCGTTGTTCAGTTCACCGAACCTGCCCAGTTGCTGTGAGACGTTGGCCGCCGTCGCCGCCACTATCATCGCGGCCACACCGAGAAGGGGATGCACCAGCATCAGGACCATGCTCGGCATACCACAGAACGCGATCATCCACTGTGCTGAGTCGTTCGCTGTGGAGATCGTCGTCCCGTCCCAGGCCGGAAACCACAACGCGACCCCGAGAAGATAGCCGGCCGAGGTTGCCGTCGCGAGGGGACTCAACCATCCCGTTCCGGGACGAAAGCTCGCCGCGACCAACAGGATTCCGGGCCCGACCGACAGCAGTACGCTCAGCGGAGGCCACCACGGCGCGGTCAACGACGCCGAGGAGATGATCGCCGACACCGATACGACCGGGTATCCGATGAACCCCAGCCCGAGAAATCGTGCACCGATTCGTCGGACACGGTCGAGATCAGGTTCGGCCGAATCGGATTCGAACACACGACGACGGACCGCCGAACGCCGGGCCGGCGCGTCGGTCACGATGAGATCTGTCGGCGACGAATCTGCCGACGACACAGTGGATGAGGTCATTGCGCCAACCCTCGCATCGACAGCGGAGGCGGTCAATCCTCCGATGAGACCAAACCCGCAGTTCAGACGCGGAGTAGCGCGACGCCGGCCACGACACGACGAACGGCCCGCTCCCCCTTTGGGCGAACGGGCCGTTCGATCGAATCTCGTTGAGAGAAAGCCTTACTTCGCCTTCTCCAGCACCTCGACGAGACGCCAGTGCTTGGTCGCCGACAGCGGGCGGGTCTCCATGATCCGCACGCGGTCGCCGACGCCGGCATCGCCGTTCTCGTCGTGGGCCTTGACCTTGCTCGTGGTCCGGATGATCTTGCCGTAGAGCGGGTGGCTCTTGCGATCTTCCAGTTCGACCACGATGGTCTTCTGCATCTTGTCGCTGACGACGTAGCCGATCCGCTCCTTGCGGCGGTTACGCACCTGCGTCGATTCCGTCACCTTCTGGTCCTCACTCATGCGTCATCACCATCCGGTCCGGACGCCAGGCCCAGCTCACGTTCGCGCATGACGGTGTAGATACGTGCGATCTCGCGACGCACGGTCCGCAGGCGACGGTTGTTGTCGAGCTGGCCGGTGGCCATCTGGAACCGAAGGTTGAACAGTTCTTCCTTCGACTCTTTCAGGCGATCGACCAGATCGGCGTCGTTGAGCTCACGCAGCTCGTTCGCAGCAACTCCGAGTGCCATCAGAACTGCTCCTCTCTGGTCACGATCCTGGTCTTGATGGGGAGCTTGTGCTGCGCGCGACGCAGGGCCTCGCGAGCGATCTCCTCATTCGGGTAGGTCATCTCGAACAGCACGCGACCCGGCTTGACCGGGGCGACCCACCACTCGGGCGAACCCTTACCCGAACCCATGCGGGTTTCGGCCGGCTTCTTGGTGAGCGGGCGGTCCGGGAAGATGTTGATCCAGACCTTGCCGCCACGCTTGATGTGCCGGTTGATCGCGATACGAGCGGACTCGATCTGACGGTTGGTGATGTACGCGCCTTCCAGAGCCTGGATGCCGTAATCGCCGAACGTCACCTTGGTGCCGCCCTTGGCCTGCCCCTTGAGGCTGGGGTGATGCTGCTTGCGGTGCTTGACCCGACGTGGGATCAACATGGCCTAGCCCTCCTGCTTCTCAGCCGCACCAGCAGTGGCCTCGGCGGGAGCGGCCTCGGCCGCGCGAGCGGCGTCGGTGCTCGTCGCAGTGGTGCCCGAGGCACCGCTACGCCGGGGCCGGCTGGGCCGGCGCGGACGGCGATCCTCGGCTGCCGGAGCGGCCGCAGCCAGCTCGCGGCGTCCACCGACGATGTCGCCCTTGTAGATCCACACCTTCACGCCGATCCGGCCGAAGGTGGTCTTGGCTTCGTAGAGTCCGTAGTCGATGTCGGCGCGCAGCGTGTGCAGCGGCACGCGACCCTCGCGGTAGAACTCACTGCGGCTCATCTCAGCGCCGCCCAGACGACCCGAGCACTGGACCCGGATGCCCTTCACGTTCGGCTGACGCATCGCCGACTGGATCGCCTTGCGCATCGCGCGGCGGAACGCCACACGGTTGCTCAGCTGCTCGGCGACGCCCTGGGCCACCAGCTGGGCCTCGGACTCTGCGTTCTTGACCTCGAGGATGTTCAGCTGGACCTGCTTACCGGTCAGCTTCTCCAGGTCGCCGCGGATGCGATCGGCCTCGGCGCCACGGCGACCGATGACGATGCCCGGACGCGCGGTGTGGATGTCGACGCGAACCCGGTCACGGGTGCGCTCGATCTCCACCTTCGCGATGCCTGCGCGCTCGAGCCCCGTGGAGAGGAGCTTGCGGATCGCGACATCTTCCTTGACGTAGTCCGCGTACTGCTTGTCGGCGTACCACCGCGACTTCCAGTCGGTGGTGATGCCCAGACGGAAGCCGTGCGGGTTGATTTTCTGGCCCACTACTAGGCTCCCTTCTTCTTCGGCTGACGCGAGCGGCCACGGCCGCCGGCTGCCTTCTCCGGCAGGCTCTCCACGACCACGGTGATGTGGCTGGTGCGCTTGCGGATACGGAACGCACGACCCTGCGCGCGCGGCTGGAAGCGCTTGAGGGTCGGGCCCTCGTCGGCGAACGCGGTGGCGACGACCAGGGTCCGGCGATCCAGATCCAGGTTGTTCTCCGCGTTGGCCACGGCACTCGCCAGGACCTTGTACACGGGCTCGGACGCCGACTGCGGTGCGAACCGCAGGATGTCGAGCGCCTCGTCCACGTTCTTGCCGCGGACCAGGTCCAGGACACGACGCGCCTTCATCGGCGTGACGCGCACGAACTTGGCGGTCGCCTTTGCTGTCGGATTATCGGTCTGCGTAGTCATTACCGGCGCTTCGCTTTCCGGTCATCCTTGATGTGACCCTTGAAGGTACGGGTGGGGGCGAACTCGCCCAGCTTGTGCCCGACCATCGAATCCGAGATGAACACCGGCACGTGCTTGCGGCCGTCGTGGACGGCAAAGGTGTGACCGATGAAGTCGGGAATGATGGTCGAACGACGGGACCAGGTCTTGATGACCTGCTTGGTGCCCTTCTCGTTCTGGACATCCACCTTCTTCAGGAGGTGGTCGTCGACGAACGGGCCCTTCTTGAGGCTGCGTGGCATTCTCTTACCTCCTCCTGTTATCGCTTGTTCTTGCCGGTACGACGGCGGCGGACGATCAGCTTGTCGCTGGCCTTGTTCTTGCGGGTACGGCCCTCGGGCTTGCCCCACGGGCTGACCGGGTGGCGACCACCGGAGGTCTTGCCCTCACCACCACCGTGCGGGTGGTCGACCGGGTTCATGACGACACCACGGACGGTCGGGCGCTTGCCCTTCCAGCGCATACGGCCGGCCTTGCCCCAGTTGATGTTGCTCTGCTCGGCGTTGCCCACCTCGCCGACGGTGGCGCGGCAGCGCACGTCGACGCGACGGATCTCGCCGGAGGGCATACGCAGGGTGGCGTAGGTGCCTTCCTTGCCCAGCAGCTGGATCGACGATCCCGCGCTGCGGGCCATCTTCGCGCCGCCACCCGGACGCAGCTCCACGGCGTGGACCTGGGTACCGGTCGGGATGTTGCGCAGCGGCAGGTTGTTGCCGGGCTTGATGTCGGCGGTCGAACCGCTCTCGACGACGTCGCCCTGCTTCAGGCCCTTGGGCGCGATGATGTAGCGCTTCTCGCCGTCGACGTAGTGCAGCAACGCGATCCGCGCGGTGCGGTTCGGGTCGTACTCGATGTGAGCGACCTTGGCGTTGATGCCGTCCTTGTCGTTGCGACGGAAGTCGATCAGACGGTAGGCGCGCTTGTGGCCGCCACCCTTGTGACGAGTGGTGATACGGCCGTGAGCGTTTCGGCCACCACGCCCGTGCAGCGGACGCACCAGCGACTTCTCCGGGTGGTCACGGGTGACCTCGGCGAAGTCGGAGCCGCTGGCCCCACGACGACCCGGGGTCGTCGGCTTGTACTTACGAATAGCCATGAGTCTCTAGTCCTTCTCTGGGCGCCCCGGTCAGCTGACCGAGCCCCCGAAGATCTCGATGGGCTTGCTGTCTGCGGTCAGCGACACGATGGCGCGCTTGGTGGACTTGCGCTGGCCGTAGCCGGTGCGGGTCCGCTTGCGCTTGCCCTGTCGGTTCGCGGTGTTGACGCTGGCAACGCTGACACCGAAGATCTTCTCGATCGCGATCTTGATCTCGGTCTTGTTGGACTCCGGGTGCACCAGGAAGGTGTACACGTTGTCCTCCATGAGCCCGTAGGACTTCTCCGAGATCACGGGCGCCAGGATGATGTCGCGCGGGTCGGCAACGGTCGCCATGTCAGGCCTCCTCTGCTGTCTTCTCGACGGCAGCCTTGGCATCCGCCGTGTTCTGCTCGATGAAGGCATTGAGCGTCTCGACGCTGAACACCACCTCGTCCGAATCCAGGACGTCGTAGGTGTTGAGCTGATCCGGCGCGATCGGCAGCACGTTCTGCAGGTTCGCGACACTCAGCCACGCCGTCAGGTCCTCGCGGCCGAGGACGACCAGGAACTTGCGGCGATCGGAGAGGCTCTCCAGGAACTGACGCGCCGACTTGGTCGAGGGCTTCTGCCCGGAGACCAGTTCGGTGATAACGTGGATGCGCTCGTTACGAGCGCGATCGCTCAGCGCACCGCGCAGTGCGGCCGCCTTCATCTTCTTGGGGGTGCGCTGGCTGTAGTCGCGCGGCTGCGGGCCGTGGACGGTGCCACCGCCGGCGAACTGCGGGGCGCGGGTCGAACCCTGACGCGCACGGCCGGTGCCCTTCTGGCGGTACGGCTTGGCGCCACCGCCGCGGACCTCGCCGCGGGTCTTGGTGGAGTGCGTGCCCTGGCGTGCCGCTGCCTGCTGGGCCACGACGACCTGATGCATCAGCGCGATGTTGGCCGGGGCGTCGAAGAGCGCGGCGGGCAGGTCAACGGTTCCGTTGGTCTTGCCGTCGGCGGTCTTGACGTCCAGCGTCAGCTTGGTAGCCGTCTCGGTGCTCATTTGGCACCACCCTTCACTGCGTCGCGAACCATCACGATGCCGCCCTTGCGACCCGGGATCGCTCCCTTGATCAGCAGGAGACCGGCCTCGGCGTCCACCTTGTGGACGGTGAGGTTCTGCGTGGTCACCTTGTCGTTACCCATGCGGCCTGCCATGCGCATGCCCTTGAACACGCGACCCGGCGTGGCGCAGCCACCGATCGAACCCGGAGCGCGGTGTACGCGGTGGGCACCGTGGCTGGCGCCCAGACCGGCGAAGCCGTGACGCTTCATGACGCCGGCGAAGCCCTTGCCCTTGGAGGTGCCGGTGACGTCGACCAGCGCGCCGTCGGCGAAGATCTCGGCGGTCAGTTCCTGACCGACCTCGAACTCGGCGACGTCGTTGACGCGGATCTCGGCCAGGTGGCGGCGCGGGGTGACCCCGGCCTTGCCGAACTGACCGGCGACCGGCTTGGTCACCTTGCGGGGATCGACGGCGCCGTAGGCGAGCTGGACGGCCGTGTAGCCGTCACGGTCCGCGGTGCGGAGCTGGGTGATCACGTTCGGGCCGGCCTGGATGACAGTCACCGGGACGACGCGGTTGTTCTCGTCGAAGACCTGGGTCATGCCGAGCTTGGTGCCCAGGATGCCCTTGGTCGAACTCTGATTGCTCATGTGTTATCTCGCCCCCGTCCTACTGGATGTTGACGTCGACGCTGGCCGGAAGGTCGATGCGCATGAGCGCGTCGACCGTCTTCGGTGTCGGGTCGAGGATGTCGATGAGTCGCTTGTGGGTACGCATCTCGAAGTGTTCGCGGCTGTCCTTGTACTTGTGCGGCGAACGGATGACGCAGTACACGTTCTTCTCGGTGGGCAATGGCACCGGGCCGACGACGCGTGCCCCGGTACGGGTCACGGTCTCCACGATCTTGCGCGCCGAAGCGTCGATCGCCTCGTGGTCGTAGGCCTTGAGCCTGATGCGGATCTTTTGTCCCGCCACGCTGTGTCCTCTTCCGTCAGTTGTTCTCGACAGACAAACACCGCGTGATCTGGACCGACCTCTCGCCGGCTGAGCACATGACCACCGTGTGAGATACGGCAATCGACGCTGTTCATCTGTCGTTGTACGTTGGCTCGCACCTGGTACGAGCCGGTTTGCTCCGGCACCCGCGGTCGGGCGTGTCGGGACCGTGAACCGAAATCGGGGCACGCGTTACACGCCCAGTCCCCGTAGACCGGGCCTGGGAGTCATTCACCTGATCGCGACCGCGGGTCTGGCACATGGCACAACCTGCGTCCGCCGGTCAAGGCAACCCGAACAGTATGCATCAGGTCGGGAGCGCGATCAAATCAGTGCCGGCGACCGTCGGCCGAACCTTACCTGACCGATGAGTAAGATACCGCCATGAGTTCCACGAACCCCACCTTCGCCCTGCGCAAGAAGCTGCCCGCCAATCCGCTGGGCAACGTCCTCTTCTCCCTCGGCATGGTCGCGAAGGTCCCGTACTTCGGCACCGTCCTGCCTCTCGTGCAGGAGATGGAGCCCGGCTACTGCAAGGTCACCGCGCCCAACTGGTTCGGCGTCCACAACCACATCGGCACCTTCCACGCGATCGCGGCGTGCAACCTCGCCGAGGCCGCGATGGGGATGCTGATGGAGGCCACCACGCCCACCACCCACCGTTGGATTCCCAAGGCGATGCAGTCCAGCTATCTGACGAAGGCCACGACGCGCCTGACCGCCGAGGCGCGACTGGCCGACCCCGCCGACTTCGACGCGATCACCACCGGCACCGACGTCACCGTGTCGGTGAGCATCGTCGACACCGAGGGCGTCGAGGTCGTGCACTGCGACATCACCACCTGGGTGACGCCGAAGTAGTCGCCCCGCCCGGGGTGCCGTCCCGACCGGCTGCTCCTAGGGTGGGAGGATGCCTCCGCCCGGGGCACCAGGGCACCAGCGGCACCGGAGTACGACAGCTAACGAGGAGGACCCCCGACCCATGTGCGGAATCTGCGGCGAGATCCGGTTCGACGGGACGGCTCCGGATGTCTCGGCGGTCGACGCCATGACCTGCGAGATGACACGTCGCGGCCCTGACGGCTCGGGCGTCTTCTCGAAAGGCGCTGTGGCGCTGGGTCATCGGCGCCTGAAGATCATCGACCTGACCGAGAAGGGCAGTCAGCCGATGATCGACCCGGCACTCGGCCTGGCGTTGGTCTTCAACGGCTGCATCTACAACCACCACGAACTGCGCGCCGAACTCGAGGGCAAGGGCTACACGTTCTTCTCCCACGCCGACAGCGAGGTCATCCTCAAGGCGTTCCACGCCTGGGGTCCCGACTGCGTCGACCACCTCATGGGCATGTTCGCGTTCGCCGTCGTCGACACCGACACCGGCGTGGTCACCCTCGGACGGGACCGGCTCGGCATCAAACCGCTCTACCTCGCCGACACCCCCGGTCGACTCCGGTTCGCCTCGTCGGTGCAGGCGCTCCTGCGCGCCGGCGACGTCGACACCTCGATCGACCGGGTGGCGTTGCACCACTACTTCAGCTTCCATGCCGTCGTCCCGGCACCCCACACCATCTACAACGGCATCCGGAAGCTGCCGCCGGCCACCGTCATGACGATCCAGCCCGACGGACGCCGCACCGAACGCCGTTACTGGGAACCGGCTTTCGAACCGCATCCCGACCGCCGGGACTGGGACGAGAAGCGATGGCAGCACGAACTGCTCGACTCGCTGCGGACGTCCGTGCGCCGGCGCATGGTCGCCGACGTCCCGGTCGGCGTGCTGCTGTCCGGGGGCGTCGACTCCTCCCTGGTCGTCGCGCTGCTCGCCGAGCAGGGTCAGACCGACCTCGCGACCTTCAGCATCGGATTCGATTCCGCGGCCGGGGAATCGGGGGACGAGTACGCCTACTCCGACCTCATCGCCGACACCTTCGGTACCGACCACCACAAGATCCACATCGGGACCGACCGGTTGCTGCCCGCTATCCCGGACACGGTCGCGGCGATGGGCGAACCGATGGTCAGCCACGACTGCGTCGCGTTTTATCTCCTGTCGCAGGAGGTCAGCAAGTCCATCAAGGTGGTCCAGTCCGGTCAGGGCGCCGACGAGATCCTCGGCGGGTACAGCTGGTATCCCCCGCTGCTGGACGTGACCCGGGAGAAGACGACGCGCGCGTACGCCGACGTGTTCTTCGACCGCGACGATGTCGACATCCGCGGCATCCTCGCCGACGACTACCTCACCGAGGCCGGTTACGACCCCAGCTTCGAATTCGCCTGGGCCCACCAGTCCGCACCGGGCGCGGCCACCGCCGTCGACGCCGCCCTCCGCCTGGACACGACCGTCATGCTCGTCGACGACCCGGTCAAACGCGTCGACACCATGACGATGGCCTGGGGTCTGGAGGCCCGCGTCCCGTTCCTCGACCACGAGTTCGTCGAACTGGCCGCCACGTGTCCCCCCGATCTCAAGCTGGCGCACGGCGGCAAGGGTGTCCTCAAGGAGGCGAGCCGGGCGCTGCTGCCGTCGGCGGTCATCGATCGCACGAAGGGGTACTTCCCGGTGCCGGGAATCCGCCATCTGACCGGCGGCGTCCTCGATCTCGTGTCGGACTCCCTGCGGTCGAAGGCGGCCCGAGATCGCGGCCTGTACCGTCCCGAGGCCCTCGACCGACTGTTCGCCGATCCCAACGGGATTCGCACGAGACTCGACGGCAACGAACTGTGGCAGGTCGCCCTGCTGGAGATGTGGTTGCAGACGATGGAAGCGAACGCCCGACGGTGACCACACTCCGTTTCGACGACCGCGGCTGGAAGACCTACGGCGCCTCGCTCTCCCCCGACGGAAGTGCCTTCGCCTACATCGTCGACGAGGGCACCGGTTATCCGCGGGCCGCGCAGCGATCGCTCTCGCGGGACGGCGTCGGCGAGTTGCGCTGGGTGCAGCTCCGATCCACCGGTCCGGTCCGAAAGGTGGTGCACTCCACGGACGGTCGCTGGCTGGCGGTCGAGATCGCGCCGAGCGGCGGTGAGCACCACCAGGTGTGGGTCGTCACCACCGATCCCGACGACGACACCGCCCATCGCATCGCCGCGACGCGACCCGACGGGCGATCGTTCGGCACGGTGGGTCTGGTCGGCTGGGACACCGACTGGGTCCTGATCATCGCCATCGATCAGGACGGCACCTCCCACGCGCTCCGCGTGCATCCGGGGACCGGGACGACACTCACCCTCGATCAGCGCGTCGGCAGCGTGCTGATCGACTCGTGGAAGGGTGCCACCCTCGTCCGAGTAGGTCCGCGGGGCTATCACGACATGCTGCTGCTGCGCCGCCGCCCCGAGTCGGGTGACGACGAGATCACGATGACCCCGCTGCTGCCACAGGATCCGGGCGCGGTCACCGACCAGGGTTACCTCCTCGACCAGGGTTTCGACCACTCCTCCCTGGTGTTCGTCCCCGCCCCGAACGAACCGGACCGCGACCTCGACAGCGTCCAGGCGCTGGTGCGCAGCGATTTCGACGCCAAGTTCCCGCGGCTCCTGGGAGTCGAGGTCAGCAAGTTCGGCGTGCGCTTCCGGGTGATGGCCCAGCGCGTCGACATCGGCCTCGACGAGTTCGCGGTCAGCCACGACCAGTCGACCGTCGCCCTGCTGTGGAATGTGCGGGGCTGCAGCGAGTTGCAGATCATGACCCTGCCCGATCAGACCCTGCACCCGCCCATCGACCTGCCCGGCGAGGTGGCCTCCGATCTCTCGATCAGTGCCGCCGGGTCGGTGGTGACGGTGACGGTGTCGAGCCCGCAGCACTCCCCCCTCGTTCATCTCGTGGATGTCGCCAACCGGCAGGTGTTCCCGGTCCGCGACGACGTCGTCGCCGGCGAGGGGCCGTCGTGTCTGCTCCGGCCCGAGCTGATGGAGTTCTTCGCGCGCGACGGTATGCCGTTGTCCGGCTTCCTGTTCCGCGCCAAGCGAGCCGCGGGCACGGCCGTGCCCGGCCCCACCCTGCTCTACTTCCACGGCGGACCGGAGGGACAGTCGCGCCCGGACTACCAGTTCCTGTTCGGCCCCCTCGTCGACGCCGGGATCACGGTCTTCGCCGCGAACGTCCGCGGGTCGTCGGGATACGGCAGACTCTTCGCCCACGCCGACGACCGGTACGGGCGCTACGCCGGGATCGACGATGCAGCAGATTGCGCGGTGTTCCTCTGCCGTCAGGGCATCGCCGACCCCGACGCGGTCTACTGCTCCGGCCGTTCGTACGGCGGTTATCTAACCCTGGCATGTCTGACCTTCCATCCCGAACTGTTCGCCGCCGGGATCGCCATCTGCGGCATGAGCGACCTGGAGTCGTTCTTCCGCAACACCGAACCGTGGATCGCGGTGGCGGCCTACACCAAGTACGGACATCCGGAGTTCGACCGTGAACTCCTCGCCGACCTGTCGCCGATCCACCGGATCGACGCGGTGCGCGCGCCGCTGCTCGTCGTCCACGGAGCGCACGACACCAACGTGCCGGTGAGCGAGTCGCAACAGATCGTCGCCGAACTCCAGGCACGCGGCGCCGTGGCCGAGATGCTGATGTTCGACGACGAGGGTCACGAGATCGTCAAGCGGCACAATCAACATCGGCTCACCGAGGCGGTCGCCGACTGGATCGCGCGTCACCCGTCCCGGAACCGGTCGTCTCGATGAACAGGCGGATGACCGACCGCCTGCTCGCCCAGCTCGCCGAGACGCGTTCGGCCAACACACGTGCGAATGTGCTCGAGGAACTACGCCGACTGATCCTGTCCGGTGGCGCGCCCCCGGGGACCCAACTCCCGCCGGGCGAGATCGCCGACGCATTCGACGTGAGTCCGATCCCGGTCCGCGAAGCCCTGAAGACACTGGTCGGCGAAGGCCTGGTGGTGCACCGCCCCGGAGTGGGGTACCGCGTGAGTCAGCTGTCCACCGAGGAGCTACGCGAGATCTACTTCGTCCGAGGCACTCTCGAACAAGCAGCACTCGCCCGGTCCGTCGGCCTGATCGACGAGTCCTCGCTGGAGACCGCACGCGCACGCCACATCGAGCTACTCACGGCGGTGAAGTACAACGACGGCAAGGCTTTTCACGACATCTCCCGCGAGTTCCATCGCGCTCTCACCGAGCCGTGCGCGATGCCGCGCCTGCTCAACATGTTCGAGGCGACCTGGAACCTCACCGAGCCGTTCCAGGTGATGAGATCGGTGACCGCCGAGACCCAGCAGGCACTCAACACCGACCACGCCGACCTCCTCGCGGCGTTCGGCGACCGAGACACCGCATCGGTCCTCGACGTCGCACACCGTCACCACCAGCGCCTCGAGAGCGCCGTCATCGAGACCGCCGCACTCCTCGACGTCCGCCACGACTGAGCCCCGGCGAAATATATCTGCCCGTTCATCGCGGGGTAACAATCCGTTCTTACATTTCTCCCATCAGCGTGCTCCCCGTATGACTTCCGACCCCGGCCGCTGACCAGGACCAGGAGAACGCCAATGTCCACACCACCCTCCGGGACGCCCGGGCCGCAGGTACCCGCGGCCACGTCCCACACCGGCGCCGCCGGTGAGAGCGTCATCAAGTCCACCTACGACGATCGGCTCACCAACACCGATCTCGCGCCACTGAAGGAACAGAAGTGGACGTGGTACAACATCTTCGCCTTCTGGATGTCCGACGTGCACAGCGTCGGCGGCTACGTGTTCGCGGGCAGCCTCTTCGCGCTGGGCATCGCGGCCTGGCAGGTGCTGGTGGCGCTCGTGGTGGGCATCGTGGCCGTCAACATCCTGTGCAACCTGGTCGCGAAGCCGTCCCAGATGGCGGGCGTTCCCTACCCGGTGACGACCCGGGTCTCGTTCGGCGTCAAGGGCGCCAACATCCCGGCGATCATCCGCGGCGTGATCGCGGTCGTCTGGTACGGCATCCAGACCTATCTCGCCTCAGTCGCTTTCGGGCTCCTGGCGCTGAAGTTCTGGCCCGGACTCGAACCATGGGGCGATGTCGAACAGCATGGTTTCCTCGGCTTGTCCGCGCTCGGCTGGGCGGGTTTCATCCTGATGTGGATCCTGCAGGCGTTCGTGTTCTGGAACGGCATGGAGACCATCCGGAAGTTCATCGACTTCTGCGGTCCCGCAGTGTACGTCGTCATGATCGCGCTGGCGGCCTACCTCGTCGTCGAGGCCGGTTGGGACAACGTGAGTCTCGACCTGTCGGTCGGCGACGGACTCTCGGGCTGGTCGTCGTTCACGATGATGATCAGCGCGATCGCACTCGTGATCTCCTATTTCTCCGGTCCGATGCTCAACTTCGGTGACTTCTCGCGTTACGGGCGCACTTTCGGCGAGGTCAAGAAGGGCAACTTCTGGGGTCTGCCGGTCAACTTCCTCTTCTTCTCACTCCTCGTGGTGTGCACGGTCTCGGCGGCGGTCACGGTCATCGGTACCGACGAGGACGGCAACATCATCACCGATCCGGTGCACATCGTCGATCGCATCGACAACACGACCGCCGCGGTGCTGGGCGTGCTCACCTTCGCCATCGCCACGATCGGGATCAACATCGTCGCGAACTTCGTCTCGCCGGCGTTCGACTTCTCGAATGTCGCGCCCACCAAGATCAGCTGGCGAACCGGCGGCATGATCGCGGCGGTCGGCTCGGTACTCATCACGCCGTGGAACCTCTTCAACAATCCGACCGCGATCCACTACACAATGGACACCCTCGGCGCGGTCATCGGTCCGCTGTTCGGCATCCTCATCGCCGATTTCTACCTCGTCAAGAAGCAGAAGATCGAGGTGGACGAGCTCTTCACCATGAGGCCCGAGGGCGCCTACTGGTACCGCAACGGCTGGAACCCGGTTGCCGTCGGCGCCACCGCCATCGCGTCGATCCTCCCGATCGGTGTCGTCATCTTCGGCACCGTGTACCAGGCCAGCTTCACGTGGTTCATCGGCGCGGGCATGGGCATGCTCCTCTACTGGCTCGGGATGAAGTTCGTGCCGACCCGCCTGATCTACGGACCCGCGGCGCTCGCTCGCATGACCGCTGACATCGAAGTGATGTCGGCGGAGCCCGAGACCGCGGGAACGCCGACCACAGAAGCCGCGTCCACCGTGCCCGGGGGCAGCACCCGGAACTGACGGGCGGTGAACCACCGGGCCGCGCGAGCATCTCGCGCGGCCCGGTCTGCCGTGTGCGGCTTCCGAACCCACCGCCCACCCCTGACGCATCCATTGTGCCATTGACAAATGGCACGGTTGCTGGTGGTGTGAGTTGATGCACACCAGGACGACTCCGACCCCGCTGCCGACCCGCGCGTCGGCACGGGCCACCGCGACCGCCCATGCGACGAGGTGGGGGCTCGGCACGTTCACCGGCGCGATTCCACTGAATCCGCTGGGCATCCGACTCTCGCGCGGTCTCATCGCCGCGATCATGCGCACGCTCGGACGTACGCCATCCGGAACAACCGTGTATCCGGTCCGCGAGAACGGCATTCGCGGCGAGTGGGTTCTCGGACCGGATGTCCGACGGGGGCGCCGCGCGATCTACTACGTCCACGGCAGCGCGTACAGCATCTGCTCGGCTCGCACACATCGGTCGCTGGCCGCGCGGCTCTCTTTCGCGACCGGGATACCGGTGTTCGTCGTCGACTACCGTCTGGCTCCCGAGCACCGATTCCCCACCGCCGCCGAGGACGTCGCCGACGGCTTCGACTGGCTGCTCCGCCAGGGCTTCCTCCCTGCCGACATCGTGGTCGCCGGCGACTCCGCCGGCGGTCATCTGGCCTGCGATCTGACCCTCCGACGCGCGGACGGCGGCGCTGCCCAACCCGCCGCGGTCGTCCTGTTCTCCCCGCTCATCGACCTCACCTTCGAGCTGGCGCGCACCCAGGAACGCATCCGGCGCGACCCGGCGATCACGGCTGCGGCTGCCGCCCGCCTGGTGGCGCTCTACACCCGCGACGTTGCCGCCGACGACCCGCGTCTCGCGCTGGATTTCGCGGCGGCACGGGATCTTCCACCGTTCCTCATCCAGGCGGGCGGCGCCGAGATGCTCAGCGCCGACGCCCGCCACCTGCACGAGCAACTCAGCGCGCACGGCGGTGACAGCCGGCTGGAGATCTGGCCGGGCCTGATGCACGTCTTCCAGGCCCTCCCCCGGCTCGGCCCAGAAGCCGACGCCGCACTGCGCCGGGTGGCCGAGTTCCTGGGCGACCGGGCGGCGGACCGGCCGTCTCCGGCGACGGCCCCGGCCTCACTCACCGAGGCGGACGCGTCATGATCACCGCGGTCGACGGAATACGGCGCCGGTTCCTCCGGAATCCGGTGTCGCAGAACGCTCGCGCGCTCGTCACCGGTGCCGGGAGCGGGATCGGCCGTGCGTTCGCGCTCGAACTCGGCCGGCGCGGCGGCGAGGTGATCTGCGCCGACATCGACGAGACACGCGCCGACGAGACCGCGTCGCTGGTCACCTCCCGGACCGGGCGGGTGGCCCATGCGTTCACCTGCGATGTCGTCGACCGGGCCGCGATGGCCTCGCTCGCGGCGTTCACCCGCGACACCTTCGACGGTCCACCGACCCTCGTCGTCAACAACGCCGGGGTCGGCATCGGGGGCCGCCCGGTCGGCGACATCGGGTTCGACGACTGGGACTGGACGCTCGGGATCAACCTCTGGGGTGTGGTGCACGGGTGCGAACTCTTCGCACCGATGCTGCGCGAAGCGGGCCGCGGCGGGATCATCAACGTCGCGTCGGCCGCGGGTTTCGCCGCGGCGCCGGTGATGGCGCCCTACAACGTGTCGAAGGCCGGCGTGGTCTCGCTGAGCGAGACACTCGCCGCCGAGCTGGCCTCCGCCGGCGTCGGTGTCACGGTTCTGTGCCCCACGTTCGTCAAGACCAACGTGGCCCGCGACGGTCGGATCACCTCGGACGCACAGGATCTCGCCGGGACGCTGATGCGCTGGACCGGGGTGTCCCCGGCCGGCGTGGCCGCATCGACACTCGACGCCCACGATCTGGGACGTCTCTACGTCCTGCCGCAACTGGACGCCCGCGTGATCTGGCATCTCAAACGACACTTCCCGGCGTCCTACGTCCGCGGACTCGGACTCCTCAACCGCCTCCTGCCGTCGTCCTGACCCGGCGACCTCAGCGCACCGACCACACGAAAGGACCACTCTCATGGCCATCGACCTCGACAACATGCTGCAGAAGATCAAGCACCGTCAATGGGCCCTGATCGACATCGATTGGGACGCACCGGGCGCCGAGCTCATCGACCCCGACCTCCACGCCAAGCTCAAACCCTTCATGAGTGACCTGATGTAGATCGAGAACGTCGGCGCACGGGGCTTCGCGGCCATGGCCAAGAAGGCGCCGACCCCGACGCTGAAGAGCATCTACGAACACTTCCACGCCGAGGAACAGAAGCATGCCAATGCCGAACTGGCACTGATGCGCAGGTGGGGCATGCTCGGCGGCGCCGGGAGCGGAGCGAGCGGGCCGAACGCAACAGGCGACGAGATCCCGTCACCGAATATCAACGTGCAGCTGGTGATCAACTGGCTCGACCGACACTCCGACGACATGTCCCTGTCCTTTCTGGGAACCGTGATCCCCATGCTCGAGGTCGCGCTCGACGGCGCGCTGATCAAGTTCATCACCGACGAAGTCAAGGACCCGGTGGCCCAGGAGGTGTTCAGACGGATCAACTCCGATGAATCGCGCCACCTCGCAGTCGACTTCGAGGTGATGGAGATCCTCGGACACGCGGGGTTGCGCAAACGGACGATCGATTTCGTCGGCGGGTGGGTCAAGCCGACCTTCCTGATCGGGGCTCTCAGTTATGTTCCGCTCCTGAACAAGATGCGCGACAACATCGTCGCGATGGGGGTCGACGAGGAGCGGTTGTACAGCGCGATGAAGCGCTACCGGGCGGTGGGAGATCGAAGTGAGTACGTGCGGCGCCTGCCCATGTTCCAGGTGGTCGCGTACCACGGTGCGGCGGTGATCAATCGAGGCAACGTGCCCTACCACCTGTTCGCCGACTCGATGGTGAAGCTCACCGATCGCATCCCGTTCGGGCTGGTCCACCGAACACCCACGTGGTCGCAGGAACTCACCTACGAGCCGACGGCCTGAGGGGGCGGGGATGCACATCTCGGTGGCCATCATCGGAGCCGGATTCGCCGGCATCGGCGCGGCGATCCGTCTCCGGGAGCGCGGAATCGACGACCTCGCGATCTTCGAACGCGACGACCGGGTCGGCGGCACGTGGCGCGACAACACCTATCCGGGTGCCGCGTGCGACATCCCGTCGCGCCTGTACTCCTACAGCTTCGCGCCCAACCCGGACTGGTCGCACACCTACTCGCGCAGTGCCGAGATCCTCGACTACATCCGGTCGATGGTCGATGACTCCGGGATCGGACCGCACATCCGGTTCGGCCACACGGTGACCGGGATGGAGTACAGCGCCGACGACGGTCTGTGGACCATCACCTTCGACGAAGGGCACGAACCGGTACGGGCGCGCGCCGTCGTCCTGGCCTCGGGTCCGCTCGCGAACGCCTCCTTCCCCGACATCCCCGGCATCGACGACTACGAAGGGCACAAGATCCACAGCGCACGTTGGGATCACGACTACGACTTCACCGGCAAGAAGGTCGCTGTCGTGGGCACCGGGGCGAGCGCGGTCCAGATCGTGCCGGAGCTGGTCGAGACGGCCGCGTCGGTGAAGGTCTTCCAGCGCACGCCCGGCTGGGTCCTGCCCCGCGCGAACGTGCGGACCCGTGCGACAACCAAGCGGCTCTATCGGGCGGTGCCCGGCACCCAGCGACTGGCGCGTTCACTCTGGTTCTGGGGTCACGAGACGGTGGCGCTGGGCGTCGTCTGGAACACTCCCCTGACCCGCGTCGTCGAGGCGGCCAGCAAAATGCACCTGCGGTCGCAGGTCGACGACCCATGGCTGCGCCGGCAACTCACTCCCGACTTCGCCGCGGGATGCAAACGACTGCTCATGACCAGTGACTACTACCCCGCGCTCCAGCGACCGAACTGCACACTGGTGACCTGGCCGATCGCCCGCATCGCCGAACGCGGCATCCGCACCGTCGAAGGTGTTGAGCACCAGTTCGATTGCATCGTGTTCGCGACCGGGTTCGACGTGTCCAAGACCGGGACGCCGATCCCGATCACCGGCCTCGACGGCCGTGACCTCGCGTCCGAGTGGGGCCGGGGCGCGTTCGCGTATCGCAGCGTCGCCGTGTCCGGCTATCCCAATCTGTTCTTCACGTTCGGACCCAACTCCGGCCCGGGCCACAGCTCCGCGCTGGTGTACATGGAGGCCCAGATCGACTACATCACCGAAGCGGTCACCCAGCTGCTCGAGAACGACTGGAAGGCTCTCGACGTGCGCGCCGAGGCGCAGGAGCGATACAACCAGGACATCCAGCGTCGACTGACCTCGACCACCTGGAACTCCGGATGCCAGAGCTGGTACCTGACCGACGACGGGTTCAACGCGACGATGTACCCCGGCTTCGCGATCCAGTACGTCAATCAGCTGCGCCGCGTCGAACTGCGCGACTACCGGATCCTCGTTCACCAGGACGCTCGGACTCCGGCCACCGCAGCGTTACAGTGAGGGGATGACCGAGTACCGGATCGACGACCTGGCGCGCGTGTCCGGAACCACGACCCGGAACATCCGCGGCTATCAGGAACGCGGGCTGCTCCCCCAGCCGCTTCGGCGCGGACGCGTCGCGATCTACACCGAGAAGCACCTGCGTAACCTCCGGGCCATCAACAAACTGCTCGGGAGCGGGTTCACCCTCAAGCACATCGCCACCTTCATGACGAATCCCGGCGCTCGCATCGGGGATGCGTTGGAGCTCAACGAGATCCTCGACGAACACTGGTCGAGCACATCGCGCCCGGAGATCACCCGCGACGAGCTCGACGAGAGATTCGGTCCGCTGGACGATGCCCAGGTCGCGGCTCTCGTGCGGGCCGGTGTGATCTCCGAGACCCCGCGCGATGGGGTGTACGAGGCCATCGACCCGCGCATCATCGGAAACCTGGCGAGGCTCGTGCGACGGGGCGTGCAGATCACCGCGCTGGCAGATGTCCACGAACGGTTCACCGCAAAGATCAACGAGGCCGCCGAGATCCTGCTCGCGGCCGCGCACGACGAGGTGGACCGGCGCAAGGGCCCGGGCTGGCTGCCGGAGAACGACGACGACGTCGCCTGGGCGGTGAACCTCCTGGGGATGATGCGCCGCGTCGGAACCGAGAACGCCCACGCCGCACTCGACCGCGCCCTCGACACGGCGCTGGACCGGGAACTCTCGGCCCACCAGAGCGCCGTCGACGAGCGCGCCGACGCCGACGCGCCGCAGCCCGACCGGGAATCGATCGAACCCTCAGCCGGACCCGTTGTGCCACTTCGGCAGAACGACCAATGAGGCGAGGAAGAAGCAGATCGCTCCCACGAACGTACCGACCGTCGCGGCCACCGCGTCGGCGGTGACGCCACCCTTGGTCACGAACGCTCCGACGGCCGACACCCCGAATGCGACACACCCGATCCAGTTGATCAGCACCGACCACCAGTCCCGATCGCGGACATCCCACCGGCGTCCGGTGGCGCGGGTGTAGCCGGCGAAGGCGACCGCGCCACTGATGAGGAAGGCGATGGACCCGCCCGCGTCCGGGGTCCAGACCAGGTGCCGGTCCCCCCAGATCGTATGCGCGACCAGGGCTCCCGTGGTCGACACGTTGAACAGGATCGTACCCACCGACTGCGTGGCGGCAGTGAGCCATTCGGCACGGATGACCGAGCCGGGCGCCGACGACCGCAGTTCGGCCACGGTACCGCTGCGGATCAGTTGGATGAATCCGGCAGCGGTGAAGAACCACGCGCCGACGAAGTAGCAGCTGTTGGCGAACCCGGCGCCCATCACATGTGCCAGCCCGGGCGCCGACCCCAGCGCGAACAGCGCCGACCCGATCATGAACCCCCAGCACTGCTTGGGCAGCGTCGGAGTCAGAAACGCATGTGTGCGGTCATGCGGTGACATCAAGGCTCGCGATGACCTTGCTCGGCTCGATCCAGATCCCCAGCTCGCCGGGGACCCCGTTGCGGGCTCCGAACTCCTCGGCCCGCTCGGCACCCATGTATCGCGCCCCGCACATCGTCGCGATGCGACGCACCTCGTCGAGGTCGTCGGTGACCCGCGCGATGCCTTGCACCTGCACGAAACCGAACGGCGGTGCGGGCAGGTCGACTGCCATCACGACACGTGGATCACGCAACAGCGCACGGCCTTTGGCAGTCGTGGCCCCGGTGTTGAACGCGATCCGGTCGCCGTCGAGGACGAACCACACCGGGACGACGAGCGGCCGACCGTCGGCGGCGGTGTATCCGAGGTGCCCGGTCTTCGTGCCGCTGGTGAGGAAGTCGCGGATGGCCGGATCGGACAGCGTGGGCGCAGACATGCCTCTCACCCTAGAGAGACCTGGCCACAACCGCGAGGTGTTCGGACTCGACCGCCTCACCGTTGCGCGAGTACATCACCGATCCGGCATGCCATCATCATGATCGTCGCGTGCGGGCCACTGCGCCCGCTGCTGGGCAGAATGGACCCGTCGACGATCCGGAGTCCGCGAACCCCGTACACCCCGCCGAGCCAATCGGTCCGGACGCCCATCGGCATCGTCCCCCACGCGTGCTGGGAGAACCCCGCCCGATCGGCGATCCGCACGCTCCCCGGGACGACGACGTCGGCGAACTCGGGCGCGCGCAGCATCTCCACGACCTCCGCGGCCGCCGTCCGCAGCGCGACGGCGGTGGCCGGGTCGGGCTCGTCGAACGCCAGCCGTACAGCGGCGCCGTCGGCGACGATCCGTACCGCCGAATGCCTCATCGCGGTCACCTCGACGATCGGACCCCAGGCGCGCAGGCCGCGTATGTACGAGGCGAAATCATCTCGATAACAGCGTATTTCGAGACCGCTGTCGGTGTGCACCACCGTTGGCAACACCATGCCCGGCCCCGCCGGTGTCCGCCTGGCGTACGACACCGCCAGGCCTCGATGCTCCCCGGCACCCAGCGAACGGGCACCTGCGCGACCCCCGATGTCGAGTGCGGGCAACTCCGAACGCAACAGGATCCCCGCGGTGCCGAGGGTGCCCGCGGCGAGGATCACCTCGCCCGCGCCGACCGTGAGCGAGCCCGCGTGCACGCCCGTCACCGTCGTACCCCCGGCCGACGCCACACGGTCCACCGTGCAACCGGTCACGACCCGGAGGTTGGGTCGCGACAGCGCCGGGACGAGGTACGCGTCGGCCGCCGAGCGGCGCGCGAGCCCGCTCCGATTGATCGGCACCCGGTTGAGCCCGACCACCGGCCACCGCTGCGCGAGCGGACGGACCGGCACCCGCGCCGTCCAGTAGCGCTCGAAAGCGGTTCCGGCGTCTCCGAGTTCGTCGTCGGCGACGGGTTCGACACCCATGGTGCCGCCGGGCGCGTCCAGTTCGTCGTACGCATCGGCGATGGCGTCGAGCCCCCACCCGGCCGGCCACGTTCCGAAGTCGTCGCGATGCCACCTGAGGAAGTACCCGCCGTTCACCGCCGACGAACCGCCGAGAGCCGACCCGCGGGCCGCCGACACCCCGAGGTTCGTGTCGTGGCGGACCGCGTGCGGGGCGGCGTCGTCGATCGGTAGCCGAGACAGCTCGAGGTCCGCGGGGGTCGGCAGGCCTCCCGGACCGCGTTCCAGCAGCACGACCGTACGGTCGGGGTTCCGCGAGAGCCGCTCGGCGAGCACGCATCCGGCGCTGCCGGCGCCGACGATGACGACGTCGGCGGTGAGCGACCGGTCGGTCGTCGTCATCGAGAGATGACCGGGCGCAACGCTTCCGGGTCTCGGTGGGTGATGACGCCTTGCCACAGGCCCGCACCGTAGGCCAGGTCGTCGAGCCGGTGCATGAGGATGTAGCGCAGCGGGCCGAGCGTGGGCGGACTGGTCGGATCGGCGAGCAGATCCCGGACCCAGGACACCACCCCCTCGACGATCGCCACCTGCACGGCGAGGGTGCGGAAACGCTTGGACACGAGGGCGAGCAACACCGCCACCGGCCAATAGTGACGGCAGATGGCGTCCGCGGCCTGTAGCAGTCCGAACCCGGCCGCTCGTCCGGTCATCTGCGCCGACACCAGCGGGGCCGACGGCAGGTCGCCCAGTCGCCGCCGCATCCGAACCGCCAGATGGGTGAGGATGATCATCGCCAGGGCGGCACCGAACCGCGTCCGCGACAGCAACGCCACCACCGCGGCGGCCATCGGAACCGACATCTTCATCGGCGCCGCCCGGTCACCGTGCCGGGAGGCCAGGTGTGCGGCGCCGGTGCCGTAGAAACAGCGACGCGAGAGCACCGAGCGCAGGTCAGCGCGGTGCTCATGGGCCACACGAGCCACCGGGTCGTAACGGATCCGCCACCCCTCCGCGTGCATCCGCCAGCACGCGTCGACATCCTCGGCCACCCGCAGCGACTCGTCGAAACCGCAGAAAGCGCTGCGCCGCACCACCATCGCGGCGCTGGGCACATACGGGGTCCGGGTCGAGGGCGCCACCGCGGACTCCTCGGGTCCCATGTCCAGGGAGGACCACCCGTTCTCGTACCGCTCGGCCAGCGATGACGCCACCGCCGCGTCGGACTGCAATCCGACGATGCGCGGCGCGACGAGCCCGACCGTGGGGTCGGAGAAGTGCGTCAGCAGGATGGTGAGCCAATCCGGGTCGGGCACGACGTCGGAGTCGAGGAATGCGACGAAGTCGGTCGTCGCGGCCTCCGCCCCCGCGTTGCGCGCCGCGGACGGACCACGGTTGTCGTCGAAGCGCAGGACCCGCGCCGTGGGCCGGTCCGCCACGATCGGGGTCGCGGAGCCGTCGTCCACGACGATGACCGTCAGCCCGTCGAGGGCGTCGAGCAGGCGATCGATGCCAGCCTGGTTGTCCCGGACCGGGACGACCACGGTCACGTCCTGCGGCTGCGGCCCGAACATGGGCCGGGGATTGGCGATCCCCGCGTCCAGCAGTGCGCGCGCCAGTCGTCGGGTTACGTTGTCGCACACCTCGATCCGACCGTCCTCGGAGGTCATCCCGAGTGCGGTGTCGGACATGCGCAGCAGCCGCGTCGGCGAACCGCCGACCAGATACCGGAAGTCGCCCGCCTTGGCACAGCGCAGGTCGATCTGCACCTGGAAGCCGTCGGGCAGATCGGTGCGCGGCCCCGGAGTCGCGTCGGCGTCCGAGTGCGCTCCGGGTTCGACGGACTCCGAGTCGTCCCGGGCGGAGGCGTCGTCCGCGTCCTGGTTCCCGGCCCAGCGTCGTGGGGCCGAGTCGTCGAGGGCCGTCATCCCAGGCGCCCCAGATCGTCGATCTGCCACGACTCCAGGGCGGCCCACAGGCGGTCGGTCACCCCGTCGACCAGACCCGCCCCCGTCTCGGCGCTCGCGCCCTCCGGGTCGCCGAGGACACCGTTGGGACTCACGGCGGCGACACCGCCCGACCGCATCGCCCCCATCAGCGCCCCCACCGGCTCCCGGTTGCCCGCCACGGCACGGTCGGGATCCACGACGGACGGCGAAACATGCAGCAGCACAGATGTTTCGGTGAATCCCGCGTGGGCGTCGGCGCCGTCGAAAGCGCACGGGAACCAGGCGACGTCCCGGCCCTCGTAGCGGAGTCGGGTCACCGCCTCGATCAGCGTCCGGGTGTTCCCGCCGTGTCCGTTGACGAACACCACGCGCGCCGCCCATCGGCACGCACTGCGGCCGTACTCGACGAGGAGGCCGCGCAACGCCTCGTGCCCGATCGAGATGGTCCCGGCGAAGCCCTCGTGTTCGCCGCTGGCGCCGTAGTTCAGGTCCGGTGCGCACAGGAGTCCGGAGGCCTTCGATCGTCCGCAGACGCGCTCGGCGATCGCCGCCGCGATACGCGTGTCGGTGTCGAGCGGGAGGTGGGGCCCGTGCTGCTCGACCGAACCGAGGGGCACCAGCAGGGTGATCACCTGCCCATCGAGGTCTGGCCAGTTGCACTGCCCCAACGCCGATGGCACCGTCATTCGACCAATGCTAGCGACGGTGCCTGCGAGTGTGTCGGTCTCGCCCGAAAAACGGAGCGAAAAACGCGTCCAGATGTCGCGAACCACCACTCTGACGAGCGTTCGATCGGTTGTGGAATGCTGAGAGCATCCAGTGATACCTGACACAGTGCGCGAACAACGATCGGGAGGACGACACCCATGAGCAGTGCCACACCACACGACAGCGGCAAGCCCGGCCCACTGAGTTCGATCCGGGTCATCGAGTTCGCCGGTATCGGCCCCGGTCCGCATGCCGCCATGCTGCTGGCCGATCTCGGCGCCGACGTCGTGCGCGTTCAGCGTCCGGGGTCGCTGCCCAAGCCCGGCCGCAATGCCGATGCTCTGCTCCGCGGCCGACGCGTCGTCGAGGCCAATCTCAAGGACGACAACGACCGGGAGACCATTCTCGGCCTCGTCGCCAAGGCCGATGTGATCCTCGAGGGTTTCCGTCCCGGCGTGATGGAACGGCTCGGACTCGGACCCGACGACCTCGAGAAGGTCAATCCCGGCCTCGTCTACGGGCGCATGACCGGCTGGGGACAGGACGGACCCCGTGCCAACCTCGCCGGCCACGACATCAACTACATCTCGCTCACGGGCATGCTGCACGCCATCGGACGCAAGGACGATCGTCCCGTGCCCCCGCTCAACCTGGCCGGTGACTTCGGCGGCGGTTCGATGTTCCTCGTCGTCGGTGTGCTCGCGGCACTGCTCGAGCGCGGGGTGTCCGGCCGGGGACAGGTCGTCGACGCGGCCATGGTCGACGGCGCTTCCGTTCTGGGACAGATGATGTGGGCGTTCCGCGGCACCGGACTGTGGAGCGACACCCGGGGTGTGAACATGCTCGACACCGGCGCTCCGTACTACGAGGTCTACGAGACCTCCGACGGCAAGTACATGGCGGTCGGCGCGATCGAGCCGCAGTTCTACGCCGAGCTGCTCAAGGGCCTCGAACTCACCGACGCCGACCTGCCGGACCAGAACGACATCGCCCAGTGGGGGAAGCTGAAGGAGATCTTCACCGAGACCTTCAAGTCGCGTACCCGCGACGAATGGGCCGCGGTCTTCGAGGGCACCGACGCCTGCACCTCGCCGGTCCTCACCTTCGCCGAGGCACCCGCCGACGCCCACATGGCCGCCCGCGCCAACCTCGTCGACATCGACGGCGTGACCCAGGCCCAGGTGGCACCGCGCTTCTCGCGCACCAAGCCGGAGACCCCCACGGGCCCGACCACCGAGGCGACCGATCCGTCGACGCTCTGGGCCGACTGAGGGTCCCGCCACCGCTTCTCCGTGCGGGAGAAGCGGTGGCGACCCGCCCATTGCTCCCCGAGGTGCGAGGAGCGAAAGCCGCCGGGCCGAGCAAGCGACGAAGGAGCGCGTCGAGGTCGACGAGCCACGAAGGGCGACAACTCACGTCGCCCTTCGTGGCTCGCTTCGCTCGCACCTCAGGGAGCAGATGAATCGGCCACTCGCCCTCGAACGCAGGGGTTCTTTCGCGGCCGCGCGGCGTCAGACCTTCGAATGCCCCATGTCGATCTGGAACTCGGCCGCGGTGATCCCCTTGGCACTGTCGGACGCGAGGTAGAGGACGGCGTCGGAGATCTCGTCGAGCGCGGCGACCGGATGGTAGTCGAGGATCGATGTGAAATGCGGGTTGACCCATGGGATTCCGAAGATCCGGTGGGCCTCGGTGTCGGCGACGCCCATCGGGGTGTCGACGGCGTAGGGGTGCACGCTGTTCACCCGGATGCGGTGATGCCCGAGCTCTTTGGCGGTCGTCTGCGTCAGTCCGACGAGGCCGTACTTCGACGCCGAGTACGACGCCTGCATCGGCATCGCCTTCAGGCCCGCAACCGAACTGATCACAGTGATCGAGCCGCCGTTGGCCGCCTCGAGCATTGCCGGGATGGTGGCCTTCAGCGTCTTCCACGCACCGACGAGGTTGATGTCGACGACGTCGGTGAACTGTTCTTCACTGAGCTCCCAGACCTTGCCCCAGGTCAGCACGCCGGCGTTGGCGACCACGTGGTCGAGCCGGCCGAACTGCTCGACGGCGTCGGCCACGAGCTGCTGCTGGAAGGCGAGGTCCCGCGTATCCCCCTGTCGCGCAAGGATCTTCCCACCGACGCCCTCGACGAGACGGATCGTCTCGGCGAGGTCGTCGGCGGTGGCCGCGGGGTAGGTCGCATGGTCGATGATCGGACCAGCGATGTCCAGGCCGACGATCGCGGCCCCCTCGCGAGCGAACCGGATCGCGTGGTTGCGACCTTGACCTCGGGCGATGCCGGTGATGTAGACGACCTTGCCGTCGAACTGTCCCATGGCAGAACTGTAACACGTTCTAGTTCTGGTTCCCCAGGGTTCGCGGGCACATCCCCAGCGTCATCGGAAGACGGGTCAGATGCTCCCGAACGAGCGGGTGAAACCGTCGGGAACGACGAGGTCGGCGGCCGACAGCTCGTGCACGCTCTTGTGCCCGAGACCCATCAGCACACCGTCGAGCCCCATGCGCAGGAGATCCAGCACGTTCTCCACACCGGCCTGGCCGTTGGCCGCGAGCCCCCAGAGGTACGCACGGCCGATCATGACCGCGCGGGCTCCGAGCGCCAACGCCTTGGCCACATCGCTGCCGCGTCGGATACCACCGTCGAGCAGGACCTCGATGTCGTTGCCCACGGCCGTCGCGATGTCGGGGAGAAGGCGGATCGTGGCGGGGGTGCCGTCGAGGTTGTTGCCACCGTGATTGGACACCGACAGAGCGGTCGCGCCGATGTCCACCGCACGCTTGGCATCGTCGAGGCGGGTGATGCCCTTGACCATGAACGGCCCATCCCACTGCTCGCGCAACCACTTCAGGTCTTCCCACGTGGGCGGCGGAGTGTTCATCCATGACCCGTAGGCGCCGAAGAACGTCGGCCCGGGCACACCCTGCGGCGTGAGGTTGGGTGCGGTCAGGTCGGGGATGTTGATCTTGCCGCCCTTGACCCAGTCGAGCGCATACCGCGGCTTGACCGCGATCTCGGGCCCCAGGCGCAGCAGCGCCTTCAAGTCGACCTTTTCAGGGATCTCGGGGCTACCCCAGTCGCGCCCGACGTTGAACACCCAGTCGGTGGTGACGATGAGACCCTTCGCACCGGCCGCCTTTGCCCGCTCGGCTCGGGCGAGGATCTCCTCGCGACTGCCGAGCCAGTAGATCTGGAAGTGGACCTTGTCGTTGACGGCGGTGACCTCCTCGACCGCGTGCGAGGCGAAGCTCGACAGCCCCATCGCCGTGCCACGCGCCGCGGCAGCGCGGGCCACCGCGACCTCACCGTCCGGATCCACGGCCTGGACACCGGTCGGCGAGATCATCACCGGGAACGAGATCTCCTCTCCCATCACCGTTGTCGTCACCTCGCGATCGGACTGCGCACCGACGACGTGCGGCGCCCAGCCCAGTTCGGAGAACGCGCGGACGTTGTCGTCCGCGGTGACACCGGCCTGCGTACCGGCGACCAGCGACGAGTACACCGATTTGGGCAGCCGCTTCTTGGCCCGGCGCTGCGCCTCGGTGACGGTCTCGAACCAGGGATTACGGGCCCAGGGGTTGGCAGACATGTTCTTCCTACTCATTGATCCATCCATGGAGACCGGTTGGCTCTCATGGAGACGGGGCGCCGGTTCTGACGACGGCGCGCCCCGTGGTGTACCGCGGGCGATCTACCGCGCGGCGGGGGTGAACCCGGCGAGCGGGTTCTCGTCACAGGACTTGGTGGGACGCGAGGCCACCGGGGTCAGGTCGCCGTCGGGCCGCCGGGTCATCAGGGTCAGCGGCGTGCCGCGTGAATGGTCCTTGTTGGCGGTCGGTTTCGTGCGGTCGCCGGCGAGGAGTTCCTCACCGTAACCCTGCACGCACTCCGGGTCCGGGCCGGCGAGCGGTAGGCCGGTGAAGAACTTCGCGGCCATGCACCCGCCGCGGCAGGCGTCGAAATGCGCGCACTTCGTGCAGGCGCCGGCGTTCTGCGGTTCGCGCAATTCGGTGAACAGGTCCGACCGCTGCCAGATCTCCTGGAAACCGCCGTCGGACAGGATGTTCCCGGCGAGGAAGTTCTCGTGGATCGCGAACGGGCACGCGTACACGTCGCCGACCGGGTCGATGAGGCAGACCACGCGTCCCGCACCACACAGATTGAGGCCGGGGAGGCCGCCGCCGGAATCGGAACCGAACGCCGACAGGTGGAAGAACGAGTCACCCGTCAGCACTCGATCACCGTGTGCGACAAGCCAGTCGTAGAGTTCGCGCTGCTGGTGCGGCAACGGATGCAGGTCATCCCACACGTCGGCGCCCCGGCCGGAGGGACGCAACCGGGTGATGCGCAGCGTGGCGTTGTAGCGGTCGGCGAGCGCCTTGAACTCGTCGAGTTGCGCGACGTTCTGTCGTGTCATGACGACGCTGATCTTGGCGTCGGCGAAACCCGCCTCTGCCAGGTTCTCCAGTGCACGGACGGCCATGTCGAACGAACCCGGACCGCGGACCGCGTCGTTGACCTTCGCGGTCGCCCCGTCCAGCGAGATCTGGACGTCGACATAATCCGACGCCGCGAGTCTCGCGGCCACCTTCTTGTCGATGCGCAGGCCGTTGGTGGAGAACTTCACCCCCACCTGATGGCTGGTGGCGTAGTCGACGAGCTCCCAGAAGTCCGGGCGAACGGTCGGTTCGCCGCCGCCGATGTTGACGTAGAAGACCTGCATCCGCTGCAGCTCGTCGATGATCGCCTTGCACTGTTCGGTGGACAGCTCGCGGGGATCGCGTTTGCCCGACGACGACAGGCAGTGCACGCACGCGAGGTTGCACGCATAGGTCAGTTCCCAGGTGAGGCAGATGGGCGCGTCGAGACCCTTCTCGAACTGGTCGACGAGCCGGCCGACCTTCGGCACCTCGCCTGCGGTGGGCGCGGGCGCCCGGAGTGCACTCGCGAATTCGGTTGCTGTGGGCGGCATCTCGATGGTCGTCATCGTTGAGGTCCTTGCATTCGGGGCTGGCGGTTCGGAACTGGGACGTCCGGGCCGGGACATCGGGCCTGATCGCTCAGGAGCGGGGCACGATCATGCCGCTGTCGGCGAGCGCGGTGAGCGCCTGCAGGTACAGGGGACGTTGGGCGGGCGAGATCCCGGCGGCGAGGAGGGCGGCCTCCGCCGAGTCGTGGTCGGCGAGCGATTGCACGATGCCGACGACGGTGAGGTTCTTGAGGAACGACAGCTTGCGCGTACCGAAGTGGTACAGCAGCGCGCCGAACGGTTCCGGCCGCAGAGCGACCTTCGGATTGAGCCGCCACGGCTCGAGCGTGTCGAAACCGGGCGCCTCGGCTGGGGTGTCGAACCGGACCCCGGCGACCGCGGAACGGTCGCCGGAGGTCGGATTCGATGTCGGGGCTGACATCAGTAGACCCCGCACATCCCGTCGATCGAGACCTCTTCGACGAGTGACTCGGCGAGGAGTTCGGTGTCGTTCGAGCTGTGACTGGTCGCAGCGGACTGATCTGCCATGATCCATACCTCCTGGTTGGTGGGTTAGTGATGTGGATCACGACAGACTTTAGTGGCACTCGGTGCAGAAATCCAGCGTTTGCGAGCGAACTGCCCGAATGGCCAGGTGGACGGTTCTGCCGATCCGAACGACACCGGTCCCATAGGCTGAGGTCCCGATGACCACGAAGATGCGCGGTGACGAGCCCGCACGTACCCCGCCGGGCCGGCGCCCCATCACGTCGCGTGCGCAGATCAGCGCACTCGCGATCCGCCTCTTCACCACCCAGGGCTTCGAGGACACCAGCGTCGACGACATCGCCGAGGCGGCCGGGATAGCCCGGCGCACACTGTTCCGGTATTACTCGTCGAAGAACGAGATCCCCTGGGGCGAGTTCGACGACCATCTCCTCGAACTACGCACCCTCCTCGCCGGTATCCCGCCCGAGACGCCGATGGCGCAGGCCCTCGTCGACGCCCTCGTCTCGTTCAACCGGGTGCCCGCCGAGGAACTCGACAACCATCGCCGACGTATGTCCCTCCTCCTCGGGGTGCCTGCGCTGCAGGCACATTCGATGATCGTCTATGCCGACTGGCGTCAGGTCATCGCCGAGTTCTGCGCGACCCGGCTGGGCGTCGATGTCCGCGATCACCTGCCGCAGACCATCGGGTGGCTGTGCCTCGGTGCCGCCCTCGCCGCGTACGAGAAATGGCTCGACGACCCCGATGCCGACCTGGAGACGCTCATCGAGTCCGGCGCGCGCACCGTGGCCGACGGCGTGGCGGCCCTGGCGTGACTACGCTGACAGCGGCCGCAAGTGATCGACCGCAAGCCCCTCGTGGGAACACCGGTCGTTGCGCTAGGCTGAAGTAGAACGTGTTCTAATTTGGGCCGGGGTGCCGGTCCTCGACGGCGGAGACTGCGCACATGTCTGACCTGACCCCTCACGGTTCACGCAGCGTGATCCTCACGGTGTCCGAGGTGATCGACGAGACGGCCGAGGCCAAGTCCATCGCCTTCGACGTACCCGAGGCCTCGCCGAAGCCGTTCACCGATTACAAACCGGGGCAGTTCCTCACGCTACGGATTCCGAGCGAGCAGACCGGTTCGGTCGCGCGCTGCTACTCCCTCGCGTCGTCGCCGTTCACCGACCCGCGGCCCAAGGTGACCGTGAAGCGCACCGCCGACGGCTACGGATCCAACTGGGTGTGCGACCACCTCTCCCCCGGCACCCAGGTCGAGGTGCTGCCGCCGTCGGGCGTGTTCACCCCGAAGTCCTATGACAACCCATTGCTGCTCATCGCGGCCGGCAGCGGTGTCACGCCGGTGATGTCGATCCTCAAGGCGGCCCTCGAGAAGGGCGACGCACCGATCGTCTTCTTCTATGCCAACCGGGACGTCGCCGACGTGATCTTCGCCGCCGAACTCCGAGAACTCCTGGCCGCCCACCCAAATCGGCTCACCCTCGTCCACTGGCTCGAATCACTCCAGGGTCTGCCGAGTGCGGCCGCTCTGGCAACGGCTTTCGCGCCCTACGCGACGTCGCACGTCGCCTACATGTGCGGACCGGGCCCGTTCATGGATGCCGTCCACAAGGGTCTGTCGGACGCGAACTTCCCGCACCACAACGTCCACACCGAGGTTTACAACTCGCTGTCCGGCGACCCGTTCGCCGACGTCGAACTCGGCGAGGTGAGTGAGGAGGAGCAGGCGGGTGCCGCCACCGTCGAGGTGGAGCTCGACGGTGAGACCCACACCCTGACCTGGCCTCGCTCACGAACTCTCGTCGACATCATGCTCGCCGCCGGACTCGATGCCCCGTATTCCTGCCAGGAGGGTGAGTGCGGTTCGTGCGCCTGCACTCTCACCGAGGGCAGCGTCGACATGGACAACGCCGGCGCGCTCGACCCCGAGGACATCGAGGACGGATACATCCTCGGCTGTCAGGCGCATCCGACATCGGACACCCTGAAGGTCGAATTCTGAGAGAGTGGTTCGAGTTCGTGCAGTCACCGGTCCATCGAAGGAGAACGACGACGTGAGCACCATCCGCGGTTCCCGGCTCGACCCCGTCCAGCTCGCCCGTGGCCTCGCCGCGATGCTCATCAGCATCGGAGTGCTCCACTTCGTGGCACCCAAACCGTTCGACGAGATCATCCCGGAGGAGATCCCCGGCGACCCCCGCACGCTGACCTACGCTTCCGGTGTTGCCGAGATCGGTTTGGGCGCGGCACTTCTCGCTCCGAAGACCCGACGCGCCGCCGGCGCGGCGTCCGTGCTGCTGTTCCTCGCCGTCTATCCCGCCAACATCAACATGGTCCGGCTGTGGTGGGACCGGCCGCTGCCCTACAAGATCGTCACCCTGGCCCGGTTGCCGTTCCAGTTCCCGATGATCTGGGCCGCCGCGAAGGTCGCACGCGAGGGCTGACCCTTCGAGGCTCGTCGCTAACGCTCCTCACACCTCAGGGAGCAGAAAGCGCAGCGGCGCCATCGGATTCGAGAGCACGGAGCCGGTCAACGGAGGGCGCGGTAGTGGGCACGCTCCTCCGGGGTCCGGTGCTCGAGCGCGTATGACAGTGCGGTGCGGCCCATCCGGGCAGCGTTGTCGTCCAGGTAGCCGAGCAGGACGGTCTCGTCGACTCGTTTGCCGACCTCCCGCAGCATCCAGCCGAATGCCTTCTGGATGAGATCCCGTCGGTCGTCGCGGACGAGCGGCGCCACCGCGAGCAGTGCCGCCGGGTCGCCGTGCTTGATGACGGCGAAGGTCGCGATCACCCCCACCCGGCGCCGCCACAGATCATCGTCCCGTGCGTGTTGCAGGACGAGATCGAGTTCGCCGCTGCGCCGGCAGTATTCGCCGAGGACAGGATCGGCGGACGAGTCGACGAGATCCCAGTTGTTCACCCGGCCGCGGCGCACCGCGTCGAGGTAGAGGTCGACCCAGCCCTTGCCGTCGCCGCCGCGGCGTAGCTCGCGGTCGAACTCCTCACGCAGGAGGAACAATGCGATCAGGCGATGCTCGTGGATCGGTGAGTCGAGCAACTCGACGACCTGATCCGGCGCGATGCCGCGGAACCCCTTCGCGAGCTTCCGTTGTACCGGTACACGGATTCCGAGGAATTCATCGCCCTCCCCGTATCCCCCCGGTCGGGCCTGGAAGAACGCGGCCTGGCCGAGCGCGAGTTCCGGGTCGGCCACCACGGCTGCCGCATCACGCACCCGCGCAGCGGTGGGCGTATCCGTCATTGCGTCACTACAGCAGATCCGCGACGGGCGTGGGGGTCTGCAGCTTCGGCCGGGTCTTCATCACGGCACCCACCTTGCCGGCGCCCACCACGCCGGTGAGCACGCCGTCCCGGCTGTAGTACGCGACGAACTTCTTGCCGTCGTCGTCGACGACGTGGACCTCGTCATCGGCGCGCGGAGAGCCGAGTACCTGGATCTTGACGTCGAACTGGTCGCTCCAGAAATACGCGACCGACGCGGTGACCGCGTCGCCACCGGTGATCTGGTGCGCGACGACCGAGGCCTGCTCGACCGTGTGGTTCCAGTGCTCGACGCGTTTCGGCCTCCCGTCCTCGTCGAGCCAGTTCGCCACGTCGCCGAGTGCGAAGACGTTCTCGGCGCTGGTGTGTCCGGTTGCATCACAGGCGATCCCACCCCCGACCTCGCGCGCGGCGAGTTCGATGCCCGAACCGTCCAGATACCCGGTCACCGGGGTCGAACCGATACCGACGACGACGATGTCGGCGGGCAGGGTGGTGCCGTCGGTGAGTTCGACCGCGCTGACCCGCCCGTCGGACACGTCGATCTTCGCGACCCCGACCCCGGTCCGCAGATCGATGCCGTTGGCCACGTGCAACCGCGACACCAGGGCTCCGATCCGCTCCCCCAGCGCCACGGCGAGCGGCGTCGGAGCCGGTTCGACGAGGCTGACCGCCAGTCCGCGGGCCGAGAGGCCGGCCGCCACCTCGCATCCGATGAAGCCGGCGCCGATGACGACTGCGGTGCTCGCGGAATCGATCTCGCCACGCAGCGCCACCGCGTCGTCGTAGGTGCGGAGCACGTGCGCGCCACGGACGTTCTCTGCGAGACCGGGAAACGGCCGCGGATCGAGCCCGGTCGCCAGTACGAGGGTGTCGTAGGCGACGGTGGCGCCGGAGGCCAGTGTGATCGTCCGGTCCGTCGGTGACACCGCGGTCACCGCTTCACCGAGTCGCAGCGTGATGTCGGAGTCCTCGTAGAACTCCGCGGGTTTGAGATCGACGCGGTCGTCCTTGCCCAGCAGCACCGACTTCGACAGCGGCGGACGGTCGTACGGCGGATACGCTTCGGCTCCGACGAGGGTGATCGGATCGGTGAAGCCGTTGTTCCGCAGGTTCTCCGCGACCCGGATCCCGCCGAGTCCGGCCCCGACTATCACCACACCCGCGCTCGATGCACTCATCTCTGGTCCCCTTTTCGTCATCCCACCCGCGAGCACCCGTCTGCGCCGGCGGTCGCGCGGACCGCCCGGGGGCGGGCATCTCGTGTCTCAACGGGTCACGTCGCCGACCGGTTGCAGGTCGGACAGCAGCCAATTCCCGTCGACCTTACGCATAAGTGCCCACCGGGCGATAGAGGTCGTCTCGGCCGGTGGACGGCTCGCGGCACCCGGTGCCGGTGAACCGGACCCGGCTGTCACCCGCTGGTCGGCGAAGACGAGCACCCGGGCGCGTTCCGAGTCGCCCTCCCGCAGTCCGGCACCGACGACCTCGCCGGTCACCGACAACGCTGATGCACGGACGCCGGGAACCACGACGTCGGTGCCACGGTTCCGGTACTCCAGGCGTAGCGGGTCGGTCAGCAACGCGTCGGTCGCCTGCCGCCGGTCGGCGGGGTCGTCGGGCGAATAGGTCAGGAGCGCACTCACGGCAGCCGCAGCCGCGCTGAGGATCTCGCTGCGTTGCGCCTCGGTCGGGTCGGGATCGGGGCGCAGGGTCGCGGCGCCCGCGATCGCCGCGACCACCAGGGATACCGCCGATGCGACGATGAGAAGCCGCATGCGGATGCGTTGGGTTCGACTCGGCTGTGCCGGTAGCAGGACCCGGTCGTCGGCGGCGGTCATGGACGCCTCGCCTCGGCGATCTTCCAGCCGCCGTCGGTGCGCGTCATGGTGATCAGCGCCGTGATCCGCTCTCCGGTGGTGTCGATCTCCGAACCGTCCCCCGACCCGCCCAGGAGCGCCGGGTTCGTCGCGTCGGCGACGACGAGCACGTCCACGCTGCCACCGATGTCGTCGGACGACGGATCGGTGACGAGCCCGGCCGAGATCACTTGCCCGACACTCGAACCCCGTTGCCCGCCCACCTCTGTCACCAGTGCCTCCCGGGCGGCGTCGATCCGTTGCAGCTGCGGTCCGGTGCTCACCTCCGCCACGCGTGCCACGTAGCCTTCGGGGTCGGCCGGGTCGGCGGTCAGCATGACGGTGACGGCGCCGCGGGCGGATGCGAGCACGTCGTCCTGCAACTCGGTCGCCGCCTGCTGGCCGCGGATCTGCCACGCAAGAAAGCCGGCGACGCCAACGAGGACGACCACCGCGATCGCTGCTCCGACGAGAGTCCGGCGCACCGTCTGTGTCCGGCGTGCCGCACGCGCCCGGAGCGCCGGCGCGGCGACGACCCGGGCGGTGCGCGCCCGTCGGGTCGCCGCGTCGACCCGGGCGCGGGCGAGTTCGATTCGCGTGGTGATGGTCTCGGTCATCGCCGCACCCGCAGATTCCGGTGGACGATCATCCGATCACATCCGCCGCCGCGAGGAGCCATGTGTCGTCCGACCGCGCGTAGCGGGCCAGGACCGTGCGTTGGACGGTCGTCGCGGGCCCGGTGGCCGGACGTACTGTCACCGCGACGCGCAGCAGCGCCTCCCCCTCCGCGGCGTCGACCGCGACGATGCTGACGACCTCGGGGCGCCAGGTCACCGACGACGTCCCCTCGGGCGGGGGCCGATCGAGCTGGGCCCCGTAGCTGTCGGTGAACTCGTCGGCGACCCGCTCCCGCGCCCGCGTCCGGTCCTGCTGCCAGCGGTCCGCATCGACCGAGAAGACGTCCGCGACGATCGTTCCCGCCTGTGCTCGCAACTGGTCTCGGCTCTCCGTGACGTCGGAGCCGGTGCGGTGCGAATTCCACAGGGTGAGCACCACGACGAGCGTCGCGACCAGGACAACCGCCGCGATCGCGAGGCGGATGGTGGCACCTCGCACCCCGATGGGCCGGGTCGTTCCGCGTCCCGGGACCGGCTCGACGCCCGGGGTGTGAGTCGGTGGCGTCATGGAAGGTACTGCACCGCACTCAGTTTCAGCGTGTCGTCGGCCGGTGTGATGAGCACCCGCAACCGGAATCTGCGCGCCTGGTCGCCGGTCTCGGCCGGCGCCGCCCCACCGGTGAAGACGACGGTGGCCGCGACGAGGACCGTGGCGGTGTCGCCGGTCCGGACGGAGATCCCCGTGCCGTCGACAGAGGACTGCGCGACGGTGCCGTTGGCCCGGATGAATTCGGTGTAACTGTCGGCGGATTGGGCGAACTCGTCGTAGAAGGTGCCGGTGGCGCCGGCCAGGATGCGCTGGGCGCGCCGATCGTCTCGGCTGTTCGGGGCGATGAGCACCGCAACCCGGTCGGCCGCCGCGGACTGGAGTTCGGCATCGGAGTACCGCTCACGGTCTCGCTGCCACGCGGTCACCGCCACCCCCGCGAGCACGAGCGCGACGACGAGGACCACGACCGCGACGACCCAGCGGAGCCGCGACAGGCGCCGACGGAGTCCGGCCTCGACCTCGAGGGCGTGCAGATCGTCCAGTGCCTCGCGCAGCTCGCGCCTCGCGGCCCGGTCGGCGGACACCTCCTGCGCCCCCGACCGAGCACCCATGCCGTCCCTCTTCACGACGACAGGGGCGTGCTCTCCTGGGGCTGCGTCAGACTGTCGCCCGGCGCCCGGGTGTCGATCTTCTCACCGCGGATCCGGCTGGAATATGCCGCGCGCGCCTGCTGGTCGGGGCTCAGGAAGATCGAGTCCAGCTTGGTCAACCGGCGCGACCACCGCTTCATCGCCTGTGGGAACAGCGCGCCCGACTCCGCCCACCGCATCGACCGGGGCGCGTAGACGCGGACCACCGGCCGCGCGATCGTCTGCACGACGATCGACGCCACCTCGCCGGGCTCGACGGTCTGGATGAACTTGTTGGTCTGCAGGCCGGAGATCAGGGCGGTTCGCGTGAACGTGGGGAGTACCGCGCTGACGGCGACGCCCTGCGGCTCCAGCTCCGCGCCCAGCGCCTCGGAGAACTCGATGACGGCTGCCTTGGCGCCGTTGTAGATGGTGAGGCCGGGGGTGGGTATGCGCCCGGCCGTCGATGCGATGTTCACGATGTGGCCGGTCCGGCGGGGCGCCATCCGGCGGGCCGCCTCCTGGCATCCGATGATCACGCCCAGGACGTCGATCTCGTAGGTCCGGCGGATGATCGTGTCGTCGTAGGAGAGGAACGGTCCGACCGGCATGATCCCGGCGTTGTTCACGAGCACGTCGATCGGTCCGAGCCGGTTTTCGACCTCGGTCAGGAACGCATCGAAGGACTCGCGTTTGGTCACGTCCACCTCGATGCCCTCGCAACCGAGGTCGGCGGCGGCCTTGCCCACCGCCTCGGAATCCACATCACCGATCGCGACCCTGGCCCCCGCCTCGGACAGCTGGGTCGCGGTCTCGAATCCGATGCCACGCGCGCCGCCGGTGATGACCACGACCTTGTCCCGTAGCGCGGCGCGGATCGCGTCGTGGTCGGGTGTGCGGGACAGCTTGTCACGCAGACTCATTGGATCTCCTTCGGTGGATGCGGACTTCAGACGAGAGGAACCGGGCCGGCGTGGCCCGTCATCTCCGGTGGGGTTTCACCAGATCATCGGTGCGAGGAACTTGGCGGCGAAATCCCGAACGCGCTGGGGTTCGTTGCGAGCAGGGTCCGACGGCGGCGTCTCCAGCAGTGAGATCACCAGTCGCACATGGATCTCGACGGCTTCCAGCAGATCCTCGACGGGCATCTGCGCACCCTCGTCGCGGAGTGTGGCCGCGACCCGGTCGGTGACCATCTCGATGAACAACGATGTCATCGTCGCCGTGACGCTCTTGATCTCGGAGTCGGTGAGGACGATCCGGCTCAGCAGCGGGTCGGAGTTGACCCACTCGGCGCCGACGGCGAACGCCTCCACCAGTGCGGCCTTGGGTCCGAGCCCCTTCACCGAGGCCTCGAGTTTCTGCATGCCCGTCTCGTAGGCGTCGTTGGCCACCGCGTAGAGCAGCGCATCCTTGTTCGGGAAGCGCCGGTACAAGGTGCTGCGGCTCACTCCAGCCCGCGCGGCGACCTCGTCGATGTTCGCGCGGCGGACACCGACCTCGGCGAACTCCGCCCCGGCGGCCGCGAGGATCGCGGCTTCCTGGTCGGCCGGGCTGGCGGTGTTGCGGACCTTACGCGTCGAGGTCCGATTCCTGCTGTCGGCCTTGGTTCCGGTGCCTGCCACGGTCATCGCCGCCGACGGGTGGCGGGCAGCGAGTCCTCGGGTGCCGACCAGTGGTTTTCGTGCAGCCGGCGATGTCTGATCTCCGTGATCTCCATCTGGTCAAAATACAGCCCGGCGGTCCGGTGTCCGCGGGCACCGCGACCCCGGCCGACGTGCAACGGGGTTCCGTCGCGGTCGGGAGACGGGACGCCGACCGAATCGACTGCTGCCGGCACTGTCGCCAGAACCGAGGCCATGATCGTCTCCCTCCCGCAACGGCCGCCCCGGGTACGGACGGTCGGCATGTGACCCACATCGCATGATAGACCACGTTGAGACAGATCGGAAAATGCGTTCCTATCCTCGCCCGCGACCCGTGGGCGACCCGTCCATCGTCAGCAGGCGGTGACACCGCCGCAGACGCTCGCGCCACCAATGCTGACGCTCTTCTTCGACCGCGAGTCCGCGCACGTCGACCGAGGCGTCGGTGCCGAACCATCGCGTTCCCACCGAGCCGTCGACCATCTGGAAGGACGCGGCGACATCCGCGGCGAGCAACGACCCGGTGCCCAGCCCGCACGCAAGCTCCAGGCGCGGTAGCGCGGCCGCGGCAGCCACGCCGGCGGCCATCCCGATCGCGCTGTCGAGGGCACTCGAGACCACGATGTCGAGTCCCAGGTTCTCGGCGAGCTGGAGGGTTGCGCGCATGCCGCCGAGCGGCGCGACCTTGACCACCGCCACGTCAGCAGCGTCGGCCGCGACGACACGGTACGGGTCCTCGGCCTTCCTGATGGATTCGTCGGCAGCGATCGGCACCTCGACCGCCCGACGCACGGCCGCCAGTTCTTCGACTGTGCGACAGGGCTGTTCGGCATACTCGACCTCACCGATGGCGCGCAGGGCGGCGATGGCCTCGTCGACGGTCCAGCCGCCGTTCGCATCGATGCGCACCCTGCCGATGAGCGCCCGCGTCGCCGCAACCCGGGCGACGTCGTCGTCGAGGGTCTGCCCCGGCTCGGCGACCTTGACCTTCGCGGTTCCCGCGCCGGGGTATCGCTGCAGCAATGCGCCGACCTCGTCGGCGGGGATGGCGGGCACGGTCGCGTTGACCGGGACGGTGTCGCGGACCGCGGCGGGAGGACCGACCCAGGCGGCCTCGATGCCGGCCCGCAGCCACGAGGCCGCCTCCGGGTCGTCGTACTCGACGAACGGACCGAACTCCCCCCAACCCGCCGGCCCCGCGAAGACCATCGTCTCGCGCGTGGTCAGGCCGCGGAATCTCGTACGCATCGGCAGCCGAACCGCGACAGCGGAAGCGAGGACGTCCTCGACGTCGGGAAGCGCCCAGTCCGGTTGCCTGCCCCGCATCATCCGTCCTCCCTCTCCGCATACAGATCACCCCGCGTCGTTGGAACAACCTTCCAAGTTTGTTCCAAGTGCGATATTCTCGCCGCCATGTCAGTCAACCAGGGATTCGACGCCGGTATCCGCGAGGCAGAGCCGATGATCGTCGACGACACTCCGGACACCGCGGGCGAGGCCGCCTCGCCACGTCTCGGCGTCGACTCGCTCGTGTGGAAGTTCTACGGCGACAACCGCGGACTGCTGGGCTTCCAGCGTCTGGCCGGCACCGAGAACTGCATCGAACAACTCGGCCAGGCCGTGCTCGATCACTCGATCATCTTCAGCGACTTCCTCGGCCGGGCCAAGCGGACCGGCCCCCCGGTCATGCGGACCGTGTACAGCACCGAGCCGGAGAAGTGGGGTCGCACGGTGCGCGACTTCCACCGCGACATCAAGGGCACCATCAGCGACGGATCGCGGTACCACGCACTCAATCCGGAGTTGTTCTACTGGGCGCACGCGACGTTCGTCGACCAGGTCCTCTACATCACCGACACCTTCATCCGACGCCTGAGTTACGCCGAGAAGGTCCAGATTTTCGAGGAGAGCAAGGTCTGGTATCAGCTCTACGGGGTGAGCGATCGCGGGCAGCCGCAGACCTACGAGGAGTTCGTCCAGTATTGGGAAGACATGCTCGACCGGTTCGTGCCGCACAAGACGATCGTCTACGCCACCGGTTACATCCGGCAGGGACTCCCCTGCCCCAAGAAGATCCCCGCGCCCGTGTGGAAGATCCTGTCGCTTCCGTTGAACGCCTTCATCCGCACCGTTGTCGTCGGAACGCTGCCCCAGCAGATGCGGGACGTGTGCGACCTCGAGTGGAACGACAGGCGCGAGAAGAACTTCCAACGGTTCGCCGCCCTCATGCGGGCCGCCAACCCGTTGATCAACCGCCTGCCGCTCAAGTACCTCTACGTCCCCTGGGCCTACGAGGCGTGGCGCAAGGTCGGGATCGACCCGCGACCGCTGCACAACAAGCCCGCCTGACCCGCTCCGCTCTCTGAGCTGAGGAGCACCATCCCCCGCCCCCCGGAGGAGCACCATCCCGCCCCGGACGAGCGCGATCCCCCGCTCCCTGAGGAGCACCATCCCGCCCCGGATTAGCGCCATCCCCCGCTCCCTGAGGAGCGAGCTTGCGAGCGTCACGAAGGGTCTTGGTGACATGCGTGGCAGACCCTTCGTGACGCGCCCTCCGCAAGCTCCGGGCGCTCCTCAGGGAGCAGTGGTGGGCCAGTGGTTTCGCGGTTCTCTCGGATCAGGAAGCAGAGTTGACGCTGGCTCGCTGGTTCCGAACCGGAGATGACGCCGGCAGGCGTCAGTGCCCGAGGAACCCGTCGACGTGGGTGACGAACTCCTCGGCGCGGTCGCGGTGAACGCTGTGCCCCGCCTCGATGGTGACGAACCGCGAGTTCGGCAGGGCGTCGCTGAGGGTCTGCAGGTGGCGCGGGGGCAGGAAGCTCTTCTCGCCACCCGAGATGACCATGGCGGTGGCCTGCACATCCGGCAGCTCCGACCACCAGCGCGGCGCGCAGACGTCGAATTCGGCGACGATCTGGTCGCCCATCCGGCCGTCGTAGCGGATGACCGGAAAGGGGTTGCGCGCGAGCGCGATCAGCCCACGAATCTGCTCGCCCAGGGTGGCGCGCATGGCGATGCCCTCGGACAGATCGGCCTCGTCGCGGGGCATCGGCGGCACCTCTTCGAGCACCAGGCGTCGGATCCTCGTCGGCTCACGCATGGCCAATCGCAGCGCGGTGTGGGCACCGAGCGAATGGCCGACCACGTCGGCGACCGCGATCCCGAGGGTGTCGAGGACATAGGCCAGGTCGTCGCGGAAGTCGTCGAGCCGGTAGACCTCACGGGCCCGGCCGCTGCGCCCGTGTCCACGGAGGTCGAAGCTGATCACCGCACGCCCGCGGGCGCGGAGTGCCGTCGCGAGCCGGCGCCAGGTCGAATGGTCCGATGCCATCCCGTGCACGAGGACGACCGGTACGCCCCGGTCGGCCTCCCCCGCGATCCGGACCGCGAGGTCGGGGTCGCCGCTTCGACGCAGAACACGCATGACCGTCAGCTTACGAACGTCGGCCGTGCGGGCGCCGTCACACTCCACCCGGCCGTCCGCGCAGACCGCACCTCACCGGTCGTCGTCACCGGTCGCGGAACCAGCCGCTGTTCTTGGCGCGCCACACCATGTCCTCCCAGTACCCCCAGGCGTGTGTCCCTACAGACGGGAAGTCCGTCGTGACCGGGATGCCCTGCAACGCGGCCGCGACTTCGAACGACCGGGTCTGCGCGAGCGACACCACCTCCAGCGGTGTGCCCTTGACCGAGGCCACGGCGTCGGCGTTGTGCGGACCCCATGTCGCCGAACCGGACCCGATGCGGATCTTCATCCCGCGCATCCGCGGCAGCTGGACGAGTGCATCGTTGCGCGTCCACCGGTCACTCCAGGGCGGTCCCCACATGGCGTCCGCGCTGAACGGACCGACCCCCGCCCCGACCCCGGCGTCGATCAACGCGAGCCGAACAGCCTCTCGCATCGTGGGCGCGGACAGGTTCAGGTAGCCGGACATCGAGAAGACGTGCGAGATGCGCTTGCGGTGGTACGCCCCGTAGACCATCGCCGCGTTACCGCCCATGGAGATGCCCATGATCGCGTATTTGCCCAGCGGGCCGACGGCGAGTCCGCGCGCGTCGAGTTCGCGCACGATGGTGTCGAGTCGGCACGTCCACCGATAGCGATATCCGACCTTGTTGGCCGGGCTCGCCGCTTCCCAATCGGTGTAGAAGCTCGCGAGACCTCCGACCGGTTGGATCACGTTGACGCCGGAGTCGGCGATGCGGTGGACACGCGTGTCGCGACGCCAGCCACTGATGTCACCGGTCGCGCGAAGACCGTCGAGAGCGATGACGGTTTTGCTGTTGCCCCACCGGGTCCAGGTGTCGACCGGGGTGCTCGGCATGCCGCAGCCGGACACGTGGAACCTGCCGAACGCGGCCGACGCGGACGCGTTACCCGACCCGATGGTGACCACGCCGACCACCGCGAGGAGCGCGAGGGCGAACGCGAGGGCTCGACGTCGGCGGGCAAGCCGACGCGGCCGTAGTGAAAGCTGCACCGACGAACTGTAATTCGACGACGATCAGCAATGCCACGGTTGTGACCCTAGGGCATCGACATCGATATCGAGTGGTGACCAGAGTGACTACAGTGAATCAAGTGGCGTATGTGGCAGTGGATTCACCTTGTTACAGACCATCCACGCATCCTCAGAGATCGTCGACGATGCGCTGACGCGCCCGCGCGTACTCCTCCTCGGTGACCGCGCCGGTGCGGCGCAGTTCGTCCAGCGACGCGAGCCGTTCGGCCGGCGAACGGCCCGGGTCACCACCCCGGCCCGACCCGCCACCGGCCTTGGTGAACGACGGGGGGTCCATCCGAGACGAGCTCGCCGAATCCGCCCGGACTCCCGCCCAGCCGCGCACGACCTCCATGACTTCCGCTCGGGCCGCGGGATTGGACCGCAGATCGATCACGCCACTGCCCGCCACCCCGTGACGTCCGAGGATCTGCAGGATCTCCCCCAACGGTTCCGCCTGGCCGGTGAGATCGTAGGTCCGGCCGTCTTCTTCGGAGGTGAACCTGGCCGGCACCGAACCGGCGAGCAAAGCGGTTGCCTGCCAGTCGATCTCGAAGTCCTGGGACTCGGGATCGACCATCACGGCCAACCGACGGGCGTGCAGCAGCGGCTGCTGGTAATGCGGCACGACCTTCCTCGTCGACACCTCGAACGGAGCGAGTCCCTCGGCGTGGATCCGGAGCCCGAGCTTCATCAGCGGCTGGTCGTTGATCTCGACATTCGTCTGACCGACCGAGGTGATCTCGGCGATGCCGAACACCCCGGCGGCCCGGAGGCGTTCCAGCTTCGCGCCACCCCGATAGTTGAACCACGCGATGGCAACGCCGAGAACGACATCGAGCACGGTGATGCCGATCCCGGTCCACAGCATCCACTCCGTGTCGGGTGCATCGATCACGAAGTAGGCGACGAGGAAGATCGGACCGACGATCCCGCACAGCATGACAAACGCGAAAGTGCCCACGGCACTCCACACATGGGCGGGAACACGTGGCCCGGTCCCCGACTCTCCGAACATGGTCATGCGCGAACTCTATGCGCGGACCTGCGGCGGCGGAAGCCCTTACGGAACTGAGTCCAGCCATGGAACGACAGGCGCGTCGTGCGTGAATCTGTCGCGAGAACCAGGGAGCGCGCCTCGCCTCACTGGCCGTACCACGCGAGGCGCTCGGTCACACATGTGACCGAGCGCCTGACGTGACCGCGCCTGGTGCGCGCTACTTGAGCCAGAGCTTTTCGAACTGGTCCTGATAGTCGGCCACGCCGACGTAGAACCCCGTCTGCGGATCGAGAACCGCAGTCCCGATGTTGTCACTGTTGAGCAACTGCGTCGGCAAGAACGCATCATCGGCTGGTTTCAGATCGTCGCCGTTGAACTGCCTGGCAAGCATGTCGATCACACGCCAGCCGAGGATCTGCACCGGAAAGCCGACCCACACACTGTCGTCTCCGTCTTTCAGTGATGCGAGGTTGGCCGGCGTCGGCGTCTGACCGGCGAATCGCACCTGATCTTGGAGCCCCGCGGCCCGAAGCGCCGCGTCCACGCCCAGCACCAGGTCCCCGAACGAGAAGAGCGCATAGTTGATCTCGGGATCACGTTGCAGCGTGCTGACCACACTCTGAGGCGTCTTGGTACCCAGGTCGGTCACCTGTTGATTGATCATCTCGACACGACAGCCGGGGCAGAGTGTCTTCATCTGTGCGGTGAAGGCATCGGTGAAGACATTGAGGATCGGGTAGTCGGTGATGGTGAAGACGGCGATGTTGGCCTCACCATCGCTGTCGGCGACGACCTGACTCGCGACCATCTTGCCCCATTCCTGGACCTGCTTGGTGCCGTCGAGCGAGGTCGAGATCACCCCGGGCACCGGATCGTCGCCCACACTGTCGGCGATGACCGGAATCCCGGCGTCCGAGGCGCGTTCGATCTGCGTCGACAACATCGACAGCGGCGTGCCCGAGATGTGGATCGCGTCCGGCCCGAGAGCGATCGCCTGGTCCATCGCCTTCGGACCGGCATCGGCGTCAGTACCCTGCAGGATTCGCTGGTAGCGCCACCCCAGGAGATCCGCGGCCTGTTGGATCGCGTCGTCCTTTGCACTCGAGATCGGTTGTGGCGTCTCGATGCTGATCACGTACTTACCCGCTTGCGGAGCGCGACTCAGCGGAGTTGTGAGCACCAATCCATCAGGGGGACTTTCGTATTGATCCGCGACGCTACGCGCCGCCGAGACATCTGCGGGCTCACCCGAACCCCCACCGTCGGCACTCGAGCAGGCGGTGGCGACGGCACCGACGGCGGCCACCGCGATCATCGTCTGCACCCAGGACTTGGTTCTCACTCGGTTTCCTTTCACGATGGCCTCTCGGCCGATGGGGATCCGCCGCAGCGGCAGAAGGAGGCAGCGAGCGTTCGTCACGAACGTCGTGCCGTACGGGCGGCCAGCGCGACCGCGATGATGAGGGCGAGGCCGTTGAAGAGGTCGTTGACGAAGCTCGGCGCGCCCGCGAGCTGGAGTCCCTTGACCCCGGTGGCCAGCAGGTAGATGGCGACGAGGGTGCCCAGCACGTTGACTCGTCCCGCCCGTATCTGTGTCGAGCCCAGGAAGACCGCCGAGAACGCCGGCAACAAGTACGACGGCCCGATGTCGGGCGCAGCCGTGCCGAGCTTGGCGGCCAGCACGACGCCGGCCAGCGCCGCCACGGTCGCGGACGTGACCAGGGAGCCGAACATGATCCGCTCGACGCGCAGACCTGCCAGGCGTGCGGCCTGGCGATTGCCGCCGGTCGCGTACAGGTACCGGCCCAGGGGCGTCTTCTCGAGGAGGACGTACATGACGGCTGCCACGACGACCATGTAGTAGAACGGCAACGGAAGACCCAGGAACATACCGCTTCCGAGCCCGAGGAAACCGTCGGTGAACCCCTCGGTGATCTGTTTGCCGTCGGTGACCCAGTACGTCCCCGCCAGCATGATGCTCGACATTCCCAGCGTCGCGATGAAGGAGTCCACCTTCAGCCGGACGACCACGAAGCCGTTGACGGCACCGATGAGGGCTCCGCACAGCAGCGTGGTGAGTATCGCGACCGTCGCGCTGATCCCCAGGGACAGTTGATACGAGACCATGGCGACCGAGAAGCCCATCACGCCTGCGATGGAGAGGTCGAAGACCCCGGCCGCCAGCGGCACGATCAGACCGATCGCCAGGATCGCGGTGATGGCCTGATCACCGGCGATGATCCTGAGGTTGCCCTCGGTGAGGAAAGTGTCCGGGATCCACAGCGCAAACAACACGATGATGGCCACCCACACGTAGATGCCGCTGAACCGATCAAGGCCCAGGGACACCACGCGCCGACGTCGGGCCGATTCGGGGCCGAGCCCGCCCGGGCCCGCGGGCGTACCGCCGTCGGCACCACCGCCACGGGACGCGGTCGGCACTTCTTCGGATGACTGTGTGGTCATCGCGGGTCCTTTCGGTTCTGAGGTCTTACGCATGTACGTGAGCGGAGGTCTTGAGCGTCGAGGCGGTCAGCTCGTCGGGATCGATGTTCGGCCGCCGGAGTTCATCGACGATCCGTCCCGCCGCGAGGACGACGACCCGGTCGCACAGACGAGTCAGCTCGGCGTGGTCGGTGGAGACGACGAGCACCGCAGCTCCGGCCGATGCGGCGTCATCGATGAGCGCATGGATGTCGGCTTGCGCGCCGACATCGACACCCTGTGTCGGTTCGTCGAGCAGGAGAACCCGGGGATGGCGGCGAAGCCAACGCGCGAGCATCACCTTCTGCTGGTTGCCACCGCTGAGGGTGCCGAGCTGACGTTCGGTGTCGCCGGCCGGGCGTACCCCGAGCCGGTCGAGCCACGTTGCCACATCGGACTTTTCGCGCTTCAGGCGAAGAAATCCCGCCGTGGCGTGGGCCCAGGGGTCAGCCACGGAAACGTTCTCCCGGAGCGACGCCGTCGCGAACGCGGCGTTCGCCAACCGTTCCGCCGGCACACATCCCATCCCGGCCGCCATCGAGACGTCCGGCCGGTCGGCGCGCACGATCACACCGTCGACTGTCACGGTGCCGACCCGGCCGATCCCGCCGAACAGTGCCGGAACGACCGATTCGCGTCCGGAACCGGTGATCCCGGCGATCCCGACGACCTCACCCGCCCCGACAGAGAGATCGAATCCGGTGAGGTTCCCGCACGACATCTGCGTCACATCGAGCATTGCCGACCGCTCGACACCGCCGGCAGGCGGCGCGGTCGGCGGTCTGACCGGCGCCGCGGATGGGGTTGCGGGCGTTCGGCTCCCGATCATGAGCGCAACCAGCGCGTCCTCGTCGAGGCCCGTCAGCGGACGCGTGGTCACCACGTTGCCGTCCCGCAGGACGGTGACCGTGTCACAGAGGTCGAAGACCTCCGGCAAGTGATGGGAGACGAACAGCACCGCCACGCCGGAGTCGCGGATTCTGCGCACCAGGTCGAACAGCCGAATGGCCTCTGCTGCCGGGAGATTGGCGGTGGGCTCGTCGAGCACCAGCACCTTGGCCGAACCGCTGCCGCCCTGGACCGCGCGCGCCATCGCGAGCATCGTCCGCTCACTCATACTCAGGTCGGACGCGCGCTTCCTGAGGTCGAGGTCGATGCCCAGCTCGTCCAACGCTGATCGTGCGTGCCGACGCTCAGCGCGAAAATCGATGGTGCCCACACGCGTTCGCCGGTAGCCGTGGCCGAGGGCCATGTTGTCGACCACGTCCAGGGAGCCGACGAGACCCAGTTCCTGATGGACGAACCGAAGGCCGGCGGTCTCACCGCTGCCGGGCACACCGAGGTGCAGCTCGTTCCCGCAGACGAGGATCGTTGCACCCGGATCCGGCTCGTGGTAACCCGCGAGGACCTTGATCAGAGTCGACTTGCCACACCCGTTCTGACCGACCAGCGCGCGTATCTCGCCGGGGCCGAGGGAGAGCGAGACGTCGGCCAGCGCCCGCTGGCCACCGAAAGATTTGGAGAGGTTCGCAACCTCGAGCGCCTCGACCATCAGCACCTCACGTGATCATAGTTACTTTATCCCGACCTGTGTTATCTGGATCATAGTGAACTATGTACATAGATCTGTCCAGCAGTCTGCGAAACTTTAAAAAGTTGGGGCGCAGCGGCCCTCGAGACGCTAGAGTCCAGCGGGGTCGTCAGACCCTTCGCTGAGGCGTGAATCTTAGTGATCGGCGCGTCAAGAAACGCGGCAGGCCGTGCGCGGTGGTGTCGACGCACGAAAAGTGCCCGGCCACATGGTGACCGGGCATGACAAAGGCGCCCGGCCACTTTCGTGACCGGGCGCCTTCGACTCAGTGAGTCAGTGAGTCAGAACGAGATCACTTGGTGATCTTGGTGACTCGACCCGCACCGACGGTGCGGCCACCCTCGCGGATGGCGAAACGCAGGCCCTCGTCCATGGCGACCGGCTGGATGAGCTTGACGCTCATCTCGGTGTTGTCGCCCGGCATGACCATCTCGGTGCCCTCGGGGAGGGTCACGACGCCGGTCACGTCCGTGGTACGGAAGTAGAACTGCGGACGGTAGTTGTTGAAGAACGGGGTGTGACGGCCGCCCTCGTCCTTGGACAGGATGTACGCCTGGCCCTCGAACTCGGTGTGCGGGGTCGTGGTGCCCGGCTTCACGATGACCTGACCGCGCTCGACGTCCTCACGCTTGAGGCCGCGGAGCAGCAGACCGGCGTTGTCGCCTGCCTGTGCCGAATCGAGGAGCTTGTGGAACATCTCGATACCGGTGACGGTGGTCTTGGTGCTCTTCTCGCGGATGCCGACGATCTCGACTTCCTCGTTCACGTTGACCTCGCCGCGCTCCACACGACCGGTGACCACGGTGCCGCGGCCGGTGATGGTGAAGACGTCCTCGACGGGCATGAGGAACGGCTTCTCGGTCTCGCGGACCGGGTCCGGGATCGACTCGTCGACGGCAGCCATGAGCTCTTCGACCGACTTGGTCCACTCGGGGTCACCCTCGAGGGCCTTGAGAGCCGAGACCTTGACGACCGGGGCTTCCTCGTCGAACTCCTGGGCGGCCAGCAGTTCGCGGACCTCCATCTCGACGAGCTCGATGATCTCGTCGTCGTCGACCATGTCGGCCTTGTTCAGGGCGACCAGGATGTAGGGCACACCGACCTGGCGGGCCAGCAGCACGTGCTCGCGGGTCTGCGGCATCGGGCCGTCGGTGGCGGCGACCACGAGGATCGCGCCGTCCATCTGGGCAGCACCGGTGATCATGTTCTTGATGTAGTCGGCGTGACCGGGGGCGTCGACGTGGGCGTAGTGACGCTTCTCGGTCTCGTACTCGACGTGCGAGATGTTGATCGTGATACCGCGAGCTTTTTCCTCGGGAGCCTTGTCGATCTGATCGAACGCGAAGCTCTTGTTGAGGTCCGGGTACTTGTCGTGCAGCACCTTGGTGATGGCCGCGGTCAGCGTGGTCTTGCCGTGGTCGACGTGACCGATGGTGCCGATGTTCACGTGCGGCTTGGTCCGCTCGAACTTCGCCTTCGCCACTTGATTGTCCTCCTGGACTTGTTGCTCTACTGGGCGGATCCCAGCAGGGGTTTTCTTCTTACGTTGGTGCGCAGAACTGGTCGGCGCATGTCGCTAGGACCGGGTTTACTCGCCGGTGGCCTTCGCGATGATTTCCTTCGACACGTTCGCGGGAACCTCCGCGTACGAATCGAACACCATGGAGTAGTTCGCCCGGCCCTGGGTCTTCGACCGGAGGTCTCCGATGTAGCCGAACATCTCCGACAGCGGCACCTGTGCCTTCACGACACGCGCACCACTGCGCTCCTCCATGGCCTGGATCTGGCCACGGCGGGAGTTCAGGTCGCCGATCACGTCACCCATGTAGTCCTCGGGAGTCGTGACCTCGACGGCCATCAGGGGCTCGAGGATGACCGGACCGGCCATCCGCGCAGCTTCCTTCAGGGCCTGCGAGCCGGCGATCTTGAACGCCATCTCCGAGGAGTCGACGTCGTGGTACTGACCGTCGAGCAGGGTGACCTTCAGGTTCACCAGCGGGTATCCGGCGAGGACACCGTACTGCATGGCGTCCTGGGCACCGGCGTCCACCGACGGGATGTACTCGCGCGGGACGCGTCCACCGGTGACCGCATTGGCGAACTCGTAGGTCGCACCGTCCTCGGCGTCCACCAGGGGCTCGAGCTTGATAATGACCTTCGCGAACTGGCCCGATCCACCGGTCTGCTTCTTGTGGGTGAACTCGTGCTTCTCGACCGTCTTGCGGATGGTCTCGCGGTAGGCCACCTGCGGCTTGCCGACGTTGGCCTCGACCTTGAACTCGCGCTTCATCCGGTCGACGAGGATGTCGAGGTGGAGCTCGCCCATACCGCCGATGACGGTCTGGCCGGTCTCCTCGTCGAGCTGGACCGAGAAGGTCGGGTCCTCTTCGGCGAGCTTCTGGATCGCGGTGCCCAGCTTCTCCTGGTCGGACTTGGTCTTCGGCTCGATCGAGACGTTGATGACCGGGTCCGGGAAGCTCATGGACTCGAGCACGATCGGCGACGCCGAATCGCACAGGGTGTCACCGGTGGTGGTGTCCTTGAGACCGATCATCGCGTAGATGTGGCCCGCGGTGGCGTCCTCGACCGGGTTCTCCTTGTTGGCATGCATCTGGAAGAGCTTGCCGACGCGCTCCTTCTTGCCCTTGGTGGCGTTGAGCACCTGGGTGCCGGCGTTGATCTTGCCGGAGTACACGCGCACGAAGGTGAGCTTGCCGAAGAACGGGTGAGCCGCGATCTTGAACGCGAGAGCCGAGAACGGCTCGTCCGCGGACGGCTTGCGCGAGAGGATCTCCTCCTCGTCGCCCACGGCGTGACCCTCGACCGACGGCACGTCCAGCGGGGACGGCAGGTAGTCGATGATCGCGTCGAGCATGGGCTGCACGCCCTTGTTCTTGAACGCCGAGCCACAGATCACCGGGTAGAACTCACGGGCGATCGTGAGCTTGCGGATCGCGCCCTTGATCTCCTCGGTGGTCAGCTCTTCGCCGCCGAAGTACTTCTCGAGCAGGGCCTCGTCGGTCTCGGCGACCGTCTCGAGGAGCTTCTCGCGGTACTCCGCAGCCTGATCGACCAGGTCGGCGGGGATCTCCTCGAAGGTCGGCGCAGCGCCGATCTCGACGGTTCCGCGCCAGGTGATCGCCTTCTGCTCGATGAGGTCGACGACGCCGTCGAAGTTGTCCTCGGCGCCGATCGGCAGCTGCAGGACCAGCGGCTTGGCGCCGAGGCGCTCCTCGATGGTGCGCACGGTGAAGAAGAAGTCCGCACCGAGCTTGTCCATCTTGTTGACGAAGCAGATACGCGGGACGTCGTACTTCTCCGCCTGCCGCCAGACCTGCTCGGACTGCGGCTCGACGCCTTCCTTGCCGTCGAACACGGCGACCGCGCCGTCGAGCACGCGGAGGCTGCGCTCCACCTCGACGGTGAAGTCGACGTGGCCGGGGGTGTCGATGATGTTGATCTGGTTCTTGTTCCAGAAACACGTCACCGCCGCGGAGGTGATGGTGATCCCCCGCTCCTTCTCCTGCTCCATCCAGTCGGTGGTCGAGGCACCGTCGTGGGTTTCACCGATCTTGTAGTTCACACCGGTGTAGAAGAGGATTCGCTCGGTGGCGGTGGTCTTGCCGGCATCGATGTGGGCCATGATGCCGATGTTGCGAACCTTGTTCAGGTCGCTGAGCACTTCCTGTGCCACTTAATCGCCTCGCATTTTCGCTAGAGGTGTTGGGTCTGAGGTGGAACCGTCCGCGGCGTCGTGTTCCCCGACGCCGCGGACGGTTGGTGTCACCAGCGGTAGTGCGCGAACGCCCGGTTGGCCTCGGCCATCTTGTGGGTGTCCTCGCGGCGCTTCACCGAAGCACCGAGACCGTTGGACGCGTCCAGCAACTCGTTGGCGAGACGCTCGACCATGGTCTTCTCACGACGCTGACGGCTGAAGCTGACGAGCCAGCGGAGCGCGAGGGTGTTGGCGCGGTTCGGCTTGACCTCGATCGGCACCTGGTAGGTGGCACCACCGACGCGGCGGCTCTTCACCTCGAGGGTGGGCTTCACGTTGTCGAGAGCGCGCTTGAGGGTGACGACCGGATCGGTGCCGGTCTTGTCGCGAGCCTGCTCGAGGGCGCCGTAGACGATGCGCTCGGCGGTCGACTTCTTGCCGTCCAGCAGGATCTTGTTGACCAGCTGGGTGACCAGCGGCGAACCGTAGACGGGATCGTTGATGAGGGGGCGCTTGGGAGCGGGTCCTTTACGTGGCATGACTTATCAGTTCCCCTTCTTGGCGCCGTAGCGGCTGCGAGCCTGCTTGCGGTCCTTGACACCCTGGGTGTCGAGCGAGCCGCGGATGATCTTGTAGCGCACACCCGGGAGGTCCTTCACACGACCGCCGCGGACGAGCACCATCGAGTGCTCCTGCAGGTTGTGGCCTTCGCCGGGGATGTAGGCGGTGACCTCGACCGAGCTGGTCAGGCGCACACGGGCGACCTTGCGCAGCGCCGAGTTCGGCTTCTTGGGGGTGGTGGTGTAGACGCGGGTGCACACGCCACGACGCTGCGGGCTTCCCTTGAGGGCCGCGGTCTTGGTCTTGGCAGCCTTGTCGTGACGGCCCTTGCGGACCAGCTGATTGATGGTTGGCACTAGGTGTTCGTTCCTCTTTGTTGTCAGTTGTGGTTGGTGCTCCGGGCAAGCTCGCGGATCTCGGCTCTACGCCGCCTCCGGCGTGCTTCCACAACTCGCCCCACCAGTGCATTCACACTGGTCAGTACATTTTCGCTACCCCGAGGTCGGGCGTGTCATACACTCGACAGCGGATTCGCTTGTCAGCCCACGGACCGCCGGTGCCCCGAGTCGGTCGATCTCAGGGCCGGCTCGAGAGCCGTTGGTCGGGCATGCGGACTGGCCCAGCATGGGCCGGGCACCGACGATCCACTCTACCGATCGGGTTTGCACAGGTCAAAAAACGGATCCTCCGCGCGACCTGCAGGTGAACAGGTCGTGTGCGCTGGGGTCCGGCGACGCTGAGACATGGCATTACCTTGTCCACTCTTACACCCCCGAACCCGACGCGTCGAGCCTTCGGCGAACCGCCGCCCGACCGGTACCCGCCGGCGCTCCGACCTGGGCCCGGACCTTCGCGATCGATGCCGCGAACGGACTGTCCGGATCCATCGGCCGCCCAATCGGCGAACTCTGGCCGCCGAACCACCGGTCGACGATCGTCGCCTGGCGTTCGAGGTTGTGGTCGGCCCACGCGTGGTGAGCATCACCCGTCCCCCGGATGCCGTAGACGTTCTCGCCGAGTTCGTGCCGCGCCTGAACCGCGAGCGCATCGGCCAGGAACGACGCGACGGACCGGGCGCCCACGATCTGCCGGGCATGCACGAGTTCGTGGACCAGCAGTTGGCCGGGCACTGGATAGGCCGCGGGACCGGCCCCGAGGGGCGCGTCGAACATCGCGCCGAGATTGCAGAGGATGCGCCCATCGACCCCGGGCACGGTGAACGCGCGTCCCCTTCGTCCGGCGAGATCGGTGAGGATGACGTCGTCGAGCCATCCGGCGGGCCCGAAGACGAGCTCGGCGGTCCGCCGCTCCTCATCGCACAGGGGGCGGTGCCGAAAACTGAGGCGGGCGACGATCCCTGCGGCGGCACCGGCCATCCCGGCGATCACGAGACCCAGAGGCCCGAACCAGACCGTGGCGATCGCGACGTGCGCGGCGACGAGGACTCCGGCGGTCGACGCCGGTCCCGCCGGCAGACGTACACCTCCGACTCGATGAGCGAGCGACAGCACGACACCGAGGAACCGGCCGTAACCGCGAGCCACGTGGATGAGGAGTCGTCGGCGCATCAGTGTCTCAGTCCCGCACGGCCATGACGACCAGGCCGGGGCCGACGTGCTCGTCGGCGGGCAGCCGGAGCTCGGCGACGGGGCGCAGACCGGCCTGCTCGATCAATCCGACGTACTTCTCCGGCGACCACTGATGGGTCGTCCACTCGACAGGACCGCCGTAGGCCTCGGTGCGTCGCACGTCCTCGTCGCCCGAGTGGGTACCGGAGATGAAGCAGCCGCCCGGCATCAATGCGCGGGCAAATGAGGCCAGCACCTGCGGGAGAACGTCCCGCGGGAGATTGAACAACGACCACCACCCCAGGACACCACCCAGCGATGAATCGGCGAGATCCAGCTGGGTCGCCGAGCCGACCTCGAAACGGCAGGACGGGTGCAGGCGACGCGCGTTCTCGATCATGCGCGGCGAGAGGTCCACGCCGGTCACGTCGAGTCCGCGGTCGGCGAGATAGGCGGTCACTGTCCCGGGTCCGCAGCCGACGTCGAGCACGGGACCGATGCCCGCCACCGAATCGATGAACGCATCGAGTGCGGCCTTCAGCCACGGACGGCAGCGAGGGTCGCCGATTCCGGTGTCCACCACCAGTCGGACGTAGTCGTCGGCCACACGGTCGTAGGACTCACGGACAGCGTCGAGGTCGGCCGGTCGATCGATGGGGTCGGCGCGCATGCGCCCACGATATGACCCGGGTACGACGCCGCCCCCTGTCCGGGGATCCGGGCAGGGGGCGGGTCGTGGAAAGCCGTGCGCCTACGGAGTGTTGAACCAGGCGACGACCGACGGCCATGCCTTTTTGTTCGACTCGCCGTACCCGATGTACGCGCCGATGAACGCACCCACGCCGGCACCGATCCAGCCGAAGACGATGAACCCGATGAGGCCACCGATCAGCGTGTACAAGGGCGTGTTCCCCCGCCAGCCCTTGTTCAGTTCCTTCCACATGATGTCGTATCGCTGAGCCTTGGTGATCCGCTTGGCGACATCCTTCTTGGCCACGCCGTCGAGGAGCGCACGGTGGTCCGGGCTGACGGCCGGGGTCAGGGTGACCCGCGACCGGTCCGCGCTGACCCCGGCGCGCAGCGGAACGGTGAACCCGTCCATCTGCCCCGAGAGCGGTATCGACGAGACGGTGCGACCGCGGGAATCGAGGATCTGCAGCGCCCCTGCCGGACTGACCGCGAGGCTGCCCCCGCGCACGTCGACGATCACGCTCTTGTGGTCCCCGGCTATCGCCGCGGACGCTGCGGGGAGCGCCACCGTCGCCGGTGCCGCGTGTGCCGTCGCAACGGGGACGGCGATGAGTACTGCACCCATCATGGCCAGCGCCATGATCCCTGCCCTGAGGTGCTTCATGTATGGATTCTCTTTCTCACGAGGATCTTTCGGCCCGTGCTCGGGCCGCGGTGATCATAACGGAGAAGAGACACACTCCCGCAATCGTCTCAACAGGCCAATCCCGTTTCAGTGCCAGCTCAATCGCGCTGCGGCGCAGGACAATCGCGAACTAAGCGCGCGATCACTCCGGAGTCTGGGGCAGCTTGACCTTCGCACCACCGGGTTTCGCCGGGTTCGACGGCGGCGGGACCACCGGCCCGATGTTCCCGTCGGGCGCCTCGTCGAGGTCGACGATGACCGGCGCATGGTCGCTGGGCTTGCTGCCCTTGCGCGCCATCCGGTCGATCCAGGCCGCCTCGACCCGACCGGCCGCAGATTCCCCCGCCAGGATCAGATCGATCCGCATGCCCAGGTCCTTGTGGAACATTCCGGCACGGTAGTCCCAGTAACTGAAGACGCGGTCGTTCGGCCAGCGGTCGCGGACGACGTCGCGCAGACCCAACGCCGCGAATTCGGCGAGCGCGGCACGTTCCGGAGGGGTGACGTGCGTGTGCCCGGCGAAGGCGTCGGGATCGAACAGATCCGCGTCGGCGGGCGCGATGTTCATGTCGCCGCAGAGGAGCGTCGTCGACGGGTCGGCGACCGCCTTCGCGAGAGCAGCGAGCCATTCGAGCTTGTACGTGTAGTGATCCGAGTCGGGGCTGCGGCCGTTCGGCACGTAGAGGGAGTGGATGCGCAGGCCGCCGCACACCGCAGAAATCGCGCGGGCCTCGAGCGTCTCCGGCGTCGGATAGCCCGGCATGCCGGCGAAGCCGACGCGCACGTCGTCGAGCCCGACCCGCGAGAGCAGCGCGACACCGTTCCACTGGCCCTGCCCCGCGTGCGCGATCTCGTAGCCGCGGTCGGCGAGATCTGCGCCGAGGACCTCGTGGAAGGCGTCGTCGGAGAGCTTGGTCTCCTGCAGGCAGACGACGTCGGGGCGACGTTCGTCGAGCCATGGGAGGAGGCGCGGAATCCGCTGTTTCACCGAGTTCACGTTCCAGGTCGCGACGCGCATGGGCCCACGGTAGTACGACACACCGACGCCGATCCGAGGCGGCGTCCGGGCTTTCCTTCGTCGGTGATGTGTGTCACGTTGGTCTCATCGACACTCTCCCTTCCCGTCCCGATCGAACGCCGCAGCGTCCCGTCATCGAGCACTCGTGGCGTCGGTCGGCGATGTCGGGAGTGCGGCCGGAGGACAACACTCCCGCACGTACGCACGACATCGGTTCCGCCGACCCCCTGCTCGACGCAGCGCGCCCCGTCCTCGACGACGCGGCGGCTCGTCTCGCCGACACCGACGTGTCCCTGCTGCTCGTCGATCACGAGTGCCGCATGGTGACGCGGGTGGCGTTCGGAACGACCGTCGAACGTCGGCTCGACGCGATCGGCGCGTCGCCCGGCGTCCCGTTCGGGGAGGACATGGTCGGGACCACCGCGCTCGGCACACCCGCGGAGACGCGCGGCGGGGTGATCGTGAACAGCACCGAGCACCTCTTCGAGCTGGAAGAGCTCGAACAGGTTGAAGTGGAGGTCGCGGAGATTGCTCTTGTAATGGTGAGAGGTTGACATCGGGCTTTCTTATAGTTCGCGGCATTTAAGCCGGGGCCGCCCACGCATGCGCTAGCGACGATCTTGTGACGGGTGCTGTCAAGAACGCAATGATGACACCCTGTGCCGACGGTCGACAGGTCAACGACGATCGATACAACTCTCGTTCGGACCACCCTCTCGTTTCGCGTCGAGTGTGAGGTCGGTCACGAGCGAATACTTCTGCCTAAGAATGAATTACAACATTGTCGGTCGTCGATACGGGCTTGTCTACTCGGGTCGGCAAGTTCACCTCTTCGAACTACCTGCGATGCTTCTAAAGTATCGCACGTACGAGTGGTGGTCGCTTGTCTCGAAGGTGCTCCTGTTACCAGTCCCGGACTGGTCGGGCGCTGCACTAGGAAATCGGAGCACGGTCACCGGGGCTCGCGGACCCTTGTGCTTGGCGAGCGGTTCGCCGCGTTCGATCGCGTACCTCGTCTGGGGCTGTGCATCGCAGGGGCGCGAACGCTGGGTGGGCGGGAGCTTGCGGGTATCACCAAAACTGCGCTAGCGGCCAGGCGTGACACAAGGGCGTACCGGGTTAGACAAATTGAAGCGCTCTACACCTACTCGTACCAACGATTGCCTAATATCGCTGATTTCTCGCGGGATTGCTACACGCGGGTTGGCAACTCTGAATGTTATGTAACCTTCGGGTCCTCGTATGTCGTCTGCCGTGAGCATGGGACCAGCTTGACCCGATTCTGCCAGGGTCAATCCGCGATTCAGCGATGGCTGGCTCGACTACAGCCAATCACGTCGGGTTCATCACCGACCCAGCCCGGGTCCGGTCGCCGAAGGACAAACCAAGGGTCGAACGCACCGTGCAATACGTGCGCGGGAACTTCTGGGCTGGTGAACGATTCACCAGCCTCACGCAAGCGCAGGAGGCGGTGGTCCGTTGGTGCAGCAACACTGCGGGCCTGCGCATTCACGGCACGACCTGTGCACGGCCGCTGGAAGTATTCGACGACTCCGAACTGTCGGTACTGCTACCAATGCCGCCGGAGTACGACGTGCCGATCTTCAAGGTCGTCAAGGTCCACCGCGACTTCCACGCCGAAGTCGCACGGGCGTTGTATTCGCTGCCGCAGCAGTGGATCGGATCGACTTTGTCGGTGCGTGCCGATACCGAGTTGGTGAAGTTCTATCAGGGGGTGTCAGATGGTCTGTGTAAGTCCAGTGCTCATCAGTGAGAGGACAATCTATGAGCATGGCGTTAGACGATAAGCAGCACGACGACGGTCAGCAGCTGCCTGAGTTGGCTGAGCCGCGTTCGACCGCGGAGGTGGCCGAGGCGCTGGAGGCCTCGGGCATGGTCGATGAGTTGTTGGCCCAGATCGATACCGGCCAGGTCCAGATCACCGGCGACGGCGGCCTGATCCCGGGTCTGATCGAACTCGCTCTCGAACGCGGCCTGAAGGCCGAGCTGACCGATCATCTCGGCTATGCCAAGGGCGATCCGGCCGGTCGGCAACTGCCCAACGCCCGCAACGGGTCGAGCCCGAAAACGGTGGACTCCGCGGCCGGGCCGGTCGAGTTGAACGTTCCTCGTGACCGTGAGGGCACGTTCACCCCACGCCTGGTACCGAAGGGTTCCCGCCGGCTCGGCGGCCTCGATGACATGATCATCTCGCTGTATGCCGGCGGCATGACGTTGCGCGACATTCAGCATCATCTGGCCTCGACGATCGGCACCGATCTGTCGCATGAGACGATCTCGAAGATCTGCGACGAGGTCCTCGACGCGGTCGATGAATGGCAGAACCGGCCGCTGGAAGCCTTGTATCCCGTCATCTACCTCGACGCCCTGGTGGTGAAGGTCAAAGACGGCGGTCACGTCCGAAACAGACACGCCCACATCGCTATTGGCGTCGACATGGCCGGCGTCAAGCATGTGCTGGGCATCTGGATACAAGCCGAGGAAGGCGCGAAGTTCTGGGCCGGGGTGTGTGCGAATCTGGCCAACCGCGGCGTCAAGGACGTGCTCATCGTGTGCTGCGACGGGTTGACCGGGTTCCCCGAAGCGATCGAGGCGACCTGGCCATTGGCCACGGTGCAAACGTGTGTGGTGCATCTGATCCGCAACTCGATGCGGTTCGTGAACTACAAGGACCGCAAAGACGTCGCGCGGGCGATCAAACCGATCTACACCGCCCCCGACGCCGAGACCGCCCGCCGCGAATGGGAAGCCTTCCGAGACTCGGAACTGGGGACCAAATATCCGAGTGCCGCAGCAGCTTTCGATCGAGCGTGGGACCGGTTCATTCCGTTCTTGGCGTTCCCGCCCGAGCTCCGCAAAGTCATCTACACCACCAACTCGATCGAGTCGCTGAACTACCAGCTCCGCAAGGTCATCAAGAACCGGGGACACTTCCCCAACGATCTCGCGGCGCGCAAACTGCTGTGGCTGGCGATCTGCGACATCGAGGACAAACGGGCCCGGCAACGCGAGAAGGAACGCGGCAAGCCCGCCGCCACGCGCAGAGCCCCCGGCAGGCTCGTCGAGGGCCAAGTCGTGACGAACTGGAAACAGGCCCTCGGGCAACTAGCCCTGGCCTACCCCGACCGCATCGAACCCCACCTCAACTAGACCCAACCAGCAACCACACGAAACCCAGGAGTCACGTTCTTACACAGACATCTTGACAAGCTCTTCTATCACCGCGGCACCCTGGTCAAGATCCACCCCCGTCAGCCTCCTGGAGGCCGCAGTACCGACCGCGCCGATCTCCCCGAACACAAGACGGACTACGCCTTGCGGGATGTCACCTCGCTCATCGCCAAGTGCACCTCACACGGGCCGAACGTCGGCATCTACGCCGAACGGATCCTCGATGACCCACTCCCGTGGACGAGGATCCGCAGCGTCTACCGCCTGCAAGGACTGGTCCGCCGCTACGGAGCCGAACGAGTCGAACAGGCCTGCTCGCTCTCACTCGATCTCGACGTCGTCTCCGTCACCAAGATCGCCTCGACGCTCGAACGCGCCACCGAATCGACGTCACCGGATCTACCGAAAGCAGTCGGACAATCATCGACTCGATTCGATACGCGATCCAACCGAATTCCGTTCTACTGCAACCACATCTCTGTCCGTCGTAGACGGCAGCACCGCATCTTTGGAGGCAAACCCATGAGCACCACTCGCGCCGCAGGAACCACCGAACCGGTCGGCACCGACCTCGTCCGACTACTCAAAGCCCTCAAGCTCGGCGCCCTCGCTGACACCCTGCCTGAACGCGCAGCCTTGGCCCGGCAACACAAGCTCAGCCACATCGGATTCCTCGAAGTACTCCTCGCCGACGAAGTCAACCGCCGCAACTCCCGTTCGGCGACGCTGCGGGCGACCAAGGCAGGGCTCGACCCGACGATGGCGTTCGATTCCTGGAACGCACTCGACGATCTCAGCTACGACCGGACACTGCTCGGCGATCTGACCTCACTGCGCTTTCTCGACGCTCACCAGTCCGCGATCATCCTCGGTCCGGTAGGGGTCGGCAAGACTCATCTGGCAACAGCGTTGGGACACATGGCGATCCGAAGAAGACACAGTGTGCTATTCGCTCGATCGGACAAGCTGTTCACCAAGCTACGAGCTGCGCGACTCGACAACACTGTCGACGCCGAAATCCGGCGACTGACCGCGATCGAAGTTCTGATCATCGACGACTTCGTGGCGTGTCCCCCGTGAACCGGTCCGGGTGGTTCTAGAGTCCTGATTGCCCTGTTGAGGGCGGAGAAGGGACGATAGGGATCATGGCGGGACGGAAGCGTCACTCGGCTGAGGACATCGTGCGCAAGTTGCGCCGAGCCGATGAACTGGCGGCCGAGGGCAAGAACGGCGAGGAGATCGCCGCCGACCTCGAGGTGTCGGCGGCCACCTTGTACAACTGGCGCCGCCAGTACGGCGGTATGGACGCTGATGCCGCCAAGGAACTCAAGGAGCTACGCGAGCAGAACGGCCGGCTCAAGCGCCTGCTCGCCGACGCCGAGTTGGAGAAAGACGCGCTGCGGGAGATCGCCAAGGGAAAATTCTGAGCCCGACCGCCAAACGCGCCGCGATCGACATGCTCAAAGACGTAAAGAACATGTCAGAACGTATGGCGTGCAGGGTTGTTGGGCTTTCACGGTCTACCTACCGGCGTCTGCCGTTGGCTCAGACACCGGCCGACCCGGACGCTGGTATGCGTGCACAGCTACGCACCTACGCCCGCAAGCACCCGCGACACGGGTTCCGGCGGGCGTGGGCGCACCTGCGGTTCGACGACGGTATCGAGGTGAACAAGAAGAAGGTGCATCGGCTGTGGACGGAGGAGGGCCTGCAGGTGCGCCGGGCGCCGCGGCGCAAACGAGCCGGGCAATCGTCAGTGCCGATCGTGGCGGCGGATGCGCCGAAGGTGGTGTGGGCATTGGACTTTCAGTTTGACTCGACCGTGGATGGCAAGAAGGTCAAGATCGCATCAATGGTCGATGAACACACCCGGATGTCGTTGCTCAACATCGTGGATCGCTCGATCACCGCCGACCGGTTGGTCGAGGAATTGGAGAAGACCTTCGCGATCTGGGGTGGCCCACCCATGGTGCTACGCATGGACAACGGCCCTGAGTTCATCTCAGAGGCGCTCCAGGCGTTCTGTGCAGGGTCGGTAGGCATCTCCTATATTCCGCCCGGCACGCCGTGGAACAACGGGTTCATCGAATCGTTCAACAACCGGCTTCGCGACGAGTGCCTGAACCGCAACTGCTGGCCCACCCTGCTCGAAGCTCGCGTGGTGATCGACGATTTCAAAGACGACCACAACCACCGGCACCGCCACTCGGCGCTGGGCTACCAGACCCCGGCCGAGTACGCTGCCCGATGCACCCACCAGCACCACCCTGTGGGCTGCGAGATCGACTGACCGACAGCTAGAAGAAACTGGCTCTAGAACTGCCTGGACCGGCTATCGGGGACCTGCCATTCGCGCTGCGACCACTCGACGCCACCGAAACCAGCGACTTCTACGAACTGATAGTCGAGCGCCACCGAAAGAAGACCACGATCGTCACCTCGAACCGCGAGCCATCCGAATGGCTGACCATGACCGCCGACACCCTCCTCGCGCAGTCAGCAATCGACCGACTGACCTCCACTGCGCACACCCTCATCATCGAAGGACCGTCCTACCGCCAACGCACCCGCCCCGGAACAGTTGACGAAAACACCGACAACACGCATCCTCAATAACGCGCCACGGTGGTCCCTAGCCTCTGGCAATCAGGTGGTCCCATCAACCTGGCAAGCGACACCTCGTAGGCCGGCAGGCGTTATTATGCCGTGAGGTATTTGGTACCGATGCTTACTTACGAGTATCCAACAAGCCCTGTTATGGTCGAAAAAACTACAAGGGGCAGCAATGGCCAGACTGCGAACGAGATCGATCTTGCTCAACGGAAAGTGCTCGCCAGATGGAGGGGGTATCGATGACGGTGAGTATCGCGGAAAGGCGCATCGACCCAGGTCGTGGGCGTCCTGGGCAATGCGATGCGTTCTAATTCCATCTATTACCGCGTTATTAGTATGTGTTTCGGCGGCGTGCACCCCGTCGCAGGCCCAGGCGGCACTTCGTATGCCGGTGGGTGTTGCATCTGTTTCTACCCAACTTGGTGGGGCCGATTTTACGATCGAAGCCTACAGAATAAGGACCGTCGGCGCGAGTTTCATCAGAATTTCTGCGAAATGGAATCTTATTCAGCCGGCAAGTAGTACCTCGTTCAACTGGACGACCCTCGACGCTGCGGTTTCCGCTGCTCGAGCTAGCGGGCTGTCAGTTCTCATGAACATCGAGGGTCCTGCGCCTGTGTGGGCTCAGAAACCTGGGGCAGATCCTGGCGCGAATGGCAACGCCCCGGCTAACCCGGCAAACTTCGGCGGTCTAGCGCAGCAACTAGCGAAGCGATACTCTGCCCGGGTCGCCGCGTGGGAGATATGGAACGAACCGAACCTATCGCACTACCTGCTCCCACCTACTGCACAGGAGTACGTCCCACTCCTTCGCGCAGCGTACAGCGCATTGCGATCTGCGGGAGCTAACCAACCGGTCATTACTGGAGGTTTGTCCAGTTCGCGGGACAACACACGAGACACCGTCTTCATCGCTGATATGTACGCATTGGGCGCCAAGAACTACTTCGACGGCATCGGAGTGCACCCGTATACGATGCCGTACCCCATCACAGCAGACTCACGAGGTGGTGGGGACGGCGGGGGTGCTGCTGTCTTGTCGTCGACGCGATCGACAATGCTGGCGAACGGGGACGGTAACAAAGGGGTGTGGATCACTGAATATGGCCAACCGACAGGGTCAACCCCAGCCTCATCCTCGGAAGCCACGCAGTCAGACATCATCGTGGATGCGATCACGCGGGCCAATGGGCTTGCATGGATCGCTGCATTCGTGATTTTCAACTCCCAAGACCTGCTCCCGGACCGCTCTAACCAGGAGGCTAACTTCGGCCTCTATCGATACGACGGATCCCCAAAACCCGTCGTCGGAGCGCTACAGGGCTTGCTTTCATAGTTTGACTTAACTGGTGACCGCGCCAGTAACGTCTGTCGCGTGCGTGGAAACCGGTAGTGATCAACGCCGAATTTGGCCCTTCGTAGATAGGGTGCGCCGCGTCAGTGATCGGTGGGCAGAGTAGTGCCCCATAGAGTGGTGTAACTCGGTGGCCGAGTTCGTTATCGACGTCGTGTCGTTAACGGATGCAGAGCGGCCACCGCGTGATCCTTCGAGTCAACCTTCCACAGAATCCTCGAGGAGTCATCGCGATGGGGGTGTCAGATGGTCTGTGTAAGTCCAGTGCTCATCAGTGAGAGGACAATCTATGAGCATGGCGTTAGACGATAAGCAGCACGACGACGGTCAGCAGCTGCCTGAGTTGGCTGAGCCGCGTTCGACCGCGGAGGTGGCCGAGGCGCTGGAGGCCTCGGGCATGGTCGATGAGTTGTTGGCCCAGATCGATACCGGCCAGGTCCAGATCACCGGCGACGGCGGCCTGATTCCGGGTCTGATCAAACTCGCTCTCGAACGCGGCCTGAAGGCCGAGCTGACCGATCATCTCGGCTATGCCAAGGGCGATCCGGCCGGTCGGCAACTGCCCAACGCCCGCAACGGGTCGAGCCCGAAAACGGTGGACTCCGCGGCCGGGCCGGTCGAGTTGAACGTTCCTCGTGACCGTGAGGGCACGTTCACCCCACGCCTGGTACCGAAGGGTTCCCGCCGGCTCGGCGGCCTCGATGACATGATCATCTCGCTGTATGCCGGCGGCATGACGTTGCGCGACATTCAGCATCATCTGGCCTCGACGATCGGCACCGATCTGTCGCATGAGACGATCTCGAAGATCTGCGACGAGGTCCTCGACGCGGTCGATGAATGGCAGAACCGGCCGCTGGAAGCCTTGTATCCCGTCATCTACCTCGACGCCCTGGTGGTGAAGGTCAAAGACGGCGGTCACGTCCGAAACAGACACGCCCACATCGCTATTGGCGTCGATATGGCCGGCGTCAAGCATGTGCTGGGCATCTGGATACAAGCCGAGGAAGGCGCGAAGTTCTGGGCCGGGGTGTGTGCGAATCTGGCCAACCGCGGCGTCAAGGACGTGCTCATCGTGTGCTGCGACGGGTTGACCGGGTTCCCCGAAGCGATCGAGGCGACCTGGCCATTGGCCACGGTGCAAACGTGTGTGGTGCATCTGATCCGCAACTCGATGCGGTTCGTGAACTACAAGGACCGCAAAGACGTCGCGCGGGCGATCAAACCGATCTACACCGCCCCCGACGCCGAGACCGCCCGCCGCGAATGGGAAGCCTTCCGAGACTCGGAACTGGGGACCAAATATCCGAGTGCCGCAGCAGCTTTCGATCGAGCGTGGGACCGGTTCATTCCGTTCTTGGCGTTCCCGCCCGAGCTCCGCAAAGTCATCTACACCACCAACTCGATCGAGTCGCTGAACTACCAGCTCCGCAAGGTCATCAAGAATCGGGGACACTTCCCCAACGATCTCGCGGCGCGCAAACTGCTGTGGCTGGCGATCTGCGACATCGAGGACAAACGGGCCCGGCAACGCGAGAAGGAACGCGGCAAGCCCGCCGCCACGCGCAGAGCCCCCGGCAGGCTCGTCGAGGGCCAAGTCGTGACGAACTGGAAACAGGCCCTCGGGCAACTAGCCCTGGCCTACCCCGACCGCATCGAACCCCACCTCAACTAGACCCAACCAGCAACCACACGAAACCCAGGAGTCACGTTCTTACACAGACATCTTGACAAGCTCATCGCGATGACCGCACCCCACATTGTCGACCCTGCAGGCCTTCTTGGCCAAGCCCTCGCAGACGCGTCACCAGATCTGATGCGTGAGCTGCTGCAAACCATGATCAACGCGCTGCTGTCGGCCGATGCCGACGCGGTCTGCGGAGCCGAATGGAACCAACGCACACCAGAGCGCACCAACCGCCGCAACGGCTACCGCCACCGGCCACTGGATACCCGCGTCGGCACCGTCGACGTCGCCATTCCGAAGCTACGTTCGGGCAGCTACTTTCCCGAGTGGCTCCTCGAACGCCGCAAGCGGGCTGAGTCAGCACTGATCACCGTCGTGGCCGACTGCTACCTGGCCGGAGTCTCGACCCGCCGGATGGACAAACTGGTCAAGACACTCGGCATCGACTCACTGTCGAAGTCACAGGTCTCACGCATGGCCACCGACCTCGACGAACAGGTCACAGCATTCCGCCATCGTCGCCTCGACGAGGTCGGGCCGTTCACCTTCGTCACCGCAGATGCCCTGACGATCAAAGTCTGAACCGCCCCGGGTCTGTCGGAGGCTCTCGAACCTGTGAAGGATGGAGAGCATGGCAGCACCACGCAAGTACAGTGAGGAACTCAAGGACCGGGCCACCCGGATGGCATGTGAAGCGCGACAAGATCCCGATTCGTCGAGAGGTGCGATCAAGCGGATCGCCGATCAGCTCGGAGTCCATCCCGAGGCGTTGCGCAATTGGGTTCGTCAGGCCGAGATCGACGGCGGGGTCCGCCCGGGCACCACGAGTGAGGACGCTGACCGCATCGCGGCGTTGGAGCGGGAGAACCGTGAACTGCGGCGAGCGAACACGATCTTGAAGCAGGCTTCGGCTTTCTTTGCGGCGGAGATCGACCGCCCACAGCGCTGATCGTGGAGTTCGTCGCGGCTCACCGCGATGAACACGGAGTCGATCCGATCTGTGCGGCATTGCGCGATACGTCCGCCCAGATCGCTCCGTCCACGGTACGAGCCCACCTGAGCCCCCAGAAGACCGAGGCGCCTCGTGTGGTGCGTGACCGGGAGCTCCTTACCCAGGTCCGCGCGGTGCATGCCGACAACCTCGGCGTCTACGGTGCCCGCAAGGTGCATGCCCAATTGCGCAGACAGGGCCATAGTGTTGCCCGCTGCACCGTCGAGCGATTGATGAAAGCCGATGGGCTGCAAGGGATAGCGAGACTCAAGACACGCAAGACCACGCGCAGCGAGGGAGCTGAAACACCCCGGCCGGCTGACCGGGTCAACCGTCAGTTCACCGCGGCGGCACCGAACGCGTTGTGGGTGGCGGACCTGACCTACATCCGCACCCACTCGGGCTGGGTGTACGCGGCGTTCGTCCTGGACGTGTTCTCGCGGATGGTCGTCGGCTGGCAGGTCTCGACCACCATGCACACCGACCTCGCCCTCGACGCCCTGAACATGGGATTGTGGGCACGGTCGCGTGCCGGCCACGACGTGGCCGGGCTGATCCACCACTCCGACCGCGGAGTGCAATACCGAGCCATCCGCTACACCGAACGACTGGCCGAAGCCGAAGCGGTGACATCTGTTGGCTCCAAAGGGGATTCATACGACAACGCGATGGCTGAGGCGTTCAACTCGCTGTTCAAAGCCGAATGCATCCGTAACCCCGTGATGCGCCCGCGAGGCGGCTGGGCAGGTGTGGGCGAGGTCGAGATCGCCGTCGCTGAGTACGTCGAATGGTTCAACCACCGCCGCCTGCACGGCGAGATCGGACACGTCCCACCCGTCGAGTACGAGAGCGCCTACTGGTCGACCCACACCGTCACCAGCTACCGTGAGAACCCGGTCCCCGCAAACGCTGGAACCAACTAACCGAGCCTCCAGCAAACCCGGGGCGATTCAGTCCGCGAGAACAAGCAGGTCGTCAAAGCCGTTGTCCTGCTGGCCACCGGTGTCAACGGCGATGGCCACCGCGAGGTGTTGGGCATGCAAGTAGCGACCAGCGAAACCAAAGCCTCCTGGAACACCTTCTTCGCCGATCTGGTCGCCCGCGGGCTGGGCGGGGTGCGTCTGGTGACCTCTGATGCCCATGCCGGACTGGTCGAGGCGATCGCGGCGAACCTGCCCGGCGCCGTGTGGCAACGGTGCCGTACCCACTACGCGGCCAACCTGATGGCGGTGTGCCCCAAGTCCATGTGGCCGGCGGTCAAAGCGATGCTGCACAGCGTTTATGACCAGCCCACCGCCACCGCGGTGCACGAGCAGTTCGACCGACTCCTGGAATACACCGAAGGCAGACTCCCCAAGGTTGCTGACCATCTCGGTGACGCTCGAGAGGACCTGTTGGCCTTCACAGGCTTCCCCGATGACGTGTGGCGACAGATCTGGTCTAACAACCCCACCGAACGACTCAACCGCGAGATCCGCCGCCGCACTGACGTGGTGGGTATCTTCCCCAACCGTGACGCCATCATCCGACTCATCGGCGCGGTCCTGGCCGAGCAGACCGACGAGTGGGCCGAAGGCCGCCGATACCTCGGCCTCGAGGTCCTCACCCGATGTCGACTGACCCTGACCACCGACACCACCACAACACCGGAGGCCACTACCGACCCGCTGATCGAACTGCCTGCCTGAAAGCCCGACGAAGGATCAGAAACGAGTTACACCACTACCTGGGACTTGACCGTGGGCAGCGCTGCGTGAGGTCTGTCACGGCCACCCGACGGCCCGATCGATATGGAGATCTACGGGGATGCGACTACCTGGACCAGCCACCGGCCCCGACGTCTGGATGATGGCTTGTGTGCGCACCGAGTTCTCGTGGCTTCTGACGTCGTTCTAGAAGGAGTGCGGCGATAACGCCGACCAGCCCGCCGCCAACTGCGCCCAGTCCTAACACGATGGGGTTGAGAAGTTGCTGGCGTACGGCACCTTGAGTGCTTGGATCGACCACTACCAGCTTCAGTGCTCCCGGACCGCCACTCGTAGGCTCTTGAAGAGTTCCTACCAGGCCTACGAGTTCCTGCGCGAGAGCGGGCGCCAGCTTCTGAGCGTCTTGAGCCGATTTGTTGCGCACCGTGATGTCCAGGACGACCGTTTGAGGTGGCACGCTCGCTGAGATTTGAGGGAGAAACTCGGCGACGGTGAGGTCTACTCCGGATCGGTCTATTGCGCGTTGGGCAACTGCGGGATCGGTTGCCAAGACGGCGAAGGTCTGAATACTTGCTTGTGCAGCTTGACTGCCCTGATATGCCTCGAGCATGTCCGATGTTCCGGTGGCTACGTAAGTACGCACCGTCGCGGAGTAGGTCTGCGGCGCTAGTAGGCAATATCCGACTGCTGCGCCAAGTCCCAGTAGCAAACACGCGACGACGAGCATCCAACGCCGCGCGATCGCGGTCATGATATTCATGCAAACTCCTGTTCGGACGAGGCGTGTGCTTTCGGGTAGGCGACCGAAGCGGGCTCTCGGTAGATGAAGTAGGGGAGTATCGCGGCGAACGGCGCGATACTCAAGAAATAGGGGACGTAGACAGCTTCAAGTGAACTAAGGACGAGCATTGTGATGAGATAGGTGAGTACGTATGCTTGCGCGTCTGCCCCGGGCAAGGTTGCGACCTTGATCACGGCCGCGATCACAATCAGCAAGGCGCCGAAAACACCTACGGAAACAAGTATTTCGAGCCATCCGTTGTGTGGTGAGTAGTTCGCCTCAAAGAGTTGCGTGGTGCCCGACTCGACCCAATAAGCGGGGTTATGTCCGAAGAACCACTGGTCTGGAATTATCTGCCTCGCATGGTCCCACAGGATGCCACGCAGGCTGTAGTCCGAGGTCGAGTAGCCGATGTAGAGCGGAAACGATGAGTAGGCGAGGCCACCGATGAGGGCGACGCCGAGGACTAGATTGCGCACTCGAGGTGCAAGTGGGCCGATGGCAAGGAGTAGTCCGAGTGCGCCGGCCACCGCGATTCCACCGAATGCAGTGCGGCTCCCGGCGAGCATGCCTATCAGTGCGACACCCAGTATTGCCGCGATTATGCGCCAGAGGGCGAGGCGGTACATCGCGAAGGGGAGTAGTGCGGTGACCATGATGCCTGCAAGATTTCCGTTACCAGCAAACGGCGAGGTCAGGGCGGCTCCCAGCTCAGTGCACTTGTCGATGCGGCATGCACCGACAACACGAGACGAGTTGAAAGCGACCGATAGGGTGAGAATGGCGGCCGTGACGATGAGTGCTACACGAGCTGCGTCAGCAACGTCGTGGAGTTCAAACGATCGGTATCTGAAGATGAAACCTACAAACAGGGCGGCGGCCGTGATGAGATTGATGATTCTTTGGGAGCCGTCGATGACCATCGTGGACCCCCCGTACAGCAGTAGCAGTCCCAAGATCGCAGCTGAGTAGTCAACGCTGACCTTCCGCGCAGAGATAGCGCGTAGTGCCGCGACGATGCTCAGGGCGGCAGCCGGACCATACATAAGGATGGCAAAAAGGGGGCCGGCGGCTTCCGCGCTGGCCCAGATGATTGGTGCGATGCCGTAGATAATGACCACCGGCCACGCCGTGATTGAGGCCAACCAGACGCAGAGATATCTGTCCAGTCGTGTGAGGAGTGTCCTGTCGAATCCGGCCACGAGGAACAGCGCGAAGGCCGCCGCGAGCGCTGCCGTCGATGCCATCAGGAGACCCAGATATCTCTAATTGATGCGGGCTTCATGCCTTCGTCACTCTCGAACAACTCCCAGGTAGCCCAGCTACCCCCGAAACGTGCGATGCGTTCGTCGGTGACCACGACGGAGGTCGAATCGGGAAGGTAGATTTTCGCCGCGTCGCCTGTGAGCTCGACCTCGAACTGCGCGTTGCGTAGATCGAACTGTTTCGTGAACGATCCACGCGCGAGGACAGTTTGTCCGCTGCCGCCCGCCTTCCATACGGCGTATGTCCATTCGTTGCTATCGGCTACGAAATGAACCGCCGCATCGGGAGCTGGTTGTGACTCGCTGGTAGGGACGCTGTCGTTGCTCACCAACAGCGCGATCGACCCCGATGCGTCGTCTCCAAAGTCTGCGGTTGTTCCAATGCGGTGAACGCGCTGAGGCGATACATCCGTCGAGAGATACGACGCGGCGTTTGATCCGGTCGGCTCACCGTGGCTGAGGCGACCGTCAGTCACCTGGAAGGGGTGTGAACTTCTGCCTCGTTCAATCGTGGCAAATTCAGAAGGAACCTCAGGTACGACGCCGAAGTCGATATGCATTCCTGCCCCGGCCGGCGACGCGAGCCGGTCGGGGGTGCCCTGCACCTCGGGTGCAGCTCCACATCCCGCCGTGCTGAACACCACCGCGAGGCCGGCTAACACTGCTGAAAGCAAACGGCGCTGCCGTGGTGGCGTGATATCTACGCCACCAGGCCGCTGCGCATGGGCTGCCATCAAAAATCTGTGACTTCCCGAACTGGTGTCATGTAGGAATCCCGGTACCACCACTTGCACTCGGGCATTTCCCTGCGCCATTTCGCTGGTGATCCGGCATACAGGCCGGGCTTGGCCTCGTCGCCCGAGCCAGATGCGGTCACGACGGAACCGGCCGCCACAACGGACCATCCTGGCACGCGGGCGTTCTTCAGGATCAGGCAGGACGTGGAGGTGAGGCTTCGTTCGCCAATAGTGATGGTGCCGATCGTTGTCCGGTCTTCGACAATATCGATTTCGTGGGTCTGCAGGATGGAGCGGGTCCCGCCGATAGCGCAGTATGCGCCCAGCTCGATCCGACCTGAGCAGTCCACATAGTGGCGGTTGGTGAAGGCCGATTGTTCGGCCATCACCATCACTCCGGCCCGGTCGCTGAACTTCTGGTACGAAGGAGCAGCGGTGAACTGATTCATTCTTCCGATGAAATTGGCCTTCTCCATTTCAACTTTCGCCATCCGGCGGAAAATGTTGAACGGTGAGATCACCGTCTTGTCCCCAATTACGAAGGGGCCGCACGCAATCACGAGGTTGGGACCGAGCGAAACCTCGTCTCCAATCGTGTTGCCCAAACGGCGCAGTAGGGAGTTTTTGAAAGGGCTGGGCGGAAGCAGCCATACCACCAGACTCAGCCACTTGTTGGGGCGTTTCATTGAATTCCTCCTGTTGCGTGAAAACGATGTACGTGCGTTCGCGAGTCAGATGGCTGCGGTCGCCTGAGGGCGCTGCGACCCAGTATGGCGGCAACGCATACGGCCGTTACAGATGCCAGAGTTGCCAACACAGTTGTGCGTAAGAATGTATTAGGGAAAGTGTGCACTGCCTGCACAGGCCCCAGGACAACAGACCCGATGGGTGTGGGCGACTCCAAATCCGCCAATGCTCGGGTGAATTCGATGCCAATGGCTTCGGCGGCGGCCATGGTCTCCTGGGAACTATCGCCCCGAACGGTGAAGTTCATGACCGTGGTGTCTGGTGGAGATGTGACGGACAGGGCCTGCCTCAACTGAGCCGGCGTGGTATCGAGGTTGTGAGTGTCGATGACGCGGCGCATGAAGTTCTCGCTGGTCACCAACGACGAGTACGACTCGATACTTCGCGTGAGCAGCAGGATAGGTGCCGGATTGAATTGCTGAGAAGGCCGTTCCGGAGCTCGAGTAGCAGTCAGCACGACGCGGGCGGTGGCTTCGACGGTGTCTCGCTGGTTGGTATATGTGTGGCCCGCTATCACGACGATCCCCCCAACACATAGGAGAGCAACTACAGCCCACAGCGGCAGACGGAGAAGCCTGCTCTTGGCAGTCATGGACACCTGCCGGAACGACCGAGATCTTTAAGTATTGGCCGCATACGGCTGGCGATGATGGCGTGTCCGGCGTCAGTCGGATGACGCCCGTCGGCGCCTACAATGCCGGTTTTAGGTGCATCGTCGAACCATCCCGATGCGATGGGGTCGACAAAAAGGGCGTCCGCTCGCCGTGCCGCATTGGCGAGAAGTTCATTGGCGCGCAGGTATTCAGCTGGGACGGGACCGTTATGGATCCACGACGGGCCCACAATCAACACCGAAGCGTCGGGATTGTGGTCATGAACTAGGTCGACGGTCTGGACCACCGAGTTGACGTAGTCCGACGACAGCTGGGACAGGTCGTTGCCGCTACCGACATAGACCACCGCTGACACGTCAGGAGTTAGCAAACGTTCCGTCTCCGAACCAAAAGTCGTCTTGCGGGTCCCCGTTGTAGCGTAACCGGAGCCACCTCGCCCCGACACTCGAAGTAGAATCGGACATGAGTTCGACGATTCCTCACTGAGGTCGCTCTGCACGAGGGCCGTCCAGTTGGCAGCGCCCCTGCCGCCATAGTCGGTCCCCTCGGTAACGCTGTCACCGATAACGAGGATGGTGGTCGGCGTCACAGCGTCTGCATCTTCGTTGACCTTTACGGCGTCGGTGGTACCGCCGGTGGCCGTATCACGGTGAGGCGTATCGCGTTCTTGGGCTGTTACGACCGCAGTTGCGGTGAGAACAATCAGCAGCGAGAGAGCGCTAAGCAGCAGGAGTTTCTGCCAATGTTTCTTGACTACAGTCATCGTCGATGACCACCTTTCCGGCCGAAGAGCATGAAGACCAGCACGACAGTTTGTCCGAGAATCGGGACAACCCATACTGCGTCAGTGTGTCCAGACCATCCGATCAGTGCCAGTAGCGCCAGGGTGGTAGCGCCCCCCGCGACGATCGCCACTGTCGCCGTCTTGGGCCAACCTACGGCGATGTAGCGAGCGCTAATGGACTGTGAGATCGAGGACAGGCCCGCGGCAACGATCATGCCGACGAGCAACATTTGGGCCGGTTCGTACTTCGGACCAACCACCTCGAGAATCAGCCACGACAGAGGCCAGGCGGCAATCATTACGGTCCCGCAGTAGGCGACCGTAATCAAGTAGTACCGCCGGTAGAGAGACCGAAACGCGGGGAGGTTGGCGACGCGCGTGGACAATTCAGGAATCAGCACTGTCGACATCGCCGCCGCGAGGAGCGTGAGGGGCCCGGTGACCCGTGTGGCCATCGAGAAGTAGCCGACAGCTAGGGCTGAGGCGAACAACGCGAAAGTGGCGACCTGCAGCTGAGATAGGACGCCGGAGACCGACAGTGCCCAGTACCGTGCGCTCTTCGTCGGCGGTCGGCCGCGGAATCTTCGTAGTGCTTGATAGACTGCTGCTCGCCTAGCAACGACTGCGGGAGCGACCACCGCTATCGTCGCGGTTAGCGCGAACATGGCGATTAACGTGGCGGCGTTGAGAGACTGACCTGCTGCGGCAGAGACGGTGCAGCCCATCAATGGAATGGCGCGTTGCGCGAAAACTAGACTGCTTGCTGACGTGTGTGCTTGCACGCCGGCGAGATGAGCTTGCGCGTAGTTCTGCAAAGTGTCCGAAAGCGCGAACACCCCGCCTGCGAACAACATCGCTGGGGCGGAGGATATGGCGAGGGCTACGGCCACCAAAACGAACACTGTCACGACGACGATTGTGTGGAAGACGTACAGTCGCGCGGCCGCGATCTCCCCTCCGGCTGCGCTTACCCGCATTGCTTGCACCGGGGCACCCACGCCAACGATCAGACCGACTGCCATCCCTAATGTGTACGCAAGAATGTACTGTCCGAAATCGGCGACCGTCATATGCCGGGCGAGAAGCAAGAGGAACACCCCGAGCATTGCTGAACTGGCGAGCCTTGCTGCGATACGCAGCACTGCGTTGCCCAGCAGTGCTCGCCGAGGGCTGTTGACCAGCGGCAGATCGTTCTTGGTTGGCGGAGATGGGCCAGCTATAGCAACGGGGCGAAGCCGATCAGTTGCTGACGACATCACGCAACCTTCGGTAGGTGGGGGTTAGCCGGACCCGGAAGACGAGGAACGACAACAGTTGTTCGGCGGTGCCCATCAGGCCTAGAAAACGATCTCTCATCGACGTCGCGTATCGCACGCGGAGGCGGAACGACTCTGTGACAAAGGTTTTCCACAAGTTTGCTGACTTCGAGGCGTCGTGGAATCGAAGAGCACCGATCGGTACGTCAATCGAGTGTTGTTTGGGGGCCGCCGCCGCGATGCGGAACTGTAGCGAATAGTCCATCGTGCAATGCAGGTCTGTTTCGAATCCACCCAGATCGCGCAGAAAGTCGGTGCCCATGACGACCGATCCCGAAAACGACGCACACGTCGACCTTCTCAGTAGGGTTCGGGTCTCGATTGGTCTTCCTTTGTAGGTGTCGACGACATCTCCGCCGGACCGTAGCAGCTGATGGTCACCAGTTAGAACAGCTGGAACAGTGGACTCGGCAAGAGCTGAGCGGATCGCGTCGAGGGCGCCGTCGAGAAGAACGTCATCGGCGTTGAGCCAGAGAATCCAGTTTCCTGCGGCACGAGCGAGTGCACGATTGAGTGCATCTGACTGTCCACCATCGCGTTCGATGACGGCTTTGACCCGGGTGTCCTCGGCAGATAGAGCCTCAATGACGGCTTGAGTGCCATCGGTGGAACACGCGTCTTGGATCACTATTTCGTCGGCAGGGCCCAGTTGGTGCAGCGCGGATCGGATTGCGGGTTCGAAATACTCCCCTGGGTTGAAAGAGGGTACAAGAACTGAAACGCGCACGTTGGTTGTGTTATTCATGGCCTGGCCTTTCGCGGTGCGGTGCGCACCGATCACGTCGAAGTGACATAGTGCTTCTCCAATTCTTGTGCTACCGACGCGATGCTCCAATGATCCATTACTGCGCGTTGGCCTCGCTGGCCACGTACTTTTGCGCCCAGTGGGTCATCGAGCAGTTCAGCAATCGCGGCTACGAGACTGTCCACGGAGTCATCAACGACTATCCCTGCGTCAACCTCATCTACAAGGTCAGCGAACCCGCACGTGCGGGTGACCACAACTGGTAGCCCTGCGGCCATCGCCTCCAGGACCGACATCGGTAGTGGTTCGTTGACCGAGGGCAGTACATAGATCGCCGCACGGGCAAGTCGCGCGGGTACGGCGCTTGTAGGTAGCGGTTCTGATCGCCTCATGCGGAGAGCAGCTTCAGGATGGGCTGCTCGAGTTCGGCGTAGAATTTCATCTACTGCTTTGCCCTCCCCCTCATCGGGTCCTATTAAGGTGAATTGGGCGTTGTCGTACAACGGCGCAAGACGCGCTGCGGCTTCAGCGAATACTGTCGGCCGTTTACGGTGATGGAGGCGCGCCAGAAACAACACCTCGACGGATCTCGGTTCTGAATGAGCGGCTTCGGTATCCTTCGTTTCCGGCGCAGGGACGCCGTTAATCAGCGGCGAGTAGCGCGCACTGCCGACAGCTTTGTGCAGCTTAGTCAGTTCGACTTCGTTGAGATAGAACGCTGTAGCGGCGCGTGTCACCGCTGGAATGGTGAGGCTGCGGTCGATGATGCGGTAGTGGAGGGACTGCCGTGGGTTGATCATCCCATGTGTTTGCACATGGGTGGGTATGTGTAGATGAAGCAACAGGCGAGCGGCCGGCATCGTCACGAAGTCTCGGCTCAAATGAACATGCGCGACGTCGAACCTGTCGGCGTGTGCTCGAATCCACCGCAGCATGGAGGGGGAGCAGATCCGTGAAAATGATGGTGCCGGTCCCAAGGTGCGGACTCTGAACGTGCGCACCTCGACCCCGGGGACTCTTGCATCGGTGTCCGCAGGTAACGATCCAGCAATCAACGTAACCTCGTGTCCGCGCTCGGCAAGTGCGCGGCATTGGTTGACCGCCACAGTTGAGGGCCCGCCGAACTCGCCGTTCTGCGACAGCAGTGTTAGCACCTGGAGGATCTTCATTGATCGGACCGAGAAGGCCCGGAGGTGGCCGGCACGACCACCGCAAGGCTTCGGATCTGCTTACCTGGTGGCATCGAGACGCCCTTGAGCACAGTGGCACCGTGACCGAGCGTGCAGTGATCGCCGATAGAGACCGCCTCGCTGGTCCGAGTGAACGTCGGTGACCTGTGGTCGTGTCCACCGGCGCAGATGACAACGTCACGGTCGATTAACGTGCGTGATCCGATGCTGACCGGCTCCGGATTGATGATCCAGACCCCGGCGGCAATATGAACGTGTTCTCCGAGCGAAAGCTTCCATGGGTAATGCACCCGTGTGGAACGGTGGACGACGCATCCTGGGAGCACACTCGCGCCGAACATGCGCAAGATGGTTGTTCGTAAGCGGGTACCACCAAGTCCGCTTCGAAAGATCGGCCCCACGGCAAGCCACAGCACCATCCACACCCGACTGCGACCGCGGTCCTCTTTGTTGACTACGTAATCGGCCAGTCTCCGTGGCTGGTCAAGCACACTTCCGTTGCTTGGCGCTGCGACGGGGGCGGACTCCGCGCCGCGGTTCACCGTCGGGCACCGGTCTTTGAAGCCAGCTTGTGCAGCCAGTTCTCGAACCGGTCGATCGCAGCGTCTACAGACAAGTGTTGAGAGGAATACTCCATACCCGCGGAGCCGAGTGTACTTGCCAACGCCTGGTCGGTCCCGACCCGGCGAACCGCCTCGACGAGCGCAGTCGGCTCGCCAGCGGGTACCACTATGCCCGCACCGGATCGCCGTATTTCGCTGGCTGTGATGCCGTCTTCTGCTACAGCTGCGACCACCGGAAGTCCGAAACTGAAGTAGGTGGTGAGCTTGCTCGGAATGGACATCTCGGACACGCCCGGCTTTTCGTTGACAAGCAAAACATCCGCAGCGGACAACATCTGGTGAAACTCGACGTCCGGCAATGAATCGATGAACGTGATGCTGTCGATGCCTCGCGCTTGGTCTTGCAGTTTCTGGTATTGGTTGCCGTTTCCGACGAGGTAGAAATGTATGCGCTGGGAACTCGCCGATGATTGCTGTACGAGGCGCGCTGCCGACACGACGTTCTCTAGGCCTTGTTTCAGACCCATGTTCCCTGCGTGCACTGCGACGATGTCATCTTCTGAGATGCCCAACTTTGCGCGAGCTTCGTCGCGCGGTAGGCGGGCCTTCGGTCGTGCCTGGTTCCAGTTACGCAACTGCGTCACAGAATCGGATCGGCCGCCGAGTCGATCGACGATGGTGTCGCCAAATCGTGAGTGCGCTACAGCGAGTTGATCTGCTCCTCGCAACGTTGCCCTCTCCAGCACACGTACTACCGTGCGGGTGAGCCAGTGCCCGGACGTTGCTTCGCTCACGGCTTGACTGTAGAGGTCATGGACCCAGACGCCCATAGGGACCGCTCTTCGGTGTCCCAGCTTACGAAGCAACAAGATCGCTGCCGATGCGATGAGCGGTGGGCTGGTGATCACTACCAGTGCGTCGGGCCGTATCCGTCGGGAAATGAGCGCACGAAGCCCGAACTCCAACTCCATCCTCGAGCGCGGAATCAAGGCGGCGTTGGAAGGAATGCTATGCCGCACTCGCACCACGGTCACACCGTCGATTTCGGAGATTTCCTGATAGTCAGTCATCTCGCCGCGTAGTCGCCACTGTGGGTAGTGCGGATATCCGGTGATAACTCGCACACTCCAGCCGCGTTCGGCCAATCTGCGTGCCACATCCGTGACGTAGGGGCCGATTCCGGTAACTTCTGGTGCGTAGTTGATCGATACGAAGTCAACCCGATGTCGGCCAGGAGCATCGGCTTCAGCGAGGGAACTAGTACCCACCGAGTTATGTTGCTCGGCCAGATAGGCTGGCGATTGTGCTATCTCGTTCTCACTTAGCGTCACTTGTCTGGCCTCTCGTTTCATGGGCGGTCCAGATGGTGTTGATACCGAACGCTGTTCGAATCGGCGCCCTGCGGTGGTTTGGGGCCTCGATTGGCCCGGGGGTGCTGATCAGACACCGGGTGAGAGTTGCTTCACCATCACGTTTGACAATCGGCGCCGATTCGTGGATCGGTGAGAACGTCCATCTGGACAACACCGGGCCGATATCTATCGGCAGCAACGTCGTTCTATCGCAGTCAGCTTGTCTGGTTTCGCCGAAGAAACCCGGCCGGGAGCTCGTCGTGGAAGACGGTGCATGGATCGCTCTTCGTGCCGTTGTTGTCGGCCCCGCCACGATCGGCCGGCGGGCGGTGGTGGGTGCAGCGGCCACTGTCCAAACCGACGTGCCAGCGGGAAAGGTCATCGGGAGCTCTGAGGTCGTCAAGGTAGTCACACCCTGATGTGCTCTGTGCTCGTCCGGTACCACTGCACCACTTGCTCGACGCCACGTTCAAGGGGGATGCTTGGCTTCCAGCCCAAGGCTCGAAGGTGGGTGACGTCGAGCAGCTTTCTGGGTGTGCCGTCAGGCTTGCTGGTATCCCACTCCACGCCGCCGACGAAGCCCACTGCATTGGCCACGATGTCGGCGATCTCCGCAATCGAATGGTCCACACCTGTGCCGATGTTGACCTGCTCGTACCCGTCGTAGTGCTCTAGCAAGTGCAAGCTTGCATCGGCCATATCGTCTACGTGCAGCAGTTCGCGTTTGGGCGTTCCGGTTCCCCAGTTGGTTACCGAGTCGGCTCCGGCCACGCGTGCGCTTTCGTACCGCCGGATCATTGCCGGCAGCAAGTGACTGTTCGTGGGGGAGAAGTTGTCGTTGGGACCATAGAGGTTGGTGGGCATAGCGGAGATCCAGGGCAGTCCGTACTGGCGGCGAACCGCTTGCACTTGCATGATCCCGGCGATTTTGGCGATCGCGTATGCGTCGTTGGTCGGCTCCAAGAGCCCAGTGAGTAGCGAATCCTCGCGGATTGGCTGCTCGGCGAACTTGGGATAGATGCACGAAGACCCCAGGAAAAGAAGCCGGGGCACGTCGTGGGCGAGCGCTGCGTCGAGAACATTAACCTGAATTCGGAGGTTGTCTGACAGGAAGTCCACCGGACGCGAGCTGTTGGCTGCAATGCCCCCGACGCGTGCGGCAGCCAGAAGTACCACGTCCGGCTTGGTCTCGGCGAAGTAGGCAAAGGTTGCGTCTCTGTCCCTGAGATCGAGCTCTGCGCTGCTCTTGCCCACAACATCTGTGAAACCTCGCCGTTGGAAAGCTCGCACAAGCGCCGACCCGACAAGTCCGCGATGTCCAGCAACGTAGACCTTTGCCGCTGAGTCCAGTGCCCTGAGTCCGTCAGGGTTGCTCACGACGCGAGAGTCCATGCCGGCACTGACGGCTTATCGACCCAGTGTGTGCCCTCGCATTCGAGTGCTGCGATGTCGGCGTCGACCATGATGCGCGCCAACTCGGGTGCGTGAACAGCGGCCCGCCAACCCAGCGCGGTCTCAGCGCGGGAGGCGTCACCAATGAGCGAATCCACCTCCGTAGGTCGTAGATACCGTTCGTCGAACTTCACGTGATTGCGCCAGTCCAAGCCGGCGTGTTCGAAAGCGGTTTCCAGAAACTCCCTGACCGTGCATGGGACACCCGTGGCCAGGACGTAGTCAGCAGGTTCGTCTGCCTGCAGCATCCGCCACATGCCTTCGACGTACTCGGGGGCATAACCCCAGTCACGGACCGCGTCGAGGTTGCCCATGTAGATGTTCTGCTCCAGTCCCGCCTTGATACGCGCGACCGCTCGTGTGATCTTTCGTGTCACGAATGTCTCACCACGCCTGGGTGATTCGTGATTGAAGAGAATCCCGTTGACAGCGAACAGGCCGTAAGCTTCGCGGTAATTGCGGGTGATCCAATATGAATAGACCTTTGCCGCGCCGTACGGCGAGCGCGGGTAGAACAGAGTGTCTTCGTCTTGGGGAGGCGGAGACGCTCCAAACATCTCTGAACTCGACGCCTGGTAGAAGCGACACTGAACTCCGGCCTGTCGCACAGCTTCCAGGATTCGTATTGAACCGATCCCTGTCGTGTCGCCGGTGTGTTCGGGTTCGTCGAAGCTGACTCGGACGTGCGACTGAGCGGCGAGATTGTAGACCTCGTCAGGGCCGATGGTCGCTAGAAGTGTCACCAGCCGGGCACCATCGCTGAGATCGCCGTAGTGAAGGAACAATCGCGCCTCGGGATCGTGTGGATCCTGGTACAAGTGGTCGATGCGTGAGGTGTTGAAGGTCGATGACCGGCGTATCAGCCCATGCACCTCGTAGCCCTTGGAGAGCAGCAGCTCAGCGAGATACGAGCCGTCTTGCCCGGTAATCCCGGTAATCAGAGCCTTCTTCATTTGGTGCAATCTTTCGTTTGGTGTTCACGTGGAGGCACGGCGCACTGTCATGCACCGCCGGAAAGATAGAAAATCAGTAGGCGCCGCGGGAGTAAAAGACCGCGCGTGCAGTGCGCCACAGAATGATGAGGTCGGTTGCTATAGACCAGTTTTCGACGTATGAAAGGTCCAATTGCACCGACTCTTCCCAGGAGAGGTCGCTGCGACCGGACACCTGCCACAGGCCAGTCATTCCCGGTCGAACCAGCATCCGACGTAGGATCACGTGGTCGTACGTTTCAACTTCCTCACGCAGGGGCGGCCGTGGCCCTACCAAGCTCATCGTGCCAGTTATGACGTTGAAGAGCTGGGGCAGTTCGTCCAGACTGTAGCGGCGCATCACGCGCCCCACCCGCGTCACCCGGGGGTCGTCCCGAAGTTTGAACAGCACGCCGTTTCCTTGATCGGAACTGCGCAACGCGGCTCGCAGACTGTCCGCCTCGACAACCATGGACCGAAACTTCCACATTGAGAACGGGTTGTTCCCTGTGCCCATGCGCTCGGCCTTGTAGAACACAGGTCCCTGGCTGTCTAGCTTGATCGCGAGCGCACATAAGAAGATCAGCGGACTCAGGACCAGCAGACCGGTTGCTGCGGCAACTTTGTCGAACGCAAGCTTGAACACTTTGGTAGCGCCCTGGTACTTCGGTTTGTCGATATGCAGTAGTGGGAGCCCCGCTTCGGGACGCATAGTGATTCGTGGGCCGGCAACGTCGAGCAGGCCCGGTGCGACCAACATCTCTACGTCCATGCCCTCTAAGTCCCACGACAGTTCGCGCATCGCATCGTGTCCCACGGAGTCGACCGAAGTAACAGCAACTGTGTTCGCTCCGCACATCCGCACCACATCCGGTGTTTTATCGATGCCAACGAACAACGGAATTTCGGTGTCGTCGCCGTTCGCCCCACGATAGGTCAGGGTGGTGTGTGTCTTCGAGTAGTTTCCGAGGTCGGGGCCGGCGATGCAGACGCCGGCGACTTGATAACCGAGAGCGGGAGTCTTCGTCAAACGAGCGATCAGCGCAGTCGCCGATGTCAACGAACCGACCACAAGAACCGACCGCAGATAACGGCCGCGAGTGCGGCCCTTGACAACGCGCCGCCGCCATCCCCAGCGGCTCGCGATGAGCAGCACTGTGCCGACAGGCAAGACGATCGCGATGTACCCACGCGCGATCGCTAGATTGGCCGTCAAGTCCACAATGGCCCACGCGCCGAAAAGGCCGAAGCACGAACGCAGGACCCGGTTGTATTCCACCACGCCCGAGCCCAGTATCCGCGAATCTTGGGCTTGTGTAATGCGCAACGCCGCCCACCAGGCAACGATCAGAGCGAACGAGACCAAAAGAGCCGGAACGTTGAGCTTTCCAATCGGCTGAAGTGGGTCTACCCCGAATCGAACGAATTGACCCAACAGCACGGCGGCCGTAATGGCTGCGATGTCGGTCCATCCCACATCGCGCGCGTACCGTGCAAGCCACCCAGCCCCTGATGGTTGCGGTTCTGTGTTGGCGGGAATGTGCTCTGAGACGAGACGTGAGATCGACAGCAACGTTTCGTCGTGGTTCACGACGTCATCTGACGCCCGATCGGCGTGAACGGTCATCTACTGGCTTTCTAACGAAGGGGATAAGGCGACAGTGCTGACCGCTCAGCTTCGACCTACCCGTGGTGTCGCTTAACAGATCGCAACAGTACCCCGGGTCGTTACACATCGCACGTTCAACTTTCTCGATCGACTCCGAACGCGCAGCGTGTCATACGTCTCTAGCAGCTGATTCATCTGTTCGTGTGACATCGTCGACCAGCTCGACATCGCGAGTTCGGCGACCGGTGCTGCCGCTTCGTTGCGGTGCACCGAGTCTCTGTAGTTGGGCTACGAAGGGGCGCTGGGGGGCGTTCCCGCCCGTAGAACCGCGCATGCCATCGGGATCGGGCAGAATGTGCGACATGCATTGTCGTGGTGAGTGGTCGTGTGTGGGCCGGACGGCTGTCGACTCTCCAATGCTGACCGTGGTTCATGTGATGGCTGTCATCTCAGGACCACGTCTTAAAAAGACCCGCTGCAGCGTCGTGCGCTGCAATTTCTACATTAGTGGGGTTACGCCTGGACTAACAAAACAAAGGATAAGTTTTCTTACTGTGCTTCTCACCATGAAAGCTGTTGGGCAGATATCAATATCGCGCCAGCCCGGCGCTTTATTTCTGACCTGAATAATGAAGAAATACGCACCTCTACATTCTTCCCCAATACTGGCTCGGCGGCGTATTTGGGTCAGCGTCGCAATGCTCGTAGTCGGGTGCATGCTCATCTCATCCTGGATGACTGCAAGCGAAATCTACAGAGATGTCCCGCAGGATCCGTTGCGTCGTGCGGACGCGATCATCGTGCTTGGTGGTGAGCACGATGGAAGAGAAGGCTACGGGTTAGAACTTGCAGGTCAGGGCTATGCATCGACGGTTCTGATATCTGATCCTTACCGGCCGTATTCACCGGACGATGCTGCGCTTATGTCTCGTGTATGCGGCGCCAATACAGACGAGATTGAAGTCATTTGCCAGGTACCCTCGCCGTCTACGACGCAGGGTGAAGCTCTTATGGTTCAAGAGCTGGCAGTACAACGAGGTTGGCAGAATGTGATAGTTGTTACCTGGGAGTTTCACATTCCTCGCGCGCGTTACATCTTCGATCAATGCTTTGATGGTGATGTAATAATGCGGGCAGTGCCACGTAGTTACGACCGCCCGCCGTGGCGTTGGGCTTACACGTACGTTTACCAAACGACTGCATTCGCTAAAGCAGCAATTATTGGATGTGACTAACTGCGTTCCTATTACGAGTTAGTTAGCCAACAGTCCGGTGATAGGCGGCGGCGATCTCGGCGGCAATACGGCCACGGTTGCCTACCTCATACCCTTGGGCGCGTGCCCAGGTCCGGATCTTCTCGCGGCTGACCCCGTCCCGGCCGATTGGCAGGTCCCCGATAGCCGGTCCAGGCAGTTCTAGAGCCAGTTTCTTCTAGCTGTCGGTCAGTCGATCTCGCAGCCCACAGGGTGGTGCTGGTGGGTGCATCGGGCAGCGTACTCGGCCGGGGTCTGGTAGCCCAGCGCCGAGTGGCGGTGCCGGTGGTTGTGGTCGTCTTTGAAATCGTCGATCACCACGCGAGCTTCGAGCAGGGTGGGCCAGCAGTTGCGGTTCAGGCACTCGTCGCGAAGCCGGTTGTTGAACGATTCGATGAACCCGTTGTTCCACGGCGTGCCGGGCGGAATATAGGAGATGCCTACCGACCCTGCACAGAACGCCTGGAGCGCCTCTGAGATGAACTCAGGGCCGTTGTCCATGCGTAGCACCATGGGTGGGCCACCCCAGATCGCGAAGGTCTTCTCCAATTCCTCGACCAACCGGTCGGCGGTGATCGAGCGATCCACGATGTTGAGCAACGACATCCGGGTGTGTTCATCGACCATTGATGCGATCTTGACCTTCTTGCCATCCACGGTCGAGTCAAACTGAAAGTCCAATGCCCACACCACCTTCGGCGCATCCGCCGCCACGATCGGCACTGACGATTGCCCGGCTCGTTTGCGCCGCGGCGCCCGGCGCACCTGCAGGCCCTCCTCCTTCCACAGCCGATGCACCTTCTTCTTGTTCACCTCGATACCGTCGTCGAACCGCAGGTGCGCCCACGCCCGCCGGAACCCGTGTCGCGGGTGCTTGCGGGCGTAGGTGCGTAGCTGTGCACGCATACCAGCGTCCGGGTCGGCCGGTGTCTGAGCCAACGGCAGACGCCGGTAGGTAGACCGTGAAAGCCCAACAACCCTGCACGCCATACGTTCTGACATGTTCTTCACGTCTTTGAGCATGTCGATCGCGGCGCGTTTGGCGGTCGGGCTCAGAATTTTCCCTTGGCGATCTCCCGCAGCGCGTCTTTCTCCAACTCGGCGTCGGCGAGCAGGCGCTTGAGCCGGCCGTTCTGCTCGCGTAGCTCCTTGAGTTCCTTGGCGGCATCAGCGTCCATACCGCCGTACTGGCGGCGCCAGTTGTACAAGGTGGCCGCCGACACCTCGAGGTCGGCGGCGATCTCCTCGCCGTTCTTGCCCTCGGCCGCCAGTTCATCGGCTCGGCGCAACTTGCGCACGATGTCCTCAGCCGAGTGACGCTTCCGTCCCGCCATGATCCCTATCGTCCCTTCTCCGCCCTCAACAGGGCAATCAGGACTCTAGAACCACCCGGACCGGTTCACGGGGGACACGCCACGATAGCCGGCGCTGACGCGGCGGATCGGCGGTTGCTTCGGCCGAGTCGGCGGGATTTGCTAAGGATGGTGGCCATCGGTACCCGCCCGTTTAGGTTTGCGGGGGAGTTGGTCCCCACCGAGGCAGAGCGTGAAGCGATTGCCGAGGTGTGTGGATTCTCGGGCGGTTCCTCGGCGTACATCGCGAGTGATGACCCGGATGAGTACACGCCGATCCACCAGCAGATCGGAAGTCTTCTTGTTCTCGCGCACAACACGACCGGGTTGGTCGCGCTGCGCGCCTCGGAGAAGCCGCTGACGGCGCGGGCGCGCCAAGAGCTTGCTGACCTCGCCGACCGGGCACATGACGAGCAGCAGTGACCCTAGGCAGGTAGCCGCAACGGCCCTCGATCGAATCTCTTTTCATCGTCCATGGAGCATTGAGACTGCAATTGCTGCGCTTTCGCTGGATCGCCAGCGTCCGATCACCTTGCACGATCTGCCCGATACACTCGCGGACTCATGCTCCGGTCTGTGGATCCGACGCCGACATACTGGGCCTATACGCAGGTCTGCCTTCTCATCGGCGCTGCAAAATTGGCGCGCACGCCGCACATCACTGATGCGGTAGTCAATCCCATCATCGAGCGAGCGACTGGCTTATCGAGTGTGATGACGCTTGTCGGGATGACGCTGGCAGCCTGTGCGGCGGTGCCAGCGGTGGCTCTAATGTTGTCGCTGACTGGACACGAAATCCGTTATCGCCCTTGGATCGGTGGGCAGGCGGCCATCATTGCCGCAATGGCCACTGCGTACCTCAGTTCTCCGATTGCGAGCGTCCCGAGCTCATGCATCACCGCTAACATCCCCTTCACACCCGCTGTCTATGGGTACTGGTTCGTGTTTCTAGGTTCGATCGGCCTCGCCGGAGCAGTCAACGCTGTACTCGCTGTCCGGGCGTACTACGTTGTCCGCCGGGGACCGTTCGCGATGACTTTGCTCGGCTGGGCCACTGCGGCCTCGCTCGTGTGCCTTTACACCGTCAACAAGATCGTCGACCTATCGCTCACCGATTTCAACATAGACGATGGCTGGTACTCAAACCACGTCAAATCGGCCTCTCTGGTGCTGGTACTGCTGATTGCGCTGTCGGCGACAGGAACGATCCTGATCTACCCAGTTGTCCGTATCCCACACCGATGGAGACGATTTCAAGTTCTCAGGCGCTCCGCTGATGTGTGGATCGAAGCGCGGACACAGTACCCAGTTTTCGTCCTTCCGGGTTCTGCGGAAGTGCCGACAAACGGATGGGAGTGCTGGAAGGCGGCTAAACTAAAGACCCCGTGTCGGCGTACAACCCTGGAGGTCGAGATCGCCGATGCGGCCAACGCTGCTGCCACTCAGATCAAGACGGGTCGCTCTGTCTCTTGACTGCGCTGATCAACCAGGCGATCTCTCGCCCCGGACCCTCTTCGATGTCGTAGGGGATTGTTCGTCCGAGACGTTGGGCAGCTGAACTGAACGTCTGGGCGTCGGTGTCCCACCCGTAGCCGTCGAGCCACGCAATGGGGTCTGTGACTGTCGACTTGAACCCGTAGCCAGCGTCGCCCGCTGCGGCAGCCATTTCGCGGCTCTGCGCTTCGATGAGCGCGCCGGCGCCGAAATGGACTGCGAGGAGTTCGCTACCTGTGGCGCTGTGCTCGGTGACAGTCTCGATAAGCTGTGCAACAACCTCTTCAGTGAGGTAAAAAGAACGCCCTCGATGATCCATGCAGTCGGGATCGACGGGTCGAACCCGACAGTCGTCAGCTCGTTAAGCCAGTTGCCCTCGAGGTCACCTCCGCGCGGCCGCCAGTCGACGTCGACCGTGACACCGTGATCGGCGAAAACTCTCTTCTTGTACGTGATCACCTCGAGTTGGTCTACCTCGTACACGACGCAGTCCGTAGGTAGACCGAGTCGAGCGGATCGAGAATCGAGACCGGAACCAAGGATAGCGACCTGGCGTATGCCGCGGCTGGTCGCGGCCTGCAATGCCTCGTCGAGAAAGTGCGTGCGGACGACGTTGGATTCGAACAACCGTTGGCCGGTCACCTGGTTTAGTTCTAGTGACGACAAATCCAGCCCCGAGTGCTGAACGAGTAAAGCTGCATGGGGATCTGAGAAGAGGCGCGTCGGCCGATCGGTCTCGAGAGCTCGCATCTTGGCCGTCAAAACCGCAGTGGCGGAGATATTGCCTAGGTCGAACTGCCTCAACTGGAACGTACCCCCTGTTAGTTGTTAGCTGAAAATATACCGGCCCTGCAGAGGGAGACGCACGAGGTGCGGGCGTTAATTCAATCTAGCGCGTTGCGTAAATCCATTTGTCCAACTATCTGTTGGACAGTTGCTTCTCCTGCCGATGCTCGGGCGGTGACGCAGATGAACCAGATTTGTACCTGGGGGTCGTTGGGGTCGGCACCCGGTTGAGCGAGGAGGTGTGAATGGCCATTCGGTACCGACGCGCCTCTCGAGGGCTAATGACGACCACGTAACGTGCGTCACTTGTGTGCCCGACCTTGGATGTGAGGTTGTCGTACAGTATGACATTTGTCGACCCGAATGGATCGGCTCCTCGGACAGTAGCGTCGGATCCTGTTTACAGCGAGCTGTTCGATCCGAACTGACCTCCACGCCTCGCCGACCGGTTGCTCGACCGGTCCCGTGCGCACCAGCGCCGCGTGCTCGACGCCTTCCAGCGCGCCGCCCCTCGCCGGGACGTCGCGGTGGCCGCGATCGGCGACGACCTGCAGCTCACCAATGCCCTGGCCGCCGAACTGCTCTCCCCCACCGACATCGGCGCGCTGCGGGCGATCGCCACCGACCCGGCGCTGCGTTCGACGACGCTGCCGTTGACACTCGTCTCGGGCGCCGAGGTCGAGATCGCCGTCGAACCGGTGGCCGGTACCCGCGGAGCCGCGCTGTTCCGCTTCCGCCCCTTCCTCACACCGACACCGACCCGCTCGACCCCGGTCCGGCCGTCGTCGACGACCGTCGCCGTATCCGGTGAGCCGGGCACCGGGCGCACGACGCTGGCCCTCGAACTGGCCGCCGAAGCGCTGGGGACCGACGCGCTCGACACCGAGGCCGCGGCCGTGGTCGTCGACGTCGCGGACGCGCTGATCAACGGCCGGCGGGTGGACGTCGCCGCCGACCTCACCCGAGCTCGATCGTCCGGCGTCCCGCTCGTGATCGACGGCGTGGATCTGCTCGACGACCGGTCGATCGCGCTGCTCACGCACGCCACGGCGTCGACGCCGGCGGCCTCTCCGTTGCTCCTCGTCAGCTTTCCTCGTGCGCAGGCGTCTCCCGCGGTCGCCGCCCTGCTCGGGCGGTGTGCGCGGCGCGTCGATCCCCGCGCCTCTACGTCACCGCAGCTCCGAGCTGGCGGCCATCGCGAGCGGCGTCCTCGGTCAGATCGATCCGGAACTCACTCTCTCCGGCCCGGCGACCGATGCCCTGCTCAGCCAGGACTGGCCGGGCAACTTCGCCGAGCTGATCGCGGTCCTGCGGGAGGCTGCGGCAGCGTGCCGGGATCGGATGGCACGCGTGATCGAGGCGACCGACCTGCCGTCTGGCTATCGGACGACGAGCCGGGCGGCGCATCTCTCCGGACGGGAGCAGGCCGAGCGCGCGGCGATCGTCGACGCACTCGACCGTGCCGGCGGCAACAAGGTCCACGCCGCGCGGGACCTCGGGATCAGCCGCACCACGCTGTACGCGCGGATGCGAGCCCTCGGGATCTAGGAGACACCGCGATGTTGCCGCTCCGGACGTCAGTCGACGAGCGGATCGGCCAGCGTGTGCCGCGCGAGAGCGGCGATGAGATCCGTTTGCGTGATGATGCCGACCAGAAGATCCCCGTCGAGCACGGGCACGGCGCCACAGCCACTGCCGGCGAGCATCGGGAGCACCGCGGTCACCGGAGCGTCGGGGGACGCGATCGGCAAGGTCGTGTCCATCACGTCGGCAGCGGTCAGCACGCTGCCGTCACGGCGCAGCAGTCGGCCGAACCTGCGGTCCGACCCACGTCGTGTCGCACCTCCGCGTAGCCGGGAGACGAGATGGATCTGGAAGACGACACCCAGGAACCGGCCTCCGCGCGTCACCACGGGCAGCGAGGTGAACCGGTGGGTGTCGAACATCTGCGCCAGTTCGGTGAGGGTCGAGTCCGGTCCCACCGTCACGAGGTCCCGGGACATGACGTCACCGGTGACGAGAGGGTCGGCGCGATGGCCGGCGACCTGGAGTTCGGCGGCCCCGATGAGCCGCGCGAGGTCGGCGACCCCGAGGTTGAGGGACTGGCTGTAGCGGTTGAGGATGTCGGTCAACTCGTCCTCGTCCAGCCCGATCCGTGCGGTGGCCGACGACTCGTCGTCGAACCGGCGGTACGGATACCGGCGTCCGGTCAGGCGTGCGTACACCGCCGCGAGCGCGACCAGCGCGATCGTCCCGACCGCGACGGGAGCCAGGGCGAACCGGAATCCGAGAGCGTGGACCAGGTCCGGACTGAGCCCGGCGGTCATCGCGACCGCACCACCCGGCGGATGCACCGCCCGGCAGATCACCATGGCCACGACCGCCGCACCGACCGCGAGCGGGACGCGCAGCTGACTCGGCGAGACCAGCAGTGTCACCGCCACGGCGGCGAACGCCGACACGGTGTTGCCGACGACCGCCGACCACGGCTGGGCGAGCGGACTGTTGGGTGCGGCAAACAGCAGGACCGCCGACGCCCCGAACGGCGCGATCAGGAACAGGCCCGCGTTCAGGTCGACGCCGGACGTGGCGAGGACGAGTCCGACGAGCCCGAGACCCAGGGCCGAGCCGACCCCGGCACGCACCGACTCGCGCGTCGGCACGGACGCCCCCGACGGCCCCCACGACTGCAGCGCACCGCTGAAACGATCGGCCATGCGCGCTGCCATCGGTTCCCTCTCTGCGTGAACAGGCAGCCATCGCTGCCCCCGGACACGCTAGCGACGCCGCGCAACTCGCCTTTCACGACCTCCTGTTCACGTCATTCGTTCACGACAAAGCGGACTGTTCAGTTTCTGGACACGGCGACCACCCCGATAGGTGGCAGAAATGAGTCAGGTCACAGCTATGACCCAGATCACCCCCGACCGTCTCATCTCTGCCCGCTCGCCTCTCCCCGCGTCGAGCGCTTCACCAGGAGGTACCCATGACCGCAGTCGCCACCGAGCTGCTCCCGAAGGTCCGTGATTTCATCGGCTCCGACCGCCCGATGCTGATCGGCGGTGACTGGGTGTGGTCGGCCTCGGGCCGCACCTTCGAGACCATCGATCCCGCGACGGCGCGTCCGCTCACCTCGGTCGCCCACGGCGACGCAGCCGACATCGACCGCGCGGTCCGCGCCGCGCGCCAGGCCTTCGACGACGGCCCGTGGACCCGGATGAAGCCGAATGAACGCGAACGCCTGCTGTGGCGGGTCGGCGACATCCTCACCGAACGCGCCGAGGAGTTCGGCCAGTTGGAGGCGCTCGACAACGGCAAGGCGGCCACCATCGCCGCCGCGGTCGACACCAACTGGTCGGCCGACATCTTTCGCTACAACGCGGGCCTCGCCACCAAGATCACCGGCTCGACGGTCGACGTCTCGATGCCGTTCGTGCCCGGCGGCGAGTTCCACGCGTACACCCTGCGCGAGCCGGTCGGAGTCTGCGGCCTGATCGTGCCGTGGAACTTCCCGCTCCTGATGGCCGCGTTCAAGCTGGCCCCCGCATTGGCGGCCGGCAACACCGTCATCCTCAAGCCGGCCGAACAGACCCCGCTGACGGCCCTGCTCCTCGGCGAGGTGTTCCAAGAGGCCGGCTTCCCACCGGGCGTGGTCAACATCGTCACCGGTTACGGCGAGGCCGGCGCGGCGCTCGCCGCGCACGACGACGTCGACAAGATCGCGTTCACCGGCTCGACGGAGGTCGGCAAGAAGATCGTCGACGCCGCGAAGGGCAACCTCAAGAAGGTGTCGCTGGAACTCGGCGGCAAGAGCCCCAACATCGTCTTCGCCGACGCCGACTTCGAGAAGGCGGTCGCCGGGTCGGTCGCGGCCTGGATGTTCAACCACGGACAGTGCTGTGTCGCCGGAACACGTCTCTTCGTCGAGCGGCCGATCTTCGACGACTTCACCGCGGCCGTCGCGGAGGCGGCCTCGCAGGCCAAGATCGGACCCGGCCTCGACCCGTCGACCGAACTCGGACCGCTGGTCAGCCAAGAGCAGTTCGATCGCGTCTCGGGTTACCTGGCAGCGGGCCTCGCCGACGGCGCACGGGCGCTGACGGGCGGAAAGCGTTGGGGCGACGAGGGATTCTTCATCGAACCGACCGTCTTCGTCGACGTCGACCCGAGTTTCTCTATCGTGCAGGAGGAGATCTTCGGTCCCGTCGTCGCCGCCATGCCCTTCGATGCCGACACCGGGGTCGCGGCCGCGGCCAACGACTCCATCTACGGTCTCGCAGCAGGCATCTGGACCACGGATCTGTCCAAGGCGCACCGGACAGCTCGACAGATCAAGGCCGGCTCGGTCTGGGTGAACCAGTACAACGGCTTCGACACCGCCATGCCGTTCGGCGGTTACAAGCAGTCGGGATGGGGGCGCGAACTCGGCTCGTCGGCCATCGAGCTCTACACCCAGACCAAGGCCGTCAACATCTCGCTCTGACCCCCATCCGCCCTCGAGTACACCCAAGGAGCACGATTTCATGTCTCTCACCACCAAGGCAGCTGTCCTCACCGGACCCGGAAAGCCGTTCGAGATCGTCGAACTCGACCTCGACGAGCCCCGCGAAGGCGAAGTGCTGATCAAGTACACCGCGGCCGGCCTGTGCCACTCCGACCTTCACCTGACCGACGGCGACCTCCCGCCCCGCTATCCCATCGTGGGCGGCCACGAGGGTTCGGGGATCATCGAGGCGGTCGGCCCGGGCGTCACCAAGGTCAAGCCCGGCGACCACGTGGTCTGCAGCTTCATCCCGAACTGCGGCACCTGCCGCTACTGCTCCACCGGCCGGCAGAACCTCTGCGACATGGGCGCCACCATCCTCGAGGGATCGATGCCCGATGGCACATTCCGATTCCACGGTGGCGGTGACGATTTCGGAGCCATGTGCATGCTCGGCACGTTCGCCGAACGCGCGACGATCTCGCAGCACTCGGTCGTCAAGGTCGACGAGTGGTTGCCGCTCGACAAGGCAGTGCTCGTCGGTTGCGGCGTGCCCTCGGGCTGGGGCACCTCGGTGTACGCGGGCGGCGTACGTGCCGGCGACACCGTGGTGATCTACGGCATCGGCGGCCTGGGCATCAACGCGGTGCAGGGCGCGGTGTCGGCCGGGGCCAAATACGTCGTGGTGGTCGACCCGGTCGCGCTCAAGCGCGACACGGCGCTCAAATTCGGTGCAACACATGCCTTCGCCGACGCCGCCGAGGCCGCGGAGAAGGTCAACGAACTGACCTGGGGGCAGGGTGCCGACCAGGCCCTCATCCTCGTCGGCACGGTCGACGCGGAGGTCGTGGCCAACGCGACCGCCGTCGTGGGCAAGGGCGGGACGGTCGTCATCACCGGTCTTGCCGATCCGACGAAGCTGACCGTGCAGGTCTCCGGAACCGATCTGACCCTGAACCAGAAAACCATCAAGGGCAGTCTGTTCGGCTCGGCCAATCCGCAGTACGACATCGTCAAACTGCTGCGCCTGTACGACGCGGGGCAGCTCAAGCTCGACGAACTGGTCACGCAGACCTACACCCTCGACCAGGTCAACGAGGGATACCAGGATCTGCGGGACGGCAAGAACATCCGCGGGGTCATCATCCACGCGGAGTGAATACCCGGTCGGTTCGCCCGAGGTGCCGTCTCCCTCGGGCGAACCGGCCACCCACGTCGCCGGGCGGACTTCCCGGTCCGCGCCCGCACGAGGTGCTTGAATCACACGTGTGACCGCGACCTGGTGGATACGACTGCTCCGCATCGCCTTTGCCGCCCTGGGCGTCACCGCGCTCGTGTATCAGGCGGTGCTGCGCTACGGCGACGCCGGCTTCACGCTCGCGAACTTCTTCAGCTACTTCACGGTGCTGAGCAATATCTTCGCCGCGCTCATCCTGCTCGTCGGCGGACTGCTGGCCCCGGCAAGCCCGGCCTGGGAGTGGTGCCGCGGGGCGGCGACCACCTGCATGGTCATCACCGGGATCGTCTATGCGCTTCTGCTGCAGGGCATCGACGTCGATGTCACCTACGCCTGGGTGAACGACGTGCTGCATCGCGTCATCCCGCTGGTGATGCTCCTGGACTGGATCGTGGTGCGCGCCCGGCGACTCCCCGAGCGGGCGTGGCTGTCCTGGCTGACGATCCCGCTCGTGTACGGCGTCTACACCTTGATCCGCGGGCCGTTCGCGGACTGGTATCCCTACCCGTTCATCGATCCGCGCGGGCAGGGTTATCTGTCGATGACGATCTCGCTCATGGTCGTGTTCGTCGGCATGGCCTTCATGTCGTTCGGCGTCTACTGGGTCGGCACCCGCGGTCGGCGACCCGATGCGCCGGAACCCGGACACCCCGCCGCCGAACGCGGTTAGTCCGCGTCCGGCGGGTCCGCGGGCGCGCTCCCGAACGCCGCGACGAGCTGCGCCGACCAGGTGTCGACGACCAGCGCACGCCGGGCGGAGTCATCGGACAGCGTGTCCGCCAGGCCGAGTCCGCGCGCCATGTCCAGAGTCGCCTGCACCAGCCGGTAACCGGTCTCGTCGTCCGGGGCCACCCCCATCGCGGCCATCGTCCGCTGATGGGCCGCGCGGGCGAACTTCGCTTCGAGTGGCAGGATGAGCCGCCGCAGCGCCGGGTCGGACGCGGCGGCGGCCCAGACCTGGAGTGCTGCCTTGAATTCGGTGCCGGTGTAGACGTCGACGGCCCGCTGAACGGCGCGGATGACCCGGTCCGGGGTCACTTCGTCGGCCGCCTCCGGCGATGCGTGCGGATCCCCGACGGCAGCGCGGGTCATGTCCTCGAAGACCTGCTCGAGTGCCGCGGTGATGAGGGCTTCGCGCGTCGGGAAGTGATGTTGCGCCGCACCGCGGGACACGCCGGCACGTTCGGCGACCGCGGCCACGGTCGCGGCGGCCCAGCCGTCCGCGGCCAGCGCGTCGACCGTGGACCGCAACAGGCGCTCGCGGGTCAACCGCGAGCGTTCCTGTTGCGGGGAGCGGGTGTTCGCCGACGACGTGGTCACCGCGAGCCTCAGTAGGACTTCGGCAGCCCGAGGCTGGTCTGCGCGACGAAGTTGAGGATCATCTCCCGGCTCACCGGGGCGATGCGGGCGATCCGGGCGAGGCTCAGCATCGGCGCCAGTCCGTACTCGGTGGTCAGACCGTTGCCGCCCAGGGAGTGCACGGCCTGGTCGACGACCTTCACACAGGCCTCCGCGGCCGCGTACTTCGCCATGTTGGCCGGCTCGGCGGCGCCCCAGTCGTCGCCGGCGTCGTAGAGGGTCGCGGCCTTCTGCATCATCAGCTTGGCCATCTCGAGCTCGACCTTGCCCTGGGCGAGCGGGTGCGCGATCGCCTGGTGCGCACCGATCGGCGTCTTCCACACCGTGCGCTCCTTCACGTACGACACCGCCTTGTCGAGCGCGAACCGGCCCATCCCGACGGCCGACGCCGCGGCCATGATGCGTTCCGGATTGAGCCCGGCGAACAGTTGACTCAGGGCAGCGTCCTCGGAGCCGACGAGCGCGTCGGCGGGCAATCGCACATCGTCGAGGAAGAGCTGGAACTGCTTCTCGGGGTTCTGCAGTTCCATGTCGATCATCGTGTACGAGAAGTTCTCGGAGTCGGTGGGGACGATGAAGAGCGCGGGCTTGAGGTTGCCGGTCTTCGCGTCTTCGGTGCGGGCGACGATCAACACGGCCTGCGCCTGGTCGACGCCGGAGATGTAGACCTTCTGGCCGGTGAGCAACCAGTCCGAGCCGTCCCGACGGGCCGTGGTGGTGATCTGGTGGGAATTGGAGCCGGCATCGGGTTCGGTGATACCGAACGCCATCGTGATCGACCCGTCGGCGAGACCCGGCAGCCACCGCTGCTTCTGCTCATCGGTGCCGAAACGCGCGATGACGTTGCCGCAGATGGCCGGTGAGACGACGAGCATCAGCAGTCCGGTGCCCGACGCGGCGATCTCCTCCATCACGATGGCGAGCTCGTACATACCGGCACCGCCGCCGCCGTACTCCTCGGGGAGATTGACCCCGATGAAGCCGAGCTTGCCCGCCTCGGCCCACAACTCGTCGGTCTTGCGGCCGGTGCGCGCGCACTCACGGAAGTACTCCTGTCCGTACTTCGCGGCGAGTCCGGCGACCGCCGCGCGCAGCTCGGCGCGTTCGGTGGTCTCCACGAACGGATTGGTGTCCACGGTCATGTCGATGCTCCCTGTCTCGGTCTTCGATGTGGTTCGGCGGCGGACGGTTTCGGCGGCCGGTCAGGCCTGGTAACCGAGCCGTTTGGCGGCCAGTCCGTTGAGGATCTCGGTGGTGCCGCCACCGATCCCGATGATGCGCATGTCGCGGTATTGCCGTTCGACCTCGGTGCCGGTCATGTAACCGAGGCCGCCGTGCAGCTGAACGGCTTTGTTGGCCACCCACTCCCCCGCCTCGACCGCGGTGTTCTTGGCGAAGCACACCTCGGCGATGAGGTCGTCGGTGGAGCTGACCTTCCGTTCGACGAGGGCCCGCGTGTAGGTGCGGGCGATGTCGATGCGGCGCGCCATCTCGATCAGCGTGTCCTGCACCGACTGCCGGGCGATGATCGGTTTGCCGAAGGTCTCACGGTCGCGCGCCCACTGCAGGGTGAGATCGAGGCAGCGTTGCGCACTGGCGTACGCCTGCACCGCCAGACCGGACCGTTCGGTGACGAAAGCAGTTGCTATCTGCGCGAATCCGGAGTTCTCGGGCCCGACCAGGTTGGTGACCGGCACCCGCGCATCGACGAAGGACAGTTCCGCGGTGTCGGAACTGCGCCACCCCATCTTGTCCAGCTTCCGCGTGACCTCGAAGCCGGGTGTGCCCTTTTCGACGACGAGCAGTGAGACGCCCGCGGCTCCCGGTCCTCCGGTGCGGACGGCGACGACGACGAAGTCGGCGCGGACCGCGGAGGTGATGAAGGTCTTGGAACCGTTGACGACGTAGTGGTCCCCGTCGCGCTCGGCCTTCGTCGTCAGGTGGCCGACGTCGCTTCCGCCGCCGGGTTCGGTGATCGCCAGGCTCCCGATCTTCTCGCCCGCGAGCGTGGGCCGCACCCACCGGTCGATCTGGTCGGGGTCGCCGGCGGCGATCAGATGCGGCAGGGCGATGCCGTGGGTGAACAGCGACGCGAAGACGCCACCGGCCGCGCCGGCGTAATGCAGTTCTTCGCCGAGGATCGTACTGTCGATCAGATCACCGCCGGAGCCACCCACCTCCTCGGGGACCCCGAGCCCGAACAGACCCAGTTTGGCCGCCTCGATGTGCAGTTCACGGGGGATGGCACCCTCGCGCTCCCAGTCGTCCTGGAACGGGAGGATGTGTTTGTCGACGAATCGGCGCACGGTGGAACGCAATTCGAGGCGTTCGGGCGTCTCCCAGATCGGACTGGCGATGGGCATCGTGTTCTCCTGTCGGACTGCGTGCGACTGCGTGCTGCTGCGATCGGACGATTCGGCGGCGTAAGGGGGCGGTGGACGTCAGCGGCGGACGGTGACGACGACGGGCGTCTCAGCTCGCCCGCGGTTCGCGACCCGGCCCGGGCGGACCTGCGAAACACTGTGCGATACCCGACCATTCGACCGCGTCGGGTCCGATGAGCTCGAGTGCGAGGTCGGCGAGTGCGCGTCGCTGGGTCACCAGGAAGCAGAAGTCGAGGGCCGGCCCGCGCACGCTGTTCGACGCGTCGTCCGGGCCCCAGGTCCAGATCTCGCCCGACGGCGCGGTGAGCGCGTAGTGGAACGGCTCGGCCGGCGGCGTACGGCCGTTGACGATGTAGGCGAAGTCGCGTGTGCGGACACCGATGTGGGCGACGCTGCGGATCCGATCGGTCGGCACGACGGGAACACCGAGGGCGTCGGCGACATCGAGGCCGTGCGCCCATGTCTCCATCAGGCGCGCGGTCGCCATCGACGCCGCGGACATCGGTGGCCCGAACCACGGGATCTTGACGCCGGCCGGCACCTCGCGCAGCGCGTCGGCGAGACGGTCGCGCGCCGCCCGCCACCCGGCCAGGATCTCGTCGGCCGGCGCGGCGGAACCCGCTTCGGCGGCGTCGTCGACGTAGGTCGCCGCACCGTTCGCCGCTTCGGAGAGCAGTGCGCCGAACCGGTCCGCGTCGGTGGCCGCGATCGCCGCCACCTCGTCGGTCCACGCCAGATGCGCGATCTGGTGCGCGATCGTCCACCCCGGCGCCGGCGTGGCGGTGACCCAGCCCGCATCGTCGAGACCCGCGACGAGGGTGTCGAGCTGCGCGGATTCGGCTTCGAGGTCGGCGACGACGGCGATCACGGCTGCTTGTCCCTCAGGCATGCGATCACCCTCACACACGGCATCAGAAGAATCAAGCGCGCTTGATTGTTTTGATAAGCAACACCGCCGGTTTCAGTGTCAGGGTTGTCTAGCCACTTCGGTGGTGGTTGGGTTCTGACCATCAGGCATCTGGCTCTACCGCTGGTTACCGCCCCTGGCTGTATTGGGCTGGTGTTGGCTCATTGTGCCGATGCCTGGTGTGTCAGGACCGGCCGGCGTGACTTGATAGGAGCGTGGCATCGCCCCGACTGAGATGTGTCCGCCGACCGGCCCGACTGTCGCCACTCCACTCTGACAGGAAGGCATCTTCCATGATCGTTATCGGTGCCGATGTGCACAAGCGCACGCACACCTTCGTCGCGGTCGACGCTGTCGGCAAACAACTCGGATCCACGGTGGTGCCGGCCACGACGGCCGGTCACCGCACAGCCATGCAGTGGGCTCACGCTCGTTTCGGTACCGAGGTGTTGTGGGCCATCGAGGACTGCCGCAACATGTCGGCCCGGCTCGAACGCGACCTGCTGGGCGCCGATCAGAAGGTGGTGCGGGTAGCGCCGCACTTGATGGCCGAACATCGGCGTACCGGACGTGAACGCGGCAAGTCCGATCCGATCGACGCGTTGGCTGTGGCTCGGGCCGCTGCACGCGAACCCGACCTTCCGGTGGCGTCTCACGATGCCGTGTCCTACGAGATGAAAGCTCTCGTGGACTATCGGGATTGCCTTGTGCGCGAACGAACCTCGAAGATCAACCGGGTGTTGTGGCGGGTGCATCAACTCGATCCCGAGTACCACATCAAAAAGGGTGGGTTGACGGCGAAGAAGCATCAGAAAGCGCTGCAAACCTGGCTGGAGCCTCACAGCAGTGTCGATGCCCGCCTGGCAGGCAAGGAAGTCGCCGCCATCTACGACCTGACCGTGGAGATCAATGAGGTCGAAAAGGAGATCACCAAGAAGGTTTCCGACGCGGTGCCCACCCTGTTGGCGATGCCCGGCTGTGGCGCGCTCAGCGCCGCGAAACTCCTCGGCGAATCCGCCGACATCACCCGCTTCCCCGGGGAGGCCCAGTTCGCCCGCCACGCGGGAATCGCCCCAGTGCCGGTGTGGTCGGCCAACCCCGGACGCCATCGACTCACCCGGTCGGGCAACCGCCAGATCAATGCCGCGATCCACCGCATCGCGCTGACCCAGGCACGCATGCCCGACACCCTCGGCCACGCCTATTACGAGAAGAAGAAGGCCGAAAACAAGACCCCTCGCGAGGCGATGCGCTGCCTCAAACGCCGCCTCGCCCGCGTCGTCTACAACCACCTCACCACCGACCACCACGCCCGCACCCGCAAAGCCGACAACCCAACACCCGCCGCCGCTTGACATAGGAGCTATGAGCCGGCCGAGCCCCACCGCTGGTTGAGCCGGCACCGAGCGCAGCGAGGCGCCGAGTCGAAGCCACTCGACAACCCGCGCCCCCACCGCTGGTTGAGCCGGCACCGAGCGCAGCCGCCGGGCCGACCAAGCGACGAAGGAGCGCGTCGAGGTCGAGGCGCCGAGTCGAAGCCACTCGGCGACCCGACCGCAAGAAGCGACCTCGACGGACGCAGCGACCTCCCTACGCTCGGTCGACGCAGCTCGGCCGGCTGACGACCCAACTGCGGTCAGCGGTAGTGGATGTCGACCGTGGCTCGGCTCAGCAGGACGTCGTCGTAGGAGGTCATCGTCGCCTCGAAGGACGAGATGCGGCGGCCGAGCTTGATCGGCGTCACCTCGACCACCACTTCACTGCCGTCGACAGCAGGTGAACGGTAGAAACCGATCGCCATGTCCCCGATCGAGTACTCCTGCCCGGCACCGGCATGCAGATGCCCGGCGAACGATGCCGCCTGGCCGGCGATGGTGGCGATGACCCCGCCGTGCATGGTGCCGAACATGTTGCCCATCCACGGCTCGGTGGCGCTGCGAAAGCGGATGCCGGACTCACGGTCGGTGGTGCCGTCGATCACCTCGACGCGGCCGTTGAGCATGTCGGTGAGCGGGCCGGGTTCCCGCATCTTCGACGCGATCTCCTCGACCACGGCCCGCCCGGACAGCGCGGCGGGTATGGGCTCGGGCAGGACGGACCCGCCATCGTCGCTGCATTGCGGTGTCGCGTGGCCGATCTCGGCGGACGGGGTGGCGCCGGTCGGGGCACGGCCGACACGGACGTTGCGCGCGGTCCCGACGCAGCACAGGTCCCCGGTACCGGTGCGGATCTCGACCGACGTCGAGCCCCAGTCGTCGTCGTGCATGACCACCTCGGCCCGTGCGGCGACCAGGTCGCCCACTTCTGCGCGACCGTGCGTGGACATCGTCAGGCGTGCCTGGAGGGTCGCCGCGGCGGGGTCGTCGTGGATGCGATGGAACGGGATACCACCGCAGTGATCGAACAGCACGGCGAACGCCGGCAACTCGATCACGCCGCGATGGTCGGCGAACCGCGGGCACAGCCGCTGCGAGGCCCGCACCCCCGACTCCGACACCGAGATGTCGCCGAGGTGGAACGCGGACAGGGGATCGTGCGGCTGGCTCATGAAATCCCTTCTATCAGCGATGTACCGCCGATCTCGCATTGGAGAGTCCAATCTCACTCCCGTAGTCTGGCTGCGTACGTGTCCAAAGTGACGGGAGAGACAGATGCGACGCACAACTGTGGCGACGATCGGGGCGATTGCGGCAGTGGGAGCGTTCGGCGTAGGAGCAGGCACCGCCTTCGCCGCACCCGCGGAACGACCCCTCAGCGTGGAGCAGGTCCCCAACGCCGGAGTCACCGTCGGCGCGAACGGCATCTCGGGCGGTTTCGTGGCGAGCATCCTCGCCTCGGCCACCGAACCCGGGGTCACGCTGATCACGCTCAACACGACGCCCACCGAGTCCTGCGCCACCAACCTGAAGGATGCGCGCGTCGGGATCACCTGGAAGAACACCTCGACCGGCGCATCCGGCGACGAGGTCTTCGCCGCATGTGCGGACGGACGTCCGTCCGACGGGGTCGCCGTTGCGACCGGAGCGGGATCGGTCGAGTTCACCACGACGATCCTCGGCCAGGGCGACCAGACCTTCACGGTCGTCCCGGGCAGCGGATCGTTCACGCGCTGACGCCGAGCCGACCACACCCACTCCGCTGAGCGGGAGGGCGCGAGCCACCCACCCTGCTCCCTGATCTGAAAGAAGCCCGTAACCCGTGCTCCCTGAGCCTGGATCCGTGGAAGGAGTTCAGGTGGGGTGGGGTTGGGGCGCGTGATCGCCTGATTGTGTTGTGGGCGTGTGGTATTCGCTGACCTGTGTCAGCCTTTTCACTGGGGTTCCTTGGTCGTGGGTGGGCGGGTGGCGACGTCAGGTCAGGTGGTGTTGGCCGCGGCCCACAGGGTGGTGAAGGCGTGTTGGGTGGGCCAGTGTCGGGGTAGGTGCAGCACCGGTGTTCGTGCTGGTCGGGCTAGTCGGGCGGGTATCGCGATGAGGGTGCGGCGCAGCGTAGCGCCCCGCGCGGCTCGCAGTGTGGGGGTGTTGGTGAGTGCGGCGAGGGTGCGCATCAGGTTGTGGCTGATCGCGGTCAGGGCCAGCCAGGCGGCGTTGGCGCCGAACCGTCCGGAGGGCAGATGCGCCAGTGGTCCGTCGATGAGGTCGGCGAACACGGTTTCGATGATGGCGTGGCGGCGGTGGATGAGGTCGGCGGTGACGGTGTCGTCGGTGGTGTTGGTGAAAAACGAGTGGTACCGCCACGCGGGCATCAACGTGTCGGTGCCGGCGGGGTGGTGGGCTGTGACCCGACGCACGATCAGTCGCGCGGTGACCGGCTGGGCGGAGTCCGGTTGCACGGTGTAGGTGGTTTCGGCGACTTCGGCGTCAGAGATCAGTTCGCCGGTGTCGGGGTCGGTGACCGCCCCGGGATAGTGCACCGGGGTCCAGGCGTCGTCTCCGATCGCGGTGATGGCGCGGGTGATCGCGGTATTGGTGCGTAAGACCAGCGAGAACGTCGCTCCGAGGCGTTGACAGGTACGCATCACCGCAGCGGTGCCATAGGCGGCGTCGCCGCGCACGGTGATCTCCCCGCTCGCCCCACACCGGCGTGCGGTGGTCAGGGTTTCAGCGATCATTCTCGCTGCCCCGTTCCCAGAAGCGGTGCGCCCGGCGCGTAGCCAGGCGTTGGCGATCACCGGGGCATGCCCGGCTGCGGACAGAGTGGTGACCTGCGGGGACAACCCTTTGCGCAGGAGTTCACGCCCGGCGATTTTGGCGTGCCCGTAGGAGCCGCCTTCTTTCTGGTAGCCGTAGACCGGGCGTAGTAGTGAGTCAATGTCGACAAATACCTGGGACCCGTCGGTGGGCAGCAGACCCGCCGTGGCGCACATCGCCGGCAATGTGTGGGTCATCACCGCGTTGAGTTGCCGGGCATGTCCGGGGGTGAACTCGCGCAGCGTTTGTCCGATCGTGGCTGGGGCGTACACGCGGTCGAACAGGCGGGTGTGCCCACCACTGCGGACCCTTCCGAGGTCGTCGATACTGTCAGCGCCGCAACACAATCCGGCGATCACGGTCAACAGTTTCGCCTCGAGGTTGGCCCCAGCGGAGGCGACCTGGGTGGTGCCGAGATCGACCCGTTCGCCCAGCAGGGACGCCAACCCGGTCGACTCAGCCACCGCCATGACCGGTACCAGCCCGGCGTGCGACACCAGGTTGTCGTCGAAGACCGCGGACTCGGCGGAGAACGTGTGCGATACTTTCACTGAAAATGCCTTTTGACTGGTTTGTTTTGTTGTCTCAACACCACCAATCATTCCAGCTCAGAGGGCATTTTCTTGTCATCGACACCCCGCACCCATCCACGGATCCAGGCTGAGGTGTGAGGAGCGCAAGCGACGAGATGGTCCTATAGATTGTCAAGCGCTCCGAGGTCGGTGGTGAAGGCTTTGTAGAGTTCGCGGGCGACGTAGCGTTTGAGGCATCGGATGATTTCTTTCTTCGTTTTCTCGTTCTCGCGGCGGGTGAGGTAGGCGCGGGTGGGGGCGTGGGATTTGATGCGTCCGACGACGATCATGTGCAGCGCGCTGTTGGCGCCACGGTCACCGCCACGGTTGAGGCGGTGACGCACGGTTTTGCCAGAGGAGGCCGGCAACGGCGCGACACCGACGAGCTTGGCGAACGTCGCTTCGGTACGCATCCGCTGCGCGTTCTGCCCGATCGTGATCAGCAACCGCGCGGCAGTGATCGGACCGACCTGAGGGAGCGCCAGCACCGTCGGCACCAACGACTTCAGCAACGTCTTCAGTTCCCGGGTCAACGTGGTGACCTCCCGGTGAGTCTGCCGATACCGCTGCGTGATGGACTTCGCGGTGAACACGAACGCCGCACGCGGGTCGGTCAACGACGCCGGGGCCGTCAACGATTCGACCAAGGCGAGTCGTTGCGGGGTGGTGGTGCGGGCTTTGAGTTGATCAGCGAACTCATCGGGCGCGGTGGTGCACAGATCACGCAGCTGGTCACCGAGTTGGGTGCGGTGATCGACCGCCATTCTCCTTGCCACGTAAAGCATTCGGATCGATTCGGTGACACCTGAGGTGTCTTTGGCGTGGCCGCTGGCCCGCCCGGTGAGCACCGCCATCGCTGCGGCGTAGGCATCGAGTTGATCGGACTTGCCCTGGGCTCGGCGGGCCCGCACATCCGGAGCGTTGACCTCGATCACCTCGACACCAGCCGCGGTCAACTCCCGGGCGAGTCCGGCACCGTAGGAGGCACTGGATTCGACCCCGGCCTGCTCGAGGCGGCCGTGGGTGCGGGCCCACGCCAGCAGCTGCCGGTAGCCGTCGGCGGTGGCCGAGAATTCCTGATCGGCCAATGGCTGGCCGAGGGTGTCGATGATCGCTGCGTGATGGGTTTGTTGGTGGGTGTCGACTCCGAGTACGACCACTTGCATATCCACTGCGGTCTCGGTCATTCTGGCGATGTCTCCTTCACTGCGGTGTTGGATGACCTCGCCGGGGCGGGTGGACACGACAGTGAGGAGTCACGGGCTCACGCCCGAACACGGCCCTTATTAGGTCACACCCGCCCCGGTCTCCCAAGGTCGTTTACTGCGGTGATCGCCCGCGGAATGAGGTCGACAGATCTCGTCCATGACACAAGGTCAGCCTCGAAGCAGGTCAGACCTCACCCCGGACAACCACCACACCCATTCTCACTGCCTCGAAGGGCTGGCGAGACACGTTGTTACACCCTTCGTGGCTCGCTTCGCTCGCACCTCAGGGAGCATGGAGATCAGACGCTCACGAGTGTTCTTTCAAAGGTCACGGCGACCCCCTCCGGTACCGCAGTAGACAATTCTGCAAATCTGTATACACGTGCGGTGAACACGTTCTAGATTTGCCGCATGGCCGAGACAGTCACCCAGCTCCTGCAGGCACGCGCCGACGACGACAACCTCGCGATCACCTACGAGGGTCGGCAATGGACGTGGCGCGAGTACATTCGCGACGCCGAACGCGCCGCGTCGGCGATTCTCGGCATCGCCGACACCGAGCGCCCGCTGCATGTGGGCGTGCTGCTCGGGAACACGCCGGACATGCTGGTCGCCCTGGCCGCCGGCGCGCTGGGCGGTTACGTGACGGCAGGGATCAACAACACCCGCCGAGGTGAGGGCCTCGCCGCCGACATCCTGCGCGCGGACTGTCAGATCCTGCTCACCGACGCCGAGCACTGCCCTCTCCTCGATGGCTTGGAGCTACCCGGCGTGACGGTGCTGGACACCTCCACTCCGCAGTGGGCCGAAATGCTCTCCGGCGCCGCGGAGTTGAGTCCGCACTCGGTACCCGGGGCGATGGACACGTTCATGCTGATCTTCACCTCGGGGACCAGTGGAAACCCCAAGCCGGTCCAGTTCGCGCACATGATGATGCCGTTCGCGGGTCCGGTGCTCGCCGACAAATACGACATCGGCCCCGGCGACGTCTGCTACCTGTCGATGCCCCTGTTCCACAGTGCCGCGCTCATGGGGGGTTACTGCGTCGCACTGTGCGGCGGTGCCGCGATCGCGCCCGCCAAGTTCTCCGCCTCGACCTTCCTGGCCGACATCCGCCGCTACAACGCGACGTACATGAACTACGTGGGCAAACCGCTCGCCTACATCCTGGCCACCGAGGAGAGGCCCGACGACGCCGACAATCCGCTCCGGGTGGCGTTCGGCAACGAGGCCACCGACCGCGACATCGACGATTTCTCGCGCCGGTTCGGTTGCACCGTCTGGGACGGCTTCGGTTCCACCGAGCTGGCGATCATCATCACCCGTGAGCCCGGCACGCCGCACGGTTCGATCGGCAAGGGTTTCCCGAACGTCGCCGTGTACAACTCGTCGACGCTGACCGAATGCCCGCGTGCCGAATTCGATTCCAGCGGAGCGCTTATCAATGCCGACGACGCGATCGGCGAGCTGGTGAACATCGAGGGCGGCGGGATGTTCATGGGCTACTACAACGATTCCGACGCCACCAGCGAGCGTCTCCGCCACGGGATGTACTGGTCGGGCGACCTCGCGTACAAGGACGCCGACGACTGGATCTACCTCGCCGGCCGGACCGGCGACTGGATGCGCGTCGACGGCGAGAACCTCGCCGCCGGACCGATCGAACGGGTGCTGTTGCGCGTTCCCGAGATCAATCGCGTTGCCGTGTATGCCGTTCCGGACGACCACGTCGGCGATGCGGTGATGGCCGCCGTTGTCCTGCAGGACGGCGTCGAGCTGACCCCGGAGTCCTTCGCCGAACAGCTTGCCGCACAGGCCGACCTGTCGCCGAAAGCGTGGCCGATGTATGTCCGGATCGAGGACGACCTGCCCACGACCGCGACGAACAAGATCCTCAAGCGCACCCTGAAATCCGAGGGCGCCGTCCCCGGCACGGGCACACTCTGGGTGCGCGAGCCCCGGTCCCGCGTGTATCGACAAGCCGTCGCCGCACAGGCATGACCTCGACCGCGGCCACCATACCGACACCGGAATCCGTCCCGCAGCAAACGCTTCCGGAGATCGGCTACTACGCACTCTCGCGCCATCCGGTCGATCCCACCGAACTCGCCGACGAGGCGCGGCTCGCCGACCGCGCGGGCTTCGGTGCCGCCTTCGTCTCGGAGCGGTTCAACGTGAAGGACGCGGCCGTGCTCGCGGGCGGTCTCGCGGCGGCGAGCCGCCGCATGGGCGTCGCCACGGCCGCGACCAACCACAACACCCGTCACCCCATCATCACCGCGTCCATGGCCGCCACGTTGTCGACCATGACGGGTGGTCGCTTCGCGCTCGGCCTCGGTCGTGGATTCGCCGCACAGTGGCAGGTTCTCGGGGTTCCCGATGTCACGAGCGCCCAGCTCACGGACGCCGCCTCAGTGTTGCGCACCCTCTGGCGCGGCGAGATGATCCTGGGCCACGACGGCCCGCTCGGCACCTACGACTACCTCAACCTCGGTGTCGCGGTTCCACCGGTCCCCATCCTGCTCGTGACGATGTCGCCCAACACCTTACGTCTTGCCGGGCGCATCGCCGACGGTGTCGTCCTGCACACGTTCTTCTCCGACGAGGCCACCATCGCCGCGGTCGAGACCGTCCGAGCGGCGGCCGCCGAGGCCGGTCGGGACCCCGCTTCGGTGCGCATCTGGTCGGTACTGGCCACCGTGCCCGACCATCTCGATGATGACGACCGGTTGCGACGTCTGTACGGGCGGCTCGCGACCTATCTCCAGGGGTATCCGGACGTCCTGATGCGTGCCAACGGATGGCGTGGAGATGATCTCGAACGAATCAGAGACAGTCCGGCTTTCGCCGGCGCCCGCGGACCCATCGACGCCACCGCCACGGCCGACGAACTGGCCCGGCTCGCCGAGGTCATCCCGGCGTCGTGGGTCGCCGACAGCGCGGTCGGCAGTGCCGAACAGTGCGCGGCCGCCGTGGCGCGCCAGTTCGACCTGGGAGTCGACTCGGTCATCATGCACGGCGCCGCGCCGTCGGAACTGTTGTCGGTGCTGACGGCGTACCGGTCGATACGACCCGCCTTGCCGGCTCTGCCAGTGAACCCGGGTTCGGTTGCGGGACCACCGGTTCAGTGACCGTCAGTCGGGCACGCCGGGTGGCACCGAGTTCAGCAACGCGCCCGCCTCGACCCGGAGCTGTTGACCGGTCACGTACCGGGCAGCATCGGACACCAGGTAGAGGACCGCCTCGGTGACATCCTCCGGCGCGAGCAGGTCCACCGGCATCGCGTGCAACGACGCGAAGACGTCCTTGACGTCGTCATAGACCGGCTTCTCGAGATCGGGTCGGAACAGCCGGTAGATCTCGTCGTGATGCACCATCGCGGTGTCGACGTTGCCGGGATGAATCGCGTTGACGCGAATACCTTTCGGCGCCAGGTGCCGGGCGAGGTCGTTGACGAGTCGCGCCACCGCTCGTTTCGAGTGGCCGTAACCGCCTGCACCCGGCCCGGCCTGCGCGGACTCGAACGACGGCATGAACGCGGCCATCGAACCGATGCAGACGATCGATGCACCCGCTTCGAGGTGCGGCAGAGACAACTCGAGGGTGTTGATCACCCCACCGAGATTCACCGACACCGTGTTCAGCCAGGTGACCGAGGGACTCTCGGGCCCGAGCGGGCTGATACCGGCGTTGGCCACGACGATGTCGAGTCTGCCGAACTGCGCCACCGCGTCGTCGATCGCGGCCTGCAGGGCGTCCCGGCTTCGGACGTCGGCGATCTTCGCGATCACCCGACTGTCCGTCGCGTCGACCATCTTCGCGGTCTGCTGCAGGTCGTCCGGGGTACTCATCGCGTAATTGACCGTCGTGATCTGATCGCAGATGTCGACGGCGATGATGTCGGCACCCTGCTCGGCCATCCGCACGGCGTGGCTGCGTCCCTGGCCCCGTGCCGCGCCCGTCACGAGTGCGACCTTCCCGTCGAGTCTGGTACTCACTCGCGCTCTCCTCGTCCCGGCGGCCACGAGTCCGGCCGCCGCGTCTCCGCGCAGCCTAGCCGACGGCCATCCTTCGTGTGGCGGAATGGATTTGCTGATCGCGAGGTCGCCCTGCGCGGCCGGACCCGCACCGCTGCACACCGCCGCGTCGGTTCCCTGGACACCAGTCCATTTCCTCGGTAGTGTCCGATCAGCGGGCTGGGTGAGCCCGGTCACATCGGCCCGACCCACGCAGCTCGATCGAAAGGGCGTGCCCGTGCCGGACACCGTCGGAATCCCGACTTGCATAGACGAACTCACCCCGACGTGGTTGACCGCGTTCCTCGCTTCGCACGGTCACGACGTCAGCATCGAGTCGGTGGGTGCCGAACCCGTGGGAACCGGTCAGATGGCCGGTTCCTACCGCCTTCACCTCGGGCACGACAGCCCAGCGTCGTTGCCCGACACCATGATCGCGAAGCTCGCGACCGGGTCACTGGACCAGCGCGAGTTCGGATCGGGGGTGTTCCGCAACGAGGTGCGCTTCTATCGCGACCTCGCCGCGTCGTTCACGGTGCCGATGCCCGACTGCTTCGGCGCGACCATCTCCGATCGCGGCACCGAGTTCGTACTCTTGCTGGAGGACATGGGCGCAGCCGTGCAGGGCGATCAGATCGCCGGCTGCACACCCGCGCAGGCCGAGGCGGTGGCCGTGGCGACTGCTGGTCTCCACGCTCCCCGGTGGAACGATCCGACCCTGCTGGCCGAGATGCCGTTGCCCACCGACGCCGACCGGGAGGTGATGGAGTCGATCCTCGCGCCGATGGCGGAGGTCTACCGCGAACGTTTCGCCCCTGCCGGTCCGTCGTCGGCGGCGGTCGACTGGCTCGTCCGTGAGGCCGGCCAGTGGCTGGTCGCCCCGCTGGACAATGCCACCCTGATCCATGGCGACCTCCGGGTCGACAACGTCCTGTTCGGCCCGTCCGGTGAGGTCACGGTGATCGACTGGCAGACGATCACCACCGGTAACCCGCTGCGCGACATCGCCTTCCTGCTGAGTACCAGTCTGACCACCGACGACCGGCGCCGGCACGAGCGCGGCATCGTCGCCTCGTACCATCGGGCGCTGGTCACCGCGGGCGTCGGCGACTACACGCTCGACGACTGCTGGGACGACTACGTCGGCAACCTGATCCAGGCGCCGCTGATCATCGTGTTCGGCTCCGCTGCTGCACAACCCACCGAGCGCGGCAATGCGATGTTCGATGCGATGCTGTCCCGCAGCGCAGCCGCGATCGACGATCTCGCACCCGGAGGGCTGTGAACCGTGCCGTCACTGGTCATCGGCGGCAACGGGTTTCTCGGTTCTCATCTCGTTCGGCAGCTCGTGGACGCGGGCGTGGAGGTGCGGGTGTTCACCCGGCCCACGAGTGACCTCCGGACCCTGGCCGGTCTCGGCGTCGATCACGTGACGGGCGATCTCTTCGACGCCGACGCCGTCGCGCGGGCGATGACCGGTTGCGACGTGGTGTTCCACTGCGCGGTCGACACGCGCGCGTGGTTGCGCGATCCGGCACCGCTGTACCGGACGAACGTCGAGGCCCTGCGTTCGGTGCTCGACGTCGCAGCCCGGATGCCACTACGGAAGTTCGTGTTCACCAGCACCGCGGCGACCATCGGGCGGGTGAACGGCCGTCGGGCGACGGAGGACGACGTGTTCAACTGGGCCGCGCGGGCTCCCGCCTATGTGCGCAGTCGCGTGGCCGCCGAGGACCTGGTGCTGCGTCGAGCGCAGGACGACGCGGTACCCGCCCTCGCGATGTGCGTCGCCAACACCTACGGACCCGGCGACTGGCAACCAACTCCCCACGGCGCATTCGTTGCCGGTGCGGCGCTGGGCAAGTTACCGTTCACCGTCCGCGGCTGTCGCGCCGAGTCGGTCGGCATCGACGACGCCGCGCAGGCGCTGCTCCTCGCGGCGGACCGCGGCGAGGTCGGCGAACGCTACATCGTCTCCGAGCGGTCCATCGACACCGGTGAGATCGTGGCCATCGCCGCCGCGACCGCCGGTCGTCAGCCCCCGCGCGTCGTTCTCAACCGCGCTGCGCTGTACACCTTCGGGGCGGTGGGTTCCGCCCGAGCGACGCTGACGTGCAAGCCGGTGCAGTTGACGATCCCCTCGGTCCGGTTGATGCACTTCATGTCCGAGATGGACCACGGCAAGGCCGAACGCGACCTCGGATGGCATCCACGCCCGGTGACCGAGGCCATCGCCGACGGTGCCCGCTTCTGGCTCGAACGACGCGCCGCGCGCCGCGCTGGTTGAGCCGGCTCCACCCCCGCTGGTTGAGCCGGCACCGAGCCGCTTCCGCCCTGCTAAGTTAGCCGGCACCGAACCACCGCTGCTGATCGAGCGCCCCCCGCTGGTTGAGCCGGCTCCGAGCGCAGCGAGGCGCCGAGTCGAAGCCACTTGGTGACCTCGACGAGTCGGTCAGCGGGCGAGTCAACCCGCCCTGCTCCCCAATCCCCAAGAACCGCAAAAGCACTGGTCCCTGAGGTGCGAGGAGCGATAGCGACGAGCCACGAAGGGCCTGGTGGGGCACCTTGCGAGCCCTTCGTGGCTCGCTTCGCTCGCACCTCAGGGAGCAGAGGGGTGGCCCTCCGCAAGCTCCGCACGCTTCTCAGGGAGGACGAACGCGATCGATCTCAGGGACCGGAAGGCCCGGCCAGGATGCCGGCGAGTTCGTCGAGGCTGTAGGGCGAGGTGCCCTTGTGATCGCGGTAAGCGACGAAACTCGCCTGCTGCGACTCGAACCGGCCGATGAATCCACCGGCAGCGCTGAAGATCTCGCCGGTGATGTGCTCGGCCGCGTCACTGGCCAGGAACACGTACAGCGGGGCGACGTACTCGGGCGGGGCGGGATCGAGCGCCGCGTCGCGCGTGGGGTCGTCGAGGATTCCGCGACGATGGAGTCCTTCGATGTGGGCGACGTAGTCGTCGCCGGAGGACAGCCTCGACTTCGCTCCCGGCATCACCACATTGACGCGTACGTGTTGATCCCGGAGGTCCGCGGCCGCGGCGAGGGCGAGTGCGTTGACGCCGCCCTTCGCCGCGGGATAGCCGCTGCCGCCGAACATTCCGAGCGAGGCGGCCGAACCGGTGAGCACGACCGAACCCGACCCTTGTTCGACGAACACCCTCCCCGCAGCCTGTAGGAGGTGGAAGGCGCTCATCAGATGGGCGTCGATCTGCTCGCGGAACTCGTCGGGAGCGATCGTCAGCACCGTCGAACCGGGAGGTTCGGCGATGCCGGCGCAGTTGATGGCGATGTCGAGGGCACCGAACTCCGCCAGCGCCGCCTCGACCATCGCCTGCGCCACTCCGTCGTCGCCCGCGGACCCGCGAACGCCCACGGCATATCCGCCGCCGCCGCGGATCTCGGCGACGGTGTCATCGACGGCCTGTCCGTCGCGACCGTTGACGACGACCGAGACCCCCTGTCCGGCCAGCGCATACGAGACGGCCAGTCCGATACCGCGGGTCGCGCCCGCGACCACGGCGACCCGGCCCCCCAGTCCCGCGCCGCCGGGTGACCAGCCGCCGCCAGACGTCACGCCGAGCTGCCCACCGGTGTGATCGGGATCGACCGCCCGCGGTCGACGAATTCGAAACTCGCACCCCCGCTGAAGCGTGCGACGGCCACCTCGCCGTACTCCTTCTGCGGCGTGTCCGCCTTGGTGATCCGGACGACGAGATCGTCGTCGGCCTCGGTCGCGTCCGTCACGACGAGGTACGGGTCGACGGCGGTCGCCGCCGCCTGCAACGGTTCGACGTGGTCGGCGTCGAGGATCGACGTCCAACCGCCGTCGGTCATCACATCGGACTCCCGGGGAATTCGGACGATGACGGTGTCCCCCTCGGCCTCCGCGGTGAGTCCCGTGTACTGGGTCGGACCGAAACACGGATGCAGGGCGAGCACCTGGGCGAGACCTGCGGCGTCGGCGGACAGATCGAGCGCGACGCGAATCCGGTCGGCAGCGAGTCCGGCGATGCCGATCAGCTGCTTGCGGAAGATCTCGGTGGTCTGCGCCTCGCTCTCGGCATACCTGCGGAGGCTGACGAGGAAGCCCAGCGACAGCAACTGGTGTTGCAGCGCAACCTCTTCGGCGACCCGCACCAGAGCCGACGTCGACCACTCCGCGAACTGCAGGTCCTCGACGAGCGGGCCGCGGTAGTCGACCCAGCCATCGGTCTCCGTGGTGTCGATGGCCGACAGGACGAGTTGACCGGCCCGCGTCTCGAACATGTCGACCGAATCCGGTGGCAGCGGCAGCTCGTCTCGATCCGGTTCGATCGTGACCGTCCACTCGCAGTGCGGCGTGCGATCGACCGGCCGACGCGGGGGGCGATGAACCGGACGGATTCGGGCGCGCCGGTTGGTCGCGATCGCCGTCGCATCGAAGGTGGGGTCCTCGATGTCGTGGCACATGGTCGTCACGTAGTCGTCGCCGAGGGGTTCGACGTCGAGCAGCGCGCCGCAGTGATCGAGCACGAACGACCCGTGGTATTCGTCGTCGATGCGGTATCGGAAGTCCATGAACTGGGGTGGCGCACCGATGTCGAGTTGCAGACACTTGAACATGTCCTCGACACCGTCGCCCTCGATACCCAGGGCGGTGCGCATGCGATGCGTGTAGACCGGACTCGCGGCCATCCACTCTTCGATGGCAACCTTGCCCATCACGTCCCGGCCGAAGGCGCTGATGAGATGCGCCATCCCGCTGCGGTCGATCATCTGACCCGACAGCAGCAGTTCCGGTACGAGCACGGCGAGCTGATCCTGACTCAGACCTTGGTAGGTCGGGGCTGTGGAAGTCATGTCAGTTCACCAGAACGCGACCGGAGCCTTGCCGAAGTCGTACCAACCCGGCAGATTTCCCGGCGCCGACTTCTCCACACGCTTGAGCATCGGCTCGCTCATCGCGTTGTTCTTCATCATCTCGATGAAGAGCGCCGAGACGTTGCCGTAGTCGAAGAAGTCACGCTGCCAACGGAACTGGAAGTTTCCCCCGTACTTGAACCAGCTACCCTGGATGCCCTCGAGGGCGTAGTGGCTGCCGTCGTCGCGTGTGCCCTCGTAGATCTGCTTCCACAGTCCGATCATGTCGCCGGTCTGGTCATCGATGACCCAGGCCTGGTACGGGTACTCCCACCCCTGCAGACCCTCCATCTCCTGTCCGAGGGCGAGCTCGCGGATCTCCTCGCGGCCGACGGCCATGAAATCCTTGTTGGGGCCATAGTTCCACCCGTAGGTGGCATCCTCGGTGTAGAAATCGGCCAGGGGCTTCCAGTCCCCCGCCTTTTCGGCCTCGATGTTGGCGGCGAGCCACCGCTCCTTCATCTCGTCGAGTTCGGCACGGTCAAAAGACATGTGTTCCACCTTTATTCGATCGTTCGGGTCTTGCGTGGGCGACGTGGTCGGAGCTCAGTCCTCGATGATCCGAAGGGCCTGAGTCGGGCAGTAGTGCACGCCGGCCTCGACCTCGGCGCGCTGGGATTCGTCGGGGGTCGCGTCGAGGATCTCCACATGATCGGTGTGCGCGGCGAAGACCTCGGGCGCCTCGAGCTCACACATCCCATGTCCCTGGCAGAGGTCCAGGTCCACCTCGACGCGCATCACGCGTCCTGACGCTTGCGGTAGGCGACGCGGCAGGGTTGCTGCAGCTGGACGACCATCTTCGAGTGGTCGTTGCGGTAGCTCTCCGGCGGCTGCAACATCTCGAACTCGTAGTTCTGGAAGAGCACCGAGAAGATGGCCTTCAGTTGCATGATCGCGAATTGCGCGCCGACGCAACGGTGACGACCGGCACCGAAGGGGATCCAGGTCCAGCGATTGACCAGATCCTCCTGCCGCGGTTTGTCGTAACGGTCGGGGTCGAAGGTGTCCGCCTCGGGGAAGTCCTCGGGCAGCCGGTTGGAGATCGCCGGCGAGACGGCGATCGACTGCCCGGCCTTCACCTCGAATTCCTCGACGTGAAAGTCGTTCTGCACCACGCGCATGAGGATGATGAGCGGCGGGTGCAGCCGCAGCGCTTCTTTGAGCGCGTTCTCGAGCTGCGGCATCTGACGGGTGTGCGCAAAGGTGTATTCCGGGCGCTCGCCGGGCGGGGTCTCGCCGTAGATCTCGTCGAGCTCCTCGTACACGCGTCGCATGTAGTCGGGGTTGCGCAGCAGTTCGATGAGGGTCCACGCGGCGGTGCCCGACGTCGTGTGGTGGCCCGCGAACATCATCGAGATGAACATGCCGGTGATGGTGTTGGCGTCGAAGCCGACCTGGACGAGGACGTCCATCAGGTCGCGATCTTCCTTGTCCTCGGTCGGGTTCGCAATCCGCTCGTCCATCACGCCCTGGATGAACTCGACCAGTTCTGCCCGGGCCTCGTCACGCTTGCGGAAGCTCTCGATGTCGGCCTTGTAATCCACGTAGGCGATCGGGTCCGTGCCCTTTTCCAGGTCGTGGAAGAGATGGGCGATGTGTCCGCTGAGCCGTTCCCGGAACTTCCGTCCGATGAGACACGACGACGACGTGTAGAGGGTCAGCTCGGCGAAGAAGTCGAGGAGGTCGATCTCTCCCTCGTCCCCCCAGTCGGCGATGATCCGCTCGACCTCGTTGGGGATGGTCACCGCGTGCTGCTTCATGTGCGCGCCCTTGAGCGCCGAGTTGTGGATCGCCTTCGACCGTTCCTCGGGACTCGTGTCGAACACGACGCCCTCACCGAACACCGGTGTCATGAACGGGTATGCGGCCGCCTGGTCCAGGTCCTCTTCGGGCGCGCGGAAGAACTCCTCGCTCGCCGCCGATCCCGAGACGAGCACCACCTCGCGGTCGGCGAGCTGGAACATGCCGACGTCACCGCATTCCTCACGGACGCGCCAGAACAGCGAGATCGGGTCGGTGGCGAGTTCGTCGAGATGTCCGTGTTCGCCCTCGCCACCCGAGACGCGATTCGGTTGTTTCAGGCCTGATTCGGTGATGGCGGTCATCCATCCGTCCCCTTCTCCTGTACTGCCTGTCGTTTCTTGTCGCTGACCGCGCCTTCGGCCTCCACCTCGACCGACCGCATGTGCGCTCCGCGCGGCATGGTCACCATGGCCGCGACCGCCTGCGCGATGTGTTCGGGCGAGAGGAAATTGCCGTGGCGGGCCAGACCGTGTGTGATCCAGTCGTTGAGCATGTTCTCGGTCGTCTTCGGGTCGAGGTTCATCCCCATGCCCGTGAGGGTCTGTCCGGGACGGACGACCCCGGCCCGCACACCGGTCCCCTCGAGTTCGAGCTGGATGGTCGCGACCAGTCCGTCGATACCGGACTTCGCGGCGACGTAGGCCGACGACCACGGCCGGGGGTGGATGGCGACATCGGACCCGATGAACACGAAATCGCCTCGCGCACGGTCGATCATGCCGCCGATCACGGCGCGGTAGATACGGTACGCGCCGGTGAGGTGGATGTTGATCTGATCGGCGAAATGATCGGTGCCGGTCTCGTAGGAGAGACCGACTGCGAGATCACCGGCGCCGGCGACGACGATCTCCAGCGGCCCCAGCGCCGCCTCGGCCTTCGCCACGCAATCCAACACCGATTGCTCGTCGGTGACGTCCAACGGTACCGCGACGGCTTCGCCGCCGGCGGCCGTGATCTTGTCGGCGAGTTCCTGTAGCTTCTCCACCCGGCGGGCGGCCAGGGCGACGGGATGGCCCGCGGCGGAGAGGAATTCGGCCGTGGCGGCGCCGATTCCCGACGACGCGCCCGCGACGAGGACCGGTCGGCGCTCGGGATGGGGACGGAAAGCCATCAGCGCACCGTCACCTTCACCGGGAGCTCGGCGAAGCCGCGCACGTTTACCGAGTGGACCCGTACCGCCTTGTCGGCATCGATCTCCACTGCCCGGATCGACTTGATCACCTCGGTCAGGCCGATGTTGGCCTCGAGGCGCGCGAGGTGCGCCCCGAGGCAGAAGTGGGCGCCCAGGCCGAAACTCATCAGGGACTGGGCGCAGTCGCGGCCGATCTCGTACCGGTCGGCGTCGGCGCCGAACACCTCGACGTCGCGGTTCGCCGAACCGACGAGCAGGAGTACACGGTCGCCCGCCGGGATCACGAAGTCGCCATAAGGGGCATCCTCGATCACCCGCCGCACGACGATCTGCGTCGAGTTGTCGTAGCGCAACGTCTCCTCGGTCCAGTCCGGGACGACGACTTCCGGGTCGGCGAAGACCTTGGCGAGCTCGTCCGGATTGCGCCAGCCCCAATACAGGGCGTTGGCAAGCAGTTTGGTGGTGGTCTCGTTGCCCGCCACCACCATCAGAACCATGAACCCGACGATCTCGTCCTCGGTGAGCTTCGTCTTCTCACCGGTCTCGTCGTCGTCGATCTCGGCCGCGATGAGGGCCGAGACCAGATCCTCGCCGGGGTTCTTGCGACGGTCGGCGATGAGCTCCGAATAGTACTTGTGCAGTTCGATGTACGCGTACACCGCCGCCTCGGGAAGGTCGAGGTCGCCGTCCTCGCGATGCAACAGCAGGTCGGACTGGTGGCGCAGCCGGGTGCGATCGGCTTCGGGCACTCCCAGCAGTTCGGACACGACGTCCATCGGGAGCAGGGCGGCGAAGTCGTGCACGAAGTCGAACTCGCCCTTGTCGAGACATCTGCTCCAATGCTGATGGGTGAGGGCGGTGATCCGGCCGGTGAGTTCGTTGACGCGGCGAGGCGTGAAGCCCTTGGAGACGAGTTTGCGGATACGCATGTGCTTGGGGTCGTCCATGGCGAGGAACGACATCGACTTGTGCGCGTCGGGACCGTACGCCGAGGGGTCCATCGACACGCCCCAGCTGTTCGAGAGTCGTTGTGTGTCACGGAATGCGGCACGGACGTCGGCGTGCCCGGCAAGCGCCCAGAAGTTCATCCCGCCGTGGTAGTAGACCGGCGCCTCCGCGCGGAGACGGGAATAGGTCGGGTAGGGATCCTCGTGGAAACCATAGGCATACGGGTCGAAGGGGAGCTCGCGCTCCATCCCCGACACCGCCGTCGTTTCGGTCATCACTTCTCCATCAGTAGATGTGCGGCTGCGACAAGACGTTCGGAGGTCTGCTCGTAGGTCATGTGCCCCATACCGGCGTAGACCAGGCCGCCGGAGTAGATCATCTCCAGGGCGTCGAGCAGCGGGCCCGGGTTCTCCGGGTCCTCTTCGAGGGCGGCGGCGAGACGACGCCGGATGAATGCGCCGATCCGCACGCGCAGGTGTTCGACGTCAGGGTCACTGCCCAGCAGGGCCACCGTGACCGCGCCACCCAGCTGCCCCTCGCCGGCCACGACCAGCGCGACCTCGCGGAGCACCTGCGCGACGCGCTCACTCCGCGGTGCACCGGGATCCGGTTCGAGCACCCCGGCCGAGAGGCGACGCCAGAACACCTCGGCGACGAGGTGACTCTTCGACGAGAAGTAGGTGTAGGCGGTAGCCGGCGCGACCCCGGCGATCTTGGCCACCGACCGCACGGTCAGACCGTCGAAACCCTCGGCGTTCAGCACGTCGACCGCGGCATCGGTGAGGCGTGTGACCGTCTCCGCCTGCTGCTGGGTCAGCCTGCGGCGGGTGGATTCCTGAGACACGGGGCTGGACATGTGAGCCACGCTACACTAGGTTTGAACGCGAGTCCAGACACCTGTCCAGATGGAGTTCCAGCTCATGCCTCTTCGCCCCGAATCCGCGTCGGATCTGTTGATCGACGGCAAGCTCACCCCCGGGAGCGGTGGCGTCTTCGACGTCGTCAATCCCGCGACCGAGGAGGTCATCGGGCAGGCGGCCGACGCCACCGCGGCCGACATGGATGCCGCCATCGCGGCGGCGCGCACCGCCTTCGACACCACCGACTGGTCGCGCGATCACGCCTTCCGCGCTCGCTGCCTGCGTCAGCTGCGCGACGCACTGCTCGCCCACGGCGACGAGCTCCGCGAGCTCACCATCGCCGAGGTCGGGTGCCCGTCGTTCCTCACCCACGGCCCGCAGTTCGAGGGACCGGTCACCGATCTGGGCTACTTCGCCGACCTCGCCGAGAGCTATGAATGGACCCGCGACCTCGGCACCGCCAAACCCATGGGCCTCAAGAACCACCGCGAACTGCGCTCGGAGGCCGTGGGTGTCGTCGGCGCGATCACCCCGTGGAACTTCCCGCACCAGATCAACTTCGCCAAGATCGGCCCCGCTCTTGCCGCCGGATGCACCGTGGTGCTCAAGCCCGCACCCGACACCCCGTGGTGTGCGGCGCTCGTCGGCAAGGTGGTCGCCGAGGAGACGGACTTCCCGCCGGGCGTCCTCAACATCGTCACCTCGACCGACCATCAGCTCGGCGCCCAGCTCAGCACCGACCCTCGCGTCGACCTGGTCTCGTTCACCGGCTCCACCGCGACGGGCAAGAAGGTGATGGCGGCCGCCTCCGAGTCGCTGAAGAAGGTGTTCCTGGAGCTTGGCGGCAAGTCGGCCTTCATCGTCCTCGACGACGCCGACATCGGATCCGCCTGCGCCATGGCCGCGTTCAACGTCGTCACCCATGCCGGCCAGGGGTGCGCGATCACGACGCGTCTCGTGGTGCCGCGCGGCAGCCTCGATGAGGCGATCACCGCCACCCGCGACGCGATGGCCGGCCTGCCCGCCGGGGACCCGACCGACGGCGGCACCATCTGCGGACCGGTCATCTCGGCCCGGCAGCGCCAGCGCATCGAGTCCTACATCGAACTCGCCACCAGCGAGGGCGGCACCATCGAGATCGGCGGCGGCCGTCCCGCCGACAGGCCCGCCGGATTCTTCGTCGAACCGACCCTGATCTCGGGTCTGGACAACTCGGCGCGAGTGGCGCAGGAAGAGATCTTCGGCCCGGTGCTCGTGATCATCCCCCACGACGGAGACGACGACGCGATCCGCATCGCCAACGACTCGCCGTACGGGTTGTCGGGCATGGTCTACGGGACCGATGAGGACCGGATCAACAAGGTCGTCAACGGAGTTCGTACCGGGACGATGGGCGTCAACGGCGGCATCTGGTATTCCGCCGACGTCCCGTTCGGCGGTTTCAAACAGTCGGGCATCGGCCGCGAGATGGGTGTCGCCGGTTTCGAGGAGTACCTGGAGACCAAGGCCGTCGCCCGCCCGGCGTGACCCTTCGAGGCTCGTCGCTATCGCTCCTCGCACCTCAGGGAGCAAAAGCCTCGCGCTATCGCTCCTCGCACCTCAGGGAGCAGAAGCCTCGCGCTATCGCTCCTCGCACCTCAGGGAGCAGAAGCCTCGCGCTATCGCTCCTCGCACCTCAGGGAGCAGATTCGACCGCCCCCTGAGGTGCGACAAACCGAGCCGTTGCCCCCGCCCCCTGAGGTGCGAGCGAAGCGAGCCACGAAGGGCCAGCACATCATCCACACAGAAAGCAGGACAATGAGTTCTAAGCGTTTCGAGAACAAGACCATCATCGTCACCGGCGCCGCCGGTGGGATCGGCGAGGCCTATGCGCGTGCCCTCGCCGCGGAGGGCGCGAACGTCGTGGTCGCCGACCTCGCCGACGAGAAGGGCAAGCAGGTCGCGGCCGACATCGGCGGACTGTACGTCAGCACCGATGTCGCGGATGAGGATTCGGCGAAGGCGCTCGCCACCGCCACCGTCGAAGCCTACGGTTCGATCGACGGTCTGGTGAACAACGCCGCGATCTACGGCGGGATGAAACTCGACTTCCTCATCACCGTGCCCTGGGACTATTACAAGAAGTTCATGAGCGTGAACCTCGACGGTGCGCTCAACGTGACCCGGGCGGTCTACCCGCACATGACCAACGGCGGCGGCGCCATCGTCAACCAGTCCTCGACCGCCGCATGGCTGTACAGCGGCTTCTACGGGCTGGCCAAGGTCGGCGTCAACGGCCTGACCCAGCAGCTCGCCACCGAACTCGGCGGGCAGAACATCCGCGTCAATGCGATCGCCCCGGGACCCATCGACACCGAGGCGACCCGGAGCACGACGCCCAAGGAGATGGTCGCCGACATCGTGAACCGGCTGCCGCTGAAGCGTTTCGGCACTCCCGAGGATCTCGTCGGAATGTGCCTGTTCCTGCTGTCCGACGAGGCCGGGTGGATCACCGGGCAGATCTTCAACGTCGACGGCGGCCAGGTCATCCGCTCATGAGCGAGTCGTCCCCCATCCGTCTGGGGTATGTCGGACTCGGCAACATCGGTGGGCCGATGGCCGGGAGCCTGGCCGCCTGGGCGGGTGGGCTGACGGTGTTCGACCTGTCGTCCGACGCCGTCGCGAAGGTCGTCGAGAAAGGCGCCACCGCTGCGGAATCGCTCGCCGATCTCGCCGCGTCGGCCGACATCATCGGCATCTGCGTGCTCGACGACGCGCAGGTCCGAACCGTGGTCGCGGGTCCGGACGGCCTGCTGTCGGCAGCTCGCCCGGGCACCGTCATCACCGTCCACTCGACGATCGCGCCGGAGACCGCCGTCGAACTGGCGGATCTGTGCGCGGCGCGCGAGGTGACACTGCTCGACGCAGCGATCTCCGGCGGTGCGATGGGTGCGGCGTCGGGCCGTCTCGCGATCATGGTCGGTGGACCGCGGGACGCGTACGAGAAGCTGAAGGAACCGTTCGCGCTCACCGCCGACATGCTGGTCCACGCGGGGCCCGAGGTCGGCGCGGGTACCCGGATGAAGTTGGCGCGCAACCTCCTCCACTTCATCTCGTTCACCGCGACCACCGAGGCCGCGCGACTGGCCGAGGCGGCCGGCATCGACATCACCAAGCTCGGCAAGGTGGTCCGGCACTCCGACGCCGTGACCGGTGGGGCCGGGGCGATCATGTTGCGCGACACCACCGCTCCCGTCGAGCGCGACGATCCCTGGTACGGAATCCTCACCGGCGTCCGTACCCTGGGCGAGAAGGACCTGACGCTCGCACTCGCACTCGGTGAGGAACTCGGCGTCGACCTGCCCCTCGGGCAGCTCGCGCTGCAGAACCTGGCCACCGGGCTCGGTGTCCCCCACCTCGAAGGAGAACCAGCATGACCCGTTCCCACATCTCCGACGACGCACCCGACGAGGCGCGCAGGCGCGGCCTCGCCAAGATGTCGGAGGTCTACGGCTGGGAGGTGAGCGACGGTCCGGGCGACTACTTCGCGCACACCGCCGACCAGGTGTTCGGCAACGTCTGGGCCCGGGAGGGTCTGTCCAACCGTGACCGCCGGCTGCTCCTGCTCGGCGCGCTCGCCGCGAGCAACAACATCGACGTCGCCGAGATCCAGGCCGGTGCCGCACTCGGGAACGGAGAGCTCACCCCAGAGCAGCTCGAGGAGATCAGCCTCTTCCTCTGCTACTACGTAGGCTGGCCGCAGGGCACCAAGATGCACTTCATGTTCGGTGAGGTGATCAAGCAGCACCGGAAGAAGAAGTGAGTCGACTTATGCGGTTTCGAGTCCTACAGGGCGGCGACGGGTGTTCGTTGCTCAGCGCCTCTCCCCTCCCCGACCTCGCCGCGGCCGGATACACCGACATCGAGTACGCGGCGTCGGGGGTGGCCGAGAAGATCGTCGGGGACCCGCCCGCATCCGCCGCCGAGTTCACGACCCGGGTCGTCGTCCGACGCCCAGCGGAGCCCGCGACGTTCAGCGGCTGCGTTGTCGTCGAGTGGCTGAACGTCAGCAGTGGCGCCGACGCCGCCCCCGAATACTCCTATGTGGCTGCTGAACTGGTCCGTTCCGGGCACGCCTGGATCGGGGTCTCGGCCCAGTTCGTCGGAGTGGAGGGCGGCACGGGCTCGGTCGGCGTCGCGACCGGTGCGCCGCAGAGTCTCGCCGCCAAGGACCCGGAACGGTATGCCGGACTCCACCATCCGGGCGACGCCTACTGCTACGACATCTTCAGCTCGATCGGACGCGCCGCCCGGGACACCGCTGGGGCCGACCATCCCCTCGCGGGCCTGACGGTCGCCACCGTGCTCGCGATCGGCGAATCACAGTCGGCGATGGCCCTGACGACCTACGTGAACGCCATCGGCCCGGATGCGGCGCCGTTCGACGGATACCTCATCCACAGCCGCGCGGCCGCCGGGTTGCCCGCAGGCGAGGTCGGTTCGGCCATCGACGTGGCGACAGTCTTCGGGCGCGAGCCCACCACGATCCGCACCGACCTCGACGCACCGGTGTTCGTGGTGCAGACCGAGACCGACGTCCTGACCAACTTCCGTTATCACACTGCGCGGCAACCGGATTCCGACCGGTTACGCGTGTGGGAAATGGCGGGCACGTCCCACGCCGACCTGCACCAGGTCGGCGACTTCGAGGAGTTCCTCGGCTGCCCCGACCCCGTCAACCGGGGTCAGCAGCGTTTCGTCCTGCGGGCTGCGTTGCGGCACCTGCGATCCTGGGCCGACGGTGGCGATCCGCCGCCGGCAGCCGACCCGCTGGCCCTCCGGGACATCGACGGCGCCGACCCCGTGTTCGAGCTGGACGACATCGGCAACGTCCGGGGCGGGGTCCGGACGCCGTGCGTCGACGCACCGACCCAGGTCCTCAGCGGAATCGTCGCCGACCCCGTCTCCCGCATCTGCCTGCTGTTCGGCACGACATTCCCGGTCCCCGCCGACGCGTTGGCGGCCCGGTACGGAACGCGCGACGAATACGAGAAGCACTACCGGAACGCTGCTGACGCCGCCATCGCCGGCGGATTCGTCCTCGCCGAGGACCGTGACGAGCTGCTCGCCGACGCCAATCCGGACCTGATCCCGAACTGACCGTCCGCCGATTCGTCTCGGCGCGCGGCGGTTTGAAAATCACCATGACCCCAACGGTGCCGGTGGAGTCGAGTTCTCAGTAGCGTCCCAGAAGTCCTGCCAGCCCTCTCCCAGGCGGATTTCGATGACTCTAGAACTCACGACACCCGTCGGTGTCGCCCCCGCCCCGTCCGCGGCCGGGCCCGTCGACGTGCCGTCCGGCGGCCCGGCGGCCCGAGTACGTCGGCGACGGCTCTCCCGTCACGCCGCCACACGCACGCTCCGTCAGTCCATCGGCCTGATCCTGGTCGTCGTCATCTGGCAGCTCGGCGCGCGGGGATGGCTCGGCGCGACCACCCCCGCGCCCACCGAGGTGGTCGAGGCGGGCTGGGAACTGATCAGCACCGGTGAACTCTGGACCCATCTGGCCGCGTCGGGGCGGCGCGTCGCGATCGGACTGGCGCTCGGGATCGCCATCGGCGCGGTGCTCGGCGCGGCCGCCGGCCTCTTCAAGGTCGCCGAAGACCTGGTCAACGCACCGGTCCAGGTGCTGCGGATGATGCCCGCCGTGGCCCTCGTCCCGGTCTTCATCATCTGGTTCGGGATCGGCGACTCGTTCAAGATCGCCCTGATCATCGTCGCCCCGATCTTCCCCATCTATCTCAACTTCCTCGCCGGCATCCGGGGCGTGGACCAGAAGCTCATCGAAGCCGCCGAATCGCTGGAGCTGACGCGTTTCGAACTCGTGCGATACGTGGTCCTGCCGGGCGCACTACCGCAGATCTTCGTCGGGCTACGACAGGCGCTCGGCATCGGTTGGCTTGTCCTGGTCGTCGCGGAGATGCAGACCACCCCGGTCGGTCTGGGCTTCCTGATGAACGACGCCAAGGAGTACCTACGCACCGATCAGATCTTCCTGGTCCTGGTGATCTACGCGGTACTCGGACTGCTCACCGACATCGGCGTGCGAATACTCGAGCGTCGGTTCCTGTCGTGGCGCAACGGATTCGAAGGTAGGTGAGTGGAATGTCCGCAGATCGAATCGACGGTGTCCGCGTCCTCGGGGCCGGGCGCGAGTTCGACGGCCGGCGGGTTCTCGACCGCGTGGATCTGACCATCGCCCGGGGCGAGTTCGTCGCGCTGCTCGGAGCAAGTGGTTCCGGGAAGAGCACCCTTCTCCGGGGGATCGGCGGGCTCGACCGCGGTTTCACCGGCACGATCGAGGCACCCTCGGCCAAGGCGATCGTGTTCCAGGAGCACCGACTCATGCCCTGGATGTCGGTGTGGCGCAACGTCGCGCTCGGGCTGCGCGGCGGTGACACCGAGGCCCGCGCGCTCCGCGCACTCGACGAGGTGGGGCTGGCGGCCAAGTCCGGCGCCTGGCCGTCCACGCTCTCGGGTGGCGAGGCCCAGCGCACCGCGCTGGCACGCGCACTCGTCCGGGAGCCCGACCTGCTGTTGCTCGACGAACCGTTCGGCGCGCTCGACGCCCTGACCCGGATCAATGCCCAACGCCTGGTGGCCCGGTTGTGGGAAGCGCACCGTCCGGCAACACTGCTGGTGACGCACGACGTCGAGGAAGCCCTTCTCCTCGCGGATCGCGCGCTGATCCTGCGGGCCGGCCGGATTGCACAGGAGATCGTCGTGGATCTACCTCGCCCACGCCAGGTCACCGATCCCGAATTCGTCGCCCTCCGTTCACAACTGCTCGCCGGGCTCGGCGTCGGCGGAACCGACGCCGAATCCACCGGCCCCACAACGACACCGACAACGACACCCCGGGAGTTCACCCATGTCTGACGTACTGACCCTGTCCACGGACGTGCTGGTGATCGGCGGTGGTCCCGCCGCGACCTGGGCCGCCATCCACGCTCGCGACGCCGGAGCCGAGGTGATCATCGTGGACAAGGGTTACTGCGGCTCGTCGGGTACGACGGCCCCGGCCGGGACCGGGGTCTGGTACGTCGTCCCGGACCCGGACAAGCGCTCGGCGGCGAAGGCGAGTCGCGAAGCGCTCGGTGGGTATCTCGCGGACCACGCCTGGATGGACCGGGTTCTCGACAGGACCTACGCGAACATGCACCGGCTGGGCACCGAGGGTCGCTACCCGTTCCCGATCGACGAGCACACCGGGGAGCCCATCCGCACCGGTGTCCAGGGCCCGGAGTACATGCGTCGCATGCGCGCGTGGGTCCGGCGCCGCGGTGTACAGATCCTCGATCACTCCCCTGTCCTGCAACTCCTCACCGACAGCCAGGGCGCTGTGCGGGGCGCCGCCGGATACCAGCGGCAGACCGGCCGGGACTTCCGGATCTCGGCCGGCGCCGTCGTCGTGGCGACGGGCGGATGTGCGTTCCTGTCCAAGGCACTGGGCAGCAACGTCGACACCGGCGACGGCGCACTGATGGCGGCGGAGGTGGGTGCCTCGTTCTCGGGGATGGAGTTCGCCAACGCGTACGCGATCGTGCCGAAGGGCTCCACGGTGACCAAGACCGCGTACTACGGCTACGCCACCTTCTTCCACGCCGACGGACGCATCGTCGAGGGTGCGGGATCGACGAAGGGGCGGTCGGTGATCGCACGGACTCTGCTGCAGGAGAAGGTCTACGCACAGCTGGACCGGGCCGATGAGCGGGTGGCGGCACAGATGCGCCAGGGTCAACCCAACTTCTTCCTCCAGTTCGACCGCCGGGGCATCAACCCGTTCACCGACCGGTTCGAGGTCGATCTCCTCGCCGAGGGCACCGTTCGCGGAACCGGTGGTATCGACATCGTCGACGCGGACTGCTGGACCGGCGTCCCGGGTCTCTACGCGGCCGGCGACGCCGCCACCCGCGAGCGGATCTGCGGTGGCTTCACCGGCGGCGGCAGCCACAACTCCGCCTGGGCGATGTCGTCGGGCAGTTTCGCAGGCGCTGCCGCGGCACGAGCGGCCCGCGACGCGGGCGGGGCATCCCCACTCGATCGGCTCTCGGGCGCCGGCACCGTCGGATTGGACTCCGCCCGGAGCGGGATCACACCCGACGAGGTGGTGACCGCCGCACAGGGCGAACTGATCCCCTTCGAGAAGAACTACCTGCGTCACGGCGACCGTATGGCACCGGCGCTGAACGCCCTGGACTCGCTGTGGGACGAAATCTCCGGGCCGGCCTACGGCGCGCGCACGCCGGCCGGGCGCGTGCGCGCGCGGGAGGCGGCGGCGATCACCGCCGTCGGACGGTGGATCTACCGATCCGCGCTCGCCCGCACCGAATCCCGCGGGATGAGCAAGCGCGCCGACCACCCCGAGCTCGACCCGGCACTGGGCGACCACGTCCGCACCGGCGGACTCGGCGATGTCTGGGTCGCTGCGCCCGGATCGGCTGTCCGCCGGCCAGACCCGGCGCCTCGGCTCGCCGTCAGGATTCCCGCGTGATCGAGCTCGTCGTCGCGTCGGCGTGTATCGCCTGCGACAAATGCGTGAATGCCTGTCCCACCAACGTCTTCGACACCGGACCCGACGGCGTACCGGTCATCGCACGGCAGTCCGACTGCCAGACCTGCTTCATGTGCGAGGCGTACTGCCCCACCGACGCTCTCTACGTCAGCCCGGAGTCGTCCCCACTCGGCACCCGAGAATCGTTGCCGCTCGAGCTGATCGGCAGCTACCGGGAGCGGCTCGGCTGGGGCAAGGGGCGCGCACCAGGAAGCCTCACCGCGGTCGGGCCCCCGATCCCGCATGGAGACCCGCCACCCCGGCTCGTCGAGCAACACGCCGACTGACCGGCTCACCCCGTTCATCCCTTCAGATCGCCAGAACAGAGAAATCATGCCCACCACATCATCTTTCGGATCACCGCTGCGCCGGATCAGACGCGCCCTCGCCCTCTTGTCGGCGGGCGTGGCAATCGCAGCGGTGGCCGCGTGCGGTTCCGACGACGCGTCGTCTACGCAGCGCGAGGTCATCGACACACTCCGGATCGGCGTCATCGGCTCGAGCAACGTGATCGCCGGTCCGGTCGGCTTCGCCCACAGTCGCGGGGAACTCCTCGAGGCCTTCGCCCCGCTCGGTGTCAACAACGTCGAGGTCTTCAACTTCCCGAACGGACCCGATCTCAACCAGGCTCTCATCGGCGGACGCCTCGACGTCGCGAGCTACGGTGACACCCCCGCCCTCGTCGCCCGCGGCTCGGGACTACAAACCCGCCTGCTGTCGATCAACCAGTTCGACAACGATGCCGGCGTGGTGGCCAAAGACCCGTCGATCCGCTCGCTGGCCGACCTGGCGGGCAAGAACATCGGTGTGCCGAAGGGGTCCTACATCGACCGCTATCTGCAAGGCGCACTGGCCGAACAGGGCATCACCGCCAACCTGATCCACCTGTATCCGGCCGATCAGGAGGCACCGTTGAACTCCGGTGAGATCGACGGAGCGGCGCTGCCCGGCGTCATCCCGTCGGTGGCGCTGCAGACCTTCGAAGGCAAGGGATTTCACCTGGTCGACTCGGTCTACCGGGACCATCCCGATCTGGCCGGCACCAGCGTGACGGTCAGCAGTGACCAGTTCGTGGAGAAGAACCCGGACTTCGCCGCGACGTGGCAGCAATTGCACGCGTCGTCGGTCCGCTACGCGAAGGCGAACTGGGAGGAGTACCTCCAGTTCGAGCTCGGCAACTCCAAGGCACCCGAAGCCGCCGTCCGTGCCGCCGCCAACCCCGAGGGCTACTCTGAGGAGCCGTTCCCGGCCCGCGCCGTCGAATTGCTCACCGGCACCAAGGCATTCCTGGTCGAGCAGGGCAGCATCGAAGAAGACTTCGAACTCGACTCCTGGTTGCAGCGTCCAGCGACGGGAGCGAACTCGTGACCGGGCCCCGGTTCGGGGTGTGGACCAATGTGTACGGCACCTGGGCGTCGGCACACCATCCCGACGACCCGGTCGACGCATCCTGGGAACGCAATCTCGCACTGGTTCGACGCGCGGAGGAACTCGGGTATCACAGCACGCTGATCGCCCAGCACGTGATCAACCCGTTCTCGTCGGAATGGGATCAGCTCGAGACATGGACCTCGGCAGCCGCTCTCGCGGCGTCGACGTCAACGATCGAACTGATCGCCGCCATCAAGCCGCTGCTGTTTCATCCGGTGGTGCTGGCCAAACAGGCCGCCAACATCGAAGAGATCTCGGGTGGTCGACTGTCTCTGAACGTCGTCAACGCGTGGTTCCGTCCAGAGCTCGAGAAGGCCGGGATCGCATTCCCCGAGCACGACGACCGCTACGGGTACGGCGTCGAATGGCTGACCATCGTCCGTAGGTTGCTCAGCGGGGAGAGAGTCTCGCACGAGGGACGGTACTTCTCGATCGACGACTATCAGATCAACCCCACCGGACGTTTCCGGTCACGTCCGGAGATCTACGTCGGCGGCGAGTCAGATCAGGCTCGCGATCTCGTGGCGACGCAGGGCGACGTGTGGTTCATCAACGGCCAGCCGATCGAGCGGGTTCGCGAACTCATCGCCGATGTCGGCCGGCGCGAACGGACCGGTTCGCCGGTCCGTTACGGACTGTCGGCCTTCGTGATCGCCCGTGACGACGCCGAATCCGCTCAGCGCGAGCTCGATCACCACTGGAAGCTGAACGAACTCGATCAACCCGTCCTGACGAACATCGCCGGTGGCGCCGACGAGAAAGCGGTGATGTTCCAGACGTTCGCGCGCTACCCCGCGATCGGCACGAACGGCGGTACCGCAGCCGGCCTCGTCGGGTCCTACGACGAGGTGGCCGACCGCATCGCGGACTTCCATCGGGCCGGGATCGAGACGTTCATGCTGCAGTTCCAACCCTTCGAGGCCGACATGGAACGCTTTGCGGCGGAGGTGATCCCCCGCGTGCACGAACGTCTGGGAGCGGTTGTCGCGGCTCCCTGACGTGCGAGCGCAGCGAACCCACCCCGCCCCCTGAGGTGCGAACGAAGCGAACCCACCCCGCTCTCTGGGTGCGAGCCCAACTACTGCTCCCTGAGGAGGCCGGCGCTTGCGGAGGCCGTCACGAAGGGTCCTGGTGAGTCGGGTTGCGAAGACCCTTCGTGACGCGCCCTCCGCAAGCTCCGGGCGCTCCTCAGGGAGCAGGGGGCAGGGCGTTCTTTCGGATAAGGGAGCAGAAGAGGTCAGCGCTGCCTCACATCAGCGACCGCAGGCCCGGTTCGCTGTCGGACCGCGGGGCCGGGGGCGGGGCGGCGCGGAGGAATTCGTCGGTGGCCTGTCGGATGCTGCCCGAGATGGCATGTCCGACATGGCTACCGGAGTACCAGTGGACTTTCCCACCCCAGTGATTGTGTAGCTGCTGGGCGGCGGTCACGGAGGTCACGCGGTCGTTGAGCGCCGCGACCACCATGCGGCGTTCTGGTGTCGGAACCGGCTCCACGGACAGTGGGTTGATGACCGACGAGACCGCACGAACCGGCTCGCTCCGCATCAACGACGCGAGATGGCGCCCCTTGGACCCGCCGCGCTCCATGTGATGAGCCAGGGTGGCATGCATCTCCAGCATCGGCACGACGGCTAACACCGAGCTGATACGGGGGTCCATCGAGGCGACCATCGCGGCGATCGGTCCGCCGAGCGACGTGCCCGCGATAGCGATGTCGGCGGGTTCCTGACTCTCGATCCACGTGATGAGCGAGCGGATCTCGGCAATCGCCCGGATGGTGATGACAGTGTTGACCAATGGGTCGAACCCCGGATAGGCCACCTTCTCGACTCGCCGGGAACCGTGGGCGGGCAGGACGGGGAAGACCACGTCGTAACCGAGCTTGTTGTACAGGTTGGCCGCGCGGAACGCGTAGAGATCGTCGGCCCGACCCTGAGCCGCCCCATGGACCCAGATCAACCAGCGGCGACCGGCGCGTCGTCGTGACAGCACCCGCACCGAGGCGATCCCGTCGGCGTAGGGGTCGGCCGCGGCGATCGATTCCGGGAGCGGCACCGCCACCGAGTAGTCGATGTGATCGAACGAGGTGGTCCCGAAGGTCTTCCGGTTGCGGGAGACGATGCCGGGTGGGCCGGGGTCGAGGTGGACTCGCGACGGACCGAGGGCAGCCAGTTCATCTGCGACACCGACACATCGGTCGACGCAGTCTTCCACGAAGTCGATCGGCGGGATGTCCCGGATCACCGAGTTGACCGCGATGAACAGCTCGTCGACGGCGGTCTCCCCGACCATCCGCGGACCGCAGTCCGCCGGCGGGACGCCCGTCGCGGGATCTCCGCGGCCGGCCGCACGCGAACTGCCGATCGCACGGGGCAGCACTTTCGCGAACAACCCCAGTCGTGCTGCTCCCGACTCCCAGTCGATCAACTCGCCTCCTGCGCCATCGCGGTACTGTTCTCGTCCTCGTCGGCGGTCGTCCGTCCGAGCGCATCGGCGGCCTCGGCGACCGCGTCGGCCACCCGCCGCAAGAAGCCGGCGGGGTCGGGCATCGACTCCGGTGTCGCGATGAGGCCCATGCTGAGCCTGCCGGCGTAGCTGTAGGTGGTGAGGTTGACGTCGGCGGGTGCGATGGCCAGCGCGAACGAGATCCAGTCGACGACCTCGATGTCCCCGACCCACCGCGTGGTGCGCGGACCCGGCATGTTGGCGGTGGTGATGTTGTTCATCACCAGCGGTGCGCGATTCGCGGCCAGACCGCGGAAGGTCGGGCCGAGCCGTCCGGTGTAGGTGGCCAGCGCGTCGGTCAGGTCGAAGCCGACCTGGCGCCGGCATCGCACGGTCGCCGCGCAGCTCTCACCGGTGGCCGCGATCCGCTCGATCGGGTCGGCCAGATCCGACCTGAGATAGGCCATCGCGGTGGCGATCTCGTTGCCGTGCACACGGGTGGAGGCCAGGTCCTTGCATACCCCGAAGATCGAGACCGACACTCCCGGCTCCTCGCCGCGGGCGATGAGTTCCGCCCGGATCGCACCGGCGATGACACCGTGCAGAGCCCCGTTCACGGTGGTTCCGGTGGCCAGCGCGAGTCGCTGGACGGCGGCGAGCGGGATGTCGCCGGACGCACACACGCGTTCGGCGCCGCTGCGGGCGTTGAAACTCGTCCGACGGACCGTCAGGGGTTTCGGGATGAGTTCGGCATCGCCGGCCCGGCGTTTCGCGACAACCGCACGCGCCAGTGCCGACGCTGCCGACGGCAGGCGACGAACCATACGCCAGGATTCCGAACGCGCTGCGCGCGTGAGCTCGTCGTCGTGCTCGATGCGGGTCGCGCCGATCGGCGCCTGCTCGACCCGCTCATCCGGACCGGCGGTCGCGGCCATGAACGTGTTGAGTGCGGCGAGACCGTCGGCGACGGCGTGATGGACGCGGACGACGACCGCCTGCCGCCCACCGGCGAGACCGTGCACGAGGGTCAGTCCCCAGAGCGGCCGACTCCGATCGAGTTGCCGGACGGCGAGCTCGGACAGGATCGCGTCCAGCTCGGCACGTCCCCCCGGTGCGGCGGCGGAACGCTCGTCCAGGTGCCGGCGCACGTCGAAGTCGTTGTCGTGCACCCAGAAGGGGCGGGCGCCGTGTCCGCGCGCCCACGCGAGCCGCTGGGTCGCGCGCGGGAACATGCCGAGGTAGTCGGGCAGGACGTCGGCGATCTCGGTGAGATCGAGGGGCCGGCCACGACGGGAGGTGTCGAGCACCGCGACCTTCAGTGTGTGCATCGGGGTCGACGCCGATTCCATGTTCAGCATCAGCGCGTCGGGACCGGACATCCGTTCGGCGTCCAGAACTTCGGCGGAGCGGTCGATCTGCTTGACAGCGTGCATGATTCAGCTCACCTTTCGTTCGGTCGACGGGGCGGACGGGAGTTCGCGTTTGAGGATCTTGCCGGTGGCATTGCGCGGCAGTTCGTCGAGGAAGTGGACGTCGCGGGGGACCTTGAACCCGGCGAGCTGTTCTCGCACGTGCCGCTGGATGTCCTCTTCGCCGATCTGGGCCTCCGGTGCTCGCACCACATGGGCGACGAGACGCTGGCCGAACCTGTCGTCGTCGACCCCGGTCACCGCGACCTCGACCACCTCGTCGAGAGCCCCGATGACCAACTCGACCTCGAGGGGATACACGTTCTCCCCGCCGGAGACGATCATCTCGTCGTCGCGGCCGACGACGAACAGCAGCCCGTTCTCGTCGAAGCGGCCGACATCGCCCGACACCATGTGTCCGTCGCTGAATGCCTTGGTGTCCGAGCTGGTGTAACCGTCGAACCCGGAGTTGTTCGCGACCACGATGCGCCCGACCTCGCCGACGGGGACCTCGCGGTCGTCGTCGTCGAGGATGCGAACACTCGTACCGGCGAGCGGCCGCCCGGCGGTCTCCGGCGCGGTGCGCAGATCGGTTGGGGTGGCGGTGGTGATGAGACCCGCCTCGGTGGCGTTGTAGCTGTTGTAGACCACGTCGCCGTACCGGTCCAGGAATGCGACGAGAGCATCGGAGCGCATCCGCGATCCGCTCGCGGTGGCGAAGCGCAGCGTCGGCATCGGGCGGTCGTCGAGGACGTCGTCGGGGAGGTCCGTGATGCGTTCGAGCATCACCGGAACCACGGCGAGGCCGGTGGCCCCGTGGTCGCGGACCATGTCGAGCGTCGCCACGGGATCGAAGCGACGGCGCATGATCATCGTGCACGTCATCGTCGCCGCGATGGCCACCTGCCCGAAACCCCATGCGTGGAAGACCGGGGCCGCGATGACGATGGACTCGCCTGCGCGCCAGGGAATCCGGTCCAGCATCGCGGCGAGGGACGCCACGTCGGTACTTCCGCCTCGGCGCGCACCCTTCGGCGTTCCGGTGGTTCCCGAGGTCAGCAACACGATCCGGCCGGCACGTTGGGGCCGCGCGGGTCGCGCGCCGCGATTCGCGTCGATCAGTCCGTTGACGGTGACACCCCGCGTTGACTGGTACTCCGTCCATGCCCGGACGCGCCGGAGATCCGGAAGTCGTTGCGTCGCAGCCTCGACGACGGTGTCGAACTCGTCGTCGGCGATGAGCACGTCTGCCTGTTCACGTTCGAGGACGTCGGCGAGCTGGGGTCCGGCGAACCCGGTGTTGAGGAGTACCGCGTCGGCACCGAGCCGGGACGTCGCGGCGAGCGCCTCGATGAGACCTCGGTGGTTGCGGCAGAGGATGGCGACGGTACCGACCGCCGTGCCGGGAAGATCGCGCAGACCGACGGCGAGCGCGTCACAGCGGGCATCGAGCTCGCGCCAGGTGAGTTGTCCTGCCTCGTCGATGAGGGCGAGTCCGTCGGGATCGCGCGCCGCGGCGAGGCCGATCCCGCTCACCGGCGAGGCGCCGCCGTGCCGACGGAGGTTGAGCCCCATGCGGACATAGCGATCGACCCGGAGCGAACCGAGAAAGCCGCTGCGGACGAGGGTGCGAACGAGCCACATCTGCGTGGTGACGCGATCGCGGAGTTGCGAGATCATCGTCGTCTCCTGGTGATCAGCCGATGACCGGGAATCGGCGCTTGCGGGCGAGGTCGTCCAGTGCGTGCTGCATGCGTTTGCGGACCATCTGGTCCACCTCGTCGTGTTCGGGGTTGTTGCCGAACTCGGCGGTGATGTCGATCGGGTCGAGGACCTCGGTGACCAGCTTCGACGGCAACGGGATGTTCGGCGGGAGGTGCGCGGTCAGACCGAACGGGAAGCCGAGCGCAAACGGAGCGGTGTCGGTGCGGATCAGCTTGTCGAGCCGCAGTATCCGGGCCAGCGTGTCACCGCGGTTGAGGAACAGCTGCGTCTCCTGGCCCCCGATGGTGACGATCGGGACGATCGGCACGCCCGCCTCGAGTGCGGTGCGGATGTACCCGGTCCGACCGTGGAAGTCGATCGTCGCGCTCTGGCTGCTCGGCCGCAACGCCTCCCACTCCCCGCCGGGGAACACGATGGTGGCCGCGCCGGACCGCAGGGCGGCGACCGCGTTCTTCGGGTGAGCCGGCAGGAACCCGACCTTTCCGAAGATCTGTTTGCCCGATCCGGTGAAGATGAGGTCGTGGGCCAGGGTGTACAACGGCCGGTCCGCCCCGAACTCGTCGGCGAAGGCCACGCTGATCACCGGGACGTCGAAGGCCATCAGACCGCCCGAGTGGTTGGACACGAGGAGGGCACCGCCGTCGGGCACCTTGTCCATGCCCCGGACCTCGGAGCGGAAGTAGGTCTTGGCCACGAGCTTGAGCACGGGCAGCACCCGCTTCACCCAGGTCTCGTCGCGTGCGGTGAGGTCGAAGGTCTCGGCACTCATCGGTCCATCTCCTGTGGGATCGATTTCGCGGTTCGCGCGGATCACCGCTGGATCGGTCGGAGCCAGATGTCCGACCGGGGTCGATGTCCTCGGAACCGCAAAATGAGAACACGTTCTAGTGTTTGAATTAGAACACGTTCTACTTTGCGTCGCCACACTTCGTTACCTATGCCACAACTGACTGATCGGTAGCCTTATGGACTTCATCCTGGAGGACATCTCCGAAGCGGAGGTCGCGCGTCGCCGCGCGGTCTACACCCCTCTCACCGACACCGTCCGGGACCTCGTCGACGCGGTGATCCGCACCGAGGTCGCCGAGGAGGACCTCGACGAAGCGCGCCGACGGATCGCCGACGTGGTGGCCGATTTGCGGAGAAGCCAGATGGACGGGGCCTTCGGGGTGCGACACACCCGCGAGAACACCGGGATGGCCTGGGGAAATGCGGTCATCGGCGTGCGCAATGCGCTCGCGCCACCGCTCGACGTGGTGCATGTCGCCGACGGGGTCCGCAGTGAGTTCACGCTGGGAGCGGCCTACGAGGGGCCGCCCGGTCAGGTGCACGGCGGGGTGTGCGCGATGGTCCTCGATCACGTCCTCGGCAACGCGGCCAGTGTCGAGGGGCCGTGCTACACCGGCACCCTCACCGTCCGGTACGGGCGACCGACGCCCCTGGGCGCACTGGTCGCGCAGGCGTCGGTGACCGAGCACAACGGACGCAAACGCATCGTCCGCGGCACGATCTCCGACGCCGACGGGGTGACCTGCGAGGCCGAAGGGGTGTTCATCGTGCCCCGCTCCGCGGTTGACGTCCCGTCGGTGCGCTGGTCGGCGGGCTGATGCGAGCCGCGGTGACCGCCCCCGGAGAGTCCGGCGCCGGCGGATTCGTCGTCGAGCACCGTCCGGATCCGACGCCGGGACCCGGCGAACTCGTTCTGCGGGTCGCGGCGAACGGGATCTGCGGTTCCGACCTGTCGACCGCGCCGCTGCTCCCGGCCGGCACGATCATGGGCCACGAGTTCGCCGGCGAGGTCGTCGGCATCGGGCCCGCGGACCCGGACGTCCCCCACGCCTTCCGGGTCGGCGACGCCGTGGCCGCCATGCCGGTCATCGGGTGCCATCGGTGCCGCGCCTGTCTCACCGGTGACGTCGCCCGCTGCCCGTCTGCGCGCACCCTCGGACTCGGCGTCCTACCCGGCGGACTCGCCGAGTTCGCGGTGGTCGGTGCCGCCGAGAGTGTCCTGCTCGACGACATCGACCCGGTCGACGGCGCGCTGGTCGAGCCGCTGGCGGTGGGTCTGCACGCCGTCACCCGCGCGTCCGTCCGGCCCGGCGACCGGGTGCTGGTCCTCGGCGCCGGTCCCGTCGGCCTCGCGGCGTTGCACTGGCTCTCCCGCGGCGTGGCCACCGAACTCGTGTGTTCGGACCCGTCGCCGGGCAGGCGCGCGGCCGCACTCGATCTCGGCGCGTCCGCGGTGTGCGCTCCGGACGAACTCCCCGCCCAGGTCGAATCGGGCTTCGACGTGGTCGTCGAGTGCGTGGGCAAGCCGGGGATGATCGCGTCCGCCCTCGACGCGGTCGCGACCCACGGCACAGTGGTCATCGCGGGCGTCTGCTTGAGCCCGGACACGTTCATGCCGGTGGCCGGAGTCGTCAAGGAGATCACCATGCACTTCGTCTCCTACTACACCAAGCGCGAGTTCGACACCGCCGCAGCGGAGTTGAACAAGGGCGCGATCGGGTCGTCGACGCTGGTCAGCGGGATCGTGGGGCTCGACGAGACCGATCGCGTCGTCCGCGAGCTCTCGGCGCCCAACGACCACCGCAAGGTGCTGATCGCGCCCGGGGTGTCCACGGTCGGCTGATCGGCACTCGCGGCCGCCCGCGCAACCGGCGTACGGTCACTCGGGTGAACAGTGCCGTCCCCGAAGCCCCCGAGCCGTTCAGCACCGACGAGGCGCGGCAGGTGCGCGCGATCTCTGCCGAGCTGGGCCTGCCGGGCATCGTCGACGTCCACACCCACTTCATGCCGCGACCGGTGATGGACAAGGTGTGGGCCTATTTCGATTCCGTCGGGCCGTTGGTCGGACGGGAGTGGCCGATCACCTACCGCGCCGACGAGGACGTCCGCGTCGCCACCCTGCGCGACTTCGGGGTGCGGGCCTACTCGTCCCTGGTCTATCCACACAAACCGAACATGGCCGAGTGGCTGAACGGCTGGGCGCACGACTTCGCCGCCAACCACGACGACTGCCTGCACACGGCGACGTTCTATCCCGAGGAGTCCGCCCACACCTACGTCTCCCGCGCCATCCAAGCCGGCACGCAGGTCTTCAAATGCCACATCCAGGTCGGCGACTTCGCCCCGACGGATTCGCTGCTCGACGGGGTGTGGTCGCAGATCGCCGACTCCCAGGTTCCGGTCATCATCCACTGCGGTTCCGGGCCCGCCCCGGGGACGTACACCGGACCCGACCCCATCCGCGAACTGCTGCACCGGTTTCCATCGTTGCCACTGATCGTCGCGCACATGGGGATGCCCGAGTACACCGCGTTCCTCGACCTCGCGTTGGAGTACCCCAACGTGCGCCTGGACACCACGATGGCGTTCACCGACTTCGCCGAAGAGGACGCCCCGTTCCCGTCGGACTACCTGCCGCGACTGGCCGATGCCGGCGACAAGATCCTGTTCGGCAGCGACTTCCCGAACATCCCCTACGGCTACACCCACGCCCTCGAGGCGATCATCCGCCTCGACCTCGGGGCCGAGTGGCTCCGAGACGTGTTCTACCGCAACGGCTCCAGACTCTTCGGGATCGGCTGACCGGGGCGAGCGCCTACAGCACCTGGGACAGGAAGGCCCGCAGCCGATCCGACGTCGCGTCGTCGAAGACCTGTTCCGGACGCCCGGTCTCCACGACGGCACCGTGATCCATGAACAGCACGTTGTCGGAGACGTTGCGCGCGAAGCCCATCTCGTGGGTGACGACCACCATGGTCATCCCCTCGCTGGCGAGGTCGGCCATGAGCGCGAGGATGCCCTTCACCAGTTCCGGGTCGAGCGCGGAGGTCGCCTCGTCGAAGAACATGACCTCAGGGGTCATGGCGAGCGCACGGGCGATGGCCACCCGCTGCTGCTGGCCGCCGGAGAGGCGTGCCGGGCGCACATCGGCCTTGTTGGTCAGCCCGACGATCTCGAGCTGACGGAGCGCGACCTCGCGGGCCTCGTCCTTGCTCAGCCCCTTCAGCTTGCGCGGTCCGAGCGCGACGTTGTCGACGACGCTCTTGTGCGGGAACAGGTTGAAGTGCTGGAACACCATGCCGATCCGGCGTCGGAGTTCGTCCGGGTTGTCCGTCAGGACCGACCGGCCGTCGAGCAGGATGTCGCCCTGGTCGGGTTCGTGCAGCCGGTTCAGCACGCGCAGGAGAGTCGACTTGCCCGAGCCCGACGGTCCGATGACCGTCGTCGTGGTGCCGGCGTCGACCTGGATGTCGACGCCCCGCAACACGTGGTGCTTGCCGAAGGACAGGTGCAGGTCGGTGCCGGTGAGCGAGACGGCCGTCCGGGTGGCGGTCGCACTCGGCGTCCGGGAGCCCGGCGTCTGGGAGCCCTCGGTGTCGGTCTCGGACTTGTTGAGATCAGGCATGGACCTATCCCTTCTCGACGACGGTCGGGGGCAGCGGGTCGTCCTGGACGTCGGTGGGACGTCCGGTGCGCAGGCGCCGGTCGATGTAGTTGACCAGGTGTGTCAGCGGGATCGTGAGGATCAGATACATGATTCCCGCGGCGACGAGGGGCGAGAGGTTGCCCGTCTGCGCGTTCAGGTCGCGGCCGACCGCGAACAATTCCCGCTGGCTGGCCAGCAACCCGAGGAAGTACACCAGCGAGCTGTCCTTGATCAGGCTGATGAACTGGTTCATCAGCGCCGGGAGCACCCGCCGCACGCCCTGCGGCACCACCACCAGACGCATCGACTGCCGATAGCTGAACCCGATGGCCCGCGAGGCCTCGAGTTGCCCGTCGTCGACGCTCTGGATTCCGGACCGGAAGATCTCGCCGATGTAGGCCGCGGCGAGCAGGGCCAGGGCGACCGCCCCGAGCCAGTACGGGTTGTTGCCGGTGATGCCCTTGACCACCGGGCCCACACCGAGTCCGACGATCAGGATGACTACGACGGCGGGCAGTCCGCGGAAGATATCGGTGTAGACGCGCGCCGGCCAGCGCAGCCACCGTGAGCGGGAGATGCCGCAGAGCGCCAGGATCATGCCCAGGATGGTGCCGAGCACCCCGGACACCACGGACAGGATCAAGGTGTTCACGAGCCCGGTCTTGATCAGCTCCGGGAACGACTTCTTGTAGAGATCCCAGTTGAAGAAGGTGTCGCCGAGCTGTTCCAGGGTGCTCTTGGGCGCGGTCTCCTCGGCCGGGCCCGCCTTCTCCGCGTTCTCGGCGGCGATGGCGGCGATGTCGGGGAGTTCGGGCGCGGGCGCGGCCTTGCTGCCCGGCTTCCACCCCTCGGGTAGCTCGCGCGGCACCCAGTCGACGTAGAGGTCGGCATACGTGCCGTCGGCGATGATGGCGTCGAGTCCGGAGTTCAGGGCCTCGGTGAGCCGCGGCTTGTTCTTGCCGACGGCCCACGCGACGAAGTTGTTGACGCTGAAGGTGTTCTCGACGATCGCGGTGCCGTCGCCCTCTCGGACCGCACCCTCCGCCTGCTGCGACGGTGCGACCCAGGCGTCGACCTGACCGCTCCGGAGGTTGGCGTAGGCGGTGGCGTAGTCCGGGAACTTCACCGGGTCGAGGCCCAGGGTGTTGACGACGTAGTCGTCCTGGACGGTGCCCTGGACCACGGCGATGCGCGTCGAGTCGGAGAGGTCGCCGAAGCCCTTGATCGCCCCGTCGGTCGGCGCCACGAGTGAGAAGTAGCCGAAGTCGTAGCCGTTGGTGAAGTCGACGGTCTTGCGCCGGTCGTCGGTGGTGGTGATCGACGACGACCCGACGTCGAAGCGGTTGTTGGCCACCTGGGACAGCAGGCCGGCGAACTCGGTGCCGTTGAACTCGATCTGCAGGCCCAGCTTCGCGGCGACGGCCTTGAGGAGTTCGTTGTCGAAGCCGGTGAAGTCGCCCGCGCCGTTGACGCAGATGCTCGGTCCGGCGTCCGACAGCGTGCCGACGGAGATCTTGCCAGGCGACAGCAACTCGAGACGACTCACGTCGATCTGGTCGAGCGGCGTGGTGGACTCGGTGGTGTAGCGGTCCTCACCGCCCTGATCGGCTGCGGCGAGGTTGACCGGCGCGGCCGAGGCCGACGCGAGTCCAGCGGGCGCACAGCTGTCGGCGGGAGCCGCCTGGGCTCGTGGCGCAGGTCCGCCGAGGATGGTCAGCAGGCCGACGATGGCGACCGTCAGTGCCAGCGCGACGACGCGCACGGCGCGCGGCGCGGCCCCTCGGGCGCGATGGGATCGGTGGTTGGACACCATGTCGACACTATCCCCACGCGCAGGAGGTGTCCCAAATTTTTGCTCGCCGGTGGGTTTAACCCGGTTGAGCTGGGGATCGTCGTCGTCACGGGGCGCCTGCGAGGCGCGCTGCGGAGGCCACCGTCGGCCTGGCCATCTCACGCCGATCATCGGGGACTCTTGCGTGGGGTCGACGCCGATACTTCTCTATCGGAATTTGCGAATTGCTTGTCGGAAAATGATTCGCGTGTTACCAATGATACAGGGATTCGGGATTTGTAACATCATTTCTTCACCGCGCCAGAAATCAACCCCCTCTTGATCATCTGGCACCCATCCCGCTATCCCACAGGCCGTCGACGTGCGTCCTTGTTGCGGCCTGCGTCCACTGTCGAATTCGAAGTGAAAGCGGGAAAATCATGCTGTCTGCAATCTTCTACGCAATCGAGGCTTTCGACAATCTGTTGTGGGACTTCGCGGAAATGATCGTCACCGGCAGCGACGAAGCCGCCGGTTCGTAGGCTCCACCACCTCAGGACGAGTTCAGCAGTAGGTATCGCCTCGCGATATCTACTGCTGAACCTGTGTGTGGGACTCCTCAGCCCCGAGCGGCGATCCGCGCCTGCACCTCGGGGCGCCGGAGCGGGGGCACCGTCTTCGGCGGCTGACGACGCTCGGGCAAGACGTCGAGCAGCGTGCGGGTAGCCGCGGTGACGGCGACCACCGCGGCCTCGAAGGCCTCCGCATTCGCCGGCGACGGATGCCGCACGCCGCTCACCTTGCGCACGTACTGCCGTGCGGCCGCCTCGATCTCGTCCTCGGTGGCCGGCGGTTCGAGCCCGCGGAGTTCGGTGATGTTGCGGCACATGGCAGATCCCTTCGATGACGGATGCGCTGGGCGGAAGGCGATGCGACGTCGCAACCGGGCCGACCCGCCGAGGGCCTACTCGCCGATCTTGACGACCGCTTTCCCCAGAATCCGCCCTTCGGCGAGATCGGTCAACGCTTCCGGCAGCTGATCGAGCGTGTAGGTGACGTTGACCTGAGGTTCCATCCCGTCGGCGATCATCTGCGTCAGCTCTTCATGCAGCTTCGCGGGCAGGTTCAGTTCCGGATGGGTGCGCACGTACTCGCCCCACGCGGCCCCGACGACGGCGATGTTGCGGAACAGGACTCGATTGAGTTTGACGGTCGGGATGCCGCCGGCCGCGAAGCCCACCACGACGTAGCGGCCGTCGGGGGCGACCTGGCGGAGCGCCTCGTCGAACACCTCGCCGCCCGACGGGTCGATCATCACGTCGACGCCCTTGGGGACGATCTCCTTGAGCTTGGTACCCCAGCCCTCCTCGAGCTGGACGATCTCGTCGGCCCCGGCGCTGCGCAGCAGGTCCTCGGCACCCTTCCGGTGGACGATGGCGATGACCTTCGCGCCCATCGCCTTGGCGACCATGATCGACGCGGTCCCGACGCCGCCGGCGGCGCCGAGCACGCCGACCACCTCACCGGGCTGGGTGTGCGCGCGGGTCTTCAGCGCGAACAAGGCGGTCTGGTAGTTGATGCCCATGGCCGAGCCCTGCTCGAAGGTCAGGCGTTCGGGAAGCGGCAGGAGCTGTTCGGGCGCGGCCGCGACCTGTTCGGCGAATCCGCCGACGATCGACGCCACGAGCACCTTGTCCCCGACCTTCACCGACGCCCCGTCGGGAGCCGAGCGCACCACGCCGGCGACCTCGGTGCCCGGCGTGAACGGCGTCGGCACGCGCAGCTGGTACTTGCCCTGACTCATCAGCACGTCGGGGAAGCACACGCCGCACGACTTCACGTCGACGACGACCTGGCCGTCGGCCGGGGTGGGATCGGGAACGTCCTGCAACTCGAGTCCGGACGGGCCTGTCTCTGCGGTGAGTACCTGAGCTTTCATACGGCTCACCCTACGCGGCGACCGTCACACACCCGATAGGATCTGATGCCATGTCACAACCTGCGGCACAGTCGCCGAACGCACCCTCCCCCGACCGCCTCCGCGTCGCGGACGAGGCACCCGGATTCATGCCGCTCGACGAGGCCCAGACGCTCTTCGAGATCGCCGGAGAATATCTGTCCCAACCTGATTCGACGAAGGTCGGCGTGGAGATCGGTACCTACTGCGGGAAATCCACCGTCTTCCTGGGATCGGCCGGCGAAGCGAACGACGCCGTCATCGTGACCGTCGACCATCACCGCGGTTCCGAGGAACACCAGCCCGGTTGGGAGTACCACGACGAATCCCTCGTCGACGCACACACCGGGACGCTCGACACCTCGGCACGCTTCCGCCGCACCATGTTCGACGCCAGGCTCGACAACACCGTCGTCGGGTTGCTCGCACCGTCGGCCGTCGCCGCGAAGATCTGGGGCCGTCCGGCCGATTTCGTGTTCATCGACGGCGGGCACAGCATGGAAGCGGCACAGACCGATCTCGACGGCTGGGCGCCGTGGGTGCGCATCGGCGGGGCCCTGCTCATCCACGACGTCTTCCCCGACCCCGCGGACGGCGGCCGCCCGCCGTACGAGATCTACTGCCAGGCATTGAAAACCGGACAGTTCACCGAGGTGCGGGCGGAGGGATCGCTGCGCGTCCTCCGCCGCGACTCGGGCGAGGTGGGCGCACCGCTACCGCGGAAAGCCTGACCACGTCGGAGGCCGTCAGCGTCAGACCTCGCCGGCCAGCGCCCGCACCTTGCCGAGCACGTCGGGATAGCGCTTCAGGTGCGCACCGCCGTTGACGTCGAAGGCGGCACCGGTGATCCAGCGCGCCTTGTCGGAGGCGAGAAAGGCTATGGTGTCGGCGATCTCGGCGGGTTCCCCGCTCCGGCCCAGTGGGGTGTTGTCGAGATAGTCCTCGGTGAGGCCCGGTACGAAGCCGATGCCCTCGGTCAGCGGGGTCATCACAAGCCCCGGCGACACCGCGTTGACCCGCACCCGACGGTCGGCGAGTTCGAGTGCGGCCACCTCGACGAGCATCAGCACACCGGCTTTCGACGCGCAGTACGCCCCCATCCCGGCGCCCGGTTGGCGGCCGTTGAGTGACGCGATGCAGGTGATCGATCCGCCCTCGGCGATCCGGGCGCCGGCGTGTTTGATCACGAGGAACGTTCCGGTCAGACAGATGTCGACGGTGTTGCGCCAGGCATCGAGTTCGAGTTCGGTCAGCGCACCCGGATTCGACAGTCCGGCACAGTTCACCACCGTGTCGAAGTCGCCGATGCCGGCGATAGTCGCTGCGACCGAGTCCTCGTCGGTCACGTCCATGTGCACCGCCCGCGCCCCGTCGCGCGTCGCCGCCACCTGCTCGGCACGTTCGACGTCGCGGTCGGCCACCACCACCTGCATCCCCTCGCCGACGAACGCGTCGACGGTGGCCAGTCCGATCCCCGAGGCACCCCCGATCACGACCGCCCGGTTCATCGCGTAGCCGCTTCCACAACGTCGGCGTTCGATGCCAGATGACGGCGCAGGAAACCGATCTCGTGCGTGACGCAGGGCTCGAAGAAGTCGTTGCCCGCGAAGATGTCGAAATGGTCGCACGGGTAGTGGCGCACTTCGGCGTGAGCTTTGAACGCGGTCTTCGACGCCGCGTACGGCGGCGCGGCGGAATCGAAGTCGGCTATCTGGAACAGCACCGGGGCATCGACGCGCGCGGCGTGCTTGTCGACTCGGAACGAGCCGATCTCGAGACCGACCGAGGCATCGACCTCGTTGCGCCACGACGGCCCCGCGATCGCGCGGTAGCTCTCCAGAAACCCTGGTGCGGTCAGCGCGGCGCCCACGTCGCCGGGTTCGCCGACGACCCGCATCATCTTCGGACCCCGGCCCAGCCGTCGACCCACCGAACTGGCCACTGCCGTGGCGGTCGAGCGGGCGATCGCCGCCCCGCCGACCTGGGCGTAGGCGACGCGACCGGCGGCGAGCCCGTTGACCAGTGGCACCACCGCGATCACCGCGGCCACGTCGGTCCGGTCGGCCGCCACGGTCAGCGCATGCCCGCCGGATTGCGACACTCCCCAGAGGATGATCCGTTCCGGGTCCACTCCCGGCTGTTTCTTGGCGGCGCCGATCGCGGCGCGGTAGTCGTCGGCCTGCCGTTCCAGCGAAATCGACTGTCGCGGTGCGCCACCGGACAGCCCGAAGCCGCGGTAGTCGAACGCGCACACGGCCAACCCCGCGTCGTTGAACCGCTGCGCAAAGGGCGCCAGACCCGAGTCCTTGGTCCCGGCGAAACCGTGCGCCATCACGACGACGGGGCGCTTGCCGTCGATCTCGAACGGCGAGGACTCCGCGCCCGGAAAGAACCAGGCGTCGCAGTCGGCGTCGGACGATCGGAAGCGTACGGTGGTCGCACCATTGGGGATGGTCATGCGGATGCTCCCTTCGAGACCAGATCGTCGGCCACCCCGGCCCACGTCGGCGGCCCCTGCTGGTGGGCCCGCCGGATCCCCGCCGGAATCTCCGTGGTCCGCATGTTGTGTTCGTAGAGATAGTGATCGAGTTGCTGCGTGTGCCGCGGGCGGTCGAGCATGTGTCCGGTGTAGTACTGCATGTCCGCCTCGATCGTCTGCCGCATCTCCGGTACCGACGGGAGCCGGTAGTGACCCGTGGCGTAGGCCCCGATCAGCCGCGCCTGGCATTCCACGAAGGGAAACAGCGTCGGAACCGCCTGCGCGAAACCGGCGAAGACGAGGTCGTCGATCCCCGGGTAGAACATCCGCTTGTAGAGGTCGATCCGGTTGTCGGGCGCACTGATGAAGTCCGGGTCGAAGAACGGGAACGTGATGTTGTAACCCGTTGCGTAGATGATGATGTCGAAGTCGTCGGCGGTTCCGTCGTCGAAGTGGACCGTGGACCCGTCGAACCGGCTGATGTTGGGCTTGGGGATCACGTCGCCCGAACCCAGTCGCAGTGGCAGTTCCACCGACTGCGTCGGATGTGCCTCGAAGAACTTGTGATTCGGCGTCGGCAGACCGTAATCCTCTGGCCGGCCCGCGGTCACGGGTTGCATGACCTGGACGAACTTGCGCTGCCACGAGGTCGGCAGATACGGCGTCGACCGGTAGTACTTGTCGGCGGGCTTGCCCCCGAAGTACTTCGGCACGATCCACGCTCCCGACCGCGTCGAGAGGGTCAGTGTGTTGTCCAGCGCCTTCGACGACAGTTCGACGGCGATGTCGGCGGCACTGTTACCCAGGCCGACGACGAGGATGCGCTTACCCGTGAAGTCGTGCGGGGTACGCGGATCGATGTAGTGGTGGGCGTGCATCTCGATGCCGTCGAAGTCGCCCGGGAAGTCGGGCCACCGCGGATCCCAGTGATGGCCGTTCGCCACCACCAACAGGTCGAACCGTCGACGTTCGCCGCCCTGGGTCTCCAGTTCCCAGCCGCCCCCGTCCAGTCGGGTCGCATGCTCGATTCCGTTGGTGAACTCGATCGAGGAGTAGAGGTCGAAGGCCTCGGCGTAGGAGTCCAGGTAGGCCTTGACCTGGGTGTGGTGCGGGAAGTCGGGATACTCGTCGGGCATCGGGAAGTCGCGGAACGACAACTGGTGTTTCGAGGTGTCGATGTGCAGCGACCGGTAGGCACTGCTGTGACCGTTCGGGTTGCCAAAGGCCCAGTTGCCCCCGACCCGGTCCGAACTCTCGAAGCAGGTGTACGGCACGCCGTAGTCGGTGAGCATCTTGCCGGCGGTCAGCCCGCTGATACCGGCGCCGATGATCGCGGTGATTGGTAAAGGCACACTGCCCCCTCGGTGGACCCGTTGGATGTAGACACAATCTGATTTGTGTCTACACGATGAGACGTATCGTGTTCACAGAATCCGCGAACTGTCTACGCAGCGCCCTCCTGAGCAGACATGTGGGGACGCGGCGCGCACCGACCACGACCACAGGAGGAGTCAGTGACCGAGGCCTCGACCACGACGGTCCACGAACGACTGCTCGACGCCACGCAGAAGCTGCTCGCCGACAAGGGAATCCGGGCGACCACCATGCAGCAGGTCGCGGAGTCGGCAGGTGTGTCCCGCGCGTGGCTGTATCGGCACTATCCGGACAAACCGTCCATGATCGGCGCGACCATCGTCCGTCTCACCGAGTCGTTCTGGCGCGACGCCCGGGCCGAACTCGACGCCATCCCCGACCTGGTCGGGCAACTCACCGCCGGCGTCCGGATCGGCCGGGGTGCCTACGACGACCCGGGCACGCTGCTGCTCCGACTCCGCACGGAGGAACCCACGGAGTTCGCCGAATGCGCCGGTGTCGGTGTCGTCAAGCTGGTTCCCGACCTGGCAGCGTTCTGGTTCCCGTTCGTCGAACAGGCCGCTGCCCGAGGGGAGATACACCCCGCGCACGATCCGTACGAGGTGTCCGAATGGGTTGCGCGCGTCCTGATCAGCCTCGGCACCTCCCCGGGTGAGGCCCTCGACATCGACGACGCGCGGCAGGTCCGACGCCATCTCGAGCGGTTCGTCATGCCGGGTCTGGCCACCGACCCGCAGGGATGAGTAAATGAGGCCCCCGATGCCCTCTGGCCTGGGTGACGCCGATCACCTAGACTAGTGTCCAGTCAACCGTCCGGAAAACGCGGACGACCGAACGACGCCGTCGGAGGGCCCCATGGATTTCGGGATCGTGCAGTTCACCAGCGACCGCGGGCTCAAGCCCCACGTCCTGGCCCCGCTCATCGAGGACGCAGGTTTCGCGTCGTACTACGTTCCCGAGCACGGCCACATCCCGACTCGACGCGACGCCGCGCATCCCCGCACCGGTGACGAGACCCTGCCCGACGAGCGCTACATGCGCACCCTCGATCCCTGGACGTCACTCGCCGCCGCCGCGGCCGTCACCGAACGCATCCGGCTCGCCACCGCGGTCGCACTGCCGGTGCAGTCCGACCCCATCACGCTCGCCAAGACCATTGCGACGCTCGACCACATCTCGAACGGAAGGGTCACCCTCGGCGTCGGATTCGGTTGGAATCTGGACGAACTCGCCGACCACAACGTCCCGCCGAAGCGCAGGCGGACGATGCTGCGCGAGTACCTCGAGGCGATGACCGCGCTCTGGACTAAGGAAGAGGCCGAGTTCGCGGGCGAGTTCGTGAATTTCGGCCCCAGCTGGGCGTGGCCCAAATCGACGCAGTCGCACATCCCGGTCCAGGTGGGCGCGGCAGGCAACGAGAAGAACTTCAAGTGGATCGCGCGCAGCGCCGACGGCTGGATCACCACACCCGGCGAGGAGGACATCGAGGGGTCGGTGTCGTTGCTCAAGCAGATCTGGTCCGACGCCGGTCGTGCGGGCGACCCCGAGATCGTCGTCCTCGACTTCCGGCCGGTACCCGAGAAGCTCGAGAAGTGGCGCGAGATCGGGGTCACGACAGTGCTGTACGGCCTCCCCGACGACTCGGTCGAGCGCGCGAGCGGCTACCTCGCCAAGCTGGCCGGCAAGCTCGGCATCACCCCGGCGGTCGTGTAGGCCCGTTGGGGGAGGTGCGAGCGAAGCGACCCACCCCCGCTCCCTGATCCGACAGAACCACCTGGCTCCTGCTCTCTGGGGAGGCCGGAGCTTGCGGTGGGCGCGTCAACCCCTGCCCCGAGCAGCGCCCGGAGCTTGCGGAGGGCGCATCAACCCCTGCTCCCTGAGGAGCGCCCGGAGCTTGCGGAGGGCGCGTCACGAAGGGTCCTGGTGAGATGATGTCGCCTACCCTTCGTGGCTCGTCGCCATCGCTCCTCACACCTCAGGGAGCAGAGGGAGGGCGTCGCTCGCACCCCACAAACCAGCGGTTATGCGGTTCTTCCGGATTAGGAGCCTGCTGAATTAGGGTCCAGCCTGGGTTGAGGTTCCTGCTGCGGGGATGTGTCGGTTCCGGGGTGTGGTCGTGGTGATCGATCTAGGTGGGGCGGCGGTGCCGCGGTTCAGGCGGTGGCCAGTGTCCAGGTGCCGTTGGTGGTAGTCAGTCCGAGGGTGATCAGGCGGCGTAGGTTGATCGCGGCGGCGCGGTGGTGCAGCCAGTTGTTGTTGCGTTCGATTCCACGGTAGGGCACCCGCCGGTTACCGCGGGTGAGCCAGGCAATCGTCCGTTCGACCATGGGTCGATGCTGGCGGTAGGTGTCGGCAATAGTGTTGTCAGAGAAGTGTTGTCGGTGTTCGCGCTGGAGTTGGTGGTGTTCGCCGAAACTGATTTTGCGTCCACGAACCGCGGTGGTGCACCGTGCCCGAAGTGGGCAGTCGTGGCAGGCCGCACCGTAGGTGACGTGGCCTTTCGCGCTGACCGGTCGGGTCAGGTTGTTGGGGCAGGTCAATGTGTTCGCGTCGGCGTCGAAGGTGAAATCGTCGACGACGAAACCACCAGCAACCGCCGGCATGTGTGGCTTGGGTTTGATCACCGCGTTCCATCGTGTCCGCGCCAGCGTGGCCAGCATGTCACCGGAGGCATACGCTGAATCACCCAGCACCTCACGATCGTCGGCGTCGTCGGCGACGGTCGGATCGCTCAGCAACAACCGTGCCCCGACTGCTCCGTCGGAAGTGTCCGGACCAGCGGCTTTGGTCATCTCGATCGCGGTGACCAACCCGGTCTCCGGTTCATTGACGATGTGGCCCTTGAACCCGTCCTGCTGGCGTGCCCGGGTTTTGTGGGCGTGCCGGGTGTCGGTATCGACGGTGGAGATCACCCGGTCCGGGGCGGTCCGGGGCGCGATGCGCCAGCGTCCGTCGGTGCCATCAGAACCTGGTGCCGGTTCCACATCCTGGCCGGTCACCAATGCCAGCAATGCCACCGCCTGCGCCTGGGCCTCGTTACTCGGCTCCTTGTCGATGGCCTCGAGGTCCAGACCGTCGAGCACGGCCAACCCATCTTCGACAAGGGCGCTGATCAGGTCCTGTTGAGCACACTCATCATCCCAGGCGATCCGCGGCTTGCCGGGCCGGTCATAGCCGCCGCCGGTCAACGCGGCCAGACGAGTCGCGTGCTGCTCGACCACCACCGCACCACCGTCGACCTCTCGGGCGACCCGCCGGATCGCCGCGATCACCTGGGTGATGGCGTCCTGGCGGGCCACCGCGTCATCGAAGATCGTCGAATCCAGCGCTCGACGGCTCTTACCCGCGAGCACCCCGGTGGTGGTGATGACCTCGCGTACCACCTCGAAAATGCGGTGCGGCCGATCGCTGGCTGCCAGTCGCCGACGCCAGTACGTCAGAGTCGACGGATGAAAACCTTTGTTACCCAACACGAATCCACACGCCGCTTTCCACCGCAGATCGAAAGTGACCGCATCAGCGGCTTCGCGATCGGACAAACCCTGCAGCGTTTGCAGCACGATCACCGACGCCATCGTGGCCGGCGGGATCGACGGACGGCCCCGGCCGCTGGGAAACAGGTCCGCGAACATCTCCGCAGGAAACAACTGCTCGCGATGAGCAGCCAAAAACGCGAACACACTGCCCTCGGCCAGCAAATGCCCGACGACCGAGTTCACATCCAGAAACTCACCCTGACGATCCGGCTCACCCTGCATACCCACCAGGATCCCAGCCCACCAGGCAAACCCGCTCACCCCACACCGAAACGACACCGACTATTTCAGCAGTCTCTTAGGGAACAGGGATGGCCGCGCCCTCCGCAGTCGGCTCAGGGAGTCGGTGCGACGAGCCGCTGGCGGACGTCCCGGAAGATCCCGTTCGCCACGCTGGTGCGGCTCACCGCATCGGCCGCCAGGATCACAGCCGCTGAGGTCCAGCAGCTCTTCTCCACGGGCCAGCGTTTGCCGTCGGCGAAAACCAGTCCGGTCCAATACGATCCGTCCGGGTCGCGCAGGTGCTGGATCGACGCGATGAGATCGATGGCATCGGCGGTGTCACCGAGGGCATCGAGTGCCAGTGCCAGCTCACAGGTCTCGGCGCCGGTGACCCAGGGACGATGGTCGACGCAACGAACGCCCTTGCCGGGGACCACGAACTGTTCCCACCGCCGCGCGATGAGTTCCTGCCCGTCGCGTCCGCGGACGGCGCCGCCGAGGATCGGGTAGTACCAGTCCATGGAGTGTTCGGACGGCGGGGTGAAGGTCTGCCACTCGTCACGCGTGACGTCGGCACGGATCGCGTCGCCGAGCACGCTGTGCGCCGCGATCCAGTCGGCGTCGGGCTGATCCATCTCACCGGCGATCCGGATCGCGCAGTCCAGCGCTTGGAAGATGCTGGCGTTCCCGGTGATCAGCGCTTCACCGAACATCGCTCCGGTCCGGTGGTCGCCGCCCCAGCGGAACGCACCGTCCTCACGCTGGAAGCGCAGCACGCAGTCGATCGCCGACCAGACCACCGGCCACATCTTCTGCAAGAAGGCGTCGTCACCGGTGATCAGATAGTGATGCCAGACCCCGACCGCGATGTAGGCGCAGAAATTGCTGTCTGTGCCGGCGTCCTCCACCTTTCCTACGACGGTGCGGATCGGCCACGACCCGTCGTCGCGCTGTTTACGCCGCGACCACTCGTAAGCCGCCTCTGCCTCGGAGTGAAACCCGGTCACGGACAACGCCATCGCCGATTCGATGTGGTCCCACGGGTCGGTCTGCCCGCCCGGGAACCACGGCAACGCACCGTCGGCCTCCTGCATGCCGACGATCGCGGCACCGGTGGCCCGCATCTGCTCGGCCGTGACCACACCGGGGATCGCCGGGACGGCCGTCATGGGGCTCCCGTCCTGGAGGACCCCGTCATGAAGACGCGGTGGCGGTCTCGGGCTTGCGCAGGTAGAGGGCCACCGACTTGCCGATGAGCGGGTTGAGCACCTGCTCGCCGACCCGGGTCAGCCACGGCTTGCTCATCATGTCCCAGACCAACAGCTGGTGGTAGCCCTTCACCAGGACATTGTCGTTGTTCTCGACTCCCACAGCGCATTTCAGCCACCAGTACGGGGCATGCAGGGCATGGGCGTGGTCGGTGTCGGTGACCTCGAGTCCGGCTCGCTGCAACTTGCCCGCGAGCTCGGATGCCTTGTAGATGCGGACGTGTCCGCCCTCGACCTCGTGGTACTCGTCCGACAGGGCCCAGCACACCTTCTCCGGCCAGTACCGGGGCACGGTGACCGCGGCGACGCCACCCGGCTTCAGCACGCGCACCATCTCACTGATCGCGCCCTCGTCGGTCGGGATGTGCTCGAGGATCTCGCTCATCAGGACGACGTCGAAACTGTTGTCCGCGTACGGGAGTCGAAGCGCATCCCCGACCTCGGCGCGCGCCTTGGCCGACGCGGGCACGTGACCCTCGGCCATCATGGCGTCGAACATCTCACCGACGTCGGACATGTCGCTCTCGGACATGTCGAAGGCGATGACCTCCGCGCCACGACGGAACATCTCGAACGAGTGCCTACCCTGCCCCGCCCCGATGTCGATCGCCTTGGTGCCCGGTCCAACGCCAAGCCGGTCGAAATCAACTGTGAGCACTCGATGTCCCTTCTGTTGCCCGCCGATGTCCGGCGAGCACGGTTTCGTAGTGAGCCGCAGTCTTCGCGGCCACCGCTGCCCAGCTGTAGTTCTCCTCGGCGCGTCGACGACCTCCGTCGCCGAGACGCGTCCGCAGATCGGCATCGTCCAGGAGCCGGCCGATCGCCTGCGCCAGGCGTCCGGAATCCCGCGGCGGCACCAGCAACGCTGCCTCCTCGGCGGTGCCGACGACCTCGGGGATCGCACCGGCCCGGGTTGCCACCAGCGGCGTTCCGCAACTCATGGCCTCGACCGCCGGCAGCGAGAACCCCTCGTACAACGAGGGCACACACGCCACCTCGGCGGAGGCGAGCAGGCCGGCGATCTCGGAGTCCTCGAGGCCGGACACCACCGAGACGCGATCGCCGATCGCCAGATCCTCGATCATCCTGGCGGACGGACCGTTCGGGTCCAACTTGGACACCAGTACCAATTCGACATCCCGCTCGGAGGACAGCTTCGCGACCGCCTCGAGCAGGTACGAGACACCCTTCAGCGGCGCGTCGGCACTGGCGACACACACGATACGTCCGGGAACGCGCGTGGCGGCCGGCGTGAAGATCTCGGTGTCCACCCCCAGCGGGATGGTGGTGATCCGACCCGACGGGATGTCGAAGGCCTTGCGTATGTCGACCTCGCTGCTGCGGGAAACGGTGAGCAGCTCGGGGATACGGCGTGAGACGCGCCCCTGCATGCGCAGGAACGAATGCCACCGCCAGGCACTGATCTTGCGCCATCCCTTGGCCGCCTTCACCGCCAGTGTGCGGTCGCGGGTGATGGGGTGGTGGATCGTCGCGATCAGCGGGAACCCGGCCTTCTGGATGTCGAGCAGTCCGTAACCGAGGCACTGGTTGTCGTGCACGATGTCGAAGTCGTCGCGGCGCTCTCTGAGAAGGCGCGCCACCCGGAGGCTGAACGTGAGCGGTTCGCCGAAGCTCGCCGTCCACATCGAGCCGACCTCGAGCACGTCGATCCAATCGCGGTACTCGCCCGGACGAGGCGTCCGGAACGGGTCCGGCTCGTCGTAGAGACCGAGGCTCGGCACTTTGGTGACGGTGACCCCGGCGTCGATGGCCACCTGGTCCAGTTCGGGGTAGGGCTGCCCCGAGAAGATCTCGACGCTGTGCCCCAGCAGTGCCAGTTCGCGGGAGAGGTGGCGGACGTAGACGCCCTGGCCACCGCAGTGCGGCTTGCTTCGGTACGAGAGCAGTGCGATGCGCACGGTCACTGCGCCCCGGCGGTGGCAGCCGCCTCGAACTCGGAGATGCTGACGAACTTCGTGCGGACCCGGCCGGTGGCCCTGCCCGCGGACTTCTCGGCGGCGTCGATCGCCTTCCAGCCCGTGAGGTCGATGCGGTTGGCGCCGCGGTCGGCCACGAGTGCGGCGACGTCGTCCCGCGAGGTCGAGGGGTCGTCGAACGCGGCGGCGACGAAGTCCGCGATGACCGCCTGCGCGGTCTCCTGACCGCAGATGCGGTTCATGCCGATACCCCCTGTCGCTCCTCGCTTGATCCAACCCGTGACGTACAGGCCGGGCATCACATCGCCGTCGGCCGCGGTCTGGACCCGCCCCTCGGTGTTGGGGACGACGCCGTGCCCCTCGTCGAACGGTAGGTCGGTGACCGGCACGCCCCGGTAACCGATGGCCCGCAGGACCAGTCCGGTCTCGAGGTCGAACCGATCCTCGGTGGGTGTCACCGCGACTGTCCCGGTCGCGTCGGCGTAGGCGTTGCGCACGCACGTAAGCGTAGCCACTTCCCCGTCACCGGCAATTTCGACGGGAGACGTGAGGAACCGGAACACGATGCGCTTGTTCCCCGGCGTCTGCGGACGCTCGGCGAATTCTCGGGCGAGACGCACCTTGGTGGCTATCGTCGAGTCGAGCGTGTCATCGGACTGCGCCGCCTCCGAGGCCGGGTCGAGGACCAGCTCGTCGGGGTCGATAACGACGTCGACACCGTCGACGTCACCGAGTGCCAGGAACTCGCTGTTGGTGTAGGCCGCCTGCGCCACGCCGCGGCGGCCCAGGAGCACCACCTCGGAGATGTTGGATTCACGCAGCTTCGCGAGGGCGTGGTCGGCGATGTCGGTCTTGGCGAGCTCGTCGGGGTCGGTGACGAGGATGCGCGCGACGTCGAGTGCCACGTTGCCGTTGCCGACCACGACGGCCCGCTCACCCGACAGATCGACGTCGAGGTCGGCGAAGTCCGGGTGACCGTTGTACCAGGCGACGAACTGGGTCGCGGCGACCGAATTGCGCAGATCCTCGCCCTCGATGCCCAGCCGCTTGTCGGTCGCGGCGCCGACCGCGTAGATCACCGCGTGGTAGCGGGCGACCAGCTCGTCGTGGCTGATGTGCTTGCCGACCTCGACATTGAGGTAGTAGGTGAAGTTCTTCTTCGCCGCGACCGAGGCGAAGGTCTTCTCCACGCCCTTGGTGGCGCTGTGGTCCGGTGCGACCCCGGCGCGCACGAGTCCGTAGGGCGTCGGCAACCGATCGAACATGTCGACCTTGATGGCCGGTTTGCGGACGAGCTCCTCCGCGGCGTAGAAGGCCGCCGGCCCGGCACCCACGACGGCCACGTGCAGTTCCTTCTCGGGCAGCTTGGGTGCCTTGCGCGGTGGCACGAGGCCGCCCTCGACGTCGTGGTCTTTGTAGTAGTCCGCGTTGATCTGGAGATACGGCTCGTCACGCTCGTCCAGCTGATCGTCGGGGATGATCGCCTCCACCGGGCACTCGTCGATGCAGGCGCCGCAATCGATGCAGGTCTCCGGATCGATGTAGAGGGCCTCCGCCGTCAGGAACTCCGGCTCGTCGGGCGTGGGGTGGATGCAGTTCACCGGACACACGCTCACGCAACTGGCATCGTTGCAACATGGGCGGGTAATCACATGCGCCATCTGCTGTTTCCTCGTGATCCGACACGTAGAACGTGTTCTATTTTTCCGATTGAATGTATCTTAGCCGCAAAGATACCGGCGACCTATCGGAGGGACTCGAGTGAGCCAGGTTACGCCAGCAGTGTCGGTTGCATCACTTCCGGATCGCAAGCCTGGTGCTCAGTTCTACGAGGTGGGTTATCGCGTCCGCACCGGCGACGTCGATCAGGACATGCGTGTGCGCCTCGATGCCGTGGCCCGCTACCTGCAGGACGTCGCCAACGACAACCTCGAGGCAACCGAGTTCAGCGCGACCGACCCGTTCTGGATCGTTCGGCGCACCATCATCGATGTCATCGAGCCCATCACCTGGCCGGGTACGGTGACCGCGCAGCGGTGGTGCGGTGCCCTGTCGACGCGCTGGACCAACATGCGCGTGCGCCTGACCGCCGAGCACGAGACCAACCGGTTCAACCCCCGACCGCGTCCCGCGGGCCTGATCGAGACCGAGGCGTTCTGGATCAACGTCAACGAGCAGGGCGTGCCGTCACGCCTGTCCGACGACGCCTTCGCGATGCTGTCGGCGATGACCGACGAGCACCGCCTCCGCTGGCGGTCGATGAACCCCGAGAAGGCCCCCGACGCCGCCGACATCGACTTCCCCGACCGTGAACACGTTCTCCGGATCACCGACTTCGACCCGTTCAAGCACCTCAACAATGCCGCCTACCTCGAGGCGATCGAGGACGAACTCGTCGAGCATCCCGACCTGGTCGACGCTCCGCACCGGGTGGTCATCGAGTACCTGCGGCCCATCGTGCCGGGCACGCGGCTGGTCCTGCGCCGGGTGCGCGAGGACGACCGGCTCACCGTGTGGTTGATGATGCCGGGCACCGGCGACGAACTCGTGGTCGCGGCCAGCGTCGTCGTCGGGCCGCTCCCGGGGTGAGCAACTTCTACTGACCGCCCTGGAGCAGCAACTCCATCAGCTTGATCGGCGCCTCGCACGGATCGCCCTGGGGCGCGCTGCGAGGTTCGACGAACCAGGTGAAGATGCCGCGGCTCGGCGCACGGGCGGTCACACCGCAGACGCCCGGCCGGTCGGGACTGCGCTGGGTGAACGCCGACTGGCTGGCAACCTTGATGTTCTCGGTCTGGAACCCGAGCTTCTTGGCCGTCTCCTTCTCCACGTTGACGTTGCCCCACTCGAACCAGTTGAACGTCACACTCACCACGTCGGTGGTGCCGGAGACCAGCCATCGGCAGATGGCCCCGCTGAACGACCGTTCGGCGAACCCGCCGCCGGCGACGACATCGGCGATCATCGCGTCGGGTAGCACATCGCATTCGAGCAAGAGCCGGTCGAACTGGTCGGTGTCGATGTCGCTGCTGCCGGACTGGTCCGCGGCCCCCAACGGCACCGCCTCACCGTCGACGGTGCGCGCACACCCGGCCAGGGCGGTCAGTCCCAGCAGCACCGCGGCGATCACGATGAGGGCGCGCGTCACGACGCACGCTCTATCGACAGCGTCGCCAGCTCGCGTGCGGCGTCACAGATCTCGTCGATCGGCCGTGGTGTCGCCGCGTCGCCGCGGATCGACCATTCGAAGAAGTCCGCGCCGAAACCGATGCCGACCTCACAGATCTGACCTGATTGCGTGTAACCGATGAATCCCTCGTGGCCGTCGATCTCGAGTCTGTTGGTGACGTCGCGCGACAACTTCACGTTCGCCTCCTCACGACCGATCGGCGATCCGCGATACCAGTTGAACGAGGCGACGGCACCCGTCCTCGAACCGGTCGTGTCCCATTCGCACACCGAGGTGTTGTTCACGGTCTCGGTGAGTCCACCGAACCCGGTGATGCGGACCACCTCCTCGAGGGACACGCCGCCGCATTCGCCGAAGAACGGTCCGGAACCGGCCTGGGCGGGCGCCTCGGGCGTGTTCGGAGTGTTTGGATCCGACGTCGGCTCGTCGTCCGAGCAGGCGCCGACGAGAAGCGTGATCGCTGCCAGTACCGCGATGAGCAAGGTGCCGTCGCGCAGCCGATCCAGTTGACGCCGTTCACGTTTCGTCGGCCGACCGGCACCGCGGTCGCGGCGCGGCTGACTCGCCAGGATCTCCTTGGGCGGCGGTGGTGGAGACCGGTCGACGAAGCACTCGGCGGCCATCGGCGCCGACACCCGTTTACTGATCGTCCTGGTGACCTCGACGATGCGCTCCCGTCCGGCGAGCCGTACGCGGACCTCGTCACCCGGCACCACCGGCTGGGCCGGTTTGGCGGTCACCCCGTTCACGCGGACGTGCCCGCCCCGACACGCGGCGCCCGCCGCCGATCGGGTCTTGGTCAGACGGATGGCCCAGATGTAGGCATCGACGCGGGTGGACATGGTCAGCCGCCCAGCCGACTCGTCCGCAACCCGGGAGTCCGTCCGGCGCAGGCGCCCCGACCCGGTTCAGTGCCCACGACGCCGACTCCCTTCACCGCTCTCCTCGACCCTGCCGGGTGCTCGTTGGGCACCACTGTAGCGGGGTCGCCCAGCCCGCCGCGGGTGCTGAACAGGCGACACCGTCAGCGCTTGCGCGTCAGCAGGTATGCGCCCCCGCCGACGGCCAGGACGAGGAACAGGATCGCCAGGAAGGTCTGGTCGAGCAGCAGCAACGTCACGAACACCGCGATGCCCGGTGACACCGCGACCAGGCTCATCGCCGGGTGCTGACGCACGACCTCCGACACCGCTCTGCTCTTGTCCCGATCGATGGCCATGATGCCCTCCCTGGTCGGTTGCACCCGGACCGGTCCGTGAACGGCCCGGGGTCGTGTGCCCAGGGTAGCCGCGCGTCGCGACAGGCCCGGGGCCCGCGACCGGCAGACCTCGACTCGACCGATGGACTTCGATCGAGGTCTGTCAGTCGAGTCGAAGTCTGTCGGTCGAGAACGGATCAGGCCGCGGCATCTCCGAAATCACTGCCGGAATCGGAATCGGCGCTCGAGTCCGAGTCGCTACCGGAGTCGTTGCCATCGGAATCAGAGGTGTCGGAATCAGCGGTGTCGGAATCAGCGGCGTCGGAATCAGCGGCGTCGGAACCGGCACCGTCGGAGTCAGCGGCGTCGGAACCGGCACCGTCGGAATCCGAAGTGTCAGGATCCGAGGTGTCGGGCTCGGGCGCGTCGGAGTCTCCAGCATCCGGGTTCCCGATGCCACCCTCTTCGGAGGCCAGCGGCGCGCGGTGCCTGCCGACGTAGGAATCCTCGGCCGAGCGGTGCTTGCCGACGTAGCTCTCGGCCTCGTCGGCCTCATCGTCGGTGGCGGCCGAATCCGCCGATGTGTCGACGACCGACATGCTCGTGCGCGCCACAGTGTTCGACGCGCCGGTGTCTATTGGATCGGTGGCGGGCAGACCGAACGGGAACTCGTAACTCGGGATGCGGATCACGGGGACGAGCTCGCCGGTGTCGAGTTGCCCGAACTCGATGACCGGCAGGCCCAGTCGATTCGGCCGGAGCTCGCCGTTGACCTCGACCAGCGGGCGGAAGGTGACGGTCGAACCCAGCCAGTCGACGGTGATCGGAGCCGTGAATCCGTAATCGCTCGTCAGCCGGAGGAAGTTCCCGCTGAACAGGTCGTAGTCGCCCCCGATGCTCAGGCGGGCGAAGTCCTTGGAAAGCGACATCCAGTCGCCGTCGAAGTCGATTCCGGAGCCACTCAGGACGCCGGCGAGCAGACCCTCGAGAACGTCGGCGCCGAGTCCGCCGAGAACCCCTCCCGGATCGGCGATCAGCGCTGTCGGGTCAGTGAGCGCGAACTGGAGTTCGCCGTTCGGCTGCTGCCACCGGAAGTCGACGGAGCCCAGCACGTTCGCGCAGGCTCCGACGCCGTCGGCATGGGCACCGGTGAGGCCGCCATAGCAACCCACGCCCTTGACGCCGGGGATCGTCGTGATCGTCTCGCCGAGGACCGTGACGTCGAGCGGCCCGGTGTTCCACGCGTGTGCCATCCCGATCAGTGCGAACGACCTCGCCGTCCGTCCGTCACTCGCCCCCGCGGTCGCGATGCTCAGCGGCAGATACGATGTCGCAGTCGCGTCGCCGCCGCGGTATGCGAGCGCGAACTGGAAACCGTTCCCGGCGACCGTCGCCGAGCCCTCGGTGGCGGGGGCGTCGGTCATCGTCGGTGGCAGGTCGATGCCGAGGAAGCGGAGAGTGTCTCCGAGGACCGAACCGGACACGGTGTCGAACACCTGCTTGACCGGATCGTAGATCGCGACCGGCACCACCTCGATGCGGTCGGGCAGGACGACGGCGAGTCCGATGCCGCCGAGCTCGGTGCTCGACTGAGAGCAGTCGGCCCCGTCCCGGACGCCGCCAGACATACAGCTCTGGATGCGCCACTGCTCCGCGATGTCGGCGAGCGCGCCGTTCCCGATCTCGGAGATCAGACCGCCGAGCGGGTTTCCGCTGTCGAAACCGTTCAGCCAGTCATCGAGTTCGCCGATCGCCGGTGGTATCACCGCGGCCTCGGCCACCGCCGGTTCCGCGACCTGTCCGGCGCCGATCGCGGCGACGGTCGCCAACGCGGCCGCCCCCGCGATCGCACGATGCTGCCGCCGCTGCTTCCGGTTCTCTCGTCAAGCGACCTTCTCCGATCGCTGAATTCCGCTGCGCCCCAACCTGGTCATCCGTCCCACCCTCTTCTCCCCGACCGCCCGAGCTGAGTAAGTGAATCATCACGCTCGGTGAACAGATGGTCGATCGGAGGAAATGGCACGAATCGGCGGTTCTGGTCAGACGTCCCACCCCTACCAGCGGTCGCGGTCGAGACCCTGACCAGAGGCACCGGCGTCGGCGGCGCACCCGAATCCCACGACCCAGCGGGCGGGACCGCTCTCTCCCGCGGCGATCTCGACCTTGCCCAGCATCATCGGCTCGGGCAGGGCGGCCAGGAACTCCCCCAGCGCCGACGGAGCGAGCGTCCACACCTCGCCGCGAATCGCACGGCCGGCCTCGGGATCGCGGATCAGTCCCGGTTTGGGCGGGGTCGTGTCGAGTGCGACCAGACGGTACGACGGGGTCGTGGTGACCTCGCCGGCCCACCGGGCACCCCGTCCGCTGAGCTCGTGCGTCAGTGGCCCACCCCGCATGTGCGCCCCGAAGACCGCGAGTTCGATCGCATCGTCGGGCTCCGCCCAGGAGGGCGCCACCGAGTCGTCACCGACGAAGCGACGTGCCACGTCGACGAGCACGGCGTCGGCATGCGCGACGCCCAGGAACGTGACGCCGAACTGTGCTGTGCTGCCGTCTCCTTCGATGACCGTCCCGGCCGGCACCGCGAGTCCGCACAGGTCGAAGAGGTTGCAGAAGTTGGTGTACGTGCCCATTCGTGAGTTCACGCCCACCGGATCGGCGGCCACCTCGGCGAGCGTCGGGTGCGCCGGCGCGGTCGGTACCATCAGGACCGTCGCATCGCCCCACTGCTCCATCGCCGCCACCCGAAGGTCCGCGAGACGACGACGGGCGCGCAACAGGTCGACCGCCGAGAATCGGTCCGCCGCACCGATGATGGCCGACACCGTCGGATCGAGACCGGCGGCGCCGGGATCGGCAACGGAATCGAGGTAGTCCCCCACCGCCTCGTATCGCTCGGCGACGAGCGCGTCGTCGTAGAGGAGCCGGGCGGCCTCGAGGAACGGCGACAAGTCGATGGTCTTGATCATGAGCCCCGCCGCCTCGGCACGATGCACCGCGTCGTCGAACGCGGCGCGCCACCTGTCGTCCAGACCGGGCAGCTCGGTGGGCACGGCGACGACCGGGCGTTCGGGCGCGGCGTAGGGCACGGACTTCGGGAAGGGGCGAGTCCCAGCGGCTTTCGCCATCACCGCAACCGATCGGTCGGCCAGCGCGAGGTCGGCGGCGAAGATCGTGAGGACATCGTAGCTCCGACAGGCGGGTACGACTCCGTCGGTGGAGACGACACCGAGGGTCAGTTTGACGCCGACGATGCCCTGCAGGCCCGCCGGCACCCGACCCGACCCGGCGGTGTCGGTCCCGATGGCGATGTCGGCGAATCCGAGGGCCACCGCCACCGCCGACCCCGAGCTCGATCCACCCGAGATGCGGTCGGGGCGTCGGGAATCCCGCACCGCACCATAGGGACTGCGAGTACCCACCAGTCCGGTCGCGAACTGGTCGAGATTGGTCTTGCCCAGCACCACCGCGCCGGCCGCACGCAGGGCGGCGACCGCGGGCGCATCGGCCTCGGGGGTGAAAGCGAAACCGGGACACCCGGCGGTGGTCGGCAGACCGCCGACGTCGACGTTGTCCTTGACCGCGAGAAGAATGCCCGCCAGCGGGCCGCCGGTCGCGACGGACCGCTCGTATTCGGCACGCACCTCGGCCTCGGGCCGGAGCGTGATGAACACCTCCGGACGATCCGCCTCGGCGATCCGCGCGTACACCTCGTCGATCCTGCTCATGCCACCCGCTCCTCGTCGTCCGCGCGCTCCGACGCGCCGCCGTCGGCCACGCTCACACCGGCCGCTCGCGCAGCGAATTCACCTTGTAACGACCATCTCTCGCGCTCCTCCGCACGGGCGATCTCCATCGTCTCCCGGCGAGCCGCGATGTCGCCGGCGTGCTCGTCGAGGAAGCGCTGGTGCGCGGCCAGCGAGAACTCACCGTCGACGATCTTCGTGCTGTCGCCGCGCCCGGCGGCGACGTCGGCCCGCATGTCCAAGAGCTCTTCGGCGCTGACCGGATACCAGTGGATTCGATCGAAGAACCGCAGGAGCCACGGATGTTCGGGATCGAAACCCGGGGCCGGCAACGGATGCCGGTGATTCCACACCTGGGTTGTCCGTCCGACGAACTGATAACCGCCCGGGCCCTCCATGCCGTAGATGCACAGGTAGGCGCCGCCGATACCCACCGCGTTCTCCGGGGTCCAGGTGCGGGCGGGGTTGTACTTGGTCGTGACCAGGCGGTGGCGTGGATCCAGCGGAACGGCCACCGGCGCACCGAGATAGACGTCGCCGAGGCCGAGGACGAGGTAACTGGCGTCGAAGACGGTTCGGTACACGTCGTCGACGGAGTCCAGGCCGTTCATCCGGCGGATGAACTCGATGTTCCACGGACACCACGGGGCGTCAGACCGCACGCCGAGCATGTACCGTTCGATCGCCTCGCGAGTGGCCGGGTCGTCCCACGAGAGCGGCAGATGCACCGTGCGGCTCGGCACCACGAGGTCTTCGGCGGCCGGCAGTTGGCTCTCGCATTCGGTCAGCCACTCCAGCATCTGCGCCTGCGACCACACATCCGGGTCCGCCTTCACCTGCAGGGAGCGGATTCCCGGCGTGAGATCGACAAGCCCGCGCGGCTTCTCGGCGGCGATCCGCTCGGCCAGCGCATGCACCCGGGCCCGCAGGGCCAGGTCGAGGTGCATCTCGCCGTACTCGACGAGCACGTTGTCGTCGCCGGACCGGCGATAGGTGACGGTGGTCGACCCGTCGGCGGTCGTCGTGGTGCCCAGGATTCCGTTGTCGGCGTCGCCGCCCGACGACAGGACGTCGACGAAGCACGCCCGCCGGCCCAGCCCCACCTCGGCGGGCGAGGCCGCACGGTCACCGCGCACCGCGACGAACCGGATCGTGTCACCCGGCTTCAGCTGGCCGAGCTTCCAGCGCTGCGCGGTCGTGACCGTCACCGGGCACACGAACCCACCGAGACTCGGGCCGTCCGGGCCGAGCAGAATCGGCGTGTCCCCGGTGAAGTCGAGGGCGCCGACCGAGTACGCGGTGTCGTGGATGTTCGACGGGTGCAGACCGGCCTCGCCACCGTCGTCGCGCGCCCACCGGGGTTTGGGGCCGATCAGCCGGATACCGGTCCGGTCGGAGTTGAAGTGCACCTCGTAGTCGGTCGCGAACAGATCGGCGATGTCGTCCTCGGTGAAGAACTCCGGGGCGCCGTGGGGTCCGACGGTCACCGCCAGTTGCCAGCTGTTGGTGAACGCCGGCTGCTCGTCGGACAGGATGCGCCGGGGCGCGCCGGCCGGCGCACCCAGCAACGCGAGATCGTCGCCGGCCACCAGCGCCCGCCCGTCGAGCCCGCCGAACTTCCCCATGGTGAAGGTGGACCGGCTCCCGAGGTGATCGGCGGCGTCGAACCCGCCCCCCACCGCCAGATACGCCCGCATGCCGAGGGTGCCGATCGATCCGATGTCGAGCACGTCACCTGGTTCGAGAGTCAGCGGAACCCATTGCGGTGCAACTGTTCCGTTGATCGTCACCGGGACCGGAGCCCCGGTGACGGCCACGACCGCGGACCGGTCGAACCGCAGGGCCGGCCCCATCAGCGTGATCTCGAGACCGGCTGCCGTCCCCGGATTGCCGACAGCGATGTTGGCGAGCCGGAAGGACAGGTCGTCCATCGGACCGGAGGGGGGTACGCCGACCTTCCAGAACCCGACCCGGCCGGGCCAGTCCTGGATGGTGGTGAGCGGACCGGACCGCAGTACGGTCACCGCGCCCGTGGTGGTGGCAGACATGATGGTGGGATCCTCGTCGGAGTCAGGCGACGCCCGGGGGCGTGGAGATGAACGGAGGTCAGGACGGCCGGGTGACGATGACGCGCACCGCCGTCGGATCGAATCCGTTGCAGGGGTTGTTGATCTGCGGGCAATTCGAGATGAGTACCAGGGTGTCGACCTCGGCGCGCAGCGCCAGTCGCTTGCCGGGGGCGGACAACCCGTCGACGATCCCCAGCGAGCCGTCGGGATCGACGGGGACGTTCATGAAGAAGTTGACGTTGCCGACGAGGTCGGCCTTGCCGAGGCCGTGCCGGCTGCCCTCGATGAGGAAGTTCTCGACGCATGCGTGCTGGTGCTTGGTGTGGTGGCCGTAGCGCAGCGTGTTGGACTCCTGCGAGCAGGCGCCGCCGAGGGTGTCGTGGTTGCCGACCTCGTCGGCCACGATCGTCATCAGCGGAGTGGAGTCGTGGTCACGGATCACGCTGCCGGTGGTGAGGAAGATGTTGCCCTGCGCGGCGATCGTCGCCTGGGCCGAATACCGCTGGGCAGTGTCGGCGGCGGCGTAGAACAATGTGTCGACGGCCTGGTTGCCGTGCAGGTCGACGATGGTCAGCACGTCGCCGGCGGCGACGACGCCCGACCACGGAGCCCGGTCGCCCACATGCGCGTCGTCGACGACGGTGCCGGGGACGAGAGCGAGTTCGGCGGCCGGCGCCGAGGCGAAATCGGTGATGAGTGCGGTGTTTGTCTCGGTCACGATGGGTGGTCCTCTCTGCGGGTCGGCTCAGTGATGAGCCGCGGCCCAGACGTCTTCGGAGTTGGCGACCGCGCGCTGGTACTCGGGGTCGGTGCCGGCGACCTCGGCCAGCAGCGTGTCGAGATCGCTCTTCGCCTGCCACGCCAGCACTTCCAGCGAGGTGGTGTCGAAATGCGGCGACGGGTCGAGCGGATGCGCGGTGTTGGCGATCGCGACCGTGCACGGCAGATGCAGGATCAGATCGACCGAACGCCCGGGGCCCGCGCTGCCCGTCGAGCGCAGTGTCCCGTCGGCGTCGACGGTGACGCCGTGGAAGAACGACAGCGACGGCGCCACATCCGTAGGTGTCAGACCGTGCTTCGCGGCCGCGAGCGTGAACAGCTCACGTCCGGCCGGACTACCCGAATGCACCTCCCCGGCTCCATATCTCGCGGTGTTGCCCGCGAGGGTCGAGGTACCGCACAGGGCGTCGTGGTGACCGGAATCGTCGGCGACCACGGTTGCCAGCACGCGGCCCTGATCGCTGAGGAGCGGATGACCCGCACCCAGGTACGCCTGCCACGGGACCTTCACGGTGTCGGCGACGTTGAGACGCTCCCACGGCGCGTCGGCGCGCCAGAGCAGCAGATGTGCGCAGGCCGCGCCGGCCACATCGGTGAGCCGCAACCGGGTCCCCCGTGCCAGGACCTTGCTGGTGTAGCGGCCACCGGGCACCGCCTCCGCCCAGGTCAGCGAGGTGGCCGGGACGTCGGCGGGCGGGTTGGGCCAAGCCGATGCCGGCACCACCGGCATGCTGTCGGTGATGGCACCGGCCTGCGCACGGGCGTGTTCGCGGGCGCCGGTCGTCGTCCCAGTACCTGCCGCGGTGATCGTGCTCATTCGGAACTCCTTGTTGTAGATGGTCGCAGCGGCCTCAGGCGGACGGGGAGGTCGTCACCGGTCGCGGGTGTTCTTTTCCGCGGGGGTAGCAGGCGATGCCGACGAGGACGGTCGCCACGATGCAGATGGGGCCGGCCCAGCGGAGGATCGGCATCTCACCGGACGGGTCGAAGACCTCGGCCCGCGGCCACGCCAGATTGATCACCATCAGGACGCCGTAGAGCACCGCGAGGGCGTTCACCACGATCCCGAGTCGGCCCAGGCTGAACAGCTTTCGGCCACCGGCGTCGACGGCCGGCGTGTCCCGGCCGCCGCGATGCGGCCAGCCCTGGAACCGCCGGTAGAGCATCGGGCCGGTGACGGCCAGGTAGGCGAGGTAGATCAGGATGATGCACACGCTGGCGAGGGTCGCGAAGATCGCCGAGTTGCCGACGTTGACGAGCAGGATGCCGATGCAGAGCACACCGATCAGGATCGACGGCAGGATCGGGGTCCCGGTGCGGCTGTTGACATGTGCCAGTTGCGCCGAGAACGGGAGCCGGCCGTCGCGAGCCATGGAGAACATCAGACGCGAGCAGGCGGTCTGGATGGCGAGGGTGCAGATGAAGATCGCCACGGCCACGTCGGCGAGCAGGACCTTGCCCCAGAAGCTGCCGAGCACGGAATCGAGGACGTACGGCAGACCGCCGGTCGCGAGTTGCTCATCGAGGGTGGGTGCCGCCATCAAGGTGCCGAGCAGCATCAGTCCGCCGCCGATGGCCGAGACGGTCAGCGCCATCCGGATGGTGCGCGGTGCGACGCGGCGCGGGTCCCTCGTCTCTTCGGCCAGCTCACCCGCCGACCCGAAACCGACCATGACGTACGCGGCCATCAGACCGGAGACGATGAACGCCCAGATGTAACCGGGCTGCTGACCGGGAACGCCGGTGTCGAAGACGACGTCGGGACCGCGCTGGGCGTGGGTGAACAGTGCCAGGATCACCGCGACGACACCGACGAGTTCGCAGACGACGCCGATGCTGTTGACCCGGCTCATCCACCGGACGCCGACACAGTTGATGGCGGTCACGACCACGAGCAGAACCGAGCCGAGCAGCACCGCGTTGGCCGCACCGCTCGTGGTGGTGAGGGTTGGGTCGTCGCCGATGATCTGGAAGCCGATCCAGATCGACGGCAGGACGACCTGCAGGGCGATCGCGGCCGCGGCAGCGGTGACGACCTGCGCGATCATCATGAACCAGCCGCCGAACCAACCGACGACCTCGCCGCCCATTCGGCGGGACCACTGGTAGATCGCGCCCGAGATCGGGTATCGCGCCGCGATTTCGGCGAAGCACAGCGCCACCAGGAACTGGCCGGCGTAGACGATCGGCCAGGTCCAGAAGAAGGCCGGGCCGCCGAAACCGAAACCCAGACCGAACAACTGGAAGATGGTGGTCAGGATCGAGACGAACGAGAACCCGGCGGCGAAGGACGCGAACTTGCCGAGCGAACGATGGAGTTGCTGGTCGTAGCCGAGTGCCGAGAGGTCGTGTGCGTCGGCATCTCCGGCGCCCGGGCCGGACGATGATCCAGCGGCCGAGGAGGGCGATGCCGCGGGAGCCACTTCGGGGGTGGAGGTCATGCGCGGTCTTCCTTTCCGAGAAGAAGCTCCACGTTGAGCACGGTTGAGGCAGGCACTGTTTCCTGTCACCTGATAGGTAAGCCCTCGCTGATTTCTATCGATTGACAGAATTGTTCCGGTCGTGAAAACTCCCGTTACGTCCGCGTAACGTGCCTGGGATTTCCCCGGTCGGCGGGTCCGCGAACGGCCGAAGCACGCGGTCTGTCGGCTAGGGTCGAGAAATCCGGGTCACAAGATGCCCGGGTTGCGAGATCTGTTGACGCAATTGAGGAGACGACATGCCGTCCGGCTCGAGTACGGCCCCGACGCCGACCGGCCGCGGCCGCCCGCGCCTGGTACAGGCCCGACGCCGCGGGCAGACCGCGCGCGAGGAGATCCTCGACGCCGCTGCCGAATTGTTCACCCGCCACGGGTACACCGGGACGTCGACACGCATGATCGCCGAGGCGGTCGGCATCAGACAGGCGTCGATGTACCACTACTTCGGCACCAAAGACGACATTCTCGCGACCCTGCTGGAGACGACAGTCGTCGCCTCACTCGACCGCGCGCGGGTACTCCTCGACGGGGATGGACCCGCGCTGGCGCGACTGCTGGAGCTCGCACGCTTCGACGTCGATCAGCTGGCGCAGTCGCGGTGGAACCTCGGTGCCCTGTACCTGCTGCCCGAGGTCGCCGACCAGCGGTTCGTCGAATTCCGTTCGGCGCGCCAGGAATTGGCCGACTCGTATGCCGCCCTGGCGGCCGCGGCACTCGGCGATGCCACCGACAAGCGGACGCTGCTCCCCTTCCGGCTGGTGGAGTCGGTCATCATGATGCGCGCCGACGAACAGCGCGGCGAGCTCGGCGAGCACACGGCTGCCGGTCTCGCCGCCACCGTCGTCGACGCGATCTCGCGAATCCTGTAGCAACAGAGCGCACATGGCCCACGTCGCTACGGGATTCCCGCGAGCGTGACGGCTAGCAGGTTCCGATCACGCCACCCTGCAGCGCCACCTCCATCTTGCGCACTATGGAGCAGTCCGCCGGACCACTCCCGACACTCCGCATGGGTTCGACCTGCTTCACCGCGGGGGTCGGGGCGAGCTGCCGGCCGACCGGCCCGGTGACCTGCGGTACGACCGGCTCCGGGGCGGCATGCCGCGGCTGATGCGGGACGACGACCCGCTCGGCCGACACCTCAGTGGCGTCCGCGCGCAGGTGTCGCGGCTTGTCGACCGGCACCTTCCAGCCCTTGTCGTAACCGTGCGCGGCGCCGATCGCGACACCGGCCGCGACCGCGGGCAGCGCGACGAGGGTGGCGACCAGAGCCGTCCCCACCACGGGACCGACGACGAGTCCGGTGGGCAGGAACGGGATACCGAAGAGCAGACCCAGTCCGCCGCCGACGACACCGCCGACCGCGAGGGCGAAGCCCGCGGCGAGCAGGCGCCGCGCGAGGCGCGACGAGGCGGCGTCGAGTTCGCGATACGTCATCGAACGCCCGGAGGCGCACACCGCGGTAGATTCTCCCTGTCGCGCAACCGTTTCGGCGAGAATGTCGGCGAGTACCCGCGGCGGGGCGCAACGCGCGCCCCGCACGGGGAGCAATGTCGCCCGCTCATGCTCGTCGAGCAACGAGAGCTGTCCCACGCGATCGTCGGACGCCCCGCCGAGGAAGGCGTGCAGGAACATCAGGAAGCGACGGTGGTGCCCGGTGAGCTCGTCCGGGGTGTAGATGTTCGGGTTGCCCTGGAAGTCGATGTGCGTGCTGCTCTTTCCCGCGCCCGGGTAGATGTTGACGAACAGATCGGACGTCGGACCCGAGGTCAACACGTGCAACCGCCCGGTGACCTCACCCAGCACGACCTCGCTGTCGACCATCATGAGGTTCACCGCCGGCCCGAAGGACGCCGACTCGTCTCGGGCCATCCCCATGTCCGCGAAGATGTCCTCCTGCCGGTACCGCTGCCGCCGCAGCGCACTCAGCAACTCCCCCTGCACGGAGGTCACCACGTCGCCGAGCGTGCGGCCGGCGACCGGCACACGGAGCGGCACGACGTTGGCCACCATGCCGCCCGACCGGCGCAGCACGGCGGAGTGGCGACCCGAGACCGGAAGGCTGAGAAGGACTTCGGCACTGCCGGTCATCCGCGCGAGGTACCCGGCGAACGCCGCGACGACCACCGGGGTCACGCCACCTCCCTCCTGCGCGGCCGCATCGAGGAGCGCGGCCGTCTCCGCGGGAATCGGCGCGCTCACGAGGATCGGGTGCAGCGTCGGCTTGCCGTGCCGGCCGGCGAGGGTCACGACCGGCGGGGCGCCGTCGAGATGGTCGCTCCAGTACCTGCGGTCGTTGTCGTGACGAGTCGACCCGGGGTAGGACGCGTCCTGGGCGATGATGTCGGCGATGTCGCTCGCCTTCGACGGCGGCGCGGGATCGCCGCGAACGGCCGCGTTGTACAGCTCGGTGATCCGCCGGACCATCGTCACCGCGGCGAATCCGTCGAGCGCGATGTGGTGCGCCCGCAGGTACCACATGTAGTGCGCGTCCCCGACGCGGTAGACGATGCTCGTCATCAGGTCATCGGTGAGCAGGTCGAGCGGTCTCGTGTAGTCGAGCAGCATCAGCCGGTGCGCTGTCGCGGTCGGATCGGCCTCGTCGCGTAGATCCACGGTGCTCACCGGGGCGCTCTGGGAGGCGACGTATTGCCGCGGTTCGCCATCGACGACGACCAGGCGCAGGTGTCCCGAGCCGAACTCCCGCCCGGTGGTCAGGCAGACCTCCGTCAGCAACTCGGTGTCCAGTTCGCCGTCGATGTCGACGTACTGTGCCACCGAGATCGGCAGGTCACCGGCCACATGCTGGGCGAACCAGATGCCGCGCTGCGCGGCGGACAATGGAAGTGAGTCCACACCGGGATCCGGTCTCGCCGGCGTGGCGGCCCCGGTCGTCTCCGTGGGATGGTCATCGGCCGGCATCCGGGTCGACGAGGAGTGCGCGGACAGGGTGACGAGATCCTTGTCTGAGATGGTCACGTGGCCTCCATGCGTTCGTATCGATCGCACTCGTCCGGGTATCAGGACCACCCGGGCGCCCCCCGCAGACCACGGGATGGACAATTCACAACCCGCGCGAGATCAAGCCAGATAAGCCCCCCTGGAGAGCTGTCGCCCCGTCGACAAATCGGACCATACTCCCGATTAACTTTCGCCGACATCCCTTTTCGGCAAAGGCAAAACGTCAGTAAAGTCGAGGTAATGGATCGCGATAAAACGTCTCAGACTGGTCACGGAGAATTCGATGGTTCATTCGGATGAGTTTTCCGGAAGGCGTGGATTTTCGCCCGTGTCTCTGATTTTCAGATCAACTCATTCGAAAAGCGAATGTGGATTCATTATTCACACGGAGGCTGTCAAACCACAAGAAGCAGTTGTTCTTTCGGGCGACCGATCAATCGGTCCATCACGCCCTTCTCGCGCAAATCGCCCAGAATGGACGGATCATCTTTAGGTGTCATTGCTAACGAATCGCTTATCCATGTTCAGCGTTTGGCGCCGGACCGGACTCATCGGGAATTCGACGCCGATGTCGACGACTCGGAACCAGATGATCATCGATGTCATTCGCTGAGACGACACGACTGATGAATGAGAAAGAGTGAACGCAGCTGCACCTGGGTCAGCCACGTTGCGGGGCCGGCCGGTTGCGCGTCAACCGAGCCGAGGCGGTTGCGGTCCCCGGCCCCACGGGGTGCCACCCGACCGCCCGGGCCAGGCCCTGCGGGGGCATCCCGCTCGAGATGGTCTCGTGTTCGCCGATGACATAGGTCTCGTGCCAGATCCCGACCGAGTCGGTGTCGGCGAGCTCGCGATTGAACCACCGCCACATGGACAGATGCGGGGCGTCGGGGTCGGACGCGAACCGTCGGAGATCGTCGGCGCTGCGCCAGTACGACAACACCATCGGCGAACCGCCCAGATAGAGGCGCGCGTCGAGCATGCCCGCATCCGGTCGGCGCCGGAGGTGGATCAGCATCCGGGACATCGACGTCAGCACCGGCAGCCAGGCGCGGACCCGCCAGGGTCGCGTCACCCGCATCCCGATCAAGAACACCGTCGTGCCCGGGGGCGGGGTGTCGTTGGTCATGCGGGCGGCTCGGCGAGCGGACATGAGACCTCCAGGACATTTCGTAACCTTGTTACGAAACGATGTTATGAAACGATTGCGGACATGGCAAGACCTCGATCCCACACCGAAGACGTCCGTGTCCGGCTCCTCGACGAGGCGGTTCGCATGGTGGCCGCCGACGGCATCGGTGCGCTGTCGGTGCGGGAGGTCGCTCGCGCCGCCGACACCTCCACCACCGCCGTCTACTCGCTGTTCGGCAACAAGGAGGGCCTGTCCCGGGCGATCCTGGTGCGGGCCTTCGATTCGTTCGCGCGGGCCCAGCGCTCCGCGAGCGACGCCGCAACCGACCCGGCGACGCTCGCCGGCCTGGGGGTCGCCTACGTCGGGTGGGCGCTCGAGAATCCGCGCCTCTACGAGCTGATGTTCGGGGACGTGCTCGCCGGGGTCGAGCGCACCGAGGAAACCCGCTCGGCCGCGACCCGTGCGATCACGCCGTTGCGCGAGGGAGTCGAGCGAGCCATCTCCTCGGGCGCACTCCGCACCGCGGACATCGACACCGTCGTCGCATCGTTGTGGGCACAGGTGCACGGGACCGCGACGCTGCTCCTGTCCGGCAACTACCCGGCCGGCGCCGACCCGATGGCCGCGGCGACGGCCATCATCGACGGATGGCGAACTCCTGGTGCCTGACCGGCGGGACGAGGGCACGCGCACCGTCGGTACGTCTCGCCTCCTTCGGAGACACCCCACTAGGGTGTCGGTATGGCAGGGCGCAGCATGGATTTCGACCCCATCGCCGAAGCACGGGAGAACTGGACCCAGGCGGGGTGGGGCGAGGTGGCCGACGGCATGGTCGCGGTGACGTCGGTGATGCGCGCCCATCAGATCCTGCTCGCCCGTGTCGAGGCCGCCCTGCGTCCGTTCGATCTCAGCTTCTCCCGCTTCGAACTGCTCCGACTGCTGGCGTTCTCGCGTCAAGGGTCCCTGCCGATCACCAAGGCCAGTGACCGGCTCCAGGTCCACGTGACCAGCGTGACCCACGCGATCCGTCGCCTCGAGGAGGGCGGGCTCGTCCGCCGCGTCCCGCACCCCACCGATGGACGTACCACGCTCGTCGAGATCACCGACCTCGGCCGCAAGACGGTGGGCGACGCCACGGAGACCCTCAACCGCGAGGTGTTCGGCAACGTCGGCATGTCCGACGACGAGATGACCGGCCTGGTCGGCGCCATCCAGTCGCTTCGCAAGCACAACGGGGACTTCTGAATCGGCGCGCGGAATCCGTATGAGGTTGTGCCCGGAATCCGGGTTCGACGTCATACGGATTCGCACAGCTGCTCGGCGATGGAACCGCGCGGTCATCGTCTGCGTCGAAACCCCATGGATCTCGCCGAACTCACTGCCCGCCGGGACGGCGTGTTCTCCACCAGAGAAGCGCGCGACTGCGGTGCGAGCTCGTCGACTATCCAACGCAAAGTCGCTGCCGGCGAGTGGAAAGCGGTAGCACGGGGGGTGTACCTCGTCGCCGGGCACCACCGCACAGCCCGGGCTCAAGCCCGCATCGCGGTCCTGTCGGTGCACAACACGGCGGTACTCGGCGGACCAGCGGCCGCCTGGTGGCTCGGACTGCACGACACCGAACCCCGAAAACACCTCGTCTACACCCCGACCCGCGGCAGCGCCCGACGCTCGTCCGCGACCGCGGTGGTCCGGTTCCGGCGACTACACGACGACGACATCACCGAGCATCAAGGCCTCCGAACAACGAGCGCCGCGCTGTCCGTCCTCGACGCCTCCCTCGACCTCGGGATCAGCATCCTCGATTCAGCACTACTCGGCACCCGCGTCACCCTCGACGCCCTCCGCGCCGCCCACGACCGCTACCCCAATCGCCACGGAGCACCGCGCGTCGCTGCCTATCTGAAACTCCTCGGCGACGGAGCACGATCGGAAGCCGAACGACTCACCACCGAACTGCTGACCGCCGCTGGGATCTCCGGCTGGATGCCGAACATGCCCGCCTACGGCTACGTCATCGATTTCGCCTTTCCCGACAGGAAGATCGCAGTCGAAATCGACGGCTTCTCCTTCCACCGCGACACCGCAGCCTTCCAGCGCGACCGCACCAAGCGCAACCTGCTCACCGCCAACGGATGGACTGTCCTCAACTTCACGTGGACCGACCTCGTCGACCGGCCCGCCCAGGTCGCCGCGGACGTCAGGGCCGTGCTCCGACGACCCGCCGCCTGAAAGCCGTATGACGTTGTGCCCGGAAACCGGGCACAACGTCATACGAATCTCGTGAGGTCGGCGAACGACTTAGTGCAGCGACGTGATGATCGCGCTGAAGTCGAGGTCCGCGTGCTGTTCGGCGAAGCCGCGGTAGAGCTGTGCGGCGTGGGTGCCCAACGGCGCACGGGCGCCGGTGCTGGCGACGGCGTCCATCGCGAGGCCGAGGTCCTTGTTCATCAGGGCGGTCGCGAAGCCCGGCTTGAAGTCGTTGTTCGCCGGCGAGGTCGGGACCGGCCCGGGGACGGGGCAGTTGGTCTCGACGGCCCAGCAGTTGCCGGTGGCGCCGGTGATCACGTCGTAGAGCGCCTGGTCGTCGAGGCCCAGCTTCTGGGCGAGCACGAAGGCCTCCCCCACCGCGATCTGCTGGACGGCGAGCACCATGTTGTTGCACACCTTGGCGGCCTGGCCGGCACCCGCGGCACCGCAGTGGATGATCTTGCCCGCCATCGGATCCAGGGTGGTGCGCGCTGCGGCGAAGGCCTCGTCCTCGCCGCCGACCATGAACGCCAGGGTGCCGGCGACGGCACCCTTCACCCCACCCGAGACCGGGGCGTCGACCTGTGCGAAGCCGTGCTCGGTGGCGCGCTGGTGGATGTCCCGCGCGTCGTCGACCGAGATCGTCGACGAGTCGATGAACAGGGCTCCGGTCGGAGTTGCCGGCAGGATCTCGTCATACAGCTTCTTCACGATGCCGCCGTTGGGCAGCATCGTCACCACGACCTCGGCGGCGGACACGGCCTCGATGGCGGCCGGGAAGGTCGCGATGCCGTTGTCCTGCGCGGTCTTCACCGCCTCGGGTACCGGATCAAAACCGCGGACGGTGTGACCGGCTTTCACCAGATTGGCGGCCATCGGGCCACCCATGTTGCCGAGGCCGAGGAAGGCGATCGTCGTCATTGTCTCTGCTTCCTACGAAAGTGGTTGTCTAAAGCGAAGTGTCAGCCCTTCGAGGCTCGTCGCTAACGCTCCTCGCACCTCAGGGGGCGAGGGACCGGTAGCGGGTCGCGATCGAACGGCCGAGCACGACCCGCATGATCTCGTTGGTCCCCTCCAGGATGCGGTGCACACGGAGGTCGCGGACGATTTTCTCGATTCCGTACTCGGTGAGATACCCGTATCCGCCGTGCAGCTGTAGCGCCTGGTCGGCGACCTCGTAGCAGGTGTCGGTGACGAAACGCTTCGCCATCGCGCACTGTTCGACCTTGTCGGGCGCGCCGTCGTCGAGCGCCGTCGCCGCCTGCCACAACATGAGCCGGGACGCCTGCAGCGAGGTGGCCATGTCGGCGAGGGTGAACCGGATGGTCGGCTCGTCGATGAGCGCGTTGCCGAACGCGCGGCGACTCGCGACATAGGCCGCCGCCTTGTCGAAGGCGGCTTGCGCCCCACCGAGCGACGACGCCGCGATGTTGATGCGGCCGCCGTTCAGACCGTTCATCGCGATGCCGAACCCGATGCCCTCGGTGCCACCGAGGAGGTTGCCCGCGGGCACCCGCACCTCGTCGAGGATGACCTGGGCGGTGGGCTGCGCATGCCAGCCCATCTTGTGCTCCTGGGCCCCGAAACTCAGTCCGGGCGAGTCCTTCTCGACCAAGAACGTGGAGATGCCCTTGGGTCCGGCGTCACCGGTGCGCGCCATGATGACGTAGAGGTCCGACGACCCGGCCCCGGAGATGAACTGTTTGACCCCGGTGAGCACGTACTCGTCGCCGGACCGCTCGGCACGCGTGGCGAGCGCCGCCGCGTCGGAGCCGGCACCCGGCTCGGTCAGGCAGTAGCTCGCCACCGTCTCCATCGTGGCCAGGCGCGGCACCCAGGTCGAACGCTGTTCGTCGGTGCCGTACTCGTCGACCATCCACGTGCACATGTTGTGGATGGACAGGAACGACGCGACGGCCGGATCGGCGTACGCCAGTTGCTCGAAGATGCGCACCCCGTCGAGGCGCCGCAGGCCACTGCCGCCGGCGTCCTCGGCACAGTAGATGGCACCCATCCCGAGTTCCGACGCCTCACGCAACTCGTCGACCGGGAAGTGGTTCGTGGCATCCCATTCGAGCGCGAACGGCGCCAGTTTCTTGGCCGCGAAACCCGCCGCGGTCTCGACGATGACACGTTCGTCACCGTCGAGCCGGGCGAGTGCGGCGTCGGCGAAAGTCGTCAACGCCGATCAGTCCATCGTCGGGATGACGAACTCGGCGCCGTCCTTGATGCCCGACGGCCACCGCGTCGTGACCGTCTTGGTCTTGGTGTAGAACTGGATCGACGCCGGGCCGTGCTGGTTGAGGTCGCCGAAGCCCGAGCGCTTCCATCCGCCGAAGGTGTAGTACGCCACCGGAACCGGGATCGGCACGTTCACGCCGACCATGCCGACGTCGACGCGGGCCGTGAAGTCGCGGGCGGCGTCGCCGTCCTGGGTGAAGATCGCGACACCGTTGCCGTACTGGTGGTCCGACGCCAGCGCGAGGGCCTCCTCGTAGTCGCCGGCACGCACGATCGACAGGACCGGTCCGAAGATCTCCTCGGTGTAGATGGTCATGTCCTTGGTGACGTGGTCGAACAGGGTCGGGCCGATGAAGAAGCCCTTCGAGATGTCCTCGTCGCCGAAGATCTGCTCGTTGTTGGCGCGCTCACGTCCGTCGATGACGACCTCGGCACCTTCCTCGGCACCCTTGTCGATGAACCCGCGGACCCGCTCGAGGGCGGCGGCGGTGACCAGGGGGCCGTAGTCGGCCTTGGGGTCCAGGCTGTGACCGACGCGCAGTGCGTTGACCCGGTCGATCAGCTTGGCGCGCAACCGGTCTGCGGTCTGCTCGCCGACCGGGACCGCGACGCTGATCGCCATGCAGCGCTCACCGGCGCTGCCGTAGCCCGCACCGATCAGCGCGTCGACGACCTGGTCGAGGTTGGCGTCGGGCATGATGATCGCGTGGTTCTTGGCGCCACCGAAGCACTGTGAGCGCTTCCCGTGGGCGGCCGCGGTCGAGTAGATGTACTGCGCGATGTCGGAGCTGCCGACGAAGCCGAGCGCCTTGACGTCCGGGTGGGTCAGCAGCGCGTCGACCGCTTCCTTGTCGCCGTGGACGACCTGGAACACGCCGTCGGGCAGGCCGGCTTCGGTGAACAGCTCGGCGAGACGCACCGGCACGGACGGATCGCGCTCGCTGGGCTTGAGGATGAAGGCGTTGCCGCACGCGAGCGCGGGCCCGGCCTTCCAGAGCGGGATCATCGCCGGGAAGTTGAACGGGGTGATGCCCGCGACGACCCCGAGCGGCTGACGGATGGAGTGCACGTCGATGCCGCCGCCGGCACCCGCGGTGAACTCACCCTTGATGAGGTGCGGGATGCCGATCGCGAACTCGATCACCTCGACGCCGCGCTGGATGTCGCCGAGCGCGTCGGCGTGGGTCTTGCCGTGCTCCAGCGACAATGTGGTCGCGAGCTCGTCGGCGTTCTTGTTCACCAGGTCGACGAACCGCATGAGGACACGGGCGCGGCGCTGCGGGTTCCAGGCGGCCCACTCCTTCTGCGCGGCCGATGCGGTCGCGATCGCGGCGGCGACCTCGTCGGTGGACGCCAGCGGAACCTGGGACTGCACGGCGCCGGTGCTCGGATTGAAGACGTCAGCAAAGCGGCCACCCTCGGCGGTGACGCGCTTGCCGTTCAGGTAGTGCGGGATCGAGGGGACAGCAGGAGCGGACACGGAGATCACCTTCGACTTCGTTGGGGGGGTATGGCCGGTGTCACCACATAGTAGGACATCCAAGTATTTCTTCCAACCCCTCTCAACTGGGATTTCGCCTCGGCGGGCGGGTTAGGCTACCCTCGCTTAGCGAAAACGCCGACGTCGAGAGGAGTTCACATGTCGGTCGTCATCCTCTACGGAACCGAAACCGGGAACGGTGAGCTCGTCGCCGACGCCATCGCCGACACGCTGGCCGCCGACCACGATCCGTCGATCTACGACATGAGCGAGTACGCGGTCGAGGATCTCGACCCCGAGGACTTCCTCGTCATCGTGTGCTCGACCTACGGCGAAGGCGAGCTGCCGACCGGTGCCGAGCCCTTCGCCGACGAACTCGAGAGCGTGAACCCCGACCTCACCGGCCTCCGCTTCGCGGTCTTCGGTCTCGGGGACTCGATCTACGACACGTTCAACCGCGGTGGCGAGATCGTCGCCGAGATGCTCACCAAGCGCGGCGCGGTCCAGGTCGGCGAGCACGCCCGCCACGACAACTCCTCGCCCATCAAGCCGGCGAAACAGGCCGCCGAGTGGGCCGAGGGCATCTCCCAGGAGATCTGAGCACGCCCGACGTGGACGCGGCCGGTCAACCCGCCGGTCGCGACGTCGCGCCCGCCGCCGGGCCTGCGGCGTCGGCGTCGGCTGCGGCGGACTCCTCCGCCGCCACCGCCTGCTCGTATCCGCGCACGGCCGACAGCTTCGCGAGTTCACACACGGCGCGCACCATGATCGCGAGCACGATGCCGAGGAACAGCGCGGTCGGTACCGACACCTTCAGGTTCTCACCAAGCAGCAGCACACCGAGCACCATCGCGACGGCCGGCTCGGCGACGGTCATCGACGGGAACGACGTCTGCAGATCACCGGCGCCGAACCCCATCTGCTGGGCGAGGATGGCGCAGACCACCACCAGCACGAAGAGATAGATCTCGGGGTGGACGAAGGTACGCCAGAAGTGGTGCGTGATCTGGTAGATCACGGTCTTCACCAGCAACGCCGACACGCCGAACAGGATGCCGGCGACGAGCCCGTAGAACAGTGCCTTGTAGTGCGGACTCGAGCGGTGGGCGAGGATCACCAGCGCGACCACGACGCCGATGACCGCTCCCACGGTGCCCCACAGCAGGAGAGCATCGGGGCGTCGCATCGACGGTTCGGGACGCGCCACGATCAGGAACGTCACCACGCACGCGACGAGAACCCCGCCCCAGGCCCACTCGATGCGGGCCGGGTGCCGATGATCGGCCCACGCCTCGAGCGGAAGGGCGAACAGCACGGCGAGCACGACGAGGGGTTGCACGAGGAGGATCGAGCCGAGTCCGAGTGCCGAGGCTTGCAAACCGAAGCCGCACAGCGCGATCGCCGCACCGGCCCACCATCCCGGGGTGATCGCACCGTTGACCCGGGAGGCGCGCTGGCGCAACACGGTACCGGCGGCGATCATCAACGCGGCCAGCACCGCGAGGAGCGCGGGTACCCAGGTGTGCACGATCCCCAGGGTAACGGCGGTGAGCCGCGGTCGCGGTCCCGGCCGGGGTCGTCCCGGGCGACATCGACGGTGTCGTAACACCAACGGCCTGCCCGGACAACGTAGATTCGAACCCATGCGTTATCGGTCAAATCTGGAACGACTGGCCACCCTCGACGCCGCCGCGATCGAGGTGGCCTGCACCGACTGCACCTCGGTGGGTGAGCTCATCGACTGTGCCGTGGACGAGTACCTGGAGTTCGACGTCGCCGCCGACGAGGCCGAGGCCCGCGGTCACGACGAACACGCGGCCTACCTCCGCCAGGAGGCCGCCGCCTGGCGCGCGACCGTGCGGGTCCTGCGGATGATCGGCGCCGAGTCGGGGTCCGAATCCGACGCCCGGGACCGCGGCCGGCACGGCGCCGCATGAGCCGGACCCGCACGCTGGTCCTGATGCGGCACGGCAAGTCGGGTTATCCGCCCGCGACGCCCGATCACGACCGTCCGCTGGCCGAGCGCGGCGATCGGCAGGCCGCCCTCGCCGGACGCTGGATGGCCGATGAGGGCCTGCGGATCGACGCGGTGCTGTGCTCGACATCGACGCGAACGCGGCAGACGCTCGCCCGAACCGGCATCGATGCGCCCGTGACCTTCGTCGAGGACATCTACGGCGGCGCGCCCGAGGAGATCCTGGAGGCCATCCGCGTCCACGCGCCCGCCGACGCGCGGACGGTCCTCGTCGTCGGCCACGAGCCCGGGATGCCGTCGACCGCGCTGACGCTCGATCCGCACGGCTACATCGAACGCTTCCCCACCTCGGCTTATGCGGTCGTCGGCATCTCCCACGAGTGGGACCGGATCGGGTTGGCCCCGGACCCCGAGGCCCACCTCGTCGGCGTGCGGATCCCACGCGAGGGGTGACCGGTGGCGCACACTGGGATCATGCGTGAGATCCAGCGAACCATCATCGACGCCCTCGCCGTGAAGTCTTCGATCGACCCCGGCGAGGAGGTGGAGCGGCGGGTCGGATTCCTCGTCGACTACCTCCGCGCCACCGGCGCCAAGGGTTACGTACTCGGCATCTCCGGCGGCGTCGACTCCAGCCTGGCCGGGAAGCTCGCCCAGCTCGCCGCCGAACGCATCCGGTCCGACGGCGGTGACGCGACCTTCATGGGCGTGCGGCTGCCCTACCGCGTGCAGCACGACGAGGACGACGCGGCCGCGGCCCTCGAGTTCATCGGCGCCGACGAGGTCGTGACCGTCAACGTGGCACCCGGCGTGGATGCCCTCGACGACGAGATCGAACAGGCCACCGGCACCCGGCTCACCGACTTCACCAAGGGCAACGCCAAGGCGCGGCACCGCATGGTCGCGCAGTACGCCCTCGCCGGTGACCGCGGGTTGCTGGTGATCGGCTCCGATCATGCGTCCGAGAACGTCACCGGCTTCTTCACCAAACACGGCGACGGTGCGGCCGACGTGCTGCCGCTCTCCGGCCTGAACAAGCGGCAGGGGCGTGCCCTCCTGCGCCACCTGGATGCGCCGCAGCAGCTGTGGGAAAAGGTCCCGACCGCCGACCTGCTGGACGAGAAGGCCGGACAGACCGACGAGGACGAACTCGGCCTGCGCTACGACGACATCGACGACTACCTCGAGGGGCGCGAGATCCCCGAGGACGCCGCGGAGAAGATCGAGGCCGCCTGGCACCGCAACCGGCACAAGCGCACCACCCCCGTCGAGGTCGACGACACGTGGTGGCGGTCCTAGCGCTGCACCCAGCCGGCGCGTTCGGCGGACCCCACACGACGGCCTGTCCGCGATTAGGAGCCTGCTGAATTAGGGTCCAGCCTGGGTTGAGGTTCCTGCTGCGGGGATGTGTCGGTTCCGGGGTGTGGTCGTGGTGATCGATCTAGGTGGGGCGGCGGTGCCGCGGTTCAGGCGGTGGCCAGTGTCCAGGTGCCGTTGGTGGTAGTCAGTCCGAGGGTGATCAGGCGGCGTAGGTTGATCGCGGCGGCGCGGTGGTGCAGCCAGTTGTTGTTGCGTTCGATTCCACGGTAGGGCACCCGCCGGTTACCGCGGGTGAGCCAGGCAATCGTCCGTTCGACCATGGGTCGATGCTGGCGGTAGGTGTCGGCAATAGTGTTGTCAGAGAAGTGTTGTCGGTGTTCGCGCTGGAGTTGGTGGTGTTCGCCGAAACTGATTTTGCGTCCACGAACCGCGGTGGTGCACCGTGCCCGAAGTGGGCAGTCGTGGCAGGCCGCACCGTAGGTGACGTGGCCTTTCGCGCTGACCGGTCGGGTCAGGTTGTTGGGGCAGGTCAATGTGTTCGCGTCGGCGTCGAAGGTGAAATCGTCGACGACGAAACCACCAGCAACCGCCGGCATGTGTGGCTTGGGTTTGATCACCGCGTTCCATCGTGTCCGCGCCAGCGTGGCCAGCATGTCACCGGAGGCATACGCTGAATCACCCAGCACCTCACGATCGTCGGCGTCGTCGGCGACGGTCGGATCGCTCAGCAACAACCGTGCCCCGACTGCTCCGTCGGAAGTGTCCGGACCAGCGGCTTTGGTCATCTCGATCGCGGTGACCAACCCGGTCTCCGGTTCATTGACGATGTGGCCCTTGAACCCGTCCTGCTGGCGTGCCCGGGTTTTGTGGGCGTGGCGGGTGTCGGTATCGACGGTGGAGATCACCCGGTCCGGGGCGGTCCGGGGCGCGATGCGCCAGCGTCCGTCGGTGCCATCAGAACCTGGTGCCGGTTCCACATCCTGGCCGGTCACCAATGCCAGCAATGCCACCGCCTGCGCCTGGGCCTGGTTACTCGGTTCCTTGTCGATGGCCTCGAGGTCCAGACCGTCGAGCACGGCCAACCCATCTTCGACAAGGGCGCTGATCAGGTCCTGTTGAGCACACTCATCATCCCAGGCGATCCGCGGCTTGCCGGGCCGGTCATAGCCGCCGCCGGTCAACGCGGCCAGACGAGTCGCGCGCTGCTCGACCACCACCGCACCACCGTCGACCTCTCGGGCGACCCGCCGGATCGCCGCGATCACCTGGGTGACGGCGTCCTGGCGGGCCACCGCGTCATCGAAGATCGTCGAATCCAGCGCTCGACGGCTCTTACCCGCGAGCACCCCGGTGGTGGTGATGACCTCGCGTACCACCTCGAAAATGCGGTACGGCCGATCGCTGGCTGCCAGTCGCCGACGCCAGTACGTCAGAGTCGACGGATGAAAACCTTTGTTACCCAACACGAATCCACACGCCGCTTTCCACCGCAGATCAAAAGTGACCGCATCAGCGGCTTCGCGATCGGACAAACCCTGCAGCGTTTGCAGCACGATCACCGACGCCATCGTGGCCGGCGGGATCGACGGACGGCCCCGGCCGCTGGGAAACAGGTCCGCGAACATCTCCGCAGGGAACAACTGCTCGCGATGAGCAGCCAAAAACGCGAACACACTGCCCTCGGCCAGCAAATGCCCGACGACCGAGTTCACATCCAGAAACTCACCCTGACGATCCGGCTCACCCTGCATACCCACCAGGATCCCAGCCCACCAGGCAAACCCGCTCACCCCACACCGAAACGACACCGACTATTTCAGCAGTCTCTTAGGGTGTCGGAGTGTCTGTCTACGCAAATGGGTTCGCCCGCGTCGCCGGAGCCGTACCCGTCCTGACGCTCGCCGAACCCGCGGTCAACGCCGCGCGCACCGTCGAACTCGCGACGCGGGCCGCTGACGACGGCGCCTGCCTGGTCGTCTTCCCTGAACTCGGGCTGTGCGGGTACAGCGTCGACGACCTCTTCCACCAGGACGCCCTCCTCGACGGTTGCCGCACCGCACTCGACGACATCGTGACGGCCAGTGCCGGACTCAAGCCGGTTCTCTGCGTCGGACTACCGATGCGCGTGGGTGACGGCCTGTACAACTGCGCCGCCGTGATTCACGACGGCGCGGTCCTGGGGGTGGTCCCGAAGTCGTATCTGCCGAACTACCGCGAGTTCTACGAGCAGCGCTTCTTCGCCGCGGCGCGCGACGCGGTCCCCACGACCGTGCGGATCGGCGACGTCGAGGTCCCATTCGGTGCCGATCTCGTCTTCGAGGCCCGCGATCTGCCGGGTTTCGCACTGTTCGTCGAGATCTGCGAAGACGGCTGGGTGGCGATCCCACCGAGTACATGGGCAGCTCTCGGCGGCGCGACCGTGCTGGCCAACCTGTCGGGCAGCCCGGTCACCATCGGCAAGGAGAGCTACCGCACCAACCTGTGCACCGGGCATTCCGCGCGGACCATCTCGGCCCACGTGTACGTCGCTGCCGGGTACGGCGAGTCGACCACCGACCTCGCCTGGGACGGCGATGCCCTCATCACCGAAAACGGTTCGCTCCTCGCCCGCAGTGAACAGTTCGCGACGACCGACCAGATCATCACCGCCGACATCGATCTCGACCGCCTGCGGCAGGAACGCATGCGGATGATCAGCCTCCGGGACCAGGTCGGCGATCACTCCGACCGGTTGAAGTCGTTGCGTCGCATAGGTTTCGACTTCGGAGACCTGCCCGACGACGATGTCGTCCGGCGGGCGGTTCCCCGATTCCCCTATGTCCCAGCGGATTCCGCCGACCGCGACGAACGCTGCGCGGAGGTACGCTCCATCCAGGTGCAGGGCTTGGCCCAGCGACTACGCTCGACGGGTCTGGAGAAGATCGTCATCGGGGTGTCCGGCGGCCTGGACTCGACACTCGCGCTCCTGGTCGCAGTCGACACCTTCGACCGGCTCGGGTTGCCGCGCACCAACATCCTCGGTTACACGATGCCCGGCTTCGCGACCGGCGGCCCGACGCTGCGGCGCGCCCACGCACTCATGAACTCGCTCGGGGTGAGCGGCGCGGAGATCGACATCCGGCCGTCCTGCGAGCAGATGCTCGCCGACCTCGACCATCCGTACGCGCGCGGCGAGAAGGTCTACGACGTCACCTTCGAGAACGTGCAGGCCGGTGAGCGGACCTCACACCTGTTCCGGCTCGCGAACGCCAACGGCGCCATCGTGCTCGGGACCGGCGACCTCTCCGAACTCGCGCTCGGATGGTGCACCTACGGCGTCGGCGACCAGATGTCGCACTACAACGTCAACGGGTCGGTGCCGAAAACGCTGATCCAGCACCTGATCCGGTGGATGATCACCAGCGGACACCACACCGCCGAGACCACCGAGACGCTCGTCGAGATCCTCGGCGACGTCATCTCCCCCGAACTCGTCCCCGCCGGCGACGACGGCCGGATCCAGAGCACCGAGGACACCGTCGGCCCCTACGAGCTGCACGACTTCTTCCTCTATCACCTGACGCGCTTCGGTTATCGCCCGAGCAAGATCGCCTATCTCGCGCGGCAGGCGTGGGGTGACCGCAGCCGTGGCCCGTGGTCGGATCTGCTGACCGAGGACAAGCGCAACGAGTACGACACCGCGACCATCGAGCACTGGCTCGCGGTGTTCCTGAAGCGGTTCATGGGCAATCAGTTCAAGCGCTCGGCGATGCCCAACGGCCCCAAGATCGGATCGGGCGGGTCGCTGTCCCCGCGCGGCGACTGGCGTTCACCCTCGGATGCGTCGGCGCGGGTCTGGCTGGACCAGCTCGCCGGGGGCTAGTGCGGCGGGTGGTCGCGCCCTGCGCAAGCTCCGGCCGCTCCTCAGTACCTGCGGCCAGGCGGCCGTCGTGGACTACGACAGAACACTCTTGAGCGTCCACATCTCTGCTCCCTGAGGTGCGAGCGAAGCGAGCCACGAAGGGCTCCGCAACCTGTCTCACCAGGCCCTTCGTGGCTCGTCGCTGGCGCTCCTCGCACCTCAGGGAGCAATGGTTAGGTCGTTCTTTCGGGTTAGCGAGCAGGGTGGTCGCGCCCTCCGCAAGCTCCGGCCGCTCCTCGGAGAACACACGTGACCAGGGGTCATGCGGTTCTCTCGCCTCAGTCGCAGGCGGCCAGCAGCTGCTTGATCTCGTCGTCGAAGGCGTTCGCGATGGCCCACGGGTCCGGGGTCTGATCGGTACAGCCGACGATGCCGATGTTGAGGTTGCCGTCGGCGGAGAAGACCGTGATGTTGAGTCCCAGGCCATGCATGATCGGGCCCAGCGGGTAGACGCCGGTCACGCGCGCGCCGAGGAAGTACAGCGGGAAATCCGGGCCGGCGACGTTGGACACCAGGACGTTGAACACCGGCGGATGCGCCGACGCCCAGTTGCGGTCGCCGTAGATCTTCATCGCGGTGGACAGTGTCGTACCGGGAGCGAACTGCGCCCAGGACCGCAGGATGTTCGCGTCGATCTCGGCGTGGTGCTCCTTCGAGGTCCGGCTCAGCTCTGCCTGCTTCCGCAGCCGCGCGACCGGGTCGGGCTCGTCGGAGGACAGCAGGGTGAACATGCCGGTCACCTTGTTGGTGCCCTCGACGACGAGGTCCTTCTCGTCGGCGCCGTGCACCGAGACCGGGACCATCCCGACCAGCGGACGATCGGGGAGCTCGTCGTGGCCGAGCAGGTAGGTGCGCAGCGCCCCGCCGACCATCGCGAGCACTACGTCGTTGAGCTTCACCTCGAAGTGGTCTTTCACTCGCTTCACATCGTCGAGCGAGAGCTGGGTGACGGCGATGCTGCGGTGCGGCGTGATGGGCGCGTTGAACCGGGTCCGCGGGGCACGGAACGGTGCGGGCATCGCCGAATCTTGTTGTGCCCGACGGAACCAGCCGACGGGCACGCTCAACGTGCGGGGGAGCAGTTTGGCCATGGCGAGGGGCCGCTGCACGAAGTAGTTGACCGCGCCGCCCGCGGCCATCGCGACGCGCGACGACGGGCCGGCCGACTCCCCCACCTTCTCGGCGTCGAGATCCGGCGGTTCGGGCGTGAGCGTGCACATCTGGGCGAGCATCTCGGCGCCGGTCACACCGTCGGTCCCGGCGTGGTGCATGCGCAGCATCGCGCAGACCCGGCCGTCGGCGAGACCCTCGATGATCCACAGCTCCCACAGCGGCTTGCCGCGGTCGAGCGTCTGCCCGGCCAGGTGACCGCACAGTTCGGCGACCTCGCGGGCGCCGCCGGGGGCCGGCACGCCGACCCGGTGCACGTGCCGCTCGATGTCGAAGTCGTCGTCCTCGATCCACACCGGGTGGTCGATGTTGAACAGCGAGTTGTCGAGTTTCCGCCGGAACGCGGGTATGGCAGCGATGCGTCGTTCCATCTCGGCGCGGAGTTTGTCGAACCGGTAGCCGCCCGGCATGGTGCTCGGATCGATCTCGAACAGACCGATGACATGCATCAATTGCGAGCGCGTCTCGAGGTAGAGAAACGATGCGTCCAGTCCGCTCAAGCGCTGCATGGGATTCGCCTTCCCTCGACGTCGGGCACCCGACCCCGTGGGCACCCCACGCCATCATGCCGCACGTGACGACCCCGGCGGGGTCGGTTCCGGCACAGCCGTGACGGCGTCGAGATGCCAGATGATCCCGGCTCAGAGCGGCAGCGAGTCGACCATGTCCAGAATGTCCTGTCCATCCGTTTCGAGGACGACGATCATGGCCAGCTCGCGCGACGGGTCGTCGGTGATCTTGAAGACCCCGCGTCCGTTCTCGTCGATCAACCCCGTCCCGTGCCGCCATCGCACCGGCCGCGACGTCTCCGAGGAACGCGAGTACTCCGCGTTCAGCGCATCTCGGGACGCGAACCAGAACACCCCGAAGGGGCGATCGACCGAGCCCGCGGCACATCGGACGACGAACACGGTGCGCACCTGACCCGCTCCGGTCTCCGACGGCCCGACCTCGTCGCGACCGCCGGAGTATCGGCGGATGCACTCGGTGTTCATCCACTGCGCCGCGGTGTCGGGGGCCTGCGGGAGCAGCTCCGGGAACTGCGCCACCAGCGGCGCGAACTCCCCCCAGCTCGCGCCCGTCCGGACCCGCTGCACGGGCCCGGGCTCGGAGTACACACCCGCGCGGATCGCGATGACCCGGTAATCATGTTCTCCGGCAGGCACACTCACGTCCTCGGCGGAGGTCTCGGGTCCCTGGTGGACGACGTAGCCGTCGCCGCGGAGCAGCTGATAGGCCGACGCCCCGGACACCGGGTCCCACGACGCGACCACCCGTCCCGGTCGCGCCTGCAGGGTCAGGCCGCCGGGGGTGTCCGGCGCGTCGGGCGCGGTCACCGACCGGACCACGACGAAGCCGCCGACGGCGACCACCGCGGCGACGAGCACGATCAGCCCGATGAGCCACGGACCCGACTCGAACCGGCGTGGCGAGCGCGGTGTCGTGGTGGGGGACGTCGAGGGTGTCGGCGAGGTCATCAGATCGGCAGCCTTCTCAGGACGTCGCCGGCTGCGGCGGCGGGCTCACCCGGGACGACCACCCACACCACCGAGCGGGCATGGTCGCCGTCGTCGAAGGTGAGGATCGCCTGCCCCTGATCCCGCTGCTTGTCCGACAGGTACAGCGTGCCAGTGTGCCCCTGCGCGGTGGTGTAGTCGACGCCGCGGAGGTCGTGGGCGGTCACCTTCGCCGCCGCGACCGCTTCCTCCGGGGTCTCGTAGGTGTCGACGATCACCTGATACGCCGCCACACCCGGGTCCGACGGCCGCCCGCTGTCGTCGCCGGTCGCGGCGTCGGCGTCGCGGGTACACGACACGGTGCGTTTGCTCGACGAGAACGCGAGATCGCCGTCCTCGCCCCAGCAGCGCATCGCGTCGAAGCCGTTGGTGCTCAGCGGCGTGGCCGGGATCAGGTCGTGGTACAGGTCGGCGATGGGTTGCAGCTCGCCCCACTTCATGAAGACATCGACCTGTTCGGAGTTCCGGGAGAAGTCCGACACCCGGCCGCCGTCGTGCGCCGCGACCTGATACGTGTACATGCCGGGAACCGGCCGGGGCGCCGTGAACTCGGTGGCGGGCCCGGAATAGATCACGTCCTCGTTCTGGGTCACCACGTAGTCGGTGGCCCCGGCCACGCCGTTCCAGGTCAGTTCGACAGCGGTGGTCGTGACCTCCACGTCCGGGGGATCGGGGGTGTCCAGGGAGGTGGCCGACATGCGTGCGAAACCGATTCCGGCGCCGAGGATCCCGGCGACGAGCACCGCCACGATGCCGATCGCGGCGAGGTGGCGAGGCCGACGGACCGAAGTGGGTTGCGTCGCATCGTCATCGGATGGCCAAATCTGCGACGGACCCGGTTGCACAGGCGGTGGCGTGTACCCCGTGCTCCCCGCGATGCCGGCGCCGACGTGCCGGAACCCCGGACTCGGTTCCGGACCGACCGGCGCGGTCCCGGCGGCGGTCCCGGCCGGGGGCTCGGTCGAGGGCTCGGGCCGGATTGCCGGGCCGATGAGCGTTGCGCGGGAATCGAAGACGTCGGCGAGCGCGGCGGCGAACTCCCCCGCCGTCGGGTGACGGCGACCCGGCTCCTTGGCGATCGCCCGCGCGAGCACGGCGTCGACCCCGGCGGGCAACGCCCGATTGCGGGCGCTCGCCGACGGGGGTTCGTGGTGCATGTGCGCGGTCATCAGTCCGTGCAGCGACGGTGAATCGAACGGCGGTGCACCGGTGAGGAGTTCGTACGCAGTGGCAGCGAGGGAATAGATGTCGCTCCGGCCGTCGACGCGCAACCCCTCGATCTGCTCCGGGGAGGCGTAGCGCATGGTCCCGATGGTGATCCCGGTGCCGGTCAGGTGGGTCACCTCGTCGAGGACCTGGGCGATGCCGAAGTCGGTGAGTTTGACGGCCTCCGGGGCGCTGTCGGTGGCGCCGTCCGACCCCGGCGTGATGAGGATGTTGGCGGGTTTGATGTCCCGGTGCATGACGCCGCGCCGGTGCGCCGCGTCCAGGCCCGCCGCCGCCCCGGCGATGATCGTGCACGCGAGACCGGGGTCGAGGGGCGACTCGCGGGCGAGCATCCGGGCCGCGTCGGTGCCCGGCACGTACTCCATCGCGATCCACAGCAACTCGTCGAACACACCACGGTCGTAGACGGCCACGATGTTGGGATGGTGCAGCGGCGCGACGATGTCGGCTTCGCGTTCGAACCGCGCGCGGAAGACCGGGTCCGCGGCGTGGACCGAACGGAGCACCTTCAGGGCGTCGGCGCGCGGCAGCCGGGGATGCGCGGCCTGGTAGACCTCGCCCATGCCGCCGCGTCCGAGCACGTCGAGGACGCGGTACCCCGCGATCAGGTCCCCTACCTGGTACATGACGTCCTCACCGATCCGTGTGCGGTGGCTGTGCTGGGGACGAATGGTACCGAGTGTCGCGAAACGCGGTGGACCACACCGGTGCGGACTCTACGATCGGCGGCGATGGAAACCACCGAGAACCCGACCCCGACGACCGCCGAATTCACCCCGGCAGAGCTCGACGAGGCCTTCGCACAGTTCCAGCGCACGGTCGCCGAGATCGCCGTGAGCCGGGACTGGGATCGCTATGCCGAACTGTTCACCGAAGACGCCGACTACATCGAGCACGCCTTGGGCACCATGCGCGGCCGCGAGGAGATCCGGACCTGGATCTGGCGGACGATGACGTCGTTCCCCGGCAGTCACATGACCGGGTTCCCCTCGCTGTGGCATGTGGTCGACGCGCCGACCGGCCGCGTCATCTGCGAAGTCGACAACCCGATGCGCGATCCGGGCGACTCGACGCACATCACCGCCACCAACATCACCATCCTCACCTACGCCGGCGATGGTCGGTGGAGTCGCGAGGAGGACGTCTACAACCCGATGGAGTTCGGGCGCGCGGCGATGCGCTGGTGTGAGAAGGCACGCGAACTGGGCACCATCGACGAACCGGCCACGGCGTGGATGGAGACGACGGGCGCGATGTTCGCCTCGCGTCCACGTTCCGGTTGAGGGCCCGCCGACCTGCGCGAACACCGGTTCCGGCGTCGCCCGTACCAACGTGACCGACACCACCGGCCGGACGCGTAACGCGACGCGCGGGCGTGAACGACACCCAGGCGACGGACTTGGGACACCGGTGTGCGTGGCGTACGCTAGAACTTTGACCAGTGGCGACGGGGCGGCGCGGGGGACCCGGCCCGACACACCACGGTCCGGTGGGCGGGGTGCGCACCTCCCCACGACGACGTCGCGAACCACGGTCGTGGCCGCCGGCCACGCACGCGGATCGATCGACACGACGCACGACGACGACACGCAATGACAACACACGCGGACACCGTTCGGAGGACATCTATATGGCACGCGACCTGACGCAACTCGAGCTACTCAAGGAGCTGGCCCCGGTTGCCGAGGACAACGTCAACCGCCACCTCAAGATCGCCAAGGACTGGAACCCGCACGACTACGTGCCGTGGGACGAGGGCCGTAACTTCGCCGCCCTGGGTGGCGTCGACTACGATCCCGAGCAGTCGCAGCTCGACGAGGTCGCCAAGGCCGCGATGATCACGAACCTCCTCACCGAGGACAACCTGCCGTCGTACCACCGTGTCATCGCCGACAACTTCTCGATGGACTCCGCCTGGGGCCATTGGGTCGGTCGCTGGACCGCCGAGGAGAACCGCCACGGCATCGTCATGCGCGACTACCTCGTGGTCACCCGCGGCGTCGATCCCGTCGCCCTCGAAGAGGCGCGGATGATCCACATGACCAATGGTTTCGACCCGATGCTGGCTGCCGCCGGACGCGTGGACGAGCTCGAGGAGCACGCCGACGAGCTCGGTCTGCTGCATTCCGTGGCGTACGTGACCTTCCAGGAACTCGCGACCCGCGTCAGCCACCGCAACACCGGCAAGGCGTGCAACGACCCGATCGCCGACAAGATGCTGCAGCGCATCGCGGCCGATGAGAACCTGCACATGATCTTCTACCGCAACATCTGCGGTGCGGGCTTCGACATCTCCCCCGACCAGACGCTGCGCGCCGTCACCGACATCGTGACCAACTTCCAGATGCCCGGCGCCGGTATGCCCAACTTCCGTCGCCACGGCGTGCTCATGGCCAAGCACGGCATCTACGACCTGCGTCAGCACCTCGAAGAGGTCGTCATGCCGGTCCTGCGTAAGTGGAACGTCTTCGAACGCGACGACTTCAGCAGCGAGGGCGAGAAGACCCGCGAGGAGCTCGCCGCCTTCCTCGAGCAGCTCGAGAAGGACACCATCCGCTTCGAGGAGATGCGCGACCGTTCGCTCGCCCGCGAGGCCAAGAAGCGGGAGCAGCAGGCATCCTGAGCACCCTCATCGACAGCCACCCGGCGCCCTCGACCACCGAAGGCTCGCTTCCCAGCTCCCTGAGGAGCGAGCTTGCGAGCGTCTCGAAGGGACTGCGTATCGGGTCCATCGAACTGGCCAGCCCGGTCGTACTGGCCCCGATGGCGGGTGTCACCAACGTCGCGTTCCGGACGCTGTGCCGCGAACTCGAGCTCGCCCGCACCGGAACCGTCTCCGGGCTGTACGTCTGTGAGATGGTCACGGCGCGCGCGCTCGTGGAGCGGCACCCGGTCACGATGCACATGACGACCTTCGGACCCGACGAGAATCCGCGGTCGATGCAGCTCTACACCGTCGACCCGGAGTACACGTACCAAGCCGCGAAGATGATCGTCGACGAGAATCTCGCCGACCACATCGACATGAACTTCGGCTGCCCGGTCCCCAAGGTGACCCGCAAGGGCGGGGGGTCGGCGATCCCCTACAAGCGCACGCTGTTCCGCAAGATCGTCGCGGCGGCCGTCCGGGCCACCGAGGGTACCGACATCCCGGTGACGGTCAAGTTCCGGATCGGCATCGACGACGATCACCGCACCCATCTCGACGCCGGCCGGATCGCCGCCGAAGAAGGTGCCGCGGCCGTCGCCCTCCACGCGCGCACCGCATCGCAGCGATACTCCGGTGAGGCCGACTGGGACGAGATCGCCCGCCTGAAGGAGCACGTCACCACCGTGCCGGTTCTCGGCAACGGCGACATCTTCGAACCCGCCGATGCGGTCGCGATGATGCGCCGGACCGGCTGCGACGGCGTCGTCGTCGGCCGCGGTTGCCTCGGCCGGCCCTGGCTGTTCGCCGAACTGGCCGCCGAACTCGGCGGTTTCGACGCGCCGGCGCCGCCGAACCTGGGCGAGGTCGCCGACATCATGGTCCGGCACTGCCAGCTCCTCGTCGATCACCACGGCGAGATGAAGGGTTGCCGCGAGATCCGCAAGCACGTCGCCTGGTACCTCCGCGGTTTCCCGGCCGGCTCGGAGATCCGGCGGCGGATGGCGCTCGTCGGCAGTGTCGACGAACTACGTGAACTGCTCGCCGAGCTGCCGGCCGACGCGCCGTTCCCCTCCGACGGTCACGGCCCGCGCGGCCGGCAGGGTTCGCCGGCGAAGGTCGCGCTGCCGGACGGCTGGCTCGACGACCCCGACGAGGACGTGATCCCCGCAGGCGCCGAGATCATGCACTCCGGCGGTTGAACCGGATTGCGAAAACCGTCACAACCGGTGCCCGGCTGAGACGCTTTCTCAGGTGGGATCAGTACTATTGCGCGGAGGTCCCGGCCGCCGGGGCCTCCATTCTGTGCGCACCGCGCTGGTCGAGCCCCGATCCGCGGTGACTCCGCGACACGACCACGGGGCATGAGGAACGTGCATTGAGTCGTAGGACACCGGGCCCGGACGACCCCGAGGTGGGCGACGCCGGTCGCTCTCGTCGTGGTCGACGCGCCGGACGCTCCCGCGACGACTTCGAGCCCGTCCCCGGTCCGGACGCGCCCGGTTCCACCGACCAGGGCTCCCGTCCCCCGGCGCACCCCAGCCTCCGCGAGCCACGCTCGGCAGATCGCTTCGTCCGGGGACGCACTCGCCTGACGGTCCGCCAGCTCATGGAGCAGATGAACGCGGAGGAGTCGTCGCCGTCGGAGCCCCCCGCCGGCTCCGGCCGGTCCGGCACCCGCCGCGCGACTCCGCCGCGTCCGGAGTCGCGGACGTCCGAGCCCCCGTCGTCGACCCGCGGGCGGTCCCGTCGCACCGGACCGCCGTTCGGCGGAAGTGCCACGCCACCGGCGGCCCCGGGCGGGCGGGTCCCCGCAGCTCCGCAGCCGGCGCCCGACGACCGCCCGACGGCCGTCCATCGTTTCGACAACGAGGTCACCCAGAAGATCCCCACCGTCGGCGACGCCGCGCCCGACCTGTCCGATCGCGCCACCGAGCAGCGGGTGATCGAGGAATCCCGCGCCCAGGAGCCGGTCGCCGGCGGCCCGGCCGGACCGCCGGCCCAGCCCCCGCTGGAACGCACACCCGACCTCACCGAACCCCTCGCCCTGCGCTCGGCGCCTCGGCGCCATCCCGGACGCGACGAGGACCGGCAGGGCGCGATGCTGCGCAAGACCGCCGCGACCGGACGCATCCTGGTCGCCATCGCGTGCGTGCTCGCACTGGTGGGCACCGGCTTCGTCTGGGGTTACCTGCAGTCGTGGAACGGCAACTGGCGGAACGTCACCGCCGTCGACCCCGATGACCAGAACATCCGGAACAAGGACGCCCAGTACGGCGACGAGACGTACCTCATCGTCGGTACCGACACCCGCGGTGGCCAGAACTCCAGAGTCGGCGCCGGCACCACCGCCGACGCCGAGGGCGCCCGTTCGGACACCGTCATCCTGGTGAACATCCCGGCCAACCGCAGTCGCGTCGTCGCGGTGTCGTTCCCGCGAGACCTGCAGGTGGACCAGCCGGCCTGCCGCGCCTGGGACAACACGACCGGCGCCTATGGCGCCGAGATGCAACCGGCTTACGACGTGAAACTCAATGGCGTCTACGCCGCGGGCGGCCCGCAGTGTCTCGTGCGCGTGATCACCGCGATGAGCGGTTTGAACATCAACCACTTCATCGGGATGGACTTCGTCGGCTTCGAGAAGGTGGTCCGCGCGATCGGCGGCGTCGAGGTCTGCTCGACGGTGCCGCTCTACGACTACGAGATCGGCCAGATCCTGCGTAAGCCGGGCAAGCAGAAGCTGACCGGCCGGCGCGCGCTGAACTACGTGCGCGCCCGCAACATCAGCACGGAGGGCAACGGCGACTACGGCCGGATCAAACGCCAGCAGCTCTTCATGTCGTCGCTGTTGCGGTCGAGCCTGTCGGGCAATGTGCTGTCGAACCCCAACAAACTCAACGGGATCGTCAACACGTTCATCGAATACAGCTACGTCGACGGCGTCGACACCCAGTCGCTCATCAACCTGGCCGAGTCGATGCAGGGCATCGAGGCCGGCCGCGTCTCGTTCCTGACGATCCCGACGTCGGGTACCTCCACCGACGGCGCCAACAACGAGATCCCGCGCACCAGCGACATCGACGCGATCTTCGACGCCATCATCGACGACCTGCCACTCCCCGGCGAGCAGGCGCGTAAGAAGCCGCCGTCGTCGTCGAAGGCGCCGACGAGTCCCGGCGCCCCGAGTACCGACTCGAACGCCAGTGCTCCCGGACCCGTGACCGCGACCGCCCAGAACCCCGGCAATGTCGGCGTCCGGGTTCTCAACGGCACGGGCCAGACGGGCCTCGCCACCGAGGTGTCCGAGCAGCTCACGCCGTACGGTTTCGACGTTCGGGGTGTAGCCGATGCCTCGGAGAACCGCGACGACACCGTCGTGCGCTACGGGCCGGGACAGCGCGACGCCGCCGCGACGCTGGCCGAGATGTTCCCGAACTCGAGCATCCAGCTCGACCGCACGGTCAAGTCGGGTGTCGAGCTCATCGTCGGTGCGGATTTCACCGGCTCCCTGGAGTCGGTACCGGCCTCCGGGGCGACCCTGACGGCAAACCAGCTCGCACCTGCGGAGAACACCGGCAATCTGCCCAACGACCTGGCCATCACGAACGCGGGCGACACCACCTGCACGTGATCTCAGGGTGTCGGTGCACTCGCAGGTGGACGGATCTGCACCCGACGTTCACTGGACGTTCATCGGTCGGAGTCGGCCTGGAGTGATCACGCACGTATCCTGGGACCATGCGTACCGCCTATCAAGAGCAACTCGAGGCGCTGACCTCGGTATTGGGTGAGATGTGCGAGCTCGCCGGCACCGCGATGGCGCGCGCCACGCAGGCACTGCTGCAGGCCGATCTCGCCATCGCCGAAGAGGTCATCGGGGACACCGACCGGATGAGCCGGCTGACGGCTCGCGCGGAGGAACAGTCCTTCGCGCTCCTCGCCCTGCAGGCCCCGGTCGCCGGTGACCTGCGTGGAGTCGTGAGTGGATTCCAGATCGTCGCCGACGCCGATCGGATGGGTGCCCTGGCGCTGCACGTCGCCAAGGTCGCCCGCCGCCGGCATCCCGCCAAGGCACTGCCGGAGGAGGTCAACGGCTACTTCGCCGAGATGGGCCGCCTGGCCGTCACCCTGGCCAAGAACGCACATGAGGTCCTCGTGACCAGCGACCCGCAGGCCGCCCTTCGTCTCCAGGAAGACGACGACGCCATGGACGACCTCCACCGCCACCTGTTCACCGTCCTGATGGACCGCGAATGGAAGCACGGCGTCGCCGCCGCGGTGGACGTGACCCTGCTCGGCCGCTACTACGAACGGTTCGCCGACCACGCCGTACTCATCGGGCGCCGCGTGGTGTTCACCGCGACGGGCAAGACCCCGGAGCAGTTCCAGAGCGTGGGGTGATTTCTCTCGCTCGGTGCTGAACATCGAGCGAGGGCCACACCGAAAGAGGCCGAGAATTCAGTTTCCGACACTGAATCTCGGCCTTTTTTCATGTCCGTGAATATCTGGGCCCCAGCGACGTCGAGGAGATTTCACACGCGCCGAGGTCGTCGTTAGGGTGGCGACATGGCCCAGCACTATCCGACCGAGCCCGATTTCAATGCGGTGACCGACGAGGACGCAGAGGCTGCCGCCCACCGCCGCAAGATCCTGGCCTACCTGGGTGTGACCGCGTCGCTGGTCGCCCTGCTGGTGATCCTGCTGCTCAACATGTGACACCCCGACACGACGACCCAGGCACGACGAGGCCCGCTCCCCCGGACGGGTGAGCGGGCCTGTTCGCGCGCGGAGGCTCAGCCGAAGCGGCCGGAGATGTAGTCCTCGGTCTCTTTCTTCGTCGGGTTCGAGAACATCGTCTCGGTGTCGTTGATCTCGACGAGCTGTCCCGGCTGGCCGACCGCCTCGAGGTTGAAGAACGCGGTCTGATCGCTGACGCGGGCGGCCTGCTGCATGTTGTGGGTCACGATGACGATGGTGTACTCCTTCTTGAGTTCACCCATCAGGTCCTCGATGGCCAGCGTCGAGATCGGGTCGAGCGCCGAACACGGCTCGTCCATGAGCAGGACGTCGGGAGAGACCGCGATGGCGCGGGCGATGCACAGACGCTGCTGCTGACCACCCGATAGTCCGCCACCCGGCTTGTCCAGGCGATCCTTGACCTCTTCCCAGAGGTTGGCGCCGCGCAGGCTCTTCTCGGCGACGTCGTCGAGCTGTGATCGGTTCCGCACACCCTGCAGACGCAGGCCGGCGACGACGTTGTCGCGGATCGACATCGTCGGGAACGGGTTCGGCCGCTGGAACACCATGCCGATGGTCGCGCGCACGCTCACCGGGTCCACGGTCTTGCCGTAGATGTCCTCGCCGTCGAGCAGCACGCTGCCCTTGGCGTAGGCACCCGGGGTGACCTCGTGCATGCGGTTGAGGGTTCGGAGCACGGTCGACTTACCGCAGCCCGACGGGCCGATGAACGCGGTGATGCAGCGCGGCGGCACCTCGAGGGTGACGTCCTTGACCGCGTGAAAGTCGCCGTAATAGATGTTCAGGTCTTTGATGTCGAGGCGCTTTGCCATGTCATTGGTCCGTTCTGGAAAAGATGACCCGAGAAGGGTGGGAGGTCAGGAAGTCTTGGGGGCGAAGATCTTCGACACCGCCTTGGCGCCGAAGTAGACGATGGCAACGAGGATCACCAATGTCAGCGCCGCGCCCCATACCTGATCGAAGGCGCCCGGTCCGTTGTTGTACTGCTGCACCATCATCAGCGGCAGCGACTGCTGGTTGCCGTCGAAGGGATTCCAGTTCATCGCGCGGGTGGCACCGACGAGGATGAGGACCGGCGCCGATTCGCCCATGACCCGGGCGATGGCCAGCATCACGCCGGTGACGATGCCCGACAGGGCCGTCGGCAGGACGATCTTGACGATCGTCTTCCACTTCGGGATACCCAGGGCGTACGACGCCTCGCGAAGGTCCTGCGGGACGATCTTCAGCATCTCTTCGGTGGCGCGCACCACGAGCGGGACCATCAGCAGCACCAGCGCGATCGCGACCACGAATCCCGAGCGGGGCAATCCGAGGGTGGTGCGCCACACCGCGTAGACGAACAGCGCTGCGACGATCGAGGGCACACCCGAGAGGATGTCGACCATGAACGTGGTGACACGCGCGAGGAGCGATTTCTTCGTCGCGTACTCCACCAGATAGATGGCGACGAAGATGCCGAGCGGGATGGAGATGACCGCGGCCAGCGCGGTCTGCATCAGGGTGCCGATGATCGCGTTGGCCGCACCGCCGCGACGCTCGGCCTGGGTCCACCAGTCGATGTCGATGATCGCGCCGATACCGCGCGACACCAGCGTGAAGACCAGCCAGAGCAGGGGAACCAGCGCCAGCAGGAGGGCGGCCATGACGGCGACGCGCACGGTCCCGTCGGTGAATCGCCGGCGCCCGGACATCGGGGTGAAGCCAGAAGGCTTCTTGACCGGATCGGCGGCGGAAGATGTCGTGGTCACAGACATGGTCACTTCTTTCCGGCGACGACCGCGCGGGCGGCGGCGTTGACGATGAAGGTCAGGACGAACAGGGTCAGGCCGGCCGAGATGTAGGCGCCGGTCTTGGCCGGGGAGTCGAACTCCGCCGCGTTGTTGGCGATCTTCGTCGCGAAGGTCTCGCCGCTCTCCATGAGGTTGAAGTTCATGGGGCCGACGGTCGAGATGATGAGCAGCAGCGCCATCGTCTCACCGAGCGCGCGTCCCAGGCCGAGCATCGAACCGGAGATGTAGCCGGAGAACCCGAACGGCAGCACGGCGACCTTCACGACCTCGAACTTGGTGGCGCCCAACGCCAGTGCCGCCTCGCGGTGGCCCTTCGGGGTCTGCATGAAGACCTCGCGGGTCACGGCGGTGATGATCGGCAGGATCATGACGGCGAGCACGATGCCCGCGGTCAGGAGCGTTCCGCCGGTGCTCATGTTGGCGACCTGAGTGGGTTCCTGGAAGAACGGCAGGAAGCCGAGATTGCCGACGAGCCACTCGTTGACCGGCACCAGCGCCGGGCCGAGCACGAGGATGCCCCAGAGGCCGTACACGATCGAGGGGACCGCGGCGAGGAGGTCGACGGTGTAGGTGATCGGTCCGACGAACCGCTTCGGCGCGTATTCGGTCAGGAAGATCGAGATACCGAGCGCGACCGGCATGGCGATCAGCAGCGCGATGACCGACACCACGACTGTCGCGTAGAAGAGCTGCGGGATTCCGAAGGCGAGCTGATCACCGCTGGTGATCCACTGGCCGGTGTAGGTGAAGAAGTTCTCCTCGTTCTTCGCCAGCGACGGGATCGCCTGCGCCAGAAGGAAGAGTGCGATGAGCCCGATGACGATCGAGACCACGAAACCCGAGCCGACGGCCAGGGTGCGGAACACCCGGTCGGCGACGCGGTGATGCGCGGCCGAATGAAGCGAGGATTCGGGCTGGTCGGGCGATGACCCGGTGGGGCGGAACTCGCCGGTGTCCGGCGGAGTCGTGCCACCCTCTTTGCTCAGCGAGGTCATGCGTCCTTCTTGTGATTCGGCTCTGGTCATTGAGTCACTTCCCGCCGTCTCGTGGACACGCGAAATGTCGTGTCAGTGTGTCAACCACATCCGCGGGGCCGCAACCGAGGCGGCCCCGCGCACGCGATCTGAGGGGATTGATCAGGCGTTCCCGGACCCACCGGACAGCGAGTCGATGGTTCCCTGCAGCTTGGTCTTGTAGGCGTCGGGTACCGGCACGTAGCCGATTTCCTCGAGACCGGCCTGGCCGTCGTTCAGGACCGCGGTGAACGCGTCCTTCAGCGTCTGGCTGGTGGCCTCGTCCTCGTAGCCCGCGGAGCAGACGATCGAGTACGGGGTGAGCAGCAGCGGGTACGCACCCGGGGCCTTCGAGGCGAACAGCGCGTCGGTGTCGACGACGAGGTCCTTGCTGGCCGGATCGGCGAAGGCCAGCGACTCGAGCGCGTTGCCCGCGCTCTCCGCGTTCAATTCGACCGGGCCGGCACCGAAGTCGACCTGGGCGACACCGAGATCGTTCTCGGTGGCGAAGCCCCACTCGACGTAGGTGATCGAACCGGGGGTCTTCTTGACGGTGTCGCCGACGCCGGTCGACTTCGAGGCACCGGAACCGACACCCTTGGGTGCGAATTCCTTGCTGTGCTCGTACGGCCAGTCAGCGGGGGCCGAGTTCTCCAGGAAGCGCTGGAAGTTGTCGGTGGTGCCCGAGCTGTCCGAGCGGTAGACCGGGACGATGTCGGTGGTGGGCAGCGACACACCGGGGTTGAGCGCGGCGATCTTGGGATCGTTCCAGGTGGTGATCTTGCCGTTGAAGATCTGCGCGATGACGCTGGGGTTGAGCTTGAGGTCCTCGACACCGTCGAGGTTGTAGGCGACCGCGACGGGCCCGACGACCAGCGGGAGGTGCCAGGGGGCGTTGCCGTTGCAACGTGCGGTGGCGTCGGTGACCTCGTCGTCCTTGAGGGCCGAGTCCGAGCCGGCGAAGTCGACGTCGCCCGCGATGAACTTCTTGATGCCGTCGCCCGAGCCGCTGCCGGTGTAGTCGAGCACGATGTCGCTGTTGTCGGTGAGGACCTGGCTGAAGTGCTCCATGGCCTTCTGCTGCGCGGTCGAGCCCTCGCCGCTGACAGTCTGTTCGCTTCCCCCACCGCCGCACGCCGTGACGAGTGTCAGTGCCGCGATCGCCGACACCGACGCCAGGGCGCCGTTCCGATTGATTTTCACCGCTGGTGTTGCCTTTCCGTTCGCGTTCCCCGCACCGACTGGCGTCGGTTCCGGAGTGTCCGAGTGGAAAGCTATGGGGGCGTGGTGGACTGATCCCCTCCAAAAGATGAACGACAGGTGAACTGGCCAAGGCAGACGGGGTGCGACCTGCCCAGGCGTGATCGTACGTGATCTGCGTAACCCGACATTCGAGACTTGGGCACCTGGCTACAGGACGGATCGTCGGGCTCGCGCGAATCGGCCCGCACACCCGGGGCGGGCTCCTGCCCTCGCCCCACCGGCGAGACCGCCCGGTGGCCTGCCCGACGACCGGCGGCCGCGCGACGCCTCGAGGCCGACGGGCACCGTGTCGATCTGGTCGTCGTGGTGGACACGTTCGTCCCACCGCGGGTGCTGCATCGCGCCAAGCGCGCCGACCCGTCTCTCACGACGACCACCACATATGAACCGCTACCCCGAAAAGAACTGTGGCGCCGACGAATTCGTGTTCCACTCGCCGGTGTGGTGAGAACCTCGCCGACCGCCGACGCGCAGGCACTCGAGGAACTCGGTGTCCGAGTGGCGCGGCTGCACCGCCCCCGCCCGTACACCGGTCGCGCGCTCGTGGTGCAGGGCAGCGAGAATCGTGACGACCCGTCGGTGTGGCGGCGGCACATCGTGACCGGGGACGTCGACGTCCTCCGTCTCGAGTGCAACCACCTGTCCGTGGTTCGCGAGCCCCACATCGTCGACATCGTCGACGCCATCGGCGCCGCACTCGGGCAGCCTCAGCCGTAGGCGACGTCGACGGCGTATCGGGTGAACCCGAGGCGCTCGTAGGTGTGCAGCGCGGCGACGTTGTCACCCTCCACGTAGAGGTTGATCTCCGAGACGCCCTCGCGCGCAAGATGATGCAGGCCGGCGAGCGTCAACAACCGACCCAGTCCGCGACCCTGCGCCGCAGGATCGACGCCGACGATGTACACCTCGCCGAGGTCCGCATCGTGCCGCTTGGTCCAGTGGAACCCGAGGAGCTTGCCATCTCCCCCGCCCGATCCGTCTCCGGCACGGTCGAAGGCGAGGAACAAACCCGCCGGATCGAACCAGTCCGCGGCGACCCGTTCACGGATCTGCTCCGGCGACCAGCCGCCCTGCTCGGGATGCCAGTCGAAGGCCGCGTTGTTCACCCGCAGGATCTCGGCGTCATCGGCCGGTCCGGCATAGGTTCGCAGGTCGACCGTCGGGTCGACGACGAGTTCGGGGAGTTCGTGGCCGGGGCCGACCGGCCGACGCAGTTGCAGTAGTTCGCGACGTTTCGTCAGCCCCATCGCCGCGGCGAGCGCCACCGCGCCAGGCAGGTCCCCATGAGCCCACACCCGGACCCCGGACCCCGTTTCGGGCGCCGACGCCGCCGCGAACGCCGCATCGAGCAGCGCCCGGCCATGTCCCTCCCGTCGGTGCGCCGGGTCGACAACCGCCTCGATCATCGCCGCCTCACCGTCGCGACCGGGGACGATGACGGCGTACCCCGCCTTCGACCAGACGTGCACGATCGGCGAACCCTCGGGGGCGTCGATCGCGGCGACCGCCCCCTCCGAGAGCGGGGCGACACCATCGGCGTCGTTCGCCTCGCGCACCAGCCGGTGAGCGAAATCAGCGACGTCGTCGGGCAGTGCGCCTCGACGCACCTGCGGGTCCTCAGTTCCCGGCACTGGCACTGAACTCCTCGTCGAACGGATCGGGACGGTCGAGCGCGTCGTCGAAGTCATCGGTGTCGACCGCATCGGGACCGGATGCGTCCTCGGACAGGTCGGCGTCGGCCGCGGGCGCCCGGCCACGCGTCGGACGAACGGCCTTGTATCCGACGTTGCGGACGGTCCCGATCAGCGACTCGTGCTCGCTGCCGAGTTTGGCGCGGAGTCGACGGACGTGGACGTCGACGGTGCGGGTGCCGCCGAAGAAGTCGTACCCCCACACCTCCTGGAGCAACTGGGCGCGCGTGAACACGCGACCCGCGTTCTGCGCCAGGTACTTCAGGAGCTCGAACTCCTTGTAGGTCAGGTCGAGCGGACGTCCGCGCAGGCGTGCGGTGTAGGTCCCCTCGTCGATGACGAGTTCCCCCAGCGTGACCTTGCCCGAGGACTCCTCCGCGGCGACTCCGCGGGTGCGGACCACGAGCAGGCGCAACCGGGCGTCGAGTTCGGCCGGGCCGGTACCCGGCAGCAGGAATTCGTCGATGCCCCAGTCCGCGTTGACCGCGACCAGCCCGCCCTCGGTCAGCACCGCCGCCACCGGCACCGAGGAGCCGGTGCTGCCCAACAGGCGGCACAGCCCGCGGGCCGCCGCCAGGTCGGCGCGGGCATCGACCAGCGCCACATCGGCGTTCCCCGCCTCCATGAGTGACGACACCTCGGTCGGAGCGGTCCGCACCGTGTGCGCGAGCAGCGACAACGACGGCAAGACCGACTCCGGATTCGGGTCGGCCGTCAACAACAAGAGATCCACCCAGCACTCCGATCTCGTTCGTCCCCGTCCCGGACCATCCAGATCGCTCACCACGACGTGAACGCCACCCGCGCGTGGCTCGGCGATTGTTTACGCCGCCTTACCAACGTGTGCGAGATAGGTGACAGAATAGCGCCACCGGCGCGCTCACCTGTTAACAAGGCGACCACGACCGCCGGATGACCACGACGGGGAGGGTGATCGGCCGAGCATGCCGCGCATCCGGAAAGTGCTTGTCATCGGTGTGGTCGCCGCCCTGGCCGCCGCGGGGGTCGCGCTCGGCGTCGACGTCGGGGCCGCCGTTCGCGGGGAGCATCAGTTCTCCCGCGCCCTCGCCCAATCCCCCCGCGTGACATTCGATCCCGAGGTCACCATCGCGGGTTTCCCGTTCACCTCGCAGTCGTCCGCCGGTCACTTCGACGGGGCCACGATCGCCGCCCGCGGCGTCGAACTACCCGGATGTCCGCCCGCCCGCGGCGTCTGCCGCGGTGAGCTGGGTGCTTCTCTCGGCCCGTTCGACGTGGCCGACGGCAGCGGATTCTCGGCGAGTGATGTTCTCCACACCTCCTCGATCTCGGCGTACACCCGCCTCGATGCCGTCACCCTGGCCCGATATCTGCGCATCGTCGACCTGACCGTCAGCACCCCGGGACCGGACGACACGGCGGGCGCAGGCGGGCCCCAGGACGGCATCGTCAGTCGCGAGACCGGCGTCGTGCTCACCGGCACGGTCGCACTGCCGCCGGGCGACGGGCTCGATCCCGCCGACCCGCCGTCGGCGTCGTCCTACGACGGCCCCAAGGTGCGCGTGAGTGTCTCCGTCGACCTCTCCGTCGTCGACGGCGCACTGGACATCCGGGCGACCGGCTTCTACACCGGCCCCGAACGCCACGTCGACGCCGAGGTCCCGGCGGAAGTCCGCGCCGCCGTGCTCGATCGGTTCAGCCTGACGCTCCCGCGCCTGCCGATGGCCTGGGATGTCGAACCCGATCGCGCGGAGAGTTTCGGCGGGGACGTCCAACTGGTCGGCGACTCCGGTCCGGCATCGGTGCGCCTCGACCGCTTCTGAGCAGTTCAGACCGTGTTCTCCCGGCCTCGGCGGCAAAGCACCCCGGCCGTTGGGGGCTCGATCGGCTCTGTTGTACCCTCGTGGGCATGCAGCAGCGCCGTGAGTACTTGCTCACACGACGCCGGGCGATCGACTTCTGTCGTGTCGCCGACTGCTGTTGTCGCACTCGCCGTTGACGGTGTGACCAACCCGTGCTGCGTGAGCAGCCGGTCCGCCCACACCGTCGATGAGAACGGGGGCGTCTCCACCGAGGTCTGCGACCTCGTTCCCATGCGCCGTCACCCGTGCTCATCTCCCCGAGACGCGGGCATCCTTCTCGCGCCTCACCGTCTCCACCATCTCCATCTGTTCGACGACCATCACCGATCCACTCCGAAAGGACACCGCCATGGCACGTTCCGACGTCCTGGTCAGCACCGAATGGGCTGAGCAGAACCTCAATGCCGACAAGACCGTCTTCGTCGAGGTCGACGAGGACACCTCGGCCTACGACGGCGGGCACATCGCCGGCGCCGTCAAGCTCGACTGGAAGACCGACCTGCAGGATCCGGTCCGCCGCGACTTCGTCGATGCCGAACAGTTCGGCAAGTTGCTCTCCGAGCGCGGGATCGCGAACGACGACACCGTGATCCTCTACGGCGGCAACAACAACTGGTTCGCTGCGTACGCCTACTGGTACTTCAAGCTGTACGGCCACAACGACGTCAAGCTCCTCGACGGCGGCCGCAAGAAGTGGGAACTCGACGGGCGCCCGCTGTCCAGCGACGCCGTCAGCCGTCCCGCCACGACCTACAAGGCCGGCGAGCCGGATGTCAGCATCCGCGCGTTCCGCGATGAGGTCGTCGATGCCATCGGCACCAAGAACCTCGTCGACGTGCGTAGCCCGGACGAGTTCTCCGGCAAGATCCTCGCGCCGGCCCACCTCCCGCAGGAGCAGAGCCAGCGTCCCGGTCACATCCCGAGCGCGATCAACGTGCCGTGGAGCAAGGCCGCCAACGAGGACGGCACCTTCAAGTCCGACGAGGAGCTCAAGGAGCTCTACGGCGAGGCCGGACTCGACGGCTCGAAGGACACCATCGCGTACTGCCGCATCGGCGAGCGGTCGAGCCACACCTGGTTCGTGCTGAAGGAACTGCTCGGCCAGCAGAACGTCAAGAACTACGACGGCAGCTGGACCGAGTACGGCTCGCTGATCGGCGTCCCGATCGAACTCGGAGAAGGAAAGTAAGAGATATGTGTGCTGCACCCAAGCAGGGACAGAAGCTGCCCGCTGGCGTCGACGTGGAGAAGGAGACCGTCCTGACCGGACAGGTCACCGACGGCTCGGGTTCGCCCGTCGCCGGCGCCTTCGTGCGTCTGCTCGACTCGACCGGTGAGTTCACCGCCGAGGTCGTGGCATCGCCCACCGGCGACTTCCGTTTCTTCGCCGCCCCCGGCACCTGGACGCTGCGCGCCCTGTCTGCGGTGGGCAACGGCGACGTGACGATCAGCCCCGAGGGCCCCGGCATCCACGAGAAGGACATCACCGTCTCGAAGTGACGCCACGCTCGACCCGGCAGCCCGGTCACCGCACCCGCGGTGACCGGGCTGTCTCGTTCTCACCGCCCCTGCGGAGGGAGCCCGCGACCGCCACCGCCCCCTGAGGAGAGAGCCTGCGACCGCCACCGCCGCCCCCTGAGGAGAGAGCCTGCGACCGCCACCGCCGCCCCCTGAGGAGGGAGCCTGCGACCGTCACGAAGGGCCCACCCCTCGACGGCGCCCTGACCACGCCGGGGTTAGAATTTCCCTCGTGGTCCTCTTCTTCGAAATCCTGCTGATCCTGGCCGCCGTGCTGATCACCTGGTTCGGTGTCTACACCCTGTACCGTCTGGTGACCGACGAGTCGTGACGTCCTCACCCGGAGATCCGGCCGCGGACGGCCCCGCCGGCGCGGAGTCATCCGGTGACGGGTTCGCCGCCGAAGCCCGCCGGTCGGGCGACGAGGCGATCAGTCAGGCCGAGGCCCGGGCGGTGGAGTCCGGCAGCCGTGAACGCAACGTCCCCACATGGGACGACCTGCCGCTCCCGGCCGACACCGCCAACCTCCGCCTCGGCGCCGACCTCCATCCGGGCCTCCTCGCACTCCTCCCGCTCGTCGGCGTATGGCGCGGCGAGGGCGAAGGGCACGATCCCCAGACGGACACCGACTATCACTTCGCTCAGCAGATCGTCGTGTCCCACGATGGCCAGAACTTCCTCACCTGGGAGTCCCGCTCATGGGTGATCGACGACGATGCTGCCTACCAGCGGCCCGACCTCCGCGAGTCCGGGTTCTGGCGGATCGGTGAGGACGACACCATCGAATTGCTCCTCGCCCACGCCGAGGGCTCGATCGAACTATTCTACGGCACTCCCCTGAACCAGACCACCTGGGAACTCGCCACCGACGTCGTCATCAAGGCCGAATCAGGTCAACGCACCGGCGGCGCCAAACGCCTGTACGGACTCGTCGCCGACGGCGACCTCGCCTACGTCGAGGAGCGCGTCGACGCCGACGGGGACCTCACCCCACGGCTCTCCGCCAAGCTGCGCCGCCACGTCGGCTGATCCACCTCATCGACGGAACCCGCGGCAGGGACGCGCGCCCTGCTCCCGACGGCTCGCACATTCGCCCCGCTCGCTTCGCTCCCGGCGGCTCCCACATTCGCCCCGCTCGCTTCGCTCCCGGCGGCTCGCACATTCGCCCCGCTCGCTTCGCTCCCGGCGGCTCGGCCGCCGATCCGAGAACGCAAGGTACAGATTGCGTTTCGGTAGCGCGCTGTACACCGGCGCGCCGAGCATGATGACGACCGAACCGTAGGCGGTGACCTCCCCCGGCCGTCCCGCCCAACCGGGATGCACGGTTCCCGACCTCGACATGTACGGGGCGTGCCCGGCCGTGCCGCCACCCCGGCGACCGACGACCGAGAACACCTCGGCGCGGGCGGACTGCGGGGAGAATTCGAAGACGGCACGCCCACCCGGTGGGCATTCGACGAAGGTGAACTCCGTGCCGGACCGGTGGACCACCCCGATCCAGTCGCTGCCCGAGTTGCGTACGACGAACGTCGAACCGCCCGTCCGGTACTGGTACGAGACACCGGCCGCCGCGGCATCGCGTATGTGCCGACCGGAGACACCGCCGTTCCACTCCGCGCTCCACGGGGTGAGATATCGCTGGTCGAGGAACTCGCGGCGGGTGGGGATCGGAACCGTCACCGGCATCACCCGCCCGTCGCGCACCCACACCGCGCCGTACAGAACCGGCCGGCCGTCCGCGGTGCGGGGGGCCTGAAGGTAGGTGAGCGAATCCATCTCCGGCAGAGCGATTTCCGAACCGGGAGTCAAGAGTTCGACATACGACCGGCCATCCGCGAGCAGGACCACGGCAGCCACGTCGTGCACACCGCGGTTGTGGACGGCGATGCGGTCACCGGCCTCCCGCGACAGGTCCTCGGCGTGGAACAAGCCGGCGGCGTGCGGGTCGGCGAACGCGAATCGGGGTGCCGACGCCGCCCCGAAGTCCGGGTCGCCCGGGGTCCAGTAGTTCTCGCCCACCACGGGTTCGATGCGATCGCGATCCTGCGTCCCGACCGCCGCGGCGACATGCATGGTCACCATCTCTTCTTCTCCCTCTCGACGCCCCGGCGGGCGCCGTGGACTCTGCTCCCAGTCCAGCGGTTTCGCGCCGCGGTTTCGCGAGTACTGCGCTACGCGAATCTCGTAGCGCTGCCCTACCTGCGCCCGGATCGGTTTCGGATGGAACCGGGACGCAGATCGAGTCGACGCAGCAGCTGTGCGTTCAGCGCCACGACCACCGTCGAGGCGGACATCAGGATCGCGCCGACACTCATGGGCAGGACGAACCCGATCGGCGCCAGGATCCCGGCCGCCAACGGCACCGAGATGAGGTTGTAACCCGCTGCCCACCAGAGGTTCTGCGCCATCTTCCGGTAGCCGGCACGCGACAGCTCGATGACCGACAGGACCGATCGCGGATCAGAGGAGGCGAGGATGACGCCGGCCGAGCCGATGGCCACGTCGGTGCCGGCACCGATCGCGATCCCGACGTCGGCCTGCGCGAGTGCGGGGGCGTCGTTGACGCCGTCGCCGACCATCGCGACGCGACGACCTTCGTGCTGCAGGTCCGCGACGATGGCGGCCTTGTCCTCGGGCCGGACCCCGGCGTACACCCGGTCGATGCCCAACCGGCCGGCGACATCGTCGGCCACCGCCTGCGCGTCGCCGGTGATCATCACGACCTGCACGTCGAGAGCGTGGAGTTCGTCCACGGCCACACGCGACTCCGGACGGACCTCGTCGGCGAGCCGGAACGCCCCCACGACACGATCGTCGACGAGCACGTGCAGGATGATCGCCCCCTGCTCCCGCCACGACGACGCGACGGGCAGTTCGTCGAAGCCGTGCTCGGCGAGCAGGTTGGGTCCACCCACCCGGACCCCGTGGCCGTCGACGGACGCGGACACCCCCACCGCGGGCGACGATGAGAAGTCCTGTGCGACGGGCAGATCGATTCCCTCATCTCGAGCGGCCCGCACGATCGCCGAGGCCAGCGGATGCTCACTGCCCGTCTCCGCGGCGGCCGCGAGGGTCAGCACTCGACGCCGGTCCTGTCCGGGAGCCGGTTCGAGCTCGAGGACGGTCGGTTCTCCCTTCGTCAGGGTGCCGGTCTTGTCGAAGAGCACGGCGTCGACGTTGCGCATCGACTCGAGGGCGAGCCTGTCCTTGATCAGGACCCCGGCGCGGGCGGCCCGCTCTGTCGCGATGGAGACGACGAGCGGGATCGCGAGCCCCAACGCGTGGGGGCATGCGATGACCAGCACCGTGATCACGCGAACGACGGCCTCGTCGGGCGATCCGACCGCGGTCCAGGCGATCGCGGTGAGCACCGCGGCGCCGAGTGCGAACCAGAACAGCCACCCGGCCGCGGTATCGGCGAGTCGCTGGGCCCGTGACGACGAAGCCTGCGCATCGGCGACGAGGCGTCCGATCCCGGCCAGCGCGGTGTCGTCGCCGGTCGCGGTCACGCGGACCCGCAGTCCGGAATCGGTCGCGACGGTGCCGGCGACCACGACGTCACCGACCTCCCGCCGAACGGGTGCCGACTCCCCGGTGACCATCGACTCGTCCATGCTCGCCGAACCGTCGACGATGGCGCCGTCGGCGGGCACGGACCCGCCGGGCCGGACGACCACCACGTCGCCGACGACCAGTTCGTCGGGAGCTACCGAGATGATGTCGGTGCCCACGACCTTCTCGGCCTCGTCCGGGAGGAGCGCGGCGAGTGAGTCGAGAGCCGATGTCGTCCGGGCCAGCGAGCGCATCTCGATCCAGTGGCCGAGCAGCATGATCACGACGAGCAGTGCCAGCTCCCACCAGAAGTTCAGGTGGTGGTCGAACAGGTGCAGCGTCGAACCCCAGGACGCAACGAAGGCGACGGTGAGCGCGAGGGAGATCAGAAGCATCATCCCCGGGCGACGAGCTCGGAGCTCGGCGGCCGCGCCGACGAGGAACGGGCGCCCGCCCCACAGGTAGAGAACTGTGCCGAGCAGCGGTGACACCCACCGGACCCACTCCGCGTCGGGCAGACCGTAGCCGAGTATGTCGGCGAACATGTCGTTGAAGGCCACGGTCGGGACCGCCAGCACGAGCATGATCCAGAACAGTCGCCGGAACTGCGCGACGTGGTCGCCGTGGCCCGCATGGCTGGCATGTCCGCCGTGGCCGGTGTGATCGGCGCGCCCCTCGTGGCCGTCGTGCCCGGGATCGACCTGGGGGCGGTGCGCGTGGTCGGCCGGTGCCGGCGTTGTCGGTGGATGGTCGTGGTGCGTGTTCATGAAGTCGAGGATATACCCCCCTAGGGTATCCACGCCAGTGGTACGTCTACCCGGTAGGGGTATTGCCGGGCCGTCTGTAGACATGGAACGGCCCCCGCACCGCCCTCGAAGGGCCTGCGCCGACCGGACCGGGTCGGGATGCGGGGGCCGGGTGACCACCTGGTATTCGCTTGCGCCGACCGGCGGGAATCCCGCCTCGGTGCGACACGAATGCCACACGGTCAACTGCTAACGGATGGTCACCTCACATGTCCGATGAGAAATCACTATCAGACCACCTCCTTCCTTGTGTACCCGCGAACGTACGCCCGATTCGGGCGGGCCGCAACGGATTAAGGCGGTCAGGGAGTCGGCACCGGCGCCACGGACGGACCGGGAGCCGGGGACGGCGCACCGGAGGGTGCCGAACTCGGGCCGGGCAGCGGCTTCGCATCGGGCGGCAATGACTCGACGACCTCGATCTTCGATCGGAACGTGTCGTCGGTGATCACCTCGATCGAGTTGATCATCCAGCGGTCGCCCTCACGTTTCATGTCGAAGGTCAGCCGCGACGGGTTGATGCTCACGAGTTCCTTGTTGCCGCGGGTCACCGACTGATTCATGAAAATCAGGACCTGCGAGGTGTCCGCGGTGTTGGTCACCACACCCGCGTCCTGGATCGTCACCTCGGACACCACCGACTGCTTGCGCACCTCGGCGGCGAGATTGTTGTCGGTGATCAGCTTCGTGTACTCCGGCTTCGCCGGCCCGGTGAGCACACTCATCGACTGATCGATGTGCTCGGTGACGTTCTCGGCGTTGTACCCGAACATCGTCGTCGCATAGTCCCGGGCCGCCGCCAGCGACGATGCGCGAGCGTCCTCGACCGCGCGGCCCTGGGTGAAGCGAAAACCGAGAAATGCGGTCACGGCGATCGCGGCGACCAGCACCACGCCGAGTGCGATCAGACCCAGGCGCCCCTTGCGCAGGGCGAATCGAGATCCGGTCGACTTCCGCGCGGACTCGGATCGGGGCGCGGACTCGGAGCGGGCCGACATCACGCCACCCACTCGAAGTCGGTCATCTTGAGGTCGCCGTTGATCCGCGTCATGTCCACCCGCCAGCGGAACACCTTCTCCTGTGACGGCACCTCGCCGTCGAGCGATCGCTGATGCCAGCCGAACACCATGATGACCGAGCCTTCGTCGGGTTCGGCCTTGGTCACCGCGGACGAGAGGATGAGCGAGCGGGTCTCGAGCTTGCCGTCCCGGACAAGGGCCGCCACCTGCTGGATGTTGTTCTGAACCTCCTGCTTGACCTTGCCGCTCGTGTCCTCTTGCACCGAGGTCAGCGTCTGGTCGACGGTGTCGGGATTCATGCTGGTGAGATTCACGAGAACCTGTGAGGCGAATGCCGAATACTCGGCGCGCAGGTCGTCGGTCCGGTCCTGGCGCGCGATACCCAGGGCGAACACGACAGATGCGATGGCACAGACGACGATGACCACCAGTGCCACCACAACGCCCACGACCGCTCGCGGCGAGCGCCGCCCGGACCCGCGATACCTGATGCCGCGCTTGCGTTTCGGTGTGCCCGTGGACGCCGCGGCCGTCCGGGCACGCCGGCGCTCACGGTAGCTGACGGTCTTCTCGACCTCGGACGGGTCGGGCGCGATCGCCTGTTCCGCCGAATCCGGCTCTGCCGGGGATGTCGAGTCCGGTTTTGCCGGGGATGCCACCGAAGTCGTCTCCCGCGCCACGTCCTCGACACCGGCCGCCGGCTCGACGGCCGCGGCACTCGCGTCGGCGGGAACCTCGGGTGCGGGCGTCGACACGGCCGCCGTCGACGGCTTCTTCCCCACCGGGCGTCCACGCCGGATCGGCGCCGATCGCACGGGCCGCTTCGCATTCCGGCGATCGCCCGAACCCGCACGATCCGCGCCGCTCCGACTCGGGGACGTCGTGCCGGGACCGTCCGGCGTCACGGGGTGACCGTCCCGCTGATCATCGTCTGCCATGTACTGCTCTGTTCCTGCTCATCACTGCCGGCCCCGGCGTTGTAGGTCTTCCCGTCGGGCCCGATGAAGTCACCCGAGTCCGGGTCGTAGGTCGTCGCATACACCGCGGGCTCCGCGTCGAAGTCCTTCGGTGTGCCGGGTGTCACGGTACCGGAGGAGGCCGGCTGCCATTTCAGGCCGAACGGCAGCCCACTCTGGAACGGGTCGACCGAGCCCGGTTTCGGTACGTAGCCTGTGGCACACTCTGCGGGGGTGGGTGCGCGACGGCCCGGAAACTCCGCGCACGGATAGTTACGCGCACCGCGGACGGCGATGTTGGAGTTCTGCGGCACCCGGCACAGCATTCCCGGCGGGAGCTCCCGGGCGGTCTGCACCGACGGCCAACGCCAGTCCTCCTTGGGGAGGAAACCGATGTTGCACGGCGGCCGGTCCTGGAAACCGAGCGAGAAGTTCACGTTCGGACCGAACCGGTTGGTGCCGGTGTTCACGGCCGTGATCAACGAACTGACCAGTCGCGGATAGAGAACGAGCACCTGCTTCCAGTTCGGCAGGTACACCACCTGGGTCTTGGCGATCGTACCGAGGTTCGACACGAGCAACGGGTATGAGGCACCGAGGGATTCGAAGAGTTCCTGACTCTTCGACGCGGTCGACGGCCCCTTGCGCAGGATGTCGCCGATCTCGGGCCGGTTCGCCCGCAACTGATCGGTGAACGCGGTGACGTTTCTTGTCCAGGAACGGATGTCGTCGGCCGTACGTGACTGGGTTGCCAGCAGTGGTGCGCCCTGTTCGACGAGTTGGATTGTCGTGTCGGTGTTCTTGTTCGCCTCGTCGACGAACAGCACCATCGAGTCCAGCAGGCGCTGCAACGCCTCCCCGGTGCCGTTGAACGCGATGAACGCCTCGTCCATCAGCGACCGCAAACGGGTGTCACCGATCTCGGCCAGCAGGCGGTCGGCCTGGTCGAGCATCGCCGAGATCTCCACCGGGACCTCGTCGGTCGACACCGTCGCGCCGTCCTGCAGGTATTCGCCGGACTCGCCCGCCTCGGGATCCGGCGTGAACTCGACGAACTGCTCACCGATCGCGGAGACGCTGCGCACCGACGCGGTCGACGAAGCCGGGATCTCCGCGCTGTTCTCGATCGTCAGCACCGCTTCGACGCCGGTGTCGGTCAGCTGCACGGAGTCGACCTTGCCGACGTACACGCCGCGGTAGCTGACGTTCGCGTTCTGGTACAGCCCACCGCTGGTGGGCAGCAGCAGCTGCACCTGGTAACTGCCGACCCCGAACATCGACGGGATGCGGATGTAGAACAGCGCCATCACCACCATCGCGACCACGGTCACGATGGCGAAGATCATCAGCTGCATCCGGACGAATCTCGTGATCTTCATCAGCGGCCACCTCCCGCGGCCGGGACTGCCGCCGGCGTGGTCGGCGAGACCCGCGGGACCATGTTCGCCGGAATCGGTTCGGCCGAGTCGGGCACGCGTTCGCCGCCCGGTTGCAGGGGCGCGATGAACGGGTTCAGTCCGCGCGCGGCGGCGCCTGCGGGCCGTCCGAAGACGCCCTCGGGGCCGGTGACGCCGAGGCTGGCGAACATGCTCTTGCTCAGTCGTTCGACGGTGAGGTCGAGCACCAGATCGGAGTTCACGTAGTCACCCTTGACGATCTGTCGGATCGTCGGCTCGTAGAACGGGAAGGTCAGCAGGATGTTCAGCGATTGAGTCATCGCGGGACCCGCGGCCTGGAGCTGATCGAGGGCCGGTTCGATCCCCTCCACGATCGTCACGATGTCCTCGGAGTTGGCGTCGAGGATGTCGTTGGCGGTCTTCGACAGCGTCGCGACCGAACCGAGAGTGTCGAGGAACTGCTGACGCTGGTCGACGAGCAACTGCAGGATCTGCGGGGCGTCGGCGAGCGCCCGCTCGATGGTGCCCTTCTGCTCGTTCATGGTGCGCGACAACCGGTCGAGTCCCTCGGTCGCGCGGATGATGTTGCCCTTCTGCGCATCCAGATCGGCGACGAGGGTGTTCAACCGCGGGATGAGCTCCTTGATCTGCTCCTCGCGTCCGCCGAAGACGTCGCTCATCTCGTGCACGATGTCGCCGATCTGCGACAACCCACCGCCGTTGAGGACCACCGACAGCGAACTCAGCACCTGCTCGGTACTGGGGTAGGTACACGCCGACACCTGTTGTGCCGCATTGATGTCGGGCACCGCGGGCACCGACGGGTCGGTCACGATGTTGGACTGCTCGGGACACTTGGTCAGGGGGATCTGGTCGCCGGGTTCGAGCCGGCCGCCCTCGGGCTCGGCCGGTTGCACGATCTCGAGGTGCGTCGAACCCAGCACACTGGTCAGCCCGACCATGACATGCGAACCGCGCGGGACGATCACCCCGTCGTTGAGCCGCATCGTGACGAGCGCGTTCCAGTCCTGGACCTCGATGTCGCCGATGCTGCCGACCGTCGCGTCGTCGATGAGCACCGGCGCGTTGTTGACCAGTCCGGCCGCCGACGGGATGACCGCGGTGATCTCGTAGGATTCACCGCCGGTACCTTCGGCTCCAGGGACCGGGAGCGAGTTGGGGCCGTCGAAGGAACATCCGGCGAGGACGAGCGCGAGGCTCGCCGCGCCCGCGATGAGCGAACCACGGGGTCGTACCGATCTCATCGCTCACCCCCGAACGGCACCAGCAGATCCTCGAGCGGGCTGCCCCGGTTGTCACGACGGGTCTCGTTGTCGAGCCGGGTGACCCCGGCATTCGCACGAGCCCGGACGCTCGCGTTCTGGTACTCGAGCTGGCTCGGCGTGGCGTTGCGACCCTGCACCGGATTGGTCAGGAACGGTGGGTAGTTCATCGAGATCGACGACAGGACCGGAGCCAGGATCTCCACACACTTGTCGACATCCGCCATCGTCGATCCCGGCCGCTTGGTGGATTCCATGGTTCCGCACAACAGAGTGATGAGATTTGTTCCCATCCCCAAACCGAAGACACCCGACAGGGATCCCGAAAGCGGGTTGTAGATGTTGTAGAAGTTCGCGAGCTGGTTGGGCGCCGAATGCAACACGCCACGCACCTGTTCGTCCTTGTCCGCCACGATCTTCGTACTCGCGGCCAGACGCTCCACCGATGACGACAGCGCCGTCTGATTGGTGTCGATGAAGGTCTGCACATCGGTCATCGCCGCGTCGAGACCTTTGAGCGCCTCATCGAGCTCGGTCGTGTTGTCCGCGAGCACGGAACTGACCGAGGCGATCCGGCCGTTGAACTGCACGAGTTGCTCGTGGCTTCCCGACAATGCATCGGTGAGTTTCTGAAGACTCTGGACGGTGGCGAACAGGTCGCCGCTGCCGGCTGCGAGGGTGCCGATCACGTCGGACACCTCCCGGATCGACGCGTTGATCGCCTCGCCGTTGCCCTCGAGATTCTCGTCGAAGACGTTCACCGCCTTGGCCGCCGAGCCCGGATCGGCCCCTTGCGGACCGATGGCCTCGGTGAGTCGGGTGAGCTGGGCCTTGATGTCGTCCCACTCCATCGGCACCGCGGTGCGGTCCATCGGGATGTCGGCGCCGTCGGACATCTCCGGCCCACCGGAGTAGACCGGCGTCAGCTGTACGAACCGACCGGAGACCAGGCTCTGCGCGACGATGACGGCCTTCGCGTCCTGCGGGATGTCGACGCTCTTGTCCACGCGCAGTTCGACTTTCACGTCGTTCTCGCGCGGGGTGATCGCGGAGACGCTACCCACGTTCACACCGAGCACCCGGACCGGGTCCCCCTTGTACAGACTGGCGACCCCGGCGAAGTAGGCGGTGAACGTATTCGTCGTCGACTTGGTGAACACCTTCCAGCCCACGAGGACCAGGGCGACCGCGAGAATCACGGCGAGTACCCCGAAGAGCACCTTGCGTCCGATGGACATACTTCCGACGGTCATGTCACCTCCCCCTCGTGGTCGGCGCGGGCGTGGGATAGGTCGGGCTGGGCAGTGGTCCGCGCGGCGTATCGCTACCCGCTGGAGGTCCCAGGCTCCAGCCCTGTGGAAGCAGCGGGTTGCCCGTGTACATCAGCGACTGCCACAGCTGCGGGTACCGACCGCGCAGGGCGTTGAGGAACACCGCGGTGTAGTCGCCGAAGGTGTTCACGCCGACGAGGGAATCGAAGTTCGGGCCCGACGCCACTGCTTCGCCGAGGGTGTTTGCGAACGGTCCGAGACGGTCGATCGTCTCCTTCAGCTCTTTCTCGTTGTCGGTGAGGATCGTCGCGACGCGGTCGAACTTCTGCAGCACGGGCGTCAGCTGCGCGTTGTTCTCGGCGATGAAGCCCCGCAGCTGAGCGGTGACGTCACCGATCCCCTTGATCAGCTGGTTGAGCGCGTAGCGCCGCATCTCGATCTCCCCGACGAGCGCGTTGGCGTCGATGAGCAACCGGTTGATCTGTTCGTTGCGGTCGCCGACGATCTTGCTCACCTGGTTGGCCTTGGCGAGCAGCGCCCGCAGTTCCTTGTCGCGGTCGGCGACCGCTTTCGACAGCCGCGCAACACCGTTGACCGCCCCCTGGACCTGATCCGGTGTCTCGGAGAACGTGATCGTCAGCGTGTTGAGCGCCTCGTTGAGCTGGTCGGTGTCGGTGTCGGCGACGGTGTCGGTCGCTCCTTCGAGTGCGTCCTGCAGCGAATACGGCGAGATCGTGTTGCCGACCGGGATCGAGCCACCGGGCTTGATCCGGTCGCCTCCGTGCGGGATGACCGTGAGATTGCGTCGGCCCAGGACGGTCTCGGTCCGGATCGCGGCCTGGGAGTCCGACCCCATCTCGACGGTGTCGTCCATGCGGAACCCGACCTTGACCTTGGTCCCGGCGTCGGTACCGGCCAGTTCGATCGACTCGACGGTGCCCACCTGGACCCCGGACACGGACACGATGTCGCCCTTGGCGAGTCCGCCGGCGTCGTCGAAATAGGCACTGTAGGTGCTGATCGGCGAGAGATAGGGCAACTTGTCCATCTGCATGGCGGTGATCACCACCAGACCGATCACGACGATGCCGATGACGCCGACCTGGGCGCGGCTGCGCTGCCCGCGCTTCACCTCGCGGGCGACGTCGGCCTCGTCGGATTCGGATCTGCGGCTCGAGAACAGGCCCCCGAACGGAAGACTCATGAGCCGTCACACCTTCCGCCGGCCGTCGTGGTATTGCCCATCACGTTGTTCGACGTGTACAGGATCGTCTGGCCACCGGGCGCCGGCAGCATCAGCCGGATGCGGCAGAAGTAGAGTTGAAGCCACGCGCCGTAGGAGCCCAGGTTCGACAACGTCTTGTAGTCCTCGGGGAGTCGTGAGATCAGGTTGCGGACAAAGGGTTCCGCGGCCAGCAGCTCCTCCGAGACCCGACCGGTGTTGGTCACCATCGACTGCAGGGTCGGGCGGGTCGTCCCCAGCAGGTCGGCGAGACCGTTGGTGACACGGGAGGTCTGGGTCAGCGCGTTGCCGATGGTGCCCTTCTGCTCGGCGAGCCCGGTCACCAGTTGTTGCAGGAGGTCGACGCTGGTGTCGAGGCCCTCGCGGTCGCCGTCGAGCGTGGCGAGGGTCGTGTTGAGGTTGTCGATGACGTCGCCGATCAGTTCGTCGCGGTCGGCGAGCGTGTTGGTGAACGACGAGGTGTTCTCCAGCAGCGTGTTCAACGCGCCGCCCTGTCCCTGGAACACCGCGATCAGCGAGCTGGTCAGCGCATTGGCCTCGTCGGCGTCCAGAGTCCGGAACAGCGGTTTGAAGCCACCGACGAGCTTGTCGAGATCGAGCGCGGGCTCGGTCTGGGCGACCGGGATCTGGGCGCCGTCGGCGAGGAAGGTGGAGGTGTCGCCGGTCCCCTGTTGCAGCTCGAGATACCGGTCGCCGGTGAGGTTCTCGTATCGGATCAGCGCGCGGACCGATTCCGGTAGCGGATACTGCTGGTCGACGCTGAAGGTGATGACGGCGTCGTTGTCACGGTTCAGTTCGACGCCGCCGACGGACCCGACCTCGACGCCGGCGATCTTGACCTTGCTGCCCGACTGCATCGCCGAGGCGCTCGTGAAGACGGCGCTGTACTCGTTCGACGCCCCGGAGCGGTATCGGCTGAAGACGACCACCAGCGCCACGAACACCAGGACCATCACCACCGTGAAGGCGCCCAGCTTGATCAGGGTCGCGCGGAACGCGCGGGCGCGATTATCCACGGGGGGGGCTCTCCGAACAGGATCTGGAACAGCTTCTGTGAGTTCGCCTTCGGCTTGGTTCTGGGTTGATAGGGCTGCGGCGCATTGTTTCCGACGTAGAACGGCGCGTGCACCTTGGTCGCCGGATCACCCAGCCCGCCCTGGCACGTCGGCGGGCCCTCTACCCCGACACGGGGCAGGTCGTACGGATATTGATACGGATCCTTGCCGGGGAGGATGCTCGCGTCGAGCATCAGCATGCCGTTGCGCTCACCGAGGAACGGTGCCGCGACCTCCGACGCGACCGCACTCGCGGTCAGGAAGCACTTGATCCCGGGCGCGTTGTAACCGAGCAGCGCGGCAATGGGATCGAGGTCGGACAGCGCACCGATGAGCGTGTTCTTCGACGGCGCGATGACCCCGTTGATGGTGTTCGCCATCCCGGTGGCATTGATGAGCAGGGCGTCGAGGTTGGACGTGTTGTCCACCAACGTGTTCCCGACGACGGTGAAGTTGTCGACGGTGCGCAGCAGATCCGGCATCGAGTCCGCGTACACGTTGGTGACGGTCGCACCTTCCCGGAACAGCCGGTTCAGCGCGGGCAGATGGGGATTGGTCTTGCCGAGCAGTGCGGTCAGCTGCTCGAGGGCGACGCCGATCTCCTCACCCTGCCCCTGCAGCGCGGTGTCGATCGCACCGAGCGTCGCGTTGAGCTTCTCCGGCTGCAGCTGTGCGAGCACCGAGACGAGCTGCTGGTACACGGTGTTCAGTTCGACGACGACGCGGTCGGCGGGGATCTCGGCACCCGCGGTCAGCGTACCCTCCGGCTCGCCGGGCACCACGAAGTTGACGGCCTTGGCGCCGAAGATGGTGTTCGACTTGATGTCGGCGGCCACATTGGCGGGGATCTTCGCCATATCACCGTCGGCGATGTCGAGGGTGAGGATCGCGTCGCCCCCGCGCTCGGTGATCTCCGCGACGCGCCCCACCTCGACGCCGCGCAGCTTGACCTTGGCGTCGGGGTTCATCACCAGGCCGGCCCGGGGAGCCACGAGGGTGACCTGCTGGGTTCCCTGGAAAGCACCGAGGAACGACGCGCTGGCCCCGATGATCAGGGCCAGCAGCACCGCGACCATGACCACCGCCGCCGTCCGGCGGGTCGCCCGTGAACGCTCTTGTCTCCTGCTCATCGCTCAGCCCGCCAGGTTGAACTTGCCGTCGGCGCCATAGATGGCGAGGGAGGTCAGAAGTGTGATCACGACCACAACAACGAGCGATGCGCGGACCGCGTTCCCGACAGCGACACCGACGCCGACCGGCCCGCCCGAGGCGTTGTAGCCGTAGTACGTGTGGATCAGCATGACGGCGACCGCCATACAGATCGCCTGCACGAACGACCACAGGATGTCCGACGGGATGAGGAACGTGTCGAAGTAGTGGTCGTACACGCCGGGCGACTGTCCGTAGAGGAACACCGTCGCCGAGCGGCTCGCGAGGAACGACGCCAGTGACGCCAGCGCGTAGAGCGGGATGATCGCGATCAGCCCGGCGATGATGCGCGTGGACACCAGGTACGGGATGGACGAGATCGCCATCGTCTCGAGCGCGTCGATCTCCTCCGAGACGCGCATGGCACCGAGCTGCGCCGTCGCGCCCGCACCGATGGTCGCGGCGAGGGCGATACCGGAGATCACCGGGACGGCGATGCGCACATTGATGAACGCCGAGAAGAAGCCGGTGAGGGCCTCGACGCCGATGTTGGCCAGCGAGCTGTAACCCTGGACGGCGATGGTGCCGCCGGTGAAGAGGGTCAGGAACCCGACGACCACGACGGTGCCGCCGATCATCGCCAGCGCGCCGGTGCCCATGGAGATCTCGGCGATGAGCCGCAGCGTCTCCTTCTTGTAGTGCTTGATCGCACGCGGGATCGACACGACGCTGTCCCAGTAGAACAGCGCCTGGTCGCCGATCTGATCCCAGTCCTCGCCGGCTCGCTTGGCCGCGACGCGCGCGGTCCGGAACCGGGTGGTGAACGGAAGTACCATCGCTCAGCCCGCCGTTGCCTTGAGACCGACCGCCGTCACGACGACGTTGACGACGAACAGCGCCATGAACGAGTACACGACGGTCTCGTTGACGGCATCGCCGACGCCCTTCGCGCCGCCTTTGACGTTGAGTCCCTGGTAGCAGCCGACCATCCCGGCGAACAGACCGAACAGAGCGGCCTTGACCATCGAGATCATCAGCTCGCCGAACCCGGTGAGCAGGGTCAGGTTGGCAACGAACGCACCGGGATTCACATCCTGGAGGTAGACGGAGAAGATGAATCCGCCGCCGATGCCGATCGTGCAGACGAGGCTGTTCAGCAGCAAGGCCACCCCGGTGGAGGCCACGATGCGCGGGACCACCAGCCGGTGGATCGGGTTGATGCCGAGCACCTTCATCGCGTCGATCTCTTCGCGGATGGTCCGGGCGCCGAGGTCGGCGCAGATCGCGGTGGCGCCGGCACCGGCGACGATCAGCACGGTGACGATCGGGCCGATCTGGGTGACGGTGCCGAGAGCGGCACCCGCGCCGGACAGGTCCTGCGCGCCGATCTCGCGCAACAGGATGTTCAGGGTGAAGCTGACGAGAACCGTGAACGGGATGGCGACCAGGAGGGTGGGCACCATCGACACGCGGGCGATCGCCCAGGACTGTTCGACGGTCTCCCGCCACTGGAACGGACGGTGGAACAGCTCGCGCGCCGACTCGACGCCGAGCGCCACGAAATCACCGATTCCACTGAGGGGTGTGGCCAGTTTGCTCAGCATCGCCCAACCCCCTTCACCCTCGCACCATCGCGAAACCTATCACGCACAATCGAGCTGAATTGGTCAGTTGACCAGAGCGCTTGCCGAGAATGTGCGTCCCGGATCGCGGTCGGCGAAGTGTCCCGTCAGGGTCTTCGCGAGGTCATCGGCGGACCACGCATCACCCTCGGCGACGAAGACCTCGTCGACGGTCGGCGCGGCCATCAGGGTGACCTTGGGACCGTAGACGACGAACACCTGACCGGTGACGGCGTCGGAGTCGGAGCCGGCGAGGTAGGTGACCAGCCGCACGACATGCTCGGGATCGAGAGGGTCCACTCCGTCGGTGGGTGCGTCGCCGAAGACGGCGGCGGTCATCGCGGTCCGCGCCCGCGGGCAGATCGCGTTGGCGCGCACGCCGTATCGCTTGAGGGCACGCGAGGCCGACAGCGTGAGTGCGGTGATACCCGCCTTCGCGGCGCCGTAGTTGGCCTGCCCTTCGGGACCCAGCAGCCCGGCCTCCGAGGCGGTGTTGATGATCCGGCCGAACACCGGGCCGCCCGCCTCCTTGGAGGCCGCGCGCCAGTGCGCCGCCGCATTGCGGGTGAGCAGGAAGTGTCCGCGCAGGTGTACGCGGATCACCAGGTCCCACTCGTCGTCGGTCATGTTGAACAGCATCTTGTCGCGCACCACGCCGGCGTTGTTCAGGACGATGTCGAGCGAGCCGAGCTGGTCGGTCGCCGTCGTCATGATGGCGGCGGCGGTGGCCGAGTCGCCGATGTCGCCGGGCACCGCGACCGCGCGGCCGCCGGCGGCGGTGATCGTGTCGATCACGTCGCTCTGATCAAGCGCCGCGGGGAGGTCGTTCACGACGACCGTGGCCCCCTCGGCCGCCAGTCCGATGGCCTCCGCACGACCGAGACCAGCACCTGCACCGGTGACGACCGCGACGCGACCGTCCAACGTGTAACCCACCCGATTTCCTCCTGAGCTAAAACTAGAACCTGTTCTAGCATGGTTCGCGGATGGATGGAACATATCGGCGTTTTCGCTCGGGTCAGTCCTCGACGACGGTCAGCGCCGACTTCGGACAGTTGGCGGCGACCTGACGCAGTTCCTCGACACGGTCCGCGGGGATGTCTTCTTGGAGAATCACCAGGTAGTCGTTGTCATCCAGATCGAAGAAGTCCGGAGCCATCCCCACGCAGATGGCGTTGGACTCGCAGAGGTCGAAATCTGCCTTGATACGCATCGGAACCGTCTCCTCGTCGATAAGTCACCTGTTGACTGGGCTGTGAGAACAGGTTAGAACGTGTTTCAGAAGTGCACGAGCACTTCGTCTGTCAACTTGACCATAAGCCGGGACCGGACGCTAGCCGATCCACCCCTTGGAGTGTCGATGCGCATCGCCTATACCGACCAACAAGCCGAGCTCCGAAGGGAACTCCGCGACTACTTCTCCGGCCTCATGACCGAGGAACGTCGTGCCGCCCTGTCGGGCGGCGACGGTGAACTCGGCGAGGGCGACGCGTACCGTGACGTCGTCGCGCAGATGGGCGCCGACGGCTGGCTCGCCCTGGGCTGGCCCACCGAGTTCGGTGGCCAGAACAGGTCGATGATGGACCAGCTGATCTTCACCGACGAGGCGGCGATCGCGGGTGCACCCGTCCCGTTCCTCACCATCAACTCCGTGGCGCCGACGATCATGAACTACGGGTCGGACGAGCAGAAGGCGTACTTCCTCCCCCGGATCGCGGCGGGCAAACTGCACTTCTCCATCGGGTACTCCGAGCCGGGCGCCGGCACCGACCTCGCCGCACTGCGGACCACCGCGGTCCGCGACGGCGACGACTACGTCATCAACGGCCAGAAGATGTGGACCAGTCTGGTCGCCTACGCCGACTACATCTGGTTGGCCTGCCGCACCGATCCGTCGACGCTGGAACCGGGCGGCAAGAAGCACAAGGGCATCTCGATGCTCATCGTGCCCACCACCGCCGAGGGCTTCAGTTACACGCCGGTGCACACCATGTCGGGGGTGGACACCAGCGCGACCTACTACCAGGACGTCCGGGTCCCCACGTCGTCGATCGTCGGCGAGGAGGGCGGCGGGTGGCCGCTGGTCACCAACCAGCTCAACCACGAGCGGGTCGCGCTCTGCAGCGCGGCGCCGATCCAGACCGCCCTGCGCGAGACGATCGCGTGGGCTCAGCAGACCAAGACCGGCGACGGTCATCGGGTGATCGACGCCCCATGGGTGCAGCAGAACCTGGCCCGCGTCCACGCCAAGGTCGAGTTCCTCAAGCTGATCAACTGGAAGATCGCCTCGGTCGCGAGTTCCGGCGGATCGCCGAGCCCGGCCGACGCCTCCGCGACGAAGGTCTACGGCACGGAGTTCGCCACCGAGGCCTACCGACTCCTCATGGAGGTCGTCGGACCGGCCGCGACGCTGCGAACCGGAAGCACCGGCGCGCACCTGAACGGTCGCCTGGAGCGGTTCCAGCGCACGTCGCTGATCCTCACGTTCGGCGGCGGCACCAACGAGATCCAGCGCGACATCATTGCGATGCTCGCCCTCGGCCTGCCGCACCAGCGCAGATAGCCCCGACCGCTGGTTGAGCAGCCAGCGAGCACGCCCCCGCTGGTTGAGTAGCCCCGAGCGAGCGCAGCGAGCACCCGCCCCACCCGCTGGTTGAGTAGCCCCGAGCGAGCGCAGCGAGCACGCGGCGTATCGAAACCACCAACCGCACCCCGAACCTGGAGACCCACCATGGACTTCTCGCTTCCCGAATCCGGCGCCGACGTCCGCGGGCTGGCCCGCGACATCGCGACGTCGATCAGCACCCCCGAGCGGGTCGCCGAACTGGAGACGGCTCGTGCCGCGCTCGACGCGGACCTGTGGCGCGAACTCGGCGGCGCCGGACTCCTGGGCCTCGAGTTGTCCTCCGAGACGGCCGGGGATGCCGGCGGCGACCTCGGGATCGTCGAGAATGCGCTCGTGGCAACCGAACTCGGACGCGTGCTGGCCCGCGTACCGTTCGGTCCGCACGCGATCGCCGCCCTTCCGGTGATCGCCACGCACGGCTCGTCGGCACTCCGGGAGCGGATCCTCGGGTCCGGGGCCACCGGCGACTCGGTGCTCACGGTCGCGGTCGAGGAGGACCTGGCCACCGACTTCACCTCGCCCGCAACCACCTTCTCGTCCGACGGTGGCCTGACCGGCGTGAAGGTCGACGTCCCCTACGCCGAGGCCGCGGACATGTTCGTGGTCACCGCGTCCGGACCCGACGGTGTCGTCGCGGTGGTCGTGGCCGCCGATGCCCCGGGCGTCGTCGTCACCCCGACCCCCGCCACCGGGCTGATCCCGTCGGCGCAGGTCGAATTCGACGGCACGCCGGTGTCCGACGACGCCGTTCTCGACGGCGGCGCCGACACGGCCGCGACGCTCATCGCGCGTGCGACCCTGGCCTGCTGCGCCGAACAGACCGGCGTCGTCGAACGCGGCCTCGAGCTCACCGCCGAGTACGCCCGCGATCGCGAGCAATTCGGCCGCGCCATCGGGTCGTTCCAGGCGGTCGCCCAACGTCTCGCCGACGGGTACATCGATGCCCAGGGGCTGGCACTCACGACGACGCAGGCGGCCTGGTTGCTCGACCATTCGACCGGCCACACCCCGGAACTGCAGAATGCGGTCGCCACCGCCAAGTTCTGGGCCGCCGAGGCCGGGCACCGGGTGGCGCACACTGCCGTACATGTGCACGGTGGTGTCGGCCTCGACACCAGTCACCCGGTCCATCGTTACTTCCTGCGCGCCAAGCACAACGAGTTCGCATTCGGTTCCGCGACCGCCTCGGTGCGGGCCATCGGAGCCGAACTGGCCGCCACGCCGGCGTGAACCGACCGGTCGCGGCGACGCAAGCCTCGACGGTCGCCGATCTGCTCGCTCCGCTGATCGAGATCGACGACCGCGGGGTCTGGTTCGAAGACGGATTTCGCTCCTGGACCGATCATCTCGCCGATGCGGCGTTGCTGGCCGGGGTGTTGCGCGGCCGGTTGTCGGATGACCGCCCGCGTCACGTGGGCGTGCTGCTGGCGAATACGCCGGTGTTCAGCGCGCTCTTCGCCGCGGCGGCACGTCACGGATTCGTGCTGGTGGGCCTGAACACCACCCGGCGTGGCGACGCGCTCGCCGCCGACATCGCCCGTGCCGAATGCCAGATCGTGCTGTGCGGCGACGACACCCGGCATCTGCTGGACGGCCTCGACCTGGGCGGAACCCGCGTTGTCGATGTCGATTCGCCCGAATGGGCGGCCGCGGTGATCGCGGGTAAGCCGGCACCCCTTGCCGACGCGGCGCCGGACGACCTGCTGATGCTGATCTTCACGTCGGGGACGACCGGCGACCCGAAGGCCGTGCGGTGTACGCACCGGACCTTCGCGACCAGCGGTCCGATGCTGGCCGATCGCTTCGATATCGGGCCGAACGATGTCGCGTATCTCTCGATGCCGATGTTCCATTCGAACGCGATGATCGCCGGGTGGTGCGTCGCGGTGGCGGGCGGGGCGTCGATCGCGTTGCGGCGCAGCTTCTCCGCGCGTGGGTTCGTCGACGACGTCCACCGGTACGGCGTGACGTATGCCAACTACGTCGGCAAACCGATGCACTACATCCTCGCGACCGATCCGCGCCCCGACGACGCGGCGAGTCCACTGCGGATCATGTACGGCAACGAGGCATCTGCCCGCGATCGGCTCCGGTTCTCCGAACGATTCGGCTGCCGCGTCGTCGACGGATTCGGATCCACCGAGGGCGGGGTGGCCATCACGCGCACCCCCGACACACCCGATGATGCCCTGGGCCCGCTGCGCGAACCGACCGCGGTCGTCGACGTCGACACCGCCGAGCCCGTTCCGGCCGGCGTGGTCGGTGAGATCGTGAACCTCTCAGGGCCCGGCCTTTTCGCCGGCTACCACAACGATCCCGACGCCACCGCGGACCGCATGCGCGGCGGGATCTACCACACCGGCGACCTCGCCTGGGTCGACGACGCCGGTTACCTGCACTTCGCCGGACGTCTCGGCGACTGGTTGCGCGTCGACGGCGAGAACATCGGCACCGGCCCCATCGAGCGAATCCTGCTGCGTCACCCGGCGATACGGCAGGTCGCGGTGCACGGCGTGCCGGTCGAGATCGGTGACGAGATCGAGGCGGTCCTCGTCGCCGACGTGCTCACGGCCGACGACTTGAGCCAGTTCCTCTCCGCGCAAGAAGATCTCGGCCCGAAACAGTGGCCGCACCGGGTGCGGCTCGTCGACGAACTCCCCGAGACCGCGACCTTCAAGACCGTCAAGCGGCTCCTGGCCTCCGATGCCACCCCACCGACGTGGGTTCGGGACGGTCGGGCCTACCGGGCCCCGACGTAGGCCGGCCGCCGCCGTTCCCCTGGCCGTGCAGTGCTCTGATCCGAGAGAACCAACAGACCTGCTCCTGCACAGTTCCCTGAGCTGACGAGCGAAGGCGACCCACCCCTGCTACCTGAGGTGCGAGGAACGAAGCGACAGCCCTTCTGCTCCCTGAGGTCTGCGGAGCGCAAGGCGACAGCACCCCTGCTCCCTGAGGTCTGCGGGGCGCAAGGCGACAGCACCCCTGCTCCCTGAGGTCCGCGGAGCGCAAGGCGACAGCACCCCTGCTCCCTGAGGTCCGCGGAGCGCAAGGCGACAGCACCCCTGCTCCCTGAGGTCCGCGGAGCGCAAGGCGACAGCACCCCTGCTCCCTGAGTTGCGAGGAGCGCAAGGCGACAGCACCCCTGCTCCCTGAGGTCCGCGGAGCGCAAGCGACGAGCCACGAAGGGCCCCGTTTGGATCCGTATGACGTAACGCCCGGTTTCCGGGCATCACGTCATACGGATCTTCTGCGCCCCTGTGGATACCGTTCCCCATTCGCGATCATCACGCACTACGTTGACAGCGCACAGTTCTGGTATGCGCTGATCGTGCTAGCTTCTACGCACACTCTCGGGGGGGGAGACGATGGCAGATCTGACCGTGGATCCGGCGGCGCTAATCACAGCCGCTATCGAGATACAACAGTGCGCCTCGAACATCGGGGGGTTGCACCTCAGTGCAGGACTGGGGACCACCTACGCGACCCAGACGTTCGGTGGGCTCGCCGGCTCATTCCGCGGCGCGACCGACGACATGAGCGATATCGCGAGCTCCGGTGATTCGCAGATCACGAGGTCGATGTCGAATGCTTCGAAGGCAATCTCTGCTTTTGCTGAGTTGGTGATCAACGCCCGCGACACCACCGTCGACACTGATCAATCCGGAGCGAACCGCATTTCGAGCGCGATCGCCTTCCCTTCGAGGACCGGCTCACTGACGGACCACCCAGTTCCGCTCGAAATTCTCCTGGGCGTCACGGAGAGGGGACCGCGGTAGCATGCCGCCGAGCTACAACGAGGTCACGGCATGGACGCCTGATCAACTCCGGTTCATCGCCAATGGACTGTTCGCCATGAAGGCTCGTCTCGACGCCGAGGCACCCAAGGCTGGAAACCCAGTCCTCAACCTGACGGGTGCGGAGTGGACGGGTAAGGCCAGAGGACCAGCCGACGACCGAGCGGAGGCCATCACACGCTGGCTCCGCGGCGTCGCGGACGAATACGGCGATCTCGCCGATGCGATGAACCGCGGCGCGTTTTCCATCGAAGGAGCAGTCACTGCCCTCGAGAACGGGACAACGTCATCAGAGTCCCAGGGTTATGTGCTGAATAGGGGAAGCCGCGAGTACGAGGTGACCTTCGAGAAAGCGAAGGCTCCGCCGGGCGCCGAGTACGACGCGAACGTCGCCTTTCAACATCAAACCGCCTTGCGCAATCTCGGTATCGCCGCGGACCAGGCTGTGAGCGACACGAGCGCAGCCGTCAACTCCGCTTTGGCTGCGCTGAGCGGAATAACACCGGCGTCGATCTCCACATCAAGCGGTTCTATGACACGCGTGTCGAACCAAGTGGACGCATTCCGCGAAGTCTACGATCGAGTTCCGGTCAGCGACAACGACTGGCGGATCGCCGCTGCATTGGACCCGCATAGTTACAATCCGAAGAACAAAGGGGCCCCGCCGGTTGTCAGCGTGATCAAGATCGATCCTGTACCCGGGCAGGGCGTCGTTGCCACGGGGCTGTTCATTCCCTCCGAGCGCGTAGTGTCAGGGCTGAACTTCTCCGAGTTCGAACTCAAGAGGAATCTCGGCGACGCCCGCGGGTTCGATCCGAACTTCGCTCCAGAAGACGCTCGCGTCTCATACTTCATCGATTACGAGAACGGCGTGATCGTGGCACGGCAAAACCCTTCGGTCGATGAGGATGGCAACGTCAAGACCGGAACACCTTCCGTCCATGCGGGCCAACTGCCCGACGGTACCGTGGCAATCAAATATGACGCGTCCGATCCCCTGGCGCCACCTCATACAGAGGACATCGGTTGGAGTGTACGGGGCCAGACCATTGTCACGCCGGGCGCCGACGGTGCCAGCGTATCGGGTGAAAGAACGGACTTTCCCTCGATGGAGACGTACCAGTACATGCCTGACGGTCGTACTCGAATAATGTTCCAGGACGACGCTGGCGATCATACGGAATACGGGCCACTGCGCGACCTCCCCTCTCAGCATCATTATGGGCAATACACCTCAGACTTATCTCGATTCCCCAAGGACGCCGGGTCTGTCGTCTACGGCCCACCGCCCCACCCCATCGACGAGATGACCGAGTTCGGCGGTGCGGACGACCCTCCTAGGGTCAATCAGGCCAAATGACCATTCAAACCAGTTCTTGACAGATACCGCAAAAAATGAGGACGGCGTCCATGACCAACGAATCAAGCAGCAACGCACCACCCGACGACCAGGCTGGTCAACGCGTCTTCGCTGCCCAAACGGCAACCGTCGTTGCGATCCTATGTTCGAGTTTCGGCGTTCCGTTCCTATTCGCCGATAACCGAGTCGTAATAGCCTTGGTGCTGGCCACGACGACGTTGCTGATCGGATGCGCCCTTGCCCTACCTCGTCGCACCCGCTCGTGGGGAGGCGTGGTCATTGCGGCCGCGGTGCCCGTCTACCTCATAACTGGTGTGATGTGACAAATCGCGACGACCGCCAATCGGCCAACCGATTCTTCGGACCGATCACGCCCTACATCTGCGTTGCCGCGATCACCCTCGCTTTGATTGCGGTGAATTACCTGTGGGTGATCGGAATATTGCTCAATATCGTGTTCGTATTCGTCGGCATCGCGCTCATGGCGAATCGGGGGGTGGCTCGTCAAGTCGGTACCGGGATCACTGTCGCGTACCTCACCTTCGTTGCCGCACTTGGCATCCTGATACTCGTTGACTACGTCAAGACTGGCGACGGCCCGTCCACGACATCGTCTTTGTCGGCTCCGCCCAACCCAGAAACGTCACATGGAAGTGACTGACGAAGTCGCCTCTGTGGGCGGAGAATCTGTCAAGCCAACCCAATTGAGCTACGCGGCACAGACACTCGTGTCGTTGCTTCTGTCCGTCGCGATCTTTCTCGCTGCGCTCAACTCCGACACGTCACGCGTTCTCCCCGTCCTCGTAACGATCTCGCTGGCCACCGCGTGTGTCGTCGCCATCGTCAAACGTCCCGCTGCGCGCAGCTGGGTTATCACGATCACGACGGCTACCGTGACCATGAGTGTGGCCGTCATTCCCTACGGGGGTTGGCCGTGAACCCGTGCGATGAGCCACCCGACAACCGATTCTTCGGACCCGCGACTCCGATGACAGTGATCATTACGCTGGCAGCAGCACCGTGCACGTTTCTGTTCGTGTGGGTCGCCAACGTCTTCCTGTTTCTGTTTCTCTTTGTCCTCGGCGCGGCAATGCTCGTCACCGGCACATCCCGCCAGATCGGCACCGGCCTCGTGGCCGGCAGCCTGACTTACGTACTGGTTCTCGCAGGTTTGCTCGTGTACGCCAGCGCCTGAGGAAGCGACCCCGCCGCCTCACAAACCCCCCACGGTTCGACACCTGCGCCCGCCGGGACGATGAGGATTCTGTCCATTGGTGGTGGATGCGCTCCGAATGGGTGAGACTGGCACCGGTACGCCCGACGAGAGGCTCGAAACCATGACCGGTAGGTACCTGCTCCGCACCCTGGGCATCGCACTCGGATGCGCAACCGCGGCAATCCTCTCCCCCACGATCGCGAACGCTGCACCGAACGACGTGACGATCACACCCTCGGTGTCGGGCAACTCGGTCACCGTGACCGTCACGAACCGGTCCACGGCGGTGATCGGGTGCAAGATGTTCGGGCTCCCGGCCGGGTCCGTGGCCGACAGCGACTCGCGACCACCCTTCGGATACGTCAACCCGGTCGACCCGCGCGCACTGATCGCGCCGGGCGGCACGCGCACCGTGGCGCTCGAGGTGTTCACCGACGAGGGCCCGAGCGGGTCCACCGTCCTGCCCGACGGCGCCTACGACCTGTACTGGGGGTGCACGACGGTGCCGGGGTTCGAAGGCGTCGAACAGTGGGGCACGCTGGGCCCGGCCGGAAAGCCGTCGACCGCACGAACCACGCGGCTGACACTTCCCGCCGAAGTCGGCACCCTGATCGCACCGACCCCCATGCCGCCGGGGCCGTGCCCCAACGCGAGTTGCCTCCCGCCCGACGTCGCCGACATCGTCGACGACCTGTGGGGCGAGTACACCTCGCCCTAGGAGACTGCTGAAATAGTCGGTGTCGTTTCGGTGTGGGGTGAGCGGGTTTGCCTGGTGGGCTGGGATCCTGGTGGGTATGCAGGGTGAGCCGGATCGTCAGGGTGAGTTTCTGGATGTGAACTCGGTCGTCGGGCATTTGCTGGCCGAGGGCAGTGTGTTCGCGTTTTTGGCTGCTCATCGCGAGCAGTTGTTTCCTGCGGAGATGTTCGCGGACCTGTTTCCCAGCGGCCGGGGCCGTCCGTCGATCCCGCCGGCCACGATGGCGTCGGTGATCGTGCTGCAAACGCTGCAGGGTTTGTCCGATCGCGAAGCCGCTGATGCGGTCACTTTCGATCTGCGGTGGAAAGCGGCGTGTGGATTCGTGTTGGGTAACAAAGGTTTTCATCCGTCGACTCTGACGTACTGGCGTCGGCGACTGGCAGCCAGCGACCGGCCGCACCGCATTTTCGAGGTGGTACGCGAGGTCATCACCACCACCGGGGTGCTCGCGGGTAAGAGTCGTCGAGCGCTGGATTCGACGATCTTCGATGACGCGGTGGCCCGCCAGGACGCCATCACCCAGGTGATCGCGGCGATCCGGCGGGTCGCCCGAGAGGTCGACGGTGGTGCGGTGGTGGTCGAGCAGCACGCGACTCGTCTGGCCGCGTTGACCGGCGGCGGCTATGACCGGCCCGGCAAGCCGCGGATCGCCTGGGATGATGAGTGTGCTCAACAGGACCTGATCAGCGCCCTTGTCGAAGATGGGTTGGCCGTGCTCGACGGTCTGGACCTCGAGGCCATCGACAAGGAACCGAGTAACGAGGCCCAGGCGCAGGCGGTGGCATTGCTGGCATTGGTGACCGGCCAGGATGTGGAACCGGCACCAGGTTCTGATGGCACCGACGGACGCTGGCGCATCGCGCCCCGGACCGCCCCGGACCGGGTGATCTCCACCGTCGATACCGACACCCGGCACGCCCACAAAACCCGGGCACGCCAGCAGGACGGGTTCAAGGGCCACATCGTCAATGAACCGGAGACCGGGTTGGTCACCGCGATCGAGATGACCAAAGCCGCTGGTCCGGACACTTCCGACGGAGCAGTCGGGGCACGGTTGTTGCTGAGCGATCCGACCGTCGCCGACGACGCCGACGATCGTGAGGTGCTGGGTGATTCAGCGTATGCCTCCGGTGACATGCTGGCCACGCTGGCGCGGACACGATGGAACGCGGTGATCAAACCCAAGCCACACATGCCGGCGGTTGCTGGTGGTTTCGTCGTCGACGATTTCACCTTCGACGCCGACTCGAACACATTGACCTGCCCCAACAACCTGACCCGACCGGTCAGCGCGAAAGGCCACGTCACCTACGGTGCGGCCTGCCACGACTGCCCACTTCGGGCACGGTGCACCACCGCGGTTCGTGGACGCAAAATCAGTTTCGGCGAACACCACCAACTCCAGCGCGAACACCGACAACACTTCTCTGACAACACTATTGCCGACACCTACCGCCAGCATCGACCCATGGTCGAACGGACGATTGCCTGGCTCACCCGCGGTAACCGGCGGGTGCCCTACCGTGGAATCGAACGCAACAACAACTGGCTGCACCACCGCGCCGCCGCGATCAACCTACGCCGCCTGATCACCCTCGGACTGACTACCACCAACGGCACCTGGACACTGGCCACCGCCTGAACCGCGGCACCGCCGCCCCACCTAGATCGATCACCACGACCACACCCCGGAACCGACACATCCCCGCAGCAGGAACCTCAACCCAGGCTGGACCCTAATTCAGCAGGCTCCTAGCCTGAGCGAAGCGGCGAGGCCGTTTCCGTCGGGGACACTCGCCCGGTCACCCAGTGGCTTCGACTCGGCTCCTCGCTCCGCTCGGTGCCGGCTCAACCAGCGGGGGTGGCCGACCGCGCGGGCACCTGCCTGCCGGCTCAACCAGCGCGGGGTGGCCGCTGGCGCGGGATCAAGACGACTGGCGGCCACGACGCAACGGTCGTGCCACCGCGTTGGTTCCGAAGACGGGTCGATTGGTGACCGATTGCCCGGCTGGTCCCGCATGTGGTCGGACTCACGTGGCGCCGACGGCCGACTTCCGGTGCTCTGGGAGATAGGGAACCGCTCAATTCGGGCTTCCCCGACGGGACAGACCGCCGATGCCGCCGGGACGCACTCCCCCGTTCGAAAGCCGATCACGACCACAGCCCTATCGACAGGACTGGAGCCGACCGATGACCGTAGCCGAACGCACCGCACCCGAATCCGACTCCCGCAGACAGTCAACCCGAACGGAGCTGCTGGGCCCCTTCCACGACGGGCGGGAAATGATTCTCGCCGCCGTCCTCGCCGCGTTGGCCGGGGCCACCGGCGCGGCGGCGTGGCTGTACTCCTCCGGGTGGTACGTGACCTTCATGACGGGCAACAGCGAGCGACTGGTGCTCGAACACGTCAAGGGGGCCCATCAGCTCGGCTTCACCGCTCTGCTCACCGTGGTGGTGTTCGTTCTCGGCGTGTTCGTGGCCACCCTGGCCAGGATGTACGTCTGGCGCAAGGCCCGGCACGGGGCGACAATGCTGACCGCGGGCTCGACGATCGCCGCGTGGCTCATCGACATCAACCTCGACAACGGCAACCGAGAATTCGGCGCCGGCCCGGTTCTCTGCCTGGCCTTCGGTCTCGGCGCACTCAACACCTCGATCAGCCGCAAGGGCGAGGTGGTCATGCCTCTGTCCTACGTGACCGGCACCCTGGTGAAAATCGGCCAGGGCGCCGGGTTGCACGTGTCCGGGCGCCAAGCGATGGGGATGGGTCGCTCACTTGAGCACCTACGCGGGATTCCTCGCCGGTGCAGGATTCGGCGGCCTGCTGTTCAACGCCTTCGACGAACGGAACTCGCTGCTGACCCTGGCCGTGGTCGCGGTGGTCGCCGCGGCGATCACCTGGCGTCTGGATCATCCCAAGTTCTTGCGTGCCGACGTCCGCTGAGATGACCAGCCGCGTCGTCGGCCGGTCGCGTCGACTCCTGGGCAGGCCGGTCAGCCGCCCAGCGTCTTGTTCATCCTCCCTACGGCCTCGTCGTACTCGCTGACGAGATCGGCGATGAGGTCGGCGACGGGCGTGATCGCGTTGCAGCGTCCGACGATCTGACCGGCCGGCATCGCGACGACATCGGGATTGTCGGCCTGTGAGATCCGTGCGTGCGCCTCGGCGACGAGGAGGTTCTGCAGCGGCATCGGCAACGGTTCGGGCGCGGACTCGGCGTCCCAGGCATCGGTCCAGGCCGTCTTCAGCAGTCGCGCAGGCTTTCCCGAGTAGATGCGGCGGCGCACGGTGTCCCGCGACGTCGCCTTCAGCAGTGCCTGCTGGACAGTCGACGGCTTGTCGGAACCCTCCGGCACGCCGAGCTTGTACTCCGCCGCCGTCAGCCAGTACGTGCCCATCCACACGCCCTGCGCACCGAGCGCGATCGCCGCGGCGATCTGGCGGCCACTGCCCACGCCACCGGCCGCGAGGACCGGCGCGGTGTCACCGACCGCGTCGACGAGATCCGGCCACAGGATCATCGAGGTGACCTCACCGGTGTGCCCGCCGCCCTCGTAGCCCTGGGCGATGACGATGTCGACGCCCGCCTCGACGTGATGCAGCGCATGCTCTTTCGCGCCCGCGAGCGCGGCGACCAGGACGCCGTTGTCGTGCGCGGTCTGGATGACGTCGGCCGGCGGCGAGCCGAGTGCGTTGGCGATCAGCTTGATCTGTCCGTACTTACGACGATGCTCCATCGCGACGTCGACATGCGAGCGCGCGACCGAGTGCAACCAGCCGAGCACCCCGGCGTCGACCCGGTCTCCACCCGGGAGCGGGGGCACACCCAGATCGTCGAGCGTGCGTTCGACGAACGCGCGGTGCTCCGGCGGGATCATCGAGTCGAGGTCCATCTTCGAGCCCTCGGTCGGGATCTTGGCGGGCATCACCACATCGACGCCGAACGGTTTGCCGTCGGTGTTCTCGTGCATCCACTCCAGGACTTCGTCGAGCTCCTCGGCCTCGTTGAAGCGGACACAACCCAGGACACCGAGGCCACCGGCCCGACTGATCGCCGCCGCCACGTCCTGGCTGGGGGTGAATCCGAAGATCGGATACTCGATGCCGAACTTCTCGACCAGTTCAGTACGCATGTTTCAGCTCCCTTTCGGCGCTCTACTGCGCCTCGTCGGCGGGACGTTCGGTGGTGACCGACGCTCCCCATCGATAGTCGGGTTTGCCTGCGGGAGAACGCTTGATCTCGTCCACGAACCACACGCTGCGCGGACACTTGTAGCCCGCCAACTCTTTTCGGACAACGTCGTTGAGACTCGTGAGCGACGGGCGCGCACCGTCCCGAGTCGCGATGACCGCTGCGACGCGCTGACCCCACCGGTCATCGGCCACACCCACCACGACGGTGTCGAACACGTCCGGGTGGGCCTTGAGCGCCCCCTCCACCTCCTCGGGGAAGACCTTCTCGCCGCCGGTGTTGATCGACACCGACCCACGGCCGAGCATGGTGATCGTGCCATCGGCCTCGAGGACGGCGTTGTCGCCGGGCAGCGAGTAGCGCACGCCGTCGAAGACCTTAAACGTCTTCGCCGACTTCTCCGGGTCGTTGTGGTAGCGCAGCGGTACGTGGCCGGATCGCGCCAGCACACCGACCTCGCCGCTGCCCGGCTCGACCGGCGTACCGTCCTCCCGCAAGACGTGGGTCTCCTTGTCCGCCTTCACCCGCGGACCGCCGGTGTGCGGCGTGTCCTTCGCGACGACGCCCATCCCGCCGAAGCCGGTCTCCGACGATCCGATCGCGTCGATGATGACCGAATTCGGGAACCGGTCGAGGAACTGTTCCTTGACGCTCGGTGAGAACAGGCAGGCCGACGACGCGATCGACAGCACGCTCGACAGGTCACGGTCCCCACCGCTCTCCAGCGCCTCGATCATGGGGCGCCCCATCGCATCTCCGGTGATGAACACGACGTTGACCTTGTGTCGTTCGACGATGTCCCACGCCGACGATCCGCTGAACTCGGGGTACACCACCGCTTTTCCGCCGGCGAAGAGGGACTGGAAGATCGCCCACTGCGAGCCGCCGTGAATGAACGGCGGAATCGGGTACCGGACGAGCTGTCCGCCCTCGGCACCGGTCTTGGCAAGATGCCACTCGTCGGGTACGGGTTCGCTGGTGTACCAGTCGATTCCACCACCGAGGACGCGCCACACGTCTTCCTGCCGCCACACCACGCCCTTCGGCTTCCCGGTGGTACCGCCGGTGTAGAGCATGTACAGGTCGTCGTCGCTGCGTTCCTCGAAGTCGCGTTCGGTCGACGACGCCGCGATCGCCTCCTCGAAACGGATCGCATCGCTGTGGCCCGCGCAGCACAGGTCCTCGTCCGACCCGTCCTCGATGACGACGCGGTACTCGAGATCGGGCGCTTTCGGCAACGTGTTGCACACGCGACCGGCGAAGCTCCGCTCGTGGATCAGCACCTTCATCCCGGAGTCGGTGAAGATGTGTTCCAACTCGGCTTCGACGTAGCGGTAGTTGACGTTGACCATCACCGCGCGAGCCTTGAAGATGGCGACCATCGCCTCGACCGACTCGATGGTGTTCCTGCTGTACAGGCCCACTCGGTCGCCCGGTTGTACGCCCAGTTCCCGGAGTTTGTGGGCGAGGGCGTTGGCACGCGCCTCCAGGTCGGCGTAGGAGCGCGAGCGGTCGCCCGACTCGAGCGCGACGCGCTCGGGAACAAGGTCGACGGCATGCTCGATGAGGTCGGCGATTGTGTAGGCCATGGTTCAAAATTAGAACGTGTTATCGTTCTGGGCAAGCGGCAATACGCGCCCGCCACCATCACCTGATCACCACCCGAGCACAGCGACACCGGAGTGCAGCGATGACCACAGCAACCCCCGCCGAGTCCGTCACCGAAAAGGCACCCGAGTGCCTCGTCGAGAAGCGCGGGCACATCCTGATCGTGACGATGAACCGACCGGAGGCGCGCAATGCGCTGTCGACGGAGATGATGCGGATCATGACCGAGGCGTGGGACCAGGTCGATGCCGATCCCGACATCCGGGTGGCCATCCTCACCGGCGCCGGCGGGTACTTCTGCGCGGGCGCCGACCTGAAGAGCATGAACAAGAACGCTCCCGGCGACACCGTCGACTCCGGTGCGTGGAATCCGGCCTCGTTGCCGGCCCTGCTGAAGGGACGCCGTCTCACCAAGCCGCTCATCGCCGCAGTGGAGGGACCCGCCATCGCCGGCGGTACCGAGATCCTGCAGGGCACCGACATCCGGGTCGCCGGCGAGAGCGCGAAGTTCGGTGTCTCCGAGGCCCGTTGGGGCCTGTACCCGATGGGTGGCAGCGCGGTTCGCCTCGTCCGGCAGATCCCGTACACCGTGGCGTGCGACATCCTGCTGACCGGCCGCCACATCACCGCGCGCGAGGCGCTCGAATACGGACTGATCGGCCATGTCGTCGACGACGGGACCGCTCTCGACAAGGCACTCGAACTCGCCGGGAAAATCGCGGCCAACGGTCCGCTCGCGGTGCAGGGCATCCTCAAGACCATCCGCGACACCGAGGGCCTACACGAACTCGACGCCTTCGAGATCGATGCGAAGATCGGCATCTCGGTCTTCAAGTCGAAGGATGCGAAGGTCGGACCCCGCGCGTTCGCGGAGAAGCGCACGCCGGAGTTCACCGGGGAGTAGCGGCACCGGGCGGTCGCGCCGCGCAGCGACTTCCGCGACGCCCCCGGTCAGCGGACGGCGTCCGACGTATCCTCCGACGACCTACGTGGGCGCAGCACGATCTCGTCGAGACGCCGACGATGATGCTCTTCGATGGTCATGCCCGCCTGGATCTCGTCGACGAGGGCTGCGGCGACGTCGCGGATCTTCACGTTCTCCTGCTGTGAGCGCCACCGGAGCACGTCGAACGCCCGGTCGGCGTTGACTCCGTAGACCAGCATGAGCATGCCCTTGGCCTGCTCGATCACGCCGCTGCTGTCGCGGAAGGCTCGTACCTGGTCGTCGACCCGCCGTTGCCACACGGCCATCTCGGCGTCGGTCAGGTCGAGGTAGAAGCCCTCGGTGCCGATGGCGCGCCGCGTGGCGTCGGTGATGGAATGCGCGATGACCGCGACCGGTCGGACCCGCCCGGACGTGTCGACGATGCGGTGCCGACTCGAGAACGGCGCGTGATTGGTGAGCATCTCGGCCAGCACGGCGTCGAAGTGGGCTCGATCGTCGGGGTGCTTGTGGCGGCGCATGAGTTCGGTGGTCGGTTCGACCTCCCCCGGCGCATAACCGTGCAGGGCGGCGACCTCATCGGACCATTCCCACTTCTCGCCCTCGTAGAAGAAGCGGAAGTCGCCGATACGTTGCATGCCCGACGGCATCCGGCCGGACCGGTCGGTCTGCCGACCCGCCGGGAGGCCATCCCGTCCGTGGTCGGCGTCTCCGCAACGGGGCCGTGATCACTTGGCTGCACGCGAGAAATTCTATGTTCGATCGGCATGCACGGCCGCAGGTTCTGCAGTTAGGAAGTCGTCGACGACTGTCGCACGCGGCGGATCACCGATACCGTGTCCCGTCGGGCACACGCCGACACCGGGTGCGTCGTCACACCAACGTCGCGAGTTCCCGGATCGTCTCGGTGTCGCGGGCGGTGACCATGAGCATGGTGACGCCGGCCGCCTCCCACTCCTTGATCTGAGAGCGCACCTCGTCGGCCGTGCCGACGAGCATCGTCTCGCGGACCATCTCGTCGGGCACTGCGGCGATCGCCTCGGCCTTCTTGCCGCTGAGGAACAGGCTCACGATCTCGTCGACGGCGTCGGCGTAACCCATCCGCTTGTACAGCTCGGCATGGAAGTTCTTCTCCTTGGCGCCCATTCCGCCGACGTAGAGCGCCGTCGACGGCCGGTAGCGATCGATGGCCGCGGGCACGTCGTCGGTGATCACCACCTGTACCGTCGCGGCCACCTCGAAGTCCTCCCGGGAACGACGCGCACCCGGCCGCGCGAAACCCTCATCGAGCCACGCGTTGTACTGGTCGGCGAGACCGAGACTGAAGAAGATGGCCAGCCAGCCGTCGGCGATCTCTGCGGTCTGCGCGACGTTCTTCGGGCCCTCGGCACCCAGCCAGATCGGGACGTCGGCGCGAAGCGGATGAGTGATCGGCTTGAGTGGTTTTCCGAGTCCGGTCGCCCCGGGTGCGTCGCCCGGGTACGGCAGCGGATAGTGCGGACCCGCGCTGGTCACCTTGTCCTCTCGGGCCAGCACGTCCCGCACGACGCGCACGTATTCGCGGGTGCGTGCCAACGGTTTTGCGAACGGTTCGCCGTACCAGCCCTCCACCACCTGCGGGCCCGACACCCCGAGTCCGACGATGTGCCGGCCGCCGGAGAGATGGTCGAGGGTCAGCGCGTGCATGGCGAGGGAGGTCGGCGGCCGCGCCGACAGCTGGGCCACCGCCGTGCCCAGACGGATGCGCGAGGTCGCCGCGCCCCACCAGGCGAGCGGCGTGTACGCGTCGGAGCCCCACGACTCGGCGGTGAAGACCGCGTCGAACCCGCATTCCTCCGCGGTGGCGATCAACTCCGGCGCTTCGCGAATCGGATCGGTACCCCAGTACCCCAGTTGCAGACCGAGCTTCACAACCACTCCCCTTCTCGCCGGGCCGCGCTTCCCACGGCCTGACATGCATCTTGTGCCCAATACTAGAACGTGTTCTACTCAAGATGTGAGCATGAGCGTAACGTCTCCGGCCGCCCCGAATCCCGTCGCCGAGGTGCCCGAGCCGAAGTCCCCCATCCTGACCGCTCCCCTGACCAACTCCTTCGACTACACACGGTCGCTGGGCCCGGTCCTGAGCCAGTTCGCGCTCGCGTTGCGCGATGGCCGGATCATCGGGTCCAAGGGCAGCGACGGCAAGGTGTCGGTTCCCCCGGTCGAGTTCGACCCCGTCACCGGCACCCAGTCCGCCGAGTTCGTCGAGGTGTCGACCGTCGGCACGGTGACCACGTGGACGTGGAACCCCGAGCCGGTGCCGGGCCAACCGTTGGACACGCCGTTCGCGTGGGCGCTGATCCGTCTCGACGGCGCGGACACCACACTGCTGCACGCGGTTTCGACCGACTCGCCCGACGACCTGTCGACCGGCCTGCGGGTCCACGCCGTCTTCGGCGCCGCGCGCATCGGCCGGATCGACGACATCGCGTACTTCGCCCCCGGCGAGAAACCCGCCACCGCTCCGGCCAACACCGCCGACGCCCCCCAGGGCGCGGAGGCGGGGCTGCTCGTCATCCCCACCCCGGTCAGCACCGCGATCACGCACTCGGCCAACGAGGAAGAGTCCGTGTACCTCGAAGGACTGAAGGCGGGCAAGCTGATCGGCACCCGCATCGGTTCGGGAGTCGATGCCGGGCGCGTGTACTTCCCGCCCCGCGGCGTCAGCCCCGCCGACGGTTCACCCGCATCCGAGCGCGTCGAGCTGGCCCACACCGGCATCGTCACCACGTTCTGCATCGTCAACGTGCCCTTCCAGGGACAGCGGATCAAGCCGCCCTACGTGGCGGCCTACGTGCTCCTCGACGGGGCGAACATCCCGTTCCTGCACCTGATCCTGGACTGCGAGGCCTCTGAGGTCCGGATGGGCATGCGCGTCAAGGCCGTCTGGCTCCCCGAGGACGAATGGGAGTACTCGATCGGCAACATCAGCCACTTCGCGCCCACCGGAGAGCCCGACGCCGAGTACGAGACCTATGAGGACCACCTCTGATGACACTGCCACCGATCGCGATCATCGGCTTCGCGCACAGCCCGAACATCGCCGGCTCCCACGGCACCACCAACGGCGTCGAGATGCTGATCCCCTGCTTCGACAAGCTCTACGCTGAGCTCGGCATCGCCCGCACCGACATCGAGTTCTGGTGCAGCGGTTCCTCCGATTACCTTGCCGGACGGGCATTCTCGTTCATCTCCGCGATCGACTCGATCGGTGCGATGCCGCCGATCAACGAGTCCCACGTCGAGATGGACGGCGCCTGGGCGCTGTACGAGGCGTGGGTGAAGATCGCAACGGGCGAGGTCGATCTCGCCCTCGCCTACGGATTCGGCAAGGCCACCGCCGGCAACGCCGACCAGACGCTCACCCTGCAGACCGATCCGTACACCGTCGCCCCGCTGCATCCGGATGCCCGGTCGCTCGGCGCCCTGCAGGCTCGCGCCGGCCTCGACGCGGGCGTGTGGACCGAGGCCGACATGGCCGCGGTCGGTGCGCGGACCTTCGGCGGTTCCGTCGACGAGCTGCTCGGTCGTGAGTACGTCGCGAACCCGCTGCGACAGCACGACATCGCGCCGTACACCGATGCCGCCGCAGCGGTCGTCATCGCCAGCGAGCGCAAGGCCCGCGAGCTGGTGGCCAACCCTGCCTTCGTCACCGGGTGGGATCACCGCATCGACACACCCAACTTCGGGGCACGCGATCTCACCGTCTCACCGTCGACGAAGCTGGCCGGCGGCACCGCCTTCGGCGACCGCAGCCGCGCGGTCGACGTCGCCGAGATCAACGCGTCGTACACGCACCAGGAGATCATCGTCCGCAACGCGCTCGGACTCCCCGACTCGGTGCGCATCAATCCGTCCGGCGGTTCGCTGGCCGGCAACTCGCTGTTCTCCGCAGGTCTCCAGCGGATCGGGTACGCGGCCAACGAGATCCTCGGCGGCAACGCCGGCACCGCGGTCGCCCACGCCTCGAGCGGCCCGCTGCTGCAACAGAACATGGTGGTCACCCTGAGTGCCCAGAACAACGAGGGGGCCTGAGAACTGATGGGACACAACAATCGTGCCGCGGTGCTGGGCACCGGGCAGACACGGTACGTCGCGAAGCGGTCCGACGTCACGATGGCGGGCATGGTCCGCGAGGCCATCGACGCCGCGCTGATCGACTCCAAGGTCTCGCTCGACGACATCGACGCGATCGTCATCGGCAAGGCCCCGGACCTCTTCGAGGGGTCGATGATGCCGGAGCTCGCGATGGCCGAGGCCATCGGCGCGGTCGGCAAACGCCTCATCCGCGTCCACACCGCGGGTTCGGTCGGCGGTTCGACGGCCAATGTGGCCGCGTCGCTGGTCTTCGCGGGCGTGCACAAGCGGGTCCTGGCCGTCGCCTGGGAGAAGCAGTCCGAGTCCAACGCGATGTGGGCGCTGTCGATCCCGGTGCCGTTCACCAAGCCGGTGGGCGCCGGCGCGGGTGGCTTCTTCGCCCCGCACGTGCGCGCCTACATCCGGCAGTCCGGCGCGCCCGAGCACATCGGGGCGATGGTCGCCGCCAAGGATCGCCGTAACGGCGCGCTGAATCCGCTTGCGCACCTGCACCAACCGGATCAGACGGTCGAGAAGGTCATGAGCTCGCAGATGCTCTGGGACCCGATCCGTTACGACGAGACCTGCCCGTCGTCGGACGGGGCCTGCGCGGTCGTCATCGGCAGCGAGGATGTCGCCGATGCCGCGATCGCCGCAGGCGATCCGGTGGCGTGGATCCATGCCACCGCGATGCGCACCGAGCCGCTGTCCTACGCGCACCGCAACGTCGTCAGCCCGCAGGCCGGTCGCGATGCCGCGGCCGCGTTGTGGAAGGCCGGCGGCATCAGCAACCCGCTGGAGGAGGTCGACGCCGCCGAGATCTACGTGCCCTTCTCCTGGTTCGAGCCGATGTGGCTGGAGAACCTGGGATTCGTGGCCGGGGGCGAGGGGTGGAAGCTCACCGAATCCGGCGACACCGAGATCGGCGGGCGCATCCCGCTCAACGCGTCCGGCGGTGTGTTGTCGTCGAACCCGATCGGGGCGTCGGGCATGATCCGGTTCGTCGAGGCCGCCATCCAGGTCATGGGCAAAGCCGGAGACCACCAGGTCCCGGACGCCCGGAAGGCACTGGGCCACGCCTATGGCGGTGGCTCGCAGTACTTCTCGATGTGGCTCGTCGGCGCCGACAAGCCCCTGCACTGAGCGGAACTTCGTGGCATTCATGCGCGCCATATGTGCGCATGAATGCTACGAAGTGCGTTCGGGGACAGCGCAGGCGAGGCCGTCGGCCATTCCCGTGGGTCGCACACCCAGCGACTGGTTGAGACGCGCCCGCTGATTCTCCCAGGCCACGGTCATCGCGAGTTCGACGATCTGGGTCTCCGACAGGTGTTCGGCCAACCGGCGGCGCAGGTCCGCGAGATCGTCGCCGACGGCCGGCGTACGGGTCATCGCCTCGGCGTAGCCGATGACGAGTTTCTCCAGATCGGTGTAGGCCGTCGACTCCTGGTAGTGCGGAAGATCGCGAAGTTGCTGCTCGGTGATCCCGGCGCCCGACGCCAGCGCGGAGCCGATGTCGAGGCAGAACTCGCAACTGACCATCCCGGCGGCCTTGAGTTCGGCCAGTTCTTTGAGTTTCGGGTCCATCCGGTTGGACAGCAGCATCGCGCTCTCCATCCCGGCGATCCCGCCCGCCACCAGCGGCCGACGAGCGAGGTGGCCGACGAGTTCGGCGCGATGACGACGAGCCCGCCGCATCGCGCGTACATAATTCCGGATTCGATGCAGTGCTCTCATACCCGTCCTTCCCGATCCGACCGCCGGCTGTAACGACGGCCCAGTGAATAGGTGACCAGCAACACCAGCGCGGCCACACCGGCCGCGCCGTGCGCCACCGCACCCCAGGCGAAGACACCGACCTCGTGGACACCACGCCCGCCCATGACGAGTCCGAGCGGCACGCCCACGATGACGGCGACGGGCAGCCAGCGCCGGCGCGTCGCCGCCACCGCCACCGCCGCGCCCAGAGCGATGAACGCCAACCCACCGTCGACCATCGCGTGCTCGTTGTACGGCTCACCGAGCGACGTCGAGATCCACTCGCCGGCAACCATGTTCCCCGCGCCGTGGGCGATCAGCACGGCCCCGAGCACGGCCGCGGCAACCTGCGCCGCCGACCAGCGTCGACGCGGGCGGCCGGGACGGTGTGACCGGAGCCGTCGATCGACCACGGCGTAGGTCGACGCGGGCGGATCCCTCCGGAGACCACCGGCGAGCAGCTCGACTTCGGGGTCCCGGACGCCCGGAACGCCCCGTCCGTCGAGAGCGGCCGCGATCACGGCGTCGAGCCGTTCGGCCGCCGCGACATCGGCAGGGTCGTAGGGTTCGCCTGGCCCGGAGCCGGTTCCACCCGGATCATGCGGCGTCATCTCGGCATCACCTCCCTCAACTTCGCCACCCCGCGATACACGAGCATCCGCGCGGCCGTCGCCGAGATCCCCATCGCCGCGCCGATCTCCTCGGAGGTGAGTTCGGTGGCGAATCTGAGGGTCACGGCTTCTCGCTCGCGCGACGTGAGCACCCCCAACCGACTGCGTACGTCGTCGGCTGCGGCGGCCCGCAACATCGCGGTCTCCGGATCGTCATCGGGCGCGGACATCCCGCCATCTCGTACCTCGACCTCGGCGACCGGCACCTCTCGCGACTGCCGCGCCCACCAGTCCGCGACGACATGCCGCGCGATCCCGACCAGCCATGCGCCGACGCTGCCGCGCCGACTGTCGAAACGGTCCCAGGACCGTATTGCCTTGACGAAGACCTCCGCGGTCACGTCATCGGCGTCGACGGTCGCGGGCACGCGCGTCCGCACGTAGCGCCAGACAGCCGCCACGTGTTCGCGGTACACCGCGTCGAACTGATCGACCGCGCCCGGCTTCGAGTCGTTCTCCCTTCGTCGTCGACACCTTCGGCGTCTCGGAGACACCGTCGTCCCATCTTCGGGCACGACCGATGTGCTGTAACGACGGATGCGAGAACCCGGCACGCAAACGACCGCGGGCGGGACAGGTGACGTCACCCGTCCCGCCCGCGGCGGACTGTAATGCGACCCTCAGGCCTTGCGTACCGAGTTGATCGTCTTCTCGACCTCCCAGAAGGCGCGCAGCGCCGACAGCTTGCCGTCGGCGTCGGCGCGATAGGTGAACACCCCGCGCGCCTCGGAGACGTGGCCGGCGATGTGGGTGACGATGCTGCCGATGTAGGCGACCTCGTTCCCGCAGATGATCTCCTCGTCGAAGCGGAACTCGATGCTCTCGGTCGTCCCGATCGATTTGTCCCAGAACTCCGAGATCTGCTCGTGCCCGCGGAATCCGACGCCGTCCGGGTCGAACATCGACGGGCCGACCGGGTCCTCGACCGTGGCGTCTGCCGCGAAGTTGTCGATCCAGGCCTGTTTGTCCCTGGATTCCACGAACTCACGCGAACGACGCCCCGCCACGACTGCGGGATGGTTCTCCCGGTCGATGCCGAGGTAGGCCGGTGTCTGCTCTGCTGCGGTCACTTGGTGCCGTAGTCGACGCGGAGTTCCTTGACGCCGTTGATCCAGCCGTGCCGCAGACGGCGCGGCGCGGCGAGCTTGGTGATGTCGGGCACCAGGTCGGCGAGCGCGTTGAACATCAGGTTGATCTCCATCCGCGCCAGGTTCGCACCGACGCAGAAGTGCGCGCCGTTGCCACCGAACCCGACGTGCGGGTTGGGGTCGCGCATGATGTTGAACGAGAACGGATCGTCGAAGACGTCCTCGTCGTAGTTGGCCGATCCGTAGAACATGCCGACGCGCTCGCCCTTGGCGATGTCGACGCCGCCGATCTGCGTGTCGCGCTTGGCCGTCCGCTGGAAGGCGTTGACCGGGGTCGCCCATCGGACGATCTCGTCGACGGCCGTCGCCGGACGCTCCTTCTTGAACAGTCCCCACTGATCCGGGTTGTCCAGGAAGGCGTTCATCCCGTGGCTGATGGCGTTACGCGTGGTCTCGTTGCCGGCGACCGTCAGGAGGATGAAGAAGAACCCGAACTCGGTCTCGTCGAGCGACTGCCCGTCGATGTCGGCGTTCACCAGGGTGGTGACGATGTCCTCGCCCGGGTTCTTGCGCTTCTCTTCGGCCATCGTGTAGCCGTAGCCGAGGATCTCGGCGTTGGCCTGCTGCGGATCCGTGGTGTAGTCCGGGTCGTCGGCGTTCATCATCGAGTTCGACCAGTCGAACAGCTTCTCCCTGTCCACCTCCGGCACACCGAGCAGGTCGGCGATGGCCAGCAGCGGCAGGTCGACAGCGACGTCCTTGACGAAGTCGCCGCTGCCCTTCGCCGCGGCCTTGGCGACGATGTCGCGGGCGGCGTCGTCGAGCTTCTCCTCGAGGGAGTGCACGGCGCGCGGCGTGAACAGCTTGGACACCAGCTTGCGCAGACGCGTGTGCTCCGGCGGATCGTGGTTGATCAGCAGCGCCTTGGTGATCTCGATCTGATCGGCGGTCATGTCGTCTTCGAAACGCATGATGACGCCGTTGGCGTTGGTTTCCCAGTCCTCGTTGTTCTTCGAGATCTCGCGGATATGGGCGTGCTTGGAGATCACCCAGTAGCCGCCGTCGTGGAAACCACCACCCTTGCCGGGTGCCTGGGCATTCCACCAGACCGGCGCGGTCTTGCGCAGTTGCGCGAACTCCTGCACGGGGATTCCCTGCTCGAGCAGGTCGGGGTTGGTGAAATCCCACCCCTCCTGCTCCATGAACGGACACTTCGCGACTACGTCGGAAGGGCTCGTGCGCGCAGAATCCGCCGGGGTCGGCTCGCTGCCGATCGGGGCGCTCTGGGCCTGGGTCACGTCACACCACCTCGCTGTGAGATTTAGAACCTGTTTCAATCACATTGAAGCACACTGTGACGCATACGACACCCCCAGACGAGAACTTGTTCTAGTTTTGATCCGAGCCCGGTACCTCGACCTGCGACGTTCCTCTCGGAATGCGGCCGCATTTGCCATCGTGCAGCAGCGACGCAAGGCATCGGACGGCCACCGGCGACGACGCCCCGAGCGCAGCGCCAACCCCAGCGTAGACGCAAACATAGAACGTGTTCTAGCTTGAATGGAGCGGTCTCGACGGCCGTCGAGACCTATCCCGTGGACAGTTGGGTCCACGGTACGAACGAAGGAGTGGCGATGGGCGTTCCCGTCATCGTGGAAGCGGCGCGCACGCCGATCGGCAAGCGCAACGGTTGGCTCTCGGGCCTACACGCCGAGGAGTTGCTCGGCATCACCCAACGCGGCCTCCTCGAGAAGGCGGGCCTCGACCCCGCCCTCGTCGAGCAGGTGATCGGCGGCTGCGTGACCCAGGCAGGTGCCCAGGCCGGCAACATCACGCGCAAGGCCTGGCTGTCCGCGGGCCTGCCGGAGGCGACCGGAGCAACCACAATCGACGCGCAGTGCGGTTCGGCGCAGCAGGCCAACCATCTGATCGCCGGGCTCATCGCCTCCGACGCGATCGACATCGGCGTCGCCTGCGGAGTGGAGACGATGTCGGTCGTTCCGCTCGGCGCGAACGTCGGCACCAATGCCGGTCCGTATCACGCCGATTCGTGGGACGTCGACATGCCGAACCAGTTCGAGGCCGCCGAACGGATCGCCAAACGCCGCGGTATCACGCGCGCCGACATCGACGCGCTCGGCGAGCGCAGTCAACGCAACGCCCGTAAGGCATGGGACGAGGGTCGGTTCGACCGCGAGGTCCTGAGCCTCAAGGCGCCCGAGCGCACCAAAGAGGGCGAACTGACCGGGAACATCCTCGACGTCAGCCGTGACCAGGGCCTGCGCGACACCACGCTCGAGTCCCTGTCCGCGCTCAAACCCGTTCTCGAGGGCGGTATCCACACCGCTGGAACGTCGTCACAGATCTCCGACGGCGCGGCCGCCGTGCTCATCATGGACGAGTCCCGGGCACGCGAACTGGGCCTGACACCGCGCGCACGCATCAAGGCGCAGGCGCTCGTCGGCGCGGAGCCGTACTTCCACCTCGACGGTCCGGTCCAGGCGACCGAGCGCGTCCTGGCCAAGTCGGGTATGTCGTTGTCCGACATCGACATCGTCGAGATCAACGAGGCGTTCGCGTCCGTGGTGCTCAGCTGGGCCCAGGTCCACGGCGCCGACCTGGACAAGGTCAACGTGAACGGCGGTGCCATCGCCCTGGGACACCCCGTGGGCAGCACCGGGTCTCGCCTGATCACCACCGCCCTGCACGAACTGGAGCGTCGGGACGGTCAGACCGCGCTGGTCACGATGTGCGCCGGCGGCGCCATGGCCACCGGCACCATCATCGAGCGCATCTGATGCCCGCACTCGACCCGAACAACAAGCCCGCGCAACTCGATTCGCCGATCGTCAGCAAGATCATCAAACTGGGGTCGAAGGCGAACACCGCGCTGTACAAGGCCACCGGTGGTCGCGTCGGGGGCACCTGGCGGGTCGGTGCGGGCCTCCGCAAGCCCGCGCCGGTGTGCTTGCTGACCACCATCGGCCGCAAGTCGGGACAGCCGCGCACCGCGCCGCTGATCTACCTGCGGCGCGGGGACGCCTTCGTCGTCGTCGCCTCCCAGGGCGGCTCGGCGAAGAACCCCGCCTGGTACCTCAATCTCCGGGACAACCCGCAGGTCACCATCCAGATCGGCAAGGAGAAGCACGACCTCGTGGCGCGCACCGCCACCGATGCCGAGCGCGCCGAGCTCTGGCCTGATCTCGTCGACACCTACGCGGACTACGACACCTACGCCGCCTGGACGGAACGAACGATCCCGGTGGTCATCTGCGAGCCGGCCCGCTGACCGCTCAACACCTTCTGCTCTCCCGAGGTGCAACATCCTCCGCTCCCTGAGGTGTGAGGAGCGATAGCGACGAGCCACGAAGGGCGGCAGGGCATCTCACAAGACCCTTCGTGGCTCGCTTCGCTCGCACCTCAGGGAGCAGGGGGTCGTGACCCGCCTCACGAAGCCGGGGACCAGCCCTCGGGGTCCCGGCCGGTCCAGTTGGCCAGTCGCTCAGTGGGTCCGGCGCCGGGGCGGGGTTCGACGACGACGCCGAACGGCACGTTCGGGTCGGTGCGGATCTCGGCCGGGATGAACTGCTGCGCGACCGCGAGCGTCGCCTCGGCCGTCGCGGGATCTGCTTCCGCGGGTTGCCCGGTGGCAACGGCGAGGTCCCAGCCGTGCACGAGGGTCTCGCTGACATAGCCCCAGAGCGCTCCCGCGCCGGGTACCTCACCCCACGGCACCTGGACCATGCGGGTCAGCGACGCATCATCGGCCCATCCCTCCAGGGCGGCCTCGACCAGCGCGGAGTAGGTGGCAGCGTCGTGCTGCTCGGCGATCGTCCGCATCGTTCGGACGTCGAGTCCGTCGGCGAGTGCCCGGGCACGCTCGGCGGTCGCCACGACGTGCGCCGAGAGTGTCCGGACGTCTAAGTCCTCGCAGGGAGTGGGCGCTTCCAGTTGATCGTCGGTGATCCCGGTCAGCAGTGCCGTCATCCAAGCAGTTGCCACTCGGAATGCGGGACGGGGGTCGGCGGGTGCGGCCGGGGCGGGCACGGCCTCTGGTGTGGTTGCGGTCATGATGACGTCCTCTCCTTGTCGTTGGTCGGTCTGCCACCAGTGAATCCGCAATACACGACATCTCCTGTCATGTATTCGGGAGAGAATCGCATTCGTGCGCGCCGAACGTCTCATCGCCCTGCTGATGGTGCTGAAGAGGCACGAGCGGGTGACCGCCGCCGAGTTGGCCGCCGAGCTCGGGGTCTCCGAACGAACCGTGCTCCGCGACATCGACGCGCTGTCGCTGTCCGGCGTGCCGGTCTACGCCGAGCGCGGCCGGCACGGCGGCTTCGCGTTGTTACCGGGGTATCGCACCGATCTCACCGGACTGACCGTCGACGAGGCCACGTCGTTGCTCGCCGGTACCGGACGGGTCGACTCCCCCGCGTTCACCAGCGCCATGCGCAAGGTGACCGCCGCCCTGCCCGAGGCGCACCGGAGTCATGCCGTGCGCGCCGCGCAGCGGATCCTGGTCCGTCCGGAGGGTTTCGTCAGAACCCCGGAGATCCTCGACGGCCTCCAGGCCGTACAACTCGCCGTGTTCGAGGGCCGACGGATCCGTGTGAGCTACCGGAGCCGGGGTGCGCCCACCCCGCGCGAGCACGTCCTCGACCCGATCGGACTCATCGTGGCGGGCGAGACCTGGTACCTCGTCGCCACCTCACCGCGCAGCACGTCGCACGACGGCGCCGGCTCGGCGGAACGCATGTACCGCGTCTCCCGGATGAGCGACGTGGACGTCCTCGACGAACCCGCGCGCCGGTCCGATGACGTCGACCTCGGCGAGATCTGGGAGCGGCATCGTGACGCGTTCCGACGCTCCTTCGAACCCGTCGACGTGGTGATCGACTGCTCGGCCGACGATGCCGAGCAGATCGAGTCAATCGCCGCCGCAACATATCTCGACCGCTCACCAGAAGGACGATGTCGGCTCGGACTCCGGTTCGCCGACCGTCGCCACGCCACGCGCGCGTTGTGGGCGTCGATGTTCGACCACGACTTCGTGGTCTGCGAGCCGGAATGGCTCCGAACCACGCTCACGGCCCGCGCCCGCGTTGTCGGCGGCGACTGAGGCGAGCACATCGGGCCGCCTGCACCGAACGAATGAATCCTCTGGCGAGGCCCCCCTGCCTGTGGTCTGATTCTCGAATGTTCGGGGTTCTCACTCCATGTCGGCACGCACTCGACGACGACCTGATGGACCAGTGGCGCTCCCACCTGTGCGGGGTCTGTCTGTCGCTGCGCGACAACCACGGCCAGTCGAGCAGGTTGACGGTCAACACCGATGCGGTGATGGTGTCGATCCTCACCGCAGCCCAGTCGACGTCGGAGTGCGCCTCCACCGAGGCCGGTCGGTGTCCCCTACGCGGAATGCGCACGGCGACAGTCGTGTCCGCCGACGAACCGGGTGTCCGCCTCGCCGCGACCGCCTCCCTCACCCTCGCCGCCGCGAAGGCGGCCGACGTCGGCAACGAGCAGCGACACGCGCTGGCGCCCCGTCGGCCGGTACGCGCGAAGCTCGCCGACTATGCCGGGAGCCACCTGCGCCGGAATGCCGCGGCCGACACCGAGGTCGCCCGACGTCTCGATGTCGACGGGATGATGACGACGCTCTCTCGTCAAGCCGAGATCGAGTCGACGAGCGTCGTCCTCGACGACCTCACCCGGGCGTCGGCAGTGGCTGCGGCACAGGTCTTCTCCGCGTCGGCGATACTCGCCGACGCACCCCGCAACGAGGCAGCGCTCTCCGACATCGGTGCCGATTTCGGCCGGATAGCGCACCTCTTGGACGCGGTCGACGACTATGACTCCGACGCCGAGCAGGGACGGTACAACCCACTCCGGTCCACCGGAACGTCGCCGGAGACCGCGCTCGAGCAGTGCCGGCGACTCGCCTCCGCGATCCGGACCCGCTACGCCGACCTCGAACTCGTCGACGACCGACTCCTACGAGTGGTGTTGCTCGACGGACTGCGCCACGCGATCCACAAGCGCATGCACCCGCACGCGGAGGCCCCTTCGGTGGTCGCCGACTCGCGCACCCAGTGGCCGCCGCACCGGCCGTTCGGCTATCCGACCGAGTGGCCGTACCCGCCACCCTTCAAACCGAATCGATCGTTCCACGAACGGATTCTGCCGTTCATCGGCGTCTCGTGCTTCGGCAAGGCCTGCTGCGTCGACCACTGGAATCACTTCACCGACAAGTACAAGGACGCGGTCTGCGACGACTGCGACTGCTGCGATTGTTGCGACTGCTGCGACCTGTGACCCGCCCGGGCGGGTCAATTGAGGAGCGAGCAATGCGCTCCCCCTGTGCTCCTTGAGGTGCGAGCAATGCGCTCCCCCTGTGCTCCCCGAGGTGCGAGCAATGCGCTCCCCCTGTGCTCCCTGAGGTGCGAGCGAAGCGAGCCACGAAGGGCGCCGCAACCTGTCTCACCAGGCCCTTCGTGGCTCGTCGACCTCGATGCGCTCCTTCGTCGCTTGCTCGGCCCGGCGGCTAACGCTCCTCACACCTCAGTATCTGCGGCCAGGCGGCCGTCGTGGACAACGAAAGAACCTCCGCTCCCTGAGGAGGCCGGAGCTTGCGGAGCCGTCACGAAGGGTCCTGGTGAGCCGGTTGCGAAGACCCTTCGTGACGCGCCCTCCGCAAGCTCCGGGCGCTCCTCAGGGAGCAGGGGGCAGGTCGTTACTTTCGGATCAGGGAGCAGAGGGGATCTAGCCGACCCCGCGGTCGGAGTCGGCCCAGTACTGGGACCGCAGCGCCTTCTTGTCCGGCTTGCCGAGCGCGGTCAGTGGCAGGGCATCGGCGAAGATCACCCGCTTGGGTGACTGCACCGCACCCTTGCGGTCTTTCACGGACTGCTGGATCTCGGCGGTGATCCGGTCCTTCGCCGCGTCGTCGGCGTCGGCATCGTTGCGCAGCACCACGATCGCGGTGACCGCCTCGCCCCACTTGTCGTCCGGGACACCGATCACGCCGACCTGACCCACTGCCGGGTGTTCGGCGACGACGTCCTCGACCTCGCGCGGGAACACATTGAAGCCACCGGTGACGATCATGTCCTTGGTGCGGTCGACGATGAACCAGAATCCGTCCTCGTCCTCGCGGGCCACGTCGCCGGTGCGCAGCCAGCCGTCGCGGAAGGTGTCCGCGGTCTGTTCGGGGAGGCCCAGGTACCCGCCGGCGAGAAGTGGTCCCGCGACGCAGATCTCGCCGGGTTCGCCCTGCGGGACGGGCTTGTCGTCGGGCCCGAGCAGGGCGGTACGCAGGAAGGCCGACGGCCGTCCGCAGCTGCTCAGCCGACGCTGGTCCTCACCGGGACCCGGATGGTCACCCTTCGCCAGGTAACTGATGACCATCGGCGCCTCGGACTGGCCGTAGTACTGCGCGAAGATCGGCCCGAAGCGCTCGATCGCCTCGGCGAGCCGGACCGGATTGATCGGCGACGCACCGTAGTACACAGTCTCCAGCGAGGACAGGTCGCGCGTCTTCGAGTCCGGGTGGTCCATCAGTGCGTACAGCATCGACGGCACCAGCATCGTCGCGGTGATCTTCTGCTCCTCGATCGTGCGCAGCACCTCGGCCGGGTCGAACTTGGACAGCACCACCATCGATCCGCCCTTCATGAGGGTCGGGACGAAGAAAGCGGCACCCGCGTGCGAGAGGGGCGTGCAGAGCAGGAACCGCGGGTGTTCGGGCCATTCCCATTCCGCGAGCTGGATCTGCGTCATCGTCGACATCGCGCGGGCTGTCCCGATGACGCCCTTCGGCTTGCCGGTGGTGCCGCCGGTGTAGGTGATGGAGACGACGTGGTCGGGTGAGAGATGCGCGGCGACAAGGGGCTTCGGCTCGAAGCCGTCGGCTTCGGCGATCACGTCCCGCGCGTGGGCGGCGAGTTGCTCCGGCACCGGCCCGAGGGTCAGCACCTGCTTGAGACCGGGAACCCGTTCGAGCAGTGCCGCGGCCCGCTCGACGAACATGGGCACCGGGTCGATGATGAGAGTCGACACGCCGGCGTCCGAGAGCACGTACGCGTGGTCGTCGAGTGAGCCCAGGGGATGCAGAGCGGTGCGGCGCCATCCCTGCGTCTGGCCGGCGCCGATCACGAACAGCACCTCGGGCCGATTCAGCGCAAGTAGGCCGACCGCGGTTCCCGTACCAGCACCCAACCCCTCGAACGCCTGGATGTAGCGGCTGATCGACGCCGCCATCTCACCGCCGGTCATCTCGGTGTCGCCGAGAGACAGCACGGTGCGGTCGGCGTGCCGCCGCAGCGCCGCGACCATCAGGTCGCCCATGTGCGTGCCCCCGCGCAGGTGATCGAAGTCGGCCGGTGCTGTCGTCGTACCCTCGTTCGTCATGACCACCAGACTAGGACGTGTTACAGCTCTAGGGAAGAATCTCCACCAAAACAGGCAGACCCAACGGTAGAACTTGTTCTAGATTCGCATTTCCGAGACGTCGTCCGACCCCCTGCGCACGCGCCGGATGTCCCCCACATGGGAACCACCGGTGACCTAGGATCGAGTCATGACTGATCTCGACCTCGCCACCACCCGGCGTGACATCGCCGACGCCCTGCTGACCGCCCTCGAGCGCCGCCACGAGGTCCTCGATGCCATCGTCGACGCCGAGAATCACGACGAGGCCGTCACCGCGATCGTCGACCTGCTCGGCAAATCCAAGCTCGGCGCCGAGGCCATCCTCGACATGAAGCTCGACCAGCTCACCAAGGACGACCGCCGCAAGAACCAGGCCGAACTCGACAACCTCAACAGCGCCCTCACCTTCACGCTCGCCGAACGTCCGGCCAGCAGTGGGGACACCCTTGATCTCCGTCCGTTCGACCCGTCCGCCGACGCCGAACTGTTCTCGGCGCGCACCAACGAGATCGGCACCGCCGGCGACGGTTCGGGCGCTCCCGCCGGCGATGTCGCGGCCGAGATCGATGCCGCCACCGCCCGGGTCGACGCCGAGGAAGCCGTCTGGCTGGTCGCCGTCGAAGGCGAGTCGAAGGTCGGCTTCGTGTTCGGCGAACTGAAGGACGGCGAGATCGACCTGCGCATCTGGATCCACCCGCAGTTCCGCAAGTCGGGGTACGGCACCGCAGCGCTACGCAAGTCCCGTTCGGAGATGGCGGCGTACTTCCCCGGCGTGCCGATGGTCGTCCGCGCGCCCAGCGCCTGACGGTCCACCTACAGTCGACGAACCCACCAGCCGTTCGGGGTGGTGGGTTCGTCTGTTGGTGGCGTGCCGGACGGTCAGGTCCGTTGGGGCCGCGGGAGGCCGAAGTGGGCGACGATCGCGCGGATCCGGTTGTCCTCGTCGACCACGAAGGTCTCGGACACGGTGGCACCCAGCCGAAGGGTCTTGGGTCGGACGTGGACGATGTAGCGCGTGGTGACGCTGTGCCCGTCCACCGTGGCGGTGAAGTCCGAGATCCGGTGGATGAGGCGGAATTGCGGGCCACGCGCGAGGCTGCGGGCGATGTGGTCGCCGTCGCGCCCGGTCCGCACACCGAACTCCACGCGGGTGCAGTCCGGGTGCAGGACGACCGACGACGGATCGTGACTCACCAAGGCGTCCACATAAGCGCGCGCCGCGGCGATCCGCTCGGCCGAGGGATCTCGGGGCGAGGTCATCGCGCGCCGTACACGGGCATCGGCACCGGCGCCTTGGCCAGGATCTCCTCGATCACCGGGCCGAGCTCGCCGGCCTCCCACCGAGAGCCCTTGTCCCGCTCGATGCTTCGCTGCCATCCATCGGTGATCGAGATCTTGCCGCCCTCGACTTCGAACACCCGGCCGGTCACCGAGCCCGCCGCGGGCGAACCCAGCCAGACCACGAGGGGCGAGACGTTCGCCGGATCCATCGTGTCGAAGGAACCGTCGGCGGGCGCCGCCATCTGAGCGGCCATCGCCTCACCGGCACCCATGGTCATCTGGGTACGGGCGGCCGGAGCGATCGCGTTCACGGTCACACCATACGACCCCAGTTCCGCGGCCGCCTGGATCGTCAGAGCCGCGATGCCGGCCTTCGCCGCGACGTAGTTGCCCTGCCCCACCGAACCGTACAGTCCCGCACCGGAACTCGTGTTGATGATGCGCGCCTGCGGAACGTCGCCGGCCTTCGCCTGGGCACGCCAGTGCGCGGCTGCGTGCCGCAGACCGACGAAGTGCCCTTTGAGATGTACGCGGACGACCGCATCCCACTCGTCCTCCGACAGCGAGACCAGCATCCGGTCGCGCACGAAACCCGCGTTGTTGACCAGTACGTCGAGGCGTCCGAACGCGGAGAGTGCGGTCTCGACCATGGCCGCACCCGAATCCCAGTCCGCGACGTCGCCCACCGACGCGACTGCCTGCCCGCCGGCGGCGACGATTTCGTCGACGACCTCACTCGCGGGGTCCTCGGCGTAGTCGTTGACGACGACCTTCGCGCCGTCGGCGGCGAACGCGAGGGCGTGGGCGCGTCCGATGCCCTGGCCGGCACCGGTCACGATGACGACACGACCCTCATTCAACTTGCTGGTCACTGATGTTCTTCCTTTCCGAAGTGTCTGCGGCCCCGAACCGCACACCGGGTCTCAGACTGCGTTACCGGCCGTGGCGGCGTCGAGGAATGCCGGCTTCTCGCCACCGCCGTGGACGGTCAGCGTCGACCCGGTGATGTAACCGGCAAGCGGTGACAAGAGAAAGGCGACCGCGTTGCCGACATCGGCGGGCGTGGCCATCCGCCCCATCGGGATGGTCTCGCCGACGGCTGCCACACCGGCGTCGTCCCCGTAGTGCAGGTGGGACTGTTCGGTGACGACCGGGCCGGCCACGACCGAGTTCACCCGAACCCGCGGCGCCCACTCGACGGCGAGCGAGCTCATCAGGTTGTCGAGTCCGGCCTTCGCCGCACCGTAGGCCGAGGTGCCGGGTGACGGCCGGTGGCCGCTCACGCTCGAGATGTTCACGATGGCACCACCATCGGACTGCGTCTGCATCACCGCGTTGGCCGCGCGGGCCACGGCCAGCGGGGCCAGCAGATTGAGGTCGACGATCTTGCTCGCGAACCGGGCCGACGCGTCGGCGGCCAACGCGAACGGGGAGCCGCCGGCATTGTTCACGACACCGTCGATGCGTCCGGCCCGCCCGATGATGTCGTCCATCATCGCCACGACCGCATCCGCGTCGCGGACATCGCAGGACACGAAGTCGAGATCGCGGAGGTCGTCGGCGAGATTGTCGGCGTTGCGACCACAGATCACCGGACGGGCGCCGAGCGAACCCAGGACGCGGGTGATCCCGGCACCCACCCCGCGCGCCCCGCCCGTGACCAGGATGACCTTCCCGACCAGGCCCAGCTCGACCTGTGACTGCGTCTGCATGGGTGCTACCCTACCAAACAACCAAGCACTTGCTTGGTGCGCTTCCGCAGTCCCCTCGGACTGTCCGGACCGCCCCATGAGAGGAGCCCGCGTGCCGATCACCACGACACGTTCCGATACCGGGATCGTGACCGTCACCGTCGACTATCCGCCGGTCAACGCGCTGCCATCGGCCGCATGGTTCGAACTCGGCGACGCCATCACCGCCGCCGGCCGGGACCCCTCCACCCACGTGGTGGTGCTCCGCGCAGAGGGTCGGGGCTTCAACGCGGGCGTCGACATCAAGGAGATGCAGGCGACCGACGGCTTCGACGCCCTGATCGGCGCCAACCGCGGATGCGCCGCCGCCTTCAGCGCCGTCTACGACTGCGCCGTGCCCGTCGTCGTCGCCGTCAACGGGTTCTGCGTGGGCGGCGGCATCGGCCTCGTCGGGAACGCCGACGTCATCGTGGCCTCCGACGACGCCGTCTTCGGACTACCCGAGGTGGACCGCGGAGCACTCGGCGCCGCAACCCATCTCGCGCGGCTCGTGCCACAGCACATGATGCGCACCCTCTACTTCACCGCCAAGAACGTCACCGCCCAGCAACTCGAGCACTTCGGTTCGGTCTACCGGGTCGTGCCCCGCGAGGACCTGCTCGACGCGGCACTCGAGGTCGCAGAGGCCATCGCCGCCAAAGACACTCGCGTGATCCGCGCGGCGAAGGAGGCGATCAACAACATCGACCCCGTCGATGTCAAGGCGAGTTACCGCCTCGAGCAGGGGTACACCTTCGAGTTGAACCTGGCCGGCGTCGCCGATGAGCACCGCGACGCGTTCGTGTCGACCGGCAAGCCACTTGCCGCGAATTCCGCCTCGGATGGAGGACGTGCCTGACATGCCCACCGACAAGACAAGCACTTTCGACGACGTCATCGCCGAGCTACGCGACGGCATGACCATCGGCATCGGCGGATGGGGTTCGCGCCGCAAGCCGATGGCGTTGGTCCGTGCGCTCGCCCGCTCCGACGTCAAGGACCTCACCGTGGTGACCTACGGTGGCCCCGACCTCGGATTGCTCTGCGCGGCAGGGAAGGTGCGCCGCGCGTACTACGGCTTCGTCTCCCTCGACTCGGCCCCGTTCTACGATCCGTGGTTCGCCAAGGCGCGCACCAACGGCGAGATCGAGGTACGCGAGATGGACGAGGGCATGGTGAAATGCGGCCTCGAAGCGGCCGCCGCACGCGTGCCGTTCCTGCCCATTCGTGCCGGCCTCGGCTCGGACGTCCTCAACTTCTGGGAGGGTGAGCTGAAGACCGTCACCTCGCCCTATCCCGACGCCGACGGCCGGACGCAGACGCTGGTGGCCATGCCGGCACTGAAGCTCGACGCCGCATTCGTGCACCTGGATCTGGCCGATGCCCACGGCAATGCCGCCTACACCGGGGTCGACCCGTACTTCGACGACCTCTACTGCGCGGCTGCCGAACGACGCTATCTCGAGGCCGATCAGATCGTCTCCACCGAGGTGCTCGTCAAAACCGTTCCGCACCAGCGCCTTCTGCTCAACCGCATGGCCGTGGACCGGGTCGTCCACGCGCCCAACGGTGCGCACTTCACGTTCGCCGGTGACTACGGGCGCGACGAGAAGTTCCAGCAGTTCTATGTGGCGTCGGCGAAGGAGCCCGAGACCTGGGACGCGTTCTCGCGCCGATTCCTCCAGGTCGACGAACAGACCTACCAGCGAGAAGTGACCGCCTGGCAGGACGAGCAGAAGGAGACCGGACAGTGAGCACCGCCGAAACCGCGACCACGCCCGGTGAATCGTCCGGTACGGATGAACCCACCCGCGCCGAGTACTGCGTGATCTCCTGCGCCGACATCTTCGCCGGCGCCGGCGAGATCATGGCCTCGCCCATGGCGCCCACTCCCCTGCTCGGCGCCCGGCTCGCGCGTCTCACCACCGAACCCGACCTGCTGATCACCGACGGCGAGGCGCTGATCCTCGCCGACACCCCGCCGATCGGGAAGACCGGGCCGATCGAGGGGTGGATGCCGTTCCGCAAGGTGTTCGACGTCGTGGCATCGGGTCGGCGCCATGTTGTCATGGGCGCCAACCAGATCGACCGGCACGGCAACCAGAACCTGTCGGCGTTCGGTCCGTTGCAGCACCCCACTCGCCAGATGTTCGGTGTGCGTGGCGCGCCCGGCAACACCATCAACCACCCCACCAGCTACTGGGTGGCCCGCCACACCGCGCGCGTCTTCGGCGAGTCCGTCGACATCGTGTCGGGCGTCGGTTTCGACAAGGTCGATCCGGAGAACCCGGCCTTCGACGACCTGAACATCCATCGCGTGGTCACCAACCTCGGCGTCTTCGACTTCGGCGGACCAGGCCACACCATGCGGGCCCTGTCCCTGCATCCCGGGGTCGGCGCCGACGAGGTCGCCGAGAACACCGGCTTCGAGGTCGAAGGCCTTGCCGACGCACCCGAAACGCGCCGGCCGACGGCAGAGGAGCTCGGTCTGATCCGGGACGTCCTCGACCCGAAGGGCGTCCGCAACAAGGAAGTCCGATGAGCAGTCCCACCAGCGCACAACCGAGTCCCGCGCGCGCCGCCGGACTGTCGACGTCGTTCACCGAGCTCGTCGGCATCGAGTACCCGATCGTCCAGACCGGCATGGGATGGGTGTCCGGACCGTCGCTGACCTCGGCCACCTCGAACGCCGGCGGGCTGGGCATCCTGGCATCGGCCACGATGACGTTCGCGGAACTCGAGGCGGCCATCACCAAGACGAAATCGTTGACGGACAGGCCATTCGGTGTGAACATGCGCGCCGACGCGACCGATGCCCCCGAACGCATCGACCTGTTGATCCGAGAGGGCGTCAAGGTCGCCTCCTTCGCGCTGGCCCCGAAACCCGAACTGATCGCGAAGCTCAAGGACAACGGCATCGTCGTGATCCCGTCGATCGGTGCGGCCAAACATGCCGTCAAGGTCGCCTCGTGGGGTGCCGACGCGGTGATCGTCCAGGGCGGCGAGGGCGGTGGCCACACCGGACCGGTCGCCACCACCCTGCTGCTGCCGTCGGTGCTGGATGCGCTGTCCGCCAAGGGGATCGACATGCCGGTGGTCGCCGCGGGCGGGTTCTTCGACGGCCGTGGGCTCGCCGCCGCACTCGCTTACGGGGCGCAGGGCGTCGCCATGGGAACGCGATTCCTGCTGACGTCGGACAGTGCCGTGCCCGACTCCGTGAAGCAGGAGTACCTCGCCCGCGGCCTCGGCGACACCGTTGTCTCGGTCAAGGTCGACGGCATGCCGCACCGCGTGTTGCGTACCCCGCTGGTAGAGGCGCTCGAGAGCGGGAGCCCGGCCCGGGCCCTCGTCGCCGCGGCCCGCAACGCCAACGAGTTCAAGCAGATGACCGGCATGCGCTGGACGACGATGCTCAAAGACGGGCGCACGATGAAGAAGTCGGGCGAACGCACGTGGCAGCAGGTCATCATGGCGGGCAACACCCCCATGCTGCTCAAGGCCGGCCTCGTCGAAGGTGACACCCGCGCCGGCGTGCTCGCCTCCGGCCAGGTCGTCGGCATGATCGACGACCTGCCCAGCTGTGACGAGTTGATCCAGTCGATCATGACGCAGGCACACGAACGGCTGAAGGCGCTCGGGTCGTTGGGCTAGGGGCGCCCCGGAGCGTGCGGAGGGCCGTCCCCACCCCGCTCCCTGAGGAGGCCCGGAGCTTGCGGAGGGCCGTCACGAAGGGGCCTCGCACCTCAGGCAGCGCAGGGCGGGCCGTCACCCCCCGCCCCCTGAGGAGGCCCGGAGCCTTCGAGGCTCGTCGCTTGCGCTCCTCGCACCTCAGGCAGCGCAGGGCGGGCCGTCACCCCCTGCCCCCTGAGGAGGCCCGGAGCCTTCGAGGCTCGTCGCTTGCGCTCCTCACACCTCAGGCAGCGCAGGGCGGGCCGTCACGAAGGGTCCGGTACCTTCGGACCGTGACGACCCCGGAAGTCCTGCGCCTGAATTCGGTCGACTTCGTGCGGCAGTCCCGCGCGATCCTCGCGGACATCGACCTCACCGTCCGCGCCGGCGAGCGGTGGGCGCTCATCGGCCCGAACGGCGCCGGCAAGTCGACGATCCTGAGCCTGTGTGGCGCGGAACAGCATCCGACGCGCGGGACCGTCCATGTCCTCGGACACCAACTGGGGCGCGTCGAGACCCGGAAGCTGCGTGAGTCCATCGGCCACGTCAATCCGCGGCATCCGCTGCGGTCGCCGCTGTCGATCCGCGAGGTGGTGCTGACCGGTGCGACGGGCACGACCGAGCTGATGGACCACCGGGATCCCGCACCGGAGACACTGGCCCGCGCCGACGAACTGATCGAGATGCTCGGCTTGAGCGCGCTCGCGTCGGCGCCGTGGACGAACCTGTCGCAGGGCGAACGCGGCCGGACCCTGATCGCCCGCGCGTTGCTGTCCGATCCTCGACTCCTGCTGCTCGACGAACCGTCGACCGGCCTCGATGTGGCTGCCCGCGAGCGTCTTCTGCAGACCGTCGACCGGCTGCACCGGACACATCCCGATCTCGCGACGGTGCTCGTCACCCATCACCTCGAGGAACTTCCCGAGACGACCACGCATGCCGTGCTGGTGACCGGCGGCCGAATCCTCGCCGCCGGGCCGGTTCACGACATTCTCACCACAGCCCTGGTGACCGAGTGCTTCGACTACCCGATCGAGATCGCCCACGACGAAGGGCGGTGGTCGGCGCGGGGGGCACAGCGTGACGACGGCCTTATTCGCTGCTCCCTGAGAAGCGAGCTTGCGCGCGTCACGAAGGGTTCGTAACCTCGTCTCGCCAGAACCCTTCGAGGCTCGTCGACCTCGACGCGCTCCTTCGTCGCTTGCTCGGCCCGGCGGCTATCGCTCCTCGCACCTCAGGGAGCAGGGGTTATGTTGTCCTTCCGGCTCAGAGAGCAGTGGTTAAGTCGCCCTTCGGATCAGAAAGAGCGACGGCAGCTAAGCCGACGGCGTCAGCGTCCAGCCGGCAGCTGCGGTCCGCTGGTTCCAGAACTCGGTGTATCGCCCACCGCGGGTGAGCAGTTCGTCGTGGGTGCCGATGTCGTCGACGCCGCCCTGATCGTCGAGCACGACGATCTGGTCGGCGGCGATCACGGTGGACAGCTTGTGCGCGATGACCAGCACCGTGCTGCGGTCGGCGAGCCGGCGGATGGATTCCGCGACGTGGGACTCGTTCTCGGGATCGAGAGCGCTGGTCGCCTCGTCGAACAGCACGATCGGCGCGTCCTTCAGCAGGGCGCGTGCGATCGAGACTCGTTGCCGCTCACCGCCGGACAGGGCAGAACCGCCCTCACCGACGACGGTCTGCCAGCCATCGGGCAGCCGGTCGACGATCGAGGTGACCCCCGCGGTCTCGGCGGCAGCTCGGATCTCGTCGTCGGTCGCATCGGGACGTCCGAGTTTGATGTTCTCCCACAAGGTGTCGTCGAAAAGATAGACATCCTGGAACACCTGGGACAACTGCCCCATCAGCGCTCCCGTCTCCTGCTCGCGAACGTCGACGCCGCCGACCTTCACGACGCCGCCGTCGACGTCGTAGAACCGTGCGATGAGACGGAAGATCGTCGACTTACCCGACCCCGACGGGCCGACGAGTGCAGTCATCGTGCCGGGGCGGGCTCGCAGGGACACATCGCGCAGGACCAGCGCGCCGGTCTCGTACCCGAAAGCGACACCGTCGAGTTCGACAGCACCCGGTTCGGTGATCGGCGTGGGTTGATCGGGGGTGGGCATCCGGTCGGTGTCGAGCACCCCGGTGATGCGGTTGATCTCGTCGGTGGACATGCGCAGCGTCGAACCGAGTTCGGCGAGTTCGCCGATCGGGCCGAAGAAGCGGGCCGCGAGGCCGAAGACGGCGATCAGCAGGGCCGGCTCGATGTGGCCCGCCACGGCCAGCCCCGCGCCGAGCGCGAGCACGGCACTGAAGACGACCTGCACCGACAGTCCGTTCAGCAGGATGCCGAGGATCGAGCGCCAGAGCATCGACTTGCCCACGCGTGCTTGCTGTCCGAGTGCGTCGGCGAGCGGCTTGTGCGCGGAGTCCGAGTCGCCGAAGGCCCGCAGCACCGCCTGGCAGCGGGCGAACTCCAGGACCCGGTTGTTGACCTTGACGGCCTCGGCACGCTTACGGCCCTCGGACTTCGCGAGGAACGAACTCGACAGCTTGCCGACGTACATCAGCAGCAGCGTCCCGGCGACCATCAGAAGGCCGATGCGCCAGTCGAAGAAGCAGATGCCGATGACGACCACGACGGAGCTCACCATGTTGACGACGACCGGCGTGATGTAGTGCGCCCCGGTGCTGCCCACGAACATCGTTCCCTTGACCGCGATCTGGGAGACGTCACCGACGCGGTCGCGGGTGAACCAACCGAGCGGCAGCGTGACCATGTGATCGCCGAGACGGTGGTGCAGCATGCGCATCGCGTAGAGCGCCATCGTCATGCCCTTGAGCGACTGCACGTAGGCACTGACCGCACAGATGACGACCAGAACGGCCAACGGCCACAACCACATCGCGGCGGCGGAGAGGTCACCGGTCAGCAGGTGTTCGACGATCGGGACCAGGGTCAGCATCGCCAGCCCCTGCGCGACGCCGTAGACGACCACCCAGGTCAGGAAGACGACCATCCGGGCCCGTTCGGAACCCAGGATCGTGTAGAAACCGCGGATCATCGTGCCGCCTCGCTGCTCGTGACCGCGCCCCGCGCGATCTCCTCGTCCTGCCTGGTGGTCCCGGCCTCGTAGGAGGCCCACATCGACGCGTACAACCCGCCGCGGGCGACCAGTTCGTCCTGCCGACCCTGTTCGACGACCCGACCCCGATCCAGGACGACGATGTTGTCCGCGTGCGTGATCGAGCCCAGACGGTGCGCGATGACGAGCACCGTGCGCCCGACCATCAACGCGCCGATGGCCTGCTGGATCTGCGCCTCCGACTCCGGGTCGGCGAAGGCGGTGGCCTCGTCGAGGACGAGGATCGGGGTGTCGGCGAGCAGGGCCCGCGCGATCGAGACACGTTGCGCCTCACCGCCGGAGAAGTGTGCCCCGTCGCCGACCACGGTGTCGTAGCCGTCGGGCAGCTCGAGGATGCGGTCGTGGATCTGGGCGGCGCGGGCGGCGTCGTAGACCTGCTCGTCACTTGCGTCCGGACGGCCGAGCCGGATGTTGTCGCGCACCGACATCGTCAGCAGCTGCACGTCCTGGAGCACGAACCCGACGTGGCGATAGAGCTCGGTGGGCGCGATGTCGCGGACATCGACCCCACCGATGCGCACCGCACCGGAGTCGGGATCGCCGAAGCGAGGCAGCAGCGTCGCAAGCGTCGACTTGCCGCTTCCCGACGGCCCGACGAGAGCGGTCACGGTTCCCTCGGCCAGTTCGACACTGACCCCGTCGAGCGCCTTCACCCCGGACGGGACTCCGAGGCGCGGCGGGTAAGTGAAGTGCACGTTCTCGATCCGCACATCGTGCCCGGCGGGCACCTGGGGGTTCTCCGGAACCGTCAGCTCTGGTTCGGCGAGCAACGAGGCGATACGCAGGGCGGCGGCCGAGGCCTGCTGACGGGTGTGCACCGCGGTCGAGACCGTGAGCAGCGCGGTCGGGAGCACCATCGCGATCAGCGTCGACCCGACGAGTTCGATCGGTTGGACCCACCCGTTGTCGACGAGCCAGTACCCGACTCCGAGGTTGACCAGCAGGATCAGCGGCGCGCTGATCAGCACGGTGGTGACCGCCTGTACGCGGAGCATCGGCCCCATGTAGCCGGCGAAGTCGTCGTTGAACTCGTCGGCGGCATCGACGAACCGCCGGTGCGCCTTGCCTGTCTGTCCGAAGGTCTTCACGACGGCGACGCCCGAGATGAACTCGACGATGGTGGCACTGATCCGCGCGACGCCCTTGTCCATCTTCTCCATCTCGGTCGTCAGGTCACGAGCCATGTAGGAGTAGGTCAGCGCGTACAGCGGCACCGTCGCGATCGCGAGCAGCCCCAGGCGCCAGTCCAGGTAGAAGCAGTAGATCAGCGCGAAGATCGGCGACAGCATCGCGGCCGTGGCCTCGACGGTCGCGTGCGCGACGAGATAGTGCAGGTCGGCGACATCGTTCTGCACCGACTTGCGGACCGCACCCGAGCTGGTCCGGCTGAACCACCCCAGCGGCAGCCGACCCAGCTTGTCCGCGATGCGGATTCGAAGTTGCGCCTGGAGATCGAGATCGGCGAAGTGGGTGATCGCGAGCGCGAGGAAGCTGAAGGCGGCGCGAGCGCCGAGCCCACCGACCACCAGCCACACGACCATCCAGACGCGCCCGGAATCGACCGGTCCCGGTTCGAGCAGGATGCGCCCGAGTTCGACGATCCCGATGAACGGCACCACCGTGGCGGCGGAGGCGAAGACCTGGACGAACTGGGCGAGCAGCGTGCGCTTCTTCACCGGGGCCAGGACGTCGGCGAGGGCAGCGGCTTTCGCCTTGGACTCGGATCTGGCCTGAGCGCGCGCGGCTTTCGGATCGTCGGGTTCGACGTCGACGTCGGAGACTGGTGCCGGCGCGGCCACATCGGTTCCGCCAATTGTCATACGCGCACAATAACGGCCAGACGCTGGGAAAGGAAAGCTACCCTAACTTCGACGCGCGTGGTCAGCGCGGCAGGATGCCGTCGAGGACCACCGACAGGTACTGATCGGCGATCGAGTCGACCGTCATCGAGCCCCCGGGCCGATACCACCGCACGGCGACCCACACGGTGTCGCGCATGAAGCGGTAGACGAGTTCGAAGTCGAGATCGGCCCGGAATTCCCCGTTTTCGACGCCGCGCTGCAGCACCGACTGCCACAACTGCCGGAACTCGACGTTCAGTTCGGAGATATAGGCGAAACGTTCCTGGCCCGAGAGACGCTTCGCCTCGTCCTGGTAGATCGCGACCGCGTTGCGTTCGGCATCGATCGACTCGAACGACGCGATGACGAGCCCCCGCAGGGTCTCGGTCGCCGACTTGCTCGACGCCGCGATCTGCCGGTAGCGAGCGAACAGGTCGTCGAGAAAACCCCGCAGGATCTCGTCGACCATCGACTCCTTCGAGTCGAAATGGTGATACAGACTCCCAGAGAGGATTCCGGCCGCGTCGGCGATGTCCCGGACCGTCGTCGAGCGCAGTCCCTGCTCGGCGAACATGCGCCCGGCGGTCGCCAACAACTCGTCCCGGCGCGACGAACGAGTCGGCGCGTCGGCGGTGCTCGCAGCGGTCCGTCCGTTCGCGTCGATCCTGGTCTGACCTCTTGGTGACAAGCGCATCCTCCTGGAAGAGTCTGCGCTCACCCTAGCAAGCGCTTGGCCGGGACCGTCGGACGACGATCCCGGCCAAGAGCACCGATGTTATGCGCCGAGGCGCTTCCGCGCCTTCTTCATGGCGCGGTTGTTAAAGAACTTCCACAGCTTCAGCTGGTTGTTGGTCAGCCTGGTGTCCTTGGGCAGGAACGGTGGCGACATCATCTCGGCAACGCTGACCGGCAGCGTCGAGAACGCGACGGCCCGAGCATGGCTGAAGGTCTCGAAACCGGTGTGGCCGTGATACCCGCCCATTCCGCTGTTACCGACGCCGGCGAACGGCAGTTCGCCACTGAACAGGTGGATGGCGAAGTCGTTGCCGTTGATCGAACCACTGCGGGTGTTGTCGGCCAGCTTCTGGAACCGCTCGTTCTGATCGCCGCACCAGTACATGGTCAGCGGATGCGGGTGCGAGCCGATCTGGCTGATGACCTCGGACAGGTCGCGGTAGGGGTACACGGTCAGCACCGGACCGAAGACCTCGTCCTCCTCGATCTTCATACCCGCCTTGACACCGGTGAGCAGCGTCGGCGGGATCTTGCGGCGTTCGGCGTCCGGCAGCGGTTCGCCGCCGGGGATCACCTGACGCTTCGTGGCGCCGAGCTGCTCGGCGTCGTCGATGAGCCCGAGGATCCGCTCGTAGTTCTTCTGGTTGATCGTCGACGTGAACTGCTCGTTGTCGATGATCGTCGGGAAGTTCTCGGTCCACCGCGCGACGACCTTGTCGGTGAACTCACCGAGCTTGGCCTCGGGAACGAAGACGTAGTCCGGGCACAGGCACACCTGGCCGCCGTTGACCATGCGGGCGTCGGCGAGCATCGTCGCGGCCTTGTCGATGTCGGCGTCGACGTCGACGACGGCCGGGTTCTTGCCACCGAGTTCGAGGGTGACCGGGATCAGGTTCTTCGCGGCCTCCTGGGCCACCGAGGCGCCCACGCCGGGCGAGCCGGTGAAGAACATGTGGTCGACCTTGAGCTTGGCGAAGTCCGATCCGGAGCCGTGCTTGGAGGTGGCGATCGCCAACTCCTCGATCGAGAAGTAGTTCGGTGCGTGCTTGGCGATCACGTCGGTGGTCTTCGCGGTCACCGACGACGGTCGCATGATGACCCGGTTGCCGGCCGCGAACGCCGAACCCGCGGGCACGACCGTCAGCTGCAGCGGGAAGTTCCACGGCCCCATGATGCCGACGACGCCCAGCGGGTCGTGGCGGATGCTCTGCTTGTATCCGAGCAGGCCCTGGACCTTCGCGACCTTGGACTCGGCCATCCACTCCTTGACCCCGCGACGCTGGTGGGCGAGGTCGATCATGCAGCCGGCCACATCGGCGGCGAGCGAGAGTTCGCGCGGGCGGGCACCGAAGTCCTCGGCCAGCGCGGCGGCGATCTCGTCGGCGTTGTCGAGGAGCAGGGCCGCGAGCCGCGTGATGCGGTCGATGCGGGTGTCCGCGTCGGGGATCCCGTCGCGCAAGAACGCCGCGCGCTGGATCTCGACCAGTTCGGTCAAACTATGCGCTTCCGACGAGACGCCACGCGTCGCGCCGGTGGCGCCGGTGCTGGTGTGCTCAGCAGGCTTGGTCATCGAGATCCCCTCAGCTAGGTCGTGCTGCACCTGACGTGCGGCGGTTGGAACGAAATGGTCCGCCTGTGCCACACAATAGTATGCGCCAGATCACACCCGTATGTGGGCACGCCTGTTGTCAGAATGGTACGGCCTCGAGAGGGGAACGTCGAGGGGTGAACTCTGGCTCGAGTAGCAGAGGGGTCGCTCAGCCGAGCCGCTCGATGATCGTGACGTTGGCGGTCCCGCCGCCCTCGCACATCGTCTGGAGTCCGTAGCGCCCGCCGGTGCGCTCGAGTTCGTTGAGGAGGGTGGCGAACAGCTTGGCCCCGGTGGCGCCGAGGGGGTGACCGAGTGCGATGGCGCCACCGTTGGGGTTGACCTTCGCCGGGTCCGCGCCGGTCTCCTTGAGCCACGCGAGCACGACCGGCGCGAACGCCTCGTTGATCTCGACGACGTCGATGTCGTCGATGGACATGCCGGTCTTGTCGAGGGCGTACTTGGTGGCCGGGATCGGCGCGGAGAGCATCATCACGGGGTCGTCGCCGCGCACGGACAGGTGGTGGATGCGGGCTCGCGGTGTCAGATTGTGTTCCTTCAGCGCGCGTTCGGAGACGACGAGGGTCGCCGACGACCCGTCGGCGATCTGCGAGGCGACGGCCGCGGTGAGCCGGGAACCATCGGCGAGGACCTGCAGGCCGGCCATCTTCTCCATCGAGGTCTCGCGCGGGCATTCATCGACGACGCAGTCACCGAGGGCGACGTTCTCGTTGTCGAACTTGCCGTCGGCGATCGCGGCCCGGGCCCGCTCGTGCGACTGCAGCGCCCAGCGCTCCATGTCCTCGCGACTGATGTCCCACTTCTTCGCCATCATGTCGGCGCCGAGGAACTGCGAGATCTGCGTGTCGCCGAAACGTTCCTGCCAGCCGGCGGATTCGGCGGTGGGCGTGGTGAATCCGAACTCCTTGCCGGAGATCATCGCCTGCGAGATCGGGATGGCGCTCATGTTCTGCAGGCCGCCGGCGACGACGATGTCCTGGGTTCCGCTCATGATGCCCTGCGCTGCGAAGTGGATGGCCTGCTGGCTGGACCCGCACTGCCGGTCGACGGTGGTGCCGGGCACCTCGAGCGGGAGACCGGCTGCGAGCCATGCGGTCCGGGCGACGTTGCCCGCCTGGCCACCGATGGTGTCGAGGCAGCCGAACACCACGTCGTCGACGGCCGCGGGGTCGATGCCGGTGCGCTCGACGAGGGCGGAGATGATGTGGGCGCCGAGGTCGGCGGGGTGGGTCTTGGCCAGTGAGCCGTTGCGCTTGCCGACCGGGGTGCGGACGGCGTCGACGATGTAGGCCTGGGGTGTGGTCATGGTCGGTGCTCCTTGGTTCGGTGGAAGTCGTTGTCCGTCAAGCGCGTTGGCTGGAGATCGAGACGACCTCGCCGGTGAGGTAGGTGGTGTAGTCGCTGGCGAGCATCGCGACGGTCGCGGCGACCTCCCAGACCTCGGCGGCACGCCCGTAGGCTTCGCGGGAGGCGAGTTCGTCGAGGAGGTCGTCGCTGGTGACCTTCGCCAGGAACGGGTGTTTGGCGATGGACGGCGCGATCGCGTTGATGCGCACCCCGACGTCGGCGGCTTCGAGTGCGGAGCACCGGGTCAGCGCCATGACGCCCGCCTTGGCCGCGGCGTAGTGCGCCTGTCCGCGCTGGGCACGCCAGCCGAGGACGGAGGCGTTGTTCACGATCACCCCGTTGTGCTCGACCGAGCCGAAGTACCGCAGGGCGGCACGGGTGGCACGGAAGGTGCCGGTGAGGGTGATGTCGAGGACGCGGTCCCATTCCTCGTCGGTCATTTCGGCGACCGGGGTCTCGCCGCCGAGCCCGGCGTTGTTCACCAGGACATCGATGCGTCCGAGTTGGGTTGCGGCGTCGGCGATCAGCGCGTCCACCTCGGCGGTGACCTGGACATTGCAGGTGCGCTGGGTGACCGTGCGGTCGGGGAATTCGGCCGCGAGCTCCTCGGCGGCCTCACCGAGACGCCGCTCGTGCCAGTCGCTGATGAGCACGTCCGCACCCTCGAGCAGTGCGCGTCGTGCCGACGCGAAGCCGATGCCCGTCCCGGCGGCGGCGGTCACCACGACCTTCTTGCCCAGCAGCAGGCCGTGGCCGGCGATCTCGTCCGGCGGTGTGGCCAGCGGAGAGACCGCCCGGCCGCCGGCATGCGCCCCGTTGACGTCGATTCCGGTCATCTCAGCGTGCCTCTCGGGGTAGGCCGAGCACCCGCTCGGCGATGATGTTGCGCTGCACCTCGTTCGAGCCGCCGTAGATCGTGTCGGCACGCGTGAAGAGGTACAGCCGTTGCCATTCGTCCAGTTCGACGTGCTCGGGGTCGGTGATGTCGTTGGCCCGGCCCTCCGCCGTCGCGGCGGGACCGATCAGCGCCGGTGCGCCGACGACGTCCATGGCGAGTTCGCCGAGATCGCGATGCCAGTTCGCCCACAACAGTTTCGAGACCGACGCCGCGCCCGCCGGATTGGGCCCGCTCGCTCCGCTCCCGGCGCCCGCTTGCGAGGTCACGTCGCCGTCGAGTGTCCGCTGGGCGTGGGCGCGCATGACCATCAACCCGATATCCGCCCGGGCCAGCCGCGACGCGATCTCCGGGTCGTCCAGCGCCCCGTTGGCTCGCGCGAGATCGGTGAGATTGCCCAGCTCGCGCGCGAATCCGACCTGCTGACCCAGCGTCGACACCCCGCGCTCGAACTGCAGCAGCCCCATCGCGACCTTCCAGCCGTCGCCCGGGTCACCGACGATGAGATCGGCATCGGTTTCCGCGTCGTCGAAGAACACCTCGTTGAATTCCGAAGTGCCGGTGAGCTGTTGGATCGGACGGACGGTGACGCCCGGTTGGTCGAGCGGCACCAGCAGGAAACTCAGTCCGGCATGGCGCGACGATCCCTTCTCGGTACGCGCGATCACGAACACCCATTGCGCCACGTGGGCGAGCGAGGTCCAGATCTTCTGGCCGTTGATGATCCACTTGCCGTCTTCGAGCCGCGCCGACGTGGACACGCCCGCGAGGTCCGATCCGGCGCCCGGCTCGGAGTAGCCCTGCGACCACAATTCGGTGACATCGACGATGCCGGGCAGGAAACGCCGCTTCTGCTCGTCGGTCCCGTAGGCGATGAGCGTGGGGCCCAACAGTTCCTCACCCAGATGATTCACGCGCGCAGGTGCGTTGGCGCGTGCGTACTCGCGATGGAAGATGATGCGCTGTTCGAGCGTCGCACCACGACCGCCGTACTCGACCGGCCAACCGATGCAGGTCCACCCGGCGCGCGCGAGGTGACGATCCCATTCGAGGCGCTCGGCGAAGAACTCGTGTTCGCTGCCCGGCCCCCCACGACCCTTCAGATCGGCGAAGTCGCCGGCGAGGTTCTCGTCGAGCCACGCACGCACCGCGGCCGCGAACTCGGTGGTGGCGTTCGGTGTCGATTTCGCCCATTCACCCAGGTCGACGGCACGATCGGCGAGATTCGTCGTGGTCATGGGCGCTAGCATAACTCACCAAGCAAGTGCTAGGTTGGGCGCATGGCGCAGACCCCACTGCACGAGGTCCTCCCCACGCCCACGACCCCGGCCGCACTGCGCCGGGCGGCGCAGACCTGGCCCGACCGTATCGCTCTCGTCGACGGTCAGTGGCAGTCTTCGACGCATCCGCGCATCGAGTCGACCTGGACCCGTCTCCACGAGTCCGTCCGGGATTTCGCGGCAGCGTTGGTGTCCTCGGGTATCAAGGCCGGCGACCGGGTCGCCATTTGGTCGCCGAACAGCTTCCACTGGCCGATTGCGGCGCTCGGCGTCCACTACGCGGGTGCCACACTCGTTCCGCTCAACACCCGCTACACCGCGGGCGAGGCGATCGAGATCATCGAACGGTCCGGGGCCAGGGCCGTCGTCGTGTCCGGCGAGTTCCTCGGTGCCGATCATGCGGCCGAGTTGTTGCGCGATCACCACGCCACGATGCCCGACGTCGTGATCCGGGTGTCGCTCACGGACGACGCCGCCCCGCTCGACGGTGCCGTCGACTGGGATGAGTTCCTCACTCGGGCAACCCCCGACGCCCTCGTCGAAGCCGACCGCCGCGCCGATGCCGTCTCCCCCGACGATCTCTCCGACATCCTCTTCACCTCCGGCACGACCGGACAGTCGAAGGGTGTGCTGGCGACCCACCGGCAGACCCTGACCGGCTCGTACGGCTGGGGCGCGAACGCCGGCCTGGGCCCGGACGACCGCTACCTGATGGTCAACCCGTACTTCCACACCTTCGGGTACAAGGCGGGCATCCTGCCGAGCGTGCTGTTCGGCGTGACCATGCTGCCACTCGCCGTCTATTCACCGGACCAGGCGATGAAGCTCGTGTCCGACGAGCGCGCGACGGTCTTCCCGGGCGCGCCCACCATCTTCCAGACCATCCTCGACGACCCAAAGCGCGCCGACCACGATCTCTCGAGCCTGCGCATCGTCATCACCGGCGCGGCGATCGTGCCCGTCGTCCTCGTCGAACGCCTCCAGCACGACCTGGGCGTCGACACCGTCATCACCGCCTACGGCCTGACCGAGGCGAGCGGCTTCGTCTCCACCTGCACCCCCGACGACGACGATCCGACGGTCGCCAACACCTGCGGACGTGCGTTCCCGGGTATGGAGATCACGCTCTCCGACGACGGTGAGGTGCTGGCGCGCGGAGACATGGTGATGGTCGGCTACCTCGACGACCCGGAGGCCACCGCCGCGACGATCGACGCCGACGGGTGGCTGCACACCGGCGACATCGGGACCCTCGACGAGCGCGGCAACCTCAAGATCACCGACCGGCTGAAGGACATGTACATCTGCGGCGGGTTCAACGTCTACCCCGCGGAGATCGAGCAGACCCTCGCGCGGCTCGACGGTGTCACCGAGTCCGCGGTCGTCGGCGTGCCCGACGACCGGCTCGGCGAGGTGGGCCGCGCCTACCTGACGGTCCGGGCGGACGCCGACCTCGACGAGGCGCAGGTCATCGCGTTCGCCAAGGAGCACCTCGCCAACTTCAAGATCCCCCGGTCGGTGGTCTTCGTCGACGAGTTCCCCCGCAACGCGTCGGGCAAGATCCTCAAGCGCAACCTCACCTGACCCCGGGATTTCGTAGCGCCAATGCGCGCTATTCACTTACTGACGCTACGAAATTCGGGGCTGGGAACCGGCCGGACGTGCGGTGCGTCGAAGTGTGTATGACCGACGACCTGCGCGCCATGATCGCTTCCCACGACGGCGTCTTCACCACGCATCAGGCACACTCGCACGGCGTATCGGCCGACGGCATCGGGTCCGGACCGGACAGTGGGTCCGGGTGACGCGAGGTGTCTTCCGGGTGGCCGATCGGACGGTCGACGATCGGATGCGGATGCGGCTCGTCGGGGTTCGCCACGCGCGCGGGCGATGCTGGAGGCGATGTCGTCGGGCGCGAGGTCGGAGGCGGAGCGGATCACCGCGAAGCTACTCGACGGCAGCGGGTTCACGGGGTGGTCGGCCAACACGCCGGCGTGTGGCTACGTCCTCGACTTCGCGTTCGAGGCGTCGAAGATCGCCATCGAGATCGATGGGATGGCTTTCCATAGTGACGCCGTCGCATTCCAGCGAGACCGCACCCGACAGAACGACGTCGTCGCCAACGGCTGGACTGTCCTCCGGTTCACCTGGAACACGGAAATCCGTAGCGTAGATGCGGATATAGCGCGTATCCGCGCTACGAAATCCCGGTCAGGAGCGGGGCTTCACCAGCGGGAACAGGATGGTGTCGCGGATGCCGAGGCCGGTGAGGGCCATCAGCAGGCGGTCGATGCCCATGCCGGTGCCGGTGGTCGGGGGCATGCCGTACTCCATCGCGGCGAGGAACTCTTCGTCGAGGACCATCGCCTCGTCGTCGCCGGCGGCGGCCAGGCGGGCCTGGTCGGCGAAGCGCTCACGCTGGATGACGGGGTCGACGAGTTCGGAGTATCCGGTCGCCAGCTCGAAGCCGCGTACGTAGAGGTCCCACTTCTCCACGACGCCGATCTGCGACCGATGTGCGCGGACGAGCGGCGAGGTCTCGACCGGGAAGTCGCGGACGAAGACCGGACGGTCCAACTTCGCGCCGACCATGTGTTCCCACAGTTCCTCGACGAGCTTGCCGTGCCCGTATCCCTTGTCCTTCGGGATCTCGAGGCCGACGCGCGCCGCGATGGCCAGCAACTGCTCGACGGTGGACTCGCCGTCGGCGCCGGCCGGGACGATCTGCTCGCCCAGCGCCTCCGACAGCGACGGGTACATCTCGAGTGCGGTCCACTCGCCCGAGAGGTCGTAGGTGGAACCGTCCGGCATGGTCGGGGTCTGGGTGCCGAGCGCCGCCTGCGAAACCTCTTGCACCAGTTCGCGGATCATGACGGCGGAGTCGTCGTAGGTGCCGTAGGCCTGATAGGTCTCGAGCATCGCGAACTCCGGCGAGTGCGTGGAGTCGGCACCCTCGTTGCGGAAGTTGCGGTTGATCTCGAAGACGCGCTCGATGCCGCCGACCACACAGCGCTTGAGGAACAGCTCCGGTGCGATGCGCAGGAACAGGTCGATGTCGAAGGCGTTGGAGTGCGTGACGAACGGTCGCGCGGCCGCCCCGCCGTGCAGGGTCTGCAGCATCGGGGTCTCGACCTCGAGGAAACCCCGACGGCCCAGCGCCGCACGGAGTTCGGCGATCACCGAGATCCGGGTGCGGGCGATGCTGCGGGCCTCCGGGCGCATGATGAGGTCGACGTAGCGCTGCCGGACGCGAGTCTCCTCGTTCATGTCCTTGTGCGCGACGGGCAACGGCCGCAACGACTTCGACGCCATCTGCCAGCCGTCGGCCATCACCGAGAGTTCGCCGGTGCGCGAGCTGATGACCTCGCCCGAGATGAACACGATGTCCCCGAGGTCCACCTCGGACTTCCACCGCGCCAGCGCTTCCTCGCCGACGCCGTTGAAGCTGACCATCGCCTGCAGCTGCGTGCCGTCGCCCTCCTGCAGCGTGGCGAAGCAGAGCTTGCCCTTGTTGCGCAAGAAGATCACGCGTCCGCTCACGCCGACGTGCAGTCCGGTCTCGGTACCGGCCTCGAGGTCGGGGTAGGCGGCGCGGATCTCACCGAGGCTGTGGGTGCGCGGGATCGCGACCGGGTAGGCCTCACGACCCTCGGCCAGAATCCGCTCACGCTTCTCGCGGCGGATGCGCAACTGCTCGGGCGTCTGCTCGTCGGTCGCTTCGGGGGTGGCGGTGCTGGTCGGGCTGTCACTCACCCCACGCACCCTATCGGGGCCGGTCATCGACTCCAACTCACTGCCGCGTGGTGACCGCGGCCACAACCGGGTCGGCCTGGGCGGGTTCAGCTCTCGTGGGCGGAGATGACGGCGAGGTCGTCGGGCCGAATCCGACCGTTGACCCGTGCCGACCGCATCCGACGGTGCCCGCCGACGACGAACACCGCGCCGTGCACCCCGCGCGCCTGCAGGTGCCAGGCGAGCCATTCGGCCTCGTGCCCGTCCTCGCTGACGAGGATCCATCGTGATTCCGGCCGGGCGACGCGCAGTGAGTCCGGGGTGTCCGGGGTGAGCCGGTCGAGAACCTCGACGGCGTCGATGGCCAGGGCCCCGAACAGTGCGCCGTCGAGCTGACGGCGCCGGTGGGAGCGGACGTCGACGGGGGTGGCACCGGCGGCGACGGCGGACGCGTAGTCCTCGACCCGCAACGACAGCGGCGCAGACGGGGCCGGGGCGACGGTCGGCGGAACAGCGGCAAACACCGAAGCAGGGGCGAACACCGTACCGGCGGAAGAAGGACGAACAGAAGAAGCAACCGAAGCGGTCATGAGAGGGAGTCCTCAGGTGATCGAGATCGAGCGGGGAGCGCGAAGGAGGGCAGCCGCAGACGCGGTACTAGCCCTGACAACACTCCCGACAGCTCGTGATCACGGCCACGAGTATGCCACAGCACACCCGCACCGGCCAGACCCCGACCCGACCGAGGTCGTCACACCGACGTCGTCACACTTCCGGCGGCTGCCACCGCTGCACGCGTCGCATCTGCGCGTTCAGGACGGCGTCGGGCGTCATGCGCAGAGCGAGATCGCGCGCCCAGACAGCGGGGCCGGCACGCAGTTGCCCGACCCGGCCGATCGTCGACGCCTGCCGCGCGATCCGCTGGGTCCGCGGGCGTCGGAGCCGGTCGTAGGTGCGCAACGCCTCGTCGAGGTCAGCGCGGCCGTGCCGACGTAGCAGCGCGGTCAGGGTGGCCGCGTCCTCCATCGCCTGGTTGGCACCTTGACCCAGGTTCGGGGTCATCGCGTGGGCGGCGTCGCCGACGAGAACACTCGAGCACCCCCGGCCCGCTCTGACGAACGTGGGCAGCGGCTTGGCGAGCTCCTCGATCGGCAGGTATCCGACGGTCGCCGGATCGGTGGCGTCGAGCAACTCCCCGATCGGTCGATGCCACCCCGAAAACCGTTGCCGCACTGCATCGAGACCACCCTCCGTGTCGCCCCCGTCGTCCGACACCGAGGCGAACCAGTAGACATGCCCGTCAGGGAGCGGCGCAATCCCGAAACGCGCCCCACGTCCGGTCGTCTCGCCGGCCGCGTCGACCGACACCGGGGTCGTCGTGATGGCCCGCCACGCGGAGTAGCCACATCGCCGGACGCCCGGGTCCTCGACGACCGCGGCACGCACCCGGCTGCGCAGACCGTCGGCGCCGACGATCAGGTCGCAGTCACCGATCTCGGTGCCGTCGGACAGTCGCACGAGACCGCGGTCGGGCACGGCGTCATCGACGCCGGAACCCGTCCTGATGTCCACGACGTCGGCCGCGGCGGCAAGGAGGGCCGCGTGGAGATCGGTGCGGCGGACGACGCGCATGTCGGTCAGCGACGCCGGATCGAACCGACTGAGCCATCGCCCGCCCGGTGTCCGGGTTCCGCTCGTCGGCGGGGTCGGCGCCGCGGCGTCGCCGAGGACCGACCGCATACCCAACGCGTCGAGTGCGCGGACCCCGTTGGCGAAGATGCTCAGGCCGGCACCCCCGCCGCGTACCTCGGGCGCGCGCTCGACGACCGTCACCCGGGCACCCGTCGACGCCAGTCCGACCGCGGTACACAGGCCGGCGATCCCGGCTCCCACCACGACGACCTTCATGAGACTGTTCTCCACATGGAGAAGAAACTAGCAGATAAAATTCTCCGCGTGGAGAAATCAGCCAATGGATCGACGCGTGACCTTCTACTCGATACCGGCATCAGCCTCATCGGCACCGTCGGGAGCCGGCAGGCGTCGGCACGCGCGGTCGAAGACGCCTCGGGGGTGCCACATGGAAGCGTCCGGCACCACTTCGGCGGTCAGAGCGGTTTCCTCGCGGCTCTCGTCGAGCATGTGTTCACCGGGGATCGGGCCGCCGAGGGCGAGTCGACCCAGGAGGTGATCGCCCGCTGGCTGGGCAGTGACCGCGTCCGTACCAGGGCGCGGTATGAGCTCATGCTCCTGGCGACACGCGACGAGGACCTGCGACGGGCGATGGTCGGGCATCGGGAGCGCTACGTCGACGGACTCGTCGACGCCGGGCTGCCCCGCACCGAGGCCCGGCAACTGGTCGCCGCGCTCGACGGCCTCGTCCTCGACGCGCTCCTGCGGAACTCCGACGGCACCGATGCCGACCACGATCCCACTCCCCTGCTGCGCGCGTTCCGCTGACGATCCGGGGTCACGTCGTCCCGATGAGATCGGCGGCCAGCGCACGGAGGTGTGCCGCGAGCTCGTCGACACCGGGCTGTTCGACCGGGAAGTGCCCGCAGCCGGTCAGCAGATGGATGTCGGCGCGCGCCGCGATCCGTCGCGCGAAGCGCACGCTGACCTCCGGCGGCGTCCACGAGTCGCTCGCCGGGTGGACGAGCAACACTCGTGGACCCCCATACTCCTCAGGGGGCGGCACCTCGTGCGTCATCAGGTCCGCCAGGAATCCCAACGACACCGACGATCCGGCACCGAGACGGTCGTCGACACAGGCCCGGGACAGGTCCGGGTCGAGACTCATCGCCGACATCGGCGCCACCCAGCGGATCGGAAACCGCATCCGGGCGAGCACCCCGACGCGGGCGAGCACCGGCATCAGCGGGGTGAGGCGACCGAGCGCCGGCTTACGCGCGACGGCTCGACGCGCGTCGGGATCCCCGGCCAGATCGAGCAGGCAGGTCGCGACGACCGCGGCCACCCGTCCGGTCCGGCTCGCGACCTCGTAGGCAAGCATCCCACCGAGACTCGCACCAAGCACGATGAGTGGACGCGGATCGTCCTCGTTCTCGGCCGCCACGAGATCGCAGATCAGATCGACCCAGTCCTGGTAGCGGACCCTCCCCGGATCCGCCACCCGCGTGCGTCCGTACTGCGGCAGATCGGGGGCGAGGACCTCGAACCCCTCGTTCGCGAGGATCGCGCCCAGCGGCCAGACCAGGGCACTGTGTCCGCCACCGCCGTGCAGCAGCAGCACGCGCAGCGGTGCCGCGCTCCGGCGCGCCCGCAGAATGTGGACGTCGACCTCCCCGCACGCCCGGCCGGAGCTCGACGGCCAGGTCCACCAGGTGGATTCGGCCGCGACCCCGGCGGCGACGGACCGCCACGGCTCGGGCAGGAACCGAAGGTAGGACTCGGGGGTTCCGGATCGGCGGATCATGTATCCATCGTCGAACCCCAGAGGAAGACAGACAACTCGCATTCCACCCGGGTCGAGACGATGAGGAAACGTCTACCGCGCCAACAGCATTCGTTCACCATCGACCTGGTCTCCGGGGCACGCACTCAGCTTCTCGACGCCGAGGGGCACGGAGCCGACGATCCATCACATCGGCGAGAATGTCGGGCGTCGACGAACTGCGACGCGATACGGTGTGGGCCGACGGTGAGGCGGTGTGCGATGCGAGTGTCTTCGCAAGTGGGTGCGGTGGCGGTGGTGGTGATGGTGTCGGCGGTTCTCGGACTCCAGGCGCCGACGGCCGCGGCGGCGCCCGGATGCGCCCACGTGATGGTGACGGAGGTCGTTCCGTCGCCGACGCCGACCGGATGGTCGGAGAACGTCGGCTATGACGCAGCCGGGAACCTGTGGGTGTCGCGGATTCTCGAGAACGTCGTCGAGAGACGTGACCAGCAGGGCCGGGTCACGGCGCGCGTCCGCGTCGAGTCACCCGGCGCCGTTCGCCGAGGCCCGGACGGTCTCCTCTACATCGCCTCGGGCGACTCGCCGGTCAACATGCTGCCGGGGTCCCCGCTGGTCGGCGAGGTGCTGCGGATCGACCCGCGCACGCCCTCTACGCCGGCGACCGTCTTCGCACGCGGACTCGGCATGCCGAACGGGCTGGCCGTGGACCGCACCGGCGACGTGTACGTTTCCGACGGGCGGCTCGGGGTCGTCCGGATCCGCCCGGACGGTTCCATCGATCGCGCCTGGTCGGCCGCGGCGCCGAAGAATCTGAGTCCGAGTGCCACGGTCAACGGAACCGGGGTCAACGGCGCCGTGATCGTCGGTCGGGATCTCTACGTCACGCTGACCGTCAGCGCGACGGGCCGCGTGCTGCGCGTCCCGCTCGACGATCCCGCCGCATACTCGGTGGCGGCCGATCTCGCCGCACCCCTGCCGGGTGTGCTCGACGATCTCACCGAGGTGGCCCCCGGGCGGCTCGCCGTGTCGTCGACCACCGGCCAGGTCCACCTCGTGGACCTCGATTCCGCTCGGATCTGCACCGCGAACGTCGGGCACCCGGTGACCGCCCTCGCAGCGGTACCCGGTTCGGCCGGTCGCCTCGTGGCCGGAACCGAATCGGGGGCCCTGCTGACCCTCTCGATCGGTCGGTGAGTCCACTCCTCCGCCGCGCGAACGCGAGGAACCGAGAAGATGCGCAAAAAGCCACGGCAACAACGCTCTTCGTTCACCGTCGACACGATTCTCGAGGCGGCCACCCAGCTTCTCGGCACCGAGGGCGCGGAGATGACGACCAACCGCATCGCCGAGAAGGCCGGGGTGTCGGTGGGCTCGATCTATCAGTACTTCGGCGACAAGCAGGCGATCTTCGACGAACTGGCGCTCCGCCATCTCGACGCGGCCGCCGGGGCGATGACGGCCGTTCTCGACGACCACCCGCCCGGTTCGTGCCCGTGGCCGGAGGTGCTTCATGCGGTGATCGAGGTCGCGGTCCGCGAGAACTCGACACACGGCCGCGCCCATGGGCGGCTGCGCGAACTGGCCGACCCGACACGCCTGGCCACGGAGTACACCACCCTGATCGATTCGCTGATCGACCGGTTGAGCGCCCATCTCGTCGCCGACGGCTGGACGGCGCAGTCCGCGGCCGCCGACCTCCGGCTCGCCTTCGCCGCCGTCGACGCCCAGATCCACCAGCTGGCCGGCGCCGACCTCACCGCCGACGACTTGACCGACCGCATCACGGCCTACACCGAGGCAGCACTCCGCGCGCACCGTTGACGCGACGAATCCCCGTGCCGTTGTTCGGTTCGCCTGGTGTCCCGGGTCGGAAATTCGTTTCATGAGTTCGGCGGTCCAGGTGGATGCATCGCGAGGCGGCGGAGGACGCAGCTACTGGATGTACCTGCGACGACGCCAACGAAGCGAGGCGCCGCCTGGGCGTCGCAATCATCAACGAATTTCCGGCGCGGGACACTAGATCTACTTCCCGCGACGCGGATTGGCCTTGGCCCGTTCGTGGACCAGGCGTAGCCCCTCCAGGGTCAGATGTGGGTGATGATCGGTGAGCGAACGACACTCGTCGAACATGAGCGGGGCGAGGTATCCGGTCGCGACGACGGTGACGTCGTCGCCGTCGAATCCCGGGACGGTGTCGCAGACACGATCGACCAGTCCGTCCACCTGACCGGCGAAGCCGTAGAGGATGCCCGACTGCAACGCCTCGACGGTGTTCTTGCCGAGCACACCGCGCGGCGGCATCAACTCGACCTTCCGAACGGTGACCGTGTGTTCGGACAGCGCCTCGACGGCGAGGTTCACCCCGGGTGCGATCGCCCCGCCGAGGAACTCGCCCGACGCCGAGACCGCGTCGACGACCGTCGCGGTGCCGAACGCCACCACGATGCAGGGGCCGCCGAATTCGTGATGGGCGGCCAGACAATTGGCGACCCGGTCGGTGCCGACCTCCTTGGGGTTGTCGACCAGGAGCGGAACTCCCGTGCGTACCCCCGGTTCGAGCAGGACATGGGGACCGTTGCCGAAATAGCGCGGCACCATGACCCGGAGTTCACGGAGGAGCGACGGCACCGTCGACAACGCGCTCACACCGGTGACCTGGTCGATGTCGTCGCCGAGCATGCCGCGGAACGCCCAGGCCAATTCGTCTGCCGTGTAGTGCGGGTCGGTGTGGATGCGCCAGTCCCGCACCAGCCGTGCATGGTCCCCGACCCCGGCGTACACGCCGAGATGGATGTTGGTGTTGCCGACGTCGACGGTGAGCAGCATCGAAGGTCGTCGCCGCGTCAGAGCGAGGCGTCGGCGAAGATCGGACCGTCGAGGTGACGCGGGTCGAGCAGGCCCGACCCCGCGGGTACGTCGGCCGGATCGTCGCCCGTGGTCACGATGCGGTTCTGCGCGTCGACGAACACCACGTTCGGCGAGTACTCACGCAGCTCGGCCGCATCGAGCATGCTGTAGGCGATGATGATGACGAGATCGCCCGGGTGGACGAGATGCGCAGCCGCACCGTTGATCCCGATGACACCGCTGCCACGCTCGCCGGCGATCGCGTAGGTCACCAGCCGGGCGCCGTTGTCGATGTCGACGATCGTGACCTGCTCACCCTCGAGCAGGCCCGCGGCGTCGAGCAGATCGGAGTCGATGGTCACCGAGCCGACGTAGTGCAGGTCGGCCTGGGTCACGGTGGCGCGGTGGATCTTCGAGGTCATCATGGTGCGCAACATGGTCATCGTCCCTCTGTCGTGGTTGTGGTGGCGTTGGTCCAGGCGATTTCTTCTTCGAGCGCGGCGACGCCGCCGACCGTCACGCCGACGTTGTCGATCAGGCGTGCGCCGCCGAGCCGGGCGGCGACGAGCAGCCGTCCCGCGCCCTTCTCCGGTGGTTCCTCGAGCTGACGCCCGCGCAGGTCCAGGTAGTCGACCTCGATCTCCGGGACCGTGGCGAGCACCGACCGTGCGGCGGCGAGGATGGCTTCGCGTCCGCCTTCGGCCGCGTGGGCCCCCGCGACGAGCGACGCCGAGAGCGTCGTCGCCAGCTCCCGCTGCTCCGGGGTGAGGTAGCGGTTGCGTGACGACATTGCCAGCCCGTCGGACTCGCGGACGGTCGGGACGCCGACGATGTCGACGTCGAGGTTCAGGTCGGTCACCATCTGCTTGATGAGCACCAGCTGCTGATAGTCCTTCTCACCGAAGAACGCCGCATTGGGTCCGACGATGTTGAGCAGCTTGAGGACCACCGTCAGCATTCCGGCGAAGTGTGTCGGCCGCGAGATCCCGTCGAGGATTCGGCCCGCCTCGCCCGGGTGCACCGTCGTCCGCGGGCCGTTCGGGTACATCGACGACGCGGACGGCGCGAACACCAGCTCGACGCCCAGCGGCTCGAGGAGCGCGAGGTCGGCGTCGAGGGTGCGCGGGTAGGCGTCGAGGTCCTCGCCGGCGCCGAACTGCAACGGGTTGACGAAGATGGACACCACCACCACGGTGTTGCCCTTCGCCTTGGCGGCCCGGACGAGCTGCAGATGGCCGGCGTGCAGGGCACCCATGGTCGGGACGAGCACGACACGTTTGCCCGCGGCCCGCAGCGCACGGGTGACGCGGCTCAGCGACGACGGCTCTCGATGCACGGTCATCTTGCCGGCCGAGTAGGTGGGCTGTGCGTCGGACGGGCCGCTCACGCCGTCTCCTCCGCTTGATGTCATCGGTCCTCCAATGCGTCGATCAACGCCTGCGGTGCGTGGCTGTGGTCCGCGGCGCGCCGGGCGAGTGTGCGATATGCCTCGGCGATGCCGTGCGGTCCCGGGCCGGCGGGGACGGTGCGCAGCGCCGCCAGGTGTCGGGCGACCGCGGGCGCGTCACCGCGGGCGACGGGCCCGGTCAGCGCAGACGGGCCGAGTTCCAGCACATTCCGCAGCGACGCCGCGGCCAACGGCCCGAGGATGCGTTCGGCGAGGCGGTTACCGTGTCCGTCGACGGTCGCGGTGTCGCGGCCGGAGTGGTCGATGGCGGCGTTGAGTGCGAGGACCGCGTCGGAGATCAAGGCGATCAGGTGGTTGGCGCCGTGGGCCAGCGCGGCGTGGTAGAGCGTGCGATCGGCTTCGGCGATCCGGACCGGGTCACCGCCCATCTCCAGCACCAGCGACGACGCGATGGCCTCGCCGACCGCATCGGCGGCGGTGATGGCGAAACAGGCGTTGGTGAGGCGCGCGGTGTCGTCCTCCGAACCCACGAACGTCATCGCCGGATGCAGTGCGATCCCGAGTGCACCGCGGTCGGTCAGCGGTTGCAGCACGGCCACCCCGTGCGCGCCCGCGGTGTGCGCGACGATCGTCCCCGGACGGAGCGAGTCGGACGCCGCGATCTCGTCGACCACGGCGGCGAGCTCGGAGTCGGGCACGCTGACCAGCAGCAACTCGGATCGCGCGACGACCGCGTCGAGGTCGAGGACCTCGGAATCGGGGAGTCGACTCACCGCGCGGGCCCGGGACTCGGGCGACCGCGCCACCACGGCTCCGACCACGTGCCCGGCCTTCTCCAGCGCCTCGCCCAGAGCCGTCCCGACGCGGCCGGCGGACACGAGGCCGACGGTGAGGCGAGCGGGCGTCGGCAGATTCGTCATGCCGGGAAAAGGTTCGGTGAGACCGGAACGGAGGTGCGAGCCATCGCCGAAGGCGTCGTCGCCACCGGTTCGCCGTGCAGACGGCATACCGGCATCACCGCTCGGTGAGGTCACCGCTGTCCTCCAGAGTGTCGTTCCAGTCCCGCCTCCGCCGACACTTCCGTCGCATGAGCGGACTCATCGCGGCGGGGTCGGCACGGGTACCAGACGTTGCAGAGCAAGAGTAGGTCCGACACCGCGGCCGGTGCCAACGTCTGTGACAGGTGTCACCTCGTGGGCGGCCGGTCGATCCGCCGGTCGTGCCGACCGATCCACCGAACCACCGGTGACCTGCGCCGACGCGGCGTAGTCTGAGACAGCCGCAGTCCGCCCAGGATTGCCGGCCCGGACGACATCGACACACCCGCGCACACGAAGGTCCCGCCCATGAGCTTGGAACCGGGCACAGAGTTCGCCGGTTACCGGGTCGTGCGCAGGATCGGTGCGGGCGGGATGGGTGAGGTGTACCTCGTCCGCCATCCCCGGCTCCCGCGCCATGACGTGATCAAGGTCCTCGCCGAGCAGGTGTCGAACGATCCGATCTTCCGAGCCCGGTTCACCCGCGAGGCCGACCTCGCCGCCCAGCTGGACCACCCGTGCATCGTCAGTGTCTACGACCGGGGCGAAGTGGACGGACGACTCTGGATCTCGATGCAGTACGTGCCCGGCACGGACGCCGCGGCATTGCTCGCCACCAGCCCCGGCGGGCTCCCGCTCGCCGACGTCGCGGCCGTGGGCGACGCGATCGGCGCGGCGCTCGATCACGCGCACCGCTCCGGACTGCTCCACCGCGACGTCAAACCGGCGAACATCCTGATCAGCCCCGGGGAGTCCGATCCGCGACTCCCCCAGCACGTCACGCGTCGGCGTATCCGGCTGGCGGACTTCGGGATAGCGCGCCCGACCGACGGTGGTGCCACCTCGCTCACCTCGACGGATCTCGTCATCGGCTCATTCCCCTATTCGTCACCCGAACAGCTCTCGGCCGAGACCCTCGATGCCCGCAGCGACGTCTACTCACTGGCCTGCAGCGTCTTCGAATTGATCGCGGGCACAGTGCCGTTCACCGCACGGACCCCCGCCATGATGATCCACCACCACCTCAGCACCCCGCCCCCGGAGCTGGCCGACCTCCGTCCCGACGTGCCGAGGGCGGTGTCCGACGTGGTGCGCTCCGGTCTCGCGAAGAACCGGACAGACCGTCCGTCGTCGGCGGGCGCCTTTGCCGCCGAGCTCCGTTCGGCGATCGACTCGACGGTCTTCGCCCCGGCGCCACCGCGGCCGGAGCGCACCGTGCGCGGCCACGCCGCGGCGGCACCGATGTCCGGTCCACCGATGTCCCGACCCGCACCGCCGGCGCTGCCCCCGACCGCCTTCGCACCCACTGCTGCGATCCCGGTCGCCGGTGCCACCCGGCCGGGGGACGACGGCTCTCGGCCCACCATCGCACGGGGCGCGACGGCATACTCCGGACTCCCCGGACACGCTGTCCCCCAGCATGATCCCGGGTCGTCGACGGTCCGCGCCTCGCGCGATCTACCGGTGCTGGACCCACCTCGGCCCGGCCCGGGTGCGACCCGGCGGACCACCGCGTCGCTCGCATGCGGTGTGGCGGCGATCCCGTTGAGCGTCGTCGGTGGACTGGGCCTGCCGGTCGGCGTGGCCGGCTGGTATCTCGCCGGCCGTGGTCAGCCGGGTTCGGCCGGGCGGTTCGCCCGCGTGCTGTGCGTCTTGGGCGTCGTGCTGAGCCTGGGGTTCATCGCGTTCACCGTCGGACGCGCCGTGGCGATGCAGTTCTGACTTCGACGTCGTGCCAACGGATTTCGTCAGCGCCAGCTCCCTGGCCGGGACTTCTGCGGCTCACGCGCCTGCCTGGACAACGCGCCGAACACGGCGTCGACCACCCACAGGGTCAGGATGCCCGCCACGATGTCGACCACGTCGTCGAACGGTGAACGGAATCTCGGCGAGAACGGGTCCAGTACCTGCGAGGCCGGGACGTCGAGGAGTCTCCCGGTGCCGTCGACGATCGCGTCGACCGGGTTCGACGCCCAGCCCTCGTACGCGTTGATCGCCAGCAGCATGATGACCGGAATGGCCAGCACCCACCAGAATCCACGTCGACGCGCGACCGACCACGCCACGATCAGCATCACGACGAAGGCGGGCATGTGCTCCGAACAGAACGTGAGCACGGGGTAGTCTCCCGATCGCACCAGGACCGGGACCTGACCACCCCAGAATCCGAGTGCCCCGACCGCGCCGATCACCACCGCGATCCCCGACCGCATCGGGTTACGAGCCCAGATCCCCAGCACGAGAACCATGTACAGCGGCATCAAAGCCGTCAGCGACCAGATGAGCAACAGGCTCGCCTCGGGACCGTTGGCCTGGAGGTTCGCGTGGTACTCGGGGAACGGGGTGCCGTCGAGCGGGTCGAAGGTGAAGAGCCACAACACCGTCGGCCACCACGCGATGACCGGCAGGAACACCGCGGTGCTCACCAGCGACTGCTTGACCGCGTTCCCGCGCTCGGTATGGCGGATCGCGGCCATCGACGGATCGGACCCCGGCCCGAGACCGAACTCCCCACCCGCGAGCGTCTCGCTCATACGGGAATACTAGGGCGATCGTCCAACTCGTATCGGCGAATCCGCGGCGACGCCGCAGATGCACCCGGACGGATGACAGGGGCATCGGACCGCGACCCGGCAGCGTCGCAAGCGGCCGGGCGGATCAGCCGTTCCGTCGGCGCCGTCCGCCGCCGGTGGACTCCGTCTGTGACCGCAGCTGGCTCAGGAGTTCGGAGACGGGCAACCCCGCCGAGTGTGCCGATTCCGCGTCGTCGGCAACCGCACGGCGTCGACGACCACCGCCGAAGGACTCCGCGGGCCGACCGCCCGGCTGATTCTCGTGTCGTCCAGCGGACCCGAGGAAGGGCGGGGGCTCCACGTCGTCGGAAGCATCCGCGACGCCCGGGGTCTCGTCGCTCTCGGGTGCTTCGCCCGACGCCGCCCGGGTCGACCATTCGTCGGTCGGGGTGTCGTCGGTGTAGAGCGGTTGATTCGCGTCCGCGACCGGCGACTGCGATCCCGGGCCTCGGGTATCCGCCGCGTCGGTGTCGTTCCCGAGGTAGAAGCCCCCGGAGAACGGCACTGACGCGGACTCTCCGGCGCCGGTCGACGCACCGTCCGCAGACGAGGTCTCGGCGCCGGCGGAGGCTTCCGTGCGGCCGGGGTGATCGGTGTCGACGATCTCGGCGTCGGAGACGTCCGCATCGGACGTCCCCGTCGCGGCAGCGGGTTCGGCCGGCGCGCTCGTCGCCGCGGGCTCATCGGGCGATACCTCGGTGGCGATGCGGCCCGAGATCGGGTCGTCGGTGACGACCGGGATCACTTCGGTCATCTCGTTGGGATCGACCGGTCCCTTATGCCTGCCGTCGTCCGCGGTCGGAGCCGTCGCCGCGAAGTCGCGCGCGGCGAGCACCCCGTCGTCGGCGTAGGTGGCGCCATAGGAGGACACGCCACCGAGGTCACCGGAGAAGCCACCGCCGTAGGGTGCACCAGATCGACGACCCGCGCGTGATTCGTCGTTCAGGCCCGAGGCCAGTTCGCGCATCTTCTCACTCGACAGGGCGACCCGCTGATCCGGCAGCGGTTCACCGAGGAGCATCTCCAGGCTGGAACGCAACGCCAGCACCTGGGCCTTGAGCTCGGAGAGTTCTTCGTTCGACTCGGCGGTGACCTCTTTGCGAATGGTCGTCTCGACGTCGAGTTCGTACTGCCGACGCGCGGCGATCTCGCGTTCCAGCTGCAGTTCGTAGACCAACCGGAGGTCCCGGCTCTTCGCCTCGGCGCTCTCGGCCTGCCGGCGGAACTTCGTCACCAGGATCGCGCCGATGACGGCTGCCCACAACGCCGCGATGACCGCCAGCGAGCCGGTGATCGACAGCCTGTCGGTGAAGACCATCAGGATGCTGGCGATCAGTGCGAGCACGATCAAGAGGCCGAGCAACCACTGAGCCGTCGACCGACTCGAGCGGCGCGAGTCGGCGGCACGGCCGTTCGAGGTCGTCATGATCGTGAATTTACCCGCTGTGAGTGCATTCGGACCGCAGGCGGGTGCGGAGTTTCTCCGATAGTCGACATGTTAGGCGACGAGTGCGCGGGGCGTCCGACACTCGCCCCGACCCTCACGGACCGCCGACGGCGGACGGATCGTCGGGTGCTCGGCAGCAGTATTCGAGCCACAGCGCGGCACCGACGAGGACCACCCCGCCGATCAGTCCGACGATCGCGCCCGGCCGGTCGTGGTCGGCAGCGGCCAGATCGTGTTGGCCGAGCAGGAAGGCCAGCAGACCCAGCCACACCCCGACGGCGATCGCGCCGAGGATCGCAGAAGCCTTGGCCAGGGCCAGCACTCGCGCGGCCGTGAGTGGATGGAGTTGTCCCCGCGCGCGACCGACATCCCGCGAATCGACCCGGGAACGGACGACGAAGGCGCTGACGATCTCGAGTGCGGCAAGCACATACAGCACCACACCGGCGAGCAACGGCAGCGGCGGGAAATCGGAGTAGTTGTACCGCACCAGGATCCACGCGACGATCGCCGTGACCGCTGCGATGACGGCGAGATCGCGGACCCGGGTGGGACCGAGACCGGTTTCTTCGTCGTCCTGATCCGGCCGGCGCGGGTCCGGCGCGGTCACGAGTCGACCCCGGTCAGGCGGCCGACCGGACGCACCGCGTCCCGCTCTGCGGCGTCGAGCCCGGCCACGAGATCGGACACCGCGCGCGCCCCGTCCGGGGTCCAGAGGGTGGCATCGGGTTCGATCTCGAGCCACGGGACGAGGACGAAAGCCCGTTGCGCGGCACGGGGATGGGGCAGTGTCAGGTCCGGGTCCCCGGACACGACGACCTGGCCGGACTCGGACACGGTGACGACGTCGACGTCGAGAGTTCTCGGCCCCCAGCGGATCTCGCGCGTCCGTTCGGCCGCCCGCTCGAGTTCGAATCCGCGCTCGAGCCACCCGCGCGCATCATGCGGGCCGTCGACGACGAGCGTGATGTTGCGGAAGTCCTCCTGCTCGACCCCGCCCAACGGCGGCGTCGAATAGACCGCGGACACCGCGACCAGGTCGTCGGCGAAAGCCTCGACGACCGAACGCAGGTGCGCGGTCGGGTCACCGATGTTGGAACCGGCCGAGAGCACCGCGCGGCTCATCGCGTCCCCTCGCGGGAACGTCTGGTCACCACCGCGACGTCGTCGAAGGTCAGTGGGATCGGCGCCGACGGCTTGTGCACGGTCACCTCGCAGGCATCGATGCGCTCGTCGGTCATGATCGACTCCGCGACCTCGGCCCCCACCTTCTCGATGAGGTTGCGCGGTTCGCCCCCGACGATGCCGGCGACCTGCTGCGCGAGCGCGCCGTAGTCGACGGTGTCGGCGAGGTCGTCGGACTCGCCGGCGGCCCGTAGGTCCACCCAGAGCACGACGTCGATGTAGAAGTCCTGGCCGTCGACCCGTTCATGGTCGAACACACCGTGATTGCCGCGCACCTTGAGGCCGCGCAGTTCGATCCGGTCAGCCATTCGAGTCTCCTACCGAGGACGAGGTTCGGGAACCGCCGTTGCGCCAGGCCGCCGCGACCGCGACCGCGTCGCGACTGCTCGCGACGTCGTGGACGCGCACCCCCCACGCGCCCGCGGCGGCGGACAGCGCCGAGACCGACGCGGTGGCGACATCGCGTCCGGCGGGCGGCCGATCCGCACCGTCGCGACGCAGCAGCGACCCGAGGAAGCGTTTGCGGGAGGCTCCGACCAGCACCGGGAAGCCGAGCCCGGTGATGGTGGGCAATGCGTGGAGCAGGGCCCAGTTGTGCTCGGCGGTCTTGGCGAAGCCCAGCCCCGGATCCAGGATGAGGCGGTCGGCGTCGACGCCGGCCGACACCGCCGCGTCGACCTGGGCCAGCAGTTCCCCACTCACCTCGGCGACCACGTCCCGGTACCCGTCGACGTCTCCACTGCGGTGCGTGAACCGCCGGTCCGTGCTGTCCCCGGCCGGGCGCCAGTGCATCAGGATCCACGGCAATCCCGCGTCCGCGACGACCCGCGCCATGTCGGCGTCGGCACGCCCGCCGGACACGTCGTTGACGATCGCGGCGCCGGCCCGGATCGCGGCGGCCGCGACCGGGGCGCGCATCGTGTCGACCGACACGGTCACCCCGCGCGCGGCGAGTTCGCCGATCACCGGGACCACGCGCTCCGCCTCGAGACCGGGGTCGACCCGGACCGCGCCGGGCCGGGTCGATTCGCCACCGACGTCGATGAGGTCGGCACCCTGCTCGATGAGTTCGAGCCCATGCGCGATGGCCGCATCGGCGTCGAGGTAGCGGCCGCCGTCGGAGAAGGAGTCGGCGGTGACGTTGAGGACGCCCATCACGAGAGTCCGGTGCACACCGCCGCCGGCGGGGACTGCGTGCGCCTGCGTCACCGGGTGATCAGGTCGAGGGCTTCGCCGCGGGACACCGCACTGGTCTTGAAGATGCCGCGCACCGCCGACGTGGTGGTCGTCGCGCCGGGTTTGCGGATACCGCGCATGGCCATGCACAGGTGCTCGGCCTCGATCACCACGATCACCCCGCGGGGCTCGAGTCTGCGCATCATCGCGTCGGCGATCTGGCTGGTGAGCCGCTCCTGGACCTGCGGACGCTTCGCGTACAGGTCGACCAGGCGCGCCAACTTGGACAGCCCGGTCACCCGGCCCGAGGCGCCGGGGATGTAGCCGACGTGGGCGACACCGTGGAACGACACCAGGTGATGCTCGCAGGTGGAGTACATCGGGATGTCCTTCACCAGCACCAGCTCGTCGTGGTCCTCGTCGAACGTCGTGGCGAGGACCTCGTCGGGCTCGGTGTACAGGCCGGCGAACATCTCCCGGTAGGCGTTCGCCACCCGCGTGGGCGTCCGGATCAGACCCTCCCGATCCGGGTCCTCGCCGACGGCGAGCAGCAACTCGCGGACCGCGGCTTCGGCGCGTGCCTGGTCGAAGTCGGACCGGGGTCCCTCGAGTACGGCGTCCCGCCGCTCGCTGATACTCATCCGGCCACTTTACGAACTCGGACGCGAGTCGTCGTCACCGGCGCGATGACCCCAGCCGTTCGTGTCGCCGTTGCGACCCGACCGCGGGTCGGGCTCGGGCGGCCAACCGGGTGCGGACCAATCGCGCGGCGCGCCGTAATCCGGACGCGTGCCGCCCCCGTACGGCCCGCCCGACCCGGGTGCCGTCCGGCCGTTGCCCGGGTCCGGATACTGCGGGTTGGGGTAGTTCGGGTTCGGGTACTGGGGGTTCGGATACTGGGGATTCGGATAGTGGGGGCCGGGATCGGCCGGCGGATATCCGTGGTCGGGGTACCGCGGTTCCGGATTGCCCAGCGTCGGGGGTGTCGGACCACCCGGCTCGGGATACATCGGCGGGTAGTTCGGCACCTGGCCGGGGACCTGCGGCCCACCGGGATAACCGGCACCCACCGGCTCGGGGATCTTGGCCTGCTCCGGCGGCGGCCACGGCTCACCGCGTTCGATCGCCAGCTCTCCCGGCGTCTTCACCGGCGGTTTGTCACTCGGAGTGCGTTCGCCGAAGTCGTTGAACGCGGTGATCCGCGGACGCTTGTCGACGTCGGCGAAGATCTTCTCGAGGTCCTTGCGGGTCAGCGTCTCCTTCTCGAGGAGCTGCGTCGCGAGCACGTCCAGGGTGTCCCGGTACTCGGTCAGGATGGCCCACGCCTCGGTGTGCGCGGCCTCGATGAGCCGGCGCACCTCGTCGTCGATCTCGCTCGCGATTTCCGCGGAGTAGTCGGTGTGCGAGCCCATGGACCGGCCGAGGAACGGATCGCCCTGGTCCTGGCCGTAGCGCACCGCACCCAACTTCGAACTCATGCCGTACTCGGTGACCATCGCACGCGCGATCTTCGTCGCCTGGTCGATGTCCGACGACGCGCCGGTCGTCGGCTCGTGGAAGACCAGTTCCTCGGCGGCACGGCCGCCCATCGCCATCACCAGCCGCGCGATCATCTCCGAGCGGGTCATCAGGTCCTTGTCCTGCTCGGGGACGGCGAGCGCGTGGCCGCCGGTGCGCCCGCGCGCCAGGATCGTGACCTTGTAGATCGGGTCCAGGTCGGGCATCGCCCAGGCGGCGAGGGTATGGCCGCCCTCGTGATAGGCCACGACCTTGCGCTCGTGTTCGCTGATGATCCGGGACTTGCGGCGCGGACCGCCGATGACCCGGTCGACCGCCTCTTCGAGGGCCTCGGCGGTGATCGTCTGCTTGTTCTCCCGTGCGGTGAGCAGCGCCGCCTCGTTGACGACGTTGGCCAGATCCGCTCCGGACATGCCGGGCGTGCGCTTGGCCAGACCGTCGAGATCGGCGTCGGAGTCGATCGGCTTGCCCTTGGCGTGGACCTTGAGGATGGCCCGGCGACCGGCCATGTCGGGGTTGCCGACCGGGATCTGCCGGTCGAATCGGCCGGGGCGCAGCAGTGCCGGATCGAGGATGTCGGGCCGGTTGGTGGCCGCGATCAGGATGATGCCCGAGCGGTCGCCGAACCCGTCCATCTCGACGAGGAGCTGGTTGAGCGTCTGCTCACGCTCGTCGTGACCACCGCCGAGACCCGCGCCGCGCTGCCGGCCGACGGCGTCGATCTCGTCGACGAAGATGATGCACGGACTGTTGTTCTTGGCCTGCTCGAACAGGTCACGCACACGCGACGCGCCGACGCCGACGAACATCTCGACGAAGTCCGAACCGGAGATCGTGAAGAACGGGACGCCCGCCTCGCCGGCCACCGCGCGGGCCAGCAGCGTCTTGCCGGTTCCGGGAGGGCCGAAGAGCAGCACACCGCGCGGGATCTTGGCGCCCAGCGCCTGATACCGCGTCGGGTTCTGCAGGAAGTCCTTGATCTCGTAGAGCTCTTCGACGGCCTCGTCGGCGCCCGCGACGTCGGCGAAGGTCGTCTTCGGCATGTCCTTGGTGAGCTGCTTGGCCTTCGACTTGCCGAAGCCCATCACGCCGCCGCGGCCACCGCCCTGCATACGGCTCATCACGAAGAAGAACAGACCGAACAGCAGGATCATCGGCAGCACGAAGATGAGGATCTGCCACAGGACGGACTGCTCGTTGACGTTGGTCGTGTACGGGGCGCCGGTGCCCTGGACGGCCTCGAAGACCTGGTCCCCCGCCTGCGCCGGGTACTTGGCGCTGATCTTGTCGGCGTCGGCGTCGTTGACCTTGATCGGGGTGTTCAGCTCGATGCGCAGCTGCTGCTCGCGGTCGTCGATGCTGATGAACTTGGTGTTCTTGTCGTTGAGTTGCTGCAGTGCGACAGAGGTGTCGACGCCGCGGTACTCCCGGCCGGAGTCGCTCATCACGCTCCAGCCCCACAGGGCGAGCAGGATGAGCGCCAGGATGGCGAGGTTGCGGAAGACTGTCTTACGGTTCATGCCAGTTGGTGGGGGTCGTGCGGGCTCACGGGATCGAGTCCCGGTGCCGACGCCGTTCCCATGTCCTTCCCGTCGACGTACACATTGAGGCTACCGGTCAACGATCGCGCTGGTGAAACCGTTCCCTCGCAGGTCGGACACGCGGGCGCCGCGTCATGCGCCGGCGATGGATCAGTGCGTGTACACCGACGGCTTCAGTCGTCCGATGTAGGGAAGGTCGCGGTATCGCTCCGCGTAGTCGAGGCCGTATCCGACGACGAACTCGTTGGGGATGTCGAACCCGACGTCGGCGACCCGGATGGTGGAACGCACGGCGTCCGGCTTGCGCAACAGAGCGCACACCTCCAGGCTGCGTGGCGACCGTGTGGCGAGATTCTTCATGAGCCAGGACAGCGTCAGACCGGAGTCGATGATGTCCTCGACGATCAGCACGTCGCGTCCCTCGATGTCGCGGTCGAGGTCCTTGAGGATGCGGACCACACCCGAGGACGAGGTCGACGACCCGTAACTCGAGACCGCCATGAACTCCATCTGCGACGGGATCGGCAGCGACCGGGCGAAGTCGGTCATGAACATGATCGCGCCCTTGAGGACACCGATGAGAACCAGATCCTCTTCGATGTCGGCGTAGCGCGACGCCACGGACTGGGCGAGTTCGGCGGTGCGCTGTTTGATCTCGTCCTCGGTGATCAGGACAGCGTCGATGTCGGCGGCATACGGATCGGCAAACTGCACGGTCCCAGCTTCGCATGCCGGCCCCTTGCGTGCTCCCGTACCCCGGACACCGAAACCTGCGAACACGCGACGAACGGTGTCCGTCGTTTGGACCATTCCGCCGAGTAGGTTTCGGTCGATTAGTCACATTGCCATAACAAATGGCACCATTGATCACTGAAGGAACATCTTCACAATATTTACTGGCGTGCTCTGTAAACGTAACTGTGTCCAGTGGGCTACCGGGCCATTAAGTTTCTTTAGCTCAAGGAAATAGATTCAGCCCGGTCCCTCCCATGCTTCTAGCGGAAAGACCCCACTACATGTCACTCAAACGGCATCACGCGACTGCCCCGCGTGCCCGTGCGCGAGTACTGCTCGTCGCAACCATTTCGCTGGTCACAGCCGCGATCACGGCGTTCGCCGGATTTGCGCAGGCAGCACCGAAGAATGCCCCGGCATCGACTTACGACGCGTCTTGGAATGCCAATTCACTCACGCTCAAGGTTCACAACGCTTCGGTGACCACCGCTAACGGCACGCTCTCGATTCGTGACCTGGCCGGCACCGAGCTGTTTCGCATGCCACTGAGCTACCGCAAGGAGTACCAGCAGTTCCCGATCGACGCGCGTAACGCGGGAAATACGGTCACGCTGACACCTTCGCGGGACGCCGCTCGGGCGACGCCTGTGGCAGCAACCGAGGTTGACAGGCTGCGTGGGGTGGCGCGTCATCAGGTAGCGGCGCCGCAAACGCGCCAAGAGCGAGACGACCAGGCGCTGGAGAGGCTTTACTCACAGGTGCGTACGGGCATGACGATTTCGTCGCTTGTAGGAACTATTTTGGGCGGCATCGTGGGTGGGGTTCTCGGGTGCGCCCTGACCTCCGTCACACTCACCCCCATCGGTTGCATTATCGTCGGTATTCCCGTCGGCGCGGCAGCGGGCGGGATCGTGGGCCTGGCACTTGGAGGCGGCGGTACCCTGATCGGAGCAGGTATCCAGTACTTCCAGACGATCAACTCGCCGTTCACCCCGCCGCGTCGCTGATCGCCCGAGTCTCCACGACGGTCCGTCTCACCTTGCGGTGAGGCGGACCGTCAGTGTTTCCCCGGCACGTACGACGACGCGTCGTGCTTCGGGGTCGCCGCCGATGGCCACCTGCGACCGCGCGTTCCCGGTGGTCGCCACCAGATCGTCGACGGCCGAGATGACGCGGTGCGTCGGTTCGGTGGCGCCGACGCCGAGCAGCCAGGCGCGCAGGACACGCGTACGGACCGCGAGCGGCACGGCGAGCAGCGGCGCGATCGCCAGCCCCTCGTCTCGGCCGGCCCCGGCGAGGACACCGGCCGCCCACTCGTCCAGCGCGTCGTTGTCGGCCCGCAGGCCCTCGGCGGTGCGACCCAGCGCGTCGACGACCCCGCCGCGCAGAACCTCCTCCAGCAGCGGCAGCACCTCGGTTCGCAGTCGGACACGGGTGAACCGCGGATCGTCGTTGTGCGGATCGCGATGGGGCGCGAGACCGAGTTCGGTGCAGGCCGCCCGCGTCTGCCGTCGGCGGACGCCGAGCAACGGCCGGGCCCAGGGGTCGTTCCACGCACGCATGCCCGCGATCGAGCGGGACCCGGACCCGCGGGCCAACCCGAGCAGCACGGTCTCGGCCTGGTCGTCGGCGGTGTGGCCGAGCAGGACGGGCCGATCGGCGCGGGCCTCGTCGAGCGCCGCATACCTGGCCTCACGGGCTCCGGCCTCGAGGCCGCCACGCCGCCCGACGCGCACCGGGAGCACCCGGACGCGGGCACCCAGACTCCCCGCCACGTCTCCTGCCGCCGCGGCGACCTGAGCAGAGTCCGGCTGCAGTCCGTGGTCGACGATCAGCGCGGTGACGTCCAGACCCGCGCCGACGGCGGCTGCGGTCAGCGCGAGCGAGTCCGGTCCGCCGGAAAGGCCCACACAGACCTGCGGCCCGGAGAGATGAGCGGCCGCGAACTCCGCGACCGCCCGTCTCACAAGACCCGCTGAATCCATGCCTGCGGGTCGTCGATCTCGCTCGGCAGCGGCATCGTGTCCGGCGAGGTCCACACGACGTTGAACCGCTCCATCCCGACGGCCTCGACCACCGCGTCGACGAAGGCCTTGCCGCGGATGTACTGCGCGAGCTTGGCGTCCATCCCGATGAGCGCCCGGATGAGTCGCTGGACCGGGTTCTGGGGAGCGGTGCGTCGTTTGTCGAACGCGGCTCGGATGCTCGCCACCGACGGCACATGCGCCGGACCCACGGCGTCCATGACGTGGTCGGCGTGACCCTCGAGCAGCGTGCCCAGGACCATCATGCGTTGGAAGGCGGCGTGCTGCTCCGGGCTCTGCAGCAGTTGCATCGCCCCGATCACACCCTTTTCGCGCGGACCGTCGGAACCCTTGAGCGCCTTGGTCATCCGCGTGACGATCTCGGTGGTCGACTCGCCGGCGTCGGAGGTCAGCACGGCCACGTTGTCCTGCATGTAGTCGCGCAGCCACGGGTTGGCCGAGAACTGCACCCGGTGGGTGACCTCGTGCAGGCACACCCACAGGCGGAAGTCCGAGGGGATCACATTGAGCTGACGTTCGACGTTGATGATGTTCGGTGTCACCACCATCAGCACACCCGGTTCGCCGGTCTCCGGGTCGGGCGTGAACGGGTCGTACTGGCCGAGGATCGCGGTGGAGAGGAAGGCGAGCAATCCGCCGGCCTGGAGGCCGCCGAATCGGGCCCCGAGTCCGGGCGATCCCGCATCGATCGACTCGTCGGAGCCGAGCATCGAGCGCATCGACCGGGACGCGGCGTCGATCCACCCGGCCCGGTCGAGGACCCGGGTCGTCGGTACGCGCAGGCCGTCGGCGAGCCCGGTGACCTCACGGACCGGGGCTTCGGCCCGGGTCGCGGCGTCGGCCAGTTCCGCACGGGCCGCCTCGTAGGTGTAGGCCGTGGTCTTGGGACCGGGACGGGCGAGACGTTTGGCGGTCGACGCCGCGAGCGACCAGTCGATCTGCGACCCGATGCCCGGTTGACGGTCGGCGGTCTCGGCGACCTCTGTGGTCCCGGCGTCGGTGACGTCCGACCCGGCGGTTCCTGAAGTGGTCATCGGCACCCGCACTCTCTCAGTTGACCCACCACGGCGTCGAGGGCGGGTCGCGCGTCCGCCGGCGAGGTGCCGCCGGACATCAGGGCGAACGACAGCACGCGGCCGTCGACTGTCTGCACTATGCCGGTCAACGAACTGACCCCGGTGAGTGTTCCGGTCTTGGCGCGGGCCCAGCCCGCGCCCGGGTTGCCGGGGGCGTCGAACCGGTCCGCGAGCGTGCCGGTGCCACCGGCGATCGGCAGCCCGTCGAGCATCGGGCGCAGCGCCGGCCGACTGGGCCCGCTCGCGGCCGTCATCACGGCGTCGAGCAGTTCCGGCGTGGTGCGGTTGGCGTACGAGATCCCCGACGCGTCGTGCAAGGTGGTACCCGCCCACTGGTCCGGGAACATCGACGACAGCACCTGTTCGATCGCCTCGACGCCGCCGGCGTGCGTCGGCGGCCCGCCCCGGTGCACCGACAGTTCGATGGCAAGCGTCTCGGCGAGCACGTTGTCGCTGTAGCGCAGCATGTCGTTGACCCGGGTGACCAGCGGCGCCGACTGGACCTTCGCGATGACGCGGTCGTTCCCGGATGCGGGTGCGCCGGAACCGGTCACCTCCGTGACGGGACCCTCGACGCCGAGAGCCGCGGCCAGCGCCTCGCCGGCCATGATGCCCGGGGCCGCGGTGCGCGGCGAGTACTCGTCGAGCGGTTCGAGCCGGGCGCCGTCGACCATCAGCGATTCGATCGGCGCGATGTCGCCACCCTGGATGTCCCGGCGGTCCCAGGTGGTGTCCATCGTCGGACCCGAGAACGCGCGCAGGTCGACGGCCACCGACGTCACCGGGATCTCGGTGTCCTCGATCTGCCGCGCCAGGTCGGCGATGCGACCGGGGTCGGTGTAGAAGGTGTCGGTGCCGGCGGGCTGTGCGGACAGGGTCGGGTCACCCGCACCTCGGAGGATGATCTGGCCGTTGCTGCCGGCCACCACCGTCGTGGTCAGTCGCTGATCGTGCGGCACGGCTTCGAGCACGGCAGCCGCGGTCAGGATCTTGGCGTTCGACGCGGGGATCCGCGGACGCTCGGGGTTGCTGGTCCACAGGACCGCGCCGGTCAGCGAGTCGCTGATCATGCCGGTGAGTTCGCCGAGCGCCGGATTCCGCAGTGCCGGCGCGATGGCCCGCGACACACCGCTCGGCGTGGGCTCCGGCGCGGAGGCGACCACCGGGTCGATCCGGGGGTCGACGGCGATCGCGGCGGGCTGCGGGGGAACCCCCGGCGGCAGTTCGGGTTCCCGGTCGAGCCGGAGCGCGATGACCACCGAGGCCGTCGCGACGAGGGCCAGGATCACCACCGCGGTGATCGTCCACCACAGGAGTCTCCGACCGGAACGACCGCCGTTTCGGGTGGATGCGCCCACAAAGCCTCCGGGTCTCTCGCGGTTGACGGTCGATGGAACGGCCCGGACATACGCACAACGAGGGGTACGAACATCGAGGTCGCCGGACCAACAGTATCGTTGGGGCAGCGTGCGGGCGTTTCGGCCCGGCGCGGCATCCCCGATCAAGACTGCCAGGAGGAACTGTGGAATTCGATGTGACCATCGAGATCCCCAAAGGTGGCCGCAACAAGTACGAGGTCGACCACGAGACGGGCAAGGTCTACCTCGACCGCTACCTGTACACCTCGATGGGCTACCCGGCCGACTACGGCTACATCGACGGCACCCTCGGTGAGGACGGCGACCCGCTCGACGCGATGGTCCTGCTCCCCGAGTCGGTGTTCCCCGGCATCATCGTGCGCGCACGGGTCGTCGGCATGTACACCATGACCGACGAGGCCGGTGGCGACGACAAGCTCCTCTGCGTCCCCGCCAAGGACGTGCGTTGGGACCATATCAAGGACATCTCCGACGTGTCCGAATACGAGCTGGGACCCATCGCCCACTTCTTCGAGCACTACAAGGACCTCGAGCCGGGCAAGGAGGTCGACCCGGGCGGATGGGTCGGCCGCGACCAGGCCGAGAAGATCGCACAGGAGGCCATCGATCGCCTCGCTGCGCACCCCGACGCGGCCAACGAGCCCTCGCGCGGCTGATCTCTCCCGCACACGAGACCGCCGGCACCATCATTCGCGATGGTGCCGGCGGTCTTGTCTGTTCACCAGGTGGCTTCGACTCGGCTCCTCGACCTCGACGCGCTCCTTCGTCGCTTGCTCGGCCCGGCGGCTGCGCTCGGTGCCGGCTCAACCAGCAGTGGGTCAGGCCACGCGGTACCGCTGCTCGGCGAGCACCGGCAGGATCTGTTCGCGGATGCGGCGTTCGGTGGCCGCGCCGTCGATCGGGATGAGGATCACGGCGTCGGCGACCTCGGCTGCGTAGATGTCGCGGACCAGTGTGATCAGTCCGTGAGTCGTCCCGATGTAGCGGATGGTCCCCGAACTCGTCTCCGACGACGCGTCCACCGCCGCAGCAGCCGCCACGCGCGCCGACGCGGCGTCCGGCGCGACGGCCACCTCCACCTCGAGTGCGACCACGAACTTGGCCTGATCGTGACTGCCGGCCCGCAGCAGGGAGCGGGCGCGCTGCGCCTCGCGGAGGGTCTCACGCCGCACCACGATCGGAAACGTCTGTGCGAGTTCGTCTCCCGCGAGCGCGATCTGGAATCCCGGACGTCCGATGCTGATCGGGGCCGTCGGGGTGGCAGTCGGTGCGGCGATCACGGTGCCGCGGTCAGCACGTGCGTCGAGTTCGATGGTCATCTGTTCACCCCTGGTCGAGTTCGGTCGGTCTGTTCGGTTCGCGCCCGGAATGCATCGAGAATCCGGTCGATGTCGTCGACGGTGGTGCCCGCTCCGAAACTCGCGCGCACCGTATCGGCCGGCGGTGCGAGGCCGTCGACGGTGTAGCCCGCGATCCCCGCGCGGTCCGTGGAATCGGTGAAGATCCGCCGCGGCGTGAAGCCGCCGATCGCGGCCAGGCCGGCGTCGAGACGTTCGGCGAGGCGGCGTTCGTGCAGCCCGATCGTCTCGGGTCCGAGATCGGCGAGCACCCGACACGCCTCGGCGACCGCGATCGCCCCGGGAACGCCGTCGGCGTCGGGCGAGACGTCGACGTCGGCGGCGTCGAACCAGTCACGACGGCCGATGAGGACGCCGGCGCCGTCCGTCTTCCGACCCGGTGCACCGAACGCCAGGTAGTCGATGCCGTGGCTGACGACGGAGACGGGCCGGTGCCCGACGAGTTGCGCGGCGTCGACCAGGATGCGGGCCCCGGACCGGTGCGCGAGCGAGGCGAGCCGGCCGATCGGCAGCACCTCGCCGGTGATGTCCGATACTGCGGCCACGACCAGGAGCGATGCCGGCGCCGAGGCGAGCTCGGTCTCCAGCGCGACCAAGGTGTCCTCGATGGTCTCGCAGGCCGGGACGAACCGCGCCCGGTCGCGCCCATGCCGTGGTGCGCACCACCGCAGCAGGTCGGCGCCCGACCCGATGTCGAGGACGACGACGTCGCCAGGAGTGATGCGCGCCGCGAGGTCGAGGGCACCGGCGGGATCGCGGGTGAACACGATGGTGTCGTCGACTCGCGCACGGACGAACTGCCGCACCGATTCCCGGGCGGCGTCGAGGCGGACGTCGACTGCTGGCGACAGACGACCGGCGGGTGCGGACAGGACAGCGGTCACGGCAGGAAACTCCTCAGACAATTCGCGCTTGCCGCGTCCGGTCGGTACGCGGCCGGGTCGTCACCCGGAGCACCCCACCGCGAAGGAGGGTTGCCGACCAGCGAGCCGGGGCTTGTCACTGGCACTCATGACCTACGACCAAGGGTCGTCGATCTCGCGCGGACGTGTCAATTTTCACTCAACGTGATCGGAAGTTAGGGCACACTTACCTGTAGCGTGTCAGGGGTGTCAGCGACTGATGTGTTCGTGTTGTCCCGCCCGCACGGCACCGTGCGGGGCATGGGCGCGGTCCGTGCGTTCACCGACGTCGACGCCGCCTCGGCCGCCCTGCGCGCCGGGACCGTCGACGGTCTGACCGGCGCGATCCCCTTCGACCTCGCCGACCCCGCCGCGCTGGTGGTGCCCGAAGTCCTGCACGTCGACGCGGCGCCGCTGGCGGGCGGGCCGCCACTGACGCGCACGCCGGTGTCGACGACCCTGTACCCCACGGCCGACGAGCACCGCGAACGGGTCGCGCACGCGGTGAAGCGGATCGTCGCCGGCGACGTCGGCAAGGTCGTCCTCGCCCGCAGCGTCGACATCGTGCTCGACGCCGAGGTCGAGCCTCTGCGACTTCTCGACGCATTGGCGGGCGGCAATGCCGGACACAACGCATTCGGTGTCGATCTCGGCGCGGCCACCGGCTCGGGTTCGTGGCTGTTGGGCGCGAGTCCCGAAGTGTTGCTGCGCAAGTCGGGTTCCGTCGTCACCTGCCACCCGTACGCGGGATCGGCGCCGCGGTCACCCGACCCGGTCGTCGACCGCGCCGCTGCCGACGGATTGTTCTCCTCGGCAAAGGACCTCGCCGAGCACGCCTTCGTCGTCGACCACCTGCGAGACCGGCTGGGACACCTCTGCGACGACGTCGACGCGCCGTCGACCCCGCAATTGCAGTCGACCGGGGAGGTCTGGCATCTGGCCACCCCGATCCGCGCGCGGCTTCGGGACCCGGCGACCACTGCGCTCGATCTCGCACTCCTGCTCGGCCCCACCCCGGCGGTCTGCGGCACGCCGAGTGATGTTGCTGCGCAGATCATCCGCGAGGTCGAGGGTGAGCGCGGCTTCTACGCGGGGGCGGTCGGCTGGTGCGACGCCGCCGGCGACGGGGAGTGGATGGTCACCATCCGGTGCCTCGAACTCGAGGCCGATCGTCGCAGCCTCCGGACGTGGGCCGGCGGCGGTATCGTCGAACACTCCGACCCGCAGGGCGAACTCGAGGAGACGGCGTTCAAGCTGCGGACGGTCCTGAACGCGTTCGGAATCGACAGCCTCGATTAGCAGAGATGGTTCGGGGTCGAACACGACCGCAGGCGACCGCAGCCCGTTACGCTGACCTTCGATGCCCGACGATCTGATCATCGCCCGAAACCCGGAAGAGGGCTCCTCGCTGCCCTTTCTCGTACGTATCCCGCTCGGCAGCGACGGCATTGTCCTCAAGGTGAGAGAGACGTGGCCGCGGACCAGCAAGGTCTACTGCCACCGCGCTGAGGAGTGGCCGACCACACCGCAGATCGTCGAACGACTCGCAGTACGTTCGGTGACGCGGCGCGGGGCGGCGATCGACCTGGTACTCGCCCGGGCCAGGGAGAATCGCTCACAATTCGTCATCACCCGCGCTCGAGGACGGGAGATGATCTTCTGGCAGACGCGCAAGACCACCAAGCAGGCGCGTCCGAACGTCGCCCTCCCCACCGCCCGGGCACACGGCCAGGCACTCGAGATCGTCGTCGACACGGGCGAGAAGTACGCCTACTCCTTCAGCCATCAGCAGGCGACCACCACTCGACACCGCCTCGATGCCGGCGACTATGCGATCGTCAACGACGACGAGGTGATCGCCGCCGTCGAACGCAAGTCGATCGACGATCTCGGCAACGGCCTCATGAAGGGAACTCTCACCTACCAACTGGCAGGTCTCGCCGGACTTCGCCGCGCCGCGGTGGTCGTCGAAGCCTCGTACAGCAAGCTGTTCACGCGCGAATACGTCAGCGGCGCCGCGCTGGCCGAGGCAGCGGCCGAGGCACAGGTCCGGTTTCCGACCGTGCCGATCGTGTTCTGCGACAACCGGAAGCTCGCCGAGGAATGGGTGTACCGCTGGCTCGGTGCCGCGCTACACGAGTGGCGACTCACCGCCGGCAGCGAGACCATTGTGCACAGCATGCAGGGGCCGCCCGCGACACCATCGGAGATCAGGTCTTGGGCTCGGGCCGAGGGACTCGAGGTGCCCGCGAGGGGCCGTATCCCCGCTCCGGTGCGCGCGGCCTGGGATCGTCGCAACGGCTGAGCTGCCGCGTCTCATGATGCATTCCCGCTCAACGGATTCGGCTGAGCGGGTACGGGAGCCGTGAGCGCGGGCGTCAGCCGAGCGCCTGATCCAGATCGCCCAACAGGTCGTCGACCCCTTCGAGGCCGACCGACAGCCGCACCACCGAGTCACTCAGACCGATCGCCGCGCGTCCCTCGGGACCCATCGCACGATGAGTGGTGGTCGCCGGATGCGTGATCAGCGACTTCGAATCTCCGAGATTGTTGGAGATGTCGACGATCCGCAGGCCGTTGAGGACCTCGAAGGCGCGCTTCTTGCCGTCGATGCCGTCGTGATCGTTGAGCTCGAAGGTCACCACCGTGCCGCCGCCGGACATCTGCGACTTCGCCAAGTCGTACTGCGGGTGTGACTGCAGGAAGGGGTATTTGACCCAGCGCACGCGCGGATCGCTCTCGAGGAACTCGGCGATCCGCAGCGCCGACGACACCGAGGCGTCGACGCGCAGACGCATCGTCTCCAGCCCCTTCACGAGGGTCCAGGCGTTGAACGGGCTCAACGCGGGACCGGTATGTCGCATGAGTTGCTGCACCGGACCGTCGACGTACTCCTTGGTCCCGAGTACCGCGCCACCCATGACGCGCCCCTGGCCGTCGATGTGTTTGGTGCCCGAGTAGACGATGACGTCGGCGCCGAGTTCGAGACCCCGCTGCAGCAGCGGGGTGGCGAAGACGTTGTCCAGCACCACCTGTGCGCCCGCGGCGTGCGCCATTTCGGACACCTTCACGACGTCGACGAGGCTCTGCATCGGGTTCGACGGTGTCTCGAAGAACACCGCGTCGGTGGGCTTGGACAGGGCCCGCTCCCACTGCTCGAGGTCTTCGCCGTCGACGAACTCGGTCTCGATCCCCCAGCGCGGGAGGATCTCGTTGCAGACCACGAAGCAGGAACCGAACAGGCTGCGGGCGGCGACGAGACGGTCGCCGGCCTTCAACAGTGCACCGAGCGCGACGAACACTGCGGCCATGCCGCTCGCGGTGGCGAAACACGCCTCCGCGCCCTCGAGACGGCGCAACCGCTCCTGGAACATCTCGACGGTCGGATTTCCGTAGCGCGAGTAGACGAATCGTTCGTCCTCGCCGGTGAAGGCTCGCTCGGCGGCCTCGGCGGAGTCGTAGACGTAACCGCTCGTGAGATAGAGCGCCTCGGCCGTCTCGTGGAAACCCGAACGCGCCAGCCCGCCGCGAACCGCGATCGTGTCAGCCGAGAGCCCTTCAGGCAGTTCACGACTGACGGGCAGATCAGAACTCACGATTGCCTCCACGGCAGGTTCTCGGCACGCCAGCCCGACGTCCCGCGGTGGTCGTTCTCGTCGAGGGCGCCTTCGAACCCGTCGATCACGTTGTATGCCTTCGCGATACCGTCGGCGGTCGCGGCCTCCGCAGCGCCGATCGACCGGTGCCCCGAGCGGCAGATGAAGATGACCTCCTGGTCGTCGGAGACACCGGAATCACGCAGCTGCGCCACGAAGTCGTCGTTGCGGCGACCCTCGGGGAAGGTGGTCCATTCGGCGAAGATCGCGCGCTTGCCCAGGACCTCGAGGTCGGGCACGCCGACGAACGACCACTCCGCCTGCGTGCGACAGTCGACCAGCACCGCATCCGGGTTGTTCTCGAGCTTCTCCCACGCCTCGCGCGGGGTCAGGTCACCGGCATAGCTCATGAGGAACACACCTTCCACTCGCCGTTCTCGCGCACCACGATCGTGTCCACGACGTTCACGTCATCGGGGGTCTTGTCATAGTGCCAATGAACCTTCGCGGTCGCCCGGTCACCGTCGACCACCAGCTCGGTGATCTCCGGGATCTCGATGTGACCGTTGGCGAGCAGCGACTCCCGGTTGTCGGCGAGGAACTGTTCCTCGGAGACGAAGTCGGCCGCCTCGACGTCGGCCGCGCAGGTGTTCGCCCGGTATTCGCCGAAGTTCGGACCGTTGCGCGCGGTGTAGATGTCGTTGATCGCGTACTGGACCTGAGCCGAGTCGCCGGCCCGGTCCTCGGCCGGACGGGTCACATTCGACAGCACGACGCCGAGCACCACGAGTCCCACGACGCCGGCCGCGACGAAGAACGGCCAGGCGTTCTTCCACGACGGGGGCTTCTGGTCGCCCTCACCTGCAGCTTCGGCCATGGCGGGCAGTCTATCGAGCGTCCCGGCGGCGGCTGAGACCGGCGTCGTCGGAGCCCGGACGCACCAGGCGGAGCGCCGAACGACGTCGACATCGAACACGTCCTGCGTAAGGTGGCCCTAAGTTCCGCGGCGAACGACGTCGCCGACCGCAACGAGCAGCGAGGACCCGGATGCGCGCTTCCACCCACCGTTCACTCATCCTTCTCGTCGGGCTGCTCGCGGCAGCCCTGGTGGTGACCTCGTGTTCGCCGCCGGACGAGACGGTCGACTCCGGCACGGCCCAGGTCCCCGCGCCCGAGGCCGGCGCGATCCCGGTCACCGTGCAGCAGGCCTACGCCCCCGCGACCGTCGACCAGGCACCCAAGCGCGTCGCCGCGATGGGCGTGGGTGACGGCGACACCCTCCTCGCACTCGGCGTCACCCCCACCACGATCGCCCCGTTCGCCGACCCCGACCAGGCGTCGGCGCCGTGGAACGCCGAACTCCTTGCGGACTCCGACCCGGTGGTGCTGCCGAACGCGTCCGGCGCGTTCGGCGACGAGATCCCCAAGGCGCTGGCCACCGAGCCCGACCTCATCACCGCCGTCGGCGCCGATCCCACCCGCGACCAGTTCGATCTGCTGAGCAAGACCGCCCCGACGATCCTGCGGCCCGCCCAGTTCCAGCCGTGGCAGGTGCCGTGGGACGCGCAGACCCGCCAGATCGGTACCGCCGTCGGCCTGCCCGAACTCGCCGATCGCAAGGTGACCGAGACCGAGCAGTTCCTCGCGAACGTGCGGGAGCAGAACCCGCAGCTGGCCGGGAAGACGGCGGTCGTGGTCACCGCCAGCCCCACCGGCGGCGTGTCGATCTACGGCCCCGGCGACGGGCGCGGACAGACCCTCACCGGTTACGGACTCACCTTCCCGCCCGCGCTGCAACCTTCGGTGACCAGCGGTTTCTACGGTGACCTGCCGGCCGAGAGCCTGAACCTGCTGGACTCGGCCGACGTCGTCGTCGCCGTCGACTGGCAGGGGTCCAACGACCAGCTCAAGTCCAACGCGGCGTTCAACCGGCTGGCGGTCGCGCAGTCGGGCCGGGTCGTCTACCTGCCCCAGGAGGTCGGCAGCGCGATGTCGGTGCCGACGGTCCTGACGATCCCGTGGGTCGCCGAGCAGGCCGTCGGACCGATCGCCGCGGCCGCCGGCAAGGCGTAGCGGGCCCGAACCCGCCGGACACCGCACGCCCGCCGAGTGAGGGTTACCTCACAGACGGATTTTGGTCGGGGACAGCAAGCGCCTACCGTAGAAGGGATAGGCCTTATCCATACGCGCGGACCTGGGGGTCACCGAGATTTGCTTGTCCTCGCGTGCTGAGCAACGGAAGACACCTACTCCATGAGCGACAACAGCCGCCCGCTGCGGGTTGCGATCGTCGGTGCCGGTCCCGCCGGGATCTACGCCGCCGACGCGTTGATGAAGTCCGACACCGCCAAGGACCGCGGGGTCAGCATCGATCTGTATGAGCGCATGCCCGCTCCGTTCGGTCTGATCCGGTACGGCGTCGCACCCGACCACCCGCGCATCAAGGGCATCATCACCGCCCTGCACAAGGTCCTCGACAAGCCCCAGGTCCGCCTGCTCGGCAACGTCGACTACGGCACCGACATCACCATCGACGAACTACGCGCCCACTACGACGCGGTGATCTTCTCCACCGGCGCCACCGACGACCGCGCCCTCGACATCCCCGGCATCGACCTCGACGGCAGCTACGGCGCCGCCCAATTCGTCGCCTGGTACGACGGCCACCCCGACTTCCCCCGCACCTGGCCCCTCGAGGCCGAGAAGGTCGCGGTCATCGGCGTCGGCAACGTCGCCCTCGACGTCGCCCGCGTGCTCGCCAAGACCGGCGACGAACTGCTGCCCACCGAGATCCCGGCCAACGTCTACGAGGGACTCAAGGCCAACAAGGCCGTCGAGGTCCACGTGTTCGGCCGCCGCGGTCCCGCCCAGGCGAAGTTCACCCCGCTGGAACTGAAGGAACTCGACCACTCCCCCAACATCGAGGTCATCGTCAACCCCGAGGACATCGACTACGACGAGGGATCGGCCGTCGCGCGCCGCGGGTCGAAGATCACCGACCAGGTCGCCACGATCATCGAGAACTACGCGATCCGCGAGCCCAAGCAGGGTGCGATCCACAAGCTGTTCCTGCACTTCTTCGAAAGCCCCACCGAAATCCTCGGCGAGGACGGCAAGGTCGTCGGTCTGCGCACCGAGCGCACCCAGCTCGACGGCACCGGCAACGTCAAGCCCACCGGCAAGACCACCGACTGGGAGGTCGGAGCCGTCTACCGCGCGGTCGGCTACCTCTCGGACAACCTGCCGCAGATCCCGTTCGACTCCCAGGCCGGGGTCATCCCGAACGAGGCCGGACGCGTGTTCGACGAGGGACAGCAGCTGACCGGTATCTACACCACCGGCTGGGTCAAACGCGGCCCCGTCGGCCTCATCGGCCACACCAAGGGTGACGCGAACGAGACCGTCGACTGCATCCTGAAGGACATGGAAGCCGGCACGCTGCTCGAACCGGCCCACCCCGGTGAGGACGCCATCGTCGAACTCCTCGAGTCCAAGAACATCCCGTTCACCACCTGGGACGGCTGGTACCGCCTCGACGAACACGAACGCGCCCTCGGCGCCGCCGAAGGCCGCGAACGCGTCAAAGTCGTCGAACGCGAGGACATGCTCGCCGCATCGGAGCCGGACAAGGTGTCCCGCCCGTCCGCATGACCCCGCTTCCCGCCGGCTGAGCCCACCCTCCGCCGGCTGAGCCCACCCCCGCCGGCTGAGCCTGTCGAAGCCATAAGAGCGGCGGCCGAGTTCTCTCGGTCGCCGCTCTTTCGCATGCGCCCGGCGGGTGCGGGGGCGTCCTCCCCGCACGCCGCCCGGCGCGAATGGTTCAGTGGTGGCGAATCCCCGTCGTCCTCAGAGGAGGGTCATCGACCGGGAATCGCCGGAACACCCTCGACGTCGGTGCCACCGCCGGTCAGGGCTGCCGCCGAGGCGGAGGAGCCCGTGCCGAACCGGTCCAACGGGTTGTCGATGCGCCGGACGTTCCACCAGAAACCGGCGTTGTCGGTCAGGTTCTCGGCGTAGTCGGAGATCGCGTATCCCGCGATGGAGGACGGGAAGCAGCCGAACCAGGTGGTCTTGATGGTGAGCGACTCGTTCTTCTTCAGCAGCGACTTGAACTTCGTCGCGCCGTTGATCTCCTGCAGCGTGACGTTACGGAAATCGCCGTCACGCGCGGTGACGCGCATGAACCGGGTCATGCTCCACGCCTGATTCCACGGCGTGCCAGGGGCTGCGAACTGACAGTAGACCCCGCCCGTCATCTGGAGGTTGGGAACGGCGGCCTGTGCCGGCGCGGCACCCACCAGCGATCCACCGGCGATTCCTGCAGCGACCAGAACCCCTGTGAGAGCCCGTTTCAGCGATTTCATCGATCCTCCTCGTTCGTAGGCGACACTGTGTTTCCCGACGTCGCCGTCGTGGGAGCGGTTCACGCCACCCCACCGACGACCGGTCTTGCTGCGGTCGGCCCGAGATGCCCACCGACACCGGGACTATCGACCCAGCCTGAGCGAAGTGTTACCGCCCGCACAGCCTTCCCTCAGGTTTCGTCGGCAATTCGTTATACGAACGACACCCGCCAAGGCGCTCGACGCTGCGCGCGACGCCGCGTCGAAGAAGGTTGGTAAGGTTTACCTTCGTGCGCCGATCCCTCCGACTTTTCGGAATCCCGCTGCTCCTGGCGGTCCTCGCAGCGCTGGTCGTCGCCTCGGTTCTCTTCGGCACCCGGCCGGTCCCGCTCGACGAGATCTGGCCCAGCTTCACCGCTGGTGTCGAAGAGATCTGGAACGCGCTGGTCAACCTGCGGATGCCGCAGGTGCCCAAGGATTCCGATGTCGACGGCATCGTGTGGGATCTGCGCGTGCCGCGCACTCTGCTCGGCCTCGCCGCCGGACTCGCGATCGGCGCGGCCGGTGCCATCACCCAGGGCCACACCCGCAACCCGATCGCCGATCCCGGCATGCTCGGCGTCAACGCGGGTGCCGCCTGCGCGGTCGTCGGCGGCATCTACCTGCTGGGCATCACCAGCCCGATCGCGTTCATGTTCTTCGGTCTCGTCGGGGCGATCATCGCCGCCACCGTGGTGTTCGGGTTATCGTCGCTGAGCGGCTCGAGTCCCCTGACCCTGGTTCTCGCCGGCACCGGCCTGACCGCGATGCTGACCGCCATCACGTCCGCGATCGTGCTCGTCGACACCAATTCGCTGGACCAGTGGCGCTTCTGGAGCGTCGGCTCCACCGCGGGTCGGGGCATCGACGTGTTCTGGGCGAGCCTGCCGTTCATCACGGTGGGCCTCGTCCTCGCGCTGGCGAGCGGCTTCTTCCTGAACGTCCTGAGCCTGGGCGACGACATGACCAAGGCCCTCGGTTCCCGTGTCGTGCTCATCCGCGCCCTCGGCGTCCTGACCATCACGCTGCTCATCGGCGCGGCGACCGCGGCATGCGGGCCGATCGTGTTCCTGGGCCTGGTCGTACCGCACATCGCCCGCGCCTTCGTGGGCGCCGACTATCGGTGGATCATCCCGTATTCCGCTCTGCTGGGCGCCATCCTGCTCGTCGGATGCGACATCCTCGGCCGGATCGTCGCCCGTCCCGGCGAAGTGCAGGTCGGCGTCATGCTGGCACTGGTGGGCGCACCCTTCCTCATCGTCATGGTCCGCCGACAGAGATTGGGGACCGTGTGAATCCGCCGACCTCCATCAAGACCGACATCACGTCCGGAACCACGACGAAGGGCCGGATCGCACCGCACCCCGGCGGTTATCGGATCGCCGTCGAACCGCTGTCGATGGTGGTCCGACCACGGATGCTCACCGTCGCGGTCGTGTCCACGGCCGTCACGGTCGTCCTGTTCCTCACGAGCGTCGGTGTCAGCGACTTCCCGCTGACCCCCGTCGACGTCGCCCGCATCCTGCTCGGCGGCGGCACCCGCGTCGAGAACGTGGTGGTCTTCGACGTCGCGCTGCCCCGTGCGCTGGTCGCGCTGCTGGTGGGATTCGGTCTGGGCCTTGCGGGTTCGATGACCCAGCTGACCGCCCAGAATCCCCTGGCCACACCGGACATGCTCGGCATCACCGCCGGCGCGAGCGTGGCGGCGGTGACCGCCATCGCGTTCTCGACCACCAGCTGGGGTGCCTGGCTGGGCGATCTCGGCGTCCCGGCGGCGGCGATGATCGGCGGGTTGCTCACCGCGGTCGCGATGTACGTCCTCGCCTGGCCGGGTCGCAAGGCCAACAGCGGCATCAACCCGTTCCGGCTCGTGCTGATCGGCGTCGGGATGACGTGGTTGCTGCAGGCGCTCACCCAGTTCCTCCTCTCGCGCGCCGACATCCGGGATGTTGCTCGTGCGCAGGTGTGGATCGTCGGGTCGGTGTCCAACGTCGGCTGGTCCAACGTGTGGCCGGTCGCCGCCGGTGTCGTCGCGAGCATCGTCGTGGTGGTCGTCCTGGCCCGCCAGATCGGAATGCTCAGCCTCGGACCCGATCTCGCCCGCGGACTCGGAGTCCGGACCGGCGCGGTGTCGACGACGCTGCTCCTGACCGCGGTTCTGGTGAGCGCGCTGAGCGTGTCCGCGGCCGGGCCGATCGCTTTCGTCGCGCTGCTGGCCCCGCAGATCGCGCTGCGGCTGGCCGGTACCGCCGTGCCCACGCCGCTCGTGTCCGGTGTCATCGGTGCGTCGTTGGTACTGGGCGGCGACCTGATGGTGCGCACGGTTCTGCCGGGCGGCCTTCCGGTCGGCATCGTCACCGCGGCGATCGGCGGCCCGTTCCTGATCTACCTGATGATCGTCATGTCCCGAAAGGCGAGCGTATGACCGCGTCATCCCTCGAATCCCCTGCCACCACCGCCCGATTGCGGGGCGTCGGACTGACCGTCGGCTACGACGAACGGATCGTCATCGACGGCCTCGACATCGACATCCCCGACGGTCAGGTCACGACGATCATCGGTTCCAACGGATGTGGCAAGTCGACGCTGTTACGTTGTCTTGCACGGCTGTTGCCACCCCGGGCCGGTGCGGTCTACCTCGACGGCGACGACATCTCCTCGGTCCGGCCCAAACAGGTCGCCCGCACCCTGGCGATCCTGCCGCAGAATCCCATCGCGCCCGAAGGGCTCACCGTCGCCGATCTGGTGGGGCGGGGACGTCATCCGCACCAGCGCTGGTTCGCGCAGGCCAGCGCGGCCGACGAGGCGGCAGTGGCGCTGGCGATGGAGATGACCGACACCCTCGACCTCGCCGACCGCACCCTCGACGCCCTGTCCGGCGGTCAGCGGCAACGGGTCTGGATCGCGCTGACGCTCGCGCAGGACACCGATCTCATACTGCTCGACGAGCCCACCACCTACCTCGACCTCGCACACTCCATCGACGTCCTCGACCTGGTCCGCCGCCTCCGCGACGAGCACGGCAAGACCGTCGTCATGGTGCTGCACGACCTCAATCTGGCCGCGCGCTACAGCGATTCGCTGTTCGTCATGCGCAACGGCGCCATCGTCACCACCGGCTCGCCCGCCGAGGTCATCGACGCCGAGACCCTCGACGCGGCGTTCGGCCTCCGGGCGCACGTCATGACCGATCCGATCACCGGTGGCCCGCTCATCGTGCCGCTGGACTCCCGGACCCGCGCCACCCCCACCGCTCCCTGATCCGAAGCGCGGCCCCTGCTCCCTGAGATGCGAAGAGCGACAGCGACAGCCCCTCCGCTCCCTGAGGTGCGAGCGAAGCGAGCCACGAAGGGCTTCGCAACGTGTCTCACCAGGCCCTTCGTGGCTCGTCGACCTCGACGCGCTCCTTCGTCGCGTGCTCGGCCCGGCGGCTCACGCTCCTCGCACCTCAGGGACCAGTGGGTGTGTGGCTCTTCCGGATTAGGGAGCATGGGTGACGCTCGCAAGCTCGCTCTCAGGGAGCGGAGGGAGGCTCTTCTCGTCCAGCCGGTTTCGCGAGCATCCGCTCGCGAAGAGAGTCGTAGACCGGCGGCGACCCGGACAGATGGGCGACGAGCACCGCGGCGGCCGTTGCGGCCAGCATGGGGAGGGCGACCGTCGTCGTCGCGGTCATCTCCATCACGACGACCATCCCGGTGAGCGGGGCCCGGACGACCGCACCGAACAGCGCCGCCATCCCGGCGAGAATCATCGCGCCCCGGAATCCCGACGCACCTGAATCCGGTTGTTGCACAATGATGTCGGCGACCTCGGCGAAGGCGGCACCCCAGAGGGCGCCGAGCGCGAGCAGCGGTGCGAACAGGCCACCCGGCGTGCCCGCGGCATAGGAGAGCGGACCCGCGACGAACCGGACGAGGAAGAGCGCGACGAGTGCGGGGAGTACGACACCGCCGTCGACGACCGCCTGGGTGAGGCCGTCCCCGCCGCCCGCGGTGCGCGCGTCGACGGCGAGCAAGGCGCCGATCACCGCGCCGATGAGGGCGGCGCGACCGATCGGCGGCACCCGCGAGAATCGACCGACCCAGCCGAGGGTGCCGAGAACCATTCGGCTGTAGGCGATCCCGATGAGTCCGGAGACGAGACCGAAGACCACGAAGACGGGCAGCACCGTCACCGACGGCACGTCGAGCGAGGGCACGTCGAACTCCGGGCGGTCTCCCAGGATGACCCGTCCGGCGGCGACGGCGGCCACCACCGCGAACACCGTCGGCACCACGAGGCGCAACCGGACCGAGCGGCCGACCTCCTCGAGTGCGAAGAGCGCGCCGCCGATCGGAGCCGTGAACGCCACTGCCAGTCCGGCCCCGCTGAGCGACGTCTGCATCACCCGGACGTCGGCGTCGTCGAGACCGCCGCGCCGGCCGGTTTCCGCACCGACGACCGAACCGATGTGCACCGTCGGGCCTTCCCGGCCCAGCACGAGTCCGGAACCGATCGCGGCGAGCGCGCCGACGAACTTGGCCGGGATGAGGCGCAGGGGCGCCGGTGACGCCTCCCCGCGCTCGACGGCCTCCACGTGTTGGATACCGCTTCCCGCCGCGGTCGGCACCAACCGGACTGCGAGCGCGCCGAGCGCCGCACCGGTCGCGGTGACCGCAATCGGGAACAGCCACCCGGGGACACCGAGTCCCGCCGACCAGTCGAGCATCTCGACCCGCCAGCGGTCCAGGTGGTTCAGGCACCAGCGGAAGGCTCCACCGAGTACGCCGGTCAGCAGACCGGCGATGACCGCCAGCAGACACAACCGCACCAGGCCGCGGTCGGCACGCTGTGGCGAGATCACACGTGGACGCTACCCCGCCGCGGGCATCACACCGGCTGAATCAACCGCCCCTGCACCACAAGCGAGGCGTTCTGCTTCAGCCGGCGCATCCGGATGCTGACCGAGTACCCGGTGACGCCGCCGATCGCGGCGACCCGGGTGCGCAGATAGTCGTGGAAATGCGCGGTGTCCCGGCAGATCACCGACACCATGAGGTTCCACTCGCCGCTGATCGCCGCCGCGAACGCCACCTCGTCGTGAGCCGCGAGTTCGGTGCCCACCTGATCGAGAGCCGAGGGGGTCACCGTCAACCACAGCGTGGCGCTCAGGTCGAAGCCGAGCCGGTCGGGGAGGATCTCGACGTCGTAGAAGAGCGCACCCCCGCGCTCGAGCGTGCGGAGCCGGCGGCGCACTCGTCCGACCGTCCATCCGCAGATCCGAGCCAGTTCGCGGTGCGCTCGCCGACCGTCCTGGGTCAGCGCGTCGATCAGCACGGCATCGCCGGCCGTCAACCGCGCGCCACCCGCCGGGGCATCCGACGACGGATCGTCCTGCTCGGGGTCCTCCGGCATGTCGTCGACCACAGCAGCCGCAGCGGAAGCGAGGAGGTCGCGGTCCCGGTCAGAGAGGTGGCCACCGAATCCGGTCCACCTCGACGCGGGGTGACCGGGATCGAAGGCGTGCAGGACGAGATCGATGCGGACGTCGGTCACCGAGGCTCGGGCGGGGAACGTCTTGGCGATGGCCTCCTCACCGGCCACGCCGAGCGGCGCCCGGATGAGACAGATGATCTCCGCACCACCGGACGCGACATACGCGAAGGCGACATCACGCCGGCGAGCGAGCGAGGACGCGAGCGGTTCCATCCGGTCCGGACGGCACCGCACCCGCGCCACCCACTCCGGCTGGCCGCGGACGGACGGCTTGATGATCCCGACGACCTTCATCACGCCGGCCCGCCGCATCGCCTGGTAGCGGCGCGCCGCGGTCTGCTCCGAGATCCCGGCCACCTCACTCAGCTGGCGGAACGTCGCACGCGGCGACACCTGCAGCGCACGGAGGATCGTGCCGTCGATGTCGTCCATGGTGGAGGAAGTGTATCGCCGCGCGACCCACAGTGCCGTATCGATACCGGCACTCGGGATCTGTGCGTGGTTTCGTAGACGCGGACCAGACAATGAACTCCTGCGCCGTTCGGCGACCCTCATCGACCTGCGAAAGCGAGCGCGTTGACCGCGACCATCTCCCCCGTTCCCACCGGCGTACCGACTCCCCCGGCACGTCGGACGGCCACCGTCGTGATGGCCTGCCTCGGCGTCTTCGTCGCCTACCTGCCCATCACGAGCGTCGCCGTCACCCTGCCGGCAATCGGCACCGCCTTCGGCGTCTCGACCGCCCAGTTGTCCTGGGTACAAGACGCGTTCGTCCTGCCGATGGCCGCATTCATCCTCACCGCCGGGGTGTTCGGCGACGTGCACGGCCGTCGCAAGGTCTATCTGGTGGGGCTCTGCCTCACGGCGTCGGGCGCGTTGGTGGCGCTGTGTGCGCAATCGATCAGCATGGTGTGGATCGGACAGGCGCTCGCCGGAACGGGCGCGGCCGCCCTCCTGCCCACGACCCTGGCACTGATCAGTCACGCGGTCCCCGACTTCCGGGAACGGGGCAAGTTCATCGGCATCTGGGCGTCGGCGCTCATGCTCTCGCTGACCGTCGGGCCGCTGGTCGCGGGTCCGGTCGCCGAGTCCGCCGGCTGGCGATGGATCTACCTGCTGCCGATCCCGATCGCCCTCATCGCGCTGGCGGTGGCCGCGACGATGCTCCCGGAATCCCGCGCACCCCATGCCCGTCGCCTCGACTGGTCCGGCCAGATCTCGGCCGCGATCGCCGTATCGGCACTCGTCTTCGGCGTCATCGAGGCCGGCGTCTACGGCTTCGGCGACCCCCGCGTCGTCGCCGCGCTGCTGGCCGCCGCGGTCGCCGCAGTCGGGTTCGTCGTCATCGAAAAGCGTTCGGCGAGTCCGATGCTCGACCTCGACCTCTTCCGGAGCCGCGCCTTCACCGCCACCACCCTGGTCGCGATGATCGCCTTCCTGGCTCTGATCGGGTTCATCTTCGTGCTGAGCATGTATTTCGGGCTGGTTCAGCAACTCGGCACCGTCGAGGCCGGTTGGCGGCTGGCCCTCATGAACGGCGCCTCGATGCTGGTCGGCGGGCTCGCCGGCAAGATGATGCATCGAATTCACGCCCGGTTCCTGATCGGCGGCGGACTCCTGATGGTCGCCGGCGCCCAGTTCGCGCTGCTGACCCTCGACGCCCACACCTCCTTCGCCGCCATCTCGTGGCGTCTGGTCGTGCTCGGGCTCGGGATGGGACTGGTGATGGCGCCGATGACCGCGACCGCGGTGTCGGCCGTGCCCTACCACCTGTTGGGGATGGCCGCGGCTGGGAACAACGCCTTCCGTCAGGTCGGCGGCGCGCTCGGCCCGGCCGTGCTCGGCGCCCTCCTGACCGCCGGTGCGGTGAACTCGTTGCCGCAGAAGCTGATCGATGCCGGTGTCGCCGAGCCGGTACGTGACCGGGTGATCGGCGCGGTCGACACCGAGGGCCTGGCCGCCGCGAGCGGCCTGAACCTCGGCGCCGACGCCCCGGCCGTGATGAGCGCCGTCGGCGACGCCTTCCTCGACGGAATGCGTCTGTGCCTCACGTTCTCCGGCGTGCTCACCGCGGCCGCTGCGATCCTCGCACTCGTGATGCTGCGCCCCGGGCGGGCCGTCGAGGAGCAGCCGGCGGGCTGACCGCCGGTCGGTCCGTCAGCTCCGGCGGCCCCCGACGAGTGAGGTGACGTAGCGCGCCGGGACGTCGAACCACACCTCGCGCACCGGGGCCTGCTGGAGCACCGAGCCGGGCAGCTCGGTCAAGTAGGTCAGACTCAATGTTCCGCTGAAGTCGGGGTTCACGCGCTCGAGCGCCGGGATCTCGATGACGAGCCCGCCGTCGTCGATGACCGCGCGGACCATCGAACCGCGCGGGGTCGTCCACTCGTGGTCGATGGCACGACCCGCCCGACCGGGCACGCTCGACATCGTCGCGAGGACGCGTCGGGGCGTCAGGACTACAGCACCGGTGAAGGGCCGGACGTTGCCCTGCGCCGATCGACCGGGCACTTGCCCGCTGAATCTCAGTGTCACGGGCACGAATTCGACGATGAGGTAGGCGCCGTCGGAGACGACCTGCGCACGGAGGTCGTCTGTGAGCTTGCCGATGCCGAGCATCCGGCGCAGGGAGGCCACCGCCACACCCTAGATCTCGGGACGCCGCGTCGTCAGGAGAACGCCGCCGCCACGTCCGCGGCGCGCCGGAGCTGATCGGGGTCGGTACTCGTCGGGATGAGTTGCACCTCGTCGGTACCGATGTCGGCGAACCGCCGCAGCACCTCGGCGAGCTCGGTCTCGGTGCCCGCCCACCCGGTGGTGGGCGCGATCGCGTCGACGAACTCCGACGGGATCCAGTTCATGTATCGATGCAGGTGCCGGGTCACCTGCGCTCGGGGACCGTCGCCCTCACCGATCGCGAACCAGAAGGACGTCGCGAGATGCGGTGCCGCCCGACCGGCATCCGCCCACGCCGACCGGGCGACGTCGAAGAGCTCGTTCTGCTTGCCGGCGTCGAGATCGAGGGTGACCCCGGCGATTCCGTCCGCCCACTCGACCGCACTGCGGATGGTCTTCGGCCCGGTGGTCCCGACGTGCAGTACCGGACCACCCTTACGATGCGGCGGCGGACCGACCGGCAGGACCGACTCGGTGAGTTTCTCCCCGGCCCACACCCGTTTCATCGTCGCGGCGCGTTCGGCCAGTTGGCGCATGGTCTGCGTCGACGGGTCCGCGCCGACGGCCCGGTAGTCCTCGTGTCGCCCGCCGAACCCGAGTGCCACGGTGAGGCGTCCTCCCGACAGCATGTCGCCGGTCGCCAGCGACTTGGCGAGCATCACCGGGTCGTGCAGCTGCGGCACGACGACCGTCATCACGAGCGGCACCCGTCGCGTCCACGCCGCCAGCGCGCCGAGGAAGGTCAGGCATTCCGGATTGTCGAACGCGATACGTTCACCCCAGCACAGCGAGCTGAACGGACCGTCGTCGATGGTGGTGGCCCACGAGTGGAGCATCTCGGCGTCGAGATCCGGCTCCATCACAGGCATGGTCATCCCGATGCGCACGTGCGTCATTCTGACACGGGCACACCACGCCCGGGCGCGATTCGCAGATGTCGCGCATCGTCGCGGGATACGCAACGATGCGCGACATCTGTTGTGTCAGTGCTGGTTCCGTCCCGGACTCCCGGACGCGGCCCGCCCCACATGCGCCGACCGCACCGGGGAATTCTTGAGTTCACGCAACGCCGTCCGCAGACCCCGTCGCTTCCCGGTCGCCGGGTCGACGCCGAAGTGGTCACTCATGCCCTCGCGGATCGCGAAGCGCAGCTCCGACGCCGTCTCCGGCGCGTCATCCGACGTCGCCTTCAACAACGAGTTCGGCAGTGCCAGCTTCGCGATGGTCCGGAACGACTGGGCATATTGACCCAGGAGGGTCCCCGTCGTGTACGGCAGGTCGTATTTGTCACACAACTCGCGGACACGCACACCGATTTCCTCGTACCTGCTGCTCGGCAGGTCGGGGAACAGGTGGTGTTCGATCTGATGACTGAGGTTCCCGCTCATGAACCGCATCAGCGGTCCGGCCTTGAAGTTGGCCGATCCCAACATCTGACGCAGATACCAGCGCGGTTGGTCCTCGTTCTCGAACTCGTCGACCGTGAACTTCTCGGCTCCGTCGGGGAAGTGACCACAGAAGATCACCATGTACGCCCAGTAGTTCCGGATGATGTTCGAGGTGAAGTTCGCGGTGAGCGTCGTCTTCCAGTTCGGACCCGCCAGAGCCGGGAAGATCAGATAGTCCTTGGCCGCCTGTTTGCCGACCTTGGTGCCGATCACCCGGAGATCCTTGGCCGCCTGACGGTAGGTCTTCTCTTTGTTGCGCAGCTTCTCCGTCTCCAGATGGTGCAGCGCCACACCGTATTCGAAGAACGTGCCGAGCGTCAGGTTGTAGATCGGGTTACCGACGTTCCACCACTCCCAGGGCTGGTCCCGGGTGACGCGCAGGATTCCGTAGCCCACGTCGTCGTCCATCCCGACGACGTTCGTGTACTTGTGATGGACGAAGTTGTGCGAGTGCTTCCACTGCACGCTCGGGCAGGTGGTGTCCCACTCCCACGACGCCGAGTGGACCTCCGGATCGTTCATCCAGTCCCACTGGCCGTGCATCACGTTGTGGCCGAGTTCCATGTTCTCGATGATCTTGGCCAGCGAGAGCATCGCGGTCCCGGCAGCCCAGGCGACCTTCTTGTCGCTGAACATCAGGGCGAGCCGGCCACCGGCAGCCAGACTGCGCTGCAGGGTGATGGCCCGCCGGATGTACTTGGCGTCGGCCTCGCCGCGCGACTCCTCGATGTCCCGGCGGATGGCGTCGAGTTCGGCGCCCAGGGCCTCGACGTCGGCCTCGGTGAGATGTGCGTACTGATCGATGTCGGTGATGGCCATGAAGCCCTCCTAGATATCGAGAGTGCATTCACCAGACACGGCGCTGATGCATGTCTGGATTCGTTCTCCTTCGCGACGTTCCTCGCCGGTGCGCAGGTCGCGCACGTAACCTCCGGCGAGGGGGACGACGCAGGTCTGACAGATACCCATCCGGCAACCGAAGGCCATCTGGATACCCAGGTTCTCGCCCGCCTCGAGTAGCGTTGTGGCGCCGTCGATCTCGGCCTCCTTGTCCGAGATCGCGAACTTCACGGTGCCGCCCTCACCACCGTGGTCGGTGCGGGCGATGGCGAACCGCTCCACGTGCAACCGCCCGCGCAGGCCACCGTCCTCGTAGTGGGACTCCATCGCGTCGAGCAGCGCCACCGGACCACAGGCCCAACACTCGCGTTCGCGCCAGTCCGGCGCCCACTCGTCCATGCGAGAGACGTCGAACTTGCCCATCTCCTTGGTCAGCTGGAGATTGAGGTCGTAGTCGTCGGCCTCTTCGGCCAGCTTCTCCATCTCGTCGAGGAAGATCACGTCGTCGCGGGTGGGCGCGGAGTGGATGTGCACGATGTCCGGTGTCTGACCGTGCGAACTCAGCTGTCGCAGCATCGCCATGACGGGAGTGATCCCGCTTCCGGCGGTCACGAACAGGATCTTGCCCGGAACCGGCTCGGGCAGATGGAAGTCGCCCTTGGGCGACTGCAGCCGGATGATCGTCCCGGGGCTGACGCCGTCGACGAGATGCGACGACAGGAATCCGTCGGGGTTCGCCTTGACCGTGATCGCGATGGTCTTGTCCTCGTTGGCGCCGAACGACGTCAACGAGTACGACCGCCAGTGCCACTTGCCCTCGATCTGCAGACCGATGCCGACGTACTGGCCCGGTTTGTACGACTCGGGGAACCCCCAGCCCGTCCGGATGGTGACGGTCGCGGTGTCCTCGGTCTCCTTGGACACGTCGAGTACCTTGCCGCGGAGCTCGCGCGCGCTCCACAGCGGATTGATCAGGTGCAGATAGTCGTCGGGCAGCAGTGGGGTGGTCGCTCGGGCCACCAGACCCCGGATGATGTTGACCTCCGGTTTCCGGGCCTCGACCCCGGCCGCCGGCCGCTTGCTCCACTTCAACAGGTTCACTCAGACTCCTCCCCTAGAAATCCCCACGGCTGGAGTTACTGACCAGTGCTACCCTTCGGTGCACGACTGTACACATCAATCGGTGACCGCGATCACAAGATCCGATAGTGGCAGGTCACGACCGGTGCCGCGACCCGTTCGGTCACCAGGTGAAGGCGCCGCCGGTCCAGATGCCGGTCGCGATCAGCGCGAAGAGGAGTTCGATGCCGATCGTCTTCACCGCCGCTTTCAGCGCCGAGAAGGCGCCCCGCCACGCGCCGTCGAAGCTGCGCGTGCGGACGAGTTCCGATGCCAGCGCACCCACGATGAAGCCGAGCAGCAGGCCGATGACGGGGACGACGAAGAAGCCGACGATGCCGACCAGGCCGCCGACCACGATCGTGCGGTTCGGGATCGCGTCCGCGCGCAGCGACCGGCCCGCGATCAGGTATTTGAGCACCTCGCCGACGCCGATGACGACGAGAGCCAATGCGAACACCGACCAGGCCCAACCACCCACGACGAGCGCCCAGACGAACAGCGCGCCGACGATGAGCAACGTGCCGGGCAGGATCGGCACGACGATGCCCACCAGGCCCACCAAGATCACCGCTGCGACCAGCAGCTCACCCCAGAACGGCACCCGGACCTCGTCCGATCACTCGCCGGGCTTCGACGACGCACCGGGGCGCGCGTCGGCGGACCGGTCGTCGGTCTTGACCATCGAGGTCATCGCCGGTGCCTGCTCGTGCGGGGCCTGTTCGTGCGGGGCCGGCCGTGGCGGCGGGCCCGCCGGACGCGGCGGGGTCCCCGACGGGGGGATCGGCGCGGGCGGTACCGGGCGCGGCCCCCCGGCCGGCCGCGGTGCGGGTGGCCGGGGCCCGGGCGGCGGTCCCGGACGACCGGGCGGCGGTCCCAGCGGCGCACCCGGTGGTTTCGGTACACCGGGAGGCGGACCCGCGGGTCCGCGCGGCGGGCCGGGCGGTGGCCCGGGGCGTCGCGGAGGCGCCGGGGGCGGGGTCGGTGGAAGGGTGGTGGCCTTGCGAACGGCCGGGCGGCCCGGCACGGGTGTGACGAGCGACGCGGCGCGGACGGCACGCTCACGCGCGACCGGCACGTCGTCGGCTGTCGCGGTGACCACGCCCATGCGCCGGCGGTGGAAGCTCTCGGGCTTGCCGAACAACCGGATGTCGGTCTCGGGTACGGCAAGTGCGGCGGCGACGTTCTCGAAACCGATTGCCGGCTCGTCGAGTTGTCCGTAGATGACGGCCGAGGCACCCGGGGACGCGAGCGTGACGTCGACCGGGAGACCGAGGATCGCGCGGGCATGCATCTCGAACTCGGACAGTCGCTGGGTCGCCATCGTGACGAGGCCGGTGTCATGGGGTCGCGGGCTGACCTCGGAGAAGTAGACGTCGTCGCCCTTGACGAACAGTTCGACGCCGAAAACGCCGCGCCCGGCCAGCTTTCCGTCACCGAGGGCGGTGGCGATACGCGCCGCGATCGAGGTCGCCGAGGCGTGCGCGTCGGTGCTCATCTCATGCGGCTGCCAGCTCTCCACGTAGTCGCCGTTGATCTGCCGGTGGCCGATGGGTGCACAGAAGTGCGACGTGAGCCGGCCGGTGGCCGGATCGATCGCCCGGACCGTGAGAAGGGTGATCTCGTAATCGAATTCGACGAAACCCTCGACGATGACGCGACTGCCCTGTACCCGACCGCCGGTGTTCGCGGTTTCCCACGCCGACGCCAGCTCCTCGGGGCCCCGCACGACCGACTGCCCCTTGCCCGACGACGACATGACGGGCTTGATCACACACGGGAACCCGACCTGGCGGGCCGCGACGGTGACCTCCTCGAGGGTGTCGGCGAAGAGATACGGCGATGTCGGCAGCCCGAGTTCCTCGTCGGCGAGACGTCGGATTCCCTCGCGGTTCATGGTGGCGACGACAGCGCTCGCGGTCGGGATGACCTCGGCGATACCGCGTTCGGCGACGTCGACGAGGGCCTCGGTGGCGATCGCCTCGATCTCGGGCACCACGTACGCGGGACGATGCTTGTCGATGACCGCGTGCAGGGCGGCGGGATCGGTCATGTCGATGACCTCGGCATGGTGGGCGACCTGGTGGCCGGGCGCGTCGGCGTAGCGATCGACGGCGACGACCTCGACGCCCAGGCGCTGGAACGCGATCACGACCTCTTTGCCGAGTTCACCTGCTCCGAGGACCATCACCTTGGTCGCGGTCGGACTCAGCGGCGTGCCGATGACGTCCGGCGGCCCGGTCGTCGGCGCCGGCTGGGCTGCGCTGGTCGCACTCTCGCTGTTCGACGTCATCCTCAAATCCTACTTGCCGCCAGCACAGATCCCGGCGCACTCCTCCACCTCGTCGAACACACCAAGGACCGTCGGGTGGTCATCCCGTCACCTCGTGCACGAAGCACCACCGCCACACCTCGCCCGGCTCGGCCGAACGCATGACCGGGTGCCCGGTCTCGTGGAAGTGACCGGTCGCGTGTCGTCGCGGGCTCGAATCGCAACAACCGATGTGCCCGCACGTCAGGCACTTCCGCAGATGTGCCCAGTGGGTCTCGCCGATCGCGACACAGTCCTGGCAACTGCGGTCGTCGCCCGATGCCGGCGCCGGGTCGGCGGCCGGCGCGGCGTCGAACGACTCCAGTTCGACGCAGCGCGCCGTGCTCGAGGCGTCGGAACCGGACCCCGCCGGCCCGGACGCGGCCGCGGCCGATGACTTCCGCCGAAAGATCTTCATGCCCGACATTATCCATCGGGCCGGCGCGATTAGAGTCGCTCGAATGGGCGCATCGCTACTGCTGGTCGCGGTCATCGCCGTGGCGGTCGCCGCGTTGTGTCGTCGCTATGGCTGGTCCTCGCCGCTGGTGCTGGTCACCGTCGGTCTCGGGATCGCATGGATTCCCGAGTTGCCCTCGGTGGCCCTGGAACCCGAGCTCGTGCTCTTCCTCATCCTGCCGCCGCTGCTGTACTCGGCCGCGCAGGAGAGTTCGTATCAGGCGTTCCGCGCCAACTGGCGTGCGATCGGATTCCTGGCGGTCGGCCTGCCGCTGGTGACGACCCTGGTGGTCGGATATGTCGCATACCTCGTCGTCCCCAATCTCCCGCTCGCCGCGGCACTGGTCCTCGGTGCGGTCGTCGCGCCGCCGGACGCGGTGTCGGCGCAGGCGATCGGCCGCCGGCTCGGTCTGCCGCGCCGGATGATGACGCTGCTCGGCGGCGAGAGCCTGCTCAACGACGCGACGGCCCTCACCGCGTTCCGGATCGCGCTCGCCGCGGCGGTGGGGGCCACCGCGACGGTCGGCGAAGGGGTCCTGACGTTCGCGGTGGCCGCCCTCGGCGGCCTGATCGTGGGCCTCCTCGTCGGGGTGGTCGTGTCCTGGGTGCGTGTCTGGCTCACCGACCCGCCGATGGAGACCGCCATCGGCATCATCGTCCCGTTCGCCACGTACTACGCGGCCGAGGAACTGCACGGTTCGGGTGTCATCGCGGTGGTCACCGCCGGTCTCTACCTCGGCCACCGATCGGTGCGGCTGGGCTATGCGACGCGCCTGCAGGACGAGGCGGTGCGCAAGTCGATCGACACCATCCTCGAGTCGTTCGTCTTCTTGCTCATCGGGCTCCAGCTGCCCATGCTCATCGAGGGTGTCGAGAACAAGTCGTGGACGCAGATCGCCATCGACGCCGCGGCGGTCCTGGCAGCGACGATCCTCGTGCGCATCGTCTGGGTCTACCCGGCGACCTATCTGCCCCGACTGCTCTCGCGACGGATCCGCGACCGCGAGCCGCCGCCGAGTCCGGCGTCGGTGTTCGTCGTCTCCTGGGCCGGTATGCGTGGCGTGGTGTCACTGGCCGCCGCGTTCGCCATCCCCGTCTACACCGAGACGAACGAACCGTTCCCCGCCCGCGCCGAGATCCTGTTCCTGACCTTCGTGGTCGTGGTGGGGACGTTGCTGATCCAGGGCACCACCCTGCCCTGGGTCATCCGCTTCCTCGGGGTGAGCGGCGACGAGCGCGCCCAGGACCGGCTGGCGTATGCGGCCGCGCAGGACCGTGCGTCCCGGGAATCCGAACGGCGCCTCGACGATTACGCCGCGGAACTGTCCGACGACGATCCGCGCCGGCTCCAGGTGGCGATGCTGCGCAAGTGGATCACCACGCAGCGCAATGTGGCCTGGGAGGAACTCGGCCGGGGTCCCGAGGATCTCGGTGAGAGTCCGACGTCCGCCGGGGCACGACTCCGGACGGAGATCCTGCAGATCCAGCGCGCGGTCTTCATCGCCGAACGCGACGCTGGACGCATCGACGACGAGGTCCTGCGAATCGCGTTGCGCCGGCTCGACTTCGCCGAGGGACAGGGCGACCGGGACGCCTAGCTCCCTGAGGAGCCCGGAGCTTGCAGGCGACACCCCCTCGCTCCCTGAGGAGCCCGGAGCTTGCAGGCGACACCCCCCTCGCTCCCTGAGGAGCCCGGAGCTTGCGGGCGACACCCCCGTCGCTCCCTGAGGAGCCCGGAGCTTGCGGAGGGCGTCTCGAAGGGTCCCCCATCCGAACGAACCCGGGGAGTTCTGCCCATTCCCACTCGACAAGCCCTGTCCTACCTTCGCTCTCATGAACACGACCATCACCCGCCTGGCCACTGCCGGCGCTTCCCTCGTTCTCACCGCCGGCGCGCTCGCCGTCGGCACCTCGACCGCGGTTGCCGCGCCCTCGGCACCGTCCTGCGATGCCGGACAACGGACCGTCACCTCCGTCGTCACCGACCGGTCGGCGGCGTCGATCTGTCAGTGGCGCGCCGACGGCACCCTCGAGTACCGGGGTGTCGCGCGTTCGAGTGGGAACACCCTGTGCATCCCGGTGTCCGAGGTGCACGTGCAGGAGAACGGCAGCGGCAGTCACTACTACGTCGCCTACAACAACGGGTACAAGTACTCTGTCTTCGACGGACTGGGCCTGAGCATCGTCGGCCCGGACGGGCGGTTGATCAGCTCCGAAGACGCGATCGGCTGAGCGAGACCCTCACTCGTCGTCGACAAATGCGGCGAACACGGTCGTCTCCTCGGTCCGGCCGCGCAGCGAGGTGGTCTCCTGCTCCTCCCACCGCTCGGCCTCGTCCCGCTGCGCGGCCTTGACCGCCCGTCCGGAGGCCAACGGCCGCCGCGGATCCCGTTTGGCCAGTTCCGACAGGCGGGCACTCTCGTTGACCGGGTCACCGATGACGGTGTACTCGAATCTCTCGATGGCACCGACGTTCCCGGCGACCACGGCCCCGTGGCTGACCCCGACCCCGGCCGACAGGTCGGGCACCTCCTCGGCCAGGCCACGGGCGATGTCGCGAGCGGCGGCAAGAGCGCTGCCGGCGGCGTCGTCGAGGTCGATGGGTGCACCGAAGATGGCGAGCACCGCGTCGCCCTCGAATTTGTTCACCAGGCCGTCGTGTTCCTCGACCGCCCGCACGATGACCGCGAAGAACTTGTTGAGAATCTCGACCACCTCGGTCGGACGGCGCTGTGCGGCAAGTGTCGTCGATCCGATGACGTCGACGAACAGCGTGGCGGCGAGGCGTTCGGTCCCACCGAGTTCCGGGTTCGACGACATGGCCGCCTCAGCGACTTCGTGGCCCACGTGCCGCCCGAACAGGTCCCGTATCCGTTCTCGCTCACGGAGTCCGGCGACCATCGAGTTGAAACCGACCTGCAGGTCGCCGAGTTCGGTGCCGTCGTAGACGACGAGGTCGGCGTTGTCGAGGTCACCGTCGCTCACGCGGTTCATCCCGGCGCGCACGCTGCGGATGGGGCCGGTGACGCTCATGCTCGACAGCAGCGTCAGCAGCAGGCCGGTGAAGAGTGCGGTGACCCCGAGGACCGTGGCCCCGACGAACAGGTCGAGCTTGGAGGTCTCGTCCCGCGCGAGCCCGAAGGCCAGCACCAGCAGGATGCCGATGATCGGGATCGCCGAACCCACCATCCACGAGACGACCGAGCGCGCCTTCACACCGGTGCGTTTGCGTCGACGGTGTCCGGCCGAGATCAGTTCCGCCGCAACGGGACGCAGCGTGAAGTCGATGAACAGATACGAGATCGCCACCACCACGACGCCACTGAGGCTCACCACGAACAGCGTCTTCGGGATCAGCTGCGGGTCGACGATCCCGTACATGATGGTGAGCATCACGGTGGCGATGCCCCACAGGAATCCCTGCACCAGTGACAACCGCCACGGCAGCCGCATCGTCCGACGGGCATCGCGCTTGGTCGGCGCGACGTCGCGGATCGCCCAGCGCAGATCACGGACGCCGACGTAGGTGCCCCATCCGATTCCCACGACGAAGGCTGCGGTGATGTAGACGGGCACCACGATGAAGTTGACCCACCACAGTTCAGCGGTGAAGATGGTCGGCTGCGGGATGCCGACCGCGGTGAGCGCGATCGCGACGATCGCCCCGAACAGGTTGGCCACCACGATCGACGCGGTCAGCAGCGTCTGGATGCGGACCCGCTGTTTGACCGAGCTCTCGCCGACGGAGCCGAGCAGGATGGACCCGTAGTCGCGACTCCCCCGCTTGGCACGCATGGGCACTAGCTAATCACGAGCCGACCGCGATTCCGCGACGAGCTCGCCGAGCGGAGCATCACCCCGCCCCAAACCTGCTCTCTAATCCGAAGAAAGCGACCCCATTGCTCCCTGAGGTGTGAGGAGCGCAAGCAACTGCCCGCCGCCCCACTGGCCCCTGAGGTGCGAGGAGCGCAAGCGACGAGCCACGAAGGGCCTGGTGAGACACGTTGCGAGCCCTTCGTGGCTCGCTTCGCTCGCACCTCAGGGAGCATGAAATCAGACGCTCACGGGTGTTCTTTCGTAGACCTCGACGGCCGCCAAGCCGCCGAAACCCCAGGAGCGAAGGGTCAGACGATCTCGCGCCGCACGATCGTCTGGTCCCGTCCCGGACCCACGCCCACGCACGAGATGTGCGCACCCGAGAGCTCCTCGAGCCGCAGGATGTAGTTCTGCGCGTTCTGGGGCAGTTCGTCGAAGGTCTTGCACTGGGAGATGTCCTCCCACCAGCCGGGCATCTCCTCGTAGATCGGCTTCGCGTGGTGGAAGCCGGTCTGGGTCATCGGCATCTCCTCGACGCGCTCACCGTCGACCTCGTAGGCCACGCAGATCGGCACGGTGTCGAGGCTGGAGAGGACGTCGAGCTTGGTGAGGAAGTAGTCGGTGATGCCGTTGACGCGGGTCGCGTAGCGGGCGATCACGGCGTCGAACCAGCCGCAGCGGCGAGCGCGACCGGTGGTGACACCCACCTCGCCGCCGGTCTTGGCGAGGTAGGCGCCCCACTCGTCGAAGAGTTCGGTGGGGAACGGCCCGGAGCCCACGCGCGTGGTGTAGGCCTTCAGGATGCCCAGGACGGTGGTGATCTTGTTGGGTCCGATGCCGGCGCCGACCGCGGCGCCGCCGGCGGTCGGATTGGACGACGTCACATACGGATAGGTGCCGTGGTCGACATCGAGCAGGGTGCCCTGGGAGCCCTCGAGCAGCACCGTCTCGCCGCTCTCCAGGGCCTGGTTGAGCAGCAGCCGGGTGTCGGCGATGCGGTGCTTGAATCCTTCGGCCTGCCCGAGGACCTCGTCGACGACCTGCGCCGGGTCGAGGGCCTTGCGGTTGTAGATCTTGACCAGGATCTGGTTCTTCAGCTCGAGCGCCGCCTCGACCTTCTGGGTGAGGATCTTCTCGTCGAGGACGTCGGCGACGCGCACGCCGACGCGAGCGATCTTGTCCTGGTAGCAGGGACCGATGCCGCGGCCCGTGGTCCCGATCTTCTTGTTGCCCAGGAAACGCTCGGTGACCTTGTCGATCGCGACGTGGTATGGCATGAGCAGATGCGCATCGGCGGAGATCAGCAGGCCGGAGGTGTCGACGTCGCGGTCCTCGAGGCCACCGAGCTCGGTGAGCAGCACGCCGGGGTCGACGACCACGCCGTTGCCGATGACGTTCTGCACGCCGGGCGTCAGGATGCCGGACGGGATGAGGTGCAGCGCGAAGGATTCCCCGGTGGGGAGTACGACGGTGTGCCCGGCGTTGTTGCCACCCTGGTAGCGGACAACCCAGTTGATCCGGCCTCCGAGGAGGTCGGTCGCTTTGCCTTTGCCCTCGTCACCCCACTGGGCTCCGATAAGCACGATCGCGGCCATGTCCGGTACTCCTTTGTGTGGCGCGCTTGGGACCAAACCTGACCAACACTACTGGGTCGGCGCGCTCGATACGCTATCCGCGTGCCGTTTGCCCTTCTGAGCCAGACCAGCCGCGCCGACGACAAGAAGGCCGTCCGCGCCGCGGTCGCCGACGCCCTCACCGATCCCGACGTCACCCGACTCGTCGTCGAGCCGCGCGTCGCGGAGCGCTTCGCACCGACCGTGGCGCACGAGAACGACATCTTCCTGTCCCAGGTGCTGGCCGCACTGATGGTCACCGAACGACTCGACGTCGAGATCGCATACGTCTCCGCCGAGGCCACGCCCGCGACGCGTCGCTACCGGTTGCCGCACGGGCCGGCGGCCCGCGAGCTCGCCGAGCACGGCACCGCGGTCGCGGTGCCGCTCGTCCGCGACGACGCCGCGACCGTCATCGTCGGCAGCGCGCGTCACCTGGGCGCCGAGGGCGCGAAGCTGCACGGTGAGACCTACGTCGACAACGAGCGCCTCTTCGACGGCGAGGTGCGTTCGATCCTCATCGAACCGACCCTGACCGCACCCGGCCTCCGCGCGCAGGTGGAGCGGATGTTGTTGCCGGGCAAGTGGTTCACCGGGCGCGCGTGTCAGACGGGCGGGACCAACGTCGTCGTCGAGCGCGAGGGCGTCGTGAACCCGCGCGTGCTCAAGCGCTCGACGTTCTACCGCCACGTCACCGATCTCCTGCTGGTGCGCCCCTGATCCGGGACTCAGGCGACCGGCCGCGCCTGGGGGCCCGTCGTGAGGTGGAGATCGTCGCGCCGGATGAGCGTCGTGGCCACGACGCTGATGATCGCGGTCAGCACGAGGTAACCGGCGGCGAGCCACGGTGACCCGCCGGCCGCCCCGATCAGCGCGGTGAGGATCAGCGGCGTCAGACCCGAGGCGTAGATGCCGGAGAACTGGTAGACGACCGACAGTCCGGTGTAGCGCACCGGGGTCGGGTACAGGCTCGCGAACAGGGTGCCCTGCGCGCCGTAGAAGAGTGCGTGGATCACCCCGAAGACGATCACCAGTCCCACGGTGAACCACAGCAGGTTCGAGGTCCCGAACAGCGCGAACACCGGGTAGACCGCGACGCCGTAGGCGGTGATCCCGATCAGGTAGATCGTTTTGGCGCCGTACCTGTCGGTGAGCAGTCCGGAGAACGGGAGCAGGGCCGCCATCACGAGCGAGGCGATGGTCACGGCCACCAGGACCGGGACCTTCTCCATGTCGAGTTCGCTGGTCGCGTAGGCGATCGCGAAGACGCCCCAGGTGTTGAAGGCCGATCCCTCTCCCCATCGGGCGAGGAGGCCGAGAACGGTGTTGCGCGTGTTCGGCGGGACCACGACGTCGCGCAGTGGTGCCGTGGACTTCTTGGCGAGCTCGGCCACTTCGGCGAACGCCGGCGTCTCGTCGACCTTCAACCGCACGACGAACCCGATGACCACCAGGACGATGCTCACCAGGAACGCGATGCGCCAGCCGTAGGTCAGGAACGCCTGCTCGTCGAGGGCCACCTGCAGCAGCGCGAACACTCCGGTGCCCAAGGCGAGTCCGAGGGCCAGGCCCATCTGCGGGATGCTCCCGAACAGACCGCGCTTGCCGTCTGGGCTGTGCTCGACCGACAGCAGCACCGCACCTGCCCACTCCCCGCCCAGCGCGAAACCCTGCACGATGCGCAGGAGGAGCAGGAGGATCGGGGCGAGCACACCGACCGTCTCGGCGGTGGGCAGCACACCCATCAGGGCGGTCGCGACGCCCATCATCACCATGGTGATCGCGAGCGTGCGCTTGCGGCCGATGCGATCGCCGATGTGCCCGAAGACGACTCCGCCGATCGGGCGCACGACGAAGCCCACCGCGAACGTCGCGAAGGACAGCAGGGTGCCGACGAACGAGCTCTGGTCGGGGAAGAACAACTGGTTGAACACGAGGCTCGCCGCGGTCGCGTAGAGGAAGAAGTCGTACCACTCGACGGTGGTGCCGAGAAGGCTTGCGGCGATCAGCGTGAACGAAAAGTTGCGGTCGGCGTCCGCACCTCGCCGTCGCCACGGGAGGGGCGGTCGGACCTCAGCGGCCCGCGGCGAAGTAGTCGTCGAGTGTCACCATGCGCAGCTTGCGATTTCGGATGATCTCGACGAGTTCCGGATACACCTTGGTCACCGGTTCGTGATTGGCGTGGCCGATGACGATGCTCTGCGGACGGAAGTACTTGCGCGCGCAACGGATGAGGTACTTCTCGGTGATCAGGCCGGAGTCGGACAACGAGCCGTACCAGAGGGTCGGCACCGTGTAACCGAGGTCGGCGGCCACCGCGTCGACGCCAGCGTCGTGGTACCCGAACGGCGGGCGATAGTACGGCGTCCCGTCGACACCGAACTGGTTGCGGAGGAACCGTTTGGTCCGCCGCAGTTCGTCGGCCACCCCGCGCGAGGACAGCTCGGTGAGCGCAGGATGACTCCACGTGTGGTTGCCCAGCTGGATCTGGCCGGACTCGACGAGCGGCCGCAGGGTGCTGCGGTGGTCGGTCCAGCCGTCGAATGAGCCGGTGACGAAGAAGGTGAACCGGGCACCGGTGTCCCGGGCGAACTTCACATAGGCGCCGATCACCTCCGAGCTCGCGCCGTCGTCGACCGTGAGCGCGAGACACCGGCCGGGACCGGGCAGTGCGGTGATGGCCCCGTCGGGCAGCGGTCGGCGGGTTCCGACCGCCGGCGGCAACAGTCCCGACGACGGGACGGGCGTCGTGCTGGTCGTCCGCGGCGGCGTGGACGGCCCATCGGCCGGGTCGATTTCGGCCGCCGGGACCGGCGTCGCGCAGCCCACGAGGGCGCTCGAGGTCAGAGCCCCCACGGTGCCGGCGGCGAGCACCGCGAGAAAATCGCGTCGTTCCATTCGCCGAAATGTAGGGCATAACCGACATTCACGGCGCCACGACGCACGGTCACCAGGTCATCTCGTCACGACAACGTCGCTGGTGGTCGTCGGGGTCGATCTGCACCGTCGCGTGTTCGAGACCGTGGCGGGCCAGGACGGCCTGCGCGGCCGGCAACACCTCACCGTTGGGCCGGCTGCTGCCGAGATGCACGGTGGCGACGTCCATCCCGGTCGTCAGCGTCCAGACATGGAGGTCGTGCACGTCGTCGACGACGGGGATGTCGGCCAGATCGGCCCGCAGGGCCTCGACGTCGATGTGGGCCGGCGCCTGCTGGTTGAGGATGCGCAGCGCGTCGAGCGCGAGACGCACCGCCCGCGGGACCACCCACAGCGCGATCAGCACCGCGACGACGATGTCGGCGTAACCCCACCCGGTCGTCATCGCGACGACGCCGGCGATCAGCACGCCGACGCTGCCCACGGCGTCGGCCAACACCTCCAGGTAGGCGCCGCGAACCGCGATCGACTCCTTGGCGTCCGCCCGCAACAGCAGCATGACCCCGAGATTCACCAGCAGGCCGATCAAGGCCACCACGATCAAAGTGAGGCCCGGGACCTGCGGGTCGCTACCGATACGCTCGACCGCCTCGTACAACACGAAGACCGCGACGCCCATCAGCAGGACGGCGTTGGCGACGGCGGTGAACACCTCGGCGCGATGCCATCCGAAACTTCGGGTGTCGGTGATCCGCCCGTGCCGGCCGAGCAACAGCGCGATCAGACCCATGACGAGTGCGACGACATCGGTCAGCATGTGCCCGGCGTCGGCGATCAGCGCGAGCGAGTTCACCACAATGCCGGTCACGAGCTCGACGACGAAGTAGCCGCCGATCAGCCCGACCGCCAGCACCATCGGCCAGAGCCGACGCTGTCCCGCAGCCGCGGCGGGAGCGTGCGAGTGCGAATGTGAGTGCCCCATGATGCCGGTCAATATATGCAGAACTTCGCATATGTGGCAACAGCCGGGTCAGCTCCGCAGGGTCGCCAGCGCGGAGGATCGGCGGAGCCCCGCGGTCATCAGCAGGTCGACGAGCAACGACCGGATCTCGGCCAGCAGGGCGGCCTCCGACAGTTCGCTGTTGGTCACCAGATCGGCACGCGCCTTGCGCACGATGCTGCGGATCACCCGCGCGGCATCGGCCTGATCGGGTTCGTCGCCGGGGTCGGCCATCATCATCGCGCGTAACACCTCGAACGCCCCGGCGAGATCGTCGATGATCTCGATCAGCTCCGGCTGCACCGCGACACCCCGCTGGGTGAGGCCGAGGGAACGCCGGGCGATGATCCGGAAGTTGCGGACCGCGTTGTCGATGGGGTCGGCCGTTGCCGAGATCCGGTCCAGCCGCATCCTCGATCCCCAGTACAGGGGCGAGATGCGGGTGACCTCGCGGCCGCCGGTCATGTCCGATCGCATCTTGTTGATCTCGGCCTGCGTCCCGCGACCTGCTTCGAGGGCTGCCGCGATCAGTTCTTCGTCGCGTTCGCGGAGTCCGGTGGCCAGCTGGCGTGCCGCGTCACGAACGGTCGCCAGGACGCCCGCCGCGTCGCGTCGCGCCCGGCTGGCCGGGTTCACCGGCAGCAACGCACCCACGAGAATGCCCACCAGCCCGCCGATGAGGGCGTCGATCGCGCGATGGAAACCCGCCACCCCACCGGGCGGGAGGAGCGTCGCGACCAGCGCGGCCGACGAGGCGGCCTGCATGGGGACGAGCGGGCCGTCGTCGAGAAAGACCGCCACCGTCATCGCCAGGGCGACGACGACCATGATCTGCCAGGCCCCCTCACCGACCAGGCTGATGAAGAGATCGCCGACGAGGATGCCGATCGCGACACCGCCGACGAGTTCGGCGGCCCGGCGCCACCGCTGCCCCAGGGACAGGCCCAGCGAGATCACCGCGGCGATGGGCGCGAAGAACGGGTCGGGGTGGATGAAGATCTCCACCGCGATCCACCACGACACCCCCGCCGCCAGCGCACACTGGACGATCGGCACCAGCGACACGCGTAACCGGCGCAGCCGGTTCTTCAGCGGCGCGGGCATCGCGTTGAACACCCGGCGCGGATACGACGGGTTCGCGGCAGTCGATGCCATCAGGCGGATGTCATCCGCGGGTGACCGGTCGACTCGGTGCGATCACACGAGGCCGAGTTCGGCGGCCGCGCGTGGATCGCTGTCATTGAGCAGATCGAGGCACCGCAGGTGCTCGTCCTCCTCGCCGATCAGTTCGGCGGCCCGGGCCAGCGCCCCGACGCACCGCAGGAAGCCGCGATTGGGTTCATGGCTCCACGGCACCGGCCCGAAACCCTTCCAGCCGTGTCGTCGTAGCTGATCGAGGCCGCGGTGGTAGCCGGTCCGCGCGTACGCATACGCCGCGATCACCGCGGCGGTGTCGATGTCGTCGCCGGCGGAGGCCGTCTTCGACGACTCGAGAGCCGCCTCGGCCAGGTAGGCCCAGGCGATCGAGGCGGTCGGGTGTGCGGCTGCGACCGCGGCCGGCGCGGCGCCGTTGAGCAGGTCCGATTCGGCGTCGTCGTCCCCGGTGAGCAGAACGGGTTGCGGGCCGAGTAGATCTCCGAAAGAAGTCATGTCCTCTATTCAAGCACCGCCTGCGGACTCCGACGCCGTGCGCTCGCGGCGGCCGGCGCCCATTCGATCAAATGCCCTAGTGCTGGACCGCCGGGCCGTTCGCTAGGGTGAATGGCGCAATCGGTCCTGCTGCCCGCCGCTGAACGGCGACGCCGGGCGGCCGGGCCGTAGTCGTGCACGGGCGAGATGCGGGGTGATTCAGTCGATGGCGCGATCCGACAGGCCGAGAGCCGCTGTCACCAAGGCACTGTCGACGCTCAAGCAGGTGCGGGACGAGCGCCGGGCTCGTCAGACGGACACGCGGCCGACCCCCGATACTGTTCCGACCGGCACCGACGCCGCTCCACCCAGCACCAGCAGAGAGGGTCACGAGCCACCCGTGGACGATCCCACCGAGAACGAGACCGCCGACGACACGGCCGCCCCGACCGAGGCGACCCCAGCGGAGTCCACGACAGACGCGTCCACGTCCGAGGAGACCACCACGCGCAAGGCAGCGACCGACAAGGACGCGACGGACAAGGACGCGCCGGACAAGGATGCGAAGCAACCCGCGGCACCCACCCCGAGAGGTGGGCGTGGGATCGACGGCGCCACCCAGATCATCAACCGCGACAACCTCCCGTCCGCCGAGGACCTCGAAGACCTGGACGACATCGACCCGCTCAGCGAGGCGCCCGACACCGCGGAGACCGTGTCGACCCAGCCCGACGACGCCGAGGCCGCCCCGCCGGCACCGGCCCGGCTCGGCCCGAGCGACTCCGCGACCACCGTCATCCGTCGCTCGGATCTCCCGGACGCCGCCGAGCTCGAGAACCTCGACGACATCGACCCGACGGCCCCGGAGCCCGAGGCAGCGTCCGCCGGAGAAGAGAGCGCCGACTCCACGACCGAGGGTTCTGACGCCAAGGCCGCGTCCACCGAGTCCGGCTCCGCACCCGAACCCGAGTCGGACCAGGACACCGGTGCGGACGCCGAACCGGTGCTCGCCGACGACGACACGGACCCGTCGACGGGCACCGCGGTCAGCGCCGGTGTGGCCGCGGCGGGCGCTGCGGCCGTGGCAGCCGGAACGACTCGTGACTCCGACGACGAGGCCGAGTCCGAGTCCGTGGATACCGACGTGGCGCCAGACGAGGCAGCGACGGACGAGGCCACAGCAGACGACGCAGAGGCTCACCAGGACCCCGTCGCCGAGTCGGACGCCGACGACGAGCCGGCCGAAGCCGAGGGCGCAGAGGCAGAGGGCGCAGAGGCAGAGGGCGCAGAGGCCGACGGCGTCGAGACCGAACCAGCACCGGCGGAGCCGGTCGCGGAACAGCCTGCCCCGGACGAGACCCCCGCGGACGCGGCGACAGCAGACGACTCGACCGCAGACGACTCGGCCGTGACGGAGGTCGACTCGCCGACCGAGACCGACGCTGCCGCCGACGCTGACGCCGACGCCGACTCCCCCACCGAGGCGATCGCCGTCCCGACCGGCGAGAACACCGACGCCACCGAGCCGGACAACGCCGACACCGACACCGAGGACGAGGACGACTCCGGTTCGGACGCGGCGACGGCCGTCATCCCGGCGGCAGTAGCGGCATCCGCCGCCGCCAAAGCCCGGACCGAGCCCGACGCGCCGGCCGACGACGACGCGCGGACGACCCCGGAGCCGGCCGTGGCCGCGTCGACCGCCGGATGGACGACCACCGACCGCGAGCCCCAGGTCATCCCGGGCAGTGACCCCAAGGCACCGCGCAAGAAGCGCGGCAAGGGTCTGCTGATCGCCGCGGCAGCGATCGTGGTGGCCATCGTGGCCGTCGTCGGCGGTATCTTCGCCTACAGCAGCCTGCAGGCACCGGCGCCCGCGGACGAAGCCGCGACCGTGGCCATGGACTACACCACCGCGCTCTACGAGGGCGACCTCGAGACCCTGCGATCGGTCACCTGCGGTGAACTCAATGCGTTCTACACCGACTTCGACGACGCCGCGTACGAGCGGACCTACGAGGCCCAGCGGTCTCGCAACGAGCTCGTACAGACGCAGGGAATCAACGCGGTCCGGGTCGTCGAGGGCGGAGATCAGGCCGTCGTCGAAGTCGTCGCGGTGCACACCAACGCCCCGGACCAGCCCGAAACCGTCACGCTGAACCTGCAGCGCGACGGCGACGACTGGAAGGTGTGCAACCCCACGTGACGAGCGGACACCGGCCGGGCCCGCCGCCCGGACCGGGTGGCCGCTCCACGCCGGGTTTCTACACCCCGCCGTCCCGTCCGGTGGCACCCGCCGCATCGGCGCCGCGGCCGCGTCCCGCCGCGGACAACCGTCTCGGGGAGAACCGGGTACCGAGCACCCGGATCCGGCCCTATCCGGTCGAACCGCCGCGGCGATCGCGGTCGCGTGTCGACCCGGCCGTCGTGATCGCGGCGCTCGTGATGATCGCTCTCGCGGGTGCGGTCGTCGTCGGACTCGCCATCACCTGAACCCGGCCGCCGCGGGGACCGGGCCTTCCAAGCCTGAAAACAGTTCTGCCCGCACCCTTTTCAGGGTGCGGGCAGAATGCTGTGCGTCCGTCAGGCGGTCAGGGACTTGCCGTTGGACTTGAGGTCGTTGCACGCCTCGACGACGCGCTCGCTCATGCTGGTCTCGGCCTTCTTGGACCAGCTACGCGGGTCGTAGACCTTCTTGTTGCCGACGTCGCCGTCGACCTTCAGCACACCGTCGTAGTTGCTGAACATGTGGCCGGCGACCGGGCGACTGTAGGCGTACTGCGTGTCGGTGTCGACGTTCATCTTCACGACGCCGTAGCTCAGGGCCTCGTCGATCTCGCTCTTCAGCGAGCCCGAACCGCCGTGGAACACGAAGTCGAAGGGCTTGGCGGCGTCGCCGAGGCCGAGCTTCTTGGCCGCGACCTCCTGGCCGGTGTTGAGGACGTCGGGACGCAGCTTGACGTTGCCCGGCTTGTAGACGCCGTGCACGTTGCCGAAGGTTGCCGCGAGCAGGTAGCGGTTGCCGGAGTCGCTGGCACCGAGCGCCTCGATCGTCTTCTCGAAGTCCTCGGGGGTGGTGAACAACTTGTCGTTGATCTCGTTCTCGACGCCGTCTTCCTCGCCGCCGACCACGCCGATCTCGATCTCCAGGATGATGTTGGCCGCTCCCGCCTTGGCCAGCAGTTCCTTGGCGATCTCCAGGTTCTCGTCGAGCGGTACGGCGCTGCCGTCCCACATGTGCGACTGGAAGAGCGGGTTGCGTCCGGCGTCGACGCGCTCCTGCGAGATCTGCAGCAGCGGCCGGACGTAGGTGTCGAGCTTGTCCTTGGGGCAGTGATCGGTGTGCAGACCGATCAGGACGTCGTACTTGGCCGCGACGACGTGCGCGAACTCGGCGAGGGCGACCGCTCCGGTCACCATGTCCTTGACACCCTGGCCGGACCCGAACTCGGCGCCACCGGTCGAGAACTGGATGATCCCGTCACTGCCGGCATCGGCGAAACCCTTGATCGCGGCGTTGATCGTCGACGACGAGGTGCAGTTGATCGCGGGGAATGCGTAACCGCCCTTCTTCGCCTTGTCGAACATCTCGGCGTACTGCTCCGGGGTTGCAATGGGCATCGACGAATCCTCCAGGGTGTTGATGTGCTCTGGTGTTCGGGTTCTCTCGCCGTCGACTGATGTTTCGGTGGCGAGCAGCCGGACTTCCCGCGGCCGGACTTCTCCCAGTATGGCAGGTGCCACATCGCCCGGCGCGGGCACCATTCGTGCCCGGACCTGCTGGAAAACGGCGGTGGCGGACCCGTGAGATTCTGTCCTCGACGGACGCGCAGGTACTCTGGCTCCCCGTGATCGACTCCGCACTTGCCACCACGACCACCAACCTGGCGCTGCTACCGGGATTCCTGGATCCGGTGAACCTGCTGAATTCGTTCGGCACGTGGATGCTGGCCGGTCTGCTGCTGGTCGTGTTCATCGAGTCGGGTCTGCTGTTCCCGCTGCTCCCCGGCGACTCGCTGCTCTTCACCGCGGGCCTCATCGTCGCGGCGAAGTCGGCGGAGATCGAGCCCTTCGCCCCGCTGTGGGTGCTGCTCGTCCTGATCCCCATCGCGGCGTTCCTGGGCGACCAGGTCGGCTACTGGATCGGCAAGAAGGCGGGGTACTCGCTGTTCCGGCCGGACGCGAAGATCCTGAAGCAGGTCTACATCGAGGAAGCGCACGAGTTCTTCGAGAAGCACGGCCCGGTGACGATCATCCTCGCGCGTTTCGTCCCGATCGTGCGCACCTATGCGCCGCTCGTCGCCGGCGCCGCGAAGATGCGGTACCCGATCTTCCTCACGTACAACATCGTCGGTGCGATCGCCTGGGGTGCGGGTGTCACCCTGCTCGGCTACTTCCTGGGCCAGATCGAGTTCATCCGCGACAACATCGACTACATCTTCCTGTTCATCGTCTTCATCTCGGTGCTGCCGATCATCTCCGAGATCGTCAAGCGCATCCTGCGCTCGCGGAAGAAGGTCGTCGAGGAGGAGCCCCTGCCCGCCTCCGACGAGGCCAACAACTCCGCCCCTCCCGCCAACTGAGTCCCGTCACCACACCTACCCCCGCTGGTTGAGCCGGCCCCGAGCGAAGCCGCCGGGCCGAGCAAGCGACGAAGGAGCGCGTCGAGGTCGAGGCGCCGAGTCGAAGCCACTCGCGCCCGTCACCACACCTACCCCCGCTGGTTGAGCCGGCCCCGAGCGAAGCCGCCGGGCCGAGCAAGCGACGAAGGAGCGCGTCGAGGTCGAGGCGCCGAGTCGAAGCCACTCGCGCCCGTCACCACGCGTACCCCCGCTGGTTGAGCCGGCCCCGAGCGAAGCCGCCGGGCCGAGCAAGCGACGAAGGAGCGCGTCGAGGTCGAGGCGCCGAGTCGAAGCCACTCGCGCCCGTCACCACGCGGCGTCGAGGTCCGCGTGCTGACGGACCCACGCGTGCATGGCGATCCCGGCCGCGACACCCGCGTTGATACTGCGCGTCGAACCGAATTGCGCAATCGACACGGTGAGGTCTGCCTCACGCTGCGCGTCGTCACTGACCCCCGGACCCTCCTGCCCGAAGACCAGCACGCAGTCGCGCGGTAGATCCGCCGTCTCGAGCGACAGGGCTCCCGGCGTGTTGTCGACCGCCACCACGGTCAGTCCCGCGTCACGAGCCCAGTCGATGAGATCTGCCACCGTCTCGTGGTGCATCAGGTGTTGATAGCGGTCGGTCACCATCGCGCCGCGACGATTCCACCGACGTCGTCCGACGATGTGGACGGCGGCCACCGCGAAGGCGTTCGCGGTGCGCACGACGGTGCCGATGTTGGCGTCGTGGGCGAAGTTCTCGATGGCGACGTGCAGCGGATGCCGGCGGGCATCGATGTCGGCGACGATCGCCTCGCGCGACCAGTACCGATAGGCGTCGACGACGTTCCGGGTGTCGCCGTGGGCGAGCAACTCGGCATCGAGGCGCGGGTCGGCGGGTACGGGTTGACCGGGGTGTTCGTTGGCCCAGGGCCCGACTCCCACGGCCGGCCCGGTCTGCCATTCGGTGGGACCGGGTAGCGCGCCGGACTCGTCGGCGGAGCCCGCCGGGCCGGCCTCAGGCAAGCCCGAGGTCGCCGAGATCGAGGAGCGAGCGGTACGGCACGCCGAGACCGGTGATGACCGCGTCCGCGCCGGTCGCGCGGTCGACGACAGTGGCCACCCCGACGACGTTGCCGCCGATACCGCGGACGGCTTCGACAGCCGTCGACGGAGAGGCGCCGGTCGTGCTGGTGTCCTCGACGACCAGGACGTCGCGGCCGACGACGTCGGTGCCCTCGATCTGGCGTTGCATCCCGTAGGTCTTGGCCGCTTTGCGGACGACGAAGGCGTCGATCGGCCGCCCGTCGGCGTGCATGATCGACGTCGCCACCGGGTCCGCGCCGAGGGTGAGGCCGCCGACGGCGACGTAATCCCAGTCCGCGGTCAGTTCCCGCATCAACCGGCCGATGAGGCGGGACGCCTCGTGGTGCAGCGTCGCGCGGCGCAGGTCGACGTAGTAGTCGGCCTCCTTGCCCGACGACAGCGTCACCTTGCCGTGGACCACGGCGAGGTCGCGGACGAGCTCGGCGAGCCGCGCCTTCGCGGTCGGATCGACCTGCGGGGTCTCGGCGGGAACCGGGGCGGACGAGGACATGCGGCTTCCCTCTCGGTCGAACATGGAGCGTTTCGCGATCAGTTGCGGTGCCGGTTGGGCCGCTCGCCGGTGTCGCGGCGGGGTGCGTCGTCGGAGGTCCCGGCGGACCCGCGGACGGGCATCGGCGACATCCGGCGGCCCCCGGTGGACGGGGCCGGAGGCTTGCGCGCCGCAGCCGGGCTCTCGGGATCTGCGGACGCGCCGGTCTGGGACGCCGGTGCCGTCGAGGTGCCGGCGGCCTGCCGACGGCGCTTGTCGCGGAGGGATTCGGTCTTCTCGTCGGCGAGCTCGGCCCGCGTGGGTCCGTGCGGGTCGCGCGGATCGGGCGAATCCTCCGGCTCTCGCATCGGCGGCAGCACCCGAAGCAGATCGGCGAACCGGCGGACGACCTCCAGGCCGGTGTTCAGCTTGGCCGGGTCGTTGGTCACCGGCATCGAGCCGAGCGCCCAGTTACCCTCGTTCCACAGGACCTCGACGAACGCGGGCGCCTTGTTGGCGAGCGCGACCATGCGGCGGTCGCAGACCCGGCGGGCGACGTCGAGGTTGTTGGAGAACATGACGCGCGGGCCCATCGCGCCCAGCAGTTCCACGTCTTCCTCGGCGGGCGCGAGGACGTCCTCGTGCCGGAGGTCGACGACGACGTGCGAGGGCGAGGAGCGTCGGACGGCGATCACGGTCGCGGTCTCGGCCAGGTCGAAGACCACGGCCTCCACCCCGGCGTAGTGGCCGTAGGCGACGTCCTGGACCGGGATGTGGTCGCCGACGTTCATCGTGGCGCGCCGAAAGACCTTGCGCAGCTTGGTGTCCGACTCGCGGAACTTGAACTCGTGCTCATCGCCCCAGACCGCACGCTGGTGCCGTGCGACGCTCGACCGCTGGCGGTCGAGCCACAACAGGACACCCGCACCCAGTAGGGCCACGGCGGCGATCAGGAAATAGACGGTGGTCATCGCGCTACAGCCTACTATCGGCGGGCCCGCGGTGAGGTCATCCGCCTCCCCGGATGTACCCGCGTTCCTTGTCGACGACGTTGACCAGCATCTCGGCCGGGTCCGCGGTACCCGCCGCGACATAGCGCCGCAGGTTGTCGAGGACCTGCTCGGCCAGCGCCTCGCGCCATCCGACGGCATCTCCGCTCATGTGCGCCGAGATCGCGACCCCGGGCAGATCCCACAGCGGGCTGTCGGCGGGCAGCGGCTCGGTCACGAAGACGTCGAGCGTGGCCGCGCCGAGGTGGCCCGAGCGGAGCGACTCGACGAGGGCCGCCTCGTCGACGAGTTCGCCGCGGCCGACGTTGACGAGGTGGGCGCCGGGTTTCATCGCCGCCAGCACCGTCGCGTCGATCATCCCGGCGGTCTGCTCGGTCAGCGGCGCGATTGCGACTACGGTGTCGAATCCGCCGACCTGTGCGGCGAGATCGTCGGTGGCCACGACATGCCCGAAGTCCGGATCCGAGTCGCGAGCGGTCCGGCCCGCCCCGACCACCCGGACACCCACCGCGCGAAGCAGTTTCGCGATCGCGCGGCCGATCCCGCCGGTCCCGATGACCAGGGCGGAGGTGCGGTGGGTCGCCACGGTCTCGCGATGTCGCCATTCATGATCGCGCTGCAGCGCCATCGATTCGTGTAAACCCTTGTGCCGCGCAAGGACTGCGGCGAGGACGAACTCCGCGATCGGCCGGTCGAAGACGCCGTGGGCGTTGGTCACCACGACGTCGGAGGCCCGTAGCCCGTCGAAGAGCAACGAGTCGACGCCCGCCGCACACACATGAACCCAGCGCAACGATGCCGTGGCCGCGCCCCAGTGGTCGGCGAGGCCACGGGAGAAGAAGTCCCACAACACGAGAACGTCCGCACCCGGCAGGGCCGCGCCGAGATCGTCGGCCGTGCAGAGCCGTACCGTCGCGAGCTCCTCGAGCTCGGCGAGGTTGCCCGGCGGGGAATCGTCGGGCGAGATCAGCAGGGCGACCACGGGCACGTGTGGGGTCATGACCCCACCGTAGGTGACGGGTCGGTGCGTTCGTCGATCACGAAGAGCAGCAGCGTCACCGCGAGGAAACCCGCCGGCACCCAGGCGGCGCGGCCACCCATCACCTGGGTGCAGACCGCCCCGACGAGTGCGCCGCCGGCGAACGCACCGACCACGCGGCCGTAGACCGTCAGGGCCTTGCGCGCGTCCGGGGACCGGTCGACGGTGACGCCGTACCCGGCCTCCACGAGGCGCATCAGATTCCCGGTCGTGGCCACCGCGATGTAGTTGAGATCGCCGATGTTGCGGAACAACTCGATCTGCATGGCGGTGATGAACGAGATGGGGATGGTGACGAACGAGTGCGGGACGGAGGTGGGGACGAAGCCGATCACGACGAGGATGGTCACCTGCAGCGCCATCGTCACGCGGATCGGGTAGACGAGGAGATGGTCGAAGCGGCCGGCCTTCACGTGCACCGCCAGCACGACGCCGACGAGGAACGCGAGGATCGGCCAGAGATGACCGGAGGCCTGATACCAGTGCTGCTCCGACAGATTCAGCGTGAGCAGGATGACGTTTCCGGTCTGGGCGTTGGCGAACACCCCGCCCCGGGACAGATACGTGTAGCTGTCGAGGAAACCGCACGCCGCGGTGATCAGCAGGGCGAAGCGCAGCGACGTCGACGTGGTCACAGGACCACCGGGATCGAACCGGTCCGGCACCCCGACCGGTCGAGCAGCGAACCCAGTCGCTTCGGGGTCTCCAGCGTGACCGAGCGGTCGGCGACGACGAGTCCCGGCACCCGGCTCTCGAGCTGCTGCTCGAACTCGGACAGTTCGCCGACGGTGTGCAGCCAGACAGCCATCAGGATGTTCGCGGTACCGGTGACCTCACAGCAGACCCGTACCTGGGGTAGTTCGACGAGCGCCGAGATCGACCTCGACGACGCCCGCGCCCAGACGTTCGCCGTGACGGGCCATCCGCTGATCACGTGCGACACCTCGCATCTGATCGACAGGACGCGTTCGGCGACGAGTGCGGTCAGCCGACGCCGGACGGTCGGCGCGCTCAGACCACTCGCGGTCGCCAGATCGACCGCCGAACGCCGGCCGTCCTGCGCCAGGGCGGCGATGAGTCGCAGATCCATCTCATCGGGTTCGTGCGCCAGCGGGCGGTGCTCGGGTCGGTGCTCGGCGAGCACCGACTCCTCGGCGTCGGACAGTGTGTGCACCCGCCAGCGTTCGCTCTCGCCGAAGACACGCATCACCACCCTCGTCCGGGTCCGGGCGACCCCCTCGAGGTCGGCGAGTCGCTGCACCCAGTCGCCGAGGAAGCCGAGATCGGGGACCATCACGGTCAGCAGCAGGTCGCCGTCGCCCGCGGTGCGCTGGATGGTGGCCACGTGCCGGTCCGCCGACAACCGCTCGACGAGCGCCGCACGCCGTGACGAGGTCTGGACCTCGACGAACGCGCTGCAGCGGGTGTTCAGGTACGCGGCCCCGGGATAGGTCACGATCCAGGCGAGACCGCTGTCGACGAGCCGCTCCCAGCGTCGGGCCGCGGTCGCCGCGCTCACGCCCACGACGTCGCCGACGACGCCCCACGGCGCCCTCGGCGCGACCTGCAGAGCGTGAACGATCTGATAATCGAGGTCGTCCGGCACGCAACAATCCTGCATCACGAGGTGAACTTTTTTCGGTTTCGGCAGACGCCGGGACAGTCCGCGGCAGCGCTCCTACGTTTCCTCCCAACACCCCAGTGGCCGCTCGAGCGGCCCGAGATCGAGGAGGACGATTCGTGAAGGTCTGCGTCATCGGCGGAGGTCACGGCTCTTATGCGGCCGCGGCCGAGCTCAGCGAGAAGGACCACCATGTCACCTGGTGGCGACGGGACGGCGCAGCGTTCTCGTCCCTGGTCGAGCGCGGCACGCTCGAGATCGACGACCACCGCGGCCGGCGGCAGATCGGCGTCGACGGCGGAGCGAGCGGCGGGATCTCGATCGTCGCCGATCTCGCCGAGGCGGTGTCCAACGCCGAGGTCATCGTCGCGCCGGTCCCGGCGTTCGCCCACGAGTCGCTCGCGCGGCAGCTCGCCCCGCACCTGCGCGACGGCCAGGTCGTCTACCTGCCGCCGGGCAGCTTCGGGTCGTTCGTCTTCGCGCGGGCGGTGCGCGCGGCCGGCAATCCCGCGGACGTCGCGTTCGCCGAGACCGGGACCCTGCCCTACCTCGCACGCAAGCACGGCGACACCCGGGTCGTCGTCAGCGGGTACGCCACCCGTCTGCCCACCGGGGTGTTCCCGGCCCGGCACACCGATCGGGCGCTGGCGGTCCTCGGTGAGGTCTATCCCGCCGTCGAACGCAGCGAGGACGCCCTCAGCGGCGCGCTCATGAACGCCGGCCCGATCATCCACCCGCCGCTGATCTTGATGAATGCCGTTCCGCTGGAACACTTCCCGTCGTGGGACATCCACAACGAGGGCACCCAGGACGCCATCCGGCGGGTCACCTCCGCGCTCGACGCCGAGCGCATCGCGGTCCGGGAGGCGCTCGGCTACGGCGCACCGCACTTCCCGCTCGCCGACCACTACACCGCCGACGGCGACGAGTGGATGTACGGCAACGCCGCCCACGAGAAGCTCACCGACAGCGGCGACTGGCGCGAGAACATCGACCTGCACACCCACCGCTACATGACCGAGGACGTCGAGATCGGGCTGGCGCTGCTGAGCTCGGTGGGGCGGTGGGCGTCGGTACCGACGCCGGTGGCCGACGGCCTGCTCGCCCTCGCCGGCGCGGTCACCGGACGTCCGGCCGCAACCGGCGGCCGGACCCTGGAGAACCTGGGACTGGCCGACCTCGACCGGTCCGGCATGCAGGCACTGCTCCACGACGGGCCAGCGCAGTGACGGGTCGCCACGTCGCCGTCGTCGGCGCCGGCCGGATGGGTCAGGGCATCGCCGCCGCGCTGGCCTTCGGGAACGTGCCGGTCACGGTCGTCGACCTCCGCGACCGCGGTGCCGACGCCGCGGCCTACCTCGACGGGGTTCGCACCGCGGTCCGTCAGGCACTGGCGCACAAGGTCACGCTCGGCCTGCTGGCGGTCGAGGACCTCGACGACGTCGCGGCGCTGGTCACCGTCGTCGGCGAGGTCGACGCCCTGGGTCCGATGGCCGGCGCCGATCTGGTGTTCGAGGCGGTACCCGAGGTCGCCGAGATCAAGCGCGACGCGCTCACGTGGATCGAGGCGATGGTCGGCGACACCGTCCCCATCGCGTCGACCACCTCGAGCTTCCTCGTCGACGAGCTCGCCGGGGCGTTGTCGGCCCCGGAGCGATTCCTCAACGCGCACTGGCTGAATCCGGCTGACCTCATGCCGCTCGTCGAGGTCGCGCCGGGCACCGCCACCGGCCGCGGGGTCGTCGACGCCACCCGCGACCTGCTCGTCGCGGTCGGCAAGGTACCCGTCGTGTGCGCCCCGTCCCCCGGGTACATCGTGCCCCGGCTGCAGGCGCTCGTGATGAACGAGGCGGCCCGGATGGTCGACGAGGGGGTGGCCAGCGCGGAGGACATCGACACCGCGGTGCGCATCGGATTCGGCTCGCGCTTCGCGGTTCTCGGCCTGCTCGAGTTCATCGACTGGGGTGGTTGCGACACCTTGTTCCACGCGTCGAACTATCTGCGTGGTGAACTCGGCGAGCGGTTCGCGCCCGCCCCGCTGGTCGAGTCCAACATGACCTCCGGGCGTCGTGGGATATCCGACGGCGCAGGCTTTTACGAGTTCGACCCGGCCACCGTGGCCGACTACCGCGCCCAGCGGATCGCCGACTTCGCCCGCGTACTCGACGCGGTCGGGCGTCTCGCCCGCCACGAGGAGTTCAGCACGGCCGACTGACGGATCGGGCGACGACCTCACCCGCCACCGGACCCGGTTCCGGTGGCGCGGTGAAGCGTACCCGAACGCGGCCAATAGCTCGGCGCGGTAAAGCTTTTCCCGATTCCCCCCGACTCGCGGGTTCGACACAATCGATCCATCCACGAGTACAGCCAACGAACGACGGCCTCGAAGGTCCGTTCGCCCACCGATGAGGAGTGATCCGTGGTAACTCTCGACAATTCTGCACCACCCGACCCCTCGGCCACCGGCACCGGCCGGCCGCGCCGGGAACGCACCACCCGCGTCGCCGTCGCGTCCGGTGTCGGCACGATCATGGAGTTCTACGACTTCGCGATCTACGGCACCGCGACGGCACTGGTCTTCAACAAGATCTTCTTCAACGTCGACGATCCCTGGTTCGGCACCTTCCTGGGCTTCGCGACCTTCGCGGTCGGTTTCGTGATGGCGCCGATCGGCGCCCTGATCTTCGGACACTTCGGGGACAAATTCGGCCGACGCAAGGCGCTGACCGCCGCCTTCCTGCTCATGGGCGGATCGACCCTGGCCATGGGCGTCCTCCCCGACTACCAGGCCATCGGGATCGTGGCACCGATCATCCTGGTCTTCCTGCGCATGGTGCACGGCATCTCGCGCGGCGGTGAGATCGGCGGCGCCGCCCTGCTCGCCGCCGAACACGCGCCGACGCACCGGCGCGGTCTGTACGGCTGCTTCGTCACCCTCGGTTCGCCGGTCGGCGGCATCCTGGCCAACCTGTCGTTCGCCCTCGTCCTGCTGATGCCGATGGAACAGGTCCTGGCCTGGGGCTGGCGGATCCCGTTCCTCATCGGCGGTGTCGTGCTGGCGATCGGGGTGTGGACCCGGTCCCGCGTCAGTGAGACACCGGACTTCGTCGAGTCCAAGCAGGCCGAGGAGAAGTCGCCGCCGGCCTTCGCCGTGCTCCGCCAGAACTGGCGTCGCGTCGCGCTGGCCGCCGGTATCAACGTCGGGCAGAACTGTTACGCCTTCCTGCTGTTCACGTTCATGCTCTCCTTCCTGACCGAGACCGATCCGGGACGCGGCTTCGACCGGTCCCCGGTGGTCTTCGGCAGCACGCTGGCGCTCGCCTGCCACGCCGCGACGGTCGTGCTGGGCAGCTACCTGTCCGACCGGCTGGGCCGCAAGACGGTGATCGGCTTCGGGATGATCACGTCGCTGCTGTTCGCTCCGATCCTGTTCTCCGTCACCGCATCCGGGTCGTTGGCCGCCTGCATCACGGTCATCTCCATCGGCTTCGCACTGACCGGGTTCGTCTATGGTCCGATGCTCACCACCTTCGCCGAGCTGTTCCCGATCACGCAGCGCTACAGCGGCATCGGGATCGGTTTCCAGGTCGGCGCGGTGCTGGGCGGCGGCCTGGCGCCGATGATCGCGAACCGGATCGTCAGCGCCACCGGCAGCGTGATCCCCGTCGGTTTCTATGCGGCGGCCCTGATGGCGATCAGCTTCTGCTGCCTGATGGTCATCCGCGAGACGGCTCCCGCGCTCGCCGGGCGGCCCACGTTGCGGCAACGTCTCCGCAGCTGACCTCGCGGGTCAACTATTGACAGCATTCTGTCATTAATGACAGGATGCTGTCATAGTCGTCCGAAGGAGGCATCATGAAGACCGTCCATCTCGCCCTGTACCCGACGCTCGCCGATTGGGAGTTCGGGTACGTCGCGTCCGGCATCAACAACCCCGAATACCAGGCCGAGCCGGGAACGTTCCGGATCGTGACCGTCGGCGCGACGACCGAGCCGGTCCGCACCATCGGCGGGGTCACGATGGTGCCCGACACGACGCTCGACGCGATCACGCCCGAGGACAGCGCGATGCTCGTCCTGCCCGGCGCCCAGATCTGGGAGACCAACGACGCCTTCGTCGACGCCGCGCGGCGCTGGTCCGAAGCCGGCACCCCGGTAGCCGGGATCTGCGGCGCGACAATGGGTCTCGCGCGTGCCGGACTGCTCGACGACCGACGCCACACCAGCAACGCGCCGGAGCAGTTGTCGCCCACCGGTTATGCCGGGGCCGCCCACTACGTCGACGCCCCCGCCGTCACCGACCGCGGCGTCATCACCGCGGCGGCGATCGCCCCGGTCGACTTCGCACGGGAGGTCTTCGCGCTGCTCGGCGTCTACACGCCGCCGGTGCTCGACGCCTGGTACCAGCTCTACGGCCACCAGGACCCCAGCGGCTTCTACGCGCTGGCCGGCGAGCAGTGAAAGACCCGCAGGACCTGCTGTCGGCCTCCGCGCTGACAGCGTTCCGGCTGAACGGGCAGTTCCTCAGCCTCGCCGAGCGTCTCGCCGAACCCGCCGGGCTGACCGCCACGCGGTGGCAGGTGCTCGGCGCGGTGCTCGACGAACCGCTACCGGTCGCGGGCATCGCACGGGCGATGGGGATCACGCGCCAGAGCGTGCAGCGCACCGCCGACCTCCTCGTCGCCGACGGGCTGGCCGAGTACCGCGACAATCCGGCCCACCGTCGCGCCAAGCTCGTCTCCCCCACCGCTGCCGGCCTCGCGGCCGTCCGCGCGATCAACCCGGGACATCGCGCGGCGGCCATCCGGTTGGCGGCCGCACTCGACCCGGCCCGGTGGGAGCACGCCTTGACCGCACTCCGCGATCTCAGCGCCGCCCTTGACGAACTCGACGACCAGCGCTGATGTCTAATTGTTGACAATCGTACGATCGAGCGTCACCGTGTAGCCATGACTGCCGGCGTCGAGTCCCAGATCCACAGTTCCCAGGTCCGCACCGACCAGACCGCGTCGCTGAGCCCCGCCCTGAAACAGGCGACTCCCGTCGTCGTCGACACTGCGGCCGGTTCGTGGATCCGGGGCACCGACGGTCGCGACTACCTCGACTTCACCACCGGTATCGGCGTGACCAGTACCGGCCACTGCCACCCGCACGTCGTCGCGGCCGCGCAGGCGCAGTGCGCCAGGATCATCCACGCGCAGTACACCACCGTGATGCACACCCCGCTCCTCGAGCTCACCGCCCGACTCGGGGCGGTACTGCCCACGGGCCTCGACTCCGTCTTCTACGCCAACTCCGGTTCCGAAGCCGTGGAGGCCGCCGTCCGTCTCGCCCGGATGGCCACCGCGAAGCCCAACATCATCGTGTTCCAGGGCGGCTTCCACGGCCGGACCGTCGCCGCGGCCAGCCTGACGACGGCCGGCACCCGCTTCTCCGCCGGCTTCTCGCCCCTGATGAGCGGCGTGCACATGGCTCCGTTCCCGTACGCCTACCGCTACGGCTGGGACACCGACACCGCGGTCGACTTCGCACTCCGTGAACTCGACTACCTGCTGCAGTCGCGCGTCGCCCCCAACGACACCGCGGCCTTCCTCATCGAGCCGGTGCTGGGCGACGGCGGCTACCTGCCCACCCCGCCGCGCTTCCTGCAGGGCCTGCGCGAGCGCGCCGACCGCCACGGGATCCTCCTCGTCCTCGACGAGGTACAGGCGGGATTCGGTCGCACCGGTAGGTTCTGGGGTCACCAGCACGCGGCGGGCCTGACCCCCGACATCCTGATCACCGCCAAGGGCCTGGCGTCGGGATTCCCGATCTCGGCGATCGCGGCGCCGGCGGAACTGATGAGCAAGGCGTGGCCGGGGTCGCAGGGCGGCACGTACGGCGGCAACGCCGTCGCGGCCGCCGCCGCGATCGCGACCCTCGATGTGATCGAGTCAGAGGGCCTCGTCGAGAACGCGCGCGTCCGCGGTGAGCAGTTGCTCGCCGGCCTGCGGCAGGTGTGTGCACCGTTCCCGGGCGTCGGCGACGTCCGCGGGCTGGGGCTGATGGCCGGCATCGAGTTCATCACGACCGATGCCGCCGGGAACACGACGCCCGACGCGGCGGCCGCGCTCGCCGTTCAGCAGGCCACCACCACCCAGGGGTTGCTCTCGCTCACGTGCGGGCCGTCGGCCAACGTCGTGCGCCTGATCCCCGCCCTGGTCGTCACCGCCGAGGAGATCGACCTCGGCGTCACCCGCTTCGGTGCCGCGCTCGCCGCGGCCCTGGGCTAGACCTGACAACCCGGCCTCATATGCCACGGGTGGACATCGCAGCCGAACTCACCGCTCTCGGTGTCGATGCGGACGCCTCGACACGTCGCCTGGCCGAATACTCCTACGACGCCTCGAATTACCGTGTCCCGCCCCTGGCGGTCACCTTCCCGCGTACCGCCCGCGACGTCGCGACGGTGGTCGGGTGGTGTCATGACCACCGCGTCCCGGTGGTCCCCCGCGGCGGCGGGACCTCCATGGGCGGCAACGCGATCGGGCCCGGCGTCGTGCTCGACCTGTCCCGGCATCTCGACCACGTCCTGTCCGTCGACTCCGATTCCGCGACCGCGGTCGCGGGCGCCGGGATCGTCCTGACCACACTGGCCGCCGACGCACGAGCCGCCACCGGCGGCAGGCTCACCTTCGCGCCGGACCCGTCCTCGGCCTCGCGCGCGACCCTCGGCGGCGCGATCGGCAACGACGCCTGCGGCAATCACTCGGTTCGGTACGGCCGTACCAGCGACCACATCGTCGAACTGCACCTCGTCACCGCCGACGGCCTGATGCTCACCGCAACTCGTGACGGGCTCCGCGCCACCGAGGCCGCCGATGCCGCGGCAACGGAGCGGGCGGCCGAGATCACCGCGTCGCTGCGGGAGCTGACCACCGCGAACCTGGCTATCCTGCGCACCCAGCTCGAGACCATCCCGCGGCAGGTCTCCGGTTACCATCTCGCGAAGCTGCTGCCGGAGAACGGTTTCGACGTGGCTCGCGCACTCGTCGGCAGCGAGGGGACCTGCGCGATCGTCGTGTCGGCACGCGTCACGCTGGTACCGGTCCCGACGTCTCAGCTCCTGCTGTGCGTCGGCTACCACTCCCCCGCCGACGCCGCCCGGGACGTACCGGCGATCCTTCCGTTCGCACCGTCGGCGATCGAGGGCATCGACCGCAAGATCGTCGCCACGATGGCGGCGCGGCGTGGCCACGACGCCGTCGCCGGCCTGCCCGACGGATCCGCGTGGTTGTTCATCGACGTCGACGAAGACAGCGCTGCCGCGCAATCCGAGTCGGACGTGCCGGCGACCGCCAAGCGGTTGCTCGACCACCTGCGCGCGCAGGGACGGATGACCGACGCCACGGTGGTCGACGACCCCGCCCGCCGCCGGGCGCTGTGGCGGGTCCGCGAGGACGGTGCGGGTCTGTCGTCCCGACTGGCCGACCCCGACGACGAGAGCATCGGCGCGGGTTACGAGTCGTGGCCCGGATGGGAGGACGCGGCCGTCGCACCCGAGCGGCTCGCCGACTACCTCGACGAGTTCGCCGGCCTGCTCGACCGGCACGGCCTCACCGGGGTCATGTACGGCCACTTCGGCGCGGGGTGCATGCACGTGCGCATCACGTTCGACCTGCGCTCCGCCGACGGGCGCGCGGTGATGGCACGCTTCTGCACCGAGGCCGCCGAACTCGTGGTGCGGCACGGTGGTTCACTGTCCGGTGAGCACGGCGACGGGCGAGCCCGGTCGGCGCTGCTGCCGCTCATGTACAGCCCGGCGATGATGTCTGCCTTCACCCGCTTCAAGTCGATCTGGGACCCGCACGGAATCCTCAACCCGGGCAGCATCGTCGATCCGCCCCCGATCACCGCCGACCTCGCCCTCGCCGACGTGCCGCGTCGCCACTGGCCCACCGCTTTCGACCTGGGGCACGAACTCCCGCTCGTCGACCCGTTCGTCCACTCGGTACAGGGATGCATCGGCGTCGGACGGTGCCGGGCGGACTCGGGCGGGGTGATGTGTCCGAGCTACAAGGCCACCCGCGACGAGAAGGACTCCACCCGCGGGCGCGCCCGTGTGCTGCAGGACATGGTCCGCACCGCGCCGAGCGTCGACGAGGGATGGCGGTCCACCGATGTCGCCGAGGCGCTCGAACTGTGCCTGTCATGCAAGGCGTGTTCCACCGATTGCCCGACCGGCGTCGACATGGCCACCTACAAGTCGGAGTTCCTCGACCACCACTATCGACGTCGGCTCCGCCCGCTGTCGCACTACTCCCTCGGCTGGATGCCCGCGTGGTTGTCGGCGGCGGGGCTCGCGGCACCGGTGCTCAACCGAGCACTGCGATCCAGGCTGAGCGGTTTCGCCGCGCGCGCCGGCGGACTCGACCCCCGGCGGACGATGCCCGCCTTTGCGACACAGCGTGCGCGGCGCACCCATCTCGGTGCACTCTCACCGGTCGACGCGTCGTCCACGGTCGTGCTGTTCGTCGACTCCTTCACCCGCGCCTTCCGGCCGCAGGTGGCCACCGCGGTCGCCGAGATCCTCCGAGCCGCCGACCCCGTCGACCGTGCGTCGGATCCCGTCAACCGTGCATCAGCTTCCGTCGGCTGTGCGGCCGACAACTGCTGCGGTCTCACGTGGATCTCGACGGGACAGCTCGACCGCGCCCGAAAGGTGCTGCGCCGCACCGTCGACGACCTCGACGACGGGACGGACCGACCGATCGTCGTTGTCGAACCCAGTTGCGCCGCGGCGCTCGCGAAGGACCTGCCCGAACTCGTGCCGACCGACGCCGCCCGTCGCGTGGCTGCACGCGTGCGAAGTTTCGCCGCCCATGTGCCCACTCTGCTCGATGCCGGCTGGCGACCACCACCACTGCCCGACGAGGTGACGTTGCAGACCCATTGCCACGAGTACGCGGTGTTCGGCGCCCGGGTCGGCATCACCGCCCTGGAGGCGCTGGGGGTCACCGTGCACACCGCGGACGGTTGTTGTGGCGTGGCAGGCAACTTCGGTTTCGAGAAGGGTCACTACGAGGTGAGCATGGCCGTCGCCGAGAACGGACTCGCACCGGCGCTGCGGAACGCGCCGCAGCGGCCCGTCATCACCGACGGGTTCAGCTGCGCGATGGCCGTCGAACACCTCGCCGCCGTCGACGACGCCCTCGCCCCCGCGCGCGTACGCGGAATCCATCTCGCCGAACTGCTCAGGGCATCACCCGATACCGATACTCCAGGAGTACAACCATGACGACCATCGCGCCCCAGACCGCTCCCGAAGCAGTGTCCCGCGTCCACACCGACCTGTTCGTCGACGGCGAGTGGGCTCCGGCCGCGTCGGGCAAGCGCTTCGACGTCGTGAACCCGGCCACGGAAGAGGTACTCGCCCAGGTGGCCGACGCCGACGCCGTCGACGCTCGGCGCGCGCTCGAGACCGCGGCCGCGCACCAGGCCGAGTGGGCCACGACCTCACCGCGGTTCCGCAGTGAGATCCTCTATCGCGCACATCAACTCATCATGACGCGCGCGGACGAGATCGCCGCGGTGATGACCGCGGAGATGGGCAAGCCCCTCGCTGAGGCCAAGGGCGAGGTCGCCTACGGCGCCGAGTTCTTCCGCTGGTTCGCCGAGGAGGCCGTGCGCATCGGTGGCGACTCCACCACCACCGGCGACGGATCGCACCGGATCGAGGTCACCAGGCAGCCCGTCGGCCCGTGCATCCTCATCACGCCGTGGAACTTTCCGCTGGCCATGGCGACCCGCAAGATCGGACCGGCCGTCGCGGCCGGCTGCACCATGGTCTTCAAACCCGCCGAACTCACCCCGCTCACCTCCCTACTGCTGGCCGACATCCTCGTCGAGGCCGGTCTACCCGCGGGCGTGCTGAACATCGTCACGACCAGCGACCCGTCGACCGTCGTCACCGAGTGGATGGAGAGCGGACTCGCCCGCAAGGTCAGCTTCACCGGGTCGACCGAGGTCGGGAAACTACTCCTGCGTCAGGCGGCGGGCACGGTCATGCGGACGTCGATGGAGCTGGGCGGCAACGCGCCGTTCATCGTCTGCGCCGACGCGGACATCCCGCGGGCCGTCGACGGCCTGATGTTCGCCAAGATGCGCAACATCGGTCAGGCCTGCACGGCCGCCAATCGAGTCTTCGTGCACCGCAGCGTGATCGACGAGTTCACCGACGCCTTCGCCGCGAGAATGTCCAGTTTGCGCGTCGGTGACGGTGCGGCCGAGGGCGTCCAGGTCGGGCCCCTCGTCGAACGCAAGGCCGTCGAGAAGGTCTCGGCGCTCGTCTCCGACGCCGTGGCCAAAGGCGCGACGGTGATCTGCGGCGGCGAGAAGACCAGCGACCCAGGATTCTTCTACCCGCCGACAGTGTTGTCCGGCGTCGGGCTCGACGCAGACCTCATGCGCACCGAGATATTCGGTCCCGTCGCCGCGATCATCCCGTTCGGGAATGCTGACAGGCCAGACGATCCTGCCGCCGACGACGAAGTGCTCGCGCTGGCCAACGACACTCCCTGGGGCCTGGTCGGTTACCTCTTCAGTCAGGATGTCGACCGCTGCGCCAGGCTGTCGGCCGCGCTGGAAACCGGTATGGTCGGGGTCAACACCGGCGCCGTGTCCAATCCGGCGGCTCCCTTCGGGGGTGTCAAGGAATCCGGGCTCGGCCGCGAGGGTGGACGCGTGGGCATCGAGGAGTTCCTCGACATGAAGTACACGGCGACGCCGATTCATCGTCGCTGACAGCGGTTTTCCGGAACACATCAGCGTTCAGACAGGAGCGAGGAGACCATGTACCTGGGTGCTCAGCTGTTCAGTGACAGCGAGTACGAGCAGCGCCTGAGACGTGTCCGTGAGCTCATGGACCGTCAGGGTCTGTCGGCGATCATCGTCACCGATCCGGCCAACATCTTCTATCTGATCGGTTACAACGCCTGGTCGTTCTACACCCCGCAGATGCTGTTCGTGCCGATCGACGGGGAGATGGTCTTCTACGCTCGCGAGATGGATGCGCATGGCGCACACCGCACGACGTGGTTGCCTGCCGATCAGATCGTCGGCTACCCGGAGAGTTATGTGCACCGCCCGCACCTACACCCGTTCGACTGGGTCGCGTGGTCGCTGCGTCAGCGGCACCTCATCGCCCCGGCATCGAACACCGGGTCCGTGGGCCTGGAGATGGACTCACACTTCTTCTCGCCGAAGGCGTATCGCGCGCTGTTCAACGCGATTCCGGAGTGGAAGCTCGTCGACAGCTTCGAGCTCGTCAACTGGGTGCGCTCGGTCAAGTCCGACGCCGAGGTGCAACTGATGCGCCAGGCCGGCATGGTGTGCTCGAAGGCGATGCGCGCCGCGATCGACACCATCGACATCGGGGTGCGGCAATGCGATGCGGCCGCGGCCATCTCGCAGGCGCAGATCACCGGCACCCCGGAGTACGGCGGCGACTATCCGGCGATCGTCCCGATGATGCCCACCGGCGCGGCGGCCGACACCCCGCACCTCACCTGGCACCAGGGCACTTTCGTCGAGGACGAGGCGGTCGTCATCGAATTGACCGGTGCACACAACCGATACCACTGTCCGCTTGCCCGGACGGTGTCCCTCGGCACCCCGAGCAAGGATCTCGACTACGTGGCCAAGGCAACCGCCGAGGGCCTGAACAACGTGCTGGAGGCCATCAAGCCGGGCGTGGCCACCCGCGAACTCGCCTCGACGTGGAACTGGACACTTGCGAAGTACGGGCTCGAGAAGCCGTCGCGCCTGGGCTATTCGATCGGCATCGGCTACCCGCCCGATTGGGGCGAGCGCACGATCAGCATCCGCAGCGAGGACGAGTCGGTACTGGAGACCAACATGACCTTCCACATCGTCTGCGGCATGTGGATGGACAACTACGGTTTCGAGCTGTCCGAGTCGGTCCGGGTCAGCCCGACCGGCGTCGAATGCTTCACCGACTTCCCGCGCGAACTGATCCAGAAGTAGCCACACAACCTGATCGACACCAGCACGACGACCACACAATCCGATCCCTGAGGTCCGAAACCAACACGACGACCACACCACCTGATCCCTGAGGTCCGAAACCAACACGACGACCACACCACCTGATCCCTGAGGTGCGAAACCAACACGACGACCACACGATCTGATCCCTGAGGTGCGAGGAGCGCAAGCGACGAGCCACGAAGGGCTGCCGAGACGAGGTGAAGAAAGTGACCACAACCGAAACCGCCTATCAGAACCGACATTCGGCACCGACACTGCCGTTGGCGGGCCGCGCCAAGGACCTCGTCGGTTCGATGATCGACTCGTCGACCTCGCTGCTCGCCGCGCAGTCCCACGACATCGTGCGGTTCGCGATGGGCTCCCCCGCGGACGAGGCCGTACCGGCCGACGAGTTCCGTCAGATCGCCGGTGAGATCCTCGATCACACCTCGTTCACCTACGGTGCCACGGAAGGCGAGCCCCGGCTGCTGCAACTGCTCGTCGACTATCTCGCCACGACCCCCGACCCGTCGTCCCTCGACCGGTTGGTCATCACCACCGGCGGGATGCAGGGACTCGACCTCGCCTGCAAGCTGTTCGTCGATCCCGGGGATCTGGTCATCGTCGAATCCCCCACGTACACCAACGGCAGTGCGACCGCGCTGTCCTACGGCGCGCAGTTGCTCGAGGTTCCCGTCGACGACGACGGCATGCAGGTCGATCAGCTCGAGGCACTCGTCGCACGCACCCGTCAGACGCCGAAGGCGATCTACACGATCCCGACATTCCAGAATCCGTCCGGCGTCACCATGTCCGAGGAGCGCCGCCGCGAACTGCTGCGGCTGGCGCACACCTGGGGGTCGGTCATCATCGACGACGACCCGTACGGGCTGTTGCGGTTCGCCGGCACCGACATCCCGACCTTCCAGACGCTCAGCCCCGGCGACCCGCTGATCTTCTCGGTCCGTACGTTCTCCAAGATCCTCGCGCCGGGCTGGCGTGTCGGCTGGGTCGACGCCGATCCCTCCCTACGCCAGCTGCTGATCAACGGCAAGCAGGCGATGGACACCTGCACCAACGTGCCCAACCAGCACATCGTCGCCGAGTACATCGCCCGCGGCGGACTCGAGGACCATCTCGCCGGGATTCGCCTGCTGTACCGCGAGCGCAAAGAGGCCATGCTCGACGCCATCAGACGTCGTCTCGGCGATCGGGTGGTGACCACGGACCCCGAGGGCGGCTTCTTCCTGTGGGTCACGTTGCGCGACGAGTTCGCCGAGATCGACACGCGAGAACTCTTCGAGGTCGCGCTCGCGGACGGGGTGGCGTTCATTCCCGGCCCCGCGCTGTCGCCCGGTGGACGCTTCCGCAACTCGATGCGTCTCTGCTTCGCGTCGAGCATCCCGGAACGGATCGACGAGGGTGTCCGACGTCTCACGGCCAGTCTTGAGAAGATGGCCGGGTGAGTCGTGAACCAGACCTGACCGCCGCCGAGACCGCGGTGCTCGGCTTCATCGACGAGGCCGCGATCATCTCGCTCACCTCGGCACTGGTCGAGGCGCCCAGCGAGAACCCGGGCGGTACCGAGGAAGCCGCGGTCGAAGTGCTCGAGAGTGCCTGCCGCGCGCTCGGTTTCGACGTCGTGACCCACGAAGTGGCACCGGGGCGGCCCAATCTCGTCGCCACCGTGCCTGCCGGCACCGGACCGGGACTGATGTTCCTCGGACATTCGGACGTGGTCCCGGCCGGTCCCGGCTGGTCAGCGGACCCGTACACGGTCCGCATCCGCGACGGCCGCATCTACGGCCGCGGTGCCACCGACATGAAAGGCGGCCTCGCCGCCGTCGTCGCGGCGATGACCGCGCTACGCCGGGCCGCCGAGGTCGGGGTCGAACTCTCCGGACCGGTCCGCCTGGTGTGCACCGTCGACGAGGAGGAACACGGGACCGGGGTGCGGGACTTCGTGGGCCGCCCCGCCGACCTCGAGTTCCGCGGCTGCGTGGTCGCCGAACCCACCGACATGCAGGTGGTCCGGGGTTGCCGCGGTGCGTCGTACATCGAGATCGAGGTGACCGGTCGCGCGGCTCATTCCGGACGTCCCACCGATGGTCGCAGCGCCATCGACGCCGCGGCGGCCATCGTCGACATCATCCGCGCCGACGGTGAACGGCTGGCCGAGACGGCCGACGAACTGCTCGGTCATGGCACCTGGAATGTCGGCACCATCTCAGGCGGACAGGGCATCTCGGTGGTGGCACCGGGTTGTTCGCTCGGCATCGACCGGCGCCTGATGCCCGATGAGGACCCGCATCGGATCGCCGACGATCTGCGAAGAGCGATCAGCGACAGAAGAATCGACACCGACGGCATCAGCGTCGACGTCCGGGTGACCATGGAGATGCCCGGTTTCGCGACGGAAGCCACGCACCCGCTCGTCACCACAGCGGTCGGTGCGGTCACCGATGCCGGGGCGGACACCTCGGTCGGCGGCTGGACTGCCGCCTGCGACGGTGGCTTCGTCAGCCGCGACCTCGGTGTCCCGTCGATCGTTCTCGGTCCGGGCAACATCAACACCGACGCCCACCAACCGGACGAGTCGGTGGCCATCGCCGACCTGGTCATCGCGGCGAGAGCCTACGCCCTCGCCGCGATGCGGCTGCTGGGCCCCTAGTTCACCTTCTGCTTCTGCAGCGCCGTGAAATCGTTCTCGAGACTGGGGATCTCGGTACCGCGCAGCGAGGCGCCCGCGGTCTCCTTCAGGAAGACCAGGGCGACCATGCCGATGGCGCAGGCACCCATCATGTAGACCGCGGGGAACAGGTTCCAGTCGGTGCTCTCGACCACTGCATCGTTGACCAGCGGCGCGGTTCCACCGAATGCCGCGGTCGCGACGTTGTAGGAGATCGCGAAACCGGCATAGCGGACCTGGGTCGGGAACATCGCCGGGAAGGTGGCCGAGATGGTCGCCAGCTGAGGGATGTACAGCACACCCAGGATGACGAATGCCACGATGGCCCAGGCGAACCCCTGACCCATCAGCCAGTAGAGCGGCAGCGCGAGGACGAACAGGCCGATCAGCGAACCCCACCACATGGGTTTGCGGCCCGTCGAGTCCGACCACCATCCGAAGAACGGGATCAGCAGCATCATCACGAGCTGGCCGATGAGGTTGACGACGCTGGCCGAGGTCTCGGACAGATCGATGGTGTTCTGCAGGTAGGTCGGCTGGTAGGCCAGCAGGGTGTAGTTCGCCACGTTGAGCGCGATCACCAGACCGAACATGGTGATGATCGGACGCCGGTAGTTGACCAGCAGATCCTTGAACCGGGTCCAGGCCGAGCCCTTGATCTCGTTGTCCTGCTCCAGTTCCTGGAACACCGGCGTGTCCTCCATCTGCGACCGCAGGTACAGCCCGATCAGGCCCATCGGCAGTGCGAGCAGGAACGGGATGCGCCAGCCCCACTGATCCATCTGGCTGTCGGACAACGCCAGTTGCAGCAGGAGGACGAAGAGTGTCCCGCCGCAGAAACCGGCCAGGGTGCCGAATTCGAGGAACGAGCCGTACTTTCCGCGCTTGTTGTCGGGCGCGTACTCGGCCATGAACGTTGCGGCACCGCCGTATTCGCCGCCGGTCGAGAACCCCTGGATGACACGGAGCAGGATGAGCAGGACGGGTGCCCAGAACCCGATCGACGCATGCGTGGGCAGCAGGCCGATCAGTGCGGTCGCGCCGGAGATGAGCAGGATCGTCATCGCCAGAACCGATTTGCGGCCGATGCGGTCGCCGATCGGTCCCCAGACCATACCGCCGAGGGGCCTCAGGACGAAGGAGATCGCGAAACCCAGCATGGTGCCGACGGTTCCGAACTCCCCCGGGAAGAACGCCTGCGTCAGGTAGACCGAGGCCGCGGCGTAGACGCCGTAGTCATACCACTCGGTCGCGTTGCCGATCGCCGAGGCGCCGATGGCCTTGCGGAGAAGTCTCTTGCCCTCTCGTGAATTCGGGTCTGGTGCGAGCTGCTCGTAACTGTCTGCTGTCGTCGTGTCGCTCATCTGCGCTTCCTGAGTCGTGGGGCCGCTGAGGGTCGATCTCGTTGCTGCGATCGGTGGACCCGGGGCCGCGGGCGATCAGCCCATCGCCACCTGCAGGTTCGCGGCGTCCTCGCCGTCCCCGAGCAGGCGACGCAACCCGTCGGCCATGTGCTCGATCATCAGAGCATCGGCCGCCGCGGCGTCTCCCGCGGCAATGGCGTCCACCAACGCCTGGTGTTCGTCGATCCGGTCCTTTCCCGAGGAGTACGTCCCTCGCATGGCTCGCAGACACATTCGCGTTTCCACGAGGATCGTCTCGTGCAACCGCGAAAGTCGTTGACTTCCGGCATATTCCACCAAGGTCTGGTGAAAGGCCATGTCGGCCTCGGCCATCCCCGCGCCGTTCGGCTCGTCGACGAACACGCGCATCGCGTCGACCGCGCCGCCCAGTGCCTCCACCGCCTCCTGCTCGCGGTGCGCGATCACCTGTTGCACAGCAGCGCGTTCCACCGCAGTGCGCGCGACGTACATGTCCCGGATGTCGTCCTCTTCCATCGAGACGACGAACAAGCCGCGGTTACGGTGGCTGACCAGCAGTCCTTCCGCGGTCAGGCGCTGCATGGCCTCGCGCAGCGGACCACGACTGACGCCCAGATCGGCCGCCAGCCCCGACTCCGTCAACTGCGAGCCGGGTGCGAAGTCCCCGTTTGCGATCGCATCGTGCAACTTACGCGCGATGATCGCCGGTGTCGATTCCTGAACCAGCGGCGACAGCACCCGCCGACGTGGCGATTTGTCCTGTTTCGCCTGGTCGACGACGGTTCGATTCGTCCCCGGATCCTGTGGACCCGGCGTCTTCGCCCCCACCTTCATGGTCACCGTCATTCCCTCTTTCTTACCGTGAATGGCGCGCGTAAGTCAGTGTTTCCCCGCGCGCGCCGCCCATCCAGACGTCATTGCAGGCCGCGGCGAAGTCGTCCAGACCCTCGATGATCGTGGCGAACACATTGCCCGGCACCCATCCGACGTCACCGTTGACCAGCAGATTGTTGCGGCCGTAGAACACTGCGAGGTCGATGAGGAGCCGGTGCTCGGCGGGGGCCGAGCCGAGCTCGTAGCCATACGCCGGGTTCTCGAGCACCCCGTCGAAGGTGAAGTAACACAGGTCGCCCGGGATGGGCGTGATGGTGGTGTTCTCCATGCCCGGTTCGGTCGCGGAGAAGGCCGGCAGTAGGGTGTAGATCTCGTTGCGGGCGAACTTTCCGTGAAACACCTGGCCGCCCAGCGGCAATGCGTTCCAGACCGCAGCTGCGGTGCGAGGCGCCTCGGCATCGAGCATCCGGGCGACCGCCGTGACCCCGCGCTTCTCCAATGTCACGGTGATGAACCGGTCATGTCGGGCCGCGGGGCCGGTTCGCTGTTCGTCGGTCACGCGCGGTCTCCCAACATCGTGAAGCCGGCGGCCGCCTCGTACGCTGCCGCGACGCGCAACACCGTCTCGTCGTGATGCCGGCCGCCGACGAACTGTGCGCCGGTCGGCAGACCATCGGCGAATCCACTCGGTACGGTGATCGCCGGCTGACCGGTGAGATTGAACGGGTAGCTGTAGGGAGTCCAGGATGTCCAGTCGGGCGACCCCGCCCCGTCCGGGACGATACGACCGGCCTCGAACGCCACCGTCGGCATCGACGGCGTCAGCAGGACGTCGAATTCCTCATGGAGCAGGCTCATCTGGGTGCCCATCTCCATCCGTAGCGCGGTTGCGCTGACGAAGTCGGTTGCGGTGAAACCGGAATGCCGTTCCACCGCGTCGATCAGCAGCGGGTCCACGTGTTCGGCCGCGTGCGGTCCGAGCCCGCGGACGACGACGTCGGCACCCGCGAACCAGATGACGTGGTAGGCCCAGGCCGGGTCCTCCCATCCGAGATCGACCTTCTCCACGGTCGCTCCGAGCTGTTCCAGTACCGACGCCACCCGGTCGGTGTTGGCCTGTACGCCTGGGTCGTTGGTGCCGAAGCCGAGATCGGCGCTGTAGCCGACACGCAGATCGGCGAGGTCGCGAACGTCGGCGACCGCGGTGACCGCACTGGTCGTCGGCGACGGCAGTGCGGACCAGTCACGGGGATCGAACCCGCTCAGGACATCCAGCAGCGCAGCGCAATCCGACACCGTCCGCGTCATCGGACCGACGTGGGCCACCGGCGCGAACGGGCTCGGCGGATACATGGGCACCCGGCCGAGTGTCGGCTTGAACCCGACGACGCCGCAGTAGGCAGCCGGTATCCGGATGGAACCGCCACCATCGGTGCCGACCGACAGCGGACCCAAGCCGGCCGCGAGCGCCGCGGCACTGCCTCCGCTCGACCCGCCCGACGTACGCGAGGTGTCCCACGGATTGCGGGTGACGCCCGTGCGCGGACTGTCGGTGACGCCTTTCCATCCGAATTCCGGTGTGGTGACCTTTCCGAGCAGGACCGCACCTGCCTCACGCAGACGTGCCACCGCGGGAGCGTCGATGTCCCACACCATCTGATCGGGCTCGATCATCAGCGAGCCGCGCAACGTCGGCCATCCGGCGGTCAGCAACAGGTCCTTGATCGAGACCGGAACGCCGTCGAGCGGGCCGCGGGGCGTCCCGGCGGCGAATCGCTCAGTGGACTCCCGGGCCTCGGCGCACGTGCGTTCGCGGTCGATGAGGCAGAACGCATTGATGGACGGATCGACGTCATCGATGGCGTCGAGCAGTTCCGCCGCCACCGAATCCGGCGTCAGCTCGCCGGTACGGTAGGCCTCGGCCAGTTCCGTGGCGCTGAGCCACCGCGTGGCGTCCGTCATGCGCCCCCTCGGAAGATTGGTAGATTGTTGACAATCTACCTTGGAGGTGTGGGCGTGACAACCACCGTCGCAATGCTCTACCCCGGCCACGCAGCCGAGGACGATTTCGCACTGATCGAGGCCGCGATCGGCGCTGCCGAGCCCCACTCCGAGGTCCGATTGCCGGTCGTGATCACCGAGGTGGACTCCGACGACCACACCGTCGAGGCCATGGCTGCGGTCGGCGAGCAGGACCGCCTCTTCGACGGCGTGCGGCGAGCGCAGGCCCACCACCCATCGGCGCTGATGTGGGCGTGCACCTCGGGCAGCTTCGTCTACGGTTTCGACGGTGCCCGACGCCAGGCCGCCGATGTGGCCGGAAAGTCCGGCCGTCCGGCGTCGTCGACGTCACTGGCCTTCGCCGCGGCCTGCCGGCATCTCGGTCTGTCACAGGTCGCGATCGCCGCCACCTATCCGGAACCACTGGCGAGTCGCTTCACCGGGTTTCTCGCCGACGCGGGTGTCGAGGTGGTGGCCCTGCGCGCCAACGACATCGGGACGGCGACCGAGGCAGGCATGTTCGACGGCGACGGACTGTTCGACATGCTGTCGGCCGCCGATTCCGGCTCGGCACAAGCAATCCTGGTCCCCGACACCGCATTGCACACCGCGATGTGGGTCGTCGACCTCGAAGCCAAGTTCCGCAAACCCGTGCTGACCGCGAATCAGGTCACCGCGTGGGAGGGGCTCCGACTCACCGGGCTCACGGTCGACGCTCCCGGACTCGGGAGCTTGTTCACCTCTCCGCCCGGCCCACCCCCTGGTTGAGGGGTGTCCCCGCCCGCTGGTTGAGGGGCGTCCCCACCCGCTGGTTGAGGGGCGTCCCCACCCGCTGGTTGAGCCGGCCCCGAGCGGAGCGAGGCGCCGTGTCGAAACCACCTGGTAACCAGACAAACCCATATGGATCTCGGCCCTTATTCGACCAACCCGAAAGCGCCGCACATGTGTACGTCGAGTCGATGTCGTCGCGGAGGCGTAGCCCGACAAGCTGGCGTGTCACGCCGGCAGGCCGAAATCCAGAGACAGTCCGGAATGACGCCGACCTGATTGTCGGCAGTTGAGTTTGTCGGGTCACCAGGTGGTTTCGACACGGCGACTCGCCTAGCGGCTCGTTGCCGGCTCAACCAGCGGAGGGGGGTGCCGGCTCAACCAGCGGAGGGGGGTGCCGCCTCAACCAGCGGAGGGAGGTGCCGCCTCAACCAGCGGAGGGGGGTGCCGCCTCAACCAGCGGAGGGAGGTGCCGCCTCAACCAGCGGAGGGGGGTGCTGCCTCAACCAGCGGAGGGAGCTGCCGGCTCAACCAGCGGAGGGGGGTGCCGCCTCAACCAGCGGAGGGGGGTGCCGGCTCAACCAGCGGAGGGAGGTGCCGGCTCAACCAGCGGAGGGGGGTGCCGGCTCAACCAGCGGGGGCTCGCGACCGACGCACAGTCAACGAGATTCGGCGCACGGCCGACGGATCAGTCGATCACCGCTTTCGCGACGGTGATGCAGGTGGTGATCCACTCTCGGTCGGCCGGTCGGAGCGGGCGCGACGCGCGGTCGGCGTCCTCGATCGCCCAGTGCGCGTTGAGGATCATCCGGACGATGACCCAGTCGCGGGCCCGGTCCGGATCGAGGTCCGCCGCATCGGTGATGGTGTAGAAGCGGCGGCGGATGTCGTACCGAACGTCGGATACGCGCGGGCCGAGGCGATTCCACAGCATGGGGGCGAGTTCGTAGTGCGCATCCCCCGACATCGGGCTCGGGTCGATGGCGACCCAGCGGCCGTCGGCATCGGCGAGGACGTTCTCGTGGTGCAGGTCGCCGTGCACGATGACACCCACCGTGGCCGTGTCGGCCAGGAAGTCTCGGCCGACCGACAGCGCCTGCTCGACGAACCGTCGCGGTACCGGGGCGTCCCGCGGAATGCCGGCCAGGCTGTCGAGCCAGCGCTCGAGGTGGGTGGTGAGGAGCGCCAGCCGCCCCGGCGCGGGGACGTGCAACCGGCCGTAGAGCCCGGCGACCACCCGGCATGCTTCGTCATCGTCGACGGTGGTCAGATCGCGTCGCGTCAGTCGTTCGAGGAGGATCGCGCGACGACGCGGATCGGCGCGCAACATGCTTACCGCTCCGCGACCGTGCCAATGTTGCAGTCCCAGTGCCTCTTGCGCGCCTTCGTCGTCACCGTCGAAGGCCACCTTGAGGACCGCCCGCGCACCCTGCCGGTCGAGCACGGGAACGACGAGTGACTCGAACCCGTGCCACAACTCGTCGCCGTCACGACGCAATCCCCACTCGTCCAGGAGCGCCGAGACCGCGCCCGGTAGACGCGACAGCCAGTCCACCCACAGCGGACCGAGCGCGGCCTGCTCCGACAGACCGACCGGGATCTCCGACGCCGTGATCACGGTGCGCCACGGACGAACCGGTAGCCCATTCCGGCCTCGGTCAGGAGGTGCCGCGGGTGCGCCGGGTCCTCCTCGAGTTTGCGTCGAAGACTCGCCAGGTAGACGCGCAGGTAGTTGCTCTGCCCCAGGTACCCCGGGCCCCACACCGTGGTCAGGATGTCACTCTGCGACACCAGTTTTCCCTCGTGACGCACCAGCATCTCCAGGATGCCCCACTCGGTCGGCGTCAGGTGGACCGGAACCTCCCCGCGCGTCACCTGTTTGGCGGCCAGATCCACGACGAAGGCACCCGCGTTCACGACCGGTGCTTTCGACGTCGCGTTCGACACGGCTCCGCGCCGTAGCGCAGCTCGCAGCCGGGCCAGGAACTCCTCCATGCCAAAGGGTTTGGTGACGTAGTCGTCGGCCCCCGAGTCCAGCGCGACGACCTTGTCGGCAGCGTCGGTGCGCGCCGACAGGACGATGACGGGCACCGTCGTCCATCCGCGCAGTCCCTCGAGAACCGTCAGACCGTCGATGTCGGGCAGGCCGAGATCGAGCACCACGACGTGCGGGTTCTCCCGCGCGGCCGCCGTCAGCGCCGCGGCCCCGGTGGCCGCGGTCGTCACCGCGAAGCCACGCGCGTTGAGGTTGATCCGTAAGGCTCGCAACAACTGCGGTTCGTCGTCGACGACCAGGACCCGCGTCTTCTCGGCGCTCATCGAGTCGGCCCTTCGGTCTCGGCGTGCGTATCCTCGTCGGTCGCGGGCAGGTCGACGACCATGGTGGCGCCACCGCCCGGCGTGTCCTCGACGCTCAGCACGCCCCCGATTGCCGTGACGAATCCCCGCGCCACCGACAGCCCCAGGCCCACCCCCGACGACGCGCCGCTGGTGTCGCCATTCTGATGGAAGGGTACGAAGATCTGGTCTCGATCCACCATCGGGAGACCGGTTCCGTGGTCGACGACCCGGATCACGCATCGCGGCGGGTCGGCGGGGGTCAACCGGGCGGTGATCTCGAACTGCCCGCCGCCGTGTCGGCGCGCGTTGTCGATGAGGTTCGCCAGCGCACGCTCCAGCAGTCCGGGATCGGTATACGCCCAGGCATGTTCGAGATCGAAGACCGGGCCCGGTTGCCGGTCGGGTCGCCCCGCCGTCACCGCGGCGCGATGCACGACCTCGGGGAGGAAGGTCCGCTGCCGCTGCGGCCGGACCGCCCCTGCCGCGAGCCGCGAGGAGTCCAGCAGGTTCCCCACCAGCGAGGTGAGGTGGTCGACCGACTCGTCGACGGTCGCCAGCAGTTCCGCGGTGTCTTCGGCGCTGAAGGTGACGTCGTCACTGCGCAGGCTCGACACCGCCGCCTTCGCCGCGGCCAACGGTGTCCGCAGGTCGTGTCCGACCGCCGACAGTAGGGCCCGCCGTAGCTCGTCGGTGCGCGCGAGCGCGTCGGCCGTCGCCGCCTCGGCTTCGAGGGCGTGACGCTGCACGGCGCCCGCCGCCTGCCCGGCCACGGCCGACAGGACGCGACGATCCCGCGCCCCGAGCTTCGGCCCGCGCAGGAGCAGTTCGAACTCGTCACCCGGCACGACGCAGACGGTGTCGGCGTCCTCCGGGGTCGTCGGCGGTGAGTCGCCCACCGCGGCCTCGACCGTCCGGCCGACCCGCGAGGTCCGCCGTACCACCGACACGGCCGACTGATCGTAGGTCTCCCGGAACCGATCCAGCAGCACCGGGACGTCGGCGCCGCCGAGCACGACGCTGGAGAACAGCGCGAGCAGTTCGGCCTCGCGGGCGGCGTCCTGCGCCTGTGCACGTCGAACGGTCGCCGAATCTACCAGCACGGCAACCGCTATCGCGATCAACAGCATGACCAGGATGGTGATCAGATTGTCGGGCTGGCTGATCGTGAACGTGAACCTGGGATCGGTGAAGAAGTAGTTCAGCAGAAGGCCGGAGATGACCGCCGACAACGCGGCCGGCAGGATGCCACCGAGCATCGACACCGCCAGCACCGCAACGAAGTACAGCGCCGATTGGCTGGCGAAACCGAGCCACGGGTCGAGCAGCTGGAGCACCCCGGTGACGACGGCCGGGACCAGCACCGCGAAGACCCAGCTCAGCGGCCGGTGGAAGCGGGTGTCCCGGATGTCGAGTCGGGACCGGCGCGACGTCTCGTCGTGGGTCACCATGTGCACGTCGATGCGCCCGCTCTCGCTCACCACGGCGGCGCCGACACCTTCGTCGAAGATCCGCTGCCACCGCGGTCGGCGCGAGGTGCCGAGTACGAGCTGGGTGGCGTTGACGCCACGTGCGAAGTCCAGCAGCGTGTCCGGGATGTCGTCGCCGACGACGGTGTGGATTCGCGCCCCGAATCCCGTCGCGAGCTCCTTGAGCGCGGCGAGGTCCACGCCCGCACCGGTCAGCCCGTCGCCCCGGACCACATGGACGGCCAGCAGTTCGGCGCTCGACCGCGATGCGATCCGGCTCGCGCGTCGGAGCAGGGTCGGCGATTCGGCGCCACCCGTGACGGCCACCACGACCCGTTCACGCGCTTCCCAGGTCTCGGTGATGGAGTGCGCCGCACGATAATCCGCGAGCTTGTCGTCGACCTGGTCGGCGAGCCACAACAGCGCGAGCTCGCGCAGCGCGGTGAGGTTGCCCTGCCGGAAGTAGTTGGCCAGGGCACCGTCGACCCGCCCGTTCGGATAGACCTTGCCCGCGGACAGGCGCTGGAGCAACGCTTGCGGATCGATGTCGACGAGTTCGATCTCGTCGGCACCGCGCACGATGTCGTCGGGCACGGTCTCCCGTTGCACCACTCCGGTGATCTGGGCGACGACGTCGTTCAGACTCTCCAGATGCTGGATGTTGATCGTCGAGTAGACGTCGATCCCCGCGGCGAGCAACTCTTCGATGTCCTCCCACCGCTTGCGGTTTCGGAGCCCGGGGACATTCGTGTGGGCGAGCTCGTCGACCAGCACCACCTGCGGCCGGCGAGCCAGCACCGCGTCGAGGTCCATGTCCTCCAACGGTGTCCCGCGGTAGGGGCGCCTGGTGCGCGGGACGACTTCCACACCTTCCGCGAGAGCGGCAGTCGCGACCCGACCGTGGGATTCGACGACCCCGATCACGACGTCCGTGCCCTCGTCGACAAGGGTTCTGGCCTGCGCGAGCATCTCGTAGGTCTTGCCGACGCCGGGCGCACAACCGAGGAACACCCGCAGTTTGCCGCGACCATCGTGGTGCCCGGTCGCCGCTGACGTCATCGGCCGAGTCTAACCGCGCTCACGGGGCGCGACAGCCGGGCGGCGCGTGCCCCAGCGCGAGGTTCACCTCGAGGACGTTCACGCGGGGCTCACCGAGGAATCCGAACTGTCTGCCCTCGGTGTGCGCGTCGATGACCGCCTCGATCTCCGCGGGTGACCGACGGTTCTCGCGCGCGAGCCGGGCGACCTGTAGCCCGGCATAGGCGGGACTGATGTGCGGGTCGAGTCCCGACCCCGACCCGGTCACCGCGTCGGCGGGCACCTGCGCGGGTGTCACTCCCTCCCGTGCGGCGATCAGCGCGCGACGCGCGGTGACGTTGGTCAGCAGGGCCTCGCTGTTGGGCCCCTGATTGGTCGCCGCGGACGCTGCCGGGTCCCCGGTCGCCATCGGCTCACCCGGGGCGCCCACGACCCGAGCATGCAGATACGGATCGGGCGCACCCGCTTCGACCTGCGGGTCGACACCGATCAGCGTCGAGCCGACCGCACATCCCGCGGTATCGAACACCCGCGAGCCCTCCGCCCCGTCGGTGTTCACCCGCGAGATCGCCCACACGGCAGCCGGATAGGCGAGGCCCAGGATCAGCGTGAGACCGAGGATCATGCCCGCGGCGGCGACGCATTGCCGGACGAAGCCGGACCAGACTGTGTTCATGACGTCATCCCATTCCCGGAAGAAGACGAACGAGGAGATCGATCAGCCAGATGCCGACGAACGGCGTGACCACCCCACCGATTCCGTAGACGAGTAGGTTGCGGCCCAACAACTTCGACGCCGAGTCCGGCCGGTAGCGCACGCCGCGCAACGACAGCGGGATGAGCGCCACGATGATCAGAGCGTTGAAGATCACCGCGGACACGATCGCCGACTGCGCCGAATGCAGGCCCATGATGTTCAGGGCGTCGAGTTGTGGATAGACGGCGGTGAACATCGCGGGCAGGATCGCGAAGTACTTCGCGAGGTCGTTGGCGAGCGAGAACGTCGTCAGGGCACCTCGGGTGATCAGCAACTGCTTGCCGATGCCGACGACCTCGATGAGTTTCGTCGGGTCGGAGTCGAGATCCACCATGTTGCCGGCTTCCTTGGCCGCCGATGTCCCGGTGTTCATCGCAAGGCCCACGTCGGCCTGCGCCAGTGCGGGTGCGTCATTGGTGCCGTCGCCGGTCATCGCGACCAGACGCCCGGCGGCCTGCTCCGAGCGGATGAGATCCAGCTTCTGCTCGGGTGTGGCCTCGGCGACGAAGTCGTCGACACCGGCCTCGGTCGCGATGGCCCGGGCGGTGAGCGGGTTGTCGCCGGTGACCATCACGGTGCGGATGCCCATCGCGCGGAGCTGCGCGAACCGCGCTGTCATGCCGGGCTTCACCACGTCGGACAAGGCGATCACGCCCATGACCCGGGCCGGTTGCCCGTGGGCACGGACGCCGACCACCAGGGGTGTGCCACCCGCCGACGAGATCCGTTCCACGTCGGCGGCGACCGTGTCGTCGACAACGCCATTCCCGGCCGTGACCCACCGGGTGACCGCATCGGCGGCGCCCTTGCGGTATTCGACCGTGGCCCCGCCGTTTGTCACACCATCGGCCCGGGAGTCCACACCACTCATCCGGGTCTGCGCGGTGAACGGGATGATCGTGTCGCTGACCGGACGGTCTGCGCCCGTCTCCGCGTCGGCGGCCACCCCGTATGCGGTCCGGCAGAGGTCGACGATGCTTCGCCCCTCGGGGGTGTCGTCGGCGAGGCTGCACCGGTGGGCGATCCGTGCCAGTTCCTCGACGGACACTCCCGGTGCCGGGAACAGGTCGGTGGCACGACGATTGCCGTAGGTGATCGTCCCGGTCTTGTCCATCAGCAGGGTGTCGATGTCGCCGGCCGCCTCGACCGCGCGCCCCGACATGGCCAGAACGTTGCGCTGCACCAGCCGATCCATGCCGGCGATGCCGATCGAGCTGAGCAGGGCGCCGATGGTCGTCGGTATGAGGCACACCAGCAGCGCGATCAATTTCACCGGATCGGGCGACTGCCCGGCGTACTCCTGCATCGGCCCGACGGCGACGACCGCGAGCAGGAAGATCACCGTCAGGCTCGTCAGCAGGATGTCCAGCGCGATCTCATTGGGGGTCTTCTTTCGGGCGGCGCCTTCGACGAGCGCGATCATCCGGTCGACGAAGGTCTCCCCCGGCGCCGTGGTGATCCGGACGACGATGCGGTCGGAGAGCACCACGGTTCCGCCGGTGACCGCCGAGCGATCGCCACCGGATTCGCGGACGACCGGCGCCGACTCACCGGTGATCGCCGACTCGTCCACGGTGGCGATCCCGTCGACGACGTCGCCGTCACCGGCGATGACCTCGCCCGCCTCGACCACGACGAGGTCGCCGATCCGCAGGTCGCTGCCGGCGACCTCCTCGGTCGCCCCGACCCCGGTGACGTCGTCGTCGACAATGAGCCGACGAGCGACCGTGTCCCGCTTCACCTTTCGCAGACTGTCGGCCTGCGCCCGGCCACGTCCCTCGGCGACGGCTTCGGCGAGGTTGGCGAACAGGACGGTGAACCACAGCCAGGCGGCGACGGTCCAGCTGAACCAGGACGGCCGCAGCACCGCGAGCGCGGTGGTCACCACCGCGCCGAGGAACACGACGAACATCACCGGGTTCCGGGCCTGATCGCGCGGGCTGAGCTTCCGCAGTGCCAGCGGCATCGACGTCACCAGCGAACGCACGTCGAAGGCGCCGCGCGACACCAGCGTCGGCTCGGCGTCGGTGGGATCCACGACGCTCGTCTTGTCAGGATCGTCGGAGGTGACGAGTTGTGTGGTCACAGCAGTGCCTCGGCAATCGGTCCCAGCGCCATGGCCGGGAAGAAGGTGAGACCGGCGACGAGCACAATGGTCGCGGTCAGAAGGAATCCGAACAGGAGTCCGGAGGTGGGCAGGGTCGAACGCGTCTCCGCCGCAACGTCATCGGTGGCGGTGTCGGCAGGGACGGTGAGAACCGCGGTCGACGCGCCGCCGACTCGGTCCCCGATGGCGGCCGACGGTCGCGCGGGGTCCCCGGACCGGGCGTCACCACCGCGCGGCGTCTGCCGGGCGAGCAGCCCGGCCAGCGCGAGCACCAGCACGATCGGCAGGAAACGACCCACGAGCATCGCCATACCGAGCGAGGCCTGGAACCAGTCACCGGTCACCGTGAGTCCGCCGAACGCACTGCCGTTGTTGTTCGCCGCCGACGCGTACGCGTACAGGACTTCGCTGAACCCGTGGATCGAGCCCGGACTCCCCGGCGCCCCGCTGTTGCCCTGCGCCTGCGTCGTCGATCCCAGGATCATAGAGATCCCGGTGCCGATCAATACGAGCGCCGGCATCACCAGCACGTACAGCGCGGCCATGGTAATCTCGTGCTGTCCGATGCGTTTACCGAGGAACGTGGGCGAGCGCCCGACGAGCAGACCACCGATGAAGACGGTGATCATCGCCATCACGAGGATGCCGTAGAGACCCGATCCCACACCGCCGGGTGCGACCTCACCGAGCAGCATGTTCCACAGGACGGCGCCGCCGCCGACCGCCGAGAAACTGTCGTGCGCGGAGTTCACCGCGCCGGTCGACGTGCCGGTGGTCGACACCGCGAACAGCGCCGATCCGGGGATGCCGAACCGGACCTCCTTGCCTTCCATCATCCCCCCGGCGGCCGCGGAAGCGCTTCCGGGGGTGCGGCTCTCGAAGACCCATACGAGCGTGAGCATCAGCGACCAGATCGCGGCCATCACGGCCAGCAGCGTCAGTCCCTGCCGGCGGTCGCCGACCATCCTTCCGTAGGTGCGCGTCAGGCAGACCGGGATCAACAGGAGTACGGCGATCTCCAGCAGGTTCGACAAAGGCGTCGGGTTGGAGAACGGGTGTGCCGAGTTCGCCGACAGTGTCCCGCCGCCGTTGGTGCCGAGTTCCTTGATGGCCTCCTGCGAGGCGAACGGGCCGAGCATGCTCCGCGCGTCGGCACCGTCGAGGGTGGTCCACCCGAACCCGGTGTGCCAGGACTGCACCAGCCCCTGGGTGATCAGCAGTGTCGCGAGGACGAGACTGAGCGGCAACAGGATTCGGACCGATCCGCGCACCAGGTCCACCCAGAAGTTCCCGATCTCGCCGGTTCCGCGGCGGCTCACGATCCCGCGGATGACCGCGATCGCGACCGCCAGTCCCACCGCTGCCGAGACGAAGTTCTGGACGGCGAGGCCGAGCATCTGTGTCAGGTTGCTCATCACCACTTCGGGCGAGAAGGACTGCCAGTTGGTGTTGCTGACGAAGGAGATCGCGGTATTGAACGCCATCGACGGGGCCACACCGGATTTACCGTCGGACCACGGCAACACCCCCTGCAGACGCTGCAGCAGGTAGACGACGAGGAACGAGATCAGCGAAAAGGCCAGCACTGCAGGGGCGTAACCCACCCAGGTCTGCTGGCGGCGGGGGTCCACCCGCGCCATCCGGTAGAGGACGCGCTCGACGAGAAGGTCCCTCTCACCGGTGTAGACGCGTGCCATGTAATCGCCCAGGGGGACGTAGGCAACGGCAAGGATGACGACCAGCGCGGCCACCTGCAGCAGTCCCGCAACAGTTGTGTTCACGGCGTCAGAACCTCTCCGGGAACACCAGCGCGACGAGCAGGAACACCACGGTCGCGGCGGCGAGGGCCAGCAGCACGACGTTGGTCACCCCGTCGGCGGTCACGACTTGGTCCGCACATCGAGGGCTCGCACCGCCAGCACGCACAGGGCGAACCCTGCGAGGGCCGGCAGCACGTACACGAGGTCCGCCACGCAGTCACTCTCCGATCACATCGACGTCCACCACTCGGTGGCCACGTCGAAGGATCACGCAGCCCGACGGGCCGCGAAAGAGTCCTTAACGCATTCCATACGCGGGCCACGCCGTTATTGATGCGGCGTTGACATCCGCGCGGTGCGGACCTCTACGTCGTAGGCGTGATGACGATCCCCACGCTGCCGTGATCGCCCCGGCGGAGCTTGCTGCCCAGGATCGTGATCTTGCCCAGGAGTCCGTACTTGTCCGCGATGGCCTTCTTGACGCGGCCGCTGTCCGCCGCGTCGAGCACTTCGGCGGTACCGCTGACCGGTGCGCCGAAAGACTTGTGGCCCCGCACATCACAGGCCTGCACGACGACGCGCGGATCCCGGCGGAGGCGCTTGACCTTCCACGAATCCGCGACGGTCCACATGACGAGCTGGTCGCCGTCGAGCGCCGCCCACAGCGGCGAGGTCACCGCGGTGCCGTCCTTGCGGTAGGTCGTGAGATTCACGTACTTGGCGGTGCCTGCTTCGCCGAATGTCGCCGCGCTCGAGGTCATGCGGCAATGCTACGGGCAAACAGTGTCTGCGCATGGCCGTCCGACGTGCCCGCGGGCCCGTTGATCTCGCCGAGGACTCCGGCGTCGCACAGGGTCGCCCAGGCGGTGACCTGGTTCGCCGACAGGACGGGCTTGCCGAGTTCGGCTTCGAGGCCGGCGAGGATGTCGTAGGTCCACAGGTTGGTGCAGGACACGAAGATCGCCTCGGCGTCGGGGTGGTCCGCGGCGCGGATGAGGTCAGCGGTCACGTGGTACGGAATGGTCCAGATCTCGGAGTTCCGCCCGAGCCCCGCCTGGGCGACGACGCTCCGGCCGGACTCGGCGAGGAAATCGCACAGCAGGCCGGTGAGGGACGCGGTGTACGGCGTGGCGACCGAGAGCGTGCCGACGTTCAGCGCATCGAGGGCGCGGATCAGGGCCTCGGACGTCGTCACCGCCCGGTCGGCGCCGGCCGCGACCATGCAGTTCGAGATCTCGAGCGCACCGGCCATCCCGTAAACGAAGCTGCCCGACGCGCAGGCGTAACCGAAGGAGCGCGGACCGACCGACGAGACGGCGCGCACGGCGGCGGCGATCTCGGCGTGGTTGTTGAGGTCGCGGCACAGTTCCACGTCCACCGGCGCGTCGATGAAACCGGTGCGGGTGAAGTACAGCGACACCGAATCCGGCATCCACCGCCACAGCTCACGATCGAGAGCCATGTCGAACGGGCACACCATCCCGATGCCGATCTGGGCCGTCATGCAGGGATGATGGCACATTGTCGGATTGTCTACAATTTGTGCGGGCTCGCCTTGCGCAGCGCCGCTTCCACGTCCTCGCGGATCACGCAGCCGTAGGCGTGGTCGTTGACCATTCCCGTCGCCTGCATGAGGGCGAACATCGTGGTCGGACCGACGAACCGCCAGCCGCGCTTCTTCAGGTCCTTGGACAGAGCGAGCGACTCGGGCGAGGTCGTCATCGAACCCGGCACGTGGTCCCCGGCGGGGGCATATTTCCCAAAAAAGGACTCCAGCGACCCCTGCTCGTCGATCAGTTCGACGGCCCGGCGAGCATTGTTGATCGATGCCTCGATCTTGCCGCGGTGTCGGATGATGCCGGCGTCGGCGAGCAGCCTGGCGACGTCGGCCTCGGTGAAGCGTGCCACGCGCTCGATGTCGAATCCGGCGAACGCGGCCCGGAAATTCTCCCGCTTGATCAGAATCGTCCGCCAGCTCAGCCCGGACTGGAAACCCTCGAGGCAGACGCGCTCGAACAGCGCCGTGTCACCGGCGATCGGGAAACCCCACTCCGTGTCGTGGTAGGTGGTCTCCGGTTCACGCGCCGCCCACAGGCAACGCGCTCGACCGTCGGCGATCGTTATGGTGTCGTCAGGCATGCACGCCCCTCTCGTCGCGAGGAGGCTACTCCGCGACACCGACATCCCAGCTCATCGACGGTTCGGAGGACGCGAGCGCCGCCGTTATCTCCTCGTTACCAAGTATTGCGAAAGCGTCCCGTTGTGTGTCGCGATGATCACTTTGCGCAGCGCGGGGCCTAGCGTTGGACACATCGCAACTCGGCCACCCGGCGCAATGCCGCCCGACGTGAGCCCCGAGAGCGGGACAATCCATCTGCGGCAAGGAGCTTCGTGATGAAAGACACCGAACTGAGCACTCTCCTCGCTCGGGTGGCCACCGGCGACATGGACGCGTTCGCGCAGTTCTACGACGCGACGTGCGACCGGGTCTACGGCATGACGCTGCGGGTCCTCCGCGATCCGGGCTACAGCGAGGAAGCCACCCAGGAGACGTTCCTGGCGGTCTGGCGCAATGCCGACGCCTACGATCCCGCGTCCGGCTCCGCACTGTCGTGGATTCTCACGCTCGCCCATCGGCGCGCGGTCGATCGCGTCCGATCGGAGTCGGCGGCGACCCGCCGGACCGTCGCCTACGGTATCGCCGACACCGGTCGCGAGGTCGACGAGGTCAGCGAATCGGTGGAGCGACGCGAGATCGCCCGCCTGATCCACACCGGCCTGGAAACCCTCACCCCGCTGCAGCGCCAGGCGATCGAGCTCGCCTACTTCCATGGGCTCACCTACCGCGAGGTCGCCGAACATCTCGACGTCGCCCTGCCGACCGTCAAGTCCCGCATCCGGGACGGCCTGATCAGGCTCCGGCAGACCGTGCCGGTTCGCGTCGCCTGACTTCACCCGCACCAAGCTCCACCGTCCCGACCGGCCCCGCTCGACGGCGATCACCCGCCAACCGAGTGGGGTCGACTCATGTCGGCACCCCGAGCGAACCGACTGTGGCGTCGACCACACAAATTTTGGGACGCAGGCCAGGTCACAGCCGTTACCACCTGGCGTTCGACGCGAATCCACCGACCACGTCTCCCGCTGCCCGGCCCGGGCAGGCAAAATCATGGGTGGATGTCACGCGAGTCCATCCCCGTCGTGATATCGGTAAAACCGGACCCACAAGGCCGCACACACAAACGCGTCGACCAAGACAGAATCGAGAACACATCGCATGAGTGCCGAACAGCCGACCATCATCTATACGCTGACCGACGAGGCACCCATGCTCGCCACTCACGCGTTTCTGCCGGTCGTGCGCACGTTCGCCGGGGCGGCCGGGATCGCCGTCGAGACCAGCGACATCTCCGTCGCGGCTCGCATCCTCGCCGAGTTCTCCGACCTCCTGCCCGATGACCAGAAGGTCACCGACAACCTGGGCGAGCTCGGCAAGCTGACCCAGAAGTCCGACACCAACATCATCAAGCTCCCCAACATCTCCGCGTCGGTCCCCCAGCTGCTCGCCGCCATCAAGGAGCTCCAGGGCAAGGGTTACGACCTGCCCGACTTCCCGGGCAACCCGAAGACCGACGAGGAGCGCGCGATTCGCGACCGGTACACCAAGTGCCTCGGTAGCGCCGTGAACCCCGTTCTGCGCGAAGGCAACTCGGACCGTCGAGCACCGAAGGCGGTCAAGGAGTACGCGAAGAAGCACCCGCACAGCATGGGTGAGTGGTCGATGGCTTCGCGCACCCACGTCGCCCACATGCGCGAAGGCGACTTCTACCACGGCGAGAAGTCGATGACCGTCTCCGGCGACCGCAAGGTCAAGATGGAGCTGATCACCGACTCCGGCGAGACCCTCGTGCTCAAGCCCGAGGTGTCGCTGACCGACGGTGACGTCATCGACAGCATGTTCATGAGCAAGAAGGCCCTGATCAAGTTCTACGAGGAACAGATCGACGACGCCTACAAGACCGGCGTGATGTTCTCGCTGCACGTCAAGGCCACCATGATGCGCGTCTCGCACCCCATCGTCTTCGGGCACGCGGTCAAGGTCTTCTACCGCGAGGCCTTCGAGAAGCACGGCGAACTCTTCGACGAGCTCGGCGTCAACGTCAACAACGGGCTGTCGGATCTCTACAGCAAGATCGAGTCGCTGCCCAGCGCGCAGCGCGAGGAGATCATCGACGACCTGCACAAGTGCCACGAGCATCGCCCCGAGCTGGCGATGGTCGACTCGGCCCGCGGCATCACCAACTTCCACTCCCCCAGCGACGTCATCGTCGACGCCTCGATGCCCGCCATGATCCGCGCGGGCGGCAAGATGTACGGCGCCGACGGCCGGCTCAAGGACACCAAGGCCGTCAACCCGGAGTCGACCTTCTCCCGCATCTACCAGGAGATGATCAACTTCTGTAAGACCAACGGGCAGTTCGATCCCACGACGATGGGCACGGTGCCCAACGTCGGTCTGATGGCGCAGAAGGCCGAGGAGTACGGCTCGCACGACAAGACCTTCGAGGTTCCCGCGGGCGGCACCGCCAACATCACCGATCTGGAGACCGGCGAGGTGCTGCTCACCCAGACCGTCGAAGAGGGCGACATCTGGCGTCTGTGCATCGTCAAGGACGCGCCCGTCCAGGACTGGATCAAGCTGGCCGTGAACCGGTGCCGCGATTCCGGGATGCCGGTGCTCTTCTGGCTCGACCCGTACCGCCCGCATGAGAACGAGCTGATCAAGAAGGTCCACAAGTACCTGCCGGATCACGACACCGAGGGCCTCGACATCCAGATCATGTCGCAGGTCCGTGCAATGCGGTACACCCTCGAGCGCGTCGTCCGCGGCCTGGACACCATCTCGGCGACGGGCAACATTCTGCGCGACTACCTGACCGACCTGTTCCCGATCCTGGAACTCGGCACCAGCGCCAAGATGCTGTCGATCGTCCCGCTGATGGCCGGCGGCGGACTCTACGAGACCGGCGCGGGCGGCTCGGCACCGAAGCACGTCAAGCAGCTCATCGAGGAGAACCACCTCCGGTGGGATTCGCTCGGCGAGTTCCTCGCGCTCGCGGTGAGCCTCGAGGACGTGGGCAAGAAGTTCGACGACAAGCGCGCCGTCATCCTGGCGAAGGCCCTCGACACCGCCACCGGCAAGTTGCTCGAGAACGACAAGGGACCGTCGCGTAAGACCGGCGAACTCGACAACCGCGGCAGCCAGTTCTACCTGGCGCTCTACTGGGCTCAGGAACTCGCCGCGCAGACCGAGGACGACGAGCTCGCGAAGCACTTCTCGTCGCTGGCCGAAACCCTCGCGGCCAACGAGGACAAGATCGTCGAGGAGCTCAACGCGGTGCAGGGCGAGCAGGTCGACATCGGCGGCTACTACTACCCCGACTGGGACAAGACCGCCGCCGTCATGCGTCCGAGCACGACGTTCAACGAGGCACTCGCGAACGCGCAGCGCTGATCTGGAAGTCGGCGTGGGTCTCGAGTGAGGCCCACGCCGACTCATCAGACCCATTCGAACTGGATCAGACGCTGGCCCGAGATGTCCGTCGCGCCAACGACATTCGGGCCGCGGAGTAGTGCATGCGATCCACAACATCGTCGAGGTTTGGAACCCGCAGCCGGGGTTGCCCAGTCGTGCGGTGGTCACGGCCCGTCGTGCGCCCATCGTGCGTGTCGGCGGGCACATGCAATGTGTCTATCGGGCCCGTAAAGCTCGGCGCGGCCGCACGTAGTCCTCTCGATCTCTTCGGCGTACACACGCTGCTAGCAAGCAGGTCGGGGATCGGTCAGTCGGAGTAGCGGGGCACGACGGCGAACACCTCGATGTCGCGCGGTACCCCCTTGGCGCGGAATCGCCGACGACGAGTGGCGTACCGATCGGCGCCGGCGGCCTCGACGGTCGCTCCGCTGGCCAACAGCTCACCGGCTCCCGCGGCTGCCGCGACCCGAGCGGCGACGTTCACATCGACACCGAGGAAATCGTCACCGACCGCCCGCGGTTCGCCGGTGTGGAGACCGGCTCGCAGCTGTGGCCGGTAGTCCCCGACCGTCAGGGCACTCACGGCGACGATCACCTCGTGACCGGCCTCGATCGCTTCGACACCGTCGATGAACACGGCCATCGTCCCGTCGCCGAGATGTTTGACGATGCGTCCGCCGCGGCTGCGCACGATGTTCTCGGTGACGCCGTTGACGTCGCGCAGGAGTTGGAGGACCTGGTCGTCTCCGGCATGCAGGGCCCACGTCGAGAATCCGACGAGATCGGTGAACAAGATGGTGGCGGGGACTGGGGTGCGTTCGGATCGACGACGTCGTGTGGTCACCAACGCCTGCCACACCTGGATCGATGCGAGGCCGAGCTCTCGTATGGCACTGGGTTTCTCGGGCCGGGACTCGCTGATGAGGCGGGCCACGCGGTCGGATGCACGCGGCCCGGTGATCGGGTTCTCGTCGTGCGGGATCAGATCTCGTGCGGCGCGAGCCGCCTTGACGACCCCGGCCCTGGAGTCGGTGCGGGCCAGCAGGTCGGCCATCCGGCGCCCGGGTCCGGGACGGTCGGGATCGTCGCGTCGGACGGGAAGCCGGTCGCCCCGACGACGGGTCGACCCACCGGTCCTATCGTTCGCTGCGGAGGGTTCGTCCGGGCCGTCCGCGGCGGATGTCGCATCGTCGTCGGTCGGACCGGGATCCGGGAGACCGTCGCGGTCGCGGTCACGTGTCGAGTCGTCGGCTCCGGTCACGCCTCGAGTCTAGTGGCCCCGCTCATCGCGAAACCGACACCGCCGCGTCCTCGGTGACACCGTTCCGCAAACGCTGATGTAACGGCCTTTGTACCATCCGTAGTGCGTTCTGAGCAGGTAGCGTGCGGCCCATGAAGTTGGTGCGGGCGGCATGGGTGGTCTTGGGGGTGCTTGCCCTGGCGTTCGCGCTGTGGAACGCTTTCGAGCCTGCTGGGTGGTCGTCGATGTCGTGCGGCAAGATCGGCGAATTGGACGAGCCTGGCGTTCGCCCAGGCGCGACCTGCGATGACCCGGTGTGGTCGGCCTACGGCGTGTGGCCCCCTGTGACTCTCGGTGTCTTGCTCAGTGCCGCACCACTTGTCGCCGCGCTGGTGATGCGCTGGTAGGTGTCGTGGATCGCAATAGCGGCATTGGCGGGTTTGACCGTCTACGGGCTTGCGCATTGGACCGGCTTCTGGGGACTGCTGATGGTCGGCGGCGCCCCCATGACGATAGCCGCGATCGTGATCGCGGCATCCCACCTTGGCGTGACCGCGTACCGCGATCATGGCACGCCGGACATCGCCGACCGACCTAGTGGCAGCGCTACAGATGACAAGGGATGCGCTGCTACCGACCATCCTGTATCGCGGCCGGGAGCTGTGGAGCCTAGCTCAGGTGGCAGTCGCTGCACATGTAGATAGCTCCCTGGCGGCGTGGCTGCTCGATCAGAAACGGGAGTGGTACGACCTCGCTGCAGGCGGGCCGCTCGACTGCGAACGGCACGGCGACCACAGACACCCATCACATGAGGTCGCGCATCGGTTCGAACCAGACGGTGAGATGACCGCCCCACTCCCCCGCTGACGCCGGGTCGTTGTAGTCGCCAGCCGGCCGGCCACATGCCATCAGAGTCGGTGAGGGCGGCGGGCCGTGCCTCGACGGTGAGCGCATCGACGCCATATTCGGCGGATCGGTGGTCGCACAGTGCAGCCGTGACTGCCGAATGATCCTGTCGCGCAACATCGCACCGTCCGCTTTCACGACGACGTAAGCACTCGGTTTGCCTTGCAACTGCGATGTCACTTCCCCGTAGTTGATGGCGCTGTCGTTCAGGTGAACACCCATGGCTTCGGCGATCCGTTCAGCCCCGTCGGCGTCTTCTGTGACCGACACCTTGGACAGGCTGTCCTCGAACCACGACGAGCGAAGAGTGAGCCAACCAGCGGCACCGATGAGCACGATCGCGGCGGCGAAGGCGGTGATGATTCCACCGAGCACCCAGAAAAACAACACCTTGGTACGCACTCATCAACTGTGGCACGCCTACATCTGCCCGCCATCACCTGCACGCGCTGGCCGCGGCGGCGCACCGCGTCTGAGCAGGTCGGGATTGACGACTCGGATGGCCTGGACGAAGGCAACGACGAGCGCTCCGTAGCTGCACACCGAGTACGGCCAGGGGCTGTGGGTGCTCATTGTGATGCGGGGGTCGTCTCGAATCCAGTAGGTGCAGCGCACGCCGAGGGGAAGGAGCTCGAATCGGTGAGACCAGTCGAGGCTGGGATGGAATGTGCTCACCACGTCTCGAGGCGGCGGTGGTAGCTGCTCAGGGGGAAAGCCGACGGGTACAAACCCATCACGCACCGAACACGTGTGACCGGGGTAGTCGTTGTAATCGTCGAGACTGGTCAACGCGAGGAAAGCAATTGCCCCGCAGATCGCCAGCACCGCAGAAACTGCGGCCGAAGATCGTCGGATGTTTCGGGAGCTTGTCAAGATGTCTGTGTAAGAACGTGACTCCTGGGTTTCCTGTGGTTGCTGGTTGGGTCTAGTTGAGGTGGGGTTCGATGCGGTCGGGGTAGGCCAGGGCTAGTTGCCCGAGGGCCTGTTTCCAGTTCGTCACGACTTGGCCCTCGACGAGTCTGCCGGGGGCTCTGCGCGTGGCGGCGGGCTTGCCGCGTTCCTTCTCGCGTTGCCGGGCCCGTTTGTCCTCGATGTCGCAGATAGCCAGCCACAGCAGTTTGCGCGCCGCGAGATCGTTGGGGAAGTGTCCCCGATTCTTGATGAACCGTCCTGGGTCTGGTGGAGACCGTGATCTCACCAGGAGAATGCCGGTATGGGTGCACTGAGGAAGTTTGATCCAGAGACGCGTGAGCGGGCTGTGAGGATGTATCACGACCACCTCGCCGAGCATGGCGGCGGAAAGCTCGCCGCCCGGAAACACGTGGGCGCATTGCTCGATATCAACCAGGCGACGTTGCGGAACTGGATCGAGAAGGACCGGCCGATCGTGACTGCGCGGGGAACGATGACGGTGGGCGAGCAGGACGCCGAGTTGGCGGCGCTTCGCAAGGAGAACGCTGAATTGCGAAGGGCCAATGAGATTTTGAAGACAGCGTCGGCGTTTTTCGCCGCGGCGGAGGTCGACCGCCGACTGCGGTGATCGTTGATTACATCGACGCTCACAAGGGTCGGTTCGGGGTCGCCCCGATCTGCCGAGTGCTCACTGAGCACGGCGTGCAGATCGCCCCGTCCACCTACTACGCCCGCACGCAAGCGGGTCCGGTCTCGGTGACACGATTGGCCGAGGCGTACGACGCTCACGCGGTCTACCAGGCGTTTCATCGCAATCGTGGCGTGTACGGCGTCCGCAAAATCTGGCACACGATGCGCCGCGAGGGCCGTGAGATGGGCCGTGATCAGGTGGGCCGACTGATGGGGATCTGCGGGATCGCCGGAGTCACCCGCGGAAAACATCGCACGATCACGACCCAGCGCGATGATCGCGCGCCGCGGCATCCTGATCTGGTGGAGCGCAAGTGGTCATTGCCGGCCAGGCCAGATCAGTGGTGGGTGGCTGATTTCACCTACTGCTGGACCCTGGCAGGGTTCGTTTACACCGCGTTTCTCGTCGATGTGTACTCGCGTCGAATCCTCGGGTGGCGGGTGATGACGAGCAAGTCGACACCGTTGGTGACCAGCGTTCTCGAACAGGCCTTGTTCACCCGACGTAGAACCGACTTCTCGTTCACTGCAACAGGTTTGATTCATCACAGCGATGCCGGAAGTCAGTACACAGCGCTGGCGTTCACCGAAGCATTACGCGACTCCGGCTTGGCCGGATCGATCGGGTCGGTCGGCGATGCACTCGACAATGCGTTGATGGAATCAGCCATCGGGGTTGTACAAGACCGAACTGATCGAGCGCCAGCGATCGTGGACCGGGCGCGCAGAAGTCGAGCGCGAGACCGCCGCCTGGGTGCACTGGTACAACACCGAGCGGCTGCACTCATCGATCGGCTACTGCCCGCCCATTGAGTACGAGAGGCGCTACCGTGAGACAGCCACCTCCGAGATGGCGGTGGCCTAAACGAGGTCTCCATCCGATCCAGGACGGTTCATGATGACCTTGCGGAGCTGGTAGTTCAGCGACTCGATCGAGTTGGTGGTGTAGATGACTTTGCGGAGCTCGGGCGGGAACGCCAAGAATGGAATGAACCGGTCCCACGCTCGATCGAAAGCTGCTGCGGCACTCGGATATTTGGTCCCCAGTTCCGAGTCTCGGAAGGCTTCCCATTCGCGGCGGGCGGTCTCGGCGTCGGGGGCGGTGTAGATCGGTTTGATCGCCCGCGCGACCTCTTTGCGGTCCTTGTAGTTCACGAACCGCATCGAGTTGCGAATCAGATGCACCACACACGTTTGCACCGTGGCCAATGGCCAGGTCGCCTCGATCGCTTCGGGGAACCCGGTCAACCCGTCGCAGCACACGATGAGCACGTCCTTGACGCCGCGGTTGGCCAGATTCGCACACACCCCGGCCCAGAACTTCGCGCCTTCCTCGGCTTGTATCCAGATGCCCAGCACATGCTTGACACCGGCCATGTCGACACCAATAGCGATGTGGGCGTGCCTGTTTCGGACATGACCGCCGTCTTTGACCTTCACCACTAGGGCGTCGAGGTAGATGACGGGATACAACGCCTCCAGCGGCCGGTTCTGCCATTCATCGACCGCGTCGAGGACCTCGTCGCAGATCTTCGAGATCGTCTCATGCGACAGATCGGTGCCGATCGTCGAGGCCAGATGATGCTGAATGTCGCGCAACGTCATGCCACCGGCATACAGCGAGATGATCATGTCGTCGAGCCCGCCGAGCCGGCGGGAACCCTTCGGTACCAGGCGTGGGGTGAACGTGCCGGCACGGTCACGAGGAACGTTCAACTCGACCGGCCCGGCCGCGGAGTCCACCGTTTTCGGGCTCGACCCGTTGCGGGCGTTGGGCAGTTGCCGACCGGCCGGATCGCCCTTGGCATAGCCGAGGTGATCGGTCAGCTCGGCCTTCAGGCCGCGTTCGAGGGCGAGTTTGATCAGACCCGGGATCAGGCCGCCGTCGCCGGTGATCTGGACCTGGCCGGTATCGATCTGGGCCAACAACTCATCGACCATGCCCGAGGCCTCCAGCGCCTCGGCCACCTCCGCGGTCGAACGCGGCTCAGCCAACTCAGGCAGCTGCTGACCGTCGTCGTGCTGCTTGTCGTCTAACGCCATGCTCATAGATTGTCCTCTCACTGATGAGCACTGGACTTACACAGACCATCTGACACCCCCTGTTTCGGCCAGCGGCTCTGAAGGATAGCCAGATGGTCCACGCCCAGAACATGAGCGCGAGGGCGACCGGTGGCGTGAGCAGCACGAAGAACCCTTCCACCGTCACTCCTTCTCTCGCAGACCGCTACTACTCCGCAATCGTTCCACCTGACCCGGACTCCGATTGACCTCGATATCCGCGCCGGCTCCGGTCCTGCCGGAGGTGAACGAATGAGATTGGTCTCGCAGTGGTCCGCCTGAACCATTCTTCTTCAGCTTCGACTTCGCCCACCCCGGCTGATTACGGGGCGTGTATGACTGGGCACTCGAGCTCTACACCGGTCCACTCGAGCGGCCGTCGCTCGCTACTGTGCAGCACCTCCTCCATCCCAACGAGCCCGTCACAGGCTCACCAGACACTCAGTCGAGCGGTACCGGTTAGGCGACCGGTTGTTCGCGGCTTCTGCCGACACCTAGGACTGTCCCGCCGTCTACCGTCGAGATCATGGCCGACGTCAACTTCTACTTCGATCCCGTCTGTCCGTTCGCCTGGATGACGAGCAAATGGGTGCGAAAGGTACAGGCCCAGCGGAACTACACGGTGGAATGGCGGTTCATCTCGCTACGTCTGCTGAACGCACACATCGATTACGACGCGCAGTTCCCGCCGGAGTACGAGGCCGGGCACACCGCCGGACTCCGCCTCCTGCGCGCGGCGGCGAGCATCCGCCGCGAACACGGACCGGCCGCCATCGGCCCGCTCTACGAGGCGCTGGGTACACGAATCTTCGACGCGCACACCGGTTCCTACACCGTCGACGCCACCGACTTCCGCGGTACCGCGGAGTTCCTCGGGCCCGTGCTGGATGAGCTCGGGCTACCCGCGCACCACCCGAACGCCCTCGACGACGCCGAGTTCGACGCGGAGATCCAGGCCGAGACCGACGAGGCCCTGTCGCTGACGGGTCGCGACGTGGGTACGCCGATCATCCACTTCCAGCCGCCCGAGGGAGTTGCCTTCTTCGGGCCCGTCATCAGCCGTCTACCAGGTGACGACGACGCGGTCGTCCTGTGGGACCACGTGATCGGCCTGGCGAGTTTCCCGGGTTTCGCCGAGCTCAAGCGGAGCCTGCGGGAGAAGCCACAACTGCGGGCCTTCGGAGTGACCGACGGCGAGGCGGGTGTCGAGGAGGACTGGCACGGCGGGAGTCGTCGCACCAAGAAGTGAACCGCCCGGCGCCTACTTGAACGGATTGAGCGTCCGGCCGAGGAAGTACTGGATACCCGGCGGAACGGGACGCACTGCCGTCGTGACCAGCTTGTTCACCATGCCGGTCACGCACACCGCGTCGCCCTTCATCACCGCGTTCCACCCCTCGCGCACGACGTCCTCCGGCTCCTGCCACAGCACGCCGGGCAGGCGAGCGGCGGTCTCGCGGGTCTCCGCACCCATCGCATCGTGGAACTCACTCCTGGTGAAACCGGGACAGAGCGCCGTCACGTGGATGCCGTGCGGTTTCACTTCCATGTCCAGGGACTGGGACATCAGCAGCACATACGACTTGATCGCGGAGTAGAGCAGGCCCTCCGCCGGAGGCAGCAGCGCCGTGATGGACGAGACGTTCACGATCCGCCCCCACCGGCGCTTCTTCATCCCCGGGAGCACGCGGTGGGACAGCTCGGTCAGCGAGGTCAGCATCAACTGCAGCTGCCCTCCGACCTCCTCCCACGGCGTCTCGGCGAACTTGGTGCTCAGCGACATACCGGCGTTGTTGATCAGCACGTCGATGTCCAGCCCGAGTTCATCGGCGCGCTCGATGATCGCGGCCGGCGTGCCGGGTTCGGACAGATCCCCGGCGAACACCTCACAGCGAACGCCGTGCTCGCGATGTAGTCGCTCGGACAACTCGTCGAGCCGTTCGGCCCGACGGGCGACCAGCAGTAGGTCGTACCCTTCCGCGGCGAGATGTTCCGCGAACGTCTTGCCGATCCCGGCGGAGGCGCCGGTGATCACGGCGGTGCGGTGGTCGAATGAACTGCGTCGATCCGAGGACATGCGCCGGCTTTCTGTCGATGGACGATGCCGCGAGTAGTACCAGACCGCGCGTCCCTCGTCGGATCACGACAGGCGAGTTTGTTCCAACGAACAGGCTCAGGGAACGTGTCCGTACGGGTGCCAGCCGGACGGATTCCACTTGCCGCCGCGTTCTTGCCGGACCTCGCGCAGGCTGGTACCCACATACCGGGCCTCGAGTTCGGCGTCGGGTTTCCCGGTGTACACCCACCGCTTCGGATCCAGGTTTCCCTCGGCGTCGCGGTAGGACTCCCAGTAGTCGACGCGATGGACGGCCCGGACGAGATCGTCGGCGAACACCAGCACCGGTAGATCGGGGACGGTTCGGTGCGGCCCCGCACGCCAAGCGCTGCGAGCGGATTCGTAGATCACCTCGGCAGTGGCGTCGCTGCGGGCGGACTCGTCGACCTTCACCAGCACGCACACGTCGGGCAACGGCGGCGACACCGGCGCCGCATGTCGCAGGATCAGCTCCTCGATGCGCCACGGCCCCTGTGCATCCGGCGTCTCCGGAAGTTCCGATCCGGCCAGAGCGACGACGTCGACTACCGTGCGTCGTAGCGAAAGCGCGTGCGCTGCAGCCGAATCGACAGAATCTACATCGTACCGCAGAATCCAGTGTTCGACGCCGAACCCGTCGGCGTCGATGTCGCGGATGCGCTCGGAGATGGCGGCCGCGACCTCGGCCGGATCGTCGTCGCCGACGATGTCGGCAGGGTCGGGTGCGTCGCCCGCCAGCGCGGCGGCGGTATGGCGGTATACGCGGTTCCCGCGGCCGGCGTCGACGTGGAACACCGTGGCGTCACGCGGATCGACCAGTGCATAGACGTAACTACCGAGCACCGTTTGCGCTTCGTGGGGAACAGGTTTCGGGGCACCGGGCGCGGGGACGCCGACCGGCCGCAGCAGGGTGAGGACCTCGTCGACCACCGAAGGGCGGACCCCGAGCCCCCCGGCGGTGATCCCGCCGAAGACGACCTCGCCGGCGCGCTCCCGGTCGACGAATCGTCGGCCGGCGAAACGGTCGACGGCGCGCACCACATCGGCGACCTCGGCGCGCCGGGCCGCCGCACTGCGGGAGGACGTGCGCTCGTCGTCCGGGTCGAGCATCTCCGCGAAGGCCGACGACGACAAGAAGTCGCCGAGCGCCGTCCGGGGCAGCTCGACCGCATCGATCCTGTTCACCGCCATGGTCGCATGATGCCAGCACTCGACAGGCAAACCCACGAAGCGCTAGTGTACGTTTGTACATGTACATCCGTACATTAGCTTGAGAGGACAGTCATGACGGAGGCAGCGCCCCGCCGCCGACGAGATCCCGAGGAACGGCGACGCACCATTGTCGAGGCCGCCGCCACGCTCATCACCGAGGTGGGCTCCGAGGGGCTGACCCACCGGCTTGTCGCGAAACGTGCCGGTGTGCCGCTCGGTTCGACGACGCAGTACTTCGCCACGCTCGACGATCTGCGCGAGGCAGCGCTCGCCCGCCTGGCCGACGACATCGACTCCGGCCTGGCCGAGGTGGCCGAGACCCTCGCCGAACACGGCCCAGCCGCGGCGGTCTTCGCCGAGACGCTCCACGACTATCTGTCCGACGAGCGGTTGATCCGCGCCGACCTCGCGCTCGTGTCGGCCGCCGTCCTCGATCCCGCGCTCCGCCCGCTCGCGGTTCGCTGGCCCGACGGGCTGGTCGAAATCCTCATCCCGCACGTCGGGCAGACGGCCGCTCGCGCGATCGCCGCGTACACCGACGGCGTGGCCATGCACGCACTCCTCTACGGGACGCCGCTGTCCCTCGACGACCTGACCGCCACCCTGACGGCCCTGACCGGGCTGCCCTCCCCCGAGCACGACCGGAGCCGACGATGACCCAGCGATCCGCCACCGAGACCACCAGCGCAGACGGCCTGTCCTTCGGGCGCCGATGGGCGTCGGCCGCCGTGTTGTCGGCCAGCCTGCTGGTCATCACCGTCGACCTCACGATCCTCAACGTCGCACTCCCCGACCTGGCCGGCGACCTGCGCCCGACCGCCGATCAGCAGCTGTGGATCATCGACGCCTACTCGCTCGTCCTGGCCGGCCTGCTGCTCTCCATGAGTTCACTGGCCGACCGGTGGGGCCGAAAACGGATGCTGGTCACCGGCTTCGCGGTGTTCGGTGGGGCCTCGGCACTGGTCCTGCTGGCCGAGTCACCCGAGGCGGTGATCGCGGTCCGGGTGCTGCTGGGCGTCGGCGGCGCGATGATCATGCCGACCACGTTGTCCCTGCTGCGCAGCATCTTCACCGACCCCGCCGAGCGTGCGACCGCCCTCGGGCTCTGGGCCGCGGTGTCGGGCCTCGGTGCGGCCGTCGGGCCGATCGTCGGCGGAGTTCTGCTCGAGTACTTCTCGTGGCGCGCCGCGTTCCTCGTCAACGTCCCGCTGATGGCGGTCGCCATCGTGGCCGCAGTGCTGATCCTGCCGGAGTCGAAGCACCCGCAGCCGGGCCGGTGGGACGCCGTCGGTGCGCTGATGTCGATCGCCGGCATGGTCGCCCTGGTCTGGGCCATCAAGCGGTTCGCCAAGGAGGAGAGCCTCCTCGCACCGGCCGCCTGGGTGGCCCTGATCGGCGCGGTCCTCATCCTGGCCCTGTTCGTCCGACGCTGCATGCGACGCACCGAGCCGCTTCTCGACGTCTCGTTGTTCCGCAGCCGGCCGTTCAGTGCGGGTGTTCTCGCCGCGCTCGGCTCGATGTTCGGACTGGCGGCGGCGCTCTTGCTGCTGGCCCAGTGGCTCCAGTTGGTCGAGGGCCACTCCCCGATCGCGGCCGGTGTGCGGCTGTTGCCGGTGGCGGGAGCGGCGATCGTGTCCTCGATGATCGCCGCCCCGCTGTCCCGGATGATCGGAGCCCGAGCCGTCGTGGCCGGCGGTATCGGCATCGCCGGCGTCGGGATGGCGCTGATGTTCCTCGGTTCCGACGGCCTCGACTACGGCACCGTCGCCACCGCCCAGGTGTTCGTCGGATTCGGCATCGGATCACTGGCCATCGCATCGGCGATGATCATGGCCGGCACCCCGGATGCCAAGGCGGGCAACGCCGCCGCGCTGGAAGAGACCGCCTACGACCTGGGCAATGTGCTCGGGGTCGCGATCCTCGGCAGCGTGGCGTCGATCATCTACCGGACCACGCTGACGGCCGAGCCCGTCCCCGGCGTACCCGCCGAGGTGACCGACGCGGCCGGCGAATCCCTCGGCGCCGCCATGGGTCTCGCCGAAGCCGCCGGGGCACCGGGCCTCGCGGAGCGGGCGGCGGCCGCGTTCACCGACGCCATGCAGCAGACGAGCCTGGTCGGCGGGGTCACGCTGGTCGCCGTCGCCGTGGCCGTCTTCGCGCTCGTGCCGCGCGGCACGGATGTCACGGCCGCGCAGCACTGACGTAGTCGTGCCTGTCATCCGGGCGGGGTGACGAGCTCCCGGTTGAGACGGTCGAGAAGTTCTGCGATCCGCTTCGGCTGATCGTGCGGAGCCAGGTGGCCGCAGTCGTCCAGGACTTTCAGCTCGACGTCGAGCCGCGCATGTACCACCTCAGCCAGCCGCAGTGTCGGCAAGAAGACGTCATGGTCGCCGGAGACCACCATCAAGGGGCGGTCCGTCGGCAATTCATCAGACGGCCCCGGCGCCAGACTCGTACGGCAGTGTCCGGCAACCAGATCCATCCATGCGATCAGCGCGGGATCGACGTTTCTGTCCGGCGCCGTCATCATTCGCAGCAGATCATACGAGCGTTCCGGCCGAGGCGAGGCCAGCCATGAGACGGTTGTGCGCAATGTCCGAGGCGAGACCGCCAAACGGGTGATGCCCGCAGGTGACACGAGTAGGCGTCCGGCGATCAGCGATGAGGCACCGGCCAACGCGATCGCAGCCCCGAGCGAGTGACCCAGCACGATCACCGGATGGGCGACCGTCGCGCCGAGCACCTCGTCGAGCCACCGCCCGTAGGCAGGGATCCGACCGCGTCGCCGCGGACGTTCCGGTGCACTTGTCCCCGGCTGGCCGGGCACGTCCAGACTGATGACGTCGTTGTTCCGCGCGAGTTCGGACAGCAGCGGGATCATCGTCGCCGAGTTCATGTTCGTACCCGGCACCACGACGACAGTGCGCCGGTCGGCGGGTGCCGCCGTCCCGGGGTCGGGAGACCGGGATGCAACGATCCTGGTCCGCCCCGCCGACGTCTGGACTTCCCATTGCGCGGCAACACAATCTGCTGCCGACAACCGGATCTCGCACCATCGTCGGATTACGTCGCGGCCGGATTCGGTCTTGTATGCGGTGATCATCAGGAAATCCCATCGGCGCGTCTTCACGGCACACGGCATCGATGATCAGCCCGGCAAGGGATGACAACGACACACGTGCAGCCGACCAGACTTCCCGGCACTCCACCCGCCACGATAGCAACGGTCGAGACGCAACCGCAGACGACGAGGTCTAGACTCGGACGGGTGCCAGCCTTCAGCCCCCTCGAATGGCCGGTGTTCCGCCAGTTGCGGTCGGGCGACGTCTTCGGGCGCGGACCGGCGGTCACCTCGGCGAGGACACGCGGCATCGAACCGCGCACCGCCACCGCGGACCGTGTGGTCCAGAGCGTGTGCCCGTTCTGCGCGGTGGGTTGCGGGCAGAAGGTGTACGTCAAGGACGAGCGGGTGGTCCAGATCGAGGGCGACCCGGACTCCCCCATCTCCCGCGGGCGCCTGTGTCCCAAGGGCGCGTCGAGCGAGCAGCTGGTCAACAACCCGATGCGGCAGACCTCGATCCGCTACCGGGCCCCGTACGCGACCGAATGGCAGGACCTGGATCGCGACACCGCGATCGACATGATCGCCGACCGTTTCCTCGAGGCCCGACACCGTGGCTGGCAGGACCGCGACGACGAGGGCCGGCTGCTCCGGCGGACCACCGGTGTCGCCTCGCTCGGCGGTGCCACCCTCGACAACGAAGAGAACTATCTGATCAAGAAGCTCTTCACCGCGGCGGGCGCGATCCAGATCGAGAACCAGGCCCGCATATGACACTCCGCCACGGTTCCCGGTCTGGGGGCCTCGTTCGGACGCGGCGGCGCCACGCAATCACTGCAGGACATGGCCAACGCCGATTGCATCGTTCTCATGGGCGGCAACATGGCCGAGGCGCACCCGGTGGGTTTCCAGTGGGTGTCGGAGGCGAAGGCCAAGGGCGCGACGATCATTCACGTCGATCCGCGTTTCACCCGTACCTCCGCGGTGGCCGACCGGCACATCTCCATCCGGGCCGGCTCTGACGTCGTCCTGCTCGGTGCGCTGATCAATTACGCCATCACGCACGAGAAGTACTTCCGCGAGTACGTCGTCGCCTACACGAACGCCGCCACCCTGATCGCCGAGGACTTCCGCGACACCGAGGATCTCGACGGCCTGTTCTCCGGCTTCGACCCGGAGACCGGCGAATACGACGCCACCAGTTGGGCTTACGAGGAACCGTCCGCCCACTCCGACGACGGTGGCCGCGACAGCGAGGACGGCAAGGTCGAGTCGCCCGGCCACCCGGACGACGGGCCGCGGGTGAAGGACCGCGCGGTGGGGCACGAGCACGGCTCCGGCGGGCCGCCGCTGGAGCACGGGGCGACAGTGCGCGATGACACCCTGGAACACCCGCGCAGCGTGTTCCAGATCGTCAAGCATCACTACTCGCGCTACACACCCGAGATGGTGCGCGACATGTGCGGGATCTCGGTGCGCGACTTCGAGTATCTGGCCCGGGCCGTCACCGACAACTCCGGCCGCGAGCGCACCACGTGCTTCGGGTACGCGACCGGCTGGACCCAGCACACTTTCGGCGCGCAGTTCATCCGCGCCGCGTCGGTCCTGCAGCTCCTGCTCGGCAACGTCGGGCGCCCCGGCGGCGGCATCATGGCCCTCCGCGGACACGCGAGCATCCAGGGGTCCACCGACATCCCGACGCTGTTCAACCTGCTGCCCGGCTACCTGCCGATGCCCTCGGCGGGCAAGCACGACACCTTCGCCGACTACGTCGACGCGATCACGTCGATGGCCGAGAAGGGTTTCTGGGCCAACGCCGAGGACTACATGGTGAGTCTTCTCAAGGCGTGGTTCGGCGACGCCGCAACCGCCGAGAACGACTGGTGTTACGACTACCTGCCCCGGCTCACCGGGCCCGCCGGGACCTTCCAGACGACGGTCGACATGCTCGCCGACAAGGTCGACGGTTACTTCGTCCTCGGCCAGAATCCGGCGGTCGGATCGGCCAACGGGCGCCAGGCGCGGATGGCGATGTCGCACCTCAAATGGCTCGTCGTCCGCGACCTCAACATGATCGAGACGGCCACCTGGTGGAAGGAGGGCCCGGAGATCGAGTCCGGCGAGCTGCGCACCGAGGACATCGCCACCGAGGTGTTCTTCCTCCCCGCGGCCACGCATGTGGAGAAGGCCGGCTCGTTCACGCAGACCCAGCGCATGGTGCAGTGGCGCCACCAGGCGGTCGAGCCACCGGGTCAGTGCCAGAGCGAGATGGACTTCTTCTTCGACCTCGGGCGGCGCATCCGCGAACGCCTCGCCGGGTCGACCGACGAACGTGACCGCCCGCTGCTCGACGTCACCTGGGACTATCCACTCGACGAACACGGCAACCCCGACCCCGAGGCGGTGCTGTCAGAGATCAACGGCTACCACGTGACCGGCGAAGACGCCGGCACGAACCTCACGTCCTACACCCAGATGAAGCGCGACGGCTCGACCGCGGGCGGCTGCTGGATCTACACCGGGGTCTACACCGGCGCGGACACCGACGGGCCGTCGAACTCCGCCGCACGCCGGGTCCCGCAGGGCGGCGGCGGGGTCACCCAGCACGAGTGGGGCTGGGTGTGGCCGGCGGATCGTCGGATCCTCTACAACCGCGCATCGGCCGACCCCGACGGCCGCCCGTGGAGCAAACGCAAGCGGTACATGGAATGGGACGCCGACGCCGGGCGGTGGGTCGGTCCCGACGTGCCCGACTTCCCGGTCGACCTGGCTCCCGATGCCCGTCCCGACCCGTCGGTCGGCGGCGTCGAAGCCCTCTGCGGCGACGACCCGTTCGTCATGCAGGCCGACGGGAAGGGCTGGCTCTACGCCCCGCGCGGACTGGTCGACGGCCCGTTGCCGACGCACTACGAACCGCAGGAATCCCCGGTGGTCAACGCGCTGTATCCCCAGCAACAGTCACCATCGCGAGTCCTGTTCCCCCGCACGGACAATCTCGACGCACCCAGCGGCGAGAGCCCCGGCTCCGAGGTGTACCCGTTCGTGTTCACGACGTACCGCCTCACCGAGCACCACACCGCGGGCGGCATGAGCCGCTGGACCCCGTACCTGTCGGAACTGCAGCCGGAGATGTTCTGCGAGATATCACCCGAACTCGCCGAACAGCGGGGCCTGACCAACGAGGGCTGGGCGACGATCGTGTCGCCGCGCGCCGCGATCGAGGCGCGGGTGCTGGTGACCGACCGGATGACGCCGCTGACCATCAACGGCCGCCAGGTGCACCAGGTGGGCCTGCCGTACCACTGGGGCGTCGGTTCCGACGCCGTGGTCAGCGGCGATGCCGCCAACGACCTGATCGGGGTCACACTGGATCCGAACGTGCAGATCCAGGAGTCCAAGGTGGGCTCGTGCGATGTCATCGCCGGGCGCCGGCCGCAGGGCCGGGCACTGCTCGACCTGGTGCGTGCGTACCAGGAGCGGGCCGGGGTCACCGTCGAGACCGACAACCAGCGCATCACCGGGAAGGCGGACGAGTAGATGGGCCAGCTGTCCGGACCAGCCGACCCCAGCGCCGACGCGCACTGGCACACCCACGAGGAGCGCAAGGGGTTCTTCACCGACACCTCGATCTGCATCGGCTGCAAGGCCTGCGAGGTGGCGTGCAAGGAATGGAACGGCAACCCGCGCGACGGCGACCTCGCCCTCACCGGGATGTCGTACGACAACACCGTCGCCCTCGGCGCGAGCACCTGGCGCCACGTCGCCTTCATCGAGCAGAATTCCGACCGCATCGCCGAGGCCCGCGAGTCCGGGCGTGCGCTCGTCGGACTGGGCATGCCCGCGATGCCCGGCTCCTCGCCTGAAGATCGTTCGTCTCTGCCGACCAGGCCCTCTCCCCTGCCGGCTGAGCCGGCGAGGAGCGAAGCGACGAGCCGAGTCGAAGTCCCCGACACCCCCGAGTTCCGCTGGCTGATGTCGTCCGACGTCTGCAAGCACTGCACGCACGCCGGGTGCCTCGACGTCTGTCCGACGGGCGCGCTGTTCCGCACCGAGTTCGGCACCGTCGTGATCCAGGACGACGTCTGCAACGGCTGCGGGACGTGCGTGGCCGGATGCCCGTTCGGCGTCGTCGAGCGCCGGGCCGACGGCACCGCCGCGCCGACGACCCGCTCCGGCGAACGCAAGGGCGAGCAGCCCGAGGTGCCCAAACGCGGTGTCGCGCAGAAGTGCACGCTCTGCTACGACCGGTTGCTCGACGACGAGACACCGGCTTGCGCGAAGACCTGCCCGACCACGTCGATCAAGTTCGGCGACCACGACGACCTCGTCGACGACGCGCACGCCCGCGTCCGGGCGCTGCACGAGCAGGGCATGACCGAGGCGCGGCTCTACGGCGCCAACCCGAACGACGGTGTCGGCGGCACCGGATCGGTGTTCCTGCTGCTCGACGAGCCGGAGGTCTACGGACTGCCGCCCGACCCGCGGGTGTGCACCGCGGACCTGCCGGCCATGTACAAGCGCGCCGGGATCGCGGCGGCCGGAATGCTGGCCGCCGCCGCACTCTCGTTCCTGCGGGGCGGCCGATGACCTCGTCGGAGTTCGACTCCTTCCGTCCGCCGGAGCCGCCCCGGCGGCGCGGCCGGGGTTTCGGCCGCGGCGGAAAGCGAAGGCCGGGTGGAGGTTTCGGTCAGGGCGACGGCAACCGCGAGATGTCGATGGTGCCCGATGCCGAATTCACCTCGTATTACGGGCATCCCGTCGTCAAGCCACCACCCTGGGACGAGAAGGTGGCCGCCTACCTGTTTCTCGGCGGTGTCGCCGGCGGCTCCGGCGTCCTGGCCGCCGGGGCCCAGCTCACCGGGCGGGACGCGTTGCGCCGCAACGCCCGCCTCGGTGGTCTGGGTGCCGTGGGTCTGGGCGGGATCGCGCTCGTCGCCGACCTCGGACGGCCGGACCGGTTCTACAACATGTTGCGCACGTTCAAGGTGACGTCGCCGATGAGCGTCGGTTCCTGGATCCTGTCGGCGTTCAGCGGCGCACTCGGCGTCGCGGCGGTCGCCGAGGTCGACCGGATGACCGGTGCGCGGCTGCCGCTCGGGCCGCTTCGTGCGGTGTTGCGCGCCGTCGAGGCCCCCGCCGGGTTGGCCGCCGGTCTGGCTGGTCCGCCGCTCGCGGTGTACACCGCGGTGCTGCTCTCCGATACCGCCGTGCCGACCTGGAACGCCATGCACCGGGACCTGCCGTTCGTGTTCGTCAGTTCCGCGAGCCTGGCGTCGAGCGGGCTGGCGCTGGTCACCACGCCGGTCGGTCAGGCCGGGCCGGCACGGACGCTCGCGGCGCTGGGCGTGGTCGGCGACCTCGTGGCGATGCGACTCACGGAGCGACGGATGGACCCGGTCGCCGCCGAACCGCTCCACCACGGCAAGGCCGGCACCCTGCTGCGCTGGAGCGAGCGACTGGCCGTCGCCGGCGGAGTGGGCGCGTTGCTCAGCGGTCGCTCCCGCCCCCTGGCGGTCGTCTCGGGAGTCGCACTGCTCGCCGCGTCGGCCTGCACGCGATTCGGCGTCTTCGACGCCGGCATCGAGTCGGCCAAGAACCCCCGCTACACGATCGAGCCACAGAAGCGCCGCCTCGCGGCCCGTCGCGCCGCGGGAATCACCGACGACTCGATCACCACCGGGCCGCCCGCTCTCTGAGCGGTGCCCACTGAGGCGCGCCGCCACCCGCTGCTCCCTAATCCGAACCCCTGCTCCCTGAGGTGCGAGGAGCGCAAGCGACGAGCCACGAAGGGCCTGGTGAGACACGTTGCGTGACCCTTCGTGGCTCGCTTCGCTCGCACCTCAGGGAGCATGTTTTTCGGACGTTCACGAGTGTTCTTTCGTGGTCCACAACGGCCGCCGACCCCCCGCTCCCTGAGGAGCGCCCGGAGCTTGCGGAGGGCGCGTCACAGAGGGTCTTGGCAACCGAGTCAGCGAACCCGGATACCCGTCCCCGCCACCGTCTCGCCGATCACCGGGTAGCCCGGGACCTCGCCGACCACGAGCAGCCCGCCCGAGGTCTGTGCGTCCGCGAGGAACAGCAGGTCGTCGTCGGAGACACCGGAATCGACCGTGAGGTGCGGCCGCACCCAGTCGAGGTTGCGGCGGGTACCCCCCGACACGAACCCGTCGCGCAGGGCTTCGACCGCGCCGCTCACGGCCGGCACCGAAGCGCAGTCGACTACCGCGCCGACGCCCGACGCGCGGCACAGTTTGTGCAGATGCCCGAGTAGACCGAAGCCGGTCACGTCGGTCGCCGCACGGACGCCGGCCGCGACCGCAGCGATCGACGCATCGCGATTGAGCGTCGTCATCAGGGCGATCGCCTCCTCGAACACCTCGCCCGTCTGCTTGTGCCGGTTGTTCAACAGTCCGACGCCGATCGGCTTGGTCAGGGTGATGGGCAACCCCGGCTCGGCCGCGTCGTTGCGCAACAGCAGGCCGGGTTCGGCCACTCCGGTCACCGCCATGCCGTACTTGGGTTCCGGATCGTCGATGGTGTGCCCGCCGATCACCGGACAGGCGGCCTGCGCCCCGACGTCGAGACCGCCGCGCAGCACCTCGGTCATCAGCTCCATCGGCAGCACCTCCCGCGGCCAGCCGACCAGGTTGATGGCGACGACGGGGGTGCCGCCCATGGCATAGATGTCCGACAGCGCGTTGGCCGCGGCGATGCGGCCCCAGTCGTACGGATCGTCGACGACCGGGGTGAAGAAGTCGGCGGTGGAGAGCACCGCGACGTCGTCGCGGATACGCACTGCCGCGGCGTCGTCGCCGTCGTCGAGTCCGACGATGATGTCGTCGCCGACCTGGCCGGTGAGTCCCGCGACCGCCTGCTCGAGCTCGCCCGGCGGGATCTTGCACGCGCATCCACCACCGTGGGCGTAGCCGGTCAGTCGGATGGGTGTCTCGCTTCGCACGGTCACCGTGTCGAGGGTAGCCCTCCGGTAATCTCCGATGCTGTCCTCCGGCGATCGCTACCATCGGGCTCATGAGGCAAGCAGACGGCGAGTACTACGTCACGGCCGGCGAGCTGCAGGCGTTCTGGGAATCCGGTCACCACTACTGGTACATGCGGGAGGACGGGTCGACCGACCTGTACGCCGACGAACTCGATATCACCCACGGCTGGCCCATCTTCCTGATGAAGCGCGACGAGGAGTGGTTTGCGAAGTGGGGCGGCGACTTTGAGCGTGCCGTCGATGACGATCTCAACCCGAAGTTGATCCGCCACTTCGAGGAACTCATCACCGAGGGCAACTGGCCGCACCGGCAGGACTGACCCGGCCGCACGTCGGATAGGTTGGGACCGCGTGGAGGCGTATGGGTCCTGGTGGGCTCCCCGGTCTTCAAAACCGAGGAGGTCGAGTATCTCGGCCTGGCGGGTTCGATTCCCGTCCGCCTCCGCCAGGGGGGTCGACCGTGACCCCCGCCGGCTGAGCCGGTGACGAGCGAAGCGAGAGCCACCCCCGCCGGCTGAGCCGGTGACGAGCGAAGCGAGAGCCACCCCCGCCGGCTGAGCCGGAGACGAGCGAAGCGAGGAGCCGTGTCGAAGCCCCCCGTCACCGATCCGCGCCGCCGGATTCCGCGGACCGACGCACTATTGGCCCTGCCCGCGGTGTCCGCGGCGCGAGCACGTTTGGGCGACACCGCGATTCGCGACATCATTCGCCAGGCCCAGGACGCGGCCCGCCGCGGCGAGACGCCGCCGGATGACGTCGAGCGGATCATCGTCGAGTCGGTGAGTGGGTCGTATGCATCGTCGTCCCGCGCGGTGCTCAACGCGACCGGCGTCGTCGTGCACACGAACCTCGGGCGGGCACCGCTGTCACCCGCGGCGCTCGACGCCGTCGTCGCGGCGTCGGGTTACGTCGACGTGGAACTCGATCTCGAGTCCGGCACCCGGTCGAAGCGCGGGGCGGCCACCCGCGCCGCTCTCCTACGAGCCTGTCCCGCAGCGGAAGACGCGCTGATGGTCAACAACGGTGCGGCCGCACTGGTACTGGCGACGACCGCCCTGGCGGCCGGGCGTGCAGTCGTCATCAGTCGTGGCGAGATGATCGAGATCGGCGCAGGCTTCCGGCTCACCGAGCTGATCGCGTCGACAGGCGCCCGGTTACACGAGGTCGGCACCACCAACCGCACCCACGCACGCGACTACGCCGACGCCCTCACCGACGACGACGTCGGAGCGATCCTCAAGGTGCATCCGAGCAACTTCCGGGTCGAGGGTTTCACCAGCGAGACCTCGCTCTCCGAGCTACGCGGCCTCGGCCGGGCGCACGATGTGCCCGTCGTCGCCGACATCGGCAGCGGACTCCTGCAGCCAGACCCGCTGCTGCCCGACGAACCCGACGCCACCACGACACTCGATTCCGGCGCCGACCTCGTCATCGCCAGCGGCGACAAACTCCTGGGCGGACCGCAGGCCGGACTCCTGCTCGGCGATGCGGCGCTCGTTCAGCGTCTCGCGAAACACCCTCTCGCACGGGCGGTTCGCGCGGACAAGCTGGCACTGGCTGCGATGGAGGCAACCGTCGGCGGGCCACGACCCCCCGTCTGGGAGTACCTCCACGCCGATCCCGACAGACTTCGCGTGCGCACCGAGCGCCTGGGCACGGCAGTCGGATTCCCGATCGTCGCCCATGACGGACGGGTGGGTGGCGGTGGCGCACCCGGCGTGCCGCTGCCGGGGTGGGCGGTGCGGCTTCCGGTCGCAACGGCCGCCCGCCTACGCGTCGGCGATCCGGCCGTCCTACCCCGCGTTCACGACGACGCGTGTCTGGTGGACCTGCGCTGCGTTCCCGAAGCCGACGACGTGCGGGTACTCGCCGCGATCCGACAGGCTCTGGGCGCGTCGTGAAGTCGCGCTCGTGAAGTACGTGGTGGCCACCGCCGGACACGTGGACCACGGGAAGTCCACACTGGTGCGTGCTCTGACCGGGATCGAGCCGGACCGATGGGAGGAGGAACGACGCCGCGGGCTGACGATCGACCTCGGTTTCGCCTGGACCACACTGCCTTCCGGTGCCGACGTGGCCTTCGTCGACGTCCCCGGCCACGAGCGGTTCATCCCGAACATGCTGGCCGGCCTGGGCCCGGCGCCCGTCGTCCTGTTCGTCGTCGCCGCGGACGAGGGATGGAGCGCCCAGTCCGACGACCACCGTGATGCCGTCGCCGCCCTCGGCATCGAGTACGGGCTGCTGGTCATCACCCGAGCCGACCGGGCCTCGCCCGACCGCGTTCGTGAAGTGATCGATCTGTCGCGTGATCGCCTCAGCCGCACCGGCCTTTCCGATGCGCCGGCGGTCGTGGTGTCGGCGCCCGATCGCGTCGGAATCGACGAACTGCGCACCCGGCTCGACGCCGTCTTGGCCGGGATGTCATCGCCGTCGACCTCGGGGCGTGTCCGGTTCTGGATCGACCGGGTCTTCACCCGCACCGGCGCCGGCACGGTCGTCACCGGCACCCTGGCCGCCGGGACGATCGCGGTCGGCGACACCCTGGACCTGCTCACGGTTGACGGCCGCCGACGACTCGATGTCCGTGGATTGCAGAGCGAGGGTGCAACTCTCACCACCGCGGCCCCGGTCAGCCGAGTCGCGATCAATCTGCGCGGCGTCGGCGTCGACGACGTCTCGCGTGGCGACGCACTCGTGACGCCCGGAGCCTGGCACACCTCTGCTGTCGCTGATGTCCGGCGCGTGAGCGGAATGTCCTTCGAGGAGGCACCGGAACACCTCGTCGCGCACATCGGCACAGCGGCGCTACCGGTCCGGTTGCGCCCCTTCGACGGCGACCACGCGCGTGTGACCCTCGCGCGCGCCGTGCCGATGTCGCGGGGCGATCGGCTGGTCCTGCGCGATCCCGGCCAACGTATCGTCGGCGGCGGCGTCGTGCTGCACCCCGATCCCCCGGCGCTGACCCGACGGGGCGACGCGACGCGACGCGCGGCCTTGCTGGCGGCCATGTCCGACGACGCCGGGGCCGCCGAAGAAGTGCATCGGCGTGGCGCGATGCGCGTCACCGATCTGACGCGACTCGGCCTGGTCGACGACGCCGAGCCCACACCCCACGGCGTACGAGTGATCGGCGAGTGGTGGGTCGCCGAAACCTCCCTCACCGCCTGGGCCGAGCGACTCCGCGCCGCCGTTGTCGATCTACACGACCGAGATCCGTTGTCGGCGGGGCTGTCCGCGTCCGGCGCACCTGCCCTGCTCGGGCTCCCGGACACGACGCTGCTGGCGACCGTCATCTCGGAAGCCGAGCTGTCGTCGTCCGACGGGCACCTGGCGGTCCCGGGTCACAAGCCCTCCCTGGGTGATGCCGACGACGCGGTCAGCGCACTGGAGCGCCGGCTCGCCGACCACCCGTTCCGTGCACCCGAGGCCGATGACCTCACCGCACTCGGCCTGGGCGCCCGAGAACTCGCCGCCGCCGAGCGCACGGGCCGGATTCTCCGATTGCGCGACGGTGTCGTGTTGTTGCCGACTGCCCCCGCCCTGGCGATGCGCACCCTCGCCTCGCTCGATCAGCCGTTCACCACCAGCACCGCCCGCCAGGCGCTCGGAACCTCTCGGCGCGTGGTCATTCCGCTACTGGAGTACCTCGACGCCCGCGGTTGGACCCGCCGTCTTGACGCCGGGCACCGGGAGGTCGTGCGCTGAGCAACGGGCGGTGGTCCTGTAGGACAGGTCGCCGCGTGCATCGCGGGAAGAGCTTCCGTCCGAGGCCCCTACCACACGACACCGACAAGTCGACATCAACGGATATCGTTGCACAACAGTATTTTTGGACTTGCCGCACGTCTGGATTGGTGTACACTCGAACCTACATTCGCAGCAACGGTTCTCGGGGGAGGTGACCGTCATGTTCGATTCCCAGCAGGTCGGCGACACCGACGCGCCTTCGCCTCGTGTGGTCGAGTTGGTGGCCGATCTGCATCGCACCCTGGACAAGTTGCAGTCGGTGGATCTGTCGCCGTGTACCGACACTGAACTCGCTGAAGTGGCCGAGGAGACCGAACGCGCCATCGCGCGTCTGACCGTCGCCGGTGACCGGCAGATCGATCAGGTCGAGGCCCGCGACCTGCCCCGCAAGGCCGGCTGCCGCACCCTCATGCAGTTCATGACGCACCGGCTACGAGTCTCGAACCCGATGCGCCGCCGTAAGCAGATGGACGCCACCGCCCACCGGACCAGCCTCGGCGGCGAGGTCCTCCCACCCGAATACCCCTACCTCGCCGAAGCTTTCGCACAAGGCGCGGTCGGCACCGCGCACGTGCAGGCCACAGTGGACGTCCTCGACCGCATCCCGGCCGCCGTCGACCACGACATCAAGGTCGCCGCCGAGCGACAGATGGCCGAGATCGCCACCGACCACACCCCCGCCGACATCACCCAGCTCGGTGCCCGCCTGCTCGCCCACCTCGACCCCGACGGCACCCTGACCGACGACACCGACCAGAAACGACGCCGCGGCCTGTGGATCGGCCGACAACGCGCCGACGGCACCGCCAAAATCTCCGGCACCCTGACCCCCGCACTCGCCGCCCGACTCACCATGATGTTCGCCGTGTGGGGCAAACCCGGACTCAACAACCCCGACGACCCCGCCTCACCCCAAGGCCCGGCCGGCACCGCCGACCCCGACGCCCTGACCGCCGCCGCCGACCGCGACGGACGCACTCTCGCCCAAACGAATCACGACGCCCTCGACGCCGCCCTGGCCGCCGGTTTCGCCGACGGCACACTCGGCACCTCGCACCGCGGGCTACCCGTGCAACTGATCATCAAGGCCGACCTCTCCGACCTCATCCGCGAAGCCGGACTCGCGACCACCGCCACCGGCACCCTGCTGCCCATCCGGGACCTGATCGCGATGGCCGGTGACGTCCAGCCGTGGTTGGCGATCTTCAAAGACGCCACCACCGTCCCGCTGCACTTCGGGCGCGGCAGACGTCTGGCCACCCCCGAACAGCGCCTCGTCTCCTTCGCCCGCCCCGACGGGGAAGTGTGCTCGGCTCCCGGGTGCGATCAGCCCGCCACCCAGGTCGAGCTTCATCACGCCGAACGAGACTGGGCCAAGGGCGGACTCACCGACATCGATGACCTCGCACCGGCCTGTCCCCGCCACAACCGCATGGTCGGCGACCAACCCGGCCAGTACACCACCCGGATCGTCCGGTCCGGGCCAGACGAAGGCCGCTGCGCCTGGCGACTCAACGTCGAACCCGGCGCACCGCCCAACCCCGAATACATCAACCGCCGACCCGACATACCCAAGCGGTTGCAGGCCCACCTGGCACAGGTGCGGCGAGAGATCCACGGACGCACCACGTCCGGCGATGAGCCACGCCCACATGACGCGCGGAGATCGTGGTTGAAAACCAGCCACGTCATCGACTACCGGCCACCACGACCCGGACCACGCACACCACGGCCCTCACTCGTCGAAGCACACCTCATGGAGTTACTCGCCACCCTGTGAGGGAGCTCGTACCCGCGGTCAGCGTGTGAGGACCACCTTGCCGATCGCCCCTCCGGATTCGGAAACCTGGTGCGCTGTACGAAGATTCTCGATTGTGAAACCAGCCAGTTCGCGATTGACAGTGCTGCGAATCTTGCCGGCGTCGACGAGTTCGGCGACCCGACCGAGAATGTGGTGTTGCGAGTCGTCTTCCGGTGCGAACAACGGCTTCGAGAACATCAGCTCCCAGTGCCAACTCTGGCTCTTGTCTTTCAGCGGGAGGGTATCGAGACCTTCTGGCTCATCGATGGCGACGACCTGACCATGCACGCCCATGATCTCGGCGTAGGACTCGACATTCCCGTCTGAGTGGGGCGAGAAGATGTAGTCCACACCGCGCGGAGCGTATGCCCGCACGTCCTCGCGCAGGCGTCTCGGGTCGACGACGTGGTGGGCACCGAGTCCTCGCGTCCATTCCTGCGACTCAGGCCGTGAGGCGGTTGCGATCACGGTGAGATCAGTCAGGGTGCGGGCCAACTGTATGACCATCGAGCCGACGCCTCCTGCACCCGCCACCACGAGGATCGTTCCCGAGTCCGCGGAATTCACCCGCAGCTTCTCGAACAACGACTCCCAGGCAGTGATCGTGGTCAACGGCAGTGCGGCAGCCGCGCCGAAGTCCAGGGACGACGGTTTGCGTCCGACGATCCGCTCATCGACCAAATGGAACTCGGCGTTCGTTCCCGGCCGACCGATCGAACCGGCGTAGTAGACCTCGTCTCCGACCGCAAACCGCGACACCTCGTCGCCGGTCCCGACGACAATTCCCGCCGCGTCGAATCCCAGAACCCGCGGCGGATCGGAGTCACGCAGTCCTGCACGTACTTTGGTGTCCACCGGGTTGACCGAGACCGCGCGGACCTCGACGAGGAGATCGTGCGGACGGGGGGCCGGCACCGGCATTGTCGCCTCGGCGAAGGCGCTCGGGTCCTCGACGCAGTCCGCGGCGACCGCGACCAGGGCTGTCATCTCTCGTGTCATGGCGCTAAGGTATCCCGACGACCCCAGTTACCCGCAAGGGCTCCTAGTATCTAATGGAAAGCATCGAGGCCAACGTCATGTCAGTGCCGTCCCATCGCGGAGACGCTTACTCTGCATCGTGTCCCTGCCGAGGGATGCTCGACCTTCTCGCCGACAAGTGGAGCGCCCTCGTCATCGGCGCCCTCCGCGATCGACCGATGCGGTTCGGAGAGCTCCGCGTGCGGCTGGACGGAATCAGCCCCAAAGTCCTCACGGCGACTCTGCGTCGGCTGGAGACAGCCGGGATACTCACCCGCACCGTCTATCCGGCGGTCCCGCTGCACGTCGAATACGAACTGACGGAACTCGGGGTGGACGCCGCCGGGCCGCTGGACGCATTGCGCCTGTGGGTAGAGGACAACCTCGACCGTTTCCCACATCAATAGCCGACGCAGACAAAGGGACCCATCCCGAAGGATGGGTCCCTCTGTCGTGCAATGAACTCTGTCTGGCGACGAACTCAGCCGAGTACCAACGATTCTCCGTCGGCACTGACGTTGACCGGCACCACGTCACCGTCCCGGATGTCCCCGGCGAGCAGCTGCTTGGCGAGCTGGTCACCGATGGCCTGCTGCACCAGGCGGCGCAGCGGGCGGGCACCGTACAGCGGGTCGAATCCGCGAGCGCCCAGCCATTCCTTGGCCTTGAGCGACACCTCGAGGTCGAGGCGACGCTGCGCGAGACGCTTCTTGAGCTGGCCGAGCTGGATGTCGACGATCGACACCAATTCCTCCGGGCTCAGGGCGTCGAAGATCACCACATCGTCGAGACGGTTGATGAACTCCGGCTTGAACGCCGAGCGCACCGCCATCATGACGTGATTCTTGTCGCCACCCGCGCCGAGGTTCGAGGTGAGGATCAGGATGGTGTTGCGGAAGTCCACCGTCCGGCCCTGACCGTCGGTCAGTCGACCTTCGTCCAGCACCTGCAGCAGCACGTCGAACACGTCCGGGTGAGCCTTCTCGATCTCGTCGAACAGGACCACCGTGTACGGACGACGCCGCACCGCCTCGGTCAGCTGACCGCCGGCCTCGTACCCGACGTAGCCGGGCGGAGCACCGACGAGCCGTGCCACGCTGTGCTTCTCGCCGTATTCGCTCATGTCGATGCGGACCATCGCCCGCTCGTCGTCGAACAGGAACTCGGCGAGCGCCTTGGCGAGCTCGGTCTTGCCGACGCCGGTGGGGCCGAGGAACATGAACGAGCCGAGCGGCCGGTTCGGGTCCGCGACACCGGCGCGGGCACGACGCACCGCGTCGGACACCGCCTGCACCGCATCCTTCTGACCGATGACCCGGTGTCCCAGTTCCTCTTCCATGCGCAGCAGCTTGGCGGTCTCGCCTTCGAGCATGCGTCCCGCCGGGATTCCGGTCCACGCCGACACGACCTGGGCCACGTCGTCGGGTCCGACCTCCTCCTGCAGCATCACGTCCTGCGACGGATCCGTGCCGGTCTTCTCGATCGCGGCCTCGAGTTCCTTCTCCAGTCCGGGGACACGACCGTACCGCAGCTCGGCGGCGCGTCCGAGATCACCGTCGCGCTCCGCGCGATCAGCCTCGCCGCGAAGCCTTTCCAGCTCCTCCTTGAGGTCTCGGACCGCGTCGATCGCGGTCTTCTCCGACTGCCACCGGGCGGAGAGCTCGTTGAGCTTCTCCTTCTGGTCGGCCAGTTCGGCACGCAGCTTCTCGAGCCGCTCCTTCGACGCTGCGTCGGTCTCCTTCTGCAAGGCGACCTCCTCGACTTCGAGACGGCGGACGATCCGCTCGACCTCGTCGATCTCGACGGGGCGCGAGTCGATCTCCATCCGCAACCGCGACGCGGCCTCGTCGACGAGGTCGATGGCCTTGTCGGGCAGGAAGCGCGAGGTGATGTAGCGATCGGAAAGCGTTGCGGCGGCGACCAATGCGGAGTCGGTGATGCGCACGCCGTGGTGCACCTCGTACCGGTCTTTCAGGCCGCGGAGGATGCCGATGGCGTCTTCGACCGACGGCTCGCCAACGTACACCTGCTGGAAGCGACGCTCGAGTGCGGCGTCCTTCTCGATGTACTTGCGATACTCCTCGAGGGTGGTGGCACCGACCAGCCGCAGCTCACCACGGGCGAGCATCGGCTTGATCATGTTGCCGGCGTCCATCGCGGAATCGCCTGTCGCACCGGCTCCGACGATCGTGTGCAGCTCGTCGATGAAGGTGATGACCTGTCCGGCCGACCCCTTGATCTCGTCGAGCACGGCCTTGAGCCGCTCCTCGAACTCGCCGCGGTACTTCGCACCGGCGACCATCGAACCCATGTCGAGGGAGATGACGGTCTTGTTGCGCAACGACTCCGGCACGTCGCCGGCGACGATGCGCTGCGCGAGACCTTCGACGATGGCGGTCTTGCCGACGCCGGGCTCACCGATGAGGACCGGGTTGTTCTTGGTCCGCCGGCTGAGCACCTGCACGACGCGCCGGATCTCGGTGTCGCGGCCGATGACCGGGTCGAGTTTGCCCTCGCGGGCGGCCGCGGTCAGGTCGGTCGAGTACTTCTCGAGAGCCTGGTAGGTCGATTCGGGATCCTCGGAGGTGACCCGTGCGCTGCCGCGCACGGCGACGAACGCCTCGCGCAGAGCCTGCGGAGTCGCACCGAGGTTGTGCAGCAGTTTGGCGATGTCGGAATCACCGGTCGCCAGGCCGACGACGACGTGCTCGGTCGAGACATACTCGTCGTCGAGCTCACCGGCCAGCTGCTGAGCTGCGGTGACGGCCGCGATCGATTCGCGGGATAGTTGAGGCGTCGAGCTGGCGCCGGACACCGTCGGCATGCGATCGACCAGAGCCTGGGCCTGCGCACGAACGCTCGACGGGTCCACGCCCACTGCCTTGAGCAGCGGCGACGCGATGCCGTCGGACTGATCGAGCAGTGCCACGAGGATGTGGGCCGGTCGCACGTCGGGGTTGCCAGCACTGGCCGCCGCCTGCACAGCAGAACTCAATGCTTGCTGCGTCTTGGTGGTGGGGGTGAAGCTGTCCACTCGCGTGCACCTTTCTCTTAAGTCCAACAGGCTCAAGTATGAGCCATACGCGGTCTACAACGCCAACAGAGTTGAGTGCATTCCGCTCAAGCCTGAAGTTTCTGTGACATAGACCACTTGCTCCAGGATGTCGGGGGTTGGCGATCCCCCGCCCTCACAGCCGTCCAGGCTCGGGACCCGACGCCACAGACTCTCCGGAACGCGACAAACCGATCCGCAGTATTGAACGACGCACAAGTCGGGCGCCTATTCTTGAGCCCGATGTCACAGCTTTCACGCGACAAGAAGAAGCGCCGCGCCCAACGTAAGCGCAAACACGACTCCGGCAGTGGCAACCACTCCAACGTGGTACCGCTTTTCGGCACAGCAAGGCGACACGTTGCTCCCGAATCATTCAAGTCGTGGCTCCGCGATGAGGTCTTCCCCGGCGACGAGGAAGCTGTCACCCACATCGGGGCGTACGCGTTCATCGTGCTCGACGCCGTCGGGCAGACGAACCCCGGTTTCGATCCGCTCTCCTGGACTACCGACGACGTCGACACCATGGTGTCGATGCTCAACCACATCGAGTCGAACCAGCAGCAGGACGCCAAACCGCTCGCCATCGCGATCGAGACGCTGCGCCGCTACCTGGTCGAGACCGGCATGTGGCTCAGCACCGAATCCGTATCGGCCTATGCCGCCGAGCAGTTTGCCCTTGCCTCCGGGCTCGAGTTACGGACCACGACAATCGAGGAGGTCGACGAGGCCACCGAACGCGCTGCCCTCCTGGACACACAGCCCGTCCGGCGGGTCACCGAGCTGTTGGACTGGCTGGGTCCGCACCGCCCCACCACGCAGAGTCGGTGGCTCAAACCGGCCGAGGCCCGCGACCTCGCCCGCCGACTCGACATCGACTTCCCCGCTCACGTCAAGAGCATGAGCGACGTCGCGTCGTTACATCACCTGTGGGGCTTTGCCCAGGCCCTCGATATCGTCGAAGCCAACACCTCGAGCGCACGTCCCGGGCGCGCCGCCCATCTGTGGCGGGAGGAGCCCCGGATCGACGTGCTGCGGGTGGGTCTCACCGCATGGGTTCGGTCCGGCTTTCCTCGGGAATACAACCCCGACATCGACTTCTCGTCGTCCTTGATCGGCGTGGTCATTAGCGGACTCGGCGATTCACCGCTGAGTATCGCCGAGATCAACGCCTGGGTCCCCAAACTCGGACTCAGCGAGTTCCTCGTCGAGGCAATCCATCGTCGGCTCGAGTTGTACATCGAAGAAGGCTGGCTGACGCTCGAGGGCGACAGGTACGTCGTTCCCGTCGCGTTACGCCCTGCCGTGGTATCTGCGCTCCCCCTGCCAGGACCTCCGCAGGACTAGATGGGGCCGGCGGTGCAGGGATCCGCTGACATCCACAGTGCGGGATCGGTAACGGAATCCAGCGCACATCCCGCACTCTGCACATCTGTTCGCGCAATATGGATTGAGTGACCACAGACAACTCCACCGGGCCGGTGATCTTCATCCTCTTCGGGTCGACGGGCGACCTCGCCAAGCGGATGGTCCTGCCATCGCTGTACGAACTCCACCGGCGAGACCTACTCCCCGACGGATGGCAGCTGATCGGCAACGGCCGTGGCGACCGGACCGACGACGAGTTCCGGCAGCACGTGAAGGACGCCATCGAGGAGTTCGGTCCGGGCGGGTCGGTGTCATCGGACGAATGGGAAGCGTTCGCCGAGACCATCCGCTTCGCCGGCGGCGGGTTCACCGTCGACGACCCCGGCCGTCTGCCGGAGGTGATCGACGCGGCCCGTGACGCCGTCGGTGACGGTGCTCAACTGGTCCACTATCTGGCCCTCCCACCGACCACGTTCGTCGACTACACGAAAGCCATTGCCGCGCACGATCTTGCGAATGGCTCCCGAGTCGTCTACGAGAAGCCGTTCGGAACGTCCCCCGACGGCTTCCGGACTCTCGACAAGGCAGTCCACGAATCCCTGGACGAGAAGCAGATCTACCGGATCGACCACTTCCTGGGGAAGGAGAGCACCCAGAACCTGCACGTCCTCCGTTTTGCCAACGGGTTGTTCTCGGGGGTGTGGAACCGCGAACACGTGGCAGAAGTCCAGATCGACGTCCCGGAGATTCTCGACATCGCCGACCGCGCCGCCTTCTACGACGCCACCGGCGCATTCCTGGACATGATCGTCACCCACCTGTTCCAGGTGGCGGCCGAAGTCGCGATGGAACCCCCGGTGTCGCTCGGCGCCGACGACCTGCTCGACGCGCGGGAGTCGGTCATCGCGGCGTTCCGGCCGCTGGACCCCACCGAGGTGGTCTTCGGCCAGTACGAGGGGTACCGCGACACCGACGGCATCCCCGCGGACTCCACCACCGAGACGTTCGCGGCAGTCCGCCTGTGGGTCGACACCAACCGCTGGCACGGCGTCCCGTTCCTGCTGCGGACCGGCAAGATGCTCGACCACAGCTCCCAGCGACTCAGCCTCGTGTTCCGCTCCCCCGCCGACGGTCCGCTGACCGATACCCCGAAGGACGGCACCGTGCTGACCGTCGATCTGGCCGGCGATGGTGCCATCGATCTGGCGGTCACCGTCAAGGAACCGGGTTCGGGCACCGACCTCTCCGTCGCCCACATGACCGAACAGCTCGACGAGGTGGCCGACGGCCTGTCGCCCTACGCCCGACTCATCGTCGACGTGCTGCGCGGCGATCGGTCGCTGTTCACCCGACCCGACGGTCTCGCCCACGTGTGGGAGGTGGCCGCACCGGTGCTGGCGAATCCGCCTGCACCGCAACCGTATGCGGCCGGATCGACCGGCCCCGCGGCCGCCGACGACCTGTGCGGCGGGTCCGGCTGGATCTGAACGCGGACATGAGATCCGGTTGTGGTTTGTCCCGGCTTCCGGCACAAACCACAACCAGATTCCGCAGCGCTCAGTTCAATCGCCCAGGCGCCGGTCGAGATTGATGGCCGCGCTGATCAGCGCGAGGTGAGTGAACGCCTGCGGCATGTTGCCCAGTTGTTCGCCGGTGAGTCCGACCTGCTCGGCATAGAGTCCGAGGTGATTGGCGTGGGTGAACATCTTCTCCAGCGCCAGCCGGGCGTCGGCCAGGCGGCCGACGCGGGTAAGCGCTTCGACATACCAGAACGAGCACAGGGAGAACGTCCCCTCGGCGCCGTCGAGCCCGTCGTGCCCGCCGTCGGTGTCGTACCGGAACACCAGGGAGTCGCTCACCAGTTCTTCCTCGATCCGCTCGAGCGTGCGGAGGAACCGATCATCGGTGGGCGACAACAACTTCACTGCGGGGATGAGCAACAGCGCGGCGTCGAGCCGATCGGAGTCGAGCGTCTGGACGAAGGCCCCCACGTCGTCGTTCCAGCCCCGCTCCATGATCTGCAGGAAGATGTCGTCACGGGCTCGCATCCAACCAGCGACGTCGCCCGGTAGACCGCGCTGACGACTCATTCGGATCATCCGCTCGAGGGCCACCCACGACATCACTCGCGAGTAGACGTAGTCCTGCGGCTTGCTCCGCACCTCCCAGATGCTCTGGTCCGGACGATCCCAGTTGTCGACAAGCCATCCCGCCACCGTGCACAGATGCGTCCAGGACCCGTAGGAGATCCCCGGTCCGTACTTGTTGTACAGGTACACCGAGTCGATGAGCTCGCCGTAGATGTCCAGCTGGAGCTGGTCGGCGGCGGCGTTTCCGACCAACACCGGCGAGGTCCGCCGGTAACCCTCCCAGTGGTCGAGTTCGGTCTCCTTCGGCGGCGGATCCCCGTCGACGGTGTACATCAACCGCAGCGGTCCCAGATCCCCCGCTTCGTCGGCGCCATCGTCGAACCGGCAGGTCAGCCAGTCCATGAAGGCGCCCGCCTCGTCGGTGAAACCCAGCCGCAGTAGCGCGTAGAGCGTGAAGGCGGCATCGCGGATCCACACGTAGCGGTAATCCCAGTTCCGTTCGCCGCCGATCTCTTCGGGAAGCGCGGCGGTCACCGCGGACACCACCGCCCCCGACGGTTCGTGCGTGAGCAGTTTGAGCGTGAGCGCAGACCGGTGCACCATCTCCCGCCATCGGCCCGTGTAGGAGGAGCGCGAGACCCAGTCCTGCCAGAATGCGACCGTCGCGGCGACGACCGCGGGAGAACTGTCGTGGTCGAGCACTTCCGACCCGATAGGGTCGGGGGCGAGGACGAACGTCACGCACTGACCGGTCTCGACGGTGAAGTGGGCCTGTGCATCCCGGTCGTCGACGGTGTCGACATCGACCGTCGACGCGAGATGCAACTCCAGATCGTCGGTCTCGAAACGGAGTCGGCGTTCGTCCTCGACGACGACGGTGTGCGCCTGGCGCCCGTAATCGAACCGCGGCGCAACCGTCACGCGGAACTCCACGGAGCCGCGCACGCAGGAGACCCGACGGATGATCCGCGTGCGATGGTCGGGATCGTGCGGGCGCGCGATCGGCATGAGGTCCTGGACCTCGGCGACGCCGTCCTCGCTCAGGAAGCGGGTGACGAGCACGTTGGAGTCGGGGAGGTAGAACTGCCGCGTGGTGACCTCTCCGTCGATGGGTTCCACGGTCCAGGCACCGCCGCGGCGGGCGTCGAGCAACGAACCGAACACACTCGGCGAGTCGAACCGCGGACAACAGAACCAGTCGATCCGCCCGTCGACTCCCACGACGGCCGCGGTACGCAGGTCCCCGATGACACCGTGGTCGGCGATCGGCAGATAGTCACCGGTGGCGTCGGCCGTCGTCGCGCCGTCGCATCGAGCCGTCGCAGCCGCGTCCTCGCCTGATTCGGAAGGGGTGCTCATGCCGGCCATTCGGTGCCTGCCTCATCTCGGATGGGCGACCGGGTTCCCCAATACGCCGGTCTGAAACCCGCCGATACCGGACACTCGACAGCGATCGACCCTCGACGGAAGGACAACGGTGCCGACAAGCAGCGTGGACACGAGCATGACCGACGACGCCGCCAACGTCTTCGCCGACGCCAAGGCCTACGCCGACGAGCCGCGACTGCACGCCGCGATGGCCCACCTGCGGGCACACAATCCGGTACCGCGTGTCGACCACGGCCCCTACCGGCCGTTCTTCGCGATCACCAAGCACGCCGACATCATGGACATCGAGCGCGACAACAACCTGTGGCTGAGCGAACCGCGTCCGGTGTTGACCACCGCCGCCGCCGACGATGTGGCACGTGCTCAGCTGGAGTCCGGTGCCGGACTGCGCACCCTGATCCACATGGACGACCCGCACCACCGCAAGGTCCGCGCCATCGGCGCCGACTGGTTTCGTCCGAAAGCCCTGCGCGACCTACAGACCCGCGTCGATGAGCTCGCGAAGCGCTACGTCGACAAGATGCGCGACATCGGACCCGAGTGCGACTTCGTCGAGGAGATCGCGGTCGGCTTCCCGCTTTATGTGATCCTGTCGCTGTTGGGCCTCCCCGAGGAGGACTTCCCGCGGATGCACCAGCTCACACAGGAACTGTTCGGCGCCGACGACGTCGAATACCGGCGCGGCGCAACGCTCGAGGAGCGGATGACGACGCTGCTCGACTTCTTCGCGTACTTCAGCGAACTCACCGCATCACGACGCGCCCACCCCACAGACGACCTGGCGTCCGCCATCGCCAACGGCCTCATCGACGGCGAGCCCCTGTCCGACGTCGACACCGCGTCGTACTACGTGATCGTCGCCAGCGCCGGCCACGACACCACCAAGGACGCCATCTCCGGCGGCCTGCGGGCGCTCATCGAGAACCCCGGTGAACTCGAACGACTTCGACGCGAGCCCGAACTCGTGGGGACCGCGGTCGAGGAGATGATCCGGTGGACCACACCGGTCAAGGAGTTCATGCGCACCGCCGCCGAGGACACCTCGGTGCGCGGTGTGCCCATCGCCAAGGGCGAATCCGTCTATCTCGCCTACACGTCGGGCAATCGGGACGAGGACGTCTTCGACGACCCGTTCACCTTCGACGTCGGCCGGTTCCCCAACAAACATCTGTCGTTCGGTCACGGCGTCCACTTCTGCCTCGGTGCCGCCCTGGCCCGGATGGAGATGCGGAGCTTCTTCGCCGAACTGATCTCGCGACTCGACTCCATCGAACTGGCCGGGACACCAGAGCTGGCCGCGACGGTGTTCGTCGGCGGTCTCAAGCACCTGCCGATCAGGTATTCGCTGCGCTGATGAGCAGCGACCGGCCCGATCCGAGCATCGGAAGCGTTGTGCCGGAGCGTCATTCCGACAATCGACAGACCGGGGTCCCGATCGGCCGACGGCGCGCCCGGGTCGCGGCACCTCGCTTACCATCGGGGCTGCCTGACCACCATCCCCGAGGAGTAGTTGTGCACGAGCTCACCAAGGGCTCCAAGACCACCCTGAGCACGACCGCACACCTCGTCGAAGTTGCGAGCGCGTCACCCGGCGACGTCGACCTCATCGCCGTGCTCCTGACGGCCGGTGACAGGGTCCGCACGGACGACGACCTGATCTTCTTCAACAACCCGGCTTCCTCGGGCGTTCGGCTCCGCGGTTCGGATTCATGTGCGGTCGACCTGACGTCGGTGCCCGCCGACGTCGAGCGGGTCGTCGTCGCGGCGAGCACCGAGGCGCAGCACAAGACATTCGAACAGATCGGCTCGCTGACGGTGACCATCTCGGGTTCGGGCGCGTGGACCTTCGCGCCACCGGATCCCGGCGCCGAGACCGTCCTGCAGCTGGTGGCGTTCTACCGCCGGAACGGACAGTGGAAGCTCGACGCGATCGGACAGGGCTACAGCCAGGGGTTGGCGGCGTTCGCCACCGACTTCGGGATCAGCATCGACAACGCACCGGAACAACAGCCCGGGCTCGCCGGATCGCCCCCCGACGCCCCGGTGAACACCGCGCCGCAGCAGGTTCCGGAGTCGCCGCAGCAGGTTCTGGCGTCGCCGCCGGCCAACCTCTCCAAGGTCAAGGTCTCCATCACGAAGGACTCCCGCGACAAGACCGCGTCGATCGACCTGCGCAAAGGGTCGTCGGACTGGGTTCTCACCGTGGGCCTGGAGTGGGACGGACGGGGCGCGGAGTACGAGGCCGACGGTCGGGTGACGAAGTACGGCAAGGGCGACCTCGACGTCTACTTCTTCTGCCGCGACGAGGTCGCTCACCAGTACGTCGTCATCAGCGGCGAGAAGGGCCATCGCGGCGACCTGCGCAGTTGGCCGTTCATCGAGCACCACGGGGACAGCCGCGGTCCGGGACGAGGAAAGAAGCCCGCCGTCGAGCAGGTCACGGTTCTGCCGAAGGAGAACGGCGATCTACTGGTCAACGTGTATCAATCCGTCGACAACGGTGCCGGCGCGATCGACAAGTTCGGCAGGCCGCGGGTGGCGATCCGGTACGGACAGCCGGGCAGAGATGGTCTACCCGGGCCGGACAGCGACGAGATACTCATCCATGTCGGCAACGGCAAGAACTCGTTCTGGGCGACGGTCGCACACATCGACGTCCAGGACGGTGTGCTCAAGGTCGACGGCACGACGCGCTACAGCAAGTTCTTCTCCGAGCGGATGCCCACTCTCGACCGCACCGGGAAGTGGGTGCGCAGCGCCAAGGAGGCGCCGACCGGACGCAGCAAGAAGAACAGCGGGTCCGGTCTGGACCGCTACGACGGTGAACTCTGACCGTCGAGAGGACCGATTCGGTTTCGGCTGTTCACCTTTCGACGGTCAGATCGACCCGCTCGTCGTAGAAGCAGATGAGGTCCCGGACGGGCTCGGCGTCGGTGAGCGGATCGGTGTAGGTCCATGCCACATCAGGGATGACCTCGTCGCCGACGACGGCCGACCAGTAGGTCGCCTCGCCCTTGTATGCGCACACCGTGACGGTGTCCGACGGCACGAGCAGATCCATCCGGACGTCCTCGCGCGGCAGATAGTGTCGGGGCGGCAGATGGGTTTCGAGCAGCAGGGTCGGGCGTCGGCTGTCCGCCAGGACCGAACCTCCCACCGTCACCATCACATGTCTGCGGGTGTCGAGGCAGTCGATGCGCTGAAACGGATCGTGCGGATGACCGATCGCCGTCTGCTCCTCTTCGCGCCACTCGTCGAAGGCCGCCCAGTCCAGCAGGACGTGGCCGGCGAGATCGGCATCGTCCGGACGGAACGCGGCGCCGGCCAGAGTCCGTTCGCCTGCCACGAGGTCGCAGGTCGTACCGGGCGTCGTGTGCACGTCGAAGGGATCGACCGGTGTGAGGATCGGCCCGTGGTCGTCGGCGGCGTCGACTGTCTGTGCATCGCTCAGCGGCGCAACGACATCGGAGACGGGCACCGCATAGCATCCGACGACCCGGTAGGGCTCCCAGACCTGGATGGCCCTCGTCGAGTCGACGACGACTTCTCCGTCGACCAGCGCGCGCACCCGTCGCCGCATGTCCGCCCAGCGCAGTGATCCCAGCTGGGACATCGTGAACTCATCCATCGACGTGGCCATGTGACCGATGGTCCTCCGGTCACGCCGCGCGCGCCAGGCCAGATCGGGCTTTCCGCAGTTCGCCGGTGGTGCTCGGTCAACCGTTCGGTGGGTAGCGGAGATTCGTCCACCTCAGCTCCGTGGAAGGGCAATATGCCCTTCGGCCATCGTCAGCTGGACGAGAATCTCGGAGCCAACGCCCCCCGGTAGGGACCGACGTCATGGGCGGGGACAGACCGCGCACGATCGACGTGCCCGACCGTCCGTCGTGGGCGGACATCTGGTGACGACGCGGGAACCCGCCCCGCGCAGTGACCGCTTCGAGACTCCGCCGCACCGCTCGACGAGACCCCGTGGTGCGACGATGAGCAAATGACTAGCCCGTCGGACCTCGACCCCACCAGACCCGGCTCTGGCGACGACGAGTGGAATCGCGCCCAACGCGACGAGACCGAAACCCAACGGCTGGAACGCAACTGGAATTCGCTCCTCCAGGAGCTCCGCGTCGTGCAGACCGGAGTGCAGATCCTGACCGGGTTCCTCCTGACCCTTCCATTCCACGACGGCTTCGAAGAACTCGGCGGCTCATTGCGCGTGATCTACCTGATCACCGTGTCGTGCGCGGTCGGTGCGGCGATCCTGCTGGCCGCACCCGTGGCCCTGCACCGGGCGCTGTTCCGTCAACACCAGCTCGCGCTGATCGTCACCTACGCGCACTATCTGGCTTTCGCCGGCCTCACCCTGCTCGGCCTGGCGCTGTCCGGTGCGGTCACCGTCGTCTTCGGAGCGACCGCCGGACCGGTCCCGTCGGCGGTCGCGGGCATCATCACCCTCGTGACGTTCTCTCTCGCGTGGCTGATCGTGCCGCTGCGGCTTCGCGCGGTGACCGGCGCACGGGATGACTCCGTCGACGAACCCCGCCGTTGACAGCATTCCCCCGCCGGGGTACGCAGACGACGTGACCCTCGCACCGAGTTTCATCGAGAACCGCTACGACGAGGTGACCGTGCTCGCGTCATCGCATGGCGGTGCGTTTCCCTACGGCAACACGGTCGTGGTCCGCGGCTCCGCCGGGACCCTGGTGGTCGATCCCTCCCTCGAGGTCGACCACGACCCGGTGCAGCCCGACGCGGTGATGATCAGTCACGCACATGAGGACCACATCGCCGGCCTCCGGCACTTCTCCGCGGACAAGTTCGCCCATCACGCCGACGTCGACGGCGTGCGATCCCTGCAGGTCCTTCTCGACAACTACGGACTGACCGACGAGGAGAGGGCCGGCGTCGACGCCCAGATCGGCGACACCTTCCGGTTGACGTCCGGCTTCCCCGAGACCGCCGGGGTCGAGGACGGACACGCCTTCGAACTCGGCGGGGTCACCGCGACGGTCGTCCACCTGCCCGGGCACACCGCCGGGCATTCCGGCATCCTCGTCGAACCCACGGGCTTTCTCTATCTCGCCGACATCGACCTCACCTCGTTCGGACCGATGTACGGCGACCTGGGGAGCAGCGTCGACGACTACCTCGCGTCGATCGCGCGAGTGCGCGACATCGACGCCCGCTGGTACGGCACCTTCCACCAGAAGGGCGTGGTCACCGGCGCCCACGAATTCCGCTCCCGTCTCGCCGACTACGAGGCCGTCATCCATCGACGCGAAGAACGCCTGCTGGAGTTGCTGCGCCGCCCACTCACGGTCGAGGGGATCGCCACCGAGCGGCTTGTATATCGCCCGCATGTCCAGCTGCCCTTCGTCGACGCGGTGGAGAAACGGACAGCCGAACTCCACCTCGAACGGCTCCTGCGCCACGGCCAGGTCACGCGTTCCGAGGACGGCGTCTACCACCGCTCGTAGGGCGATCGTTCCGCTCCGCGACGTTTACCGAATGTCCGATTCGGACACCCTCGGTGTGTCAGCGACACAGCGAGAGTGAGGAGCGAGGAGTGCACACCGACACCACCCGCGCAGCCACCTGGGACTTCGGTCTGGACAGCGCCATCCCCGACCTCGGAGACCCCGGCGACGTCGAGATCACGTCGACGGATTTCAGCGACACGTACTACGACACCGAGGACCGGGACCTGCTCGCGCACGGCACCACGGTCGTCTACGTCGACGGGGACGACGGGGACGAGCGTCCGGCCGGCTGGCGGGTCGTCACCCCCTCCCCCGGTGAGGTCATCACCGAACGAATCGACGCCCCCTCGACGGCCGTTCCGCCGACGATCGCCGATGCCCTCTGGGGGCTGAGCGGCGGCAAACCGCTTCGCGTCGCGGCGATCGTCCACACGCACCGAACCCGCCACCGCCATCTCGACGCGAACGGTGAGACGGCTTACGAGGTGATCGACGACACCGTCTCCGCAACCGCCACCGGCCCGGTCGCCACCGCCACGTCCTGGCGCGAGGTCGCGGTGCGCTCCTCGTCGGATGCGGTGCCCAAGGGTGTACGCAAACGGATGGTCGGGGCCGGCGCGCGTCCGGCGTCGGCGTCGTCGACGTACGAGCGCGCCATCGGTCACGAGGCACCGCACCGAGCCGGCTCGGCGTCGCCGGCCGCTGCCGCCGCACTGGACTACGTCCACGAGCAGATCGCGACCATCTTCGCCGGCGATGTCGCGCTGCGTCGCGGTGAGAACCCGGTGCACGGCGTTCGCGTCGCCATCCGCCGTCTCCGGAGCACGCTGCGGACCGCGGCACCGCTGTTCGAGCCGAGCGACCTCGTGGGACTCGACGACGAACTGCGGTGGTTCGCAGGGGTTCTCGGCGAGGTGCGCGACCGGGAGGTCCTGCGCGCACGATTCGCCACTGCCCTCGCCGAACTGCCCGACGAGCTGGTGCTCGGACCGGTGGCGGCCCGGATCGAGGAGGAACTCTCCGCTCAGCAGCATCACCATCGAGAGAACGTCGCCGCCGAGATGACATCGGACCGGTATCGTCGGCTGCTGTCGACCCTCACGACCTGGAACGAGGCAGTCCCGCTCGTCGACGACCAGATCTCGAAGAAGCAGGTCCGTCAGATCGCCACCCGCGCGGCGCGCAAGGCGGACAAGCGGTTGAAGCAAGCCCTCGCCTCCGGGCACGAGGAAGATCTGCATCGGGCGCGCAAGGCGGCCAAGCGGGCCCGTTACGCCGGTGAGCTGGCCACGCCCGTCGTCGGGTCGATCGGTCGTGCGCAGGCCAAGCGCTACAAGAAGATCCAGACCGTCCTGGGGGAACACCAGGATGCCGCCGTTGCCGCCCGCGCCCTGCGGGAACTGGGCGCTGCCGCGGGAATCCGCAAGGGCGAGAACGGTTTCACCTACGGAATCCTGTATCAGCGCGAGCTCCATGCGGCCGCCGCGGCCCGCGACGCCGTTCTGTCCGGCAAGAAGTGATCGCCCGTTCAGTTCGACGTGTCGAGGATCGCGCGCCGTAACTCGGTGTGATCGTCGAAGAACGACGTCTCGGTCCCGTACCTGCGGAAGGTGTCGCTGCCCCGGCCGGTGATCACGACCACGTTGCGGTCACCGGCCATGGACGTGGCCGTCGAGAATGCGCTCCGCCGGTCGGGTTCCTAGATGACGACCGCCGACGCTTCCCGGTGCGCGCCGCGCAGCACACTGGCCCTGATCTCGCCGGGGTCCTCGTCCTCGGGGCTCTCGTCGGTGACGATCACGACGTCCGCGTAACGCGCCGCGACCTGTCCCAGTGGTTCTCGTTTCCCTGGATCGCGTCCGCCGGTTGCCCCGACCACGGCGATGAGCCGACCGTCCTCCGTCAACGACCACAGGTAGGGGAACATCGCGTGTTGTCCCGCCGTGTTGTGCATGTAGTCCACGATCGCGCGATACGGCTGTCCGGCATGCACGGGTTCGCACCGTCCGGCGATGCCGGTCACCGAGGAGACGCCCTCGGCCGCAGCGGCGAGGTCGACGCCGTCCGCCACCACGGCGGTGAGCGCCAGTAGAGCGTTGCCGACCTGGTGAGGCCCCAACACCTGCAGCCCGACCCGGGATCGCCCGTGTGGCGTGTGGACGGTGAACTCGGCGCCGAGACGCCCGGCCCGGATGTCGGTGGCGACGACGTCGGCGTCCGTGCGTCGAGTCGAGCACGTCCAGGTCTCCGTCGTGGTCCCGGCAGCCAGACGCACACCCCAGTGGTCGTCGATGTCGACCACTGCGATCTGCGTCCGCTCAGGCGTGAACATCGCGGCCTTGGTCGCGAAGTACCCCTCCATCGACTCGTGATAATCGAGGTGGTCGTCGGACAGGTTGGTGAACGCCATCACGCGGAATGCGGTGCCGTCGACCCTCCCTGATCGATCGCATGCAAGGAGACCTCCATCGCGCAGCAGGTGACGCCATGGCGCCGGAATGTCGCCAGGGTCCGCTGCAGCATGGGCGCCTCCGGCGTCGTGCGGGCGGGCACGACGTCGTACCCGGGGCCCCGGATCCGCGCACCGGAGATGAGCCCGCCCGCCTCCCCCGTCGCCGCGAGGGCGGCGTCTACGAAGTGGGTCGTGCTGGTCTTGCCGTTGGTGCCGGTGACACCGAAGATCCGCAGATCACGTGACGGTTCACCATGGAACCATGAGGTCAGCGGCCCCATGATGCGGCGAGGTCCGTCGACGACCAGAGAAGGCAGGACCGACGACGGGCGGTCGCTGATCACCAGGACGGCACCGGCCGCGGCCACGTCCCGCTCGAAGTCGAGTCCGTGCCAGCGGCGGCCCGGGATGGCCAGGTACGCATCCCCGGGACGGACCGTGCGGGAATCGTCGTCGATGTCGCGGACCACCGCCGACTCGGCTCTGGTGTCGCCCACGACGGAGGTGCCGAGATGTTCGGCGAGTTGCGCGACGGTCACGCCAGATCCCGGGTCGGGGTCCGCGTGGCGAACACGCCGCTTCGGGTCCATCGCCGCGACGTACCCGTGACGAGGGCGAATCCAAACCTCGACGTACGGTCCGGCCGGCCCCGACCACACAAGTCTCGGCAAACGGTCATAGCGCACGCCCTCATCGGCTGTTGTGACGCGCCTCACAATTTGTAGAACCCGCTGTGGCTCAACGTGTTCGAGTCGGCGCGCCGGGTTGATTCGCACCGGGGTGTTACATCTGCCCTCGTCGTGGCAACACTCGGGGTGTAGCCGATCCAACCCGTTCAAGAGGGGAGCAAGAACCGATGACCGTTTCCACCACCACCGTTCACCAGCAACTTCGCGCGATCCTCGCGTTGACGCATACCGAGATCCAGATCGCCGAGACCCGGCAGGCCCAGGCCCGAACCGATGCGATCCGCAAGGAACTGGCCCAGAACGCCGAGAACGCCCGCGAGCGCGCACTCACCATCGAGAACGCCCTGCGTGACCGTGGCGGACTCGTCGATGTCGTCCGGCCGGTACTCGGCCGTGTCGGTGCCGTCGCCAAGACGTTGGCCGAGCAGACTCAACCGCTCGACGAGGCCCTGCTCGACGACCTTGCACTAGAGCAGCGACTCGTGGCACGCGCCACGTATCTCAAGGCCCTGGCCACCGGCCAGGAGGACCAGGCACTCGTCGGCCTGGCCGACAAGCTCATCGATGCCCACACGGCGACCGTCCACTGGCTCACGACGGTCCTCGCCGAAGAGGCTCTCGGCGGCCCGGCCGCCCTGCGTCGCGGCCCGTCGCAGTGGGCGAGCGGCCTCGCCGCGCGCGCCTTGACCGCCCCGGCGCTCGGCGCATCGTGGGCGATCGACCGCACCGCCGAGTTCGCCCGCCAACTCCCCGACCCCGTGGAGACCCTGCGCAGCCGGTTCGGACGAGCAGTCGACGACGCGACCGAGACCGCCTCGCGAGCCGGTGACGCCGTCAGCAACGCCGGTGCCGCGGTCTCGAAGACTGTGGCCGCCGGCCGTGATGCCGCCCTCGAGGCAGTCGAGGACAGTGCCCGCGACAGCGGCGCCGAGGGTGCCGCCGACGCGCTCCACCAGCTCCGCGAGATCACCGGAACCGTTGAGGCGGAAGACCTCCCGATCGAGGGCTACGTCGACCTCAACGTCACCGACGCGGTGGCCGCGGTCAAGGAGTTGACCAAGCCGGCCGACCTGCGGGTCACCCTCGCCTACGAAGAGGCACACAAGAACCGCCAGCGCGTGGTCTCCGCGGTCGAGATCCGCTTCGCCGAGATCGCCAAGGACCTGGTCGGCATCGACAGCTGATCTGCCGAACCGACCGACCCCGACGGCCGCCATCGACCTGATGGCGGCCGTCGGCCTGTCGGAAGCATCTGCAGATGTCGCGAAACGTAGCGCCAGACGCAACGACACACGACAACTGGCGTCGGCCCCACCCACCTTTGCACGAATTTGGATCAGATCCAGAAAAACCGTGCGAAGTGGCGGTGACGCCCCTATGGTGGGGGACGTGGCATCGACATCGGACCATGCCCAGCAACTCCGGGCCGCAGATCTTCGTGTCACCCAGCCTCGGGTGACGGTGATGGCCGCCGTCGACAAGCACCCGCATGCCGACACGGACACCATCTATCATGCGGTACGCGAAACCCTGCCCACCGTCTCACGTCAGGCCGTCTACGATGTGCTGCACGCCCTGACCGAGCGCGGGCTCATCCGCCGCATCCAACCCTCGGGTTCGGTGTCGCGCTACGAGTTTCGCACCGGAGACAATCACCACCACGTCGTCTGCCGCGCCTGCGGTGTCATCGCCGACGTGGATTGTGCAATCGAGGAAGCCCCATGCCTGACCCCCTCGGAAGACCACGGTTTCGCACTCGACGAGGCCGAGGTCATCTTCTGGGGCCTGTGCCCCGATTGCCTCAGCAAGGCCCCGACCTGATCACCTCCCGTGATCGCAGCCTGTCAGTCCCCTCGAAAGGAATGTCGTGACCTCCGACAGCCGCCCGCCCAACTCCGACGCCGACACCGCAAGTGCCAGCGAGAGCGAGAATCCGGCGATCCCCTCGCCGAAGCCGAAAGCGCATGCGCCGCTGACCAACAAGGACTGGTGGCCCGAGCAGATCGACCTCTCGATCCTGCACGCCCATTCCTCGCTGTCCAACCCGCTCGGTGAGGACTTCGATTACGCAACGGAATTCGCGAAGCTCGACGTCGAGGCCCTGAAGGCCGACCTGGTCTCGCTGATGACCACGTCGCAGGACTGGTGGCCCGCCGATTACGGCCACTACGGCGGCCTGTTCATCCGCATGAGCTGGCACGCCGCCGGCACGTACCGCATCTTCGACGGCCGCGGCGGCGGCGGTCAGGGCGCTCAGCGGTTCGCCCCGCTGAACAGCTGGCCGGACAACGCCAACCTGGACAAGGCCCGTCGTCTGCTCTGGCCCATCAAGCAGAAGTACGGCACCAAGCTGTCCTGGGCCGACCTGCTGGTGTTCGCGGGTAACGTCGCACTGGAGTCCATGGGCTTCAAGACCTTCGGCTTCGGCTTCGGCCGCGAGGACATCTGGGAGCCCGAGGAGGTGTTCTGGGGCCCGGAGGACGCCTGGCTCGGCACCGACAAGCGCTACTCCGGCGAACGTGAGCTCGCCCAGCCCCTCGGCGCCACCACGATGGGTCTCATCTACGTCAATCCCGAAGGCCCCGAAGGCAAGCCGGACCCGATCGCCGCCGCCGAGGACATCCGCGAGACCTTCGGTCGCATGGCGATGAACGATGAGGAGACCGCGGCACTCATCATCGGCGGCCACAGCTTCGGCAAGACCCACGGCGCCGGCGACGCCGACCTGATCGGACCCGAGCCCGAGGGCGCCCCGATCGAACAGCAGGGCCTGGGCTGGAAGTCGGGCTACGGCAAGGGCAAGGCCGAGGACACGATCACCAGTGGTCTCGAGGTCGTCTGGACCTCCACCCCGACCCAGTGGGGCAACGGATTCCTCCAGAACCTCTACGGTTACGAATGGGAGCTCACCAAGAGCCCCGCGGGGGCCTGGCAGTACGTCGCGAAAGACGGTGCGGGAGCAGGCACGATCCCCGATCCGTTCGGCGGTCCCGGTCGCGCGCCCACCATGCTGGTGACCGACGTCGCCCTGCGCGAGTCCCCCATCTACGCCGACATCACCCGTCGGTGGCTCGACCATCCCGAGGAGCTCGCCGAGGCCTTCGCCAAGGCGTGGTACAAGCTGCTGCACCGCGACATGGGTCCGGTCAGCCGTTACCTCGGCCCGTGGGTTCCCGAGCCGCAGATCTGGCAGGACCCGGTGCCCGCGGTCGATCACGAACTGATCGACGCCGACGACATCACCTCTCTCAAGGGCACGTTGCTCGACGCGCTGTCCCCGACGCAGCTCATCAAGACGGCCTGGGCGTCGGCGGCCAGCTTCCGCAGCACCGACAAGCGGGGCGGTGCCAACGGCGCCCGCATCCGTCTCGAGCCGCAGAAGAACTGGGAGATCAACGAGCCCGGCGAGCTCGCCAAGGTGCTGCCGGTACTCGAGCAGGTCCAGAAGGACTTCAACGACTCGGCATCGGGCGGCAAGAAGGTCTCGCTCGCCGACATCATCATCCTCGGCGGTGCGGCGGCGATCGAGAAGGCCGCCGAGGCAGCCGGTTTCCCGGTCACCGTGCCGTTCACCCCCGGCCGTACGGACGCCTCGCAGGAGAGCACCGACGTCGACTCATTCGAGGTCCTCGAACCGCGCGCCGACGGGTTCCGCAACTTCAGCAAGGACGGCGAGAAGACTCCGCTGGAGTCGCTGCTCCTCGACCGTGCCTACATGCTGGACCTCACCGCGCCGGAGCTGACCGTCCTCGTCGGTGGTCTCCGCGTGCTCGACACCAATTACGGTGGCAGCAAGCACGGCGTGTTCACCGACCGGCCCGGCGTCCTGTCGACGGACTTCTTCCGCAACATCATCGACATGAACACCGAGTGGAAGAGCGGTTCCGACGAGAACGTCTACGAGGGAACCGACCGCGCCACCGGCGAGAAGAAGTGGACGGCAACGGCTGCCGACCTCGTGTTCGGCTCGCACTCGCAGCTGCGCGCGCTCTCCGAGGTCTACGCGCAGGACGACTCGGCGGAGCGTTTCGTCAACGACTTCGTCAAGGCGTGGGTGAAGGTCTCGAACAACGATCGATTCGATCTGGCCTGATCCGTCATCTCACGATCGAGAACACCCCGCGGGCACCTCGCCCGCGGGGTGTTCTGCTCTGCCGGTGAGGTTCTCGAATCACCGTTTGCGCAGGCACGCGACGACCTCGGCGAGCACCTGCTCGACACGGGGCCCCGTGAGCGCGGAGGCCGCGCCGGTCACCAGGACCTGCAGCTCCCCGTGTGCGGTCGGCGAGCCCTCGATCTGCAGCATCCATCGCGTGGTCCGCGGTGGGAACACGTACAGGTGACCGCCCACGCTCGGCCGGGTGATCGTCGGGGTCCAGCCGAGCAGCACCGGCACCGGGAAGAGGCGCCCGTCGACGACCGGCCGGCCCAGTACGTCCAGCACGTCCTCCATCGGCCCGGTCGCCGCGGCGATGCACCGACGGGTGCGCTCGACCGAGCCGCGGACATCCTCGCGGGCGTCGAGCGGTGTGACCGCAGCGACGACGAAGTCGCCCACGGTGTCCTCGGCGCCCGCCGGCCGCGTCGACGCCGCGGTGGCCGCCATCACCCGGTCTTGTCCGGTCAGTCGCGCGAGCGCCTCCGACACCGATCTCCCGAATGCCTCGAACGGGGTCATGCCCTGCTCGGACGCACCGGCACGGAACCGTGCGTAGACGTCGGCGTCGACGAGAGCCCGGCGACGAACCGCCGTGGACTGCGCGCAGGAGACGGGGTCCAACCCGTCCAGGGTGAAGGACCCCGCGGGCGACTCACCGAGCAGTTGGTGCCACGACCGGCCGTCCATGTCGTCGTCAGTGCGTGGTGCGTGCGGCGAGATGGGTTGCACCGCAGGGACATCCACTCCGCGGGCGAGCAGGTCCGCCTCTCGGGCCAGCGTTCCGAGCGAGTGCCCGTCGACCGCGATGTGATGGAACACCGCGACCGCGGCCATCACACCGCCGTCGGCATCCGCCAGGATCCGCACGCAGAACGGCGGCGCGGTCCGGACATCGAGCGACGCCGACATCTGTTCGGCGTGTGCGCGTAGGCTCTCGCGTCCCGGGTTCGGGTCTGGGCCCGAAACCACCTGCACGGCAACCTCGACCGCTGCGTCGGCGCCGCCGGCCAGCGCCCGCTGGACCGGCCCGGCGGGGGTGTCCGGATAGCTCGACCGCAGGGCGGGGTGCCGATCGGCCAACGCGCGGAGCAATTCTCGCAATTCGGGAGCGGTGGGCCGCCCGGTCTCGGGTGGAACCCATCCGACGCGGACCAGCTGCCCGTGCGGGTGTCCCGGTGCGCGTTCGACCGTCCGTTCTGCGGACGTGAGCGGACGATCGTCGTCCGGTGCGGCCGGTCGCCGTACGGTGTCGTCCGGGCGGACCGGCTCGACCATCCGCTCGGCCAGCGTCTCCAGGTCGGGCGCGGTGAGCACGTCGTCGGGCCCGATCTCGGAATGTCCTGCCGCGATCAGCGATCCGACGACCCGCATGACCGCCAGGGAGTCGCCGCCCTGCTCGAGGAAGCCGGCGAACAGATCGACCTCATCAGTGCCCAGCGCCTCGCCCACGACCCGAACCAGCAGGGTCTCGTGCGAGCCGACGGGTCCGCGCACCGACCGGCGACCGGGGAGCGGGTGGTCCACCAGCTTTCCGACGTCGAGCTTGCCGTTGCCGGTGCGGGGTAGCGCGTCGATGCCGATGATGAGCGCGGGCACCATGTACGACGGCAGGACACCGGCGACCGCGCGACGCAGCCCGGGTGCGTCGACATCCGTTCCGGTTCGCTGCGGCACGACGAATGACACCAGAGCGGTACGGCCCGACGGCAACTCGCGCAGAATCGTCGCGGAACTCCGCACGTCGGTGCATCGTCCGAGCGCAGCGTCGATCTCAGCGAGTTCGATTCGCAAGCCCCGCAGGGTGATCTGTCCGTCGCGGCGTCCGAGCAGTCGGATCTCACCGGCCTCGGTCCACTGGGCCAGGTCGCCGGTCCGGTACATCACCTCCTCGGCCGAGAACGTGCTCTGCACGAAGGCCTCCGCAGTGGACGCTGAATCGTCGAGATAGCCGTCGGCCAATTGCGGTCCCGCACAGTGGAGCGTGCCGATCGCCCCGGGAGGTTGTGGCCGGCCGAGGCGGTCCAGGACCGCCTCGTCGACTCCGACCATCGGCGGGCCCACGGTGATCGCCTCGCCCGGCAGCAGCGGAGCGGAGATGTTGATGCTGCACCGGGCTTCGGTGGGTCCGTACGCATTCCGCAGCCGGACGCGACCCGACCAGCGGTCGACCACCCGCGGCGACGGCGGTTCGCCACCGATGATCACCTGCACCAGATCCTCGGCCAGATCCAGGGGCAGGGTGTCGAGGACCGACGGCGTGACGATGAGGTGACTGACGCGATGCCGTCGGATCAGCTGTGCCAGAGCATCACCGCCGGGTGCCGACCTGGGCGCGACGACAACTGTCGCCCCACAGACGACCCCGCACAGCATCTCGACGATCCCGGTGTCGAAGGTCGGGGACGACGCGTGCAGGATGCGTGACCCGGGTGCTAGAGCGTACGTCTGTCGGATCTCCGCGATAAGGGCGGGCAGGCCGCGGTGGGGCATGATCACGCCTTTGGGCGTTCCGGTGGAACCCGACGTGAACAGCAGGTAGGCGGCATCGTCGGGCCCGCGTTCCAAACCCGGCCACCGATCGGGGATCGGAGAGCCGGGGTCGTCGTGCTCGAGGTCGAGCCACCGGATCGAGCCCGGGTGTGGGGCGCCCGGCACGCACAATCCGACCTTGGCGCCGGAGCGATCGAGCAGATCCCTCGTTCTCGCGTCCGGTGCGAACGGATCGCCGACCGGCACCCATACGCCGCCCGCACACAGCACCGACCAGAACGCGACAACGGAGGCGGCCGACCGCTCGATGGACACCGCCACGCGGTCGCCCGCACCGACCCCGGCCTCCAGGAGCAACCGGGTCCCGCGAACGACCCGGCGCGCGAACTCGCGTCGGGACACCGACACCTCACCGTCGATGATCGCGATGGCCTCCGGGTCCGCCGAACGGTGGTCCTCCAGGTGGCTCACGGTCGGCGTGAAGGGCGGTGCCGGTGGTCCGCTCCGGCACCGAAACCGCTCCCACTCCCCGTCGACGAACACCGAATCGTCGGGAACCGTTGGGCCACCGTCCAGTTCGCGCAGCGTGGCGGTGAGGTATCGGTCGAAACGTCGGGCGAGGGTGGCCAGCGCATCGGTGTCGACGACGGCGTCCGGGGCTTCCCAGGTCACCGCCCGGCGACCGTTCTGATCGGCGGGGTGCAGGGTCACCGCGACGTCGGAGATCGGTCCGGTCCGCATCACCTCGAGTCCCCAGTGCAAGCCGTCGACAGCGGGCGGCCCGAAACCCGGCAAGAGGTTGACCACCGCACCGAAGCCGTTGAGCCCGTGCTGGTTCCGCAGCATGTCCTCGCGAGGGTAGCGCTGATGGCGCAGTGCCTCGATCAGGGCCGACGACACCGCGGAGAGGGCCTGCCCGGCGTCGCGGTCGCCGATTCCGTCGAGGCGCAGGGGCACGACGTTCGAGACAGGCTGCACCGCCCGGAGACGTGCCGCCGAGGTACGTGCCGCGACCGGGAGACTCAATCCCACGTCCGGGGCGTCGAGGAGCCGGGCGCACAGGCCCGCGAACGCGGTGACGAACTCGGCCGACGATGCGGTGCGCGGACTTCTCAGGGTTTCGGTGACGCGCGTGATCGACGACGTGAAATGCGGGATGGAACCGGCCAGCAGGGACGGCGCGAGGCCGTCGAGTCGTCGGGCCCAGTGTTGTTCGTCGGCCCCTCGGCGTCGCGAGCCGCGGTACCTCTCCTCTTCGGCCTCGAGTTCGGGGTCGTCGGCGAGGGGCATCTCGTCCGGTCGCGCAGTACCCGCGTAGACAGCGGCGACGTGCGCCATGACCCGCAGGACGCCGGCGCCGTCGGTGAGCACGTGATGCACCCGCACGATCCACCGGTGGGAGTCGGGAGCGAGGACGTGCAGTTCGCTGCGGAACAACGGCAGTCCGAGATCGGCGCCTGCGGGGTCGTCGAGGAAACGCTGCGCACGCGCCTCGCTCTCGGCAGCCGGGTCGGCACACGCGGACAGGTCCACGCACTCCACCGGGTCCAGTCCGGAACCGGCTGGTTGCAGGGGGTGCGGATGACCGTCGGCCGGCGACCGATTCGGGCTCAGACGCACGTCGTACCAGCCGACGTGGTCGAGCACGGCACCGGCCGTGCGATGCAGTCGTTCGGCGTCGAGCCGGCCGCTCAGGGTCAGGCCGAACGCGACGACATGCGAGACCTCGGGATGCAGCAGTTGCGAGAGCCACAGGCCGCGCCGGGTCACGGTCATCGCGGATCGCCCCCTGGGCCTCGTCGGGTGGAGCCGTGCCCGGAGATCACGCCCCGACCGTAGGTGCGTCGAGTTGAACGGACGCTGAAATGCGAGGTCCGGCGGTCGACGACGACCGCCGTCCGCGGTGCATCTCCCGCGGCGTCACGCCCCGAGCGCGCGGGCGAACATCGGCCAGGACTCATGCATCTGGTCCTCCCAGTACCCCCAGGAATGCGTACCGGTCGCCGGGAGCCGGACGACGGCCGGGATGCGCAGCGCGGCGAGGCGGTTTGCCATCGTCACCGTGCACGATCGTGCGGTCGCTTCGGCGAATCCGCCGGCCGCGACCTGTTCGGCGAGCTCCCCCACGTTGCCGGCGATCCGCCGGTCGGACAGATTGTCGTGCGCACCGGGCAATCCGGTCGCCGCACTGATCCACAGGGCGGGGGTGCGACGCCCGAACTTGTAGGCGTTGATCACCGGATCCTGGGCTGCCCACTGCGGGTCGCCGGGCGGGCCGTACATGTTGCTGGCGTCGGCGAGTCCGGGCACGAACGCCACGTTGCGCAACAGCAACTGCCCGGTGGGCGACGCGGTGTCGGCGCATCCCGAATAGGAACCGACCGCACGGTAGAACCCGGGGTGGTTCTCGGCGATCCGGAGCACGGCAGTACCCGCCATCGAGATCCCCGCGACCCCGCGCGAGCGTCCCGGGCCGGATCGTCCCCCGTGCGCGTTCTCGAAGGCGGCGGGCAGCTCCGAGGTCAGAAAGGTCTCCCACCGCAGGGGCCGTGACGTCTTCACGCCGAACCGGAAGTTCGCGGCCGGGTCGACGCGCCGCCAGTCGGCGTAGTAGCTCGCCGCGCCCCCGATCGGGGCCACGGTCCACACGTTCTTGTTCGCATAGAACGCGTTGGCGTCGGTGGCGTGCGTCCAGTCGTCGTTGTCCTCGCCACCGGACGATCCGCTGAGCAGGTACATCACCGGTGCGGCCTGGTTCCGGTTCGCGGGCGTCTGGACCAGCGACGGGACCTGGGTCTGCATCGACCGTGACCACACCGACACCACGAGATTGCGGGGCGACACCCAGGTCTCCCGGTATGGCGCGCCGGCCGTCGCCTTGGCGTATCGGACACCGGTGAGGGTGTCCGCCGACGCAGATCCCGCGGAGGGCACGAGCACACCCGCCACGCCCATCAACATGGACAGGACGGCAACGCCGACGCCGACGCCGACGCCGACGACCACGACATTCGGCAAGCGAGACATCCGCGGCTCCTCGAGTTCGTACCGAATCATCACCGACTCGGTCCCGTCATCGTATGCACACCGCTCTGTACCCAGGACCGTTCGGGTCAATCGTCCAGGACTGTTGCACAACAGAATCGGACGAATCGGGTATGAGGTGGGTCGGCCCGACGTACGGTCGGACGATGACACCACTCCTGCGCACCGCCGTCGCGACGCTCGCCGCCGCGGCCGCTCTCCTGACGCCGCTCACGATGTCGTCGGGGACGGCGAATTCCACGCCCTCGTCCGGAATCTCGGCGGTCAGCCTGGCCAAGGCGGACATCCCGGCCGACCTCCTACCCTTCGTGCCCGACGGCGTACACGTGGAGGTCCGGGAGATCACCATCGCCCCCGGCGGCACCACCGGGTGGCACTATCACGACGGCCCGCTCTACGGACTGGTCCGGCAGGGCACCCTCACCCACCCCGGCTCCGACTGCAAGCCGGTGGTGTACCGGACCGGCGAGATCATCGCCGAACCCGGGGGCAAGGCGAACACCCACGAGGGAACCAATCTCGGGAGCACCCCTGTCGTGCTTGTCGTCCTGTACCTCATGCCGCTGAACAAGCCGCTGTCCGAGGACGCACCCGCACCGCCGTGTGCGACGGCCACTTCCTGACGGCGGGCGAGCCAGCCCCTGCTTGCTGATCCGAAAGAAGCGACCCCATTGCTCCCTGAGGTGTGAGGAGCGATAGCGACGAGCCACGAAGGGCCTGGTGAGGCATGTTGCGAAGCCCTTCGTGGCTCGCTTCGCTCGCACCACAGGGAGCAGAAGGAGGCCGTCGCTGCACCCCACGGGCCAGCGGTTCTGTGGTTCTTTCGGATCAGGGAGCAGAACGCTGCCGCTGGTCCAGCAACGTACGGAGTTCGGCTGCGAGCGAACGTGAATCAGCGGTCACGAGTTCTCCGTCGCGTACCACCCACCGGCCGGCGACCATGACGTCGCGGGGTCGCCGGCCCGGGCCGGCCCACAGCAGGCCGTCGACCGGGTCGGTGACCCCGGCGTCGAAGACGTCCGAGCAGTCCCACACGCAGAGGTCGGCGGCAGCACCGGGCCGCAGGTGCCCCAGCTCGGTGCGGCCGAGACCGCCCGCCGAACCCTCGGATGCCATCGCGAGAACCGCACGGGCGGTGACCGGTTCACCGATCAATCCCGAGACCTGAACGGCCAGGCGGGCATCGGCGAGTAGGTGCCCGGCATCGTTGCTCCCGCCGCCGCTGGTGCCGAGTCCCACCCGCACACCCGCGGACACGAGCGCCGCAACCCGCGCGACGCCCCATCCCATCGGCACGTCGCACCCGGGCGCGTGGGTCGCAGACGCTCCCGATCGCGCGACCAGAGCCACTTCGTCGTCGGTGATCTCGCACAGATGCGCCAGCGTGACGTCGTCGGCGAGCCAACCCCACTCGTCGAGCAACTCGAGGGGGCGCCGCCCATATCGTTCCGCGGCGACCTGCACATCGACCTGCTCGTTCGCCTGCGTACGACGACGCAGGCCGAGTCGAGATGCGACCTCGCCGAGCGTCGCGAAGGTCTCCGGCCCGTCGCTGTGCACGCCGGACGGGCCGACGGCCAGCTGCAGCATCCCGTCCGCGCTCGTGCCGGTTGCCCCCGCACCCAGATGTGTTCGGTGGATGTCCTCGACCGATGCGGCTGCGGCTTGCGGGTCGTCGCGAGCAGTGCCCCGGACGAAGACCAATCGCGCACCGACCCGTGCGGCGGCATCGATGGTCCCTCCGGCCAACGCGACCGGGTCCTGACCACCGGGCCAGGTCAGATGATGGTCAGCGACCGTAGTGACACCGCACAGCAGGGACTCCGCGAGCCCGGCAGCCGCTGCCGCGGCGACGAGCTCGGGGTCGACACCGACCGATGAATAGCGTTGCGCCATCAGGCCGAGCCACTGCGGCATCGGTACCGACCGGCTCTCCGGACGCGACCGGAACGCGGTCTGCAGCAGATGGTGGTGCGCGTTCACGAGACCGGGCGTGACGACGCACCCCGAGACGTCGACGACCTCGTCCGCGGCGGCCCGGCCGCCGACCGCGGCCCCGATCCGCCGGTCGTCGACCACGACCGGATCGCGCGTGACCATCGACGCGTCACGTAGGACCGCCACGGCGCCGGTGAGCACCGTGACCGTCACAGCTCGAGCACCAGACGACCGCTCGTACACCGCGACACGCAGATCATCATCGATTCGTTCTCGGACCGCTCCTCCGGCGACAGGATCGAGTCGCGGTGGTCCACCTCGCCGCTGACCACCCCCGTCTCACAGGTTCCGCAGACACCTTCGCGGCACGACGACGGCGCCACCACCCCACGTCCGTCCAAGACGTCGAGGATGGTGCGATCCTGCGGCACCGTCACCGTCACGCCCGAGAAGGCAAGGGAGAGTTCGAACTCCGCGTCAGCCGCGGACTGCGTCGTCGTGGCGGTGAACTTCTCGGCGAACGAATCCACGGCCGGTTGCGGCTCACACACTTGCGCAACGGCTTCCAGCATCGACGGCGGTCCGCAGGTGTACACGGCGGTGCCGCGGGCGAGCCCGGCCAAGACGCCACCGAGATCCAGGCGCCCCGAGTGGGCCGACTCGTGAATCGTGACCAGTCCGGGGTACCTGGGTTCGATCTCGTCGACGAAGGCCATCTCCGCCCGGGACCGTCCGACGTAGACGAGCCGCCACGGCCGCCCGGTACGGCGGGCCTCGTCGACGAGGGCGAGGACGGGGGTGATGCCGATACCACCGGCCACGAACACATAACCGAGTGCACGTGTCAGCGCGAAGTGATTGCGCGGCGGGCTGATCCACACCTCGCCGCCCACCTGGATGTCGTCGTGCACGGAGTCCGAACCGCCCCGGCTGTCGATCCGCCGCTCGACGGCGATCCGGTACGTACTCGTGTCGTCAGGGAAGGAACACAACGAGTACTGTCTGACCGGGCCGGCCGGTGTGTGCAGATCGACGTGCGATCCAGCGGTCCACGACGGCAGCGCGGCGACACCGACCGGCGCGAGGACGAATTCGTCCACCCGACGGGCGAGCCGGCGCCGTGACACCACACGGACACGCAGTCCATCTCGAAGGTCGTTCGCTGACACAGACATCGGAGATCTCCTAGGTATTACGATCTCCGCCGGGATTCCCAGCCACGGGAACCACCCCCACCGTCGCGGATCTCCGACACCTGCGTTGACGCCTGGACAACGACGAGCCGAGCGGCCTCGGAACCGGTGAGCCGCCACCGGTGGGGAATGCCGCCAGCGTAGTAAAGGCTGTCGCCTCTTCGCAATTCGAGGAGACTTCCGTCGCCGAGGTCGACCTCGACCTCGCCGTCGACGACATGCAACCACTCGTCCTGCTCGTGCTGGAAGTACTCGCCGTAGTCCCGCCGGTTCAACAACTGCTCCTGGGGGAAGAACGCGGCGTCCCCTCGAACGAGCAACCGGGCGTATCCGGCGTTGTCGCCGGCCTGCGGAAGGACCGCGCCCTCGCCGGCACGCACCAGTTGCGTCCCGACGGGTGCCGGAGACGGTGCCCCCGCCACGTGCGCAGGGTCCGCGGCCAGCATCAGACTGACCTGGGTGGTGTCCAGCGCCCTGGCGATCCGTTCCAGGGTCGTCATGCTCGGACGCGCGTATCCGCGCTCGAGCTGCGACAAGAACGGATGCGAGATACCGGCCTGCGCAGCCAGATTCGTCAACGTGAGGCCATGCTGCTTACGTCGTCGGCGGATCTCGGCACCCAGCGACACCTGCGCGACGTCCGGCTCGTCGAGCGCCATGTGGCTCACACCCTTCCTGCAGAACCGATGGTTACACGCCCGCAGCGCTGGTTAACGTCGTGGCAACAGCGCATTCCTATATTCGGACGTGTTGACGTGATCAACAAGTATCACGAACCGCCCCACCCCCGCCGACCCCAGCCACAGCGGGACCACCGACCCAGTCGTGCACCGTCGCACGTCATTTCGATGTCCTCGAGGAAGTGTCATCAATGCCGACTCCGCAGACAGCGCCCGTGCCGGGCATCACCGGTTCACTGGCCGACGGGTCAGTGGTCGATGTCGAGCTGTCCGCCGACGCCGACGGTATCCACCGCGTCCGCGCCGTCTCACCGTTCTCTCCCGATGCCCCGCATCCCGCCGAATGGTTGGATCTCCGCGACCACCTGCTGCTCCCACCCGCCGCCGAACCCCATGCCCACCTGGACAAGGCCCTGTCGTGGCCGGAGTTGTCACCGCCGAGCGGCGACCTCAACGCCGCGATCGCCTCCTGGCGGGCCGGCAGTGTCTCCCTCGATGAGCAGTCCTTCCGGACGCGCGCTCTCCGGGCGACCTCGTCCATGCTGCGCAACGGCATCACCGCGGTGCGCACCCACGCCGACGTGCTCTCGCACGACGACCCACTGCGAGCCGTCCGCGTGCTCACCGAGGTCCGAGAGCACCTGCGCGGACTGATGGACATCCAGGTCGCGGTCCTGGCGAGCCCACTCACGCCCACCGCGCACATCGAGGCCGCGCTCGACGCCGGCGTCGACCTCGTCGGCGGGGCCCCGCACATCGCCGACGACCCGCTCGCCGAGCTCACGAGACTGCTCGACCTCGCCGAAGCGCGCGGTATCGGCGCCGATCTGCACGTCGATGAATTCCTCGACGGCGACCACCTGACCATCGAGGCCTTCGCCGACCGCGTCGCCGACTGGCCCGACGACCGGATACGCACGGCCGGCCACTGTTGCCGCCTCGACACCCTGGCCGCCGACGATCTGCAACGGGTCGCGCGGGCGCTCGCCCGGGCCCGTGTCTCGGTCGTCGCACTGCCGGTGACGAACCTGTACCTCCAGGGCCGATCCGGACCGTCCGCGGGGCGACGAGGCATCACGCCGATCGACGTGCTGCGCGACCACGGCGTCCGCGTCGCCGGCGGTGCGGACAACATCCGCGACCCGTTCAACCCCGTGGGCCGGGCCGACCCCCTCGAGACCGCCGCCCTGCTGATCACCGCGGCGCATCAGAACCCGGACACCGCAACGGATCTGGTCACCTCCGAGGCACGTGCCGTGCTCGGACTGGAGCCCGCGGGCCCCGTCGTCGGAGCCCGCGCCGACCTCGTCGCCATCCGCGGCGCCGATCTCGCCGAGGTCATCGCCACCGCGCCGGCCGACCGGGTCGTGATCGTGAACGGAGCCCCGGTCGCACGCACCGAGTCCACGACCTGGACGGCGTTCCCGGTCGCGTTCACGTCCCCGGCAGCAGCATCGCCGGCCGAAATGTCCTCAGCCGCAGCATCACCGCTGGGCCTGTCCCCCGTCGGCATGGAGAGATGATGAGTTCACCAGCAACGACCCCCAGACCGGCACTCGGTCACCCGCTCGTCGGCTTCGAACACGTGGAGCTCACCTATCCGGACGGCACCCACGCCCTCCGCGACGTGAACCTCACCGTGCGCGAGGGCGAGTTCGTCAGCGTCGTGGGCCCATCGGGTTGCGGCAAGTCGACCCTCCTGCGGTTGTCGTCGGGACTGGAGACGATCACCGACGGTTACCTGCAGAGCGGTGCCGAACGGATCGGTTACGTGTTCCAGGACGCCACCCTGCTCCCGTGGCGGACCGTGGCCGACAACGTCGCACTGCTGGGCGAGCTCGATGGTGCACCGAAAGCCGAACGGCGCGAGCGGGTTCGCGCGGCTCTGGAAACCGTCGGGCTGACCGGGTTCGACAAGCACCTGCCGCACATGCTGTCCGGCGGCATGCGGATGCGGGTGTCGCTGGCCCGCTCGCTGACGCTCGATCCCGACCTGTTCCTGTTCGACGAACCGTTCGCCGCACTCGACGAACTGACCCGCGAACGGCTCGGTACCGACCTGACCGAGCTGTTCGCCGTCAAACGCTTTGCCGGCCTGTTCATCACCCACTCGGTCGCCGAGGCGGCGTTCCTGTCCACTCGTGTCCTGGTGATGTCGGGACGCCCGGGAACCATCGTCGACGAGATCGAGGTCCCCTTCGACTATCCCCGGTCGCCCGATCTGCGTTTCGAGCCGGAGTTCGGCGCGATCGCCGGCCGGATCTCCCGCGCACTCCGAGAGGCACATTCATGAGCGCCCCCGATACCGGCACCGAGACCGCCCCGGGCGTGCGGGCCCCGAAAACCGGCAAGGGCGGTACACCCGACCCTGGGTCCACCACCGAGCTCGCCGTGGCCGCGCGCACGGGTCGACGGGGCCGTTCCCGGTCGAAGATGGTCGGAGTCGCCGCACCGCTCGTCGTGCTGGCGCTGGTCATCGGCGCGTGGTACCTCGTCAGCTACGCGGTGCTCGATCCCGGCCGTCGATTCCTGATGCCGCCCCCGCACCAGGTCGTCACCGACGGACTGCTGGGCGACTCCGCCCAGGCGATGTGGGAGGCCCTGAGCCGCACGGCGACTGTCGCGTTGACCGGCCTGGCGATCGCCGCGATCATCGGCATCACGTGGGCGGTGATCATGTCGCAGTCGCGGCTGATGGAGAATGCCCTCTTCCCGTATGCCGTGGTCCTGCAGTGCGTCCCGATCCTGGCGCTCGTCCCCCTGGTCGGATTCTGGTTCGGATTCGGCTTCAGTGCACGGGTTTTCGTGTGTGTACTGATCTCGCTGTTCCCGATCGTCTCCAACACCCTGTTCGGCCTGAAATCGGTCGACCGGCAGATGCGGGATCTCTTCGCCCTGCACCATCCGAGCCGCGTCACCATCCTGCGGAAGCTGGAGTTCCCCGCCGCCATGCCGGCCATCTTCGCCGGTCTCCGCATCTCGGCGGGCCTGTCGGTCGTCGGCGCCATCGTGGGCGACTTCTTCTTCAAGCAGGGCAATCCCGGCATCGGCATCCTGATCGACAACTACCGGTCACGACTGCAAGCCGAGGAACTGTTCGCCTCGATCGTGCTCGCCTCACTTCTCGGCGTGGCCGTCTTCTGGTTCTTCGGCTGGCTCGGCAACCGCATCGTCGGACGCTGGTACCAGAACTGACCTGATCCTCTCTCGCCGGGTGGTTTCGACTCGGCTCCTCGCTTCGCTCGGTGCCGGCTCAACCAGCGGGGGTATCGGCTCCTCGCTTCGCTCGGTGCCGGCTCAACCAGCGGGGGTATCGGCTCCTCGCTGCGCTCGGTGCCGGCTCAACCAGCGGGTGGGTCCCCTGTCGTCGACACCCCATGATCCTCCATTCAACTTCCGGAATCTCTCAGCCCGAAAAGGAACTCATCTCATGAACACACCCGTCTGGCGTCGCCTGTCCAAGACCACCGGTGTCGCCGTCGTCGCCGCCGCCCTCGCCTTCACCGCCGCCTGTAGTTCCGGGGAGAGCACCGAATCCTCCGGTTACACGGGGGCGGTCGGCCCGGTCGACCTGAGCGCCAACTGTCCCGACAAGGTCGTCATCCAGACCGACTGGAACCCGGAGGCCGAACACGGCCACCTCTACCAACTCCTCGGCCCCGACCCCACGATCAATGCCGGCAACAAGCGCGTCGTCGGTCCGCTCTTCGACCGCGGCCAATACACCGGCGTCGACATCGAGATCCGGGCCGGCGGACCCGCCATCGGCTTCCAGTCGGTGACCTCACAGATGTACTCCGACCCGGAGATCCTCCTCGGCTACGTCGACACCGATCAGGCCATCCAGAACTCGAAGGACAACCCGACAACGGCGGTCATGGCACCGCTCGACATCAGTCCGCAGATGATCATGTGGGATCCCGCCACCTACCCGCAGGTCCAGGGGATCGCCGACCTCAAGGCGGCGAACGCACGCGTCCTGTACTTCGAGGGGGCCACCTACATGGACTACCTGACCGGGTCGGGCGTCCTCTCCCCCGCGCAGGTCGACGGCAGCTACGACGGGTCGCCGGCCAACTTCGTCTCCGACGGCGGCAAGACCGCCCAGCAGGGGTTCGCCAGCTCCGAGCCGCAGGTCTACCAGGAAGAGGTGGAGGGCTGGCAGAAGCCGGTGAAATACCAGCTGATCCACGACGTCGGCTTCCCGTCCTACAAGTCGTCGGTGGCGGTTCGCTCGGACGCACTGGAGGAGAACGCCGCCTGCCTCGAGCAGCTGGTGCCGGTGTTGCAGCGCGGTTCGGTCGATTACCTGGCGTCGCCACAGGCGGCCGACGCGGTCATCCTCGACGCCGTCGAGCAGTACGACACGGGGTGGGTGTACTCCCAGCGGAACGCCGACTACGCGCGGGAGACGATGGCCGACCTCAACCTGGTGAGCAACGGCACCGACACGACGATCGGCAACTTCGACACCGCGCGCGTCGCCCGGGTGATGGAGGTGACCGGGCCGATCTTCACCGAGCAGGGCACGCCCGCAGCCGACGGCCTGACGCCCGAGGCGATCGCGACCAACCGCTTCATCGACACCTCGGTGGGCCTGCCGTCATGACCGCTCCGGTGGTCGCGGTCGGTACCGACGAGGGACGCCCCGACTTCGGCCCCGAGGACGTCGATGCGCTGGCCGACGACCTGCTCGCGATCGTCGGCCCGCGCGGCATCAGCTCACTTCCCCGCGCGCTCGAACGCGCGGCCCGCGACGGCTCGGGGATGAGTCCGATCCTGTCGGCGCAGGATCTCGGCCGACCCGATCTCGTGTGCTACCCACGCACGGCCGACGCGGTGCCCCACATCGTCCGCGCGGCGGTCGCCCGCGGCGTACCGATCACCACGCGCGGCAAGGGAACCGGGAACTACGGCCAGGTCATCCCGCGCTTCGGCGGACTCGTCCTCGACATGACGTCGCTGACCGCGATCGGGGACGTCACCGACCGTTCGGTCACCGCCCAGGCGGGCGCGCGGATGATCAACCTGGAACAGACCGCATTGTCGCACGGCAGCCAGCTGTGGATGTACCCGTCGACCGTCCAGTCGACGCTCGGCGGGTTCCTGGCGGGAGGTTCGGCCGGTACCGGCACGATCGTGCACGGCCGCAACCATCAGGGGTTCGTCGACGCACTGGATGTCGTCCATGCGACCGGCGAGGCCGAGGTGGTCCATCTCGAGGGCGACGACGCAACCCCGTTCGTGCACACCTACGGGGTCGCCGGCATCATCGTCGGCGCCACCGTCCGGGTGGAACCGCTGCAGGAATGGCGCTGCGTGTACGCGAGTTTCGGCTCCACCCGCGAGGCGTTCGACGCGGCGCTCCGACTGGCGGCGGTCGAACCGAAGCCGCGTCTGCTGTCCGCGGACGGCCCCGTCATCACGGGGGCGCTGCCCGACGACCCCGCGCTCGTCCGCGGTCGCGCCAGCGTGCGCGGGATCATCGACGCCCGGGCATTGGCGGAGACCACCGACCTGGTCGTCGCCGCCGGCGGCCGCGTCGAAGCGGTCCGCGAGGGCATCGCCGAGACGGTCAAGCTGTCGACGCTGTCCTACAACCACCCGACGTGGTGGTTACAGAAGTCGCAGCCGGACAGGTGGTTCCACATGGAGGTACGCGGGGACGCACTCGTCACCCGGCTCGAGGAGGTGGAGAAGGTGTACGAGGGCGGCATGCTGCATCTCGAGGTCGGCCACGAGATGATGTTCGGGATGCTCAACGGGATCTACCGCAGTCCGCAGCAGGTCATCGACGGCGTCGCCGCACTCGAGGATCTCGGGGTCGGCGTCCACTCCCCGCACCAGTGGTACGTCGATCTCGATGCCGAGCGCGTCCGCGCGCTGGCGCACCAGACCGACCCGAAGGGTCTGCTCAATCCCGGAAGGTGGATGTGAACACGGTGACCACCAGGACGACGCGCCCGGCCGCGCATCGGCGTTATGCCGAGCTGACCACCGAACAGATCGGCACCACCCTGTCGCGGGACTCGATTCTCGTACTACCCACGGGCGCAATCGAACCGCACGGCCCGCACCTGCCGTTGGCCACCGATCTCATCGTCGCGGAGTCGGTCGCCGAGGCCGTCGTGGACCGCGGTGCCGCGGCGGGGCACGATGTCTGGCTCCTGCCGGCGCTGGGTTACACCAAATCCGACGAGCACTCGCGGCTCCCGGGCACGATCTGGCTGCGGGCGAGCACCCTGTTCGAGACGATCGTCGACATCGGGGCGTCGCTCGCACAGACCCCGGCGCGTCGTGTGCTGTTCCTCAACGCGCACGGCGGCAACTCCGCACTGATCGAGGTCGCCGCGCGCGAACTCCGACGACGGTTCGACCTGCAGACCTTCTTCTCCTCCGGCCCGGGTCACCCCGGTCCCACCGAGCGCGGACTCGGCATCCACGCGGGCTGGGCGGAGACCTCGATGATGCTGCACCTCCGGCCGGATCTCGTGCACATGGACAAGGCGGTCGCGACGGTGGCGGACGCGGTCGCCGACGCCGGGCACGTCGGTTTCGCCGGCACCGTCCGATTCGGTTGGCTGTCCACCGATTTCGCCGAGTCGGGGGTGATCGGCGACCCCACTGGAGCCGACGCCTCGATCGGCGCGAAGCTTTTCGACGAGCGCGTCGAGGACCTGGTCGCCGCGCTGCCGGAGATCGCCACCTTCGACCCGGGCCGGGTGGGGCGTTGATCACCAGCGGTACCGGGTTCGGAACCGATTGCGCGAGCGCGGATCAGCTCTCGGTCCACCCGATGACGCTGCTGCGGAACTGGCTTCCCCCGTCGGACGAGCCACGGCCGTTGATGGCACTGGCGACGTGCGGCCCCGACGGTTATCCCCGGGTCCGACACGTGCTGGTCACCGAGGCCGACGACACCGCGGTCTACTTCCACACCGACAGCCGGTCGGCCAAGGTGGCCGAACTCGCCGACAACCCCCGGGCCTCGATCGCGATCGCCTGGCCCGCCGTCGGCCGGCAGGTCGTTGCGCACGGTGATGTCCGTCGTGCGCCGGATGACGAACTGCTGCATGCGTACTCGCGGCGGTCCCGTTATCTTCAGCTGCTGGCGTGGCTGAACGACGACGACCTGGCCGCGCTGTCGCCGGACGAACGACGGCAGCGGTGGGCCGCTTTCGATGCGTCCCATCCACGCCTGACCGCACCGCCCACCTGGACCGGGTACGCCGTCGACCTGCGGGAGATCACCTTCTGGCGGGGCGACCCGGACGGGCCGTCGCAACGAGTACGGTTCACCGACAACGGAAATCATTGGAATTCGGAGGTTCTACCGGGATGACCGGCACTTACCACAACGCCCTCGTACTGCCGGTCAGCGGCGATAGGCCCTGGTTCTGGGGATGGCTGTCGGTGGGCGAGGACGGCCGGATCTCCGGGATGGGCGAGGGCTCACCGCCGGCCGACGCACCGCTCCCCCGCCACGACCTCGACGGCGCCTTCCTCGCACCCGGTTTCGTCTCGGCACACAGTCACATCTACACCGGCGGGATGCGCGGGGTGGCGCCCAACAGCCCACTCTATGAATGGGTCACGCTGAACAGCACGATGCTACTCGGCGCCGATGCGCAAGACCTGTACTGGATGACGCTGGCCGGCGGGCTCGATCACCTGTCCTCGGGAATCACCTCCGTGTACAACTTCACCCAGTCCCGCGTCCTGGCACTCTTCGACTATGAGGAGTCCGTCCTCAAGGCGGCTCGGGTGCATTCTCCGGAGTTCGTCACCGCCCAGGTGGACGGCCTGGCGGCCACCGGGATCCGATTCGTCACCAGTGTGCGACTCGACGACGAGCAACTCGGCGAGGACGCCGCGTTCGCCGGTTTCGACGAGGTGATGAGCCACCTGGCGACCGTCGACCGCGACCTCGATCTGGGTGGTTCGGTCTACGGCTCGGTGCAGTGGTCGTCGTCGCAGGCGACCGCCGAACGCGAACGGGCACTGATGGACCGGTACGGGATCACCAATCAGGCGCACTTCGTCGAGACTGCCGAGCAGATCGAGATCCAGCAGTCGAAGTTCGACTGGTACGACGCCGCAGGCCTTCTGGGCCCCGGCTTCGCCTTCGGACACTTCGTGCACCCCACCGAGAACATGGTCGCGCGTGTGCGCGACACCGGTTCGGCGGTGGTGTGGCAGCCGATGTCGAACGGTCGGCTCGGTTCCGGCATCGCCGACATCCCCCGCCTGCTCCGGGATTCGGTGACCATTGGCGTCGGTGTGGACGACCAGTCGTGCACCGACGTGTCGGACCCGTTCGAGAACATGCGCACCGGTCTGTTCCTGCAGCGCGGAAAGCACAGCGACGCCGCGGTTCTCACCCCCGTCGACATGCTCACCCTGCACACGCTCGGGTCGGCGTCGGCGATGGGCGTGGCCGACAAGGTCGGTTCGCTGGAGGTCGGGAAGTTCGCGGACCTGCTCGTCGTCGATCCCCGTTCCCCCCACCTCGGCCCCATCTGGGACCCCGTCGCCACCTACGTGCTCGGTTGCGGACTGCGCAACCTACGCGAGGTCGTGGTGGGTGGCCGCACGGTATGGGACCGCGACGTCGCCGATCCGCTGCGCGCACAGGCCGATTTCGAACTCACCGAGCGGATGATCGCGTCAGCGGCGCAGTCGGGGATCCATGCGGTCGTCCCGGCGCGTCGGGGCCAGGACCGCACGAGGGTCGACGACCAGCGGTCGGTGTAGTCGGCGATCCGTGAATCGGTGGTGTACGTCGAGTCGATCAGGTACAGGCCGGGTGCCGGGCACACCGCTCCTAGCTCGACCAGAACCGGTTTGAGCAGCAGATCGGGTGCCATCGCGTGCGCGAGACCCGCCCCGAGCATCAGCGGGACGGCGGTGACATCGCGCAGGCCCTCGCCCGTGGCGAACTGGTCCAGGAACAGTTTGAGGATGCCGGTATAGGTCGCCTTGAAAGTCGGGCTCGCCACCACGACGAGATCCGACGAGGCGACGACGTCGACCGCGGCCTGGACCGCGGCGTCACCCCATCCGAGCAGACCCGCCCCGAGCTCGATCACGTCGACGACGTGGTCGGGATCGGTCCCGGTCAGTGCCCGCGCCAACTGCCGGGCGGCGTCGAGCGTGCGCGAACCGGGCTTCGGGTTCCCGGCGACAACAGTGGTGGTCATGGTCCGCCTCTCGAGTATGGGTCCCGGCTATCGTGCCGCAGCAGGAGCGGGCACACCCGCCCGACGCCGCAGTATCGTCACTGCCGCGGTGGTCACGACCAGCGCGACGATCGTCCCGATCGCGACGCCGACGACCGCCGTCGTCTCGCCCTCGGCGGCCACGATGATCCCGACGAGCGCCCAGATCAGCGTGAGCGGGTACGCGACGAGCACCGACCCGACGGCGGCGGTCACGGCGAGGCCGAGCAGGGCGCATGCGAGCAGGATGGTCAGCTGCCATCCCAGGGACTGCGGATCGGCGAGGTCGGCACCGATCGCGGCGGCCCAGTTCTGGAAGACCGCCGCGGTGGCCCAGGCCGCATAGACACCGACGAGGATGCGGGTCAGGACGATGAGCCACCGGGGCGCCGCGTCCTCGGCCGGTCTCGCGGCGATGCGGGCGGCGTCGAGCAGGACCACCGTCATGACCGTCAGCACGATCGGCGTCACCCACGTCCACTCCGCCGCCGACACCAGAATCCACACCGCCGCGCCGGCGAACGCGACTTCGAGGTCGATGAGCAGACGCCGCGGGTCGTCGGTCCCGGTGGCACCTTTCCACACCACGGCAATGGCGAAGACGATCGACAGCAGGTAGATGAGACTCCAGATCGAGAACGTGTAGCCCGCCGGGGTGATCAACAGGTCAGTGGTCGACTCGTTGGGCGAGGCGCCGAAGCCGGACAACGGGACCACGGGCGCGACCACCTGCGCGACGGCCAGGAACACGGCAAGCCAGGTGATCGGACCGGAGATGCGTGTGGGTGTCATGTGATCCAAGGTAGGCACAGGTGTCCGGTTTGCGCCGCGAACTCTCTTGAGGTTGCGAGCGAGACACCCCCTCCGCCTAGCGCCCGAAGCTTGCGGCGGGACGTCTCCCCGCTCCTGAGGAGCGGCCTGAGCTTGCGGAGGCGCGGGCCCACTGCTCCCCATGGAGCGTCGGGTATACGCCATTGCTCGTTACAGAATCCCGTTGAGCAGAACGAGTTTCACACTGTGGAGTTGTCAAGGATCGTGTGGCGCCGGGGTCGACGCCGGAGGGTCTGTGGAGTGTTCGCGTGGACTGTCTAGACGAGGGCGTCGTCGAGTCGCATGGTGCGCCGGTTGTAGGCGGGCCGGGGTAGGCGCCGTGGGTCGATGTCGACGGGCGGAATCAGCCAGGGGTGCCGGTCGGGTCCCATCACGACCTGCCAGCCGTGGTGATGGACCTGGGTGTGACAGCGTTGACAAAGCAGGCACCCGTTGTCCAGATCGGTGGGACCACCGTCGGCCCAGTGGACCAGATGGTGAACTTGCGTGTGCGCTGCTGGCGCACCGCATTTCACACAACACCGATCACGGACGATGATCGCCTGCCGCAGATGATGCGGGAACAGTCGTTTCGTGGTGCCCATCCGCAACGGCACCCCTTCGGCGTCGAGGACGATCTCGGCCACCCCGCCATCACACGACAGCCGGCGCGCCGACGATGGCGACACCGCCCCCATCCACGGCAGGCGTGCCGGGTCAGCGCCGTCGGCAGGGATGGTGACCAGGAGTTGGGTGCGGGGTGCGCCGGCGGTGGTCATCGCCGCGCCGATCGCAGCTTGATCCAACAACAGCTCCAGCCCATCGGCGCGGCGCTCGGCCGCACTGCGACGATCCGTCGCGCCGTCGGGTTCGGGACGCGGACAGGACCGTTCGTCGATCATGGACACGAACTTCTCTCCGATCACCGCAGTCACATCTGCGGTGATCGCGACCCGACCCTCGTCGGTGATGCGGGTGTGCACGGTGTTCAGCGACGCATCATCGGCCGCCGGCACAGTGCTGGGGTCGGTGGCGGCGACCCGCATGGCGATCCCGCGGGCATGGTCGTCGATCTGGGCCGGGGTGGCACCGGAGAACGCCTGCGCGAGCAACTCGCTCTCGAACGTTGACCGGTCGTCGTCGGACAACGCTGACGCGGAACGCTTGCGCACCAACGTGATCCCACGGATCACCGCGTCGACACACTCAGCAGACAGATAACCCTCGGCAGCACAGTCGGCGACCTTCGGCACCGACTCCAGCCCGCGAGCGATCCGCACATAGCGGTGCGCGGCCGCGGGCGGCATGCCCATCTCGATCAGTGCGTTCCGTGTGGTCGAGCCCGCCCGCGCTGCGGCACCCGTGACGTCGAAAAGTGCTGTGTGAAACGCGATCTGGTGGTCGAGCACGTTGTGCAACATCCGTAGCTCGTCGAGCCGCTCGTGCAGGGCACGACCACTGCCGTCGTCGGGCGGTGGTTGCAGGACGGTGAGGGTGTCGCGGAGTTCGGTGATCGAGGGCATGACACCAAGCTACTCGCAATCACGTTCGACGACGAGATTCATCCACAACCGCGGTGACAGCGAATCCTGTTGCACAGCAGTCGCTGTTACTCTCGTACCAGCAGTGAACCGTGGTGAACTGTGGTGAACAGAAGCCCCATCAGTCCCACTTGTTCAGTCAGAGCCGGTGCGCCCGAGTCACTCATGACCCGTTCCCCGAGGAGCGAGCTTGCGAGCGTCAATGCCTGCTCCCTGAGAAGCCGCCATCACACCTGCGGTACTGCGGACTTTCGGATCGGGGCGCGGAAAGGCTCGTCGAACGACCAGACCGATGGCGACGGCCGCGACCGCGGCGTAGACGACGCCGGTGACGATGGCGCCACCGAGGGTCCCGACTGCCTGGCCGGCGACACCGTCGAGCACCACCATCACACCCGCACCGCTGTAGGCGAAGGCGGAGAACCGCGACGCCACACGGCCCTGCTCGACGGCGCCGAGACCGCGGGTGACAGCGGCGAGCGCCACTCGGTACCCCCCGGCCTGACCGATCCCGCCGACGACCGTACCCAGGACGATCACGTCGAGCCGGCCGAGGACGAGACCCACCACCGCCGTGGACCATCCGACGACCAGGAGCACCCCGACCGCCGGTAACGTCGTCACGAGCCGCACCCCCACGCCGGCGAGACTCGCGACCATCGAGACCAACAGACATGCGCCACCGACACATTGGGACACGAGGAGCGAGTCGCTCGCTCCGGCGGTGAGGATCGCGGCGGGCATCGCGCCCACCGCGAGCGCACCGATCGCCCACGCCAGCGCGCCGACCAGATAGGCACCGGGATCTCGACGACGGGTGCCCGCGACGTCGAGGTCGCCGGTGTGAGCGTCGAGGTCGCCGTTGTGGACGTCGAGGTCGCCGGTGTGAGCGTGTGTCGACTGCGGCGCGAAGCCGTCGTCCATCGACGAATCATTGCCATACGCAAGCAAACCGGGAGCCAGACGCAGACCGACGAGCAAGACGATCAGGCATACGGCAGTCGCCACGGCGTGGATCGCGTACACCGTGACCAGCTGCCAGGGCAGGAACACGGCTATCGCGATGGCCGCAACCAGCCCGCTTCCGGCGCCGATGAGCGAACCGGAGGCGATGAACGCACGACCCCGTTCGCCGCGGGCGGCCACCATGATAGCCGCGGCGGCGCCCGTGCTCAGGCCCACCGACGCCCCGGTGAGGAACCGTCCCGGAAACAGCAGCACGTCGACCGATGCGCCGACGATCTGCAGGAGGTCGCCGACGATCGCCGCGAGGAGGGCGAACGGTAACACCGTGCGGCTGTGCCGGATGAGCGGGCCGCGAGCCGAGATCAACAGGATGATGATCAGGGCGATGAAGTAGGTGGCGAACAGCACCGACGCCGCGGCGGGCCCTAACCCATGGGTGTCCATGTATCCAGGGAGCAGTGGCGTCATCGCGTTCGAGCCGCAGATGGCGAGAATGAACCCGACCCCGGAAGCGCCTGCGAGCACACGGATTCCACGGTCGGATCTCAGAGCGATTGCCATGGGGAGAACTCAAACCGACGTCTGTGACCATCGGGCAACCCCGTCGTGGCCGTCGTATTGCGCACCTCGTCGCCACGACGCCGAGGCGCTGACCTGCCACGTTCTGGCGGGTGACGACGATGGCGCCGGTCGCGCCGGAGACTCAGCCCACGGGGCGAAGGTCCGGAGTCGCCCGCGGACGGGGTCCCCAGTACCTCTCGACCCAACTGTCCGACCCGGCCGGCTCATCGGTCTCGGTGATGTCCCAGTCCACGAACCCGTGTAGATCGCCCGCCATCTCGACGATGACGTCGCGCAGTTCGAGGGGCTCCAGCCAGCGCGGCGGGATGGCCTCGACCCCGTCGCGCGCACCCAGCAGGTTGCCTGCGATCGCGCCGGTGGAGTCCGAGTCGCCGTCGTGATTGACCGCGATGATCACCGCGTCCTCGAGGTCGTCGGCCACCAGCGCGGAGTAGACGGCGATCGCGAGCGCCTCCTCTCCGACCCAGCCCTCGCCGAGGCGCGTGATCGCCGCCTCGTGGGACAGGCCCGAACCGGCAAGGCTTTCCGCGGCCTCGACGGCGGTGAGGGTCTCCTCGTGACCGGAACGATTCCGGAGGATGCCTTTCGCCGTCGCCAGCGCCTCCGGCAGGCCGGCCCCGACGATCAGCTCGCGAACCGCGACCGCGAGAACGCCGGCGGGAAGCGAACCGGAGGGATGGCCGTGGGTGAGCGCCGCGAGTGTGGTCGCGAGGTCGAAAGTGCCTGCGGCAGACCAGTCCGCGCGGGCCGCGAACAAACCGACCGGCGCCACCCGCATGACACCTCCGCAGCCCTTGCTGTCGTTGTCGGCCGGGGCGCCCGGACGAGTGGTCACCCGGAGCGCCTCGAGACAGGTGGTGCCGGGTGCCCGCCGGCTGTGCAACTGCTGGTGCCCTGCCAGCCAACTGGACCGTTCGGTCGTCGCCAGCACGCCGTGCCGCGGATGGCCGCCCTGCGTGATGAACCACCGCAGGTATGCGCGGGCCGTCGTGGCCGCATAACAGGAGATGCCTCCCGCGCAGTCGCGCGCCCAGGCGCGCAGCAGACCCTCCGCGGTGAACAGCGTCATCTGCGTGTCGTCGGTGATGGTGCCGAGGCCGCCGTACGCCTCGGAGTAGGAGGTGATGCCCGCGGGTCCGAACCTCTCCAGGATCGCGTCCCGAGTCGAGAACTCGACTGAACCGCCCAGCGCGTCGCCGGCAGCGCCGGCGAGCAGACATCCGGTGAACCGATCCATGTTCGCCCCCTGTGCTTTCCCCGGCGTTCATCCATGGTCACACGGCTGCGTCGACTCTGCTGGACAGCGGACCGTGAACGGGTACTTTCAGAGGACCTCGAGACGAAGGGGCTCCGATCGTGCTCTCCCTCATTCCCGGTTCACAGCGACGCACCCTGGACGAGATCGTCGAGCGCCTCGACTTCTCCGTCGGAGACGGCACCGCCAAGCGCAGCGCGTTCTGGCTGATGCTCACCCTGTCGGGCATCATCGCCGTGTCGGGAGTCGTCGCCGACAGCACGGCGACCGTCATCGGGGCGATGATCGTCGCGCCGCTGTCGACACCGATCCTCGGCATCGGACTCGGAATCGCCACCGGCCGTGGTCGACTCGTGCTCGCGAGTGTCGGTTACGTGCTCGCCGGGGTCATCCTGGTGACGATCCTGGGCGTCGTGTTCGCCCAGTTGCTACCCAACCCGACGAACGTGCTCTCCAACTCACAGGTGCTGGGCCGGACGTCACCGACGCTCGTCGACCTCCTGGCCGCCCTCGCCACCGGCCTCGTCGGCGCGATCGCCATCACCCGTCGCGACGTCGGTGATGTGCTGCCCGGCGTGGCCATCGCCATCTCCCTGGTGCCGCCACTCGGGGTCGTCGGCGTCTGCCTGGGGTCGGGAGCCCCGTCGCTCGCACTGGGCGCCTTCGTGCTGTTCGCGTCGAACGTGGTCGCGATGATCATCACGAGCCTCGTCGTGTTGACGATCGCAGGCTATGGCCGAGAGGCCGCCGATCTCGCCGGTGCGGAACATCCGAGGGCCCCTCGACGCCGGGCCTACGCGGCACTGGCCGTAGCTCTCGTCGTCGTCACCGTCCCGATGGTCGCGAACTCGCTCTCGTCACTGTGGTCCCGGCAGATCGCGACCGCGGCGGAGTCGTGGCTCGGATCGGGCGGGAACGACTCGTCCGAGGTCACCGGTGTCAGCTGGACCGGCAGTACGGTCACCGTCAGTGTGCTCGCCCCACGGGACCTGCCGCCGATCGACGAGCTCCAGACGACGGTCGACGAGTTGGTCCCCTGGGACCCCGAGGTCGTCGTCGTCCACACGGTCGGCGAGCGGTCGGGCGCCGACTGAGCTGAGGGTGCCGAACCCCGGCGAGGCATCTGCGCTTCTGACAGAGTGGTACGTACGCATCGCTCACCGAGAACGTCACCGTACGCACTCAACCGAGAATCGACGAGGTCAAGCACATGGCTCTCTCTCGAGACGCATCCCCTTCAGTGGCACAGGCGAATTCGTCCGCCCACGATCACCTCCCGTTCCAGGACACACGCGACCTGGACGCCACCACGCGCGGACTCGTCGCCGAACTCGATCCCCCCGCCATCGCCGGCCAGGACGGGAAACCGGTGTGGGATTGCGAGGAATTCTCCTTCCTCGCCGACGAGGCGCCTGCCACCGCCCACCCCAGCTTGTGGCGGCAGTCGGGTCTCGTTGCCCGACAAGGCCTTTTCGAGGTGACAGATCGGATCTACCAGATCCGTGGCCTGGACCTGTCGAACATGACCGTCGTCGAGGGCGACACCGGCGTCATCGTCATCGACCCACTGATCTCGCAGGAGACCGCAGCCGCCGGCCTGCGCCTCTATCGGGAGCATCGTGGTGATCGGCCGGTGACCGCGGTCATCTACACCCATTCGCACATCGACCATTTCGGCGGTGTCAAGGGAGTCACCACCCAGGAGGCCGTCGACGCCGGCGAGTGCCATGTCATCGCGCCGGCAGGCATGGTCGAGCACGCGGTCGCCGAGAACGTCTACGCCGGAACCGCTATGGGGAGACGAGCCGCCTACATGTACGGCGCCGCGCTGCCCAGGGGCCCGCGCGGTGCGATCGGCGCGGGCCTCGGCCAGTCCACGTCAACCGGAACAGCGACCCTGATCTTGCCGACCCTCGACGTCACCACCACCGGGCAGACCGAGACCGTCGACGGCGTCACCATCGAATTCCAGTTGACCCCCGGCACCGAGGCACCCGCCGAGATGAACTTCTACTTCCCACAGATGCGCGCCCTCTGTATGGCCGAGAACGCGACCCACACCCTGCACAACCTGCTCACCTTGCGCGGTGCACTGGTCCGTGATCCGCACGTGTGGTCGCGCTACCTGACCGAGGCGATCAACGATTTCGCGGCGCGCTCCGACGTGCTCTTCGGCGCATCACTGGCCCACCTGGGGCACCGCGGAGCTCACGGAGTTCCTGTCCCTCCAGCGCGACCTCTACGGATACCTCCACGATCAGACCCTTCGGCTGCTCAACGAGGGTCGGACCGGTCTCGAGATCGCTGAGGACATCGCGTTACCTCCCGCGCTCGCGAACGCCTGGCACACGCACGGCTACTACGGCTCGGTGAGCCACAACGTCAAGGCCATCTACCAGCGTTACATGGGATGGTTCGACGGGAATCCGGCGCATCTCTGAGAGCATCCGCCGGTGGAATCGGCGAAACGGCATGTCGAGTTCATGGGCGGTGCGGACGAGGCGGTCCGAAAGGCCCGCCGATCGTTCGACGACGGTGACTTCCGATGGGTCGCCCAGGTCCTGAACTACGTCATCTTCGCCGACCCGACACACGCGGAGGCGCGAAGTCTCCAGGCGGACACGCTCGAGCAACTCGGCTACGGCTCCGAGAACGGCACCTGGCGCAACTTCTATCTCATGGGCGCATACGAGTTGCGCAACGGGCCGGTTGGGACTCCGACCACGGCTGCGGCCGCCGACATCGCGAGTGCCATGTCGGTCGATCAGCTCTTCGACGCCGTCGCCCTGCGAGTCGACGGGCCGGCGGCCTGGGACGCCCACATCGTCCTCGACTGGCACATCACCGACGCCGACCGACGTCACCGATCGGAGTTGCGCAACGGCCTCCTGGTTCATTTCGACGTGGATCAGGCAAGCGCTGACGACCCCGTCGCCGCCACGTTCACCCTGACCAAGCAGACCCTGCTGACGCTGCTCCTCGGGCTCGTGGATCTCGGTACGGCCGTCGAAGCGGGCGACGTCGGCGTCGACGGTGATCCGAGTGCATTCGGCGAACTCGCCGGCTACCTGGACGACCCGGATCCCGATTTCGCGATCGTGACACCCTAGTTCCCGCCGGGCGGCCCGGCCGACCCGACCGAGGGTGACACCGCTCGAACACACGTGCGAAACTGACTGGGTGGGCATGAAGTGGATTGGCGGGGACAACGGCCAACCACACCGGCCCGCCTTCGTGCGGGTCGGCCACAAGGCGGTGCTCATCGACCTTGGCGCGCTCTACCCCAATGCACCGCATTTCAGCGGCGAGTACCACCCCGACGGTTTACAGATCCGGTCGGTGCACCTCGGCGTCCTCACCGAGTGGGGGCGCGACGAATGGGGTGCCTGGTACGGCAAGGTGACCTACACGATCACCTCGAAGGACCGACAGGAGAAGGTCACACACTGGGTGCCGTCGTGGGCGTTGCGCCCGGCCGGTGACCGGCCGCCCGGGCGACGGTGAACGACCCGAGCCGCGAGCGAAGCGCCCCCGACCTGAGGAGCGAGCTTCGCCTCCTGCTCCCTGAGGAGCGAGCTTGCGAGCGTCACCCCCTGCTCCCTGAGGAGCGAGCTTGCGAGCGTTACCTCCTGCTCCCTGAGGAGCGAGCTTGCGAGCGTCACGAAGGGTCCTGGTGAGACGGGTTGCGCGACCCTTCGTGACGCGCCCTCCGCAAGCTCCGGGCGCTCCTCAGGGAGCAGAGGGGTGACCCTCCGCAGGGAGCAGAAGGTGGGCCCTGCGCAGGGAGCAGAAGGGTGACCCTCCGCAAGCTCCGGGCGCTCAGCGGATGAGCGGGTCGCGCGGCAAGCCGAGGATGCGTTCGGCGATCTGGTTGCGGGTGATCTCCGACGTCCCGCCGGCGATCGACATCCCGCGGGCACCGAGGATCAGCAGGCCGGCCAGCTTGCCGGGACCGGACGAGAACGCGACGTCGGGTCCGAGCAATTCCGCGGCCAGATGCGCGCGGTCGCTGAGATGCTCGGCGAGAAGCAGTTTCGTCACATTTCCCTCGGGTCCGGGAGCGGCGCCGACGACCGATCGGGCGGCGCGACGCAGATTCAGCAGTCGCAGCGCATCCTCGACGGCGAGGAACTCACCGACCTTCGTCGCCGCCCCCTCGACCCGGTCCCCGTAGCCCTGGACGAGTGCCACCATCTGCTGGACCGCACCCTCGCTACCCGGCGCACCGCCGCCGATGCTGACCCGCTCGTTACCGAGGGTTGCGCGGGCCACGGCCCAGCCGTCGTTCGGTGTGCCCACCACGTCTTCGTCAGGGACGAAGACGTCGGTGAAGAACACCTCGTTGAACTCGGACCCGCCGGTGATCTGCCGCAGCGGACGTACCTCGACACCGGGCGCCGACATGTCGATCAACACCGCGGTGATGCCCTTGTGCTTGGGGGCTTCCGGGTCGGTCCGCACCGTTGCCAGCCCTCGCCGGCACAGGTGGGCGCCGCTGGTCCAGACCTTCTGGCCGTTGATGCGCCAGCCGCCGTCGACGCGCGTGGCCCTCGTGCTGACCGCCGCCGCGTCCGACCCCGCACCGGGCTCGGAGAACAACTGACACCACACCTCGTCCCCGAGCAGCGCCGGACGGACGAACCGGTCGATCTGGTCCTGCGTGCCCTGCTGGATGAGGGTGAGGATGACCCACCCGGTGATGCTGTAATCGGGCCGCTTCACACCCGCGGTCGCCATCTCCTCCTCGATGACGAGTTGTTCGACGGAATCCGCGGCGCGTCCCCACGGCCTGGGCCAATGCGGCATGACGTAACCGGTGTCGATGAGCTTCTCGCGCAGCGCGGACTCGCCGACGCCGGCGATCTCGGCGATGTCGGCTCGAACGCGCGCACGCAGTTCCTCGGCCTCGGGTGGGAGGTCGAGGCTGTTGGCACGGGTGACGCCGCCTGCGGAGAACTCGTACACGTCACGAGCCGGCTGTTGTCCGCCGAACAGCGCCTGCAGCACAGTGGCGCGGCGCAGATGCAGGTGCGCGTCGTGTTCCCAGGTGAAGCCGATGCCGCCGTGCACTTGGATGTTCAGCTCGGCGTTCGCCGTGTAGGTGGGCAGTGCCAGCGCGGCCGCCGATGCCGCGACCAGCCCGAGCGCGTCGGCGTTCTCGTCGGCCGCTCGCGCCGCGTCCCACACAACCGCGGTGGCGGCCTCCGCGCCGACGAGCATGTTCGCGCAGTGGTGCTTGACGGCCTGGAACGTACCGATGGTCCGGCCGAACTGTTCGCGGACCTTCGCGTAGGCCACCGCGGCGTCCAGCGCGTCCCGCGCCCCGCCGACGGCTTCGGCCGCGACCAGCGTCCGGGTGAGCGCCAGCGCGGTGGCCGCCAGTCTCGGCAGACGGACGGCGGCGGCACTCGACAGCGACACCCTCGCCGACAATCGGGTCGGGTCCAGATCGGCGTGCGCGCCCACCTCGACACCCGAGTCCGACGACTCCACCACCAGCACATCGTCGTCGCCGATGAGTACCAGCAGATCCGCGAGCGGTGCGCCGAGTACCGCGTCGACCTGACCGGAGACCGCCCCACCGGCCTCGGTCAGTCCCGGCACCACCGCGACACCCGCGGTGACCGTGCCGTCGACGAGCGACCGCAGCCAGCGGGCACGCGTCTCGTCGTCGGCATGAGTCAGGATCGCCGAGGCGATCACGGTGGGCAGGAACGGACCAGGCGCCACCGCGCGGCCCAATTCCTCTGTCACGACGACCGATTCGGCGATCCCGAAACCAGAACCGCCGTATTCCTCGGCGACGTGCAGACCCAGCCATCCGAGTTCGGCGATCTCCGCCCAGAACGTGGGTCTGGCCTCCTCGAGCGCGTCGAGTCGGTCGCGCGCCTGCGCCCGCACCTTTCGGTCGACGGCGAATTCGCGCACCACCGAGGCGAGTTCGACGTGGTCATCGGTCAGGGCAATACTCATGGCGACTCCCGGGATCGTCGGTCACCCGATCACACCATCTACCCCCGGTCCGGGGTGGACGCTTGAGACAAACTCATCGAATCCGTTCCCGACGCGCCCGTTGCACGACCGGGTCCGGGAACGGCACGGCATCGACGAGGTCCCTGGTGTACCGGTCCTCGGGCGGTGAGGACGGTGCGCGTTCCGGCCGATGTCCGTCGTGAGATCGACGACGCGGCGGAGGCCTCGGCGGACTGAAGCGTTCCGATCACCGTGAGCGTTTCCCTCGATCGCACCACCGTCGCGGTGGTCTGATGAATTCGATTGCCATCAAACGATATTGAGAAGAGGACGAGAGATGGCCCTGGCGCAGATCGAGGACCGGACCGAGCGCGAGCAGGCAGCTCAGCAGATCTACCGCGACGCGGGGATCACCGTTGACAAGCTCGGCGAGCACATCGGGGCACGGATCGGCCAGGTGCGGCTCGGCGGCGACCTCGCCCCGGAGCAGGTGGAGGCGATCCGCCTGGCGCTGGCGATCAACAAGACGATCGTCTTCGAGGGCCAGGACCAGCTCGACGACGACAGCCAGTACGCGTTCGCCGAACTCCTGGGCGATCCCACCGCACCTCATCCGACGGTGACCTCACGCGGCGAACAGCTGCTGACCATCGAAGGCGCCGCGAACAGCTGGCACTCCGATGTGACGTTCGTCGATCGCATCCCGAAGGCGTCCATCCTCCGGGCGGTGACGCTGCCGAGCTACGGCGGCGCGACGACCTGGGCGTCGACGGTGGCCGCCTACGAGCAGCTGCCGAAACCGCTGCGCGCGTTGACCGAAGAGCTGTGGGCCACCCACACCAATCTGTACGACTATGTCGGCCAGAAGGAGCCCTCGGGTGGTGTCGACGTCAGTCGCAAGGCCGAGCACTATAAGGAGTTCACCAGCTCCGAGTACCAGACGCTGCACCCCGTCGTCCGCGTCCATCCCGAGACCGGCGAACGCAGCCTGCTGCTCGGACACTTCGCCAAGGAGTTCCGCGGCCTCAAGAGTTCCGAGTTCGCCGACCTCTACCAGCTCCTCCAGGCGCGTATCACGAAGCTGGAGAACACCTTCCGGTGGAACTGGAAACTGGGCGACGTGGCGATCTGGGACAATCGCGCCACGCAGCACTACGGCATCGCCGACTTCGGCAACCAGCAGCGTGAACTGCACCGCATCACCCTCGCCGGCGATGTGCCCGTCGACGTCCACGGTCAGGCGAGCCAGGTTCTCCAGGGCGACGCGACGCACTACTCGGTCGTCGAAGAACCCGCGCGGCTGTCGGTGTTCGCGGCCTGACCCCTCAGGGCCGGTCGCCCTCGGCGACCGGCCGTTCCGGGTCCGACGACCACTGCGAGAACGATCCGGGGAACAGGGTGGCGTCGATCCCCGTGACGGCGAGCGCCGCGATCTGGTGCGCGGCATTGATCCCGGAACCGCAGTAGACGACGACATCGGAGCCGGCCCCGCCGTCGATACCGCGATCTGCGAACCGGCGTCGTAGCTCCTCCGCCGGACGGAAGCGGCCGGAGGTGTCGACGTTGTCCGCCGTCGGGACACTGATCGCCCCGGGGATGTGGCCGGCGCGCGGATCGACCGGTTCGACGTCGCCGCGATAGCGTTCGGCGGCCCGGGCGTCGAGCAGGTGTGCCGGCCCGGCCGCGACGTCGTCGATGGTCGCGACCGGCAGGTGTCCGGCGCTCAGGGTCACGTTGCCCGCTCGCGGCCGACCGCCGTCGCCCGTCGTCGTGCGCAGGCCTTCGGCACGCCACGCGGCGAGACCACCGTCGAGAAGTCGCACGTCGGCGACACCCGCCCACCGCAGCAGCCACCAGGCGCGCGCGGCCGCGAGGTTGCCGGAGTCGTCGTACACCACCACCGGGACGGCGTCGTCGATCCCCCATCGCCGGGCCGCCTCCTGGAGGTCGGCGACGTCGGGCAGCGGATGCCTGCCGCCGACCGGTCCGGAGGGCGGGGCCGCCAGTTCGGAGTCGAGGTCGACGTAGACCGCACCGGGGATGTGACCCTCGCGATAGGCGTGCCGACCATCGAAGTCGCCCAGTTGCCAGCGCACGTCCAGCAGGATCGGCGGAGTCGCCAGCAGCATCTCGGCCAGCTCGAGCGGGGTGATGAGGACCTCGGCCATGGCGGCGAGGGTACCAACGCGAACCGATGGCAGAATGGGGCAATCCGCCCATGACCGGGCACCTGGGCCTCCGTCGCCCTGTCGTCACCACCCTCAGGAGTCCATCCCGTGGCGTTGTTTCCTGCCGTCGTCTTCGGACTCATCACCTTCTGGCTGCACCGGCGCATCGTCCGCGCGACCGCGATGCCGCGCCCCTGGTCGATCATCGCCGACGTGGCGCTGGTCGTCCTGTGGGCGCTCGCCCTCATCGGCTTCGCCACCGGACGGGTGCTCGACCCGTCGTGGGCGCGGCCCATCGGCACGATCGGGCTGATCTGGCTCGCCGCCGTCTTCTACCTGTTCCTCGGCCTCGCGGTGGTGGGCCTCGTGTCGTTCGCCGCACACGTCGTCCGCTGGATCCGGCGACGACGATCCGGAGTGCAGGACAACCCCTCGCTCGCGGCCCGTCGGCTCAGCAAGCTCCGGGTCGCCACAGCCGCGGTCGTGATCATCGCGCTCGGGGTCACCGGCTACGGGGTGTGGGAAGCATCTCGCCCCCAGGTCGTCGACGTCGACGCCACGTTCGCGAGTCTGCCGCCGCAGTTCGACGGAACGCGCATCGCGGTGATCTCCGACCTGCACGTCGGCCCGGCCCGCGACGCGTCGTTCACCCAGCGCGTCGTCGACGACGTCAACGAGCAGAAGCCGGATCTCGTCGTCCTCGTCGGCGACCTCACCGACGGCACCATCCCGAACGTCCGCGACACCCTCGAACCCCTCGCCGACCTCCGAGCGCCGCTCGGGGTCTTCGGTGTCAGCGGCAACCACGAGTACTACGCCGACGACGGTGGTCGGTGGCTCGACGTCTGGGAGGAACTCGGGGTCCGCACGTTGCGCAACGCACGGGTGCCCATCGAAGTCGACGGCGCGACCATCACGCTCGCCGGCGTCCACGACGCCACCGCCCCGGAACCGTACGAGCCCGACCTCCCGGCGGCTTTGGCGGGAACGTCTCCCGAGGACTTCACCCTGCTACTCGCCCACCAGCCCAAGCAGGCCGTCGAGGCATCCGATCTGGGTGTCGACCTCCAGCTGTCCGGGCACACGCACGGCGGCCAGCTCTGGCCCATCCGCTACCTCGTCCGTGCCCAGCAGCCGACGATCACCGGGCTGGACCAGATCGGGAACACCACGATCTACACCACTCGCGGCGCCGGCGCCTGGGGCCCGCCGGTCCGTGTCCTCACGCCGCCGGAGATCACGATCCTCACGCTGCGATCGGCGTCTTCTGCCTCCTGATCCGAAAGAACCACATAACCGCAGGTCCCAGCCCCTTGCTCCCTGAGGTGCGAGGAGCGATAGGGACCCAACCCCTGCTCCCTAATCCGAAGAGTTAGGTGAGGTGGCTGCTCAGGCCGCTCCGTGGGGTGTGATGGTGACGTCGTATCCGAGTTTGTGTAGGTCGTAAATGGCGCGGTTCTTGGTGCGTTCGGGGTGGCGTTGCTGGTGGTAGTCGGGGCCGGGTTCGTCGTAGACGACGTTGTCGGTGAGCATGATCCAGACCACGGCGAGCAGGGTGTGCTCGAGGGCGACGATCGCTTTGGGTTTGCCGCGAGAGCGGACCAGGCGCCGGTACTTGGCGTTGAGGAACGTGCCTTTGTGGCTGGCGATCGATAACGCTGTAGCCCCGAGAGCACCTTTGAGGTGACGGTTACCGGGGCGGGTTTTGACGTTTTTGACCCGTCCGGCGGATTGGTGCTGGCCGGGGCAGACTCCCGCCCACGAGGCCAAATGGCCTGGTGTGGGGAACTGGGCCATCTGGCCGCCGGTCTCGGCGATGATCACATCGGCGGTGGTGGTGGAGATACCCGGGATCGTGCAGATCAGGTCGCGTTTGGCTTGAAACGGCGCCATCACCTTCTCGATGCGCTCGGTCAACGCGTCGATCCGGGTGGTGTGTTCGGTGATGAAATCCAGATGCAACTCGACCAGGAACGCGTGGTGGTCGGTGAAGCGGCCCTGCAACGCCTGGGTCAACGCGGGGATTTTGCGGCGGAGTTGTTTCACCGACAACTCCGCCAACACGGCGGGATCGCGTTCACCCTTGACCAGCGCCTGCAACATGAATCGTGACGAGACCCCGTTGATATCGGAGACCACCACCGACAGTTTGATGCCGGCGTCTTCGAGGACTTTCTCCAACCGTTGAATCTCGCGGCCGCGTTCGCGGGTGATCGCGGTGCGGGTGCGGGTCAGATCGCGTAACCGTCGGATCGGTTCGGGCGGCACGAACGAGGCCCGCAACAGCCCGTGGGCGGCCAGCTGCGCCAGCCACGCCGCATCCGACACATCGGTTTTGCGGCCCGGGAGGTTCTTGGCGTCGTGGGCGTTGACCAGCATCACCTCGAACGGGGCGTCTTCGAGGAGGTAGTAGAACGGTTTCCAGTAGTCGCCGGTGGCTTCCATGACCACACACGTCACCTGCTCGGCGATCAGATAGTCCCGCAGCCGCAGAATGTCGCCGCTCATCGACGACCAGGTCGTGGTCTCTTGCACGGTCTTTCGGCCCGGACTAGCCAGGCGGACACAGACTTTCACATCCTTTTTCGACACATCCATCCCGGCGCATCGGGGATGCAGCACTTCCATCTCGGTTTCCTTTCGAGTCCTCGGAAGTGGGCTGCGGACGGGGCAAACAAATGCAGGAGTCTAATCCGCGTGCTCGTAGCAACAATCCACGATTCCCGTGGCAGGCCCCGCGCCTCACACTGAGGTACTGGCTCTTCGGCACAAGGGAGGAATTCAAGGTCACCGCATCCCACCCCTCCACTATCAACCCCCCACGCGCCGGTGACCAGCACGAACTCTTCGACCCCCACGACGGCCGCCAGGCCGCAGATACTGAGGTGCGAGCGAAGCGAGCCACGAAGGGTGTAGCAACGTATCTCGCCAGCCCTTCGTGGCTCGTCGCTTGCGCTCCTCGCACCTCAGGGACCAGGTGTTTTGCTGTTCTTTCGGATTAGCGAGCAGGATGGGGCTCGCTCTCGAGGAGCAGCGGCTCAGCCGTTGATATCGGAAGGATGGGTCGCCAGTGGGGTGACCTTGATCCGCATGTACGGGAACAGCGGCAGACCTGACAGCAGGGTGTGCAGTTCGTCGTTCGACTCGACGTCGAAGATCGAGTAGTTGGAGTACTCCCCGACGATCCGCCAGATGTGCGGCCACTTGCCGGCGCGTTGTAATTCCTGGGAGTACGCCTTCTCCCGTGCGACCGTGTCGGCCCGCACGTCGGGGTCGAGGTCGTCGGGAATGGAGACGTCCATCCGCACGTGGAACAGCATTACTTCGCCGGGTCCAGCACGAAGTCGTAGGAGACGGTGAAGCCGCCCTTGCCGTCGTCCTGCGGGTCGAGCACCAGTTCGGGCTTGACGGCGCTGGCGACGTCGTCGTCGTTGTGCGGGTCGCCCGGGAAGTACAGCTGTGCGGTGAGCTGCTCGTGGCCCGGCGCCGAGACCTTGAGGTGCAGGTGCGCGGGACGCCACGGATGCCAACCGGCCGCGGAGATCATCTTCCCGCACGAGCCATCGGTCGGGATCATGTACGGCGCAGGCCGGATGGTGGTGATCTCGAAGCGGCCCTCGTCATCGGCGGTGAAGGTGCCGCGCAGATTCCACTCCGGGATTCCCGGCGCGAACTGCGAGTAGAAGCCGTCGTCGTCGGCGTGCCAGAGTTCGACAGTGGCGCCGGCGAGGGCGGTACCGTCGCACGACCGGACCTGGCCGGTCCACACCAACGGATCGCCGGGCTCGTTGTCCCGCATGGGCAGAGTGCCCTTGGCGCCGAGTTCCGGAGCGTCCGGGACGTAGTACGGGCCTTCGATGCTGCCCTTGTTGCCCTGACGATGCGAGGTCGCGACGTCCTCGACGACGTGCTCCACCCAGACGTCGAGGAACAGCGGCCACTCGCCGTCCTCACCGACGTTGATGAGCCACGCCTTGAGCGCGTTGTACTCGTCGTAGGTCACCTTGTGCTTCCGGATCACCTCGTGCACGCCCGCGAGGACCTCGTTGATGAGGGTCGAGACACGTTCCGGCGCAGTGTCCTTCACTGCCTCGAACGGAGACTTGTCCGCGTGGAACCGCTCGGTGGCGGAGGCGCCGGACGCCGCGGCGGTGGCGACTTCCTGGGGATGCTCGGTGGTGGTCATGTTCTTCTCCTTGCTACTGGGTTCGCGGGGCTGCCACGAGACGTGTTGTGGGCGTGCGGGTCTAGTTGTCGGTGCGATAGCGGTCGAGCTTGACCGGATCGATCTCGAAACCGATGCCCGGCGCGGTCGAACGGTGCAGGTGGCCATCGCGGATTTGCAACGGCTCGGTCAGCAGGTCGTCGCTCATGTCCAGGAAGTTCGACAGCTCACCCGCGTAGCGCGAGGTCAGCTCGAAGGCGCTGCCGAAGGCGAGCGTGCACGCCGTCCCGATCTGTCCGTCGATCTGGTTGCCCATGACGACTGGAATGCCCAACCCCTCGGCGAGGTGATGCGTGCGGCGTGAGGTGGTGAAACCCGACCGCGCGGTCTTGATGCTGACGGCGGTCGCCGACCGGCCGAGGATCTCGCGGGTGACGTCGGCCGGCGTGGGCACCGATTCGTCGGCAATGAACGGCACCGGCAGCTGTTCGACGAGCCACCGGCGACCGAGCACATCGGCTGCGTCGCAGAGCTCTTCGGCGAACAGCAGATCGAGGTCGGCCATCTCCCGCATGGCTCGAGCCGACTCGGCTGCGGTCCAGCCCCGATTGCCGTCGACGTAGAGTTCGACGTCGCTGCCGAACCGCTCGCGGAGCGCGCGGACGACCGCGGTGTCGAGGGATGCCGGGTGACGTCCGACCTTCACCTTGAAGGTGCGGATCCCGTAGATGTCGACCATCTTCTCGGCTTCGGCGACCATCGCGGCCGGCTCGGCGAAACCGAGCATGTGACTGACGCGCATCCGGTCGGTGTAACCGCCGAGCATGTCCCCCACGGGCAACCCCAGGACCTTGCCCAGCGCATCCCAGATCGCCATGTCCACAGCGGATTTCGCGGCCGGGTTGCCGACCGTGCGAGCCATCCGGGCGGTGACCACCTCACGCTCGAGCAAGGTGAGGCCGACGACCGCGGGCGCGAAGATGCCCTTGATCACGGCGATGATGCCGTCCTGGGTCTCGCCGTAGGTGAACGGGCGGGGCGGCGCCTCGGCGACGCCGACCACGCCGGCGTCGGTGTGCACCCGGACCAGCACGTGGGTCGCGGCGTGCACCTCGCCGGAGGCGAACCTCAGCGGCTTCACGTACGGGATGGCGAACGGAATTGCCTCCACAGCGGTGATTTTCACGGTTTCTCTCCAGATCGAGCACCCAGTCGGGTCCTCACGGAACGGTGGTCGGCAACTGGGTGTCGCGCGACTCTGCGGCGGCGGAATCGGCGAAGGCAGAATCGGCGAAGGCAGCGGCGATGACGTCGGCGACCGCGGTGACGACCGGGTCGTCGGAACCCGATCGCCAGGCGAGTGCGACCTCGACAGTGTCGGCATCGACGAGGTCGCGCACCACCAAACCGTCGAGCGGAAGTGACCGTACCGAGGCCGGGAGCACGGCGACCCCCAGCCCGGCGGCGACCAGGGCCAGCAACACCGCGGTACCCGGCGCCTGGTGCGCCCGGTGGGGAACGAAACCCGCTGCGCGACAAGTCCGTATTGCGGCGTCGTTGACGGCGGAGTCCCGGCTGTCGTACAGCACGAACGGCTCATGGCGGAGGTCGGCGACGGAGACCACGGGCTCGGCGGCCAGTCGGTGATCGACCGACACCGCGAGAACCATCGGCTCGACATCGATGACCGTCGTGTCGATGTGCTCCCCGATCGCCGGCGGGCGCAGGATCCCGAGGTCGAGGGTGCCGGCGCGCAGGGCGTCGCACTGGCCCGGCGTGAGCATGTCCGACTGGATACGAAGATCCACATCGGGCAACTCCCGCTTGACGACCCGCGCGATGCGAGGCAGATGGGAGAACGCGGCGATACCGGTGATACCGACCCGGACGAGGCCGCTGCGGCCGGCGGCGATCCGACGCACGCCGTCCACGGCTTCGTCCACGCCGGCGAGAATTCGCTCGGCCTGGGCCCTGAGGTACTGCCCGGCCGGGGTGAGCGACACCTGACGGGTGGTCCGCGTGAACAGGGTGACGTCGAGCTCGGCCTCGAGCTGGCGGATTGCGTACGACAGCGCGGGCTGTGCCACGTGCAACGACTCCGCCGCCTGCCCGAAATGACAAGTGTCGGCCACGGCGGCGAAGTACCGCAAGTGCCGTAGCTCCATGACCCGCCTCGTCTCGTACTGATCGACACCGCGGTTGTGACCGCGGACACGTCTCACGGTAGAGCGTCGATCCATACATGACAAAGACACAAATTGCGTCGATTGATCGACGCCATCGATCAATAGGTTGCTTGGCCAGGACTGGCAATTGCCCGGGTGTGATCGCCGCCACGTGCTGCCACAGTGCAGAGAGCAGCCCACTCTCTGGAGGTATACGACCATGACCGCGTCCGTATCGGAACACTTGAACCATGTGAACTCGGTCCTCGGCGACGCGGTCGTCGACGACCGAGACGCCGGTGTCTACCGCGCCAACCGGCGGATCTTCACCGATGAGGACATCTTCGAGTTGGAGATGAAGCACATCTTCGAGGACAACTGGATCTATCTCGCTCACGAGAGCCAGGTCCCCGAGCCTGGCGACTACTTCACCACCTACATCGGCCGGCAGCCCGTCGTCATCACCCGCGACAAGAACGGCGAGTTGCACTGCCTGATCAACGCCTGTGCGCACCGCGGCGAGATGATCTGCCGGCGCAAGACCGACAACCGGATGACACTGACCTGCCCGTTCCACGGCTGGACGTTCCGCAACGACGGGACCCTTCTGAAGGTCAAGGATCCCGATGGGGCCGGTTACCCCGACACCTTCGACGTCGACGGCTCGCACAACCTGACCAAGGTCGCCCGCTTCGACAGTTACCGCGGCTTCCTGTTCGGCAGTCTGAACGACGACGTCAGTTCGCTCGCCGACCATCTCGGCGACACCCGCGTCGTCATCGACATGCTCGTCGACCAGTCCCCCGACGGACTCGAGGTCCTGCGCGGCGCATCGACGTACACCTTCGACGGGAACTGGAAGGTACAGGCGGAGAACGGGGCCGACGGCTACCACGTCACCGCCACCCACTGGAACTACGCGGCCACCACGTCTCGTCGCGGCACCGGTGAGTCGACGAACGACACCAAGGCACTCGACGCCGGCGGCTGGGGGAAGTCCGGCGGCGGCTACTGGTCCTACCCCAACGGTCATCTGTGCCTGTGGACATGGGCGGCCAACCCGCAGGACCGGCCGCTGTGGGATTCGCTGGAGCAGCTCAAGGAGATCCACGGCGACGCCAAGGGCGAGTTCATGGTGAAGGGGTCGCGCAACCTGTGTCTGTACCCGAATGTCTATCTGATGGACCAGTTCTCGACGCAGATCCGCCACTTTCGTCCGATCGCGCCGGACAAGACCGAGGTGACGATCTACTGCATCGCGCCCAAGTGTGAGAGCGACTCCGCGCGGGCTCACCGCATCCGCCAGTACGAGGACTTCTTCAATGCGTCCGGAATGGCGACTCCCGACGACCTCGAGGAGTTTCGGTCGTGCCAGCTCACGTTCCGGGCGCAAGCCGCGCCGTGGAACGACATGAGCCGCGGTGCCGAGCACTGGCTCACCGGTCCCGATCCCGTCGCCGAATCGCTGGGCATGACCGGGGTCATCTCGGCCGGCGTCAAGAACGAGGACGAGGGGCTCTACCCGGTCCAGCACGGTTACTGGCTCGAGCGGATGCGCGCAGCTGCCGCGAAGGAAGAGGCGGCGGCCGAACAAGCAGCGGCCCCAGCCCAGTAGACCGCCGCCCAGCCCACCGCCCTGAAGGAGAGCACCATGACCACCGCTGAGACCAATTCCGCCGCTGTCGATCCCGCCGGGTCGGGCACATCCACCGGCGGAACGCTCATCACCCAGAACATGATCGAGCAGTTCCTGTACCGCGAGGCCCGCTACCTCGACGACCGCGAATTCGAGAAGTGGCTCGACTGCTACGCCGACGACGTCGTGTACTGGATGCCGGCCTGGGACGACCGTGATCGTCTCACCGAGAACCCGCACCGCGAGATCTCGCTGATCTACTACGGCAACAAGGGCGGCCTCGAGGACCGGGTCTTCCGCATCCGCACCGAGCGGTCGTCGGCGACCTCACTGCCCGAACCCCGGACGAGCCACAACATCGGCAACGTCGACGTCATCGAGCGGCGCGGTGATCTCGTCGACGTCCGGTTCAATTGGCACACCATGTATTTCCAGTACAACACGGTGGACCCGTACTACGGGACCTCCTTCTACACGATCGACTTCTCCGGCGAGCAGCCGTTGATCCGGCGCAAGACGATCGTGCTGAAGAACGACTACATCCACCACGTGGTGGACATCTACCACTTCTAGGACCCGTCCATGACTGTCACCACCGACAACGGCTTCGGCGCCGACCTGCGCGCCCCCGACGGCGAGGCCACCATCCATCGGGTGGCGCTGTCCTTCGAAGACGGTGTCACGCGGTTCATCTCGTGCCGCGAGGATCAGACCGTCGCCGACGCCTCCTACCGTCAGCGGATCAACATCCCGCTGGACTGCCGCGACGGGGCCTGTGGAACGTGTAAGTCGTTCTGCGAGTTCGGCGATTTCGACGGCGGGGTATACATCGAGGACGCGCTCTCCGACGACGAGTCCGCCGCGGGCTATGCGCTCCCCTGTTGCATGAAACCCAAGTCCGATCTCGTGCTGCAGATCCCGGCGACCTCCGATGTCGCCAAGACCCAGGCGTCCCGTTTCACCGGCACCATCGTCGAACTCGATCGGCTCTCGGACTCGACCATGCGTCTCGAGGTCCGGATCGAGAACCGCGGGGAGCTGGCGTTCCTGCCCGGACAGTACGTCAACATCGAGATCCCCGGCAGCGACGACGGCGAGGGCACCCCGGTGACCCGGTCGTACTCGTTTGCCAACGGCCCGCACGAGGACCGTCTCATCTTCCTCATCAAGCTGAGTCCCGGCGGCGCGATGTCGACCTACCTGACCGACCGCGCCGCGCGCGGCGAGGAGATCGCGTTCACCGGTCCGCACGGATCGTTCTTCCTGCGCGAGGCCACCCGCCCCGTGCTGCTGCTCGCCGGCGGCACCGGCCTCGCGCCGATCTTGTCGATGTTGCGGAAGCTGCACGCCGACAACAGCCGTCGCAAGGTCCATCTCATCTACGGGGTGTCCACCGACACCGATCTGGTTGCCCTCGACGAGATCGAGTTCTTCGCCGAGCAGCTGCCCGGTCTGACGTGGGACCACTGTGTCTCGGACCCGGCGAGTTCCGCGGTCAACAAGGGCTACGTGATGAGCCTGATCGAGCCGGCCCATCTGTACGACGGGGATGTCGCGATCTACCTGTGCGGTCCGCCGCCGATGGTGGAGTCGGTCCGCAAGCACGTCGCCCAGGCCGGCATCGCGCCGACGGGCTTCTACTACGAGAAGTTCGCGCTCGCGGCGCGTCCGGAGGCCGGTGCCGAGACCGGCACGGTCCAGGAGACCGAGGCGCTCAGCGACGAAGCCGCCCCGGTGGCGGCGCCGGAGGCGAGACCGGCGCCCGCGCCGGACGCCGACGACCCGATCATCGTGGCGTCCGACGCCCGGTCGATCGCCGGTCAGCAGACCCTTCCGGCCGCCGATCTCGCGTCGTGGTCGGGCACCCGGCCGGCCGTTGGCGCCGACGACTCGCTGACCCGCATCGCGGGACAGCCGCTGTGGCACAGCGAATCCGATGACCGCGGACTGGACTCCGATGCGGGGTTGCTGCGACCGACGGCGTCGCATCCGGCGGGTCCGGCACGGTCGATCGCCGGGCAGGAGGTGTTCGCGCCGTCGAGCCTGGAACCGCTGCACGAAGCGGTTCCCGCGGTGGCGACCGAAACGCCCACCGTCGGGGACACCGTGGCGGGACCGGCAGTCGTCGGTTCGCAGGGCTACCAGATCGGCGAGGAGCATCCGGCGATTCACGAGTGGGACGCCCTGTTCGAGGCCCGGGCCGCCCTGGAACTGGGCGCACTCGAGCTGACGTTCGGGCGCTTGTCCACGCAACAGTTGGCCGGTTACCGTCTGCTCGCCGACGCCACGGTGCCGTACGTGGACGGTGATCGCTTCGTCGATGCCGCGGAGTACACCGAGACCAACGCCGCGTTCCACGACTATCTCTTCGCCCAGACCGGTAACGATCACCTGCTCGAGGCCTACAAGGCGCTCGGCGTCAAGGGCCGCATGAGTGAGGTGCTACGGAACGCGACCTGGTGTCACCCGTTGTGCGCGCAGGACCACATCGAAATCGTCTCGGCGTTCGAGGCCGGGGACCACGACGCGGCACGAGCACTCATCACCGCACATGCCGACCGGTCGAAGGAGACCATGCGCCGAGCGATGGCCGACGAATTGGTTTCGCGTCGAACGCGTTTCGTCACCCCGGGCCGGTTCGCCGGCAAGGTCGTCGTCATCACCGGTGCCGCGCAGGGGATCGGCGAGCAGACCGCCCGGCGAATCAGCGCCGAGGGCGGCAAGGTCGTCCTCGCCGACCGATCGGAACTGGTCGCCGAGGTGGCCCGCGATCTCGAAGCGAACGGTCCCGGCGCGGCAGCCGCCATCGCCGATCTGGAGGGTTTCGGCGGCGCCGAGTCGGTGATCCGGCAGGCGTTGTCCACGTACGGTCGGGTGGATGTGCTGATCAACAACGTGGGCGGCGCCATCAACTTCAAACCGTTCGTCGAGTTCACCGAGGAGCAGATCCGGGCCGAGATCGACCGGTCGCTGATGACGACGCTGTACGCGTGCCGGGCGGTTCTGCCGTCGATGACACGCGCCGGGGGCGGGGTGATCGTCAATGTCTCCTCGGCGGCGACGCGAGGCATTCACCGGATCCCGTACTCGGCGGCGAAGGGTGCGGTGAACGCGTTGACCGCGTCATTGGCGATGGAGTACGCCGACGACGGCATCCGAGTGGTCGCCACGGCGCCGGGAGGCACCGAGGCACCGCCGCGTCGGATCTCACGCGGTACACCGGAGCCGCGCAACGAGATCGAGTCACAGTGGTATCAGGCCCACATCGACCAGACGATCGCGTCGTCGTCGCTGCACCGGTACGGCACCCTCGACGAGCAGGCGGCCGCCATCTGCTTTCTCGCTTCCGACGAGGCGTCGTACATCACCGGGACCGTGCTGCCCGTCGCCGGCGGCGATCAGGGTTGAGCTGCTGACTAGTATGGACCGATGATGGTCACCGGCGGGTGCGTCGGCCGCGACCGCGAGATCGAATTGCTCTTCTCGCGGCTCGACGCCGTGTCGGAGTCGGGCTTTCTGGCCGTCACGGGAGATCCCGGAATCGGCAAGTCGACGCTGCTGAGGCACCTGGTCCGGCGGCGACTGTCTGCTCCGACAACCGGTTCCACGTTGTGGGCCGCGGTCTCACCGTGGCGAGCGCACACGCCCGGCGCACTCATCCGGCAGCTGGTACAGGACCGGCCCGACGCCACACCCGCGACCGCTGCCGACCCGACCCCGGACGACCTGCTCGACGCACTACTCGCGGCGGTCACCACGCCTGCAGAGTCATCGACCCAGGTGCCCGGCGACACCGCCGGACTCATCGCCGTCGACGACGCCGACCTCGCCGACGAGGAGTCACTGCAGGCGTTGGTCTCACTCACCCGAGAACACCGGGATCGCCGAATCCTGGTCGTCCTCACCATGTCTCGGCCGGTTGCCCGGCTCGTCGGCAACGCACTCGACGAGCTACGACTCGACGGCCTGGACCCAACGGGTACTGCCGACCTCGCCGCGCAGCGCGGCATCGTGCTGCACCCGGCGATGCGGGAGGAACTGGCCCGGCACACCGGCGGGAATCCCCGCGACATCGTGGCCCTGCTCGACGAGGTCCCGCCAGGCACCTGGTCCCGCACCGGCGTGGGACTGCCTGCGCCGGCCCACGTCGTCGCGATGGTGCGGAAACGATTGCCGGACAACGGCACCTCGGCTCGCGCGCTCATCGAAGCGCTCGCGATCCTCGACCCCGCCGAGCCTCTCGCCACTGCAGTCGCACTCGCCGGGATCACCGACCCCCTGGCCGCGATCGACGACGCGCAGGCAACCGGTCTGGTGACGGACGACAGGGCGTTGACACCCGCGGAGGCGCAACCGCGTCTCGCCGGACCCCTGGTGCGGGCCGCCGTCCTCGAGGTCCTCGGCATGAAGACCGTGGGCGACGCCCACCGTCGGGCCGCGGACCTCGTCGACGACCCTGCCCGACAGCTCCATCACCGCGTCGCGGCCACCTCGACGGTCGACGCCGCCCTCGCCGACGCCCTCACCGATCTGGCACGCGCCCGCGGCGCCGACGGTGCGTGGGCCGAGGCCGCCGGGCTGTACGGGCAGGCGGGCCGGCTCACCCCCGATCCGTTGCAGCGCGACACTCGGGTGACGCTCGCGGTCGATTCACTTCTCGCCGCGGGCGACTGCACCGGTGCCGGCGCCCTCGTACCGACCGTGGAAAGCCTGCGCGAGACACCGCTGCGCAATGCGACCCTGGCGTACCTCGCCATCCTGCGGGGCCGGTCGGCGGAGGCACAGCTGCGTCTCGACCGGGCGTGGGCGATCGTCAACGTCGAGCGGGAACCCGATGTCGCCGCCCTGATCGCGCAACGTTTCGTCCTGCACAACCTGGTCCGATGCCAGGGCACCGAGTTGGTGGACTGGGCCGATCGCGCGGACGCGATGGCCGACGCCGGATCGGCCGCCCGAGTGGAGGCCGCCGTCATCCGTGGACTCGGACTGGCCTGGTCGGGACACCCGGATGCCGCACGCGCCGAGTACGAGACGGTGTCGGAACGGGTTCGATACGGCGCGCAGGCGCAGCGTGCGATCATAGGTCGCGGTTGGCTCGAACTCGGCCTCGACGAGATCGACGCGGCGCGTACCGATCTCGAAACCGCCGTGTCGATGGCACAGCTCGGCGGGTCCACTCGGATCACGTTGTGGGCGTTGGCCTGGCTCGCCCGGGTCCAGTTCCTCACCGGCGACTGGGACGATGCGCTGCGCGGCGTCGAGGCCGGCCGCGCGCTCGCCCGCAACAGCGGCATCGCGCTCACCACACCCCTGCTCAACTGGACTGCGAGCCAGATCTATTCGCTGCGCGGGAACTGGGAGGACGCGCATGGAAGTATCGCGCAGAGCAGCACCTCCATCGGCGACTACGAGATCATGCGGATACCGGACCTGCTGGCCCGGGCCCGACTGGCGGAGGCCGCAGCCGACTACGGCAAGGTCCGGCGGATACTGACGCCGCTCGTCGCGATGGCCGAGTCCGTCCCGGCCCTGTCCGAGCCGGGCCTGTGGCCGTGGGTCGACGTCCTCGCCAACGCACTGGTCCTCGAGGGACGGCACGAGGCCGCCGACGATCTGCTGCGACGCTACGAGATCCGGTCCGCCGAACGGGGCCACCGGTCGTCGGCCGCCCGGATGAAGTACGCACGCGGCCGCCACCTCGGTGCGACCGGTGACATCCACGGAGCACGACGCACCTTCGAGGAGGGCATCGAACTCCTCGACGGTCTCGGCCTGCGCTACGACCAGGCGCGGGTGAACTTCGCCTACGGCCAGACGTTGCGACGTGCGGGCAAGCGCCGGGTCGCCGACGCCGTCATCGGGACTGCCCGCGACCTGTATCTGTCACTCGGCGCGACCACCTACGTCGAACGCTGTGAACGCGAACTGAAGGCGGGCGGTCTCGCGACGTCGCGTGGTGAGAACCACACCGCCACAAAGGGTACCGCCGAACTCACTCCGCAGGAGGAGGCAGTGACCGCCCTTGTCGCGCGCGGCCTGTCGAACCGGGAGGTGGCGGCCGAGCTCTACATCTCACCGAAGACGGTGCAGTACCACCTGACCCGGATCTACGCAAAGCTCGGTGTGCGGTCCCGCGCCGAACTCGCAGCCACCCGCCGGTGACGTCGACCGTGCGTCAGACTCCGTCGACCGTGCGTGTGTACCTGCAGGCGATCTATGCTCCGGCCGTCGCGTAGGCGGCGGTGCGGTCGGTGACCGGCGCACCGGTCCGGTCCTCGACCATCCCCAGGGCCACGCCCGGGGCGAACTCGACGACGTCGAATCCCGTTCCGGCGACGTCGAACACACCGAGGTCGGTGATCACGCGACTCACCACGCCGCGGCCGGTCAGCGGCAGCGCGCAGCCCTCGAGCAGCTTCGGGTCACCCTTCTTGGTGACGTGGTCCATCAGCACGATGACCCGGCCGGCGCCGTTGACGAGGTCCATGGCGCCACCGATGCCCTTGACGAGGGCACCCGGGACCATCCAGTTGGCCAGGTCGCCGTTCATCGCGACTTGCATGCCACCGAGGACCGCGACGTCGACGTGGCCGCCGCGGATCATCGCAAAGCTCGTGGCCGAATCGAAGTACGACGCCCCGGGCAGCACCGACACGGTCTGTTTGCCGGCGTTGATGAGGTCGGGGTCGACCTCGTCGTCGTAGGGAAACGGTCCGACGCCGAGGATGCCGTTCTCGGCGTGCAGGTGGACGCCGGAGTTGTCCGGCATGAGGTCGGGAATCATGGTGGGCAGACCGATTCCCAGGTTGACGTAGTCACCGGGGGTGAGTTCGCGCGCGGCGCGGGCGGCCATCTCGGTACGGGTCCAGGTCATGTCGACACTCCTAGGCTGACGGCGATGCGGTGGGACGTTCACGGACGGTGCGCTTCTCGATCCCCTTGCGCGCGACCTGCTCCGGGGCGAGTTCGACGATCCGCTGCACGAAGATGCCGGGCAGGTGGATCTCGTCGGGTCCGAGCTCGCCGACCTCGACCACCTTCTCCGCCTCGACGATGGTGATGCGCCCGGCCATCGCCGCCGGTGGGTTGAAATTACGTGCGGCGGCGTGGAATCGGCAGTTGCCGTCAGTGTCGACGACCGCGGCCCGGATGAGTGCGTAGTCGGTGACGATCGACTCCTCGAGGACCATGTCCCGACCGTGGAAGGTCCGCACCTCCTTGGGCGGCGACGCCTCCGCGATGGTGCCGTCGGAATGGTAGCGCCAGGGCAGCCCGCCCTCGGCGACGAGCGTACCGACGCCGGTGGGGGTGAAGAACGCCCCGATCCCGCTTCCGCCGGCGCGCATGCGTTCGGCGAGGGTGCCCTGAGGCGTGAGTTCGACGGTGACCTCGCCGGACAAAAACTGTCGCCCGAACTCCTTGTTCTCGCCGATGTAGGACGCGACCACCCGGTCGATACGGCGGGCCTCCAGCAGCAGCCCCAGGCCGGCGCCGTCGGCCCCGCAGTTGTTGGAGACGATGGTCAGGTTCGCCGCGCCCTGCTCGAGGAGCGCGTCGATCAGGAAGCCCGGAATCCCGGCCAGCCCGAAGCCGCCGACCGCGATGCTCGCACCGTCGGGGATGTCGGCAACCGCATCGGCGGCCGACGCCGAGAGTTTGATCGGGCCGCCGGGCCGGTCGACGACCGTCTCCGTGGCGGCACTGTCGCGAGTGCTCATTGCTGCTCCAGATGTTCGATGAGTGCGGGAGTGATGGTGTCGGCTTGTTGCGCGTTGGCCAGGTGGGCCGAGTCCGGGACCACCAGCAGGCGGCCGTTCGGCACGGCATCGACGATGTCGCGCAACAGATCCGGCGGGGTGGCCGGGTCGCCGGCACCGGCGATCGCCAGTGTGGGCGCGATGATCGACGACAGGTCGGATCGCTGATCCATGGCGGCGATCGCCTCGCAGCAGGCCGCGTATCCCTCGGCGGGAGTGGCGGCGACCATGGCCTCGAACTGTTGTCGGGCTTCGGTGTTCGCGGCGAGGTAGCCAGGAGTGAACCACCGCTGGACCACGGCCGCGGCGACCGCCGAGGTGCCGTCGGCGCGCACGAGTGCGGCACGGTCCGTCCAGCCCTGCGCCGGTGGCAGATACGCCGCCGTGCACAGCAGGGCCAGCCGATCCACTCGTTCGCGATTGCGTGCGGCGACGCGCATCATGGTCATCCCGCCGAGCGACAGCCCGACGAGGTGTGCTCGTTCGATGTCGAAGCGGTCCAGCAGCGCGATGACGTCGTCGGCCAGCTCGTCGATCGAGTACGGCCCCGGCGGCACCGGCGAATCGCCGTGCCCTCGGGTGTCATAGCGCACCACGCGGAATCGCTCTTCGAGCGCGGCGACCTGCGAATCCCACATCCGATGCGTCGAACCCAGCGAGTTGGACAGTACGACCGCCGGTCCGTCGGGACGTCCGGTGACGACGGCGTGGACCTGCGCGCTCATCGGGTCGCCTCGAAGATCGCGGCGAGTCCCTGTCCGCCGCCGATGCACATCGTCTCCAGGACGAATCGCGCGTCGCGCCGGCGCGCCTCGTAGGCCGCGGTGGCGAGGATGCGGGCGCCGGTGGCTCCGATGGGATGACCCAGCGAGATCCCGGACCCGTTGGGGTTCAGTCGTTCATCGGTCGGGTCGACCTTCCACTCCGCCAGGCAGGCGAGCACCTGGGCGGCGAAGGCCTCGTTGAGTTCGATGAGGTCGATCTCGTTCAGAGTGAGCCCTGCGCGGTCCAGTGCGGCGGCGGTGGCACCGACGGGGCCGATTCCCATCACCTCGGGCTCGCAACCGGTGACGGCCCACGAACGCAGGGCGAGAAGGGGTTCGAGTCCGCGCCGCTCCGCCTCGGCGCGCGTGGTGACCACGGCCATGGCCGCACCGTCGTTCTGGCCCGAGGCGTTTCCGGCCGTGACCGTCGACTCGGCGTCGATCTTGAGCCTGATGGGACGCAGCGCTGCAAGCGATTCCGCAGTCGCGTCCGCTCGCGGGTGCTCATCGCGGTCGACGACGGTGTCCGTACGGCCGCGTCGGCCCGGGATGGTGACGGGCACCAACTCGCTGGTGAAGCGGCCGCTGTCGTGCGCCGCGATCGCCCGTTCGTGGGATCGGGCCGCGAACTCGTCCTGCTCGGTCCGCGAGATGCCGTACCGCGCACGGAGATTCTCGACGGTCTCGATCATCCCGCCCGGAACCGGGTGTGACTCGCCGCCCGCGGTCAGACGCCCGCGGTCGAGGCGATCGCGGAGTTCCACTCCGCCCTGCTTGACCCCCGACCGCAGACCCAGCGCGTAGTGCTCGACGGTCGACATCGACTCGGCGCCACCGGCGACGACGAGGCGCGCACCGCCCGTCGCGACCATCGACGCCCCGGTCAGGATCGCCTGTAACCCGGAACCGCAGCGACGGTCGATCTGCATCCCCGGTACGCCGACTCCGAGACCGGCGTCCAGAGCCGCGATGCGACCGAGCGCCGGCGACTCGCCGTTGGCGTAACCCTGCCCGAGGATCACGTCGTCGACATCACCCTCCTCGAGTCCGGTGCGTCGGACGAGGTCGCGAAGGAGGTCGGTGGCCAGGCGGGTGACGGGCACGGTCGACAGCGCCCCGCCCATGCGCCCGACCGGGGTCCGCAGGGGCGAACAGACGACGATGTCGGTACCCGAGTCCGTGATGAGAGAAGCCATGAGTCCACCCTAGGAACCCGCAGCGATATGCAGAAGTATCCGTATCTCGGCATTTGATATGGAGCAGATATCAACGCTCTAGACTGACTCCATGGAACTGCGACACCTGCGCTACTTTCGCGCCGTCGCCGAGGAGCTGCACTTCGGCCGGGCCGCCGAGCGGCTCCACATGGCCCAGCCACCGCTGTCTCAGCAGATCCGCCAGCTGGAGGACGAGCTCGGTGTCGCACTGCTGGTCCGGTCGACGCGTCGTGTCGAGCTGACCCCGGCAGGTGCGGATTACCTGCAGCGAGCCGTCGCGATCCTGGACTCGGTCGACGCCGCCGCCCGGCAGGCGCAACGGATCGCCGACGGGCGGCAGGGCAACCTCGCGATCGGGTGCGTGGGTTCGGCCACCTACTCGCTGTTGCCCGCGCTCGTGCGCGCACTGAGCGACGAACTGCCCGATGTGGACGTCCACGTTCGCGGCGAGATGCTGGCACCGGCCCAGATCGCCGCGCTCGAGTCCGGGGACATCGACCTTGCCTTACTTCGCATGCCCATCAACACCACCGGACTGCGGGTCGAGTCGATCCGCAGCGATCGCCTCATCGTGGCACTGCCCCACGATCATCCGCTCGCCCACGGCGCATCGGATACGCCCGTCGACCTCGCGCTGTTGGGCGGCGACGACTTCATCGTGCACGCGGGCAGCGGGAAGTCGGTCATGCACGGGGTCCTGTCGGCGGCCGCCGGACGCGCGGGATTCGTCCCGCGCATCCGGCACGAGGTCGAGGAGACGTCGACGCTGGTGACACTCGTCGCCGCGGGGGTGGGGGTCGCCCTGGTCCCTGAACCCACCTCAGCGCTCGGTATACCCGGCGTCGTCTACCGCCCGCTCGACACCGACGACGAGGTCGAACTGGCCGTCGCGTTCCCCGACGGGCGCCAGTCCCCGCTCGTCGACCGGGTCCTGGCGGTGTTGCGCACCCTCTCCTGAACGCCGCAAACCCACCCCTTTTCGGTATATCCACCCACCACACAGGGGGTGGGAATGCCGAAAACGGTGGGTTTGCGAATGTCTCGGATCAGCGGTGGGTGAAGTTCGGGTCCCGCTTCTCGACGAAGGCGGCCATGCCCTCGGTCTGGTCGTCGGTCGCGAACGTGGAGTAGAACAGCGCGCGCTCGGCGCGGACACCCTCGACGAGGCTCGACTCGAAGGCGCGATTGACCGCGTCCTTGGCGGCAGCGGAGGCGATCAGCGACTTGGAGGCGATGACCTCGGCGACCTCGATGGCGGCGGCGCGGCAGTCCTCCTTGGGCACGACGCGCGAGACGAGGCCGAGGCGTTCGGCCTCGTCGACCTTCATCTGGCGGCCGGTCAGCACCATGTCCATCGCCTTGGCCTTGCCCACGGCGCGGGTGAGACGCTGCGAGCCGCCGATCCCGGGGATGACGCCGAGGTTGATCTCGGGCTGACCGAAGACGGCGTTGTCGCCGGCGATGATGGTGTCGCACAGCATCGCGAGCTCGCAGCCGCCGCCGAGGGCGTAGCCGGTGACGGCGGCGATGATCGGCGTGCGCGCCCGCGACAGCTCATCCCAGGCACCGAAGAACTGCTCGTTGACCACGTCGGCGTAGGACTTCGACGACATCTCCTTGATGTCGGCACCCGCGGCGAACGCCTTCTCCGAGCCGGTGATCACGATGGCGCCGATCCCCTGTTCGACGTCGAACTCCCGGACGGCACCGACCACTTCGTTCATCAGCTCGGTGTTGAGGGCGTTCAGTGCCTTGGGGCGGTTGAGGGTGATGATGCCCACCCGGCCGCTGGTCTCGACGATGATGGTCTGGTGTTCGGTCACGGTCAGTCCTCTTTCGGTTCGGTGACGGGCGGGATGTTACGGGCTGATTCCCACCCGGGGAAGGTCTCGGTCAGACGGTCGGGAACGTGAGGTCGTCGGGCAGCGGCGCGAAGAAGGCGTCCACGGCGTCCTCGGAGAACGTGGCCCACTTCGGATCGCGGTCCTTGTCGATGACCTGGGCGCGGATGCCCTCGGCCATGTCGGGATGCAGCAGGCAACGCACCGACACGCGATACTCGCGCATCAGGGTGTCCTCCAGGGTCGCGTCGCCGGCTGCCTCGCGCAGCGAACGCAGGGTGACGGCCAGTGCAGTCGGGCTCTTCGCCTCGATTGCGTCGGCGGTCTTGTCCGCGAAGGGCGAGCCCACCGCGCGGCATCGTTCGACGATCTCCGAGACCGTATCGGCCGCAAACGCTTCCGCGATCCATCCGCGATGTTCGGCGAGTTCGGAGGCCGGCGCGTCGACGGCGTGCGCGGACAGTGCCGCCTCGATTCCCGACTCGCCGATCGCGGCGAGGAACGCCGGCAGCGACTCCGACGGGACGTAGTGATCGGCCAGACCCATCGCGATGGCGTCGGCGCCGCGCAGGTGACCGGCGGTGAGGCCGGCGTAGGTTCCGAGCCCGTCCGGAACGGGCGAAAGCAGATGCGTACCACCGACATCGGGCACGAAGCCGATACCCACCTCGGGCATCGCGAATTTCGTGCGGTCGGTGACGATGCGGATGTCGCCGTGCGCGGAGACCCCGACACCGCCGCCCATCACGATGCCGTCCATGATCGCGACATACGGCTTGGGATAGCCCGAGATCAGCGCGTTCAGACGGTATTCGTCGAACCAGAACCTCGCCGACGGCGACTGCTCTGCGTCACGATCGGTCGACTCGGGATTACCGCTCAACGCGGACGCGTCGCGATGGATGGCGACGATGTCGCCACCGGCGCAGAGGCCCCGCTCACCGGCGCCGGAGAGAACGACGGCCTCGACCGCGTCATCGGCGGCCCAGGCCGCGAGGTGCTCGGCCATCAAGCCGACCATCTCGTGATCGATCGCGTTGATGGACTTCGGACGGTTCAGGATCAGCGACCGCGCCGACCCGTTCTCCTCCGTCAAGACCGATGGTTCCGACACGGGCGAACTCCTCTCCACACCGACAGTTCTCCGATGGTTGCATATCCTAGTAACCGGGGTCCAGCCCGACTCAGGTTAGGGTTACCTCATGGGCTATTCCAGAGCACGCGTTGCCGACGTCGCCGACCTGACGCCCAATCTGCGTCGCATCGTCTTCGACGTCAACGATCTGCCAGGACTCGGCTTGCCCGGCGGCGCCGACGAAGCCGTGGGCATCTACTTCCCACACGACCCCGAGCGTGTCACACCGGATATGGAATATCGCGACGGCACGTGGGCCTATTACGACACCGACCCCGCACCCGACGGCCGCAACTACTCGATCCGCTCGGTCGACCACTCCGCCGGCACCATGGTCGTCGACTTCGTCATCCATGCCGCCGGCCCTGCGACGCTGTGGGCCCAGCGCGCCGAAGCCGGGCACGACGTGGTGATGACGCACGCGCGGTGCTGGTACGCACCACCCGCCGGCGTCGAACGCCTGATCCTCGCCGCCGATCTGGCCGGACTCCCCGCCCTGGCCCGCATCCTCGACGAACTGCCGTCGACCGACGGGGTCACCGCAGTGGTCGAGGTACCCGCACCGACCGAACTGTCCTACCTACCCGAGCGCGATGTCGAGCTGATCACGCTCGTCGGCGGCAACTCACGCACGCCGAGCCGGCTCGCCGACACGGTCTGCGGGCTCACGTTGCCGACCTCCGGCGCGTACTGCTGGTTCGCCGGCGAGGCCGCCGAGTCCCGCGCGGTGCGCAAGCACCTCCGCGGAAACCTCCGCTGGGACCGCGGGTCCTACGACGTCATCGGCTATTGGCGTGTCGACGCCGAGCGCTGGACGCAGGCTTATGCACAACGGGGCGCCGAACTGTTCGCCGTCTATCGCCAGGCGCTCGACGACGGCAAGAGCGAGAAGCAGGCCTCCGAGGAGTTCGACGAAGCGCTCGAACGGGCCGGGCTCTAGTACTCGACGACCATGCCCTTGTCGGGGGCACGATACATCGCCCACAGGAACCGGGGTATGGCCCGGAGGGGCAGCCGAGCGGGCCAGTCGCGTGCGCGCATCAAGGCTTCGGTGCCGCCGTCGACGGTGACGACCGCGCCGGCCATGAAGTCCGCCGCCGGTGACAGCATCAGCATGACCCAGGCGGCGAGCTGGTCGGGAGTTCCGTACTCGCGCACCGGAACCGGAAACGACTTCACGTGTCCGGCCTGCGGACCGTCGAGTTGCGACTGCAACAGCGGCGTCATGACCGGCCCGGGAGCGAGGACGTTGACCCGGATGCCCTCACCGGCCCATTCGGTCGCCGTCCCGTGCAGGCGGCACCATTGCGTGACCGCGATCTTCGACGACGCATACGCCACCGGGCCCGTGACGCCGCGCCGGCGTCGGATCACCCGGACGGCCCCTTCGGGGTCGCCAGCCAGCAGGCGTCGGATGGCGGATTTCGGGACCAGCGGCGTGACCGTCGTCGAATTCGAACCGAAGACAACCACTTTCGCCTTCTCCGCGGCGGCCAGGGCGGGCCGCCAAGCGGTCAGCAGCTCGGTCAACCCGAACACGTTGACCTCGACGATCATCCGCTCCCGTCCGGCCGCGGGGCCCATGCCCGCGGCCAGCACGGCCCCATCGAGTCGCCCGCCGGATCGGGCGAGGACCTCGTCGGCCGCGCGGCGTCGGCCATCGGGTGTCGACAGATCGGCGACGACGTCGGCATCGCGCTGATCGACCCCGATCACGGTGTGACCGTCCGCGCGCAAGGCGGCGGCCACCGACGCACCCATCCCCGACGCCGAGCCCGTCACCACGTATGTGCCGGCCGAGGTCACGCCAATCCCCTTTTCCCGCGCTCGGATTCATCGGCCGCACCGTGCCGGTGCTGGGTCCGCTCGTAGGCGTCGTTGAAGGCACGCAGCTCGTGGAGCAGGGCCTGCGGCGAGCCCGGGGCCAGATCGGCGAAGACCTGCTCGAGCCGTTCGGCACGCAGCAGGCCGTCGCGCCGGAACGCCTCTCGCCCGGCCTCGGTCGGGCGGATCAACTTCGACAACGAGTCCTCGACCTCGAACCGCTCGACGTAGCCGTGTTTGATGGCGGCGTTGACCTGCCGGTTGACCGTCGACTGCTCGAGCTGGAGGTCGGCGGTCAGCTCCCGCAACGTCCGCGGCCGACCGTCGGAGAGAATCCAGAGGATCGCGAAGGCCGAGCGTTCCAGGCCGACCGCGGGGTGCACCAGGCTGCGACGCCGTGACATCCGCAGCAACTCCTGCGCCAGGTCACGATGCACCGGCGACTGCCAGGGCGCATGATCCTCCGACATCTCTCCTCCATCTGTCGACGTGGACAATCTACTGTCCGATTTGCATGTGTACATTACATATGTATGCTGCATACCTCAAAGGAGGTCTCCCCCATGAGCCAAGTACGAGGTTCCGCGCCCGAGCTGACCGACCACGCGTCCGACGCCGTCGAGAAGGCACCCGCCGGCGCGATCGGCAGCGTCGTGGTGCTGTGTTTCGGCGGCTTGGTCGCCTCGCTGATGCAGACGCTGATCATCCCGATCCAGCCCGACCTGCCCCGTCTTCTCGGGACATCGATCGGCAACGCATCGTGGATCATCACCGCGACCCTGCTCGCCGCCGCCGTGGCCATGCCGATCGCCGGACGCCTCGGCGACATGTTCGGCAAGCAGCGTGTCCTCTTGGTGAGCGCGGTGCTGCTCACCGTCGGTTCGCTGATCTGCGCGCTGGGCGATTCGCTCATCCCGCTGATCATCGGACGCGGCGTGCAGGGCCTGGCCATGGGATTCATTCCCGTCGGTATGAGCCTCATCCGAGAGATCACTCCGCCCCGGATCACCTCGATGGCCGTCGCTGCAATGAGTGCCACGCTCGGCGTCGGCGGTGCGATCGGCCTACCGCTGGCGGCCTGGATCGTGCAGACCTGGGATTGGCACGCCCTGTTCTACGTGGCAGCCGGTCTCGGCGTCCTCGTCACGGTCGCGGTCCTCGTCCTGGTCCCGCGCGTGAACGACGCCGCGGGCGGCCGCATCGACGTCCCCGGCGCGATCGGGTTGGCCGTGGGACTGTCCGCCTTCCTCATCGCCGTCTCGAAGGCGAACGACTGGGGTTGGACGTCCGGCGCCACACTCGGACTCGGTATCGGCGGAATCCTGGTGTTGATCGGATGGGGATTCTTCGAACTGCGACAGCGTGAGCCGCTCGTCGACCTGCGCACCACCGCACGGCCCGCCGTCCTGCTGACCAACATCGCCGCCGCGGCGATCGGCTTCGGCATGATGGCCCAGTCCATCGTGCTGCCGATGCTGCTGCGCCTCCCGGAGGCCACCGGTTATGGTCTGGGACAGCCGCTTCTGGCCGCGGGGCTGTGGATGGCGCCCGGCGGGCTGATGATGATGATCTTCGCGCCCATCTCGGGCATCCTCATCAACCGGATCGGCGCCAAGATCACCCTGGCCATCGGCGCGGCCATCCTGGGATGCGGTTACCTGCTCGCCTTCTTCCTCATGGACGCGGCCTGGAAGCTGATGCTGGCCTCGATCGTGTGTGCCATCGGTGTGGGTGTCGGCTACGCGGCGATGCCGACCCTGATCATGGGATCGGTGCCGGCCACCGAAGCCGGTGCCGCCGTGGGACTCAACGGACTCATGCGTTCGCTGGGCACCACCGTCGCCTCCGCCGTGATGGCACTGATCCTGGCCAGTGCCACGATCTCGCTCGGCGGCACCGAGGTGCCCGACGAGTCGACGTTCACCTGGTGCTTCCTCGTCGCCGCGGCTGCCGCCTTCGTCGGCATGGCGATCACACTGACCATCCCCTCGCGTCGCGGATCGTCGAATGTGCCGGAGGAGCAACCGCTTCCGGCTCGGGGCTGACAGGGGTACCGCTTCGTTAGAGGGCGCGTGCCCACTGCTCCTCGAAGTGCGAGCGAAGCGAGCCACCAACTGCTCCCTGAGGAGGGCCGGAGCTTGCGGAGGCCGTCACGAAGGGTCCTGGTGAGATACGTCGCCAAGCCCTTCGTGGCTCGTCGCTTGCGCTCCTCGCACCTCAGGGAGCAATGGCTATGTCGTTCTTTCGGATAGGGAGCAGGGGGTCGCGCTCGCCAGGGAGCAGAGGGGCGCGCCCGCCGGGGAGCAGAGGGCGCCGGCTCACTCCGATCGCGGGTCGGCGGTGCGACGGAGCGTCACCCGATACGTGTAGTGCTCGGGAAGGAAGTGGCTGACCGCGAGTTCGACTGCCCGGCCGCGTGAATCGGTGTACAACCGGTCCACCCGGAGCACCGTGTGCCCCACCGGGCATCCGAGCCGTGCGGCGGTCTCGGCATCGGCGATGGTGGCGGTGATCGACTGCGCACACTCCTCGATCGGGTGCAGGAGATGAGGTTCCAGCAGGCCGATCATCGTGTGATCACTCCGCGCTCCGGTCTCGACTTCCGGGGCGTCGATCACGAGGCGTGCGACCGACTCCGGCCACCACACGGTGGTCACCGCGAACGGAACACCGTCGTGGAATCGCTGGAAGACGATGCGGTACACCACGTCGGTGTCCAGTCTCAGGCGACCGGCCGCCTCGAGATCCACGCGGCGCGAGGGTGATTCGATCACCTGCATCTCGGTGTCCGTCGACAGGTTCATGAGGTCCTCGATCGAACCCAGCTGGAGCAGGTACTGACCCGCGGTCTCGGTCGCGAATGTTCCCCGGCCGGGCACGCGGTACACCGAGCCCTCGGTCACGAGTTCGAGGAACGCGCGGCGGACGGTCTGCCGGCTGAGCCCGTACTCCTGGGAGAGCTCGGATTCGGTCGGCAGCCGCGCACCGCCGGCGTATCTGCCCGCGACGATCCGCGCGCGCAGTTCCGCGGCCAGCGTCTTGTACGCAGGTGCGGACTGCTCGGACTCGCGCATGGAACCCACTCTCCCGCCGGGCGACGGCGTGCCGCTCAGATCCCGCCGCGCGACACGAGTTGCGCCGCAATGACGTTTCGCTGGATCTCGTTGGTGCCCTCGCCGACGATCATCAGGGGCGCGTCCCGGAAGTATCGCTCGACGTCGAACTCGGTGGAGTACCCGTAACCACCGTGGATGCGGACGGCGTTCAGGGCGATCTCCATCGCCACCTCGGAGGCGTAGAGCTTGGCCATCCCCGCCTCCATGTCGCATCGCTCACCCCGGTCGTACTGTTCGGCCGCGTGCCAGGTCAGCTGACGCGCCGCGGTGAGCTTGGTGGCCATGTCCGCCAGGTAGTTGCCGATCGACTGGTGCTTCCAGATGGGCTGACCGAACGACTCCCGCTGCTGCGCGTAGGCGAGAGAGTCCTCCAGGGCGGCGGTCGCCACCCCCAACGCGCGGCACGCCACCTGGATACGACCGGTCTCCAGCCCTTTCATCATCTGGCCGAACCCCTTGCCGGGAACCTCGCCCAGGATCGCCGACCGTGGCGCACGGTAGCCGTCGAAGGACAGTTCGCAGCTCTCGACGCCCTTGTAGCCGAGCTTGGGCAGATCGCGCGAGACGGTCAGTCCCGGACCGTGTTCGACGAGCACGATGGAGATGCCCTTGTGCCGGGGCTGCGCCCCCGGATCGGTCTTGCACATCAGGGCGATCAAGCCGGACCGCCGTGCGTTGCTGATCCACGTCTTCGCGCCGCTGATGACCAACTCGTCGCCATCGGTCTTCGCCACGGTGGTCATCGCCTGCAGATCGGAGCCGCCACCCGGCTCGGTGAGCGCCATGGTGGCGCGCAGTTCGCCGGTCGCCATCCGCGGCAGATAGCGCTGCTTCTGCTCGTCGGTACCGAACAGCGTCAGCAGTTTCGCGACGACGGTATGCCCGCCCATCGCACCGGCGAGGCTCATCCACCCGCGCGCGAGTTCCTGGGTGACCCGCGCGTAGCACGGCATCGACACCGGTGAGCCACCGAACTCCTCGGGCACGGCGAGACCGTAGATCCCGATCTGCTTCATCTGGTCGATCCACTTCTCGGGGTATTCGTTGGCGTGCTCGACCTCCTGGACCGACGGCTTCACCTCGCGGTCGACGAAGGATCGCACGGTGTCGACCAGAAAAGCCTCTTCGGCGGAAAGCGAGCTCATGACGGTGCCCCTACGATCTACGGCAGATTTGTACGGCCATTTTGTCGATCCCCGCCGCCCCTGTCAACACTTCCCATAGCTCGGCGCGGTCTGATACAACCGGAACGGCATCACATATGGCCGCACATTTGATCTCGACCCCTGGAGCAACCGTGCAGAGAAGACGAGCCGTCCTGGTCGCGCCCGCCTCCGACGACCGCAAGGCCCGCAAGGCGCTGGCTTCGATCGCCGACGAGGTCGTCCTCGACCTCGAGGACGCGGTGACCCCGGCGAACAAGGACTCCGCACGCGCAGCGACCGCCGACCTGATCGCCGAGTTCGGCTCCGACCGCGCGATCTCCCTGCGCATCAACGCGATCGACACGCCTTGGGCCGCCGCCGACCTCGCCGCCCGCGCCCAGATGCCGAACCTGACGTCGGTGGTGCTGCCGAAGGCCGACTGGCCCGCCGACCTCCGGTCGGCCGACGAGCAGCTCGGCCGAGCGCCGGTCCGCCTGCAGGCGTTGCTCGAATCACCGCGCGGCATCCGTGACGCCGGCGCCATCTGCGCGGCCACAAACCGGCTCGATGCCGTCCTCATCGGTTACGCCGATCTCGCCGCATCATTGGGACGCAGCCCCGGCCTGCCGATGCGGACGTGGCACGTCGTCCAGGACTCGGTGTTGCTCGCCGCGCGCGCGGCCGGCGTGGACGTCATCGACGGACCGCATCTGACGATCGCCGACGACGACACCTTCCGCGACGCCAAGCGCTGGGTCCGCGACCTCGGCTTCGACGGCACCTGGGTGATTCATCCGGCTCAACTGCAGTCCGCCATCGACATCTTCACCCCGGACGCCGCCGCCGTGGAGGACGCACGACGGGTGCTCGACGCACTTGAGCAGGCAGCCGCCGCGGGTGCCGGTGCGGCCGAGCTCGACGGCCGAATGCTCGACGAGGCGCTCGCCGTGTCCGCGCGGCGCGTCCTCGCCAAGGCTGCGTCCGAGTGAGCGCGTCCGAGCCGGTCGCCGTGGGCGGCCCGTTCTTCGACGAACTGTCCCATGGACAGTTGTTCGACGACGCGCCGTCGCTTACGTTGACATCCGGTCTCGCCGCGACGCACCAAGCGATTCTCGGTGACCGCCTTCGACTCTCGCTCGACGCCCATCTCTCGGATCGCGTGGTGGGTGGCGTCCTCGCCCATCCCGGCCTGGTCACCGACGTCGCGATCGGTCAATCCACGCTGGCCACCCACCACGTGAAGGCGAACCTCTTCTACCGCGGCCTGCGGTTCCTGAGCCACCCCCGGATCGGCGACACGTTGGCGACCGTCACCGAAGTGGTCGGGCTGCGCGAGAACACATCCAAGCCGGGTCGCGCGCCGACCGGTCTCGCCGCGCTGCACATGGTCACGACCGATCAGCACGGCGCCACCGTCCTCGACTTCTACCGCTGCGCGATGCTGCCGTTGTCGCCCGGCGCCGATGCCGGACGCACCGGGCACGCGGATGACCTGAGCACCATCGGACCGGGACACGACCCGGAACCCGTCATCCCCGCATGGGACCTCGCCACCTACCGCGAATCCGCTCGCGGACAGCACTTCTCACCCGAACTGGCCGGCCGTTCCTTCACCTCCAGCGCCGACGTGGTGTCCAGCGCACCGGAACTCGCCCGACTCTCGCTGAACATCGCGGCCACACACCACGACGAGCGGGTGGCCGGCGCGGCCGCCGGTGGACGCCTGGTCTACGGCGGGCACACCATCGGACTGGCTCTGGCGCAGGCGAACCGGGCCCTGCCCAACCTGGTGACGGTGACCGGCTGGGACTCGTGCGATCACACCGGACCGGTGCACGAAGGCGACACCCTCGGTTCGACGATCCTCGTCGAGGAGGCCACACCGCTGGCCACCGGAGGAGGTCTCCTGCGCCTGCGATCCACCGTTGTCGTACACGGTGCCGACTCCGATCGCGAGGTCCTCGACTGGCGCTTCCGTGTCCTGATGGCCTGATCGCCTGCCGTATCCCCCATTCCACACGTCAGGAGTTTCCGCGCATGAGCTCGCATCCCCGTCCGCTCGAAGGCCTCCGCGTCGTGGAGGTGTCGAGCTTCGTCGCCTCACCGCTGTGTGGCCTCACCCTGTCGCAGCTCGGTGCCGAGGTGATCCGTGTCGACCCGATCGGCGGCGCCGCCGACGTCAACCGGTGGCCGATCACCGGCGACGGTAACTCGATCTACTGGACCGGACTCAACCGCGGCAAGAAGTCCGTCACCGTCGACTTCCGTGCCCCCCAGGGACAGCGGATGATCCAGGATCTCGTCACGGACAGCGGGCCGGGCGGCGGAATCCTGGTCACCAATGCGGGCGGACGGTCGTGGATGAGTCACGAGACGCTGTCCGCGCGGCGCTCCGACGTCATCACCCTCGAGCTACTCGGCCGGACCGACGGCACTCCCGGAGTCGACTACACGGTCAACGCGGCACTCGGATTCCCGTCGATCACCGGCCCCACCGACTACGCCGGCGTCGTCAACCACGTACTGCCGGCGTGGGATGTCGCCTGCGGCCTCTATGCCGCACTGGCGATCACGGCCGCCGTCCGGCGCCGCGACCAGAACGGGGTGGGGGCGCAGATCACCCTGCCCCTGGAGGACACCGCTCTCGCGATCGCCGGGACGCTCGGCTATCTCACCGAACCGCAGCTGAGTGGCGGCACCCGACCGGCCACCGGGAACGACGTATACGGCACTTACGGAACAGATTTCGTCACCGCGGATGACTCTCGCTTCATGCTCGTCGCCCTGACCCCGCGGCATTTCCGCGGTCTGGTCGAGATGACCGGGACCGGTGAGGCGGTCGCGGCCGTCGAACGGGCGCTGGGAGCGGACTTCGCCAGGGAGGACGACCGGTACATTCACCGCGGAGTTCTCACACCGCTGTTCGCGGCGTGGTTCGCGCGACACACGTCTGTCGAGGTCGAGGCCGCGCTGGCGCAGACCTCCGTGCTCTGGGAGCGTTACCGGACGTTTGACGAGGTCGTCGAATCAGGTGTCCTCCAGCGCAATCCGCTCTTCACCGAGCTGCAGCAGCCCGGCATCGGCACATACCTGGCCGCCGGCCTGCCGGCCATTTTCGACGGTGAGCACTACTTCGCCGGGCCGGCCCCGGACCTGGGCTCGTCGACGGGGTTCTGAGGAGCGACCACCCCTCGCTCGCCCCTATCAACTCACCTGTGCGCCAGATGAACTGGGCGTGGCGCGGTCCCGCCGAACGGCGCCTGGAGGGCGTTCGATTTCGCGTTGAAGACGACGAACAGATTGCTGCGCGGGAAGGGCGTGATGTTCCCGCCGGACGCGTGCAGGCAGTTCGAGTCGAAATACAAAGCGGACCCGGCGGGGCCGGTGATCGTGTCGATACCGAGTTCGTCGGCGAGGCTCGCGACGTCCTCCTCCTCCGGTGTCCCGAATGGCGGCCGGTACGACGTCAGCGATTGCCGGTGGTAGTCATCAGGTGTCTCGCCCACACAGCTGACGAACCGGCGGTGCGAACCCGGGATGATCATCAGCGGACCGTTGGTGGTGTGGTTCGGCGTCAAGGCCAGCGAGACGCTCAGCGCACGAGGGGCGGGCATGCCGTCCTCGGCGTGCCACGTCTCGAAGTCCGAGTGCCAGTAGAACGGACCGCCCGCGAACCCGGGTTTCAGGTTGATGCGGCTCTGGTGGATCGTGACGTCGTCGTCGAGGATCTGCCGGGCCACCCCGGCAATCGTTTCACGCGAACAGATCTCGGCGATGACATCACTGAGCTGATGCACCGCGAACAGCGATCGCACCTGCCCGCTCGACGATTCGCGGATCACCCGATCGTCGTCGCCGAGCCGCTCGGTGATCGACTCCACCTCGCGTAGACAGTCGGCGATGTCGGCGTCCGCGAGAATGTTTGTCTCCGTGTGGTATCCGCGATCGGCATAGTGCCGGAGTTCGGGCGCGGACAGCGGGCCCGGGTTTCCCATGCTCCCCCACACGGTGTTGTGTGGGCGCGGTTCGATCTGGCTGCGCTGCGCGAGCCGGGTGCGGTAGACGTCGACGGGTGTGCTCGTCGACTGCGCGCCGGGCGAGACGTCGGCGGCTTCTGGAGTTCTGGCTGCTGTGAGTCACCACGATCGCAACGATCCTTTCCCTCATCCGGCGGGCCGCTCGCGGAGCAGTTCTGCCCCGGCGGCAGGCAAGGTGATTGTGTTGTGCGCGACCGTCGCACGACGACGCGTCGCGAGGTACGGCGTCCGCGGCGCGGAGTTCTGCACGCCCTTCGGGAAACGGCCGTATATGTGCACCCTGCCAGGGACGACAAACCCCCGCAACCATGCTGGTATGCGCCGCGGAGAAAGTCCTCGACTCAACCGAGCCGGGCGAACTCCAGGATGATGTCGACGGCCCGCGCCGCGCTCTGACACGCGCCCTCCATCGTCGTGGTCCAGTCGGTGCGGGTCCAGTCACCGGCGAGGGCGAGGCCGTCGACCTCGGTGCGCTGGTCTGGGCGGAGGCCGGCGGTCCCGGGTCGTTGCGCGAAGGTCGATTTCGGCATCCGGACCACGTGGCTGTGGACCACCTGCGCGTTCGCCGCCTGCGGGAAGTAGCGGCGCAGCATGTCCATCTGCATCTCGGTGATCTCGGCGTTCGTCTTCGAGATCAGATCGTAGGACGCCGACACCGTCGTCGAGTAGAAGCAGTTGTCGCGTGGTTCGCGCCCGTGCATGCGCTGGCGGTCCCAGACCTGTTCGAGCACTCCCTCACCGCCGTAGAGGATCTCGCCCCAGTCGGTCATCCCGATCGAGCGGTCGAGATAGAGGTTCACACTGACGATGGGCACGGGGGTCAGGTTCTCGACGGCGCGATAGATCCGCTCGTGCCCGGGCACCTGGTCGAGCAGACCCTTCACGCTCCACACCGGTACCGCGCAGATGACGGCGTCGGCCGTGATCTTCTCGCCGTCGGCCAGCGTCACCCCGCTCACCGTCCCGTCGGTGACGTCGATCGACGAGACCACCGCACGGTGTCGGACCTCCACACCGGCGTCGGCGAAGCGCTTCTCGGCGCCGTCGATGAACAACGTGTCGAGATCGACGGTGGGATACCCGATCGAGATCGGCGTGCGCGTCTCCCGCGCCCGGCGGGCTCCCGTGACGAGCAGATCGGCCGGGACCTTGGCCGAGGAGATGTCGGGCTTGTCGCCGGTGAGGCCGATGACGATGCCGTCCCACAACGCATCCCGGGCCGACTGCGGCAGTCCGATGCGACGGAACCATTCGTCGGCGGTCACGTCGTCGAGCCAGTCGGGTTGCCGAAATGCCTGCCGTATCAACCTGATCTGCGCACGCGCCGTGCGCAACCGGTCGAGGCCGGTCACCCCGGGAAGGTCGCCGAGTGCGGCCCGCAGTCCGGGCAGGCCGGTGAACGCCGATCGGCACGTCGACCCACCGGGCATCCGGACCGTCATGTGACCCGGGAAGGCCACGTGCTCCCGCGTACCGACGCTGTCCAGATAGCGCATGAGGTGCTCGTACCCGCTGGCGAAGACGTGCTGCCCGTTGTCGGGCACGTCGTCGACGGCGTGCAGCGGCATCGAGATGGTGCGCCCACCGAGCGAACCCCGACGTTCGAGCAGGGTGACGCGTTGCCCCGCCTCCGACAGCCAGACCGCCGACGCCAGTCCGGCCAGTCCCCCACCCACGACCACACAATGCATGGCGACAGATTAGCGGTCAGGGCTGACCGATACCGACTGTGCGACGAATCGTCCGGGTCCCGGCGCAGACCTCGTCAACCGGTCATCTTGACGTCCTTGGCGGCGCCGAGGACGGAGAGGGCCTGGGGCACCAGCACGAGACCGAGCACCGCCATGGCCAGGGTCCACGAGCCGGTGACGTCATGGATGCCGCCGATGATGATCGGACCGGCCGCCGCCGCCAGGTAGCCGACGCACTGCGCCATCCCGGACACCTGGCCCGTCTGTTCGGATCCCGAGCTGCTCAGCACCATGAAGAGAAGGGCCAGACTGATCGACGAACCGGGCCCGACCATCACACAGGCCGCCCAGAATCCCGGCCAGACATCAGTACTCAGCAGACCCACGAAGCCGACGGCGCAGACCGCGATCACCGACAGGGTCACCACCCGCTGACCGGCGAAGCGGCCGGCGACGATCGGCGCGACCAGCGACATGATCAGGGCGACCACCTGCGCCGACGCCAGGACCGCACCCGCCCGCAACGGCGACATGCCGTCGTCGACGAGGTACTGCGGCAGCCAGGCCACGAACGTGTAGAAGATCAGCGACTGCGTTCCCATGAAGACCGTGATCGCCCACGCGATCGGGTTCGTCAGCAACGACGATGTCGGCGCCGCCGAGGTGACCCGGTGAACCAGGGGCAGCTGCGGAATCCAGACGACCACGGCGACCACCGCGAGCAGCGACCACGCGGCCAACGCCAGCCGCCAGTCCCCGCCGAGTGCGTCGTTGATGGGCACGCTCACCCCGGACGAGACCGCCGCCCCGCCGGAGAGAGTCATCGAATAGAGGCCGGTCATGAGCCCGGAGCGGTGCGCGAAGTCGCGTTTGATCAGCGCCGGGAGTACGACGTTGCAGGTGCCGATGGCGGCGCCGATGACCGCCGAACCCCCGAACAGGGCGGCCGGCGACGGGATGAGCCGGACGAGGATGCCGACGATCAAGACGAGCAGGGCCCCGAAGATGACCCGTTCGATGCCGAACCGGTTGGCCGGACGGGGAGCCACCGGCGCCGAGATCCCGAAGAACAGCACCGGCAGCGCGGTCAGCAGACCGGCGACGGCGCTGCTGAAGCCGGCGTCGTCGGAGATCACGCCGATGAGCGGTCCGACGGACACCACGGCCGGTCGCAGGTTCGCGGCGACCAGCATCACTCCGACCGCGGTGACGATGACCCCGACGCCGGACTTCTCGCGCGTGGACAGCGCCTGCGCACTCATCCCGACACCTCGGTGAAGTCGACGTAGGCATACACCGCCGCGCGCGCCGCGTCGGCGTCGCCGCGCTCGATCGCGTCGACGACGTCCCGATGACCGCGCGGGTGCGACTGCTCGGCCAGCGGACGTCGCAAGACCGACGGATGAGTCCGGGCGATCGCCTCGGCGATTCCGTCGTACATCGCGATGAGCAGCGCGTTGCGGGACGCGACGACGAGCTCGGCGTGGAATGCGATGTCCGCCTCGGTGTATCGATCCAGATCACCGTCGGCCATAGCGTCCTCGGTGCACGCCAGCAACAGGCGGAGACGTTCGACGTCGGCGGCGTCGCCCCGGGCGGCCGCACCGGCCGAGGCCTCGCTCTCCAGTGCACGTCGCACTTCGAGCAGATCGCGGAGCTCCGACGGCGCGGAGGTCCGCGCGATCGCACCGGCGAGTGGGCTCCGGCCGCGCACATACGTGCCGTCGCCCCGCCGGGGCTCGAGCATGCCCGCGTGTTCCAGTGCGCGCGCGGCCTCCCGGATCGTGTTGCGCCCGACGCCGAACTGCGCCACGAGCTCGGGCTCAGCAGGAATCCGCTCGCCCAGGGGCCAGGTACCGGCTGCGATCAACTCCTGCATGCGCTGCACCACGAGTTCGCTCGTTCGCTGGGGCGGGTTGATGGGTCCGGACACGCCAAACAACCTAACATCCCATGTTTGAGCGACCCGACCGGCAGCATGCCTTTCCCGGACGGGACGGCCCGTTCGATGCTTAGATGAGCCATGTCGTTCGGGGTGCGCACGAGTTGGCTGCGCGTGGGTGTCATCGGTGTGGTCGTCGGCGTGCTGCTCGGCGTGTTCGCGGGCACGCCCCCCGCCCAGGCCGCACCCGGGCCGGGCTCGCCACTGCCGTCGGCCGACCCGTTCTACCGTTACAACGCCTCACTGTCGGGCGTGGCTCCCGGAGCGGTGCTCCGCAGCCGTCCCATGCGGTTCCAGACACCCACGATGTCCACCCCGATCACCGGCTCGCAGGTGCTCTATCGCACCACCGACCAGTTCGGCGAGAGCGTGGTGACGGTCGCGACCGTGCTGCGACCGCTGATCCCGGGCCCGACGCGCCTGGTCTCGTACCACATGGCCTACGACGCGCTCGGGTCTCAGTGCGATCCGTCGTACACGCTCAGCGGGGGTTACACCAACGGCACCGCAACCGCCGAACAGGGCGTCATCGCAGGCTATCTCGCCGCCGGGTACACCGTCGTGGTGCCGGACTACGAGGGCGAGAAGCTGCAGTGGACCATCGGCCGGCAGTCGGGCTATGCCGCACTCGACGGCGTCCGCGCCGCACAGTCGTTCCTGCGGCTGCCGCGGTCGACCCCGGTCGGCCTCGTCGGATATTCCGGCGGGTCCATCCCCACGCAGTTCGGCGCCGAGGTCGCGCCGCGCTACGCGCCCGAACTGAACATCGTCGGCGCCGCCGCGGGCGGATTGCCGGTGGACCTCGCGCACAACCTGCCCTACATCAACGGCAGTGCGAAGTGGGCGGGTGTCATCCCGGCGCTGGTGGTCGCCTACCAGCGGACCTACCGGCTCGACACCTCGACGTTCCTCTCGACCCGCGGCCGACAGGTCGCCCAGGACGTCAGCGACGAGTGCATCTCGGAGTTCGCGTCGAAGTATCCGGGACTCACCAGCGCGGACATGGTCAAGCCGCCGTACACCGGTCTGCTCGACGTGCCGCAGGTGGTGCGGGCGATCAACGACAACATCATGGGACGGTCGGGCACCCCGTCGACGAGGATGCTTCTCGCGGTGGGTCACTACAACGCGATCGGGGACACCCTGATGATCACCGGTGACGTGATCGGCCTCGCGAACGAGTACTGCTCACGCGGCGTGGACATCACCTACCGGCAGCTCAACGGCCTGACCCATCAGGAGGCGTTCCTCCCGTTCGAACCGCTGGCACTGCAGTACCTCACCGAGCGGTTCGCGGGTGCCCCGACACAGAGCAACTGCGGTTCGCTGCCGCGCGGGAACAGCCTGGCGCCGCTGCCGGTGCCCTGACCAGGCGGCCTACCCCGGCAGCGTCTCGCCGCCGATCGGGGCCAGCACCTCGCCGGTGTAGTAGGACGAGAGCTGCTCGGCCGCGAAGAACACGTACGACGGTGCGATCTCGTCGGGCTGGGCCGCCCGTCCCATCGGCGCCTGGGTGCCGAAGTCCTTGACCGCCTCGGCCGGCATCGTCGCCGGGATCAGCGGCGTCCAGACCGGGCCCGGCGCGACGCAGTTCACGCGGATCTTCCGTTCCATCAGCGCCTGCGCCAGCGAGTAGGTCAGGGCCAGCACCGCGCCCTTGGTGGCCGAATAGTCGATGAGGCTGTCGTTGCCACGCAGACCGTTGATCGACGACGTGTTGATGATGACGCCGCCGCCGGTCAGGTGCGGCACCGCCGCTCGCGTGGTGTGGAAGAAGCTGTCGATGTTGACGTCGAAGGTGCGCCGCCACTGCTCCGGCGTCAGCTCCAGGAAGTCGTCCACGATCTCCTGGTAGGCGACGTTGTTCACCAGAATGTCCAATGCGCCGAGTTCGTCGACGGTCCGCTTCACGATGTCGGCGCAGTGCGCCGGGTCGGCGAGGTCGCCGCGGTACGCGCGGGCCTGCCGTCCTTCGGCCTCGATGAGCTCGACCGTGTGGCGGGCGTCGTTGTCTTCCTCCAGGTAGGCGATGGCGACATCGGCGCCCTCCTTGGCGAAGGCGACCGCGACCGCACGGCCGATACCCGAGTCGCCGCCCGTGATGAGGGCGGTCTTGCCGGCCAGCAGATCGCGGCCGCGATAGTCACGCATCTCGTCCCGGGGACGTTCGCCCATCTCGTCGGTCTCACCGGGGTAGGAGATCGTCTTCGGTTCGTGCTCGGGGTTCTGGTCGCTCATGATCGAGATGGTGCCCGCTGAGAAGCGTGCGGAAACATCGGCGCGGACCGGGGCGCGGACGTCGTCAGGGGTTCTGGTCGGGGATCTCCTGGTCGAGTTTCTCGTCGAGGGACTCCCCTTCCCGCTGTTCCCGGGCGGTCGTGCCGGTCCGATCACTGGCCGACCAGTCCTCGGGCGGGTCCATCCCCTCCTCGAGCGGGTCCTGACCGAGCCGGTCCTCGTCGAGATCCTCCAAACCGGCTGTCGACGTCAGATCGGGGTTGATGCCCTCAGATGCCGCTGTCGCACTGTCGCCCACGTTGTCGGTACTCATTCTCGTCCTCCTGGCCGTAGCCGAGATCGGTGTCGGTCGGGGTCGGGGTCTCACCGCCGGCCCGGGGTACCGCACATACCCGGCCGACACGCCACCGAAACGATCTCCGCGAGTCCGACTCCGGGGACACGCACCGGGTCGATTCCCGTCGGATGCGCCAGCCAGGTAAGCTCATCTTTCGCCCGAGACCGCTGGCATTCCTGTTGATTTGTGGTTTGTAGGGGTGAGGGTGACAGACGCCAACGATCACACCGCCGGCGAGTCCCGTATCAGTCACGTCGGCAGCTTCCGGTTCCTCTTCGACACCCAGGAATGGGAGTGGTCCGACGAGGTCGCCGAGATGCATGGTTACCGGCCCGGTGAGGTCACTCCGACGACCGAGCTGATCGCGGGGCACAAGCACCCGGACGACCGGCAGTCGTTCGAAGAGCTGCTCGCGACGATGCTCGACCGCCGGATCCCGTTCTCGAGCCGCCATCGCATCGTCGACACCAGAGGTGAGGTCCGCCACGTCGCGGTGGTGTCGCAGCAACTCACCGACGAATCCGGCGCCGTGATCGGCGCCGAGGGGTTCTATCTCGATCTGACGGCAATCGAGGAGAAGGCCGTCAAGGACCGCGTCGACGAGCACGTCGCGCGATTCCGCGAGCACCAGGGCGTCATCGAGCAGGCCAAGGGCATGATCTCGCTGGCCTACGGCGTGAGCGCCGATCGCGCGTTCGAGGTCATGCGCTGGCGTTCGCAGACGGCCAACGTCAAGGTGAACGAGCTCGCGCGGTCGATCGTCACCGGCGTCCACCGGTACGTGGTGCTACCGGACCCGGTCCGGCAGTCGTTCGACCATCTGCTGCTCAACGCACACCGCTCCGACAACGAGAACGCCTCGTCCTCGAAGTAGCACCGACGCACCACCGTTCATCGCCTCCACGGGCGGTTTCACCGCCGACGTTCCGGGGTATCCGCACCGGCACGAGATAGGTGCCGGAAACCGGCAGTCATCTGCGGCTCGCCGAAGCCGCGATCGTGCAGGCCCGGTTGAGAACACAGCCGTTGCGACCCTAGTGAACGGATGTGGCAGTGAGCAGTGCGCAGCCAGGCGGAACAGCAACCCTCGAGACAACGGGGTCGAACACGACACGAGGTCTGTCGACGATGTCGGCGGGCCTCGGTTCGCGGAGGGGCGGTGCGACCCGCGTGCGCGTCGCGTCGGTGCCGCACTCCCACGTGTACGTCCGCCACCTGTCGCCGCTGAACGGTACGGTCAGCGGGCTCGACACCGGCCCGGTCTCGGTCGTACGCCTGCCCGACCCGGTGCCGGCCGACGGCGCCAAGGTGCCGGGCGGCTGGTGGCCCCCGCTGATGCTCGACCCCGCGTGGATCGCCCGCAACCACAACGAGTTCGACGTCTTCCATCTCCACTTCGGGTTCGACGCCGTCGAGCCGGCCGTGATGTCGAAGGTGATCGATGAGCTGCGCACCCACGGCAAACCACTCGTGTACACGCTGCACGATCTGCGCAATCCGCATCACCCCGAACCGGGACGCCACGAGGAGGTCTTGGACATCCTCGTACCGGCGGCGGATGAGGTCATCACCCTGACCCCCGGCGTCTCCCGGGAGATCGCGCGCCGCTGGCAGCGCAAGGCGACCGTGCTGCCTCACCCGCATGTCGTGCCGCCCGGCCGATTCGGTCCGCGCGCGCCGCACGCCGACGACTTCGTGGTGGGGGTGCACGCCAAGAGCATTCGCGCCAACATGGATCCGCTGCCGGTGATCATGACCCTGCTCGAGGCGGCCGCGGACTACCCGGACATGACGGTTCAGATCAACCTCCACGACGAGGTGTTCGTCCCCGGGGAGCACGCGTACAACCCGGACTTCGGCACCACGGCGCTGGCACTCTCCCGGCATCCGTATGCGCGCGTACTCGTGCACGAGTACTTCTCCGACGATCAGCTGTGGGATTACTTGCGGAGCGTGGACGTGTCGGTACTGCCGTACCGATTCGGTACCCACTCCGGGTGGCTCGAGGCCTGCCACGATCTCGGAACCACCGTGATCGCGCCGAGCTGCGGCTTCTACCGCGAGCAGCAGGACTGCCTGTCCTTCGAGTTCACCGAGGACACCTTCGATCCGGACTCACTCGTTTCTGCTCTGGCACAGGCATATTCGGCTCGTCCCGCGGCGGCCTCGTGGCCCGACCGGCGCGCGCAGCGCGAGTCGCTCGCCGAGCAGCACGCCGCCCTCTACACCAGGGCTCTGGATGCGTGACACGTTGAGGATCGCCATCGTCGCGTCGAGCCGCTACCCGATCGCGCAGCCGTTCGCGGGCGGACTCGAGGCCCACGTCTGGCATCTCACTCGCGCCCTCACCCTCGCCGGTCACGAGGTCACGCTGTTCGCGGGCGCGGGCAGCGATCTGCCGGTCGACTCGGATCGCCTGCGCGGCGAGTTGTTCGAGCCCTCCGCGGCCGCACGCTCGGATGTGTCGATGCCCCAACTCGAAGCACTGCAGGATCATCACGCGTACCTGTCGCTCATGCTGTCGTTCACCAACAACCCCGGCGACTACGACGTGATCCACAATCACAGCCTGCACTACCTCCCGGTCGCCATGGGTCCGGCCGTCGAGACCCCGATGGTCACCACGCTGCACACCCCGCCGACGCCGTGGCTCGAGTCCGCGCTGACCCTTGCGCCCGGTACGCGTTGTGTCGCCGTCAGTCGGCACACGGCACAGTCCTGGTCGCATGTGCTCGGCGAGATCCCGGTGGTGCACAACGGGGTTCAGTTGGACCGCTGGCCCGCCGGCCCCGGCGGAGACGACCTGGTGTGGTTCGGCCGGTTCGTACCGGAGAAGGGCGCCCACCTCGCGATCGAGGCCGCCCAGCGCGCGGGCCGTCGACTCCGGTTGGCCGGACCCATCAGCGACACAACGTATTTCGAGCAACAGATCGCCCCGTCGCTGGGCGGGCTCGTCCACTATGAGGGACACCTCCACCAGCACGACCTGGCGCGATTGGTCGGCTCCTGCGGCGCGACCCTGGTGACCCCGGTGTGGGACGAGCCCTACGGTCTCGTGGTGGCCGAATCCCTCGCCTGCGGCACCCCGGTGGCGTGCTTCGCCCGTGGCGGTATCCCCGAGATCGTCGGCGAGCACGCCGGCGTCCTCGTGCCGCCGGGCGACATCGACGCGCTGGCCCTCGCGGTGGACGATGCGCTCACCCTCGACCGGGGCCTCGTGCGTCGGCGCGCGGAGGACCACTGCAAGGACATCGCGATGATCGATCGGTACCTCGACATCTACGCCGATCTGGTCGCCGGGCGCCCGTTGGCCGACTCCTCGCTCCCCCGGGAGGTCGGGGTGTGATCGGTTACTACGTTCACCATCAGGGCCGCGGACACTGTTCCCGGGCCACTGCCGTCGCCGGCCACCTCGGCACCGACGTCGTCGCGCTGACCAGCGCGTCGCTTACCGCCCCGGTGTTCAGCGAGGTGATCACGCTCGAGCGCGACGACGCCGACCCGCAGCCGCGGGACGTCGACGCCGGCGGCCTGCTGCACTGGGCCCCACGGCACGACGGCGGACTACGCACACGCATGGCGCAGCTGGCCGAGTTCGTCGAGACGCGCCGACCGGCCGCCGTCGTCGTCGACGTATCGGTGGAAGTCACCCTCTTTCTCCGGCTGATGGGCGTGCCGGTGGTCGTGACGGCGCAGCCCGGCGTTCGCGACGATCTGCCGCATCAGCTCGCCTACCGGGCGGCCGATGCGATCATCGCGCCCTGGCCCGCCGAGCTGTATCAACCGGACTGGCTCCGGGAGCATCTGCCGAAAACGGTCTTCACCGGCGGTATCTCGCGGTTCGACGGACGACTCCCCGTGTCCCACCCCACCTTCGCCGCCGACATCCTCGTCGTCACCGGCGCGGGCGGGGTACCGGGTGCCCCGCATCCGGCGACCACACTCGGCGAGGAGCTCCCGGAGCACACCGTCGTCGGACTCGGACCCGCCTTCGGCACCTGGGTCGACGACCCGTGGCCCTTCCTGTGCAGTGCGCGGGTGACCGTCATCGGCGCGGGTCAGGGAAGCGTGGCCGACGCCGCCGCGGCCGGGCGCCCGGCGGTGGTCATCCCCGAGGACCGACCCTTCGCCGAACAACGGGCAACCGGCAACACCCTCGCACGCTCCGAACTCGCCCTCGTCACGTCGTCATGGCCGTCCGCCGAACGCTGGCGCTCGATTCTCGACACCGCCGGGAGTTCGTCGCCGGAGTGGTCGCGGTGGCACACCGCCGGCGCCGCCGAACGTGCGGCGCGGGCGATCGAGGCGGTCGCGCACCGATGACCGGCGTCCCCGAGGTGGCCGCCGTCATCACGATCGTGTCGGGGCGGCACCGCCACCTTCGACGACAACTCGAGGCGTTCGCCCATTCGACCCGGCGGCCCGACCTGCACTACGTGGTGGCCATGGACGACCCCGACATCACATCTGTCACCGACGGTCATCCGGTGGAGGTCATCCGGTTCGCCAACGACGACCCGGACACCCTGCAACTCGCCGATGCCCGGAACGCCGGCGCCACGGCCGCCATGACCGCGGGGGCCTCGCTCTTGGTGTTCCTCGACGTCGACTGCATCCCCGGCCCGGACATGCTCGAGCGCTACCTTCGCTCGTGCACGGCGACACCGGACCTGAAAGTCCTCTACTGCGGCCCGGTCACCTACCTCCCCTGCGACCAGCCGACCTTCGATGCGCGCGAGCTCGCCCGGTTCACCGATCCGCACCCGGCGCGTCCGTCACCGGGAACCGGGCAGACACAACTCTCATCGGAGCTGATGCTCTTCTGGTCGCTGTCGTTCGCGGTCCGGGCGACCGATTGGCTCGCCCTGGGCGGCTTCCACCCCGGCTACCGCGGTTACGGCGGCGAGGACACGGACTTCGCGATGTCCGCGCGCGACAACGGGTTTCGGATCGCCTGGGTTGGTGGCGCACACGCCTACCACCAGCACCATCCGGTCTCGAACCCGCCGGTCGAACACCTTGCGGACATCCTCCGCAACGCACGGGTGTTCCACCGGCGATGGGGCACCTGGCCCATGGAGGGGTGGCTGCGCGCGTTCGCCGACCGCGGCCTGGTAGCCTACGACACCGCAGGCGACGAGTGGCTCCGGGTCAGCGACGGAACTTCGAGAACCCGATGACGACGCCGCGGGAGGCGGCACCCGGGAGCGGTTCGTCGTAGGAGATCGTGTGAGTGTCGGTGACGGTCTGCACGATCCGCCATCCGAAAGTCGACTGCTTCAGGGTCACGTCCGGGACGAGCTCCCCCCGGATCTCGCCGATCACGCCCTGCGACGACATGTGCAGGGTCAGTTCGATGGACGACTCCTCAGCGGCGGCGGAGATGATCTGCGAGCAGATCTCGTCCACGGCCACCTTGGCGTCGATGACGTCGTCAAGCGCCCAGTCGTCGATGTACAGCGCGGTCTCGACCAGAGCGCGCACCAGCGCGAGACGATCGGTGGCGGCCGGAACCCGCAGGACCGTCGGCGTACCGCCGTCGATCGATAGCTGGGACGTCGCGTCGGAATCGGTCATCAAATGAGTCTTCTTCGCCCGTTGATTGGTGGTGCCGATCTCGGCTGGTCTGGTCATGAGTGCCCCGTGATTCCGTGTTCCAAACCGCGGCCGGAGGACCTTGCCGCGCTGAACGTGCCCCCCCCCGAACACGTGTCGACACGTTAGCAGAGCGTTTACCCAGATCATGACTCGATGAGATTCACGTCTCCATCCGTCCCATGACCGACGCGGGCGCGGTGGGGCGACGTTTCATCGCCGGCCGCTCGCGGTAAACCCTCCGCACCGAGGCCGGTGTCGAGCACGCCGGCCACCGAGCCCGACCAGACAGCGCAGGGAGTGCACCATGCCAGATCTGACACCTGAACGAGAAGTCGCGTCGCGTGAGGCCATCGCGCGGCGCCCGGCACGAAAGTCGCGAGGACTGAAGGCCGTCGGCCTACTCGGCTTCGTCTGCCTCGGACTGATGCTGGTGCTCGCCGGCATCGCCATCGCCGCCGGTGCGAGCGACCGCGATGCGACGGTGTGGCTGGCGGTCGGCGCCGTCGTCATGGGTCTGCTCGCGATCGGACTGCTGATCGGCAGCCGCGTCCTGCTGCGACGTCGCGCAGCCCGGGACGGCGATCGGGCCCATCAGGACCCGATCCAGCCCGAGACCACCGCCGAGGAAGCCGAACGCTATGAGGAGCGGTTCCACGACTTCCCGGTGGAACACGCCGGAAAGAGTGAACGAGGACGAGACGACCGCCTCGAGGAGATTCGCGAAGAGCGTCGAGCCGACAACGGAAAGGCCTAGAGAATGCGTGCAGTGACCTGGCAGGGCAAGCGAAACGTCTCGGTCGAGACGGTGCCCGACCCGAAGATCATCGAACCGACCGACGCCATCATCAAGGTCACCTCGACCAACATCTGCGGGTCGGACCTCCACCTCTACGAGGTTCTCGGTCCGTTCATGCAGGCGGGCGACATCCTCGGGCACGAGCCGATGGGGATTGTCGAGGAGGTGGGCAGCGACACCGGCGACCTGCGGGTCGGCGACCGTGTGGTCATCCCCTTCCAGATCTCCTGCGGCTCTTGCCTTTTCTGCAACGAGGGCCTCATGACGCAGTGTGAGACGACCCGCGTCACCGAGCAAGGGATGGGCGCCGCGCTGTTCGGCTATTCCCAGCTCTACGGCTCCGTGCCCGGTGGGCAGGCCGAGTACCTCCGGGTGCCGCAGGCCCAGTTCACCCACATCAAGGTGCCGCTGGAGAAGCCCGACTCGCGGTTCGTCTATCTCTCGGACGTGTTGCCGACGGCCTGGCAGGCCGTCACCTACGCCGAGATCCCCCAGGGCGGAACCGTCACGGTGCTGGGCCTCGGCCCCATCGGCGACATGGCTGCCCGCATCGCCGCGCACCAGGGAGCGCGGGTCATCGGTGTCGACCGCGTGCCCGAGCGACTCGCCCGGGCGGAGGCCCGCGGCATCGAGACCGTGAACTTCGACGCGGTCGACAACGTCGGCGACGCCATCCGCGACCTGACCGGAGGACTGGGTACCGATTCGGTCATCGACGCTGTCGGGATGGAGGCCCACGGGTCGCCGGTCAACAAGGCGCTGCAGAGCGTCGTCGGCCTGCTGCCGGACGCCGTCGCCCGCAAGGCGATGTCGGAGGTGGGTACCGATCGGCTGGGCGCGCTCTACTCGGCGATCGACATCGTCAAACGCGGCGGCACGATCTCGCTCTCCGGGGTCTACGGCGGCGCGGCCGACCCGCTGCCGATGCTGACCATGTTCGACAAGCAGATCCGGCTGCACATGGGTCAGGCGAACGTGAAGCGCTGGGTCGACGACATCATGCCGCTGCTGACCGACGACGACCCCTTGGGCGTCGACACCTTCGCCACCCACGAACTACCGCTCAGCGAGGCACCGAAGGCCTACGAGACATTCCAGAAGAAGGACGACGGAATGGTCAAGGTGATTCTCAAGCCGTGAACCCGCGTGGCGTGCCGCGGCCCTTCGTCGCGGCACGCTCGCTGTCGGCCTGCGATCCCGGCCTGGAGTTCTCGTCATCGTCATCGACGACTTCCGATCGCAAGGTCTCGAGAATCCGCGTCAGCAAGCGCGACACATGCATCTGGGAGATCCCCACCTGACGCGCGATCTCGCTCTGCGACATGGACTTGAAGAACCGCAACGTGAGGATGGTGCGCTCGCGTTCGGTCAGCCGCTCGAGGGCCGGCTGCAGCGTGACGAATTCTTCGACGAGTTCCAGTCGCGCGTCCTCGTCGCCGAGGGTGTCGGCCAGCGTCCAGCCGTCGGTCGACGAACCGGCTTCGGCATCGATCGAGCTCGCCGTGTAGGCCGACCGGGCGACCATGCCCTCGATCACCTCGCTGACGGGCAGCCCGAGGTGCTGGGCGATCTCACTCGGGCGCGGCGACCGTCCGAGGGACTGCAGCAACTCCTCGCTGGCCTTGGCGATGTTGAGCGACGCCTCCTGGGCCCGGCGTGGCACGCGGATGGACCAGGTGCTGTCGCGGAAGTAGCGCTTGACCTCGCCCATGACGGTCGGGACCGCGAAGGCCAGGAAATTATTGCCTCGTTCGACGTCGAAACGGTCGACGGCATGCATGAGACCGATCCGCGCCACTTGACGCAGGTCGTCAATGGGTTCCCCGCGCTCCGAGAAGCGCCTGGCGACATGGTCTGCCAGGGGCAGGCACCTCGCGATGACGTCCTCCCGCAGCCGGGCACGACGAGCGTCGTCCTTCTCCTCGTGCATGGTCCGCAGAGCCGGAAGGACATCACTGTAATCGTCGTGATCGCCCCGGTCACCCGACGCCATTCTCACCACCAGACTTCGAAGACAGCTCGAGATCGATGCGCAGACCTCGTGCCGCATCCAGAACAGGACTGATGTGCGCACCGGGTTCGACGCATATCCGAGTCCACCCAACCACGGTCGCCCGGCGGCGTCCAGCCACGGCGGCCCTCGGCTGGTCAGGGCGTCGCGTGGCAGGAACACACCGCATAGAAACTGCCGAAGTGGGCACAACCTTGTAGGTCGCTCTTGTGCAACGTAGGGTAAGAGATGCGGTTCAGGTAGAAGCTGCGTTCTAGAGCGTTGGGCGCCCAGGGCCTTCTCGCTTTCCACCATCACGCTCAATCCCTCTGACCGGGTGATCGTGAACTTGGGGTACTGACGCCGATTCGGTGCAGCACCAAGGCTTCCGATCCAGAAGTGACGGTCGTGGCCAGACGCACTTGACTGAATTGAGAACATCATGGCTCTCACCTCTTCGACCATCTTTCGTTCGGCGTTCGATCCCACTGCGGAGTCCGCGCCGAAGGCCCATTCCCACCAGTTGGTCTCCCCGAAATCGTATTGCGTGCAAGGCTTCTCCGGCAGCGTCGACCGCGACTCGGCGGCCGACTTCGCCGCCGCTCTCGACCGCGTGATCAGCGGCCCCGTCGACGGCATCGTCCTCGACTTCTCGGGCCTGAACTTCTTCGGAACCGTCGGGTTGGTGCTACTGCGTTCGTTCATCGACGACGCCGGTCGCCGATTCGTCCCAGTGGTGGTCGTGGGTGGCCGCGCGGTGACCCGCCCCCTCGAACTCTGCGGAATGGCGCCGTATGTCAAGACTTTCGAGTCCATCGAGGACGCGGGACGCGCTCTGACCCAGGATCAGGTCGGGCCGAGCACGGTGGAGTTCACTGTCACCGAGTGAGCTCTGATCACCGTGCTGTCGTGATCTGCCGCGCGATGTCGACCAGCTTGGTGTTCGAGTCCTGCGACAGGCGCTTCAGCAGGTCGAAGGCGGCCACCGCGTCGATGTCGAACCGTTCCATCAGCATGCCCTTGGCCTGACCGATGACGTCCCGGTTGGCCAGGGCGCTGTGGAACTGCTTGTCCTTCTTCACCTTGTTCCACGCGAGGGCGGCATGCGTCGCGAAGACCACCCCGATGTCCTCGGCGTGAAGGTCGAAGGCGAACGGCTCGTCGGCGTAGAGGTTCAACGCCCCGATCGACGTAGTGTCGGCGAAGAGCTGGAACGACAGGACGGAACGAATTGGCGTCTCGACGAGCGCGCGGCGGCGGTATTCGGGCCAGCGCTGCTCGTTCTCGAGGTCGTCGACTCGGACGATGCGATCGGCGAGCGCTGCCGAGATGCACGGTCCCTCACCGAGTTCCGCTTGAATACGGTCGTGTACGTCGGCAACGTCGTGCGTGGACCCGAACGACGCGATCGATTTTCGGTCGATTGCGACGGTGAGGCCGGCGTACGCGACTCCGGGGATGTCGACCAGCGCGTTCTCGACGATCGTCTTCGCAACCTGCTCGTCGGAGTCGTCGCCGTGGAGTTCACGCGCCAGATCCGCGATCTTGCGGTGAACGTCATCGTCAGCCGGATCGGTCATGGTCGAACCCCTTTCGACGCCCGACGTGAGCGAACGACCACGGACGCGCATTGTTCGGCGTGCTCGTCCAACGTAACCCACTGCGCCACGTTCCGTGGGCGCCGGTGGTTACCGCGAGGCGCCCGACTGCCTCAGCGAAACGCCGCCGACCCGGTGAGTGCGCGCCCGATCGTGAGCTGGTGGACCTCCGAGGTCCCCTCGTAGGTGAGCACCGACTCCAGGTTGTTGGCGTGCCGGATCACCGGATACTCCAGAGTGATGCCGTTCGCGCCCAGGATGGTTCGGCATTCGCGGGCGATCGCGATCGCCTCGCGGGTGCTGTTCAGCTTGCCGGTGCTGACCTGCTCGGGCGTGAGTTCGCCGCGGTCCTTCAGACGGCCGAGGTGGTAGGCCAGCAGGTGACCCTTGCCCACCTCGAGCGCCATGTCGGCGATCTTGGTCTGGGTGATCTGGTAGCCGGCCAGCGGCTTGTCGAACACCTGGCGGGACTGCGCGTACTCGATGGCCGCCTCGAGGCAGTCGCGGGCGGCACCCATCGCTCCGAAGATGATCCCGAAGCGGGCCTCGCCGAGAGCGGTCAGCGGTCCGCGCAGCCCCTCCGCCTTCGGCAGCATCGCCGAGGCGGGAAGGCGCACGTCGTCGAACACGAGCTCGGAGGTGACCGAGGCGCGCAGCGACATCTTCTTGGTGATCTCCGGCGCCGAGAACCCCGGTGTGTCGGTCGGGACGACGAACCCGCGGATGCCGCCGGGACTGTCGGCGAGGTCGGTCTGCGCCCACACCACCGCGACGTCGGCAATCGAACCGTTGGTGATCCACATCTTCGTCCCGTTGAGCACCCAGTCGTCGCCGTCCCGCTTGGCGTGGGTGCGCATCCCCGACGGGTTGGACCCGAAGTCGGGCTCGGTCAGGCCGAAACAGCCGATCGCCTCGCCCGCCGCCATCCGCGGCAGCCACTGGTTCTTCTGCTCCTCCGAACCCCAGTGGTGGATGGAGAACATCGCCAGCGAGCCCTGCACCGAGACCAGACTTCGGATGCCGGAGTCGACGGCCTCGAGTTCCAGGCACGTCAATCCGTAGGACATCGCGCTCATCCCGGGGCAGCCGTAACCCTCGAGGTGCATGCCGAGCGCTCCGAGCCCGCCCAGCTCGCGGGCGATGTCGCGGGCCGGCAGCCGGGCCTCCTCGAACCAGTCGGCGATGTGCGGACGCAACTTCGACGCCGCGAAGTCCCGCACGCTGTCACGGATCGCGATCTCGTCGGCGTCGAGCAACGAGTCCAGGGCGAAGAGCTGGGGCAACGTGCTGGTGCGGGACATGGCGGACCTCCGTCGAGAATGGGACTCGCGGCGGGCGGGGGCCGTCGACGAGAACGTTTGCACGAACGTTTGCATCGCCTAAGGTAGGTGTTCGACGGCCGTCGGGTCAATCAGCAAGAGAGAGGATCAGCGTGGTCAGTGGTCAGCGCGCCCCCACGCTGAAGGAGATCGCCCGGCGTGCCGGCGTACACGTGTCCACCGCCTCCCGGGTGCTGCGACAGTCCGAGCCCACCGACGGATGGTCGGCGTCGGCTCTGCGGGTGCGGGAGGTCGCCGACCAACTCGGCTACCAGCGCAATGTGTGGGCGGCCAGCCTGCGGACCCGCCGAACCACCACAATCGGGGTCGCGATGACCCGCCTCACCGACGGCGTCGTGGCCACGACCTACCAGGGCATCGAACAGGCGGCCACCCGGGCCGGGTACTCGGTCCTGCTGTCGTCCCCGCCCGACGAGGAAGCCGCTCAGCGACGGGCCATCGAACTCCTCGTCGGCCGGCAGGTCGACGGTCTGCTGCTGAGCGGACTACACCTGCCGGGCCGGGACTTCGTGGAGTCCCTGCGGGTCGGCGACCTCCCGATGCTCACCCTCACCCGGCACGCCGAGGCCGGACTCCCCTTCGTCGGCGGCGACGACGTGCGCGGCGGACGCATCGCCGCCCGGCATCTCCTGGAGCGCGGTCACACCGACCTCGCCGTCATCGGCGGGCCCGGCCACGCCACGACGGCCACCGACCGGCTCCGCGGGTTCCGCGCCGAGCTGGCTCATGCCGGGATCACGCTGTCCCACGACCGCATCGTCGCTTCCGACTTCGAGGTTCACGGCGGGACGGCGGCCGGGCGTGCATTGCTCGATCGTCCGGACCGTCCCCGGGCGATCTTCGCGGTGTCGGACACCATCGCCATCGGAGTCCTCGGTGTCGCCCGCGACCTCGGACTCCGCATCCCCGACGACCTCGCCCTGATCGGCTACAACGACATCCCGGTGGCCGCCCAGCTCCCCGTGCCGCTCACGACGGTCCGCTCCCCCGCTCGGGAGATCGGCGAGACCGCGGTGCGCGGCCTCCTCGACCTCGCCGCCGGGCGGGACGTCGAATCCCGCCGCCTCCCGGTCGAACTGATGGTTCGCGGGAGCACGTGACCCTCAGGGCGCAGAGGTACCCGAACGTTCTTGCGCCGCACGGAACATCGCGACGACCGCGGTGCGGACGTCGCCACGATCGCGGACCGGGCGATCCCAGGCGAGCCGCACCCCGACGACCCCCTCGGGAACCGTGGCGTCGAACGTCGCTGCCTCGTGGTCGAATCCGGTCATCCGCGCCGCGACCGCATCGGGCCGCCCGCCCAGCACACGGCAGATCAGCAGCGAGTCGTCGACATGATCGTCGTTCATGTGCGCGAGCACGGCTGCCACGACACCCGGGCTGAATTGGGCTGATTCCGAAGTGTTCTCGTCAGTCACGCCCGGCCTCCTCGCCCTCGGGACGCACGAACCTCGAGACCCAGCCCCGGAAGTGGTCGACGTCGCCGCCGTGCTCCTCGAACCATCCCCACGCACCGCCGCGCGCACCGGTCACGTCCCCGACGACGAGTGGATCTCCTGACCTGAAAGTGGGCGTTTTTCGGTCAGTTTCGATGTGGGAGTTCCGGGCATGCGCCGCCCCTGGTGAGGTTGGCCATCGCGATCAAAGCATCGGGAGTGTGAAATCCGTATGACCGCTTTGTCAATGACCGCAGATGGCAGTTCGTCGCCTCGACTCGAGCGTTGCTCATCTGACACGTGACCGCGTTGTAGATTTGCACCTCTCGTTTACGGATACTCGGCGCCAAGGTGCGAATCTCGGGTATATCGCAGGCCTCTGCCTTCCTCAACCAGCGCCGCAACGGCGCCCAACATGAGGAGTACGCACCTGAAAGTATGTGCCTTATTTCTTCTTTCATCTGATACGCACGGGCCAGCACACTGTTGGCATCGGCGACCACGATGGACTGCAGCCGCTCTTGACTCTCGGTGAGGTTGTCAGGATTCTTCAACAACGCCCACCTCAATCGGCCGCGTTCCACCTTTGACAAGCCAGCTATCCGGCTCATCACCCGAGACCGGCATCGATCCAGCGCCTGATTGACCCACTGCAGCACATGAAATGGGTCCATACACCAGTACGCTCCCGGCGCCCGCTCGGCGAGGACCGCACCGATGTACTCGGCGCCATCAGCACTGATGTGGGTGATCTCGCCGGCTCGCACATCACCCAGTTCATCGAAGAACCGCTCGATGGTCGCCTTCTTGGCGCCCTCACCAGCCCACACCAGTTGCCCTGTGTCATGGTTGACCACGACGACCAAGTACCGGCGGCCCTTGCGATAGGCGATCTCATCGATACCGATGCGCCGCAACCCGTTCAAGCGTTTGGTGAGTCCGACATGATCGTCGACCACACGCTCGACGATACGAGACACCGTCCGCCAGGAGACCCGCAGGTAGGCGCTCACCGCGGTCATCGGGGCGTGCGCACACATCCACGCGACGGTGTCGTCAAACGCCCTGGTCATCTTCACTTCCGGACGTGCCCACGGAACCAACTCAGTCTTCACACCATGGCGAGGGCACCGCACACGCGTCGCGGGCAGCTCGAGGAAACACCGCCAGCCGCCCATATCCAGATGCCGCCACAACCGCGGTGCCGGCGGCTGATCGTAACCCGGGCAGCGCTTCTTGCACTGCGGACACCGTGATCGTGCGTTCTTGTGCAGTTCTAGTGTCGCCACCATGACGTGCCCGCGATCATCCTCATCGAACCTGACACCCACGACACGGGCACGCTCGATTCCAAGCAACTTCTGCAGTACTCTGACAGTGCGCAACGCCCACTCCTCTAGGTCTTTTTCTTCGCAAGTCAAAACCTAAGCGAGACTGGGCGTTGCGTGCATTAGGCTCGCTAAAAGTAGCCCACTTCAGGGTCAGAAGAGCCCGACGAGTTCGATGGCCTCGCGCGGGGTGCGCAGGATCGGGGCGTCCAGCGTGGTGCCCGCCGGGATCCGCTTGCGGGACCGCAGACGCGCGAACACCCCGGCGATGCCGTCCTCGGTCCGGTGATAGTCGGTGACGACCGCTTCCTCGTCGACGCCCGCCAACAGCAGGGCGATCGCGATGATCACCCCGGTCCGGTCCTTGCCGGCAGCGCAGTGCACGAGCGTCGCGCCCTCGGAGTCGAACTCGTTCAGCGCGGCGGTGAGTCGATGCCCGCCCGTGCGCATCATCGCGGTGTAGATCTCGACGAGCGCGGTGTCGGCGAGGCGGTCGACGCGGGCACCCGAGGACACCGGACGGTGCACGACGCGAACGTTCGGCGGCCAGGTGACGGCCATCCGGCCCAGCTCGGTGGGGTCGCGCAGATCGACGACGGTCGCCGGCGGCCAGGGCAGGCCGACGGGGTCCTCGTCGTCGGGATACGGGGCATCGCTGCGGATCAGCACGTTGGCGGCGGTGACGCCGCCGCCGGCGACCCGCATACCGCCCAGGTCCCGGATGTTGGCGAAGGTCCGCAGGTCAGAGGCGGAGGAGAGGGTCACGGCGGTCCCGATCGTCGATGTGCGCGGTGGTCGGTCGCACCTCACCTTACGCAGGCGATGGAACGGTTGGCGGGCTGACGTACCGTGGCGATGGTGACGACCTACCACTCCTACGAGCCGTCGCAGGGCCACCGACTCTCCCACGACCCGGTGAATGCCATCGTCGCGCCGCGGCCGATCGGCTGGATCTCGACGGTGTCCGACGACGGCGTCGGCAACCTCGCGCCCTACAGCTTCTTCAACCTCTTCGACTACACGCCGCCGATCGTCGGTTTCGCCAGCGTCGGTTACAAGGACACCGTCGCCAACTCGATCGGGTCCGGCGAGTTCGTCTGGAATCTCGCGACCGACGGCCTCGGCGAGCAGATGAACGCCACCTCGGCTGCGGTGCCCGCCGGCGAGGACGAGTTCGACGTCGCCGGCCTGACGCGCCTCGCCTCTGATCTCGTGGCCCCGCCACGGGTCGGCGAGAGTCCGGTGAGTTTCGAGTGCCGAACCACCCAGTCGTTCCAATTACGCACGGCCGCAGGCGACCTCGTCGACACCTGGATGGTGCTGGGCGAGGTGGTCAAGATCCACATCGCCACCCATCTGTTGCGCGACGACCAGACGTACGACACGGCCGGCGCTCGACCGCTGCTGCGCGCGGGCGGGCAGGGCGACTACTTCCTGCCCAGCGACGACCATCACCGGTTCATGAAACGGCCGAAACCGGCTACCCGCTAGCGGTTCCCTCCCGGCCGGTTCCGCTCACATCGCGCGGCGGATCTCGTCGTCGCTCGGCATCCCGGCCCGGGCACCGACCGCCGCGACGGACAGCGACGCCGCCGCGACACCACGTCTCGCCGCCTCGACGACCGTCGAGCCGGCGGCGAGCGCGGCCGCGAACACGCCGTTGAAGGTGTCACCCGCACCGGTCGTGTCGACGACCCGCGCGACCCGTCCGGCGGGAAGCGGGATCACCTCGGACGCGGGGTCGGCGATCAGTACGCCATCGGCACCGAGGGTCACGAGAACCGGTGCGCCCGTTCGGGATGCGACCGCCGTCGCCTGTTCGGCCGCCGATATCTCCGGCGCGGCCACACCCTCGGAGACGAGTCCGTACAGGTCCCGCAGTTCAGAGGAGTTGGGCGTCAGTACCGGCGCCGACGCCATCAGGTCGACGGTCGACGGCAACACCGGGGCGGGGTTGACGACGCAGCGGATATCCCGGGCGGCGGCCGTCGTGACCGCCGCGGCGACGGCGTCGGCCGGGATCTCGGTGCTGACGAGGACACAGCCGGCCCAGCCCGCCGCACGGTCAACGGCGGCACGGACCTCGTCGGTGCCGAGGACGGCATTCGCGCCTGCCCCGACGGCGATCTGGTTCTCCCCGTGCGGATCGACGACGATCAGCGCCATCCCGGTGGCGACGCCGTCGAGCACGTCCACGTCCGTCACGTCGACACCGGAGTCCCGCAGTTCGGCGAGTGCACTCGCGCCCATGTCGTCGGAACCCACAGCGCCGCAGTAACGCACCTCGGCACCCGCACGCGCCGCGGCGACGGCGGCGTTCGCTCCCTTGCCGCCGCCGTGACGTGTCACGGTCGGACCGACGACCGTCTCACCGGGCCCCGGCAGACGGTCGGTCGCCACCACGAGATCGACGTTGACAGCGCCGACGACGAGAAGCCGGCCGGCTCGATCGAGGGAAGTCATCGTGCCTTCGTATCCGTCAGCGCACCCGGCGTCCAGTCCGGCCAGTCGGGTACGCCGGCGACCAGACCGTCGACGTACCGCGCGACGATGCGCGTGGTCGGTCGCTCGTTGGCGTACACGGTTGCCAGGTCACTCCGCGCGATGGCCGTCCGGACGAGCGGCCACAGGCGTCGGAACCGCTCGCGGATCTTGACCTCGGGGACCGCGTGCCCGCCACTGTCCACGCGCGATCGGACGCGATGGACCGCGAGAGCCTCGGGGATCATCACGACGTGCAGCGCGACTCGGTATCCGGCGGTGTGCGCACGTTCGATGAGCTCCAGTTTCGAGGGGTGCGAGAAGACCGTCTCGGCGATGAATGAGGTGCCGCGCTCGATGAGAGTGTCGCGGGTCGCCGCCGCCAACCGGGCGGCGTCGTAGGAATGGGCTTCCGCGGAGTCGGGCCACCGCTGCCGGGCGATCAGGTCGGCGTTGACGAAGGGCACATGCAGCAGGGGTTGCAGATGGCGCTCGACCAGCGTCGACTTACCCGCGCCGTTGCATCCGACGACCAGATCGAGCCGCGGAGTCACTGCTCGAGGATGACGCTCGTCCCGTCGGGGCGGTATTCGACGAGCCGTCCGGCGTCATCGACGACCACCGAGGACAACCCTGCCGCGGCACGACGATCCACGTGGTCGTCGGTCGCGAGCCGCGCTTCGAGATGAGCGTCGATCTCGGCGTCGTAGACGACGGCTTCCTCTGCGGTCAGCACTTCTCCCGGCAGATCGCCCGCCAGCGCGGCCTCGACCCGCTGACGCGACGCGGTGGTGCGCTGCGAGACGCTGCGCCCCAGACGCGCCCAGTGTTCGAGTTGCTGCCGCGCCGACCGCTGCTCTCGCGCGCCCTCCCGGGCCGCATCGGTCACCAATGCAGCAGACAGCCGGGTCACCTTGTCCGTACCGGTGCTCATCGCACACCTCCCGCGCGTGTGTAGCAGAGTGCTACATCGCCCCAGCATACGCCGACGAACCCGTCGACGGTCGTTGTCGCATGACCGTCGACGGGCGTCGGCACTGTCAGCCGGCCTCGCGCGTCACCGCGTGGACGCCGCGTCCCGCTTCGGCAGCACCCATCCCGGGCGCGGGAAGTGGCAGGTGTACCCGTTCGGGAAATTGAGCAGGTAGTCCTGATGTTCGGGCTCGGCCTGCCAGAACGGACCCAGCTCCTCGATCGTCGTGACCGCCTTGCCGGGCCACAGCCCCGACGCATCGACGTCGGCGATGGTGTCGCGGGCGACCTTCTCCTGTTCCGGTGTCACCGGGAAGATCGCCGAGCGGTAGCTCGTGCCGACGTCGTTCCCCTGCCGGTTGCGCGTGGTCGGGTCGTGGATCTGGAAGAAGAACGCCAGGATGTCGCGATACGACGTCTGGGTCGGGTCGAACACGATCTCGACGGCCTCCGCGTGACCGGGGTGGTTGCGATAGGTGGCGTGGTCGTTCTGTCCGCCGGTGTAGCCGACCCGGGTGTCCAGGACACCGGGCTGCTTGCGGATCAGGTCTTCCATCCCCCAGAAGCATCCGCCCGCGAGGACCGCGGTCTCGGTGCCGGGACGGACGGTGATCTGGCCGGGGTCGGTCGTCATGCGTTCTCCTCCTGGGTGTCGGTGGTGTGGGAATCCGTGGTGTGCGTGCCGCCGAACAGGCCGGCGTACTCGCCGTACCCCTCCGCCTCGAGCTCGCCAACCGGGATGAACCGCAACGAGGCGGAGTTCATGCAGTAGCGCTGCCCGCCCGCGTCGCGCGGACCGTCGTCGAAGAGGTGCCCGAGGTGACTGTCGGCGCCGGACGACCGCACCTCGGTGCGTCGCATCCACAGCGTCCGGTCGGACTTGGTGGCCACCGCGTCGGGCTCGACGGGCCGGGTGAAGCTCGGCCAGCCGGTGCCGCTGTCGTACTTGTCGGTCGACGAGAACAGCGGCTGCCCGGACACGACGTCGACGTAGAGACCGGGTTCGTGGTTGTCCCAGTACTCGTTGTCGAAGGCACGCTCGGTTCCGTCACCCTGGGTGACGCGGTACTGGATGTCGGTGAGGCGGTTCAACGACTCGGTGGTCTTGCGATAGGTGTTGGTCACGTTTCCTCCTGCTGACGCTCCCCCGCTCCGTCGATCGACGGCGCTCGGAAGGCGTCACCGTGCACAACACCACGATGCCCCGATTTGGTCCCGACACGCCAAGGGCCGCCGCCCACCGGGGGTGGGCGACGGCCCGAAGGGTCGTCAGCGCGCAGATCAGCCCACGATGTCGCGACCGAAAATCTGCCGTGCGAGTACCCAACGCTGCACCTCGCTGGCGCCCTCGTAGATCTCCCCGATCTTGCTGTCCCGGTACAACGCCTCGACCGGACCCGACGAGTCGTCGCCGAGTTCCTGGGTGAATCCGAATCCGCCGAACGCCTGTACCGCGTCGCGCGCCATCTGGACCGCGATCTCGGTCGCGCGGTCGGCCATGAGGAACTGCCAGTGCTGCCGGACCGCGAGCGGTGCGCCGAACGCCACCCGTGTGCTCAGGTGTGCCGCCGTGCGGTCGAAGGCGGCCTGCGCCATCCCGACGCCCGCAGCCGCGATCCCGATGCGCCCGTATGTCAGCGTCTGCAGGGCGACCTTCAGCCCGCCTCCCTCGGTCCCGAGAAGGGCCTCCGGTCCCAGCCCCACGTCGTCGAGGTGCACGTCCGCGGTGATCTGCCCCTTGTTCCCGAGCTTGCGATCGGGCGTGCCCACCCGGACGCCCGGGGTGTCGGTCGGGACGATGAACGTCGAGAGCCGGTCACCGGTGCGCGCGAGCACCACGACGAACGCGGCGACAACGGAGTTGGTGATCCAGCGCTTGCGTCCGTTCAGCACCCAGCCGTCGCCGCGGCGGTGCGCCACGGGCCGGACCGCCTCGGGTGAGAGATCACTCGACGCGGCCGGCTCGCTGGTGGCGAACGCGCCCACGATCTCGCCGGCGACGACCGGTGCCAGCCACCGGCGGCGCTGCTCCGGCGTGCCCCGGTTGACGGCGTTGCCCGCGAGGATGCAATGGACGTCGAAGATCGCGGCGACGCTGTTGGAGAAGTACGCCAGTTCTTCGACGGCGGTGGCCGTCGCGGTCGCCGGGTGGGCCAGTCCGTCGCCGCCGACGTCGGCCGCGAAAGGGATGCGGTAGATCACCGCCGCGGCCAGCCGATCGAACACGTCGCGCGGGAAGCCGTCGAGCCGTTCGTCGCCCCGCGCGATCCGATCGGCCACCGGGGCGACGTCGCGGAGCGCGACTTCCCGAACCCGGCGGCGGACCACCGCGACCTCGCCGGGCGACACGAGGTCGTGGTACAGGGTGTCGGCGATCCGCGGTGGCTGGTCGGGCACGTTCGTCGGACGACGACACCGCGGCGATGTCGATGACAGTCAAGGAGTCTCCTGTTCTGATCGAACCGATCGACCCGGCTCAGACCGGCGCATCGGCCACGGCACGGGAGTGCTCGATCTCGTCGGGCATCAGTTCGACGACCGCCTCGGCCTCCGGCGCGGGCCCGCCCGGTCCGAAGTCGGCGAAGGCGGTGATGTGCTCGTCGAGCGGGAGCGGATTGGGCGTGCCGTAGGTGAAGTAGGTCTCCCACGGCAGCTTCGCACCGCCGACGGCCAGACCGGTGTCGATGTCGGACATCTGCCAGGTCTTCGTCTCGGCGGACGGATCGAGATGCAGGTATCCGGACTCGCCGAACAACTCGATGCGGTTGCCACCGGGTTCGAACACGTAGAGGAACTGGCCCTGGGTGATCCCGTGCCGGTCCGGTCCGGCCTCGATGCGGATGTCGTACTCGCGGAACATCTCCACGGCGTCGATGTTGTGCTGACCCGTGCCGTAGTAGAAGGCGAGGTGATGCAGTTTGCCGCGCCCGCCGGTCATGTCGCGCATGCAGGCGACCTCGTGGCCGAGGATGTTCGAGCTCATCCAGGCGCCGATCTCGACATCACCGTCGACGACGCGCTCGGTGGTGCGGAACCCGAGGTGGCGTTCGAACTCGGTCTTGACCGCGGTGACGTCCGAGGCCATCAGGTTGAGGTGGTCGATGCGCTTGACCGGGATGCCCTGCAACGGCTTCTTCGACGGCCGGGTGAGGATCTTGCTCTGCAGTTCCGGTGGCGCGACGTACTTCTCGGCCTCCCAGAGCAGCGAGAAGTCGTGACCGTCGGCGGTTTTGTACGCCAGGGTCTTGCCGTAGCCGAATTCGTCTTCGTGCCAGGAGGTCTCGATGTTCGCACCCTGAAGTGAGGCGGCGCGCCGTTCGAGCGCCTCCGGCGAGCTGGTCCGCAGGCCGGCATGACCCATCCCGGGCTCGGCGGCCTCGGTGATCTTCAGACTCCAGGGATACGGGTCCTCGTACGCCCGGAGGTAGACGGACTGGCCCTCGCGCCGGGTGACGTACATGCCCAGGAATCGGGTGAAGAAGTCGAGGGTCTCCTGCGGCTTCGGGGTCAACAGTTCGGCACGGGCGAGGTGCGCGACATCGAAGCGTGCGGCGTTCTCGGTCATCGGTTCTCCTGTGGGTCGTGCGCCACCGGATCTCGGTGGCTGCTGGCGATGACCCTCAGCATGGCGACGAGGGGTGACTGCCGTCACCGCCGTTCGGGATATCCGGACAACGGTGCTGCCGAAGCAGTCCGCGTTCGGACTGTCCGTCCCAGCACCCCGCGGACCGCACCCGGCTCCTACGTTCGGTATCGAGCACGCCCGGGGAAACCGAGACGGACGTGCGCCAACAGCTAAGGAGACATGCGATGAGCCGGTTGACCGCCGCCATTGTGGGATCGGGCAACATCGGGACGGACCTGATGTACAAGCTGCTGCGGTCCGAGTACGTCGAACCGGTCTACATGGTCGGGATCGATTCCACCAGTGAGGGTTTGCGACGGGCACGTGACGAGGGGCTCGAGGCGTCGGCAGCGGGTGTGGACTGGCTGCTGCAACAGGCGACGCCGCCCGATCTCGTCTTCGAGGCCACGTCGGCCAAAGTCCACGCCGCTGTCGCACCCCGCTACGCCGACGCGGGGATCACCGCGATCGACCTGACGCCCGCGTCGGTCGGCCCCTACGTCGTCCCAGCGGTCAACCTCCGCGAACACGTGAACGCGCCCAACGTGAACATGGTGAGCTGCGCCGGGCAGGCGACCATCCCGATCCTCTACGCGATCAACCAGGCGGCCGACGCCAGTTACGGTGAGATCGTCGCGGCCATCGCGTCGGCGAGTGCGGGGCCGGGGACCCGGCAGAATTTGAGCGAGTTCAGCGAGAAGACGGGTCGCGCCCTGGCCCAGGTCGCGGGAGCCGACCGGGCCAAGGCGATCTCGGTGATCAACCCGGCCGAGCCGCCGATGAACATGCGCGACACGGTGTATGCGAAAGTCCGCAACCCGGATGCCGGCGCCATCGAACGCGCCGTGGTCGACATGGTCGCCGAGGTCCAGCGCTACGTCCCCGGCTACACACTCAAGCTCGTCGACACCGACGGCGATCTCGTGACCGTGATGCTCGAGGTCGTCGGCGCGGGCGACTTCTTACCCACGTACGCAGGCAATCTCGACATCATCACCGCCGCCGCCGTGCAGGTGGCCGAGGTGATGGCGCAGGAGAAGGCCGGAACAGCGACACTCCAGACAGGAGCACTGCGATGACACGTCAGTCCCCAACCCGCCGACCACGATCGGTCACCCTCGTCGACACGACGCTGCGCGACGGGATGTCGAGTGTGTCGCACCGATTCACCACGACTGATGTCGCAGCGATCGCTGCCGGCCTCGACCGGGCCGGAGTCCCGACCATCGAAGTGGCACACGGCATCGGACTCGGTGCGTCGTCGGTCCAGTACGGCTTCGCCGCGGCCACCGACCCAGAATATGTGCGCGCCGCCGTCGACGCGGTGGACAACGCCGACATCGCCGCCCTCTACGTGCCGGGTATCGCGACGCTGAACGAACTGCGGGCGGCGGTGGACGCCGGCATCTCGACCGTCCGCGTCGCCGTCCACTGCACCGAGGCGGACTGCGGGCAGCAGCCCGTCGAGTGGGCGAAGGAGAACGGGCTCACCGTGATGACCTTCCTGATGATGAGCCACAAACTCGAACCCGATGCACTCGCCGAGCAGGCCGCGAAGTTCGACTCCTACGGCGCCGACGTGGTGTACGTGGTCGACTCCGCGGGTGCGCTCGTCCCGCAGCAAGCCGGCGAGCGGGTCGCAGCACTGCGTGGGGCAATCTCGGCGGACATCGGTTTCCACGCCCACAACAACCTCGGTGTCGGGATCGCCAACGCGCTCACCGCCGCCGAGAACGGTGCCACCTACATCGACGGCTCGCTACGGGGGCTCGGCGCCAGTGCCGGCAATGCCCAGACCGAAGTCCTCGCCGCCGCATTCGAACGCGCGGGCTGGGACACCGGCGTCGAGCTGTTCCCGCTCATCGACACCGCCGAGAACGTCGTGGCCCCACTGATGACCGAGCCGCAGATCGTCGACGAGACCGCGCTCGTGCTCGGCTACGCGGGTGTGTATTCCACGTTCTTCCACCCCACCAAGCGCGCCGCGAAGAAGTTCGGCGTCCCCGCCCGGGACATCCTGCTCGAACTCGGCCGTCGCGGCGTCATCGGCGGCCAGGAAGACATGATCATCGATGTGGCCTCCGAATTGGCGGGCCGCACCTACGAGACGCCGGTCGCGGCGGAGGTGTGAGGAAATGACTCTGTCCAGCCATCTGAAAAACACCGATCAGAGCGGTACTGCCGAGGTTCGCCACCTCATCGGGAACGAGTGGCGGACGGCCTCGGACGGCGCGACGTTCGAGTCGCGCGACCCGCACGACGGCGCGCTGCTCGCCCGGGTGGCGCGCGGCACCGTCGACGACGGCGTCGCGGCGATCGACTCTGCCCGCACCGCTTTCGACGACGGGCCGTGGCCGCAGATGTCACCCAAGGAACGCGCGGCGATCCTGCATGCGGTCGCCGACGCCGTCGACGAGCACCGAGAGGAGCTGGCACAGCTCGAAACCCGTGACGGCGGCAAGACGATCACGCAGTCGCTGCACGCCGAGATCCCGCGGGTGGCCCACAACCTGCGCTTCTTCGCCGATTACGTCTCGATGGCCGCGAACGAGGCCTACCCGGACGGCGATCTGCTCTCCTACGTCCTCTACCCGCCCGCCGGGGTCGTGTCCGCGATCAGTCCGTGGAACGCGCCGCTGATGCTGGCGACATGGAAGATCGCGCCCGCACTTGCCTTCGGCAACACCGTGGTCCTCAAACCGGCACCGCAGACACCGTTGACCGCCAACCGTTTCGCGCAGATCGCGCTCGCGGCGGGTCTGCCGCCCGGGGTGCTCAACGTCGTCCACGGCTTCGGTGGTGAGGCCGTCGCCGGACCGCTGACCTCCGATCCGCGCGTCGACCGCATCACCTTCACCGGATCGAGTGCCACGGGCGTGAAGATCCTGCAGGCGGCCGCCGCGAACCACACGCCTGTCTCGGCCGAGATGGGTGGCAAGTCGGCCAACATCGTGTTCGCCGACGCCGATCTCGACGTCGCCGTACCCATGTCGCTGCGGGCCATCTTCGGCGGCAACGGACAGGTCTGCCTGTCGGGTTCGCGACTGCTGGTGCAGAACTCGATCCGGGAGGAATTCGTCGACCGCTTCGCCGAGGAAGCACAGAAGCTCGTGGTCGGCGACCCCAAGGACCCGACGACGTTCATGGGCCCGCTCATCGAGCAGCGACACCTCGACAAGGTGCACAGCTACGTCGAACTCGCGCAGGACGAAGGCGGCAAGATCATCACCGGCGGCGAACGCCTCACCGATCCGGATCGGGCAGGCGGCTTCTACTATCCGCCGACCGTCATCACCGGTCTGACCAACGACTCCCGCACGGCGCGAGAGGAGATCTTCGGTCCTGTCGAGACGGTTCTGGGTTTCGACACCGAAGAGGAGGCCCTGCGCATCACTAACGACTCCCCTTACGGCTTGGCGGGTATCCTCTTCACGCAGAATCTCGACCGGGCGCATCGGATGGCCGCGCGCTGGAAGGCCGGCACGGTCTGGATCAACACCTTCTTCGAACGCGATCTCCGGCTGCCCTTCGGCGGTGAGGGCATCAGCGGCCTGGGCCGTGAGGGTGGCCAGTACTCACGCGAGTTCTTCACCGAACCCCGTGCGGTGACCCTGCGCATCCGGAAGTAGGACCCGTGTCCACAACCGAGACATGTGTGGTCGTCGGCGCGACCGGCGCGATGGGGACCGTGTTCACACGACGCCTGGTGGCACGCGGGATGCGGGTTCTCGCGGTGGGGCGCCGTGCCGAGGAACTCGAACAGCTCGCGGCAACAGACGAGCTGATCATCCCGTGCGCGGCCGACATCGCCGAGGACTGGTCCGTGGACGCGATCCGATCCTGCCTCGACGGGCCCGTACGACTCGCGGTGTTCGCGGCCGGTCTCCCGGTGCGCGGCTCCGCGGACGCGATCGAGCCATCGCTGCTGGCCACCGCCGCCAACATCAAGGTGGCCGGCACCGTCCGGTTGCTGCGAGCAGTCCGCGACCATCTCGCCGACGGCTCGCGGTTCGTCGCGGTCGCGGGTTCACTCGGACTCGAACCGGGGCCCCTCGACGCGGGACCGGGTACCGCCAATGCCGCGTTGTTCAATCTGATGCGACAGATCTCGGCACTCTATGGACCCCGGGGGTGTCACCGTGCACACCATCGCGCCCGGGCCCATCGACACCCCTCGGCTCCGCGCCTTCGTCGACACCGAATCGCGTGAGACCGGTGCCGCGCCGCAGGAGATCTGGGACAGGTACACGGCCAAGACCACGCTGGGTCGCCTGCCCACACTGGACGAGATCGCCTGGCCCGTCGAGATGTTGCTCGAGCCCCAGGCCGCCGTGCTGCACGGCAGCGTCCTCAACGCCGACGGCGGAACTCGCCACGGCATCCAGTAGCCCGGTCCGAAACGGACGCAGGCACTTCCCGAACGGAGCCAACATGCCGGTTGCACACTTCCACATCCCCGTCGGCAGCGCGTCCACCGAGCAGCGCGCCGCTCTGCTGACCGCCGCGAGTGCGGCCTACTCCCGCATCCTCGACTCACCGATCGAGCGGGTACGCGCCTTCGTCGTGCAGTACGACCCGACCGACCTCGCCGTCGGCGGACAGCTCGTCGCCGACGGCGGGTCGGCAGCCCCCTATTTCACCGTCATCGTGCTCGCAGGCCGTCCGCCGCAGCAACGTTCGGAACTTCTGGCCGCGTTCACCGACCTCGTCGTCGAGCACCTGGACGTTGAACGCTCGGGCGTCCGTGGACAGATTGTCGAGGTGGCGCCGGAGAATTGGGGCATCGCCGGCGTGCCGGCAAGTGATGTCCGGGCGTCGGAGATCTCGATTCGTGCTGCTCGCCATACTGCTCCCTGAGCCGCAAGGACCACACCCACTGGTCCCCGGGGTGCGAGGAGCGCTAGCGACGAGCGACCCCCGCTCCCTGAGGCGCGAGGAGCGCACGCGACGAGCCTCGAAGGGCCGACAACCGCACCTGCTGGTATCTGTAGCGAAACTTTCTGCTAACTAGCATCTTTCGCTACACGATCCCCGCGGCCACGGCGCGTTTCACACTGTGGAGTTGTCAAAGGTCATGTGGCATCGGAGTCGACGCCGGCGGGTCTGGTGGTCGGGGCAGTGACTAGACGAGGGCGTCGTCGAGTCGCATGGCGCGTCGGTGCGACGGTGTCGTCGAACGCCCTGGTCATCTTCGCTTCCGGACGTGCCCACGGAACCAACTCAGTCTTCACATCATGGCGAGGACACTGCACACGCTTGGCGGGCAACTCGAGGAAGCACCGCCAACCGCCCATGTCGAGATGTCGCCACCGTCGCGGCGCCGCAGGTTGATCGTAACCAGGGCAGCGCTTCTTACAGTGCGGGCACCGTGATCGTGCGTTCTTGTGCAGTTCCAGCGACACGACCACCATCTGCCCGCGGTCATCCTCATCGAACCTGACACCCACAACACGGGCACGCTCGATTCCGAGCAACTTCTGCAGTACTCTGACAGTGCGCAACGCCCACTCCTTTGGTCTTGTTCTTCGCAAATCAAAACCTAAGCGAGACTGGGCGTTGCGTGCGTTAGGCTCGCGAAAAGGAACCCACTTCGACGTCAGAAGAGCCCAAAACGTTCGACGACGAGACTTATCCACAACCCGATTGCCGACGAATGTGCCTGTCAGGCAATGTATGTCACACACGCCCCAGCGGTGAACCGTGGTGGACTGTAGTGAACAGAAACCCCACCAGTCACACAGGAGTCACGTCTACGACCCACCAACCATCGTCCTGGAGCTGGAACGAAGTACTTCCGCCAACCTGGCCAGTCGCTGCAACGCATCCGGCTCGCCAGACCCTTCGTGACGCGCCCTCCGCAAGCTCCGCGCGCTCCTCAGGGAGCAGAGCTGACGCGCCCTCCGCAAGCTCCGCGCGCTCCTCAGGGAGCAGAGCTGACGCGCCGCGTCACCAACAGACTTCAACTCGACTCCTAGACTTCGATCGAAGTCCATCGGTCGAGTTGAAGTCTGCCCGTCGCCGGCCGGACCGCAGGTATAGCGGTCTTTTCGGATCAGGGAGCGGGGGTGTGGGCGCAAGATGGTCTCCCGCGCCTCACGATTCCGTGATCGCCGCCTGACGTTCGGCGACGGTGACGTCGCCCGCCGACCAGTGGGTGGTCGGGACCTCGCGGACGCATACTCGGATGTTCGCGATCGGCGCGCCGATCGCACGGTGGGCGGCTGCCGTCAGTTCGCGCATCAGCGCGCGCACCTCGTCGGGTGAACGCCCCTGGGCGATGGTCACATCGATGAACGGCATCTCACCCTCCCGCGATCGTGATCGAGCCGAGCGTGGTGAAGTGTGCCGCGACCCGGCTACCCGGCTCGACCGGCACAGCGTCCGTCATGCCGCCGGTGAGGACGACCCAGCCCGCTTCCAGGGTGACGCCCCGCGCGCCGAAGGTGTTGGCGGCGAACGCCAATGCCTCGGCAGGATGACCGAGCACCGCTGAACCCGTCGCGGTGGCGACGATGTCACCGTCGACTTCCAACAGGCACGCCTCGAGCCCGAAGTCGACGTCCGCGATGTCGCGGATGACCGGGCCGGTCACGTAGACGCCGGAAGAGTTGTTGTCGGCGACCGCATCCTCGAGGGTGAACTTGAATCCGGAGTACCGGCTGTCGATGATCTCGATGGCGGCCATCGCATAGTCGACCGCGGCGAGTGCTGTGGCCGCGGTGACACCGGGACCGGTGAGGGGCCGCCCGAGCACAAAGGCGATCTCCGGCTCGGCGCGCGGATGGATGAGTCGCTCACGCGGAACCGGCAGACCGGCGGGCAGCACCATCGCGTCGGTGAGCCAGGCGACCGACGGTTCGTCGACGCCCATCTGTTTCTGCTTGGCCCGCGATGTCAGGCCCAGCTTGATCCCGGTCACGGTCTCTCCGCGCGAGCGCCGATCGGCGAGCGCGATGTCCTGAGCCGCATAGGCTACGTCGAGGGTCAGGCCCGGCCACTCGTGGTGGATCGAGGTCCGCGCCGTCCGCGAGCGTTCGGCGGCGAGCAGCGTGCCGGCGACGCGGGCCGCACTCCAATCGCCGATTGCGTTGTCTGTCACGTCTTCTCCTGATGGTTCGAGGACACGAGCACTCACGCGCCGGCCAGCACCGCGGTGACGCTGCCAAGTCCGGCGATGGTGGCGACCACGGTGTCCCCCGGTGCGACCGGCACGGCCGCGGTCATCGAACCGGGCAGGACCACGTGGCCCGGTTCGAGGGTGACACCCAGCGGCCCGACCGTGTTCGCCAGCCACACCAGCGAGTTGATAGGGGATCCCAGCACGGCACCACCGGCGCCGGTGTCGACGAGTTCACCGTTCACATGCAGGTTGCAACCGGCCATCCGCAGGTCGACGTCGACGAGAGGCACCGGCCGTCCGCCCAGGATCACCCCGCCCGACGACGCATTGTCGGCGATGGTGTCGAAGATGCCGATCTGCCAGTCGCGGATGCGCGAGTCCACGATCTCCAGTGCGGGGAGCACGAAGTCGACGGCCGCGGCGGCCTCTGCGACCGTGACCCCCGGCCCGCGAAGCGGTTTGGCGAGGACGAAGGCGACCTCTGGCTCGATGCGCGGCTGGATGAAGGTGCCCGCCGGGATCGGGGCGTGCTCGAGATGGAACATGCTCGCGGTGAGGTGCCCGAAGTCCGGCTGGTCGACGCCCATCTGCCGTTGGATGGCGCGGGAGGCCAGTCCGACCTTGTGGCCCTTCACCGCATCGCCGTTCTTCTCCCAGTCCTGAACCTGCGCGAGCGCGATCTCGTACGCGGTCGACAGTGGGTGGCCTGCGAACCGCGAGGCCAGGGGTTCGATCGTGGTGTGGTGGCGGTAGGCGTCGAGGAGTGCCTCGGCGGCGGTGCGGACGAGGTCGGCGTCGTCGGCATGGTCAGTCATGAGCGGCATGGTCTTTCTGGGATGAGGGACAGCGACCGCGGGGTCATCCCGCCACCGCGTGCAGGACGGAGACCTCGCGCTCGGGCAGCCGGATGGGCGTGGACACGTCGCCGGACGAGGTGTTCAGCGCGCGTGACGCGTCGGCGGCGGCCGCGATCACCGCACGCCGGAGTTCGTGTTGGGCCGGGATGAATCTCGTCGCGGGCGCGGTGATCGACATCGCCGCCACGACCACCCCCATCTCGTCGCGGATCGGAGCCGCGACGCAATGCACGTCGGGAACGGCTTCGGCCAGGTCGAAGGCGCACCCCCGACGCAGCACACCCTTCAGTTCGGCCGCCAGTTCGTCCGGGTCCGTGACGGTCGACGACGTGTACCGCCGGAGCTGCTTGTCGGTCACGTTGCGGGCCAGCTGAGCCGGGTCGCATTGCGCGAGTAGCACTTTGCCGGCCGCGCTGCAGTGCGCGTCGAGCTGGGCGCCGATCCGGGCGCCGGACACGTTGATGACGTGATTGCCGAGCACCTTGTCGACGTAGATCACCCGGTAGCGTTCCATGACCGCGAGATGGGTGGTCTCGCCGAACTTCTCCGACAGCGCCTGCAAAGCCGGTGCGGCACAGGATTTGACGTCGACCGTGCCCTGCAACGCCTGGTTCAGCTCGACGACCCGCCAGCCGATGCGGTAGCGGCCGCGGGCGCGGCACTGGAGCAGGCCGATGTCGACCAGTGAGGCCAGCAGCGCGTGTGCGCTCGACCGGGGGACGCCGAGCTCACCCGCGACCTCCGACACACCCCACTCCGGACGTTCGACGGTGAACAGATCCAGCACCGGGCCGATCTTCTGGACGGTCTGCAACGCGGCCATCTCAGGGCCCCACCGTCGACTCGTCACTGAACAACATGGTGGCACCGCCGGTGGCGAAGTTCGCGACATCGCCGGCCGCGGCTTGCCCCTCGGGCGAGCCGAGTGCCTGCCCAAGAGACTCTTTCGAATCGAAGTACAGCTCGGCCACACTGTACGAGGCGGGTTCGGTGCCGTCGAGGGACTCGCATTTGCCTGCGGCGAACCGCCGCAGTCCGGGGATGCGGCGAACCAGCTCGGCATGCTCGTTCTCGTAGTGCCGGTCGAAGGCCGCCGGGTCGAGCGGGTGTCCGTAGATCACGGTGAGTCGGTACATGGCTTGCCTTTCGGGTTCGAGCGGGATGTCACGACGCTGCAGTGGTCGCCACGGGTGCCGCCACGGTGAATTCCTCGCGGAAGATGAGACGGGGCGCCATCCGGCGACGTTTGAGCGCCCGGACTCCGGCCTCGATCATGGCCGGTGGGCCACACAGGTACGCGCTCAGCCCTTTACAGCTCCGGAAGTCCTCGACGACCGCGTCGGTGACCATCCCGGTCGACCCATCCCATTGCTCCTCGCTCAGGACGGGCCGGTAGTGGAAGTTGCCGTGCTCGGCCTCGAGGTCGCGGAAGAAGTCGACGTCGTAAAGGTCGTCGCGGCGTCGGCCACCGTGGTAGAGGTACAGCTCGGGGACCAGACCGTGATCGAGCGCATGTCGGGCGATCGACTTGAGCGGGGCGAGTCCGGTGCCCCCACCGATGAGGATGGCCGGTTCGCTCTGTTCGCGGACGAGGTGGAACTCGCCCAGCGGTCCACGGAGTTCCACCCGCTCCCCCACCGACAGCGCGCTGAAGATCCAACCGTCCGTTGCCCTTCCACCGACGGTGCGCTTGACGTGGAACTCCAGGCGCTTCGGTTCCGACGGCTGGTTGGCCATCGAATACTGACGTCCGAGACCGGTTCCGGGGATCTGCAGTTCCGCGTACTGACCGGCGTTGAACGACATCGGTTCATCCAGGTCGACGACGAGTCGCCGCGTGTCGGTGGCGATGTCGTCCAGGGCGACGACGGTGCCGTCGAAATCGCGCAGCGGATGCCGTGGTGCGCCATCGTCCGACGCGGTGCCCAGTGGTTCGACGACCAGATCGGAGCACGGCGTGGCCAGACAGCCCAGCGCCAGGCCGGCACACCGTTCGGCCGGCGTCAGCGTGTACTCGGGCGAATCATTGTGCGCCACCTGGCCGTCGAGTACCCGCACCTTGCAGGTCCCGCAGGTTCCCTGCGTGCAGGAGTGCGGGAGCCACTCCCCCGCACGTAGGACCGCGTCGAGAACCGACTGGTCGTCGGCGACCTCGAACGGGGTGTCCGAGCCCTGGATACGAACCCGATGTGTGCTGGTCACGGCTCAGACCTCCCACTTCACGTGGAGCTCCTTGGGACCGCGGAAGCCCCAGCCCCAGAAGTTGACCTCGTGGTCGGTGTCTCGCTCGATGTTCGGGATCGTCTCCAGCAGTTCCTCGAGCGCGATCCGGATCACGTTGTTCGCGAAATAGGTTCCGGCACAGGCATGGACGCCGCCACCGAAGGTCATGTTCGGGATCACGGCCCGGTCGAGGTCGTAGGCGGTCGGGGCGTCGTAGGCGTTCTCGTCCTGATTCGCCGACCCGTAGGACAGCATCACCACGGAGTTCTGCGGGATCGTCACACCGCCGACGACGACCTCGTCGGTGGCGATCTTCGCGGCCGCCGACCAGATCGGCGCGACCCACCGCATACCCTCACCGACCGCCCTGGGGATGAGGCCGGGATCGTCGACGACCCGCTCCAGCTGTTCCGGCCGGCTGAACAGACCGGCGAGTGTGGTCGCCATCGCATGTCCCGGCTCCTGCATCGCCCCGAGAAGGAACACATACAGGTTGGGGTAGATGACGTCGCGGCTGCGCGTCTGGCCTTCCGGCATCCCGTCGTGGAGCCAGTGCGAGATCGCGCTGTGATCCGGGTTGACGATCCACTCGTCGATCTTGGGGTCGACGTGCGCGATGATCTCGGCCTTCGCCTCGTCCCCCGGGACGAAGCCGTCGGGATTGGCGAACTCGCCGTCGGGCGTCATCGCGGAGTTGGTGAACGAGCCGCTGAGCTTGTGGAACCACTCCCGCAGTCTGTCCGTGCTCACATCTCCGAGGCCCAGCAGGTCGCCGAGGGCACGGACACTGACCGGTTCGCAGTACTCGGCGACGATGTCGGCCGAACCGTTGTCCTCGATCCGCTCCAGCAGTTCGCGTGCGAACGGACGCACCAGATCGTCGATGTAGTCGTCGACAGCCGACGGTTGCAGATGCGGCTCGACCATGTCGCGCAGGTCGCGATGCTCGGGGCCGTTCGAGTTGAGCAGCGCACCGTGGCCGAACGTGCGTCCGCCGGCCGGGGAGATCACCGCAGGCCAGGTGTCCGAGTCCTTCGCGATCTGCATGCAGAGTTCGCGGGTCGAGACGATGTACATCCCGAGTGACGGCACGAACGCCACCGGCGCCTCCTTTCGGAGCCGCTCGTAGAAGGGGTACGGATCGGCCTCCAGCTCGGCCATCGTGATCTCTTCGACGAACTTCGGGGTGACCTCGTGGGAGGGCTGTACTGCGGTCATGTGACTCTCCGTTGTCGTTCCGGATATCTGTTGTCTGGGGCCGGCTCGTTCGGTCATGCCGCCGGCCACGTCGGCGATGTCTTGTGATCTGGAACACTATGGGTGGAGGTGGTGGGAGAGAATGACTGCGAACGCACCGATGGATGACTCCGCGCGCACCGCCGGATCCGTGGAACTGAGCACCCGCGAGCTTGCGAGTGCCGAGGGCCGGGTGCGGTGGGCCGAGGCCCTCGACGCCACCTTCTGCGAGATGGACATCGACTGGCCCCAGGACCGACGCCCGTTCACCGCACAGATCGTCGCCCGACCCGTCGGCGCCCTGTCGGTCAGCGTGGTCCGCGCCGATCCGCACACCGTCGTGCGCACGCCGGCGATGATCGAATCCGATCCGGCCGACGACTATCTGCTGTGCCTCATCACGCGGGGAGCAGCCACGATCGCGCAGGGCGAGCGGACCGGACTCCTGCAGCACGGCGCCTTCGGGATCATCGACGCCACTGCACCTTTCGTGGTCAGCGGCGCCACCGAGTTCGAGCAGATCGTGGTCCGCGCCCCGCGCGAGCAGCTCGCCGCACGGACGACACACGACGTCATCGACGACGCGACGGGCCGCGCGATCGCGGTCGACTCGGGCATCGGACGGCTGGTGTCGGGCTTCCTGGTCGACGTCGCAGCCCAGGTGCAGGGAATCTCGGTGCCCGCGTCCGCCACGGTGGCGACCGCCGTGCTCGACATGGTCGCGGGTGCGGTGACCGAGCAGATCTCACCCCGCACTGCGACCGACCGGATACATGCCGCCGACCTGCGGGTCGTCCAGAACGCGATGCTGGGGCACCTCCACGATCCCGACCACACCGTCGCGCTCGTGGCCGCCGAGGTCGGCATGTCGGTGCGCTACGTGCACAAGCTGTTCAGCACCACCGGCACGACACCGCGGGCCTGGCTGTACGCTCGACGCCTCGAGAAGGCCCGCGCCCTGCTCGCCCAGAGCGAGCTCGGCGTCGCCGACATCTGCGCCCAGGTCGGGTTCCGCGACCCGTCGCACTTCAGTCGCGCTTTCAGCCGGGCCTTCGGGGTCAGTCCGTCTCGGTACCGGACCGCCGCTCTCTGAGCAGTGCCCTCCCTAGGATGGTCCGTACGCGACCGCAGGAAGGGACCCATGACGACCAGCGACACCGAACGCAGTGCCCGATTCACCCACTCCGAGTCCATCGCCGTCGACGCCACGCCTCAGCAGGTCTGGGACGTGGTGACCGACATCGCGCGCACCGGCGAGTGGAGCCCGATCTGCAAGGCCTGCTGGTGGGAGGACCCGGCGACCGGACCCGTGGTGGGCGCCTACTTCCACGGCCGCAATGAAACCCCCGAACGCGTGTGGGAAACCCGCTCACGGGTCGTCGTCGCCGATGAACCACGGGAGTTCGCGTGGATGGTGAACGAGAACGCCGTCCGCTGGTCGTACACGATCACACCCGACGGTGACGGCGCGACGCTGACCGAGTCCTGGGCCGTCCACCCGGGCGGCTTCGAGCTGTTCGCACAGCGGTTCGGGGACGACGCCGACGCCCAACTCGAGCAGCGCCGCGACGCCGCGTTGTCGGGGATCCCGGTCACCCTCGCGGCGATCAAGGAGATCGTCGAACGCGTCTCTGCTCCCTGATCCGGAAGAACGACCTGGCCCCGCTCCCTGAGGAGCGAGCTTGCGAGCGTCACGAAGGGTCCCGCAAGGCGTCTCACCAGGCCCTTCGAGGCTCGTCGCTTGCGCTCCTCGCACCTCAGGGAGCAGTAGTTGGGCTCGCTCCTAGCACAAACAGGCTCTTTCGGATCAAGGAGCGCAGGCTCTACGAGCTGGCCACCTGCGAGTCCTGCCGACCCCACGCCGGCGACTTCTCGATCGCGCCGATGATCTGGGGCCGGAGCTCGTCGGCCTGGATGACCGCGTCGACCGAACCGACTTCGACGGCGCGTCGGATGCTGTGCACCGCGTCGAACTCCGCGGCGATCTCGCTGATCTTCTCCGCGCGCACCGACTGACGCAGATCGGCCAGCTCGGCGTTGAGCCGTGAGCGGTCTGGGCCGGTGGCCTGTGCGGTCTCCGCCTCGAGTTCACGCACCCGCGCGTCGGCACTCACCCGCTTGGCCACATCGCCGGCGAAGACCACCGCCGCCGCGGGGGCACCGCCGAGCACCGACGCGAACGACCCGTCGATCGCGAGCACGGTCATGTTGGGGTTCAACGCCTTCGAGAACACCACGAATGCACCACCGTGGTAGCGCGAGATCACGCAGAACACGATGGGGCCCTCGAAGTTCACGATGGCCCGCCCGATCTCCGCGCCGTACTCCAGCTGGAGCTTGCGCAACGACTCCGGCGATCCGTCGAACCCGGACAGGTTGGCCAGCACCACGAGCGGTCGGTTTCCGCTGGCCACGTTGATCGCGCGCGCCGCCTTCTTCGACGACTGCGGGAACAGCGTGCCGGCCGTGTAGGTGTCGGGACCGTCCGTGGGGGTGTATCCCCGGCGCGGCACCTCCCTCGACTCGATACCCAACAGGCACACCGGGATTCCGCCCATGTGCAGATCGCACACCACCGCGGTCTCCGCGTCGGCCATCCCCGCCCAGCGCTCCAGCACCGGGTGGTCCTGGTCGGCGACGGCGCGGATCACCGTGCGGATGTCGAAGGGCTTCTTGCGGTCCGGGTTGGTGGCCGCCGAGAAGATCTGCCCGACCGTGGTGAAGTCGCTGCCCGCCAGGACGTGCGGGTAGTCGGAGATGTCGCGGTCCACCGGGTCGCTCGTGATCGCGCGACGCGGGGTCTGCTCGCCCGACGCCACGTAGGTGTGCTCGTAGTGAGCCATCAGAAGATCCCGTGCGGCACCGAGATTCGGCGCCCAGTACTGCGCCTGACCGTTGGGGCCCATGACGCGGTCGTAACCGCCGATGCCGAAGTTGTCCTCCGCCGACACACCGCCGGAGAAGTCCAGCGACTGCTTGCCGGTGAGCACCATGGCCGACTCCGGTGTCATCACGAGGATGCCCTTGGTGTGCATGAGCATCGTCGCCTCGGCGTTCCAGTACGGCTGCCCGCCCACGTTGATCCCGGCCACGACGATGTTGATCTCACCGCCGGCCTGCGTGAACTCGACGATGCGCTTCAGCGCCCGGGCGATCCAGTCCATGTTCTCCGTGCCGGAATCCATGGAGATCCGCGCGCCCGACGACAGTGCGTACCACTCGAGCGGGACCTGCATCTGCTCGGCGAGGTCGAGCGCCGCGACCAGCCGGCTGCACTCCGGTTCCGCCAGTGCGCCCAGCGATTTCGTCGGGTCGCCGAGCAGGACCACGCGGGTGACACCGCGCGGGTACTTCTCGGTCGGGGTGGTGACCACACCGGCGACGATCGCCGCGGAGTTGCGACCCTTGGCCCGGTCGACCGGCACCAGACGCTGCTCGGCGTCGAGGTCGTACTCGGTGAAATCGCCCAGGATGGCGGCCAATTCGTACGGATAGACGGTGTTGCGCTTCGCTGCCCGCAGCACCTTCTGGCGGTACTCGTCGACCGGTTCGATCGGCTCGTCGGTCGGGTCGACGACCCGGACGTCGAACCCGCCGGTCGGGTTGACCGAGAAATGGACCGAGACCTTGCTCAGCTCGCCGGTGTCGCGGTCGCGGCGACGCGCGATGAGCTGGACCTCTTCGAGCCCCACTCCCTGTGTCGTGCCGCGGATGTGGTCGGCGATCGCGTCGAGGACGTCGGCGTCGACGTCGATCGGCGGCCACACGTACATGATGATCCGGTTGGCGCTGGACAGGTTGGTGGAACCGCGCTGCGCGCGCCGGATCGAGTCGACGCACGACGCGAGCGCCGCCTCGGCGGTCGGCAGCGTCAGCAGGCGGCCGTCCTGGTCGCGCAGTGCGGTCAGGTCGCGGACCTGCGCGAAGGCGACGAGACGGCGATCCGACGCGTTCTCCCGTGCGACACAACGGAAGAGGTAGACCTCTTCGTCGTCCGACGACGGCAGTCGGGTGAGGTCGAACTTGCGGAGCCGTTCCATCTGCATGCGCTGCGCGATGTAGGGGTGCAGTCCGCGGATCAGGCGTTCCTCGGCCATACCGGTCGCCGACGGCCGGAAGGTCACGTGGTGATGCATCCGCGCATCGGCACTGCCGGCGACCGTGATGGTGACGCGGTGCACCTGCGGCGGAAGCGAACTGGTGGCGACGATGTCGTGCAGTGTCCCGGCGAGCACGTCGAAGTCGTCGGGTTGCTGCTCCCACGCCAGGTAGATGTCGGCATCGACCGCGGCGGTGTCGCGGGCGAGTTCGGCGAGTCCGCCGATCGTCGCCGGCAGGGCGTCGAAACCGACTGCGGCCGAAGCGATGTCACCGGCATCTCGCTGGGCGACCACGAACGTCGCCCCGCCGGCCTCCCGGATCCGGATGTCGGCGAGGCCGCGGTTGCCGTAGTAACGCCGGGTCAGCACCTCGAGCATCACCGTGTTGTCGGCGTGCCGCTCGATGCGCTGGCCGAGAAGCCGGACGAGCGGTTCGGTGCTGCGCACCATGTCGTCGATGCGGCTCGTGCGGTCGGCGGCGTCGGGGTTCTCGTCGAGGTACTTGAGCTGCTTGCGCACATTGCTGTAGACGCGGGCGCGGTCGCGCAGCAGCAGCGGCTGGCCGTACCAGGCGTAGATGACGCCGCGGGCGAGGTCGGCGACGGCCGGGAAGCGGACCTGGGTGGCGGCGACGAGGCGGTCGAGGGCCGTGCCCACCGCGTCGCGCAGTTCGTCGCGCGGGGTCGGCTCGTCGAGCCATTCCAACAGCAGCGAGCTGATCACCGCGGCCGAGTCGTTCGGGTTCTGCAGCGCGAGGAAGATCCGGAACACCGCGGCCTCGAGCTCCGGGGTGCGCTCGAGGTCGGTCACGCCGTAGTGGCTGAGCGCGCGGCTCAGCTGGTCGTGGAACGCCGCGGGCAGCCCGTCGCGTTCGACGTCGAGACTCTGCAGGTAAGTGTGGAAGTTCTCGCGTGCGCTGTGGACGTGCTCGACACCGACCTCGTGACTCGACGGCCGGTTCTGGCTCAGCTCGGCCAGGTCGGCGAACACCGTCACCAGTTCGAGTTCGTCGGCCAGCGGACGACGGCCGCTGTCGAATGCGGCGCGCCGTACGGCGAGGTACTCGTCGAGCAGGCGCATCCGGTGGTTCGGGTCGACGTCGAAGCCGAGCAGCTGGCTGCGGAGGTCTTCCTGACTCCGGGTGGTGCGTTCGGTGGGATCGACCTCGAGCTCGGCAGGCAGCTCCAGGTCGACGGCGCCGGCGGCCACCTCCTCGACGGCGTCGTCCTCGTCGTCGGCGAGCGGTTCGAGGCGCATCAGGGTCGCGCCCGTCTCCACCTGGGTGCCGACCGACACCGCGCACTCCTTGACACGTGAGCGCACCGGCGCGCGCAGGACGGTCTCCATCTTCATGCTCTCCAGCACGAGGATGGGGGCGCCCGCGTCGACCTCGTCGCCGGCCTGCAGCGGCGTCGCGACGACGAGCGCCGGCGCGGGCGAGCGCACCACACCACCCTCGTCACGGCTGACGCGGTGGGTGACGCCGTCCACGTCGACGAGGTGGATCGGTCCGTGGGTGTCGGTGAGCAGGCGGTAGCGCACCCGGTTGACCACGAGCTGCGCGGCGTGCTCGTCGAAGCGTTCGAGGTCGACATCGGCGGTGCGGATCTCGCCCGGCGCCTCGATGGTCACGCGGAAGCGATGCGCGCCGATGGCCCCGACCCGGACGCGATAGGCGACGCCGCGCAACTTCAGATCGAGCGGACGGCCGCTGTCGTGCTGTACCTGCGGACGACCGCCGGAGGCCGTCGACATCAGCCGCTGCCGCTCGACGAGTTCCTCTTCCTCGTACGCGTCGATGGCGGCGGCGATCAGCGCGATCGCCGAGTGCCGGTTGGCGACGAGGCCTCCTTCGGCACGCACGCGGTCAATCCAGCCGGTGTCCGCGCTACCGTCGATGACCTGCGGCTGCGCGAGCAGCTCCAGCACGAAGCTCTTGTTGGTCGCGCCGCCGGCGATGATCACGCGGGTCTCGCGCATGGCCCGGCGGAGGCGGCCGAGGGCCTCGTCGCGGTTCCGTCCGTAGGCGATGATCTTGGCGATCATCGAGTCGAAATCGGCGGGGATGGTGTCGCCCTCGCTGACGCCGGTGTCGACGCGGATACCGGGGCCGGCGGGCAGCTCGAGCAGGTCGATACGGCCGGGCGCGGGGGCGAAGTCGCGGTCGGGATCCTCGGCGTTGAGGCGGGCTTCGATGGCATGCCCGCGCTCGACCGGGGGCTCACCCTCGAGGCGGCCGCCCGACGCCACGTGCAGCTGGGCACGGACCAGGTCGAAGCCGGTCGTCGCCTCGGTGATGGGGTGTTCCACCTGCAGGCGGGTGTTGACCTCGAGGAACGCGAGCAGGTTCTCGCCCGGGTGGTAGAGGAACTCGACGGTGGCCGCGCCGCGGTATCCCACGGCCACGGCGAGCCGCTCGGCCGACGCCTTGAGCTCGGCGACCCGGTCGGCGGGAAGTACCGGCGACGCGGATTCCTCGATGATCTTCTGGTTGCGTCGCTGAACCGAGCAGTCGCGGACGCCCAGCGCCCACGCGGTGCCCTGGCCGTCGGCGATGACCTGGACCTCCACGTGGCGCGCGCCGGTGACGAGTCGTTCCAGGAACACCACGCCACTACCGAAGGCGCGCTCGGCCTCCTCGCGGGTGCGGGTGTAGGCGTCACGGAGATCGGCGTCGCTGGTGACCTTGCGGATGCCGCGGCCACCACCGCCGGCGGTGGCCTTCAGCATCAGCGGATAGCCGATCTGGGCTGCCGCGGCCACGGCTTCGTCGAGGGTGTCCACACCGCCGCGGCTCCACGCCGCCACCGGGACGCCGACTTCTTCGGCGATGAGCTTGGCGCCGATCTTGTCGCCCAGTTTGCGCATCGCCTCGGCCGACGGCCCGACGAAGGTGACGCCGATGCGGTCGCAGAGTTCGGCGAACAGCGGGTCCTCGGCCACGAAGCCCCAGCCGACCCATGCCGCGTCGGCGCCGGTCTCCAGCAAGGCGTGCTCGAGCACCTTCATGTTCAGGTACGGACGCGACGCCGCGGGCCCGAGGTCGTATGCGACGTCCGCCTCACGTACGAACGTCGCGTTGCGGTCCACATCGGTGTGCAGCGCGATGACCTCGATGAGTTGCCCGGTCTCTTCCGAGAGGCCCCGAACGGCGTGGATGAGCCGCATCGCGGCCTCACCTCGGTTCACGATGGCGATACGAGAAAACAACACCGGCTCCATTCACGTCGTCGTCGTGCGGTTGAAGGTCCGCAGGTACGGTACAGCGCAGCGGCCCAGCTCAGTGGCGATCCGGGACGCGCGGGGTGGTTCGACGCTGTGATTCTTACGAGTCAAATCGCTACGCGCGAGTACGGCGCGTCGCGAGGTGGGTGAAACCACGCGATCCGGACTTCAGGCGGCCTTTTCGCGCAACCGTCAGGCTTCTCGAAGCACGGGCACCTCGGCGACAGTCGCCGGGAAGAACGGCATCGAACCCGAGTCGGGGTCGACCCGGGCTGCGGTGGCATTACAGAGCGCGTGCTCTGTTAGAGTTTCGTCATGCCTCGTCCTCGCACGCACGACCTCGAGCAGTTGATGGATGCGGCCGAGGGCTTGGCGGTCCGGGCCGGCCCTGCGGCGGTGACGGTTCGTGCGCTGTCGGAGCTCACCTCGATGTCCAACGGCGCGATCTATCACGCGTTCGGGTCGCGCGCGGGTCTCGTGGGAAGGGTGTGGTTGCGCGCTGCCGAGCAATTCCTCGCCGCTCAGCGCGAAGCGGTCGACGCGGTCCTCACCGGCGGCGACGGCCGCAGTGACTCCGCAGTCGAAGCCGTCGTCGTCGCCGCGGATGCGCCCGCACGGTTCTTGCTCGAAGCTCCTGTGCGGGGTGGCTTCCTACTCACGGTCGATCGCGGAGAACTGCTTGGGTCCGATGACCTTCCCGACGACCTCGCGAGGGAGCTCCGCGGTCTCGACCGGTCGTTGACGTCGTTGTTCGTCGAGTTGTCCCAGGCGGTCTGGCAGCGCGCAGACCGTGACGCCGTGTCCGTCATCAGAGACTGCGTGGTCGAACTTCCGACTGCATTGCTTCTGCGCGGCAGGAGAACCCCCGATGCCGCAACCCGCGAACGCATTGCAACGGCGGTCCGCGCCGTACTGTCCCTCACCCCAACCGAACCATCGCATCAGTCCACTTCTTCGCGAAAGGACCCGTCATGACAGCTTCACTGGACTATCAGGACGACATCGCCATCCTGACCATCGGTGACGACGAGAACCGCTTCTCCCCAGAGTGGCTCGATGCCGTTGCGTCCCACCTGGACGACGTCGAGTCGAACGCTCGAGGCCTGGTCACCGTCGGCCACGGCAAGTTCTATTCCAACGGCCTCGATCTGGACTGGCTCATCGCCAACGGCGATCGAGCCGACTGGTACGTCGAGGCCGTACAAACGCTGTTCGCCCGCATCCTCACGTTCTCGCTGCCGACCGTCGCAGCGGTCAACGGTCACGCCTTCGGGGCGGGAGCGATGCTCGCCATCGCGCACGACTTCCGGATCATGCGCGTCGACCGCGGTTACTACTGCTTCCCGGAGGTGGACATCAACATCCCGTTCACCCCCGGGATGGCCGCGCTCATCCAGGCCAAACTCACCCCGCAGGCAGCGCTCGTCGCGATGAGCACCGGTCATCGCTTCGGAAGCACCGAAGCCATAGACGCTGGCCTGATCGATGGGGCCGCACCCGAAGGCGACCTCGTCGATGCTGCCCTCGCCAAACTGGCACCGATCGCCGGAAAGGATCGCACTACCCTCGGGGCCATCAAGTCGACGATGTTCGAGTCGGTGACGACGGCATTGCGGCATGGCCGAGCTCGATCATGACAGAACGATCCAGGCTGCTGACGTGTCAGGCAACCCCGAAGACCCCGGCCACCGTCGGGTTCGACTGATCAGATCCCGAGATCCGGCGCCTGCCCGTACTCCTCGTCGGTGACCGGTTGCAGCCACTGCACGACATCGTGGTCGTCGTCGCCCTCGTTGATCGCGAGATGGACCATCAGGCGCGTGGGGGCGGCTCCGTGCCAGTGCTCCTCGTCGGCTTCGAAGAGGACGCGATCGCCGGGGCGGATGACCTCGATGGGGCCACCGCGCCGCTGGCACAGGCCGATCCCCTCGGTGACGAAGACCGTCTGGCTGAGCGGGTGCCGGTGCCAGTGCGTCCGCGCCCCCGGCATGAAATGGACGAGGCTTGCCGACACCCGGGACGGCGGTGGCGAGGCGGCCGCCGCATCGATGTAGACGTCGCCGGTGAACCAGTCGCCGGGACCTTTGACGGTGTCGATGGAACTGCGAGTGATCTTCATGCTGAACACCTTTCGTTTGCCGTGAGGGTACCGACCGAGGTCAGACGGTGAGCAGCACCTTGGTCGCACGGCGCTCGTCCATGGCGCGGTATCCCTCGGCGGCGTCGTCGAGGGGGAGGGTGAGGTCGAAGACCTTGCCGGGATCGATCTCCCGCTTCCAGATGAGGTCGATCAGGTCGGGCAGGAAGCGTCGGACCGGGGCGGGTCCGCCGTGCAGGTGGACGCCGGAGAAGAACAGCTCGAGACCGGGTAGCTCGACGTCATGCGAGACGCCGACGTAACCGACGTGGCCGCCCGGCCGGGTGGACCGGATCGCCTGCATCATCGACTCATGCGTGCCGACGGCTTCGATGACCGAATGCGCGCCGAGCCCGTCGGTGAGCTCCTTGATCCTGGCCACGCCCTCGTCGCCGCGTTCGGAGACGATGTCGGTCGCCCCGAACTCGCGGGCGAGCGCCTGCCGGTCGGCGTGTCTGCTCATCGCGATGATGCGTTCGGCGCCCAGCTGTTTCGCGGCCAGCACACCGAGCAGTCCGACCGCGCCGTCGCCGACGACGGCCACGGTCTTACCCGGACCCACCTCAGCCGCCACGGCACCGAACCAACCGGTGCCGAGCACGTCCGATGCCGCGAGCAGCGACGGGATCAGGTCGGCATCCGGCTGACCGGGAGTCGGGACGAGCGTGCCGTCGGCGTGCGGAATCCGAGCGTATTCGGCCTGCGTGCCGAGGGCGCCCATCGGCTCGGCGTGCACACACCGGGACTGGTAGCCGGCGCGGCAGATCTCGCAGGTGTTGTCCGAGGCGAAGAACGACCCCACCACGAAGTCGCCCACCCTGATCGACGACACCTGGTCCCCGACCTCAGTGACGGTGCCGACGTACTCGTGGCCCATCGGCGCGTGGTCGACGTCTTCGATGCCGCGGTACGGCCAGAGATCCGACCCGCAGACGCAGGTCGCGGCGATCTTGACGATCGCGTCGGTCGGTTCCTGGATGGTCGGGTTCTCGCGATCGGCCACCCGGATGGCGCCGGGGGCGTCCATGATCACTCCGCGCATGTGTTCTCCTCGTCAGTCGGTTCCGCCACCTGCTCGCCTCACGAGACGAGCACGACGGCAGCCGCGGTCACCCATCAAGGCAACCGCTTGCGTCGCGTCCGCGACAGTTCCTGTCGGGAGGTGTACTGACAGGGCACCCCTCGAGGCCGCCGCCCGTCCTACGCTGGGCGTATGGACAACCGTGCCGAGGTTCGCGAGTTCCTCATGTCGCGCCGCGCGAAGATCACGCCCGAGACCGCAGGGCTCCCGGCCGGCGGTAATCGCCGCGTGCCCGGTCTTCGACGCAGCGAGGTCGCGACCCTCGCCGGGGTGAGCGTCGAGTATTACTCCCGCCTGGAACGGGGCACCATCGCCGGCGCGTCGTCGTCGGTCCTCGAATCACTCGCGCGAGCCCTGCAACTCGACGACACCGAGCGCGCCCACCTGCTCGACCTCGCCCGGGCCGCCGACGGGATACCCGCCTCCGGACGCACGAGGCGTCGTTCGGCGAAGGCCACGGCCTCGCGCCACAGCCTGACCTGGGCACTCGACGCCATCACCGACGCCGTCGCCTTCGTGCGCGACTCGCATCAGAACCTGCTGGCCACCAACGCCCTCGGCCGAGCCTTCTATTCGCCGGTCATCGGCGACGGCGGCCGCACGCCGAACCTGGCCCGCTTCCAGTTCCTCGACCCTGTCGTGACTTCTACCCGGACTGGGATCTGTTCGCCGAGATGTGCGTCGCCATCATGCGGGCCGAGGCGGGCCGCGATCCGCACGACAAGGCGCTCCAGGATCTCGTGGGCGAATTGTCCACGCGCAGCGACACTTTCCGCACACTCTGGGCCGCGCACAACGTCCGGACGCACGGCACCGGGACGAAACGCTTCCACCACCCGGTGGTCGGCGAACTGACGCTGGCCTATGAAGAGCTCGCCGTCACCGCCGATCCCGGGACGATCATGATGATCTACACCGCCGAGCCCGGCTCCCCCAGCGCGGAACGCCTGCAATTGCTCGCTTCCTATGCGGCCAGTGAGGTCGCCGGCTTCTGAGTCGCGCGTCAGTCAGATCCTGCCGGTCCGGCCGTTCCGCTGATAAAACGCCTTGCGTCGTGCTAGATGTTACAGAGATACAAACACTGTGTCATTGTCACACCGCACGACTCCGACGAGGTGCAGCCCCCCATGTTGAACCCAGAGGTATTGCAGGACAGCCTTTCCCTGGTCATCGACGACGAACAGAAGTTGATGCTCGACTTCTACGACCGATTGTTCGCCGAACATCCGGAGGTCCGGCCGATGTTCGGCACGGACCTTCGACCCCAGGCGACCATGCTCCAAGAAGCCATCGGGGCCGTCCTCGACCACCTCGACGACGCCGAGTGGCTCGGCCGAACACTCGGCGCGCTGGGACGCCGGCACAACGACCTCGGCGTGACGCCCGAGATGTACGGCTGGGTGGCCGGTGCGCTCATCGCGACGATGGCCGAGCGCGGCGGCGCGGAGTGGACCGATGAGATGACCGCCGCCTGGAAGGACGCTCTCGGTGCGGTCGCCGGCCTGATGCTCGACGCGTATCCGGCCGTCACCGACTGAACGGCGGCGGCCGGTCGCCGCCACCGAATGTCTACTTTTGCGGACTTATCTCGCTGTGTCCTGAGTCATAGCTTCTGATGTGTACCTCTCACGTCACACAGGAGTTCCGATGACCAGACTGAAGTTCGGCACGTTCCTCGCCCCGATCCACGAACCGGGACAGAACCCGACGCTGCTGCTGCAGCGGGATCTCGAATTCGTCCAGTACCTCGAGCAATTGGGATACGACGAGGCGTGGTTCGGCGAGCATCATTCCGCGGGCGCCGAGATCTAAGCGTCGCCCGAGATCTTGATCGCGGCCGCAGGAGAACGCACCAGTCGCATCAAACTCGGCACGGGTGTCACCTCGGTCTCGTACCACAACCCGCTCTGGGCGGCCGAACGCATGATCATGCTCGATCACCTGACCCGCGGCCGCGCCCTGTTCGGCCTCGGGCCCGGATCGCTCCCGACCGACGCCGCGATGCTCGGCCTCTCGCAGATCGACACCCGGGAGTTGCTCGCGGAGAACACCGACATCATCATGCGCCTCCTCCGCGGCGAGACGGTGACCGCCAAGACCCGCACCCACGAACTGTTCGACGCGAAGATCCAGATGGCCCCCTATTCGGATCCGCTGTTCGACGTCGTGGTCGCCGCGATCGCGTCGCCGACCGGTGCGCGGCTCGCCGGCAAGTACGGCATCGGCCTGCTGTCCATCGCTGCCACGCTGACCGCCGACGGTTTCAGTGCACTGCAACATCATTGGGGTCTGCTCGAGGAGTTCGCCGCCCAGTCAGGACGCAGCGACGAGGTGGACCGGTCGACGTGGCGACTGGTCGGGCCCTTCCACATCGCGGAGACCAAGGAGCAGGCCTACCAGGACGTCGAACACGGCATCGAGTACTGGTTCAATTACCTCCAGCACGTGGCGGCCTTCCCGCAGATGGACGTCCGCGGCACCAACAAGCACGAGATGATCGACTTCATCAACACCTCCGGCATCGGCGTCATCGGCACCGCCGACGAGGCACGTGCACAGGTCCAGCGCCTGATCGACCAGTCCGGCGGTTTCGGCACGCTGCTGATCCAGGGTCACGACTGGGCGAACCCGCAGGCCACCCGGCGTTCCTACGAATTGTTCGCCCAGGACGTCATGCCGTATTTCCAGGGGCAGGCGCAACCGATGATCGACGCCGCGGCGCGCGCCCAGGCGGTCCGCGAAGGACAAGCGGCCGAACACGTCAAGGCCGTCGAGCACATGACCAAGAAGTACGAAGCCGAACTGGGACGGGTGTGACATGGCGAGCATCGAAGTGACCAAGGACTTCCCGCTGTCCGCCGGGGACGTGTGGTCGTGGATCGGTGACACCGGCGGTGTGGCGGCGTGGATTCCGGCCATCGACGCATCACGGATGGACGGCGACGTCCGTCACGTGGTCTTCACCGACGGCGCACCGGCGCGCGAGCGCATCGTCGCCTTCGACGAGGAGGCACGTACGTACTCCTACGAGTACATCGACGGCCCGCTTCCGCTCGAGCACTACCGCTCGACCATCTCGGTCACGGCAGTCGGCGACGACACCTGCTCGGTTCACTGGTCAGCGAAGTTCGGCGCCGAATCCGCAACGGTGGAAGCCGAACTCGCCACCGCGATCGAAGGTATCTACGCGGCCGCCCTCGACGAGTTGGCCACCAAGGCCGTCCCGGCCTGATCCCGGTTGCCCGGCGGGTGCGTGTGTCCTTGACCCCGCACCCGCCGCGGCCGCATCGGAAGGACTTCCATGAACACCAGTCACATCGCCGACGACGTCGCGTCCGTGTACGCCGACGACCAGGCGTCGGTCCGCGACCGGTTCCGTGAAGTGCTCGCGCACTTCGGTTCCGGCGTCGTGGTCATCACGTCGGCCGGCCCGGACGGTTCGCCCGTGGGGATGACCGTCGGCTCCTTCACCTCGATCTCGATGGAGCCGCCGCTGGTCGGCTTCTTCGCCGGCATCACCTCGACGACGCTGCCGTCGGTCGTGGCGAACGGCTCCTTCTGCGCGAACGTGCTGTCCGAGGATCAGCATGTCCTGGCGCGCACCTTCGCCCGGAGCGGCGCCGACAAGTTCGCGGGCGTGGAATGGACCCCGTCCGGCAACGGCTCCCCTCGGCTGGCGGGTGCGCATGCGTGGATCGAGTGCACCATCGACGAGCACCGCCCGACCGGCGATCACGAGCTCGTCGTGGGACGGGTCGACGCCCTCTCCGTTCCCGCCGCCAGCGAACCGTTGATCTTCCATCGCTCGCTGTTCCACGGATTGCGGGCACACCGATGAGCCACGAGGACCGGGTGCCCACGGACAGCACCGCCGCCGTCGAACGGTGTCTCGACCAGCTCCGCCTCGGGCGTCCGGTCATCGTCGTCGACGACGCCGACCGCGAGAACGAGGCCGATCTCGTGATGCCGGCACAATTCGCCGACGTCGACGACATCGCCTTCTTCCTCGAGTGCACCTCCGGCTTCCTGTGCGTCGCGATGACCGCGGATCGTGTTGCCGCATTGGAACTGCCCCCGATGGTCGACGACCCGACCGACCCCCTCGGCACCGCGTTCACCGTCAGCGTCGATGCCGCGGTCGGTGTCACGACCGGGATCAGCGCGGCCGACCGGGCCCGGACCATCCGCGCCCTTGCCGACCGCGAGGTCGGTCCGGCAGACCTCACCCGGCCGGGCCATGTGATGCCACTGCGTGCCAGGCCGGGCGGGGTCCTGGAGCGTCGCGGACACACCGAGGCAGCCGTGGACCTTTGCGCCGCAGCCGGTCTCGAACCTGCCGGTCTCATCTGTGAACTCGTCAGCCCGGACCGGCGCGCGATGCTCGGCGGGGCAGACGTCCGGGATTTCGCCGCGCGTCACGGACTCGCGGGGATCTCCATCGCCGATCTGGTGGCCCACCGCCGCGCAGGCCGCTCGGTGGAACGTGGCGCGACCTGCGCGCTGCCGACCGATCACGGGATCTTCGAGGCCACCGTGTACCGATCATTCAGTGGCGCAGAACATCTCGCACTCGTGTTCGGCGAGCCCGCGCAGGGCGAACCGCTCGTGCGCATCCACAGCGAATGCCTCACCGGGGACACGCTCGGCTCGCGCCGATGCGACTGTGGCGCCCAGCTGCGAGCCGCACTCCAGCACGTCGCGGACGCCGGAGCCGGGGTCGTGGTGTACGTCGGCGGCCACGAAGGACGCGGTATCGGTCTCTCGGCGAAGATCGCCGCCTACCGACTACAGGACCTCGACGGCGTCGACACCGTCGACGCGAACCTGCGTCTCGGTCAGCCCGTCGACAGCCGGGACTATCGGGACGCGGCGGCGGTGCTGGACGATCTCGGCATCCGACGAGTCCGGTTGCTGACCAACAATCCGGCCAAGGTCGACGGGCTGGCCTACCACGGCATCGAGGTCGTCGAGACCGTCGGACTCGAGATCGAGGCCACCGCGGACAACGCCGGATACCTCGCCACCAAGCGCGACCGGCTCGGCCACCGGCTGACGCCGTCCGTGGCAGCGACATCGACGGCGGTGGTCTGAATGTCCGACGACAAGAGCACGGAGAGAGCCGGATTCGGCTCACTGTTCGAGCGGGTGACGGTGATGCACGCGACCGACCGGTGGGCCGGCGTCGCCGGTGACGTCGAAGCCGTGATGGGATCACCCAGGTTCTCCGACGGGTCCGCCTGGGCGGCCTGGGATGCGCTGAGCGTCTCCGACGAGACCGACGGGCCGGCCTGGTCCCTCCTCGCGCGGACCGCCGATCTGGCAGCCACGATCGACGTCGCGCGGTCGCTGGGCTGGCATGTCGGCGAGAAGTCGGTGGGAGGTCACGAGACGCGCGTGCCCCTGCGTTCACCGAACGGGCTGACCGTCATCGCGTACACCCCGACGCCTGCGTCGTGACCGCTCCGGGCCTCACCGCAGCGCCGGGCCGCTCAGCGAGCCCGCCGGCGCGAACGCAGCACCGCGGTCGCGAGCTCGGCCCGGTTGCGCAACCCAGCGGCGTCGAAGATGCGGCTCACGTACTTCTTCACCGACAGCTCCGACAGCGACAGGCGCTGGGCGATCTCGGCGTTGCTCAGGCCGTCGCTGACGAGTTCGGCGACCTCGAGCTGTCGCGGCGTGAGTGCTGCCAGCGGATCGACGGGCTCGTGCGCCGCGGACACCGTCGTGGATCGAGCCCGCAGCTGCCGCGCGAGGATGCGCATCGCGAGCAGGTCCGATTCGTCCCACTTCCGGACGCGGTCGAACATGCCGACGAGGGCCTCACCGTCGGAGAGCGGCAGGTGCAGGGCCGACGCGGTCTCCATGTCGTTGGGGTGCAGATAGTCCACGACATAGGAGCGCTGCGGGACCGGCAGGCGCGACAGTTCTTCGAGGGTCGCGAATCCCTCGGCCGTGAGGACCCGCCGAGCGCGCGGCAGCGCGAAGATGTCCTTGTCGCGCCATCGTTCGCGGTAGTCCCGCAACAGCGGGGCCGCGGCGCCGGTCAGCAGCGGTGCCGGGTCGTCGAAGATCTCGCTGTAGGTGCGGCCGTGGAAGAACGTCACGTCACGAACCCCGAAGTACGTGGAGATGGCCTCGACCAGGCCCTCTTTGAAGTCCTGACCGCCGGCCGCGTGTTCGCACTGCTCGAGAACCGCCAGGACCCCGAGCATCTGCCGACGCGACAGCAGGTCCTGCCATCCCCCGCGAGGCGACACCGGATCGGCGCCGGGCCTGCGTCGGGCGCCCGGCTCAGAACTACCGCGCATAGCTACGAACAGTACCCATCGACCCGTGACCAGCGGTCCGGGTCGCCCAATCCCACCGGATCGAGAGGCACCCGCCCATGACGACGACTCCTCCCCTCGGCACCGACCTGATCGGCGCGGCGCGGTCGCACTCGCTCGGCGACATCCCGCGCAGGCCGGCCGCCCGGACGCCCGACAAGCCGGCCGTCATCCACCGTGACACCCGCCTGACCTTCCGGGAGTTCGACGACGCGGTCGACCGGGTCGCCGCCGCGTTGCACGCCGCCGGCCTGCGGCAGGGGCAGACCCTCGGCATCCTGTCGCACAACTGCTGGCAATTCCCCGTGGTCATCTTCGCCGCCGCGCGGATCGGGGTCATCTCGGTTCCGATCAACTTCATGCTCACCGCGTCGGAGATCGCGTACATCCTCGACGACTGCGGTGCGTCCGGCCTGATTGTCGAAGACGCGCTCGTGCCCACCGCCGACGAGGCGATCGCCGCATCGACCGCACCGGTGACCGTGCGTCGGTCGATCCCGCTCGGTCCCGACCTTTCCGATTCCCGATGGCCTTCCGTCGACGACTGGGTGCGCGAACCGGCCGGGCCGCTGCCCGATGTCCGCGTCGCCGACGACGATGTCATCCGCATCATGTACACCTCCGGCACCGAGTCGCGACCGAAGGGCGCGATGCACACGAGCCGAACGCTCATGTGGCAGTACATGAGTTGCGTTGTCTCGGGCGGGATGAGCGACGACGACATCGAGGTTCACTCGCTTCCGCTCTACCACTGCGCGCAACTGGACAACTTCCTCATCACCGACATGATGCTGGGCGCGACCAGCATCATCCTCGACCGTCCGGACGCCGCAACGCTTCTCCGCACTGTGGCGCAGGAGAGCGCGACCAAACTCTTCTGCCCGCCGACGGTGTGGATCTCGTTGCTGAGTTCCCCCGACTTCGACCCGGATGCGCTGTCGTCGCTGCGGAAGGGCTACTACGGGGCCTCCGCGCTCCCCGTCGAGGTGCTGGGCGAACTGACCGCAGCCCTCCCCGGCCTTCGTCTCCGGAACTTTTATGGCCAGACCGAGATGGGCTCGCTCGCCACGGTTCTGGCGCCCGACGACCAGGCCACGCGCGGCGGGTCCGCCGGCCGCCCCGCACTGAACGTCGAGACCAGGATCGTCGACTCCGACGGCCGGACCGTCCCTGCGGGCACCGTCGGCGAGATCGTGCATCGCAGCCCGCAGGTGACCGTCGGCTACCTCAACCTGCCCGAGAAGACGGCCGAGTCGTTCCGCGGGGGCTGGTTCCACAGCGGCGATCTCGGCTACTTCGACGGCGACGGATACCTGTGGGTGGTCGATCGGCAGAAGGACATGATCAAGACCGGCGGCGAGAACGTGTCGAGCCGTGAGGTCGAGGAAGTGTTGTTCGAACACCCTGCCGTGCAGGAAGCGGCGGTCATCGGCGTTCCGCATCCCTACTGGGTGGAAGCCGTTGCGGCGGTGGTGGTACCGGCCCCCGGTTACACGATCGACACGGGGTCGATCACCCAGCACTGTCGAGACCGGCTCGCGCCGTACAAGATCCCGAAGATCGTAATCGCGAGCGAGTCCCTGCCCAAGAACCCCAGCGGCAAGATCCTCAAGCGCGACCTCCGTGACCACTACGCCGACATCGCCTCGGGTGAAGGCTGAACCCGCTGGTTCTCAACCGGTTCAGCTCGCCTCGAGCCGTTCGACGATCCCGCGATCTCCATCGACCCGCACGCGGTCTCCCGTCCGCAACACCTGGGTGCCCACCAGGGTGTTCACGACGCACGGCAGTCCGTACTCGCGGGCGACCACCGCACCGTGCGAGACCGAACTGCCGATGTCGGTGACCAGTGCACCGATGACGGTGAAGTACGGCGTCCAGCCGACGTCGGTGACAGGTGCCACGAGGATCTCACCGCGCTGGACATCACGCGCCTCCACGATCGACTTCGCCACGCGCACCACGCCTTCGACGGTTCCCCGGCCCGCCGGTCGACCCACGATCCGGCCATCGCCGACATTCCGCTCAGGAGCCACGACGCGCGGGGACGGGCGGCCGACCGACACATCGTCGAACTCGAGCCGATCCTGGTACGACAACGCTTCCCGGCGCTTCCGCGCGCTCTCGACGAGGTCGGTGATGTCGCCGGCGTCGACGACCCGTTGCAGCTCCGCACGGTCGAAGAAGAAGACGAGATCGGCGTCGGGAAGCCGTCCGGTCTCGGCCAGCACCTCGCCGAGGTGCCGGTAACCTCGCTTGAGCCGATGGGCCATCAGCGCCATCCGCGACTTCGTCTCCTCGCGCCCGCGCGCGCCGCCCTGCGCCATGCGGGCCAGGACTCGGATCGACCGAGAGGGGTGCAGGTCGACGGGCGCAGGGTCGGGTCGCGCGACGGTCCGGGTCCCGACCGACCGCAGCATCACCTGCATCATCGCGCCCAGACCGCCGGGGTCATCGGCCCAGGACGGATCGCGCATGCACAGTTCGCGGTACCCGCGATGTCCGTGGCGCTCGAGGAATCTCCGCAGGGCCGAGCCGGCACCTCCGTCGGACGACTGCAACGTAGTGACCGCATCATCGGGCGTTGCATCGAGGAATTCCTCGGCCACCGCGGAATCGGCGGCGATCGTCCGTACGACGGCGTCGAGTTCGGCGAGCATCAGTGCGCTCTCCACCTCCGAGGCGCCGGCCATGAGCCGGGCGGCCTCGGCCTTGCCGTCGTCCTCGGTGCGGCCGTCCTTCTCCGCCCGCCGGACCAGCACGCTCTCGAGCACATTAGCCGCGACGGCAGCGCGTGAGGACGACCGCACATGGATGAGGGTGACATCGCAGTACTGGGCGACCCCGGCTTCCAGCTCCTCCCATACGACCCGGGGGTCGCGGCTCGTCGGCACCGCGAACCCGGCGATCTCACCGGGCAGTCGACGGATGGCCGGACCGACCGACAGCGCGTGCGAGGTCAGCCGGATGGTGTTCCCGAGCTTGCGCCGGAACGGTTGTGGCGGCTTGGGTTCGAGTTCGTCGATGACCCGCCCGCAGATCGAGGTCGAGAACTGTTCCAGCGAGTTCCCGAGGATGCCCGAACTCAGTGCCGTGCCCTCGGTCAGGTTCAGGAACATGTGCCCGTAGAAGTAACCCACCTGCAGCCAGGGCTTCTCGTATCGCTCCTGTGCCCGGGCGACCACCTGCACCATCTGCATCGCGTAGTCGATCGCGAACCCGGAGACCGATGCGGTCAGCGGACAGAACGCGCCCGGCATCATCTCGCCGATGTTGCATCGTGTGTACACATGGTCGGCGCCGGCCACCGGCGAGTCCATCTCGTTCAGGTCACCGGGCAGCGTGGTGATCGGCCGAGCCTGCAACCACCAGAGTTCACCGGATTTGTCGATGGCCCATTCGAGGTCCATCGGCCGGCCCCACTCCTGCTCGGCCCGGCGGGCACCGGACTGGATCGCCGCGATCTCGACCGGTGACAGAACCGGCGCCGCAACGGTTTCGTTGACCACCGGGGTTCCGTCGGCATCGAGCACGACGTGATCGGGAGCAGCTGTCCCGTCGACGAGCGATTCGCCGAGCCCGGAAACGATGTCGATCACCGTCAGGTCGCGTCGACCTGAGACCGGGTCCGCGGTGAACACCACGCCCGCGGCGCGCGCATCGACCATCCGCTGGACCACCACATTCATGGTGGCCGAGGCATTCCCGCTGTACGACGACGCGCGGCGCGAGTGCACCGAGTCGGCACAGGCGCGAACCGCGTCGACGAAGCGGTCGACGGTGTCGACCCCCAGCACGGTGTCGTACTGGCCGGCGAAGGACTGGTCGTCCCCGTCCTCCCCCACGGCCGAGGACCGGACCGCGACCGGTGTCCAGCCGGCGGCGGCCATCTCGTCGAATCTCGCTGTCGCAGCGTCGGACACCCTGGACACGCCGGCGATGACGTACCCGGGCGGCACCGGGAGACCCAGGCGCCGCAGACGTGCGAGCCCGGCCGCCTTGCCGCCGTAGCGGTCGTCGGTGATCTCCTCGAATTCGACTGTTTCCGCGCTCATCTCGCGTCACCGGTCAGGGAATCGACGATCTCGGCCAGCGGTTCCACACCGATGGGTCCCGGTTGGTAGAGGCAGATACGGTCCGACACACCCTCGACGCGGTCGCGGATGTGTGCGGCGATCTCGGCCGGAGTGCCGCAGGCGGCGATGGTGTGGAGGATCTCGTCGTCGATCAGCCCGGCCATCTCCTGCCAGCGTCCCTGTTTGGACATCGCGTTGAGTTCCGGCTGCAGGTCGCCCCATCCGTGCGCATCGAGCACGGGCCGGTATGCGGGAGTGGAACCATAAAACGCCAACAGCATTCGCGTCGAGGCGTGGTCGGCGTCGCGGTCTGTCGCGACCGTCGCATTCGGCCCGCTCGCGCCGCTCCCGGCGACCGAGACGATGATCTCGGGCACCACCTCGAAGTCGTCCTCGATCCGACCGGCCGCCGCGAGACCGTCGCGGACCGCGGGCAGCGTCGTGCCGTGCAAGAACCGCTTCGACCCGAAGGGCATCACCAGCAGACCATCGGCGACCTCGGCGGTGGCACGGGTGAGTCGAGGGCCCAACGCGCCCAGGTAGATCGGCGGCGGCCCGTAGGGATTCGGGCCGGGTACGAAGGTCGGCGTCATCAGGGTGTGCCGGTGATACTCGCCCCGGAAGTCCAGACGCTCACCGTCGTTCCAGGTGGCGAAAATGGCCCGCAGGGCACCGACCATCTCCTTCATCCGCTCCACCGGACGATCGAACTCGGTGCCGTATCGCTTCTCGATCTGCGCGCGCACCTGGGTGCCCAGTCCGAGAATGAACCTGCCCTCACTGAGCAGCTGCAGGTCGTTGGCCTGGTGCGCGAGCTGGATCGGGTTGCGCGGCAGTGCGATCGCCACGTTGGACATGATGTCGAGCCCGTCGACCGCCGTCGCCAGCGCGAGCGGCGTGAACACGTCGTGCGGACCTTCGAAGGTGAACACGCCCGACGCGCCGGCCTCCTGCAGCGCCCGCGCGCGATCGACCGCTCCGACCGGATCGAACAACGCCGTCATGATCTTCATATCGATGTCCTAGCCGATCACATCGGTCCAGTCGGAGAATCCCGACGGATGATGAGGACCGATGACGCCGTGCTCGAACAGACCGGCACCATGCCGGACGGTGCCGTCCGGTTCGGTACAGACGGCCGACCCGACGTGGTCGATGAGACTGAAGGGCGCCCGCGCCATCACCTCCGGGTCGGTGAGGTCGAAGCTGACGCGTTCGGCGAACGGTCCGTCCTTCCATGTGCCGTGACCCCACGACGAGTCACCGCCGTACCCCGATCCGAACGCAATGGGAGCGAACAGTTTCGACTCAACATCGAGGACCACCCGCTCACCGGCACGGGTCAGGAACTCGACGTGCGCGCCCCGGGGGATCCGTGTGCCCGGCGTGTAGTCGATGGCGACGCGCACACCGTCGAGTTGCTCGACGCGGCCGTCCCGCCAGCGCCGCGTGCAGTCGTAGAGACTGCGATGACCGTCGGGATCCTCTTGCAGGATCAGGAACAACTGGAAGTCGTCGAAGGCCAACGGCAGGTACAGCCACCACATACCGCGGAAGGCGGTGTCGGGCCGGCCCGCGGGTTCGGACTCACCGACGGGGCGGATGCCCCACGACCGGTCACGACTCGCCACGCTGGTGTCGTGCTCGACCGTCAACCGCTCCCCGTCGACATCGATCCATCCCTGCCAGCTGCCCACTTGCGCAAACCGGCACGCCTGCAGGGTGACCCGCCGTTCGGTGAGCATGTCGTGCGGCTTCTCCAGCGCCGCGGGGAAGAGACCGCGCCAGGTCAGATCGGCGGAGATCCCCTCGGTCTCGGCCAGCGTCAGATGTAGTTCCTGCAACGGCTCCAGCACATCCAGGCGGTAGCCGTTGACGTTCTACCGCAGGCGGTCGTCGTCGATGGCGTCGCTCAGGTGCACCGCGGTCTGGGTGTCGCCGCGCCGGACGACGAAGTAGGCGTCCTTGACCCCGAGCCGCGGGTAGTAGCCGATGCCGGTCAGCGCCATGAACCGGCCCTCGCGGTCGAGGACGTTGAAGTACGAACGGTCGTAGAAGTTCCGGTCGGAGGTCGCCGGCCAGGTGATCGGCGCCGGGGCCTGATGGATCGGATATTCGTCTAGTGGACTGAGTTCCACGGACCCTCCCATAAATACGATGCACACCGTATTGCAACTATGCTGGAACTCATGACAGCAGATGGCCGAAGGGAACACAAGAGGTCGAACCCTGCGTCGCCCGGACGGCCCCGCGACGGGCGGATCGATACCGCGATCATCGCGGCCACCCGCGAACTCATCCTCGAGACGGGCTACCCGGCGCTGTCCCTCTCGGCGATCGCGGCCCGCGCGGGCACCACCACCGCGGCCATCTACCGGCGCTGGTCCGGCAAGGCCCAACTCGTCCACGAAGCGGTGCTGGCAGCCGAAACCCTGGAACCGCCAACGGGTTCGGGTGACGCCCGACAGGACATCCGGGCCCTTGTCGAGATCGTGCGGGCCATGTTCAACCGACCCGAGGTGCGCGTGGCGCTTCCGGGTCTCATCGCCGACACCGTGGCCTCACCCGAGCTGCACAGTCAGATGATCGCCCGGCTCGCCGGCGACCTCACCGCCTTCGAATCCCGGTTCGGTCAGGAACGCCGGGGCGACGACCGGTTGCCCATGCTCGCGGAGGTCGTCGCCGGTACCGCGATCTTCCGCATCCTCATCCGCAGCGACGCCGCACTCGACGACGCGTGGGTCGAGGAGATGGTCGAGCTGATCACCGAGAGGTGGCCGGCGGGCTGACCGTCCCCCGTCCCAGGTCGACGATGGCCTGGAACACCCGCGTCGGGTCTTCGGCGATGCGGTTGAGCACGTACAACCACCATTCCGAGCCGAAGATGCAGTATTCGCGCGTGGCAACCCCGTTCGCCGCCAACCGATCGAGGAGGTCGGTTCCGAGACCCATCAGCATCTCGACCTCGAGGGCGTCGGCGGCGCCGACCGAGTCGAGGACGCGCGTCAGCAGCACCTCGTCGTGGGTCGCGAGTGTGAGGGAGCCGCCGCCGTCGACGATGCGCCGTGCGAGACGTCCGAAGCGCTCCGCCAATTCCGGATCCTCTCGCGACAGCGCGGTCGAATCCGATACGTAGAACGCGCCTTTGACGAGCCGGATGCGGCCACCGATCGCGAGGAGGCGTTCGACGTCGCCCTCCGAGCGGTGGAGCCGTGCCTGAAGTGTGATGCCCACGTTGTCGAATCGCTGCGACAGCCAGTCGTAGACCTCGAGAACCTGGTCGGCCCGGTCCGATCCCTCGGCCGAGATCATGAAGACCGAGTTCACCGCGGCACACGCCTGCGCCAAGCGAGAAGCGTTGTCGCGCACCAGCTCCTCGGAGACGAGGAGGCCGATGTGCGACAGATCACCGGAGACCGTCGACGGCAGTCCGGTCCGGCCGATGTGTTCGGCGACGGACACGAACACGTCCGTGGCCGCGGTCGCTTCGGCGGCATCGCGGACGCTCTCGCCCGTGTACTCGATGCTCACCCGGTGTCCGCGTTCCACGGCGCGCGCTCCGGCGCGGATCGCGGACTCGACATCTTCTCCCGCGGTGTAGCGGTCGGCGACTCGCCGCGCACAGTCGGGAGCGCGGGGTCGGCCATGACCCGGGACTTCAGGTCTTCGTCGAGCGCCCATCGCCGGAGAGTGTCGGCCGCAGTTGTCGTCTCCAAGTCATCCCACCTCTGATCACGCCTGTGCTGACCCGCACACACTACGCGTGTGGCCCACGAAAGTCGTTGTACCGTAATCCCATGGACCGACCCACCGCGGATCTGACGGGCCTCACGACGACCCTGCACGACGACTTCACCGGCGACGGTTTCGACCCCCGGACGTGGATCGCCGCGTATCTGCCGCACTGGTCGACACCCGAGAACTCCGCCGCCCGGTGGAACACATCGGAGGGACGCTCACGGCTGTGCATCGACGACGACCAGCCCGCCTGGCGGCCGTCCGAGTCGGCCATGCGGGTCTCGAGCCTGCAGACCGGGCATCACGCCGGCCCGATCGGCAGCCCGGTCGGTCAGCACGCCCACCGCGACGGATTGACCGTCACCACCGATCGCGCCTCGGAGATCCGCTTCGCCCAAGCCCACGGCCGGTTCGAGGTGACCATGCGCGCGATCCGCGATCCGGCATCGATGGTGGCGTTCTGGCTTCTCGGCACCGAGGAGCGCCCCGACGAGTCCGGCGAGATCTGCGTCGCCGAGATCTTCGGCCCGCGGCCCGGCGAGCCGTGGACGGTCGGGGTGGGCGTCCATCCGCACCGTGACCCTCGGATCGTCGACGACTTCTCGGTCATCGAGATCCCGCACGATCTCGCCGACCTGCACGAGTACGCCGTCGACTGGGAACCTCACCGGCTCGTGTTCAGCGTCGACGGGCACACGGTCAAGACGGTCGACCAGTCCATCGACTACCCGATGCAGTTGATGCTGAGCGTCTTCGACTTCCCGGACCGCGCCGTCCCCGACTCGACGGTCGGGTACCCGCGGATCTTCGACGTGGCCGCGGTGCAGGTCAGCAGACTCGACGGCACCTGAGGCCTGCGGCCGGAGCCTCAGAGCGAGTTCTCGGCCGCGGCGAGGATCTGTCGCCGGAGTGTCGACGAGGTGTTGGGCAACCACATCGCGCGGACGGGTGCGAACGGCGGATCGGTGAACTCGACGATCCGGATGCGGTTGACGTAGATCCAGCCGGGTTCATTGGTGACGAATGCGCACGCGTCGGGGTGTGCGATCACCGCCGTGTGCGGGGGCGTCCCCAGCAGCGTCGACAGGATGATCTTCGGTTCGAACCCGGCACGCCGACACATGCCGACGAGGATGTCGGTGTACTCGTACTCGTGCTCGGGACCCCAGACGACGATCTCGTAGCCGGCGAGGTCGGCCATGTCGACCCGGTCGTGCGCGGCCAGCGGGTGATCGGCACGCACCGCCAGACGCAGTTCGTGTTGTGTCGCGATGGTGGTGGCCATGTCCGGCGGGGCCGCCACGCCTCGTCCGAGAGCCATGTCGATGGCTCCCGACAGCAACTCGTCGCGAATGAGTTCGGCGAAGACCGGTCGTACCGTGATCGGCACCGACGAGTCGGCGAGCACCACCGGTTCGATGATCCGGAAGACTTCGGAGGAGGCGAGGTCCGGGGCGTGACCGATCACGAACGGCGCAGGCGAGCCGGCGTCCACCCGTCGTACCTGCGTCGCGAGCTGTTCGCCACCGGCCAGCAACGGCACTGCACCACGGTAGAGCGCCTCACCCGCGGGCGTCGGCGTGAGGCTTCGGCGCGACCGCGAGAAGAGCTCCACCCCCAGGTGTCGCTCGAGTTCGCGGATCGCCGAGGAGAGCGCTTGCTGGCTGATGAACAGGTCATCCGCGGCGACACGAAGGCTGGGCGCCTCCATCACGACGACGAACATTCGCAGTCGTCGGAGGTCGATATCACGTAGTCCGGGCTCCCCGGGACCATTCATCAACGATCTCCTGTCAGTTATCCCGATTGATGTGATTGTAGGTTGACCATCGAGCCAATATGCTGAATTCCGCGAGGCCAGGTTCGCGCCGGCCACATCGCATTCGGACTACCTGCTGGGGTCCCTCCCGCGGAGGGGACGGGAGGACCCCAGCAGGAGGCGGCTGATCGGGCCCGATCGGCACGACCGTCTCAGCGCGCATCAGATCGACGGCAATTCTGCCGATTCTTACATCTTTCGCTCCGTTGGGTCATATCGCGGATTTCGAGAAGAAACGATCTTTAATCGTCCTCTAAACTCCGTAACGTGTGTTCGACGATTCGTCGTCGCGACATGCATGCGCGTCACGCGCATCACGAGTGAAAGAGGATGCGGCCATCGAGCACCGACAACGCGGAGACCAGGATGAACGGCCCGCCGCTCGTTTCCGGGCTCTTCGCCACGGACCGGCCACCGGTGAGATATCCGGCCATCATCACCTTTTCTACGACAACGCCGATCACGTCCTCAAACAGGTCCGGATGCGCGAATGGCATGTCCGCGTCACCATCGCCGTACTGGTCGCGGTGTGCGGGGCGCTCGGCACGATCGCCCTCTTCACGCCGAGTGGCACACAGGGATCCGTCCCGCGCTCGATCGCCCTCGGCATCGTCGTCGCCTCCACGATCCCGATGGCTCTCGTGGTCAGCCGGGTCCACCTCGGCGTGATCTGGTGGACCAAACAGTCGTCGATCAGGGGGGTCAACACCCTGTTCGTCCTGTGGGCCGACGCTGTGCTGACCGTCGCGATCCTGGCCATCTCCGACATCATCCTGGCCCAGTTCTGCGCCGTGATCTTCGCCGTCATCGGGTCATATGTGGCGCATTTCGTCCGGTCCCCGGTCGCGTACGCCCACATGATCTACTCGAGCATCGCGGTCTGCGCGATGGGCCTCATGTCATGGGCAGATGGCACTCCGGTGTTGAACGTCCTGTTCACCACACTCGCATTATTGGTCGTCACCAATGGCACCACGGCCCTTCATCGCAGTTACACATCTGATTTCCAGCGATCGCTGAAACATCAGCTCATCATGGCGAATACCGATTCGCTCACCGGATTGCTGAATCGTCGCGGCTTCATCTACGCGACGACGACAATGCTCCGTCGCAGCCCCGCCCACCCGTTCGCCTTGGTCACCGCGGATGTCGACCGGTTCAAGGCCATCAACGACGAACACGGTCACGCGATGGGTGATGACGTCCTGGAGCGGGTCGCGGCGATTCTGCAAGGGGCCACGGACGAGAAGGCCATCGCCGCGCGACTCGGCGGTGACGAGTTCGCGATCGCGACGCTTGCCGACGAGACCTCGGTGCGCGCGCTCGCCGAACGCATCCGTGCGGGGCGGATCACGATCCCCGGTGGTGCGACCGCGACGATGAGCCTGGGCATCGCCGTGGGGGTCACACCGGGCGGCCACATGTCCGCCGACGACGCCGACGCCTTCATCCGGCACGAGTTCGATGTCGCCGATGACGCGCTCTTCGACGCCAAGGCCGCAGGCCGCGACACCTATGTGGTGGCGGGGCGCACCGCGGCCTCCCGGTCCACCGGAGGCCGCCCACCTACAACAGCACGCCCGGGTTCAGCAGACCGTCGGGGTCGAGAGCCTGCTTGATCCGAGCCGTCAGTTCCATGACGTCGGGCCCCACCTGGTCGGGCAGCCAGCCCTTCTTCAGTCGTCCCACCCCGTGCTCGCCGGTGATGGTGCCGCCCAAGTCGATCGCGAGGTCCATGATCTGACCGAAGGCGACCTGGGCGCGCGTCGCCTCGTCCACATCGGCGGGGTCGAAGACGATCAGCGGGTGCGTGTTGCCGTCGCCGGCGTGGGCGATCACCGAGATCATCACCCGGTTCCCGGCCGCGATCTCGGCGACACCGTCGATGAGGTCGGGCAACGAGGGCAGCGGTACGCCGACGTCCTCGAGCAGCAACGATCCCAGCTTCTCCACCGCCGGGATCGCCGCGCGGCGGGCCGCGGTGAACGCCTCGCCCTCGACGGGGTCGTCGGTCGCGAAGACCTCGCCGGCGCCGTTGGACTCGAACGCCTTCCGGATGAACTCGACCTCGGCCGCGCCGGCCGCACCCGGGGCGTCGGACTGGGCGACGAGGAGCGCCCCGGCCTCCCGGTCGAGGCCCATCCGCAACAGGTCCTCGACGGCGTTGATCGCGACCGAGTCCATGAACTCGAGCATCGCGGGACGCATGTCCCCGGTGACCGCCAGCACCGCCCGGCTGGCGTCGTGCACCGAACCGAACACGCCGACGACGGTGCTCGCGGGGCCTTGCGGTGGCAACAGCCGCAAGGTGACCTCGGTGATGATCCCGAGCAGCCCTTCGCTGCCCACGAACAGCTTGGTCAGCGGCAGGCCCGCGGAGTCCTTGAGCTGCTTGCCGCCGACGCGTACCGCCCGGCCGTCGGCGAGCACGACTTCCAGACCCAGGACGTAGTCCGTGGTGACGCCGTACTTGACGCAGCACAGTCCGCCGGCGTTGGTGGCGACGTTCCCCCCGATCGAGCAGATCTCGAACGACGACGGGTCCGGCGGATACCACAGTCCCGACGCGGCGGCCGCGGCCTTCACCTCCGAGTTGAACAGTCCGGGTTGGACGACGGCGGTGCGCGTCGCCGGGTCGACGTCGATGTCCCGCATCTTCTCGGTGGAGAGCATGATCGCGCCGTCGACGGCCGTCGATCCGCCCGACAAGCTCGTACCCGCACCCCGCGTGATGATCGGGACACCGTTGGCGGCACACCAGCGAACGGTGTCCTGCACTTCGGCGGTGGTGGTCGGCCGAACTAGTGCGAGCGGGGTGCCGGCCGTCGGATCGGCGGCACGGTCCTGCCGGTAGCCGGCCACGATGTCGGCGTCGGTGACCACCATGCCGTCGGGAAGGGAAGCGGCCAGCGAACTCGGGTCGACACTCATCTGTTCAGAGTATTCGCAGACCGAACGACCACGGTTTCAGATTGATACATGGCCGGAAATGCCGGGCACCGCGACAATGAGCGACGTGAACGATTTCAACGCGACCGTCATCAACGAGTTCCGCTCCAACAACGGGCATGTGGACACCGCCGGCTTCGGCAAGAACCTCGTGCTCCTGCACACGCTGGGCGCCAAGTCCGGCGAGCCGCGGATCAGTCCCCTGTTCGCCCTGCCCGACGCCGACAGCTGGCTGGTCATCGGCTCGTACGCCGGCTCGCCGAAGGCCCCGGCGTGGGTGCACAACCTACGGGCCCATCCCGAATCGGTCGCCGTGGAGGCGCCGGCGGCAAACGGCGTCGAACGTCTCGACACCGCGGTGACCGAAGTCGAGGGCGACGACTGGGAACCCGCGTGGCAGAAGTTCATCTCGGCATCCGAGCAGTTCCTGAAGTACACCGAGACCGCGCAGGGCCGGCGGTTCCCGATCTTCCGGCTGACCCCGGCTCGCTGACCCCGGCTCGCTGACCCCGCGGTTACCGCCGCCGGCCCGCGAACGCCACTACCCTGGCAGGGTGTTCGAGGTTGGCGAGAGCGTGGCCGGCTTCACCATCGACGACTTCCTCGGTGGCGGGGCGAGCGCAGATGTGTTCCGGGTCCATCGCACCGGCGACGACGGGGACCCGTCGTGCGACGGGCCGCTGGCCCTGAAGGTCCTGCACCCGAACGCGTCCGACCACGCGCGCGTCCGGGAGCGCTTCGAGCGGGAATTCGGGATCGCGTCGCTGCTCGATCATCCGCACATCGTGCGCATGATCGAGCACGGCGAGATCGCCTCCCCGCGCGGGTCGCTCGGGCCGCGGCACCTGCCGTCGATGTGGCTGACCATGCAGTACATCGGCGGCCCCGCGGCGACCGCCCTCGTCCCCGAGCGCGGCGACGAGCCGGACATGGACACCATCCTGCGGGTGGCGATGCAGATCGCCGATGCGCTGGATCATGCGCATTCGCAGGACATCCTGCATCGCGACGTCAAACCCGCTAACATCCTCCTCTCCCGCACCCCGCGATCTGTGGGTACACCCCTCGACGCCTACCTCTCGGACTTCGGGATCGCCCAGTTCCTCGACGACACCCGTCCCCTCGCGCGCAACGGTCGTGTGCAGGGTTCCATCGGCTACGCCTCGCCCGAACTACTGCAGGCCCAGAAGCTCACCCCCGCAACCGATTTCTACGCATTCGCGTGCACACTCGTCGAACTCATCACGGGCACACCGCCGTATCCGCGGAACACCGCTTTCGCGATCACCTATGCCCACCTCAACGACGACCCGCCGAAACTCACCCGACGCCGCCCCTGGCTGCCGTCGGCGATGAACTCGATCTTCGCCAAGGCGCTGGCGAAGTCACCGGAGGACCGGTATCCCTCGTGCACCGCCCTCGTCGAGATCCTGACCCGGCTCATGCGGGACGTGCCCGTGCCGGAGTCGCCGCAACGCTCGACCTGGTGGCCCCGCGGCCGGTGAGCGGTCAACCCGCCGCGTCATCGATCGTATAGACACGAACAGCGGTGTCGCGGAAGATCTTCCGCAGAGCCTCCGAACCCCACTGGGACACACAGTCGACGAGCGCGCCGACCAGCACGTCGACCGCGGCGTTGGGCCGATCGATCGGATAGTTGGACCCGAACATGATGCGGTCCGACCCGAAATGAGTGACGATGTGCTCGACGAAGGGACCGATCATCTCGGCGAGCGTGGCCTGACCGCCGATGTTGCCCCACCGTTCGTGACCGTAACCCAGGATCGGCATCGCCAAACCCGACAGTTTGACGACGACGTTGCGGTGGTTCGCCAGGGTCGTCATCCGTTCTCGCCACAATCGCCAGATGTCCGCGCGCGCAGCGGCTGTCGCGCCGGTGCGGACACCGACGGGACCGAAGACCCCCGCCGGGATGCCGAAGTGGTCGAGGACGATCGTCGTGTCCGGGTACTCCCGGGCCAGCAGGATCACGTCGTAGAGCTGATGGGAGTACACCGACGCCTCGAAGACCAGATCGCGGCTCGCGAGTTCGGCGAACCCCTCGAGGAACGCCGTCGAGGACAGCAGGTTGTCGGTGTCCCCGCCGTCGCGGACGCGCGGATCAGGATGTCGGGACGCGACGATGCGGATGCCACGGAACCGCGGGGAGGCCGCGAATTGTTCGTCGAGCATGGTCGCGAACGTGCGGGTCCGCGGATCGCCGTGCGAGATGACGGCGCCGAGGCGGGGGGTGCCGGCCTGGCCGAACGGCAGGCTCTCGAGATATCGGGTCTCCTCGACGGCGGTGCTGTCCACCGGGGGCTCCGCGGCGTCGGCGACCTCGCGGCGCCAATGCGACTCGACGTGCACCACCGTGTCGATCGGTACCCCCACCACGGTCGGCACAAGCGCCGCATCGGTGGCGTACTGGCGCGGCTCGTAGGCCCGGGCCACGGTGCGCGGGGTCAGGATGTACTCGCGGTCGGCACGCGAGACCACGAGCGGAAACACCCGGTCGCCCAAGGTGGGGACGAACCCGTACAGCCGCGACGCCCGCGTGGCCGCCCACGGGGTACGCCGCGGGTTCCAGTGCTGCACATGGGCATCAACGATGCCCGTGAGGACCCCTTCGAGGGACGTCATCCCCGTACCTTGCCATACCTCATCACTGTCCGACATGGGATGCCGGATCCTGAATTGTGACGTGTTGAAGGACTAGTGTGGGTCTCTTGAACCGGGTGGGGAGACGATCCGCGACGGAGGTGTGATCTTTTCGAGATGGCGACACATACGCGCCACGCGCTGCATCAGCTGCGGACGGCTGTCAATCGACAGCCCGACCGGTTCGTCACCAACGTCTACACCCGGATGTTCGCGATCGATCCCGACCTGCGTGACCTGTTCGGGGTGTCGATGGCGGCCCAGCGAGTGGCCTTCCATCGGGTCATCGACCATGTGCTGGAAGCGATCCCAGCCGAGTCGGGTCACGCCGAACTCGTGGAGTTCCTCGCGCAGCTCGGACGCGACCATCGCAAGTTCGGAGTCGAGCCCGAGCATTACCACGTGATGTACGCCGCCCTGATGGGCGAGTTCGGCAGCCTCATGGCCGGTTACTGGGACGCCGAGACCGAACAGACCGTCTCGCAGGCGATGATGCTGGTCACCGGGGTCATGCGGGGCGCGGCCGAGAGCGCGACCCATCCTGCGCGCTGGACCGCCGAGGTCGTCGAGAAGTACCGGATCACCCGGGACCTCGCGGTCGTCCGACTCCTCGCCCACTCGCCGCTGACGTTCAACACGGGCCAGTACCTCGAGGTGCACATCCCGCAATGGCCCAAGCAGTGGCGCAATCTCTCCCCCGCCATCCCGCCCAACCCGGCCGGTGAACTGGAGTTCCACGTGCGTGCGATCCCCCGTGGAACGGTCAGCACCGCGATCGTGAGCGAGACCAGCATCGGCGATGTGTGGACCCTCGCCCAGGGGCACGGGACGCTTCACGTCGACCGCGACAGCAAGGTCCTCATGGTGGCGGGCGGGACCGGGCTCGCACCGCTGCGGGCGTTGTTGATCGAGATGTCCATGCGCGCGGATTCGCCGGAGACGCACATCTTCTACGGCATGCGCTACCCGGGCGAGCTCTACGACCTGACCGTCCTGCGCCGCATCGCGTCGACCAATCCCTGGCTGCGGGTCACCGCCGTGTCCCAGGAGGAGAGCGATCCGTGGTGGATCAACGCGGTGGCGACACCCGCCGAGCTCGGCATCGACCACGAGATCGGCACCCTCGCCGACGTCGTGGCCCGGTCCGGTGACTGGCAGGACCGTCAGGTGCTCATCGCGGGATCACCGCAGATGATCGAGAACACCCGACGCACGCTGATCATCGCGGGCGTCCGGGCCAGCCGCATCCAGCACGACCCGGTGTTCTGAGCCGGCACAAGAGTTGACTTCCCCGAACCGGTTGCGGCTCAGGGGACTTCGAGGCTCGGCTCGCCGCCGGCCGGAGCCGTGACCGTTTCGGTCTCGGTCACGGTGTACGTCTCGGGAGCCGACTCGGTCACCGTCTCCGTTCGAGTGACCGGACGCGGGGTGCTGGTGACCGTCGTCGTGCGGACGGAGGTCTCAGTCTCGGTCTCGGTGACCGTCGCCTCCTGGGTCGAGGTGACCGCTGCCGGTGTCTCGGTCACGGTGACGGGCGCGGGTTCGGCGACCGTCGACTCGGCGGTGAGGATCAGCGTCATCCCGACGGCGGCCAGGAACACGGCCGCGCCGATGGCGGCGCCGACGAACCACCAGCGACGTCCCGTCGACGTCCGCGGGGCGACGGGGGGTGCTGCCGCGGCTACCACCGCGGCGTCGGCCGCACCGAGGGCCGAGGCCAGCGCCGGGTTGTCCGCGACGGTGACCGGGCGTTGCGCCGCGTACTCGAAGGCCGGCGCGATGCCGGGGAGTTGCGCGCCGGGGCCGACCACGATGACCGACGTGATGTCACGCCCGCGCGGCAGGCGGGTGACCGCCGTCGCGAGCCGGGTCGCCGCGTCGGGGTCGGTGACCGAGGCGACCTCGCCCGGCGCGAAGTCGGTCGTGCCGAGCACGGCGCCGGAGGACGTGTCGACGGTGGCGAGGGTCGTGCCGGCGGCCGGCGCGGCATCGCGATCCAGGTCGACGACGGCCACCACCCCACCGCGCGTCGCATGCGTGCATGCGATCTCGGCGAGTGCGGCGGCATAGCCGGTGACGACGACCTTCTCCGTCCACGACGGCCCGGTGCCGGCGCCCGGCGCGAAGGCCCGAGCCAGGTGATCGCGGACGTCTGCGCGGGACGCCGAGATCCCGATGCGGTCGACCTCCACAGGGACGGAATCGACGAGTTCGAGGATCGCGGCCTCGGCACCGGCCGCCGACGCGTCCGGAAGGTCGACGAGATTGCTCGCCAGGACGTGGCCGTCGGCGTCGCGGACCACCGAGCTGATCTGGTCGTCGACGACGGAGATACCCAGGACCACGAACCCTGGCATCGGACCGTTTGCCGGTACCTCGGACATGGTTCACCTCCCGTCGCCGACCTTGCTGTGGCGTTCTGACCCGCAAGCCTAGCGGCTCGCCTGCGGTCCTCGTACACCCGGCTGTGCAGGTACACCGACTCAGATGGGCTCCGCGGGATGCTGCGTGTAGGCGGCGTCGCGCACCGCCTCGTCGGTTTCCAGGCCGGCGCCCAGGGCACCGCCGACGGTCGCGAGGGAGCACGTCAGCCAGGCGACCTCCAGATAGTCGGTGAAACCGGCCGGGTGGCCGAGCGTCGCACCGAAGACCTGCGGCACCACCAGGCACAGTGCGCCGAGGGCGGACAATACGAACAGCGCCGCGTAGAAGGCGCCGACGCCGAGGACCACCGTGATCACGGTGACGATGTTGAACAGCGCCACCTGTTCGCGCGTCTGACGGGAGGTGCCACGTTCCCACAGGTCGGCGCCGATGATCAGCGTCGCGGTGATTGCGATGATCGAGCCGAGCGCCACCCCGGTCAGGCGAATCCCACCGAAAGTGTCTGCGAGAAGCCAGATGTCGGCGGTGACGAGTGCGAAGACCCCGGCCGCGATCGCCCCGGTGAGGGCGCGGGTGAGCCCGAGTGCGAGCCGCCACGGCCGATTGGCCCGCACCATGCCCGTGAGCAGACGCAGATTGCCCGTCAGCACGCGGGCGGTGAACGCGGTGCCCTCGTCCTCGACGTCGGTCCCGAGTTGACGGACACGGTGGCGCAGCGCCGATCGCGTCGGCGACTTCTGGTGTTCGCGGAGGTCGTCGGCGTCGGCACCGAGGAGCTGGCCGACCAGCCCGGTGATGATCCCGCGCGTCCGCTGCCGCACCCCGGTCGCGCCGAGGGCGGGCACCGAGAGCACCGCCACTCCGTGGACCGCGTTGGCGTGCGCCACCACCGGGCGTTTGCCGACGTGCAGCGGCAGGTCGGTCAGACAGACCACCAGATCCCACTCGCGTTCGAGCAGTAGATCTCTCGTTGCATCCACGATCTCGGCATCACCCGCGGGCGGTTGCACGAGTCCGGCCTCGACGAGTTCGACCTGCCAGCGTGCGCCCGGGAAGTTCGTCTGGACATGGTCGGAGAGGTTGTCGTCGACGAGTTTGCGCGCCAGGCCGATCGCCTGGCCCGGCGCGGCGACGACACCGAGGACGACGACGGGTTCATCCGAGGCGTCGGACTCGGTCGACGTACCGGTGGCGGAGTCCATCGGCGGTCCGGCTCAGGCGAACCGGGCCGCGAGGGCCCGCAGGGTGCCCTCGATCCCCTTGCCGTTCTTCTTGTCGTAGCCGATGAGTTCCATGATCTTCGGTACCCGGAGCGTCGAGTAGTCGAAGGTCTCGGTGACCGCGGTCGTGGTCGGTGACGTCGACTCGAGTTCCCACCGCCAGCGGTGCCCCATCGGGTGCTGCCATTCGACGACCCGACCGGGTTCGAAGTCGGTGACGGTCGAGGTGATCTTGTACGGCACGCCGTACTGCTTCATCCCGACGCTGAAACGCGCCCCACGGGTCAGCGTCTCGGGCCCGTCCACAGGGGTGTCGCGGACCGTGCCGGAACCGTCGAGCTCCGGATGCCGATGCGGATTCGACACGAGCGCGAACACATCGGCGGCCGGGGCGTTCACGACGACCCGGCGCGAGACCTTGTGCGGGCCGGAGTCGACGGTGGTGACGGGTTCAGAAGCCATACGCTCAACGTTACGCACGTCCGTGGGCTCGCGTCGAAACCACGTCAGTCGGTGGTGCGTTTGCGTCGCGGCTGCCAAACGACCAGGGCGTTGGTGCGCGGCACCGGGACGAGTTCGCCGCCGCGGCGGGTCCGCGACGCTTGCACCTCGTCGGTCAGCTCGCGCACGCGGTGCTGGAGCGCCTCGACCTGATTGCTCAGGTCGATGATGCGTTTGATGCCCGCGAGGTTGACGCCTTCCTCCTGCGAGAGACGCTGGATCTCGCGCAGGAGTTCGACGTCGCGGGACGAGTAGCGGCGACCACCGCCACTCGTCCGTTGCGGGGTGACCAGGCCCAGTCGGTCATAGGTCCGCAGGGTCTGGGCGTGCATGCCGGCGAGTTCGGCGGCCACCGAGATCAGGAAGGTCGCGCCGTCGCCGTCGAAGTTGCTCGCACCGGCCATGACTCATCGCCCCCAGTCCGCCCGCGGGTCGAAACCGCTTGCCCGCTCGGCCTGGTCGTAGGCGCGCATCGCCTCGACCGCGGCCTCGTCGAGCTTGTTCGGAACCGCGACCTTGACGGTGACGAGCAGGTCGCCCGCCCCGCCGGAGCGCTTGGGCACCCCACGACCGCGCACGCGCAGCGTGCGGCCGTCGGTGGTGTTCGGCGGGATCTTCACCCCGACCGAACCCTCCAGGGTCGGAACCGAGACCGTCGCTCCGAGAACGAGTTCGGAGATCCGCACCGGCAGCTGCACCCGAAGGTCGTTGCCGCTGCGGGTGAACTGCTTGTGCGGGGTCACGTGCACGACGACGTAGAGGTCACCCGACGGGGCGCCACGACGACCGGCCTCGCCCTGCCCGGCGAGCCGGATGCGCTGACCGTCCTCGACGCCGGCGGGGATCCGGACGTTGATGGTGCGCGCGCGGACCTTCACGCCGCTGCCGTCGCAATCGGTGCACGGGTCGTCGATCCGCGACCCGGTGCCCTGGCAGTCCTGGCAGGGCTCGCTGAATCCGAACGCGCCCTGGTTGCGGCTCACGAACCCGGAACCGTTGCAGTTCGCGCACACCCGCGGACTGGTCCCGGGCTTGGCGCCCGAGCCGTGGCAGGTGGTGCAGGGTGACGGACTCGTCACCCGCAGGGGGACGGTCGTGCCGAGCGCGGCGTCGGAGAACGAGAGCGTCGTCTCGGTCTCGAGGTCCTTGCCACGACGCGGCCGGCTCGCCGTCGAAGTACGTTGCGTTCCGCCGCCGCGGTTGAACAGGCCGTCGAAGATGTCGCCGAAACCGCCACCGCCGCCGCCGGTCTGCGCCCCGCCGAACAGGTCGCCGAGGTCGAAGTCGCCACCGCCGCCGGTGGTGTAGGTGGTTCCGCCGCCGGGGAAGCCACCCGGGAAGCCGTTGCCGCCGCCGCGGAATCGTCCGCCGGCGAACATGGCGCGTGTCTCGTCGTATTCCTTGCGCTTGTCGGCATCGCCGAGGACGCTGTGGGCTTCGGACACCCGCTTGAAGCGCTCTTCGGCCGCGCTGTCACCTGGATTCGCATCCGGATGCAGCTCGCGCGCGAGCTTGCGGTAGGCCTTCTTGATCTCTTCAGCCGAAGCGTCAGAAGCAACGCCCAGGTCCTTGTAGAAGTCGTGTTCTAACCACTCACGTTGTGGTGCCACCAGACGTCACCTCCTTGAGTTCTGTTGTCTGGATTGAAGTTTCAGTTGGGGCCACCTGCTCCCTGAGGCGCGAGCCGACCACCTGCTCCCTGAGGTGCGAGCGAAGCGAGCCACGAAGGGTCCGTCGCCCTTCGTGGCTCGTCGCTTGCGCTCCTCGCACCTCAGGGATCAGTGGTGAGTTCGCCCACTCAGGATCGAGCGACGGTCGTTCTATTGTGCACCGGGCGCGTCGCCCGCGGGAGCGGGATCGGTGACCGTCACCATCGCGGTGCGGATCACCTTCTCGCCCAGGCGGTAGCCGCATCGGTACACCGATCCGATCACCGGGTTCGCGCCGGTGCCGTCGTGCTGCACGGCTTCGTGGAGTTCGGGATCGAACTCGTCACCCGCCGCACCGAAGGCCACGAGACCTTCGGCGGCCAGCACACCGGTCAGCTTGTCGGCGACCGAACGCAGCGGACCGCTGTCGAGGTCGCCGTGCTCACGGGCACGGTCGAGGTCGTCGATGATCGGCAGCAGCTTGTCGATCAGGATCTGCTTGCCGTAGGCGACCGAACCCTGCTTCTCCTCGGCGGCACGCCGCCGGAAGTTGGCGAACTGGGCGCGTTCGCGCTGCAGGTCGGCCGTCAGCTCGGCGACGCGGGCATCCGGCTCGTCGGCTGCGGTGTCGGCCTGCGGCTCGTCCGTCTGGGACTCGTCGACGACCGGTCCGGCATCGGCCGGGCCGGGGCCGGCGGCCGGCTCGTCGCGCACCTCACCCGTCTCCGGGTCGATACGACGACGGTCGGTCACCGTCACCGGCTCCTCGCCGGACCCATTCGACGAATGGGCTCCTGCGGTCACTTGTTCTCCTTCGAGTCGGCATCGTCGACGACCTCGGCGTCGACGACGTCGGGATCGCTGTCGGCCGCGGCGGACTCACCGTTGGGGGACTCGGCAGCGGCGCTGGCGTAGATCGCCTGGCCGAGGGCCTGCGATTCCTCCGACAGCTTCTCGATCGCGGACTTGATCGCCGCGGTGTCGTTGCCCTTGAGCGCTTCCTGCGCCCCGGCGACGGCCGCCTCGACCTTCTCCTTCAGCTCCGCCGGGACCTTGTCCTCGTTCTCCTTGAGGAACTTCTCGGTCTGGTGGACCAGCGACTCCGCCTGGTTGCGGGTCTCGGCCTCCTCGCGGCGCTTGCGGTCCTCGTCGGCGTGAGCCTCCGCGTCCTTGATCATGCGGTCGATCTCGTCCTTGCTCAGGCCCGAACCGTCCTGGATGCGGATCGAGTTCTCCTTGCCGGTGCCCTTGTCCTTCGCGGTGACGTGCACGATGCCGTTGGCGTCGATGTCGAAGGTCACCTCGATCTGCGGGACACCCTGCGGCGCCGGGGCGATGCCGCCGAGCTCGAAGCTGCCGAGCAGCTTGTTGTGCGAGGCGATCTCGCGCTCACCCTGATAGACCTGGATCTGCACCGACGGCTGATTGTCCTCGGCGGTCGTGTAGGTCTCCGACCGCTTGGTCGGGATCGTGGTGTTGCGCTCGATCAGCTTGTGCATCACGCCGCCCTTGGTCTCGATACCGAGGGAGAGCGGGGTGACGTCGAGCAGCAGCACGTCCTTGACCTCACCGCGGAGCACACCGGCCTGCAGTGCGGCGCCGACGGCGACGACCTCGTCCGGGTTGACGCCCTTGTTGGGCTCGCGGCCACCGGTCAGTTCCTTCACCAGGTCGGTGACAGCCGGCATACGGGTCGAACCACCGACGAGCACGACATGGTCGATGTCGCCGACGGAGATGCCCGCATCCTTGATGACGGCCTGGAACGGTGCGCGGGTGCGCTCCAGCAGATCAGAGGTGATCTTCTGGAACTCGCTGCGCGAGAGCTGCTCGTCGAGGAACAGCGGGTTCTTGTCGGCGTCGACGGTGATGTAGGGCAGGTTGATAGAGGTGCTCTGCGAACTCGAGAGTTCGATCTTCGCCTTCTCGGCGGCCTCACGGAGACGCTGCAGGGCCATCTTGTCCTTGGTCAGATCGATGCCGTTCTGGCTCTTGAACTTCTCGACGAGCCAGTCGACGACGCGCTGATCCCAGTCGTCACCACCGAGGTGGTTGTCACCGGAGGTCGCACGGACCTCGACCACGCCGTCGCCGATCTCGAGCAGCGAGACGTCGAAGGTACCGCCACCGAGGTCGAAGACCAGGATGGTCTGTTCCTTCTCACCCTTGTCGAGCCCGTAGGCCAGGGCGGCCGCGGTCGGCTCGTTGACGATGCGGAGCACGTTGAGGCCGGCGATCTGGCCGGCTTCCTTGGTGGCCTGACGCTGCGCGTCGTTGAAGTACGCCGGGACGGTGATGACCGCGTCGGTCACGTCCTCACCCAGGTACGACTCGGCGTCGCGCTTGAGCTTCATGAGCGTGCGCGCGCTGATCTCCTGCGGGGTGTACTTCTTGTCGTCGATCTCGACGGTCCAGTCGCCCTCGCCCATGTGGCGCTTGACGGAGCGGATGGTGCGGTCGACGTTGGTGACCGCCTGGTTCTTGGCGGGCTGACCGACCAGCACCTCGCCGTTGCGCGCGAACGCGACCACGGACGGTGTGGTCCGCGCGCCTTCGGCGTTGGCGATGACAGCGGCTTCGCCGCCTTCGAGCACGGCCACCACCGAGTTGGTGGTACCGAGGTCGATTCCAACAGCACGAGACATGTTTGGCTTCCTCCTAGTTTGCGGGTGTGCACCCGAGTCCTTGTCCCGGGGTCTCGCGACCGCGGGGATGTCGTGGCGAAACTCTGCGGGACCGGACTTCAGTGCGTCCGACTCATGTCCTACTGAAAAAGTAGATCCGAGTCAAACCGACTTGAGTCTTCGTCGCTCAGGTTTCTCGAAGTGTGTAACGGGGGTGGTCGACGGATTGTTCCCCGGTCGGCCAAAAAAGTTGAGCGGAGTTCGCTCAATGTCGGCCGGGGCCTCAAACGCGTATGACGTTGCGCCCGGTTTCCGGGCACAACGTCATACGGATGCGTGGCTTCTTCGACCTCGCCATCGCCGGGGCCCCGGCCCCGCAACTTCCACGGTGGTCAGTACGCCACCACCCCAACACGCTGCGCCTCCGTTACCCATCGGTCCCGGTCGCGTGGGGGCTACGGTCGATACATCCCCTCGACGCGGAGGTGGCGATGACCAAGACCACACCGAGCGATCCGCGATGGGTGCCGTGGCGCGTCGCGCCGGCGTCTGGCTTCGAGGTCGACGACCCGACCGGGCGTGGCGAGGTCGAGATCGCGCAGATCGACGAGCGACAGTTTCTCGTGCGCAACGCCTTTCGGTTCTCCGATCCCGCGGTCGAGGAGTACCTGGTAACACAACTGGTCGAGCGAGGACAGACGGAAGCCGATGCGCGGGGCGCCGTCGACGCGGCCCGCGCGTTTGTGCCCGGCGACGACAACCCCACCGACCTCGCCTCGATCCCCCGGTTCCTGCGCTGGTTCGAGAACCCTTACGGCAGACACTCACTCGCGGCGCTCATCCACGACGAGCTCATCACGGGCACCGTCAACTCCGGCGCGCTCGGGAGTGACACCCTGTCCGACCGGTTCTTCCGCGAGATGATGCGAGCGTCCGGCGTCCCCTGGCTCAAGCGGTGGATCATGTGGTCGGCCGTGGCACTTCGCACGCGATGGGTCGCCCGCGGATGGCGACGTCTCAGTGTGGTCGGGTGGCTGGTGCTGAGCCTCGTCGGCATCTGCGCGGCGGTCGGTTCGAGCGGGGCGCTGCTGTTCGATTGGTCGTGGCCGACATCATCGCCGGCGGTCTCTCTCCTGCTCTCCCTGCTGATGATCTTCGTCGCCGCGCCGCTGTGGGGGCGCCAGTGGGCGGCGAGTCTCGTTGCGGCCGTGGCCGCCTTGTGGGTCCTGCCCGCCGCGATCGTGGCTTACTTCGCCTATGCGCTGTATCTGTTGTCGGAGAGGATCGCTCGCACCGTCGGGCTCACGTAGCGGCTCGGCCGAGCATTCTTGTCGGTGGTCGGGTCTACCTTGGACGTATCAGTTGATCCGGTCAACCAGGCCGGGTGGCAACGACTTCGGGGGGAGTCACTGTGGGGGCATGGACGGATCTGCCGGGCGAGTTCCTCGCCGGGGTCGATCCTGCTTGTCCGTCCGATGCCGACACCGCCACCCATATGCAGCGTCTGGGGTCGATCCGCGCGGGCGAATCGTATCTGGCGTGGTGCCGCTATCAGACGATCCTGGTGTTGTGTGATCGGCTGTTGACCACTGTCGGCAACAGTTACGTCTCGGACGGTTTCGGTGACATCGTCGCCCGGGTGTCGCGCGAGGCCGGGATCACCCGCTACCGGGCGGGGATGCTGGTCGACGAGGCGTTGTGTCTTCGTGACCGGTTGCCGCGGGTGTTGGAGACGTTGCGCGACGGTGTCATCGGGCCGCACCAGATCCGCGAGATCATCGGCCGCACGCACCTGGTGTCCGATGATCACCTTCTCGACCCCGACGACCCCGCCAGCCGCCGGATCATCGAGGTGCTCGACGAATCGATCGCCGACCTGCTGCGCTCCCGGTCCGGGTCGTGGTCGACGTCAGGTTTGCGCGACATGATCGACCGCCTGGTCTTCGGCCACGACGCCGACGCCGTCCGCGAACGGCGCCGCGAAGCGCTCGACAAACGCGGCGTGTGGACCGAGAACCACGGTGACGGCACCGGTGAGATCACCGCGGTCATGGCCGCCGAGAACATCCGAGCTTGCGACGCCTCGGTACGGGAGTTGGCCGCATCAGTGTGCGACCGGGATGGCCGCACCCTCGGGGAACGCAAGTCCGACGCCATGTGCGCGTTGCTCACCCGAACAGCGTTCACCTGTGCGTGCGGTCAGTCCGACTGCACCGCAACACCTGTCGATCCTGGAGGTTCGGCGGCGAGTACCGAGATCGTGATTCACGTGGTGACCGACGCCGACACCCTGGCCGGCGGGTCCGGACCCGGGTGGGTCGACGGGCACGGAGTGATCTCCGACGAGCATGTGCGCGACCTCGCCGCCCGGCCCGACGCGACGACCAGGCCGGTCACCCCCATCCGCACACCACCCACGCAGGTCGTCGCCGGCGGCCCAGCCGCGACCGGCGAGGGCGGCGAGGGCGGATACGACGACGACACCACGCGTACGGCGAACATCGCCGCGCCACAGCAGGCTACAGATGACGCCGACACCAACACCAACACCGACGCCGGCGGCGCGGGTGACGCGTCGACGCCCCCGACTTCGGCCTCATCGTCGGCGGAGCCGGTGTCGTCGGAGGTCGTGGTGGTCTACCCGGCTGCCCTGCCTGGTGACCCGTATCGTCCGACAAGTGCGTGCGCGGAGTTCGTGCGGGTGCGCGACGGCTACTGCACCGAGCCGGGTTGCACGCGTTCGGCATTCACCGCCGATGTCGATCACGTCGCCGAGTACGACCACGCCCGGCCAGCACGCGGGGGTGCGACCTCGAGTGAGAACCTCAACGCCAAATGCCGTCCCGGTCATCTCCACAAGACCCACGGTGACTGGACCGATGTGCAGTACCGCGACGACGAGGGCCGCCTGGTCACCGAATACGTCACGCCCGAGGGCTTTGTGATCCCCGGCGAGGCCGAGACCCTCGAAGACCTCTTCCCCAACCTGCGTCGCATCCGGTTCGAACAAGCCGCGAAAGCCCCACCGACACCGCGGATCATCGTGCCCGAACGGCAAGGCAGACAACAACAAGGCCGACAACCGCGCACGATCACCGAACGCACCGCCGCGAAACACGCGAAGCGGCGAGAAGAACGTGCCCGCAACAAGGCACAACGCGAAGCGGATCGACTTGCCCGAGCCGAGGCAGCCAGCCATCAACCCGACACGCCCGACGACCCGCCACCCTTCTGACAGACGCCAACACCCCGGCGGAACGTGATCGTCCACGTACCACCGGGGTGTTGGACTGGGCCTGGGCTACAGCGCGCGGGATCAGGCCGCGGTCACCTGCGCGTCGACGGCGACTTCCAGCGCCTGCGCGACGATCTCGGCGACATCGGTCATCGGCCGCACGTCGAGGGCGTCGAGTACCTCGGCCGGCACGTCGTCGAGGTCGGGCTCGTTGCGCTGCGGGATGAAGATGGTCTTCAGCCCGTTGCGTTGTGCGGCAAGCAGTTTCTGCTTGACCCCACCGATCGGCAGGACCCGCCCGTTGAGCGTGACCTCGCCGGTCATCCCGACATCGCTGCGCACCTGACGTCCCGTCGCCATCGACACCAGCGCGGTGACCATGGTGACGCCGGCGCTCGGACCGTCCTTCGGCACGGCCCCGGCCGGAACGTGCACGTGGATGGTCTTGTCGAGCGCTTTCGGGTCGACGCCGAGCTGCTCGGCGTGCGCCCGCACGTACGACAGTGCGATCTGCGCCGACTCCTTCATCACGTCGCCGAGCTGGCCGGTCAACTTCAGACCCGGCTCACCCTCGGTGGCGTTCACCTCGATGAACAGGACGTCGCCGCCCATGCCCGTGACCGCGAGACCGGTTGCGACACCGGGGACCGCCGTCCGCTCCGCCGATTCCGGCGTGAAGCGCGGACGCCCCAGGTAGTCGCGCAGATCGGGCTCGTCGATGATGACGGGCGCCGTCGCGGTTCCCCCGTCTCCCGATTCGACCGCGAGGTTGGTCGCGGCCTTGCGAAGCGCCTTCGCCAGCAGCCGTTCGAACTGCCGCACACCGGGTTCGCGGGTGTAGTTGGCCGCGATCTCCCGCAGCGCCGCATCGGTGACGGTCACCTCGTCGGGTGTCAGCGCCGCCCGCTCCGCCTGCCGGGGCAGCAGGTAATCGCGGGCGATGGCGACCTTGTCGTCCTCGGTGTACCCGTCGAGCGTGACCAGCTCCATACGGTCGAGCAGGGCCGACGGGATGTTCTCGATGACGTTGGCGGTCGCGAGGAACAGCACATCGGACAGGTCGAGATCGAGATCGAGGTAGTGATCGCGGAAGGTGTGGTTCTGCGCGGGGTCGAGGACCTCGAGCAGCGCGGCGGCCGGGTCGCCCCGGTAGTCCGAGCCCACCTTGTCGATCTCGTCCAGCAGCACAACGGGATTCATCGATCCCGCCTCACCGATGGCCCGCACGATCCGGCCGGGCAGCGCACCGACGTAGGTACGCCGGTGGCCGCGGATCTCCGACTCGTCGCGCACACCGCCGAGGGCGACGCGCACGAACTTGCGGCCCAACGCCCGGGCGACGCTCTCACCGAGCGATGTCTTGCCGACCCCGGGAGGACCGGCGAGCACCATCACGGCGCCCGACCCGCGTCCGCCGACGACCTGCAGGCCGCGTTCGGCGCGACGGGCACGCACCGCGAGGTACTCGACGATGCGGTCCTTCACGTCGTCGAGGCCGTGGTGGTCGGCGTCGAGGATCTCGCGCGCGCCCTTGACGTCGGTCGAGTCCTCGGTCCGGGTGTTCCACGGCAGGTCGAGGACGGTGTCGAGCCAGGTGCGGATCCATCCGGTCTCCGGCGACTGGTCGCTGGCACGCTCGAGCTTGCCCACCTCGCGGAGCGCGGCCTCGCGCACCTTCTCGGGCAGGTCGGCTTCCTCGACGCGGCCGCGGTAGTCGTCGGCGCCCTCGGGTTCGTCCTCGCCGAGCTCCTTGCGGATGGCGGCGAGCTGCTGGCGAAGCAGGAATTCCTTCTGCTGCTTGTCCATGCCCGCGCGGACGTCCTCGGCGATCTTCTCGGTCACCTCGGACTCGGCCAGATGATCGCCGGTCCACTCGATGAGCAGCCGCAACCGCGCCGCGGTCACCGGCGTCTCGAGCAGCTCACGCTTCTGTTCGTCGGACAGCCACGACGCATAGCCCGAGGTGTCGGCGAGATCCGCCGGATCGGACATCTTGTTGACGGCGTCGATGAGCTGCCATGCCTCGCGGCGCTGCAGCATCGCCAGCACGAGCTTCTTGTACTCGCCGGCGAGTTCACGTTCTTCGTCGGTGGCGTCAACGGCGTCGACCTCGGTCACCTCGACCCACAGCGCCGCACCGTGACCGGGTGTCCCGGTCCCGATCTGCGCGCGCTGCTCACCCTTGACGACGGCTGCCATCCCGCCGCCCGGGATGCGGCCGACCTGCACGATCGACGCGATGACACCGTAGGTGGGATACCGGTCGTCCAGACGTGGGGCGACCAGCAGTTTCCCGGTCTCGCTCGCCCGGGCGGCGTCGACCGTGGCCTGTGCGGCATCGTCGAGCGGGATGGGCACGACCATGCCGGGCAGGACGACGACGTCGGGAACGAAGAGAACCGGCAGTGAATATGTCTGCGACATGAAACCTCCAGAGTTAAGTCTGACCGACTCAACCCAGGTGGCAGGAATCTTGTTCCCGGGCGATTTATGCCAGGAGCGAACGGGGTGCGGCCGCCCAGGTGAAGCCGTCCGATCGGGACGGTGGGCGTGAGCGTCAGCCGGGCGAACCTCAGGTGAGGTCGACCGCGGCGCGGGTGGCGAGGACGACGATCTGGGCGATCACCAGAACCGCGACGGCGACGAAGAACGCCGCGGTGGTCACGACGACACCGGCCGCCCCGCGCAGCGCACTCGGCACAGCCTGCAGCCAGGACACGGAGAGTCGGTGTGCGGGTGCGACATCGGGGGTCATGGGCGGACCTCTGCATACAACGAGCGACCACACCGTTGTGGTCGCAGTCACAACACTCAATCACAAGTAAGTACTTCTGTGCCACAAATAGTCATCAAGACTCATCCCGACCCGAACTCTCCGGCGCTGACCGTCCGAAACCCCGCCCGCCACGAAGTGCGGTAGAACCGAACCGACACCCACCCGAGGAGCCCACATGTCGATCGTCACGCCGACCACCACTCGTCAGCCGCTGGGCCGGGCCATCGCCCGGATCGCCCTGGGAGCGGTGCTGGTGATTGCCGGCGTCGGCCACCTCACCGCCCAGCGCGAGGAGTTCCAGGCACAGGTCCCCGACTGGGTGCCGTTCAGCAAGGACTTCGTGGTGCTGGCCTCCGGCGGCGTCGAGATCGCCCTGGGCGCCGCGTTGATCGCGCTGCCCCGCCACCGCAAGGTGGTGTCGTGGATCGTGGCCGCGTTCTTCGTGGTCATCTTCCCCGGCAACATCAACCAGTACGTCGAGCACATCGACGCCTTCGGACTCGACACCGACGAGAAGCGCCTGACGCGACTGTTCTTCCAGCCCGTCCTGGTGCTCTGGGCCATCGCGGCCGGCACGGGCGAACGCCGGGCCTAACCTGCCCGGGTAGCCGCATCCTGACAGGCGGTGTCCACACCCGCCCGGACCTGCGGCCGCACATCAGTGCTCGAGCGGATCGTGCACGCCGCCACCAGCCCGCCGACCGCGCAGCACGCCGCGCAGATGTACATGGCCGTCCGGAAGCCGTCGCCGAGCGGATCGCCGGGGCCCGCATCGATCCCCGCCACGGCGGGCAGCACCGCCACCGCAAGCAACCCCGCGAGCCGCGCCACCGCGTTGTTCACGCCCGACGCGGTACCGGCGAGCGCGTCGTCGACGGCGGCGAGCGCCGCTGAGGTGAGCGGCGCGACCGTCACCGTCATGCCGAGGCCGAACAGCAGCGCCCCGGGCAGCACGGAGTCGACGTAGCCCGAGCCCGGCTCGACGCGGGACATCAGCGCGAAACCACCGGCCGCGATGAGCGGGCCGACCGTCATCGGCAGCCGTGGCCCGGTCCGCTGCGCCAGCTTGCCGACCAAGGGCGACCCGAACAGCATGATGAACGTGCTCGGGAACATCGCCGCGCCGGCCTCGAACGCCGAGTAACCGAGGCTCTGCTGCAACTGCAGGGCCAGCAGGAACAGCGCACCGCCCAGCGCCGCATAGACCAGCAGCGTTGTCAGATTGGCGCCGGTGAACTGCGACGACCGGAACAGCCCCAGCGGTAGCAGCGGCGCCGGCACCCGCGACTCGATCACCACGAAGCCCACCAGCGCGACGACTCCGACCACCCCCGCCGCAACCGTTACCCCGTTCCACCCGTTCGACGGCCCCTCGATCAGGGCGTAGATGACGCCCGCGAGCCCGACGGTCATCGCCAGGGCGCCCGCCACGTCCAGCCGGGCGTTCGACGGCGCGCCTCGCGATTCGGGGACATGCCGGATCGCGATCCACAACGCTCCCAGGGCTAGCGGCACACTGAGCAGGAATGTCCACCGCCACGACGCCGCGTCGACGAGCCAGCCACCGAGGAACGGGCCCAGAGCCGTGGTCGCGCCGGACATCCCGGCCCACAGACCGACCGCGGCGCCCCGATCGGATGGCCGGATCTCGGCGTTGATCAACGCCAGACTGCCCGGCACGACCGCGGCCGCGGCGATCCCCTGCACGATCCGTGCGGCGACGAGGAGTTCGACGGTCGGCGACAGCCCGCACGCGACCGTGGCCACCGCGAACACGGCGAGACCTCCGGCGAAGACGAGCCGACGCCCATACCGGTCGCCGGCGACCCCACCGATCAACAACAACGCGCTCAGCGTGAGCAGATACCCGTCGAGTACCCACTGCTGACCGCGTAGACCGGTATCGAGGTCGCGCGCGATGGCCGGCAGTGCGACGTTGACGACGGTGCCGTCGATGAAGGCGACACCCGAACCGAGCACCGCGGCGACGATCAGCCACCGCCCCGCCGCCGACGCGGCCGGCACTCCTCGGGCGTCGGCGTCGGCCGCGCTGTTCTCGCTCATCGGTTCTCGGCGGTGATGAGCTCGGCGGCGACGACGTCGGCGAGCCCGTCGAACTGGTGACCGCCCACCGGATGACGATGCAGCGGCGCCGACGGAAGGAACGCCGCGTTCAGGTCCAGGTGCTCAACGGGCACCACGTCGTCGTCGACGCAGTGGTGGAACGAAGGGAGCAGAGAGCCGGTACCGGGGAACACGTACTGCGGAACATCCCAACCGTCCGGTCCCCAGTTCGGCATCGCAAGAAGCACAGCACTTCTCGAGGCGACATCGGCGTCGGCGAAAACATGCATCAGCACCGTCGCCCCGAACGAGTGCGCGACGACGTGATCGTCGGCGTCCAGCCCCTCGAGACGCTCCCGGATCGGACGGGCCCACGCCTCGATCGACATGTCGTCGTCAGAGAAACGAGGCATGTCCAGCGACGCGTCGAGTGCCGCGGCCAGCGCCTCGGCGAGCGGGCCGTCGTCGGCGTACCCGCCCGCGCCGTGGATGAAGAACAGCCGACGCTGCGTCATGCGTACTCACTCCCTGCCGACGATGCACCGGAGCCGATCAGCAGCAGACCGACCATCGCCCTGGCGTCGGCGTCGGTGTACCCGGGTCCGATGATGCACAGGTTGCCGATCGCCCGTAGGAAGGTCAGCGCGCAGATGTCCCGGCTGACCTCTCCCGTGGCCTGCGCCGGTTCGAGGAGCGAGGCGAACGCCGGCACGAGGGTGTCGAAGATGAGCGCGTGCAGATCGACGAGGCTCGGGTCGTCGGAGCTGAGCGCGTCACTCAAGCCGTGTTTGGTGACGAGGAAGTCGGTGAACGCCGACGTCCACCGGCACAGCGCGGCACGCGGCGGGACCTGTTCGGTTAGAAGCTGTTCCGCCAGTGCCACACACTCGTCGACCTGGTGCCGGTAGACCGCGGTGACCAGTTCGGCTCGGGACGGGAAATGCCGGTACACGGTGCCGACGCCGACACCGGCGCGCGTGGCGATGTCCCGCACCGGGGCCTGCACGCCCGCTTCGACGAAGGCCGCGGCCGCCGCCTCGAGAAGTGCCGTACGGCTCCGTTCGGCCTGCATCTGACGTGCTGTTTTTCCTGCGGACACCGTCCACCCCTTGCTCGCGGAACACTGTTCCGCTAGTTTGACGGAACATCGTTCCGTCCAGGTTATCGCGTACCGGCCCCGTCTCGAAGGTAACTCTCATGTCCACGGAAGTGCTCGCTCGTCAGATCGTCTCCGTCAAGCCCATCGTCGTCCCCACCTCGGACCGTCCGTTCCCGTTGACGGCGAGGGTCACCGCACCGGTCACCGGGGATCGGCTCCCGGTTCTCGTGTTCTCCCACGGCAACGCCTGGTCGATGGACGGTTACGCACCACTCGTCGATCGTTGGGCCGCATCAGGTTTCGTCGTCGTACAGCCGACGCATCTCGATTCCCGGCGCCACGGGATCGGATTCGACGACCCGCGATTCACGTCCATCTGGCGCACGCGAGTGCAGGACGCGCACGCGGTGATCGACCATCTCGACGAGATTCTGATCGCGGCCGGCGGGGACCTGCGCCCGCGCGTCGACATCGGCCTGCTCGCCGCGGCCGGCCACTCGTGGGGCGGTCAGACCGTCGGCACCCTCCTCGGCGCGCGTGTGATCGGGCCGGACGGGGTCGTCGGCCCGGATCTCGCACACCCCGCCGTGCGAGCGGGCGCACTGATGGCGACGGCCGGGACCGGCGACAGCCTGAGCGAGTACGCGCGCGAACACCTGCCGTTCATGCGGCCGGACTTCTCGACGATGTCCACCCCGGCGCTCGTCGTCGCCGGCGGCAAGGACGACTCGGCACTGTCGACACGTGGCCCGGAGTGGCTGACCGATGCCTTCCACCTCGCCCCCGGCACGACGGACCTGATGTGGATTCCGGACGGCGAACACACTCTCGGCGGTATCGCCGGTGAGGCGGTCCGGGAGACCACCGATGAGAACCCGGCCCGGGTCGCGCTGGTGGCCGACGCAGTCGCGGCCTTTCTACTCGACGCGCTCGGCGTCAGTTCGGCCGCGTGGGAAGCTCTGCGGCAGTCGGACTCCGTCGACTTCACGGTGCACCGGAAGTGACGCCGGCCGGTTCGACCCGGTTCGACACTAGGCCGGGCCGGCCGTCTCCAGCAGCGATTTCAGTTGTGCGAGATCCTTTTCCACCATCTGGGTGTCGCGGTCGAACTCGTCGTCGGACATGGCCAGCTGCCGGATCGTGAAGACGACTTCGGCACCTTCTGGATGTGCCAGCACCCGAAGCGGATTGAGCACGGTGTCCCCGGCGGGAAGCACCACCTCGTGGTCGACGACGCCGAGTCCGTTCCGCGGGACGAACCGGACGGTCACGGTGCCCATCGGCGACTCCACGAGCAACTCGTCACCCCGCCGGACCACCTCCGACTTCGCCAGCCCTGCGGCCCACCGCGGCAGGTTGTCGGGTTCGGCCGCGAAGTCGTAGACCCTCGCGGGTTCGGCGTTGATGACCACACTCACGTGCCGGCTGCGCATGTGGCCAACGTAGTCGTGACAGCATGCTGCCGCCTACCGATCCCGACGCCGATCTGCCCGGTCAGGAGAGCGACCCTGCGTCCCCCTCGGTGGGCTCGGCCAGTTCCCTCTCGATGAGCTGTTCGGCGACCTTGGCCAGCGGCGTGTTGGTGTCCTGGGACAGGCGTCGGAGCAGAGCGAAGGCGGCGACCGCATCGATGCGGAAGCGGTACATGATCATGCCCTTGGCCTGACCGATGATGTCCCGGCTGGCCAACGCACTGCGGAAGTGTTGTTGCTGCCGCGCGGCACGCAACGCCAGGGCGGCGTGGGTCGCGAACAACAGGCCGACTTCCAGGGACTCGTCGCCGAAGGCGTCGGGCGTATCGGCGAACATGTTGAGCGCGCCGATGGTCCCCTTGTCGGTGAACAGCTTGAACGACAGGCTGGACCGCAGCGGACTCTCGTCGAGGATGCGAGCGGAGAAGGCGGGAAAACGCTCGTCGCGGGCGATGTCGTTCACGAGCACGGTGTGGTGGTCCCAGGCCGCCTGCAGGCACGGGCCCTCGCCCGTTTCCTTCTGGATTCGGTCGGCCAGGTTCATCAGCGGGTCGGTGGGCGCCAGCGTGTCGAAGTTGTTCTTCTGATCGACCACGAGAACGCCGGCGTACTGCGCACCGGGGACGTACTCGACGGCGCCGGCGGTGACCGAGGGCAGCACCTCGGCCGACGTGTCCTCCGTGGACTCGGGAACGGCATGCATCTGCCGCGCCAGCTCGGCGATCTTGAAATGGACGTCTGTTGCCACCGGCACTCAACCTCGATTCGATGCGCCGGATCAGCCCGGCGAACCCCGTGATTCTACAAACCTCTCATACCTTCAACCCCGTTGTTCGTGCCGAGCCGTCTCTCGGATGGCTCTGGATCGGCTCAATCTTTGGGACGATCAGGCCCTTATCCCCGGGCGACGTGATCTCTACCATTGGCCCGGTGATCAAACGGTTCAGTGTCTCCGTCCTCTGTGTCATCGCGGCGATCACGGGGGCGGTGGCCGTCGGCACGCCCGCGGCGCAGGCCGCACCGTCGTGCTCCGACGTCGAGGTCGTGTTCGCGCGCGGCACCGTGGAGACCTCTCCGCCGCTGGGCCTCACCGGGATCTCCTTCGTCGAGGCCGTTCGCTCGCAGCTGCCGGGCAAGTCCGTCAGCGCCTACGGCGTCAAGTACCCGGCCAGCGACCAGTTCAACAACCGGCTGAAGTTCGCGCGCACGGTGGCCGACGGCGTCCGCACCACCCAGAACCGCATCAAGTACCTGGCCGCGAAGTGCCCGGACACCAAGGTCGTCCTCGGCGGCTACTCCCAGGGCGCCGTCGTCGCCGGCTACGCCGTCCACGCCGGGCTGGACCTGCCCGCCCGGTACGCCGCCTACGACCGGTTCGTGCCGCCGCCGCTGCCGGCGAACATGGCGCGCAACGTCGCCGCGATCGTGCTCTACGGCGCGCCGTCGGATCGCTTCATCGACGACATCGGCGCTCCCCCGGTCAAGGTGGCCGCACCGTACCGCAGCCGCACCGTTCGCTACTGCATCCCCGGCGACACCATCTGCGACGGCGCGCCGGTCGGCGGCCCGAATGCCCTGCACGTGCTCTACTCGGTCAACGGCATGACGCTCGAGGGCGCCCGGTACGCGGCCCGGCGGGTCTGAGCTCGGTTCAGAAGTCCGGCGCAGGCACGACTTTCGCGAAGGTCCTGCTGGCGTCGGACTTCTCCGCTTCGTAGACGAGAGCCAGTTCGGCGCGCTCGAAGTTCTGGAACCACTCGTCCCAGGTGATGTGCTCGAGGTCGCCGTCGACCGCACCGTCGAAGTCGATGCGGAGCATTCCTGTTCCGCCGACGCTCCGGATGTCGCGAACGCGGGCGGGCACACCCCGGTGGGTGGTCGCCCACTCCCGGATCTCGTCGTGATCGCGCGTCGTCCTGCAGTGAGACCCCATCGGTCGTCTCCTATCGTGCCGCACCGAAACCCACCATTGGGCATCGCGGTCCGTGGACCGCCCTGTCCTTGTCTCGGCGTCCGGGCGTCCGACGTCAACCGCTGATCGGTGCGCTGTTCATACCCAGGACAGGCTCTCGTCAACCCTGCGTGACCCGGGATGTCAGGGCGCGGCTCGGAGCGAGACGGTGAGATCGAAATGGTCGAAGGCGCGTGGCATCTCGACGTCGCCGCCGCGCACACGTGGCGCGAGCACGTTGTCGTCGAGTTCGTGATCCCGGCAGATCGCCGCCAGCACCGCCGTGCTGAACATCAGGACCACGTTGCGTCCCGGGCATTCGCCCGGGCCGTCGCTGAAGGGTACGACACCGGCGAGTCTCTGCGCTCGACCGTCGGTCCAGGCCTCGGGGGTGAAACGCTGGGCGAAGTCCATCGCGTCGTCGTCGCGCTGGAAGAACTCCGCGATCACGATCGTGGTCGCACCCTCGGAGACCGCGCCACCGTCCCACGGGACATCCCTGCTCGCCTGGCGCAGGATGGCGAGGGTCGTCGGCCACAAGCGAAGCGATTCCAGTACGGTCGCACGGAGTGTCGGCAGCACGCGCGCCTCGCCGGGATCCCCGCCGGCGATCTCGCTCCGCGCCGCCGCGGCAGTCGCGGGGTGGGCGGCCAGCAGCGCGAGCGATCGGTGGACGGCCACCGCGACCGCGTCGAATGCGAACAGCCAGTGCGGGATCTGACCGGTCGGGTCCAGCGAGCCGGGGCTGTCCAGTGCGTCTCTGGTGACCCCGGCGAGCGAGTCGCCGGGCGCGGCGGCCACAAGGTGGTCGAGACGCCGCCGGAAGTTGTTGTAGGTGGTGGACCGGTACGGGAAGACCGGGCCCCAGTTGGCATCCCGACGCAGCGCCGTCAGCAGGTCGGTCACCTTCTCGTCGTCGCGGGCCGCGTCACCGAAGACGAAGCGGCGCACCATGCGCCAGTGCGCGACGGCGTAGGCGTCCCACGTCAGACGGCCGTCGGTGATGGTCGCGAGCAGCTCCCCGATCTCGGATTCGACGATCTGTCCGCATCGTCGGTGCAGGGAGTGCACGTCGGAGGAGGTCTGCAGCGCCAGTTCGTTCAGTTCACGACGGGCCCGGCGATGCCGGTTGTCCGAGATGAGCACGCCCGTCGGCTGGAAGCGCGACAGCGCCGCGACCTTCTCCTTCGACGCCGGGGTGAACGGGTCCGGCGTGCCGTCGAGCGTCGCGGTCACCGCCGGAGGACGCAACGCGAGCACCATCGAACGCGGGAAGGTGAGGGCCAGCGCGTCGGCGTCGTCGTATCTGGACCGCAGACCGTTCAGCACCCGCGCCGCGCGACCGTGGGTGTCCCACCGCCCACCGAGTCGGACCATCGACTTGCGCCGCGCCACAACACCTTCGGCGATCACCGGGGCGAGCACACCGGCCAGGATGCGGCCGTTGTCGAGGAGTCCTGCTCGCGCCAGCCGCGGCGTCGTGGTCGCCTGGCCTGCGCTTTCCTGCACGTCATCATCGGGTCCCCGTGACATCTACGACGGCTCTCCTCACCACAGCGGATTCACGCCGGGCGGACCGCGGCGTCGGCTGCCCCCGGTCTACCCGTCGACCGTGCTGACCAAACCGTCGTCTGTGCGTCCCGGACTCTCAGGACGAGCCGCGGTCGCCGGCGGTGTCGAGCGAGGCGTCGAGGCGATGGAAGCCGTCCCGGAGGTAGACCGTCCCGTCCTCGACGGTCTCCACGTCGTCCCATGGGATGAGCACGGTGCCGCGGTGCAACCACGCGAAGAACCGGTTCAGCGCCCATGGCCGCACGACCCCCTGGCGTTCGTACCCGAGGAAGGACACGCGATTCCGGCGGTTGACGAGCAACCCGACCAGCCTCAGTGCGTCGTCCTCCACCTCGAAGCGCAGGTCGATCACGTGGCCGACGTGATCGCCGTCCGATCCTCGGACGGTGCAGCTCAACAGGTCGCTGGCAATCATCGCTTCCCGCTCCCGGGGATGCGCGCGACGATGTGATCCCGGCACCATCGTTCCGGCCACGCGAGTTCGAGTTCCTCCTGCGCGTCGTCGATCGCGACGCGCACATCGATGTCGCGCACGCGGTCGAAGGGGATGCGGTCGAGTTCGCTGATGTGCGGCCCGCCGCCGATGAATCGGTAGAAGAGCGCGCGGCCGGTGAGCAGGGCGGAGACCCGCGGCGGACCATCCTCCGGCATTTCGATCTCAACGTCGTCGACGACGCCGAGCGGCACCCCATCCCGATCATGGATCTGCCTGTCCAGCAGATGGAGTCGGAGATCGATCGTGGCCCGGCGCGACAACCCGCGGTCGTCGTCCCGCGCACTCACCGCCCCGCCCCCGTCACGATCAGCAGTGGTATCGCAGCCACCGAGGCGACCACGATGGTGCCCAGATAGATGGTTCCGAAGAAGTTCATCACTCGCCCGTTCACTCTGTCTCCCATGTATTCTCGATCATTCGCCACCACGAGGATCGGTAGATAGGTCAACGGCAGGGCGACCGCGGAGAACACGACCGAATACTCGGTGACCATGATCGGATCGACGCCGGTCAGCAGGATCAGCACTCCCCCGAGGAGGAACACGATGATCACGAGGTGGAACCGTGCCGCTTGGAACGGCTTCTTGGCTGCGCCCCACGGCCATCCGGCGTACTGGGCGATGGAGTAACCGGTCGACAGCGCCGTCTCGAGGGCCGCGCCGGTCGTCGCCGCGACCAGCCCGATGATCGCGAAGGCGAGCGCAAGCTGTCCGCCGGCCTGCGCCACGGGTAAGACGACCTGCGACAGCGAGTCCACCGAGATGTCGGCGGGCATCAGGTAGAGCGCTGCGGCGCCGGCTATCGCGATCGAACCAAGGCCGCCGAGGGGGAATCCGACCAGCACATTCCATCGCTCTCGGGCGAGATCCTTACGCCGCCAACCCTCCTCGATACCGCCCGAGGAGAAGAAGAAGACCTCGTACGGTGTCATCGCCGCACCGAACAGCGCGATGGCGTAGTACCAGTAGGTGGGTACCGACTCCTGTGACGGGATCGAGGGCGCCGTCATCTGACTCCACACCTCACCCCAGGGCGGTTGCAACAGGAAGAAGACCACGCCGAACACGGCCAGGCACAGGCCGAGCAGGCCGGTCACGTTCTCCATGATCTTGAAGTTGGCCCGCCACAGGATTATCCACACACCGAACGCGGCGACCGGCACCCACAGCAGCGGCGCGACCCCGCTGGCCAGTTGCAGCGCCAGTGCGATTCCGCCGATCTCGGCGGTGAGGGTGAGTCCGGTGACGAACAGCGAGGCGACGAGGTTGGCCGCACCCATCCGCGGGCCGAGTCGTTCCCGGATGATCTCGAAGGTACTGCGTCCGCTCACCGCGGCGACCCGCCCGGACATCTCGGCGAACAGACAGATGCCGATGACGCCGACCACGACGACCCACACCAGGCTGAAGCCGAATCGCGAGCCGACCACCGCGTTGGTGACGATGTCGCCGATGTCGAGGAAGCCGCCGATGGCGGTCAGGATGCCGAGCGCGACGCCGAAGATCGTCTTCACCGGTTCATCCCCTCCCGCCGGCTGCGGAACGGGGGTCGTCGACGATCCGCTGCAGCCGCTCGCCGACCTTGCTCAACGCGTCGAGCGACTCGGCGACCCGCGGGTCCTCGCGGTCGAGCAGCGTCACCGAGCGGGCGGAGACGAGAACCCGGGTGGCCTCGCCCATGGCGTCCTCGACGCCCGCCCGCATCGGTTCATCGGCCACGTTGTCGATGTCGAGGTTGACGACCGCCCCGTAGGCGGACAGTGACTGCTCGATGAGGTCGTCGAAGAGGACGCGCACATACTGTCGCGGTGCGCGGTCCTCGGTCCACAGGCGCAGCCCCTCCTCGCCGGAGGCGACCGAGCTCACCACGTCGCCGGACGAATGCGACAGTTCGGCCGTCACGCCGCCGGGTTGCCGGGCGCACCCGACGAGGAGGAGCAGACACAGTCCGCACGCGAGAACCGCGCGCAGCGTGGTCGATCCGGCCGTCAGCCCGGTCGGCAGCAGCATCACCGTCCCCTTCTGTCGCGTCCTGGCGTCGAGGCGGTCCGCGTCCGCCACAGGCCGCCTCGTGGAATAGCCCGCGGGACGGCGAGCGAAACCGGCACCGGTCATGCGCAATCCACTGGTCGGCGATGCCCCCGAGCGCGGATTTGGCCCGTCGGGGCGGTTCCTCAGCCCGCGAGCAGCGCGACGATGGCCCTCGCCAGGCCACGTCGGGCCAACTGCTGATCCTGGAAGGTGCCGAGCTGCTTCTCCGACACCAGGCCCCGCATGGCCCCGGGCAGGAACGCCGCGACCTCACGTACCCGCTCCGGATCGACGTCGAGGTCGGCGAAAGCGCGCTGGCACGAATCGATCCACGACGGCCCCCACGACGCGAACTCGGCGGCGGTCTTGGGGAACATCCGACGCAACTCGTCCGGATCGCGCGGCAGGGCCGCCCGCAGGGTCTCGATCGCACGGGATTCGGGCGCGGTCAGTCCGTCGTACATGAGGTCGACGATGGCCGCGACCCGCTCTGCCAGTGGCGCATCGGGTTTCACACTCATCGGGAGGTCGCCGCGATGTTCCGCGGTCCGATGCAGCACCGCCGCCCACAGACCGTCGATGTCGTCGAATTGATACTTGACCGCGCCCCACGTCGCGCCGATGTCCTTGGCGATCCGATTGCCCGACACGGAGGCGGGGTCGCCGGTGGCCAACGAGGCGAGCGCGGCGTCGAGCATCGCCTCGCGCGTCGCCTGGCCGCGCCTGTTCACCCGCCGGGTGACGCTGCCCGTACCGCCGTCGGGGGATCCGTCGTCCACGCGGACGTCGGAGGTGCGGGATTCGCCGGGAACCATGGCTGCCGATCGTAGCCGCTGCTGACCGCGGTCATGGCGTAGCGGCAATGCGCTGACCGGCGCGATGTTTGGCGATCGTTCGCTCGGCTACCCGTCCGTCGGGTCGATCGCGACGAAGTGCGGACGACCATCGTCCGACGAGGCAGCCGGCCCGTTCGGACACAACCCGACATTTGGCACAAACCGTTACCCGAAGCGGTAGATACAGACAGCAAGAGTTTGTATCATTGTGCAGCCGATGTGACACAAGTCACCGGTGGTCCGAGGGGGACGACATGAATGCAGCGACCGGCATCGGAGCCGCCCGCCACGCCCTGTCCGGCCTGCTGCCGGCCGAGGCGCGTCGCCGACTCCGCAACCGCGTCTACAAGGACACGCTGTTCAACAGCCGCGAACCCGAACGGACCTCATGGGCGGTGACCGACGACGGCGCGCGGCTGCGCGTCGTCCATCACGGACCCGCGGACGCTCCCGTACTCGTTCTCGTGCATGGTTGGTCGTGTTGTGTCGAGTACTGGAATCCGCAGATCAATGCGATGGCCGAGCGCTACCACGTCATCGCCTACGACCAGCGCGGCCACGGCGAGAGCACCTGGGGCCGTCGCGCGTTCGACACCGACGTCTTGGCCGATGACCTGTCCACCGTGGTCTCCCAGACGCTCCCGGAAGCAGCCACAGCCGTGTTCGTCGGGCACAGCATGGGCGGCATCACCCTGCAGGCCTGGGCTCACCGGCATCGCGGTCAGGCCGAGTCACGAGCCACCGCAATGGTTCTCGCCAACACCACCTGGGGCGGGGTCGCCACCGAGAGCCGGGTCCTGCCGCTCGTCAACGGCCCGATCAAGGCGCCGCTGTGGCTGCTGCAGATGGCGCTGTCCATACCGGTTCCGTTCCCGGGAGATCGGTTCACGCGGAGCGTCATCCGGCATCGCATCCTGAACGGCCGATCGGCGACCGTCGATCACGCCGCGTTCGTCCTCGCGATGACCCGCTCGTGCTCGCCCAGCTCCCGCGCGAAGTCCGCCGTGGCCCTTCTCCAGTTGGCGATGGGACCCGCCGGCGCCGACGCCATCACCGTGCCGACCACGGTCATCGGCGGGCGGCACGACCTCCTTCTCCCGCACGCGATGACCCAGCGCATCGCGCATGCCCTGTCGGTTCGCGGCTACCTCGATCGCCTGGTCGTCCTCGACACCGGTCACGCGTCGAACATCGAGGCGGCCGAGGACTTCACGGCCGAGATCCATCGGGTCATGCATTCCGCGTCACCGAGTCCGGAGCTCGCCGAAACCGCCAGCTGACCAGGCACGGACTTTTTCATAGAACCCTCTTGCATTCTCGTCGCGCGGGACCTACGGTTGCCGCATGGCGAGAACGCCGCTGTCGATGACACCCACTGGTTGGTTTCAGGTCGCCTGGTGCTCGGAGATCCCGGTCGGGGCGGTCCACACGATGAAGTACTTCGGGCGCGAGATGGTCGCCTGGCGGTCGCGGTCGGGCCAGGTGTCCGTATTCGACGCCTATTGCGAGCACCTCGGCGCCCATCTCGGGCACGGCGGCCACGTCGAGGGCGAGAACCTGGTGTGTCCGTTCCACGGCTGGGAGTGGAACCGCGAGGGGCGCAACGTGTGCATCCCGTACGAGAAACACCCGAACCGGGGACGCCGCATCCGCAGCTATCCGGTCGTCGAGCGCAACGAGGCCGTCTGGATCTGGCACGACACCGACGGTCGCCCTCCATATTTCGATGTTCCCGACATCTTCGGTGACTTCGGCGACGACAGCACCGCGGCCGACTACTATCCGCCGGTCCCCGCGGCCACCCTGTTCCGGCCGGGACTCGAGATCCATCCGCAGTACATCATGGAGAACGGCGTCGACTTCGCCCACTTCAAGTTCGTCCACAAGACCCCGTTCATGCCGGAGTTCACCCGGCACGACTTCGACGGCCCGGTGTCCCACGTCGACTTCACCATCGCCTTCGACGAGGGCGCGACGCTCGAGAACGCCACCAGCGGAGTCGAATCCATCAATGCCGGATTGGGCTGTTCGGTCACGAAGAGCTGGGGCATGGTCGACAATCGCACGATGCCGGCGGTCACCCCGGTCGACGAGCACACCTCCGACGTCCGGTTCACCGTGTGGATCGGCCGCAAACCGGGCGAGGAGACCGGCGAGATCACCCGCTACGGCACCGTCATGGCCGATCTCGTCATCGAGCAGTTCGCCGCTGACATCGACATCTGGGCACACCAGCGCTACTCCGATCCACCCGCACTGTCCCGCAAGGAGTTCGAGGGCTTCACGGCACTTCGCAAGTGGGCGCGACAGTTCTACCCCGACGGCGGGCCCGACGATGCCGATCCGTCGTCGTCGAGTGGAGCGGTGCTGCCACAAGGCGATGACTTCGTCCGCATCCGCCGTTCCGAGCTCGAGGCGCTACGCGCCGCCACGCAATCCTGACATACGTTCAGCCCGAGAGGATCTGTCATGACCACCACCGAACAAGTCCGGGTCTTCCAAGTCGCCACCGGCAATCTCGGCACCGAGATGATCGGGCGCATCCAGTCGCATCCCGACCTCGAACTGGTTGGGCTGCATTGTTATACGCCCGACAAGATCGGTCGCGACGCCGGCGAGATCGTCGGCCTCGATCCGATCGGGGTGACGGCCACCGGCACGGTCGAGGAGATCATCGCCGCCCGTCCGGATGTCCTCACGTTCCACGGCGTCTTCCCCGACGAGGATCTCTACGTCCAGGTTCTCGAGGCCGGAATCAACGTCGTGACCACGGCGGACTGGATCACCGGATTCCATCGCGACACCAATCACCCGCACCACTCCGGACGCAAGGTCAGCGAGGTGATCGCCGAGGCCTGCGAGCGCGGCGGCGCAACCTTCTACGGCACCGGCATGAATCCCGGCCTGGCACAGATCCTCGGGATCGTGCACACCGCCGATGTGGCCGACATCGAGAACGTGACGGTCATCGAGTCCGTCGACGTCTCCTGCCACCACTCCGTGGACACCTGGAAGGCGGTGGGTTACGGCCTGCCCGTGGACGATCCGAGCATCCCCGACTCGCTGTACAAGTACACCGCGGTGTTCGCTGACTCCGTCAATCTGATGGCCGACGCCTTTGACCTCGTGCTCGACGAGGTGGCGTTCTCCTACGAACTGGGCGCCTGCACCAAGGACGTCGACCTCGGCTGGTATCAGCTCCCGGAGGGTTCGCTGGGCGGCAGCTACATCAAGTACCAGGGCATGGTCGACGGCGTCGCGCGCGTCGAATCCCACCTCGAATGGCAGATGACACCGCACACCGATCCGTCGTGGAACATCCAGGCCTGCTACATCACCCAGGTCACCGGCGACCCGAACATCTACTCCAAGCACATGATCTTCCCGCGCAAGGGTTTCGACCTCAGCAAGCCGGAGAACTTCGCATCCATCGGCATGACCGTCACCGGACTCCCGGCCCTCAACTCGATCACGTCGGTCGTCGCGGCCGCGCCGGGCATCGTGACGAGCGCCGACCTCCCGCTGCGGTCGTTCGCCGGGCGGTTCGCGATCTGACGGAACGGGGTTGTGACACTTCGTGGCTCGTCGCTAGCGCTCCTCGCACCTCAGGGAGCAAGAATAATGGTCGCTTCGCTCCTCGCACCTCAGGGAGCAATGGGGGTCGGTTCAAGCTCTGACAAGAAGTCAACCGAGGTCGATGGTCACCCCGGTGAGTTCGGCACCGATGTCCCACAACCGCGCCGCGACGTCGCGGTCCTTCGCCTTCGTCGACGGCTCAACCAGCACTGGAGGGCCGGCGAGCCCGAAACCGCCCACCGGACCGTAGTATTCGCCGCCCTGCGCCTTCGGGTCGGTGCCGGCGCGGAGGACCGACAACGCCCCGTCGGGCGGGTCCATGATGAATCGGTCGGTGAGCCATCGCAGCGAGGACGCGTGATAGGCCCACTGCAGGAACCGGCTCTGCTCGCGCATCACGCCGGTGCGGGTTCCGCCCGGGTGCGCGGCGAGCGAGATCGCCGGTGCGTCCGCGTTTCTCATCCGACGATCGAGTTCGAGGGCGAACAGCATCTGGGCGAGCTTCGCCCGCGAGTAGGCACCTGCACTGGTGAACGCACGGTCCATCGGGAGGTCTGTGAAGTCGATGTTCCCGGCTCGGTGCGCGTGACTGCCGACGGTGACCACCCGCCCGGCGTCGGCTGCCAGGATCAGATCCATCAGCCGACCGGTGAGCGCGTAATGACCGAGATAGTTGGTCCCGAAGTCCATCTCGAACCCGTCCGGGGTGAGTTCGTGCCGCGCCCGCATGACGCCGGCATTGTTCACCAGCAGATCGACGGTCGCATTCCGGCGTCGGATCTCCTCGGCCGCGGATCGGACGGAATCCAGACTCGCCAGATCGAGATCGACGATCTCCACCTCGGAGCCCGGAACCTGCGCGACGATGTCGTCGCGGGCCTCCGCAGACGTTCGAGGATTGCGGCACGCCAGCACGACGCGAGCGCCCAGAGTCGCCAGCCCGAGCGCGATCTCGCGCCCGATCCCCGAGTTCGCCCCGGTCACCACCGCGACCCGTCCGGTTTGCGGAGGCGCGTCGGCCAACGTCCACCCCGACTTCACATCTGCCCCCTCCGGCACCGGCTCGAACGACGATGTTGTTCGTATCACATGGCGCCGGAGGGAGCGAGAGTCAGGCGCTCACGGCCTCCGGGGTGGCGCTGCTGAATTGTCCGGCGGGCGCGAAGCGGGCGAGGACCTCGTCGTGCGGCTCTTCGGCCACCGCGGCGATGAAGCCCTCCACGTCCTCGCGGGTCCGCAGACCGAGCAGCGGATTCGGTTCGGAGAGGAGACCGAACAGGGCCGACGCGATGGCGGGACTGACGGCGGCAGCCGGAAACGACAACTCCAGGTGGGTCGCGTAGTCGGGGTCGCCCAGGTAGAGGCGGGTGACCTCGACGGCAGCCCGTCCGCGTCGCTCCCAATGCTTCTCGAATTCCGCCGACAGCCATTCGGCGGTGAACTCGCCCTCGTGGCCGCGAGCGGCCTTCACCAGTTCGGCGACCTGGATCAGCGAGTTCTGCGCACCCTGCCCCGCAACCGGGTCGACGGCGATCGCGGTGTCACCGATCGCCGCTACCGGATGCCCGCCCGCGGTGGTGGCGACAGCCTGCCGCACGGTCGGGGTGACCGCACCCTTGAGCCACGACACCGGATCGGACTCGATGACCTGCAACCGGTCGATGACCGGCGCATCCTCCGGGAAGTATTCGGCGAAAATGCCGGAGATGGTCTGCCGGGCCGAGACCGCGTCGTGGACGTCATCGATCCGGGCGGCCCACGCCCCGTCGGGCTTGGCGAAGACGATGAACGACCACGTCGGGCCGGCGTCCTTGTGCAGGAACGGTCCGACGAAGATCTCACCGTTCTGCGCATCCAGGTTGAACAGCGAGTGGTCGCCGCCCGCGCTGCTGCGGTAGGCGAAGGACTCCGGGCCGTGGTCGACGCCGGTCAGGGTGACCTGCAGCAGACGACGCTGCGGTTCCCGGTAATGCGTGCGCGACTCGTCGACCGGGAACAGCGTCGACAGTCCGCCCTTGCCGGTGGCGACGAGGGTGATGTCGGCGTCGGCGGCGATCGCGTCGAGACGGTCGAGGCCGACCTGTCCGACCTCGAATCGGCCGCCGCGGTCCAAGAACCGGGCGAGCCGGTCGTCGGCGCGGAGGCGGAGGTCGACGGCCTGGGCGACGTAGCCGTAATCCGGGTTGAACTCGAGGACCGCGGCGCGCTCGTCGCCGCTGCCGGAGTACAACCGGGCGCTGATGCCGGTGGTGTTGCTGACCTCGTACAGGTCCTCGATGATCTCGGCATCCCACTCGCGGGACTTGCCGAACAGGACACCGACACCGGTCGGCGGCACCTTGTCGCGCAACGACTCGCGGTCCCGGTCGCTGTAGAGCGTGACGTCGAACCCGGCGTCGAGGAAGCCGAGGGCGGCGCTGGTCCCGGCCAGCCCGGCCCCGATGATCGCGACCGATCGTCGTGCTGTCATGAATGGATCTCCCCTGGTTGTCGGCGTGGAATGACTGCTCGACAGGGTGCCGGGGCGATCGGTGTGGCTGAAGGGTTAGACGCACCGAGAACGAATCGGTGCGTCGGCGCCGGCTCGGGTGAGGACGCTACGCGTCGTCGCGAACCCGGCGGTACCGCTCGTAGATCACCTGTCCGCCGTAGGTCCGGGTCTCGGCGAGCGACAGCCGGAGCGTGTCGGCGACCGGCGGCAGCAACGGGGTACCGCCACCGACGATGACCGGGTAGCGGAAGATGCGGAACTCGTCGACGAATCCGAGTTCGATTGCCTGCCGGGCCAAGTCGGCGCCGCCGATCTCCACGTCGCCGTCGGTCGAGTCCAGCACCGCGGTGAGCTCGTCGGCCAGCGATCCCTGCGCCAACCGCGCGTTGCCCTCGACCGACGTGAGGGTGCGGCTGAAGACCACCTTGGGCAGCGCCGACCAGAGGTCGGCGAACGCGGCATCCGCGTCGTTCTCACGCATCCGCGGGTCGGTCTCCCAGACCAGCATCGTCTCGTAGAGCCGGCGGCCGCACACGAACGCGCCGAGCTCGCCGACCCGTTCGGTGTGGAACGCGAACAGATCGTCAGAGGGGACCGACCAGTTGAAGTTGCCGTCGCGGTCGGAGATGAAGCCGTCCACCGAGACGCCCATCGACAGAAGCAGCATGTGGGGATGTTACGACGCCTCGCCGCCACAGTCGCGGACTCCGACGCAGCAGGTGAACCCACGAGTCTGCTGTGAGGTCCGACGACACCCCGCTCGTGCCAGGCTTCCCTCAGGTGCGGGCAAGTACCATCGCCCTCTGTGCGTACGCCCCTGACCGATGCGACACCCGTCGCAACCCCGAACGAGGACGCCGCGACCGGCAACACGTCCGGGTACCGGTTGGACCTCGACGGGCTGCGCGGCATCGCGATCGCACTGGTCGCGATCTTTCATGTCTGGTTCGGCCGGGTGTCCGGCGGCGTCGACGTCTTCCTGACCCTGTCCGGCTACTTCTTCGTCGCGTCTCTGCTCAAGCACGTCCTGGCGACCCAGCCCGCGTCGAGTTCCTGGGGCGCGGCGATCAATCCGTGGCCGCGGTTCTCCCGGCTCCTGCGCCGGTTGCTGCCCGCTCTCCTGCTGGTGCTCGCGGTCACCGCCGGACTGATCGCGCTGATCATGCCGACGACACGTTGGGGACCACTCGGGGCCGAACTGCAGGCCAGTGCGCTGTACTACCAGAACTGGCACCTCGCGTTCGAGTCGCAGGACTACGCGGCCGCCGACTCCGCGAACAGCCCGATGCAGCATCTCTGGTCGATGTCGATGCAGGGCCAGTTCTTCGTCCTCACCCTCGTCTGCGCGCTGGCACTGGGCGCGGTGCTGCGTGCCCTCGGCCGGCGATCCGCATTCTTCGCCGACCCCAAGGTGGTCCGTGGAGTCGTCGGGATCGCGCTCGGCGTCGTCGCACTGGGCTCCTTCGCGTGGGCCAACTACCGCCACGGGATCAACCAGCCCTTCACCTACTACGACACCGTGGCCCGTCTGTGGGAACCGCTCGTGGGAGGACTCCTCGCGGTGTGGATGCCGCGGATCGCGCTGTCGCGGCGGGTGCGTGACCTACTGGGACTCGTGGCCCTGGGCCTCATCGTGACGTGTGGCTGGTGGATCGCCGGCGTCCAGGAATACCCCGCGGCGTGGGCGCTCGTCCCCGTGGGCGCGACGCTGATCCTCATCTGGGTCGGCTCGTCGCAGACCGCCCCCATCGATCAGGCCCCCGTCGACCAGAAGACGGCGTCCGGACAGACCTCGATCCGATCGGGGGTGAGCCGCGGTCTCGCCCATCCCCGGCTGGTGTGGCTGGGCTCGATCGCCTACGCGCTGTACCTGTGGCACTGGCCGCTGCTCATCTTCTACCTGGCGTGGCGCTATCAGGACGATGTCTCGTGGTTCGAGGGCACCGCCATCCTGGCCGTGTCCGTGCTGCTCGCCTGGCTGACCACGAAGTACGTCGAGGCGCCGCTGCGTGCCGGGTCGGCGAAGCGGAAGCAGTCCCCGGTGCCGCCCGATGCCGATGGCGTGGTCGCGCGGCCGCCGTTCGAGAAGACCAGAGGCTACCGGCGCGCCCTCGTCGCGGTACTGGTCGTCATCAGTGTCGCAGCCGGCGCCGCCGCGGTGACCTGGCAGCGCGACGCCGCCAACGCCACCCTCGACACCCAGAACCTCGACCCACGGCTGTACCCGGGTGCGCGGGCCTTCCTCGACGGCGCTCCGGTACCGAACGTGACCGCACAACCGAGTCCCCAAGTCGTCGACATGGACTGGCCGATCACCTCCTACGACTCGATCATCAGCGGCTGGAAGGACCCGTCCATCAAGGTCGGCTACTACGGCAACGTGAACGCCACCCGAACCATCGCGCTGGTTGGCGGTTCGCATGCGGAACAGTGGATCACCGCGCTCGACGCCATCGGCAAGCGCCACGACTTCCGCGTGACCACCTACCTCAAGGTCGGGTGCGCCCTCACGACCGAGCACGTGTTCACGTGGTTCGGCCAGAAGTACTACCAGTGCAACGACTGGTCGCGTCGCGTCATGGAGCGGCTCGCCGTCGACAAGCCGGATGTCGTGTTCACCAACAGCACCCGGCCCGTCGAGTCGGGCGACGGCGACTACGTCCCCAAGGACTACGAAGAGATCTTCGCCGAGTTCCGCGACCGCGGGCAGCGGGTCGTCGCGGTCCGCGACAACCCCTGGGCGACCGGACAACTCAAGCCGCCGGAGTGTCTCGCCAGCGGACGCAAACCCGAGGTGTGCGGCGTGCCCCGAGCACAGGCGATGGCGCCGGCCGACCCCGCCGCCGCGCTCGCCGGCGAGTTCCCCAACATGAGCTTCCTCGACTACACCGACGCCATGTGCGACGACGAGTACTGCCCCGCGGTCGTCGGGAACATCCTGGTGTGGCACGACTTCCACCACCTCTCGGCGACCTTCGTCCGCAGCCTCATCCCTGCCGTCGAAGCCGATCTACAGCGGTCGCTGGGTTGGTGGTGAGCGGACGGCACGCCACCTCAGTGCCGCTCGCGAAAGTGCACCGGCCGTCGTTGCCGGTACTCGACGACGGTGCCGGCCGGACGATGCCATCCCGGCTCGGCCCGAACGGTCAACTCGACCGCGGGGCAGCCGGATTCGACCGGAGGCACCGATACTCGGACGTCCACGTGGTCACCGCGAGGTCGTACCGCGAGCACCTCTGCGCAACCGACATTCGCGACGCCGGATACGATCTCCAGGTCCCCGGGCCGCAGCATCACCACTCCTGCCCCGTGGCCCGGCCGGCGAATGCGTAACCGTCCTGCCGCGCACGAGACCTCGCCGTCGTCGGCTTCGCCCGGCAGATCCGTCATCTCCCCGAACATGCGCGCGACCTCCGCGTCGACGGGCTCGAGGTAGATCTCCTCGGGTGTCCCGACCTGGCGCACGCAACCCGCCATCAACACCACGACGTGGTCGGCCATCGCCATCGCCTCCTCACGGTCGTGAGTGACCAACAGCCCACTCGAACCCTCCGCCAGGATCGTGGCCCGGACATGCTCGCGCAGCTGCGTCCTCAGCTGGGCATCAAGTGCCGAAAACGGTTCGTCCAGCCCGATGACAGCTGGTCGGGGTGCGAGCGCGCGGGCCAGTGCCACCCGTTGGCGCTGACCGCCGGACAGCGAATTGGGCCGTCGATCGCCGAACTCCTCCAGCCCGACCACGTCGAGCAACTCAGCAATCCGGGCCGCCCGGCCGGGCATACGTCTCCACCAGGGACCGAGTCCGAACCCGACGTTGCCCGCGACGGTCAGATTGTCGAACAGCGCCCCCTCTTGTGGCACCAACCCGAACCTCCGACGTTCGGGTCGAACCCCCACCGGGCGGGTTCGGGCAGAGCCGGCCGAGGCGACCTCGACACCGTCGATCTCGATGCGACCCGCTCGGATCGGCTCGAGACCCGCGATCGCGCGCAACAGGGTCGTCTTACCGCAGCCCGATGGACCGATGACCGCCGTGATCGACCCGGCGGGAACGTGAAAGGACACGCCGTCGAGAACGGTCGTGCTGCCGTACACGACCGAGACGTCGTCTACACGAACCGCGTTCCTCATGCGTGGCGTGCCCTTCCGAACAGTGCGGATAGCGCCGCGGTGGGTAGCGACGAGACGACGATCAGAACCAACCCGAGGACGGCTGCGCGACCGTAACTCAAGTCGTTGTTCAGACTCCACATATCCGTTGCGAGAGTTCGTGTGCCGATCGGGGCAAGCATCAAGGTGGCGGGTAGTTCCTTGGCAACCGACAAGAACGCGAGAGCGGAGCCGGCCATGATCGCCGGCATCACCAACGGGAGTTGCACACGCACCGCGGTCGTCAGCGGTCCCGCACCGAGAGTGCGCGAGACCTCGGACACCGCACACGGGATGGAGTCGACACCGGATCGGATCGGACCCAGACAGACCGGCAGGAACAGGACCGCATAGGTGGCGATGAGCATCGTGGCGGTGAGGTAGAGGTCCGGGACGACGCGGGTGCCCAAGAAGACCATCGAGAGCGCAACGGTCACACCCGGCAACGTATAACCGAGGTAGGACACGGCCTCGACAGTGTCCCCGGTCCTGCTACGCGGACGAGATATGAAGAATGCCAACGGCAATGCGAGAAGGGCGATGACGATGGCCGCCTGTACCGAGAGCAACGTCGTGGTCCGGGCGTACGGACCCACCCAGGCCAGCAGTTCGCCGACGCTGTCGAATCCGAGCCGGCGGGACTCGCTGATCTCGCGTAACAGCCCGACGATCGGAAGGCAGACGCCCACCGCGACGGTGGCTGTGACGAGACCCCAGGCCACCGGCCGGTTCTTCGAGACCCTCGACCGCGACGGGGTGGCACTTGGATCGACGTGGCGTCGTGCTCGCCGTTCGACGACGGCGAGCGCCACCGCGACGAGTGCGAGAACCACACCGTAGAGTGCGGCGACCGAACGGTCCAGGGTTCCGTTGTAGGCGTTGTAGATCCCCACGGTGAACGGCTCGAAGCGGACGATCGCGGGTCCACCGAAATCGCTGATCGCGTACAGCGCAACCAGCAGTCCACCCGCAACGACCCCCGTGCGAACACGCGGGAGAGTCACGCGCACAAAGGCTTCGAGCGGACCACAGCCCAGAGTGCGGGCGGCATCCTCATCAGTGCGGCCGGTACCGGAAAGCAGCGCCACCGTCGGCAGCATGACCAGGGGATAACAGGCCAGGGTCAAGACGAGTGCAGCCGCCCCCAGGCCCTCGAATCCCGGGAACAGACGGGTCCACACAAAGCCCGATACGTACGAGGGGATCGCGAGCGGCGCCGCGAGTAACGCGATGACGAATGCGCGCCCGCGCCCCACCCCGCGGGACACACACCACGCCAGCACGACCCCGATGATGATCGACGCGCACGTGACGATCGCTGCGAGCTGAACCGTGCGCCAGAGAAGTTGACCGGTGCGCGGGCGGAACAGAAGCGCGGTCGCCTGATCGATCCCGATGTCGGCGACCCGAACGACGAGATAGACCGCGGGCGTGATCAACAACAGGGCGATGCAGACGCTGATCGTGCACAACAGCATTCGCCCCGGCCGGAGATGACGGCCGGGACGAATCCTGGTGTTGACCAACAGGTCAGACAGCGCCGACCTCGCGCAGCAACTCATCTGTGCCGACGACATCGGCCAGTTCGTCGAGGGCGATCTGCGGCGGTGACAGCTGCTCCAGCGTCGGCAGTCCCTCGACCGGGAGCGGCTCGTTCCCGACCACCGGGTACTCGCCCACCTCGGTGGCGAAGTAGGTCTGGGTCTCCGGCGTCAGCAACTGTCGGACGAATTCGAAGGCCTGCTCCTTGTCGGACGCGGTCTTGAGGACACCGATCGCACCCACGTTCACGAGCGCGCCCGGATCGCCGTCGGAGAAGAAGTGCAGTCGCCCGGGAACGTTCTCGATTCCCTTCTCCTGCACCTCCTGGACCCAGTAGTAGTGGTTGGTGAGTCCCGCTGCGAGTTGTCCGGTGTTCACGCCCTCCACGATGGGCCCGTTGCCCTCGAACGACTTGGGGTCGTTGGCAAGGAAGGCGGTGAGCCAAGCGCGAGCGCCATCGTCGCCGCGAGTGAGTCGGAGCGCAGTCACGAAGGACTTGAACGAGGCATTCGTGGGGGCGTAACCGACCTTGCCACGCATCTCGGGCGCGAGAAGTCCGTCGATGCCCGCCGGGAGGGTGGCCGGATCCACCTGCGCCGGATCGAAGATCAACACACGAGAGCGCGCCGACGTGGACACCCAGGTGCCGGTCTCAGACCGGTAGGCCTCGGGGACGTTCTCGGCGATGTCTGCGGGGAGGGGTTCGAGGAGTCCGGCCTCGGCAAGAGCGCCGAGCTCGCCGGCATCTTGCGCGAAGAAGAGGTCGGCCGGGCTACCGTCGCCCTCCTCCAGGATCTGCGCGGCCTTCTTGTCGTACGCCGCCGTCACCGGAACCGTCGCGTCGATTCGTTCCACCAGCGGACCCACCAGAGACTCCGAACGTCCCGAGTAGAGCACGAGCGCCTCGTCGTCGTTCGACGAATCGCTTCCTGTGCAGGCCGCGAGCAACCCGGCGGCCATGATCGCCGCCCCAGCGGTGGCGACCACTCGTCGAACCCATCGTCTTGTGTGCACTTGCCGATACTCCTCTGTTCTCGGGACACCAATGAACCTTCACCCCCGACCAAGCCAGGTAAGCCTAACCGATACTGGCGCAAGGTCGGACAAAACGGTCGTAGTCCGGTGACCGCCTGGGCGGCCGGCTTGCCCTCAGCCCACCGCGGTCAGCACCGCCCGCGGCCCGGCGAACACCGTCTCGCGGACGTGGTTCCGGGCGAGAGTCCAGGCGGGACAGTCACATCGGGCCGCGACACCGCGCGCGTCGACGCCCTGGTCGCGGCACAACGCGATGGCACGGCGCAGGTGGAAATTCTGCGTCGCGATGACCACCTCGTCGACGCCGAACACCTCGCGGGCGCGTCGGCAGCTCGCCGCGGTGTCGAGGCCGGCCGGGTCGTCGACGATCGCCCGCGGGTGGACACCACGTTCCTCGAGATAGCTTCGCATCACCGCGGGTTCGTTTCCATCCTCCTCGGAACCGTTGCCCGAGTTGATGATCCGGTCCACTCCCCCGGACCGGTACAGCTCCAGCGCCGTGTCGAGCCGGCCTCGCACGTAGTCGCCGGGCGAGCCGTCGTCGTAGACGAGGGAACCCAGCACCAGCAGCGTGGACCGGCGGGCCGGCGCCGTCGCGTCGTCGATCCTGCCGACCGACGAGAAGTACATCCAGGTGACGGCCAGGGTGATCCACAGTTCGACCAGCACCAGCAGCACCGGTACGACGAGACGAGCACCTGACCTCACCCCTACAACGTAGGGGGACCGACTCCCAACATGCCCATTCGAGCCCCGACCCGGCAGTCGCCCCGTGATACTGAGGGGACCTCGGTCGCGCTCAGCCTGTGCGCGCATCCATTTCGTGGTGTGAAAGTGATGGTGCGATGCCGTACATGCCGGTCACCTCGTCGATGTTCCTCCTCGCCGAGACGCGGGAGCAGCCCATGCACGTGGGCGGACTCCAACTGTTCGTACCGCGCGAGGGCCAGTCGTCGAGCGAACTCGCCGAAGAGATCATCGAGGCGTTCTGCGGCTGCACCGAAGTCCATCCGACCTTCCGCAAGCGGCCGGCGGTACCGGTGACCCTGCTGGGCAACGTGGCGTGGTCCTTCGACGACGAGATCGACTTCGACTACCACGTCCGCCGGACTGTGCTCCCCCGCCCCGGCCGCGTCCGCGAGTTGCTGCGATACGTCTCCCTCAACCATGGGGCCCTGATGGACCGGTTCCGACCGATGTGGGAGATCCACGTCATCGAGGGTCTCGACGACGGCCGGGTGGCGCTCTACAGCAAGATCCACCACTCCGTCGTCGACGGCGTCTCCGCGTTGCGCCTGCTCCAGCGGACCTTGTCCGACGACCCTGACGACCGGTCGGGTACCGCACCCTGGGACCCGGCGCTGGTCGAGCGTCGACCCCCGCGCCCCTCGCCGAGTCTGCGCAGCCGGGTGTCCGGCCTGGCGAACGTGGCAGGCCAGGTCGCCGGCCTCGGGCCCGCGGCCGCGAAGGTCGCGGTGGCCGGCCTCCGCGACCCGGAGTTCGTCGCCCCACTTGGACGGGCCCCGCGCACGATTCTCGACGTCGCGATCGGGAGCGCCCGCCGATTCGCCTCGCAGCAGTGGGAGATCGACCGTCTTCGGGCAGTGGCCGATGCCCGGAACATCACCCTCAACGACGTGATCGTCGCGATGTGTTCAGGAGCCCTGCGGTCGTACCTCATCGACCAGGACGCCCTGCCCGACGCCCCGCTCATCGCGGCGGTGCCGGTGTCGATGCACACCGACGGCGATGACGACGGCAACGCGGTGACCGCCATCCTGGTGAGTCTCGCGACCGATGAGCCGGACCCCGAACGCCGCCTCGACAAACTCGTCGAGTCGGCGCGCCACAGCAAGTCGGTGGTCCGGGGCCTTCGTCCGCTGCAGGCGCTCGCGCTGGGAGCGGCGAATTTCGCGCCGCTCGCCTTCGCGACCGTGCCCGGCTTCGTCCAGTACGTCCCCCCGCAGTTCAACATCATCATCAGCAACGTCCCCGGGCCGTCGAAGCACCTGTACTGGAACGGCGCCCGCCTCGACGGGGTGTACCCGGTCTCCATCCCGACGCAGGGTCTCGCGCTCAACATCACGGTGACCAGCACCGCCGAGCACATCAACTTCGGGCTGATCGGCGCCCGGGCCCAGCTCCCGAGCCTGCAACGCCTGCTCACGCACCTCGATACGGCGCTCGAGGAACTCGAGAAGGTCGCGCGAACCCGGTGACGTCTCCGGGCACCCGCGGCCCGGACGTGGCCTCGGACACCCTGACTCGACAGTAAGTTACTGGCGAGTATCATCTGATATGAGGTAGACCAGCGTAATTAGGCCAGCCTTGGCAGCGCGCCGGTGGCGCAACGAATTACGGTTACCTGTAGTACACCGCCCCGTGGTACCCAGCCTCGCGTTCCGCGACCGGGGGCGGACGACCTAGACGAAAGGCCGGTACGCGCCCGTGACTACCACGACGATTGCCATCGGCACGACAGCCGCGGTGATCAGCCTCCTCTGCTGGTACCTGTTCCTCGGTGGCGTGGTGCGGATCTTCCGCACCATCAAGCTCGGGCACAAGGTCGACAGCTCCCGCTTCTGGCCCATCCTCCCGCGCTTCCTGACGATGATGAAGGAATTCATCGTCCACACGCGCATGGTGAAGTTCCGCACCGTCGGCTGGGCGCACTGGCTCGTGATGGTCGGCTTCCTCGGCGGATTCCTGCTGTGGTTCGAGGCCTACGGACAGTCCATCAACCCGGAGTTCCACTGGCCCGTCTTCGGTGACACCTTCGCGTGGCACCTCTGGGACGAACTCCTCGGCATCGCCACCGTCGTCGGCATCATCGTGCTGATCGTGATCCGCCAGCTCAACCACCCGCGCGTCCCCGAGCGGTTGTCGCGCTTCGGCGGTTCGCGCTTCGGACCGGCCTACTTCGTCGAGGTCATCGTGCTGCTCGAGGGCCTGGGCATGATCCTGGTCAAGGCGTCGAAGATCGCGACCTACGGCCACGCGAACGCCTACTCCGACTTCTTCACCATGCAGGTCGCGAAGATCCTCCCGGCCTCGCCGACCCTGGTGTCGATCTTCGCCGTGATCAAGCTGATGAGCGGCATGGTCTGGCTGGCGATGGTCGGCATGAACATCAGCTGGGGCGTTGCCTGGCACCGTTTCTCGGCCTTCTTCAACATCTACTTCAAGCGCGAGCAGGACGGCGGCGTCGCCCTCGGTGCCGCGAAGCCGATGATGAGCCAGGGCAAGGTCCTCGACATGGAGACCGCCGATCCCGATGTCGACGCGTTCGGCGCCGGCAAGATCGAGGACTTCTCCTGGAAGGGATGGCTCGACTTCACCACGTGTACCGAGTGTGGCCGCTGCCAGTCGCAGTGTCCGGCGTGGAACACCGGCAAGCCGCTGAGCCCGAAGCTGCTCATCATGTCGCTGCGCGACCACGGCAACGCCAAGGCCCCGTACCTGCTCGCCGGTGGCCGCAAGGACATGGGCGGCGACGAGGTCGGCCTCGTCGATGCCGACGGCAACGTCCTCGAGGACAAACTCAACGCGATCCCCGAGTCGGCGCGCGCCGAGGCGGCCCGCAAGCTCGTCGGTGAATCGAAGGGCGATCTCGGCGGCGGTCAGGTCGTCGAAGCCGTGGAGGGTGAGTTCGATCCCGAGGCGCTCGGTGCCGTCATCGACACCGAGACCCTGTGGAGCTGCACCACCTGCGGTGCCTGCGTCGAGCAGTGCCCGGTCGACATCGAGCACGTCGACCACATCCTCGACATGCGCCGCTACCAGGTCCTGATCGAGTCGGACTTCCCGACCGAGCTGGCCGGCATGTTCAAGAACCTCGAGAACAAGGGCAACCCGTGGGGCCAGAACGCCTCCGCGCGCACCGCCTGGATCGACGAGATGGACATCGAGATCCCGGTCTTCGGCAAGGACGTCGAGTCGTTCGAGGGCTTCGAGTACCTGTTCTGGGTCGGCTGTGCCGGTGCCTACGAGGACCGCGCGAAGAAGACCACCAAGGCCGTCGCCGAGCTCCTCGACATGGCAGCGGTGAACTTCATGGTCCTCGGCGAGGGCGAGACCTGTACCGGTGACTCCGCACGACGCGCCGGCAACGAGTTCCTCTTCCAGATGCTCGCGCAGCAGAACATCGAGATGCTCGGCGAGGTCTTCGCGACCGCGCCCGAGCAGCGCAAGAAGGTCGTCGTCACCTGTGCGCACTGCTTCAACGCACTGGGCAACGAGTACCCGCAGCTGGGCGCGAAGTACGAGGTCGTCCACCACACGCAGCTGCTGAATCGTCTCGTGCGCGAGAAGCGACTCGTTCCGGTCGCACCACTCGGCGAGGGCGTCACCTACCACGACCCGTGCTACCTGGGCCGCCACAACAAGGTCTACGACGCCCCGCGTGAGTTGATGGGTGCGGCCGGTTCGACGCTGACCGAGATGCCGCGTCACGGCGAACGGTCCATGTGCTGTGGTGCCGGCGGCGCCCGGATGTGGATGGAAGAGCAGATCGGCAAGCGGATCAACATCGACCGGGTCGACGAGGCGCTGGACACCCTCGGCGACACCACCGGCGATCAGGTCAAGAAGGTCGCGACCGGCTGTCCGTTCTGCCGCGTCATGCTCACCGACGGCGTGACCGCCCGGACGAGCGGTACCGAGTCCGAGGGCAAGGTCGAGGTCGTCGACGTCGCGCAGTTGCTGCTCGAATCGGTGAAGCGCGACCGGACCGAGGTCAAACTCGGCGGCCGGTTCCTCGGACCGCGTCCCACCCTCGCCGAACCGGAGCCGGAACCCGAGCCCGAGAAGGTGCCCGCGGCGGCGACTGCGTCGGCCGCGGCCACCGAGGCCGCGCCGAAGCCGAAGGTCGGCCTGGGCATGAAGGGCGGCAAGAAGCCGGGCGCGGCGGCCAAGACCGCGGCACCGGAAGCACCCGCCGAGAAGGCACCCGCCGAGAAGAAGCCGGCATCGAAGGGCTTCGGCATGAAGGGCGGCAAGAAGCCCGGTGCCGCAGCGGCGTCGGCCGCCCCGGAGCCGGCAGCCGCCGAGACCGCAGCCGAGGCACCCGCCGAGAAGAAGCCGGCAGCCAAGGGCTTCGGCATGAAGGGCGGCGCCAAGCGTCCCGGTGCCGCGAGCAAGCCCGCCGGTGGTACCGCCGAGCCGGTGCCGGCCGAGACCGAGTCGTCCGAGGCGGTCAAGGAGGAGGTCGCCGAGGCCACCACCGAGACGCCGCAGGCCGAGAGGAAGCCGGCAGCCAAGGGCTTCGGCATGGGCAAGGCCAAGCGCCCGGGTCAGAAGACCACCAACGCGGCGGCCCCCGCCGCCGGGGTGACCGCGCCCGCCGAGAGCAAGGTCGACGAAAGCGAATCGGCCCCGGACGCCGCCCCGACCGTGGACACGGAATCGGCTTCGGCGACAGCGGGAACGACGACAGCGGAGTCGGCTACCGCGGGATCGGCGACGGAATCACCTGCTGCTGCGGCAACGGAAGAGAAGCCCGGCAAGGCCAAGGGCTTCGGGATGTCCGCGGGCAAGAAGCGGCCCGGCGGTATCGGCAAGGCCGCGGCCAAGCCGGCCGCGGCACCTGCCGAGGCCGCGGACGCCCCCGCTCCCGAGACGGACGTCGAACCGGCCGAGACCGCCGAGGCACCGGCTGCTGAGACTCCGGCTGCTGAGACGCCAGCCGCCGAGGCACCGCAGGGCGGCTCGGCCGCCGTGCTGACCGAGGAGAAGCCGGCCAAGGCCAAGGGCTTCGGCATGGCCGCGGGCAAGAAGCGACCGGGCGGCGCGAGCAAGGCCGCACCGGCAGCTGCTCCGGCTCCGGAAGCGGCTGAGCCAGAACCCGAGGCCCCGCAGGCCGAGGAGGCACCAGCCGAGGCCGCAGCGGCCGAAGCGCCTGTCGACGAGGCCCCGGCCACCGAGGCCCCGGAAACCGAGGCTCCGGCGACGGAGGCCGACGCGGGGACGGCCGAGGTCGAGAGCCCGGGCGACGCAGACGACGCCGATACAGCGGCGGCGCCTGCGGCGTCGAGCAACGGTTCGTCCGCTGCTCGCACGGTCGCCGAGACCGGGGCGTCGAAGGCCAAGGGCTTCGGCATCGCGGCCGGCAAGAAGCGGCCCGGCCACAAGTAGTCGCTCAATAGGGCATACAGATGTCGCCTTTCGTTGCGAATACCGCAACGAAAGGCGACATCTGTCTTTTCAGCTGGCCTCACCCGCACTGGCAGAAACGCATTTGCCACCGGCTGCGACAATGTACCCGTGAGTAGGCCCCATGTTTCGCACCTCAACCAGAACCTCAAGCCGCTCGAGCAGTCGCTCAAGCTGCAGAACGTGTGTTACGAGATCCGCGGTCCCGTCCACGCGCACGCGCAGCGGCTCGAGGCGGAGGGCCATCGAATCCTCAAGCTGAACATCGGCAACCCGGCGCTGTTCGGTTTCGAGGCCCCCGACGTGATCATGCGCGACATGATCCACGCCCTCCCCTACGCGCAGGGCTACTCCGAGTCGGCCGGTGTCCTGTCCGCGCGTCGTGCCGTGGTGACCCGCTACGAGCTCATCCCCGACTTCCCGTACTTCGACGTCGACGACGTCATCCTGGGCAACGGCGTCTCCGAGCTCATCACGATGACGATGCAGGCGCTGCTGAACGACGGCGACGAGGTTTTGATCCCGGCACCCGACTACCCGCTGTGGACCGCGATGACCTCGCTGTCCGGCGGGCAGCCCGTGCACTACCGCTGCGACGAGGAGAACGGGTGGAACCCCGACGTCGCCGACATCGCCGCGAAGATCACCGACCGCACCAAGGCGATCGTCATCATCAACCCGAACAACCCGACCGGCGCGGTCTACTCCCGCGAGGTCCTCGAGCAGCTCGTCGAACTCGCCCGCGAGCACTCGCTGTTAATTCTCGCCGACGAGATCTACGACAAGATCATCTATGACGACGCCGAGCACGTGAACGTGGCCTCGTTGGCGCCGGATCTGTTGTGCCTCACCTTCAACGGTCTGTCGAAGGCGTACCGCGTCTGCGGCTACCGCGCCGGGTGGGTCGTGATGACCGGACCGAAGGACCACGCGCGCGGGTTCATCGAGGGCATGGGCATCCTGGCGTCGACGCGCCTGTGCGCCAACGTGCCGGGCCAGCACGCGATCCAGGTGGCCCTCGGCGGTTACCAGTCCATCGAGGCCCTGGTCTCCCCCGGTGGCCGGTTGTACGAACAGCGGAACGTGACCTGGGAGAAGCTGAACGAGATCCCCGGGGTCAGCTGCGTCAAGCCCAAGGGCGCGCTGTACGCCTTCCCCCGCCTCGATCCCGAGATCTACGAGATCCACAACGACGAACTGTTCGTCCAGGATCTGCTGCTGCAGGAGAAGATCCTGGTGGTGCAGGGCACCGGGTTCAACCTCGACGACCACAACCACTTCCGCATCGTCACGCTGCCGTGGTCCCGGGATCTGACCGAGGCCGTGGAGCGGATCGGCAACTTCCTGTCGTCGTATCGACAGTGATCCCGCGGAGTTCCGCGAGAAGTCCCTGGTGAGGGCCCGGTCATCCGACCGGGCCCTCACTGCTTTTCCGGGGTCTGGACATTTGTGTAACCGTTGGTAACGTGTACCTCCATCGGCGGGGCACACACAACGAGGTGACAGATGGCTCAACAGGCGATTCGACGACCCGAGTGGCGTCCGGGGACCGTCAGCAACAATGGGATCCGGCTGGCCACCTACGAGCTGGGCGATCCGTCGAAACCGACGGTGCTGCTGGTGCACGGCTGGCCGGACACCCACCACCTGTGGACCCACATCGCGCCGCGGCTGGCGGAGCAGTATCACGTGGTCGCCTATGACTGCCGCGGCTTCGGCGAGAGCGACCGCCCCCGGCAGGTCGCCGCCTACCGCCTCGACGAGCTCGCCGACGACCTGTACGCGGTCGCGGAGTCGGTGAGTCCCGACGACGCCGTACACGTGGTGGCACACGACTGGGGATCGGTGCAGACATGGGAGGCCGTCAGCCGCCCGCGCGCCAACGCCCGCATCGCCTCATTCGTCTCGGTGTCCGGCCCCAACCTCGACCACCTCGGTCAGTTCGTCCGCGATCAGGTCGCCAGCCCCACCCCTCGACACCTGCGCAATGTGCTCGCGCAGTCGATGTCGTCGGCTTACACAGGGCTGTTCCAGCTTCCGGTGCTCCCCAACGTGTTGTTGCGCGCGATGGGCAATCCGGCGGTGTGGAAACAGTTCCTGCGCGCGGTCGAGGGCACGCCACCGGAGAACGTCGACGTCGCCGACTCGTTGCGCCGCGACATGGTGAGCGGCCTCGCCCTGTACCGCGCGAACATCCGCGCCAAACTCCTGCGGCCCGATCCGCGGACCACCACGGTGCCGGTGCTCCAGGTGGTCAACGAACGCGACATCGCGCTGCGGCGGGCCATCTACGACATCACGCCGACGTACGTCGCGAAACTCTGGCGCCGCGACACCCCGACCGGACATTGGCTGCCCTACACCAACCCCGACTATCTGACCGATCTCGTCCTGGATTTCCTTGCGGTGCAGACCAACAGTGGGGCCCCGGCCCCGGTCATCGAGCGGGCCCGGCTTTTCACCGAACCGAAACCGCTGGCGGGCAAACTCGTCGTGATCACCGGTGCGGGCAGCGGCATCGGACGCGAGACGGCCCTGGCACTGGCCGAACGCGGGTGCGAGCTCGTCCTGGCCGACCTCGACCTCGCGTCCGCCGACGAGACCGCCCGCGCCTGCAAGGCCGCGGGGTCGGCCGCGCACGCCTACCTCCTCGACGTCTCGGACACCGCCGAGTTCGCCACCTTCGCCGCTCGCGTCCGAGAGGCCCACGGCATCCCCGACATCGTGGTCAACAACGCCGGAATCGGTTTGGCCGGTGGGGTGTTGGCGGCCACCGACGAGCAGGTCGACCGGCTCCTCGACGTCAACCTGCGCGGCGTCGTCACCGGCAGCCGGGAGTTCGGCCGGCAGATGGTCGAGCGCGGGGTCGGCGGGCACATCGTCAACATCGCGTCGGCCGCGGCGTTCACGCCGTCACGCAGCCTCGGTCTGTACTCGGCGTCGAAGGCGGGGGTGCTGCTGTTCTCCGAGTCGCTGCGCGCCGAGCTCGCCGAACATCGCATCGGCGTCAGTGCGATCTGTCCCGGGCTCGTCGACACCAACATCGTCTCCTCGACGCCGATCGCCGGCCTCGACGCCGAGACCGAACAAGCACGCCGCGATCGGCTCGACCGGTTCTACCAGCGCCGGGGGTTCACGCCGGACCGGGTCGCAAGTGAGATCGTCGCGGCCATCGAGCACAACAAGGCGGTGGTGCCGGTGACCGTGGAGGCGAAGGTGGGCTACCGGATCTACCGCTTCGCGCCGTGGCTGTCGCGCATCGGCGCCCGTCAGAACATCACGGGGTGAACGCCATGACGCACAACGACAATCGTGCACCGGGGGACGCACCGTCGGCCGATCCGGGGCCCGTCGAGCTGCACGCCCGCAACGTGGCGTTCGACTGGGACGATGTCCCGCTCCACTGGATACCCGGCCACCCGGTCGCGTCGAACTTCATCAGCGTGCTCAATCTCCTGCTCCCGGAGGGCGAGCGGTGGTTCGTGCAGACCTACAACGAGGCCCTGCCGCTGGTCGACGACGAGGAACTCGCCTCTCGCATGCGAGGATTCATCGGCCAGGAGGCGATGCACGCCGAGGCCCACGATCACGTCCTGTGGGAGTTCCTCGATCACCACGGCATCGACCCGCGGCCCTACCAGCTCCAGATGGAGTGGATCTTCCGCAAGGTGCTCGGCCCGCTGGAGGGTGGCACCCAGGCGGCCCGCGACAAACACCTCGTCGAACGCCTCTGGCTCATCGCGGCTTTGGAGCACTACACCGCCATCCTCGGCGACTTCGCGTTGAACAACACCTGGACCCGGGTCGGGGCGCACCCCACGATGACCGACCTGTTCATGTGGCACGGCGCGGAGGAGGTGGAGCACCGGGCCGTCGCACACGATGTCGCCGCGTACTTCGGCGACGGATATCTGCGTCGCGGCCGGGCGATGTTCGTGGTGCTGCCGATCCTGTTGATCCTCATCCAGCGGGGTTACCGATTCATCATGGGCCAGGACAGGTCGTTGTCGTACAACTACTTCCAGAAGACCTGGCATTACCACCGCGGGGTGCGGGCCGGCGTGCTCCCGAAGATGCGGACGATCGTCTTCGCCACCTTCAGCTACTTCCGGCCCGGGTTCCGGCCGGAGGACATCGGCAGCACCGCACAGGCGGTCGCCTATCTCGCGAGCTCGCCGGCCGCGCGCAACGCGGCGTGAGTGCGGACGGGAGAGCAGGGTCATGAACCAACGCGCGCATCCGCATTCGACAACGCTCACGCAACCACCGCCCCACCTGCACGGCCGATGGCGGCATGACCCGCTGCTCACGTTCGGCACCATGGTGTTCCGGGCGTGGTGGCCGGTCTGGCGGCCGCTGTCACCGCTGCGCCGAGGTGCGGTGCGCGACGGAACCACCCGGGTCCGGATCGTCGGACGCGAGGTGGTCGCGCGCGACGAGAACGTCATCGCGCTCACCCTCGCCGCCGCGGACGGTGGCGCGCTGCCGAACTGGCACGCCGGGGCGCACATCGATCTGTTGTTGCCGTCGGGACGCATGCGGGAGTACTCACTGTGCGGTGACACCGCGGATCGGGAGCACTACCGGATCGCGGTGCGCCGGATTCCCGACGGCGGTGGCGGTTCGGTCGAGGTCCACGACTCGTTGCGTATCGGCGACGTCTTCTCGATCAGAGGTCCCCGCAACGCCTTCCCGTTCGCGGTCCCCGGCCACGGATCACCTGCGCGCCGAATCCGCTTCGTCGCGGCCGGCATCGGCATCACCCCGATCCTGCCGATGCTCGCCACCGCCGAGCGATTCGGGCTGGACTGGTCGATGATCTACACCGGCCGCACCGCCGAGTCGATCCCGTTCCTCGACGAGGTGGCCGCGTTCGGCGACCGCGTCACCATCCGGACCGACGACGTCCACGGACTGCCGAGCATGGCCGAACTCGTCGGTCCCGTCGACGCCCCCGCCGACCTCGCCGTCTACTGTTGCGGCCCGGTTCCCATGCTGGAGGGGCTTCGCCGTCATCTCGCGACACGCGCCGACATCGAGCTGCACTACGAGCGGTTCAGCCCGCCACCGGTGGAGAACGGCTCCGAGTTCACGGTGACGCTGGCCTCGACCGGTCAGGAGATCCCGGTCGCCGCAGACGAATCGGCGCTCGCCGCGATCCGCCGAGTGGTGCCGTCGGTACCGTACTCGTGCCGGCAGGGATTCTGCGGCACCTGCAAGGTCAGGACGCTGTCCGGCGAGGTCGACCACCGCGACAACATCCTGACCGAGCCCGAGCGCGCGGCCGGGACCATGCTGACCTGCGTATCACGCAGTCCCGGCGGGAATCTCACCCTCGACCTCTGAGGCTTCCGCCCCCTGAGCTGAGGTGTGAGGAGCGCTGGCGACAACCCCTCCGCTCCCTGAGGTGCGAGGAGCGCTGGCGACAACCCCTCCGCTCCCTGAGGTGCGAGGAGCGCTAGCGACGAGCCACGAAGGGTTCCCGCTCCCCCGCAACAAGAATGCCGCCGCGACGCCCGCGACCGCCGTGACGGCAACCGCGGCCCAGACCGCGTCGTGCAACCCGACCATAAAGGCGTCCTGCACCGCGATCCGAACCGCATCACCGATCGCGCCCGGCGCCTGGTCGGCCACCCCGACCCCGGCCATCACCGATTGCTTCGCCGCGTCGACCGCCTCGGCCGGCAACCCGCTGCCCGACAGCCGGTCCCCGACCCCGGCGACATACGCGGACGTCAGGATCGACCCGAGGACCGCGACACCGAGCGTCCCGCCGATCTCGCGTGTCGTGTCGTTGACCGCACTGCCCGCGCCGGCCTGTTCCGGACGCAGCGCGTCCATGATGAGCTGGGTGCACGGACCGGAGATGAAGGCGAGACCCGCCGCCATCAGCGACATCGCCCAGATGATGAGTTCCCAATACCCGGAGTCCCGCGCGGAGAGCTCGACGAGCGCGAACCCGCCGGACATCAGGAAGGCCCCGGTCACCGAGACCACCCGGGGCCCGAAACGGTGCGACAGTGCCATCGCGACCGGCGACAGCGCCGCCATCACGATCGCGAACGGAAGGGTACGGACACCAGCGGCCAGCGGACCGTATCCCTTCACCGCCTGGAGGAACTGCGTGATCAGGAAGATGAAGCCGAAGAGCGCGAAGAACGCCACGCTGATCATCCCGGCGGCGGTGGCGAAGCGCCGGTTGGCGAAGAGCCGGACGTCGAGGATGGGGTGCGCGATCCGCAGCTGTGTGGCCACGAACACCGCCAGGATGGCCACTGCAACAACGACACCCACTACCGTGCGCGCCGTGGCCCAACCGACGTGGGGTGCCTCGATCAGGGTGAAGGTCAGCAGGCCCGGGCCGGCGATCGAGAGCACGACCCCGAGCGCGTCGAACCGGGGCACCGACACCGGTCGCGTGCCGGGTACGACCGCCAGGATCATCGCGAGGGCCACCACACCGAACGGGACGTTGACCCAGAACACCGATGTCCACGAGAAGTGTTCGAGGAGCCAGCCGCCGAGAACCGGTCCGATGGCCACTGCCACTCCGGAGACCGCCGCCCAGATCCCGACAGCCATCGCGCGTTCCCGGGCATCGACGAAGATGGTCGTGATGATCGCGAGCGTGGCGGGGAAGACCAGCGCCGCGAAGACCCCGAGCCCCGCACGGCCGGCGACGAGCTGCCCGAGGTTCTGGGATGACGCCGCCAGCACCGACACCAGCATGAAACCTCCGATGCCGGTGAGGAGCACCCGACGGTGCCCGAACCGGTCACCGAGGTAGCCGCCGGTCAACAGCAGGCCGGCGAAGACGAGCGTGTAGGCGTCGACGATCCATTGCAGGCCCGAGATCCCGGCGCCGAGGTCGCGGGCGAGCGTCGGGAGGGCCACGTTGACGATCGTGTTGTCGATCATCACGAGTAGTTCGGCGAAGCTGAGGGCGCCCAACGCCCACCAGCGAGCATGCGTGCGTTCGGTTGGCATCGATCTTCTCCTGGTCGAGTGGCGCAAGCGGTTTCGGCGATCCGTTAGAACAACGTTCCAGCGTTGTAGAACAGTGTTCTATTCAAGAAGAACACCGTTCCAGTAGGTTGTCAACATGTCTCCCGCGAAGCCGCGCACGCGTACAGCAGGCGCCGACGTCCGATCCGCGCTGCTCCGGGCAGGTCGCACAATCCTCGAGCGCGATGGCACGGCCGGTCTGACGGTTCGGGCCGTGGCCGGTGAGGCGAAGGTCGCCCCGATGGGCGTCTACAACCACTTCGACGGCCGGGACGGCCTGCTGGACGCCCTGGTCACCGACGGTTACGCCGAATTCGGACGGGCGATTGCGACGAGGGATGACGATCCGGCGACTCGTCTGCGCAACGCCGGTGTGGCGTACCGGAAGTTCGCACTCGCCAATCCGGTGCTTTACGGGCTGATGTTCTCAGCGCAGTGCACGCCCGAGATCGACGTGGCCGCAAACGCATTCGAGGTCCTCGTCGACACCATCCGGTACGGCCAGGTGGCCGGGGTCATCTTGTCCGCCGACCCCGTCGAACAAGCCATGCAGACCTGGTCCGCCGTTCACGGCGCCGTGAGTCTCGAACTCGCCCATGCCTATCACCCCGACGTCGATGCATCGGCGAACTACGAGAACGTCCTCGACTTCGTGGCGCGCGCACTGGCGCCCCGGCCCGGCGACTGAGACCCGGCTCGGGGACGGTCATCGGGTTCGTGCGTCAGGGCAGGACGATCGGCGGCAGACCGGGAAGCGGGATCGTCACGCCGCCTGGCGGACGCGGAGTCCGCGACCGGGGACGAGGCCGGGGCGCAGGCTCCTCCGCGGAGGGCGTCGTCGTCTCCGGCGGAGGAGGAGTCGTGTACCGGCGCGCCGGTTGCCGGGCCTCGGCATAGATTGCGGGATCGGCGAACTCGGGTTCCGGAGTGGCGGTGGTGCGCTGGGGAAGCGGCGCGGCGACGGTCGGCGACGCCTCATCGTGTCCGACGGCCAACGCCGTGGCCACCGCGACGACGGCCACCGCGCACAGCAGCGCCACCGCGGCGAGAACGCGCTTGCCTCCGCGCCGCCGTCGGCTCGCGCCGGCCGAATGCGGCCCTGCTACGGACACGTCGGAGTGCGGTGGAGCCCCGATGGCCGACCCTGTGTCCGCCGAATACCCGGCCATCGGATCGACGTTCACCTCCCCATCGCCGGACCGGACGGGCGGCGTGGGCGTATGCGCCGACGTCCACCGTGGCGCAAACTCGGCCGACGGCGGCGGCTCGGCAACCGGATTCGTCGGCGTGCGCTGATCGTGACCGACCGGAGAGAGCTCGGAGAACTGCTGGTCGTCCCGAAGCGGCTGGGCGCGAGGGACATCCGGGGCAGCAACATACGGAGCGAGCCCCCCGAACGCCGTGGCCACCACCGGTGGCGACTGAGTGACGGACTCGAAGATGGGGGTGTCGTGCGTGTCGTGCGTATGGTCGTCGCCACGCGGAGCCATCTCGGCGGGGGCCGAGAAACCGTCATCCGACCGGGTCGGGACCGCATCCTGTTCGGCGGGCGGGGTCGCCACCCCCACGTCTGGTTCGATCACATCGCCGGACACTGCGATCGCGTGCGGTACCTCCGGTTCCGCCGCGTGTCCGCCGTGCGCCGGGGGCCGAGTGATGCTTCCCGACGGATCGACGTCGACGACCGGCACGGGTACGGCTCGCGCAATCGCGTCCCGGAGGCCGGGCCATGCGCTCACGCGATCGGCGACCACGACCGCGGGGGCGGAGGCTCCGGACACCGCCGCGCGAGCGAGGTCTTCGGCGCGTGCGGTCAGCGGGGCTCCGGCTTCGGCGACGTCGCGGCGCGCCATGCGGAACAGCCGGATGTGGTCGCGGCCCATCAGGAAGGTGCCGTCGGACTCGCGGAGCCGCTCGCGGCCGCGGGTGACGAGGTCGAGGACCTCCTCGTGCCATTCGCGCGAGGTCGGTGCCGCCACCCGCCCGACCCGAACGAGATGGTCGGCGATCACCTCATCCAGGACGGCGAGGGTGAGACCGGAATCGGAGTAGGAGTCCGCGACGGTCCCTCGAGTCGGGTCCAGGCGTCCCACCGAGACGCCCGCCCGCGGATCGAGATCGAACAGCACGACCTCGGCGTTCTGCGCGATCCCCCGCTCAGCGAGTTCGGCGCGCACGGCGTCGACGACGGCAGCACTGACCGTGACCTCTGCCTGCGCAGACGTCGGTGTCACGGCCGGATCGGCCACCGTGTCGGTCATCTGGTTGATTCCTGCACCTCACGTGCACCTCGCCTCATGTCCCCCACCGGCGAGTAGGTGCCCCCTGGACAGTCGCGAGCTCAACCTAGCACGACTCAGCGGACGGTGGCCCCCGGCGCATATCCGTTCACCTGCTCGGACGGGTGGTTTCGCGGCGCAGGGCGGGTGGGAGCGGGGCCGCCCAGGGCGCGGTAGTCCCAACCCGCGTCGCGCCACATCTGCGGGTCGAGGCAGCGCCGGCCGTCGACGATGCGTTTGGCGCGGACGACGCCCTCGAGTTCTTCGGGCGCCATGTGCACGAACTCGGCCCACTCGGTGGCGATGACGACGACGTCGGCCCGGTCGCACGCGTCGCGCGCCGAGGTGGCGTAGCCGAGGCTCGGGTGGACGCGTCGTGAGTTGTCCATGGCCTTCGGGTCGAAGACGGTCACGGACGCCCCTTCGAGCGCCAGCCTGCTGGCCACCGTCAGCGCGGGTGAGTCACGGACGTCGTCGCTCTCCGGTTTGAAGGCGGCGCCCAGGACGGCGACGTTGCGCCCGAGGACCTCGCCGCCGAGGGCCTCGAAGACCAGTTCCACCGCCGCACCCCGGCGACGCATGTTGATGGCGTCGACCTCCCGCAGGAAGCCGACGGCCCGCGGGGCGCCCATGTCGTCGGCGCGCGCGGTCAGGGCGCGGATGTCCTTGGGCAGGCAGCCCCCGCCGAAGCCGAGACCGGCGTTGAGGAATCGGCGTCCGATCCGCGGGTCGTGCCCGATCGCGTCGGCGAGGGTGTTGATGTCGGCGCCGGCGATCTCGCACAGTTCGCTGATCGCGTTGATGAACGAGATCTTGGTGGCCAGAAAGGCGTTCGCCGAGACCTTCACGAGTTCGGCGGTGGCCCAGTCGGTCTCGATCAGCGGCACGCCGGTCTCGAGGATCTCGCGGTAGATCTCGCGGGTGACCTCCCCGGCCGACGACCCGGCGTCGGGGTCGTCGGCGGCCGTGTTGAGGCCGCTCGGGTCGAGCGAACCGGTACCGAGGACGAGCCGATCCGGCCGGAGCGTGTCCTCGACGGCGAATCCCTCGCGCAGGAACTCCGGACTCCACGACAGTTCGACATCCGCCCCGGCGTGCGACAGTACCGAGATCCGTTGTGCGAGTTCGGCGCAGGTGCCGACCGGTACGGTCGACTTGCCGATGATGAGGTGGGCGCCCCGCAGCGTCGGCACGAGCGCGTCGATTGCCGAGTACACGTGCGAGAGGTCGGCCCGGTGCCCGCGGGGTTCCTGCGGGGTCCCGACGCCGAGGAAGTGCACCGAGGCGTGGTCGGCGGCCGCGAGATGGTCGGTCGTGAAGCGGAGTCGTCCGGCGTCGATGTTGCGGCGCAGGATGTCGGCGAGCCCCGGCTCGAAGAACGGGACCTCGCCGGCCTGCAGGCGTTCGATCTTGTACGGATCGACGTCGATGCCGACGACGTCGTGCCCGAGTTCGGCCATGCAGGCCGCGTGAGTGGCACCGAGGTAGCCGCATCCGATCACCGTGAGCTTCATGAGGGCAACGGTTACCCAGGCGGAACCACCGGTAACCATCCTCGTCGTGGCGGGTTGTCATCGGCTGGGTGAACTTCCGGAGCCGCGCCCACCCGGTCCGTCCACCCGCCGGTTGAGCCGAGTCGAACCCCTCAGTCGTGCTTCTGGAAGTTCAGGTACGCCTTCGACGGGGTGGGGCCACGTTGTCCCTGGTACTTCGATCCGACCGACGCGCTGCCGTACGGCTCCTCCGCCGGGCTGCTGAGGCGGATGAGGCACAGCTGCCCGATCTTCATGCCGGGCCAGAGGGTGATCGGAAGGTTCGCGACGTTCGACAGCTCGAGGGTGATGTGGCCGGAGAAACCGGGGTCGATGAAGCCCGCCGTCGAATGCGTGAGGAGGCCGAGCCGACCGAGTGACGACTTGCCCTCGAGTCGGCCGGCGAGGTCGTCGGGCAGCGAGCACACCTCGAGGGTGGACCCCAGCACGAACTCACCCGGGTGCAGCACAAAGGGCTCGCCGTCGGCGGGTTCGACCAGCGAGGTGAGTTCGTCTTGGCGTTGTGCGGGGTCGATGTGGGTGTAGCGGGTGTTGTTGAACACCCGGAACAGGCCGTCGAGCCGGACGTCGACGCTGGAGGGCTGGACGAGGGCGGGATCGAACGGATCGATGGCGAGGCGCCCGTCAGCGATCTCGGCGCGGATGTCGCGGTCGGAGAGCAGCACGGTGTCGAGGTTATCGAATGGTCAGGGAGGATCTGCGCCGGTGTCGGTCGGCGCCGACCCTCCGCTCTCCGGTGCCGCTGTTCTGCGCCGCCGCCGGACATCAGCGCGCATTCGGTCGAGGATCGCGTCGGTGCGATGGGCATGGTTGATCCGCGGCGTCGGCGACGGGTGCGCGCGGGGCGGGTGCCAGACGGCGCGGCCGGCGTCGACCCCTTCGGTGGCGATGGTGGTGGCCCACTGATCCACCCCGGTGCCGACCACTCGGTTGTGTGGTGGGCAGGCGGTCGCGAGGGTGTCGAGGTCGGTGGATCCGTGGTGGGCGTCCCACTCGACGACGTGGTGGATCTCGCAGTCGAACGACGGCCGCGTGCATCCCGGGAAGGTGCAGCCGCCGTCGCGGGCGATCGCGGCGATTCGTTGTGCGCGCGAGGCCAATCGCCTGGACCGCCCGAGGTAGAGCACCTCACTGGAGTGGTCCCGGAACACCGCGAGATGGTGCTGCGCGTCCGCGGCGAGATCGATGGCGTCCTTGATGGGCAGGAGGGTTCCCGTCGCGGTCCGTGCCGGGTCGCCGGCCGCGTCGCGCAGCGCCGATTCGGTGATGGAGACGACGAGGTGTGGCGGCAGCCCGTGGTGCGAACCCCCGAGCGCGCCGGCGTCGAGCACGAAGCGCAGCATGGCGCGCAACGCGTCGTGGTTCCGCTTCTCGGTCGTGCGCTCGTCGCGTCCGGCAGCGGCGGCCAGCGCGTCGGGGTCCGCGGCGGCGGGGTTGCCGGTGGGCGACTCGGGATCGGCGGGATTGTTCATCCCAGGAGCGGCCCACACCGACAGGACGACGTCGAACATGGCGCGCGTCACGGGGTCGAGCGTTGCGGTCAGCCGGGACATCAGTTGGGCGTCTTGCGGCCCGAGTTTGAGTCCGCGGTTACGGGCGCGGTCGCGATCGTCGGTGATGGTTCCGTCGGGGTCGAGGTGGGCCAGGATGCGGGCGCCGAGATCACGGAGTGACGACGGGTCGTACTCGCGTGCGTAGTGCGCGAGCGTTGCCTCGGCGGCTTCCCGGTCGGCAGGGTCCACGTCGGCGGGGATCTTGCGCATCACCTCGATGACGACGTCGACGTGGCGTCCCGAGATCTCGCCGTCGGCAACACCTTTGGCGGTCTCGGGGAAGCGCGGTTCGAGCGGCACCCCCTGCATGTCCGGGAACCTGCCCAAGGCCCAGACCCGGTTCATCAGGCGGGTCGCCTCGCCGCGCCGGTGCAGACCGTGGCAGAGGAAGTTGGAGACGGTCTGGCACCCCATCTTCCGGTACGCCGACCGCTCGTCGATGTCGACGATGTGATCGGTGAACAGCGACAGCATCCGTCGTTCGGCACGCTCGTGCTCGATCGCGACCTGTAGGAGGTCGGTGTCGGAGCAGTCCGTGGACTGCGTCTCGGCGATCTCGTCCATAAGTGCATGCAGGCGCTTGTACTGGTCGAGAAGAAGTGGTGGTGGTGCAGATGGCTCGGTAGAAGCCATGATTTCATCCCCCGTCATCATGGCTTTACTCGAAACTACGTTCGAGACTACCGGCCGGTCGTCCAGCGCGCAACCCCGTCCCGCGAATTATTCTGCGTCGCAACCGAATCGCGTCGGCCCGCCGATACCCGGTCTCGCCCAGATGTCGCGGTTCGTTGCGCCTCACGCCACGATCTGCGACATCTGCGAGTGCTGACGACCGGACCGGCCACGGGTTTGCTAGGCTGTCGTTCGCGAGTCCGGCACTCGCACGCCGATGTAGTTCAATGGCAGAACATCAGCTTCCCAAGCTGAATACGCGGGTTCGATTCCCGTCATCGGCTCCACCATCACGGGGTCCGCAAGGCACTCCCCTGGTCCACTGACGGACTAGCCGAAGAGAGCCACAGCGGTGCCGGAGATCAGTGGCACGCTGAGCAGGAAGACGACGACTCCGTTGATCCATCGGTGGTCACGCAGAACCGCCAAGAACTCACGGACCTGGGCGTTGGGGACGAAGTATCGCGCGGTGTGGGCGCCGGTCGAGAATCCGTCGATCCCGGCAGACCGCATGAGCATCGCTCCGCGGAAGGCGTGATAGCCGCTCGTCACCACCGCGACCGGTTCGGTCACTCCACGCTCGTCGAGCACACGCCTCGAGTACCGGAGGTTCTCCGCGGTGTCGGTGGATCGGTCCTCGAGTGCGATGGCATCACGATCGACGCCCTTCGAGACGAGGTACTCGGCCATCGCCGCGGCCTCCGACAGCCGCTCGTCGCCACCTCTGCCTCCGGAGCAGATGATCAGCGGGTCCAGGCCGGAAGGCCGGGCCAGATCATAGATCTCGCGACCGCGGTCGAGTCGTGACGCCAGCAGCGGACCGACGCGGGACCCGTCGAGCAGACCGGCACCCAGGACGATGATCGCGCCGACCTTCGCCCGTCGCGCCCGCCACCTGCTCCACCGGCCGTACAGCCACGACCAGAGAAGCAGCGAGGCGAACACGAACCCCAGGTAGCCGGCCGGCATCCCCACCGCCAGAAGGAAGTTGAGCAGCGCGTTGCTCGTCGACACGTCGAACCATCCGACGATGATCCCGAGCAGGACAGCGAGCGCGTAACCGGACAGGAGTGCCCCCAGGAGCGCCGACAGCAGGTTCGATGGACGGCGCCCCTCTCGGCGCAGAAGCGTCACGCCGTTGGCGATCAACGACACCCCGAGAATGAGGATGGCAAGCAGCGCAACGAGTCCGAGGGCCACGATGACGACCGCCGGCGCGAGAACCAAGCCGTCGTCGTCGACGCCACTGTCCACGGCCGCGATCACCGCGGCGAGCATCACGCCCGACAAGCCCGCGGTCAGCAGGATACCGGGGCCCAGACGACGCGGGTCCTGCGATGCAAGGACCGCGCTCGCGATGAACAGCACTGCAGCAACTATCAGCACGCCCATCACGAGCACGATGGTGTCACAGGTGTCGCGCAGGTCGGGAAATGAGGAATGAGCCCAGTTGCGCTAACTCGATTTCGGCGCACACGAAACGTTCATCCGTACCCATTCTCGGACGCGGTCGAAACCCACGCGACCGGCGTGCAATCATCGAACGAGTTGGGCCGACGCCACAGTCGGTCCCCGTCATCCCAGGACGCACACATGCATCTGCCCGCGATGAGAACTCCGATTCTGGTGCTGAGCATCGGCCTGCTCCTGAGCTGGCTGCTGCCGCCGCCCGCACATGCGGCGCCCAACCGGGTCGATGCCACGCCGGCTGGGCTGACGCTCGATGGACGCCAGTGGTGGCCATCCGGATTCGACGCCTACCAGCTGGCCACCGATTGGTCGGTGAATGCCGGTTGCGGAGCGATGGTTGATCTCGACGACTATTTCGCCGGCTTACCTCCGCATTCGCTCACTCGCTTCAATCTGTTCGCTCAACTGGCCGTGAACAAGTACACCCAGCAATTGGATTTCGGGCCGATGGATGCCGTCTTCGACGCCGCCGCGCGGCACGATCAGATGGTCTTGCCTGTCCTCGCGGCCGCCGATGGCGCATGCGAGAGCGGAGTTTTCAAGGAACGAGACTGGTACAGATCCGGCTGGCGAACCGTCGCCGGCGCGGGTGGACTCACGTTCGAGCAGTGGGTCAGGACGGCAGTGGGACGCTGGAAGAGCAGGTCGGCCCTGGCGGGATGGGAATTGGTGGGTGAACCCGAACCGTCAATCTGTGGCGATCAATCGTGTGGATGGCAGCAGCGGTCGTGCCCGGTCGACGCCGCGCGCGTACTGCGGTCGTTTTTCGGCAGCGCAGGTGCGATGGTCACCCGGTTGCACGGCGGGGCGGTGATCTGGTCCGGCTTCACCGGCGGTGGCCAGTGCGGCACCGCCGGGCCCGACTACCAGTACGTCGCCGGCTCCCCGTACGTGGACGTCCTGGACTATCACGACTACGGTGCGGACGGTGTCGCGCTCCCCGGGGATCAGTGGAACGGACTGGCCGAACGTCTACGACAGGCCCGCGCAGTCGGAAAACCCCTCGCGGTGAACGAGATCGGCCAGCATGCCGGCTCGTGCGGTTCGAGGTCCGAGCGCGCCGCCGACTTCCGGACCAAGGTCGCCGGTCAGCGGGCGGCCGGGACGGCAACCGCACTGTTCTGGGCATTCGTCCCGGACCCGCGGGACGACCAGTGCACCTACGACATCGGTCCCGGCGACCCGGTGCACGCACTGGTCACCGAACTGACCAGCCTCGAATGAGGCTCAGCACTCGAGCAACAGCGCAACACCCGGCCGAGAGGCCGACCGGCCGTTAGACTCTGCCGGTGTCCAGTCCCCTGGGGATCACCCCCGACGAATCTCTGCGCAAGGGACTTCAGAGTCGTCACATCAGCATGCTCGCGCTCGGCGGCGCCATCGGCACCGGCTTGTTCGTCGCCTCGGGCGCCACCATCTCCGACGCGGGTCCGGGTGGCGCCATCCTGGCGTATCTGCTGATGGGCTGCATGGTCTTCTTCCTCATGCAGAGCCTCGGCGAGATGTCGGCGTACATCCCGTGCAGCAACCCGTTCGAGGAGTACGGCAAGCGCTTCGTGTCCAAGTCCTTCGGTTTCGCCGCGGGGTGGAACTACTGGCTCAACTGGTCGGTCACCCTGGCCGCCGAGTTGGTGGCGGCCGGACTGATCATGAAGTACTGGGCACCCGACGTGCCGTCGTGGATCTGGTCGGTCGTGTTCCTGGCGGGCCTGCTGGCGCTGAACCTGTTCGCGGTCAAGGCGTTCGGCGAGGCCGAGTTCTGGTTCGCGGCGATCAAGGTCATCGCGGTGGTCGTCTTTCTCATCGTCGGCGTGCTGCTGATTCTCGGTGTCGTCGGCGACGGTCCGTCGCCGGGGTTCAGCAATTGGACGATCGACGACGCTCCGTTCGTGGACTTCCCGCTCGGCATGCTGTCGGTCTTCCTCATCGCCGGTTTCGCATTCCAGGGCACCGAGATGATCGCGGTCGCCGCCGGCGAGGCGGTCGAACCGAAGACGGCGATTCCGCGCGCCGTGCGTACCGTCTTCGTGCGCATCCTGCTGTTCTACATCGGCACCCTGACCATCATCGCGTTCCTGATCCCGTACACCGACCCCAATCTGCTGAATGCGTCCGAGGAGAACATCGCAATCGCCCCGTTCACCCTCGTGTTCTCCGAAGCGGGGATCGCGGTGGCGGCATCGATCATGAACGCCGTGATCCTGATCGCGATCCTGTCGGCGGGCAATGCGAGCCTGTTCGCGGCAACCCGCGCGTTGTACGGCCTGTCGGTGCAGGGCAACGCCCCACGTGTGTTCGCCTGGGTCACGCGATCAGGAGTGCCACTCCTCGCCGTGGCCGCGACGACGGCCATCGGCGCCCTCTGCTTCCTGGCGAGTCGGATGGGCGACGGTCGCGCGTATGTGTGGCTGGTCACCGCCTCGTCGGTGGCGGGCTTCATCACGTGGATGGGTATCGCGTGGGCCCACTATCGTTTTCGGCGGGCGTGGCAGGCGCAGGGTCTCGACCTCGGCAGACTCCCCTACAAGGCCTGGCTCTACCCGGCCGGCCCGATCATCGCGTTGCTCATGTGTGTTGCAGTCATCGCGGGGCAGAATCTCCCGGCGATCCGCGACGGATCCGCGGGGAATCTCGAACTCTGGCTCACCGCCTACGGCGCACTGTTCGTGTTCCTCGCTCTGTGGTGGGGCCACAAGGTGATCACGCGCAGCCCGACCGTCGACCTGCTCACCGCCGATCTGTCACCCACATCAGCTGCGTCGGCGCATCGCGATCCGGATCCGGACCTCGTCGGCTGACCGGTTCGTCGGGCGATCGGGGTGGGGCGCCGGGGCTCGCTCAGTCGCTGACCTCGCCGATCAGCCGACAAGTTCGGCGATGTGGTTCAACGAGTTACGCAGATGGTCGTCGGCGAACGGCGGGAACTCGATGTACTCGCGGATGTGGGCGGGTACGGCCGACCAGTCGTAAGTCAGGGTGAGCTCGGTGGACGACTCCCCCGCCGGCACCAGATCGTACCGCCATGTCCAGCCGCCGAACTCGAGCTCCCCGGAGTCGTTGCGCTGCCCTGGTTGCCACGCTATCGCCGACCGCGGTTCGATCACCTCGACCCGGTTCTCCATCAGGTAGTCACCGTCCGGATGGTTGGAGTGGTACATGTTCATCCGGAAGACCTGGCCCACCTCCCGCAGCGGTGTCGTGTCGACTGCGTCCCGAACCCAGCCGGTGCCGTCGATGGCCTGGTGTGTGCGGGGGTCGGCGAGCGCCGCGAACACCTCGTCGGGCGTGGCGGAGATCGTGCGGCTGACGGCAACGTTCTCGTGCGTCATGGTGCTGGCCCTTTCGGGTCGGGTCCCCCGGATCGGGGATCGGACACAGAGGTGGACCCGAACCGGCGCCCGTACTCATCGGTGACCTTGTTTCCCACGAGTGCATGTCATCCTCGTGAGATGGACCTGCGCCTGAGTCGGGAACGTTTCGCCGCCGCGCGGTCGGTCACACTCGCCACCGTGTCACCCTCCACCAAGCCGCACCTGGTCCCCGTCGTGTGCGCACTCGACGACGACGTCATCTACACGTGCGTGGATCACAAGCCGAAACGAACCACCGCACTCCGTCGTCTCGCCAACATCGCGGACAACCCCGCGGTGTCACTCTTGGCTGACGTGTATTCCGACAACTGGGATGAACTCTGGTGGGTGCGGGTCGACGGCCGGGCACACGTCGTCGACGCCGGTGAACCCATCGGCAGTCACGGCATCGACACGCTGGCCGCGAAGTACCCGCAGTATCGACTCCGACGGCCCGATGGACCGGTGATCGTCGTGGAGTCTCTGACGTGGCACAGCTGGTCGGCCACCTCATAGGCACGTCGGCGGGCGGCGGTTTCGGATAATTCCGACACGCTCCTCGATAGGCTAGGTGCCACGCAGGCATACCGAGGAGGCTCCGATGGTGCAGCGCAGCGGCGAACGGCCACGCGACAACCGGTCCGACACACCGGGCTCGGCCGGCCGAGGCTCCGGATCGCCTGACTCACAGCAGGAGTTCGACGAGATCGACCACCAGTCGGCGGGTGAGCGCGCTGACGAGGTGGAACCGAAGATGCGGCGTCGGCAGTGGATCGGACTCGTTGCCGGCGTGGCACTCGCGGCCCTGGTGTACGTGATCCTGCCCGCCGAGGTCGGGCAGGGAGCCCGGCTCACGGCGTCGACCGCAGTTCTCATGGGCCTCTGGTGGATGACCGAGGCGATACCCATCCCCGCGACCGCGCTGCTGCCGCTGGTGATCTTCCCGGTCTTCGGCTCAGACGAAGCAGGCGAGTCGATCTCGGTGAACGACGTCGGCGCGGCCTACGGGAACAACGTCATCTTCCTGTTCATGGGCGGCTTCATCATCGCCCTCGCGATGCAGCGGTGGAATCTGCACCGCCGCATAGCCCTGGTGACCGTCGCAGCGATGGGCACCAAGCCGCCGATGGTGATCGCGGGCTTCATGATCGCCACCGGATTCCTCTCGATGTGGGTGTCCAACACCGCAACCGCCGTGATGATGATCCCGATCGGCGTGTCGGTCCTGGCGCTGGTTCTCGACCTCGGCAAGGAATCGGGCACCGACGCGCCCGGGCCGAAGGCCACCGACACCGACGAACCGGTGGACGGTGAGACCCTCACCCAGGCGGTCATCAAGAGCAACTTCGGCACAGCACTGATGCTCGGCATCGCCTACGCCGCATCCATCGGATCGTTGGGCACGATCATCGGCACCCCGCCCAACACCCTCCTGGTCGGGTACCTCGAGGGCGAAGGCATCGACATCGGGTTCCTCGAGTGGATGATCGCCGGCGTCCCGCTCGCCGTCATCTTCCTCGCCATCGCGTGGTTCCTGCTCACGCACGTCCTGTTCAAGCCGGAGATCGACGACATCCCCGGCGGCCGGCGCATCATCCGCGATCAGCTCGACGGCCTCGGCTCGATGTCGCAGGGCGAGATCCGGGTCGCCGCGATCTTCGGCCTCACCGCACTGGCGTGGATCGCGGTCCCGCTGATCTGGGACGAGAATCCGCCGATCTCCGACACCGGCATCGCGATGACGGCGGCGATCCTGCTGTTCCTGCTGCCCAGCGGCTCCAAACCCGGTGTGCGCCTGCTCGACTGGGAGACCGCGATCAAACTGCCATGGGGCGTGCTGCTGCTGTTCGGCGGCGGCCTCGCCTTGTCCCAGCAGTTCGAGTCCAGCGGACTGACCGCCTGGATCGGCGACGTGGCCGCCGGGCTCGACACGATCCCGGTCATCGTGCTGGTGGTCATCGCGGCGACCGCGATCATCTTCCTCACCGAGATCACGAGCAACACCGCGACAGCGGCAACCTTTCTCCCGGTCGCCGGAGGCGTGGCCATGGGAATGGGTCTCGACCCTTTGGTGCTCACGATCCCCGTCGCCCTCGCCGCAACCTGCGCATTCATGCTCCCGGTGGCGACCCCACCGAACGCGGTGGCCTACGCCAGCGGGTACGTCACCATCGGCCAGATGATCCGTGGCGGGCTCTGGCTCAACCTCATCGGGATCGTGCTCATCACCCTCGCCGCCTACACCGTGTTCGCGTGGTCCCTCGGCATCGCGTACTGACCCACGACTCGACCGGGCCCGATCGAGTCGCTCGTCACCCTCCCGCCGACCACGGGAATGCACCGAACCGACGGATCCGTTGCGCGAAGGGTCAACAACGTCGTCGAACAAAGAGGTGCAGTTGTGAAGATCGGGATCATCGGAGCGGGATTCATCGGCGGGACGCTCACGCGTCGTCTGACATCGTTGGGACACGAGGTGCGGGTGGCGAACTCGCGCGACCCGGAGACGCTGGCCGAACTGGCCTCCGAGACCGGCGCCACCGCCGTTTGGGCCGCCGACGCCGCGAAGGACGCCGACCTGGTGATCGTCAGCATCCCGCAGAAGAACACCCCCGACCTCGCGCCGGGCATCCTCGACGCCCGCAAGCCCGACGCCCCGGTGATCGAGACCAACAACTACTACCCCCAGCAGCGCGACGGCAAGATCGAGGCGATCGAGAACGGCACCCCCGAGAGCGTGTGGGTGTCGGAACTGCTCGGCGTCCCGGTGTACAAGGTGTTCAACGGGATCTACTGGAAGCACCTGCTGAACAAGGGCGTACCCGCGGGCACAGAGGGCCGTATCGCGCTGCCGATCGCCGGCGACGATACGGCGGGCAAGGAGATCGTGTTCCGCGTGGTCGACGAACTCGGGTTCGACCCGGTCGACGCCGGACCGCTCGCCGAGTCGTGGCGGCAACAGCCGGGAACGCCGGTGTACGGCAAGGATTTCGGCGTCGACGACACCCTCAAGGCGCTCGCCGATGCGTCGCCGGAACGCACCGCTGAGTGGCGCGCCTGACGCACTGACAGGGGCGGCACGCCACGGCGGGAATCAGCGACGCTTCGGACGTCCGGGCCCGCGTCGCGCACTCTTGCCGGGGATCTTCCCGGCCGCCTCGCGTGCCGCCCTCTTCGCCGCCGCCTTCTCCTTCGCCGACCGTTTGGGCGCCTCGTCGGTCCGCCCCCGCGACGACGTCGCCTTGCGGCCGCGCACGATGCCGATGAACTCATCGGCCAATTGACTTGTGGGAGCAGGCCACAGGAGTCCGACGGACCCGGTCGGGGCGTCGGTGACCGGTCGATACACCAGGTCCTTGCGGTGATGCAGGCGCGCCAGCGACTGCGGCACGAGCAGTACGCCGACACCGGCCGCGACGAGTTCGACTGCGTCACCGGTGGTCTCGGGCCGATGGTCTACCGCCACACCCGGGCGCTCGGAAACGGCCAACGGCTCGTCCAGCGGCCACAGGAACTGCTCGTCGGCCAGATCAGCCAGGGTCATCTCGTCGCCGGCGGTCAGGGCGTGGTCCTTCGGCACGACGACGACCGTCGTCTCCTCGTACAGGTCGATCGTGTGATGTTCCCGCGCATCGCCGGACCGCAGGGCATCGGGCAATCTGGTGATCGCCATGTCGACGCGCCGCTCCCCGACCGCCTCGGCACAGTCCGCAACGTCGACGGCGACGAGTTCCAGCGGGACGTCGGGACGCCGCTCGGCCCAGATCCTGACCCACTTGCTCGGCGTGACCCCCGGAACGTACGCCAGCCGGAAGACAGGGGCCTCGCCCGCTGCGTGAACGTCGGGTGTGGTCACGCCCAAAGGCTACCGCCCGATACCCTCGTCGAATGAGCTCGCAGTCGATGAAGCCGGCCACCGCCGCCAAGAAGCTGGACGTGTACCTGCCGGCCACTCCTGCGGAGTTCCAGCAGGGCCCGATCACCCGGGCCGAGCTCGCCGCCCTCCAGACCGACCCGCCGGAATGGCTCCGCACGCTTCGCGCCGACGGCCCGCACCCGAAGAATCTGGTCGCGGCGAAACTCGGCATCTCGAACTCGGGTCTGGTTCGCGGCGGCATCACCGAGGCACTCACGACGGCGCAGATCGACGACCTCCTCGCCGAGATGCCGGATTGGCTGGCCGCCGAACGCGCCACCCAGATCGAGGTCCGTCGCGAGGAGCGGCGCGTCAAGTCGCTGCATGCCGACCGACGACGCGCCCGCGAGGAGGGTGACACGGACCCGGAGAGTTAGTCCTCCGACCGGTCCGCAGCAGCACAACGGTATCCGCCCGACAGCGAATATCGTTTCACTGCAACGTCTCCCGGATCTCGACCGCCAGCCCTGTCAGATACTCCCGGAGCACGCGCTGCGCGCGAGCCGGCGAATCCGTGTCAGCGAGGAGCAGGTGCATCGCCAGACCGTCGACAAGGGCGTGTACCGCGATCGCATGAGAGTCGAGTTCGCGGCCGGCGCCGATCAGCCCGTGCTCGTCGAGGACGCCCAGCACCGTCCGACAGAGTGAGCGCAAACCGTCGTGGGCCTCGCGCGCAGCATCCGCGAGACCGGGGTGTGCCACCGACTCGGTCACCATCGCGAGGTTGACGTGCATCTCGACGCGCCGCTCGTCGTCCAGCGGTAGGACCTCGGACAACACGGCTTCGGCCCAGCGGAGCGGATCGCGGATCCGGTCGTGCTCGCGGATGCGGAGCGCCACCCGTTCATAGATCAGGCGCATCGAGAACTCGAGCAGCTCTTCCTTGGCCCCGAACACGTGTCGAAGCGAGCCCACCGAGATGTTCGCCTCGGCCGCCACCTCCCGGACCGATACTCCGGATGCGCCTTCGCGCAACACGATCCGCCACAGGGCCTCGGCTATCTCGGCGCGTCGCCCGTCCCGGTCGATCAACTTGGGCATTGACCCATGCTAGTACACCCGTGCTACCTTGACTTCGAGTTTTGATAGCACGGTTGTGTCAGCAAAAAAGGGGCACAGAACGGAGACACGATGGCGACCCGACACGCGGCGCTGGACGTCCTGCGCGGCATCGCAATTCTGGGCACCCTCGCCACCAACATCTGGATCTTCACCAACCCGGAGGGTCTGATCGGCTACATCCAGGGCGCCTATCGGGCCACCGGCTCCTGGGCGGTGGCCGAGGACGTCCTGCAGCAACTCGCCCAGGGCAAATTCCTCGGTCTGCTGACGATCATGTTCGGAATCGGGCTGGCCATCCAGCAGCGGTCGGCTGTTCGACGAGGCCGGCCCTGGCCGGGACGGTACTACTGGCGAGCCGCGCTGCTGTTCGTCGACGGCGTGATCAACTACTTCCTCTTCACCGAGTTCGACGTCCTCATGGGTTACGCGGTCACCGGACTCATCGTCGCCTACCTGCTGTCGATGCGACTGCGGCGCCAGTACGTCGCGATCGCGATCGCCGCGTCGACGCATCTGGCGCTGCTGGGACTGCTGAGCTGGGCCCTTCTCGCCGCGCCCGCCGCATCGAGTCCAGGCGCCGCGCTGTCCCCGAACCCCTACGCAGACGGCAGTTTCGTCGACCTCGTCGCTTTTCGCGCTGAGAACTTCCGATGTTCCGTGCCGAGGTGCTCTTCATCCTGCCGATGTCGATCGCGCTCTTCTTCATCGGCGCGGCCCTGCTGCGCGCCGGCGTCCTGGAACCGCGCGGCGTCCGGCTTCGGCGACGCCTGATGGCCGTCGGGCTGGGGATCGCCCTACCTCTCGACTTCGCCGTCGGACTGGCCGGTGGCGATGCCGGACTCGTCGTGGGGCGGTACGGGTTGGCGCCGGTCGTCGCACTGGGGTTGCTCGCATGGGTCGCCGGGTACTACGCCGACGGCCGCACTCCCGGGCGGTGCGGCCGCGCGCTGGCACAAGTCGGTCGAATGGCGTTGTCCTGCTATGTGTTACAGAACGCGATCGCGGTGCCGTCTGTTACGGCTGGGGCCTGGGGCTCGCGCAACATCTCGACGGCTCGACGCTGGTCCCCGCCACGGTGACCCTGTACCTCGGCATCGCCGTGGTGCTCATGCTGTTCTCCCGCTTCTGGCTCAGCCGGTTCGAGCGGGGCCCTCTCGAATGGCTGTGGCACCGAAGCTACGACCGCATCACCACTTCCGCCGACCGGCGAATGTCACCCGAACGAGTGGACTACCCGCGGTGACGGCTGCTCGACCGCAGGTCAGCGAGCTGACCGGGATGGGTTAGCCATCCCCGCCGCGGGGTACCCGACGCGCACCATCATCCGACCGAGGAGTGAGTCGTGGACACCGCCATCTGGATCATCATCGCCGTCGTCGTCGTGATCGTCATTCTTGCGCTCGTGTTGCTGCTGCTTCGTCAGCGAAAGGCACGCCGACGGGTTCAAGCCGAGGAGATCAGGCAGAACGCCACGCAACAGGTCTCGACCGTCCGCCACCGCGAGGCCGTCGCCGAGGAGGCCGACGCCCGGGCACGGAAAGCGCAGGCCGAAGCCGACGCCAAGGCCGCAGAGGCCAAGCGGCTGCAGGAACAGGCACGCCACCACCAGGGACACGCGGCCGAGTCGCGGCACGAGGTCGAAAGCGAGTTCGCCCGTGCGGACCGTCTCGACCCCGATGTCCGACGGAACGCGGATGGACGGGACACCGAGGGACAGGGCGCCGACGGGCGTGGTGCGGACGGGCGGAACGACCCGAACATCGCAGGCCGGCACGCCGGTCAGCCGTCGAACAACCCTATCGATCCGCGTCACCGCCCGGACGCCGATCCCCGCGGACACCAGACGCCGCCGAACGCCCGCTGACGAGACCCTCTCGCAAGGCGACACCGGCCACACCTGCAGCGCGGTGTGACGGAGCCCGCTCCGAAAAGTGGTACTCAGTCCCGAGTGTTAGTGGGTACCATTTCTCTCGTCATCTGCGCCGGGACCTTCGGGGGCCGGTCTTCCGCAGCACCAGAGGGGTCCACGCATGGCGTCGTTTCTGTTCAAGCTCGGAAGCTTCTGCTTTCGCCACAAATGGTCGGTGATCGCGGCCTGGCTGGCTGCGCTCATCGCGGTCGCCGGACTGGTCGGCGCACTCCAGCCCAAGTTCGCGCAGGACTTCAGCCTTCCCGGCACCGACTCGGGGGTTGCCACCGAACAGGTCGAGCAGTACTTCCCACAGGTCATGGCCCAGCAGGAACAGGCGTCGACGAGCATCCTCGTCGCTGCCGAGGACGGGCTGCAGAACCACACCGCGCAGCTGAACGAACTCGCCGCGGCCCTCCGCGGACTCCCCGACGTCATCGAGCCGCAGACCGTCGTCAACCCGCTGACGGTTGCGGCCGCTGAACCGGCACTCGCAGCGCAGGTCGTCGGCGACAACGGTCGGGTCGGCCTCATCCAGGTGCGCCAGGACATCCCGATCCTCGACCTCACCGTCGAGAACAAGGAAGAACTCGTCTCGATCCTGGACGAGTTCTCCGTCGACGGTCTGCAGGTGGAGGCAACCGGGTCGCTGATGCAGGTGATGGAAGCCGGCGGCACGGCCGAACTGCTCGGTTTCGCCGTCGCCTTCGTCGTGATGATCGTGGCGTTCGGAGCTCTCATCGCCGCCTTCATACCTCTCGTCACCGCGATCGTCAGTGTCGGCATCACCATCCTGCTGCTCACGCTGTCGGCCGAGGCTCTGTCGATCAACGAGTCCGCCACCGCCATCGTCACGATGCTCGGCATCGCCGTCTCCATCGACTACGCGCTGTTCATCGTGTCCCGGTACCGCGCGGAACTACTCCGCGGCGGCGCGCCATCAGACGCCATCGGCCGAGCCGTCGGCACAGCCGGGTCGGCGGTGGTTTTCGCCGGCCTCACCGTGATCGTGGCGGTGGTGGCCCTCATGGTGATCGGCATCCCGATCATCACTCAGATGGGCGCGGGTGCCGGCGTCGCCGTGTTCATCGCGGTGCTGGCTGCTCTGACCCTCATCCCCGCCATTCTCGGCGCGTTCGGGCGATTCGCCTTCCTACCTCGAATCCCCTGGATCAAGCACGCCGTGGAATCCGAGGACGACACTATGGGCGTCAAGGTCGGGCGCACCGTCGTCAAGTGGCCCATCCCGTTCATCGTGATCGGCCTGCTGGCGCTCGCGGCCGCGGCCATCCCGGCAACCAAGCTGGAACTCGGTCTGTCGCTGTCCAGCGAAGCCGAAGCACCCGCGCAGGAACTGCTGAGCCGCGGTTTCGGTGAGGGCATCAACGGCCCATTGCTCGTCGTCGTACACGACGAGGACGGCGCGATCAACGCCCCGGCCGAGGAGACCGTGCGGCACATCGCAACCCTGAGTGATGTCGCCAACCCGGAGGGGCTCACCTGGACGGGCAACCGAGCAGGCGACACCGCGCTCATCATGGTCACCCCGGAGAGCGCGCCGTCGTCAGCCGCCACACACGACCTCATGGAGCAGATCCGCGCCTTTGCACCAACGGTCGAGAATCGTGGCGCGGAACTCCACGTCGGCGGTCAGACAGCCATCATGTCCGATCTCTCCCAGAAACTCGACGATGCACTCATCCCCTACCTGGTCGTGGTCGTCGGTCTCGCATTCCTGATCATGATCGGCGTCTTCCGGTCGCTCTGGGTCCCGCTCATCGGCACCCTCGGATTCGTCTTCTCGGTCCTGGCGACCTTCGGCGTCACCGTGGCGATCTTCCAGGAGGGCTGGCTGGGATTGATCACCCACACGCAGCCGATCATCTCCTTCCTGCCGATCTTCCTCATCGGCGTGGTGTTCGGGCTCGCGATGGACTACCAGGTGTTCCTGGTGACCCGAATGCGCGAGGAGTTCATGCACGGCTTGTCGGCCAAGGAGGCGATCGTCGCCGGTTACCGGCACGGAGCCCGGGTGGTCACGTCGGCGGCGATCATCATGATCAGCGTCTTCGCGGCGTTCATGCTCTCCCCGGAGACGACCGCCAAGATGATGGGTTTCGCGCTGGCCGCGGCAGTGTTCTTCGACGCCTTCGTGATCCGCATGCTGGTCGTACCCGCGGCGATCGCGTTGCTCGGCGACCGGGCCTGGGGCCTCCCGCGCTGGCTCGACCGCTTCGTGATCAACTTCGACATCGAGGGCGAAGCAGTCCGCCATCGTGGGCTCGAGGAACCGGACGACACCAGGTCCCCGGTCCCGGCGAGTTGATAAGCCGCACAATCCTTCTGACAAGAAGTGAGCACGTATGGGCAACTGCCTGACTGTGCACGCCGGCTCCGACGCCCCGGAACCCGCACCGGGGCGTCGGATGGGCCTGCGTGAACAGAACAAACTGCGCACCCGCAACGCCATCCGGCAGGCGGCGATCACCCTGATCGCCGAGCAGGGGTACGCCAAGACCACCGTCGAGCAGATCGCCGAGGCCGCCGGCGTCTCACACACGACGTTCTTCCGCTACTTCCCGTCGAAGGAACAGGTGGTCGTCGGTGACGAGCATCTGCACGCCGAGGCGCGCGCGATCGTCAGGTCGATGCCGCCCGGACTCAGCCACTTCGACCTGATCAGGCATCTGCTGACCGAGTTGCACCGCCTGACCGACGACGACCCGTGGATCGGCAATCCGCTTCGCATGCAACTCATCCGCACCGGACCGTTGCTGCAGAAGACATTCCAGGCCGAGTCCGAACGCATGATCTCGGACATGACCCAGCTCATCGCCGACTACCTACGGGTCGCGCCCGACGACTTCGGGCTCAAGGTGTTCCTCGACGCGATCGCCGGGGTCACCTTCCATCTCGCCACCGAGATCGACGAGAACCGCGAGCTGCCGCAACTCGAGACCACCCTGCGCGCGATCGATCTGCTCGAGCAGGGGTTGCCGGTCGGATGAACAGTAGTTGTCCGGCCATTCGCCCCGCGAACATTCCCTCTAGGATTCAGAGCGTGATCTCGGACAACGCTGCCCGACCGCGACCGATGCCGGGCCTTCGACACGGCTCCTCGCTGCGCTCGTCGCCGGCTCAGGCAGCAGGGGGCACTGGCCGCTGGTCAGTGATTGCCATTGCGGTGGTCGCGGCCATCGCGGCCACCGTCTCGCTCGCGGCATCGGCCCAGGCCGCGCCGGCCAAGCCGACCCCGGCGCCGTTCCCGGTGACCGACATCGCGCGGCTCTACGCCTCGGACATCTCGTCGTATCCGGGCGGCGTGTACCTGCAGCCGGTGGAGACGTTCACCGCCCTGCGCCGCGATCACCCCGAGGTGATGGCCCGCAATCTCGAGACGGCGGTCGCGATCAACCAGTCGGCGGCCGGCAACCCGGGACTGCAGCGCCGAGCGCTCGCCGACGCACACGACGATCCGCTCTGGACGATGTCCGACGCCTTCGGCGACCGGCTCGGTCGGGATTTCCGGAACGCCCTCGCCGCCAACCGCCTCCCGAAGACCACGGCCCTCTTCAGCGACTACCTCGCCCGCGCCGGTGGGCTCGCGAACGCGACGCTCGTCGAGAAGTACGTGTTCGGGTACGAGCGGCCGTTCATCGTCGCACCCGAGCGGATCCGCAAGTACATGCGCGCCGGAGCCAGCGAGTACGACGCGCTGGGCAGCAACCCGTCGTTCCCGTCCGGCCACACCAGCCTGTTCTTCTGGCGGGGCACCCTGTTCGCGTCGATGCTCCCGGAACTCGCGCCGCAGTTCCTCGCCCGTGCCTCGGAGGGTGGATATCACCGCATCGTGCTGGGCGTGCACTACCCGCTCGACGTGATCGGTGGAGCGATCGTCGGGCAGGCCGCCGCCGCCGATCGCTGGAACGACCCGCAGTTCCGCCGGCTCCTCGCCGCGTCTGCCACCGAGATCCGCAAGGAACTCGAATGGCGTTGCGGCGCAGCCCTCTCGGTGTGCATCGCGCGTGACACGCCCTACGCCACCGATGCCGCGGCCCAGACGATCTACGCCCAGCGCATGACCTACGGATTCGGACGCGTCTCGTCGCCGACACATCCGATGGTGGTGCCCCGACAGGCCGTCGAACTGATCGCCGGGGCGTACCCGCGACTGACCGACGAGCAGCGGCGTCAAGTCCTGGAACAGACCGCGTCGCCCGCGGGATATCCGCTCGACGACCAGCGTCCCGGCCGCGCCTCCTGGCAGCGCCTGGACCTCGTCCGTGCTTACACCGCCGACGTCACGGTCGGCCGCGACGGTCGGGTGACCGTCCACTGAGGACCGCCCTGACCTGCTGGTAACTGAATCGTTTGTCCCACTGCCCGTTGCGAACTCGTTCGTGACGGGCAGTGTCGTGCCATGTGGTCCACTGTGTGTCCAGTTTCGCCGAACAGCTTGACACCGGCGTAAGGGTATGGCTACTTTTCGAGTGGCCCACATCACATCCGACGTGGACTCACCGCCGTGACCAGGGCGGACGGTGCCGGAATCGCGGACCCAGACACAGCGCTGGGTCGATGAACTCAATCCTTCTAAGCCCCGCCGGGGCGATGTCGCCGTGCCCTCTCGCAGGGCGGTTCCGTCGTGCCCGGAGATCATCGGGAAAGGCAGTCGAAACATGCGTTGGTCGAATTCACGCAGGAGAGCCGGACGGTTGGCGGCGGTTGCCGTCGCCGCGGCGTGCATCTTCTCGGTCGTGTCGTGCAGCAGCGACGACGGCGGATCGTCGGACGGCTCCGCCGCGGATGCCAGCGGCACCAAGGCGACGGGCGAGGCGATCAAGGTGGGGTTGTTCAACCCCACCAAAGGCCCTGCCACCCAGGGTGGCGTGACCACCGGCAAGGACGCCGCCCTGGACTACATCAACAACCAGATCGGCGGCATCGGGGGCCGGCCCGTCGAAATCGTCGACTGCGGAATCGACCAGACCGCACCGGAATCGACGGTGTCGTGCGCCAACCAGTTCGTCGAGGCCGGCGTGGTCGCCGCGATCGACGGCTACAATGCCGAATCCGCCTCCGCGGTGCCGATTCTCACCTCGGCCGGCATCCCGCTGGTCGGCCAGATCCCGTTCAACACCTCCACCGGCGCCTCGGCGGAGAACCGCGTGTACTTCGGTCCGCCTCCCGCCGCGTTCCTCGTCGGTTTCATGCAGCAGCTCAAGGCCGCGAACAAGAACTCGTTGACGCTTGCGAATGCCGATCTCCCCCAAGCGCATCAGGTGTTCGACGGTTTGATGAAGCCGCTCGGCGCCCAGCTCGGCATCGACGTCAAGTCGGTCTACTACCCGCCGACCGGCCCGAACTTCACCTCGCTGGCCACCACCCTGGCCGAGGGCAACCCCGCCGCGGCCGGCCTGATGACCTCACAGAACGACAACGTGTGCACCAAGCTCGCGCAGTCGCTGCGGTCGGTGAACTACGAGGGCACCATGTTCATGGCGGCCTGCACCGACTTCATCGACACCATGGGTGCGCAAGCGGTTGGCGCACAGACCTACTCACCGATCTGGCAGCCTCCGGCCATGGACTCCGCACCGGAGCCGGCCAAGGCGAATCTCGGGATCGCCCAGAAGTTCATCGACGAGCAGGGTGGCACCGGCGGTTTCTACGCCTACGGCACCTTCGCGACCCTCGCCGACTTCGCGATCACGCTCAACAACGCCAAGGTCACCGATTTCACCGGCCCGAACGTGCTCGGTGCGCTCAAGGCAGTCACGGACTACCAGTCCTTCATCGGCCCGAAGCTCAACTGCGGTAAGCCGACCACACCGAACTGCACCACCGAGATGCTGCTGTTCGACGTCGTCGCCGAGAAGAAGACCGAACCCGCGACCGGCGGCTTCATCACCCCGCTTCCGGCTGCGCTGCAGCGCATCCCGGGCGCTTACTGACACGGGTCGCTGGTGTGGCGGGGTGGTCACCCCCCCCCACACCCGGCTCTGCTCCCCGATCCGAACGCTCCGCATCCTCACACGCGCGTGAGATCCGTACGCGCCGAACGAATGAGTACGCCACATGGGCCAGTTCCTCCAGTTCGTCTTCCTCGGACTATCCGCCGGTGCCATCTATTCGGTGCTCGCGTCGTCCCTCGTGGGCATCTATGCCGCCACCGGCATCATCAACTTCGCGCAGGGTGCCATCGGCCTCTACTCGGTCTATCTCGTCGCCGCACTGCGCACCGACGGCAGTCTCGTCCTGCCCATCGGCACACTGAAACTCGGGAGTGAGTCCGACCCCACCTCGATGGAGTTGGCACTGGTCCTCGGCGTGCTCAGCGCGGTCGTCTGGGCCCTGCTCGCACACGTACTCATCTTCCGGCCGCTCCGCTCGGCCCCGGTGCTCGCCCAGGTGGTCGCCTCGGTGGGACTCATGCTCTTCATCCAGGCGCTCGTCCATCTCCGCTTCGAGACCGAGAACCTCTTCGCCGAGGCCATCCTGCCGGAGGACACCGTCGACATCGCCGGCGCGGTCGTCAACGTCTCGGACCTGATCCTGGCCGGCGTCGCCATCGCCATCTCACTGGTGCTGTGGGCCTACTTCCGGCTCACCACCCTGGGCGTCGCCACCCGCGCGGGCTCCGAAGACGAACTCGCCGCTCGGCTGTCGGGCTACTCCCCGGACCGCCTCGCGGCGATCGTGTGGGCACTCACCGGTGCAGCAACCGGTCTCATCGTCGTCCTCGCGTCCTACACCATCGGACTCACCGAGACCAGCTACACCTTCTTCGTCATCCCGGCCCTGGCCGTCGCCCTCGTCGGCCGGCTCACCTCATTCGGGATCGCCTGTGCCGCAGGTCTTGTCCTCGGCGCATTCCAATCCACCATCACGTGGCTCACCACCAAGGACTGGTGGCCGGAATGGGCGCAGGCCGGCCTCGGCGACGCCGTTCCGTTCGTCATCGTCGTCATCGCCCTCTTCCTGCTCGGCGGTCGTATCCCGTCGCGCGGTTCGCTCGGTGAGGTGCGCATGCCCGCGGTCCGGATCCCCCGCATCCGGCTGATCCCGACGGTCGTCTGCATCGCGGTGGTCGTCGTCGCGATCCTCCTCACATCCGGCAGCTGGCGGTTCGGCGTCGTCACCTCGGTGATCCTCAGCCTCATCGCACTGTCGCTGGTCCTGCTCACCGGTTACCTCGGCCAGATCTCGCTGGCCAGCATGGCCTTCGCCGGCGCGGCCGGGTTCGCCCTGTCGAAGCTGACGACCAACTGGGATGTGCCGTTTCCGTTCAGCATGATCTTCGCCGCCCTGATCGCGACCGGCCTGGGTGTCCTGGTAGGCGTGCCCGCACTCCGGATCCGCGGCGCCCAGCTGGCCGTCGTGACATTGGCCGCGGCCCTGGCCATCCAGAGCTTCGTCTTCAACAACCCGGCGATCACGTCCTTCGAGGGCAACCTCATCGCGGACCCGACGATCTTCGGCCTCGACCTCGGGGTGCGCGACGGCACCAACCTGGTCACGATCCGGTTCTCGCTGATGGTCCTGATCGTCGTCGCGATCGCGACCCTCGTGGTGTTGCGCTTCATGGGCGGCTCGACCGGACGGGCCTTCCTGGCCGTCCGCTCCAACGAACGCGCCGCGTCGTCGGTCGGGATCAACGTCGCCGCAACCAAATTGCTCGGCTTCGCACTGTCGGCGTTTCTGGCCGGCATCGGCGGTTGCCTCATCGGTTACAGCCGCGGACAGCTGTCGGCCGGCTCGTTCACGGTCATGATCGGGCTGACGCTGCTCGCGATGACCTACGTCGGCGGCATCACGTCGTTCGCCGGTGCGGTCCTCGCCGGCATCATCGGGCCGCTGGGCGTGGGCTACGTGTTCCTCAACCAAACCCTCGCTCTCGGTGAGTACTACGAGCTCTTCGCCGCCGGCAGCCTCCTGCTGATGGCGGTGCTGAATCCCGTCGGCGTCGCGGGGGCCATGTCGGAGCTCGGCGAGAAGCTACGCGCCCACCGGCACAAACCGTCCCCCCGTCCGGAAGCGCCCGGCGCGGCACAGAACGCACAGGAGGGTGCACATGTCTGAGTCGACACTCGAGAAGCCGGCCACGTCGACGACACTCCTCGAGACGGGCGGGCTGTCGGTCCGGTACGGCGGCGTCAGCGCCAACTCCGACATCGACATCTCGGTCTCGGCGGGCGAGATCGTCGGACTGATCGGACCCAACGGCGCGGGCAAGACCACGTTCGTCGACGCGGTCACCGGATTCACCAAGGCCACCGGCACGGTGTCGTTGCGCGGGGAGAGACTGGACAAGGCGAGCCCCCATCGTCGCCGCCGGGCCGGCATGGCCCGGACGTGGCAGGCGGGCGAACTGTTCACCGACCTCACCGTCGAGCAGAACCTGGCCGTGGCGGTCCAGCCGGTCGGCCTGCGGGCCATGCTCGCCGACGTCCTCAACGGTTCCCGTCCGCCCGCCGATGTCATCTCGTCGGCACTCGAACTCGTCGGCCTGGCCGATGCCGCCGACCAGTTCCCCGGCGAGCTGACCCTGGGACAGCAGAAACTTGTCGGTGTCGCGCGGGCGTTGGTCGGCGGGACGCAACTCGTCCTGCTGGACGAGCCGGCCGCCGGACTCGACACCCACGAGAGCCGCGACTTCGGGACCGAACTCCGCCGGATCGCGGCGACCGGTATCGGCATCCTGCTCATCGACCACGACATGTCGCTCGTCCTCGACGTGTGCGACCGCCTGTACGTGCTCGACTTCGGCCGGGTGATCGCCAGCGGGCCCCCGGCCGCCATCCAGGACGATCCGGCGGTCATCTCGGCCTACCTCGGCAGTCCCGAGGTGGACCCGGACGCCGCCCCGACCGGACCCGACCCGAAGGAAACGCGATGAGCGCGCACGCCGCCCCCGGCCAGGCGACACCGGACCCGACGACCCCGGTGTTGACGATCGACGACGTCACCGTCGGTTACGGCGGGGTTCCCGCCGTCCGCGGTCTCAGCGCCGCCGTCCGTCCCGGCGAGATCCTCGCGCTGCTCGGTCCGAACGGGGCGGGCAAGACGACGAGTCTGCTCGCCGCGGTCGGTGCCCTCGGACTGATGTCGGGCACCGTGACCGCCCTCGGCGACCCCATCGACCGTCGCATCGAACGCAACGCGCGGCGCGGGATCACCCTGGTCCCCGACACCCGGGGCGTCTTCCACCGTCTGTCGGTGTCGGACAATCTCCGTCTCGCCAAGCGTCGTAACGGGCCCGACCTCGACACCGTCTACCAGTACTTCCCGAAGCTCAAGACGATGCGGGGCCGACGCTGCGGCAATCTCTCCGGCGGCGAACAGCAGATGCTCGCACTCGCCAAGGCGCTGCTGGCGGACCCGAAGGTCCTCCTCATCGACGAGCTGAGCCTGGGCCTGTCCCCGGTCGCGGTCCAGGACCTGCTGCCCCGGCTCCGGTCGATCGCCGACGAACACCAGATGGCTGTCGTCCTCGTCGAACAGCACATCGATCTCGCCCTCGGCATCGCCGACGCCGCCATCGTGCTCCATCACGGTCGGGTCGCGCTCTCGGCACCCGCGAGCGAACTCCGCAACCGGCGGGACATGGTCGAGGCGGCCTACTTCGGGCGCACCGTCGAGGACCGCGCCTCCTAGGGCCGCGCGGTCTGCAGGCGTACGGACGAGACGACGGAACCGGGACGACGTGGCCACCGGAGACACCGACGATCCGGTGGCCACGGACGCCGGCGTCGTACGACCGGCCCGCAACACCCGCAATCGGCCCACCGACGACGAGTTGCTCGACGCCGCATGCGCGGTCATCGCCGAGGTCGGTGCCGAGCGCACCACGATGACCGCCATCGCCGAACGCGGCGGCACCACCCGGGTCACCCTCTACGCACACTTCGGGTCCCGCGACGAGCTGGTCAACCGGGTGATGACCCGCGAGCTCGACACGTTCACCTCGTTCATGTTCGAGGTGTACGACGCGAGTGAGGACATGCCGTACGGTGCCCGCGCCCGCTACTCGGTGCAGGCCCTGTTCGACTACGCCCGACGCCACCCGGCAGGTCTGCGTGTCCTCATCGGCCACCGGGAGGGTGGCAGTGACCGCCGGTTGTACGCCGCGCTCGAACCCCGTATCGCCGCACGCCTACGCCAGAACTACGCCGAACGCGGCGCGCGGATCGCGGCCAGTGCCGACACCCTCGCGTCGCTCCTGCTGGGGATGAGCCTCGACGTCGCCCACCGCGCGCTGATCGTCGACGGCGCCGGCGTCGACGAGGCCTGCGACCTCGCGATCACCGCGACCCTCGCCGTGCTCCGCGACGTCCGCGCGGACCAGCTGCGCGCTCTCGACGAATCGCTCGGGCAGCGCTGAACCCGTGACCGGCGGTCGACACGGGCGCGCTCAGGACCGGGGCGGTCACCCCAGCCAGCGGCCGGCACGCCGGCTGTGGCCCGCCTTCGTCGCCGCGGGCAACCGGTCGTAGGCCCGGGCGAGGAAGTTCGACCGCGCATTGGCCTCGAAGACGTCCCGGTGGTCGCGAACGAACGTCCAGTACAGCCCGTCCCAGTCGGCGGTCCAGTCGCCGGGCGGTATGTCCGACATCTTCTTCAGATAGTTGCTGCCCGAGACGTAGGGCTTGGTGGTGATCGCCTCACCGGCCGCGAACTGACTCATCGCGTACACGTTGGGGACCATCACCCAGTCGTAGGCGTCGACGAACATCTCCATGAACCACTCGTAGATCTGCTCCGGGTCGATGCGGAGCAGGCACATCGCGTTGCCCAGGACCATCAGTCTCTCGATGTGGTGGGCATACCCGTTGGCGAGAATCCGCCGGATGACGAGGTCCACCGGCTCGAGCCCGGTCTCGGCGGTCCACCACCCGTCGGACAGCTTCCGATCGTGGCCCAGGTGATTCCGGCTCCGGAGAGCACGCCCGCGGGTCTCGTACGACGCCCGCATGTATTCGCGCCAGCCGATCAGCTGCCGCACGAACCCTTCGACGCTGGCCAGTGGGACACGGTTACGTCCACCGGCCTCCAGCGCCCTGGTCAGCACCGTTCGCGGGCTCAGGAGCCCGGTGTTGAGTGCGGGCGTCAGCAACGAATGGAAGACGAACGGGTGCTCGGTGCTGATCGCATCCTCGTAGGGTCCGAACTCCGCGAACCGGTCGGCCAGGAACTGCTCGAGCATGGCCAGCGCCTCGTCGTGGGCGGTGGGCCAGGCGAAACCGTCGGCGTCGCCCGGGTTGTCGGGGAACTCGTCGGCCACCCAGGCGATCGCGGCGTCGACCTCGGGATGTCGCGCCGGCGGTGTCGGTTGCGGGACCTCACGGTTCTTCGGCAGTTTCTTCCGGTTCTCGGTGTCGAAGCTCCACCGGCCGCCCGCCGGTTTGCCGTCGTCGTCGACGAGGATGCCGAGCCGTCGTCGCTGCCAGGTGTAGAACTGCTGCATCCGCGGCCGCTTGCCGGCGAAGAACTCGTGGATCTGCGCACGGGTGGTGAGGAAGTTCGGACTCTCGGCGATGTCGTCGGCCGCCAGTGGGCATCCGGCGTGCTGGAAGGCCGCCAGCAGGTCGCCCGTCAGCCAGTCGTCGACGACGTCGTACAGGTGAACCGACGCCGGGGGCCGGCCGGACAGGTACTCCACGAGCTGGTCGTGACTGGACTCCTCCGCGTCGGTCTCGAGCACGTCGACCTCGAAACCCCGGTCCCGCAGCCGGTCCGCGAACCTGCGCATGCTCGCCCGGTGCAGGACGAGTTTCTGCACGTGGAACCGGTACTGCCGGAACATCAGATCGTGTTCGACGAGGACGAAGCGGGTGCCGGGGTCCGCGTCGAGGTGCGACTCGAACAACTGATGCGGCAGCACCACGCGGACGACATCGCCGGACGGACCTGACATCAACTCTCCTCTCGCCGCTACACGCTCCCGACTTGGACGGCCCTCTCAAGGGCCGGACAAGTCGACCCCAAGTTCGCACCAAGCGCCCGGCGACATCCTGTCGTTCATCACCCGAACACCACGATGAGCCGCCGAGACCGGGCACCCGCCCACTCCAGACGATAGGAACCACGATGTCGCGCAGCACCGCCAGCTATTCGCACCCCTCCGACGATCGGATTGCCGAGTCCGGCGGCGACGTGCCGTCCGTGGACAAGCCTCTCTGGCAGCTCGGCCGGCGTGCCACGGTCATCGCGGCCTGCGTGGGCTTCGCCACGCTGGCGGCCTGCAGCGTCAGCGTCGGCACGCAGTCGATCGAAGAGGCCTCCGACATCGACGTGGGCGAGTGCCTGCAGATCGGTGCCGAAGCCGGCGAAGGCAAGGTCGAGGCGACCAAGGCCGAGTGCGAAGGAACCGAGGGGCTCACCTTCTACGCGGCCGACAAGGTCAACACGTCGGCGGAATGCGGCACCCCCAACACCTCCGCGCTCACCTTCGGCGAAGGCGACCAGAAGCTCTGCCTCACACCCAACTTCGCCGTCGACACCTGTTACCAGATCCCTATCGGCGGCGGCAAACTCGCCGACTACCGCGAGGTCGAGTGCAACGCCTCCCCCGCGGAGAGCACCATCCTCGCCAAGACCGTCAGCCGCGGTGCGGACTCCCTCACCTGCACCGAGGACGAGACGAAATGGGCCTTCACACAGCCGCTGTCGGTCAGTTACTGCTTGACCGAGGACGTCACGGCCGCGAGCCGATTCGACGGCTGAGCGGCGGCCTGCGGGCCGGGCGCCGCGTCGACGAGGTCGTGGGTGACGCGGTAGTCCTCCCGCATCCGCGCCATGGCGACATCCCGTGCGCGGTAGGATTTCTCGACGCGTGCTCGTGCCCGCCGGGCGCCACCGACCCGCTGCGCCGAATCCGCCACCGCAAGAACCGGTCCGACCCGTCTCAGCAGATGTTTGAACCGGCCGTCGGGGATTCCGAGCGCGTCGGCGTCGGCGTCACCGATGAACACCCGCTGCAGTCCGTGCATGGTCTTCGTGGCCAGCCGGCGTCGCAGGGCCTGCGGCCCCGGGAACACCGCGGCCAGTTCGGGCACCAGATAGTCGTCGGTCAACGCGACCACGAAATCCCGGTCGTCGGGACCCGGCCCCGGCGAGGTCAGCCGATAGAGCTCTTCGATCCGGACGTGGTCGGCCTCGCAGACCGGGTTGAGCTCGGCGCTCATCCCGACCACATGCCCCACGTACCGCCACAGGTGATAGATGTCGTCGAGCTCGCAGTCGGTGAACCGCACCCCCAGCTTGTGCATCGCGTCGATCGCGATGTGCCCGAACTCGGCGATCGTGAACGCCATGTACGGCTGCGGGATCGGCACGCCCCACGCGGTCTCATCCCAGTCTCCGCGCGCGAGCAGCATGGAACGGACATGCGCGTGGATCATCCGGACCCGCACCGTGTACGCGAAACCGTCACCGCCGCGGCGCATCCCGCCGGGCGTCAGCACCTGCCCCAGCCATTCACCGACCTCCACCGACCGCACCGCCGGCTGGGACACGTAGCGCCCGGTGACCGCGAGTGGCTTGCCCGCGATCGTGTTTCCCGCCCCGCGGACCAGCGATGCCGCGCCGAGCACGATGCCCAGCGGTGCGGTGTTGACGACCAGCGCGTCGGCCGCGCGACTGATCCGATCATGATCGACCCAGTCGGGCTCGTCATCGAGGAACTCGAAGAGCGCGCGCAACGAGTCGGTCGCGTCGTCGACCGAGTCGATGCCGTTCTTCAGCGCCGCCCGCAGCACTGTCGTGGTCGGACCACCGGGTTGCCGGTCGGCGGCCACGGCGTCGGCGAGCGGGTCGGCGATCCACATCTGATCGAGCCAGTCACGGCCGGCCGTCCCGAACCGTTGCACGGCCAGGTCGGTGTTCACGAGGTCGGCGGGTGCGCTCCGTTCCATGGATCCATGAGAACACGAGCAATCCTCACTTACTATTCACTTTCAATGGCATCGTCGACGACTCCCAAAACCACCGCATCGCAACGGCGCAAGGCACCCAAGCAGCAGCGCAGTCGTGAGATGAGGCAACGCCTCCTCACGTCGGCGCTCACACTCCTGGAGCGTCGTCCCGGCCGACGGCCCACCACCGCCGAACTCGCCGACCACGCGCACGTCAGCATCGGGACGGTGTACCGCTACTTCGCCGACATGGACGCGATCGTCGAAGAACTGCGCCTCGCCGCCGTTCACGACATCACCGCCACCCTCGCGAGCGGGATCGGCCGGGCGATGGATCAGCAACCGGACACCGCGATGGTCACGGTGGTCGAGACCCTCGTGTCGTCATTCGAGTCACATGCGCCGGTCCTGCGTGCCTCGCTCGAGATCGGGGAACACGGCTTCGGCGACGCCTGGGCCGAGGTCGAGAGACCGCTCCTCCCGCTGGCGCGGATCCTGCCGTCGCGGATGAGGCCCGACCTCGACGATCGGGCGATCGACGAACTGGTGTTCCTCACCATGGGTGCGACCGCGAGTCTGTGCCTGCGCATCGCCCTGCAACGACCCCGCGACGCCGACCGGACATCGCTCATCGCGATGGCGGCACGAATGTTGTTGGCGGCGTTCGACTCACCGCCGTCGGGCAGTGCTGGTCGAGTAAGTGCCGGCTGAGTCGGCGACTCAGAGGCTGCGCTGTTCCGCGTACTCCGCCATCGCCGTTCGCTCCGCCTCGTGTCTGGGGTAGAAGAAGAACACCACCGCCGCACCCACCACCACGATGGCGGCCGCCGCGCCGTAGGCGTTCCTGTCGCCCTGTACGAACGCGTCGCGGGCCGCGGCGATGATCTGATCGGCGTACTGCGGATAGCGTTCGGCCAGGACCTCGGCACTCGAGAACGACTTCGTCAGCGCGGCTTCGGTCTGTTCGGTGACCTGATCGGCCTGCGGCGAACCGGAGATGGTGTCCTGCAACTGCTTCGCGTAACCCGCGGTGAGGATCGCGCCGAGGGTGGACTGCAGGATCGCGCCACCGAGGTCGCGTTGCAGATCGGACATGCTCGACGCCATGCCCGCGCGCTGCACCGGCACCGAACCGGTCAGCGACTGCGACGCCGGGGTACCGGCGAGACCGACGCCCACCCCGACGAGGACGTAGACGAGGCCGACATGCCAGAAGTGGGCGTCCTCATCCCAGGTGAGCATCGCGAGCACCAGGCCGACGACGATGAAGGCGTAACCGGACAGCAGCGTGAACCGCGAACCCATGCTCTGCACGAGTTTGGCCGAGCGCGGGGCCACGACGATCATGGCGGCCGCGGCCGGGAGGATCGTGGCGCCGGCCGCCAGCGTCGAGTAGCCGAGAACGTTCTGCATGTACTGCTGGCCGATGAACATCGCGCCCATGAGCGTGCCGAACACGATCAGCCCGCCCACCGCCGCGACCCAGAAGGTGCGTCGGGCCGCGATCCGCAGGTCGAAGAGCGGCACCCGCACACGCAGCTGCCGCCAGACGAAACCCGCCCCTGCCAGCAGCGCGATCGCGGCCAGGATGTAGACCTGCAGTCGCTGATCGGAGTTCGGGGCGAAGTTGATCGCCAGCACCAGCGAGCCCACCATCACGATGGACACGACGCCACCCAGGTTGTCGACGACTGCCGCCTGGTCGCCGTTGTCGTCGGGCACCAACCGCCACGCCGCGACCAACGCGACGACGGCGAGCGGCAGGGTCACCAGGAACACCGAGTGCCAGGCCAGGATCTCGAGGAGCGCCCCGGACAGGACCGGTCCCAGCGCCGAGATCGCACCGCCGAACGCCGACCACGCGGCGATCGCCCGGACCCGTTTCGGCCCCGACCACAGGGCTGTGATCACCGCGAGGGTGGTCGGGAAGGCCAGGCCCGCGGCGATGCCGCCCACCAGACGAGCACCGAACAGGACCTCGACGTTGGGCGCGAATCCGGCGACGAGCGACGCGGGGATCGACAGGCACATGCCGATGACCAGCATCCGCTTGCGGCCGTGCCGATCTCCCAGCGCGCCGAAGTAGAGCACCGACGCCGCCAGGCCCAGCGAGTAACCGACCGCGACCAGGTTCAACTGCGTCGAACTCGCGTCGAGCGCCTTGCCGATGTCGGGTAGCGCGACATTCGCCACCGCGAGATTGATGTTGGCCACCCCGGCGACCAGGATCAGCGCGACCAGGATCGCCTTCGCCCGCTTGGGAGCCGTCCCCGCCTCGACCTCGGCCGTTGTCGACGTCATCGGGGAATCGTACGTGCGCGAGCGCCATCGGGCCGGGGATCGGGACGCTCCGGCACGAAATGGTCACGGACTCCCGTGGGATCAGATCAGAGGCAGACGCTGATGGTCACCGGCCCGATGGGGATGCCGAAGCAGATCGCCACCGAACCGACGGCCTGTACCGGTTGCACCGGCTGCACCGGCGCCGGCGCGGCGGAAGCGGCCGGCGCGGTGGCCAGACCGATCGCGCAGGCGGCACCGACAGCGGCCACCCCGACAGACGTGCGACGCATGATCCCGGACATGTTCATGAGCAGCTCCCCTCGAGCTCGAGTCCCCCCGGACAACCCTGCGGATGGGGTCAACACGCAGGTGATGGTGACTCGAGATTCTACGCCCCGGCGTCGGCGTCGTCCCCATCCCGAAGGGTCGAATCCGCGACGGGGTGTCACAGGCTGATGCGGAGACCGTCCCACTCGTGATCGTGCATGAAACCCTCCGCGAGCCCGACCCGGTACTTGAGGCAGCTGCGCAGGATCCCGGCATAGGCGAACGGGAGCATCAGCGCGGGCATCTGGTCGCCCGGACTGCTGACGACATCGGACGCGCCGCGGAAGTCGCGGACGAAGTCGCGCAGGGTCCGGTCCTTGCGCGACGACGGACGCCACCCGTAGAGCAGCATGCCCAGCCCGATCATCTTGTCCACGCCCGACCCGGGCGTGATCGGTCCGTCGTCGGGATTCCAGGTCCCGAAGAACGCGCGATCGACGCCGTCCTCGGGCGTGAACATCATGATCCCGCTCGTGGCGCGCGGGTTGCACTCGATGCAGAACAGGTCGCCGCCACCGTTCCGGTCCTCGATGAAGTCGAACCCGATCTGGCCGGTGAAGTTCACCCGGCGAACGAAATCGCTGACCCACCCGGCGATCCGCGGATGGTCCACGGACCGGAAGTTGAGGCACGAACTGCCGTCGATGGCGTAGTCGACCGGATAGGTGGCGTGGGCGTAGACGCGGCCCTCATGGCAGACCGAATACGTGCAGAAGTTGTTCCCCGATGCCCACTCCTGTGCGATCCACGGGTTCTGCTCATCGTGTTCGAGCCAGGTGAGCGGATCGTCGGGAGTCACCTTGTGAACCTTCTGCGAGCCCCGCGAATAGCAGTGTTTGAGCGCGAACGGCTTGGTGAAATCGAGCGATCCGACGTCCTCGGGTCCGGACACCCGCGCGAACTTGCGCGTCGGGATTCCGAGTTCGACGAGCAGCTCCTGGAAATCGTACTTGTTGTGCAGGCGGTTCTCGGTGGTGAAATCGGAGAGGAACAGCCGACATTCGGGCGGGAACACCTCGGCGAGCATCGCGATGATGTCGGTCTCCTCGTGCACCGGGATCACCATGTCGACGTCGTTGTCGGCCACGATCCGGGCGAGGGCGAGACAGTATGCGAGCGGCTCGAACTTCGGCGGGGGCACGCGGTGAAAGTCGCTCACCGCGTTGGAGAATCGGCCGATCCCGACCGGGATGGAGTCGACGATGCTCACCCGGTGACCCGCCGCGGCCATGAGCCGCGCGAGTTCCAGGGTGAGGAACGATCTGCCGAATGTGATCAGTACATGGGTTTGTCCGGCGCTGTTCACCCGAGCGAGTGTAGTGCCGACGGGCCCTGAGCACGGAAGCCGGACGGCCTGCGAAAAAAATGCGGTCAGGTCGGGAATATTCAGTACCGTCCTGTCGGTTCACCCTGTTAGTTTTTTGCACGATCGGCCGGTCCGTGTGCTTCGCTTCCGGTTGCGGAACAGCAGTTGCGGAGCAGCGCTGGTGCGGCCCGAGCCGATCGCGTGCGTACGCAGTCGGGGTGGTCGTCGGTCCGAGCCTGTCGAGGCTCATCCGGGCCGAGTTGGAGGAGGCATGCAGCTGTTCGTCATCGGCGTCATCGCCGCGTGCCTCGCCGCAGTCGCCTATGGGATGTCCACGGTCCTGCGCGCGCTCGGCGCCCGCCGCGTGGCCGAAGCCGCTGCCGACGAGGGTGAGGGCATCACCACCGAGAACGGCGCACCGACCCTCTCGTCCACGATGTCGACGCTGGTCGATCCGGCCTTCATCCTCGGCACGACACTGGTCGTCCTCGGCTTCGCGGGTGGCGCCCTCGCTGCCCGGTTCCTACCGCTGTTCCTCTCGCAGACCATCGTGTCGGCCAACCTGGTCATCACCGCCCTGCTCGGCACGATCATCCTCAACATCGCGCTGCACACCCGCGAATGGGTCGCCATCTGGCTGGTCGTGATGTCGCTCTGCCTGCTCGGCGTGGCGTCGTCCCATCACACCGGCGGCGGCGAAGAGGTCGGATTCCACTGGGGTCTGTTCGTCGCGACGCTCGCCCTCTGCGCTCTTGCTCTGGTGGGCGTCTACAACCTCGGTCCGGCGGGCGCCATCGTCGGCGGCGCATCGGCGGGTCTGCTGTTCGGCATCATCGCCATCGCCGTGCGCATCCTCGACGGAATCCAGCCGTTCGATCCCGTGGCGCTGCTGACCGATCCGGCCGCCTGGACCATCGCCGCCGCGGGCGCGGTGGGCTTCTACGTCCAGACCGTCGCCCTGCAGCTCGGCGCGGTGAACGGGGTGACCGCGGTGCTCGTGGTCGGCGAGACGGCCGGCCCGAGCCTGGTCGGGGTCGTCTTCCTCGATGACACGGCCAAACCCGGACTGGGCTGGCTGGCCATCCTCGGTTTCGTCGGCGCGGTCATCGGTGCCGTGCTGGTCGCCTGGTACGGCTCGGTCGACCCGGATCACCTCGGCGAGGCGCCGCCGATGAAGGGCGGGTGGCGCCGTGGCCGGGAGGAACCCACGTCCGACGAGGAGCGCGGAGCGTCCGCGGCAGACGCCGACCCCGACGTCGCGGAAACCGATCTGTGGACCACCGACGACCCCGTCTTCGACAGCCAGGACTCCCGGCGCACCTGACGCTCCCGCTCTCGTCGTCGCAGGTGGTTGACACCCGCCCCGCTGATGGAGAGGGTGGGTTGATGACATCGACCAGCACGGGCTCCGCTGCCCGGCTCGCCTACGAAACCCTCGAACCCTTCCACATCCTGGCCTACTTCAATCCGGGACTGAAAGGCGCGCAGGCAGACACCGGGCTCGATCCCTACGCCTTCTACGTCGGTGCGCGCGGAGCGCCGTTCGGTCCGTGCGCGTCCTCGGTCGTCGCCTCCGCCTTCTACAACTTCAACCACGAACTCATCGCCAAGGGCTGGACGGCCGCCGTCGACGCCGGGCTCGACCGGGTCCACGAACGACGCAACCAGATGCTCGACGACTCGCTGCAAGAGATCCTGGGCGACTCCATCGACGACTCCCTCCTCGACGAACTCGCCTCCGCCTATTACGATCTGGCGGCCCGGCTCCCGCTCGGCGGACGCCCGCTCGCTGCCGCGTGGTCGACGGCCCCGCGACCGGACACCGCGCGCCTACGTCTGTGGCACGCCATCGCGATTCTCCGAGAGTGGCGCGGCGACAACCACATCGCCGCTCTCGCCCTCAACGGTCTGAACGGCTTCGACGCGGCCGTCTTCCACGAGTCGCAGCTTCCCGACCCCACGGTTCGTCGTCGCACCCTGGGCAAGCGCATCGTGCTGATGACCCGCGGCTGGTCCGAACAGGACTGGCAGGACAGCGTCGATCGCCTGGTCGACGCCGGGCTGGCCGAGCGCGTTGAGGACGGGCACCGTCTCACCGCTTCCGGCGCGGCGACCTACGACGACATCGAGGCCACCACCGATGCTGTCGGAGAAGCCATCTGGGCCGGCACCGACGACCTCCTCACTCGGACGAGACCGGTCGTGAAAGCCGTCATCGATGCCGGAATCCTGCCGGGAACGAGGACGAAGTGAGCGCGCCCGCCGGCGGCTTCGAGGACCTGCGGGCGATCGAGAGCCTCAAGTATCGCTACCTGCGATCTCTCGACACCAAGGACTGGGCGACGTTCGAGTCGACGCTCACCGAGGACGTCACCGGTAACTACGGTGAGAGTCTGGCCTTCTCGAATCGGAACGAGCTGGTCGGATACATGCGCGAGAACGTCGGTCCCGCAGTCATCACCGAACATCGTGTCGCACACCCGGAGATCGAGATCGACGGGGACACCGCACGCGGACGCTGGTACCTACAAGACCGGGTCATCGTCGCCGAGTTCTCCTTCATGCTCATCGGGGCGGCGTTCTACGACGACACCTACCGCCGCACCGCAGACGGATGGCGGATCAGCAGTACCGGTTATGACCGCACGTACGAGGCCACCGTCGGGCTCGCCGACGTGCCGAGCTTTGCACTGAAGGTCGGTCCCGCAGTCCAGGTCTGAGCCTGCCCATGCGCGCCCGCATCTTCGCCGACCGCCGCGAGGCGGGTCGGTTGCTGGGTGCGCGGGTCGTCGAAGTCCGGTACGGCGTCGGCATTCCGGAGGCCGGTACAACAGAACCTGTCGTCCTGGGACTCGCGCGCGGCGGGGTTCCGGTCGCCCGCGAGGTCGCCGACGCCATCGCGGCGTCGACAGGCAGGTGCGCGATGGACGTGCTGGTGGTGCGCAAGATCGGGGCGCCCGGCCACGAGGAGTTCGCCATGGGCGCGCTCACCGCGCACCACCTGGTGGTCAACGACGACATACCGCGTCGACTCGGGGTGTCCCGCAGCGAGTTCGACGAGGCCGCCGATCGACAGCGGCGCATCCTCGACGACCGCGAACGACGTTACCGCGGCGGACGTCCCAGCACCGAGCTCGGCGGCCGGACGGTCATCCTGGTCGACGACGGTCTCGCCACCGGGTCGAGCATGGCCGTCGCGGTCGACTCCGTCCGGTCCGCCGGCGCCACCCACGTGGTGGTGGCGGTACCCACGGCACCCTCCGATTCGATTCAGCGACTGCGGGATCGGGGCGCCGACGACGTGGTCGTCCTCGTGACGCCGGAACCGTTCCGGGCCGTCGGCCTGTCCTACGGCGACTTCACTCAGGTGGACGACGACGAGGTGATCGCGGCCCTCAGCCGGCCGGGCGACTGAGCCGTCGAGGACCGCACTGAGAACCACCCGTCCGAGCGGCACCGGCGAGCTGTCGTCGACTGTCCGTTTCCTACGGGTGGTTTTCAGCCGGGCTTTCGCTGGTCTTTGAGGAGTAGCTCGGCAAGCTCGGCACGGTCACCCACATCCAGCTTGGTGTAGGCGCGGAACAGATGCCCTTCGACGGTGCGGACCGAGACGGTGAGTCGCTGCGCGATGTCCTTGTTGGACAGGCCCGCCGCCGCGAGGTTGGCGATCTCCCGCTCGCGCGACGTCAACGGCAACGGTTGCGCGGCCGAGATCAGCGCCGGAGTCCGCAGGCCACCGCACTGCGACGCGAGTCGGTTCGCCACCGCGGCCGACGCCACGGTCGCGGACCGTCTGCCCGCCGCGTCGTGCAGGACACTGGCCTGCGCGGCCGCGTCCGCGGCGGACAGACACACCCCGGAGTCCTCGAACGCCGTCGAGCACAGATCGAGTTCGACAGCATCGCCGTCGCGGAGCGCCGCGGCGTGGCGCGCGTACAGATCCGAGAGCGGGCCGTCGACGCGCTCGGCCAGTTCGGTGAGCCGGTCGGCGACGCCGCCGTCCCCGAACCGGGCGGCGGTGTGCAGGGCCTCGGCCTCCACCGCGAACTGACCGGCGGCACGGGCGGACTCGGCCGCGGAGTGCGCGAGTTCGACGGCGGGCGTGACGGTTCCGGCGGCCGCCGACTGCCAGGCCGCCGCGATGGCGAGCATGGGCCCGAAGACGGCCACATGCTTGCCGGACCGCTTTCGCGCCTTGGCCAGCGCGGCCGCGGCACGGTCGGCCTGTCCCAGCGCACTCAGGGCCTGCACCAGGAAGATGTGGGCCGGGAAGTTCCACGACTCGGAGAACCGGCCGCTGTCGAGGATGGCGAGGGTCTGCTCCATCCGCCGGGTCACCGAGGCGCACGATCCGCGGGCGAGTTCGACTGCGGCGACGAGTATTCCGGACATCGCCCAGCCCAGGTACTGCGCGGTCTGCGCGGCGGACACGAAACGCCCCGCGGCGCCGTCCGCGTCGTCGAGCCGGCCGGTGAGGGTCAGCGCGAGGGTCTCGCCGAAACCGGTGGGGAACCGGAGCAATCCGTCCACCTCGACCTCGCGCGAGTGTTCGGCCAGCGCCCCGACCTCCGCTCCCCGACCGGCGACCGCACGGGCGAGGCTGCCACCGAAGACCGCCCACTCCACCGCCCACGGCAGCGCCCTGGATTCGGCGAGGACGGTGTCGGACAGCGTGATCGCCTCGTCGATCCGGTTCTCGAAGAGGGCGCACGCCGAGGCGATCCCGGTGACGATCGGCGTGAGTGCCGGGTGGGTGACCCGCTCGGTCAGCAACCGCAGGATCTCGTCGGCCCGATCGGCGTCGCCCAGAGCCCAGAACGTGTTGCCGATGATCGAATTGCCCCACAGCACGAGTCGACCCTCGTCGAGATCGTCGGGCGAGAAGCGGGACAGGATGTCCCGCGCCTCGTCCGGATGCCCCTGCCACATGACCGCCCGCGCGAGCAGCTCGGCCTCCTCGAGTCCACCGCCCTCGTCGAGCGCCGCCCGCGCGAATCGCTCGCCGAGCGGCGTCTGCGCGAGGTTCAGGGCATCGCGTGCGGCGGTCCGTACCAGCGCGAGGTCGATCTCCACGTCGCTCTCGATCGCGAGATCGGCGAGCCGAATCCGCTCGGCCGGCGTGTTCGTGGGCCGTGACTGCAACGCCTCGACGAGCCGGCCACGCAGCCGCCGCGACGACACGAGACCCAGGCGGCGCCGGATCACCTCACCGAACAGCGGATGGTGGAAGGCGACGTCGAGACGCCGCCCGTCGCGGGTGATGCGCACCAGCCCGGCGATCTCCGCCTCTTCGACGGCTTCTTCGCCGGCGAGCTCGGCGAGGACGTCGATGTCGAGGGGTTCGCACAGACTGAGGTATTTGAGGGCCCCGAGAACCGGCGCGTCGAGTTGCTCGATCCGCCCCTCGAGCAGCGATGCGAGCTCCGAGGTGATGGCGGCGCGTCCGCGTAGCTGCCACACGCCGTTGACCTGCCGCAGCGTGTCGGCCTGCCGCGCACCGTCGACGAGATGCCGTAGGAACAGGGCGTTCCCACCGGAGGCCTCCCACATGAGATCGGCCGAATGCTCCTCGAGCTGCCCGCCGAGCACCGACTCGATGAGGTCGACGCTCTGCTCTTTGGTGAACGGCGACAACGTGATCCGCGTGAGGTGATTGTCCTTCCACAGCGAGGTCACCGCATCCGGGACGGTCTCGCCGCTGCGGACCGTCGCGACGATGTGCACCGCACGGTCGATCGCGAGCTGATGCAGCAGCGTCGCCGACAGTTCGTCGAGCAGGTGGGCGTCGTCGACCCCGATCACGACATCGCCGTCGGCGAGGAGCGATTCACGGGCCGCCGCAAGGTAGGTGACCGGATCGCTCGACGTCGCCGGACCGACGAGATGCGCGAACACACCGAGCGGGATCGAGCGCGCGGACTCGGTGCCCGCCACCCAGCGCACCCCGGTCGGCAACTCGGCGGTGACGTGCCGGGCGAGGGTCGTCTTGCCCACGCCGGAGTCACCGGTCAGGACCACCCCACAGCCGGTCGTCTCACCCCTGACGGCCGCCTGGATCGTGCGGAACTCCCGATCGCGCTCGACGAGCGGCCAATTCGTGGACATAACCGCGTATTTTAGTCTGCTGGGCCCTACAATGGGCCGCCCGGAAGCACCAATGTGGTCCGACCGGATGGCCCTGTCGACACGCGGCTAATCCCGGATTTGACATCGGCGGAAGAAAATCCGCGAACTACGCATCCCGGGCATTGGTCACGGCCACTGCCGCCGCAAGCAACACGATCGTGAAGCCCGCGAAGTAGGCCAACGAACCGTAGGCGTTCCAGTGGAACGTGTCGCTCCCGCCGGCGAGGAAGTTCCACCCGTTCAGGAACGGCAGGAACGACACGATGTGCTCGCCCACCCGCGGGAGCACCGACACGATGCGCTCGAGGGCCAGCATCCAGACGAGCACGATCGCCACCGCACCGGCCGAATGCCGCACCAGCGCACCCACCGCGAGGCCGATCAGCGCGCACAGCATCGCGAAAACCGGCGTCCCCCAGAGATGCCGGACGGTCTCGGGCCCGGTGAGCGAGACTCCGACGCCGGCGAGCACCTGCGCCGCCACGACCGCGACGACGGACACGATGGCCACCACCGCGAACGAGAGTCCGCCGAACACGACCGCTTTCGCGAGGAGGACCTGGGGCCGACGCGGGATCGCCGCGAACGTCGGTCGGATCGTGCCGAAGCGGTACTCGGTGGTCACGCCCAGGATCGACATGATCGCGAGCACCGCGACCCCGAACTGGTTGACGCCGAGCAGGAAGTCGTCGGTCAGGGTGTCGGTCTCACCGGGACTGCCGTAGGAACCGCCGGCGATGGCGCCGAGCAGCACCGCGAAGCCCAGGCCCAGCACCACGACGACGCCGAGGCACCAGTACGGCGACCGGGTGCTGGCGAGTTTGATCCGTTCGGCGTTGATCGCGGCGATCACCGGTTCACTCCCCCGTGGTTCCCGACGGCCCGGTTGTGGACGTCGGGGTCGTGGACGGCGCGGTTGTCGACAGCGGTGTAGTCGACGGCGTGCGCCGTCATCGACATGAAGACCTCTTCCAGTGACGCCGACTCGGCGGCGAGTTCGTGCAGGGTGATGCCCGCGGCGGCGGCGAGGTCGCCGACCCGATCGGTCGTGGTGTCCGGCACGCGCATCACCGGGCGCCCGTGGGCATCCGGGTCACCCGGCGCGGGATTCAGCCCCGCCGCCGCGAGCGCGGCGTGCAACTGTTCGAGCTGCGGGCCGCGCACCCGCACCGACTGCCGGGCCCGCCCGGTGAACTCCGCCGCCGAACAGTCGGCGATCAGCCGGCCCCGCCCGATGACGACGAGATGGTCTGCGGTGAGCGACATCTCGGTGAGCAGATGGCTCGACACCAACACCGTCCGCCCCTCCGCGGCGAGCTTGCGCATGAACCCGCGGATCCACACGATGCCCTCCGGGTCGAGGCCGTTGACCGGCTCGTCGAACAGCAGTGTGTGCGGGTCGCCGATCAGGGCACCCGCCAGCCCGAGCCGCTGCGACATACCGAGCGAGAAGCCGCCGGCGCGCTTCTTGGCCACCGAGGTGAGCCCGACCGTCTCGAGCACCTCGTCGACTCGCGCGGCCGGGATCCGGTTGCTCGCCGCGAGCCACCGCAGGTGGGACCGCGCACTGCGATTGGGATGCACCCACCGGGCGTCGAGCAGCGCACCGACCTGCCGCAGCGGATGCTCGAGGTCCCGGTAGCGCTGCCCGTTGATCGTCGCCGTGCCCGATGTCGGGCGGTCGAGTCCGAGCATCATCCGCATGGTCGTCGACTTGCCCGCACCGTTGGGCCCCAGGAAACCGGTGACCCGTCCCGGCCCCACCTCGAAGGTGAGGTCGTCGACCGCGCGTTGACCGCCGAAGTCCTTCGTCAGATTCGCTACCTGCAGCACGCCTCGACCATAGCCGCCGAATCCGGAGCGGCCCGGTCTGTCGTTCGGATGGCCTGTCGCGGGATCGCGCGTCAGTCCCGGTCGCGCCCGGGCGAGGACGCGTGCGCCCAGAAGCGCTTGGGGATCCGGCCGGCGCGCGCGGCCAGTCGGCCCCCGGCCACCGCGTGCCGCATCGCCGTCGCCATCAGTTCGGGATTCTCCGCCCGGGTCACCGCCGTGGCCAGAAGCACGCCGTCGCAACCGAGTTCCATGGCCAGGGCCGCGTCGCTCGCCGTCCCGATGCCCGCGTCGAGTATGACCGGCAGCGGGTCGTCGAAGCGGGTGTGGCAGTCGTCGACGATCATCTCGATGTTGTGCGGGTTGAGGATTCCGAGTCCGGTCCCGATGGGCGATCCGAGGGGCATCACCGCCGCCACCCCGAGATCGGCGAGTCGCGCCGCCAGGACCGGATCGTCGTTCGTGTAGGCCAGCACGACGAAACCGTCGGCCACCAGTGCGGCCGCGGCGTCGACGAGCTCGATGGCGTCGGGCATCAGGGTGCGTTCGTCGACGACCACCTCGAGCTTCACCCAGTCGGTCTCGAACGCCTCGCGCGCCAGTTGGGCGGTCAGGACCGCCTCGGCGGTGGTGTGACAGCCCGCGGTGTTGGGCAGGACGGCGATGTCGAGCCGGCGCAGCAGATCGAAGACCCCGGTGCCCGAGGCCGCGTCGACGCGCCGAACCGCGACGGTGGTCAGCTCGGTCCCCGACGCGACCAGCGCGCGTTCCAGGGTCGCGAGATTCGACGCGCCGCCGGTGCCGGTGATGAGTCGCGACGAGAAGTCGCGACCGGCGATGCGCAGATGGTCCGTATCCGGGATCGTCTCGTCGCCGGACCTCTGCTCGGTCCGCGAGGCGTCGGGCTTCAGATCGGCGAGGTCAGCCACCCTGCACCGCCGTGACGATCTCGACGACGGCACCGTCGGTCATCGTGTGCCGGTCCCAGCGGCCGCGCGGGACGACCGCGCCGTCCACCGCGACCGCGATCCCCCGGTCCGGCAACCCCAGCCCCATGACGACGTCGCGCACCGACGTGTCGGCGCCGACATCGACGCTCTTGCCATTGACGGTGATGTTCGCGGTGATACTCATTCCTCTGCTCCTTCCAGAATCGACAACACGCGGGCGGCGGTGCCCGGGGCGAGGACGATCCCGTTGCGCCCGTGCCCGGTCGCCACGACCGTTCGTGTGTCCACACGGGTGACGATCGGCAATCCGTCCGCGGTGCACGGCCGCAGACCGGCCCCCGCTTCGGTCAGTTCGTAGGTCCGCAGCCCGGGGAAGACCTCGATCGCGTCGGCGAGCAGATCCGCGACCCCACCGGCCTGTGGCGCGCGGTCGGCCGTCCCCTCGGCCTCGTACTGGGTGGCGCCGACGACGACTCCGTCCTCGCGCGGCACCAGGTACACGGCCCGCCCGTGGAGACGTGCCCGGACGACGTGGCCGGGCGGCGGCACCGACCAGCGAGTACGGCGAAGGCGGAGGATCTCCCCCTTCGCCGCATGCAGGTCCACACCCGGCCAGAGGGCCGCGGTGCCGAGTCCAGCGGCGAGCAGGATCTGGGTGTCGGAACCGAGGTCGTCGAGGTCGGCCAGGGATTCGACGCGCGCGGAGACCAACTCGGCACCCGCCGACGTCGCGGCGGCGCGCAACGCCTCGAGCAGCCGCCGGTTGTCGACGGACCACTCGCCGACCGCGCGGTAGCCACCGACCAGTCGAGAGCTCAGCGACGGTTCCAGGGTCCGGATGTCGCGGCCGGTCACCGACTGCAGCGCGGCATCGGTGGCGGGCTGCCCGGCCCAGACGAAGTCGGCGAGATGCCGCAGGTACTCGATGTCGGTGGCCGAGGCCGCGACGAACAGCGAGTCGGTGGCGGTGACGACACCCGGGTCGTCGAGCCGCTTCACGAGCGCCGGCCACAGCCGGACCGACTCGACCGACAGGGCCAGGGACGCGTCCTCGCCGGGATGACCCTCGCCGAGTGAACCGAGCATGCCGCCGGCGACCCAGGACGCGCGCTCCTCGGTGCCGGCGTCGAGGACGCGAACCCGCCATCCGGCGTCGGCCGCGGTGAGCGCACAGGTCAGCCCGATGACACCGCCCCCGACGACCGTCAGGGCGCGGTGGGCAGGGCGCTGCGGTGGGGAATCCACGTTGGGAATCACCTTCCTTCGCCGGAATGACCCGGATCAGGTTCGACGGTCAGCGGAATCTGTCCGCACTCTCAGCCCGGCCGATCCGGACTCCCGTGTGTTCGTGCGATCCACCCTACGCCGGGACGTCGGGGGTCCGGTTAGCCTGGTCGGCGTGACGACCCCGAACCGCACCAGCTCCGCGTCGACGGACCCCGGCTCCGCGACGGACCGTCGCCGGCGGCTCTCCACGGCCCGCCTGTACCTGTGCACCGACGCCCGGCGCGAACGCGGTGATCTGCTCGACTTCGTCGACGCGGCGCTCGCGGGCGGCGTCGACATCGTGCAGCTGCGCGACAAGAACTCGCCGGGCGAGCGCGAATTCGGGACCCTGGAGGCGGGCGAGGAACTCGAGATCCTCGCGGGCATGCGGACGGTCGCCGACGCGCACGGTGCCCTGCTGGCGGTCAACGACCGCGCCGACATCGCGGCGCTTTCCGGGGCCGATGTCCTGCACGTCGGACAGGGCGACCTGTCGCCGTCGGCGGCCCGCCGGATCGTCGGACCGGACGTCGTCATCGGCGCCTCGACCCACGACCCCGCGCAGGCTGCCGCCGCGATCGCCGACGACGACGTCGACTACTTCTGCGTCGGTCCGTGCTGGACCACCCCCACCAAACCGGGCCGCGCCGCCGCCGGCCTCGACCTCGTGTCCTCCACTGCCGCAACACAATCAGCCAAGCCGTGGTTCGCCATCGGCGGAATCAACGCCGGCCGCGTCGGGGAGGTCACCGCGCTCGGGGCGCGGCGCATCGTCGTCGTGCGGGCCATCACCGCGGCCGATGATCCGGCCGCCGCAGCCACCGACCTCGCCGGGATGCTCTAGCGGTTCCCCTGGCGGAAACACGTTTGCCCGGTCGGTGTCGCGGGTCTATGGTGGACCGATCATGTTGTGTATCACGAGCGTTCTCGTAACCCGCCGCAGCGGGGTCTGAATCTGACCGACCCCCCGCTGCGGGTCGGTTGCGCTCTCCAGTCGGTCATCCGTTCTTCGACCGAAATCGGTTTTCGAGATGCACCCTCTTCATCTACCTCGTCGATCCTGTTCGTGGACCGAGCGCGACGACCGGCACGGCGGCGACCACTTCGCCGCACGTTTCGGCCGCCCGCTTCCCCCCGGGATGCACGAGGAGGCCGCCGGGATGACCTGGCAGGAATTCACCGACGAGTACTCCCGTGGCGGCACGATCCGGCTGGGCTCCTTCTCTGCCGTTCCGTGCTCGGGCGACCTGGTCGAGTGCCGCGCGACGCTCGCGATCGCCGACCGCATCATGTCCCGCAGCGCCGTCGCCGCCGGCCCCGTCGGTGCGATGACCTCGATCCTCTACGACGTCGGCGCCCCGGTTCAGATCGTCCGGCTGCACCAGCGGGTCGTCGACGGCATGGTCACGACGTTCCTGCTGTGCGAGCACGACGGCCGGCAGGCCTGGGCCGTCGGTGAGGGCGCGAGCAGCGACGAGGCGAACGTCCACGCGCTGGTCGCCGGGGCGAACCGACTGCTGGAGTCCGACCGCGCCGGGGTGTGAGGGCTCAGCTCTGGGGATCCAACATCGCGATCCGCTCGCGGAGAACGGGCCACGCGAGTCCGAACGCGGGATGCAGCGGGAGTTGATCGACGCGCTTCTCGTCGACCCATCGCAGTTCCGTGGATTCGAAGTTGGCGACCGTGCGGACCGGCGAGTCGGTCTCGGCGATGACGGTGGTGTAGGTCCACCCGCCGGGCGCTTCATGGGTGACGACCGCGGCGACGACGCGAAGGTCGTCGGCGGTGATGCCGGCTTCTTCCTCGGCCTCACGGATCGCGGTGTCGATGGCGCCCTCGTGTGAGTCGCGGGCCCCTCCTGGCAACGCCCACGTACCGCCCTGATGCGACCAGGCCGCGCGGTGCTGGAGAAGTACGCCGGTGGTTCCCTCCGGCAGCGGCGCCCGCAGCAGCAGACCTGCCGCGCCGTGGATACCCCAGTATCGAGAACCGTCGGGATCGATCACCCAGCCGTCGCCGTCGCCGCGCACCACGCCTCCTCGCAACCCGGTCGCCCCGACCGGGTGCCTCCACCGTAAGTGAGATGCGCAACACCTGCCAGGGAGACCGCGAAGCCCTCTCATCGCGGCGCGGAACCACGAGGTGCGTCGGCGAGCACCCCGGCACGCGCGAACCGCCGAGGTCGGCGGCGCGGCGCCGATCGACTCGGGAGGAACCCGGCACGATGACATAGGGTGAAACACGCACGACCCGGTGAACGATGACCCAGATGACACAACCCCTGACGTTGATCGCCCGGTCACGCGAATCCGGAACGGGGAACCGGTGACCGTAGGACCGCACCGGAGACGATCCAGCGTTCGAGAAGGGATCAGGTAGGTGACCGGCGACGCGTCCTCCGTGCGGACGGCGCTGACGCGTGGCGGTCGCACGATCCGTCCGGCGCAGGCCTCACCCCCGATCCGCCAGGTGCTCGCCGACCGACGCGAACTCGTCGCCACCGCCCGGGAACGCGCCCAGTCCCCGTTCCAGACCCTGCGCCACTTCGCCGTCACGACCCCGGGCAAGCTGATCATCATCTGCGGAATCCTGGCGCTCGGCTGTCTGAGCACCGGCCTGTACGCATCAACGGTCCTGGAAGACCGCACCCAGACTCTGCAGCGCCTCATCGATCGGACCGAACCGCTCGCCGAGGCCGCGCAGGTTCTCTACAGCTCGCTGTCGATCGCCGACGCGTCGGCGAACGCGGCGTTCATCTCCGGCGGACTGGAGACCCCCGATCTGCGGCAGCGCTACTCCGACGCGCTGGCGACGGCGTCGTCGTCGCTGATCCTGGCCACCGGTACCTCCAGCGAACCCGGTTCCGGCATGGTGTCGGACCGAGCCGAGCAGGCGGTCAGCGCCGATCTCGAGACCCTGTCCACCTCGATCCCGGTCTACAGCGGACTCATCGAGACGGCGCGGACGAACAACCGGCTCGGCAACCCGGTGGGATCGGCGTATCTCGGCCAGGCGTCGTCGATGATGCAGGACCAGATCCTCCCGGCCGCCCAGCGCCTCTACGAACGGCGATCGATGGCCATCGCCGACCCCCAGCAGACCCTCACCCGTCCACCCTGGACCGTGTACGCGCCGCTGCTGTTCCTGCTCGCCGCGCTGATCCTGACGTCGCGCTACCTGGCGCGGCGGACCCGACGACGGTTCAACATCGGCATCGTGGCGGCCGTCTTCGCCCTCAGCGTCGGGACCCTGTGGTTGCTCGCCTCCGGTCTGATGTCGGTGGCCGCCACCAGCGACGCCCGCACCGAGGGCGCCGACCCGCTCCGCGACCTGACCGCCGCCCGGATCCTCACCCAGCAGGCGCGGTCGGCCGAGACGCTCTCGCTCATCCGCCGCGGTGATCAGGGCGGTCTCGAGCGCAGCTTCTCCGCGGCGACCAGCGAGATCGGCAACATCGTCGACGACGTCCGCGAGGGCACCGAAGACGGCGACAGCGCGGTCACCGGCGAACAACTGGACACGGTCACGGCGGCGCTGACCGAGTGGCGCCGCACCGACGCCGCGGTCCGCCGCTACATCCAGACCGGCAACTTCGGTCTCGCGCGCCTGCACACCGTCGGCGACGGACCGGACAGTTCGGCGCGCGCCTACACCGCGGTGGACACCGCGCTGGTCGATGCGATCACGACTGCGCGGAACTCCTTCCGGGACGACATCAACACCGCACAACGGGTCCTCGGGTTCACCGGCACCGGCATCCTGCTGCTCACCGTCTTCGCCGGAGTCGCGGTCGTGGGCGGTCTCATACCGCGCATCCGGGAGTACCGATGACGACCGTCCCCTCGCCTCGCCGCCTGCTGACCGTCGTGGTCCTGCTCGCGCTCACCGGCCTCGTCGCCACCGGGTGCGTGCGTTTCCCCGCACCTGAATCACCCCCGCCGACGGCGACCGCCGGGCAACCGATGCTGCCCGGCGTCCAGGTCGACGTGCCCGTCGAACCGCCGCCGAGTTCCGAGGCCTGCAACGCGACCCTGACCCTGCGGCCGCCCGCCCAGATGCCGCCGCCGCGTCAGATGCCGATCAATTCGACGATGGCCGGCATCCTCGAGCGGGGCCGGCTCATCGTCGGGCTCGACATCGGGTCCAACCTGTTCAGCTTCCGCGACCCGATCACCGGCGACATCCAGGGCTTCGACGTCGACATCGCGCACGAGATCGCCGGCGCCATCTTCGGCGACGACCGCCGCGTCGAGTTCCAGGTGTTGAGTTCCGCCCAGCGGATCGACGCCCTGCGGGACATGACGGTCGATCTGGTGATCAAGACGATGAGCATCACCTGCGACCGGTTGCGCGACATCAGTTTCTCGGCTCCCTATTACGTCGCGTCCCAGCGCATCCTGTCGTTCCGGAACTCCAACGTGACCGGTCCGGCGCAGCTCGCCGACAAGCGGGTCTGCGCCGCGCGCGGGACCACCTCGATCGGTCGTATCCAGGCCATCCAGCCCCGAGCCACGATCGTCAGCACGACGACCTGGGCCGATTGCCTGGTCCTGATGCAGCAGGGTCAGATCGACGCGGCGACCACCGACGACGCGATCCTCGCCGGTCTCGCCGCACAGGATCCGTGGTTGCGGGTCGTCGGTCCCAGCCTCGGCGAGGAGTTCTACGGCGTCGGGATTCCCAAGGGCCAGGACGATATGATCCGGTTCGTCAACGGCGTGCTCGAGCGCATCCGGGTGACCGGCCGATGGCAGGAGATCCGGGACCGGTGGCTGTCCATCCTCGACAGTGGGTACGGCGCTCCCCAGCCGTATTACCGGGACTGATGCCCATGGACGACGCGGCCCGGAACGATCACGACACAGACGACGTCACCCACGGCGACCTGAGCGACGACCTCGGCACCCAGCGGGTCTCGCTCGACGCCCTGCTCGGCGACGACGACCCCGACCCCGACGGTCCCGGCCCGGGCGGCGGCGAGGACGCCGAGACGACCGCGAAGGTGGTCGACGTCGGCACCCAGCGGGCCGACCTGTCGGCGCTGACCGAGGGCCCCGACGGCATGGCCGACACCACCGACCCCCGGCCCGGCCGACGCACCGACCCGGATGTCGGAACCCAGGCCGTCGCACCGGTGTTCACCGTCGGGGTCGACCCCGACGACCGGACCGACCGCGTCGAACGGCAGCGTCCCGCCGTGCCCCACCCGGAACCCGACTCCGGTCCGCTCGGCCGGCGTCTGGTTCCGCGGCGTCGGCCGCCGGTGCACGAGCGACGGCTCGGCAGCGGCCTGGTCGAGATGCCGAAGATCACCGACATCGAACCCGAGGACGCCGTCATCGACGACCCGGTGATCGCCGACAGCAAGCGGTTCTGCTGGCGCTGCGGCAAACCCGTCGGTCGAGCCGAGGGCGAGGGCGCCGGTCCCCCGACCGGCGACTGCGGCAACTGCGGCGCCCGGTACTCCTTCGTCCCGGGACTGGCTCCCGGAACATTGGTCGCCGACCAGTACGAGATCGCCGGCGCCATCGCCCACGGCGGCCTCGGTTGGATCTACCTGGCCATCGACCGCAACGTGAGCGACCGGCCCGTCGTCCTCAAAGGCCTGCTGAATTCCTCGGATTCGGAGGCGCAGCGCGTCGCGGTCGCGGAACGGCAGTTCCTGGCCTCGGTCAACCATCCCGGGATCGTCAAGATCTACAACTTCGTCGAGCACGTCGACGACGATGACCGCTTCGGCTACATCGTGATGGAGTACATCGGCGGCCAGACGCTCAAACAGATCACCGCGGGCGATCCGGACAACTCCCTGCTGTCGGTGGAGCAGGGCCTGGCCTACATCCTGGAAGTGCTTCTCGCCGTGGGCTATCTGCACTCGGTCGGCCTGGTCTACAACGACGTCAAACCCGAGAACATCATGGTCGGCAGTGACGAGGTGAAGCTGATCGACCTCGGCGCCGTCTCGCCTATCAACGGCTACGGGCACCTGTACGGCACGCCCGGGTTCCAGGCACCGGAGATCGTCAAGACCGGACCGCAGATCGCGACCGACATCTACAGCATCGGGCGCACTCTAGCGGTCTTGACCGTGCCGATGGAGATGCGGAACGGACGCTACGTCGACGGCCTGCCCGCCGCGTCGAAGACGCCTGTCTTCCGGAACAATCCGTCGTACTACCGCCTCCTGCAACGCGCCACCGCCCCCGACCCCGCCGATCGGTTCGTCTCCGCGGAGGAGATGAGCACCCAGGTGCTGAACGTGTTACGCGAGACGGTCGCCGTGCACACGGGGGTCCCGCGGCCCGCGCTGTCCACGGTCTTCACGCCGCAGCGCTCGACGTTCGGCACCGACCTGATGCTCGCGCCGGTCGACGGCTTCTTCGACCCCGATCAGGCGGCGTTCTACGATCCGGTGGATATCGCCAACGCCCTGCCCGTTCCGCTGGTCAACCCACTCGACCCGGCGGCGAGTCTGCTCACCTCGGCGGCGCTGTCGGACCCGCGACAGACCCTGGATTCCATCAACACCGCCCGGGCAGAGGGTTTCGCCTCGCTCTTCGGCGGCCGGCCGGTCAAGAACGCCCACCCGTCGCGGGAGATCGATCTCGCCGAGGCCCGCGCGCATCTGCAGCTCGACGACGTCGACACCGCGCTCGCCCTTCTGCAGGAAGTCCGCGCCCACCACGGTGATTCGTGGCGGGTCGAGTGGTACATGGGCATCTGCGCGTTGATGAACGACGAACCCGAACTGGCCTACGAGCGCTTCGACGAGGTCCTCGGTGCGATGCCGGGCGAGGTCGCGCCCAAGCTCGCCGTCGCCGGCACCGCCGAACTCATCGGCCGTTGGCTGGCCGACGAGAAGGGCCCGGCGAAGTCTGCCGAGAAGATCGCCAAGCTGTATGACGTTGCGCAGCACCATTATCACGATCTGTGGCTGACCGATCACAGCATCGTGACCGCCGCGTTCGGTCTGGCCCGGCTCGCCGTGGCGGCCGGTGACATCGACGCCGCGATCCAGCCGCTCGACGAGGTCCCGGCCACCAGCCGCCACTTCAACACCGCGCGCGCGACGGCGATCATCGCGCTCGTGCACGGGCGCCCCACCTCGCAGGTGACCCGCGAGCAGATCATCGAGGCCGCAATGCGTCTCGAGCAGATCCCGGACACCGAACCGCGCAAGGCCCGGATGCTGCTCATCGTGCTGGGCACCGCGCTGGGCTGGATCCACGACAATCCCGACGACGCCAAGCAGGACAACGAACCCTCGACGCTGCTCGGCTTCCCGTTCACCGAGTACGGCATTCGCACCGGCACCGAACGTTCGCTGCGCCAACTGGCCCGCCTGACCCGCACCAACCGGGACCACCGGTTCATGCTCGTCGACCTCGCCAACTACGTCCGGCCGAATACGTTGTTCTAGGGCTATCCGAAGAACGTCCCTGCTGCGTTGCGCACGAGCGGGTCTTCGCCCAAGAGCTCCGCGAGGTGGGCCTCGACCGGTGACGGACGGGTGCTGCGACGCACGCGCAGTGGCGGTCGGACGTCGATGACGTGGCTGGTTTTCAGCCATGAGCGGCGCGCTTGATCGCCGGGCCCCCTGCTCCCTGAGGAGCGCCCGGAGCTTGCGGAGGGCGCGTCACCCCTGCTCCCTGAGGAGCGCCCGGAGCTTGCGGAGGGCGCGTCACCCCTGCTCCCTGAGGAGCGCCCGGAGCTTGCGGAGAGCGCGTCACCCCTGCTCCCTGAGGAGCGCCCGGAGCTTGCGGAGGGCGCGTCACGAAGGGTCCGGCGACCGAGCCCGCGAAACCCTTGTGTGGTCGGTCCGTGGATCTCGTCGCGCACGGTGTTCAGGTGTTCTGCGAACCGCCGCGGTATGTCGGGTCGGCGGTTCAGGCGACCGGGATTGGGTGGGGCGCCGGGTTCGGCGTTCAATCGCCAGACGCAGCGGCCTTCATCAGGTCCAGAGCGCTCGATGTGCGTGGTGTACTGGCCGGGATTGTCGCCGACCATCCGGTTGTGACGGGGACAGGCAGGGGCGAGATCATCGATGTCGGTGAGACCGCCCTTGGCCCAATCTTTGTGGGCGTGATGAAGCTCGATGTGGGTGGCGGGCTGATCGCAGCCGGGTGCCGAACACACTTCCCCGTCGGGACGGGCGAAGGAGACGAGTCGTTGTTCGCGGGTGGCCAGACGTCTGCCCCGCCCGAAGTGCAGCGGCACAGCGGTGGCGTCTTTGAAGATCGCCAACCACGGCTGGACGTCACCGGCCATCGCGATCAGGTCCCGGATGGGAAGCAGGGTGCCGGTGGCGGTGGTGGCGAGTCCGGCTTCTCGGATCAGGTCGGAGAGGTCGGCTTTGATGATCAGTTGGACGGGCAGGCCGCGGTGCGAGGTGCCGAGTGCGCCGTCGGCGAACCCCGCGGCCAGGGCGGCGTCGAGCGCGTCGTGATTCGTCTGGGCGAGAGTGCGACCGTCGCGGTCGGCCGCCGAGGCCAGGGCGTCGGGGTCGGCGGTGCCGGCCGGGCCTTGGGGCGAGGCGGGGTCGTCGGGGTTATTGAGTCCGGGTTTGCCCCACACGGCGAACATCATGGTGAGCCGGGCGGCAAGTGCGGGTGTCAGGGTGCCCGATATTTTGGCTGTCCCGTCGGCGCGTTGCCGGCCGATCCACAGGCCGCGGCGTCGTTTCTGGTCGGTGTCGTCGGACAGGGTGCCGTCGGGATCGAGGTGGGCAAGCAGCCGCGAGCCGAGCTGGGTGATCTCGGCAGGCGTGTGGGCTTCGGCGATCTCGGCCATCTGTCGCTCGGCGGCGACCTTGATGTCGTGTTCGACAGCATGCGGGATCTGGTCGAGGACATCCATGGCGGCCTGGACGTGCCCGGTCCCCACGGATCCGGTGGCGAAAGCCTCTGCCAGCGTGGGGTGTTCAGGTTCGAGACGGTCGCCGTTGAGGCAAGTCAGCGCGGCGGTGGCGTTCAGCTGCTTGCGTCGACGCATCGGGTTGGAGATCCGCAGCCGATGGGTCATGAACTGCATCAGAGTGCGGCAGCCGGTCTTGCGGGGCAGATCACGAGCCTCGATTTCGGCGACTTGCCGGTCGCCGGCGTAAGTGGTTCGAGCGATCGCGCGTTCGGTAGCGGCGGCGACTTCCACCAGTTCTTCGTCGGTGCACGGGGACAAGTCGACGGTCTGCAGTTTGTCGAGGGTCGCGTGCAGTTCGGCTACCAACTCGACGGCCCGCGGTTGCGGCGTGATTGCTTCGTCAGACATTGTCACCCCCCGGAGACGATTGCGCGAATGTATGTTCGAGTGTAGCTGCTATAACTCTGGTGCGCAACGCTTTTCGTTGTCCATTCGTACAGCGCATCTTGTCGGTGGCGCGTGGTAAAGGCAGCCGATTCTCGCACCATCCTGCGGCCGTGAATCAGCCCCCGACCACCGCCGCCGACTGCCTCGCGATGGCGAGTTCCTCATTCGTCGGGACAACGAGCACGTCTACCGCACTGTCATCCGCCGAGATGCGTCGAGCCTGCTTGCCACGCACTGCGTTTCGCTCGTCATCGACGACGATCCCGAACCCTTCCAGCCCTGCCAGCGCACGGGCGCGGACGACTGCGGAGTTCTCCCCCACACCGGCCGTGAAGGTGATGGCATCGACGCGTCCGAGGGCGAAGGCGTAGGCACCGATATATCGGCGCAGGCGGTGGATGTAGACGTCGAAGGCGCGTCGGGCGGCGTCGTCACCGTTGTCCATCAGCTCGGTGATGGCACGGAAGTCATTCTCGCCGCACAGACCTCGAAGTCCCGAACGCTTGTTGAGCAGCGTGTCGATCTCGTCGACGGACAGGTTCGCCACCCGGTTCAGATGCAGGACCAGCCCGGGGTCGAGGTCACCGCTGCGGGTCCCCATCACCAGCCCCTCGAGCGGGGTCATACCCATCGACGTGTCGATCGGCTGCCCGCCCGCGATGGCCGACGCCGACGCGCCGTTGCCGAGGTGCAGCACGATCTGGTTCATCGACGCCGGGTCACGGTCGAAGAACTCGGCCACCCGGCCGGAGACGTATTCGTGGCTGGTGCCGTGAAAACCGTAGCGGCGGATGGCATGTTCGTCCGCGACCGCACGGTCGATCGCGTAGGTCGCCGACGCGTCAGGGAGCCCGTGGAAGAACGCGGTGTCGAACACGGCCACCGAGGGGACGTCGGGGAGCAACTCCCGGGCCGCCAGGATGCCGACCAGGTTGGCCGGATTGTGCAGCGGCGCCAGCGGGGAGATCCGCTCAATCTCCGAGATCACCTCGGGGGTCACCACCGTCGGCTCGTAGAACGACCGGCCACCGTGCACCACCCGATGTCCGACCGCGCTCAGTCCCGCGTCGGCCAGATCGGTTCCGTTGTCGGCGAAGAAGCGCTCCGCGCGTCGGACCGCGGCGAGGTGATCGTCGAGTCCCAATGTCTCGGTGACCGTCTCACCATTCTGTTCGTGTGTCATCGACGAACCGGAGTCGCCGATCCGCTCCGCGATGCCCTCCGCGATCACCGTGCCGTCCGACGGTTGCACCAGTTGGTATTTCAGCGACGACGAGCCGGCGTTGAGCACCAGCACCGCACCCGACGCCCCGCTCATCGGGGACCCTCGGCCTCGGCGGAGGCGACGTTCTCGGCGAGTGGGTCAACACCTTCCTGCTGAGCCTGGATCGCGGTGATGGCGACCGTGTTCACGATGTCCGAGACGAGGGCGCCGCGGCTCAGGTCGTTGATCGGCTTGTTCAAGCCCTGCAGCACCGGGCCGATCGCGACCGCGCCCGCGCTGCGTTGCACCGCCTTGTACGTGTTGTTGCCCGTGTTGAGGTCGGGAAAGATCAGCACGGTCGCACGGCCGGCCACCGGCGAGTCGGGCATCTTGGTCTTCGCCACCGAGGGTTCCACCGCGGCGTCGTACTGGATCGGCCCCTCGACCAGCAGATCGGGTTGCCGCTCGCGTACGAGTTCGGTTGCGGTCTTGACCTTCTCGACGTCGGCGCCCGATCCGGATGTTCCAGTGGAGTACGACAGCATCGCGACCCGGGGATCGATACCGAAGGCCGCGGACGTCTGCGCCGAGGAGATCGCGATGTCGGCGAGCTGTTCGTCGGACGGATCCGGGACGATGGCGCAGTCCCCATAGGCGAGCACCTTGTCGGCCAGGCACATGAAGAACACGCTCGACACGGTGGACACCCCCGGTTTGGTCTTGATGATCTCGAAGGCCGGCCGGATCGTGTGGGCCGTGGTGTGCGACGCCCCCGACACCATCCCGTCGGCGCGCCCGGTGTGCACCATCATCGTGCCGAAGTACGACACGTCCCGCATCTTCTCCTGTGCCCGTTCCAGATCCATGCCCTTGTGTTTGCGCAGCTCGGTGTAGATGCGGGCGAACTCGTCGAGATACTCCGACTCGGCCGGGTCGATGACCGTGACGTCGGAGAGGTCGAGTCCGAGTTCGATGGAGCGCTCGCGCACCGCTTCGGGATCACCGAGCAGAGTGAGGTCGGCAACGCTGCGCCGCGCAAGCCTGTTGGCGGCCCGTAGGATTCGGTCGTCGTCGCCCTCCGGTAACACGATGTGCTTTCGGTCGGCGCGCGCACGGGAGATCAGCCGGTACTCGAACATCTGCGGCGTCACCACGGTCGGCGTCGACACGTTGAGGTTGCGCATGACCTTCTCGGGATCGACATGGGTCTCCATCATCGCCAGTGCGGCCTCGATCTTGTGTACCGAGCCCACCCCCACCTTGCCGCGCGTGTGAGCGGCGGTACGCGCGGTGTCGTAGGTGCCCTGCGGGCAGCTGATGATCGGCAGGGTCGGCTTCAACCCGCTCACCAGCGCCTCGATCATCGGGTGCGGTTTGAGTCCGCCGTTGAGGATGATGCCGGCGAGACGCGGGAAACCCTGTGCGGTGTTGGCGTTCACGAGTGCGAGGAGAACATCCGACCGGTCGGCGGGCGTGATGACCACGGTGCCGTCGGTGAGCCGCTCCAGGATGTGCTCGACGGTCATGCCACCGACCATCACCCGGAGCGCCTCGCGGTCGAGCAATTCCTCGTCACCGCTGTACATCGTCGCGCCGAGCGCCTCCTTGAGCTCCCCCATCGTGGGGGCGAAGAGCACCGGCTCCTCGGGTAGGCACAGCGCCGGAATCCCGGTGCTGCGCAACTGGTCCCGGATCTCGTCGAGGCGGTCGGGGTCGCACCGGTTGGCAACCAGGGCGACGGGGGTGGCATGGGCAGCGGTCACCTCGGCGATCAGCCCCTCGGCCAATCCGTGCATCTCTTCCGGCGACCGGTCGATCGCCTTGATCGCCAACACCATCGGCGCCGACAGATTCGCGGCGATCCGGGCGTTGTAGCTCAGCTCCGACGGGGTGCCGACGTCGGTGTAATCCGAACCCACGATGACCACGCGGTCGCAGCGGGACTGGATCGCGTGGAAGCGCGCGACGATCTCGGCAACCGCGCCCTCGGGATCGTTGTGCACCTCCTCGTAGGTGACACCGAGACAGTCCTCGTACGGGAGGTCGGCCGATTCGTAGTCGAGGAGGAGATCGAGGATCGGATCACGATCCTCCGCGGCCGTCCGCGAGATCGGACGGAACACCCCGACCCGCCCGCCGGTCGCCGACAGCAGGGCCAGCAACCCCAGCGCGACGATGGACTTACCGGTCTCGCCTTCAGCCGAGGCGATGTAGATGCTGGTCGTGGGGTCGGAGACGATCTGATCCGCGCTCGCGGGTCCGTCGACGTCGGCGGTCTGGACTCTATCCGTGGCCATGCGCCCCAGCATAGTGGCGGACGGGCCGGGCAACCCCGGTCCCGGAGTCGGGCGTCAGAGCAGAATACCCGGATTGCACACACCGTCGGGATCGAGCGACTCCTTGACCGCCCGCAACGCGTCCAGGGCCAGGGGCCCGATCTCGTCGTGGTACGCGTCACGATGATCCCGCCCGACCGCGTGATGATGGGTGATGCTGGCACCGGACGCCCGGATCGCGGAATTGGCCGCGACTTTCGCCGCCGCCCACTGCGCCAGCGGGTCGTCGGCGAACGGTGCGACGACCGTGAAGTACAGCGAGGCACCCGACGCGTAGACGTGACTCACGTGGCACATGATCAGCGGCGGCGTACCCGACGCGGTGAGCGAGTCCGTCAGCGCGGCCGTCACCGCGGCGCGCACGTCGTGCAGCCGCGACCAGAACGCGACGGTCTCGAGCGTCTCGACCAACACCCCGGCATCGAGCAACGGGTCGCGAAGGTACGGCCCCGCGAAACGTCCTGTCCGCCAGGCCTCCCCGGGACCATCCCCGAGCGCGCGGCCACCGGCCTCGATCAACATCGCGGACGCGGCGTCACGCCGGCGCGCGACCTCGTCGGCCGCACCCTCATACCCGGCGACGACCAGGCACCCGGCGCCGGCGTCATGCGGCCCGCTCGCTTCGCTCCCGGCGCCGGCGGGATCCGCGAGATTCAACGCCGTCTCCACCTCGTCGGACAGCCGGAGAACCGTCGGCAGGGGACCGTCCTGGGCCAGCCGACGGAGAGCGGTCGCGCCCTCGGCGAACGAGGCGAACCGCCAGGCGTCGAAGACGCGGGTCGTCGGGGCCGGGCGGATACGGATTTGCACGCTCGTGATGACACCGAACACGCCCTCCGACCCGAGGACCAGCTGACGCAGGTCGGGTCCGGCCGCCGACCGCGGCGCGGTACCGAGTTCGATGGTTCCCCGCGGAGTCGCCAACACGAGACCCTCGACCATCTCGTCGAAGCGCCCGTATCCGGCCGAGGACTGGCCGGCCGAACGGGTGGCGGCATATCCACCGATCCCGGCGCCCTCATAGGATTGCGGGAAATGGCCGATGGTCCAACCCTTCTCGCGCAGGAGCGCCTCGGCCGCGGGTCCGCGCAGACCGGCCTGCAGGGTCGCCGTCCGGGAGATCTCGTCGATCTCCACCACGCGGTCGAGGCGGCGAAGGTCGAGACTGATCACGCCGGCGAGTCCGGCGCGGTCGGGCGTCAACCCACCCACCACGGATGTCCCGCCGGTGAACGGCACCACCGCGATCCTTCGCTCCGAACACAACCGCAGGATCGCGACCACTTCGTCGTGATCGCCCGGGTACACGACGAGGTCGGGCGCGTCGTCGGCGTCACCCGCGCGCAACCGCAGGATGTCCGGGGTGGAGTACCCGCGCGTGTGCTGCACCCGTGCCGCGTCCGCGTCGGAGACGTGGTCGGCGCCGACGAGACCCGAGATCTCTTCGCGGACAGCAGCATCGACCGTCGACCGAGCTGGCGAGATGGTGTCCGGGTCGGCGCCGGCGTCGGCTTCCCGGTCCCCGGCCAGCGCAGCCGCGGCGCCGGGCAGTTCGGCCGTGCGCGCCGGGTCTCCCCAGCGCGGCCGAAGCATCCCCACGACGGGGATCGCGGTTTCGTCGGACACGTGCTCGCCGGTCATCGGGCCGGGCCCGGCCGGTTGCCGCCCGTCGGCGCGCCGCCGCTCTCGGTGTCGTCTCGGACGATCGCCCGCACGACCAGTTCGGCGATCTGCTCGTCACTCAGGAAGCTGTCGGGGATGAGCATGAGGGAGTAGATGGTGCGCACGAGGAACTCCGCGGCCCCCCGCGGGGTGGGAAACAGCTGGTCCCCGATCTCGGGTTCCAGATCGGGCAGGGCCTCCGACACGATCTGATGGATGAGCGTGGGCCCGGCCGAATCGTTGGTGGCGACGAGCGCGCGGACCACTTCCTCCGGCTCCTTGCGCAGCACGTACTGCAACGCGTCGTGGTTGCGGATGTAGGGCAGCACGTTCACCACCTGCGCATGGATCTTGCCCGCGGCGTCGGGCGCGGTCGCCGACCACTCGATCAACTTGACCCGCAGCAGCGACACCTCGCGTTCCACGATGGCCGTGACCAGCGCTTCGCGGCCGCCGAACATCCGGTAGGCGGTCGCCCGCGCCACTCCGGCGTGCCGGGCAACCGACGTCAGACTCAGCGTCTTGGCCCCGAACCGGGACACCAGCCCGACTCCGACATCCACCATGCGGTCACGATCCATGCGAAAACCGTAGCGAATCAGGACGAGGCGGGAACCGTCGTGGTGGTCGTCGTGGTGGTCACGGCGTTGCCCGGTGCGGCGTCCTCGGTGGTCGGAGGCGTCGTGGTGATCTCGGCGGGGCCCTCCGGCTCGGATGACGTCGAAGGCGCCGACGGGACAGGCGCCGGTGACGTACGGCGGACCGAAGGCGTCGTACGCGCCGGCTCCGGCGTCTCGGCGCGCGCGGTGATCGTGGTCTGCCGGTCCACGCGGTCGGCACCCGCACCGCCGCCGAGGCAATGGACGACGAAGGTCCTCGGCACATTCGGATACACCGACGCCGTGAGAACCCCACGCGCCCCCGGCCCCATCGTGGTGGCGGCGATGGGATGGACAGCGCCGCTCGGTGTGAGGGTGCATTCCACCGCCGGATTGCGCGTCGCATTGTTGTAGAGACTGATCTGCAATCGGGTCCCGTCGACGCGGTACGAACACCCGGGGATCGGTCCGGAACCGGCGAGCGGTCCGCAGTTCACACTGGGCGACGCCGCGGGCGACTCCGAGTCGACAGCCAGAAGCGTTGCCGCCGTGGCGAAAGTCAGCGATCCGCCGATGGCAAGGCCGGCGACGAACTTGCGCATGGCGATGTCTCCTCGGTTGCGGTCGTGCCGGGAACGCGTCGTGTATCGGGGGGCGTCATCGTCGGCGACGACACGTCCAGGCTACGCGCCGACCGGCCCGTACGCGGTCTCATCGGCAGCAATCGGCGGGCGATGGCGACCCCACCGAGACAGAGGAGTCCCCCGACGATGCCGACGCCGGTGGGCAACTCGTCGAGCAGCGCCCACGACAGGACGATGACGATCGCGGGGACCACGAGGGTGGTGGCCGCCATCGCACTCGCGTCGGTGCGGGCCAGCGCATAGGCCCACGTGGAGAACGCGATCGCGGTCGGCCCGACCCCGAGGTAGATCACCGCCCAGATCGCCCCCGGCTCGGCGCCGGACAGTTCGGTGACGGCGACGGGGGCGAAGGGCGCGGTGGCCACGAGGCCGGCTACCGCGCCCAACCAGGTCGCGGTCAGCGCATCGACGGTACGTAGGGCCGACTTCTGGATCAGCACCCCGGTCGCGTACAGAACCGCCGCGCCGACCCCGAGTACGATGCCGAGCCAGTCGGCGTGCGCGTCCGCGGTGGCGGACCCGCCGGCGGCGATCAGCACCACACCGGCGAAGGCGATCGTCATACCGATCACGAGATGACGCGGAAACCCCTCTCCGAGAAACAGTCCCGCGGCGACGGCCACGAGGATCGGCGCCAGGTTCACCAGCAGCGCCGCGGTCCCGGCGTCGAGGTGGCGTTCGGCCCAGTTCAACAGGACGGTGTAACCCGCGAACCAGGCGACCCCGTACGCCGTCACCAGGGCGAGCGCACGGCCGCGCGGTAGCAGCGGACGGGCCGGCGCCCCGGTTGTCCGTGCGCGCAGACGTACCACCATCACGATGAGCGTCAGCGGGATCACCGCCGCCAGCAACCGCAGGAACGCCATGGAACCCGGCGAGAACGTGTCGCCGAGCGCGCGGATGCCGATGAACGCCGACGCCCACAGCACGACGGTGACGACGGCGGCCAGAGCCGGCAGGGATGCGGTGGCGGACCCAGCCGATGCCGGTGTCGGGCGCGAGGACATGTGTTCCAGATTCACTCATCCGGAACTTCAGGACAAGTGAATACTTGTTCCTTTCATTTCAGCGCCGCTGCACTGTCGCCGCGGTATCGTCGCCCCATGGTCGACATCCACCGCCTTCGGGTTCTGCGCTCGGTCATCGGCGAACAGTCCATCGGCGGAGCCGCGGCCTCGCTCGGATACACGCCGTCAGCGGTCAGCCAGCACATCGCCACCCTGCAGCGCGAGACCGGGCTGTCGCTGGTGGAGCGAGATGGTCGCGGCATCGTGCCCACCGAGGCCGGCACCATCCTGGCCCGCGAGTCCGACACCGTCTTCGAGCAGATCGCCCGTATCGACGGTCTGATCTCGGAGCTGCGCGACGGCCGACTCGGTCAGCTGCGCATCAACTACTTCGCCTCGGCGGGCGCCACCTGGATCCCGCCGATCGTCGCCACCATCTCGCGCGAATTCCCCGGACTGCGACTGGATCTCCGCCTCATCGAGCTGATGGGCCCGTCGTCGGCGGCACCCGACATCGAGATCTATGTCGAGGACAGTCAACGCCCGTCCGCGGACGTGGCCGGGTTCGTCGGACGCCGGCTGACCACCGACCCGTATTCCGCTGTCGTACCCGTGGATTCAGCATGGGCGGCGCTGGAGTCGGTGACCCTGCGCGAACTGTCCCAGGTGCCGTGGGTCGACAACGACGTGGCGCGGGGACCCTGCCGGCAGGCAGTGCTCGACGCATGTACGTCGGTCGGTTTCGTACCCGACTTCAGCGTCGAGACCCAGGACTACCCGACCGCGATACGGTTCGTCGCGGCCGGGGTCGGACTCACCGTCGTCCCCCGGCTCGCGCTCGTCGACCTGCCGCCCGGCGTCACGGCAGTTCCCATCGTCGACCCGACGCCCGCACGCGAGGTGCGGGTCCGGGTACGACAGAGCGGACTCGACCTGCCGCCCGTTCGACGAGTGCTCGAGATGCTCGACGCCGCTGTTGCGCAGGGGTTTTCGTGATCAGCCGAGTTTGCGTAGGCGCGGGGCGAGGTCGCGTTCGAAGTTCTCCAGGAAGCGCTGCTGGTCGTGGCCGGGGGCGTGGAAGACGAGGTGGTTGAGTCCGGCGTCGGTGTAGAACTTGACCTTCTCGACAGCCTCGTCGGGGTCGGAGGACACGATCCACCGCTTGGCGACCTGTTCGATCGGCAGCTCGTCGGCCAGCCGCTCCATCTCGGTCGAGCTGTTGACGCTGTGCTTCTGCTCCGGGGTCAGCGACAGCGGGGCCCAGAACCGGGTGTTCTCCAGCGCCAGTTCGGGATCGGGATCGTAGGAGATCTTGATCTCGATCATCTTGTCGATGGTGTCGACATCGCGCTCGGCCTTTGCCGCTCCTTCGGCGACCGCGGGTAGCAGCTTCTCGGTGTAGAGCTCGGGACCCTTGCCCGAGGTACAGATGAAACCGTCGCCGGCACGCCCGGCATAGCGGGCGACGACCGGCCCGCCGGCGGCGACGTAGACCGGGATCGGTTGCTCGGGAATGTCATACATGTAGGCGCCCTGCGTGTGGTAGTACTCGCCGTCGAAGTTGACCTCTTCCCCGGTCCACAGTTCGCGCATGAGCGTGATCGACTCGCGCAGGCGCGCGAAGCGTTCCTTGAACTCCGGCCACTCTCCCTGAAAACCGGTCGCGTACTCGTTGAGCGCCTCGCCGGTGCCGACACCGAGCATGATGCGTCCGGGGTAGAGGCAGCCCATCGTGGCAAAGGCCTGCGCGATGACCGCGGGGTTGTAGCGGAAGGTCGGGGTCATCACCGAGGTGCCGATCTGCACGCGCTTGGTGCGCTCGCCGACCGCCGCCATCCAGGCCAGCGAGAACGGGGCGTGGCCGCCGTTGTGCCGCCAGGGCTGGAAGTGATCGCTCACCGCAACCGAATCCATGCCGTGCTCTTCAGCCGCGACCGCGATCTCCACCAGCTCGCGCGGATCGAACTGCTCCGCCGATGCCTTGAAACCGAGCTTGAGTTCTGCCATGTCCATCGCTCCTTTGCCACCGGCCCTCACCCGCCGGCGCGGGCCGGTCTGCGGAGTCGGCCCCATCGTCGTGTGACCTCGCATACCAACGTAGAGCATGCGGACAGACGCCGACGTCGGGAGCCGGACGGGACCTCAGCCGGCCGGGGCGACCCAGCATGTTCGCACTCGGGATTCCTCTGGCAGCGAACAAGCTGGACCTCAAGTTGGGTTTAAGTTCTACCGTGGACGGCATGAGTATGCAGTCCGTGGCCTGGGACATGATGTACAAGTCCTCCACCCAGCCCAGCAGCAAGCGATTACGGGGCGACCGCCGGGTGACACTTCGCCGTATCGGTGGGTTCGCCCGACCGCACCGACGCCGGATCGGATGGTTCCTCCTGCTGTCGGTCTTCACCGCGGTGCTGACCGTCGTGACCCCGCTGTTGGCGGGTCGCGTCGTCAACGTCATCACCGAGAGCGGCTCGGAGATGATGATCGTCGGACTCGCGGTCGCCATCGCGCTGATCGCCGTCGCCGAGGCCGCCGCGGGAATCGGGGTCCGGTGGCTGTCGGCGAACATCGGGGAGGGTCTCATCCTCGACCTACGGCGAGCTGTCTTCGACCACGTGCAGCGGATGCCGATCGCGTTCTTCACCCGCACCCGCACCGGGGCCCTGGTGAGCCGGCTCAACAACGACGTCATCGGCGCCCAGCGGGCATTCAGCGACACCTTGTCCGGCGTCGTGTCCAACATCGTCACCCTCACCCTGACGCTGGGCGTCATGATCGCGATCAGCTGGCAGATCACGTTGCTGGCGCTGATCCTGCTGCCGGTCTTCGTGATACCGGCGCGGCGGATGGGCCGGCGCATGGCCGCGCTCTCCCGCGAGGCCGCCGAGCACAACGCCCGCATGTCCACGCAGATGACCGAGCGCTTCTCCGCCCCCGGCGCCACGCTGGTGAAACTGTTCGGGCGCCCCGATCTCGAGTCGCGCGAGTTCGCCGACCGCGCCGACCGGGTCCGCGACATCGGCGTACGGCGGTCGATGTTGCAGGCGTACTTCATGACGACGCTGATGCTGGTGTCGGCGCTGGCCCTCGCCCTGGTCTACGGGCTCGGCGGATGGCTTGCGGTACAGGATCATCTGTCCGCGGGCGCGGTCGTCTCACTGGCCCTGTTGCTCACCCGGATGTACGCGCCGCTCACGGCCCTGGCGAACGCACGCGTCGAGATCATGAGCGCCCTGGTCAGTTTCGAGCGCGTCTTCGAGGTCCTGGACCTACAACCCCTCATCGCCGACGCACCCGACGCGGTACCGGTGCCCGGCACCGAGAGCGGGCGGCCCGTGCCGGTGTCCGTCCGATTCGACGACGTGTCCTTCGCCTATCCGGCGGCGGACAAGGTGTCGCTGGCATCGCTGGAAGAGGTTGCCCAGCTCGACAATCGGGCCGGCACGACGGTCCTGCACCATGTCGACCTCGACGTCCCGGCCGGCAGCATGGTGGCTCTCGTGGGCAGTTCCGGTGCCGGCAAGTCGACCATCGCGAGTCTCGCGACCCGCCTCTACGACGTCGACGAGGGCTCGATTCAGCTGGCCGGAGTCGACATCCGGAAACTGCAGACCGCATCGGTCCATCGGACCGTCGGTCTCGTCACCCAGGACGGCCACCTCTTCCACGACACCATCCGGGCGAATCTCGTGCTCGCCCAGCCGAACACGTCGGATGACGAGATCTGGGACGCACTGCGACGGGCTCGGCTCGACGAGCTGGTCGGCTCGCTGCCCGACGGACTGGACACCGTCGTCGGCGAACGCGGTTACCGGCTGTCCGGCGGTGAACGCCAACGCATGACGATCGCCCGCCTGCTGCTCGCACAACCGTCGGTGGTCATCCTCGACGAGGCGACCGCACATCTCGACTCCACGTCGGAGGCGGCGGTCCAGGCGGCGCTCGGCGAGGCCCTCGAGGGACGGACCTCGATCGTGATCGCGCACCGGCTGTCGACGATCCGGGCCGCCGACGAGATCGTCGTGCTCGAAGCCGGGCGCGTCGTCGAACGCGGTGATCATCCGACGCTCCTGGCACGCAACGGACGCTACGCCGAGCTCTACCGGACGCAGTTCGCCGAGGACGACCCCGAGGACTCGGATTCGCTGACGGCGTGACCCTTCGTGACGCGGCCTCCGCAAGCTCCGCCCGCTCCTCAGGGAGCGGTGGCAGACGCGGCCCGGTTTCCTGCTCCCTGAGGTGCGAACGAAGCGAGCCCAACCACCGCTCCCTGAGGAGGCCGGAGCCTGCGGAGGCCGTCACGAAGGGTCTCGCAAGGTGTCTCACCAGGCCCTTCGTGGCTCGTCGCTAGCGCTCCTCGCACCTCAGGGAGCAATGGATATGTCGTTCTCTCGGATCAGGGAGCAGGGGTGAGCTCAGTCGTCGAGGTCGTCGAAGTTGTCGATCAGGCCGCGGCGCCGGGGGCGATCGTCGGCGTCCTTGACCCGCTCACCGAGGCGGCGCCGGAGCTGCATGGCGATCAACACGACGTTCACGATCACCACGGCGATCCCGACGGCCACCCAGAACCACCGGCCGTCCTGCCACCAGCCGACCGTCAGCCAGCCGATGCAGAAGATGAGGATGGTCGCGCCGACGATGGTCAGCGTCATCGAGAACGTCTGCGCGCTCCGCGAGAAGTCGGGGCCGGTGGTCACGATGATCTCCTGCAGTGGTGGACAGCTGATGGTCGCGGCCGCCGACATGGGCAGCGTGCCGTTGTGGAGCGCAGGTCAGGACTGGATCACCATGGCAACCGCGACGAGGACGGCCACCACCACTATCGCAGCGACCACAAGCATGACCTGCGTCGGCCCCGGCATCTCGCCACCGGAGGTCAGCGCTCGCGTGGTCCGTCGCCACCGCCAGGCCCCGAGAACCGCCAGCGAGGCACCGAGTCCGACCATCACGACGCCGAGCGTGATGTCGACCATCGGCGTCGTCTCGTCGGGAGCGAGGTAGACCACCGCGATACCGGCCGCCATGAAGCCGAGTGCGGTCCGGACCCAGGCGAGCAGCGTTCGTTCGGCGGCGAGGGTGAATCGGGCGTCCACTGCGCCTGGCGGTCTGGTCTCCAGCTCGTCGGCGTACGACTGCCCCGGGTTCACCGCATCCGGAGTCGCCGGGTTCGGGGCACTCACCCCGTCAGCCGGCCCGTTTGCCCGTTCGCTCGTCAGTGCTCTTGCCCTCTCGGATCGCTTCGGCGGCGAAGGCCGCGGTCACCTCGACCGCGTCCAGGGTCTCCGGGTGGCGGGCGCTCAACACCGGGAAGGCGTGCACCTGCCATGCGTAGAGGTGCGCCACGGCCGTGACGCCCGCAGCGTCGAGCGACTCGACGAGGTCGATGACGTCGGGCTCGAGCATCTCACCTTCGGCCGCGACCAGCACGGTCGGCGGGAACGAGGTGAGATCGGCGTCGGCGATGCGGCGCACACCGGTCAGCTGGACGGGCCCCTGGTCGAACTGGGGCGCCAGCCGGGCCATCTTCGACTTGGGCAGATAGGCGTCGGATCGACTCGAACGGTCCGGGTGGACCCCCAGGTCCATGTCGAGGAGCGGCGAGAACCCGATCAGCGCCGTGGGTGTGGGCAGGCCGCGGGCTGCGGCGGCCTCGACCACCTTCGCGGCCAGGAAACCGCCGGCCGAGTCACCGGCGACGATCACCCGTCGGAAGCCACGCTCGTTGATCAGCTCCGCGTAGGCGTCGACCGCGTCCACAACGGACGTCCCGACACCGGCCTTCGGCAGCTGCCGGTACTCGAGTGCGAACACCGGCACCTCACACGCCCGCGCCATCCGCGCGGCGATCGATCGGTGGGTGCCGAGCCCGCAGACCACGAAGGCCCCGCCGTGCAGGTAGAGCATCGCGGTGTCGCCGTCCCGGCGGGACGGTCCGACCGGCATGATCAGCTCGGCGGGTCGCCCGGCGAGGACCAGCTGCTCACGGACCACGCCGCGGGGTTTGGGTCCAACGGCAAAGATGCGGTCGATGAGGAACAGCCCCGCCAGCCCCTGCTTGTTGACCGGCCACAGCGCCAGGGTCGGTTTCAGCAGCGCACGCGCACCGAACCAGATGGGGAACGACCGCAGGCTCGGCCGACGGTGATGAACGATGGGCATCAGATTCCTCCTGTGCCCGAACGTACACCCCGGGAGCGTCCGTTTCAGTCCGTTCGTCGGGGTCGCCGTTCATGGTGTCGAGGTCGTTCGGTCACCTTCGTCGGCTATATTCTCGGACTCGTGACCAGATCGCGGATGCGCCCGGCAGGTGCCGTTTAGGTGCCCATTCCACCTCAATTCCTCCTGTCTGCACAGGCAGACCCGCCGCGCACCCTCTGCGACGTGCTCACCGCCACCGCGCGTGCACACCCGGATGCCGCGGCCATCGACGACGGCGAGATGACCCTCACCTACGGCCAGTTGCTGGCCGTGGTCCGCCGCACGGTCGCACGTCTCGGCGAGGTCGGCGTCGGGCGGGGAAGCCGGGTCGGCATCCGGATGCCGTCGGGGTCGCGGGACCTGTACGTCGCGATCCTGGCGACCCTCTATGCCGGCGCCGCGTATGTGCCGGTCGACGCCGACGACCCGGACGAACGCGCCGAGCTCGTCTTCGGCGAGGCCGAGGTCGACGCCATCGTCGACGCCGACGGACCCCGTTCGACGAAACCGGCGTCGACGCCCGCGCAATCTCCTGCCCGCCCCACACCCGACGACGACGCGTGGATCATCTTCACCTCCGGTTCCACCGGCAAGCCGAAGGGCGTCGCGGTCACCCACCGCAACGCGGCGGCGTTCGTCGACGCCGAGGCGGCCATGTTCCTGCCGGACGCCCCGATCGGCCCGCACGACCGTGTCCTGGCCGGACTGTCGGTCGCGTTCGACGCCTCGTGCGAGGAGATGTGGCTGGCGTGGCGCAACGGCGCGTGCCTGGTGCCCGCACCGCGCTCGCTGGTCCGCAGCGGCATGGACCTCGGTCCGTGGTTGGTGGCGCGCGACATCACGATCGTGTCGACGGTTCCCACGCTGGCATCCCTGTGGCCGCCGGAGGCGCTGGAAGCCGTGCGGCTGTTGATCTTCGGCGGCGAGGCCTGCCCGCCCGAGCTCGCCGACCGGCTCGCCGTCACAGGTCGCGAGGTGTGGAACACCTACGGCCCCACCGAGGCGACGGTCGTGGCGTGCGCCGCCCCGCTGGGCGGCGACGGCCCGGTCCGTATCGGATTGCCGCTGCGCGGTTGGGATCTCGCGGTCGTCGATGCCCAGGGCCAACCGGTGGCCGAAGGCGAGGTCGGCGAACTGGTTATCGGCGGCGTCGGCCTGGCGCGCTACCTCGATCCCGCGAAGGACGCGGAGAAGTACGCACCGATGCCCACGCTCGGCTGGGAACGCGCCTATCGCAGTGGCGATCTCGTGCGCCTGGACACCGCCGGCCTGTTGTTCATGGGCCGCGCCGACGACCAGGTGAAGGTCGGCGGACGGCGCATCGAACTCGGCGAGATCGACAACGCTCTGCAGAACCTGCCCGGCGTGAGCGGAGCCGCAGCCGCGGTCCGCAAGTCCGCGGCCGGCAACAGTCTGCTCGTCGGCTATCTCGTGTCGGCCGATCCCGGCTTCGACGTCGCCGAGGCGCACGCCGAGCTGCGGCGACAGCTGCCCGCCGCGATGGTCCCCACCCTCGCCCTCGTCGACGAATTGCCTACGCGCACTTCGGGAAAGGTTGATCGTGATGCGCTGCCCTGGCCCCTGCCGGGCAGCGACAGACCAGTGGATGACGACGTTGAACTCAGCGAGACCGAACTGTGGCTGGCGCAGCTGTGGACCGACGTCCTCGGCATGACCGTCTCCAGCCCGGACGTCGACTTCTTTGCCGAGGGCGGTGGATCACTGGCCGCGGCCCAGCTCGTCACCGCGGTGCGGGAACGCTACCCCGACATCTCGGTGGCCGATCTCTACGACCGTCCGCGCCTCGGGTCCATGGCCGAGATGCTCGACGCCCGCCGCCCGACGACGAGCATCGATGAACGCCTCGTCGAACCGACCCCACGCTCGGCCGGGCTGGCGCAGCTCCTGCTGACCATCCCGCTGACGACGCTCACCGGATTGCAGTGGGCCACATGGCTCGGTGTGGCGAACAACGTGGCGCTGCTCGTCGCCGACCGGATGGATCGCACGGTCGAGTGGCTGGTCGAGATCAACTGGTGGGTCCTGCTCGCGGCGTTCCTGATCTTCATCACCCCGCCCGGTCGCATGTGCATCGCGGCGCTCGGTGCGCGGGTGCTCCTCGCCGGGGTCGCTCCGGGCGTTCATCCGCGGGGCGGGAGCGTCCACGTCCGGTTGTGGGTGGCCGAGCGACTCCTCGACGCCAGCGGTGCCGCCAACCTGTCCGGTGCGCCGTGGATGATCTACCTCGCGCGGGCTCTCGGGGCGTCGATCGGGCGCGGCGTCGACCTGCACACCATCCCACCGGTGACCGGACTGCTCACGGTCGGGGACGGCGCGTCCGTCGAACCCGAGGTCGACATCTCCGGATGGTGGATCGACGGCGACGACGTCCACATCGGCGAGATCGCCATCAAACGCGGCGCGTCGATCGGCGCCCGGTCGACGCTCACCCCTGGTGCGGTCGTCGGACGTGACGCGGTCGTCGCCCCGGGTTCGGCGGTGTTCGGGCGGGTCAAGGCCCGGCAGCACTGGGCCGGGTCGCCCGCGGTGAAGATCGGCAAGGCCGAGCATCCCTGGCCCGACCACCGGCCCCCGCGGGCGACGTGGTGGGTACCCATCTACGGACTGTCGTCGTTGGGGCTCGCCGCGATCCCCCTGCTCTCGCTGGCCTCGGGCCTGGCCGTCATCGGCGCCTGGGCGCTGACCGCGGACCGGTTGCGCGACGTCGGGATCCGCGCGCTGATCCTGTTACCCGTGGCCACCGTGACGAGCCTGTTCGTGTTCGCGGCGATCACCGCGGTCCTGGTCCGGCTCGCCTCGATCGGGCTCCACACCGGGTATCACCCGGTCCGGTCCCGCGTCGGCTGGCAGGTCTGGATCACCGAACGCCTCCTCGACGCGGCCCGCACGTATCTGTTCCCGCTGTATGCCAGCCTGCTGACCCCCACGTGGTTCCGCATCCTCGGCGCGAAGGTCGGCGAGGGAACCGAGATCTCGACCGCGCTCGTGCTCCCCCGATTCACCACGATCGGCGACGGCGCCTTCCTCGCCGACGACACGATGGTCGCGTCGTACGAACTCGGCGGCGGCTGGCTGCACATCGACGAGGCGAAGATCGGCAAGCGCTCATTCCTCGGCAACTCCGGCATGACCGGCCCCGGGCGCAAGGTCCCCAAGAACGGTCTGGTGGCCGTGCTGTCGGCGACGCCCGACCGGGCCAAGTCGGGCTCGAGTTGGCTGGGCAGCCCACCGGTCCGCCTGCGCCGCACCGCCGCCGAGATCGACACCTCGCGCACCTTCGACCCGCCGGCGACGCTCAAGGTCGCCCGCTCGCTGATCGAGACATTGCGCCTCGTGCCGGTCATGGTCTCGTTCGGGCTCGGCGTCGGACTACTGCTCGCGCTGCAGTACGTGGCCGTCCATGAGCACTACGGGCTCGCGGCAGCGGTGAGCGGTCTGCTCCTGCTGGTCGTCGGCGCGATCGCCTGCGTCACCGCGGCGGCGGCGAAATGGCTGGTCGTCGGCCGCATCACGGTGAGCGAACATCCGCTGTGGAGTTCGTTCGTGTGGCGGAACGAGCTGTCCGACGCCTTCGTCGAGACAGTCGCGGCTCCGTGGTTCGCCAACGCCGCGACCGGCACGCCGATCCTCAACCTGTGGCTGCGGATGCTCGGCGCCAAGATCGGCCGCGGCGTCTGGTGCGAGACCTACTGGCTCCCCGAGGCCGACCTCGTCACCCTCGGCGACGGCGCGACCGTGCAGCGCGGCTGCGTCGTGCAGACCCACCTGTTCCACGATCGGGTCATGGCCATCGACCGTGTCACGCTCGGGGCGGGCGCGACCCTCGGCCCGCACTGCGTCGCCCTACCGGCGTCCGGACTCGGCGACTCGGCGACCGTCGGGCCGGCATCGCTGGTCATGCGCGGCGACGTGGTCCCGGCCCACACCCGCTGGCAGGGGAACCCGATCGCTCCCTGGCCGCGCTGATCCGAAGGGACCGCATAACCGCAGGTCACAGCCCCTGCTCCCTGAGGTGCGAGGAGCGAAAGCGACGAGCCACGAAGGGTTGGCGACGCATCTCACCAGGACCCTTCGTGACGCTCGCAAGCTCGCTCCTCAGGGAGCAAAGATGTGACGCTCGCAAGCTCCGGCCTCCTCAGGGAGCAGTTAGAGGGCTCACTCCGGGCGCACCGGGCTCTTTCGTAGTTCCGGGTCAGACCGCGGGCTCCCCGGTGGCCGGCTGCTCGACCTTCTTGGGCAGCGTGAGCAGCGTGGCGATCGACAGCGCGACGAGCATGATGCCGCCGACCCAGGCCAGCACCTCGAGCGAGAACGCGGGCAACACCATCATCACGATGCCCGCGATGATCGCGATGATGCCGGAGAGGATCAGGAACCAGGTGGGCGCGTGCCCGGACTTGGTGATCGCGGCGTACAGGTCGGCGACTCCCTGGAAGATCCAGCCGATGCCGATGAACACGGCCAGCAGCCACACGGCGTCGCCGGGACTGAACAGTGCGATCACGCCGGCCAGCAGCACGATCGCGCCGACGATGCCGAGCATCACCCGGACCCCGGTGCTCAGGAACGACGCCGCGAAGGCCTGATAGATGCGGAAGATGCCGGCGATGATCAGCGAGATCGCGAACAGGATGGCGAGGACGACGATGGTCGGCCCCGGCCACAGGATCGCGACGACCCCGATCACGATGCCGACGATCGACGTGATGATGAGTGCCGTGCGGACGGCACCGACCAGTTCGTCGGGGAAGTGCTTGGTGTACACCGTGGCGAAAGTCATGGTGGGAGGTTATCCGGCACAGCAGGATCCGGCGCGCTATTCGCTCAGGAGCGGCACAAACCCGACCGCATCGCCGACGCAGATGAACAACGGGGTAACAAGTAACGATGACCAACATCGCGTTCTTCGAGCCGATCTCCGACACCGGCCGGCCCGAAGCCGGTCTCCGATACCGGCCGACACCCTTCGCCGCCAGCCTGTGGGCGCCCGGCACCCTGAACGGACCGGCGGTGTGCGGCCTCGCCGCGCGGGCGGTCGAGACCGAGTTCGGTGATGATGAGTTCGTACCCGCCCGGTGCACCATCGACCTCTTCAAGGCCGCGCGCGACATCGTCACCTCCACCCGGGTCCGAATCGTCCGATCGGGCGGACGAATCCGGGTCGTCGACGTCGACGTGGTCCAACACCCCGAAGGTGCGGATGAGGTGCTCGTCGCGCGCGGCACGACGGTGTTCCTGCGCACCTCGACCAACCCGCCCGGGCAGCGGTGGCATCGCCCCGCGGACGCGGTCACCTTCCACCCACCCGAGATCGCCTCCGACGACGACCTGTCCCCCCGGTTCGCCTCCGATGCCGCGGACGACGCCGTCGGCGAATGGGAGCGCGACATGGGCAATCACCAGAACGGGCACCGCAAACGGATGTGGTCGCGGGCCGCACCCATCGTGGCGGGCGAGAAGCTCACCCCGTTCCAGCGGGCGGTCGTCAGCGCCGAGTCCGCGAGCCTGGTGTCGAACTGGGGCAGCACCGGCATCGGTTTCATCAACTGCGATCTGACCGTCGCCCTGAGCCGTCTGCCGTCGGGTGAGCGGGTCGGGGTCGAGGCCGACGTCCACATCGAGGACGACGGCGTCTCGGTCAGCAACGCGGGACTCTACGACGCCGACGGCATGTTCGGGACCGCGCTCGTGACCGCGGTGAACAATGCCGCCGCGCAGATCGACTTCACCACCGTGGACACCTCGGAGCGCTATCGCGAAGCCTGAGTTCGACACGACTGTTCGCGGTGGTCGGGCACCGTAGCGGACCTCACACATATCTCTCAGGTCTTGATAAGGTCACGGCCATGACACGGCGCCTCGCACGGCTTTTCCTGGGTCTTGTCGTCACCTTGCTCGCTCTGGCCCTGACGACGACCCTGGCCGCCTCCCCCGCCCACGCCGCCCGCTACGCCAACGGTCCGGCGACCATCGTCAACCGATTGACGGGGCCGTTCGCGATGAACGACACCATCGGACGGTTCAACATTGTCGGTACCGATCTCGGTGTCATGTGGGACAACGGCCGAGGTGAGATCCTCACGGCGTTCGGTGACACCCAGTCGTTCAACGGGTGGTCCCTCCTGTACGGCGAGCTCTACTACTGGCGGTCCAACGTCCTGCTGCGCAGCACGGACCGCCACCTGGCCGACGGCATGACGTTCACCTCGCACGCCGGCCGGCCGGGTCATGCCAAGCGCCTGCTCAAGCCGAACGTCCGCCGCGAGATCACGATCATCCCGACCGCCGGCGTGGCCGCCAACGGCAAGCAGTACATGACCGTGATGTCGGTCAAACGGTGGGATTCGCCCGGCATCTGGACCACCAACTGGGCGGGCCTCGTCTCCTCCACCGACAACGGCGAGAACTGGCGCTCGGTCGGTGCGTTCCGCCCCAATGGCGGCGGCAACAAGAAGTTCCAGATGGGCGCCTTCCTGAAGGTCGGCAAGACCGTCTACTACTACGGCACACCCGACGGCCGCTGGGGCGGTGTCTACCTCGCGCGCGTCGACGAGAAGGACATCGAGAATCTCGGCAAGTGGCAGTACTTCTCGTACGGCCGTTGGGTTCCGAACAACCCCGACGCCGCCACCCCGGTGATGGGCGCCCCGACGGGCGAGATGTCGGTCCAGTGGAACGACTATCTGGGCAAGTACATCTCGTTGGCGAGCCAGGACGTCGGCGTGACGCTGCGCACCGCCGACAACCCCTGGGGCCCATGGACTTCCGGTGAGATCGTCGCACCTTCGGTGGACCCGTACACGGGTTACGCGCCGTACATCCACCCGTGGTCGAAGGGCAGCACCCTCTACTTCACCTACTCGGTCTCCATCGGCTATCAGGTGTACCTCATGCGTCTGCCGCTGCGGCGCGGCTGATCTCGACCACTGCCTCGGGGCGATTGCCCCGAGGCTGCCGATGATCAACTGGCGGCGATGGTGAGCACGACCAGCGGGATGGGGCGGTCGACCTTGGACTGGAAGTCCGCCAGCAGTGGGTTGTTGGCCAGCACCCAGGCTGCGAACTCGTCGTAGTCCTCGCCTTCGAGCACCTTGCCGGTACCCTGATGCGTATTGTTTCGGAACTCGATCATGACCTGTGGATTCGCCCTGATGTTGTACCACCATGCCGGGTACTTGTCCTCGATGAACGAGCTCACGTACATGGTGTCGTCGCGGTAACAGGGCCCCAGTGGAACCGTGTGCGGCTTTCCGCTCTTGGCCCCGGTGGTGGTGAGCAGGATGAGGTCCGCGCCCGCGTAAGCGCCGCCCACCTTGCCCGCGTTCTCCCGAAACTCCTTGATCACATCATCGTTCCAGTTGGCGATGCCATCCTCTTGATCCCACGCCTGGTTCCACGGCGCATTCGGATCGTCGTAGTCGGTGATATTGGTCTGATCGGGTTGTCCTGCTGTCGATTCGGTTTCACTCATGATCCGAGTGTGTCGTCGAGTTAGGACAGTTACGGTCCTAACTCAAAATCGCTACGAAAACTCGTCCTGCACCTGTCGTAGGTGACCCTCCGACACGTCGGGGCGGTTGACGTCCGTTTCCGGACCCAACCGCCCCGGCGCGTCTGTTGGTGCTCAGCTCTGGCCGAGCATGCCCTTCATCTGGTCGATCTCGGCCTGCTGGGTGCGCTTGACCTCTAGGGCAAGGGTTTTCGTCGCGGGGTCGACGCCGTCGGCGAGTACCGCATCGGCCATCGCGATGGCGCCCTCGTGGTGCCGGATCATGCCCTCGAGCCAGAGCCGGTCGAACTCGGGACCGCGTGCGTCCCGCAAGGCGGCCATCTGGTCCGGGCTGAGCATGCCCGGCATCGCGGAGTGACCACCGTGGCCCATGTTCTCGTGGCCGTCGTCGAGGCCGTCGGTACTGACGCCCCAGCTCTGCAGACGGTTCTCCATCTGCTCGATCTCGGCGTCCTGGGCCTTCTCGATCGTCGACGCGAGGGCGATCAGTTCCGCATTGTCCGTCCGGCCCTCGACGAGTTCGGCCATCTCCACGGCCTGGTCATGGTGTCCGATCATCGTCGAGGTGAACTCGACGTCGGCCTCGTTGTGAGTGGCCGACGCCGGAGCTTGCGTCGCCACCGATGCCGAGGTGTTGGCGGAGGTGGCGTCGCTCGCTGTTTCGTCGGGCGAGCAACCGGCGACTGCGATGAGTGCCGCCGCGGCCAGGCCGATCCCTGCCGCCGTCCGGATACGGCGCCGAGATGTGTTGTGTACGTACATGAGTGCATTCCTTGCTGCTGTCGGAGTTCCCGGCGGGCGCGACGCCGGCCGAGAGGGAGGAGAGATGACGACACGACGGACCGAGCGGTCCGCGGAGGTCAACTCAGCAGCGGATCACCTGTAGTTGCAGATGGGAGTACATGGCCCACGGCGGCGGACGACCCAGGATCGTCGTCCGACGGCGAGCGGTGTCGACGATCCGCGGAAGCGCCGCAAGCGACCAGAGCAGGAGAACGAGAACCACGGCCGGGAGATCGACGCCGGCCGCACGGATGAAGACGCAGTCGTGCGAGTGCTCACCACAGTCGTCGGTTCCGGTCATCTCCGGGGCTGAGGTCATCGTCGACGATGCCGTGAGCGCCGAATGCTCCGCATGGTGGGACATCCCGCTCTCGCCACCGGAAGGCCCGCCATGACCCGACACCACCGTGTGCATGAGCATCACGGCGAGAGCGAGCAGGAGAACGAGTGCGCGGCGCCGTACGACGGCGCCACGACCGGTTCTGCGGCGGCGGCTCACGGTGCCATATTAGGAGGTCACGATGCTGTCGTCGATGCCCTGGCGTCATCGGGACGCCGATCGTCTCCCGACTCCGACGCTGCATCCTCGGCGGCTCGGCGTCGTTGTCGTGGGATCAAGATCTTGCGATCGATGATCTGGTAGGTCGCGACCACCGCGGCGGCCAGCAGCCACCCGAGCACGATGTCGAAGATGTAGTGCTCGGCGGTGTACACCAGGGCGAACGCCATCGCGAGGGCGTAGCCCATGAACAGGGTCTTGCCGAGCGCCTTCACCCGCGGCCACATGAAGAGCGCGAGGAGCATCGTCAGACCCGCGTGCAGCGACGGGATCGCGGCCACCAGGTTGGACTTGCCCTGCCCGACCTCGACGAGGTTCGACGCCGCGTGGATGTTGAGGTACCCCCAGCCGCGCGCCGAGATCCGTTCGACGTAGGGATTGGCGTCCGGGTACTCGTTGTCCAGCGGCCCGAGCAGACCGCCGGGCTCCTGCGCCTCGGGCGAGTACATGCAGATCGGGTCGCGCGGGAAGTCCTGGACCTCGGCCGCGGTGCATCGCGCGGCGGCCCACGGCGGGGCGCCGGGGACGAGGGTGTACCCGACCAGGGCGAGGAAGGTCGTCGCCACGAAACACGCCGCGTAGCGTCGCCAGGCGGCGCGATCCTTCAGCCACAGCACGGCCGCGACGGCATACGGGATGATGAAGTACGACATGTAGACGATGCTGACGATGACCTCCCACCAGGGCGGACTCGCCTGCTTGAGGTTCTCCTGCAGCCATGCCGTGGGATTGACCCCACCGGTCAGCCAGGCGTCGAAATCGATCGCCAGATGCCAGTGGGTGGGCATGTCGACGATGCGCGCGACGTCGCGCGTCCAGTCGTAGAGGATCAGGATCAGCGCGAACGGCGCCCAGTCGATGAGGATCGTGATGAACTTGCGCCGGCCGATACAGGCAGCCGCGAGTCCCAGACACATCAGGATGATCAGGCGCGTGCGGTCGAAGGCCAGACCGTAGAGGGCGACGTGCACCGCCATCAGCACGATCCAGGCACCGATCGCGATGCGCCGGACCATCGTCAGATCGCGACGGCTCTCGGGATCGGCTTCCATCTCGGCGGCGGCGGCCAGGTCGTCGAGGATCGGTTCCACACCCGCGCGTCCGGTGTCGTCGCGGTCGGTGTCCTCACGACCGGTGGCCACCACAGAGTCCTTGGTGTCGGAGGTGGTCGTCTCGGCGCTCTCGCGCTCGTCGCGCTTGGAGGGTCTGCCCGGCTGCGGGACGCCCACCGTCTCGTCGACACTCACCCGACACAACCCCGCCCGTCACACCCCGCAGGGCAACCACCCACTTAAACTGCCGTCAGTGTAATGGCCATCTGTTGTTCGCGAGCCAAGCCGACGGCCAGGCATGTCGGATTTGAGCATTTCCGATGCCGCAAGCCCGGGCGAACGGTCTCCGCCAGCGGTTTTCGCCGGACGCCTCGCCGATCAGGGTGTTGTGGATCACACTGGAGGGCGTCGATCCCCTGAGGAGGTCTCGGTGCCCAATCGCTACCTGCGCTATGGCGACCAGCGCTACATCATCAACAAGGAGGCGGAGGCCCGTCTCAACCGCACCCTCGACGCGGTGTACGCCGACGGAACCCGCGGTCACGAGTGGCTGAACCTCTATCACGACAGCGCGGCACCGTGTCGACTCCTCATCGCAGCCGGGGTCCCGATCACCATCGAGACCGAGCCCTGTCTGGGCGACTGATCTCCCGTCGCCGCGGAGAGCCGGTTGAACGAGGGCGGCGTCCGACCCGGCGTGTCCCACTCATCGACGACGACGGGGGCGTCGGCGTGTCGGGGTGGGCCACTATCGTTGTCACATGCGCATCGGAGCCCATCTTCGCGAGGACGCCGACCCCTTGGCCACTGCCGCCGAGCTCGGGATCGATGTCTTCCAGATGTTCGTCACGGATCCTCAGAGCTGGAAGAAGCCGCAGCCGAACCCGCGCGCGGCGGAGTTCCGTGAGTCCGACATCGACGTCGTCGTGCACTCGAGCTACCAGATCAACGTCGCCAGTCTGAACAACCGGCTGCGGATGCCGTCGCGCAAGGCCGTCGAGCAGCAGGCCGCGGCCGCCGCCGAGCTCGGCGCCTTCGGGCTCGTCGTCCACGGCGGGCATCTGCGCGACGGGGAGGACAGCGCCGAGGGATTCGCCAACTGGCGCAAGCTGTTCGACCGCCAGGCCGACAAGGGCGGCTTCGGCGTCCCGATCCTCATCGAGAACACCGCGGGCGGCGATCACGCGATGGCACGCACGCTCGAGTCCATCGACCGTCTGTGGGAGGCCGTCGGCGACTTCGACCAGGCGGGCTTCTGCCTCGACACCTGCCACGCCTGGGCCGGCGGCGAGGATCTCATCGGACTCGTCGAGCGCGTTCGTCAGATCACCGGCCGGATCGATCTCGTGCACCTCAACAACTCTCGCGACGAGTTCGACTCGGGCCGCGACCGTCACGCCAACCTCGCGTCGGGCCACATCGACCCCGAGGTGCTCGTCGCGGTCGCCGAGGCGGCGGGCGCACCGGTCATCCTGGAGACGCCCGGCGACGGCATCCCCGACGATCTCGAGTACCTGCGCTCGGCGCTATAAGACGTCGATCACGACAGATTCCAGGCGGGCGCCGGCGGAGTCACCGGGTATGCGGCGACGTTCATGACGACCGTCCCGTCGCAGGGCCCGCCGTCGATCGTGGTCCGCCACACGCCCTTCAGCGTGCCGTCGCCCTGCGGGGTGTAGGTCGCGATCGACGTCGCCGGGCGCCACACCTTCGGCGCACCGGCGCCCTGCCAGCAGTCCCATTCCCAGTCATAGCGGTGCACCCAGGATCCTGCCTCCCAGGTGTAGCGCGGCGGCTGCGGCAGCGTCGGATTCGCGGGTTTCGGCCCGTCGATCACCGTCGCCACGCACGTACCGCCGTCGCACGATGTCCTGAAGGTGTAGTCGTCGGAGAAGTCCGGCTCCGCCTGCCGGGCCGCGAGGCTCGTTCCGGTCTTCGAGGCGGCGAACCGCTTCAACGAATACACGCCGTCCCACGAGGGCGTCGCCGCGGCGTCTGCCGGGGCGACAGCCACCAGAAGTCCGGCGGCCAGGGCGACGATCGAGATCACGACGCTCACGAAACCTGTCGCACCGACACGTGCGGGTCCGATCACCAGTCTGCGCATTCGTTCATTGGAACGTACTCGCGGTTCCTGCGCCGGCGTTGCGGATTTCTCGGCGCTCCGGGTGCGCCAACCGGCGCAGATCACACATCTTCTGATTGATCCGGCGGGGATATGGGGCTATTCTAGGGTTACCGGCGAGTAACATAGCTCGGACCGAACAGCCCCCTCATCCGGCCGGTACGCGCACAACCGTGAGCGATCGGACCGGGTCGAGGACGCCATCGCAGACGGCCACACCAGACAAGGAACAACCATGGGCCATTACAAGAGCAACATGCGCGACCTGCAGTTCAATCTCTTCGAACTGTTCGAGCTCGACAAGGTACTGGAGTCCGGCGACTTCGGGGACCTCGACCACGAGACAGCCGTCGACATGCTGCGCGAGGTCCGTGCGCTGGCCGAGGGCCCGATCGCCGAGTCCTTCGTCGACGCCGACCGCAATCCCCCGGTCTTCGACCCCGACGAGCACACCGTCACGATCCCCGAGTCGTTCAAGAAGTCGTACAACGCCCTGGTCGAGGGCGGCTGGGACAAGATCGGCATCGCCGAGGAACTCGGCGGCCTGCCGGCCCCGCGCTCGCTGTACTGGGCCATCGGCGAGATGATCCTCGGCGCCAACCCGCCCGTGTTCATGTACGCCGCCGGCGCGGGCTTCGCGAACATCTTCTACAACAACGGCACCGACGAGCAGAAGAAGTGGGCTGCCATCTGCTCCGACCGCGGCTGGGGCGCCACCATGGTGCTGACCGAGCCCGACGCCGGTTCCGACGTAGGTGCCGGACGCACCAAGGCCGTGCAGCAGGAAGACGGTTCCTGGCACATCGACGGTGTGAAGCGATTCATCACCTCGGCCGATCAGGACATGACCGAGAACATCTTCCACCTGGTGCTAGCCCGCCCCGAGGGCGCTGGCCCGGGCACCAAGGGTCTGTCGCTGTTCTTCGTACCCAAGTACCACTTCGACTTCGAGACCGGCGAACTCGGCGAGCGCAACGGCGTCTTCGTCACCAACGTCGAGCACAAGATGGGCATCAAGGCGTCCGCCACCTGTGAGGTCACCTTCGGACAGCACGGCACCCCCGCCAAGGGCTGGCTCGTCGGCGACGTCCACAAGGGCATCGCGCAGATGTTCGAGGTCATCGAGCACGCGCGGATGATGGTGGGCACCAAGGCCATCTCGACCCTGTCGACCGGTTACCTGAACGCGCTCGAGTACGCCAAGGAGCGCATCCAGGGTGCGGACATGACCCAGATGACCGACAAGGCCGCACCGCGCGTGTCGATCACCCACCACCCCGATGTGCGTCGTTCGCTGATGACCCAGAAGGCCTACGCCGAAGGTCTGCGCGCGATCTACCTCTACACCGCGTCGCACCAGGACACCGCCGCCGCGAAGATCGTGTCCGGCGCCGATGCCGAGATGGCCCACCGCGTCAACGATCTGCTGCTCCCGATCGTCAAGGGCGTCGGCTCCGAGCGCGCCTACGGCACCCTCGGTCACGAGTCGCTGCAGACGCTCGGCGGGTCGGGATTCCTCCAGGACTACCCGATCGAGCAGTACATCCGTGACTCGAAGATCGACTCGCTGTACGAGGGCACCACCGCCATCCAGGCCCAGGATTTCTTCTTCCGCAAGATCATCCGCGACAAGGGCCAGGCGCTCGCGCACGTCGCCGGGCAGATCCAGAGCTTCATCGACTCCGAGGCGGGCAACGGCCGGCTGAAGACCGAGCGGGCACTGCTGAAGACGGCGCTCGACGACGTGCAGGCGATGGCTGCCTCGCTGACCAACGATCTGATGGCGGCACAGGAGAACTCGACCGAGCTGTACAAGGTCGGACTCGGTTCGGTCCGCTTCCTGATGGCCGTCGGCGACCTGCTCATCGGCTGGCTGCTCCTCCGCCAGGCCGAGGTCGCCCTCGCAGCTCTCGACAACGGGGCCTCCGACGCCGACAAGTCCTTCTACGAGGGCAAGGTCGCCGTGGCGAGCTTCTTCGCGAAGAACATGCTCCCGCTGCTCACCTCGGTCCGCGTCACCGTCGAGAACATCGACAATGACATCATGGAACTCGACGAAGCGGCCTTCTGAGCCCGACCATACTGAGAACTCCCACCGGCGAATCCGCCGGTGGGAGTTCTTCTTTGCGGCGAGCCCGCGCACATCGCGGCTCAGACCCCGCGGTGCGCCATCGTCACTCGATCACGCTGAAGCAATAGCCGACGGGGCGCGGTTTCTGCGCGAAGTAGGTCCCGTCCGAGTCGGGACATTGGGGCTCCCCCGCAGCCTTGGTGTCCACGCGGATGTTCGTTCCGCCGGAAACCGGCGACCCGCAGTCGATCTCACGAATGTCGGCGAGCGCGGTACCACCGGTCGCCGACGGAATGTAGTAACAACGGCCCTCCTGGTACACCGGCGCCAGACAGAGCGCGCCCTCCTCGCCCGCGACCCAGTAGCGCGAGTAGTTGGGACCGCAGAGTCCTTGCGTGATGGACTTCTCCGCGACGAGGTAGTGGAAGTCGGTGTCGCCGCAGGACACCTCGTCGGCCTTGAGGGTCTCCGGCTCCGCCGTCACGACGATGCACTCGCCGGCGTCGACGTCACTGGTGTCGGTGACCCCACCTCCCTGCGCCGACGACACCAGCACCCGCGCCACGCCACCGGCGATCACGATCAAGAGCAGCACCCCGACGATTCCCAGCGCGACCCACAGACCGGTGCGCTTCTTCTTCGGTGGCGGCGGGAACGGCGCCCCGGGCGGGTACATCCCGCCCGGCATCGGACCCGGGTACGGCTGCGGCGCACCGTAAGGCCCCTGATTCGGTGGCGGAGCACCGTAGGGCTGATTCGGTGGCGGATACCCGCCGTTCGGCGGGTACTGCCCGGGTTGCGGTTGTGGCCCGAATCGCGGGTCCCCCGGCTGGTATGGCGAGTTGGTCACGCGCGAAGACTACCCGTGCGCCGGTGCCGTTACCGGACCGGCGGCCGAACCCGCAAACCCACCGCTTTTCGGCATATCCACCCCGTCTGAAGGGGGTGGATATGCCGAAAAGTGGTGGGTTTGCGCAGCGATCAGACCGCCTTCTTCCGCTTCCGCTGCCCGGCCCGGGCGGAGACCGCGGCGCCGAGGAGGATCATCCGCATGGTGCGCTCGGCGGCGTCGGCGAGGAGCTTCTCTCCGTTGGCGACCGCCTCCGACAGCGGCATCGGTACCGTGATGATCGACGCGATCGCCCCGATCCCCACGTCGTGGACGGCGGGCGCACCGTGCCCGAGCGAACCCGCCAGCGCGACAACGGGCACACCCCGCAACTGGGCGCGGCGGGCCACCTCCGCGGGCACCTTGCCGCGCGGGGTCTGGAAGTCGATCGAACCCTCTGCGGTGATCACCAGATCTGCCTTGCCGATCCGATGATCGAGGTCGATGCCGGACAGCCCGGAATCGAGTAGTGCGTCGAACCGCGACCGCAGTTTCCCGCCGGCTGCCGCCAGCCCCGCTCCGAGTCCACCCGACGCGCCGGACCCGACCCCCTGCCGATAGTCGATGTCGGCCAGCCCATCCCGCTGCAGTATGTCCGCCCAGACGTCGAGCGCCGCCGACAGCGAGTCGACCTGTGCGGGCGTCGCCCCCTTCTGCGGACCGAAGACGCGGGCGACGCCGCTCGGTCCGCAGAGGACGTTGTGCGAGTTGCCCGCGACCACCACCTCGGTCTCACGCAACCGCGGATGCAGGCCGGTGAGGTCCAGCGACGCCGCGCGCGCCAGTTCGTTTCCACCGCGCCCGATCTCGTGACCGTCATGGTCCAGGACGCGCGCACCGAGGGCCTGGAGCGCCCCGGCCCCGCCGTCGCATGTACCCGAGTCGCCGCAGCCGACGAGAATCGCCGACACCCCCGCGTCGAGTGCCGCGGCAATCAGTTGTCCCACTCCGTAAGTGGTGGTGGCACCGGGATCTCGCTGCCCCGCCGGAACGAGCGCCAATCCAGCGGCGGCAGCCATCTCGACGACGCCGATGCGGTTCCGACCGACGCCGACCTCGGCCCAATGCGACTGCACCGGCTCACCGGTGGGGCCACAAACGGTCAGCTCGTGGAGGCGCCCGTTGCCCGCGGCCGCCAGGATGCGCGCCGTTCCCTCCCCGCCGTCCGCGATCGGTGCGATGTCGACGCGCACCCCGGGGAGCGTGCGCCGTACCCCCGCGGCGATGGCGGTCGCCACCGACACGGCGTCGAGGCTCTCCTTGAAACCACTCGGGGCGACCAGGATTCGTTGCGGAACTCGGACGGACATCGGCACTCCTGTTGATCGATCGGACAAGGTCTTGATGAAGAGACGGGAACTCGCACCGGAGGCACATTCGGGACGGTCGCGGCGATGCGACGGTCAGGACGAGAGCAGGGGCAGACCCAGGTAAGGCCAGACCCAGAACGCGAAGATGAGGAGCAGCACCAGCGACACCGGCGCGAGCAGCGCCGACATCGTGAGCAGATGTCGGGGTTCGTAACCCGGGACGTCGTCGCTCGCCGCGAACATGGCGACCGGTTTGGCCGAGCTGGTGAGAGTGATGCAGAACCCGGCGGCCGCGGTGGACAGGAAGGCCGCGGCGACCGGGTCGACCCCGACGGCCGGGGCGGTCACCACGATGATCGGGATCAGTACCGCCGAACGGGCCGAACGGGATTGGATCACCAAATGCGCGAGCAGCGAGACGATCGCCGCGACGACGACGAACACCATCGCCGCCGCCGGCCCGGTCTCGGCGATGGACCCGAAAGCCTGATCCGCCAGCCACTCCGCGGCGCCGCTGGAGTTGAGCGCCATCCCCAGCGCGAGGGTGGCGGCCATGAACAGCAGGAGCGTCCACGGGATGGTCTTCAGCGCCGCGCCCAGCGTCGTCGCGCCGACGGCCGGCGCCGACGCGGCCAGCGCGCCGAGCACCGCGACGATGGCGGGGTCGACACCGTGCAGCGGTTCTGAACACCACAGCGCCACAACGAGTCCGAGAATGACGGACACCCGTCGTTGTGCAGACGTGAGCGGTCCGGAGGTCACCGTGCCGGTCGTCGCGAGAGCGGTCGGCGGCACGCACAGCGGACGTGCCCGCTCGGCGTGATCGGTCATCAACCACAGTGCCGACTCGGCCGCGAGGTGCGACCACACGAGGGCCAGGGGAATGCCGAGGACCGCCCAGTGCAGGAATCCGATCCCGCCACCGGTTGCGGCCGAGACGATCTCGACGGTGATGAGGTGTGCACCGGCGCCCAGAAGCGATCCCACCGCCGAGAAGAGGATCACCATCGGGAAGACCAGCGCGAGGCAGAGCACCAGGCGCGGTCGGTCACGCAGGACCGCGGCGAGAGCGAGAAAGATCGGAAGAGCAAGGGCCGCACGGCCGGACGTCGCCGGGATCGCGAACGTGGTCAGCAACAGGGCCGCGGTGATCAGATGGACCAACTGACGAGGCGTCCGGGCCCGGCGGACGACACGCGCCGACACACGAGCCGACAGACCTGACGCCGTGACCGCGGCCGCGATCACGAAAGCGCCGATCAGCAACCAGATCACGCCGGAGCCGAGGGTGCCCGCGAAGGTGTTGGCGTCGATGATGCCGAAGACCACCAGAGCGATACCGCCACCCAGCGCGACATAGGTGTCATCCAGCGGCGAGAAGATCCACGCCCACACCGCGACGAGGAAGACGAGCAGGGTGACGACGGCGTCGAACGGCAACTCTCCGGTCCACCCGGCATGTCCGACGAACGCGCCGGCGCCGAGAACGACGACGAGACCGGCTGCCGCCCAGGGGGACAGCGCGCTGCCGTCGGCGTCGGTGAGGGTGCGTCGCGGCGGCGATGGCGGCGTCATCGTGCGCACGGGTGGGCGCGTCGCGTACATCGTCACCGGGCCCGGGTCATCCGGAAGTCGATCGATCGCGTGCGGAACGTTCATGGCGACCACTCTGCGGCGTCGGCGTGACACCTTCATGAGGCGCGAATGAAAGTTCTTTCACACAAAGAACCGGTGAACAAACGGCAGACCCACCACCGGATCGGGCCGGTGGTGGGTCTGCGCGGTTACCCCAGTGGTGTGTCGGGTCTACTTCGGTGGCATCCGGATGCCGCCGTCGACGCGGATGACCTCCGCGTTCATGTAGCTGTTGGTGACCAGCTCGACGACCATCGAGGCGAGCTCGTCGGGCGCACCCAGGCGATGCGGGAACAGGACCGACTCGCCGAGCTTGGCCTTGAACGCCTCGGCCGCTTCGCCCTCACCGTAGATCGGGGTGTCGATCAGACCGGGGGCGATGGTGTTGACGCGGATGCCGACCGCGGCCAGGTCGCGCGCGACCGGGAGGGTCATGCCGACGACACCGCCCTTGGACGACGAGTACGACGCCTGGCCGATCTGGCCGTCGAAGGCTGCGACGCTGGCCATGTTGACGATCGCACCGCGCTCGCCGTGGCCGTCGAGCGGCTCGTTGCGGCTCATGGCGGTGGCCGCGAGACGGATGCAGTCGAAGGTGCCGATCAGGTTGATCGCGATGACCTTCTTGTAGGCGTCGAGGTTGTGGGCCGACCCGAACTCACCGTCGCGGCCGATGGTGCGCTGCGCCCAGCCGATGCCGGCCGAGTTGACCAGCGCACGCAGCGGGCCGAGTTCGGTGGCCGCGTTGACGGCGGCTTCGATCTGTTCGGTCGAGGTCACGTCGACGGCGACGAACTGTCCGCCGATCTCCTTGGCGAGTTCCTCGCCCTTGTCCGCGTTCAGGTCGGCGACGATGACCTTCGCACCCTTGGCCGCCAGCTGGCGAGCCGCAGCCGCGCCGATGCCGGACGCGCCACCCGTGACGATTGCACTAGCTCCATTGATATCCACGCCCCGGAGCCTATCGAGCGTTCTATCGCTCGGTAAAGCCCTTCGGGGAAACACCCCGCATCGAAATCCTCCACATCAGATCACCCCGCGCCGAATCACCCCGGGGTCAGACGCACTTCACGATGGGTTCGGGCGCGTAGCGGACAGTGCGGGTGGACCGATCGATCTCCCGTCCGGTACGCGCGTCTTTGATGATCCGGGTGTCCGATGCCGTGAAACCCTTGCTCCCGCTGCTCGGGATGCAGTCGTCCCCGCGCGGAACGCTGACTCGCGGCGGATCGGTGGGGGCGACCCGCTCACCCGTGACCGACTCGACCTCGAACGCCTTCGTGCCCCAGAGCCGCACGGTCACCGACGACGGCGACCAGGCGGTCTCGATCAGCACGCCGTGCCGCGTGTTGTTCCGGAACTTCAGGTCGATGGCGCCTTCGAACACGGTCGCCTCGCGCGCCTCCGGGTACCGCGAGATGTAGTACGCGTGCTCGGTGTGATCGACGTCCTCGAGCCCGGCGAAATAGGTCGCGTTGTACAGGGTCGTCGCGAACTGGGAGATCCCGCCGCCGACCGCGTTCGACGCCCGACCGTGGTCGATGATCGTCGACTCCACGTACCCCTGCTCTGCGCCGCGCGGCCCGGTGTGCCCGTTGAGCGAGAACACCTTTCCGGGCAGGACGAGGGCCCCGTCGACCTCGGCGGCGACGAGCCGGATGTTCTCCCCGGAAGCGCTCGAGAAGCCACCCGTGGTGTACTCGCTGATCAGTTCGGTGACCCCGAGCTTGCGTGCGGCATCGGTGGTCAGCTTCGGCTCGACGTCGTCGTAGACGACCTCGACCCTGCGATCGCCACCGTCGGCCGCAGCACTCGTGGCGACGGCGGCGAGGGTCTTCGGCCAGTTGATCGCGGCGCCGTCGACGCCCGGCACCACCTGCGGACGGCCGGACGCCAGACTGAACGTCGCGCTGACGGGGGCACGTTGCGATGCGTCGAGGTCGGGGGCGAGGACCTCCCGGGCGACCTTCTCGTCGGCGCGGGGGGTGAGCCCACCGCGCCCGTCAGGTCCGAAGGTCAGCATCGACGCCAGGTCGCCCGCCGGTACCTCGACCGTCCGTTTCCGCCGGTCGACGAGACGCACGGGCGCCGACGTCACACGTTCTGCCGGCCCGGCAACGGTAGCGGCGACGACCTCGGCGCTCACCGTCGGCGAGAAGGGTTCCATGGGCAGGTCGACGGGGGCGCCGTCCAGCCAGCGGTCGACGAGGGTCGCGGCGGCCGCGTCCCGGGCGATGCGTTCACCCTTGGCGGGCTGATCCCCGACGGGATCGGTGCCGTCGTAGTGCACGCCACCCTCGACCGCGGCCTTCTCGAGTGACGCGCGCTGGGCGTCGAGCGCCGCGTTCATCGTCGTCCGATCCAGCGTGACGACCGGCTCGACGTCGAAGTCGCGGCCGAACAGCGCGGCCAGACGGACGAGCGGATTGCGCGGTTGCTCGAGGAGACGAGCCCGCGTCGCATCGGCGTCGTATGTGAGTCCCAGCTCGGCGGGCGCGACCTCGGCCGAGCCCTCCGGCGTCCGCAAGACGACCGGTTGTCGCGAACGCGCCGTCAGCTCGTCGAGTACGGAGGTGAGTTCGGCGGAGTTCCGGCCGCCCGCATCGATACCGCCGACGACGGCGTTGCGCGGGGAATCGGAGCGGGTGGCCACGAACTCCGCGGCGAGGACGAGCGTGATCACGGCGACGACGGCGAGCACGGCGCGTAGCGCGGATCGTGCTCGGCGAGAGCCTGGGGTCACAACTCCATCCATCGGGGCTGGCAGCTCGGCCGAACGGGGGGGTGGCCGCAGAACTACGGTCGGGAAAGTAGGCGCTCCGGCCGAGCTGTCGGGTCGGGGGTCTGACAGCGCAGCCGGAGCTATAGACATATTTACGCTACTTTTCGGCCGGAGGCATCCCCGGACGGCAGATTCTGTCGAATATGTGACGAAGTACCCCGATTCGTCCCACGAAAGTGAGACGGATCGGCCGATCAGTCGCCAATCCGTCTCACTTATCGGGATTCCAGCTCTCGATGACGTCCGCTTCGGGTCGTCAGCCCTCGATGATCGCGGTGACGCCCTGGCCGCCCGCGGCACAGATCGAGATCAGGGCGCGACCGCCACCGTTCTCCTTGATCTGCTTGGCCGCCTGCGCGACGATCCGGCCGCCGGTCGCCGCGAAGGGGTGACCCGCCGCGAGCGACGAACCGTGGACGTTGAGCTTGCTGCGGTCGATCGAACCCAGTGCCGAGTCGAGGCCGAGGCGCTCCTTGCAGTACTCCTCGGACTCCCACGCCTGCAGGGTCGCGAGGACCACCGACGCGAAGGCCTCGTGGATCTCGTAGAAGTCGAAGTCCTGCAGCGTGAGCCCGTTGCGGGCCAGCAGGCGCGGCACCGCGTATGTCGGGGCCATGAGCAGCCCGTCCGGACCGTTGACGTAGTCGACCGCCGCGGTCTCGCTGTCCACGAAGTAGGCGAGCACCGGCAGTCCGCGGTCGGCGGCCCACTCATCGCTGGCGAGCAGCACGGTCGACGCACCGTCGGTGAGCGGCGTCGAGTTGCCCGCGGTCATCGTCGCGTCGCCGAGGGAGACACCGAAGACCGGCTTGAGCTTGGCGAGCTTCTCCGCGGTGGAGTCGCCGCGCAGGTTCTGGTCGCGGGTCAGGCCCAGGAACGGGGTGATCAGGTCGTCGAAGAAGCCGGCGTCGTAGGCGGCCGCCATGTTCTGGTGGCTGCGGGCGGCCAGCTCGTCCTGGTCGGCGCGCTTGATGCCGAACTCCTTGGCCGTGACGGCGGCGTGCTCGCCCATCGACATGCCCGTGCGGGGCTCGCCGTTGCGCGGGATCTCGATGCCGAGCTTCGTCAGCAGCTTCGCGGCGCCGAGGATCTGGTCCTTGGTGCTCCGCGCGCGATTGACCTCGAGCAGCTGACGACGCAGGCCCTCGCCCACGGCGATCGGTGCGTCCGACGTCGTGTCGACGCCACCGCCGATCGCGGCGTCGTAGCGGCCGCGGGCGATACCGTCGGCGACCGTCGTGATCGCCTGCAGTCCGGTGCCGCAGGCCTGCTGGATGTCGAACGCGGGCGTGTACGGCGACAACGCCGAACCGAGCACCGACTCGCGGATGAGATTGAAATCACGGGCGTGCTTGAGCACGGCGCCGCCGGCGACCATGCCGAGCTGCTCGCCCTGCAGGTTGAAGCGGCTCACCAGGCCGTCGAGCGCGGCGGTGAACATCTCCTGGTTCCCGACCTTCGCGTACGCCTTGTCCTGGCGTGCGAACGGGATGCGGTTGCCGCCGAGGATCGCGACGGGACGATCGCTGCGGGTCTTCGGCTTGCTGGTGGGTTTGGACTGTTCGGCCACGTCGATCTCCCAAGGGTCGGGTGCGGTATCTATAGCGTATTCTTACTCATTAGTAAGTTCGTTGTCGAACGACAGTCAGAGGAGATCAACGTGGCCGCCAACGGAAACACTGGCCTGTACTCGAGCTTCGTCCATTCCGCGCCCGGCGCATTCATCGCCAAGCAGGCCGGATTGCCCGTCCCGCCGCCGCTACGGCGCTACAAGGCCTCCGAGCCGCCGCTGCCCGGCCCCGTGCTGCTCGGCGGGTCCGGCCGGCTCGTCGAACCGCTTCGCGAGATGCTCTCGACCGAGGACTACGACCTCATCCAGAACGCCACGACCGGGCGCAGCGCCGACAAGTACGGCGGCCTGGTCTTCGACGCGACCGGCATCACCACTCCCGCCGAGCTGCGTCAGCTCTTCGAGTTCTTCCAGCCCGCGATGCGCTCGACCGCGGCCTGCGCGCGGTTCCTGGTCATCGGCACCACGCCGGAGCTGGTCACCGACCCCTCCGAGCGCGTCGCGCAGCGAGCACTCGAGGGCTTCACCCGCTCGCTGGGCAAGGAACTCCTGAAGGGGTCCACCGTCCAGCTCGTCTACGTCTCCCCCGACGCCAAGACCGGGCTGACCGGCCTCGAGTCGACCGTGCGCTTCGTGCTGTCGGCGAAGTCGGCCTTCGTCGACGCCCAGGTCATCCGGGTCGGCGGCGCCGACGCCACCGCGCCGAAGAACTGGGACAAGCCCCTCGAGGGCAAGGTCGCCGTCGTCACCGGTGCCGCCCGCGGCATCGGCGCGACGATCGCCGAGGTCCTTGCCCGCGACGGCGCGCACGTGATCGCCGCCGATGTCCCGCAGGCCGGGGACGCGCTGTCGGAGACGGCGAACAAGGTCGGCGGCACCGCCTTCCCGCTCGATGTCACCGCGGCCGACGCCGGCGCGAAGCTCGCCGAGCACGCCCTCGAGCGGCACGGCGGAATCGACATCATCGTCAACAACGCCGGCATCACCCGCGACAAGCTGCTCGCCAACATGGACGACTCCCGCTGGGACGCGGTCATCGCGGTCAACCTCATCGCACCGCAGACCCTCGTCGAGACGCTGCTCGAGAAGGGTGCGCTGCGCGAGGGCGGCGCCGTCGTCGACGTCTCGTCGATCGCCGGCATCGCGGGCAACCGCGGCCAGACCAACTACGGCGCCTCGAAGGCCGGCGTCATCGGCCTCGTCGACGCCTACGCGCCGATCCTCGCCGAGAAGGGCATCACCATCAACGCGGTGGCACCCGGCTTCATCGAGACCAAGATGACCGCGGCCATCCCGCTCGCGACCCGCGAGGCCGGCCGCCTGATGAGCTCGCTGCAGCAGGGCGGCCAGACCGTCGACGTCGCCGAGACCGTGGCCTACTTCGCCAACCCGGCGAGCAATGCCGTCACCGGCAATGTGGTCCGCGTCTGCGGCCAGGGATTCCTGGGGGCCTGATGGGCAAGACGATCACCCTCCCGTCCGCACCCGGCACCGCCGAGCTGTACGGCAAGGCGGTCACCGCGCTGCTGCCCGGCATCGGCAAGCCGCCACGGGTCCCGGCCGACGCGACCGCACCCGAGACGCGTTACCGACTCGACGGCGTGCGGGTGGATTCGACTGCGCTGCAGGCGTACTGCCACGCGACCGGGCAGCGGTTCGGCGGCACCCTGCCGCTGACGTACCCGTTCGTGCTGCAGTTCCCGGTCGTCATGAAGCTCATGACGTCCGACGAGTTCCCGTTCGGCGCCGTCGGTTCGGTACACATGACGAACACCATCGAACGTTCGCGGCCCATCGAGGTCGGTGAGCCGCTCGACATCGTCACGCATGCACAGAACCTGCGCGAGCACCGCAAGGGCATCCTGATCGACGTCGTCAGCGAGATCCGCGTCGGATCGGAACTCGTCACCACCCAGACGGCGACGTTCCTGAACCAGCAGCGCACCAGCCTGTCCGACGAGCCGCGGGGTCCTGAACCGAAGTCGAAGACCCCGCCGCCGCCGGACGCCATCCTGGCCGTCGACCTCAAGCGGATCCGCGAGTACGCCGCCGCCTCGGGCGACCGCAACCCGATCCACATGGGCAACCTGCCGGCGAAGGCCTTCGGCTTCCCCAAGGCCATCGCCCACGGGATGTGGAGTGCCGCAGCAGCTGTCGCGAACGTGGAGGCGCAACTGCCCGACGCCGTGACCTACGACGTCAGGTTCGGCAAGCCGATCCTGTTGCCGGCCAAGGTGAACCTCTACACCCGTCGCATCGACGGCAAGGGCAACTTCGACATCGCGATCCGCGACCGCCGCAAGGGATTCCCGCACCTCACCGCGACGACGCGGGAGGGCTGAGGGCTCTCGCCTTTCGCTCCCGCGGTCTCGTTTCCGTCCCGCTTATTGGATCCAATCAGCGGATAGGAAGCGGGGCCGCGGGAGCGTTTGCGTTGCACCTCAGGTGTCGACACTTCAGGCGTCGGTACCGACGCCCTTCAGGCCGCGCCAGGTGATGCCGACGAGGAGGCTGGTGGCCCGCTCGAGGTCGACGTCACCCTCCGTGATGCGGTCGGCGACGGCCTCGGCGGCGCCGACGATCGCGACGGCGGTGAGTTCGAAGTCGATGTCGCTGTCGACCTCGACGGTCGTGCCCGCCTTGATCAGCTGGGCGACCATCTCGGTGACCCGCTGGCGGCTCTCGGAGACGATGCCGGCGAAACCGGCGGTGCCGATGGCGACGCGGTACAGCACCCGCCAGGACTGCCGGTGCTCGTGCACGAAGCGGAGGAACTCACGGATCACCGTGACGGCCTGCTCACGCTGCGACAGCGACGGGTCGAAACCGACGCTCATCGCGTCGATGAACAGACCGGACTCACGGGCGATGCACGCACTGAACAGTTCGTCCTTCGAGCCGTAGTACAGGTACAGCATCGGCTTGGAGATCTGCGCCTCGGATGCGATGGCGTCCATCGAGGTCTCGCGAAAACCGTTCTGCGCGAACACCTTGACGGCAGCATCGAGCATCTGCTGCTCTCTCACCGCGCGGGGCAGGCGCTTGGTTCCGCCCGACATGACCGCCACCTCCGTTCACGACAACTGTTCCGACCGACGATATCAACAACTTACCAATCGGTAAGGTGAAACCCCCTTCGACGCGGGGTCTCAGCAGTTCAACAGTTCACCACACCCTTGGACCGCAGGATGCGCACGACCTTGTCATCGAGGCGGGCCGGTGCGAGGCGACCGGACGACACCGCACGCTCCAGGTTGTCGAGCACCGAACCGACACGGTCGGTGGACAGCCACAGCGCGACGTCGCCACCGGCGAGGATGAACTTCTCCACCGCCTGCTCGATGGGGTATTGCGCGCTGATCGCGGCCATGCCCGACAGATCGTCGGAGTAGATCACGCCGTCGAAGCGCGGACCGTCGTAACCGACGCCGGTGCGCAGCATTTGGATGGCGGGCCGGCTGATGCTGGCGGGCAGTCCCTTCGTCAGACCGGGCACGATCAGGTGCCCGACCATGGCGCCCGCGGTCCCCGGATCGCGGAGCAGCGTCCGGAACGGCACGAGGTCGCTGTCCTGCAGCTCCGCGAGCGACGGAACCGTCACAACGCCGAGATGCGAGTCGCCCGACCCGTGTCCGTGACCCGGAAAGTGCTTGTACACAGGCGTGATTCCCGCGTCGGCCAATCCCGCGGCGTACGCGCCCGCGTACTCGGTGACGACGGCCGGGTCGTTGCTGAAGGACCGGTCGCCGATCACCTCGTTGTCCGATTCGTCGCTGACGTCGGCGACGGGAGCGAAGTCGACGGTGACCCCGAGCCGCTTGAGCTTGCGGCCCACATCGGCCGCGATCGCCCGCACCTGCTCGGGCGTCCTGGTCTGTGCCAGTTCGCGCGGCGACGCGTGGTCGATACCGAGCGCGGACAGGCGCGACACCCGACCACCCTCCTGATCGACGGTGACCATCAGCGGGATCGGCGAGTTCTGCGAAATACGTGCTGCCGCACCGCTTGTCAGTATCGCCTTGTCGGTCCAGCTCCCGACGAAGATCCCGCCGATCTCCTCGTTCTCGACGATCTGCTGCGCGTCGGCCGCCCCGGTGACACCGACGACGATCAGCTGCGCCAGCTTCTGGCGTACGGAGAGCTTCGCGAGTTCGCTTGCGCCACAACTGTTTGCAACCGGAACGGTCGTCGGCGACGCCGACGAAGACGTCGAAGCGAGCGACGACGCCGAGTACGAGGGAGTCGGTGGCGGTGAGTCCGGCGTCGACGACGCGCACGCCGCCAGCGCCGCGCACAGTACGGCGACCGTCCCTGTCGTCATCGCATTCCGGATCCAGTTGTCACGGATCCCTTCGCGACGAATCCGTCGGGGTCTGCGAGTTGGGCCCATGGCACGAGTCTGGCATGTAGTCTGAGCCAATGGACGTGGGGTCCGATTCGTCCGGGTCCGCCACCGCCGGGCGCGGTAGCGGCGGCAACAGTGCCGCACAAACACTGATGATCGCCTATGACGGGTCCCCGAACGCCGACCGCGCCATTCGCTACGCCGGACAATTTCTCCGCGCGCAATCCGCAGTGGTCGTCACCGCCTGGCAGCCCGGCGGCATGACGCCGGCACGTATGTCCACCCTCGCCGGCGGGATGCAGCCGTTCATCGACACCCAACTCGACGCCGGCGTCGACCAGGCGCTCGAAGACGAGGCCGCCTCGATCAACGAGCGCGGCGTGACACTCGCCGCCGACTGCGGGCTGACCGCGCGCGGATCACTCGTGGAAGTGGAGTCGACGGTGTGGGGTGCGCTCGTCGCCGCCGCCGAAGCGCTCGACGTCGATCTCCTGGTCACCGGAACGCGCGGCGCATCGGGACTCAAGGCACTGCTGCGGTCCAGCGTCGCCGAACGGGTCCTCAAACATTGCCATCGGCCGGTGTTCATCGTGCCCGCGAAGTGCGAGAAGGGACCGCAGGTCACGCTGTAGCGCAGCTCTGCTGGCCGAGCGTCCCCACCTGACGGCCGAGCTAGTCGAGGTCACCAAGTGGCTTCGACACGGCGCCTCGCTGCGCTCGGAGCCGGCTCAACCAGCGGGGGCGGGGCGCCCGCCGGGCCGAGCGTCCCCACCTGACGGCCGAGCTTGTCGAGGTCACCAAGTGGCTTCGACACGGCGCCTCGCTCCGCTCGGAGCCGGCTCAACCAGCGGGGGTGGGGCGCCTCGACCTCGACGCGCTCCTTCGTCGCTTGCTCGGCCCGGCGGCTCCGCTCGGGGCCGGCTCAACCAGCGGGGGGCGAGCCGGCTCGAGCAGCGGGGACGGGTGCCCGCTCAACCGGCGGTGGGGACCAGCTCAATCAACAGTGACGTGTCCTGATCTGTGGGATGCGTGGCCTGGACGCCACGGTGCGGGTCGGAAACGATGTCTTCATGACTCGATCGGTGGTGATCCTCGGATACCCCGGGGTGCAGCCGCTGCCCGACCCGGCCGAGCCGCTCGACATCCTGATCCTGCCCGGCGGGACCGGCGTCCATGACGCCTCCCGGGACCCCGACCTCGTCGACTGGATCCGGCAGGCGGCGCAACGGGCACGACGCGTCGTCAGCGTGTGCTACGGCGCGTTTCTCGCGGCCGAGGCCGGCCTCCTCGACGGCAAACGCGCGACGACGCACTGGGCCGTGACCGGGTTGCTCGCCGAGCGATACCCGTCGATCCAGGTCGACGCCGAGGCCCTGTTCGTGCGCGGCAGCGACCGGGTGTGGAGTTCCGCGGGCGTCACCGCCGGTATCGACGTCTCGCTGGCCCTCATCGAGGAGGACCACGGCACCGAGCTCGCACAGCTCGTCGCGCGGTGGCTCGTCCTCTACATGCGGCGGCCGGGCGGTCAGAGCCAGTTCGCCCCGCCGGTGTGGATGCCCCGGGCCCGGCGCACGGCGATCCGCGAGATCCAGGAACGCATCGAGGCCGAGCCGGGCCGGGTGCACCGCGTCGACGACCTCGCCCGCGACGCGTCGATGAGCCCACGCCATTTCTCCCGCATCTTCACCGACGAGACCGGCGAGGCGCCGGGCACCTACGTCGAACGCGTCCGCACCGACGCCGCCCGCCGGGCACTCACCCAGAGCGACGACACGATGCCGGTGATCGCCACCCGGTGCGGGTTCGGGTCCGCCGAGACGATGCGACGCACCTTCGTCCGCCGGCTCGGCGTGCCGCCCGATCAGTACCGCCGCACCTTCCGCTAGACGCACACCCGAGAACCCACGACCCGGAAGGCACCCATGACCCAGATAGCGATCGTGCTCTACCCGCAGTTCACCGCGCTGGACTTCATCGGCCCCTACGAGGTGCTGCGGGCCCTGCCCGACACCGAGGTGAGGTTCGTCTGGCACGAACCCGGGCCGGTCGTCGCCGACTCGGGCGTGCTCGTCGTCGGAGCCACGCATTCGTTCGACGAGACACCGTCGCCGGACGTCGTCCTGGTGCCGGGCGGTCCCGGTTTCCTGGCCGCCTCGCAGGACGAGAAGGTCCTCGACTGGCTGCGTGCCGTACGGCCGGGCGCCCAGTGGACGACGTCGGTCTGCACCGGTTCGATCATCCTGGCCGCAGCCGGTCTGCTCGACGGGAAGCCCGCCACGACGCACTGGTCGTCGATGGCCGGGCTAACGCTGCACGGGGCGAAGGCGGTGTCGGACCAGCGGATCGTGCGTGCCGCGCCCGACGACGACCTGGTCACCGCGGCCGGCGTATCCGCGGGCATCGACCTCGCGCTCTGGCTGGCCGAACAGATCGCCGGGCGTGCACGCGCCGAGGCGATCCAGTTGATCATCGAGTACGACCCGCAGCCCCACCTGGACTCCGGGCATCGTTCCAAGGCCTCTGCCAAGACGATCGCGACGTCGACGATGCTGCTCAGCCGCGACGTCGACAAACCCGAGATGGTGAAGTCGAGCGTGCGTCTGTTGTGGGATCGCGCCCTCACGAAAGTGCGTTCCGGACGTTGAGCTCGACACCGTGCACCCGCAGGTGTCAGCGGGTGTCACCCGGAAACGGACTCGAGCGATGGTAGTTTCATCGACATGACCAACAACCGCCTTGTCGCCGGAGCCGTCGCCGGGGTCGCCGGCATCCTGGTGGGACTCGGCGCGGTGTTCCTCGGCGGGTTCCTGGCCTCCGAGAACAGCCCGTCCACCGATCTGAACAACATCAGCCCGAACAACGGATTCGTCCAGGGTTCGGTGGACTACGGTTCGCGCGGCGGAGCCGGCGAGACCAACTGACCCATCCACGACGCCGCCGGTCCCGGCGTCTCCTGATCGACAGCAGCCGCAACTGAGTACCCCGCCTCCGCCACCGGATCAGTCCGTACTCAGCCGACGCGGTATCGCCGTCGTCGGCGCGATCTCGCTGCTGATCTGCCTGCTGCAGTCACCGGGCCGCATCGCCGCCGACACCAAACTCGACCTCACCGCGAATCCGCTCGGGTTCCTCGCGCGCGCCGCGCATCTGTGGACGCCGAACGCACCGATGGGCCAGGTGCAGAACCAGGCCTACGGGTACTTCTTCCCCCACGGGGCGTTCTTCGCCCTGGGTGACGTTCTCGCCGTTCCGCCGTGGATCGTGCAACGCCTCTGGTGGGCGGTGCTGCTCACCGTCGGCTTCGTCGGCATCGTCCGCCTCGCCGAGATGCTGCGGCTGGGCTCGCCCGCATCGCGGATCATCGCCGCCACCGTCTTCGTGCTCAGCCCGCGGGTCCTGACCACCCTCGGCTCGATCTCGTCGGAGACCCTGCCGATGATGCTCGCCCCGTGGGTGCTGATCCCGGTGGTGCGGGCGCTCGACACCCGGGCGGAGAACGCTGCCCCGCTGTGGCGGGAGGCCGCGCGTGCGTCGGCGGCGGTCGCGCTGATGGGCGCGGTCAACGCCGTCGCCACACTGGCAGCGCTCGGCGTCGCCGCCCTGTGGTGGCTGCTGCACAGTCCGCGCGACCGACGCTGGTGGCGGTTCGGCGCCTGGACCGCCGCCGGCCTGACCCTGGCGTGCGCGTGGTGGCTCGTCCCGCTGCTGATCCTGTCGCGCGTGAGTCCGCCGTTCCTGGACTACATCGAGTCGTCCCGGGTCACCACGCAGTGGACCTCGCTCACCGAGGTGCTGCGCGGGGCGAGTTCGTGGACGCCGTTCGTGTCGCCGGAGCGCGTCGCCGGGGCGGTGCTCGTCACCCAGCCCGCCGCGGTGCTGGCGACCGGGACCATCGCGGCCGCGGGGCTCGCCGGATTGTGCATGCGGCACATGCCGTTCCGCGGCCGTCTCGTCGCGATCCTGGGCGTGGGCCTCGTCCTGATGTGCGTCGGCTACGCGGGTGAACTCGGGTCGCCGGTAGCCGAGCAGGTACGCGTCTTCCTCGACGGCTCCGGCGCCCCGCTGCGCAACATCCACAAGTTCGAGCCGCTGCTCCGCATCCCGCTGGTCCTCGGTGTCGCACATCTCCTGGCGCGGGTTCCGCTGCCGGGGAGTGCGAGTCGCCGGGAGACGCTCTCCGCCTTCGCCCAGCCCCAGCGGTCGCGACCGGTCGCCGCGACAATCGTCCTGCTCGTCGCCGTGATCGGCGCCGGGTCGTTGATGTGGACCGGTCAGCTCGCGCCGGACGGTACGTACCAGGCGATTCCACGCCACTGGCAGCAGACCGCCGACTGGCTGGCCGAGCACAGCGAACGCGACGACGGCGCCCCGCCCGCCCGCGCGCTGGTCGTCCCCGGCGCCCCGTTCGCCGACCAGCTCTGGGGGCTCACCCGCGACGAACCGCTGCAACCCCTGTCCGACACCCCGTGGGCGGTCCGCGACGCGATCCCGCTCACCCCGCCCGGCGCGATCCGCGCCCTCGACTCCGTACAACGGGAGATCGCCGCGGGCCGTGGATCGCCCGGTCTCGCCACCACCCTCGCCGGGCAGGGCATCGGATTCGTCGTCCTCCGGGCCGATCTCGACCCCGACACCTCGCGGTCGGCCCGCCCGCTGCTCGCGCAACAGGCACTCGACGAGTCGCCCGGGCTCCGTCGCGTCGCCGGGTTCGGTCCGCCGATCGGGCCACCCAGCGTCCGAGGAGTGGTGCGCGACAACGGTCTACGGCCGCCGATGCCCGCGGTGCAGATCTACGCCGTCGGCGAACCGGGCGCGCCGACGACCGGCACCGGTCCGCGACTCGTCGACACCACCGGGCTCCCCCGCATTGCCGGCGGGCCCGAGGCGATCGCCGAACTGGCCGACGTCCGCGCACGCCAGGGACTTCCCCCGCTCGGACCCGTCGTGCTCGACGCCGACGCCCGCCGCGCCGGGATCGTCGACGGCCCGTTGATCGTGACCGACACACCCGCTGACCGGGAGACCGACTTCGGCCGCGTCGACGACCACAGTTCGGCGATCAGGTCGCCGTCGGACCCGCGTCGGACACAGAACGCCGTCGCCGACTACCCCGTCGACGGCCAACCACTGGTCCACGGGGAATGGTTGTTGGACAACGAGAGCGGCGAAGTCGAGGTGTCGACGTCGGGATCGGCGGCGGACGCGGTCCAGCCCGGGCAGACCTCGCCGGCCAACTCGGCGGCCGCGGCCTTCGACGGCAACCCGCAGAGCGCCTGGGTGAGCGGCGGATTGGAGACCGCGGTCGGACGATGGATGCGCATCGGTTTCACGACGCCGCGCACCGATCTCGCGGTGACCCTGACGACCGCGAAGGCGCTCGGACCTGACGTCACGAGTGCGCTGATCACCACCGAGGCGGGCAGCACGGTGGTCTCCGGTCTCGCTCCCGGCGAACCGGTCACCGTGACCGCCCCCAGCGGCCCCACCGGTTGGCTCCAGATCCGCGCGCTCCGCACCGACGACGGCACGGCTGGAAATCAATTCGCGCTCGGCGAGGTGACGGTCTCCGATCTGCGGACCGCGACGCCGTTGCGGATCCGCCACCGCGTGGTCCTGCCCGAACTCGAGGCCGGCACCGACGTGGCCCAGTGGCTGCTGTACCAGGAGCTGTCCGGGCGGGCGTCGTGCGTCTCCGACCCCGAGCGGCAGATGACCAGGTGCGCACCGGGTCTCGCACTCTCGCCGGAGACGTCGGCGGTGTTCGGGCGCGCACTCTCGGTGCCGTCGGATGTCACCGTCTCCCCCACCGCGATCCTGCGACCCCGACCCGGTGATGCTCTGGATCGGCTTCTCGCCGAGGACGACCGGGTCACGGCGCGCGGGCCCCGCCCGGTGACCGATCCTCGCGGCGGGCCCGCGGCGGCCGTCGACGGCGACCCCGGAACGTCGTGGACCGCACCGGAGATCCCGGACGAACGGTCATCCCCGGCGCGCGACGGTCGAGCCGATGACGATGCAGCAACCGACGAGAACACTCCCACCCTGGTCCTGGACCTCCCGCGCGAACAGCGGGTCGAGTCGCTGACGATCGCCGCCCCGCGGGGGTATCCCGCCGCGCCCACCGAGGTCGCGGTCGACCTCGGGACCGGCGAACAGATTCGCGAGGTCGACGAGAACGGCGTGGTACGACTCGATCCCGCGGTCACCGACCGCATCGAGATCACCATCCGCGCCCAGTCCGACCTCATCGACGTCAACAGCCTCGGATTCGCGAGTCCCGCGCCACCGGGAATCGCCGAGGTGCAGGTGTTCGCGTCGCCGGCGACCGGTACGGACGCCGACCGGATCGTCGAGATCGGTTGCGACGCCGGGATCGGCCTGACCGCCGCGGGTCAGGTCGTCCGGATGTCGGTGCGCGCCACCGCGTTCGAGCTGCGCAGCGGACAGCCGGTGGTCGGGCGCCCGTGCGGCGGCGGCCGGCTCGTGCTGCCCGCCGGCCAGCAGGAGGTGTCGGTCAATCCCGGCGACGCCTTCACCGTCGACGCCGTCTCGCTGGTGGACGGCGATCCGGTCTCGGCGCCCGCGTCGACGTCCCCCGCGGTGACCGAGTGGTCGCCGGTGCGGCGGGCGGTGGCGGTCGACGCCGGTGCGCAACGACTGCTCGTCGTGCCCGAGAGCACCAACCCGGGGTGGCAGGCGCACCTCGACGGCACGCAGCTACGGCCGGTCGTCGTCGACGGGTGGCAACAGGGCTGGGTCGTCCCCGCCGGTGCAGGCGGAACCATCGAACTCACCTTCCGATTCGACTCGCTGTACCGGTGGGCGCTGGTGATCGGGCTCGCGCTGATGGCGCTGCTGCTCGTCGCCGCGTGGTGGCCGTCGGCGCGTCGCACCCGGGCCGGTGACCCCATCGTGGTTCCGTCCGGGCGCGGCACCGTGCTCGTCGCGGGGGGTGTGGTGCTCGCCGCGGCGTGGCTGGTGTCCGGCTGGTGGGGACTCGCGGCCGCCGTCGTGGTCGGCACCCTCGCCGCAGCGGTACCGCAGAAGGCCGGCGTCACAATCGCATTCGTGGCGATGATGACCGCGACCATCGGGCTGGCGGCCGGCCCCTGGCATGCCTCGGGCGGGTACCACGGGTCGCAATGGTGGGTTCAGCTACCGGCGCTGGTGGCGGTGTCGATGACGGCGTGGCTGGTGTTCTGGTCGGCCGTCGACGACGGGCCTGACGACGACGGGCCTGACGACGACGGGCCTGACGACGACAAGGCGTCGGCCGCGTCGTGGCGCGAACGGTGGCGACGACGATTCTCGCGGTTGCGCAACCAGTTCCGGGCCGGCTCTTCGATGAAGGCATAGCTCGCCGCAGCGACGCCGATCGACAGACCGAGGGTGATCACGAGCACCAGGAGGGTGTCGCCGCTGAACGGCACGATGCCGAACAGCGGGAAGACCACTGCCAGTATCGCGACGTGCCAGATGAAGATCCCGTACGACCACCTCCCGAGCGCGAGCATCACGCGTGAGGTGAGGATGCGGAACGGCCCGTCGTTGCAGACGAGCGGGGCGAGCAGCGCATATCCGCAGAGCGCGCCGAGAACCATCTTGGTGGCGAACTCGATCTCGGTGACCGCGCCGAGACCGGTCGGGCCGGCGATCCTGGTGCATGCCAGCGCGTAGGCGACGACGAGGACGCCCAGCATGAGCGGGCGGTTCGCGCTGAGGCGGATCGTTCCCGCCATCCAGCGGCCCGTCCCCGACGTCCCGGATGCAGAACCCGATTCCGGTTCACGTTCGAGGACTCCGGCGATCTCGGCCAGGACCAGACCCGCGACGAACCACGGGAGGTGGCCGAACACCCAGTTCTTGGTCTCCACGCCGTCGGCCACGGGCAGCGAGGTGCCGACCCAGGCCCAGCCGAGGCTCAGCGCACCGAGGAGGACGATCGCCGGCACCCGCGCCCGCAGACGGCTCCCGCGCAGCCGCAGGAGAGCGAAGCCGATGAGCGGCAGCAGTGCGTAGAAGGCGATCTCGACCGAGAGGCTCCACATCTGGGTCAGACCGGCGGTCAGTGTCAGCGGCACGAAGACCTGCGTGAGCGTGAGGTTCGCCAGCCAGACCTGCGCATCCGCTCCCTGCGCCTCGGGGAGCAGCAGGATCACCAGCGTCACCACGACCACGTAGGCCGGCCAGATCCGGACGACGCGGTGGCGGAAGTACCGCGGCACCGACGGATGACCGGTCCCGCGATGCGCGGCGTCGACCCACGGTCGCCAGAGCAGAAAGCCGGAGAGCGCGAAGAACAAGGCGACCGCGAGGTCGAGACGACCGAGGACCGGTCCCAGCACGGGGATCTCGACCGCGCGGGTCTGGAAGGCCACGTGCGTGACCAGGACCCCGATCGCGGCGATGGCCCGCATGCCCTCGAGCTGCGGATAGAACCGCCGGGCGGTAGCCGTTGCGGGCTCGGCGGTGGCGGGGCTGGTGGGGCCGGGGTCGGTGCTGGTCATGCTGCTGACAGGGTAGCCGGGAGGCGTTGCGTACCCTCGCCACCATGTCCTCGCCGTCCTCGTCGCACCCGGAGCCCCATCGCTGGTCGACGGCGGACCTCGCGGGACCGACGCTCATCTTCGTCGGCGCATTCCTGCTCGCGGTGACGATCGCGCTGCCCACCCTGCTCGTCGGCGGGTTCCGCACGATCCCGCTGAGCACCGACTTCACCACCGTCGCCACGGCCGACGACGCGACGATCTTCGACCGGTGCTCGCTGGAGACCCGGACGGCCCGTACCGTCGGCGCCGACCTCGTCCGGCAGCAGCGCGTCGTGGCGGTGCAGCCGTCCGACGAACACCGGGTGACGCTGCAGGCCGGCACGTCGATCCAGGCCGAGAAGCTGCGCATCGACGATCGCGAGGTCGACCCCGGTGATCCGCGCCCCGGTGTCGATGCCGATGACCCGTCACAACCGTGCAACGAGGCGACCGTGAATGCCATCAAGGATAGGGTCACGCTGGACCGGAAGAACGCGCTGCCCCGACTCGCCGCCCGCGGGGCGTCGGAGATCCAGTACGACAGCGGTCAGGCCGCGGTGCTCGTCCCGGACCGTAGCGGCGTCACCTATCTGCTGCCCTTCGACACGGCGATCGCCGACCGCGAGTTCTTCGACCCGATCACCCGCACCACCGTGCCGTTGGTCCACGACGGTGACACCGAGGTGCAGGGTCGCGACGTCGCACGGATCCGCGCCGAGGTCCCCGACACCGACCTCGCCCGCGAAGCGCTGGGTCGACCGGTCGGCACGAATGTCTCGATCACGCGTCCGGCGTCGTGGTTCGGGTTCGGCGGCTCGAGCCGGCCGTTGACCGCGAGCCTCCATCACCGGAGTTCGTGGGATCTCGCCGTCGACACCCGGACCGGCACCATTGTCGACGCCACGATCACCGTCGACGAGGCGTACCGCTTCCCCGACGGCATCCCCGGCGTCCCGGCCGACTTCGAATTGCCGCATCTGCGCGCGACTTTCGGCTACGACGACGACACGCAGGCCCGGATGACGGACCTGTCCGACGATCTCGCGTCCCCGATCCTGATCTGGGGCCGGCTCGTACCCATCGGCACCGGGGTCCTCGGGGTCGTGGCTCTGCTGGCCGGGTTGATACTCACCAATCCGGCCTGGCTGCCCGCCCGGTTCCGGCGCCGAAGCGGCGCGGAAACCGTTGGCGAGCAACCGGAGTGACGGGGACCGCCGTCAGGACGTCGACTCGGCGGCGAGCCTGCCAAGGGTGTCGTTCAGCTGGTGCTCGGTGACGAGCGGGAACTTGACCTTCTCGAGCAGGTTCTTGTCGGTGACCTTCGACCAGTCGTAGGTGTGGCGCACCAGCGTTTCGTTCGGACCCTGGGACTCCAGCTCCCACAGCCATTCCCACCCGGGCGGCTCGGTGCCGGCGGGGGCGGTCTGCCATGCCAGCAGCTTGTCCTTGGCGTAACCGGTGACATGGTTGTCGGTCTTGTAGTCGCCGCCCATGTGGTCGCCCGACATGTTCATCGTGAACACGTCACCGACCTGCTGGATGCGATCGGCGTGGTCCACGCCGCGGATGAAACCCGAACCGTCGAGCGCCTGATGCCGTTCGGGATTGGAGAGGACGTCGAACACCGCGTCGACGGGCGCCTCGATCGTGCGTTGGACAGTGACCTGTGTGCTCTCGTTGTCGCTCATGACACAACACTGCCGAAACTTCGGGCACTCGGCAACGTCCGACCTCAACTCAGCGCGCGACCGCCCACGTCCCCAGCGCCGCGATCGTGGCGGCCACGGCCGCAGTGCCCGCGACCCCGACCACCGAGCCGGTGAGGGTGACGATGACCAGCACCTCGGCGCCCACGACCAGCCAGGTCCCGAGCGCCACGCGCGTCCGGTCGCGCGCGATCGCCGACAGTAAAACGACCTGCAGGACTGCGAGCGCGGCGCCGATGTAGGCGAAGAGCCACAGGATCGGCACCAAGGCGTCGTAGCCGTCCCCGAAGACGAACGGGACGACCGGGCCCGCCGCGCCCGCCAGCACGGTCAGGACGACCCCGATCCCGGCGACCACCGTCACCGCCTGACGCAACGAGGCCGACGACCGTGCTGGGTCGGCGAGACGCGGATAGAAGACGACGCCGATCGCCTGCGGGAGCCAGAAGGCCACCTTCGTCGCGATCGCGCCGAGGGCGTACACCCCGACCTCCTCGGCGTCGAGGACCCGGGGCGAGAGCAGCAGGTCGATCGACGACGCGACGATCAACACCAACTGGACCTGCGACGCGCGGACCACGCTGAGCACTCCGGCGGCCCCCGACGGTGCCCGCCCCGGCCCTCCGGCCCGTGACATCGACCAGACCACGAGCCAGACGACGCCCGCCGACGCGGCGGCCCCCAGTGTCCCGGCCAGCAGCCCACCGGCCGGTCCGGCGCCGGCGGCGAACGCCCCGATGATCGGCATCGATCGTGCGACGCCGACGACGGCCAGCACCCAGGACAGCGCTCGGAACTCGCCGCGTCCCTGCAGAATGCCCTGACCTGCGGCGATGAGCGCCAGCAGCGGCGCCGAGGCGAGTGCTGCGGCCGTCGTAGCGACGTCGGTGCGCAGCAGCAGCCCGACCAGCGGGGTGGCGACGACGGTGAGTACGACGACCCAGCACGTCGTCACCACACCCAGCGCGCGGAGCCGTCCCTCGTCACCGCCGAGCACGACCTCCCGGGCGATCACGTTCTGCAGCGCCAACGCCGGCACACCCAGCACGAGCATCGCCGACAGCAGCACCGCGAACTCGCCGTATTCGCTGACGTCGAGGAAGTGCGCACTCGCGACGAGGTGCACCACGTACATGCAGACGTTGGCCACCATCGACCCGATCGCCACCGACCCGACGGCGCCGACCGTGCCCGTCGTCCGACGCGTCTGCTGCATGGACCAAGTGTGCCGATCGCACCGCGGCGGTCTCGCGCGGGGCGGGCACGAGGTACGCGTACCGGGTTTTGCACGGGCAGTCGGGCATAGGCAACGATGGGAAGGCTGTTGCCGAGCGCGGGTCCCCCCGATCGCGCGTGTCCACCGGACCGAGAGACCGTGATGTACGACGACAACCCCACCTACGACGCCGAGTCGACCGACATCGGTTCGCGCATCGACCCGGTGCTGGCCCGGAGCTGGCTGCTGGTCAACGGCTCCCACTACGCCAAGTTCGAGCCGGCCTCGCGTTCGCGCGCCGACATCGTCGTGCTGGACATCGAGGACGCGGTGGCTCCCAAGGACAAGGTCTCCGCGCGCGACAACGTCGTCCGTTGGCTCGGGCCGAAGGACGGCACCGCCGGCCCCGGCGCCGGAGACTGGGTTCGCGTGAACGGATTCGGCACACCGTGGTGGGCCGATGATCTCGAGGCGCTGTCGCAGACCGCCGTCGGCGGGGTGATGCTGGCGATGGTCGAGTCCGTCGACCACGTCACCGAGACCGCCAAGCGACTGCCCGGCCTGCCGATCGTCGCGCTCGTGGAAACGGCGCGCGGGCTGGAACGCATCAGTGAGATCGCGGCCACCAAGGGCACGTTCCGTCTCGCGTTCGGTATCGGGGATTTCCGCCGCGACACCGGCTTCGGCGAGAACCCGCAGACCCTGGCCTATGCCCGTTCGCGTTTCACGATCGCCGCGAAGGCCGCCCACCTGCCCAGCGCCATCGACGGCCCGACGGTCGGTTCGAGCGCGCTCAAGCTCAGTGAGGCGACCGCGGTCAGTGCCGAGTTCGGCATGACCGGCAAGATCTGCCTCACCCCGGGCCAGTGCGCGCAGGTCAACGAGGGATTGTCCCCCTCTCAAGACGAGATCACCTGGGCGCGCGAGTTCTTCGCCGAGTTCGAGCGGGACGGCGGCGAGATCCGCAACGGCTCGGACCTGCCGCGGATCGCGCGGGCGACCAAGATCCTGGATCTGGCGCGGTCGTACGGCATCACCGAGTCCGACTACGACGACGACCCGGTGCACGCCCCCGCACCCTCGGACACCCACCACTTCTGATCGGCTCGCCGCGGTGACTCCCCGACGACTGCTGCCGGTTCTGTACGGCACCGGTGTCGCTGCGGCCGCGGCGATCCTGGGACCGCTGCTGCCCGGCCTGATCGGGGCCGGCGACCGGTACCTGCTGTACCGCGATGCGGTGTCCACGCCGCGCACCCATGTCACGGACAACACTCTCGGGATCGGTGACCTGCCGCCCCGCGCCGTGCCGCAGGACTGGTTCCTCGCGATGGTGAGCACCGTCGTCGACGGCGGGATCGTCGTGCTGGCGGCCCTCGCCGCCTCCCTGGTCTGCGCGGGCGTCGGGTACGGACGTCTGGCAGCTCGCCTGGTCCCGGGCGCCGGGCGCACCGGTGCCGCGGCGGCAACGCTCGTCGCGGTGTGGAATCCGTTTGTCGCCGAACGTCTTCTCCAGGGCCACTGGAGCCTGCTGGCGGGTTATGCGGCACTGGGGTGGATTCTCGTCGCGGTTCTGGATCTGCGGGAACGCCCGGACGCCGTCCGGTTCTCACAACTGGGCGGACTGTTCGCGGTCGCAGGCTTGACCCCCACTGGTTCTGTCCTCGCCGCAATCACTCTGGCGACGGCGCTCGTGGCCCGTCCGATCGGTCTGCGACCCACGATGGCCGTCGTTGCGCTCTGGCTCCTCAGCACACTGCCGTGGTTGCTGACGGCTTCCATCTCCGACGCCCCGACCACGTCCGCGGCCGCCGGGGTGGAGGCATTCGGTCTGCGGTCCGAGCCGTGGCTCGGCCCCGTGGGTACGGCCCTGTCGCTGGGCGGAATCTGGAACGCCGACGCGGTGCCGGCGAGCCGGACCATCGGGTGGGCCGCGGTGGCCACCCTCGGCCTGCTCCTCGTCGTCGGGGTCGGCGCAGGTCATCTGTGGCGTCGTCGTGCGGAGCCGGACCCAATGGTGCGCGCCATCGCCATCCTCGCGGCGGTGACCGCGATCTTGTTGATACTGAGCACCTTCGGACCGGTCCGCACCGGCCTGGGGTTCGTCGTCGAGCACGTCGGTGGCGGCGGACTCCTGCGCGATACGCAGAAGTTCGCCGCACTTCTCGTCCCGGCGGTCGCGGTGTGTGTGGCAGCGGCCGTGGCAGCGGCGAGGCGCCGGGTCCCGTCTGGTTTCGCGTACGCCGCGGTCGCACTGCTCGCGGTCGCGCCGCTCCCCGACCTGGCGTGGGGGGTCGGCGGTGCGGTGCGCGCGGTCGACTATCCCGACGAGTGGCGGCAGGTCGCCGAGATCGTGCCGCCGGACCGGGGTTCGGTGGCCCTGTGGCCTCCCGGCACGGTGCGTGAGTACCCCTTCGCGCGCGATCCGTCGCTCGATCCCGCCGCACGGATGCTGCGGGCGCCGGTCGTCGAATCCGGCGAACTCCGAGTGGACGGCGAGGTGATCGACCCGGCCGGGAAGCATGCCGCAGCGGTGACGCAGGTGCTGGAGTCCGGCGGCTCACCGGTAGCGCTCGCCGAGCTCGGCGTCGGGTGGGTGCTGGTCGAGAACGGTTCTCCGCCTAACCAACTCGCGGACGCCGGACGCCTCGTGTTCGACGGGCCGGATCTGAGGCTGTATCAGGTGGGCGACGTCGTGGATCGGTCCGCCGACGCCACCGACCGTGCGATCGCCCTCGGTGCGCACCTCGTATGGGCCGCGCTGCTCATCACCGGCCTCGTCGGTCTCGGCGTCGGTGTCATCAGCGGCGCGAGTCGGACAGCACGGCGTCGAACGTCGCCATGAACCCGTCGCAGGTCGCCGACCACGAGTAGCGGCTGGCCGTGGTCTGCGCGTTCCGGCCGAGTCGATGCGCCTCGTCCGGGTTGTCGATGAGTTTCCTTGTCGCACTCGCCAGTTCGTCGACACCGTCGACGAGGAGCCCGGTGCGCCCGTCGTCGATGGAGTCGGCGAGTCCGGCGGCGCTGCGGTAACCGATCGTCGGGACACCGTGCTGGGCGGCTTCGACGACCGCGAGGCCCCATCCCTCCTTACGCGACGGCATGAGGTGGACCCGGGCCCGGGCGAGCAGTTCGTGCTTGCGGCGCTCGTCGACGTGGCCGTGGAAGGTGACCGCGTCGGTCACCGCGAGGTCGGCTGCGGCACGGTGCAATTCGTCCGACCACCAGCCACCGCCGATGACATCGAGACGGGCGTCGACGCCGTCGCGACGCAGCCGGGCGAGTACGGTCAACGCGTCCTCGACCTGCTTGTGGGGCACCAGCCGCGACAGTACGCAGAGTCGTACCGGCACACCGGGAGTCGACGCCCCGGTGTGCGCGGGCGCCTCGATACCGTGAGGTACCGGATCGATCCCGTTGCGCACGACCGCGATCCGCTCGGCGTCCACCCCGAGCGCGACGAGTTCGGACTTCGACGGCGTCGAGACCGTGACGTATCGGTTGCGCCGATGGACGCGCGGCGAGACCCGCGACTCGAGGAACCACCCGATGTGGCCGAGCAGACGGCCGGCGACCGGCCACTGCTCGCGATGACAGTGATGGACGAGGACGACCGTCGGAGCCGGTGAGACGAGCGACGAGAAGAACGGGACACCGTTCTGGGTGTCCACGACGACGTCGGGGCGGCACCCCGACAGCGGGCCGAACCCGAGCCGGCCCGCGACGATGGTCGCGAGTATGAGCGGATACACGCTGATCCGACCGCCGGCGCGGAAGAACCGCATGCCGTCCCGGTGCTCGTGGCGGGGCGCCCCCGGGTACGCGGACGTGAGGAAGGTGACGTTCGCGCCGCGTCGAGCCAGTTCGGCGCCCACCCGTTCCAGGTAGGTCTCGCTGCCGCCGCCCTGAGGGTGGCGGGTGTCCCGCCAGCACAGGAGCAGGATGTTCGACGGTGTGCGCATGTTGTCCGTCAGCCTACCGACCAGGCCGTGAGCACCGGAATCCGCCGCACGTCCGCCCGGCGAGGAACCTGTCGCCGAGACACCCCACTAGAGTGACCCGACGATGACGACTTCACTTCCCGACGGCGCGCGGATGGCCCGGCTCGCCACCCTGCGACGCGCCGCGGGACTGCTGAACGACTTCCGCTACGAACAATCCGATCCCGCGCGCTTCTACGGCGCGCTCGCCGGCGACACCGCGGACATGGTCGAGGCGTTCGTCCCCGACATGGGCGGATCGGTGGTCCTCGACGTGGGCGGCGGTCCCGGATACTTCGCCGACGCCTTCCGGGCCCGCGGCGCGCACTACGTCTCCGTCGAACCCGATCCCACCGAGATGCACGCCGGTGGGCTCGAGCATCGCGGATCGGTCCGCGGCTCCGGCCAGGCCCTGCCTTTCGCCGACGGATGCGTCGACGTCTGCCTGTCGTCGAACGTCGTCGAGCACACCCCGACGCCGTGGGAGATGGCCGACGAGATGCTGCGGGTGACGCGTCCCGGCGGCATCGTCATCATCAGCTACACACTCTGGTGGGGACCGTTCGGCGGTCACGAGATGGGCCTGACGCACTATCTCGGCGGCCATCGGGCGGCCCGGCTGTACACCCGACGCCACGGTCACCCGCCCAAGAACCTGTACGGCACATCGCTGTTCGCGGTCTCCGCCGCCGACGGGCTGCGCTGGGCCCGATCGGCGACCGGTGCCGGGCGCGCCGACCTCGTCGCGGCATTCCCCCGCTACATCCCGCGCTGGATGTGGTGGGTCATGCGCGTGCCGGTGCTCCGGGACGTCCTCGGCACCAACCTCGTGCTCGTCCTGCGTCGACGCTGACGTGCTCGGAGTCCGGTTGCGTCTGGCTGAGCCCACTGCTGGTTGAGCCGGGACTGAGCGAAGCGAAGCCCCGAGTCGAAGCCACCTCCGCACCCAGCGGCCTGAACTACTCGGCGGCGAGGTCCGCGGTGCAGTTGAGGGTGCCGCCCTGACTGGTGGCGGCGGCCAGCTGTTCACCGTCGGCGAGGATGGCGCACGACACCGGTCCGCGGATCACGATGGCCGACATGCTCGCGCGGGTTCCCTCGAGCTGCACCCGCTGGTACCACGGCGAGCCGATCGCCGGGATCACCGTCGGCGATCCCTGGCCGCGGGTGAACGTCAGCGCGACGACGTCCCCGTTGCCGGTCAGCTGGTAGGTGATGGTCCCGGAGCGCTGAGTCGTCGTCGTGGTCGACGTCGTCTCCTCGGTGGTCGGGGTGCTCGACGACGTCGTCTCGCTCGTCGTCGCCGGATCACTCGATTCGGTGGTCGACGATGACGCCGCGCTGGTGGAGTCGCCGTCGCCGGAGCGGGTGACCAGCACGACGACGAGACCCAGGACCACGAGTGCGATCAGGGCGACCAGCGCCAGCCCGATGGTCCGGCCCTTCGACCCGGAACCGCGGGGCGGTTCACCACCGGCCGGCGCGTCGTAGGGCGAGGCACCGTAGGGCGACCCGCCGGTGTACTGGGGGTCGCCATACTGGGGTTCGGTGTAGGGACCCGGATACGGCTGTCCGGGCTGCTGCGGTTCGGTGTACGGACCCGGATAGGGCTGACCGGCCTGGTGCGGTTCCGTGTAGGGACCCGGATACGGCTGCCCGGGCTGCTGCTCGGTGTAGGCCTGCGACGGCGGTGCCGACGGGTCGAAGTCCGGATCGAACTGACGGGTCTCCGGCGGATCGTTCCGCGGATCGTTGGGATCGCCCTCTGGTGGTCGGGTCATGCGGACGATTCTGTCATCCCGGACCGGTCCCCGACCCGACCACCACGAACCTGCGTCAGATGTCGGCGATCGCCTCGAGCGGTCCGGTGCGCGCCGCGCGGACGGCCGGCCACAACGCGGCCAGCACACCGACCACCGCCGACGCGATCAGCGTGATCGCGATGAGCGACCACGGGATCACCGGCGCGCCCAGGCCCCACTCGGCGAGCGTGCGAACCAACGCGACGCCGATGACGGTCCCGAGGAGCACACCCAGCACTGCGCCGAAGATCGAGATCAGCACCGATTCGAGGTAGATCGAGCGGCGCACCTGGGCTCGGATCATGCCGATCGCGCGCAACATCCCGATCTCGCGTTTGCGTTCGACCACCGACAGCGCGAGCGTGTTGATGATGCCGAGCACCGCGATCAGCAGTGCCAGCCCGAGCATCGCGTACAGCGTGCCGAGCATCTGATCGATCTGCGACGAGATCTGGCCCTTGAACTGATCCCGGTCCTGGATCTGCACCGTCAGGTAGTCCGACGTCGCATTCTCCAGATCGGTGCGCAGGGTCTCGAGGTCGGTGCCCGGCGCGGCGTTCACGAAGAGCGTGACATTGACCCGCGCGAAGGGCGGGACCAGTTTCTCGTAGACGTCCGGACCCACGACCCACGGTTGGAGCGCTTCGTTGTCCGCGTAGACGCCGGCAATCGGGACCTGGACCTGCTCGCCCGTCGCGGCGGTGAACGTGACCACATCGCCGCGCTGCCAGCCGTTCCCCTTGCCGGTCCGCTCGCTGATCAGCATCCCGTCGGCGGGCAGATCCGACGACGCGCCGTCCTGCATGTCCATCACGGTCACGCTGTTCAGCGGGCCGCCGAGCGCCGAGAACCCGGTCTCCGACTTGTCGTCGACCTTGGCCTGGACGATGCCGAACGACACCACCTCGGCGACGCCGGGCACCCCGTCGATCGCGCCGGTCACCGCGGGCGGCAGCGGCGACTGGTTGGTGCCGGCCACGATGTAGTCGGCCGTGATGCCGGCGTCGACGGCGTCGTCGACCGTGCCCTTGAACGACTGTCCGAGGGTGCCGATGATCGCGACCAGCATCAGCCCGAGGGTGAGCGCGAACGCCGTCGCGGCCGAGCGCCGCGGGTTGCGGACCGCGTTGGTCCGGGCGAGGCGCCCGATCATGCCGAAGGGCGCACCGATGACCCGGCCGAGCACGCTGACGAACGGACGCGCGATCGCCGGGCCGATGAGGACGGCCGACAGGACCGCGCCCGCGGCGCCGGCACCCACCGTGATCGCCGGGCCGGCACCTTCACCCATCGCGCCGACCACGATCGCGACGATCGACGCGACACCGATGACCGCGCCGAGGATCGTGCGATTGCGCAACGAGGCCGACCCCTCGGCGGCCGACGCACGCATCGCCTCGACCGGCGGCACCCGTGCGGCTCGAGCCGCCGGCACCCACGCGCTGATCATCGTCACCACGACGCCGACCAGGATGCCGGCGAGGATCGCGTCCGGACCCACGGCCAGCTCACCGTCGGGCAGGCCCGACGTGGCGCTCGTGATCGCCTTCAGCGCGGCGGCCAGCCCGATGCCGATGGCGAGGCCGAGCGCACCGCCGAGGACGCCCACGACGAAGGCCTCGAACAGCACCGACCGCGACACCTGGCGCTGGCTCGCGCCGACCGCCCGGAGAAGCGCGAACTCACGGTTCCGCTGCGCGACGATCATCGAGAAGGTGTTGTAGATGATGAACGTGCCGACGACCAGACCGATCGCGGCGAACGCCAGCAGAATGTACTGGAAGATCTGCAGGAACTCGTTGACCTGCGCCTTCTGGTCCTCGCGGACCTGGTCGCCGGTGCGGACGTCGTAGAGATCGGCGTCGGCGCCGAGCGCGGAGATGATCCGTTCCTGCAACTGTTCCGGGGTGACCCCGGCGACGGCCGACATGTCGACGACGCCGACGTGCTCACCGTCGGTGAACAGGCGGGCCGACGTCGCGGCGTCGAACTGGGCGTTCACGTAACCACCCGTCGAGCTGGGCGCGTCGACGAGGCCGACGACGGTGACCTCGAGCGGCTCCGAGTTGCCCTGCCCGACGACGATCTTCGTCTTCGACCCGACCTTCAGCCCCGCGGCCTCGGCCGCCGAGGTGTTCAAGACGATCTCGCCGGCGTTCTCGGGGCCGCGTCCACCCGGCAGAATCCGCGACTCGTCCGGGTCCAGCGCCTCCGCCGGCGGGATGTAAGTGCTGCCCACGCTCGGAGCGCCACCGGTCTGGATGGCCTTGCCGTCGGAGTCGGCGACCGTGACCAGGCCGTTGTTGTTGACGACGAGTTTGTCGATGCCGAACTGGGCACGCTGGTCGCGGAGCTGGTCCACGATCGTGTTCGGCACACCCGGCGACTGCCGGTCGGCCGGGGTCACCTCGACCGCGACACCCTGCGCCGCACTGTCGAAGATGTCGTTGAAGGCCTTCGAGATGGACCCGGTGAACACGATGGACCCGGCCACGAACGAGGTGCCGAGGACGATCGAGAAGAGGGTGAGGAACAGCCGGAGCTTGTGGGCGCGCAGGTTCCGTAGCGAGACCCGGCGCATCACCGTGGAGGACGCCACGGCTCAGAGCGCTTCGGCGGTGTCGGGCGCAGGAACGTTGTCGAGGTTCTTCATGACCTCGAAGACATCGTCGGCCGACGGCCGGGACAGCTCCTGCACGATCTGGCCGTCGGCCAGGAACACCACTCGATCGGCGTACGACGCCGCGCGCGGATCGTGGGTCACGATGACGACGGTCTGCTTGAACTCGTCGGTCGCCGCCCGCAGGATCGAGAGAACCTCGCCCGAGGAGCGGGAGTCCAGGTTGCCCGTCGGCTCGTCGCCGAAGATGATCGACGGCTTGCCGATCAGCGCACGGGCACAGGCCACGCGCTGCTGCTGACCACCGGACAGTTCACTCGGCAGATGTCCGAGCCGGTCGGTGATCCCGAGCCGGGCCACCACGGCGTCGAACCACTCGGTGTCGACGGTGCGGCCGGCGATGTCGACCGGCAGTGTGATGTTCTCCTTGGCCGTCAGCGTCGGCACGAGGTTGAACGCCTGGAACACGAAGCCGATGCGGTCGCGACGCAGCATCGTCATCGCCTTGTCCGACAACGCGGTGAGATCGGTGTCGCCGATGAACACCTTGCCGTCGCTCGCGACGTCGAGACCGGCGAGGCAGTGCATCAGGGTGGATTTGCCCGACCCCGATGGCCCCATGATGGCGGTGAACTCGCCCTCCCGGAACGAGATGGAGACGTTCTTCAGGGCCTCGACGGCGGTGTCGCCGACGCCGTACCGCTTGGAAAGGTTGTCTGCCCCGGCAGCAACCGCGTGCTTCGGCGTCCCAAAATCATCGCCACCGTCGTCTCGAGCGGCCACATCAGTCGTCGTCATGCCCTCAACGGTGCCAAATCCTGCGTCGGTTGGCCATCAGGTAACACCCTGACCCCACCCTGACGGCAGTGACGTTGGGCACTGCTGCGGCCTCTACTTCGGGATCTGGACCTCGAACGAGTGGAGGCGGTTGGGCGATCCGACGTTGTCCGACACCACGAGAAGGGTGCGGGTACGGGTCTTCGCGAACGGGTTGTCGGGATGCCAGTTACCCCAGGCGAGTCCCGACATGTTGCCGGTGAGCAGGTGCGGCGTCGCGGTGGTCGAGAAGATCCGACGCTTGGTCATCGCCTTCTCGCGTCCGCTCAGCTTCTTCTTGTTCGTCACCGAGGTGGCGCCCCGGGTCGTCGTCCAGAAGATGTTCGACAGCTTGCCCGGGCCACGTTCGAGCACGAGAAAGTCCGTCGAATTGATGGCCAGCACATCGGCGGCCACCTTGTTGGCGTCGGTGCGATAGACGAACTCGCGATTGGTCTTGCCGAAGGTCAGCAGACGGGCCGATCGTGCGGCGTCCTGCCGGAGTCCGCCGGCGGTCAGGACGCTGACCTGACCCTGGGGTCCGACAGCCACGCCGGTGAGTCCGCGCTGACCTGCCAGACCCGACTTCGACGACGGGCGCCACACCGACGGGAGCGGCAGGTCGCGGAGGACCTGTCCGATGGGCCCGATCTGCCGGACGAACTGGTTGTTGCCGCCGCTGACGACGGTGTAACCGCCCGCGGACTGACGGATGCCCTCGAACTGGGCCTGTCCGGGCAGCAACGGGAGGAACCACGGGCCGAGGACCGTGCCGCCGCCGTTGATCCGCGGCTGCCCGGTGAAGGACGCGGTGACGGAGGTGTACCCGATCGACGCCGTGAAGAAGCGAGCCGGGAGCACGTCCTCGGCGATCATCACGTAGTTGCCGTTACCGGTCCGATCGATGCCGGAGATCCGGTTGACGGTGGGAAGCCCGTTCCCGATCGTCGTCGAATCCGTGAAGAACGCCGTGACCCCGGCCCCGGAAGACGGTGTCGCCGAAGCCGGTTGGACCGCGACCGACGACGCCAGTCCCAGCGCGCAGGCAGCGGCGACCGAGGCGCCCCACAGACGTAGTTTCATGAGGGGCACGATACCTCAACCGTCACTTCAGACCCATCCGTACGTTCAGCCCCGGAACCGCGCAGCAAGGCCGCGTCAGGCCAGGCGCTGCTTCAGACCGTCGAGCTCGTCGCGCAACGAGCTCGGCAGCTTCTCGCCGACGAAGTCGAACAGCTCCTCGATGGACGGGATCTCCTCGCGCCACTCGTCGGGATTGAAGGCGAGCGCCTCCGCGACGTCCTCCGCAGGCACGTCCAGACCGCTGACGTCGATCGACTCCGGCTTCGCGACGATGCCGATGGGGGTCTCGACACCCTCGGCCTCACCCTCGATGCGCTCGATGATCCACTTCAGCACGCGGCTGTTCTCGCCGAATCCGGGCCACAGGAAGCGCTTGTCGTCGCCCCGACGGAACCAGTTGACGTAGAACACCTTCGGCAGCTTCGACTCGTCGGCGTTCTTGCCGATGTTCACCCAGTGCTGCAGGTAGTCGCCGACGTGGTAGCCCATGAACGGCAGCATCGCCATCGGGTCGCGGCGCACGGTGCCGACCTTGCCCTCGGCCGCGGCGGTCTGCTCGGAGCCCACGGTGGCACCCATGAAGACACCGGTCTGCCAGTCGCGGGCCTCGGTCACCAGCGGCACCGTGGTCTTGCGGCGACCGCCGAACAGGATCGCCGAGATCGGCACGCCCTTCGGGTCATCCCACTCGTCGGCCAGCGACGGGCACTGCGAGATCGGGGTGCAGTAGCGCGAATTCGGGTGCGCGGCCTTGTGATCGGACTCCGGCGTCCAGTCGTTGCCGAGCCAGTCGGTGAGGTGCGCGGGCGCCGGGCCGTCGATGTCCTCCCACCAGATGTCGCCGTCGTCGGTGCGGGCGACGTTGGTGTAGAGGGTGTTTCCGGCCTCGATGGTCTTCATCGCGTTCGGGTTCGAGTCGTAGCTGGTACCGGGAGCGACACCGAAGAAACCGAATTCGGGATTGATCGCGTACAGCCGGCCGTCCTCGCCGAAGCGCATCCAGGCGATGTCGTCGCCCACGGTCTCGGCCTTCCAGCCGGGGATCGTCGGCTGGAGCATCGCAAGGTTGGTCTTGCCACAGGCACTCGGGAACGCCGCGGCGATGTAGTACACCTTGTTCGCCGGGCTGGTCAGCTTGAGGATCAGCATGTGCTCGGCCATCCACCCCTCGTCGCGGGCGATGACCGAGGCGATGCGCAGGGCATAGCACTTCTTTCCGAGCAGCGCGTTGCCGCCGTAACCCGATCCGAACGACCAGATCTCGCGGGTCTCGGGGAAGTGGGTGATGTACTTCTCGGTGTTGCAGGGCCACGGCACGTCGGCCTGGCCGTCCTCGAGGGGCGCACCGACGGAGTGCAGCGCCTTAACGAAGAAGCCGTCCTCGCCCAGGATCTCCAGGACGCGGGGGCCGACGCGGGTCATGATCTTCATCGACAGCACGACGTACTCGGAGTCGGTGATCTCGACACCGAGCTTGGGATCGTCGGAGTCCAGCGGGCCCATGCAGAACGGGATGACGAACATCGTGCGGCCGCGCATGCTGCCGCGGTAGAGCTCGGTCATCGTCGAACGCATCTCGGCGGGATCGACCCAGTTGTTGGTCGGGCCGGCGTCCTCTTCCTTCTCCGAGCAGATGTAGGTCCGCGACTCCACGCGGGCCACGTCGGCGGGGTCGGAGTTGGCGAGGAAGGAGTTCGGCTTCTTCTCCTCGTTCAGCTTCACCAGGGTGCCGGCCTGCACGAGGTCGGCGGTCAGGCGCTCCCACTCCTCGTCACTGCCGTCGGACCACACCACCCGGTCGGGCTGGGTCAGCTCGGCGACCTCGGCCACCCAGGCCAGCAGTCCCGCGTGCTTCGTCGGAGCGCTACTCGGGTCCAGTCCGGGAATGGTGGCTGCGGTCATCGTTGGGGCCTCCTCCGAGGTGGTGGCCGCTTGAATGGCCACCTGTCAGGTCGTCTCGCGGTCAAGGATACGTCCACCGAGCGGGCGCTAGGTCACGGGGTTCGCCAGGTGCGGTCTATCCCACGCCCGCCGGACAGGTGACAAAAGTCCCTGGTGATCGCACGCGCTCGGTCTCGGCGCGGAACGGGCCGGGTCGGGCGCCGGTCACGTGTCAGCCGATTCGTCCCGATCCGCCGGAGATCCACTGGCCGGTATCCGGGTCGAGAACCGCGGAACGGAACTCGCCGTCCGCACCGATCTCGGTGATCTTGTCGACCTGCCCGTCCCGATCGCTGTCCGTGTACACCGTAAACCCGTCGGGCCCGTTGCGGGTGAGCGAATCGTTGATGCCGTCGTTGTCGGTGTCCACCTCGGCGGGTCCGAGATCCCAGATCCGGCCGTCGTCGTGCATCCACAAGTGATCGTCGAGATCGTCGGACGCCGGTGTCTCGTGCAGTGCGGCCACCGAGTCGACCGAGTGCGGGTCGGCGCCCTCGGCCGCGCCGAACAGCGAGGCCTCCTCCGGGCGGGCCGGGTCCGGAAGGTCGTCGGGGAACATCGGGTCCATCGAGATCACTGCTTCCCGTCGTCGTGGCCGGCCCGGGCGACCCCGGCCGTTCCGTCGTCATGCCCTCGGTCGTCCCGACGTCCCGCCGGATCGTCGGATTCCTCACCCGGGTCGTCGGTGCGGGAGACGACCGCCCAGAGCGATTCCGACCGCGCCACCAACTCACGGCGGATCTCCGCCGCGCGCTCGCGACGGGTTCGAGCGTCGCGGACGCCGACCCCGCTGCGCAGTCGGCGGATCTGCTCGTCGAGACGCGCGACGTCGGCCGCCACCTCTCGGTTACGGCGTTCGTGCGCCCGGGCGATCTGGCCGGCGATCCGGGTCTCGGCCGCGGTGACGCGCAGGGCGAGCTGGTGATCGAGCGTCGCCCGCGCCTCGGCGAGGAGCTCGGCGGTGCGTGCCTCGCGATCGGAACGCTCCGCAGCACTGCGCCGGACACGGATCACCCACGCCGCGACCGCGACTCCGAGGATCAGGGCGAGCGGCATGCTGACCCACTGCAACGTCTGGACCGACTCCATCGGTGCGACGACGAGGCGTCCCACACCCAGACCGGTCGAGGCCCCGAGGACGACCACCAACGCGTCTTCGGCGCCTGCGCGCCGCGCCCGGCCGCTCGACCGCTCGGTGTGGAGGGGTACCGCGGGCCAGTCCTCGTCCGCCGACGGCTCCGCGTCCAGGCCCACCAGGGCGGTCGACCGGACCGCGTCGACGCGCTCGTCGGCGCGACGACGGACGCCGTCGGCGAGGGCGGCCCAGCCGGTACGGACCCAGGCGCCGTACGCAGAATTCGCGGCGGGAGCGTGGCCGGCGGCGGACGCCGCCAGATCGCGCACCCCGGCGTGCAGTTCCGCCGACGTCTGCGATCGGACGCGCGCGAGTCCGGCGCGCACGGCCGCCAACCGGTCCGGGCGTCCGCGGTCACGTGCGGCGACCAGTTCGCGACGCACGGCCAGGAGATCATCGACGGCAACCTGTGCGGACGCCGCCTCGTCGGCGCCGCTCGCCGGCGCGCCGAGGAGGTGCTCGACCGCCCCGAGGCCCGCCGCGAGCCTTGCCCGCTCGGCGCGGAGTACGCCCGGCGCGTCAGTCGTCTCACGCAGCCACTCCACGAGGGCGTCGATCCCCGACTCGTCCACCGCACCCTCGAGGGCCGCGACCGACGACACCCCGAACAGCGGCAGCGTCGCGAACGGGTCGAGGACGGCCCGGTGGGCGCGCACGGTCCGCGGCCACTCCCAGAACGCGTCGATCTTCGTGCACACGATCGCCACGGTCCCGACCTGCGCGCGCATCTGCTCGACGAGGAGACGTTCCTCCTCACCGGCCGACGACGACGGGTCGACGACCACGACCGCCGCACCGGCCGACGCACCCGAGCGCCCGCCGCGGGCGACGATGTCGAGGTCCGGGGCGAGCGCCCGGCAGGCCTCGACCAGCGTGCGGACGCCCACTCCGTCGGTCCCGACGACCAGCACGTCGGTGCCCGCGTCGACCCCGATGGCGTCGAAGCCGGTCAGCTCCCGCGCGGCGGCGAGTGCCGTGTCGGTCATGTGCCCGCTCCTGCCCCGGCCAGAAGTCGCTCGGCACCGGCGCGGTCGACGCCCGCCGCGGCCGCCTCCTCCAACCGGGCGCGCAACTCGACCTCACGCCAATGCCGAATCCGGTCGACTCGCTCCCCGATCGGTCCCGCGAGATCAGGAACGCCGCTGGCGTCGCGGAGCGCCCGGCTCAGGGCCTCGGCGTTCGCGGCCACGGCGGAACGGGACTCGATGAGCGCGAGCGCGGTGTCGATGCCGTAGGCGTCGAGCCGGCGCAGCAAACCCTGCCGCATCAGCCGTTCGTCGGAACCCGGACGTCCCACGAGGAACCGGCCGGCCATCGACGGCATGCCGACGCCTGCGGCCGCCATCGTCGCCAGCGCGGCGAACTCGGCGTCGTCGAGGTCGGCGCAGGCCAGCAACTGCGAGACGGGGTACACCGGCGTGTCCAGACGCCCGGCACACGACGCCGCGACCTCGACCGCAGCATCCCAGTCGCCGTGCGTGTCGGCCTTCCCGAGCACCACGAGCACACGGTCGGCCGGGAGGGACGCGAAGAGTTCGCGGTCGGCGCGCCGCGGCGGTCCCGCCAGGACCAGAACCCACAGATCGGTGTCAGCGGCCCCCTGCTCGTCCTCACCGGGCCCGATCACGGTGAGCGACAGTCGTTCTCGCAGCGCACGAGCCATCGTGTCCCGACCGGTCCCGGGCCGGCCGACGACCTGGACGTGCAACGGACGGAGGAAACGCCGGCCCGCGCCGGCCAGGACGGGCACGAGCGGCGACACCGGGTCGACGAGGTCGACGAGTCGTCCCTGCTCGGCGGCCGTCCACAACTCGCTCCCGGCGGGCACGCCACGCCGGCCACCGTTCACCGGTGCCCCCACCGCAGCCTCCTCGCCATCCGACCCCTGCGCCTCCCACGACCCGCGTCCACCGCACCGCCACCCCGGGCATCGGCGCACGTGAACCGCGACAGGGCCGAGAATAATCGGGATCCGGGCGAACGGCGGAGACGGCTCCACATCCCCTCGCGGGGCCGGACGGGTCCGCGTCCGCACCGCTGCCGTCCGGGCCGCCATTCCCCCGCGACTTCGCCGCGACGGCACGATGCGCAACGATGGACGCGTGAACAACAGCCCCGACAGGTCCCGGTTGTACCCCCGCGTGACGAGCTTCCGCTTCCGCCGCGGCACGCTGACGACCGGTCAGCAGCGCAACTGGGAGACCCTGTGGCCGGTGCTGGGCCGCGACCTCGAGATCGGGCCGGAGCGGGTCCCCGAGCCGCAACTCGACCTCACCGAACTGTTCGGGCGCGAGGCCCCGAAGGTCCTCGAGATCGGCAGCGGTACCGGCATCTCGACCGCCGCGATGGCCGAGGCCGAACCGGATGTCGACGTCGTGGCCGTCGAGGTCTACAAGCCGGGCCTGGCCCAGCTCCTCGGCCTCGTCGACCGCAACGGCCTGACCAACGTCCGCCTGATCCGCGGCGACGCGGCCATCGTCCTCACCGAGCTCATCCCGTCGTCGAGCCTCACCGGTGTGCGGCTGTTCTTCCCCGACCCGTGGCCCAAATCGCGTCACCACAAGCGACGCTTCGTCCAGACCGGCACACTGGAACTGATCGCGGACCGGCTCGTCCCGGGCGGGGTGCTGCACATCGCGACCGATCACGCCGGTTATGCGGAGTGGATCGCGGAGGCGCTCGCCACCCAGGACGCCGACCGCCCCCACGTCGTGCAGTTGACGCGGGAGTCGCCGATCTCGCTGCAGCGGCCGACGACGAAGTTCGAGGGACGCGCGGAGCGCGAGGGCCGCTACGTCAGCGAGTTCGTCTACACGCGGCCCATCCCGCCGGCCACCTCGACCGGCGACACCCCGACGGGAGCCCGCCATGAGTGACCACAGCCCGACCGGCTTCGCCGACACCATCTCCGGCCAGACGGGGACGCGCCGCATGCTGCTGGTGTGGGACGCACCCAACATGGACATGGGCCTCGGCGCCCTGCTCGGCGGACGCCCCACCGCCGCGCACCGTCCCCGGTTCGACGCCCTGGGCCGGTGGCTGCTGCAGCGGACCGCAGATGTGTCCGCTCTCACCGACGGAGGCGGCGCGGTCGAGCCCGAGGCCACCGTGTTCACCAACATCGCCCCTGGTAGCGCCGACGTCGTCCGGCCGTGGGTGGACGCTCTCCGTAATGTCGGTTTCGCCGTGTTCGCCAAGCCGAAGCTGTCCGACGACAGCGATGTCGACTCCGACATGCTCGACCACATCGAACTTCGCAGGCACACTGTTGGACTAGCCGGCGTGATCGTGGCGTCCGCCGACGGTCAGGCATTTCGCGAACCGCTGCTCGAGGTGGTCGGCGACGGGGTGCCCGTCACCGTCATCGGGTTCCGCGAACACGCCAGTTGGGCGCTGAGCACCGAAGAACTGGAGTTCATCGATCTCGAGGACATCCCCGGCGTGTTCCGCGAGCCGCTGCCACGCATCGGCCTGGACTCCCTGCCCGACGAGGGCGCCTGGCTCACACCCTTCCGCCCGCTCAGCGCACTGTTGCGCTGACCTGCGGCGTCGTGGCCCTGCCGGGGTCGTCGGGCGGCGGTCCGCGACCCGGCATCCGACGCCGATGCGGGTGTGCCCGCGCGTGACCCCGAGGCCCACGCCTCAGGGATCACTCAGGCAACACTGTCAGGATCTTTCGGGAAACTGACAGAATCGCCACCGGCGCCCCGAGACGACGGCGCCGAACAGGCCTGACCAGTCGTACACGAAAGGACATCGCGTGTTCCGGTTCATCGGCACATTCGTCTACCGAATGCGCTTCCTCGTCATCGCGGTGCTCATCGCGATGATGGCCGGACTCGGGCTGTACGGTCTCGATCTCGGCAAGCACCTCAGTCAGAGCGGCTGGTTCGATCCGACGTCGGAGTCCGACACCGGTGCGCGCTACGCCGACCAGGCGCTGGGGCGCGACCACACGTCCGACATCATCCTGCTGGTCACCCCGCCGGAGGGCACCCGCGTCGACGACAAGGCGTTCGGCGCGAAGGTCGAGACGTTCGTCGAGGACCTCATCGCGACGCACCCCGACATCGTCGGACGCGCCGATCCCGGTCTGTACGACCCGTTCCTCGTCCAGCCCGCGCAGAGCACGCTGCAGGAGCGACTGTTCACCGAGGACGGCAGACACGCCTTCATCAGCATCGGCGTCGCCGGCAACGACGACACGACGGTCCTCAACAACTACAAGACCATCGAACCGTTCTTCGAGGACATCCCCGAACGCTTCGATCTACCCGGTACGACCTTCGAGCTCGCCGGCCTGCAACCGGTCGCCGGATCGATGGCCGAGGGCATGGACAAGGACATCCACCGCGCCGAGGTCCTCGCGCTGCCGCTGGTGGCGATCATGCTGTTCTTCGTCTTCGGCGGCGTCGTCGCCGCGTGTCTGCCCGTCCTCATCGGTGGTCTGACCATCGCCGGCTCGCTGGGCATCATGAAGATCCTGGCGCTCACCACCGAGCTGAACATCTTCGCGCAGTCGGTGGTCACGCTGATCGGTCTCGGCATCGCGATCGACTACGGCCTGTTCATCGTGTCGCGTTTCCGCGAAGAACTCGGTGAAGGCTATTCGACCAAGGCCGCGGTCCGAAGAACCGTGATGACCGCCGGTCAGACGGTGGTCTTCTCCGCGACGATCATCGTCGCCGCCCTGGCATGTCTGCTGATCATGCCGCAGGGATTCCTCAAATCCGTCGCCTACGGCGCGATCGCATCGGTGTCCCTCGCCGCGATCCTGTCGATCACCGTCCTCCCGGCGATCCTGGGCATCCTCGGCCCCCGCGTGAACATGCTGTCGATCAGCACGGTCATGAAGTACACCGCGGTCCCGCTGGCCCGCCGCTTCTCCGGCGAGGAACGCGCAGCGGCCATCGAGAACCGGTTCAGCGGTCGCATGAAGACCAGCCAGGAAGTCGAGAACGGCTTCTGGGGCCGACTCGCGACGTGGGTGATGAAGCACCCGGTCAAGACCGCGGTCCCGACTGTGCTCCTCTTGCTCGCGCTGATCATCCCGTTCGGCAGCATCCAGTTCGGCGGGATCAGCGAGAAGTTCCTGCCGCCGGACAACCCCAACCGGGTCGCGCAGGAGAAGTTCGACGAATACTTCCCGAGCGAGCGAACCGAGGCCATCAAGCTCGTCATCATCTACGACGAGTCGAGCCAGGCCGACCAGAACAAGCTCGACGCCATCGCGCAACGCGCCGACGCGGTCCCCGGCTTCACCAACAAGTTCAGCGACGCCGACAAGTCCGACTTCGGGTCGTTCGACGCCGAGCGGTACCCGAACGTGGGCGTCTACCAGGTGTCGGCCGGTCTCCAGGACCGGAACACCGCCGCCCAGGCGATCGAGCAATTACGCGCGATCGACACCGAGGGCCTCACGATGTACGTCTCGGGTACCCCGGCCCTCACCCAGGACTCGATCGACGCGCTGATGCAACGGCTCCCGCTGATGGCGGTCATGCTCGTCCTCATCACCGGCCTGCTGATGTTCCTGCAGTTCGGTTCGATCGTCCTGCCGATCAAGGCCGCGCTCATGACGGCCCTGGGTCTCGGTGCCACGCTCGGCATCCTGACGTGGATCTTCGTCGACGGTCACGGCGCCGAGCTGGCCAACTTCACCCCCGGCCCGCTGTTCGCAGCGGTGCTCGTGCTGATCATCGCCATCGTGTTCGGCCTCTCGACCGACTACGAGGTGTTCCTGCTCTCCCGCATGGTCGAGGCCAGACAGAAGGGCGCGAGCACCACCGAGGCGATCCGCAGCGGCACCGCGCACACCGGCGGCATCATCACCGCGGCCGCCGCGATCCTGGTCGTGGTCACCGGCGCGTTCAGCCTGTCCGAGATCGTGATGATGAAGTACATCGCGTTCGGCATGATCGCCGCGCTGATCCTGGACGCCACGGTGATCCGCATGTTGCTCGTCCCGTCGGTGATGAAGCTGCTCGGGGACGACTGCTGGTGGGCACCGCGGTGGATGCGCGTGGTCCAGCGCAAGATCGGCCTCGGCGAGACCGTCCTCGACGACGAACCCGACGAACAGCGCGACGCCGGTGCCGGCGCCCGTCCGATGAGTGCGGGCACCGTGGTGGCCGAGGCGCCGACCTCGGTGATGGCCGCGGCACGCAGACAACCGGTCGCCGCCGGAGCGGTTCCCGCCCGGGGTCGTGTCCCGGCCGCCGTCGGCCGCCCCGCCGCACCGGCGCGGCCCGCCCCGGACCGACCGCTCACCAACGGCCGCCCGGCGGGTCAGGCCCCCGACCAGCGCACCGGTTCCGGGCCCACCCCGACTCCGCCGTCCCCCTCGGGTCCGCCGCCGACCACCACCGGCCGCCCGGGTACTGCGCCGACCCCGCCGCGCACTCCGCCGGCGCGCGTCGGACCGACGCCCGTGCCCGGTGCCCGGGCCCCCGAACCGGCCGGACGCCGTCCCGCGACGCCCTACCGCCGCTCCACCGTGTCGAAGGGTGATCGTCCCGACACCGGCGGCTGGAGCCTCGGCGAGGGTGGCATCCGACTCGGCGACGCCGCACCTCACCCGGGGAACGGGGACCGTCCGACGGTCACTCCCCCGTCCGCCCCACCACGGGTGCCGGAGACCGGCGGGCGTCCGAATCCCGGAACCGCCCGGCCGACGCCGGAGCCGACCGGCCAGCGCTCACCGCTCGGACGCCGGCCCGCCCTCGACGAGACCGGTCGTCGCCCCCTGGCCGCCTCGGTCAGCCCCGAGACCTCGACCCCGTCGTCTCGGAGTCGTCGCAGCAACGGTCCGTCGCCGATGGAGCGCGGACTCAGCGCCGATGCGACCCCGGCCGCCGCGCGGCCCGACGCCGGTCCTGCCTCGGGTGAGCAGGATCGCCCGGCCGACGAGTCGAGCCGTCGCCGTCGTCCGCGTACCGACCGGCACGCCCGGTCCGACGAGACCGGTGACGACGGCCAGATCAGCGTCCAGGAACTGCTGAAGCGGAGTCGTTCACAGAAATGACCGCTCGGACCCCCGTTCGCGGCGACGGGTCTCGTAAGCGGATTGATCGCGAGTCACGATCAATCCGGGATGGGTCGGCACTGGGCTTTGCGCTGATGTGACCTACCGCACATCCCGCGCATGATGTCTGCCAGCACATCAACGCTGGAGGGACAGCCGCATGACTTCATCCACCACCTGGACGTCGCCGGAGCATCGCAGAAGCGTTCTCTGGGTCGTCTCCCTTGCCACCATCGCAATCGTCTTCGACGGGTACGACCTCGTCGTCTACGGCACGGTCCTGCCCACCCTGCTCGACGACCCGTCCCAACTCGGTCAGCTCACCCCGGCCACCGCCGGGGCGCTGGGTTCCTACGCGCTCATCGGCGTCATGATCGGCGCGCTGCTGGCCGGCGCGGTCGGTGACCGGGTCGGTCGCCGACGGATGATGCTGTTCAACATCATCTGGTTCTCGGTCGGCATGGGTGCGACAGCCCTCGCCACCAATCTGACCTCGTTCGGCATCCTGCGGTTCGTGACCGGCATCGGAATCGGCGGCCTGGTCGCCACCGCCGGCGCGATGGTCGCCGAGTTCGCGCCGCCCGCGAAGAAGAACCTGTTCAACGCCATCGTCTACAGCGGCGTCCCGGCCGGCGGCGTGCTCGCCGCGATCCTGGCGATGGTGCTCGCCGACCACGTCGGCTGGCGCGGACTGTTCTGGGTCGGCGCACTGCCCCTCGTCACGTTGCTGCCCCTCGCGCTGCTGCGGATGCCCGAGTCGCCGCAGTGGCTCGCCACCCGGGGTCGTCTCGCCGACGCGGAGGCGGTCTCGGCGCGCACCGGAATCCCCGTCGGCCCCGCTCGGCCGGTCGCGGCCACCGCACCCGCCGCAGCCGAGAAGGTCGGTTTCGCGGTCCTTGCCTCGCGTCGCTTCGCCGGTCCGACCCTGCTGCTGGGCGTGATGAGCTTCGTCGGCCTGCTGCTGACCTACGGTCTCAACACATGGCTGCCGCAGATCATGAAGGAAAGCGGCTTCAACGCGAAGGGTTCGCTGTCGTTCCTGCTGGTCCTCAACGGTGGCGCCATCGTGGGCGGACTCATCGCGGCGCGATTCGCCGACCGCCGGGGACCGCAGCAGGTCGTCGCGACGTCGTTCTGCCTGGCGACGTTCGCACTCATCGGACTGACCCTGTCCCTCCCGCTGCCGGTGCTGCTGGCCGCGGTCGCCGTCGCCGGTACCGGCACCATCGGCACCCAGGTCCTGATCTACGGTTTCGTGTCGAACTTCTACCCGACCGAGGCACGCGCCGCCGGCGTGGCCTGGTGCGCCGGCTTCGGTCGACTCGGCGGCATCTTCGGTCCGGTGATCGGCGGCCTGCTGATCGGCGCCGGGATCTCCTCGGCCACCGCGTTCCATCTCTTCGCCGGGATCGCGCTCATCGGTGCCGCGGCCACGATGCTGGTCAAGTCACCCAAGCCGGCAGACGCGCCCGCGAGCGGTTCGCTGACGACCTCGGGGCTCGCCGTCAGCGAGTGACCCGGCGGGACCCGCCACCGTCGAACACGGCCTGGCCGAGGACTCAGTCCTCGTCCAGGCCGTGTTCGATCACGTAGCGGGTCAGTTCCACGCGGTTGCCGAGCTGGAGTTTGCGGAGGGTGGCCTGGACGTGGTTCTCGACGGTCCGGTGACTCAGGTCGAGGCGCCGCGCGATCTGCTTGGCGCTCAGTCCTTTTGCGACCAAACGCAGCACCTCGGTCTCACGCTCGGTGAGCGCGGGCGCGGCGGGTGCGGCGTCGGGTTGCTGGGACATGCGCCGGTACTCGCCCAGCACCAGCCCCGCGAGTCCCGGGGTGAAGACCGCCTGGCCGTCGGCCGTCGCCCGGACGGCGTCCACCAGTTCTTCGCGTGACGACGACTTCACCAAATAGCCGCTGGCCCCGGCCTTCACGGCCTCGAGGACGTCGTCGCGCTCACCCGATGCGGACAGCACGAGGATGCGGGTCTTCGGCGAGACCTCCAGGACCGCCGTCGTCGCCTCCGTACCGGTGCCGTCGGTCAGCTGCATGTCCATCAGGACCACGTCGGGGGTGACGGCGGCCGCGCGTCGACCGGCACTGCCCACGCCGTCCGCGGTGGCGACGACGTCGAATCCCTCGTCGGCGAGATCGCGGGCCACCGCCTCTCGCCAGATCGGGTGGTCGTCGACGACCATGATCCGCAGCGGCGCCCGCCCTTCGTCACTCCGGCCTGCACTCATACTTGATGCTCCCCTTCGCCGTTCAGCTCTCGTCCCGCGGGACGGTGAACTCCCATTCCGTACCCGCACCCGGTTCGGTGTCGAGGCGCGCGGTGCCGCCGAGGGATTCGATCCGTCCGACGATCGACTTCGACACCCCGACGCGCCCCTGCGCGACCGCCTCGGCGAGCCTGCCGTCCGGGATGCCGATCCCGTCGTCGCGCACACTCACCACGACGTCCCGCCCCAGATCCTCCACCAGGATGTACGCACGCGCGCCGGGACCGGCGTGGTTCACGAAGTTGCCGAGCGCGTTGACCACCGCCGCGCGGATCTCCGCGCCCTTCCGCGCCGACACCATCACCGGGTCGGCGGGAGCGCTGACCGACACCCGCGCGTCGGCGAAGACGCGCAGGGCGGCGGCGAGATCAACGCTGCAGTGCGCATCGGGATCGGCGGCGACGGGTTCGTCCGTGTCGGAGATCAGCCGACGCAGCGTACGCTCCTGCTCCGCCGCGAGGGTGGCGAGTTCACCTGTCGGGCCGCCGATCTCGCGTCCGCGACGCGCGATCAGCGCGAGCACCTGGAGTACCCCGTCGTGCACCTCACGGGAGAGCCGTTCGCGTTCCTCGGCAGCCGCGGCGATCCGCGCCGCCCGGGACAGCTGGTCCTGGACCCGACGCGCGTTCGCAGCCGCGAGCCCGACCGCCATGCCGGTCGCCACGATGACGATGATGGTGGCATTCCTACCGAAGTCGAGGTTCAGTTCGCCTTTCACGAAGGTGCTGGTGCCGCCGATGATCAGCCCCGACACGATCCCCCCGACCGGGCCGGTGAGGATCGCAACCGAGATGACCGCGTTGGTGGCCCACAGCGTCGTCGGCCAGGTCTGGTTGTTCCACGCCCACTCCGCGCCGGCGACATACGACGTCGACCACATCAGCGCGCAGACGACGAGCACCTCGGCACCGACCCACACCCGGTTGCGCGCGAACCCGACGAAGTAGCCGATCCCGCTGACCAGCGTCCACGCGGAGAGCAGGCCGAAGAGCACCCAGGCGACGCCGCCGCGGTCGAGGTCGGGGTTGACGGCGATGTGGAAGCCGAGTGCGTACAGATAGGACAGCAGCCGGAAGATCTGGGCGCCCCGCCACAGCGGACCGACCGGGTCGTCGTCGACGACACGTGCCAGACGATCCGGATCGGCGTTCCGGTCCGGCGGGCCGACCTCGAGCCCCGGCCACCGGCGCGTCACGTTCCCGCGCCCCGGCCGTCCCCGTCCCGGTCACTGCCACCGCGGTCGGTCTCGACCTCGCCCCGGCGACCATCCGCCGGGCGTTCGGATCCTGGGTTCCCGGCCTTCGAGGGGGTGCCAGGGGCCTCGTGTGCGAGCGTCTCGGCCGCGGCGTCGGGGTCGTCGGTGTCCCACGCCGGTGAATCCGGCTCGGCGACGACCCCCGGGCGCCCGTCCACGGGCTCGGTCGAGTCCCCCTTCAGGCGTCGGATCGCGGTGTTGAAGAACGCGATCAGGGGCACCGCGAGCAGACCACCGATGATGCCGGCCGACACCAGGCCGGCCGCGATCCCGAGCACCACCGCAACCGGATGCAGGCGCACCGACCGACCGAGCAGGAACGGTTGCAGCACATGGCTTTCGAGCTGCATGACACCGACGACGATGGCGAGGGCGACGACCGCGGCGATCCAGCCCTGGGTCACCAGGGCGACGAGCACCGCCAGCGTGCCGGTGACCAGGGCACCGACGATCGGGATGAAGGCGCCCAGGAAGACCAGCGAGGCCAGCGGAAGCGCCAGGGGCACTTGCAGGATGGCGAGTCCGATCCCGATACCGCAGGCGTCGACGAAGGCCACCGCGACGGTCGCCCGGACGTACCCGACGAGTGTGCCGAAACCGGCGATACCCGCCTCCCACACCCGATTCCGATTGGTTTCTGGGATGAGCTTGACCGAGAACTGCCAGATCTGACCACCGCCGTAGAGGAAGAAGATCAACAGGAACAACGTCAGCAGGGCGCCGGTGATGATCTCGCTGGCCGTGGTGGCGGTGGCCAACGCACCGCTGGTGACACGGTCCTGGTTGTGCTGGATGAAGTCGAGGGTGTCGGTGCCGAAGTTGCGCACCTGGTCGCGATCGAGCCCGAGCGGCCCGTTGATGAGCCATTCCCTGGTCTTCTCGACGGTCACGGTGACCTGCTCGGCGAGTTCGGGAACACCGTCGATGAACTCGCGGACCACGAAGGTCATGACGGCGGCGAGCAACCCGATCGCGACGACGAGGTTGACGATCACCGCCAGCGAACGCGGCAGACCGCGCCGGTCGAGTGCGTCGACCCCGGGAACCAGCATCGCCGAGATCAGGATGGCGAGGGCGACCGGCACGAGGACTTCCTCGAACTCCCGGAACAGCCTGGTCGCGACGTAAGCGGCCGCGACCAGGAGCAGGAGCCGCCACGCCCACTCCGCCGCCGCGCGTACCTGCGGATGAACCTTCGCCCGGTCGATGGACGCGAGGTCCCGGACGTCGCGCGGCCGGTCGGCTCGTTCGGCTTCGGTCACGAGAGTCACACTAGTGCTGCACCGCGGGGACAGGACGCCGTACACACCCCCGATTGCGCAGGTCGCCGACGGGGGTCGTCACCGACACCGGCCCCCCTACCCTAGGGTGGCACGTATGTCGTCGGAGGATGTTGGCTCGCCGGGGGGCGCGGCAGCCCCGGTGACCCGTCCTCGGTTCTGGTGGGTCCGATGGGTCCTGCTCACCGTCGTCCTGGTCATCCTCGCCGTCGAAGTCGTTCTCATCTGGCCCGAACTGCGGGGCGCCTGGCTGCGTATCGGTGAGATCGAGTGGCACTGGGTCGCGGCGTGTCTCGTCGCCGCGATGCTGTCGATGGACAGTTTCGCCCAGGTCCAGCGCGCACTGTTGCGCTCGGCGGGCCTGCGGGTCACGCAGTGGAAGTCCCTGTCGGTCATCCTCGCGGCCAACTCGCTGAGCCAGACGATGCCGGGCGGCCAGGTCCTCGCCCCCGCGTTCACCTATCGGGAAACCCGCAAGTGGGGTGCGACACCGGTCATCGCGTCGTGGCAGGTCGTCATGTCGGGCCTGCTCGCCGGTATCGGTCTCGCGGTGCTCGGGTTCGGCGGCGCCCTCCTGGCCGGCGCGAAGACCAGCCCGTTCTCGGTCGTCTTCTCCGTCGCCGGGTTCCTCGCGGTCGCGGTGGTCCTGCAGTACCTGGCCAGTCATCCGGAATCGTTGAAGAGCACCGGGATTCGAGTCCTGGGTTGGGTGAATCAACTCCGGAACAAGCCGGAGGAGCACGGCACCGAGAAGTTGTTCGAGACCCTCGAACAACTCCGGGCGGTGCAGCTCACCAAGCGCGACACCTCGGTCGCATTCGGCTGGAGCCTGTTCAACTGGGTCGCCGACGTCGGGTGCCTGATGTTCGCCTGCTGGGCGGTCGACGCCCACCCGAGCATCTCCGGATTGATGGTCGCCTACGCGGCGGGCAAGGCCGTCGGCTCGGCGATCCCCCTGCTGCCGGGCGGTATCGGCGTCGTCGACGCGGTGCTCGTCCCTGCGCTGACCAGCGCCGGGATGCCCGCCGCCGACGCCATCACCGCGGTCCTCATCTACCGGCTGATCAGCTATGTGATCGTGTCGGCCATCGGCTGGGTGGTCATCGGTCTCATGTTCCGTAACCGCATCAAGCGCGACGACACGTTCATCGACGAGGTCGAGCGGGACGCCGACGCCCTCGAACGCTCGGCCGACGAGCCGTCGCCCACGACGCCCGACGGTACGGCGCTCCCCATCCCGCCGCCGGATGGTGTCCAACCGCCGCGCCCGGGGGCCCCGCCCACGGACGGACCCGACAACCCGCATCGAGGGGACTCCGCACGAACGTCCGACACCGATCCGCCGTCGGACCCGGTACGGTAATCCACCATGCTGAGCTCGAAGACGGACCGGGGCTCCGACGCGACGGCGGAGACGGGGTCCTCGCCGGCGCGCGGAACGGCGACGGGTCCCGTCGCCGCCCTGTTCGACGCGGTGGCGATCGCGGTCTTCGTCCTCATCGGCCGGGCCAGTCACGAAGAGGGCTATGCGCTGACGTCGGTGCTGCACACGCTGTGGCCGTTCCTCGCCGGCTGTGCGGTCGGCTGGTCGATCACCTACGTCTACGCGCATGTGCGGTCGAGCGACTTCTTCGGTCACGACTTCCGGCCGGACCGGGTCGTCCCGGTCGGTCTCGTCATCTGGTTCTGCACGGCGACCGTCGCGATGATCCTGCGCTTCATCCTCAGCCAGGGCGTGGCGGTCAGCTTCGTCATCGTCGCGGCCGTGGTGCTCGCGCTCTTCCTGCTCGGCTGGCGAGCCGTCTTCGCCTACCTCGGTCGTCGCGCCGCCGCCTGACGACGAGAGTCGCGAGCGTTCGCGGACCTACTTGATCGTGAAGTACTTCTGCGCGACCTGAAGTGCGGCGGTCCCCGACTTGGGTCCCTCGGTGTAGATGACGACGACCTGACCGCCCTGGAGGCCCACGAACCAGCCGGGCCCCTCGGGGCCGTTGGTGCCGACGAGGGCCCGCAGTCCCGGCGCGCGGGTGAGGTCACTGGCGTCGCCGGTGGCGGCTGTGGTGGTCATCGCCTGCAGCACGGGCCGGACGACGGCCGGATCGAGCCCGCCGAGCTCGCCGCCCGCGATCTTCGTCGGCACGTTCTTCAGCACGAACGGGGGCACCGACGAGGACTGCCCGGAGGCGCTACGCGCCATGGCGACACCGAAGGCGGCCATGTTGGTCATCGACATCATGCTCGAGCCGGGACGGTAGTCGATGGTCGCGATCCCGGGACGGTCAGCGGTCGGAACGCTCGCACCGGGCACCGTGAACTGGACGCCGAGTCCGAGCCGGTCGAGCAGTTCGTCGCCACGCTGCTGCTCCGACCCGACGGCTCGCCCGATCGCGTCGAAGACGGGATTGAGGGTGGTGCCGACCGGATAGGGCTGGTCGAGGTCGACGCCGCTGTCGATCGCGTACGAGTTCTGCGCCATCCCGGTGATCGCACCGGTCTGCGCGTCGAGGGTCATGATCGTCGCGGGTTGACCGACCTCGACGGCCGCGTCGCCCAGGGACAGCTGGACGCCCTGGTCCATCGTGGTCGGGACGTCGGGTCCGGGAGGACCCTGCTCACCGGCCAGCTTGCGGGGCGCGGCACCCGGACCGAGCATCTCGACCTGCCACCCGGCGGTGGCGTCGCGGATGGCCTGCCAGTAGTTGGTCAGCCCGTCCTCGAGGGGGGAGGACAGGCGCCGGTCCGCCATCACCAGCTGGTCGGACCGGTTGACCACGACACCGGGGACCCGACGCGGGTCGCCGGCCAGCACCTCCATGTCGGAGTCCCGCAGACCCACCGCGGTGATGGCCCGGCCCGGCGTGGCGTCGAGCTTCTCGCGGATGACCTGCCCGGTGATCAGCGGCGCGATGGGCGCGATCACCCCGGCCAGCGCCCGCACCGAGGCGTTGAGGTCCGGGGTTCGGGTGGGATCGAGCACGATCTCGTTGACCGGCTGGGCGTACATGAAGACCCGGCCGGTTCGGCTGCGGACGGTCGGGGCGGGCTTCGCGTCGGTGCGGATCTCGCGCAGGGTGCCGCCGGCGGTGAGGCCGGCGTGCAGGATCGCGGGGTCCCAGGTCACCTTCCAGCCCGACGACAGCTTGCGCGCGGTACCGCCGCTGGTCGACTCGTACACGCGGCCTTTGTCCCAGTTCCAGGTGGTGGTGACCGAGAAGGTCGCCGTCCCGTCGCTGTATTCGACGGGGTTGTCGACGTCGACGTCGACGCGTTGGGCATCCATCTGTCTCAGAGTGGTGGTGAGACTGTCACCGGCTTGTCCCGGTGCGGTGGTGAACGTGGCGGCCCCGCCGGCGTCCTGGCGGCTCAGCGCGTCGGCGAATGCGTCGATGGCGGCAGCGGCGCCCGTGTCGGTCGAACCGGCGAACCCACAGGAACTCACCATGACCGCGCACGTGACCGCGGCACAAGCGGCTGTCGTCGCGCGCTTGACCCAGATCTTCATGACGACAATTTTCACTCGTGTAACACTCGAAATCGACGCCGCCAGCTTCCATTCGGGGATCAAGCCGGTCACGAACTCATCTCGCCCACGGGACTTTTGACACTCCGCGGCGTGCGCGATCGCCGTCCGGGGACCGACGTCGACAGATCCCGGACCCGGCCGTCCCCGACCGCCCTCACCTTGCCGCACTGCGACAATGGGCGCATGGTTTTCACCGTCTTCCGTGGCGACGATCGTCCGGTCACCGCCACCGACTGGCTGACCTCACGGCACTGCTTCTCCTTCGGCGACCACTACGACCCGTCGAACACGCACTTCGGCGCGCTGCTCGCCGTCAACGATGAGGTCGTCGCACCCGGCGCGGGCTTCGATCTCCACACCCATCAGGAGAGCGAGATCGTGACGTGGGTGGTCGCGGGGACGCTGGTCCACCGCGACTCGGCCGGGCACTCCGGTGTCCTGTACCCCGGCCTGGTACAGCGGATGAGCGCGGGCACCGGCGTCGAACACTCCGAGCGCAACGACTCATGGCCCGACCTGCCCGACGCCGGCACCGAGCCCGTCCGCTACGTCCAGATGTGGCTGATGCCCGACCGCCACGGCCTCGCGCCGTCGTACGCGCAGGCCGATGTCCGCGACCGACTCGCCGCGGGCGGACTCGTACCGATCGCGTCGGGCGTCGCCGATGTCGACGCCGCGGTCTCCGTCGCCAACTCGGGCGCCACCCTGTTCGCGGCGCGACTCCGCCCCGGCGAGACCGTCGAGGTACCCGCTTCCCGGTTCACCCACCTGTTCGTCGTGCACGGACAGATCGAGGTCGACGGGGTCGGCGTCCGGGAGATCGGCGTTCTGGGCCCGGGTGACGCCCTCCGAGGCGTCGACTCCGCGTCGTTCCCGATCCGCGCCGGCGACGACTCCGACGCCGAAGTGCTGGTGTGGTCGATGGCCGCCGGGCTGGGTGCGTAGAGCTCTGGCCGCCACCGATCACCGTCGGCGCGTGCCCCACCGTGCGGCGAGGCGTCGGCGCCGTCAGGGGTTGATGCTCTTGGCCGCGATGGCCACACCTATCCAGCGGTGCAGGAATTCCCGCAACTCAACCGGGGTGCGTGTGAGTTCGCGCGGATCCACGAGCAGTGACTGGACGAACCGCAACATCACCTCGACGAGCTCGTCCATGTCGTCCTCGACCCACCCGTGGGCAGCCCAGTCGACATCGAGATGTTCGACGATCACCCGACCCATCGCGATCGCCTGGGGTGACGTGACCTCGGCAGTGAAACGGCCGTGCTCTGCCTCGGCGAAGAGCAGGCCGAATCGCCGGTGTTGTCGCAGCCGTTCGAAGGTCAGGGCGATGGCTTCGACGATCGCATCCGCCGGGTCGGTCAACCCCTGTAGCGACCGAGCCAGATCCGCCAGGAATTCGTCGGTCGCGTGCTGCGCCGTCGCCGACAGCAGGGCTTTCGTGTCCGGGAAGTAGCGATAGACGGTCTGACGGGCCACCCCGAGCCGCTGAGCGACCTGACGGATGTTGACGCCACCGGCTCCGGCGTCCATCAGCTCGCCGGCCGCAACGACTATGCGCTTGCTCGCTTCGTCATCGTCGGTCGGAGGGGTGGCCCCGGCCCAGCCGTGGGTGCGCATCCACACATTGTGTCGTGCTGCGGGGATCCCCGCAGCCCCTCCCCTCAGGCCGGACGTCGCAACACGGCTGGACATAGAACGTGTTTCATGTATTGTCAGGCCCCAGCCGACTGAACGGACCCGAAAGGACAGCCCCCGTGACGATCGACATGCCCGAAACCACTCCCTCGACCAGCTCGTACGGTGCCGATCTCACTCGTCGAGCACTGGATCTCGCGATGTCCAGCAGCACCGACATGGCCGAGTCGACTCTCCGCGTACCGCTGGACTACTACCGCGACGACAAACTCGCCGAACTCGAACAGACTCGACTGCTGCGCGAGACGCCGCTGGCGCTGCTGGCCTCGGCGCAGATCCCGAACAACGATGACTACGTCGTACGGACGGTGCTCGACGACTCGTTGCTCATCACCCGTGATCGAGACGGGCAGACCCACGTCTTCCTGAACTACTGCCGTCATCGCGGTGCGATGCCGGCCTGTGGCGCGGGCAACGCCCGACGCTTCACGTGTCCGTATCACGCGTGGGTCTATGACAACACCGGCAAACTCCGCGGGGTCCCCGGCAAAGCCGGATTCGACGATCTCGACCGCTCCGACTACGGACTGGTCGAACTGCCGAGCGAGGAACGGCACGGATTCATCTGGGCCGTCCTCACCGCCGATGCGCCGCTCGACCTGGACGCCCACCTGGGCAGTTTCGACGACGAGCTCGCCCGTTGGAGGTATCAGGACTTCCAGTACCACGACGAGCGACATCTCGAATCGACGGTGAGCTGGAAAGGCGCCCTGGAGGCTTTCGCCGAGGGTTACCACTTCCCGTTCGTCCACGGCAACAGCGTGATCGGTCAGAACACGATCGCGAACACGCACGTCTACGACGAGTACGGGCCACACCATCGGATCGGGTTCCCGTTCAACTGGATTCGCGACCTCGCGGACAAAGAGCCCGACGCCACCTGGGACGATCCGAGCGCCTACATGGGCCTCATCTATTGGATCTACCCGAATCTCATCCTCGCCAACAGTCCGGTGGGGGTCGAGGTCATCGACATCCTCCCTGCCGGTTCGGCGACCCGCTGCACCGTGCGCCACAGCTGGATGGCCAAGTACCCGGCCGACACTCCGGAACAGACCGAGATGTATGCCGGCATCTTCGCCCAGGTACACGCGGCGGTCCGCGACGAGGATTTCGCGATGCTGCCACAGTGCGGCGAAGGTGTGCGACGCGGCCAGCACGAACACATGGTCATCGGGCGCAACGAGATCGGGGTGCAGCACATGGTCCGGGTGATGGCCGGACATCTCGGCATCGCGCTCGGATGACCCGGCGGACCGTCGACCACGCGCACCGGCGACGCTCGAGATCCCGGTGATGGCGTACACCGGCGCCCGCGCCGAGATCTGGGACCGCTGATGGACATCGACTGGTGCTCACTCGAAGATCACCTGATCCGCTGCATCGAACTCGTGGTCGCCGAAGCCGCCGAGCAGCATCCGGCGAACACCGTCTACGCTGCCGCCCTGACCGATGTCCACGCTCGGGACATGCTCTTCCTGTGGCCGTCGATCCGGGTGGCGTGGCAGCCCCAGGGCTCCCCGGCCACCGAGCGCGGTGACCTCCGCAAGCGGGACGTCGACGACTGGGACCGGCTCGTCGACGCGCCCCCGACCGGGGATCTGTGGGCAGAGCGGCTCACCGCGTCCGTGGGTCGGCACGGACATCCGTGGAATGTCGTTGCCGCGCAATTTCATCGGAGTCTCGGCAACGCCTGCCGTCGCGCGACGGCGACGCTTCCCGGGTCGGCCCACCTCGACGACGACTTCGTCGTACTCGTCCACGATCCCGAGTGCCGAGAGGCCGCGATCCGGGCATCGGTCGACGACGAGGTTCTGCGACGGCTCTTTCCCGAGCTCCACCGGACCTCGGCGATCGAAGCCCGCCTCGACCGTCTGTCCGAGCCCGACCGAATCGATGCGCTGGTCGAGATCCTGACCTCCGACACCGACACCGACGGCGAACTGCGCCCGGTCGCTCGCCGACTCCTGGCCGCGCAGGGCCCGATTGCCGCGCAGCGCGTGGTGGACGAGCTGCGCAGCACCCCACTCGATCCATCGAACTCGCATCGGGTCGACCGCCTGTATGACGTCCTCATCGACACCGGGATCACCGATTCCCAGGTCGCGGACCGGTTGGCGGACACCGTCGAACGGGCAGGCAATCGGCCCGTCGACGTGGCGAAGGCGGCCACAGTACTGTGCATGCTCGGCCACGTCCATCGAGCCACGCACCTCGTGGCGGGCCTCCCCGACGACATGGCCGCCCAGGCCCTCAGCGCTCCTTTCCTGGCCGAGCACCGGCGAACGCCGCTCGACTATCGACTGCTGGCCGAGATCCTCGCCGCCCGTCCGGTTCTCGACGACCTCATGCTCGCCTCGTTGACGCCCACACGCATACACGACATCGCCCACGAGGACCTGCGCACCGCTTCCGACGCCCTGGCGTCCCCGTGGCAGTTCATCCGGCGCCACGCCGCGATCGTGCTGCTCTCCTCCCACCTGTGACCCGGCGCGCGACGCCAGCCGGTCACGCCGGCAACCCGGGAACTACACCGCAGGTCGACGCCGATCAGACCCGGCGTCGAGCTGACGTGCCATCTGCGCGTACCCCTCCCACACCGAGGCGTAGCGTGGTCGCCAGTCGGTGGCTGACCGAAACCGTCTGTTGGACACCCGAAGCGAACGTGTCAGCGACGTGGTGCGTTCGCCGAGCAGGAGGGCGGCCCGGCCGGGACCGGTCACGTACGGGTGCTTACCGACCGCACCGGCCAGGGCGGCCGTGTGGTGCTTCTTGTTGACCGGTAGGTCGTCGACGATGTTGTAGGTGCCGGAACCGATTTCGAGTGCGGACACCACGGCGTCGGCGGCATCGGCGAGGTGGATCGAGGAGACGTAGGCACCGGGTCGGCCGGCCCGGAAACCGATCCGTCGTCGGGCGAGCGCCATGAGCTGCTCGCTGTGGGCGGCGCCGACGCCATAGAACAACCCGAACCGGAGCACCACGCCGATCCCACCCGAATCAGTGAACCGGCGGGCCGAGGCCTCGGCGGCGTGGTTGCCCACCGCGATCGGATAGTGGTCGACCGGCGACTCCTCGTCGATCCACCGGTCACCGGCGTCGGTGTACACCATGGCAACCGATTCCTGCACCACCCGCGGCACGCCGGCGGCGAGTGCGGCGTCGACCACCGCGGCCGAGCCCTCCCGCCGGATGCGATGACAGTCCGCCCAGGCCGACTTCCGGACGAATGAGGCGGTCCCCGGAAGGGAGGACGCGAGATTGACGACCGCGCCGCAGCCGTCGAAGTACTGGGCGAGTCCGTGTCGATCGAACAGCGACACCCGAATCGGGGCGGCGCCGTGGGCACGCAGCGCGGAAGCGGCGGCATCCGAGCGCGCCAGCGCACGCACGTCGTGTCCCGCGGCGACCAATGCGGGCACCGCGTATCCCCCGATGGCCCCCGTACCGCCGGTGACGAATACCCGCATGCGGGCGAGTATCCCGGATCGCGGTGCGGTTTGTCCCGGCTACCGGGACAAACCGCACCGTCATGTGTTTCGCCGGTCAGTCCCCGGTCTGCGATAGAGCGTGCAGATCCTTTGCGGTGGGCGACTTCTCGACCGTGTCGGGATCGGGATAGGTGTGCAGCAACCGGTCCGCGGTGCCCGCGGTGGTGACCGCGAACCAATAGTGCTCGTTGCGGTAGTGATGGAATCGATGGTTGCGCCACAGCCGGCGATAGTAGGCGTGGCGCGGCCGGTAGTCGGAGTGGATCAGATAGTGCGTCCATTCATAGACCAGTCCGATCGCCGCGAGCGTTGCCATGAACGTGAGACCGCGCTCGGCACTGGCGAAGACGAGGAGCCCCACCGCGACGGCCGCGAGGACGACCGTGACCAGCACCTGCCACGGGATGAACACCAGAGGGATGTTCCGCGGGTCCGAGTGGTGCTCGCGATGCTTACGCGCCACCAGCGGATCGATGGTGACCGGTCCCAGGCGCTTCGGCCGCCAGTGCAACACGACGACGTGGATCAGCCATTCGGCCAGCGGGAAGCTCGCGATCATCACGACCGGGACGACCAGATCGGCGATTCCCCACCCGCCCAGCCAAATTCGCGCCGCCGACGAGGTCACCAGGAACGCGGCGATCATCCAGGGCGACGGGTGCCGGAGGAACTCGGCGAATGCGGCACGCAGGGTCGTCGACCGCCGTGATCGCATGCGCCGTTCCTCCGCCGCCACCTGCCGGCGCGCCCTGTGGTCGATGTGGTCGGCGTCGATGCCGTCGGCAGACATTCAGTTCTCCTCTCCGATGTCGGACTCGGCGTCCTCGAGTGCCTGACAGAGTTCGAGCAATGCCGCGGTCGCGGGCGCGAGCAGTTCGCGAGCAGCGGCCTCGGCGCGGCCGGGTTCGCGAGACGTGATCGCGTCGACGAGCGCGCGATAGCCGTCGATGTTGCCGACCTCCGGCTCCAGCATCGACGCGAGCGCGGGAAGCGCCGGTTCGTACGCGGCGCGGAGCGAGTTGTACATGAGACGGAATGCGATCGAGTCGGCCGCGTCGACGATCGCGCTCCAGAACTCGAGTGCCGCGACCTGCTGTCCGACCGGGTCCGGTTCGGCGGCGAGATCGGCGAGCAGCGCTGTCAGCCTGGCGATCTGGTCGTCGGTCACCCGCCTCGCCGCCAGTCCGGCAACATCCGGGCCGACCGCGGCGCGTGCCTCGACGATCGAGCGAGCGACACTCGGCACGAGCGCGCCGCCCCGGATCAGGAGTCGCGGCAACAGATCGAGGCCACCCGTCCGCGCGATGTCCTGGACCCGTGCGCCGTCGCCCTGCCGAATGGAGACCAGACCGGCCGCCGCCACCCGCTTCAACGCTTCCCGCACGGTGGGCCGCGAGACGCCGAGGATGCGGGCCAGTTCCCGTTCGCTTGGAAGGGCCTCGCCGGCCGGTAGGTCACCCGACAGCACGCCCTCGACGATCTGGTCGAACACGATCTCGGGGGCGCTCTGCTGGGACACGGGCTCGAACGGCATGCACCGACCGTAGAACCAGGAGGACTGATGGTCAAGTGGTCAGACCAATCGTGTATCGAGGAATGTTCGGTGGGCGCTCGGGTTGTACCCACCATGAGTGACATCGCCGCGCCTTCGTCCGACACCCTGACCGCCGACGATCTGGACTTTCTCAGCCGCCCACTCCTCGGCTTCTTCTCGACGGCGACCGGCCCGACGCCGCCGCAGCCCCGGCCGGTGTGGTTCGAGGCGACCGCGGACGGCGAGATCCAGCTCTTCACCGGTCCCGATTCGCTGAAGGTGCGTCGTCTGGCCGCCGATCCGCGCGCCTCGATCGTGGTCGCCACCCCGGTCGAGGAACGCGAGCGCTGGATCTCCGTTTCCGGCCCCACGCGCATCGAGACCGACGGTCCAGCCGCACGCGAACTCGCAGCACGACTCGCCGACCGCTACTGGGACCTCGACGACCCCACCCGCGCACAGGATCTCGCGGAGATCCTCGCCGACGACTGGGTGCGGATCGTCATCCGGCCGGACAAGATCCGGCGACTGAGCTTCTGAGCGGGGCCTTCGACTCGGCCGCGGCTCATCGCAGCTGATCGAGCAACCGCAACCAGACCTCGCTGATGGTCGGATACGACGGAACCGCATGCCACAGCCGCGAGAGCGGGACCTCGCCGACGATGGCCACCGTCGCCGAATGGACGAGTTCCGCGGTCTGCGGCCCCACGAAGGTCGCCCCGACGAGGATGTCGCGGCCCGCATCGACGACGAGACAGGCGTGACCCGAGTACTCGGGATCGGTCAGGTAGGACCCCGCCACGGAGATGTCCCCGTCGGCGATCCGTACATCGATGCCGGCGTCCTTCGCCTGCTTCGCGGTCAGCCCGACAGATGCGATCTCCGGCCGGGTGAACACCACCTGCGGTACGGCACCGTGGTCGGAGCTCGCGACGTACCGCGGACCGTCGAGGTCCCGGTTCTCAGCACGTGCGGCGATCACGTCCCCGGCCACCCGCGCCTGATACTTACCCATGTGTGTCAACGCATTACGGCCGTTGACATCTCCCACCGTGTACAGCCACGGGTGGTCGGCCACCGTCAGATGGTCATCGGCGCGCAGCGGGCCGCCCGCCTCGAGTCCCACCGACTCCAGACCGAGATCCCGCGTCGCGGGCGAGCGTCCCGCCGCCACCAGGATCTCGTCGACGACGAGCTCGCCTGCGCCGTCGCCGTCGAGCCGGACGGTGACGGGGCCGCCGTGGATGCGTCCGTAGCCGGTGTCGGCGGCGCCGGGCCGGTCGACCGACTCGATCGTCGTCCCGAACCGGATGTCCACGCCGCGGGCAGTCAGCGAGTCCGCGATCCGCTCTGAGACGAACGACTCCATCTTGGGCAGCAACCGGTCACCGCGGATGGCCATGACGACCTCCGCACCGAGGTCGAGCAACCAGGTCACCGCTTCGCACGCCACGACGCCACCGCCGACGACGAGGATCCGCTCCGGCACCTCGACGAGATTCGTCGCGTCCCGGGAGGTCCACGGGTGCGCCTCGGCCAGACCCGGTGTCGGCGGGATCGACGCCGTGCTCCCCGTCGCCACCACGACCGCCTCACGCGCCGTCACCACCGTGTCGCCGACAGTCACCTGCCGCTCACCCGACAACCGCCCATGCCCGCGGATCACCGTCATCCCCGCGCCTTCGGCCCATTTCACCTGCCCGGAGTCGTCGTGGGTCGCCCCGGGCCCGTCCCGTCGGTCGTTCACTGTGTCGCGCCACGCCAGGAGGGCGTCGGCGTCCGGACGATCGCCGCTCACCCGTTCACGCGCACCCGCCAGGGCACGGGCTTCCTCGAGCGCGGACCCCGGACCCAACAACGCCTTGCTCGGCATGCATGCCCAGTACGAGCACTCACCCCCCATGAGCTCGTGCTCGATGACGACAGCAGTTCGATCGCTGCCCCGTATCGCATAGTCGGCGACATTCTCGCCCACCGGACCGCCACCGATCACGACGACGTCGAAGGTTGCATCCATGGGTTCAGCGTAGGTGGGTTTCGGCTCCGCGGTCGGCGAGTGCGCACGTTCCGAGGAGAGCAGTGTGCGACTCCTGGGAGTCGCTCTGTCGACGCTGCCGTTCACGAGCCCGCGCTCACCCCCCCCCCCGCTGGTTGAGCCGGCACCGAGCGAAGCGAGGCGCCGAGTCGAAGCCACTTGGTAACCCGACGCCGCTGAGTCACCCCGACGCCGCCGAGTGACCCCGACGGACACAGCGCCCCAGCCATTCACGAGCCCGCGATCGCCCCCCGCTGGTTGAGCCGGCACCGAGCGAAGCGAGGCGCCGAGTCGAAGCCACTTGGTAACCCGACGCCGCTGAGTCACCCCGACGCCGCTGAATGACCCCGACGGACGCAGCACCCCAGGCACGGCGTGTTGCGGATGCGGCCCGGGAGAGTCCTCAGACCCCCGCTCCATCGAGGACACAACACATTTGCCCCCCGAACGGGCACGAATACGACTGGAGTGCACCTCGGTCGACGGGGGGTTGCACAGTCAACGCCAATGGACGCACAGTCGACGAAAAACACTGCACAGTCGATGAATTCGTGTTTCGGGCCTGTTGAGACTCCTCGTAATCGAACGCATGTGGATCTCCTGACCTGAAAGTGGGCGGTTTTCGGTCAGTTTCGATGTGGGAGTTCCGGGCATGCGCCGCCCCTGGTGAGGTTGGCCATCGCGATCAAAGCATCGGGAGTGTGAAATCCGTATGACCGCTTTGTCAATGACCGCAGATGGCAGTTCGTCGCCTCGACTCGAGCGTTGCTCATCTGACACGTGACCGCGTTGTAGATTTGCACCTCTCGTTTACGGATACTCGGCGCCAAGGTGCGAATCTCGGGTATATCGCAGGCCTCTGCCTTCCTCAACCAGCGCCGCAACGGCGCCCAACATGAGGAGTACGCACCTGAAAGTATGTGCCTTATTTCTTCTTTCATCTGATACGCACGGGCCAGCACACTGTTGGCATCGGCGACCACGATGGACTGCAGCCGCTCTTGACTCTCGGTGAGGTTGTCAGGATTCTTCAACAACGCCCACCTCAATCGGCCGCGTTCCACCTTTGACAAGCCAGCTATCCGGCTCATCACCCGAGACCGGCATCGATCCAGCGCCTGATTGACCCACTGCAGCACATGAAATGGGTCCATACACCAGTACGCTCCCGGCGCCCGCTCGGCGAGGACCGCACCGATGTACTCGGCGCCATCAGCACTGATGTGGGTGATCTCGCCGGCTCGCACATCACCCAGTTCATCGAAGAACCGCTCGATGGTCGCCTTCTTGGCGCCCTCACCAGCCCACACCAACTGACCTGTGTCATGGTTGACCACGACGACCAAGTACCGGCGGCCCTTGCGATAGGCGATCTCATCGATACCGATGCGCCGCAACCCGTTCAAGCGTTTGGTGAGTCCGACATGATCGTCGACCACACGCTCGACGATACGAGACACCGTCCGCCAGGAGACCCGCAGATAGGCACTCACCGCGGTCATCGGGGCGTGCGCACACATCCACGCGACGGTGTCGTCAAACGCCCTGGTCATCTTCACTTCCGGACGTGCCCACGGAACCAACTCAGTCTTCACACCATGGCGAGGGCACCGCACACGCGTCGCGGGCAGCTCGAGGAAACACCGCCAGCCGCCCATATCCAGATGCCGCCACAACCGCGGTGCCGGCGGCTGATCATAACCCGGGCAGCGCTTCTTGCACTGCGGACACCGTGATCGTGCGTTCTTGTGCAGTTCTAGTGTCGCCACCATGACGTGCCCGCGATCATCCTCATCGAACCTGACACCCACGACACGGGCACGCTCGATTCCAAGCAACTTCTGCAGTACTCTGACAGTGCGCAACGCCCACTCCTCTAGGTCTTTTTCTTCGCAAGTCAAAACCTAAGCGAGACTGGGCGTTGCGTGCATTAGGCTCGCTAAAAGTAGCCCACTTCAGGGTCAGAAGAGCCACGCATGTTCCGGTACCTTGGAGTCATGCCAGAGCTTGCCACCCTCCTCGATCGACTCATCGAGACCACCCCACCCGCCGACGACCGAACAGGCAGAGAAACTCTCGACGCCCTCGACACGTTGCGCCTGATCCGCAACACCGTCGACCACCAGATCGTCGCGCACGCAGCACAACTCGACGACCTCGGCGTCGCGCAGAAAGCCGGCAGCACCACCAAGAAGTTACTGATCGAGTCAGGCCACGCCCCGGCCGCCGCCCAACGCACCATGCGAAGTGTCGATGCCCTGCCGGGGTTGCCGGCGCTGTCTCGTCATGCCGCCGACGGGCGACTGTCCAGCGAAATCGTCGACGCCATTGTTCGCGGCATGAACCAGATCGAGAAGTGCTGCGCCGATGGTGGTTCCGACGACGACCGCTCACGGTACGAGATCGAACTCATCGCCCAAGCACTGTCCGGTGCGACGCCGTCGCAAGTGCTCAAGCATGCTCGCGCGATCGCCAACAACCTTGCCTATGCCTCCGACACCGGTGTCCCCTCGGCTGACGACCCATCGCTGAACTCGGTCAACGCGCACACCACCGACGACGGCCGCGTCGAGGTGCGCGCCGACCTCACCCAGGTGGTCGGTGAGAAGTTCATGGCGATGATCGACGAACGGTCCTGTCCGCGGCCCGAACCCGACGGCACCGAGGACCGGCGCACCGCCGAGCAACGCCGCGCCGACGCCTTCGAACTGATCCTCGATCAAGCAGCGATCGGCGCCACCCTCGACACCGTCGGAAGCCCACGCACGCAACTGATGCTGACGATCCCCGCGACCGGAGACCTGGCGACGCTGCCGTGGACCGGATCGGTCAGCCATGCCGCCGCGAAACAGGTGTCGTGCGACGGCTCGCTCACGGAGATAATCCTCGATAGTGAGGGCGTACCACTACAGATGGGTCACACCCGCCGGTTGTATCCGTCACACTTACGCAAGGCGGTAATCGTCCGCGACGCCTGCTGCATCAAATGTGGTGCGCCGCCGTCCCATACGCAGGTGCATCACATCAAGTCGTGGGCCGACGGCGGACCCACCGACCTCGACAACGGGTGTCTGCTGTGCCAGCGCTGCCACACCCAGGTCCACCACCACGGTTGGGACATCGTCATGGGTTTCGACCGACACCCCTGGCTCGTCCCACCCGCGACCATCGACCCACTGCGTCGACCGTTACCCGCCTACAACCGCCGCACCATGCGACTCGACGAGGCCGCCTGAACAGCCACCTGACCACCACCCCGACCGCACTCTTTCGCGCAGCACCTTCCGCACCCGACTCATGTCCGGGACTACATGTGTTCCTTGACAACTCCACAGTGATTCCACTCGCCACTGCCGTCCCGGGGTGACCGGGCAACGCATGTTCGGGAGCAGGGAGCACCCCTGCTCCCTGCTCTGAAAGAGCCAGAGGGCGCTGGGCCGGCGACCGGCAGACTTCAACTCGACCGGCAGACTTCGATCGAAGTCTAGGAGTCGAGTTGAAGTCCGCCGGTCACAATCGGGGCGCCGCGAGCTTGCAGAGCGCACGACCACCCCCCTCCCCCAGGAGCGCCCGGAGCTTGCGGAGGGCGCGTCACTCCCCGCTCCCTGAGGACCGCCCGGAGCTTGCGGAGGGCGCGTCACGAAGGGTCTGCCACGCATCTCACCAGGACCCTTCGTGACGCTCGCAAGCTCGCTCCTCAGGGGCGGAGTGAGACGCTCGCAAGCTCGCACCTCAGCGGGCGGGGTGAGACGCTCGAGGCCGTCACGAAGCTCTCGCCCGGCAACGACCAGGGACTCTCCGATTTCGCCCACGGCGGAGGCGGCTGACGAATAGACGATCCGGTGACAGGATGGAGCGCGTGACTGCATCGAATACCGACCTCAGCTCCGGACTCGACCTCGAGTGGGTCGACGATTCCGTCCGCGTCCAGGACGACCTGTTCGCTCACGTCAACGGCAAGTGGCTCGAGTCGCACGTCATCCCCGACGACCGTTCCGTCGACGGCGCCTTCCACGTGCTGCGCGACAACTCCGAGGAGAACGTGCGCGACATCATCACCGACTGCGCCTCGTCGAACCCGGAGAGCGGTTCCGACGAGCAGAAGATCGGCGACCTGTACGCGTCGTTCATGGACATCGACCACATCGAGGCCCTCGGGATCGGCCCGATCACCGGCGAACTGGAGAAGATCGCGGCCATCAACTCACTCGAGGCGCTGGCCCGGCGGGTCGGACGGCTGCAGCGCCATGGCACCGGCGGTCTGTTCGGCTACTACGTGGACACGGATGCGAAGCAGTCCGACCGATACCTCGTGCACCTGACGCAGTCCGGTCTCGGACTTCCCGACGAGTCCTACTACCGGGAGGACAAGCACGCCGACACCAGGACGGCGTACGTCGCGCACGTCGAGCGCATGTTCGCGCTCGCCGGATTCGACGACGCCGCCGCCCGGGCCGCGACGGTCCTCGACCTCGAGACCGCCATCGCGGCTCAGCACTGGGACGTGGTCCGACGCCGCGATGCCGAGCTCACCTACAACCTCATGTCGCTCGACGAGTTGAGCACCACCGCAGACGGTTTCCCGTTTTCGGAGTGGTTCGGCGGACTCGGCACCAGCGGTGACGCGACCTTCGCCGAGGTCGTAGTCGCGCAGCCGTCGTTCCTATCGGGCGTCGCCGGCCTCCTCACGGATCGCCCCCTCGACGAGTGGAAGACCTGGCTGGCCTGGCGTCTCGTGCATTCGGCCGCGTCGTACCTGTCCGCACCGTTCGTCGACGAGAACTTCGACTTCTACGGCCGCATCCTGACCGGCGCGGAGGCCAACCGCGACCGGTGGAAGCGGGGCGTCGGGTTCGTCGAGTCCGCGATGGGATTCGCGGTCGGCAAACTCTATGTGGCCAAGCACTTCCCGCCCGAGGCCAAGGCACGGATGGACGAGCTGATCGCCAACCTGGTCGAGGCCTACCGCCGCAACATCTCCGAGCTACCGTGGATGACTCCCGAGACTCGGGAGAAGGCGTTGGTCAAGCTCGGCAAGTTCACCCCCAAGATCGGCTACCCGGCCAAGTGGCGCGACTACAGCTCGTTGAGCGTCGACCGCGGCGACCTCATCGGGAACGTCGCCCGGTCCGCGTCGTTCGAGCAGGACCGCGAGTTCGCCAAGATAGGCTCACCGGTCGACCACGACGAATGGTTCATGACGCCGCAGACGGTCAACGCCTACTACAACCCCGGCATGAACGAGATCGTGTTCCCGGCCGCGATCCTGCAGCCGCCGTTCTTCGACCCCGACGCCGACGACGCGGTCAACTACGGCGGCATCGGCGCGGTCATCGGTCACGAGATCGGGCACGGATTCGACGATCAGGGCGCGAAGTACGACGGCGACGGCAACCTCGTCGACTGGTGGACCGACACTGACCGGACCGAGTTCTCCGCGCGGACACGCAAACTCATCGACCAATACGGTGAGTTCACCCCGACCGGACTCGATCCCGAGCACAAGGTCAACGGCGACTTCACCATCGGTGAGAACATCGGTGACCTCGGCGGGTTGTCGATCGGACTCGTCGCGTACCAGATCGCGAACGAAGCGGGCGAGCCGCCGATCATCGACGGCCTGACCGGAACACAGCGCGTGTTCTACAGCTGGGCGCAGATCTGGCGGACCAAGACCCGGGATGCCGAAGCCATCCGACGCCTCTCGATCGACCCGCATTCGCCGCCGGAGTTCCGGTGCAACGGCGTCGTCCGCAACATGGACGCGTTCTACGAGGCCTTCGACGTCAAGCCCGGGGACTCGCTGTACCTGGACCCCGCCGAACGCGTGCGGATCTGGTGAACGACGTGCCCGGCGGACCCGGTCCGCGCGACGAGGGTCCGCCGGGTACGGCCGCATCACTGGGTCTGGTCCGGGGACGCGAACTCACGGTCGCCCTGCTGCGACCGATCGGAGCCGCCGTCGTCCTGCTCGCCGGATACTTCCTGCTGCCCATCGACAAAGAGAGCGACCTGAACTATCTCGGCCTCGTAGTCGGGGCCGCGCTGCTGATCGCGTTCTGTGTCTGGGAGGTCCGCAAGTTCGCCGGCTCCGACCGGCCCGTCGCGACCGCGATGGAGATGCTGGTGGCGCTGGCCGGGTTCTACATCGTCGCGTTCGCGACGACGTACTTCCTGTTCTCCGAATACGATCCCGGCAGTTTCAACGCGTCGCTCACCCGGATCGACGCCCTGTACTTCTGCCTCACCGTGTTCACCACGACGGGTTTCGGCGACATCGCGCCTGATTCGCAGGGTGCGCGCGTCGCGGTGTCGATCCAGATGGCGAGCACCCTGCTGCTCCTCGGTCTGGGCGTGCGCTTCCTCAACCTGCTGGTGAACCAGCGACGCCAGGCCACCGGACGGTGACCTGGCGTCGCTGATCGGTCAGGCTCAGTAGTCGTCGTCGCCGTAGACGATCATGCCGCGGATGTTGTTGCCCGCCAGCATGTCGTCGTAGGCCTCGTTGATCTGGTCGAGTCGGTAGGTGTTGGTCACCAGGTCGTCGAGGTTGAGCTTGCCGGCCCGGTACTCGTTCAGGAGCGCCGGGACCTGCGTGCGGGGGCTCGCACCGCCGAAGATGGCGCCCTGCACGCGCTTCTGCATGAGGGTGAGATCGAAGAGGTTCATCTGAGCGTCCATCGAGGCGAAGTTGCCCATGCCCACGACGACGACCTGTCCCGCCTTGCCGGTGAGAGCAAGTGCCGGGGCGATCATCGACCCGTCGATCTCACCCACCGTGAGGATGGTCGTGTTGGCCATCTTGCCCCAGGTGATGTCACCGATCGCCTCGAGCGCCGCCTCCATCGACGGGAAGGTGTGTGTCGCACCCAGCTTTTCGGCCATCTGCAACTTGAACGGCACCGGATCGACGGCGATGACGTTGCGCGCACCGGCCGCCGCGGCACCCTGCACCGAGTTGATACCGACACCACCGATGCCCACGACCACCACGGTGTCACCGGCATGCGTGCCGCCGATCTCGACGGCCGAACCCCAGCCGGTCGCCACACCGCAACCGAGCAGCGCAGCCGTCTGGAGGGGGATGTCGTCCTCGATCTTGACCAGCGACGCCTGATTGACCGTGATGTACGGGGCGAAGGTGCCGAGCATGCACATCTGCACCAGGGGCACCCCGTCGTGGGTGTACGCGCGGTTCGTGTCGTCGGCGATGGACAGGCCGGTCAGAAGGCGCGCGCCCTCGTCGCAGATGTTCTGCTGACCGCGTGAGCACGGCTCGCACGTGCCGCACGCGGGGATGAAGGCGGTGACGACGTGGTCACCCTCCTTGAGGCGGGTGACACCCGGGCCCACCTTGGTGACGATGCCGGCCCCCTCGTGACCGCCGAGCACCGGCATGGGTGCCGGGCTGTCGCCGGTCCGCAGGTGGTGATCCGAGTGGCACAGACCCGAGCTGACGAGTTTGACCTGGACTTCGCCCGCGACCGGATCACCGAGCTCGAACTCCTCGATCTTCCACTCTTCGCCCGGATTGCGCAGAACTGCACCTTTGGTCTTCATTCGTGCTCCTCGCTCGTGCTACCCCGAATCGGGGCGTCAGATATCGCCGTCTGCTTATGCGACGTAGATCACATGGTGGTCCACCGATGACACCTTCGCAGGCGTTTCACGCAATCCATGGCACAGGATTGGGGGTGACGTTCCAGCCGAGGATTCCGTGGCGCGGCGCCGCTGTCCCGGCGGCCGGGAACCGCCGCAAAGTCGACGGCGAAAGACGCACAGTCGACGAACGAGGCGCACCGTCGACGACGGGTCCGAAGCGACGACGGCGCCGGACGGTCGGCATCACACCGCAAAGTATCTCGGCGACAACAGAGTTGGCCGATCCCGTATCTCCGGATCGAGGAAGGGGTTAGCGTCGGGGTATTCCACTTCCGAAGTGTCTGGCTGGTGATCTCATGACTCTCATCGAACACAAAGCGGAGGGCCGGCAGGACTTCTCGTCATTGCGACAAGGCGGTCTCAACTGGGACTCGTTTCCGTTGCGGCTCTTCGTGAAAGGCAATGCCCGGTTCTGGGACCCGGTCGCCATCGACTTCGCGCAGGACGCTCAGGACTGGGCCGAGCTCACTGACGAGCAGCGCCGGAGCGCCACCTATCTGGTGAGTCAGTTCATCGCCGGCGAGGAGGCGGTCACCCAGGACATCCAGCCGTTCATGAAGGCGATGGCGACCGAGGGCCGCTTCGGCGACGAGATGTACCTGTCGCAGTTCTGCTTCGAGGAGGCCAAGCACACCCAGGTGTTCCGGCGATGGATGGACGCCGTCGGCCTCACCGGCGACCTCCAGAACTTCGTCAGCGCGAATCCCTACTACCACCAGCTGTTCTACGAGGAGCTGCCGGCGTCCCTGCACATCCTCGACCACGACCCGTCGCCACGGAACCAGATCCGCGCCAGCGTCACCTACAACCACGTGATCGAGGGCAGCCTGGCACTCACCGGCTACCACGCGTGGCAGAAGGTCTGTACCCAGCACGGGATCTTCCCCGGGATGCAGAAGCTGATCCGGTTCATCGGCGACGACGAGCGCCGGCACATGGCGTGGGGAACCTTCACATGCCGCCGGCACGTGGCCGCCGATGACTCGCTCTGGGACGCCGTCGGCGAACGCATGAACGAGCTGCTGCCGCTCGCCCTGGGCATGATCGAGTGGGTCAACCAGCAGTTCGAGGTCCAACCCTTCGGCCTCGACAACGACGAGTTCCTGGCCTATGCCGCCGACCGCGCCCAGCGCCGGCTCTCCGCCATCGAGTCCGCCCGGGGGCGCCCGGTCGCCGAGATCGACCTCGACTACTCCCCCGAGGTCCTCGAGGACCAGTTCGGCGAGGACGACGCCATCCGCCTGCAGATGTGATCAGCGCCGATCGAGGTCGACGACATCCCGGCTGCGCGACTCCACCAGCCGCCGGTCGTGGCTCACCAGCAGCAGACCGGCCCCGGCGGCGACGAGGTCGTCGAGCAGCGAGGCCACGGCGCGGGACGCGACCGGATCGAGCATCGCGGTCGGTTCGTCGCACAGCACGACCCGCGGCTCCTGCACCACGAGCCGCGCGAGGCACGCGCGCTGCAGTTGTCCGTCACTGACTTGTGCGGGGTAGCGGTCGAGCAGCGCCGGGTCCAGCCCGACGCGCCTCGCGGCACGGTCGACGTCACAGTCGCGTCGCGCGATCGTCGCGGGTTCGGCGACGATCCGGCGCAGCGTCCACCGCGGGTTGGTCACCAACCGCGGATGCTGGGCGAGCAGGCCGACATCCCCGGGCCGCCGCCGGTCGCCGCACCACTCGACCGATCCCTCGGCCGGTGCGCTCAGCCCGGCGAGGATGCGCAGCAGCGTCGTCTTGCCACTCCCCGATCGCCCGACCACGCCGGTCACCGACCCGGCCGCCACGCCGACGTCGAGCGCGTCGAACACCACCGCGTCCCCGAAGCGCGCCGTGAGTCCCGTCCCGACGAGGAGGTCTCCCGTGGTCACGGCACCCTCTCGAAGAACCCGGCGACATAGGCGTCGTCGGAGTCGGCGATCTGATCGAGACGGCTGTGGTCGACGACCCGCCCCGCCCGCATGACGGCCACCGAATCGCACCCGCGGCGCATCGTCTCGACGTCATGCGTGATCACAAGGACCGCGGCGCCGCGCCGTGCGGTGTCGGCGAGGAGTTCCCAGATGTCGGCGGCGAGTTCGGCGTCGAGTGCGGAGGTGGGCTCGTCGGCGACGATCGTGTCCGGGTCGCCGGCCAGGGCCGCGGCGATCGTGGCGCGCTGTGCCATGCCACCGGACAGCTCGTGGGGATACAACCCGAGCGCGTCGGGGTCGAGCTGTACGCGCCGGCACAGCTCGACGGCGTCCTGCGTGCCGCCCAGGATGCCGATCACCTCGTCGAGCTGGGCTCCGACGCTGCGCACCGGGGTGAAGGAGGTGGCCACCGATTGGGGCACGAAGCCGACGCGACGCCCGCGGACCTCGCGCCACCGACGGTCGTCACCGAGCATTTGGTGGTCGGTGAACTCCTGGCCGCCCACCTGCAACCGTCCGGTCACCGCAGCGCCCGGTGGGAGCAGGCCGGACAGCACCGCCGCGACCATCGACTTACCGCAGCCGGATTCGCCCACGAGAGCGGTCAGCGTCCCGGCGGGCAACGGCAACGCGACGTCGTCGAGGACCCGGACCGCCGACCGGTTCCATCCACTTCGGGTCACGATGTCCACCGTCACCCCGTCGAGTCCAGCACTCATCGCCACACCTCACCGGCCGGCGACAACGTGGCTCGGCGCAGCGACGACGCCGCAGCCGCACACGCAAGAGCAGTGACCATCAGGGCGACGCCCGGCACCACCAGCGTCCACCACGCACCGGTGAGGATGTCACCGCGCGCCTGACCGAGCAGCGTGCCGAGACTTGCGGCATCCGGGGACAGCCCGACGCCCAGGAACGACAGCGTCGTCTCATGCCAGACCGCATGGGGCAACAGCACGGTCATCGCGACCAGCACCTGGCCGCTCACCGCGGGCGCCAGGTGACGGACGGCGATGAACGTGCGGGATGCGCCGGCCAGCCGGGCCGATTCCACCCACCCCGACGACATCGCCTCCAGCAGTTCGGCGCGCACCACCCGCGCCACGGCAGGCCAGTGGGTCAGGGCTATCGACGCGATGATCGCGACCGGCTCGCCTCGCCACATCGCGGCGATGACGACCCCGACGACCAGGTGGGGCAGGGCATTGACGCCGTCGACGACGCGCATGATCACGGCGTCGAACCACCCGCCGACCGTCACCGCGGTCAGCCCGACAATGACGCCGATGGCGGTTGCCAGGACCGCGCACGCCGCGGCGATCAGCAGTGAGATCCGCAGTCCCTCGGCGGTTCTGACACCGAGGTCGTACCCGGAATGATCGGTCCCCAGCACCGCCCCGGAACCCGGGGACATCAGTGATCGAGCGAAATCGGCGGTCTGGTCGCCTGCGACCACGGGCCACCCGACCGCCGTCACGACCAGAACTGCCAGCATCACCCACGGCGCGACGAGGGCCACGCGGTGACCGACCGTCGCCCGACGGTCGGTCAGCTGCGTCGTCGTCGCGCCACCGATCGTCGTCACGCGGTCAGTCCGATCCGCGGATCGATCGCCACCGCCGCCGCGTCGGACAGCGCGGACCCGAGGAGGACGAGCACGGCCGAACCGACGGCGAGTGCAGCGAGCAACGAGAAGTCCAGGGCGACGGCCGAATCGACCAGGGCTTCGGCGAGACCCGGCCATCCGAACACGGTCTCGACGATGGCCGCGCCGGCGATGAGTTCGGGCAGCCGGGTCCCAAGGAGTGCGAGTGTCGGCAGCACCGACACCGGAACCACGTGTCCTCGCAGCAGCGTCCACCCGTTCACGCCGCGGGCACGGGCTGCCCGCACCGCGTCCGAACCGGTGGCCTCGACGACGGCCGCGCGCATGGTCAGGAGCAACCACGGAACCATCGACACCGTCAGGGCCAGGTACGGCAACACGGCGTGGGTGACCAAGCCGTCGAGCGAGTAGTCGTCGCCGGGGCGTCGGGCGCCGGAGGTCGGGAACCAGCCGAGCGCGACCGCGAACGTGCTGACCAGCACGAGCGACACCACGAACGGTGGGGTCGCGGCCAGCATGGCCGCCAGCGCCGTACACGCCCGATCCAACAGCCCTCCCCGCCGCATGCCGATGACGGCACCGCCGACGACGGCGATCAGCGCGGCGGAGACCAGCGCGGCCGCCGACATCCCGAGGGTGAACGGAAGTCGTTGCGCGATCACATCTCCCACCGCCTGGCCCTGGGTCGACGACCAGCCCAGATCGCCATGGAAGAGCGCGACCCACCAGTTCCACCAGGCGCTCAGCCAGTGCTGGTCCAGGTCGTAGGCGGCCGCGATCGCCTCCCGCTGGGCGGGGGTCGCCGACTGGTAGTCGTCACCGAGATGAGCGGTGAGCGGATCGAAGGGCGATGCCGCGGCGACGGCGAAGATCCCCAGCGACACCAGGATCGTCGTGGGGATCATCAGTAGGACGCGCCGGAGCACGAGCCGGCCGGCGCGACGCGCCCGCGAGTCGCGTCCACGCGATCGCTCACGCCGAGGCCGTTCGCGCCGGGAGCGCTCCTCCGCGTCGACGTCGCGTGCAGACCCTACCGACGAGGTGAGCGCGGTCACGAGACCGGCTGCCAGGACGGGATGTTCCACCACGGACCCCAGGTCACCCCGTGCGAATGGGGCTCCAGGATCGGTGCGTCGTGCCGCCAGCCCTCGGCGCGGACGGCATAGGTGTGGTGGAGAAAGGCCAGGAAGACGTAGGACGGCTGGGCCGAATAGACCTGCTGAATGCGTTGGTAGCGCAGGTCGTTGTCCGGCCCGGGCGCGCTCGCGCGGGCCTCGTCGAGCAGCGCGTCCAGCCCGGGGGCGGTGAGGTCACCGGGGTTGGAGTACGGCGACGAGTCCGGAAACCGGGTGTGCAGCGTGTCGTAGATCTGCGAGTCGATGCTGTAGGGCGTCGCTCCCCCACCCAGAACCACTGCTGCCGTCGACAATTCGGAGTCGATGTCGTCCCAGCTGGTACCGCGGGTGAGCACCTCGACGCCGATCGGTTTCATCGCCGCCGCGAACGCGACCGCGAGGTCGCGGCGAAGGGTGTCCTGCGCGTTGTAGAGAAGCGGGAACGATGCGCGATCGGCGCCGCGGACACGTACGCCGTCGGCGCCCGTCCGCCACCCCGCCGCGTCGAGTGCCGCCCTCGCACCGTCGGCGTCGAACTCGAACTGCGCGCCCTCGTCGTAGACGCTCGCCCCGTATACCGGAGCGACCGGGGTGCTCGCGGGTTCGCCGTCACCGGTGAGCACATCGTCGACGACTGCCTGCCGGTCGACCCCCAGGTTCATGGCGAGGCGCGCCGCCGGATCGGCGGTGAAGGGGTTCGCGCTCGGCAGCGAGATGCCGCGCCAGTCAGCGGATTTCACCGAGATCACGTCGATGCCGTCACGGCCCTCGAGGCCTTCGGCGAGTCTCGGCGGCAGATTCGCGCCGTCGATCTCGCCGGCCGCGATCCGCTGTGCGCGGGTGTTGTCGTCGGGCACGTGGGTGTAGACGAGGCGCTGCACCGCGGGCCGATTGCCCCAATGATCCTCACGCGCAACGAAAACGGACTGGTCGGGTTCGAGCGATTCCAGCCGGTAGGCCCCAGTGCCCACCGGTTCGGTGTTCAGCGCCCACTCCGCGGCCGGCGCGTCCTCCACCCGTTCCGACGGTACGACGCCCACCAGGAGGTAGGGCGACGGATCGGCGTCGGTGTTCATCCGGACCGTCACCGCCCGCGGCCCGTCGGCCTCGACCGCGACGATCGGCGCGAATTCGGTGGAGATCGACGACGCCACCCGCGAATCGACGACCGCCCGGTACGTCGCGACGACGTCAGCGGCGTCGAAATCGGTGCCGTCGGAGAACGAGATGCCACTCTTGAGCGGCACCCGCCACGTCCGCGGCGCGACGCGCTCGGGCCGGGACTCGGCCAGGGCCGGGACGAGGTCGGGAACACGGTCATCGCCGTCCGCGGCCGGGACGAGCAAGCCATCGTAGACGGGTGAGACACCGAGCTGCGCGTAGCCCAGCATCGGGTTGAAGTCGCCGAGCGCCTGGCCCTCCCCGAGCACGATCTGATCGGCCACCGTGGGCTGATCCGACGCCGAGCAGCCGGCGAGTGCGACAGTCGCGAGCAGCACAGCAGCTCCGGCCGTGGCGACTCCGCGAACGACCGACGACGCTCCCCCTACATCTGTGTGCACGGACATATGTTCCCCCAGACACACATTTGCCGCCACCGGGGGCGGCGGTGAACGATGGGCGGTATACCTGCAGCAACACCGAGAGGACGAGGAGAGCCGGTGACCGACTTCGACCCGAACTCGTTTGACGCGGACTCCTGGGCTGCACGGTTCATGCTGCTCAGCGACCCGAACCGGCTCCGGCTCGTCGCGGAGATGCATGCCCACCCGGGGTCGACCGTGGCCGAGCTCGCCACCCGCATCGGCATCACCGAGAACGCCGCGTCGCAGTCGATCCGCAAACTGCGCGACCAGGGGTGGGTCCGTTCGGAGAAGGCCGGCCGGATGGTCCACTACGAGGTGGTCGGCGACGCGATCGTGCACCGCATCCTGCACGACATCATCGGGGTCGGACATCTGACCGCAGCGGATCGGCCGGATCACGCCCACCCGGTGACAACGGATTAGAACACGTTCTAGTCTGGTCGACGTGGATGTCACCTTCGATGCGACCAAACGGGAACTGACGACCGACCAGGGCACGCTGCGCTATCACGAGGCCGGTGACGCCGACGCGCCGCCGTTGATCCTCTTGCACGGGTCCGGCCCCGGCGTGACCGGCTGGCGCAACTACCGCGGGAACCTCGGTCACTTCGCACAGACGCACCATTGTTTCGTTCTCGAGTTCCCCGGCTTCGGCGTCAGCGACGCCGTCGAAGGCCACCCGGTGCTGACCGCCGGCGGTTCGGTCATCCGGTTCATGGACGCGCTAGGCATCGACAAGGCCGCGATGATCGGCAACTCGATGGGCGGCGTCGTCGGCGTCAACCTGGCGATCAAGAAGCCCGAGCGCGTCGAGAAGCTCGTGACCATCGGCGGCGTCGGCCCGAATGTGTTCAGCCCCAGCCCCAGTGAGGGCCTCCGACTCCTGCAGGAGTTCACCGACGCCCCGGACAAGGACAAGCTCGTCCGCTGGCTCACCTCGATGGTCTTCGACCGCGCCCTGGTCACCGAGGAACTGATCGCCGAGCGCTGGGAGGCCGCCATCAATCCCGACGCGCAGAAGACGGCGCAGATGATGTACGGCTCGGCGGCATTCGAGATGCAGCAGCAGTTCATGGCCGCGTCCGACAACCCGCCGTACTGGGCGTCGATGCACAAAGTCGCCTGCCCGACGCTGCTGACCTGGGGCCGCGACGACCGTGTCAGCCCACCTGACATGGCACTGGTCCCGATGCGCCTGATCCCCGACGCCGAGTTGCACATCTTCCCGAGGTGCGGGCACTGGGTGATGATCGAGGCCAAGGCTGCGTTCGAGGCGACGGTGGGGGCCTTCCTCGCCCGGTGACATCGATCTGGGAGAGGTTCTCCCGGTCAAACCCCCCGCGACCACAACAGGTACCCCACCGCGAGCGCGAACACACCGGGACCCAGACACACCAGGTGGTCGCGGGTCACCGCCTCGTCGAGGTCGGCGTCGGAGAGTCCGGCACGCATCGCGTGCTCGCGCAGAATCAGGCCGGAACGATCAGTGGGTATCGGGATCACGCGCACTTGGACGTGCGACGACCCCCTACGGTTCCATCCCCGCCCCCCTGGCCCGAAAGAATCACCGACTCATCCTGGTCCCTGATCCGAAGAACGACACAACCATTGCTCCCTGAGGTGCGAGGAGCTCCAGCGACGAGCGACGAGCGACGAGCGACGAGCGACTGAACTATTGCTCCCTGAGGTGCGAGGAGCGCAAGCGACGAGCCACGAAGGGCTCAGTGAGACGAGTCGCGACGACCCTTCGTGGCTCGCTTCGCTCGCACCTCAGGGAGCAGGGGTTGCGCGCGCACCTCAGGGAGCAGTAGTTGCGCTCGCTCCTCAGGGACCAGCGATCGACGCTCGTTAATTCCGTTGCGCCCCAGTGCACGACGCTGGCATAGTTCCCGTTCGGCACGAGGACCAGCAGACCGGAGCGGGGTACCGCGAAGTGTTTCTGCGCGTCGGAATCCTCGTCCGCCTTCAGATGGCAAGGGATACATCCCGAGCAGGTTCGAGTCCTGACATGGGCACCGCTCCCGGGAGCACGGGCCGGCCGGTCTTGTGGTCGTCGTCCGAGTCGTCCACGACTCCGCGGCGCACCCCACCGGCTCGCCCACCCACGAGCGGTGTCGCCATCCGAACCCATGCCCGACCCGACAAGCATTGCGACGCAACGGAAGGAGGATCGTCATGCTGTTCCACAACCGAATCACCGTCTCGCCGGGTCACACCGTGCTGGCCTACCGGGGTACCGCCGTCCAGGCACTGCCCGCCGGCCGCCACCGTGTGCGCAAGCCTGACGCCACGTTCGACGTCGACCTGCGCGAGCGACTGATCCCCGTCGCGCCGCAGGAGGTACTCACCGCCGACTCCATGTCGGTGCGTGTCTCGATGACGTTGCGCGCCTGCGTGATCGACGCGGTGGCCTTCGTCGAGCGGTCTGCCGACCCGATCGGCGCGGTCTACCTGGCCGCGCAGGTCGCGCTGCGCGAGGTCTGCGCCGGCGTGGGTTCGGACGACCTCATCCGTCGCGGCGACACCGTCGACGTCACGCCGATCCGCGCCGCGGCTGCCGAGGTAGCCGGCACCGTCGGTCTGGAGGTTCTCGAGGTCGTCATTCGCGACGTCATCGTCCCGGCCGAGGTCCGCACCGCGGCCCTCGAGGTGATCACGGCGAAGACCCGCGGTCAGGCCAAGCTCGAGGCGGCACGCGCGGAGACCGCCGCGCTGCGCGCGCTGGCCAACGCGGGCCGGTTGCTCGATGCCCACCCGGCACTGGCCCAGCTGCGCCTCGTCGAGGCGGTGCCCTACGGCGCCCGCGTCGTCCTCAGCGTCGGCGGCGCCGAGGTGGCGACCGAGGACTGAGCCTTCCCGCGGTCCCGTTTCCGTCCCGCTGATCAGATCAGATCAGCGGCATGGAAATGGCGACGCGGGAACGGTTCTGGCACAGCAAAGCCCCGGCCGGAACGAATCCGGCCGGGGCCCTTGTTGTCTGCTGGTCACCCAGCGAAATCCCTACTTCGCAGCGAGGTTTTCGTTGGTCAGCTTGGTGACACCCTGCTCGGCCTTCTCGACCAGCGAGGCCGGCGGCTCGAAGTGCTTGCCGTACTTGCCCGCGAGTTCCTTGGCACGCGCGACGAAGCCGGGCACGCCACCCTCGTAACCGTTGATGTACTGGATGACACCACCGGTCCAGGCGGGGAAGCCGATGCCGAAGATCGAACCGATGTTGGCGTCCTCGACGGAGGTGAGCACACCTTCGTCGAAGCACTTGACGGTCTCGAGGGACTCGGCGAAGAGCATCCGCTCCTTCATGTCCTCGAGCGGGATCTCCGTGGTGCCCGACTTGAATTGCTCACGCAGGCCCGGCCAGAGCTGGGTGCGCTTGCCGTTCTCGTCGTAGTCGTAGAAGCCCTTGCCGTCCTTCTTGGCGGTGCGGCCGTTCTCGACCATCCAGTCGACGACCGCGTTCGAGCCGTGCTGCGGAAGTTCCTTGCCCTCGGCCTTGGCCGCTGCCTCGGTCTCTTTGCGGATCTTCTGCGGCAGGGTCAGGGTCAGCTCGTCCATGAGCTGCAGCGGCGCGGCCGGGTAGCCGGCCTGGGTGCCCGCATGCTCGATGAAGGCCGGCTCGACGCCCTCGCCGACGGCCGCGATGGCCTCGTTGACGAAGGTGCCGATGACACGGCTGGTGAAGAAGCCACGGCTGTCGTTGACGACGATCGGGGTCTTGCGGATCTGCAGGGTGTAGTCGATGACCTTGGCCAGCACGGCATCCGAGGTCTTCTCACCCTTGATGATCTCGACCAGCGGCATCTTGTCGACCGGCGAGAAGAAGTGGATACCGATGAAGTCCTCGGACCGCTTCACGCCCTCGGCGAGGATGGTGATCGGCAGGGTCGAGGTGTTGGAACCCAGGACGGCGTCGGGCTCGACGATGTCCTCGATCTCCTGGAACACCTTGTGCTTGACCTCGACCGACTCGAAGGCGGCCTCGATGACGAGGTCGACGCCCTTGAAGTCGGCGGCGTCGACGGTCGGGTGGATACGGGCGAGCAGCGCGTCGCTCTTCTCCTGGGTGGTCTTGCCCTTGGCGAGAGCCTTCTCCTCGAGCTTCTCCGAGTAGCCCTTGCCACGCTTGGCGGCGTCGAGGTCGATGTCCTTGAGGACGACCTCGATGCCGGCCTTCGCCGACACGTAAGCGATTGCCGCGCCCATCATTCCGGCGCCGATGACGCCGACCTTCTTGGCGGTGAACTTGTCGTAACCCTCGGGGCGCGAGCCGCCGCCGTTGATGTGCTGCAGGTCGAAGAAGAACGCCTTGATCATGTTCTGCGCGACCTGGCCGGTGACCAGCGAGACGAAGTAGCGGGTCTCGATGATGTCGGCGGTGTCGACGTCGACGTAGGCGCCCTCGACCGCGGCGGCCAGGATGGCACGCGGAGCCGGCATGTTGGCGCCCTTGATCTGCTTGCGCAGCAGGGCCGGCAGCGCCGGGAGGTTGGCGGCGAACGCCGGGTTGGTGGGGGCACCGCCCGGGATCTTGTAACCCTTGACGTCGAACGGCTGCTGAGCCTCGGGGTTCTCCTTGATCCATGCCTTCGCGGCGGGGATCAGTTCCTCGATGGAGCCGACGACCTCGTTGACCAGGCCGGTCTCCTTGGCCTTGGTCGGGTTGAAGCGCTGGCCCTGGAGCAGGACACCCATGAGGGCGTTCTGGATACCGAGCAGACGGACGGTACGCACGACGCCACCGCCGCCGGGCAGCAGGCCGAGGGTCGCCTCGGGCAGGCCGATCTGAACACCCTTGACGTCCGCGGCGATGCGGTAGTGGGTGTGCAGCGCGATCTCCAGGCCGCCGCCGAGCGCGGCACCGTTGATGGCCGCGACGACCGGCTTGCCCAGGGTCTCGAGACGACGCAGCACCTTCTTCATGGCGTTGGTGGTCTCGGTGATCTGCGTGGCGATCTCCTCCTTGGAGACACCGCTGCGATCGCTCGTCATGTCCTTGAGGTCGCCACCGGCGAAGAAGGTCTTCTTCGCGGAGGTGAGGACGACACCGGTGATGTCGTCCTTCTCGGCCTCCAGGCGATCGACGGTCGCGGCCATCGACTCCTGGTAGAGCGCGTTCATCGTGTTGGCGCCCTGGTTCGGGTCGTCCATGGTCAGGATGACGACGCCGTCGGCGTCCTTCTCCCAGTTGATCATGTTGTCACTCATGGTGATTCGCAGAGTTCTTTCTCGTGAAGTGGTGGTCGCCGGGAGAGTCAGAGACGCTCGATGACGGTCGCGACGCCCATGCCGCCACCGATGCAGAGGGTGATCAGGCCGTAGCGGCCGCCGGTGCGCTCGAGCTCGTCGAGGCAGGTGCCGTAGATCATCGCGCCGGTTGCACCGAGCGGGTGACCCATGGCGATCGCGCCACCGTTCACGTTGACCTTCTCGTGCGGGATCTTCAGATCCTTCATCCACTTCATGACGACCGAGGCGAAGGCCTCGTTCAGCTCGAACACGTCGATGTCGTCGACCGTCAGGCCGGCCTTCTTCAGCGCCAGCTCGGTGGCCGGAGTCGGGCCGGTGAGCATGATGGTGGGCTCGCTGCCGATCTCGGCGAAGGACACGACGCGGGCGCGCGGGGTCAGGCCGTTGCGCTTGCCCGCCTCCTCGCTGCCGACGAGCACGAGGCCCGAACCGTCGACGATGCCGGAGCTGTTGCCGCCGGTGTGGACGTGGTTGATCTTCTCGACGCTCGGGTACTTCTGCAGTGCCACGTCGTCGAAGCCGGCCATGTCGGCCAGGGCGGCGAAGGCGGCCTTCAGCTTGCCGAGGCTCTCGACGGTGCTGCCGGGACGACGGTGCTCGTCGTGATCGAGGACGGTGACGCCGTTGATGTCCTTGACCGGAACCACGGACTTGGTGAAGTAGCCGCTGTTCCATGCCTTTTCGGCACGAGCCTGCGACTCGGCCGCGTAGGCGTCGACATCCTCGCGCGAGAAGCCCTCGATGGTGGCGATCAGGTCGGCACCGATGCCCTGCGGGACGATGTAGTGGTCGTATGCAGTGGCCGGGTCGGTGAACAGCGCACCGCCGTCGCTACCCATCGGGACGCGCGACATCGACTCGACGCCACCGGCCAGAACCAGGTCGTCGAAGCCGGAGGCGACCTTGGCCGAGGCCAGGTTGACGGCCTCCAGACCCGAGGCGCAGAAGCGGTTGATCTGGGTTCCCGGGACGGTCTCGGGGAGACCGCTGTTGAGGGCGGCGGTGCGCGAGATGACCGCGCCCTGCTCGCCGACCGGGGAGACGACACCGAGGATGACGTCGTTGACGTCGGCCGGATCGAGGCCGCCGTGACGCGACAGGACCTCGTTGATGAGACCGGAGACCAGGTCGACCGGCTTCACGCTGTGCAGCGAACCGCCGCGCTGCTTGCCACGAGGCGTACGGATCGCCTCGTAGATGAATGCTTGATCAGGCACGAAAGTGTTCCTTTCACACGAACCACTGGTTGGTTACCCACCGAGGCTAACGCGGAATAACTAGTTTGGCTATACCCGGTGGTCAAGAGGTCTGGCGTTCTGTCGAATGTGCGCTATGGTCTGTTCACCATGCCTGACCCCAAACCCGCCACCCGCACCAGGGGCGCCGACCGCAAACGACAGCTCGTCGACTCCGCGGCCGCGCTCTTCCTCCAGCGTGGGTATGCGCAGGTCTCGCTGGCCGACATCGCGCGCTCGGCGGGGGTTACCGCGCCGTCGGTGTACCGGCATTTCGACGACAAGCAGTCGCTGCTGGCCGCGGCGGTCCTGGCCGGCGTCGACGATCTCGAGTCCTGCACCGACCGGGCGCTCGTCGACGGCGTCGACGCGAACTCGCTGATCTCGACGGTCTGCGACCTGGCCGTCCAGCGTCCCCAAGCGGCATCGCTGTGGCGGTGGACCAGCAACTACCTCACCACCGAACAGAACAAACTGGTGGCAGTCCGCACCCGCGAGGTGATCGGCCACTGGGCGTCGGCGCTCGCCGCGCGACGTACTGATCTCACCGAGCGCGAGGCCGTGCAGCTGGCGTGGGCGGTGCTGAGCGTCAGCGGCAGCCTCACGGTGCATCACACCCGCATGTCCGGGGCGCGCGCGCGAGACGAGATCGAGAAGCTCATCCGTCGGATTCTCGCCCTGAGCCCCACCGCGGCACCGCCGTTCGCGACGTCGCCGACGGTCACCTCCGTGCCCGGTTCGCGGCGTGACGAGATCCTCGACGCCGCCGCCGAGTTGTTCGCCGACCGCGGCTACACCGACGTCGGCGTCGACGAGATCGGCGGCGCCGTCGGCATCGCGGGTCCCAGTGTCTACAAACATTTCCCGTCGAAGCTGGCCATCCTCGTCGCCATCGGACAGCGCAGCGGCGCGCGCCTGGAGGCGGGGGTGATGGCGGCCTACGGTGCCACCTCGGACCCCGCGAAATTGCTTGCCTCGCTCGTCGATTCGTATGTCGACGTGATCACCAGCACCCCGGATCTGTCGGTGAGCTTCAACAACTCCCCCGCACTCGCTGGACAAGCGAGCGCCACCGATCTCGTCGACGTGCAGCGACGTTATGTGGCGCGCTGGGTGGATCTGCTCATGCAAGTCGATCCGGAGATCAAGCGCGATCAAGGCGCGGTCGCCGTGCACGCGGCGCTCTCGATCGTCAACGACGCCGTGCGCATGCGACGCGGCTCGGAGAGTCCGCAGTTCGCCGCGCGGATGGCGTACCTCATGAAGGGCGTGCTCGCACTCTGATACGCGCCGACGCGGAGTGCGCTGATTCGTGCCGCGGCTCAGATGAACCCGACGCTGTCCACGTTGTAACGTCCGGCACGAGAGAGGGGGCGCGATGTCGGTAGCTGTGGATGACGGTTCCGGATCCAAGCGCGCGCAGATTCTGACCGTCGCGACAGAACACTTCGGCACAGTCGGTTACGAACACACGAAGTGGGCATCGATCGCCGACGAGGTCGGCATCGGACAGACCGCGCTCTACCACTATTTCGAGTCGAAGGCACACTGTCTTCTGACCATCATGCGCATCCAGCTCGCCGATTCGATCGAGCGATTCCGAGCAGGGACCGCCGGTATTCCTGACCCGGTTGAAGCCTTCGGCTCAGCAGTTGCGTCATCGCTGCGCGGGGAAACCGTCGACGTGCTGCAGCGACGAATAGTCCAGAACCAGATTGTCATCCTGGGTACTCCTCGCCGGTCGGACGGAGAAGAGGCCGAACGCGTCCGGTCGCGCGAACTGGTCGCCGAGATCGAGAGCAACTGGGCACACCTGATCAAGCGTGGAATGGACGCCGGCGATTTCGTCGACGGGGACGCCATGCTCCAGGCGCGTCTCGTACTGGGCGTCCTGGGGAGTGTGTGGCGCTGGTACCGCCCGGGTGGCCCGTTGTCTCTCGACGACGTGATCCGCACGGTATCGGACGCGACGATGCGGATGCTCTCCGCGCGTTAGACCGACCCTGCCGGACCGGTCTGCCCGCTATGCTGAGCCGACGCCGGAGATGGGACTCGGATCGGATGAACGACGCCTCGGAAGCGCGGGACCGCCCCCGCTACACTCGCGACGAACTGGTCGCCGAACTCGGACTGTCCGCTGATTTCGCCGAGAAGGCTTGGAATGCATTCGGTTTCGTGCGTCAGCCGTCCTCGGACAAGGTTTTCTCCGATCGCGACCTCGCCGCGCTCCGGATGTTCGCATCCTCTTCGGCGGCGATGCCGGAGACCAGCCAGATCGCGATGGCCCGGGCCATCGGACAGACGATGTCCCGACTCGCGGAGTGGGAGGCCGACCTGCTGCGTGACATCGTCGACGACCCCGCGGTGCCGTGGGACTTCGACCAGATGAGCCTCGCGCTCGGCCAGATCCAGCAACTCATCTGGCGTCGGCACATGGCGCAGGCGATCGAGCGTCACACCGATCACTCCGACGACGAGGAGATCGACCTGATCGTCGGATTCGCCGACATCGTCGGCTATACAAGCCTTTCCCGACGCATCGATCTGAATGACCTGGAGTCCCTTCTCGGCTCGTTCGAGGACGACACCTTCGACGTGGTCGTGGATCATGGTGGTCGCGTCATCAAGACGCTCGGCGACGCGGTGATGTTCACCTTCGACGACGCCCCCGCGGCAGCGAGTGCCGCCCTCGAGATCCATCAGCTCTCCATGGACGACAGTCTTCCGCCGTTGCGGGTCGGCATGGCGCGCGGCTCCGTCCTCGCCCGACTCGGTGACGTCTTCGGCGAGCCGGTGAACATCGCCTCGCGCCTCGCTGGATCCGCCCGTCCCGGAACCACACTCATCGACGACGCGATCGCCGACCAGCTCGGCGGTGACGACCGCTTCTACCTCAAATCGATACCGACACTGCGCGTTCGGGGGTACAAACACCTCAAGGCCCGTGTCCTCGAAGCACACCGCGACGGCCCGCTGAACGACTGACCCACTGGCGAACCTCATTTCGACCGATGGACTTCGATCGAAGTCCATCGGTCGAGTTGAGGTTCGCCGGTCACAGCGACTCATGGCTGTGGACGGTGGCGAGCTGTTTGCGCCCTGCCCGGCTATCGTCATCGTCGAACATTTATGGTGGTTCGCGAAGTCAAAGGGAGAATTTTGTCGGACATGATCGTCGATCCAGCGGCTGTCGGGGCGTCAGCGACGGAGATCTCGAGATGCGCATCCCGTCTGATGGCGTTGGAGCTCACCTCCCATGCCGGACTGGACGGTACGACAGCGACCTTCAGCCAGCTCGCCGGCCAGTTCCGCGGAGCTTCGAGCGACATGTCCGCGGTGGCGGCGGGTGCCGACGAACGGATCGCATCCGCGCTGGCCAATGTGTCCGGCACGGTGTCCTCGTTCTCCGAACTGGTGCTCGGCGCCAAAGACACCACCGTCGAGACCGATCAGGCGAGTGCGAGCACGATCAAGGACGCCACTGCCTATCCCGCACGGCAAGGACAGCAGACCGACCACGTGGTCCCGCTCAGCGTTCTACTGTCGGTCCAATAGGTCGTGCCGCCCAGCTATGACGACGTCATGTCCTGGAACCCCGAGGTCATGACGTCGATCGCGAATGGGATCACTCGACTGCAGGCACATCTGGAGGTCGAGGCACCAAAGGCCGGAGAACCGGTTCTCAACCTGACGCGTGCTCAGTGGACCGGGATGGCTCGAGGTCCTGCCGATGATCGCGCCGAGGGCCTCACCCGGTGGATTCGCGGTGTGGCCGATGAGTTCGGCGATCTGGCTTCCGTACTTACGAACGGGCAGATCGGCATCCGCGATGCGATGAGGGCACTCGAAACCCGAACCAGCCTTGCGGACTCCGAGGGTTACATCCTCGATCGTGGAAGCCGCGAGTACACAATCAACTTCGACGAGTCTCGCGCACCAAAAGATGCAGAGTACGACGCGGGGAAGGCATTCGAGCACCATTCCGCGCTCATCAGCCTCGGAGCCGCGGCCGACAACGCCGTCACCGCCACCCGCGACGGGATCAACTCAGCACTCGGCGAACTCGGCGGAATGACACCCGCCGCCAATGCCGTCAACCGCGGGCTCGTCGACTCGAGTCTCGCAGCGAGTGACGCCGCCGCCGTGCGCGCCGGCACGGCGACTCCTGAACAGCGTGGGCGATTTCTTCGCGCGATGAATCTGACCCCGGAGCAGCTGGAAAAGTTGAAAGCCGGGCAACCCTCGGACCTGGAGCCATCACGCCTCCAGTACCTCCTCAACGCCTTGGGACTTGCGGGCATGGACCCCAGGAGCGCGGCCGTCACTGGAGCATTTTCTGCGCTCCAAAGGCGTGGCAATGACATTGAACGTGCTTACAACCGTCCCCGCCGTGCCGTGGGTCAGGCCGGGATGGGTGCCGACGATATTGCTCGGTTGAACTCCGTCGGCAAGAATTTGGCCCGCGGTTCCTTCTGGGCCGGGACTGCGGTCACCGCGTATGACGAATGGAGCAAGTTCGATCGGGGTGAGCAAGACGGCGGCGACGCGATAGCGGGCGGCGCAGGCGCCTTGGGGGGTGGCGCGTTAGGAGGACTCGCTGCAGGAGCAGCCGTCGGGTCCTTTGCCGGCCCCGTCGGTACGGCCATCGGGGCGGGAATCGGTGCCGCGATCGGAAGCAGCGTCGGTGCGAACATCGGCAAGTCGGTGAAAGGTTGGTTTGATTGATGAACACGAGAAGGAACAAGCACGTAGGCGCCCATCACGCAGAGTCGTTTCCGAAAGGCCGTTCCTACTACCTATCCGATGCAACCCATCAGCTCAAGAACATGCTCGTCTGCCTCCCCTCAGGCCTGGCATTCGCCCTCGGGCTCCTAGCCGGAGGAGCTCTCGCGTGACACGAGCAAGCACGTGATCGCGGCAATCGAGTACGCGATCGTGAATCTCGGCAGCACGGCGACGCTTCGCGCTTCGACGCCGACGCTGGATTTTCTGCCGGCACCCGCCTGGTACGCCATGGATGCCGACGCCGCACACGAGGCCGACGCGAGTCGAGTACTCCTCCGTTCGGAAAGTCCGGTTCCAGAGTTCGTCTCGAACGTGGTTGTCCAGTACTTCGACCTGGGCCCCGTCGACGTACTTCGATTGAGCACACTCGACACCACCCTGGACATCACAGCACTGCAAGACGCTACGGTACTGAACCACAGTGCGCACCGAGACGGCTATCTATGTGTGGACGACGGAAGCTACAGAGCCGAAGGCCGCGAATTGCGCCTTCGCCGATCACAGTTGGCCTACTGCGGATCGGATGGGAACTCGATGCTGTCCCTGTTCACGGGTACCGTCCCGATCGCCGATTGGGACCGGGTAATCAGCGAGATCACCGAGATGGAGGACCGTTGGCTGCGGACGACGACAACAACAAGTGGCGGGAACTGAGGACCTACTTCAGTGGGAGGTTCTCGATGTTCGTCACCTACCCGATCCTCTGTTTCATACTTGGATTGGTCCTGGCCTACTTCACCAGCACGTCCTGACCACGGCGCCGAGAGCTACCGGTGAACCTCACGCCGACTCTTCGACTTCGATCGCAGTCCGGCGGTCGAGCCCTATGTCGGAGTTCGTGTTCGGCGCGACGATGACGCGGCGCGCATCGTCAAGTCGCAGGGAGCAGTATGGAATCGAATCACGACGTCAGAAGCCAACGTCCCTCGCCCGGAACCCTGATGGACGGACAGTCCGATCGATGAGTCGTCAGTATGTCGGACGGCATAGGCACGCCGAAGGTCACGAGCCGGCGGAAGCGTTCTCAGCACGCTTCTCACGGTCGGTGTCGGACACGACCAGCTACCTCGTCAACACTGCGATCTGCCTTCCGTCTGGCATCGCATTCTTCGCCGGCCTGTTCTGCGGCCACACGATAGCCGGTTGAAAGGACGAGCCCTGACCCAAGCCCAACCCCCAGACCTCAACTCGACCCCCAGACCTCGATCGAAGTCTGCCGGTCGAGTTGAGGTCTGGCGGTCACAACGAGCCGGGACCGATGCCGCTGATCCGCACCTCGCTCGCCTTGACCACCAGGTAGACCGCTAGTCCGGTGACGAGTCCGAGGTCGGCGACCGCCGCCCAGGTCACCTCAGCGGCGACGATCTGCTCGCCCACCTCGGCGGTCATCACGGCGTGGTCACCCCGGGGCGCGACGTCACGGACGGTCGCGGCCAGCGTCGTACGCGGACTGCCATGCGGCGCTTCGAGATAGACAGCGACGGCCCGTGGCGAGAACGTGGCCGCCGCCCCGGCCCCCGGTGAGGGTCCATCGACCTCGACACCGCCGACGACCCGATTGCCGGAGGGGTCGACGACGGCGTCGCCCGCGTCCAGGCGTCCCACGAACAGGTTGAGTCCGGACAACGACGCCGCGAACCGGCTGGTCGGTCGAGTCAGAACATCACGCGCGGAACCGGATTCGACGACGCGACCGTCCTCGAGGACCAGGATGTCGTCGGCCAGGCCGAGCGCATCCACCGGGTCGTGGGTGACCATGATCGTCGTGCGGTCCCGATCGGCGAGAAGTGTGCGCAACAGCGCTCGCAACCGGCTCGCGACGTCGACGTCCAGGGCCCGAAACGGTTCATCCAGCAGCAGGATTCGTGGCTGTGCGGCGAGTGCCCGGGCGATCGCAACCCGCTGCGACTGGCCGCCGGAGAGCTGGTGCGGTTTGCGGTCGGCGAGGTCGGTGACCTCCGTTGCCGTCAGCCAGCGTTCCACTCGTGCCCTGATCTCCGACCTCGAGAGACGCTGCGCCGAGGGCGCGAACGCCACGTTGTCGGCGACCGTCAGATGCGGGAACAGCCGCGCGTCCTGCGACAGTAATGCGATTCCGCGCCGACTGGGCGGCACGAAGGTCGTCGCGTCACAGAACACCCTGTCGCCGAGCACTATCCGGGACCGATCGTCGCCGCGAACCAGTCCGGCGATCGCGCGCAACATCGTTGACTTGCCGGCGCCATTGGGCCCGACGACCGCGGTGGTCCCGCCGGCGGTGAAGCGGTGATCGATGCGCAACCGCGGCGTCGTGAGGTCGATGGACACGTCCAGATCCGCGGCGCTCACAACGCACCCGCCCCGCCACGCGAACGGCGGCTGTGCACTCCCACGACGACGACCAGGGATACGACAACCAGGATGAGCGACAACGGGATCGCGGCTTGTGGGTCGTCGATCGCCGAGACATAGATCGCCAGCGGCGCGGTCTGGGTGATCCCGGGTGCGTTGCCCGCGAACGTGATCGTCGCGCCGAACTCCCCCAACGCCCGCGCGAACGCGAGCACGAGACCCGCGACCAGCGACGGCAGGACCAACGGGAGCGTGACCCGCCAGAGCGTCCGAGTCGGCCCGGCCCCCAGGGTCGCAGCGACCTCCTCGTATCGCGTCCCGACGACACGAACCGCACCTTCGACGCTGATGACGAGGAACGGCAGCGCGACGAAACTCTGGGCCAGGACGACTGCCGTCGTCGTGAAAGCGATGTCGATGCCGGCCGCGTGCAGATGTTCACCGACGATCCCGAGCCGGCCGAAGGTGTACAACAGGGCAAGACCACCGACCACGGGCGGTAAGACCAAGGGCAACAACACGAGCGCGCGGAGCACCCGGATCAGCGGACCGTCGTATCGCGCGAACACCAGTGCCATCGGCACCCCGACCATCAGGCAGATGACGGTGCTGCACGCGGCGGTGATCAGTGACAACCGCAGCGCGTCGAGCGACGAGGGCGACGAGATCTGATCGACGAAGGTGCCCCACGGCGAACGGAGGAGCAGCGCCAGCGGAGGTAGCACGATCAAGACGACGCCGATCAGTGCCAAGCCGTACGTCCAACCGGGCAACCCCGCCGGGTCCCGTCGGGAACGAAGGACCGTGCTCAAGGCGCCCCGAACCCGGCGTCGCGCAGGATGCGCTGACCGTCCGCGCCCAGGACGAGGTCGACGAACTGCGTGGCGAGTTCGCCATCCCCGGCGCCGGCGAGGGCCGCGATCGGATAGGAGTTGACCACGGCGGCGAATGCCGGCTCTGTCACGGTGGCCACCTTGTCCCCGGCTCCGCGCGCGTCGGTCACATACACCACGCCCGCATCCGCTTGGCCGGTCGTCACCTTGGTCAGCACCGCGCTCACCGACTGTTCCTCCGAAGCGGCGTCGATGGTGACACCGGTGTTTCGCTCGACGGTCTCGGTCGCGGCGCCGCACGGTTGAGCCGACTGGCAGATGACCGTCGTGACGTCAGGCTTGTTCAGATCGGCGAACGACCGGATCCCGCGGGGATTGCCCGGCGCCGTGACGATCACGAGTGTGTTGGTGGCGAAGACCGCCGGTTCGACGGCGAGATCACCCAGCTTGCGCATGTTCTTCTCGTCGGCGCTCGCGAACACATCGGCCGGCGCCCCCTGCTGGATCTGGTTGGCCAGCGTCGACGATCCGTCGAACGACAGTCGTACCGTGACGCCGTCGTGCTGTGCCTCGAACTCATCGGCGATCGCCGTGAACGTCGTCTTCAGCGACGCCGCCGCCGAGATGTCGAGGGTCGAGGCCGCAGACCCGCCGGCATCTGAGCCACCGGACGAGCACCCTGCCACGATCAGCAGTCCGGCCGCGGCGACCGCGACGATGGACCTCCTCATCTGGCCTCCCTGTTGGTCTCGACGATCACCGTCGTCGCCTTGACGACGGCCGTGGCCACGACGCCGGGCCGTAGATCGAGTTCGTGAACTGCGTCCGCACTCATCAACGACGTCACCTCGAACGGACCGCATTGCAGGGTCACCTGAGCCATCACCGCGTCCGTGCGGACGTCGGTGACGAGACCGGTGAACCGATTACGCGCCGAGCGTCCGACCGATGCCCCGTCGTCCGGTGCCACCGCGCGCTCGCGGGCCAGCGCGGCGAGCCGTGCGCCATCAACGGTGGCGACCGGTCCGTCATCGGTCTGTTCCAAGACGCCGGTGGCCACCCATCGTCGAACCGTGTCGTCGCTGACGCCGAGCAGAGTGGCTGCGTCCTTGATCCGAATAGCGGTCACGGCGACATCCTATCCGCAGATGCGGAGATATCGGGTCTTGACATCCGCAGAAACGGATCTCAAACAGATTGACTTCAACTCAACTTGAAGTCTTACGCTCGATTTCGGTCCGTCCGTCGGATTCGCAGCCCCGCAAACGATGAATTCGGTGCGGGCAGACGGTCTGACTTCGAGTACGAGATCGCCACACCCCGAACATGCCCTGAATTGTTCCCTGACGTCACCCGCGCGCCACGTAATTCGGTCGCGGCTGTCACACCCCCTCTATACCGTGGAGAAACATGAGCTCAGTCACAGTTCCCACCACCGCACCGGGAGAAGTCGCGACGGCCGATGTCGCCATCGAGGCCATCGACCTGGTGAAACGCTTCGGCGATTTCACGGCGGTCGACGGCGTCAGTTTCACCGTGCCGCGGGGTTCCGTGCTCGGTCTGCTGGGCCCCAACGGCGCCGGCAAGACCACCACCGTCCGAATGATGACCACCCTGTCGCCGCCCACGAGCGGGACAGCCCGCATCGCCGGCTACGACGTGCGGGAACAGCCCGGGATGGTCCGCCAGAACATGGGCCTCACCGGCCAGGCGGCCACGGTCGACGAGATCCTGACCGGCCGCGAGAACCTCCGCATGATCGGCGGTCTGTACGGCATCGGACGCAAGACCCTCGCGCGTCGATCGGAGGAACTCCTCGAGCAGTTCTCCCTCTCAGAGGCCGGTGACAAACAGGTCAAGTCCTACTCCGGCGGAATGCGCCGCCGACTCGACCTCGCGGTCAGCCTGCTGGCCACGCCACCGGTGCTCTTCCTCGACGAGCCGACCACCGGCCTCGACCCGCGCAGCCGTTCCGAACTCTGGGACGTCCTGCGCGATCTGGTCGCCGACGGAACCACGTTGCTGCTCACCACGCAGTATCTGGAGGAGGCCGACCAACTCGCCGACGACATCGTCGTCATCGACAAGGGCACCATCATCGCGCACGGCACGTCACTGCAGCTCAAGGAGCAGGCCGGTTCGGCCAGTCTGGTGCTGACCGTCTCGCACGCCGACGACCTGACGACCGCCGAGTCGCTGCTGCGCAAGAACGGGGCGGAGGTGTTCGTCGACGTGGCGGCCCGCCGGCTCACGACAGCCGCAGCCGGCCTGGGCGACCTGCCCCGCGTCGCCGCCTGGTTCGACGAGAGTGGCATCTCCGTCGACGACTTCGGACTCTCCCGGCCGAGCCTCGACGACGTCTTCCTCTCCCTCACCGGCCACCGCGCCGAGGAGTCGAGCAACACCGACGACACCGACAACACCACCGACGAGGAGCGTTCCTGATGACCACCACGGCACAGACCCACGCTGTGGTCGCGGACAAGCCGCGGATCCACCCCAACACGATCTGGCAACAGGCCTGGATCATGGTGAAGCGCAACATGATCCACACCAAACGAATGCCGGAGATGCTCTCCGACGTGACCATTCAGCCGATCATGTTCGTGCTGCTGTTCGCGTACGTGTTCGGCGCGTCGATCCAGACCGACTCGGCGTCGTACAAGGAGTTCCTGCTCCCGGGCATCATGGGTCAGACGATCGTGTTCACTGCGTTCATCGTGTCCACGGGTATCACCGCCGACCTCGAGAAGGGCATCATCGACCGGTTCCGGTCACTGCCCATCCAACGGTCGTCGGTGTTGATCGGACGCAGTATCGCCAGCCTGCTCCACAGTTCGATCGGCATCGTCGTCATGGCCGTGACCGGCCTGGCCATCGGCTGGCGGATCCGGGGCTCGTTCGGTGAGGCGGTCCTCGCATTCGCGCTGCTCCTGCTCTTCGGCTTCGCGATGATCTGGTTCGGCATCCTCATCGGTTCGTGGCTCCGGACGGTCGAGGCCGTCAACGGCTTCATGTTCTCGGTCCTGTTCCCTATCACGTTCCTGTCGAACGCGTTCGTCCCGACCGAGCCGATGCCCACCTGGCTTCGGACGATCGCCGAATGGAACCCGATGTCGTCACTGGTCCAGGCATTGCGTGTGCTGTGGGGTAACGGCCCGGCATTCGGTCCGGATGCGGCTCTCCCGCTGCAATATCCGGTCCTCGCCACCCTGATCTGGACGGTCGCGCTGACGCTCATCTTCGCGCCGTTCGCGCTGCGCGCCTACAACAAGCGAACCTCGGATTAGACCACCACCCGACCGAGGTTCGTCGACGCGACCCGCTCAGGCAGTCAACGTGATTGCTTGCAGCGGGTCGCTGTATATCGCGTCGAGGGACACCGCGCCGGCGGCCTGCTGCTGCACGGTCGCTCCCGAATGTGACACGCGCACATCCCGTTTGCTCACGATCGAGGTCTCGCGCACGGCCTTCGCGACCGTCGGCAGGCCGGCCGCGTAATCGGTGAACGCCTGTCCGCCCAGGATGATGTGATCGGGATTGAAGATGTCGGCGATCAGCCCGACCGTACGTCCGAGCACCTCCGCCCGCTCTTCGAGCAGACGACGTGCCGTGAGGTCACCGCTGCGGGCCAGGGCGTGGACATCTTCCACATCGGTCGCCGAGAGGCCGAGTGCGCGTGCAGCTTCCACGACACCGGTGTCGCTCACCGCGGGCTCCAGGCGCCCCGTCCGGTTCGGGTCGAGCAACGTGGTCGATCCGGTCGGGAAGTGACCGATCACCGGCGGTCCCGCGGTCGGCGTGTGCACGGTCCCGCCGACGCTGAACGCGATGCCGAGCATCTCGCGCGCGTAGAAGTACAGGAAGCTCGACTGCTGGTCGTCGGGGTTGAGCACGAGTTCGGCGGCTGCCATGGCCTCGACGTGGGACGCAACCGACACCGGCAGCCCGACGGCCTCGGCGATCGTCCGGCCGACCGGCGCGCCCTCCCAGCCGAGTCGGGGGTGGTCGACGATGCCGCCCTCGGCCACGCGCCCACCGAGCGCGACACCGACCCACAGCACCCGCCGGCCCGTCCAGCGCTCGGCGAAACGCCGTGCGCTGACACCGATGGCGGTGAGTGCTTCTTCCGGTGAATCGGCATGCGGGGTAGGGATCTGGATGGCCCCGACGACACGATGCAGCAGGTCATGGGTGGTGATCGCGGTGACCTTGTATCCGATGTGGATACCGAGGGTGAGGAACTCGGAGATGTTGACCTCGAAGGGCAACCGCGGCCGCCCGATGGCGCCCGAGGGCGCGAGGTCGGCCCGTTCGCGGATCAATCCCGCCTTCAACAGCGCACTGACCTGGCGATTGACCGTGGAGATGCTGAGCCCGGTGCGCTCGGCCGCATCGTCGCGGAACAGCGGGCCGGACAACCGGGCGGCCCGGAGGACGAGCGCCGCGGGTTTGGTCGACAACTCCAGGCGCGGCGTTGCGACGTGCACCCGCTGGTCCCCCTTCACTGGTCCGCGTCGGTCGGCGACCGGACCCGGGGTCCGAGTCGGCGGTACGGAAGTCAACGGTACGGGCTGGCGCGTGCCCTGAGGAGCACGACGCACCGCGCGGGTGACCGGCTGACGCCGGACAGGAGAGGCGGGGGCGTTGCGTAGGGTACGGGTGGAGAGTTCGGGCAGTGTGGCGGTCATGATCGTCCTCGTCGAAAGACCCCGCGGATCGCGGGGCGGAAGCCGGAAGCTGGTGCTCTGAGAAGAGACTCGAGAAGCGACGCCCCGGGGAGGAGATTGGCTCGGCGGGGGTCGGTCAGCGCATTCGACGACAACAACAGAGAACGCGTGCAAGCGGCAGACGACAGCCCAGCGCGGTGGTCACGTAGGTGACCTCCGTGAGCCTGTGGTCGGCACTTGTCATGCGGATCAAGCTAGCAACGCGGCCCCGTACCGGCAAGCCCGTCCCACCCCTGGTCACGGGCACCGACGACCGGTCGCACACGCGTCCACCGGCGAGAGTAGGCCCGTGGCGCGACGCGGACAGGGGTTGCACTCACCCTGATCCGAACTCGTCCGGCGTCCGGTCGCTCGACCTGCGAACCGATGGAGAAGTGGACCGTGGTCGGCTTGGCCACTCGGGTCGAGCCTGTCGGTGCACCCCGGTAGATTGTGAGCATGACCACAACCAGCCCCGCGGCTGAGTCCAGCGCCGCGACCGACGCCGAGTTCCTCGAGGTCAGCGAGCCGTTCCGCCGCGAGATCATCGCGCACTGCTACCGGATGACGGGGTCCCACCACGACGCCGAGGATCTCGCCCAGGAGACCTTCCTCCGCGCATGGAAGGGCTACGGGAAGTTCGACCATCGGGCGTCCGTGCGCACGTGGTTGCACAAGATCGCGACCAACACGTGTCTGACCGCTCTGCAGAGTTCACAACGACGCCCCCTCCCCTCCGGCCTCGGTGGCGACGCCTTCGACCCGACCGACGACCTGCTGCAGAACCACGAGGTGCCCTGGCTCGAGCCGTATGCCGGCACGGCCGACGAGATCGCGCCCGGCGACGACGCGGACCCCGCGTACGTGGTCGGCGCCCGCGAGTCGGTACGGCTGGCGTTCATCGCGGCACTGCAGCATCTACCCGAACGGCAGCGCGCAGTCCTCATCCTCCGCGACGTGCTGCAGTGGCGCGCCGCCGAGGTCGCCGACACCATCGGTGTCACCACCGCCACCGTGAACAGTTTGCTGCAGCGGGCCCGCGAGCAGGTCAAGACCGCACGCCCGCAGCAGGATTCGGTCGGAGTCGACGCCGCGACGACACTCGACGACGCCGCCAAGCGCGAGCTGCTGGCCCGCTACGTGTCGGCCTTTGAACGCTACGACGTCGACGCGATGGTGGAGCTCTTCACCGACAAGGCGATCTGGGAGATGCCGCCCTTCACCGGCTGGTACCAAGGCGCAGAGAACATCGGAACCCTCATCCGTTGCAACTGTCCGGCCGAGAAGGCGGGCGATCAGATCATGCTGCCCACGACAGCCAACGGGCAGCCGGCCTACGGGCTGTACATGCGCGAACCGGACGGCGTCCACCGACCGTTCCAGCTCCAGGTGCTCGAGATCGACCCGCAGACAGCCAAGGTCAGCCATGTCGTCGCCTTCTTCAGCGACGACATGGAGAGCGATTTCGCACGCTTCGGTCTCCCGGCGACCCCATACGACGCACCGGCACGCACGACGCCGAGCCCCTGGCACTGAGACCGTCCGGTTCGCGCGGCGCCGATCAGTCGTCAGCGGTCTGCGGGATCTGCGAGGGGTCCATCCACACGATCTCCCAGGCATGACCGTCCGGGTCACAGAAACTGCGGCAGTACATGAAGCCCAGGTCCTCGGCTGCGCGGAGTTCCCGGCCGCCGCACCCGAGTGCCGCTTCGGCGAGCCGGTCGGCGTGTGCGCGGCTGTCAGCGGAGATGGCCAGCAACGACTCGCGGCCCTGCAGTGGGTCGGCGACTGCGGTGGCCGCGTAGCCGGCGAATCGTCGTCGCTGCATGAGCACGACCATCGCCGAGTCGTTGATCATCATGCACGCGCTCCCGGCATCGCAGAAGATCTCGTCGAAGTGGAAGCCGAGCGATCCGAAGAACCGACGAGACCGCGCGACGTCTACGACGGGCAGGTTGACGAACAGCATCGGCGTCACGGGCGCACTCCAGACATCTCGGGGTCGCCGATACTGACCGGCCCGACGCCTCGAACTCATCGAAGCCGACATAGGGTGCAGGAATGGGTGTGATCTATCTGGTTCGTCATGGTCAGGCGAACGCATTGGCGTATGGCATCGCCGACGCCACCGACGATCTGAGCAACGGACCCGGCGGTCTCACCACGGCCGGGGCCACACAGGCCGCGCTGTCCGGTGGATTCCTCGCCGGGCAGATCGGCACCTTCACCGCAGCCGCCAGTGGCGACCTCCCGCGCCAGCAACAGACGCTGAGCGGCGTGCTGGGGGCTTTCGACACCGATCAACCTCAGCCGCACGTCGACCCGGGGTGGAACGAGTACTCACTGCCAGCACTGGTCGGCGAGGCCACGCCGGAGATGTATCGCGACGGCCGCAGCTACCAGGAACAGCTCGACAAGGGGCTCGCGGCCTGGATAGCGGCCGGCGAGCACGACGCAGCTCCCGGCCTCGACGGCGGCCCCGCCGAGAGCTACCCCCAGTTCAAGGCGCGCGTCTCCGACGCGGCCGCCCGCGCCACCGAGCTCGCCGGGTCGGGTCAGACGGTGCTCGTGGTGTCCTCGGCCGGCACCATCACCCAGTGGATCGCCCAGTTGTGGGGCATCCCCGACGAGACCTGGCCGGCGATGGCCCGCACGATGGTCAACGCGTCGATCAGCAAACTGATCGTCGGCCGCAGCGGCGTCTCGGTGGTGTCGTTCAACGAGCACGGTCACCTCTCCGACCGCGACGGCGGGATCGCGACCTTCCGGTGACCCTTCGACGCTCGCTCCGCTCGCACCTCAGTATCCGCGGCCTGGCGGCCGTGGTGGATCACGAAAGAACACTCCGCAGCATCCACATCTCTGCTCCCTGAGGTGCGAGCGAAGCGAGCCACGAAGGGCTTCGCAACGTGTCTCACCAGCCCTTCGTGGCTCGTCGCTAACGCTCCTCGCAACTCAGGGATCAGGGATTTGAGGATCTTTCGGATTAGGGAGCAGGGGCAGGTCCGAGCCTAGGCCCGGTGCAGGTTCTCGCCAGGACGGGTGATGACGACATTCGGAAGAACCGCGTACCGCGACAACTGGGTGATCGAGTGCGCGATCACCGCGATGTCGTCGGCCGTGATCATCTCGTCGGCGGGAATGCGGTCTTTGAGCCAGTCGGTCATGTCGGTGTTGACGTAGCCCGGCGCGATCGTCGTCGCGCTGACACCGCTGCGTGACTCCTCGAGATTGAACGTCTCGCACAACGAGATGAGCGCCGCCTTGGTGGCACCGTAGGCGGACAGCTCCGGCTCCGGATAGACGCCGGTGATCGACGCCACGGCAATGACTTTCGCGGCCCCATGGGCCTCTGCGGTGGCGCGCAGGGCGGGCAGCGCGGACTGAAGGAGGATGTAGGGAGCGCGGACATTCACTTCATACAGCCGGTCGAATCGCTTCACCGGGAGGTCGGCGATCGCACCCTTCGAGCCCATCCCGGCGTTGACGATCAGCGCGTCGAACCGCCCGAATGCCTCCGCATGAGCCGTACCGAGCGCGCTGATGGCGTCGGCGTCGGTCATGTCGGCGGGGACGACCTCCACCCGCCCGGCGCCACGCTCGAGAAGCTCGGCCGCCTTTTTCTCCAACGCTTCTCGACCACGGGCACTGATGGTGAGGTCCCAGCCGTCGGCGGCGAACCGGTCGGCGATGGCCGCACCGATCCCCCTCGACGCCCCGGTCACCAGCGCAGAACGGTTGTTGCCCGATTCACTCATTGCCTACCCTCTGTGGATGCGCGCACCGCGCGACTGTGTTCTGTTGACGCCGTTGCTCGATCAGCTGATGTGGCGTAGGCCGTCGGCGATGAACGCCGCCGTCGCCTCGGCAGCCTTCTCCGCGCCGTCTCCCGAGGACGCCCCCGAGAGTGCGCGGTAGGTGATCCCCTCGGCGATCACGCCGAGCTTCAGGTTCGCCAACCCCAGGTAGAAGTCCCAGTCACCCAGGTCGACACCCGTTGCGGTCGAATACGTCTGAGCGATCTCGTCGACCGACGCATAACGGTCACTGGTCCAGGCCGCGGAGAAGCCGAGAACCTGGTCGAAGGCGCCGGTGCGGTAAACGCACATCAGCGCGACATCGGTGAGCGGATCTCCGAGGGTCGACATCTCCCAGTCGACGACCGCCGCGATCCGGGCCGGATCGTCGGCGTCGATGATCGTGTTGTCGACCCGGAAGTCACCGTGCACCACCGACTCTCGCGCCTGCTCCGGAACCCGCGCGGCGAGCGCGTCGACGAGACGCTCGACGTCGGGGAGTTCACGCGTCTTCACGTGCCCCCACTGCCGCGCCCACAGTTTCACCTGGCGGGCGGCGAAACCCGCGGGCCGACCGAACTCGCCGAGCCCGACCTCGCGATAGTCCACCGCGTGCAGGTCGGCCAACGTCTGCACCAAGGCATCGAGATTGCGGGCGACCTCGTCATCTGAGTAGGCGTCGAGGTCTTCCGCGGTCCGGACGACGCGGCCGTCCACGAACTCCACCACGGTGCACGGCGCACCGATGACCGAGCCGTCGGCGTCGAAAGCGACGGTCCGCGCAACCGGGACCGACGTCGACTGCAGCGCACTGGTGACCGCCCATTCACGGCCCATGTCGTGAGCCGACGGCGTCAGTCCGCCGGTCGGCGGTCGGCGCGCCACCCATGTGGAGACGCCGTCGGTGACCGTGTAGGTGAGATTGGACTTGCCGCCGCTGATGAGGTCGATGGTCAGCTCACCTGCGGGCTCGACCCCGTTGTCGATCAGCAACCGGCGCAGGCGATCCTGGTCGAGCGCTGCATCCGTGGCGGTCATCGGGCACCCGCCTCGAGCGCCTGCTGGGCCTTCTTCGCACGCCCGACGGCGCGACGGGCGATCGCCCACCGGTGGACCTCGGACGGGCCGTCGTAGATACGGAACGGCCGGAGTTCCTGCGACAGGCGGGCCAGCGGGAGGTCGGCGGACACACCGAGCCCGCCACACATCTGGATGCTGCGATCGGCGATCCGCGAATACGCCTCGGCAGCAAAGGTCTTCGCGATCGAAGTCTCGTCCGACGCGTGGCTGCCCAGATCGAGCTCGTGGCAGGCCTTAAGCAGCAACGCGCGAGTCGCGGCGAGGTCGATCTCGTTGTCGGCGACGAGTTGTTGGATCATGCCCAGATCTCCGAGGCGGCCACCGAATCCCTCACGGCGCGAGACATAGTCGACGGCGACGTCCTGGCAGCGCTTCGCCGAGCCGAGCCAGCGCATCACGTGGGTCATCCGAGCCGGCCCGAGCCGGACCTGGGCGTAGCGATAACCCTCGTTCACCTCGCCGAGGATGTCCTCGTCGGGAACGAAGAGGTCGGCGAAGGTCACCTCGCAGTGACCGCCGATCATCGACCTGTCGATAGTGTTGATGTGGCGCCCGACGGTCAACCCGGGCGCATCGGCGGGCGCGAGGAACATGGTTGCGCCGCCGCGGTCACCGGGCGCGCCCGAGGTCCGCGCCATGATGATGAAGAAGCCCGCACCGTCGGCGCCGGTGATGAAGTGCTTGTCGCCGTTGATCTTCCAGCCGCCGTCCACACGGACGGCCTCCGTGCGCAGCGCGTTGGGATCCGAACCGGCGCCCGGAGCCGGTTCGGTCATCGCGAACGCCGAACGGACATCTCCAGCGGCCAGCGGGGCGAGGTACTTCTGCCGCTGATCCTCGCTCGCGATGTGCGCGAGCATGTGCACGTTGCCCTCGTCCGGCGCACCGATGTGCAGCGCGATCGGACCGAACGTCGAATACCCGGCCGCCTCGAACACCGGCGCGCGGTCACACATGTTGAGACCGAGTCCGCCGTACTCGACCGGGGCATGCGGGCCGAAGACCCCTGCCTCCTTGGCCTTGGCGTTCATCTCGCGACGGATGTCGTCACCACCGGCCGCCGTGATGTCACCGGCCGCCTCGTCTTCGATGGGCAGGACGTAGTCGCGGACGAAGGCCTCGGTCTTCGCGACGACGTCGAGCACGTCGTCGTCGTGCCGCAGGTCTATGGGCATGGTGACTCCTTAACGCAGAGCAGGGTGGGGATCCCCGAACACCGACCGATCGATCGCTCGGCGTTGCATACCTTGCCAGGCGATACCCGCCGGGTCAAGCGGCCCAGCAGACGGCGCCCCGCGCGACGGCCGTCAGGGCGTGCGATACCCGACCAGCGCGCGGGCCATCTGGAGATTGCGCGCGATGAGTTCGTCCGGACCCAGCAGACCGTCGAGCTTGAACCAGGTGGACACCCCGACGCACATGGTGGCCACCGCACGCGCCGCATCTTTCGGATACTCGGTGGTGAACTCACCCGTTTCGACGCCGGCGAAGACGATCCTGTCGACCATCCGCTGCTGGCGGTCCCGGTGTCCGATGTAGGTGGGCCGGTAGTTGTCGTCGAGGCTGCGGATCTCGGTGGAACCGACGAACGCCTGCTCGCGGCGATACATGTGGAACCGCAGAAGCGACTCGACGACGGCGTCGAACTGCCGGATCGGCTCGGGACCCGCCTCGACGATCGCGGCCTCCGAGCGTGCCAGGAGGTCGGTCATCGTGCGTTCGAGGAGCCCCTGCAGCAACGACTGCTTCGACGGGTAGTGGTGATAGAGCCCTGGCACCGACAGATTGGCCCGCGCGGCGATCTCCCGGACCGAGGTCCCGTGGTAGCCCTGTTCGGCGAACGCCGCCAGCGCCGCCGCCAACGGGACCGGCAGTTCGGGCTCGCCGTAATCCCGCCAGCCGCCCAGTGGCCGCGTCGCCGGACGGATGTCTGCTTCGCCGGTTCCGCCACTCATGCCATCAAACATATCCCGACATGCGGACCTACTCCGCATCGCCGGTGCGACGCGAGAGACTCTTCTCGAGCATCTCGGCGGGTGAGACGAGCAGCGCGATGCTCAGATCCACCACGTCGGCCTTGCCGAGTTCGACCTCACCCTCGAGCCACGCCGCGAGCAACCGGCTGAGTCCGCCGACCTGGTAGTGCGCAACGCCGACCGCTGCCGCCGGCCCGACGTGGACGTCGAGAATCGCCGACGTGCTCTGCAGGGTGAGGCCGGCGAACAACGTCGTCGACTCCATGCGCTTGGCCGCGATCACCGGACTCAACAGCGCCTGCGAGAAGAGCAGCCTGCCTTTGCGGCGGTCCGCGTCGATGACGTCGACGATCGCCGACACCGCACCGGCGACCTTCGCACGCATGCTGGCCCCCTCCGAGAAGGCTGCCAGACTGGCCTGCGCGATCTCTTCGATGACCTCGTCGTACATGACGCCGACCAGCTGATCGACGGATTCGAAGCTCTCGTAGAAGTAACGGGCGGTGAGTCCGGCCTGCCGGCACACGCCGCGCACGGTCACCGCGCCCACGTCATCGGCGCCGAGCAGATCCAACCCTGCATCGATGAGGGCGGATCGACGCCGCGCGACCCGGGTGTCGCCGCCCTCGCCGCCGTAGGCCCGAAGCGTGCCGACCGCGTCCGACGCCGAACCGGATCGGCTGTCCGGGGTCGATGGTGCTCGTCCCATGATTCCTATCTTGACACCCCGGTAAGTTACGTGTGTCATACAACGGGAAACAGACGTTTCCAGAATTCGAGCAGGAGGGGTGTTCGATGGCAACGGAGCCTATCACCAGTGGAAGTTCGGCACTGTCAGCACAACCGGTGACGGATGTGACCGCCGAAGTGCAGGAGTTTCTCACCGCGGAGCGCCCCGACACCGAGTTCCTCCCCTCCTCCGCCCGGATGTCCCGCGCAGAGCTCGACGCGCTCCCCACCAGCGACCTCGACCCGCTCGGCATCGGCGTGATCGCCGGCGCCGCAAACGTGATCATGCAGCTCAGCCTCCCCGCAGTCGGTTACGGCGTGTACGAGAGCCGCGTCGACTCGGGAAACCTGTTCAAGCATCCGATGAAGCGCGGCCGCACCACGTTGAGCTACCTCGCCGTCGCCGGACTCGGTAGCGCCAAAGACCGAAAGGCCTACCGCAAGGCCATCGGCAAGGCCCATGCGCAGGTCCGTTCGACCGCCGACAGCCCGGTGAAGTACAACGCCTTCGATCCGAAGCTGCAGTTGTGGGTCGCCGCGTGTCTGTACCGAGGCACCGAGGACGTCCATCGCATCTTCGGCGGGGTCACCGAGGTGACCGACGAGCGTTATCAGGCCGGCGCCGTTCTGGGCACGACGCTGCAGGTCCCCCGCGAGATGTGGCCCGCCACCCGCGAGGATTTCGAGACCTACTGGAACGACACGGTCGAGACGCTCGAGATCGACGACACCATCCGCGAGTACCTGATGTCGATCGCGCGCGCCGAGTTCCTCGGCCCGGTGATCTCGCGGCTCTTCGGCTGGCATTTCGAGATCATGGCCATCGGCTTCCTGCCGGAGAACTTCCGCCGCAAGATGCGCGTCCAGCTCTCGCCGTGGCAGGAGCTGTACTTCGACAAGCACAACGCGGTCCTGCGCGCGATCATCACGCGGGCCCCGAAGTGGGTGCGCGCATTCCCGTTCAACGTCCTGCTCGCCGACGTCCGCTGGCGCATGCGCACCGGGCGGCCCCTGGTCTGACCCTAATGGGGGTGGATCGGCGTCCTGCAGGGGATGCTGGTTTGTGTGAGCCTTCCCGGCCGGTGACCACTCCGAGACCCTGAAACGGTGTCGGATTTCTACACGAAGACCGTGGCCCGGCCGGGTAAGGATCACCCGCTAGAACGCTTCTGGGATGTCGTGCCCCCTGAACCATGTGGGGTGAGCACTGATCCATTAGGCCGCGTCAAGGGTGATCACCCCAAGGTTCACACCGACGATCGATCGAGACGACCGAAGACGAGGTGAACGACCGACATGATCTGTGTGGGCAACGACTGGGCGTCGGATCATCACGACGTGTGCGTGATGGATGAACACGGCACCACCCTGGCCACCCGCCGACTACCCGAGAACGCGGCCGGCGTGACGGCGATGCATGACCTGCTCGCCCGGTTCGCCCACGACCCCTCTGAGGTGGTGGTGGGGATCGAAACCGATCACGGCATGTGGGTCGCCGCCCTGGTCGCCGCGGGCTATCAGGTGTATGCGATCAACCCGTTGTCGGTGTCGCGGTACCGCGACCGCCACCATGTCGGGGGCACCAAATCCGATAAGGCTGACGCGAAAACGCTGGCTGATCTGGTGCGGACCGACCGGCACAATCATCGATTGGTCGCCGCCGACACCGTCGAGGTCAAGGCGATCACGGTGATGGCCCGTACGCATCAGAATCTGGTGTGGGCGCGCTCAGCACAACAGAACGTGTTGCGCGCTCAACTGGGCGCCTACTATCCGGCCGCGGTCGATGCCTTCGGCGGCGACCTCGCCCACAAAGACTGCCTGGCGGTGTTGCGTCGCGCTCCCACCCCACGACAGGGAGCGGCACTGACGGTCGCGGCGATCCGATCAGCTCTGAAAAAGGGTGGCCGCCAACGCAATACCGATACCCGTGCCCGCGAGATCCAGCAGGCCCTGCGTGGGGGCGGTCATCTGAGCGCACCGGAGGCACTTACCGCAGCGTATGCGGCGACCGTGACCGTGACGGTGAACATGCTGACGACGCTCAACACCCAAATTGATCAACTGGAAACCAGTATGGCCCAGTCTTTTAGAGCGCATCCGGACGCCGAGATCTACCTGTCCATGCCCGGAGTCGGTGACATCACCGGCGCCCGGATGCTTGGCGAGTTCGGGGACGACCCCGAACGCTATGCCACCGCCAAGTCTCGCAGAAACTATGCCGGCACCTCACCACGGACCATCGCCTCAGGCAAAGGGCACGTCGTGCTGGCCCGCCATATCCGCAACACCCGCCTCAACGCCGCCGCCATGGCGATGGCGCAAAGCGCGCTGACCGGCAGTCCCGGCGCCCGCGTCTACTACGACAGCCTGCGAGATCAGAAGAAGTCCCACCCCCAAGCCTTGCGTGCGCTCGCCAACCGGCTCATCGGCATCCTCCACGGCTGCCTCAAACACCGCACCCTCTACAACGAACACACCGCCTGGAACCACCGCGCCAACCTCGCCGCTTGACACCTTGCACCCCTGGGATGTCTTCGTGGCTCGCTTCGCTCACACCTCAGGGAGCATTAAGAGGTCATCCGGCGCAGCGCCTCGCGGTCGAGGTCGGCGACGTCGGTGTGCCCGGACAGTCCGAGGGTGAGGTCGAGTTCGGCGATGATGTCGGCGACCGCGTCGCGGGCACCGTCGGCTCCCGCGAGCGCCAGGCCGTACATGTGCGGTCGTCCGATGCAGGCGGCGTCGGCCCCGAGGGCGAGCGCCTTGAACACGTCGGAACCGGTGTAGATCCCGGAGTCGACGAGGACCTTGATGCGACCGTCGACGACCGGCGCGATGGCGTCGAGGGCGTCGATCGTGCTGATCGCGCCGTCGACCTGCCGACCGCCGTGGTTGGAGACGATGATGCCGTCCACCCCGGCGTCCACGGCACGACGCGCATCGTCGGGGTGCAGCACGCCCTTCAGCACGATCGGAAGAGCGGTGCGGGCGCGCAGGCCGGCAAGATCGTCCCAGTTCAGCGACGGTCGCGAGTAGATGTCGAGGAAGGTCTGCACCGCGGCACGCGGTTGCGGCGACCGCAGGTTCTGCAGGAACCGGCCCGGGGCGTTGCGGGTGATGGAGAAGAGGGTGGCGATCGCGCCGAGGGAAATCTCCGGACGTTCGTCAGCAGCGCCACGTAGCCGTTCGGCGACGATGTCGACGAACCTGCGGTCGGACGTGTACTGGGCGATGCCCTCACCCTGCGCGAACGGCAGCGAACCCAGGTTCAGGTCCTGCGGCCGCCACCCGAGCATCGTCGTGTCCAGGGTGACGACGACGGCCTCGGCGCGGATGGCCGCCGCGCGCTCCAGGAGGCTGTCGACGAGGTCGTCGTCGGTGGACCAGTACAGCTGGAACCAGCGCGGCGCCCCGGCGCTCGTGTCGTCCATCGCGGCCGCGACGTCCTCCATCGAGACGCTCGCCTGATTCGACAAGATGTAGGGGACACCGAGTTCCGCGGCCGCACGCCCGATGAGGGCGTCGGCGTCGGGCGCGGCGAGCGAACCGGCGCCGACCGGCGCGAACAGCACCGGCGCCGTGATGCGGCGACCGAACAATTCGACCTCGAGGTTGCGCTGCGAGACATCCCGCAGGATGCGCGGCACGATCGCCCAGCGGTCGAGTGCCGCGCGGTTGGCGGCCATGGTGCGTCCCTCACCGGCACCACCGCCGATGTACGCCCACGCACGCGCCGACATCGCACGTCTCGCACGTCGCTCGAGCTCGGCGAAATCCGTTGGTACACGCGGCTTTCGCCGGTGCACCCCGGCGGTGTAGATGTCGTTCTGCCGTGCACGCCCATATCCCGCGGTCATGGGTGGTGATGGTAGTGCCGCCATCGGGGCGTCCGGCCGGTATTGCCGGGGCGCGCCGCTCAGCGTGTGGCGACGGCAGTGGCGCCCGCCGCGGCGACGGTCACGGCCGCGACCGACGGCCACGCGCCGATCTTCTTCGCCAGCGGGTGCGAGCCGCCGAACGCCGCCAGGTAACCGGCCAGCAGACCGCCCGCGACCGCGGGGCCCTTCGTCGACGCCCACCGGCGAGTGCACCAGGCGCCGGCTGCGCCGAGCACCACACCACCGAGTTCGCGTCGCCCGCTGTAGCGCGCGACCGCGAAACCACCGACGAGACCGACTGCCACCACGGGCACCGTTGCATCCACAGCCATGCGACTCAGGCTACGTCTGGGTTCCCGAAACCGTTCACAGCCACCTGCCAGCCGATCTCCAGGCTGACGGTGGCGGAGGCGTCGACTCTGGACAGGAATCATCTGAGGAGGACCCATGACCGCAGTACTGGACAAACCACCGGCGCCGTCGCCGTCCGATCCCGCCGCCCCGGCGCACCGACGACGCGTCGCCGCCCGGCCATGGTGGGGACGGCTCGGCCTCGTCGGACTCCTGGCCGTCACCGCGGTGCTCTACCTGTGGAACCTGTCCGCAAGCGGGTACGCCAACACCTTCTACGCCGCTGCGGCGCAGGCCGGATCACAGAGTTGGAAGGCCTGGTTCTTCGGTGCACTCGACGCATCGAACTTCATTACCGTCGACAAGCCGCCGGCCTCACTGTGGGTGAGCGGACTCAGCGTCCGCATCTTCGGGATGAACTCGTGGGCCGTTCTGGCGCCCCAGGCGCTGATGGGCGTGGCCGCGGTCGGGCTCCTGTACGCGACGATGCGTCGGACGATCCGCGACCCCCAACTGGGTGCCGCGGCCGGCCTCATCGCCGGCGCCGTGCTGGCCTTCACCCCGGCGGCCGCGTTGATGTTCCGTTTCAACAATCCGGACGCACTGCTGGTGTTGCTGATGGTCGCCGCGGCGTACGCGCTGACCCGGGCTGTCGCCACCAACTCGGGTCGGTGGCTCGCCCTGGTCGGCGTCGCCCTGGGATTCGCCTTTCTCACCAAGATGCTGCAGGGCCTGCTGATCCTGCCGTTCTTCGGGCTCGCCTACCTGCTGTTCGCGAAGACCGGGTGGCGCAAACGAATCGCCCACCTCATCGGTGCGACCGCCGCATTGCTCGGCTCCGCGTTGTGGTTCCCGGTGGTCACGATGCTCGTGCCGGAATCGGCACGTCCTTATATCGGTGGTTCGACGGACAACACGTTCATGGACCTCGTCTTCGGCTACAACGGCGTCGGCCGCATCAGTGGTGCCTCCGGCGGCGGCGGAGGAGGCGGAGGAGGCGGCGGTCAGGCCGGCGGGTCCTTCGGCGGGTCCACCGGGCTGGACCGACTCTTCGGTTCCGAGATGGGCAACGAGATCTCCTGGTTGCTTCCGACCGCACTCATCGCGCTGTTCTTCGCCGGCTACCTGGTGGTGTGCAGCTTCCCGGTCTTCCGCTTCGAACACCGTCTGGCACGCACGGAATCCGCAGCCGTGCTCTCGTGGGGCGGCTGGCTGCTGGTCACCGGCATGATCTTCTCCTTCATGAGCGGGACGATCCACCCGTACTACACGGTGGCACTGGCGCCGGCGATCGGCGCAGTCATCGGACTCGGCGGCGTGCTCGCTTGGCGTCGACGCAACCGCTGGGCGGCCAGGATCGCCCTGGCGGCGATGGTCGGTGCAGCCGCGGCGTGGTCGATTGTCCTGTTGAACCGCAACGACTTCGGCCCGACCTGGTGTCGTTGGCTGATCGGCGTGGTCGCCTCGATCTCGGTGGTGGCCCTCCTCATCGGTGCTGCACGCGGGTGGCGACGTGCGGTTGCCGCGGCACTCATCGCGGGTTCGCTCGCCGGATTCGGCGGGACGGCAGCGTTCTCGATCGCAACCGCGGCGACCCCCCACAACGGCTCGATCCCGACCGCGGTGTCGACCTCGATCGATGGCGGCGGAATGGGCGGCCCCGGCGGTGGCATGGGCAGTGGCCCCGGGGGTCGGGCGGACGGCGGACAGCCCGGTGCCCAGCCGGCCGGCGCCCGCCCGGGCCAACAGGGAAACCCGCCCACCGCCATGCAGGGCGGCAGCGGAATGACGGGCGGCCCGGGTGGCGACACCGCGTCGAACGCCGAACTCGTTGCCGCGCTGAGGGCAACCACGACAACGTGGGCGGCCGCGACCAACGGGTCGCAATCCGCCGCCGAGATCGAGATCGCCACTGACACCTCCGTCATGGCGATCGGTGGATGGAGCGGGGACCCGGCCCCCACGCTCGAGCAGTTCATCGCCTACGTCAAGGACGGCAAGATCGCCTATTACCTCGGCAACGACGGCGGCGGTCCGGGCGGCAACTCGGAGATCGCCGAGTGGGTCGCCGCCAACTACACGGCCACAACCATCGGCGGAACGACGGTCTACCAGCTCTTCTGACGTCTCGACACGGTCCTGCCCGTTCCCGACCTTCGGGGGCGGGCAGGACACATGGGCAACCGATCGACGGTGGTTCAGCGTTTCCTGTGTGGCAAACCCCAGGCGCGACGCCGCGGCGTGGCCGACGCCCACATGTCGCCGTCACCCATCCGCTCGCGATCGCGGCTCCGAAGAGGGGGTAACCGACCGCTCCCCCCGGACTTTCGAAGGGCCCCGTCATGACACCGACCGCCGAGATGACCGACTCGTCGGCGCCGCCTGCACAGTCGGCATCCCCGGCTCCTGATCTGCACCCGATCAGCGCCTCGACGACGGATCTCGAACTCGTCGAAGAGGTGCTGGCAGCGCACTTTCGCCGCCACGCCACCACCTTGCAGCAGGTCGGCGGGGAATTGACGCCGGCGATCGACGTCCTCTCGGCGCGGATCGGCGGAGGTAAACGCCTGCGCGCGTCGTTCTGCCTCTGGGGCGCCCGAGGCGCCGCCGGGGGCCGGAGCGTCGCGGGCATCGTCGAGATGGCGGCCGCCATCGAACTGTTCCATCTCGCCGCCCTCGTGCACGACGACGTGATGGACGACAGCGATGTCCGGCGCGGCCTGCCCACCGTGCATCGGCATTTCGCCGACGATCATCTGCGCGCGCAACGCCGTGGGGACGCCGAGCGCCATGGCACCGCCGTCGCGATCCTCGTCGGCGACATGTGCCTGTCCTGGTCCGACGACCTCGCCGCTGCCGCGGTGGACGACGTGTCCGCGGACATCCGACGCGCGGTCCGCGACACCTGGTCGGTGATGCGCGACGAGGCCTACGCGGGCCAGTACCTGGACATGCTGAGTCAGACCGAGGACACCACCGACGCCGATCGCACGGCTCGCGTGCTGCGCTACAAGAGTGCGCGGTACACGATCGGTCAGCCGCTGCGGCTGGGCGGCACGCTCGCGGGTGCCTCGTCGGCGCTCCTCGAGGCATACGATCGGATCGGCATCACCGCCGGCGAGGCCTTCCAGCTCCGCGACGACATCCTGGGCGTCTTCGGCGACGAGAAGGTCACCGGCAAACCCGCCATCGACGACCTACGGGAAGGCAAGCGCACGATGCTCATCGCGGCGGCCGAGGAATCGGCGGGACGGATGGAGCGCCGCGTGCTCGCCGACGGTCTCGGCAATCCAGACCTCGACGCCGACGGTGCCGCGCGGATGCGTGAGGTCCTGTACTCCACCGGCGCCGTCGAACGAGTGGAACAGCGTATCGCCGACCTGCACGCGGAAGCGCTCGGCATCGTCGACGCCGCTCCGATGGACCCGGCGAGCCGGCACGCACTGACCGCCCTCATCGAACGTTGCGTGTGGCGGCGCGCATGACCGCTCCCGCCGGGCCGACGGTCGAACTCCGCGTCTGGGGTGTCGACCGTGTGCTACCGGCGCTCGGCCGGATGTCGTCGGGTCGACGGGTGCTGCGCCGTACCCCCGGTCTGCGTTTCGCCAAACTGCTGGGCACCGGCACCGCACGCACTTTCACCCTCGAGAGCGCCGACCTGAGACACTGGGCCGCGCTGACGGTATGGCACGACGCCGACGCTGCTTCGGCCGCAAGCGATTCCGTCGTGTTTCGTCGATGGCGGGAGTGCAGCACGGAGGAACTCCGGATCACCATGCGACCACTTCGGTCGAAGGGCCGATGGTCGCGCGTCGACCCGTTCGAGACGGTGCGATCGTCGATCGACCACGACGCGCCCGGACCGGATTGGACGGGTCCGGTAGCCGCGTTGACCCGGGCACGCCTCCGGCCCACGAAGATGGCATCGTTCTGGCGTGCCGTCCCGCCGGTGGCGACGGAACTCGCCGGAGCACAGGGCAATCGGTTGGCCCTCGGCGTCGGCGAGCTCCCGCTCGGGGTGCAGGGCACGTTCTCGATCTGGGATTCGGCGCAGGACCTCACCGGCTTCGCCTACCGCTCCCCCGCACATCTGTCGGCGGTTCGGCGGACCGCACCGTCGCGCTGGTATGCCGAGGAACTGTTCGCCCGCTTGGCCGTCACCGAGGTCGTCGGCACGTATGAGGGGAGACCGGCGTGAGTCTCCTGGACGGCTCCACTTCGCACCGATCGGACCAATCGTCGCGATCGCGACGAACCGACGGCACCGCGCCCTGGAACCGCGGCCTGGTCACCCTGGCGTGGATCCTGCTGGCCGCGACGATCGGCGTCCAGATCGCGTTTCCGCTGACCGGTGGCGGCACCCTGCCGCTGACCGTCGCGAGCGTGCTGCTCCTGGCGTCGGCGTCGCTCGTCCACGTCTCGGCAACCCGCGGCGCCGCCGCCGCGGTCGCCCTCGCGGTGGTGGCCGGCGGTGGCGGACTGATCGCCGAATCCGTCGGTGTGAGCACCGGGTTTCCGTTCGGCACATACGATTACACCGACGGGCTCGGACTGAAGGTCCTCGGCGTGCCGGTCCTGGTCCCGCTGGCCTGGATCATGATGTCGTGGCCCGCGCTGGTCGTGACCCGACGACTCGTCCGTGCGATGGGGATCGCCGGACGGTGGGTTCGGCCCGCCACCGCCGTCCTCGGTGCGTATGCACTCACGGCGTGGGATGTGTTCCTCGACCCGCAGATGGTCGACCAGGGCAACTGGGTGTGGCGGCACCCGACGCCGTCGCTGCCCGGGGTCGCCGACATCCCGCTGACGAATTTCGCGGGCTGGCTGCTGGTCTCGTTTCTCATCGTCGGCGTGCTCGACCTCCTCATCCGCCGCGACGATCCCTACGCGACCGGGTCTTCCGGGATGGACGCCGTGCCCATCACCGCGTACCTGTGGACCTACTTTTCCTCGGTGATGGCGCACGCGGTGTTCTTCGGCCGTCCGTCCGTCGCCCTCACGGGCGGTCTCCTCATGGGTGTCATCGCCCTCCCGCTGCTCGCCGTCGAGATCAGGGGTCGCCGTGCGGGTGTATGACCTGCTGCGGCCGCTGGTCGCGACGGGAACCGCTATGTCGCTGGCGTCGCTGGCCCTGACCCTCGACAACGCCCGCCGGGTCCGTCGGCCCGGTCTCGCCGACATCCCGGCGCCGGAACCACTGTCGGTTCTCATCCCGATGCGCGACGAGGCGCACAACGCCGAACGCTGCCTACTGGCCGTCCTCGAGGCGGCGGATCGCTGGCCAGGACCGGCCCGGATCCACGTGCTCGACGACGGCTCGGCGGATGGAACCGACGCCGTGCTCGCCCGCCTGGCCTCGATGGACGACCGGGTTCGTGTCCACCCCGGCTCGGCGCCTCCTCCCGGGTGGCTCGGAAAGACCTGGGCCTGCGCCCAACTCGCGGAGAAGGCGTTCCCCGGCGGGGTCCACGTCTTCCTCGACGCCGACGTCGTGGTCGAGCCCCACGCGTTCACCTCATCGTTCGCCTTGCTCCGCAACGCCGGACTCGATCTGGTGAGCCCGTACCCCCGGCAGGTCGCGGTCGGCGCGGGCGAGCGACTGGTGCAACCGCTGCTGCAGTGGTCCTGGCTGAGCACCCTGCCCCTCGGTCTCGCCGAGCGCTCACCGCGCGAATCCCTCACCGCCGCAAACGGTCAGTTCCTGGTGGTCGATGCCGCGATGTACCGTCGTGCCGGCGGTCACGAGGCGGTGCACGACGTGGTCCTCGAGGACATCGCCCTGTTGCGCGCCGTCAAGGCGGCCGGCGGTCGCGGCGTCGTGGCCGAGGGAAGCGACGTCGCCACCTGCCGTATGTACCGCGGCTGGGACGAGGTCCGCGCGGGTTACCGCAAGTCGCTGTGGTCGGCCTTCGGGTCTCCGGGCGGGACGCTGGGCGTCACCGGTCTGCTGTGCCTGATGTACGTACTCCCCGCGGCAGCAGCACTGTTCGGCTCCCGGACGGGTCTCGTCGGATACCTCGCCGGCGTGGCGTCGCGGGTGGTGTCCGCCCGCTGCACCGGCGGACGCGGATGGCCGGACACCTTCGCCCATCCGCTCTCCATCCTCGTCTTCACCGGTCTCGCAGTCGATTCGACGCTGGCCCGACAGCGCGGCGACCTGCAATGGAAGGGACGCCCCATCGAGGTCCGTCGATGACACGGGTCCTGGTGATCGGCGCGGGCGTCGGCGGACTCTCCGTCGCGATGCGCCTCGCCGCGACCGGCCACGACGTCACCGTTCTCGAGCAATTCGACGACGTCGGCGGCAAACTCGGGGTCATCGAGCACGACGGGTTCGTGTTCGACACCGGGCCGTCGCTCGTCACGATGCCGCACGTCTTCGAAGAACTCTTCGACGCCACCGGATCGTCGATCCACGACCATCTGACCCTCGAACGACTCCCCGTCGCCGCGCGCTACCGCTTCCCGGACGGCACCGAACTGGACATGCCGGGAACGCTCGACGACATCCCCGCCGCCCTCGACGCCGCACTGGGGAATGGGCGAGGCGCCCAGTGGTCATCGTTTCTGGAACGCGCACAACGTGTCTGGGACGTCACGCACGAGCCTTTCCTGGAATCACCGATGAGCATCCGCACGATGGTCGGCGGGATCGCCACGCCGTCGGACGTGCGGACCGTCGCGCCGTGGCGCACGCTGCGCGGACTCGGCGAGAGTTACCTCGACGACCCGCGCCTGCGGATGCTGCTGGACCGCTACGCGACCTACACCGGTTCCGACCCACGCCGCGCGCCGGCAGCACTCGCGTCTGTGCCGTGGTCCGAGCAGGCGTTCGGATCATGGTACGTACGAGGCGGATTGGGCCGCATCGCCACCGCGATGCACGACCGTCTCGTCGAACTCGGCGGGCGGGTCGAACTCGGCGTCGAAGTCGACCGGATCTCGGTGGACCACACCGGCCGGGCCGATGGCGTGGTGCTCACCGACGGAAGCCGACGCCGGGCCGATCTGGTCGTCGCGAACGCCGACGCCCAGCAGGTCTACGACCGCCTCGTACCGCGTCGCGCCGCCCGCCGGCCCGCGGCGCTGCTGCGACGGACGACGCCGTCGCTGTCCGGATTCGTGCTCCTCCTCGCCCTCGACGATCCGCCCGCTGCGCCGCACCACCAGGTGCTGTTCGCCGAGGACTACGACGAGGAGTTCGACGCGGTCTTCGGATTCCGCGGCCCACCACGTCCGGTCGCGCGACCGACCGTGTACATCTCGGCCCCCACCGATTCCGAGATCGTGCCCGCCCCGGGAACCGGGGCGTGGTTCGTGCTGGTGAACGCACCCCGCCACGACCCCGAGCACGGCGTCGACTGGGACGCCAACGGGTTGGCGGACTCCTACGCCGACCGGGTCCTCGACGTCATGGCCGACCGTGGGCTCGATGTGACCGGACGGGTCCGTCACCGTCTCATCGTCTCGCCCGCCGACCTCGAACGCCGGACCAGGACGCCAGGTGGCTCGATATACGGATCGTCGTCGAACGGACCCCGCTCGGCGTTCCTCCGGCCGTCGAACACCTCATCGCTACCGGGCCTCTACCTCGTCGGCGGGTCGTCGCATCCCGGCGGCGGTCTGCCGCTCGTGGTCATGTCGGCGAAGATCGTGGCGGAGCTGATCGGTCCGGCCGTGAGTCACTGACCGACAGGCCTTGCTCATCGGAGCCGTCAGCGCGGATCGATACGAAACACGGCGCATCGGCCCGCCGCGGCAGCAAAGGCTTCCGGGGTCACGTCGTCGACGACTCCCGCGTCCTTCATCATCTTCGGGCCGTCGGTGCCCGCCAGCTCCGGCCAGGCGCGTAGCACCGGAACGGCCTGGTCAGCCGACAGTTCGACGAGGCGGACGTCGCTCATCGTGCCTCCAATCGACAGCTGGGCACGTCCCTCGGCCGCACGGACGTTGCGTGCCCAGTCCGCCCCGGGAAAGCCCTCGAGCAGATAGCGCTCGCCGCTCAGGTCGACCACGGTGAGCGGCGTCCGTCGCGGCTTGCCGGTGCGCCGTCCGGCGACGACGAGAACTGGTAGCTGCTTCATCCCGCCGAGCCGCTGCAGCAGCAGGAACAGCTTGTTCATCGGCTTGAGCCAGCGTGGCGCGGTGTGCTGGGTTTTCGGCATCGCCGGCTCGCTTCTGAGCGTCACTTCGTGCACTGCGGTTTTCCCGTACACCGTACGGTGATCGAGCACCTGCTTCAATCACCATCGCCACGATGCGATCAGCGAGTCGTGGGACCTCGAAGCGTCAGATCACACCCGGTCGCGATAGCTGTATGCGTGCCCGCCCAGCGACGCGGTCACGACCGCCACCGGAACACGGGAGGCCTGGAGGTTCCGACGCTCTTCGGGGGTCAGGTGCTGACGAAACCATGTCCATTGCGGGCCGCGCCACCATGCATTCGTCCGTGCCTTCTCCATGTCACCGGTCCCTTTCGCGCCGCTCGCTGTGAGCCCTGTCACGCGACCGTACCCGGATGATCTGCGTTCCAAACCTTCCGGCGCAGGTCAGCGTGTCGCGACCGGCATCGGCCCCACCGACCGGTCGCCGCGGAGCTTCTTCCGGATGAGTTCGGCACTGATCAGGCACATCGGCAAACCGATGCCGGGACGGGTGCTCGACCCGGCGTAGTAGAGCCCGTCGACCTTGCGTGACCGGTTGGTCGAGCGCAGGAACGCGCTCTGCCGCAGCGTGTGCGCCGGGCCGAGGGCTCCGCCGCACCACGAGTTGACCGAGTCGACGAAGTCCGCGGGGCCGATGGTGCGGCGGACGACGACACGATCGGCGAGGTCTGGAACACCTGCCCACTGTCCGATCATCGCAATGGCCCGGTCGGTCACCTTCTCGATGTCGGGGTCGCCGCCGCCGTCCACGCCGCCGCGGCCGAGACCCGGGTCGGGCGGGACGGGCACCAGGATGAAGAGGTTCTCCGAGTCCGACGGCGCGACCGACGGGTCGGTGGCCGACGGCTTGCACACATAGAGCGACGCCGGGTCCGGTACGCGCGTGGGACTCTCGAAGATGGCGTCGAAGTTGGTCTTCCAGTCCTCGGTGAAGAACAGGGAGTGATGCGCCAACTCGGGAATCTCACCGCGTACGCCGAGGAGTGCGAGCACCGCCCCCGGGCCGGAGGTGGCGCGGTCCCAGTACCGTTCGGGGAAGGTCTGGAGTTCCCGGGGCAGCAACCGAGTCTCGAGATGGTGCAGATCGGTGGCACCGATCACGATGTCCGCGACCAGTTCTCGCGGTATGCCGTCGGCTCCTTCGACGCGGACGCCGGCCACCTCGGCGCGACGACGCGACGGCGTGGACCGTTTCCCCGCGCGTTCCCGCGTGAGGATGGCGGTCGCGGCCGTGCCGGTGGAGATGCGTACGCCCCGTTCCCGCGCAACCCGCTCCAGCGCGTCGACCAGGGTGGTGAAGCCGCCGTTGGGGTACCGCACACCGTCGGCGAGGTCGAGCCAGCTCATCAGGTGATACATCGCAGGGGTGCGCTCGGGCGAGGAACCGAGGAACACCGCCGGATACCCGAGGACCTGGCGGAGCCGGCGGTCGGTGAAGCGGGCCGCGATGTAGGACTGCAGCGAGGTCGTCAGCAGCGTGACAAGCGTTTTCGCGTGCCGCAACACCGGCAGGCCGAGGAAGGCACGTGGCGAGTCGAAGCTGGTGTACAGGAACCGTTCCACGGCAAGGTCATACGCCTGCCTGCCGGTGCGCAGATAGTCGTCGAGTGCGGCTCCCGCGCCGGGCTCGATCTCGTCGAAGAGCGCACGGTTCCGGTCCTGGTCACCGAACACGTCGATCGGCTTCTCGTCGGACCCGTTGTCGTCGAAGAACACTCGGTAACCGGGGTCGAGGCGGACGAGATCGAGCTGCTCGGCGGTCGACGTCCCGAGCATCTCGAAGAAATGGTCGAACACCTCCGGCATCAACCACCACGACGGACCGGTGTCGAAGCGGAACCCGTCGCGATCCCAGGTACCGGCCCGACCACCGAGGTCGTCGTTCTTCTCCACGAGTTCGACGTCGTGCCCGTCGTGGGCGAGGAGGGCGGCGGTGGCCAGGCCGGCGACTCCGCCACCGATGACGACGACGCGTCGGGACTCGCTCATACGTTGCTCTTCCTTCTGTTCAGACCGGCGGCGTCGGCACATGCGGGTCGCGGCATGCCGCGGCGGGCGACGGCGGCCGCCGCGATCTTCGCCTTGCCGGCGTTCGGGACGCGGACGCGGGTACGGCGGGCCTCGGTGGCCGACGACTCGCGAAGGCGGGCGGTCAGCTCGGCGAACAGGTCGTGCGCGGTGCACACCGCGACGCGGCTGCTCGCCGGCAGGTGCGGGATGGCGGCCGCAGCGGCGGTCAGGTCGAGGTCGATGTCGTCCAGCCAGAGCGACCAGGCGGAGTCCGCCGGATCGTCGGGATCGAGGCCGACCAGGTAGCGCCGCCCCAACCCGTCGCTGTCCTCGCCGAAGTCGCGGAGGAAGTTGATCTTCTGGAAGGCCGCGCCCAGCCGTTGGGCGCCGGGTGCGAGCTGGTCGTACCGGGCGGCGGATTTCGGCTCGTCGGCGAGGAACGCCCGCAGGCACATCAGACCGACCACCTCGGCCGAGCCATAGATGTAGGTGGCCAGCGACTCGAAGTCGTGCTGGACCTGAGTCAGATCGCTGCGCATCGAGTCGAAGAACGGGCCCACCAGATCGAGATCGATACCGACCCGGCGGGCGGTCTGCGCGAAGGCGTGGACGACGAGGTTGCTACTCGACCCGGTGACGAGCGCGACGCTGCTCTGCTCCTCGAGCTGGTCGAGTTCATTGCTGCGGTCGACGAGCCCCTGCTCCGGGCGCGGGCCGTCGACGATCTCGTCGGCCACCCGCACGAGCGCGTAGATGTTCTGGACGTCGCGCCGAATACGGGGCGTGAGCAGACGCGAAGCGAGTCCGAACGAACTCGAGTACGACCTGATCACCATCGCCGCACAGGCTTCCGCGACCTCGTCGTATCGCCGGTGAGGTGGAATCACTTGAGTATGACCGGGAATGTGCATCATCCGACCGCTCCTCGACCTGGTGACCGAACGCCAATTACCTGACGTCATGAATTCGACGCCCGAGACATCACCGGATGGGTGTCGTACACCGAACCGGGGTCGTCGGACGGCAGCTGCTGCACCTGCTCGACGAACCACGGACTGACCGCCCACGGGGTGTTCGCGACGAGCGACCACACGTCGGCGACGTCGGCCCAAGCGTGCTCGGCGACCTCGCTGGGATCCGGTCGGAGTGTTCCCAGCGGACGTGCGACGAACACCGGGCAGATCTCGTTCTCCACGATGCCGCTCGCGTCGACCGCCCGATACCGGAAGTCCGGCAGGATGCAACGAACATCGGCCACCTCGATACCGAGCTCGCGCCGGGCATACCGATGCACGGCGTCGACGACGTCCTCGCCGGGGCGCGGATGACCGCAGAACGAGTTGGTCCACACCCCGGGCCAGCTGCGCTTGGACAACGCCCGGCGTGTCATGAGGATGCGGCCGTCGACGACGAGATGGCAGGAAAACGCGAAGTGCAGCGGGGTGTCCGGTCCGTGCACCCCCTCGCGGTCGGCGGTGCCGCACGGGCGGCCATCGGCGTCGGCGAGAACCACCGAGTCGTTCGTCATCGAGATTTCCTCATCGCATCGGGATCGGGCGAGCTGCTCCTCGCACCATTGTTCGTCACCGGAGCGCGATCCGGATGGGAGCCGCCCGCGTCGAGAACTCATCCGAGCCGTCGGGTCTGCCTCCGCACCGCGATCCCCAACTGGACCGTCCCGATCAACGCCAAGCCCGCGCCGATCGCCGCGATGAACAGGGCCAGGCCGGACGCGACGGCTGAACTCAGTCCCGCGCACCACCACGAACCCGCACTCACAGTTGCGACGACCGCCAGTATCACCCGCGACGGCCGCTCCCACACGGTGACCGTGCCTGGCCCCTTCATGCCCACCGCCTGCGCCGTGGCGCGGGTGATCTCGAGGATGAGGGTGAGCACCGCGATCGTCGCGCCGAGCCATGGCGGTGCACCCACGACCACCACGATGCCGACGAGCATCACGTCCGAGAACCGGTCCGCCACCGAGTCGTTGATACGCCCCCACCGCGAGGCCGTTCCGGTCTGGGCCGCGATGGCACCATCGATCCCGTCGAGGAGCGCCGCCAGGACGATGACGAGTGCGGCGAGCAGCGGCCACCAGTCGCCGAGAATGGTCAGGCACAGCGCGATCGCGGTGGCGATGACTCCGAGAGCAGTCACGGTGTTCGGCGTAAGGCCCAGTCGGGCCAACGGTCGCGCACAGGCGTGGCTGACGAGCACCCAGTTCCGGACCCAGAAACTCGCGCGCGGATCGAGCCCTCCGTGGAGCTTCGACCACGAGTCGAGTGCCTCGTCCCGGGCGCTCGTCGTCCGCTCCGCACCCGACGCCGCCTTGAGGCTCCGGCCCGCTCGCTCAGGCTCCGCGGACACGTCCCCTCCTCTGCTTCTCGATCGCCTGCCCGAACGCCCATCCGATGATGACGATGACGTGCGCGACGTACAGCCACAAACCGACCGCCACCACCCCGCCGATCACCCGGAGACCGCCGTACGGGATCCCGACATCGATCGGCAGGGACAGGAACAGCAGGAAGCCCTGGGTGAATCCGGCGATGAACGACGCGGTGCCGAGAGCGCTGGCCGCCGCCACCCCCAACGACGGCTCACCGGGCGTCACCTTCCAGTACACCCAGGTCAGGGCCACCGTGACCAGCATCCACACGACGATGAACTCGACCACGATCCGGACCGCGAGGTCGCCGAAACCACCGGTTCCGCCTCCCTCGGGAGCAAACGTCGTGAGTGTGCCCGCGACGCCGACGACCACATACGCCAGTGGCGGCACGACGACCACCAATCCCAGCACCCAGATCCGAGACCGCCATCCCGTGAACCGGTCCTCGCGCGGATACAACGTCATACACGCGCGGCGAAGACCCTCGCCGTAGAACGACGCCGGGAACAGCAACACCAGTGCGCCCATCAGCGTCAGTCCGGTACCGACCGCGACGGCCTCGTCGAACACGCCACGGCCGCCCATGGCCGGTGGGATGAGGACGCGCAGCTCCGCCAGGGACTCCTCGGCGGACGGGCCGCGGAGCCAGGTCGTCGACCAGATCCCCAGCAGCGCCCACGGCACGACGGCGATCGCCGCGAAGTAGGTGAGGGTGGCAGCAGCCGCGGCAAGGTCGCCGCGGCCCAGTACATGGCGCACATCGGTCACCAACGCACGCACGTCGAACGTCGTCGTCTGCTCGCGGATCGTGGTGTCGCGAGTCACCGTCGGGGCCGATCGGCGCGGTGTCACCCCTCCGGGATACCCGAAACACCCCACTCGCGCCGCAGCAGTGTCCGATCTGAGTCCTCGGTGACTCCAGCGTGATCACCTTGTCGCATCCACCGCGGTCCTGCGCCTGTCCGGCTCCCGGGGGATCCCGGGTGACGACATCGGTCACCGACGAGCGCCCCGCACATGCTCGGAATGCGTGTCAGATCGACGCGAACAGCGCGATCGCCATCCCCAGCATGATGACCGCGACCACCGCGTCGAGCATCTTCCACGCCTGCGGACTCGCGAAGAACCCGGACAGTCTCCGAGCACCGCCGCCGAGCGCGGTGAACCACAGGACACTCGCGATGCAGGCACCGAAGGCGAACGCCCACTTGCCGTTTCCGTGGCCGTTGGCGATGGCACCCATGGTGATGACCGTGTCGAGGTAGACGTGCGGGTTGAGCCAGGTCAGAGCCAGGGCCGTACCCACCGCCACCCAGCGGCCGGTGGACTCGGCCCTGCTCTCGTCGGTGGCGGCTGCGATGGCCTCGTCACTGCGCACACAGCGTCTGGCGGCCATGACGCCCAACGCCCCGACATACAGTCCGCCGGCCGCCTTCGCGAACGTCACCACCTCCGGATGCGCGGCCACGAGCGCGCCGAGGCCGGCAACCCCTGCCACGATGAGTACGACGTCGGAGAGCGCGCAGACCGCCACGATCTGACCGGTGTGCCTGCGGGCGACGCCCTGACGCAGCACGAAGACGTTCTGGGGTCCGATGGCGATGATCAGACCGGCGCCGGTGAGGAGCCCGGCAAGTGTCGGTACGAGGTAGGCGGTCACCGGGACGACGCTAGGGCGACACACCCCGATCAGTACAGCGAAACTTTTTCACGAATGAACAGTTGAACTTCAGATTGAGGACGCATCGTCGCCCAGTCCGATGCCACGTAGAACTGCGCACAAGGCCTCGATGTAGTCGGTGACATCAAGGTCACCGACCAGGCCCTGTTGAACGACCACCCCCTGCATCGCCGAGACCATCACCTGCGCGAGCACCGCAGGCTCCGCGGGCAATTCGTGGCCCGCGGCCCGCCAGGCCGTCAGCACGCGTTCGAAGACGCCCCGCAGTCCACGGATGATGTCGCGCACGGTCTCGCGCAGCTCCGGGTTGTTGGCGGCCTCACCCCATACCGTCAGGACCATCCGGAAGCCGTCGGTCATCGGCGCGATCTCCAGCAGGACCCGTTCGGCCAGTGCGCGTACAACCGCCTCAGGCGACGGGGGTTGCTCTACCGGGTCGTCGAAGCTGCTGATCCCCGACTCGTAGGCGGCGAAGATCGACCGCGCCACGGCGGCGATCAGTTCCTCTTTCGACGAGTAGTACGAGTAGACGGCACCCGCACTGAGCCCGGATTCCCGGATCACGTCAGACATCGACGCGCGGTGGAACCCCTTGTCGACGAAGCATCGGCGAGCGGCGGCGAGGATCTGCCGACTTCGTTCGAGCTTGCGTTCGTCGCTGATCTTCGGCATGCCGACAGTCTAAAACGAATATTCGTTCTTGATTCCTCGCGGCCCTCCGCGCATACTCAGAAAAACGAAGATTCGTTCTTTTTAGGAGTGGTCATGAGCACTGAACTGCACTCGACAGATTCGCGCGATCGGGCGCCCGTTGCGACCGCGGAGGCCGACGGTGCGCCCCCGACCGGGCGGGCACCCAGTTGGCGCCTCGTGGCGGTGATGGCGCTGCTGATCCCGACGTTCGTGATCGCGATCGCCGCGATGTTCGTGTCACTGGCCGTCGATCCCGAGCCGCATCAAGCCCCACTGGGTCTCGTCGCACCGCCGCCCGCGGCACAGGCGATCGAGACGGCGCTCGCCGACCGGGCCGGTGAAGACGCCTTCGCCGTCGAACGATTCGCCGACACCGAGGACGCGCGTGCCGCCATCGAACGGCGCGACCTGGTCGGCGCGATCGCGGTCGGGCCCGGCGGGGTCACGGTGCTGACCGCGGAGGCGGGTTCGCCGGTGCTGGCGCAGGTCGTCGCCGGGGTCGGGAACGGCATCGCCACCGCCCAGCGTGTACCGGTCGCCGTCGAATCCGTGGTCCCCACTCCCGAGACAGATGCCCGCGGAACGGGTTTCGCCGCCGGACTGTTGCCGTTGCTGATCGCCGGCATGGCGCTCGGCGGGGCGGCCGCGATCGGGTTGCGCGGCCGAGCCGCCATGCAGGCGACGCTGGCGGTCCTGGGGCCGCTCGTGGCCGGGTTCGGTTTCGCGGCGACGTGGTCATGGCTGGGCGTCATCGACGGCGGTATCGGCCCCGTCGGACTCGCCGCAGCCCTGATGATCGGAGCGATCACCTGGTTCACGGTTGGTGCGGGCAGCCTGCTCGGCCCCGCCGGGGTCGGGGTGTCCGCGCTGGTGATGGTGCTGATCTCCAACCCGCTGTCGGGGCTGGCATCGTCGCCGTACCTGTTGCCCGCGCCGTGGGGAACGATCGGCCAGTGGTTGCCGCCCGGCGCCGGCGGCACGCTGCTCCGTTCGGTCGCGTATTTCCCGGCGGCGAGCATCACCGGACAGGTCGCCGTTCTCCTCGGGTGGATTGCCGTCGGCGCCGCGCTCCTCGCACTCGGCGTGGTGCGCGGACGGCGGGCCGACTCCGCGGGCGACACCGTCCCCGCCTGATCCGGCCGGCGGTGGTGTGTCTCGACTGTCCGGCGGGACACACCACTAACCTCGGCTCGTGGACATCAGTCAGGAAGGCCTGCGCACGCTGGCCGCGGTCCTGCGCGAGGGCACCTTCGACGCCGCGGCCACCGCCCTGCACATCACCCCGTCGGCGGTGAGCCAGCGGATCAAGGCGCTGGAGTCCGCTGCCGGGCGGGTACTCCTCCGGCGGACCAAGCCGGCGACGGCCACACCCGATGGCGAGGTGCTGGTGCGGTTGGCCAAGCAGTGGGAACTACTGCTCGCCGAGACCCGCGCCGAGTTCGTGGGCGCGCCCGACGACGACGATCTGCCGCTGGTCGAACGTCCCCGTGTCCATCTCCCGGTCGCGACGAATGCCGACTCGCTCGCGACCTGGTTACTGCCCGTGCTCGCGCGATTCCACCGGGAGCACGCGGTGGCGGTCGAGGTCTTCCGAGACGACGAAACCCGCAGCAGCACCCTGCTCCGCACCGGCGACGTGCTCGCCGCGGTGACCTCGGAACCACTCGCGATCCGCGGGTGCGCACTGCAGTCGCTCGGCACGATGCGCTATCTGCCGGTCGCCACACCGGAATTCATCGACACATGGCTACCCGACGGGCCCGATGCCGATGCACTGGCCCGGGCCCCGATGGTGCAGTTCGACCGCAACGATCACATCCAGCGGAACATCTCGGCCGCCCTCGCCGGCCGGCCCGTCGACCCGCCCGCGGTCTACATCCCGGCGTCGACCGAATACCACCGCGCCGTCGCGCTCGGCATCGGCTGGGGCGCCGTCCCGGTCGTCCAGATCGCGGACGCCCTCGACACCGGTCGCGTCCGCCTCATCGCCGACCACCACATCGACGTCCCGCTGTACTGGCAGCACTGGAAGCTGAGTTCGCCTCTGCTGCAGACACTCACGACGAGCGTCGTCGACGGCGCCGCGCGGGTTCTCCAGCACTGATCGCGCTCGACTCGTCGCCGTCCACGACGGGCAGACCCAGCTGTGGACGAATCGGACGTTGTCACACGCCTGAGGTCGACGGTGTTCCCGCGACCGCCGGGCTGTCGTCGACCGTGCGCCGGCCCCGAACGACAGCGACGCCCAGCACGCCCACAGCGACCACGAGGCAGGCGATCACGTAGGGGAGACTCCCGATCGGTGTGTTGTCGGCGGTGATTCCGTCCTCGGCGTCAAGGTAGGCGGGCAACGCGGCGCACCACAGTACGAGGTGCACCCCGAGGAACAGGACCGGGAACACGACGAGGAAGGGCCGAGCGCTGCGAGCGTCGTCGACGCCCAGCGTCGGGTCGCTGCGCATGCGTCGCCATTGCACGTACAGAAGTGTCAGTCCGATCCCCCACACCAGGGCCATCTCCACCCAGTACACGACGGTCTGCGCGTCGTGATTCGCGTTCTCGTCACGGCCGAACAGCGCCGTCGGAATGGACAGGAGTGGCATGCTGACAACGGCCACAACACCGGACACGACGACGCGCCATGACAACGACCATCCGCGCGGGGCGCGTCCTCGGGAGGTGGGGATCTGGACCAAGCGCACCGCGACGTAGACGAGCACGGCGAACGAGACGGTCGCGAAAAGCCAGACGCTCCCCCACGGCACCGCGGCCAGTGTGGGCTCCGCGGCGGGATTGCCGAGCTCGTCGGGGGCGACGCCCTGGGCTCGGAGCTGGGCGAGGGTGTCGCGATAGTACGGCGCGTCGACGTTCCACGCCCACCACTTGAGCTGCGGGCCGAGCTGGTCGAAGATCTCGTAGAAGGTCTGGAACACCAGGGCCAGAACGAGCGATCCGCGCAGCGCCGAGCGCTTCGACCCGTCGAAGAAGCCCCACGCCCGCACGAGCTCGTAGGCGACCTGGCTCACGGCCGGATAGAACGCGACAATGTACAACGGCAGCCGGTCGTACATGAACATGACCGTGAACACGTTGTGGGAGAACATGAATCCCATCGCTTCTTCGGCGTGGAACCAGTTCGGGAAGTACAGCGGCGGCTCGATCACGAACAGGTAGACCAACGATCCGATCCACACCGTCAGGTTGGTGGGGTCGCCGTCGCGACGCAGTCGGCGGATCGCGTGGATCAGCGCGAGGACGGCACCGAGGATGATCGTGACCTCGAGGACCGGTTGCGTCCAGTGCTCGAGGTCGGCCGGATTCCGGATCGTGACAATCGGATTCGCGCCCTCGCACTCGAACCCCAGGTAGCCGGTGATGATCGACGGGACGTCACCCGGCGTGCAGACCGCCATCGTCTTCGCCTCCTGCAATGGCTGCGCCGAGCCGCCGAGCCCACTCCGCTACGTCACGTCATGCCCTGTGAATGATGTGTCACCGTAGTATGTGCTCCAGGTCACGTCAACGGACCGCAGCGGAGTCGACCAACTTCGGATTCGACTCGTCGACAAGGGGGTTCTCGATCTCGTCGCGCCACATGCCGGCCGCGAAGTAGAACGCCCACGCGATCGGCACCGGGAGCAACCCGGCCAGCACGAACGTGGCGGTCAGGCCGATCGCCGACGAGACCGGGGCGGCGATCGCCATCGACACCGGCATCAGCGCAACCGATACGAAGAAGTCGAGACTGGCGATGCGACCCAACAGGGCCGGCGGCACCCGACGCTGTAAGAGCGCTCCCCACAGCACCATCGGGCCGTCGAAGAGGATGCCCATGGTCACACCGGCGGCGACGAACATCCACGTGGAATCGGCGAGACCCATCAGTACCAGCGGCAGGCTGGAGAACGCCCACAGCGAGAACATGACGGTGAGGTACCGGCGCGGCATCGGGATCGAGGCGAATACCAGTGACGCCGCAGCCGCACCGAGTCCGAATCCGGCAAGCACCCAGGCGTGCTGGGTCGCGCCGCCGTCGACGCGCTCACGTAATGCGAACGGGACGAGCACCTCGATGGGGCCGAGCGTCGCCAATACCAAAACGCAGGCGAAGAGCAGCGTGCCCCACAGCCACGGGGTCCGGGCCATGTAGGCGAACCCCTCGGCCAGGTCGCCGACGATCCGGCGGGCACCCGCACCCTCGACGACCTCCGGCGCGTCCTCGCCCGTCTCGCCGAACCGGCGCGCGGTGACCGGGGCCATCCCGAGATAGCAGACACTCGACAGGATCGCGGCGACCGCCGCCATCAACACCGCGGATCCCGGGGCCCAGGCACCGATGACGGCGCCGGCGACCATCGGGCCGACCGCCTGGAAGACGACCGGGCGGAAGAAGCCCTCGATCCCGTTGGCCGCCTGCAGCTCCGACGGCGCGACGACACCGGGCAGCAAAGCCGAGTAGGCGGGGTAGTACATCCCGGTGGTGATGCCGCCCAGAAGGGACGCCACCACCACGTGCCAGAGCTGCAGTACGCCCGCGATCGACGCCAGACCGATCGCACCGAACGCGATCATCTTCGCGACCTCGAGGCCGATCATGATGTGGCGCTGCGAAATACGGTCGGCGAGCACACCACCGGCCAGCGTGGAGACGAGCATTCCCACCGCGGCCACGCCAGTTGCCAGCGACACCTGACCCGGCCCGCCGCCGAGCGCGATGATCTGCCATATCACCGCGATCGTCCACACGCCGTCGGCGAACATGGCGAGGATCAGTCCGGACGCGAGCAGCCGGTACTGCCGACGCGCGAACGGCAGCAGCGCGCGGGGCAGACGGGAGTCGGCGGCGGAGGTCACCCTTCGAGCTTGCCCGAACCCGCGGGCGTGGTGCCAACCCTTTTCGGACCGCCGTTGTCCGGCGGTGCGGGTCAGCTCGCCTTGCGCGAGGACTTCTTGGCGGGCGCCTTCTTGGCCGTGGACTTGCTCCCGGACGCGCCGGACCCCGAGCTGCCCGAGGAGGTCTTCTTCGCCGTCGACCTGGAAGCGGTCTTCTTGGCCGGCGCCTTCTTCGCGGCCGTCTTCGCCGCAGCCTTCTTGGCCGGTGCCTTCTTGGCCGCGGTGTCCTTCGAGTCCGAATCCTTCGAATCCGATCCCCCGCGGTCCTTCACCGATGCGCGCAGCGCGGCGAGGAGATCGGCGACGTCGGAGTCCTCGGTGTCCTTGTCTTCGTCGTCGGATTCGGGGAACGCCTCGCCACCCTCGGACTTCGCCTCGATGAGCTTCGTCAGCTCGTTCTGATAGGTGTCCTCGAACTCGGAGGGGTCGTAGTCCGATGCCATCGACTCGATCAGCGAGGCCGCCATCTGCAGTTCCTGATCGCGGATCTCGGTGTCGTCGTCGAGGAAGCCGAAGTCGGGTTTGCGGACCTCGTCGGGCCACAGCAGCGTCTGCAGCGTCATCACCCCGTCGACGACGCGCAGCGCGGCCACGCGTGTCCGGTTGCGCAGGGTGAAGGAGGCGATCGCGAGCCGGTCCGTCTCCTCCAGCGCCTTGGCCAGCAGGACGTAGGCCTTCGGCGACTTCGACGACGGTTCGAGGTAGTAGGGCTTGTCGAAGTAGATCGGATCGACCTGCTCGGCGGGTACGAACTCCAGGATCGAGATCTCGGGACTCTTCTGCACCGGCAACGAGGCGAGGTCTTCTTTGGTGAGGATCACGGTCTCGCCGGACTCGGATTCGTAGGCGTTGGCGATGTCGCCGTAGTCGACTTCGGTGTCGGTGCCCTCGCGCACGCGGCGATAGCGGATGCGGGTTCCGTCCGACGAGTCGACCTGATACGACTTCCGGTCGTGACTCTCGGTCGCGGAATAGACCTTGACCGGCACGTTGACCAGGCCAAAGCTGAGGTCGCCCTTCCAGATCGAGCGCATGAGGGCCATTCTGCCAGTAGATCGGCCGCGATGGCGTGAACCGGGAGTAACGAGACCCTTCGTGACGTCCCTCCGCAAGCTCCGGGACTCCTCAGGGACCGGAGGGATGCGCGTCCCTCCCCCGCTCCCTGAGGAGCATCCGGAGCCTGCGGAGGATGCGTCACGAAGGGTCTTCTCCGCACGGCCGCCGGGAACCTTGTGGACAATGGGACGCATGGCAGGCGGCGAGACACTGGAGGTCGACGGTCGGCGGATCTCGATCACCAATCTCTCGAAGGTGCTCTATCCGGCGACGGGGACGCGGAAGTTCGAGGTCATCGACTACTACTCGCGGATCGCCGACGTCCTCCTTCCCCATGTACGCAACCGCCTCATCACCCGTAAGCGGTGGCCCCACGGCGTCGAGTCGACCCCGTTCTTCGAGAAGAACGTTCCCGAGAGCGCACCTGACTGGATCCGACGCCACGGCATCCAGCACAGCGAGCGGGTCATCTCCTATGCGATGGCCGACGACCGCGCCACGCTGGTCTGGCTCGCGCAGATGGCCGTGCTCGAGATCCACACGCCGCAGTGGCGGCTGCCGATGGGGCCCGACGGCGCACCGATGGCCAACCGCATCGTCTTCGACCTCGATCCCGGGCCGCGGGTGCCACTGCACCGGACCGCGGAGGTGGCGTGCGAGATCCGCAACTGGCTCGGCGGGGCGACTACGTACCCGGTGACCAGCGGCGGCAAGGGCATCCACCTCTACGCGCGGCTCCCGAAGCCCGTGACGTCGGATGCGGCGCGGAAGGTGGCGCAGGAGGTCGCGAACGAGTTCGCCCGTCAGCACAGCGATTTCATCACCGCCAAGATGTCCAAATCGCTGCGCGACGACAAGGTCTTCATCGACTGGAGCCAGAACACCGCCGCCAAGACCACTCTCGCGCCGTACTCGATGCGGGGCCGCGAGCAGCCGTGGGTGGCCGCGCCGCGCACCTGGGAGGAGATGGAGGACCCCGGACTCTCCCAACTGCTCTACACCGAGGTGCTGGACCGCGTCGAGGAGTTCGGCGATCTCCTCGACGGCCTGGACGCCCCCTACGACGACGAGCCGGAGGTCGTCGTCGAGCCCGCGGCGGGACAGGTCATCAACCTGAAGGAGTACCGGCGCAAGCGCGACCAGTCGAAGACACCCGAACCCTTCGGCGACGAAGCGCATCGACAGCGCATCGAAGCCGAGAGCTCTGCTGCAGAACCTGATTCCTCGGATACGCAGACCGAGAGGGCACCGATCTTCGTGATCCAGGAGCACCACGCCCGTCGGTTGCACTACGACTTCCGACTGGAACACGACGGGGTCCTGGTGTCGTGGGCCGTACCGAAGAACCTGCCCACCGACCCCGACCAGAACCGGCTCGCAGTGCAGACCGAGGACCACCCGATGGACTACGCCGACTTCGAGGGCGACATCCCGGCGGGCGAATACGGCGGCGGTCACGTGTCCATCTGGGACAGGGGCACATTCGAGCTCGAGAAGTGGCGGGACAAAGAGGTCATCGTCCGCCTCCATGGCGAGCGCGTGCAGGGACGGTACGCCTTGATCCGGACCGGCGAGAAGAACTGGCTCGCCCACCTGATGAGCGACGAACCGCGTCCGATCGTCCCCGACAGCCTCACCGACCCGCGCCCGATGCTCGCGACCGACGAGTCGATCGACGGACTCAACGGTCGGGACTGGGCATTCGAGGGCAAATGGGACGGTTATCGGCTCCTCATCCGTTCGGTCGGCGGCGAATTCCGGCTCACCTCCCGCTCGGGTATCGACATGACCGCCGACTTCCCCGAACTCGCCGGCCTCGCAGACGATCTCGGCCTCATGGACGTGGTGCTCGACGGCGAGGTCGTCGCGATCGACTCGTCGGGCCGCACCAACTTCACGCTGCTGACCTCGCGTCGGCACACCGACGAGCCGTATTCGTTGCGGCTACACCTGTTCGACATCCTGTTCCTGAACGGTTCGTCGTTGTTGCGCAAGCCGTGGTCGGCTCGGCGCGAACTCCTCGAGGAGCTGGCGCCCGCGTTCCGCAACTCCGCCTTCGTCGAAGTTCCGCCGCTGCTCCCGGGCCCGGGATCGGCCGCCGTCGAGTACAGCCGTGAACACAATCTCGAAGGCGTTGTCGCCAAGCGCCGCAACTCGGTGTATCAGCAGGGACGCCGGTCGACGACCTGGCTGAAACACAAGAACTGGAGCGACATCGAGGTCGTGGTCGGCGGATATCGGCCGGGCCGCGGCAACCGCGCCCACACCATCGGTTCCCTGCTCATCGGTCTGCCCGAGGAGACCGGACTCCGCTACGTCGGTCGCGTGGGAACCGGCTTCACCGACGCACAGTTGCGTTCGCTTGCAGAGGAACTCGGACCGTTGGAGATCTCGCGGTCACCCTTCCTGGACAAACTCGACCGGCCCGTCGAGTCCAGCGCGGTGTGGGTCCTGCCGAAGATCGTCGGCGAGGTCCGGTTCATGGACTGGACGACGGCCGGGCATCTGCGGCATCCCAGCTGGCGGGGGATCCGGAGGGACAAACTGCCCGGTGATCTGTGACCCGGGGCGTGAACCGAGCAGAGGAGCGTGGACATGACGGGTGAGACGATCACCATCTCGGCGGCCGACGGAGAGACCGAAGCCTATGTGGCGCGGCCCGATTCATCCGGGACGTCACCGGGAGTCCTGTTCTTCACCGACGTGATCGGCCTACGACCTCGCATCGAGGCCATGGCCGACCGCATTGCGTCCTGGGGTTACGTCGTGCTCGTGCCACACCTGTTCCACCGGTACGGGTCCGCGGCCGAGTGGGCGCCCACCGAGGATCTGCTGCTGCCCGAGGCGCGGACCGCATTCTTCCGATCCGCGATGCCGCGGGCACGGACCCTCACGCCCGACGCGGTACGGCCCGACCTCGTCGCCTACCTGGATGCGCTGCAGTCGCTGCCGGGCGTCGCACCCGGACGTGTCGGTGTCACGGGTTACTGCATGCGTGGCCGGCTTGCGCTGAACATCGCCGCCGCCCGGCCCGACGACGTCGCCGCGGTCGGCATGTTCCACACCGGCGGCCTCGTCACCGACGACCACGACAGTCCGCACCTGCATCTCGTCGGCATCGACGCGTTCGTCCTCGCCATCCACGCCGACAAGGACTCATCACTGCCCGCGATGGCGGTCGCGCAGTTCGAGCACGCCCTGACCGGTGGGGGCGTGGCGCACTCGGCGACCGTCTATCCCGGTGCGCCGCACGGGTATACGATGTCCGATCTGGCGGCGTATCACCACGAGGCCTGCGAACATCACTTCGATGAGCTCAAGGCTCTCTTCCGGCGGACGTTGTCGGGGTGAGGTGGCCGCCCTGTCCGACTGTCGCTCACGACGCGGGCCGCCGATCTTCCTTCGCCGCTCGACCTGAACACGGCCCACCCCCAGAGCACCATCCACACACTCATGCCGCCGACCTGGATGCGCTGGGCGAGTCCGAGCCGGTAGTCGCCGACCAGGTTGTCCGCCAACAGCATCCAGACCGTGGCGAGCGCGACAATGACGAGCACTGCGTTCCCGACCCACCGGAGGACCGGCCATACGGGACCGTCCGGTGTGGTGCGTACCGCCGAGACGCCGGCGGCGACCATGACGGTGAAGATGGCGAACACCGCGACCGTACTGGTGAGCGCGTGGATGTGATGCAGTTGCGGGAGCAGTCCGCTCGGTTCGCCCGGGCACCCGGGGTCGACTCCCGGAATGCACTCGATCGGGAGCTGGGCGTTCGCGATCGTCGCCGCGCCGAACACCGCCAGTGCGATAACGGCGGTGGTCGCTGTACGGTCGCGAAACACCGACGTCGCGTCCCCCTCCCGCTGGCCGAGCCTGTCGAGGTCACCAGGTGGCTTCGACTCGGCGCCTCGCTCCGCTCGGTGCCGGCTCAACCAGCGGGGGAAAGGCGGTCGCGGGACGAGCAACAGCAGTGCCGCGACGAGTGCGCAGACCCCGGTGGTCACGTCCCCGACCACGTAGATGTCGCGGTGGGGACGGTTCGCGGCGTCCAGCTCGCTGAGGAACGTGCGCATCGGGTCCAGCGAGTCCGCCCACGCGAACTCCAGCACCCACGATGAATAGCACAGGCCCGCAAAGGCGATCAGGATGCCCGCGAGCGATCTCCTCACGACGCGGGTGACGACTCCGGTGCGCCGATCGGCCGTCCCTGACGCAGCGGGAGTTCCTTCCAGGTGACCGTTCCCATGATCGCGAGCAGCGCGACGATCGACACCGCCAGGAACACCCGGTCCATCGAGTCGGCGAACCCCTCCTTGATGGGTTGGGCCAGTTCGGCCGGCAGCTTCTCGATGACCGAGGTGTCACTCATGACACTGTCCGACGATCCGGTCGCGGCGCCGGGATTCTGAGCGGCCGCGATGAGCGACTGCCCGAATGCGCTGACCTGCGGGTCGCTGCTCTGCGAGGCCTCCACGACCGCCGCGCGGTACTCGGGTTGGGCTGCCGCCGTGACCATCTCGTCCTTGATGTTCGGCCCCATGAAGGAGAACAACAGCGAGAAGAAGACCGCGACACCGAGCGTTCCACCGATCTGACGGAAGAAGGTGGCGGTGCCGGTGGAGAGTCCCATGTCCTTGGGCGGCAGGATGTTCTGCATCGCCAGGGTTATCGGCTGCATCAGGTTGCCGAGCCCGAAGCCGAGGAGCGCGGCCATCAGCATGACCAGGTAGAGCGGCGTCTCGGTGCCCACCAGGTGCAGCAGGAAAGTGCCCGCGGTGATCAGCACGGCGCCGATGATCGTGAAGATCTTGTAGCGTCCGGTGCGCGAGATCAGCTGGCCCGACAGGATCGAACCGGCCATCAGACCGAGCACCATCGGCAGCATCTGGAGGCCGGCGATCATGGGGCTCGATCCGCGGAGGACCTGGAAGTACTGCGGCAGCATCGAGATTCCACCGAACATGACGGCGCCGATGATGACCGAGATGATGATGCCCTGGCTGAACACCCGGTTGGTGAACACGCGCAACGGGATGAGGGCGTCGTCGCCCATGCGGTGCTCGATCCAGATGAACGCGGCGATGCCGGCGACGCCGATCCCGTAGCAGAGGAACGACAGTCTGGAGGTCCATCCCCACTGGCGCCCCTGTTCGGCGACGATGAGCAGCGGAGCCACGGCGACGGCGAGTGCCGTCGCCCCCCAGTAGTCGGTGCGCCCGCCGACGCCCTTCTGCTGGTCGTAGTTGAGCACCTTGTAGACCACGAACAGCGCGACGAGTCCGATCGGCACGTTGACCAGGAACACCCAACGCCAACCGGACACCCAGAGGATCGTCTCCTGGCCGGCGAACAGACCGCCGAGGACCGGGCCGAGGACGCTGGAGGTGCCGAATACGGCGAGGAAGTAGCCCTGGTATTTGGCGCGTTCCCGCGGCGGGACGATGTCGCCGATGGTCGTCAGTGCGAGGGTCATCAAGCCGCCCGCGCCGAGCCCCTGGAAGGCGCGGAACGCGGCGAGTTGATACATCGACGACGCGATCGTGCACAGCAGCGAACCGACGATGAAGATCGAGATCGCCAGCAGGAAGAACGGTTTCCGGCCGTGGAGATCGGACAGCTTGCCGTACAAGGGGGTCACGATCGTCGCGGTGACGAGGTAGGCCGTGGTCACCCAGGCCTGCAGGTCATACCCTTGCAGATCGTCGGCGATGGTCCGGATCGCCGTCGACACGATGGTCTGGTCGAGGGCGGCGAGGAACATGCCCAGCATGAGTCCGGCCAGGATGGTCAGGATCTGGCGATGGGTCAGTCCGGCGCCGGCGACCTCCTCGTCGTGGTTCACCGTGTCGGCGGCCGAAGAGTCTGTCACTGTCGTCCTTTCGGGTCATTCGCATCTGTGTCCGGGCTGCGGTCCGGGCACGCCGGATGTAGGGCTGCGTCGGCGGCATCGACGAACCGCCCGAGAAGTGTCACGAGGGTGTGGAGTTCGTCGTCGGTCCAGTCGGCCATGACATCGGCCATGGCGGCGCGACGCATCTCGCGCATGGCCACGACGCGATCCCGTCCGGCGGCGGTGATGACGAGCATGGTGGCGCGCCCGTCGTCCGGGTCCGCCTCGCGGCGGATCAGGCCGTGCTCCACGAGCTGAGCCACATGCCGACTCACCGTCGACGGGTCGGCATTCATCGTCTCGGCGAGGTCGCGCGATCGCATCGACCGTCGCGCGAGCGGGAAGAGTGCCTTGAACGCCGCGGCCTCGAACTCGCCCTCACGCGTACGGAACGTCGTGTGGACCGCCCGTTCGCGGATGCGGACGAAGCGCAGAAGGGTCTCGAAGAGGTCGTCGATCGCGTGTTGATCGAGCACTGTCCTCACCGCCTACCCGAGAAGTTTTACTTGCTCTTTGCAATTAGTTGCAGAGCGCAACTAACACCGCTCGCCAGTGTGCGCGCGAACTCGGGAGAATGCAAACAGCGCCGAAGCCTTGCATCGACGGAGACAAAAGACGGTCGCCGACCTGCCAGGTCGGGGGTTGGCAGGTCGGCGACTCATCATCGATGTCGCTCGCCGGCCGCTGTGCGTTACAGGGGAGCCGGCACCCGAGCGGGCTGAACCACACCGACGTCATGGGAGTGCGTTGCGCCTCGCGGCCCTGAGGCGATGCGTCGTCGGACCCTGCCTGCGGTTAGCCTCGTGGGAGTCAGGAACCGTGACAGGAGCTCTTCGTGTTCGTTGTCGCCCACATCAGCGACCTGCATTTCAACGGGACGCGGTTCAATCGGGCCCGTATCCAGTCGACGTTGAGCTATATCAACGCCCGCGCCGCCGGGATCGACGTCCTGCTGGTCACCGGCGACATCGCCGATGAAGGTGCCGCGAGCGAGTACCGCGAGGCGTACGGGGTGCTCGAGAGCCCACTGCCGATGCTCATCACCGCAGGCAACCACGACGTCCGGGAACCGTTCAGCGCGGCCCTGATCGGCACCGAGACCTCTGGTCCGATCAATCACGCGCGGACGGTGCGCGGGCGCGACGGCTCCGACGTCCTCTTCCTGATGTGCGACAGCTCGATACCCGGACGCAACGACGGTCGTCTCGACGACGCGACCATCTCCTGGCTGTCGGACCGGCTCACCGCTACGTCCGTGACGACACCGGTGTTCATCGCCTTTCACCATCCGCCGGTCGACCTGCTGATGCCGTTCATGGACTCGATCCGCCAGCGTGACGAGGGCCGTCTCGCCGCCCTGGTGGATCAGCACCCGAACATCGTCGCGTTCCTGTGTGGACACGCCCACACCCCGGCGGTGACCACGTTCGCCGACCGCCCGCTGTGCATCGCACCGGGTGTGTCGTCGACACTGAACCTGCCGTTCGAAGGCCGGGAGGTCGTCAACCGCGGTCAGCCGCCGGGGATCGCGTTCCATCTCTATGACGACGAGCGTTTCGTCACCCACTTCCGATCGGTGATGTTCTGACATTCAGGACGGTGCCGGCAATCGGCCGTCGCGCTTCGGCGCTCGGCATCGAGAGGCGGGCGAGCTACATCGTCGGCGACACGGCACACTCGGTACCGCCCCCCGGCGGGGCGACGACGACACGTCATCTGACGAACCCGCGCAGCAGATCGGCCATCGCCTCCGGCTGGTCTTCCGGGATGAGAGTCCACGAATCGTCGACGACGACCTTGGATGCGTTCGGGAAGAGCTCGACGAGGCGGTCCGCATGCTCAAGGGGCATCATCCGGTCTTCCCTTGCCCAGACCACGAGCACCGGGCGATCGAACCGCCGCATCATGTCCGACAGTTCGAGCAGCCTGCGGCGGGAGGGCGCGCCCGTGGCGAATTTGACCAGATCCCTTCTGATCGATGCGTTTTCGACAGCGGGGCGGAACCACTCGTCGAACAGCGAGTCCGGGATCCCCGACTTCGTCAGCGCGCCATACGCCCGTGTGCTGTGCCGGAAGAATCGAGTGCCCAGCATGCGGGTGAGAATCCACCCGCCGCCGGGCACTCGGCACAACACCGCCGCGGGACGCGCCGGCTCGGGAGGATAGTTGTCGAAAGCCGTGCAAGATGCCAACACCAACCTCCCAACGCGCTTGTCCCGGCCTTGGGAGATCACGAACTGACCACCGCCCCAGTCGTTCAGGACGAGCGTCACGTCATCGAGGTCGAGGGCATCGAGAAAGTCGGCAAGGATCGATGCCACACCCGTCTCGGTGAGGTCCGCGTCGGCGTGCATCGGCTCCGTGTGCGCCCCCATCGGGAGCGTCGGTGTGATGCAACGGAATTCGGGAAGCAGCGGGATCACCTTGCGCCACTGCCGCCCGTCCATCAGCAACCCGTGGCCGAGTATCAGGATCGGCCCGGGACCGCCGGTGTCTTCGTAGGAGATGGAGCCGGCCGGCACGTCGACTGTGGGCACGTCGCCTCCTAGATAGATCGTTCTACTTAGGAGCAAGATAGGCTGACATCGGCACGATGCGCAAGGGATGGAGACGTCATGGCAGATTCCGCTACCCGCGACCGGATCTTGAAGGCAGCCGCAGAGCTGTACCGGCGGCAGGGTATGCCGGCCACCGGCATCAAACAGATCTCGGCGGCGGCTGAAGCGCCCTACGGTTCGATCTACCATCACTTCCCCGGCGGCAAGGAAGCGATCAGCGTCGAGGTCATCCGACGCGAAGGGTTGCGCTACGGCGCGTTCGTCGGCGCCCAGCTGGAGACGACCGACCCCCTGACCGGCATCCCGACGCTGTTCGAGAACGCCGGAAAACTGTTGGAGTCGCAGGACTACAGCGAGGCCTGCTCCATCGAGACCATCGCACTGGAGGTGGCGAGTACCAACGAGCGTCTCAGGCTGGAATCCGCCGAGGTTTTCGAGAGCTGGTTGACCGGCCTCGCAACGTGGTTCGGACAACTCGAGATCACCGAGCCGGAGCGTCGACGGCTGGCGTTGATCACCCTGACCGCGCTGGAAGGTGCGTTCGTGTTGTGCCGCACCCTGCGCTCCATCGAACCGATCGTCGTCGCCGGGCACGGCGTGCAGGCAGCCGTGCAGGCGGCCGTCGGGTCGTAGCAACAGACCGTCGACACCGGCGCCTCAGCCCACACTCGTCCATGTGGACGGCGCCGTTCCGACCGGCGCTCACGGTCGCGCGGCTGCTGCCTCGACGACCGGTGCGATGCTCTGCGGTGTGACCTCGTAGACCCGCGCGGTCGCGATGTCGAAGTACAGACCGACGATGCGCAGTCGCGCTTCTGCTGCGGCGCGCCCGACGAGCGGGTGCCGCGCCAGGGTCTCGATCTGCTTGGCCACGTTCACGACGGCCAGCTGGTCGACCTCGGCCAGGCCCAGTTCGGCCGCGGCGCGCCCGGCGGGGTGTCCGTGCCGAAAGGCCACCCGACTGGGGATCGCGTGCTTGAGCCATCGCTGGATCGGCGTGCTCTCGGACCCGGCCGGGAGGTCGGATACATCGACCTGTTCGCTGTCGAGCAGCGCATGCATGGCCCCGCACGACGAGTGGCCGCAGACCACGATCGACGACACACCCAACTCGCCGATGGCGAATTCGAGTGCGGCCTCCACGGATACGTCGGCGTCGCTGTCGGTCGGTATCAGATTGCCCACGTTGCGCACCGTGAAGAGGTCCCCCGGGCCGCTCGCCGTGATGATGTTCGGCATCAATCGCGAATCGGCACACGTCACGAAGAACGAGTCGGGATCCTGAGACTCGGTGACATCGGCGAGCATGGCGCGGAGGGCGTCGGCGTGCTCGTTCTCGTACTCGTCGACGCCGCCGAGAACCGATCTGAGTGCGGCCGGGCGGTCCGGGGACGCGGACGCCTCCGACCCGGTTCGGTTACGCCACGGCGTCAGACCGGCGAATCCGGACGTGTGGCGCCGCGGTGGCCGTCGAGGGGCGTCGACGAGCCGAGCGCGACCCTTCTCCACCAGGAGGACCGTGCCGCCGCCGGCCTCGTGCGCCCAACGGAAGTCCTCGAGCATCTCCATCGCCGCGTGATCGAGGAAGTCGGTGTCGAGTTCCAGTGTCAGGTGCGCCCCGTCCGGCACCTGTGACAACGCCTTGTTCAGTTTCGGCAGCGACAGGAAGCTCAGCGAACCGCGAACACGTACGGTCCACTGACGCTTGTCGTCGGTACTGCCTGCCTCCGAGGTGATCTCGGCGCGAACCACCCGCCAGACGACGAGTCCGATCGCCACTGCCAGACCGATCGCGACACCTTCGAGCAGGTTGAGGAAGACGACCGCGAGCACCGTGATGATGTACACCCACAGGTCGCCCGTCCGCAGCGCGATCTTCATGTGCGCCAGCTTGACCAGCTGGATACCGATGACCACCAGCAGGCCGGCCAGCGCGGCCATGGGGATCTGTTCGACGAGACCGGTGAGCAGTGCCGCGAAGACGAGCACCCACACACCGTGCATTACCGCCGAGGCCGACGTTCGCGCCCCGGAGTTGACGTTGGTGGTGCTGCGCACGATCACTCCGGTGACGGGCAACCCGCCGAGCATCCCGGAGGTGATGTTCGCACTGCCCTGACCGAGCAGCTCCCGGTTGAGATCGCTGCGTGGGCCGGTGTGCATCTTGTCCACCGCGACCGCTGACAGCAGGGACTCGACACTCGCGATCAGGGCGACCGTCAACACTCCGAGAAGCACTGCGCCCCAACTGCTGTCCGGTAGCTCCGGAAGCGTGATCGCTTCGAAGAAGTTGCCGTCGATACTGATCCGTTCGACGTCCAGGCCGAAGATGATGGTCAGTGCCGTCGCCCCGACGATAGCGACGAGCGGTCCCGGCACCTTGCGCACCGCCGAGGGCATCAGCGGCCAGATGAGGAGAAGCGCGATCACGGTGCCTCCCACGAGCGCGTCCGACGTCTCGATGTCGGCGATCCCGGCCGGCAGCGACGTCACGTTCTCCCATGCACTGCTGGCCGAGCTGCCGCCGAGGAGCACGTGGATCTGTTGCAACGCGATCGTGATGCCGATCCCGGCGAGCATCGCGTGGACGACCACGGGAGCGATGGCCAGCGCGGCACCTGCGACCCGGCTCAGGCCGAACAGGATCTGCAAAAGACCCGCACCGACGGTGATGAAACATGTGACGCGCCAACCGAAATTGGCGACCATGTCGGCGACCACCACGGTCAGGCCCGCGGCCGGTCCTGAAACCTGGAGTGCGCTACCGCCTATCAGACCGGCGACGATCCCGCCGACGACCGCGGCGATGAGACCGGCGAGCACGGGGGCATCCGATGCGATCGCGATGCCCAATGACAATGGCAGGGCCACAAGGAAAACGACGAGAGATGCCGGTAGGTCGTACCGCACCACCTCGCGAATTCGGGGGCCCCGACTCCCCTTTGTTCGCATATGTCCGAACTTACCGACGGTTTGTTGACTCCAGATGAACTCTGCCGTCAGGAAGCTGTGAAACCGCGGGGCAGCAGCGCAACACTGTGATTCACTTCACCGGACTCCGCCGCCCGGTGCGGGGAGATCGGCCCGTCAGGCCGACGATCCCGCCTTCAGAAGCTCTTGGAGGATCCGGCCACCGATCTCCGGGATCAATCCGGGGCCGGTCTCGGGTAGGTTCTGCGGCAGCAGCCCGGGCTCATGGGTAGCCGGGATACGCGCGGTCCGGGTGGCCTCCACACGTATGCCGGTCTGCTGCGTCTTGGCCAGCGGGGTCCGGTACTTCTCCAGGTCCGTCGCGGTGGTGAGTGTCCCGACGACGCGCAGGCCCATGGCACCGAAGTCCGCCGCCCCGCGCCGGATGTGGTTGGGCGACGTGACGAGCACGATGTCCCGGATTCCCTGTGCGCGCAGGATCTCGGCGGTGTTCTGCGCATTGGCCACCGTAGACCCGGACTTGTCCTCGACGAGGATCCGGTTCGCACTGACACCGTTGTTCTCGAGCCAGGTCCGCATCGCGGCTGCTTCGGTGATGCCCTTCTTCGGGACACCTCCGGTGACGACGATCGGCGTGTTGGTGGTCAGTTCCGCCTGGGCCTTCGCCGCGGAGACGCGATTGACGAGCTCCGGCGCCATCTTTCCGTTCGCGTTCAGGCCGTACCCGAGCACGACGATCGCCGGGCGTCCCGACACCGCCTTGGGAGTGGTGTCGGGGACGATCTGCGCCGCCGTCGCCACACCCGAGATGATGTTGCGGGCCGTCGTCGCCAGGGACGGATTCATCATCGACAACCGGTTCAGGGCCGAGCGTCCCGCGACGACGTCGTCGATCTGGTCCGACCAGATCGCCTGGAGTGCAAGCGCGTCGGTATCGGCCGGCGCCACCGCGAGGACCTGCTGGAGGAGTTCGAGTCCGCGCGCGACGTCGCCTCCGGCGAACTTCGACTGCGCGCTGTTGTACAGGCCGGCCGGGTCAAGCTCGGAGGCCGTAGTCACGACGGAGGCGTCCGGCCCGGGCAGCGTCCCGACCGCCACGCCGCCGAGGGCGGCGATCGCGATCGTCGCTGCCGCCGCCAGTTCCTGCGCTTCACTCTGGTCACACCAGTCACTCGCGTAACGGTACGAGAGATGCACAACGACCCCGCACCCGTCCGATCCCAGATCGGTAACGGGTGCTTGGCCGGTTGGAGGATGGCGACGCTCAGCGCTTCAGGCCGGCCACCTTCAGCAACTCGGGGCGGCGCAGGGCCAGACCGATCCACATCAGCACGCCGAGGTAGACCGCGAACAGGACCGTGTCGAACAGCGGTGCCTCGATCCTCATGTTGGCGGTGACCGCGCCTCCGAGGTAGGCCGTGATCCCGAGGGCGCCGAGGACTGCGGTGCGCGGGATGGCGAACACAACGAGACAGACCAGCAGGACGATACCCATGACAAGCGCCTGGTCGACCGGGAAGCCGAGCTTGGCCATGGAATCGACCACCTCCTGCGGGCGCGTCAGCTTGATCACGATGTCGAAGACCAAGAAGGCGCCGATCAGCACACTGATGACGATTCCCGTTGTGCGACGCCAGTTCCTGCGGGTCGGTTGCGCCTCATCGGAGGCGGTGGTGTCAGTTGCGCCCGCAGGGTCGGCGGTGCCTGCGGTGACGGTGTTGCGGCTCATCATGTTCTCCTGGCGAGTGGTGCGAGTGTGTTGTGCAGGGATAGACATGCCTGCTCGTCAGAACTCATCGCGGGGCCGCGCATCTGGCGTCAGAAGTAGCACGACGACGATCGACGACTATGCCGCCGACCTGGCTGGGTCGGCGGCAGAAGACTTGCTTTCCTTCCACTCCCAGACGGCGTAGAGCACCTCGGTGGTGTACCCCAGGTCCATCCGACCCCCACTGATCGGCACCGTCGCGTCGATACCTATGGCAGGGTTCGGTTGCCACCCCGACGGTTTCGACGTCGGTGGCGCCACCTCGATCTCCGTCCCGTCTGGCCGATGAAACGTGAACCGTTGCTCACCATGCGCGGTGATCGAGAACTCCCCCCGATGCAACGCACGATGACACGACCCACACAACAAGATCAGATTGTCCGGATCCGTCCGCCCACCCGCCGACCAGAACACCACATGATGGGCATGCAGATGACGCGTCCGACCACACCCCGGCACCTGACAACACCGATCCCGCACGAACAACGCCCGCACCAACGCCTTGTTCGGCGCCCGCTTCAGACGCCCCACCCCCAACAACGCCAGCTTCCCCGGCTGACCGGGAACCCGGCGACTCACCACATCCCGAGTCGACGCCCCGCACCGAGCTTCGGCCACCTCGACCTCCGACAACGCCGGACCGTCATCGAGATGAGCATGCTCCACCCCGTCACCGGCATGGATCAAGATCTCCGCACCCGGCGCCAGATCGGGCATCGCGATCCCGTCATGCACCATGTCGGCCATCGCCACCACCGCCGGCGCCACATTCGACGGCACCTGCCGCCACAGATCCCGACGCCGCGACGGAACCACCTCCGAATCCTCTGCTCCTGAACCTGATTCAGTGTTCCGCGGAACACTCCCAGCGGTAGGCAGATCCGGATCATCGCAGGTCCGGGTGCGTTCATACTCCGCCCGCACCGACCCAGCCAGGAACCGCGCACCATCCAACGGACTCAACCGCAACGACACCGACAACGACCCGTCATCGTTCCACTTCCACCGCCCCGTCGACTCCACCGGCGGCCGGCTTTCCTCCTCGACGCCACGGTTGCGGTCGATCTGGCCCATCGCCCGCACCGCCCGATCCAACTGAGACGCCGTCGTCGACAACGCCAGATTTACCAACTCCTGCTCACGTTCAGGCGTGGCGACTCGCGTCAACGCGCGGACCTTCGAATACGACAACCGACCCTCGCGAAACGCCGTGCGGATCACCGGCAATTCCCGTATCGCCTTGGCGACCCTCAACTGCTCATGCGCCGTTCGCGGTGCGATGCCGGCCTTCCACGACAACCAGTGCGCCAGCGAGTGAATCCCCGGCCCCCGCCACGACTCCCGCTCGTTCAGTTCTGCCACCAGTTCAAGGAAGTCCGCTGTCAGCGCAGTGATCTGCGCGGCGTAACCCAGCACCCGACCCTCGAGAACCTCATCCGACAATGAGACCGGATCCGCATCGTCGAACATCGACGATGCATCTCCACCGCAACGAAAAGCACTGAACCCCAACGCAACCCCCTGAACCGAGCGAGTAGTACCGGAACAAGGTATCGTCCGGCACCGACATTTCTCCCGCCCTCGATCAGAGGGCAGAGTGTTCCGCGGAACACTCTCGAGTTGCCCGTTGACCGCGCCGCCTGCCGTCGCGCCCAGCACCTACCCGCCCCCGTTTCGGACCATCGATCACGAACGCGCGACGAGCCTCACGAGCGGATACTCACGCGACGACTTCTTTTGATACTTCGCGTATCGCGGCTGCGCCTCGACCACCGTGTTCCACGCGATCTCCCGCTCAGCAGCGTCGAGTACGACCGGCGTCACCGGCACCGGGGCCTCCCCGTGCCGCTCGACCGACACGCCATCGGGATGGGCGGTCAGGTTGGCGAACCAGTCCGGATTCCGCTTGCCGCCGCCCGATGCGACGACCAGCCAGTCGTCGCCGTCGGGGAACCAGCTGAGTGGTGTCTCGCGCGCGAGACCTGAGCGTCGACCGGTCGTGCGCAGGATGAGCATCTCCATCCCCCACATCGATCCGGACTTCTTGCGGATGCGGGCGACGGTGCGCTCGTTGGTCCTTCGCTGGTACCAGAGCGACAGGGACCGAAGTGACAGAGACATGTTTTCCCTCCGTTGAGATCAGGCGATGCACCGACAGTACGGTGATGGCGCAGCCGGCCGCTTCTCGATTCCTGACCGGTCCTCATCTCGACGAGAGTCACCGGATGAGTCCGGCAGCTACTCCTTCCAGGATCTGTTCGAGAATCGACTCCGAGGTGGCGAAGTTGATCCGCACATACGCCGCACTCGATTCACCGAATCCGCGGCCGCCGTCGACGAGAACGCGACCGCGGCGACGGATCGTGTCCACCGGATCGTCGAGCCCATACGCCGAAACGTCCACCCAGCTCAGGTATGTGGCATCGGGAAGGTGATGCACGGCCTCGGGAACTTCGCCGACAAGAAATTCGTGCACCCGCCTCCGGTTACGATCCAGCACACGGATGAGGTCGGAGTGCCAGTCCGATGCCTTCTCCCACGCCGCGACATGCCCGACCACCCCCGGCACCGACACCGTCCCGTAGAGATCCGGCGGCTCCGCATCGCGGCGGCCTAAGAGCTTCGACGACCCGTAGTGGACGACTGCGCAGCGCAACCCGGCCAGATTGAATGCCTTGCCCGCCGAGGTGATTGTCACCGTTCGTGCCGCCACCTCATCGCCGAGCGATCCGAAGGGAATGTGGCCGTGCGGGTGATACACGAGGTCTGCGTGGATCTCGTCACTGATGACCAGGAGGTCGAACCTCTCCGCCAGTTCCGCGATTCGGGTCAGTTCCGCCCGGGAGTGCGCCCGACCGGTGGGGTTGTGCGGATTCACGAGAACGAGCACCTTCGGCCGTCGACGCTCGAGCGCCCGCTCGAACTCGTCGAAGTCCAGACACCATCCCGACGACGTTCGGCGAAAAGGCACGTCGACAGTCTGCAGTCCCATCCTCGCCAGCGTCGCGAGGAAGGGAGGATAGTTCGGAGTCTGGATCGCCACCGCGTCGCCCGGACCGGTACTCAGCCTGAGGAGCAACTGCAATGCCTGGATGAGGTCGGTCTGCTCGCGCACCCGCGCGGGGTCGACGACCCATCCGTATCGGTCGGCCATTCGCCGGGCGAACGCATTACGGAGTGGTGTCCCACCCAACCAGTCGGGGTATCCGAGATCCCCCTTCTCGATCGACTCGACGAGCGCGTCGCGAATCGGCGGTGCGATGGGAAAGTCCATGTCGGCGACCCATGCCGGAATAGTCCCGTCGGCGCGCGCACGAGACCATTTGACGCCCGGCCGCCGGCTGAGTCGAGTGACTTCGAGGTCATCGAAACCTGGATGCGCCGAACGAGTCCGGCTGCTCATGGGCATGGCCGATCACCGCCGTCCTGCGGCCAGGGCCGTCAGCGCGTCGCGAGATAGTTCGATCTGCCCGTGATGCTGAGCGAGTTCCTCCAGCACGTGCAGCAGCACACCGCTCGGCGACAGTGGACGAGCCGGACCCTCGTAGTCGCCCGGCGGGGTGTTCCGCAGCGGCGCATCAGGATCGAAGCCTGCGAGGTCGCCGTCCAGTCGGCCCTCCAGTGCGGCGATCCGCTTTCGGAGGTCGTCGATCGATCCGCTTGCCGTGAACTCGGCCGTTCGGTTGCGATCACTGGGTCGGCCGGCGATGAGGTGCCCGATCCAGTACTCGGCGACCTCGGTGCAGTGGAATGCGATGGCCCACGGCGGGTTCGCCCCGGCGAGGGGCGGTGCCTGATTGGCCTGGTCGTCGCCGATCTCGCCGAGCGCGTCGAGCATCCCCGCGAAGGCGCGATGCACGAAGTACAGGTATTCCTCGGTGTTCATCTGATGACTTTCTGTGATTCGTGTGGTGAGGATCAGTCGATCTGCTCGAGTACGGCGTTCTTCGTCTCGGGCAGAAGGGTCAGGACGACACCCGCGCCAATGGCGAAAAGCACGGCGCTGGTCGTGAATACGAGTCCGGTTCCGCCGAAGCCGAGCAGTGCCGGGACGGCGAGCGGACCGAACACGGAGCCGAGGCGACCCATTGCCGTGGCTGATCCGACGCCGGTGCCTCTGCTGTGGGTGGCGAACAGCTCCGGCGTGTAGGCGAAAATGGAGGAGAACATGCCGAAGAAGAAGAACTGCAGGAAGGAGCCGGCAACGATGAGCTCGACGGTGCCCGAGCTCTGGCCGTAGAAGAAGGCGGCGATTCCGGAACCTACGGTGTATCCCGCCAGGCAGTATCGACGCCCGAGACGCTCGATGAGATAGGCGGCGGACAGGAACCCGGGAATCCCCCAGAGCGCCATGGCCAAAACGAATCCGATGCTCTTCGCGACATCCAGACCGCTATCGGTGAGGAGCTTACCGATCCACGTGGTCAACCCGTAGTAACCGGTCATCAGGCAGAACCACACCGCCCACACGGTCAAGGTGCGTGCTCTGTTGCGGACGTCGAGAAGCGCTCGCAACCCGCTACGCGCCGTGCCGGGTCCGGCGTCCGGAATCGGCGTGTAGTCGGGAAGTGGTTCGGCGGTGGCCTCCTGCACCCGCTGCTCGAAGGCGCTGAGCGTTCGTTCGGCGTCCGCCTCATGACCCCTGGCGATCTGCCACCGCGGTGACTCAGGCAAGTTCCTGCGGACGATCAACGCGATCACGGCGAGCCCGGCCTGCATGAGAAAGAAGCCCCGCCAGCCGAATTGCGAGGCGACCAGGAGATAGGAGAGCGCGCCGGCAGTTATGAATCCGAGCGGCCACGCCCCCTCCAGCAGGGCCGCATACCGGCCACGTTTCGACGACGGCATGAACTCGGCGAGAATTGCTGCAGCGACCGGGAATTCAGCCCCCATACCGATTCCCAGCACGAACCGGAAGGCCAGCATCGATTCGTACGACCAAGCGAAGGAGAGGCCGACGCTGGCGAGCCCCCAGATCACGATGCTGTACTTGAAGACACGCAGGCGACCGAACCTGTCGGCCAGCGCTCCTGCACCGATGGCACCGAAGAACATCCCGGCGAAACTCGCACTCCCCAGTACGCCGGTCTGCGCCGGGCTGAGATCGAAGTGGTCGCTGATGGGTGAGAGCAAGAAGGTCATCGCCCCCAGGTCGATGGAATCAAAGAACCACGCAGTTGCGATGACCAGGAACAGGTTTCGCTGCACGGGCGACCAGGGCAGTCGCTCCAGGCGACCGGCGACTTCGGCTGGGGTGAGGGTCGTGGGCGCGGTCGTCGAGGCCGCGAGTGGTGGTTTCGTCAATGGATTTCGGTCTCTCTCGACAGAAGGAGACGGCGCAGCGGCGCACCGTAGATGACTTCCCGGGACTCCGTCACCGGCTTAACCGGTTACGGATTGCACCGAGTGTGTACCTTCGATTCGTCACCTGTCAAGGGGGTTACTCAAATTCGGATACGCGGCACTACCAGGTATTTCCGTCGTTTCAGAGCCGTCATGACGCCGTAACACGGATGCGCGGCCACCCGCGCCCGACGACGGTCCGGGGCGCAGAATCGTGAAGACCCGGCACCGGCGATGATCGACCGAGTAACGGGAGAACTTCCTCGCGGAGAGGATTCAGGTGGAGAGTTCCTTGTGGCGGCGTCGATAATCCGCCGCCTTCTTGCGATTGCCGCATTCGGCCATGCCACACCACCGCCGTGAGCCACCGCGCGACACGTCCACGAACAACCGGGTGCAGTCAGGGTTCGAGCACTCGCGCATCTTGGCGAGGTCGGGCGATCCGAGCAACTCGATGGCGTCCCGCGCGAGCAGACTCAATCCATTTCGAGGCGTCCCTGTCACTTTCGCCATTCCGTCGACGTTCAGCGTGACAGTGGGCAGAGGCGTGGCGGCAGCAGAATTGAGCACGGCAGCGGACTCGGGATCGAAGTTCATCCCGCCGGCGGACGTGTCGTTGCCGGAGCCGAGGCAACCGACCACGACGTCGTAGATCGCCTCACGAACCCGTCGGGCGTACTCGACGTCCACGGTGTCCGGATCGTCCACCAGATCGAAGAGTCCCGCTTCGAAGAACCACCGGGACAGGTCACCAGCGTCGCCGAGGAGTTCGGTACGCATGCTTCGACGCCACAGCATCGTGCCCGCGAAATCGAGGCTCGACCGTCCGCTGACGAACACAAAACCCGACACATAACCATCTTGACAGGTGACGGCTCTCGATTCAACGTATCGAGATGTTTCCCCGCCGAGAAACAGCCGAGGCCCCCGCAACCAGAACGGTTGCCGGGGCCTCAGGAGAAACGTGAAAACGCTAGAGCGCCTTCAGTTCCTCGATGACGCTGTCGACGCTCTTCTTGGCGTCGCCGAAGAGCATGCTGGTGCCGTCGGCGAAGAACAGCGGGTTGTCGATGCCGGCGTAACCCGAACTCATCGACCGCTTGAGCACGATGGTCGATCGCGCCTCGTCGACGTTGAGGATCGGCATCCCGTGGATCGGCGAACTCGGATCATTGCGCGCCGCGGGGTTGGTGACGTCGTTCGCGCCGATGACGATGGCGACGTCGGTCCGGCTGAACTCGCCGTTGATGTCGTCCATCTCCTTCATCGAGTCGTACTCGACGTCGGCCTCGGCCAGCAGCACGTTCATGTGACCGGGCATGCGACCGGCGACCGGGTGGATCGCGTACTTGACCTCGACACCCTTGGCCTCCAACAGCTTCGCCATCTCCTTGACCGCATGCTGGGCCTGCGCCACGGCCAGACCGTAACCCGGGACGACGATGACCTGGTTGGCGTACGCCATCTGGATCGCGGCGTCGGCAGCCGAGGTCGCCTTGACGGTGCCGCCGGCCGCACCCGGACCGCCCGCGGCAGCAGCATCGCCACCACCGAACGAACCGAACACGATCGCCGGGATCGACCGGTTCATCGCCTTGGCCATGAGGTTGGTCAGGATCGAACCCGACGCGCCGACGATCATGCCGGCCACGATCAACGCCGTGTTGTCCAGCGCGATACCCGCGGCCGCAGCCGACAGACCGGTCATCGCGTTGAGCAGTGAGATGACCACCGGCATGTCCGCACCACCGATGGGGAACACCACGAACAGACCCATCACGCCCGCGGCGACCAGGACCCCGACCATCCACCAGACACTCGCGCCGCCACCGTTGGAGGCGTCGACACCGAGGTAGATCGCCAGCCCCAGCGCCACGATCAGCAACACGATGTTGGCGGCCTGAAACAGCTTCGCGTTGGAGACGAAGGTCTTCTCCAACCCCTTGGGCATGATCTCCTGCAGCTTGGCGAAGGCCACCAGCGATCCCCAGAACGAGACCGACCCGATGATCGCGGCGATCAGCGAACCGATCACCAGCGGCGACGCCGGTTCGACGTTGTGGAACGACGAGAACCCGGAGGTCTCGATGAACTCGGCCCACGCGATCAGCGCAACGGTGCCACCACCGACGCCGTTGAACAGCGCCACCAGCTGCGGCATGGCCGTCATCTTGGTCTTGAGTGCGGGCGGGATTCCCAGCGCCACACCGAGAATCAGACCGACGGCGATGAGCACCCAGTTGATCGTGGGCACGCCCTCGGTGGAGTGCCCGTCGGAACCGACCGCCCCCTCGTTCCACACGTAGAGCAGCGTCGCGGCAACCGCCAGACCCATGCCCACGGCGGCGATCCAGTTGCCACGCACCGCGGTCTTCGGTCCGGTCAGACCCATCAGACCGTAGATGAACAGGGAGAACGAGACGATGTAGAGCGCGGTCACCAGGTAGCCGACGCCCTCACTCGGGGTGTGCGCGCCCGCCGCGAGTACCAGCTGTGACACAGAAGTCTCTGGGGAGCCGTTCACTTGGCCACCTCTTTCTTACCCTTGAACATGCCCAGCATCCGGTCGGTGACCGCGAAGCCACCGATGACGTTGAGCGTGCCGAACACCAGCGCGACGAACGCGATGATGCGCACACCCCAGCCGGCGTCGGCGGGCAACTTGCCCAGCACGACCAGTGCGCCCAACACGACGATGCCGTGAATGGCGTTGGTGCCCGACATCAACGGGGTGTGCAGGGTGTTGGGGACCTTGGAGATGACAGCGAAGCCGACGAACCCGGCGAGCACCAGGATCGCGAGATTCGCGAGAAGACCGGCATACATCAGGCAGACACCTCCTGCTCGGTACGGGTGACACACGCGGCCGCGACGACCTCGTCGTCGAAATCCGGTGTGATGGAGCCGTTGTCGTCGAGCATCAGCTCGATCAGCGCCAGCAGGTTCTTCGAGTACAGCTCGCTGGCATGCTCGGGCATCGTGGCAGGCAGGTTCAGCGGTGCGGCGATGGTGACGTCGTGTTTGACGACGGTCTGACCCGGCTCGGTCAGCTCGCAGTTTCCGCCGGTCTCACCGGCGAGGTCGACGACGACACTGCCCGGCTTCATACCCTCGACCGCAGCCGCGGTCACCAGGCGCGGAGCCGGACGACCCGGCACCAGCGCAGTGGTGATCACCACGTCGAAACCCTTGATCGCGTCTTCGAGGGCCTGCTGCTGCTGTGCTCGCTCGTCGTCGGTGAGCTCACGGGCGTACCCGCCCTCACCGGCGGCGTCGATGCCCAGATCGAGCCACTGCGCGCCGACCGAACGGACCTGCTCGGCGACCTCGGGACGCACGTCGTAACCGGTGGTCCGCGCACCCAGACGCTTGGCCGTGGCCAAGGCCTGCAGCCCGGCCACACCGACACCCAGGACCAGCACCGTCGCCGGCTTCACCGTGCCGGCCGCCGTGGTCAGCATCGGGAAGAACCGCGTCGACACATCCGCGGCCACCACGACCGACTTGTAACCTGCGACATTCGCCTGCGAACTCAGCGCGTCCATCACCTGGGCGCGCGAGATACGCGGAATGGCTTCCACCGCGTACGCCTCCACGCCTGCTTCCCGCAACGTGGCGATCTGATTGTCGGCGTTGCGCGGCGCGAGAAAGCCGATCAGCTTCTGCCCGCTCCGCAGCTTCGCGATCTCCGCATCCGACGGCGGCGACACCCTCAGGACCACATCGGACCCATATGGATCGCCGATCGTCGCACCGGCCTCGGTGTACGCCTCGTCGGGGATCAGGGCGCCGAGACCGGCCCCCGACTCCACCACGACGGGCACACCCTTGCCCACCAGCGCGGCGACGACCTTCGGGACCAGCGCCACCCGGCGCTCTCCCTCGGCCGTCTCGCGCACGACACCCACTGTCATCTATCTCACCTGTCTGGTCCGGCGCCATCGAGCAGCGCCGCGGTTCGGCGCCAGGACTCGGCGCGTCTTGTCAACGAGGTGACCCGCTTCCAGATCGTGCAGCTCCGCCATGTGTGGGCGCAGCGGACGACCTGACGCAGGTCACGAGGTGCTCGGATGGGACAGGATGGCTGTCACCCGGCTCACATAAAGGTGCGATGAACATAACATGCGCTCTCAGCGACAGCTCAGGTGAGTCAGATACCTCACTCCACCCTTGACGCTGCGGTTTTCGCCATTTCTGGACACATGTCTGTACAGGTGTCGTCCCGCCGGCCTGCTGAGTCTTTCCGGCCTCGGGCTCCGTACCGCCTCAGACGATGGTGTAGGTGCGGTCGTCGAGTCCGCTCGCGCCGTCGGGTGCCGGTGCCTGATAGCGCTCGATCTGCGGCTTGCCCTGCTTGTCGATCGCCCGGCACTCGAGGGTGTGGTTGCCCTTGGTCGCCTGCCAGGCGAACCGCCATTGCCGCCACGTGTCGATGCTGTACTCCGTCGTCAACTCCGCGGGTTGCCATGGCCCCTGGTCGACGCGCACCTCGACGCGCTCGACGCCCGTGTGCTGGGCCCATGCGGTGCCGGCCACGACGACCTCCCCGGCCGGATGCTCGGTGCCATCGGCCGGACGGTCGAAGCGCGACGCCATCTTGATCGGGCCGAGCGCTGACCACCCGCGGGTCGTCCAGTAGGCCTTGGCCTCGGAGAACCGCGTGATCTCCCAGTCGATGACCCATTTGGTCGCCGAGACGTACCCGTACAGTCCCGGCACCACCTGCCGGACCGGGTATCCGTGCTCGAGGGGAAGCGGCGAGCCGTTCATCCCGACGGCGAGAAGCGCGTCGCGCCCGTCGGTGACCGTCGAAATCGGAGTGCCGCAAGTCCATCCGTCCACGCTCGTGGACAGCAGCATGTCCGCCCCGGGCCTCACCCCGGCGAGGTCGAGGACCTCGCGCATCGGCACCCCCAGCCACTTGGCGTTGCCGACGAGATCGCCGCCGACCTCGTTCGACACGCAGGCGAGCGTGATGATCCGCTCGGTCATCGGCATGGCGAGCAGGTCATCCCAGGACAGGGTCACCTCACGGTCGACGTCACCGTGGATTCGCAGTCGCCACTCGTCGGTCGTGAGCGTCGGAACCTGCAACGCGGTGTCGATGCGGTAGAAGTCGGCGTTGCTGGTCATGAACGGGGTTGCACCCGAGAGCTCGAGCTGCGCACCGGCCGGGATCGGCGGCGCCTGGCTCGCCGCACGCGGCAACAGCACTCGGGCACGGTCGGCGACGACGCCCGCAGTGTCGGCGAGCACTCGCCGGGCCACGACACCGACGACCACCGCGGCGGCCGCGATACCGCCGGCGGTGAGCACGAAGCGGCGCGAGAAACCCGACCGCACAGCCGATGTGGGCTCGTCGCCCGCGGCGTCGGGATCCGCCTCGGGGGACTCCGCCCCCTTGGGACGTAGCTGCGCGATGAGGACGCGCAGCACGACGATCCCGACGACGCCGGCGATGATCGACGGCAGTGCGTGCGTCCAACCGGCATCGGGACGGTTGAGTGCGGCCAGCATCCCGACCACCCCGAAGGCTCCGATGATCACCGAGCCGAGCGGAGGTCGTCGTCGTTCGAGGTATCCGCATGCCGCCGCGAGTACCGCGATGATGATGCCCATCCCGATGAACAGTGCGAGCTTGTCGTTGACGCCGAACGTCTCGATGGCCCACTTGCGTACGGCCTCGGGCGAATGGTCGACGACCGACGATCCGACCGCGAAGTACGGGGAGGAGTCGGGCGAGATCGGGACGGCGGCCAGTTCGCCCGCGGCGAGAGCCGCGCCGACTGCGACCACGCCCGCCAGCGCAGGAGCCGGCGAGGATGCGTGACGCGTCGTGATGGAGGCCATATCCCTTGGTACCGGAGAACCCTGTGAATATGCCGTGCGTCTGATGGTCCGAGACCGGGCGGTGACCACCGACGGCACCCCGTCGACGAATCGTTACCAAGACTAGAACAGGTTCTAGTTTGTCCGCTAATCTGAGCGGCATGGCTACCAGCACCGAGATCCCCGAGACTGTCGCAGTCGATTCGGTGAGCGAGTTCTCCGACGAGGTCGACGTCGTCGTGATCGGATTCGGCATCGCCGGCGGATGCGCCGCCGCCGAGGCCGCTGCCAACGGCGCGCGTGTGCTGTTGCTCGAGCGCGCCGCCGCGCCCGGCGGCACCACCTCGCTCTCCGGTGGGTTCTTCTACCTCGGCGGCGGGACCGCGGTACAGCAGGCCACGGGCCAGGACGACTCCGTCGAAGAGATGGAGAAGTATCTCACCGCCGTGTCGATCGAACCCGAGGCCGACAAGATCCACGCCTACTGCGTCGACAGTGTGGACCACTTCAACTGGCTCGAAGGGCTCGGCTTCACCTTCGAGCGCAGCTTCTATCCGGAGAAGGCCGTGATCCAGCCCGGCACCGAGGGACTGATGTTCACCGGCAACGAGAAGGTCTGGCCGTTCAAGAACCAGGCCGTCCCCGCACCGCGCGGCCACAAGGTCCCGGTCCCCGGGGAGACCGGGGGCGCGAAGCTGGTCATCGATCTGCTCGTCACCCGCCTCGATGAGCTGGGTGCCGAGGTCCGGTATGAGACCGGCGCCCGCCAGTTGGTCGTCGACGAGCAGGGTGCGGTCGTCGGCGTGACGTGGAAGACGCCCGACGCCGAGGGCGTCATCCGCGCGGACTCGGTGATCATCGCCGCCGGCGGTTTCGTGATGAACCCCGACATGGTCGCCGAACACACCCCGCATCTCGCCGAGAAGCCGTTCGTGCTCGGCAACACCTACGACGACGGCCTCGGCCTGCGCATGGGCCGATCGGTCGGCGCCGCACTGAAATACATGGACAAGGCGTTCATCACCGCGCCGATCTACCCGCCCGCCAGCATGGTCATGGGCGTCATCGTGAACAAATTCGGCGAGCGGTTCGTCACCGAGGACTCCTACCATGCGCGGACATCGGGATTCGTTCTCGAGCAACCTGATTCGGTGGCTTATCTCATCGTCAACGAGTCGCACATGAACGAGAAGCAGAACTACCTGGTCCCGTTGATCGACGGCTGGGAGACCATCGAGGAGATGGAGCGGGACCTCGGAATCCCCGAGGGCAAGCTGCAGGCGACCATGGCCCGCTACAACGAGAACGCCGCGAAGAAGGAAGACCCCGACTTCCACAAGGCACCCGAGTTCCTCGAGCCCCAGGACACCGGACCGTGGGCGGCCTACGACCTGTCCCTCGGCAAGGCCATGTACGCCGGGTTCACCATGGGCGGTATGGCGACGTCACTCGACGGTGAGGTGCTCGACGAGTCGGGCACCGTCATCCGCGGGCTCTACGCCGCCGGGGCGAGTGCCACCAACATCGCGCAGGACTGCAAGGGATACTGCAGCGGAACGCAATTGGGCGAGGGCTCCTACTTCGGCCGGCGCGCCGGGCGGCACGCGGCGGCACGGGTCGCCACCAGCGCCTGACGGTCGGGCACCCGGTCGAAAACCGCCCGCCGGCGGACCACAGACGACGAAGAGTCGTCGGCGTCGCCGGCGAGGGCGGTTTCCACTCAGCGCCGCGGCGTGAACCCGCGGAGTCGCAGGCTGTTGCCGACGACGAACACCGACGAGAGCGCCATGGCCGCGCCGGCGATCATGGGATTCAGCATCCCGGCGGCGGCCAGCGGGATGGCGGCGACGTTGTACCCGAAGGCCCAGAACAGGTTTCCCTTGATGGTGCCGAGGGTTCGACGCGCCAGGGCGATGGCATCGGCCACCGCGCGCAGGTCACCGCTCACGATCGTCAGATCGCTGGCGGCCATCGCGACGTCGGTGCCGGTACCCATCGCGAGGCCGAGATCCGCCTGCGCGAGCGCCGCGGCGTCGTTGATCCCGTCCCCGACCATCGCCACCACGTGGCCCTGCTCCTGCAGTTCGGCGATGACCTCGAGCTTCCGCTTCGGACTGACCCCGGCGGTGACGTCGTCGATGCCGACGCTCGACGCCACGGCCCGGGCGGCGCCCTCGTTGTCGCCGGTGAGCAACATCGGAGTCAGACCCAGTCGCCGGAACTCGGAGATCGCCGCGGCCGATGAGGGTTTGACCTGGTCCGCCACCACGAGAACCGCGACGGGAACAGGTTGTCCGGCAGGTTCTTCGGAGGAATGCTCAGCGATCAGGACGACGACCGCGGTTGCGCCGTCGGACTCCGCGACGACCACCGCATCGTCGAGCGACGGTGGTAGCGGCGCGTCGATCGTGTTCGGCGACACCACTGTCACGAACCGGTCGCCGACGATCCCGGCGACACCGGCGCCCTGCGTGGACACGAAATCTCGGACGCGGGCGTCGATGTGGTCGCGTCCCGCGTCGACGATGGCCGCCGCGATCGGGTGTTCCGATCCCGACTCCACCGATGCCGCCCAGCCCAGGACCTGTTCGCGCGCATAGCCGTCGGCCACGGTGATCCCGGACAGCGACATCTCACCCGTCGTCACGGTGCCGGTCTTGTCCAGCACGATCGTGTCGACGCGTCGCGTCGATTCCAACACCTCCGGGCCCTTCAGCAGGATGCCCAGCTGTGCCCCTCGACCGGTACCGACCATCAGGGCCGTCGGAGTGGCGAGTCCGAGCGCGCACGGGCACGCGATGATGAGGACCGCGACGGCGGCGGTGAACGCGAAGGTCACATCGCCACCGGCGAAGTCGGTCGTGGACGCCACGCCGAGCCAGAAGCCCAGGGTCGCAAGCGAGATCGCGATCACGATCGGGACGAACACCGACGAGATCCGGTCGGCCAGTCGCTGGACGTCGGCCTTGCCCTCTTGCGCCGCCGTCACCATGCGGGCCATCTGGGCGAGCGCGGTGTCGGAACCGACAGCGGTCGCACGCACGACGAGCAGACCGCTGGTGTTGACGGTCGCGCCGACCACCGAGTCGCCGGAGGTGACCTCGACCGGTACGGATTCGCCGGACACCATCGACGCGTCGACCGCCGACGCACCGTCGACGACGACTCCGTCGGTGGCGATCTTCTCACCGGGCCGGACCACGAACTCGTCGCCGACCGCCAACTGCGCGATGGGGATTCGGGACTCGGCACCGTCGGACCGTCGGACGACGACGTCCTTGGCCCCAAGGTCCATCAGCGCGGCGAGTGCGTCACCGGCCCGCCGCTTGGCGCGCTTCTCGAAATAGCGGCCGGCCAGTAGGAAGGTCGTGACGCCGGCCGCGGCCTCGAGGTAGATGTGCGACGATCCGTCGGTCCGCTGGGGCAGCAGGTCGAATCCGTGGGTGAGCCCGGGCGTGCCCGCGGTGCCGAGGAACAGCGCGTACAGCGACCATCCGAACGCCGCGAGGGTGCCGACGGACACGAGGGTGTCCATCGTCGTGGCGCCGTGGCGCAGGTTGATCCACGCTGCGCGGTGGAACGGGTAGGCCCCCCACACGACGACCGGCGCGGCGAGCGTCAGGGACAACCACTGCCAGTACGTGAACTGGAGCGCCGGGATCATCGCGAGCGCGATCACCGGCACCGAGAGGATCGCGGAGACGATCAGGCGCTGCCGGAGACCGTCCAATTCGGGATCGCCGGACCCCGCTCCCGGGTGTTCCGGAGCGTAGGCCGACGAATCGGGCACGATCGGCGATGCGTCGTAGCCGGCCGCGCGGACCACCTCGACGAGGTCGCCGGGCGCCAGACCCGCAGGTACCTCGACGTGGGCACGTTCGGTCGCGTAGTTCACCGACGCGGTCACACCGTCGATCTTGTTGAGCTTGCGCTCGATGCGGTTGGCGCAGGACGCGCAGGTCATGCCGGTGATGTCGAGGTCGACCAGTTGTCCGGTACTCGCGGTCATGGGTGACCACCTTCATGCGGGTCGGATGTCGGTTCGCCGGTGACGACGCCGTGTGACGGTGCGTCGTGAGTCACCGGCTCCACGTCGGGGCCCCACGCACGCCCGACGCCGAACGCGATCACGAAGACCGCGATCAGCGCGACGACGTAGGCCAGGGGCCCGGTGGCAACGGATCTCATGGTCAGACCAGTGCGTAGCCGGCTTCGGTGACGGCGGCCGCGACCTCGTCTCGACCGAGTTCACGGTCGGCCGCGACCCGCACCGAGCCGTCGTCGACGGTGACCTCGACACTGGTCACGCCCGGCAGCGCCTCGATCTCCTCGCGAACGGACGCGGCACAGTGGCCGCAGGTCATGCCGGTGACGGTGTAGGTGCTGGTGGTGCTCATGCGGATACTCCTCGGATCGTCGAAGTCAACGGGGATGGATCAGGAAGGACGGTCAGGACTTGACCAGGCGGGTGATCGCGGCCATGGCCTCGTCGACCTTGGCCTTGCCGGCCTCGTCGCTCTCCTGCGCGGCATGCACGACGCAGTGAGCCATGTGCTCTTCGAGGAGCCCGAGGCTGACCGCTTGCAGCGCCTTGGTCATCGCCGACACCTGCGTCAGGATGTCGATGCAGTAGGTGTCTTCCTCCACCATCCGCTGCAGACCGCGCGCCTGACCTTCGATGCGCTTCAGGCGGCGCAGATAGTCATCCTTCCGGCCGATGTAGCCGTGCTGGTGCTCGTCCATGATTCTCCCGTCCGGATACCCCTCAAGGGTATGCCCGACCAGGTATACCACCGCCGAACCCGAAACGGTACCCCCCTACCGTATGCGGAACGAACCCGTTGTGCTCGGAGCAGCCCAACTACTGCTCTCTGAGAACCAGCGGTCTCGTGGCTTTTCGGATACCCCTACGAGCGGAGTGCTGCGGCCAGTTTGGCCAGGGCGGCGGCGACCTCGTCGAGTGCGTCCCCGATGGCGGCAACACGCGCCGCGTCGAATGCCGGAGCGGTGGGGTCGGGCACGCGCACGGCCGGGACGTTCCGCGGCGCGATGCCCGTCGTCTCCGAATTCGGGACACGGACGGACGGGCCGGCCTGGCCGCTGCCTGCCTGTCCGTCGAACGATCTGCCGGGGTCCGGCGCCGGCGAGTAGGCGACGTCGTAGCCGTCGGTCCGGTGGCGTCGGCCGTGGTAGTCCTCGGCGGCCAGCGGCTCGGCATTGGTCGACCGGCGTCCGCCGCGGTACTCGTTCGGTTCGGGCTCGGCCGCCGGGGGTTGCGTCGGCAGGGCAGCCGGGTGCGAGTCGGGCAGGCGGTGCGAACCCATCCGTGACGAACCCATCTGCGGCGGCTGACGCAGCGGGTCGACGGCGTGATCAGGCGCGACGGTCTGCGGGTTGGAAGCGCTCGCGCCGGTCATCACCGACGGTGCGTGGCCGTTGCTGCGCGCATAGAAGTGCGGGCCGCCGTGCCCGGCGAAGAACACGCATCCGGCGCCCTCCGGGGACGGGACCGGGCACGGATTGCGTTCGATGAGCGACTGCGCGCGGTCGTCGAAGTCGTTCCACTCGAGCCACAGCCGGCGGTCGTGCCGCGGGTGGGTGCTCGCGTCGGTGGCGTGATTACCCCGATGGCCGATCGCCAGACGGCATTGCAGCAACCAATCGGAGTCACCCGACAGCCCCAGCGCCGCGCGTTCGGTCGGCCGGCACACCACCGTCGACCAACAGCCTTCGCCGTTCATACGGACTCCCCTTCATGCCTTGCATCGCCGCGAGATCTTCGCGCGACCACACCCGTGTGGAGCGCACGGTCGTCTTCTCGTACCCGTCGGCTTCCTGCCGCCCGGTGGCAAGCCCCCCCGGCATGCGCTTCTGCGGTGGCCCTCCCCCGGTGGCCACGGTGTGGTGAAGATCCCGCGGGTCAGTGTACGAAGCGGGCCGGTCCGGTGCCACCCTCTTGGCCCCGCGCGTCCGAACCGAGGAACGCGAGGATCCTCGCGTTCACCTCGTCCGGCTGGTCGAGGTGCAGGAAATGGCCCGCCCCGGCGACGACCGCGGCCGCACTGCCCGCCGGCAACACCTCGCGGACCGTGTCCGCAAGACGCGACTGCATGCACCCGTCGTCTGCACCATGCAAATACAATGTGGGAGAACGTGGTTCGCCCAGCCAGTCGTTCCGCAACGCGGCGTACCGAGGATGGGTCCGCAGCCTGCGGAGTGCGCGGTAGTACCCGAGCGCAGCTGTCCGATGGGCACGTGTGGGCAGCGCCGCGAGCGCGTGGTCGACGTCCAGTCGGTGGTCGGGCCGGACAGGAGTCGCCGCCGAATCGAGCAGCCAGCGGCGCCACAGGAGCGGGATGAGGCGGTCGAGAGTCCGTTCGGGCAACCACGGCAGCTGATTGAACGCGATGTACCAGCTCATCACCGCCTGACGCGCGAGCGTCTTGACGCCGTCGACCCCACCGCCGATCGAGCGCCGGACCGCCGGAACCGGCGGGACCGACATCGAGATCACCCGCGCGTACGGATTGTCGTCGCGGTGCGCCACCGCGTTCGCCGTCATCGCGCCCCAGTCGTGCCCGATCAGGACGGCGTCGGGGCCGGCTCCGACCGCGCGATGAACCGCCAGCGCATCGTAGGCCAGCGCCGCAACGTGAAAGTCGTTGTCCTCCGGTATCTCCGACGGTGCGTAACCGCGTGTGAACGGGGCGACCACGCGGTACCCGGCGCCGGCGAGTTCGGGCCCGAGGTGCCGCCACGTCCATGCCGAGTCGGGAAATCCGTGCAGGCACACGACCACCGGACCGGCCGCGGGACCCCACGCGAGCGCATGCAGGGTGATGTGTCCGAGCTCGAGGGTGATTCGTTCCGGGCCCCCGGGAACAGGGGCGCGGGAATCCGGGTCGTCGTGATCGGGGCCGCCCTCGGGCCCCGAACCGTCTGCGGAGATCTGGGTCATCGGGGTCAATCTATCTCCGACAGCACCCCGGAGGCGTCGACTTGACCGGTCCGCTCAGCCGGGCAGGCCTACGGGACGGGCCTCCCGCAGTTCGCCGTCGATGATCCGGAACACCCGCGACTCCGCCACATCGGCGGTCAACGGGAAATCCGTGCGGACATGCGCTCCGCGGGATTCGGTACGCGCGGCAGCGGCGGCGACGACCGCGGACGCGGTGAGCGTGAGTGCCGCGTCCTCGATGTCGCGTACCGAGTCGGCCGTCCGACGCGGCGCGGCGGCGAGCGTCGCGGCGACTTCGGTGAGACCTGCGGCCGACCGTCGTAGCGCGACGTGTCGCGTCATCATGTTCTGGAGCTGCTCGCGGTCCAGGACGGGGACCGGCCGCTCGACCTTCCGTTCGGCGCGTTCGGGGACCGGGATCTCGCGACGCGCGACTGCCACGGCGGCCGCGCGACGGCCCATCACCAGGCCTTCCAGCAGGCTGTTCGATGCCAGCCGGTTGGCGCCGTGCAGCCCGGTGCGCGCGACTTCGCCGGCCGCGAGCAACCCGTCGACCGCGGTGCGGGACGACTCGTCGGTCACGACCCCGCCACACAGATAGTGCGCGCCGGGGACGACCGGGATCCGTCCGGACGCGGGGTCGAGGCCGGCCGCGCGGACACCGGCGGTCACCGTCGGGAAGCGGGCCTCGAAGTCGCCGACGTCGGCGATGTCGAGATACACGCACGGGTGCCCGGTGAGCTCGATCGCGGTCTGCACCGCGTCGGCCACCACGTCGCGGGGAGCGAGATCGCCCATCGGGTGGACGCCCGCGGTGACCGACCGGCCGTCGACGTCGACGAGCCGTCCGCCCTCGCCGCGCACCGCCTCGCTGATGAGGGTCCGCCGACCCCGCGCGCCCGCGGTGTAGAGCATCGTCGGGTGGAACTGGATGAACTCGAGATCGGCCACCTGCGCCCCGGCGCGCAGTGCCAGCGCGATGCCGTCGCAGGTGGCGCCCGCCGGATTCGTGGTGGCGGCGTAGAGGTGCCCCGCCCCGCCGGTCGCGAGGAGCACGGTCGGGGCGAGGACCGACGTGGGACGGCCGTCGCGCAGGCACGCGACACCGACTGCCCGGCCGTCGTCGAGGTGGATCGCGGTGGCGATCGTGTCGTCGAGGAACCGGATCGGCGGCACGTCTCCGCCGGCGGTCTGCCGGACGGCCTCGTGCAACGCGCGCTGGATCGCGGCCCCCGTTGCGTCGCCGCCGGCGTGGATGATGCGCCGGCGGGTGTGGCCGCCCTCACGGGTGCGCAGGAGCCGACCGTCGGTGTCCCGGTCGAATTCGGCACCCCAGCCGATCAGGGCCGACACCGAGTCCCAGCCGTCGGCGAGGATGAGGCCCGACGCCGCGGCATCGGTGAGACCGCCGCCGGCGGCGACCGTGTCGGCGAGGTGGCGGTCCACGGAATCGGCGTTGTCCGAGCTTCCCGTCTCCGCGCCGGGCATCACGACCGCGACACCACCCTGCGCGTAGAACGTGGACGTGGGTTGCTCCGCATTCGCGACGTCCCAGCCCGGCCCCTTGTTGAGCACGACTACCCGGAGCCCCTCGTGGGCGGCCCACAGCGCCGCCGTCAGTCCGGCGATTCCGGCACCCACCACCACGAGGTCGGCGCGGACCGTCTCCTCGGTCCCGGTCAGTCCGCGAGTCAACCCGCTCATGTCAACCGCCTCTCGCCGCGGCTCAGGGTGCCGCCGGCCCTCCGGGCAACACCCCGGATGTGTTTTCGATTCCCAGTCGAAAACCCTACCCTGCGAGTGCGCCAACCGAAATGCTCGGCGGCCCGCCGGCTCCGATGTTTGATCGTCTCCGGCCCCGATGTTTGATCGCCTCCGGCGAGGGCAAACCCGGTCAGCATGAAAACCCTCTGGTTCGACCCCGCAGGTGAGGCAGCCCCCGAGTACCTGCCCGATGTCCGCCCGGAGACGATGCCCATCGACGTCGTCGACAGATTCGACCAGGTCATCGTCGGAGGTGGCATCACCGGTCTCACGACCGGGCTGCTGCTGGCCCGCGCGGGCCAGTCGGTCGCGGTCCTCGAAGCCCGGCACATGGGTGCCGCGGCGACCGGCCACACCACCGGCAAGCTCTCGCTGCTCCAGGGCACTCGACTGTCGTCGATCGCGAGCCGCCACGGCCACTCGGCCGTACAGGACTACGTCGAGGCCAACCGCGAGGGACAGGCCTGGTTGCGCCACTATCTCGAACACCGCGGCCTGCAGGTCGACGAACGCGCGGCCCTCACCTTCGCCGCCACCGCGTCCGGCGCGAAGTCGGTGGAGAAGGAGTTCGAAGCCTGCCGCGCGCATGACCTGCCCGTCGAACACGTCGACTGCCCCGAGCTGCCCTTCGACGTCCGCACTGCCATTCGCCTCGACGGTCAGGCCCAGATCGACCCGATGGTCGTGCTCCGTGCCCTGACCGACGACCTGCGCGCACACGGCGGCCACTTCTACGAGGGCGTCCGTGTGCAGGGCCTCCGCCACGGCTCACCGAACGTCCTCTCGACCGACGCCGGTGACGTCCGTGCCGACTCGGTGGTCATCGCCACCGGACAGCCCTTCCTCGACCGTGGCGGCTACTTCGCCCGGGTCCATCCCCAGCGGTCCTACGCCGCGGCGTTCACCGTCGACGGGGACATCCCCCGCGAGATGTACCTCGGCTCCGACAACCCGTCGGTCTCACTGCGGACGGTTTCCCGGCCCGGCTACGACCGCGAACTGCTCATGGTCGGCGGCTTCGGACACGAGGTGGGCCGGACGAAGTCCGAGCGACAGCATGTCCTCGACCTGATCAGCTGGACCCAGAAGCACTTCCCCTCGGCACAGATGGTCGCGCGCTGGTCGGCTCAGGACTACACGACGATCGACGAATTGCCTTATGTCGGACCGATTCTGCCGGGCGTCGTCTCGGTGCAGGTGGCGACCGGCTTCGCCAAGTGGGGCCTGACCAACGGCGTCGCCGCGGCGCTCGCAATGACGGGACGCATCCTCGGTTCCGAACCGCAGTGGTCCACGACCCTGCGCCCGTGGCGCACGACCGAGATCAGCCGCCCCGGCTCGCTGGCCTCGGCGGTGTCGGCCAACGCGCAGGTCGCGGGATACATGGCCGCCGGCTACCTGTCGCTGCTGAAGCCGACCGACGATGCACCGAAGGAAGGCGACGGCAGCGTCGGGCGTTCCGGCGTGAAGCCCGAGGGCGTGTGCACCGTGCAGGGCCAGACGCGGTCCGTCGCGCCGCTGTGCACACACCTCTACGGCGTGCTGCGGTGGAACGACGCCGAGCAGTCCTGGGACTGCCCGCTGCACGGTTCGCGATTCAGCCACACCGGCGAGGTCCTCGAAGGTCCGGCCACCCGGAACCTGGCCTCGCACAACGACTGAGCGGGACACAGCGGACCGTCGTCGGGCCCGACGACGGTTCGCCTTGTCAGGTCCGGACGACGGCCGGCGCCGAACCGGCAAGCGCGGCCTCGCCCAGCATGCGTCGGAACACCGGACCGGTCAGCGTCGCGATCGGGCGCTGCACCGCTCCGGCCAGGACGCGGACACCGACGTCGAGTGCTCGCGCGTCGAGGCCGACCGGAATGCGGTCCCGGCCGCTCAGGACCCCGTGCAGGATCGCCGCTGCCGCGGCATCCGGCCGCGTACCGGGCAGGCGACGGTTGAACCCCCGCGTCACGAAGTCCCGCACCCCGGGCGTCACGTACAACGCGCGGGCCGCGATCTCGGTGTGCACGACGCCGGGATGGACACTGTGCACCCGAACGTCGGACCCTTCGGCACGTAGCTGTAGCTGGATGGTCTCGGAGTAGCCGCGCGCGGCGAACTTCGAGGCGGAGTACGCCGACTGCGTGGGGCAACCGAGGAATCCGAAGGCGCTGGAGGTGTTCACGATCGACCCGCCGCCGGCCGCCTGTAGATGAGGGAGGAAGGCCACGGTGCCGTTCACGACGCCGCCGAGGTTCACGGCCATGATCCGCCGCGCGTATTCGTCGTCCTCCTCGAGAACGCCCGCCACCATCGTGATCCCGGCATTGTTGAACACCATGGCCGGCGGGCCGGACCGACCGACGACGGCGTCGGCATATGCGGTCATCGCATCGGCGTCGGACACATCGACCTCGTCGAGATGCACCCGGGCACCGGCGTCGCACAACCGCACCGTCTCCCGCGCCGCCGGAAGGTCGACATCGCTCAGGAACACCTCGACACCCGCACGACCGAACCGCCGCGCGAGTGCCCGGCCCATCCCCGCCCCGGCACCGGTGATCACCACCGGCCGCCCGGCGCAGCGCCGACGAAGCCGGCCATCGGAGACCTGCGGATGCCACAGTCGCGCGGGCGGAAACGCCGGGTGCAGGCGCAGCGACCGGAGTTCAGACCAGTTCGTCACCCGTGCGGACTACCCGCTTGCCCCGGCGCTACACATCGCACAGAATCGCCGGGCACGGCTGCACCTCGACCCGCGCGTCCACCGCCCGCGCATCGTCGGCGTTTACGGTCGGGGGCCGCGGGTAACCCGCGCACCGGACAGCGTGGCGTACCGGCCCGGAGCACATCGGCCGGGTGAGATCGATACGGACGAGGGGAGTCGACCGTTGAGTGTGTCGGATGCAGTGGTCGTCGGGGCCGGCCACAACGGGCTCATCGCCGCGATCCGGCTCGCCGATGCGGGCTGGGATGTCACGCTCCTCGAAGCGCAGCCCGAGGTCGGCGGCGCAGTCCGGAGCGCCGAGATCACCCCCGGTTACGTCACCGACCTGTTCAGCGCCTTCTATCCGCTCGCGGTGGCGTCGCCGGTCTTCGCCGACCTCGACCTCGCCGATCACGGTCTGGAGTGGAGCCGCGCACCGCTGGCCTTCGGCCACCCCGCTGGGCCCGACGACGTCAACGCGCCGGTCGTCTTCCCCGATGCCGCCGACACGGCCGCGCATCTGGCCACCTTCGACGAGCGTGACCGGCGCGCCTGGCTCGACCTGGTCGAGCAGTGGCAGCAACTCCGGCCCGCGATCCTCGACACCCTGTTCGGTCCGTTCCCCCCGGTCCGCGCGCTGTTGTCGCTCCTCCGCTCGCTCGGCACGGCCGACGCCCTGCGCCTGGCCCGGTTCCTGATCCTGCCGGCCGATCAGATGGTGCGTGAACTCTTCGACAGCGAGAAATCCGGTCTGCTCATCATCGGCAACTCCCTGCACGCCGACATCCCGCTCCACGCACCCGGCAGCGGATTGATGGGGTACCTGCTGACCATGCTCGGCCAGGACACCGGTTATCCCGTACCCGTGGGCGGGGCGAGCGCGCTGCCCGCGGCCCTTCGACGCCGCGCCGAGAGCGCCGGGGTGACCGTCGTCTGCGACACCCGAGTCACCCGGATCGACGTCCAGGGCGGGCGGGCCACCGGGGTCGTGGACAGTACCGGCCGCCGATGGCCGGCGAAGCGCGCCGTGCTCGCCGACGTGGCGGCGCCCACGCTCTACACCGAGCTGCTGTCGGCCGACGACGTGCCCGCGCGCGTCCTCGACGACCTGCGAACCTTCACCTGGGACACCCCGGTGGTCAAGGTGAACTACGCCCTGCGTGAGAAGATCCCTTGGCGCAGTACCAATCTCAGCGGAGCCGGCACCATCCACCTCGGCGCCGACGCGCGCAACATCGCCTACGGGACCGCCGACATCGAAACCGGCCGTGTCCCGGAGCATCCGTTCCTGCTCTTTGGCCAGATGACCACCGCGGACCCGGGCCGGTCCCCCGCGGGCACCGAAAGCGCTTGGTCCTACAGCCATCTCCCGCGCGGAGTGACCGACGACGAGGCGGCCCAGCTGCTGGCTCGCAGGATGGACGCCGTCCTCGAAGCCCACGCGCCCGGTGTCTCCGACCTCATCGTGGGACGGCACGTCCAGACCCCACACGACCTGCAGGCCGCCGACGCCAATCTCGTCCACGGGACGGTCAACGGCGGTACGGCACAACTGTTCCAGCAGTTGATCTTCCGCCCGACGCCGAACCTGGGCGGTGCGTCGACGCCGGTGGATCGCCTCTACCTGGCGGGGTCGGGAGCGCACCCCGGTGGCGGGGTCCACGGCGCCTGTGGCAACAATGCCGCGCGTGCCGCCCTCGCCTCGGACGGGTTCCGCGGATTCCCGCGAAGAGCATTCGACCGCAACATCATCCGACGACTGACCAAGACCGACAACCACCACTGAACGGAGCAGCGGAGCATGAACCGAGTCGAACGTCATACGAGTGCCACACCGGCGCAGGTCTGGTCAGTGCTGTCCAACGGCTGGCTGTACGCCTCGTGGGTCGTCGGGGCCTCCCGCATCCGCAACGTCGACCACACATGGCCGCAACCCGGATCGAAGATCTATCACTCGGCGGGGGTGTGGCCGGCCCTGCTCAACGACGAGACAGAATCCGTCGAGTCGAAGGCCGGGCTTCTCGAATTGTCGGCCGCCGGGTGGCCTTTCGGTCGCGCACGAATCCGCATGACGATCGAGAAGGACGGTGACGGTTCCCTCATCGGCATGGAGGAGTTCGTGGAGACCCCGCCGCTCAGATGGATTCCGCCGACCATCCAGGAAACCGTCATGTCGCCGCGCCTCAACGAATGCCTGAAACGGCTGGCGATGCTCGCCGAGAACCACGCGAGCTGACAGGGTTGCAACCGGGTCGGTGCGGGTACGCCTTCTGGCATGACCACAGCACTCGCCATCAACTGCACCCTCAAACCCTCTCCTGCTAAATCGAGCAGCGAGCTCATCGCCCGACACATCCTGGACGCACTCGCCGAGCAGGGCGTGACCGGGGACATCGTCCGGGCGGTGGATTTCGACATCCGGCCGGGAGTCGAACGAGACATGGGCGACGGTGACGAGTGGCCCGCGCTCTTCGAACGGGTTGCCGCCGCCGACATCCTGGTGATCGCGACCCCGACGTGGCTTGGCCACATGTCCAGCGTCACCCAGCGTGTTCTCGAACGTCTCGATGCCGAGATCTCCGAGACCGACGACGCCGGCCGCCCCGGCATGTTGGGCAAGGTGGCGATGTGCGGTGTCGTCGGCAACGAGGACGGCGCCCACAAGATCATCGCCGACGTCTTCGGCGCGCTCAACGACATCGGGTTCACGATCCCCGGACAGGGCAACACCTACTGGAACGACGAAGCCATGGGCGGCCGCGACTACAAGGACCTCGACTCGGTTCCCGACCCCGTCGACTCCGCCACCCATGCCGCCGCCCGAAACGCGGCACACCTCGCTCGACTGCTGTCGCAGAACAGCTTCCCGCCGTACGAGTGAGCAGCGGATCTACCGGACGACCTTGATCGTCTGCCGATCGTTGCCTGATGTCCTGCGGCTCAGGCCTTCTCGTCGTCCGCGAGATGACCGGCGTCCTCGGCAGCCTGGCGGCGCAGTCGCTCCCGGTATCCGTAGGTGGCCCGCAGGACGTCGTCGTAGCTGTCGGCACTGGAACCGAGGGCGCCGGCGAAGATCCCCATCGACGTCGCCAACCACGCCAGGTACACGTAATTGCGCAGCCCCACCGGATATCCGAGCTGCGAGGCGAGGAAGTTCTCCTCGATGACGATGAGCGCCGCCGTCAGTGTCGCCAGGAACAGCCCGGCGTACAGCACCACCGCACTGAACACGACGGTGCACACCGTCGTCATGTTGTAGAGGCGCGCACGCGGTTTCGCGGTGACGGTCACCCGTTCCCACAGGCGATTGTTGACGATGAGCCATAGCGAGGCGAGCACCAACGACAGCAGGGTGATGGCGGCGAGACGCCACGCACTCAACGCATTCGCCATCGACCAGATCGTGGAGAAGAAGATGCCGAACGACGCCGCGGCCGCTGCTGCGGCGGTCATGCCGGTGAGGGTTGGGATCAACCGCCACGGTCGATTTCCCCGAACCATCCCGGCCATCAACTTCAGACGACGCGAATAGCCTTCGGCGCACACGTATTCGGTGTCGCCGTCGCCGATGACGACGATGCCGCGCTGCTCCTCGAACTCGCGCATGGACCCCGCACCGGTCACCGTCTCGGCGATGGTCGAGATCAAGGTCCGCAGCGCTCGCCGGGGAGCAGATCCGAGAGCTGGGAGCGAGACGACGGCGGCGTTGCGTTCGCGGTCGAGTTCGGCCAGCACCACGAGATTTCGTGGGCTGCGATCGTTGCCGTCGGCGTCCCGCGGCTTGTACAGCCGCGGCATCTCGGTGACGAACACGATCACCTCGTCGGCCGAGTCATCCGTGCCCCAGACGGTCTCCAAGTCACCGCGCGGCGTCATCTGCAGTGTGGTGTCCCTCGTGACGGTGTGTCCGCGGTACTCCAGTGACAGCTCGTCGGCGATCTGCTCGAAGCGGTCCTCACCGCGCTCGATCAGGGCGGCCGGAAGACCGTGTTCGGCGACGATCCGCAGCGCTCCGGCGCGCCGCGGATCGTCGTTCTCGGTGGTCATGTGCGTCTCTGCCGTCATGATCAGGCGGGGCCTCAGTCCGGCGGCTCGGACTCCCCCGCCGCAGGGGAGTCCGGGTTGTCCTCGTCGTCGCGGGCGGTGGCGGCGGAAGGGTCCACCTGCTCGTCCGTGTCGGGTTCGTCGACGGTCCGCTCCTCGAGTTCGTCGACCTTGCGTCGAGCATCATCCGGCGTCGCCTCGGGCGTGCCGGTTTCGGCTGGTTCCATGGGCAATTCCTCAGACATCAGATTCATCGATCCTTCGGTCGGTGTCTCGCGATGGAGCCTCTGTCGCATGTCCGTTTTCCCGGTGACGGCAAGACGTAAACGCGATCACGCCCCGGTCGCCAGATGTGGATCGGCCACCGGCTCGGACTCGGCCGAACCGCGTTGACGCAGAACGACCGACAAGACGACGATCGCCGCCACCAGCACTCACCCCGTCTCAGTCGTCGGCGGACGTCCTCGGCGCATAGCGAAGGACCGCTCCGATCCCGTCGCGCGGGGCAACGCGCTCGTCGATCCGGACCAGATCGGCGCCGGTGAGAACCGCCGCCACCGGCAGGGCCTCGTCGGCACGCAGCGTACGTTCCGGGGCCAGGCCCAGCTCAGAGAGGTTCTCCGCCGTCGGCGCGATCGTGGCGAGGCCCCCCGCGGCGTCTCCGCCGTCGAAGACCGTCGCATCGCCGAGGTCGCCGATGATCAGCGTCTCGACCTCGCCGTTACGCAACGCCCCGCACACGGCCGTCAGTCCTTCGACCGCGACGGCCGGGCGATGCCCGAGTCCTGCCTGCAGACTCTCCGCCGCGTCGGCCATCGTGCGATTCTGGCGCAGCTCGAGTTCGGTGGTCACCGCCTTGCGGACGTCGTCGTCGGCGATGCCGCTGTCCCGGGCGCCGAGTTGGAGGTCGACCAGTCGCTCGGCGAGCCGCTCGGGAGCCGTTGAACGCAGATCCGACATCGACGAGAGCTCACCGATCACGAACACGAGCTCGGGGTTGTCCGAGTCGACGATCGCGGTCAGCCGGTCGGCGATCTGACGAATGTTCTTGCGGTTCTGCTCGTCGCTGCGCTGCTGCGGGTCCCCATACCCGGGCGATTCCGCACCGGCGGCGTGGTGGATCGGATAGCCCTCTTTCTCAACGCTTTCGCGCATCAACGAGGATCCGCCGGCTTCGAAGAGCTCGATGTCGGCGCCGGCGTGATCGACCGCGGCGATCACGTGTCTCGGGGCACTCGTGCCGTGTTCGACCAGCGGAACCAGGTAGGGCACCGGCGAATACCGTGCCACGGATGTGACCGGTGGTCGGATGAGGTGTTGGTCGAGGAGGACACCGTCGGGACCGGCGATCACCGCACGGCCACTGGGCCCGACGGCCGGCGCCCCGTCGAGCAGGGCATTGCCGATCGACTCCACCACCGCCGCGTCGGCCCCCGCCGACTCGAGTTCCTCCCGCAGGGCTCGCCACCGGAGTTCCATCGTGTGGGCGGCGTCCTCGGTGTTGTGCGAGTCGTCGATGTAGATGGTGGCGAACGGACCGGTTGCAGTTGCCAGCTCGCGGAATCGGGTCGAATTCATGCGCGGCCTCCTTGCCTGTCGTCGGGGCACGTCGACTCCCTCGACGGGTGCCCACCGGATTCAGGCCGCAAACATGACGCACACCCCTACAGCGTCGAGGTGTCGATCACGAAGCGGTAGCGCACATCCGACGCCACGACGCGGTCGTAGGCCTCGTTGATCCGGTCGGCGGAGATCACCTCGATCTCGGCGCCGATGCCGTGCTCGGCGCAGAAGTCCAGCATCTCCTGGGTCTGCGCGATGCCGCCGATCATCGAACCCGCGAAACTGCGCCGCTTGCCGATCAGCGCGCCCGCCGGGACCTCGATCGGATGTTCGGGGAGACCGAGTTCCACGAGTGTGCCGTCGAGGGCGAGCATGCCCAGGTACTTGCCGATCGGAAGATTCGCCGACACGGTGTTCAGGATCAGGTCGAAGGTGCTGCGGAGTTCCCGGAAGGTCTGCGGGTCGCTGGTCGCGTGATAGTGGTCGGCGCCGAGCCGCAGACCGTCCTCCATCTTCTTCAGCGACTGGGACACCACGGTCACCTCCGCACCCAGTGCGTGCGCGATCTTCACGCCCACGTGGCCGAGCCCGCCGAGTCCGACGATCGCGACCTTCTTGCCGGGTCCCGCGCCCCAGTGCCGCAGCGGTGAGTAGAGGGTGATGCCCGCACACAACAACGGTGCGGCCTCGTCGAGTGCGATGCCGTCCGGAATCCGGAGGACGTAGTTCTCGTCGACGACGATCGAGGTGCTGTAGCCGCCGTGCGTCGGCGACCCGTCGCGTCCGACGGCGTTGTAGGTCCCCACGTTGCCTCGCTCGCAGTACTGCTCCTCGCCGAGGCGGCACGGTTCGCACTCACGGCACGAGTCGACGAAACAACCCACGCCGACCCGGTCACCCACGGCATACCGGGTGACGGACTCGCCGACGGCCGCGACCGTCCCGGCGATCTCGTGGCCGGGGACCACCGGGAACCTCGTCCCGCCCCACTCGTCGCGCGCCGTGTGGATGTCGGAATGACAGATCCCGGCGAACGCGATGTCGATCGACACGTCGTTCGGACCGAGATCACGCCGCTCGATGGTGGTCGGTTCGAGCGGGCGATCGGCTGCCGGCGCGATGTAGGCGTTGACCGTGGTGGGCATGCAGACTCCTCGGTACACATTCGATGGGTGGCAGGTGGGGTGGTGCGCGACGCACCGACGACACACGAACAGATGCGGGCTGATGCATGTGTCCGACGCCGCCAGTGTGCCCCGCGCGGGCCCTCGTTGCCATAACGGCACGTCGCGGCGTCGCGGGCACTGGATCCGCCGCCGATGATCGTTACAATGACCGACGGTGACGATCAACAGCTCAGTCGACGACGGTCAGCGCACGCAGTTGCACCCGGTGTCCCCGATCGCCGAGCTCACGCGATTCGGGACGACCACCGCTCACGCGGCTGCGGGCGTCGGACGCTTCGTCCTCCACACGGCAGGCGACGCTTTACGGGGTCGCCCACCCGGCGCCGCCCGCGTCGCGCACGAGATCCGGACCACGTTCGAACACCTGGGTCCGACCTACGTGAAGCTCGGCCAGCTCATCGCCTCGAGTCCCGGCGTTTTCTCCGAATCGATGTCCACCGAGTTCGAATCGCTCCTGGACCGCGTGAAACCCGCCGACCCCGCGCTCATGCGTGCACAGTTCATCGCCGAACTGGGCCGGGCACCCGAGGAAGTCTTCGCCACGTTCGATCCGGTGCCCATCGCGTCCGCGTCGATCGCCCAGGTGCACACCGCGACCCTGCAGGGCGGCGAGGAGGTGGTCGTCAAGATCCAGCGTCCGGGCATCGCCGACCGCCTGGCGCCCGACGTCGCGATCCTCGAACGCCTCGCCGGCCTCGTCGAGATCTCCGAGTACGGGCGGATGCTCAGCGCGCGGCACGTGGTCGAGGACTTCGCGGCCGGCCTCGACGCCGAACTGGACTTCCGCATCGAGGCCGACACCATGCGCGAGTGGTTCGCCTGCCTGCAGCCGGGCCCGTACGGCGACCGAGTCCGCGTGCCGCACGTCTACGACGACTTCACGACGCAGCGCGTGCTGACCATGGAACGAATCAACGCCATCCGCATCGACGACGTCGCGGCCGTACGCGCCGCAGGCCACGACGGAGTCGCGCTGTGCCGCAACCTCCTGCTGTCCCTGCTGGACTCGGCATTCCACGGCGGGTTGTTCCATGGGGACCTGCACGCCGGGAACGTCCTCGTCGACGACGCGGGCAAGCTGGTCCTCCTCGATTTCGGCATCGTCGGGCGTTTCACCCCGCGCACCCGGCGCATACTCCGCCAGCTCGTCGTCGACCTCGTGGTCCGCGGGGACTACGAGTCCGCCGGCCGGGCGATCTTCCTCCTCGGCGCCGTCCACAAGCCGGGTTCGACGTCGCAGGGCGCGGAGGACATCAAGAAGGTGACGACTCCGTTGTCGACCACCGACCTCGGTTCGATGTCATACACCGACCTCGGGCGGCAACTCGCCGCCGTCGCCAAGGCCCACGACGCACGGCTCCCGCGTGAACTCGTCCTCGTGGGTAAGCAGTTGCTGTACGTCGAGAAGTACACGAAGCTGCTGGCGCCGCGGTGGAAGGCCATGTCCGACAAGGAGATCTACGGATACATGGCCGGCATCCTGAAGGAGGCCGAACGCGATCGTCGAGCCGCCCCGGGCTGACTCCCCGCCGCGGATCCCGGCATGTCGGACCGACTGTGGCCAACTGTGGCACACGCGACAGTTAGGGTGGGAGCGATCAGCTGATTCCAGGAGTCATACATGAGACGTTTTGTGCCGGCAGTGCTGGCCTTCTTCGGCGCTGCGTGTATCGCGGCGGCCATCGCCATACCGCTCTACCTCGTGCCGCAGTTGAAGGTGGTTCCGCTCGATCTGGACATCACCTCTGACGCGACCACGGTGGCGGCGGACGGTTCGACCGGAGAGCGCTTCCCGGCGGTGATCTTCGACCGTTGCTCGGTGTCCGAGGATCGTGCCCGCACTCTCGAGGCGCATCTCACCCAGCAGCGACGCTCGATCATCATCGAACCGTCGGACAGCCGCCAGGCGAGCCTGCAGTCGGCGCAGACCGTGCGCATCGACCGCCTGCGCGACGCCGAGGGAACCGAGACCGAACCCAGCTTCGCGGCTGCGGGCGAGACCCGCACCTGTGAGGACGGTCTGCTGACCGCGACCATCGACCGCGTGTCGGTGAACCGCAAGACCTCGGCACCCAACGGGGCGGTCAGCTCGCTGCAGCTCGAGGCGGTCCCCGAGGGCGGCAACGTCAACGACGTGTCGGTCGCCATCGACAACCGCACCGGATACCAGTACAAGTTCGGTTTCGACGTGCAGCAGCGCGACTACCCGTACTACGACCTCAACACCCGCCAGGACTGCGCGGCGAAGTTCGAGGGCGAGGAGACCATCGACGGGATCAACACGTATCACTTCGTGTGTGATGTCCCGGAGACCGATCTCTCCAACCTCCCCAACGCGCAGGGTGAAGCAGCTCTGGGCACGATGCTGACGATGCCTGCCCGCTGGTGGGGCATCACCGGGCGCGGAGTGCGGGCGAACGACCCGATCACGATGCACCGGTACGCCGCCGCGACCCGCCACGTGTGGGTCGAGCCGGAGACCGGGACCATCGTCGACGGTCGTGAGGACCAGCACCAGTACTTCAAGTCGCCCGACCAGAGCGACGCCACCCCGGAAGCGGTGCGCGAGTTCCGGATGGACGCCCTGAAGGGCACCTTCAAGTGGACCGACGACACCGTCTCCAACCAGGCGAGCAAGGCCAGCGGCTACGTCGACCAGCTGAAGGTCGGCGGCTTCTGGGTGCCGATCATCCTCGGCATCGTCGGGGTGATCCTGCTGATCGCCGCCGCGCTGCTGCTCTTCCGCGGACGCCGCGACGACAACCGGGTCGATGACACCCCGCCGCCGACGACACCGCCCGCCGACGAGCGCGACACCACGCTGATCAAGCGCGACGCACCGCCGGCCGGCGCAGCACCTGCGAGCGCCAACCCGTGGGAGCGGCCGACCGAGCAGATCCCCAAGGTCGGTGACACGCCGCCGCCCGACGACTCGGCCACGCGCACCTTCCGCAAGCAGCCGCCGCCCGAATAAGCAGCGACGCAACGACCACCGCGGGCGCATCCGGTACCACCGGATGCGCCCGCGGTGTTGTGTTTGTGGTTGAGGGGCGGTGACACACCCCTCCGCAGCCCGGCCCACCCAAGTGACCTCGACGGACGCGCGGGCACGCTTCGCGTGCACGAGCTGCTCGGCCAGCAGGGGTTGCGCGCGGCAGAGTGTCTTCCGCTCCCTGAGGAGCGCCCGGAGCTTGCGCAGGGCGCGGCCAGCCCCGCTCCCTGAGGAGCGCCCGGAGCTTGCGGAGGGCGCGGCCAGCCCCGCTCCCTGAGGAGCGCCCGGAGCTTGCGGAGGGCGCGGCCAGCCCCGCTCCCTGAGGAGCGCCCGGAGCTTGCGGAGGGCGCGTCACGAAGGGTCGGCGACCGAGGTTGCGAAGACCCTTCGTGACGCTCGCAAGCTCGCTGCTAGTAATAGCTGGAAGGGCTGGTAACTGGGACATCCTCCTGATGTGGTCATAAGGGGCTTGGTTATCCCAACCACAAAAGGAGGATGTCAATGTCTAAGGCTAGTCGTTTGAGTCGTGGAGACAAGCGTCGCAACGATCGGTTGAGCAAGTTCCGGGGCATCGTGCGCCGTGACTACGCGGTCGCAGCGATTGATCTGGCGTCGAAAAAGCAAGTTGTCGCTGTGGTCGATCACGACTCCCGCATCGTGGCGCGCAGAACTTTTCACTGCGCGCCACCGCAGTTGGCCACCGCGATCGAGTGGAGCCGTACCGCCGCTACCGCTGCCGGGTTTGCCGGCATCGTCATCGCGTGTGAACCGACCGGGCATCGCTGGAAAACGGTCCGAGACCTGACCGCGGCGGTCGGGGTGCAGATGGTGTGTGTGCAGCCGATCGCGGTGGCACGGGCCCGAGAGACCGAAGACTTCACCCACGACAAATCCGATGACAAAGACGCCCTGCTGATCGCACGACTGACCACCCAACTTCATATCTATCTGCCCGAACACGCCGACGAGCAATGGACCCGGCTACGTCACCTCGGCGTACGCCGATCCCAGCAACTCACCCGCCGTGGTGCGGCGCAGCAACAAGCCCGCGACCTCCTCGAAGGCGCCTGGCCCCACGCCCTTGACTGCGCCGGGCAACCGTTCAAATCGGTGACCTGGCTGGCCGCGATGGCCGTCATCGGTTGCACCCCGGAAACGTTGACCGCCCAGGGCAGCCGGGAACAGGCGGTGGCGTGGCTCCGCGAACACGTACGCGCCGAACTGCCCTGCTGGGGTGGGCGTCGGGTCACTACCCGCATCCTGGTCGCGATCGTCGATGCCGCTTTCGCCGTCCAGACCGAGACCACGATCACCGCCGAGGCCGGTGCGCTGGAACGGGCCCGCTACGCCTTGGCCGACTTTCACCACGCCCGCACCGCCTGCGAGCAGGTCGAGGCGGCCATGATCGAGGTCCTCACCGGGCTGGGCCTGCACGAACTCGCCGGATCCATTCCCGGAGTATCGGCGGTCTCGGTGGCGGCGATCCTCGCCGAAACCGGTGACCTGACCCGCTTCGACTCGGCGCGGGCGGTAGTCAAACATGCCGGACTATGCCCCCGGGAGAACTCCTCCGGCGCCTACCGCGGCGCCACCCGCATCAGCGGTCGTGGCCGGCCGCTGTTGCGGGTCGCCGCCTGGCGAGCGGCGTTCGCGGCGTTGACCCACAACGAGGTATACGCCGCCCGCTATCGGCACCTGACCAGCCGAGAAGCAAACCGCCTCAACCCCAACCAGGCCCGGGTAGCGATCGCCGCGGCTCTGTTGCGGCAGCTATACGTCGTCATCACCACCGCCACGCCGTGGAACCCTGACATCGCTGCCGGCCGTACCCGACCCGTAGAAAGGACCGCCGCCTGACCCCTAAACCCCTTCCGGCCGGGACAAGCTCGCTGCTCCTTGGGCACATAAGCCCGACCCTGAGCCTGAGCAGTCCCACCCCGGCGCGAACCAAGCTCGAATGAAGGCTGTTGGGTACCAACCCGTTTGACCGCTAGGTAGAGCCCGCGCCAGGCAACGACCCCGGCCATCCAAAACCCCACCATCATCCATCCCGCAGCCACCACCGGCCGCCGGGCCACACCCCCACGCCCACACCCATCACAGGACCCTGTTGACACAAACCCTCATAGGCTGCTCAGGGAGCAGGGGGTGACGCTCGCAATCTCGCTCCTCAGAGAGCAGGGGGTGACGCTCGCAAGCTCGCTCCTCAGGGAGCAGGAGGGGTCCGCACGACAAGGGCCGGTGACCCGAAGGTCACCGGCCCTTGTCAGAGGGTCTGACTCAGAAGAAGGCGGGGCGGAAGGTCTTGGCCCACGACTCCTTGAAGGTGCTCTGCCAGTAGTCCCACCAGTGCGCACCGTCCGGGGTGATCCGGGTGGTGAGCTTGACGCCCGGGACGAGCGCGAGGCGACCGATGTAGAGCTGGCTGGAGGTCGACGCGGCGACCTCGAGCGGGATCATCTGCGCGAACTTGACGGGGTCGAAGTTGGCGCTGGCCGGGTTGACCGACGAGTCGTACTTGCTGCCGACACCGCTACCGGACGAGACGTAGACGTTCTTGCCCGCCAGGTTGCCCGCGCTCAGGAACGGGTCGTTCTGGAACCAGGTGCCCGCGGGGTAGAAGCCCCACATGTTGAACGGGTTACCGCCGACCTCCGCGACCGAGGCCATGATGCCCTGGGTGAAGCCCGGCATGGTGACCGTCGGGTAGCCGCTGTAGGACGCGACCGCCTTGTAGAAGTTCGGGTGGCGCGATGCGAGGTTCAGCGCCGAGGTGCCCGACATCGAGAGTCCGGCGATGCCGTTGCGACGGCTGTCGCTGCCGTGACGCGCAGCCATGTACCGCGGCAGTTCGCGGGTCAGGAACGTCTCCCACTTGTTGACACCCAGCTTGGGATCGGGGGTCTGCCAGTCGGTGTAGAAGCTGCCTGCGCCACCGAACGGGATGGCGACGTTGGTGCCCTTGCCGGCCATGTAGCGGGCGACGTCGGTGTTGATCAGCCAGCCGCTGTTGTTGTTCGGGGCACGGAGTCCGTCGAGCAGGTAGAGCGTCGGCTTGGGTCCGCCGCCGCCGGCCGAGACGATGCACACGGGCACGGTCCGGTTCATGGCGTTCGAGCGGACGTACTCGACATTGCAACCGTTGGCCGCGGAGGCCTCCGGCGGAGCTGCGACCAGCGTCGCACCCGACACGGCCACGAGAGCCACGAGTCCGGCGACGAGGCGCTTACGGGCGCGTGTCAGCATTCGTCAGTTTTCCTTTGGATCACCACGGCCGGAGCCGGCCGCTTGCGGGTCTTGCCTACCGGGTACTGCTGCGGGCTTGCATACGGAGTCGTACGTAGGGGGATTGTATTGGTCCCCCCGGGCAGCGGTACCCGTCGTGCTGAAGTGTAACGGCACGATAACGCCTCGGCAAAGGCGAGAGCGAGTCCTGTGATGACATCTTTCGGTGGTGCACGTCACAGCGGTCGCCGCTGAACAGCTCATTTCGTACATAGGCGGCGCATGTGGCGAATTCTTCGTCTGTTCGGGCCACACATCCGCGATCGGCCCGTTACCGGTTTGCGCGGGCAACGGTGACGTCCGGTTCTCGGTGACGGGCCGGACGCCGGACAGGCCGGGCCATCGGCGCCAAGTCCGCTCGGCCCGCTCCCCGAACAACTAGGGTCGGGACGTGCACATGGGCGAGTATCTGTCCGCGGACGCGACCACCCTGGCCGGTCTCGTGGCCTCCGGCGAGGTGACCGCCGCCGAACTCCTCGACCTCGCACGAGCCCGTGCAGACGCTGTCAATCCGTCGCTCAACGCCATCGTGATCCGCATGGACGCCGAAGCCGACGCCCGCGTCCGCAGTGACCTCACCGGGCCTTTCGCCGGCGTCCCGTTCCTCATCAAGGACCTCGCGCAGGACTACCGCGGGTATCCGACGACCCGCGGCTCGCGCGCACTCGCCACCCACATCGCCCGCGAACACTCCTTCGGCGTGCGCCGGTTCCTCGACGCCGGCCTGGTCGTCTTCGGCAAGACGAACACCCCCGAGTTCGGCGCGAAGGCCATCACCGAACCCACCCTGTGGGGTCCCGCACGCAATCCGTGGGACCTCGACGTGACCCCCGGCGGATCGTCGGGCGGCAGTGCGGCCGCGGTGGCCGCCGGGATCGTGCCGGCGGCCGGGGCGAGCGATGGCGGCGGTTCCATCCGCATCCCGGCCGCGTGTACCGGGTTGTTCGGGCTCAAGAGCTCGCGTGGCCTGATGCCGTTCGGTCCGCAGACCGGTGAACCGCTGTTCGGGATGGGCGTCGAAGGTGTGGTGACCCGGACCGTCCGTGATGCTGCCGCACTGTACGACGCACTGATCGGACCGACGCCGTCGTCGACCTACCCGGCGCCGCTGCACACCGAGACCTACAGTGCCCGGATCGCGACCCCGCCCCGGTTGCTTCGGATCGGGTACACCACGATCTCGGCTATCAACGCGAATCCGCACCCGGAGGCCGTCGCTGCGGTCGAGCACGCGGCGTCGATCCTGACCGAACTCGGCCACCAGGTCGAGGAGGTCGATCCGCCGCATGACGACGCCGCCCTCGCCCGCGACTTCCTCGACATCTGGTTCGCCAAGTGCGCCGCCCAGGTCGACGAGGTCCGACGCCTCACCGGCGCTCCCGACTCCCACTTCGAGGCCGACACCCTGACGCTGGCGGAACTGGGCCGGGCCGCCGGCGTCGTCCCGTTGTTCACCGCGCTCGACCACATCAACGACCACGTCCTGGCCCTCGACCGCTTCCACCAGACCCACGATCTGCTGCTGACGCCCACCCTCGCGGTACCGCCGCCGCGGGTCGGGTCGATGACCACGCCACCGGTGCTGCAGCGGGCGTCGCGGCTCGCCTCCCGCGCGCGGTCCGGGCGTGCGATCTCCCGCTTGGGGATCGTCGACAAGCTCATCTACGAGAGCCTCGGCTGGGTGCCGTACACGCAGCTCGCCAACCTCACGGGCCGGCCGGCGATGAGCGTGCCGCTGCACTGGACCGATGCCGGCCTTCCGCTCGGCGTGCAGTTCGTCGGTCGTCTCGGTTCCGACGGCGATCTCCTCGCCCTCGCGGCGGGCCTCGAAGCCGCCGCGCCGTGGTTCCACCGGTACGCCGACATCGCGCTGTAGTACGGGGCTAATCTCGTCTGCGAATGCACATGTCCCGGGACCGGCCCGGTCATTTTGGCGGTGTGAGGAGATGCGGTGGCGGAGCACGGGGCCGACGCGGTGGTCGTCGGCGCGGGACTGGCGGGTCTCGTGGCGACATACGAACTCACCAAGGCCGGACGCCGCGTCGTCGTGGTCGACCAGGAGAATCGCAACAACCTTGGCGCGCAGGCATTCTGGTCGCTGGGCGGGTTGTTCATGGTGGACACGCCGGAGCAGCGTCGGCTGGGCATCAAAGACTCCGCGGATCTCGCCCTGCAGGACTGGATGGGGTCGGCCGGTTTCGATCGTGACGACGAGGACTATTGGCCGCGCCAGTGGGCCCGCGCCTACGTGGACTTCGCCGCCACCGAGAAACGGCAGTACCTCCACGACCTCGGGTTGCGCATCACCCCGATCGTCGGGTGGGCCGAACGCGGCGGCGGGTTCGCCGACGGCCACGGCAACTCGGTGCCCCGCTTCCACCTCACCTGGGGAACCGGACCCGAGGTCGTGCGGGTCTTCGCCGAGCCGGTCCTGGAGGCGGAGAAGCGCGGGCTCGTCGAGTTCCGGTTCCGGCATCGCGTCGACGAGCTCATCGTCGACGACGGCGCCGCCGTCGGCGTACGGGGTGTCACGCTCGCCCCGACCGACGCCGAACGCGGCCAGGCGTCGAACCGGGATGTGGTGGGCGACTTCGAGATCCGTGCCGGGTCGGTCATCGTCACCTCGGGCGGCATCGGCCACAATCACGACCTGATCCGCAAGAACTGGCCAGTCGACCGTCTCGGTCCCGCGCCGGAGACGATGATCTCGGGCGTCCCGGCGCACGTCGACGGCCGGATGCTGGAGATCAGCGAGACCGCCGGCGCGAACATCGTCAACCGTGACCGGATGTGGCATTACACCGAGGGCATCCACAACTGGGACCCGATCTGGCCCGACCACGCGATCCGCATCATCCCCGGCCCGTCCTCGCTGTGGCTCGACGCCAACGGCAACCGCCTCGCACCGCCGAACTTCCCCGGTTTCGACACCATCTCGACGATGAAGGCCATCCTGGCGGCCGGCCACGACTATTCGTGGTTCGTCCTCACCCAGACGATCGTGGAGAAGGAGTTCATGCTGTCGGGTTCGGAGCAGAACCCCGACATCACCGCGAAGGACGTCAAACTGGCCGCGAAGAGCCGGCTGGCGAAGGGCGCCGCGGGACCGGTCGACGCCTTCGTGCGCAACGGCGTCGACTTCGTGGTCGCCGACAACCTCCCGGAACTGGTCGCCGGGATGAACAAGATCGCCCGCGGCCCCGAACTCGACCTCGCGCACCTCGAACGCATCATCTCCGCACGCGACGCCGAGATCGGCAACAAGTTCTCCAAGGACGCACAGCTGATGGCGATCACCAATGCCCGACAGTTCTTCGGCGACAAGATCGTTCGGGTCGCCAAGCCGCATCGACTGCTCGATCCCGAACACGGCCCGCTGATCGCGGTCCGGCTCAACATCCTGACCCGCAAGACCCTGGGCGGGCTCGAGACCAATCTCGACTCCCAGGTCCTGCGGCCGGACGGCACCGCCTTCGACGGCCTGTTCGCCGCCGGCGAGGTCGCGGGCTTCGGCGGCGGTGGCGTCCACGGGTACAACGCACTCGAGGGGACGTTCCTCGGCGGATGCATCTTCTCCGGCCGCGCCGCCGGCCGGGCGGTGGCGCGGGCCACAACGCGCCGCTGACCCGTCACCGGTCAGCGTCGAAAAGGGTTGCCTGCCCTATACATTCGCGGCACGATCTGCTGCCCCACGGTTTGTACGCATGGGCTAGTGTGTTCAGCGTGCCGGTGCCCCAGACGATCCTGACGCGGAAGACCAAGTCGGCGATCTTCCTCGTCTTCACCATCGACGACGGCGGTGAAGACGCGGTTCGCGCTGCGCTGGAAGACATCCCCGGCCTGAACAACGCGGTGTCCTCGCGGGCTCCCGAGGCGGCACTGGCCGGGATCGTGTCGATCGGCTCCGCGGCGTGGGACCGCCTGTTCACCGGCCCGCGACCACGCTCGTTGCGGCCGTTCGTCCCCTATGAGGGCGATGTCCACACCGCCCCGGCGACGCCCGCCGATCTGCTCGTGCACATCAAGTCCGACGACATGGGCCTGTGTTACGAACTCGGCGCCAAGATCACCGAGGCATTCGGGGACGCGGTCACCGTCGTCGACGAAGTGCACGGGTTCCGCTACTTCGACCTGCGCGACCTCATCGGCTTCGTCGACGGCACCGAGAACCCGATCGGGCAGGCGGCGATCGACGCGATCACGGTCGGCGGGGAGGACCCGGACTTCGAGGGCGGCAGCTACGTCGCCATCCAGCGCTACGTACACGACCTGTCGTCGTGGAACGACCTGAGCACCGAGGAGCAGGAAGCCGCGATCGGGCGCACCAAGCTCGACAACGTCGAGATGGCCGACGACGTGAAGCCCCCTAACTCCCACATCGCGCTGAACGTCGTCGAGGACGAGAACGGCGAGGAGATCGACGTGGTGCGGGACAACATGCCGTACGGCGACGTCTCGGGTGCCGGCGTCAACGGCACGTTCTACATCGCCTACTCGGCAGCGCCCGACGTCACCGAGGAGATGCTGCGCAAGATGTTCATCGGCGACCCACCCGGCACCTACGACCGCCTCCTCGACTTCACCACCGCGGTCACCGGGGCCCAGTTCTTCACCCCGACACTCGACTTCCTCGAAGACCTGCCACCCGCGCCCGACGCCGCCCCCACGGCTTCCCCCGCCCCGACAACCCGTTCCGACGGCTCGCTCGGCATCGGTTCACTGCACTGACGACACCCTTCCGACCACCGCACCAGGAGGACACCATGAACAACCTGCATCGCGAACTCGCACCGATCTCCGACGCGGCCTGGGCGGAGATCGAGGAGGAGGCGACGCGCTCGTTCAAACGCAACGTCGCAGGCCGGCGCCTCGTCGACGTGACCGGGCCGCTCGGCTCCGACACCGCATCGGTGACGCTCGGACATCGCACCAAGATCGACTCACCGTCGCAGGGGATCACCGCCTTCCAGCGGCGCACCCAGTCGCTGGTGGAACTCAAGGTCCCGTTCACGGTGTCCCGCGAGGCCATCGACGACGTCGACCGCGGCGCCAAGGACTCCGACTGGGACCCGGTCGTGGAGGCCGCGCGCGAACTCGCGCTCGCCGAGGACCGGGCGATCTTCGAGGGTTACGCCGCGGCGGCGATCACCGGCATCCGCGCCGAGGCCGCCGCCACCCCGATCCCGCTGCCCGCCGACGTGCGCGACTACCCGGAGGCGGTCAGCCAGGCGCTGAGCACACTGCGCCTGGCGTCGGTCGACGGTCCGTACGCGGTGGCCCTGTCGGCCGATGCCTACACCCAGGTCAACGAGACGTCGAACCACGGCTACCCGATCCTCGAACACATCCAGCGCCTGTTCACCGGCGACATCGTGTGGGCGCCGGCGATCAGCGGCGCGTTCGTGATGAGCACCCGCGGCGGTGACTTCGAACTGACCATCGGCCAGGACGTGTCGATCGGCTACGACTCACACGACGCCGACGTGGTGAACCTGTACTTCCAGGAGTCGTTCACCTTCCTCACCCACACCGCCGAGGCAGCCGTCGCGCTGACCGAGCCGCCCACCGTCTGAGCGGCTGCCCACGGTCCCCGCCTGCGCGGATTCCCGGTGGGCAGATACTCGGCGGCGTCCGTTGCGAGCGGCAACTAGTCTGGCGCAGGTGATCGCAGTGAACCCCGGCCGGCTCTCGCTCCCGGCGCCTACCGTTGCCTTCGGCCCGCTCGCTTCGCTCCCGGCGCCTAGATGCTGACCCGACTCGTCCGCACCTACCTCTCCCGGTACCGCATCAACGTCGCGCTCGTCATCGTGCTGCAACTGCTGGCGACCATCGCGATGCTGTACCTGCCGAGCCTCAACGCCGACATCATCGACAACGGCGTCGCCCGCGGGGACACCGGTTACATCCTGCGCATCGGCGGCTGGATGCTGCTGGTGAGCGTCGCCCAGATCATCGTGACGGTGACCGCGCAGTACTTCGGCGCGCGCGCCGCGCTCGGGGTCGGGCGCGACATCCGGGGCGACCTCCTGCATCGGGTGAACTCCTTCTCCGCACGCGAGGTCGGCACGTTCGGCGCGCCGTCACTGATCACCCGCACCACCAACGACGTCCAGCAGGTGCAGCTGCTCATCGTGATGAGCAGCGCGATCCTGGTGATGGCGCCGATCATGTGTATCGGCGGGATCGTCATGGGCGTCCGGGAGGCGCCGGCCCTGTCCTGGGTCATCGCCATCGCGGTGCCCATCCTCGGGGTGTCGATGGGGGCCATCATCGCGAAGATGATCCCCGGCTTCCGGGCGATGCAGGAACGGATCGACAACGTCAACCGCGTCCTGCGCGAGCAGATCACCGGCATCCGGGTTGTGCGGGCGTTCGTGCGAGAAGACTACGAACGCAAGCGTTTCGCGGTCGCCAACGACCACCTCGCCGACGCGACCCTGCACGTCGGCCGGTTGATGGCCCTGATGTTCCCGGTCGTCATGGTGATCACCAACGTCACCATCGTCGCAGTGATCTGGTTCGGCGGGCACGCGGTCTCCGACGGTTCGCTGGAGATCGGCGCACTGACCGCGGTGATGAGCTACGTGATGCAGATCCTGATGTCGGTGATGATGGCGTCGTTCCTGGCGATGATGGCCCCGCGCGCGGCGGTCTGCGCCGAACGCATCTCCGAGGTCCTCGCCACCGACACCTCGGTCCATCCGCCGAGTGAACCGGTCGGTTTCGCCACCCATCCCGGCACGGTGGAGTTCGATGCCGCCGAGTTCCGCTATCCCGGCGCCGACGACCCGGTGTTGAGCGACATCGACTTCCGCGTCGAGCCGGGCACCACGACCGCGATCGTCGGCTCGACGGGGTCGGGCAAGACCACCCTCGTCGGGCTGGTGCCGCGGCTGATCGACACGACCTCCGGCACGGTCCGGGTCGGCGGCACCGACGTCAAGCGACTCGATCCCGACGAGCTCCGGTCGGTCGTCGGTCTGGTGCCCCAGCGGCCGTACCTGTTCTCGGGAACCATCCGCTCGAACCTGCTGCACGGCAAGGCCGACGCCACCGACGACGAGATCTGGGAGGCGCTGCGCATCGCGCAGGCGGAGGACTTCGTGTCCGCGATGCCCGACGGCCTGGACACCAAGGTGTCCCAGGGCGGGACGACCGTCTCCGGCGGGCAGCGGCAGCGCCTGGCGATCGCACGCGCCCTCATCCGGCGGCCCGCGATCTACCTCTTCGACGACTCGTTCTCCGCGCTCGACCTGACCACCGATGCGCGGCTGCGCGCCGCACTGCGCCCCGCCACCCGCGACGCCGCGGTCATCGTCGTGGCGCAACGCATCTCGACCATCGTCGACGCCGAGCAGATCGTCGTGCTCGATCGCGGCCGGGTCGTCGGGCTCGGTACCCACGACGACCTGCGGCAGTCGTGCCCGACCTACGCCGAGATCGTCGAATCGCAGATGGCGATGGAGGAGCGCTCATGACCCGGCCCGGAGGCCCGCCGATGGCGGCCGGACCCGAATCCAAGCCTCGCTCGTTCTGGCCGTCGGTCAAACGCGTTGTCGCACAGCTCGCGTCGTACCGACTGCTGATGACGGTCACGCTCGCGTCGCTGGTCGGCTCGGTCGTGCTGATCGCGATCGCGCCCCGCGTGCTGGGTTACGCCACCGACCTCGTCTTCGACGGCGTGATCGGCCGCACCCTGCCCGAGGGGCTCACCAAGGAACAGGCGGTGGCCGGGCTCCGCGAGAGCGGTGACGACACGTTCGCCGACATGGTCTCGTCGATGGACGTGACCCCCGGCGTCGGAGTCGATTTCGGCGCCGTGGGGCGCGTGCTGCTGATCACCCTCGTGCTGTACGTGGTGTCCTCTGCGCTCGCCTGGCTCGCCGGGTACCTGCTGAACATCGTCGTCGTCGGCACCATCCGCCGGCTCCGCGACGACGTCGAGGCCAAGGTGCATCGCCTGCCGCTGCGCTACTACGACACGATGCCGCGCGGCGAGCTGTTGAGCCGGGTGACCAACGATCTCGACAACCTGTCACAGAGCATGCAGCAGACCATCTCCCAGTTCGCGAACTCGGTGCTGACGGTGATCGCGCTGCTGATCATGATGATCTGGATCTCGCCGCTGCTGGCGCTCATCGCGGTGGCCACGGTGCCGCTGGCGATCATCGCGACCGGCATCATCGCGAAGCGTTCGAAGCCGCACTTCTCGGCCCAGTGGTCGTCGACGGGCGCGCTCAATGCTCAAGTCGAGGAGGCCTTCACCGGGCATGAGCTGGTGACCGCCTTCGGTCGTCAGCGCGAGATCGAGGCGACCTTCGACGAACGCAACGAGAAACTGTACGAGTCGAGTTGGCGCGCGCAGTTCATCTCCGGCGTCATCATGCCGACGATCATGTTCCTGGGAAACCTCAACTACGTGGCGGTCGCGGTCGTCGGTGGTCTGCGCGTGGCGTCGGGCTCGCTGAGTCTCGGTGAGGTGCAGGCGTTCATCCAGTACTCGCGCCAGTTCACGCAGCCGCTGACGCAGATCGGTTCGATGATCAACCTGATGCAGAGCGGTGTCGCCTCCGCCGAGCGGATCTTCGACATCCTGGACGCCGACGAGCAGTCGCCCGACGCCGCGAAACCGAAGACGCCCGCCGAGGACAAGGGACTCATCGAGTTCGACGACGTCTCCTTCCGCTACGTCGAGGACAAGCCGCTCATCGAGAACCTCAGTCTGGTCGCGCGTCCCGGGCACATGGTCGCGATCGTCGGCCCGACCGGCGCGGGCAAGACCACCCTGGTCAACCTGATCATGCGGTTCTACGACGTCGATTCCGGTGTCATCCGGGTCGACGGCGTCGACTCCACGGACATGACGCGAGACGACCTGCGCGAGCGCACCGGCATGGTGCTGCAGGACTCGTGGCTGTTCGGCGGCACGATCTACGACAACATCGCCTACGGCGATCCCACCGCCTCGCGAGAGGAGGTGCTCGACGCCGCCCGGATGAGTCATGTCCACCACTTCGTGCGGACCCTCCCCGACGGCTATGACACCGTGCTCGACGACGAGGGCGGTGGCGTCAGTGCCGGTGAGCGGCAGCTCATCACGATCGCGCGGGCCTTCCTCGCCCGGCCCACGATCCTCATCCTCGACGAGGCGACGAGTTCCGTCGACACCCGCACCGAGCTGCTCATCCAGAAGGCGATGGCCAATCTGCGGTCGGATCGCACGAGTTTCGTCATCGCGCACCGACTCTCCACGGTGCGCGACGCCGACGTCATCGTCGTCATGGAGGACGGGCACATCGTCGAGCAGGGCAACCACGACGAACTGCTCGCGGCCCGCGGCGCCTACTGCCGGCTGTACGAAAGCCAGTTCACCGGGGCCATCGAGGCGGGCTGAGTAACCCAACCGCTCCCTGAGGAGCGCCCGGAGCTTGCGGAGGGCGCGTCACGAAGGGTCACGCCGGCCGCTCGTTGCGCGCCGCCCGTTCGACGATGGTGGCGATGCGTTTGGTCTTGGTCTCCGGCCGCTTCGCCAGGGCGAGCTGCGACAGTCCGACCTTGCGCGCACTCGGCGGGAACGCGTCCCAGTTGGCCCGCGCGACGGGATCGGCGTCGAGGGCGGCGGCGAGTTCGGGGGATTCGATGAGCGCCTCGGCGTCGTCGAACAGCGTCCACAGGCCGCGGGCCTGAGCGTCGTCGATGACGGCCTGCCCGGCGGGCTGGATGCGGCCGGCGGCCGCGAGGTCGGCGACCCGCGCCTTGTTCGACGCCGACCATCCGCTGTTGCGACCGCGCCGGGTGAACCACATGCCGCGGCGGTCGGCGTCGATGACACGGGTGTGACCGTCGATCCATCCCCAGCACAGCGCTTCGCGCACGCACTCGTCGTAGTCGAGCGGTTCCCGGCCCGAACCCTTGCGCCAGAAGACGAGCCACACCCCCGGCGAGGTCTCATGGTTGTCGCGCAACCACTCTCGCCAGGCCTCGACGGTGTCGAGGCTGAGCTTCGGCGCGTCCGGGTCGGCCATGTGTTCACCCTAATGACCTCGGCCTTCTCTCGGTACAGTTGAGCCGTGAACGAGATCGTCGACTTCGCCGAGAGCTACTGGTGGCTGATCTTCCCGGTCGGCGCGGTCGTCGGCGGGTGGGCCGGTTCGATCGGCAAGTACAACGAGAAGCGACGCAAGGACAAGATCGAGCTCGCCCGGATCAAGGCGAACGCCCAGACCGAACAGCTGAAGCTCACGACGACCTCGGCCGACCAGTTGCGCCGGGTCCGTAAGCAGCACGACGCGCTCAACGAGAAGTGGTTCGCCTACGAACTCGATCTCGCCACACTGATCGAGTACCCGCTGATGACCGACATGCGCGAACCGTTGACGCTCGCCTTCCACCGGGCCCGGGTCCGCGCGGATGATCTACGGCCCGAATCGGATTCCGCCGCCGTCGGCACGGCCGAGGCCTCCATGTCCGCAGCCGACTTCGCCGAGTACCGCGATGCGGTCGGCGACTACGCCGCCGCGTTCGACGCTGCCGAGCGAGAAGCGCGGCGTCGCAAGCAGACCGGGTTCTCCCCCATCGAACGCGAGGCACTCGACCGGGCACGCAAACTCATCAACGTCGCCGCCGACACCGGCGCCACGCCGGCCGAGAGGCAGGCCGCCTACAAGAAGGTCCGCGCCGAGCTCGACGGCATCATCGACGTTCCCCGGGTGGCGGCCGCACATCTCGAACAGCAGATCGCCGGCGCGCTGGAGCGCGGCTCGGACTGAACGTTCCGGGTCGATCAGAGGTCCGGGATCGGGAGATCCAGGTTGGGCGCGATGATCCCGCCGTCGACCTCGAGGATCTTGCCGGTGACGTACGCACCGGCGGGCGACGCCAGGTAGAGCGCCGCCGCGGCGATGTCCTCCGGATCACCGAGGCGGTGCAACGGCGTGGAGGTCTCGACCTCGGTGCGCATCCCTTCGTCGCCGGCGACGATCTCCAACGCCGAGGTCAGGATGGCGCCCGGCGCGATGCCGTTGACCCTGATCTTCGGGTTCAGATCCATCGCCGCGATGCGGGTGTAGTGCGCGAGAGCGGCTTTCGCGGTGCCGTAGGCGGCATAGGCGCGTCCGGGCACGCGGCCGACCGCGGAGGTGATGTTGATGATCGACCCCTGGCCGGTGGTCGCGAGGATCTGTTTGGCGCCGGCGACGACCAGCGCGTGCGCGTTGCCGACGTTGAAGTCGAAGGCGTCCCGCAGGTGCTTGGGACTGGTGTCGAACAGCGGCCGCGGCATCGCACCGCCGACGTTGTTGACCACGGTGTCGAGACGACCGAACTCGTCGACCGCGGTCTGGGCGAGTGCCGCCGCGGCGTCGGGATCGGCGAGATCCACGGCGACGGCGTGCGCCCGTCGGCCGGCCGCACGGATCCGGTCGGCGACCTGCGCGAGGTCGGACTCACTGCGGGCCGCGATCACCACGTCGCCGCCTGCCTCGGCGAAGGCGACCGCGATCGCCGCCCCGAGTCCCCGGCTCGCGCCGGTCACGATGGCCACCTGGTCGTCTATCCGGAATCTGTCGAGAATCACCCGTCGACCATGCCACGGCGAGGCACGTAACGAGAACGTGTTCTAGAAATCGGCTGAAACCGGCAGGTCACCCGGGCTCAGTAGTCGCGGTTCGTGGTCACCACGGACAGGAGTTCCTCATTCGCGACGAATCGGCGCAGGTTCTCGGCGACCCACGGCGCGAGCTCGCGCGTCAGCCCCGACGCCGGGTTGGCGACGTGCGGGGTGATGATCACGTTCGGAAGCGACCAGAGCGGATAATCGTCGGCGGGCGGTTCCGGATCGGTCACGTCGAGCGCCGCCCCCGCGATCTGCCCGTCGACCAGCGCGCGGTGTAGCGCCCCCTCGTCGACGAGGGGCCCGCGCGCGACGTTCACCACCCACGCGTGCGCGGGTAGTGCGGCGAGGCTCTCGGCGTTGATCATGTGCCGAGTCTCCGGGGTCGACGGCGCGGCCAGCACGACGTGGTCGAACGTCCCCCACAGTTGATCCAATTCGTCCGACCGCCGGACCTCGTGCGCGCCGGGCACCTCGCGCCCGGACCGGTTCACCGCAACGACACGGGCACCACAGGCCCGAAGACGCGGAGCGAGGGAGGCGCCGATGCCGCCGGCTCCGACGATGGCGACCGTGGAGCCGTGCAGCGACCGGACCGCGGTGTCGATCCGCTCCTTGTCCCAGTGGCGCAGGACGGCGGTATTGATCTGCCGGAGCCCGGCGAGGAGCAGAGCCAGTGCGTGTTCGGCGACGTTCTCGGCATAGAAGCCGGACGCATTTGTCCAGATCCGACGGTCGTCGAGGACGTCGGCGGCGACGAAATCCTCGATCCCCGCGGTCTTGAGCGCCACCCATTCGACGGCGTCCGGCAGCTCTGGGAACTCCCCGGGCGGCCCGATCCACACCAGCACCCGGGCGTCGTCGAGACCGACGATCCGGCCGCCCGCAGCTTCGATCGCGGCGACCAGGTGCTCGTCGCGGACGGGTTCGACGGCCACCGCCACCGGCGTCATCGGGCCACCGATCGAGCCGCGGTGGTCGCGAGTTCGTCGGCGATCTCGTTGAAGTGATCGCCGGCATGCCCCTTGACCCAGCGCCACTCCACCTGGTGTCGCTTCTCCTCCTCGACCAGACGACGCCAGAGATCCGCGTTCTTGACCGGCTTGCGATCCTTGGTCTTCCAGCCGTTCGCCTGCCAACCGTTGACCCACTTCATGATGCCGTTGCGCACGTAGGTCGAATCGGTGTAGATGATGACGGTCGACGGCCTGGTCAGTGCCGCCAGGCCTTCGATGGCGGCCGTGAGCTCCATCTTGTTGTTCGTTGTATCCGGCTCCGACCCGGAGATCCGCTTCTCGGTGCCCTTGTAGCGGAGCACCGCGCCCCAGCCACCCGGGCCCGGGTTGCCCAGGCAGGCACCGTCGGTCGAGATCTCGACGACGGCCGAGCCGGCCGCCGGATCTGCGGAGGAGCCGTCGGTTGCCTGGTTCGCGGAAGCTGTCACGCAGGGAAGCCTACGGCAGCCGCGGCCCCCGATCGCAGGCTCACGGCTAGGGTGGAGTCATGGTTGTGTGGGACCCGACACGCTATCTGCAGTTCGCCGACGTCCGTGCGCGGCCGTTTCTCGACCTCATCGCGCAGATCCCGACCAACCCGCTGTCGGTGATCGACCTGGGTTGCGGACCGGGTCATCTCACCAAGCACCTGCGGGCACGCTGGCCGTCGGCGGAGATTCTGGGCATCGACGATTCCGCGGAGATGGTCGATCGCGCGATCCGCGACAACACCGATCCGCATGCCAACTACGACGCCGCCGACGTCTCGCAGTGGACGCCTCACCGGCCGGTCGACCTTATGATCTCCAACGCGATGTTTCAGTGGGTACCCGACCACCTCGACGTCATCGACCGACTGCTCGGCCACCTCACCGACGGAGGCGCGTTCGCGCTGCAGGTGCCCAACAACACGGACTCCCCCACCCACTCTGTCCTCGCCGATCTCGCCGCGACCGAGCCGTATCTGGGAGCTTTCGGCGACCTGCGGGCACTGCCCCGACTCGACGCCGAGATGTACCTCGAGTTTTTCGCCGGCCGCGGTTACCACGCCGACGCCTGGGAGACGACCTACTTCCACGTGCTCGACGGCCAGGACCCGGTGTTCGACTGGATGTCGGGCACCGGCGCCCGCCCGTACATGCAGGCGCTGTCCGACGAACTTCGGGTGCAGTTCGTCGCCGATCTCAAGCAACGCCTTGCCGAGGCCTATCCCCGACGCGAATGGGGCACGGTCCTGCCCTTCCGCCGCACGTTCGCGGTGGCCACCCGCCGCTGATCCGCTGGGCGCCGCGATCCAGATCCCAGAGAAACAACTCCCCCACTGCTCCCTTCAGTGTCAGGCTTGTGGAGCCGGAGGATGGCTCGCAAGCTCGCTCCTCCCGGGTCACGCACCGGCTTCGGTTCGGCATCGACGCTTCTCCCAGCTGACACTTCTGCAACACTGACACCACCTGTCATCTCCCAGGGGGTACATCCATGCGTCGACGCAGCCGGATTCGTCTGCGCCCGGTCCGCCGCGTGCTCGCAGCCGTCGCGATCGCCGCCCTCACGGGCGGCCTGCTCGCCGCTGTGTCCGCACCCGCCGAAGCCGCGGTCTGCAACGCCACCGGCATCACCGGGGGCGATGTCGGCAGCACCGGCAGTTCGGGGTCCAGCGAGCTCGGCTGGGGCAGTCTCGACTTCGGCAGCTATCGGGCGGATGGGAAGAAGCCGCAGGGCCCGCTCCCGAAGCTCACCGGCGCCAGCAAGGCCATCTCCTGGGTGACCGGTCCCCGAAGTCCCGCCCGCACCGACACCCGTTTCGGCATCACCGCGACCGACGTCGGCGTGCCGTGGGACAACGGCTCCGGTCAGATCCTGATGGCCTTCGGCGACACCTGGGGCCGATGCGCGGGGCAGATGGCCTGGAAGCACAACACGATGCTGCGCAGTGACGCGGCTTCGGACCTCGCCAAGGGAATCCGATTCCCGAACGCCGTACCCGGATCGGTCCGGTCGGGCGCCTCGGTGACACCGGCCCACCCGACGTGGGCGCAACCCATGTTCAACGCGGTCGGGGTGCGCAACATCGAGGTCGGGCGGATTCCCACCGGCGGGATCTCGATCAACGGCACGCAGTTCGTCAGTTTCATGTCGATCCACCGGTGGCTTGGCCCAGGCCGCTGGAACACCAACTATTCGGGAATCGCCGTGTCGCACAACAACGGTCAGACCTGGACCGTCGACAGCAACACCCTTCGCTGGAATGCCGATCTGACGGTCCCCGGCGTGCCCCAGGTGACGCGTGGCCACAACCGGTTCCAGATGGGCGCCTTCCTGCGAAGTGGCGAGTACATCTATCAGTACGGCACCCCGAACGGGCGTTTCGGCTCTGCTCACGTGGCCCGTTTCCGCCCCGCCGACATCCTGAACCTCGATCGATACCAGTACTTTCGCGGCGGCACGGGCTGGTCGTCGAATCCGGCTGAGGCCACGCCGATCGTCGCCGGCCCGGTCAGCGAGATGTCCGTGGCGTACAACGCATTCCTCGGCCGGTTCATCATGCTGACCGAGCGGTCGGGGACGATCGTGATGCGCACGTCGCCGTCACCCGTGGGTCCGTGGAGCGGCGAGCGGGTGCTCGTCTCACACAAGCAGTCCAGCGGTCTGTACACGCCCTACATCCACCCTCGATCGTCGGGCAAGGACATCTACTTCGTCGTCTCCCGGTGGGACGACTACAACGTGATGCTGGTTCGGACCGACCTGTCGAAGGTACGTTCGTGAGCCGGCGCATCGTGCTGATCCGCGCGGTGAACGTCGGCGGCGCGAAACTACCCATGGCCGAATTACGTGATATGGCAGCCGATCTCGGGGCAACGGAAATCTCTACCTACATCGCGTCGGGGAACTTGATCTGTTCGCCGCCCGCCGACCCCGAGCGGTTCGACCGCGCGCTCGAGACCGCGCTGCAGGATCGCTACGGCTGGTTCCGGGAGGTCATCAGCCGCTCGCCCGAACAGGTCCGGGCCGCGCTCGAGGCGCATCCGTTCGACGTCGTCGACGACAAATACTCCTACGTCTACTTCCTGACCGGCGAACCGGCGCGCGACAAGGTGGCCGCGTTCGAACGCAAGGACTTCGGCGACGATGTGGTCCGCGTCCTCGGGTCCGACCTGCACATCCGCTACGCCGACGGGGCCGGACGATCGACTCTGACCGCACCGGTCATCGCGCGCGGCCTGGGTGTACAGGGCACCGGCCGCAACCTGCGGACCGTGCGTACACTGCTGGAACTCGCCGGCCCCTGAGTGTCGCCCGGTGGCCGGGCTCCCGGCACGGGCGTAGCGTCGGAGAAGTCTTCAGGACGAACCAAGCGAACCGCGAACGAGACATTCGCGTCGAGAGGAGTCCGCACATGAGTCAACCGGTCCCGCCGCCCCCACCTCCGCCCGAGCCCGTGCCTGCGCCCGAGCCCATCCCGGAGCCGCCGCCGGAGCCGCCGATTCCCGTTCCGACCCCGCCGCCGGCTCCCGACCCACAGCCGGCTCCCCCGCAGCCGGACCCGCCGCCACGGCCGACGGTGATCTGACCGTCAGCCGCGCGACAGCACTCGGGCGACGCGGTCGAGGTCGGCGAGCTGTTCCTCGCGGGGGGCCTCCCATAGCTTCTTCGGCAGCTTCTCGAGGTCCTTGATCCCGGCTTCGGCTCGGTCGAGGGTTTCGGTCGCCTCCTCGCCACCGAGGTCCACCGATGCGATGAGCCGGTCGTCGAGTTCGAAGACCGCGTCGTCGAGGCGGTTGCGTGCCGCGACGAGTTCGTCGTCGTGCGGGATCGCCGGGTTGGCATGCACGTCGGCGATCGCGTATCGAATGCGCCGATGCAGCAGTGCTTCCCGGGTGTTGTCGGTGGCCCAGCTCTCCGGCGCCCGACCCGGTCGGCCGGGAATCAGGTCGGTGGATCGGGCGAAGGTGCGCACCCGTTTGTCCGAGTCGTACGCGAACCAGGCGGCGCCGCCGAGGATGAACAGGGCAACCACCACAGTGGCCACGATGATGATGACCGCGATCATGTGGTCAGCCTACTCAGGACGACTGCACTCCCTTGGGCGCCTTTCCCGACATGAAACCGAACAGGTATCCGGCGACGCGTCGCATCTGGATCTCGTCGGCACCTTCGGTGATCCGGTAGCGCCGATGGTGCCGGTAGATGTGCTCGAACGGCTCGTGCCGCGAGTATCCGCGTCCGCCGAACACCTGCATCGCCTGGTCGGCGGCATCGCAGCACAGCCGGTTCGCCTGGTAGTTGCACATGGAGACCTCGGCCGACGCCGCGAACGGCCCGTAGGTGTCCATCTTCCAGGCGGTTTCGCGGATCAGCGCCCGGATCATCGCGCACCGGGTGTGCAGGTCGACGAGCGGGAACTGGATCGCCTGGTTCGTCGAGAGCTTCTTGCCGAACGGCGCGCGCTCGTTGGCGTAGGCCACCGCACGGTCGACGCAGTACTGGGCGGCACCGAGACTGGAGGCCGCCTGCCGGATGCGGTTCTCGTTGAAGAAGTGCTGCACGACCTGCAGGCCGGCTCCCTCCGCCCCGAACACCGCGGAGTTCGGCACCCGGACGTCCCGCAGCGTGATGTGCGCGTGGTCGGTGGGCATGTTGAACGTCCAGAGATATTCCTCCACGGCGAAACCCGGATCCTGCGGGTCGACGAGGAACGCCGTGATGCCGCGGGCCTCGCCCGGTTCGCCGCTGGTGCGCGCGAAGATGATGTCGCGATGGGCGGCGTGGATACCGGTGTTCCACGTCTTCTCGCCGTTGATGATCCAGTCGTCGCCGTCGCGGACGGCGGTCGTCTCCATCCACGTGGCGTCGGAGCCGTGGTCGGGTTCGGTGATGCCGAAGGCGAAGAACTTCGTACCCGCGGCCAGGCCCTCCACCCATTCCTCCCGCTGCTCGGGGGTGCCGTACTCGAGCATGAGGAGCAGCCCGATGTTGTTGCCGACGATGGCGTGCTCGTTCTGCAGATCGCAGTGCAGCCCCAGACCTTTCGACGCCAGGTGCTCGCGGATGATCGCCATCGCCAGGTTCGATCCGTCCCGACCACCGAACTCGGACGGGAAGGGGTAGCGGAAGTGGCCGGCCGCATCCGCGCGTCGTCTCGCCTCTCCCAGAAGAGCTTCCCACTCCTTGTTCGGCAAACCACCACGCTCCCAGTCTGTTCGGGAGTCCTCGCGCCGATGGTCGAAGAAGCGGATGTTGTCGTCGGTCTGCTCGAGGGGAATGATCTCCGCCTCGATGAAGGCATCGAGTTCGGCAAGATAGTCGGTCAGCGACTCGGGCAGCGCGAAGTCCACGATGAACCCCTCTCGGTTGGGATCGGATGTCCGGCGGTCACGGGTGAGGGACCGCGAAGTACTTGGGGTTGGCGACCAGGAGTCGCGCCCGTACGTCGGCGACAACGGCGTCAAGGACCTTCGGGTCGGTGCCGTCGAGTTCGCCGGAACGCAGGGCCTCGCACAGCGCGTGCTGATCAGTGACCCCGAGCGCACTCAGACGTTGCGCGCTCGCTTCGGCGTCCCGTGCACCGGTGAGCATATGTCGACGCACGACGTCGACGACGTTGCCGGCCACTCTCGTATGGAAACGCACCTGCGGCGACAGGTCTGCCTGTACCGCGTCGGACCGCAGGAATTCGGTGAGCGCCTCGAGTAGTTCGACTGCAGTCGGTGAACCGTAGAGATCGTTGTCCGGTTCCTCGCCCGGTGCCTCGGCCAGCGGATCGGGTACCGGTCCCGGCGACACGAGACCCAGGTCGAGCAGTGCGTCGAACTCCTGCTCGGCACTTCGGCGTCCGATCGCGGCCAGTTCGACGGATCGTTCGACGCCATCGAGGTGCCGGGCGGCCTGCACCGCGCAGATCAGTCCCCACTTGACGGTGGCGTAGAGCTCCCACCAGCGCAGGGCTTGTTCGGTGGGACGCCAACCCGCCTCGCGCGCATAGGCGTCGAGGAGCGAGGTCCGGTCACCCATCCCGGCCACGGGCGTCGACCCTCCGAAACGCCACGCCTTGGCACATAGCCAACCTAGGTCCTCGACGGGATCGCCGAGGTGCACCAGTTCCCAATCCAGAACCGCCGCAACTCCTTCGGCGTCGACGAGCAGATTGCCCAGCCGGAAGTCGCCATGCACGAGCGTGTGCCGTGGTGACGGTTCGGGTCGGTTGTCCGTGAGCCACTGGGTGGCCAGCACCAGGCCGGCCGGCATCGCATCGAACTCGCGTGGGAACAGGTCCCGCAAACCGTCGATCGGATCGCCGAGATCACCGAGACCGGGCGTCTGTGCGACGTCTATCCGGTGGATACGTGCGAGGATCTCGCCGCACTGATCGACGAATCCGGCGCGCGCACCCTCGTAGGCATCGTCTCGCAGAATGCGCCGCGGGATGGATTCTCCGTCGATGAAATTCATTGCCAGATAGGGGAATCCCAGCGCGTTGTCGTCCTCGTCGAATCCGGCGTCGAGGATCTCCGGCACCGGCACCCCGGCGTCGGCGGCGGCACGCAGGACCTGCGCCTCGGCCCGCAGTCCGCCGTCGTCGGTTGCAGCGGGAACCGCGCGGATGATGATCGGCTCGACCTGGCCGGTTCCGTCGACGAGGGTGGCCGCGTACGTCGCCCTGCTCGCGCCCGCCGGCAGGAGTCTCGCGCCCTCGACCGAGAGCGTGCCGCCACGCTTGTCGGCGAGGCGGGACGCGATCTTCGCGGCGACGCCGTCCGCTTCCGGTACTCCCACGCCCGATCCGTCCCTTCGCACCGTCGCCCGGCAGATGTAACCGCCACCACAGCGAAGCTAGCACGGGATCTGAATCCGGCCTCAGAAATCCGGGCCCGGAGTCTCAGGACTTCGGTGCCTGGAACTCCGGTTGGTCGATGATCCGCACCCACGATCCGTCGGCCTGCCGCGCCACCACCTGCGCGCGGGCACCTGCACCATCACGGGGTGGAGTCGACGTGAGTGCGAGATCGTCCCCGAATACCAGGGTCGGCAACGGCGGTTCCGGCGCGAAGGTGGGTCGGTGCGCCAAGACCGATGCCCAGAGATCCCGGATCGCGGCACGTCCGCGCGTGACCTCACCGGGCGGATACGCCATCACCGCGTTCTCGTCGTACAGCGAGGCCACGGCCTCGGCGTCCCCGGCGTTGGAGAACTCGACGAAGAGTCTCGTCAGGTCCTCGGGCGTTCGCGCGGTCTCGTAAGTGGTCATTGTCGCTCCTCTCGATGTCGTCTGGGTCCATGCTGCTGCCGGGGACCAAATAAGTCCAAGTGATGTTGCGTATCTTCGGTATCATTCTGAGTTATGGAACTCCGCCAACTCGAGTACTTCGCGGCCGTCGCCGAGCACGGCAGCTTCACCGCGGCAGCGGCGCATGTCCACACGACCCAGCCGAACATCAGCGCCCAGATCCGCACCCTCGAGCGAGAACTCGGTTCCGTGCTGTTCGATCGCACCGGGCGCACGGTCCGATTGACCGAGGCGGGACGTGCAGCGCTCCCGGCCGCGCGCGACACTCTGGACGCCGCCGCGCGGGTAGCCGCCGCCGTCGCCGAGGTCGACGGGCTGCTGCGTGGGAGTCTGTCGATCGGAATGGTGGAGGGTTGCACGATCGCACCCTTGTTCGCCGCTCTGGGCACCTTCCGGTCGGCTCACCCGCAGATCGAGATGAGCCTTCGCGAGTCGCCCTCCGCGGACCTCATCACCTCGGTCGACCGCGGACACCTCGACATCGCGCTCGCCGGTTACGGAGACGACCTACCGGCCGGGGTCGAGTCGCTGACGATCATCGCCGAGCGGGTCGTCGCAGTGTTTCCGACGGAAGGCCGGCCCCGGGGCCGCACCGTCGATCTCGCCTCGCTCCGCGACCGATCGCTCATCTGTCTGCCCCGCGGCGCGGGTATCCGAAGCGTGTTCGACGCTGCGGTGTCAGTGCAGGGGGGACCGATCCGGCCCGCGATCGAGGCCTCGTCGCCGGACGCCATCGTCGAGTTGGTCTGCAGCGGAATGGGAGTCGGCATCCTCAGCGAGTCGATTGCCGCGGCCGACGACCGCGTGGTCGGGGTGCCGATCCGGGATGTCGATGCCACCGCACATCTGGGATTGCTCTGGAGGTCGAGAACCTCCGCTGCCGCAGCACGGTTCGTCGACATCGCCCGAGACGCGTTCGGGAAGAATGATTGACCTTGTTGCTCGGGGAGCGGTGGCTCAGCATATCCCCCGCTCCCTGAGGTGCGAGCTTGCGAGCCCGACCTCTGCTCCCTGAGGTGCGAGCGAAGCGAGCCACGAAGGGCTTCGCAACGTGTCTCACCAGACCCTTCGTGGCTCGTCGCTATCGCTCCTCACACCTCAGGGAGCGATGGGTCGCTTCTTTCGATCAGGGAGCAGGCGGCGGCGTACCCGGAGCCGCGGCCGTCGTTTTGTCTCCCGGCGCACCGGCCACCAGACTGGCGGGGTCGGTGGGCTTGCCCGCGATGAGGTCGCCGATGCTCAGACCCCAACGGCCCCAACGGTCGTCGAAGCTCTTCGCGCGGGCCCGCGCTTTCTCCGTCTTCGCCGGTGCGTACCGCCGGCGCGCCCACGCCGAGTGTGGCCGGGCCAGCCGGATGGCACCGGCCCAGGCGAACACCGGGATGAAGACGCCGACGATGGCGGTGGAGAACTTGCCCTTGAGCACGCACAGGATCGCGCAGGCGACGTTGACCGGCACGGTGGCCACCAGCGCGACGGGACCGATCTCCACGTCCGCGTCGTCGAGCGGGTTGAATCCGAGCACCGCCATGCCCAGCGCGGCGACCGTCAGCGCCACCACCTGTACCGAGAGCTGGCCCTCCGGTGACCAATACACGTCCTGCAGACGCAGGATCAGTGCGAACTCGTCGAGCACCAGTGAGGCGCCGACACCGATCAACACCGCACTGATCTCCGCACCGGGCGACGCCCCGTTGACACCCACCGAGAGGAAGGCGCCGACGATCGTCAGGATCAGACCGGGCACCATGTGGTGCACGTGCACGCCGTCTGAGACGTTGTTGCGGAAGGGGCCCTTGCCCGCCCGGATGAGTCGGGTGATCACCCGCGTGACGATGAACGTGATGACGAACGACGCGAACAGCAGGAACAGCGGCAGTCGCTGATGCGTGAGCTCGTCGAGGAAGTTCACCGGGTCACCGTCGGCGTCAGCCGGGGACGATACCGGTGCGGCGCTGCTCGATGATCAGGCAGCGGTCCTCGACGTACAGCAGACCCGCATCCTCGGCGATCGCCCGCGCCTCCGCCGAGATGATCCCGAGCTGCAGCCAGAGCGCGGTCGCGCCGGCGGCGACGGCCGCCCGGGCGACGTCGGCGCACTCGGGTCCCGGGCGGAACACGTCGACGAGGCCGACCTGTTCCGGGATGTCGGCCAGGGTGCGGTACACCTTCTCCCCGACGATCTCGTCGGCCGCGGGATTCACCGGGATGATCCGCCAGCCACGGTTCTTCATGTACGCCGGTACCTCGTTGGCGGCCTTCGACGGATTGGCGCTGGCACCGACCACGGTGATCGCGTCGTAGGTGGACAGGATCTGCTCGACGACATCGTCGGTGTTGCTGGGGGCGGTCATCCCACGAGTGTAGGTGGGTGCGGGCGAGTCATCGGAGAACTCCGTGCACGACGATCGCGCTCAGCTGATCGGCCCACGCGGTCTCGAAGTCGCGATTGTCGAGCAACAGCGCATGCAGCATCGCCGCCCCGCCGACGACCTCGATGAGCCGATCCGGATCGACATCGGGATGCACCTCGCCGCGATCGACTGCGACCACCAACCGATCACGCAACGCGCCGAACACCTCCGCGAACCCGGAGTGCACACGCGCCGCCAGCTCGGGTTCGGCAGCCATGTCCGAGATGAGACCGGGCAACGCCGCGCGGGTCACGGGACTGGCGAACAGGTCACGCGCCGCCGCGACCATGATGCGGATGTCGGCGGCGACCTCACCGCTGGACGGTGGCAGCCGCATCATCCGGGAGAACGCGACGTCATGCACCAGCTCTGCCTTACCCGTCCAGCGACGGTAGAGCGCGGTCTTCGTGGTGCCCGCGCGTTCGGCGATCGCGGCCATGGTGAGCTTGCGGTATCCGACATCGACGAGCAGTTCGGCGGCGGCGTCGAGCACGGCGGAGTCGATCCGCAGGTCGCGCGGTCGGCCCGAGACCGACTCCCCCGTCCCAGCACTCATCACTCGCCGACTTCCCTTCGAAAATTTTCGCCAAGTCGCTGCGGGCCGCCCGACCGTTCTGCTGTCATAACGCTACTCACCGTAGCGAATCTCTCGCTGCCGAACACAGGGGGTGCCATGGCCACCGAGCCCGCCGTCGAGCAGGTCGACCATCTGCAACGTTCGAGCCGGGACAACACCTCTGTCCCGGACACGCTCGCGCGCTGGCTCACCGAGCAGGACGACACTCCCGACGACACCCCCGCCGTCACGGTCGCGGCGGGCGGCGACAGCAACGGCATGTCGTCGGAGACCATCCCCGTCTCGGTGTCGTGGCCCGGCGAGCCCACCCGGCACTGGGTGATGCGGATGGCGCCGTCGACCACCGACGTCCCCGTGTTCCGTTCCTACCGAATGGATCACCAGTACGAGACGATGCGCTTGATCGCCCGGCTCAGCGACGTCCCGGTCCCGGCAGTGCACCACCTCGAGCCGACCGGCTCGCTGCTGGGAGCCCCGTTCTTTCTCATGGACCGGTGCGAGGGCGAAGTCCCACCCGATGTCATGCCGTACACGTTCGGCGACAACTGGTTCGGGGCCGCCGCCGAGTACGATCGCCGGCGGGCCCAGGAGTCCGCGGTCGGCGTGATCGCCGCCCTGCACTCGATCCCCGACGCGGCCCGGCAGTTCGACTTCCTCTCCGACGACCTACCCGCCGGTGACACTCCCCTCGCTCGTCTGCTCGCCTGGTTGCGGGACTGGTACGACTTCTCGGTCGAGGGGATCGGGCGCTCACCTCTCGTCGAGCGGGCGCTCGCCTGGCTCGCCGACAACTTCCCCGACGATGCCGCGAACGCCGAAACGGTGCTGTCCTGGGGAGATTCGCGCATCGGGAACATGATGTTCGTCGACTTCACCCCGACGGCAGTACTCGACTGGGAGATGGCGCGCACCGGCCCCCGCGAACTGGACATCGCCTGGGTGATCTTCGCACACCGGGTCTTCCATGAGCTCGCGACGATGGCCGGCCTTCCCGGATTGCCGGACCTGCTCCGCGAGAACGACGTCCGCGACACCTACCGCGAGCTCACCGGAGACGAGTTGGGCGACCTGCGCTGGTTCTACGTCCATGCCGCGGTCCAGTGGTGCTGTGTCTTCATGCGGACCGGCGCCCGCCGCGTGCACTTCGGCGAACTCGAACGTCCCGACGACGTCGACGGCACCCTGTTCTACCACCGACCACTACTCGAACGACTCATCGAGGAGGACTGACCACATGAGCCGACGCGGCCTGGGGCCGATGGACGAGTATCCCATTCACCAACTGCCACAGCCGATCGCCTGGCCGGGCAACAGCGATCGCAACTTCTACGACCGCGCGTACCTCAACGCCCACGACCGCAGCGGCACCATCTTCCTCATCACCGGCATCGGTTACTACCCCAACCTGGGTGTGAAGGACGCGTTCGTGCTGATCCGGCGGCGGAACCCGGACGGCACCGACACCCAGACCGCGGTGCACCTCAGCGACGCGATCGACGACAACCGGCTCGAGCAGCGCGTCGGCAACTATCGGCTGAGCATCGAGAACCCGCTGCGCGCGCTGCACCTGACGCTGGACGAGACCGAGGGCATCGCCCTGGATCTCCACTGGGAGGGCCTGTTCGACGCACTGCTCGAACAGCCGCACGTGATGCGCCAGGGCGCGAAGGTCACCCTCGACGCGCAGCGGTTCGCGCAGGTCGGCAGCTGGCGGGGATCGATCACCGTCGACGGTGAGGACATCGTCGTCGAGCCGTCCACCTGGATCGGCACCCGCGACCGTTCGTGGGGAATCCGGCCGGTCGGCGAGCCCGAGCCCGCGGGGCGGCCGGCGGATCCACCGTTCGAGGGCATGTGGTGGCTGTACGTCCCCATGGCCTTCGACGACTTCCAGCTCGTCCTCATCCTCCAGGAGGACCCCGACGGTTACCGCACACTCAACGACTGCTCGCGCGTGTGGAAAGACGGCCGCGTCGAACAACTGGGCTGGCCGAACGTCTCGGTCCATTACGCCCCTGGTACCCGGGTACCCACCGGTGCAACGATTTCCACGACCGGTGCGGGGGGGTCATCCGTGACGCTGGAGGTGGAGTCACTGCTGCCCGTGCCCATCCACGTGGGCGGCGGTTACGGCGGTGACCCCGACTGGACCCACGGCGTCTGGCGCGGAACGGACTTCACCGAACGACGCACCTACGGCATGACGAGTGCCGAGATCGTCGGCCGTGTGCCGTTCGGCGTGATCGACCATGTCGGACGCGCCGAATGCCGGGAGTCCGACGGCACCACCCGCACCGGCTGGGGACTCTTCGAGCACGGGGCGCTCGGCCGACACGATCCGTCCGGGTTCGCCGACTGGCTCAGTGTCGCACCGGAGTGAGGAGCGCCTAGTTCGACGCGCGTAGCCGATACCCCATGCCGCGCACCGTCTCCAATCGGTGAGAACCGATCTTGTTCCGCAGGGCGCGCACGTAGACGTCGACCACATTCGACGCCGGGTCGAAGTCGTAACCCCAGACATGGCCGAGGATCTGTTCGCGCGAGAGCACCTGATCGGGGTGACGCAGGAACACCTCCAATAGTGCGAACTCGCGCGCGGTGAGGTCGAACGTCTCCGCACCCACCCGGGCGCGCCTGGACTTCAGATCCAACCGAAGATCCCCGGCGGACAACAGGTTCTCCGACGCGACGGCCGAGTCGTCGACGAGTCGTAGCCGGATGCGGGCGAGCAGTTCGGCGAACTGGAAGGGCTTGGTCATGTAGTCGTTGGCACCGCCCTCGAGGCCGTTGACCGTGTCGCTCACGCTGTCCCGGGCGGTGAGTACCACAACCGGCGTCGTGATCCCCTCGCCGCGCATGGAATACAGGACATCGAAGCCATCCATCGCCGGGAGACCGATGTCGAGGACGACCATGTCGAAACCACCTCTGCGCACGGCCTCGAGCGCCGACAAGCCGTCGGACACGTGCTCGGTGCTGTAACCGGCCGCACGCAGTCCGTTGCCGATGAACGAGGCGATCCGCGCGTCGTCCTCGGCGATCAGAACCCGGCTCATCGCCGCTCTCCTTCTGCTGGCACCGACGGCGCTGCATCGGTGTAGGGGGTCGTGTCGGGAACCGGGACGTCGATGCCGAACGTGGCACCGTGACCGGGAATGCTACGCACATAGGCAATTCCGTGATGGGCGTCGGCGATGGCCCGCACGATCGCCAGCCCCAGCCCGGCACCGGACGCGTGCTGGGGCGCCGAGGCCGACTGCCCGCGCTGGAACCGCTCGAAGATCCGCGCCGCGTCCTCCTGCTCGACCCCCGGACCGTCGTCGGTGATCCAGATCGACAGGTGTCGCTGCGCTCCGACGCCGGCGAAGCGTGAGCCCAGCTGGATGACCGAACCGGCACGGGTGTGCCGAACCGCGTTGGAGGCGTACTGCAGCATCGCCTGGGTGATCCGGTCGTGATCCACCACGCACGGGCCCTCGGCGACCTCCATGAGCAACCACTGCCGGTCACCGAGCGGTTGCACCTTGGACTCGATGTCGAGCATCAGCTGAGCCGCGTCGGTCGGCCTGGCCACCACGAAGTCGGGTTGCTCCGACTTCGCCAGCATGAGCAGATCGCCGACGATGCGGCCCATCCGCCCCAGCTCGCTGTCCACGAGATCGAGGGTCTTGCGCCTCTCCTCCGGATCGTCGGGCAACAACTCGAGATGGCCGCGCACGACCGTGATCGGGGTCCGCAGTTCATGTCCGGCGTCGTCGACGAACTGCCGCTGCGTCGTGTAGGCATCCTCGATACGGTCCAGCATCGCGTTGAAGGTCTGGGCCAGCGCGGCCACGTCGTCGCGTCCGATGACCGGGACCCGTGCGGTGAGGTCGTTCTCGCTGATCTCCGCGGCGACCATCCGCACACTGCGGACCGGCGCCAGAATCCGGCCCGCGACCAGATACGCCACGCCGGTGGTGACGATCATCCCGGCCAGGCCGACGATCGCCAGCACCCGCATCGTGCGGTCGACCAGTTCCCGGCCCGGGTCGGTGTAGATGCCGACGATGAAGGTCCCCGGCTGCGACGCGCCCGACGCCGGGTCGGCCGAGCCGCCGCCGACGGGCGTCAGATCCACCTTGCCCCAGCGGATCTCACCATGCGCAGTCATCAAGACCCCGGCCGCCCCGCTCTGCGCCCGCAGTTCGTCGAGGACGCGACGCCCCTCGCCCGGGGCCGGCCAGGCGTTGCCCGGCAGTTCGAGGATCTCGGTGTCGCCGACGACGCCGGCCATGACCTCGCCCTCACCGGCCGACTGCCGCGACAGGAACACCTCGAGCAGTCGCGACACCGAGGTGAACGGTTCCGTCGTCGTCGGATCGACCCCCTCGGACGCGAACGTCCGGAACTCGCTCGCCTCCTGCGCGACGTAGTTGTTCACGCGTGTGTCGACGTCACGGAGCAGCAGGTTGCGCGTCACCACGAACACCACCACCAGCAGCAGGAACGTGGTGAGCATGATCCAGGCCGTGATACGCCAACGCGCCGAGAGCGCGGGGCGCTGGCGCACACCCGCACTCTCGGCTGGATTCGGCCCGCTCGCTCCGCTCCCGGCGCCGGTTGGCTTCGCTGTCGCGTCGTCAGTCGTCCTGGCCGTCATCGATGTCATCGTCCCAGTCGTCGTTCTGGTCGTCCCAGTCGTCGTTGTCGTCTCGGTCGGTGTCGTCCCAGTCGTCATCACAGTCGTCGTCGCGATGGGCCGCGTTGACGTCGCACCAGTCGTCGTCGGAACCCAGGTTCGGCGGGACGGCCCGCTGCACCGGCGCGCCGGCCGGGACCTGGGGAACCGGGGCCGCGGCCGGGGTCTGCACCTGCAGCGACTGCGCGGGAGCAGTCGCGGCCTCCGGCGTCTGGGACACATCCACGGACACGGCGTCGGAGGCCAGGCTGGGCTCGGGCGAACGAGTGAGGAAGAAGCTGGCGGTCACGACGGCAACCGCGAGCGCACCGAGGGCGATGGTGGCGAGTACACGTGAGAAGTTCATGTCAACGACTCTGACGGACGCCGGTGAGGCGTCCATGAGTCGAAGATGAAGGTTTTTTCATCTACGAACTGCGTGCACCGATGTCAGGAACTCGTCGATGCGGGGCCACGTCTGCTCGACCGCAGCGGACCCGGCGATCAAACCCAGATGGCTGGTCTCCACCGTGGTGAACTCGACGCGCGGCGCCCCGGAGAGCAGCCCCACCCCGTGGTGGGCGGCGGCCCAGCTGACGATCGCGTCGCGGTGACTGCCGAACAGCGCGACCGGTACCGCGACCTCGGCGAGGTCGACGACCCGTCCGCCGAAGTCGAGCACCCCGTCGCCGAGTTCGCCGCGCATGATGAAGTTCTCCCACATCTGCTCGGACACCTTGCCCGGATAGCCGGGCATCGTCTCCTGGAAACGATCGATGGCCTTCATCCGGGTCAGCGCGTCGGTGTCGTCGGCGTTGCGCAGGATGTAGCCCGGCTTCTTGAGTTCGCGCTGCCAGGCCGTGCCTCGATAGGCGAGGCGGACCAGCGGCGCGGGGATCCCGCCGAGCGCTCGCAGCGCCATCGTCACCGGCGCGGTGCCGACCGGTTTCATCAGCGTCTTGACCAGCGGATACGGTGGGACTTTGGAGTAATCGAGAGGCGTCCCGACCGCGACGACCGACGCCACCGGCAGGTCTGGGTTCGCGGCAGCGGTCAACAGGCTGATGGTCCCGCCGATACTCCACGCGAGCAGATCGACCCCCGCGGAATCCCGCGACGTTCCGGCGGCCGGGTCATCGGCGCTGCCGTAGAAGTCTGCGACGGTCGCGGCGACGGCCCCGGGGACGATGTCGTCGAAGAAGTCGCCGAACCCGAGGTGTCGGTCGGCGCGGGTCATGTCGCCGAAGTCGAGCACGTACGGAACCCGGCCGGTCGACAGGAGGAACTGCACCACCGACAGCCCGTCGGCGAGGTCGTAGCACGATGTGGACACCGCGAGCGGCGGGATCAGCAGCACCGGTCGCCGTCCCGTGCCGACGGCTGCGATCACCTCGTCGTCGGTGCCGTACCGCCGCAGCGTGCGGTGCGGTCCGTCGGCGATCACCGTGTGCGGCGTCTCGTGGGACTCGCCGATCTGTCCACCACGTGCCAGATGGACCAGCGTCGCGACGCCGTCGAAACCACCCACCACTACCTCCCAGTCGTCGTCCGGGGACATTCAACACACCCCGCCCGGGTCATGCCCGGGCGGGGTGTGACCGTTTGGTGCAGGACACCCGCGGGTACCGGATCCGACGAGGCGCCGATGCCGTAGTCGGCGCGTACAAGGAGGTACACGGCCATGGCCGAAGAACTGAACGGCACCACCATCGCTTTCCTGGTCGCCCAGGAGGGCGCCGAGCAGGTCGAACTCACCGAACCGTGGAAGTCGGTCGAGGCGTGCGGCGGCAAGCCCGTCCTGGTGTCCACCGACTCCGGCACGGTGCAGGCGTTCAACCACCTCGACAAGGCCGACACCTTCCCCGTCGACACCCCTCTCGAGGACGCCCGCGTGATGGACTTCGACGCGCTGGTCCTGCCGGGCGGTGTCGCGAACCCGGATTTCCTGCGAACCTCGGAGCCCGCCGTCCGCTTCGTGCGCAGCTTCTTCGATGCCGGCAAGCCGGTCGCGGCCATCTGCCACGCGCCCTGGACCCTGATCGAGGCGGACGTTGTCCGCGGCCGCACCCTCACGTCGTTCCCGAGTGTGCGCACCGACGTCATCAACGCCGGCGGCACCTGGGTCGACGAGGAGGTCGTGACATGCCGCGACGGGGACAACGTGCTGATCACCAGCCGCAAGCCCGACGACCTCGCCGCCTTCAACGCCGCGATCGTCGCCGAGTTCGCGCGCACGAACGTCGCGAGCTGACCGCCCCGTCGGGGACGTCAGACGACGGACAACGGTGCAGATTCCCTGCCGGTCAGGGTGAGCAACGCCTGCTCGCCCTGACCGGTGAGCAGTGCGGTGGCGGCCGCCGTCGACAGCGCTGACGCCAGCACCTCGGCCGGCAGCGGGAGATCGGAACCGATCGCCCGCGAGATGTCGAGACCGTGCACCGCGAGTTCGAAGGTTCGGGTGGGCAGGTAATCGGACAGCATGATGCCGCCGAACGGCGTCGTCAAGGGCCGATCCCCCGTTCCCGCAAGGGCGTCGACGGCCTGTGCGCGCCGCTCCCGGACCCCGGCGCGCGGATCGTTCCCCAGGGACAGCCCGGCGTCCACTCCTCGCTGTCGGACCGACGCGGGGTCTCCGTAACCGCGGATCGATGCGAAATAGGCCGCGGTCGAGGTCAATTCGACATCACCACCGGGCTCGGCCAGGTAGGTGACGACCGTCGTCAGCGATCTGCTCGCGTGTCCGACGAGCGATCGCAACGACCATTCGCCGAGACCGGGTCCGTCCCAGCGATCGTCGGCGATCAGGTCCACCAACCGCGTCAGATGCTCGGCACCGGCCGTGAAGTCGTCGATCGCACGTGTCAGTGTTCCCTCTGCCATCTCAGTCCTTCGGAGTGCCGGCGGTCGTCGACGACGTCCCGCTCGCGGTCGCTATCTTGCGGACACGGTCGTAGAGGAGGGCGATGGTCGCGGCGAACACGATGACGCCGAGGATCTGTGCCCAGGTCCCGAAGCCGTCGCCGACGATCGCCAGCGCCGAGTCGTCGCCCGTGGCCGCCACGATGCCGGCGAAGACCACGCCGAAGAGCGCCTCGCCGACGATCAGGCCGGTGGCCAGCAGGACACCCATCCTCTTCTTGTGTTCCACTGCGCCGCCGCTGCGTTCGGCCCAGCGGTTGTAGTAGTGACCGATGAAGGCGCCGATCGGGATGATCAGGACCACCGACATCGGCAGGTACATGCCCATCCCGACAGCCAGCGGCGGCAGCCGGAAACGCCCTGCGCGACCGAGGAGTTCGTCGATCACGATCACCACCGCGCCGATCAGGGCGCCGATTCCGACGAGTCCCCAGTTCAGGTCCGCCCCGAGGACTCCTTGCGCAAGGGTCGTCAGCAGCCCCGCCTGCGGGGCCGCGAGCGCGTCTTCCGTGGCACCCGGCGCGCCGACGAACCCGAAGGCCTCGTACATCAGCTGCAGGATCGGCGGGATCACGGCCGACCCGAACAGCACGCCGATGATCAGCGCCACCTGCTGTTTCCACGGTGTCGCCCCGACGAGCTGACCGGTCTTGAGGTCCTGCAGGTTGTCATTGGAGATGGTCGCGACGCCGAAGACGACCGCGGCGGTGAACAGCGTGTAGGCGATGAGCGCGTCGGTCTGCGAGTCGTCCGCCGGCCCGAAGGTCAGCTTCACGAGCAGTGCGGCGATGAGAACCACCAGGATGCCCACGCCGGAGATGGGGCTGTTCGACGACCCGATCAGGCCCGCCATGTACCCGCACACCGACGCGACCGCCAGTCCGATGACGAACACGAAGACGATGCTGACCACGATGATCCCGGTGGCACTGCCCTCCAGAACCGTGTCGCGCACGAAGTCCCACAACAGGATTCCGATCGGGATGAGCAGCACGAGGATGCTGCCGCCGACGATGTTGATCGGCATGTCCCGCTCGGTGATGTCGACCGTGACCCCCTCCCGACGCGATCGCGAGGAGACCATGGCCGCCCGGATTCCCCGCACGATCGGACCGATGACCTTGATCAGCGTCCAGACGGCCGCGATGGCGATCGCCCCGGCCCCGATGAGTCGCACGTCGTTGGCGAAGATCGAGCTGACGGCGTCGCCGAAATCCTCCCCTGCCGTGCGCCCCTGGGTCTCGATGGGCAGCAGTACGACGTAGGAGATCACCACCCCGACGAGCATGGCGATGCCCACGGTGATCCCGACGAGATGGCCGATGCCGATCAGCGACATCGACAACCCGGCACTGAACAACGTTCCGCCCGTGCCGATCCTGATCGTCGTCGAGATCGAATCGCTGAGGACCTGGAGTTTGGTGAGCAGGGCGAAACCGGCCGACGCGAGCGAACCGATGACGATCGTGCGCAGGCCGGCCTTGTTCTCCGCGGCACCGCCCGCGGAATCGCCGACCTTTAGTACCTCTGCTGCCGCAACGCCTTCCGGGTAGGGCAGGTCGGAGCCGGTGACCAGCGCGCGTCGTAGCGGGATCGAGTACATGACGCCGAGGATTCCGCCGATCGCGCACACCGCCACCGTGATCCAGTACGGGAAGCCCGTCCACCATCCGATGATGACCAGACCGGGTATGACGAAGATGATCGCCGACAGCGTGCCGGCGGCGGACGCGATCGTCTGGACGATGTTGTTCTCGACCACCGAGTGGTTGGCGAAGTACCGCAGAATGCTCATCGAGATGACGGCGGCCGGGATCGCGGTGGCGAACGTGAGGCCCACCTTGAGTCCGAGGTACACGTTGGCGGCCGTGAAGACCAGCGTGATGATGCCACCGAGGACGGCACCTCGGAGCGTCAGTTCTCGCAGGTTCGCCGTGGCCGGAGGCGCAGTCGCCATCTGGTCCCTCCCAACAGTCGGGTCCTGCGACCGGCGGTCGGTCGGACGGTGGATCATCCGGGCATTCGTCGATCCACCTTAGGCCCGGATGACCACTCGCGCTGCGACTTCCCGCGCAGCCGGGGTCGGTTCGCGTGTCGCGTCGACGCACCTCCGTACGGCACTGACCGCTTTGCGGTGTTTCGGCGAGTCGGACACGGCCACCATCCCGGCGTCTCGATCGGCGACGGTAGGGCATCATCGATCCATGAGCGAAGGGAAGACGGAGCAGTCTGCCCGCACCCGTGCGCTGCTCATCGAGGCGGCCGAGAAACTGATCGCCCTGAACGGGGTCGCGGCCGTGTCCAGTCGCCAGATCAGCAAGGCGGCCGGTCAGGGCAACAACTATGCCGTCGGCCATCACTTCGGTTCCAAGGACGATCTCCTCCGCGCCACCCTGACGTCGCACAACGTCCCGATCGAGCGGCTTCGCCAGAAATGCCTGTCGGAGGTCGGACCCGACCCCGGGGTCCGCGACTGGCTCCGCTGCCTCGTCGGGCCCGAGGTCGAGTACCTCGCACAGATCGGTGCGCCGAGCTACTTCGCCCGGTTCTTCGCCCAGGTGTCGAGCGATCCGTCCGCGACCGCCCTGCTCTACGAGGAGACCGCGCGATCGGAGGTCCTCATGACAATCCTCGACCGGTTCTACGCCACCCTGCCGACCTTTCCCGACGACGTGCTCGAAGTGCGCAACAACCTGACGCGCCACATGATCGTCAACGCGCTCGCCGACATCGAACGGGCCGCCGAGGACGGCGGGACTCGAACAGCCCCATGGGAGCACGAGCGCGACCTGGTCGTCGATGCGCTGACCGGGATGTGGCTCGCGCCGGCCGCCTCCCGGTGATCAGATGACCGTGCCGACATCCCGGGCGACGATCCGGTCGAGAGCGCGCTCGGCGACCGCCGCGATGGTCATCGACGGATTGCAGGCCGCGGTGTTGCCCGGCATGAGTGCGCCGTCGATGACGTAGAGCCCGCGCTGGCCGTGGACGCGTCCCTCGAGGTCGCACACCGCACCCATGTTGGCCCCGCCGAGCGCGTGCCAGGTCGAGGGGAACACCGCATTGGTGTCCGTCAGGACGGCGTCGGGTCCGGCGATCCGGCGCACGGTCAGGTCGATGTGCTTGGTCTGGATCTCCGAATCGCCCTCGTGTGGCCAGCGGATCACCGAATCTCCGATCGCCGAGTCGTAGGAGATGACGCCGCGGCCCGAGCTCACCCCGAAACCGACCATCATCGTGGTGCCGGCGTACACGGGTAGTGGCGGCAGCGATGCCTGGATGACGGTGAACGCGCTCTTCGGATCGCTCCAGTTGGGGCTGCCGAAGACCACCGGTCCGCCCTGTACCGTCCCGAAGTCGATACTGGGGCTGGTCCAGGTGTAGATCCGGTCGGCGTTGGTGCCCCATCCGTGCCCCACCCCGTCGGGCAGGCCCGGCACGGTTCCGGTCGCGCGCGCCTTCACCAACAGCTTGGTCGTGTTCACGCTGCCCGCCGACAGGATGAGTGTCCCTGCGATCAGTTCGTTGTGCTCCAACACTTTCCCGGACTCGTCGGTGCGTTCGACCTCGAGGGACCATCGGCCGTCGGGTCGGCGGGCGACCTGCCGCACGGTGTGCAGGGTTCGGACCTGAACCCGCCCGGTCGCCTCGGCCTCGCGGATATAGGTGACGTCGACACTGTGCTTGCCACCGTTGTTCACGCCGATGGCGCCGTCGCCGTTGGTGTAGGCGGGCTTCATCTCGCCACGCAGCTCGGCCGCGGCATACCCCCAGTCGATCGGCATCGGGATCTTCTGCAGCGGAAGGCCCTCGGCCCGAACTCGTTTCGCGAACTGTCGCGGTGCCAGGTATTGCGGGGAACGCACCACCGAGTCGGGCGCCACCGCGACCTTCAGCATCCGCGCGACCCGCGGGTAGTGCACACGGTTCATCAGTTGCCAGTCGAGTGCGTTCGGGAAGTGCTCGTTGAACACCGACTCGCTCGGTTGCAGTGTCATGCCCTGGTAGACGAGGGAACCACCGCCGAGGCCGGCCGGACAGAGTGCGGTCATGTTGACGCCGGCGACCGACTCGAACAGTCCCACATAGGGTTCGACGCTCAGCGGCTTGCCGAAGAGGTTCGGGGTCGACTCGTGCCACAGCATCCGCTTGTCCGGACTCGACGCACGCGGGAAGGTCTCCGAGTTCGGACCCGTCGGCCACCGCCGGCCCCGCTCGAGCAACAGGACCGGCACGCCGGCCTGAGCGAGCCGGAGCGCCGCGACGCCACCGCCGAATCCCGAGCCGACGATCACCACCCGATGCTCTTCGCGTGTCCGCCGGACCCGTCGCGATGGATCTCCGACGCCGGTCCGGCTCCGGTGACGGCCGCGGCCGCCGAACCCGCCGCGGTCATCGCCGCCGCTCGCAGGAAGGTACGTCTCGTCGGTGATACCCCGGTCATGGTTCTCCTGTCGTTCGGCGCGAGATGGCGCCGGGTGCTTGGTGATTCGGCAGCTCGAGAGACGGTGGAGACCGTGGTCGCGGGTCGAGGACGCCGCGTGGGACGGACCGGGGCGTGGCCGTCGCGACACAGGATTTGTCATGGACGACCTGTGTGTCAAGGGCCACTTCGGTGACCAGTGGTGATCGGGGACATCGCCGACGCAACCCTTGACAAGCCCTTCAGTCATGTGACTGAATCGTCGCGGGCGTGGGTAGGGCCGCCATCGGTGTACGGCCGATGCGCGGGCGTGAGTGCGGCGCGCCGCGCTCGCGTGGACCTGGTCGGGATCGTGGCCGAGTGCCGAAGAGCGAAGAGAGGACGGGGAGTTCGCCGAGCAGGCGGCAACGGAACGCTAGGATGACGCGACCATTTGTCGCGGGCGGGGAGTTGCATGTCTGATCATCTGCAGGGCAAGACCATCATCATCACCGGCGCCGGAGGCGGTTTCGGCAAGGTGATCGCGGAGATGTGCGCGGCACAGGGCGCTCACATCGTCGGTGTGGACATCGACGCCGACGGGCTCACCGCGGTCGCCGACGGCATCACCGCCACCGGCGGGTCGGCTGTCGCACACGTCGCCGACGTCACCGACATGGACCAGATGAAGGGCGCCGCGGCGGCGGCCGTCGACCGGTTCGGTGCGATCGACGTGATCGTCAACAACGCCGGGGTGATGCCGCTGGCGTTCTTCGCCGACCACGAGCGGGCCTGGGAGAAGTGGCACCGGGCCATCGACATCAACATCAAGGGCGTCGTGAACGGCATCTCGGCGGTGTACGACCAGATGATCGCGCAGGGCCGGGGTCAGGTGGTCAACATCGCGTCGATCTACGGCAACGGCGGCTTCGAGGGCTCGGGTGTCTACAGCGCGACCAAGGCCGCCGTGACGATGCTGTCGGACTCCTTACGCATCGAGGCCAAGGGCAAGATCAAGGTGACGACGGTCAAACCGACCGGCGTGGCCGGCACCAACCTGGCGAGCTGGATCGTCAACGACCGCGCGATCCGCGGGATCGTCGGGCAACGTGCGGCGTCGTACCGCGAGCACATCACGGAGCTGATGCACGGCACGCTGCCCGACGAGCTCGTCGACGTCGACTCGGTGAAGTACTGGCTGATCACCCCGGAGGATCTCGCCCGGGCGGTCGTGCATGTCATCGACCAGCCGTGGGGCATCAGTCTGTCCGACGTGACGGTCCGGGCCAGCGGCGAGGACTACCTGTACTGAACGCCGGCGCCGTCTCGGCCTAGTTCGACGGGCGGCGTCGTTCACCACGGTACTTGCGGTGGTACTCGTCGTAGAGGTCCGAGTTCTTCTCTCGTTCGAGCTTGTTCACCAGGTCGGGATCGAGTCCGTGCTGGACGAGCCGGTGACGGCGGTAGACCCGGTTCAACGCGATCGAGAAGAAGAGGTAGGCCAGCAGGATCGGCATGGTCATCGTGATCCGGACGCCCCAGTCGGCCGGGACGAACAGCATCGGGGTCAGCACGATGATGCACGGCACCGCCCAGCGGACCACCATGCGTACCGACGCACCCGGGCCGGCCAGGTCGTTGGTCACCCAGCCGAGCATCGATTTCGGCAGACGCGCCCAGTAGGCGTACTTCACGTACTCCCAGGCATTCGGCTTGGTGCGCGGTGCAGAGGTCACCTGTCGATCGTGCACCACGTGCGGGAGTCGTCCGACGTCGCCTCCCCCACCCCGGCTGGGTAACCTGACCGGCATGGGTTCGGAGATGACCGCGTCGGCCGACGACCCCACCGGCCCGGATCCGATCAGCGGCCTCGAGGCCGAACTCACCGATTTCTGGCGACGGGGCCGGGTGCGCACCCGGTTGCGCGCCCGCGCCATCGACCCGCGGCTGGACCCGTCGTGCTACCCGCTCATCACCGTGCTGGCCCGGCACCATTCGATGCCGATGTCGGATCTGGTCACCGCCGTCGGCATGGAGAAGTCGACGGTGACGCGGCAGATCGACGCGATCGTGCGGCTCGGGCTCGCCGAGCGGCACCCGGACCCGCGCGATGCCCGCGCCCGCGTGGTCACCCTCACCGATCACGGTCGCGAACGTGTCGACGCCGTGCTCGCCTCGGCGGTCACCGATTGGCGTGCACGGCTGGCCCAATGGGACCCCGACGACATCCGGACGCTCACGTATCTGCTGCATCGCCTCACCGAGGCCACCAACGATCCCGAGGCCGGCGAGGGGTCTCGTTGACCGGGCGTGGCACCGTCGGCGATCCTTGGCCGGTGACTCCGGACGAAGGACTTCTGCCCCTCGAGGGCATCACCGTGGTGGCGCTCGAACAGGCCGTCGCCGCACCGCTGGCCACCCGGCACCTCGCCGATCTCGGCGCCCGGGTCATCAAGGTGGAACGGGTCGGTGACGGGGACTTCGCGAGGCAGTACGACGCGGCGGTGCGCGGCGGCGCCGCCTCGCACTTCGTGTGGCTCAACCGCGGCAAGGAGTCGGTCGCCCTCGACCTCAAGAGCGAGGACGGACGCCAGGCGATCCGAACCCTGATCGCCGGCGCGGACGTCTTCGTCCAGAATCTTGCTCCCGGGGCGGCCGCCCGGCTCGGCCTCGCCGCCGACGATCTGCGCGCCGACCATCCCGAGCTCGTCGTCGTCGACATGTCCGGATACGGCGACGCCGGACCGTATCGCGACCGCAAGGCCTACGACATGCTGGTGCAGGCCGAGGCCGGGCTGATCTCGGTGACCGGGACGCCCGACGAGATGTCCAAGACGGGTATCCCGACCTCCGACATCGCAGCCGGTATGTACGCACTGACCTCCGTACTGTCGGCGCTGTTCCGACGCGCCACCACCGGAGTCGGCGCGCGCGTCTCGGTGGCCATGTTCGACGCCACGGTCGAATGGATGGGCCACCCGATGTACATGCGCCTGTACGGCGGCCGGCAGATCGCCCGTGCCGGGCTCGGCCATGCGGCCATCGTGCCCTACGACAAGTACCCGACCGCCGACGGCGACATCCTCATCGGCGTCCAGAACGACCGCGGCTGGGACACGCTCACCCGCGTGGCCCTCGAGCGCCCGGATCTGGCCGACGACCCCCGCTATCGCACCAACATCGAGCGGGTCGCCCGGCGAGCCGAGGTCGACGCCGCGATCGGCGCCGAGACCAAACGCTTCACCACCGACGAGCTCGACCGTCGCCTCGCCGACGCGGGCATTCCCGCGGCCGAGATCCGCGACCTCGAAGGCGTCGTCGCGCATCCGCAGCTGAGTGAGCGCGACCGCTGGCGCGAGGTGGACACCGAGGTCGGCCCGGTACGGGCGCTGCTTCCGCCGCTGACCTTCGACGACGTCGAGCTCGCGATGGGTCCGGTACCGGCTCTCGGACAGCACACCGAGGCGGTGTTGCGGGAATTCGGGATCGGCGTCCCGCCGACCCCGTCGGCGTAGGATCGGCGGAACGGACCTGCAGCCCTCGGGTCCCGTTGTTCATGCCCGGATACGACGACCTCTCGGAGGCGATATGTCCGACGATTCTCTGTTCACCACCCGGGATTCGGGAGCACCCGCGGGGAGTGACGAACACTCCTTGACGGTCGGCGCCGGCGGCCCGATCGTCCTGCACGATCACTACCTGATCGAGCAGATGGCCCAGTTCAATCGCGAGCGGATCCCTGAACGCCAGCCACATGCCAAGGGCAGCGGCGCGTTCGGCACCTTCGAGACCACGCAAGACATTTCGGCTTACACGTGCGCGGCGCTGTTCCAGCCCGGCGTGAAAACCGAGATGGTGGCGCGGTTCTCGACGGTCGCGGGCGAGCGCGGTAGCCCAGACACCTGGCGCGACCCGCGCGGTTTCGCACTGAAGTTCTATACGTCCGAAGGCATCTACGACATGGTCGGCAACAACACGCCGGTCTTCTTCGTCAAGGACCCGATGAAGTTCCAGCACTTCATCCGTTCGCAGAAACGCCGTCAGGACAACAACCTTCGCGACCACGACATGCAGTGGGACTTCTGGACGCTCTCGCCGGAGTCGGCGCATCAGGTGACCTGGCTGATGGGCGATCGGGGGATTCCCAAGACCTGGCGCCACATGAACGGATACAGCTCGCACACCTACCTGTGGGTCAATGCCGAAGGTGTCAAGCACTGGGTCAAGTACCATTTCAAGTCCGACCAGGGAGTCGAGCACCTCACCCAGCACGAGGCCGACCAGATGGCTTCTGCGGACACCGATTTCCACACTCGGGACCTGTTCGAGAACATCGCGGCGGGCAACCATCCGAGCTGGACTCTCAAGGTGCAGCTGATGCCCTTCGACGACGCGGTGAGCTACCGGTTCAACCCGTTCGACCTGACGAAGGTGTGGCCGCACGGCGACTACCCGCTCATCGAGGTCGGCAAGATGACCCTGCACACCAATCCGGTCGATCACCACACGCAGATCGAGCAGGCCGCGTTCGAGCCGAACAACGTCGTGCCGGGTATCGGTTTCAGTCCCGACCGCATGCTGCTCGCGCGCGTGTTCTCCTATGCCGACGCCCATCGCCACCGGATCGGCGGCAACTACAAGCAGATCCCGGTGAACGCGCCCAAGAACGAAGTGCATTCGTACTCCAAGGACGGGGCGATGCGCATCCACAACGTCCCCGACCCGGTCTACGCACCCAATTCCAAGGGCGGCCCGTCGGCGCTGTATCCCGGCCAGGGCGAACCGCAGTGGGCGGCGAACGGGGAGATCCTGCGCAGCGCGTACGTCGACCATCCCGAGGACGACGACTGGGGTCAAGCGGGGACGATGGTCCGGGAGGTCTTCGACGACGAGCAGCGTGAACGCTTCGTGGACAACGTCGTCGGGCACCTGCTCAACGGCGTGTCCGAACCGATCCTCCAGCGGGCGTTCGAATACTGGCATCGCGTCGACCCCGACATCGGTGCGCGGATCAAGTCCGGTGTGACCGAGAAGCAGGACGAATCCGATCCGAAGGCCGATGACCAGGCCAACCCCGCCCGGTCGTCCGCCCAGGAGAAGGCCAAGGCCGAGAAGGCCTGACATTCTCCGCGCAGTTCGCACCGAACCGTGGAACGCGCCCTCTGACGGGGGCGCGTTCTGCGTCGGTGGCCTACTAGGCTCGATGGCGTGAGTGTGCGCGCAGGTATCGTGGTCACCGGAACCGAAGTCCTCACCGGCCGGATCACCGACCAGAACGGGCCCTGGCTGTCCGAGGAACTTCTCGAACTCGGGGTGGACGTCGCCCACATCACGATCTGTGGCGACCGGCCCGCCGACCTCACCGCGCAACTGCGCTTCCTCGCCGAGCAGCAGGTGGATCTGATCGTCACCAGCGGCGGGCTCGGCCCCACGGCCGACGACCTCACCGTCGCCACCGTCGCCGAGTTCTGCGGCCGCGAACTACTCCTCGATCCCGGACTCGAGGAGCACATCGCCGCGATCATCCAGCGCTGGCGCGGGATCGGATTCGACGTCGATTCCGGACCGACGAGGGCGGGTATCCGCAAGCAGGCCCTGGTACCGGTCGGGGCGGTTCCGGTTCCACCGACCGGCACCGCGCCGGGTGTCGTCATCCCCGCGGCTGCCGGCGTGCCGACGATCGTCGTCCTGCCCGGCCCGCCCTCGGAGCTCCAGGCGATGTGGCCGACCGCGATCGCCACGGCTGCCGTCGCCGACGTCCTGTCCCGCGCCGACGATCTGCGTCAGGCGACCATCCGCGCCTACGGTCTCCTCGAAGCGGAACTCGCCGAGACGCTGCGATCGGCGGAGAGCGCGATCCCCGCATTCGGGCAACTCGAGATCACCACGTGCCTGCGGCGAGGCGAACTCGACATGGTCACCCGATTCGCCGCAGCTGATGCGTCGGTCTACGACTCCCTCCTCGACCTCCTCGTCGAACATCATGGGCGGCAGATCTTCTCGACCGACGGTTCCACGATCGACGATCTCCTGGTCGCCGCCTTGGACGGGAGGCTGATCGCGACCGCCGAATCGTGCACCGGCGGACTCGTCGCGGCCCGGCTCACCGACCGGCCCGGCTCGTCGGCCTATGTGATGGGTGGCGTCGTGTCGTACTCCAACGACGCCAAGTCGGATCTGCTCGACGTCCCGGCCGAGCTCATCGCCACGCACGGAGCCGTCAGCGAGCAGGTCGCCGCCGCGATGGCCGAGGGTGCGCTCGCACGGTTCGGTACCGATGTCGCGGTGTCGACCACCGGAGTGGCCGGCCCCGGTGGCGGCACCGAGACGAAACCGGTCGGCACCGTGTGCTTCGGTGTGGCTCTACGCGACCGGCCCACGGTCACCGTCACGCGCAAGTTCCCCGGTGGCCGCGATCGTGTCCGGTCGCTGACCACCACTGCCGCACTGCATCTCGTCGTACGCGCGCTGACCTCGGGCACTTCCTGACGCGAGCCAACCCCCTGCTCTCTGAGGTGCGAGGAGCGCAAACGACGAGCCTCGAAGGGTCAGAGCGGGCCGGTCGGGAGGTGCCGGCGGACGAGCTTGCCGGTGGGGTTGCGGGGCAGGTCATCGACGAAGACGACGTCGCGGGGCACCTTGTACCGGGCGAGGTGCTTCTTGACGTGCGCCTTGATGTCCTCAGGCGTGGGGTTCGCATGTTCGGCGGCGACGATGAAGGCGCGCAGGCGTTTTCCGTACTCGTCGTCGTCGACGCCGATGACCGCCACGTCGTCGATGTCGGGATGCTCACCGAGCAGATTCTCCACCTCGAGCGGGTAGACGTTCTCGCCTCCGGAGACGATCATGTCGTCGTCGCGGCCGTCGATGTGGAGGAGCCCGTGCTCGTCGAACCGGGCCATGTCGCCGGTGGACATGTAACCGTCGATGATCTCCTTGTTGCGGCCGTCGGTGTAGCCCTCGAACGGGGCGCCGTTGCGCACGAACAGCCTGCCGCGCACGTCGGTCCCGGAGATCCGGTTGCCCTTGTCGTCGAAGAGCGCGAGTCGGCTGGTGACCGGTGCGCGGCCCACCGTCCCCGGTGCCAGACGCAGCTCCTTCGGTTGCGCGACCGTGGCGATCGCGACCTCGGTGGAGCCGTAGAGGTTATAGAGCACGTCCCCGAACGTATCCTGAATGGCTTCCGAAAGTGTCGGCGACAGAGCCGAACCCGCGAGCACGACGATTTTCAGCGACGACAAGTCGTACTTGCCGATGACGTCGGGACCCAGGGCGACCATGCGGTGCAGCATGGTCGGGACGGCGACCAGCACCTCCGCCTTGTGCTCGGCGATCGCGGCGAGGGTCTTCTCCGCGTCGAACCGACGCATCACCACGGTCTTGTTGCCCAGCGCAGTCCCCACCCCCCACAACGCAAAACCGGTGGAGTGGAAGATCGGCGAGACGATCACCATGGCGCTGCGCTGCGGCAACGGGATCCGGTCCAGCAGAAGCGCACTGGCGAACGGCGACATCTTGGATCGCTGGGCGCCCTTGGGCAGTCCGGTCGTGCCGCTGGTGAGGATGACGAGTCCGCCCCACGCGGCGGGTTCGGGCGGAGTCGACGTATCGCCGGTGGCTGCGATGTCGTCGAGGGTCTGGACGCCGACGCCGACGGGGCGGTTGCCGTCGATCCAGGTGACGATGCGCAGGGTGTCGGCGGGGAGGGCGTCGGCGAGATCGGTGAACTCCTCGTCGTAGAGCATCGCCACGATCTTCTCGCGTTCGGCGACCTCGGCGAACTGCGTCTTGCCGAAGCCGGTGTTCATCATGGCCAGACGAAACCCGGCCTTGCCCGCGGCGCTCATGGTGGTCAGCAGACCCCGATGGTCCCGCGCGATGACGCCGATGACCGATCCCGGCTTGATGCCGGACGCGAGCAGGTGATTGGCGAGTGCGTTGGCGTGCGCATTGAGTTCACCGAAGGTGAGCTCGCCGTGCTCGTCGGCGACGGCTCCGGCCTCGGGATACTCGTCGGCACCGTGTGCCACAGCCGCCGCACACGGACCGATGATCTTGGCCCGCTTGACCGTGGTCAGCAGCTCCTTGGGTTTCGTGGGATCGACCAGACCCGACCGCCGCAGCACCTGGAACGCGCCGAACGCGTCCTGCGCCGATTCGATCGCCGTGCCGACTGCACCGGTCACCGAGACCATGTCCACCCCACCTTCCGCGGCTGGGCCGCGTCGTCGCTCTTTTCCGGTTGGCTGCGCGCCCGACGCACTCTGGTCACCGTCGTCACCAGCCGTGCCACAGGTGCAGGATATGCCGACCATGCCGACCGATGTCCGTTTCACCCGAATCGGTTGTCACACAACTCAGTTCACCGTATTTCGCACTCAGGCCACCGTTCGCCGTCCCGATGGGGTCGACCGAACGGCGATCTCGTGGCGACAGGCTACCAAGTCTGACAACTCGCGTCATCAGATTGGAGGCCCCCCGTGCTCTCGGGTCAGTACGGCGGTGGGTCCAACCGGTCGAGTTCTTCGCGGGCTCGCTTGTTTCGGGCGCGTTCTTGTCGCCGGCGGGCCAGTTTGGCGTCCAGTCGGCTGTGTGTGCGCTCCGGGTTGTCGGAGGCGATGACCCGTGGTGTGGGTGGGGCTTGGGCGGCTTGCTCGAACCGGATCCGCCGAAGGTTCGGGAAGGTGTCTTCCAGCGTCTCGGCGTCGCCGGGCAGGGTGACCCCTTCGGGCGTTTCGTATTCGGTGACCAGGCGACCGTCGTCGTCGCGGTACTGCACATCGACCCAGTCCCCGTGGGTCTTCATCAGGTGACCGGGACGGCATTTGGCGTTGAGGTTCTCACTCGACGTCGCCCCACCCCGGGCGGGGTCGGTGTGGTCGTACTCGGTGACATGGTCGAGATCGCACGCGAATGCCGAACGGATACAGCCGGGTTCGGTGCAATAGCCGTCCCGCACCCGCACGAAATCAGCACACGAGGTGGTGGGCCGGTACCCGTTGCCGGGATGGGTCGCCGGATACACCACCGCTACGCCCGAGGCGAGGCCACCGGTTCCGCGGACGTCACCGGGTTCGGCTGCGTCGACATCAGTGCCGCCGTGGGCGGTCGAATTGGGTGCACCGGCAGGCGCGGGGCGATGGGCGGTTCGCTGCGCTGCATCGTCGGCGGTATCGGCGACGTAGGTGGGTTGGGTGCGGGCGGGGGTGACCGGGGTGAGGGTGGCGTCGGGGCGGGCGGCGAGGTCACGGACATGCTCATCGCTGATGATGCCGTGTTCGTCGAGGAATCCGACCCCGGGTGCTCCGGCGAGGGTGGTGGCATCGGTGACCACATGGATCACGACTTCGGCGCGGACCGCGTCGAGCACGCTCTGCGGGTCCGGGATGTCGGCAGTGCACGGCTGTTCATCGCCGCACTGGCAGTCGAATGACGTGCGGGTCAACAGCGCGAACATCGCATCGGATCGTCGTATCCCCTGGGTGCGGCCATCCCGCTTACAGGCGGAGTCGGCGAGGATGGCGACGGCTTTGGCCGAGATCCGCACATCCTCCGCCGACATCACCGCGGTGAGTTCGGCGGTGCCGTCGGGCAGTTCGTGGGTCCACACCCCACGCTTATCCATGGCGTCTTTGCGGCGTTGCCGTACCGCATCCGGGTCGTGGCGAAAGACCAGGCGGTCGACCATGTCCCGCAGCCGGGCCCGATCCCACACACCTTTGCGGCGGCGCACCGTGTCGGCGATCTCGGCATCCAACGCGGGGGTGATCGGGTCATCGGTGGGGATCAGTTCGGTGCGGGAGATGACCAACCGGATCTGCCACTGCGACAGGATCCCGTCACGCAGCGTGTCGGCAACCTCGGGGAGCCGGTCGCGTAGTGCGATGGCCTCGTCGATGAGGGTTTCGGCATGCCGGCGGGACACCCCGGCTTGGCGGGCGATGCGGGCGGCGCAGTCCGCGTGGCCGTCCATCACGAACCCCGATGCGCTGGTGGTGATCAGGCGGTCGGTCATCACCGCGATCGTCTGATACTGGTGCCAGGCGAGGTAGGACTCGCCGCGCCGGGTGGCGTCGAGGCCGGCCATCAACAACACCATGTCGGTCTCGGCGGCGTGGGCAGGATCGACCCCGGCGGTGTACTCGCTCGGTAGATCGGTCCACGCCTTCACCACGCCCCCCGACGCTTGTTTCGTCACCCCGGTGACCGGGGTGTGTTCTGTTACAGAACAATCTAAACCCGACCACCGACAATTCTGGATGCGTCTCCACGGCGCATCGTCGTCGTAGACGAAATGATCTCTGCGAGTATCGGTATGGTGCCGTTCGGGTTCGCCGGCGGCTGAGTTCCTCGGGTCGCCAGGTGGTTTCGACACGGCGACTCGCCTAGCGGCTCGTTGCCGGCTCAACCAGCGGAGGGGGTGCCGGCTCAACCAGCGGGGGGCGATCGCCAAGCGGCTCGGGGCCGCTCGACCAGCCAAGGATGTCGCGGCTGCGCGCCGAGCGCTCCGCAGGTCAGCGACGACGAGTGGGGCGAACGCGCCGATCCGGAACCACTCCGCCGGCGCTCACACCGACGCCGCGCGGGCCCGTACGAGCATGGCGCGCGCGACGGTGTCGACGTGCACGTCGTCGTCCTGGAACAACAACTGGTCGGTCTTGGCCCGCCGGAAGTGGTGATGCAGCGGGTGTTCCCACGTGAACCCGATCCCACCGTGGATCTGAATGGCCTCCTCCGCGGCGTACATGGCGGCCCGCGAGGCCAGCACCCGAGCCGACGCGGCCCGCTCGGCGAGATCCGCGTCGTCGAAGCGGTCGACATCCGCGGCGTCGAGGACCGTCGCCTCGGCGAGCTCGGTGGCAACGAGCATGTCGACGAGGCGGTGTTTGAGCGCCTGGAAGGATCCGATCGTGCGACCGAACTGCTGACGCGTCTTCGCGTAGTCCACCGTCATCTCGAGGCACCGGCGGGCGATACCCACCTGCTCGGCAGCCAGGGCGATCATCAGCAGCGACCGAACCCGGCGCAGCCGCTCCTCGAGATACGGGCCCGACACCCGGGTCGCCTCCACACCGGTGAACTCGACAGTCGCGAACTCTCGTGTGAGATCCAGGCTTTCACGCTCGCGGCGGCCGACACCGGCAGAGCTGCCGTCGACGACGGCGAGTTCCACACCGGACGCGGTGTGCGCGACGACCACGAGCACGTCGGCCGACGCCGCGTCGAGGACGACGTCCTGCCGTCCGTTCAGGAGGAGCGTTCCCTCATCGGTGACCTCCGCACCGATCGACGAGGAGACCACGGCGGGGCCGCAGACGAGTGCGGCGCGCCGCTCCCCGGACGCGATGGCCGGCAGGTGTGCCCGTCGCCCCTCGTCGTCGGCGGCATGGAGCAGGGTGAGGCCGGCCATGATCACCGACGAGAGGTACGGCGAGGAAACGAGACAGCGACCGTGGGCGGTCATCACGACCGACGCGTCCTTCACCCCGTACCCGGCCCCGCCCAGATCCTCCGGAAACGGGATCTCGGTCAGTCCGAGTTCCCGAATCGACGGCCAGACATCATGCGCCGGAGCGTGTTCCGACCACGCATCGGTGAGGGCGGCCTGCAGATCGCGCTGCTCCACGGTGAGTTCGATGGGCATGTGTACTCCTAGCGGGGTTCGCGCGGCAGTCCGAGGCCGCGTTCGCCGATGATGTTCCGTTGGATCTCGTCCGAGCCGCCCGCGATGCGGTACCCGGGTGCGCCGAGCAGATGCTCCGACCATGCGAATGTGTCGGGCTCGCCGGTGTCGGCGACGATCCGGTCGCCGAGGAACGACGCCGCGGCGTCGCCGACGCGCTTCAGGTTCTGCGTCCACACGAGTTTGCCGATGGAGCCCTCGACACCCGGGACGGCACCGGCCCGTTCACGTTCGGCGTAGCGCGCCACCATGAGGGCCGCCGCCCGTTCATAGATCGCGGCGTCGCCGAGGCGCCGGCGGGCCAACGGGTCGTCGGACAGTCCGAGACGGTCGACGAGGCGGGCGAGGTCGACGCTGTTACCGCCGGCGCTGACGATCCCGGCACTGGAGTTCCGCTCGAAACCGAGTGTGGTGAGCGCGACCTTCCATCCGTCGCCCTCGGCACCGACTCGCAGGGAGTCCGGGAGTTCGACGTCGGAGAGGAAGACCTCGTTGAACGTCGATCCGCCGGACATCTGCCGGATCGGCCGCACCTCCACGCCGGGCGTGTCCATCGGGACCATGAATGCGGTCATGCCCTTGTGTTTCGGCGCCGACCGGTCGGACCGGGCGATGAGCAGACCCCACTCGGAGAACTGCGCGCCGGAACTCCACACCTTCTGGCCGTTGATCCGCCAGGTGTCCCCACTCCGAACGGCTTTCGTCGACAAGCCGGCCAGGTCCGAACCCGCCCCGGGCTCGGAGAACAGCTGGCAGCACAGCTCGTCTGCGCGGAGGAACGGGCGGACGAATCGCTCCCGCTGCTCGTCGGTCCCGAGTGCGTGCAGGGTCGGCGCCACCAGTTCGACTGTCACCAGGACGTTCTCGTGCCGGTCGGGGGCCTGGTATCCGCGTTCGAGGTTCACGTAGACGCGTTCGTGGCCCGCCGTGAGACCCGGTCCGCCCCAGTCCGGGCCCCAGGTGATCGCGCCGAAGCCCGCGTCCACGCGTCGGGCCTGCCACGCTCGCGCCGCGTCGATCAGCGCACGTTCCTCGTCGTGTGTCCGGTTGTGGAAGATGGCGTAGGTCGGGTCGTGCTCCTGTGCAGCCCGCGCCGGGAGTTCGGCGTCGAGCCAGGCCCGCGCCTGTTCTTCGTAGTCATCGAGCGTGATCGCGCTCGGTGCGGTCGTCGTCATTCTCGTCGTTCCTGTCCTGCTCGTTCGCGCTGTCCTGCGGGATTTCTCACCGTTCATGCGCCGCGGAGATGGTCACGTCCTGCATCTGCGGCGGTGTGGTCGTGCGGTCGCGGGTCCAGTCGCGGAGGGCGAACTTCTGGATCTTCCCGCTCGCCGTCTTCGGCAGGGAGTCGACGACGAACACGCTCTCCGGGACCTTCTGCATCGCGATTCCTCTCGCGGCCAGGAACTCTCGAACCTCTTCGAGGGTGAGGTCGACGGCGTCCCGGGTGACCACGAAGGCGCACCCCCGCTCCCCGGTTCGGGCGTCCGGCCCGGCGACGACCGCGATCTCGGCGACCGCGGGATGCTCACTCAGTTCGTTCTCGACGTCGTGGGTGCTGATCTTCTCCCCGGACCGGTTGATGATGTCCTTGATCCGGCCGACGATGTGGATTCCACCGTCGGCGTCGAAGTAGGCGAGATCACCGCTACGGAAGAACCCGTCGGCGGTGAAGGCCTCGTCGTTGAGCGATGCGTCGAGGTATCCGAGAAAGGTGTCGGGCCCGCGCCACAGCACCTCACCGACGACGCCGGTCGCGGCGATGCCCCCGGCGCCGTCGGACACGATGACCTCGGTCGGGGCGAGCACGCGCCCGTCCGTTCCGGTCCGCAGACCGGGATCGTCGAACCTGTTCGCCGACGTCACCGACGGCCCCTCGGTGGCGCCGTACATCCGCGTCACGGTGCCCAGCACCTCGGTGGATCTGGTCACCAGCGAGTCCGGGATGTCGGCGCCCCCGCAGATGATGTAGCGCACCGACGGTGTGCGTACGCCACGGGCGACGGCCGCGTCCACGAGGCCACGCAGGAACGGAGTCGCGAAGATCATGAAGCTGGCGCGCTCCTCGAGCACCCTCGCCAGCGCAACCTCCGGGTCCCACGCGTCCTGGAGCACCACCGGCGCACCGAGGAGGAACGGCAGCATGAGGGCGCAGTTCACGCCCGTCACATGTGTCACCGGCGACGGGTTGAACACGACGTCGCGCTCGTTGAGCCCGAACGTGTCGATCATCGACATGTTCTCGAACACGAGGGTGTTGTGACTGTGCAACGCGCCCTTCGGGTCCGCGGTGGTTCCCGATGTGTACAGCAGCAGGCACACGTCGTCGGGATCGGCGGGCGGCAGCGCGCGCACCGCCTCGATCATCTCCGGTGTCGCGACGGCGATGAGATCGGCGAGTCCGACGGTCTGGTCGTCGGCTGCTGGACCGCCGGTCGTGACGACCAGGTCCAGTTCCGGAAGTCGTTGTCGGAGAGTTTCATACATTGCGGAATGATCGAATCCCCGGTGTGTTCTGGGAACGAAGGCGACCTTGGTGCCTGCCTGGCCGAGGATGAACCCGACCTCGCGTTCCCGGTAGATCGGCACGATCGGGTTGGCGATACCTCGGACTCGCTGGATCGCATGGAAGACGACGACCGCGTCGGCCGAGTTCGGGAGCTGGAACGACACCACGTCGCCCGGCTGCACACCGCGGTCGTGGAGCGCCGCGGCCAAGCGCAGGGATTGCTGTTCCACATCGGCGAAGTTCAGCCGCCGGTCGCCGTCGATGACCGCGACCGTGTCGGGATACAGCGCGGCGGCCCGCTCGAGGAAGTGGTCGACCGTCCGGTCGCGCCAATGCCCCGCCGCCCGGTAGCGCACGGCGAGATCGGGACGTGGAGAGTGCGTGGGACGCATGGTGATTCCTCCGGATGCTCTTGCCGATTGCTCGTGACGCGTTCTACAGTAACCCACGTCTCACTAAATATGTACATATTAGTGCCCCCAGAGTCCATTCCCAGAAAGAGACCTCATGGCATCCCAGGATCGACGGAGCCGGCGAGCGGTCGTCGCGGCCGGCATCGGAACGGTGGTCGAGTACTACGACCTGACGGTGTACGCGTACCTCGCGGTCGTGGTCAGCCCGCTGTTCTTCCCCAGCGATGACCCGACCGCCTCGCTGCTGTCCAGCCTCGCCGTCTTCGCGTCGGCATATCTGATGCGGCCGATCGGCGGCATCTTCTTCGGACGTCTCGGCGACCGCTTCGGCCGCAAACGAGCGCTCCTGGTGTCGGTGATCCTGATGGGTGTGGGCACCACGCTCATGGCCCTGCTGCCCACTTACGCCGCGGTCGGGGTCCTCGCGCCGATCCTGCTGGTCGTCGCCCGGTTGCTCCAGGGCTTCTCGGCGGGCGGTGAGCTCGGCGGCGCGCTGACCTACGTCTACGAGATCGTCGGACCGAAGCGTCGTGGCCTGGGCGGATCGATCGTCGCACTGGGCTCGAACAGCGGCTTCGCGCTGGCCGCGATCGTCGTCGCGACCACCTCGGCTCTGACCTCCGAGGCCCAGATGGACAGTTGGGGCTGGCGCATCCCGTTCGTCGCCGGCCTGCCGCTGCTGGTGCTCTGCCTGTGGCTGCGAACCCGCATCGAGGACTCACCCGAGTTCACGAAGACCGCCGAACGGCGCGAGCTGCCGAAGGCGCCGCTCCGAGAGCTGTTGCGCAGCCAGCCCGCCCAGGTCCTGCAGGTCCTCGGGTTGGGTATCGCTCAGAACGCGACCGGATACATGGTGCTCACCTACATCGGCATCCACCTCGTTCGCGAGGGCGGATACAGTCAGACCGCGGTCACCTGGACCGCCGCCGGCGTGATCGTCTTCATCGCATCGTGTATGCCACTGGCGGGAATCCTGGTGGACCGCTTCGGAAGTCGGCCCGTCCTCATCGCCGGCCTGCTCACCGCCGCCACCCTCGCCTACCCCGCGATGGCTCTGATGACCGGGCACGGTCTGGCGGTGGCCGCCATCGCCTTCGCGGTGTTCGCATTGTGTACCCCGCTGATCCAGGTCGCCACCGCACCGCTGTTCCCGTCGTTGTTCGACACGAAGGTTCGCTTGACCGGCGTCGCGCTCGGCTTCAACCTCTCGACGGTCTTGGCCGGCGGGACCGCCGCCTACATCGCCACGTGGCTCATCGACCGCACCGGCAACTCGCTCTCCCCCGCCTACTTCCTCATCGGTTCGAGCGCGATCGGTCTGCTCACGCTGATGACGATCCGGCGGAAGCGCGGCGGACTCCGCGACGCCGGCGGCGCTGCCGACGACACCCCGGCCGTTCCCGCGCGTACCTGACCCGGCCCGGCGTCTTCCGACGCCCGACAACCGAATCCGACGAAACGGACGCGGACCGCCTCTGCACAGTGTGGTCCGCGTCCGTTTCGGCATACTGTTCGAGAACTCAGTTCCTCGAACCCCGGAGGTTCCCGTGGCCAGTGGTCTCGTCGCCCTGCTCGATGACATCGTGACCCTCACCCGGGCGGCCGCCGCATCTCTCGACGACATCGGCGCGGCGGCCGGCAAGGCCAGTGTCAAGGCGGCGGGAGTCGTGGTCGACGACACCGCGGTCACGCCCCGCTATGTCCACGGGTTCACGCCCGACCGCGAATTGCCGATCGTGCGCAAGATCGCCCTCGGCTCGATCCGCAACAAGTTGCTGATCATCCTGCCGGTGGCGATGATCCTCAGCCAGTTCCTCCCGCAGGCGCTTCCCTACCTGCTGATCGCCGGCGGCCTGTTCCTCTGCTTCGAGGGCGCCGAGAAGGTCTGGGAGGCGATCGGCGGCGGCCACCACGCCGAGGAGCAGACCGCCGGCCAAGCCGGTCCCGAGTTCGAGAAGACGATGGTCAGCGGCGCGATCCGCACCGACCTGATCCTGTCCGCCGAGATCATGGTCATCTCGTTGTCCTCCGTCGAGTCCGAACCGTTCTGGACCCGTCTCGCAGTCCTCGTGGTCGTCGCCTTCCTGATCACCGCCCTCGTCTACGGCGTAGTCGCCGTCATCGTGAAGATGGACGACGTCGGGCTGGCACTGGCGCAGCGCGAGTCGCCGACGGTGCAGAAGATCGGCCGCGGTCTGGTCCGCGCCATGCCCAAGATCATGTCGACGCTGACGGTCGTCGGTATCGCGGCCATGCTCTGGGTGGGTGGCCACATTCTGATCGTCAACGTGGGCGAGGCCGGCTTCCACTGGCCCGCCGATCGGCTCCACGACGTCGAGCACTGGTTCGAAGAGTTGGTCCACGGCGGCTTCGGCGCCGTGCTGTCCTGGACGGCCGGCACCGTGCTCTCCGCCGTCGTCGGCTTGGTGGTCGGTGCCATCATCGTGGCGATCCTGCACGTCATCCCGCGGCGCAAGAAGGACACCGCCGCCGCGCACTGACCCACTCCCGTCGACTGGGCGTCGCATCGGCGGCTCGTGCCGCCGGATCACGCGAGAAGTCGCCAGAGGCCGATCAGTCCGACGACGACGATCACCCCACGGAGCGCGCGTGGTGAGAGGCGGCGCCCGTATCTTGCGCCGAGGAAACCACCGGCCAGCGACCCGACCGCGATGGCAGCAGCTGCCCACCAATCGATCCGATCGAAGGCCACGAGGGTGTAGGTAACGGCGGCGACGACGTTGACCACCAGGGACAGCAGGTTCTTCGCCGCGTTCAGCCGTTGCAGGTGGTCCGGTACGACCACACCCAGAATGCCCATCAAGAGGATGCCTTGCGCGGCGGTGAAGTAGCCGCCGTAGACACCGACGGCGAATGTCCCGAGGGTCATCGCCGCGATCCGCAGAGGACCGAGGTGCGATGGGGTGAGGTCTCCGCTGGGCGACGTGCGAGTGCCCACCCATCTCTGGATGTAGGGCTGGGCGACGACGAGGATCAGCGCGGCGACGAGCAGAATCGGGACCACGGTCTCGAACACCGTCTCCGGCAGATGGAGCAGAAGCCAGCAGCCGGCGATCGCACCGGTGAACGACGCCGGAATCTGCCACCGGAGGCGCGGCCACTGGCCCTCGAGTTCACGCCGATATCCCCACGTTCCGGACACCCCGCCGGCGACGAGGCCGATCGCGTTGGACATCGTCGCGGTGACGGGCGGGACGCCGAACGCGACCAGCGTCGGGAACGTGATGAGGGTTCCGCTGCCCACGAGGGCGTTGATCGCGCCCGCCCCGACGCCGGCGACGAGTACGACGACTAGTTCCCAGATGGTCACAGTCTCCGAGGGTGCCCTTCGAGATCTACGGCGGGTGCACCGGGGTGGTTTCGACAGGGCTCAACCAGCGGAGTACACGGCTCGACCAGCGGAGAACAGGGCTCAACCAGCGGCGAACACGGCTCGACCAGCGGAGAACAGGACTCGACCAGCGGAGAATCTCGCGTCGCGAGACGACGCCCAGTCGACGGGTCGATCAGTTGATGCGGTCTCCGGTGGACGGGTCGAACAGGTGCACCGCGCTGTCGGACTGGCGCAGGCGAATGCCCTCGCCCCGCTTGGCCGGAGAGCGTTCGGCAGACCGCGCGACCATCACCATCGGATCGCCGTCGAGGTTGCGGACCGAGTCGTCGGCGAGGTTGGCGTAGATGTAGGTCTCGCTACCGAGTTCCTCGAGGAGAGCGACGTCGGCGTTGAGTCCGGTGCCACTGTCGGACAACGCGAGGTGCTCCGGACGGATGCCCACGACCACGGACTCCAGACCGGAACGACGCAGCGCGGCCTGCGCTTCGGCGTCGATGTCCACGGCAGCACCTGACACGGTGATCACGCCGTCGACGACCGGCGCCACGAAGAGGTTCATCCCCGGCGAGCCGATGAACCCGGCGACGAATGCGTTGACCGGGCGGTCGTACAGTTCTGTCGGCGTGGAGAACTGCTGCAGCACCCCGTTTTTCAGGACAGCGACACGATCCCCCATGGTCATCGCCTCGACCTGGTCGTGGGTGACGTAGACGGTCGTGGTGGCCAGGCGACGCTGCAGGGCCGCGATCTGGGTACGGGTCTGGACGCGGAGTTTGGCGTCGAGATTCGACAGCGGCTCGTCCATGCAGAAGACCTGCGGTTCGCGAACGATGGCCCGCCCCATGGCGACACGCTGCCGCTGACCACCCGACAGCTTCGCGGGTTTACGGTCGAGGAAGTCGGTCAGGTCGAGCAACCGCGCGGCCTCGGCGACCTTGCGCTTGCGCTCGTCGGCGGGCACGCCGCGCATCTTCAACGCGAAACCCATGTTCTCCCCGACGGTCTTGTTGGGGTACAGCGCGTAGTTCTGGAAGACCATCGCGATGTCGCGGTCCTTGGGCGCGACGCCGACCATGTTGTCGCCACCGATCCGGATCTGACCCGAGTCGATCTCTTCGAGCCCGGCGAGCATGCGCAGGGCGGTGGACTTGCCCGAGCCCGACGGTCCGACGAGGACCACGAACTCACCGTCGTCGATGTCCAGGTTCAGTGAGTCGACGGCGAGTTTGTCCGCGCCGGGGTAGACGCAGCAGGCCTTGTCGTAGGTGATGGAAGCCATGATGTTCTCCGGTTTCTACAAGTTGTTGTTGGGGGGATGCGGACTACTTGATCGCGCCGAACGACAGGCCGCGGACGAGCTTGTTCTGGGCGATCCAGCCGCAGATGACGACCGGCAGCGCGGCGAGCACGGATGCGGCGGACAGCTGCGCCCAGTACAGGCCCTGGCCGGACATGAAACCGGTCAGGAACACCGGCATCGTCTGCGCGTTGACCGCGGTCATGTTGACGGCGAAGAAGAACTCGTTCCACGAGAAGATCACGCAGATCAGTGCTGTCGCTGCGATTCCCGGCGAGATCAGCGGCAGGATCACTTCACGCACCGACGTCCACAGACTCGCGCCGTCGATGCTGGCGGCCTCGAGGAGTTCGCCGGGGACCTCGAGGAAGAACGACCGCATCATCCACACGGCGATCGGGAGGTTCATCGCGGTGTAGAGGACGATCAGGGTCCAGATGTTGTCGAGCATCCCGATCTCGCCGACGATCACGTACAGCGGGATGATCGCGGCGACGATCGGCAGCATCTTGGTGCTGATGAAGAAGAACAGCGCGTCCTTGGTCTTGCGTACCGGGCGCAGCGACAGCGCGAACGCCGCGGGCACGCCCAGGAGCAGCACCAGGATCGTCGACACGATCGTCGCGAACAAGGAATTCAACAGGGGTGTCGCGATTCCCGCGTCGAAGACGTCTCGGAACTGCTGCAGCGTGGGCTCGAAGAAGAAGGTCGGCGGGTTCGTCGCGGCGTCGCTCTCCTGCTTGAACGCGGTCAGCACCATCCAGAGCACGGGGAAGAAGAACCCGATCGCGAGAATCCAGGTCACCGCGGTCAGCGCCGCCTGCCGCGGACGGCGCCGACGGCGGATCTCGGTGCCGGACTTGTCTTCTGTATTGCCCGCCGACGCATGGTCGGAGCGAATGTCGGTGCTCATCAGGCCGGCTCCTCTGTTCCGGAGAATGATTTGAAGATCAGTCGCAGGGCGAGCGTGGCGACGACGATCGTGCCGATCACGGTCACGACACCCATCGCGGCGGCCTGGCCGATGTCGAAGCCGAGGAACGCGCGCTGGTAGATGTAGTACGACAGATTCGAACTGGAGACACCCGGACCACCGGAGGTCATCATGTACACCGCGTCGAAGGTGTTGACCAGGTAGATGGCCCCGAGCACCGCACCGAGTTCGATGAACCGGCGCAGATGCGGGAGGGTGAGTTCCCGGAATAGCCGGAAGCTCGTGGCGCCGTCGACGCGTGCCGCTTCCTGGATGTCGCGGGGCATCGATTGCAGGCCGGCGAGGATCAGCAGCATCATGAACGGCGTCCACTGCCAGACCAATTCGGCCATCACGCTGATCAGCGGGAACTCCGACAGCCAGTCGGTCTCGATACCGAACGGACTCAGCGCCCAGTTGACGAGTCCGTTGGTCGGCGAGAGCAGACTCGTCTTCCACAGGAGCGCGGCCGCCACCGGGGTGACGAGGAACGGCGTGATGAGCAGTGTCCGAACCACGCCACGGCCCAGGAACTTCCGGTCGAGCAGAAGGGCGAACATCAGACCGAGGAGCACGGAGATGAGCACGGTGCCGACGATCAGCAGGATCGTGTTGACCGTCACCCGCCAGAACTGACTGTCGCCGAAGACCGCGACATAGTTGTCGAGACCGACGAACGCACGCGAATCCGGACGCACCAGGTTCCAGGACTGGGTGGAGTAGTACAGCGTGAACACGAACGGGATCTGCGTGACCACGATCAAGAAGATCAGGGCCGGCAGGAGCGGGCCGCGACGCCGCCAGCCCTCGGCGCGCGTGACGTGATCACGCGAGGACGTCAGCGGTGCCTTCGGCGTCGTGTCGGGTGGTGGAGTGGACACTGCGGTGGCCATGATCACTGCTCCCTCTGGTAGGACTTGCCGACGACCTGGGCGTACTCCTGTGCCTGGGCGAGCGCGTCGTCGACACTGATCTGACCGGCGATGGCTGCCGAGATCTGTTGACTCACCCGGGTTCCGAGGTCCTGGAACTCCGGGATCGCGAGGAACTGGACGCCGGTGTAGGGCACCGGTTCGAGGGTCGGCTTCAACTGGTTCGCTGCGCGCATCGCGCTCAGTGTCTGCTCGGCGAACGGCGCGGCGAGTTCCTTGTAGGCCGGCAGTTCATACGTGGACAGGCGGCTGCCCGGTGGGACGTGACTGGGCCCCAGGGTCTCCGAGACGTACTCGATGTAGCTCTTGCTGGTCATCCACCGGATGAACTTCCACGCCTCGTCCTGGTGTTCGCTGCTGGTGGGGATGCCGAGCGACCAGGTGTAGAGCCAGCCGTTGTCTCCCTTGGCCATACTGGGCGCCGGCAGGTAGCCGACGTCCCCGGCGATCGACGAGGTGTCCGGGCTCTCGAGCACCGACACCGCCGAGGTCGCGTCGTACCACATCGCGACCTGGCCCTGCGACAACAGGTTTCCGCACTCCTGGAAGCCCGACGACGCGGCGCCGGCCTCGCCGTGGTTCCGGACGGTGTCGACGTAGAACTTCACCGCCGCGGCGACCTCCGGACTGTCGAGCTGCGCGTTCCAGTCCTCGTCGTACCAGCGGCCCCCGAAGGCGTTGATCACCGTGTTGAGCGGGGCGAGCACCTCACCCCAGCCGGGCTTGCCGCGCAGGCAGATGCCCGCGGTGCGCTCGTTGTCGAGCTTGGCCGCCGCCTCCGCGACCTGGGGCCACGTCGGTTGGGCCGGCAACGACACCCCCGCCTCGGCGAAGAGCTTCTTGTTGTACATCAGGAACGACGACTCGCCGTAGAAGGGCGCCGAGTACATCGAACCATCGTGAGACAGAGCCGTTTTCAGCGTCGGGATGAAGTCGTCGGCGTCGTACTCGGGATCCGCATCCATGTACGGGCTCAGATTCACGAGCCAGCCGTACTCGCCCCACATCGGGGTCTCGTAATTGCTGATCATCACGACGTCGAACTCACCGCCGCCGGTGGCCACCGATGCGGTGATCTTGGCCCGCGCCTCGTTCTCGGAGAGGGTCACGAATCGCACCGTGACGCCGGGATTCTGCTCCTCGAACTGCGTGGACAGCTTTACCGCGTCCTGCATCTGCGAGTTGGAGACCATCGCGACGGTGATCTCGCGACCACCGCCGCCGGTGAGTGAACCGGCGCCGGAGCAGCCGGTCAGCACCAGCGTCACGGTCGCGATGATCGCACCCAGCGCCCATCGCACTCGGTGTCGGGAGAACATCATTGTTCGCCTTTCTCTTGCACCACAAGCCATTCGGCGGTGGCGAGGTCGGTGACGAGAATGGTGGCGTAGCCACCGCGCAACGCGCCGAGGATGGACTCGCGACGGTGTGTGCCACCGGACACGAGGATCGATGTCGGGCAGGCCCGGACCGCGTCGAGCGACACCGAGACGGTCCGATCGACGAGACTGGAGGGCACCGCGACGCCGTGCGCGTCGTAGAAGCGTCCGCCGATCTCTCCGACCGCGCCGAGTTCCAGGAGCTCGTCGAGCACGACGGCATCGATGAACGAGCCCTCGAACAATGTGGTCGACGTCGACACCGACCCGACGCCGAAAAGCATCACCTGCGCACCACGTGCCGCCGAGAGCGCCTGCGACAGAATCGAATCACGGTTCACGGCGGTGACCGTCTCCGGGTCGACATACAGCGGTGCGACCAGCCGCAGCGGACGGGCATGAAGACGTTCGGAGAACCGGGACAGTGCATGGTCGACGCCGGTGTGGTACTCCACCGAGGTCATCGAGCCGTCCATCTGCACGACCCGCTGACACGACGCCGACGCGGCCATGGCATCGGCGACAGCCACCTGCTCCGGCCCCCAGGTGAATCCGAAGGTGTCGGTCGCCTGGATGCGGCGGGTGAGCACCGACGCCCCGGCGCGGCCGAGCGCCGCGTTGCCGGTGGTGGTGCCGTCGGCCACCTCGTCGATGATGAGCACCTCGTCGAGACCGAGGGTCTCCTCCACCGCGCGCTCGAGATCGGTGTGGATCGAGGCCGAGAGATGCGCCGGCGCAGCCACGGACACGCGGACGAGGCCCTGCGCCCGGGCCCGCGCCACCAGCCGACCGGCGGTCGGCCGCGAGACGCCCAGGCGTGATGCGATCTCGGCCTGGGTGAGCCCCTCGAGGTGGTACATGGTCGCGGCGCGGACGAGAAGACGCAGGTCCTGGCCGGAGTCGGGGGTTCCGCGCGAGGCCGCGCGGACTGTCGAGCCGGACGGCTCGCCGTCGTCGCTCGTCGACTTCCGAGGTGCCATGGTCGCGTGCCCCGTCCCTGTCGTCGCCGTCGCCCGTTGAGCCAACGACGGTGAGCATCTGCTCACTGGCGGTCAATGTGCTCAATAAGCTAGCATCCGGGTGTGACCCACGCAACAGCCGATCACCCCATAGCGGACGTTCCCGACGCCATGCGCGCCGCCGTCCTGCATCCCGATCTCTCGGTGACCACCGAAAATCGCAGGTCGCCGCAGCCGGACCCCGGTGACGTCACGGTGGCCGTGCGCGCGGTGGGGGTCTGCGGGTCCGACACCCACTACTTCCGTCACGGACGGATCGGCGAGTACGTGGTCCGCGAACCGCTCGTCCTCGGTCACGAGGCGGCCGGGGTCGTCGTCGCCGTCGGGGAAGGGGTTGACCCGGGCCGGGTCGGCGAGCGGGTGTCCATCGAACCGCAGCGTCCCGACCCGACCACAGCGGAGAGCAGACGCGGTGACTACCACCTGTGCCCACACATGCGGTTCTACGCGACGCCTCCGGTGGACGGCGCCTTCGCCGAATTCGTGACCATCGGAGCCGATTTCGCGCATCCCGTACCACCCGAGGTCTCCGACGAGGCCGCCGCCTTGTTCGAGCCGCTCTCCGTGGGCATCGCCGCGATGCGCAAAGCCGAGGCGTCGGTGGGCGGCTCGGTCCTGATCGCCGGCGCGGGTCCGATCGGCCTGATGGTGGCGCAGGTCGCCCGGGCGTCCGGTCTCGCGCGCATCGTCGTCAGTGAGCCCGATGCGCAGCGACGTTCTCGCGCACTCGAATTCGGTGCCACCACGGTGATCGAACCCGGAACCGGGACCGAACCCGTCGACGCCTTCGTCGATGCCAGCGGTGTCGCGGGTGCGGTCCGGGATGGACTGGCCCGGGTGCGTCCGGGCGGGCGCGTCGTCCTCGTCGGGATGGGCGCCGACTCGATGGAACTGCCGGTGTCGCTCATCCAGAACCGCGAACTGGTGCTGACCGGGGTGTTCCGTTATGCCAACACCTGGCCGACGGCCCTCGCGCTGGTCCGGACCGGCGCCGTCGACCTCGACGCCATGGTCACCGCCAGGTTCGGACTCGACCAGCTCGCGGACGCGCTCGACTCCGATCGCGCGCCCGGCACCATCAAAGCCGTCGTATACCCGTCTCTTTCGAGATACCAGCCCGGGCCCGGCGCCGACACCGCCCCGAACGAGACGGAAGGAACTCGTCGATGAACACACCCCTGAACAACGAGACGGTGTCGGACCTCGCCGGCGTGGAGGTCCCCACTTACGACCGTTCGGGCGTCACCCCCGGGATCGTGCACTTCGGTGTGGGTGCGTTCCACCGTGCACACCAGGCGATGTACCTCGACCGTCTCCTCGCCACCGATGCGTCGGCGCGCGAGTGGGGCATCTGCGGGGTCGGCGTCCGCACGGCCGACGCCGCGATGCGCGACGCCCTGGGGCCGCAGGACGGACTGTTCACGCTCACCCTCAAACACCCCGACGGCGCCGTCGAGACCTCGGTGATCGGATCGGTCGTCGAATACCTCTACGCTCCTGATGATCCCGAGAAGGTCATCGAGCGGCTCAGCGACCCGGCGACACGCATCGTCTCGCTGACGGTGACCGAGGGCGGCTACAACTTCTCACCGTCGACCGGTGAGTTCGACGCCACGAACCCGGACATCGTCGCCGACCTCGAGGCCAGTGCGCCGCCACGCACCGTCTTCGGGCTGGTGACCGAGGCACTCGCGCGGCGCCGGGACCGCGGTGTCCCGTCGTTCACGGTCATGTCGTGCGACAACATCCAGGGCAACGGGCACATGGCACGATCGACCTTCCTCGCCTATGCGCAGCTGCGCGATCCGGAACTGGCCGCGTGGATCGAATCCAACACCCGGTTCCCGAACTCGATGGTGGACCGCATCACCCCGGCCACACCGCCCGAGTTGGCCGCCGAGGTCGCCGATCGCACCGGTGTCGACGACAACTGGCCGGTGGTCGCCGAGCCCTTCACGCAGTGGGTGCTCGAGGACGAGTTCTCGATGGGACGCCCCGCACTGGAGCAGGTGGGAGTCCAGGTCGTCGACGACGTCACCCCGTACGAGCTGATGAAGTTGCGACTGCTCAACGCCGGTCACCAGGCGCTGTGCTACTTCGGATATCTGCTCGGGTACCGCTACGTCCACGACGCGTCGTCCGACCCGGACATCCGGAACCTGCTGCACCGCTACATGACCGAAGAAGGCGCAACCACCCTCCGTCCGCTTCCCGGCGTCGACGTCGAGGAGTACATCGACACCCTCCTCGAACGTTTCGCCAACCCGGCGATCGGTGACACCATCGCGCGACTGTGCCAGGACTCCTCCGACCGCATCCCGAAGTGGCTGGTCCCGGTGATCCGCGAGCGCCTCGAACAGGGCCGGCGAAGCGACCTCGCCGCTGCGGTCGTGGCGAGCTGGACCCGCTACGCCGAGGGCACCGACGAGGCGGGGGAACCGATCGACGTCGTCGACCCCCTTGCGGCCGAACTCGTTCCGCGAGCGCAACGGTCCCGCACCGACCCGCTGGCCTTCGTCGCCGACCCCGAGCTGTTCGGTACCCTCGCCCAGGATCCGCTGTTCACCACTCCGTATCTGTCGGCGCTGGAGTCGTTGCGCAGCAAGGGAACCCGCGCGACACTGATCGACCTGCTCGCATGACGACGCTGGTCGCCGGGATCGATTCGTCGACCCAGTCATGCAAGGTGGTCGTCTGTGACGCCGACACCGGGCAGGTGGTGCGCACCGGGCACGCTGCGCACCCCGCCGGTACCGAGGTACACCCGGATCACTGGTGGGACGCACTGTGCACTGCGGTCGCCGCCGCGGGCGGCTTCGACGACGTCTCCGCGGTGTCCGTGGCGGGCCAGCAGCACGGCATGGTCTGTCTGGACGGGAACGGCCGGGTGGTCCGGGAAGCATTGCTGTGGAACGACACCCGATCCGCACCGAGCGCTGCTGCTCTCGTCGACGAGTTCGGCGGATCCGAGCAGTGGGCACGCTCTGTCGGGGTGGTGCCGGTGGCTTCCATCACCGCGACCAAACTCCGCTGGCTGGCCGACCACGAACCGGCGCACGCCGACGCCACGGCTGCGATCTGCCTTCCGCACGATTGGCTGACCTGGCGACTGCGCGACAGTCACGACCTCGCCGAGCTGACGACCGACCGCAGCGACGCCTCCGGCACCGGCTATTTCAGCGCGGCGACCGGCGAGTACCGAACGGATCTGCTCGAAGCCGCGTTCCGCGGCCGTCGACCACTTCTGCCCCGGGTCCTCGGCCCCGCGGAACGGGCCGGCGTCACGCCGACCGGCGTCGTCGTGGGCGCCGGCGCGGGCGACAACGCCGCAGCCGCACTGGGACTGCACGCCGGCCCCGGGGATGCCGTTGTCTCCCTGGGCACGTCGGGCGTGGTCAGCGCCGTCGGCGACGTAGCGCCGAATGATCCGTCGGGTCTGGTGGCCGGGTTCGCGGACGCGACCGGGCGTCACCTGCCACTGGTCTGCACCCTGAACGGCGCCCCGGTGCTGGCGTCGACCGCGTCGATGCTCGGCGTGGACCTGGCCGAGTTCGCGCGGTTGGCCATGTCGGCCGAGCCCGGCGCGGGTGGCGTCACGATGGTGCCCTACATGGCCGGCGAGCGCTCGCCGAACCTCCCCGACGCGACCGGCACGCTGACGGGGCTGACCGCGGCCAACTTCACCCCGGCCGCGATCGCCCGCGCGGCCGTCGAGGGCCTGGTCTCGTCTCTGGTGTTCTGCCGCGAACGAATCGAGCAGCAGGGCATCGACGTCGAGCGTGTGCTGCTCACCGGCGGTGGCGCGAAGTCGGCTGCGGTGCGCCACATCGCACCGGGTCTGTTCGGCGGCGAGGTCGTCGTCCCCGCCGACGGCGAACACGTCGCGCTCGGTGCGGCGCGACAGGCCGCGTGGGCCCTGACCGGTGAACTGCCCGCGTGGGAGACATCGACCCAGACGCTCACCGGGACGCCCACGCCCGAGGTGTACGCGCACTACCGGGAGGCCTCGCTCATGGTGGAACGCGCGGCGGGACGGTAGGACTGCGGCGGCCCGGATACGCCGAACGTCGGGCGGCCGTGCGCACTTGCCGGGACAATGGCCCGGGGTCGGTACACAACCGAGGAGTGAGCGATGGTCGATTGGGACGGTGACCGGTACGCGGACGTGAGCGCCTTGCAGCGCATGGTCGCCGAGGAGTCCATCGGCGACCTCGAACTCGCCGGGACCGAACGCCTGCTGGACATCGGGTGCGGCGACGGCTTCATCACGATGCTGCTCGCCGACCGGCTGCCGTCGGGCTCGGTCGTCGGCGTCGACGCCTCGCGCCGGATGATCGAACGCGCGCTGCTCCGGGTGCCGGCGGACCTGTTGCGGGTCCAGTTCCACGTCGACGATGTGCTTGCCCTGCCCTTCGACGACGACTTCGACATCGCGGTGTCGTTCAACGCGCTGCACTGGGTGCACGACCAGGGGGCAGCGCTGCAAGGAATCGCGCGCAGTCTCGTCGACGGCGGTCGGGCGGTGCTGCAGATGGTGTGCGCCACCGAGAGACCGAGTATCGAGGACGTGGCGATGGAGGTCGCGGCGCAACCGGAGCGAAAGCGCTACTTCGAGGGCTTCGACGCGCCCTACGTCCACGTCGAACCGGCGCGATTCGGGGACCTCGCCACCGACGCCGGTTTCATCGCGGACGACCTGACGGTGAAAGACCTGAACTGGCGGTTCGACTCGGTCGACGACTTCCGGGCATGGTTCGCGGTCGGGGCGTCGGATTGGACGAGCCGACTACCGGACAGTGCGGTCGACGACTTCGTCGACGCGGTCATCGACCGCTACACCGAGGTCGTCGGCGAACCCGCACTGTTCCGGTTCAGTCAGTTGCGCGCCTCGCTGTCGAAACGCGCTCGCCTCGAGAACCTTTCCTGACCTTCCGGGCACCCCCGTCCCCTGATCCGAGAGAACGACAGCCCCAATGGTCCTTGAGGTGCGAGGAGCGATAGCGCCGCCACCCCCCCCCGCTCCCTGAGGTGCGAGGAGCGATAGCGCCGCCACCCCCTGCTCCCTGAGGTGCGAGGAGCGATAGCGACGAGCCACGAAGGGCCTGGTGAGGCACCTTGCGAGGCCCTTCGAGGCTCGCTTCGCTCGCACCTCAGGGAGCAGATGGGTCACCGCTCGCACCTCAGGGAGCAGAAGGGTCACCGCTCGCACCTCAGGGAACAGAAGAGGTCACCGCTCGCACCTCAGGGGAGCACAGTCGACGGGGGGTGAATCACTCCGGCACGTAGTTGAAGGTGTCCGGATCGGGCCCGATGCGCTCGTCGCTGTTGAGGCGGTCGATCTGGGCGACCTCGTCGTCGGACAGTTCGAAGTCGAACAGTGCGAAGTTCTCCTCGACGCGCGAGCGGGTCACCGACTTCGGGAAGACGATGTCGCCGCGCTGGATGTGCCACCGCAGGGTGACCTGCGCGGGCGAGCGGTCCTTGGACTTGGAGATCTCGGTGATGACCGGGTCGTCGGTCACCTTGCCCTGGGCGATCGGGGACCATGCCTCGGTCGCGATGCCGTGCTCGGAGTTGAACGCGCGCAACGGGTTCTGCGACAGATACGGGTGCACCTCGATCTGGTTCACCGCGGGTACGACGTCGGTCTCGTCGAAGAGACGCTGTAGATGTGCCTGCTGGAAGTTCGACACGCCGATCGCGCGCGCCTTGCCGTCGGCGTAGGCCTTCTCGAGCGCCTTCCAGGTCTGGACGTAATCGCCCACCTCCGGCAGTGGCCAGTGGATCAGGAAGAGGTCCATCTGCTCGACGCCGAGGTCGGCAAGGGTCCCGTCGAGCGCCTTCAGGGCGTCGTCGTAGTCGTGGAAGCCGTTGTTCAGCTTGCTGGTGATGAAGATGTCGTCGCGCGGAATGCCCGAATCGCGGACCGCTTCGCCGACGCCCTTCTCGTTGCCGTACATCTCTGCGGTGTCGATGTGGCGGTATCCGACCTCGAATGCGGTCAGAGTTGCTTCACGCGTGTCCTCCGGCGGAACCTGGAAGACTCCGAAACCCAACTGCGGGATGGTGATTCCGTTGTTCAGTGTGATGTTCGGGACTGCCATGAGCACTTGTCCTCTCTCTAGGGGTCGTCTACCTCTGCCCCGCACCCGCGCGGCGGGCGGTCTGGGGCCACGTTGTGGTTCAAGGCCACCGGCCCATCCGGGTATTCCCGGCCGGTCACGAACGGGTGCCGCCGGCGCCGAGCAACCGCTCGAGGAAATCCGGCGACAACGCTGCCGGCGCGGGACGGTCACCGGCACGAACACCGCGGGCGACGTCGTCGACGAGCCGGGTGAAGTCGTCGCCGCCATCCAGCGGGAACCGAACCATGCCCGACGCTGCGCACTGCGCCAGGACAGCCAGGGTCTGTGCACGTGCCTTGTCCGGCCGCCCGGCCGCGTCGAGACACATCGCCAGGAGTCGTCGCGCCCGCAGAATCGCTCGGTGGCGGCCGCTGCCGACCAACCTGTTCACCCACTCCTGCGCCCATCGACAGGCGACGTCAGGGGCTTCGGCGGACTCGCCGGCGTCGAGCATCAACCGGATCGCGGTCTCGGCATGGAGTTGCGCGACGATCGCCGCGATGCCGCGTGTCGGCACCTCGGCGTCGGCGTCGACACGCGCAGACACCCCTCGACGAGCCGGCAGGTGCCTCACCACCTGCTCGTTCTCGGCGACGGCACGCAGCCGCGGGGTGTCGAGCCGCTCGGCGATGTCCACGGCTTCGTCGAGGTAGGACCCCGCGACCGCCCGGTCACCGTGGCACAACGCCACGCGCGCCCCGACGAGATGCCGAGCCTCGATCATGTCGACGACGCCTTCGGCGGCCCCGATGAAGAAGCTCTCGTCGAGCAGCCGTTCGGCTTCGTACAGATCACCGCGCTCGTACCGGACCGCCGCGAGAAGGGCGCTGGCGAGTTGCGCACCCTGCGACTGGGTCGACGAACCCTGTTCGCGCGACAACCGCAGTCCCGTACGGAAGCATGCTTCGGCACGATCGAGGTCGAGCTGTTCGACGTAGGCGAGCCCGTCGAGTCCGTAGCCGTACATGACCGCGTACGGACCGGTGTTGCGTCGGTGTGCCGGGATCGCGCGTTGTTGCCAGCGGTGAGCCTCGTCGAAGTCGAATCGCAAGGTGGCGCCGAGGGTCCCGACATTGTGGATGGCCGACACGAGGAACGGCGGCAACCCGTCGAGGTCGTCGGCCAGGCGCGCCACCAGTTCGTCGAGCCCGTCGAGCCGGTCGGAGATGGCGCGCACGCACGCCTCGGCGATGTCGGCCTCACGGCGAATTCCCAGGGCAGCATCTGACCTCGCCAGTCGCTCGAGTGCGACCCGCGCCCGTTCGAGGGAGGCTTCGGCGAGCGCGGCGCGGTGCAGGAGGAGGTTCGCCCACGCGAGTTGCATCTGCAGGATCGGGTTGGCCGCCACCGTCACAGGCGGCAACTTCTCCATCAATGTGATCAGGGTGGTCATTCGCGAGTGTTCGATGAGTGACCGGCCGTCGGTCTCGACGAGTTCGATGGCACGGTCCGCATCACCGGCGGCGAGCGCATGGTCGACAGCCTCGGTCAGCATTCCGTGCCCCGCGAACCACTCCGACGCCCTGCGGTGCAGTTGCGGAATGAGTTGCGGTTCATCGCGTTCCAGCCTGCGCCGGAGAAACTCGGCGAACAGGGAGTGGAATCGGAACCACTGTCCGGCCTGATCGACCCGGGTGAGGAACAGGTCACGGAGCTCGATCTCCTCGAGCATGGCCTGTCCTCGCTCCTCGCCGCTCAGCGTGGTCGCGAGATCGGCGCAGATCCGTTCCGGCAGCGAGACGGTGAGCAGGAAGTGCAGGACCTCCGGTTCCAGCACGCCCAGGACGTTCTCGGCGAGGAAGTCACCGATGGCATGGTGCCGGCCGGAGATGTCACCGATCAGCTCGCCGGGACGCCCGGATCGGCGCAGCGACACACACGCCAGTTGCAGCGCCGCGACCCAACCGTCGGTCGATGACCACAGTTCGGCGACCTCGTCGCCCCGCAGGTCCAGACCGGCGACATCAAGGAGGAACCGCCCGGCTTCCGCCTCGTCGAAACACAGTGCTTCCATGTCGATCTCGATGATCTCGTCGTGGACGTGCAGGCGACTGACCGGGAGGCCCCTCCGGGTGCGGCTGGTCACGATCACCTGCAGGTGATGACAACCGTGTTCGAGTAGATAGTCCATCACTCCGATGACCGCCGGGTCCGTCACCCGGTGCCAGTCGTCGACGATGAGCGCGATGCGCCGGCCGTGCTCGTGAACCTCGTTGATCAGCGATGTCAGCACGTACTCCTCGGCACGATCGCCGTGTTCCTCGACCGCCGCCGCGAGGTCGCCGACGGCGTCCGGGGCCGCCCGGCGCAGTGCCTCGACGAGGTCGGCGAGAAACCGTGCGACGTCGTTGTCGGTGTCGTCGACCGTCAGCCACGCCACCGGCACGCCGTCGACGGCGAGTTCCTCGGCCCACTGCGCCGCGACCGTGGTCTTTCCGTAGCCGGTGGGTGCGTGGATGAGCGTGAGACGGCGCAGCTTCCCGTCGCGCAGTGTCTTCAGGAGTCGGGCCCTGGTGACCTGTGCCCGAGGCCGGACGGGTGGGCGGAATTTCGTCGACGGCATGGGCAGCGTCATCGTCGTCCGCCGCCGCGGCGTCGTCGTCGAGGTAGCAGGTACCGTGGCCCCGTCTGGCAGCGCCATCCCGTCGAGTGGCACCCCGAGCCGCCGCTGCGCGTTCCGCAGTTCCTCGCCCAGCTCTGCCGCCGACCCGGGGCGGTCGGCGGGTTCGCGCGCCATCGCATGTTCGATGCAGCCGGACACCTCCGCGGGGAATCCGGCCGACGTGAGATCGGGGACTCCTTCGCTCGCGACGCGGAGGAAGTGCGCGACCACTTGCTCCCCGCTGCGCCTCTCGAACGCCGCGTGGCCGGTCAGCGCACAGAACAGGGTCGCGCCCAGCCCATAGACGTCGGAGGTCACTGATGGCGTCGCACCGGCGAGGAGTTCGGGCGCGGTGAAGGCGGGCGAACCGGTGACCAGATCGGCGTCGGTCTCGAAGCCGCCGGAGATACGGGCGATGCCGAAGTCGGTCAACTGGGGTTCGCCGTATTCGGTGAGCAGGATGTTCCCCGGCTTGATGTCGCGGTGCAGGGTGCCCGCCCGGTGGGCCGTCTCGAGCGCACCGGCCACCTTGATGCCGAGCCGGAGCACGTCGCGCCAGTCGAGCGGACCGTCCCTGCGGATGCGCAGATCCAACGATGCGTGGGGGTGGTATTGCATCACGATGAACGGAAAGCCCTCGGGCGTGGACCCGACCTCGAGGATGTTGACGATGTTCGGGTGCCCGGAGAGTCGTCCCATCGCACGCTGCTCACGCACGAACCGCTCGAGGTTCTGCGCGTCGAGGTGGTCGGTCAGCACCTTGACCGCGACATCGCGGTCCAATGCGGGCTGGCGGCAGCGATATACGGCACCGTAGCCACCACGACCGATCTCGACCGGATCGGCGAAACCTGCTTCCACCAGTTCACCGGCGACGTCGCGGACGGCATCGCGTTGTGTGGTCAGCGGATCGTTCTCGGCCATGACGTGCCTCGATCGCAGGTCGATCGCGTGGTGCCCTGTCCAGCCTACTCACGCAGACCCCGAACACCCGGGTTTCGTTCTCGAACGGGGTACCCGCGCAGCGGACCGCCCACAACGATTGCGCCCTGCGTTTCCCAACGGTCCTCATCTGTGACAGAGTTGACGGGCGGCCATCGGTCTTGGTGGTTGCGCACACTGAAGAAAGAAGTACAGCAGTATGGCACAGGGAACCGTCAAGTGGTTCAACGGCGAAAAGGGCTTCGGCTTCATCGCTCCCGACGACCAGGGCGCAGATGTCTTCGTCCACTACTCCTCGATCCAAGGTAGCGGCTTCCGCAACCTCGAAGAGAACCAGCGCGTCGAATTCGACGTCGAGCAGGGTGCCAAGGGCCCCCAGGCTACCAACGTCAGCGCGCTCTGAGCTCCTGACTTGCGCGAAACGCCCCGGACGGCCACTCGGTCGGATGGGGCGTTTCGTCGTCTCCGGACCGAACATCATCTGGCCGGACCGGTTACACACGAAAGTCCTCGCGGCGCGTCGGTCGTCCTGACGAAAACCACCCCCCCTCGGCGTAGTCCACGTCACAATTAGGCGGGGCCGGACCCCAGAGACGTGAGGGTGATGCAGGTGACCGATCCGGTGGTGGTGCTGACCAAAGCCCGTACGTCGTGCGAGATGCGGGCGGTACGCGAGTGGACGGCGGCGAACTATCCGGACGCGACGATCTCCCGATCGGCGGAGATCGACTTCGACGGCATGGCGCCGGAGACGTTGCTCGTGCCTGTCCGGGCGGTCTGGCTCCCGGCGGTCCGGCAAGGTGAGCGGCGGGTCACGCTGGGCGACGTCCTGGTGCTGTCCAATCCCCGGCGGCCGCTCGGAGCGGTCCAGCCGCTGATCCGGAAGAGACGTCCGGACAGTCTCCGCGTCGTTGCCGGTGCACCCGCCACGATCGAGGAACTACGCACCCGGTATGCCCATCACCAGGCGCAGGGTGAGCCGTTCGCCCAGTTCGTCCTGTTCCAGGCGTCGGTGTCGGCCGAGCGAGCCGAACGCCAGATCGTCGGTGATCGCTACAAGGTCCCCCGGCTGGTCGCCGAGCAGATCAGCAGTTCGTCGCGATTCCAGACGTCCGCGGCCAAACTCGCAGCCGAACTGGGTCGGCCCACCGATGCGGTGGTCGCCGAGGCCACCGACAAACTCTCGACCTTCGTCGCCACCCAGAGCCGGCTCATGGACGACGTGTTCTCGGCGACCTTCAACCGACTGCACGAGCGGGCCTGGAACGTCACCGTCGACGTCGAGAACCTCAACACCTTGCGCACCCTCAACAGGTCCACCGGCCTGATCTTCCTGCCCTCCCACCGGTCCTATGTCGATCCGCTGGTCCTGGCGAAAGTGCTGCGCAACAACGACTTCCCACCCAACCTCGTGCTCGGCGGGAACAATCTCTCGTTCTGGCCGGTGGGCCCGGTGGCCCGCCGCGCCGGCATGATCTTCATCCGACGCAAGTTCGGCGCGGACCCGGTCTACAAGTTCGCGATGCGCTCCTACCTCGCCTACATCGTCGAGAAGCGCTTTAACCTGGAGTGGTACATCGAGGGCGGTCGCAGCCGGACCGGCAAGCTCCGGAAGCCCAAACTGGGACTGCTCACCTACGTCGTCGACGCGGTGGGGCAGCTCGACGAGGCCGACGTGACGATCGTGCCGACCTCGATCGTGTACGACCAGCTCCAGGAGATCGGCGCGATGGCGGCCGAGGACGCCGGTGGCACGAAGAAGCCCGAGGGCGTCGGGTGGTTGTTGCGCTACGCGAAGGCGCAGCGCGCCTACCTGGGCGAGGCCCGGGTGCGATTCGGAACCCCCATCTCGCTGCGGACCGCTCTCGCCGACGCCGGCGAGGGCCGCGCGCGACTGGAGAAGGTCGCGTTCCGGGTGATGGACGAGATCAATTCCGCCACCCCGATCTCGGCGACCTCGCTGGCCGGTTTCGCCCTCCTCGGCGCGCATGACAGGGCGTATACGCTCGCGGAGATCGAGGCCATCCTGGCTCCCCTGCTCGACTACATCCGCCGGCGCGAGCTACCCGGCCCGGACCCAGCCCTGTGCCGCGGGGTCGGGCTGACCCAGACTCTCCGGGTCCTCGCCGGCAACGGCGTGGTGAGCTGCTTCGACGGCGGTTCCGAACCGGTGTGGTCCATCGTGCCGGACAACCACGCGGTCGCGGCCTACTACCGCAACGGGGCGCTCCATCACTTCGTCGACCGCGCGATCGTCGAGGTCGCCATGCTCGCCGTGGCCGACGGTGACGTCCGGGCCGACGACATCCCGCCGGACGAACACCCCGTCGGATACGACGAGACGGCCGACGGTCCGCTCGCCGACGAGGGGCTGCTCGCGGCGTCGCAACGGGAGGCCCTGCGAATCCGCGATCTGCTCAAGTTCGAGTTCTTCTTCCCGGCCAAGACCGAGTTCCTGCACCGACTCGGTCTCGAACTCGATCTGCTGGCCCCGGGCTGGCGTGCCGTGACGCCGACGCAGGAGTGGACCTACGAGATACTGCACGGCCATACCGGCGGACTCCTCGCCCGACGCACCCTGCAGCCGTTCTTCGACGCCCAACTGGTCTTCGCGACCAAACTCGTGGAACTCGGCACCGCATCGCGCGACAAGGAGGACCTGATCGTCGAATGCCTCGGTCTGGGACGCCAGCTGTCCCTGCAAGGTGTTGTGCGCAGCAAGGACTCGGTTTCCAAAGACCTCTACGACGGCTGTTATCAGCTCGCCGACAACCGCCACCTGATCCACGGCGAGGAGGTCGCGGACCTCGCGACCGCCCGCCGGGACTGGCTCGACGAGGTCGAATCGATGCGCGAGCGGCTGGCCCGGATCGCGTCGATCGAGGATCTCCAGCCTGCCGTGGGCGGAGCCGACACCATGGACACTATCTGGTCGGAGGGGACACGATGAGTGCCTTCACCGACCGGATGCGGGCCATCCGGTCGGCACCCACCGGTAAGAAGGTCGCCGCGCTGTTCGACTACGACGGCACCCTGATCGAGGGCTTCTCCGCCGCCGCCATCATGCGAGCACGCCTGCGCAGCATGGAATTCGGTTTCGGCGAACTCGCCGACTTCCTGCTCATCGGATTGCGCGGCGTCGTGTCCGAACAGGATTACGCGGAAGTGCTCGACGCCACGCGTCCCACGTTCGCCGGCAAGACCTACGCCGAGCTGATCGAGTTCGGCGAACACCTCTTCAAATACGAGACGGCGGCCAAGCTGCGGCCGCAGATGTGGCAGATCCTGCGCGCGCATCGGGAGATGGGACACACCATCGTCATCGCGTCGTCGGCGACCCGATTCCAGATCGAACCCATCGCGCGGGAGATCGAGGCCGACTTCGCACTCGCCACCGATGTCGAGGTCGTCGACGGGGTGGTCACCGGCAACATCCGGGGACGCCCGCTCTGGGGTCCGGGAAAAGCCGCTGCGGTACGCACCCTCGCCCGTGAGCACGGCATCGACCTCGACGCCTCCTTCGCCTACAGCGACGGCAACGAGGACATCCCGTACCTGGAGTCGGTGGGCAACCCGGCGGCGGTCTCCCCGCGCCGAATACTGCGGGCGGAGGCCGAATCCCGCGGCTGGCCGATCATCGACCTGAAGAACCCCACGTACAACCGGCTCGGGATGCTGGCCCGAACCGGCGCCTTCTACGGTTCGTTTCTCGCCTCCGCCGCGGTGGGCGTCACCACCGGGCTCGTTCGACGCGATCCCGCCGCACTCGTCGAGGCCCTGCCGACCGGTACCGACGTCGGGCTGTCACTCGCCGGGATCCACGTGCAGGTCCTCGACGGAGGCGAGTACCTCACGTCGGCGCGGCCGTGCGTGTTCCTGTTCAACCACCAGTCGAAACTCGACCTGCCGGTGATGATCAACCTCGTGCGGTCCGAGGCCACGGGGGTGGCCAAGAAGGAGGTGCAACGGGTTCCGGTGGTCGGGCCGATCCTGCAGCAGGCCGGGTTGGTGTTCATCGATCGCGCCGACCCGGGCCGCGCGATCGAACAGCTGGCGCCGGCCGTCACAGCTCTGCGGGACGAGGGAATGTCGCTCGTGGTCGCGCCCGAGGGCACCCGGTCGCCCACACCACGTGTGGGCAGGTTCAAGAAGGGTCCGTTCCACATCGCGATGCAGGCGGGTGTCCCCGTCGTACCGGTGGTCCTGCGTAACACCGGCGAGTTGATGTGGCGCGGTGCGCAACTCATCCGACCGGGGACCGTCGAGGTGATGGTGCTGCCGCCGGTGGACACCAGCGACTGGTCGCCCGACGAGATCGGCGACCGCGCCGAGGAGGTCCGGCAGATGTACATCAGCGCCCTGGCCGACTGGCCGCTTGACTTCTTCGCCGACGACGACGCCCGGCCACCGGTCGAGGTACCGGAAGAGAGGCAAGTGTGAGCGAGGAACCGGACCTGACCGACGGGGTGGACCGACCGCTCGACTGGGCCAACGAGCCCCACATGAGCTCGGTGGACACCATCATGTGGCGAGGCGACACCGATCGCCGGATGCGCGGGACCATCTGCATGCTCGAGGTGTACGACTGCGCCCCGGACTGGGACCGGCTCGTGGCTGCCCACGAATGGGGAAGCCGAATGGCCCCGCGATTCCGGCAGCGCGTCGTCGACTCCCCGTTCGGCATGGGAACGCCCAGCTGGGCAGTCGACCCGGACTTCGACCTGCACTACCATCTGCGCCGAATCCGTCTGGGCGGCAACGGCAGCATGCGTGAGCTGCTCGTCACGTGCGAGCAGCTCGCGATGACCGCGCTCGATGCCGCACGGCCGCCGTGGGAGGGCACGCTGATCGAAGGGCTGCCGGACGGCAAGGCCGCATACTTCCTCAAAGCCCACCATGCGCTCACCGACGGCCTGGGCGCGATCATCGGACTCGCCCAGCTGCATTCGCCCACACGCGAACACAATCCGGGCAAACCCCAGCCGCCGAGTCCCGACCCGGTGAACATCACGCCCGTCGACCTGCTCCGCCGGCAGGTGGACGAGGAGATCCGGCGGATCCCGCATCGTGTCGACACGACCTTCCGCGGCGTCCGCGCGCTGGCACATCCCCGCCAGGCAGTGAGTTCCGTTCTCCGCTATGGTCGCTCGGTTCCACGCGTGGCGGGCCTGGTCAGTCCCCCGGGTTCCCCGTTGCTCGCGCACCGGAGCCTGTCGTGGCGTTTCAGCGCGTTCGAGGTCCCGTTCACCGACCTCAAGGCGACCGCGACGGCGACGCGGGCGTCGATCAACGACGTCTACCTCGCCGGGCTCATCGGCGGCTTCCGCCTCTATCACGAGAAGATGGGCACCCCGATCGAGACGATGCCGGTCGCGATCCCGATCTCGGTGCGGCGTCCGGAGGATCCGGCGGGTGGCAACCGGATCGCGGTGGGACGGCTCGCCGGACCGGTCGGGATCGCCGACCCCTTCGAGCGGGTCCTCACCATCCGCGAACAGGTCCGCGTCGCCCGGCACGAACCGGCCGTCGACATCTTCAACACCCTGGGCTCGGTGATGGCCTGGTTGCCCGGATCGGTGCTCATGCAGTTCAGCGGCACGACCAGCCAGAACGATCTGCAGGCCAGCAACGTGCCGGGCATTCCGTGGGACACCTACGTGGCCGGCGCCAAGGTCGAGCGGATGTTCCCGTTCGGCCCGCTGCCCGGCTGCGCGATGATGGCGACGATGATCACCCACAACGGAACGGCCTGTCTCGGAATCAATTCCGACGGCGCCGCGGTCACCGACCTCGAGTTGTTCGCCGACTGCCTCGTCGCCGGTTTCGGTGAGGTGCTGGCTCTCGCCGCCGACGACGACGTCGTGCCGGGGGTTCTGCGACGGGTGGTGTGAGGGAACTCGTGGCCCACGTTCTGTGCATTCGAACCAGTCCGAATGGTCAGAACCGAGTAGAATCGGCTCATGAGAACCCTGAGCAGCACAGAAGCCAAGGCGCGCCTCAACGCCGTGCTGGCTGAGATCGAGAGAACCGGGGAAGAGATCACTATCACCACGCATGGCCGACCCGTCGCAGTACTCAGGCCCGTGGCACCACCTCCGCGTCGATTCGGGCAGTTCCCGGCCATGGTTGTTCCCGACGACTTCGACGCACCGCTGTCCGCCGACGACCTCGAGCGCTGGGAGTCGGGTTCGTGACCGATGTCCTGCTGGACACCAACGCGGTCCTGTGGCTGGTCAGCGAACCGGACCGGCTGTCACCCACCACCTTGGACATCCTCGCGAATCCCGGCAACGCTCTCTACGTGTCGGCTGCGTCGGCCTGGGAAATCGCCATCAAGACGCGGCTGGGCAGACTCGACGGAGCGCCGCTCCTCGCCGCGTGGGAAGAAACCCTCTCGTCCATGTCAGCGACCGACCTCGCCATCGATTCCAGCGACGCGGTGACAGCAGGACAGCTCGCCTGGGAACATCGCGATCCCTTCGATCGCATGATCGTCGCTCAGGCCACCCGCCGAGGTCTGACCATCGCGACAAGCGATCAGGTCATCCAGACCGGCACGCTGACACCTGTCATCGACACTCGCCGGTGAGTCCTCGGTGTCAGTCCCCTCCCCTAGAGTGGAACTCATGGACTTTGATGCGTTCACCACTCTGTGGGAACGCCATCCCGCGTGGCGGCTCCTGCGCGCCCACCACTCCCCGCTCATCCTGACGTTTCTCGGGACATTCTTCGTCGAGGGCAACCGTGGTGCGAGTTCAGCTGGAGAACTGGCCACCGCTCTGGATGATCTGCTCTACGACCTGAACACCTCGCTACCCACCAACGACGGTTCGGTTCGATTTCCCAAAGAACCCCGCGCCTACCTCGAGGATTGGGCCGGCACCGAGGCTGGGTTCCTACGACGCTTCTACCCCTCCGGCGACGACGAGATCTATTACGAGGTGACGCCTGCTTTCGAGAAGGCGTACGCCTGGATCGTCTCTCTACAGGGCAGAGCGTTCGTCGGTACCGAGTCGCGACTGCACACCGTCGTCGAGCTTCTTCGGCAGATCGTGCACGGCACCGAGGTAGACCCCGAGGTTCGACTGGCAGAGCTGCGGCGGCGTCGCGCCGAGATCGATGCAGAAATCGCCGCCGCCGAGTGCGGCGAACTGACGTATCTGGATCAGACCGGGGTTCGAGACCGCTATCAGCAGGTGGCGTCGACCGCACGTGAACTGCTCGCCGACTTCCGAGAGGTAGAAGACAACTTCCGCCTTCTTGATCGCTCGGCCCGCGAGAAGATCGCGTCCTGGACCGGGCCCAAGGGCGAACTCCTCGCCGACCTGGTGGGCAGCCGATCCGAGATCGCCTCGTCCGATCAGGGTCGTAGCTTCGGGTCGTTCTACGAATTCTTGCTGTCCGATTCGCGCCAGACGGAACTGGCAGACTTGCTTGCGAAGGTGTCGTCGCTGGAGATGATCGACGTCGACGAGCGCATCCGCAGCATCCATCACGACTGGTCCGAGGCTGCCGACCGAACCCAGCGCATGGTCCGACAGATCTCTGAACAGCTACGCCGATTCCTCGACGATCAGGTCTGGCTGGAGAATCGCCGCGTACTCGACCTGGTCCGGTCCGTAGAGGCTAGCGCCCTCGAGATTCGTGGCAGGACACCAGATTTCGGGCTCACTGTGGATCAGACCGGTATCGAGATCGCGCTGCCGTTCGACAGGCCACTCTATCAACAACCCGCCTCTGCGACCGTCGAGAGTCGGGTCGAGGACGCGACCGAGAACCTGGACGCAGACCTGTTGTTCGCCCAGACGTTCGTCGACCAAGCCCGCCTGGCAGCCAACATCCGCAGCATCCTCCCGGAGAGATCGTCGGCGCTGCTATCCGATGTGGTCACCATGTATCCGATAGAACAGGGTGCGGCCGAGATCGTCGGTTACCTCGCCCTCGACGATGACGATGTCAGCGTCGACATCGACGACACCGACGAGACCCTGCTCGAGTACGCCGACCCGAGTGACCCGAGCACGGTCAAACGTGCCCGGCTGCCGAGTGTCACTGTGAGGCGACGATGACCGACGACCACGCAATTTCGAGTGCCATAATCCGATTGATGCGGGGCGTGGTGTACCGCGAATCGGACGAGGACATCTGGGCCACACTCGAACGCTCGGGAGCCGGCGTACGCGATCACTTCACCACGATCGGCGTCGATGTCATCGTCGACGAGTCCGAGGGCTACGCCTATCTGCGCTCGCACCCGGAAGAGGAAGGCGAAGAGCCACTTCCGCGGTTGGTCCGCAGGCGGGCGCTGACCTACAACGTGAGCCTGCTGCTCGTGCTGCTACGCAAACGCCTGCTGGAGTTCGAGATCACCGGCGGTGAAGGACGACTCGTCCTGTCAACGGATCAGATCGTGGAGATGCTACAACTCTTCCAAGCCGAATCGACGAATGAGGCGCGCCTGGTCGAACAGGCCGATAACACCATCAAGAAGGCCGTCGAACTGGGCTTCCTGCGCCAGTTACGTGGGCAGACCGACCAGTGGGAGGTGCGTCGCATCATCAAGGCGTACGTGGATGCGCAAACACTGTCGGATTTCGCGGGCAAACTGCGCCAATACGCAGGAACCGCGGGCCCCGATGACTGACGGTCTGTTCTCAGCGGTCGAACTCGGGGGTGCCGGAGGCGCCGGGTTCCGATTGCAGCACGTCGAGGTGTTGAACTGGGGCACCTTCGACCGACAGGTGTGGCGGCTCACCCCCGACACAGACACCGCACTACTCACCGGCGACATCGGGTCGGGCAAGTCGACGCTGGTGGATGCGGTGACCACACTGCTGATGCCCGCACACAAGATCGCTTACAACAGGGCCGCGGGAGCTGAGGCCAAGGAACGCACGCTTCGCTCCTACGTCGAAGGCCACTACAAGTCCGAACGACAGGAAGCAACCGGCCGCTCTCGCGCCAAAGGCCTTCGGCAGGAGCGCAATACATACTCGGTCATCCTGGGCGTCTTCAGCAATCGGGGATATGACGAGACGGTCACCCTGGCGCAGGTTTTCCAGCAGCGCGACACCGCCGGACAGCCCTACCGGTTCTACGTCACCGCAACCAAACAACTCGCCATCACGACGGACTTCGCCGATTTCGGTTCAGATTTGCGCGACCTTCGTAAACGCCTACGGTCCGGCGGGGCCGAGGTGGTCGACGAGTTCCCGAAGTACTCCACTTCGCTGCGCCGATTGCTAGGCATCCGATCAGAGCAGGCGTTGGAGCTACTACATCAGACCGTGTCGATGAAGTCCGTGGGCAATCTGAACGATTTCGTGCGCAACCACATGCTCGAGCCGAGCGACGCCGGCGAACGTGTCCGCGACATCATCGACCATTTCGACAATCTCACGAAGTCGTACGACGCGGTCAAACGCGCCCGCGAACTGCTCGAGGCGCTGGATCCCATCGTGGTCGCCACAGAGAAGTACGATGCCGCACTTGCCGAGCGCGAGGCTCTCGACGTACAGCGTGCGGCCATACGCCTGTTCATAGCCGAGAATCGCTCGCGCCTGCTGGCAGACGACATCGCCACCTATACGAGCCAGGGCGAGCAGCTCCTCCGCAACCAGGATGCGGCCAGAGGACGGCTACGCGAGTTGGCCCGCGAACGCGAGTCTCTGATCGAGGAGCGGGCAAGAGCCGGCGGCGATCGAGTCGGCGAACTCGAGCGACTCGCCGCCGTTGCCCGTGACGACGTGGAGAAGCGCCGTCACGGACGATCCCTCTTCGACGCCACCGTCACGGCTGCAGGCTTCGCCCCCGTCACAACGGTTGAGCAGTTCACTGATCTTCACGGCTTCATCGCCCGCGAGCGCCCACTACTCGTCGAGGCGAAGAGATCGCTCGATGCTGCGAGCGCCGACGCCATCGGCCGAGAGAAAGGAGCGGCCCGACGTCAGGAGACCATCCGGACCGAGCTCGACGACCTGCAGAAACGCACCACTAACCTGCCACCCGACCAGGTCCAGATACGCGAACAGCTGGCCACCGACACCGGCCTGACACCTGCCGACCTGCCCTACGCGGGTGAACTGATCGACGTCGTCGAAGAACACAGCGAGTGGCGTGGCGCTGCCGAACGTGTCTTGCGTGGCTTCGCACTGTCGCTACTGGTACCGCAGCAGCACTACGATGCCGTGACGAACTGGGTCAACTCCCGCCGACTCACGTTCCACAATCACGGCGGCCGGACTGTCGGTGCCCGGCTCGTGTACGAACGAGTGCCGATCCGTCGAGTTCCCCTGCAGAGAAATGACTCTGATCTACCGATTCTCGCTGACTGCCTCGAGATCAAGAGCGGGCCGTTCGAGGGCTATCTGCGCGACGAACTCCTCCGGCGCGCCGAACATCAGCGGGCCGCCACCATCGAGGAGTTCCGCGCTGCCAAGCGCGCCGTCACCCGCGAAGGTCAGGTGCGGTCCGGTGGCCGTCACGAGAAGGACGACCGACACCGGGTCGACGACCCACGCCGATGGGTGCTCGGATGGGCCAATGAGCGCAAGATCGCGGTCCTACGAGAGGATCTCGACGAGTCCGACCGCGAGCGCGTGGCTGCTTCGGCGGAGGTGGTGGCGCTGTCGGAGGAACGCGACGCCACCCAGAATCGCAGCGAGTCCCTGGCGCGGCTGGAAGGATTCCATTCCTGGGCCGAGCTCGACATCGAGGAAGCACAACGACGCGTCGCCACCCACGAGGCCGAGCGCGCCCGGCTCGAATCGGGGTCGTCACGCCTTCGCGAGATCACCACGGCGCTGGAGCAGAACGCCGCGCTCGCGGATTCCACGGCTGCCGCGATCGACGACCTCACCGGCAAGCTCGCAACCACCGCCGCCGCGAGTCATCGGGCCGAGCAGGACAAGAAGAGCGACGACGAGTTCGTCGCGGACCACCCGGAGGCTGAACTCGACGCCGCACGAGCATGCTACGACGCTCTGGAACGTCGGCTGGACGGCGGTGTTCCGGCAAGGGCAGCAGACTGCACCACAGCTCAAACGACACTGACCGCGACGCTTCATCAACGGATCGAGCGCCTCACCCGCGAGCTCGGCGGCTTCGGACAGCGCCTGGCGCAGCACATGACCGAGGTTCTCCGCCGGTGGCCGGACCTGCGATCGGACATGGATGCCGACGTCGATGCCAGGGCGGATTTCGTCGCCCTCCGCGAACGGGTCGCGACCGACGATCTGCCGCGCTTCGAGTTCGAGTTCAAAGAACAGCTGAACAAGAACGCCATTCAAGAACTCGCCGGCTTCAACAACTGGCTCAACCGGCAGGCCGCATCCATCGACGAACGCGTGCGACGGATCAACGAAGCGCTGGGCGCCGTGCCCTACAACCCCGGTCGGTATATCCGGTTGGAGCGCGAGTCAACCACGAATCAGGATGTGGCACAGTTCCGCTCCGACCTGCGGAACCTGACGAGCGACAGTCTCGCAGTAGACGGCGATCAGTATTCGGAGCAGCGTTTCCTCGACGTCAAACGCATCATCGAGCGCTTCCGCGGACGGGACAATCACGCCGACCTCGACAAGAATTGGACGCGGCGCGTCACCGATGTGCGCAACTGGTTCGTGTTCTCCGCATCCGAACGCGATGGCGAGACGGACGTGGAGTGGGAACACTACAGCGATTCCGACGGCAAGTCAGGTGGGCAAAAAGAAAAGCTCGCCTATACGATCCTGGCCGCGTCCCTTGCCTACCAGTTCGGACTCGAGTGGGGTGTGAAGAAGTCGCGCGACTTCCGGTTCGCCGTCATCGATGAGGCATTCGGGCGCGGCTCTGACCTGTCGACCCGTTATGCGCTGGACCTGTTCGCCAAATTGGGTCTGCAGCTCCTGATCGTCACCCCTTTGCAGAAGGTGCACGTCATCGAGCCCTACGTGAAGGCGATCGGATTCGTCGACAATCCGACGGGCACTTTTTCACGCCTGCAGACGATGACGATCGAGGAATACCGGTCACGCCGTGACGGGCGTCTGCGGTGACCGATCGTTGGACCACCCCGGCCGACATCGCCGTCAAAGCCAGACGCCGCTGGGACGACGGGACGCTGCTCCGGACGTTTGCGAACCGAGAACCATTCGAGCCCATCGAGATTCCGCTGCGCGGGCCCACCGCGTCGCAGATAGGAGCAGATCTCGGCGCCGCTCGCGACTGGGTCACGGCGTTGGACGGCGGACGTCGTGGCGACACCAGGTACTCCCTGGTCTGGCAAACAATCGGCGGCCGGCACGTCGGGCGTAACACGCTTCCACGACGGGCGATCATCTCCACCTATGAGCAGGCGTGGGCACTTCTGAACGTGAAGGCAGCGGTACAGCAGTTCGAGAGGTTGCTCGAGCTCGCCGCCGACGATCCCGCGGTCCACGCGTGGCTGTTCCAGAACCCGTTTCGCGCAATAGATCTGGCATCGGAGTTTCCTCGACTGATCGACGCGCACCGATGGCTCGACACGCATCGGGACTCCCGACGCTTCCTGCGTGAGATCAGCGCACCTGGGGTCGACACCAAGTTCACCGAAAGGCACCGGGGAGTCTTGGCGTCGATACTCGGAGTGTCGTCGACGGCGTCCGGTTTCGTGACCGGGCTGGGTTTGCAGACGAAACCAGAGTTCGTGAGACTGCGACCGTCACCGTCGCTGGGACTTCTCGAGCACGTTTCGGAGGTGAGCCTCCGAGCTGACGAGCTCACCCGGATCGACTTGCGTCCCTCGCGCGTCCTGGTCATCGAGAACGAGATCACCTATCTCAGCGTCGATGTTCCAGCCCACGGAGCCGTGTTCTGGGGCAAGGGATTCGAGATCGACAGAATCGGGCGCCTTCCCTGGCTGACTGACGTGCCTGTTCGGTACTGGGGTGACCTCGACACACACGGCTTCGCGATTCTCGACCGGCTACGTGCCTGGCTTCCGCAGACCGAATCGATCTTGATGGATCGCGAAACATTGTTCGCGCATCGCGATCGATGGGTTACCGAGCCGAGCCCCACCACAGCCGCACTCCGCCACCTCTCACCCGCAGAACACGACCTGTACGCCGACCTCGCGGACGACTCGCTCGGTGAGCGGGTTCGGCTCGAGCAAGAACGCATCGACTGGGCGTGGGCTCTGGAGCACCTCGAAAGGTAGACGTGTGCCGACGATCAGATCTGCCACTGCACCGGCTGGGAGATGATGTCGCGGAGCCGTCGGCGGTAGTACCGGGCGGACTCCTGGTTGAAGACGTCCATCGCGGCCGCGGTGGCCTCGACATCGCGAGCGCGCATGGCGTCGAGGATGTCCTGCTGGAGTTCGAAGGCCGCGAGCCGCGTCGCGATGGGATGCTCGACGGGTTCGGCGTCGCGAACGAGCAGCCACAGCGTCTCCATGACCACCCGCAGTGCGGGATTGCCCGCCGCCTCGTACACCCCGCGCTGGAATGCGGCGTTGTTCTCCTGGAAGTTGGCGTGGTCCTCGGGATGGTCGCGCATCCGGTCCAGTGCCCGCTGCATCGACTCGATCTGCTCGTCGGTGACGTTCTGCGCCGCGGCCCGCGCGACCATCGGTTCGAGCATCAACCGGACGTCGATGACATCACTGATGTTCGCGCCGTTGATCTGGAGGAACAGCTTCATGATGTTGCCGAGCGAATCGAGTTCGGGCCGTTTGGCTATGGGCCCGCCGCCGATTCCCGCCTTGATCGTCACGAGGTCTCGGCTCTCGAGGAGCCGCAGTGCCTCACGCACCGTCGTGCGTGCCACGCCGAACTCGCTGACCATCTCCTTCTCGGTCGGCAGGCGCTGACCCTCGACGATGCCACCGCTGAGGATCTGATCGGCCACCATGTTGGCCACCCGCGCGGACATCTTCTGCCCGCGCGGCTGCCGGGTGGCGGGCTCGTCGGCGACGGTCATGCGGCTCCCGTGTCTCGGCTGATCGGTCGGTGCCGACACCTTACCCGCCCGCACCTGCTCTCTAGTTCGGATCGGGGCGGCAGCGGTCGCCCTCGAACGATCGGTGCGGTGGCGAGACGACCCGTCGTCGTAACTGTGTACATATTTTGCTCGCTCGATTACCGTGAGTCCCGTTCCGTTCGTTCGCGCCGGGGCCCCGACCGCCCGTCGGCGCAGTCCACGACAGATAGGCACCCATGCAGACCACCTCCCCGGCCTCCGGGAACCTCTCCGTCACCGTGCACCAGCCCGGTATCGCACTCGTCGAGCTCTCGCGGGGCAAGGTCAACGCCATCGACGGGCAGATGTACGAGGACATCGCGGCGACGTTCGACGCGCTGTCCGACGACCAGGACGTGCGCGTGATCGTGCTGACCGGTCAGGGCCGCATCTTCAGCGCGGGCAACGACATCAACGAGTTCCGGACGATGTCCACTGTCAGCGGCGACATCGCGATGCGGCGGGCCCGGCGGGCGCTGTTCAGCGTGCGCGAGTGTCACCTCCCCGTGGTGTCCGCGGTGAACGGCCCGGCCCTGGGAAGCGGGTTCGGACTCGTCGCGCTCTCCGACCTCGTGGTCGCGTCCGAACGCGCCACCTTCGGACTGCCCGAGATGAACGTCGGGGTCCTCGGCGGTGGTCGCTTCACCGCCCGCATGTTGCCCCAGCAGGCGATGCGCCGCATGTTCCTCACCGCCGAACCGGTCGACGCGTCGACCCTGGAGCGGTGGGGAGCACCGCTCGAGGTCGTCGCCCACGACGATCTCCTGGAGATCGCGACCGCCCGCGCGCGCTCCATCGCGGAGAAGAGCAGGCACGCCATCGTGCTCGCCAAACAATCCCTGAACGGCTGCGAAGATCTCGACATCCGTCGCGGTTACGAGCTCGAGCAGTCCTTCACCGTGCGGCTGTCCGAACACCCCGACTCCAAGACCGCGGTGGAGGCCCAGGTCGCCGACCTCGCACGCAAGTGACGACGTCGGGTCCGCGCCATCGGGACGCGGACCCGACGCACCGCGTCAGTCCGTCGCGATGGTCAGCAGGAGATCCCCGCCGTCGACCTCGGTCGATCCCGACACCGCGACACGCTGCACGATCCCGGTGACCGGCGCGGAGATCGAGGCCTCCATCTTCATCGCCTCGATCGTGCCGATCGGTTCACCCCGGCGGAGTTCGTCGCCCTCCTTCACCGACAGCGTCACCACACCGGCGAAGGGTGCGGCGAGTTGCCCCGGGAGGGCGGGGTCGGCCTTCTCCGCGGTGCGTGTCGTCGACTCGACCGAGCGGTCGCGCACCCGAACCGGCCGCAGTTGCCCGTTGAGGATGCAGAGCACGTTGCGCATCCCGGACTCGTCCGGGTCGGAGATCGCCTCGAGCCCGATGAGCAGTTCGACGCCCTTCTCCAGCTCCACGCGATGTTCCTCGTCCTGGCGCAGGCCGTAGAAGAACTGGTTGGTGGACAGCCGAGACGTGTCGCCATAGGTCTCGCGGTGCTCGCGGAACTCACGATTCGGTCCGGGGAACAGCAACCGGTTGAGCGCATCACAACGCTCCGCCGACGTACCGGCGAGCGCCGCGAGGTCGCTCTCGGTCAGGGCGGTCACCGGGCGAGGGTCGGTGCGGCCCTCGAGGGCGCGCGTGCGGAGCGGCTCCGGCCACCCGCCCGCGGGCTCGCCCAGATCGCCCCTCAGGAAATCCACCACCGAGTCCGGGATGTCGTAGGCCGTCGGATCGTCCGCGAACTCGGCGGCGCTCGCGCCGGCGCCGACGAGTGCCAGCGCGAGATCGCCGACGACCTTCGACGACGGTGTCACCTTGATCAGTCGCCCGAGCACGGTGTCGGCGCCCGCGTAGGCCGCCTCGATGTCCTCGAACCGGTCCGCCAGCCCCAATGCCAGGGCCTGCTGCCGCAGGTTGGACAGCTGGCCGCCGGGGATCTCGTGGGCATAGACCCGGCCGGTGGGTGCCGGCAAGCCCGTGTCGAACGGCGCGTACGCCGCCCGGACCGCCTCCCAATATGGCTCGAGAGCGCAGCAGGCCGCGAGGTCGATCCCGGTGTCGCGGTCGGTGTTCGCCGTCGCGGCGACGATCGCCGACAACGGTGGCTGACTCGTCGTGCCGGCCAGCGGTGCGCTCGCCCCATCCACCGCGTCCACCCCGGCCTCCCAGGCGGCGAGGTAGGTCGCCAGCTGCCCGCCGGCGGTGTCGTGGCTGTGCAGATGGACGGGCAGGTCGAACCGCGACCGCAAGGCGCGCACCAGGGTCGACGCCGCGGCCGGGCGCAACAGGCCCGCCATGTCCTTGATCGCCAGGACGTGTGCGCCCGCGTCGACGATCCGTTCGGCCAGCTTCAGGTAGTAGTCCAGGGTGTACAGGGTCTCGCCGGGATCAGAGAGGTCGCCGGTGTAGGACATGGCCACCTCCGCCACCGCGGTCCCCGTCTCCCGCACCGCGTCGATGGCCGGCCGCATCGCGTCGATGTTGTTCAACGCGTCGAAGATCCGGAACACGTCGACGCCCGTGGCCGCCGCCTCGCGGACGAATGCGTCGTTCACCTCCACCGGGTACGGCGTGTACCCGACGGTGTTCTTGCCGCGCAACAGCATCTGCAGGCAGACGTTGGGCATCGCCGTGCGCAGGGCCGCCAGGCGTTCCCAGGGATCCTCCTTGAGGAATCGCAGTGCGACGTCGTAGGTCGCCCCACCCCACGCCTCGACCGACCACAGCTGTGGGGTCATCCGCGCGACGTGCGGTGCGACGGTCACCAGGTCGCGGCTGCGCACGCGGGTGGCGAGCAGCGACTGATGCGCGTCGCGGAAGGTGGTGTCGGTCAGCGCGAGTGCCGTCGACGCACGGAGCTCGGCGGCGAAACCGTCCGGCCCCAGCTCCCGGAGTCGATCGCGGGACCCCGGCGGCGGTGGGGACGTGAGGTCGATCGCCGGCAGTTTGTCGACCGGGTACACCGCGGACGGCCGCTCGCCGTGCGGTCGGTTCACGGTGACGTCGGCGAGATACCGCAGAATCCGGGTACCGCGGTCGGCGGAGGCGTGCTGCTCGAGCAGGTCCGGTCGGGATTCGATGAACGAGGTGGTGACCCGCCACGCGCCGAAGTCGTCGTCGGCCAGAACCGCTTGCAGGAACGGGATGTTGGTGGCGACGCCCCGGACCCGGAACTCGGCGATCGCACGACGTGCGCGCGCCCGCGCGGTCTCCAGGTCCCGGCCGCGACAGGTCAGCTTCACGAGCATCGAGTCGAAGTGGGAGCCGATCTCGGACCCCAGTCCGACGCTCCCGTCCAGACGGACACCCGAGCCACCGGGCGTGCGGTAGGCGGTGATCCGCCCGGTGTCGGGCCGGAAGCCGTCGGTCACGTCCTCGGTCGTGATGCGGCATTGCACTGCCGCGCCGCGGATCTCGATCGAATCCTGGGTCAGTCCCAGCTCCCGCAGCGTCGCACCGGATGCGATCTGCATCTGGGTGGCGACGAGGTCGACGTCGGTGATCTCCTCGGTGATCGTGTGTTCCACCTGGATGCGCGGGTTCATCTCGATGAACACGTGCCGACCGTCGGAACCGAGCAGGAACTCGACGGTCCCGGCGCAGGTGTACCCGATGTGCCTGGCGAAAGCCACTGCATCCGAACAGATCCGATCACGGACAGCCGGGTCGAGCGCGGGTGCGGGGGCCACCTCGACGACCTTCTGGTGCCGACGCTGGAGCGAACAGTCGCGTTCGTAGAGATGGATGACCTCGCCGGTGGCGTCCCCGAGGATCTGCACCTCGATGTGCCGGGCGTCGACCACCGCCCGCTCCAGGAAGACCGTGCCGTCGCCGAAGGCCGTCGTGGCCTCGCGCGAGGCCGCCTCGATCGCCCCGCGAAGCCGCGACGGCTCATCGACGCGACGCATGCCGCGCCCGCCACCACCGGCGACCGCCTTGACGAACAAGGGGAAACCGACCGCATCAGCCGCGGCCACGAGCTCGTCGACATCACTCGACGGGGTCGACGAGGTCAGCACCGGGAGACCGGCCTCGGCGGCGGCCGCCACGGCCCGGGACTTGTCGCCGGCGAGTTCGAGCACCTCGGCGGACGGGCCGATGAAGGTGATCTGCCGGGTCGCACACGCCCGGGCCAGCTCAGCGTTCTCGGAGAGGAAGCCGTACCCGGGGTACACCGCATCGGCTCCGGACGTCGCCGCGACGCGGACCATCTCGTCGACCGAGAGGTACGCGCGGACCGGATGCCCGCGTTCGCCGATCTCGTAGGCTTCGAACGCCTTGGCCCGATGAACGGAGTTGCGGTCCTCGTGGGGGTAGACGGCCACCGTGCTCGCGCCGAGCTCGACCGCGGCACGAAAAGCCCGTACCGCGATCTCGCCTCTGTTCGCGACCAGCACCTTCTCGAACATGGGTTTCCTTTCGTCACCGGATGCGCCGGAAGTAGCCACGCGAGAAGCGGGCGGCGCGGGAAGGATGTGACCCACATCTCTGGGCCTGACGTCAGGTTACTCTATTCGAAGTAAAGTTACTTAGCGCCGCAACTGGCGGAGTCTTTACCCTCAAACTGCTGAGCAATATCTCTGTACATGTTTCCATCTGTCGCAGGTTTCTATAGTGTGACTTGACATACAGCCTGTCACCTCGATGAGGAGGAACACATGAGTGACGAGCAGTCCGCGGGGGCGGTCGACATCGATCGCTGGATCACCGACTGGGAGTTCAGCAGCCGATACCCGGTGTACACACGCGCCAACGCCGGCGAAGTGCTGCCCGACCCGTCGAGTCCGCTGAACGTCACGATGGTCTGGAACAAGGGCCTCAACATCGGCTGGCGCCAGGGCTACGTCGACAACCTCGGCACTCACCTTGCCGAGGAGATCGACGAGGTGATGCCCGAGATCATCGGCAACTTCGGCGGCTACCACTACACGAACTTCTCGATGACCGAGCTCAACGGCGCCCGGCTCCCGGGGCTGACCGTGCCGGTGTGGAACAGCCTGTGGGTGGGCGACCACCCCGACATCCCCGAGTACGTACCCAAGCCGGGCGACGAGAACGCCGAACTGACCGCCGGTCTCGCCGAGAAGACCGCCTGGGCTCTCACGACCGATGAGTTCCCGGAAGCCGAGGAGGCCAAGCGGCGCGCCGACCGAGCACGCGACCAGCGTCCCGATCTCGCCGCGATGAGCGATACCGAACTCGTCGAGCACGCTCGCTCGCTGCTCCCCGACCTCATCTACTGCTACGCCTATCACCCGGTCACCACGACGCTGTCGACGATGGGCCCGGCCGTCGCCGGCCAGCTCCTCGAAAGCATCGGTGAGGCAGACAAACTCGGCGATCTGCTCAGCGGACTGGGCGGCGTCGACTCGGCCGCGCCGTCGTATGCGATGTGGAAGCTCGGGCGCCTCGTCGCCGGTTCCTCCGAGCTGACCGGGATCTTCGACAACGGACTCGCGACCGCCCTCGACACGATCACCGCGAGTGACTCCGCCGACGCCGCGAGGTTCCGAGAGGAGTTCGACGACTTCCTCTACCGCTACGGCTCGCGCGCACCGAACGAGTGGGACATCCGATCGCTCGATCACCGCCGACCGGTTGGTCGAGGAATTGGAGAAGACCTTCGCGATCTGGGGTGGCCCACCCATGGTGCTACGCATGGACAACGGCCCTGAGTTCATCTCAGAGGCGCTCCAGGCGTTCTGTGCAGGGTCGGTAGGCATCTCCTATATTCCGCCCGGCACTTCGTGGAACAACGGGTTCATCGAATCGTTCAACAACCGGCTTCGCGACGAGTGCCTGAACCGCAACTGCTGGCCCACCCTGCTCGAAGCTCGCGTGGTGATCGACGATTTCAAAGACGACCACAACCACCGGCACCGCCACTCGGCGCTGGGCTACCAGACCCCGGCCGAGTACGCTGCCCGATGCACCCACCAGCACCACCCTGTGGGCTGCGAGATCGACTGACCGACAGCTAGAAGAAACTGGCTCTAGAACTGCCTGGACCGGCTATCGGGGACCTGCCAGTTGGATGCCGAGTGTTCGGGACTCTCGGCTTGGTCGCTGGCGACGACCGCTGCCGGGATCGCACACCTGCACCGCTACGCGACCGCACACGGTTAGAGCTCTGGCGACGGCGACGGCGACGGCGACGAGCGCCGACTCGGAGTCGTAGAAGTTCGCCGTGGCGAACTCCCGCCCCGGCCGGGGCGGGTCTGCGCTCACCATTGCACCCCACGTTCCATCGTTAAGCGAGTCGACTGACGTTTTCTGGGCCCTCCCATATTTGGCAGAGCCGTTTCGCCAGTTCCACCGAACGGTTCCGAATATCTTCGTCGGTCCACTGCTTCGGATGCTCGTCGATAATCTGCTTATTCACTCGCAACACGCTGAACTTGCTGAGTAATGCTCGCTTGCCACGCCCGGCCTCTTTACCGCCAGGTGCTGCCACGGCTGCCTCCCCGTCGGTCCAGGGTCGATGTGACAGCGAACCGTTGAGCTTCTGGGTCACCAACGTCAGATTCCCCAGGGTATTGACCAAACGATCGCGTCTCGTAGCTTCTGCGTCGTCGAGACCGGTGTCCCAGTGCGTACGCCACTTCTGCGGCATCACGTGCTCCACCTGCAATGTGTGCCCGATTTTGACCTCTTCGTTGTACTCGTTGCGCAGCTGGTGTTCGATCCCCTCGAGTACCACGCGTAGGCGTCGTTGGTGAACATTGCCGTACATGCGCAGTCGCGGGATCTCCGTGGTCACGTCCAGGTCGGTAGGCCAGAGCCGCGCTTCGGAGGTCTGGGCAGCAAGGAAGCCGGCGACGATCGCACCGATGGCATCGGTGTCGTGTTCATCGAGCATTCCCAGGATCGACACCATCATTTTGTTGACGTCCTTCATGGTGCGACCGAGGAGGGTTCGCCGAATCACCCAGCTTTCGAGCGCCGCCAGGGCTTGTCGGACCTGACTCTCAGGCACGTTGTGATTGTCAGAAACGATCCACATCAGCAGAGGCATCGTGGCAGCGAGCTGAAACTCTTGGACCACGCTTTGATAGAAGCGGCCGACCTCGGTCTCGTCCGGGTTCTCAGCCATCGCCCGGAACTTGTCGGCGTCGCGCAGGAAGGCATCGAGAAACGCTTCCGCTTCATCGACGCTGGTCATACGGTTCGCGGCGTAGGTGGTGAACTTGCGGAACACGTCGTCGGTGAGAACCTCGTCGCGGGTCCGCATGGTCAACCAGTACTGCAAGAACGTGTCGATGCGCGAACGCATGTGCCGTCCTTGTGCGGATTCTTCCCGCCACCAGTCATCGTCGAACTCGCTCCAGTACCGATCCGGCCAGGTATCGATGTCAGCCCCAACCTTCTCGCCTTGCTGGAAAACCCAATTCTTGATCAGGTCGGCCTTAAGCAATGGGGCGCCACGATCGTTGAGGGTTTCGAAGATCAATTGGTGGTCGTCGTGACCTGCCAGGTTGATGGCGACCACGCACAGTCGTGATTGCAGGACCTCTGTCAATGCTTCGGCTCGTTGTGCGGCGGTGAACGAAAGGTCTGCGTCCTCTGCTTCTCCCGTCAGCCAGCTGAGAATCTCGTTTTGGAAGAAGCGACTGGCCTCGGCGATGCGGTGGTCGGCAAACCCGGCCAGCGAGGCCTCCTCGCTCATCACCGCAGCAAAGGCATCCCGATCCATGCGCGAGGGCCACAGCTTGAACTGGGCTGGCGTTCCTCGGAACCGTTTGGCGGAGTTGAGGGTCAGCTCTTCGAGCGCTTCACCGTGATCCTCGAAGTCCAGTTCCGTCAGTACTTTCTGGGCTGCATTGAGAATCACTTGCAGGGTGGTCGTGCGTTGTTGGCCGTCGATCACCTCATGGCGGGTTACATCCTTAGTGATCGGCGGTTTGGCCTTGAACACGATGGCGCCGAGGAAGTGCACCCCCTCGGTGTCGGAGGCGTCCCCAGATTGCTCGGTGGTGAGAACCTGCTCGGCAATACGCTGGACATCACGCCAGAGGGGAGACCATTGATCTTCTTCGGACCATACATACGGTCGCTGATAGACCGGAATCTCGTACTGCACTGCTGTGTCGAACAGCTCCTTCGGCGTCGATACGCTCGCCTTCACATCAACTCCGTTTCTGACGGCCGAACCTGACCGGATTCTGCCCGAGCCATTGGGCATCACGATCTTCATCGCTGTGAACGCCTTCGATGTCACAGGATCGCTACACCGCTTCGGCGAGGCTGGTGACGGTTCCACCATATGCGCCCATAGAGTTGACGCGTGCGCACTGCGAACAACCCTTCCGGCCATCCCGCGAGCTCGATCACCGCGGAGGATTTCCTCGCCGAGGCGGAGAGCGCCAATGTCATCCCCTGGTCGAAGCCGAGCGGCGACCCAGAGAGTCTGGCGACCCGGTTCATCCACTTCGGAAACGGTCAGAACCCGATAGAGATCGTGGTCGCGGAAGCCGAAGCGGCCCCCAGGAGCGACGAGATGCGGCGCTTGTAAAAGACCCGGGCCAACAAAGTCGCACCCGTGCTGTTGGTAGTTCGACGTCGGCAAGAAGAACTGGGGAGTTCCTGCGTACAACGGCGGGTTGTTCTCCAAGAACGCAAGCACCCATCCTGCCGGTGCCGCGATCGCAGCCATGCGTATTACCGATGCCGAGATCGCTCCTGCTCTGCGATCGTTGCTGGTCGACTTCGGCGGTGACGGCACCCAAAGACCTGTGGACTTCCGCTCCCTCTCGGTCCGTGAGTTCGGCACCATCTACGAAGGTCTGCGAATCGTCACTCTCGGTCGCTCCCACCGACCTCACGATCGACCAGGAGGGAACCTACGTTCCTGCCACGTCGGAGCAGTCAGTCACAGTTGCGACCTGACCGCCACCTGGGCGGCATCGGCATCGGATCGTGCGCGAGCCAAACTGCCTGTCCTGGCGCTGGACAGGGATGGCGCCCGCGACGTCCTCCCCGGCATCCGGCCGCCATCCCCATCTCCGTTGATTCGTCGAACAACGTCGTACGGATTGCTTGTTGCTGGTCACATCGTTTGAACCTGGTGCTCGGTCAGCTGGCTTCAGTGCGGGCCGCCCGTGGCACCGTGTCCGCCTCTGTCGTCGAGCAAGCGAATTCAGTACCAGCAGCTAGTTCCGCATTCGCCTCGGTAACCCTCTGTGGCACAGGAAGATACGCGGAACGGGGTTGTTATATGACTTATGCGGTGCGTCAGCGGGGTGACATGAGGAATTGCCAGGATGTAATCTGTGAGTAACCGCTTGACCGAGCGGTGGAAGTAGCCCCTCCTGGAGCATCGTGCCGGCAAGCTGGGTGCTCCTGGAGGGGCCTCTACGAGAAGTGAGGTTTTCTCGATGTATGACACTCTAACGCTTGATGTGGGTGATCTGACCCCGGAGCAGGTCGCCGAGATCCTGCGGTTCGTGGCGTCGCTGCGGGAGGTGGAGCTCGACGAACGCGAGATCGATGACGATTCGTGGCGAGACGCCACATCGACCGGGTGGACTCTCGAGCATGTGAAGTTGCTGCGTGAACATCTCGAGGATCGCGGCAAGGACGTCCAGCTCGCGGCGTTCGATCTGGCGATCAAGCAGGGCGGGTTCGTGTCGAGGGCGTCGGTGTACCGGCTCGGTGACTACGACGACTCTCGACGGCTCAACAACTGGACCGCGCCGTTTGTGGTCGCCGCGGACTGGCTGGAGGACGAGCATGATCTGACGAGCCCCCACTATCCGGTGTCGGCGGTGTATGACGACGAGGTCAGGGGCTACCAGCGAGCCCTCGGGTTCGAGGTTCTTCCGGAGATCGTGAAGCTGGTGCGCGAGGAGCAGGAAGGTTCGTCGAGCTGAGCCTGTCCCGGCGGGCGCCGCGGCGCCCGCCGGTTGCCGCCCGGCAACGGCGCGAAGAACGTCCATGAAGTCCGGGTCCGCCCCGATCGGCGAAAGGAAATTCGCTGACTGGGATCAATTCCATCGGCAGAATCGGTGCAATGAGTTCTACAACGCCTACCGTTCACCTGTGTCTGGTACGTCCCTGGCAACAGGCCGTCGACTGGTTTTTCCCCGGCGATGACGATGACCCCGACGTCGACGATCTGACGTGGCAGACTCCGTCGACGTTTGCCGCCGGCGACATCATGGTCTATGTAGCCGATGCGCCCAGCCCCTCGATCATCCAGGTGGAGACGCTGTCCAGCGGCTCGGAGGGCGAGGGCATCAGCGCCAGCCCCAAGACAGAGTGGGGACCCTACAGTGCCGGACTGTCCCTGAAAGCGATCGAACGACGGGTAGACGACTACTTGCCGATGGCGCCGGCGACACTCGCCGAGCCGCTTGCGCAGCGTTTCCTGACTGCGCTCGAGGCCGAGGCGTCTGACCCCACGCCGTGGCGCGACGTCGACGACTCGTGGTGCCGGCTGGGGCACAGTGATGATCCGCCGCCCGCTCCCCCGTTCGGACCGCACACATGTGCGGGATGCGGTGAGGAATTCACTCCGGAACGGGTGGCCGAGACCCACTACGGTAGCGGTGACGACCCCGCGTTCACCGACAGCTCGGCCTTTGCCGTCTGCGCCGACTGCCACGGCCGTCTGCACAAACCGCTCCCCGACACCCTCGCCGATCTCGTCTTCGAGCAACGACCACCGTGCCCTGCGTGTTCAGCGATGCACACCCTGGAAGTGATGTGGGGCATGCCCCCCGGCCCGCCCGGACCGTGTGTGGTCCTCGCCGGTTGCGACGTCACTGGAACAATCCTCGAACTACGATGCGCTGCATGTGGATACGAGTGGTCAGACGACGACGACCGCTACCCCCGCGCCACTGACGCCGGGGGTGGAGACCGGGTCCGAGCTCGGCTGGGCGACTTCCCCCCGCAAGACTTTCCCCCTTCGCCACGCCAACAACCCGGACGCCTCGTGGTCGGGCGCTACCATCCCCACCATGTCGACGGCGCCTGGGAATCAGGCACCCGGCACCTGATCATCGGCGTGGACCGCAAGCACTACATCGTCGATCCCGCCACCATCCGCTGGCCCGACCCCACCAACAACTGGTAATCGGCAACTTCCCTACTGGGCTAACCGCCAAGCCTGATAGTTCGCGGTGCCGACCGAGCCGCAAGATCACACCGAGCTTCTCGATGTTCGCACACGATCGACCGTCACGCGAGATACAGCCGGTACGGTCGCTGCCATGGGCTACACCGCCGAACAGCTACGCGTCCTCGTCGCCGCCTGCGAACAGTTTCGCGATTCCCAGGCGCCCCCGGGCTACCGTGATGGCCTCGCGCTCTGTCTCATCGATTCCCTTCAATCGACAGGCGTCACCTACTCCAGCGTCGAGAACGTGGTGGCCCGCTACCGGTCGTATCGCCGCGAGCAATGCGGCGACCCGAACCGCGACGGCGTCCCCGAGTTGCTGGCCACCTTCGACGAGCTGGACGGCCCGCACGGGTGGGCACAGAAGATCGGCAACAACAACCGCACCTCCACCCGCAGCGGAGTTCTCAAATCCCAGGCGATCCAAGATGCGGCCCGCGTGCTCCACGAGGCCGGGATCGAAACCGCTGCCGATCTGCGTGAGGCGGCCCAGGATGAGGCGCATCTGGCGGATTGACGGGACTCTCCGGTCTTCGCTGCTCGCCGCGTGACGGCGCGTACGGATTCCAGGCGGCGGCACACTCTCGCAGTCGCGGGGAGGGATGACCATGGGTCGCTGTCGTCGACGACCGTGGCGTTCCGAGCGAGAGGCCCGGTTAGGCGTCGGCGGCGAGGTTTCGGTAGAGCTCGAAGAGGAGTTCCAGCCGCTGCCGCTCGTTGTTGAGTCGCCGGCTCGCACCGAGGGCCGTGTCGACTTCTTTGTCGAGCCGGTGGTGTGCCTTGAGGAGTTCTGGGTCCATGGCGAGGGGGTTGTATGCCTCGGCGAGGCTGCGGCTGGGGTGTAGTGCGCGGGCGGCGAGAACTCCGCGCCCGGCGGCTATAATCTTTGCGCGAGTCGCTGATGTCAGTGCCGGGACGGGAAAGGTGTTCCATGTCAGCGTGTTTGCGAATCGCACTCGTGATTCCAGGCGACCGCCGATGGCTTTCTGCCAGGCGATGAACATCGCTGACGATACGAGAGCGAATTGTAGGCCGTCGGTGTCTTCGATGGTGAATGTGAGATCGCTGGCGATGGTGGTCGGGCCGATCGCCGCGGCGATGTAGTACGGGCGTGTCTCGCTGCACACTTTCGGCAGGCACAGGTGAGGTACGTCGCGGTGGGAGCGTTGGCCGAACAGGTGGGGGGTCGACGCCATGGCGCGCGTGCTGGCAGCTTTGCTTCTGGATCGCATGAGCGCGACCTTTTCCAGGCGTTCTTTCAGGATGGGGCTGCGTTTGATGTCGGCGGGGTCCATGTCCACGAGCCATAGGCACCAGCGCGGCAGGTTGTGGAGTAGCTCCCGCGAACCGATGAACGGTCGCACGTACTGTGCGGCGACTGGATCCGCGATGACGGAGGGGTAGTCGTCGTTTTCGACGATGAGGTTTCCTTCGTCGCGGGCCATGTTGCCGAAGACTGCGGGCACGATTTCGGGTGAGAGTGGTCTATTACGTTTGGTGATCAGCGCCGCCGGTGCGTCGGCGAGGTAGGCGTTGATGTCTGTGGTGACCTGCACCGGCTCTGGGTCGGCTTTCGGTGATGGATAGGTGAACAGTCGCTGTTTGACTGTCAGGTCCTTGGTGAAACCGACGATGACGCAGTGGACGGCGGCTTTGCCGGGCGCTTGGGAGTCCCAGGCGAATGTGCGGTGGGCGAATGCGATGCGCCAACCGTTGGCGGTGATCGGTCCGAACAGCCGTGGTACCTGGTCGCCCTGCACGATTGAGTTGGTGGTGACGAACGCGAACGCTCCAGGTCGCTGCGCTAGGAGGTCGAGGGTCTTGGCATGCCAGGCTGTCACGTAGTCGAGCCGGCTGATGTCGCGGGTGCCCCACGCGCGACGTAGCTGTTCGGCTTGATCGTCGGTGCGGGTAGCGTGGCCGAGGAACGGTGGGTTGCCGAAGACGAACGTCTGACCCGCTACGGCCGGTAGTTGCGCTTTCCAGTCGAGGTCGAGGGCGTCTGCGTGGGTGATATGGGCGGTGATGCTTATGGGAAGGCGTTCAGGGGCTTGCCCGATCGCTTCGGCGAGGTTGCGGTTGGCCTGGTGGTCGACGAGGAACATCGCGGTCTCGGCGATTTTCGCTGGCCACCAGTTGATTTCGAATCCATAGAAGCGGTCGATGGTCAGCTTCTGTTCGAGGGTGGCATCGAGCGACATTCCGGTCTCGCCAAGTCGACGGCGACGTTCGACGATGATGTCGGTTTCGATTTCGCGCAGCTTGGCGTAGGCGACGTTGAGGAAGTTGCCGGAGCCGCAGGCGGGATCGATGTAGATGTTCGATGCCAGTTCGTCCTGGAAGGCGGCGAGTTGGGCGGCGCTGGTGGACTTGTTCGCGATCAGGCGATCAGCGCGGGCCCGGTAGGTGTCAAGGAACAGGGGCCCAATGGTTTTGAGGATGTTGGCTTCGGTGGTGTAGTGCTCTCCCGCGGTGCGCCGTGAATCACCCCTGGTTTGATGCCGCTTCCTTCTGAGTCAGGAAGGATGAGCTCATGCCTAAAAAGATCGATCCAGAGGTCCGTTCGAGGGCTCTGCGGTTGCTGGAGGCCCACGGCGGGGAGTACACGTCGTTGACTGCCGCTGCCGAAGCGATCGCTAAGCAGGTCGGTGTCGGCGGGGAGACGGTACGCCGGTGGGCAGTGCAGGCACAGGTCGATGCCGGCGCCCGCTCCGGGACCACCTCGAAGGAGTCCGCCGAGATCAAGCGTCTCAAGGCGGAGAACAAGCAGTTGCGAGAAGACGTTGCCATTCTGAAGGCGGCGACAACTTTCTTCGCGGGGGAACTCGACCCCCGCAACCGATGATCGTGGCGTTCATAGATCAGATGCGCAGCAACGGTTTTGCGGTCGAGTCGATCTGCCGGGTCCTGCGTGAGCAGGGCTGCATGGTTGCCGCACGAACCTACCGGGCATGGCGAACACGAATGCCTGCTGCTCGTACCGTCTCCGACGCTCACGTCGTCGATGCGGTGCGCAATGTCGTCTGGCGCACCGATGACGACGGCCGACGGAAGATGACCATCGAGGGTCTCTACGGGCGGGTGAAGATGCGCGCCCATCTGCACCGCACAACACTGCCTGGGGTGTCCTACGGCGCTGTTGATCGAGCAATGAAAATGCTAGGCCACAACGGAATTCGAAGATCCAAAGGGGTCCGCACGACCGTCCGCTCCGCTGACGGTGTACGCGCGGAGGATTTGCTGAACCGACAGTTCAGTGCCGCCGAACCCAACCGGGTCTGGGTGACCGATTTCACCTACTGCCGGACATGGGCCGGGTGGGTGTACGTGGTGTTCATCATCGACGTGTTCTCCCGTCGAATCGTGGCGTGGCACGCATCGACATCGAAGACAGTCGAGCTGGTGACGGTCCCGCTTCGGATGGCGCTGTGGCAGCGCAAGCGGGAAGGGCATCCGGTGAAAGCTGCTGAGCTGATTCACCATTCAGATGCCGGAAGTCAGTACACATCGGTTACACTGACTGAACGTCTGCGACTCGAAGACATCGCCGCGTCGATCGGAACGGTCGGGGACGCCTACGACAACGCGCTGGCCGAGTCGGTGAACGGCTTGTACAAGACCGAGTGCATCCGGACCACGATCTTCCACTCCGGTCCGTACAAGACAGTCTCCGACGTCGAGTTCGCGACCGCTGGTTGGGTCGACTGGTACAACAACAGCAGGCTGCACTCCAGTATCGGCCAGATCCCCCCGACCGAGCTCGAAACGCTTCACTACGCTGGCCTCGGCCCCGAGGACCAGCCCACATTGGAGGCGGCACAGAACCTAGGGTGATTCAGTCCGCCGAGATCAAGCGTCTCAAGGCGGAGAACAAGCAGTTGCGAGAGGACGTTGCCATTCTGAAGGCGGCGACGACTTTCTTCGCGGGGGAACTCGACCCCCGCAACCGATGATCGTGGCGTTCATAGATCAGATGCGCAGCAACGGTTTTGCGGTCGAGTCGATCTGCCGGGTCCTGCGTGAGCAGGGCTGCATGGTTGCCGCACGAACCTACCGGGCATGGCGAACACGAATGCCTGCTGCTCGTACGGTCTCCGACGCTCACGTCGTCGATGCGGTGCGCACCGTGGTCTGGCGTACCGGTGACGACGGCCGGCGGAAGATGACTCCGGAGGGCCTCTACGGGCGGGTGAAGATGCGCGCCCATCTGCACCGCACAATGCTGCCGGGGGTGTCGTATGGTGCTGTTGATCGAGCAATGAAAATGCTAGGCCACAATGGGATTCGAAGGTCCAAAGGGGTCCGCACGACCGTCCGCTCCGCTGACGGTGTGCGCGCGGAGGATTTGCTGAACCGACAGTTCAGTGCTGCCGAACCGAACCGGGTCTGGGTGACCGATTTCACCTACTGCCGGACCTGGGCTGGGTGGGTGTACGTGGTGTTCATCATCGACGTGTTCTCCCGTCGAATCGTGGCGTGGCATGCGTCGACTTCGAAGACGGTGGAGTTGGTCACGGTCCCGCTTCGGATGGCGCTGTGGCAGCGCAATCGGGAAGGGCATCCGGTGAAAGCTGCTGAGCTGATTCATCATTCGGATTCCGGCAGTCAGGGTGAATTCAACTGGTCGTCGCAACACCTTGATCGTGGAGGTGTTGGCTTTGGCTACAGCAGACTGGAGCAAGAAGACCAGCGATGCGCCCACGGGGGTTCGTCGGCAGGGGCGAGCTGATCGTGCGTTGCGGCCGGCGATGCGTTCGCCGGGCCGGCCCGAGCCGTCGCGGGCGGTGCAACGTCAGTTTTGGGGGTTGATCGCGACGGGGATGAGCACGGCGGAGGCGTCGGTGGCGGTCGGCGTGTCGGTGCCGGTGGGGTCGCGGTGGTTCCGCCACGCTGGCGGAATGACGCCACTGAGTCTGGACGAGCCGGCGGGTCGTTACCTGTCGTTCGCTGAACGGGAAGAGATCGCGCTGCTCCGCGCCCAACAGTGTGGTGTGAGAGAGATTGCTCGGCAGATCGGACGCAGTCCGGCAACGATTTCGCGTGAGTTGCGCCGCAACTCCGCTACCAGGAGTGGGAAACGTGAGTATCGAGCCTCGGTGGCGCAGTGGAAAGCTGAGCAGGCCGCCAAGCGCCCGAAAACAGCGAAACTCGTGGCCAACGTCGAGTTGCGGGAGTACGTGCAGGAGCGGTTGGCGGGCACTGTCCGTAGCCCCGACGGCACGATCGTCGCCGGCCCCACGCCGCCGCCGTGGAAGGGGCTCAACAAGCCGCACCGGGCCGACCGGCGGTGGTCTCTGGCATGGAGTCCGGAGCAGATCTCCCAGCGCCTGCGGGTCGATTTCCCCGATGATGAATCCATGCGCATCAGTCATGAGGCAATCTATCAATCCCTGTTCATCGAGGGCCGTGGCGCGCTCAAACGCGAGTTGGTGGCGTGCCTGCGGACCGGGCGGGCATTGCGGGAGCCCCGTGCTCGCTCACGCAACAAGCCGCAGGGTCACGTCACCTCCGATGTCGTCCTCAGCCAGCGCCCGCCTGAGGCCCACGACCGTGCTGTCCCCGGCCACTGGGAGGGTGATCTCATCATCGGTGTGGGTCGGTCGGCTATCGGCACTGTTGTCGAACGGCGCAGTCGCGCAACGATTCTAGTCCATCTCCCACGCTTGCAAGGGTGGGGTGAGCAACCGCGGGTGAAGAACGGGCCGGCACTCGGTGGCTACGGCGCCATCGCGATGAACGCGGCACTGACGGCGTCGATAGCGGCGCTGCCGCAGCAGTTGCGCAAGACGTTAACGTGGGATCGCGGTAAGGAACTGTCCGCTCATGCCCAGTTCGCGATGGATACCGGAACGCAGGTGTTCTTCGCCGATCCGCATTCACCGTGGCAGCGACCGTCCAACGAGAACACTAATGGGCTGCTGCGCCAATATTTTCCGAAGGGAACTGACCTGTCACGGTGGTCTGCAAACGACCTCGAGGCCATCGCATACACCCTCAACAACCGTCCCCGAAAGGCCCTCGGCTGGAAGACCCCCGCCGAAGTCTTTGAAGGACAGTTACACTCACTACAACAACCCGGTGTTGCATGGACCGATTGAACCCGCCCAGTACACATCAGTTACCCTGACTGAGCGTCTGCGACTCGAAGACATCGCCGCGTCGATCGGATCGGTCGGGGACGCCTACGACAACGCGCTGGCCGAGTCGGTGAACGGCTTGTACAAGACCGAGTGCATCCGGACCACGATCTTCCACTCCGGCCCGTACCGGACGATCTCCGACGTCGAGTTCGCGACCGCTGGTTGGGTCGACTGGTACAACAACAGCAGGTTGCACTCGAGTATCGGCCAGATCCCCCCGACCGAGTTCGAAACGCTCCACTACGCTGGCCTCGGCCCCGAGGACCAGCCCACATTGGAGGCGGCACAGAACCTAGGGTGATTCAGGTACGCGAACGATGTGTGACATAAGGTCACTTCACCCTTCGCGCGCCGTCGGTGGCGGCGGACTAGGTTTGGATGGCGTTTAGATAGCCGTGATCATGTAGTCGGTCGGGACCGGGTCACTCAGCAAGTCGTGTGACCCCCTTCCGTGAAAGTGAGAGTCACCGTGCAGCCAGACAACCCCGATGCCGTGTTCGTTGACGACAGCGGAGACACCGCCGGCCGGGCATTGATGACCATCGTCTCCGCGCAGCACGAAGAACTGGTGATCCTGACCGTCCAAGGCAGCATCGACGTTCTCACCGCACCACAACTGTCCGAGGAGGTGACGAACGCGCTGCACGGACAACCACGAGGCCTGATCGTCGATCTGACAGCTGGGAGACCAAACCCGTGCTGGCGCTGATGGCCATCAACGGGATGCGCAACAGCCCGCCGGAGGCCGATCCCGAAGCGATCCTGCGCCGCAATCAGGACAAGCGACTCGCCCTCACCGAGGAACTCGCCGCCAAGATGCCCGACGCGGAGTCGGCCACCGCGTTCCGCAACGCGGCGAAGTCGATCACCAAGTTCATGCCGTGGCGGGAGCGCACGAAGACCGCGTGCGTGAAGATCATGGGTGAGATGCGGGCCGCCCTCTACGAACTCGGACACCGGATGGTCGGACGCGGGATCATGGACGACCACCACGACATCACGATGCTCGTCGACGACGAGCTCGATCGCTTTGTCGCCGAACCCGAGTCGTTCGCGGACACCATCAAGGAGCGACGCGAGCAGTATCTCGCCCTCTTCGATCTGCAACCGCCGTTCTTCCTGTTCGAACCGCTCCCCCTCTCGCAGTGGCCCCGGCGCACCGGGCAGCGGGTGGACCCCGCGGTGCCCGGTGATGTCCTCTCCGGAGTCGGCGGTGCCCCGGGTGTCGCCCGGGGACGTGCGCGAATCCTGCACGACCCGTACGAGGCCGAGCAGCTGGAGGAAGGCGACATCCTCGTCGCGCCGCAGACCGATCCCGCCTGGACGCCGTTGTTCGTCTTCGCGGGCGGTGTCGTCGTGAATGTCGGCGCAACGATCACCCACTCGTCCATCGTGTGTCGTGAGCTTGGCATACCGTGCGCCGTTTCGGTTCAGGACGCGACGGCCCGCATCCCGGACGGCGCGATGATCGAGGTCGACGGCAACACCGGGTCGGTGACGATTCTCTGATGGCAACGACTGACGGGGCCCGCGGCACGACGATCGGGCTCGCCCTTCCTCAGCTCGGCGAGCACGTCGATGCCGCGGCGGTCCGCGACTTCGCGGTCGCCGCCGAGGAACTCGGATTCACCGGACTGTGGGCGCAGGAACACCTCTTCTACTCCGAGCAGAACGCGTCGGTCTACGGCGGCCGGCACACCACGGCGGTGCACCCCGCCTACCGTTCGGTGCTCGGGGCCACCGAGCTCATGGCATTCGTCGCGTCGTGCACCCGGCGGGCGCTGATCGGGAGCAGCATCCTGGTTGCCGGGTACCACCGTCCGGTCGAGCTCGCACAGCGTCTGGCCACTCTCGACGTGCTCTCCGGCGGACGTCTCGTCGCCGGGCTGGGCGTCGGCTGGTCCGACGAAGAACATCGACTCATGGACGTCGACCCCCGGACGCGCGGGCGCCGGATGGACGAACTCGTCCGCGCCGTCCAGGCGTGCTGGGGACCGGATCCCGTCGAGTTCGACGGGGAGTTCTTCACCATCCCGACCTCGGCCGCGCGGCCGAAACCGGTCCAGACACCACATCCGCCGCTGCTGTCCGGGCTGCGGTCGGAACGCGGTCTCGCCCGCACCGCGGCATTGTTCGACATCTGGAATCCCAGCAGCGGCACGGCCGAGGCCCTGCAAGCCCAGCTCGACGGCATGGCGGAGCGGCGTCCCGCCGGACGGGCGCCGGTCCGGCTGTTCCTGCGGTCCTACCTCCAGCGCCCCACCGACCCGGTGGGATCCGGCGGACAGGGCATCGACGGTGTGGCCGCCGATATCGCCACCGCGAAGGCGGTCGGTGCGGAACACTTCATCGTCGAATGCAATTTCTCCGACGACATCCGGTCGTCGGAGGACTGGGCCACCATGCCCGAGCGGCTGGCGCCGCTGATCCAGCTCGTGCGCGACGACAGCTCCGCGGTGCCCGACTCGTCGGGCGCCGCCCGGCCCCAGAAGGAGAACGCATCATGAAAGCTGCTGTCTGGGAGGGCAGTACACCGACACTCGCCGTCGAGGAGATCCCGCGGCCGACGCCCCGTCGTGGCGAGATCCTGCTCAAGGTCACCGCGTGCGGGGTCTGTCACACCGACCTGCACGTACTGAAGTCCGAGGTGAACTTCCCCGCTCCCGCGGTCCTCGGCCACGAGGTCTCCGGCGTGGTCGAGGAACTCGGCGACGGCGTCGACACCCTCGCAGTGGGCGATCGGGTCGTGTGCAGCTTCATCATGCCGTGCGGCGAGTGTCGCCACTGCGCGCGCGGACTGGACGACCTGTGCGAGAAGTTCTTCGCCCACAACCGTCTCAAGGGCACGCTCTACGACGGCGAGACCCGGCTGGCTCGCGCCGACGGCACCCCGCTGGCGATGTCCTCGATGGGCGGACTCGCCGAGTACTGCGTCGTCCCCGCGTCGGACGCCTTCGTCGTCCCCGACGGGGTCGGACTAGGTGAGGTCTCCATCCTCGGCTGCAGTTCGTTCACCGCGCTCGGCGCCGTGACCAACGCCGAGCTGCGGCTGGCCGACCGCATCGCCGTCGTGGCGGCCGGCGGCGTGGGATCGTCGATAGTCCAGTTCGCGGCGGCGGCCGGAGTCGCCCAGATCATCGCGATCGACGTCAACGACGACAAGCTCAAGGCGGTGGCCGAGCTCGGTGCGACCCACACCGTGAACTCGCGCGACACCGACGTCGTCGCCGAGGTACGGGCACTGACCGACGGCCACGGCGTCGACGTCGCCTTCGAGGCCCTCGGGCATCCGAGCACATTCGCGACCGCGCTGGACATCCTCGACGACGGGGGCCGCGCCGTGGTCGTCGGGATCGCGCCGGCCGGCACGCCCGGTGAGCTCGATCTGGCCCGTCTCGTGCGCCGCAGCCTGCAGATCCGCGGTTCCTATGGCGCGAAGGCACGACGTGACATGCCGGCGCTGCTGCGCATGGTCGCCGGCGGGATCGTGGAGCCGGAACGTGTGATCACCCGCCGCTACCGCCTCGACGAGGTCGACGAGGCCTACCAGGCCCTCGCCCGCGGCGAGATCGTCGGCCGGGCGATCATCGAGATGGACTCCGAATGACCGAGACCGTGTCCGGCACCGTCGCCATCGTGACCGGTGCCGGCTCGGGCATCGGCCGGGCGGTGACCGAGCTCTTGGTCGGTCGCGGGAGTTCGGTTGTCGCGGTCGACAACTCGCCTGCGGTTCTCGACGAGCTCGCGGACCGGCCGCGGGTCGTCCCGCTCGTGGGGGATGTGACGTCGGCCGACGACAACCGGCACGCGGTCGAGACGGCGGAACAGCGCTTCGGCCGGCTCGACGCGTTGATCCTCAATGCCGGGGTCCCCGCCTCCGGGTCCATCGAAACCCTGGACCTCGACGTCCTCGACCGATCCCTCGACGTCAACCTCCGGTCGGTGGTTCTCGGTGTGCGCGAGGCGATCCCCGCCTTCCGGCGATCCGGGGGCGGTGCGGTGGTGGTGACGGCGTCGGCGACGGCCCTGGGCGGCGAACCCAACCGCTGGCCGTACGCCGCGGCGAAGGCCGGCGCGGTCAACCTCGCCCGGTCACTGGCCCTCGACCTCGCCGTCGACGGCATCCGGGTCAACTCAGTCTGCCCCGGCCCCATCGAGACCGGAATGACACGACGCATCGCGGTCAACACCCCCGAACGCTACGAGTCCCTGCGTCGGATGGTTCCCCTGCAACGCTGGGGCACGGCCGACGAGGTCGCCGAGGTGATCGCGTTCCTCGCCTCGCCGCTGGCCTCGTTCGTCATCACCGGTGCCATCCTCAGCGTCGACGGTGGGACCGCGTCCTACTGAGTTACGCCCCTCTGCAACCTGGCGACAGCCCGTCTGCCACCGCTCCTCGCACCTCAGGGAGCAAGGGTTGTGGCGTTCTCTCGGATTAGGAGCCTGCTGAATTAGGGTCCAGCCTGGGTTGAGGTTCCTGCTGCGGGGATGTGTCGGTTCCGGGGTGTGGTCGTGGTGATCGATCTAGGTGGGGCGGCGGTGCCGCGGTTCAGGCGGTGGCCAGTGTCCAGGTGCCGTTGGTGGTAGTCAGTCCGAGGGTGATCAGGCGGCGTAGGTTGATCGCGGCGGCGCGGTGGTGCAGCCAGTTGTTGTTGCGTTCGATTCCACGGTAGGGCACCCGCCGGTTACCGCGGGTGAGCCAGGCAATCGTCCGTTCGACCATGGGTCGATGCTGGCGGTAGGTGTCGGCAATAGTGTTGTCAGAGAAGTGTTGTCGGTGTTCGCGCTGGAGTTGGTGGTGTTCGCCGAAACTAATTTTGCGTCCACGAACCGCGGTGGTGCACCGTGCCCGAAGTGGGCAGTCTTGGCAGGCCGCACCGTAGGTGACGTGGCCTTTCGCGCTGACCGGCCGGGTCAGGTTGTTGGGGCAGGTCAATGTGTTCGCGTCGGCGTCGAAGGTGAAATCGTCGATGACGAAACCACCAGCAACCGCCGGCATGTGTGGCTTGGGTTTGATCACCGCGTTCCATCGTGTCCGCGCCAGCGTGGCCAGCATGTCACCGGAGGCATACGCTGAATCACCCAGCACCTCACGATCGTCGGCGTCGTCGGCGACGGTCGGATCGCTCAGCAACAACCGTGCCCCGACTGCTCCGTCGGAAGTGTCCGGACCAGCGGCTTTGGTCATCTCGATCGCGGTGACCAACCCGGTCTCCGGTTCATTGACGATGTGGCCCTTGAACCCGTCCTGCTGGCGTGCCCGGGTTTTGTGGGCGTGCCGGGTGTCGGTATCGACGGTAGAGATCACCCGGTCCGGGGCGGTCCGGGGCGCGATGCGCCAGCGTCCGTCGGTGCCATCAGAACCTGGTGCCGGTTCCACATCCTGGCCGGTCACCAATGCCAGCAATGCCACCGCCTGCGCCTGGGCCTCGTTACTCGGCTCCTTCTCGATGGCCTCGAGGTCCAGACCGTCGAGCACGGCCAACCCATCTTCGACAAGGGCGCTGATCAGGTCCTGTTGAGCACACTCATCATCCCAGGCGATCCGCGGCTTGCCGGGCCGGTCATAGCCGCCGCCGGTCAACGCGGCCAGACGAGTCGCACGCTGCTCGACCACCACCGCACCACCGTCGACCTCTCGGGCGACCCGCCGGATCGCCGCGATCACCTGGGTGACGGCGTCCTGGCGGGCCACCGCGTCATCGAAGATCGTCGAATCCAGCGCTCGACGGCTCTTACCCGCGAGCACCCCGGTGGTGGTGATGACCTCGCGTACCACCTCGAAAATGCGGTACGGCCGGTCGCTGGCTGCCAGTCGCCGACGCCAGTACGTCAGAGTCGACGGATGAAAACCTTTGTTACCCAAAACGAATCCACACGCCGCTTTCCACCGCAGATCAAAAGTGACCGCATCAGCGGCTTCGCGATCGGACAAACCCTGCAGCGTTTGCAGCACGATCACCGACGCCATCGTGGCCGGCGGGATCGACGGACGGCCCCGGCCGCTGGGAAACAGGTCCGCGAACATCTCCGCAGGGAACAACTGCTCGCGATGAGCAGCCAAAAACGCGAACACACTGCCCTCGGCCAGCAAATGCCCGACGACCGAGTTCACATCCAGAAACTCACCCTGACGATCCGGCTCACCCTGCATACCCACCAGGATCCCAGCCCACCAGGCAAACCCGCTCACCCCACACCGAAACGACGCCGACTATTTCAGCAGTCTCTTAGGGCGCATGGGGCCTCTGTTCGCTGAATCGATAGAAACACAGGAGGTCGGGCCCGCGACCGGCAGACTTCAACTCGACCGATGGACTCCGATCGAGGTCCAGGAGTCGAGTTGAAGTCTGCCGGTCACGAAACGGGGCATCGGGGAACGCTCTGACCCTCAGAACGTCCCGCGAACCGCCCAGTCCACGCACCGGCCGAGGATGGTGCGGTACTCCGGCACGACCCAGCTGCCGCGGTCCACTCGTCCGAGGTCGTCGATACCCAGGTCTTGGACGTCGAATCTGCCGCGGCAGTGCCCGAGCGTGAAGTAGCAGACGGTTCCGGGGTCGTGTCTCTTGAGATAGAGCACCGGCAGCGGATCGTCGGAGGTGGTGTGTCCCTCCGCGAAACCCGTTGACTCGCCGACAAACCGGGTGTGCGCGAGAACCTCGATCGGCTCGAAGAGTTCGCTCACATAGAGCTCGTCGACGGCGTCGAAGGCCTCGACACCGTCGACGAGCGGATGGTCGGGGTCGCTGATCTCGACCCGGTAGGGCGCGATCGGTGGATGCCCGAGGAATTGACTGCCGACGAGCTGGGGCAATACACCCATGGTGCGGGGCGTGACGTACTTGCTCGGCGACCCGGGCGGCGTCGGCTCGATCGCGGAGTTGGTGGCATGCAACGCGAGCCATCGTCCACCGCGCGCGAGGAACTCCGTGAGCGATTGTTGCGCAACCTCGTCCGGAATCCGGTTGCACGTGTAGGTGATCAGCAGATCCGCGTCGTCGATGGCCGGGATCGCACCCGCGTAGTCGTCGAAGACCCGCGTTCGCACCACTTCGTGATCGGCCAGCAGCGTGAGGATCTGCAGTCTCGCGTAGTCGAAGTCGTGCCATTGCCCACCGCAGATGACGACCGCGTCGAGGCGGCCGGCGGGTCCGGACATGTCGCTCCTCGAGATCTCAGGCGTGTGCGTGCAGGGGTTTGCCCGCCAGCGCGAGGTGGGCTTCGCCGAGCGCCTCGGCCTGGGTCGGATGCGCGTGCACCAGGTTCGCGACGTCGTCGGCGGTCGCCTCCCAGTTGTAGATCAGCTGTGCCTCAACGATGAGCTCACCGACCCGATCACCGACGAGATGGATTCCCACGACGGGTCCGTCGGACCCGGCACGGACGAGCTTCACCCCACCCGACGTCTGGAGGATGCGGCTCTTGCCGTTGCCACCCAGGTCGTAGATGGCGGTGGTGACGTCACCGTGCCGTTCGACGGCTTCGGCCTCGGTCAGCCCGATCGAAGCAACCCCGGGGTGGGAGTAGGTAACGCGGGGAATCCCACTGTCCGCGACCGGCACACAATCGAGGCCGGCCAGTTGCTCCGCCACGAAGATCCCGTTCGCGAACCCGCGATGGGCGAGCTGCGGTCCCGGCACGATGTCGCCGACCGCGTAAACGCCCGCCACAGTGGTCTGCAGCGCATCGTCGACCTCGACGAACCCGCGGTCGAGTCGGATGCCCGCCTCCTCGAGCCCGAGACCGGACGTCCGCGGACCACGCCCTACCGCCACCAGCAGGATGTCGGCGTTCAGCGACTCGGAGTCGCCGAGATCGACGGTGACCCCGGCATCGGTCACGCGCGCGGCGGACAGCATGGCCGCGGTCCGAATGGTGATGCCGCGCTTGCGGAACGCTCGGGTCAACTGCTTCGACGACCACTCGTCCTCGGTCGGGACCAGTCGTGGTGCCGCCTCCACGATGGTGACCTCGACGCCGAACGACGCCCACAGACTGGCGAACTCGCAACCGATCACGCCGCCGCCCAGGACGATCGCCGACCTCGGGATCGAATCCAGCTCCAGCGCACGGTCGCTGGTCATGATCGGACCGCCGATGTCGATGCCCGGCAGGGTCCGCGACTGCGATCCGGTGGCAAGGACAAGGGCCTCACCCCGGTGTCGCGAGGTCCCCCCGTCCGCGAGATCGACTGCGACCGTTCGGTCCCCGACGACGCGGCCGTGACCACGCACCACGCGGATCGCCCGCGATGCGATCAGTCCCTCGAGGCCGCGGTACAGACCGTCGACGACCTTCTGCTTGTACGCGTGCACCGCGGTGATGTCGACACCGTCGAGCGAGGCCTTGATTCCGAAATCGGCCGCAGAGCGCACGGAGTCGACGATCTCCGCGGCATGCAGTAGCGCCTTGGTGGGGATACAACCGTTGTGCAGGCAGGTACCGCCGAGCTTGCCGGACTCCACCAGGACGACCGACATGCCGAGCTGCGCGGCGCGCAGAGCACACGAGTATCCGCCCGAACCGCCGCCGAGGACGACGACGTCGGCGGTCTCGGTGGAGTCCGCGCTCATCTCAGAAGTCGAATCGGTTGGTGAAGCCGCCGTCGACGACCAGGTTGGTGCCCGTGATGTGACCGGCGGCGGGCGACGCCAGGAAGGTCACCGCGTTGGCGACATCCTGGGCGGCGGCCAGCTTGCCCAGCGCGGCGGACGACAGCGCCGCGTCATAGAGTTGCGGTCGCTGCTCCTTGATGGTGTCCCAGGGTCCGCCTTCGAAGTAGACCGGACCGGGCGACACCGCGTTGACGCGAATCCCCTTGGCTCCCAGGACACGTGCCTGCGCCGAGGAGTGTTGCAACACGGCGGCTTTGAGCGCGCCATAGCTGTTGGCGGTGGTGATCGGGCCGGCCTCGATGGCCGATGTCGTACTGATCGTGACGACCGACGCGGCCGAGCTCTTCTCCAGGTGCGGTGTGGCCGCCTCGATGAAGCCGACCAGGCTCATCAGATCGACGTTGAAGCTGTTCTCCCAGGCCTCGCGCCCCTTGCCGGTCATGGCCGATGCGTTCACGATGACGATGTCGATCCCGCCGAGCGACTCGGCCGCGTCGTCGACGAAGGACGTCACAGCCGCGGAGTCGCCGACATCGACGGACTTCCAGAACACCGTGCCGGACTCGGACAGCTCGTCGGCGACGGTCTTGAGTTGGGCTTCGCCGCGGGCGCAGATGCCCACCGATGCTCCCTCGGCGAGGAGGGTCTTGGCGATGGCGAGGCCGATGCCCTTGCTCGCGCCGCTGATGAGGGCGCGCTTTCCGGTGAGGTCGAGATCCATGTCGGGTCCTTCTTCTTTCGGTCGTGCTGGCGGTTCGGGCTGGTTGTTCTGGCGGGGTCGGACTAGAGGTTCATCGCCCCGACGGCGGTCTGGAAGTCGAGCACGTGTGTAAAGTCGTTGACGGACTGCACCGCACGGCGGGTGTCCGCGCCGCGCAACACGTTGACCGACGTGTGGTGAACGCGGACCGGCATGTCGAAACCGCTTCCGAGCGCGTCGGCGAGCACGGCATTGATCACCCCGCTGTGGCAGGTGACCACCACGCGCTCGCCGAGGTGCGCGTCGACGATCCGGCCGATCTCGCCGAGCACTCGCGCACGGAAGGCCACCGGGTCCTCGGCGTACGGGAACGGTTCGTAGCTGCGGGTCCTGATGTGTTCGCGGAAGATCCGGGATATCTCGTCGTGCGGAAGGGTCTCGAACGGCGATTCGTCGGCAGGGAAGGACTGCCACGGCTCGTACTCGGTCAGGGTGTCGCGGACGATCGGTTCCAGACCGTGATGGGCGGCGATGGCCCGGCCGGTGTCGAGGGCCCGGCGCAGCGGCGAACTGTAGACGGCATCGACGGTGTGGGTGGCGAGCCGGTCGGCCACGACGCGCACCTGTCGCTGCCCGAGGCCGGACAGAGGCGGATCGACGGTCTCGGCTGCGCTGAGCTCCTTGCTCAGCGCCTGCTCGCCGTGGCGGATGAGCACGAGTTCGCACAGTCCGGCCAGCGGCGCGAACGGGTTGTCGAGATCGATCGAGCGCGCACGAGTCTGGTTGGGCACGGCTCCAGTGAACCACAAACTAGGTTCTCTATAAAGATACTATCGCGAACCGCCTGCTCAGGTGAACGATCAGACGTCGAAGCTATAGGTTCGAGGGTGTCACATCACACGCTGGCGATGTCGGCGGCGAGCTCACGCACTTCGTCGGAGAAGCGCCGGCGCCCCAGGTTCGCGAGGACGACGTCCTCGGTGAGCCACGACGACGCGGACACCTCGAGGAGGCTGGACAGTGCCGTCGCCGCAGCGGCCTGCTTGGCCTTGGACGTGATGCGGTCCCGCACCCGCAACTCGGCGGAGAAGATCGCGAGCATCTCCAGACGCACCTCCCGGCGCAGCGCCTCGATCGACAGACTCCATCCGGGCGACCGCACGAAGTAGACCAGCGACGCCGCCCGGTGGGCGTCGGTCCACTCGAGAACCGAGATGATCACGTCGCCGAGCGAGGCGTCGGGATCGGCGTCGATCTCCGTGCGCAGTTGGGTGAGCATCTGCTCGGCGAAGATCCGCAGTCCGCCGAGGAGTACCTCCTCCTTGGAGGGATAGTGGTAATACACTGCCGCCGAGGTCATCTGCGCCTCGGCGGCGATGTCGGCGACGGTGACGTCCTCGATCGACCGCATGGAGTACAGGTGCATCGCCGCCTCGACGACGACGTCGCGTCGAGACGGCCGGTGCGCGGCCCGCTTCGCGCCGCTGCCGCCACTCGGAGCGCTCGCCGACGCGCGCCCGGCGTTGCGTCGGCCGGAAGTGCTTCGTCCTGAGGGATTCTTGCCCGCCATGCGATAGATCATGACAGCATCGGGGGCTGCCACGGGCTGTGCCATCCTGATGGCACGCCGTGAACGGAACCGGGAGGTCTGCGCCACGGCGGATCGGGACGGGGAGCACGGCGAGGAGGACGTATGGCGAGATCGAGGCGAGACAACGCCCGGCCGGCCGACGGCATGTCGGAGTCGGACGCCGACTGGCTCGGCTGGGATTCGACCCCGGCTGCCGACGACATCGCACTGGCGGCCGCGGATCCGGGGGCGGGCACCGGCCCACAGGAGGACGTCGATCCCGACGCCGCACCCGACATCTCGCCGGTGGAACACGAGGCCGGCGCCGAGGGCGCACCGCCGGACTCACCGGTCCAGAACGGATCGGGCGCCGGCAACGGCACGACCGCGCACCGTCCGTCGCGGCGGCATCTCATCGTGAAGGCCGCGGTTCGGGTGTTCTCGCGAAAGGGGTTCGCGGAGGCCTCCATCCAGGAGATCGCCACCGAGGCGGGGATGGTCCCGACCGCGGTCTACTATCACTTCGCCAGCAAAGAGGAGCTCTTCGAGAGCGCACTCGGCTATGCGATGGACGCGAGTTCGGCCGCGGCGCAGTCGGCTCGACCGGACGATGTGTCCGCGAGCGCGGACTCGTTCAAGGACGTCGTCGCCGCGGTCTGGGACTGGACCGCCGAGCACCCCAATTCCGCCCGCATGCTGTTCCTGCAGATGGCCGGCGGCGCGACCCCCGGGACCCGGCTGCTGACGAAGGAGTACGAGGAACGGCACATCCGACGTGCGTTCGACTACTTCCCGGCCGGTGAGGACCCGCCCAACCGGCGTGCGGCCACCGCACAGCACGCGGCGCGCACCCTCCGGGTCCGGACGATGATCGCGATGACCATCGCCATCCAACCCCTGCGTATCGAGGGTGGGCCGCTGTCGGACATCCCGGTCCCCAGTCTGCGCACCGCGACGACCGACGTCTGCACCAAGATGATCGAAGGCCGCTGACCCGAGCCGAGCCCGTCGAGTAACTTTAATTCCGAAACAGTTACTCCGATGCAGGTTGGACTCGAACATGCGCATCCTCGCGATCACCGGCGGCCACTCCTTCGACCGAGCCGCCTTCGCCGATCTCCTCGACGCCCTTCCCGGTGAGGTCACCTGGCGCGAACATCCCGACGCCGCGATCGGGCCCGACGACCTCGCCGACCACGACGTGTCCCTTCACTACGACATGCCGGGCACCCTGCCCGAACCGTACGACCCGCCGGAGTCGTTGCGGGACTGTCTGCGCGCGGCCCGCGAGACGGGGCACGGATACGTCGTCCTGCATCATGCGATCGCGAGCTGGGCCAACTGGGACGAGTGGTCGGAGTTCGTCGGCGGCCGCTACCTGTACCAGCCCGGAACCGTGCGCGGGGCACCGCGCCCCGACTCCGGCTATCGGCATGCGGTGGGGCAGCGGATCACCATCGAGGACAGCACCCACCCGGTGACCGCGGACCTGCCGGCACATCTCGACCTCGTCGACGAGACCTATCTCTGCGAGGTGTTCGAGGACTCCGTGACGCCGTTGCTGCGGACGAACGCACCGATGACCGACGACGTGCACTTCTCCACCGCACTGGCCATGTCCGGGCGGCGGGATGAACGGGAGGGGTGGCAGCACGCCGAGGGATCGTCGCTGGTCGGCTGGTGTCGCACCAACGGTGCATCCCGCCTGGTCTACCTCCAGCCCGGCGACACCGCGGCCACTCTCGCCCACCCGGACTACCGCTCCCTGATCGCCAACTCGCTCCGGTGGGCAGCCCGTTCCATCTGAACTTTTTTTACAGCGAATACAGTTCGATGTGTTGCCGCTCACTCTCGGTGCTACAGTTAGTGAATACGCTGCCAAGTAAGAGGCGCGCCAGCCCCACCGAGGAGAACCCGATGCGTCAGATCCAGCATCCGATGAGTCGAGCCATCTACGAATTCGACGAGGACTTCAACGTCCTCGTGACCACCAAGGACGGCAAGACCGGCACCTTCGACCCCGAAGGCCGGTACCTGCACGGCGAAGTGAAATCCGTTGACCCGGAGATGGCCCGCTGGGTCGGTCTCGGTCCGCGCGAGCCCGTCCCCATCACCCAGAACCGTCGCTTCATGGGCGCTGCCAAGCTCCTGGAGAAGATGCAGGCGGACCGACTCGCCGACGAAGCCCGCAGCAATCGCCTGGCCGAAGGAGGCAAATTGTGACCGAGATCGACACACGCACCCCCGGATCGTCGGCATCCGACGACGAGCAGGCCGACTACGTCGCCAGCTACCAGCGACTGCTCGACACCGACACCCACCCGGTCCCGCAGGTCCTGCGGGAGGAGACCCACGACCTCTACGAGGATCAGAACTTCATCCCGGTCTCGCGGTACATCAGCCGCAAGTATCACGAGCTCGAGCGAGATCGTATATGGTACAAGGTCTGGCAGATGGCGTGTCGTGAAGAGGAGATCCCCGAGCCCGGCGACACGCACATCTACGAGATCTGCGACAAGTCGATCCTCGTCGTGCGCGGCAAGGACATGTCCATCCGCGCGTTCTACAACTCGTGCCTGCACCGCGGCCGGATGCTCCGCGAGGAGAGCGGTCCCGCGGGCAACGACCTGCGTTGTCCGTTCCACGGCTTCTGCTGGAACCTGGACGGATCGCTGAAATCCATGACGTGCGAATGGGATTTCCCCCACGTCGACAAGGATGCAATGAACCTTCCGCAGGTCAAGGTGGACACCTGGGGCGGCTTCGTCTTCATCAACATGGACCCGCAGTCGGAGTCGCTTGCCAGCTTCCTCGGCGACCTGGGCAAGCACTTCGAGGCCTGGCCGCTGGAGGATCGCTACATCCAGGCGCACGTCGCGAAGGTCATCGACGCGAACTGGAAAATCGCCCAGGAGGCGTTCTCGGAGGCCTTCCACGTCATCACCACCCACCCGCAACGTGTTGTGGGGACCGGGGATTCGAACAGCCAGTACGACTCGTGGGGCAACTTCAACCGCGGGATCACCGCCAACGGCGTGCCCAGCCCGCACATCAAGTTCACCCCGAGCGAGCAGGAGATGTTCGACTCGATGGTGGACGCGCGCATCGACGAGGACCCGATGGTCACCCTGCCCGACGGTGTCACCGCGCGCGAGATGTCCGGCCTGCTCGCCCGCGAGGGGCTCCGCGACGTCATCGGTGATGTCAAGGCGGACAACATGTCCGACGCCGAGTCGCTCGACAGCATCTACTACACGGTGTTCCCGAACTTCCATCCGTGGGGCGCCTACCAGCGCATCGTCTACCGGTTCCGGCCGAACGGCGACGACCACAACACGTCGATCATGGACGTCTACCTGCTGGCGCCGTTCACCGGGCCGCGCCCGCCGGCCGCGAAGGTGCAGTGGCTGACGCCCGAGCAGACCTGGATCGACGCCACGGTCCTCGGCAGCTCGGCCCGTGTGTTCGACCAGGACGCGTACAACATGCCGAAGGTGCACCGCGGCCTGAAGACCACCACCCAGAAGTACCTGCCGATGGCGGCGTACCAGGAACTCAAGATCCGCCACATGCACCACCTGCTCGCGAAGTGGGTGGGCGAGGAAGTCGACTGATCCCCCCGTCGTCGATGATCTCGACTCGGCGCTGCGACTTCGAATGAAGCCGCAGCGCCGACTTCGTTCTGTACCCGTCGACTGTGCGCTCGAATCCGTCAACTGTGCACTCAAATCCGTCGACTGTGCGCTCGAATCCGTCGACTGTGCGGCCGAATCCGTTGTGCGGCTGTACGCGTTGACTGGGCACCTCCGCTGGTTGAGCTGCCCTCCGCTGGTTGAGCTGCCCTCCGTTGGTTGAGCTGCCCTCCGTTGGTTGAGCTTGTCGAAACCACTTCGACGCCTACCCACGGTTCCGTGCGCCTCGACCTTCCCGTGATCGGCGCGGCCACGCGGGGTTGATCGGCATGATGGTGGGTGTGTTGATGCTGACGCTCGTGCTCATCGTCGGGGCCGCGGCTGCCGGGTGCGCGATGACGGCGGCGTATGTCTACCTACGACCTGGTGACGACCATGTGCGGGCCGAACGGCTCGCCCGGCGGTGGCTGATCGCGACGGCGGTCCTCGGTGTCGCGGCGCTCTGCCTGCGATTCGGATGGCTGCTACTCAATTGAAGCCCGGGACGGAAGCCTCACAACGCAGAGTGCGCGGTACCGATCGAACGGCCCGGCGCCGGGAAGCGATGCTGCTGACCGCGACCACCTCGACGATGGTCCTGCTCGTTCTCGACTCGAGCATTCTCGGCGTCATGCTGCCCACGATGATGCGAGATCTGGACCTCAGCGTGAGCCAGTCGTCGTGGCTGGTGTCGATCTACCTGCTGATGCTGGCCGTGTTCGCTCCGGTGGGCGGCCGACTCGCCGACGCCTACGGTGCCGCGACGATGTTCCGTGTCGGGATGGTCGGCTTCGTCGCGGCGTCGACGATGATCGCCGTGGTGCCGTCTTTCGAAGCGGTCGTCGCCGGTCGCGCGCTGGCCGGCGTCGCCGGCGCGGTACTCATGCCCGCGACCCTCGCACTGCTGATCCACACCGTCGACGAGGCGAGACGGCCGGGCGCGATGGCGGTCTACACGGGTGTCGGCCAGGGTTTCGCGCTCATCGGACCGGCTGTGGGTGGCGTATGCGCCCAGTTCCTCACCTGGCAGGTCGGGTTCCTCGTCAATGTCCCAGTCGGCATCGTGGCCGTGGTCCTCAGCGTCCTGGCGCACCCGCCGTCCGGCGCGCGCACTTCGCAATCGTGGGACCTGCCCGGATTGACACTTTTGGTGACGGGTCTCGGCGCAGCGGTCGCCGCGCTGCTGCAGGGCCCCGCGTGGGGATGGCGATCGCCTGCGGTGATCACCCTGCTCGTCGTGGGCGGCGTGGCGCTGTCGGTGTTCCCATTGGCGACGAAACGCGCAACCATTCCCGTTCTCGACATCGGCCTGCTTCGCGACCGAGACTTCGCGGTCCGCACAACGGCTCTCGCCGCGATCGGTTTCGCCATGACCGCCGCGACCGTCTACGGCGCGGTCGCACTGCAGGAGGCCATGCACCTGGAGCCCGTCGAGTCGGGGCTGGCGCTCCTGCCGCTCGTGATCCCGCTGCTGGCCGCCACCCGCCTTGTCGGCGCGCGGTACGAGCGTTACGGACTGCAGCGCGTCGTGGTGGCGGGGAGCCTGTGCCTGGCCGCCGGAATGATCACCGTGGCTGTTGGTTTCGCGGTGTCCTCGGTGACGGTCATCGCCATCGGACTGGGCCCCGTCGGCGTCGGAATCGGTGCTCTGCTCAGTCCGCTCACCACTGCGACCGTCGCATCCGTCCCGGCCGGACAGCGAGGTCAGGCGTCCGGGGTCATCACCACCGGCCGACAGATGGGTGCCATCCTCGGCGTCGCTGTGTTCGCAGCACTTCTCGCTGCATACCCGGGTCGCCTCGGGACCGCGATCGGCTTCCTCGTCACCGGCGCGTTGCTCGTCATCGTCGCGATCGCCGCTGCTCTCATCTCGTCGGGCAAGGCCGCGGAGTGAGGCATTCGTGCCGGTTTCGCGTACGAATCCCTCATTCTGCTCAGCCGTCCCCGAACAACCGGGCAGTGATGACCGGACGGCTCGGCTTCCCCTGCTCGGTGACCGGAACCTCGTCGACGACCTCAAGCGAGATCTCGCCCGCGCGCGGGAGTGTGGTTCGCAGGTTCTCGCTGAGATCGTCGATGGTCGACGTGGCGTCTAGATCGAGCACGACGACTGCCCCGAAAACCGCGTCGATGTCATCGGGCGCAGGCACCGCCACGGCGTAGCGAACCCCCGGCTGGGAGCACAGCGCCTCCTGGATGTCCACCGGGAAGACAGAGCCCGTGTCGGTGAGCCGACGATCGTCGGCGCGACCTCGCACGAGCAGGTAACCGTCTTCGTCGAACAACCCGACGTCGCCCGTGCTGAACCAACCGTCGTCCGTGAAACCGGAGTGCGGCGGAGTGAAGCTGTACCCGTGGGCCTGTCCCGTTGTCCGGACTTGGATGATGCCCTCCTCGAGAGGTGGACAGAGTCGTCCGTCGCCCGTCCGGATCTGCACCTCAGTCGACGGCGACGGCACTGGTCGCCCCGAGGTCGCGAGATGCGGCGAGTCGACACCGTAGTCCGGTCCGGCGAGTACGCTCACCACCCCGAATTCGCTTGCACCATAGGGATTGACGAGTATCGATCGCCCCACCCGACGCAACAATCGGCGTCGCAGCGACGACGCCGCATCGGCGCCGACATGGCTGATCCCGACGACGGAGGAGAGGTCGGCGCCGGCGAGGTCCTCGCTGTCGAGCAGCTCGACGAGGAGGGGTTCGACCAGAGCCAGGTGCGTGATCCGCTCGTCGGCGATCGCCCGCAGGACTGCCGCCGGCGCGTATCCGTCCTGGAGGAACACCTGACCACCGCCGAGAAGGACTGTATCGACGAGGGTTTGAGCGATGTAGGCCAGCGGGGTGCAGACCAGCTGCCGCCTGCCGGGCGTCGGGCCGAGGTCGACCAGCCGACGGTATCCTACATGCGATCGGACACTGGCCTTCGAGACACCGGTGGTCCCTCCGGTGGCGACCAGAACGCATTCGTCGTCGGACGAGACTTGTCCGGCTTCCGGACCGGCGTCGTCGGATCGGGACCGCCCCTCCGTCAGGAGATCCGGCAGGCCCGGGACCCTGCCGACCGCAAGCACATTCGTGCGACTCGAGCCCCCTACCGATGCGGCCGTACTCGGAAAGACGATCACCGCGTCCGCCCCGATGCGCGACAGGAACACCTGCAATCTCGCAGGTGATCCCGCGTCGGGGCAGTACACGGTGGACGCACCGAGGAGCGCCGCAGCGTAGCGGACCGCGATCGCCCCACCCGTTGCGGGCGCGACAAATGCAACACGATGTCCCCGTCGCACACCGTGAGTGACAAGGGCGGTCGCGAGACCGTGGATGAGTTCGAGGAGTTCACCACCGGTGAAGCGCTCTCTGGCGTCGGCCAGGACCACATCGCCCGAGTCGCGTCGGAGCCGTTCCTCGATGTCGTGCACGTAGGTCGAGAAGCCTTCGGTGTCGGTCACGAGGCGGTTCCCTTGTGGTGATCTTGTCGCCGACAGTATCGCGCGACATGGACGGTCATCCGGATGTCAGCGGATGATGCTGTGCGGGACAAGCGGTCCGATGTCGAGCGGGGGCAGCACCCGGACCCCGAGCATGATGCCGTCGCACAGCAGGGCCGTCGGTGCGCCCGTGGTGCAGACGTAGTTCGAGCGTTTGTCCCAGTTGTCGCAGTAACCCTCGAAGCAGTAGGTCAACCCGTCGGCGGACTTGCTCCACGGGGGCGTCTGAGGCTTGGGCACGTTCACCGGCTCGGCGCCGGCCATGCCCGCTCCGAGAGTCGCTCCGCCCGCGGCGAGGAGGGCGATCGCGGCGGCTTTGGCGAGGGTCTTTCTCGTCTTCATCGGATGTCCTGTCTGGAGGGGATCGGTGGGACAAGCATGGCGATCCGGCCGGCCGCAGTCGTCTGCGCAATGACGTAGGTTTCGATGCCATCGCGCATCGGACGCCCGCCCGACAAGGCGAATCGAGCGGCAGGCCAGAAGTGCGGATGCTCCGCGCGGCGTTGACATACGATTCTGACCAGCCGCTTCCCACGACTCGTCCCGACAGATTCGGAACACCATGCGACTCGGACTACACGCTCTGGGCATCGGGACCGGGGCACGCCGCGACATCATCGACGCCGTGGCCCGCGAAGCCGAGGCACGTGGTTTCCGCACACTGTGGTGCGGCGAGCATGTTGTGATGGTCGACGACCCGGCGTCGCCGTACCCGTACACCCCCGACAAGAAGATCGCGGTTCCCGCCGAAGCGGACTGGCTCGACCCGACGATCGCCCTCTCCTTCGCCGCCGCGGCCACCACCACGATCCGGCTCGCCACCGGGGTGCTGCTGCTCCCCGAACACAACCCGATCATCATGGCCAAACAGGCCGCGTCGCTCGACCTTCTCAGCGGGGGACGACTGACCCTTGGCGTGGGGATCGGTTGGTCCCGTGAGGAATTCGACGCACTGGGGGTGCCGTTCGCCCGACGAGGTGCCCGGACCGATGCCTACGTCGAGGCGATGCGCGCGCTCTGGCGGGACGAGATCGTTACACATCGCTCGGAATTCGCTGCCTTCGAGAGCATCCGGGTCAATCCGAAACCGGCGGCGGGCCGGATTCCGCTCGTCGTGGGCGGCAACAGTGATCAGGCGTTGCGCCGGGTGGTCGGCTGGGGTGATGGCTGGTACGGATTCAACCTCGACGACGTCGACGCGGTGGCTGATCGGATCCGCACGATCGACCGGTTCTGCCAGGAGAGCGGACGGGACCGTTCCGATCTCGATATCGCGGTCGCGCTGCGGAATCCGGTTCCCGCTGACCGCGCCGGTCTCGACGCTCTCGGCGTCGACGAACTGGTGCTGGTGGAGTCACCGCCCGCGGATTCCGATGCGGTGCCGGGATGGTTGGACGAGCTGGCGGGGCGCTGGGCGGTCTGAGGCGGACGGAACTAGCGCGACCACCGTTCCGGCTCCTCACGCAACAGACGCGCACGCCCCTTGCGGCGATAGCGGTAGATCTGGACGGCGCCCAGCCCCCAGAGCATGAACTGCGCCGACATCGCCCAGGTGAACGCCTCCGGCGGATATCCCTGGACCCCATCCGGGGTTCGCCAGTCGAGGATGAGACCGATGAGCCCCGCGAGGATCAAGCTGGCAATGAACCCCGCCTGGTTGATGATCCCGGTGGCCGTGCCCGCCCGCGATGCCGGATTGGAGGTGCGGCCGACATCGAAACCGATCATCGACGCCGGACCGCCCATTCCACAGACCACCACCAAGAGCACGAGGAGCGCGAACGGCGCGCCGCCGGGCCACGCCAGTACCACCGTCCAGGTGGCCGCGATTCCGGCGAGCACCGCCAACACCAGCGTCGATCTGTGCCACGGCCACCGGGTGATCAGCCACGCGAAGATCGGGCCGAACGCCATGATGGCGAACACCATGATCGTCAGGAGCAGGCCCGCCGCACCGGCGCTCATCCCCTCGCCCTCGACGAAGAAGGGGTAGCCCCACAACAGGCCCAGGACGGTGGCGCTGAAGTGGGTCGAGAAGTGCATCCAGAAACCCAGCCGGGTGCCGGGGTGATCCCACGACTCGCGAAGGTTTCGCCGGATTCCGGCCAACCCGAGCATCGGTCCCGACACCGACCGGACCGCCGCGGAATCGCGCACGACGACCAGTGCGACCACGAGCAGAACGGCGCCGATCCCAGCGGTGGCCAGGTACGCGCGACTCCATCCGAAGGTGGACAGTGCCCAGGTCATCGGTATGGCGGCCGTGACCGCGCCGAGTTGGCCGAGCACGCCGGTGAGCTGCGTGATCAGCGGGATCCGCCGCGCCGGGAACCAGCTCGTCACCAGTCGCAGGACACACACGAAGGTCATGGCGTCGCCCACCCCGACGAAGAACCGCGACGACAGCGCCCACGTGTAGTTGTCCGCGAACGCGAAGCTGATCTGGGCAAGCGTGAGGATCAGCGTTCCGCTGAGAAGTACCCGACGCGGACCGAACCGGTCGACGACGAGCCCGACCGGCACCTGCATCAGCGCGTACACCAGCAGCTGGAGCACGACGAAGGTCGACAACTGCGACGCGCTGATCTCGAAGCGCTCGGCAGCCAGCAGGCCGGCAACGGCCAATGAGGAGCGCTGCAGCACCGCAACGAAGTAGACCGCGACCCCGACGACCCAGATGGTCATCGCCTGCCGCGAGCCGGACGACGAGGTCATCGGCATGCCTCGCCGTCCGGTCTCACCGGCAAAACTCTTTCGATCACCTAACTATTGTCGGGCACGGCGCGGACAGGTCGCGAGCGCCCTCGGACTGCCGCCATCACTCCGCGGGTAAGCCGAACCCGAGCTTGAGCAGAGCATTCCGGAACTTCGACTCATGCTCGGGTTGGACAGCCAAGAATCGGTCTCCGAGCAGATGGCACAGCGGGCGGAGCCTGCGGTCATGGGCGATGAGCATCGCTGTGGCCGGATCGGCACACTCGATCACGCGAAGATATCCGCGGTCGACGAGTTGTGCTCCCCGCCGGCGGACATCCTCTATCAGAGTGATGAGCGCCGAAGGCAGTTCGTGTTCGGCGCGACGATGTAGGAAGTCGGTGAACTCGGTGAGGTCGCGCCTTGCTCCGACGGCTGCGGTCAGGCTGGCCGGCGACACGTTCCAGGTGTGGTCGGCGGTCTGGGTGGCGAAAGCGGCGAGCATCAACGCCATAGTCACCGTTGTCGAGGAGGCCGGCGACAGTCTTCACCGTTGTCGCCGATGGGCGCGGCCTTCGCACTGCACCTGAGTTGCCTCGACGCGCACAAGCTCCAGGACCGCGCGCACATTGGCCAGCGCTTCCTGTTCAGTCAATCGAACCTGGCTGCCGACATCAGTGCCTGCGTCCGCCTCTGCGAACTCGAGTCGACTGCGCCGAATCAACTGGTGAATCGCCCCGGGTTTGCTGGGGGCTCGTTTACTTGGTTCCAGCGACTGCCGGGACCGGGTTCTCACGGTAGCTGGTGACTGTGTGGGTCGACCAGTAGGTGGTCTCGTACTCGACGGGTGGGACGTGCCCGATCTCGCCGTGCAGGCGGCGGTGGTTGAACCAGTCGATGTACTCGGCGACGGCGATCTCGACCTCGCCGACACCGCCCCAGCCACCGCGAGGGCGCATGACTGGGTTACGGATACACTCGGCCTTGAACAACGAGTTGAACGCCTCGGCCATCGCATTGTCGTACGAATCACCCTTGGAGCCAACAGAAGTCACTGCGTCTGCTTCGGCGAGACGTTCGGTGTAGCGGATGGCTCGATACTGCACTCCGCGGTCGGAGTGGTGAATCAGCCCGGCCACGCCCTGGCCGGCACGCGACCGCGCCCACAACCCCATATCCAACGCGTCGAGCGCGAGGTCGGTGTGCATGGTGGTCGAGACCTGCCAGCCCACGACCATCCTTGAGAAGACGTCGAGGATGAACGCGGCATACACCCACCCCGAGTGTGTGCGGATGTAGGTCAGGTCCGCCACCCACAGCGCGTTGGGCGCCGCGGCGGTGAACTGCCGTTCGACACGATCGGCCGGCTGCGGAGTTTCGGCCCCCTCGCTGTGCGTGGTCTTCCGCGTCTTGGATCTCGTTATCCCCTGCAGCCCATCAGCTTTCATCAACCGCTCGACGGTGCACCGGGCCACGCCGATACCCTTTCTGCGTAGTTCGGCGTGGACTTTGCGGGCACCGTAGACGCCGAGATTGTCGGCATGCACGGTGCGGATCTCACCGAGGATCTCGCGGTCACGGACCACCCGTGGCGCCTCGACTCGTCGAGAGCTCAGATGGGCTCGGACTGTGGACGGAGCGATCTGGGCGGCCGTGTCGCGCAGGGCCGCGCAGATCGGATCGACTCCGTGTTCGCCCCGAAAAGCGGCGACGAACTCCACGATCAACGCTGTGGGCGGTCGATCTCCGCCGCAAAGAAAGCCGACGCCTGCTTCAAGATCGTGTTCGCCCGCCGCAACTCCCGGTTCTCCCGCTCCAGCTGCGCGATCCGCTCAGCCTCGCTGGTCGTGATACCCGGGCGAACGCCGCCATCGATCTCGGCCTGCTTGACCCAGGTGCGAAGCGCCTCAGGATGCACACCGAGTTGATCGCCGATCCGTTTAAGCGCTCCAGGCCTCGTGGCCGGGTCCTTACGGGCCTCCACCGCCATCCGCGTCGCCCGCTCCTTCAGCTCAACGCTGTACTTCCGTGGTGCTGCCATGCTCCCCATCCTTCACAGATTCGAGAGCCTCCGACAAACCCGGGGCGGTTCATGGGTCGCTTCGCACTCGTCAGTGGGATGGCCTCGTCGCGGTTGATGGTACGGCGTGCCGCTATCGGCGTATGTGAGACTGCGCCCTGCGGAAACGCTCACGTTGAGACAGCCAAAGCGATCTATGCTGAGACTCCGCAACCTGGGCACCTAATACCAGGGAAGAACCTCACTCAGCTCTGCTCGTCACCATCTCCCCAGACTTCCAGGGCCGGGGCACTCGCGGGCGAGTCCTTTCGATGTGGATGGAGAACACGCACGTTTGAGTTCGCAAACGAACGGTGATGCTCGAACCTGGCACCGCTCGATCTTGTATCGGCTCGGTGGTGGCGACTCTTGGTGGTCCCAGTCATCTGTCTGTCCGTGACAGATGGCACGGAACTTGCTGTCGTGGAACCTCGCGACCTGACTGCGGATGCAGTGGAATCGTCATACTCGGCGTGCCGACGACTGTGCAGGTCGCAGGATGTGAGTCCGTGCCCGAATTCTTCCCCGAAGGCTCTACGATATCGGGCAAAACTGTCAGTGGGTTCTGCAATATTTCTGTATGCGCAAGGTCTCCGTTTTGCGCACATTTGTTCAGGGACAGACCTGCGTACAGCGAAGGGGCATCGTTTCGTGGTAGACACCTCGGTTTCGTGGACTGGTTCTGACCAGCCCGTGTTCGGGTACTTGCCCAGCAATGATCGTCAGGCGCTGGTGCTCGCGCGCAATCCGTCGCGCTTGAGGGTGGTCGTCGTCGACGGTGTGGTGGCTGATTTATATGACGGGGTTCGAGACGTTCGTCGAGTCGCGGATTCTCGAACGGAGTTGCCGCAGGGGCTCTACTGGTTCGAGGGCCTGGAGGGCGGCGGGTCTCTGCTGATGGTCGTATCGGGTGGTGAGCTTCCGGGAACGTCATCAGTGGTGCCGCTGAACGAGCTCGGAGACGAAGATCCACTGATGTCTGCATGGCAGTGGGCCGAACACTACTGGGATGACGCGTCTCCAATATCGGCACCGATGTTCGAGGTTGACGAGGAAGTTGTGGTTGTCGCGTTCGATCAGGACGGACGCGTCATCGGACGCGACCACGCGGGCGAGTGGATGTACACGATCTCGGTTGGCAGCAAGCGACAGCGATTCGCCGAGTCCAGCTTGCGGCCGCGCCCCGTCGACGACGACCCCACTCGTTGGGTGCTTCAGCAGCCTTCGCCCGCCGACCGATTCAGTGCGACACTGACGCGGGCAAAACTTGAGGGCGGCTTCCGAAACACTCTCTTCTCGTTTCGGTCAACGCGCACCACCTTTCGTCCCTACCAATTTAAGCCGATCCTGAAGATGCTGGAGACAGGAAAAGCGCGCATCCTGATTGCCGACGAGGTTGGCCTCGGAAAGACCATCGAGGCGGGGTTGCTCTGGACCGAATTCGATGCGCGTGGCGACGCCGACCGAGTCCTTATTGTGACGCCGGCCAGTCTGGTCGAGAAATGGATGGGAGAGATGCGTGAGCGATTCGATTTCGAGCTGACGCGGCTCGATGTTAAGGGATTGGCGGAGTTCGCACGCCGTCACCATGACAATCAGCTCCCTCGCCGTGCGTGTTACATAGTGAGTCTTGAAACATTTAGAACGTGGGACGGGCTTAATGACCTTCGCGATTTTCCACCTAGTTTCGATTTGGTGATCGTCGACGAAGCGCATAGTATGCGGAATCAGGACACCAAGAACTTTGCACTGGGAAGCGAACTGTCGGACTGGGCCGACAACATGGTTTTCCTCACCGCTACCCCGATTAATTTGAAGGAGGGTGACCTTCTCTCTCTGTTGGAGCTTCTCGCGCCTGAGGATGTCGGTGACCTGGATGACTTGCTCTCGCGTCTGGAGCCGAACCGCATTCTCAACAAAGTGATGGCGGACTCGAGACGCAAGGGTGTCAACGGACGAGAACTCGCCCGGAAACTGAGAAGTCTGGGCGATACACCGCAGGGTGCGGCGCTGGTGACCCATCCGAACTACGCCCAGGTTCTTACGCTTCTCGACAAAGACACCCTTGCACCACCGGATGTGGTTGAGGCACGGGCGTTGCTGGCCTCACTCAACACGATGTCCACCGTCATCACCCGGACCAAGAAGATCGACGTCGATGACCGCAAAGCACGTCGGACCGAGATCCGCAAAGAGGTCCACTGGTCGCCTGCCGAGAAGCATTTCTACAGCAAGTATCTCGACTGGTGTGATGATCGTGCCAAGGAGGCCAACAGCGCGCTGCACTTCGCAATGCAGATGCCGCTCCGGTTAGCTAGCGCGTGCCTGCCAATGGCACGTCAGGCGGTGCTCGACCCTGAGTCCTTCACCGAGACCACCGCAGATGGGTCGGGCACATCGACGGCGCCGACTTTGGCACCAGACAGCGAGCTCGTCGCGGCCGCAAAGGCACTATCTGCAAACCATGACAGCAAGTTCGACGACCTCCTCACAACATTGGAGAGCCTGCATAAACAAGATCGTCAGTCTTTGCTCTTCACCCACTCGCGCAAGGCGCTTAGCTACCTGCAGGCACGCCTGGCGAATCGATATCGAGTGGCTGCCCTCCATGGTGCTGTCGACCCCGCAGCACGTCTCGATGTAATGGCTGACTTTCGCGCGGGCGCCTACGACCTGGTGCTGGCGAACCGAGTCGCAAGCGAGGGTCTCGACTTCGAATTCTGTTCTGCAGTAATTAACTATGATCTTCCATGGAATCCGATGGAGATCGAGCAGCGAATTGGCCGAATCGACCGGATCGGCCAGAACGAGGAGAAGATCCTCGTTGTCAACTTCTACAACGACGATACGATCGATGGACGCATACTGCGTCGATTGTTGGACCGGATCACCATCTTTGAGGATGCGATCGGTCCGCTTGAACCGATCCTTGCGGAGAACGCCTCCAACGCGTTGAAGGCCGGATTTGACTTCACACTGACGATGGAGGAACGCGACCAGAAACTGTACGACGCTCTTGGTGCGATCGAGGAGCAACGCCGCGGCCTTGCCGAGGTTGCCGATTCCTCCGGCGATCTGCTCATCTCCGATGATGTCGACGTGGCCGGATTGGAAGACGACCTGGTACGGACCGGTCGATATGTCGGACAGCGCGAACTCGCGCTACTCATCGACGACTGGGCGAAAACTGATCACGCGGAGGGCCTTTCCCTGATCGGCGACGGGCGCAGAGCTCAGTTCCGCGGAAATCCTGACATGGCCAGACGAGTTGGTGATTCCTGCCGTGATTCAGGTCGTATCACGAGCCAGGCCACGCGCGTCATCGCTGAGCTTCGACACGAGGCACCCATCCCTCTCGTGCTGGATCAGGAGTTGGCACGCACACGTGGGGGATCTCTTTTGACCGCCACCCACCCCCTATCAATCGCGGCGGCATCAGTACCGGGGCATCGGCAAGCACGCTTTGCTTCGGTAGTCATCGACACAGTATCCGAAGCTGCCGGCGTGTTCGTCGTCCTGCTCGCCAAAGCGACCAGCTCGTCGGGGGGTGGAAACGAGATATGGGGTTCGGCAGTCACGGTCGGGGGCCGACCCGCCGGAGATGGACCGGTGCACGCCCTGCTCGCTGCACTCGCAGAAGGGGAACTTCGTGATACGCCATGCCCCACAATCGACATGATCGACGTTCTCGTCGAGCGAGCGTCACGCAATCTTGACAAGCATCAAATTGAGCAGCGTAACATTCGGAAAAGTGGATTCGATGCGAAGCAAAAGGCCCGTCTGGTCACGATCGAAGGCCAGTATCAACGGCGCGTCGAGACGATCCAGCGTCGCATCGATACCGCGCGATCGCGCCGACGAGCAGACCGCGTCATCGCGCTCTTCGAAAGCCAGCTTCGTCGCGCGGAATCGAATTTCACAGCGCTGATGGACGAACTCTCTTCCGTTACGCCTCCCGACATTGCGCTGGAACCCCTGGCGGCGTGTGTCGTGACAATCAGGCACACCAAGGTGGCGCCGTGAAACTCACACCCAAGGACCTCGAGATCGAAGACGAACGTACGGTTCAGAGGGACTATCTTGCACGCCTTCGGCAGCAGGACAGGTCCATTCAAGGTCACGAGGGTCCACGTAACAACGCATGGACAGGGACGAACAAGCCGAGTCGCCGCAGTCATCGCGTCGGTGAGCTGGTGGGTCGAGTCGCCTTAGCACATCCCGATCCCGAGCTGGGAAACATTTCCGAGTACTACATTGGCGAATGCCACGCCCATTTCGATGGTATCGAGGTGTTCAGTTGGGCCGCTGAGGTTGCGGCAACCTTCTTTGACGCAAAGGGGCCACACAGCTGGCACGGTGAGGTGGCCGGTATAAGGACTTTCCGGTCAAAGGACAGCCAGATTGAGGACTTCGTTGACGAGAGCGTCGAAGATGATGCCTTTCAGGGATTTTCGAAGCACCAGAAGAAGCTATTGGTCCCCACCGCGCCGTCTCACCGTGCCCGACCCCGGTCTGGGACTACACCGAACCCGAAACCATCGGCATCGTCATCTCCGCGCGACGACGACGTGGCACGCCCCAACCAGCTGCGGGCTGAGTCGTTTCTTCGCAGGGAACTCGATGCGCCTCGCAAGAAGAGCCTCGGATCTGTCCTTCAGACGCTACAACATGACCAGTACGAACTGATCTCGCGACCGGCGATGGACAGCATGGTGATCCAGGGTGCCCCGGGCACGGGGAAAACCATCGTCGCCGCCCACCGCGCCGCATACATGCTCAACGCCGAAGCGCATAACACGCTCGATGGCGATGTCCTGCTCATCGGCCCGACGACGCACTACGCGTCCCACGTTCGAGGTGCGGTCAAGCAACTCGCCGGCGATCAGATCAATCGCGTCATCGTCACGTCTCTCCCCGATCTGATGTGCAGCATCACGAAAGTCATGAAGCCCAAGGGCAACCCTTCAAACGAGGGAAAGGATGTCGATCTACACCTAGCTGCGTTTGTCGACAGCGTGATCTTTAGCTCCAAACCACGAACTTCTCGGGTGCCCACGAAGCAGAAAAGACCCGGATCTCCGAACAGCCCTGCCGCCATCTACGAACGTCTACGCACGGGGAGGGTGAAGCTGGGCAGCGCCGTCCCAACTCCAGAGTGGAGAAACTACCTGGCGAGGTTGCCACAGTGGTACACGGCGCGACAACGCAAGTCGCTCCAGCCCCTCATGGCATACATCGGCTGGTTGGCCGACCCGCCTGTACAGGTCAGAAACATCGAACACATCATCGTTGATGAGGCACAGGATCTTACGGCACTCGAGTGGGCCCTCCTACGGCGAATCAACCGGGCAGGTGCGTGGACTATCATCGGGGATCTAAACCAGCGTCGCTCCCAATACACCTGCCGTACATGGGAGGAAGTCCTCAACATCATCGAACCACGATTCGACGTTCCGATCGAAAATCTGCAAAGCGGTTACCGTTCAACGAGACCAATTGTTGAGTTCGCCGGCCTGTTACTTCCACGCGAGCAACAGAATGTAACTGCACTTCAGGTTGACGGACCCGATCCGATAGTCCATAGAGCACAAGAGGTGACAGAGCTCGGCGGCGCGGCCGTGACACAGGCAGAGCGGCTGATGGCGAAGTACCCAAGGGGCACGGTAGCCATCATTACCACGGGTGCCATTGGTCGCCTCATTGAGGACTACCTTCGAGCCAACTCCTGGTTCAAAGACCCATACGCCGTCCCACCCAGCTGGGGAAAAGCAGGTGGGCGTCTCGCGGTCCTGCACCATGACTCGGCTCGCGGTTTGGAGTTCGACGGCGTTGTCGTGGTTGAGCCCGCAGCATTCCCGAATGACTCGGGACGGCATGGTCCGCTCTACACAGCGCTTACCCGGCCAAACAAGGAACTGGTCGTCGTGAATTACAGAGCATTGCCACAGAAACTACTGAAGTAGGCGATGATCCGTCACGGTGCTTCCGGACGGTTCGTCTCAAGGGAGAATGAAACCTGCGGCAAAGTCAGGATCGAAGCGGCACGCAGCCGAGGTGAAGCGCGACGCGGTGGCCATGGTCGGGCAGTCGGTAGCCCGAGGCTAGACCGAGTGGGCAGCGTACTACGCGATGACACTACCGGCATCACAGCTTGGCCTCGCCCGCGACTCGGAACCGGACTGACTCATCGAGCACAGCTCCTGCATGTTCGGCGTCCATCATCCGCACCGCGAGCGTGCGACGAGCCAAGTCCTCCGGAAGTGCTGCGGAGAATTTCAGCCCACTGATCGCGCCACGATCGACAGCGGGTGTGGGCCTGTCGGAGCCGGTACGCACAACGGCGAGTTTTCGCTTGATGTCATCGACGCTCAGATCCGGATGCAGGCGAATCGATTCCGCGCCGATGCGTTGGCGTGTAGGCACGAGGTCACGGGCCCAGGCGGCTAGCGTGCGATTGGCCTTGACGCCTGCCCACGTCCACCAACGCCAGTCACCCCGCGCATCGCGTTCGACGACGAGTGACCCTTCGTGGACGTCTCCGGACCGCTGTGCGCGGTAGCCGTCGAGTGCCTCGACGGCGCGACGTGACAGCGTCACACCGGTCGGCGTGTCTCCGAGCAAGACGTTGCGGACCCCTCGGGTGATCTCGAACGACAAGCCATCCGGGATCGACTGCCAACGCGCCATTCCATGGATGTCGGTGGCTTCGACGTACACCTGGCGCCGCTTCCAGTCGATGTGGGTGACCAGCCACGAACGGCCCCCCAGCAGCAACACCCGGACGTCCTCGACCTCCGCGGTCAGCATTCCGACGTCAACCATGCCGATGTCGTTACGGCCTTGGAACACTCGAAACTCGGGTGCTGCGGTGAACACGGCGAGCAGCTCCATGAAGTGCCGCCGTCCGAAGTGTTTCTCTGCTTCCACACCGATGAAGGCGCTACCCGCGTCGTGGTCGAGGAAGCCGTTGTCGAGGAGGTGATCGAGGATCTCCTGTCCGTCGTCGCCGAACAACGGCAATGAACCCCACTGCTTTTCCCAACCGACAAGCGGAAGCCGCCTGGTCTGCAATGCCGATGCCAGGATCTGCTGTGCCGCGATGTGTCTCGGTTCCGGGGTTGCTACCACCGGCTCCACCCACCCCGAGTCCCAACAGTGCAACATGCCGAGAATCTGGGCGAGGGCGGCGTCGTCGAGCGCGAGGAACAGGCAGTTGCGGGTGGTTCCCGGTCGTCGGCCGGTACGCCCGAGTCGCTGCAGAAACGACGAGACGGTCCGCGGCGCGTTGATCTGGATGACCCGGTCGAGGTCGCCGACATCGATGCCGAGTTCGAGGGTTGAGGTCGCGACGATGACGCAATCGCGTGCCTCGGCGAATGCGGCCTCCGATTCCCGACGCTGTGCCGCCGACAGCGACGAATGGGAGATGAACGTCTCGATCCCACGATTACGCAGGATTGTGCCGAGCTCTTCGGCCAGCCGGCGGGAATCAACGAACACCAGTCGCTTCTCGCCGTGGTGCAGCGCGGCGATCACCGTGGCAGCGTTCTCCACACTGCCGACCGCGTCGACCGTGATCTGTGGGACCGTGGCGATCTCGGCCATCGGCGACACCACTCGCCCGCCGGCGACGGCTCCCCCGCGCAACCACTCCAGCAGCTCGTCAGGGTTGCCGACCGTCGCCGACATGCCGATCCGCTGCAGTCGCCGCCCGATCAGCAACTCCAGCCTCGCGACTACCGCAAGCAGGTGCCAGCCACGGTCATCACCGGCAAACGCATGGACCTCATCAACTACGACGGTCTGAAGGCCACCCAGAAACTGTAGGGCGTCAACGCTTTCCGACACGAGCATCGATTCGATGGATTCGGGGGTGGTGAGCAAGATGTCGGGCCGGTCGCGCTTGATGCGTCCACGAACGGCTTGACCGACATCGCCGTGCCACACCGCAGCACTCCGTCCCACCCAGGCGGCGTAGTCATTTAGGCGCGGCCCCAGATTGTTCAGCAGCGCCTTGAGCGGGCACACGTACAGAACCGAGGTCCCGACCCAACGTTGCGCCTGCATACGGGTGAGCACCGGGAACATCGCGGCCTCGGTCTTGCCTCCGGCCGTTGGAGCAAGCAGGAGTGCGTCGTCACCATCGACGATGCCCGGGATCGACTCCTCCTGCAGCGGACGCAACCCGGGCCAACCGAGGGAATTGACAATGTGATGCTGGATCGCCGGGTCGAGCTGCGCGAAACCGGTCATCAACTACAGCTCGACGTCGTCGGGCGTGGTGGCGGCCCGTTCGGTGGCGGCCCGTTCGGTGTCGGTCAGTTCGTGGTCGGCCAACGTCAACGCATAATCCCGCCGGGGATCGAAACCCGGGTGCAGGTCGACGCGGTCAAGGACATCGAGCACCAGCTTCTTCAGAAAGATGCGAGGTGCGACACCGACCTGCCCGCCAAGTTTGCCGCCCACGGCTTTCGCTAAGTCAGCGATGTAGGCGTCGTTGACGACCGCGCGGATACGTGCGGGGTCCGACGCACCTTCGGCAAAGAGCTCTCGGACCCGAACACCAACGTCCACGAGACGGTCGAGGTCGAAGTTCTGCAACCGGATCTGGGGGGCGCGGGGGTTGTCGAAACGCGCTTCGGTGGTGAAGTCGGTCGCCAGTCGTTGGGCCAGCGGCGGCAGAGACTGCACGCCCATCCGGCCGTCGAAGAACGCCGGCGTTCCGGTGATGAGCAGGTACAGACCCGGGAATCGGCCCGAATCGAGCTCATCGATCCACTGCCGCAACGCGTTCAACGCTTTGGCACGGCTGTCGGAACGCATCCGCTGCAGCGTCTCCACCTCGTCGACAACCAGCAGCAGACCCGGATGCCGGGCGCCCTTGAGAACCGCGAGCAACCCCTGAAGGAAACCCATGGCGAGGAAATGATCGACGTCCTGTCGCACACCCGCGGCCCGCTTGGCCGATGCTGCGACGTGCGGCTGGCCACCGAGCCAGGCGATCAGAGCGTCGGCAGTCACCGCGTCGCCGTTCTCCACTGCGGTGCGGTACGCGCGCAGCACCATTGGGTACACGGGTGTCGCGGTTGCCACCGCCGCCAGCCGCTGCTCCAGCAGCGCCCCGACCTCCTCGGCGCTCGGTTCATCCACGGCGGCCGACGCCGCGGCATCCTCCTCGATCTCGAACAACCACGCATCGATCACCGACCGAAACGCCGACGGCGGGAACGCAGACGTGCGCAGCGACTCGGTGGTCCGCCGGTACACCGTCTCCAACTTGTGCAGCGGCGTTTCGAGCTCACTGATCTGCACCTCGGCGACGGCAAGACCTTTGCGCATTGCGCGCTGCTGGACCCAGCGTGCGAAGAAGGTCTTGCCGGAACCGTATTCACCGCGCACCGCCTTGAATGCGGACCCGCCCGCCGCCACCGCGTCGAGTTCGTCATCGATGGTCGGTGCGAAAGTGTCGATTCCGACGGCGAGTATGTCGAGGTTGCCCGACGGGACGCTGCCTTGACGCAGGGCGGTCAGGATCTCGCGGCGGCGAACCGGGGAGAGTTCGCTCATCGGGACACTCCGAACTGCTCGAACATCAGCGGGAGCGCGAAGGTGATGTCGTCGCCCTGCGCGCCGATCACCGCGACACCGTCGACGTTGAAGATCTGACTGATGTGCGCAATGGCCCCGCGTGCTTGAGACGGTCGCATGTGCAGGATCTCGGCCGCCTTGGCGCGGGTCACCACCCCGTTGGCGGCGTCAGCCTCACGGAGCAAGGCGCCCACGCCCAGCTTGGTGACGTTGCGTCCGTAACGCCGGAACTGCGCAAGGAACAGGTCGCTCTCCAGCAAGCGGCCAACCGCATCGAACGCGGCATCGTCCGTCGTGGGGTCGTTGCCGGTCGGAGTGGTCGGCTCCCCCACGTCGAACAGCGATCCCTGGCTTCGCGATTGGACTGGCTTGGTGGGCTTGGGGGGTTTGGCCGGACGTCGTGAGGCGGCCGGCGGCGCCGTCACCGCCGGCGTGTCCCGGAGTGTCACCTTCGGTCCGACGCCGTCGAGGTCCCACCACGCCGGCGGAGCGAAACCAGACGGCTCCAGACCCTTGGGGATCGTCCCGTTGACGAGCACCGACACTGACACCGCCACTTCCGACAAGGCTGCACCCCCGTGGTAGCCCGCCTTGATCCGCGTGTAGCGCAGCTGCTCGTCGACGGCGAGCACGGCCTGATGATCGTCGGTGAGCACCCGTTCGCCGTCCACGAGCACCTCGTCGTCGCCGACGTCGCCACCCACAGCACGGTAGCGAGCCGAGATCTGATCGCCACGTTGAACACTCGGTTGTTCGCGGCGCTCCACCACATGACCGTGGTCGCTGACGAGGACCACCGTGCGACCCACCGCCGCGGCCTCAGTGAGGAGAGCATCGAGGTGTTTGAACGACGACACCGACCACGAGGTCCCGATCGGGTCGGACCGATCGAGGGCGTCGTCGATGTCATTGAGGACGCAGGCGACGACGCGGCGATGCCTGGTGTCCTGCACGGCCTGACGGACTTCGGAGGCCAGCGAGTGCCCCTTGGACACCGCTTCGAGGTCGGCCTTGTGGAACAGCACCGGGCCAAGGCCACGAAGTCCGTGCCGCTGTAGCCAGTCCGCGAAGCCGCTTCGTTCCCGATCCTGACCACCGACGGCGAGCGCGCCGCTCAACAGTGAGCACCGCGAGAACTGGGTGACGCTCGGCAGCGCCGCCAAAGCGGTCAGCGGACCGTCGTCGTCGGCGCGGATGCAGTTCTGCCATTGGGGCCGTCGGTTACGGGTGGCGTCGGTGACGATGTCGTTGGCCGACGCCACATCCATACCGTCGGCAACGACGAGCAACACCGACGGCTGGACCTTGTCATCGGAGAGCCCGAATCCGCTGCCGGTCCCCTCGGCGTCGGTGACCGGGGCGACGACGCGATCGAGCACGTCCTCGATGTACAACGGTGCACCGGAGCCGGTTTCCCGATGCACGCCGGCCGATGAGAGGAGCGATGCGAACTCGCGATCGAGCCGGGCCCGCCACACCCGAACCGCGTCGAGCAACAGGTGGTTGGCGGCCGCCAGCTGCGGATCGTCCGCGCCGACGTAGGCGCGATTGATCGCGGAGTCGACCCACGACAGGTCGGTTCGATACGCGGTCAACCAGCCGGCCACCGACACCGCAGCAGGCGCGGGTGTGGCCACCAGTCGGTGCAGCAGGCGCAGCGCCGCCGCTCCCACCTGAACGTCGTTGGGCGCGTTGTGCGGATCGAGGTGTGCGTCGCGGTGGGCCCGCACCGAGGCCCAGGCGTTGTCCACCGACGACAGGTCGACAGAGCGTGCCTGCTCGCCGTCCGCGATCGCCTTTCCGGCTGCGGCGGCCAGGCGGACCGCGAACGTGGTGATCCGTACCGGCAAGGCGGACGGGAGAACATCGGACCGCGCGAGCAACGGACTGGCTTGCAGCTCGGGCACCAATGCCTCGGCTGCTGTCAGCACCGGGCCGGGGTCCGAGAGGGTCGCAACCGCCACCGATGCGACAGCTCCCCATGCACCGAGTTGGCGTTCGGTCACCGCGATGTCGTCGACCTGCATCTCCAGCCTGGCCCGTATCCGTGGGATCGCTTCTGCGGCATCTTCTCCGGGCTGCGGGGATGCGGCGAGCAGGCCGGCAACGAGGCCAAGCGGGACGATGCCGGCCGGGCCGCGTCGCCGCCAGGCCGACACCAATACCGGGCCGAGTTCGCCGAGTTGTCGGCCCAGCCAGTTGAGGAACTCGTCGGCCAGCGCTGTATCGGCGTGCGCCACCCAGGTGTCGTACTGCCGGGTGTGCAGCGGGTCGGCCGACCACACCGCGACGTGGTGTGGAGTGACGTCGGTGCGTGGCCAGCTGAATCGGGAGACCGCGAGCTCGGTGAACACATGCTCGTTGGTGAGCACACCGCCGGGGGCCGGCGTCGGATACTCGCCGACCTCGCGCAGTACCGCCCGTGCAATCGCGGAGTTGTTGCCCAGCAGCCCGAACTCCTGCTGCGACGCGGCAAACGCACTGCGCAACAATGGGAACGGGTCGAGGTTCACCAGGCGACCGGTCACCAAATGCTCGGCGACCCCGCTCGGGATCTCGGTCGCCGGCCGGTCGGTGAGCATCACGAGCCAGTCGGTGTCGGTGCGGCGGCGCAACACGTCGCGCAGCGCCAGCACACTAGGAGCAGTAGCGATCGCCACCTGGTCACCGTCGATGGTGAACTCGTGCGGCCCTGACCACTCTGGTACGGCGGCCACCGCCACCGGACCAGGCTGGTAGGACTTTCGGTCCTTCAGCGCGGTGAGCAGACCTTTGATCGACGCCAGATCCGCTTCGGGGAGGCCCGTTGCCGCGGTCATCGCCCGGCTTCGGAGGTCGTCAATTCAGCGATCGTCACGCGATACGTCACACCGGGGTGCCGCTGGAGCAAGGCGGCGAGCGTTTGCTCCACCGCGGAAAGCCCGGTGTCGGCGGACACCTCGATCTGCACCGACTCGGCGGGCGGCTGCTTGGGATCATCTCGTCCCGGTCCCGGCGGCGGTGTGGGTGGCTGCGGCGGATTGACGATCTGGGCATCGGCCCACCGTTCCCGACGTTCCCGGATGCGGTTTAGTGCCGCTACCAGCGGCACCACGAGTTCCTGGGCGACCAGTGCGTCGTCGAGTTCGCGGAGGATGCTCGCCGCATCAAGCCCGGCATCCGACTCGGGATCCGTTTCGGCGCGCTGACGCAGCGGGTCGAGCCGCGCGAAGGCGAATCCCTCGATCGCGTCGGCCACGGCGGCCGAGTTGGTGAGGGCACGTCCGGCCTCGATGTCGGTTGCTCCGCCGAGGTCGGCGTCGGCGATCCGAGCGACGACGCCCAGATTGTCCAGATTCAGCACGTCAGAGGCGAACACCTTGTCAAGGGCGGCGGCCGTCGTCAGCCGGCCACCCCCGTCGATACCGCATTGGGTATACGCACGTTCCAGAGCGGCGGCCAGCCGGCTGCGCTGCCCTTGCCGTTCGCTCGTGTAGGCGCGGATCGCGTCGGCGAACGCAGCCACATTCGACGGCGTGAGGAAGTCGTTGAGGTGTTGTCCGGTGAGCTTGGTCCACCGGGTGTTGGCATCGCGCCATGTCTGTTGCGTCGGCAGTGGTTCGAGCCGCAGGGTCAGTCCGCGGCGCCGGAACTCACCGATGGCAGGTTCGGCGACGGCGGACCCGTGCAGGAACCACGACCGTCGGGTCTGCGCAGCCCAAGCACCGGTGATGAGGTCGACGATGTCGTCGGTCAGGCCACGTCGCGGGTTCGATGCGATGATCGCGGTCCTGATGGCCTCGACCGGGATGTCGGATTCGGTGCCCGAACCCGACTCGTCACCGGCCCCGGTTCGGCTGAGTTCCTGAGTGATCCGGGAACGCCATCCGGCGAACTGATCGGCGGAGAAGATCAGGTGGGTCTCACTGGTCTTGGCCAGGGCGAGCGGGGTGACGATGCGCCGTACCGTCTGGATCTCGCCGCGGTCCAACGCCAACCGCCCTTCCGGGTCGGATTGGGCGTCGCGCAGCCGGTCCAGGGTGAGCGTCAGATCGCGGCGGGCGATGAGTTTGTCGGCCGGGGTGAAGTCCGGGTGGTCGGGGTAGAGGGCGTTGAATGCGTCGGCGATCAATCGGTCGACCGCCTCGCCGAGGGTGGTACCGATAGGCGGCTGTGCGACGAAACTGGCGTGCAGCGACCGCAGCGGCGGCTGGTCGGCGAACAGTCCGGTACTGCCGGAACCGGCTGCCGATGCCACCCCGTAGTACACCTGGATGGCCGAACCGATCTGGCTTCGCAACTGCGTTTGTTGCTGCTGCAGAATCGATCTGGCTGCGGCGCGGTCGGCTTCGGCGAGTTCGTTGGCGAAGCTCGCCCACCGGTCACCGGCGAGTACGTAATTGAGGATCACCAGGCGGCCGAGCTGCCGGGTCATCTTCTCCGGGAAGAACTCCGGAATCCAGCACACGGTGAAGCGATCGTTGGCCGTGCGCAGCAGCGCGTCGACGCGGTCGTGGTCCTCGGCGGTGGTGTGCCCGGCTTCGTCGAAGGGCAGGTCGACGATCATCCGCAAGACGCCTTCGCGCGAGGGCCGGAACGCGGTATCGGAGAGATAGCCGTGGTCGCGAATGTTGCCGAACACCACCTCGACGTCGCGTGCGGTGGCTCGCCAGGTGACGGTCCGCAGGTAGGCGCCGTCGACGGTGTGCTCCGCGGTGGCCACGCCGAAGAACTCGCTTAGCATCTCGCGCATCAGTTTGCGGCGTTCACCGTCGGTGTCGTTCTCGCGGCCGCGTTCGATGATCCGTTCGTAGTCGACCGATTCCAGAGTCACCGAGAAGATCGGGTTGGCGTCGCCGGAGACGGTGATCTCCGGGACGTCGGCCGACCACCGACGGACCTTGGTGACGATCTGCCCGACCTGGTCGCCGGGCACCAGGCTGATCACACTGCCGTGGTTGAGGGAGGCCAGCCGGGAGGCATCGATCTGTTTGAGCGCGGGCACATTCGGCGCCAGTGCCGACATCAGCAGCGTCTTGGCTATCCGGATGTCGGCACGCAGCCCAGCCGGCACCTGCCCGTCGTCGATCTCCGGGTCGACGCCCGTCTGCTGGAACAGCAGGGGCCTCAGCTTCTCCACCCACAGCGTTCGGGCGGTCTTGAAGGTCTGGGCCACCGAGTCGTTGATGGGGGTGTTGCCGGCGCTGTCGATGATGTAGTCGAACGCTTCGCCCACCGGGATCACGTTCTCCACGGTGAGACGGTCGGCGTTGTCCTCGAGCATCTGCTTCATCACCTTGAGCGCGGTGCGTTCGCGTTGCATCACGCCGGACAGACTGCGCAGTGTCGCGATGAGTGCCGGGGAGAACGGGTAGGTGAGTTTGAAGGCGTCCGAATCGGAGCCGCGGTGCTGATCGTCGGTGTTGATGCCGTCGAGCAGTACATCCCACACCTTGGGGTTGCGGTCGATGGCGGCGAATGCGTCCTCGAGCCACTGTTGGGCCTGGTTGTCACGCACTTTCAGCAGGCGCTTGTGCGCGATGTAGGGCAAGTTCTCGTCGCCCAGGGTGACGTTCTCGAAGCGTCCGGCCTGGTGCCGGATCGCTTGTTCGGCGGCCTGCTGGGTAGCACCCGAGTCGGTGCCGGTGGCTACCCATCGAGTGAGGTCGAATTGTCGCGCTACAAAAGAGATCACCGGCAGTGCCAGCCGTCCGCGCGCGGTTTCGACGAGCTTGGTCAGTTTTTGCACCTCGGCGTTGAAGCGTTCGCGTTCGGTGATGATGAACGAGAGCCACAGCATCAGTTCGTCGAGCAGCAACACGATGCCGTCGTAGCCGAGGCCCTTGGCGTGGTCGGCGATGACGGCGAGACCGTCTTCGAGCGGCAACCAGTCGGTATTGCGTGAGTAGCTGGTGAAGTAGGTCGCGATCAGTGCCTGCTGAAGACGTGCGCGGGTTTCGGTGCTCGCGTCGGGCGCCGTGGCCTCGGCGTACGACGCGGCGTCCCACGCACCGACCGACACACTGGCCTTGCCCCAGTCGACGGTGGTACCGCGGCTGGTCGACGACCCGTTGAGGGTCCCGAAGAACTTCTCGTCACCTTCGGCGTCTCGGCGACGATCGGCGTCGGCGAACAATCCACCGGCGGAATGCAGTACCGGCGCAGCGGTGCCGGGATGGAGCTGACTGATCTGGTGCAGGTACTGGCCGAACAGCGCCGATTCGACGGTGTCGGCGCCGAGGAAGTGGAAGGTCAACCGCAGCAGCTTGTTCTGCTCGATCGCGCGGTGTTTGGCGATGATCGGCTGCAGTTCGGGCACTGACAGCGCCTGCGGTGCGTGGCCGAGGATCGCGTACAGCACGGCCATGAAGTGTGACTTACCGGACCCGAACGAGCCGTCGAGGAAAGCCGCCTTGTTCTCACCGGTGCGCAGGCCCGCGTCGACCACGCCGAGCGCCGTGTCGAACTGGTCGGCCAATGCCGGGGTCACGACGTAGGAGTCGATGGTCTGGGTGAGCTGGGTGTCCTCGACCGAGTCGGACAGGCGCAGAACATAATCGTTGCCGCCCGTCGACTCGGAAATGTCGAAGACCTCGCGCAGTGTGTGTGCAGAGCCCGCGCCTGTTCCCGGAAACATCGCTCTATCCCTTCTTCTTTCGTCCGCGTACCGGGGCCGGTGGCCGCCATTGCCCCAATTCGCTGACCGGGACCCCGATCGCCAGCGCCTTCTCCTGCAACTGGCCGTGAAGATACTCGTGCATATCCACTCCGAGGTTCGGGTCGAGGCCGCTGTGCCACTGCTTGACCCACGGCAACACCTCGGCGATCCCGGCCACCACCGGCACCAGTTTCTCGCGGTCGACACCTTCGGATTCGCGCATCGCGTAGATGGTCGCCAAGGCGAGGCCCTGCTGTGCGTGATCCCAGCCGGCCCAGCCGAGAAGTGCTGTCGGGTCGGTTTCGCGTCCTGCGTCGGAATACAGAATGAACCGCTCCTTGGGTACGTCGAGCTTGCCGCGATGCGACCAATAGGAGGTCTTGCGGAAGTCGGCGGTGGTGTACTTCGGCGGCACGGGAATATCTGTGGCGGCGATCAGCCCGGCATCCTCGTCGCGCTGCATGTCCCACACCCGTTCCCACTCGGCACGTTTGCGCAATCCGGAATCCTTGTACCGGTAAGCAGCCAGGTACGGCACCGTCTGATCAGCGAGCAGCTTCTCCAGGGTCGCGGTGACCGGCGCGTCCTTGTGTCCGGCCCACATGTCCAGGGCGTCGATGAACTCGGGATCACGCCCGAGGATGCCGGCGATCTCACCGACCGACTTCGGCTGCGGCAAACCCTGCGGGTTTGTCCACAGTGACGGGTCCTCGATCTTGTCGAGCAGCCAATCGCGCAGTGCACGCACCAGTTTGGTGTCCCACGCCTCCCCCGCCCAGCGACGCTTGTACTCCGGTCGCTCCAACAAGCGGATATACGGATTGGTCTCGATCGCATCCAGCCGGCGCTGCACCAGATCGCGGTAACCCTGCGGCCAGTGCGACGGGATCTCGGTGATCGGTGTGGAGCCGTGTCGGTTGAACCATTCGGTCTCCTCCTCGCCCGCCGCCACCCGGCGAGCCAGCGCGATCTCGAAGGCACGCTCACCGAATGCAAGGCCTGGGCCCGCACTCCCTCCCGGCAGATTCAGGTTCTCGTCGATCAGCCCGTAGAGCTGGTACACCTCCCAATCGAGGTTCTCCTGATCGCGGATCATGTTGGCGCGCAGGGTTTCGCTGGTGGAGCGGGCTTCCCTTAACGCGGATTGCGACGGACCGTGTGCTTCTAGGGCAGCGGCGGGTTCCACACTTGACGCTTCTCTCGCGAGACCGTCGAGAGCGAATGCGGAATCCAGCGGAAGAAGTTTCGGGAGCGGGAATTCCTGGAGGGTGGTCCCCGTGAACTCAAACCGGTCCGACCACCCCTCAGCACTAACGCGTGCACCGTCTTTTCCTACCGGGTCTCCCCCTTTCGGATAACTGTTCTGCTTCAACCAGAAACACGCGGTCGAGCTGTTCAGCACACCCAGCAATCGCAGATGGTCGTCCTCGGTTGCCCCTTCCGGCAACTTGATCACCGGCGCCGACCTATTGAACACCTTGCCGCCGCGGTCGAGGACGAAGTGGTTGTGGGTGGCGACGAAGGCGAAGGGTATTGAAAGCTTCATGCGGTAGCGCCTCGGGAAGAACATCGAGTGGTCTATCCAGCGAAGACCGCGCTCGGTCAGAGTCTTCTGGAAATCGACGCGACGGCTAAGCGCCGTACGATTCCGCCATAGAACTCGAAGTGCCGATGATTCGAGTTGACGTGCAGCTCCCACAGAATCATAAGGAAAGATGGTGACCAGCGATGGTCTGCTGCAGTAATCGCGAACATCTTCCCCCAACACGATCGGGACAGTATCCGCCCTCAAATGAAATGTGTCGGCAGCGTGATCCTCCAGGTAAAACGCGTCGTCGAGCCCAGTGTGTGTCGTGCGGCCGACTGCGTCGATCCGGTCCCCTAGTGGGCTCACACCAGCAGCGTCGATCGCAGCGAGTGTCTCCACTGCACCACCGCCAGCAAGGCTCCACGGGTGGGATTCCAAACTGTTTCGCGGAAGATCGACGACGGAGATCCACTGGTCCTCGAAACCGGGCTCGTCAAGGTGTTCAATGATCGAGGACCACACTTTCCCCTTGGCCGGGTTGTCCGGCGCACCCGGTTCGCCTTGGATTCCGAGTACGGCGCGGACGTTGTCGCCGCACTCCCTGTTGCGACCGACGAGAATGACAGTCGGTGTGCCGTGCCCGGGTATGTAGGCACCGGAGGTGTCGGCGACGAGCTTGAGGTCCTTCTTGGCCAGGTATTCCTCAATAATCGGGACGCCGAACTCGCGCTTCATGAACGAATTGGAGGTGATCTGCCCTACCCAGCCAGGGCGATCGCCTCGCTTGGCGAGCGTGAAGAACCGTTCCATGAACGGCACGGTGAGGGCGTAGGTGCCTTTGCAGTAATTGAACCGTTCCCGGTAGCGGGCGTTGAGGGCTTTGTCGCTGACGGTGATGTAGGGCGGGTTACCCACCACCGCGTCGTACTGTCCGAGGGTGAGGAGTTCGGCGAGTTTCGCGCGATCCTCGGTGGTGTAGACGAATCCGCTGGCGACAGCGTCCTTGTCGACGTTCTGGTCGCCGTAATCGAGGGCCTGCGCGCCACCGCGTTCGGGGCCGTGCAGCAGTGAGTCGCCGGTCGCGAGGTTGAGCGTGTACCGCGGCACGTGCACCAGGTCGGTGTCGCCGGACGCTTTCATCGCGGCGACAATCAGCCGGAACTTGGCGATCGCCACCGCGAAGGGGTTGATGTCCACGCCGTGCACTGATGCGAGGGCTTTGTCGACGCGCGCCCGGCGTTCCATGCCGGGTGCGGCCTCTTCCCAGCGCCGGACCAGCCGGCCGAAGGCGCCCAACAGGAAGTGCCCGGACCCACAGGTGGGGTCGATCAGGGCGAACCCTGCCAGCGGTCGCTCGGCCAGTGCGGGTTCCATCGTGCGGTCGAGGATGAACTCCTCCACGAACTCCGGGGTCTGCAGGAGTGCGTACTTCTTCTTGGCGAAGTCGGAGAGGTCTTGGTACAGGTCGCCGAGGAACCGGGTGGTCAGTTCTGGATCATCGAATCGCCAGACCAGGTCGCCGTTCTCGTCGGTGCGTCGCCAGTACGCGAGAAGTTGCTCGACGGCATAGGACGAGGGTGAGATCAGGTCGATCGCGGCATGATCGTCGACCAGGGACGCCGTTCCGGGGTTGCCGCGGAGCGCCGCGAACGACTGTTCCAGCCATTCACGATAGGAGCGGGTGCCCTGCTGCTCGCCGCGTTCGGCGCGGTAGAAGTGGTCCTCGGCGTCAAGGGCTTTCGCGCGCAGCGTGGGGGTGGGCCCCGAGATCCACACCGAGGTGGGACCCAACAGCATGTTGTCCTCACAGAACCGCACGAACACCGAAGTCAACAGCCAGCCGACGGCGGCCTGGACCAGACGATCTTCGACGTAGTCGGTCCACGATGCCGCGGTACGTTCCCGCCGGCGGGCCTCGTGATGTTCGGCCTTCCACGCCGCGGTGCGCTCGGCATCGGCCGCCAGTTCGGCACGCATGTCCTCGACCAGCAGCGCCAACTGCGGCTTGAGATCAGCCGTGAGCTGCGGTCCGGCGATGGTGGCCAGCGACATGGCAGTGGACTCCTTCAGTGGTGCGGGGTGTGATGGCCGGTTATGGCGACTCGTGGCCGGCGGCCACCGTGTCGGGAAGTTCACGACGTGCCGCCACCAGTGCGGTGACATCGGCGTCGGTGAGCGGGACGAACTGCTCCGGACTGTTGAGCGGCAGGGCGACCCCATCGACGAGCGGACCGGCGGGGCCGCCCGTGTTGGGTTGCGGAACAATGGTCCACACCGAGTACGGCGGCGGCGCAGCCAGATCCGTCCACGCGCTCACCACCGACAGCTGCCCGTAGGCCGCCAGAGTGGACAGGTCGGTGAGTACTACCGGCTCGTTCGCGGCGGCCACCGCCTCGACCACCGCGGGGACGACTTGGGCCACAAATCCTTTCAAGCCCTCACGGTCGGCGGCCGCGCCGGCGTCGGCGGCCAGGATCATGTCCCAGTCGAGGCCGACCTCGGCGGCGCGGGCGCGCATCGCCGCCAACAGCACGTCGGTGACATCGATCCGGGTTGTCGAGTACCGTTCGCACAGCGCCTCGGCCACCGCGTCAGACTTCCCCAGCGGCACACCGAGTGCACGAAACCTGCGTTCACCCCTGCCGAGCGAGTGCAGAGCCGCCGACCTCAGCGCATCCGACTGCCGTGTCTCCCGGTTCCGGCCCACCGTGGTGGAGCTGCGGGTGCGGTAGGTCGGGATGGTCGATCCCCGGCGCTCCTCATTGGCGGGGAACCGGTACCGCATGCTGCTGTCGTCCCATGTCATGCCGGGTGCCACCGTCGCCACCACGACATCGAGTGCGGGACGTCGCGGCAACGTGGCACGTACGGCGGGGAACCGGGCGCGTAGACGGGCGTCGAGTTCGGCACGGCCAAACGAATCCGACGTCGACAGCCCTTGCAACACCACGTGCAGCGCCGACTCCACCGGCGTCGTAGCGGAGTGCAGTTCGTTGCGGGCCGTCAATCCGATCTCCGTCGACGACTTGGCCGCGATTCCCAACAGCACGTGCGCAGGAATTTCCAACTCGGCCGGCGACGCGAGACCCAGGATGGACGCGGCGTCAGCGCGGAGCGCCGGCCCGGAGTCCTCCGCGGTGACCAGCGCGGTGCCCTGTTCCTGCGCCTGCGCGACGAGTCGTTCGGCTCGTTGCGCCAGGATGGCGGGCAGCTTGCGGTCGACGGCCGACGTGGCCAGCATCGCCACGGTTCCGGCGCCGTGGCGGCGCACCGTTTCGATCGCGGTGGGATCGGTCTGGCCGGACTGGTCTGACGGCGTGGCGGTTTTCGGCGTGCACGCCAGCACGAACCGCAGCACGCCCAATGCGGATCGCTGCACATCGGACACATCGCCGATCTGCATCTCCCCCACCAACTCTCGGGCCAGCAACTCCGGAGTGGACGCGCCGCCGGAGGACGCCAGCAGCGTCATCGCCCGGGTGTGGAGTTCTTCGATGGTGGCCTTGGCACGCTGCGTCGGGATGGCGCGGACCGGGTCGTCGGTGTGCAGCAGGGACGGGAACTCACCGAAAATCTGCGAAATGCGTCCCGGCGTCACATGTACGCGTAGGGCCAGATCGTTGTAGGTGACAAACGGGTCGTCGGGTGCGTTCTCGTGGGTACCGAGTAGCAATTCGAGCACCTGGCGGCGCATCACTGTGGGGCGGCGGCCGGCGAGAGTTCTCAGCGCCTCGATCAGGTCGGCCAGCGAGGTATACGCGGTGGTGACCGTGTCGCCGGTCTCCGTAGTGATCGTGACGGGCGGATAGGTCGGCGCTCGTTGGGCCTCGTCGCGCCCGGTCGCGGGGCCGGCGTCGGTGGCCTTCGGTGCGGCGAACACCGCCTGCCAGGCATCGCGCATGGCGGTGGCGGTGTCGTGGCGTCGGCGCGCGTCGCGGGCCAGCGCGGTGCGGAAGAAGTCGGCGAGTGCGGTTGCCAGTGTCTGGTTGAGGTCGGTGAAGGCGTCGACGTCGACGGTGACGTCGTCGGTGATGACGGTTGGGTCCGACTGACCGTCGCCGTATACCGGCGGTGTGCCGGTGGCCATCTCGAAGAGCACCACCGCCGCCGAGTACCGTTCGGCGGCCGAGTCGAAGGCGGTTCGTGTGCCCATACCGACAAACGGGTCGCGGTAGGTCGGTGTACCGGCCTCGGTTTCGGTGACCCCGGCGCGCGACAACGAGAAGTCGAACAACGCCAGGCGGCTGGTGGCGCGGCCCCTACCTTTACCGGGCACCTTCGCCATCCCGAGATTGGACGGCTTGATGTCGCGGTGGGCGATGCCGGCGGAATCGAGGGCCACCACGGTGTCAAGGAGTTGTGTCCCCCACCGCTTCAACTGCGATTCGCTGACCGGGGTGTGGCGGACGATGTCGGAGAGTGTCTGCTCACCGCAGTCACTGAGCAGCAATGCTGTGCGCTCACCGATGTGCAGGGGCGGCTCGAGCAGCTCCACCACGCCCGGCACTTTCGGGGTGGCCTGCTTGAGCTTGCCGAGCACGGCGGCTTCTTCGTAGAGCCGTTCGGTCTTGGAGTCGTCGAGACCCACCTTGAGCACCCGGCGTTCACCGTCGGCGTCGCGGTCGTGGACCAGGACACCACGTGCGGTGGACCCGGCACCGAGCACCTTGATCACGGTGAAGCGGCCGTCGGCGAGTACGTCGTCGGGCAAGGGGTTCAGCGGGTCGGGTTCGGGATCGGTATCCAGGTGCCGGACCACTTTGTATTCCTGTAGCGCGGTCCGGAAGTCGGCGGCTCCGAATTGCGGCTGCCCGGCCGCATCGGTTTTGACGCGTTCGGACACCGACGGGCAGGTGGCCTGCAGGACGAGCGTGCGCAGTTTCTCGTCGACGAACCGTCCGCTCGACGCGGCGAGGTCGAGTCCGCCCTGCGCGCGTAACCGGGTGCGCAGATCCGTGCGGTCGCGGGCGGGTGGCTCTCCCGCGAATAGGAAGTAGGCCAGCGCGCCGAGGGAGAAGACATCGACCGCGATTCGGTCGGCGGTGGCCGACCAGCGATCTTCCGGTGCCTGGTAGACGTCGTCGTCGCTGGTGGGGTTGGCGATCTGGGAACCGACCAGGGTTGGCGACGCGGACGTGACCGCGTGGATTCGCCCGGCCCACGACCAGTCGGCGAGCCTCACTTGCACCTCGCCGGCACCGTCGAGTGCCGAGGTGTCGATCAGCACCGTGCTCGGCGACAGCCCGCGGTTGGACACCTGGTTGCGGTGGGCGTAGGCCACTGCGTCGGCGACCTGGGAAAGGATCTGGATCTGCTGGTCGGCGTTGAGGGTACGGGTGAGCAATGCGAGATCGAGCGGTTCGAAGCCGTCGAGTTTCTCGTAGATGAGGACGGCGTTGCCGTCGTCGTCCTGTGCCAGGTCGAGCGGAGGAACGATCGATTCCTGACGGAACGATCGGATCAGCTCGTACTCGCGCTGGATACGTCGGCGAGCGGCGGCGCGGGCCTGCGCCGGTGCGCCCCGACGAGTCGTGACGATGCGCCCGCGACCGTGCGCACCGGTCACCTTGTGGACGACGTCGAAGTCCTGCCAGTCGTCCCCACTGTCGAGGGTGTTGCCGGTCAGAGTCCACGAACCGGCGTCGCGTTCGGCGCGGCGCGCGGCACCGAGCTCACGCAGGGCCAGAGCCAGGATGACGCTCATGTCCTCGCCGTAGGCGTCGCGGCCACCGACCGGCGGCTCCAGCAGTCGCGCGGCGATACCGGGCAGACCGGTCTGCGCGTCCCGGCCATCGATGCCGAACAAGTTCGACTTGGCGAGATCGGACAGCGTCACGTGGAAACGGTCGCCGTGGAAGAACACCTCTTCCTGGATGAATGGGAACTGCCGCATCACCTTGTCGGCGTCGAGATTGTGCTCGTAGGCGACCTTGCGAACCTCGTCTTTGAGCCGCGACGCCAGCTTCTGGGCTTTGTGCCGGGTGGTGAGCAGCGCCGACCGCTGGGTGCGGCTGCGCCCGTTGCTCCCCGTGAGAATCCAGTTCTTCTCATTACCGCCGAGCTCGCCGTTCCAGCTCTTGAGCTCCACCATGTGCAACCGACGTCGGCCCAGGATCAGGGCGTCGATCTCGTTCCAGCCGCCGTGGTTGTCCATGAACTCGAAGTTCGTCCACGCCCGGTACGGCGACGCATCCGGGACGATCTGGCGCAGCAGTGCCAAACCCTCGGTTTCATGGGCAAACGCCGACTTGGAAACCTCGATCCACCGGTCGTCTGGCACGCCTCACCCACTTGTCGGACTCGTCATCATTTGCGAACTCTGAGGCTATCAACCGGCGCCGACGTGCGGATGGGCGTCGGGGGGTTGCGCCTGGGGTCGGGGCAAGCAACACTTGCCAAGTCCGACGATCGCATGCTGCGACGTAACAGCTACCGGTGTCGGACGGTTGCTATAGGTTGCTCGCATGGCCAAAGCCAATCAGGTCGCACCGGCGACCAAGTTCGATCAGACATTGCGCGCATCTGCGCAGCTACCAGGTGTGCAGATTGACCGCGAAGCTTTTTTACGCAGAGAGTTGAAGCGGTTCTGCTCCGACGACCAAGTCGAACGCGCAGTCGCCACCACGCCGGCTGAGGCCGGGGTTGCGGCCGATGCGATCGACAAGATCGCCAACGGCGTCATCAAGTACGAAACCGGCAAGGTCACGGCTCTTTCGACAGCAGCAGGTATCCCTGGCGGTCTGGCGGCGTTTGGCACGATACCGGCCGACATTGCGCAGTATTTCGGCCACGTTCTTCGCGTCGTCCAGAAGCTCGCCTACCTCTACAGCTGGCCAGAACTCTTCGACGGCGACAGCGACGGACTGGACTCGGCGACGGAGAGCATGCTCACGCTGTTTGTTGGCGTGATGTTCGGCGTCAATGCGGCCCAAGCCGGCGTGGCGCAAGTCTCGGCGTTGATGGCAAAAGAAATGGCCAGGAAGCTCCCGCAGAAGGCGCTGACGAAGGGCGCGTCTACCCTGTCGTCAAGAAGGTGGCGGGGCTGCTTGGCATTCAGATGACCAAGCAGGTCTTCGCGAAAAGCGCAGCCAAAGTGGTTCCTCTGGTAGGTGCCGTTGTCTCGGGAAGCTTGACTTTCGCCACCTTCATGCCAATGTCGAAACGGCTTCAGAAGCACCTCGCCACCCTGCCGCTGACCAAACCTGGCCACGGAGTCTCTCCGCAAGCCTTCACACCGACGAACACCAACTCGAACGCGGAGTAGTAGTCGGCGGACGCGCAATCGGGTGATCGATTTCGATCGATGACGGTGACGTCGCGGCAAAGACACCGGAGGGACTTCAAGTACTCCTGAGCGGTAGTACAACCAATCGACTTGAGCGAACGACACCGCTCTGAACGCCCAGATCTGCTGTGTCTCAATATCGAAACGGAGAGGATCAGAAATGACAGCTCCCGACCGAGAACACGGCTGACTCATGCTCATGTCGACGGGATTTCGCCGTGCCCCAAGGGCGTCTTGTGAGTGCCTGCAGCCACAACTCCGCAGATCCGAATTGAGCGACAAAGGAGAGGCCAGTGACGGGAATCGATGTTGTGCGGTTGCCGGCCGACGCGGCCGAGCAGTTCATACAGACGTCCTCCGGTCAGACGCCGCCAGCTGACCAGAATGGCCAGACACTCCACCGCGTACTGATCTGGCTTACCCGCAACTCCGGCCGACGGTTTCTGACGGCGATCGACGTGGTCCAGGCGCTCAGGGCTGAGATCGATGCCGAGGGGCGTAAATTCGAGGAGCTGAGCGCTCACGTCACTTCCCTGTTGCAGGTAAGCCAGGCGCCGGCCGCCGCAGTGCCGAAGCCCATTCCACCTGAGGTTCGCGTCAAACTCGGGGTGTATGTGTACGCACTGGTGGATCCGCGGACGGGCGACGTCTTCTATGTGGGTAAGGGCAAGGGCGACCGCGTCTACCAGCACGTCCGGGCAGCTATCGCCGGCCACCAGATCGACCGATCCGATCTGCTCGGCCCCAATGACTCGGCAGCAACACAGTCGGCCAAGAACGCTCGGATCGAGAGAATCTTCCAGGACGGGTTTGGGGTGGAGCACTGGATCCTGCGGCACTCCATAGACGCCGGTGCGGCAATTGACGCCCAGGCGTTTGCCATCGAGCAGTCGCTGATCGACTTGGCGACTGTGTGTGGGTCACCCCTCACGAACATCCAGGGCGGTCACGTGTCCACAGAGTACGGACTACACCGCGCCGAAGAACTCGTGACCCTCTACTCGGCAGAGCCGGTACCACCCCTTCCGGACACCTGCGCACTAATCAAGGTCAATGCATCGTCACGACCTGATGCGACGCCGGACAACATTTACGCCTGGTCGCGTGGTGACTGGCGGGTGGGCGGACACCGAAACGTCCCGGACCTTCCCGTCCTCGTCTTCGCCGACGACATCGTTCGCGCTGTTCACCGGGCAGAGCGGTGGGAACAGGCTCGAGACCCCCAGGGCCGTGCCAGGCCAAACCTCTGGCGATATATTGGCGCGCCAGACCCTGAACTCGAGGCCAAGTACGTTGGCAAGAGCCTGCGAGATGTAAAAGCACAACGACCGAGCGGTGCATGGCGCCAACACGGCTGGCACCCATACCCTTTGGCCAGCAGCCCACCCGTGCAGAATGCGTCTGCGGGACCAAGCGATCCGCGCGACCGCTATCTCGGCTGTCTGCTCGGTGGAGCTGTCGGCGACGCGCTCGGCGCACCAGTTGAGTTCATGAGCCGGGCGGATATCGTCGGGAGCTTCGGTCCGGCGGGGATCACGCGGTATTCGGCTCAGGATGAGGGGATCGGGCAGATCACCGACGACACCCAGATGACGCTCTTCACCGCGGAAGGACTCCTACGGTCGTGGGTGCGCGGGAGCCTCAAAGGCACCACCGACATCGACAGCGTCACCGCGCATTCATACCTCCGGTGGCTACAGACGCAAGGGGAGCAACCCCCGCAACCGTTGATGATCGCGGGCGAGCCCGGCTGGCTCGTCGGACATCACGAGCTCCATCGTCGACGTGCTCCGGGGAACACCTCCTTGTCCGCACTGGCCGCCATGGAGATGCTGGGCAAACCTGCCCGGAACAACAGCAAAGGGTGCGGCGGGGTGATGAGAGTCGCTCCAGCCGGATTGTTCACCGCAACATTGGCCGACCGAGACGGCCGGGCGGGCCGGTGCTGGTGGGTACAGGATGTCGACAATGCGCCTGCTGCAGCATTCGAACTCGGCAGCAGATTGGCGGCAATGACCCACGGACATCCAACTGGCCACCTGACAGCTGGAGTGCTCGCCTCGATGGTGACATCACTCGTGAGTGAAACGGGGATGCGCGAGGCCATAGATGTTGCGTGCGGCATGCTGCGGCAACGACCTGACCACGCAGAGACGTTGAGAGCGATCACACTGGCGGTCGAACTGGCAGAGACCGAGCTACCTCACGCAGAAGCTATCGCGCAGATAGGCCAAGGTTGGATTGCTGAAGAAGCACTTGCCATCGGAATCTACGCCGCCCTGGTCGCAGTCGAGTTCGAGGAGGGCGTGGTTCTTGCGGTGAACCACGACGGCGACTCTGACTCGACGGGCGCTATCGCAGGAAACCTACTGGGAGCGCAATTCGGCAAGGATGCCATTCCAGCGCACTTACTCGAACCCTTGGAACTGAAGGAGGTTCTCAGCGAAATAGCAGGTGATCTCGTCGAGTTCGACCAGTGGGACGTGGAGGGCGATCGTGCGATATGGCGTAAGTACCCGGGCTTCTGACCCCCGGCAACTTAGGTTGCCAGGTGTGCATCGCGACTCGAGCGCTTGACTTGGTCGCACGGTGCACCTGCTGAAACTGCACGCCTGCCCTATGGCCTCACAGCAGAATCCGCACCCGTTGCGGCTGGGATCGAAGAGAGTCCAGAGCTAGAAAACAGCCTGAACCGTGCCACTCGACGTCGTACGATTTGGATGCGACAAAGAAGAACGCACGCTATGAGGCCTTCGCCTCCAAGATGGCCGCTCTACGGAAGCGAATGAACGGTCTTCGAGCGACACGGCCATCGCCAGAGATCTACCAGCGTGAGGCCAACGCGATGATCACAGAACTGCAGGCCCTTATTGATGAACTGAAGGAGCCTGCCGATACCAGTATGCGGTACCGGGCGCTGCGCAAGGAAGCACGAGCCATGTTTTTTGCGCTGGACGGTCCTCGTATTAGCGCAGCGGAACGCGAGCGACAGAAAAGAACAGCCCTGGTGGGCGGTGGTCCAAAGTCGCTTCCATACAAGCGCATCGATGCAGGGAATAAACTCGACAGCGCGGGACGCGCTCGAACCGGCAACCGGAAGAACACAGGTACAAGCATCCGCGCGCTCAGCGGCGGGCTACCGACGCAGGGAAAGCGCCACTAAAGACCTTGGTCTCCAGTCGGCCACCGGTTGCTGCACTGGGTGAACCCGGATTACGGCGCTGTAGCGAATGCCACTCTCCGCCTGGGGCCTGTCTGTGAACAGCGTTCGGAGACCTGCAATCTCTTCCGTTGTTCAAGTTCGCCTACCCCTCAGCCATTGGCAGCCACAAAGAGTTCTGCAATTCTGCGTGAATCGATTCCCGCTGCGCTACTCAGCTTTTCGACATCGCGGTCCAATTTTCGTAAGGCCAGGTGTGACGTGCTCCGGCTAGCCCGTCAGGTCCGGAAATCGTGGAGGAAAGCCCACCGACGACTTTGACACGGAATCCTTCCACAATCCGGTGCGCCTATCCGCGCGCGCGATGTCCTTGTCGACCCAGATGACGCAGGATGTACCTTGATCGCTCACGACTATTACGCAACAGGGCTCGCCGACTACCTCGGCAATGCGGGCGGCCGCCCACCGTGTGTTCCGACTTTCGCCAATATCAGCCACCCAAGCCCCCATCACGAAGCCCCATGACTGGACGAGGCCGGTGCCAGTCGGACTCCGATCACAGCTCGAACGGAGTCGCGAAGCGCCTCGCCTGGGCTTCTCAGGCTAGAAACATAGGTGGTACTAGTGGGTTGTTTTCCAAGCATGGACAGGAGCGTGGACGGCGGCAATGGAGGCTCACCCCCGGAGATTGAAGTCGGTGTTCCGCAGTGACCTGCGGCTTGTGGTCCCGTTGTTCCAGCGGCCGTACGTGTGGGACGAGGAGGATCAGTGGGCTCCCCTGTGGGAGGACATCCTGGCAGCGTTCGACCGCCGCGCCGGTGTCGACACCCCACCGCATTTCCTGGGCGCTATCGTCCTGGAGCAAAAGCGCGGTGCGCTGGGCAGCCTCGAGGTCCGTGAGGTCATCGACGGCCAGCAGCGACTGACGACACTGCAACTGTTCATCGCGGCGCTACGCGACACCTACATGGCGGCGAACATCAAGACCCGATTGTTCAATCACCTCCGGAAGGCGTTGGAGAACGACACCGACCTGGCCGAAGAGCCCGAAGAGCAGTTCAAGCTCTACCCGACGAACCGTGACCGCGCTTCCTACGTTTCCGTCATGCGCGGTGAGTACCGGGACAAGACATCGGACCCCAGCTACAGACAGATTCCGCGGGCCTACCTGTACTTCCGGGGGCAACTGGAGGACCTGGTGTCAGCGTGCGGGTCGGAGCAAGAGGTCGAGGACGCGCTCGACGGTCTGTCCGAGGTTGCGCTCGAGCACCTAGAGCTCGTTGTCATCGACCTCGACGTCGAGGACAACGCGCAGGTGATCTTCGAGACGCTCAACGCACGCGGCACCGCGCTGAGGGCATCGGACCTCATCAAGAACGCCCTTTTCCGCACCCTTCAGGATGGGGCCGCCGATGACGACATAGAGGATCTGTATCGGACGTACTGGGAGCCGCTTGAGAGCGAGCAGTGGCAGGCCGAAGTGCGGGTTGGCCGTCTGAATCGACCGCGGCTCGACGTCTTCGTCGGCTACTTCCTGACAGTTCTGCTGCAGCGGGAAGTGCAATCCCACCAACTATTCCCCCAGGCGCGGACATACTTCGACGGCGACAAGGAGATGGCGGGGATCTTCCTCAAGGAGATGTCGCGTTACGCCGCCGTCTACGCCGGAATCGACGACCGCTCGATCACGTCGAACGCGGAGAGGGCACCTCTCGATCGGCTTGAGATCGTCGACACCACGACGATCATGCCGGTGCTGTTGTGGCTGTTCGCGAACTCCTCTGGGGCGCAACGGGAGCGGGCAATAACGCTGTTGGAGGCATACCTCGTCCGCCGCGCGATCTGCCGGCTTACACCGAAGAACTACAACCGGTTGTTCTTGGAGCTCACCCGTCGGCTCGAATCAGCGACGGAAGCCGCCGATGTGGTCGTGGAGCGGTTCCTCGTCGGCCAGCGATCCGACTCGGGAGCGTGGCCGACCGACGCTCAGGTCGTCCAAGATATGACGCGTTTGCAGCTCTACCGGCTGCTGAAGCGCGATCGTCTGCAACGACTGTTGCTCGCAATCGAGAACGAGATGACCACCGACAGGACGGAGCCTGTGCCGCCGAGCAAGAAAATCTCGATCGAACACCTCATGCCCCAGGCGTGGCACGAGCACTGGCCTGTCGACCCACGTGACGGTGGTTCGCAGGAGGAACGCCGCGACGAACTGGTGCATACGATCGGAAATCTGACGCTCATCACGCAGAAGCTCAACGCGAGCGTCTCCAACGGTCCTTGGTCGGTCAAGCGCGAGAACTTGCTGAAGCACTCGGCGCTAACGATGAACCGGTCGCTGCCGACAGTCTGGGATCACAATGAGATTGAGCAGAGGTCACTTGTTCTGGCCCGAGTGGCCGTTCGGATGTGGCCGCGCCCCGATGAGGCTCCGGCGCTCGAGCTCTCGGACAGCGAGCGTGAACTTCGACCCGACCGGGAGAGAGCAGTGGCAGCGTCCAAGTCATCACCCCGGCGCACGACCGGGTCAGGCATGCGACGCCGGGACATCGGCCAGCACATCGTGAGCGTGTTCAGCGAGTTGGACTCTGGTGAGTTCCTGACGATCAGGGAGATCAGTCGCACGCCATCCGAGCAGTATCCGGCGAACGACCCTCCATCTGACGGCGCCATCTCGATTCGTCTGTTCCCGAAAGGCACCAGATCCTCGACGGTGCCCGGCGTCGAGGGCGTCATCGTAGGTGGGCGGCGGGGTGCGCGAAAGCTCTAATGGCCTCGGACTGATAGTCAGGGCCCTTCTGGATGAGCGGTTAGTGCCAAACGCCGATGCGGTGAGAGTCCGACGCTACCGACCTGAAGCCGATGTCGTGCGAGACCGCGCAGGCTGCGTCTGGGTGGCGTTAACGGTATGCGTCTAGGGCAACCTCCGTTAGGCGGCAATCCCCATCCTCCCGATCTCTCGCCTACAGGGAATCGCGGATGCCCTCGGACGCTGCGAGGCGCTCATCGATCAGGTCCATAGCCTCCGACGCCGCCATCGAACGGCGAGCCTTCGACACCAAAAAGAGTCGACCACTACCCCCGCGCCATGTCCACGAACCGGGACAGGTGCAGCTGGTGTGCGACGGTGATGGTGGCGGTCGGGCCGTTACGGTGCTTGCCGACGATGATGTCGGCCTCACCGGCGCGCGGGTCGTCGCGTTCGATGGAGTCGGGGCGGTGCAGCAGGATGACCATGTCGGCGTCCTGCTCCAGCGAGCCGGACTCACGGAGGTCCGACACCTGGGGCTTTTTGTCGGTACGTTGCTCCGGACCACGGTTGAGCTGACTGATCGCGATCACCGGGACCTCGAGTTCCTTGGCCAGCAGCTTCAACTGGCGGGAGAACTCCGACACCTCCTGCTGGCGCGACTCGACCTTCTTGCCCGACGTCATCAGCTGCATGTAGTCCACCGCAACGACTTTCAGGTCGTGCCGCTGCTTGAGACGGCGCGCTTTGGCGCGGATCTCCATCATCGTGAGGTTGGGTGAGTCGTCGATGAAGAACGGCGCCTCCGAGATCTCACCCATTCGACGTGCGAGCCGTGTCCAGTCGTCGTCGCTCATCGTGCCGGCACGCATGTCGGCGAGCTTGATCTTCGCCTCCGCCGACAGTAGGCGCATGACGATCTCGGTCTTGCTCATCTCCAGCGAGAACATGGCGGCGGTCAGGCCGTGTCCGATGGCCGCAGATCGCAGGAAGTCCATCGCCAGGGTCGAATTGTGCGTCGGGACCATCGCTTCACCCGCGAGATACAGGTGGTCGGCGTTGTCGACCTGCACGCAGCGCACCGGGACCGGATCGACGGGGCGAACGGCGACGACGCGTCGGACACCGGCCCGGCGACGCAGCTCCTTGTGCCGAATCGCCTTGTGGTGCACGGTGAACACGTCTTCGTCGGCGTCGACGCGCAACCACCCCGTGGCCGACCGCTTGTAGTTGAAACCGAGCCCGGCCACGAGGTCGGCGACGACCGCCGTCATGTGCCGCGTCGCGGCGGGCACGGTGATCCAGCCGTCGTCGTCCACCGAGGCACGGGCATCCAGCAACCCCGCGAGCAGGGCACGACGCTGCGCGATCGAACCACGGAGATACTCGTACGGAATCCGGCCACCAAGGTCCGCCATCAGCGTCATGACGTCGACCGGGCCCTCCGCGTCGATGCGCATGCTGATCTCGGGATCGTCGAAGGCCATCCCGGCCAGCGCCGCCACCGTGTACGGGCCGTACGCGAACCGCTTGCGCGGCAACTCGAGCGGCGCGGTGTTGCGCACGACCGCGCAGCCGACGTGCGCCCGCAGGCCGGCGGTCGTGATGACCCGCCGCTCGCCGTCGATCTCGGCCGCCCACTGGTGTTGCTCGTCGGCGACGATCGTCGCGCCGTCGTTGAATTCGATTTCGTAGCAGGGCCGTTCGGTCATCACCTCGGTGGCGGCGACGACCCGGGTGGGCCGGCCGTGGGCATCGAGCAGGAGATCGCCGACCCCGACCTTGCCCATCGTGGTCCAGCCGGTGGGCGTCGGCAGCGGGGTGTCGAGCGCGAGCGCCTTGCCGACACCAGGACGCGCGGCGACGATGATCATCTGCCCGGGGTGCAGCCCGTTGGTGAGCTTGTCGAAATCGGCGAAGCCGGTCGGGACACCGAGCGAGATGCCACCTCGCGACGCGATGGAGTCGATCTCGTCCATCGTCGGCTGCAAGAGATCCTCGAGCGGGACATAGTCCTCGGCGGTGCGCTTCTCGGTGACCTCGTACACCTCGGCCTGGGCGCGGTCGACCACCTCGGCGACATCCTGCCCGTCGGCGCCGGCGTAGCCGTACTGGACGATGCGCGTGCCGGCCTCCACGAGTCGACGCAGCAACGCCTTCTCGGCGACGATCTCGGCGTAGTAGCCGGCGTTCGCCGCGGTGGGCACAGTGGAGATCAGCGTGTGCAGGTAAGGCGCACCGCCGATGCGCTTGAGCTCGCCCGCCCGCTCGAGTTCCGCGGCGACCGTCACCGCGTCGGCGGGCTCGCCTTTCGAGTACAGGGTGAGGATCGCCTCGAAGACCGCCTGATGGGCCGGACGGTAGAAGTCGCCGGTGCGGATCTTCTCGACGACGTCGGCGACCGCGTCCTTGGACAGCAACATGCCACCGAGCACCGATTGCTCGGCGGCGAGGTCCTGCGGGGGCTGCCTACCGAAGTCCTCGGCAGGGATCTCGTCTTCCCGGCCTCGCCCTCCGGCAGCGGGGCCGCGCCCGCGGTCATCCACAACAGCCACGCGTGTCAAACCTCTCGCAACGTTCGATCCCACCCGACATCGAATGAGTACGACCCTGAGTCTGGTGTCGGCCCCGGTAGGCCACGTCGCGAGTCCCCGGTGTCGACGTCGTGTTCTGGTCAGTCTCTTCCTATCGGGTGGCACCGACAGCGAAGTGTCGTGTGCGCCGAGACGGACGGAGACGCTGAGGCGTGACACTAGGACGTCTGCGACCGCTACTCAAACCGACCTGTTGACGGATCTGGGGAACACTTGTGGACGGTGTGTGAGTTGCGCGGGGACGAGTTGTGCAGCCTTTGTGGACAACCTGAGGAATCAGGGTGTGAACAACACAGTTTTCGCAGGTCAGCGCCCTGACTGATTTCCACAATCAAGTAATTGGAAATCCTTTGTACTTCTTCGGCGCGTCGTCTTGCGGGCGTGTTGCGGACACCTGTTCAACTCCCCGTGGCGAATCTTCGGGTGAACATCCGGTGTGGTCTGCGTTACACCTGGCCAGAGGCCGGGCGACGCCGGTTCGCACGATTCTGCGGCGATCGCCGAACGACTCCCCTTCGGGTGTGATGCAATGTCGATCGTGTCGAGGTTGGGGTTGAGGTCCGTCGTCGTCCGTCGTGCGGTCACCGTGCTGGCGGCCGTGACCGCTGCCGCCGGGCTGGCGGTGGCCCCGCCGACGTCCGCCGCGCCAGGCCCCTCGATGCCCCTCGAGTTCGATCTGTCGCGCTATCAGCCGGTCGCCCCGACGACGTTCCGATCGCTGGCCTATGTCGACAACGGACGGTCCTTCTTCACCACCGGCAGGTGGGTGTGCGAGATCGGTCCCGGCTACCGCTACGTCGGCTGCGCGGGCCGTCCCGCGACCGCCCCGCCGAACGCGACCGGTGCGGTGATCTCCGACGATCAGCAGGGCCCGTGGTGGGCGCGTGCCGATCAGACCTACCGGTTCGGCCCGGAGAGCGGCTTCCGGCCACCGGTCCTCGGTGTCGGCAAACGGGTCACCATCGAAGGCGTCACGTGCACCGTGCCCCGTCGCGACACCGTCGCCTGCCGCACCGGCGACCGCGCTCTCATCTTCACGCCCGCCTGGCACAAGTTCTTCTTCCCGTCCTGGGACACACTCGGTCCGGGCAACAACGCGGTCGACCACAGCGCCAACCCGGCACCGCAGTACCTTCCGCCGCGACTGCAGTACTGGAACCAGCTGCCGGCCAGTCCGCCTGCGCCGAAATAGGGTCTCACGCGGAGGCGCTCAACAGACACGACAAGGCCGGGTGGAGGATCTCCACCCGGCCTTGTGCATGTAGAACGCTGAGGTCAGCTCGCGGCGACGACGGCGAGCTGGACGGTCGCCGAGACCTGCGGGTGCAGGTTGACGACGACCGGGTAGCTACCGGTGGCCTTGATGTGCCCCTTGGGCAGCTCGACGCTGCGCTTGTCGAGGGTCGGACCGCCCGCGGTCTTGATGGCACCGGCGACGTCTGCGGCGGTGACCGAACCGAAGAGCTTGCCCGAGTCGTGGGTCTTGACGTCCAGCGAGACGTCGGCGAGACCCTCGAGGGCCTGCTTCAGCTCGTTGGCGTGCTCGAGACCGCGGACCTCGCGGGCCTCCTGTGCCCGACGGATGCCTTCGACCTGCTTCTCGGCGCCGCGGGTGGCCTTGATGGCCAGGCCGCGGGGCAGCAGGTAGTTGCGGCCGTAGCCGTCCTTGACCACGACGATGTCGCCTGCTTCGCCGAGGTTCTCCACGGCGGCGGTGAGGATGAGCTTCATGTCAACTGATCCTTTCCGCTTATCGGCTGGTCGAGGTGAAGGGCAGCAGGGCCACCTCACGCGAGTTCTTCACTGCCACAGCGACGTCGCGCTGATGCTGCACGCAGTTACCGGTCACGCGACGCGACCGGATCTTGCCCCGGTCGGACAGGAAACGACGCAGCAGCGCGGTGTCCTTGTAGTCGATGACGGCCTTCTTGTCCTTGCAGAAGCTGCACGCCTTGGTCTTGGTGACCTTCTCGACGCGAGGCTTCCGGCTCGGCTTTGCCTTTGCCATGTGTGTGTTGCTCCAGTCAATGCTGTCGGGGACGGTCGCTGCCGTTCCCGGGCTGTTCGGGGCGGATCATCGTGCCCCGACCGATATCAGAAAGGTGGTTCGTCGTCCCCGCCGCCGAACGATCCCCCGCTGTTGCTGGCAGGCGCGCTGCCCCAGGGATCGTCGGCAACCTGCTGGTTCGAACCACCGCCGCGGCCACCGCCGCCGCCCGATCCGAATCCACCGCCGCCACCGCCACCGCCGCGCGAGGCCCGATTGACCTTGGCGGTGGCGTAGCGCAGCGAGGGGCCGATCTCGTCGACCTCGAGTTCCACGACCGTGCGTCGTTCACCCTCTTTGGTTTCGTAGGACCGCTGCTTGAGCCGTCCCTGCACGATCACCCGGGAGCCCTTGGTCAGGCTTTCGGTCACGTTCTCCGCGGCGTCGCGCCAGATGTTGCAGCGGAGGAACAGCGCTTCGCCGTCCTTCCACTCGTTGGTCTGGCGGTCGAAGGTGCGCGGGGTGGAAGCCACCGTGAAGTTGGCAACCGCTGCGCCGGACGGCGTGAACCGCAATTCCGGGTCGGCGGTCAGATTGCCGATGACGGTGATGACCGTGTCGCCTGCCATGTGTGTTTCCCCTCGGGTCGTTGGTGGGCACTCGCTGATCGACATGCACCGGATTCTGGGCTCAACCCTAGAACCCGGTACCGACGTCTTCGGACGATCAAGAAACCCTGTGGATTACTTCCGCAGGACCTTGGTGCGCAGAACCGACTCGTTCAGCTTCAGCTGACGATCGAGCTCGGAGACCGTGGCGGGCTCGGCATTGAGATCGATGACGGCGTAGATGCCCTCGTTGTGCTTGAGGATCTCGTAGGCGAGTCGGCGCTTGCCCCAGATGTCGACGCCGTCCACCGAACCGCCGTCCTTACGGACAACGTTGAGGAAAGTATCGAGTGAGGGTGCGACGGTGCGCTCGTCCAGATTCGGATCGAGGATGACCATCAATTCGTAGTGACGCATAAGACCACATCACCTCCTATGGGCTAGGTCGGCCACGGACTGTCCGTGGCAGGAGGGTCGCCTGCGTCGGCAACCGGTCCAAGATACATGACCTGCCCGTTCGCAGAGAAATCCGTGGTCGCGGGCCGCCTCGGCGACACATCATGGGACCACCTACGCTGTTGCCCATGTCGGAGCGGCGGACAACCCCGGGCCGGTGGTCGGCGCGGCTCTCCGGCCGTGGTGAGACGGCCGTGATCGTCCTCGTCTCGGTGTTGGCGACAGCCGCGACGATGTTCTGGAGTTTCCAGGCGAAGCTGCGGTGCGGCGGCGCCCCGTTCGATGCACTCGGACGTAGCGACAACTGGCCGACCGGCGATCCGGACGCGGTGATCCCCTGCTATTCGGACCTGATGTATCTCTGGCTCGGTCGCGACATCAACACCCACGTCTTTCCCTATATCCACGGTGGGATCACATCGGACGGCACCCTGTTCGGTGGCGTCGTCGAATATCCGGTGCTCTCCGGCGTGCTCATGTTCGTCGGTGCGGTCGGCGCCGACACCGACACCGAGTTCTTCACCCAGTCGGCGCTCCTGTTGGCGCCGTTCGGTTTCGCGATCACCGTGCTGCTCGCATCGATGGTGCGCTGGTGGGCGTTGCTCTGGGCCGCAACACCTCCGCTGGTGCTGTACTCCTTCCACAACTGGGAGCTCCCGGTCGTCGCCACCGCCGTCGGGGCCGTCGCCGTGATGGCATGGGGCGCGTCGGTCCACCCCGTAACTTGTCGACGACGACTGCCGCTTCGTACTAGCGCGGTGATCGCGGCGGTTCTGCTCGCGATCGGATTCTGCCTCAAGCTCTACCCGGGGATCTTCGTATTGCCGTTGGCGGCATACGTTCTCACGCGCGGAGCCGGCGGAGCGCGCATGGTCGAACGACGACGAGACGCCCGCGGCGGTCTCGACTGGACGGGCGCCTGTTGGGTGGCGGGCGCTGCCGTCGTCACCGTGGTCGCGATCCAGTTGCCGTTCATGGTGCTCGGATTCGACGGGTGGAAGGCGGCGCTGTCGTTCCAGAGTCGACGACGAGCCGACGTCGACACCAATTCCATCTGGTACTGGGGGCTGCGATATGTCACCGGGACCGGTGACACCTACCAGTCGCTGGTCAGTGTGCTGTCGCCGCTGTTGATCCTCACGTCGTTCGGGGTCGCGATGTACCTCGGGTGGCGCCGCTTCGACCGCGTCGGCACCTTCCCCTGGATCGGCGTGAGCGGCGCGATGCTCGCGGGTTTCATGCTGTTCCACAAGGTCCACTCCCCGCAGTACACGCTCTGGATCCTGCCGTTCTTCGTTCTGATGAAGGTCCGGTGGCCGGTGATCCTGACGTATCTGCTCACCGACCTCGCCCTCGACCTGACGATTTTCCGGCTGTTCCCGATCCGCGATGCCGGCGATCCGCTGCCGTGGTGGATCGTCACCGGCGTCGCCGGTTCGGTGTGGGTGCACGCCGCCCTGCTGGCCTACCTGATCGTGACCCTCCCGCGGACCCCGCTCCGAGAACCGTTGGCCTCCCGGGTGGCCGCACGCGTGCACGCGGCCACCGATCGGGAGTCCGCTGACGCACCCCGGCACCCGCCGCGCAACGCGATGGCGAAAGGCTCGTCATGACTTCCTGGTTGGCGACCGGCCCCCTGGTGCACGGACGAGTCACGTTGCGACCGATCAGCATCGAGGACATCGGACCGTTGGCGCGCGTGGTCGACGACCCGACCCGATTCCGGTGGGTCCCCGGAGTGCCGACGGACGAGGACAGTGCCCGTCGGTTCGTCGACTCGGCGCTCCGTTCCCGGGTGGCGTTCGCCGTGGTCGACAACACCGACGGCAGTGTCGTCGGGTCGACGAGTTTCTACGACATCGACGAGGCCAACCGGGCAGCTTGCATCGGGTACACCTTCTACAGCGAACGCGTCCAGGGAACCGCGGTGAACCCCACCGCCAAGTTCCTGCTGATGCGCCATGCGTTCGAGGAGCGCGGCGCCGTCCGCCTCACCTGGCACACCCACGAGAACAACACTCAGTCCCGCGCCGCGATCACCAAACTGGGTGCCAACTTCGAGGGTCTGCTGCGCAAGCACCGCCGATTCGGCGACGGCTGGCGCACGACCGCCTTGTACGCGATGACCGACGACGAGTGGCCGTCGGCGAGAGATCGCCTGTTACAACGAATCTCTCCCTGACGACCTAGGGATTCGCGGTGTGCTCGGGATGGCCCTGGGTGCGCCGGTCTTCTTTCATCCGCGCCTCGTGCACGTGTCGCTGACCGTCGGTCAGGTCGGCTCGAACCCGGTTGACGTACTCGCGCAACGGGCCCCAGTAGGTGTCGTCGAAGTCCTCGACGACCTGGAATGTCCAGCGCCCCTCGAGAACGTTGCGACCCACCAACTCGGTGGACAGCTCGTCGGCGAACTCCCCGTGTCCGGCCTTTCGTAATTCGTCCACTGCTTCCCCGAGCAGCAGATCGCCGCGTCCGATGAGTTGGTGGAACGAATAGAGGTGGCCGCGGGCGCGCTCGATGTACTCGAGCGCCTCCCCCACCTTGCCGACCGCTTCCGCGGTGTCGTCCGAGATGTGTGGTGCGGTATCCGACATGATCCGTCATTACCCACCGGAGCGGTCACCCAACCGTCAGTACTCCCCGTGGTAGGAGTGCCGGTAGCGATCGCCCTCGAGCGACGCCCTGATCTCACCGACCTCGCCTCCTAGTGCGGTGTTGATCTTGTGCCCCAGCCGCTCGAACTCCTCGTGTGCGGCAGCCGATCTGGAGGTGAGCGCGGCGAGCGTGGACAGCCAGCGGTGTACGGCGCGCAGGTCGTCCGTCGTCAACGGTCCCCTCACCCAGTTCTCGCGTTCCCACGTCTGTCGTTCCCATGCCTGCCACGGATGATCCCAGCCGCTCGGCGGCGAGATGGCGAAGAGGCCCCGCACGATGACGTCGTTGCGGTCGATGCCCGCATCCGCACGCCACCCGTCGACGACCCTCGAGTAGGCGACGTAATCGGCCGCGGTCCACGTCGACTCGCGAAGGTCCCGCCAGCCGGCACGGCGCAGCGACCTGGCCACTTTGCTCTCGAGGACCGGACTCGGATGTTTCGGCTCCCCGGCGCCCGCGAAGTAGAGAAACCAGGTGAAACCGGCCGGACCCAGACGCTCGATCATGTTGCCGCCCTTGTCGGGCCGAAGCATCGCATACGCCGCGCCGGGCTCCTCGCGGCCCGTCTCGGCCGCGTCTCTCAGCAGCCCGCCGAGGTACTTCCGGTCGGCGGACACCGCGGCGATCCGCTTCTTGCCGTCGGAGGTGCGGCGGCCGAGACAGAACGCGACGACGTTCCACAGCAACGCAATCGCGTCGTCGGGCGAGTCGGTGGCCCGAGACCCCAGCGCGAACAGGTCTGCTCTGCTGATCTTGTTGCCGAGCAACGAATCCGGGAGCCCGTGTTCGGCGAGCGCGTCCGTCCACCACTGCCGGTCGACGGCGACGGTGTCGGAGTGCAGTTCGGCGGCCCGGTCGCCCGCCGAGAGCCAGTCGGTGAGATCGTCGGGGAGAGCGAGTGTGGTGTGCTTCATGGTCGTTTGGACGCAGCGGGGCCCGGTTCGGTTCCGTCGCGTTCGGTGACCGTCATCCGCCCACCGGGGCCGGTTCCCGAGGACCATCCGCCGTGCCGAGCGTCCTCGCCCGGCGGCCGATCCGGTCGGGAGCACCGTCGAGGACACCACCGGCCGGGTCGTCGTACCATCGGCCGTCGTTCCCGCGGCGGACGAGGTCGTCGCGCGGATGCCAGATCTGCCAGAGGACGACGGCACAGAGGACCAGCACCATCAGTCCGCGGAGCACGACGGCTGCGGTGAACCACTGGTCGGGAAGCCAGCGACGTTCGGCCTCGAGGAACAGACTCATCCGCGGCACCCAGATCAGGGCGTCGAGCGTCATCCAGGCCAGCAGCAGTCGAGTATGTGGAATGGCAAGCACGGCAAGCGGAACCAGCCACAGCGAGTACTGGGGACTCCACACCTTGTTCACCAGCAGGAAGCCCGCCACCGCGAGAAAGGTCAGTTGGGCCACGCGGGGTCGGTGCGGCGCGAGGATTCCGATCGCGGCCACCGCCGCGATCACGGCGACCGTCAGACCCACCGACAACGCGTTCAGATAACCGATGTTCCATGTGAAACCAGCCGAGTCGGCCACGATCCGGTAGATGGTGTCGGGGTCCGCCGACCGATCGCCGTTGAATCGGAAGAACTCCCACCACCCCGTCGGGTACGGGATCAGGATCGGCAGGTTGACCGCCAGCCAGGCGCCGATCGCCGTCGCAGCCGTGATCCCGAACTCGCGGACTCTCCCGCTGCGCAGACAGAGCGCACCCAGCACCACCAACAGGAGTGCGGGATACAGCTTCGCGGCCGCGCCGAGCCCGATGAACAGGCCGGCCACCCAGAACTTCTCCCGCGACCAGGCCAGCAGGGCCACCGCGACGGCCGCGGTGGCGATGGCGTCGAAGTTGGTGAACGCGTGGACGACGACGAGGGGGGACAGCGCCACCAGCCATACCGTCCACATGCGGGTTCGCGCGGTGAGGGCCGTCGCCCAGACGGTCACGAGCCAGAACGCCGCCAACGCCAGGGCGGCGATGGTGAAGAACAGCACGACGTCGAGCGCGCCGGGGACACCCCAGTTGGCCTCGGCCCAGACCCAGCCCTGCGTCAGCTGCGCCGCGCCGTACATGAACATCCCGGTGACGACCGGATACTCCATGTACCGCTTGATGGTCTCGCCTTCGGAGCCCTCCTGGAACCAGAAGTCGCGGTAGGGCAGCGCTCCCCGGTTGAGGCGTTCCGCCCCGAACAGGCTGATCACGTCGGAGTAGCAGAGGTTGGTGAACTGACGCTGATCGTCCCAGTCGAGCCGCATCTCGGCGCTCGCGCCGGCGGCCCCGGAGTCGGCCGGCGCCTGTTGCAGGCACCCGGCCTTGCCGAACCAGCCGAGCGCGAGTCCGCACAACGCGAGCGCGAAGAGCACCCGCAGCGGAGTCAGATGCCGGCCGCGCCCGATGACGGCGTGCGCCCCGACCGGCCCGCCGACGAGCGAACTCGCCTCTCGCACCAGACCGTCCGTGCGCGTCGGCAAGATGCGTGTATCGTCGTCACGCTGATCGCTCGCCAGTGGTGCAGGGCTGTCCCAGACGGGTTCAGAGCCGCTCGCCGCGGAGTCGGCCGGGTCCGGGTCAGCCGATGGGCGGTTCAGGGACTCCTCCGCCACCGTCTCCACCGCCGCCGGGTATCCCGCCGAGGTCGCCACCGTCGCCACCGCCGGTGTCGCCACCACCGTCGCCACCACCGGGGCTGTTCCCGCCGCCGGCGCCACCACCGCCGCCGTTGCGCGGAGCGCCCGGGATCGGGATCGTCACGCCTGGTGCGAGGGTGAGGTTGCCGTCACCGCCCTGGTCGGGGATGTCGAAATTCGGTATGGAAGGCCCACGCCGGGGCTGCGACGGCGCGTACGTGGTGGCCGGTGCCTCATACGGCACGCCCGCCACGCCGCCGACCGATTCCGGCTCCGGGAACTGCTTGATCTCCTTGCCCTCGAGCGCAGCATCCATCGCCGACTTCCAGATCGACGACGGCAGGCCGCTGCCGTAGATCGACGCGCCGTTGTAGTTCGTCAGGGCTGTGCCGTCGCTGGTGCCTACCCAGACCGCGGTCGACAGCTGCGGGGTGTACCCGACCATCCACGCGTCCTTGTTCTGCCCGGTGTCGCCGAGCTGGACGGTGCCGGTCTTGGCCGCCGACGGCCGCGAACCAAGAGACGAGTCGTAGAGCGAGTTGCCGTTGGAGTATGCCGCCACCGGTTCGAGCGCCGCGCTGACGTTGTCGGCGACCTTCGCGGGGAAGACGCGCTTGCCCTCGGTCTTGCGCTCGTAGAGGACCTGCCCCTCGGCGTCGACGACCTTCTGGACGAAGTGCGGCTCGTGGTAGACACCCGATGCTGCGAGCGTGGCGTATGCCGAGGCCATGTCGATGACCCGGGACTGATACTGGCCCAGGACCACACCGCCCTCGGGCTCGCCGTTGGCCTCCTGCAGGGTGTGCTCGATGTTGCCGAAGGACTCGGCCACACCCGCGCGGTGCGCGGCGTCGGCGACCGCCCGGGCACCACCGTCGAGGTCCATCATCAGGCGGTAGTACACCGTGTTGAGGGACATCTTCATCGCCGTCGCGAGGTTGCAGGTACCGCAGCTCTCACCGTCGGAGTTCTCGACGGTGAGTCCGCCGCTGGCCTGGAACGGCGCGGAGCTGTAGGTCTTCGACAACGGGATGTCCTGTTCGAGCGCCGCGACGAGCGCGAACACCTTGAACGACGACCCGGTCTGCAGGCCCGCCTGGGCGAGGTCCCAGCCGCCCGGGTTGTCGCCGCCGTAGTAGCCACGCACCCCGCCGGTCTGCGGGTCGATGGACACCACCGACGCGAGCAGGTCGTCGGGTTCGCCGTTCAGCTCGCCTTCGGGGCACTTGTAGATCCGGTTCTTGCGGCAGGCCGCCTGGACGACGCCGTTCTGGACCTGCGGGTCGATCGTGGTGCTGATCTTGAGACCACCGGTCCGCAGTTGCTTGTCGGTGATGCCGATGCGGTTCAGCTCGGCGAGGACCTGTCGCTTGATGAGGCCGTTGGGCCCGGGGGTCTCGTCGGAGTCGCTGACACGCGCCTTGACGGTCTTGGGGAAGACCGCGTTGTCGGCCTGCGCGCGGGTGATCGCACCGGTCGCGACCATGCCGTCGAGGACGTAACGCCAGCGCGCCTCGGTGACCTCGCGGTTGGTGTCCGGGTCGTAGTAGGACGGCGCGCGGATGACCGCCGACAACAGCGCGGCCTCTTCGAAGGTGAGCGGGTTGCGCTCGGCGCGACGCTTGTCGGTGATCGACTTGTTGAAGAACTTCTGCGCGGCCACCGCGACGCCGTAGGCGCCCCGGCCGAAGTAGATCGTGTTGAGGTAGGCCTCGAGGATCTTCTCCTTCGACCAGCCGTGCCGGTCGTTCATCTTCGCGGCGATCGCGAGCTCTTTGAACTTCCGGGAGTAGCTGACCTCGTCACCGACGATCGCGTTCTTGACGTACTGCTGCGTGATGGTCGAGCCACCGCCGGCGGTCTGGTTGCCGGTGATCTGACCGATGGCAGCGCGGGACAGGCCGCGGGGCGAGAAGCCGTTGTTGGTCCAGAACTCCCGGTCCTCGGCGGCGACGATCGCCTGCTTCATCGTCTCGGGGATCTCGTCGAACGGGACGACCGTGCGGTTGCCGTCGGGCGAGGTGACGTCTGCGAGGGTCCGCCCGGACGTGTCGACGATGGTGGCCTTCTGGCTCACCTCCGGTTCGGGGATCTCGGCGGTGAAGTAGATGGCCGCGAACGCGATGATGAGCACCAGCACGATCGCCGGCACGATGGCGCCCACGATCCCCAGCGCCCACGCGAACCGTCGGTGTCGTGTCGCTGTCTGACTCCTGTTCTGACCGCCGCCGCCCGGACCGGGTCGGACTCCGGTGCGTCGCGGCGTGGGCGAAGAACCACTTGCCTCGCTCATCGTCCACCTTCCTACCGGGTCGCACGGACATTCGTCATCCGGCGAGCACGGTCAACTTCTCTGGCCTCGTGCCGCTCCACTGTGACAGCAGGCCACCGCCCCGGGCAAAAAACCGCAGGCCGGCGCGCTACTTGGCCACGCGTCGGGAGCGACGCGTGGTCTGCGGCGGCAGCCCGGCAACGTACGACTGGACCAGATGGTTCCAACTGCAGGTCCGGCACACCTCGACCACGTGCACCGAGAACTCCTCGGCGGTCGTCGCGAGCCGGGCGATCTCCTCGTTGCTGCGCGCCGACCCACTCACCTGACCGAGGCGGTCGCCGAACACCCAGGACACCAGCGTGACCTGCTCTTTTCGGCAGATCGGGCACATCGTGGTGCTGGGCCGACCATGGAATTTCGCGGCGCGCAGGAGATACGGGCTCGCATCGCAGACCTCGGCAACGGCGGTCCGGCCCGCGTGGACCGAGGACAGCCGAGCGCGCCGCTGCAGGGCGTAGTCGACGATCTGGCGTTGCACGGTTCTCAGGGTACGTGGTCTCCGCCGGGGCGTCGGGCCGACGGGGTCCGGCACGCGGGTCCGACGGACCCACACCCGGGATGGTCGATCGCCGTGTGGCGGCGTCGTCGGGTGTCCGTCCTCCCGCCGACCGACCGCTCGTGGACACAGTTATATCGGTGCGATACATTGGCAAACACATCGGAGCGAGGTGTCGGCTCGTCAGAGCGTGCCGGCACATCGATCCGAGGAAGTAGTGACAGTCATCGGCAGGACCGCGAAGGGGGTGGCGAAGTGCTCGAGTTGGCCATTCTCGGACTGCTTCTCGAATCCCCCATGCACGGCTATGAGCTGCGCAAGCGGCTCACCGGCCTGCTCGGCGCCTTCCGTGCGTTCTCGTACGGATCGCTCTACCCGACGCTGCGTCGCATGCAGGCCGACGGCCTCATCGACGAACCGGAGACGCCCCTGGGCGTGAAGGTGCGGCGAGGCCGGCGCGTCTACCAGCTCACCGACGCGGGCCGGGAACGGTTCGCGGAGCTGGTCGCCGACACCGGACCCCAGAACTACACCGACGACGGTTTCGGTGTGCATCTGGCGTTCTTCAGCCGCACCCCGGCGGTCGCGCGCATGCGCATCCTCGAGGGACGCCGGCGGCAGGTCGAGGAGCGTCGAGAAGGGTTGCGGGAGATCGTCGGGCGGTCCAACCGGGCCGTCGACCGGTACACCCGTCAGCTGCATCAGCTCAGCCTCGAATCCAGCGAACGCGAGGTCCGCTGGCTCAACGAGCTGATCGCGGCCGAGAGCTCCCAGCATGACGGGTCGCCAGACCCGTTCGACGGACAGTTCGACGACGACCTCGCCGACGGCGAACGGTCACCGTTCGATCCGGGGCGGCCCACGGCCTCCACCGGACGAGCCGATGACGAACATCAAGACCCGGACTCGACGCCGAGCCGGGACGAACAGCTCGACGAACCCGAGCAACGGAAAACACCGGTTGCGCAGCGAACGACTGCGATGCCGCGAGAAGAAGGAGAACCCGACCATGGGTGAGCCCAATAAGGTGCGCGTTGCCATTGTGGGCGTAGGAAACTGCGCTTCATCCCTGGTGCAGGGCGTGCAGTACTACAAGGACGCCGACGAGAGCTCCACCGTTCCCGGCCTCATGCACGTGAAGTTCGGCCAGTACCACGTCCGCGACGTCGAGTTCGTCGCCGCGTTCGACGTCGACGCCAAGAAGGTCGGCTTCGACCTGTCCGACGCGATCTTCGCGAGCGAGAACAACACCATCAAGATCGCCGACGTGCCGCCGACCGGCGTCACCGTCCAGCGCGGCCACACTCTCGACGGCCTCGGCAAGTACTACCTCGAGACCATCACCGAGGCCGACGGCTCGGGTGTCGACATCGTCCAGGCCCTCAAGGACAACGAGGTCGACGTCCTCGTCAGCTACCTCCCCGTCGGCTCGGAGCAGGCCGACAAGTTCTACGCCCAGTGCTGCATCGACGCGGGCGTCGCTTTCGTCAACGCCCTGCCGGTGTTCATCGCCTCGGACCCCGAGTGGGCCCAGAAGTTCGCCGACGCCGGTGTCCCGATCGTCGGCGACGACATCAAGAGCCAGGTCGGCGCCACCATCACCCACCGTGTGATGGCGAAGCTGTTCGAGGATCGCGGCGTCACCCTCGACCGCACCTACCAGCTCAACGTCGGCGGCAACATGGACTTCAAGAACATGCTCGAGCGTGAGCGTCTGGAGTCGAAGAAGGTCTCCAAGACCCAGGCCGTCACCTCCAACCTGAACGGTCCGCTGGCCGGCAAGATCGCCGACAAGAACGTCCACATCGGCCCGTCGGACCACGTCGAGTGGCTCGACGACCGCAAGTGGGCCTACGTCCGCCTCGAGGGTCGCGCCTTCGGCGACGTGCCGCTCAACCTCGAGTACAAGCTCGAGGTCTGGGACTCCCCCAACTCGGCCGGCATCATCATCGACGCCGTGCGCGCCGCCAAGATCGCCAAGGACCGCGGTATCGGCGGACCGGTCATCCCGGCCTCGGCCTACCTGATGAAGTCCCCGCCGAAGCAGCTCGCCGACGACGTCGCACGTCAGCAGCTCGAGGAGTTCATCATCGAGGCCTGAGCCTCGGCGAGTCCCTGTTACGACAGATCCGACGAAGACCGCCCATCGGAGGCGGCCGACGACTTCGAGTCGACGGCCATGCCGCCGGTGGGCGGTCTTCGTCGTGAACACATGGAGCATCGGGGTGAACCGCTGCCGCCGCGAGCCTCACAGCGAGGCGAACGCGCAGGTCATCCATCCAAATCAGTGACCGCGCCAGACCCTTCACATAGAGTGTTGTCGATTGCTCCGAGTGGCCCGTATCGGGCACATCGGACATCACGAGACCCTGTACCAACAGAAAGGCGCAAACCATGGGCGTGAGCCTGAGCAAGGGCGGAAACGTTTCGCTGAGCAAGGAGGCTCCGGGCCTGACTGCGGTCTCCGTCGGCCTCGGCTGGGACATCCGAAGCACCACCGGTACCGACTTCGACCTCGACGCCAGCGCCATCGCGCTCGGCGCGGACAAGAAAGTCCTCTCCGACCAGCACTTCATCTTCTTCAACAACCTGCGTTCGCCCGACGGCTCGATCGAGCACACCGGCGACAACCTGACCGGTGAGGGCGAGGGCGACGACGAGGTCATCAAGGTCGACCTCGCGGGCGTTCCGCCGAACGTCGACTCCATCGTCTTCCCCGTCTCGATCTACGACGCGGACGCACGGTCGCAGTCGTTCGGCCAGGTCCGCAACGCGTTCATCCGCGTCGTCAACCAGGCCGGCGGCGCCGAGATCGCCCGCTACGACCTCAGCGAGGATGCCTCCACCGAGACCGCGATGGTTTTCGGTGAGCTGTACCGTCATGGGTCGGAGTGGAAGTTCCGCGCGGTCGGCCAGGGCTACGCCTCGGGTCTCGCGGGCATCGCCCGCGACTTCGGTGTGAACGTCTGAGTCTCTCGTAGACTCCGGCTGTCCGCCTGAACGTGCTTGTGGATGCCGCACCCGTTGTCGAACGGGTGCGGCATCCGCGCGTCACCACTCCTCTCCGACAATGCGGTCGGCTGGTTTCCACGCACCCTAGAAAGGCCACAAACCAGTGGTAGTAAGAATTTTCGGCCTCTCGGTCGTCGTGACGATCGTGTCGCTGATCATCGCTTTCCTCTATGGCGGCGTCGAAGCGCTGATCCTGACCGCCATCCTCGGCGTCTTCGAGATCTCGCTCTCCTTCGACAACGCGGTCATCAATGCCACGATCCTCCGCCGGATGAGCGAGTTCTGGCAGAAGATCTTCCTCACCATCGGCATCCTGATTGCCGTCTTCGGTATGCGACTGGTGTTCCCGCTGGTCATCGTGTGGCTCGCGTCGGGTCTCAACCCGGTTGAGGCGCTCGACCTCGCACTGAACCCGCCGCCCAACGATGCGGCGTACTTCCCCAACGGCGATCCCAGCTACGAGACGATCATCACCGACGCCCACCCGCAGATCGCGGCCTTCGGCGGCATGTTCCTGCTGATGCTGTTCCTCGGCTTCGTCTTCGAGCAGAAGGAGCTCACCTGGCTGACCTGGATCGAGCGGCCGCTCGAGAAGATCGGCAAGCTGGAGATGCTCGAGGTCGTCATCGCCATGACGCTTCTCGTCCTCACTGCGACCTACATCGCCGCGCCCGACGAGCGGTCGACGGTCATGATCGCCGGCTCACTCGGCATGATCACCTACATCCTGGTCAACGGCCTCGGTGAGTACTTCAACGTCGAGACCGCGGAAGATGACGAAGCGGCCGAGCCCGGCACCGACGCCGCGGAGAAAGCGGCAATCGAGAAGACCAACGGAAAGTCGGGCCCGTCGGACCTGGCCAAGGCGACAGGCAAGGCCGGCTTCTTCCTGTTCCTCTACCTCGAGGTCCTCGATGCGTCGTTCTCGTTCGACGGCGTCATCGGCGCGTTCGCCATCACGGCGGATCCGATCATCATCGCCCTCGGCCTCGGCCTCATCGGTGCGATGTTCGTCCGTTCGCTCACCGTCTACCTGGTGCGCAAGGGCACGCTGTCGGAGTATGTGTACCTCGAGCACGGAGCGCACTGGGCGATCGGCGCGCTGGCGTTCATCCTGCTGTACTCCATCGGCACCCACGTCCCCGAGATCATCACCGGCCTGATCGGCGTCGCGCTGATCATCGCCGCACTGATCTCCAGCATCGTCCGACGCAACCGCCTCGCGGCGAAGGGCGAAGAGGAGAAGGTCAACATCTGACCTGCCCTCCAAGAGGTGCGAAGCGAAGCGCGCTCCTGGGACGTGCGAGCGAAACGCCTCCCTCCTTTAGGTACGAGCGAAACGCCTCCCCCTGCCCCCTGAGGTGCGAGCGAAGCGAGCCTCGAAGGGTTTGGTGACTTGAGTCGCCAGGCCCTTCGAGGCTCGTCGCTTTCGCTCCTCGCACCTCAGGGAGCAGTGGCTATGTCGCCCTTCGGATTAGGGAGCGGAGAAACAGCTGCGCCGCAGGACCCCGAAGGTCCTGCGGCGCAGTTGGTTCGACGACCCGTGCTCAGCCCTGCTGCTGCCCGAGTTGCTGGGTGATCTGCTGGTTGATCTGGTGCAGGCTCGGCACCGACATGCCGGGGAGATGGCCCTGGATGGTGCGCAGGACCGACGAGTCGTCGCGCACCTTCTCGCTCGATTGCACGAGAACCGTTCCCGCGCCGGTGAAGTCGAACTGGCGCTCCTCGCCCGAGTTCAACCCCATCCGCCGGCCCGCGGCCGCGATGAAACCGTTGACCCACGCCTCGTCGTAGTGGTGACTGGGCGACGGGCAATCCGACCATCCGACAAGCGCTTCGGGATCGACGCGCACCGGCGGTTCGACGAACATCACCGGGCCGTTCGACGACGCGAGGAACTTACCGGTGCCGATGAGCGTCAGGAACCCCGGCACGATCGACTGGTTGAGCGACAGGTTCGGCTGGAAGGCAAGAAGATTGGCTGCCCGGATGGTGAGGTTGCCGTCTTCGAGGTCGTAAGCGTTGATGTCGTATCCGCGGTCGCCGATGATCAGCTTGCCGTGGCCCTCGGCGACGACGTAGTCACCGAGGTACAGCGGGGCGGAGAACTGCTGCGCCACCATCTGCAGCATGTTTCCCTGCAGACCCTGGGTCAGTGCGGTGAACTGCATCTGACCGTAGTAGGCGATCATCGCGCCCTTGGACATGAACCACGGCTGGTTGAGGTCGATGCAGAAGGAGTAGTTGTTGTCCGGCACGTTGTCGTCCGACGGCAAGTTCATCGGACTCCACACGGTGTTGAGTTGGCTCACAGTTTCTCCTCCGATGCCTGCACGTACACGATGCCCTGTCCGGAGCACTCCAATTGCATTGCCTCGCCGCCGGTTCGGCCCACGTTGCGCCAGCTCATCGCCGACCGCAGGCTGGTGTTGACCTGACCGGCGGACCCGACGAACGCCTGCGGGTCGACCGTCACCGGCGGCTTGGCCGGGGACACCTCGAGCTCGAAGACCCCGCCGTGCCCGAGCAGCACCGCCGAACCCGGACCCGACAGCTGCGTCGTGAACATGCCCTGACCGGTGACGGCTCCGGCAGCAGCGGACCGCAATGCACCGAACAGGCCGCCACCACCGCCGCCACCACCGCCCTGTGAGGCAACCGAGACGACGGAGGCCTGCAGATTGGCCGCGTAGGCGAGCAGCCGCGACGCCTCGACCCGGATCGTGCCGCCGACCGCCGCGAGATCCACGACGTGCACCTCGATGCCGAGGAAGCCGTAGTGCACCTCGCCGTGCCCCTGCGCGATCATCGTCGACTCGTGCTCGCCGGCGAGCATCCGGCCGGCCATCCCGCCCATGCCGCCCAGTCCCGGCATCCCGCCGCCCATACCGCCGGCCCCCGCGATCTGGTGGGGCTGGAAATGCACGTTGCCCTTGTAGAAGAGCATCGCCCCGCGTCGCGCGACGACCGGCCCGGTACGGCCGATGTCGACGGAGACGACCTTGCTGTTGACCTTGGTGAACATTCTCGCTACCTCACCCTCACCGCTCGGCCGGCTGGATCGACACGACGCCGCTGCCATCCCAGCGCAACGAGAACGCCTCTCCGCCACCCTGTCCCAGCGCCGACCGCCAGGAGACATCGGTGACGAAGGACTGACTCAACTGGCCGCGGGCGCAGACGAACGCGTCCGGGTCGACCACGAGCGGATACTGAGGTGACACCTCGAGATGGATGAGCGGGCCGCCGTTGGACAGCAGCGCGATCTGTCCGTGGCCGCTCACCGTCGTGGTGAACAGACCCTGACCCGACGACGCTCCGCGCAGACCGGCGAAGGTGACGTTGGTCTGCAGGTTGCCGTTGAGCACCATCAGCTGCTCGGACTCCACCTGCAGGGTCTCGTTGTTGAGCTCGATGACGGTCGTCTCGGCGGCGTTGTGCGCGAAGTACACGATGCCGTTGCCCGAGGCCTCCATGAGCGACAGCGCCTCCCCGGTGGCCCGCTGCTTCAGGCCCGCAAGCACGCCGTCGCCGCCGCCGAAGCCCGCCGATTTGAAGGTGACCTGCCCCTCGTAGGCGACCATCGACCCGCTGATCGCGCGGACCGCGGAGTTGTTCAGCCTGGCTTCCACCACGCGTTTGGACCGTTGTACCAACTGCATTCGACGTGCCTCTCTCGCGCCGTGGGGAGGCCGCCGATCGACCATCCCTCGTTCGTCTCCCGACGCCATCCCCGCACCGCGGCACCTGCCGGCATCTCGGCATCCCAGCCCGCCGTGAGCCGGGGAATCCGGCCTCATACCGAGATGAAAATAGCCGATAGCATCGAGTGGTGCCCGGAAACTTCGTACGTCGTTGGTTCGGGAACGATTCACGCACGAATTCCGCGCCACCTGCATCATCGGAACAAATGACGGCAGCGTTCCTGGAGTCCGAATCAGTCCTGGCCGAGATCGATCCAACCGTCGCGGTGACCGCCGCCCTCGACCCGCGGTCGCGCCTGCGCGCCTCGTGGTCGGACATCCGCGAGCAGCACGCCCAGGCGACGACGGACTACCTCCGGCTGGTGTCCCCGCCGGCCGGCACACGCGTCGACCCCCGGGATCTCGACCGGTCGACGCAGGCGCTGCGGTCTATCACCGCGTCGATGCGCGACTTCGCCCAGACCAACGCCGATACCCTCGAGCGGGCGCGGGCCACGGTGCGGGCCGCCGATGCCCAGGACCACGAGGCCCGGGTGGCCGCCAACCGGGCGATGACCGCCCTGGAGAACGCCGCACCGGCGGTGGCACGACTGCAGTCGGTGTCGGATGCCACCGACGACCTCGCGCGTGCGCTCACGGCTTTCGACCAGGGCGCGGGGCTGCGTGACCGGCAGACCGCCGCGGCAGCCGTACTCAGTTCGGCGCGCCGCCTCGAACAACTTCTCGCCGAGGCCCCCGCCTTCGCCGACCGCGCACAGCAGGTCATCCGTTCGGTGGAAACGCGCCGGAGCGCGGTGTCCACCCGGAGCGCGCAACTCCCCGACACCCTCTCGGCACTGCGCCGGGAGTTCAGTGCCGATTGCTCCCTCGATCTACAGCGCAACGGCTCGGTCGTCGACGAACGGCTCGAACACGCCGACGCCGAGCTCGCGGCCGCCCGCGCGATGGTCGATGCTGCCCCCGACCAGGCCATCGGCCGCGCCGACGCCGCCCGCGACGACCTGGCCGTCGCGGAAAAGGCCGTCGACGCCGTGCTCGACCGGTTGCGCCTCCTGCGGGAGGTGCGCGCCGACCCGCGGGGCGCGGAGCAGCGCGTGCGCTTTCGCCTGCGCGACGCCCAGCACTTTGCGGTCAATCACCGTCTGGTTGACGAATGGGGCTCGGTCCTCGATGCTCAGGCCGACCGGATCGAGCGCGCCAAGGGGGTCCTGGATCGTATCCACCCCGACTACTGGAGCTACCTGACGCAGCTGCGTGCGGTGGACGACCGGATCACCGAGATCGTTTCGCGGATGAGAGGACAGGTGGCCGCAGGATGACCACCACTGCACGACACGACGACACCGGTCTCGAGCCCGGGACGATCCGGCACTTCGACCACCTGGAGCCGTCGGTCTCGAACTCCCTGTTCTACCGACAGCCCGAGCCGATCGAGCCGACCTGGCCGGCGCAGCGGCTCGCCGTCGCGCTGGGCGCCACCCTGTACGTCCCGGCAACCCGGCCCGATCTCGCCGAGGTCATCCGCCGACGCCGCGCCGAGGGTGTGATCTCGATGGTCATCGACCTCGAGGACGCCGTCGCCGACGACGAGGAGGCGGAGGCGATCGAGCACGCCGTGGCCGCGTTGCGCGGTATCGCCGCGAACCCGTGCCGGCCGATGCTGCTGTTCGTCCGTCCGCGGTCGGCCGACCGGATAGTGCCGATCGCCACCGCGCTCGACACCCCGTCGGTGCTGACCGGGTTCGTCATCCCGAAGTTCTCGTCGGAGAATGCACCCGAGGCCCTCGACGCCGTTGCCGCTGCCGGACAGATCCTCGACAAGCACCTCTGGGTCATGCCGGTTCTCGAGTCGGCCGCGGTCGTGCACCGCGAGACCCGCGACGACGAGTTGACCGCCCTCGCGTCGCTCCTGAGCGCGCACCGCGACCACGTGCTCGCCGTGCGCATCGGTGCCACCGACATCTGTAGTCACTTCGGCATCCGCCGGGATCGTGACCTGACCATCTACGACGTCCGGGTCGCGGCCGATGTGATCGCCGGCATCGTCAACCATCTCGGCCGCAGCGACGAGAGCGGCTTCGTCGTGACGGGGCCGGTGTGGGAGTACTTCGCCGACCACGAGCGCATGTTCCAGCCCATGTTGCGTCACACGCCGTTCCGCGAGAACGACGCCGTCTACTTCCGGCAGCAGCTCGTCAGCCGCGACATGGACGGTCTGCTTCGCGAGATCACCCTCGACCGCGCCAACGGCCTGCACGGCAAGACCGTCATCCACCCCGCGCATGTCGCCGCGGTACACGCGTTGTCGGCGGTCACCCACGAGGAGTATCACGATGCACTCGACATCCTGGCCGGCGAGTCCGGCGGGGTACGGGCGTCGTCGTACCGCAACAAGATGAACGAGCTGAAGCCCCACCGTAACTGGGCCTTGCGGGTCATCGATCGCGCTGCCGCCTTCGGCGTGACCCGCCAGGGGGTTTCGTTCGTCGACCTGCTCACCGCGCTCGCCTCGCCCGGGCAGGCCAACTCGTGAACGATCCGGACACCGTCGGCATCGACTGGGTGACCGAACGCTTCGGCGTCGAGATCACCGACGCCGGCGACACTTCGGGACACACGGTCCGCGACCTCGTCTCACTCGGCCTGCGCCACAACCGACGCCGTGCTCATCTGCTGGTCTCGACCGTGCTGGGCAAGCACATCCCGACCTCGCCCGCCATTGTCCGTGGCGCCGCCGACGATCTGGGCGCCGCGATCATCGCCGAGATCGGTGCGAATGCGGCGCGCGACGCCGTCGTCTTCGGCTTCGCCGAAACCGCGACCGGTCTCGGACACTGTGTCGCCGAACGCATTTCCGCATCCCGGTATCTGCACTCGACGCGGCGCAGACGCCCGGATGTGGTGGTGACGGGCACCTTCGAGGAAGGGCATTCACATGCGACGACGCATTTGCTGCAGCCCAGCGATTCCGCATTTCTCGACCCCGTGGCGCCGGACGAGGTGCTGATCCTGGTCGACGACGAGATCTCCACCGGCAAGACCGCGCTCGGCGCCATCGAGGCCATCGTCGCGGACCGTCCTCGTAAGCGGTTCGTCGTGGCGTCCCTGGTCGACATGCGTACCCCCGCGCAGAAGTCGGAATGCGATGATCTCGCAGCGAAACTCGGCGTCGATGTCGCTTACGTGGCGCTCGCGCACGGCTCGATCACCCTTCCCCCGGACCTCCTCGACGAGGTGTGGCAGCTCGGGTCCGACGAGCTCAACCCGGTGGCAGCCCGGCGCGGCGGCCTGGTCGCGGTGGCCCTCGACTGGCCGGCGGCAGTTCCCGACGGCGGCCGGCACGGAATTCTCCGCACCGACTCGACGGGCTTCCGGCGAGCGGCGACCGCGGCCGCCGACACCGTGGCGGCACAACTCGATCCGCGGCGCCCGGTTGTCGTGATCGGGCACGAGGAACTGATGTACGCACCCTTGTGCATCGCCGAGTCGCTGGAGCGTCGTGGCTTCGCCACCGGATACCAGACCACCACGAGGTCGCCGGCCCAGGTGCACGACGTCCCGGGTTATCCACTCCGGCGCGGATTCCGGTTCACCGCACCGGAACCCGATCCGGAGACGCCAAGGTATGTCTACAACGTGTCCTCCGTCGACCATCCGGACCCGCAGGTCGTCCTGATCGTCGACTCGCCGGCCGACACCGATGAGCTGCGTGCGCCCGGTGGACTCATCGACGTCCTCACCGCCGCCGGGCACCCGGTGGTGCTGGCCGTCGTGCCCGCCACCGACCAACGTTCCCTGGCACGAACCCGAGAGGCGGTGCGCTGATGGACATCGCCACCACCACGCCACCGCTGTGCGGACCGGAGTTCGGTTCGTACGCGGCCGACGAGGTCACCTGGCTGCTCAAAGACCTGTCCGACGTGGCGCTGGAAGGTGAACTGCGCGAACGGGAACGCCGAATCCAGTCCGGTCAGGCCCACTACGCGGAGTCGCTGCCGATCGAGTATCAACCCGGCCGCGAGTACCAGGAACTCTTCCATGCGACGCTACGGTCCTCGGCCCAGCGCCTCGCGGAAGCCGTCGGCGTGGTGTCCGAACTCATCCTGGCCGAGCGGCATTCCACGCCGACGCTGGTGTCGCTGGCGCGGGCCGGCACCCCGGTCGGCATCCTGATCCGACGGTGGATGGCGGCCGTCCACGGCATCGAACCCCAGCACTACACGATCTCGATCGTGCGCGCCCGCGGGATCGACACCGTCGCACTCGATCACATCGTGGCGCGGCACCCGGCGGAGTCGGTCGTCTTCGTCGACGGCTGGACCGGCAAGGGCGCCATCCAGCGCGAGCTCACCGCCGCTGTCGACGAGTACGCGCGCGCCGGGCGGCCGCAATTGCACGACGAACTCGCGGTGCTGGCCGACTCCGGCTCCTGCACGACCCTGTTCGGCACCAGGGACGACTTCCTCATCGCCTCCGCCTGCCTGAATTCCACTGTCTCCGGCCTGGTCTCGCGCACCGTCCTGAACGCCGACCACATCGGTCCGGGCGAGTTCCACGGAGCGAAGTTCTACCGCCATCTCGCCGACTTCGATGTCTCGGGACTGTTCCTGGACACCGTCAGCGCCGAGTTCGATGCAGTCGCCGACCGAGTTCGGGCGACGGTGTCGGCGATGACGCCGGAGTCACGCCGGCCCGACTGGTCCGGCTGGCGCTCCGTGGAGCAGATCCAGACCGAATACGGCCTGTCGTCGATCAACCTGGTCAAGCCCGGCGTCGGCGAGACGACGCGGGTGCTGCTGCGTCGCGTACCGTGGCGCATCCTGGTGCGCGCCGACGATCTGCCCGAACATCGACACATCCGGTTGCTCGCCGCCGAACGAGATGTGCCCGTGGAGGTCTCGCCCGATCTCGCGTACTCGTGTGTCGGGCTCATCAAGGAGGACTCGTGAACGCGCTGGTCGCCACCGATCTCGACCGGACCATGATCTACTCACGCGCCGCCATGGGCGACGAGCAGTTCGCGACCCTGGAGACCGTGTGCGTCGAGATCTACCGCGATGCGCCGCTCTCGTACATGACCACGACCGCCGTCGAACTGATGACCCGTCTGGCACGTGAGGTCGTCGTCGTACCGACGACCACTCGCACCCCGGCACAGTTTTCCCGGATCGATCTGCCGGGCAGCCCATTTCGCCACGCCGTGGTCAGCAACGGTGGCCGGATCCTCGTCGACGGCGCCGACGATCCGGAATGGCGTGCGCACATCGACCGCGAGGTGACCCGCGCGGGCGCCACCCTCGACGAGGTCCGCGACGAACTCCGAACACGCATCGACGACTCCTGGGTCACGGCTCTGCGGACCGCCGACGACCTCTTCTGTTACCTGGTCGTCGACCCCGCGGTCCAACCGCCGGAGTTCCTCGAACAATGGCAGCAGTGGTGCGACGCACGGGGCTGGACGGCTTCCCAGCAGGGTCGCAAGATCTATGCGACCCCGCAGCCGGTGACGAAGTCAGCAGCCATCGCCGAAGTCCGGCGACGGCTCGTCGCTGACGGCACCCTCGACGACTCGGCAGTGCTCTGCGCGGCCGGCGACGGCTGGCTCGACACCGACCTGTTGCTCGCCGCCGATCACGCGATCCGCCCGCGGCACGGTGAGCTGGAAGCGCTCGGCTGGTCGGCGCCCGGGCTCACGATCACCGCCGACACCGGGGCCCTCGCCGGTGTCGAGATCCTGCGGTGGTTCGGCGAGCGGAGCGGGATCACCGTGCCGGAATCCGCGACGCCTCCAGCGCGAGACCGGACCGTCGGGGTTCACGCGAACTGATCAACCGAACTGATCACGTGGGCATCGATCCGAGGACGTCGGAGTGCCCGTGGCGTCGGCACCAGCTGATCAGGTATCGCGCGTGTAGGCCGCACCACCGGTAGACGGCGGCCTGGGTCATCGGCAGCGATGCGTCGTGCTCACCGCGCTCGACGATGATGGGCCCGAGGTAGTGGCTCGTCACCTTGTTCGCCGTGTTCGGCGACACCTTGGCGGCGCGGGCCAATGAGGCGTTGTCCGAGGCGCTGCCCGACGCAATCGCCCCCGCGAGACGGCCCGCGGTATGGCCGCGCCGACCATCGAACAACTCGTAGAGCGGTGGACGGCGCGCCGACGCGGCCCTGGGCAGGGCCTGGCCGAGCGCCACCGAGCGCACAACACCGACCAGCGTCGCGAAACCGTCCGATTTGGCGATGACCCCCGCGACCTCGTCGCGCAACCGCGCCTCGTCGAGATGGTCCTGTTCCAGCCCGTGTCCCTGGGTCGCCAGGACAACCGGCGCGTGCCGGTCATGGTGGTCGAGGGTGTCGATGACGTCGAGTCCGTCGAAGGTCCATTCCAGGTCGGGTCGGTTCCAGATCAGATCCGCCACCACGACGTCGAATCGCACGTTGCCGGCGATGCACTGGACGAACTCGTCGCGGCCGGTGGCGACGGTGACCGTGGCCTGGTCGAGCGCCTTGGTCAGCGGCACCGCGACCACGTGTCCCAGCGGGGAGGCGACGAGGACCCGCATGTCGGTCGGCACAGGCATGATCATGCCCGATATGTCCTCGGTGTGCGCGATCACGCATCCGATCGGACGACAAGGTGATTATTTACCCTGAAATCACCACACCGGGTCCGAGATACCGCTGACAAACCGTCTCATGTTCGTGAGGCTGAAGAAGTTGGCGTTCGTGAAATAAATTCTCGATGCCCGATCGCGAGCCATGTCGATCATCCGAGAGAGTCCCGCCGTGTGTTCGGCTCACAGCTCTCGGCCGAATCGAAGTCGACAGGAGATCCCGGCACGTGTCCGTACCCCTCAACGACGCCCCCCGGTCGGCGACCCCCGGCACCGGGCCCACTGCCGCGCCGAGTCCGGAGCGGCGAATCACGGCCGTCGTTGCCGAGCACGACATCTTCGACGCCGCCCTGGCCGCTCTCGTGGAGAGCGCCGGCTACGACGCGACGGTCGTCGAACCCGCCCAGCTCGCTGCCCTACGGAATCCGAGCGCGATTCTGGTGCGGTCGGCCGCGATGCTCGGATTCGTCCGGCGGGTGGCATCGCTGCGCACCGTCAAGGTCATCTTCGTGGGCAACGGGGTCGCGGGCTTCGATCACATCCGTGTCTCACCGCGGGCCCCGGCCGCCGAGGACGAGCTGCAGCGGGCGCTCGAGACTGCGGTGGGACCGCCGACCCCGCCGTCCGCACCCACACTCGCGAACCGGGTGCGCATCACCGAACGGGAGCTGGAGATCCTGCAGACCTACACATTGGGTGCGACGCTGCGTCAGACGTCGCGTATCCACGAGATCGCCGAGAGCACGGTGCGCGAGCACTATCGGCGTGTCGCCCGACGCTACGAGGAAGCCGGCCGGCCGATCGGGAACAAGGCCCAGTTGCTGGTCGAGCTCATCGCCGACGGCTGGGTGCGCCCCTGACACCGCCGCCGTGGCCGACGTGCGGCTCAGTTGGTGTCCTTTGCCTCACGACAGAGGCTCTCGGACGGTGCAGACTTCCGACCATGACCGCGCCTGCCGACTCCTTCGACGAACGGGGGATCGGGAACCGACGGACCGGCACGGCGTGGACGCTCGCCGGGATGGAGCTGTTCGTGTCGTTGTCGGCACTCGCCGGGGGCTCGGCTCTCATGACCGATCAGTGGTCGATGCCGCGGGAGTGGCTCACCCACACGCCGTTCGAGACCTGGACCGCTCCCGGTGTCGCACTGATCGCCGTGATCGCGTTACCCCACCTGGTGGCTGCCGTGGTCGCCGCCGTCCCGTCCGTGCCCGCGCGGTTGGGCATCATCGGCGGCCTGCTCGCCGGGTCGTCGCTGATGGTCTGGATCATCATCCAGATCGCGCTGCTGCAGGTGTTCTTCTTCCTACAACCCGTGCTCTTCGTCGTCGGCATCGGTGAGATCGCGCTGGCGATCCGCTGGCGGTGCGTCCGCTGCCCGTCGACGCCGGGTGACGACGCTGAACCCTAGAAGAGCCCCACGGCGCGGCCGATCAGACCGAGCGCGACGATGAGAAAGATGATCGCCGCGACGGCGATGACGATCACGCCGCCGGCACGCCTGCGTTGCGGCGGTTCGTGCTCCTCTCCACCGACCGCGGATTCCGCCGGCGGTGTGTCACCGGGCGCCACCCCGCCGCCGGGTTCGAGTCCCGCCGTGCTGGACGGGTCGGGGTTCTGCGGGTTGAACGGTTTGCGGGCGGGGTCGTTGTCAGCCATACGGGCGGTGTACCCGGAATGGCGCGAAGTCACTCGTGGGCTGTCAGAGACCGGGTGCGAGTGCGGCGAACATCACGGGCAGATCGTCGGCCCAGTAGGGCCATGCGTGCGTTCCGATCGCACGGAAATGGACGACCGGCTGCAGTCCCTCGGACCTCATCCGGCGAGCGAACTCGTTCGAGCACGCGTTGACCGAGTTCTCGAGCACCGCTCCCGTCGCGATCTTCTCCCCACGGTGCCGGCCCGGGTCGAGCCGGGTGCGTTGATCGAGGGGGCCGGGCGCGCCGGTCCCGGACGCGATGAAGACGCGCTTCCCGACGAGGGCCGGCAGGCGGCGACCCGGGTCGTGGTCGGCCCATCCCGGCGCGTTCCACGGACCCCACATGTTGGTGGGATCCCCACCGTCCCGGATGATCGCGGCTCGGATCTGCCCTTCGTGCACCGGGCCGGTCGTGAACGGGCAACCGCTGATGGAACCGACGCCCGTGTACAGGCCCGGCCGGCGCGTCGCGAGTGTGAACGCGGCCTGGCCGCCCATGGACAGGCCCGCGACCGCGTTCCGCCCGTTGCCGTGGAACCGGCCGTCGATCAGCGACGGCAGTTCGACGGTCAGGAAGATCTCCCACTGCGGACGCCCGAACGTCGCGTCGTCGTGCTGCCAGTTCGTGTAGAACGCCCCCTGGCCGCCGGGCAGCACCGCATTGACGTCCTTGTCGCGGAAATACCTGTCCGCGCGGGCTTCCCGAATCCAGTCGCTGATCGCCGTCTTGCGGCCGCCCCCGTCGAGGAGATACAGCGTCCCGCGCGACCGGGAGTGCGCCGGGTGCAACACACTCACCGGCACGTCCCGGCCCATCGCAGCCGAACGGATCACCAGATCGTGCCGCTGCGGCCCGACCGCCACACTGCTGATCACCGACGCCGACGCGGATACCGGTGCCGCCGAAACGATTCCCTGCGTACCCGAGACGATCGGACCGGCGACGAGCGCAGCCGCGAAGACCCTGATCAACCGGCGCCGAGCACGACTCATCCGGGGAGCACACCCAGCTGCCCGAGGAAGTCGAGCTGATCGAAGTACAGGTGCTCGGACATCAGCTCCGAGCCGTCGATCCGGTAGGTCGCACTCCATCGGAACGAGACAGGCCGTCCGGTGGGTTCGACCGGACCCGACGGACTCTGCAACACACCGTCGTGGACACCGTCGAACGTGCCCTCCACCGAGGCGTTGTCGCCGTCGACGACATACGAACCAACGGTGAGGCGACCGTCGGAGAAGGCGCCCTGGAAGACGGACAGGAAACCCAGTACGCCCTCCCGTCCCGTGAACACCCCACCCGGCGAGACCAATTCCGCATCGGCGGACCATGGTTCGTTCTCCGGTGCGCGGTCGTTGAAGGCATCGATGTGCGCGTCGATGACTGCTCGTGCATCACTCATGTCGGGCTCTCTTTCTCGGTTGTCGTCGGCAGATGCGCCGACATTCGGGTATCCGGATGACACAGACCGCGCGGCGGGTCAGGATGAGCGGGTCGATCGACGAACCGCCCGATCGACTTCGGTCACGATCGTCTGGGTCGAGTCGTAACCGGCGATCGCATGCGCCATCTGCCGACACCGAACGGCAACGCCGTCGTCGGCCAGGATGCGGCGTACCGTCGCGGCGAGGTCCGCAGGAGCGGGTCGCCGGGTCCCCAGATCTGCGCCGACCCCGAAGTACGCCACCCGAGCCGCGACTTCGGGCTTGTCCTCACCCCCTGGTGCGACGACGACGGGCACGCCGTGGCGCAGTGCCTGCAGCACTCCGCCGTAGCCGCCGTTGGTGATCAGCACCGATGTGCGCGGCAACAGGGCGTCGTAGTCGAGGAACCGCGCGACCCGCGTGTTGTCGTTCCGCGGCACGGGATCCGGGTCCGCACCGCCGGTTGTCACGACGACCTGGACGTCCATCTCGGCCAGCCCGGCGACGGCGGGTTCGATCAGTTGGGAGAAGTCGTCGTTGTCGAGCGTGCCCTGGGTGACGTGAACGATCGGGCGGTCGTCGTCGACCATCTCCGACCACCACGGCGGCGGGGGAACAGCACCGCCAGGGAACACCGGCCCCGCGAACACCGTGTTCGGCGCGAGATCTGATCGCGGATACTCGAATTCGGCCGGGCCCAACTGAACGAAACGGTCGAACGCCCTGGACAGGTCGAGGACGAAATGATCAAGCGAGCCCCCGGCCCGTCGGACCAGGTCGCGCGCCGAGGACTGCGTGGACGCGAACAACACCCGTCGTACTGCCATGTGAGCCAACCGGTTACGGAGCCGACCCAGTGGACCGGACATCGGCGGCAAGCCACTGTTGAAGGGGGCGACGTCGGGACTGGACTGAGCGAGCGGCATGGTGCCGACACCGATCACCGGAGGCCGCCGGCCCGGGGGCCGGGACAACAGGGGGATGATCCCGGCGAAGGTTCCGTCGCACACGATCACGTCGACACTCCGGCGGCCGAGGACCGATGTCACCGCCGTCGCCTGCTCCGGCAGCGGCGCGATGAACGTCCGCTCGACCTGGTAGCGCGAGAGCGCCAGTCCGCGGTACCGATGCCGGTCGGGGGTGAAGCTGTCGGGGTCACGTTCGTCCAGATCGGCGACTCCGGTCAGCGATTCGACGGTCAGCCCGGCGTCGCCAACCCGGTCGGCGAAACGCGAGCCGGTCAGCATGATCACCTCGTGACCCCGATCCGCGAGCACACGTCCGACAGCGGTGAGCGGACCGACGTGTCCGGCCAGCGGCGTGGCGCACAGCAGAATGGTCGACATCGATCCTCCATTTGGATAGAGCTCGACTCTAACCAAATTAGACGACGGATGATCACTCTCGCGTAATCGGTCCCATCTTTGCACTTCAGCGGGCTAAGTGAATTCGGGGACCGTGATCGACCTTTGGGCGAAGCCCAGCAACGCCACTACTATCGTTGTCGTTGGAGTCCGACCCGACCGGAGGCCGGCGTGAGCAAACGCCCCTACACACCGCGTAAGCGCGCGATCAGCGCCGCGCAGACGCGGACACGCATCCTCGACGCCACCCAGGCGCTGTTCGTCGAGCAGGGATATTCGCGGACCACAGTGCAGCAGATCGCGCAGCAGGCCGGGGTGTCCGTCGGCACCGTGCATCAGGCGGGGTCGAAAGCGTCCCTCATGACCGCCGTCCTCGAACGCGCCTTCACCGGTGACGAGAAGTTCGTCTCGCTGCTCGAGCGACCCGAGTTCATCGCGATCATGAACGACACCGACACCGATCGCGCCATCGGGCGGTACGTCGACCACGTCGTCGCCGCGAACAGCCGGATCGCCGATCTATGGCATGCCGCGACGCTGGCGGCCGACACCGACCCGGCCATCGGCGAACAGCTAGAGCGGTCTGAGCTCCGCCGGCTCGACGACGTGCACACCGGCTGCCACTGGTTCGTCCACCGGGGCCTGATCTCCGACACCCGGGTCGATGAATTCGCCGACATACTGAGCTATCTCACCGGCCCGGCGACCCATCGCTACTTCACCGTCGAACGGAACTGGAGCACCGCGCGATTACGCAGCTGGCTGCTCACCGGCATCATGGCGGCGATGCGGTAGTCACACGTGCGGGTCGCCGGCCGTGGTGAGCGGTGGTCGAAGGACCAGGACGACGACGATCGCGACGAGGAAGACGGCGGTCAAGGCGAACGGGACCGGGATGACCGGGTCGAGCAGGACCAGGAGCGCACCGACCGGTACCACGGTGTTCACCACGCGATCGGCGTTGGCGCGCAGAGCAATCCACCAGATGACCAAGATGAAGACCGCGATGGGGATCGTGACCGTGAACGACGCCTGGGTTTCCGTCAACTCGCTGTGGTGGGTCAGGACGTCGATCTCGACCTCGATACCGGCCGAGAAGGCACCAGCAGCGGCGAAGACGAAGTAGTGGACGTATCCGTACCGGAGGGAGTCGGCGAGCGATCCGATGGCCCGGTGGTGCGGCGGCCAGAAGTAGATCCACCACAGCGCGGCGGTCGCGATGAACGTGAGGATCGCGATCGAGATCAGCGGGGCGAGCTCCTGTTCGTTGTGCAGCGCCTCGATGATGGCGTTCGACGACGCCAACAGGCTCTCGCCGAGCAGGATCAGCGTGAACAGTCCGTACCGTTCGGTGATGTGATGCGGATGCCACGGAGTGTTTCCCTGCTTCTCGGCGACCACCGGCACCGCGAGCTCGGCACCGACGAGCATCACGAACCCGATGGTTGCGGCTGCTCCCGACGGTACGAGCAGCCATAGCAGCCACAGGATCTGGACGACGGCGATCCCGGCGGCATAGAGCCGGGTCGTCCGGCGGCGGTCTCCGGCAGAGCCGGAAGCGCGCAACCACTGCGCGACCATCGCGACGCGCATGACCACGTAGCCGAACACGACCAGGGTGAACTCGTGGTCGACGAAGGCGGGCTCGATCCCGGCGGCCAGCACCAGCACACCCGCCATCTGGACGAAGGTGAGCACCCGGTAGAGCCAGTCGTCGGTGCCGAACGATGTCGCGAACCAGGTGAAGTTCATCCACGCCCACCAGATGGCGAAGAAGATGAAGGCGTACGACACCACCCCGTCGACGATGTGGTTCTCGGTGAGTGCGTGATGGAGCTGGACGGCTGCGATGCTGACCGCGACCACGAAGACCAGATCGAAGAAGAGCTCGAGCGTGCTGGCCGTCCGGCCCGGTTCGGCCGGGTCTCGTAGGCGCATGGTGCTCAGGTGAAAGCGCTCAGACATCGTTGCCCCCGATCGGTCGCTGCGTGTGCACGAGATCATGCCACCGGCGCCGAGGGCATGCGCTCAGGAGTGCGGGTCGGGGTGTCCCACCGCCGACGGCGGTCGGCGTGAGCGGCGCACGCCGTGTGACCTCGGCGATCTGCGCAGGTGACGGGCGGGATGGACCCGTCGTGGCACAGTGAACACGTGCTGCTGCCCACCCTGACCCCCACCGCACCGGACGATCCCGCCGTGATCCGTGTCGGCGACGACAAGCTGTCGCGCGAGGACCTCGTCGGGGCCGCGACGGCAGTCGCCGAACGGATCGCCGGCGCCCGAACCGTCGCGGTACTGGCCACGCCGACGGTGGAGACGGTGCTGGCGGTGGTGGGCGCGCTGATCGCCGGGGTGCCGGTCGTCCCCGTTCCGCCCGACTCCGGGCCGCGCGAGTTCGAGCACATCCTCGCGGACTCGGGGGCACAGGCGTGGCTCGGGCAGGCCCCCGCCGAACCCACCATTCCTGTCATCCCGGTCCGCCGCTACGCGAAATCGTGGCACCGTCACCCGGAACCGCACGCCGATTCGACCGCACTGATCCTCTATACCTCCGGCACGACCGGCCTCCCCAAAGGTGTTCCGATCACCAGGCAGAGCATCGCCGAGGGTCTCGACGCACTCGCCGATGCGTGGCTGTGGACCGCCGACGACACTCTGGCGCACGGTCTTCCGCTGTTCCATGTCCACGGGTTGATCCTGGGGGTCCTGGGTCCCCTGCGACGGGGCGGGCGACTGATCCACACCGTCACCCCGACCGCGGACACCTACGCCGGTGCCGCCGGATCCGGCGCGACCATGTTCTTCGGCGTCCCGACGGTGTGGAACCGCGTCGCCGCCGATCCGACTGCGGCACAGACGCTGTCGTCGGCGCGAGTCCTGGTGTCGGGCAGCGCCCCGCTTCCCGTGCCGGTCTTCGAGCGGATCCACGAGCTCACCGGTCACGAGATCGTCGAGCGTTACGGCATGACCGAAACACTGATCACCGTCAGCACGCGCGTCGACGGACAGCGCCGGCCCGGATGGGTGGGACTCCCGCTCGCCCACGTGGAGACAAGGCTGGTGGAGAACGGCAAGCCGCTACCCCACGACGGCGAGAGCGTGGGCGATCTCCACGTCCGCGGCCCGATGATGGCGTCCGGATATCTCAATCGGCCGGATGCGACTGCCGAATCCTGGCTTCCGGACGGCTTTTTCGCGACCGGTGACGTCGCAGTCATCGACGAAGATGGGATGCACCGCATCGTCGGCCGACGAGCGACCGACCTCATCAAGTCCGGCGGGTTCCGCATCGGGGCCGGCGAAATCGAGACAGTCCTGCTCGCCCACCCGGCGGTCCGCGAGGTGGCGGTGATCGGCGTCCCCGACGACTACCTGGGCCAACGCATCGTCGCCTACGTCGTCGGCGACCAGGTCGCCGACACCGAGCTCATCGAATTCGTCGCCGGCGAGCTGTCGAATCACAAGCGGCCGCGCGAGATCCGGTTCGTCGAGTCCCTCCCGCGCAATGCCATGGGCAAGGTGCAGAAGAAGCTGCTGGAGTGACCGTCGTCTGAAAACCGCCCGGTGGAGCGGACCCGACGACGGTCTGCCGGCTGTCCGTTTTCCACGGGCGGTTTTCACACGGCTGACGTAGTAATCCACAGACGTCTCGGACGCCGGGTTCTGCCCGCCGCCACGATAGACACTGTCCCGCATGACCTTCGACGAGCTCACCGAGCGGTTCGGCGGCGTCGTCGCCACCCATCAACTCCTGGCCGCCGGCGAGACCGCCGCATCGATCCGGGATGCGTGCCGTTCCGGCACGCTCTCGTCGATACGCCACGGGTGGTACCGGACCGAGGCCGCCGATCCAGAAGTGGTCGGGGCAGTCGCCGATCATGGCGTTGTCTCCTGTGCGACCGCGCTACGACGCCACGGACTCTGGATACCTGAACATCCCGAACAAGTGCATTCGCGTGTGACGCGCCACGAGCGACGCCGATCCCACGACAGGTGCCGACGGTACGGCCGGCCGACCCCGGCCAACGGCGCCGTCGACGATGTCGCGACAGCATTGCAGTACGCCGCCCGGTGCTTCGACGTCGAGGGATTCGTCATTCTGTGCGACTCCGCACTAAACACCGGCAAGATCACGCCCGCACGACTCCGCACCGAGTTCGATGACGCGCCGATGTTCATCAAGCGCGCCATCGAGAAGACTCACCGACTCGCCGCGTCGGGAACCGAGACAGCAGCCCGCCTGCGTCTCAGAAGCGCCGGCTTGCGAGTCACGGTCCAGCACCACGTACCCGGTGTCGGATGGGTCGATCTGCTCGTCGGAGAACGGCTCGCGCTCGAGCTGGACAGCGTCGAACACCACACCGGGATCGAGAAGTACGAGGAGGATCGCACTCGAGACCGAAAGCTGATCTCTCGCGGTTACTTTCCGTTGCGGCTCACCTATGCACAGGTGTTCGGCGACTGGGCCAACACCTATGCGGACATCGCCGAGATCATCGCTCACGGGTACCACCGCAGCCGGTCGCCTGCCTGGAGAAAGCCAAGCTGATAACCGCCCACCAGAAATGGACACCGAACGCTACGTCCCCGAGCACTTTCCACCGGGCGGTTTTCAGCGAACCCAGGCCGTCAGTTGGCCCACCCCCGCTCGGCCAGCCACTGGGTGATGGTCCCGACCGCTTCTCTCAGGTGTGGGATCTGGTCCCGGCCCGAGTAGTAGTGCGTCGCACCGACGATGGTGTGCAGGGTCTTGTCGGGATGACCGACCGCGTCGAAGAGGCGGTGCGTATGACTGGGCGTGCACGCGTTGTCGGCGGAGTTGCCGATGACCAGCGTCGGGACCCCGAGATCGGCCGCGCACCGGGGTCCGTCGCCGTTGGCGTCGTCGAAGCTCCACTGCGACAGCCAACTTCGCAGCGTGGTGAACCGGGCGAGTCCGACCGGTCCCATGTTGACGATCCGCGGATCGCCCAGGTAGCAACCGAGTTCGCGATCGTTGGGGTCGACGGTCAGGTCGAGCCAGCGCGGATCGGCCATCGTTCCGTGCACGATGAAACCGCGCTCCATCAGCGGTTCGCCGCGCTCGCTCAGATCGGCGAGTCGCTCTTTCACCCACGTGGTGATCCGCCGGTTGCGGTCGATCTGCGCCGCGCGGTAACGATCGAGGAACCTCGTCGAGTACGGCGGCTGGTTCGGGTTCGAGGGGTTGTAGAGGTCCAGCTCCGGATCGCGGTTGTCGGGATCCGACTCGTCGAGAATCGACGGGTCCATCCACTCGGTCAGGGTCCCGTGCCGCGAGACGTGCGCCGCGAGCAGCATCATGCCGTCGGCGGCTGGGAGGTCGAGGGCGGTCAGGTCCGGCGGCTCACCGGCGGGGGTCGCGGTGACCGTCGCGCGCTGTGCCTGCTGCTGGTAGTACAGCGACAGGGCGCCGCCGCCGCTCCACCCGGCCAGGATGACCTTCTCGTAACCGAGGCGTTCGCGCGCATCCTTCACGCACGCACCGAGATCCTGCACCACCTTCTCCATGATCAACGCACTGTCGACGCCGCGATACCGGCTGTTGCAGTAGATGACGTGGTGACCGGCGCGGGCGAGGGCATTGGTCATCGGCAAGTAGGCGCCGCCCCCGATCGGGTGCATGAAGACGATGACGTTCTTCGACGGCACTCCACGGGGGCGGAGCAGGTAGCTCTCGAGCACCACGCTCTCGGTGACCCCGCCGTAGGTGTCCTGGTACGCCGAGAGATCGTCGAAGACAACGAGATAGGGAATGCGGTCGTAGTCGTGACGAGGCACGTCCCCCCGGTCGCTCATCCTCGTGACCCGGCGTCGGCCTGTGCGGAGTCCGCGACCCCGGATTCGAAAAGTGCGGGTGCGGCGATCAACCGTCGACGGGTGTCGATCGAGATCACCTGCCATTCCACCCGGTCGAACTCGTCGAACTTGCGCCGGGAACGCTCTCGCGCCCGCTCCGGGATACCGTGATGCATCCCCTGGGGTGCGTGGGAGATCAGGCCCGGCGGCATGCCGACTCCGAACATGCTGCCGCCGTGGAAGAACGCGATCTCGTCGAAGTCGGTGTTCCGGTGGTACCACGGCAGCCGTTCGGCACCTCTGCGCGCCTCGGCGGGGCGCGGCAGGAAGTTCATCACGTACACCCCGGTCGCCTGCATGAACAGATGCACCGTGGGCGGCAGATGCACCGTCTCGGAGGTGATGACGTCGTAGTCCTCGATGTTGAACGTGAACGGGAAATTGTCTCCACGCCAGCCCTCTACGTCGAGCGGGTGGAACGGGTAGAACAGCGATGTCTGCCCCTCTCGCTGCCGGAACCGCACCTCGTACTCGTCTCGGCCGTCACCGTCGAACGCCTCCGCCTCGGGAACGACGACGAGCGAGGAGTCGAAGGGGAAGAACCTGCCCAGTACGCCGGGCTCGGGCACCCGGAACTCGTCGACCGCCTCGATGATGAGCAGCAACGACGCACCGTCGGGCACCTGACGATAGGTGCACCCCTTGGGGAGATACACGTAATCGCCGGGCCGGTAGGGCAATCGACCGAACTCGGTCTCGAAATACCCGGTGCCCTCGTGGACGAAGACGAGTTCGTCGCCGTCGACCGGGCGAAACCAGAACGGAGCGGCCTCTTTCCGACGACTCAAAGAAATCCGGCAGTCCTCGTTGGAGAACATCAGCAGCGGCTCACCCGCGGGGTCGTTCTGGTCGGTGGGCGCGAGGTCGGTGACGATTCGATCGACGCCGGTGTGGGTGCCCACCGCCCGGAACTGCGTCGGGTCGTTGCGTCGATACAGATGTGCCGTGCGGCCGGTGAAACCGTATCGTCCGAGCTCATCGTCTTTCAGATCGGCGACATCTCGGTGCACCTGCCGAGGCGTGCGCCCCTTGCGGTGCTGGACGAACGATTCCATGCCGAACTCCTGTCTCTGCGTTTTTCTGATGCTAGATTCAGGTTCAGAAGATGACAAGGGTCACACATCCCGTCGATCCGAGTGCGGTCATCGACCGTCCACATGGTTCGATGGAGAATCGGTCCGCGGAAGGAGCTCACGGTGCCGCCGACGAACAAAGGTCGCCAGACCGAGGCCGCGTTTCTCGACGCCGCGCGCCGGACGTTCGCCGAAAAGGGCTACCTGAACACCAAGATCTCGGACATCTCCGCCGCTGCCGGCCGGTCGACCGGTTCGTTCTACAACTACTACGACAGCAAAGACCGACTGCTCGAAGCCCTGCTGGATCAGTTCTCGGACGAAGTGGTGGAGCAGTCGCTCGCGACCCGGCACACCGAGCCGGAGGCGAGCGTCCGCGCGGCCGTGACCGCGTATTGGACGACATACAAGAAGTACCTGCCCGAGATCATCGGCCTGTTCCAGATGTCGATGACCGACGACGATTTCCGCAACCGCTGGCTGGCCAACCGGGTGTCCGGTGTGAAGCAGGTGTTGTCCGGTCTGCAAGGTGCCGAGCGCGCTGGGTACTCCATCGGCCTGCCGCTCGAACCGCTGGCGTCCGCGCTGGTCGCGACCCTCGAATCCACGTGCTGGACCTGGCTTGCGGTCCGCGGTGACGCCGCTGGGCCCGTACCCGACGACGACACGGCCATCGAGATCCTCACCGCGATCTGGTACCGGACCGTCTTCGGGGCCGGACCGGCACAGTCGGCTCCCTGACCCTTCGTGGCTTGTCGCTGGCGCTCCTCGCACCTCAGGGAGCAATGGTTATGTCGTTCTTTCGGATGAGGGAGCAGGGGCGTGAGCGACAGCCACAGGGCTGACACCGGCCCGCTTGCCGTCCCGGACCGAGCCGACGACGATGGGACGCATGCCCATCGAGGTCCGGCCCGCGACGATCTTTGACGACATCGCCACGATGGTCGGCCCGAAGAAACCGACGTCGAACGTCTGCTGGTGCCTGAGCTACCGCATCCCGAGCAAGCAGAACCAGGAGCTGGTCCGCGAGCAGCGCGGAGAGTTCGTGAAAGAGCTGTGCGACAGCGGCATTCCGCTGGGTGTGCTCGCCTACGACGACGCGGGCGAGGTCGTCGGTTGGGCGGCCGTCTCGCCGCGCGCGGACACGACCTTCGCCCGGAACCGGAAGATCCCCCACGTGGACGACCTGCCGGTGTGGTCGGTGTGGTGCATCCGGGTCCGCCCCGGTCATCGCAAGCAGGGGAACTCGCACGCACTGCTGGCCGGGGCCGTCGACTACGCGCGGTCGAACGGTGCGCCGGCGATCGAGGGTTATCCCGTCGACAATCAGGGCGCCAGAGTCGATCTGACGATGGCCTACGTCGGGACCCGCGGCCTGTTCGAGAAGGCCGGTTTCACCAAGGCGGCCGACACCTCGTCCGTCCTCGCCGGGTTCCCACGCGTGCTCATGCGGTTGTCGCTGGACTGATCGAGACCACGACTCAGATCAGTTCCGCCAGTTCGGCGGTGGGTACGTGGATCCAACCCTCCCGCGCGGCGACCGGCCGGTCGGTGGCATCGGGCAAGATGGTCCGGCCGAGCTCGGCGGCACGCGCGATCATTGCGGTGATCACGGCATCGAACGCGTCGTCGTCACGGGCCATGGTCTCGGCATGATCGCCGAGATCCAACCATGGCGCAGCTTCTTCGAATGCCACGACGAGTCCGGCGAGCACCGAAACGTTGGCGGCACGTTTGTATCCGCGCGAGGTCAGTCCCCATCGTTTGAGTGCCCCCGCGGGGTACGCCTCGACCGCCCACCCGTCGACGCGGTCGTCGACTCCCAGGTCCGAGAGCAGGCCGGCGCATCGGAACGCGACGTGCGCGATCTGGTCCGCCGACACGCTGAGCGGGCGACCGACGCCGGCGTCGACGATCCGCAGATCGGTGCGACGTAATGCAAGTGGTCGTCGACGGGCGATGTCGTCGAGTTCTCGCCCCTTCGGCAAGTCGTTGCGATGATGCGCGACGACGAAGTCGACGAACTCGTCAGGCCAGCCGAATGGGGAATCGATCCCGATGCGGGTCGCCCCCTCGACGAGGCGCCGGACGGCGGTGTCGTCCGCGCCCACGACGAGATCGGTGAGCACGGCCTTGTCGGCATCCCAATCGACGCATGCGACAGCAGTTTTCGCCGGCGATGCGGACAGGTCGATGCCGACCGTCCGCATCGCCGGGATCACGGTTCCGGGTCGAGTCAGAAGTTGCCCTCGAGGAACTCGGCATACGCGGGCAGATCGAGTTGCCCGTGGCCCGACAGTCCGATCACGACGACCTCGTCCTTGTCGCTGTCGGCGACGTGCGCGGCGCAGGCCGCGATCGCATGTGTCGACTCGGGAGCCGGGACGATGCCCTGGGTCCGGGCGAACTGCACGCCCGCGGAGAACGCGTCGTGCTGGGAGATGGCAACGCCCTGCACCAGACCGAGCTCCACCGTGTGGCTCAGCGCGGGCGCCATGCCGTGGTAGCGCAGACCACCGGCATGGATCGGGTCGGGCACGAAATCCATACCGAGCGTGTGCATCTTGAGCAACGGGGTGAGTCCGGCGACGTCACCGTGGTCGTACCGATACTCCCCCTGCGTGATCGACGGGCACGCGGCGGGCTCGGCGGCGATTACGCGCGGATCCGAGCGGCCGTGCAGCTTCTCCCGCAGGAACGGGAACGACAACCCCGCGAGGTTCGAACCGCCTCCGGCACAACCGAACACGACGTCGGCACCACCCGGCTCCACCGCGTTGAGCTGGTCGACGGCCTCCTGCCCGATGACACTCTGGTGCAGCACCACGTGATTGAGCACGCTGCCCAGCGCGTAACGGGTGTCGGGGTTCGAGGCGGCGACCTCGACGGCCTCGCTGACGGCCATCCCCAGGCTGCCCGTGGTGTTCGGGTCCTTGGCGAGCATCGCTCGACCCGACTCGGTCAGCTCGGACGGACTGGGGTGGATGGTCCCGCCGTAGGTGCGGATGAGGAACCCCCGGTAGGGCTTCGAGCTGTACGACGCACGGACCTGCCACACTTCGACGTCGATGCCGAACTGCGCACCCGCGAACGCCAGTGCGCTCCCCCACTGACCGGCTCCGGTCTCCGTCGTCAGTTTGGTGACACCGTCGAGGCTGTTGTAGTACGCCTGCGCGACAGCCGAATTCGTCTTGTGGCTGCCGACCGGGCTGACACCCTCGTACTTCACGTAGATCCGCGCCCTGGTGTTGAGCGCCTCCTCGAAACGACGCGCGCGGATCAGCGGCGACGGCCGCCACATCCGGTAGATCTCGCGCACCGGTTCGGGGATCTCGATGTAGGGCTCGGTGGACACCTCTTGCGCGATGAGGCCGCTCGGGAACAACGCGGCGAGATCGTCCGGCCCGACCGGTTCCTTGGTGCCCGGATGCAGGTGCGGCGGGATCGGGGAGTCGAGTTCAGCCGCGAGGTTGTACCAATGGGTCGGGACATCCACTGTGATCAGATCCGGATTACCGGTCTCGACATGCATCGTCATGGATCACCACTCTAATCCTCGGGCCGGTCCCCGCGTCCCGCGCCGACCGATCCCGTTGTCACGCCCCGGGCAGCCGGTACTCCTGCCGGGGCCGGCCGGTGGTGCCGTACTGGAGCGACATCGTCAACCGCCCGGCCGCCACGAGGTTCGCGAGGTGCCGCCGCGCGGTCGGTGCCGCGATGCCGATCTCCCGCGACACATCGTCGGCGAACAGCGGAGCGCCCTCGGCGAACAACGCCAGGATGCGCTGTTCGGTCGGCGAGCCACCCTCGGCCCGGTCCGCGGCGCGGGTGCCGAACCGCAGTGCCGAGAGCGCTGCGTCGACGGCGTGCTGGTCGACGTTCTCGCCCGCCAGCATCCGCCGGTACTGGGCATAGCCGGCCAACCGACGGGCGAGGTCGGCGTCGTCGAAGGGTTTGATCAGGTAGGCGAGCGCACCGGCACGCATCGCGCTTCGTACCGCCGAGGCGTCGGTCTCGGCGCCGACGATGAAGCAGTCGCAGTCGAGTTCGGCGACCAGTTCGATGCCCGAGCCGTCCGGCAGGTAGACGTCGAGGAGTGCGAGATCGATGTCGGGGTGCTCGGCCATCGCCTGACGTGCCGCACCGATGCTGCCCGCCCGGGCTCGCACCGAGAAGCCCCGGACGGCGTCGACGATCGCGGAGTGCAGCGCCGCGACCCGGAAGTCGTCGTCGACGATCAGGACGCCGAGGTCGTCGGTCATGGGGTCACTCCCGGTTCGTCGGTCTGGCTGTACGAGTCGTCTTCGGCCTCGTCCGTCGGCGCGAGCACGCCGGGCAGGCGGGCGACGAACACGGCCCCGCCCGGTTCGTCATCATCCGCGGAGCCGCGACCCCCCGCATCGGCGACCCACACGTCGCCGCCGACCCGGCGCGCGATCTGCCGGGCCAGGGCGAGTCCCATACCGCGGCCGCCGGGTACGTGCGCGCCCGATTTGGTCGTGGCGCCCTCGGCGAAGACGTCGTAGGGGTCCTCGAAGGCGATGCCGGGTCCAGAATCCCCGACGGTGACCAGGACCGTGTCGCCGTCGGCGATGACCTCGACCTCGACCTCACCGGGCTGTCCACCGTCCGGTCCGGTCGCGGCATCGATCCCGTTGTCGACGAGGTTGCCGACCACGGTGGTGACGACGACGGGTTCGGTGAGCACGCCCTGAATCCAGGTCTGGTCGCCGAGTCGCAGCACCACCCGGCGCTCGCGCGCCTGAGCCGCCTTCGCGTCGAGAAACGCGTGGAGGTGTGGTTCGCGCACATTGTCGAGTCCGCCGAGGAGCGCCCCTCCCGGTCCGGTTCCGGTGACCTCGTCCAGGTAGGCGAGCGCTTCGTCGGCGTGCCCGTGCCGGAGTAGGCCGGCGAGTACGTGCATCCGGTTGGCGGTTTCGTGGCGCTGTGCGCGAAGGGCGGTGCTCATCGACCTGATCGAATCCACCTCGCGGCTGAGTGCTTCGACGTCGGTGCGATCGATCACCGACAGGACCATGCCGAGGTCGCGACCGTCGGCCCGCACCCGATGGGAACTCACCAGGACCACCCGTTCGCCGACACCGGCGGCGAGGGGTTCGTCGGTCGGCGTCGCCAGGACGGTCGCCACCCGCGGGGTCAGGCCGAGGTCGCCGGCGGGGGTGCCGACCGGGGCGTCGATGTCGAGCAGCGCACGCGCCCGGTCGTTGACGACGCGCACGATGCCGTCGGCGTCGACGGCGAGCACCCCGTCGGCCATCGAGTGCAGCACGGCCCCCTGTTCCCGGACGAGCTCGGCCAGTTCGTCGGGCTCCAAACCCAGGGTGAGCCGGCGCCAACGACGGGCCAGCAGCACCGAACCCACCGCGCCGATACCCAGTGCCGCAAGCGCAAGGAGCGCGATCGCGACGATGTCGGTGCGGGTCTCGGAGCCCAGGCGCTCGGTGGAGACACCGACGCTCACGAACCCGACGACTGCGCCGTCGGCGTTCAGGACCGGGACCTTCGCGCGGACCGACTCGCCGAGGGTGCCCCGGTCGGTGTTCACCTCGTTCGATCCGGACAGCACCTTCGACGGGTCCGTGGAGACCGTCCTGGCCAGCTCCGTCACCTCGGGATGTGCCAGACGGATGCCGCGGTCGTTGCCGATGACGACGAACAGGGCTCCGGTCCGGGCTCGTACTGCCGCCGCCTGACGTTGCAGCGGGCCGTCGACCAGGTCCGCCGCGTCCACCCGGTCACCGGGATGGGCGGCGACCTCGCTGCGGACCTCGGCGTCGGCGGCGACCGACTGCGCGATGGCGAGCGCGCGCTGTGCGTACTCGTCGCGCACCCGGTCGTCGGCTCCGGCGATGACCAGACCGAACCCGACCGCGAGGCTGACCGCTATCACCGCCAGCTGCAGGAGCAGCACCTGCGTCCGCAAACGCATGGTGTCAGCCTAATGCTCGCTGTGGGGCAGGCACGCCGACGCGGCGATCCGTGGGGAACGGATCGCCGCGTGGAGTGTGGATCGGCATGCACCGGTTGGGCCGTATCAGAACGGGATGGCCCCGACCAGGACCCCGACGGCGAGCATCACCAGCGAGACGACCGTGGCGCGCCACAGGACCTTCTTGTGGTGGTCGGCCAGGGTGATCCCGGCCAGTGCGACCAGCAGCAGGATCGCAGGGACGAGTGGGCTCTGCATGTGCACGGTCTGGCCGGTGATCGATGCCCGCGCCATCTCGGTGGGGTCGATGCCGTAGCGGGTCGCGGTCTCGGACAGGACCGGTAGCACCCCGTAGTAGAAGGCGTCGTTGCTCATCAGGAAGGTGAGCGGGATCGAGAGCACGCCGATCACGATGGCCATGTGGGGGCCCATCCAGTCGGGGATGCCATCGGCCAGCCAGTGCGCGATGGCGTCGACCATCCCGGTGCCGTTGAACACGCCGGTGAGGACGGCGGCGGCGAGGACCATGGCGACCACCGACACGATGCTCGAGCTGTGCCGGGTGATGGCCTCCTGCTGCTGCTTGATGTGCGGGAAGTTGATGGCCAGGGCGATGCCGGCGAAGATCATGAACAGCACCGGGATGGCGACGATGTCGGCACCGAGGATGGCCAGCAGGGCCACGGTGAGTCCGGCGTTCACCCAGAAGAGCTTGGGCCGCAGGGTTTCCCGATTGGGGTCGAGGACGCCCGAGAAAGATGCGTCGCGGTCGTCGTCGGCGGCGCCCGCCACGGGGCGGCTGAGATCGTGATCGCCGGTGGGAGCGTCGTCGTAGGCGCCCGAGCCTGTTCCCGTCGAACCCGAACCGCGCGCCCGGCGACCCTTGGGCGGCAACCCGGTTCCGCCGCCGGCGCCGACCAGTACCTCTTCCTTCGGGGCGAGGATCGAATCCCGGATCTCCAGCTTGCCGATGCGCCGGCGTTCGAGCACACCGAGGTGATAGGCGAAGAGCAGTACGACGATCAGCGCCGCCACCAGGGCGGGGACCATCGGGACGAAGACGTCGTTGGTGTCGATGTTCAGCGCACTTGCGGCGCGGGCGGTGGGGCCACCCCACGGCAAAATGTTCATCGTGCCGTTGGTGAGTCCGGCGACGACCGTGAGGACGACCGGGCTGACGCCGAGCTTCAGGTACAGCGGCAGCAGTGCGGCCGTCGTGATGATGAAGGTCGTCGAACCGTCGCCGTCGAGGGAGACGACACCGGCGAGCACCGCGGTTCCGACCACCAGGCGGGCCGGGTCGTCGTGCACCGCGCGGACGACCGCCCGGACCACCGGGTCGAAGAGTCCGACGTCGATCATGATGCCGAAGAAGATGATCGCGAAGAACAGCATCGCCGCGGTGGGGGCGAGGTCTTTGATGCCGTCGGTGATCATGTCGCTGATGCCGAGGCCGGCACCGGCGAAGAGGCCGAAGGCGACGGGGACGAGGATCAGCGCGACCACGGGCGTCGCCCGCTTGGTGATGATCAGCACCATGAAGGTGGCGACCATCCCGAGGCCGAGGGCTACCAACATTGTCTTACTCGATTCTGCAGCGGATGTGAGGGCGACCACATCGGGTGGTCACATCAGAAGTGTTGGGGGTCACCGGCATCACAGTCACGCTTGGGCGCATAAGTAGCGTTTCGCGCTTTTCGCGCTAGTCGGGCAGCATCGGTGCGTCGTCGCCGTGGTTGCGTCCGATGAGGACCGCGCGGGTGACCGAGTCGCGGCCGAACCGATCCCGCAGCAGATCCATCGTCGCGTCGAGTTCGTGGGCATGGTCGGTGTCGAAGGGAAGCGTCAGCTGGATGCTGTCGTGGTCGTCGAGGTTGGTCAGCGACAACCCGACCAGGGTGCATCCCCGTTCGCGGATGATCGGCATCGCGTCGGCGAGGAGGCCGCGCGCCGACGCCATGATGAGGTCGGTGCGGTCGGTGGACTCCAGCAGGGTGCGGGACCGGGTGGCGCGGGTGAAGTCGTCGAAGCGCAACCGCAAAACGATTGTCCGACAGACGCGTTCGGCCGTTCGGAGTCGTTTGCCCAGTCGTTCGACGATCGCGGTGATGGTCGCCTCGAGGTCGGCCTCGGACTTCGGGCGTCGGCCAAGCGCGCGTTGTGAACCGATCGAGCTGCGTCGTCTGCCGGTCTCCACCCGACGCGGGTCCTGAGCGAGTGACAGCGCGAAGAGGTGCCGTCCGGCACCCGACCCGACGATACCGCGCAACGACCGCTCCCCGAGGGCGGCCAGCTGGCCGACGGTCTCGACTCCTGCGTCGTGCAGCTTGGCCTCGGTGACCGGACCGACCCCCCAGAGTCGACGGACCGGGAGCGGATGCAGGAAGTCGAGTTCGGTTCCCGGTTCGACGATGAGCAGGCCGTCCGGCTTGCCGACGGCGCTGGCGACCTTGGCGAGGAACTTGCTGCGCGCGCCGCCGACCGTGATGGGGAGGCCGACCTCCTCGCGGACGCGGCGTCGGATCGTCGCGGCGACGTCGTGCGGCGTACCGCTGATCCGACCGAGCCCCTCGACGTCGAGGAAGGCCTCGTCGACCGAGATCCCCTCGACCACGGGAGTGGTGTCGTGGAAGATGTCGAAGACCTCGCGGCTCGCCTCCATGTAGGCCTCGAACCGCGGCCGGACGACGACCGCGTCCGGACAGAGCGCCCGCGCCTCGTGGCCCGGCATCGGGGACCGCACCCCGCGCGCCTTGGCCTCATAGCTCGCCGCGAGGACGACGCCGCCGCCGACGAGGACCGGGCGACCGCGGAGTGCGGGGTCATCACGCTGCTCGACCGAGGCATAGAACGAGTCGAGATCGGCATGCAGGATCGACGGATCCCGCCGTTCCCGCCGCTCGATGCGCATAGAACACATGTTCGCATGGCGCTCGGACATGCACCAGCACGTCCGAGGTCGCCGACGCGGGCTACGGGCCCATCGGCTGGGTGGGGTCGCCGATGCCGGCCAGGCGGCGCACCGCGACCAAACCGTCGTCGCTGCCGGGCCAGTGGCGCTGGAGCGCCGCCTGGCCGGCACGGCGGACGACCCAACGCAGCGCCAACACCACGATGATCGCGTCGTCGGCGTAGCCGAGGACGGGTATGAAGTCGGGGATCAGGTCGATGGGAAGCACCAGATAGATCAAGAGCAGCACCAGCCGGACGCGGACGCCGCGAGGGAGTTCTCTGTCAGCCGCCAGCCGTCGCAGCAGTACGACGGTGTCGGGCAGTAGACGAAGGACGTCTTTGACACGCAAACCGGGTGGGCGAGCGACGAGGAGAAGGATCACCAGGATCACCCACAGCAACAGCACCCCACCTGCGACGGAGATCGCGACGACGGCCAGGCGTTCCATCAGGGACGGCTCCGTTCTTTCGGCAGGAGATTGAGACGTCCGCCACTTTATCGGGAACCGTTGTCAACACGTCTACGCTGAATCCATGCCAGGACCGAGCATCGCCGAGATCTTCAACTCGACCAGTCCCGATTTCGACCTGGTGACTCCCCTCGTCTGGGGTCCGGCGGGTGAGACTCTCGTAGCGCGGGCTCGGGTCTCACTGGGCGATCGCGTTCTCGACATCTGCTCCGGCACCGGTGCCAGCGCGCTGGCCGCCGCGCGGGTCGTCGGACCCAACGGGCACGTCACGGCAGTCGACTTCGCCGCCGATCTGGTGGAGCGTGGCCGAACCAGCGCCTATGCGGCCGGTCTGCGCAACATCGACTTCCGGGTCGACGACGTGACCGCGCTGCCCGGTCGGGAGCGCGGCGAATACGACGTGATCACATGCGGTTTCGGCGTGTTCTTCCTTCCGGACATGGACGACTCGGTGCGCAATCTGCTGCCGCTCCTGCACCCGGGAGGTCGTCTCGCCGTCGCGGTGTGGCACGACGATGCACTCCACGACTTCACCGGCGCCTACTTCGCCGAGGTCGCCCGCGTGACGAACACGCCGCCGCCACCCGGTCCGCGTGCCCCGTCCGACGGACCGCCCCACCCCATCACGCGGATCGACACCGAGGAGAAGATCGTCAGGTGGCTCGAATCGCTTGGCGCAGAAGAGGTGTCCGCGTCAGTTCTCGACCTGCGCGTACCACGGACCGACGAGTTCTCCTGGTCGATGGTCCTCGGCAGCGGGTTGCGCGGCGCACTCGCCGACCTGGACGCCGACGCCGTCGAGGACGTGCGAGTCGGGTTCCTGCAGCGGCTGGCAGACGAGGGAATCACCGAAGTCGACTGTGACACACTGATTGCCGTTGGCGACCGACCCGCCGACTGACCTCGCGGCGCTTCCACCGCCGGGCGTCGACGGCTTCGCGCGATTCGGCTGCAGACGCCCAATCCGTGGTGAGACCGCGGGTACAGTCGCATTCGCGCTACGCGATGCCGCGGTCAACGGAAGCGGATCAGGCCTGGCTCATCATCCGGCGCGGTCCATCCGTCTCGCGCGAAGTCCGCCCAGATCCGTCGCAACGTGCGGCCGTCCTCGGCAGCCCGATCGGCGTCGTGTCCGGCCAGGATCGGGGCACCGGCCCAGATCTCCGGGGTCCCGAACAGCAACGGGATGTCGACGGTGTGCACGGCGTGCAGCGGGTGATCTGCTGCGCCCCAGTCGATGACGTATTGCGCGGCCTTGCCGCCGGCGTGTCGGTGGCGTCGGGCGAAGCGGTCGGCCGCCGACGTGTAGATGGCACGGGTGAGTTGCTGGACAAGGCATTCGTACAGGCGGTTGCCGACCAACGGAACCGCGGGGAGCGACGACACCCCGTCGATCGCCGCGGTGAAGAACGCGGCCTCGCGGCTGCACCAGCCGATGAGGACCTCGACGTCCCGCGCTCGACTCTCCCAGACCGCGTCCACCTCGTCCTCGGGTGGCAGCGGATGGTGGCCGTACTGGGGACCGAAGGACATGAACGCCGGAAGTCCATGTTGCAGAATCGCTTTGAGTCCCATCATCGACTCCTGGACGGCCAGGACCTCGTCGACGGTCGCCGACGCCGACACCTGGTGCGACGCAGCGAACATGTCCGCATGCAACCGCTCGCGACGTCGGGTGATGCCGAGGGGCGCACTCTGGATGATGGCGCGGCGGAACAGGCCCGTCACGCCGTCGGCCGCCATCAATTGTGCAACCGCGTCGCCGCCGGCTGATTCGCCGAAGACGGTGACGGCGTTGGGATCGCCGCCGAAGGACGCGATGTTCCGCTGAACCCAGCGCAGCGCTTCGATCATGTCGAGCAGGCCCAGGTTCGCCGGCCGGTTGATGCCGTCGCCGAGGAACCCGAACAATCCCAGTCGGTAGGTCACTGACACGACGACCACCCGCTGTTCGGCGACCAGCGCCGCCGGATCGTGGCAGGGCGCGTCGGCGGCGCCGATGATGTACGACCCGCCGTGAATCCAGACCATCACCGGGAGAGCCTCGTCGGGTCGACGGTCGACCGGCACCGTGACCGACACGTACTGGGCGTGCTCGTCGCCGACCATCTCGCCCAGCGCGGCATCGCCGAAGGTGTCGTGGACGATCCCCTCGCCGTTGCGCTGAGGACAGGCGGGCGACCACGAGGTCGCATCGATCGGCTCGTCGGCCGGCGGCTGCGGGGACGGAACCTCGAAGCGCGCCGCCTGCGCATAGCGGATCCCGGTGGCGCGCACGACCTGTCCGTCGGTGCGAGCGATGATCGTCCCGGCCGGACACTCGAAGGTCGCGGTCGTCGTGGGTACCTCGGTCATGCGCGGACTTCCTCCGCCGACGCCGACGGAGCCGGTTCGACCTGATACCGGATGAGCCGAGAACTGTTGAGCACCACGGCAACCGATGATGCGTTGTGCAGCACGGCGGCGAGGACCGGCGAGAGCGCACCGCCCGCGCCGATCACCAGCCCCAGGGCGTTGACGGCGATCGACATACCGTAGTTCTGTCGTATCACCTCGACGGTGTGCGAACCCAGATCGCGGATGTCGAGCAGCTTGCGCAGGTCGTCCCCGGCTAGCGCGACGTCCGCGGTCTCGACCGCGACATCCGTTCCGGCCAACCCCATCGCGATGCCGATGTCCGCGGCGGCCAACGCGGGGGCGTCGTTCACACCGTCACCCACCACCGCGACCACGTGGCCGAGGGCCTGCAGCTCACGAACCACCGCGAGCTTGTCGTCAGGGGTGACCTCGGCGGCCCACCGCTCGATGCCGAGTTCGGCGGCGATGGTCGCCGCGGTGACCGGGTGATCGCCGGTGAGCATGGCGATCTCGGTGACCCCGTCGGCACGCAGCGCGTCGAGCACCTCACGCGCCTCGGGACGCAGCTCGTCGGACAGACTCACCAGACCGACGAGCGTGCCGTCGACGGCCAGCAGCAGCGGTGTCTCGCTCGCCTGCCGTAAGCGGTCCACCCAGCCGATGGCGTCGTCGGAGATCGCGACGCCGTGCCGGTCGAGGAGCGACGGATTACCCAGCAGGAGCACGCGCCCGTCTTCGGCGCGGGTGCGCATGCCGAGTCCGACGATGACCTCGCATTCCGCATGCGTCGGGATCTCGATGCGACGTTCCTCCGTGGACCGGATGACCGCTTCGGCGAGCGGATGACGCGAATGGATCTCGGAGCTGGCCGCGTAGGCGAGGATCTGTTCGGGCTGCCAGTCGTCGGAGAAGGACACGACGTTGGTCACGACCGGGCGCCCGACGGTCAGCGTGCCGGTCTTGTCGAACACCACCGCCGAGATCCGTCCCGAAGCCTCGAGGTGCGATCCGCCCTTGATGAGGATTCCGCGCCGCGCGCCGTTCCCGATGGCGCCGCTGATCGCGGTCGGGGTGGACAGCCCCACCGCACACGGGCACGCGATCAGCAGCATCGTCATCGCACGACGGAGATCGCGCGTCACCAGCAGCGTCAGCGCCGACAACGCGAACGACGCGGGTACGAACCGCCGGGAGAAGTTCTCCCCGACCGTCTGGATGGGAGCGCGGTCGCGCTGGGCCTCCTCGACCCGGCCGATGATCCGACCGATCGAGGTGTCGTCGCCGACCGCGTGGGCCTCGATGACGATCCGGCCGGTGAGTACCACCGAGCCGGCCTGCACGCGGTCGCCGACGTGCTTGGTCACCGGGAGGTTCTCGCCGGTCAGCGCGGACTGGTCGACCACCGCCTCCCCGTCGACGACCACCCCGTCGACCGCCACCGCGACCTGCTCGTGCACGATCACCGCGTCCCCGACGTGGAGCGCGTCGATGGCCACCTGCACCTCGGTGCCGTCGGCGAGGCGGACCCACGCCGTGTCCTGGGTGCCGCGGAGGAGGTCGGCGATGGCGCGGCGGGTGCGTCGCAGGGTGAGGTCCTGGAGGAACTCACCGATGTTGAGCAACCACAACACGGTCAGCGCGACCACGTTCTCGCGCAGCAGCAAACTCGCAATCGTGGCAGCGGAGACCAGTGCGTCGGTGCCGGCCCGGCCGCCACGCAGCGAGCGGAGCGCGCCGCGGAGGAACGGGTAGCCGGAGAAGATGGTGACACCGGTGGCGACGGTGCGCGAGGCCGGACCGAGCAGCGGCGGACGGCGGAACCCGTAGCGCCGGAAACCCAGCAGGACCAGGGCTCCCGCGCCGATGCCCATCCGCAACAGGTCGGCATTGGTGACGTCGGCCGAATGCGGTGCGCGGTCAGGAAGATTCGCGGGGTCGGCGTGAGTGGCCGCCGCGATCGCATGATCGATGGCATCCCGGTCGGTGTCCGCCCGGAACCACACGACGACCGAGGCGGTGCGCGGATAGGCGTGCACGGCGCGCACACCCGTCACCCTGGCGACGCTCTCCTCGATGGCCACGGCACGGCGGTCGGCGACAGTGCGATCGGTGACCCGCAGCCACGGAACCGTCATACGCACCCGGCCCGCCGCCGACGACCGGACGACGATCTCGGTCGGTGGCAGCTCGGGAGAGTACGTCGGCGCGGACGTGCTCACGATTCAGTGATCGTGGTCGTGGTCGTGAGCCACCGCTGTTCCCGGCGGTGTCGACTCCTCGCCCAGCCGTTCCTTCGCCTCGGCGACGATGTCGGCGGTGTTGAGCCGCACCGACTCCGCGACCTCCTCGGCCTTGCGGGTTCCACGGATACCCCACGTGGTCGCCACGACGGCTCCCTCACGCAGCGGGGCGCGTCGGGCGACGGTGCGTACGGCGTCGTAGGCGACGGCTCCGACGAAGCCGGTGGCGACCGTCGCGCCGGCCTTGGCGAGCAGTGCATGAAGTGCCATGTGGGGTCCTCGCTATCCGATGTGCTTGCACACGTGGTGACAGGACACCACGCTACAGGCGCACCGCGACCCACATGGTGTGGCCGCGGGTGCGGTTGTCGGACATGCGGACTCGCTAATGTGAGTGGCACCGTTCGGGCGCCCTTCGAACTCGGTCGCCGGACCCTTCGTGACGCGCCCTCCGCAAGCTCCGAGCGCTCCTCAGGGAGCGGGACTGCCGCGCCCTCCGCAAGCTCCGAGCGCTCCTCAGGGAGCAGGACTGCCGCGCCCTCCGCAAGCTCCGAGCGCTCCTCAGGGAGCGGGGATGGCGTTTATGTTCACGCCGGCAACGCTCCCCGCGCGGAGTGCTCCTCCGCCCACCGGAGCGCGTGGTCGGCGACCTTCTCCCACCCCGCTCACCGCAGGTCCAGTGCGACCGCCCGGGGAACTCGTAATACTCGGTCAGCGCCTTGGACCGGCGGTACTTCTTCGCGTTCGACTTGTTCACCGCGGGCGGCATGATGTGGTCGGCCCCGCCGGCGATGAACAGCAGCGGTGCACGGTCGTCGCGCCGGTAATCCACCCAGGTCTCCTAATGTCCCGGGGTGAGGTTTGCGAACACGCCGTACTTCCAGACCCACGATCCGGGCGCGGCGATCGCGTACCGGTCGTACACCGCGCGCGAGTCGTCGTCGTTCAGGGTGTTGGTGAAGGCGTAGTGCCACTCCTTCGGTGTGAAACCGGCCGCCTTGTGGCGGTTCGAGAAGCGCTTGAGGATCGGGAACAACGACTTCACCTGCGAAAGCGGCTGCGTCCGAACGCCTTCGGTCGGCGCGGAGTTGATGGCCACCGCAGCCGCACCGAGCCCGCGGTCGACCAGCAACTGCGTGAGCACGCCACCGAAGGAATGCCCCATGATGATCGGCGGCGACGGCAGCGCGCGGATGATCCCGGCAAGGTGGTCGACCGTCGCGGGCACCGTGAGATCCGCGATCACGTCGGAGTTCTCCCTCAGGGACTCGACTTCCACCTCGAAGCCGGGGTAGGCCGGGGCGATGACCCGATACCCCTTGTCTTGGTAGTAGGTGATCCAGTCTTCCCAGGACCGGGGCGTCACCCACAAGCCGTGGACGAGGACGATGGTGTCGGGCGGCGGTGTGGTCATGTGCAGTCTCCGATTGTCAGGGCCCGGCGTGGGCTCAGGGGGCGGTGTAGGTGTCGAGGAAGGCGAGCAGATCGTCGTCGAGCTCGCCCTTGTGCGTGTCGGTGATCCCGTGAGGTGCACCGGGGTAGACCTTCAGCTCGGCGCCGTCGACCAGTTCGGCGGACGCCTTGCCGCCCACCTCGAACGGCACCACCTGGTCGTCGTCGCCGTGGATGACGAGGGTGGGGACGTCCACGCGTGCGAGGTCGCTCCGGAAGTCGGTGGCCGAGAACGCGGCGATGCTCTCGTAGGCGTTGTGTGCGCCCGCCTGCAGGCCCTGTCGCCAGAAGGCATCACGCATGCCCTGCGACGGACTCTGGCCGTCTCGGTTGTTGCCGAAGAAGGGCCCGTCGGCGAGATCGCGATAGGCCTGCGAGCGATCGGCGGTGGATGCCGACCGGATGCCGTCGAACACCTCGATCGGGACCCCACCGGGGTTGTCGTCGGTCTGGAGCATGAACGGGGGCACCGCGGAGACCAGCACCAGTTGCGCCACGCGATCGGTACCGTGCCGCCCGATGTAACGGGTGACCTCACCGCCACCGGTGGAGAACCCGACGAGCGTGAGCTCCTGCAGATCGAGATGCCGGATCAGTTCCGCGAGATCGTCGGCATACGTGTTCATCTCGTTGCCCGACCACGTCTGCGACGAGCGGCCGTGTCCGCGACGGTCGTGCGCGATCGCCCGATACCCGTTCTGCGCCAGAAAGAGCTGTTGAGACTCCCAACTGTCGGCGTTGAGCGGCCACCCGTGGCTGAGCACGACCGGACGTCCGGCACCCCAGTCCTTGTAATAGATCTCGGTTCCGTCGAGCGTGGTGACGTACGGCATGGGTCCTCCGGGATCCTCCGGTGTCGATGTGGGATCACCGTAGGAGGAAACCCGTCAGCCGATCGTGTCGAGACTGCACGGTTCTGTGCTGTCCGTGACGCGGACCGGTTGTGGAGGCGGTCGTGGCTCGGCGCCTCGTGCCCCCGCAACGTTTCTCAGTGTGGGGCGAGCGAGCTCCGCAGACTCCGCCGGACCGCGGCCCGGACGTCGGCGTCCGGGTCGTCGGCGGCCCCTTCGAGAATCCGCCGGACCACCGGATCGTCACTCCACTCCGCGAGGGTGAGTGCGGCAGCACGCCGGACGTCGTTGTGGACATCCGCGATGGTCTTTTCCAGCGCCGAGACCGTCGTTTCGTCTCGTGCGATCGCGAGCCCCCGCGCCGCGCCGACGCGCACCTGCCATGCGGTCTCCCGTAACGCACGGACGAGGACCGGGCCGTCGACAGCGCCGTCACCCACGACCGCCATCGCGGAGAACGCCGCGGCCCGGACGAGGGGATCTCGGTCGGCCGCCAGTGTCCGCACGGCTTCCACACCACCGCCCCCGACCGTCGCCAGTCCGTCGGCCACCGCGATCCGGACCTCACGGTCGGGATCCGTTGCCAGGCCGGCGATCAGCTCGGACTCGTCCCGAGACACCAGCGCGCGGATGGCCTCGATCCGGACGCGGTGGTCGGAATCCTCTGTGGCGGAGGCGAACAGGTCCACCCGATCAGCGCGCACGGCGCGCAACAGGTCGACGACGGTCGCACGCACGACCGGGTCCGGGGACTCGGCGTGATTGGCGAGCGCCGACACGAACTCCGCGGTCGGGTCGATGATCTCGACGAGTTCCCGCAGCCCCTGCGTCGCCGCTCCGCGGACCGGTGCCACAGCGTCGGCCAGCGCTCCGACCACGGCCATCTCGAACCCGTCCGGGGTGTTCTCGGTCAGCACCGCGATCGCGGTTCGGCGGACCGTCGGATCCGGGTCTGCCAGATAATCGGCGAGATCGGCGGCGTGGGTCACCGAGGTTCCGAGCAGTTCGACGATCCTCGGTGACGCCGTTGCCGTGGACTCGTCCTTCCTCGTGGTCTCACGCACCGGGCTCTCGACACCGCGGTATCCCGGGCCCGTCGACACGACCGGTTGTTCGATCGCGATCACCGTGCGGTCGGCCGGCGGGATGTGGTCCAGCCCCTCGACATCGACCAGGAAGGGTTCGACCGGCCGACCGAGGAACTCCATCGTGCCGTCGGCGGCCTTGCGGACGTTCAGGTGGTAGCCCCACTCGTCGTCCCGGCGCTCGGGGAGATCGGCACGCTCGTGATAGAGACCCCACCGACTCTCGGTGCGTGTCAACGAACTACGGGCCGCCAGTTCGGCGCAGTCGCGGATGAACGACACCTCCGCACACCGCATCAGTTCGTGCGGGGTCCGCCCGCCCATCTGCTCGATCTCCGAGCGCATGCGCTCGAAGGTCTCGATGGCGATGGCGAGCTTGTTCGACGTCTTCGGCGGCGCCACATAGTCGTTGACGAATCGGCGCAGCTTGTACTCCACCTGTGGCTGGGGCGGGCCGTCGGGGTGGGTCAGCGGTCGGTAGATCAGCTCGTGGGCGGCACGCAGCTGGTCCATCGGCAGTTCGGTAGGCGCGGCCAGGTCGCGGGCGGAGTCGCTGGCGTGCTGACCGGTGAGCTCGCCATAGACGAATGCGCCGATCATGTAGTTGTGCGGCACGCACGCGAGGTCGCCGGCCGCATACAGGCCGTCGACGGTGGTGCGTCCGTGCTCGTCGACCCAGACGCCGGACGCGGAATGTCCACTGCACAGACCGATCTCGGAGATGTGCATCTCGATGTCGTGGGTCCGGTAGTCGTGTCCGCGGTTGCTGTGGAACGTTCCCCGCGTGGGTCGTTCGGTGGTGTGCAGGATCGACTCGAGCGAATCCAGCGTCTCGTCGGGAAGGTGACTGACCTTGAGATAGATCGGGCCGCGCGCCGACTCGATCTCGGACTTCACCTCCGCCATCATGTCGCCCGACCAATAGTCGGAATCGACGAACCGCTCGCCGTCGGCGTTCACCTGGTACCCGCCGAACGGGTTCGCCACATACGCACACGCCGGGCCGTTGTAGTCCTTGATCAGCGGGTTGATCTGGAAGCACTCGATGCCGCTGAGCTCCGCGCCCGCGTGGTAGGCCATCGAGTAACCGTCGCCGGCGTTCGTCGGGTTCTCATAGGTGCCGTAGAGGTACCCGGAGGCGGGCAGGCCCAGGCGACCGCAGGGCCCGGTGGCGAGAATGACCGTCTTGGCCCCGATCTCGACGAACTCGCCTGTGCGCGTGTGCAACGCGGCCGCACCCACCGCGCGCCCGCCCGCGGTCAGGACCCGCACGGGCATCAAGCGGTTCTCGATCGTGATCTTCTCGCGCATGTCCCGCTTGCGCAGGACGCGGTACAGCGCCTTCTTCACGTCCTTGCCCTCGGGCATGGGCAGGACGTACGACCCCGACCGGTGCACCCGGCGGACCGCGTACTCGCCGTACTCGTCCTTCTCGAACTTCACGCCGTAGCGTTCCAGACGGCCGATCATCGCGAAGCCACGAGTCGCCGTCTGATACACCGTCTTCTGGTTCACGATGCCGTCGTTGGCCCGAGTGATCTCCGCGACGTAATCCTCGGGGGTGGCCTTGCCGGGGATGACCGCGTTGTTCACGCCGTCCATCCCCATGGCGAGGGCCCCGGAGTGGCGAACATGCGCCTTGTCGAGCAGCAGGACCGACGCGCCGTTCTCGGCGGCGGTGAGGGCGGCCATCGTCCCGGCGGTCCCGCCGCCGATGACCAGCACGTCACAGTCGAGCCGACTCCGGTCGGTGATGTCTGGGATATCCACTGCCGGTTCACTTCTCCAATGCATCGAGGATGGTGCGGCGCAGCCGCCGGGTGGCGTCGTCCCCGCGGCGATCCGGGTCGCGAGGGTGCGGGACGTCGACGGTGGCGCGGACGGTCTCGCCCGCACGGCCCAGGACGACGACCCGGTCGCCCAACAGCAGCGCCTCGTCGACGTCGTGGGTCACGAAGACCACGGTCGACGGATGCGCCGAGAGGGTCTGCAGCAGCAATCGCTGCATGGCGGTCCGTGTCTGCGCGTCGAGCGCCCCGAAGGGTTCGTCCATCAGAACCGCTCTCGGCGACCCGGCGAGTCCACGGGCGAGCTGCACGCGCTGACGCATGCCGCCGGACAACGACTTCGGCAGGTGGTCGGCGAAGCCGTCCAGACCGATCTCGATGATCCACTGCTCGGCCTGATCCCGGCGGTGTCGCCGCGGGACGCCGCGCAATGTCAACGCCAGCAGGATGTTCCCGCGTACCGTCCGCCATGGGTGCAGCGCATCGTCCTGGAACACCATGGCCCGATCCCGAGACGTGGTGCCAACCGGGTCGCCGTCTGCCAGGATTCGACCGCCGCGGACCGGCAGGAGACCCGCGACGGCGCGGAGGATCGTGGACTTCCCGCACCCGGATGGTCCCGTCAGGACGACGATCTCGCCGGCGCCGACGACGAGGTCGAATCCGTCGATCACCGTCGAGTCCTCGTAACCGATCCGGATGTCCTCGAGATCGAGCCGCATCGCGGCGACCGAGTCCGCCGTCAATGCCGTTGTCGTGGGGGCCATCGTCGCTCCTGCCGTCGTCGGGGTCATCGTTGCTCCTGTCCTCGCGGCAGCCAGCGGGTGACCCGCCGTCCGATCACCTCGATCAGCCCCGACGTCAGTGCGCCGAGCACGCCGATGGTCAGCATGCCGACGAACACCTGCGGGTAGTCGACCACCGTGTACGCCTGCCACGTCCGGTATCCGACCCCGAGCCGGCCGGAGATCATCTCGGCGGAGATGAGGCAGATCCAGGCGACGCCGACCCCGACCGACAGCCCGCTGAACACACCCGGCGCGATGCCGGGCAGGATCACCCGGAGGACGACGTCTCGACGGGTGCCGCCCATCGTCCGCACCGAGTCCTCCCAGATCGTGGGCAGCGCCCGGACGGCATGGCGGGTCGCAACGAGGATGGGGAAGAACGCCGCGGCGAAGGTGATGAAGACCATGCCGGCCTCGTCGGTCGGCAACACCAGGATCGCGACCGGTACCAGGGCGATCGCCGGGATCGGACGGAGCACCTCGGTGAGGGTGCCGACCGTGAGTCGCGCTGTCCCGGAGCGGCCGAGGGCGATTCCCACCGGGATGCCGACGCAGACCGCCAGCGCGAATCCCGTACCGATCCGGATCAGCGACTGGCCGAGATCCAGGTAGTACTGCTCGGTTCCGAGAGCTGCCCAGAACGCCTGGCCGACGTCGGTGAGCGAGGGAATGGTGTCGAACCTGGCCCACAGAACCACGTCGTGCGTGGTCAGCAGCTGCCAGACGACACCGGCCACCATCAGGACCAGTATCCGGACTCCCCAGTGCCAGTATCGGTTCGACCCGTCCGGGGTCCGGGCCGGCACCGAATCGGTGGCCGTGTCGTCGACGGCGACCGATCCGATCGTCGCGGTGGTCATGACACGACTCCGGCAAGTGCCTGCTCGTACGTCACGTCGACGGCACCGGGATGCGTCGCGCGGTACTGTCGCGCGCTGTCGGTCGTGGTGAACGCGACGTACCGGTCACCCTCCCGCAGCCACACCGCCTTGTCGGCGAACCAGCGGGTCCCGAGCTGCGGGTCCGAGATGTAGGCGGCCCGGACTTCCTGCCCTTGTCGTCGAGCCTGTGCGACCCCGCGCAGCAAGCAGGTCGGATCAGCGGCGGGCTGGGTCCGCTCCTGTCCGCGCAACCAGATCTCACCGGCGGTCGCCGGGTCGACCGCGACCCCGCAGACCGGGTCGTCACCACGAGTGACGGAAGCATTGCCGCTGCGGCTCAGGGCTTCCGAGTAGTCGACGCCGGCCGCGGCGAAGGTCTCCTGCAGCGGCCCCGGATCGACGAAGGTGTCCAGGTCGATCTCGTGGGGGAAGCTGCCGATGGACTTCAGGTAGGGGACGTCGTTGCGCAGCGCCTCGACGAGGCCCGACTTGATGGCCGGATTGAAGTCCGTTCCGCCCGGGCCGTTGTAGAGGTAGACGACCTCGGCCGGGAGACCGCTGTTCTCCGCGACGAGTTCGGCGGCGGCGAGCGGGTCGCGGGTCAGGGACTCGGTCGAATCGAGCTGCGCGCGCAGGAAGGCCTGGACCACGTCCGGGTTCTCCTGCGCGTAGGCAGATCTCGCGACGACGCCGTGCAGGGTCGGAACCCCGAGCTGGGCTCCGTCATAGAGCAACCGAGCCTTGTCCTGGAAGACCAGGAGTCCGGGCCAGGCCACGAACTGGGCCAGGGCATCCGCCTTGCCCGACTCGAGCGCCGACGCGCCCACCTGCGGCTGTTGGTTCTGCACCTGCACCCCGGTGGTGGGGTCGATCCCAACGCGGTCGAGGGCCTGCACGAGCGTCCCGTGACCGGCCGATCCGACGCTGGCCGAGATTGACTTCCCGCGTAGATCGGCGATCGTCGTGGCCGGTGAATTCTGCGGGACCACAACCATGTTCAGCGAACCCCGCGGGCTGGATCCCGTGACCGACAGCATCTCGGTGCGGGTCTTCTCCTCGGCACCGGCACGGGATCCGTTGATCAGCAACGGATAGTCACCCATCGACCCGCGGTCGATCTTGCCCGCGATCATCCCGGTCGTGATCGGCGCGCCGGTGTCGAAGTCCTGCCACTCGACCGTGTACTCCTGGCCGGTCCGCTCGGTGACCTCGGCGAGCCGCTTCTCGAACTGACCTTCCGCGCGTAGCAGGGTCCCGGCGGTCACCGTGTTGATCGTCTTCGACTGATAACCGACGACGACCCGGATGGCGTCGGTGTCACCGGTGTCCTCCAGCGAGCAGGCGGCACTGCCGAGGGCGACGGCGAGCGTGACGGTGATCGCCGCCAGTTGTCGGGATCGGAGACGTGTTCTCATCGGACGTCCTTTGGGCTGGGACCATGGGCATGGGTGATCGCCGCCGGTTGCGTTGCAGTACCGGCGTTGTGGGGCAGAAGATTTCAGCGGAGCAGATAGGGCATGTTGACGGTGACCGCACCCGTCGGGCATCGGACCGCGCACGGCCCGCAGTACCAACACTCGTCGACATGCATGAAGGCCTTGCTCGATTCCGGGTTGATCGCCAGCGAGTCGAGAGGACAGACCTCGACGCAGAGGGTGCAGCCCTCGATGCACAGCGATTCGTCGATGGTGACCGGCACGTCGACCCGGTTGTTGACCTGACTCATGAGCCGGCCGCCTCGCGTCGGGCGGTGCTCCGCAGACAGACTCGGTCACTGCGCATCCGGATGTACTCGAGATCGACGGGGCGGCTCTCGTGCGCGAGATGGGTCAGTCGTTCGAGCAGCAGCAGCGAGGTACCCGAACCGATCTCGAGATGCGCCGCCGAATGCGGGTCGGCGTCGACGGCCTCCACCGTCATCGTCGCGTGTCCGAGGGGGCCGTCGGCGATCTGCTCGAGAAGCGTGAACACGTCGTTGTTCTCGAGGTCGTGCTCGAGCAGGGGGATGCCGAGGTCCGGCACGAGATACGTGATGTCCAGGCTGATCGGCTCGTCGTCGAGGTAGCGCAGCCGTTCGATGTAGACGGCCTGCGCGTCGGCGAGTTGCAGCCGTCTCGCGACGGCGCGGGGGGCATCGACGAGGGTGGCGATCTTGACCGTGTTGCGCACCTCGCCGTGCATGCGGAATGCCTCTTTCAGTCCCTGCAGTGCATCGAGTCCATGATCGAGTTTGCGAGCCACGACATGGGTGCCGACCCGGGGCGCGCGCTCGATCAGTCGTTCCTCGGTGAGGATCGCGAGTGCATCGCGGATGGTGTTGCGGGAGACGTTGAAGTCGGCGATGAGGGTGCGTTCGTCGAGCGAATCGGCGAGGTCGCCGTCGTGGATCTGTCGCCGGAGCACGTCGGCGACCATACGGGCGTTGTCCGCCCGGAGCCGTCCGGCCGCTGTGGTCCTGAGCTGCATGAATGGCACGATAACGCGATCGGGCCGACCCCGGAATGCCTGTGGGCGGCGCTGCTCGCGGCCCGGGGCGAATGCGCCACCGGCGGTACGCCGTGACCTGCGGCCCGTGCTCGGCCGCAGGTCATTGCGCCACCCTCGTCGGCCTCGGTCCGATTAGAATCACCGCGCTCACAATGCGGGGACGGACACCCGGGGGTCAGCGCGGTTGCGTCGCGTCGACCGCTCGGAGCACCATCCGCGAGACCGCGTCGGGGCGAGAGACCAGTGAGGCGTGCGAGGCGTTGACCTCCGCGGTGCGCCCGGGTGCGGCTCGTCCGGCCAGGAATCGCTGCAGCGCCGGTGGGATCACCCGATCCTGCTGCGAGACGAGGTACCAGCTGGGCACCCGTGCCCACGACGGCGGTCCGGACGGTTCCAGGTTGGCGCGGAGCGCGGCGGATTTCTGGTGGGCGAACATGTCGGCGGCGACCGCGGGCGACACGTCCTGCGCGAAGATCTCCCGGAAGTACGGGCGCGCGATGTAACCGTCGACGTTGCGTCCGGCCACGCCGGTCGGGTCGTTCTCGACCACCGTCAGCTGCAGGGCCGGCGGAAGGAGCCGGCTACCGGGATAGGTGATCGGGTTCAGCAGCCCCTGGACGAACTCGCCCGTGGTCGGCGCGAAGGCGGCGATGTAGACGTTGGCACGGACGTCGGGGTCCTGGGTGTTGGTGATGACGAAGCCGCCGTAGGAGTGACCGACGAGGACGATCGGTCCGTCGATCGTCGCCAGCTTCTTCTCGAGCTGCTCGGAGTCGTAGGCCGGGGACCGGAGCGGATTGTCGAAGGTCTGGACCGCCAGTCCCCTGCTGCGCAGATCCTGCGCGACGTCGCGCCAGCCCGACGAATCCGCGAACGCCCCGTGCACCAGGACGACGGTCGGGGCCGACGGCTGGGCGTGGGCGGGGACCACCGACAGGCCGACGGCCGCGGCCATCAGCGTCGAGACGAGTACTGCCCGTCCGGCCAGTTTCCGGAGCGCGATTCTGGGGTTCATACCGACGGCCTTTCCAGGGGAGAACGGGGTCAAGCTGGACCTTAACCACTCCGGCGGGCACCGATCTGGTCACGAGCGCACGGTTCTGTGCTGTCCGCGCACGATCTGGTGACGCCGTCGACGGGCATCGGGTGTTCCGACCACTCGCCGGCGATGACCACTACTCTTGCCCTCATGACCAAGCGAACCGAACCGGACGCCGAGATCGACATCAAACCGCGTAGTCGCGACGTCACGGACGGCTTGGAGAAGACCGCGGCCCGCGGCATGCTCCGCGCGGTGGGCATGGGCGACGACGACTGGGTGAAACCGCAGATCGGCGTCGGGTCGTCGTGGAACGAGATCACGCCCTGCAACCTGTCGCTCGACCGGCTGGCCAAGGCGGTCAAAGAAGGTGTGCACGAGGGCGGCGGGTATCCGCTCGAGTTCGGCACCATCTCGGTCTCCGACGGCATCTCGATGGGTCACGAGGGCATGCACTTCTCGCTGGTGTCCCGTGAGGTGATCGCCGACAGCGTCGAAACCGTCATGAGCGCCGAGCGGTTGGACGGTTCGGTCCTGCTGGCCGGTTGTGACAAGTCCCTGCCCGGCATGCTGATGGCCGCGGCCCGGCTCGACCTCGCGTCGGTGTTCCTCTACGCCGGGTCGACGCTGCCCGGATACGCGACGCTGTCCGACGGCAAAGAGCGTCAGGTGACCATCATCGACGCCTTCGAGGCGGTCGGCGCGTGCTCGCGGGGACTGATGAGCCGGGAGGACGTCGACACCATCGAGCGCGCGATCTGCCCGGGTGAGGGTGCGTGCGGCGGCATGTACACCGCCAACACGATGGCCAGCGCGGCCGAGGCACTCGGGATGTCGATCCCGGGCAGTGCCGCGCCCCCGGCCCCGGACAAGCGCCGCGACCAGTTCGCCCGCCAGAGCGGGGTCGCCGTCGTCGAGATGCTGCGCCGCGGTATCACCGCGCGCGACATCATGACCCGCGAGGCCTTCGAGAACGCGATCGCCGTGGTGATGGCGTTCGGCGGCTCGACCAATGCCGTGCTCCACCTCCTCGCCATCGCCAACGAGGCCGAGGTCGAACTGTCGCTCGACGACTTCATCAGCGTCGGCAGCCGGGTTCCGCACCTCGCCGACGTCAAGCCGTTCGGCCGGCACGTGATGACCGACGTCGATCGCATCGGCGGTGTGCCGGTGGTGATGAAGGCGCTCCTCGACGCGGGCCTCCTGCACGGCGACTGCCTGACGGTGACCGGATCGACGGTCGCCGAGAACTTGGCGCACATCGCGCCGCCGGACCCGGACGGCCAGGTCCTGCGGGCCACGAAGTCGCCCATCCATCCCACCGGCGGCATCACCATCCTCAAGGGATCGCTGGCCCCCGAGGGCGCCGTGGTGAAGTCCGCCGGCTTCGACTCCGACGTCTTCGAGGGAACGGCACGGGTTTTCGACCGCGAACGCGCCGCGATGGACGCACTCGAGGACGGCACGATCACTGCCGGGGACGTCGTCGTCATCCGGTACGAAGGCCCGAAGGGCGGACCGGGCATGCGGGAGATGCTCGCGATCACCGGCGCCATCAAGGGCGCGGGTCTCGGCAAGGACGTGCTGTTGATGACCGACGGCCGATTCTCCGGCGGCACCACCGGTCTGTGCGTGGGTCACATCGCGCCGGAGGCCGTCGACGGCGGACCGATCGCACTGGTCCGCGACGGCGACCGCATTCGGCTCGACGTCGGCCGCGGTCTCCTCGATCTCCTCGTCGACGACGACGAACTCGCTTCGCGTGCACAGGAGTTCACTCCCCTCCCGCCGCGGTACACGCGCGGCGTGCTGGCGAAGTACTCCAAGCTCGTCACGTCCGCGTCACAAGGGGCGGTCTGCCGGTAGAGCGCTGTACCGGTCCCGCTGGACCCCTTGAACCCCGGTGCCGGCTCAGGTTGCGGTTTGTCCCGGATTGCGGGACGAATCGCAACCGGATCTCCGGTGACCGCCGTCGAATGCGCCTACAGTCTCTGGCATGGCCAAAGACCGTGGCACCCCGAAACCCGCGACCGGGAAATCGTCCGCGCTGTCGAAGGTGTCTTTGCCGCAATGGATTGCGCTCGGACTGACCGTTCTCGCGGTGGTCTTCATCGTGCAGAACCGGACCACGGTGCGCATCGACCTGTTCTGGGTGAGTGTCGAATCTCCGCTGTGGTTCATCCTGGCCGTGGTCTTTCTCGTCGGCTGGGTCGTCGGCGTACTCGCCGCGCGCGGACGTTACCGGCAGCGCCGTCCGCACTGAACCGAACGCCGCCGCGCCGACGAATCCGCGAGCCCCCTCACGACGACCGACCGGACGGCAAGGCCTTTCGCGGGGTGAGGTGACCGAGCAGCCAGTCGTAGATCGCGTCGCTGTTCAGCAGGGTGAAATGGTGCGCGTTGCCGATGTGGAACCCCTCCTGGAACTTCAGCCCGCGACGCTGCCGCGTGTGCTGCCCGCGCCCACTCGGCGCGAGCACCAGGCCGTCACCCAGCAGACGCCCGACCGGGTGGTCGGGGTCGCGGGTGATCGTCGCGGTGACGAAGAGATGGCGAGCGCCCGCCAGCAGCGGCACGTCGGCGCCGGGCGGCTGTGACCACGCGTCCGGGTCGTGACCTATCCAGTCGTCATCGGTCAGGCTGCCGTGGAACAGGTCTCGCACCCCGGCACTCCGACGACGCAACAATGAGCCGATCGGGCGGGTGACCGGCGTCCGGTTCAGCGCATTCGTGGCCAGGTGGACACCGCGAGCGAGTGGAGCCCCGAGGTGCGGCGTGCCGAGGCACACCGTCTCCGACACCAGGCCCGTCCAGTAGTCGCCGCGCTGATCGGCTGCGTGGCAAGCACTTCGGACAACCAACCCACCCATCGAATGCCCGATGAGGGTCAGTCGTGTCACCGGCGTCGGCCAGAGCAGGACGAGTGCGTCGAGAAGGTCGGCGAGGGCGCGGCCGTTCTCGCTGATGTGGCGACCGGTGTTGTAACGGACCTGGACCTCGGTGGCGCCGATGTCGTGGGTCAGCCGCTCGCCGTAGGTCGGTTGCCGGGCGCCGGGAGCGGAGCGAGCGGGCCCAGTCTGCTTCGGTCTGAGCGACCACGCGAACTCCGACTCCATCAGGCCGTGCAGGAACACGACGACGTGTCCACCCGCGTCGGGGAAGCCATCGCGGAGCGACTCGACGTCGAGGGAGACCGGCCGGCCGTCGACGCGGATCGACATGTCGGCCGTGAGGGGCGAGTCCGCGGTGTCCAGTTCATCGCCGATGAGACCGTTGAGGATGCCGAGGAGCACCGCGCCTCGAGGGGTGTGCGAGGGCGCGCGGCCCTCCGACCAGGGCACATGGTCCGCAGCCGACCGGCCGGCGTCGAGGGCAGCGGTGATCGAGTTGTACGTCCCCTCGCTGACGGCGTCATGCACCATCCGCGCGGTGTCGACGGAACTCCCCAGGACAGGCCGGAGCATCCGGAAGACGCCCCCGGCGATGACGCGGTGCATCGCTTCGACGCCGCGCGTGGCAGCGCCGGCCTCGTACAGCCCGAGATCGGTGAGCGCCCGCAGCTCGGACTCACGCGTGGTCGTGGCGGTCATGCCCCGAGTGTACAGATGTGCACTCAATTGCGGACCGTCCGATCACAATCGCCGGGCAACGCAGATCCGATTGCGTTTTGTCCCGGCTACCGGGACAAAACGCAAGGGGATCTCAGGCGGCCAGTCTCCGCGCCCGGAACACCACGTCGTGGGTGTGGTGACCTCCTCCTGCGGCCCGTCCACGTGCCCGCGTCTCGTCGGTGACGATTTCCCAACCGTCGCCGAGCAGTCCCGCGAAATCAGCGGGTTGGACGTAGGCATCAGGGTCGAAGCCATGTGCACGCACACCCTCGGGGGCGTGTGCCACGACGAGCAGGGACCCGCCGGGGCCGACGGCTTCGACCAGCCGCCGCGCGGCGTCCAAACCCTCCTTCGGGATCGGAAAGTAGTGCAGCGTCACGAGGTCGACGCCGGCCGCCGGGACGTCATCGGCGATCACGTCTGCACGCAACCACGTGATCGACGGCCGCGGGTCGATCTCACGGGCCCGATCCACCGCGACCTGCGAGATGTCGAGGGCCGTGACCTGCCATCCGCGATCGGCGAGCCATCGGGCGTCGGCACCCTCACCCGACCCGACGTCGAGCGCGGTGCCCGGTTCGATGTCCGACACCTCGGCGACGAGCGCGGGGTTGACGTCGGAGGTCCACAGACGGTCCGCGCTGCGGTACCGCTCGTCCCACCCTTCGGCGGTTCCCGGATCGTTGCTCCCCCGGGACTCGGTCGCGGCCTCGGGGCGATGGCTGTTCTCGGTGGTCATGCCTTCGACTGTGGCACGCACCGTCGTGAGCGGCAAGGACGGTTGCCGATCCGGCAAGAAGTGATGGTGGAGGGAGACCCCGGGTCAGTGCACCACGCCCGCGATCCGCCGGATGGCCTCGGTGAGCACGTCGGCGGAGCAAGCGATGTTGAGTCGAACGAAACCGGCACCCGGATTCCCGAAGGCGTGTCCGTAATGCAGGGCGACGCGGGCTTTGTCGAGAATGACGAGCCCGGGGTCGTCGCCCAGCCCGGTCTCGCGGAAGTCGAGCCAGGCGAGATACGACGCCTCCGGCCGCGTGTACCGCACCGTCGGAAGATACTGCGCGAGCAGCAGTTCGAGGAGATCGAAGCTCTCCCCGATGACCTCGAGGGTGGCGTCGAGCCACTCATCACCGTGCGCCAATGCCGCTTCGGTCGCAGCGCGGCCCAGAATGCTCGTGCGATAGCGCACCTCGTCGGGTTGCCGCGCGATCAGAGCCCGGCCCCGATCCGACGCGACAACCGTGAGCGCGCACTTGGCACCGGCGAGATTGAAGGCCTTGCTCGCCGAATGTGCGGCCACGCCGACGTCACGCGCCGTGTCGCTCACCGCGAGGAACGGGACGAACTCCACGCCGGGGTGGACGAGCGGCGCATGGATCTCGTCACTGACAACGGTCGCGCCGTGTGCCGCGGCCAAGTCGGCCAGTCGTGCGAGGTCGGTGGCGTCGTGGACGAGACCGAGCGGATTGTGCGGGTGACACAGTAAAACCGCCCGGGCGCCAGCGGCGAGGGCGCGTTCGATGCCCGCCAGATCCATCCGCCAGGCCGTCGACGACGACCCGCGTTCTTCGAGAAGGGGCACCTCGACGACGCGACCTCCGGCCTCCGGGATGAGTTCGAAGAACGGCGGATAGACCGGGGGCATCAGCACGACACCGTCGCCAGGACTGATCGCGACGCGCAGACTCTCGACGATGACGACGCTCACGTCGGTCGTCGAGCTGACGTCAGCCGGATCCACCCGCCACCCCCACCGACGGTCGGCGAACCCGGCGAAGGCCTCCCCTGCCGAGCCCGAGGTCGCCGCGTAACCGATGTCGGACGCACGTACTCGGTCGATGATGGCGTCGGCGACCACCGGTGCGAGCGGATAGTCCATCTCCGCGATGAACAGCGGTAGTACGTCGTCGGGGTGCGTGCTCCACTTCGCGCTCGTACGACGGCGTAGTTCGTCGAGCGGCGGTGCGACCGGTCTGATGCTCACCGCTACTTCGTACCGCCGATGCCAACGTGGCACCACCAGTGCGCGGCCACCATGTCCGTCGACGATTCCGCCGTCAGCGGGCAGACTGGTCGGCATGGCCTTCCCCATTCGCATCGGTGTCCAGATCCAGCCCCAGCACGCACCCGAGTACTCGCTGATCCGTGAGGCGGTCCGCCGCGCCGAGGACACGGGCGTCGACATCGCGTTCAACTGGGATCACTTCTATCCGCTCTACGGCACCCCCGAGGGCGAGCACTTCGAGTGCTGGACGATGCTCGGCGCCTGGGCCGAGCAGACCTCCCGGGTGGAGATCGGCGCGCTCGTGACCTGCAACTCGTACCGGAATCCGGAGTTGCTCGCCGACATGGCCCGCACCGTCGACCACATCAGCAACGGCCGTCTGATCCTGGGCGTCGGAGCCGGCTGGTTCCAGAAGGACTACGACGAGTACGGCTACGACTTCGGCACCGTCGGTTCCCGGTTGAACGATTTCGGTGCCGCCCTCCCGCGGATCAAATCGCGGCTGGCGAAGCTCAATCCGGCTCCCACCCGCGACATCCCGATCCTCATCGGCGGCAGCGGCGAGAAGAAGACGCTGCGCTACATCGCCGAGCACGGCGACGTCTGGCACGGCTTCAACGACGTCGAGCAGTACCGGCACAAGTCCAAGGTGCTGGCCGAGCACTGCGCCGCCGTGGGTCGAGACCCCGAGACCATCGAGCGGTCGTCGGGCGTGCAGTTCGACGGGGACACCGACGCGCTGCTGCGCGATGCCGATGCACTCGCCGACGAGGGCGTCACGCTGCTGACCGTCGGCGTCACCGGCCCCGACTACGACCTCACCGCACTCGAGGCGCTGTGCCGGTGGCGCGACTCGCGGAACTGACCGCGTAGCACCCGGGCGCACCCGCGCCCGGGTGCCGACACTCCCCCGAAGGCGTCGACGACACCGCACGCCCGCACGGCTAGGTTTGTGATCATGCATCGAGTGCCGGCACTTCGGGAACTGCTGACACGCGCGGCTTCGGCGGTCGCGCTGACGGGACTGCTGGGCGTCCTCATGGCCCTGGCGTCCCCCGGCGCGGCGTCGGCGGAGCCGCCCACCCGGCTGCCGAACTACGTCGTCGACTCCGCCGATGCGATCTCCCCGGCACAGCGCACCGAGCTCGAGACGGCGATCGACTCGCTCTACAACGCCCACGCGGTCCAGATGTGGATCGTGTACGTCCGCGATTTCGACGGTCTGACCAGCGCGGAATGGGCGAATCGGACCGCCGCCGCCAGCGAGCTGGGTGATCATGACGCCCTGCTCGCCGTCGCCACCGAGGACCGGGCGTACCGGTTCTTCGCACCGGACAGCGTGGGCGGCCTCGATCAATCGACACTCGAAGAAGTCGCGAACGACGACGTCGTCCCGCAATTGCGCGACGAGAACTGGGCAGGAGCGGGCCTGGCGGCGGTCAACGGACTGTCCGGCGCACTCGATCCGAACCACACCGGCCTGATCGCAGCCGGCGTCGTCGGCGGCGCGGCCATCCTCGGCGGCGGCGGCGCGTACCTCTACTCCCGGCGCCGCAGGCAGCGTCGTATCGACGACAGCGTCGAGACCCTGCGCGAGCAGGAACTGACGGTCGACCAGTTGGCCGCGCAACCCGTCGAGGTGCTCGACCCGTGGTCGCGTGAGGTGCTCACGGACCTCGACAACGCCATCCGTACCAGCAAGGAAGAGCTGCAGTTGGCGGTCGGTGAGTTCGGTGAGGTCGAGACAGCCCCGTTCACCGACACCGTGCGAGCGGCCGAGCAGGCGCTCGGACGGGCGTTCGCGCTGCGCCAGCGTCTCGATGACAACGTTCCCGAGACCGACGACGAACGACGCTCGATGCTCGTCCAGATCATCACCACCTGCACCGAGATCGACAGCACACTGGACGACCACGTCGAGAACTTCGACGCGATGCGCAACCTCCTCATCAATGCGGACTCGCGATTCGACGCCATCACCCAGCAACTCATCGGCCTTCGCGCCCGTCTGGAGACGGCGTCGCAGCAGCTGACCGAGCTCATCGGCAAGCACGGCGAGGCCACGTTGACCTCCATCCTCGACAACGTCGATCTCGCCCGAGCCCAGATCGACTTCGCCGAGGCGACCGCGGATCAGGGGCGCGCCGCCATCGCCGCACCGGTGGGTCAGCAGGGACCGGCCGTCGCTGCGCTCCGCTCGGCCGAGGGATCGATCGAGCAGGCGACCACGCTGCTCGACGCCATCGATCATGCAGACGCGAACATCGCCATCGCCCGCTCGCGGATGCCGGCGCTCATCGCCGAGGTGGACGACGAACTGGCCGAGGCCAACGCCCTGGCACAGACCGGCGGGACCTCGCTGGTGACCGCGATCGAGGTCGCGAGCGCCGCGGTCGCGAATGCCCGCAGCAACTTCGACGCCGATCCGCTGGGTACCTTCACGGCGCTCGTCGACGCCGATGCCGATCTCGACGACGCACTCGCCGCGGCGCGGGACGCCGCCGCCGAGCGCATCCGTCGAGCACAGGTCCTCACCGCGGCACTCGAATCGGCGGAGGCCAAGGTGACAGCGGCCGCCGACTTCATCGGCACCCGGCGGGGGGCCGTGCAGTCCACGGCACGGACCCGACTGGCGGAAGCGCAGCGGCTTCTGCAGTCCGCGACGGACGCCGCTGCCACCGATGCACCGGTGGCGACCGCGACCGCACGTCGCGCCGGTTCCCTGGCCGACCAGGCGCTCATGGCCGCTCAGACCGACGTCGTCGACTGGCAGTCGCAACAGCGACATCCGGGCGGCTCGTCCACCGCCGGTGCGGTCCTCGGCGGAATCCTCGTCGACAGTTTCCTGCGCGGCACCGTCGCGGGACGCGGGGGCGGCTTCGGTGGCGGCGGCTTCGGCGGCGGTTTCGGTGGGGGCGGCTTCGGGAGCGGCGGACGCAGCCCCGGTTCCTTCGGCGGCTCCGGGTCGTCGGGCCGGATCGGAACCGGCGGGCGGTTCTAGGCCCCGGCGCCGGAAGCGCAGCGAGCGGGCCGAATCAGCACGGCCGCGTGATGTTCCACGTGGAACCAACAGGGGTGTTGGGCTGCCGTTAACGCTCGGGTAGCCATCGGTTCGTTTCATCCTCCTAACGTGCTCCTCGTCGTGCGCCGGCCCCGTGGCGCGACCATGTTCTCAGAGGAGCCCGTGTGCGTATTCCGTTGCAGCTGTTCATGTCCACCGGTGAGGATGCCGGACGTTCGTCCCGCGCCTACGTGACCTGCCGCTACAAGTGCGGCGACGCGTGCCGCCACGATCCCGGGAACACCAGTGACAACAACTACTTCCGGGATGTCGTCCGCACCGCGGTCTCGCGTCGAAGCGTTCTCAAGACCTCGGCCGGTGCAGCGGTGGCCGTCGGTGCGACCTCACTTCTCGCGGCGTGCGGTGATTCCGGGTCGTCGGAGTCGGCCTCGTCGTCGAGCGGTGCGGCATCCGGAGATGCGATGCCGGGCATGAACTTCGCCGCCGTCGCGCCGAACACCGAGGATGCCGTGGTGATCCCGGACGGGTATCGCCAGGAGGTGGTGATCAGGTGGGGCGACCCGATCCTGCCCGGCGCTCCCGAGTTCGACTTCGCCAATCAGACGCCCGAGGCGCAGGCCGGGCAGTTCGGCTTCAACAACGACTTCGCCGGCCTGATCCCGGTCGACGGCGTCGCCGATCACCACTACCTGGTCGCCAACCTGGAGTATCCGACCGAGCCCTTCATGTTCGCCGGCTACAAGGAAGGCGAACCCACCGAGCAGCAGGCCCGCATCGCCATGGCGTCGGTCGGCATCGCGGTCGTCGAGGTCGCCGCGCAATCCGGCAGCGGAGCTCTCAAAACCGTTGTGGGCCCTCGGAACCGACGTCTGACTGCCTCGAGCCCGTTCCGCCTCACCGGCCCGGCCGCGGGTAGCGAGTTCGTCAAGACGGCCGCGGACCCGGCGGGCACCACTGTCCTGGGCACCTTCGCCAACTGTTCCGGAGGTCTCACCCCGTGGGGCACGATGCTCTCCGGGGAGGAGAACTTCAACAACTACTTCGCGAACCCGAGCGCCGTCACCGACGCCAAGGCCAAGGAGCGGCTCGAGCGCTACTCCTTCGAGGACGACGGCGACGAGCATCACTGGGGACGGTTCGACAAGCGCTTCGACCTGGCCGTCGAGCCGAACGAGGGGAATCGCTTCGGTTACATCGTCGAGGTGGATCCGCACGACCCGAATTCTGTTCCGGTGAAGCACAGTTCGATGGGCCGGTTCAAGCACGAATCGGCGAACATCTACGTGGTCGGGAGCGGGCCGGACAAGGACACCGTCGTCGCCTACAGCGGTGACGACGAGAGGTTCGAGTACATCTACAAGTTCGTCTCCAGCCGCAAGATGAAGTCCGGCCTGTCGAAGACGGCCCGCGACCACAACATGGGCATCCTCGACGAAGGCACGCTCTACGTCGCCACCTTCACCGGGGACTCCCCCGACCCGGTGGACGGCACCGGAACCCCGCCCGCCTCAGGGAAATTCGCCGGCAAGGGGTCCTGGAAGCCGCTGCTGACGGTCAATGCCGACGGTTCGGCACGCTCGTACATCCCCGGCATGTCCCCCGCCGAGGTCGCGGTGTTCACCCGGCAGGCCGCCGACACCGTCGGCGCGACCAAGATGGACCGACCCGAGGACATCGAACCGAATCCGAAGTCCGGCAAGGTCTACTGCGCGCTGACGAACAACGATGATCGCGGCACCGATGGAGAAGCGCCTGCCGATGCGGTGAACCCCCGCAACGAGAACAAGAACGGTCAGGTCCTCGAGATGACCGACGACCACACCGGCACCGAGTTCACCTGGGAACTCCTGCTGGTGTGCGGCGACCCGGCTGCTGCCGACACCTACTACGGCGGGTTCGACAAGACCAAGGTCAGTCCGATCTCCTGCCCCGACAACGTCGCGTTCGATCCCCATGGCAATCTGTGGATCTCCACGGACGGCAACGCACTCGACAGCAACGACGGGTTGTTCGCGGTCGCCCTGGACGGCGATCGACGCGGGGAGACCAAGCAGTTCCTGACCGTGCCCAAGGGTGGCGAGACCTGCGGCCCGATCATCGACACCAATCGTGTCCTGATCGCGGTTCAGCATCCCGGCGAACTCGACGACCACTCCGCGGACAACCCGGCGTCGCACTGGCCCGACGGCGGACAGTCCCAACCCCGGCCGTCCGTCGTCGCCGTATGGCGGGACAACGGGGGCGAGATCGGCGTCTGACCGCACCGCTTCATCCGAGCACCCTCGAGTCCCGGCCCTGCGGCCCGGCTCGGGGGTGTTCTGCATCTCCCACCAGGACTGTCCAGCGGTACCGCGCCGTTGAGCTGGATCTTTCATGGACCGCACCCCGATCGTGACAGTCGTCAAGGTTTTTCTTGACGACTGTCAAGACTCACGCTTAGTGTGGCGTGCAGCACATGTCGTCCCGACTGTGTCTTGCTTCTCCGCCTCGGCCGAGGCGGTCTCACGGAGGTGGAACGATGACGAGTTATGACCTGACCGGGCGGACGGCACTGGTCACCGGTGGCGCGCAGGGCCTCGGTGCCGGGATGGCCGAGGCGCTCGCCGCAGCCGGCGCGTCCGTCGCGATCGGCGACGTGAACTCCGACGGCGGTCGGCAGGCGGTCGAAACGCTTCGGGCACAAGGCGCGAAGGCCGAGTTCGTCGCGCTCGACGTGACCGACGACGCAGCCTGGGAGTCGGCCGCGGCGTCGACCGTCGAGTCGCTGGGCGGGCTCGACATCGTCGTGAACAACGCCGGCATCGAGGTGACGAACCTCCTGGTCGATCTCGACGCCGCAGAGGCGTCGAAGATGCTGGAAGTCAACGTGCTCGGTACTGCCCTCGGCATCAAGCACGCGTTCCGCGCGATGCGTCCCGGCGGCATCGCGGGCAAGGGCGGAGCCGTCGTGAACATCGCATCCGTCGCTGCGACAATCGCTTTCCCCGGCATCAGCGTCTACTCCGCGACGAAGTCGGGTATCGACCGCCTCACCCGGGTGGCGGCCGCCGAATCCGGGAAGCTCGGCTACGGCGTACGCGTGAACTCGATCTATCCCGCCCTCACCCCGACCGCGATGGGCAACAAACTCGCCGTCGAGACCGCGGCCCTGGGACTGTTCGAATCCCCGGAGGCGGCTGCCCAGGCGGTCGCCGAACTGACGCCGCTGGGCCGACTCGGTCAGGTCGACGACATGGCCGACGCCGTGGTCTTCCTCGTCTCCGACGCCGCGAAGTTCATCACCGGCGCGGGCCTCCCGGTCGACGGCGGCATGGGGATGTGATCCCGCCGACGTCCACCGCCGCAACGCTTTTCCCGAACACCCGCATCGAACACCCGAACCAGACACGAGGAGTCCCACCATGCCCACTGACAAACGCGTCGTCGTCTACGGAGCGTCCGGATACACCGGCCGACTGATCTGTGAGTACCTGCGCGAGTACAACATCCCGTTCCTGGCGGCGGGGCGCGACCACGCCAGGCTGAAGAGCGCCGTCGAGGCGGTTCCGGGCATCGACACGGTCGCCTACGACATCGTCGAGGTCGAGCACACGGTCGAGGCGCTGACCGAGGCCTTCCGCGGCGCCGACGTCGTACTGAACACCGTCGGGCCCTTCGCCCGCTACGGTCACGAGGTCGTCCAGGCGTGCCTGGAGATCGGGGCCCACTACACCGACACCAACGGTGAGCAGAACTGGATGATCGATGCCGAGGCGCAGTACGGCGCCGAATTCGCCTCTCGCGAACTGGTCTTGACGCCGGGCCTGGCGCAGATGTACTCCATCGGCGAGATCGCCGCGAACATCTGCCTGGAGAACCCCGGACTGGACACCCTCGACATCCAGGTGTTCTGGAAGGGCCACCCGACCGTCGCGTCGACCAACACGATCCTCACCAATGCGGCATTCGCGAAGGCGTACTACCTCGAGGAGAACGAGTACGTCGAATGGCCGGCGGACGCGGGTCTGTACACGGTCAGCGTGCCCGGCCAGCACGACCTCGGTCTCGCTCTGCCCTGGGGCGGTACATCACACCCGGTGTGGTTCAAGAACGACCCGCGCGTGGCCACCGCAAAGGCACTCGGCGGCGTCTTCAACCGGCCACTGATGCAGGGCGTTCCGGTTCTGGTGGCCGCCGCGCTCGAACAGATGGAGGGCAAGTCCGAGGAGGAGAAGTACCGGATCATCGACGAGCAGTCGGCCGCCATCCGCAGCGAGATGCCCCCGCGTGAGAACCCGCGCCTGAACACCTCGCTGGACTCGGTCTACGCCTCCGGTCCGCTCGGCCGCGCGCACTGCGTGATCCACGGCAACTCCAACTACAAGCAGACCGCCCTGCTCAACGCGCACGCCGCGAACGAACTCCTCCAGGCCCGCCCCCGCCGTGTCGGCTTCGTCTCGAGCTGCCAGGCGTTCGGCCATCGCGAATTGCTCGGCACCCTACGCGCTTTCGGTCTGGTCCTGGACCCGATCGTCACCGTGCACCGCTGAGGACGACATGCGACTCTCGGAGTACCTCGACAAGGGCGCCTCGCTGGGGCGCGACGCGCCGTGCCTCACCGCCGGCGGGGTCACCTCGACCTACGGCGAGGTCCAGGATCGGTCCACCGCCATCGCGGGTGCATTGCAGCACAACGGGATCGAGGCCGGTGACCGGGTCGCCGTCCTCTCGGCCAACGATCCGCTGGCCCTGACATGCGTCTTCGGCATCTCGCGTGCGGGTGCTGTGTGGTGCCCGGTCAATCCGCGCAACGAGGCCGAGGAGAACCGACAGCTGTTCGATCTCCTCGGGTGTCGGCTGCTGTTCTTCCAGGCGAAGTTCACCGGCCTGATCGAGAAGATCAAAGATCAGCTCCCGCAATTGGACCGGATGATCTGTCTGGACGGCGACGTCGACTGGGCGACGCCGTTCGACGGCTGGCTCGACGAACATCGGGCCGAGCCGGACGAACGCCGACGACCAGATGGCGGTCTGTGCATGCTCGCCGGTACCGGCGGGACGACCGGCCGACCGAAGGGGGTGCGACTCACCGAGGACAACATGATGACCTCGACGGCACTGGCGTTGATGAGCTACCCGTTCGGTGAGCGCCCCCGGTACCTGGCGCTCGCCCCGCTGACCCACTCGGCGGGGGTGCTGACGTTCCCCATCCTCAGCCTCGGCGGTGAGGTCGTGATCATGCCGGCACCTGACATCGGGGACTTCCTGGCGCTGATCGAGCGGCATCGAATCACCCACGCCTTCCTCCCGCCGACGGTGATCTACGGGGTGCTCGACCATCCCGACCTCGACAGTCGGGATGTGAGCTCGCTGCGATGTCTGTGGTACGGCGCGGCGCCGATGTCGCCCACGCGGCTGGAAGAAGCACTGACGCGTATCGGACCGGTGCTCGGCCAGTTGTTCGGGCAGACGGAGGCGCCGAACATGATCGCCACCCTCGCGCCCGCCGAGCACTTCCATGACGACGGGTCGATGGCCACCGAGCGGTTCGGATCGGCCGGGCGGCCGACACCGCTGACCACGGTCGCGATCATGGCCGAGGACGGGTCGCTGCTGAGTCGCGGCGAGCGCGGGGAGATCGTCGTCCGGGGACCGCTCGTGATGGACGGGTATCACGAGAACCCCACGGCCACCGCCGAAGTGAGCGCGCACGGCTGGCATCACACCGGCGACATCGGCTACCTCGACGACGACGGCTACCTCTTCGTCGTCGACCGCGCCAAGGACATGATCATCACCGGCGGGTTCAACGTGTACTCGGCCGAGGTGGAACAGGCGTTGCTGGCCCATCCGGCGGTGAAGGACTCGGCCGTCATCGGGCTGCCCGATCCCAAATGGGGCGAACGCGTGACGGCCGCCGTCGAACTGCGTGCGGGGCACGACGCCGACACCGAGGAGCTCATCGCCTTCGTCAAGGAACGGATCGGCAGCGTCAAGGCGCCGAAGGAGATCGAGATCTGGACCGAGCTGCCGCGGTCCAAGGTCGGCAAGATCCTGAAGACCGAGGTCCGGGGCGCATTCAGCTGACCGGATCGAGGCCTCACCCGGTGCCCGCCCGGCCGGCGCCGACAAGCGTCGAACTCGGCCGGGTGGGTACACTCGGGTCTCGAACTCCATCACTCCCCGAGCAAGGGAATCCCCCGGCAAGGACCGCGAGATGACACAGGTCGTCGACCGACAGGCCCGCATCGAGGCCCGCGCACGAGACAAGTTCCAGGCCAAGCGCGACGAGCTGGCCATGGCGACTCTGACGACGCTGGCCGAACTCGGGTACGCGCGGACGAGCCTGCGCGAGATCGCGCAGAACTCCGAGTACTCGCACGGCGTGTTGCACTACTACTTCACCGACAAGCTCGACCTCATCGCCCACGCGGTCCGGCAGTACGAGGCCGTCTGCGTCACCCGCTACGACGAGGTCGTGGCCCACGCGGCGACCGCGGACCAGTTGCGCGACGAGTTCGCCGACACCTTCTTCGCAGGCATGCACTCCGAGGCAGCCATTCATCGGCTCTGGTACGACCTGCGCAACCAGAGCATGTTCGACGACTCCTTCCGCGCTGACGTCATCGAGATCGAACGCCGGCGCGAAGAGATGATCTGGCGTGTGGTGGAGAGATTCTGCGAGTTGTCGGGGACGCAGCCCGCGGTGACACCGGCGGTCGCCTACATCGCGCTCGACGGCATCTTCCAGCGCGGACTGCTCAGCGAGATCGACGGCCGGCCAGACGGCGTCGCGACCGCCCGCGAGGACCTGATCGCCTTCTTCGGAGTCGTGGGGCACCACTGACCGTCTGACGAGTGGAGCCGCACGTTCGTGCGCAGCATCACAGCCCCCTGCCCTAATACTTCGAATCCCTAAGTATTAGACTCTCTAAACGTGTCCGCTTCCGACCCCGCCCAGCTCGCCCAGACCCTGCGGCCGACGATCACCAGGCTCTACCTGGCCCTTCGCCGTCGCGCACCGTCGGTCGAGCTGACCGCGGCGCAGACGTCCGCCCTGAGCGTCCTCGCCGATCACGGGCCGATGCGGATGGGTGAATTCGCCACCCGCGAATCCATCCGCATGCCGACAGCGACGTCGGTGATCGACGGACTCACCAAGCACGACCTGGTCGAACGCAGACCTGATCCAGACGACCGCCGAGCCGTGCTCGTCGGCCTCACCGACCACGGGCGCACCCTCGTGCGACAGATCCGCGAGGAGCGGGACGTCATCCTGACCGGTGCGCTCGCCGCACTCGACGATCAGCAGCGCGAAGCCATCGCCGCGGCCGGGCCGGCCCTGCAGGCCCTGCGCGACCAGCTCGACAATCACCCGGTATCGCACCCCGCCCGCCCGGCGAGTGCGTGAGCGGCCCGGTCGCGGTTCGACACCGCCGGCCGTCCGCCTGATCTGGCAGAGGAATTCATGACCGTCACCGAACACACCCCGGGCGACACCGCCGCGGTTGCGCGCGACACCACCGCAACCGAACCGTCGATGCTCGCCTCCCTGCGTGCCCAACCGCGCGCCGTGTGGATCACCGCCTTCGCCGCCGTCATCGCCTTCATGGGCATCGGCCTCGTCGATCCGATCCTGCACAGCATCGCCGAAGCGCTGAACGCCCCACCGGAGAAGCTCACGCTCCTGTTCGGTGTCTACGTCGGCGTCCAGTGCGTCGCGATGCTGCTGACCGGTTGGGCCGCATACCGTTTCGGGCCGCGACGCACACTCACCGTCGGGCTGGGACTCATCGTCGTCGCCGCCGGCGTCTCGGCCTTCGCCGACAATATCGACCAGCTCATCGCCTACCGGGTGATCTGGGGTCTCGGCAACGCGTTGTTCCTCGCCACCGCACTGGCTTTCATCGTCCAATCGGCGGTCGGCAACCGCAACAGCGCCATCATGATGTACGAGGCCGCCCTGGGCATCGGACTGGCCGTCGGACCGCTCCTGGGTGCGACGCTCGGTGAATGGACCTGGCGCGCACCGTTTGCCGGTACCGCCCTGCTGATGCTGGCCGGAGCCATCCTGTGCGCGTTCATGCTTCCCGCCGACGGACCGCGGTCCGAACGAGTGCGGGTCCGGATCGTCGACCCGATCAAGGTCCTACGCAACCGCACCCTGTTCGTCACGTCCGTGGGTTCTGCCTTCTACACCGGCGCCCTCTTCACCGTGATCGCCTGGGCTCCGATCGCGATGGGCCTGCGACCCATCTACGCCGGACTCGTCTTCTTCGGCTGGGGTCTGCTCACCGCGGTCGCCGGAGTCTTCGTCGCGCCGCTGCTCGCGCGGGTCGTCGGTGAGAAGGCCGGTGTCATGGTTGCCATCTCGACATACGGACTCGTCATGGTTCTGGCCGGGATCGGCACGTTCACCGGACAGATCTGGCTGATCGGCCTGGCCGTCATCCTCTCGGGCTTCCCCTCGGGCGTGCTCAACACCCTCTTCACCGACGTCGCGATGTCGGCCGTCGGCGGCGACACCCCGCGCTCGGTCTCGAGTGCCGGGTTCAGCTTCCTCCGCTGGATGGGCGCCGCGATCGCGGCCGTGCTAGTCGCCTACCTCGCCAAGTGGACCGGCTCGGAGGCGACACCGTGGTGGTTCGCCACCGGATACTGCGTCGTGGCCCTCGGCGCGGTGTCGTTGGCCAAGGTCGCCCACGACCGCAAGGTCGCCGACGACGCCGCACTCATCGGCGCCGAGGAGTTCTGAGGTTCGCGCACACGCGGCTTCACGCTCCCTGAGCACAGGCGCAAGGAGCACGGCCCCCTCCCGCTCCCCGAGGTGCGACGAGCGCGACGCCTCCGCTCCCTGAGGAGCGGCCGGACGGCCGTCGTGGACCACCGAGCGAACCCTCCTGGGCGCCCGAATTCTATGCTCCCTGAGGTGCGAGCGAAGCGAGCCACGAAGGGCTCCGCAACGTGTCTCACCAGGCCCTTCGTGGCTCGTCGCTATCGCTCCTCGCACCTCAGGGAGCAGGGGGCTGTCGCTTGCGCTCCTCACAGCTCAGGGAGCAGGGGGCTGTCGCTTGCGCTCCTCACAGCTCAGGGAGCAGGGGGCTGTCGCTTGCGCTCCTCACAGCTCAGGGAGCAGGGGGCTGTCGCTTGCGCTCCCCACAGCTCAGGGAGCAAAAGCGCGGATGGATCTGCGAATCGGCGACCGGCGCGCGGAACGACCGGTACCGTCCGCGGGATGACGAGTTCCAAGGTGATCGTCGCCATCCGGGGCGACGGGCCGAGCCGCACCGACGCCGACGTCCTCGTCGAGCGCTGTGCGGAAGCGGGGGCAACGCGCGTGCAGGTCAACCCCAGCGACGACGCGGTCTCCGGGGCCATGCGCATCGATGAACTCGACCCGCCGATCGGCGCCGTGCTGTCGTTCTGGGCGCCCGACCCCGGGCCCGTCCTCGCCGTCGTCGACGACGGACTCGACGGTCCGATCGCCGCCTGGGCGGTCACCGACCGAGCGCCGCTCAATCCGAACCTGCCCGCCGACGGGACGCGGATCGACGCGCTGTCCAACGTCGCGTTCTTAAGGCGACCCGACGAACTCGACCGCGACGAGTGGCTTCGTCGGTGGCTCGACGACCACACCCAGGTCGCCATCGACACCCAGGCCACGTTCGGTTACGTCCAGAACATCGTCGAACGACCGTTGACCGAGGACACCCCGCCGGTCGCGGCCATCGTCGAGGAACTGTTCCCGATGGCGGCGGTCAGCGACATCCACGCGTTCTACGGCAGCGGCGGTGATCAGCGGGAACTCGAGCGTCGGATGACGCTGATGCTCGAGAGCGTGTCCCGCTTCGGCGCGGACCGCCACCTCGACGTGGTGCCGACCTCGCGCTACGACTTCGACCTGAGCCGGCCACGAACCTGAATCGGGCTGTCACACGGCCGAATCCGGGAACGCGATCACGGACAGGAAGCGCACCGGCAGCTCGACGAGTTCGACGGGTCCATGCGCGCCCTCGCCGTCGAGCTGTAGCGAGTCGCCCGGGTGCATCCGGTACACCGAGCGACTGTGGGCGTAATCCATCACGCCCTCGAGGACGTACAGGAACTCGGTTCCCGCATGCTGGAACAACGGCTGGGTCACCGACTTCTCCGTCAAGGTGACGAGGAGACATTCCAGGCGTTTGTGCTCACCGCGCAGCGACCCGAGCAGCTCGTACTCGTGACCCTCCCGAGACCCCTCGCGCACGATCTCCGAGCCCTCGCCCGCTTTGACGAACACCGCCGACCGCTCCATCTCGGCGCCGCGGAACAGCGAGGTGACCGACACGTCGAAGCCGTTGGCCAGGCGGGCGAGCGTGCTGAGACTGCACGAGGTCTGGGCGTTCTCGATCTTCGACAGCATCGCCTTGGAGATGCCGACGCGAGTGGCCATGTCTCCCACCGACAGTCCCTGCTGACGTCGCAGGCGCCGCACGTTGTGCGCGATCGCCGTCTCGAGCTCCAGCTCCTCGACCGACTGGTCGACAGGTCTCTCTCGCGCGGTGCCGGACTGATTCCGGATCAATGGGTCGTCCGTCACGCCGCCAGCATAGTGAGAAACAACGTTTCCTGACAGTTGACACACGATTCCACCCCTGTCGACGGCCACGGCCTCGGATCATCCAGCGCCCCGGTCAGCGCATCTCGCCGGCTCCCACATACGGGAAGCGCGTCGTCAGCAGGTCGCCTTCGGCGAACCGCGTGAACCGGAAGTCCGACTCCGGGATACGCGGGTCCGCGCTGCGCCCGTCGACGACGAGGTCGGCGATCAACCGGCCGACCGCCGGCGAGATCTTGAACCCATGGCCGCTGAACCCGGCCGCCAGGACGAGCCCGTCCAGCGGCCCGCGGGAGATGATCGGATTCCAGTCGGGTGTGACGTCGTAGCACCCGGCGTAGCTCGTGGTGATGGCCGGATCGGTGAACCCGGGGAACCGGGTGCCGACCTTGTCGACGGTGAGGTCGATGAAGTCCGAGTCCGCGCGGTTCCGGTAGTCGTCGGGATTAGCTATGTCGAGCGCCGCGAGATCGCTGTTGCCGAACAGGATCTCGCCCCGGACGTCCGGTCGAACGTACTGCAGCGACACCAGATCGGAGAAGACCGGCACCTCGCCGAGGTCCTCACCGGGGTGAATCATCACGATCTGTTCGCGGTGCACCTCGATCGGGATGTCGACCCCGTAGGGCGCGAGGAACGGTTTGGACCAGACACCGGTGGCAACGACCACGGTGTCCGCGGAGATCGTCGAACCGTCCGCGAGTCGGACTCCCGTCACCCGGTCGGCGTCGACGATCAGGCCGGTGACGTTGGTGCCCTGACGAATTCGGATTCCCGATGCCCGCGCCGAGGCCGCGAAGGCCTGCGCGGTCTGATACGCGTCGCCGTACCCACCGCGCTCTTCCCAACCGAAGGCTGCGAAGGGTTCGAGGTCGGCGGTCGGCCACATCGCGGCGACGTCGGCGGCGTCGATCTCCTCGGTCTGCACGCCGACCGCACGTTGCGCCGCGAGGCTCTTCCGCATGTTCTCGACATTGGGCTCGCCGACGCCGACGACATACCCGGTCTGACGGAATCCGATGTCGGCGCCGAAGATCTCCTCCGCCTTCTCGAAAACCTCGAGTCCGACCGCGGCCATCGCCGCCAGCGAACCGACGCCGTAGTGGCAGCGCACGATGCCCGACGACTTGCCCGTCATCCCGCCGCCGACGGTGTCCCGCTCGCAGACGATCACATCGGTGATGCCGCGTTGTCCCAACGCCCAGGCGGCCGCCGCGCCCTCGAGGCCGCCACCGACGATGACGACCGAGGCGGTCTCGGTGCTCACAGGCCGGCCCCCGGAATCCAGTTCGTCCCGGCGAGCGGAACGCGGGCCATCGCCGACGCCTCGATCGAGATGGCGACGAGGTCTTCCGGTTCCAGGTGCTGCAGGTGCGCCTTGCCGCACGCACGGGCGATCGTCTGGGCCTCCATCGTCATCACGCGCAAGAAGTTCGCCAGGCGCTTTCCGCCGAGGACAGGGTCGAAACGCGCCGACAGTTCCGGGTCCTGCGTGCTGATGCCCGCGGGATCACGCCCGTCCTGGAAATCGTCGTAGAATCCGGCGGCCGATCCCAGTGCCTCGTACTCCGCGGCGTATCGGGGATCGTTGTCGCCCAACGCGATCAGCGCTGCGGTGCCGATGGCGACGGCGTCGGCACCGAGGGCCATCGCCTTCGCGACATCGGCCCCGTTGCGGATTCCGCCCGACACGATGAGTTGGACCTCCCTGTGAACGCCCAACTCCTGCAGGGCCTGCACCGCCTGCGGGATGGCAGCGAGGGTCGGGATGCCGACGTGTTCGATGAAGACGTCCTGGGTCGCCGCCGTTCCGCCCTGCATGCCGTCGACCACGACGACGTCGGCGCCGGAATGCACCGCGAGTTTCACGTCGTAATACGTGCGCGTGGCGCCGACCTTCACATAGATCGGCTTCTCCCAGTCGGTGATCTCGCGCAACTCGTTGATCTTGATCGCCAGGTCGTCCGGTCCGGTCCAGTCGGGGTGACGGCACGCGCTGCGCTGGTCGATTCCCTGCGGCAGGGTACGCATGCCCGCCACACGCTCGGATATCTTCTGTCCCAGCAGCATTCCCCCGCCGCCCGGTTTGGCACCCTGGCCGAGCACGATCTCGATCGCGTCGGCCTTGCGCAGGTCGTCGGGGTTCATCCCGTATCGCGACGGAAGGTATTGGTAGACGAGGTGTTTGGACTGACCCCGCTCTTCGGGCGTCATCCCGCCGTCACCGGTGGTGGTGGAGGTACCGACCTCCGAGGCCCCGCGCCCCAGCGCTTCCTTCGCCCCGGCCGACAGCGCGCCGAAGCTCATCCCGGCGATCGTCACCGGGGTGGAGAGATGCAACGGGTACTTCGCATTTCGCGAGCCCAGGACGATATCGGTGTCGCAGCGCTCGCGATAACCCTCGAGGGGGTAGCGGGACATCGACGCGCCGAGGAACAGCAGATCGTCGAAGTGCGGCAGCTTGCGCTTGGCGCCCCAGCCACGGATGTCGTAGATGCCGGTCTCGGCCGCGCGTTGGATCGCGGCGATGGTGGTGCGGTCGAACGTGGCCGACTCGCGCAGGCCGCGCTGTTCGACGCTCAGGTTGTCGGTCATGGTGGTTCTCTTTCGTCGTGTGGTCGTGCGGCGTTGCGGCCCTTCGTGGCTCGTCGCTAACGCTCCTCGCACCTCAGGGAGCAGGTGGTCGGCCGCGCTATCGCTCCTCGCACCTCAGGGAGCAGGGGTTGCGCCTCCGCAAGCTCCGGGCGCTCCTCAGGGAGCGGAGGAGGGTCAGTACGCGGAGGTGTTGTCGACCTTGAAGTGGTAGAGCTCGCGGGCGGAGCCGTAGCGGGTGTAGTCGCGGGGGTCGTCGTCGCCGAAACCGGCGGCCTTGAGCAACCCGGCCAGTTCCTCGAGGTGCTCGGCGCGCATCGGTTTGGCGATGCAATCGGCACCCAGCGAGGCGACCTCGCCGCGCACGTAGATGCGGGTCTCGTAGATCGAGTCGCCGAGACCGTCGCCGGCGTCGCCGCGGACGACCAAGCGGCCCGCCTGAGCCATGAAAGCGCTGTTGTGCCCGACGTTTCCGCCGACGACGATGTCGACGCCCTTCATCGAGATGCCGCAGCGTGCCGCGGCATCGCCCTCGACGACGAGGAGTCCACCGTGCGCGGTGGCGCCGGCCGACTGCGAGGCGTTGCCCTTCACGATCACACTGCCGCTCATCATGTTCTCGGCGACGCCGGTGCCGGCGTTGCCGTTGATCGTGACCTCGGCCTGCTGGTTCATGCCCGCGGCGTAGTAGCCGACGTGGCCGTTGATCGTGATCTTCACCGGCAGGTTGACTCCCGCGGCGACGCTGTGGGCTCCGGCCGGGTTGTCGATGACGATCTCGCCGGAGATGTCCCCGTGCAGCATCGAATTGATCTCGCGCAACGGGGTTTCGGCGAGGTCGAAGGTGTGATTGGGGTTCATCGTCTCAGCTTTCGCCGTGTCGTTCGAGGCGGGAACGGGAGGGGTGGAGGGAAACTCGGCGGTCATCGAGTCCATGCGTAGACGACCTCCGGCTCGGGCTCCCAGATGCGGGCGTTCTCCACGCCGGGCAGTTTGGCCAGTGCGCGGTACTCACTCGCCATCGCCACCCAGTCGTCGGTCTCGGCGATCACGGCCGGTTTGCATGCGATGGCATCGCGGACCACCGCGAACGAATCGCGATTCGACACCAGCAACGTGTAGAAACCGTCGAAGTTCGCGCAGACCTCTTTCAGTGCTGTTTCCACGTCCTTGCCCGCCGCAAGCTGGTGTGCGACGAAGCGCGCCCCCACCTCCGTGTCGTTCTCACTGTCGAACTCCACTCCGGCAGCACGCAGTTCACGCCGGATGGTCGCGTGATTCGCAAACGAACCGTTGTGGACCAGGCACTGTTCGGGGCCGACCGCAAACGGATGTGCGCCCGAGGAGGTGACCGCCGATTCGGTCGCCATCCGGGTGTGCCCGACGCCCTGCCATCCCGACGCCGCGGCCAGGCCCCAGGATTCGGTCAGGTCACGGGGTGCGCCGACGCCCTTGAGGACAGTCAGGTCCGACCCGAAACCGGCCACCAGGGCCTGCGGGTATGCGGCCCGGGCGGCGGCCAGCAGCTCCTCGGCCGGCGCGGGGGCGGAGGCCACCAGCGTCACGTCGATCGTCTGTGCGGCGACCGGCACGCCGAGGGCCGCACCCAGCGTCGTGGACACCTCGTCGGGAAGAACGTCGAGTTCGAGGAGGGAGATGCAGCCGTGTCCGGGCGGTGCCCACGTGGGGTTGCCGTAGACGGCGATACCCGCCGAATCCGCGCCACGGTCTTGCATCTCGCCGAGCATCCCGGCGAGCATCTCGCCCAACCGGGGGTGAAGGTCAGGGTTGCGCAGGTGCAGCCCGACGATTCCGCACATGATCAGTTCCTTACGTCGATCGATGAATCTCGTTGAGAGATCTTGTGTTCTGGGGGAAGGACGGTCAGAACGCCGTCAGGTACTTGTCGACCTCCCACGGCGTGACCGCCGCGTGCCAGTCGAAGAACTCGGCCCGTTTGAGTCCGGCGAAGTATGCCGAGACCCGCTGCTCGTCCTCGGGCCAGTCCTCGGGAAGCGCGGCGTCGAGCGTGCCGGCGACGACCCCGTCGGCCTCCAGCGCCTCCACCGCGTGCAGGAGGGTGAGCGGGAGTTCGGCGATGTGGCCGGGGCAGTTGCCGACGGCGCCCGGGTCCAGACTCCGCTTGATGCCGTCGAGTCCCGCACCGAGCAGCGCGGCGACGGCCAGGTACGGATTCGCCGACCCGTCACCGCCACGGAGCTCCACGCGCTGCTCATCGGGCACCCGGATGTAGTGGGTGCGGTCGTTGCCGCCATAGGTCGCCCGCCGCGGAGCCCAGGACGCACCCGAGCGCGTCGCCGTCGCACCGGTTCGCTTGTAGGAGTTGACCGTCGGTGCGATCACGGCTTGGAGCGCGGGTGCGTGTTCCAGAATCCCACCGATGAACCCGTACGCCGTCTCCGACAACCCCAGTCCTCGCTCGTCGTCGGTGACCTGCGGGAACACCGGGTCGCCCGCCTGCGTAAGGGACAGGTGGAAGTGCAGACCCGACCCGGTGCGCTCTGCGAAGGGTTTCGGCATGAAGGTCGCGATCATGCCCTTCTCCGCAGCCAGGGCGGAGAGCAGGTACCGGAGCGTGACGACGCGGTCGGCGGTCGTGAGCGCGTCGGAGTAGGCGAAGTTCTGCTCGAACTGGCCGTTCCCGTCCTCGTGGTCGTTGGCGTAGTTGCTCCAGCCGAGTTGGTTCATCGCGGTGGACACGGTGGTGAGGTGGTCGTACATCCGGGTGAGACCGCGGACGTCGTAGCACGGCTGGTCGGAATCATCGGCGGCGTCGGCGGTCACCAGCGAGCCGTCGGCGGCCCGTTTCAGGAGGAAGTACTCGACCTCGGCCCCGACCCACGGCTCGAAACCCGCGTCCGCGGTCTGCGCGATGAGCGCCTTGAGGATGTTCCGGGGCGCGAACGGCCACGGCTTGCCCTCGACATGGGGATCACACTGGACGACCGCGAGGCCCTCCTTGATGAACGGGATGGGCAGGAAGGACCGGACATCGGGGATCGCGATGAGATCGGGATCCTTCGGCTCCTGGCCGATAGCCCCGACCGCATATCCGGCGAAACCTACGCCCTCGGTGGCCAATTCGTCCACCGCTTCCACCGGCATCAGTTTGGCGCAGGGCTTGCCGCGGAGGTCGACGAACATCGCGAGGATGAACTTAATGCCGTGCGTCGCGCAGAGATCGGCGAGTTCGCCGGTCGTTGTCTCGGTGGTTGTCATCATGTGCTCCGGGGTCGACTCTAAGGGCTTTCGTTCCGCATGTCCACTCGCGTGAACCATTGTCTACTATTAGTAGACCTGGTGGATGTTTCGTCCCTGTTTCGACTCCGTGAGCGGTGGGTGTCAATCTGTCCGGCAACGTTTTCCACGTCCTCGGACGCACAGCGCTCGGGGGCCCACCGTCGAACGGTGAACCCCCGAGCAGTTGCCAACCGATGACCGGTATGGATCAGACCCCGGCCGGTGGCGCCGAGGCCGGAGTCGACGGCGGCATCGCCTCCTCCACCTTGTCCGCGGCGCGGGCCGGCGACATGGTCGCGAGTCCGCCGGCGTGACCGACCGAGGCGGCGGGGATCTCGTACGCCGTCTCCGCGTGGACCGCGGTGTCGAGGCCGACCATCTCGGTCTCCTCGTCGACGCGCATGCCGATGAGCTTGTCGAGTCCCTTGGCGATCAGCCAGGTCATCACGAACGAGTACGTGCAGGTGATGACGATGCCGGCGAGCTCACGCCAGACGATGTCCACCGGACCGCCGAACAAGATCCCCTGGACACCGGCCGGCGCGGCCTCGGTGGCGAAGAGCACGATGCAGATGGTTCCGACGATCCCGCCGATGCCGTGCACGGCGAAGGCATCCAGCGTCTCGTCGATCTTGAGCTTGCTCTTGAAGCTCAGCAGGAACGCCACGACCGCCGCGGCGAAGATGCCCACGAGCAGCGCACCGAGCGGTGCCATGCTGCTGGCCGCGGGGGTGATCCCGACGAGGCCCGCGACGGTGCCGGTGATCATGCCGAGCGAGGTGACGTGCCCCTCGCGCCACTTCTCGATGATCGCGAACCCGATCATGCCCGCCGAACCGGCCAGCAGTGTGTTCAGGATGACGGCCTGCGCGAGGAAGTTGGCGCCGAGCGCGCAACTGCCGTTGAACCCGAACCAGCCGAAGAACAGGATGCCGCCGCCCATGATCGTCATCGGCACGTTGTGCGGGCGCTCCATCCGCCGCTTGCGCGCACCGAGCACCACCGCGAGGGCAAGGGCCGCGACACCGGCATTCATGTGGACGGCGGTGCCGCCTGCGTAGTCGACGATCTCGAGATCGTTCAGCAGGAAACCGCCGCTGTAGTTGTCGTCGACGTCGGCCGCGAAGACCCAGTGGGCGACCGGGAAGTACACCACGATGAGCCAGATCGGCGCGAAGACCAGCCACGCCGAGAACTTCATCCGGCCCGCCGCGCCGCTGGCGACGATCGCGATCGTGATGGCCGCGAACAGGATGAACCAGGCTGCGAAGTAGAGCGTCTGGGTGGCGCCGGAAGCGTCGTCGGTGAGCCAGTTGGTCAGGCCGATGTAGTCGGTCGGGTTGCCGATGAGGCCCCACCCGCCCACCGACGGACCGGACACCAGGCCGTGCCCGATCACGACGTACAGGACCGCCGTGATCGCCAGGGTGGACATGACCATCGTCATGATGTTGAGGACGTTCTTCGATCCGACCATGCCTCCGTAGAAGAAGGCCAGGCCCGGGAACATCAGCAGGACGAAGACGAAGGCCGCCAGCATCCATGCCAGGTCGGCATTGGCGGCGAGTATGGGTTCCATGAGCGATCTTTCGGTTCTGGGACTCTACGAGAAGTCGGGTGTTACGGGACCAGGGCTCACGGGCGACTTTGACCGCGGAGGTATGCGACGACGTTGTCGCGATAGTCGAGAAAACCCTTGTAGGCGGCGATGTCCTCGCCGAGCGTCTCGATGACGGTCGCCAATTGACCGGCCCACTCGGGTATGCGCTTCACGTCCTCGAGCGAGGCCATGAATGTCCGGATATTGAACGTCACCGCACCCGACATCGGCAACCGGACGAAGTGTTCCAGCTCGATGCGCAGTCGCGCGCGACCGAAATCGCCGTCGGCGATCATGCCCGCGACGTCGGCCGCCCACTCCGGCAGCTCCTCGAGGCTGACGTCGAGTTTGTGGGAGTCCGACGCCGACAGCGTCCAGTTCACCCTGCGGTACACCTGGTCTGCGGGTAGCCTCCGCAGGAACTGTTCGGCGCGGGCGACGATGCCTTCGCGGAGCATGCGGGGAACGGGCGCGTGGATCTCGTACATGTCCATCCCGACGTCGAAGGACACCGACCACGCGGCGGCGAAGGTGACCACGCCGGCGTCGAAGTACAGGTGCCCGTCGCGTTCGGTGACGAGCAGCAGGTCGTCGGGTACCTCACGCGCCAGGAATTCCATGGGGCCGTAGGGAAGGGTGGCCGGATCACCCAGGACGAACTCCTGATCCGTACCCAGAAGCCGGTTGCACCAACGGAATCGACCGTCAGCGTGTTCGGTGAGCTCCATCGCCGCGGGGTAGGCGTGACCGAGATCGCGCAGGTAGTACAACAGCAGATCCCAGGAGGCCAGTTCCATCCCCGGGCGCACACGGACGCGTGTCGGATCGGCGTCGAGGATCCGCCGTCGCTCGGCCATGATCTCCGGATACTCGGCGCCGCCGAGATCGACGAGGTGCCTGCCCCATTCGCCGGCCCGGGTCGGACGCGGGATGCGTGCCGGTTCGACGTTCACGCTGTAGGAGAACTCCTCCATTTCGTCCGGAAACGGCCACGGCAGGTTCGCCAGGTGGTCGACCCGACGGGTCGGGAACGATTCGATGCTCACAGGTCCACCTCGATGTCCTGACCGCGCGAGACACAACACAGCATGGCGTCGCCCACGGTCTTCTCGTCGTCGGTCAGTACGAAGTCGCGGTGCTCGATTCGGCCGCTTCGCACCGGGATTCGGCATTCGCCGCACACGCCTTGGCGGCACAGACTCGGCACCGGGACGCCGTTGTCGAGCAACCGCTGCAGCAGCGACACACCCGGTGGCACGTCGATGCGGAGGCCCGAAGACGCCACCGTCACGGTGAAGGGATCGCCGGGATCCTGTTCGGGGGCGGTGAAACGTTCGAGATGTACTCGCGCGCTGGGCCATCCGGCGTCCTCCGCGAGCCGCGTGTACGCCTCCAGGAGTGACGTGGGACCACAGGCATAGGCGTGCGTTCCGAGCGGCTGCGCCCGCAATCGCTCAGCGATCACCCGCATGGTGGCCGCGGCCCCGGACACCTCCTGCAGCGTCACGGAGGGTTGCATGGCGAGCGCCCGCAGGTCCTCGGTGTGCGCACCGCATCCACGCCGATAGGAGTAGACGATGTCGGCCCGACGCCCGTCCCGAGCGAGGGCACGGGCGTGCGACAGCACCGGAGTGACCCCGATTCCGCCCGCGATCAGCAATGCGCCGCGCTGATCGAGCACCGGCGGGAACATCGAACGCGGACCCTCGATCTCGATGACGGCGTCGACGACGAGGTTGTCGTGCAACCAATCCGAACCACCGCCCGCACCACGTCGCAACACCGAGATGCCGTAGCTGGTCGGGTACATCCCGTCGTCGACGAGCGAGTAGGCATTCCGCTGTCCGCCGGCCGAGATGATGAGATGGCTGCCCGGCTGGTACGCGGTCAGGACCGCGTGGGCGTCGTCGACGGGGCCGAACCGGAAATGCGTGACCTCGTCGGTGAGTTGTCGCACGGACATGACACGCATCGGTCGCGGACCGGTGGCATAGGCCGGATGAAGGTGGGCCGGGTACTGCCCTACGGCGACCGCGGTCATTCGTCGCCGCCGACCGCAGAGGCCAGGAAGCTGCCCATCACCGGTGAATGGTGTTCGTGCACCTCGAGATCCCGAGCGCAACCGGGGCACGCGACGACGCCGCCGACAACGGCCTCGGCGCGAAAGGTCTCGCGGCAATGCGCGCAGTAGAGCGGTAGGTCGCGGGTGTGCGTGACATAGCACGACAGTTCGGCCGCCACCGCCCCCGCGTTACGCGCCATGGCGAGTGCCGTCATGACGTCGTACTGCCCGCCGGTGACCAGGACTCGGGTACCGGTGCGGCACTCGTCCAGAGCAGACTGCAACGCCGATCTGTCGACCGCGTCGCCCAGTGAGTCCAGGACCACCAACCGCGTCCCTCCGGCGGCCTCGGCGGCCGCCACCCAGTTCCGTGACACGTGCGCGGCTGCCGGATCGTCGCCGATCGCCACCACGAGGAACGCCGCCCCGGTGGTGTCGACGGCCGGGGGCGAGGCGGGCCACCGCGGCATGCCGGCCCCGGTGGTCTCCTGCGTCGCCGGTGCGGCCGCGCGCAGCCACTGCGCCGCACGATCCCGGAACTTGATGATGCCCTTGTAATCGGCCATGTCGCCGGGCAATTCGGCCAACACCTCCGCGGTGCGTCGGCGCCAGACCTCGACGGTGGCGAGTTGCGCGAGCGGAAGCATGTACGTCCGGATGAGGAACATCACCGCACCCGAATCCGGCAGCCGGATGAGGTGTTGCACTTCGACGCGGAGGTGTACCCGCCTGCCGAACTCGTCGTCGGGGACCTGTTGGATGACCTCCCGGTCCGGTCCCCACTTGTGATAGATCTCGGTCGAGACGTCGAGCCTGCGGTCGATCGTCAACGTCCAGTTGGTTCGTCGATACGGCTGATGAGGTTGGAGGCGCTTGAGGAACTCGTGCGCACGGGTGATGACGCCTTCGGGGTGGATGCGCGGCACCGGTCCGTGGATCTCGAGGAAGCTCATCCCGACGTCGAACCCGAAACTCCAATCGGCGGCGAAGGTGACGACCCCGGCATCGACGTGGAGTTGCCCATTGCGCTGATCCAGAAGGGCGATGTCCTCCTGGACCTGAGAGCTGATGTAGCGCAACGGTTCCTCGGGAAGTGACGCCGGGTCACCGTATCGGAAGTGTTGCTCGATCCCGAGGATTTCGTTGTGCCACAACCAGGTGTCGGGTCCGGTCGACGCGAGCCGGAACCCGGGACAGGTCGCGGCGAGCTCGCCCATGACGGTCAACATCGCGTCCCACGCGGCCGGGACCATATGCGGCAACACAGCATGGCGGGTGGGATCGGCGGCCAGGATCACCGCGCGCTGATCGATCTCGGTGCGGTACTCCGAATCGATGTCGACAACCGACGTCCCCCACTCGCCGGCCGCCGTGGTCACCGGGGTCCGGGCCGGCTCGACATTCGTGCTGTAACGATAGCGGTCCTCGGGGAACGGGAACGGGAAGCCCGCGACGAGATCTGGCGCGACCGTCGTCGTCGCTCCGCCCGGGTCGAGAGTGTCTGTCACAGGGGAACCTCCAGGGTGCTGGCGGCCGAAGCGCGCGAGACGCACGGCATGATGGCGTTGCCCGCGTCCTTCTCCTCGGGGGTGAGGTAGAGATCGCGGTGGACCGGGATACCGCCGGCGAGCGGGATGCGGCACTCACCGCACACGCCTTGCCGGCAGAGATTCGGCACGACGATGCCCTCGTTCTCGAGAGCCTCGAGCATGCTCGTCCCCGCCGGTACATCGACCGTCCGCCCGGAAGCGGTCAGCTCCACACGGAAGGGGTCGCCGGCGTCGAGAGCGTCGATCCCGAACCGCTCGAGATGAATCCGCGATTCCGGCCAACCGGCGTCCACCGCCGCAGCAGTGACCGCGTCGATCATCGCCGCCGGACCGCATACGTACAGGTGGGTACCGATCGGCTGGGTACGCAGGGTCTGTGCGAGTCGATCGGCGAAAGAGTGCCGGTCGGTGAACAGTTCGGCACGGGGTCCGGCGAGTGCGGTGACCTCGTCGAGGTGGGCGGCCGCCGAATCACGGAAGACATACAGCAGTTGCACATCCCGGCGCCAGCGAGCCGCCGACCGAAGGTGGGACATCATCGGCGTGATCCCGATTCCGCCGGCGATCAGGAGATGTTTACGCGCCCGGGCGACCGGAGCGAACGCGCTGCGCGGCAACCCCACCGACACCGTTGCGCCGACCTCGAGTTCGTCGTGCAACCAACGCGATCCGCCCTTGCCGTCATCGAGTCGGAGCACCGAGATCGAGTAGTGCAACGGATGCGCGCCGTCGCCGGTCAGGCTGTAGGCGTTGGTGAAGGCACCCCCGTGCACGACGACGTGACTGCCCGGGATGTAACCGGGCAGCACGTTGCCGCCGGGGTCGGAAAAGGTGATCGCGCGGATGTCTCGGGCGGGGGCGTCGACAGCCGTGACGACGAGTTCCAGCGTCGTCGCGCCGGCTCCGGGACGCACGACGGACTCGGGGCTGCTCATCTCGGCCACTCCGGTGTTCATGAGGGATCCTTCGTGAGGGTGGGTACCTCGCCTGGTCCGGTTCCCGGACAGGCCGACTGGGCGGTCTCGGCGTCGGCCATGAAACCCAGATATTGTCCGGTTCGACGCGAGACATGGTGGTACACGCGCAGGTCGCGACGGCAACCGACGCACCCGACGATGTCATCGACGGCCGCGGCCGCGCGGGTGACCGATCGGCAGTGTGCGCAGAAGATCTGCACGACGGACTGCGGCGCGGAAGTCAGCGGCACGACGGCGATCTCGTCGTCCTCGAGTCCGGCACCGAGCGCGACCGCGCGCAGTGTCAGTGCCGATCCCGGCTCCGCCGCTATCCAGACTCGCACGCCGACAACGGCTTCGCCGAGGGTGCTGCCGAGCTGGGCGGCGACCGAGTCGGTATCCCCGTGGATACGCGTGGTGGCACGTGGAGGTAGTGATGACTCCCAGCGAGCCAGGGTTTCGGCGACATTCCCGACACCGACCAGGACGTACGAGTTGCCGGTCGGCGCGGGCGTCGTCGCCTCGATCGGTACGCCGGGACGTGCCCACGTCGGCACGCTGGAGAAGTCGATCTGCGACATGGCAGCGACTCAGAGGAGGGTGGCGTCGCGCAACCCGGTGTAGAAGGCGAGCGCGTAGTCGGGGGTGCTGAAGTAGATCTTGGACCCCTTCGGGAAGAAGATCGCGTCCTTGGCCTTGGCCACGGTCTTCTGCCCGGTCTCCTTGTTCTCCAGGAGGAACTCGCCTTCGAGCACGACCTTCATCTCGTCGTATTCGTACTCGTAGTACAGCGGTTCGTCGGTGTGGCGCAGCTCGAAGTACCCGCTGCACATCGGGCTTCCGTCCGGGTTCTCGTAGACGTCGCCGATGAAGCCCTCGGTGCCCGGGTACTCCGCCTCGGGCATCTTCGGCAGATCCTCGTATCCGCCGCTGGTCACGCGGAACTCCAGGGCCTTGGCACTCTCGATGGTCACGATGCTCCTTCACAGGTTCGATCTGGGCGTACTCGCGGGCGGCGGTACGTCGACGACATCCGGGGTCCGCGGCCCAATCGCCGCGACTCCCCGTAGTGGACTTTGTCCCCTGTTATGAAACAAGCGTCGTGTTTCGTAGGTGTGACGGCGCTGTAATGGCGTGCTACGGAACCGGCCCGTCCCGTGCAGGGCGATCGGACGGGCACGCAGGCATCGAGCCGCTGGTGCTCACCGTTTCGGCCCCTGGTCGGTCGGGTACCGCGGTCGGCAAGCCGGTTCCGCCGCATGCGAGCGACCCGGCCCAGGCGCCCGGTTGAGAACCCAGCCGGGCGCCGTCTCATGTCTCCACTCCGCGGGCCTGCCAGGCACGACTGCGACAGCGCGGCAACGTGATTCACGATCGGTGTTGCACCTTCGACCAGACTCTGACAACATACGTTCTCAGTTTGATCGGAGGGATCAATGGGCCATCGGCGTCAGTGGGTGACGGTTGCCGGCGCAACCAGCACGACAGGTTGTGGACGAAGTGCGCGTCGGTGTCGGCGAGGTGCCTGACATGCGACCCACGTGTACCTCGAACCCGGACGCCTGGTTCCCGGAGCAGGCCGCCGGTGCCCGGAGCCTGGCCAATCGGCACGCTGTCGACGGGTGCGTCCGCTGTCCGATCCGTTCGCGCTGCGCCCGCCTCGCCCTGGACGATCCGACTCACCTGACCGGGATCTGGGCGGGTGTCTACGTGCCGCCGCCGGGCAACCAGCACCGGGCCCGTACCCATGCACTGAATCGACTGCAATCCATCGGCTTTCCGCACGCACACCCGAACGAAGAGCACCGGACGACGGCCTGACCCGACGATGCGGTGGCACTCGCACACGACATCCGGGTGCGGCGACTACCTGAGAGGTAGTGGCTCTCACGACGTCTGACGCCGACACTGGGATCACGACGATCCGCAGAGGAGGTGTCCGATGACCGACCGACCGACCGCCGTCGGCAGAAGACCCGCTGCTCTCCTCGCGCCCACGGGCTCGAGTCCGCGGTGGCTGACCGCGGTCATGCGGTGCGACCGCGCCCTGTCCTCGTGGTTCATCGGGGCGGGCTTCTTCTTCGCGCCGCTCTTGTTGATCCTCGACCCGTGGCCTGCCGCTGTCGTGATCGCCTGGGTGACGATCTCGATGTCCGGGCTGTGGCTCGGTCTGCTCGGCGCCTTCATGGCCGCCGGCTTGGCGCAGGTGCTGCGCGCCGGCGACGAGATCCCCGACGAGTTCTGGTCCGGTCTGCTGGATTACCGGACCCGGTGAGCCGGCCGGGCCGACGGTCGAGCGGCTAGGCCGACTCGGCGGCCCGGGCCGCCGGCGCACCCGTTCGGCCACGGACGAGCGCGGCCGCTGCGATGAGCACAAGCGACAGGCAGGCCGCGACGACGAAGGCCAGATGAATGCCGTCGGCCCCCGCCTGCAGCGGGTTCACCCCGTCGTCGATGGCCGACTGTGTACCCCGGGACATAAGTGTGATGAACAGCGCGGTGCCGGCCGCTCCCGCGACCTGCTGGATGGTGCTGACGGTCGCGCTGCCGTGCGAGTACAGCTCGGGACTCAGCGATCCCAGCGCCGAGGTCATGAGCGGCGTCAGACCGAAAGCGATACCAGCACTGAGGATCACGTGAGCCGCGATCACCATGCCCAACGACGACCCGGCGTCGAGCGTGGTGAGCAGCCACGTGCCGGCACTGACGGCCAAGGTGCCCGGTAGCACCAGTGGTCGTGCACCCACCTTGTCGAACAAGGCACCGACGAACGGCGCCAACAGACCCATCACCAGGCCACCGGGCAGGAGCACGAGGCCGGTGGTCAGGACGTCCTTGCCCATCACGTTCTGCAGGAAGAGGGGAAGCAGGATGAGTGCGCCGAAGAGCGTCAGCATGAACCCGGCCATCAGCACGACGGCCAAGCGGAACGGTGCGATCGCGAAGGTCCGCAGGTCGAGCAGCGCCAATCCCCGATCGGCGAGTTTGAGCTGCCGCACGACGAACAACGCGAGCGCGACGGCGCCGATGACGAGTGGCACCCACGGTGGGATCGGGGCATGCCCACCCGCCGACTCCCCGATACTGCTGAGACCGTAGACGACACCGCCGAAGCCGAGAGCCGACAACGGGACCGAGATGAGGTCGAGCTGCGCGGGCCGCCGTTCGGTGACGTTGCGGACGAACACCCCGCCGAGGATCAGCGCACCGATCGCGATGGGCAGCACGATCCAGAACATGGCTCGCCAGCTGAGGGACTGCAGGATCAGGCCGGACACCGTCGGACCGACCGCCGGCGCAACGGCGATGACGATGGAGACCAGTCCCATCGTGCGGCCCCGATTCTGCTCCGGGACGACGTTCAGGATCGTCGTCATCAGCAGCGGGACCATGAGCGCGGTGCCGGACGCCTGCACCACGCGGGCGACGATCAGGAGTTCGAAGCCCGGCGCGAGGGCGGCGGCGAGGGTGCCGATCGTGAACAACGTCATCGCCGCGATGTAGATCGATCGCAGGGTGAATCGCTGCATCAGGTAGCCGGTGATCGGGATGACGATCGCCATCGTCAGCAGGAACCCGCTGGTGAGCCATTGCGCGGTGGCGGCGGTGATCTCGAGGTCGGCCATCAGGGTGGGCAACGCGACGCTCAGGATCGTCTCGTTCAGGATCACCACGAAGGCCGCGACCAGCAGGACGCCGATGAGCAGCACGGCGCTGCGATCCGTGTCGGTGTCGGTTCTGGTGTCGGTGCCCGGGAGGGCGGCGTTCTCGGTCACTGTCGTTCTCTCATCGCTGTGGTGGTCCGGGTCGATCACACGGCGACGCTACCGGAAAGTGGCAGAGCCTGCCAGACTGGCACCGACTGACACCCGCGCCGGTCGACCGCTAGTCTCGACCCATGCCGGAATCCTCCGAGACCGGCGGGCTGCGGGCCCGCCGTCGAGATGCGACGCGCCTGGAGATCCACGAGGCCGCAGTGGAACTGTTCGAGCGCAACGGATTCGACGAGACGACGGTCGACGAGATCGCGGCCGCCGCCGGGGTCTCACCGCGTACGTTCTTCCGGTACTTCCCGACCAAGGAAGAGTGCGTGCTCTTCGACCGCTTCGGTTTCGACCAGGCACTCGACGACCATCTGGCCGGCACCGACCCCGATGCCCTGTCGCTCGCCGACATCGAGGGCGTCTACCGGCAGCTCCTGGAGGGGTTCGGTGATCGCAGCGACGACGTGTCCGCCCATTTCATGCGCGTGCAGAAACTCGTACTCGCGACACCCACCCTGAGCCGAGCCGCCCTCGGCCGCTACGCCGACAAGTCACGCCGACGGCCCGAGGCCCTGGGCGACCGCAGCTCGGCGCGAACTCGCGGTCAGCTACGGATGATCCTGGAGATCGCCAATCTCGAGGTGCAGTGCGCCTTCGAGGAATGGGTAGAGATCAACGAGCGTCCCGGGTCGTCGGGGACGCCCCGGCCACTCGTGGACGTCTACGACGACGTGTGCCGTCGGATGCGGGAGCTGTGATCAGAGGTCACTCATGTCGAGGACGAAGCGGTGCCGCACCTCCCCTCGGCGAAGGCGGTCCAGCGCGACGTCGACCTGGCTCGAAGGAAACACCTCGACGTCCGCGGCGAAGTCGTCGGGCGACGTGGCCACCGCCACCGTGTGCGCTCCGAGCGCCCGGCCATCGGGGACCTTGGCGGCGGTCGAGGTGCACGCCGTGACCTCGGCGCAGAGCGCCACCGCGAACTTCACGGCGAGGGGTCCCAGACCGCCGACTCCGGCGACGCCGACACGGACGCTCGGGCCCGCGTTCCACCTCCTCAGCGGTGCGGTCGATGATCATCTCGCTGGCGGCCACATGGGTCCCGGCGTCGATCGTCGTCGTCGCCGACCAGGACGAGAACCCCGAGATTCATCGGCGACGCAAAGCAAGCGCTCGCCGCGAGCGCTTCGCGAGCTTCTTCTCGGTGTGACCGCCCACGATGGGTCGCCCCGGCCCGGGGTACGGACTTCGAGCGTCCGCACCGCACGGACCGGGGCACGCGTCAGGACGCGACGTCGAGGACCCAGGTGACCCCGAATCTGTCGGTCAGCATGCCGAAACCGGGACTCCACTGCGACGCGGCGAGCGGTTCGACGGTCGACGCCCCGACGGACAGCCCGTCCCAGAACTGCTGCACTTCGTCGAGGGTCTCCCCTCGGACGGAGACGAAGAAGGACGCGTCGGTGACCGTCATCCCGTTCTCGCGTCTCGTCGTGCCGGCAACGTCTGCCGAAACACCCGCCGGACCCGGAACGTCATACGCCATCACTCGGAACCCGTTGTCTGATACGACCGATCCGAAGACCACGTCGTCAGCACCGGGCGCCTCGGCGGGCATCCCGAAGTCGCCGTAGGTCCGGATGACCATCTGGCCGCCGAAGACCGACCGGTAGAACTCCAGGGCCGGGCGTGCATCGCCACGGAAGTTGAGGTGCGTGGTGGTGGTGATCATCATTCTCCTGGATGTGTGTCGCGTTGCCGACCGATTCTCGGTCGCACAGACGACGATCGCCCGTGAGTAGGTCACCTTGTGTCCGCCACTGCGAACTACATTTGTCTGGTGCGCACACCGACCGCCCGGCACCTACGGCTGCTGTCTCTGCTGCAGACGCGGCGGGACTGGCCCGGCGCGCTGCCGGCCGACCGTCTGGAGGTCAGCCACCGCACCATCCGACGGGACGTGGACCGTCTGCGCGACATGGGCTACAACATCCAGGCGACGATGGGACCCGAGGGCGGTTATAGACTCGAGGCCGGCGCGGAGTTGCCGCCGCTGCTCTTCGACGACGACCAGGTGGTCGCCCTCGCGCTCGCCCTGCAGACCGCGAGCGCCACCGGTGTGGATGTCGGTGAGCCGGCCGCACGTGCGCTGGCGACCGTCCGGCAACTCATGCCCTCCCGTCTCCGCCATCGTCTCGATGCGCTCCCCGTCACCGCCGGTGGCCCCGAGACCGATCTGGCTGGGCCGGATGTGCTGAGCGCGATATCGCGGGCCGTCCACCACCGCCACGTCCTCCGGTTCGACTACGCACGCCGTGTCGGCTCACCCGAGTCAGCTGATTCTCGTTCCACTGCATCGGTTCCCGACGTCTCACCACCGCGCCGGGTGGAACCGCACCACCTCCTGACCGCTCGGGGACGCTGGTACCTGGTGGCGTGGGATCTCGAGCGAGACGACTGGCGCATCTTCCGTGCCGATCGAATGAGCCCGCGAGTACCCACCGGTCCGCAGTTCACTCGGCGCGATCTACCGACGGGAGACCCCGCATCGTTCGTCGCCGCCCGGTTCAAGGGCTCGACCGATTCCGACACGTGGCCGTGCCGCGGCAAGGTGATACTCGACCTGCCTGCCCGCGATGTCGCCCCGTTCGCCGGCGACGGCACCGTCGAAGAACTCGACTTCGATTGTTGCAGTGTGGAACTCGGCTCCTGGTCATGGATCGGGATGGCCGCGTCGCTCAACCGGTTCGACTGTTCCGTCGAAGTCGTATACCCGGCCGAACTCGCCGCGGCCTTCGGCGTCCTCGCGGCCCGCAACGCGGCCACGGCAGAGAGCTCAGGCGGCCCGGGCCTTCCCTCGGGCCCGGTTCCGTCCTGCTGATGGGATGCCATCAGCGGGACGGAAACGGCACCAGGACGACACTATTCGCTGCAACATGTGGCGAATCCGCACCAGCTCAGTCGAGCCAGTCCAGCACCGACGCCGCGGTCCAGCTCTGCTGCATGCTGCCGAGCGGCTCCCCGGTGAACGGCTCGTAGTACTCGGCGAACGTCCCGTCGGTGGCCTGGCGGAGTCCTTCCTCGCGCAGGCGCGCCGACCGCTCGGTCCAGCCACGGCGGGCGAACGCCCAGCTGAAGAGCCAGGTCATCACCGGCCAGACGGGCCCGCGCCAGTACTCGCGCGGGCGGAAGTCGGCCGAGATCGGTGACGTCGACGGCGGGACCGCATACCGCAGATCCGGGTGGCCGCAGTACCGCGGACCGTCGAAGAGTCGCAGCAGCGCGCGTTCGCGGTCCCGGGAGAGGCCGCCGCATAGCAGCGGCGCGAACACCGCGATCGTCTCGGTGTTGATCCACGAGTTGGCGCGCAGGTCGAAATCCCTTGCGGCACCGTTCCGGTCGTTGGCGGCGGACACGACCCCGGCCCGGAACCGGTCAGCCCACGCGCGGAGATCCCGCACGTCCGACCGCGGCTTGGAGTAGTCCTCGCCGATCGTCGCCAGCACGTCGCAGGCGACGGCGAAGATCGCGCTGACGAACACATCCTCGACGGCGAAGCTCATCACCTTCGGGAGCAGCGCGTCGTCGTAGTTGGCGCGCTTCATCTGTTCGACCAGCCAGATGTAGCGGTCGTACTCGAGGTCGGTGGGCCGCATCGAGAAGTCGTCGACGTGATCGAGGTCGGCGCGTTGGTACGGGGGGAGGTCCACCCCGGGGATCACGTTGGCGTACGCGGAATCCCAGCGTGGCGAGTTGTCCATCCCCGACTCCCAGCCGTGGAAGATGGTGATCCGCCCGCGCCCGTTGGGGTCTCGCGCGTGTGCCAGCCACCGGTGCCACCGCACCAGCGAACTCCAGCGCCGGTCGATGAACTCGTTGGCGACGGCGCGGGTGGTGCGACCGTGGCGTCGGGAGTGATCGAGGATGCGCTGCACCGCGATCGCATGCACCGGCGGCTGGGTGATACCGGACGTGTCGGGGAAGTCGGGCGCGCACTCGGCGAGGCGGGCGCACTCCCAGCGAGCCGGCCCCGGGAAGTAGCCGTCGCGGCCGTTCGCGAAGACGATGTGCGGAATCATCCCGTTGCGCCACTGCGCCGACAGCAGGGTGTCCATCTCGATGACGGCCCGCTCCACCGACAACGGTGCGAGACCGACCGTGACGAACGCCGCATCCCAGCTCCACATGTGCGGATACAACTTGGGCGCAGCGCTTGTCATCGTGCCCAGGTCGTTGCCTCGAAGCAGGTACGCGGCACGTGCCGACAGCTGCGTTGGGGTGAATCCGTACCTGGCCACGTCGACGATTGTGCCCCGCGACGTCGGCGTCTGCTCATCGAGCCCGACGGGGCTGCCGCCCACGGATTCGCAGTAGGGTCGAGAGGTGCCCACCGCGTTGATCACCGGGGCGAGCCGCGGCCTCGGAGCCGAGATCGCCCGCCAGCTCGCGCCGACCCACGACCTCCTGCTCGGCGGACGACCCTCCCCCGAACTCGATCGGCTGGCGACCGAACTCGACGGCGCGAGCACCTTCGCCGTCGATCTCACCGACTACGACGAGGTCGAAGCCGCGGTCGAGGCGATCACCGAGCTCGACGTCCTCGTCCACAACGCCGGAGTAGCCAGCAGCCTCGAGCCTGTCGCGGAGACGCCGGTCGAGGAATGGCGTCACATCCTCGAGGTGAATCTCATCGCGGCCGCCGAGCTGACGCGGCTGCTGCTCCCCGCCCTGCGGGCGGCTGCGGGCCAAGTCGTGTTCATCAACTCGGGCGCGGGACGTCGGGTCAACCCCGGATGGACCCCCTATGCAGCAAGCAAGTTCGCGGCGCGAGCGCTCGCCGACGGGTTGCGTCTCGAGGAACCGACCCTCCGGGTGACGTCCGTCTTCCCCGGCCGCATCGACACCGACATGCAGCGCGACATCGTCGCCATCGAAGGAGACGAGTACGACGGGTCGCGGTTCCTGCGTCCCGCGACCGTCGCCCGAGCAGTCGTGCACGCCATCTCCACCCCGGCCGACGCCCACCCCGAAGAAATCGTGCTGAGGCCGACCGGGCGGGGCTGACCCTTCCTGAGCGTCCGTATTCTCTGCTCCCTGAGGTGCGAGCGAAGCGAGCCACGAAGGGCCCGCAAGACGTCTGGGGGATCGCTAGAAACCGCCGTCCACCAGGCCCTTCGTGGCTCGTCGCTTGCGCTCCTCGCACCTCAGGGAGCAAGGCTGACGCGCCCTCCGCAAGCTCCGGGCTCTGTCAGGAGCGGAGGGATCGCGGTCAGAGCTGTTTGAGATCCGACTGCTGCCAGACCGCGCGCATCGTCGACACCTTGCCCTCGGCGTCGAAGACCATGATGTCGACGGGGGTGATCTCGAAGGCGAGTCCGGCGGTCTTGGTGACCAGGGTGAACTCGAAGACCGCGGTGTCGCCGGCGATCTTCTTCCACTTGAGCGTCGCGGTGCGCTCGTCCATACCGGTGATCACCGAGTAGAACTCCACCAGCTGCTCGCGGGTGTCGCGGATGTCCGCGCCGATGGGGTCCTCGACGGTCGCGTCGGCGGCGTAGAGGTCGGCGATCTGCTCTGCGGTACCCGAGTTGAGCAGCTCGATATAGGCGTCGACGGCCGCGTCGATCTTCTCCGCGAGCCCGGCTTGTTCCACGGTCATGAATCCTCCAGAAAAGTAGAACGTGTTCTAATTCGGCACGGTAGCACGGCGTCCGTCAACCGGTGGATGATTTCGGTGCCCGGTCGGAGTTGTTTGATACGTTCGCCGCACAGTTTCCCCGCGTGCGGAAAGGCCGGTGCACCTCTCGATGACCGAGCCGCCGCGCGTACCTCCACCACCGTCCGGCGAGCCCCAATGGCAGCCGCCCGTCGTCTCCGACGAGTGGAGCCCGGTGCCGGATGCCGGACCGCCGCAGGGTCCACTCACACCGCGCCCTCCGACTGTGCCCGGACCGCAGCCCCAATGGGGCTCCGCGCAATGGGGCCCGGCGTTGTCGCCGCCGCACGAGCCGGGAGCGACCCCTCCGGGCAACGGGTGGCCGGGGTGGATGCCGCAACGACGACCGACGTCCGTCAACTCCTTGCTGCAACAGATCTTCTCCACCACGTTCGCGGCACCGCGTGTCTTCCTGGGCCTCGTCGGCGTGAGCTGGGGCGCGGCGGCGGCACCAGTCGCGCTCATCACCTGGTGGCTGGTGAGCGCCGAACCGACCCTCGACGACCCGGACGACTTGGCATCGAGCCTGGCACCGGTCACCGCGTTCGTCCTCATCGTCTTTGCGCAGTGGACCGTCATGACGGGCGCACTCAGCGGTCTCGCCGCCCGCCCCCTGGCCCGCCTGCGCGCCGGGTCCGTACCGACGCTCGACGACACCCTGCGCGCGGGACGCCGGTCCCTCGCCCGACTGTCGGGGTGGACCGCCCTCCTGGGACTCGCCGTCGCGGCGGCGTTCACCCCGGGCATCGCACTCCTCGGTCTGGGAGTCAGCTCCGACGGGATCGTGCTGATCGCCGGGAGTCTCCTCCTCTTCCTCGTCGCGCTCATCCCGGTGACGTGGCTGCTGGTACGCACGGTGTTCACGGCACCGGCGATCGTGATCGACGGCCTCTCCGTGCGAGACGCGATCGCCCGCTCGGGGTCGTTGTCGGCGGAGCGGTTCTGGCGGACCTTCGGCATCCTGGCGGTCATGGTCGTGCTGGCGTGGGTCGCGATGCCGACGATGATGTACCCCTTCGATCTCCTCGGATCGATCGCCGGCATGTGGTTCGACAACTGGGACGCCCGTGGCACCGAGACCGTCGTCGCGGTGATCGGCACCGTCGTGGCGTCGATGGTCGTGCAACCGGTACTGACCGTCGTCCCGGCCGTCCTCTATGACGATGCACGCGCCGAGGCGGACCCGACGCCGTTCTTCTCCGGACAGGGCGACCGGTGATCGGAGTTCTCGCTGCGCCACTGAACCCCGGCAACGACGAAGCACGCCGGTGGGCCGAGGAGGAGCTGTCCGACTCCGAGTATCAACCACCCGAACCGTCGTGGTTCGACCGCTTCGGTGAGCGGCTCTGGGAGTGGATCGCCGACAACGTCTTCGGCTGGTTCGGCGGCTCCGACACCCTTCGGGGCATCGTGATCGTCGTGGCGATCGCCCTCGTCCTCGGGCTCGTCGTCGCGGTCGTCCGGCATCTCCGACGCAACCCACGACTTCCCCGCACCACCGCTGGCCCGCCAACGGGGTCGGTACTGACAGGTCCGGCTCGGTCCGCGGCCGACTTCCGGTCCGACGCCGACGCCGCCTTCGCCGCAGGCCGGTACGACCAGTGCGTGCTCGCCGCCGTCCGCGCCATGGCACGTCGGGGTATCGAGCGCGGTCTGCTGGCCGATGAACCGTCTCTGACCGCCCACGAAGTCGCTGTCGACCTCGGACCCCGATTTCCCACCTACGACTCCGGATTGCACACAGCGACAGACCTGTTCGACGCCATCGCCTACGGCGACCGACACGCATCAGCCGAATCCGCGCGCGCGGTCCTCGACATCGAGCGCGGGGTCTCGTCCGCACGACCAGTCGACGAGGACGCGGTCCGGTCGAAGCGACTGGCGGTGCCCCGGTGACCGGCACCATGCAGGCGACGCCATCCGGGCCCGTCGCGTCGACGCCGATGCGACCGGCGCCCGCGAAGAACAAGACGCCGGCGTGGATCTGGGTGACCATCGTGCTGGTGGTGGTCGTCGTGGTCGCCGGCGTCGGACTCCTCGGTGTCACGGCACTCACCGGGGTGCAGGGCACGCCCGGTCCCGGCGTCAGCTACGACCCCGACAACGCCCAACCCACCGGATCGCGCGCTCTCGCTCAGATCCTCGACGACCGCGGGGCCGACCTCAGGCAGGTGCGCGGCCTCGCGGAGTTCACCGATGCCCCACGTCCCGGCCGCGGGACCACGGTGGTGGTGAGCTCGACCTCATCGCTCAATCCCGGTACGACACAACAGTTCCGAGAGCGCGTGCAGGACGCCGACCGCGTGATCCTGATCGCGCCAGACACCACCGTGCTCACCGCGCTCGACCTGCCCGTCACGTCCGGCTACGGCGCCGGCCCGGCAGCGGTCCCCGCGGGTTGCCGCACGCCCGGCATCGACGAGACCGACGTCGTCGACTTCAGTCCGTTCGGATACTCACCGACCTCGCCCGCGGCCACGGCCTGCTTCACGTCCGACGGGACATCGAATCTGGTCGTGATCCCCCGCACCACCGACCGTCCCGAATTCGTCGTCATCAGTGGCACAATGCTCACCAACGAGCAACTGGCACAGCAGGACAACGCAGGCGTCGCCGTGCGGGTCTTCGCGAGGTCCGACGAGATCCTCTGGTACGTGCCCTTCTTCACCGATCAAGTCGCGACCGAGGACGAGGAGTCCGACATCCCGGCCGCGGTCGGGCCGCTGATCGTGTTGACCGTCTTCGCGGTTCTGGCCCTGATGTTGTGGCGGGGCAGGCGATTCGGCCCGCTGGTCACCGAGCCGCTCCCGGCGGTCGTCAAGGCGGTCGAGACCACCCGGGCGCGGGGCCGGATGTATCACCGCGCTGGAGCCGACGCGCGTGCCGCGGCTGCGCTGCGCATCCACACACTGGGTTCGCTGGCGTCGTATCTGGGACTTCCGTTCGACGCCGCCCGTGCCACCGACGCACTGTCGCGACCCGACTGGGACACCGTCGTCGCGTCGACCGAGAACTCGGACCCGATGGTGTCGGCGATCGTCCTCGCCGTGGTGGGGGCGACGCACCGTGATCTCGGCGAGGTCCGGTCGCTGCTGTCCGGTCCGCTTCCCACCACCGACGCCCAGCTCGTGCACTTCACCGCCGAACTGACCAACCTCGAGAAGGAAGTCCGACACACGCCATGACCGTCGACCCGTCCCGCAACCCAGGCCCCGGTCCGTTCGCCCCGGACGCATCCGTACACGCAGACCCGTTCGCCAAGGCACCTGCCGGGCCACCACCTGAGCACGCCCACCACCGACCCGGCGGAGCGCCGAACCGCGCCCGCGATGCACTCGGGGCCGTCCGCGGCGAGGTCGGGAAGGCCGTCGTCGGCCAGGACCCGGCGGTGGCGGGCATCCTGATCGCGCTGCTCTGCCGCGGGCACATCCTGCTCGAAGGCGTTCCCGGCGTCGCCAAGACGCTGCTCGTCCGGTCGGTGGCCGCCGCACTCGACGTCGAGACGAAACGTGTGCAGTTCACGCCGGATCTGATGCCCGGCGACGTCACCGGATCGCTCGTGTTCGATTCCGCCAGCTCGGAGTTCACGTTCCGCGAAGGGCCGGTGTTCACCAATCTCCTGCTGGCCGACGAGATCAACCGCACGCCGCCGAAGACCCAGGCGTCGTTGCTCGAGGCGATGGAGGAACGACAGGTCACCGTCGACGGCGATCCCCGCCCGCTGCCGAGTCCGTTCCTCGTCGCGGCGACGCAGAACCCGGTCGAGTACGAGGGCACCTACCCGCTGCCCGAAGCGCAGCTCGACCGTTTCCTGCTGAAGGTCACCCTGCCGCTCCCCCCTCGCGACGACGAGATCACCGTGCTGACGCGGCACGCCTCCGGATTCGATCCGCGGAATCTGTCCGCCGCCGGCCTCCGTCCGGTCGCCTCGGCCGCCGACATCGAGGCCGGCGCCGAACAGGTCCGCCGGGTGACGATCGCCCCGCAGGTCACCGCCTACATCGTCGACATCGCCCGGGCCACCCGGTTCTCGCCGTCCCTGGCCCTCGGCGTCAGTCCGCGCGGCGCCACCGCACTGCTCGGCACGAGCCGCGCATGGGCGTGGTTGAACGGCCGCGACTTCGTGACCCCCGACGACGTGCAGGCGCTCGCCCAGTCGACGCTCGCGCACCGCCTGTCGTTGCGCCCGGAGGCCGAACTCGAAGGCGTGTCGGTGGGTTCGGTGCTCGACGCGGCGATCAACTCGGTGCCTGTCCCCCGCTGATGTTCCTCACCGGCCGCTTTCTGATCCTGGTGCTGCTCGGCACGGTGCCCATCCTGATCTGGCCGAATTACGCAGTCCCCGTGCTGTGGGCGCTGTTCTGTGTGCTGCTCGTGTGCCTGGACATTGCGTTGGCGGGGTCCACAAAGTCGATCACCATGTCGCGGTCGGCACCCGGCCCGATCCGGCTCGGCCAGAGCACGACGTGCGCGATCGCGGTCACCAACCACGGTTCCGGTACGTTCCGCGGCGTGCTGCGCGACAGCTGGCAGCCGTCAGCGGGTGCGTCGGACAACACCCACCGCGTCAGCATCCCCCGTGCGGAGACCCGCTCGGTCACAACGACTCTCACCCCCACCCGGCGCGGTGACCGACTCGCGGTCCGAGTCGCCGTCCGCCGGGTGGGTCCCCTCGGCCTCGCCGGGCGCCAACGGTCGGTGCCGCTCCCGGGCCGAGTCCGCGCACTCCCGCCCTTCGATTCGCGGCGGTTGCTGCCGTCACGATTGGCCCATCTGCGTCAGCTCGACGGCAGGTCGGCGGTGCGCGTTCGTGGTCAGGGCACCGAATTCGACTCTCTGCGTGACTATGTCGAAGGTGACGATGTCCGCAGCATCGACTGGCGGGCCACCGCCCGGCGTCGTTCGACCGTGGTGCGGACCTGGCAGCCGGAGAAGGATCGGCACATCGTCATCGTTCTGGACACTTCTCGGACGTCGGCCGGGCGCGTGGGCGACACCCCTCGACTCGACGCCGCCATGGACGCCGCGCTACTCCTGGCCGCGCTCGCGTCGCACGCCGGCGACCGGGTCGATCTCATCGCCGGCGACCGGCGGGTCCACCGACGGGTGGTCGGCGTCGGTCGCACGATGCTGCTGAACGGCCTCGTCACCGCGATGGCTGATCTCGAACCCGCCCTCCTGGAGGCAGATTGGCCACTTCTCGGTGCCGAGGTCGCCAAGATCGGGCGACAGCGCGCGCTGCTGGTCCTGCTCACGCCCCTCGAGCCCGCGGCCGTCGAGGAGTCGCTGCTACCCCCGCTGTCGGTGCTTGCGCAACGCTACAAAGTCATCATCGGCTCGGTCGCCGACCCCGCCCTCGACGACATGCTCACCAAGCGCGCCGACGCCGCGCAAATCTACGATGCGGCGGCCGCGGCACGCACGCTCACCCTGCGGGACCGAACCGCCACCGCGGTGAGCCGGCTCGGCGTCGACGTCGTGGATGCAGCCCCCGATAAGCTCCCGGCGAGGCTCGCTGATCACTATCTGTTGCTCAAGTCGCGAGGGTTGCTCTGACCTGGGCGATTCACACTCTTCGAGGGTGTCTACCTGGCGACCACTTTCATAGACACCGGGAGTCGAGAGGGAGGGATCGACACGCGTAGCTACCACCTGCGCAGTCACTCAGGATGTGGAAGCCGTGTCCTCCCAACTTGTTTCCACTCGTCCTCGTCTTTCGCCGATGCTCTACCTTCTGTCGACTGAAGTGCTGCATATCGCTGCCCAAATATGTCGGGCTTGCCAAGAGCCACCCGAGGAATGAACCTGGGCTGCCCACCTCACTCCGGGTCATGCCACGCCACGTTCGAGGCGTGACACCGATCACGGCAGTACCAGCGATCCGCACAGATCCATCAGTCGAACTGAATATGGACAAGGATGGCACTCGGCCGACGGGGAGGACGGCGGGTGTCATCCTTGTCCATTTCTCTGCCTGCGATCGCCCAGAGCCCGGCACCGCCAACCCTTTCGACTCCCGGACGCAGGCGTCTTTCAGAAGCTCTCAGATCGAGGTGGGCGGGCCACGCTGCCGCCCACCTCGCCGCACCACTCGGTGTCGCGGCCGCAGGTGCGCGATGCGAGCGGCGGTTCGGCTTGAACCAGGTACCCGGCGCCGAACGGTGGCGACCCCGCACGTGAGGGTAGGTAGCACCTGTTGCGGATCGCCGACCTGCGCGAAGACAGCATCGATTTCAGCGGCCAGCCAGGTGTCTTCGGCGTCGATCACGTCGACACATCCGGCTGGCGACGCAGCCGTGACGCAGCCCATCATCATCTCAGACCTCCCGGTACTGGGGTGACAGTGACGAACCACCTCCCCGGTCAGTCAGCCCGAGGCCGCCTCGGAGCCGGCGGTGATCTCCTGACGTCCGTCGCCGGAATGCTCGATGGCCACCTTGCGAGGCTTGGCTTTCTCGGCCACCGGGATCGTCACCGTGAGCACACCGTTGTCATAGGCAGCAGAGATCTTCGCCGGATCGACACCCTCACCCAGAGTGATCTGCCGACGATAGGTGCCGGCGAAACGCTCGTTGGCCAACCACTGCACACCCTCATCCGAGAGGGCGCTGCGATGCGCCGACAAGGTCAACACCCCGTTGTCGACGTTGAGATCGATCGAACCAGGATCAGCACCAGGCAGGTCGGCAATCAACGAATAGTGGTCGTCGACCTTGTACACATCGATCGGCATGAATCGCGGTGTACGTCGGCCAGCGCCGGACTCGCCGGTGAGAAGTCCTCGAGCCCAGTCATCAACCATGGAGAACGGATCGATACCCAGCATCGCAAACACCTCCTTGATCCACGGGTGCCGCCACGCTGACGGCACCACATCAACCATCACTGCGCGCCATCAGATTAGCACTCAACGCCAGTGAGTGCCAAGCATCTTTTTGATGATCAACGCACTCAGTCCTCCACCGGCACAACAGCACTCGACCCAAGAGCAGAGCAGTAGCCCGCTTTCGGCATCGGGTGGCGATTCACCCAGACGAGTGCTATCTAGGAACACGACGTTCACCCCCGGCACGTTCCGACGACATGACCCAGGAAGGACCCAACCGATGTCGGCCCCCGCCCCTGAACTTCACCCGATCGTCTGGCCCGACCCCAGCCCGCTGCAGCACTGGTGGACCCACGTCATGGGCCGGCCACGTCTCCACCCGGATCAATCCGAAACACCGGTACCAGTTACACCCGGCACCCATGACCAGCAACGACGCACGCCCGGCCCGGCATTGACCGCCAGCATGGGTGCCCGCGGCCGCCACAGCATGCCTCGACAGCAGCTGGCTTCCGCTCGACGGCGCTGACCGCGTCACACACCTCTACGGCCGGGCCACGCCTCCCAACGCACAGCGACATGACCCCCGACCTCAGGGTGCGTTCTGTTCACGCGCGGGACGGGCATTGGCCCTACGACGACTCTTGCTGTCCCACAACGCCAACTTGATCGAACTTGCAGTCATGACATCCCGCAGCCTCACATTTCACCGTTACACCCCGCCCACCCCACATCACGACCTACGGTGGGCCCTGGCCTACCTCATCACCCTGGCCGCCATCCTTGTATTCCTCACCACGTTGCAATGACACCTCGATCTCCTGGCGGGCTGGGCAACCCAACAACGGGTGACGGCAGCGGCGTACCCGCCGCGACACTGTCACGCCGCACACGTAACGTCCGATGACCGGTCGTAGATCGGTGTCGCATCGGCCCTAGTAGATCCCGAAACACACTGCGCTAGAGCACTTTCGAAACACATTGAGCAGGACATCAGAAGGAAGGTCAGACGCGTATGGTGAGCCTGGGTGGTCTTGTCATGCCGGTCGCTGTGATGGTCGCCGCGTTGGTCATGGAAGCAGTGCAGAAACGCATACACCCCTATTCGCCCGACGACGACGTCCCACGCCTCTGACAGACCGGGCGCGCCCATCCTGGCCACGGCCTTTCTGCCAGCAGCGGCGGGACCACCTCTGGCAAAGCGGTTTCGGGGCCGGCTTCCGACTGATCTCCGCAGGACGACTCTGGCACTGAGTGTCTAATACCCTGTCCAGCAGCGATTCACAACCACTGGCTACGACGATCAGGAGGAGTGGCCAGGCTGACACATCTGGGAGATATGCAGGCTATTGCTGCGGGTAACACTGCATATCCGCTTGCTGCGTTGGTCCTGCGTTGATGGCTCACTGTCCGATGACACCGTAGTTGGGAGTTGTGACAGCTAATTGGTGAGTCACTAACCCGCGTTTGCGGCACCCGGATTGCGTAGTTCGCTGCCAACTGAATCGAGATCGCGGGTTCGGCACAGGCGTGGCCCCGACGGCCGGCCTGCTGACTCCTGTCGAAGTACGCTGTGCGAGAACGAATACTCTGATTCGATGGTGCCCAATGTGCTAGGACCAATGGAAGGTCGGGGACGTTCAGAATGCCTAGCGAGAGACCGGACAGGTTCGGCCCCAGCCACTCCCACCGAAGCCCTCGCCCCGGGAGCAGCGTAGGGGCCTGGGTCGGGTTGACCGGCGGCGGGACAGTCTGTACCGTTTGGTACATCACATACCATTCAGTACACTCTGAACCGATAGGTACACCCGTGCTCTTGAAAGGAGCTTGTCATGTCTCGTCCTCCGCTGCCGCCGTTCACCGAGGCCACCGCTACCCAGAAGGTCCGCGCCGCAGAAGACGCGTGGAACACGCGTGACCCCGAGCGCGTCTCCCTCGCGTATAGCGAGGACAGCTGGTGGCGGAACCGATCGACTTTCGTCCAGGGCCGTGCCGCGATCGTCGAATTCCTCACAGACAAGTGGGACCGCGAGCTCGACTACCGACTCATCAAAGAGCTGTGGGCATTCACCGGCGACGTCATCGCGGTGCGCTTCGCCTACGAGTATCGTGATCTCACCGGCCACTGGTTCCGCGCATACGGGAACGAAAACTGGCACTTCGACAAGGACGGCCTGATGACCCACCGCCACGCGAGCATCAACGACGTCGCGATCACGGAGTCCGACCGCAAGTTCTTCTGGGACGCCTCCTGTCCCCGGCTGGCCGACCACCCCGGCTTGAGCGACCTCGGACTGTAATGGCCCGAACCGTCCTCGACCGATCCGACGCGGTCCGCGCGCTGGCCGGCGTCTTCCGCAAGCGAGGCTTCGAAGCCGGCTCGCTGTCGGTCATCCAGCAAGAGACCGGACTCGGCCGCGGCAGCCTCTACCACTTTTTCCCTGACGGGAAAACGGACATGGCGCGTGCCGTTCTCGACGAGGTGAGCGAGTGGTTCGAGGAACGGGTCTTCGTGCCACTTCGCACGACCGAGAGCGCAACTCAAGCGGTCGAGGCGATGTCACAAGAGGTGGCCGACTACTTCATGTCCCGCGAGAGCGTGTGCCTGTTCGCGGCAATGACGTTGGGCCAGGAGAAGGAGACATTCGCTGACGCGGTCCGCAGCTACTTCAGCGACTGGGTCGACGCTCTCGCGGAAGCGCTACGGCGCGGCGGGCTCACCAACCAAGAGGCTTCAGACCGTGCCCTGGACGCGGTCGCGGCGATCCAAGGCGGGCTGATCTTGGCCCGTGCCTACGACGACAGCGCGACCTTCCTTCACATCGTCGACCGCACCCGGCAGCGCCTACTCGCCCCCGTTCCCTGAGCGGACGCTGACAGTAGGCCGAGCCGCCGTCACTCTCGGCTGCCGGACTTGCCTCATCGCGACGCCCGACGGTTTCATCGGATCGACAGACAGACCCTATGTCACCCAACCGTGAAAACTGTTCTTTGTCAGCGTCATTCATCGAGGTCGGCGCTCGGTCGCCCCCTGACATCGAGACGTCCCCCTCCCGCCCCACGCCGGACAACTTTCTGGAGGAGGCACTTAGGAGCGCGGGGCTGGAGTGAAGGCGTGGGGTGGCTCAGAAGTAGTAGCTCTTGTTCGCGACGACGGTGACTCGCTTGATCGCGGTGCGGTACGCCCCTGCGCCGTACCAAGTCTTGCAGAACAAGTTGGCGGTGAGCTGAACACTTGCACCGGCGGGCGCGGTAACGGCTGTCCAACGTCCGGGACGCCAGTTCGTGGAGTTTCCTGGTGTGGCCGCGACTTGCAGGCTGCTCACAGACCCCCGCCCCAGACAATTGGCGTCACTATAGTTGGGATAGATCGTCACCATCGCCGCGTCGGCGGTGAGTGCGGTGAGCAGTCCGGCGCCACACACCATTGCCGCAGCCGCGGCCGATACTCCCAGTCGATGCTTCATTCTCATGCGGTGTACCCCTTGTCTTGGTCAGAAATACGAAATGCCAGCTGCCTCGACGACGGCGGCAAATGCACTAGCGCAACGATTTGAGGGTGTCGGCACCCGACCTGCGAGAATTCACCCGTACGGGCCAACCGATTCCAGCGTTTGGCCCGCACCGCCGTGCCTTGACCCCCGATTCATACTCCGGAGTACTTATCTGACTTCGTCGTCGGTCGCCGACGAGGCGTGCGCTGATTCAGGATCGCGACGGCCAGGCATCGACCTCACCTCACACCACTGCGACAGAGGACATTCCGCGGCGCACCACCACCCGACTCGCCGCGACTGGCCCCTCGGCGAGCCGAGCGTGCCCGCGATCGGAGGCAGCGCGAAGCCACGCAAGAAGCCGAACGTCATGACCTACTGGAGGACCGCCGACGTTCCTCTCCCACCTCCACGACAGTCACACCGCCACCGCCGGGATGTCGGCCGCGTAGCGGATGACCGAACCGACCCGGCCGAAGCGACGTTCGATGATCACGATCGCCTCCGCGAGCTGGTCGGGGTCGTCGACGTCGGCGACGAATGCCGCGGTGTGCCCGTTGTTGCCGAGCATGAACGGCAGGACCGCGGAGTACTCACTGCTGACGACAGCCAGCGGGATGTCGCGACGGAACAGGTCGTACGCGTGGTCGATGGCAGCAGGGTCGTCGAGGACGACGAGCGGGACCGAGGAGATGTGCTTGTTCTTTCTCATGTATCGAGAGTGAACTCGCAGGTTATGAGGGGGTTGACCGATCACTGTGAATTCGCTGGCAGCTACGCGTTGCCACCCCCCGGCCCGCGAGGTCACCGCACGAGTTGCTCGTCGAGAATGCTGGGGATGACTCCGCCGCGTCGGAGAAGCCGACGATCCAGTTCGGTCTCGGCGGCCACCTGCGCGTCGAAACGCATTTCGGAACCGTCGATCCGCCGGACGACGACCGCCACCGTCCCGCGGTCGACGGCATCAGCGGTGCCGACGATGTACAGCCGGTCTCCGGGCCGCAGGTCCTGCAGCCCGCCGTCGACGTGCGCGGGGATGAGCAACGGCAGCACCCCGACTCCGATCAGGTTGGATCGGTGAATACGTTCGAAACTGCGCGCGAGCACGGCCCGCACGCCGAGTAGACGCACCAGCTTCGCCGCCCAGTCACGCGAACTGCCCATGCCGTAGCGTTCACCGGCCACGATCACCACCGCGTCGCCGTCCTGCGCGTACCGGCCCGCGGCCTCCGGAAGGGACACGACCTCGCCGGTGGGTGCATGCACGGTGTGCGCGGGACCCGCATCCGGGGCGAGTGCGTTGCGGACGCTGCTGTTCTGGAATCCACCCCGCACCATGGCTTCCCAGTTGCCGCGCCGGGACGCGTAGACGTTGAGGTCACCCGGGGCCTCATCTCGCTCCACGAGGTACCGCCCGGTCGGACTGTCCGGTTTGATCGCCCCGGCCGGGGAGATGTGGTCGGTGGTGATGTCGTCGGCGAGGACGAGCAGCGGGTGCGCGTCGTAGTCGCCCAGCATGCTGTGCGCGTAGCCGTCATCGGCGAACGGGGGCCGCCGCAGCGCTGTCGACGACGGATCCCAGGGAAAGAGCGGTTCGTCCGGCACGTCGAGCGCGTCCCACGCGGGATTGCGGGATGCCGACGCGAAGTCGTCGACGACATCGCGCGGCCGCCGCGACGAATCCGTCAGAGCATCGATTTCGTCAGGGGCGGGCCACAGATCGGCGAGCATCACGTCGTGTCCGTCGGCGTCGACGCCGATCGGTTGGGAGGTGGGGTCGATGGCCGCATCACCGGCGAGGGCGAAGACGATCACCATCGGCGGCGACATCAGCAGACCCAGTTCGAGGTCCGGGTGGACGCGGCCGGGGAAGTTGCGGTTGCCGCTGAGGACCGCCACCGGTTTCCGCGTCCGCGCCTCGGCCACCTCGGTGATCGCCGCCGGCAGCGGACCCGAGTTGCCGATGCAGGTGGCACAACCGAATCCGACGATGTCGAACCCGACCGCGGACAGGTCGTCGACAAGACCGGCTCGTTCGAGCACGCCGGCAGCAGAGGGCGAACCCGGCGCGAGGGAGGTCTTCACATACTGCGGCACCCGCATCCCGCGCTCCCGTGCGCGCCGGGCGACCAGGCCCGCGGCGATGAGGAGGCGCGGATCGGAGGTGTTGGTACAGCTCGTGATCGACGCGATGGCGATGGGGAAGGCGGGCATCGGGATGTCGTCGTCACACCGGGAAGGTCCCTCGGCGTCGAAGGTCGCCGGCAGCTCGGTCACCGGCACCAGATCCTGTGGGCGCCGCGGACCGGCCACCGACGGGACCACCGCACTCAGGTCGATGTCGATCGTGCGGGTGAAACGCGGTGCGGCATCGGGGTCGAACCACAGGCCGAGACGTCGCGTCACCGACTCGACGAGAGCGCACTGTTCTGCCGACCGTCCGGTGTCTGCCAGGTACTGGACGGTCTGGGCGTCGACGGGGAAGAAACCGGTGGTGGCCCCGTATTCCGGGGCCATGTTGGCGATCACCGCCCGTGCCCCCACCGTCAGTGCCGACACGCCCGGCCCGTAGAACTCGACGAACTCACCCGTGACCCCGATCTCGCGCAGGCGGTGGGTGACCACCAGCGCGAGGTCCGTGGCCAGCACGCCCGCGGAGAGAGCCCCGGTGAGGCGCACCCCGACCACCTCGGGGATCCGCAGCGTGGTCGGCATGCCGAACATCACCGTCTCGGCTACCAGACCGCCTATGCCCCAGCCCAATACACCGACCCCGTTGATCATGGGCGTGTGGCTGTCCGTGCCGAGCATCATGTCCGGTACCGCGTGATCGACGCCGTCGAGGTTCTCCACCGTCACCACGGTGGCGAGCTGTTCGAGGTTGATCGTGTGCATGATCCCGGTACCCGGCGGGTTGATGTGCACGGTGTCCATCGTCTTCGACGCCCAGGACAGGAAGCGATACCGCTCCGCGTTGCGGCGCATGTCGTGGGCCAGGTTGACCACGGCGGCGTCGCGGCGCGCGAACGACTCGACGGCGAGGGAATGGTCCACCGAGACCTCGACGGGCAGGCGCGGACTCAGCGCCGTCGGATCACCACCTCGAGCGGCGACCGCGTCACGCATCGCGGCGATGTCGACGAGCGCAGGCGTGCTGGTGGTGTCGTGCATCAGCAACCGACCCGGTACGTACGGGATCTCGGCGTCGCTGGTGCCGGCACGAAGCCACCGGGCCATGTCGTCCAGCGCTCGATCACGCGTCTCGGCGTCGGCATGGCGATACACGTTCTCGGCGAGTAGGCGGATCACCGTGGGCCACTGGCGGTACACGTCGGTCCCGACTCGCCGCTCTACGTCGACAACCGGCAGATCTGGGTGCGCACGGTGTTCAGCTCTGCTCATGTCTCGCATCATAGGTTATAACCTATAACTTGCACCACCGGTGCTATCATCGCCGCGTCCGGTGAGACCGGACCTCGACGCCCCATGAACCACCGCCGGGAGGCCCGCCATGACGACACCCGGCGGGATGTTCACCAAGAACGACTACGCCTACGCCGAACTCCAGCGTCGGATCCTGACCGGAGTCCTGCCGGCCGGCGCGGTGATCCCCCAGGCCAAGCTGGCCGCGGAGATCGGCGTCAGCACAACCCCCCTCCGCGAGGCGATCCGCCGGTTGTCCGCCGAGGGCATGGTCGAACTCGAGGCCCACCGAGACGCTCGGGTGACCCCCGTATCCGCCGATGAGGCGCGCCACCTCTACCAGGTACGCGAGAACCTGGACCCGCTCGCGGCGGCGCTCGCCGCGCGGACGCGAACGGCGGCCGACATCGCGGCCATCAGCAATGCCTTCGATCGCCTGTCGCCCATCGCCAGCGCGTCCGATGTCGAAGCCCTTGTCCGACACCGGGAGTTCCATCGCGCGGTGTACCGCGCGTCGGGCAACCCCGTTCTCATCGACATCCTCGAACGGCTCTGGGACAAAGCGGATCGCTACCGCGTCATCGGCCTCTCCCACCGGGGCGATTCACCCGACGACCGGTCGCGGGTCACCGCCGAGCACCAGGCGATCATGGAGGCCGTCGCCGACGGCGACGCCGAGCGGGCCGAAGCGCTGATGCGCGAGCACATCGGCAACAGCCTCGGGCGTCGTGCCATCGATGCGCTCACCGAGGACCCCGTCGCCGGCTGACCGGGCAGCTGGCCACTCCTCCGGCCCCTGTGGTCTGGGTCACCGTCATAGGTTATAATCTATAACTGCACGACGCCGAGTGAAGCGCGAAAAGCGCACAACGATACTTATGCGCCCAAGCGTGACTGTGACGACGGTTACGCCAACACTTCCGATGTGACCACCAATGTGGTTGTCCTCACATCCGCAGCAGAATCGAGTCAGACGATGTTGGTAGCCCTCGGCCTCGGGACCCGACCCCGAACGAAAACGAGGACCGCATGACCGCACCATCCCCCGGCACCGACGAATCGGCAGAGATGTCCCGCACGCCTCGTCCGCCGAGACGTGTTCCCACGCTCGTCAAAGCACTCGGCGCACTCATCGCCGCGGCGATCGTCGTCGTCGGCGTCGTCGACGCGGCCGGGAGCGAGGGCGGCGCCGACGCGCGATCGCAACTGACCCTGATCGCGCCCGCGGCCGCCGGTGGCGGTTGGGACGGTGCGGCGCGCGAAATGCAGCAGGCGCTGCGAGCCCAGAACATCGTCAACAACTCGCAGGTCGTCAACATCCCCGGTGCCGGCGGCACGATCGGACTCAGCCAGTTCGCGGGGATGACCGGCGACGCCACCACGATCATGGTCATGGGCATCACGATGCTGGGCGCGATCAACATCAACGGGTCCGACGTGGATCTCGGAGACGTCACGCCCATCGCGCGGCTCGCCGATGACTACGACGTCGTCGTCGTACCGGCTGATTCTCCGATCACCAGCATCGAAGAGCTGATGGCCGAATGGAAGAAGGACCCCAAGAACTTCACGTTCGGTGGCGGTTCGCTGGGCAGCGTCGACCAGATGATCATCAGCCAGATGGCCCGCGAGAACGGCATCGACCCCGCCGCGGTCAACTACATCGCCTACTCCGGCGGTGGCGAACTGGCGACCTCACTCATGTCCGGGACGATCAAGGCCTCGGTCAGTGGTTACGAGGATTTCGTCGACCAGATCACCGCCGGAAACCTACGCGCGCTGGCGATCTCGGCACCCGAACAGGTCCCGGCCATCGACCTGCCGACCCTGTCCGAACTGGGCTACGACGTCACCCTCACCAACTGGCGCGGAGTGGTCGCACCGCCGGGCATCACCGATGACCAGCGCACCGAACTCGAGGCGATCGTCACCGAGGTCGTCGAATCACCCGGGTGGCGAGATGCACTGCAGCGCAACAACTGGTCCGACACGTTCACGCCGGGCACCGGATTCAACCAGGTCATCGACCAGCAATCGGAGTTCGTCCGCGGCATCTGGGCCGACCTCGGGTACTGACTGACCGCCTGTCGGCGAACCCGCACTGCACAACCCCTGCCCCACACGACATCACGGAGAACCCATGCCCATCCTTGTCGCCTTCGCCCACACCCCCGAAGGCCGAGCGGCGCTCGAACACGGCCGGCGCCTCGCGCGCAGCGACAGCTCCCAACTGATCGTCTTCGACATGGAGACCCCCGCTGTCGACGACGACGGTGGCATTCCCGAACCCGACTTCGCCCCTGTTCAGACCGTCGGCGACACCACCGAGATTCGTTGGATCGGTCATCGCCGTGAGGACTCCGACCCGGCCGCCGAACTCATCGACGTCTCCGAGGAGTTGTCCGCCGATCTCATCGTCGTCGGCCTGCGCCGCCGGTCGCGCGTCGGGAAGCTCCTGCTCGGCTCGAACGCACAGCGCATCCTCATCGACGCCGAGGTCCCAGTACTGGCAGTGAAGGCAGCCCATCATGACGACTGACAATGCGGCGGCACAACCCGCCGGCACGACGCTCGACGACGGACACGGATCGGACCGCGCGCGCCGACCGCTCACCGGACGAAGCGGTCTGGTCGTCGCGGGCCTGATGCTCGCACTTGCCGTCTACCTGACCGCCGGCATCATCGGGATGGACATCCCGGGTAGCGCAGCGACTCCCGGACCCGCGTTCTTCCCGATCATCCTGACGATCTGCGCCTACCTGATCGCCGGACTCCTGACCGTGCAGACCCTGCGTCACCCCGACGAGCCCGACCCCGACATCGTGCCGCCCGCGACCGGTCGGTGGCGAACGCAGAGTGATTGGCGTGCATTGGGTCTCGTCCTGGCCGGACTCATCGCCTTCACCGTGCTGCTGATCCCGCTGGGTTGGATCCTGTCCGCTGCGCTGTTGTTCTGGATCGTCGCCTACGCCATGGGTTCCACCCGCCCGATCCTCGACATCGCGGTGTCGCTCGTCGTCTCCTGCGCGGTGCAGGCGTTCTTCTCGGCGGGCCTCGGGCTGAACCTGCCCGCCGGCATCCTGGGAGGGCTGTTCTGATGGACAACGTCTCACTCCTGTTGGAGGGCTTTTCCCAGGCACTCACCCCGATGAACCTGCTCTGGGTCTTCATCGGCGCGCTGCTCGGCACCGCGGTGGGTGTGCTCCCGGGCCTCGGTTCGGCGATGGCCGTCGCACTGCTGCTGCCGGTGACCTTCACCCTCGACCCCACCGCCGCGTTCATCATGTTCGCCGGCGTCTACTTCGGCGGTCTGTTCGGCGACTCGACCATGGGCATCCTGATGAACACGCCCGGTGGGTCCACCGCCATCGCAACATCATTCGAGGGTCATCGGATGGCCAAGCGCGGGCGGGCCGCCCAGGCACTCGCCACCGCGGCCATCGGCGCCTTCATCGGCGGCATGATCGCGACGACGATCGTCGTGTTCTTCGCACCCAAGCTCGCGGATCTCGCCATCCAGTTCGGACCCGCCGAGTACTTCGCACTCGCCGTCTTCGCCTTCATCGCGATCGCGTCGGTGGTCTCCGACTCCGTCATCAAGGGACTGACCGGGCTCCTGATCGGTCTGATCCTCGCGGTCATCGGGATCGACGGGATCTCGGGCACGCAGCGCTTCACGATGGGCGCGCCCGAGTTGTTCGACGGCATCAGCATCATCGTCATCACCGTCGGCACCCTCGCCCTGGGCGAGGTTCTCTACGTCGCCTCCCGCATCCACCGGACACGTGCCCCGGAGGCGGACTCCGTCATCGGACGCCCCTTCCTCAAGCGCTCCGAGTTCCGCGAAGCCCTCCCAGCGTGGTTGCGCGGCACCGGCTTCGGTGTCCCGTTCGGTGTCATCCCGGTCGGTGGCGCCGAGGTGCCGACGTTCCTCGCCTACGGAACCGAGCGCCGCCTCGACCGCAAACGGCCCGACCCCCAGTTCGGACACGGCGCCATCCGCGGCGTCGCGGGACCGGAAGCGGCAGGCAACGCGACGTCGGGCACCGCGATGGGAGCGCTGCTGGCGATGGGCCTGCCCACCTCCGCCACCGCGGCGATCATGCTGGCCGCATTCCAGCAGTACGGCCTGCAACCCGGCCCCCTGCTCTTCGAGCGCAACGCCGACCTCGTCTGGACGCTCATCGCCAGCCTGTTCATCGGCCTGGTCATGCTGCTGATCCTCAACATGCCGTTCGCCGCCATCTGGGCGAAGCTGCTGCTGATCCCCCGGCACTACCTCTACGCGGGGATCGCGGTGTTCTGCGTCCTCGGTGTCTACGCGACCTCGGCCGCGATCACCGACCTCATCCTGGTCATTGCCATCGCCTTCGTCGGATATCTGCTGCGGCGCTATGGTTTCCCGCTCGCCCCCGTCATGATCGGCGTCGTCCTCGGCCCCCTTGCCGAGACCAGCCTGCGCAACGCGATGATGTCGAGCGGCGGCGATCCGAGCGTGCTCGTGGGCAGCGCCATCACCTGGGTCCTCTACGGCGTCCTCGCGGTCGTCGTCCTGTTCACCGCGTTCCGCCGCCTGCGGATGCGAACGCGCCAGGACACCTGATGCGACAGCAGTTCGTCCCGCGCTTCTCGCCCGCTCCCTCCGAAAGTCAGCCGCCGATGCCCATGCGCACCACCACCGACCGCGCACTCATCCGCTCCCGCTTCCTCGCCGTCGACGTCGCGAACGTCGCCGACGTCCTCGACGACTTGGGTCACCGTGATCAGGCGCTCAGCACCGACTTCACGTGTGCGGCCGGGCGCGAACGGTTGGCCGGCTGGGCGTTCACCATCTCGGGCGCGATGAGCGACGCCCCGGGTCGGGACCCGCTGAAAGCGCAGGCGTGCAGCCAGATCGGCCCGGACGAGGTCTCCGTGTGGCAGGGGAACGGCCGGGGCATCTGCTACTTCGGTGAACTCGTCGCGATCGGCATGATGCAGCGGGGCTCCGTCGGCGCAGTGGTCGACGGCGGTGTGCGCGACAAGAGATGGCTCCACGAGATCGGCTTCACGACGTTCTCTCGCTATCCGACCTCGCTGCAGACCAGCGGCCGCTGGCGCGTCGAGACGTGGCAGCAACCCGTCACCCTGCCGGGTGCGTCCGGGCAACCGGTCGTCATCGAGCCCGGGGACTTCGTCCTCGGCGACGACGACGGTGTCATCGTCATCCCCGCTGGGATCGTCGACGTCGTGCTCGAGGCAGCGGAGACCATGACGGAGAAGGAGATCGACGTCCGTGCCGCCATCCGCAACGGCATGACCCTCGCCGACGCGATGGCGGAGTTCGGACGGTTCTGATCCCGCACTCTGCGGCGTCACCTCCGCCCCACGGTCACTTCTTCGCGAGAGCCGCCCGGTAACCGAGGAACCCGACGTAGCCGGCCAGCCCGGCCAGGCCCAGCCGGCGGGTCCGCGGCGACACCAGTGCGAGGCCAATAGCGGTCTCGCAGGCACCGTTGCGGTAGGTCCAGGTGGTGGTGTCGTCGGGGAACACCGGCTCGGTGATCGGGGCGAAGATCTCGGGCTTGATGAAGTGCGCAACCCCGGTGGCGGCCAGTCCCCCGCCCAGCAGCGAAACAGCGTCGAGTGATCCCTTGCGAGTTGCCATCAGAGTGTTCCCCTTCGTCGTCGTCGACTCTCCCCGGTGATCGTAGGCGTCGTTCCATTCCGGTTCGACGTCGACGGGCCGCTATCTCGCCGTCGGGACGGTGAGCCCGCGATCTGCCTCGTCGAGATCGCCGGTGTCGCCGTACTCGTACGCGCGGCGCCCGGCGATGAAGACGTACGCCATGAAGAGCGTCCACGCCGTCACACCGATCCCGATCCGGGCCCAGGTCGGCAGCGGGGACGGCGTGACGAACGCTTCGATGACCCCGCACAGCAGCAGCACGACGACCAGACCCAGCGCGACACCGACCGCTGCTCGGCCCTCCTCCCCGAGAGCCGTTGCACGCGTCCGATTTCCCGGGGCCACCCACGCCCAGAAGATCCGCAGACCGACTCCCGCGGCGACGAACAGGCAGGTCAGTTCGAGCATTCCGTGCGGCAGGATCAGTCCGAAGAACAGATCACCACGACCGTGCCGGATCATGATCGACGCCACGACGACCAGATTGAGGATGTTCGTGTAGAGCATCCAGATCACGGGGAACCCGAAGACCCCCAACGCGATACACAGCGCGGCCAGCCAGAAGTTGTTGGTCCACACGCGAGCGGCGAACGACGTCGCCTCGTATTCGCTGTAGTAGTTCTCGAAGTCGTTGGTGACGAGACGCTCGATCTCCGCGGGCGATGCGAACGAACTCTCGATCCGCGGGTGGGCCAGCACCCACCACGTCATGATCACGGCCGCACCGAGGGACCCGCCCATCACCGAGAGCCACCACCAGCGCATCCGGTACAGGGCCGCGGGGAACGACCGGGTGAAGAACTCGATCACCATCGCCGGAGTACTGACCCGGGTTCCGGTCGCGCGACCGCGGGCGCGGGCCAGGAGGGCTGACAGGTACGCCACCAACGTGGCATCGGGCGCCGTCGAGCGGATGACCGACAGGTGGGTGGCCACCCGTTGATAGATGTCGATCATCTCGTCGGCCTCGGCGCCGGTGAGCCGGCGCCGCCGGGAGAGCGCGTCAAGCCGCTCCCACGTCGCGCGGTGCGCGGACACATAGGCGTCGAGATCCACTCGGCCAGCGTATCGGGCATTCTCACCTCCGCGGCACGTGTCATTCAGCGGACGTCGGGGCTGTGAGTTCCCGGTGCCCTGTCGACGAATTGCGTCGTAGGGTGAGGCGTGATGTCTCGTCCAGTGCCGCCTCGGCCCCCCGCGGGCCCGGGCGCACCCGTCGCCGGCCGACCCGGTCCGGTCGCGTGGGGCGCGGGCGCCACGACGACGGTGGGCGTGGGACGCAACGACCTCGTCTCCGGCGAGGCGGTCGCTCTCGCACTCCCGCCGGCGAACCTCGGCTACCGGATTCTCTCCGGCATCATCGACGTCCTGCTGGGGTTCGGACTGTGGTTGTTCCTGTGGTGGTTGTCGTTCAAGGTCGCCGGCGAGGCGAGCGAGGCGTGGCGGGGAACCATCAACACCCTGATCCCGATCGTCGCCGTCGTCGCACTCCCGACGCTGCTGGAGACCGTGACCCCGGGGAAGACCGTGGGACACCTCGTCCTGGGCCTCCGAACAGTCCGCGATGACGCGGGCCCGACCGCGTTCCGCCACTCCCTGACCCGAGCACTCGTCGGCTTCGTCGAACTCTATGGGTGCCTGGGACTCCCAGCGCTGATCTCGGCGGCGATCTCGCGCAAGAGCAAGCGCCTGGGCGACCTGCTCGCCGGGACCTACGTCATCCGCGACCGCCACCGGCTCGTCGAGCAGGCACCCATCGAGATGCCACCCGGCCTGCACTCGTGGGCCGTGTCCGCCGACATGGCCGCCCTCCCCGACCCACTCGCGGTGATCATCCGCCAGTTCCTCAACGGCCGCCACGGCATGAGGCCCGAGCCGAGAGCCCATGCCGCCCGGAGGATCGTGTTCGACGTCGCGCCGTTTGTCGCACCCGCTCCCCCGCCCGGCGCCCCGTTCGAAGACGTGTTGTCGGCGATCATGGCCGAGCGCCGCCGCCGCGACGCCGAACGGCTCGCGCGCGAAGCCGCACTGCGCCAACGTCTCCTGCGCTGATCTGTGCTGCGCCCCGCCGAGGCGGCGCGGCGCACCCGGATCCCGGTTACTCTGCTACGGGTGACGTTGCCCACCCTGCTTGCGAAGGACACGAGATCGATCGGCGGCCGACGGCTTCTCGCCGCAGTCGTCGGAGTCGCGTTGACCTTCGCCGCGGTGCTGACCGTGCAGGCTCCCGCCAGGGCGGGAGGTCCGGGGCCGGATTCGGCGGCCGAAGCTCAGGTGGTCCCGCGCGTCGTCGACTCCGAGACCGTGACGGACCCGGTCATCGCACTCCCCCAAGCGGGTTCGACACTCCGCGTGCGATACAGCTCGACGTCCATCCGCGGTTTCCCGACGCAGATGACCGGCACGCTGCTCACACCGTCGACGCCGCCGCCCGCCGGGGGTTGGCCGCTCGCCGTCTGGAATCACATGACGGTCGGCGCCGCGGACCGGTGCGCGCCGTCGCAGGCCCATACCGGTCATTCCGAACTGCCCCGCATGACGTCAGGTGACGGCATCGTCGGCCGGTTGCTCGACGCCGGATTCGCCGTGGCGCGGCCCGACTTCGAGGGCATCGGCGGGCCCGGGCCGCACCCGTACCTTATCGGCGACTCGCTGGCGCGATCGACGGTCGACATGGCGCTGGCCGTCGCGGATCACGACCGACGGATCGGCCGCGACGTCGTCGTGGCCGGGCATTCCGAGGGCGCCGTCGCCGCCTTGGCCGCGGCGGCGCGGCCGTCATCGGAATGGGGTGACCTCCGACTACGCGCGGTGTCGGCACTCGCGCCGCCGACACAGGTGGCCGCGCTCCTCGACGGGGCGTCCTACGTCCCGTTGTCCGGTCCCGCGATCAACGAACTGATGGGATTGGCCGCCCTCATCGGATATGGCGCGGCCGCAGCCGATCCCGAGTTCGACGAGTTGATGTCCAACGGCGGGCTCAGTGCGGCGGCGAGCAGGCTCCGCCCGCAGGTCGAGACCCGCTGCTACGCCGACCTGACCTCACCGGACTCGTTCGGCGGCCTCGCACCGGCCCAGCTCCTCGGCCCGCGCGGCGACGAGATGAAGGCAGCATTGTTGAAAGTGCTGCGCGACAACGATGTCGACCGACTGCGTTTTGATCGGGGGCTACCGGTCCGCATCGACTCGGGCACCGTCGACACCGTGTCGCCGCAACCGCTGGTGTCCGGTCTGGTGCAGACCTATCGGCGCGCCGGGGTGCGCGTCACGTACTCCGACCGGTTCACCGGGCATGCGGGCGTGGCCACCGACCGCGACAATGCGGCGACGATCGCGGCGTGGCTCATCGCGCAGGTCTGAGGGAGTTCGACGACCCCCAGACTTCAACTCGACCGCCAGACTTCGATCGAGGCCTGGCGGTCGAGTTGCGGTCGGCAGGTGGCCTTCTTCGGCGGTCGCGACTGCGGCCGACTCTCGAGAGTCTTACGTCAGATCGGTCGAGCTCTTCCCCAACACGCGCCGGGCGATGATCAGCTGCTGGATCTGCTGTGTGCCCTCGAAGATGTCGAGGATCTTCGAGTCACGCGCCCACTTCTCCACCAGTGACGTCTCGGAATAGCCTGCCGTGGAACCGATCTCGACGGTCTTGTTGGTGATGTCGGTGACGGTCCGACCGGCTTTAGCCTTCGACATCGATGCCTCGGTCGAGTTGGGCTGCTTGTTGTCTGCCATCCACGCCGCCCGCACCGTGTGCAACCACGAGGCCTCCCAATCGGATTCGAGGCGGATGAACTCGGCGACGGTGGCGTGCTGCGACGACGCCGGACGGTCGTAGTCGATCTCGTGACCCGCCTCCTCCAGCATCCGACGCAGCTCCTCCAGGGAGGCGCGACCGAGCCCGATGGCCATCGCGGCGACCACCGGACGGGTGTTGTCGAAGGTCTGCATGACCCCGCCGAAGGCCTTCTTGGTGTCGATCTCCGGCGAGCCGAGCAGGTTCTCGGCGGGGACCCGCGCGTTCTCGAACCGGATGACCGCCGTGTCGGAGGCCTTGATGCCCAGCTTCTGCTCGAGGCGGGCCACGGTGACGCCCTCGGTGGTCATCGGCACGACGAAGCTCTTGATGGCCGCGCGTCCGACGCTCTTGTCGATCGTCGCCCACACGACGACGTGGTCGGCGCGCGATCCCGCGGTCACGAAGATCTTCTCGCCGTTCAGGATGTACTCGTCGCCATCGAGGGTCGCGGTCGTGAACACTGCCGCCGAGTCCGAGCCGAAGCTCGGCTCGGTGATGGCCATCGCCGCCCACACGTCGCCGAAGCGTTCGAGCTGCTCGGGGTTCGCCACGGCCGCGATCGCGGCATTGCCCAGGCCCTGACCGGGAATAGAGAGCAGCAGGCCCACGTCGCCCCAGCTCATCTCCAGAGCCGACAGGAGGCCGCGCATGTTCGCGCCGTTCACCGACGGAGCGTCGGAGGCGGACTTCTCGGCGTCGGCGGACTTCTCCGTGGAGCGACTCTGCTTGGCGAGCTTCGCCAGTTCGTCGAGTTCGACCGGGTACTCGTGCTCGGCCTGGTCGTACTTCCGCGAGATCGGCCGGAAGAGGTGCTCGGCAGCCATGTGGGTGCGCTCGACCGTCGAATCGAACTTCTTCGGGAGCTCCAGGTTGATCGCCATGGCAGTACCTTACTGCGCAGTAAGTTCGTTGCCAAGTCCCGGCTCGTGACCAAAGCCGAATAATGTGGACCGGTGGCGTACGACGAGGAACTGGCCTACCGCATCCGTGCTCTGCTAGCGACAGAGTGCGGCCTCGACGAGAAGCGCATGTTCGGCGGGCTGGCCTTTCTGATCAACGGCAACATGGCCGTCGCCGCCAGCGGCAAGGGCGGGATCATGGTGCGCGTCGCACCCGAGGAGACCGAGAGCCTCCTCGAGTACCCGCACACCCGGCCGATGGTGATGTCGGAACGCGAGCTCCGCGGATGGCTACGCGTCGACGACGCCGGCATCGCCACCGACCGCCAACTCTCCCGCTGGATCGCGATCGGTTCCGACTACGCGCGGAAATTGCCGCCGAAGTAGATCGAGGCTCAGGGAGCGACGGTCACGGGACGATGTTCACCATCCGACCGGGCACCACGATGACCTTGCGGGGTTCGGCGCCGTCGAGGAGCGCGACGATCTTCTCGTCGGCGAGCGCGGCGGCACGCAGGGTCTCCTCGTCGGCGTCGGCCGGGACGGTGATCCGACTGCGGACCTTGCCCTTGACCTGAACCGGGATCTCGACGGTGTCCTCGACCAGCCACTCCTCATCGGCGACCGGGAATGCGGTCCGCACCACCAGGGTCTCCCGACCCAGCCGATGCCACAGCTCCTCGGCGATGTGCGGCGCCAGGGGAGCCAGCATGATCACCAGCGCCTCGACGGCCTCCCGCGGGGCGCCGGTCTTCTCGAAGTTCTTGGTGAGGTGGTTGGTCAGCACCGTGAGCTTGGCGACCGCCGTGTTGTTGCGCAACGCGTCGTAGTCCTCGCGGACGCCGGCGATCGTTTTGTGCAGCAACCGTTTCGTGTCGTCGTCGAGCTCGGTGTCGGCGACCCGGAGCGCACCGGACTCCTCGTCGACGACGAGTCGCCAGATGCGCTGCAGGAATCGCTGCGACCCCACCACGTCCTTGGTGGCCCACGGCCGCGACTGGTCGAGCGGACCCATGAACATCTCGTAGACGCGCAGCGTGTCGGCACCGTAGTCGCGGCAGATGTCGTCGGGCGCCACCGAGTTCTTCAGGGACTTGCCCATCTTGCCGTACTCCCGGCGAACCTTCTCACCGTTGTAGAAGAACTCGCCGTTCTCTTCGGTGACCTCTTCGGCGGGCACATAGATGCCGCGTGAGTCGGTGTAGGCGTACGCCTGGATCATGCCCTGGTTGAACAGCTTTCGGTACGGTTCGCGACTCGTAACGTATCCGAGGTCGAAGAGGACCTTGTGCCAGAACCGCGAGTACAGCAGGTGCAGCACCGCGTGCTCGACACCACCGATGTAGAGGTCGAGGCCACCCGGGTCGTTCTCGCCGTGCAGTGCCGGCCGGGGGCCCATCCAGTACGCCTCGTTCTCCTTGGCGCACAGGGTTTCCGAGTTGGTGGGGTCGATGTAGCGCAGCTGGTACCACGAACTGCCCGCCCACTGGGGCATGACGTTGGCGTCCCGGGTGTAGGTCTGCACACCGTCGCCCAGGTCGAGTTCCACCGTCATCCACTCGGTGGCCTTCGCCAGCGGAGGCGACGGCTCGCTGTCCGCGTCGTCGGGGTCGAAGGACACCGGCGCATAGTCGTCGACCTCCGGGAGCTCCACCGGCAGCATTGATTCCGGCAGTGCATGGGGCTGACCGGCGGCGTCGTAGACGATCGGGAAGGGTTCGCCCCAGTAACGCTGACGGGCGAACAGCCAGTCGCGCAACTTGTATTGGATTCTCCCGGTGCCCACACCGTCGGCCTCGAGACGTTCGACGATTGCCGCCTTCGCGTCCTCGACGTTGCGACCGTCGAGGAACCCGGAGTTCACCAGGGGACCGTCGCCCACGTACGCCTCGGTGGCGATGTCGGTGTCGGAGCCGATCACCTCGCGGATCGGCAGTCCGAACACCGTCGCGAACTCATGGTCGCGGGCGTCGTGGGCCGGGACCGCCATGATCGCGCCGGTGCCGTAGCCCATGAGGACGTAGTCGGCGACGAAGACCGGAACCTGCTCTCCGTTCACGGGATTGACGGCGAAGCTGCCGGTGAAGACACCCGTCTTCTCCTTGTTCTCCTGGCGCTCGAGGTCGGACTTCGCGGCGATCGACGCGCGGTACTCCGCGATCGCGGCCGCGGGGTCGGCCCCGCCGCGGGTCCAGCGATCATCGGTGCCCTGGGGCCATGCTCCGGTGATGAGGTCGCCGACGAGCGGATGCTCGGGCGCGAGAACCATGTAGGTGGCGCCGAACAGGGTGTCGGGACGGGTGGTGAACACCTCGATGCCGCCGACGCCGGGCACGTCGAAGCGAACCTGGGCACCGCGCGAGCGTCCGATCCAGTTGCGCTGCATCGTCTTGACCTTCTCCGGCCAGTCCAGCAGATCCAGGTCGTCGAGCAACCGGTCGGAGTACGCGGTGATCCGCATCATCCACTGCCGCAGATGCTTCCGAAAGACGGGGAAGTTGCCGCGGTCGCTGCGGCCGTCGGCGGTGACCTCCTCGTTGGCCAGCACGGTGCCCAGCCCCGGGCACCAGTTGACCAGCGAATCACTCAGGTACACCAGGCGATGGTCGTCGAGGATCTCGGTGCGCTCGGCGGGGGAGAGGTCGGCCCAGCTGCGCCCCTCGTGCTTTCCACCCAATGCTCGTGCACCTGAGGCGAATTCGTCGACCAGCTCGGAGATGCGCCGGGCCTTGCCCTGGTCGGCGTCGTACCAGGCGTTGTAGATCTGCAGGAAGATCCACTGGGTCCACCGGTAAAAGTCGACATCGGTGGTGGCCACCCGACGGCGCTCGTCGTGGCCCAGCCCGAGCCGTCGGATCTGGCCCAGGTAGCGCTCGATGTTCTGCTCGGTGGTGGTGCGCGGATGGGTGCCGGTCTGCACCGCGTACTGCTCGGCGGGCAGCCCGAACGAGTCGAAGCCCATCGTGTGCAGCACGTTCTTACCGGTCATCCGCTGGTAGCGCGCGAAGACATCGCTCGCGATGAAGCCGAGCGGGTGGCCGACATGCAGGCCTGCGCCGGACGGGTAGGGGAACATGTCCTGCACGAAGAGCTTGTCGGCGGCGTCGGCGTCCCCGCCGCCGAAGGCGGACAGGTCACCGGCGAGCGGCCCGACGGGATTCGGCGCCTCGTAGGCGTGCTCGTCGGACCAGGTCTGCTGCCAGCGCTGCTCGATCTCGCCGGCGACCGCCGCCGTATAGCGGTGGGCGGTCGTGCCGGCGGTGTCGCCGCTCGTCTTCTCGGCTGAAGTCACGCGACCAGGGTAAATCCTGTCCGTCGCCGCCCCCAATCCGGTCGCCTCCGCCGTGGGCGGCACCGGCTCGTCAGATACCGATTCACCTCGGTACGACGCACGGTCGTATGCTGTGGGTCGTGAATGCCGTGTCCGTCGCCGTTGCCGTACTGCTCTTCGTGCTGGCCGGACTCTGGGCGGTGGTAGGAATCCGCGGACTCCGCGGCACCCTCCCGCGCAATCGTTGGATCGGCGTTCGCTCCGCGGAGACCATGCGATCCGACGAGGCTTTCCGCGTCGCCAACCGCATCGCCGGACCGGGCACCCTCGGCGCGTCGGTGATCCTCACGCTGGGGGCCATCGCGACCCTTGCCGTCCCGGGCGGGTGGGCACTGGCCTTCGGACTCGTCGCGCTGGTGGCCGCGCTCGTGGTGGTCGGACTGGTCAGCGGGATCGGGGTACGCGCCGCTGCCGCCGTACCCGCCGACGACGAGGGCTGTTCCTGCTGTTCCGGCGGCGACGCCCACAGCCATGCCGCCGACGAGAACCCCTCGGACCCGGCGGCCGACTGCGGCACCAGCAGCTGCGGTGCCTGCTCGTTGCGCGGCGTCTGCGCAGGCGACTCGGCCCAGGCCTGAGCCGGCCGGCGTCGTCTCACACCACTGATCTCTGGGCACATCCATGCGTACTCTCAAGAATCTCCTCGATCGTTCTCCGATCGACGGCTTCATCCTGGCCATCTGCATCGCCGTCGCGGTGGCCGCATTTCTGCCGGCTCGCGGCGCGGCGGCGGAGGCACTCGACTGGGTGGTGATCGTCGCGATCGCCGCACTGTTCTTCCTCTACGGCACTCGACTTCATCCACGCGAGGCGCTCGAAGGTCTCCGGCACTGGCGGCTGCACGTCACGATCCTCGCGTTCACGTTCATCGTGTTCCCGATCGTGGGACTGGCGTTGAAGCCGGTCGTCGAGCCGTTGATCGGCGAAGACCTCTATGCCGGACTGCTCTTTCTATGCCTGGTCCCGTCGACCGTGCAGTCCTCGATCGCTTTCACCTCGATGGCCCGAGGCAACATCGCCGGGGCGATCGTCAGCGCATCCACGTCGAACATCCTCGGCGTCTTCCTGACCCCGCTTCTGGTGGTCGCGCTGATGCAGAACGCCGGCGACATCAGCATCGACGCGACGTCGGTCCTGAAGATCGTCGCGCAGATCCTGGTGCCGTTCCTGCTCGGGCAGCTCGCCCGCCGGTGGGTCGGCCCGTTCTTCACCCGGCACGCGAAGATCACCAAGCTCGCCGACCGCGGCGCCATCGTGCTCGTCGTCTACGTCGCGTTCAGTGAGGGCGTCGTCCAAGGCATCTGGTCGTCGGTGGAGGTGGGTCAGGTGATCGCCGTGACCGTCATCTCGCTGGTGCTCGTCCTGGTGATGCTCGCGATCACCGGCTGGCTCCCGAAGCGGCTCGGCTTCGACCGCGCCGACACGATCGCCATCCAGTTCTGCGGCACCAAGAAGAGCCTGGCCACCGGCCTACCGATGGCGACCGTCCTCTTCGCCGGCACCACCGTCGGCCTCATCGTGCTGCCGCTGATGATCTTCCACCAGATCCAGCTCATGATCTGCTCGTGGCTGGCGACCCGGTACGGACGCGAGGCGGACGACGCCGAAGCGGCCGGCGCTCCGACCTGATCGGAAACTAGAGGTCGGATTTTCATGGATTGAGGCACTTAGGTCCAATCACCTGGGCCGTTCTGCGCAATTTCGCGCACGCGGTCAAGTGCCCTTCGCAGACTCTCACTTCGAGAGGCTGCGGCCTCTACACTCCAGTGCTGAACTGCGAACTCATTCAGGTGCTCGACGTAAAGGGGCCCCGCTTTGCCGTCTCGTCGGACGACTTCTTGACGAATATCTCGTTTGCGTGATCTCGAGCAAAGAGCTAGTAGCGTCTCCTTCGGGTGTGCGAGTGACTCCGGATCACGCGGAATCGCTGCCTTGCTTACTCCGAAGTACGATGAGAAGCCATCAGCATCCGCGAGCAACCACCCCTCGGTCATGGGGTGGACTATGCGCAGTCTGAATAGAGGCATCAGCTCGTCGATCTCTCTAGTCAAGTTTGCGTGCAGTTCCACTGGGCAAACTGTGTCCGAGTCTCGTAAAACGAGATATGGTGATCGAACTGCAGCCCGGTTATAGTTCTTGATCAGCTTGTCGAGATTCGTGTTACCACTCTTGACGATTACTTTCGACACCTGAGCGCCCGCCGCGAGCACTAGCGCCCGTGCTGCCCCCTCGTCGGAGCTCCCCTCCACTACAACACTTATCAACGCTTCTTCCCGTCACGGCCGACGGTGACAAGATCGCTAAGATCGCGAGGATCAATCAAGCCCTGAACGATGTCCGATGTTGGCAGCTCAGCCGCTAAGTCGTCTGTCGCCTCTTCAATCTGTGACAACAGCTCGGCGTGGGTCCCCTCCCGAGCAGGCCTCAACACAAGGACCTCATCTGGATGAACGCCCTCATCATCGAGCAATTCTGGAGCGTGGGTGGAAAGGACGACTTGAATTTCTTTCGTGCGTTGCGAGACCGACAACATAGCGGGCAACTTACGGACAACACTGGCGTTGAGCGAGAGCTCTGGCTCCTCGAGTAGGAGTACTCCACCATTGGCAGGGGTGCTGACCATCGTCCAGAGCAGTCCGATTAACCTCAACGTTCCATCCGAGAACTCCGCCTCGGACTGTCGCGCCGGGTTCCGTCGCCAATTCCTGTACCCAGCCATTAGATGAGGCTTTCCCGCATCGTCGACCTCGATGTCAAGCGATTCAAACTCGGGGACAGCTGCCCGTAGCGCGTCCCGCATCCGGCGAAGCCACGCATCGCGGGTCTTAGGTGTCACCGCATTCATCTGCGCGATAAACTCCCCACCGAATTCACCCGGCATGTCGTAGCGAGATGGTTCACGGATGATCTGCGGAACCAAGTGGAAGTACCGGACCTTAGCGAAGTACTCCGCTAGAACTCTAAAACGCTGATTCGCTGCAATCTGCTCAAGGTGGGTCTGCGTGAGCAATTCGGGATCATCTCTATCGTCCCGGTTCGGTCTCTGAAGGAGGGTTCGACCGTTTAGTGTGACGAATTCTTCATGGACCACCGGGCGATTCTTACCGCCTTTCTCGCCACGGATTGCAAGCCGGTAGCCCCACTGATCCTCTCCGTCTGTGAGGTCCACCTCGATTACAAGACGCCCGCCTTCGTTGTTTCTCGCAAATAGGCTCCGCACTTTCGAGAGACCGCCTCTTTTCTCGAGAGCCGCAGTCAGGCCTCCACTTGGGCCTGCGATATCACCGAGAAACCGGATGAGGTCAATCAAGTTCGACTTTCCGGCGGCATTTGGGCCAACAACAAACAGTCTGGATTCGATCGGAAAATCGAGCGTCTTGAAATTCCGCCAATTGCTTGCACTGATTCGAGCGAAACGCACCTGGCAGTCACTCCTCTGTTCGCCTAGCATCTGAGAGCAATGCTAGCCGAGTGAGTCGAAGACGGTCGCCAGGCTAGCGGATGGGCTTCCCGTGCACTTCTGCTTGCCGACTTGCGATGCTTGAGACCGCCTGGACCATATCGGCTAAGTCCTACGTCGTGACAGAACGCGAAAACGAGTCCTGGCTGCCTAGGCACACAATAGGAGGCTTCGTTTTCAGCTAACGGCGACTTGGGTTGAGCTCGACGGGCGACCGCGGTCTAGTCCAGGAGTCGAACTGAGGTTCGCTAATGAACCGAAGGGTAACTCTGTCAGCTGATCAGCGACCCGCGCCCACCGGGGTCGACAGCGGCAGGTTCACGAAGCTCGGCCGGTTCGGGTCGAGCTGGATGTGTTGCGGTCGTAGTCCGGACTCGTTCAGCAGCGGACGCAACGGCAGACCGCGCGGGAAGTTCATCGCGAACACGTCGATCCGCAGGCGGTGTCCCGGTTTGATCAGTGCCTCGGTCGGCAGCAGACCGATGTCGACACTCACCGGGCGGCCCGGCGCGACGCGTTGTCGTGACGCCAGCGTGAGCTCGTAAAACGGATCGATGACATCGCCGTTGGGCGCGAACTGCGACCTCGCGTCGTCGTATCCGCGCAGCGACGCCATCACCTGGCCGGAGGTCAGCACCTTCGACGTCCCGTCGGGAGCGACATCGTTGAGGGTGGCGGTCCAGTACCCGTCGGTGGCATCGAGCACGGTGTTCAACCGCACGTTGGCGTACCCGGACACGCTGCGCGTCGTGGTCATCGGGGGAGTGGTGAACGTCAGCGCCGCGCGCTCGGAGATGCGTGCGTCGAGAGCACAGAACGGGAAGATCGCGAGGGCGCCGGCCAGTTGCTGCGCGGCGTCGCGCGAACACATCGGTGCCAGTCCGGGCGCGATGGTCATCCGGGCACGAGATGCGGGAGCGGCCGGGGTCAGGCTGCCGTCACGGACCGCATGTGCCGCGGTACCGCTGCGCCGGTCGCTGAGGTAGAGCCGCTGGCGTTCCATCCCGGCGCGCGGGAACTGCTGCGCGGTGATCCACGAGTCGCCGACCTGCTTGAGGTTGACGGGCCCGTAGGCGTCGACACCGTTGTCGATTCCCTTGAGCCACTTGTCGAACCACGCCTTCTGCAAGACGTCCAACCGGGGTGGGGTGTTGCGCCTGCCCTCCTGGCCGCCGCCGATCGTCAGGTGATAACCGTCGCCCATGATGAGTTGCTTCTGGCCCGGCGGCAGCGGGATCTTGTTGTACATCCGGACTTCACTGTTGGTGAAGAGGTCGAACCAGCCGCCGTAGATGAACGTCGGCGTGGTGATGCGGTCGGCGTGGTCGAGCCACGACGACCTCGGCTCGGAATTGTTGTCCAGCAACGCCTTCAGGTTCGGCGGCACCGACGGGATGTCGGGGGTGAGCAGTGCGGCGAACAGCTGTGGGTAGAAGGTGAACGGGTCGGAGATCCGGTCCGCCAACCACTTCCAGTCGAAGGTGCCGTTCAGCATCGACGCGACGTTCGGGATCATCTTGGTGGTGTTGACCAGCGTCAGCCACAGCGGGAGGAAGCCGACACCCAGAGCGCCGCCCGGGGCGACGATGTCGCGGATGAGGTCGCCGCCCGGCTCGACCGGGAAGATCGCCTTGAGAGCCTTCGGGTTCTTGTTCGCGGCCTGGATCTGGTTGATCGCCGAGTACGACACCCCCGACATCCCGACCTTGCCGTTGGACCACCGCTGCTTCGACGCCCAGTCGATGACCTCGATGGTGTCGCGCTGTTCCCGCGACTGGAAGACGTCCCAGACTCCCTGCGAGAAACCGGTGCCACGCACATCCACGACGACCTGCGTGTAGCCGCTGCGCACGAGATCGAAGTCGACGAGGAAGGTCTTCGCGCCGCCGTCGCGGATGGTGTGCGCGATGTCGTTGATGCCGTCGATCGGCGTGCCGGACAGGTTGATCGACCGCGCGATCTGCAGCAGGTAGGGCTCGAGCACCGGGTTCTGCATCACCGCGGAACCGACGGTGGTGATGAGCTTGGTGTAGGGCGTCATGTTGACGATGACCGGCGTCTTCGTCGATGTGGGACGCTCGCGAGCGTCGGCCGGGCGGTACACGTTGGCCCGGAGAACCGTGCCGTCACTCATCCGGATCGGCACATCCCAGGTGACATTGACGCCGGCATAGGGTTGCGGGCCGTCGTGGCTCGCCGCCCATCGCGCCCCGTCGGCGCCGCCGGTGGGTCCGACCGGGGCAGCGCCCGCCACGGCGATGGGCGCCACCAGCGCGACCACCGCGAGGATCACCCCGACCAGAACCCGCGCACTCTTCGACCCGCTCATGCACACCCCCGCATGTCATGCGCTGGAGCAATCCACGGTTTGTCCAGCGAAAAATTGATCAAGCGTCCACAACCTAACACCCCGCGGGTGACGTGGATCACCGGGTGTTTCTGGCAATGTTCAGCATCACCATCCGGACGGACGGACTCAGTTCACGCTGAGATCGATCGGGTGGGTCGCGAGGAGAGGTTTCGGCCAGGCCTGCCTGCGCAGGACGTCGAACCACACGTCCGACGCCGGCGGCGCGAGCAGGTCGCGGGGGAGTGCCGAGGCGACCATCCAGCTGAACTGGTCGAGTTCGTCGTCGAGTTGCCCGATGCCCCATCCGCTGTAACCCGCGAAGATCCGGACACCCTCGAGGACCTCGGCGAGGGGCTCGGGGTCGGCGTCGAGATCGACCAGGACGACCCGGCCGTCGACCGGACGCAGGGCGGGCACGTCGTCGATGTCGGTGCCGGGTTTCACCACCCCCAGGCACAGCGCCGCCTCCTGGTTCACCGGCCCGCCCACATAGAGGGCGCGCGGCGAGGCCGCGATGTCGGTCCACTGTGGCAGGAGGTTGTGCACGGCGGTCTGGCTCATCCGGTTGAGGATGACCCCGAGACTGCCCGACTCGTTGTGCTCGATGACGTAGATGACGGTTCGGGCGAAGGTGGGTTCGATGAGATCGGTCGAGGCGATCAGCGCGGTGCCCGGGCGCACCCGTGGCGTGGGGTCGGCGTCCCAGGGGACGCCGGGCATACGCGCACCACCACCGCTGTCCGCCGAGTGTTCTCCGGGGCGGGATTCCGGTGTGGGATCGTCTGCGTCTTCACCTCCGGCCACCCGACCATCATCGCACGTCCGTGGCCGACGACGTCCATCGTCAGCTCGGTAGGCTGGATCGGTGAGCAGCACCCAGGTGACCCGTGACCAACGCGGGTGGTCGGTGTTCGTCCACTCCCTCCGTTCGTCGCCGGGACTCGGCCGGTTGTTGTCGGTCCGGTTGTCCAGTCAGATCACCGACGGGATCTTCCAGGCCGCGCTGGTCGGCAGCATCCTGTTCAACCCCGAGCGCCATGCCGATCCGCTCGCGGTGGCCGGTGGCCTCGCGGTGCTGCTTCTGCCGTATTCGCTCATCGGCCCATTCGCGGGCGCGTTGCTCGACCATTGGGATCGACGCAACGTCCTCCTGTACGCGAACCTGCTGCGCGGGCTGATCATCGGACTCGTCGCACTGGCCGTCGCCTCCGGCGCACCCGATGTCGTGGTGCTGATCTCCGCCCTTGCCGCAACGGGTGCGAGCCGGTTCGTGGCGGCCGGACTGTCGGCCGGACTGCCGCACGTCGCGCGGCGTGAGGTGCTGGTCGCCACCAATGCGTTGTTCACGACGTTGGGCGGCGCGATGCTCACCGTCGGTCTCGGCATCACTCTGGGACTCCGCGCGATCTTCGGCGACGACAACGTGGGCAGTGCCCTCACCATGATCGCCGGGATCGTGCTGGCCGTCGTCTCCGGCGGGCTGGCGCATCGGTTCCGTCCGCTGCAACTCGGTCCCGATGAGCCCGACGACCCTGGTCGTTCGGCCGTGCACGCGGTCTCGGTCGGACTCTGGCACGGTGCCCGCGCCGTCGTCCACCACAAGACCGTGGCCGCCGCGTTGTCGGCGATCGGGGCCCACCGGCTGGTCTTCGGGATGAACACGCTGATGATCCTGGTGCTGACGCGCCAGATGGGTCCCGGCGACGGGGTCGACCGCGTCAGCGTGGTCATCGGTTCCACCGGCGCGGGGGCGCTTCTCGCCGCGGTCATCACGCCGATCGCGGTGGCACGGGTGGGCCGGTACGTGACGCTGCTCGCCGCACTGGCCGTCGGCGCGTTCGCCGAGCTGTCCGTGCTCAGCTTCGAATTCGCGGTGATCTGCGGGTCGGCGTTCGTACTCGGACTCATCGGCCAGATCGCCAAGCTGTGTGGCGACGTGGCGATGCAGGTCGACGTGGACGACGCGGTGCGCGGACAGGTGTTCTCGGTGCAGGACGCGGTGTTCAACATCGCCTACGTGGGTGCGGTGACCGTCGCGGCGCTCGCGATCCCCGACGACGGCCGGGCGGTCGGGCTCGTCGTGCTCGGGGTGGTGCTGTACCTGCTCGGCATGCTCGTGGTGCGCCTCCTGCATCCGCGTGGGCACTTCTCCGCCGAGCCCACGCCGGTGCGACACACCGTCACCGACCCCGCCGCGTGAACCGCGGGTCCCGGTTGTCATAGGCGGCGTCGGCCACGCCGTCCGCATCCAGGTCCACCAGCACCACATCGTGGCCGCCGTCCGCGTCGGAGTCGACGTAGAGTCGTTCGCCGACGATCCGGCCGCCCCGGTCGGCGCCGACGATCTCGACGTCGGGGTCGCCGTCGTCGTCGAGATCGACCCGGGTGACCTGCGCCGGCGGGGGTTGCGGAGTCCGCTCGGGGACGTCGCGCCGCGGCAGTTGTTCGCCGACGAGGTCGGCTCGCGCGACGGGCCGGTCCCAGAGACCGGCACCGGAGTCGCGGTAGAAGGCGTCGGGCTCGCCGTCGTCATCGGTGTCGAGCGCGGCGACGTCGGCGACACCGTCGGCGTCGGTGTCCCACATCGCGTCATCACGACGACCGTCGCCGTCGAAGTCGAGCCGGATCGCGTCGAAGAGATCCGACCGCGGTTCCCCGAGCGCGAGGTCGGCGGCCCCGGACCAGCGCGTCGTCGGACCGTCGCCGGTCCCGAAGAAATACTCGATCGCCGGGTCCATGAGGTCTTGGACGCACCGGGGCCCAATCCGGTTCCCATCGATCGGTTCCCAGCGCCCGGGTTCCCGCTGTGCGGTTCCCGATGGGTGTGGACACCTCGACCACCCGGTAGGTTGTGGCCCATGTACGTCAGCGATCTCGGCGAGCAGTGGCATGCGGCCCGGCTCGAACCAGCCCTGGCACATCTCGACTCTGCTTCGGCGGGCCGCTCGTCGTACGCACTGATCGGCGCGATGACCGCGCACCTCTGGCGGGAGACCGAACGCGGGTCGTATGTCGCCGCCGACGACCGCGCCGAGGAGATCGCGCGCGACACAAGGAATCTCGCTGCCCTGATCGGACACACCGGCGACGAGGTGGTCTTCCGTGAGAGCGCCCGCGCCGCTCTGCGCGCCCTCCTCACCAACTGGAGCCTGCCCGTCACATCGACCGTGTGGGTGGCGAAGAACGAGTTCGGGCCCAACCTCGAGGAGTTCGAGCGCCGCGGGTACGCGGTACGGACCATGCCCGACGGGGACGTCTACGGTCACGTCGACACCGACGCGCTCGAGAACATGCTGCAGTTCGAGCAGCCCGACTTCATCCACGTCTGCCACATCGGCTCGATGTCCGGTGTGGTGCAGCCGGTCACGCGGATCGTCGAACTCGCGCATCGGGCCGGTGTGCCCGTCGTGGTGGACATGGCGCAGTCGGTCGGTCACGTCCCCACCGTCACCGGTGCCGACGTCGTCTACGGCACCAGCCGCAAGTGGCTCACCGGCCCGCGTGGCGTCGGGTTCGTCGCGGTGCGTCGAGACTCGTTGCGGCCGGTACGAATCGACGGTTCCGAGGCATTCATCGCCGGTCGCCTCGGACTCGGTGTCGCGGTCCGCGAGTTGCTCGAGATCGGCCAGCAGCGCGTCTTCCGCGAACTCGCGAAGATCGGCCGGGTCACCCGCGAACGACTCCACGGCATCGCGAGCTGGGAGGTCCTCGAACCGCTCGACGAGCCGTCGGCGATCATCACCCTCGCACCACCGCCCGGATGGCAGTTCGACGACGTCGCCGCGGCCCGCGACAAACTGCTGTCACTCGGTGTCCTGGTCACCGCCGCGGACACCTGGCGCGCACCGCTGGCGACCGAGCATCCGGTGCTCCGGATCAGCCCGCACCTCGACGTACGCCGGTCCGAACTCGACCGCGTCGCAGACACATTGCGCACGATGGGTTACTGACGCCGAGCAAGCTCACCCGAGGACCTCGCCGAGGATCCGCTCGATCTCCGGCCGTGCCGCGTCGGCGTCGGCACGCACGAGGCCGATCCGCGTGCGCCGGTGCAGGATGTCGTCGGCGTCGAGGGCACCTTCGTGCGTGATCGCGAACTCGATCTCGGCGCGGGTGACATCGATGCCGGGGACGATCGGATCCAGGGGACCGGCGAGTACGGCGGCGTCCACCACCGCCGGCGCCTCCCCGCCGAACCGCTGCACGAGCGAAGCCGGCAGCCCCTGCTCGCGCGGACTCCGCAGGGCTCCGACAAGCGGGGTCGTGGCCGTGACACAGTCCCCGGCGGTGAGGTCGGTGGTCGCGAGCGCGGCGTCGACGGCGTCCTGGGCCATGCGCCGGTAGGTGGTGAGCTTGCCGCCGAGGACGTTGACGAGACCATCGCCGCGGACGCCGACGTGGTGCTGCCGGGAGACGTCGGCGAGGGCGTCGGAGTCGCGGCCGCCGCCGCGGGTGTCGACCAACGGTCGCAGACCCGCGAACGTGCCGATGATGTCCGAGCGATCCAACGGCCTTGCGAGAGCGGGATTCACGGCGTCGAGCAGGAAGTCGATCTCCGACTCGTCCGGCATCGGGACGTCGGGGATCGGCCCGGGCGCCGCGACATCGGTGAGGCCGACGTAGACGCGCCCCAGTTGCGCGGGGATCACGAAAACGAACCGGGACACGGAGGTGCCCAGCGGCGTCATCAGCGCGGCATCGGGGAATCCCAACCGCGCCGCGTCGACGACGAGATGCGTTCCGCGACTGGGATGTACGGCGAGGGCGTCATCGATGCCGCCGGACCAGACGCCGGTGGCGTTGACGACCATCCGCGCGCCGACGTCGAAGCTCTCACCGGTCAACTGATCGGTGAGGGTGGCCCCGCGGCCGTCCACGCGCTCGGCGCGCACGCGGGTGCAGACGGATGCGCCGTAGCCGGCCGCCGTCCGCGCGAGGGCGACGACGAGCCGAGCGTCGTCGACGAGCTGACCGTCGGAGGTGGAGATACCGCCGCGCAGACCGTGGGGGGACACCGCCGGGAAGCGGGCGAGGGTCTCCAGCGCCGACACCCGGGTCGGCGGCGGCAACAGCGAGTCGGGGGTACCGGCGTTGCGTCGGAGCACATCTCCCGCGCGGAGGCCCAATCGGATGATCGAGGTTTGCCTGCCGCCACGGTCGGGGATGATCTGGCGGAGGGGAGCGATCAGATGCGGAGCGATGGCGGTCATCAGATGATGACGTTCGACGGCACTTTCGCGCGCGATCCGCAGATCACCCCTGGCCAGATAACGGAGACCACCGTGGACGAGTTTGCTGCTCCAGCGCGAGGTTCCGGCCGCGAGGTCGTCCTTCTCGACGAGCGCGACGCGCAGGCCACGGGTCGCGGCGTCGAGCGCCACCCCGGCGCCGGTCACACCGCCGCCGATGACCAGCAGATCCAGGGGATCGCCGGACGTCAGACGGTCGAGCGCACGACGACGGGTGTCGGCGGACAGGGTCGCCATCAGAGTCGCACCGCGCGAACGGCGCTCACGACGTCATCCGTCGACGCCCGCGCCGGTCGGACGCAGATACCCGGCCAGCATCTCGTGCAACTCGGTGCTCCAGCCCTCGGCGATGATGTCGGAGACCAGCGCCCCGGACTGGAGGAACGACTGCGCGATCAGCAGCACCATCGCCGCCATCCGTTTGGCGTCACCCGCCCGGACGTGGCGCCGTTCCTGGGCCTGCGACAGCATGTCCGAGAGAATCGCGAGCGCCCCTTGCTGACTCGTACCGAGACGCTCGAAGACGTACGGCGCCATGAAGTCTCGCTGCTCGCGCCACAGCGAGGCGATCAGTTCGTCGTCGCGGAGCGCGCCGACGACCGCGACCACCCGATCGACCAGCGCATCCAGATCGGCGGGTTCGCCTCGTCCGCCGATCGCGTCCTCGACGACTCCCAGGACCTCGCGGGTCAACAGCCCGCGGATGATCTCGTTGATGTCGGGCCACCGGCGGTACACCGTCGGTCGGCTCACGCCTGCTTGTCGGGCCACCTCGGAGACAGTCACCTTGCGTCCGCCGCTACGCAGCAGACAGCTCCGTGCTGCATCCAGAACGAGATCCCCGATCTCCTCGTTACGGATTGCCATGATGTGTAACACTGTAACGGATCACTTGAACGGCGGGGGGCCGACTCATATGACTATCGAACACGCCACACTCGTGGCCAGTCCGTACGCACGGCACGGAACGGGCCTGCGCGTCGCCCACGACGCCGCAGAACTGCTGCGTGCCCGCGGCGTGGAGGTGGAGATCATCGTGGGCGAGGACATCGCCGACGCCGCCGATCTCGCCGGCAAGGCTGCCCGGGGGGACACCGACGTCCTCGTCGTCGTGGGGGGCGACGGCACGGTGCGTCTGACGGTGGAGGCCACGATCGGGTCGGGCAAGCCGCTGGCCGTCATCCCGGCCGGGAGCGGGAACGACTTCGCCCGCAACCTCGGCATCCCACTGGATCCGGCCGACGCCGTCGAGGTCATCCTGGACGGCCACCGGCGACCCATCGACCTCGGCCGGGTCAGCTTCCCGGACGGGCAGACCGCGCTGTTCAGCACCGTCGCCGCCACCGGGTTCGACGCCGCGGTCACCGCGCGGGCCATCGACATGCGCCGGCCGCGCGGACAGTCCCGGTACACGATCGCGGCGCTGCTCGAACTACTCGCTCTGCGGTCGCGTCACTACCAGGTCCGCGTCGACGACCAGGCCGTCGAATCCGACCTCATCTTCGCCGCGATCGGCAACACCACGTCGTACGGCGGTGGCATGAAGATCACGCCGCAGGCGTCGATCACCGACGGCCGGCTCGACGTGACCCTCGCGCTCAACCCACCGCGGCTGGCACGTTGGACGATTGCGCGCGTCTTCCCGAAGGTGTTCTCGGGCAAGCACATCGACAGCCCGAACGTCCGGACCATGCGCGGCGCGGAGGTCGAGCTGTACTGCGATCCGCCGGCCCTCGTGTCGGTCGACGGTGACCTCGTCGGCGAGCTGCCGGCGGTCTTCGAGGCGGTACCGCACGCGATCGAGGTGTTCGCGCCGGCGAGCTGAAACGCCCGGGGCGTCTCGCAGTCCTCACTGACCGCTGCGCGCCGCCCACCATTCGCGAAGGGCATCCTCGGCTTCGTCGCGGCTGAGCGGTCCACGGTCCAGGCGTAGCTCCTTCAGATGACGCCACGCCTGTCCGACGATCGGACCGGGCGGCACGCCGAGGAGTTCCATGATCGCGTTGCCGTCGAGGTCGGGCCGGACCTTCTCGAGATCCTCGGCCGCCTGTAGGTCGGCGATCCGCTGCTCGAGACTGTCGTAGTTCTGCTGCAGCCGCCGGGCGCGCCGCTTGTTGCGGGTGGTGCAGTCGGCGCGCACCAGCTTGTTCAGCTTGTCGAGTAGGGGACCGGCATCGGTGACGTACCGGCGGACGGCCGAGTCGGTCCACGCGCCGTCTCCGTAACCGTGGAAGCGCAGGTGCAGGAAGACCAGCTGCGCCACGTCGGACACCACCGCCTTCGGATACTTGAGTGCCCGCATCCGTTTGCGCACCATCTTCGCGCCCACGACCTCGTGGTGATGAAAGCTGACGCCACCCCCCGGTTCGTGCCGCCGCGTCGCGGGTTTGCCGATGTCGTGCAACAGGGCCGCCCAGCGCAGCACCAGGTCCGGATCGCCGTCCTCGAGATCGATGGCCTGGCGGAGCACGGTCAGGGAGTGCTGGTAGACGTCCTTGTGCTGGTGGTGCTCGTCGATGGTGAGCTTCATGCCGGGCACCTCGGGCAGCACCCGCTCGGCCAGACCGGTCTCGACCATGGCGTCGATCGCCTCGATCGGGAACTCGCCGCAGATCAGTTTGTCCAGCTCGGTGCGGATGCGTTCGACGGTGATGCGTTCGATCTCGCCGTTCATGTCGGTGATCGCCTGCCACACGCGCGGCGCGAGCCGGAATCCCAGCTGAGAGACGAACCGCACGGCGCGCAGCATGCGCAGGGGGTCGTCGCCGAAGGACTGTGCAGGCGTGGCGGGGGTGTCGATGACCCCGGCCAGCAGGGCGGTCATCCCGTCGAGCGGGTCCCGGAAGTCCTGGGCGCCCGCCGAGCCGATCCGGACCGCCATCGCGTTGACGGTGAAGTCCCGTCGGATCAGGTCGTCGTCGAGGGTCTTGCCGAAGGTGACCTCGGGATTGCGGCTGACCTGGTCATATGAGTCCGCGCGAAACGTCGTGATCTCGATCAGGTGGTCGCCCTTGCGGACCCCGACCGTGCCGAACTCGATGCCGACGTCCCAGAACGCGTCGGCCCAGCCGCGGAGGAGCTGCGACACCGTTTCCGGGCGCGCATCGGTCGTGAAGTCGAGGTCGTTGCCCAGACGCCCGAGAACCGCGTCGCGCACCGAGCCGCCCACCAGGTACAGCTCGTGGCCGGCGGTCTCGAACAGCTTGCCGAGGGGCACGAGGACGTCGTCGAGGTCGCGCAGTGCGATCGCCGCGGCGGCGAGCAGGCGGGTGCGCCGTTCCGGGTCCGCCGAGTGCACCTGGTCCGGCTGGGCTGCCCCATTCCGGAATGGCCCAGACGCCGCCGCACCGGACGAGGAAGTGTCGTTCACGGCTTGCCACCCTACCGTCGTGACCCGCGACGACGACGCCGCACAGCTCGTCGGCGACGACTCATACACCCCCGGCGCACTCGCGACACTGCGAATCCACAACCTACGCGCCCTCGGAGGCGTCCGGACAAACTGCAGGTGACCAGCCGCTAGCATCGTGGAGTGTCCACCGATTCCTCGACCAACCCTTCAGACGTCAGCGGCGTCTCGTCGGGTGCGCACGGTGAGGGTGGCGGACAAGGCGAGCAGAATGCCTCCGGCCAGGGGCGTCGTGCCCGGCGCGGCCGACGCCGCCGGGGCCGGCGCAAGTCCGAGAACCGAGGTGCGGCGCCCGCTCACACCCCGACGGCGCACAGTCCGCACGGGCACAAACAGGGCGGTCATGCCCAACCCAAGAACAAACAGCCGACTCCCGGCCAGGCGGGCTCGCGGCCGGGCCACAAACCCGGCTCGCCCAACCCGGCCTCCGAACCGGCACCCAGCACTCATCACCCGACTCCCAATGACCTCGCCCGCGCCCGGGCCGCCGATCCCGCGTGCCCGGATCCGGTCGAGGCCGAGCCCGTCGACAAGCTCCCGGTCGATCCCGATCGTGCGCGACCCCGCGTCACCCCGCCGAAGCCGTCGGACATGGTCGCCGTCAGCGCCAAGCTGACCAAGACCGGTTTGACCCAGGCCGGCGGCAAGGCGTCGAAGGGTCGACGGCGCGCGGCTCGGGCCGACCGTGCGTCCGAACGCCCGGCTGCCGAGCGCGCCCACCCCGACCGCGCGGGCAACGAGAAACTCCGCACCGTGCGCGAGACCTCGGCAGGGGGGCTCGTCATCTCCGACCTCGACCTCCCCGTCGACCAGCTGTCGGCCGCGCTCATCGGTCGCGTCGACCGTCGCGGCCGCACCATGTGGTCGCTGCCCAAGGGACACATCGAAACCGGCGAGACCGCCGAGCAGACCGCCATCCGCGAGGTCGAGGAGGAGACCGGGATCCAGGGCACGGTGGTGGCCCCGCTCGGCAAGATCGACTACTGGTTCGTCAGCGAAGGTCGTCGGATCCACAAGACCGTGCATCATTACCTGCTGCGGTGCACGGGCGGCGAGCTGTCCGACGCCGACTACGAGGTGTCCGAGGTGGCCTGGGTGCCGTTACACGAGCTCCCGCGTCGGCTCACGTACTCTGACGAGCGGCGACTCGCCCGGATGGCCCGGGGTGTGATCGCCGAACTCGCCGCCGACCCCACCCGGCTGGCCCAGTCCGAGGCCGACAGCATCCGCACCGAACCCAACGCCTATGAGAAAGCCGCCGCCGCGCGCAACCAGCGCCGCAACGAGCCACCGCCCCCGGTTCGTCCGCGCCGGCGCCGGCGCCGTCCACGACGGCCCGCGGCCGGCGATGGCTGAGCCGCGCCCGTCCGCCGCCGAGCCCCGTTCGTCTCGTTCTCTCGCCTTCTCGCATGCGCTGCGGTCCGGCGCGCTCGCGACGCTGGCCTCCGCCGTGGTCCTGGCCGTTCTCGGTCTGATGGTCCTGTCCGGCGCGGTGGGACCGGCGTCGGCGGCGCCGGAGACGGCCACCAGCGATTCCGACGCCGGATCCGGCGCGTCGGACCGCTCACCGAGCCGCTTCGCCCGCATCGTCATCGATTCGATGACCCCGAACATCGTGACCACGACCAGCCGGCCGGTGGTCACCGTCAGCGGACGCGTCGACAACGTCGGCGACCGGTCCATCACCGACCTGACCATCCGGCTCGAGCGCGGCGATCCGGTGGCGTCGGCCGCGGGCCTGCGCACCGACCTCGCCGACGACGATCCGGCCGTCGCCGTGGCCGGCCCCTTCGAAGCGCTGTCCGACTCGCTCGCCCCTGGCGAGAGCGTCGGCTTCCGCATGTCGATGGCACTCTCGGCCAACAACGGTCCCGACGGCCAGGGCCTGGCCATCTCCCAGCCCGGCGTGTACCCGATGCAGGTCAACGTCAACGGCACCCCGGAGTACGGCAACACCGCGCAGGTCGCGGGATCGCGGATGCTGCTGCCGGTGTTGTCCCTGCCACCCGACGACACCCGGTCCGCCGGTTACGTCGACCCGTCCATCGAGTACTCCGACGCCGACCCGGTCGTCGGGCTCGGGCCGGACGGGTCGGTGTCGGCGAACCTGTCCAGTCCGGCACGCATGACGATGGTGTGGCCGTTGGCCGCCCCGCCGCAGCTCGCGCCGGGTGTGCTGGGCGGCAACACCGAACCGGTCCGGTTGATCAACGAGAACATGGCGCGGTCGCTCGCCGACGGCGGCAGACTCGCCGAGCTACTCGCCGCGCTGCAGCGGGTCGTCGGGGAACCCCCACCCGCACAATCGGATTCGGTGACATCGGACACGCCGCCATCCGAGACACCGGAGAACCCGGAACCGAGCGCACTGCCCGGTTCGGAGAAGCTCGCCGACAGCATGTGCCTGGCGATCGACCCCGACCTCGTCGTCACGGTGCGCGCGATGTCGCTGGGGTACGAGGTGTCCGACAATCCCGCCGATCCGAGGTCGACGACCCGGCCCGGTAGCGGCGTGGACGCCGCCGGTCGCTGGCTCACCGGCCTGCGATGGATCGCGCAGCGGATGTGCGTGGTGGCCCTGCCGTACGCGCAGGCCGACCTCACCTCCCTGACCCGGATCGGCAACACCGGCCTCACCGAGGCCGCGCTGCGGTCACCGGCCGACATCATCGACACCGTGCTCGGCGTCCGGAGCGTGCGCGGTCTCTCGATCCCCGCCCTGGGGGCGATCGACGCCGACGGCGCCGCCGCCCTCACCGAGGCCGAGATGACCGCGACCGCGGTGTCGTCGAACTCCGTCGCGCCGGTCGGTCGCCGCGACGCCGCCGGCCGCTACCGGATCGGTGACCTCGCCGCCCAGACCTACGACGCACCTGTGACCGCCTCGTTCGCCGCGCTCGGTACGGCGCCGTCCACCCCCGCTCTGACGCCTCCGAGTCAGCGCGTCGACCTGTCCGACGAGTCCGAGGGAAGCAGGCGCCAGAGCGCGATCGGTGCCCTCGCCTATCCCGCGATCGCCGCGCCGGAACCCGGTCCGACCGCACCCGGGGCACGCCCGTCGCCCGACCCGGTCGTCGGCAGATCGGCGTTCCTGATGCCCCCGACGTACTGGTCGCCCACGTCCGCCGACGCCGAGGCCCTGTTCACCACCGCACGGCTGCTCCTCGAATCGGGTGCCGCGACACCGGCTCCGCTGTCGACGCTGGCCGCCGACCTCGGTTCCGCGCCCGAGCAGGCGCGGCTGATCGACCCGCCCGGGGTCGGTCCGGTGGGCGAGGTGGGCTCGGTGCTGACGAGCGACGCGACCGGATCGATACGACGCAATGTCGAGGACAGCTGGCAATTCGAGGGCGCCCTGGTGCGCTCGGCGGATGTCGCCGCCACCCCCGAGCGGTACATGTCGCCGCTGCGCGAGGACCAGCTCCGGGCGATCCGCTCCCCGGATGCCCAGGGGTCGGCCGTCTACACCCACCTGCGGCGCGCGCAGACCGAACGCATCGACGCCGTCGCGTCGACCCTGTACCGGATGTCGCAGTCGGTCACCATCCTCGATCCCGGCGGTCGTTACACGCTGGCTTCCGAGCGGAGTCCGCTGCTGCTGGTCGTGAGCAACGACCTCGCGCTCCCGGTGCGTGCCCGGATCACCACGTCCGAGCCGGCGGGCATCGAGATCGGCGACCTCGGGGTGATCGAGATCCCGGCGCGCGGAACCCGGCAGATCCAGCTGCCCACCCAGGGCGACGCCTCCGAGGCGATCAGTGTGCAGATCCGGTTGTCGACGGTCACCGGCGTGCCACTGGGCCAGCCGATCAGCCTGTCGGTGCACACCAACGCGTACGGGAAGCCGCTGTTCTACATCACGATCATCGCTGCGGCAGCGCTGGTCCTGCTCACCGCGCGTCGCCTCTGGCATCGTTTCCGCGGCCAGCCCGATCCCGCCGACGCCGACCGTCCCGAACCCGACGAACTCGAGCGAATGCTTGCCGGAAGCGGGTATCAGGAGCGACGCCGTACCCTGCAGAGCGAGGGTCGGACGTACGGCGAGGAACCGGGCAATGACCCTCCATGACCGACATCAGACGACCCGAGGACGGCGGCCCTAGCGACGTGACCTGGAACGATGAGCCGCGTGCACCGCGGTCGGGGACACCCGGCCCGGTGCCGCCCCAGCGTCCCGAGCGCGCCGCGCCCCGGCGGATTCCGCCGAACCGGGTTCCGGGTGGCCGGGTCCCTCCGACGCGGATCCCGCCCGGGTCCCCGGACCCGGGACCCACTGCGCCACGGCCTGCCGCACCACGATCGCCCGACGCGCGGTCCGCGGCCCCACGACCCGCGCCGCCGCGACCGGGCGGGCGGGCACCCTCGGCTCCGCGTCCGCCCGCGCCATCGGCACCTACTCCACCGGCACCCACGCCGGCCCGGCCGGACGTGTCACCGGCCCAGAACAACACGCGGGTCATGACCGCGTCCGACCCCCGCCGACCGTCGAACGGTCCGGTGGCCGCCGGCGCGGTGTCCGTCCAGAAGGCACCCGACGAGAAAACGCCCGAGGGCAAAGCGCCCGACGGGAAAGCGTCGTCGACCGGTCTGGCGCGGGACTCGGACTCGAGCATCCTGCGCACCAGCGGGTCGATCGCGATCGCCACCCTGTTCAGTCGCATCACCGGCTTCCTGCGGACCGTGCTCATCCTCGCGATGCTCGGCCCTGCCATCGCCTCGGCGTTCCAGGCGGCCGACGTGTTGCCGAACATGATCGCCGAGGTCGTCCTCGGCGCCGTGCTGACCGCGATCGTCATCCCGCTGCTCGCCCGGGCCGAAGCCGAGGACGACGACGGCGGCGAGGGTTTCATCAACCGGATCTTCACCATCACCGTCGTCGTCCTCGGGACCGCGACGGTCGTGGCGGTGATCGCGGCACCGCTGCTCACCTATCTGAATCTGGGGGACGGGCAGGTCAATCGCGAGCTGTCGACCGCGCTCGCCTACCTGCTGCTGCCGGAGATCCTGTTCTACGGCCTGTCCGCGTTGTTCATCGCGATCCTCAACCTGCGCGGCTACTTCAAGCCGGGTGCGTGGGCGCCCGTACTGAACAACGTCGTGCAGATCACCACTCTCGTGCTCTACGCGGTGGTGCCCGGCGAGATCACCCTCAACCCCGTCCGGATGTCCGATCCGCAGCTCCTGGTGCTCGGCATCGGTTGCACGACCGGTGTCGTGCTCCAGGCGCTGATACTGGTGCCGTTCCTCCGCAAGTCGGGGGTGCGGCTGCGCCTGCAGTGGGGGATCGACGCGCGCCTGCGCCAGTTCGGGAACATGGCCGTCGCGATCGTCGCGTATGTGGCGCTGCTCCAGGTCGGCCTGATCGTCACCTACCGGATCGCATCGTCGGCCGACGCGTCGGGCGTCAGCATCTACTTCACCCACTGGCAGTTGTTGCAGCTTCCGTACGGCGTGCTGGGCGTGACCATCCTGACCGCGATCATGCCGCGACTGTCGCGCAACGCCACCGCCGACGACACCAAGGCGGTCGTCGACGATCTGTCCCTGGCGACGCGACTGACGATGGTCGCCCTCGTGCCGGTCGTGTCGTTCATGACGTTCTTCGGACCGGCCATCGCCATCGCCGTCTTCAACTTCGGCAAGTTCGACGCCGCCTCCGCGTCGCAGCTGGGTTCGGTGCTGTCGTGGGGTGCGTTCACCCTCATCCCGTACTCGATGACCCTCGTCCAGCTGCGCGTGTTCTACGCCCGCGAGGACGCGTGGACCCCGACGTTCATCGCGCTGGGCATCACCGTGGTGAAGGTGGTGTCGTCGTACCTGGGGCCGGTGCTCTTCGACGATCCCGAACTCGTCGTGCGCTGGCTCGCGCTGTCCAACGGGTTGGGTTATCTGGTCGGTGCCGTCGTCGGGCACTTCCTGCTCCGCAGCCGTCTTCGCGGGGCCCGGCTCTCGGATGTGGCACGCACGTCCGTCGTGACCCTGGCTGTCTCGATCGGGGTCTCCGCCACCGTGTGGGCGGTCGCGAAACTCACCGGCCTCGACGACATGATCGGCTGGCTGGGCAAGGTGGGGTCGGTCCTCTACCTCGGGCTGACCGCCGCGGTGGTGCTCGCGGTGACCTACGCCGGTCTCGCCGCGGCCCGCGTACCGGATGTCGTCGCGATCGGGCTGGCCGTACGCCGTCTGCTCGGCCGGTTCATCCCGGCGCTCGCCCCGCCGCCGCAGCCCGAACGTGAACAGTCACCGGCGATCACAGTTCAGTTTCCGCGCGTCACAGGCGACGAATCGCTCCCGTACTCTGGTCAGGTACAGGTGCTGCGCCGCTTCGACAGAGGTACCGCGACGTGGCAGTCGTACTCCGTACACTCCGGTGGCGCGATCGGCGCGACCCGGGATGTGCGCCCCATCCCCGAACGCGCGCCGGTACCGCGCGACATCAGATACCGCAGGAGAGGAGTCCGTCGCGTGAGTGACAGTGAGGTCGACACCACTGCTGCCACCGGGCCGCCCGCCGCGCCCAGAGCCGGCGACGCACCCACTCCACCGACCCCGACTCCCGCCGCCGAGACCGGTGCGGCCGACAGCGCGGCGAGCCCACGCCGGCGCGGACCACGCCTCATCCCCGGTGCTGCGGTCGCCGGCGGCCGGTACCGACTGCTCGAGCAGCACGGCGGCACCCGCGGTCTGCAGTTCTGGCGGGCCCAGGACATCAACCTCGACCGTGAGGTCGCGCTGACCTTCGTCGACGCCGAGCAGCTCGCACCGCCGCCCGAGCGTGGTCAGGCCGCCAAGATGTCCGATCAGGGACCGCAGGCCGTGCTGTCGCGCACCCTGCGCCTGGGCCAGATCAACTCCGACGGGGTGGCACGGGTCCTCGACGTCGTCCGCGGATCGTCGGGCGGCATCGTCGTCGCCGAATGGGTGCCCGGATCGTCCCTGGCGGATGTCGCCGGGTCGGGACCGTCGCCGATCGGCGCCGCGCGGGCGGTGCGTTCACTCGCCGCGGCCGCCGAGATCGCCCACCGCTCCGGTGGCGCGCTGTCCATCGACCATCCCGACCGCATCCGCATCAGCCACGACGGCAATGCCGTGCTGGCGTTCCCCGGCACCCTCGCCGGGGACGACAAGGCGTCCGATGTCCGCGGCCTCGGTGCCGTGCTGTACGCGCTCCTGCTCAACCGCTGGGCGCTCGATCCCGCGGACGGGTCCCGGCTGATCACCACCGCCGACTCCACCGAGCCCGTGGGTGGGATCCCCGTGGCCACGCCCGGTGAGGACGGACAACCGGTCGAGCCGCGGCTCAGCAAGCCCGACATCCCGTTCGAGATCTCGGCGGTCGCGGCGCGCGCGCTCGACGGTTCCCGCGGGATCCGTACCGCGGCCACGGTCCAGCACGTCCTCGATCAGGCCACGGTCGTCGACCTGAACACCGACATGTTGCCGGCCATCACCGACGCCGACGCCCCGCCGCCGGTGAGCGTGGCGCCCCGACTGGGTGCCGGCGGCGACGAGAAGCCACCGCGCCGCAACCTGGCGTTGCTCATCGGCGCCGGACTCCTCGCCCTGTTCATCGTCATCGCGCTGATCGTGGGTGCCACCAACATCTTCGGCGGCAGCAGCGGCTCGAGCGACATCGACTCGATCCTCACCACGACCGAGCCCTCGCCTCCGCCCGGCGCCCAGCCGCCGCCGACGCCCGCGGCTCCGGCGGCCCCGCAACCCATTGCGCTGCAGTCGGTCTCGGTCGTCGACTTCTCCGCGCAGACGCCGGACAACTCGGCGAACGTACGCAACGTGATCACCGGCGCCGCCCCGCCGTGGCAGACCGACAACTATCGCGGACGTCCGGACTTCGGTGGGCTCAAGCCGGGGCTGGGCCTCATGTTCGACCTCGGAGCGGAACGCCCGGTGCGGTCGGTCACCATCGAGAGTCCGACGCCCGGGATCAGCGTCGAGATCCGTACGTCACCGTCGGCGCGTCCGGCGTTCGCCCGGACGACGACGGTGGCGTCGGGTCAGGTGGACCAGGCGTCCACCACGATTCCGATCGCGCAGCCGCCGACCACCCGCTACGTCATGGTCTGGCTCACGAGCCTGCCGAGTTCGGGGAGCGGATACCAGGCCGAGATCTCGCGCGTCACGATGGCCGGCTGACGTACCGGTCGAGCACCTGACCGCGCCCCGCGATTATCGGCGCGTGCAACTCGAGGTCCGAGTTACGACCAACGAGTATGAACGACGACGGCACTCGGGTACGAGCGGGGCATGACGCGGAACCATCGGCGAGGTCTCCTGTACCGCTGCCCTCGACACCAGTGTCGAAATCCGCAGGCGCCGCGAGTGCGAAGAGCGCCCGACTGCCCGAACTCCGGCTCGAACACCTGGTCCGGGAGGCGACACGCCTGTTTCAGGAGTTCGGCTACCGCAACGTGAGCATGGAACAGATCGGTGCGACGGTCGGACTGACCGGGCCTGCGTTGTACCGACATTTCCCGTCCAAGCAGAACATCCTCGCGCAGGCGTTGACCGCGCAGGTGCGGACCGTCAGCCGGTTCATGGCCGATGCGCAGGAGCGCGGTGGCACTCCCGAGGAGCAAATCGGGTTGTTCTTCGACGCATTGGGTGACATGACCGCGCATCAAGATGTCTCCATCCTCTGGAACCGCGAACGATTGCACCTGGAGCGATCGGGCCTGTCCGAGTTGAATCGCTCCTTCGGGGGACTCGTGGGCACGCTGGCGGCGAAGATCAGCGCCGCCCGACCCGCGGTCGACCCGGCGGGCGCGGAGCTACTCGCGACCGCTGTCCTCAGTGTGTACTCCAGCACGGCCCGGATGCGTGGCTCACTGTCGGCCAAGCGCCTGATGCAGGTCCAGCGAGCGCTCACGGACTCGATTCTCGACTGTGACCTGGCCACGGCTCCCGTTGTGGTGGGGACAGATGACGCACGATCACGCCGAAGTCCGATCGCCCGACGCGAACGAATCCTCGACGTCGCGACCGAGTTGTTCTTCGTACGCGGCTTCCGGAACGTTCGTATCGACGAGATCGCCGCCCACGCGGGCGTCTCGGTGGCGACCGTCTATCACGAGCACGCAGGGAAGACGGAGATCTTGTGGACGGTCATCCGTCGAGGCATCGAAGGCTTGTTGGGGACGTCGATCGCGGCACTCGACCGAGCCGCCGTCGGTGACACGCTCGACGTGCTCCTGCGCGTGTTCGTCGACTACTCGCTGGGCCCCAATGGGCGGGTGCTGGCCGTGGCAGTTCGGGACGCGGTGTATCTGCCGGGAGCCGACCAGATCTCTCTCGGCCGTACCACCTCGGACTACTCCGCCGAGTGGACTACTGCCATCCGCGTGCGTACGCCCAGCCTGTCACAGGCCGATGCCAAGGCACTGGAGCAGGCTCTGGCCGGGTTCGCCGGCCACGTGATCTCGTCGCCCGAGCTCCGCTCTCGGCCCGGCATCGACGGGCAATTGAGGAAACTGGCATACGCCATCCTGATACCGAGCGCCCGTATCTGACCATGACGGTTACCTCCGCCGCCCTACGGTACTTACGCGACAGCCTGACACGCGAGAAGCGTAGGTCCGACCCCCGGGGGCTCGGGCGCTGCGCCGTTCTCGGGGCGACGGTGGTGGCAGCAGGGCTCGGAAACCTGTTCGCGGCGGGCTCAGATGCACGAACCAGATTGCGTGAGTTGAGGTCTGGCCCATGAGCTTGGCGATCAGACCGGCGGTGCTCGGCTCCAGAGCCCTCACGGTGGACTCGGTTGTCGTGGTGTCGACCTTCTTCGTCACGGCCGGGGCAGGGATGCTCTACTGGTGGTCGCCGCTCGGGTCATCCCGCCACACGAGCTCGGCATCCAGACCGCGCTCATCCCACTCGTCACGACGATCGGCACAGTGACCGCATATGGCGCCCGACCGACCTCGCCTCTGAGGCCGCTCCGTCAGACGCGTTCCGCGGATGCGCCAGTCGTCCCCGCCACCTGCTCCCCGACCAGGTCGCGCGGCGTCCATCCCGGCGGCCCGAAGACGTAGCCCAGGCGGGCGCGCCACGTCGACGCACCGCGCACATCCCGCACGATCGCCGCATATTCGTGCGTCTGCAGTCGCAGGATGTTGTATGTGTCCACCGGTTTGGTCAGGCCGTAACGGGGCCGACGGATCTCCGGAGCGAACGTGCCGAACATCCGGTCCCACAGGATGAAGACCCCGCCGTAGTTGCGGTCGAGGTACTCGGGGTCGCAGCCGTGGTGTACCCGATGATGCGACGGTGTGTTGAGCACGAATTCGACGGGTGCCCAGAGTTTTCCGATCCGCTCGGTGTGAATCCAGAACTGGTAGATCAGATTCAGCGAGTAGGCGGCGAACACCAGTGCAGGCGGGATGCCGAGGAGCGGGAGCGGCATCCACATCAGCACCGCGGCGCTGATGTTCCACTTCTGCCGCAGCGCCGTCGCGAAGTTGAAGTACTCGCTGGAGTGATGCGCCTGGTGAGTAGCCCACACCAGCCGGACCCGGTGCGACACACGATGACTCCAGTAGAAGAGGAAGTCAACGCCCACGAATGCGATCACCCACGTGTACCACTCGTCCGCGGGCAACTGCCACGGGGCGACATAGGCGAACAGCACGCTGTACAGCAGGAGTCCTAGGAACTTCCAGAAGGCGCTGGTCACGATCGACACCAGTCCCATCGAGACGCTCGACCGCGCGTCCCGCGAATCGTAGGCGCCCGGCGGCGCCGTCTCGGTGTCATCGTGCTCGAGCTTGGCCGCGGCGAACCACTCGATGGCCAGCAGGGTGACGAAGAACGGGATCGCGAGCACGGTCGGCTCACGCATCGGCTCCGGCAAGAATTCCAGCACGATTGTCCCCTCACAGCAGTATCTGACACGACGCCATGTCACTTACTTCTGACAAGGTAACGTGTCAGAAGATCCGCTGTAAAGACCCGGGAGGGAGCTCGCGTGACAGCCGTGCCGGACCAGACCCCGTCGACGGGGACCCCGCCCGGACGACGCTATGGCGGGGCCGACCCGACGCAGCGGCGAGAACGCCGCCGAGCCGCTCTGATCGCGGCCGGGCTCGACGCCTTCGGAACCGACGGATACGCGAACGTGTCAGTGAGGGGGATCTGCGACCTCGCCGGGCTGACGCAGCGATACTTCTACGAGTCCTTCACCGACCGCGCCGCCCTGCTCGTCGCCGTGTACGACGACTGCGTCAACTTCGTCCGGGCGGCGACCGTCGATGCCGCAGCGGAGATCGCCGGCGCCGCCCCCGGATCATCGGACTCGGCGGAAGGCGTTGCCGCCGAGCGTGTTCCGGAGGTCACACGAGCGGCTCTCGGGGCGTTCATGTCCTGCCTCGCCGACGATCCCCGGCGCGCGCGTGTGATGCTCGTCGAAGTGGTGGGTGTGTCCCCGGAGATCGAGCAGGTCCGCATGCGCGCGATCCACGACTGGGCCGCGCTCATCCTGGCACTCGCTCGTGGCTCGCGACCGACGTCGGACCGCGAACGGCTGGCGTCGGTGGGCCTGGTCGGAGCAGTCACCCAGCTTCTCGTCGACTGGTACGTCGCCGGTGCGGGGGAGGCCGACGCGGAACGCTATGCGCTCGACGAGATCCTCGACGTCTGTGTGGAGCTCTTCGTCGCCGCCTACGGCCGGCTTCTGACCTGACCCTTCGAGGCTGCTCCCATATCCGCAAGAACTACAGAACCGCTGCTGTGTGGGGTCAAAACGATGCCCTCCCTCTGCTCCCTAATCCGAAAGGACGCCCTGCCCCCTGCTCCCTGAGGAGCGCCCGGAGCTCAGGGAGCAGTGGTTGGGCTCGCTCCAACACAACGGATTCCTTCGTAGCCACGACGGCCGCCAGGCCGCAGATACTGAGGTGCGAGGAGCGCAAGCGACGAGCCACGAAGACATCCCAGGGGTGCAAGGTGTCAAGCGGCGAGGTTGGCGCGGTGGTTCCAGGCGGTGTGTTCGTTGTAGAGGGTGCGGTGTTTGAGGCAGCCGTGGAGGATGCCGATGAGCCGGTTGGCGAGCGCACGCAAGGCTTGGGGGTGGGACTTCTTCTGATCTCGCAGGCTGTCGTAGTAGACGCGGGCGCCGGGACTGCCGGTCAGCGCGCTTTGCGCCATCGCCATGGCGGCGGCGTTGAGGCGGGTGTTGCGGATATGGCGGGCCAGCACGACGTGCCCTTTGCCTGAGGCGATGGTCCGTGGTGAGGTGCCGGCATAGTTTCTGCGAGACTTGGCGGTGGCATAGCGTTCGGGGTCGTCCCCGAACTCGCCAAGCATCCGGGCGCCGGTGATGTCACCGACTCCGGGCATGGACAGGTAGATCTCGGCGTCCGGATGCGCTCTAAAAGACTGGGCCATACTGGTTTCCAGTTGATCAATTTGGGTGTTGAGCGTCGTCAGCATGTTAACCGTCACGGTCACGGTCGCCGCATACGCTGCGGTAAGTGCCTCCGGTGCGCTCAGATGACCGCCCCCACGCAGGGCCTGCTGGATCTCGCGGGCACGGGTATCGGTATTGCGTTGGCGGCCACCCTTTTTCAGAGCTGATCGGATCGCCGCGACCGTCAGTGCCGCTCCCTGTCGTGGGGTGGGAGCGCGACGCAACACCGCCAGGCAGTCTTTGTGGGCGAGGTCGCCGCCGAAGGCATCGACCGCGGCCGGATAGTAGGCGCCCAGTTGAGCGCGCAACACGTTCTGTTGTGCTGAGCGCGCCCACACCAGATTCTGATGCGTACGGGCCATCACCGTGATCGCCTTGACCTCGACGGTGTCGGCGGCGACCAATCGATGATTGTGCCGGTCGGTCCGCACCAGATCAGCCAGCGTTTTCGCGTCAGCCTTATCGGATTTGGTGCCCCCGACATGGTGGCGGTCGCGGTACCGCGACACCGACAACGGGTTGATCGCATACACCTGATAGCCCGCGGCGACCAGGGCGGCGACCCACATGCCGTGATCGGTTTCGATCCCCACCACCACCTCAGAGGGGTCGTGGGCGAACCGGGCGAGCAGGTCATGCATCGCCGTCACGCCGGCCGCGTTCTCGGGTAGTCGGCGGGTGGCCAGGGTGGTGCCGTGTTCATCCATCACGCACACGTCGTGATGATCCGACGCCCAGTCGTTGCCCACACAGATCATGTCGGTCGTTCACCTCGTCTTCGGTCGTCTCGATCGATCGTCGGTGTGAACCTTGGGGTGATCACCCTTGACGCGGCCTAATGGATCAGTGCTCACCCCACATGGTTCAGGGGGCACGACATCCCAGAAGCGTTCTAGCGGGTGATCCTTACCCGGCCGGGCCACGGTCTTCGTGTAGAAATCCGACACCGTTTCAGGGTCTCGGAGTGGTCACCGGCCGGGAAGGCTCACACAAACCAGCATCCCCTGCAGGACGCCGATCCACCCCCATTAGGGTTGATGCGCCCGCGGCTGTCGTTCGTTCGGATCGGGGAGCAAGGGCGTGCCGAAAACGCTCCTGAACCACGCGGTCGGCGTGTAAGTTCTCCTGCAACTGCGCTGCGACGGTCGGACAGGGGCCCGGGAGGTGTCCGGTGAGCACTGCCGAAGAACGTGCGAGACAACTCGAACTCGTTGCGCGACTGCACTCCTCGTATCCCGAGCTGCCGGATGCCCCGACGCCCGATCTTCTCGACCACGATCGCTTCGTCGCCTACATGAAGCCGGTGCACGACGTCGGGGGTGAGCCCGACGCACCGATCACCTACGAGGGCAAGGCGTACGAGGAATGGGAGCACATGACCTATGTCATGTGTGAGGTGCTCGCCTGGCGCGGGATCTGGTTGTCCGAAGAGCGGCGTCGGATCGGCAACGTCGACGTCGGTCGCGCGGTCTACCTCGGAATCCCGTATTACGGACGCTGGTTGCTGGCGGTCGCCAGAATTCTCGTCGAGAAGCACCACATCGCGCTCGGCGAGCTCAGTGAACGCATGCTCGAGGTCCGGGAGCGATACGCGGGCGGACTGGACGGCCGGCGTCTCGAGGCCCGCCCGCGCAGCGTCGGCGACGGATCCGACGTCCCGCGGAACACACACCATCGGCACGCGATCGGAATCGGCGACCCGCAGATCTACGCCGGGCGGGCGGGCGACGCCGCGTTCGGCATCGGGGACCGGGTCCGGGTCCGCGAGCTGCCCGTCCTGTTGTACACGCGGACACCGGAATACGTCCGGGGCGCGGTCGGCGAGGTCGCGGCCGTCGCCTACGAGAGCCCAGCGCCCGAGGACGAGACCTGGGGTCTCTCCGACGCCCAACCGGAGTGGTTCTACGTGGTCCGGTTCACCATGGGCGACCTCTGGCACGGGTACACCGGGCCCGCCGACGACACCCTGCAGACCGAGATCCCCGAACGCTGGCTCGAATCCGCCGGCGGAGAGGACGACCGCCGATGAGCGACGATCACCACGACCACGACCGGACGGTCAAGCCGATGGTCGACGAGATCACCGACTTCGAGGTACTCGAGATCGCGCTGCGCGAGCTGTGCATCGAAAAGGGACTCTTCACCGCCGAGGAGCACCGCCGCTTCACCGAGTTCGCCGAACAGATCGGGCCGACGCCCGCGGCGACGCTCGTCGCCCGGGCCTGGCTCGACCCCGAGTTCGAGCGGTTGGCACTCGACGACCCGATGGCCGCCAGCAAAGAGGTCGGCGTCGACTGGCTCGAACCGACCGGTTTCGGAACACCCAGCGATTTCACGGCTTTCGAGATCCTCGCCGACACCCCCACGATCCATCACGTGATCGTGTGTGCGCTGTGCTCGTGCTATCCGCGCCCGATCCTGGGGAACTCGCCCGAGTGGTACCGAACGCCGAACTACCGTCGCCGGATGGTGCGGTGGCCGCGACAGGTGCTGTCCGAGTTCGGACTCCAGCTCCCGGAGGGTGTCTCCGTACGCGTGCAGGACTCCAATCAGAAGCACCGCTTCATGGTGATGCCGCAGCGCCCGGCAGGCACCGACGGATGGACCGAGCAGCAGCTGTCGGAGATCATCACCCGCGACTGCCTCATCGGAGTCGCGCTCCCCAGACCGGGTGTCACCACCAACGTCGTCTCGACCATCCGTCCGGCCGTCCACCCGGCGGGGGAGTAGCCGATGACCGAGGACGGACGCACCGGATCATCCCACGGACCACTCGAGGAGATCGTCGACCGGAACCAGGTGTGGCACCGGATGGCCGCGAAATACGGTGTGGAGAACCCTGTTCCACCGTGGAAGACGAGCCTCGACGGTCTCTGCGATGCGCTCGACCGGGTCGCCGATGCCACCGCGGTGAACGCGGGTACCCCCGGCGTCGTCGAACGACGCGACGAGGAGGACCGGCTGTCGGCGACCATCTACGCCGACCTGCCCTACCCTGAGAACCAACTGGTCGCCCTGGCACACACACTGCTCGACCGCGGGGTCATCGACGAGAGTGAGTTGCGAACGCGGATGGCTGCGGTGCGCGCCCGCCTGGAGTCCTGACCGGCCGGCCTGAGGACAGATCCGTCATCCGGCGACAGCTGTGCACAGCCGTCGCTCCAACGGATGACGCGGTGTCGGCTCCACTACTCTCAGCCCATGCCCGGGGGGAACGACGCGATCGACACGCGTAGCGACGAGCAGCTTCTGCACGCTCACCTCGCCGGCGACCCACACGCCTTCTCCGATCTCATCAGCCGCCATCTCGATTACCTGTGGTCGGTGGCGCTGCGGACCAGCCAGAATCCCGAGGATGCCGCAGACGCGTTGCAGGACGCCCTCTTCGCCGCGCATCGGACCGCACACGACTTCCGGTCCGATGCCAAGGTGACGAGTTGGCTGCACCGGATCGTCGTGAACGCCGGCCTCGATCGCATCCGACGGAACAAGGTCCGCAGAACCGTGCCGCTGCCGGAATGGGACGTGGTCTCCATCGCCGACACCACCGACGACATCGCCGCCGTCGACCTGTCGGTGTCGATCGGGCGTGCATTGCACGTCCTCCCCGAAGGGCAACGAGCGGCCATCGTCGCCGTCGACATCGAGGGTTACACGGTCGCCGAAGCGGCCGAGATCCTCGGTGTCGCCGAGGGCACGATCAAGAGTCGATGCGCTCGCGGCCGCCTCAAACTCGCCCAGGTCCTCGGACATCTGCGGAGCGGCTGACCCGTCATCACCCCGACTGGTCCATCCCGTTCCCGACAGATCGCGGCCGGGGGGAACCGAACCGGGGCGGGCCGCGTCCAAGTATCCGACGGATCGCGACCAGGAGGCCACCTCCTCTGACCCGACTCCGCTCGTGAACCACGCCGAACCGAGCCGAACTCAACGAACGCCCGCCATCCCCCGGAATGGAAGACTGACACCATGACCCCTCGGGGACCAGACGACCACGAGACCGGCGATCTACCGGACCCGCCGTATTCGGCGGAGATCCTCGCCGACCTGCACGCCGGTGCACTGCCCGACCGGACAGCCGCACACATCCGTTCCCGCATCGTCGATGATGTTGCCGCGCAATCGATCCTGGCCGCGCTGGATCACACCTCCGACGATCTGCGCTCCGCCCGTCCGGCGCCCGCGCCCGTTCCCGACCAGGTCCGCGCCGACGTCGCGACCACCCTCGCCGCGCTCGGCCGGGATCCCGCACCGGTCGACATCTCGGTTGCACGCCGAGGGCGTCGACCCGCCCGCTCCCGATCGCGCGACGACCGTCGATTGGCCGGCCGTCTGTTACTGGCTGCCGCCGCGGTCATCATCGTCGCGGTCGGAACGGTCGGAATACTGCGGCTGGTGTCGGCGCCCGATGCGACCGGTCCCGGGCAGACACCGCGCGCCCAGTCGTCGTCGGTCCCGACCCCGGCGGGTCCCGCGGGCGTCGCGACCGCACTCTCGGTCCTCGGTCGTACCGACGGGGCACCGTTCGGTTCCGTGGAGGCGCTCCGCCGCTGCACCGCCGCGCACCTGGTACCGGTCGAGGTGGTGATCGTGGGTTCCGGTCGCATCCTCGTCGACGGCACCGGGGCCGCCGCGATTCTCTTGTCGACGGGCGTGGCAGGACGTTTCGACGCGCTGATCGTCGGCCTCGACTGTGACCTGGGAAATCCGGCGCTGATCTCACGGGGCATCGTCGGCGGGTGACCGGCACGTCGCGAGGCCCAGGGTTGCGCCGACCGGCCGGGGCACGCGTCGCGTCCGCGGGAACATCTCCGCCTACCCTGGTGTTGAAGCAGCCGTGACCCGCCTGGACTGGGCGGGTCTCGCTAAACCCACAGCACGGAGGACAAGTGAGCCAGCCAGAGACCCAGCAGATCCACGAGTTGATCATCATCGGATCTGGTCCTGCCGGGTACACCGCAGCGATCTACGCCGCACGCGCCGAGCTATCTCCCATCGTCTTCGAGGGCACCCAGTTCGGTGGCGCCCTGATGACGACCACCGAGGTGGAGAATTTCCCCGGTTTCCAGACCGGTATCCAGGGTCCGGCGTTGATGGACGAGATGCGTGAGCAGGCCATCCGCTTCGGCGCCGACCTGCGCATGGAGGACGTGGACACCGTTCGGCTGACCGGCCGGATCAAGGAGGTCGAGGTCGGCGGGGAGATCTACCGGGCCCGCGCCGTCATCCTCGCCATGGGCGCGGCGGCGCGCTATCTCGGCATCGAGGGGGAGCAGCAGCTCCTCGGCCGCGGTGTGTCGGCCTGTGCCACCTGTGACGGTTTCTTCTTCAAGGACCAGGACATCGCCGTCATCGGCGGCGGCGACTCCGCGATGGAAGAGGCCACGTTTCTGACCAAGTTCGCGCGAAGTGTCACGCTGGTCCACCGTCGTGACGAGTTCCGGGCGTCGAAGATCATGCTCGAGCGCGCACGTGCCAACGACAAGATCCGTTTCGTCACCAATGCCGCGGTGCAGTCCGTGGTCGGCGACAGTTCGGTGTCGGGCCTGAAGGTCGAGGACACGCGCACCGGCGAGGTCAGCACCCTCGATGTGACCGGCATGTTCGTCGCGATCGGCCACGATCCGCGCAGCGAGTTGGTCCGCGGGCAGGTCGACCTGGATCCCGAGGGTTACGTCCTGGTCCAGGGACGTACAACCCTCACTTCTCTTCCCGGCGTGTTCGCCGCCGGGGACCTCGTGGACCACACCTACCGACAGGCCATCACCGCCGCGGGCAGTGGATGTTCGGCGGCCATCGACGCCGAGCGCTGGCTGGCCGAGCAAGGTGAGGCAGCCGACCTCAGCGTGGACGACGCCGAAGCGGCCTCCGTTTCCGAGATCGACGCTGTTCAGGCACCCGCCTGAACCGTCAACCACTCACCACCTGGGCCACCCGGCCCGGTCCGACCAAGGAGATCAGATCATGGGTGCACACACCGTTGCCGTCACCGACACCACGTTCAAGGACGCCGTTCTCGGCGCCGACAAGCCGGTTCTGGTGGACTTCTGGGCCACCTGGTGCGGTCCCTGCCGCATGGTCGCTCCGGTTCTCGAGGAGATCGCTCGCGACCACGGCGACAAGCTGACGGTCGCCAAGCTCGATGTCGACGAGAGCCCGTCGACCGCGCGTGACTTCCAGATCATGTCCATCCCGACCATGATCCTGTTCGACAAGGGTCAGCCGGTGAAGACGATCGTCGGCGCCAAGGGCAAGGCCGCCCTGCTTCGAGAGCTCGACTCGGTCGTCGGCCAGTCGGCCTGACGACCTGCGATTCTCCGCACATCGACGCGACAGTCCGACGGGTGAACGACGTTGCCGTTCCACCCGCGGACTGCTTGCGTTGGTAGTGTCGGCCGTGGTCTCGACCGGAGACCCCTGCACGCCGGATCACACCGATTCGGCTCCGTGCAGTTTGGTGTAGTGAAGTCCAGCTGCGAGAATGCAGGCTGACGTTTCACCGGTGTACCGCTTGGCTACATCGGACATCGCGCAGAGCCGCACCTGCCGCGATTCGTACGAGGGGTGACCAGATGCCATTGTTCCGACTTGGTGATCACGGCTCGGCGGTGGCCGAGATCCGCGCCATCCTCGTCGGACGTGGTCTGTTGCCCGACGATGGATCCTCCAGCGCCACACACGGTGGGCCGGCGAACGGGTGGAATCTACCCGAAGCCGTCTTCGACGAGGCGTGTGACCGGGCCGTCCGTGCGTTTCAGCAGGAGCGCGGCCTGATCGTCGACGGCATCGTCGGTCCGGCGACCTACCGCGTCCTACGCGAGGCGTCCTACCGACTCGGCGCTCGAGTGCTCTCGTATCAGCTGTCGGCGCCCATGGTCGGCGACGATGTCGCCACCCTGCAGAGCCGGCTGCAGAACCTCGGTTACTTCACGTCGCTGGTCGACGGCATCTTCGGCCTGACCACTCACAACGCAGTCTGCCTTTACCAGAGTGAATACGGTCTCGCTTCCGACGGCATCTGCGGTCCGGCCACCCTGCGTTCGCTGGAGCGCCTCGGCACGAGAGTGACCGGGGGTTCGCCGTACGCGATCCGCGAAGAAGAGCACGTCCGTCGTTCCGGACCGCAACTGTCCGGGAAGCGGATCCTCATCGACCCCGGCTCCGGTGGACTCCATGCCCTGTCGACGGGTGAGGTCGCCGATCGCGAGTCGGAACTGCTGTGGGACCTCAGTGCTCGTCTCGAAGGCCGGATGGCGGCCGCCGGAATGCAGACGTTCCTGTCGCATGACGGTCGGGGACGTCCCGGGGACGACGAGCGCGCTCGCGTCGCGAATCTGATGGACGCCGACCTGATGATCTCGCTCCGCTGCGGCCATTACCGGAACGCGCGCGCCAATGGTGTCGCGTCGTTCTACTTCGGCAACAACGACTCGTACTCGACGATCGGGCGCAACCTCGCCGGCTTCATCCAGCGGGAGATCGCGGCACGCACGCCGTTGTCGGACTGCCGGACCCACGAGCGCACATGGGACGTTCTCCGGCTCACCAAGATGCCCGTGGCCCTCATCGACGTCGGTTACATCACGAACCCGAACGACGCTGCAGTGCTTGCTGATTCGGATTGGCGCAACGTCATCGCCGACGCCATCGTGGTGGCGGTGAAGCGACTGTACCTGCTCGATCAGGACGATCGTCCTACGGGCACTTATACTTTCGCGGATCTGCTGGCCGCGGAGAACAGCTCCCGCTGATCCGCTGCGGCCCGGTTCCCACCGGGACCGCCGTCCGCTGCCGACCGGCCAGGTCCATCTCGGCCATCACCACCAGTTTCTGCAGCGCACTCTCGACCTCGACCTTCCAGCCGAGTCCTTCGTCGAGCTCCAGTCGGAAACGCGGGAACCTCTGGTGCGACGACACGACGTCGAACCCGGAATCTTTCAGAAACGACGCGTCATTCATACAGTTCGTGCAGAGGTCGCCCTGTGGGTCGTCGAGAATCTCACGCGCGACTTCGACGATCGCCTCATCCGACCAGAGCTCGAGATCGTCGGCCACCCCACCCGCGCTCCCGGCGAGCACAAAGGGATCCGCGCCGGACCCGTTCCGTACCAGACCGAACGATTCGACCGCCCGGACGCCTCGTCGGATCAGGTCGCCCAGCACCGCGTCCAGCAGGATGGTGGCGACTTCGTCGTGGCCGGGCTCGGTACGGATGCTGGTGAGCAGCACGGCGTCGTGGCTGACCGGCGACGTAGGGAAGTGCTGCGACCGCGGAACACGATTGGGCGGCGCGTAGAAGGCTGTACCGATGACAGTGTTCGTGCTCGACTCGATCGCGACCTGCCCGCACGCACCCCAATCGAGGAGAAGACCCGAGATCCACGCCTCCTTGTCGAACTCGCTTTCGTAGGGTTCGAGATCGCCGGGGCCCGGTACCGTGCCGCGGCTTGTCTGCGCCACGGGCTCGACTTCCCAGAAGACGCAATTGCGGGTGTGGCGGGGGAGCGACGCGAAGGATCCCAGTTCCAACCGAGTGACGGACACACTCATGTCGGTGCGCCCCGGTCGAGAATTCCACGGATGCCGAATGTAGCAGCGCAACAACAGCTTTCGCTGTACAAGCGCCCGCTGGCTACGTCAATCGTCACTGTGACATTACTTCCGCGTCTAGGTGGTACCGGAAATCCCGCGTCGAAATTCACTTCTTCGGATCGATGAACTGGACAATGCGTTCCAGGTCGTCGACCGAGCCGAACTCCACCACGATCTTGCCTTTTCTTTTCCCTAGACTGACTGTAACCCTGGTGTCCAGACTGTCGGACAGTCTCTCCGCGAGATCCTGGAGGCCTGGCATCTGCATCGGACGGCGTTTCGGTGCCGACGGAGATTTCGCTTCCGGACCGTCGCCACGATTGGCGAGCGTGACAGCTTCTTCAGTCGCCCGCACCGACAACCCTTCGGCGACGATCCGCGCCGCGAGAGCTTCCTGAGCGTCGCTTCCGGTCTCGAGGGACAGGAGAGCGCGGGCATGGCCGGCCGACAGCACCCCCGCCGCGACCCGGCGTTGCACCGGAATCGGGAGTTTGAGCAACCGGATCATGTTGCTGATCAGCGGGCGAGAACGGCCGAGGCGAGAGGCGAGCTCCTCGTGCGTCACACCGAACTCCTCGAGCAGCTGCTGATAGGCCGCCGCTTCTTCGAGTGGGTTGAGCTGCGCACGGTGGATGTTCTCCAACAACGCATCGCGCAGCATGTCACCGTCAGGCGTCTCCCGCACGATCGCGGGGATGGCCTCGAGCCCTGCCTCCTGGCTTGCCCGCCACCGGCGCTCACCCATGACGATCTGATAGACGATCCCATCCGCGGTGGGCTGCTTGAGTCGGCGCACCACGATGGGCTGCATCAGCCCGAACTCTCGAATCGAGTGCACGAGCTCCGCCATCGCCTCGTCATCGAAGACGGTTCTGGGCTGACTGGGATTCGGCTGGATCTCCTTCGGGGGCAACTCGCGGTACACCGCGCCCGCCTCTTCCGGGCTGAGAGGTTGCGTCCCGGTCGCCTGCGTAGCGGCAGTCGGCGAGGTCTTGACGCCATCATCAGCTGTCGTCGGACCCTTGCCGATGACGACATCCGCTGCGGCGTTGCCGAGGCGCGGGGCGCCCGATTGGTCGTCGGCAGGCCCCGTCGGAATCAGCGCCGCGAGCCCTCGTCCGAGTCCACCCCGGCGCTGAGCGGCGTCTCGTTGACTCATTGGTGCTCCCTTTCGCGATGATGGTCGTGAGTCGGCGTGTCACGTGAACCGCGGCGATACCGGATCACGCCGGCGCCCCCTCGGCAGCCCGCAACGCCAGTTCGCGTGCGGCATCGAGGTAACTCATTGCGCCGCGAGAGCCGGGGTCGTACTCGATGATCGTCATCCCGTAGCCGGGGGCCTCGGACACCTTGACGCTTCGCGGGATGATCGTGCTCAGCACCTTGTCGCCGAAGTGGCGCCGCACTTCTTCGGCCACCTGGTCGGCCAGTTTCGTCCTGCCGTCGTACATCGTCAGCACGATCGTGGAGACGTGGAGCTCACGGTTGAGGTGCGCCTGTACGAGTTCGATATTGCGCAACAACTGTCCGACGCCCTCGAGTGCGTAATACTCGCACTGGATCGGGATGAGAACCTCACGGGCTGCCACCATCGCGTTGACGGTCAGCAGACCCAGTGATGGGGGACAGTCGATGAACACGTAGTCGATCTGGTACTTGGCAAGCACATCGTCGGCGAGCGCATTACGCAACCGATTCTCGCGGGCCACCAGCGACACGAGTTCGATCTCGGCGCCGGCCAGATCGAGAGTCGCAGGCACGCAGAACAGGCCGCGCTGGCTGGGCGACTCCTGGATCGCTTCCTCGAGGGTCACTTCACCGAGCAACAACTCGTACACCGATGCGATGTCCTCTGCGCGATGATCGATGCCGAGCGCGGTACTGGCGTTGCCCTGGGGGTCGAGATCGACAACCAGAACGCGAAGACCGCGCAGCGCGAGTCCCGCCGCAAGGTTGACGGTCGTCGTGGTCTTCCCGACGCCGCCCTTCTGATTGGCGACGGTCATGATCCGTGTATGCGGCGGTTTGGGTAGTTGCCCCGCACCCCCGGGAGTCAGTACCTGACTCGCGCGCTCGGCGGCCATGGCGATTGGGGTGTCGGCGAAGGGCTGGCCGTCAACTCCGGGGTGACCCCCTGCCGCAGTTTCACGTGAAACATTCGGGTCTTGATCGACCACGCGTGGACTCCTTTGACCGACCTCGTACGGACTCGCGTCCGTACCGCCGGCGGCTGTAGCTGCCGACCCTACGGTCGCGGAAGCGTCCATTGCAGCACCTTCGGGGGTGCCGACAGAACGCTTCCTATTCTGCGCCCTCCGCGGACTCCACACCAATCCGATCGCCTCCTCAGCGCCGTCCGGAACGGCCACCGCGCGACCGCTCGGTCTTCGTTCCCACGATCACGGTCGTCGGCGTCTCGAGAACGCGATCGCCACACGTGTGAACCGTCAGTTCTGTGATCCCAGAGCGCCCGACCACCGCCCGATCGCGTTCGATCTCTTCGGCGGCTGACGACCCCTTGATCGCGATCATCTGGCCTCCGGGACGGACCAGGGGAGCGGACCATTTCGCCAACCGTTCGAGCGGCGCGACTGCTCGCGACGTCACCACATCGGCGGGCTCGACGACGGCGCGTACCGCCTTCTCTTCCGCTCGCCCTCGGATCACGATCACGTTGTCCAACGAGAGCGCGGCAGCAGCACGGTCCAGGAAGGTACTGCGCCGGAGTAGCGGTTCGATGAGCGTGATCGAGAGATCCGGACGTGCAATGGCGAGGGGGATGCCGGGGAGGCCGGCACCGCTGCCGATGTCGATCACGCGCGATCCGTCGGAGATGAGCTCACCGAGTACGCCGCAGTTGAGGATGTGACGATCCCACAGTCGCGGGACCTCTCGCGGCCCCATGAGTCCGTGGTCGATCCCGTCGGTGGCGAGGACGCGCCAGTAGTCCACCGCCAGCGCCACCCGCTCACCGAAGACATCAGTCGCGATGTCTGGCGGAACCGCCAACGCATCAAGATCGTGCTCGTGCCCGGGTTGTGCGTCAGACGGCACTTCGCCTCCGTTCGAGTGGGATACCTAGACAGTGTTTCACGTGAAACCCAACCTTCTGGCAGGTCGGTGCACATCGGGTCCTAGCGCGATGTTTCACGTGAAACACATCGATGTGATTCGACGACAAACCGGCGGAACTGAGCGCAACGTCCCGTCGAACCCGCGATCGACATCTGCGTCGCTTTCGCCCCCTCCCGCTCCCTGGTCCGAGAGATCCGCTAGATCTCTGGCCCTGGGGCCAGACGCAAAAGCCGCCAGGCCCAAACATGCGACGAAGAAGCGCGGTCGAGATCGACGAGCCTCGATAGATTCGCGACGCATCTCGCCAGGACCCTTCGTGACGGCCTCCGCAAGCTCCGGCCTCCTCAGGGAGCAGGGGGTGACGCGCCCTCCGCAAGCTCCGGACGCTCCTCAGGGCACGGGAGGCGACGCGCCCTCCGCAAGCTCCGGACGCCCTCAGGGAGCAGGTCGTTCATTCGGACCAGGGGAGCACGGACTCGGATGTTCACGAGTGTTCTTCCATGGTCCACAACAGTCGCCAGGCTGAAGATAGTGACGTGCGAGCCCTGCGCCACCCAGCTCCCTGAGGTGCGAGCGAAGCGAGCCTCGAAGGGTCTGATGACGACCGTTTCGATTGACACTCCGGTCCCGGAAGGAAGCGTCACGTGACAATTCGACCAGTTTGCGTCCGGACCGAGCAGCGAGCGGTGTCGTTGGCCAGTGGCGACGCGTGGCGCGGGTATCCCAACCCGCCGGAGAGTCACTGCCGCGGTCCGCGCTGCCAACACCCGGAACTGCCCTGGCGTCACAGCGGCCGCCGAGACTGCAACTCGGCAGCCGCTCGACCGAACGGGCCTCGACCCGGTCCGGGCAATGAACGGCTTTTGGGCTCTCTCGTCGCGTCCGGCACACGTGGCCATCCACCGCGCTACGAGGACGTCCATGGTGCGAGTTGGCGCTACCGCCATGTGCAGCAACGTCGCCGACTGAGTCGGCCACCGGGCGCGGGGGATCGAGGCATCCGAAGGTGACGGTTACGCATTCCGTCGGCGACATCCCGGGACGTTTGACCGCAACCCGAGTTGCAAGGGGCGCCGACCGTCGACTCGATCGTGCACATCAACGCCCCGCGCGCATCCGTTCTGTGCGCCGCCTCAGCGGACGAGTCGTGTTTCACGTGAAACAACAACCGTGTAAGTAGCCCACAGCGCGCAACGCCGTCGAAACGCCACCCGCTATCGCGGCACACAACCAAGCACTACCCGGAGACGAAGCAGGCCCCGACCGAGACGGTCGGGGCCTGTTCACCTCCGTGGGGGAGGGGAGTACTTGCTACGAGGGGAGGACCACCACGCGACGTTTCGGCTCTGCACCCTCGCTCTCGCTGACGACGCCGTCGACGACCGCGACCGCGTCGTGCACGATCTTCCGCTCGAACGGAGTCATCGGATCCAGCGCTTCGCGCTCGCCGGACGACAGGACTCGCTCGGCGACCTCACGACCGAGGCGAGCCAGTCGATCGCGGCGATCAGCCCGCCAACGGGCGATGTCGAGCATCAGGCGGCTGCGTTCACCTGTCGCCTGCTGGACCGCAAGGCGGGTCAGCTCCTGGAGCGCGTCGAGGACCTCACCCTTGCGCCCGACGAGCTTCGTCAGGTCGTCGCCGCCATCGATGCTGACGACTGCTCGGTCGCCATCCACATCCAGGTCGATGTCACCATCGAAGTCGAGGACGTCGAGCAGCTGCTCGAGGTAGTCGCCGGCGATCTCGCCTTCTTCGACCAGACGGTCTTCGTCGTCTTCGTCCTCATCCGAGTCGTCGTCATCGGAGTCGTCGTCATCGGAGTCGTCGTCGACGTCGGTCTCGTCCGCGGCGTCATCATCGGCGTCGCTATGCACCGCTTCCGTGACGGCGTTCTCCGCCACCGCACCGTCGTCGCCGGCGGCCGACGAAGACGTGTCGGCCTGGTCCTCGGTCTGGGATCCCGCCGTGGTCTCGGCGTCCGTACCGGCTTGAGTTGCAGTCTCTGCTGTCATCTCATTCACCTAACTTCTGTGCTTCATCGAACAAGTCTGGGGCGGTCATCGTTTGCCACCGCGTTTGTTTCCGCGTTTGGCCGTCGAACGGCTTCCGCGGTTGTGGTTCTGCTTCTTGCCCGGTGCGGCGCCGGCGCCGGGGCGTGTGGGCTTCTGACCCGGCTTGGGTTTGGCTCCCGCCCCGGTGTCCGCTGCGGCGGTCGTCGACTCGTCGGGCGATGCATCTGCGTCGACACCCTCGGTCCCGGCCTTGTCCGACGATCCGTCCTTCGAGAGGGAGACGTTCGTCGAGTCGGCGCCGTTGGTGTTCGTCGCCGCGGGCTTCTTCTTCCGGTCGGGTCGCGCGCCCGGCTTCGGCGCATTGGCCTTCAGCTTCTCCTGCTTGAGGAGCTTGGCCTCTTCCTCTTCCTTGGCGATGTGCCCGAAGACGATGTGCTGCTGACCGTAGGTCCAGATGTTGTTGCTCATCCAGTACAGGAGGATGGCGACCGGGAAGAACGGACCGGTCACGAGGATGCCGATCGGGAAGACGTACAGCGCGAGGTTGTTCATCATCCGGGTCTGCGGATTCTCCAGCGCCGCTTCGGGCTGACGGGCAACCGACGCACGCGAGTTCAGGTGCGTCGCGATGGAGGCGACGATCATCATGGGGATGACGACGAACGCGATCTGCGGGCGCGTGAAGTCGATGGGGGAGCCGGGCTCGACGAAGGCCTGGAACTCGGTCGCCGGCTCGACGAGGTAGGACGACAGCGGGACACCGAAGAGGCGGGCGTCGAGGAAGTTCTGCACCTGTTCGGCGCTGAACACGTAGTTGCCCTGGGACCGGGTCTCTGCCGCACTCATGCCGAGCTGACCCATGCCGGTGCCCATACGGTTGAACGAGCGCAGCACGTGGAACAGACCGATGAAGACCGGGATCTGGAGCAGCATCGGCAGGCAGCCGAGCATCGGGTTGAACCCGTGCTCCTTCTGCAGCTTCTGCATCTCCTCGGTCATCTTGACCCGATCCTTGGCGTACTTCTTACGGATCGCCTGGAGCTGCGGGTTGATCTCCTGCATCTTCTTCGTGGTGCGGATCTGCTTCACGAAGGGCTTGTAGAGAATCGCACGCAGGGTGAACACGAGGAACACCACCGACAGGGCCCAGGCGATGCCGTCGCCACCGGGGGAGTTCGGTGTGACATGGCTGAAGAGCCAATGCCAGACCCACATGATCCCGGAGACCGGGTAATAGATGAAGTCGAGCACGGGTCAGTTACCCCTCACTTGTTGTACTCACAGAGCACGCGTCTCGCCGGACGCGTGCTGATGGTTTCGAGGTCGGTGTGTGCCGGTCGCCGAGCGCCACAGGTCGCGGCATAGTTCGCCGAAGCCGCGTTCGGGAACCGGGTCGTAACCGGGTTTGTGCCAGGGCCCGCACTTCGCGAGCCGGATGACCGACAGCACCGAGCCGTAGAGGAAGCCGTGCCGGTCCAGTGCCTCGACCGCATATCCCGAGCAGGTGGGTTCGAACCGGCAGGACGGCAGACGCATCGGCGACACCCAGGTGCGGTACAGCTCGATGAGGAAGATGACGGTGCGGCGGGGGAGGAGGCGGACTCCGCGCCACAGGCGCGCGCCGGTTCCGCTCGAGGCCGCGTGCGGAGTCGTCGAATCCGCCTCGGTCTCAGGTGACGGCGTGGTGTCGGTGTTGCCCATCACCGCGGTCCCGCTCCGTCGGCCGACGCCGCGACGGCCTCGGACAGGGCGAGGACACGACGACTGGTGAACGCGTCGCGGAGCTGGTCGGCGAGCTCGTCGCTGGATCGCTCGGCCGCGCTTCGGCGGGCACGGACGACCACATAGGTCTCGTCGGGAAGCAGATGCGATGCGCCGGCGAATGCCGCGCGCAGTCGGCGGGCGACGAGATGGCGCGTCACCGCATTGCCGACGGATTTGCTGACCACGAGACCGAACCAGGGACCACCGGACATCGCCACGTCCCGTCGAAGGCTGCGGGGGTCGGGCCATTCACGACCGACCATCGCGAGATGGACGACGAAGTCACGACTGTTCACCCGCGCACCGGACTTGAGGGTGCGAGAGAAGTCGGATCCCCGTGAGATCCGATGAAGGGGCGCAGTCATCGAACAGCTGACCGGGCCCCGTACGGGACCCGGTGAGAGCCGACGATCAGGCGGTGAGCTTCGCGCGGCCCTTGGAACGACGGCCGCTGACGATCGCACGTCCGGCGCGGGTCCGCATGCGCAGACGGAATCCGTGCACGCGCGCGCGACGACGATTGTTCGGCTGGAAAGTACGCTTGCCCTTGGCCACGGTGACTCCTTGTGCTCCCTGTGGGCACGCCGGTTACCCGGGCATGACCCACATGTTGTCGTTGGTCTGTTGATCCAGGACGGTGCCGAACTGGTGTCGGTGATGACTCGGCGAACACGGAAGTTCGCCGCGCAAATCCGCAACCTGGATGACCAGTCGAGACTACTGACACCGGGCGTCCAAATCAAACGGCGACGTCCGTTCTCCGGGACCGTTCGCGACCAGTGTGTTCTGGGCCACGAAAGCAAGATTGTCAGCAGAATCGAGTCAAACGTCCCGATCGCTTTGTGGCCCTCCCCGACCTCTGTTACGTTCACTCACAGCGTCGGCCACCCCTCCCGTCGAGGTAGATCCTCGAGGACCTGGCTCCGACCGAAGTCCCCAGTTCGTCACCTTTGTACACAGGTGTGGATAACCCTGTGGAGAGACGGGGACTCCGGCGCAGATGCCACCGCTCTCGTGAACGCTGGTAGTTTTCCGGACCAGGAGGCCAGCCCCGTGACTTCAGACCGAGACACTTTCGGCGAGGTGTGGCAACAGGTCGTCGCCGAACTCAACGACGACGAAGCCGCACGCGACCACGAACCACTGACACGCCAGCAGAAGGCGTGGCTGTCACTGGTTCGACCCCTGACCCTCACCGAAGGCTTCGCCCTGCTGACCGTGCCGACGGCGCTGGTCCAGGAACAGATCGAGCGCAATCTCCGGGAGACCATCCGCTCGGTCCTCAGCCGCCACCTCGACGAACCCGTCGATCTCGGCGTCCGTATCGCCACCCCGCGTAACGACGAGCCGGTGGCGGAAACACCCGTCCCCGACGTACGGCCCATCGCCGGAACGGCCGCAGCGGTCGACTACACGGCCGCCCCCGTGGGCGCGGGCCGCGCGCCGTCCCCGATGCCGGAGTCGACGCGCCCGTCCGGCGACTGGGCGTCGTACTTCGCCGAGCGGCCCACCTCGACGCCGCCGGCCACCGGCGCAAACCTCAACCCCAAGTACACCTTTGACACCTTCGTCATCGGCGCGTCGAACCGGTTCGCGCACGCATCGGCGGTGGCGGTCTCGGAAGCCCCCGCCCGGGCCTACAACCCACTGTTCATCTGGGGAGAGTCCGGACTCGGCAAGACACACCTGCTGCACGCCGCTGGCCATTACGCGCAGCGCCTCTTCCCGGGCATGCGGGTCAAGTACGTGTCCACCGAGGAATTCACCAACGACTTCATCAACTCGCTCCGCGACGACCGGCGGGTGGCGTTCAAGCGCCGGTATCGCGACGTCGATGTGCTGCTGGTCGACGACATCCAGTTCCTCGTGGGCAAAGAAGGTATCCAGGAAGAGTTCTTCCACACCTTCAACACCCTGCACAACGCGAGCAAGCAGATCGTCATCTCCTCTGACCGGCCGCCGAAACAGCTTGCGACACTGGAAGATCGGCTCCGTACACGGTTCGAGTGGGGCTTGATCACCGATGTCCAGCCGCCCGATCTGGAGACCCGGATCGCGATTCTGCGCAAGAAGGCGCAGATGGACAACATCGCGGTTCCCGACGATGTACTCGAACTCATCGCGTCGAAGATCGAGCGCAACATCCGTGAACTCGAGGGTGCACTCATCCGCGTGACGGCGTTCGCGTCGCTCAACGACGCTGCTCTCGACAAGTCCCTGGCCGACGTCGTCTTGCAGGCCCTGCTGCCCAACTCGGGGACCCTGGAGGTCAGCGCGGCGAGCATCCTCGCGATCACCGCCGAGTACTTCGACATCTCTGTCGAGGAACTACGAGGTCCCGGTAAGACACGGTCGATCGCCCAGGCCCGCCAGATCTCCATGTACCTGTGTCGTGAGCTCACCGACCTCTCGCTGCCGAAGATCGGCGAGACCTTCGACCGCGATCACACGACGGTCATGTACGCCGAACGGAAGATCCGCAAGGAGATGGCCGAGCGCCGCCGGGTGTACGACCATGTCCAGGAACTCACCGCCCGCATCAAGCAGCGCGCCGTGGGCTGACACGCTCACACCTACAGCTCTCCGCACCCCCGAGGCCACGACGGCCCGGGGGTGCGGTCGTCTGAGGGTGTTCCGCCGCCCGCAGTGGCATCCGATGGCGGCCGCGATGGCCCGTCCGAATGCCAAGTCTGGTCCTTAGGTCGAGAGTCTTCGACGCCGTGGACCGCCTTCCCGCAGTAGGATTCGGCCGACATCGACGCTGCTCACGATCGATCACCAGCTGTGCACAATCCTTGGGATAACCGGGGTCGGCATGTGCATCGCCGGTGGACGCCGCGCGAACAACATGAGAACTCCACATCCCCGGACGGATCCGCTCGACGTTGCTCCACCGGTCATGCACACGTCCACACCCGCCCGGACTGGCCCGATGTCATGCTTGTCCACAGATTGCACAACTCCTATTACTGAGATGGATCCCTCTAGAAAGAGGTTCTTTTGTAAGAAGGTCTGTGCACAGACCGTCGCCGATCGGGTCGCCCGCGGCCGGCTCCGACGACGGTCTGACTTGGCCCCAACCACTCCGGCTCGGGCGGCGGCGTTCTACAGTGGGATTCCCGGATGCGGGATCCCACTCCAGGCCGGCCGACCCACTGCGGCGCCGACCCGGCGATCCAGGCGGGAACGAGAACGAGAGAAGGGCAACCTCCCAGCATGAAGTTTCGTGTCGCGCGTGACGAGTTCGCTGATTCCGTCGCCTGGGTGGCCCGCAGTCTCCCGTCTCGTCCGCCCGTCCCGGTTCTCGGCTGTGTGGTGCTCAACGTCGGCGAAACGGGCCTGACCGTCTCGGGTTTCGACTACGAGGTCTCGGCACAGGAAAATCTGGGCGCGGAGGTCGCCGAGCCCGGCCAGGTCCTGGTCTCCGGTCGGCTCCTCGCCGACATCACCAAGGCCCTGCCGAACAAGCCGGTCGACGTGACCCTCGACGGTGCACGCGTCGCCATCACCTGTGGCAGCGCGAAGTTCTCGCTCCCGACGATGCCGGTCGAGGACTACCCGCAGTTGCCCGACGTTCCCTCCGTCACCGGAACGATCCCGTCGCAGCTCTTCGCCGAGGCGATCTCGCAGGTGGCCGTGGCGGCCGGCAAGGACGACACCCTGCCCATGCTCACCGGTGTCCGCGTCGAGATCGAGGGCAACTCCGTCGTCCTCGCCGCGACCGACCGTTTCCGGCTCGCGGTGCGTGAATTGCAGTGGGAGCCTTCCGATCCCGACACCAAGGGAGCCGTCCTGGTGCCCGCGAAGACGCTCTCGGAGAGCGCCAAGACCGCAGGTGCCGAGGGCACCGGCGTCGTCTCGCTGGCGTTCGGTGGTGGCGCGGCCATCGGATCCGACGGCATCCTCGGCATCCTCGGCGAGACCAAGAAGACCACCACCCGCCTGCTCGACGCGGAGTTCCCGAAGTTCCGTCAGCTCCTCCCGGCCAGCCACACCGCCGTCGCCACCATCGACAGCGGCCCGCTGATCGAGGCGATCCGCCGTGTGGCCCTGGTCGCCGAGCGCGGCGCGCAGGTCCGGATGGAGTTCTCCGAGGGATCCGTGCTGCTCACCGCGGGCGGCGACGAGGCCGGCAAGGCCGAGGAAGAGCTGCCCGTGTCGTTCCAGGGTGAGCCCCTCACGATCGCGTTCAACCCCGGGTACCTGCAGGACGGATTGTCGGCGATCAACGCCGACGCGGTGGACTTCGGATTCACCACCCCCAGCCGGCCTGCCGTGCTCCGTCCGGCCAGCGGAGAGGATCCGGTCGCGGACGAGTCCGGCGCCTTCGTCGCTCCCGAGAGCGCGTTCAGCTACCTGTTGATGCCCGTCCGCCTCCCGGGCTGACGGCCGCCACGGCCTCACCGTCCTCAGGATCGACGCCGACTCGTGTTCGTCCGTGAGCTGCATCTGCGCGATTTCCGATCGTGGCGGGCCGTCGACCTCGATCTGGCACCCGGGCCGACGGTCTTCACCGGCCGCAACGGCTTCGGCAAGACCAATCTGCTCGAGGCGCTGTTCTATCTGTCGACGCTGCGCTCACACCGGGTGAGTTCCGATGCACCGCTCGTACACGCGGGATCGGCGTCGGCGTCGGTGACCGCGACGGTCGAGAACGACGGCCGTGAGCTGACCGCCGAGCTGCGGATCAATGCCGAGGGCGCCAACAAGGCGACCATCAACCGGAGCCCGGCTCGGCGACCCCGCGACCTGCTCGGCATCCTCCGTACGGTGCTGTTCGCGCCGGAGGACCTGTCCCTGGTGCGTGGTGACCCGAGCGACCGACGACGCTTCGTCGACGAGCTCGTCGCGCAGCGGGGTCCCCGTTTCGCCGCCGCCCGCGCAGACTACGACCGGGTCCTGCGTCAGCGGTCGGCCTTGCTCAAGACTGCCGCCGCGGCGCTGAGACGTGGTGGGCAACAGGCAGATTCGGTGGTCAGCACGCTTGATGTCTGGGACGGTCAGCTCGCGGATCTCGGCGGTCAGGTGATCGCCGCGCGGTTGTCGGTGCTCGCCGAGCTCGAGCCGCACTTCACCGGCTCGTATGCGTCCATCGCGCCGCATTCACGGCCGGCCGTGCTCCGGTATCGTCCCGCCGGCGGTGTGGAGATCGAGGAACACACACCCGAGGCGATCGCCGACGTGCTGGCACTACGCCTGACGGAGTTGCGCGACAAGGAGATCGAGCGGGGCCTGTGTCTCGTCGGTCCGCATCGCGACGACATCGACATCGTCCTCGGCAGCGATATCGCGAAAGGCTTTGCCTCACACGGGGAATCCTGGTCGCTGGCCCTGGCTCTGCGCCTCGGCTCCGTCGAGCTCACCCGCGCCGAAGGTGTCGAGCCGGTGATCATGCTCGATGACGTGTTCGCCGAACTCGACGCCAAGCGGCGCGCGCAACTCGTCGATTTCACCGCCGACGCCGAGCAACTCCTCATCACCGCCGCCGTCGCCGAGGACATCCCCGGGCGTATCGGTGGCCGGCGGATCGGCGTCGATGTGGTCGACGACGACGCGGGCCGACGGTCGCACATCGTCGACGGCGCGCTCGACGATGTGACGGCAGCGGGGGAGGAAGCCCATGAGTGACGATCGACCGTCCGGGTCCCCGGATCCCGCCGACCCCGCACCACGGCCGACACCGCCCGGCGAACTCGGCGGGTACGAACGTGCCCGCAAGGCGCTCGAGGAGGCCCGGGCACAGGCCCGCGCCGCGGGTAAGTCGGTCGGCCGGGGCCGGGCGTCGCCCGTCCGTCGGGTCCCGCGCGGATCCCAGGGGCGTCGACGCTGGTCCGGCTCCGGTCCGGATCCGCGGGATCCGCAGCCCTTCGGCCGGCTGGTCGGCGGGCTGGCGAAGGATCGCGGGTGGCAGGAGAAGATCGGCGAAGGCACCCTGTTCGGGATGTGGGAACAGATCGTCGGTTCGGACATCGCGGCTCATGCGAAGCCGGTTGCGTTGCGCGACAACGTCCTCCACGTGCAGGCCGAGTCGACGGCGTGGGCGACGCAACTTCGCTACATCCAATCCCAGATCCTCGCCAAGATCGCGGCCGCCATCGGCAACGGCCAGGTCACCTCGTTGCGGATCAGCGGTCCGAAGGGCCCGTCGTGGCGTAAGGGTGAACGGCATGTGCGCGGGCGAGGCCCACGCGACACCTACGGCTGACGCGCCGCTAGCAGAGTCGACCGCACTTTACTGGTTGCAGAGCCTCGTGGGCCGTTTTCCATCCCCAAGCCACGATCGAACCGGGATCGAGGCAAAAAAATCGTTCTGAGGGCCTGTTAGCGGCCCCGGATGCGCGTTCCAGGGCGAGTCAGGCAGTACACTGTGGAGAGTTGTCCCGACAGGGGTGCACAACAGCAGACAGACAGCGCCTCCAGGCTACCCGGATGTACCCACCGGGTATTCCTGTGCGCGCAACCGCCGTGTGCCCCGTCGAGAAGGATCGACGACGGATCCGGAGACCACCTGATCCGTCGATGAGCAGAACAGGAGCGGACGCACCTCGTGGCCGACACCAACGACACCGGACCGAAGAAGAACAAGAAGAAGCCGTCAGAGTATGGCGCCGATTCGATCAACATCCTCGAAGGTCTGGAAGCCGTCCGCAAACGGCCCGGCATGTACATCGGATCCACCGGTGAGCGAGGGCTGCACCACCTGATCTGGGAGGTCGTCGACAACTCGGTCGACGAGGCGATGGCCGGCTTCGCCTCGCGCGTCGACGTGACCCTCCTGGCCGACGGCGGTGTCCAGGTCGTCGACGACGGCCGCGGCATCCCGACCGGCATGCACCGCACGGGCGTGCCGACGGTCGAGGTCGTCATGACCCAGCTGCACGCCGGAGGCAAGTTCGACTCCGACGCCTACGCGGTGTCCGGTGGTCTGCACGGCGTCGGCATCTCGGTGGTCAACGCGTTGTCCACCAAGGTGGAGCTGGAGATCCAGAACGACGGATTCAACTGGGAGCAGACCTACACCTACGCGACACCCGGCGCCCTCGAGAAGGGGACCCCGACGCGCAAGACCGGCACCACGGTGCGGTTCTGGCCGGACCCCGAGATCTTCACCGAGACCACACGATTCAACGCCGAAACCGTGGCGCGTCGTCTGCAGGAGATGGCCTTCCTGAACAAGGGCCTCACCATCACGCTGACCGATCAGCGCCCGCAGGCCATCGAGCCGCCGGGTGACGCCGACGGTGACGAGGAGAGCGGCACCACCGAGGCCGCCGAGGTGGTGAAGTCCGAGGAAGAGAAGGCCGCCGCCGCGGCCAAGCCGAAGACCCGTACCTATCACTACCCCGACGGGCTCGTCGACTACATCAAGCACCTCAACCGGACCAAGCAGTCGATCCACACCACCGTCGTCGGCTTCACCGGCCAGGGCACCGGCCACGAGGTCGAGGTCGCGATGCAGTGGAACGCAGGTTATTCCGAATCGGTCCACACCTTCGCCAACACCATCAACACCCACGAGGGTGGTACCCACGAAGAGGGGTTCCGCGCCGCGCTGACCCTCACCGTGAACAAGTACGCGGTGGACAAGAAGCTCATCAAGGACAAGAAGGAAGACCGCCTCTCGGGTGACGACATCCGCGAGGGCCTCGCCGCAGTGATCTCGGTGAAGGTCGGGGATCCGCAGTTCGAGGGCCAGACCAAGACCAAGCTGGGCAACACCGAGGTCAAGGGATTCGTCCAGCGCGTCTGCAGTGAACACCTCGGACACTGGCTGGAGGCCAACCCGGCCGAGGCGAAGACGATCATCAAGAAGATCGTCGAGTCGCAGCGGGCCCGGATGGCAGCGCGCAACGCCCGCGATCTGGTGCGCCGCAAGACCGCCACCGACATCGGTGGCCTCCCCGGCAAGCTCGCCGACTGCCGCAGCAACGATCCCGGCAAGTGCGAGGTCTACATCGTGGAGGGCGACTCGGCCGGCGGCAGCGCCAAGTCGGGCCGCGACTCGATGTACCAGGCGATCCTTCCGTTGCGCGGCAAGATCATCAACGTCGAGAAGGCGCGAATCGACCGGGTGCTCAAGAACACCGAGGTCCAGTCGATCATCACCGCCTTCGGCACGGGCATCCACGACGAGTTCGACATCAGCAAGCTCCGCTATCACAAGATCGTGCTGATGGCCGACGCCGACGTCGATGGTCAGCACATCTCGACCCTCCTGCTCACCTTGCTGTTCCGCTTCATGCGGCCGCTCATCGAGCACGGTCACGTGTTTCTCGCGATGCCGCCGCTGTACAAGCTCAAGTGGCAGAAGTCGGCTCCGGAGTTCGCCTATTCCGACCGCGAGCGGGACGGACTGCTCGAGGCCGGTCGTGCGGCGGGCAAGAAGATCAACACCGACGACGGCATCCAGCGGTACAAGGGTCTCGGTGAGATGAACGCCAAGGAACTGTGGGAGACCACGATGGACCCGGCCGTGCGTGTCCTGCGCCAGGTCACCCTCGACGATGCCGCGGCCGCCGACGAACTGTTCTCCATCCTGATGGGTGAGGACGTCGCCGCCCGACGCAGCTTCATCGCCCGCAACGCGAAAGACGTTCGCTTCCTCGATGTCTGATCGCGGGTTCCTGCGATTCCGCTCCGATCGGAGAAAGTACACACATGACTGACACCACCCTGCCGCCCGCCGGCGGTGAAGGCGATCGCATCGAGCCCGTCGATCTCGGGCAGGAGATGCAGAAGAGCTACATCGACTACGCGATGAGCGTCATCGTGGGCCGTGCGCTCCCCGAGGTCCGCGACGGTCTCAAGCCGGTGCACCGCCGCCTCCTCTACGCGTCCTTCGACGCCGGGTTCCGCCCGGACCGCAGCTACGTCAAATCGGCGAAACCCGTTGCGGAGACGATGGGTAACTACCATCCGCACGGCGACACCGCGATCTACGACGCCCTGGTGCGCCTCGCCCAGCCGTGGTCGATGCGGTACCCGCTCATCGACGGTCAGGGCAACTTCGGCTCGCGAGGCAACGACGGTGCCGCGGCGATGCGTTACACCGAGGCCCGGCTCACCCCGCTGGCCATGGAGATGCTGCGCGACATCGGCGAGGAGACAGTCGATTTCGTCCCCAACTACGACGGCAAGACGAATGAACCGACGGTCCTGCCGTCGCGTATCCCGAACCTGCTGATCAATGGTTCCGGCGGTATCGCCGTCGGTATGGCGACGAACATGCCCCCGCACAACCTCAACGAGGTTGCCGATGCGGTGTTCTGGGCGCTGGAGAACCACGACGCCGACGACGAGACCACCCTCGCCGCGTGCATGGAGTGCATCAAGGGACCCGACTTCCCCACGGCCGGACTGATCGTCGGCAGCCAGGGGATCAAGGACGCCTACACCACCGGGCGCGGCAGCATCCGGATGCGCAGTGTCGTCGACATCGAGGAGAACAAGGGATCCACCACGCTGGTGGTCACCGAGTTGCCCTACCAGGTCAACCCGGACAACCTTATCCAGTCGATCGCCGAGCAGGTCAACGAGGGAAAGCTGAAGGGCATCAGCCGGATCGAGGATCAGTCCTCGGACCGCGTCGGCATGCGGATCGTGGTGACGCTGCGTCGCGACGCCGTCGCGAAGGTCGTCCTGAACAACCTGTACAAGCACAGCCAGCTGCAGACCAGCTTCGGTGCGAACATGCTGTCCATCGTCGACGGCGTGCCCCGCACGCTGCGTCTGGACCAGATGATCCGCTACTACGTGGCGCATCAGATCGACGTCATCGTGCGACGGACGCGGTACCGGTTGCGCAAGGCCGAGGAGCGCGCCCACATCCTGCGTGGTCTGGTGAAAGCCCTTGACGCGCTTGACGAAGTGATCGCGCTGATCCGCCGCTCGGCCAACACCGAGACCGCGCGTACCGGCCTGATCGACCTCCTCGACATCGACGAGATCCAGGCCGATGCCATCCTCGCGATGCAGTTGCGCCGTCTGTCGGCCCTGGAACGCCAGAAGATCGTCGACGAACTCGCCGAGATCGAACTCGAGATCGCCGATTACAAGGACATCCTCGACCGGCCCGAGCGTCAGCGCGCCATCGTGCGCGACGAGCTCAAGGAGGTCGTCGAGAAGTACGGTGACGAGCGTCGGACCAAGATCATCGCGGCCGACGGCGATGTCAGCGACGAGGATCTGATCGCTCGCGAGGACGTCGTCGTCACGATTACCGAGACCGGATACGCCAAGCGCACCAAGACCGACCTGTACCGCAGTCAGCGTCGCGGCGGCAAGGGTGTGCAGGGTGCCGGGCTCAAGCAGGACGACATCGTCAAGCATTTCTTCGTGTGCTCGACCCACGACTGGATCCTGTTCTTCACCACCAAGGGTCGCGTCTACCGCGCCAAGGCCTACGAGCTGCCCGAGGCGAACCGCACCGCCCGTGGTCAGCATGTCGCCAACCTCCTGGCCTTCCAGCCGGAGGAGCGGATCGCCCAGGTCATCCAGCTGAAGACCTACGAGGATGCGCCGTATCTGGTGCTCGCCACCCGCAACGGCCTGGTGAAGAAGTCGCGACTGGTCGACTTCGACTCCAACCGCTCCGGCGGCATCGCGGCGATCAACCTGCGTGGCGAGGACGAGTTGGTCGGCGCCCAATTGTGCAGCGCCGACGACGATCTGCTCCTGGTGTCGCAGAAGGGACAGTCGATCCGGTTCCACGCCGACGACGAAGCCCTGCGGCCGATGGGCCGGCAGACCTCCGGCGTCCAGGGCATGCGGTTCAACACCGACGACACGCTGTTGTCACTGAACGTCGTCCGCGAGGGCACCTACCTGCTGGTCGCCACGTCCGGCGGGTACGCCAAGCGGACCGGTATGGACGACTACCCGGTGCAGGGTCGCGGCGGCAAGGGTGTGCTGACGATCGCCCACGATCGTCGACGCGGTGAACTGATCGGCGCGCTCATCGTCGACGACGACTCCGAGCTCTACGCCATCACCTCGGGGGGCGGCGTCATCCGCACCACGGCGAAATCGGTGCGCAAGGCCGGACGCCAGACCAAGGGTGTCCGTCTGATGAACATCGACGAGGGCACCACGGTCATCGCCATCGCCCGCAACGCCGACGAGCCGGACGAGACAGAGGTCTCTTCCTAGGCGTTAGGGTGAAGGCCACTGTTGCTCGACCCGTCGCGAGTCGACGGGTCGGGGAACGGCGGGCTCGGACCCGGCGCCGAGCGAGCAACGTCAGGAACGCCTGAGTGAGGGAATGTCTGTGAGCACACCGAACGAGCCGCATCAGGACCAGAACGGGCGCCCCGCCGGGGGACCGGCGGGACCCGGAACGGGAACCCCGACCGGGGGACTGGTGCCGCCGTGGCAGCGGGGGCCGGCCGACGATCCGTCGGCCGCCCCGACCGAGACGTTCAACCGCGACGCCGCCCAGCGTCCGAGCACCGGCGAGGGCCCAGCCGGCCCGCCGCTGAACAACCCGGGCGGCCCGCCGCCGCGTGGCGTCGTGACGAACAGCGGCACCGCTGCCGCCAGCATGAGCGGCCAGCAGGCCCCGGTGACCAAGCTGGAGAGTCCGCGCCGATCGGGTACGGCGACGGCGACCGAGGAACCCGGCTTCGTCGAGTCACCCACCAGCACGATCGACCGCGGACACCTTCCGGAGAACGATCTGCCCGACCTCGATCAGATCCACCACACGGCGGACCTGAAGCGACCCGAGACGGCACAGGCGCCGGGATCCAAGCCCTCCGCACCGCGGTCGGCGCCTCGCCAGGTACTCGCCGCCGGGACCGCGCTGCGCGCCTCGGTGCAGGTGCGTCGGATCGACCCGTGGGCGACGTTCAAGGTCGCGGCCGTGCTGTCGGTGGTCGGGTTCTTCATCTGGATGATTTCCGTCGCCGTGCTGTACCTCATCCTCGACGGCATGGGCGTGTGGGATCAGGTGAACAACAGCTTCGGAACGCTCATGGCGGAGGAATCGGCCGCGAGTAACGACGTGATCGGGGCGGGCACCGTCTTCGGCGCCGCGGCGCTTCTGGGCGCCATCAACGCCATCCTGCTGACCGCGCTCGCGACGATCGGCAGCTACATCTACAACATCTGTGCCGACCTCGTCGGCGGCGCCGAGGTGACTCTCGCCGACCTCGATTGAGTGAGCGCCTGACCAGCCGTTTTGTTTGTTGGGGCATCGGTCAGGTAATCTCACTCCTCGGTTCAAGGGCCTATAGCTCAGGCGGTTAGAGCGCTTCGCTGATAACGAAGAGGTCGGAGGTTCAAGTCCTCCTAGGCCCACTGCGACAGATGTTTTCGGACATCGGAATCTCGCATCCCGCCGAACCGATCGGGACGGCACGGGGCCTTAGCTCAGTTGGTAGAGCGCTGCCTTTGCAAGGCAGATGTCAGGAGTTCGAATCTCCTAGGCTCCACCACTTCACCTCGAAGGCGACGCAGCGGCTCGACGAGCCCTCGTCGCCTTTCGTGTTTCCGCGGCCGGGTGTGCCAGCCCCGACCCCAGGTGCGACGCGTACGCGAGGATCACCGTTGAACGAGACGGCTGTCCGCGAGGATGGTCCTCGGCAGTCGGTATCGACGAACTGGGTGAGGATGAACGAATCGAACGAGCACGCGAACCCACGGGTCCTCCTTCTCGGTGGGCGGGGTGCGGTGGGCACCGTCGTTGCCCGCGAACTCGAGCAGGACGGTCACGTCGTGACCGTGACGAGCCGCACGGCGCGCGGGGACGCCCGGATCGATCTGCGGGCCGACCTCGCGACCCTGCGCGAACTCGCTGCCGAACACGATGTCGTCGTCAACGCCTCCGGCATCGAACGCCCGGAGCTGGGAGCCGCGATCGTGCAGACGCCGCTGGTCGACATCTCGGCCTCCGGCGCCTATCTCGACCGACTACGCGCCACCGCCACCGGACCCGTCGTCCTGGGGGCAGGCCTCGCGCCCGGGCTCAGCACCATCCTCACCGCCGCACTCGACTCTCGCTCCGGCGACGACCTCGACGTGTTCGTGATGCTCGGCGCGGGTGAGAAACACGGTCCCGCCGCGGTCGCGTGGACCGTCGGACTGGTCGGCTCCGACGTCCACTGCCCGCCGGAGACTCGGCCGGTGCGGAATCTCCGGGAAAGCCGGCAAGCGACCGGACCCGACGGCCGGACCCGGCGCTACCTACGCGCGGACTTCCCCGACCATGTCCTTCTCGGCGACAGACCCGGCGTGGTCCGGTCGTATCTCACTCTCAGCTCGGCCCCGATGACCGCGGCACTCGGCCTGATCGGGCGGGTGCCGGCGTTGCGCAGCACGCTGACGTGGGCGCCTCCCCTTGGTTCCGATGCCTGGCACGTCATCGCCGAGAATCGGCGCACCGGTGAGCGTCGGGAGGCCTCCGGGACGGGGCAGTCCGACGCCACGGGCCAACTGACGGCGCTGGCCGCCATCCGCGCCGCGACGGAACTCCATGGCGCCAAGAGAATAGTGACGATGGCCGACCTGGTCTCACTCGACGACGCGCTCACGGTGCTGAGGTAGGTCCGCTCCTACGCTGCGGCGTATTCGACGATCGACACGCCGGTGTCGAAGTCGTGTGCGCTGACGCGTCGAAACCTCCTGGGCGCGTACCGGCCGGGCGCCATCAGCGGAATGCCGCTCCCGAACATCACCGGCTGACGTTTGAGGACGAACCGGTCGATCTCGTCGGCCAGCTGATTCGCGAGGTCGCCGCCTCCGCAGAGCCAGATGTTTTTTCCCTTGCGCTGTTTGAGCTCACGCACCAGCTCGACCGGGTCGCGGTCGGTGAACGTCACGCCGTCGACCTGTTCGCGTTGTTGATGGGTGAAGACGTACTGGTCGAGGTGACGATACGGACTCGTCACCTCAGGCAACCCGGCGGCATAGGTACCGGCTCCCATCAGGACGGTGTCGAACATCCCTGTGCTCTGGTCGATCCCGAGTGCGGCGGCGTAGTCGGTCGGGATGGTGTCGGCGAACCGCTCGTTGATGCCGTCCATGTGATCGCCCTCCATCAGAAAGGCGTCGAACTGGCCGTCCGGTCCGGCGATATACCCGTCGAGACTCACGGCCACGTAGTACACGAGTTCACGCATGCTGTTCCCCAATCACTTCAGATGTAGTGGTTGAGAAACTACAGCACATGTAGTGGTTGCGCTATCGTTTTCTCATGGCCCGCAACGATGACCGCCGACGTGCGCTGGCCGACGCGGGTCTCGAAGTGCTCGCCGACGCCGGCGCGCGGGGGCTCACCCACCGCGCGGTGGACCGGGCGGCCGGCGTGCCCCTCGGTACGACGACGAACTACTTCCGTTCTCGCTCAGCACTTCTCACCGGATTGGTGGAGCGCATCTACGAGCGACTGGCACCGAGCGACGAGTTCATCGCTGAGCGGGCCGGACGCACACCGACGCGGGAGCTCTTCGCCGAGTATCTCCGCAACATCGTCGAGCGTCTGATGGCAAACCGGACTGTCACCATCGCACTGATCGAACTCCGGTTGGAAGGAATTCGACGCCCTGAGGTCGCGGAGATCATCGGCGAATGGCGTCGGACCGGTTTCGCCGGGGACGTGGCGTTCAACGAACAAGCGGGCTTACCGGGGTCGGCACGGGAGATCGCCCTCTTCCACTACGCCGTCGACGGCCTCCTGCTGGACCAGCTGACCGGTCCGCTGCTCCCGGATGTGCCTGTCGACGACATCGTCGACGCGCTGGTCGACGGGTTGCTGCCGGGCTGAGATCACGCCGTCCGACTCCGGCTCCGGGTCGACGATGGCCGGGAATGGCACCCGCTACCGTGAACAGGTGGACCGAGACCTGCTCGACGGACGCTACGAGATCCGGGGAGTTCTCGGACGCGGTGGCATGGCGGTGGTCCACGACGGGTGGGACCGGCGACTCCACCGGTCGGTCGCCATCAAGCTACTGCGCTCAGAGCCGGAGACCCCGACGGTCGCACGTGACCGGTTCATCGCAGAGGCGCGGGCGGCCGCCGCGCTCAACCACCCCAACATCGTCGCCGTCCACGATTTCGGCGAGCACGACGGAACGCCGTACATCGTGATGGAACGGCTGAGTGGCACAACGGTCGGCGATCTCATGGCCGGCGGGCCGTTGCCGCCCCACCGCGTCGCCGCGATCCTCGAGGACGTCCTGGCCGCCCTGTACGCCGCCCATTCCGCCGGGGTGCTGCACCGCGACATCAAACCCGCGAACTTGCTGATGTCCGGCGACCGGGTGAAGGTTGCCGATCTCGGCATCGCCAAGACGGCCGGGATGGCGCACACGGCGACGGGAGAAGTGGTCGGAACCATCTGTTACCTCAGTCCCGGTCGCGTGTTGGGCCGGGCGGCGACACCGGCCGACGATCTCTACGCGGCTGCGGTCGTCGCATATGAGGCTCTGACGGGTCGCCGCGCGTACGACCACGACAACCCTGCCGCCGTCGCGCACGCGATCCTGCACGCGCCGCCGCCACTGCTGGCCGACATCCGTCCGGATGTCGCGCCGGCACTGCGCGAGACGATCGACCGGGCCATGCGTCCGGGTGACACCGTGCCGTTTCCGAGTGCTGCGGCGATGAGCGCGGCGCTGGCCGGGCATGGCGACCACATGGGCCCGGACGGGACGAGTCGGCTCACGGCGCCGATGCCGCCACCGTCCCCGCCAACTCGCACCGCCTCGGGGACGGCTTCGCTTCCGGAAGGGCCGAACCGCTCCCGACGTCGAACGTCGATCGCGGTGCTGGGCGGCGCCGCCGCTCTTCTGACCGCCCTTCTCGTCGCCGTCGTCGTCATCGCCACCGGATCCGACGACGACACCCCAGTTCCGGCGACCCCGACCTCCCTGCCGGCCGCCGAGTCCTCGACCACCGAATCACGGCCGACTCCACCGCCGAGCACGATCGACGCGCCCGCGCCGATCCCTCTGCCGACCGGCGCGACGGAGATCGACACCCCCCAGACCGAGGAGGGACCGGCCGGAAGCGGCGGAAACGGGCGGGGCAACAGCGGTGGTGGCAACGGCGGTGGTGGCAAGAGCGAGAACAAGGGGAACGGAAAACCGAAGGACGACAAGAACTGACGTCGCCCATCGACGTCCCTCAGTCGTCCTTGTTCAGGTGCGCGTAGCGCCGGCGGAACTTCTCGACCCGGCCGGCGACGTCGGTGATGGTGTTGACCCCGGTGTAGAACGGATGCGAGTCGCTGGTGACATCGACGGTGATGAGCGGGTACTCGTTGCCGTCGGACCAGGTGACGGTCGTCGACGATGTCGCCGTCGATCGGGTGAGGAACTCCTTGCCCGTCGAACCGTCGCGGATGACGACGGGGTGGTAATCGGGGTGGATGCCCTTCTTCATGTGGGTCCTTTCCGGTGAGATGCGGGTCGGTGCGGGTCAGTTGTTCCGGGGATCAGCGTCGACGCCGGGGATCGCGTCCACGGTCGACTCGCCGACGTCGAGGTCATCGCACGGGTCGGCGTGGAACTGCCCGAAGGGATCGTCGAAGGTCGACCAGAACTGTTGTCCGGCAGCGAATTCGACCTCGTTCAGGCAGGCGCCGCGGAGGGCCTCCTCGATCTTCGTGGGGTCGCCCTGGTGGACGAGCGCGACGAGCGAGGTGTGCCGATCGCCGAAGGTCTCGTCCCAGCGCAGTGCACCGAGAGCCCGTCGCTCGTCGGGTACCTGCACGAGTTCGTCGTCGGTCATCGAGGCGAGCCAGGGACCGCCGTGCGCGACGCGGAGTCCGCCGCCGGCCGACTCGAGCCAGAGCGCCTCGTCGGGTTGGGTGGCGATCCAGAGTCGCCCGCGGGCACAGACGACCCCGTCGAGGAGGGCGTCGATCGCCTCGTGAAAGCGACCCGGGTGCAGCGGTCGATCGCTGTGGAACTCGACCCACGTGACCCCGCAGTCGGATTCCAGTGGCGGCTCGCCCGCCAGGAGAGGGTCGTGTGGACCGTCGATGCGTCCGCGACGTGAACGGGGCGGTACCGCGGCGAGCAGTTGTTCGGCGAGGACGGGTGTGATCGGGCGCTGCGGCAACTCGAACATCATCGGGACGTTCGGCGCGAGCCGTTTGAGGACGGCGACGAGTCGCGCGGACGCCCAGGCGTCGCGGACGGTCGGGTCGCATGCCGCGACCACCAGCGCGTCGGCAAAAGCGACCTGACCGACCGCCACCTGGGCAAGGGTGCGGTCGTCGTCGAGTGCGACGTGCCCACCTTCGGCGAGTGAGAGATCGCCGGTCGCCGAGGTCAGCCAATCATCCTCGGCCACACAGGCAACGGTGAGATCGACGCGGACGTCGGCGGCCGCCGGGGCGTCGTCGAACCCCGGCACGTCCGAGACGATGACGTTCTCGATCGACCAGGCGACCTGCTCGGGTTCGAGGACGGGATCGAGGGTGAGGACGATCCGGTTCACCGACGGTCGACGATGCAGCCGCCGCAACAGAGGGAGCAGATCTTCGCGCAGGGTGCACGAGATGCAACCGTGGGCCAGTTCCACGATGCAAACGTCATGGTGGCTGCGACCGTCGGGGCCCCGCCAGCTGAGGGTCCGGACGACGCGGCCGTCCTCGACCTGTGTCAGGTCGTGGTGGACCTGGACGCTGCCGACGCCGCCGCACTCCAACGCGTCGCCCACCCGGTGGATCGACGACGCGTCGAGCCCGGTGACCAGCACGACCGGGGTCCGTTGGTCGCCCGGGGCGTCCTGCGGGTGGTTCGCGGATCGATCGTCGAGCACGACTCTACTCCGTTCTATTGAGAATGATTTCCATTTGTGCTTCGACGACGGTACCGTGGCCGCACAGTTAATGCCAATCATTGTCGATAAGAACAGGAGGCAGCATGTCCAAGAGGTGCCAGGTCACCGGTCGGGTACCCGGCTTCGGCAAGCAGGTGTCGCATTCGCACAAGCGGACGTCGCGCCGGTGGGACCCGAACATCCAGCGCCGCCGCTACTACGTGCCCAGCGAGGGGCGGTACATGACGCTGCGCGTGAGCGCCAAGGGGATCTCGACGATCGACAAGCACGGCATCGAGTCGGTGCTGCGCAAGATCCGTGCCCGAGGGGAGAAGGTCTGATGGCGCGCAACGAGATCCGGCCCATCGTGAAACTGCGTTCCACCGCCGGGACCGGATACACCTATGTGACCCGGAAGAACCGCCGCAACGATGCCGACCGGATGGTGCTGCGCAAGTACGACCCCATCGCCCGCGCCCACGTCGACTTCCGAGAGGACCGCTGATGGCCAAGAAGTCCAAGATCGTCCGTAACGAACAGCGCCGCGAGGTCGTCGCGCGGTATGCCGACCTCCGCGCCGAACTGAAGCGCGCGAGCGTTGCAGCCAGTTCGACGCCCGAGGAGCGTTCGGAAGCGCTACGACGCCTACAACGGCTGCCGCGCAACGCAAGTCCGACTCGACTGCGCAACCGGGATGCCGTCGACGGCCGGCCCCGCGGGTACATCGGCAAGGCGGGCCTGTCGCGCGTGCGGTTCCGCGAACTCGCGCACCGCGGCGAACTACCCGGAATCCAGAAGTCCAGCTGGTGATCCGGACCCACGAGAACGAGGAACAGTGATGGCCAACAGAAGACAACGTCAGCGCGAGGAAGTGCCGGCGAAGCGCAAGCGGAACCTGCTCATCGCACAAGGCGTGCGGGTCGACGGTCGTAATCCCTTGGACTACAAGGATGTCGCGCTGCTGCGGCAGTTCCTGTCCGACAAGGGCAGAATCCGCAGCCGACGCCTCACGGGGCTGAACCCGCAGGAGCAGCGCCAGGTAGCCACCGCGATCCGCAACGCACGCGAAATGGCGTTGCTGCCGTACGACTCTCGGCACTGACAATTGCGCTCGGAGGTGCGAGCGGAGCGCCCCTCACCGCTCGCTGATCCGAGAGAACTACTCACCCACTGGTCCCTGAGGTGCGAGGAGCGCAAGCGACGAGCCACGAAGGGCCTGGTGAGACGCCTTGCGAGACCCTAATGGGGGTGGATCGGCGTCCTGCAGGGGATGCTGGTTTGTGTGAGCCTTCCCGGCCGGTGACCACTCCGAGACCCTGAAACGGTGTCGGATTTCTACACGAAGACCGTGGCCCGGCCGGGTAAGGATCACCCGCTAGAACGCTTCTGGGATGTCGTGCCCCCTGAACCATGTGGGGTGAGCACTGATCCATTAGGCCGCGTCAAGGGTGATCACCCCAAGGTTCATACCGACGATCGATCGAGACGACCGAAGACGAGGTGAACGACCGACATGATCTGTGTGGGCAACGACTGGGCGTCGGATCATCACGACGTGTGCGTGATGGATGAACACGGCACCACCCTGGCCACCCGCCGACTACCCGAGAACGCGGCCGGCGTGACGGCGATGCATGACCTGCTCGCCCGGTTCGCCCACGACCCCTCTGAGGTGGTGGTGGGGATCGAAACCGATCACGGCATGTGGGTCGCCGCCCTGGTCGCCGCGGGCTATCAGGTGTATGCGATCAACCCGTTGTCGGTGTCGCGGTACCGCGACCGCCACCATGTCGGGGGCACCAAATCCGATAAGGCTGACGCGAAAACGCTGGCTGATCTGGTGCGGACCGACCGGCACAATCATCGATTGGTCGCCGCCGACACCGTCGAGGTCAAGGCGATCACGGTGATGGCCCGTACGCATCAGAATCTGGTGTGGGCGCGCTCAGCACAACAGAACGTGTTGCGCGCTCAACTGGGCGCCTACTATCCGGCCGCGGTCGATGCCTTCGGCGGCGACCTCGCCCACAAAGACTGCCTGGCGGTGTTGCGTCGCGCTCCCACCCCACGACAGGGAGCGGCACTGACGGTCGCGGCGATCCGATCAGCTCTGAAACAGGGTGGCCGCCAACGCAATACCGATACCCGTGCCCGCGAGATCCAGCAGGCCCTGCGTGGGGGCGGTCATCTGAGCGCACCGGAGGCACTTACCGCAGCGTATGCGGCGACCGTGACCGTGACGGTGAACATGCTGACGACGCTCAACACCCAAATTGATCAACTGGAAACCAGTATGGCCCAGTCTTTTAGAGCGCATCGCCGACGCCGAGATCTACCTGTCCATGCCCGGAGTCGGTGACATCACCGGCGCCCGGATGCTTGGCGAGTTCGGGGACGACCCCGAACGCTATGCCACCGCCAAGTCTCGCAGAAACTATGCCGGCACCTCACCACGGACCATCGCCTCAGGCAAAGGGCACGTCGTGCTGGCCCGCCATATCCGCAACACCCGCCTCAACGCCGCCGCCATGGCGATGGCGCAAAGCGCGCTGACCGGCAGTCCCGGCGCCCGCGTCTACTACGACAGCCTGCGAGATCAGAAGAAGTCCCACCCCCAAGCCTTGCGTGCGCTCGCCAACCGGCTCATCGGCATCCTCCACGGCTGCCTCAAACACCGCACCCTCTACAACGAACACACCGCCTGGAACCACCGCGCCAACCTCGCCGCTTGACACCTTGCACCCCTGGGATGTCTTCGTGGCTCGCTTCGCTCGCACCTCAGGGAGCAGGGGTGCGCTCCTCGCACCTCAGGGAGCAGGGGTGTGCTCCTCGCACCTGAGGGAGCAGAGGGTGTGCTCCTCGAACCTCGAGGGGCAAGAGGTGCTACTTGGAACCCTGCGGCACGTTCTCGAGGCGATCCAGCAGGGTGCGTGCCAAGGATTCCGACGACGCGGGATTTTGGCCGGTCAGCAGGTTGCCGTCGGTCTCGATGTGGACCGTCCACGGTTCGGCGAGGGTGACCTTGAACCCCGCCTGGGTGAGTCGGTCCTGCAGGAGCCAGGGAGCCTTGTCGGCGAGCCCGGCCTGTTCCTCCTCGGCGTTGCTGAAGCCGGTCACCGTGCGGCCGGCGAACGCGTTGACGCCGTCGGAGTTGTTCGCCGCCAACAGGATCGCCGGACCGTGACAGACGATTCCGAGCGGCAGTTGCGCCTCGTCGGCCGCTATCAGCAGAGCTCCCGCGTCCGCGTCGACGGCCAGGTCCTCCATGGGTCCGTGGCCTCCCGGGACGAACACGGCGTCGTAGTCGGCGATGCGAACGTCGGTGAGCGCGATCGGCTTCTGCAGCTCCGGAGCGGTCTCCACGACATGGCGGATTTCCGCGGCGCGCTCAGGTGTGCCGATGCTCTCGACCGCGAGGCTCGTCTCGTCGACCGGTGGCTTCGCGCCGTTCGGAGTGGCTACGGTCACCTTGTAGCCGGCCGCGCGGAACACTTCCAGCGGCGCGACGGCCTCCTCGGCCCAGAACCCGGTCTTGTGGCTCGAGCCATCATTCAGCGTCCAGCTGCCGGCGCCGGTCATGATGAAGAGAATGTTGCGTGTCATCTGAACCTCCTGTGTCCAGGTAGACGGTGTCGGTCTCCGACCGCCAACGTAGAGAACAACCGCGGTCTCGGCCACGGCCCAGGTCAGGGCGGGGGAGACGGGTCAGGTCACGTCAAACCGGTGAGTTCCGCCGATCGCAGCCACAACCCGTCGATCAGCTTCTGGTCATGGGCCTGACGGTTCTCCCGACCATTGGCCTTGTGGCGATCGAAGTACACGCCGTTGACCGTCGGGTCGGCGCCGCGCTCGGCCAGGGCGATGAGCGGGGCAGCTCCCTGCTCGGGGGTGATGGTCACCAGGCGCGTCAGCGGAGACCGGTAGGCGAGCCCGACGAAGCGCGAGTCGCGGCCGAAGCTCGTTGCCGCCGGTCCGGGATGCACTGCGGCGGAATAGATCTTGTCACCGGTCCAGCGCTGCGCGATCCCGCGTGTGAACAGGATGTTCATCAGCTTGGCCGTACCGTAGGGCCGCATCGCGAGGGTCCGGCGCTTCTCGAAATCCAGGTCGTCGAGGTCGACCTTCCCGAAGAGGTTGCCGACGCTGGACGTGTTCAGGACGAGCGATTGCGGGGCCGCGGCCAGTCGATCCCGCAGGAGGTGGGTCAGCAGGAACGGCGCGAGGTGGTTGATCTGGAAGTTGGGTTCGTGCCCGTCGGACGTGCGGTGCGACGCGTCGAACGTCCCGCCTGCGTTATTCATCAGGACGTCGATGGTCCCGACGGCGGAGTTGATCTCGGCGGCGAGATCCCGCACCTCCGAGAGCGCGGAGAAGTCGGCGGTGAACTGCCGCGCACCGGTCTCGGCGGCGATCGGCGCGAGCTTCTTCGCCGAGCGTCCGACGAGGACGAGATCGGTGTCGGGTCCGGCCAGGGATCGCGCGGCAATTGCGCCGATCCCGTCGCTGGCGCCGGTGAGCACGATGGTGCGTTTCTGTCCGGACGGGGTGTCACTGGCCATCGGTCGTGCCCTCCGATCCGCCGACCGCGTGACCCTCGTCAGTGTGGTCGGCCGGTGGCTGCGCTCCGTCGTAAGACGCCTTGTCTTCCCGGATTCGGTCGGTCTCGCCGATCTCGGTGTCCCCTGCGGTGGGCAGTGCCGAGGCCGGCCCGCCATTCTCGTCGGGGTCGCTCCGCATGTCGGGGTCGGCCTTCACTTCGTCGTCGGTCGTGGTCCATGTGGGCTTCTCGTTGTCCGGCATCTCTCCACCTTGCCCCAAGACGCGGGATTTCACACCGCCCTTGACTTCAACTGAACTTGAGGTTGTGTGCTCGTCGTCGTGATCACACTCGACCCGGCGAGCCGGCGCATCGGCCTCATCCTCGTCGTCCCGACCCTCATGGTGATGCTCGACGTGACGGTCGTGACCGTCGCGCTCCCGCAACTGACCACCGAATTCGACGCGCCGCTGTCCAGCGTGCAGTGGGTGACCACCGCGTATGCACTGGCCCTTGTCGCGGTCATGCCGCTGTCGGCCTACGCCAGCAACCGCTTCGGCGGCCGACGGGTCTACTGCGCGTCCCTCCTGGTCTTCGTTCTCGGTTCGCTCCTCACCGCCCTGTCCTGGAACATCGGCAGTCTCATCGTGTTTCGTGCGCTCCAGGGGCTCGGTGGTGGGATGCTGCAACCCGTCGGCATGGCCATCGCGCTGCAGGCGGTGCCGGAGGCGCTGCGCGGACGGATGATGGCCATCCTCGGACTGCCCACCCTCGTCGGTCCCGTGCTCGGTCCGGTGCTGGGCGGCGTACTCGTCGACCACGGCAGCTGGCGCGTCGTCTTCGCGGTGAACGTGCCCCTCGGCCTGATTGCGGCAGTCCTGGCGTGGCGGTTCTTCCCCCGAACCGCCACGCGCCGCATGCCGCGCATCGACCTGCGAGCCGTGGCGGCGCTGTCACCGGGCGGGGCGTTCCTGGTTCTCGGCCTGTCCCGCGCCGGGGACACCGGGTCGCTGCTCGCGGCATCGATACTTGTCCCGGTCGGTATCGGCCTGGTCCTCCTGGGCTACTTCGTCCGACGATCGCTGCGCAGCCGCACGCCCGTCCTGGATCTCCGGTTGCTGGCGCACGCGCGTCTACGCGGTGGCGTCGTGGTGATGATCTTCTTCGCCGGGGCGTACTTCGGGTCGATGACGATCCTGCCCATCTACGTCCAGTCGGTCCGGTCCGATTCGGCCACGACCGCGGGCATGCTGTTCGTCCTCCCCGCGCTCCTGAGCGGCATCACTCTCCAGATCGCCACGCGGGTCGCCGATTCCGTGGACCCGCGACGGGTTGCGATGTGCGGCATCGTGCTGTCGACGACGGCGATGATTCTGATGGCCACGCTGCTCGACGAGTCGACCCCCTACCCGGCCGTCGTCGCGATCCTCGCTCTCATGGGGATCGGTGTCGGCGCGACGATGCTGCCCACCATGACGGCCGCCACCCGCGACCTCGAGGGCGCAGACACCCCGGGCGGCACGACCATCCTCACGACCTCGAACCAGTTCGCCGTCGCGCTGGCGTCGGCCGCGATCACGGCCACCATTGCGGCCCTGATGAACTCGCGCAGCACGGCGGTCGACCGGCGGGGAGTGGCAGGTGCGATGTCGTTGAGTCCCGCCGAACGCATCGACGCCGCGCCCGAGTTGGCCTCGGCGATCGCCGACACGTACCTCCTCACGGCCGGTCTTCTCGTGTGCGCCCTCCTCGCGGCCGTGTTCGTGATGCCGGGGCGGCGGACCCTTCGGGACGCTCGCAACCTCGCTCCTCAGGGGGCGGGGTGACGTGTTCGCTCCTCAGGGGCCGGATGGGCGGCTCGCCGCTTGTGAGTCCGGCTCAGGCGATGAACAGAATCCACCCGTAGACGAGCAGCCCGAAGACGAAGACCCCGGCGTAGGCCCAGCCGACCCAGATGGCGGCGGTGGCGAAGGGGAGACCCACCTCGCGACGCTGCCGGATCTGGGTGCGCGCACGGTATCCGAGGACCAGTCCCACGATGAAGGTGATCCCGAGGATCGACAACGCCAGGGCCCACAACGCCATCCGATTGACGCGCGGACCGGCACCGGACTGGGGAGCCACGCTGTCCTCCGAACTTTTGGCGGGTTCGACTGCTGAGTAGGCCTGGGTCGCCGGGGAGGCAGGGCCCGAGGTCTCGGTGTCCGGGCGGTCGGCGACAGCGGGTGTGCCGGCCGCGGCGGGACCGTCCACGACGCGCGTGTCGGGAGACGGATCGCCGGACAGACCGACTGCCAGCCCGCCCGCACCCACCACCTGTGTCGCGTGATCGTCCCGGTCGGAATCCCGACCGGCGGAGTCGGGTCGTCCGCCCGGGGCTGCACCCGGCCGGGGCCCGGCGAAGGGTGGACGGGAGCCATCTGTGGGCCTATTGCCTTGTGGCGGAGCGCCTTTGGCGAACGGCACTCCTCCCGGGCCCGGGCGTTGACCGGGTGGGGGTCGGCGTCCGGGCGGACCGGATGGCATCGGCGGTCGCGGACCCGGGCCGGACGAATTGCCGCCTGGGCGTTGCACGGTGGGGTTTGCGCCCGCCACCGGCCCGGCCGGCACGGGCCCGGGGCCGCTCGGCCGCGGACGCGGCGCACCGGGCGGGTGCGGTCCCCCGGAGGGACCAGACGTCCCGAACGAGTCACCGCGCGGCGGGGCCGGTCGCCGGCCCGGCGGGGGCCCGGGTCTGGTGGGTGGTCGACCCCCCGGCGGCGGCGTGAAGTCACCGCGGGGCGCCGGCCGGCCGTCGGAACGGTCGGGAGCGTCGGCTCCCTGCGACGAGGTCGGCGAGCCCGCAGGTCGTGCGGGGGACCGTTCCCACGGCGCCGGGTTGCTCGTCGGTGCGGAGCTCTCGGGCGCCGACCAGGACTCGCGGGTCCGGTCGTCTGCGCCGCCGGACCCCGGCGGCGGGTTCGGGGAGCGCTCGTCGTCTGAGGTCACGAGACCAAATTACCCGTGCGTGGCGAGCGGCCCGGTGTCGCGTCGGCCGCGGCGGGTCACGAAGCCTGCGTCTCGGTGCTCTCGGCGAGCGCCTCGCGGACCTCCTCGATCCGCGGGACGGTCGGGGACACCGGGGCCACCACGCGTCGGGCGCGACGCAGCGAGCCGACGACGACGGCGGCGGTGACGGACGCGGCGACCACACCCAGCGCGGTCAAGAGGTAGTTCTTGGACATGGGCTCAAGAGTGCCAGCCGGTGTGCGCCGCTGCCACCCCGCCCGGTGCATCTGCGCACCTCGGGGCCGTGTCCCGACCAGCGGATCCGGGTGAGTGGTTGGATGGAGGGATGACTACACCGAAAAGCTCCGCAGTCATCCACACCAATCGCGGCGACATCAAGGTCGACCTGTTCCCGAACCACGCACCCAAGACGGTCGAGAACTTCGTCGGGCTGGCCGACGGCAGCAAGGAGTACAGCAAGCCCAACGCGTCCGGCGGCAACTCCGGCCCGTTCTTCGACGGCTCGGTCTTCCACCGCGTCATCTCCGGCTTCATGATCCAGGGCGGCGACCCGACCGGAACCGGCATGGGCGGCCCCGGCTACCAGTTCGGCGACGAGTTCCACCCGGAGCTGCAGTTCGACCGTCCGTACCTGCTCGCGATGGCCAACGCCGGCCCGGGTACCAACGGCTCGCAGTTCTTCATCACCGTCGGCCCGACCCCGCACCTCAACCGTCGCCACACCATCTTCGGTGAGGTCACCGATCCGGCTTCGCAGCAGGTCGTCGACGCGATCGCCACGACGTCGACCGACCGCAGCGACCGCCCGCTCGACGAGGTCGTCATCGAGAAGATCGAGGTCAACTGACCTCTCCGGAACACACCGCCCCGCAGCGGGCGGTGTGTTACCGGCATCCCGACCGTCCCACCGGCCTGTCCTGCAGCCGGTGCGGACGGCCGGCGTGTCCCGAGTGCCTGCGTCCGGCATCGGTCGGCCAGCACTGTCTCGAATGCCTCCGCAACGACGGCGTGCAACGGTCGCCGTCGCTCGGCGGCCCACGCCGCGGTGTCCCCGTGATGGCGCGCACCCGCACGGCCCCGACGCAGCCCTACGCCACGTACGCGCTCATCGCGGTCAACCTGCTGATCTTCGCGCTGTGCGTTCTCCAGGCCGGAGTGGGCGATCCAGGCGGTGCGGCGATCTTCGCCGCCGGCGACCTCCTCAAGAGCGACGTCGCAGCCGGTGAGTACTGGCGTCTCCTCACCGCGGGCTTCCTGCATTTCAGCGTCATGCACGTGGCCGTCAACATGCTGTCGCTCTACATCCTCGGCCGCGATCTCGAACTCGCCCTCGGCATCGGCCGATACCTGGCCGTCTACCTGATCGCACTGCTCGGCGGCAGCGCTGCCGTCATGCTCTTCGAGGACGACCGCGCCCTGACCGCCGGAGCCTCCGGAGCCATCTACGGACTCATGGGCGCGATGCTCGTGATCATCCTCAAGGCCCGCGTGTCCCCGGTCCCGGTTCTGCTCATCATCGGCTTCAACGTGGTGCTGTCGTTCTCCCTGCCCGGCATCTCGGTCCTCGGACATCTCGGCGGGCTCGCCTTCGGAGCGGCCGCCACCGCGGCCGTCGTGTACCTCCCCGACGCTGTGCTGCCCGCGGGTCGTCGGACTCCCCAGGCCGCGAGTCGTGTCGGCTGGATCGCGCTCGCCGCACTGTTCGTCGTGGCGCTGGGGCTCGGCATCGGCGCGGGCGTCGCGTACGACGGGCTCGTCTACATCCGCTGAGCTGCGGCGCGACCTATCCCTCGTCGACGACGAAGCCGGCGTCGCGCAGCGCGTCGACCACGGTCGGCAGGTCGGTCCCGAGGTCCCAGCGGCTGAAGACCACGAGTCGGGTGTCGTCGCGAGGGCCGACGCCGCGGTCGTGCGCGGTCGTGCCGGCTGCGTCGTCGTCGAGAACGTCGATCTCCAACTGTCCGACCCGCCGGCCGACCCGACGGATCGACAGCGTCCGAATCCGTTCGATGCGTTCCGGGGGGTACGTCCGTTGGCCTCGTAAGGTCCCGAGGACCAGAGCGGGGTTCGGCCCCGATGTGATGGCCAGTCGGGGACGCACCAGCAGGGTGTAGGCGCCGAGCACGAGAAGGAGAATCCCGGCGACGCCCATCAGGACCATGCCGGCCGGATCGGCGGCGGCGACGACCGCCGCCACCACCAACGCGACGCCGCCGAGGCAGCCGGCCAGACCGGCGCCGACGGGGGTCGCCCACGCGTGTGTGTAAGAGACCTCGGAGTTATCCACAGGAGTTACTCACAGTGGGGATGACTTACACACATGTGATTTCCACAGTGTGGATAACTTACACGCGTGTGTTTCAGCAGCTCAGCGCATTCGACACGCGAACGACCGTCGGCGTCTACCGCCAACGCATCGTCATCAACAGGCCCGCCACCATCAGCGAGAAACCGATCAGGAAGTTCCACGAGTTGAGCTCGGCCATCCAATGCAGGACCTGGCCCTCGCCGCCGTACGCGGTGGGCGTGGCGGCCAGGTAGTAGACGACGAGCCAGGCGAGACCCAGCACCATCAGGCCGAGCATGACGCCTACATAGATGGTGCTCGAAGGGCCGGCCTTGACCTTGACCGGCGTCCGGCTGGCCGGGTTGATGGTGTAATCGGTCTTCTTCCGGACTTTTGACTTCGGCATGACTTCCTCTGTTGTGCGGCACCGCCGGGGCGGTCGTACGCGGGCGGGAGAAGGTGAGCTCGTCCCCGCCACTGGCAAACACTCGAGATCTACGGTATCTCACCAGGTCGCCGACGCCGACCACCCGCTTCGGCGGTAGCCTTTCTCGCGTGAGTCGCATTCTGGTGGTCGACAACTACGACAGCTTCGTCTACAACCTGGTCCAGTACTTGGGCCAGCTGGGCGTCGAGGCCGTCGTGTGGCGCAACGACGACCCGCAACTCTCCCCGGCTGATCCCGACCATCTGCGCGAGGCCGTTGCCGGATTCGACGGCGTCCTGCTCAGCCCCGGTCCCGGCACGCCGCAGCGGGCCGGCGCGACGATGCCGATGGTCCGTGTCGCCGCCGAACGGGAACTGCCGCTGCTGGGTGTGTGCCTGGGACACCAGGCGATCGGTGCGGCGTTCGGCGGCACCGTCGACCGCGCACCGGAACTCCTGCACGGCAAGACCTCACTGGTCTTCCACGACGACGCGGGCGTGCTCGAAGGACTGCCGGATCCGTTCACCGCCACGCGCTATCACTCGCTGACGGTGCTCCCCGAGACGATCCCTGATGAACTCGTCGTCACCGGACGCACCGAGTCGGGCATCGTGATGGCGATGGCCCACCGTGAACTACCCATCCACGGCGTGCAGTTCCACCCGGAGAGCGTCCTGACCCAGGGCGGTCACCGGATGCTCGCCAACTGGCTCAAGACATGTGGGATCGAGATCGACGAGACCCGCGTGGCCGCCCTCGAAGCCGAGATGGCGACCGCGGTCGGCTGACTTCGGTGGCGAGGTCACCGAAGTGGTTTCGACTCGGTTCCTCGACCTCGACGCGCTCCTTCGTCGCTTGCTCGGCCCGGCGGCTCCGCTCGGTGCCGGCTCAACCAGCGGAGACTCGGTTCCTCGACCTCGGCGCGCTCCTTCGTCGCTTGCTCGGCCCGGCGGCTCCGCTCGGTGCCGGCTCAACCAGCAGAGAAGCTCAGTTGGGCAGCAGGCTCGCCTGGCCGACGATGATCGTGATCGAACCGCTCTTGCGGGCCTGGGACCCGGGATTCGGCTCCTGGCCGACGACGCGACCGTCGTCGGGGCTGCCGAGCGGCACGTTGCGGGTCTGCCGCGTCAGCGTCGACCGCTCCCAGCCGGCCCGCTCGAGATCGGCCTGGGCCTCGGCAGGCGTCTTGCCCCGGAGGTTCGGGACGGTGAAGAGGTTGCCCCGCGACACGCTGATCTGCACGGTGCTGCCCTGCTCTGTGGTCGACCCGGGACCCGGTGAGGTGCTGATGACCTCTCCGGCCGGACGCTCGGAGTCGGCCGCGACCACGACGACCATCATGCCGAGCTCTTCCAGCACGGCTCGTGCCTGACTCTGGGACATGCCGACGACATCGCGGACCGTCACCTCGCGCGGGCCGTTGCCCACGTTGACGACGACCGCACCGTTGACCGGGACCTCGGCGCCGACGGCCGGTGCCGTCGAGACCACCTTGTCCTTCATCTCGGTCGTCGAGTCCACGCGGTCGGTTCGCACGTTGGTGAACCCGAGCACCTTGAGCTGATCCAACGCCTCGGCCGGCGTCTTGCCCACGAGATCCGACGGCAATCGAACACGCTGAGGACCCGTCGAGACATAGAGCGCGACCTCGGAGCCCTCGGCCGCCATCACGCCCTCACCCGGGGTCGACCGCGTGGCGAGACCGACACCGACGTCGAGGCTCGGTTCCTCGAGCACACGCACCTCGAAGCCGGCCCGTTCCAACGAGGCCTGCGCGTCGTCGGAGCTGAGTCCGGAGACCGCCGGCACCGACACCTGCGCCGCCGAGCCCGAACCCCACGGCGACCACAGGAAGAGACCTCCGACGAGCACCACGACGGCGAGCAGCGCGCCGGCCATGAGGAGCCGTGAGCGGCGTCGGGGTGTCTCCTCGGTGTCCTCGTCACGCCGGTGGTTTCCGCCGTTGCCGTTCGAGGTGCGGCCCGCGATCGGCCGGCGCGGACCGGTCGTCTCCGTCCGGGTGGGCCGGCGCGGTCCGGTGTCGATGAACTCGGTGCGTTCCTCGTCCGAGAGCAGCATCGGCGCCGACGGTTTGCCACCGGCGAGCACCCGGATCAGATCGGCGCGCAGGTCGGCCGCTGATTGATACCGGTTGTCCTTGTTCTTGCTCATCGCCTTGAGGACGACGGAATCGAGTTCGCGCGGGATCTCCGGCCGGACGTGCGACGGCCACGGGGGATCCTCGTGCACGTGCTGGTGTGCGACCGCCACCGGCGAGTCCCCGGTGAACGGTGGCTCGCCGGTGAGCAGTTCGAAGAGCACGCACCCCATCGAGTAGATGTCGCTGCGCGGATCGACCTTGATGCCACGGGCCTGTTCGGGCGACAGGTACTGCGCCGTACCCATGACCGCGGACGTCTGGGTCATCGTCGACGTCGAGTCGCTCATCGCGCGGGCGATGCCGAAGTCCATGACCTTGACGGCGCCGGACTTGTCGATCATCACGTTCGCCGGCTTCATGTCTCGGTGGACGATCCCGTTGCGGTGCGAGAAGTCCATCGCCGCGGCGACATCGGCCATCCACGTCATCGCCTGTCGCGGCGAGATCGGGCCGTTGGCGCGCAACACATCTCGCAGGGTGTCACCGTCGACGTACTCCATCACGATGAACGGCAACGGGCCGTCCTCGGTTTCGGCCTCGCCGGTGTCGAAGACCTGCACGATCGTGGGGTGGTTCAGCTTCGCCGCGTTCTGGGCCTCGCGGCGGAACCGGAGATAGAACGACGGGTCACGGGCGAGGTCGGCACGCAGCACCTTCACCGCGACGTCGCGGTGCAGCAACAGGTCGCGCGCATAGTGCACCTCGGACATGCCACCGAAACCCAGCGTTTCGCCGAGTTCGTAGCGGTCGGAGAGGTGGTGTGGTGTCGACATCGGCCTCGGTGGTTCGCCCCTCAGGATCTGTGGTCAGAACGGGTCATTCGGAAACTATCGGCTCAAACGCATGGCTCGTACACACAGCACCATCAGCACAGCGGTGAGAACGGTACGCCGGGGAAACACGGGGTGCCGGTGGCGGCACCGGGGTCCGGCGGCGGCTCGGAGGTGTCGGTCTGCTGACGCGGCGTGGTCGTCTCCGTCGTCGTTTCTTCGCTGGACGTCTCTTCGCTGGTGGTCGTACGGGTCGTGCGTCGAGTCGTGGTCGGCTCGTCGGGCTCCTCCGTCGGTTCCACCGCGGTCGTGGTCTCGACGACCGTCGTCGACGGCGGCGGTGGTGTCGCCGCGTCCCCGTTCCCGCTGTTCACCAGATAGAACCCGATGAGCCCGATGGCACCGACGAGAAGGGCGGCCGCGATGCCGGCCAGGACCTTCTGACCGGTGGTCCAGCTGTTGTCCGGCGGTGGTGGCGCCACCGCGGTCCGCGACGTCGGCCGAGGGGTCACCGGCCGCGAGGCCGCACCCGTCGGGGTGGCCCCACGAGCGACTGCGGCGCCGAGCGCGGCGGCTCCCGCTGCGCCTGCCGCGGCACCGGCGATCGCGCCCGGTCGCGGCGGACGCCGCCCGGCACGCACGGCGGCGACCGCGTCGGCGAACTCACCACCGTTGGCGTAACGCTGCCGCGGCTCCTTGGCCATCGTGATCTCGATGAGCTCGCGGACCCCGGACGGCAGGTTCGTCGGCAGGGGTGGCGGTGCCTCCCGGATGTGCTTCATCGCGACGGTGATCGCACCGTCGCCGAGGAATGGACGACGCCCGGTGAGGGCCTCGTAGCCGACGACGCCGAGCGAGTAGACGTCCGACGCCGCGGTCGCCTCGTCGCCGGTGGCCTGCTCCGGGGAGATGTATTGCGCGGTACCCATGACCATCCCGGTCTTGGTGACCGGGGCGGAGTCGACGGCCTTGGCGATGCCGAAGTCGGTGATCTTCACCTGGCCCACCGGGGTGATCAGGATGTTGCCGGGTTTGACGTCGCGGTGGACGAGTCCCTGGCTGTGCGCGGCCTGCAGGGCGCGGCCGGTCTGCTCGAGCATGTCGAGGGTGTTGGTCAGCGACAACCGCCCGAGGCGGGAGATCACCGAGTTCAGGGGCTCACCGTCGACGAGTTCCATCACCAGGTACGCGAGCGGGTCGCCGCCGTTGTAATCCGGGGTCTCGCCGTAGTCGAAGACGTTCGCGATCCCGGGGTTGTTTAGCTTCGCGGTGGTCTGGGCCTCCGCGCGGAACCGCGCGATGAACTCCGGATCGCTGGTGTACTCGGCCTTGAGGACCTTCACCGCGACGCGACGATTCAGGCGCGTGTCGAGCGCCTCCCACACCTGGCCCATGCCGCCCGTGGCGATCAGGCGGATGAGTCGATACCGGTCGCCGATGGTGGTGCCGTTCTGCAGGCTCATCGACTGCCACCTCCCACCAGTGAGTTGATCACTTCTCGTCCGATCGGCGCCGCGACGGTCCCTCCGACCGAGTCCGCGCCGAATTGTCCATTCTCCACCACGACGGCCACCGCGATCTGTGCGTTCGACGACGGTCCGAAGGCGATGTACCACGAGAACGGGGTGTCCGTGCTCGATCCGCTCTCCGCCGTACCGGTCTTCGACGCGATCGACACCGGGCCGCCTGCGCCGGCCGTCGACCGCTCCGACTCGATCATCATCGACGTCAGCTCGGCGGCCTGCTCGGGCGTGATCGGCTTGTTGGCCGTCGTCGGCGGTGTGGTCTGCAGGGTCCGCAGGTCCGCGGCCTGCAACTTGTCGACCAGGTACGGCTGCATGCGCACACCTCCGTTGGCCACCGTCGCGGCGATCATCGCGTTCTGTAGCGGGGTGAGCCGGACGTCACGCTGGCCGATGGACGCCTGTGCGAGGACGTCGAGGGACGGGATCTGCCCGACCGTCGAGTCGACGACGGGCATCGGGATGTCCGGGCCGGGCTGGTCGAGGCCGAACAGGCTCGCGGTCTCGGTGAACTTGGGGATCGCGTCGGACATCTTCTCGGTCACCAGTTCGGCGAAGGCGGTGTTGCACGAGTACTTGAACGCCGTCTCGAGCGACACGGTTCCGCCCGACGACCCGGGGCAGGTCTCGCCGCCGTAGTTCGGGAGGGAGACGTCGGTGCCCGGCAACGGGAAGGTCGGAGCTGCGGTGAGGCGGATGCCCGGGGTGATGTTGTCGCGCAGGGCCGCGGCCGAGGTGACGACCTTGAAGGTCGAGCCGGGCGGGTAGAGCTGGCTGATCGCGCGGTTGAGCATCGGCTGCGCGGTGTCGCCGGGCCGGTTCCACGCCTCCCAGCTGCTCTCGCGGACCTCCTGGTCGTGGCTCGCGAGCCGGTTGGGGTCATAGCTCGGCGTCGAGACCATCGCCAGGATCTTGCCGGTGTTCGGCTGCAGCGCCACGACGGCCCCGCGGCACGGACCGTCGCACGGCCCGTTGAGCATGGCCTGGTACGCGGCCTGCTGCACCTTGGGGTTGATCGTCGTGACGACGTTGCCGCCGCGCGGGTCGCGCCCGGAGAACATGTCCATGAACCGCTGACCGAAGAGCCGGTCGTCGGAGCCGTTGAGAATGCTGTTCTCGTAGTGCTCGATCTGGCTCGCGAGGTACTGGAACGAGTAGAAACCGGTGACCGGGGCGAACGCCTCGGCGCCCTCCCGCGGGTACTGGCGCAGGAACTTCAGGCGGCTCTCGATCGGCACCGACAACGCGATCACCGTGCCGTCGGCGGTCGTGATCAGGCCGCGCTGCCGGGAGTACTCGTCGAGCAGCACCCGATTGTTGCGGGGGTCGGTCTTGAGGGCGTCGGCCTTGAACACCTGCACGTAGGTGGCGTTGGCGAGCAGGGCGATGATCATCACGATCACCGCCATCGACACATTGCGGATCGGCTTGTTCATCGACGCTTCACCACCTGCGTCGGCAGTGCCTCGACGGGCTTGGCCGCGGGACGCTTCTTCCCGGGATCGGGTTCCCGCGCGGCGTTCGAGATCCGGATGAGCAACGCGACCAGGATGTAGTTGGCCAGCAGCGACGATCCGCCGTAGGACAGGAACGGCGTCGTGAGACCCGTCAGCGGGATCAACTTGGTGACGCCGCCGACGACGACGAAGATCTGCATCGCGATGGTGAACGCCAGACCGGTCGCCAGGAGTTTGCCGAAGCTGTCGCGGACGGCGATGCCGGTCCGCAGACCGCGGTGGATGAAGATCATGTACAGCAGCAGAATCGCGGTGAGGCCGGCCAGGCCGAGTTCCTCGCCGATGGTCGAGATGATGAAGTCGGTGTTGGCGAACGGCACGATGTTGGGCCGGCCCGAACCGAGTCCGGTGCCGAACAGTCCGCCCGTGGCCAGACCGAACAGGCTCTGCCCGATCTGGTAGCCCGAGCCGTCGAAGTCCTCGAAGGGGTTCAGCCACACCGAGACCCGGGTCTGCAGGTGCGAGAAGATCGACCACGCGAAGACCGCGCCGATCGCGAAGAGCCCGATGCCCAGCACCAGCCATTCGACGCGCGAGGTGGCCACGTAGAGCATCGTCAGGATGGTCGCGAAGATCAGCAGCGACGTACCCAGGTCTTTCTGGACCACCATGACGGCGATGGCGATGGCCCAGGCAGCCAGCAGCGGACCGAGGTCACGGGCGCGCGGGAGGTCGACACCGAGCACGTGCGGACCGGCGGTGATGAACAGATCACGCTTGGAGACCAGCACCGCGGCCGCGAAGATGATGATCAGGATCTTGGAGAACTCACTGGGCTGGATCGAGAAGAACGGCGTGATGATCCAGTTCTTCGACCCGTTGATCTCCGAGAACGCGCTGGGCAGGATCGCCGGGATGATCAAGAAGACCAGTCCGCCGAGGCCGAGCGTGTAGGCGTACCGCGAGAGTGTCCGGTGGTCGCGGATCAGGATGAGCACCGCGGAGAACGCCACGATGCCCAGCACTGCCCACAGCAACTGCTGATCGGCGTTGCGGGTCGCCTCGGTGGCATTCACCGACTCCCCGGTGTTGCCCGTGCCGAGGTCGAGACGATGGATCAGGACCAGGCCGAGACCGTTCAGGACGGCCACGACGGGCAGCATGATCGGATCGGCGTGGGGTGCGTAGCGGCGAACCACCAGATGGGCGACCCCGAACAGTGCGGTGTACGCGGCGACGTACTTGAGGATGTCCCAGGTCAGGTTCTGGCCCTGGGCGGCTTGGACGATGAGCAGCGCCACCGTCACCAGGCCGATGGCGAATCCCAGGAGCAGCAGTTCGGCGTTGCGGCCGGTGCTCGTGGCGGGTTGGCGTGGCGGGGCGTGCGGGGCGGGCGCGGCTTGAGTCATCTCACCTGCTGCCGGCAGCTCGTGACGGCGTCCTGGTCAGGTGCGGGCGTGTCGGCCGGCCCGGCGTTGCCGGTGGACGGTGCCACCGATTCGGTGGCGCCCTGCTGCGGGATGCCCGGTGCCGGCGCCGCGGTGGCGCGGGGTGCCGGGGCGGACGGATCGGTGCTCGGCGTCGACTCCGACGGTGCCGGTGCCGGGGGAGTCGGCGCGGGGGAGGGCGACGAGGGTGCGTTGTCGCAGCGGAAGGTGAGCTCGTCGGTGACGACGCCTTGGATCTGTTCTTCGCTCTTGTTCCGGATCATCACGTTCTTGACCGACTGGGCAGGTCCCGACACCAGGTCATCGACGTTGAGCGGGAACTCGCAGGAGGCGTCGTAGGAGATGAACGTGTAGCTCGGTTCCGCCTGGTCGAGATCTTCGACGCAGACGCGCTGCACCGGGTTGCTCATCGACAGGAAGAAGACCTTCTCCGGTGAACCCTGGTAGATGAGCACATCGCCGGTGTCGTCGGCGGCCACGTAGTAGTTGCTGCGCACGATGGCGCGGACGACGAAGATTCCGACGACGAGCGCGACGATCACGGCCAGCGCGACTCCGGCGACGATCCAGCGGCGGTACTTGCTCTTATGCTTGGCGGGGGGCTCGTCCTCGGTCAGCACCGTCGGGCGCTGCGGTTCGGCAGGCGGCGGGCGCAGTGCCGCGGCGCGTCCCGCGGCGGTGGCGGGATCGGGGGTGTAGATCTCCTCGTTGGCGCCGGCCGCCCCGCCGACGATCGGTCGCGAGTCGCCGTACTGGGTGTCGACGACGTCGGCGAGGACGACGGTCACGTTGTCGGGGCCGCCCCCGCGCAGTGCGAGCTCGATGAGGCGGTCCGCACACTCCTTGGGGTCAGCGATGGAGCCGAGGGTCTCGGCGATGGTGTCCTCGGTCACGACGTCCGACAGGCCGTCGCTGCAGAGCATGTACCGGTCACCCGCGCGCGCTTCCCGCATGGTGAGGGTCGGCTCGACCTCGGTGCCGGTCAGCGCGCGCATGATCAGCGAACGCTGCGGGTGGGTGTGTGCCTGTTCGGCGGTGATCCGACCTTCGTCGACGAGGGTCTGGACGAACGTGTCGTCGCGGGTGATCTGGGTCAGGGCACCGTCGCGATACATGTAGCCGCGAGAATCGCCGATGTGGCACAACCCGATTCGGCTACCGGCGAAGAGGATCGCGGTGAGCGTGGTGCCCATGCCGTCGAGTTCGGGTGACTCCTGCACCTGCGCGGCGATCGCCTCGTTGCCGGCGCGGGTGGCGCTGTCGAGCTGGGTGAGCAGGTCGCCGCCGGGCTCGTCGTCGTCGAGCGTGCTCAGCGCGCGGATGACCAGTTGGCTGGCGACTTCGCCGGCCGCGTGGCCGCCCATGCCGTCGGCGAGTGCGAGCAGGCGCGGACCCGCGTAGAAGGAGTCCTCGTTGTTGGACCGAACGAGACCGCGGTCGCTGCGCGCGATGTAGCGCAACACAAGTGTCACGGGCGCAACTCGATCACGGTCTTGCCGATGCGGATCGGCGTGTTCAGCGGCACCTTGACCGCGGTCGTCACCTTGGAACGGTCGAGGTAGGTGCCGTTGGTGGAGCCGAGGTCTTCGACGTACCAGTCGTCGCCGCGTCGCGAGAGCCGCGCGTGCCGCTCGGAGGCGTAGTCGTCGGTGAGCACGAGCGTCGAGTCGTCCGCGCGTCCGAGCAGGACCGGCTGCTGGCCGAGGCTGATCCGAGTGTTCGCCAGTGCACCGTGGGTCACCACGAGGTAGCGGGCCGCGCCGCGGACGCCACCACCGCGGCGTCGTTTCTCCGAGCCGCCCGAGTACCGGGGCATACGCAGACCGCCGGCCGACGCGATGTCGGCGCGCAGGGTGCGGATCACGGCGAAGACGAACAACCAGAGCAACAACAGGAACCCGATGCGGGTCAGTTGCAGCACCAAGCCCTGCATGTCGTGTTCACCTCCAGCGCGTTCCGTCTCGGTCGGGTCGTACCCGCGGCAGCAGTCGTCGGACCGCCGATCGAAAGGAGCGGACCCGACTGCATCTTATGGGCAGATCCGCCGAACCCGGTCATTCGGATATGACAGTTCAGTATCAACCGGCCGGAGTGGTCTCTGGCCGGTGTCGACTGCCGCGCGCCCGCGGTGGGCGTGCGCTCGGCGTATGCGGGTCTACTGGAACCGAACGGTGATGTCGGAGTGTCCGACGCGGATGCGGTCGCCGTCGGCGAGTTCCCAGGTGTTCACCTGGAGATCGTTGACGGTGGTGCCGTTGGTCGAGTTGAGATCGGTGAGCATGGCGGTCGCGCCGTCCCAGCGGATCTCCACGTGCCGGCGCGAAACGCCGGTGTCGGGAAGACGGAACTGTGCGTCCTGTCCGCGGCCGATCACATTGGATCCCTCGTGCAGCTGGAAGGTGCGGTTGCTGCCGTCCTCGAGCAGCAGCGTGATCGACGACGGGGCGTACCCCGCTGCCGGCCGGCCCGCGCCGTAACCCTGGTCGTACCCGCCCTGGTAGTCGTACCCGGCGGGCTGCTGACCGTACGCCTGCTGGCCGTAGCCCTGCTGCTCATAGCCCTGCTGCTCATAGCCCTGCTGCCCGTAACCCTGGTCGTAGGCGGGCTGTTGTCCGTAGCCCTGCTGGTCGTAACCCTGCTGTCCGTAGCCGGGCTGTTGACCGTAACCCTGGTCGTAGCCTTGCTGGCCGTAACCCTGCTGCTCATAGCCCTGCTGGCCGTACCCGGGCTGCTGGCCATAGGCCTGCTGGTCGTAGCCCTGCTGGCTGTAACCCTGCTGTCCGTAGCCGGGCTGCTGGCCGTAACCCTGGTCGTAGCCTTGCTGGCCGTAACCCTGCTGGTCGTATCCCTGGTCGTAACCGGGCTGCTGACCGTACTGGTCGTAGCCCTGCTGGCCGTAACCCTGGTCGCCCTGCTGTCCTGACCCCTGGCCGTACTGGTCGTACGCGGGATCGGCGCCCCTGCGCTGGTCGTATCCGGGATTCTGAGTCATCTTGGGGGCTCCTTGGTCGGGGGCGTCGGTAGGTGGGGGAACAGGGGCCGGGCGTCCGGCCGGCGGGCCGGGGACCGGTGCACCGTGCGGCTGTTCCGAACGCGCCGCCACCGGGCGGGGCCGCGCATCCGGGTTCACCGTGCCGCGTGCGCGGAAGATCCCCGTGTGCAAGGACGGCGATTGCTCGAACTCTACGACGACCTTGCCGTAGGTCTGCCACCCGTTGTCCTTGATGAAGTTTTCCAAATGCTTCGAGAAAGTCTTGCGGTTCAGCTCGTATTCCGCAGCGATGTGCTGATGATCGGTGGGACTGAACAGCAGCGTGTAGCTGTTGGCCGCAAGGACCGTACCGTCACCGAGGTTCTCGAGCGACTCCTCGGCTTCTCGCTGTAGCCCGTTCTCGATCTCCTGCGGGGCCACCTGACCACCGAAGACACGGGCAAAACCGTCGTCAACTGCACCTTCGAGCTTGCGTTCCAGTCGTTGCAGGATCCCCACCGAGACCTCCTTTCGCGGCAATAGAGCGTGTCGCCGTGCATCTGGCCTTGTTTGATGATAGCGACATCAACGGCCAACTGTGCCACCAAGGCAACTGGTGCACCGTCTGCAACACCTGTCCCATTGGTGTGTATTCGGCATCTGACGTAACCCGACGTACTGCACAAATGCAACGTCGGAGATCGAGTTTTGTTTCGGTGGCGGCGTGCTGCTATCGTCGTCCAGTCGCCGGACACACCCAGTTCGACGACATGCCCACCGGAACATCGGTGGCCACGGGCGAGTGGCGGAATGGCAGACGCGCTGGCTTCAGGTGCCAGTGTCCTTCGGGACGTGGGGGTTCAAGTCCCCCTTCGCCCACCATGAGCGGACAAGGTCAGGTTGCACACGGCAGCCTGACTTTTCTCGTTTCCGGACCCTTCAGATGGGTACCGTCCTGTCGTTCACAGATCTTGCGTCGACTGCGTGAGACCGGTTGACCGACAGGATGCGATCACACGGCCCAGGAGGTGCTCGGTGTCCGACGACCGCGATCGCGACCCCGATGGCCGCGCCCGTCAGGCCCGGCCGCGCGACGAGCTGGGGCGGCCGCTGCCGTACGGCGAGCGGGGCGTCGAACCCGTGTCCGAGGAGCCGTTGCCGCCCGACGAGACGATCGCGCTCGCGTGCCAACTGCTCGACGACGGGCGGCCGTTCTCCGCGCACGAGGTGTTCGAGACCCGCTGGAAGTCGTGTCCGCCGGAAGAGCGTCCGCTGTGGCAGGGGTTGGCCCAGCTCTGCGTCGGACTGACGCACCATCGTCGCGGCAATGCCGTCGGCGCCCGCCGACTTTACGACCGGGCGGCTGCGCGGCTGGAGGAGTACGAGCAGTCTCACGGACTGACGTACGGGATGGATCTCGCGGCGATCCGCGACCGTGCGTTCGCGGAGATCAACTCCGAGCCGGCCTGAACAGGGTCACACCGTTCGGTAACGCAGCAGCGAGACGCCCAGCTCGAAACTCTTGGTGTCGACGAGCCGCAGCGTCGGGATCTCCAGGCCGTCCGGGAACAGACGCCTTCCCGACCCCTGGACGGTCGGGTAGACGAACAACCGGTATTCGTCGACGAGACCGGCTCCGATCAGCGTGTGGCAGAGACTGATGCTGCCGGTCACGACGATGTCCTTGCCGTCGGCGTTCTTCAGTGCGGTCACCTCGTCGATGACATCGCCGGACAGCACCGTCGAGTTCTGCCACTCCGGGTCGGTCATCGTGCTCGACACCACGTACTTGTCCACGGTGTTGAGATAGTCGGTGATCCCGGTGGCGTCGTCGGTCTGGTGCGGCCAGAAGCCGCGGAAGTCCTCGAAGGTCTGCCGGCCGACGAGCAGCGCATCGGCCTCGGCGTCCTGCCGGTGGGACTCGGCCATGAGGTCCGGCGCCTCGACGGTCGGGTCGAACCAGTTGGTCAACATCTCGATCGAACCGTCGAGCGTCATGTTCTGGGTGATCGCCAGCGTGCGCATGCTTCTCCCGGGGGTCGTTGACGTTGTCTCCCAGATACCGACCGGCGGGCCGGTCGATAGTCATCGGAACGGCACGCTGTTAGCGCGGCGTCAGCTCGACGATGGCGAGTGGGCGCGTCGTCTTCTTCTGATAGCCGGCGTAGCGACCCTTGTTGACTTCATCGACGAGAACGAAGCGCCGGGCGTAGTCCGGGTCATCGGGGTAGGTCGCCCGCGCGGTGACCTGAATCCGACGACGACCCACCTGGACTTCGACGTTGGGGTGCGCCTTGAGGTTGGCGAGCCACCCCGGTGGTCGCGGCGATCCGCCGTTCGACGCGACCACCAGGTAGGCCTCGCCGTCGCGCGCATAGGTGAGCGCATTGCACCTGGCCTCCCCGGTGCGGCGGCCGATTGTGCGCAGCAGCAGCGTGGGATTGCCCATCAGCAGCCGGTGGCCGACGAGTCCGCCGGAATGCTCGTAGAGCCATTGGTGGGTCTGCAGCGCTCGGATGAACAGCGACGTCATGGGTCCACTATCGCCGCTCTGACCGTCGGCCGAAAGCTCAGCGGACACCCGGTCCCACCCCCACGCTCCCTCTAGTCGACAAACACGCAGGCCCGCTGGCCCGTTCTGCTCCCTGATCCGAAAGAGCCGCGGAACCACTGTCCCGCTCTGCTCCCTGAGGAGCGCCCGGAGCTTGCGGAGGGCGCGTCACGAAGGGTCTGCCACGCATCTCACCAAGACCCTTCGTGACGCTCGCAAGCTCGCTCCTCAGGGAGCAGGGGATACGCTCGCAAGCTCGCTCCTCAGGGTGCGGGGGTCCGCTCGCAAGCTCGCTCCTCAGGGTGCGGGGGTCCGCTCGCAAGCTCGCTCCTCAGGGCGCGGGGGATCCGCTCGCAAGCTCGCTGCTCAGGGGCGGGATGACACGGCTCCGTAAACTTCGGCGGCTCTCAGCTCGGGGAGCAGTGGCGCGCGTCAGCTGTCGCCGCTCGCCACCCGCGCTGCGAAGCCGGAGAGGTGGCTCCGCAATGCCTGAATGCGTTGTTGCCGAACGGTTTCGGGGTCGTCTGTGGAGAAGATGGCCGACGGCTTAGCGCGGACGTTCGCCGAACACTCGAAGTTCGAGCAGATCAACGTCCCGACCGTGTTGCCCTTGCGTCCCGCGGCGCCGGCGAGTTTCGCACTGAAGAAGGCGACCTCGTTGGGCAGGTGCACGTCCTCGCAGAACGAGCACAGGGGCCGGGTTCGCGGCTGGCGGCCACCGAGACGGAGCATGATGCCCACGACGTCGTCGTCGGTCGGGATGACCACGTATCCGACCATCGGTAGTTTCGGGTCGCGCCAGCCGACGAAATCGATTCGCTCCCAGTCGAAGTCGTCGAAGTCGGGTGGAAGGGTCACGCTCTTGCGTTCGCGCAGCGAGGCGTTGACGAACGACGAACGGATCTGGGTTTCGGTCAAGGAATGCATGAGTGGATACACCTCAGGTGTCGGAGGAGGAAAAAGAGTGCACGATTCGACCGGCGCGGTCCACAACTGCGGGGACGCGCGCCGATCGGAGCGGGTTAATCAACCGTCGGCGCGCACGACGCCGACGACCTCCTCACGCCCGGAGGGCGACACACTGACAGACACGAGGACCGATGGTGAACCGCCGAACCTTCGCTGTCAACTCGATTACGGCGACCCGCGCGCTCACAAGATCCGTCCCCGCCCGAACCAAACGGCTGAGCGGGAACGGATCTCGTGAGCGACGACTATCAGGCAGCGAGGAGGCCCGCGATCCGCACCACCCGCTCCGCCATGTGTTCGAGCGCGGCCTTCGTCGCGTCGTCGAGCTCGTTCTTGTTCTCCGGACCCGTGACATGGGAGACGCCGTACGGGTTGCCGTCGGCGAACTTCAGTCCGTCCGTGTACCCGGGCGGGACGAGGATGCCGCCGAAGTGCATCAGCGATGTGTAGAGAGCGGTGAGGGTAGTCTCTTGCCCGCCGTGGGCGGTGTTGCTGGAGGTGTAGGCGGCGTAGGCCTTGTCGGCGAGCTTGCCCTCGGCCCACAGTCCCCCGAGAGAGTCGATGTATGTCTGGAACGGCGAAGCCGTGCTGCCGAACCGCGTCGGGCTCCCGAAGATGACGCCGTCTGCCCAGACGATGTCGTCGCCGGTCGCGGCGGGTAGGTCCTTGGTGGCCTCGTAGTTGGCCGACCAGGCCGGGTTCTCGGCGAACGTCTGCGGGTCCCGGGTTTCGGCAATGTGGCGGACTCGGACCTCGGCACCGGCGGATTCAGCGGCATCCGACAGCACCTGTGCCATCGCAGTGCCGTGTCCGGTGGCCGAGTAGTAGATGATCGCCAGCTTGGTCATGTGTACTCCCGTCTCGGTGATTGGCATGTGCCACCGACGGGTACCCACGAGCCGTGAGTCGACACCCACGCGCATACCGGGTACTCGTCGTGGACGGGATTCGTAGCCCCGTCCCGAACGGATAGTTGCGCGATGCTGTTCATCGGCACCTCCGGCTGGCAGTACCGGGACTGGCGCGGTGCCTTCTATCCCGAGAAGCTCCCACAACGACTGTGGCTGGACTTCTATGCGCGGCGATTCCCGACCGCCGAGGTCAACAACACCTTCTACCGGTTGCCCGAGCGGAAGGCGTTCGAGCGCTGGGCCGAGACGGTCCCCGCCGACTTCCGGATGGCCGCGAAGATGAGTCGCTATCTGGGGCACATCAAACGGCTCAACGAGCCGGCCGAACCGGTCCAGCGGTTCCTCGATCGGTCGGCCGGGCTCGACGGCCGGCTGGGACCGGTGCTCCTCGGAGTTGCCGCCCACTCTCCGCGCCATCCCCGACGCCCTCGACGAGACGCTCGCGAGGTTTCCGACGTCGGTGCAGGTCGCCGTCGAACCCCGGCGCGAGTCCTGGTGGTGCGACGAGACAAGGACGGTCCTCGAGCGGCACAACGCGGCGCTGTGCTGGGCCGACCGGAAGAACCGAATCCTCAACCCTCTTTGGCGCACAGCCGATTTCGGATACCTGCGCCTTCACGACGGGACGTCTCGACGACCGATGAGCTATGGAACCCGGGCGATCGACAGTTGGTTACGCCGTCTGTCGGAGTCCTTCGACGATTCGTGTGACGTCTACGTCTACTTCAACAACGACCCGGGATGCGCCGCGATCGACAACGCCGCCATCATGATCCGCCGCGCGCGACGCATGGGCACGACGGTGAAGACCGTCGGAGCTGACCCCATTGGCGGTCCGTCATTCGACGGAATCGGAGCGTCGGCCCGGTGGCGCCGCCCGCCGGTCTCGGTACGGTACGTGCATGTCGATCATCCTGATGCTCGCCGTCCTGCTCGTGCTGCTGGCGGTTCTCGGTGCCGGGATCGTCGGCATCGTCGTACTGGTGTCCCGTAAGTCGAAGAACTCGGCTGTCGACGCCGGACGGAATGGGATGGGTGGCTGGTACCCGGACCCGCAGTATCCGGACGTGGACCGGTACCACGACGGCCACGCCTGGACCGCTCACACGCGGCCCGCGTCGGCGCAGACTAGTAGCCGGCCGGCTCACCTCGCGTGACCGGCGTCACCTCATTTAATTGGCATCTCAGGTGCTAATTTGTGTTCTACTTACGACATGCAACTGACGCGCTTCACCGACATCGGCCTCCGGGTCGTGATGCGGCTGGCCGTCTCGGGTCAACATGACTCTGTTGCAACAGCTCTTACCACCAAGGATCTCGCCCGCGAACTCGCCGTCCCATACACACACGTCGCCAAGGTCGTCGGAAGGCTGTCGGAACTCGGCGTCGTACACGCTCGGCGCGGTCGAACCGGCGGGCTGACGATCACCGAACTCGGCCGCGATGCCCGCGTCGGGTGGCTCGCCCGTTCGCTCGAAGGTGACGGCGAGGTCGTGGAATGCGAAGGCGCACAACCCTGCCCGTTGCGCCACGCCTGCCGGCTCCGGGGGTCCCTCGCCCGAGCGGTCGCCGCATTCTATGAGAGTCTCGACTCCGAGACGGTCGCCGATCTCGCCCGCGAGCCGACGACCGCGGTGTTGCTGTCGCTGTCGTCCCGGCCGCCGCGGGACGGACCGGTATCCGAAGCTGCCGCACCCACAGCGACCTGACGCTGTAACCGCCTGCTGCGGTGGTGGTTTCGACAAGCTCAACCAGCGGGGGCGGCGCTCGACCCGTCACACATTCTTCCTGCGCACCAACCCGATGAGCAGATGAACAAAGGAGTTCTCATGCTGTCTGACACCCAACGCGCGACGATCGCCGCCACGCTTCCCGCCGTCGAAGGGTCGCTTGCGGAGATCACCCCGCGCTTCTATCGCGGACTGTTCGCCGCGCATCCCGATCTGCTCGACAATCTCTTCAACCGCACGCACCAGAAGTCGGGTGATCAGCCGCAGGCCCTTGCCGGTTCGATAGCCGCGTTCGCTCGTCTCCAGCTCGAGCCCGACGTCCGTCGCCAGCGTTTCATCCTCGACCGCATCGCACACAAGCATGCCTCACTCGGGGTCACAGCCGATCAGTATGCCGTTGTGCACGAGCATCTTTTCGCTGCGATCGTCGAAGTGCTCGGCGCTGCGGTCACTCCCGACGTCGCGGATGCCTGGGATCAGCTGTACTGGGACATGGCCGACCTGCTCATCGCATCGGAAGCCGAACTGTATGCCGCCGCCGACGTCGGTCCCGGGCAGGTCTGGCGTGAGGTCCGGGTCACCGACCGCGTGCAGGTCTCTCCCGACACGATCGCGCTGACCGTCGATGCAGTCGACGGTGATCTGCCGAGATTCCGACCTGGACAATACATATCCCTGCAGGTCCCCCTGGCCGACGGCGCCCGGCAGATCCGCCAGTACAGCCTCACGGGCTCGCCGGCGGAGTCGCGATGGCGGTTCAGTGTCAAACTCGCCGGCGAGGTGTCGGCGCATTTGCACGAGCACGTCTTCGAAGGTGACCTCCTCGATGTCAGCACGCCCTTCGGTGACCTGGTGCTGCCCGACGACGACGCTCCGCTCCTGCTCGCTTCGGCCGGGATCGGCTGCACACCTGTGATCGGGCTGCTCACCGCCCTGTCGGAGAAGCGCGACACCCGGCCGGTGACCGTCCTCCACGCCGACCGTTCGCGGGATCGTCAGCCGCACCGCGGCATGCTGGCTGCGCTGGTCGACTCGCTCCCGTCGGGCCGGCTGATCCAGTGGTACGAGAGCGCCTCGCCGCACGTCGTCTCGGACGCGATCCGCATCGGACAGATGACCCTCGACAACCTCGACGTCGAGAGGGATGCTCACATCATGCTCTGCGGTCCCACCGGATTCCTGTCGTCGATGCGTGAGGCCTTCGTCGGTCGCGACGTCGACGAGAGCCGGATTCACTACGAGACATTCGGACCGGAACTGCTCCGGACCGGCGCCCGATGAGCACCGCGGGCGCGGTGGTGACCGCGCTGACCTTCTTGTGGCTCGGAATGGTGTTCGCCATCTCGTTCATCGAGGCGCCGCTCAAGTTCCGTGCCCCCGGGGTGACTCTGCCCATCGGTCTCGGCATCGGCCGGTTGGTGTTCCGGGCGCTGAATGCGGCTGAGATCGTCTGGGCGGTCGGCATTCTGATCGCGGTTGTGTGGGGCTCGTGGTCCGGCGCTGCCGTGCCGATCACCGCCGGTGTGGCGATTGCCGCGCTCGCCGTTCAGTTGGTGGCCGTCCGACCGGCACTGACCAAGCGATCCGACGCAGTGCTCGCCGGACACGACGGACCTCGAAGTCACGCCCACCTCGTCTACGTCGGCTTCGAGGTCCTGAAGGTCGTCGCGCTTGTCTGGCTTGGTACCGCCGTGCTGATCGGTGCTGGCTGATCCCTCCCCAATCCGGAAGAACGACATGACCATTGATCCCTGAGGTTCGAGGAGCGCAAGCGACCCACCCCCTGCTCCCTGAGGTGCGAGGAGCGCAAGCGACCCACCCCCTGCTCCCTGAGGTGCGAGGAGCGCAAGCGACCCACCCCCTGCTCCCTGAGGTGCGAGGAGCGATAGCGACGAGCCACGAAGGGCCTGGTGAGACGCCTTGCGAGACCCTAATGGGGGTGGATCGGCGTCCTAATGGGGGTGGATCGGCGTCCTGCAGGGGATGCTGGTTTGTGTGAGCCTTCCCGGCCGGTGACCACTCCGAGACCCTGAAACGGTGTCGGATTTCTACACGAAGACCGTGGCCCGGCCGGGTAAGGATCACCCGCTAGTGGTGTGTCTCGGTTTTAGCTAACTCCTTGTTCGAGTGCGGCGCGGGCGCGGGCGACCTTGGCCAGGATCGACCTGGAGGTTGCGGTCCAGACATATGGTGTCGGGTTGTCGTTGTGGGCGTTGAGGTATTCCTCGATGCTCTCGATGAGGTCGGGCACGCTGGCGAAGATCCCACGGCGGATGTTCTTGTCGGTCAACTCCCGAAACCAGCGTTCGACCTGGTTGAGCCACGACGACGAGGTCGGGGTGAAATGGAAGTGAAAACGTTTGTGCCGCTCCAACCATCGCAGGACTTCGGGATGTTTGTGGGTGCCGTAGTTGTCCAGGATCACGTGCACCTGCAATCCCTTGGGGACTTCACGGTTAACGGTGTTGAGGAACGTGATGAACTCGCTGTGGCGATGTCTGGGTAAGCATTGTCCGATCACCGTGCCGGTGAGCACGTCGAGCGCGGCGAACAAGGTGGTGGTGCCGTTGCGTTTGTAGTCGTGGGTCATCGTAGCGGCACGGCCGGTGACCATCGGCAACGACGGCTGGGTTCGGTCGAGGGCTTGGATCTGTGATTTCTCGTCCATACACAGCACAATCGCCTTGTCCGGCGGTGTCAGGTACAAGCCGACCACATCGATCAGCTTCTCTTCGAACTGCGGATCGTTGGATACCTTGAACGTGTCCACCCGATGCGGCTTAAGCCCAAGATCAGACCAAATGCGTTGCACGGTAGCCGGACTCACCCCAACATGGGCGGCCATCGTGCGGCACGACCAATGGGTATGCCCGGGTGGAGTGCTCGTCTTGGTCAACCGCACGATCTCGGCGACCTTCTCCTCACTGATCGAAGACTTACGGCCCCGACCAGCTCGTACCTGCCCGAACTTCGTCAACCCGTCCTCGGCGAAACGCGTGCGCCACGCCCGCACTGTCACCGCGGTCACCCCAAGTTCCTCGGCGATCACCCGATTCGCTTCGCCGTCGGCGGCCATCAGCAAAACCCTGGCCCGCAACACCTCACGGTGCGGCGCGGTCTGCGCCCGCGCCAACGTTTCCAACGTCTCCCGCTCGGCTTTCGTCAACCGCAAACAAGCTGCCGGTGCACTCATCAACCCAGCCTACCGAACAACGAGCTAGACAATTGCGAGACACACCACTAGAACGCTTCTGGGATGTCGTGCCCCCTGAACCATGTGGGGTGAGCACTGATCCATTAGGCCGCGTCAAGGGTGATCACCCCAAGGTTCACACCGACGATCGATCGAGACGACCGAAGACGAGGTGAACGACCGACATGATCTGTGTGGGCAACGACTGGGCGTCGGATCATCACGACGTGTGCGTGATGGATGAACACGGCACCACCCTGGCCACCCGCCGACTACCCGAGAACGCGGCCGGCGTGACGGCGATGCATGACCTGCTCGCCCGGTTCGCCCACGACCCCTCTGAGGTGGTGGTGGGGATCGAAACCGATCACGGCATGTGGGTCGCCGCCCTGGTCGCCGCGGGCTATCAGGTGTATGCGATCAACCCGTTGTCGGTGTCGCGGTACCGCGACTGCCACCATGTCGGGGGCACCAAATCCGATAAGGCTGACGCGAAAACGCTGGCTGATCTGGTGCGGACCGACCGGCACAATCATCGATTGGTCGCCGCCGACACCGTCGAGGTCAAGGCGATCACGGTGATGGCCCGTACGCATCAGAATCTGGTGTGGGCGCGCTCAGCACAACAGAACGTGTTGCGCGCTCAACTGGGCGCCTACTATCCGGCCGCGGTCGATGCCTTCGGCGGCGACCTCGCCCACAAAGACTGCCTGGCGGTGTTGCGTCGCGCTCCCACCCCACGACAGGGAGCGGCACTGACGGTCGCGGCGATCCGATCAGCTCTGAAAAAGGTTGGCCGCCAACGCAATACCGATACCCGTGCCCGCGAGATCCAGCAGGCCCTGCGTGGGGGCGGTCATCTGAGCGCACCGGAGGCACTTACCGCAGCGTATGCGGCGACCGTGACCGTGACGGTGAACATGCTGACGACGCTCAACACCCAAATTGATCAACTGGAAACCAGTATGGCCCAGTCTTTTAGAGCGCATCGCCGACGCCGAGATCTACCTGTCCATGCCCGGAGTCGGTGACATCACCGGCGCCCGGATGCTTGGCGAGTTCGGGGACGACCCCGAACGCTATGCCACCGCCAAGTCTCGCAGAAACTATGCCGGCACCTCACCACGGACCATCGCCTCAGGCAAAGGGCACGTCGTGCTGGCCCGCCATATCCGCAACACCCGCCTCAACGCCGCCGCCATGGCGATGGCGCAAAGCGCGTTGACCGGCAGTCCCGGCGCCCGCGTCTACTACGACAGCCTGCGAGATCAGAAGAAGTCCCACCCCCAAGCCTTGCGTGCGCTCGCCAACCGGCTCATCGGCATCCTCCACGGCTGCCTCAAACACCGCACCCTCTACAACGAACACACCGCCTGGAACCACCGCGCCAACCTCGCCGCTTGACACCTTGCACCCCTGGGATGTCTTCGTGGCTCGCTTCGCTCGCACCTCAGGGAGCAGACGTTGGCTCGCTTCGCTCGCACCTCAGAATTGTCGTACCCACGGCATAGCGTGTGCACGACTGACACCGGGACGAGGGGACTTCGATGCCGAGCAGGATCGCTGCATTTCAGAACCACGACGCTGCGACGCTCGCCGGTTATCTCGAAGTGTGTGAGGACCAGTGGGAGAACTGGCAGAGCCGAGCAAACGGCGCCCGGTTGGTAGCAGCCGATTCGCGGACCATCCGGTTCTACGACGACGAGGCCGCGTACTGGAGCCACTTCGCGGAGATGCTCCGTTCCGCGATTGCCGAGGTGGAGGCGTCGACTCGACGAGCAGGGCGCCGACGACCGGCGTGACGTACCGGAGCTGACCACGCCGGGGTCCACCCCCGCCAGGCCGCATCCGAAAACCCTTGGCGCAGCGTCGTCTCCGCCTCGCCGATCTGGTAAGTTGGATCACACCCCATCCACGATCGGAAGATGTTGTGACGGAAGCGAATAAGTCTGGCCGACGCCCGGCGTACCAGGTCGTGGCCGACGCGCTTCGCGTACGCATCCTGGCGGGTGAACTGACCCCCGGTACCCGGCTGCCACCCGACACAGACTTGCGGGCCGAGTTCGGCGTGGGGCAGAGCACCGTCCGGGAGGCCATCCGGTCGCTCGCCAGCGAGAATCTCGTCCACACGACGCGCGGGGTCACCGGTGGAACGTTTGTCGCCACCCCCGACATCAGCCAACTGAGCGCTCACCTCGAAGCCGGGGTCACGCTGCTCGCGGCGGCCGAGGGCGTGACTGTCGACCAACTGATGGAGGTCCGGCAGCTCACCGAGGTCCCGGCCGCCGGCGTGGCCGCGTACCGCCACACCGACGCACACCTGGAAGAGTTGCGCGCCACCATCTTCGACGCCTCGGGCGAGATCGGTCCGGAGGTGTATGCGAACAACCAGGAGTTCCACCGCGTGCTGCTCCGGGCCGCGGACAATCCGCTTCTCGACCTGATCACCGTGCCGGTCTTCCGCGTCATCGGCAGTCGATTCAGCCGCGACGCCGCGCCCGAGGACTTCTGGAAGTGCGTCGACGAGGACCACCGCGCCATCCTCGATGCGGTAGAGAAGCGGGACTCCATGACGGCGATGACCCTCATGCGACGCCACCTCGACCACCTGGGTGACGTCTACAAGCAGATGGACCTGCTCAGACGCCAGGGCTGAGCAGGCCCGCCCCGCCCGAGTTCAGCCCACACCGACCCGGACCGGCGGGAGTCGCCGATGCCAGTCGGTGTGCGCCTGGAACTGATCGGCGAGTGCGAACAGCGTTCCCTCGCCACCTCTCGCCGCGGTCAACTGCGCCCCGATGGGCATGCCGGACGGATGCACGCCCACCGGTAGCGCCAGGGTCGGACCGTCGTGCAGCGACCACGGGTAGGTGAGCTGTCCCATCCGACGCGCCTGCGCCACAACGGCATCACCTCCACCGAGCGGCGGGACGTCGCCGGGCATCGCCGGGGTGAGGACCACATCGACCTCGCCGAACAGCTCAGCGGTCCCGGCACGGAACACGTCTCGCTGTCGCCGAGCGGCCACGACCTCCTCGTCGGAGATGCTCAGGCCCAGACGGATTCGTTCCCGGGTCGCGGGTTGGAACCGGCTCGGCTCATCGTTCAACCGCTCGGCGTGGGCCTCCGCCAGATCCGAGTAGATGAGGGTGTAGACGACGTCCTGTGCCGACTCGCTGTGACGTACCGGCACATTCACGATGCTGTGACCCAGTTCGCGAAGCAGGTCCGCGACGCCGGTCATCGCATTCCGTACTGCCGGATCCACGTCGTCGGTGACGAACGGCCACGGCATCGAGATGCGCAGCGGTCCGATCCGCAGCGGCGTCGGATCGGTGCCGGCGAGCACCGCGAACGTGTCACGGACCAGAGCGGCCGATCGTGCCAGTGGACCGACGGTGTCGAAGTCCGCACTGACGGGGAAGATCCCGGACATGTCGAGCACGCCGACCGACGGCCGCAGACCGGTCACGCCGCAGCACGCGGCGGGCAACCGAATCGATCCACCCGTGTCGGTACCGAGCGACACATCGACGACTCCCGCCGCCACCGCGACACCGGAACCGCCGCTCGATCCGCCCGGCACACGCGTCGGGTCCCACGGGTTCACCGGCCCGCCCGAGGCCGAATTCTGACTCGTCACACCGACCGCGAACTCGGCGAGGTTCAACGTCGAGGTGATCGTCGCACCCGCACGCTTCAACGCACCGACACAGACTGCATCGGACTCCGCCACCCGGTCGGCGAAGTACTTCGACCCACAGGTGGACCGCACCCCGCCGACCTCGATGTTGTCCTTCACACCGATCCGCACCCCGGACAGCGGGCCGGACTCAACCCCGGGATCGACGCCGAGCTCCTCGGGCACCCACGAGATGACCGTGTTCAAATGCTCAGCGAGCGAGACGATTTCGGCAGAGGAACTCCCGCCCGCCCTGGGAGCGGAGCGAGCGGGCCGATTGCCACCGACGCCGGAAGGGCCGGCGACAGAATCACCGGCCCTTCCTGTCGAACTGTTCAGGACGCCACCCGCGACGAACGCAGCTGCTCGGTGGCCGCTGCGTCGACCGTCCAGTCGTCGGTGTTCACGACGACACCGTAGTCCTGGCGTGCCTCCTCGGCGGTGAGGTACTCGTCCCACACGTCGGAGAGGACGGCGAACGGGTCGCGCAGGAACGGATCGCCGAAGCCGCCGCCCGACGGCATCCGGATCTCGAGACGCTCGCCCTCGCGGATGACCTCCTGGGTCACCTTGGAGAACAGCACCTCCTCGTCCGGGGTACCGGGATTGCGGACGAAGGATCCCGACGCGCCGCCGCCGCCGCCGAGAGCGCCGGCGGGCGGGTCGGTCCGGTTGTCGGCTTCCGACCCCAGGAAGGTGTCGGTCTGCATGTACCAGGTCCGCACGCTGCCGATGCCGCCGCGCCACTGGCCGGGAGCCGGTGACTCGTCGCGGAGTTCGTAGCGCTCGGCACGCATCGCGTGGTTGAGCTCGAGCTCCTCGATCGGGTTGTTACGGGTATTGGCCATCAGGGCGTCGACGGCGTCCATGCCGTCCTTGCCGTTACGGGCGCCGTAGGAACCCTCGTTGATCTCGATGTACACCCAGTACGACTCGCCGTCCTCGGCCAGACCGGAGTAGGCGATGGCGCACAGGGCGGCCGATGAACCGGCGATCGCCCGCTCGGGCAGCACCGGCGCGAGCGCCAGGTTGATCGAGTCGAAGATGCGGTTCACCTGCGAGAAGCGTGCGAAGCACGACGCCGGGAAGTCCGGGTTGAAGATCGTGCCCTCCGGCGCGTAGGCGCGCACCGGACGGAAGCAACCGTCGTTCTGCGGGACGAACTCCTCGGTGAGGTGCTCGTCGAGCAGGATCGTGCGGATGGCGCTGACCGCGACCGGCAGCACCGAACCCTCGAACGGCACGTTGAACGCCGTCGGCACCTGGTCGTTGGAACCGGTGAGGTCGATGAGGACGTCTTCGTCCTCGACCTGCACGCGGACCGCGACCTTCAGCGGCACACCGCGGTTCTTGCCGTCGTCGTCGAGGTAGCCGATCGGTGCTTCGTAGCTCCCGTTGGGGATCTGCCGGATCCGGCTGCGAAGCATCTCTTCCGAGTAGTCCATCCAGCGGTCGGCTGCACTCATGACGGTGTCGAGCCCGTGCTTCTCCAGCAGTTCGACGAACCGCTTCTCACCGATGCGCGAGCAGGCGATCAGCGCCTCGAGGTCACCGCGGTTCTGCTCCGGGGTGCGCACGTTGTCCAGGATGTGCTGGATCAGCATGTCGTTGCGGACGCCGCCGTCGTAGATCTTCATCGAGTCCATCAGCTTGCCCTCGGCCCAGACGTCGACGACGTCCATGCACAGACCTGGGAAGTTGCCGCCGATGTCAGAGACGTGACCGGTGCAGCCGGCGAAGCCGATGTGCTCACCCTCCCAGAAGATCGGGATGATCACGCCGTAGTCGGGGGAGTGTGCGGCACCGTGATACGGGTGGTTGTGCAGGATCACGTCACCGGGCTTGTACGTGCCGGCGAGCTTGCGGTTCACGCCGCGGATGTACGCGGGGATCGAACCACAGTGCATCGGAGTCGAATCCGACTCGCACAGCTCGCGGCCGTTGACGTCGAAGATGCCGGCGCCGAGGTCCTCGGACTCGCGGATGAGGCTCGAGTAGGCCATCCGGTAGAGGACCTGGGCCATCTCCTTGGCCATCGAGTTCAGCGCACCACCGATGACGCGCAGGGTGATCGGGTCGACCTCGACGGTGTTCCAGGTCCGGTTGGCCTCGGCGGCGAGCGAAACGCCGTCCGTGGGCATCAGAGCTTTCGCCATGTCAGGCGCTCCTCTCGATGATGATGTGGCCCACGGCGTCGACCGTGGCCTTCTGTCCGATGCCGACGATGGTCGTCGAGTCGAACTGCTGGACGATCGCGGGACCGTCGAAGGTGTTGCCCGCCTTGAAGAGTGCGCGGTCGTAGATGGGGGTGTCGACCCATTCCGGATCGGCCGAGTCGTTCTTCCAGAACAGCGCGCGGGTGGTGGCCTTGATCGCCGACGACGCGTCCGCGTCGCCCTTCTCGATCTCGGCGATGCGGATGTGCTCGACCGCGCCCACCCCGGTCACGCGGATGTTGACCAGCTGGACCGGCTTGTCGTCGAAGCGCTGCGAATACGTACGGCCGTGGACCTCGTGGAAGGTGGCCGCGGTCTTCTCGACCCATTCGTCGGTGATGTCGCCGGCAGGTGCGGGCACCCGGAGCTCGTAACCCTGTCCGACATAACGACAGTCGACGCTGCGCTCGAGAGTGATCGCGTGCTCGGCGATACCGTCGGCGCGAAGCTGGGCGACGGCCTGCTCGGACAGCCGGTCCATCTCGCGACGCAGCAACTCCAGATCGGGTTCGGCCGACGAGGTCCACACGGTGGTCGGCACCTCGTAGCGAACATCGGTGGTCAGCAGGCCGACCGCCGAGGTGATCCCGGGGTGGCCGGGCACGATGACACGCGGAATGCCGAGGTGTTCGGCGATCTGCCAGGCGTACAGGGGTCCGGCGCCACCCTCGGCGACCAACGAGAACTCGCGCGGGTCATAGCCTTTGCGCACCGAGTGCAGCGAGATGGCCTCGGTCATCGAGTGCGCGAGGATCTGGAAGATGCCCATCGCCGCGTGCTCGATGTCGGCACCGAGCTTGTCGGCAATGTGGGTCTGGACCGCCTCGGTGGCGAGTTCGGTCTTGACCTCCATGGTTCCCGACAGGAAGCTGTCCTCGCGGAGCCAGCCCATGACGACCATCGCATCGGTGGATGTGGGTTCGGTGCCGCCGCGGTTGTAGCAGGCCGGGCCGGGCATGGCACCGGCGCTGCGCGGTCCGACGCGGAACATGCCGCCCTCGTCGATGCTGGCGATGGATCCGCCGCCGGCACCGATGGTGTCGACCTCGGCCATCGGCACCATCGCGTGGTAGTCGCCGATGCGGGTGTCGAGCAGGTGCTTCATGCGGAGCTTGCCGTCGGGGGCGACGCCGATGTCGGCGGAGGTGCCGCCCACGTCGAGGGTGATGACGCTCGGGTAGCCCGACGCCTTGCCGATGAAGCAGCCGCCGAGGAGTCCGGCGACGACACCGCTGGTCAGGAGCGAGACCGGGACCTCGCTGGCGCTGCGCGACGTGACGAGACCGCCGGCGGAGGTCATCAGGTGGACGTCCTCGCCGACCTGTGCGGCCTTGGCCTTGCCGGCCAGGTTCTCGATGTAGCGGGAGGTCTTGGGGCCGACGAACGCGTTGAGCGCGGTGGTGGAGAAGCGCTCGTACTCGCGGTACTGCGAGGCGACGTCGCTGGACAGCGAGACGAACACGCCGGGGTACTCCTCGGCGATGATGTCCCGGACGCGGTGCTCGTGGGCCGGATTGCGGTAGGCGTGCAGGAAGGCCACCGCGATGGCCTCGACACCGCGCTCGCGGAGCAGGCCCACCTCGCGGCGAACGGCGTCCTCGTCGAGCGGGGTGAGCACGTTTCCGGCCGCGTCCATCCGCTCGGCGACGGTGCGCCGGTTGCGACGGGGCACCAGCTGCCACTTCTGCCACGGCAGATCCTGGTAGTTGGAGTAGTTCAGGGGGCGCTTCTTGCGCGCGATGTGCAGGATGTCCCGGAAGCCGTCGGTGGTGATCATGCCGACGTCACTGCCGTTGTGCTCCAGCACGATGTTGGTGGCCACGGTCGTGCCGTGGAAGAACATCTCGATGTCCGCGACGTCGATGCCCGCGCGTTCGGCGAGCACCCCGATCCCGTCCATCGTGCCGATCGAGGGATCGTGGTTGGTCGACGGCGTCTTGTGCACCGTGACCGTCCCGTCGTCGTCCCACAGGACCAGGTCGGTGAACGTGCCGCCCACATCCACGCCGATTCGCTTCATCGAAACTCGCTTCCTCTGTACATGCCGTCACCCCGACGTCTTCAGCTGTGTCCCCGATGACGGGAGTGATCTGAGCCATAGCTGCGCTCCGGCGCATCATGCAATACATCGGAGGGTTTCGGCAACACCTGCGGCGAAACTCAGGGTATTGCCAGGATGACGAGATCCTTGACGTTCTAAAGATCAGATGTTTATGGTGGTCCGCGTCACGGCTCGTTGTGTGCATTCCACGACGCCGCACCCTGAGGAGGACCATTGACCACCCATCCCGCCACTCTCGGACGCTTCTTCGAGGACTACGTCGTGGGCGACGTCTACCAACACCCGATGGGCCGCACCATCACCGACACCGACAACGCGTGGATCACATGCCTGTCGATGAACACCAACCAGAACCACTTCAACTCCCACCTCGCCGCGACGAATCCCATCACCGACGGCAAGGTCATCGTGAACTCGGGTCTGACCATCGCCCTGGTCCTCGGACTCTCGGTCATCGACATGAGCCAGAACGCGGTCGCGAACCTGCAGTTCACCGACGTCAAACTGGCCCACCCGGTCTACGTCGGCGACACCATCTACGCCGAGAGCATCTGCACCGACCTGCGCCTGTCCCAGTCCCGTCCCTACGCGGGGATCGTGTCGATGGTGACCCGCGGGATCAACCAGGACGGCGAGGTCGTCATCTCCTGGAAGCGTTCGGTGATGGTCGCGACCCGCGAGAGCGGCATCGGACAGAACTACTTCCCCGAGGTCAAGGCCCCGTCCCTGACCGAGCTGACCGGAACCACCGAGGGGAGCGTCGGATGAAGCCGCTCGAGGACGTCCGCATCATCGCCATCGAGCAGTACGGCGCCGGCCCGTTCGGCAGCGTCCACCTCGCCGACCTCGGCGCGGACGTGCTGAAGATCGAGGAGCCGCAGTCCGGCGGCGACGTCGGAAGGTATGTCCCCCCGTACAACTCGGGCGAGGATTCCCTGTTCTTCGAGGCCTTCAATCGCAACAAGCGCAGTCTCTCACTGGATCTCGCGACCCCCGGCGGCCGCAAGGTGTTCGAGGACCTCGTCCGGACCAGCGACGCGGTCTACTCCAATCTGCGCGGCGACGTCCCGGCGAAGATCAAGATCACCTACGACGATCTCAAACACCTCAACCCGGCGATCGTCTGCTGCAGCCTGACCGGCTTCGGCATGACCGGTCCGCGCGCCAAGCAGCCCGGTTACGACTACATCCTGCAGGGCCTGGCCGGCTGGATGGACCTCACCGGCGATCCGGACGGACCGCCCACGAAATCCGGTCTGTCCCTTGTGGATTTCTCCGGCGGATTCGTCGCCGCCCTGAGCCTGATGGCCGGTCTGCACGCCGCGCGCCGCGATGGTGTCGGCGGCGACTGCGACGTCTCGCTGTACGACACCGCGGTCTCCATGCTCACCTACCCGGCCGCATGGCATCTCAATGCCGGTTACCGTCCGGGTCGCACCAAGAACTCGGCGCATCCGTCGCTGGTGCCGTTCCAGGCCTTCGAGGCCACCGACGGTTGGTTCGTCGTCGGCTGCGCCAAGGAGAAGTTCTGGGTGCGCCTCGCCGAGGCCATCGGTCTGGCCGAGCTGCTCGACGATCCGCGGTTCACCGACTTCGCCGCCCGCGGACAGCACAAGGACGAGCTGCTGCCGATCCTGGAGAAGCGATTCGCCGAGTCGACCGTCGACCACTGGGTGTCGCTGCTTACCGACGCGGGGGTTCCCACCGGGCCGATCAACGACGTCGAGCAGGCGCTCACCGAGGAGCACACGCTCGCACGCGGTCTCATCGCCACCACCGAACACGAGGTGTGGGGTGAGGTCCGGCAGGTGACCTCGCCGGTGCGTTTCGGCACGGACAAGACGGAGTATCGTCGGGCACCGCATCGCAACGAGAACTTCGACGAGGTGATGGGTCTGCTGGGCTACAGCGCGGACGACGTCCGTGGTCTCGTCGACGGCGGCGCCTTCGGCGCGGTCGCCCAGACTCCCTCCGGTCAGGCCCCCTCCGGTCAGGCCCCGTCGTGACCGCCCGCCGACTCGCGAGCTGGGCCGCCGGCCTGAGCATCGACGCCATCCCCGAGACCACCCGCCGCGCCGCACTCCGACACCAGCTCGACGGCATCGGCAACGGGATCGGGGCCCGGCGCCTCGACCAGGGCGGACCGGGGTTGACGGTGGCTCGCGCGCTCGGCGGTCCCGCCCAGGCCCACCCGCTCGGAGATGCCGAGGCGATCTCGTCCCCCGCGGCGGCGTTCGCCAACGGCGTGCTGATGCATGCGCTCGACTTCGACGACACGCACGCCGGCGCGCTGGTGCACCCGACGACGGTCGTGGCCCCGGCGGTGCTGGCGGTCGCCGAGGAGGTCGACGCGACCGGCGCCGACACCGTCGTCGCGCTGGTGGCCGGGCTCGAGGTCGCGTGCCGTCTCGGCGCGGCCGCGCCCCACGGATTCCATGCGCGCGGACTGCACGCCACCGCCGTCGTCGGTCCGCTCGCCGGTGCCGTCGCCGCCGGATTGCTGTACGGCGCCGGGACCGATGTGCTCACCAACGCGATCGGCATCGCCGCGTCGTCGTCGGGTGGGCTCCTCGAGTTCCTCGACACCGGCGCGAACACCAAGACCCTGCACCCCGGGAACGCGGGCTTCAGCGGTGTCCTGGCCGCGCGGCTCGCGGTGGCCGGGGCGAGCGGACCCGAGTCGGTGCTCGAAGGCCGCCGCGGTCTGTACCGTGCGCTGGCCGATCGCGAGATAGATCCCGACACCATCGTGGCCGACCTCGGAACCCGCTGGGAGAGTGCCAGTATCGGCATCAAGCCGTACCCGAGCTGCCAGCTGATGCATGCCGCGCTCGACGCGGTCGGCGCCGCACTGGTCACGGCCGGTGAGCAGGGTCGCGAGATCACGCCGGGGAACATCACGAGCATCGCCGTCGACGTCCACCCCGACAGCGTCGAGATCGTCTGCGGCCCGGGCACCGGTACCCGCAGCCCGCGCAGCGCCTACGACGCCAAGTTCGATCTGCCGTGGAGCGTCGCCGCCCTCGTGCACGACGGTGCCGTCACCGTGGACACCTACGCTGTGGACTCGATCGGGCGCCCCGAGGTCGCGACCACCGCGGGACTCGTCGAGGTCACCACCGTGCCCGATGACCGCCCGGCCGCCGACGCCGCCGGCCGGGCGGTCATCACCTTCGCCGACGGCTCCCGGGTCGTCGGCGAGGTGCCGTGCAGCCGTGGCACTTCGGGCCGACCGATGGACGACGCCGCCGTGGCCGCGAAGTTCCGCGGGAACAGCGGTGGCGAAGATGCCTCCGATGACCTCGTCGACGCGGTGTTCGGTCTCCCGAACGCATCGTCGGTCGTACCGATCACCACCCTCGCGACGACCATCGTCGCCGCCGGCTGACGCACACCACGCCCATCTCGCCGTGGGTTTGCCGCCGCGAACCCGTCCGGTCACGCCTGAGAGCAAGGATCACAATGGATTTCAGTTTCAACTCCGAACAGCGCGACTTCCGCGCCGCCCTGCGCCAGCTCGTCGACAAGGAGATCATCCCGGTCGCCAACGAGTGGGAGCGCACCGGCCGGTATCCCACCGAGATCGTCGACCGGTTGCGGGAGATGGGTCTGTTCGGGATCACCACGCCGGAGGAATTCGGCGGACTCGAACTCGACATGGTGTCCTTCACCCTCGTCTACGAGGAGCTCGCACGCGGTTGGATGGGGATCGCCGGAATCCTCGGCAGTCACAACCTGTCCTGCTGGATGATCGCGCGCCACGGCACCGACGAACAGAAGGCACAGTGGCTCCCGCGCCTGGCAAGTGGTGAGTGCCGCACCGGAATCGGCCTCACCGAGCCGGGGGCCGGAACGGATCTACAGGGCATCAAGACGACCGCCACCAAGGACGGCGACGACTACGTCATCCGCGGCACCAAGACCTGGATCACCAACGCGCGCCACGCGAATGTGCTTCCGGTACTGGTGAAGACCGACCCGTCGGCCACTCCGGCGCACAAGGGCATGAGCATCCTGCTGGTGGACACCACCACGCCCGGCTTCGAGGTCCAGCGGGACATGGGCAAGCTCGGCTACAAGGGCACCGAGTCGTGCGAGATCTTCCTCGATGAGGTGCGCGTCCCGCAGTCGACGCTGCTCGGCGGCGTCGAGGGCCGGGGCATGCAGCAGGCGCTGTCGGGCCTCGAGATCGGTCGGTTGAACATCGCCGGCCGTAGCGTCGGCATCGCGCAGGCGTCGTACGACGCCGCGCTCAACTATTCACGTGAGCGGACGGCATTCGGCAAGCCGATCTCGGACTTCCAGGCCATCCAGCTCAAGCTCGCCGACATCGCCACCCAGCTGCAGGCGGCGCGTCTGATGACGTACTGGGCAGCGGCCAAGGCGGATTCGGGTGCCCGCGTCGACGGCGAGGCCGGCATGGCGAAGTACTTCGCGTCGGAGACCGCGATCACCGCGAGCCTCGAGGCGATGCGCATCCACGGCGGATACGGCTACTCGACCGAGTTCAACGTCGAGCGCTACTACCGGGACGCGCCGCTGATGTCGATCGGCGAGGGAACCAACGACATCATGCGCACGGTCATCGCCAAGGCGCTCGTCAACGGCACCGTCACGGTCGGATGACGCAGACGCTGGTCTTCCTGTACGTCCCGGGCGACCGGCCCGAGCGCTTCGACAAGGCGGTCGGGTCGGGGACCGATGCCGTGGTCCTCGACCTGGAGGACGCGGTGCCGTTGTCGGGCAAGGACACCGCACGCATCGCCGTCGGCGCGTGGCTGGAGAACCGCGACCGGGACGGCGTCCCCGTCTGGGTGCGGGTCAACCCCGGAGCCGAACTCCTCGACGACCTCACCATGGCGGTGCGGGCCGGCGCCGACGGCGTCTGGCTGCCCAAGGTCGACGACGCGGCGACGCTCGAGCGGGTGGACACCATGCTGGCCGAGCTCGAGGCCGAGTGGGGACGACCCCGCACACCGGTGTCGCCGCTGATCGAGACCGGGGCCGGACTCTGCAACGCGGCGTCGATCGCGGCCGGACCGCGGGTCGAGTTCGTCCAGATCGGGGAAGTCGATCTCGCCGCCGACCTCGGGGTCACCTCGGTGGTCGGCAATGAACTGCTGTGGGCACGCTCGCAGGTGGTCGCCGCGTCGGCGGCGGCGCGGATCGGTCCACCGCTCGGCGCGGCGTCGCCGGTCATCGACGACCCGGACGGCTTCGCCGACGAGACCCGACGGCTGACCGCCCTCGGGTTCCTCGGGCGCGCCTGCATCCACCCGCGACAGATCGCCCCTGCCCGAGCAGGGATGGCGCCGACCGACGCCGAGGTCGCCTCCGCCCGCGACGTCCTGACCGCCTTCGACGCCGCGGGAGGCGCCGCGGCCACCGACAGTGCGGGCCGTCTGATCGACGAGGCGGTCGCGCGGATCGCCCGGCGAACTCTCGCCCGGCAGTCGACGTAGGATCGACAGCGCCGGGGCGGGGCGACCCACGGTTTCCTGCTCGGTGCCGGACCCGACCCCTCACGCGAACATCGAAACGGAGACGAACATGGTGGACAACATCCTGTGGCAGGCGATCCAGGACAACGAACTGGCACTGGCCGTACTGCAGTACGTGTTCTCGGGCGTCAAGTAGGGGAATCCCGAAACAACCCGCAATCACGTTGCGGCAGCTCGGTCCGAATTGCGGGCCGAACTGCCGCAACAAACATTTTGGGACGTATTTCAGAAATCGATCCGGTGAATTCACCGGCTACTCGGGTGGTGTCTGAATTGTCCGCTAGTGTTTAGCGATGCTCACAGGCACGCGCGGTAATCGATGGCTGGTGCGTCTCTCGGTGACGGCACTTGTGCTGGCGGTGGCCGCAGGTTTGGCGATCGTCGCCCCCGGTCCGTCGCAGGCGGCGCCCGTGGTGAACCCCAAGGCCGGAAAGCTCGTCGCGCAGGCCGACTTCCAGGTCAAACGGGACGGTTTCTCGTTCGAGAACTGGGGGCCGAACGACGCTCTGCACACTCGTGGTTTGAGCATCGAGGGCATGCGGGCGGTCTTCGGTGACGAGGTCTGCGCCCGAATCGTGGTCGGAGTCTGTTCGCCGACGACGGTTGCCGAGCTCGTCCAGCAGGAATTCAACGAGTCGATGGCGGGCGGGCACTGCTTCGGGATGGCCGCCCTGGCCGGACTGTATGCCACCAAGCGGTTGAACCCGTTCCCGCTGGCGATGCCGTGGCAGTCCGTCTACAGCATCGGCCCGTCGGCGCCGCTCGACGAACTCATCGCGCGGATGTTCATCACCCAGGGCTTCCCGCCCACCGACCTCCTCGAGTCAGAGGTCACCGTCACAGAGGCGCTGTCCCGACTGCGCTCGGCGTGGGCGCGCAACGACAACTACGTCCTGGCGATCTACACCGATGAGGAGCAGAGCGCCGGGCACGCCATCAACCCGATCGCCATCCGCGACCTCGGGCAGGGCAAGCGCGGCATCGTCGTCTACGACAACAACTTCCCCGGCGTGGAGAAGATGATCGTCGCCGACCCGGCTGCCAACAGCTGGTACTACTCGACGGCCACCAACCCGTCCGAGCCGACACTGTTGTTCCAGGGGTCGCCGGCCAACAAGATGATGCTTGTTCCGCTGGCACCGATCCTGGCACGTCATCAGGATCCGGAGCTGCGCAACGACGAGACGGTCGTGATGGTGTCGGACAACAACGGCGGTGCGCGCGGTGTCGGCGACGTCGACTGGGATGTGCGGGTCACCGATCCCGCCGGTCGTGCGATCCCTGGTGTCGACAAGAAGATCTTGTTCAACAACGACAACTCCGCGACGTTCACAGTGCCCGCGAACCGGAAGTTCCGGATCGTCGTGGACGGGGTGGAAGCGGGTCGGACCGCGGACATCGACGCCACAGTGCTCAGCGCGGGCGGCGTGGTCGCGATGGGTGATCTCGAGGTGCCCGCGGGTGCGGTCGCGGTCATCGACGCCGATCCGGCCCGGCACGGGATGCGGGTGACCTCGTCGGCACCGTCGACCGCGGAGTTCGAAGTCGCGACCGAGAATTCGCTGCGATCACTGTCGACCGAGACCACGCAGTTGGCGATCGGCCCGGGCTCGGCGGTCTCGGTGGGGGCCACCTCTCCGTCGGGAGTGACCGTTCGATCCGAAGGACGGGCACAGCGGCTCCGACTGGAGGTCGAACGAAGCGACACCTTCACCGATCGCGTCGCGGTCAGCCCGACGTCGATCTCGCTGCCCGCGGGCGCGACGGTCACGGTGCCGGTGAATCTGTGGCCCGGGTTCGGACCGCTGCCGGCGACCCTGCGTAGCGGCGCGTCGATCACGCCTGTACCGCTGAGCGTGCGGTGACGGCCACGTCGCGTCGCGTCCGCATCGCACTGGGGGTCGTCGTCGCCGGCGTGTTGGGACTGTCCGCGTGCTCCACGGGAACCACGCCGACCCCGACCCCCAGCAGCAGTGCCACAGCCGCCCCGGTCGAGTACCTCGACGAGGTGACCGTCCACCGGTTCGACTACCCGACGCCGGACGATGGTGACTCCGAACAGAATTGGGCCGAGCTGTACCTGCCCGCGGGTGAGCAACGGGTCGACACGATCCCGCTGGTGGTCCTCATCCACGGCGGTGCCTGGCAGAGCGCCCTCGGGGCCGACGTCTTCGAGCCGCTGGCACGAGACCTGGCCGATCGGGGCATGGCCGTGTACAACATCGAATACCGCCGCGTCGGATCGGGCGGTGGTTGGCCGACGACGTTCCGGGACGTCGCGAGCGCCCTGGACCACGTCGTCGTGGTGGACCGGCAGTTCCCGCAGATCGACACCGACGACGAGCTGGTTGTCGGGCACAGTGCCGGAGCGCAACTCGCGGTCTGGGGCGGCACCCGGCACAAACTGGACGACGACGAGGTCGGTGCGCGGCCGCTGTTTCGCCCGACGCGGGTCGTCTCGCTCGCCGGTCCACTCGACATGACCTATGCGGCCACGCATGGCGACGACCGGATCGTGACCGCCCTCGGCGGCACCCCGGCGCAGGTCCCGCAGCGGTACACGATGGTCGATCCCATCCAGAACATCGATCCCGACACCCCCGTGGTCGCCGTTCACGGAACCGCCGATCGGATGGTCGCGCCGGCCAATTCGCAACGCTACGTCGCCGCCGTCGTGCGTGACGGCGGTGACGCCGAGGCCGTTCTCATCCGTGGCGGCAACCACGGGTCGGTGGTCACCTCGACTGCGCCCGAGTACCCGCGGGTCCTCGACATCATCTCCGGAGCGTCGGCGGCGGATGTGCAGGACGTGGCCTGAGCTGGTCGTCGGCACCGGAACAACAGTGCCTCCGGGCCGGCTCAGAGGGTCACGAGACTCGCTGCGGGCGTGTACTTCTCCCGCTTGATCCGCCGGGGCGGCATGCGTCGTCGCTTGAGGGCCCGGACCCCCGCCTCGACCATCGCGGGCGGGCCGCAGAGGTATGCCGAGTGGTTGCGGCAGGAGTCGAAGTCGGCCATCATCGCGTCACCGACGTAACCGGTACGGCCGCTCCACTCTTCGCGGCTGAGGCAGGGCGTGTACCGGACATTCGGGTGCTCGGTCTCGAGTGCGCGCCAGAAGTCGACGTCGTACAGCTCGGCCTCGGTGCGGACGCCGTGGTAGACGTGGATCTCACGATCGGGGTCGGCGTCGAGTACTGCTCTCGCGATCGACTTCAGCGGCGCGAGACCGGTGCCCCCGGCGAGCAGGATGAGCCCGACGTCGGGTTCGCCCGGCTGATGGCAGAAGTCGCCCCACGGTCCCGTCATGGACACCGCCGCCCCGACCGTCAGGGAATCGAAGATCCACCGGTCGGTGGCGAGACCGTCTGGCTGCCTTCGGACGTGGAACTCGAGAGTGTCGGATTCGCTGGGCGGGTTGGCCATCGAGTACGGCCGGGTCTGGCCGGTGCCCGGGATCGACAACTCGACGTATTGGCCGGCCGTGAACTCGAACGGTTCGTCGAGTGACACCGTGATGGACACGGTGTCATCGGCCACCGCGGTGATCGAACCGACCGTTCCGGCGACATCGCGCAACAGGTGATGGCGCTCGCCGCACTCGGCGGCTGGCGGTTCGACGGCGATGTCGGTGATGGGTGTCGACTGACACGACAGCACGTATCCCTGCTGCTGCTCGGCGTCGGACAGGACACTGTCGGGGGCAGGCGGGGCGGTCACCATGCCGTCGATCACCCGGACCTTGCAGGTGCCGCAGGTGCCCTGGTTGCAGGAGTTGGGAATCCACACCCCCTGGCGCAACAGGGCATCGAGAACTCGCTGTCCGTCACCGCAGGTCACCGAGGTGTTGCCGGCGTCGATTCGGAAGGTCGTCGGGCCGGGCCGGGTCGTCGGGTCGGACACGTCACACCTCCCACACCGTGTGCAGTGACGTCGGCCCGCGGAAACCCCAACCCCAGAACTCGACGTCGCTGCTGTTGTCGCGCTCGAGGTTCGGGATGGACTCGAACAGCTCCTCGAGTCCGATCCGGCACACGTGATTGGCGAAGTAGATTCCTGCGCAGGCGTGGTTGCCGGCACCGAATGCGAGATGCGGCAACGGCGGTCGGGTGATGTCGTAGTCCGACGGTGCCTCGTAGACGGAGTGGTCATGATTGGCCGAACCGTACGACATCAGGACCACTGAGCCCTCCGGTAGGTCGACGCCCGCGACCTCGACGTCCTTCGTACTGATCCGGGCCGTGGCCGACCAGATCGGTGACGTCCACCGCATGCCCTCCGAGATCGCGCGCGGGATCAGGTTCGGCTCGTCGACGACCTGCTCGAATTGGTCCGGCCGGCTGAAGAGGCCGACCAGTGTGGAGGCCATGGCGTGGCCAGGCTCCTGCATCGCTCCGAGGAGGTATACGTACAGCGTCGGGTAGATGTAGTCGCGGTCGCGCGTCTGTCCCTCGGGCATACCGTCGTGCAACCAGTGGGAGATCGCGCTGTCGTCGGGATTCTCGATCCAGTTGTCGATCAGCGGATTGACGATCGACTGGATCTCCAGCTTCGCGGCGTCGGCCTCGGCGAAGCCGTCCGGGTTGGTGAACTCGCCGTTCTCGTCGACTCCCGCGTTGGTGAACGACGCCGACAGTTTGTGGAACCATTCGCGCAACTTGTCCGAACTCACCGACTGAAGGCCGAGAAGGTCGCCGAGCGCGCGCACGCTGACGGGTTCGCAGTACTGGGCGACGAGTTCGGCGCGCCCCACGTCCTCGAAGTCGCTCAGGTACCGGCGGGCGATCGGCCGGACGAGGTCGTCGATCCACCGGTCGACCTCCTGGGGTTGCAGGGCTGGATCGACCATCGACCGTAGGTCGTCGTGGATCGCACCGTTCACCCCGATCACTGCCGGGTGTCCGAAGGTACGGCCGCCGGCCTTGGTGATCACCGCCTCGAAGTCGGGGCTGGTGGCGATCGACCGGCAGATGTCCGCGGTCGTCGCGACATACGACCCGAGAACCGGGACATAGGCGAGCGGCGCCTCGGCGCGAAGCCGTTCGTAGACGGGGTAGGGGTTGCGTTCGAGTTCGGTCATCGTGATGTCGTCGATCCACGACATGGTGCTGGTCATGGGTTCCTCCGCTGTGTTCGTCTCGAGAGCCGGGGGCGGCGGCCGGCAGGTTGTCGGCGACCCGGTGCGAGGTGACATTAGGGACCGCCGACCGGGCGGTCGATACGCTTCGCGCGTCGGCGGCACCGATCGCGCGGCAATGTGATCGCAGTCTCCGAACCGGGTGGCGAGTGTCGTGTGTCACCGGGTTGAATCGAGATGCACGACCCTGCGCGACCGGAGTACGAGGAAGAAGTCCATGCGGAGCACGACATCGACCAGCGACTGGGAGACGGCGCATCGTGCCGTCGAAGAGGTGTACTTCCCGCATGAGCTGACCGCGCTGTCGTCGCCGGATCAGCTGAATCTGAACCTGCAGACCGTCGAGCTGGGACCGGTCACGATCGGCAAGCTCAACTGGGGGACCGATGTCTCCATCTCCTGCGACTATCCGGGCGCCTACGAGATCAACATCCCGGTCCGCGGCGTCCTGGACTCGCGCGCCGGATCGGTGCAGACGACGTCCGAGGAGGGGACGGCCACGGTCTTCACCGCGGACCGCCCGTCGACGATCACCCGGTGGTCGGCGGACTGCGTCGTGGTCGGGGTGAAGTTCGACGCCGAGTACCTCGAACGTGAGGCCGACCGGGTCCGGGCGTCGGCGCTGCGTTCACAGTTGCGGCTGCCGGATCAGCTGGATCTCGCCGGACCCGACCAACAGGCATGGTTCGGGCTCGTGCGTGCATTGTCGGCTCAGGTGCGCGAACCCGCCGACCTCCTGTCGAACCCGCTGGTCGGACCGCAGCTGGCGAGCGCGATCAGCAGCGCGTTCCTCCTCGCTGTCTCTCCGGAAGAGGCGGGTACCGGTCTGCGCCCGCGGATGGTCAAGCGCGTGCTCGACGCGTTGCACGACGATCCCGGACGCGACCGGCGTCTGGCGGACATGGCCGAACTGAGCGGCTCGAGCCTCCGACGACTGCAGGAGGGCTTCGCCGAACACGTCGGTGCGAGTCCGACCCAGACGCTGCGGGACATCCGACTCGACCGGGCTCACCACGACCTCACCGAACCGGACAACACCGACACGGTGGCCGAAGTTGCTGCGCGATGGGGCTTTTCGAGCCCCAGTCGGCTGGCGGCCGCGTACAAGAAGCGCTACGGCATCCCGCCGTCGGAACACCGTCGGCGGTAGCCCTTTGGGACGTCCGGTCGAATCTGAGTCGGACCTTTGCAGTTCAGGCCCCATCGTGTCGTCGATCGGTTAGTTTCCGCACTGCGTGACCTCCGGACGTACCCATCGAAAGGCGCGGCCATGAAACGTCGCCATGCTCTGCTCGCCATCTTCTTCAGTCTTGCGCTGGCGGTGTCCGGGGGAGGGGTCGCGGCGGCCGCACCGAATCCCCTGAGATCGTTGGACTTCGGATCGCTGGGCGGGCCGGAGGCGGGTGGATGTTCCGCACAGTTGTTGTACAACGACGAACTGTTCGGTCCGAAGATTCTGGCGACCGATGCCCCGGTGGGTCCGCAGTTGAGGGGTTACGACCGGCTCGCGGGTCTGAGTCCGAGCGAGTTCCTGCAGACGTATCGGAAAGGGGACAAGTGGGACTATCCGGACCACGACGGATACACGCTGAACCCCGACGGGTCCGCCAAGAAGTCGGTGACCACCCTCAACCCGAACAAGCGGATAGATCGCTATGGTCCCGCCAATGGTCGCTTCCTGGCCCCCGCGGGCACGCACTACAAGAGGCGGGCGCTTCCGCCGGAGAACCTCGTCGACAAAGACAACCCTCAGTTCTGCAACTATCACGTGTACGTGGTCATGCGCCCGGTGAAGGTGTGGATCGGACGTATCGCCAAGGGCTTCGGTCAGCCGGGCGGCGGCATTCAATATCAGATCGACCAGCAGCTCCTCGATCCCGGGTTGATCGAGGACCATCGCGGATGTTTCAACGAGACAAGCGGTTTCGTCAACACCCAGTGGTTGCTGTGTTCGGGTGTGCTCGAGAGCGTCTTCCCCGGATGACGTCGGGCGCCGACGACCAGCTCGACCCCGAGATGCGCAGCCGGATAGCCGATCTCGCGGCGACGATGTCGGCGGAGCCGTCCGATGTGCCTCGCCTGGGTCACATCCCCGACGACGCGACGCCCTCGTGCGTGCGTGACTCGGACGGTGTGTGGCACTTGATCATCCGCGAACGCGGCACGGTGATGTTCGACCGGCAGTCCAGCGATCCAGAGGAGTTTCTGAGCTGGGTTGCGGTGGCGATCGCCGAAGCGGCGTCGTATCGGCTGCACTCGCCCGGCGCGCCCGACTATCTGCGCCGCATATGGGCAGAACAGTATCGGATGCTGACCGCGGCCGACCCGGAGTGGGCCCGTGCGTGGTTGGAGCGGACCCGGACAAGGTTGGTCGACCAGGGAGCCGACGATCGTGAACTGGCGCAACTGCCGGGCCGGCATCCCGGCTGAGACGAGGTTGGGAATCGGCGTCCACCGGTGTGGGCGGCGTAGCGGTGCAGGTTCGCTATCCCGAACTTGAAGACGATCGTAGGACCACCACGGTTGGTCGAGCTATCCTCATGCTCGTTCGACGATGCGGCACAGCCTGTTTCAGGCCGGTTATGTGGAGTCCACTCGAGTCCGAAGAGGGTCAGGGCGCGGGCCAGTTGTGGATCCGCGGCGTCAATGGGGGAGTGGTCGAGAACGCCGGAGTGGGGCTGATGTCGGGGTCGGCGGCGCGTTCATAGAGCGCCCACATGCGCAGCTGGTCGCCGTGTCGGGAGTCGAACTCGATCCCGTCGACCGCTGCATGGCCGTGGTCGGTGAGGGCGTAAATCCAGCGGGAGATGGCCTGGGTGAGCCCGCGGGGCCGGCCGTCCCGCAACGCGGCGGTGTCGAGGTCATCGAGCCCGTAGCGGATCGCGAGCGGCCGAAACACCGTCCGGAGGGTGGCGAGGCTGTCCGGGTCGGCGGGCACCGCGAACCGTCCGGTCAGGGTGCCGTGACCGATCATCCGTAGATCGCACCACGATCGCGGAACGTGGCCGGGCGGCAGCGCGGGGTAGTCCTGCTCGTCTTCCTCGTCGACGACGATGTCGTCGAGCTCGGCGATCAGTTGTGGGCTGGGTCGGGCGAAGGCGAGGACTTCGAGGTAGCAGGCCAGGGGAGTGTCGGCGCAGTACAAGGTGCGCCACACCCCCGTCGGGGTCGTCCCAGCGGCCGGCGAAGCGGTCGTCGGTGGCGTACTCCCATGGTGTCCACTCCCACGGGCTGGGCGCGTATCCGACTCGATATATGGGCGTGGCAGTCCGGATGCTGGTGGTGATCGGGCCGTGCGGGGTGCTGATCGTCGAAGGCTGTGGTTGGTTCATCCCACCGCGGCGAATTGGCGGGCGGCGGCGAGTACTTGCGGTCCGACGTCGGCGAGCTCGCCGTCGCGCAACAGCAATGCCGGCGCCCGGTCGTCGAGGACCGGGTTGAGGCCCTGGAACCAGGCTTGTGCGACGGCGGGGGTGTCGCGTTCGGTGATCAGGCGGGCGGCGCGGTAGGCGATCCGGAGCCGTTCGACGTCCTCGGGGTTGGCGATGGTGCGGGTGCCGTCAGCCCATTGCCGCACCGCCCGGGTCTCGCTCACCCGACCCAGGTAGGCGACCAGCCGCGCGCCGAGCAGATCTCGCAACGCAGCCACCAGTTCGGGCTGCGACATACGAGCCGCCTCGGCGTAGGCAGCTAGTGTTCTGAGTCATTAATTCGTGTGCAGTAGTGGGCGATGGAGTCGAGGATCTGGTCAGCGGTCTTGACCCACACGTAGGGGCGGGGGTTGTCGTTCCAGGTCTCGATCCATGCTCTGATGTCGGCGTTGAGCGCTCTCACGGTGCGGTGGGGGGAGCGTTGGAGCTTCTTGGTGGTCAGTTCGGCGAACCAGCGTTCGACGAGGTTCATCCAGGATGAGCTCGTCGGGGTGAAGTGGACAACGAATCGTGGGTGCGAGGTCAGCCATCGTTTGACCGCGGGCGTCTTGTGGGTAGAGGCGTTGTCCATGACCAGGTGGACGTCGAGCTCGTCGGGCACCTCGGCGTCGATCTTGCGGAGAAACCCGATGAATTCTGTTGCCCGATGCCGTGAGTGAAGCGAACCGATCACTTTTCCCGACGCGATGTCCAACGCCGCGTACAGACTGGAGGTGCCGTTGCGCACATAGTCGTGGCTGGCCCGTTGCGGGGTGCCCGGGAGCATGGGAAAGATCGGCTGGGTGCGATCGAGAGCTTGGATCTGGGTCTTCTCGTCAACGCAAAGCACCAGGGCACGTTCGGGTGGGTTCATATAGAGCCCGACGACATCGCGGACCTTCTCGGTGAACAAGGGATCTCTCGACAGCTTCCACGAATCCTGTTTGTGCGGAGCCAATCCGAACGCCCGCCACACACGCGACACGGTTGACTGTGACATGTCGAGATGCTCGGCCATCGCCCGCGTCGACCAGTGTGTCGCATTCTTCGGAGTGGTCTCGAGAGTCGCGGTGATCAAGTTTTTGATCTGCTCGTCGTCGACGGTGCGAGGTCGCCCAGGCCGGGGTTCGTCGAGCAACCCCTCGCAGCGGTGCTCGACGAACCGGCCTCGCCAGCGCCGCACGGTACTGCGATTGAGGCCGAGTCGTTGTGCCACTTCAGTATTCGAACCGCCATCAGCGGCGGCGAGAACGATTCGTGAGCGCATCGCCAAACCCGAGGCCGTCGTTCGCCGACGCGCCCACCCTTCGAGCTCACGGCGCTCGTCATCAGTCAGAACAATATCCACTGCTCGCGGACCCCGGGTTGCCATTCCCTAGCCTAACAACCGAACGGAAATTAATGACTCAGGACACTAGGTGGGGTTCGCCGCGCTACATTCCAGTGATGACCGCACTTGAGCGCGGTCTTCCCGTTACGGCAACGTCGAACACACTCGTGAGCTGTCGTGGCTGAATCTATTGGCGATGGGCGGTTCGAGGCCGGGCTCGAGCACCTGCACCGCTACGTCGCGGTGTACGGCACCAGCAACGCCCGCCGGCGCGATGTCATTGACGGATTCGCGATCGGCACCTGGGTGCAGAGCCGCAGCGCTGACTACCGCAAGGGCCGGTTGTCGGCCGAGCGGATCGAACGGCTCGAGACCGAGTTCCCGGACTGGCGGTGGACCATCCGGACTAATCAGGGATGCGTCAATGCATCGCGACCGTAAGATGGCGAGCAGCCACCGCTCACGGAAGCGGAGCTTGAGAAACTGTTCCTCGCACTGGCCTAAACAGTCGGCCAACCTAGTACTACCGCGAGTCGTAGCGACTTGAATCGCCCCGGGTTTGCTGGAGGCTCGGTTAGTTGGTTCCAGCGTTTGCGGGGACCGGGTTCTCACGGTAGCTGGTGACGGTTTGGGTCGACCAGTAGGCGCTCTCGTACTCGACGGGTGGGACGTGTCCGATCTCGCCGTGCAGGCGGCGGTGGTTGAACCATTCGACGTACTCAGCGACGGCGATCTCGACCTCGCCCACACCTGCCCAGCCGCCTCGCGGGCGCATCACGGGGTTACGGATGCATTCGGCTTTGAACAGCGAGTTGAACGCCTCAGCCATCGCGTTGTCGTATGAATCCCCTTTGGAGCCAACAGATGTCACCGCTTCGGCTTCGGCCAGTCGTTCGGTGTAGCGGATGGCTCGGTATTGCACTCCGCGGTCGGAGTGGTGGATCAGCCCGGCCACGTCGTGGCCGGCACGCGACCGTGCCCACAATCCCATGTTCAGGGCGTCGAGGGCGAGGTCGGTGTGCATGGTGGTCGAGACCTGCCAGCCGACGACCATCCGCGAGAACACGTCCAGGACGAACGCCGCGTACACCCAGCCCGAGTGGGTGCGGATGTAGGTCAGGTCCGCCACCCACAACGCGTTCGGTGCCGCCGCGGTGAACTGACGGTTGACCCGGTCAGCCGGCCGGGGTGTTTCAGCTCCCTCGCTGCGCGTGGTCTTGCGTGTCTTGAGTCTCGCTATCCCTTGCAGCCCATCGGCTTTCATCAATCGCTCGACGGTGCAGCGGGCAGCACTATGGCCCTGTCTGCGCAATTGGGCATGCACCTTGCGGGCACCGTAGACGCCGAGGTTGTCGGCATGCACCGCGCGGACCTGGGTAAGGAGCTCCCGGTCACGCACCACACGAGGCGCCTCGGTCTTCTGGGGGCTCAGGTGGGCTCGTACCGTGGACGGAGCGATCTGGGCGGACGTATCGCGCAATGCCGCACAGATCGGATCGACTCCGTGTTCATCGCGGTGAGCCGCGACGAACTCCACGATCAGCGCTGTGGGCGGTCGATCTCCGCCGCAAAGAAAGCCGAAGCCTGCTTCAAGATCGTGTTCGCTCGCCGCAGTTCACGGTTCTCCCGCTCCAACGCCGCGATGCGGTCAGCGTCCTCACTCGTGGTGCCCGGGCGGACCCCGCCGTCGATCTCGGCCTGACGAACCCAATTGCGCAACGCCTCGGGATGGACTCCGAGCTGATCGGCGATCCGCTTGATCGCACCTCTCGACGAATCGGGATCTCGTCGCGCTTCACATGCCATCCGGGTGGCCCGGTCCTTGAGTTCCTCACTGTACTTGCGTGGTGCTGCCATGCTCTCCATCCTTCACAGGTTCGAGAGCCTCCGACAGACCCGGGGCGGTTCAACTGTAGCCAGGACGGAAGGAAGAGAGCTGCACATTCGAGGGAGCTCGCCGCCCTCCCCTCCAATCCTGTGAGAACAGTGCTGCCGGTGACCGTTATGGTTCAGCCGCTGTGTACGAGCCTGATGCTGCAGCGCCGCGACTGGTGGGCGGGCAATCCGCTCGGCCTGACCCTCGCGGTCAAGCCGGTCCTTGCGGTGTTGTTTTCCTGTCGCTACTGAACCGGCAGTGGAAGGCCGAGCGTTTGCAGTTCCAGCCCTGTTGACCGTCGCAGCCTGACCGCTGGCGGTGGATCGCCGAACGTGGTCGCGTACCTCGCAGAGTTGGCGGCGCGCAGAACGGAGACGCGTGCGGCGTCAGTCTGACCGCGTGAAGTTGGCGAAGAAGTCATCGATTGTTGATACGTCGGCATAACGTCGAAAGTGAGCAACGTCGACCTTGACGAAAACACCGCTAGAGGTGAAGTACGTTTGCTCATCGAACGATCCGGCGGCCGCGATGTGCAGTAGGCGATCCGACTCGTGGTCAATCCAGGCAGTGAGACGTATGGGAGTGTGCAGCGGGACCGGCCGGCGGTATTCGACGGTCAGGGTGCGGGTCACCGCGGGGGTCCGCGCGATCCACAGGGTGAAACCCATGATGTCGTCGCAGGCGGCCGAGATCGCGCCACCGTGCGCCAACCCGGGCGCGCCGAGGTGTTTCTCGTCGAAGGTGTGATCGGCGTACACCCGCTCGCCGCTCCGGTAGACCTCAAGTTGAAGTCCGTGGGGGTTGCTGCTTCCGCAGCCCATGCACTGGGACGAGTGTGCCGGCAGTCTTGCTTCGGGGGTCATCTCTGATCGTTGTCCTTAACTCAGCCCGCCACCTACGCAACAGGGTGCGGGGGGATCGATGAGGTGTGGGAACCGGTCCCGAACACGGTCTGTGCTCACCACTATAGGTAATACTGCCAGTACCTGATACTGTCCATTACGCACACGCGAATGGAGTGGCGCACACCACGCGCACTAGGGGGGGAGATGGCCATCACCACCGGCACAGGCGTCAACCGTCTGCTAGACGGCGCTGCCACTTTTGGTAACACCGTCGGCTTGGCTGGTCAGGCCCTGCGGTGGGTAGCAGTAGACATTGCTACAGGACGATTTCCGTTTCGCGAAGCCGTATCGCAGACCTGGTTCGTCATCGTCGTGACAACTCTGCCGGCGATTCTCGTAGCTGTGCCATTCGGTGTCATCGTGTCAGTACAGGTGGGTAGCCTCACTCAGCAAGTTGGGGCCACGTCAATAGCTGGCGCCGCTGGTGGCCTCGGGATTATTCAACAGGGAGCGCCCATCGTTACCGCCCTCCTACTCGGGGGCGCGGCCGGATCAGCGATTGCCTCTGATTTGGGTGCTCGAACGATTCGCGAAGAAATTGCTGCCATGGAGACACTCGGACTCAATCCGATCAGGCGAGTCGTAGCGCCCCGGTTCGTATCTGTGTTGATCACCGCGCCGCTGCTCTGCATGCTAATCGTCTTCACCGGGCTGCTGGCGGGCTACGCCATCAGCGTCGACGTCCAAGGCATCACACCAGGCAGCTACGTCGCCTCGTTCGCTTCGTTCGCATCGATAACAGACATCGTTGTCGCTCTATGCAAATCGCTTGTGTTCGGACTTGTAGTGGTGACGATTGCTTGTCACCGCGGCCTGTCGACGAAAGGCGGCCCTAAAGGCGTCGCAACCTCAGTAAATGCCACCGTAGTACTGGGCGTCGTCGCATGCTTCGTGATCAATGTCTTTATCACGCAATTAACAACCATGTTCGTCCCCCAAACTATTGGATGAGAAACGCCTCGTGACCACCGTTCCCTCCCGGAGGTTCTCCGCCGCCACCCGCCCTGTCGAAGCCGTGATCGCGCCAGTTGTACACGTACCTGAACGCTTGGGGCACGTCGCGACCTTTGTGATCGCCGCGGTCCTCGGCATCCGCCATGTGATCACCACCTACCGACGCCAAACCCTGCTCTACATACAAGAATTCGCCTGGGGTAGAGGTGCAGTCTTGGTCGGTGGTGGAACGGCCATCGTCCTCGCCATCCTCGGCATCGCCGTCGGCGCCTCAATCGGTATCCAGGGTTACGCCTCTCTGGACCTCGTAGGGATGGGTTCACTGACGGGGTTCATCTCTTCCTATGCCAACACCCGAGAGCTTGCGCCAATGATCGCGGCGATCGGGTTCGCAGCACAAGCCGGCTGCCGGTTGACAGCTGAGATCGGCTCGATGCGCATTTCCGAGGAGATCGACGCTCTCGAGGCTATGGCGGTACGTCCTATTCCATTCGTCGTCAGCACTCGCGTAGTTGCGTCGATCACGACCGTGATTCCTTTGTACATCGTCGCGCTTATTCTCGGATTCGGGGCCGCCAAACTCGTCGTCACACAAGTTCACGGCCAATCCGGCGGCACTTACGATTTCTATTTCGACCAGTTCCTCAAACCTCAGGATCTTGCCTTCTCGCTTATCAAAGTTCTTGTATTTGTCATTTCTGTAGTGATTATCCATAGCTATCAGGGCTACTTCGCCACAGGCGGAGCTGAGGGGGTGGGTCGAGCGTCCGGTCGAGCGATCCGCACGAGCCTCATAGTCATCGTCGTGGAGGACATGATCTTGACCCTTCTGATGTGGGGATTCGATTCCGGCGTACGGATTTCAGGGTAGGGGGTTCAGTGGCTGTCTTTCATGATCCGTCCGGACGCGAGCCGTCGCACGGGAACCTGGCCCTTCGGGGGGTCGCCCTATTGATCCTCGGCGCGATAGCTGCCTACTTACTGATAAGTGACGCTAACGGCGACTTCAGCGATCACACGTCGTTGACCATCAACACCGACGCGATAGGCGACGGATTGAAGGGGGGATCGGATGTGAAGTACCTTGGGTTCACCGTGGGGGAGGTCTCGAGCATCGCGGTTCGAGACCGTGGCGCGGCGGTCAAAATCAACCTCACCGGTTCCGGTAACGACCTAGTTCTCCGGCAGGGCATGACGGTGAACTACACCTCGTCAAACGCATTGGGACCAACTGCACTGGAGATCGTAGATCCTGGACAAGGACCACCCATCGGTTCCGGCGGGAGTGTCTACGTGAGCAGGTTGCAATCTGAACAGACCTCGGTGTCAACGCTTGTTCGCAAGATCTCCACGCTGGTCGAGGCACTGGACCAGCCCTCATTTGAAGCGGTAGTGAGGTTCATCGTTGAGGACTCGCAGGCAATGGCTGATAGCGGAAGACTCGTTCTCCAGATTGCGCAACTCACGCGAGATGTCCAGAAACGGCCGGTCGGGGAGGACCTAGGAATTGCGGCTAACCTGTCCACCGGAGTCGCCGACTTCATGACGCCGTTTGTCCCTGGCGTCTTGAAGAACGTCGATATCGCTGACTTTTTCGCCACCCAACAAAACATCGACCGCACGAAGAGTAATCTCGGCGACACGGGAAAGGTTCTTTTCGGTGGGCTCGGCGGCCTGCTCGATAAGAATTACCCAGCCCTGAGTTCGCTGTTAGACGTCGGCCTTGACCTAGCGCGGCCCGTCGCCAGATCCGCCTCGGGGCTAGTTCGCACGGTGTACACGATCCCGCAGATCCTCGATGGCATCGACAAAGCCTTGCCGAAATTCAACGAACGGGTCCAGCTCCAGCTAGCACTGGTGGTCCAGACGTCGCCTGCCCTACAAGGCGCATTGAGAATGGGGGGTGCCACGCGATGACTCTGAGGTCGCTAACACCCACAATCATTAAAATCGTCGCTTTCATCGCTCTCATCGGAGTCCTTTCATATGTCATCATCGCGATTCTGCAGCCGACCAACGAAGGGTCACCCAGTTCGCAGCGTTCCGCGGTGTTTGCCGACGCTTCCGGACTCAAGCCCCGCGACGGGGTACGACTCGCTGGAGTGAAAGTGGGATATGTAACGGCTGTCGATCTCGAGGGCTCAACAGCGATCGTCCGTTTCCAACTGGATGACGGTGTCGCGATTACCCCCGCGACGACTGCCGCTGTGCGTTACCAAAATCTGCTGGGGCAGCGGTATGTGGAACTCATCAATGCCGGACAAGGCGCCGACCAGGACTCGATCACACAGGTGGCACTCGAGAAGACCGTCCCGTCCTTCGACGTATCGACACTATTCAACAGTTTCAAACCAGTATTCGATACATTGAATACTGCGGAAATCAACGAGCTTCAGTCGAACCTTCTACGGGTTGCCCAGGGAGACGGTCGAGGTATCGCACCAGTCATGAAGCAAGTCGCGAACATCACTGATTACGGGAACCAGCGTTCAGAGATCATCACCAATATTGTGACGAGCCTGGGGCAGGTGTCCGACCAGTTGATGGGGCGCTCCGCTGAACTGGTTGAGTTGATAGACAAATTGGGGTCAATCGTCGATGCGTTCAGCCGCGTGAGCGATCGACTGCGGGCCTCGCTGCGAGAGGTCAACCGTTCGATGGCAAAGACTGTACTCGCCGGTGAGCAGATCGAGTCGACCTACGACACCAGCTTCGCGGCTATCTTTCAGAGATTAGTGCGGGAGCCAGGGGATACAGAAGGCCTACTGAATGGTGCCGTTCTCCTGAAGCCGCTCCTGGACGCCCTGGCCGCAACATCCAACGCGACTCCCCCGCCCTCGGCGGCAGGGTGTGCCCGAGGGGTGCTCGACCTACCGAGAACAGTGCAGATCGCCCTGATGGGTCAACGACTGGTGGTGTGCCAGTGACCCGTTTCTTCGGCAAGCGTCCGCATCACCGCCCGCAGCGTCGGCGGGACCTCATCCTGGCGGGGGTCGTAACGATGGTCACGGTGGCCGGTCTCGTCGCCGCCGGAGCTGTGTATATCTCGCCGCCCGGACAAACTATCTACAGCGCGGAGTTAGTCAATACCGGCGGATTGGAAGCTGGCGACCAGGTACGTATCGCCGGGATCAGGAAAGGCAAGGTAGCGTCGGTCGACCTGACCGGAACGTTCATCACCGTGCGGTTCCGGCTGGATGACTCGATTGCCGTTCGGTCGGACGCGACGGCGAACGTCCGTCTCCTCACCCCTATCGGTGGACGTGTATTGGACCTCGACCCAGGTTCAGGCCCGTCGGCCATTGACGGCGCGATCCCACTGGTGCAGACAGGCAGCACCTATGATATTTCCAGCACCCTGGAGACATCTACACCGGTGTTCCGTGACGTGCGTGGTGTTGATCTACGGCGCACGGCGGCGTTGCTACAGGATGCCTTTTCCGACGGAAACACCAATATCCCTGATGCCCTGCAAAACGCGAGCAGCCTGATGGACTTGCTGGAGCGTCAGTACGCACAACTCGACAAGACGGTGGCTTTGTCCGACGAGTATGTCGCTGCCCTCGCAAACCGCAAGCAGGTACTCGTGGACTTCCTACGCCAGCTCAGCTTCCTTGCCCGCACCCTTGGACCAGACATCGCCAACGTCCAGAGCGGGTTCGATTATCTACGTCGTCTTTTTAAGTTGCTGACCCGGCCGCTTGTCGCGTACCGCGACGGTATAGAACCATCGGTACAGCAGTTTAAGATCCTTCTAAACAAGGTGTCGGCCCAGATGCCCGCCTACCAAGACGCGCTGGCCCAGGTCGATCAGATCACCAGAAGACTGAGCATTCTCCTCAATGCTCCGCAGGTCGGACCTGCGAGTCCTGAACCGACCGTCCGCGTCTGTATCCCGATTGGTGATAACAAATGTTGACGGAGCGGATGCGTCGGCATCTGATCCCGATCGCCACCATTGTCACACTGGCAGTAGTGATCGGCGGCGTCGGAATCGACTATGCGACAGCCGACGACGACACGCGATCACTATGTGCGGAGTTTTCTGACGCATCAGGTCTGTACGAAGGCAATTCCGTCGCGATGCTCGGCAAGAAGGTGGGCAGGGTCGTAGGCATTCACGAGGAGGGACAGAAAGGTGTGCGTGTCGATATGCGGATCGACAAGACCGTGCCGCTTCCCGCAGATGTGGGTGCGACCCTGGTGTCCACCTCGATTGTCACCGAAAGACAAATCGAGTTCACCCATCCCTATCGTGGCGGAGAATATTACAAGTCGGCTGAGTGTATCCCACTGGAAAAGACCAGGACTCCACTGGGGATTAGTCAAACGCTCGACGCGATCAGCACTCTTTCAGACGAACTCGTCAAGGACGACGGACGTAACACGGATGCGATTCTTCAGGCACTTACACTCGTCTCGAAAAACATGGAAGGGACCCAGGGTGATATATCCGGCATTCTCCAGGACTCGGCCACGCTAATCAACGATCCGACCCGGCGTGATAGCCAGATACGCAGGATTGTAGCCAATCTCGCCACCTTAACCGGTGTTGCCACCGAAAACAGTACTGAGGTGACCCAGCTATTCGACAACTTCGTAGGCGCAATTGAGGTGATTGTTGCTTTCGGTCAAACATTCGGCGCCGCAACAGAGTACGCAGGCACCTTCGTCCCTATCCTGTCGCGCCTATCGTCTGACTTCGGGCCACCTATTTTCTCACTTGGAGATGCTGCGGTTCCCCTCCTCTCGCAAGCGGGCAAGCAAGAAAACATACTTGCGTCCGTCGCCGCTCGAACAGCTGACCTCATCGTTGAGCATCCAGATGCGAAGTCGATCCTGCGGGCATTCGCAATATCTGTACCACTGCAGGCCCTCAAGAACGCGTGCGCTCCTCCTTCCGTCAAGGACGTTTGCGCGACGGGTAACGAAGCGGCGACGATCGCCAACTTGATCGGAGGGCAACCTCGATGATGATCTACGGCTACCTTCGTCGTGTCACGGCCGCGATCGTGACGCTGTTCGTAGCGACTATCGCCCTCGCCGCCTGCAGCATCAGTGCTGACAACCCGCCGACCATCGGTGGATCATCCGCCCGAGACGGCTACGACATCGAGATCGAGTTCACGAGTGCTCTGAACTTGCCTGCCCGTGCCAAAGTCCTCTCTCGAGGGATTGACGTCGGTGCCGTCACCAGCGTCGCTTACGACGGAGGCCACGCGCTGGTTGCTGCCCGAATTGATAAAGACGCCCAGCTGCCGGAAGATTCGCGCGCGGAACTCCGCCAAGACACTCTCCTGGGCGAGATTTATGTGGCCATCCTTCCCCCTGCACAGCAGTCCACCCAAGGCTTGCTGCGCGCGGGATCGGTAATACCTCTCTCACGCACCGAACCGGCTGCCAACGTCGAGGACGTGATGCGGGGTATGGCTAACGTATTGGGCGGGGGTGAACTCGATAAAATCCATACCGCGATATCGACGCTGAACTCGACTTTTCCGAGTGACCCCGCCCAGTTCGATGCGCTCTACCGCACGACCTTGCGCACCGTGTCTGAGGTGTCTGCCAACACCGACAAACTCGACGTAATCCTGCAGTCAGCCGATCGCACACTCAAAGTGATCCTGGCCGACCCGTCAGGTACAGACCGAATGTTGACCAAGGGGGGAGTGAACTTTTATGGTCTGGGCTACTCGCTAATTGACGTAGCGCTACTCATCGCTAATCTGCGCGACTTCGCGGTATCCGCAGGCCGTATCGTCGACCCTGAGTATTCCCGCATCAAGGAAACGGTGGGCGCGATCGCGCCAGTGGTCGCGTCCATCGCGTACTCGGACATCTACTCCAAGGATGTTTCCGACAAGGCGGCTCGTGTAATACGCGAAAGGCTCATCCCATTCGTCAGCTCGCCAGATATCAACGTCTCCGATGTGTCTATCGATGGCCGAGAACTGGCGCGGCGTGATGCCGAGTCGTTCATAACCGTCTTGCGAGCGATCGGAATGATGCCATGATCCGCAGCACCCTCGTATCGCTGGTTGCCCTTGTCCTCGTTCTCCTCGTCGGAGCGACATACTTGATCATCGACGTGGCACGGGTAAACCCGTTCCGCACCGACTACGCGATCTCGGCCATACTCGAGAGCTCGGGCGGCCTTCTAGACACATCACCGGTAATGTTAGAGGGGGTGCCGGTGGGAAAAGTGACATCTATTCGCGTCACAGGTAATCAGCTCGCCGTCGACATGTCCATCGACTCCGACTATAAGATTCCTCGCGGCAGTGTCATGACGATTCAGAACCTCTCGGTCGCGGGAGAACAATACATCAATTTCATCCCACCGGGCACAACCACCAGTGAGTACTTGCGTAGTGGGGACCTAGTGCCCGCCGGCGCCATCCGCGTGTCGCAATCCGTTCCCCAGGTGCTCCCGAAAATGTCGGCAGTGGCGGACGCGCTCGATCCAGCATCGATTCAGTCCATCAACGAAACGATCTCGGCGGCAGTCGACGGCCGGCAAAAGGACCTCGACACGATCGGAGACATGATGCACCGCCTCGTGGACTTCGTCGGTGACGACGGTGCCGTCCGTACCACTGCGGACAATGCCGAGTTCCTCCTGGGCCTTATGTCGAACGTGGGCGGTGTGCTCAGCACCGCGTCGGTCCGGACCCCGGATGCCGTCGACGGTTTGGCGAGGATCCAACGTGCGTTCATCGTTTTCACTTCTACGTCCTACGACAAATGGCCACCGATCCTGAAGCTAGTGGAAAAGCTCAGCGGCTACATCCAGATACTCCAGCCCGATATTGTCGCCATTACCCGCGCGGTGAAGCCGGCGACGGCGAAAGTCGCAGACACATACATCGACTTCGGATCGATCGGTGATCTTCTGGCTCGAACATTCCCAGCGTCACATCGGGGGCAGGCGCAGATTCCGATCGCCGTCACGCCATCACCTCGCTGACGCCCGATGGATACCTCCTACACCAGCATTCACAGAAGGCAGCAAATGACGGCACAAGACAACGGACCAGAATCCAAGGACAGCAGCGCTGAGGATAAGCTGACTGCGGCTTCCGACAAAGCAGATCGCAGCGACGCCACTGGTGCTACAGAATCTGCGACGTCCCAAGACGGTCCCGCCCCGGACGAGGCAAGCCCCCCGACGTCCGATGCCAGGCACCGATGGAGATCAGCACGCGTCCAGGCGGTGGCCGCCGGCGCTTTCGTGGTGGCACTCGCGGTGCTGGCCGGCCTCTTTGCTTACCTCTACATTGACATGAGGGAAGCAAAGACGTCCGCGGAGAACGCTGCCACACAACGAGCGCAGGCAGCGCAGGCAGCATCGGACTACACCACAAAGTCGCTCACCTACAGCTACCAAAACACCGGCGCATTCTTTACCGAAGTGAAAGAGAATGCCAGCGATGCGTTGGTCAAGCGATACGACGATGTCGAACCCACCCTGACCCAAATCATGGAACAGGCCAAGGTCCAAGCGTCGGGACGCGTACTGGCGACCAGTGTCACCGGCAGCGCCAGCGAGAACCGGGGGGAATACACGGTGCTGGTCTTCGCCACCCAGAAGACCCAGAATGTTCAGAACCCTCAGCCGAGCGAACTCCCCACACTGTTGAAAGTAGTCGTGCTGAAGACCGAGAACGGCTGGCAGATCCAGGATTACGGACCTGCCGAATGATCCAGCGTCCGCCGCGAAAGGAGAATTTGATGAAAAGCACCATGCAGGAGGTGCCGATGACAGTGTCATCGATACTGCGTCACGTCGCAACCAATCATACTGATAGGCAGGTGATTACTTATTCCGCGAGCGACTCTGCCCGGTACGCAACCTACGGCGATCTCGAAGAGCGATGCGCACGTCTGGCGAATGCTCTGCGCCGGGTCGGCGTGGTCGGCGACGACCGCGTGGCAACCATGCTGTGGAACAACCAGGAGCACCTCGAAGCGTACGCTGCGGTACCCGCGATGGGCGCGGTGCTGCATACGCTGAACATCCGGTTGTCACCGGCTCAGCTGCAGTTCATCGCGAACCACGCCGAAGACAAGGTCATCATTGTGGACGGGTCGCTGGTGCCGTTGTTGGCGGCGGTCTTACCGGGCTTGGCGACGGTTCGGGTTGTGTTCGTTACCGGCGACGGCGACACCTCCCCGCTCGACGGCCACGGCGTGACCGTGATGCGATACCATGACGCGCTCGCAGCAGAATCACCAATGTTCTCTTGGGTCGATCCCGACGAGCGGTCGGCTGCGGGTATGTGTTACACGAGCGGCACTACAGGCGATCCCAAGGGGGTCGTCTACAGTCATCGCTCGGTGTTTCTGCACTCCATTGCAGCGTGTACTGGTAACGCTCTGGCGATCGCAGAAGCCGATCGTGTACTTCCCGTCGTGCCGATGTTTCATGCCAGCGCCTGGGGTCTGCCCTACGCGTCGCTGATGGCCGGCGCGGACTTGCTCATGCCTGATCGATACCTTCAAGCGGCGCCGCTCGCCGACTTGATCCAACAGCATCGCCCCACGAAGGCAGGAGCAGTACCGACAATCTGGAACGATCTTCTTCAGTACGGTATCGCGAATCCGGGTGTCGACTTGTCATCAATCGACCTTGTCGCCTGTGGTGGAGCTCCTGTCCCGCAGTCGTTGATCGAAGGGTTTGCGGACCGCTTCGGCGTACAGATTATCCAGGCGTGGGGCATGACTGAGACGTCCCCGCTTGCAGCGGTAAGTCGGCCTCCCGCCGGGATCAGCCCCACAAAGGAAATGTCGTACCGCAAGCGACAGGGACGGGCAATTTGCGGGGTGGAGATGCGCCTCATCGACGAGGGCGGCCTGCCGGTTCCCCGTGACGACAAGTCCGTCGGCGAACTCGAAGTGCGGGGTCCGTGGGTCACAGGCAGCTACTACCGGCTCGAGGACGCCGAGAGGTTTCGGGATGGCTGGTTGCGGACCGGAGACGTGGGACACATCAGCCCGGACGGGTACCTGACGCTGACCGACAGGTCCAAGGACGTCATCAAGTCAGGGGGCGAATGGATCTCGTCAGTGGAGCTCGAGAACTGGATCATGTCGCACCCAGATGTCGCCGAGGCCGCGGTTGTCGCGATGCCCGACCCCCGGTGGCAGGAAACAGCTCTCGCCGTGGTGGTTCCGGTACCGGGTCGCAAGGTGTCGGCTGACACGCTTCACGAGTGGTGCCTAAGAAATTGCCCGGAGGAGATCCCACACTGGTGGATCCCGAAGAACTGGACGTTCGTGGAGCAGGTACCGCGTACGAGCGTGGGCAAGTTCGATAAGAAGGTGTTACGCGCGAAGCATGAGCAGGGCGAGCTGCCGGTTGTATCGAATTAGCGCCGCTATAGGGCGCAAGTGTGCCCACCGAACGTCGTCAGCGTTCGGTGGGCACACTTCTATAGAAGCAATGCATTTGCCGATGGGGACTGCTGCACGGATAGGTGACAGTTTGGGTGTCATGCCGCGGCAGCGGCGGTGTTGATCATTGCTTCGAACTCGACAGGCGTCAACCGACCGAGGCGGGCTTGCCGGCGCCGGCGGCGGTAGGTCCGTTCGATCCAGGTGACGATCGCGATCCGAAGCTGCTCGCGGGTGTCCCAGCGTTGGCGGTCGAGCACGTTGCGTTGCAGGAGTGCGAAGAAACTCTCCATCGCTGCGTTGTCCCCGCACGCTCCGACTTTGCCCATCGACCCCGTGAGTCCATGAGTGTTCAAGGCGTGTACGAATTTTCGCGATCGGAATTGGGCGCGTTCAATCGGTCGATGCAACACTGGGTTGTTGTAGCGAGTGTAGTTGTTCGCCAAAGACTTCGGCGGGAGTTTTCCATCCAAGGACTTTTCTAGGACGGTTGTTGAGGGTGTAGGCGATGGCCTCGAGGTCCTCAGCTGACCACCGCGACAGATCAGTTCCCTTAGGAAAATATTGGCGCAGAACACCATTGGTGTTCTCGTTGGATGGTCGCTGCCACGGTGAGTGCGGATCGGCGAAGAACACCTGCGTTCCGGTGTCCATCGCGAACTGGGCGTGAGCGGACAGTTCCTTGCCGCGATCCCACGTCAACGTTTTGCGCAACTGCTGCGGCAGCGCGGCGATCGACGCTGTCAGTCCTGCATTCATCGCGATGGCACCGTAGCCACCGAGTGCGGGCCCGTTCTTCACAGGCGGCTGCTCACCCCAGCCCTGCTGGCGTGGCAGATGCACCAGAAGTGTTGCACGACTACGACGTTCAACGATCGTGCCGATCGCCGATCTCCCAGTTCCGATAATCAGATCACCCTCCCAGTGCCCGGGGACGGCACGGTCCTCGGCCTCGGCAGGGCGCTGACTGAACACGACATCGGAGGTGACGTGACCCTGCGGCTTGTTGCGCGAGCGGGCCCGCGGCTCCCTCAGTGCACGTCCGGTGCGCAGGCACGCGACCAGCTCACGTTTGAGCGCGCCGCGGCCCTCGATGAACAGGGACTGGTAGATCGCCTCGTGACTGATACGCATGGATTCATCATCGGGGAAGTCGACCTTCAAACGCTGGGAGATCTGCTCTGGACTCCACGCCAGCGACCACCGCCGGTTGGCCCGGTGCGGTTTGTTAAGCCCCTTCCATGGCGGTGGCGTGGGGCCCGCAGCGATCGTGCCATCGGGACGGCGGACAACGCCGGCCAGGCGGTCCTGTACGTACTCCCGCAACTCGACGTGGGCCACGAGCTTCGCTGTTTTCGGGCGCTTGGCGGCCTGCTGGGCTTTCCACTGCGCCACCAACGCCCGATACTCGAGCTTCCCGCTCCTGGTTGCGGCGTTGCGCCGTAGCTCACGCGAGATCGTGGCCGGACTCCGCCCGATCCACCGTGCGATCTCACGCACCCCACGATCCTGGGCGCGTAGCAGCGCGATCTCTTCCCGTTCGGCGAAGGATAGATAGCGGCCCGAAGGCTCATCCAGACTCAGCGGCCTCATGCCGCCAGCGTGGCGGAACCAGCGTGTACCCACCGGCACCGACACACCGACAGCGATCGATGCCTGTGCCGTGCTCACCCCCGTCGCGACCACCCGCCAAAACTCACGTTGCACCTGCCGCGACGGCTCCGGCCGCCCCGGCGATCGCATCGCCGGCCGAAGTGCACGATCAGCACGCCACTGCCGACGAACACCTACCGCCACATCGCTGGTCCTCCGACTCCAGTCCGCCGTAGCCACCGCAAACACCTCCATGATCATGGTGTTGCGACGACCAGTTGAATCCGCCTTGCACTCCGCGGTCGGAGTGGTGGATCAGCCCGGCCACGTCGTGGCCGGCACGCGACCGTGCCCACAATCCCATGTTCAGGGCGTCGAGGGCGAGGTCGGTGTGCATGGTGGTCGAGACCTGCCAGCCGACGACCATCCGCGAGAACACGTCCAGGACGAACGCCGCGTACACCCAGCCCGAGTGGGTGCGGATGTAGGTCAGGTCCGCCACCCACAACGCGTTCGGTGCCGCCGCGGTGAACTGACGGTTGACCCGGTCAGCCGGCCGGGGTGTTTCAGCTCCCTCGCTGCGCGTGGTCTTGCGTGTCTTGAGTCTCGCTATCCCTTGCAGCCCATCGGCTTTCATCAATCGCTCGACGGTGCAGCGGGCAGCACTATGGCCCTGTCTGCGCAATTGGGCATGCACCTTGCGGGCACCGTAGACGCCGAGGTTGTCGGCATGCACCGCGCGGACCTGGGTAAGGAGCTCCCGGTCACGCACCACACGAGGCGCCTCGGTCTTCTGGGGGCTCAGGTGGGCTCGTACCGTGGACGGAGCGATCTGGGCGGACGTATCGCGCAATGCCGCACAGATCGGATCGACTCCGTGTTCATCGCGGTGAGCCGCGACGAACTCCACGATCAGCGCTGTGGGCGGTCGATCTCCGCCGCAAAGAAAGCCGAAGCCTGCTTCAAGATCGTGTTCGCTCGCCGCAGTTCACGGTTCTCCCGCTCCAACGCCGCGATGCGGTCAGCGTCCTCACTCGTGGTGCCCGGGCGGACCCCGCCGTCGATCTCGGCCTGACGAACCCAATTGCGCAACGCCTCGGGATGGACTCCGAGCTGATCGGCGATCCGCTTGATCGCACCTCTCGACGAATCGGGATCTCGTCGCGCTTCACATGCCATCCGGGTGGCCCGGTCCTTGAGTTCCTCACTGTACTTGCGTGGTGCTGCCATGCTCTCCATCCTTCACAGGTTCGAGAGCCTCCGACAGACCCGGGGCGGTTCAACCACCAGCCAGCCGCGTACCAAGGTCAGTGCAGCTAGCGTTTGAATTAGGACGCAACTCATCTATCACGGGCGACGGTGCTGCGTCATGCTTATGCCCCTCCTACCTGTTGACGGAATGGTCGGGATATTCAGCGACCGACGCTTGTCAGATCCCCATGGGTCCGTCCGCGTGACTTTTGCGATGGTCAAGGGGCGAGCCGGAAACGGTCGATGTCACCCGGCCACCAGCTCGCAGTGCCCAGCAGCACCGCTAGCGCCGGGACTACTAAGGTCCGCACCAGGAACGTGTCGAGCAGCAAACCGACACCGATGATGAACCCGATTTGCACCATCACATCGATGGACCCGACCATCAGCCCAAACATGCTGGCCGCGAATATCAACCCAGCCGAGGTGATGACCGACCCGGTGTAAGCGACGGTACGCATTACGCCGACCCGCACGCTCCACCTCGTTTCCTCTCTCAGCCGTGACACCAGCAGCATGTTGTAGTCGGCGCCCACCGCCACCAAGACAATGAACGACACCAGTGGCACGGGCCAGGCGATCCCGGCACCGAGGATGTGTTGAAGTACGAGCACACCAATACCGAGAGCCGCCATGTAGTTCAAGACGACGGTTGCAAGGAGATAGACAGGTGCAACGACGGCCCGCAACAGCAGCATCAGGATCAGACCCACGATGAGAAGGGTGGCTATGCCGAGCAGTTTGAAATCGTACGACAACAGTCGCTGGACGTCGGCATTGATCGCAGGAAAGCCCGCAACAGAAGCACGTCCGCCCTCCAGAGTGGTGTTCGGCATCGCGTTCTCGGCGACGCTGGACAGCTCGTTCGCCAGCGTCATTGCATCGGCAGAGTATGGGTCGTAGGCGGTCTGTACCGCATAGCGCACGGTTTTCCCGTCGGACGAGATGAACTGTCGAGCGACCTGACTGAACTGCTGGTCCTTGAACGCATCCGCGGGGAGATAGAAGCCGGTTGCCGAGTCAGAATCGCCGACCTCCCGTGCGGGAGCCCGAAGCTGTGCGGCGACCTGTGCCAGTCCACTGAGTAGCTGAAGGTTGCTGTCCACCAGAGCACCGACTCCGTTCGACAACTGACGCGCGCCGTCGGCAAGTGCGCCGACGCCGGATTCGAGTTGCGAGAGCCTGTTCCCGAGGTCCTGTCCGCCGATGGCTTGTAGTGCAGAATCCAGCGTTTGAAGAGAACGCTGCAGCTGTGCAATGTTGGTCGAGCCTGGCGCACTCACGCGGCCGAGCTGCGCGGCAAAGTCAGCCACCCTCCCAAGCGACTGATCATCCGCGAGTGCCCGGATGTCGGCCATTTGCGCGCGCAGTGCCGAGCACTGCGCGATCTGCTGGCACCACGGATTGTCTAACGCGGACAACGCCGGCGCGACCGCATCTGCCGCAGACTGGGCCCGACGTGCGAGTTGAGACAGCTCGGGCGCTTGCTTGGAAAACTGTCTAAGCCTTGGGGCAGCGTTCGCCAGTTGGTTCACAAGCGGCCGATACTCGTCGAGCTGCGGGCCAAATGACGACACCTCGTCGAGCAACCCCGACAGCGGAGCGAGGTTGGAGGATATCTGGTCTTCTAACAGTGCCAGGCCTCCGGCGAGCTGCTCTGACCCCGTCTTCAGGACGGCCAGATCACCCTTGCGGGCCTGTCCATCACCGGTCTCCTCGGTGATCTTGGTACCGATCTGATCATTCTGCCAAGATAATTGCGCCTGCTCTAGCTTCTCACCGGTCGGCCGCGTCACGCCAATGACCCTGGTCACGCCGGGAATCTGCGCGACGCGGGAGGCTAGCTGGTCGAGGTCGGCAAGGCCTTGAGCCGTGCGCATGTCGTTCTCGGACTCCACCACCAAGAATTCTGAGATGATGATGTCTTTCGGGAAGTGGCGGTTGAGAAGCGCGTATCCTTCGTTGCTCCCTGTGTCAGGTGGCTGCCCCTCGCGATCGTCGTAGGTGATCTGAATTGTTGCGGCGACCATGGCGAGGCCGATCAACACGACCACACTGATCGCGAGCAGAGGGACCGGCCGCCGGATAACCATGACTCCGACTCTTCTCCAGTAATCCCGCGTCAGGTCACGGCGGGGAAGGCCGGCGCCTTTCTTGGCAGCGAAAGAGAGTACGAGGGGCAGCAATGTCACCGTCGCCAAGAATGCGAAAGCTATGGCGATTGCGCAGGCCGGACCCAAAGTGTTAAACACACTGAGCTTGGCGAAGGCCATAGCCAGGAACGCTAGGGCCACAGTGCCCGCCGACGCTAGAACCACGCGGCCGATAGTTGCATTCGCGTGGGCGATAGCGACATCAGGAGAGTAACCCGCTCGAATACCTTCATGATAGCGGCTGATGAGGAACACCGAATAGTCAACTCCGGCACCAAAGATGATGACGGTCATGAACATTGACGTGAACTGGGATACCGGCATGCCCAGCTCGCCCAGTCCAGATAGAACTCCGCGACCCACAGCCAAGCTCATGCCCACGACAAGCAGCGGCATCAGCGCGGTGAAGACCGAACGATAGACGATCAGGAGGATCACGGCGATCAGCAGCACGGTGGCAACAGTGATCAGGACCAGATCCGACTCGCCCACGGCGAGTTGGTCGCTAAAGGTCGCGGGCGGGCCTGTCACACGGACTGTCGTCCCACTGTCACGAAAGATACTCTCAGCGATCTCACGCACCGCTGCGACCGCCTCCGCGGTATCGGGTCCCCCGAGTGTGCCGGCCACTCCCACGGGCAGATACCAGGCTTGCTTGTCTTTGCTGAGAGCCTGACTTGCGGTGAGGGGATCGCTCAGCAGGTCCCGGACAGCGATGACGTGCCTGTCGTCCGCCCGCAGGGTGTCGACAAGCACGTGATATCGATCGCGGGTGTTGTCGGACAGGCCTGCACTGTTCTCCATCACAACGAATACTGTGGTCTTGGCGCCGCGCTCGTCGAAAGATGCACCCATACGGTCCAAGGTCTGAAAAGACGGGACTCCGGCCGGGATCGGATCCACAGATTGTTCCCGTATCACTGACTCCAGTTGAGGAAAGAGAAGGCCTAAGCCGATGGCGGCGCCGAGCCAGACCAGCGTCACAATTCCCTTGCGGCGGAGGGTAAACCATGCAACCCGCTCAAGGGTCGGACTGTACTCGCCGAGTTTCTCGCCCCCTCTCGACGGGCGGGTTCGAATGGGAGACGAACTCACCATGTGCAATATCCTCTCGACCTGAAGTGGGCGACCCAATCGTGCGGACCCGTTTCGCGAATGTCCGTGCGGCGGTGGATGGTTGTCACTTGTGGTGGTGCTCGACCATGTTCTCGACTTCCTCGAGAGTGGTGGGCAGGTGGTATGGCGGAGTGCTCTTGCCTGAGATGCGGTATCGGCCCCAGAAGTCGGGATCCCCGACGACACACTCCGCTCGGCCCTCGGGGGTCGTAAATACAGCGATCGCGCGGGCGCCTTTCAGGAGCCCGTCGAGCTCATCATTCTTCTGAATCCGGCCATACCAGGTGTACAGGCCGTTCAGCGGCTGGAAATAGCCTTTGATCTTCGCTTCGACATGGATCTCCGCCCCGCGGCACACCAGGGTTCCTTCGCCGGAGTAGTCGAGGTCATGGTCGTCAGACATGCAGTCCTACCTTCTTCGCACTGAGCGTTGACAAATATCGCAGTTCGTGGATACTAGCAGTACCAGATACTATGAGTAATGGGTACTGGGCGCCAGGCCCCGACTCCCAGCCTTGAACGACCGAGGAGAAGACATGACCGTGCAGGATGTCCAGATGAACCCCGACTTTTCGAAGGAGGGCATGGCTCGGGTGAACGGGCGTAAGCCCGTCGACATGGAACGATCTGCGGGTCGATTGCTGCGGTCTTCCGCGGAGAAGTTCTACGACGCGGAGATCGACATCGACTGGGAGTCGCCCTGGGAGGAAGGCAAGTGCTTTCTGCCAGAGCATCGAGTGTCGCTATACGGCACCAGGCTGTGGGACAAGATGACTGAGGAGCAGCGTCGCGAGTTGGGGCGCCATGAGATCGTGAGCATCCTCAGTTTCGGCATCTACGCAGAGAATCTGTTGAGTTCAGCGCTTCTGCGCATGTCGGCGAAGGGGGCTTTAACCGATCAGAAGTCTCTATACGCGTTGACAGAGATCGGCGATGAGTCCCGCCATTCCACTATGTTCGCGCGCCTCATCAACAAGACGGGCGTGCCCCCCTACAAGCTTCCTAAGGGCTTCTTGAGCTTCGCGAAGATCCTGCATTTCGTCCCTCTCGGGCCGTCGGTGTCTGGAGCTACGCTGTTGATCGAGGAAATCCTGGACCGCGCCCAGCGCGAGGCGATGAACGACCCCAGTATGCAGCCTCAGCTTCGCCAGCTCATGAAGATCCACGTCCTTGAGGAAGCCCGTCACATTACCTTTGCGCGACTGGAGATGATCGAAGGCATGCAGCGTCGTCGTAAGGCGACGCGCGCTTGGCACCGAGGGGTGCTTGCCGTCATCGCGAACCTGGCGTACCCGCTGCTCATTAATCCGAAAGTGTACCCCGCAGTGGGAATTAGTCGCTGGCGTGGCGTGTGGGCGCAGCAGACCAGCCCAAACTATCGGACCAACCTGCAATTTATGTCGGAGCCCATGATTCGGTTCTTCCATGAGGCGGGAATGTTGGAAGGCAAGTTCACAATGGCCATGTGGCGTGCGACGCGGAGCCTTCCCGACGATCTTCGCTGATCTCCGTTCACGCGGCCGAGCCGTCGTGATCGACATCAGTTAGACCTGTGCGGAGCATTCTCGATGGCTTCGCGATCACTTCCGCCTCAACAGATCACCTGCCGCCACTGTGCGCAGGTGATGTGTTGTGCGATCCAACCTACGAGGGAGAAAGCATAAACATGGCATCATCGACTACCCGGCGCGCCTCGCGCGCAACCGCCAAGACGGATTCAACCAACGACCCGATTTCGACCAAGATTCTGATTATTGGAAGCGGGTTCTCTGGTCTCGGGATGGCCGCGCAGCTTAGACGTCGCGGGTATAGCGATTTTCTGATTCTGGAGAAGGCAAGCTCCGTCGGTGGGACCTGGCGCGACAATACCTATCCGGGCTGTGCATGTGACGTTCCGTCGCTGATGTACTCGTACTCATTCGAGAGTCGAGGTAGCTGGTCGAAGGTGTGGTCGTCACAGCCAGAAATTGAGCGGTATCTACAGGATGTCGCGGATAAGCGTGGCGTGACACAAAAGATTCATTTCGGTCAGAAGTTGGTTTCTGGATACTGGAGCGAGTCGGAGTCGCGGTGGCACCTGCGTACTGAGTCCGGACGTGAGTACATTGCTCAGTTCGTGGTGTCAGGAGTCGGTGCGCTGCATATCCCCAATTTTCCCGAAATTTCGGGGATTGAGGACTTTAAAGGCGAAGCGTTTCACTCCGCACAGTGGGATCATTCGGTGGATCTGGAGGGCAAGCGTGTCGCCGTGATCGGCACTGGTGCCAGCGCTATCCAGTTTGTACCTTTCGTGCAGAAGGAGGCCATGTCCCTCAAGGTCTTCCAGCGAACCCCTGCCTGGGTCCTACCCCGCAAGAATTTCTCCGTTCCGCCGGCCCTGCGGACTCTTCTGAGTAAACTCCCGATTGCACGTCGTATCGCCAGGTGGTCGGTGTACTGGGGTGCGGAGAGCCTGGCCTTCGGCCTCAACGGTCACTCTAACCTCATGCGGCCAATTGAAAAGGTCGCTCGGTGGAACATTGAACGCTCCATCTCTGATCCGGCATTGCGCAAGAAACTGACCCCGTCGTATCGTATCGGCTGTAAGCGGATTCTGGGGTCAAACGACTATTACCCGGCGCTTGCGGCACCTAACACCACTGTCATCAGCGATCGGATTGAGAAGGTGACCGCTGATTCCATCATTTCTTCAGACGGTGTCGAGCATCTCGTGGACGTTATAATTTATGCGACCGGTTTTCACGTGACTGATGGTTTCGATCAGCTCGCCCTGAAAGGTGCCACTGGCGAGGATCTCCCGTCCCACTGGCATCAGACGGGGATTAACACGCACCTGGGCATCACGACCGAGGGTTTTCCCAACCTGTTTTTCCTCCTCGGACCCAACACGGGCCTCGGCCACAACTCAGTGGTGTTCATGATCGAGCAACAGATCAAATACATCATGAAGGCCATCGACACAGTAGAAAGCCGAGGCGCTGAGAAGGTTGACGTACGCCCGTCCGTGCAAGAACAGTTCAACACCGACATCCAGCGGAAGCTGGCCAAGGGAGTGTGGACCAACGGCGGCTGCACGAGTTGGTATCTCGACTCGCAGGGCGTCAACCGGACCGTGTGGCCGGGCTTCACATGGCAGTACTGGCGCGCCACGAAAGATTTCGAGCCCGCCGAGTACGACATCGCCTGAGCCCGAACGCACGGAGAGACACGATTCGAAGAGATGGTGGGACGACGGTGAGCAGTTCTAATCGGCATGACTATACCGGCAAGGTGGCAGTGATCACCGGTGCCGCGTCAGGGATCGGTCGGTCTCTGGCACTCCAGTTGGCGGAGCGAGGTGCCGCACTGGCACTGTCCGACATTGATGAGATGCACTTGAAGGAGACTGCAGAACTTTGCCGCACCACGCATGGGGCAACGGTAACCGCCGCCGTACTAGACGTTGCGGACCGCGCTGCTTTTCAGGACTATGCCGACGGAGTGCGGTCAGAGTCGGGCCACGTCGACATGGTGTTCAACAACGCCGGCGTGGCCTTGGGCGTCGACGTGGTCGACATGAGCTGGGAAGACTTCGACTGGCTCATGGGCATCAACTTTGGCGGAGTCGTTAACGGGTCGAAGGCGTTTCTGCCTCACCTGATCGCGTCCGGGGACGGACATCTCATTAACACGTCGAGCGTCTTCGGCTTGATCGGAATCCCCAGCCAAAGCGCCTATAATGCCGCGAAATTCGGCGTCAGAGGCTTCACCGAGGCGCTCCGACAGGAGATGAAAATCAGTCGATACCCGGTCACAGTGACATGTGTGCACCCGGGGGGTGTAAAAACCAACATCGTCAACAATGCCCGAGGCGTTTCCGCCATGGGGGCAGACACCGCGACTGTCGCCTCGCTGTTCGACAGGATCGCACGAAGCACCCCGGATAAAGCAGCGGCGACAATCCTCAAAGGTATGGACAAGAAGAGAGCGCGAGTGCTGATCGGTGCGGACGCCCGCGGTTTCGACTTCGTGGCACGGGTGATCGGTCCCCGCTACCAGGACATCGCGGCGCCACTGACACGAGCGGGTTACGCGGTCGCACGTAGACAGGGGATCCTCAAGTGACCGTCGAACCCGATTCACGTCCGGCTGCCGCGGCGGCCCGCTCACGCACCTTAACCGTCTCGGAAGTGATCCAGGAAACGAAAGACTCCGTTACCATTTCGTTCGAAATCCCCGACGCCATGGTCGAGGAATTCAAGCATACCCCAGGGCAATTCATCACCGTCAAGATCCCATCTGATCGGACCGGTCATGTCGCACGGTGCTACTCATTGAGCAGCTCGCCTCACGTCGACGACTTCCGTCTCGAGATCGGCATCAAGCGGACCGAGAACGGTTACGCATCGAACTGGCTGTGCGATAACGCGATTACGGGAATGGAATTGACCGTCCTCCCGCCGTCAGGGCATTTCACGGCGAAGAATCTCGACGTTGATTTTCTATTCTTCGCAGGAGGAAGTGGGATCACTCCGGTCTTTTCGCTGATTAAGTCGGCACTTGTGTGCGGCGGGGGCGAGGTCACACTATTCTACGCGAACCGCGATGCCGAGTCGATCATGTACGGGGGGCAACTGACGCAGATCGTCTCCGAGTTTCCTGAGCGTTTCACCGTCTTCCATTGGTTGGAGTCGGCTATGGGTATTCCGACGCCTCAGAATGTCGAGTCCGCCATACGTGAGCACCGCGGTGCACAGATCTTCACCTGTGGTCCGGCGCCGTTCATGGATCTGGTGCAGAAGTCGGCGGAGGCCTGCGGTGTCGAGCACTCCTCGGTACATCGAGAAGTCTTCCAGTCACTGACCGGGGATCCGTTCGATACAGCCACGATGCGTCAGCTTGGTGACGACGACGGTGTGGCGACCGCTACGGTCTATCTGAATGGGCAGTCCATCACGACTGAGTGGCCGCGCAACACGCCGTTGCTCGACGTGCTACTGGCCCAAGGCCACAATGCCCCGTACTCCTGCCGAGAAGGAGCCTGCAGCGCGTGTGTATGCAAGCTGGTCGAGGGTGATGTAGAAATGGCCCAGAACCACATCCTCGTTGAGGGTGATGTTGCCGACGGTGAACGGCTCGCATGCCAGGCACTTCCGCTGACGGATTCTGTCACGGTGAGCTTCGATGACCTCTAAGTTTGCGAGTGCGTCGCGAGGATCGCGTGACCTCGAGGTCCTTTCCTCCGACGGGACCAAGTTGTTCGCTCAGGAATTCGGTCCGGGCCGGGATGCTCCGCTCCTAGTCTTTAGTCACGGCTGGGCTTGTCAGGGACGTTTCTGGCGTCCGCAGGTCGAGCAGTTCGCGGCGACGCATCGGGTGGTGGTCTACGACCAACGCGGACACGGGTTGAGCGACCGGGGCCGGGTACCGTTCTCGGCGAAGCTCTTGGCCGATGATATGGAGGCCGTAGTCCGGGCAGTGGCGACTCCCGCCGACAAGGCTGTCGTGGTCGGACACAGCATGGGAGGCATGTCCATCATGAGTTGGGCGGCTGAGTACCCCGCCTCGGTTTCGGAGCTGGCCCGCGGAGTAGTACTGGCAAGCACCGGGCCATCACAGTTGGTGGATCGGTCTACATTGCTCAAGGTTCCCCGACAGCTACGACCGAGACTTGAGCGGGCCTTCGCGGCCAGTCTTGCAGTCGCCGGACCCGAGATGCAGGGGACGCGTTTGTCTCGCCGCCTGATTCGTTACGGAACCCTGGGCCCGGGCGCGACTGCCGAGGTAGTCGACGAGTGCGCCGACATCGTGTTGCGATGCCCACCACAGGTGCGCGGGATGTGGGGTTCAGTGTTGGCGACAATCGACGTCAGTAAGGGGGTTGACTCGCTGGAGGTGCCGGCGACGGTCATCGTAGGTGATGCCGACAGACTGACCCCAGCGACCCATTCAGTGGATCTCGCAGCGCGCCTGGGTCGGAAGGGCGTTCTATTTGAATTCACTCTTCTTGACAAAGTCGGTCACATGTCCAACCTAGAGGCCGTCGAAGACTTCAATTCAGCCGTGGCCAGATTAGACAAATCCGCCTGACGCGGGTCTCGTCGACCCAACCCATGTTCACTGGCTAGTGCGTCACTGGCGCGACAAGTCAGCCATCCTGATAACGTAGGAGGTCATGTCTGTAGTCCGTCGCATCTCCGCGGCCCCGGTGAAAGTGCAGCGACGTGTGCGCGACGCTCGAAGCACGCGCTGGGACGACCACCGCGCCGTCGTCAAAGCTGAACTCGTCGATGCAGCGATACGCGCGATCGAAAAGTTCGGCGATGCCGTGAGCATGGACGATTTTGCGGAAGAGGCTGGTGCGTCGAAGCCTAAGCTCTACCGCCATTTCGGTGACAGGGCTGGGCTCTACTCCGCCGTGGCAGCCCGTCTGGGTTCTATGATGTGGGAGTCAGCGCAGTCAACTCTGCTCTCCGGACAGGCAGACAGCACCGTCGACGAACTTTTCCGTTCAGCGGTGTCCGCATACGTATCCTTGGTTGATGAACATCCAGCGGTCGTCCGTTTCCTCATGACGAACCACATGTTCCAGTACTCTGAGTCCGGCGAGGGTGGGGCCGCAGATCAGCTGAGATCGGCAATGGAGATTATTTCCGACGAGTTCGCTCGTGGCCTCCGAGAGGTCGATGCCGAGGAGTCCCCCGTCGCCGTAGCAGTAGCCTCCATTCTGGGGGCTGGCCTATCAGCGACCCAGTGGTGGATCGATCACGGTCGGCAGAATGGAATGAGCAGGGACATGTTTGCCGCGCACCTGTGCCAGACCTCGTGGGGGATCATAGACGGCGCTGCAGCCACAGTAGGCGTTCGATTCCATAGGGACAGGCCCTTAGGCGACCCTGGATTCGCCACTCGCCTCGACGCCGTCTGATCCCCTTCGTACGGGTGGTCCGCCCTGTGTCACGCACGCGGCAGAACTGCTCACACAAACGGAGCGCATTTCACAATCCTGACTGCTGGCTGTCATGGGGGATCATCCTTGGTCGCCGCTCATCTTAGTAGCGGAGCGCTACAGACGGTACTGTTGACGACAGTGCCACAGTCGTGGCGGCACTCATAAGGCCCCCCTCGAGCCTTCCATCGGTACCGCCACTGGCAGTTTCGTTCTGTTACCGACGGTATTGGTGTGCAGTCAGAGGTTCTTGATTTGGTTTCGTAGGGAGTGGCCAGGGTGGAAACCATCGATTTCGACGATGTTGACCCGAGGCGGGTTCGGTCGCGTCAGCGTTTGTTGGATGCTGCGGTGACCTTGCTGAACAGTGGCGGGGTCGAAGCCGTTACCGTGGAGGCGGTCACTCGACTGTCTCGTGTTGCTCGCACCACCTTGTATCGTCACTTCGAGAGCTCCACAGATCTGGTGGCGGCTGCCTTCGAGCGATTGTTGCCTCAGGCCGAGACCCCCGAGACGACGACGTCGATCCGTGATGACCTGCTGAAGCTGATGCAGCGGCAGGCTGAGCTTATTGAGCATGCACCGCTGCAGTTGACGACGCTGGCATGGTTGGCAATGCTTCCCGAGCAGCCCCGGCAATCCGGGCAATCCGACGGGGATCAGAACGCGCTCGCGCCACTGCGTCGTCGAGTCGTCGAGCAGTATCGAGAACCATTCGATCGAGTTTTGACGAGTGACGTGGCCACGGCTGAGCTCGACAACTTCGATTTGACCATGGCTGTCACCCAGCTCGCGGGCCCGCTGATCTTTGCCAAGCTCACGGGCATTCGGTCGATGACCGTTGGCGATCTCGAACAGCTTGTCGACGATTTCCTCATGGCCCACCGGCGACACCAAACCTCCTGACCTCCTTCCCCATCTACGGTACTGCTAGTACCGTAACGATACCGTCGGTTTCGTAGACGGGCTGGGTCGAGGGTGAGGTGCTGCATATGGTGGTCCAACGTCCAAGTGGTGGGCGCTTGGCGGCGCGCCGGTTGGCGGAACGCAGCGAGTACAGCACGACATTGGGGCGGTTGGCACGGTTCACCTTGGCGCACAGATTCCTCGTCATCGGGGCGTGGGTGGCTGTGGGTATCGTCTTGGCGATTCTGTTTCCCCAGCTGGAGACGGTGGTGCGGCAGCAGTCTGTTGATCCGATCCCTGCTGGGGTTCCATCGTTTCAAGCACTCGATCAGATGGGTGGTGCGTTCGGTGAGAAGGGCGCCAAGACCACTGTTTTCGTGACCATGGAGAACCCGAACGGGTTCACCGACGTGGCGCGGGAACGCTACGACATGCTCGTTCTGCAGCTGCGCGAAAATTTCGACGATGTGCAGTCAGTGCGGGATTTGCTTTCCGATCCGACGACGGCCGGCCAAGCCTTGAGTGAGGACGGGCAAGCCTGGTACCTGCCTGTCGGGGTCACCGGAACATTGGGAGGGCCAACGGCCACGCATGCTGTGGAGACCGTGCGCCAAACCGCGCAGCGCGTGTTTGACGGTACGGGCACCACTGTCCATGTCACCGGGCCGACAGCCACTTTCAGTGACCAGATCGTCAGTGCTGAAAGCGATTTAGTCGTGATCACTCTGGCGACGGTGGCGCTTATCGCGATCATTCTGTTGATCGTTTACCGATCGCTGTTCACCGCGCTGGTGCCGTTGTTGGTGATCGGTGTCAGCCTCGGCGTGGGCCGTGGCATCTTGTCCGCACTCGGCGAACTCGGTATGCCGGTATCGCAGTTCACCGTCGCGTTCATGACCGTCATCCTGCTCGGAGCCGGGGTCGACTACTCAGTCTTCTTCATCAGTCGCTATCACGAACGGCTACGCCAGGACGCCACCACCGAGGTTGCGCTCGTGGACGCGACAGCAACTATCGGACGGGTCATCCTGGCTTCAGCTGCCACGGTGGCGCTGGCCTTTTTGGCGATGGTCTTTGGTCAGCTGAGCGTGTTCTCCACCTTGGGTCCGGCATGCGCGATCGCCATCCTCATCGGATTCCTCGCCACGGTCACCCTGCTACCACCGGTGTTGCTGTGGGCGGCACGATTCGGCTGGGGCGCACCCAGGCGAGATCTGACCCGAAAGTACTGGAATCGCGTCGCCGTGCTCGTCGTGCGGCGTCCTGTGCCGCTGCTGGCACTAACCCTGGTCGGGCTAATCGTGCTTAGCGTCTTCGCGACGGGCATCCAGATCACCTTCGACGATCGTGAGGGGCAACCCGCGACAACCGACAGCAACGAAGGCTACGCGTTGCTCGACCGTCATTTCCCTCAAGACGTCACTATCACCGAGTTCCTCGTCGTAGATGCACCGATCGATCTCCGTACTGCCAGCGGGCTGGCCGATCTTGAGCAAATGGCCTCACGTGTATCCCAGATCCCCGGAGTGACTCGAGTCATCGGCGTTACCCGTCCCACCGGGGACAAGCTCGAGCAAGCCGAGCTGTCCTGGCAGAACGGCCAGATCGGGAACCGGCTGGCGGGTGCGGTCGACGATGGCCAGAACCGCCGCGGTGACCTCGAACAGCTCCGTACAGGCGCATTCCAACTCGCCGACGGGCTTACTCAGCTCGACACCCAGGTACGCACCAACTTGGCCCCCCTGGCCGGCATCCTCGATCAGGCAAGCACAGCCGGGCAGCAAATTCAGCAGTACCAGCCACTACTACGCCAACTCGCCGCATCTGCACCAGCGCTCGATCGCGCTTCTCAGAATGCCCCACAGCTGGCCGCGCTCACCCGCCAAACATCTGCAGCCCTGGCAACAGTGACCTCGATCCTGCCCATCCTCGATAATGCGCCCTGGTGCACCCAAGTCCCGCAGTGCGCAGCTCTGCGCGCGCAGACCCGCAATCTCGACGCCCTACTGAGCAACGGGACCCTCGACCAGATCGCCACGCTGTCAACACAACTCGCGCAGCTGGATACACCGATCTCAACAGTCACCGACCAACTCACTTCCACCGTCAACTCACTGGGCTCCACGCTGGGAAGCATCAGCAGCCAAGACCTTCCCGGCAAGCTCACCCAACTGCAAACAGGTATCAGTCAACTCGCGGCGGGATCACGCCAACTCGCCGCCGGTGTATCCGCGCTGATCGACAGCAACCTTCAACAACTCGCCGGGATGGCCGCGCTAGCCACACAACTACAAACCTCCGCCCGCGAGACCGCCGGAACAAACTCAGCAACCGGCTTCTACCTCCCACCTCAGGCCAACGCAGACCGCCGTTTCGTCGACGTCGCTCGCCAGTTCGTCTCGCCCGACGGCCATACCGTGCGCTACGCAATACAAACCAGCTTCGACCCCTACAGCACCGAGGCCATGCAACTGGCCGACACAATCACCGATGTCGCACTCGCCGCCAGACCGAACACAACCCTGCAGGACTCCAACATCGCGACAGCCGGGTTCCCCGCCATCAACGCCGATCTGCAACGTCTACTCACCGAAGACTTCCGACTCCTAGCGTTGGCCACCCTCACCATCGTCGGCCTGATCCTGATACTCCTACTCCGAGCACTCATCGCGCCGCTATACCTTCTGGGCACCGTCATACTCAACTACACCGCGGCACTGGGTATCGGCGTCCTGATCTTTCAACACATCCTCAAAACCGACATCGCCTGGCCCGTACCACTACTGGCCTTCATAGTCCTCGTCGCGGTCGGCGCCGACTACAACATGCTTCTCATCTCTCGCCTACGCGAAGAATCCCAAAACAACATCCGCATCGGCGTCCTGAGAACCGTCACCAACACCGGATCAGTCATCACCTCGGCCGGCCTCATCTTCGCTGCCAGCATGTTCGGACTCATGGCCGGATCCATCTCGATCATGACCCAGGTCGGACTCATCATCGGCATCGGCCTGCTGCTCGACACCTTCATCGTCCGCACCATCGTCGTGCCGACCATCGCCACACTTGTCGGCAGAGCAAGCTGGTGGCCGAGTACCCGAACCGACACGCATCCAGCGTCCCGCTAGTACGCACGCACGTGCCGAGATCTGACCGGCCCCGCCAGTCATCCAGCCATCGCGCCCACCTCATCGACTGACACCCGCTCGACGGTCGGCCGCGGCACCACACCCGACCCACGTGCGAGCGCCCCTCGCGTCGTTGACGCTGGTAGAACTCGCAGGAGGGCCCGTCGCGGCGTTGGGGACTGTCGCTGATTCGGTGTAAGTGGTTTTGATCGCCCCCGGCGTGGGGCAGGAGGAATCACGACGATGACCGACACAATCGGGGGCGTGGATGCCCCGGTGGCAGGGCCGGTTCAGACCGGTCAGGAACACGATGTCACCACCGCGGATGCGGTGCGTGAGCTCTCGAAGGCCGAGCAGGCTTTGGTGAGCGATCTGGTACGTAGCTCACGCGCTCAGGGAGTGGCTCTGACCGGTCCTGACGGGCTGCTCAAAGCGCTGACCAAGAGCGTGCTCGAAGCCGCGCTCGATGAAGAGATGACCGAACATCTTGGCTATGACAAACATGACGTGGCCGGCCGCAACACCGGCAATTCACGCAACGGCACGCGCACGAAACGGGTCCTGACCGACGCGTGCGGGCAGGTGCCCATCGAGGTGCCCCGCGACCGCAACGCCACCTTCGACCCGGTAATTGTCGGTAAGAGCAAACGTCGCGTCACCGATGTGGATCGGGTAGTGCTGTCGCTGTATGCCAAAGGCCTCACAACCGGCGAGATCTCAGCGCATTTCGCCGATGTCTACGGTGTCAACGGCGGCTGAAAACTGACCCCTTATCGACGGTTGAATTTTGACCCCCTTTGGTGTGGTTACTGGTCGGTGTTGACGAGTTCTCGTCGGGCTTTGGTGCGGTAGGAGTCGCCGTCGATAGCGATGACCTCGGCGTGATGGACGAGGCGGTCGATGAGTGCGGCGGCGACGACGTCGTCGGCGAAGACTTCGCCCCAACGGCCGAATGGCATGTTCGAGGTGATCAGAATCGAGCCTTGTTCGTAGCGACTGGCAATGAGTTGGAAGAACAGGTTGGCGGTGTCGGAGTCGAATGGGAGGTAGCCGATCTCGTCGATGATGATCAGTCGGTAGCGGCGGAGCCGTTTGAGTTCGGCGGCCAGGCGGCCGGTGGTGTGTGCCTCGGTCAGGCGGGTGGCCCATCCGGTGGCGGTGTCGAAGAGCACGGGGTAGGCGTTGTGTGCGGCTTTGATCCCGAGCGCGATCGCGAGGTGGGTTTTTCCCACCCCGGGTGGTCCGAGAAGGATCACGTTGTCGCTCTTGGCGATCCAGGTGCTGGTGGCCAGGTGGGCGATCACATCACGACGCAGTCCTGGAAGGTGGTCGAAGTTGAAGTCCTCGAGTGTTTTGACCGCAGGGAAGCGCGCGCCGCTGATCCGCAGCATGGTGCCGTTGGCTTCGCGTTCGCTGACCTGGCGGTCAAGAATCGCTGCGAGGTACTGCTCGTGGGTCCAGTTGTCGGTGCGGGCCCGCTCGGCCAATTCCGCCCAGCATCGGCGGATCGCTGGCATCTTCAACGCCCGCGCCGCGAACTCGATCTGTTTACCTGTTTGATTGTCGGACACAGTCTTTCGCCTTTCAATGCTGGTGGATGTGGTGGGCGGGTGAGCTTGGGGCGGGGTGGCAAAGTTCACCCCGAACAGCTCGTCGTAGTCCGGTAACGCCCGGATCGGCACCTCGTGGCCATCAGGGTGGGCGCGGATGCGGGCGGCGTTTCGGGCCCGGTTGGCGAGGTCTTGGCGGCGGTAATCGCGGCGCAGTTCTTTGGCTGCTCGCACGTGCTGAGGGTCGGCGATGGTGACGTGGTTGGCCCAGCTGCGCGCGTGGTCGGCGACGGTGACCTCGCCGCAGAGGATGCGCACCTGCTGCAGGTCGGCAGTGATGTCGACGAACCGACCGATCACCGACGGGTGCACCGAATAGTCATTGCCGGCTACACGTACGTAGTAGTCGCGACCGAGTCGCACCCGGCTACTCAAGCCGATATGCGGTGCGGTCGGAGGTAGGCCGGTCATCTGCTCGAGGTCCTCGGCGAACACGTCACACGGGCGTCGATCACCGATCGCGCGCACCACTCGGGTGTTGGCATGATCGGCCAGCCACCGATCGAACTGGGCGGTGAAATCGGCCGGTGAGCTGAACTGGCGGCCCGGCAGGAACGAGCTCTCGAAGAACCGGTTGTTGCGTTCGACCATGCCCTTGTACTCGGGGTCTCGCGGTGGCGCCAGCTCCAGCCGCGTACCCAACGTGCCCACGAAGCCGGCCGCCAACGCGGTGGGTGTGCCCTTGGGGCCGATCGCGGCTTCGCGGTCCCACACCAGTTTGCGGGTCACCCCGCCCAGTTGCGACAGCAGCAGCCACATTCCCGTCAGGATGTCTCCGCCCTGGCGAGACGGGATCATCACCGCCGACCGGTACCGGGAGAACGCCAACGTCATCACCAACACCGGTAGCATGGCGAACTGATTGTGGCTCAGAGGGATTCGGTAGTCCGGAAACCACAAATCCCACTGTGAACAGCCGCCGGGCTGATAGATCACCCGATCGGCTGGATCTACCCCACGAAACTCTGGACGAATAGCCCGGACCCGGTCTTTGAGGACCGTCAACGACCTCGTCCACCCAACCCGCTCGGCGATCACCGTCGCCGGCATCGTCGGATACTCCCGCAGCAACGCCCGGATCTGCGGTTCGAACGCGTCGACCGCCGAGCCCGTCGCCGGCCGCGAGTACTTCGGCGCGGTATCCGAAGCCAACGCCGCACGAACGGTGTTGCGGGCCACCCCCAACCGGCGCGCGATCTCCCTGATCGGCACACCCTCACTGCGATGCAAACGGCGGATCTCTGCCCATTGCTCCACTGAAATCACCCTCCTAACAAGACGGGGGGGGTCAAAATTCACCCGTCGTCAGGGGGTCAGTTTTCAGGCGTCGTCAACATACGGTGCGTCGGTATCGAAAGACACTGAACCGCCCCGGGTCTGTCGGAGGCTCTCGAACCTGTGAAGGATGGAGAGCATGGCAGCACCACGCAAGTACAGTGAGGAACTCAAGGACCGGGCCACCCGGATGGCATGTGAAGCGCGACGAGATCCCGATTCGTCGAGAGGTGCGATCAAGCGGATCGCCGATCAGCTCGGAGTCCATCCCGAGGCGTTGCGCAATTGGGTTCGTCAGGCCGAGATCGACGGCGGGGTCCGCCCGGGCACCACGAGTGAGGACGCTGACCGCATCGCGGCGTTGGAGCGGGAGAACCGTGAACTGCGGCGAGCGAACACGATCTTGAAGCAGGCTTCGGCTTTCTTTGCGGCGGAGATCGACCGCCCACAGCGCTGATCGTGGAGTTCGTCGCGGCTCACCGCGATGAACACGGAGTCGATCCGATCTGTGCGGCATTGCGCGATACGTCCGCCCAGATCGCTCCGTCCACGGTACGAGCCCACCTGAGCCCCCAGAAGACCGAGGCGCCTCGTGTGGTGCGTGACCGGGAGCTCCTTACCCAGGTCCGCGCGGTGCATGCCGACAACCTCGGCGTCTACGGTGCCCGCAAGGTGCATGCCCAATTGCGCAGACAGGGCCATAGTGCTGCCCGCTGCACCGTCGAGCGATTGATGAAAGCCGATGGGCTGCAAGGGATAGCGAGACTCAAGACACGCAAGACCACGCGCAGCGAGGGAGCTGAAACACCCCGGCCGGCTGACCGGGTCAACCGTCAGTTCACCGCGGCGGCACCGAACGCGTTGTGGGTGGCGGACCTGACCTACATCCGCACCCACTCGGGCTGGGTGTACGCGGCGTTCGTCCTGGACGTGTTCTCGCGGATGGTCGTCGGCTGGCAGGTCTCGACCACCATGCACACCGACCTCGCCCTCGACGCCCTGAACATGGGATTGTGGGCACGGTCGCGTGCCGGCCACGACGTGGCCGGGCTGATCCACCACTCCGACCGCGGAGTGCAATACCGAGCCATCCGCTACACCGAACGACTGGCCGAAGCCGAAGCGGTGACATCTGTTGGCTCCAAAGGGGATTCATACGACAACGCGATGGCTGAGGCGTTCAACTCGCTGTTCAAAGCCGAATGCATCCGTAACCCCGTGATGCGCCCGCGAGGCGGCTGGGCAGGTGTGGGCGAGGTCGAGATCGCCGTCGCTGAGTACGTCGAATGGTTCAACCACCGCCGCCTGCACGGCGAGATCGGACACGTCCCACCCGTCGAGTACGAGAGCGCCTACTGGTCGACCCACACCGTCACCAGCTACCGTGAGAACCCGGTCCCCGCAAACGCTGGAACCAACTAACCGAGCCTCCAGCAAACCCGGGGCGATTCACACCGTCTCCCGAATCACGGATCGGGTCATCGAAGAGATGGTGTCGTGGTGGGCACGCCCGCTGGAGAAAGTGTACGCGGCGGTGTTCATCGACGCGATCATGGTCAAGATCCGGGATGGGCAGGTGCGTAACCGGCCCATCTACGCCGCGATCGGGGTGGATCTCGACGGGCACAAAGACATCCTCGGCATGTGGGCCGGCGACGGCGACGGCGAGTCGGCCAGGTTCTGGCTGGCGGTGCTCACCGACCTCAAGAACAGGGGTGTCCGCGACATCTTCTTCGTTGTGTGTGACGGATTGAAAGGGTTGCCCGACAGTGTATCTGCCGCGTTCCCGTTGGCCACGGTACAGACGTGCATCATCCATCTGATCCGCAACACCTTCAAGTACGCCTCCCGCAAGTATTGGGACACGATCAGCGCCGATCTCAAACCGATCTACACCGCGCCGACCGCCGCTGACGCCCGGGCGCGGTGGGAGGAATTCGCCGAGAAATGGGGCACGCCGTACCCGGCGATCGTGACCCTGTGGGAGAGCGCGTGGGAGGAGTTCATCCCGTTCCTTGACTACGACGTCGAGATACGGCGAGTGTTGTGCTCCACCAACGCGATCGAAAGTCTCAACGCCCGCTACCGGCGTGCGGTGCGCGCTCGAGGACACTTCCCGAACGAGCAGTCCGCACTCAAAACGCTCTACCTGGTCACCCGGTCGCTGGACCCGAAGGGTACCGGTCAGACGAAGTGGGCCGTACGCTGGAAGCCAGCGCTCAACGCCCCGGCCATCACGTTCGCCGATCGTATGCCCGCAGCCGAAGAACGCTGACCCGCCGAGCAATCGGAAAACCGCCGCTTACACCGAATATCGGACAGACCCGTCGGGGCCCGATTCCCGCCGAGCTCGTGGTGAGCGTGCGTGAGACGCTGGGTGGGGGTCGTCCAGAACGGGGGGTGTCCCTATGGGTTTGTCAAGCAGCTGAAGCGATTGGGGTTCGGTAGGGCTCGCTGTGCTTGAGCATCGCGTAGAGGACGTCGCATCGTCGGCGTGCCAGGCAGATGAGGGCGGCGTTGTGTTTCTTTCCTTCGGCGCGTTTGCGGTCGTAGTAGGCGCGGCTGGTGGGGTCGTGCAGTGCGGCGAACGCGGAGAGGAAGAAGGCTCGTTTGAGTTTGCGGTTTCCGAATCGGGCGGGGTGCTCGCCACGGATGGAGGTGCCGGATCGGTGGGTGACTGGTGCGATGCCGGCGTAGGCGGCCAGGTGGCCTGCGGTGGCGAATGCTGAACCGTCGCCGACTTCGAGGAGGATGCGGGCTGCTGTGTAGGGGTCGTAGCGGATCTGGTTTCGCACCGCGGCAAAGTGGCTCCGCGCCATGTCTCGATCGTTGTCCGCGTCGCCGGTAGCATCACGGGTGGACGCCTGCACGGTGGCGTGGTCGAAGGCCAGGATACGTGACGCTGCGAGAAGAACTGCAGGCTTCCCGGTTGCCTCCTGTCGATGTCACAGGACCCGGGTCAGCGGGAACCGGCGTCCTGCTGATGGTAATGCTCCTGCGTGCGTTTGTGTGAACGCGGCGGCCCTGCTTAGCGTCCTCCTCGCGGACTTGCCGCGACAGGCCGGTTAGCCTGACAAGGATGCTGCGGCCTTTCGTAGTGACGCCTCCAGGGTCGTTTCCGCCTCGGGTAGAGCCGCCGCGAGGGTTGTGACGGATCGGAGCCGCTCGGATGAGGCGTGATCCTTCTGTACTGCTGCGCGTGCGACTGCAGTCCAGGATGTCGCCGCATGGTGGGCGTTGGCTGCAAGGATGGCGGTGGCGTGATCGCCGGTGAGGCGCGCGATTTCGTCGCAGCCCTGTGCCAGCAGTCGGCGGAACAGGCCGCCGCCGGTCCCCGCTTTCTCGATGAAGGCGCCGAGGCTGAATAAATGCATCTCGAGGTCGTCGGTCGACAGGGCTCCCCAGCTGCAGACGTCGGATGCGAGCGCGCTGGCAGCGTCGAGGCCGTGTGACCCGTGTTCTGCGGGCCCGGCGATCGTCGATGCGCCTGGGGTGCTCAGGCTCGCTGCGGATTGTGCGAATGCCTGTGCGGCCACCTCGAGAATCGAAGGTGGCGTCTGTGGCCAATTGATACGAAACAGCGTGTGTCGGGTTGGCTCCGGGAAGGAGGTCGAGCGGCGCGCGCGTGCGAGTGCGTCCAGTGGGACGCGTTGAAGGTCTTCGCGATCGTTGTCGGCGATGTACGCGACGCCTTGCGTCTCGTCGTAGCCGACTACAACGATGTCGTGGCGGCTCATGCGCAACTGGACCCGCAGGTAGGGGAGTTCTGCGATCTCCGCCCAGACCAGTGCAGGGCGTCCCTGATCGATCTCGCCACGAAGGTTCTCCCAACCCTCGGCCGGGTCGTCTGTGGCAAGCACCTCGACGGTGCCGCCCAGACGGCGGGGGAGGTCGATCTCAAAATCAGGTCCTCGTCCGACTAAGTACACGGGTGGCATCAGCGCTTTTGATCGAATGTAGGTGAGGGAGAGGGCTCCGCCGAGGGCAAAGACGAGGCCCTCGTCGGGTGGGCCGTCGTAACCGAGCCCGGTCCACTCCATGAGGTCTCGCATCGCACCGGACCCACAGTGGCCACCCATTCGGTGCGGGTAGGGGTCGATCATCGAGGGGCCGGACACTGACACGATCCTCCTGTGTTGAGGCGGTACGAAAATTGTCGATTGCCGGGCCGACGACTGAGGCAGACCGGGTTAGGCGTGGAATGCATCTAGTGACGTCGCACGCTGCGTGAGTATAAGAGGGCCATAGGCCTCTTTGAGAGCCACCAGGATGTTGTCGAGAGGCAGGTCGTTGTACACACCTCTTTCGCGGACGTACTCCATGTGTGTTGAGCCGTCCGCGGAGTGAGCGTGGAGCAACGCGTCGCTGTCGCCGGTGAAGTCGATCGGGGCGACTCCGAACCGCGCGCACAGTTCCGAGTTGAACGCGGGTGTCGCCTTGAGCCACCGTCCGTCTATGTAGACGTGGCTGTACCCGTGATAGACGAAGACGTCGGTTCCCATCAGCTCACGTAGGGCGCCCGTTTGGAGGTGATTACGGACGTCGGCGAAGCCTAGCCGCGCTGGGATCCCGGCGGCGCGGAATGCGGCGGTAAGCACGACGGCCTTGGGGACGCAGTATCCACGCCCGGATTCGATTACATGGCTGGCCCGGTAGTGCTCTGGGTCGTTGGAGACGGTGTACGGGTCGTAGCGGATGGCGTCGCGCACCGCGGTGAACAGGCGGCCGGCTTTGTCTTTGTCGGTGGTCGCGTTGCCGACGGCTTCGCGTGTGAAGGTTGCGACGGTGGCGTGCTCGATGTCGAGGAAGCGTGAACCCGTCAGCGCCGCCGGGCTGACCGCATTTGTCGGTGATGTGGTCATGGGGCCGCTCCGATCAATTCGGACCTGACGATCGGCGCTCGTTGTGCAATGGCGCGCTTGGCGGTCACGAAGTCAGCGGGTCTGTTGACGCAGTCAGCTGCAATCAGTTCTCCGGCGGTTAAGTAGTAGCAGGTGAAGTCGCGGCCATGGGCGGGGTTGCCGCTGACCAGCACCTCGTCGTATCCGGTGTTGAGCCCGGCGATCTGGAGTTTGAGGTCGTATTGGTCGGACCAGAACCATGGCAGTGCGGCGCGACCGGTTGTGTTGTCGCAGATTGTGGCCGCCGCGATCTTGGCGTGCTCGGTTGTTGCGGACACGCACTCGAGACGAACACGTCGCCCGTACCGCTCGATTCGGTGGTTGGCGCAGTCGCCGGCTGCGACGATGTCAGGATCGCTGGTACGAGCGCGGTCGTCGACGAGGATGCCGTTTTCGACGTCGATGCCCGCAGCTGCTGCGAGCTCCGTGTTCGGAATGACGCCGACGCCGACGATGACCAGGTCAGCGGCCAGCGTCTCCCCCCCGGACAGGACAACGCCGTCGACTCGTTCGTCGCCGCGGAACCCTTCGACCATTGCGTCGGTCCGTACCTCGACACCCTTCTCGCGGTGAATTCGATCGAAGAATTCCGACACGACGGGCGCCGTGACACGTTCGAGTACGCGTCCTGCCGCCTCCAGGACGGTGACCTCGACACCCAGGGTTCGAAGCGAGGCCGCTGTCTCCAGGCCGATGTACCCGCCGCCGACAATGACGACCCGCGAACCCGGGACCGCGGCGGCGCGGATGGCCTCGACATCGGTGGCGGTGCGCAGATAGTGCACGCCCGGCAGGTCGGCGCCGGGGACCGGCAGTGCGCGAGCTCGAGCGCCGGTGCACAGGGCCAACTTCGAGTAGGACACCGCGTCGTTGTTGCCAAGAGTGACGGTTCGTTCGGCACGGTCGATCGAGGTCACGGTCCCGTCGACGAGCTCGATCCGTTGCTTGTCGTAGAACTGGCGGCTCCGAATCGCGACATCGTCGAGATGGCAATCGCCAGCCAGGTATGCCTTGGACAGCGGCGGCCGCTGATACGGCAGGCGGCCCTCGTCGCCGATCAGCAGGATGGCCCCAGCCCACTTCTCCTTGCGCAAATTGGCCGCCAGCTGTGCGCCCGCGTGGCTTGCGCCGACGATCACGACCCGATCAGTACTCACGTCTCCGGCTTGGGAGTCAGACGGACCATCATCTTGCTGATCCCACGAACGAAGTTGGACTGCACGTACTCCGGATCACCGACCACCTCGATGTCGTCGAAGCGCTCGAGAAGTTCTTCCCAGAGAATGCGCAACTGCAATTCGGCCAAACGGTTTCCCATGCAACGGTGCACACCGAAACCGAACGCGATGTGGTTGCGAGCGTTGGACCGATCGATGATGAGCTCGTCCGGGCGGTCGAACACTCGCTCGTCGCGGTTGCCGGAGGCATACCACATGACGACTTTGTCACCTGCGCGGATGAACTGACCGTTGAGCATCACGTCCTTCTTGGCGACCCGACGCATGTATGCCAGCGGGGTTTGCCACCGGATAATCTCCGACACCGCATTGGGAATCAGATCCGGATTGGCTTTGAGTTTCTCGAACTGCTCGGGAAACTCGTTGAGAGCCAGCACTCCGCCGCTCATCGAGTTGCGGGTGGTGTCGTTGCCGCCGACGATCAGCAGCACGAGGTTCCCGAGGAACTCCATCGGGCTATTGTCGAGAAGGTTCTTGGTGTCCTCGTTGCTCTGCAGCATGGTGATGAGGTCGAATCCGGTCTCCTCGCCTGCCGCGGTCCGCGCGGCCTTGTCTCGCCACAGCGCACTCAAGCCCTGTGCCATCGCGACCATCTCGCGGAAAACTTTGTCGTTGTCCGATGGTCCGCCGTTGGCCTGCTCCATCGACGTGGCCAAATCCGACCACTGGACGAGTTTGTGGCGCTGCTCGTAGGGGTAGTCGAGCAATGTCGCGAGCATCCGCGCGGTCAGTTCGACCGACACGGTCTGGACCCAGTCGAACGGTTCGTCGAGCGGTAGCTCCTCGACGACTTCCCGGACGCGAGACCGGATGAGGCCCTCCATCTCGCGCAGGTTCTTCGGTGCGACGACTCCCTGGACGGCGGCGCGCTGCTTGTCGTGCCGCGGCGGGTCCATGGCGATGAACATCGCGATATCCATGAAACGCGGGGGCCGACCGATGATGATGAACGGTTCGGCGGAGAACGCTTCATGGTTTTTGTCGACAGCGATGATGTCGGCATGTCGAGTGACCGACCAGAACGGCCCGAAGGGACTGCGGGGCTGGAAGTGAACGGGCGCCTCATTGCGCACACGCTCGAAGTAGGACCGCCACATGCCCTGTCGGTAGAGAAATGGGTTGCTCAGATCGATGTCAGTGAGTTCGACGTCCTCGACCGGCGGGATGGGGGTCTCGGTGAAGATTTTCTTGCCGTCGGTTCGGGTGACGATCCGGCGGGTCTTGTCATAGACGTGAGCGCCACGGATCTGCAGATCGATCGGGATCATGGACTGCGCCTTCTCGGCGATCGCGGTGGTAATGCTCATCTGAAAGTCGCTCTCATTCTCTCACTTCACAACTGGAACTCGGGGAGGTGAACGGTCAACCCGTCCCACTCTTCGCGCGCGGTCATCTGACACGACAGCCGCGAGTTGGCCTCACGCTCGGGGTGCATGCTCAACATGCCTTCTTCGACGTCTGTGCTGTGGCCGACGGTGTCGATCCACGCGCTGTCGACGACGACGTGGCAGGTTCCGCATGCCGCCTCACCGCCACAGTCGCCATCAATGCCCGGTATCGCCTGGTCGACCGCGGTCTGCATCAGTGACCTGCCGGGCATCACCGGCGCGGGGTAGTCCTCGCCGTCGTGGGTCACGTAGGTGATCGTGGCCATGGCCACCTCCTTGTTCCTGGGTCGTAGAGATGAGTGTGCGCGCGGCGAATGTGGTCGATCCAGGTTCGGACGTCGCGATGTCTTGTTAACTTGGCTCATATGAGCCTTGTCGAGTCGGGGATGCCGCCGCTGGCGTTCGCCCAGCTCCTCGACAGCGGCGCCTTGGGCGCGGCGGAGACCCGAGCGTTCGAACGCATCATGGCCCGCGAGGGCGTCGATCTCGCGGTCGTCATTGCGCGACAGGGCCAAGTGCCTGTCCGGTGGTTTCACGAGGTGTATCCGGCGATGGATTCCCAGCAGGGATTCCGGTTGGGCGTAGCGTTCGCCGAGCACGCTCAGCTCACCTCGTTCGGCCCCATCAGTTTGCCGCTGGTCAGTGCGGGTTCCGTCGTCGAAGTTGTTCAACTGCTTCAGTTCTTGCCCCTGATATCGACCGCGCTGAGCACCGAGTTCCAGCACGGAGATTCTGGACTGACGATCGCTCTGGCCGGGCGCACCGACAGCGCCGGCACCGATTGTTTCGCCGTCACCTACGGTGGTCTGGCTGTCCTGCGGTTGGTGGACATGCTCGCCGGTGCCGTCCCCTCCGTGGAGCTTCATCTGACATGCCAGGCGCCGGCAGACCTGATCGCCGTGGGTGAGATCGGCCATCGGATCGTTTTCAACGCGCCCGCGGCGTTCGTGCACATACCGGCTGCCGTGCTCTACGACGTGTGCCGTTTCTCCGACCCCGTGGCCTACCGGATCGGTATTGCCGAGCTTCGACGCGTCTACGAACAGCGTAGGCCCAGTTCCTACACGCAGCTGGTCCGCGCACAGTTCGATGCCGACCCTGCCCGCGCTGACGGTGCTCGTATCGCGGCGGAGCTGTCGATATCGGTGAGCACACTCAAGCGACGCCTGAACGCCGAGGGCACCACCCTGCGTCGCCTGCGGCAGCAGTTCGTCCAAGAACGGGCCACCGCGCGACTGCTGGATCCGGGCATCGGTGTCGGCGAGATAGCCGCAGAACTGGGGTACTCCGACGCCGCCAGCTTCTCTCATGCGTTCACACGGTGGGTCGGATGCTCCCCGACGCGGTTTCGCCGCGCACCGGCGAATCGGCAGGCAGCGCCGGGCATCTGAGCAGGTCAGTCCGCGCGAAGAAGATTGACGAAAAAGCTGTCTACCGTGGAGGTGTCGGCGTAGCGCGCGAAGTGCATGAGATCGACTTTCACGAACTCGCCGGTGGCGGAAAAGTAGGTCTCGCCGTCCACAGTCCCGCTCGCCCCGATGTGCAGGATGTGATCGGCGTCCTCGTCGATGCACGCCGTAAGACGTACTGGTACGTGGAGGGGTACCGGTCGGCGGTACTTGACGGTCAACGTGCGCGTGACGGCCGGGGTGCCGGCGATCCACAGCGTGAATCCCATGATGTCGTCGCACGCGGCCGAGATAGCGCCTCCGTGCGCCAAACCTGGTCCACCGGAATGCTTGGTGGTGAAAGAGTGATCGGCAAAAACGCGGTCGCCGTCGCGGTACACCTCGAGCTGCAGGCCGCTGGCATTCTCCGGCCCGCAGCCCATGCACGATGGGGAGTGTGCGGGCAGTTTGGTGGGTGCTGACATCACAGTCCTCGAATCGATGCTCGTGCCGGTAGCAGACCACTACCAACGGTATCGTTGGTAGAATGCCACATCCACGCTGGACCAACAGCGTGAGGAGACCTGGTGGCGGTGAGCATCAATGGCCTCGACGACGTCGATCCGCGGCGGGTTCGTTCCCGGAACCGTCTGCTCGACGCCACGGCGGTGTTGCTGCGCAGCGGGGGAGTGGAGGCTGTCACCGTCGAGGCGGTCACGAGCGTTCCCGCAGCTGGAGACAGTCGTGCGGCAGCAGTCGGTCGACCCGATCCCTGCGGGAGTGCCGTCGTTTCAGTCATTCGACCGGATGGGCACGGCGTTCGGGGAGAAAGGCGCCAAGACAACGGCGTTTATCGCCATGGAGAACCGTGGCGGCCTCACCCCGACGGTGCGTGCACGCTACGACGAGCTTGTCCAGGAACTTCGTGGCACCACCGCCGATGTCGCTTCCGCCCGCGACCTGGTGGGGGGATCGCCGATGTGTGTTGTCGAACTTGTCAGGATGTAAAGCCTGGGACGGGATCACGGTCGTTCTAGAAGTACTGGCCGACGTCGGCAATCTTGTAGGCCACCGGGTCATGCAGGCTGTGCGTCCGGATGTTGCGCCAGAACCGGTCCAGCCCCAAACGCGGGTGTGTCCCACGCGCCCCGATGACCTCGAAGATCCGGCTGCCTATAGACAGACCCGCCTCGGTGGCCAAGACCTTCACCCCCGACACCTGAACCATCAGCGAGGCCCGATCGGCGGGTGCCAAAGCATCACCCTTCTCCCAGATCCGCTGCACCGCGTGCGACGCATCGCGGGCCGCCGCGTCAGCGCCTTGTAGTTTAATCGCAAGCTCTCCAAAGGTCCGAACTACGTATGGATCCTGCGTGGCCTCAGAAACCCCCGCAGGGGTCCATGGCCGTGCGTGCTCCAGCGTGTATTCGCGAGCGGAGTCCAGCGCTTCGGCGGCAATTCCTATGTAGACGTGCGAGAAGATCAGTTGCACCAACGGGCCGAATAGGCTGGCGCGCCTATAGCCGAAAAAGTCGGTGATCACGCTGTTCGGAGCCCCCAACACCTCGTGCGGAAGCACTTGAACATCTTTGAAGTCCGTTGTACCGCTGTCGGTCCGCCGCATCCCCAGGGCTTTCCAGTCATTGTTGGGACGCACTCCCCCTCGGTCGGTGGGTATGACCGCTGTGATATTCCCGACCGCTCGGGTGAGTCATCATCCTGCGCCACGCCAAACACCAGAAGCAGATCGGATCCGAGCGCCCCGCTACAGAAATGCTTGGTCCCGTTCAGCACGTAACCACCGTCGTCGCGTGGGGTTGCACGCACCTTCCAGTCGAGAATGTGACTGTTGTTCTCGCTCAACGCGTTCCCCGTCCAGGAACCCTGCGCCACGCGGCGGTAAGTGGCGTCGCGCTGCTCCGGCGAGCCGAGGAGTTCGATGAAGGCTGCACACACGAGGTGGTATCCGTAGAGGTGGCCAAGCGAGCCGTCGACCTTGGCAATCTCGCGGATTACTGCGAAGACTGAATCGCCCCGGGTTTGCTGGAGGCTCGGTTAGTTGGTTCCAGCGTTTGCGGGGACCGGGTTCTCACGGTAGCTGGTGACGGTGTGGGTCGACCAGTAGGCGCTCTCGTACTCGACGGGTGGGACGTGTCCGATCTCGCCGTGCAGGCGGCGGTGGTTGAACCATTCGACGTACTCAGCGACGGCGATCTCGACCTCGCCCACACCTGCCCAGCCGCCTCGCGGGCGCATCACGGGGTTACGGATGCATTCGGCTTTGAACAGCGAGTTGAACGCCTCAGCCATCGCGTTGTCGTATGAATCCCCTTTGGAGCCAACAGATGTCACCGCTTCGGCTTCGGCCAGTCGTTCGGTGTAGCGGATGGCTCGGTATTGGGCGCGTTCAATCGGTCGATGCAACACTGGGTTGTTGTAGCGAGTGTAGTTGTTCGCCAAAGACTTCGGCGGGAGTTTTCCATCCAAGGACTTTTCTAGGACGGTTGTTGAGGGTGTAGGCGATGGCCTCGAGGTCCTCAGCTGACCACCGCGACAGATCAGTTCCCTTAGGAAAATATTGGCGCAGAACACCATTGGTGTTCTCGTTGGATGGTCGCTGCCACGGTGAGTGCGGATCGGCGAAGAACACCTGCGTTCCGGTGTCCATCGCGAACTGGGCGTGAGCGGACAGTTCCTTGCCGCGATCCCACGTCAACGTTTTGCGCAACTGCTGCGGCAGCGCGGCGATCGACGCTGTCAGTCCTGCATTCATCGCGATGGCACCGTAGCCACCGAGTGCGGGCCCGTTCTTCACAGGCGGCTGCTCACCCCAGCCCTGCTGGCGTGGCAGATGCACCAGAAGTGTTGCACGACTACGACGTTCAACGATCGTGCCGATCGCCGATCTCCCAGTTCCGATAATCAGATCACCCTCCCAGTGCCCGGGGACGGCACGGTCCTCGGCCTCGGCAGGGCGCTGACTGAACACGACATCGGAGGTGACGTGACCCTGCGGCTTGTTGCGCGAGCGGGCCCGCGGCTCCCTCAGTGCACGTCCGGTGCGCAGGCACGCGACCAGCTCACGTTTGAGCGCGCCGCGGCCCTCGATGAACAGGGACTGGTAGATCGCCTCGTGACTGATACGCATGGATTCATCATCGGGGAAGTCGACCTTCAAACGCTGGGAGATCTGCTCTGGACTCCACGCCAGCGACCACCGCCGGTTGGCCCGGTGCGGTTTGTTAAGCCCCTTCCATGGCGGTGGCGTGGGGCCCGCAGCGATCGTGCCATCGGGACGGCGGACAACGCCGGCCAGGCGGTCCTGTACGTACTCCCGCAACTCGACGTGGGCCACGAGCTTCGCTGTTTTCGGGCGCTTGGCGGCCTGCTGGGCTTTCCACTGCGCCACCAACGCCCGATACTCGAGCTTCCCGCTCCTGGTTGCGGCGTTGCGCCGTAGCTCACGCGAGATCGTGGCCGGACTCCGCCCGATCCACCGTGCGATCTCACGCACCCCACGATCCTGGGCGCGTAGCAGCGCGATCTCTTCCCGTTCGGCGAAGGATAGATAGCGGCCCGAAGGCTCATCCAGACTCAGCGGCCTCATGCCGCCAGCGTGGCGGAACCAGCGTGTACCCACCGGCACCGACACACCGACAGCGATCGATGCCTGTGCCGTGCTCACCCCCGTCGCGACCACCCGCCAAAACTCACGTTGCACCTGCCGCGACGGCTCCGGCCGCCCCGGCGATCGCATCGCCGGCCGAAGTGCACGATCAGCACGCCACTGCCGACGAACACCTACCGCCACATCGCTGGTCCTCCGACTCCAGTCCGCCGTAGCCACCGCAAACACCTCCATGATCATGGTGTTGCGACGACCAGTTGAATCCGCCTTGCACTCCGCGGTCGGAGTGGTGGATCAGCCCGGCCACGTCGTGGCCGGCACGCGACCGTGCCCACAATCCCATGTTCAGGGCGTCGAGGGCGAGGTCGGTGTGCATGGTGGTCGAGACCTGCCAGCCGACGACCATCCGCGAGAACACGTCCAGGACGAACGCCGCGTACACCCAGCCCGAGTGGGTGCGGATGTAGGTCAGGTCCGCCACCCACAACGCGTTCGGTGCCGCCGCGGTGAACTGACGGTTGACCCGGTCAGCCGGCCGGGGTGTTTCAGCTCCCTCGCTGCGCGTGGTCTTGCGTGTCTTGAGTCTCGCTATCCCTTGCAGCCCATCGGCTTTCATCAATCGCTCGACGGTGCAGCGGGCAGCACTATGGCCCTGTCTGCGCAATTGGGCATGCACCTTGCGGGCACCGTAGACGCCGAGGTTGTCGGCATGCACCGCGCGGACCTGGGTAAGGAGCTCCCGGTCACGCACCACACGAGGCGCCTCGGTCTTCTGGGGGCTCAGGTGGGCTCGTACCGTGGACGGAGCGATCTGGGCGGACGTATCGCGCAATGCCGCACAGATCGGATCGACTCCGTGTTCATCGCGGTGAGCCGCGACGAACACCACGATCAGCGCTGTGGGCGGTCGATCTCCGCCGCAAAGAAAGCCGAAGCCTGCTTCAAGATCGTGTTCGCTCGCCGCAGTTCACGGTTCTCCCGCTCCAACGCCGCGATGCGGTCAGCGTCCTCACTCGTGGTGCCCGGGCGGACCCCGCCGTCGATCTCGGCCTGACGAACCCAATTGCGCAACGCCTCGGGATGGACTCCGAGCTGATCGGCGATCCGCTTGATCGCACCTCTCGACGAATCGGGATCTCGTCGCGCTTCACATGCCATCCGGGTGGCCCGGTCCTTGAGTTCCTCACTGTACTTGCGTGGTGCTGCCATGCTCTCCATCCTTCACAGGTTCGAGAGCCTCCGACAGACCCGGGGCGGTTCAGACCGTCGGCCAATCTGCGCCCCAACCACCGTGCTCCTCGGGTACCGCGAGCGCCAGCAGACCACTTAGGCGTAAGTCCTCTTTCTCACGGGTGGCTGGCCCCCCATCGCGATCCCGTTCGACGATTCCCTCCCGCCAGCTTGCAGCAAGGTCTCGAGCCACCGCGAGAGGATCGCCCGCCCGCCGGTCGGTGGCCGCCGCCGTGTCGTCGGTGACTGTCATTCGTATTCTCCAATCGCTGATGTGCCGGCCGCGCATGTACGCAGGCTCGTCTGCAGAAATTCCGGGGCCGACCAATCAGTCAGGTCGATCGCCTTATCCACCAGATCGTGGTCGACCAGGTACCGCTGTGTCGCAGCAAGGACAGTGAGCGCATCGTGGTCGAGGGTGGGTACTAAGTTGTCGGTGAAGTGCTCGCCGAAACCGCGTGTCACCGCAGTCTCGCTAACACCGAGGTTGCGGGCATGAATCGCGACTGTCTCGGTCAGATGATCGCGCGCCCAGGAGCCTGCCCGGACCACCGTATCCACCAGATGCTGCACGAGTGACGGGTTCTTATCGACGAGTTGCGCGCTGATTGTCCAAACGCTGGCGTAGTGGCTTGTCCTGTCCAAGCTCAGGTCACGCAGCGGTCTAACACCGGTGAGGTCTTCGAACTCCGCGGACCACGGAAGCCAGCTGAATAGCGCATCGACCGTCCCCCCGGCAAAGACTTGTGCCTGATGGGCCCCGACGGCGGGAAAGAGGTCCGAACCGTTCACTGATGCCGATGCGCTGAGTCGGTCCTGCGGTAAGTCGACTCCCGCCGTCTCAATGGGTACGAGCTCGATATCGTTTACTGTTACGCCGGAGTGACGAAGGGTGTGCTGCAGGGCTCGCGCCTCCCAAGTGCCCAGTGCGACGAGAGTCTGGCGCCACGGGTCGAGCTGTCGGTAGTCACCAAGGTCGCCGCGCAGGATCCGGATTGCCGATGCGGATACGCCGACACGATGCCCCGCCAGTTGCTCCGGTGCGGTCAGGGTGGGGTCGGCCGCGTAAAAGCCCAGCTTTCCCTCGAACAGGGTGACGCCCAGGAGGCGTGTGCGACCCGGTGCACGCAGGCCCTCACTCACCAACGGCGGGATCTCTCCGCCGAATCGGGTGTAAGCGGGATGATCGTAGGTGAAGTGCAAGGAGCCCAGCGGCCCTCCCAGCACGTCCAGATTGATGCCAGCCTCGGCGAGCAACTGCGACTCGCGGCCAACCAGCAGGGCGTTGGGAACAGGGCAGTTGCTGTACGCGAGGGTGTGGACCGCTGAGCTGGTGTCGGTCACAGCGCCGCCGCCCCGCTTGGCAGTTCCAGGCCGAGGTGGTCGCGCAGCGTTGATCCCTCATACTCGTCGCGGAATACCCCACGTTCTTGCAACAGCGGCACCACCTGGTCGACAAAGTCCTCGTAAACGCCGGGCAGATAGGCGGCGGAGATGATGAACCCATCAGCCGCTCTCGCATCGAAGTACTCGACCAGTCTGTCGGCGATCTGGGTGGGCGTTCCTCCCCACTGCGGGACAAAACCCACGTTCGTGCCATAACGCTTTCCAAGGTCGGCCAGTGTCAGATCCTCGCCGTCGCTCGCAACCGTGGAGAACATGTGGAGCATGGTGGGGATGTGCGCGTCCCCCAAGCTCGCGACGATGTCGGAGTACTTCGCGTCTAGGGGGAAGGCGGACAAGTCGATTCCACTATGACTCGACAACGTCGACAGACCGACCTCGGGGTGGACGAGACCGTTGATGTATTCGAGGCGATCGCGTGCGATCGCCTCGGTCTCCCCAAGTATGGGCATGACAGCTGTGAAAACCTTCGTGGCGTCGGGGTTGCGACCCGCGGCACTCACTTGCCCCTTGATGTCCTGGTACGTGCGCTGCATCATCTCCAGCGTCGGCGAGATGCTGAACACGGCGTCGGCCCACTGGCCCGCGAAACGTCTACCGCGAGGCGACAATCCGGCCTGGAGGAGTACTGGCTCGCGCTGACTTGAAGGGGGGATTTGCAGGGGGCCGCGCACGTCGAACCAGTCACCACGGTGATCGACGTAATGAACTTTCTTAGGATCAGCGAACCGGCCGCAGATCTTGTCCAACAGCAGCGCATCATCGTCCCACGAGTTCCACAGCTTACGTACGACCTCGACGAACTCGTCCGCGCGGTCGTAACGGGTGTCGTGTTCAAGATGAGCATCGATTCCGAAGTTCTTTGCCTCTGAATCGTTCAGCGATGTCACGATGTTCCACGACACCCGCCCGTCGGACAGGTTATCCAGCGTTGCCAGGATACGGGCGACGTGAAACGGCGGGTAATACGTGGTGGAGATGGTGGCTCCAAGTCCCAACCGGTCGGTCACGGCGGCCATCGTCGCCACCACCGTGGCGGGCTCGAGTGCGATCGCGCCCTGGCCGCCCAGTCCGACGCCTGTTTGCAGATCATGGCCGTAGCTGTCCTCGACTGCGAGAGCATCCGGAAGGAAAAGAAGATCAAACTTTCCGCGTTCAAGGGTCTGAGCGATCTTCTTATAGTATGCACCGGAAAGAAAATCGTTAGTTGCTGCGGATCTAGTGTCCTGAGTCATTAATTTCCGTTCGGTTGTTAGGCTAGGGAATGGCAACCCGGGGTCCGCGAGCAGTGGATATTGTTCTGACTGATGACGAGCGCCGTGAGCTCGAAGGGTGGGCGCGTCGGCGAACGACGGCCTCGGGTTTGGCGATGCGCTCACGAATCGTTCTCGCCGCCGCTGATGGCGGTTCGAATACTGAAGTGGCACAACGACTCGGCCTCAATCGCAGTACCGTGCGGCGCTGGCGAGGCCGGTTCGTCGAGCACCGCTGCGAGGGGTTGCTCGACGAACCCCGGCCTGGGCGACCTCGCACCGTCGACGACGAGCAGATCAAAAACTTGATCACCGCGACTCTCGAGACCACTCCGAAGAATGCGACACACTGGTCGACGCGGGCGATGGCCGAGCATCTCGACATGTCACAGTCAACCGTGTCGCGTGTGTGGCGGGCGTTCGGATTGGCTCCGCACAAACAGGATTCGTGGAAGCTGTCGAGAGATCCCTTGTTCACCGAGAAGGTCCGTGAATCACCCCTGGTTTGATGCCGCTTCCTTCTGAGTCAGGAAGGATGAGCACATGCCTAAGAAGATCGATCCGGAGGTCCGTTCGAGGGCCTTGCGTTTGCCGGAGGCGCACGGCGGCGAGTACACGTCGTTGACTGCCGCGGCAGAGGCGATCGCCAAGCAGGTCGGTGTCGGTGGGGAGACGGTACGTCGGTGGGCCGTGCAGGCCCAGGTCGATGCCGGCGCCCGGTCGGGGACCACGTCGAAGGAGTCCGCTGAGATCAAGCGACTCAAGGCGGAGAACAAGCAATTGCGAGAGGACGTTGCCATTTTGAAAGCGGCGACGACTTTCTTCGCGGGGGAACTCGACCGCCGCAACCGATGATCGTGGCGTTCATAGATCAGATGCGCGCCAACGGTTTTGCGGTCGAGTCGATCTGTCGGGTCTTGCGTGAGCAGGGCTGCATGATTGCCGCACGAACCTACCGGGCATCGCGAACACGCACGCCTGCCGCTCGGACCGTCTCCGATGCCCACGTCGTCGATGCGGTGCGCACCGTGGTCTGGCGCACCGATGACGACGGCCGGCGGAAGATGACTCCGGAGGGCCTCTACGGGCGGGTGAAGATGCGCGCCCATCTGCATCGGACAACACTGCCCGGGGTGTCCTATGGCGCCGTTGATCGAGCGATGAAAGTGCTAGGCCACAACGGGATTCGAAGGTCCAAGGGAGTCCGTACGACCGTGCGGTCCGCTGATGGTGTACGTGCGGAGGATCTGGTGAATCGACAGTTCAGTGCCGTCGAGCCGAACCGGGTGTGGGTGACCGATTTCACCTACTGCCGGACGTGGGCGGGGTGGGTGTACGTGGTGTTCATCATCGACGTGTTCTCACGTCGGATCGTGGCGTGGCACGCCTCGACGTCGAAGACGGTGGAGCTGGTGACGGTCCCGCTTCGGATGGCGCTGTGGCAGCGGAAACGAGAGGGTCATCCGGTGAAAGCTGCTGAGCTGATTCATCATTCGGATGCTGGAAGTCAGGGCGGATTCAACTGGTCGTCGCAACACCATGATCATGGAGGTGTTTGCGGTGGCTACGGCGGACTGGAGTCGGAGGACCAGCGATGTGGCGGTAGGTGTTCGTCGGCAGTGGCGTGCTGATCGTGCACTTCGGCCGGCGATGCGATCGCCGGGGCGGCCGGAGCCGTCGCGGCAGGTGCAACGTGAGTTTTGGCGGGTGGTCGCGACGGGGGTGAGCACGGCACAGGCATCGATCGCTGTCGGTGTGTCGGTGCCGGTGGGTACACGCTGGTTCCGCCACGCTGGCGGCATGAGGCCGCTGAGTCTGGATGAGCCTTCGGGCCGCTATCTATCCTTCGCCGAACGGGAAGAGATCGCGCTGCTACGCGCCCAGGATCGTGGGGTGCGTGAGATCGCACGGTGGATCGGGCGGAGTCCGGCCACGATCTCGCGTGAGCTACGGCGCAACGCCGCAACCAGGAGCGGGAAGCTCGAGTATCGGGCGTTGGTGGCGCAGTGGAAAGCCCAGCAGGCCGCCAAGCGCCCGAAAACAGCGAAGCTCGTGGCCCACGTCGAGTTGCGGGAGTACGTACAGGACCGCCTGGCCGGCGTTGTCCGCCGTCCCGATGGCACGATCGCTGCGGGCCCCACGCCACCGCCATGGAAGGGGCTTAACAAACCGCACCGGGCCAACCGGCGGTGGTCGCTGGCGTGGAGTCCAGAGCAGATCTCCCAGCGTTTGAAGGTCGACTTCCCCGATGATGAATCCATGCGTATCAGTCACGAGGCGATCTACCAGTCCCTGTTCATCGAGGGCCGCGGCGCGCTCAAACGTGAGCTGGTCGCGTGCCTGCGCACCGGACGTGCACTGAGGGAGCCGCGGGCCCGCTCGCGCAACAAGCCGCAGGGTCACGTCACCTCCGATGTCGTGTTCAGTCAGCGCCCTGCCGAGGCCGAGGACCGTGCCGTCCCCGGGCACTGGGAGGGTGATCTGATTATCGGAACTGGGAGATCGGCGATCGGCACGATCGTTGAACGTCGTAGTCGTGCAACACTTCTGGTGCATCTGCCACGCCAGCAGGGCTGGGGTGAGCAGCCGCCTGTGAAGAACGGGCCCGCACTCGGTGGCTACGGTGCCATCGCGATGAATGCAGGACTGACAGCGTCGATCGCCGCGCTGCCGCAGCAGTTGCGCAAAACGTTGACGTGGGATCGCGGCAAGGAACTGTCCGCTCACGCCCAGTTCGCGATGGACACCGGAACGCAGGTGTTCTTCGCCGATCCGCACTCACCGTGGCAGCGACCATCCAACGAGAACACCAATGGTGTTCTGCGCCAATATTTTCCTAAGGGAACTGATCTGTCGCGGTGGTCAGCTGAGGACCTCGAGGCCATCGCCTACACCCTCAACAACCGTCCTAGAAAAGTCCTTGGATGGAAAACTCCCGCCGAAGTCTTTGGCGAACAACTACACTCGCTACAACAACCCAGTGTTGCATCGACCGATTGAACGCGCCCAGTACACATCGGTTACACTGACTGAGCGGCTGCGGCTCGAAGACATCGCCGCGTCGATCGGGTCGGTCGGAGACGCCTACGACAACGCTCTGGCCGAGTCGGTGAACGGGCTGTACAAGACCGAGTGCATCCGGACCACGATCTTCCACTCCGGCCCGTACCGGACGATCTCCGACGTCGAGTTCGCGACCGCTGGTTGGGTCGACTGGTACAACAACAGCAGGCTGCACTCGAGTATCGGCCAGATTCCCCCGACCGAGTTCGAAACGCTCCACTACGCTGGCCTCGGCCCCGAGGACCAGCCCACACTGGAGGCGGCACAAAACCCTAGGGTGATTCACCCAGCCGATCTTTCCCATGCTCCCGGGCACCCCGCAACGGGCCAGCCACGACTATGTGCGCAACGGCACCTCCAGTCTGTACGCGGCGTTGGACATCGCGTCGGGAAAAGTGATCGGTTCGCTTCACTCACGGCATCGGGCAACAGAATTCATCGGGTTTCTCCGCAAGATCGACGCCGAGGTGCCCGACGAGCTCGACGTCCACCTGGTCATGGACAACGCCTCTACCCACAAGACGCCCGCGGTCAAACGATGGCTGACCTCGCACCCACGATTCGTTGTCCACTTCACCCCGACGAGCTCATCCTGGATGAACCTCGTCGAACGCTGGTTCGCCGAACTGACCACCAAGAAGCTCCAACGCTCCACCCACCGCACCGTGAGAGCGCTCAACGCCGACATCAGAGCATGGATCGAGACCTGGAACGACAACCCCCGCCCCTACGTGTGGGTCAAGACCGCTGACCAGATCCTCGACTCCATCGCCCACTACTGCACACGAATTAATGACTCAGAACACTAGCGGGAATTATGTCATAACGTAGGTTATCGGCGAATCTTGGAGAAAATCAGGTCATTTCGTCATCAATGACGAAACTGTGGAGCAATCACGAACCGTTCGGCCGTCGAGGCGTTCTCCAAGCTGATCCTGCGGAACGAGTACACCCTCTCCGACGTCGAGAAGGTCATCGCCGGGGACACCGATGCCGTCGACGTGCCACCCGACTAGACCCCGTCCAGCGGTGGGCCGCGACCTCTCACGGTCGCGGCCCAGCGCCCCGGCCCCGCTCACACCCGCCACCTCGAGGAACCATCGTGACCATCACCGCCGAACTTTTCCCCCGCTGCGCCCTGCCCGGCTGCGCGATCCCCACCGACACCCAGGGCCACCCCTGCAGACAATGCCGCCGTGACCTCGGAACCCTCGTGCGCCACAACCCCGGCGGCCGCCGACGCCCAAACCGGCCGCGACCACGACGTCGCCCTGGCCTACCGGGCTTAAGAACAGCTACGCATCGCCGACGCCGCCGAACAACGCATCGCCCTCCAGATCGGTCAGCGCGAGAAGCCCGGACAGTCCAGTTGGCTGTGCGAGAAACGCCGAAGGTGTGACATTCTGTCCGTTCCGTACCCGAGGAGTGCGAACGTTCTGTAGGTATCGCGCGACGGGCGGTGCGACCACCATGGATGCACTGCGCATCGTCGCGCGCCATGCCCGAACGCACCCCGCCCAATCGGGGGCCGACACTTCCTGGACGGACTCCATGACCGCACTCGACGCCGCGACCCCGTCGGCACCCGGACCGGGCCATTCGGGCCCGCAGGCCGAGGCCGAACTCGAACTGATCCCCGAGTCCGCGAAGACCCATGACGTGCGCGGACAGTTCTGGATCTGGGCCGGTGCGAACATCGCGCCGATCAACTGGGTGCTGGGTGCACTCGGCGTCACGATGGGCCTCGGGCTGTGGGAGACGGTGGCGGTCCTCGTCGTCGGCAATGCCATCGGCATGACCATCTTCGGCGTCTTCGTCGTCATCGGTCAGCGCACCGGGGTCACCGGAATGGTGCTGTCGCGAGCCGTCTTCGGACGCCGCGGCGCCTACGTTCCCGCCGCCGTCCAGGCCCTGGTCTGCATGGGCTGGTGCGCGGTCAACACCTGGATCGTTCTCGACTTGGTGATGGCGCTGCTCGGCGAGATGGGACTCGTCGACCCGGACCTCGACAACAACGCCGCACGGATCGTCGTGGCCGCGGTCATCATGGGGATGCAGGTGACGATCGCGTGGTTCGGGTACCGGGTGATCTCCGCGTTCGAACGATGGACGGTGCCTCCGACGGTCGCGATCCTGCTCGTCATGACCGTCGTCGCGTGGGTCGGCCTCGACGTCGACTGGGGACAGACGACCGCTCCGGAGCTCACGGGATCGGCCCACATCGGCGCGATCACGGCGGTGATGACCGCGATCGGCATCGGCTGGGGTCTGACGTGGATCGGTTACGCCGGCGACTACTCGCGCTTCGTGTCCCGGGACGTCCCGTCGCGCAGGCTGTTTCTCGCCAGTGCACTCGGGCAGTTCATCCCGGTCGTCTGGCTCGGAGTGCTGGGTGCGTCCCTGGCGACATTGAGCGACTCCGCCGACCCGGGTGAGATCATCGTCGACGCCTACGGCGTTCTCGCACTGCCGGTTCTGTTGCTGGTGATCCACGGACCGCTCGCGACCAACATCCTCAACATCTACACGTGCACGGTGTCGACGCAGGCGCTCGACATCCGCGTCGACCGGCGCGTGCTGAACCTGATCATCGGCGTCGTGGCGATGGCGGTCGTCGTCTACTTCGTGCTCAATAGCGACTTCGCGACCACCATCGACTTCTGGCTGGTGTCGATCGTCGGCTGGTTGAGCCCTTGGGGCAGCGTTGTTCTCGTGCACTGGTTCCTGATCGCGCGGCAACAGATCGACGCCGAGAGTCTGTTCGCCACACCGGCGGACAGCGTCCTGCCGATGGTCCGGCCGACCGCCCTCGTCGCACTCGCTCTCGGTGTCACCGCGACCTGGATGTTCATGTACGGGATGCTGCCGGCACTGCAGGGGCCGGTTGCGGTCGCACTGGGCGGGATCGACCTGTCGTGGCTCGCCGGGGCAGTCGTTGCCGGCACCTCCTACTGGACCATGGAGAAACTCACCGCGCCACGCGCTGCCTGAAGCCCGTCCCGCCAGAGCCGTGGCGGTCGGCGGCGACGACGGGCGAAAGCCGCCTGCCGCATCAGGTCGTCGACTAGGGTTCGGCGCAGTGGAGGCAACGCGGCCTCCTGGTGAGGAGGTTCCATGGCCACCGTCCACACCGCGACCGGCCCGATCGATTCCGCTGACCTCGGGAACGTGTTGGTGCACGAGCATGTGTTCGTCGTCGGCGAGGAGTTCCGGCAGAACTATCAGGACGATTGGGACGAGGACGAGAAGGTCGCCGAAGCTGTCCGCGACCTGACCGAACTGAAGGAACTCGGGATCGACACGATCCTCGACCCGACGGTTCTCGGTCTCGGCCGGTACATCCCACGCATCCAGCGGATTGCCGAACAGATAGACCTCAACATCGTCGTCGCGACCGGGTTGTACACCTACAACGACATCCCGTTCCAATTCCACTACGCGGGACCGGGAATGCTCTTCGACGTCCCGGAGCCGCTGGTCACCCTGTTCACGAAGGATCTCACCGAGGGCATCGCGGACACCGGTGTGCGGGCGGCTTTCCTCAAGTGCGCCATCGAATCCCAGGGACTGACACCGGGTGTCGAGCGCGTGATGCGCGCGGTGGGACAGACCAGCGCCCAGACCGGCGCGCCCATCACCGTGCACACCGATCCGCACAGTCAGTCGGGACTGGTCGCCCAGAAGATCTTCGCCGAGGAAGGGGCCGACCTGACGAAGGTGGTCATCGGCCACTCCGGTGACAGCGTCGACCTCGACTACCTGATGAAGCTCGCCGACGCCGGTTCCATCCTCGGCATGGATCGTTTTGGGCTCGACCTTCTCCTGCCGTTCGACGAGCGCGTGAACACGGTCGCCGAACTGTGCAAGCGCGGCTACGCCGACCGCATGGCACTGGCGCACGACGCCGCCTGCTTCATCGACTGGTTCGACCACGACGCCAAGAAACAGGCACTCCCGAAGTGGAACTACCGGCACATCAGCGAGGACGTGTTGCCCGCGCTGCGCGAAGCCGGGGTGAGCCAGGCCGACATCACGACCATGCTCGTCGACGTGCCGCGACGTTACTTCGAGTAGCGGCGCGGTGCGGGGACCACTTGGCTTCGCGGAACATCTGCGAGTCGGCGCGGACTCCGGCCCTGGGTACCGGGATCGCCACAGAGTTCGACCGGGCTCAGGATGGCGGATGCCAGCGCGCGGAACTCGCCTTCGATGCCCGGCCGCGAGCGGAGCTCCGGCGACGAGATGACCTGGTAGACGAATCCGGTAAGTGCCTGCGTGAGCGCGTTGGCGTCGGCGTGCGTCAGGGTCGGTGAACGGGCCAGGATGGCGGCAGTCCACTCGGCGGTGTAGTCCGACGCCGTCCGGCGAAGTGAGACCTGGTCTGCTTCCGGCAGATACACGATGTCCTGGAGGGCGATGGCCAACACTCGACCGTTCGGGCCGAGCGAGTAGTCGAGGAACACACCCACGAGGACGTCCAGCGCTTCGACCGCCGAGGACTCCGCCAGTGCGTCGACGGATATCCAGTGCAGATTCTCGAGACCTCGACGCATGATGGTCATCAGGATGTCGGTCTTTCCCGCGTACTCCTGGTAGACCGTCGCCGGCGACACATCCGCTCCGGCGGCGATCTCGTGGATTCGGACGTTGGGAAATCCGCGCGCGAAGAACATCCGGGTCGCGGCGGCGAGTATCCGATCACGCCGCGCAGCGGGCCGTCGGCTGGATCCATCGGCGAACCGCGCGCGGGACTGTGCCCCGCGGGGAAGCGGACAGCTCAGGATCGAGTCCACGACCGCCCGCTGGATCTGCGTGAGCCGTCGTGGGGTGAGCGAACCCCGCATCGCCGCGGTGCTCGAGAACACGCTGACCGCCGCGGTCGCGCGAAGTTTCGCGGTCTGGGCGTCGATGCCGGCCTCGGTGGTGTCGAACTTCGACGCCAATGCGTCGATCAGCGTGCGGTGGTGCGCGTCCATGTCGTCGAGACCGGATCGGTGCAGATGGCGTCGCTCGCGGGTCCACAGTGTCGAGACGTCGCCGTGCGCCGCCCTGGTCGCAAGCAGGTCGAAGAACACGCCGAGCTGTTCCGCCGGCGATTCGCTGCGCTCCTCGGCTTGGGTCAGGAGTGCGCGTACCCCCTGCACCTGCGTCGCCAGCGCTTTCGCCAGAATGTCCTGCTTGGTCGGGAAATACCGGTACACCGCCGGCCCGGTCAGTCCGACGGCGGCGCCGATCTCCTCGACGCTTACATTCCGGTAGCCGGCGTCCTGAAAGAGGGCGGTCGCTTCCGCGATGAGTTGCTCGACCCGCGGTTCCGGGGGGCGCCCCGGCTTCTCGGCTCGAGGCGCGGACATCGGCACCAACCGTGACGGAGACGGAGGTGTAGGTGAGTTCATCGCGCGCCGGCAGCCTTTCCTGCTCGTGTCTGACGACCTCGGGGGTCACTTTTCATTCGTTGGAGCCCGCCGGATGGATCCCAACAGTGCCGCGTATCACACTCGCGAATCTGAGATCGAAACCGAACGACTCTTGCCACGCGGCGGTAGGCGTGTGTCTCCGGCTCGGGGCCGCAGACCGCGGTCGTCGGACGACGCTTCGAACCCAGCTGTGAGTCGCGGATCGACGACGCAGCGCGTGTAACGGCGACTCACTGAATCCGCCGACCTCGTGTGAAGACCGGCCGCTGTGCTGGGGTTTCATCCCGTCTTCGCGGCCGGAATGTAGTGCGTTACCACGTGTATCGGCCATTAACCCGGGACGTGTGCTCCGCGGCTGGAGGATGCCTGTCCGTACCGTCAGGTACATAGGCCAAGCACGAGTTCGGTTGCGCTGCGGCGCGTTCCGAGTTCGGAATCCGTTCACTTTGCGAAGCTCCACAGGTGCGCTGTACGCCTCCCCATCTCGCCAATCCTCTGCTAGTGTGCGAATTGGGTCGTCGGGGAGGACGGCCCTGTCTCTCTACTTCAGAACGCGCACTCGCTCGACTCGTTCAGTCGATGCTTCCGGGGGGAAGTCTCGTACACACACGTGTGGTTGGACCGTGCGCGGGAATGGACACAGTGATCGAAATGACCGGCCAGAACAACGGGACCGCAACTGTTGCGGCGCAACCAACAGATGCCCAGCATCGACTCAGCAATGGATCATTCGTTGGGTACCGAGATCTCGGCCCGACGACATCCACGGTGAGCCTCATCATTCCGGTCCGCAATGAAGCACGGAACATCGGTTGGGTGTTGGAACAGATCCCCAAGCGGATCGACGAGATCATCCTCATCGACGGAAACTCCACTGACGCAACACTTATCACCGCGCGAAGCTGCCGTCCAGACATCAAGATCGTGCAACAGAGCGGACCTGGCAAGGGTAGTGCGTTGCGCACCGGTTTCGCCGCCGCGACGTCCGACATGATCGTCATGATGGACGCCGATGGCAGTATGGCCCCGCAGGAGATCACGCATTTCCTGCACTTCCTCGAGAACGGCTACGACTTCGTCAAGGGTTCGAGGTTCATGGGCGGGGGCGGGTCACTCGACATCACCCGGTTCCGGCGGTTGGGCAACTACGGGTTGCTCGCGTTCTTCAACAGCTTGTACCGAACCGAGCTGACCGATCTGTGTTACGGCTTCTGCGCTTTCCATCGGCGATACCTGGATCTTCTGGATCTGCAGGCGACCGGCTTCGAGATCGAGGCCGAGATGACTGTCCGCGCGGTGCAGGCCGGCCTGCGGATCGCTGAGGTTCCGAGCCTGGAAATGCCCCGTCGCACAGGGCATTCCAATCTGAATGCGATCTCCGACGGCCGACGTGTGCTGCGCACTGTGTGGCAGGCGCGAGGTGGCAAGCGGCCGGCGGCGATACGTCCTGATGGCAATCATCGAGGCGCCGCCCAGGCCTCCTCGGGTCACCCGGCCGGCTGACCCGTGACCTCCATCAAGGTCGACGACGTCGGTGAGCGGCGTGGTCGGATCGTGGTGATGACGGATCGGATGAGCCCCGGCGGGGTGAGTCATTTCATCCTGCAGGTCGCGACCCACTTCGCGGGCCAGGGGCATCAGGTCGACGTGCTGTCGCTGGCGACCGGTGAATGGGACCATCGGCTCGCCGATGCCGGCATCCGACGGCTTCGTCTCACCGACTCCGCAGCACTCCGCGTACTGCGATCCGCCGACGTGATCCATTGTCAGCAAAGATTTCTCGGACTGATCGCAGCTGCGCTCGGACGTGGTTCCGCCACGGTCGAACACGTACACAACGTGCTCACCGACCATCGCGGCCTGTCGTATCGCACGCAGCGGATCGTCGCGGTGTCCGGTGCGGTCCGGGCATCCCTGCTCGCGAACTTCCCGCACGTGACTGCTGATCGGGTCTCGGTCGTGCACAACGGAGTACGGAAGCTGGCCGCCACGGTGGCCGCCTATGAGGACAGGCCATACGATCTCGTGAACGTCGCGCGGTTCGACGAGCAGAAGGACCCGCTGCTGTTCCTCGAACTGGTGAAGGAAGTCTCGGAGCGGCGGGAGAGTCTTCGTTGCCTGTGGATCTCTCCCGGTAGGGGCCCGCTGCAGGACGACTTCCTCCGAAGACGCCGAGAACTGGGTCTCGAGGACGTGGTCCAGATCAGCGTCGGGGACACGCACGCGCATACACGCGCACAGGTTGCCCTGTCCCGGATGTTCCTGCTCACATCGCGGTGGGAGGGACTACCGCTGTCGGCGCTGGAGGCACTGGCCAGCGGCACGCCGGTGGCGACAACCCCGTGCGGCGAGATTGCACACATCGTGAACGAGAGGTCGTGCGGTGTCGCCATCGACCCGCACGCAGACGACCGTGCCGACCGGATCAACGACGTGCTGACCGACAAGACGTCGTGGGACCGACTCGCGCACAGAGCTTTCGCCGTGGCAGATGACTTCAGCGAAGTCCGCATGACGGAACAGATCAGACACATCTACGCCGGGATCGCCCCGGTGTTCACTGAGGCGCCGACTCGGCACCTCGACAGCCAACGAACAGGAGGACGGGGATGAAGGTTCTCGTCACCGGACATCTCGGTTACATCGGAGCCGAGTTGGTCCCCATGCTCGTCGACGCCGGACACGACGTCGTCGGGCTCGACACCGACTACTATCGGGACCGCGATTTCCGCACGGAACCGTTGCGCGTACCCACGCTCGACATGGACATCCGTGATGTCGAACAGCAGCATCTGGCAGGCTTCGACGCCGTAGTGCACCTGGCGGCACTGTCCAACGATCCGGTCAGCGAACTCAACCCGGAGCTCACCTACGACATCAATCTCGAGGCCAGTGTCGGCATCGCCCGGGCCGCCAAGGCGGCCGGAGTTGCCCGCTTCGTCTTCTCGTCGTCGTGCAGCCTCTACGGGGCCGGCGCGGAGGGTGCGCTCACCGAGGATGCCGAGATGGAGGCCGTCACTCCGTACGGTGAATCCAAAGTCCTTGCCGAACAGGCGATCAGCGTGCTGGCCGACGACGCCTTCTGCCCCACCTTTCTCCGGAACGCCACCGCGTACGGGATCTCCCGTCGCCTCCGCACGGATGTCGTGGTCAACAACCTCGTCGGGCACGCCGTCACGTCCGGGAAGGTACTGCTGATGAGCAATGGCGCCGCCTGGCGACCGCTCGTCCATGTCCGCGACATCTCGCACGCGATCGTCACAGTCTTGCAGGCGCCACCGGCGACCGTACACAACGAGGTCTACAACGTGGGTCGCAACAGCGACAACCACCAGATCCGGGATGTGGCGAAGATGGTCGCCGACATCGTGCCCGACTGCGAGGTGGCCTTCGCCGACGACGTCGTCGCCGACATCCGGAACTACGTCGTCGACTTCACCAAGATCGAGACGTCGCTACCGGGCTATTCGCCCCAGTGGACCCTGGCCACCGGCATCGCGGAGATCCACGCCGCCTACGTCGACGCGGGCCTGAGCGCGGACCAGTTCAACGGAAACGACTTCGTCCGGCTGCGAGTCCTGCGCGAGCTCCTCGACGCCGACGCGCTCGACGCCGATCTGCGATGGACGGGTGATCGGTCATGAAAGCGGTGATCCTCGCCGGAGGACGAGGCACCCGGATCAGTGAGGAGTCCGTCGACCGGCCGAAACCGATGGTCGAGATCGGCGGACGCCCGATCATCTGGCACATCATGCAGATCTACGCGGCCGCCGGCGTCACGGATTTCGTTGTGCTGCTGGGCTACAAGGGCTACATGATCAAAGAGTTCTTCGCCAACTACTTCCTGCACGCCAGCGATGTCACCGTGGATCTGGGCACCGGTGCGATCGAGAACCACTCGTCGAACGGCGTGCCGTGGCGCGTCACCCTCCTCGACACCGGGCTCGATACGATGACCGGCGGACGGCTTCTCCGCGCTCGCGAGCACATCGGCAACGAGACGTTCTCGTTCACCTACGGTGACGGTGTCGCCGACATCGACATCCGAAAGGTGCTGGCGCACCACGAGATGTCGGGCAGCATCGCGACGGTGACGGCCGTGCAGCCGCCCGGGCGGTTCGGCACCCTCGACGTCTCGTCGCCGCAGACCAGGTTCGTCGAGAAGCCGCAGGGTAGCAGCGGCTGGATCAACGGCGGGTTCTTCGTCTCGTCGCCGAAGATCCTCGACTACATCGCGGGCGACGCCACCCTGCTGGAGAAGGAACCGCTGGAGACTTTGTCGGCGGAAGGCCAGTTGTCGGCCTACCAGCACGACGGCTTCTGGCGCGGGATGGACACCATCTGGGACAAGGTCTTCCTCAACGATCTCTGGGAGCGCGGCGAGGCGCCTTGGAGGTGCTGGTCATGACGATGTCGATGGATCGAGCCACCTCGACGGTGCCCGTCTACCGCCCCTACCTGGGCGAGGATGTCCAGCAGGCTGCGGTCGATGCCCTGGCGGCCGGATGGCTGGGCATGGGTGCACTCAGCAAACAGTTCGAGGAAGAAGTCGGAACCTACCTCGGTGCGTCCGAAAGAACTGTCGTGTCCACGAATTCGTGTACCGAAGCCCTCCATCTGGCGGCCCGGCTGATCGGACTCGGCCCGTCCGACGAAGTGATCTGTCCGTCGTTCACCTACGTGGCAGGTCATCAGGCGCTGACACGGACCGGAGCCGAGGTGGTCTTCTGTGACGTCGAACCCCGGTACCTCAACATCGACCCGCAGCGTGTGCGCGAGCTGATCACGCCTCGCACGAAGGCGATCCTGGTGGTCGACTACCTCGGCTTCCCGTGCGATCTCGATGAGCTGATGGCCATTGCGCGCGAGCACGGGCTGCGGGTGATCGAGGACGCGGCGCACGCGTTCGGGAGCGTCCGGGCGGGTCGCCGTATCGGATCACACGGTGACATCACATGTTTCAGCTTCGGACCGGTCAAGATGATCACGACGCTCGAGGGCGGGGCGATCGTCACCTCCGATCCGGCTGACCTGCAGGTGCTTCGTGAGCTTCGGCATCTCGGTATCGACTCCGACACCGACGCGCGATACCGGAACCAGCGCAACTGGGATTTCGACGTCGTGCGGCAGGGCTACCGGTGCCATCTGGGCTCGGTGCCCGCCGCGATCGGTCTGTCCCAACTGGCCAGGGTCGACGAATTCGTCGCCAATCGCCAAAGCTACTGTCGGTTCTATGATTCGGCATTCTCCGACATCCCCGAGCTCGAGCTGTTCGACACGGACTGGTCTGACGTAGCTCCGTACATCTATGTGATCAGGACCGGCGGTCGCGTCGAACGCGCCCGATTGGTCGAACACCTCAAGTCCGCCGGGGTCGCCACCGGGATTCATTTCCAGGGGGCGCATGAGTTCAGTTACTACCGAAACAGCCGACGCGGTGACTTGTCCGTGACCCAAGACGCTGCCGACCGGGTGCTGACCCTTCCGCTGCACTCGTATATGAGCGAAGCGGATCTCGACCGGGTTGTCTCCGCGGTGACCTCCTTCTACCGTCCCGCGATCGGCTCGGGTCGGGGCACGGGCGGATAGGCGTGGTTCACCGACTCGAGGGCGCGATCGCGCGGGCGGTACCGCGTCCGCCGGCTGCGCACTCGATTCCTGACCGGGCACCGGCCGTCGTCGCGCTCCTGTCGATGATCGCGATCGCGGTCTTGACGCTGATGTGCGTTCTGACGGCGTCCGGGGTGGCTCCGCTCCTGCCCGAGGGGCTCCGTGCCGTGGTGGTGGTGAGTGTGACCCTGGTTCTCCCCGGGTTACCGATCGCGGGGCTGTTCGGGTGGCCGCGCAATGGACTGCTGCCGAGCGTCGCCATCGCCTTGTCGTTGAGCACGACCGCCATCATCGGGCTGGCCTCGCTCCTCGCCGGCTTCTGGCATCCGCTGCTCGCGCAGGGGGTCATCCTCGTGATCGCTGCCGTCGCAACCGGGGTAATCATCAGAGCGCGATGCCCGCATCCGTCGTCCGACCTGCGCGCTGGCGCGGGAGCGGCGGCGTCGGCGGTGATCACGTCGGTCCGGACGTTCGATCGGGTCACCGCGGCACTGCTGGTGGCCGCCTTCGTCCTCTTCCTGATCGCCGTCGCCCGACTGCATCCCGAGCAGGCAGGTGTGTACGGGCTCGTACCGATTCTCGGGATCACCTACTTCATCGGATTGGCTGCGCTCTGCGTGGCCCTGTTCCGGGAGTATCGTCGACGCCGACTGCACCGGACGGGTCTCGCCGCGACCAACGTGATGCTCATCGTCTACATGAGCATGCCGGTCGCATGGTCCAGTGGCACACCGCCTTTCCCGACCGCCTACGTGCACCGGTTCCTGACCGATTGGTACTCCGAGCTCGGCGCGCTGCCGCCCGCGGTCGACGGCCGGATCAGCTGGAGTGGCTTCTTCGCGGGCGCGGCGCATGTGATGAGGACGGGTGGGCTCGACGACAGCACGGTCTTCCTCACCAGCGCGTCGCTGATCTTCGGAACTCTGCTGATGTTTCCCCTGTACGCACTCGGACACAGCGTGTCCGGAAGCGCGCGCGTCGGATGGGGGACCATCACCATCTACATTCTCTTCAACTGGTATCAGCAGGATTACTTTGCGCCCCAGGCGCTCGCGATGCAGTTGTACGTGACGATCGTGGCTGTGCTGATCTGGCAGCTGAGGGTCTCACCCCTCCCGCCCGTCGGCTTCTGGCGCGCATGGCGACGCGTGCCAGGACGACCACGTGGTCGTGGACGTGGATTCTCATACGCGGTCGAGGGAGTTATGATCGTCCTCGTCGCCGCGATGGTGGTCAGTCACCAGTTGACCCCGATGGTGACCATTGCCGCCCTGGCGGGGCTCGCCCTCGTCGGGTCCACACGACACAAACTGCTCTGGCTGGCCGGGCTGCTCCTGTTCAGTGCGTGGTTCACCTTCGGTGCGAGCGGGTATTGGCTGGGGCACCTCGATCAGATCCTGACCGAGATCGGCGACGTCACCGCGAGTGTCAGCTCCGCGCTGTCTGACAGAATCACCGGGGATCCGGTCTACGGTCGGATGCAGTACCTCAGGATCGGTGGCACCGCCCTGCTCCTCCTGGTGGCCACAATCGGCTGGTTCCGTCTCGGCAAGAGCCGATTCCGATCACCCCTCGCCGTCCTGTCCCTGGTCCCGTTCGCGCTCGTCGTGGTGCAGAGCTACGGCGGCGAGGTGCTCGTACGGTGCTTCCTGTATGCGTCACCCGCGCTGGCCGCACTGGCCGCGCTAGCCGTGGACGGTGCGGCGCGTCGAATCCGAGGTCCCGCGCGCTTGCCCGCCACCGTGTTCGCGATCAGTGCGGTCGCAGTCACTCTCGTGGTCGCGGTGTTGGGGGTCTCCAATCGTGCGCTCAACACCTCGTTCGAGTACTCGCGGCCGGCCACCGTGCGGGTTTCCGACGAGCTGGTGGCCCAGGCGCCGTCGTCTGCGATCGCGTACTGGGGGCACGGCTCGACGATCGGACTGCCGCGGGCCTACGACATCGGGGCCTCGTGCATCGCCGAACAGCGCGAGTTGGCGGAATGCACTGCGGCTGAGGACATCGACTATCTGCTGGTATCCGAGGAGGACGAGAAGCTGTTGCAGTACCGGTACGGGATCAGCCCGGACGAGGTCGCCCGACAACTCGCGCTGATGGTGCAACGGGACGGTTTCGTCTCCGCCTACGACGACGGAGAGGTCCACGTGCTGAAGCGTCTGGGGGCGCCCGACGTCGATCTGGAGACCGCGCCATGATCGCGACCGTCCTGCTGTTCGTCACGGCCGCAGCTCTTTTCGTAGCCGCTACCGTTCGGCGCGAGCATCGGGTCCCTCCACGGGGAGCGGTGTCCACCGATCGCGTGTCACAGGTCATCACCGTCGTGGCGATCACGACCACGGCGATCGCCTGCGCTTCCGCCCTGCTCTACATGGTGGGCCGGATATGACGCGTGCGCGAGGTGGTTGGTTCCGGACATTCCTGCAACTGCTGACGGTGGTTCTCCTCGCCCCGATCGTCGGATGTGGGATGACACCGGCGCGGGGGTTTCCTCGCGGGGACCTCCCCGGCTGGAAGCAGGTGTTCTTCGACGACTTCGATCGTGATGCGCCGGTGGGGAGTTGGGCGAACGAGTGCTCCCCGTACGACGTCGTGTACACCGGCGCGGAAGGTCAGCAGTGGTTGACCTATCCGCGGTGTTTCCCGGACACCTTCGACCGTCGGCCGTATCGAGCGGATGAGGTACTGAGTGTGGACAACGGGTACCTCGTTTTCGATCTGCACAACGTCGACGGGGTTCCGGCAGGGGCGAGTGCATCACCGATACTCGACACCGGTAGCCAGTACCAGACCTACGGGCGCTACTCGGTCCGGATGCGTGTCGACACACCAGACCTCGACGAGTACTACGTCGCATGGCTCCTGTGGCCGCAATCGGAACAGTGGCCGCGGGACGGCGAACTCGACTTCCCCGAAGGCTGGCTGTCGAGAACCGTTGGTGGATGGCAGCATTTCGCCGGCGAAGGTTCCTGCGACGGGTGCAAGATCCCGTCCCGGAACATCGGGGCGCGCTTCACCGACTGGCACACCTACACCATCGAATGGTCGCCGGGGCGTGTGCGGTACCTGCTAGACGACACCGTGGTTCTGGACAGCACGCAGTGGGTCCCGGCCACTCCGATGCGCTGGCAGTTGCAGACCGAGACGAGAGGCGACGGGAACAACCGCGGCCGCGTTCTCGTGGACTGGGCTGCGGTGTGGTCGTACGAGGAATGACACTGCACGACCGAAGACTTCGACCGGAACTGAAGAGGATTGATGGGAAATAGTGACATCGGCAAGTTGTCGGTGGTGATCTGTGCCTACACCACCGACCGATGGGCTGACCTGATCCGATCGGTCGACGCCGCCGAACGCGAACTGACCGACGACGATGAACTGATCGTGGTGATCGACCACAACGACGAGCTGTTCGACCTGGCGAGGCGGGAGTTCGCCTCGTCGCTCAAGCCCCTGATCTGGGTGGTGGCCAACGACGAGAAGCGCGGTCTCTCCGGTGCCCGCAACTGCGGCACCCGTCTCGCCTCCGGTCAGATCGTCGGGTTCGTCGATGACGATGCCGTCGTCGAACCCGGCTGGCGCCGGCGACTTTCCGGGCAGTTCACCGATTCGGATGTTGCGGCGGTGGGCGGATACGCGGAGCCGGTGTGGCCCGGCGACCGACCCCGTTGGTTTCCCCGGGAATGCGACTGGACAGTGGGATGCAGTTACGCGGGTTTGCCGACCGCGCCGGCGCCGGTCCGCAACCTGATGGGGTGCAACATGGCGTTCCGTCGCCGGACCTTGCTCGACGTCGGGGGATTCGACACCGACCTCGGACGGGTGGGCACGCTGCCGGTGGGCTGCGAAGAGACCGAGTTGTGTATCCGGATCGCCCGTTCTGACCCGGCTGCGAAGATCATCTTCGACCCGGATGTCCGTGTGCGACACCATGTGAGCCGCGCCAGGACAAACGTCCGCTACGTCTTGCGGCGGTCGTTCGGCGAGGGCGTCTCCAAACGACAGATCAGTGGCCTCGTCGGGGCAGCGGACGCCACGAGCTCGGAGCGTTCGTATCTCGCCAGGACGGTCCCGGCGGCCGTCCTGCATTACCTTCGTGACAGTGTGACGGCCGAGAAGCGCCGGACGGATCCCGGAGGACTCGGACGCTGCACCGTTCTCGCGGGGACCGTCGTCGCAGCAGCTCTGGGCTACCTCTTCGCGATGCTGACCGAGGCGCGAAGCGCGTTGAGTCCTCAGACATGAGCATCGTGAGCAGGCCGGTGATGCTCGGCTCGAGGGCGATGACGGTGGACTCCGTCGCCGTGGTGGCGAGCTTCTTCGTCACGGCTGGGGCGGGAATGCTCTTCTGGGTGGTCTCGGCCCGGGTCATCCCTCCACATGCGCTCGGCATCCAGACCGCGCTGTTGTCACTTGTCACGACGGTCGGCACCATCACCGCGTACGGGGTGGGAAGTGCCTACAAGGCGATGCTGTCGACGCCCGACTGCCCACGTCGCGAACGGTTGCTCGAGGGCCTGCTCATCACCATCGGCTCGGCCGCCGTCTTCGGCGTGATGGGCGGGATGATCGCGGGCGACATGCTCGAGAACCGGGTGGCGACCGTCGTGCTGGTGGCCTGCGGGTCCGTCGTCATGGCGCTGTTCGTACTCAAGGACGCCGCTCTGATCGGACTGCACGCCTCGCGCTGGCTTCCGATCGTCAATGTGGCCGCCGTGGTTCTGAAAGTGGCCCTCGTCTGCGTGTTGGCGAGTGTCGTGGCGCTCGCTGCGGTGTGGGCCACGATCGTGCCCGCCCTGCTCGGGGCGTGCGTGGTGTTCGTCGTCCTCGTGCCGCGGATTCTGCGGCGCCCCGAGAACCACACGAGCCCGCACCGTGTCGTGGTGGTGGACCGCGCCCAGATGCCCATGTTCGCTCTTCGCGATGGCATCGGAAGCGCGACCTCGTTCGGACTCATCCTCGTGCTGCCGTTCCTCACCACGCTCGTCGCCGGACCGGTCGCGGGTGCGACTCTGGCCTTGGCGCTCGCGGTGGCACAGGTGCTCGACTTCGTGCCGGATGGCATCGGAGCAGCACTCACCGCGCATCTCGCGCGCGATCCGGCGGCACTGGCCGGGCAGATCCGTCGAATCTGGGCCATCTCGCAAGGTCTGGTCGTCGTCGGAGCAGGGGCTCTGATCGCGGCCTCGCCGATCGTCGGGAAGATCTTCGGCCCGGCCTACTCGGGCTCGGAGTTCACGATGTCGTTGTGCCTGCTCGCGGCCGCCTCGGTCCTGCGCGTCCCGTATTCGATCTGGATGTCAGTACTCCGGGCGGAGTTGGACACCAAGACGATCCTGCGATGCAACACGGTGGTGTTCGTCATCACCTTTCCGGTCACCCTCGTGCTGGCGGGCACCTGGGGCAGCATCGGTGCGGGCTCGGGTCTGCTCGTCAGCTCACTCCTGCTGGGCGCTGTCGGCACCTGGGACCTGAGACGACGATGGTTGTCGAACGCAGAGGGTCACCGCAAGCTCGTCTGGTAGCGGCGCATCCCACGCAGCCACCGGTCGTAGTCGGCGCCCTTCTGGCGGTACATGTCGAGGACCTCCGGGTGCGGGAGGATGAGGAAGCGTTCGTCGGCGACGGCCTCCAGCACGATCGCGGCCACCGTCCCGGGGGTGAGCACCGCGCCGGCGCTCTCGACCGCCCGCTGCATCAACCGCTGTTCGGTGGTGGCGGAATCACCGTCGGGCCGTAGCAGTTTGGTGTCGACACCCATCGGGCAGAGGCAGCTGACGCGGACCCCGTCGTCGCCGTGGGTGATGTTGAGCCATTCCGCGAAGCCGACCGCGGCATGTTTGGTGACCGAGTACGGCGCGTTGCCGATCTGGGTGAGCAGACCCGCGGCCGACGCCGTGCTGACGAAGTAACCGCTGCCTCGTTCCACCCAGCCCGGGATGAGGCGTCGAGCAGCTCGTATGTGGGCGCGGAGGTTGACGTCGAAAGCGAGATCCCACACGTCCTCCCCGGTGTCGACACCGCCGCCCAGTCCGACCCCGGCGTTGGCGAAGTAGAGGTCGACCGGACCGAAGGTGTTCTCCGCCAACCGGACCGCGGCGTCGATGTGTTCGTCGGACGAGGCATCACCGGCGAGCGCGGTCGCCGAATCGCCCAGCTCCTCGGCGACGGCCCGGGCACCGGACTCGTCGAGATCGGTGACGACGACCCGCGCGCCCGCGTCGACCAGGGCATGCGCGACGGCCGCGCCGATACCTCCACCGCCACCCGTGACGATGGCAACCTTGCCTGCGACGTCCATGGATCTCCTTCGATCGCCGATGTGTGGGTCCAGAGTTACCAGACGGCGGGGGCGAAATCCCGCTCCCTGAGGTGCGAGGAGCGTAAGCCGCCGGGCCGAGCAAGCAACGAAGGAGCGCGTCGAGGTCGACGAGCCTCGAAGGGTCCCGACAGAGGTCACGAGACTCTCGACGCCGATGACTTTCCCGCCGCCCCACGGTCTGACATCGTGACGTTCACCGGAGTGACGAGAGGCAGCGCAATGGGAAAGATCCACGTCCACGAGTTCATCACCCTCGACGGCAGCTACGAGGACCCGAGTTTCACGATGCCGTACGGTTTCCCCGACGTGCTCGGCGAGACACTCAGTTCGTTCATGAACGACTGCACCGGAATCCTCCTCGGACGCAACACCTTCGAGATGTTCGGCCCGGCATGGTCGGAGCGGACCGTCGACGACGATCCCGGCGCCCCGTTCTTCAACGGCACCACCAAGTACGTGGTGTCCTCGACCCTCGACGAAGCGACCGGGTGGCAGAACTCCGAGGTCATCGGGGCCTACGACGCCGACCGGATCCGCGAACTCAAGAAAGACCGTAACCTGTACATCAGCGGCAGCGGCACCCTCGTGCGGGCGCTGCTGCGCGACAAGCTGATCGACGAGTTGCACCTGCTGGTCTATCCGGTCGTGCTCGGCAGCGGTGCTCGCCTGTTCGACGGTCTGGCCGACCTGCCGCTCACGCTCGCCGGCACCGACGTGTTCGACAACGGCGTCGTGCACCTGTCGTACGGTCCCACTGATTGAGAACCCCGCCTGGGCCGAGACCAGTTACTCCGCTGCCGAGTGACGTCGCATGCGATATCGATCCGTCGGCGCGACTTCGATCGAAGTCGCGCGGCCTGATTGACGTCGCATGCGACTTCAGTTGGGGGGTGGCGCGGCAGTCGGAAATCCTCCGCCCGCCCCGGAATCACGTCCCCGGCGAGGGACCGAGTGACGACCCGCCGGCGAGGTCCATCGCGGTGAGGAGCAACCGGGCGACGCGGGCGTAGGCCTGGTGCTCGGCCTCGCAGAGCGCGATCTCCTCGTCGCCGAGTTCGGCCTTGCGGGCGGTCGTGAGATTGTCCATCCACTCCCGCATCTCGGCCGCGCAGATGTCGAAGAACTCGTGGACGCGCTCACGGTCCTGACGGCACATGGCCAGCACGGTCGTCGGGGAGAGCTTGTTGTCGAGCTTCTGGTTGACCCGTAGGAGCCCCTGCAGCGCCACGGGAAGGCGGTCGCCACGGCGGCGGTGCTCCAGTTTGGGGCCGCTCTCGAGGCGTCGGATCATCTCCCCGCGCGCCGACCGGGCGAAGTCGTCCCAGCGTCGGAGGGCGGCATCGAGATTGGCCGGACTGAAGACCGCGACGTCGATGCGGCGCTGGGCGAAGACGAGCCCGTTGCGCACGACCAGCGCGACTTCGGGCCACCGCGGCGAGAACTCGGCGACGACCATTCCGAGCAGCGAGGGTGCGGGCACCGACGAGCTGAGGATGGTCACGATCTCCAGGGAGCGGGCGTCTCGGGTCGGCCGGAGCAGTGAGGTGCCCGTCGACCGCAGGAAGATGGCCTTGCGTGGGCTCACCACGGCGGGACGTCCGGCCGCGCTCATCGCGGCGCGGGCCAGTTCCACGAGATGGTCTTTCGACTGCGGCACCACCCCGCCCTCGACTGGGGCGTCGAGGAAACGGGCCGGGGCGGTGAAGCGCAGGGTGTCGGCGTCCGTGCTGCCGGCTCGATCCGAGTCGGCCGGCCGGCCGGCGTCGGTCTCGTCGGCGTCGTCGGTGTCGAGACCGTCAGCCGGGGAGTGGTGTCGGGAGAAGGACGGGTCGCCGATGCTCACGAACGACGGGTGGATGACACCCCACACCTCGCGCAACGCCCGCACGGCGGCGCCGGCGAGGTCGCCCGACCGAACGGCATCGGCTTCGAAGCAGAAGGCGCTGCGACCCTCGAGCCGGCACCAGCCTCGGTCGACGATGTAGGTGGCCTGGCGCATCCACCGGTCCTTGTCGGTCCAGGTGAGGTCCCCCGCCGAGATGGTGCAGCGCAGGCGGTCTGCCGACTCGGGACTCCCGGCCACCGCGAAGGTCATCCGTCGTCGCCATCCTCCGGCGGCCGCCTCGACGATCGACAGCGTCTGACCCGGCAGGAGACGTGGCACCCGAACCGCGAGAGTGTCGGCGAAGTCCCGCCAGGCCGCCTCGAGGTCGGCGTCGAAATCGGGGGACATGCAGGCTCCTCGTGGGCGGGACGTACGCGGACCGGATCCGAATAGTACGACGCCGCGCAGACACCCGTGGCGACACCCGCAACAGAACTACAGGGGGGCGGAGTGCTCGATCGTCTCGTCGTAGACCGGGTCCCACGGGAGATCGTGGTCGGCGTAGTCGGTGCTCGTCAGCGCCACGTGGGGTACCGGTTCCCCGGTGAGCGATTTCCACGTGATCGAGTTGACGATGCGGACCGCGGCGGCGTCGGACGTCGTCGGATGCCAGGTGTCCGCGGACTCCAGCGGACCCATCACGCGCGGCGCGGGGAGCCGGGGATGCGCACCGGACTGCCCGGCTCGCGACATGTCGCAGAGCACACAGGTCCCCGACGCCGACGGCAGATGACGGCGGCGTCCGGCCCACGCTTCGGCGCGCATCGGGATGACCGTCAACTGCACGAGCGTCCCGGCGGCGCTTCCGACGGCGTGCGTCGACGGTGCGACGAACTGACGGTTGTCGCCGGCAAGGCTCCGATACGAGGCGAGGGTCGGTTGTGTGGGCACCTCGAGGTAGTCTCCGGCGTCGAAGTCCGGCACGCCCGTGAACGCACTACCGCTGACGACGTTGACACCGTCGACGCCGACCATCACCAGGAACGGGTGCAGGTGCGGCGAGGAGAAGTCGAGCCAGGTGGCCTCCGACTGCCACATCGGGATGGTCGCGTGCGCGTCGCCGTCGGGTGAACCCTGCGCCAGGCGGAGGGCGCCATGGCCGCCGACCGAGCCGGGCCGTCCGACCGGGTCCGGGGTGCGCAGGGCCCGCTGGAACGTGACGTGCAACCGCGCGTCGCGACCCAGTTCGGGAAAGGTGATCGTGAGTGCGCCGCGATCCGTGGTGATGGCCATGTGAGGGCTCCGATCGATGACTGGAACCGCTGAGGGTTGCCTAACCGATTGAACGCCTCATCTGGCCGCGGTGCGATGCTCCGCGTCGAAAATCGTCCGCGTGGACTACGTGCAGAGGTGTTGCCGGTACCGATTTGCCTGAGTCACTTGGCCGGTGAGCTGCGATCCGCGGCGTCGTCGTCGGACAGCACGACGACGCGCAGCGCCGCCCGCAGGTTGTGCGTGGTCGCCTTCCAGGCCTCGGCTTCATGGCGGCACGCGTCGGCCTCGGCCGGGTCCGACGCGGCCGCCGCGTCGACCGCCGACCGCCGCCAGGTGAGGTGCTGCTCCTCGCTGGTGTTGATGTACGAGAGGATGTCGGCCTGGCTGTACCGGCAGATCTTCGCGACCTCACGGGCGGACAGCGACCGGCCGTCGGGGTCGAGTTCGAGCAGTGTCTGCAGAGCGTCGGGGAAACGCCCGTCGTTCCTCGCGGTCAGCGGTGCGTCCTCACCGACCTTGGCGATGACCGACGGGGCGCAGTCGGCCAGGAACGTGAACCACTCGGCCAGCGCCGAGCTCAGGTTGTGCGGATGGAATACGGCGCACTCGACGGTCAGCGTCGCGAAGACCTCGTCCTCGAGCAGATGCACACGTACCGCCGACCCCATGGTCGGCTGGGCGGCGACGATGTCGGCGGCGCGCCGGCGGTCGGTGATGTCACCGGCGAGGCGCGCGAAGAACTCGAAGCGGGGTGCGTCGCTGCGCGGACTCAGCCACGACGAGACGGGCTTGGTGGGCAGGGCGATGTCGCCGTCGGCGTCGGTCTGGATACGGCAGCCGGTGAGGTCCTCGAGCGAGCCGACGAGCAAGGCCCGCAGATGGTCGGCGTCGAACGGCTGGACCGCGACCTCGATCTGGGGTTCGGGGCGCGCGGCAGGCGAATGGTCCAGGAACGCGGGGTGCACGACCTCCCAGACCTGCCGGAGCGTCAGCACCGTCGTGTGCGCGAGCTGATCGACGCGGCGCCGCCCGACTTCGAAGATGTGGGTTCCGTTGCGCAGACGTCGCCACCCGAGGGCGGCGAGGAGGTCGAGATGCTCGGCGAAGTACTCCGGCGTGGGATGCAGGTCGGTGTCCTCGATGGTGCAGCGCAGCCGGCGCGAACCGGTGACCGAGAATCGCATCGTCCCGTGCGGACCCTCCGGGATGGCGGGGTCCTGCTGGATCGTGAGGGTCTCGCCCGGCTCGAGATGCGACAGACGATCTCCGACGTGCAACGCGAACGTGCGCCACGCGTCGTCGATGTTCGAGTCCACGGTGAAGTCGGTCATCTCGACTCCCTTCCTCGTGCGCTGACGTGCATGCGCATTGTGCAGCGATGCCAGGATCGGGAGCACGCTCCACCGAGCTGTTCGACGGCCGGCCCCGAACCCGCCTTCGGACTTCAGGTTATGTGACTCGGCCGACAGACTTGGTCACTTGAACAGACCCGTCGACGAAGCCTTGCCCGAACCGTACCCCTAGGTCGGCGGCCCGGCTGACTCAGGCATCGGTTGTTAACCGACAAGAAGTACTTGTGTCCCCAGCCCGGGGGACACCCGTCTCACGGGCGGTTCTCAGACGCTCTGTCGTTGACGCCAGCTCAGGGTCACCGAGGTCCCGTGCGGTCCGCTGGTGACGTCGGATGCGTCGCAGAGTGCCGAGATCAGGGCGAGTCCGCGACCGCGGTACGGCGACGACGACGCATCTGTCTTCCACTGCCCCGTGTCGGTGACGATGACCTCCAGGGACTCGTCGCGCGTCTTCCGCGCCCGGACATCGATGGCACCGGGCCGGGTGCCGGGCGATGGGGTGGCGTAGGCGTGCTCGGCCGCGTTGGCGACCGCCTCGTAGACCGCGAGGACGATGTCGCTGCGACGCTCGGCGTCCACGCTGATCGTCGCGTCCAGCCACTGCGCGAACTGTTGCCGGAAGCGGTAGGCGGACTCGGGAGAGGCCGTGACCGAAAATGCGAGACCGGTCGCGTCCGTCCCGTCCGAGTCGCCGGGGGCTCGGTGAGCCGATGAGATCCGAACCATCTGTGACTAACCAGCCGGACGGTCGGCCAGCCCCTCTGTGGTGGTCATGGCCGTGATCGCATGGTTCAGCGTCGGGTAGAGCACCATCGTCTGGTCGAGGCCCATGATGGTGAGGGGGCGGGCGGTCGCCGGTCCGGCGGCCACGACTCCGAACATGCCGGTGGGTGCGATGGCCTCGTGTGCCGCGACGAGCGCCGCCATCCCGGCGGAGGCCAGGAACTCGGTGGTTGTCAGGTCGATGATCAGACCGTCGGGTTGTCCGCTCAGCGCCTGCGACACGGCGTCGGACAATTGCGGGGCGGTGAGCACGTCGATGCTGCCCTCCACGGTCAGGATCACCAGTTGCTCATGTGCTGCGGACACCACCGACATCAGCGCGCGTCCGGCACTCAGGCCACTGTCGTCGACGATCACAGCATCAGGATTCTCTGCCTGCATCGGGTGGCCCTCTCTACGGGGGACGGCGGCAGCCCGACTTGCGGCCCCGTCCCGGGAGATGTACGACGGCAGCTGCTCAACCGGTGATCCCATCGTGCCACGGCATGACGCCACGCCGGTACCGGGGTGCGCGAACGCCCTCGGCGGTTACTTTCCGAAGAGCCGGCCGAGGAAGGGGATGGTGTCGGCTTGCGACCGGACCAGCGTGCCGCTGTGGTCGCTCGGATAGGTCCGGAAGGTCACCGGCTGGCGGTTGGCGGTCAGCGTCGCCGCATAGGCCGCGGTGGTGGGATACGGCACGTCGGTGTCGAACAGGCCGTGGCCCATGAAAAATGGCTTGTCGAAACCCTTTTCGGGCATGCCCAGGTAATTCGCCAGGGTCGCGGAGAATCTCGGCAGACTGGTCAGCGGGGCGGTGAAGTAGTCGCCGAGCGAGACGCCCCGGAGCTGCTCCTCGAATTCGCCGACGCAGCGGGTCTCGGCGAGGGCCACATACTTCCGGCCGGTCGGCGTGAGGATGCGATCGATGCCGAGCTCGGGGTGTGCGTATCGGAGTCCGGCGAGGATGTAGCTGAGGTAAGCGGTCAGCGCCGGGGTGATCGCCACCGGCGGGACACCCGGACCCGCGATCTGGACCAGTCGTTCGATGTAGGCCGGCGTGCCGGTGCCGACGGCACCCCGGTAGTCGAGCTCTTCACCGCCGAACTCGGTCGCGTAGCGCGCGGTGTAGATGGCCGCGCCGCCGCCCTGTGACTGCCCGACCGCCGCCCAGGAGCGCGACAACCGTTGTGCGACAGGTCGAGTCGAAGAGAACTCCCGGCCCGCTCGCACCATGTCGACGACGTTGTGGGCCGTCGTGCGGCCGTCGAGGTAGGCGTGCAGACCCGGGGTGCCCAGGCCGGCGTAGTCGCTGGCCACGATGGCGTAGCCCTGCTGCATCCACTTGGCGAGGTACGGCAGGTCGCGCTCGGGCAGGCCCGGACCCCTGACCGAGGGGGCGCAGTCGTCGCCGATCCCCGACGTCCCGTGGGCCCACGAGATCACCGGCCAACCGCCCGGCGGTGCCGTCCCCCGTGGGGTGAACACGGTCCCGGTGCTGAGCGCCTTCTTGCCGAAAGCGTCGGTCGTGACATAGGTCAGGACGGTGGCGTCGGCGGAGCCGGGCACCCAGAACTGCGGGGCGAGCGGCCTGGCGGAGACGACCGTGCCGACGTCGCCGAGGTTCGACGGCGAGGAGATCGCCGGGCCGGCGGCGAGGGTCCCGGCCGCTCCGGAACCGCCGATCGCGACCGCCGCACACACGGCCAGTGTCAGAACCTTGCGGTGCCATCGCGTCACGATCCACACCGTACTGCGAACGGGTGCCGGTCGTCGATTCCTCGCCTGTTCCGTTATCGCTCAGTTCCTTTCGGTGCGCCGGGAGCGGGACCGTCGGCCACGGCAATACCCTGGTTCGGACAAACCCGGCAGAGAGGTGTCACGGCATGGCGTTGCGGACGGTCGGGTTGCCGACCCCGGGGGAGATGAAACCGAGGTGGGCTGCGTACGCGGCACTGCTGGCCGTGCGGGGTGAACGCTGGGCGCAGGGGGCGCATGCGACCGCTCACGGGTGGCATTACGACGACGGCGGAGGCAACTGGGCCGACGTGGTGTTTGCCGGTTCCGGCCGCGCGGTGCTCGTCGGGCACGACCATGAGTACTCCGAGACGTATTTCCGCGAGGGGGCGACGTACTTCGGCGAGGAGGAGACCGACCTGCTCGCCGATGCGCCCGGCTGGTGGGAAGCGGCGATCGTGCCGTACCTCGACCGGCAGCGCACCGAGGGGATGTGGATCGGGTTCATCTACGGCTTCGACGGCCCGTGGATGCGGTCCGACTACGACGCCGATGACGGCTTCACCAGCGTCGGTCTGCCGTTCACCGACGACGAGACAACCGGCGACGCACTCGTCGATCTACTCGGCAACTGGTTCGGCGAGCTGGGACTCACGTCGCCGGCCGGCCTCGGCACCCGGCTTCGGGCGATGGTCGCCGCCGGTGATGCGCCGACGGCGGCAGACTTGCGGCGGATACTCGGATCGGCGGCCGCGCACGCCGACATCGACGCGGCAGTGGCTGCGGCGCAACGGTTCTGACGATGTCAGGTCCGTCGCGCCGCGCGTCCGTCACCGTGAGCGCAGTTCCCGCTTGAGCAGTTTGCCGCTCTGGTTGCGGGGGAGCTCGTCGACGAACCGCACCTTCTTCGGGACCTTGAACGGCGCGATCCGGGACCGGACGTGCTCGATCAGTTCCTGTTCGGTCACCGACCGGCCGTCCCGCACCACGACGACCGCGGTGATGGCCTCGATCCACTTCTCGTCCGGCTCGCCGATGACGGCCACCTCCGAGACCGCCTCGTGGGTGTAGATCGCGTCCTCCACCTCGCGGGAGGCGACCAGGATGCCGCCGGTGTTGATCACGTCCTTGATGCGGTCGACCACCGTGATGAAGCCCTCGGCGTCGCGGGTGACGAGGTCGCCGGAGTGGAACCAGCCGTCGCGGAACGCGTCCTCGGTGGCGGCCGGGTTCTCCCAGTAACCGCGGCACAGTTGCGGCGAACGATAGAGGATCTCGCCGGGAACCCCGGGTTCGACGTCGTTGCCGTCGGAGTCGACGACCCGGGTCTCGACGAAGAACACCGGCCGGCCGCACGACGACGGCCGGTCCTCGTGCTCTTCCGGGCGCAGAACCGTTGCCAGCGGCCCGATCTCGGACTGTCCGAAGCAGTTGTAGAACTGCATGCCGGGGAACTGCTCGCGGAGCCGGTTCAGCACGGTCACCGGCATGATCGACGCGCCGTACTGGGCCTTGCGCAGCGAGGACAGATCTCTGGTCGCCAGGTCCGGGTGACCGGCGAGCGGAACCCAGACGGTCGGCGCGAGGAACAGCGACCCGATGCGGTCCGCCTCGACGCGACGCAGGATCTCCGGGATGTCCGGGGTCGCCATCAGCCGGACGGTCGCGCCCACGGAGAGGTACGGAAGCATGAAGACGTGCATCCCCGCCGAGTGGTAGAGCGGCATGGCGATCAGCGGGTTGTCATCCGCGGTGAAGTCGAGGGCGATCACCGACGACACGTACTCGCTGATGAGTGCCGCGTGGGACATCATGGCGCCCTTGGGCTTCGAGGTGGTTCCGGAGGTGTAGAGGAGCTGGGCGAGATCGTCGCCGTCGGCCGCCGAGGTGAACTGGCCGGCCGGGCTGGTCGCCGTCTCGAGAAGCGAATCGTCGGCGTCGCGCAGCGGGACGATCTCCTCGACCTCGGCGAGATCGCCGCGGACCTCGTCGATCCGTTCGGACAGGGCGGGGTCGACGAGGACGGCACGTGCGCCGGACTGCACGACGAGATAGCGGAGCTCCTCACCTCGCAGCGCGTAGTTGATCGGGACGTGGACGAGTCCCGCGCGGCAGCACGCCAGGAAACCGATGACATACGCGTCCGAGTTGGTGCCGTATGCCGCCACCCGGTCGCCCTGCTGCAGTCCGCGGGCCACCAGCCCGGCGGCGGCGGCGGACACCGCGTCGTCGAGTTGTCGGTAGGTGAAGGAACGGTCGTCGAAGACCAACGCGGTGCGGTCGGGATGCCGCGCCGCGGACCTGCGGAGGATGCCGTCGATGGTGTTGGCGGAAGAAGGTCGCGAAGCCATGCCGTCGACGATACTTGGACGTCCTAGTGAACCGTGGCGGATCCGCCCATCAGGGCCTGGGTGTGCCCGTCAGGGCCAGAAGATGGTGCCGTTCAGGAAGTCCTGGGCGAATCGGTTGCCGGTTCGGTACTCGCCGCCGAGTGGGACCCCGAAGTACCCGCCCGCTCCGCCGGTCTCCTCCCACTTGCGCCGGATCTGGCCCCAGACGATCTGCGCGCCACCGGTTTTCGACCATGTGACCACACCGCCCTGGAAGTCGTTGCTCCGTCCGCTGCCCGACCGGTACTCGTTGCTGACCGGATAACCCAGCGCACCGCGCTCGGCCCCGGCCGTCTGCCACCGGCTCCGGATCGCGCCGCCGACCTGGTGTGCCGTACCGCCGTCGGCGGCGGGGTGCCAGTAGAACGACGTGTCGCGTGAGAACACCTGGAATCTGCCACGCTTGGCTCCCGCGCGTTCGGGGCCGGTCGGGACGCCCCACTTGAAGAAGCCGCCCGTCGACGAGTAGGCCTCGCCGATCTTGCCGCCGACGAGGTGACCGTTGATGATCCGATCGGCCTGCGCACTCGGCGCGAGCATCACCAGCGACACCATCGTCGCCACGACCGCGACGCTCGCCACCCGCCGTCGGACGCGTCTGCGAACGGACTCCGGACGGAGGTCACGGGCGGGGCTCGGCGTCGACGTGGTGAGAGCAGACATGCGCGCGATGGTACGGACGTCCCACGACGCCTGCTGTTGGGCAGCTCACATCAGGGGTCTCACCGCAGGTGTCAGGGGCCCGCGGGAGCCTCGGGTGGGGGTGAGTTCTCCGTGGTGGTCGTGGTGGTCGTCTCCTCCGGGGCTTCCGCGGCGGGCGGCGCGGCATGAGTGGAGGGGTCCGGCGCCGGCGCATCCGTCGTCAGGGGGCCCGGCGCAGGCTGGTCGGGACCCGGGGCGGCGGGCGGTACGACGATCCAGTTCGCCGACCGGACGGTCACCGTCTTCGATGCGCCGACCGCCGTCAGCGTCAACGTCCACACCCCGGTGCTGGTGGTGGACCCGGACACCGAGGTGCGCTGTAGGGCCGAACCGGCGACCGACCGCGTCACGCCGTCGGTGCACGAGAGGGCGACCGTACCCGCCGAAGAGCTGCCGGGGGTCGTGCAGCCCACCGACAGCCCGGCGTCGTCGAAGCTGAAACTGCCGATGAAATCCCCCGAACCGCTGAACGAGGTCGGCGTCGCGGGGGCCTCGGCCGGGGCTTCCGGTGCCGGCACGCCGGGGACGCCCGGCTCCGACCCGGGCTCGGGCGCCTCCGGACCCGGCGCCTCGTACCCGGGCGCCTCGGGGGCCGGGGCGTCGGAGGCGGGCACCGATTCATCCGGAGGCGGCGCGTCCGAGGCCGGTCCCGGGTTGCCCGGCGCGGCGGGCGTGACCGCGGAGTCCGATTCGGACGAGTCCGGTCCAGCGGAGTCCGGAGCCGCCGAGTCCGAGTCCGGTGCTCCTTCCGGCAGACCGCCGTGCTCCTCGGCCCGCTCCTCGAGGGCCGGGGCGGCCGCGGGGTTGCCCGGCGCGATCAGTCCGTTGTGCTCGGCGTCCTCCTCGGTGTCCGCCTCGAACGGCGTGTTCAGCGCGGCCGGGGTGGGCAGGGGACCCGACGGTGGCGGGAAGCGGGTCAGATCGAGCAGTCCGCCGAGCGGTTGCGAGAAGATCTTTCCGGTCAGGTAATTCAGCAGTTGGAGCGCGTCGCCGACCGGGGTGCCGGGGGCAGCCGGGACCGACGGCGCGGGCACGATGGTCGTCGACTTGCCGACCGCGGTGACGTTCTGGTTGTTGTACGCGATGCGGGTGACCGATCGACTCTTGTACCCCGCCCACGTCCGGCCCTCCAGCCGGTACCCGCCGAGCGGGGCGGCGGCCGGCGGAGCGAGTGGATTGCCGCACGAGCACATGGCGCGCGGGACGCCGGCGGAGTCGACGTAGACCGCTGTCCCACGCTGCAGGACGGACTGGAACGGGACCGCTCGGCCGGAGGTGTACGAGTGGTTGGTCACCCAGGTGTCGGTGGTCAGCACCACGGGGGTGAGGGTGTTCAGATAGTGCGGGATGTCGGCGGTGCCGATGCCGTAGACGCCGGCCCAGGCGCGAGCCGCCGGGGGATCGGCGAGCAACCGGTTGCTGAGTGCCGCGGTGTCGCAGGCGGCGGTGTCTCCCGCGGCATACAGCCCGGCGTCGGTGCCGTTGACCGCGCGGCCACCGAGGTCGGCTGCGCCCGCGGTACCGGTGAGTGCCACGTTCGCCGGGAGGTCGCCGGCCCCGGACACGAGGACCGGATCGGTGAACGGATCGATCCCGGGGTCGTTCGCCGCGGTCAGGGTGAGGCCGGGGACGTAGATGTCCCCGTCGCGGGCCTTGACGACGAAGACGATGCCCGCGGCGAGGACGAGCGCGAGGACGACCACGACGGCGCTCAGTACGAGGGTCAGTGCGCGACGACCGTCGGGCTGCGGCGGGATCGCGCCGTACGGGGTCGACGGGTGGGTCGGGGGACCGGGTGGATAGGTCATCGCGCAGCTCCTACTGGTCCACTCCTGCCCGGGCGGGCAATCGTTCGACCCGAGCCCAGTATCGGCGCGTCACAGAACGGGGAGCAAGGCTTGACCAGCATTTTCACGTCGTCGATGGCAAATCTCGACCGTTTGGACCACACCGCCGTAACGCCGCGCGGCGGGGCACCGACACCAGTCCGGGCCCCGCGCGCGGAGCCGCGTCAGGTCCGGCCGAACACCATCGATTCCTCGACCTTGTTGATGCGGTGGTCGATGGCGTCGCGGTAGTAGTTGTGCCGCACCTGCCAGTGACCGCGGGTGCCCGACTTCGGCAGTGCATCCGGGGACCGTTCGACGTACCCCGCCTTGAGATCCCACAGCGGCCGCGAACCCATGACCTCCGAACCCAGATGCGGATAGGCATGGGTGTAGCCGTTCGTGCGCATGTACCTGATCAGGTCGGCGACGGCGCGAGCGGTCATGTCCGCGCGAAGGGTCCACGAGGCGTTCGTGTAACCGACCGACCAGGCGAGGTTCGGGACGTCCTCGATGAGGTAGCTCTTGAAGACGAAGCGGTCGTGCGGTTTCACCTCGGCGCCGTCGACGCGGAGCCGGGTACCGCCGAAGCCGAGCAGTTGCAGTCCGGTCGCGGTGACGATGATGTCGGCGTCGAGGTGCTTGCCCGAGGTGAGGGTGACCCCCGTGGCGTCGAACCGGTCGATGTGGTCGGTGACCATCTCGACCTTGCCCTCGGTGATGTCGGCGAAGAGGTCGGCGTCGGGGACCATGCACATCCGCTGGTCCCATGGGTTGTACGTCGGATTGAAGTGGACGTCGACCGGATAGTCCTCGGGCAGGTTCGCGACGACGTTGTTGCGGATCATCTTGCGTCCGAGCTTCGGGAACCGGTGGGTCAGGTGCACGATCGCGGCCGTCTGGGCGGCGTACCTGGTGCGGATGACCTTGTGCGCCGCCTGCGGTGGCAACAACTTCTGCACGAGCGGTGCCAGGTACTGCTTCTGCTTGGACGAGAAGATGTATGACGGCGAGCGCTGCAGCATCGTGACGTGCTCGGCCTGCTCGGCGAGGCTCGGGATGAGACTGACCGCCGTCGCACCGCTGCCGATCACCACGACGCGCTTGCCCCGGTAGTCGAGGTCTTCGGGCCAGTGCTGCGGGTGCACGATCTGGCCGGTGAAGTCGTCGGCACCGGCGAACCGTGGTGTGTAGGGGTTGTCGTAGTCGTAGTAACCGGTTGCGAAGATGACGAACCTCGCCCGGTGGGTCTCGCGGCGCCGGTCCTCACCGACCTCGACCCCCAGCGTCCAGGTGTCCGTCTTCGAGTCCCAGTCGGCGGTCAGGACGTGCTGCCCGAACCGGATGTGCTCGGCGATGGCGAACTTGTGGGCGGTGTCCTCGATGTACTCCCGGATGTCGTTTCCGTGCGCCAGCGCCCGCGGCTTGCGCCACGGCTCGAACGGGTAACTCAGCGAGTAGATGTCGCTGTCGGACCGCACGCCGGGGTACCGGAACAGGTCCCACGTTCCGCCCATGCGTTCGCGGCGTTCGAGGATCAGATAGTCGGCGTCGGGATTCTGCTCCTTCAGCCGATAGGCGCAGTCGATGCCGGACAAGCCGGCGCCGATGATGATCACGTCGCGCACGGTTGGCTGTGTGGCGTTCGGTTCGCTGTCGGTCACGGGGACCTCCTCGGTGGGGATGCCTCAGGTGCTGTCATCATGCAACACTTGTCTTCAGATGTGAACGGAATCACACCAACCGTAGGCCTGCCCGCCTGCGGCCAGTCATCGCGCGAGGTCAGGGGACGCAAGATGCCGATGGAAAAACACACTTACTGCCGAATCTGTGAGCCGCTGTGCGGCATGATCGCGACCGTCGAGGACGATCGGCTGATCTCGTTGCGGCCGGACAAGGAGCACCCGCTGTCGCGGGGCTTCGCGTGTCCGAAGGGGATCGCGTTCGCCGAGATCGTCAACGATCCCGATCGTCTCCGGCACCCGCTCCGGCGACGCCCCGACGGCGAGTTCGAGCAGATCTCATGGGACACGGCGCTCGAGGAGATCGGCCGCCGGCTCGTCGAGGTGCACCAGAAATCCGGCAGCGACTCGATCGGCTGGTACTTCGGCAACCCGGCGACGTTCTCGACCGGACACACGCTGTGGACCGCGATCTTCATGAACCTCCTCGGCACGCCGCACGTGTACTCGGCGGGATCCCAGGACGTGAACAACCGCTTCGTCGCCAGTCACTTCCTGTACGGCAACCCGCTGACCGCGCCGATTCCCGACATCAACCGGGTCGACTACCTCGTCATCGTCGGGGCGAATCCGGTGGTGTCGCATGGCAGCGTGATGAGTTCGCCGCGAATCCGTGAGGGACTGAACGCGATCACCGCACGCGGCGGGTCCGTCGTCGTGGTCGATCCGCGCCACACCGAGACCGCCCGTGAGTTCGACTGGCTGCCGATCACGCCCGACACCGATGCGTTGTTCCTGCTGTCGCTCCTACACGTGCTGTTCGACGAGAACCTCGCCGACCGTGAGCGGCTTCGGCGGCAGGCGCGCGGCGTGGCGGAGCTCGAGACGCTCGTCGCGGCCTACGCGCCGGAGGTGACCGCGGGCCGGACGGACATCGATCCGGAGCGTGTGCGCGCTGTCGCCCGCTCGCTCGCCCGTACGGAGCGGGCCGCGGTGTACGGACGGGTGGGTACCTTACTGGGGCGCACCGGCACGCTGACGACCGCCCTGCTGGACATGGTGAACCTCGTCGCGGGCAACCTGGACGTACCGGGCGGGTCGATGTTCGGTGATCTGGGGATTCCGGGTCAGCGCCTGGGCGTCGCCGCGCTGCAACGGCTTTCGAGCTTTCGCTGGGCGGGGCGCCGAAGCCGCGTCGGCAGCCTGCCGCAGGTCCTCGGGACCGCGCCGGCGTCGTTGATGGCCAAGGAGATCACCACCCCGGGCCGCGGGCAGCTGCGCGCGCTGTTCGTCAGCGCGGGCAATCCGGTGCTGTCGGTTCCGAACGGCGACGAATTACGTTCGGCGCTGGACGAACTCGACCTCATGGTGTCCCTGGACATCTACCGCAACGAAACCAACGCCCGGGCCGACTACATCCTGCCGGCCACCACGATGTATGAACGCGAGGACTTCCTGCTCCCGTTCCAGGCCCTGTTCACCACTCCGTTCAAACAGGCCACCGAGGCTGTGATCCCACCACAGGGCGAGGCGCGAGAAGAGTGGACGGTCATCAACGAACTGATCGGCTTCCTGTCGTCGGAGAGCCTGCTGATTCGCTCGCTGCACGTCGGCACCCAGCTGGCGCGACGCGTGGGCCGGCCGGTCACCCCGCGCCGGGTCTCGGATCTGGTGATCCGAATGGGATTGGGAGGAGACCGATTCGGCCTTCGACGCGGTGGACTCACCTACCGCCGGCTCGTCGAGGACCATCCACACGGTGTCGTGGTCGCCGACGACCTCGCGCCGGGGCAGCTGGCCAAGAACGTCACGTATATCGACGGCCGGATCCGGTTGACCGCACCGGAGTTGATGACCGAGGTCGAGCGACTCGGTGTCGCTGACGACGCAGGGTATCCGTTGCGGCTCATCGGGATGCGCGAGATCCGGTCGGAGAACAGCTGGCAGCACAACGCGCCGATGTTGTTGCGCGGCGGACGGTCCCACGCGGCCCGGATGCACCCCGACGATGCCACGGCACGCGGGCTGGCCGAAGGCGACCTCGCGACGGTGGAGTCCCGGCACGGTCGGATCTCGTTGCCCGTGACCGTCACCGAGGACATCAAGCCCGGCGTCGTCGCGATCCCGCATGGATGGGGACACAACGGCTCCGGCGGTTGGATGCAGGCGAACGCGGCTGCGCACAACGATCTGGGTGCCGGTGGCGTGAACGTCAACGCACTCATCTCGTCCGACCCGGCCGACCTGGAGCGACTTGCCGGGATGGCGAACATGACCGGGGTGCCGATACAGGTGTCGGCGTTGACCGAGAGCCGGGTGCGGTCCGAGACGGATGCGCAACCCGCTCGAACCTGAACGCACGCACCGGTTCCCCAGACAAGCAGTGATGCTCGCGCAGGGAACCGGTGTGTGTTCTGGGTTTGGTGCGGTGTCCCCTGCGTCCGTACGTCATCCCGCCCACGGAGTCCGGACTCTTCCGTGATCGAGGCGAACGGATCGCACCCGGGTCACGCAGCACGATTCTCACCGACGGATCGCGTCGGTGAGAATCGTGGAAAGCACTCTCGCGCAGTGTTTACGGAGAGATCACATGCCGGCCGGGGGCATGAGCACGCTGTCGATGAGGTACACCTGCGCGTTCGAGGTGGTGACGCCACCGCAGACCACGCCGGCCTCATTGACCTTCAGGTTGTCGCCCGATCCGGTCACGTTGACCTGCTGACCCTCGAGAGTGGTGTGCTCTCCGACGATCTGGTCGGGGGTCGCCTGGCCCTCGACCACGTGGTAGGTCAGGATCTTGTTGAGCAGGTCAGCGTCGGTCTTGAGCTGCTCGACGGTCTCCGGGGGCAGCTTCGCGAATGCGTCGTCGGTCGGCGCGAATACGGTGTACTCACCCTCGTTGAGGGTCTTCACGAGGTTGACCTCGGGGTTCAGCTGACCCGAAAGTGCTTGTGTCAGAGTCGTGAGCTCGGGGTTGGTGGCCGCCGCGGTGGCAACGGGCACGGTCGACATCCCGTTCACCGACGCCGGTCCCGAGGGATTGGCCTCGGCGTAGGCGGCGCAACCCGGCCCGACGAGGTTGGCGGCCGGATCGGCCATCGCGCTCTCGCTCATCATGGCGCTGGATTCGGTTGCCGCGCCGGTCGTTTCGCTCGAGGTGTCTGAATCGTCACTGGAGCAACCGGCCATCACGCCGACGGCGAGGACCAGTCCGGTCAACGCTCCTGCTACACGGGGAATTCGCTTGATCATCGCCGATCCAATCTGTGTTGGGGTGTCGACTGCGCCTGGCCGGCAGCCTCACAACGTCTTCGGCGCCCGGGGGCCCGCGGATTGGTCGATGACGAGACTGATCGTCAAGTACCCGGTGTAGCTACCGCGCCGGCGTCACTTCGCCCAGTCGGCGTCGGCCCACTGCTCGGCCCATTCCTGCCCTTCGGAGATGGCGCCCATCGTGGTCTGGCCGTCGAGCGCCTCTCGGATGATGTCGGCGTGACCGCAGTGGTGGGCGGTCTCCCGGATGAGGTGGATGATCATGGCCCGAATCGACAGCCACTCGCGTTCCGGCTGCCACGGAGCGGTGGGCTGAGGGATCAGCTCGTCCAGGCTCTCAGCGTCGGCGATCACGCGGTCGAACTCGGCGGCCCCACGGTCGTACTCGGCCAGCCAGCCGGCAAGGGTCTCGTCGTCGGTCATCTCGTACTCGGTCATGGCCTGGCTCATGTCGAACTCGGCGTTCTCGTCCCGCTCGGTGATGACACGGGCCGCATTGTCCTCACCGTGCGCGAGATGCTTGATCAGCGCGCCGATCGTGAGGGTGCTGACCGTCGACTGCTTGCGGGCCTCGTCGTCGGAGAGGTTGCGTGCGGTGATCTTGAGCATGTTGCGCTGATCCTGCAGCAGGATGAGCAGGTCGCGCTTCTCGCCGGTGACGTCGACGCTGAGTTCGGTGGAGGTGTAGGTGCCCATGATGTGTCCTCTCGGTTGGTGTGAGGACCACGCTATGAGCGATAGAGGACAGCTATGGTCCTCGTTGAATCGGGAGCTCCCCCGGGTCCCGGTGGCCCGGCGTGGAATGCGCCCAGCAGAGCGAGCCCGGAAGTCGATATGTGGCTAGGCCCGCCCTGGTGGGTGGATATCAGCAAGGGGAGTCTTCGGCGGAGGCGCCGGCGAGCAAATCTGTTGAGCCGGGCGCGTTCGGGGGCGACCATGTCCGCATGACTTCGACCGGCGGTACCCCGTCCGACGTGACTTCGCGTCTGGCGTCGTTGACGCGCAAGCCTGATCGGGCAGCCGATCGCGAGCTGCTCGACGCCCTGCTCGACGAGACCAAAGTCGGGACCCTCAGCACCGTCGTCGACGGTCTGCCATGGTCGGTGCCGATGCTCTTCGCCCGGGACGGCGACTCGATCCTGCTGCACGGATCGACCGGGGCGGGTGCGCTCCGGCACGTCGCCGCGGGTGCGCCGGTGACGTTCACGGTGTTCGCGCTGGACGGGCTCGTCGTCGCCGACACCCTCTTCGACCATTCGGCGAACTACCGGTCGGCGGTCGTACGCGGAGTCCTCGAAGTCGCCGACGACGCCCAGGTGGCTTTGGAAGTGTTGTCCGACAAGCTGATTCCGGGGAGGGTGGCCGAGGTCCGGCCGACGACGCGCAAAGAGTTGGCAGCGACGGTGGCCCTGCGACTGCCGATCGTCGACGGCCAGTGGATCGCCAAGGCGCGGACGGGCGGGCCGGGTGGGGAGTCGGCGGACTGGACCGGCGTGGTTCCCGTGCGGACCGTGTACGACGCCCCGGTCACCTACAGCGGCGACGTGCCGCCCGACTCGGTACGAGCGCTCCTGGACTGATCTCGCCAGAACCGGAGATGCGCAACCAGCGGATAGGGGTGTGACCCGCTGGTTGCGCGTCCGGTGATCGCGTCGTGGGGCAGGCGAGGTCCTCGGAGTCTGCCCGACGCGATCGGCTGTTGGCGCGGCCCGACTGCGGGTCGCGCAGTCGGTTCATCGTTCGCGCACGGTGGCGCCGTTACGCCCCAGGCGGCGCACCACGGCGTGCGCTCACCGCTGGCGCAGGAGGAACCGCTGGATCTTGCCGCTCGGCGTCTTGGGCAGGGCGTCGACGAAATGCACGGTGCGCGGGTAGGCGTGCGCGGCGAACTGCGTCTTGACCAGCTGCTGGAGCTCGGCTTCGAGCGCATCGGTGCCGTCGACCCCGTCCGCGAGGACGACGAACGCTTCGAGGACCTCGCCGCGGAGCTCGTCGGGGCGCCCGACGACGGCGACATCGACGACCGACGGATGGGTGATCAGCACGCTCTCGACGTCGAACGGGCCGATCCGGTAGCCGGCCATGATGATCACGTCGTCGTCGCGTGCGGAGAAGAAATAGCGGCCCTCGTCGTCCACCCGCCCGGTGTCACCGGTCAGGTACCACCGCCCGTCCGGCGAGAAGCGCTGTTTGGTCTTCTCCGGAGCGTCGAGGTACCCCTCGAACCACATCAGCGGGCTGGCCGGGACGTCGATGGCGATCTGACCGTCGACGATCCCCGCGGCGAAGCCGGGCATCGGCTGTCCCATCGAGCCCGGGACGAGGGTCTCGTGGACCGACTCGTGCCAGTGGTTGTTGATGAACATGCCGTGTTCGGTCTGGCCGTAGTGGTCGCGGACCTCGGTGCCGATGGCCCGCAGCGCCCAGTCGATGACGTCGGGGGTCAGGGGTTCGCCCGCCGACGACGCGCGGCGCAGCGAGAAGCCCGAGATGCGCGGGTCCTTGCTGAGCGCTCGGTAGACGGTCGGTGCCGCGGCGAAATTGGTGACGCCGAGGTCGCCGAGGATCTTCGCGGTCAGTTCGGGGGTGAAGCCGGCGTGTAGCAGGAGGTTGCGCCGGCCGGCGGCCAGCGGCCCGAGCACGCCGTAGTAGAGGCCATAGGCCCAGCCGGGGTCGGCGGCGTTCCAGAACACGTCGTCGGCGCGGACATCCAGGCCGAAGTGCATGTAGGCGACGAACGAGGCGAGCGCCTTGACCGGGACCGGGACGCCCTTCGGCGCGCCGGTCGTGCCGCTGGTGAAGAGCAGGATCAGGGTGCCGTCGCCGCCGACCGCGACCGACTCGGTGACCGGCTCGTGCGCTGCGATGAGTTCCTCGAACTGGTCGCCGGCGATCACCGTGGTGATCCCGTCGATGCCCGCGAGTTTGTCCGCCTGACTCGACTCGGTGATCACGACCTTCGCGGCGCCGGCCTGCAGCCGCATCTCGATCGCGGGTGTCGCGAACGCGGTGAACAGCGGGATGTATATCGCGCCGAGGCGGGCGATGGCCAGCAGCGAGACGACGAGCTCCTCGCGCTTGCCCATGAGGACGCCCACCGTGTCGCCACGACCGATGCCCATCTCCGCAAGGGCCGCCGCGAGTCTCTTGGACCGCTCGGCCAGTTCGCCGTAGGTGATGTCGGTGGTGACCGGACGTACACCGCCGGACTGCTGATCGTCGGTCTGCTCGACCTCGATCACCGTGAAGGCGATCGCCTCGGGATCGTGCCCGTCGACGAGGAGTGCCGCCGCATCGGCGTCGGACGCCCCGTAGATTGCCAACCATCGTTCGACCATGTCGGTGGGGGTCGTGGTGGCCTGTGTCATCGTGAACCTCGCTCCGTACTGAGTAAGCTGAGTCACAGTGTCCTCCGCGACCGGCCCCAGGAACACCCTCGGAAGAGGGGGAGAAGTGAGGTGAGATGCCCGAGCCGCTGAGCGGGATCGTCACCGAGGCGTTGCGTCGGGTGCGCAGGTCCAGTGGGGTGCCACTGGCCTTCGCGGGTGTCCTGAACGGACCGTCGAACCTGCGTCTGCAGCATTTCGCCGGTACGACCGTGGGCGCGTTGAACGGGGTGTCGGTCGACGTCGGGCACGGGCTGGGCGGCAAGGTCGTCTCGCTGAACCGCCCGATGGTCGTCGACGACTACCTCCGCACGCCGCGGATCACCCATCGCTACAACACGATCATCGAGCGGGAAGGGTTGCGCGCCATGATGGCCGCTCCGGTCATCGTCGATCGGACGCCCGTCGCGGTCCTCTACGGCGCGCTGCACACCCCTGACCCGATCGGCGGGCGGATGCTCGACGTCCTCGCGATGGAGGCCCGCACCGTCGAACACGAGATCGTCGCGTCCCGCGCCCGGCTCGAGCACGCCGCGCAGGACGAGGCGGAGATGCGCGACCGGATGACCGCGGCCTACGCGCGGCTTCGGTCGCTGGCCGAGACGGTCGACGACGCCCGGCTCGCCGACGAACTCGCCGCGATCACCGAGGCCCTGATCGCCGCGAGCCCGGCGTCGACGGCGCAGGTGGAACTGACCGGCCGGGAGCAGGACGTGATCTCCCTTGCCGCACTGGGCTATTCGAACGCCCGTATCGCGGAGACCCTCGGTGTCACCGTGTACACGGTGAAGGGGTACATGAAGGATGCGATGCGCAAGCTCGGGGCGTCGTCGCGGCTGGAGGCCGTCGTGACCGCCCGCAGTGCCGGTCTGCTGCCCTGACGCTTCCTCTGCTCCCTGAGGAGCGCCCGGAGCTTGCGGAGGGCGCGTCACGAAGGGTCTCGCGTCCCCGGTGGGGAGGGGTTGATCCGCGCGCAGATGGGTATCACCGGGTCCCATGCGAGCACTCTCGGCGGCACTGCTGACCCTCGGCCTCATCGGAACACTCGTGGTCGCCGCGCCGGCGCATGCGGTACCGGCCGAGACGTGTGGAACCGATCTCCGCCCGGCCGACCGCGAGCGGATCGTCGAACTCAGTACCTACGAGCAGGATTCGAAGGACCTCCCTCTCGTCCAGCTACGACGAAACGTCGACAAGCTGTACGGGATCGTCGACATTCTCACCGACCGTCGCGACCGGCGCGGGTTGTTCGCCCTCGGGCTGGCCGCGGTGGAACGCGACGCGGTGATGCCGCTGCAGAACAACCCGCGCGTCTTCCAGACTCCGCGGTGGGCGCCCGTCATCAGTCTCGAACTCCTCAACCGGTTCCTCGACGCCGTGCGAGGCGAATTCGGCGGCGGACCTGTCGCACCCCAGTGGCGGCACTACTTCGACATGGCCGACGACTGCGCAGTCCCCGGCCAACGGGTCGCGATGGCCGGTTACAACGCGCACATCACCGTCGACCTCGCCTATGCGACCGCCGACGCCCGGGCCACGACGGCGAATGCGCGGGATTTCTTCTTCATCGTCGATGCGATTGCCGCACATGGTAATTCGATCGTCACCGCGACACTCCGTGAATACGGCGTCAACCTCGGACCGATCTTCCGGTTCTACGTGGTCGGTGAGGGCCTCGACCGCGTCGTGGGCGCCGGCCGGGCGACCGGGCCGATGCTGCGGGCCGCCGACGTCGGATACAACGCGCTGACGTTCCGCAACGGACTCGCGCTCCAGGATCCGGCGACCGCTGCTCGGGCACGCGGCGACGTGACCGGGCTGTGGAACACCGGCGAGACGGCGTTGACCGCGTTCCAGCGGGTCGGGCTGGTCCGATGACCGGCCGGTCGGCCTCATCGGTGGGTGTCGGGTAGGTCACGTCGGAAGGGCCGGAATATCCCGAGCGGGGTCGTAGTTGTACCCCGCGACGGTGACGGACTCAATGCCCCGGGTCCCACCCTTTTGCCGCTTCGAGCGGCCTGTTTGCCGAGAGGCGCACTGACCGGCACCGTCCCTTTGCGCAACGAAGCCGCCGACCCCTCGGGTCGGCGGCTTCGCTGTTCTCCGAGCAGACGGGTCTCAGTGGTCCCGCAGTTTCTCGATGAGCTCGTCCTTCTTCAGGTCGGAGTAACCCGAGAGGTCGAGTTCCTTGGCGCGGTCCTTGAGCTCCTCGACCGTCCAGTCCTCGTAGGACCCGGACTTGCCGCCGCTCTTGCCGACGTCCGACCGTGAGCTGTTGGCCGCGGCGTTGGCGATCCGAGCGGACTTCTCCTTCGAGTTGCCCTCGTCGCGCAGCTTCTCGTAGAGCTCGTCGTCCTTGACCGAAGGTCCAGGGTCCTTCTTCTTCTCTGCCATGGTCTACCTCCTCGTGGTGGAGATGAGCGGTCCGCACCAGGGTTGCCAGATGCGTCGGTGGTCAAACAACGGGATCGGGGTGGACGGATCGGACGCTGTGTTCACGATGACCGAATCCGAAGCGGGTGCGCGGTTCGTCGAACTACGGTTACATCCGAACGGGCGCGTGGATAATCACAGTAGACGACGACCACTCTGAGTAGTCGACTTTGATCGATGCCGATAAGGTTGTGGCGATGTGTTCCGGCGACGTCACCCATACGTCGCCGCACTCGCAGCACACGTCGCACCCGTACCCCGAACAACGCAGTTGCGGAAGGAACAACGTATGTCGCAGACAGTCAAGGGAGTCATCTCGCGCAGCAAGAAGGCGCCGACAGAGGTCGTGGACGTGGTGATCCCGGACCCGGGTGCGCGTGATGTGGTGGTGGCGATCAAGGCGTGCGGTGTCTGCCACACCGACCTGGCCTACCGCGAGGGCGGCATCAACGACGAGTATCCGTTCCTGCTCGGCCACGAGGCCGCGGGTGTGGTCGAGTCGGTCGGTTCCGATGTCACCCACGTCGAGGTCGGCGACTTCGTCGTCCTGAACTGGCGGGCGGTGTGCGGGCAGTGTCGAGCGTGTAAGCGGGGGCGTCCGTGGTACTGCTTCGACACCTTCAACGCCAGCGTCCCGATGACCCTGACCGACGGCACCGAACTGACCCCCGCACTGGGCATCGGGGCGTTCGCCGAGAAGACCCTCATCCACGAATTGCAGTGCACCAAGGTCAATCCGGACACCGACCCCGCTGTTGCCGGGTTGCTCGGCTGCGGTGTGATGGCCGGAATCGGGGCGGCGATGAACACCGGCAACGTCGGCCGCGGCGACTCGGTCGCGGTCATCGGGTGCGGCGGTGTCGGTGATGCCGCGATCGCCGGCGCCCGTCTGGCCGGTGCGACGACGATCATCGCGATCGACCGCGATGCGTCGAAGCTGGAGTGGGCGAAAGATCTCGGTGCCACCCACACCATCGACGGCTCGAAGGTCGACGATGTGATCGCCGCGGTGCAGGAACTGACCGACGGCAACGGCGCCGACGTCGTGATCGATGCGGTCGGCCGCCCGGAAACCTACAAGCAGGCCTTCTACGCGCGCGATCTCGCCGGGGTCGTCGTGCTGGTCGGTGTGCCGACCCCAGAGATGACCCTGGAGATGCCGCTGGTCGACTTCTTCTCCCGCGGTGGTGCGTTGAAGTCGTCGTGGTACGGCGATTGCCTCCCCGAACGAGATTTCCCGATGCTGATCGACCTCTACGAGCAGGGTCGTCTGCCGCTGGACAAGTTCGTCACCGAACGCATCGGCATCAACGACGTCGAGGCCGCGTTCTCGGCGATGGAGGCCGGCAAGGTGCTGCGATCGGTGGTCGAGCTGTGAGCGGCGAACTGCGTATCGACAACGTCGTCACCTCGGGCACCTTCAGCCTCGACGGCGGCACCTGGGACGTCGACAACAATGTGTGGCTCGTCGGCAACGACGACGAGGTCATCATCATCGACGCCGCACACTCGGCGCAGCCGATCCTCGCCGGCGTCGGCAACCGCACGGTCAAGGCGATCGTGCTTACCCACGGGCACAACGACCACGTCACCGTTGCCCCGGAACTGTCGCAGGCCACCGGAGCGCCGATCCTGCTGCACCCCGGCGACGACATGCTGTGGAACGACACCCATCCCGATGTCGCGCACCAGGATCTCGAGGACGGGCAGAAGATCGGGGTCGCCGGTACCGAGCTGACGATCATCAACACCCCGGGCCATTCGCCGGGCTCGTCGGTGATCCACCTGCCCGAGGCGAAGGTGCTGTTCTCCGGCGACACCCTGTTCCAGGGCGGGCCGGGCGCAACAGGCCGCTCGTACTCGAGCTTCCCGACGATCATCGCCTCGATCACCGAGAAGATCTTCACCCTCGACCCCGAGACCAAGGTCTACACCGGTCACGGCGACGGCACGACCGTCGGCGACGAAGCTCCTCATCTCGAAGAGTGGATTAAACGGGGTAGCTGAGGCGGTACGTCCTTCGGCCGACTAACGGCGGTTGCCGGTAGTCGGCCGGCCTCGAAGACCTTCAGGAGATCTCTGCGACAAGGCTTTTCAGCAACCGCCGGAAGGTCGCCGCCTGACCGTCGGACATGGCGCCGCTGAGTAGCTCGTCTTCCACGGCCCGGATCTCGGCCCGGACGCCGTCGAGTAGTGAACGCCCCTCCGGCGTGGTCGAGACGGTCCACTGGCGACGACTCCCCGACCTGTCCCTGGACACGATGCCCCGCCGTTGGAGTTCGTCCAGGTGCTTGCCGAGCCGTGTCGGATCTCGCCCGGTGCGTTCGGACAACTCACGCTGCGACACTGCCGGTGTCGCAGCGACCTCGCGCACGATGGCGTACTCCCACATCGACAGCCCGGCGGCCCGGAGGATCGGCTCCTCGCGGGTCATCAGATGCGGTATCAGTCGCCCGAGAAGTGCGCCGAGATCGGGCTCTGCGCCCGAGCCCCTGTCGTCGTTCACCATCGACATCCCCTCTGCGATCGTCTACCGTGGTAGACGATCGCTGCGAACGGCTTCTCCCGTGCGGTGCGGGAGCATCCTCTCATCATCGCGGTCCACCGGGCCTGATCGACAGATTGATCGGGCATTGTCTGGAAGAAGGGGCGTCGAATGGACACACCGGCTTTGCGGGCGGTCACTGACGATGTGGGTGCGCATGTCTCGGAGATGACAGTCGGCGACATGGGCATCCGGACCACTTCGGGGTCGGGCGACCTCGGTGATCTATACCTGGCCGCCGTCGAACGAAACACGCGTCTCACAGCGCTCCTCACCGGCGAGGAGCTGAACTCTCGGCGAGCTGCACCGATGGACAGGGCATCGTTCCCGCTGGTGGCGGACCAGTACGGAGGCGGATTCGAACACCGATACCGGCGAAGTGCCGACCTGCTGGTCGCCGCCTTCGCCGAAGTCCTCGACACGCAACGGGTCGTCGACCTCGACGGCACCCACACAACTGTGCGAGCGCTCTACGACCACGCGGTCCGCGATGCCTTCCTGCTCACGTGGAACATCGCGACCGCAATCGACATCCGGTACCAGCCGCGACCCGACATCGTCCGAGGGGTCGTACAGACGATGCTCTCGGACCTCGAGGATGCCGATCTGGCAACGGCAGTCGACGTCCTCGTCCAACTGACGGGTCCACACCGGGACCAGTGAGCAGTCGCGGTTGGACTGCGATGAGCCGCGTGCGCCGGGTGTCGCGGTCCGCTCAGCTTTTTCTCAGGGGTCGGGATCGGTGGCTCGAGCCGCAGGCGTAACGTCGCGCGAATGAGCGATTCCGCGGTCCGCAACATCGACCACCCCGATCAGGCGCCGGTGCCTCGCAGCCGCATCGTGGTCGCGTCGATGATCGGGACGAGCATCGAGTTCTTCGACTTCTACATCTATGCCACGGCCGCGGTCCTCGTGTTCCCGGTGCTGTTCTTCCCCAAGGGGGACGACACCGCGGCGCTGCTGTCGTCGTTCGCGACCTTCGGGCTCGCGTTCGTCGCGCGACCCATCGGCTCGATCCTGTTCGGACACTTCGGCGATCGCATCGGACGCAAGGCGACGCTGGTGGGTTCGCTACTCACCATGGGCATCGCGACTTTCGTCATCGGCCTGCTGCCCACCTACGATTCCGTCGGCTATCTCGCGCCCGCGCTGCTGGCGCTGATGCGGTTCTGTCAGGGCCTCGGGCTCGGCGGGGAGTGGTCGGGCGCAGCGCTTCTCGCCACGGAGACGGCCGAGAAGGGCAAACGGGCGTGGGCCGCGATGTGGCCGCAGCTGGGTGCGCCGATCGGGTTCTTCTTCGCCAACGGCACCTTCCTGCTGCTGATGCTCGCCCTAGATTTCGATGCCGCGACCGCCGACCCCGACCACGCCTTCATGACCTGGGGCTGGCGAATCCCGTTCCTGGCCAGTGCGATCATGGTGGCCGTCGGGCTGTACGTGCGTCTGAAGCTCACCGAGACACCGGTGTTCGCGAAGGCCGTCGCGGACGGCAAGAAGGTCAAGGCGCCGCTGGCCGAGGTCGTCAAGACCAGCTGGCGTCCGCTCATCGCGGGCACGTTCATCATGGTCGCGACGTACACGCTGTTCTACATCGTGACCACCTGGGTGATCTCCTACGGCACCGGCAAGGTGACCGATGAGTCGGGCGTCAAGCTCTCCATCAGCTACGTCGACTTCCTGCAGCTGCAGCTCGTCGCGGTCCTGTTCTTCGCCGCGTGCGTGCCGATCTCGGGTCGCCTCGCCGACCGGTACGGCCGCCGCGCCTTCCTCATCGTGATCACCGCGGCGATCATCGTCTTCGGTCTGTGCTTCCAGTGGCTGCTCGACCCGGCGTCGATGACCGACGGCATGATGCTGTTCTTCCTGATCCTCGGAATGACGCTGATGGGTCTCACCTTCGGGCCGATGAGCGCGATCCTGCCCGAGCTGTTCCCGACCAACGTGCGCTACACGGGTTCGGGCGTGGCCTACAACGTGGCGTCGATCCTCGGCGCCGCCGTGGCGCCGTTCATCGCCACGTGGATCGTCGCCGACTACGGCGTCGGCTGGGTGGGCGTGTACCTCGCGGTCGCCGCCTGCGCCACGATGATCGCCCTGCTCAGCGTCCGCGAGACCAAGTCCGTCGACCTCACGGAGGTCTGAGCAGGACGGGTTGTAGGGGGCTCGGCGTACCGTCGGACAGGTGAATGCGCGTCCGGCAGCAGGTGAGACGACATGAGGCTGATCGACGTCGTCGAGACCTCCGCAGATGTGGCGCGAGACCGGTCGCGGATCCGGAAGACGACGGTGCTCGCCGACGCGCTCTCCCAGGCGACCGACGAGGAACTGCCGGTCGTCGTCGCCTGGCTGTCGGGTGAGATCCCGCAGGGCCGGCTCGGCGTCGGGTGGCGGTCCCTGTCCAAACTGATGGCACCACCGGCCGATTCGCCGACCCTCGAGGTTGCTGCCGTCGACGCCGCGCTCGGCGAGCTCGCGTCCGCGTCGGGTCCGGGTTCGACGAAGCGGCGCGGCGAGATCATCGCGTCGTTGTTCGCCGCGTCGACCGAGTCCGAGCAGAAGTTCCTCGTGGCACTGCTCACTGGTGAATTGCGGCAGGGGGCGCTGGCCGGTGTCATGACCGACGCCATCGCGAAGGTCACCGGCCAGGATCTGGCTCTGGTGCGCCGCGCGAACATGCTGACCGGTTCGCTGCCGGTCACCGCCGCGCTGGCCCGGTTCGGCGCGGAGTCGCTGGCGGGGGTCGGCCTGGAGGTCGGACGCGCCGTCGAACCGATGCTCGCGACACCCGCCGACGACCTCGACTCCGCGCTTACGCTCCTCGGGCCCGACCTCGTCGTCGACTACAAGCTCGACGGTGCCCGAATCCAGGTGCACCGCAACGGAGCCGAGATCTCGGTGTTCACCCGCACGCTGCGCGACGTGACGGCGAACGTCCCCGACCTCGTCTCGGTGATCGCCTCCCTGCCCTGCGATTCGGTCATCCTCGACGGCGAGACGTTGATGCTCTCCGACGACGGGCGCCCACGGTCGTTCCAGGACACCATGAGCCGGTTCGGCTCTGGACCCACCGCGGCCGGCGAACCCGAACGCCTGCTCAAGCCGTTCTTTTTCGACTGCCTCCATCTCGACGGCGTCGACCTCATCGACCGGCCGCTGTCCGAGCGGCTCGCTGCGATCGACTCGATCGCGCCGCAGTTGCGAATCCCCGCGGTCACCCGGCCGAACGTCGACGAGGCCCGCAGTCATTTCGACGCCGCGATAGCCGACGGTCACGAGGGTGTGATGGTGAAGTCGCTCGACGGCCTGTATGTGGCGGGTCGCCGCGGAAAGGCCTGGCAGAAGGTCAAACCGACGCACACGTTCGATCTGGTGGTGCTCGGTGCCGAATGGGGCTCGGGCCGGCGGTCGGGGTGGCTGTCGAATCTGCATCTCGGCGCCCGCGATCCCGAGACGGGCGAGCTCGTGATGGTCGGCAAGACGTTCAAGGGCCTGACGGACGAGCTGTTGCGCTGGCAGACCGAGGAGTTCCCGAAGCACGAGACGCACCGGGACTCGTACACGGTGTACCTGCGTCCGGAGATCGTCGTCGAGATCGAACTCGATGGCGCGCAACGGAGTTCAAGATATCCGGGCGGGGTCGCGCTGCGCTTCGCGCGCGTGGTGCGTTACCGCCCGGACAAGACTCCCGCGCAAGCCGACAGCATCGAGGCGATCCGCGCGCTGTTGAAGTGAGTCCGAAAACCACCCGTAGGAAACGGACAGCCGACGATGCGTCGCGTTTCCGGTTCCACAGGGTGGTTTTCGGCGAGATGCTCAGAGCAACGACAGCTGGGCGACAGGGGTGGTGGTGGGACGGTCCGAACCGCCGGGCGGTTCGACGGTGAACGCGAGCGTCGAGGCGTCGTTGATCCCGGAGAGCACGGCGGTGGTGACCGGTTCGACGTCCTGGTCGGTCATCGTGCCGGCCGAGCGAGCGCCGCCCGGCCCGATGAGCCACATCTGGTAGACGGTCCCCGGCTGTGGTGGCGGGACCGAATCCATCACCAGTACACCGGTATCCGCCGACTTGGCGAGATAGACGGTGACATTGCCGGTAGCTACCGGGCCGCCCGTCGACCGCAGGTCCTCCGCGGAGAAGACCTGTTCGGCCGGTGAGGCGAGTGGGCGGACCTCCGGTTCCGGCGAGCTCGACTCTCCCATGACCCACCCGGCGGCGCCGATGGCGACGGCCGCCACCGCCGCGGCGGCGAGATACGTCCAGCGGCGAGGCAGGCGCCGTCGGTCGTCCGATTCGAGCGTCGGCGTCACGGGGGCGGGAACCCTCGGATCGGATGCGGCAGGCGCGGATTGCTGCTGCGGAGGCGGCGATCCCGGCCCGGTCGGCGCCTCGGCGCCCGGGCCGGCGACGTCCGGCGCGTCGAGACCGGCGTCGGCACGCGCAGCGGAGAGGATGCGATCACGGAGCGTCGGCGGGGGCGGCGTGGCCGTCGTCTTGCTCATCGCGGCCAGCGCCTCGCGGGTCGCGCGGACCTGCTTGTCGAACAAGGTCTGGAGATCCTGCGGCGCGGCCGCGACCCGAGCCTGGACGTCGCGCAGTTCGTCGGCGGACAATGCGTCGAGCGCGACCAGCGGTGCCATCTCCAGCAATTCGGCAGCGTCGGGATCGAGATGATCAGCCATCACGTGCCTCCTGCCGTCGTCGAACGATCTGTTGCTGTCCCCCCGAACGCCGCTCTCGGCGAGCGGGCGTCACGTTTCCGCGTGGGCCCGGAGGCAACGAGGCTGCGGCAAGAAGGATGACGTGCGCGGATGGTGTCCGGGGTACTCGGGCCGTCGGCTGAACGACTCCTGGTGGAGTCGGGCGCCGGTCGCGTACAGCGAGAGACAGGCGGTCGCCACCGGCGGCAGCGTCGCGTCCGTGCCGAGCCACGCGCTCGCGACGTCAGTCTGGGACCCGAGTGTCATGCCACCTGTTCGGATCCATCGGCGTCCCGGATGGGTTGGGTGGCGGATGGGTCGGGGGAGGTCAGCGCGACGTTCGGTGGATCACATCCGCACCGGCGTACCGCCGGGCATCCGCTGATCGGTCGGGACGATCTCGGCGCCGAGGGGCAGAAGCGACACCGGCACCATCTTGAAACTCGCGATGCCGAGGGGGATGCCGATGATCGTGAGGCACATCGCGATGCCGGTGGTGATGTGCCCGATCGCGAGCCACAACCCGGCCACGATGATCCAGATGACGTTGCCGATGGTCGACGCGACGCCCGCGGTCGGCTTGCGGATGACAGTTCGTCCGAAGGGCCAGAGCGCGTAGCTCGCCATCCGGAACGAGGCGATGCCGAACGGGATCGTGATGATCAGGATGCAGCAGATGATGCCGGCGACGACGTAGCCGATCGCCATCCACAGTCCGCACAGGACGAGCCAGATGACGTTGAGGATGGTCTTTATCCCACCATTGTCCATGCGGCACCGACCGGTGGGGACAAATGCGAGACGCGCGAGGCCTGCCCGCGGCCCGGCCCGACATTACGATGACCGACGTGGCGGGAAGTCCGGGGCGGGCGCGTGAGGCGGTGTGGGCGGTGCTCGCCACGGTCGTCCTCGTGATCCGCATTCTGGCGACCATCGCGCTCGTGCTGTTCGTGATCGGATGGGCCGTCGCGGCGGTCCGCGAATCGCTCGACAACGCGTTCCTCTGGCCGTCGATCGGTGCCGGCATCGCGCTGCTCGCGAGCACCTACGTCTACGGCCACCTCCGCGCGCGCTACCCGCGGCACAACGGCTGGATTCCGTGAGTTCTGCGCACCGCTCCCTGTGGAGCGACCGGAGCTTGCGGAGGCCGCGTCACGAAGGGTCCTGGTGAGACGCGTTCCTCCCCTTCGGGCCCGCGACCGGCGGACTTCAACTCGACCGATGGACTTCGATCGAGGTCCAGGAGTCGAGTTGAAGTCTGTCGGTCACGAAACGGGGTCGGGGGTGGTGCGCCTCCGCAGGCTCCGGCGCTCCTCGGGGGCTGGGGTGCGCCTCCGCGGAATTCGGCGCTCTTCAGTGGGCAGAAGCGGGCGTCTGGTCCCCGCAGGGACCTCAGGACGCGACGCGACCCAAACGGGCGAGCAGCGTCGTCTGCCGATCAGCACCGGCCGGGATCTCGACCTTGCGACACACGCCTTCGGAGTAGATCGCATCGCCGAAACCGTCGACGGCGGCTTCCATCTCGGACAGGTCGTCGTCGGAGAACCGATGGTCGGCACCGGCTGCGCGGGCGATGTCCCAGCGGTGGGCGACCATGTCGAAACCGTAGAAGCGGATGAGGGTCTCGCCGATAGTGGTCGGTCCGAAGTGTCCGTCGAAGGTGCGTTCGCCGACGGTCGGGTCGGCGAGCAGCCCGGCGACGGTGTCGCGGTGGGTGTGCCAGGCGGCGGCCGGGTCGTCGAGCGAGGGTGCCGGTCCGGCATCGATGTCGTGGCGTGCGAAGAACTCGCGCTGGGTGTCGATGACGTGGCCGACGACGTCGCGTCCGGTCCATCCCTCGCACGGCGAGTCCGCGGTCCAGGTGCCGGCGGGCGCGTCATCGAGGACGGTGGCGAAGCCGTCGGCGAGGCGGACGTAGTGGTCGACTAATGGTGAGGTGTCGTTGATTGCGGTCATGATGAGAGTCAACCGCGAGACCACGGGACGGTGATTGATGAAACCCGACAATCCGGCGCGGCTCGACGACGTCGAGCGCGCGCACCTCATCGACCCGTCGGACGCGAGCTTTCGCATCGGACGGTGGGCGCCGAGCCCCGATCTGAACGAACTGGTGCGCCGCTTCTGGGTCCCGGTGTGGTGGGTCCCGCCCGGGGCGGAGGCGCCGCAGCGCGTCCTGCAGTATCCCGTCTGCCTCATCGTCGTCAGCAACACCTACGCCCGCTTCTACGGCGTGGTGACCGGGTTGTCGGAGACGGTGCTGACCGGCGACGGCTGGGCAGTCGGGGTGATGCTCACGCCGGCAGCCGGGGGAGTGCTGACCGGCGACGTCGGGAAATGGACCGATCGGCATGCCGAACTGTCCGAGGTCTTCGGCGACCGGGGCACCGACCTCGAGCGGTCGGTGCGGTCGGTGATGGCCGTCGAACCCGGAGTCGAGGCGACCCAGCGGACCGCGACCGACCGCGTCGAGGACTGGCTTCGGTCGTATCTCCCGCTCGACGACGACGGCCGGCTGATCAACGCGATCGTGGAGTACGTGGAAACCGATTCGTCGGTCGTCGCGGTCGCGCAGATCTGCGAGCGATTCCACCTCACCGAACGCAGCCTGCAGCGGCTGACCCGGCGTCGTCTCGGTCTCACCCCGAAGTGGCTCATCCAACGTCGACGGCTCCACGAGGCGGCCGAGCGGCTGCGCGACCGGTCGGGGACGCTCGCCTCGCTGGCGGCGGAGCTGTCCTACGCCGACGAGGCGCACTTCGTGCGTGACTTCAAGACCGTCACCGGTATGACCCCGCGGACGTTCTCCGCGCGGTTCGGTTAGACCGGGTGCGGTCGAGCGGGGCGCAACGACGACGACCTCGGTGGTTGTTGCCGAGATCACATCGCGGCAGGCAGAATCGTCGACATATCGGGCAATCGACTCGGCTGATCGTACGGAGGGTGCATGACGGACGCGGCTTCGGTGGCCACGCGCATCCGCCGGGCGTACGAGGACTTCCTCTCCGGCGGCAATCCGCCGGCCGATGCGGTTCGGTCGATCGTCCGCGACTCGTGGGCGAGGTCCCTGACCGGCGGAGTGGACCCCAGCGACGCGACCCCGAACGGCGATCGTGCCTCCACGATGTCGCCTGCGGAGTTCGCCGCCTACCGCGCCGCGCATCCCATCACCGCCGTCCGGCCGTTGGTGCAGTCCCTGATGGTCGACGCCATCGCCGACACGGGGGTCGTCGTCGCCCTGACCGACCAGTCCGGGCGCCTGCTGTGGATCGAGGGCGACTCGGCCGCTCGTGATCGCGCGGGCCACATCGACTTCGTCGAGGGCTCGGTGTGGAGCGAGGAGGTCGTCGGCACCAACGCCCCCGGACTGGCACTGGCCGTGGATCGGAGTGTGCAGGTCGTCGGCCCCGAACACTTCGCCGGACCCGTCCAGGAGTGGAGTTGTGCGGCGGCGCCCGTGCACGACCCGCTGACCGGGCACGTGATCGGTGTCATCGACGTGACCGGCGGGCGCGAGGTCGCGGCGCCGTTCGCGCTGGCGGCGGTCCGGTCGGTCGTCGCCGCTGTCGAGCGCGAATTGCGGGCGGGCGCCGTCGATCTCGCCGACCCGGCCACCTTCGACCCGGCACCGGGCCCGCGGGCCGCGGCCCACCTCGCCGTGCTCGGTGACGGTCCGGGACGCTGGCATCGCGCCGCCGACGGGCCCGGCGCCCGCACCCTGTCGCGCAGGCACGCCGAGATCCTCGTTCTGCTGCAAGCGTTTCCGGAAGGTCTGAACACCGAACAGCTCGCGTTGAAGCTGGCCGAGGACGGGCTCGACCCGGTCACCGTGCGGGCCGAGATCTCCCGACTCCGCCGCGACCTCGGTGCCGACGTCGTCGCGAGCCGGCCGTACCGGCTCACACTCGACATCACCTCCGACGTCGACGATCTCCGGTCGCGCATCTCGTCGGGTTCGGACCTCGCGTCGGTCGTCGATGACCTCGGCCGCGGCGGGTTGCTCGCCGAATCGACCGCACCGGGGATCGTCGAGATCTTCGAGGAACTCCGCGAGGACCTGCGGTCGCGTCTCTTCGCGTCCGGCGACGTCGCGGCCCTCCGCCGGTGGACGTCGTCGACCCACGGACGCGACGACCTCGCCGCCTGGCGCCGCCTCGAACACCGCCTGCCGGTCGGCGATCCCGACCGGGCCGTCGTCGGCGGACGCATCCGACTCCTGGACAAGAGGTACGGGGCGTAACCGGCTGAGCTGCGTCAACAGCAGGTGGCCAACGTTGCAACGCTCGTGCAACCACCCCGCTCCTAGAGTGTGGAGCAGATCACAACGGACGCCTCCGGTGTCCCGTGTGACATCCGCAGAGCGTCCTCAGCTTGAGGCCCACACGCAAGGAGCAACCATGACCGTCTTCGCAAAGCCGGGTGCCGATGGCTCGGTGATGAGCTACGAGTCGCGCTACGACAACTGGATCGGCGGACAGTGGACCCCGCCGGTGAAGGGTCAGTACTTCGAGAACCCGTCGCCCGTCGACGGCAAGATCTTCTGCGAGGTCGCACGCTCGACCGCCGAGGACATCGACCTCGCGCTCGACGCCGCACACAAGGCCGCACCCGGATGGGGCAAGACCCCCGTCGCCGAGCGCTCGCTGGCCCTGCTGCGCATCGCCGATCGCATGGAGGAGAACCTCGAGAAGCTGGCCGTCGCCGAGACCTGGGACAACGGCAAGGCCGTCCGCGAGACCATGGCCGCCGACATCCCGCTGGCCATCGACCACTTCCGCTACTTCGCCGGCGCCCTCCGCGCCCAGGAGGGTTCGATCTCCGAGGTCGACGAGGACACCGTCGCCTACCACTTCCACGAGCCGCTCGGCGTCGTCGGCCAGATCATCCCCTGGAACTTCCCGATCCTGATGGCGGTGTGGAAGCTGGCGCCCGCGCTCGCCGCCGGCAACGCGGTCGTGCTCAAGCCCGCCGAGCAGACACCCGCGTCGATCCTGTACCTGGTCAGCCTCATCAGCGACCTGCTTCCCGCCGGAGTCCTCAACGTGGTCAACGGGTTCGGCGTCGAGGCGGGCAAGCCGCTCGCGTCGAGCAACCGTATCCGCAAGATCGCGTTCACCGGTGAGACCACCACCGGCCGGCTCATCATGCAGTACGCCTCGGAGAACCTGATCCCGGTCACCCTCGAGCTGGGCGGCAAGAGCCCGAACATCTTCTTCAACGACGTGATGTCCGCCGACGACGGGTTCCTCGACCGTGCGCTGGAAGGCTTCTCGATGTTCGCGCTCAACCAGGGCGAGGTGTGCACCTGCCCCAGCCGCGCACTCATCCAGCAGGACATCTACGACGAGTTCATCGCCAAGGCCGTCGACCGCGTCGGAAAGATCAAGCAGGGCAACCCCCTCGACACCGACACGATGATGGGCGCGCAGGCCTCCAACGATCAGTTCGAGAAGATCTCCTCCTACCTCGCCATCGGCAAGGACGAGGGCGCCGAGGTGCTGATCGGCGGCGAGGCAGCCGAACTCGACGGCGACCTGGCCGGCGGCTTCTACATCAAACCGACTGTCTTCCAGGGCAACAACAAGATGCGCATCTTCCAGGAAGAGATCTTCGGCCCGGTCCTCGCGGTCACCACCTTCAAGGACTTCGCCGACGCCATGCACATCGCCAACGACACGCTCTACGGGCTCGGTGCCGGTGTGTGGAGCCGCGACGGTGCGACCGCCTACCGGGCGGGCCGCGAGATCCAGGCCGGCCGGGTGTGGACGAACACCTACCACGACTACCCGGCGCACGCCGCCTTCGGCGGCTACAAGCAGTCCGGTATCGGTCGCGAGAACCACCTCATGATGCTCGAGCACTACCAGCAGACCAAGAACCTCCTGGTCGGTTACGCTCAGAGCGCCAAGGGTTTCTTCTGACCTGGGAAGGTGATTGACGATGACCGCCGAGCAGAGTGTCCCTGATCGCGTGGTCGCCACAGACTCCGCCGTGCAGCTCCTGACCAAGTTGTCGGAGCTGCACGGCGGCCTCATGATCCACCAGTCCGGTGGGTGCTGTGACGGCTCGGCCCCGATGTGTTATCCGGTCGGGGGGTATCGCGTGGGCCAGCGAGACGTGCTGGTCGGCGAGATCGAACTACCCGAACCCATTCCGGCCGTTCGGGTCTGGATCAACGGTGACCAGTTCGAGCTGTGGAAACACACCCAGTTGATCCTCGACGTCGTGAAGGGTCGCGGTGCCGGATTCAGTCTCGAGGCACCGGAAGGGGTTCGTTTCCTTTCGCGGGCACGGACTTTCACCGACGAGGAGAACGACCTGCTGGCGACGTCGCCACCACTGACGGGGGCCACCGCCGGCCCCTGAGGTCCGACCCACACAGAATGCGTCGTAGGTACCGGAAACCGGTACCCACGACGCATTCTGCGTTTGTCCGCGGTGTGTCACCACTGGTCGAAGCCGACGTTGACCTGGGGGTATCCGGTGTCGATGTGGTTGTTCATCCAGTAGTTCTGGGCGTGGGGTCCCCAGATGCTGCTCATGGCGGTGTTGACGTTGTGGGGGTGGTTGGTGAGTTGGTAGTTGGCGGTGGGGCCGAACAGTCCGATGCGGTAGATGGCGTTGACGTCGAGGTGGTTGGTGAAGGGTGCGGTGGCGGTGATGGTTTCGGTGGCGCCGGGGTAGAGGATGTGTTGGGGTGCGTTGATCCATTGGCCGCCGTCGGCGTTGGCGCCTTGGAGGTATTCGGGCTTGTCGGTGTGGTTGGTGATGGTCATGGCGACGGTGGGTTCGCCGGGTCGGGTGATGGGTAGGGTGCCGGCGTGGGCTGCGCCGGCGGCGCCGAGGGCGATGCCGGTGGCGGCGACGAGTCCGAGGGTGGCGGTGGCGATGCGGGTGGTGGTTTTCATGGTGGGCTCCGGTGTGGTGTGGGGGTTGTGTTGGTGACACCACTGACTCTGCCGGGGATGGGTGGTCGGGGGATTCCGCTGACCGGGTGATGGGTGGGGTGAATGGTGCCTCCACCGATCGGGGGACATGCGGTGGTGGTCGCGGGGCGGCTTCGAGAACGATGATCCGAGGTTGCGCCGGTTCGGGGTAGCGGAACGCGCAGGCAACTACCATCGAGGGATGTCGAACGCCGACGGCTCTCCGCCTCCCCGCCCGCGCGTCGCCGTCACGCCGCTGCGCCCGCAGCGGCCGGTCGGACGCTCCCCGGTCACTCGCTATGCGATCCTCGGGTGGTTGGTGTCGGTGGCCCTGGTCGTGGTGACCGTCGGCCTGACGCTGTTGTCGCTGAACGACATTCGGTCCGTCCTGGCCGCCGATCTCGTCCGGACCAATCCGGGCAGCGGGACCGATGCCGCACGCGCCGTGGACATCTCGTTGATGGTGGGCGGGGCGATCGCACTGGTCGTCGTGCTCCTCGGGCTGTACGGGTCCGCGCGACTCTGGGACAGTCGACGGTCCGGCCGGAGCATCCTGACGGTCGGCGCCGTCGTCGCGGTGGCGGGCGCTGTGGCCTTCCATCTCACGGTCAACCCGTCCGCGACAGCACTCTCCGACGCCGGTTTGCCGGTTGTCGCCCAGTGGGTTCCGGCGGCGGCCGCGCTTGTCGCGGTCGTCGCCACCGGAGCGTCCTACACCCGGTCGGTCACGGCATCCCTGCGCTGAAACCCTGGCCGCCGCTCCGGACCGCCTCACCGAGTTGGGCGACGATACCCTCGGCACTACGCACCGCGACCTGACATGCCGACGCCGAGGCCGGCGCGAGGAGCGGGTGGCCGGCACGTGCCCGCCAGGTCCGCGCGGCGTCGATCGCGGCGTCCCGCAGTGTGTACACGTCGGCGGTCGCGGGCAGTCCGAGGCGGGCCGCGGGATCGATGCCCGACCCGCCGATGAGCCGGGTGATCTCGGCCGTCTGGTCAGCGGGGAGGTCGACGCCCCCGGCCCGGATGGTGCCGAGCAGACGCAGCTCTCGGAAACCGTGGACGTCCGCGAGTTCCCGGCGAACCGCGGCCCGGACGTCACGCGCCCCCGCCGACGATGACGCGGCCAGGAGGTGATCCATCGTCACCAGCGCCGAATGGGACTTGAGCTGGTCCGCGCGCTGCCCGAACTGGGTGTCGATGATGGCGCTCAACTCCGAGAGTCCGCTGCGCTCGACGAGTTCGGCGGCCAGCGCCGACGAGGAGCTCGCGCCGAACCGGATGAGCGTGACCGCCATTCGGATGCCGAAGGCGCCGAAGCGTTCGGCCAGCGAACGCCGCAGCTCGGCGGGTATGTCGGGCAGGATGTCCGGCCGGGAGAACCGGTCCATCGTCAGCAAGGCCGCCTCGAGGTCGGGTGCCGGGGTCGCGGCCAGCTGCGCCAGCGCGCGGAACTCGACCTCCCGCATGGTGCGGGCGGCGAGCGCCAGCAGTCCCGCCACCGGCACGACCGCCTGGCACAGGCCCGTGCGTTCGAGCTCGCCGGCGAACCGTCCGGCGATCTGGTGCGCGGAGATCATCGCATCCATCCGGCCGGCACCGAGCTCGTCCGCCCGGGAGACGACGCCGATGACACCCAGCGGGCCCGACGATCCGCCGATGGCCGACCCGATGCGGCGCAGCATCGTCGTGTCGGTGGCGGTCAGCGAACGCAACAGGTAGACGACGGCGTCGACGCCGGACTGGCCGTCGTCGGGGGTGAGGAGCCGGGTGGTCGACGCGGACAACTCCGTCGACAACGATGCCGTGCCCGGGGTGTCGACGATGGTCGTCGACTGCAGGGCACGCGCGGGCCATTCGACGTCCAGGCGGTCGACGCGATCGGCGGTGAGCCGCCCGAAATCGAAGCCGAGCCGACCGTCGATGCGGGTGACCGGGATGCCCACCGCGCGGCCGTCGTCGACGTGTGCGGTGACCGACGGCGACCGGCCGTTGCGGTACCAGGTGACGACCCGCGTGCACTCGGTGGCATCGGTGGGGGCGATGTCCTGTCCCACAAGGGCGTTCAGCAGCGTCGACTTGCCTGCTTTGAGCGAACCGGCCAGGGCGACCCGCACCGGCTGGTACAGCCGGTGCGCGCACATGTCGAGCTCGGCCTGTGCGTGGGGGTCGTCGGCGAGGGCGGTGCGGGTGGCGTCGAGAAACCTTCGGACGCGGGCGGTGTCGGTCATCGGCGCGGAAGCTCCGCAGCGGGCTCGTCCGGGTCGAGATGATCGGCCGCCTTGCGCAGCGCGGCGACCGCGGTGAGTCGGGACTCGAGTTCGGCAACGCGTCCGGATCGCTCCGAATCGGCGAGGGTCGCGGCAGACTGTGCGGCACTGAGGGATTCCGAGATCGAGCGTGCGGTCTGTTCCGCGACCGAGGTGAAGTGATCGCGGAGGACTCGCTGGATGACCCGCAGCCGGTCGCGGGATTCCTTGCCGACCTGGAAGCTGACGTCGTCGGTGAACGCGCGCACCGCGACCTTCGCCTTTGCGCGGCGTTCGAGGACCTTCGCCTCCTTGTCATCCCGGTACGCCTTGGTGCCCAGGAGCAGTCCGGCGCCCACGGACACCGGGTTGATGAGCGCCATGCCGACCATCGTCGAGATGAGTCCGAACATCAGCACACCGCCGTACGAACCGCGCATGCCGATCAACAGCTTCTGGGCGAGACCGACTCTGCCGCTGTCGAGTTCGGCGAGCTCGGCCACCGAATCGAGCACACCGGTCAGATCGGCGACGTCGATGTCGGGCAGCGAGTTCTGGCCGGCCGCCGCGAAGTGGTCGGCCACCCGCTCGGCGAGCCACACCGATCGCTCATGTGCCCAGACGAAGTTGTCACCGATGACGGCGGCGGTCTGGTCGGCCAGCCACGCGCTCAGCTGTTCCCAGTCGACCCCCGGATCGCCCTCGTCGATGGCCCGCTCGGCTTCCCGGGTCACCGCGCGGAGACGGTCCCGCAGGTCGTGGTCGATGTCGGCGGCGAGGTCGGCGATCCCGTCGGCCAGCGTCTGCTGCCACTGAGCGGACTGACGCCGCATGGCCTCCGCGTCGGACTTGGCCTCCCGGAGCGCGCCGACGGCGCGGCCGGCGGTCTCCGGATCCCGCAGGGCGGCGAGTTCGCTGCCCAGGGTGAGCGCGAGATGTTCACTGACGACGCGCAGATCGGTGGCGACGTTGGTCCGGGTCGCCTGCCGTGCGGTGGCCACCACGCGCTCGCGCAGGTACCGGTACAGATCGAGGAACCCGGCCTCCGCGTTGAGTTTCTCGTCGCCGAGCCGCAGCGCGTGGGTGCGGAGCACCGATGACACGGGCAACAACGGGATGTCGAGGCCGGCGGTTTGCAGATGGCTCCGGTCGGCGTCGACGACGGCGCGCCAGTGCGGGTACAGGTCGGTCTTCGTGATGAGGCACGCGATGGTCGGGCACAGTCCGGCGACCTGCTGGAGGAAGGACATCTCCGGCGCGGTGAACTCCTGGCTGGCATCCGACACGACGAGCACCGCGTCGGCTGCCGCGACCATGCCGAGAGTCGCTGCGGCATAAGGGTGTCCGTGGCCGCCGACACCGGGGGTGTCGACGAGGACGAGACCGTCGGCGAGCAACGGGCCGGGTGCCTCGATCTCGAGCCGGAGGACCTCGCGGCCACCGGCGAGCGGGGAGTCGGGGGTGATGCCGGCGATGGCGTCCATCGGCACCGGGATGCGATTGTCGGCGGCCGGGCCGTCGACTATCAGATGGGCCGACGGTTGCGTGGCGTGCGAGATGACCGTCGGCACCGCGGTCGTCTCGTCGTCGCCGACCGAGCACACGTCCAGGTTGAGCAGTGCGTTGACGAACGAGCTCTTGCCCTGTTTCAGCTGACCCACCACGACGATCCGCAGGCGGGGGTCGGTGATCCGGGTGCGCGCGCCGTCGAGGCGACTGACCAGATCGTTACGGCCCGCCTCCCGGGCCACCTCGGACATCGTGGTCAGCAGGTCGCCGATGGTGTTCGGCACCTGCGTCCGTGCCGGGGTCGCCACTGCCGGGGTCGCCGGGGCTGGGGCTGGGGCCGTGGCCGCGGGTGGCCGGGGCGGGGCAGCGGCGTGTGCCGGTGCGGTCGGGGCTGCTGCCTTCCACGTGGGGGCGGGACCAGGTGCGTTCCGATCGGCGGCGTGCCGGCCGACGCGAGGTGGTTCGGCGGGTGGAGTGGTCATGGTGTCCTCACGGTAGCGGTGAGTCGGCCCGTCCGGTCGGCATCGGCGGGGCTTCGCACCCGTTCGGGCGGTGCGTGCGAGCGCGCCGGGAGAAGGCGGGGCCGGACGAGGACCGCCCCGGGGCCGGCCCACGTCCAGGGTTGCTGGAGCGTGGGACGGTCCCGGGGCGGGTTGCCGACGTGACCCGGTCAGTCGGCGTCGGGTCCGGCGTCCGGGGTGTTGACGCCGATCCCGGTGTCCGTGTCGCCACCGAGGCCACCGGCCAGGCCTCCGGTGAGGCCGCCGGTCAATCCGCCGGTGAGGTCGGCGGTCGTGTCTGCCACGCCTCCGACGGTCGAGTCGACTGCGCCGCCGACGGTGGTGTCGACCGCGCCGCCGAGTTCGGCACCGGTGTCGGTCACGCCGCCCAGGTCCAGGCCGCCGTCCGCGCCGGCACCGCCGCCGGCGTCCACGCCACCACCGACCACTGCGCCGCCGGTCAGACCACCGGTCACCCCACCGACGATGTCGGTGGTCGTGTCGAGGGTGCCGCCGACCCCGGTCTCGAGTGAGCCCGCGGCGTCGCCGACCACGTCCACGGCGCCGCCGGCCGTGCCGGAGATCGCGGTGGTCAGTTCGGAGGTGACCTCCGCGGGCAGCTCGGTGTCGAGCGCACCGCCCAGGCCGAGGTCGCCGCCCAGACCGAGATCCCCACCGAGGCCTCCGCCCACGCCTGCGCCGGCGCCGAGAGCACCGTCGAGAACCGGACCGGCGGTGGCGCCCAGATCGGCCTCGCCGCTCCCGGCGCCCAGGCCGGCGAGTCCGGTCTCGAGGGTCCCCTCCAGGCCGCCCTGCAGAGTGCTGTCCAGCCCGGCGACCAAGTCCGTGCCGGTCTCGGCGACGGTGCCCAGGCCGGCCAGTGTGCCCGCGCCCAGGTTGCCGGTGAGGCTGTCGACCACTGTGCCGCCGAGGGTTTCGGTGACCAGGAGCGGTCCGCCCACGGTGATGGTGCCCTCGGGGGAGAGGATGAGGCTCGGGTTGACGATCGCCTCGAGTTCGCCGGTCAGCGCCCCGCCCAGGCCACCCGTCGCCTCCAGGGTCGAGTCCAGGGTGGCGACGAGGCCGTCGGTGGCCGACAGATCCACGTCGAGTGCGGAGCTGAGAACGGTGCTGAGCGCTGCCGGGAGTTCGGCCCCGCCGGCCAGCTGGCCGGCCAGTGAGCCACCCAGCTCACCGCTCAGTGCGGTCCCGAGGACGGCGCCGAGGGACGCGCCGAGGTCGGCACCCACATCCCCGCCCGCAGCCAGCACGGCCTCGAGGGTTCCGCCGAGGTCGGCGGCGGTCTCGGTCACCAGGCCCAGTCCCGCGCCGGCGTCGAGTGCGGCGTCCAGCGCCCCGCCCAGCTGTGTGATGAGGGCGCCGTCGACGCCGAGTGCACCGCCGAGGTCCGCGGCCAGCAGTTCGCCGACGTTCAGGCCGGCACCGGCGGCGGCGTCGAGGATGCCCTCGATGCCTGCGGCCGCACCCAGCACGCCGCCCAGGGTGGCGCCGAGCTCGCCCGCGAGCTCACCGCCGCCACCGACGATCGCGCCGAGTTGCGCGGCCAGGTCGGTGGCCAGTCCGCCCTCGAGCAGGCCGCTCAGGTCGGCGCCGAGGACGCCGCCCAGTTCGAGGGCGCCACCCAGGGCGGCCCCCAGGTCGGCGCCTGCAGCCGCGCCGAGGACACCGGTGAGCACGGTGCTCAGCGCGGTGTCGAGGCCGGCGCCGGCCGACAACAGTCCGTTGAGCGCGGCTCCGAGTTCGGTGCCGAGGCCGCCCACGACCCCGAGGCCGCCGCCGAGAGCGCCCTCGACCGCGCCACCGAGACCCGCGCCCAGTCCGGCACCGAGTCCCAGTCCCGCTTCGAGAGCGCCGCCGACGCCGGTTTCGAGCGCCCCGCCGAGACCGAGACCGGCGTCGATGGCACCGCCGAGCCCGGCAGTGAGATCGGCGGCCAGGCCACCTTCGAGGGCTGCGGCCAGCGTGCCGCCCAGGGCCGCACCGAGACCGGCGGCGGCTTCGCCACCGACTTCGAGGCCGGCGGCCAGAGCGCCGGCGAGAGTCGTGCTGAGATCGCCGCCGGCTTCGATCATGGCCTCGACGTCGACGATCCCGCCGGCTTCGAGGACGGATTCGAGCGCCGCGGCGAGCCCGGCCTGAGCGCCGCCGCCGACACCGAGGACGGCGGTCAGGGCGCCACCGAGGACGGCGTTCGCGCCGGCCGCGCCGGTCAGGACCAGTCCGCCGGTCGCCGCGGCCGTCGACGTCAGGGCCACACCGAGTGCGGTGCCGACGGAGGCGGCAGCGGTGCCGCCCGCGGCCAGGGTCGAGCTGAGAGCGCCGCTGAGGGTGGCGCCGAGTTCGCCGGACAGGTCGGCGATGGCCTGCGCGTCGAGCAGACCCGACAGCGTCGCCGAGAGGTCACCCGCGACATCGAGAGTGGAGGTCAGCGCGGCGGTCAGATCGCCGGACAGTTCGGCGCCGAGACCGAGCGCGCCGGTGAGTACCGCCGAGAGCGCGCCGCCCGCACCGAGACCGGCACCGAGCGCGGCCGCGAGGTCGGCGCCGAGTGCGCCGCCCGCGCCGATCGTGGCGCCGAGCAGACCGCCCAGCGTCGCGCCGAACGAGCCGGCGAGTTCGCCACCCAGTTCGAGCGCCGCCGACAGCTGCGCGGCGAGACCGCCCCCGAGTCCGAGCCCGAGGTCGGCGCCTGCGGCGAGAAGGGCGTCCAGCGAAGCCCCTAGCTGGGCGACCAGGGCGCCCTCGGCGCCGATCGCACCGGCCAGCGTCCCGGCGATGACCGGTCCGATGCCTGCGGCGAGCTCGAGGCCACCGTCGACGACCGTCTCGAGCGCGGCTCCCAGCGCGGCACCGAACTGCGCGGCGATCGCGCCGCCGGCGCCCAGGCCCGCGGACAGCGCCGCGCCCAGGGCGACGGCCAGCTGGCCCGCGAGGTCGAGGTCACCGAATGCGATACCGCCGAGGTCGAGATCGGCCAGGGACAGACCCGAGAGGTCGATGTCGCCCAATCCGATGCCGCCGAGGAGACCGCCGAAGTCGATGTCGCCCAGATCGATTCCACCCAGATCGAGTCCACCCAGATCGAGTCCACCAAGGTCGAGGTCGCCCAGTTCGAGCCCACCGATGCCGCCGAGGTTCACGTCACCAAGGTTGACGTCTCCGCCGCCGACGTTGATGTCGCCGAACTCCAGGCCGCCCAGGCCGACTCCGACGCCACCGCCGCCGATCACGCCGCCACCGACCGCGCCGCCGATCACGCCGCCACCGACCGCGCCGCCACCGACCGCCCCGCCGCCGGCACCGATGATCGCACCGAGGCCGCCGCCCGCGGCCAGACCGCCTCCGGCGACCAGCGGGGCGGCAGCGGAGATGTCGGCGGGGGTGACGCCGGTGAGTCCGGCGCGATCGATCGCGGCCTGGGGATTGCCGCAGTAGGCGTTGAAGGATTCCTCGTCGCGAAGCAGACCGAGGATGAAGTCGAGTACCGCGTTGGTCGCCATGGCGTCGTTCCTTGCGTCGGGGAGATCGCAGTTCGATCCCGTGTCGAGTTCGACCGTATGGACTTCGGGGCCCGACGACATCGGGGTAAATCCCCAGTCCTGCCGACGACCGGGGGGTGGGTCATCCCCCAGGGGGATTTCGACCGGGGTCCGGGGTCCGGGCGCCGCCGGCATAGGGGGGTCGGGACTTTCCCCCTAATCCCCGGCCAGGGCTAACACCAGGGGGCCGGTCCGCGACACACTGGGTGAAGTGCGCCGCCGGGGCCGGGGCACGTGACATCGACGGATTGCCCGCACGACGCGGCACCGTCACCGCCCACCGTCTGCAGGTGCGAACAGGAGTGAGCGTCATGGCCATCGGGATCGGTGTGAAGATCGGGTCCGCGAACAGCGTGGCGGTAGCCGCCTCGGAACAGTCCTGGGAGGGCGCGGTCTCGGTCGAGACGTCCGCTCTGGTGGATGCCGACGACTTCCTCGGACGGGTCGGCGACCCGGTCCCGATGCTCGACGACCACGGCCGCACGATCGCGGCGGCCGACCTCTACGCCGACGCGGTCGCGGCGCTGGTCGCCCGGCTCGACCTCGGCACGGACAGCGTCGACTCGACACCGTCCGACGACGTGCACCTGACCGTCGTGCACCCCGACAACTGGTCCGATCAGGCCGTCGAAGACGCCCGGGCGGCACTTGGCGCCCACCCCGACTCGGTGCCGGCGGACGCGATCACCTGGGTGCCCGAGTCACGGGCGACCCTGGCCGCAGCCGAACTCGCCGAGGGCGCCTTCGGCGACGGCGCGGTCGTCGTCTGCGACCTCGGCGCCGCGGGGCTCACCGTCTCCGTCCTGACCACCGGCTCCGATCCGGTCCCGGTCGGCCGTCCGTTGCATCTGGACACCGTGAGCGGCAACGAGTTCGACCGCCTGCTGCTGGCGCACACCCTGCGGGTGACCGGTGCCGACGCCGAGGTCGACGCGGGTCTGGCCGACCCAGCCCGGAGCGGCGCCATCCTCGACGACGTGAACCGGCTGCGGGAAGAGTGCCGCCGGGCCAAGGAGTCCCTGTCGGTGGACACCGACACCGTCGTCGACGTGCGGATCGGGCAGGTGAGCACCGAGGCGCGGCTGGTCCGCGACGACATCGAGGACCTGCTGCGCGCACCGGTCATGGAGGCGGTCGCGCTGGTTCGTGAAGCGGTCTCCGCGTCCGCCGTCGGCCACGACTCGTCGGGCGCGCACGCGGCCCCCGGGATGAAGCCGGCCGGGGTGTCCGCGGTCCTGCTCGGTGGCGGCGGTGCGGCGATCCCGCTCGTCACCGAGATGCTGTCCTCGACCCTGCGTCTGCCGGTAGTCCTCGACCCCGATCCCGCGTCCGCCTCGGCAGCCGGCGGTGCGCTGATGGCCGGCACGACGCTCGCCGCCCGCCGGTCGGCGATCGCGCCGGCCGCCGCCACGACCGCGGCCCTCGTCTCGGCCGCGCCCGAGGAGCGGCCGCTCCGCGAGATCGTCCCGGCTCCGAGCACCCCGGTCGCCGAGCCCGCTCCCCGGTTCTCGCGTCGTAAGCGGGGCACCCTCAGCACGGTCGGCGCCGCCGCACTGGCGCTCGTCACGGCAACCGGACTCTCCGTCGGCACCGGACTCGTCGGCTCGGTCGGCGAGGCGACGCCCCCACCCGCGGGAGCGGCGACCACCACGGCCACCTCGACGCAGAACCCCGGTGGCGCGCCGGGCACCACCGCGACCGGTGCGCGTCCCGGCACCACCGCGGCACCGGTGACCGGTACGGGAACCCGGGCTCCGGGTACCGCCACCGATGCGCCGCGACGGACCGCGGCCGGCGCCCCGCCGCCCGGCGCCTCGTCTGCCGGTGCCCCCGCGCCCGGAAGCACCCCCGGCCGGCCTGCACCGGCGCCCGCGCCTGCTCCAGCGCCCGCACCAGCACCAGCACCAGCGCCGGCGCCCGCTCCGGCTCCGGCACCAGCGCCTGCACCGGCGCCGGACTACCCCGAACCGGACACCGGCGGTGGCGGCATCACCCCGGGCGGGGTCCTCGACGGCACCGGCCGGGTGCTGTGCGGCGTCACCGGCGTCGTCGGCATCGACTGCTGAATCCGTTGACTCCCCGGTCACCCCTGGACCGTTCGATGACCCCGACGACACCGGTCTCCACGATCGGTGACCGTCCGGACCCGTCCTCGGCCGCGTCGCGCACCTCGTCGTGGGTGGCGGGCATCGTCGATCGCGCGCACTCGGGCCATCCGCTGTGCGCCGTGGCCGTCGGCACCCCCGGCAGCGGACGCTCGGCACTGCTGAACGCCGTGCACGAACAACTCCGACGACTGGACCTCCCGGTGAGTGTGGGGCTGCCCGTCGCGGACGGCGCGGGTCCCGTGTTCGTGCTGGCCGACGACATGCATCTGTGGCCGGTGGCCATGTTCGAGACCGCGCTGGGCATGCTCGACGCGGGAACGATCGGGCTGATCGCCACGATCGAACCGCGGGAACTGGACCCGAACGTCCGCCGGTTGCGCGACCGCGCCCGACCGTTCGGCGCGGTCCTCGAACTCGAGGCGCTCGGAACCGCCGATGTCCTGACCCGCGCGACCCGCGCCGGGCTGACCCTCGCGCCGACCACGGCATCGCTGATCCGTCGACGCTGTGGCGGTGCGCGAGCTCCCATCGACATTGTGCTGCGGGCGCTCCGGAGCACTTCGAGCAGCGCCTCGCGCGTCCTCGACGAGCCGGGGGCCGACGAAATCGCCGTCGTCGATCGGGTGTCCCGCGAGTGGCACCATCGGCTGCTGCGCGGACTCGATCCGCTCACGCTCGCGGTGCTGGCCCTCGCCTCGGTCCGGGCGCCCCTCGACCCCGACAGCGTCGCCGAAGCGGCGGGCACCGACCGAGCCGCCGCGCTCGAGGCGGTCGACCGGGCTCGCGGGTGCGGCCTGTTACGCGGCGCGGACGTCTTCGTCTCGGCTGCGGCCGGTCCACTGCGTGATGTGCTGGGAGACAAGCAGATCGACGAGCTACGACGCAACTCGGTCGTCGTCGGACTGCGTGCGACCGAGCTCACCCCCGACACCGCGCTGCTCGCGGCCGAGGCCGGTGTCGACGACCCGCGGATCGTCGACGCGCTGCTGGTCGGCGCGGTCGACGCGACCGCGGCGCGGGCGGTGGTCCTCCTGCAGGCCGCCGATCGGGTGGAGCCGGGGCGTGATGACGTCCGGCTCCTGATGGCCCAGCGTGCCCTGGCATCGGGGGATCTCGACGGTGCGGGTGCCGCGGCCGACCGTCGGCTGGAGTCGGCCGTACCCACAGACGAATGGGTCGCGGAGTGGGTGGAGCTCGCCGCCGCAGTCGCGGCGCGGCGCGGACTCGCCTCGCACGCCGCCGACCTCTACCGCTGGACGGGATCCGATCTTTCTGCATCGCAGTCGTTGTCGGCTGCAGTCGCCCTGCTCGCGGTCGGAGACCGCGCGGCGGCCACGGCCATCGGCGCGGCCGATCGTGGCCGCGCGCCGGTGGCGAGTCGGGCCACACGGTCGCTGGTGGTCCGCGGGCTGCTGGCCACCCTCGACGACACGGCCGAGATGAGTACCGGCGACGCGGTCGACGTCGTGGTGCGCGGGATCTCAGCGGGAGCGACGTCGTCCCGAGGCCCGTCTGCGGCCCGAATTCTGCACGCGGCCGCCGCGGTGGCGTTGAACCTCGGCGACACCGTTGCCGCGCAATCGATCCGGACGGTGGCGGCGGAGCCGGCCCGCACCATTCTCGACGCCGAGGCCGCGCTCACCGTCGGCGATCTCGAAGCGGCGGCGCGTCTGCTCCCGACGGCGGAACCGCAGGGGATGTCCGAACGCTTTCGGGTGCAGGCCATCCGGCTCGGGTTGGCCCGGCGCCACGGTGACCTGTCCGCGCTGTCGGCCGCGTGGCAGGACGGCCTGTCGCTCCTCGCCGCCATCGAGGTGGACCTCTACCTGTTGCGTCCGCTCGGCGAGTTCTGGATCGCCGCAGCGCGACTGGGTCAGATTCCCGCGATTGCGCGGTATGTGCACGCAGCCGACCGGTTGCTCGCGGATCTTGGCGACCCCCCGGCGTGGTCGGCGTCGTGGGACTTCGCGGGCGTCCAAGCCGTTGCCATCACGCGCGACCAGTCCGCTGTGGCGCACCGGTTGACTCGTCTCGACCTCGCCGCGGCGCAGAACCGCACGGCCGGGTCGTTGTCGACCGGTGCGCGCGCCTGGGTCGCGCTGAACGACGCCGGCGAATCAACGGAACCCGTCACCGCCGCCGTCGAAGCGCTACGGAGCATCGGATTACACTGGGAGGCAGCGCGTCTCGCGGGTATGGCCGCGTCTCGCGCCGACGATCCCGCGACCGCGGCCGGCCTCCTGGACACCGCTCGCTCGGCCGGTGAAGATCGGCGGCTGACTCCACAGGTCGGCGGGCCGCTCACCGGTCGCGAAGCCGAGGTCGCCCACGAGCTGCTGCAGGGTTTCACCTACCGGGAAATCGGTGAGCGCCTGTACATCTCGGCGAAGACCGTCGAGCATCACGTCGCCCGGATCCGACGCCGGCTCGACGCCGGATCGCGGTCGGAACTGATGGCTGCCCTCCGCGCGGCTGGGTATCGGTAGGCAGGCTCGCGCCGCCTGTGCTGAAAACCGCCCGACAGCGGCCCGGCGCGAGCGATATGTTGTCTGTCCGTTTCTGTGGGGCGGTCTTCCGGGACGGAATGACTCAGTGCCACGGTCGAATTCGAGAACCGGCAGCAGATGAACACGGCTATGACCGAAGATCGGGGCGAGGCGACCGCCGCCTTCCTGGAGAAACGAGCACCGAGGTACCGACGACGATGACTTCTGACCTGTTCGATGTGAGTGGCAAGACGGTGCTGGTCACCGGCGGCACGTCGGGTATCGGGGCGATGATCGCCCACGGACTGCACGACCGCGGGGCACGGGTCCTCATCACCGGTCGCAATGACGACGCGCTGGCCGAGGCGCGCGCCGCGGGACTGACTGCGTTACAGGCGAATCTGTCGACGCCCGAGGGTGCACGAACCCTCGCGCAGCAGGTGGCGTCGGAGACCGACACCCTCGACGTCCTGGTGAACAACGCCGGCGCGACCTGGGGTGCGCCCCTCGAGGAGTTCCCGGACTCCGCCTGGGACCGGGTGCTGAAGCTCAACGTCCAGACGCCGTTCGTGCTCACGCAGACACTGTTGCCGTTGCTGACCGGCACCGCCACGGCCGAGAACCCGTCGCGGGTCATCATGATCGGCAGTGTCGACGGGATCCGGGTGCCCCGCACCGCGTCATACTCCTACTCGTCGAGCAAGGCGGCCGTCCATCAGCTGACCCGGCATCTCGCGCGTGACCTCGGTCCGCGTCATGTCACCGTGAACGCCATCGCGCCAGGACCTTTCGAGTCCAAGATGATGGCGCCGATCCTGGCCGAGCTGGGCGAAGAAGTCGCGGCAGCATCGCCGTTGGGCCGTATCGGTCGAGCCGACGACATGATCGGCACGGTCGTGTACCTCGCCAGCCGCGCCGGCTGTTACCTCACCGGGACGGTCATTCCGGTCGACGGTGGGATTGCGACGACGCTCTGAGTCCACGAGTCCAATTGACGAAATACGGCACACAGTCAACGAAATTCGATGCACAGTCAATGGGATTCGGCGCACAGTCACCGGGTGGTGCGGAATAGGCAGATAGCCGGGATTTCCGGATTTAAAAGCGAACATGCGACATGGTCCACTGATGCACTGTGCGTGCAGGTCAGGTTCGCTGTGTAAAGGTGTTCCTCATTCAGATGCCTTTAATCGCGCTGGTATCTGATTAATCCCTTTGTTAGCTTGCGGGAGTTCGATGGACCCGAACGACAAAGGAGGAAAGAACCAGTGCGAAGAAATCTCATTCGTGTGACGACGGCTGGCGCGACCCTCGGGGTCGCGGCTCTGATCGCTCCCGCGGTGGCAACCGCAGCCCCCGTATCGGAGGCGAACTGTGCCACGGTCTCCACTCCGGCCAATCCGGCGGGGTGGGGCAACACGTTCGGTGACGAGCGCGGCCAGGCCGGCAAGGTGACGGCGACCAATGTTGTTGATCAGGACGGGTCTCTCGAGTTCGTGACGACAGAGCAGACACCGCGCCAGGCGTCGTACAAGAGTGCCGGGCAGCTCAAGCTGACGGAGGCCATCACGAAGCCGCTCACGTTCAACAAGTCCGACGGGCAGGCGAACTGGCAACTCCGCGTGACCGGGGCCAACACCGGTGAGAGCAATGGATTTGCGACGCTCGTCTGGACCGCGTCGGCTGGTGCGGGCAAGGCGGATGCCGGCGGATCTGACCAGTGGTGGTCCACCCGAGATCTCGGCACGATCAAGAGAGGCACCAACGCCACCCTGGATGATCTGGTGAAGGCCGCCAATTCAGAGGGCCATACCACCGTGGTCGACCACTACGGAATCTCCAGTCAGCCCAACGAAAAGACCGGCAAGGTCAATGTCGACAACGTCTCGTTCAACGGCTGCACCACCAACTTCGCCGCATCGGGTGCCGGCGGAGCCTTCGGATCGCTGGAGAACATCTTTCCCTGATCCGTGAGTTCGACTCTGCAGCAGGCGCTCCGCGGCCGATGACCGGTCGCGGAGCGCCGCCGTCGCGGCGAGAATGTCGTGACGGCCGGCTAGTCGTACAGAACCGCTTCGCCCCGCTGCCGGAGTGCTTCCAATCCTGCGCGGAACTGTCGGAGGTATTCCGGCGAATGTCCCACCCAGTCGGTCATCTCGCCGACGACCCGGACCGGTCGGGCGCTCCGGTAGGAGTGGGTGAGTTGCCGGGAAACTTCTTGTCGGTGACGTTCGGATCGTCGTGTACGTCGTCCTGCGGTTCCACGACGTAGACCCGGGGGCGCCCGTCACCCACCGCCATCTCGGCCGCGAGCACCGCGCCGTCGAGCACCTTCGTCATGTAGACGTAGTTCGAGATGTGCTCGCGCCGGTAGTTCGATCGGTGACCGGGGGTCAGGAAGTCGCCCACCCGGAGGTCGGCGCGGGTGCCGTGGAAGTAGGCCCCGGACTCGTGCTTTCGGAATCGTTCCGGGGTGTCCGCCATGTCGGGGTGGTCTGCACTCTCGGGCATCGATGGCCTCCTGCGTCTCGGTCGTCGTCGAGCGATTGTGCACGGCCATCGGGGCCTTGCGGCAAGCCCCCGTCGTCGACATATGGTGGAAGTGGCGGGGTTCGGGGGCGGGCGACCCGCCCCCGAACCATCTCCTTCCTCCTTCTCACCACGCGTTCGACCTCACCACTGGTCGAAGCCGACGTTGACCTGGGGGTATCCGGTGTCGATGTGGTTGTTCATCCAGTAGTTCTGGGCGTGGGGTCCCCAGATGCTGCTCATGGCGGTGTTGACGTTGTGGGGGTGGTTGGTGAGTTGGTAGTTGGCGGTGGGGCCGAAGGCGCCGATGCGGTAGATGGCGTTGACGTCGAGGTGGTTGGTGAAGGGTGCGGTGGCGGTGATGGTTTCGGTGGCTCCGGGGTAGAGGATGTGTTGGGGTGCGTTGATCCATTGGCCGCCGTCGGTGTTGGCGCCTTGGAGGTATTCGGGCTTGTCGGTGTGGTTGGTGATGGTCATGGCGACGGTGGGTTCGCCGGGGCGGGTGATGGGGAGGGTGCCGGCGTGGGCGGCTCCGGCGGCGCCGAGGGCGATGCTGGTGGCGGCGGCGAGTCCGAGGGTGGCGGTGGCGATGCGGGTGGTGGTTTTCATGGTGGGCTCCGGTGTGGTGTGGGGGTTGTGTTGGTGACACCACTGACTCTGCCGGGGATGGGTGGTCGGGGGATTCCGCTGACCGGGTGATCGAGCGGGTGAATGGCGCGTCCACCGATTGGGGGACGCGGTGGCCACGGGCGCTGCGCGCCTCACACCTCGCGGGCGGGAACCTCGACGATCGCGACGGTTCCGCCGCCCGGATGGTTCGACAGCGACAACGTGCCGCCGGTGCCTTCGACGCGCACGCGTCGCGAGGCAAGTCCGATGTGGCCCTTGGCTTGTCGTCGACGCATCAACTCCTCGACGTCGATGCCGGCAGGTAACCCGATGCCGTCGTCCACGACGACGAGGCGCGCTCGCCCGTCATCGAACTCGGCGGTGACGTCGACCGTCGTCGCGGACGCGTGCTTGATCACGTTCGTCAGGAGTTCGCGGGCGGAGGCGAACAGCAGCGAGTCGGCGGACGTGCGTAGGTCGGGCGGCCAGCCCGCGGTGTCGACGGAGATCGTCGGGGCACCGGCGCGGCTGCCGAACGAGGCGGCGAGGTCGGTGAGGGCCACCGACAGACCGGCCTGTTCCAGAACCGCCGGGTGCAGCTCACTCAGCGTCGACCGCAGCAACTGCGCCGCGTCGCGCAGCGCACCGTCCACGCGGTCGAGGGTCACCGGATCGGCGGAGTCACGGAGCGTGGCGAGTTCCTGACGCGCCGCCAGCACATACTGCAGGGCCCCGTCGTGGAGGTTGTCGGCGAGATCCCGGCGTTCGCGTTCCTCGATCTCCATCGTCGCGTCCAGCAATCGGGCGCGTTCGGCGGCGAGCGCCCCGATCGTTCTCACCCGGGATCGCTGTAGGCGAGACAGCAGGATCGCGCCGACGGCCAACGCTGCGACGACGAGGATGCGCAGGATGATCACCGACCACGGCTCGCCGTTCGACGTGCGGGCCAGCATGGAAGAGACGGCGTACACCGCGGTCGTGACGATCACTACCACCGCACAGGTCCTGGGCTGCAACGCGATCGCCGCGATCATCGGCACCAGGACGAACCCGCTGAGGAGAACGTCGGTGGTCCAACTCAATTCGTTGGACCGGCTGGCGGCGACCGCGAGCGCGGTGAGCAGGAGGAGGTCGATCGGCAGCGCGATCCACGAGTACCGGATCATCGACGATTCGTGGCGGACGACCACGACGGCTCCGCCGATGCACCAGGCCGCGTACAGGATCGCCGTCACGAGGCTGAACGTCTCCGCGTGCGCGGGTGGGTCGAGGCTGACGGTCAGTAGCACGAACAGCGACAGGAACAGTCGGAGGACCACCTGAATCCGGATGCCACGGATCGCATGGTCGATCAGGATGTCGTGGATTCGCGGTTCGTCGGCGAACTCGTCGAGACCCAGATAGCGTGTCGCCCCCGCGATCTCGACGCTGCCAGCGTCGTCGTCCCCTGGCCTCGAGGGGTCGACGCTATTCGAGGAGCCCACGACGCATCGCCTCGGCGACCGCGGCCGCACGGTCGGACACGCCGAGCTTCTCGTAGAGGCGCTGGGTGTGCGTCTTGACCGTCGACGCGCCGATGTAGAGTTCGGCGGCGACCTGTGGAATCGACTGTCCGCGTGCGAATCCCGTGAGAACCTGGCGCTCTCGCTCGCTCAGGGCCGGCGCGTCACGCTGGGTCTGCGCACGGATCTCGCCTGCCAGTCCCGCGGCGAGCTCCGGCGGTACCACCGTCTCTCCCTTGGCCACCCGGGTCACCGCGCCGACGATGTCGTCGCGATCGGCGTCCTTCGACAGGTAACCGGCCGCACCTTCCTGCAGCGCCCGGAAGACGATCGGGCCGTCGGTGACCGCGGACAGCAGCAGCACTCGGGTCGGCAACCCGTCGCGCGACACCGCATGGGCGACCTCGACGCCGGTCATGTGCGGCATCTGGTGGTCGACCACCGCGACGTCGGGTTTCTCCCGACGGATCAGCTCGAGCCCGGCCAGACCGTCGGCGGCCTCGCCGACGACCCGTACCCGTCCACTGGCCGCCAGGCCACGGGATACACCGTCGCGGAAGAACGGGTGATCGTCGACGACGACCACGGTGACGAGGGTGTTCATCGGATCAGGATAGGCGGGGTGAGGACCTGAACCGAGCCGAACAGTGCTCCCGTCCCCGAATGGGTCATACCGAGAGACCAGCCACCGCCGGTCGCGCAACTCGACGCGATTTGGCAACCTCGGATCGGGGACCGATACCGAGGATCGGAGTGGGGGATGTATCGACCGGACCTGCACCTGGGAGCGCTGAGGGGGCCCGCTCCCGCGATCGCCGCTGCATGTGCTGCGGACCTATCTGGCGGTGACGACGCTGCTGTACGCGGTGGGCGTGGCTCTCACGCTGTTCCCGACCGACGACTCGGCGACCCTGTCCGACCCGACCGGGGGACTGGTCGCCGTCGTGCTGGGCCTCGCGGCGCTGGGGTGGCTGTCGGTGCGGCCGCAGCGCCCGCTACCGGCCATGATCGCGGCCGGTGTGGCCACCCCCGCGGTGATGGCGTTCCACGAGCTGATCAGTGCCGAGTTCCTCTGCATGATCGCGGCGATGTTCCTGGCGATGTACGTCCGTGCCACTCTTCCGCGTCGGCAGGCGTGGGCGTTCATCGGTGTGCTGACGGCCGGGTGCGTCGTCGCGCTTGCCGTGGCGCCCGCACCGAAGTACCTCAGCACCTACATCGTCGTCGCCGTCGCCATCCCGGCGGCGGCCGAGTCGTTCGGGTTGCTGACGCGGACGCTGCTCACCGCGGTCTGTGCTGACCCGCTGACCGGCGTGTTCAACCGCGCGGGCTGGGAACTCGCGACCGCGGGGCTCCTCGACGGACGGCGGTCGGCCGCGGCGGTCACGGTGATCTCGTGGTCAGTCGACGACTCCGGGACGACCGACGACCCGCGCGAGCGGGAGCAGCGACTGGTTCGCCGGGCCCGGACCTGCGTCGAATTGCTTCCCGCCGATTCCGCCCTGGCACGCCTGGCCGATTCGGAGTTCGCGATCTGCGTGGTGCACGACGACGATGGTCCACCCGGGCAGGCGGCGGCGTTGATCGAGGAGCTGCGTCGACACCTGCCCGATGCCTCACTCGCGGCGTCCACCGCGCCCGCGCGGCAGCGGACGTCGCCGCCCTACGCGCGCAGGCGTCGTCCCGCCTGGCGTCCGTCAGACGCAGCGAGCCCGGGCCGGCCCGACGTTCCGATCACCCCGACATGCAGTGAGGCGGGCGGCTCATCCGGGCAACCACCATGTCGAGCCCGGCATCGAGTTCTGCGATCGCGGTTGTGCCGGTGCACATCGAATACGATGCCGCTCATGACCTCGGCCATCGTGGTGGGGGCGGGGCCCAACGGGCTCGCCGCCGCCATCACCCTCGCGCAGCGGGGCATCGAGGTGACCGTGCTGGAGGCGGCCGAGACGATCGGTGGTGGTGCCCGCTCGTCCGAGCGAATCCTGCCCGGTCTGCTGCACGACGACGGTGCTGCCGTGCATCCGATCGGGCTGGCGTCGCCGTTCTTCCAGAGTCTCGGACTCGCCGACCACGGCCTGGAATGGGGTTGGCCGGAGATCGACCTCGCACATCCGTTGCCCGACGGCCGGGCCGGCGCCATGATGAACTCGCTGGACGAGACCAGTCGGCTTCTCGGGGTCGACGGCCCACGATGGCGGAGCCTGTTCGGTCCGTTGGCGGAGAACTTCGACGACCTGGCGCAGGAAGTGCTGGGCCCGCTCCTGCACGTGCCGCATCATCTCGGCCCGCTTGCCCGGTTCGGGCCCGCCGCTCTCCTGCCCGCAACCGTCCTGGGACGGGTGTGGCACACGGACGAGGCGGCGGCCTTGTTCGCCGGGAACGCCGCCCATGGGTGGTACCCGCTCACCCGGCCGACCACTTCTGCGTTCGCGCTGATGTTCGCCGCCATCTCGCATCGGTATGGCTGGCCGATCATCAAGGGCGGGACGGCCCGAATGCCGGAGGCCCTCGCCGCGGTGCTGACAACGCTGGGCGGCCGCATCGAAACCGGCCATCGGGTCAGCTCCCTCTCCGACCTCCCACCGGCGGATGTGATCCTGCTCGACCTGGAGCCCGGCGCGGTCGCCGACCTTGCGGGGGACGCACTCCCGAGCCGAGTCCGTAAGGCGTATCGACGGTTTCGGCGGGCGCCCGCCGCGGTCAAAATCGACCTCGCCGTCGACGGCGGAATTCCGTGGCGGGACGAGTTCTCCGGTCGGGCGGGCACCGTGCACGTGTGCGGCTCCGCCGCCGAGGTCGTCGCGTCCGAGGCCGAGATCCATCGTGGCCGGATGCCGGAGCGGCCCTTCGTCCTCGTCGCCCAGCAATATCTGGCCGATTCGGCGCGGTCGGTCGGTGACGTCCATCCGGTGTACGTCTATGCACATGTGCCGCATGGCTACAGCGGCGACGCCACGAACGCTGTGCTCGCGCAGCTGGAACGCTTCGCGCCGGGGACGCGCGATCGGATCGTCGGGTCCGTCGTGCGCACGCCCGCAGATCTCGCCGCGAGCAATGCCAACCTCGTCGGCGGCGACATCATCGGCGGCGCAAACGATCCCCTCCAGGTCGTGATGCGCCCCCGGATCGCTGCCGACCCGTACGCAACCGGAATCCCGGGTGTCTACATCTGCTCGGCGTCCACGCCACCGGGCGCCGGCGTGCACGGAATGTGTGGCCACAACGCGGCTCTGAGTGCACTGCGCCGGCTCGGCCCGTAGATCAGAGTCGCGATTGCCCGCGAGAACCCCCGGCGCTCCCGCTAGGGTCGGGGGATGACCGGGTGGTTCGATGAGCGGATCGCCGAGACCGGTCGTCTGCCGTTGTTCTTCCTGTTGCTCGCCTTCGTCCTGACCTTCCTGTTCATCCGCTTCAGTGTGCGGATGATCCGCGCTGAGGTCAGTTGGTGGCCGGGCAACGTGACGCCGGGCGGGGTGCATGTGCACCACGCCTTCTTCGGCATGATGGCGATGTTGGTGGCGGGCTTCGGATTCGTCGCGGTCGACCCGCTCCGGACACCGGTGATCGACTGTGTCCTGGCGGCCCTGTTCGGCATCGGAGCGGCGCTCGTGCTCGACGAGTTCGCGCTCATCCTCCACCTGCGCGACGTCTACTGGGCGGAGGAGGGGCGGACGTCGATCGACGCGGTGTTCGTTGCGATCGCCATCGGTCTGCTCTTCCTCCTCGGGTTGCAGCCGTTCGGGGCGTTCGAGGTCGTCGGGGACATCCGGAACGAGAACGGCCTGGTGGCACGGCTGGTCGCGGCGGGTGTCGTCGTGCTCAACGTGCTCCTGGCGATCGTCACCCTGATCAAGGGCAAGGTCTGGACCGGACTGGTGGGCATGTTCGTCCCGGTCCTGCTGTGGTTCGGTGCCGCGCGACTCGCGCGGCCGCGATCACCATGGGCCCGGTGGCGATACAAGAACCGCCCCCGCAAACTGGCTCGCGCGATCGGGCGTGAGCAGCGATATCGAGAACCGTTGATGCGATGGAAGATCGTCGTGCAGGAGGCGGTGGCGGGGCGTTTCGGGGTGCCCGACGCGCCGGCTCCCGTTCCGGTTCCCCCGCCGGCGTCCGTCCCGGCGGCGGTCGGCGTGGTGACCGAGAAGGTACCGAGCGCGCTGGCGACCGCTATCCGATGGCGGCGCACGCGCCGGGCCCTGCGCACGGTCCCGATCTGGCGGTTGCCGGTCGTGCTGGTGACGTTCGCGATCGTCGCCGCGTGGACCACCGTCGGATTCGACGAGCTGCTCGAACTGGAGGTCGACCCGGGAACCCTGGCGACGCTGCTCAGTGTCATCGCCGGTTCGATGGCGACCCTGACCGGTCTCGTGTTCACCGCCGTCACGCTCGCGATGCAGTTCGGGGCGTCGTCGATCTCGGTGCGGGTGATCCCGATGCTGCAGCAAGAACCCGTCATGCGATGGTCCACCGGCTTCTTCCTCGCGACCTTCGTCTACAGCGTGATCATCGCGATCGACCTGTCGGTCGGGGGTCCGGACGAGCCGACCCCCGGCCTGTCCACGGCGATCGCGTTCATGCTCACCACCGTCAGCGCGTACCTGTTCATCGCGCTCGTCGGGAAGGTCGGCACGATCCTGAACACCGCGCGCCTACTGCAGTGGATCGCCGACGACGGCCGGTCCGCGATCGTGCGGCAGCTGCCGCCGGCGGACAGGCACGACGAGAGCACCGCCGCAACCGAGTTCGGTACCCGCTCCGATTCCGACGCGAGCGACGCCGAGCTATTGGGGACCGGCCCGGGCGCGGCGACGGACCCGAATGCGACGGATGAGATGCGAACGCAGATCAGGCTGGGCGAGGTGACCGCGCGGGGGCGGGTCCTGCTGGCGGTCAACGGTGATCGTCTGCGGCGGTACGCGGCGTCGTGGAACGTGCGGATCAACGTGCTGGTCGCCGTCGGAGACCATGTGCCGCACGATCTCCCGGTGGTCGAGATCGTCGGCGACCCGACGCGGGTGGAGACCCGGCGGGTGCTGGCCTGTCTGTTGTTCGGGGACACCCATCAACCCTCGGTGAGCCCGGCCGCGGCGCTGCAGGCGATCTCGGACATCGCGCTCAAGGCGATGTCCGCGGGCAGCAACGACCCCAGCGTCGTGGTGCAGGCGCTGGATCACACCGAGGACCTGCTGCTGCTGTTGGCTCCCCGGCTGTGCGGTGAGCGCGCCACGCCGGACGGCTCGGTCCGCGGCATCCGGCGCAGCTGGGCGGACTACGTCGCGATCGGGACCGACGAGATCCGCAGGCACAGCACCGGCCAGGTACAGGTGCAACGCCGCCTGCGCGCGCTGTTCGAGTCCCTTCTCGCCGGGTGCGGGCCCGCGCAGCGCGCGCCCGTGGCCGAGCGACTGGCCGTACTCGACGCGCAGGTCGCCCGCGACTGGACCGACGACCTCGACCGGCGACTGGCCGCGGCTGCGGACCGGCAGGGATACGGGTCCGAGTTCGGCCGGTGAGGTGAGCAGATAGATCACGCGAATCGGACACAACCGATACCCTGAGTCCGTGCTCGCGTCCCAGTCCGCCGAGCGTCGTGCGGTGGTCGACGAGATGCACGACTTCGTCGCCGCTGCCCAACGCGATTCGGGTTCCGCCCGCCGTGGGGTCGGCGTGATCACCGCCGGCCCGGGCGCCGGAAAGACCCATACGCTCCGGGAACTGGCCTCTGCCGCCGACGGATACGGCGGACCTCGTCGGCGCCCAGCGGGGGCAGGGACCAGTCGACGACCTCCGCTCGCACTCGCGCAACTGGCCGCGGTCGACGCGGTTCCGCCCGCCTCTCTGGTCGGGCCGGCCCAGTCGGCGATCGACGCCGGGATCGTCGGCGTCGACGACGGAGGAGCGTTGCGCTTCACGCACGACCTCTACGCCGACGTCACCTATGGACAACTCGATCCGATGCTGCGCTCGGTATTGCACGATGCGATCGCCAGCCATCCCAGTACCCGGCACGATCCGCAGTCCGTGGCACATCACCGAATCGCCTCGGGCAGTGACGAAACCGCGATGTTCGCGGCGGTACGCCGCGCCGAGAGCGAACTCGCCAGCACACCGGCGGTCGCGGCGGAACTCCTGGAGACGTTGGCCGGCACCGCACGTCCGTCGGCGGGGGTCAACACCGCACTCGCGCTCGCCCTCGCCCGAACCGGGCAGCTCGACCGGGCTTCACGCGTCGCCGAGGACGGCATGGCACTGGCGACCGAGATCGCCGAGTTCGCCGAGCTGCATCGGATCCTGTTGTTCGCCCTGATCGCCAAGGGGGACACCGACCGGGTGCGGGACCTGATCGACGAGACCCTGCAGCTCCCGGTCGGCGACGACGTCGCCGGCACGCTCACCGACCTGCGGCACTACGTGGGCATTCTCGACGGACGAAGACCCGCGCCGGACACCCCGTTCTTCGACGTCGAGCGGGACGCGTCCACCCGATCGGTGTCCGGCCTGATCGCCGAGGCGCTACGCCGGTTCCTGCGCGGCGAGGTGGAGGAGGCGCTCGGGATCGCGCTGCTCGCCTCGCGTCGGGACGCGGCGGAATCCGCCGGCGGCACACTGTCGACGTCGTCGGCCGACATCTGGCCGTCGCTGATCGAACAGTATGCGCACGGCCCGGCGGCGGCGGCCGACCTGCTCGCGGGTGCCGCCCGGTTGCGATCGAGCCGGGGCGCCGACTGGATGACCGCCTACCACGAGTTCACCCGCGGCGGAATAGCTCTCGGGCTCGGCGACCTCGACGACTCGGCGGCATCTTTCGATGCCGGACTGGATCGCGCGGACTCCGCGGACATGGGCTGGAAGTCGATGGCGGTCGGCGGGCGGGCCATGGTCGACGTGCTGCGCGGCGACCTGGCGGCCGCGTCGACCCGCCTCGACGCGTGGGACGACACGGGGTTACCGGACCAGTTCGGTTTCCCGGTGCCCACCCGCGCCCGCGCCCTGCTGCTCGAGGCGAACCGGAAACTACGTGCGGCCGCGACGACAGCCGGCCGCGCATGGGACCACGGCCGCCGGTTCGGTCTGTACTCCTGGCTGCCCACCGTCGTTCTCGAGACCGCGCGGATCGGCGCGCGTGCGGGCGACACCGCGCTGCTCGGCAGCATTCTGGACGGGCTCGACGAGTTCCCGGTACCGCCCGCGCGGCCCATGTCCGGGCCCGTCGCGGTGGCCCGCGCGATGTGTTCGGTGGTGCTCCACGACGCGGACCCGTTGACGATCGTGCACGCCGCCGACGAGTACGCCGAGATCGTGCAGGCGGTCGGGGACCGGCAGTCCGAGGCGTGCATGTGGGAGGAAGCCGCGTGCGCGGTCGCCCTTTCGGGAGACCGGGACCGCGCCCGCGAGCTCGCCCGGCGAGCGATGCGACTGACGCGTGCCATGGGAGCAAGCACCAGCTCCGCACGCGTGGCCTCGCGGTTGCGTCCGTTGGGGATTCGGCTCGACCCCGCGGCACGCGACCGGCCGACCCATGGTTGGGACAGTCTCACCAAGACCGAGACGACCGTCGCCGAACTGGTCGCGGCCGGCATGAGCGGCGGCGAGATCGCCGACCGGTTGTTCATCTCGACCCGCACGGTGCAGACCCACGTCTCCCACGCCCTCGCCAAACTCGGCCTGCGCACCCGCGTCGAACTCGCCGCGTTCGTCGTGGGTCGGCAGCAGAACTGAGCATCGTCGCACGGTTGGCGCAGATTTCTCCGTCATGACGCAGATGTACGCGTCATCGGCCCGGCGGACAGTGGATGTACCCCAACGAGGACCCACCTCGGCCGTACCGAAGGAGACCAGCCGTGAACGCCAAATCCATGATCTTGGGACTAGCCCCCTGGTTCGTGTTCGCCTGGGCGGCCGAACGCCTGGGTGCCGACCACGTCACGCTCGCCGCGATCGCCGCCTGCGCGCTGGCCCTGGCCGTCACCATCTACGAGGCCGTCCGCACCGGCGGCGGTTGGAAGATCATCGACGTCGCCGGGGTCGTCCTGTTCGGCGTCATCGCGCTCATCGGCATCGTCGGTGACACCCAGGTCGATGAAGCGCTCGTGTTCTTCGGTCGCGGTGGTTCGGCGTTCGTCCTCGCCGCGGTCATGGCCGTGTCCGCGTTCACGGTTCCGTTCACCGAGCAGTACGCCCGCGAGACCGTCGATCCCGCCTTGTGGCACTCACCGGTGTTCCGCGCGAAGAACCGCCAGATCAGCCTCTTGTGGGCCGGGGCGATCGCACTCATGGGCTGCTCGCACATCGTCGCCGGATTGCTGGCGTCGTCGGCATCGGTGTCCGGCAGCCACCCTGGCAACATCCTGCTCAACTGGGTCGTGCCGATCGCGCTGATCGTGTTCGCGGTCAAGCGGACCCGGGCCATCGCCGACGCGGCCCCCAGCGCGCCCGCCGCCTCCACCGCCCCGACCGCCGGCTGACCCCCGCGGCACAGCCCTCCTACCGACCCGTCCGAAGGACATCCGATGACCATCGCCACGCCCCCCACGCCCGCTCCCGTCGACCTCGCGCATCACGCCCACCTCACCGGTGTGTACGCCCCGCAGCGGGAGGAGGTCGATGTCACCGACCTGCCCGTCCGCGGCGAGATCCCCGCGGATCTGCGCGGCAGCTACCTCCGCAACGGCCCCAATCCGCGTTTCGATCCCATCGGATCGTTCGTCTATCCCCTCGACGGTGACGGCATGGTGCACCGGATCAGCATCGACGGCGGACGCGTCGGGTACACCAACCGCTTCGTCCGGACCCCGATGGTCATCGCGGAAGAGGCTGCCGGACATGCACTCTGGTCCGGTCTCACCGACGGGTACACGCCACCCGCGAGTGTTGTCGGGGACGAACTCGCCGGCACCTACCGCGAACTGCCCGACATCAACATCGTCCGCCACGGCGGACGGTTGATGGCGATGGCCGAATCCGACCAGCCCTACCTGCTCGAGCCGTCGACGCTGGCGACGCTGGCCAAGACCGACTGCTCCGGGGCGATGCGGGTGGGTAGTACCGCCCACCCGAAGATCGACCCGTCCACCGGAGAGATGGTCTTGTTCAACTACGGACTCGAGTCGCCATACCTGACGTGGTCGGTGGTGTCCGCGGACGGGACGACGACCACCGGGCCCACGCCGGTCGACGGTCTGGACAAGTCGGTCATGATCCACGACATGGCCCTCACGTCGCGGTACCTCGTACTCTTCGTGTGCCCGTTGATCTTCGACCTCGAAGCCGCGATGACCGGTGGCTCGCTGCTGTCCTGGCAACCCGACGACGGCACGCGCATCGCCCTCATCCCGCGCGACGGCGGTCCGGTGCGCTGGGTCCAGACCGACCCGTTCTGGGTGTGGCACTTCGCCAACGCCTTCGACGGTCCGGGCCCCGACGACGGTGTCACCGTCGACTACGTGGAGTGGAGCTACCCGGGTGGTTTCGCCGCCGAACCCCGGCCGGCGACGTCGGCGCTCACCCGCGCGATCATCCGCCCGGATGGCACCATCACCCGGAACACGATCAGCGACAACGCCTTCAACATGGAGTTCCCGCGAGTCGACGACCGGTTGCTCACCCGGGACCACCACCGCGTGGCAACGGTGGCGAAGGGGCCCCGCGACACCGATGCCACCGACAGTCTCTGGTTCCACGATCTCTCCGCCGGCACCGAGACCTTCTGGAGTCCCGGAACCGCGATCGGCGAACCGATCTACATCCCGGGCGTCGAACGCGATCACTGGGGCGCGATCGGCACCGACCCCGCCGACATGCGGTCGTACTTCTACCTTCTCGCCGCCGACGAGCCGACGGCCGGACCGGTCGCCACCGTCGAACTCCCGATCCGCGTCCCCGCCGGGCTGCACGGGGCATGGCTCGCGGACCCTTCGTGACGCGCCCTCCGCAGGCTCCGGGCGCTCCTCAGCCTGGATATTTCACTGATGTTGCTGGTGTTCGGCGTGTGATACGCGAAAGTGCCTGTCTGCCTTGTGATTATTGATTCACCACAAACAAATAGTCACAAGAAGAAAGGCACCTCGCAGGTGAAGAATAACGTGTATCCCGAGTTGATGGTGGACCCCACGCGCACCGAGTCGGTGCTGACAACCTCCGGCGGGGTGTTACTGACGAAAACCGTGCAGGTCTGCGGCCTGGGCGCCGCCCTGACCGCGGCAATGGCGCCATGGCGAACGACAGCGACGGTGCATGATCCGGCCAAGATCGTGCTGGATCTGGCGATGACCTTGGCGACCGGTGGTGACTGTGTGGCCGATGTGGCCACAGTCCGTGCTCAACCACAGTTGTATGGGCAGGTGGCCTCTGATCCCACGATCTCGCGGGTGATCACCCGACTCGCTGCTGATGTCGAGGCGGTCAGTACCGCGATCGGTGCGGCTCGCGCCGCCGCGCGGGAACGGGTGTGGGACATCGCCCGCCCACTGGAAGGCGCCGCGGGCAGCGTCGATGGCGGGCTGGTGATCGTCGATCTCGATGCCACGACCGTGACGGCCGGATCGGCCAAAGAACAGGCCCAGAAAACGTATAAACGGGTGTTCGGGCATTCCCCGATGTGTTCGTTCGTCGACCACGGCGCCTACGGCACCGGGGAAACACTGAACCTGGACCTGCGGCGTGGGGGCGCCTCCCCCAAGGGTGCGGACATGCACATCGCCGCCACCGAGAGGGCGGTGGCGCAGTTGCCCGCTGCCGAACGCGCCCACGTGCTCATCCGTACCGATTCGGCCGGGTGTGCCAAAGAGTTCCTGGCCTACCTGGCCGAGCAGAATCTGCAGTACTCGGTCGGGTTCACCATCACCGAACTGGTCAAAGAAGCCCTAGACGTGCTGCCCGAGGCTGCCTGGGTCACCGCGGTCAACAACGCCGACGCCGATCCGCGAGCTGATGCCCAGGTCGCCGAGATCACCCGCTACCTACCGCCGGCCACCCGTGCCGCAGAACCCGGCTACAAGTCCTGGCCATCGGGGATGCGGCTGATCGTGCGCCGTGAATACCCCCACAACGGAGCCCAACACCTCATCACCGATATCGAGGGCCGCCGCTACACCGTGTTCGCCACCAACACCCGCGGCCGCGGCTGGACTCTACCGACCCTGGAACTACGACACCGTCAACGCGCCCGCGCCGAGGACCGTATCCGCTGCCTCAAAGACACCGGCATGGCCAACCTGCCCTTCGAGGAATTCGCCAAAAACCAACTGTGGCTCGACATTGTCGCCCTAGCCTCCGACCTACTCGCCTGGACTCAAACCCTCGGCTACACCCGCCACGACCCCATCCGCCGCTGGGAACCCAAACGCCTACGCCACCGCCTACTCACCGTCGCCGGCAAAATCATCACCCACGCCCGCACCACCACCCTGCGACTACCCACCGACTGGCCCTACAACCACCACATACACCACGGCTGGCAACGCCTCACCGCCTAACCAGCCCCCTGTCACACGCACCCGGTCACCGCAGCCCCCACCCCCACCAGGAACTGAGAACAACCAGCGAACCGAACGCTGGCGACCCACCCTGCCCACACACCAACATCAACCCCACAACCCCACACCGACCGTTGATCGACGAAAACCCAGCCACCCATGAAAGATTCAGGCTCAGGGAGCGGGGGGGTGAAGCGGGGATCGTAGACTCGTGCCTCCTTCCTGAGCAGCGAGCTTCATTCTCTGTTCCCTGAGGTGCGAGCGAAGCGAGCCGCGAAGGGTCTCGCAAGGCTTCTCACCAGGCCCTTCGTGGCTCGTCGCTATCGCTCCTCGCACCTCAGGGACCAGTGCTCTTGCGATTCCTTCGGTTCAGGGAAGAGTGAGTGTGCGAATTATTCGGATTTGATTCTGTACGAGGGGCCCTTCGGATCATGTAGCAACCGGCGCGGTCAACTCGATGAACCGCGCAGCGATGTCGATGGCCGACCGCGCCTCGGCCGACAGGCGGGGGATCAGCTGGAAGACGTGCCCCTGGTCCGGCCAGGCCTGGATCACCGAAACCCCTCCGGCGCCGGTGATCTCGTCGTGGGTGGCCCGGGCGTCGGCCCCCATCACCTCGCGCGCCCCGTATTGGATGAGCGTCTTGGGCAGGGTCATGTCCGGGGTGAGACGGACGCGCATCCGTGGATGATCGGGGTCGGCGGTCCGGGTGTAGAGCCGCAGGATCTTGCGGGCGGACATCGCGTCGATGATCGGGTCCCGTACCCCGGTGCGCTGATTGCGCACGGCCAGTTGAAAAGTCGGGTCGTAGAGCGGCGAGAACAGCACCATCGAACCCGGTTGCGGGGTCCCGGTGGCGTGGTTGACGGCGAGCAGGTCGAGAGCCAGGTGGCCGCCGGCGGAGTCACCCGCGACCACGATGTCCTCGGCGCGGTACCCCTGGGACAGCAGCCAGCGATAGCCGCGGACGGCGTCGTTGCCCGCGCACGGCCAGGCGTGCTCGGGGGCGAGCCGGTAGTCCAGGCTGAAGGCGGGCAGCCCGGTCTTGTTGCCGAGCCGGCCGACCAGGCCCCGGTGCGTTCGCGGCGAGCACACCACGTACCCGCTCCCGTGCATGTAATACAGAATCCGCGAACCGGGGATCGGAGCGCTCGCCTGCCGGCCGATGACCCACTCACCACGGACCTGCCCACCCCGGAAGTTCTCGCGCACGATCTCCACCCGGGTGTTGGCCGGGGGTGGGTTGATCCGCTCGATGGTCCGGTTCAATGCCGGGCGCGTCCGCTGGATCATCTGCGCGGTGACGCGGGGGTGGCTGACCCCGGCCGCGGTCATCATCGGCCAGGTGACGCGGGCCAGATAGGCGTTGACCGCTCGGGAACGCCGCGAACCGTACGGATCGACGCCCAGGCGGCCGAACGGATGCGCGAGGAGATCGGCTTCCGAGGTGGGCTCATCGGCCGGTACGGTGACGCTCATCACCTGACGGTAGTGGCTCGACGACGTGCGGGTGCGGGATCGGTCAGGGCGAGACCCGGCCGCAATCGGGCCGCGACCGTCGACGCTCCCGAAACGCCCGCGCGGGCCGTCTCCGGGGCGGACCCCGAATCGCCGGATTTCCGTCTGACGTGCACCGGCGGTGTCTCTGTGGTAACCGGATTTCGAGAGTGGGCCCTTCGCGTGGAAAAATGACTCACAATGCTCATACGGCTGCCCGGGGGCGCTCTGGCGTGCTGCGCGCGGTAGCTGCGATGAGCAGGGTGGTTCGGGTCCCGACGATGCGGCCCGAAGGGACCGTCAGCAACGGCGCTGACCGGGACTCACCGCCGCTGTGATCGTCGGCTCTGCCCAGGTCAGCCCCGATGCGGGTGGAGCACGACGACGCCGGGGACATCGTGGTCCGCGGCCCGACACGGCCGGTGTGGCCCCAGACATCGACGACGGGTAGTGCGTGCACTCCTCGCGCGCAAAGTGAGGCGAACTATGAAGCAGGCTCCGGGACCGGTGGGTCTCTACGACCCACGCAACGAGCACGACTCGTGCGGCGTGGCGTTTGTCGTGGACATGCACGGGCGGCGCAGTCGCGACATCGTCGACAAGGCGATCATGGCGCTGGTCAATCTCGAGCACCGCGGCGCCGCGGGTGCCGAGCCCAACACCGGCGACGGTGCGGGCATCATGATCCAGGTCCCGGACCGTTTCCTGCGGGAGACCGTGGACTTCGAGCTGCCCGCAGAGGGCAGCTACGCGACCGGTATCGCCTTCCTGCCCCAGGGTTCGGAAGACGCCCGCCTCGCCTGCGAGGGCGTGGAGAAGGTCATCGAGGCAGAGGGTCTGACCCTGCTCGGCTGGCGCGAGGTGCCGACCAACGAGAACTCGCTCGGAGCACTTGCCCGCGATGCCATGCCGACCTTCCGGCAGGTGTTCGTGGGCGGCGCGGAGGGCATGGAACTCGAGCGCCGCGCCTACGTCGTGCGCAAGCGGGTCCAGTACGAACTCGGCAACAAGGGCGCCGGCGCCGACGGGCCCGGACGTGAGACCGTCTACTTCCCGAGCCTGTCCGGACGCACCTTCGTCTACAAGGGCATGCTGACGACCCCGCAGCTGCGGGAGTTCTACGTCGACCTGCAGGACTCGCGTGTCGAGAGCGCGCTCGGTCTGGTGCATTCGCGCTTCTCCACCAACACCTTCCCGTCGTGGCCGCTGGCGCATCCGTTCCGCCGCGTCGCCCACAACGGCGAGATCAACACCGTCACCGGCAACGAGAACTGGATGCGGGCCCGCGAGGCGCTCATCGACACCGCGACCTTCGGGGCCGACGCGGCGTCGAAGATCTTCCCGATCTGCACCCCGGGTGCGTCGGACACCGCCCGGTTCGACGAGGTGCTCGAGCTGCTCCACCTCGGTGGACGTTCCCTCCCGCACGCCGTGCTCATGATGATCCCGGAGGCCTGGGAGCGTCACGAGTCGATGAAGCCCGAGCACCGGGACTTCTACCGCTACCACTCCGCACTGATGGAGCCCTGGGACGGACCGGCGTCGGTGTGCTTCACCGACGGCACCGTCGTGGGTGCCGTGCTCGACCGGAACGGCCTGCGGCCCAGTCGGATCTGGGTCACCAAGGACGGGCTCGTCGTGATGGCCTCCGAGGTCGGCGTGCTCGACATCGATCACTCCGACGTCGTGCAGAAGATGCGTCTTCAGCCCGGCCGCATGTTCCTGGTGGACACCGCTGCCGGCCGCATCGTCGCCGACGAGGAGATCAAGGACGAGCTCGCCGCCGAGCACCCCTACGGTGAGTGGCTCGAGCAGGGACTGGTCGCGGTCGACGACATCGAGGCGCCGCCGCATCAGCACATGCCGCACGACCGGGTCGCGTTGCGCCAGCAGGTGTTCGGCTACACCCGTGAGGAACTCGACCTGCTGGTCGCGCCGATGGCGAAGACCGGTGCCGAGGCACTCGGCTCGATGGGTACCGACACCCCGATCGCGGTGCTGTCCAAGCGTCCGCGCATGCTGTTCGACTACTTCCAGCAGCTGTTCGCCCAGGTGACCAACCCGCCGCTCGATGCGATCCGCGAAGAGATCGTGACCAGCGTCGGCGGCACCATCGGCACCGAGGCCGACCTGTTGCACCCCGGCCCCGAGTCGTGCCGTCAGATCGAGCTGCCGTCGCCGGTCCTCGACAACGACACGCTCGCGAAACTGGTGGAGATCAACTCCAACGACGCGCTGCCCGGTTTCCGCAGCGTCCACATCCACGGCCTCTACCCGGTGGCCGAGGGTGGCGCCGGTCTGCGCAAGGCCCTCGACGAGGTGCGTGCGAAGGTCAGCGCCGCGATCGACGACGGCGTGAACCTGGTGATCCTGTCCGACCGCGAGTCGGACGAGACCTACGCACCCATCCCGTCGCTGCTGCTGACGGCTGCGGTGCACCACCACCTGGTGCGGGAACGCAAGCGCACCCAGGCCGGTCTCATCGTCGAGTCGGGTGACTGCCGCGAGGTCCATCACGTGGCCGCACTCGTCGGTTTCGGTGCGGCAGCGGTGAATCCGTACATGGCCTTCGAATCGATCGAGGACATGACCGAGCGCGGTGTGCTCGGCAACCTCGACTTCGCCACCGCGCAGAAGAACTACATCAAGGCCGCCGGCAAGGGCGTGCTGAAGGTGATGAGCAAGATGGGCATCTCGACCCTCGCCTCGTACACCGGTGCACAGCTCTTCCAGGTCATCGGTATCTCGCAGGAGACCGTCGACGAGTTCTTCACCGGGCTCAACAGCCAGCTCGACGGCATCGGTCTCGACGAGATCGCCGCCGACGTCGCGACCCGCCACGCGCTGGCATTCTCCGATCGCCCGTCCGAGCGCGCCCACCGCGAGCTCGAGGTAGGCGGCGAGTACCAGTGGCGCCGCGAAGGCGAGTACCACCTGTTCAACCCGGACACCGTCTTCAAGCTCCAGCACTCCACGCGCACCGGCCAGTACAAGGTGTTCAAGGAATACACGAAGCTGGTGGACGACCAGTCCCGCCAGATGGCGTCGCTGCGCGGCCTGTTCGACTTCAATTTCGGTGACCGCGACCCGATTCCGATCGAGAAGGTCGAACCGGCCCGCGAGATCGTGAAGCGGTTCTCGACCGGCGCGATGAGCTTCGGTTCGATCTCCGCGGAGGCGCACGAAACCCTCGCGATCGCCATGAACCGGCTGGGTGGTCGCTCGAATTCCGGTGAAGGTGGCGAGGATCCGCGGCGCTTCCATCACGACGAGAACGGTGACTGGCGTCGCAGCGCGATCAAGCAGGTCGCGTCGGGCCGCTTCGGCGTCACCTCGCACTACCTGTCGAACTGCACCGACATCCAGATCAAGATGGCGCAGGGTGCGAAGCCGGGTGAGGGCGGGCAGCTGCCGCCGCACAAGGTGTACCCGTGGGTCGCCGAGGTCCGTGGATCGACGCCGGGCGTCGGCCTCATCTCGCCGCCCCCGCACCACGACATCTACTCGATCGAGGATCTCGCGCAGCTGATCCACGACCTGAAGAACGCCAACCCGCAGGCCCGCATCCACGTGAAGCTGGTCTCCGAGGTGGGCGTCGGCACCGTCGCGGCCGGTGTCTCGAAGGCGCACGCCGACGTCGTCCTCATCTCAGGGCACGACGGCGGTACCGGCGCAACGCCGTTGACCTCGGTCAAGCACGCCGGTGCGCCGTGGGAGATCGGCCTGGCCGAGACCCAGCAGACCCTGCTGCTCAACGGACTCCGCGACCGGATCGTCGTGCAGGTCGACGGCCAGCTCAAGACCGGTCGCGACGTCGTGGTCGCCGCCCTGCTGGGTGGCGAGGAGTTCGGTTTCGCCACCGCGCCGCTGGTGGTCGCGGGTTGCATCATGATGCGGGTGTGTCACCTCGACACGTGCCCGGTGGGTGTCGCCACCCAGAACCCGCTGCTGCGTGAGCGTTTCGCGGGCAAGCCGGAGTTCGTCGAGAACTTTTTCCTGTACATCGCGGAAGAGGTCCGGGAACTGCTGGCGCGCCTGGGCTTCCGCACTCTCCAGGAGGCCGTCGGTCACGTCGAGGCGCTCGACACGACCAAGGCGCTCGCGCACTGGAAGTCGGAGAAGGCGGGCAAGCTCGACCTGTCGTCGATCCTGGCGATGCCCGAGTCGCCGTTCATGAACCAGGACCTGTACTGCTCCGGCGTGCAGGACCACGGCCTGGACAAGGCGCTCGACCAGCAGCTCATCGCCCAGAGCCGCGAGGCCATCGACCACGGCACGCGGGTGTCCTTCACCTCGAAGATCACCAACGTGAACCGCACCGTCGGCACCATGCTGGGCCATGAGGTCACCAAGGCCTATGGCGCACAGGGTCTTCCCGACGGGACGATCATCGTCGACTTCACCGGATCGGCCGGCAACAGCTTCGGTGCCTTCGTTCCCAAGGGCATCACGCTGCGCCTCGAGGGCGACGCCAACGACTTCGTCGGCAAGGGTCTCTCGGGCGGTCGCCTCGTGGTCCGTCCGGCACGCAACGCGCCGGACGACTTCGTCGCCGAGCACAACATCATCGCCGGCAACGTGATCGGCTTCGGTGCCACCGCGGGCAAGATCTTCCTGCGCGGCATCGTGGGTGAGCGCTTCTGCGTTCGCAACTCGGGCGTCACCGCGGTGGTCGAGGGTGTGGGCGACCACGGCTGTGAGTACATGACGGGTGGACGCGTCGTCGTCCTCGGCGAGACCGGCCGCAACTTCGCGGCGGGCATGTCCGGCGGTATGGCGTTCGTCTTCGACCCCGAGGGCAAGCTGGCCGACAACCTCAACACCGAGCTCGTCGACCTCGAGCCGCTCGAGGACGAGGACATCGAGTTCCTCGCCACGATCATCGAAGAGCACCGCGCCGAGACCGAATCCCCGGTCGCGGCAGCGCTGCTCGGCGATTGGGACACCGCCCAGACCAAGTTCGCCAAGGTCATGCCGCGCGACTACAAGCGTGTGTTGCTGGCCATCTCCGAGGCGGAGAAGACCGGGCGAGACGTGAACGAAGCGATCATGGAGGCCGCACGTGGCTGACCCCAGAGGATTTCTCAAGCACCCCGAGCGGGAGCTGCCCGACCGCCGCCCGGTGGAACTGCGTCTGCTGGACTGGAAAGAGGTCTACACCGACTTCGACAAGGGCCATCTGAAGACACAGGCGAGCCGCTGCATGGACTGCGGTATCCCGTTCTGCCACAACGGCTGCCCGCTGGGGAACCTGATCCCCGAGTGGAACGACCTGGTCTACAAGGACCAGTGGCGCGACGGCATCGAACGTCTGCACGCGACGAACAACTTCCCGGAGTTCACCGGCCGCCTGTGCCCGGCTCCGTGCGAGGCGTCGTGCGTGCTGGGGATCAACCAGCCGCCGGTCACCATCAAGCAGGTCGAGGTCGAGATCATCGACAACGCCTTCGACAACGGCTGGGTGACCCCGGTCATGCCGTCGGAGAAGACCGGCAAGTCGGTGGCCGTCGTCGGCTCCGGGCCCGCGGGACTCGCTGCGGCGCAGCAGCTCACGCGTGCCGGACACGACGTGACGCTGTTCGAACGGGCCGACCGTATCGGTGGCCTGCTCCGCTACGGCATCCCCGAGTTCAAGATGGAGAAGCGCCACATCGACCGTCGTCTCGCGCAGATGGAGGCCGAGGGCACCGTCTTCCGCACCGGCGTCAACGTGGGTGTCGACGTCACCGTCGAGCAGCTGCGCGCCGACTTCGACGCGGTGATCCTCGCCAACGGTTCGACCATCGGTCGCGATCTGCCGATCCCCGGGCGTGAGCTCGACGGCATCCACCAGGCCATGGAGTTCCTGCCGCAGGCCAACCGGGTGCAGCTCGGCGACGAGGTCGAGGGCCAGATCTCGGCCAAGGGCAAGAAGGTCATCATCATCGGCGGTGGCGACACCGGCGCCGACTGCCTGGGCACCTCGCTGCGCCAGGGCGCGGAGATCGTCCACCAGTTCGAGATCATGCCGAAGCCGCCGATCGAGCGTGCCGAGTCGACCCCGTGGCCGACCTACCCGCTCATGTACCGGGTGTCGTCCGCCCACGAAGAGGGCGGCGAGCGCGTCTTCTCGGTCAACACCGAGCAGTTCGTCGGTGAGGACGGCAAGGTCACCGGGCTCAAGGCGCACGAGGTCGTCATGCGCGACGGCCGCTTCGAGAAGGTGGAAGGTTCGGACTTCGAGCTCGAGGCGGACCTGGTGCTGCTGGCCATGGGCTTCGTCGGCCCCGAGCGCGAGGACCTCCTCGACAAGATGGGCGTCGAGTACGACCCCCGCGGAAACGTCAAGCGTGACGGCAACTTCGCGGCTGTCGGTCAGCCGGGTGTCTTCGTCGCGGGCGACGCCGGGCGTGGACAGTCGCTCATCGTGTGGGCCATCGCCGAGGGGCGCTCGGCCGCCGCGGCCGCCGACGCGTTCCTCACCGGGGCGTCGGACCTGCCCGCACCGATCGTGCCCACGCAGGTCGCGCAGCGCTGATCGCGAGCTTCGTGTAGTACGTACGACACCGAACTCCCGCTTACCCGCTCAGGGTGGGCGGGAGTTCTGCGTAGGCAGATCCGTCGTTCCCCGGGAGTTCCGCAGGCGGCAACACGCCCGCCGGACGCCCGACCTAGACTCGGCGGTGAAGCTGCCTCCTCGGCTGGTACGAAGGGAACGGACCATGCGTCGGATCATCGCGACCGTATGCGCCCTGCTGTGTGCAATCCTGGCCGGCGGTGTGCTCGCCGTCCCGACGGCGACCGCCGCGCCCCGGGGCTGCCCGGAGATCTACGTGCTCGCGGTCCCCGGGACATGGTCCAACGGCGCCAGCCCGGGCGTGCTGGGGGAGATCACCGCCGGGCTCGGACCGGAAACCCGCGTGCAGTACGTCGGATACGACGCGACGGCGTTCCCGTGGGAGAAGGCGATCTACGGCAAGTCCAAGGCACAGGCGGTTGCCAACACCACGGGGCTCGCCCTTCAGATGCTCCGACGATGCCCCGGTACCCGGATCGCGCTCGTCGGCTACAGCCAGGGCGCCGACGCCGCCGGTGACCTCGCATCCGAGATCGGCACCGGTCGCGCTGCGATCCGTCCGAGCCAGGTCGCGGGGGTCGTGCTGATCGCAGACCCGCGGCGGTCGAAGCGGGACAATCTCATCGGCCCCGCCCTGAGGGGTGAGGGCAGTGGCGGACCACGCCTCGATGGCATGGGGTGGGTCCTGCCCAGGGCCTTCACGATCTGCGAACCCACCGACGTCTACTGCAACGTGCCCCGCGACTACTACGTGACGCGGATCGTCGGCTACCTCGCCGAGACCAGCGACCCGACGCCGAGCCAGATCGTGCAGTATCAGGCCGAGGCGGGCGCGATCTTCTCCGAACTGCTCACCCTCGGCGGCCCCGGCGAGATCGCGCAGGAGCTCGGTGACGCGCGCGCCCGCGAGCAGATCAGGTCGTTCAACCAATTCCTCCAGTCCGGGTCGCACGGCACCTACCGGGACTTCGAGGTCCGTCCCGGCGTGACCGCGGTGCGGTGGGCCAACCGGTTCCTCGCCGGCCTCGCGTGACGACGCCGGTCGGCTGACCTGCACGAGAACCGGATGAATCGGACGTCCGACTAGAGTGGCGGCCGAAGTGGTCACCGATCCCGGGGACCAGCCGCCCGCCCTCGGACAGACGGAACATCTCCTTGCCAACGCAGCTCGCCGCCGTACTCGCCCAGACCGACCCGTCGCAAGGTCACAGCGGTTTCATCGGCTGGATTCTCGACCTCATGGACACGCTCGGCGAGCTGGGCGTCGGGGTGGCGATCCTCCTCGAGACCTTCCTGCCGCCGATCCCGTCCGAAGCCGTTCTCCCTGGCGCCGGGTTCCTCGCCTACGAGGGCCGCATGAACGTCTGGCTCGCCTGGGCCGCGGCGACCATCGGTTCGCTCGTCGGGGCCTGGCTCTGGTACTGGATCGGCGCGGCTCTGGGTCGCGACCGCACCCGGCGACTCGTCGGCCGGATGCCGCTGCTCGACTACGACGACTTCGACAAGGCGGAGGAGTACTTCGTCCGATGGGGCGGGATGGCGGTTCTCCTCGGTCGGTGCGTGCCGCTCGTCCGGTCGTTCGTCTCCATCCCGGCGGGCATCGAGAAGATGCCGTTCTGGCGTTTCACCGCCTACACGACGCTCGGTTCCGGCGTGTGGAACGGACTGTGGATCGGGATCGGCTTCGGCTTCGGTCCGGCGATCGCCCCCGCGCTCGAACGGTGGAGTGGCGTGCTGAGCAACATCGTGATCGCCGTGCTGGTCCTCATGGTCGCCTGGTTCGTCGTGAAGCGGGTCCGCCGACGCCGCGCCAGTGCCGCGGGATAGCGGGCCGGGAGAGTGGGTCGACCCGTGGAATACCTCGTACGGAGGCGCGGTTGTACCCCGCGACGGTGACGGACTCAATGCCCCGGGTCCCACCCTTTGCCGCTTCGAGCGGCCTGTTTGCCGAGAGGCGCACTGACCGCCATCGTCGTCCATCACACCGAAGCCGCCGGCCCGATTCCCGGGTCGGCGGCTTCGGTCGTTCGACGGCGACCCGCGGAGGCGAGTGGTCGCCTGGCCGCGCCCGGGTCATTCATGCAGGTGAGGGGCGCGTCGCTACGCGCGAGGTAACAGTTCTCGTGCGACGATCGATCTAGCCGTCGTGTGCGGCACTCGCCGTTTCGGGAACCGGAGCTGCGGGATTCACACGTGTCGGCAGTCGCGGGGGCGTGGCGAAAGCCACTGGAAAGTCCGGCGACACGACCGGGAATCGCCGCTACAGTAAAACAAAGTTCCAGTCCGTTGTAACGAATGTGAAGTATCAGGAAGTGATTGGTCATGAAGTTGGCTGACACATTTCACTCGCCCCGCCGGGGCTCTCTGTTGAACTCGCTGACCGGCGGGCGACTCGGAGGCCGCCGCGGTTCCACGACGATGTTCCCCGCCGAAGCGGAACGACTCATCACACCCGCCGAGCTCAGACGGTTCGGCGTTCGGTCCTAGCGCCCTTCGAGGCTCGTCGCTATCGCTCCTCGCACCTCAGGGAGCAATGGGGGACGCTTCTTCGGATCAGGGGGCAGGTGGTACGTCTCCCTCGGCGACGACTCGCACGCTCATCCCGCCGACCGACACCACATCGCCGATCGTCAGCTGACGGCCGCGCCTGGTCTCCACCTCGTCGTTGACCGTGACCAGACCGTCGGCGATCACCTCCTTGGCCTCGGCCCCTGACTCGATCAGGTTGGCGAGTTTGAGGAATTGGCCGAGTCGGATGGAGTCGTCCCGGATCGTCACGTCGTACACGGCTTCGATCATGCCGGTCCACCGCCCGCCGGGCCACCTCGGCCGTCGGGGACGCAAGACGATCTGTGCCGGGCGGGGCCAATCCGCGTGGAGTGCCGGGACATACCTCTCATCCCGACTACCTTTTACGCATGGCCACCGACACCCCCCTCGCGCCGGTCGACCCCGAGAATCCCGGCGAGCACCGCGACGTGGGACCGCGGACGCCCACCGCGGCCGACCGCAGGTCCCTCGCGCTGCTCGACAAGATCCGACGGCCCTCCGGGTTCGGGTCCCGCGCCCCGCACATCGCCGGCACGATCGTCGGTGTCCTGGCGGCAATCGCATTGCTGTCCAGCCTCTTCCCGGCGATACGGCATCTGATCCACGACCCCCGCCGCTACGTCGACGACTACCTCATCACCCTCCCCGACACCAGCTTCGCCTGGGCGTTCGTGCTCGCCCTCATCGCCGTCGCGCTCTCGGCCCGCAAGCGGATCGCCTGGTGGATCAGCGTCATCTACCTGATCCTGTTCATGGCGACCAACGCGCTCTATCTCGTGCCGTCGCTGGCCGACGACCTGGGCGTGACGCGGTGGGACCGCACGAACATCTACCTCGGACTGTTCATCGACGCGCTTGCCCTGATGTTCCTGCTGTCGACATACCGCCAGTTCTACACACGGGTCCGCAAAGGCGCCGTCCTGGCGGCGTTCGGCACCCTGATCGCCGGACTGGCGATCGCGACGCTGCTGGGCTGGGCCCTGGTGTGGGCGTTCCCGCACACGCTGACCCGAGGCGACCGGTTGCCGTACGCGTTCAACCGGGTCGTGGCGTTCGGCGCCATCGACCAGGATGCCTCGTTCGACGGCCGGCACACCCACCTGTTCGTCAACGGCCTGCTGGGACTGTTCGGCGCCCTGGCGCTGATCGCCGCGGCCGTCGTGCTGTTCCGGTCGCAACGGCTGCGCTGGCTCATCACCGCCGAGGACGAGGCGCTCATCCGGGCGCTGATCACGCGATTCAACGACGACGATTCGCTCGCGTACTTCTCGACCCGTCGCGACAAGGCCGTCGTGTTCTCGCCCGATGGTCGGGCAGCGATCACCTACCGGGTAGAGGTAGGCGTCGGACTGGCGGGCGGTGACCCGATCGGCGATCCGGAGTCGTGGCCGGATGCCATCGCCGAATTCCTCACCCTGTGCGAGAAATACGGGTGGCATCCGGCATCCATGGGGTCGAGCCCGCGTGGCGCGGCCGCCTTCGACGCCGCCGGTTTCGTCTCACTTAACATCGGCGACGAGGCCATCCTGCACACGCGCGAGTTCAGCCTCAGCGGGCCGGCCATGAAGGCGGTGCGCCAGGCCGTGACCCGCACCCGTCGTGCCGGGGTCGGTGTCCGCATCCGACGGCACAACGAGATCGGCGACACCGAGATGGCGCAGATCGTCGCGCGCGCCGACGACTGGCGCGACACCGACGAGGAACGCGGCTTCGCGATGGCGCTCTCGCGCATCGGCGATCCCGCCGACGGCGACTGCCTGCTGGTCGAGGCCGTGATGGGCGAGGGCACCCCCGGCGAGCGGGTCGTCGGCATGCTGTCCTTCGTGCCCTGGGGGCGTCGGGGTGTCTCGCTCGACCTGATGCGTCGTGACCGGCACGGACCCAACGGCGTCGTGGAAACCATGGTCGCCGAATTGTGCCGCAACTCCGAGCAATTGGGCATCACCGAGGTCTCGCTGAACTTCGCGGCGTTCCGGGCGTTCTTCGAGCAGGGCCCCCAGATCGGGGCCGGGCCGGTGATGCGGATGGGCTACTCGATCCTCATGTTCGGCTCGCGGTTCTTCCAGATGGAGTCGCTGTACAAGTCGAATGCGAAGTATCTGCCGGACTGGCAGTCGCGCTACCTGTGCTTCGAGGACAGTCGGATCCTGCCCCGGGTGGGGCTCGCCGCGATCGTGACCGAGGGTTTCATCACGTTGCCGCGGTTCGGACGGGCCAAGCACTACACACAGGGGCCGCCGTCGATCCCGCCCGGTGTCAACGCGCCCGCGCTCATCGCCGAGCTCGACGCCGAGGCAGCCACACCCGAGGGTGCGGTCGTCCACCGACCGGAACAGGTGCGCGTCCGACTCGAGAAGATGGACCGGCTCGTCGAGCGCGGCTTCGATCCGTACCCGCCGGCCGATCAACCCACTCATACGATCGCGGCGGCCAAGGCCGAGCCCGAGGGAACCGTCGTCACCGTCGCCGGGCGCGTGACGCGACTTCGGGACTTCGGCAAGGTGGTGTTCGCCGACGTCCACGACTGGTCCGGCGAGGTGCAGGTGCTTGTCGAGGATTCCCGGATCATCCCGGGCACACCCGATTTCGGTACCGACGTCGACCTCGGGGATCTGATCCAGGCCCGCGGCGTCGTCGGCACGAGTCGTAAGGGCGAGCTGTCGATCCTGATCGATGCCTGGCGGATCAACGGCAAATGCCTGCGCCCGCTGCCCGACAAGTGGGCCGGTCTCACCGATCCGGAAGCGCGTGTCCGGCAGCGCTATGTCGACCTCGCCATCAACGAGCAGACGCGCAAGTCGCTGGCGACCCGCAGTCTCGTGGTGAAGTCGTTGCGTGACTTCCTCGGCGCTCGTGGCTTTCTCGAGGTCGAGACACCGATCCTGCAGCAGATCCACGGCGGCGCGAACGCCACCCCGTTCCAGACGCACATCAACGCCTACAACCTCGACCTGTATCTGCGGATCGCCCCGGAGCTCTACCTCAAGCGACTGTGTGTCGGAGGTGTCGAGAAGGTCTTCGAGATCGGCCGCAACTTCCGCAACGAGGGTGTCGACTTCAGCCACAACCCCGAGTTCACGAGTCTGGAAGCCTATGAGGCGCACAGTGATTACCTCAAGATGCTCGACCTGACGCGCGAGATGATCCAGTACGCGGCGACGGCGGCCTACGGGGAACCGGTCATCGTGCGCACCGATGCCGACGGAAACGAAGAGCGCGTCGACATCTCCGGGGAGTGGCCGGTCAAGACCGTTCATCAGGTGGTCTCGGAGGGCGCGGAGCAGGAGATCACGCCGGAGACCTCCGTCGAGGAGTTGCGCGCGGTGTGTGACCGCCTGGAAATCAATCACCGGCCCGACTGGGACGCCGGGCAGATCGTCCTGGAACTGTACGAGCACCTCGGCGAGGATCGCACCACCTTCCCGACCTTCTACACCGACTTCCCGACGTCGACGTCGCCCCTCACGCGCGCACACCGGAGCAAGCCGGGCGTCGCCGAGCGGTGGGACCTCGTCGCCTGGGGCGTCGAACTCGGTACGGCTTACACCGAACTCACCGATCCGGTGGAGCAGCGGGCACGCCTCACCGAACAGTCGATCCTGGCTGCCGACGGTGATCCCGAGGCCATGGAACTCGACGAGGACTTCCTGCAGGCACTGGAATACGCGATGCCGCCGACCGGAGGTCTGGGGGTCGGTGTCGACCGGGTGGTCATGCTCATCACCGGACAGTCGATCCGCGAGTCGCTCGCGTTCCCGCTGGCGAAACCGCAGGACGCCTGAGGCGCCTTGGCGACTTGGGCTCCTGTGTGATGAGCGTTCCTAAGCGTGATGTACACCATCCTCAATCTGTGCGACGCTGAAGACGCTGTGCAGCGCAACTTGTCTCATGAATAGCTGACCTGGAGGCTCAGAGAGATGAAAAGTGCGCGGAGAGTTGTCGTTTCGATCGCCGCGTCGGCCGTGATGCTGACGGGGTCGGGTGTGGGACTCTACGGCGGTGTGGCCGGGGCGGCACCCGTTGGCGAGGGTCACGGCCTGAGTACCCCTGCGGGAGCGGGTTTCAGCTCGTTCCCGACGATTTACCAGAACTGGTTCTGGCCCAACGTCGGTGTCCGTATGGAGTTCAATACGCTCTTCAATGCGGCGCAGACGCGTGACATCGCGCGTACCGGGATCGTGCCGGCTCTTGCCGGAACGGATCTGCCGTACAGCGGGATCGGCAGGTGGCTCGATGGAGGGGAACTCCAGAAACTCGTAATGACCGGTGGGTGTTTCGCGGTCGGCATCCGGCGGACCGAGGTGCTGTCTCCGGTGACGAAAAAGAAGGTCGCGTGGGCCGTCCAGACCTACCGCACTCCCGGGAACACGCCCCGAGATGTCGCGGCCGTCTGCGAAACCGGCGGGGACAACGGAGGCGGCGGGGACAACCGAGGCGGGGATTCGAATCAGGGCCTCTGATTCTGATCCGGCCGCCGCTCGCCGAAACCCGCCTGACCCGGGGTGGCAGTTGAGGTGTCGCACGGGACAGGTCGATGCGTGTGACTTTTCCACGTTTGAGCCCCTCCAGTTCGCCTCAGCCGCAGAGTGCTCCGACGGCGTCGTGGTCGTGGGTGGGGATCACGCGCACGGTGTGGCGGGCCAGGTGGAGCCGGTGCAGCGTCGCGAACGCCGCGTCGCGGTCGTCGTCGACGAATTCGCCGGGGATGCTCGGCTTCTGGCGCAGGCGCGCCACCTGCTCGAAGTGCCAGGCCGCATCGCCGGCGAGCAGGACCGGGCCGGAGGACGTGCGGGCCAGGACGCCGACGCTCCCGGGGGTGTGCCCGCCGAGGTCGACGACGACCACGGAGCCGTCGCCGAACAGGTCGTGGCTCGCGACGAATGTGGACACGGGCGGGCCGTCGAGTTCGTAGTCGAGGATCGGTCGGCCGTCGGTCAGAGCCGCCCGCACCCCGCCGACCGGTGGTCGCGTGCCCGCCAGTATCCATTCGCGTTCGGGCCGAGGTAGCCACACCGGCAGGCCGGGCAGGTCCAGCAGGCCGCACACGTGATCCCAGTGGAAGTGCGTCGGCAGGGCGAAGTCGGGGGAGCGGTGCAGCGGCCGCAGCTCGAGACCGTCGGCGGTGCTGACCGTCGACCGCGGCGGGGTGATCAGCGGGCGCAAGATCGTCGGCAATTCGGGCAGGACGCGGTGGTGGGCGTCGCGGCAGAAGCCGGGATCGACCAAGAACGTGGCCTCGGGGTGCTCGACCACGAAGGTCGTCATCGCCGACGACGCGCGACGCAGGGTACGAGCTCCCTCGACGAGGCCGGCGAGCGGCACCCGTCGTGCGACCTGGGGCAGCGCGCGCACCCGGACCGTCACCTCGCTGTCGGGGAGCCTGGCGTCCTCAATCGCGTCGATGAGTCGCAGGTCTGGTGGGCGTGGACGGAACGCGCCACGCACGGCGAGTGCGCCTGTGCGCAGCATCTCGGCCGGCGCCGGGCCCGGCTGGCGAAAGGTGGCCACCGCGTATTCCTACCCCGGCCGCCAGGTGTGCGCGCCGATTCCGGGTAAGCGGATGTCATGTGTAGTTCACCGAGGAGAGGTTTTGGGTACCACTCCGCCGTCGTTGAATGGTCCTGGCCCCTCGAAAGGCCTGCTGTCCTCCCAACGGGCTACAACAAAACACAATGTGTAACGACGCGCTAGGGTCCAACGACCTACTCATCGACCCCCGACGTCTGACGAGAGGTACCGGAGTGGTTGTCGAAGAGCTCGTACACCAGGACCGTCGGGCGGACCGTCGCTGACATGCACCCGACCCTCATCTGGTTCACGGCGACTCCCAGGCAGCCACTGAGCCTTCCCGTGCCTCGTCCTCGACCCGGCAATACCTGAAACCGTGGCGCCGAGGGAGAGCGACGCCACCGCGAATGCGGATCATGGGGGCGGGGGAGAATCGCAGGTCCTACGCGACCTGCTGGCTCTGGTGGCCGCAGGGGACCGAGCGGCGTTCACGCGCTTCTATGACCTGACCAGTTCGCGGATCTACGGTCTGGCCGTCCGGGTGGTGCGTGATCGGCACTACGCCGAGGAGATCGTCCAGCAGGCCTACCTGCAGTACTGGCAGCGGGCGGCCGACTACGACCCGACCCGCGGATCGGTGATCACGTGGATGATGACGATCGCGCACCGGCGCGCCGTCGACCGGGTCCGTACCGAGGACATGCAGACCGAGCGGTTGTCGGAGTACGGCGTCCGGGCCGCCGAACCCGAGATGACGCAGGATCTTCCGCTCGAAGCGGTGCTGCGGTCGGTGGAGGTGAGCGCAGTGCACACCTGCCTCGGACATCTCACGGAACTGCAACGAGGAAGCCTCGAGATGTCGTACTTCGGAGGACTCACCTATCCCGAGGTGGCGGCGCGCACCGACACGCCCCTGCCCACCACGAAATCCCGTATCCGGGAAGGCCTGAGACGGCTGCGGAGCTGCCTGGACGCGCAGGACGACCGCTGACGGATCGGCGGTGAGCGCGTCGTGCCGTCCGGCGACGCCGCGCCATCCGCGCGGGCACACTGGACGGGTGCACGAGACGACACCCGACGCGGGTCTGGATTCACCCGGTGAGTTCGTGACGGTCGGGGAGCATCGGCTCCACGTGCTCGACGAGGGGGCGGGTCCGCCGCTGCTGCTCATGGCGGCGCTCGGGAGCAACTGGTTCGACCTCGATCCGCTTGTCGCGCGGCTCGTCTCGTCGTGGCGGGTCGTGCGGTACGACCGCCCGGGTTACGGGCTGTCCGATCCCATCGGTCGGCGTCACCATCCGTCGCTGCTGGGCGAGGTGGAGCGGATGGCCGCGGTGCTCGACGCTCGGGGTATCGCCGAACCGGTTGTCGTCGTGGGGCATTCGCTGGCGTCGCTGTATGTGGAGGCGTTCGCACGCCGATATCCCGAGCGGACCGCGGGTGTCGTCATCCTCGACGGGTCATTCGTCTTGTTCCCGTGGCGGATCGTCCCGCTGTCGTTCCGGGTGGGCAACGCCCATCGGGTGGTCGGTGCGGCGCGCGCGGTGACGAGCCGCGTCGGGATACGTCGCTGGCCGAGCTTCCAGGTGTGGAGCCGCGTCGTGCCCGCGCCACCGGAGGGTCGAGGCGAGCAGCAGCGCCGATGGAGTACGCGCGTCTTCGGGCAGCCGCCCTACCTGCTGGCCCTTCTCGTCGAGAACGCCGCGTTCGGGTCGATGAACCAGACGTTGCGGAGTCTGCGACGGTCCGAGCCGATGCCGGACGTCCCGGTGATCGTCGTCGTGGCGTCGTCCAGGCTCCCGGGGTGGCGCCACTTTTGGGAATGGAAGCAGCGACGGTACGCCGAGGTGTTGAACGCTGATGAGATCGCGGTACTCCCGAGGGCGCGGCACTTCCTCGTGTCGGAGCGCCCGGACGACGTCGCCGAGATCATCGGCGGGGTGCGGCCCATCCCTACCCGCGAGTAACCAGCTACTTGCGGTTACACCTAAACTGTTCGGCATGAGCGAGCTGACCTTCACCCCGACGGCCGACCTCGTCGACGAGATCGGCGCCGACGTCCGTAGCTGCGACACCCAGTTCACGCAGTTCGGCGGAAACCGGGAGTTCGTCGGACGGGTGTCGACGGTCAAGTGCTTCCAGGACAACGCCCTGCTGAAGTCGGTTCTGGGTGAATCCAACCCCGGCGGGGTGCTCGTCGTCGACGGCGACGCGTCGGTCCACACCGCACTGGTCGGAGACCTCATCGCCGAGCTCGGCCGCTCCAACGGCTGGGTGGGGATCATCGTCAACGGCGCCATCCGCGACGCCAAGACCATCGGCGGGATGGCGATCGGGGTCAAGGCCCTGGGTACCAACCCGCGCAAGTCGACCAAGACCGGCGCCGGTGAACGCGACGTCCCGCTGACCATCGGCGGCGAGACGTTCACCCCCGGCGACATCGTCTACTCCGACGACGACGGCATCGTGCTCGTCGCGGCGGGAGACAACCAGTAGAGCCCCGACCGCAGACCACGATCGACATCGAAGACCGGACACCCGCACAGCGCTGAGGAGCACCGCCATGCCGAAGCCCACCGCCGACTATTTCGCTCGCCTGGGTGCGCTCGTCGCCATCGACGACGCCGCGAGTCGTCCCACGCGCCCCGTCCTCGAGGCGTTCAGCGGGACGGAGATGGCGACCATCCCGGTCGCCACCGCCGACGATCTCGAGGTGGCGGTCGCTCGGGCCCGCCAGGCGCAGGAGGGATGGGCGGCCCGCACGCCGGCCGACCGCGCCGCGATCATCGACCGTTTCTCCGACCTGGTCCACCGCAACGCGGCGTCGTTGATGGACATCGCGCAGGCCGAGACCGGCAAGGCGCGCATCTACGCGCAAGAAGAGGTCATCGACGTCTCGATCACCGCGCGGCACTACGCGACGAACGGGCCCAAGCTGCTCGCCGATCGCAAGGTCAAGGGCATGCTTCCGGGCGCGACCAGCGTGCGCGTGCGCTACCTGCCCAAGGGTGTGGTCGGCATCATCAGCCCGTGGAACTACCCGCTGACACTGGCCGTGTCCGATGCGGTGGCCGCCCTGATCGCTGGCAACGGCGTCGTGATCAAGCCGGACAGCCAGACGCCGTACTGCGCGCTGGCCCTGGCCGAGTTGCTGTACGAGGCGGGTCTGCCGCGTGAGCTGTACGCCGTGGTGCCCGGGCCGGGAAGCGTTGTCGGACAGGCGATCATGGCCAGCACCGACTACGTGATGTTCACCGGCTCCTCGGAGACCGGGGCCACCCTCGCCGAACAGGCCGGGCGTCGGCTCATCGGCTTCTCGGCCGAACTCGGCGGCAAGAACCCGATGGTCGTCACCGCGAGTGCCGACATCGCCAACGCCGTGCGCGGCGCGGCGCGCGCGTCGTACTCCAACTCCGGGCAGCTGTGCATCTCGATCGAACGGATCTACGTCGACAAGAAGATCGCCGACGACTTCGCCGAGCGGTTCGCTGCGTATGTCTCCACGATGAAGCTGTCGGCCTCCTACGATTTCAGCGCCGACATGGGTTCGCTGGCCTCGGCCGCGCAGATCGACACCGCCGAAGCGCACGTCGAGGACGCGGTCGCCAAGGGCGCGAAGGTGCTCGCCGGCGGCAAGCGTCGCGCGGACCTGGGCCCCTTCTTCTTCGAGCCGACGGTCCTCACCGACGTCACCGACGACATGGTGTGTTTCGCGAACGAGACCTTCGGACCGGTCGTCTCGATCTACCCGGTGGACTCCACCGACGAGGCGATCAAGCTCGCCAACGACACCGACTACGGTCTCAACGCCAGCGTCTTCGCCGGTAGCAGCGCCGAGGCGCAGCAGGTCGCCGAGCAACTGCGCGCCGGGACGGTGAACATCAACGAGGGTTACGCCGCGGCGTGGGCGTCGACGGCGGCCCCGATGGGCGGCATGGGTATCTCCGGCATGGGACGCCGCCACGGTGAGGAGGGCCTCCTGAAGTACACCGAGCCGCAGACCATCGCCGAGCAGCGGTTCATCGGCATCGATCGCATGCCGGTGGTCCCGACGAGCATCTACCGCGCCATCACGCCGACCGCCGTCCGCGCGTTGAAGTACCTGCCGGGGCGGTAAGCGAATTCACACTCTGCTTCGTTCGGGAGTGGGATGACTCGTTCCCGCGACGGGCGTCGAGTAGGACGAATTTCCGTCCACCTCAGGGTGTGGGAAGGGCAGATTGATTGCCCTTCGACCTCGTTCACAGGGACGCAAATTCCTCACCTCGGACGGCGTCGCCACCACCCGGTCGCTCCGGTCGGGCCGCGACGTCTCCATCTGGCGTGCCTCGGGAGCACGATTTCGCTGATCGAGACGCCCGATGTCCTGCCCCGTCGGTGTGAGCGTGGTTACGGTAGGCCTTGTGACCCGAACACGTCATGGACGCAAAAAATCCGTCCGATCACCGGCCCGTGGGCTTGTGACGATGACCGCGTCCGCGGCTGTCGTGGCTGGGTTGTTCTTCGCCGGCCCGGCGGCTCATGCTCGAGTGCCGCTGCAGGTCACTGCTGTGACTGGCGGGATGACCATCCCCTGGGGTGTAGTGGTTGCACCCGATGGCACCGTGCTTTCCGGTGAGCGCGCGGGGCGGTTTGTTGCGGTGCGCCCCGGTGGAAAACGTGTGAACGTCAGAGCAGATCTGTCGAAGATCTTCGCGGTCCACGAGGCGGGCCTCATGGGGCTCGCCATCGACCAACGGTTCTCGGACAACCGGCGTGTGTATTCGTGTCAAGCGGAGTACACGGTGCCCGGCGCCTTTGTCGTGCCGGAACCTCTTGCCGGCGCACCTCTTCCGGCCCCACAGACTGGTCAGACCATCAAGGTGGTGTCGTGGCGGGTGAGTGCGGACTGGACGCAGATGATCCGTGAACGGACGGTCCTCGGTGGAATCCCCGTGACGTCCTCCGGCAGTCGTGCCGGATGCGGCCTTTCCGCTACCGCCGACAGCCTCTGGGTCGGTACCGGCGACACAGGCACACCATCCGTTGCCCAGGATCGGAAGTCGCTGGGCGGCAAAGTTTTACACATCAAATTCGACGGTGCGCCCGCTCCGGGTAACCCGAACCCGCACAGTCCGATCTACAGCCTCGGGCATCGCAACGTACAGGGCGTGGCGGTCCAGCCCGGCACGGGTCGCGTGTACGCCATCGAGCAGGGCACGAGCCGCGACGACGAGCTGAATCGCATCGTCGCCGGGGGCAACTACGGCTACAGGCCCGATCGCACACCGATCATCTACGACGAATCGGTGCCGATGACCGATCCGGTACGGGTCCCCGGCGCGATCGGTCCGGTCTGGAGTTCGGGCAACGAGACGATCGCTCTGCCGGGAATCGCATTCCTGCCCGAAACCGGTTGGGGCGCATACAACGGCGGCGTCGTGCTGACGGCGCTCAAGGGTGAACGACTGGTGTTCCTTAAGCTCTCTGACGACGGACGCCACGTGGTGTCGCGAACCGAGGCCCTGAAGGACGAGCATGGTCGCCTGCGCGGGGTGGCCGTTGCGCCCGACGGCTCGCTGATCCTGACAACCAGCGACGGCGAAGGCGCAGACCGCATCCTGCGGGTGCGCTGGGACGGCTGAGCAATGTGCGACAACTTGGCCGTCGGACACGCAATCGACCGTGATCGTCGGCGCACCGAAGTTCGCCGGTGGTACCGGCGGTCCGGCGCGCGTGATCGCCATGGTGTGAATCGGACACAGAAAGGTCATCGATGACGACGCGCATCACCCGGTTCGACCGCGGACCCCACACCTTCGACGTCACCGACGAAGGTCCGATCGACGGTGAACCGATCGTGCTGTTGCACGGGTTCCCCCAGCGGGCCTCGTGCTGGGAACTGGTCGCGGAAATCTTGCACGACAACGGGTTCAGGACCCTCGCACCGGACCAGCGTGGGTACTCGCCAGGTGCTCGCCCCGCACGCCGACGGGACTACGTGCAGAGCGAACTGACCGCGGACGTGCTCGCCCTGCTCGACGCCGCAGGCCTCGAACGAGCCCACGTCGTCGGCCACGACTGGGGCGCACTCGTCGGGTGGGCGGTCGCCGCGCACCATCCCGAGCGGGTGAAGACGCTGACCGCCCTGTCTGTTCCGCACCCAGGGGCCTTCCTGCGCTCGATGCGCCACGGACAGGTCTTCCGGTCCTGGTACATGGCCGCCTTCCAGATTCCGGTCCTGCCCGAGAAGTTCCTCGACTGGGCGATGCGAACACAACCGGACTTCGGGGAGCGGATGGGACTTCCGCAACCGTTCGCGTCGCGGATCGCCCGTGAGATCGGTGAGTACGGCGCCCTCCCCGGCGCGCTGGGTTGGTATCGCGCGATGCCGCTCCCCGACAAGCGATCCGCGCCCCGGCCGGTCCGCGTCCCGACCACGTTCGTGTGGGGCGACGCCGACCCGGCCATCGGCGAGGAGGCGGCCCGCCTGTGTTCGGGGTGGGTCGACGCGAAGTACGAGTTCATCGCGTTGCGCGGCGCCGACCATTGGCTGCCGGAAGCGCACGCCGACGACGTTGTCGCCGCGGTCCTCGACCGGGTCGGCGATCTCGCCCCGGCGAACGGGTCGACCACCGCCCCGTCGGCGGTGGGACCGTCAGCGCAGGACTCGGCGTAACACGACGAAGACGATCAGCGCGACCACAGCTGCGAGCCCGGCATACGCTGGCGTGAGATTGGTGGTCGGGGGTTCGGTGGGCGAACCCGAACGCAACTGCGCGAAAGTCGCACGGGCGGCGTCTGATTCGGCGACCACATCGACCGGCGGGTGTGTGGGCGCGGGCGTGGGATCGGCGGGCGCGGGGGCCGAGGACGCGGTCGGGGCCGGCTTCGGGGAGTGCGTCACCGGCGGCTCGGGGGGCGACGCCGGGGTCGTGGCCGACGACACCTGAGGCGCTTCGGGTTCCGGGGTCGGAGTCGGCGGATCCACTGGCTCCGGGGCGGGCGGCGCCGACTTCGGCGGCGCCTTCTTGGCCGGTGCCTTCTTGGCTGCCGACTTCTTCGCCGGTGCGGCCCCGGCGGCCTTCTTCGCGGGGCTCTTCTTGGCCGGCGCCTTTTTCGCGGGGCTCTTCTTCGCCGCCTTCTTCGACGGGAGCTTGTCGCCGCCGGATTCCGCGGCTGCCGTCTCCGGCGAGGCCTTCTTCGCTACCGGCGCGGCGGGTGCGGCGTCGGGTGCGGAGGCGGACTCTTCCGGTGCGGCGATCGGGAACAGCGCCTGCTCGTCTTGGTTCGACTCCCCGGCGGACGGCGTGGCGTTCGGATCCGGCTCGGTCATACGGCGCTCCCTCGCAAGTGTCCGGCAGGCGCCCGGCAACTGCTGCGCCGCGCGACACGTTCGCACCCATCCTAATGGTGTGCCCCGGAACCGGGCACCGGCGACCGGATCCCGCAGCCTGTTCCACACGTGCCGCTGATCGCTCGCCGATCTCACCCGACGGGCCGCCGCCCACCGGCACGGCGAGGACCCGGCTCGGACCGTGGGTCAGGAACGGACCCCGAGCCGCGCGAGGATGTCGGCGTCGACGGCTTCGAGTTCGTCGGCGATGGACTTGTGGGCGGTGCGGCGCTGACCGGCCGACATCGTCTCGGCGGTCTGCACCGCGATGTCCAGATTGTCGAGGCGCTTGGTCATCGCCGCAACGAAATCCGTGGAGTCGGAGCTGGTGTCCTGCGCCACGACCTTTTCCAGTGCCGTCCGGGTGGTCGCGATCCGCGCGGACAGGGTCGCTCCGTGACCGCTGAACTGGCGCAACACCTCCGGTGAGACCCCCGCGCGGTTCGCCTGCAGTGTGGAGAGCTGTTCGCGTCCGGCGACCGCGGCCCGGTAGACGACGGGTGCGGCGATCGGTGCCACGAGCCGGGCGACGGTGAGGTAGCGCTTCACGCTGGCCGGGCTGAGAGCCTTCGCGTCGGCGGCGGCCTGCGCCTCGACGGCGAACTTCTTCGCCTCGGCCTTGCTCACCTTCGTCTGGGACTTGGCGAGCTGCTTGGCGGTCTTGCGCTCGGCCTTCATCTCCTTCTGGAAGTACTTGTGCTCGTTCTTGCGCCGGGCCTTTTGTTCCTTGCGCCGCGACTTGGCGTCGAATTTGGCCTCCAGCTTGGCTTTCGCCTTGAGAGCCTTGGCCTCTGCCTTGCGCTGAGCACGAGTCGTACCGTCGGAGGAGAACAATCCCATCGAATGCCCTTTCGCTGCTGCCGAGAAGACCGCAGTCGACCCCCGGCCTGCTCTCGTTCCGCTCCCGGCGCCGGTGTCGACCGGCTCGCTCGATCGCGTCCGGCGCCGCACTTGGTGGCCCCGCTCGCTTCGCTCCCGACGTCAGGCGCGCGTGATAACAAGTACAAGCATGACATGTGGTTGTATCCGACCACGTGTCCGTCCGTTCGAGCCCGGAAAGGGATGGCGTGGTCCCTGTCGTGTTGTCGCCGCGCGACCTCGCCGGTTGCGAGCACCGGGTCGCCCTCGACTTCGCGCACGACAGACGTCCCGCCGACGAACCCGATCCGCCTGGCGTGCAGCGTCGCAAGGAGGCCGCGGCCGACCATCGAGCGGCGATCCGCGAGCTGCTCCGCGGGGTACACAGCGATCAGCCGGGCGCGTTCGTGGTCGTCGACGCCGATGCGAGCACCGCTGAGCGCGTCGCGGCCACGCTGCGTGCCTGCGACGCCGGGGCGTCGTGGATCTGGAACGCGACCCTGCCGACCGACCGGGAGCACGGGCGCCGTGGCCATTCCGAACTGCTGGTGCGGGTCGGGGACGGCTACACACCGGTCATCGTCGTCAACCACCGGGTCAGCCAGCCGGCGAAATCGACGCCGGAACCGGACGGGCGTGCGCCCAGCCTGGTGACCAGTCCGTTCTGGATGTGGGCACCGAGCCCCGACCCGTATCGGACCGGCCGGCCGAACCGACGGGACAACCTCCGGCTGGCTCATCTCACCGCCATGCTCGTGGAGATCGGCAGGGCGTCGTCGACCGACACGACGGAGTTGCGCGGCGGCGTGATCGGCGTGGACGCGGACTGCATCGTCGTCCTGGACACCGGGGCGATGCTCGAGGACTACTCGGCGATCCTCGAGCATCGGCTCGCGGTCGCGGGTGGGAAGGTCCCCACCGAGCCCCGCCGGATCAGCGAATGCCGTTCGTGCCCGTGGTGGGTGCGCTGCGGACCGGAGCTCGAGGAGAAGCGCGACGTCAGTCTCGTGGCGAGTGGCAACCAGGGTTCGGTCCTGATCGATGCCGGGATCACGACGATCGACGAACTGGCCGCACAGCGCGGGGCCCCACCGGAGGGCTGGCCGGGCGGCGTCCGGTTCGGCGACGCGATCATCAACGCGATCGCCTGGCTCACCGGCACCGAGCTCGTCCGGCGCGTCGACTCGCCGCGGGTCCACCGCGCCGACATCGAGATCGACGTCGACATGGAGAGCTACGGCGAGCACGGGGCGTATCTGTGGGGGACACTGCGCACCGACACCACCGACTCGTCCGCGCCCGTCGAGTACCGCCCGTTCGTCACCTGGGATCCGCTGCCCACGCGCGACGAAGCGCGGTCGTTCGCCGAGTTCTGGGGATGGCTCATGGCCGAACGCGCCGCCGCCCGCGAGGCCGGGAAGACGTTCGCGGCCTACTGCTACTCCCAGCAGGCGGAGAACCGATGGCTGCTGGGGTCGGCCGACAGGTTTGCCGGCGAGCCGGGCATCCCGGCGCGCGCCGAGGTCCAGGCCTTCATCGCATCGTCGGAATGGGTGGACATCTACGAGGCGGTCGGCGAGAACTTCATCTGCCCGCGGGGCAAGGGCTTGAAACGAGTGGCGCCGGTCGCCGGGTTCTCGTGGCGCGACGACGACGCGAGCGGCGAGGCGTCGATGGAGTGGTACCGGGCGGCTGTCGCGCTCGGGGGCGGGCGCCCCGACGACGGGCAGCGCCGGCGACTTCTCGAATACAACGAAGACGATGTCCGTGCCACAAAAGTGTTGCGCGAGTGGATGACCGACGGCGCGGCCGCGCAGGTGCCGCACGAGCGGGATCTGCTCGACCGGTTCCGGGCGAGCTGACGACCTCAGCCGAACCGTTGGGTCGAACGTCTCGCCGCCGCGTCTCAGGGACGCATCGAGCGCAACGAGTCGAGGAACGACCCGCTGCCGAGCAGGGCGACGGCGCCGAGCAGCAACAGTGCTCCCGGCGCCACGCCGAGGACGAACTTCCGCACCGACGTCAACGTCGAGTCCTCCGGCACACCGGTCGAGGCCTGCGGCGGATCGACCGGCGGACCCGCTGCACCCGCAACCGTCTGCGAGGTGTCGGTGCCGTCGGCTTCGACGCCGGTGTCGGGCTGTGGAGAACGACGATCGGTGTCCGGCCCGCTGCCGGAGCCGGAGTCCGGAGTCGGCCCGGTCGAACCACCTCCACCAGGCGGGGCGACCGTCGGTACGTCGGTGACGGCCGGACCGGTGTTCGCGGGGACCCCGGCCAGGTCGGACCCGCTCACATCGCCATCGGACGCCGAGGGAGCGTCCTCCTCCCGGCGGGTGCCGCGGGACGGGTCGTCACCGTCGCCATCGCGCCCGGACGTGGTTTCGCGCCCGGACGTCGACGGATCCGGATCGCCGGTACTGGTCGTGGTCGTGGTCGTGGTCGTGGTCGTGGTCGTGGTCTCGCTCGTCGTGTCCGACGTCCCTGGCATGGGCGACGATCCACAACCGCAGCCCGTGGGATGGGACGGTGCGGAGGACTCGTCCGTGGTCTCGGGGTCCGTGGTTTCGGGTTCGGTCGTCTCGGGGTCATCGGTTGCCGAGCCCGCGGGTGTGTCGGTGTCGGTGTCGTCGACCTCGTCCGTGTCATCGGGATCGCTGTCGGAGTCGGAGTCGGAGTCGGAGTCGGAGTGGGCGTCACCGGCCCAGTCCGCGCCTGGCGCATCGGGGCCGGGTGGGGCTGTCGAGGCCACCCCGGGCGCGACGACGATGAAGAGAATCGCGGCGAGAGCGATCAGAAGGACGGCGAGACCACGCGGCTTGGCACGGGCGCCGCGGGGGGTCGGGAGACGGTGGCTCATCGTTCGTCAGGCGTACAGTCGAGGGGGTGAAACATCGTCGCTGACACCATGCGGCGGATCGACGCGCACCGCGGGCCGAACCCGAATGTTCATCTGACGGATCCGCGTCGGCAACCCATGACCCCCATGAATGTGAAGAACGCCACACTATCGATCGTTACACCATCTTTACAGGTGATACGCGCAGAGCGCGGCGGTCCGGTACTTTCTGATCGTACCGATCGTTGCAACGGCCGTGTACAGCGGGCTTTAATGCTTGCAAATTCAAATTTTGCGTTTCGGAGAAGATTGTCATGACTTCAGGAGGGGCGGAGAAGCCTATGGGCGACACCGGACGCACCGACTCCGATCGTTCGAGGACGACGGACGCGGATGCTCTCGACCCCGGGCTGTTCGCCCGGCGGCTCGAGGAACTGTTCCGGACGGTTCCTGGTCCGAACGGTAGGGCGTACAGCGCGAAGGCGATCGCGGCGCGATCGACCGAGCGGGGTTTCCGACTCGGCGAGTCGTATCTGAGCCAACTGCGATCGGGGAAGGCCAAGTCTCCCTCGTTCCGCACGGTGGAGGGCATCGCGGCCGCTTTCGGGGTCGACGTGCACTACTTTCTCGAGGATCGGGCCGCGCAGCGTACCCGCGACGAGATCGATCTGATGCGGTTGCAGGCCGACACGAACGTCCAGCTGGCGGCCTTCCGCCTGGCCGGGTTGTCGAGTGATTCGGTCACGGTGGTGAACGAGCTGATCAAGGTGCTGCGCGAGCAGCAGGGTCTGCCCAAGGATCCGCCGGACGTGATCGCGGCCGGTCTGAGCGACACCAAGCCGTCGGCCGATTCGCGGCTTCGCGTCGTCGGAGACCACAGCGACGACTGACCGCCGGTGAGGCGTTCGCGGAGCCATTCGTTCCGGACCGAGGGGTGTCGGCCCGGACAGGCCAGCGAAGTCGATCGCTGCGGGTGGATTCCGGCGTGGTGCGCGCTCGTGATTCGATGAGCTCATGCGTCGATCCGAGCGCGCATTGCGCGCATTGTGCCGCGCCGAGCTGAAGGGGCTCGATCTCGATCTGCCCCTCGACGTGGCTCAACTCTGCGAACGGTACGGTGACCGTCGCGGTCGGCCCATCCGCTTGATCGAGCATGCCTTGCCCGCGGGGGTTCCCAACGGCATCTGGCTGGCCGCGACCGACGCGGACTACTTCTTCCACCAGGCCCACACCTCACGCTTGCACCGCAACCAGATCGTCGTCCACGAGTTCGGCCATCTGATCGCCGGCCATCAGATCCTCGGTGAGGCCTCGGCGGCGGGGATCGCCGCCCTGACGCAGGACGAGTCGGCAGCCGCGCTCCGGCGCACGTGCTACTCCGACGACGCCGAGTGGGAAGCCGAGATGCTCGCCTCGTTGATTCTCGGCTGGGCCGAGGACGCCGGCACCGGCGTCGGGAGCACCGCGTCGCACGGCGAACTGCGTGGACTCCAGAAACTGTTGGGGGGTCATCGCGGATGGCTGTGACACGCCGGTCGGTTGCGGCACCGGGAAGAATGTGAGTCCCTGTTGGGCGTGATGACTGTCGCGGGCGGGGGCCCGACGGTCAATCTGCTGGCCTCCGGGGTGGACGTCGGGATCGGCGCGGTCAACGCCGTCGCCGCGGTCGTCTTCGCCCTCGCGTTCTGTTGGCGCCTCGATCAGATCCGCCGTGCGGGATGGGGGTTGCAGCCGCTGGCGATGATGATCGCCGTGGCGGCGCTGACCCTCGCATTCGTCGTCGTCGACGACTCGGTCGCCGACGTGCTCAACGAGGTCGGTTTCACCGGCCTGTCGAGGGTGGCGTTCTACGCGCTCCTCGCGATCGGGGTCGCGGCGCTCGTGGTGGTGTTCTTCTTCCCCGGCAAGGTCACGCGCGAACGCCGGGCCGGATGGGAGGCGTTGCCCCTCGTCGTGGCACTCGTCGGGCTGCAGGTGACCATGATGGTCATCCCGGTCGAGATCCGGACCGCGACCATCGACGAATGGACCGTCCAGAACTGGGGTTTCGCGCTGTTCATGCTGATCGCCAGCGGCTACCTCGCCTACGGCTTCGTCGCCTGCGTCAACAGCGTCCGCAAGTTCTATGCGACGGCGGACGGCTATCTCCGTGTGTCCCTTGGCCTTCTGATGACGGGTCTGACGTGTCTCGCGGTCGGCGCGGTCTGTCAGATCGTGTTCGTGATCGTGTCCGCGACGAACGTCGTTCGGTCGCCGTGGCTCCTGACGACGAATCGGGCCGTCGCCATCGTCGGCGTCGTCACGTTCCTGATGGGGATCAGCTATCCGATGGTCTACGCGCGGGTTCAGTCGGTCGCGGCCAACCGGCGTCGTCGACGCCTCGACGCCGAACTCGTGCCCCTGTGGCGACTGGTGACCGACGCGGTCCCCGAAGTGGTGCTACCGGATGCCGGCCGGCTGACACCGACCACCCGATTGCATCGGCGCGTCGTCGAGACCCGAGACGCGTTGACGCAGTTGAGTCCTCGGGTCCCGGCGGTGTTCGGGTATGCCGAACCCGAGGTGCAGGCGAGGCTGTTGCGGGCCGCCGTGGCCGGACACGATCCGCGAGAGGGTGACGGCGGTGCCGTCCGAGACCTGGCGCCGGCCGATGGCGAGGGTCTCGAAGCTGATGCCGTGCCGTTGATCAGACTGGCCCGGGCGCTCGACGCCGTGCAGTTGGTCGAGGAGCCGGCCGACCGGTGACGCGCCGGCCGGCCCTCGAACAGGCGAAGTCGCCTCAGGTGAACAAGGCGGGTCGGTCGGACTAGCGCGGCGCCATCCGGATCGCGCCGTCCATGCGGATGGTCTCTCCGTTGAGGTAGTTGTGCGCGACGATGAATTCCGCCAATTGCGCGTACTCGTCGGGCTCGCCGAGACGTTGCGGAAACGGGATGCCCTCGGCGAGGGTCTTCTGGAACTCGGGGGTGACACCAGCCAGCATCGGCGTGCTGATGGTGCCGGGGGCGATGGTGCACACGCGCACGCCGACGCGTGCGAGGTCGCGAGCCGCCGAGATGGTCATCGCGTGCACACCACCCTTCGACGCCGCGTAGGCGATCTGACCGATCTGGCCTTCGAACGCGGCCACCGATGCGGTGTTGATGATGACGCCGCGCTGACCGTCGCCGTCGATGGTGGACTCTTCCTGCATGCGGTTGGCGGCCAGTCGCATGACGTTGAAGGTGCCGACCAGGTTGATGTCGATGACCTTGCGGAAGAGGTCGAGCTCGTGCGGGCCCTTCTTGCCGAGTATCCGTGCGGCCCAGCCGACGCCGGCGCAGTTGACCGCGACACGCAGCGGTGCCCCGGACTCGGCGATGGTGTCGATGACGGCCTGGACCTGGGTCTCGTCGGTGACGTCGGCCGCGACCAGCGTGACTCCGTCGGTGGGCGCGGCCTTGTCGATCGAGGCCTGCAGGTCGAGGCCGAAGACCTGGGCGCCGGCTGCGGCGAAACGCCGTGCGGTGGCCGCACCGAGGCCGGAGGCCCCGCCGGTGACCAGTACGGAAGCGCCTGAAACGTCCATGTGTGAGGTGATCCTTTCGCGGTACCCGACCCGTTCTCCTGCCGGCCGCGCCGCCGTCGTCGGCGACGCCGCTCCGGCTCGTGCTGCAGTTTCACGATAGTCAGACGGCTCGCACCAACCGCGAAAGACCCCCTGAATTACCGAACGAGCGCTCGGACGCTCTCGTCGGAACGGAGGCGGTTCTCCCGGCGGATCAGCACGATGCCGATCCCGGTGATGATCACGACTGCACTGAGCGTGCCGGCGATCACGGGCACCGACGCACCGATCAGACCGTCGGTGATGAGCCAGGCCGCGAACGCGAAGAAGAGAACTGCCGCGCCGATCGCGATGACGCGCTCGGGGAGGTGGCGGCCGAGGAGCACACCCACGCCGATGGCGAGAGCGTCGGCGGCGACCATGCCGAGCGTGGACCCGATCCAGACCCCGAGCCAGTCGTTGTCGGTGGCCAGCGTGATGGTCGCGAGCATGGTCTTGTCGCCCAGTTCGGCGAGGAAGAACGCCGACATGACGGCGAAGAACACCGAGGCGCCGACGCGGGTCGCCCGGTTGGACTCCTCGTCGTCGAGCCGGTCTCCGCGCAGCGTCCAGAGGCCGAAGACAAGCATCGCCAGGCCGGCGAGGATCGTCAGGAGCGTGGTGGGTATCGACAGACCGAGGAAGTGGCCGAAGAACACCGAGACCGCGTGCACTGCGGTGGTGGCCACAGTGATCGCGAGGAGGATGACCCACCAGCGATAGCGCAGGGCGTAGGTCATCGCCATCAGCTGTGACTTGTCACCGAGTTCGGCCACGAAGATCACGCCGAAGCTGAGGAGCAGGGCGGCAATCACGGACGCCAGGTTAGTCAGCGCTAACTCGCGGAAGCAACTCGTCGAAGACCCGTATTTCCGCAGGTAGGGCCATCAAAATCAGATGTTCGGGGACCCGTATCCACGGGGTCGGTGACCCGTCGTATGGCCTTCGGACAGCCGCCCCGCCCTACGCTGCGAGAAGCATGGCCAGCACGGCGGTGTCGGGGTCGGCGTTGGGGTCGATACCCACCTGATTGCGGAGGTTGACCACCGTGCCGTCGGCCTCCGCCTCGGCCCATCCCGCCCGGTGTTCGAGCCCGAGTTCGGGGAGTCCGGGTAGCAGCACGCAGCCGGAGGCGACCTGGGAACACTCGGGCAGGGACGGGCGCGTCTGCGACGGGGGATGCAGCATGACCAGCGCCGGCGGATTGTTCAGGAAGCGGCCCGCCTCGACGAAGCTGTCGTCGACGACATTGCCGATCGCGACCATCATCCCGACGGTGTCCGCCTCACCCTGCTCCGGACGCTGCTCGACCACGCCGAAGATCGTCGTCGTGGGCAGGAAACCCGGCCGGCAGGCGATCCGGACCGAGGCCACCAGCGTCTGCGTCCACTCGAGCGTCGACTCCGGCCAGCGGCCCGAGATGAGAATGCCGTTCAGCGTGCCCTCGTGCTGGAACGGTGTGAGGCCGATCGGAATCGATTGCATCATGTCCTCCTCCGACCCGGGCACGACCTCGGGGTGATCCACGGACTGGGGACCGACGGCCGACCCTGGTGAGAAGACCTTCCACCGGTGACGAGGCGTCGACAACTCGAATCACCGTGTTGTGATGGATCTTTAACATGCGAACGAACGACAGCGGTGGTCGCGGAGCACTGTCCCCGCCGGCGGGGGCGACGACACCAGGCACACTGGACCGGTGAAGAACTCGCCCCCGCTGCGACCCATGGAGTTCGCGTCCGTCGCGATCTTCGGCGGACTGACCGTCGCGGCGGTGGTCATCGCGTCGGTCATCCCACTGGCCCAGGCCGCCGGACTGCTCGCCCCGGTGCCGCTCGCACTCATCGCGGCGCGTACGCGGCCGCGGGCCCTGGTCACCGCCACGGTCGCCACCACCGCGGTCGCGTTCGCGATGGCGGGCACCGGCGCGATGGCCACCGTCCTCGGATCCGCGCTGGTCGGCGGCCTGGTCGGCGACATCAAGCGCCGGGGCCGGGGGATCGGTGTGCTCGGGGTCGCCACGCTGGTCGCCTCGCCGGTGCTCGGTGGGATCTCCGTGCTGATCCTCCTGATCCTGGTGCCGCTGCGTGAGCTGACGATCGAGGCGATGACCAACTCCATCCACGGCGTCGCGAAGTGGCTGCACGGATGGGGCCCGACCGGCGGCGTCGCCGATGGGCTCGACGCCATGAGCCGGAGCATCGCTGACGACTGGTGGGTGTGGGTCTGGGTGTCGGGAACCCTCGGCACCGCGATCTCGCTGCTCGTCGCGTGGTGGATCCTCGGTTCCGTGATCAGCAGGCTGCGGGACGTGCCGAGCGAGGACACACTCGACGCCGTCCCGTCGGGGTTCGCCCCGGCCGCGGTGGTCACCGCGGCCCACGATCCGGGCATCGCGCCGCTTCCGCTGGTCTTCGAACATGTCGGATTCGCCTACGCACCGGAGGCGCGCCCGGTGCTGCACGACATCGACCTGCGGATCGATCCCGGTGAGTTCGTCGCCGTCGTCGGCGCCAACGGTTCCGGGAAGTCGACGCTGGCGAAGATCCTGGCCGGGCGTGACCCGTCCACCGGTGTGGTCCACCGGCCGGGCCTGCCCGGTCTGGGCGCGCACGGCGGGACCGCGCTCGTCCTGCAGCGTCCCGAGATACAGATGCTGGGTTCCCGCGTCGCCGACGATGTCGTCTGGGGTCTGCCGCCCGGCGTCGACGTCGACGTCGAAGCACTGCTCGACGAGGTCGGTCTCGCCGGACTCGGTGACCGGGAGACCACAGACCTGTCCGGCGGTCAGCAACAGCGGCTGGCAATCGCCGCGGCGCTCGCCCGGGATCCGCAGCTCCTCATCGCCGACGAGGTGACGTCGATGGTCGACCCGGAAGGCCGGGGACAATTGCTGGCGCTGCTGGCGGGCCTCCCGGCACGCCGGGGGATCGCCGTCGTCCTGGTGACGCACCGCGGCAGCGAGGCGGCGGCGGCCGATCGGGTGATCCACCTGGCCGGGGGACGCCTCGTGCCGCACGCGCCCGACTGGATGCCGGGTCCCGACGCCGACCTGGGCGCGCCGAACCCGCGCCCGTCGCCCCCGCCCGCACCGACCTCGCGGATCGGCGGGCCGCTCCTCGTGCTCGACCAGGTGGGTTACGCGCACCTGCCGGGCTCACCGTGGGAGGTCGTTGCCCTGCAGGACATCTCGCTGACGGTCTACCGCGGCGAGGGACTCCTCGTCGTCGGCGGCAACGGATCGGGCAAGACGACACTCGCGTGGATCATGGCCGGCCTGCTTCTGCCCGGGACCGGTACCTGCCGTCTGCTGGACATCCACGAGAAGATCACTCCCGGAGCGGGTTTCGACGCCGGAACGCCGATGACGGAGCGGGTCGGCGCGGTCGGACTCGGATTCCAGCACGCGCGTCTGCAACTGCAGAAGGTCACCGTCGCCGACGAGATCATGGCGGCCGGTGGGGAGAAGGTGGGCACCGCCGAGGTCGCCCGGGTCCTCGAACTCGTCGGGTTGCCGCGCCGGATGGCGGTCACCAAGGTCGACGCGCTGTCGGGCGGACAGATGCGGCGTGTCGTGCTGGCCGGTCTCATCGCGCGTCATCCCGACCTGCTGGTCCTGGACGAGCCGCTGGCCGGTCTCGATCCGCCGGCACGCGAGGAGATCGTCGCACTGCTGGCCCGGCTCCGCGCCGACGGGATGACCATCGTGATCATCTCGCACGACTTCGAGTCGTTGGAGTCGGTGTGTACCCGGCGCGTCAGGCTGGTCGACGGGCGTCTCCTGCCCGATTCGCAGCAGATGATCGACCAGGCTCCCGGCTGGGACGGAGGAACCCGATGACGATGCGTACCGTCCCGCTGCGGCAGGTTCCCGGCGACTCGTTCGTGCACCGGCTGTGGGCGGGGACCAAACTCGTGATCGTGCTGATCCTCGGGATCATGACCTGGGTACTGCCCTCGTGGCCGGCGCTGGGCATGGTCGCCGCGGTGGTGGTGATCACCGCCCTCGTCGCGGGAATCCCGTTGGGCGCCATACCTCGTCCGCCGTGGTGGTTCTGGGGTCTGATCGGCATCGGCGTCGCGTTCAACGTGTCGTTCGCCGGCATCCCAGGCGCCCTGGTCTTCCTACGCGCGATCACCTTGGCACTCGTCCTCGTCGCCAGTTCGATCCTCGTCATCTGGACCACTCCCATGGCCGACGTGGCGCCGGCGCTGGCGCGGCTGATGCGCCCGCTGCGGTGGCTCCGGCTGCCCGTCGACGAGTGGGCGGTCGCGATCGCGTTGTGCCTCAGGGGTCTTCCGCTGCTCATCGAGGAGTTGCGCATGCTGCGTGCGGCGCATCGCCTCCGGCCGACGGCCAAGGGCCGCAGCGACCATCCGTCGGCAGAGATGGGGATCATGGATCTGATCACCGCGGCGATGTCGTCGGCGCTCCGACGCAGCGCCGAGATGTCCGAGGCGATCACCGCCCGGGGCGGCACCGGCCGCCTGACCGCCCATCAGGCCGGCCCCGGGCGCGCAGATGTGGTGGCGCTCATCGTCATCGGCCTGGCCTGCGCGGTTGCCATCACGGTCACGCTCGTTCTCTGAGGGCGACACTCGTAAGCTCGCTCCTCAGTATCTGCGGCCCGACGGCCGTCGTGGACCGCGACGGAACTCGTTGTCTCGGAGCGGCCCACCCACTGCTCCCTGAGGAGGCCGGAGCTTGCGGAGGCCGTCACGAAGGGTCCTGGTGAGATGCGTCGCCAAACCCTTCGTGGCAGTGAGAATGGGTGTGGGTGGTTGACCGGGTTTGGGTCTGACTTACTTCGTGGCTGACGGTGCTGTCATGGGCGAGATGTGTCGGCCCGGAACTCCGGTCGATCACCTGCACCAAGTGACCTGTGAGGACCGGGGCGGGTGTGACCTGATTAGGACCCTGTCTGGCTGGTAGGCCGTGACTCTTCACTGTCCTGTCCACCCGCCCCGGTGAGGTCATCCCACACCGCAGTGAAGGGAGACACCGCCAGAATGGCTGAGACAGCAGTGACCACGCAAGTGGTGGTACTCGGAGTCGACACCCATCAACAGACCCATCACGCCGCGATCGTCGCCACCGACGGCCGCCCGCTGGCCGATCGCGAGTTCCCGACCACCACCGCCGGCTACACCCAGTTGTGGCAGTGGGCGTGTGGCTTCGGCCGCGTCGAGGATGCCGCAGTGGAATCGAGCGCCTCCTACGGGGCCGGGTTGACCCGGATGCTCACCGCCGAAGGGGTGCGAGTGATCGAGGTCAACACCCCCGATCTGCCGCGCCGCTACGCCCACGGTAAGACCGATCAACTCGATGCCTACGCCGCAGCGATGGCAGTCATCACCGGCCGCGCGACCGCGGTGGCCAAAGACACCCGCGGCGCGGTCGAATCTATTCGGATGCTCACCGTGGCAAGGGCTTCGGCCGTCGAGGAAGCCACCCGCATCGGTAACCAGATCCGTGACCTGTGTACCACCGCACCAGCCGAGTACGCCGATCAAGCGCGCCAGGCCCGCACCATCGCCAAGCGGGCAGCATTCATCAAAGACTTGCCGGTACCAGCCGAGAAAGCTGATCTGTCCGGGCCGGCCGCGGCGTTCGTGCGCGCGGCGCGGTCGCTGCTCGACCGACACCGACTCGCCCAACAACAAGCCCGGTCTTTGGCCCGCGAACTCACACGACTGCTGAGCAAGCTGGTACCCACCCTGCTCTCGCGCCCGCAGATCGGGCCGATCACCGCCGCCCGCCTGGTGATCACCGCCGGTGACAACGTCGAGCGGATGGGCACCGAGGCACGGTTCGCCAAACTCGTCGGCGCCGCCCCGTTACCGGCATCCTCAGGCAAAACCAGCCGTCACCGACTCAACCGGGGCGGGGACCGGCAAGCCAACAGTGCTCTGCACATGATCGCGGTCGGACGCATGAAATCCCACGCCCCCACCCGCGCCTACGTCGAGCGACGTTCCGCCGAACACAAAACGAAGAAAGACATCCTCCGCTGCCTCAAGCGCTACATCGCCCGCGAAGTGTTCCGCGACCTCACCACTGACCTCGGAGCACTTGACAAGCTATAGGACCCTCTCGTCGCTAACGCTCCTCGCACCTCAGGGAGCAATGGATGTGTCGCACTCTCGGATCAGGGAGCGGAGGGAAAGCTCGCAAGTCGCTACTCAGGGAGCAGGGGTTTGCTCGCAGCAGAGAACGTGGCCCCGAACAACAAACAGCGCCGGTCACCCGAAGGTGACCGGCGCTGTTGAGGTTCGGCGAACCGGGATCAGGCCGGGACGACCAGGCCGCTGCCCTGGCTCTTCGCGCGGGCGAGACGCTCGTTGGCGTCGGCCCAGTTCACGACGTTCCACCACGCCTTGACGTAGTCGGGCTTGACGTTCTGGTAGTCGAGGTAGAAGGCGTGCTCCCACATGTCCAGCATGACGACCGGGATGATGGCGGCGGGGATGTTGCCGCTCTGGTCGGTCAGCTGCAGGATGACGAGCTTGCCGCCGATGGTGTCGTAACCCAGGATCGCCCAGCCCGAACCCTGCAGGGTGGTGGCGGCGGCGGTGAAGTGGGCCTTGAACTTGTCGAAGCCACCGAACTGTTCGGTGAGGGCGGCCGCGAGGTCGCCGTCGGGCTCGCCACCGCCGTTGGGCGACAGGTTCTTCCAGAAGATGGAGTGGTTGGTGTGACCGCCCAGGTGGAACGACAGGGTGGCGGAGAGTCCGTAGACCTTGCCGGCGATGCTGTCGTCGTCGCGGGCCGCGGCCAGCTTCTCCAGGGTGTCGTTCGCGCCCTTGACGTAGGTGGCGTGGTGCTTGCTGTGATGGAGCTCCATGATCCTGCCGGAGATGTGCGGTTCCAGTGCCGCGTAGTCGTAATCGAGATCCGGCAAGGTGTATTCAGCCACGATGTTCCTCTCTGAGGTGCTACTCGTTTCCCTGTCCACGCATGGCTCCGACGACTCCGCCGGGCGCCACGCGAATGCTTCCAGCCTTCCCCAGAGCATGGGTGATTGCAACAATCCCGCGCCAAGAAACATCAAGTGCGGTTGAGATGTCAACGACGCGAGAGTGCGTCGGCTGAGAGTTGACCAGGCCGCATCGAGGCGGCTGGGTTCAGATGAGGATGAGCAGGATGAAGACCGCGATGAGCGCGAGAATGGTCAGGGCGCTTGTGCGGCAACTCCTCGCGACGTCGTAGTTGGCGCCTGGAGCGGTCCGACCGAGCCCGGGGGCGCGTCGGAGATCTCCGGTCGCGTGCGTCGCCATCGTCGCCTCTCGTCCCTGGAACGGCTGCACATCCCTGCTGGCGGACGGGCCGCGATGGCGTACGAGTGATCGGTATCACAGTGCCACGGATGTGACCGCCATCATAAACAGACTCGAACGGTCAGCTCAACTCGTCGTCGCCGGGCCGTATCCCACCGCGCGTAGACTTGGCGCATGTCATGGCTCGACCAGCTCTTCGCCGCCGGTTCACGCAAACAGGATCTCGTCGCCGCCGACGCTGCACTGCCCGGCCGCTCGTCCGAGATCACGGTCCCGGGCGAGCACCTCGTTCTCGGAACGCCGATGCGGGGTCGGGCCGAGGCCGACGGCTCCCACGTACACGGCATCGGACGCTTCGACGACGGCCTCGACGCGATCGTCCTGGCCGGTGGCTGCTTCTGGGGGATCGAGGAGATCTTCTGGCAGGTCCCCGGTGTGTACACGACCGCGGTCGGATACGCGGGCGGGTACACGCCGAATCCGACCTACGAGGAGACCTGCACCGCGCGGACCGGTCACACCGAGTCGGCGCTGGTGGTCTTCGATCCGGCCGTCGTCGATCTCGAAGGCCTGCTGAAGGTCTTCTGGGAGTCGCATGACCCGACGCAGGAGATGCGTCAGGGCAACGACATCGGCACCCAGTACCGGTCAGCCGTGTACGCCCTGACCGACGCGGACCTTGACGTCGTCCGCAGCACCGCCGCAACCTTCCAGACCGCACTCGACGCTGCGAGCGAGGGTGCGATCGCCACCGAGATCAAGCCGCTGGCGCAGGCGGGCGACGGACGGTTCTACTACGCCGAGGACCACCACCAGCAGTATCTGGCGAAGAACCCGCATGGATACCGCTGCCATGCCGCGACCGGTGTCGCCTACCCCGCCTGACGTCGCGGTGCGCGGTCGTACCCATCGGTCGCAGACCCGACGAGACACGCGGTGACCGAACGGATCTCGCTGCGGCAGTGGAATCGCACCCTGCTGCAGCGCCAGCACCTGCTCACCCGCGTCGCGGAGGACGCCATCGAGGTCCTGGACCGCTGCGTCGGACTGCAGTCCCAGGACCCGCGGGCGGCGTTCTTCGGATTGTGGTCGCGGATCGCGGATTTCGATCCCCTCGAGCTGGACGATCTGCTCACCGACCGCGAGGTCGTGCGCATGACGCTGCTGCGCGCGACGATCTTCCTGATCGACGCCGAGGACGCACGCTGGATTCGTCCACTCGCCGAGCCCACGCTGCGGCGTGGACTCACCGACATCCACGCCCAGCGACTGGTGAACGCCGACCCGGCGCAGGTCGTGCGGTCCGCCGCCGAGATTCTCGCGGGTCGCGAACTCGCCGTCGCCGACCTCGGGAGCGAACTGGTTGCCCGCCATCCGGCGGAGGATGCGTCGACCCTGACCGCCATCGCACGGTGCGGGCTGCCACTGGTCCAGGTCCCCCCGCGTGGTTTGTGGCGCGGGCGGGGCGCTCCGACGTACCGCCTGTTCGACGAGTGGGCCGGCCCGGGCGTGCCGGCCGTCGTCGACGACGAAGCCCGTGCCGATCTCGTCCGGATGTATCTGCGCGGGTTCGGCCCGGCAACCGTGAAGGCCATCCAGACGTGGTCCGGGCTCACCCGGTTGCGACCCCTCGTCGAAAAGCTGGAGGCGGACTGGGAGCTCGTCCGGCTCGACGGCCCGAACGGCGAGGTTCTCTACGACCTCGACGGTCTCGCCCTCGCCGACCCGGATGCGCCGGCGCCGGCGCGGCTGATCGCCCCCTTCGACCACGTGATCGGCGCCCAGGCCGACCGAATCCGGGTCGCCGACCCGGAGATGTACCGGCGCACCGTGACTCCCAATGGCCGGTCGCCCGGATTCGTGTTCCTCGACGGATTCCTCGCAGGGACATGGTCTCTCGACGCCGAGGACGTTCCGGCGGTCGAGTACCTGCGTCCGGTGACCGCCGCCGAACGGCGCGAGGTCGACGCCGAGGTCGACCGGCTCCGTGAATTCCTGGTCGATACCTGAAGCTCGGAGCGACGGGGCCCGGCAGATGTCGCACATCGTGGCGCCGAGCGCAACGACACACTACGTCTGCGAACCGGATCGAAGGAGCCCGCGACTCAATCGCCGGTGCGCGGGTTCCGCGAGGTGATGCAGTAGCGGCGACCGACCGGATCCGCCATCGTCGTCCAGTGCGGGAAGTGCTCGATCGCGCGGGCGCCCCAGTCCTCGTGCCGTGCGACCTCGTCGGGGACGGAATTCGTGGCGATGTCGAGGTGCGCTGTCGCCACATCGTTGTCTGACTCATCCTGCTTGCGCTGCAACAGGATTCCGAGGGTCACCGCGGGGTCGCGGCGAAGCGCGACCAGCTCGGGCCGACCCCGGGGCTTCGTCGGCCAGCCGGTGAACCCGGTCCAGAAGTCGACCTCGGCGTCGAACATGCCAGGGGGGATGTCGATGCACAGCTGGTCGATGATGCTGATGGCGTCGCCGGGCCAACGGATGGGCCGGGAACGCTTCGATTCGCCCTCCCACGGCACGAGGCAGAACACGAAACCGGCGGGTGACCGGAGGGTGAGGTGGGTGCCGGCGTCGACGACGAGGGTCGCACCGAGTGCCTGTGCCTCGGCGGTGGCGGCGTGCGGGTCGTCGGTGTGGATGTCGAGGTGGACTCCACCCGGTCCGTCGTCGATGCGCTGGACTCGCAGATGCGGGTCGCCGTAGAAGGGCTCCAGCGAGGCGAACTCGCGGTGCTCACCCCGCGGCGGTGAGACCGTGCTGCCCGAGATCGCGCGCCAGAAGGTCACCTCGCTGCCGAACACCTCGGCGGGGAAGTCGAGGAATGCGCTGAGCCACCGCACCTGCACCCGGCAGATTCTACGGTGCGTCCCACGTCGCGGACTGTCGCGGCGCGTGGGAAAACAGCAGGCGGGTCGCCGTCGTTACACTCGGACAGATGACTGCAGGACCGCTGGGGGCGGTGGGGAAGAAATTCTCGAAGGCGCGGACCGAGCAGGTCGCCGTCGTCCGTCTCGACGGCCCGATCGGGATCGCGGGGATGGGCAAGCACGGCGTCAACACCGAGTCCGTCGAGCCGGTTCTGAAGAAGGCGTTCGCCACGGAACGGTTGCGGGCCGTCGTGGTCGTCGTCAACTCGCCCGGTGGCTCGCCTGCGCAGTCGGAGTACATCGCCGAACGCATCCGCCAGCTGTCGGCGGAGAAGGGCGTGCCGGTCCTCGCGTTCTGTGAGGACGTCGCGGCCTCCGGTGGCTACTGGATCGCCTGCGCGGCTGATGAGATCTTCGCCGCCCACACCTCCATCGTCGGCTCGATCGGGGTCGTGTCGTCGGGCTTCGGTTTCTCGGCCGTGCTCGACCGCTTCGGTGTACAGCGCAGGCTGTACACGACCGGTGAGAACAAGGCGCGACTCGACACCTTCTCGCCCGAACAGCCCGAGGACGTCGAATGGCTGAAGGAATTGCAGGGCCAGCTGCACGAGGCGTTCATCGCGTGGGTCCGGCAGCGCCGCGGTAAAAAGCTGACCGCTTCCGACGCGGAACTCTTCAACGGCGACGTGTGGATCGGTCACCGCGCCGCGGAACTCGGGGTCGTCGACGGGATCGGGGTGATGCGCTCGGTCGTCGCCGAGCGGTACCCCGACGCGGAGATCACCGTCGTGGAGACGCCGAAGCCGCTGCTCATGAGACTCGTGGGAAGCCAGACATCGGTTGCCGGATTTGCGGAGAGCGTGACGACCGGCGTTCTGGCGGCATTCGACCGCGCCCCGTCGTTGCGGCTGTCGCTGCTCCACCGGGACTGAAAGGCCCGATCACAGCCCGTTCACATGGTTTTGCTTGTAAATTGTCCCCACGTTATCCACAGGTGCTGTTCATCGAAGGAAGAGTTCACGACGTTCCGGCGTGTGCACTTTCGTGAATTTCCTACGCGCACATTCGGCTAAACGAGTGATCGCGGTCACAAGTCGCGGGCCGGTGGCCAGCGTTTTTCCACAATTCCACAGTCTCATCCCCAAGTAGACGGTCAGTGCGCGAACGAGGGACAAATGTCCAGGACGTACATGTGGATAAATTTATGTAGGTCTACATAGCGCCTTGCTCCACACCCGTCTCGGTGATGACAGCGGGGCGCGCGGGCAGTGGTCCGGTCGAGCTGCCGCCGCGCCCGGCCGTCTCTGTGCCACCATGGAAAACGTGAGCATGGGCGACATCACTCAGGTGCCGGTGACCGACCTTCCGGATGACTTCACCGGGCAGACCGACGCGGTGATGCTCGACGTCCGTGAGGACGACGAATGGGCGTCCGGTCACATCCGGGGCGCCGTGCACATCCCGCTGGCCGAGGTGCCCGGCCGCCTTGCCGAACTCGACCCCGATCACGATCTGTACGTGGTCTGCCACTCCAGCGGCCGATCGATGCGCGTGCTGCAGTACCTCGCCCAGGTCGGATACGACGGGATCTGCGTCCGCGGCGGCATGCTCGCCTGGCAGGAACACGGCAAGCCCGTCGAGATCGGTGATACGCGACCCGCGGGCGACGCCGGCCGATGATCGACCTGTGCCCGCGGTGTCGAATCCAGGCACCGCACCGTCCCGGCCGTGAACACTGCCCCCGATGCGGCGGACCGCTCAGCGTCGTCGAGGATGCCGCGCGGGCGCTGGCCGCCCGGCAGACGCCGGCACGATCGCCGGCGCCCGGCGCGGTGCGCCCGCCGCACGTCCCGTCTCGCTCCGGCCCGGCCCCGGTGTCCGCCGGACGTCTCTACCGCAGTCGCAACGTCCGGTGGGTGGCCCGCCGCCCACCCGAGGCGATTCCTGTCCGCCGCGGCCCCTCGGGTCGACGTGGCCCCCGACTGATTCCCCGGTACGTCTACATACCCACCTGGGGTCTGCACGACGAACCGGCGGAGGTCGACACCGCGCACCAGAAACTCGAGAGTTCGCGTGTTCGACTGCAGTTCGCCCTGAACGTGGCGGGCTCTGCGCTGGCCGCGTCCGCACTGGTCCATCTCGTGCGCTACCTCCTGCTGGTCGTCAACCGCGACCGTCCGCTGCCCGAATTCCTCATCGTCGCGTCCGACTGGCTGACCATCTTCGTCGGTGTCGTCGCATTCCTCGGATTCGTCCTGGCGACGCTGGCTTTCATGCGCTGGGTCCTGGAGTTGCGCGCGGACACCTACGCCGCGGCCGGTCTCGTCGACCCGCGCCGGCCCGGTTGGGTCGCCGCGCTCGCCGGCCTGCCGCTGGTCAACCTCATCGGTGCGCCGCTGGTGGTGCAGGAGGTCGCTGTGCATCGGGTCGGCCAGGACCCCGCGCTCGATGCCGACCTCGTCGGCCGACGACTCCGCAAGTTGTGGGTCGCCTGGGTGGTGGTGAATGTGGCGGCCGGGGCGGCGATCATCGCCCGGCTCGTCGCGTGGCGCTCGGACTCGCTGCAGACCGGGGCGAACGCGATGGTGATGGTCATCGTCAGCGCAGCGGTCTCGGCTGCCTTCGCCTTCTGGATGGCACGCCGGGTGCGGACACTGTTCGACGCCGCCGCGGCGGCCCCGGTCCCGACGAGACGGTGGGTGGCGGTCGGATGAACTCAGGGGTGAACGTGGGCGCGGCCGAAAAGGTCTCCCGATCGGGCAAGCCGGCGGTGGTGGCGCACCGCGGGGCGTCGGGCGACTGTCCGGAACACACCCTGGCCGCCTACGAACTGGCTCTCGCACAGGGTGCGGACGGCCTCGAGTGCGATGTCCGGTTGACCGCCGACCACGAACTCGTGTGCGTGCACGACCGGACCGTCGACCGGACGTCCGACGGCTCGGGGATCGTCAGCGAGATGACGCTCGCCGAACTGCGCGAGCTCGACTTCGGGAGCTGGCATGCGGCTGGTGGACCCGCGTCGATCCTGACGCTGCGGGAGCTGCTCACGCTGACCCTGGACTGGCGCCGACCCGTCCGCCTGTTCATCGAGACCAAGCATCCGGTGCGGTTCGGCAGTCTCGTCGAGCAGAAGCTCCTCGAGATGCTGCACGAGTTCGGGGTGGCGACGCCGCCGTCGGCCGATCACAGCCGCGCCGTGGTCATCTCGTTCTCGTCGGCCGGGGTCTGGCGGATCCGGCGCCACGCCCCGATGCTGCCGACGATCCTGCTCGGTGACACCGCCCGGGTCCTGGGCGGGGGCGCCGCGACCGCGGTCGGGGCGACCGGCATCGGACCGTCGGTGATGACCCTGCGGCAGTACCCGGACCTGGTCGATCGCGCCGCCGCCGCCGGTCGGGTCACCTACTGCTGGACCGTCGACGAGCAGGTCGACGTCCAGCTGTGTGCCGATCTCGGTGTGCGGTGGCTGGCCACCAACCACCCGGCGAAGGTGCGCGACTGGCTGGTCACCGTCGACTGAGCTGCCGCCCGCACGACCTGTCGGGCGCCGCGGGCCGACGTGAGAGAGTGGACCGATGGGCAAGAAGAGCAAACGGGGTAGTGGACCACGTCCGGGAAGCAATCGCGCCGAGCGCGTCGCAGCACGTAAGGCACGCCAGGCCGCAGCTCTGGCGCCGCCGCCCCGGCCCTTCGCCGGGTTCGCGTCCGAATGCGATTTCGTCGCGCTGCGGACCTTCGTCGCCTCGGCGACTGCGCGGTTGGAGCTCACCGAGCCGGCCGGTTCCCGCAACGACGTCTCGATCGTGACGATCCTGCCGGGCGCGGTACCTGCTCTCGCGCGCGACCTCGACGGTGCGACAGAGGGTTTCGTGGGTCTGCAGACCGACCCCGATCGCTCGGCGCTGACCGTCGAACTCGCCGCGGCCATCGCGTGGGCCGCTCACGCCGACGCCGGCAGTGAGTTCGACCTCGAGGCTGCCGACGAGGCCCCCAGCCTCGACGAGGTCGTGAAGACCGACGCCACCCTGGACATCACGGTGCACCAGGACTTCGGCTGGTGGTTCGTGGAGGGCACCGAGGTCCCGGCGGAGATCACGGCCATGTTCGAGCGCGCCAACGACTCGGTGCTGCCGACCGCGCGGCTCGTGGTCGACAGCGGCGCCGGTGCGCCCTGGTGGGTCGATGCGGGCGAACGTGCGCACCTGCGCTGGATTCGACCCGAGCCGGAGGACGACCTGATGTCGGCGATGGCCCGGCTCCACGCGGCCGGTCATCTGACGATGGGTGAGGGTTCCCGGTTCGCCGGATCGTTCCGCACCCACGGGTTGCTCGTCCCGGTCTTCGACCTCGACAACGAGATGCACCACGAAGAGTGGTACGCGGGTCTCAACGAGCTCGATCGCCGCCTCGGCGAAGCACTCGCGGACACCTCGCCGCTGACGATCGAACAGCGCAGCTCCCGCAACGGCATTCGCGGTCGCCAGGTCACGCTGCGCTGACCGGCGTGGTCCGTAACCGCGCTGTTTCTGCTCCCTGAGAGCCTTCTTCTGCTCCCTGAGGTGCGAGCGAAGCGAACCTTCTTCAGCTCCCTGAGCCTGAATCTTTCATGGGTGGCTGGGTTTTCGTCGATCAACGGTCGGTGTGGGGTTGTGGGGTTGGTGTTGGTGTGTGGGCAGGGTGGGTCGCCAGCGTTCGGTTCGCTGGTTGTTCTCAGTTCCTGGTGGGGGTGGGGGCTGCGGTGACCGGGTGCGTGTGACAGGGGGCTGGTTAGGCGGTGAGGCGTTGCCAGCCGTGGTGTATGTGGTGGTTGTAGGGCCAGTCGGTGGGTAGTCGCAGGGTGGTGGTGCGGGCGTGGGTGATGATTTTGCCGGCGACGGTGAGTAGGCGGTGGCGTAGGCGTTTGGGTTCCCAGCGGCGGATGGGGTCGTGGCGGGTGTAGCCGAGGGTTTGAGTCCAGGCGAGTAGGTCGGAGGCTAGGGCGACAATGTCGAGCCACAGTTGGTTTTTGGCGAATTCCTCGAAGGGCAGGTTGGCCATGCCGGTGTCTTTGAGGCAGCGGATACGGTCCTCGGCGCGGGCGCGTTGACGGTGTCGTAGTTCCAGGGTCGGTAGGGTCCAGCCGCGGCCGCGGGTGTTGGTGGCGAACACGGTGTAGCGGCGGCCCTCGATATCGGTGATGAGGTGTTGGGCTCCGTTGTGGGGATATTCGCGGCGCACGATCAGCCGCATCCCCGATGGCCAGGACTTGTAGCCGGGTTCTGCGGCACGGGTGGCCGGCGGTAGGTAGCGGGTGATCTCGGCGACCTGGGCATCAGCTCGCGGATCGGCGTCGGCGTTGTTGACCGCGGTGACCCAGGCAGCCTCGGGCAGCACGTCTAGGGCTTCTTTGACCAGTTCGGTGATGGTGAACCCGACCGAGTACTGCAGATTCTGCTCGGCCAGGTAGGCCAGGAACTCTTTGGCACACCCGGCCGAATCGGTACGGATGAGCACGTGGGCGCGTTCGGCAGCGGGCAACTGCGCCACCGCCCTTTCGGTGGCGGCGATGTGCATGTCCGCACCCTTGGGGGAGGCGCCCCCACGCCGCAGGTCCAGGTTCAGTGTTTCCCCGGTGCCGTAGGCGCCGTGGTCGACGAACGAACACATCGGGGAATGCCCGAACACCCGTTTATACGTTTTCTGGGCCTGTTCTTTGGCCGATCCGGCCGTCACGGTCGTGGCATCGAGATCGACGGTCACCAGCCCGCCATCGACGCTGCCCGCGGCGCCTTCCAGTGGGCGGGCGATGTCCCACACCCGTTCCCGCGCGGCGGCGCGAGCCGCACCGATCGCGGTACTGACCGCCTCGACATCAGCAGCGAGTCGGGTGATCACCCGCGAGATCGTGGGATCAGAGGCCACCTGCCCATACAACTGTGGTTGAGCACGGACTGTGGCCACATCGGCCACACAGTCACCACCGGTCGCCAAGGTCATCGCCAGATCCAGCACGATCTTGGCCGGATCATGGACCGTGGCTGTCGTTCGCCATGGCGCCATTGCCGCGGTCAGGGCGGCGCCCAGGCCGCAGACCTGCACGGTTTTCGTCAGCAACACCGCTCCCGAGGTTGTCACCACCGACTCAGTGCGCGTGGGGTCGACAATCAACTCGGGATACACGTTATTCTTCACCTGCGAGGTGCCTTTCTTCTTGTGACTATTTGTTTGTGGTGAATCAATAATCACAAGGCAGACAGGCACTTTCGCGTATCACACGCCGAACACCAGCAACATCAGTGAAATATCCAGGCTGAGGTGCGAGCGAAGCGAGCCACGAAGGGCGTGGTGACGTCCGTCGCCAGCCCTTCGTGGCTCGTCGCTTGCGCTCCTCGCACCTCAGGGAGCGAGGGTTATGTCGTTCTCTCGGATCTGGAGCGGGGGTTTCGCGGCTCTTTCGGATTGGGGCGGATGGAACTCCGTCAGATGTTCCCGCCGGCCGCGACCGGTGCGGTGGCGTCGGATGTCTTCTCGCCGTTGAACTCTCGCTCGACGAAGTTCTCCAGGTCGAAGAGGTTCCCGTTGCAGCGTTCGGCGATGGTCTGCAGGGTCGTCATGGTCGCGACCTCCTCGACCTGTTCCTTGAGGAACCACTGCACGAACTGCTCGCCGAGGTAGTCGCCGGTGTCGCGGGCCGACTTCGCCAGGTCGACGACCTGCTGGGTCACCGTCTTCTCCTGTGCGAGAGCGAGATCGATGGGCGCACGGTAGTCCTCGAACCGGTTGTTCGGTGCCGGGATGCCGGGGATCTCGACCTCCATGTCGCGGTCGAGGAAGTACTGCACGATCATCATCGCGTGATTGCGCTCTTCGACGGCCTGGCGGTAGAAGAGCTTTGCCAGCTGGGGCATGTCGTGGTTGTCGAAATAGGTGGCGACCGCGATGTACTGCTGCGAGGCGTAGAACTCGTTGCTGATCTGGTCGTGCAGCAGCTGATGGAACTTCGTGTGTTCGGACATGCGGCCCATCGTAGAACCGAAAAATGGCTCTCACCAGCAAGTTCAGGCTAAGTAAGGCAAGTCTGGCCTGCGTTTGGCGACCCTTTCACGACGGCCCGCCGGCGTCGACGAGAAGCTCGTCGGGGACGGGCTGACCTGCGCGGAGGTAGCCGAAGAACTCCTCGGTCTGCTCGGTGACGGGCAGCGCCAGTCCTTCGTCGGTGAAGGTGCTCTCGCCGGCCGGGGTCGTCGTCGTGATGGGGTCGCGCAGCGCGAACATGAGGGACGCGAGGTTCCAGATGTGATCTCGCTCATCGACGGTGAGCGCGTCGATGGCGCCGCCGACAAATCCGAAGAGTCGGAACGGGTTGAGCAGGACCGACGGACTGGTCGCCCGAGACACGAGTGCGGCGAGGAACTTCCGTTGATTGACCACTCGCGCGAGGTCGGCGCGCGGGAATGCGCGCGTCCGGACCAGCCCGAGAGCCTGCCTGCCGTCGAGGCGGTGACAGCCTTTCGCCAGGCGCAGACCGGCTTTGGGGTCGTTGAGCGGTTGGTCGATACACATGTCGACGCCGCCGACCGAGTCGACGAGGGTGTCGAATCCGCCGAAGCCGATCTCGGCGTAGTGGTCGATGCGGATGCCGGTCAGGTTCTCGACGGTCTGCACGAGCAGCGCCGGACCGCCGATGCTGAACGAGGCGTTGATCTTCAGGCTGCCGTGACCCGGCACCTCCACGTACAGGTCGCGCGGGATGCTCACCACGATCGCCTTGCCGCCGCCGGGTGGGTTGTGGACGAGCATGATCGTGTCGGTGCGGGAGCCGTCGGCGTCACCCGTGGCCAGCGCCCGGCGTTGTTCCTCGGTGAGATCGGATCGCGAGTCGGTGCCGACGATGAGCCAGTTGGTGCCGGGGGTGTCCGACGGGCGTCCGGCGTAGGCCGGCAGGGCGTCGATCCGGTCCAGTCTCGTGTCGTAGTAGAACAGCAGTCCCACACTGCCGAGGACGACGACGAGCAGCAGGATCATCAGGATCTTGCCCACCCGGACCGCGCGGCGCCCCGTGCGCCGGGGCCGGGGAGGACCGGCCGGCCGCGGGGGCGCGGGCGGACGTCCGACGGCCCGGTCGCGGTCGCGACGGTCGCCACGCGGCGGACGAGGTCCACGAGACCGATCGTCGGGGATCGGCTCCGGCTTCTGGGTGGGCGCATACCCGCCGGGAGCGGGCCGCGCCGACGGTGGCGGCCGATCGGCCGGGGACGGGTGCGGGGGCCGGCCGGTGGGACCGGGGCCCGGCGCCCGGCGCGGGTCGGGACCGCGTGCAGGGATCCGCGGCATGGCCTGCGGATGAGCGGACGGACCGACGGCACCGGGAGGCGGGCGGTGGCCTTGTCCGGGTGGCGGCCCCGGGCGCGGAGACGGGCCCGCTGGCCGCCCGGGCGGCATCGGCGGTCCGGGGCGACCTCGCCGGAGGATCGGCGGGTCCTGCTCGTTCATCCCAACCAATGTACGCATGGGCGGTGGCGACGGATGTCGGTCGGTTGGTTGCCGACGTGGCGTCGAACCGCCCACATGAGGTCTCGTTCCGGACCGAACGGGGTACAGGACACGCCATGACCGACAAACACGTCGCCGACGCCACGTCGCAGGACTCCGGGAACGATGACGCCCGGACCGACGGCGGGCACACCCCGCTGCGTCGCGCCATCACCGGCAAACTCCTGATCCTGTTCATCCTGGGCGACGTCCTCGGTGCGGGCATCTATGCGCTCGTCGGTGAGGTCGCCGGTGAGGTCGGGGGAGCGATCTGGGTGCCGTTGGCGCTCGCCCTCGCGCTGGCGATGCTGACCGCGGCGTCGTATGCGGAGCTCGTCACCAAGTACCCGCGGGCCGGCGGCGCGGCGGTGTTCGCGCGGCACGCGTACCGCCATCCGCTCATCTCGTTCCTGGTGGGGTTCTGCATGCTGGCGGCCGGGGTGACGAGCGCCGCCGGGTTGGCGCTCGCCTTCGCGGGTGACTACCTGCAGGTCTTTCTGGACGTGCCCACCACCGCGGCGGCCCTGGTGTTCCTGCTCGCCGTCGCGGCGCTGAACGCCCGCGGGATCTCCGAGTCCCTGCGGGCCAACGTGGTGATGACGGTGGTGGAGGTCTCCGGACTCCTGCTCGTCGTCGTGCTGGCCGGGATCGTGCTGGGTCGCGGTGACGGTGAGCCGCAGCGGGTGCTGGAGTTCACCGACGAGACCACTCCGGCTCTCGCCGTGCTGGGCGCGGCGTTGCTCGCCTACTACTCGTTCGTCGGGTTCGAGACCTCCGCGAACATGGCCGAAGAGGTCCGTGACGTGCGGCGGGTCTATCCGAAGGCGCTGTTCGGTGCGCTGATCGCCGCCGGCGTCGTCTACGTCCTCGTCGGTCTCGCCGTGTCGGTCGTCGCGCCACCGGAGCGCCTGGTGGAGTCGTCGGGCCCGTTGCTCGAGGTCGTCTCGATCGCCGATGTCGGGATCCCCGACCAGCTGTTCTCCCTGATCGCGCTCATCGCCGTCGCGAACGGCGCGCTGCTCACGATGATCATGGCGTCGCGCCTGACCTTCGGCATGGCCCGCGACGGGTTGCTGCCCGGTGCGCTGGCGAAGGTGCTGCCCGGTCGTCGGACGCCGTGGACGGCGATCGTCGCCACCACCGCCGTCGCGATGATCCTCTCGGCAACCGGGACCGTCGCGGCACTCGCCGAGACGGTGGTGCTCCTACTGCTGTTCGTGTTCGTCAGCACCAACGTCGCCGTCCTCGTCCTGCGCCGCGACCGCACGGACACCGACCACTTCCGCGCGCCGACGATCCTGCCCGTGCTCGCGGTGATCTCCTGCATCGTCCTGATGACGCAGCAGAGCGCGTCGACCTGGTTGCGCGCGGGCATCCTGATCGTCGTCGGACTCGTGCTCTATCTCCTCGCGCGTGTGACCGGGTCGGGTGGGCGCCGGGTCAACCACGACGACATCGACGACGACCACAGCTCCCGGCGCCTCACCTGACGCGGATGTTGTTCGCGCGGTAGTCGTATCCGTCCTGACTCGCTCGCTCGTACTGGAATTCGACGGTCTGCCCCGGCACCAGGTCCCGGAAACCGGTACCGACGATCTCGCTGTAGAACGCCCACGCCCCGCCCGGGGTGGCATCGGAATCGAGTACGCCCCAACCCTCTTCGTCGTTCCACGACCGAACGGTCCCGGTGGTGTTCGGGCCGAGGGCGGCCGGCGGTGACGTCGGTGCGTCGGTGAGGGCGGTCTCCTCGATCGTCGTGAGTCCGTCCGGTCCGGCATCACCGACGCTGTGCCACAGGGCAGTTCGGAACACGCCATTGTGCTTCGGATCCGGCCGGGCCACCTCGGTCGGCCAGACCGAGAGCGCCACATATCGGCATCCGCTTTCCGGTGGCACAGCTATCGCATGGTCGAAGTCGACGACGGTCCCCGGACGCAAGCCGGGCAGGGACAGCTCGTCGAGATTCTGAACGGCCCGAACACGGACGACGAAAGTGGTCACGTGGACGGTGCCGGACAACGCCGGTGACTCGATGACACCCCAGCCCTCGTCGTGGTGCCATTCGCGGATCGTCCCGGTTGTCGACATCGGTCCACCGTAGGCGCCGGACCCGTGGCGCGACAGTGAATTACCGTTGGGGCACTTCGCGTCCGGGTGGGGCGAACGCCGCTAGGACAGGGGTGCAGGCCGAGGCCTGGGAAAACGTATGATCTCGAGCCCGGAATCCGGGCACGACGTCATACGGCTTCTCAACGCTCCGCGAGCGATCCGATCTCGGGGGCGTCCGGGCCGAAGTGGCGGAAGAGTGCTCGGCGTCGGGAACGGGTGCCGGTCCATTCCAGATAGCGCGGACCGGCCGGTGTCCGTGCGATGACCTGGTAGACAACAGCGTTGCGGACCCACGCGAGACCGAACGCCCACGGCGCCGCAGGGCGGAGACCGAGGTCGCGCATGCCGCGCACGCCGAGGAAGCCCTGCAGCATGCTCAGCAGGCGGGCGCGGGTGTAGCGCGCGGCGAGGCGGGGGAACAACCGGTAGTGCAAGCGGCTCTGGGCGTCGACGATCGCCGTCGTGAGGGCCGCGCCGGCGTCGGTCACGTCGTGCTGCGCGAGTAAGACCGCATAACTCAGCTGATGCTGGTCGCGTTCGGAGTCGAAGAGCCAGTCGTCGTCGACGCCGATCAGCCACCCGACGTACTTCCAGAGGTGCATGAGGGCGCGGGAGTCGTCACGGCTCACCGGGACGCCGAGGGCGCGGACCCCCATCATCAGTGCGCCGCTGAAGAGGTTCAGCGTCGCGGCGAGGTCGGACTGGTTGATCGGCAGGCCCCACTGGTCGATGTCCCAGCGGCCGTTGTGCTCATACCGCTCGTTGACCAGGGCGTGCATGAGGCGCACATGGACGGTGAGTCGCCAGCCGTCGCCGTCGCGTGCCATCCCGCCCGGTTCGCCGACCGCGATGGCCCAGGTCTGCGTCTCGCCGAGTCGTCGGATGACCGTGTTCCCGGTGAGGCCGCCGGTCGCGACCAGCAGGTCGGCGGGCCCGCCGAAGCGGTAGCCGCCGATCAGGGAGAGCTGGAGCAGGACGTCGTTGGCGTTCTGGCCGAACCGTCGATAGACGGCGGCCCCGCGGTCGCAGAGAGCGCGATCGACCCAGTCCGGTGTCTTCTCTACGAGTGCGAAGAAGTCGCGCAGGGCGTCGGGCGCATCGGAGGGCATGTCACCGGCAAGCGCCTGCTCGAACTGGCGCATCGTGACCCGGCCGTCGGCGTCCCGCGGGAGGCGCATGGCCCGGACCAGCGCCGCGGCGGGTTCGTCTCGCGTGCGCAGCCGACGCCCGAGCTCCGCGAGCTCGTCGTCGCCGGGCTCACGGAGGTGGTTGTAGACCTTGAGGAGTCTGCCGATGCGCCGGCCGCGGGACTCGGCGGCTCGATGGCGTCGCGGGAAGGGGAGGCTCGCCGGCTCGGCGGTCGGGTACGACGGCGCATCGACGGTCATGAGACGAATCTAGCTAATCATCTCACCCCGTTCAATGGTGGCCGGTAGGGGCGCACGGTCGGAGTGCACAGTCGACGGGAATCGACGCACAGTCGACGAGATAGGCCGCACGGTCGACGATGTCTCGGTTCTCAGCCGACCCAGGACAGATGGTCGCGGAGCAGTCCGTAGCCGACGAAGGCGACCACGTCGATGACCGCGTGGGCGATCACGAGGGGCCAGACGCGGCCGGTGACCTGGAAGAAGCGCCCGTAGACCACGCCCATGACCAGATTCCCGAGTCCGCCGCCGAAGCCCTGGTACAGGTGATAGCCGCCGCGGAGGATCGCGCTGGCGGCGAGCGACGCGTTGTCGGACACCCCGAGTTGTCGCAACCGGGTGATGAAGTACGCGACCACCACGATCTCCTCGGCGGCGGCGTTGCCGATCGCGATCAGCACCAGAACCGGCCACTCCCACCAGGTGTCGGCCTGGCTGGGCACCAGGCTCGCGTTGAGGCCCAGGGCCCGGGCCACGGCGACGAGTCCCAGGCCGGGCAGACCGATGACGGCGGCGAGGACCAGTCCCGAGGGGATGTCGCGGCGCGGGGTCCACCGACCCAGACCGACGCGCGACAGTCCGATCCCGCTGCGCCACAACAGATATATCCCCAAAGCGGCGATGGCGAACAGTCGGAGGCCGCCCATGATCTGCCGGACGGCGTCGATGAGACCGAGGTCGGAGCGGCTGGGATTGAGTGCGACCGTGGTCTCGCCGATACCGCCGGCGAGCTGCGCCTCCAGCAGTGCGAGTGCCGCGGACAGCGCCGAGAACGCGAATGTGAGGACGCCGACGATGGCCAGTTCGACGATGATGCCGCGTCGTTCGGTCCGGTCGGTGACAGCCGGGATGCCGTGGGGCGACGGTGTGAGGTACTCGCGCAAGGCCATGGCGGTCAGCCTAGGACCCCGCGATCCGCGGCGATGATGCGGAACGAGCGGGTCGGTGTTACGGAATCGGGGTCAATCGGGCATCGAGTTCAGGAACGGGCAGCCCGCGAGATTCCGCAGCGCGCGTGACAGTTCGAACACGTCGGAAACCGGACGGGCGAAGGGAAGGCGGACGTCGGAGTCGCCTGCGAGCCCCTCGATGCGGAACCGGATGCCGAAGCGATCGAGGCCGAGCGGACGCACCCGTCCGGCGCGCAGCTCGGCGGGAAGCTTGCGGACGAGTTGTCCGACGATGTCGGCGTGGTCGGTGTCGAGGTGCTCGAGCCAGCTGCCCTCGTGCTCCCAGAACGGGTCGGGGTCGGCATCGGCGAGTTCGGTGGCCGGCACCGAGGCTGCACCGTCCGAGGACGCGATGACCGCGGTGTCGACCTGCAGACGCAGCATCGACGCGCCGTGCCCGATGTCGAGAAGCCCGTCGTCGGGGTGTTCGCCCGCGATCTCGATGGCCAGGTCGCGTTCCAGGTTCCGCGGGACCTCGTGCAACGTGCCGTTGAGCCAGATCACCGACCGCACGCGTTCACGCAGCTCGATGGGTGCCCAGTCGGTGACCTCGAGCATGGCGGGCACTCCCTCGGCGCCGTCGACGGTCCGCATCGCGTCCCCGCCGGTGGGTACGAGGACGAAGGCCTGGGACTCGAAGAGGTGCACGACGTCGATCGGGGTGGCGTCCGCTCCCTCGACGGCGAGGATGGCGGAACCGCCGCGACGACAAGCCGTCTGGATCATCTCGGCATCCGTGGGGCGGTCGGTCGTCGTTCTCGTCATGACAGTCTCTCCGGTCGGCATCGCGGGGCGCGGTCGTATGAAAGGTAACCCTAACCTAAATACCCGGAGCCCACGCGTCAATGGTTTCGACACCCCTGCGTAGAGCCTGGGACACATGCGCGAAAGGGTCTCGGCGGAGCTCTTCCACTAGGCTCGTGTGGTGCCTGTGATCGCCTATTTCGGCCCGCCCGGAACCTTCACCGAGATGGCGCTCGACGCGGTCCTCGCCGAACAACAGTCCGCGGACGGCCTCGACCTGTCGGGCGGAGTCGATCGGGTTGCCGCGTCGAGTCCCACCGCCACCATCGCCATGATCCGCACCGGTGAGGCCGACTACGGCTGTGTGCCGATCGAGAGTTCGCTGGAGGGTTCGGTGCCGGCGACGATGGACGCGCTGGTACCGCCCGTGGCCGACGGCGCCGACGGTCGGGTGCAGGCCTTCGCCGAGACGGTGCTCGACATCTCGTTCGCGATCGCCGCCGCCGCGCCGATGGCCGCGGCCGATGTCCGCACGGTCGCCGCCTACCCGGTTGCCTCCGCGCAGGTGCGTCAGTCGATCGGTGAGCTGTTCCCGAACGCCCAGTTCGTGATCTCGAGCTCCAATGCCGCTGCCGCGCAAGACGTCGCGGCCGGCAAAGCGGATGCCGCGGTCACCACGGGGCTCGCCGCTCGTCTGTCCGGACTCGTCGTGCTCGCCGATGGTGTCGCCGACGCGCGGGAGGCGACCACGCGGTTCCTCCTGCTCGGCCGGCCCGGGGTTCCGTTGCCCCGCACCGGCGCCGACCGCACCTCGGTCATCCTCGAGCTGTCGAACGAGCCGGGTAGCCTGATGGCGGCGATGAACGAATTCGCCTCGCGCGGAATCGACCTCACTCGTATCGAGTCGCGCCCGCAGCGTGACGAGGCCGAGGGTCGCAGCATCGCCGGCCGATACCGGTTCTTCCTGGACGCGGTCGGACACATCGACGATGCGGCCGTCGCCGAAGCCCTTGCCGCCCTTCACCGCCGGTGCGAGCGGGTGGTGTTCCTCGGCTCGTGGCCCGCGGTGCGCACCACCGGCTCCGCGCCGCCGGACCACACCGAGTCGCTTGCATGGGTCGACTCGATGCGTCGGGGAGGGAAGTGATGGCGCGGCTGCATCTGGTCCGTCACGGTGAGACCACCTCGAACGTCATGCGCCGCCTCGACACCGCTCTGCCCGGTGCCGCGCTCACCGATTTCGGTGCGCGACAGGGTGTTCGGTTCGGTCTCGAGAACGTGCCGGAACAGCACGCGGTGCTGCTCAGTTCACGCGCGCTCCGCGCCCGGCAGACCGCCGAGCTGATCGGGTCGGTGTGGGATGTGGAGACCGCGGCGATCGACGGCGTGCACGAGGTCCAGGCCGGCGAGCTCGAGGACCGCTCCGACCACGAATCGCATGAGGTCTTCCAGGACATCATGCACCGCTGGCACGCCGGCGACCTCGACGCACGCATCCCCGGCGGCGAATCCCTCGCGATGGTCTACGACCGGTACCTGCCGACGGTCGAGGACCTCGCCGACATGTACCTCACCGGACCGGACCAGCGCGATGTGTTCCTGGTGAGTCACGGTGCGGCCATCCGCCTGATCGCCGCCCGGCTCGCCGGGATCGACTCCCGGTTCGCCGCGGCGACCCACCTCGGCAACACCGGTTCCATCGAACTCGAGTACTCCGACGGCATCTGGGTGTGCACGCGATGGGGCGCCACAACGGCCCCGTTCGAGATCGCCGACGAGCCGCTCGTCGACGAACCGATGGGCTGACGGCGTCCCTCCGTTCCCTGAGGAGCGAGCTTGCGACGTCACCCCGTTCCCTGAGGAGCGAGCTTGCGAGCGTCACGAAGGGTTACTTGATGATGGCGTCGACCGTCTTCTTCAGCGCCGACGGTTGCGACGGGCGTCGGGGAGCCTTCTCCCGGCGGCGCAGCATCTCCTCACCGATCTCCCGCAGTTCCTTGCGGCTCAGCGCCTCTCGGACCTTCGGGAACCACTCGTCCTCTTCCTCCTCGATGTGGTGCTCCACGTTCTCGATCAGGACGGTGGTCTTGGCGTCGAACCGCTCGTTGTCCGGCGAGAGAGCGGCCAACTCGACGACCAGTACGTCGGCGACGTGGTGCTCCTCGTAGGACTCGAGGATGTCGTCCTCGAGATCGGGGACCCGCTTGCGGATCTCGGGGTACATCACCTCGTTCTCGATGTAGGTGTGCACGGTGAGGGCCTCGATGATCTTGTCGACGATCTTGCCCTTGGTCTTCACGGCGTTGTCGCCCTGCGACCTGAAGTCGCGGAACAGTTTGCGGATCTCCTTGTGGTCGTCCCGGAGGATGACGATGGCGTCTGAGGACATGGACGTACTCCTGAGATAGAGGGCTGCTCGATCTGCTACCCCTCATACCGCGTTCCGCCGCAGGTCAAACATCGAGTCGGCGGCATCGGGGCGCCGGCCACACCACTAGCCCCAGCCGTTGGCGTGCAGCCACTCGTCGTCGATGCCGAAGTGGTGTGCGATCTCGTGGACGACGGTGACCGCCACCTCGTGGACGACCTCCTCCCGCGAGTGGCACATCGCGAGGATGGGGTCGCGGTAGACGGTGATGGTGTCGGGCAGGAATCCGCCGTAGTCGGTGGTCCGCATCGTCAGTGCCACACCGTGATACAGCCCGAGGATGCCGGGTTCTTCCGGGTTGTGCGGTTCGACGAGGATCACGACGTTGTTCATCGCGTCGGTCAGTTCGCCGGGGATGGTGTCCAGCGCGTCGGAGACCAGCCCGTCGAACTCGTCGTCGGACATGTACACGGCCATCGGGTCAGCCCGCCGGGGCCGGTGCTTCGGCGGGGTTGGGCGCGATGCCCGGCGGGAGCGGCACCGGCGTCGGCAGGGCCCGGCCCGGGGGCGCCTCCGGGGGTGCGACCGGCGCGCGCCCGTTGATCAGCAGCGCGCCGCCCTTGGCGTCGCCCACCAGGGTCGCGAAGCCGCCGCGCTTGTCGGGTAGCCCGAGGTAGCACACCACCTTGCGGCTGCCGACGAGCCAACTCGGCTCGCTGAGCACCGACCACTGGACGTTGAGCGTGGTCGCGTCGAGCTGCTTGCGCCCGCCCACGAACCGTTCGGCCTGGACTGGGCAGATCGAGCCGAGGTAGCTGTTCTGGGCGCCGGTCGGCGGCCACGGCTTGTTCGACATCCGGTCGCCGAAGCGGACCGACAGATCGACGATCCCGGTCGTCTGGAAGGCATGCGGCTCAGCACAACTCACCGCGAAACCGGTCGGGGCGCGCGTTTCGGGATCGATGCCGACGCAGGTGCCCTCGGGCCAGACGTACGACTGGTTCTGGTCGGCGACCCGGCCGGAGAACTGGACCGGGGCTCCGTCGGCGCCGTTCTCCTGGACCCCGCACCGCAGCTGACGCGCGCCCTTGTCCCACTGCACCTGGGAGGGGTACATCATCCCGACAGCGAAGCGTCCCTGCGGGTCGAGGCGCCCGGCGAGATACTGGTCCACCATCACCGGGCACTGTTCGTCGCGGATCGTCGCGAACCGCTCGGCGCCGGGCCAGAGAGCGTCTTCGCCGAACTCCGCGCCGGGGATCAATGCGGTGTCGATGGCTCCCGCGACCTCGAAGCGGTGTTTCTGCTCGCACGGCACATCGACCGGCTGGCCGGGGTTGCCGGCCGGCCAGTCCAGACAGTCGCCTGCGACCGACTTCGTGAAGGCGTTCTCGACCAACCGCTCACCCTCGCCGATGTTGCTGCCGCCGACGCTGCCGCTGTCGTCGAAGACCCCCGCAGCGAAGGCGATCCCGCCTGCCACGAGTGCGCCGACGACGATCGCGCCCAGGACCACGAAGACCGGGTTGCGGGCGAAAGCGCCTGGTCGGCGGGGTCCGCCGGCCGGTGCGTCGGCGTCGGCGGGGTGGCTGCGGTCGGGGTCGGGCGCGTTCATCGGGATCCATCATGCCTAACGGACCGGACGGGGCACACCCTCGTGCGCCGATGGCCGGACCGGGCCGATGCACCGCATGACCGCGCCGGTCGGGTTCGGAGACCCGGTTCCTCACTCCCCGTCGGGTGCCAGGTGCCGGGCGGTGAGTCCGGTGAGCTCGCTTCGAAAGCCCTCGTACCCCTCGCGGAGCCGATCCCCGGGCCAGGCGTCGGGGAGGAGTTCCGCGGGCAGAAGCGGGTCGCGGAGGATGTGCCGCACGATGGCGGCGGCGACCTCGAATCGATCGGCGACCGTCGCCGCGGCGGCGAGTGCGTCGAGCAATTCGTCCGCGGTCGCGGCCCAGGTCGACGGCGTGAACAGTCGTGCGGCCAGCTCGGTCGACGCCTCCTCGGGAGCCGCCCGGAAGAGGCTCAGACGGCGGCGCAGTTCGGGTGGGAGCTCGATGTCGAGGTTGGCCGGGCGGGCCCAGACGCCCTCCCGGATCTCGCCGAGCCGGGCCTTCCGCAGCGTGTCGCGCAGCAGGGCTCGTTCGGTCGAGCTCTCCGAACCGATCGTCACGATCGCGAGATCCCAGCTGCCGTCCCAGTCCCGTCGTGCGGGATGCAGGGCCCGGTCCTGGCGCAGCTGTCGTTCGACCAGGCGGGGCGAGAGTCGGCATCTGCCGTCGATGCGTTCCAGGTCTCCCGCCGCGACCAGTCGCGTCAGCGCCACCCGGACGGTCGATTCGCGGAGCCCGAGCTCGGTGGCCGTGGCCAGGAGCCCGTTGATCGACGCATCGGGGGAGTCGAGGCCGAGGAGGGCGCTGAGGATGACCGATCGCGCCGTGAGCTTGGGAATGTCCACGCGTCCGGGCACGGCGTCGATGCTATCGGGCGGGATCGGCTCGGCGGCGACGACGGGTATTACAAAACTCTGGCGCACAGCAGAATGATGTAATACCGTGGATCACGACCTCCACCAGGAAGCGGGTTCCGCCATGTCCACCCACGTCGTCACCAATCAGGTCCCCGAACTCGTCGACTTCGACGCCGCGGACAATCCGGCCATCTCCGAGGCGGTTCACCGCGCGGGCGCCGACCACATGCTCGAGGACCTGCACCGGATCGGCCGTCTCGCCGGTGGTGCCGAAGCGCTCGGATGGGGAGACCTCGCCGAGTCCCACCCGCCGGAACTGCGGACGCACGACCGCTACGGCAACCGGGTGGACGAGGTCACCTACGACCCCGCATATCACCACCTCATGCGGACGGGCATCGGTTTCGGTCTCGGCGGTACCGCATGGTCGGACCCGAGTCCGACGGCGCACTTCGAGCGTGCGGTGAAGTCGAGCGTGTGGGGTTCGGTGGACGCCGGGCACAGCTGCCCGTTGTCGATGACCTACGGGGTGGTGCCGGCACTGCGGGCCAACCCCGAACTCGCGGCGCTGTACGAGCCGCTGCTCGTCTCGACGACCTACGATCCCGGTCTCCGGGCGCCGCTGTCGAAAGCGGGGCTGACCGCCGGAATGTCGATGACCGAGAAGCAGGGCGGCTCCGACGTTCGCGCGAACACCACGACAGCCGTCGTCCAACCGGACGGGACGTACCGCATCACCGGCCACAAATGGTTCACCTCCGCACCCATGTGCGATGTGTTCCTGGTGCTGGCGCAGGCGCCGGGAGGTCTGTCGTGCTTCTTCGTGCCGCGGGTGCTGCCCGACGGATCCCGCAACACCTTTATGCTGCAGCGGCTGAAGGCCAAGCTGGGCAACCACTCCAACGCGAGCAGCGAAGTCGAGTACGACGACACGGTCGGGTGGCTCGTCGGTGACGAGGGCCGCGGGGTGGCGACGATCATCGAGATGGTGAACATGACCCGCCTGGACTGCACCCTCGGCTCGGCGACCGGCATGCGGGTCGGCGTCGCCCAGGCCGCCCATCACGCCACCCACCGCCGGGCCTTCGGCGCCGCGCTCGTCGACCAACCGCTGATGCGCAACGTGCTCGCCGATCTCGCGGTCGAGTCGGAAGGAGCCACGATGACAGCACTGTGGCTCGCGGAACTGACCGACAAGGCGACCGCAGGCGACACTCGGGCGGATGCGCTGCGGCGGATCTCGCTGGCGGTCAGCAAGTACTACGTGTGCAAACGCGCCCCGATCCATGCCGCCGAAGCGCTGGAGTGCCTGGGCGGCAACGGATATGTGGAGGAGTCACGGATGCCGCGGCTCTTCCGGGAGTCGCCGCTCATGTCGATCTGGGAGGGGTCGGGGAATGTGGCCGCGCTCGATGTGTTGCGGGCGATGGCCAAACAGCCCGACACGGTGACCGTGTTCCTCGACGAGATCGACAGTGCAGCAGGGGCGGACCGGCACCTCGACGCCGCGGCCGACGAACTCCGACGGGAGCTGGGCGACCTCGACGCGATGCAATACCGGGCCCGGCGGGTCGTCGGCCGCATGGCCCAGCTCCTCCAGGCCTCCCTGCTGGTGCGGTACGGCCATCCGGCGGTCGCCGACGCGTTCGCCGCGAGCCGGCTCGGCAACGACCGGGGGGACGTGTTCGGCACCCTGCCGTCGGGGATCGACACGGCATCGATCATCGAACGGGTGACGCCGAAGACCGTGCAGGACAACGTCCGTGGATGAGTCGTCCGGCTCGCCGCCGGCCGCGTGGCGCAACGACCTGCGCGGCGGTCCGGACTCGTTGTTCACCGGCCGCGCCGGACGTGAGCCGGATGTCGACTACCGCACGCTCACCTACGAGGTCACCGGCCGGATCGCCCGTATCACCTTCAACCGGCCGGATCAGGGCAACGCGATCACCGTCGACACCCCCGTCGAACTGTCGCACGCGGTGGAGCGCGCCGACCTCGACCCCGGTGTCCACGTGATCGTCGTATCCGGGCGGGGCAAGGGTTTCTGCGGCGGATACGACCTGTCGATCTTCGCCGAGCACGGCGGCGACCCGTCCGAGGCCGTCGATCCCCGGACCGGCACCGTCCTCGATCCCGTTGTGCAGGCACGTAATCACGACCCGGGCCGCACCTGGGATCCCATGATCGACTACGCGATGATGAGCAGGTTCAACCGCGGTTTCGCCAGCCTGCTCCACGCGAACAAGCCGACGGTCGCCAAGCTGCACGGGTTCGCCGTCGCCGGCGGCACGGACATCGCCCTCTACGCCGACCAGATCATCTGCGCCGACGACACCAAGATCGGCTATCCGCCGACCCGGGTGTGGGGCATCCCCGCCGCGGGGATGTGGGCTCATCGGCTCGGCGATCAGCGCGCCAAGCGACTGCTGTTCACCGGCGATTGCCTGTCGGGCGCACAGGCGCACGAGTGGGGGCTGGCCGTCGAGGCGCCCTCGGCCGACGAGCTCGACGACCGGACGGAGGCATTGCTCGAGCGGATCGCCCGCATGCCGATCAATCAACTCGTGATGGCCAAACTGGCGCTCAACAGTGCGCTCCTGGCCCAGGGCGTCGCGAATTCGGGGATGATCAGCACGGTCTTCGACGGCATCTCCCGCCACACCCGCGAGGGCTACGCCTTCCAGCAGCGGGCCGCAACCGTCGGGTTCCGGGACGCCGTCCGCGAACGCGATGAGATCAACGGCGACTGGAAGCGTGCTCAATTCCTCGCGCCGACAGAGTGATCGACGCCGCACTGGCGTGAGCGAACTGCGCCCCCGCCCTGCTCCCTGAGCTGAGGAGCGTCCGGAGCTTGCGGAGGGCGCGGCCCCCACTGCTCCCTGAGCCGAGGAGCGTCCGGAGCTTGCGGAGGGCGCGGCCCCGCCGCCCCCTGAGGAGCGTCCGGAGCTTGCGGAGGGCGCGTCACGAAGGGTCCGGCGTCCGAGGCGGTGCCCCCCGGTGCACCCGTCCGGCATCTGTGACTGGTGGGGTTTCTGTTCACCACAGTCCACCACGGTTCACCACTGGGGAGCGATTGACGGCGACTGCTGCGCAACAGGATTCGCGACAATGAGGGCTGTGGAGAAATCTCGTCGTCGAACGTGATTGCGAGTAGCTTGGTGTCATGCCCTCGATCACCGGACTCCGTTACACCCTCACCGTCCTGCAACCGCCACCCGACGACGGCAATGGCTGTGCTCTGCACGAGCGGCTCGACGAACTACGGATGTTGCGCAACGTGCTCGATCATCAGATCGCCGTGCACGTAGCGCTTTTTGACGCAATAGGTGCCGCTGGGCGGGCGGGGTCGACCACACGGAACGCGTTGATCGAAATGGGCATGCCGCCCGCTGCCGCGCACCGCTATGTGCGCATCGCCGGCGGGCTGGAGTCGGTGCCGAAGGTCGGAGACTGTGCCGCCGAGGGCTATCTATCCGCCGAGTGCGTCGACGCAGTGATCCGCGGGCTAGCGCTCATCGACAAGCGTTCTGCCACAACGCTGTCCGACGACGATCGCAGCGGATATGAGAGCGAGTTGCTTGCGCAGGCGTTCTCCGGAGCCACCCCCGTTCAGATCGACGACCACGCCCGTGGGATCGCCATCCGGGTCGCCCCCACCGACCCCAGCACCGTGCCGGCGGCCGATGACGCATCGCTGAACACCGTGCACACCCACATCACCGAAGACGGGCGGGTCGCGATCGCCGGAGATGTGACCGCGGTGATCGGAGAGAAGTTCGTGTCCATGATCGACGAACGATCCTGCCCGCGTCCCGAACCCGACGGCGCTGCCGATCGTCGAGGTGCGGCCGAGCGACGCGCCGATGCGCTGGAGTTGCTGTTGGATCAAGCCGCGATCGGCGCGGCGATGACCACCGCCGGCGCACCCCGCACCCAACTGATGGTGACCATCCCCGCCGACTGCGCTGATCCGGCGCGCCTGCCGTGGATGGGGGCGGTCTCAGAGTCGACGACACGACGACTGTCGTGTGATGGTGGGGTGGCCGAGATCGTCCTCGACGACGAAGGGGTGCCGTTGCGGATGGGCACCACGAAGCGACTGTTCCCGCATCACCTGCGGCAGGCGATCATCGTGCGCGATCGGTGTTGTGTGAAATGCGGGGCGCCAGCCGCGCATACGCAAGTTCACCATCTGGTTCATTGGGTCGATGGTGGTCCGACCGATCTGGACAACGGGTGCCTGTTGTGCCAACGCTGTCACACCCAGGTTCATCATCACGGCTGGCAGGTGGTGATGGGTCCCGACCGGCATCCGTGGTTGATCCCGCCCGCCGACATCGACCCGAAACGCCTACCCCGGCCGGCCTACAACCGACGCACCATGCGACTCGACGACGCCCTCGTCTAGACAGTCCACGCGAACACTCCACAGACCAGACCCTCCGGCATCGACTCCGGTGCCGCATGACCTTTGACAACTCCACAGTGTGAAACGGAATCACCGGGATCTCGTAGCGAGGACACGGCCTAGCGCGCCTTTGCGCTACGAGATCCCGGAGAGGATCAGGGTGCGTCGGGCACGAGGTCCGTGTCACCGGGGGCGGAGAAGGTGAGTACCGCCTCCGTGATTCGCGGGTCGCGCTCCAGCTCGTTCTCGAGTTGCCGGAGAGCGACGGCCACCGACGACTCGGCGTCGTCACCCGTGAAATCGACGGCGGCGACGAGGAACAGCTGAACGGGCCCGGTGTACTCGACGTGCAGATAGGTGACGCGCTCGATGTTGCTGTGTGCGAGCAGGTCTCGGAGGACGCGCTGCTGGACGGCGTCGTCGACGGCCTGTCCGAGCAGGAATCGCCTGTTCTGGTTGATCAGGACGATGGCGACGACTCCGAGGAGCACGCCCACCAGGATCGACCCGATCGCGTCGTAGGTGGCCGACCCGGTGATCTGGTGCAGGAGCACTCCGACGAAGGCGATGGCCAGACCGATGAGCGCGGCCGCGTCCTCGGCGAAGACGGCACGCAGAGTCGGGTCGGAGGTGCGGAAGACCTGTCGCAGCAGACCGATCCGACGCTTGACCGCGCCGCGCTTCGCCTGTTGATACGACCGCACGAACGAGATGCCCTCGAGTACCGCGGCGATCGCCAGGACCGCATAGGCGATGCCGTAATCCGTCGCCGGCTCCGGTGACAGCAGTTCGGTGATGCCGTGCTGCACCGACACCGCGGCTCCGACCGCGAACAACCCGAACGCCGCGAACATCGACCAGATGTACGCCTCGCGTCCGTAGCCCTGTGGGTGACGGGCATCCCGGGGCCGATGCGCGCGTCGTTCCGCGATCAGCAGCAGGATCTCGTTCCCGGTGTCGGCCCACGAGTGGGCCGCTTCGGCGACGAGCGACGCGGAGCCGGTGACCATCGCGGCGCCGGTCTTGGCGACGGCGATCAAGAGGTTCGACACGAACGCGATGACGACCGTCAGGAAACTCTCGCCGGGTCCGCCGGATTCGTGCTGCGCGTCGGGAGGAGTCACTGCGCCGAGTCTCCCACACGATGCGGTGCCCGCGGCCTCACCCAGATCGAGGGAGTGTCGGCCGCGCCTACACTCGCGGGAGTGGCAACCCATTCCGACGATGCATCCGAGGCCGGGCCCGGCATCGACGCCCCGGGCCCCGAGGTCGTCGAACTGGCCACCCGACTCTTCGACATGGCGCGTTCCGGTGCTACCGACACACTCGCTGGTTACCTCGACGCCGGCGTCCCGGCCGATCTGCGCAACCAGTCCGGTGACTCGCTCCTCATGCTCGCGGCCTACCACGGCCACGCGTCGACGGTGTCGGCCCTCCTCGACCGCGGCGCCGACGCCGACCTCGCCAACGACAAGGGGCAGACGCCGTTGGCAGGCGCGGTGTTCAAGGGTTTCGACGACGTGGTGCGGGCGCTCGTCGACGCCGGGGCGGACCCGCACGTGGGGACTCCGGCCGCCGATGCCGCGGCAGCGATGTTCGGCCGTGAGGACCTGCGGCGTCTGTGGAGCTGAGACCTCCCCGGGGACTGCGACGGCGTGATCGGGTTCGCATCGTGCTCTCAAGTAGGGTTTGAAGTCGTGATCGACCTGAAGACTGTTCGCGACAACCCCGACCTCGTCCGCACCTCACAGCGCTCCCGCGGTGAGGACCCGGGCCTGGTGGACGCGCTGCTCGCCGCCGACGCCGAGCGCCGGGCGGCCATCGTCGAGGCGGACGCGTTGCGCTCCGAACAGAAAGCTCTCGGCAAGCAGGTCGGTAAGGCACAGGGCGACGACAAGCAGGCGCTGCTGGCCAAGGGCAAAGAGCTCGCCGAGCAGGTCAAGGCCGCGGTGGCGCGCCAGTCCGAGGCCGATGCGGCCGCGGCGAAGGCCCATCGGGCCATCTCCAACATCGTCGCCGATGGGGCGCCCGCCGGCGGTGAGGACGACTACGTGGTCCTCGAGCACGTCGGCGAGCCCCGCGCCATCGAGAACCCGAAGGATCACCTCGAACTCGGTGAGTCGCTCGGACTGCTCGACATGGAGCGCGGCGCCAAGGTGTCGGGCTCGAGGTTCTACTTCCTCACCGGCCAGGGTGCGCAGCTCCAGCTCGCACTGCTGAACATGGCCGCGGCGAAGGCCACCGCGAACGGGTTCACCTTGATGATCCCGCCGGTGCTGGTCCGGCCGGAGGTCATGGAGGGAACCGGGTTCCTCGGCGCCCATGCCGACGAGGTCTACCACCTCGACAAGGACGACGACCTGTACCTGGTCGGCACGTCGGAGGTGCCGCTCGCGGGGTACCACATGGACGAGATCCTCGACCTGTCCGACGGTCCGAAGCGCTACGCCGGCTGGTCGACCTGTTTCCGACGCGAGGCCGGCAGCTACGGCAAGGACACCCGCGGCATCATCCGCGTCCACCAGTTCGACAAGGTCGAGGGCTTCGTCTACTGCCGGCCCGAGGACGCCGAGGCCGAACACCAGCGCCTGCTGGGCTGGGAGAAGGACATGCTCGCCGCCATCGACGTGCCGTACCGCGTGATCGATGTCGCCGGCGGCGACCTCGGCTCGTCGGCCTCGCGGAAGTACGACTGCGAGGCCTGGGTGCCGACGCAGGGCACCTACCGCGAGCTGACCTCGACGTCGAACTGCACCACGTTCCAGGCACGACGCCTCTCGATCCGCTACCGCGACGAGAACGGCAAACCGCAGACCGCCGCGACGCTCAACGGAACGCTGGCGACCACCCGCTGGCTGGTCGCGATCCTCGAGAACCACCAGCAACCCGACGGTTCGGTCCGGCTGCCCGCCGAACTCGCCAAGTTCGTGGGCACCGACGTGCTCACCCCGCGTTGAGCTGAGCTCCTGTCATGACCGCCGGCATCGTGATCGCGGTGATCGGGTCGCTGGCGTTCGCCGCCGCAGCGGTGCTGCAGGCGCTGGGCGCCGAGCAGGTCGCTCAGCGAGCGGCGATCCGTGAGGAGCGCCGTCGGTCCGCCGCCGCGCATCCGTCGTTGCGCTCCACCGCGGCCACCATGCTCACGGTGCCGTTCCTCGTCGGATTCGTCTTCGACATCATCGGTTTCGTCGCGACCATCGCGTCGGCACGGCTGATCCCGCTCTTCTTGTCGCAGACGATCATCTCCGCACGGCTCGTGGCCACCGCGCTGCTGGCGATGGTGGTCCTGAAAGTCGGCCTGACGCTGCGGGATTGGATCTCCGGGGCGGTGATCGTGCTGTCGTTGGTGCTGCTCGCGCTCTCGGCGGGTCGCGAAGGCGTGGAGCACGATGCGTGGATGCACTGGGCGGTACTCGTTGCCGGACCGTCGCTGATAGCGCTGGGCGTCATCGTGATGCGCCGCTTGCGTAAGCACATCGCGGCGGTGACCGGTCTCATCGCCGGGGCCGTCTTCGGTGTGATGGCGGTGGCCTCTCGCATCCTGGACGGTCTCGACCCACTCGATCTGTCGGTGTTGTTCACCGACCCCGCGCTGTATGCGTTGCTGCTCAGCGGGATCGGCGGTTTCTACCTGTTCACCGTGGCGCTGCAGACCGGCTCGGTCAACGGCGCGGCCGCCGCGCTGGTCGTCGGTCAGACGGTCCTGCCCGGGGCGGTCGGCATCGCGTTCCTCGGCGACGTCACGCGTGCCGGATGGGGTCCGGTCGCGATCGTGGCCTTCCTCGGCGCAGTTCTCGGCGGCGTCGTACTGGCGTCGTCGGGTGCCGTCACCGCGGTCGAGAAGGCCGATGCGACGAATGCGCCTCGCGGGTACGGCCATCCGCCGCGCGAGGTCGAACGGCGATAGGCCACGAGGCCCACAGCTCGCGTTACGTTCCATCCCGCCTTCCGGGACGAATCGCAACGTGGTCTCATCGGATCTCTCACACGATCGCGGCCAGCAGCCGATCCAGTGCGCGGTGGGCGCGTTCGCGTGCGGTGTCGTCGTCGGGATGCCGGGCGAGCCAGAGGGCGGCCTCGTTCATCGCACCCGACAACAGCATCGTCATCACGTCGACCAACTCGCCGTCGACGCCGACCGCCACGAGGGCCTCGCGCAGATGGGTCGCCGACCCGGCCTCGTCGAGTCGGCGCCACTCGTCCCAGCCGACCACCGCAGGTCCGTCGATCAGCAGGATCCGCACGGCGGCTCCACTGGTGATCGCGTCCACGAACGCGTGCGACCCGGCACTCAACTGACCCGCCGGGTCGGTGCCGGCGGCTTCGGCCGCCGCGACGACCGCATCGGCGACCTGCTGATGGCAGGCCGCGGCGACCGCCGCGAACAAGGCGCCCTTGTTGCGGAAGTGGTGATAGACGGCGCCGCGGGTGACGCCCGCGGCTTCGGCGACGTCGTCGAGGGACACGTCGGAGAATCCACGATCGGCGAACTGACGGGTGGCGGCGGCGAGGACGGCACGGGCCGTTTCGGCTGCGGCCGCGGCGGAGGCTCTCGGCATGGAAGGTTCCTTTACGTACGTTGCGTATGTATAGTCCGTTATACAAACACATCGTACGTAAAGGAGCTCCACCATGAACGTCACCAGTGTCTACCCGGTTCTCATGTCCACGGACGTGGCCGCGGCCTCAAACTTCTACCAGCGGGTTCTCGGCTTCGAGGTCACCTTCTCCGCGGACTGGTACGTCAGCATGCGCACCGGCGTGTTCGAGCTGGGGCTCGTGGATGCGACTCATCCGACGATCCCCGAGGGCCACCGCCGACCCGCCGCCGGACTGCTGGTCAACATCGAGGTCGACGACGTCGACGTGCTCTACCGACGTCTCACGGACGAACACGGACTCCGTCCGGTACTCGAGTTGCGCGACGAGGACTTCGGTCAGCGGCATTTCATCGTCGAAGGTCCCGACGGCGTACTCCTCGACTGCATCCAGCCGATCCCCGCGGCCGACGAGTTCGCCGACGCCTACGTCGCCGACGCGTCGACGAACTGATCGCGATCGTCATCGTCCCGCACGACCGCCCGGCGGTGGCTACTGTTCGACCATGCTGATCGGGATCCTCGCGGCGGTGTTCGCGGCGCTGGCGTACGGCACCGCGTCGGTGTTGCAGGCGCGCGGCGCGCAGAGTGTCGAGGACACCGGCGCGCCGGGGGAGGCGCCGTCGCTGCGGTCGACGATCACCGCGATGCTGACGGTGTCGTTCCTCGCGGGCACGGCGCTCGACGGGATCGGATTCCTGGGCAACATGGTCGCCGCCCGCATGATCCCACTGTTCCTGGCGCAACCGATCGTCAGTGCGAACCTCGTCGTGACCGTCGTGCTCGCCACGCTGTTCCTGCACGCGCGGTTGTCGGTCCGCGACTGGACGGCGATCGCGGTCGTCGTCGTATCGCTGGTCCTGCTGGGCTTCTCGGCCGGCGACGAGGGTCACGAGCACGAATGGTGGCTGCACTGGGCGGTGCTCGTCGTGGGAGCAGCGATCCTGGGACTCGGCGCCGCGATCCTGCCGCGGATGCAGAGTCGTGTCGCGGTACTGGCGGGCCTCTCCGCCGGCGTGCTGTTCGGGGTCCTCGCGGTCGCGGTGCGCATCCTCGACGGCCTCGACCCCTTCGATCTCGGTGAACTGCTCACCGACCCGGCGCTCTACGCGATCATCCTGTGTGGCCCGGGTGGCTTCTACATGTTCACCGTCGCCCTGCAGAAGGGGTCGGTCAGCGCGGCGTCGGCCGCTCTGGTCGTCGGCGAGACGGTCGTCCCCGGTGTCATCGGCATCCTGGTGCTCGGCGACACCACGCGTGCCGGTTGGGGCGCCGTCGCCGTGATCGCCTTCGTCGCTGCCGTGGCCGGCGCGGTGGTGGTGGCGATGTCGCCGGTGGTCGAGGCGGTCGAGCGGGCCGGCGAGAACCCGGTGCCGGACGACACCTCCGGGGGCGCCTCGGGCCAGTCAGACCCGAAGGCGGAACGAAAGACGCCGTAGACGCCGCATATCGGGCATGATGACGATCCATGCGGCCTCTCTCCCGCGGCCTCGGAACGCTGACCGCGATCCTCGGGCTGACGACGACCCTGTCCCTCCTCGCGCCCACGGTGTCGGCGGCGCCCGTTCCGGTACCCGCGGCAGCGCCGGCGCAGTTGCCGTCGCAGGACCCGTTCTACGATCCGCCCGCGGGCTACGAATCGCGGTCACCGGGCGCAGCGCTGCGGACGCGTCAGGTCGAGTTGGGTTGGCGCGGAACCAGTATCCCGATCTCGGCCACCCAGATCCTCTACCGGACGACGAACCAGTTCGGCAGGCCGACGGCGACGGTCACCACGGTCATCTCGCCGCCGGGCGCTGCCGCCGGGGCGCCGCGCCGCGTCGTCTCCTACCACTCGTTCTACGACGCCCTCGGCTCGCAGTGCGACCCGTCGTACACGCTGCGCGGCGGTAATGCCGCGGAGGCGCCGATCGACATCACGCTCATCTCCGGGCTCCTCGCCGCCGGTTACACCGTCGCCGCCCCCGACTACGAGGGCCGCGGGCTGCGCTGGACGATGGCGCGCGAATCGGGGTACTCCGCGCTCGACAGCGTGCGTGCCGCACTCGGTCACCTGCGGGCGCCGGCCCGGACACCGATCGGACTGTTCGGCTACTCCGGCGGATCGATCCCCACCGGCTTCGGTGCCGAGCTGGCGCCGCGCTACGCGCCGGAGCTGAACATCGTCGGGGCCGCCGCGGGTGGCGTGCTGGTGAACCCGGCCAACAATCTGGGCTACGTCAACGGCAGTGAGAACTGGGCCGGCGTGATCCCGGCGCTGATGGCGGTGTACGCCGAGACCTACGGCATCGACATGCAGTCCTACCTCTCCCCGAAGGGCAAGCAGGTCCTCGGACAGGTCGCGGGGGAGTGCATCGAGGCGTTCGCCGACAAGTACCCGGGTCTGACCGATCACCAGCTTCTCGTGCCGACGGTCGGCGGCCTGCTGGACGTTCCCGGTGTCCGACAGGCGATCTCGCAGAATGTGATGGGGACGCTCGGCACTCCGCGCAGCCCCATGATGCTCGGGGTCGGCAACGTCGACGGCACCGGTGACGGTGTGATGATCGCGGCCGATGTCGCGCGCCTCGCCGGCTCGTTCTGCAACCGCGGGGTGCCGACGACGTTCACCGAGTACCGCGGCTCGAACCACACCCGGGCGTTCATCCCGTGGAGCGCCGAAGCGCTCGGCTTCCTCAACAGTCGCTTCTCCGGGCAGCCGGCCGGCGGGTGCGGCCGGTGACTGCCGCCGTGGCCGCAGATCCTCTTCGATGCACGGGAAACCCGTGAGCAGGTGGACGACCCGCGCCGAGCGTGACGGGGATGCCGACGCGATCCGCGACGTGGTGCTCGCGGCGTTCCCGACACCCGACGAAGCACGGATCGTCGACGAGCTGCGGGCCGACAGCGACGCCTGGATCGACGGGCTCTCCATCGTCACGACCGACGCCGACAGCACGATCGTCGGGTACGCGTTGTATTCGCGGTGCCGCGTCGACGCAGAGCCGGCGCTCACGCTCGGACCCTGCGCCGTGTTGCCGTCGTGTCAACGGTCCGGGGCGGGCTCCGCGGCCATCGCCGCGGGTCTCGACGTTGCCCGCGCGCACGGCGAGAACTTGGTTGTCGTGCTCGGCCACGCCGAGTACTACCCGAGATTCGGTTTCGTCCCCGCGTCCCGATTCGGAATCCGCGCACCGTTCGACGTCCCGGACGAGGCGATGATGGCGCTGGCTCTCGACGATGCGCGACCGGTGCCGAGCGGGACGATCACCTACCCGGCTGCGTTCGGGGTCTGAGAACGGACTTCGCGCCCCGGGAGACCCGGGGCGCGAAGGGTGGCCGACCTCGTCCTGCCGAGGGGAGGCGGTTCAGTCGGCGTCGGCGGACGGGCTGGCGTTGGTGCCCCCGTCCGAGACCTCGAAGTTCTTCCACTCGCCGTCGTCGTGCACCTGCATGACGGTGCCGAGGCTGTCGTCCGGTGCGGCGACGGTCTTGAACCAGTCGTATGCGCCGGTGGCATCGTCGAACTCTTTCTCTTCGACGACGTTCTCGCTCGAATCGATGACGCGGTACTTGGCCATGATGTTCTCCTCACGGTCGTTGTGTGCGACTCGCGGTCTGACGTCGTGTCCGGCCGTGAGCCCTGTTCCTCATCGTAGAAATCTGTCCGCGCCCGGGACCCCCTTGCCGAGGTCGTCGAGCTCGGATCGTGTCGCGCGCAACGGGTCGGTAACGGGTCGCGAGCGAACGTGCCGGAGGGCTACCCACAATCGCGTCGGAGTAATCGGCCGGCGTCGAATCGCGGTCCACGGACGACGAATGACTCCGGACGCGGTTGGGTACACCCCGACGGTCCGAAGGCGTCGTGACGTCGTGGGGAGGGAATCGTGGCCGATCGCATCGACGACCTCTGGGGCGGGCGCACCCCGTACGCGCCGGGTGAACGATGGCCGGTCCGGGTCGATCAGCATCTGGGCGACGGGATCGGTCATGACGAGGTACAACGATGGGTTCGCTCGGCGTCGGTCCTGCACTCCAACGGCGACGCCCTCGACATCGCGGTGGTCGACGACCGGATCGTCGGCGTCCGCGGCCGGGCCGACGACCGTGTCAACCGTGGTCGCGTCGACGTCAAGGATCTCTACGGATGGCAGGCCAGTTCGTCTCGGGACCGACTGACCCGCCCGCTCGTCCGGCAGCACGGTCGGCTGGTCGAGGCGACGTGGGACGACGCCATGGGACGCATCGTCGAACGGTCCCGGGCTCTACTCGACGAATACGGACCCGCCGCGATCGGCTTCTACACGTCCGGACAGCTCTTCTTGGAGGAGTACTACACGCTCGGGGTCATCGCGCACGGCGCCATCGGCACCGACCACGTGGACGGCAACACCCGGTTGTGCACTGCGACGGCCGCAGAAGCGCTGAAGGCCTCGTTCGCCAGCGACGGTCAGCCCGGCACCTACACCGACCTCGACCATGCCGACACCATCGCGCTGTTCGGGCACAACATCGCCGAGACCCAGAGCGTCACGTGGATGCGCATCCTCGACCGACTCGCGGGTCCCCACCCGCCGGCCATCATCTGCGTCGATCCGCGGACGACGCCGGTGGCCCGGCATGCCACCGTCCATCTGGCACCGCTGCCCGGCACGAACTTCGCGCTGATGAACGGGCTGCTGCACGAAATAATCGCCAACGATTGGGTCGACCACGACTACATCGACTCGCACACAGTCGGTTTCGACGACCTGCGTCGGATGGTCGACGACTATCCACCGGAACGCGTCGCCAAGATTTGCGATGTCCCGGCCGACGATCTCCGTCACGCCGCACGTCTGTTGGGCAGCGCCGAACGACTGGTGTCGACGGTGTTGCAGGGCTTCTACCAATCGCACCAGGCGACCGCCGCGGCGGTTCAGGTCAACAACATCCACCTCATCCGGGGGATGCTCGGGCGGCCCGGTTGCGGTCTGCTGCAGATGAACGGCCAGCCCACCGCCGAGAACACCAGGGAGTGCGGGGCCGACGGCGATCTCGCGGGGTTCCGAAACTGGGAGAACGACGCGCACGTGCGCGAACTGGCCGACCTGTGGAACATCGAGAAAGACCAGCTCCCGCATGAAAACCCGCCCACCCACGCGATGGAGATCTTCCGCCTCGCCGAGAAGGGGACGATACGGATGCTGTGGATCAGTGCCACGAATCCCGCCGTGTCCCTGCCGGAGCTGAGGCGAATCCGGGCGATCCTCGACCGGGACGACGTGTTCGTCGTGGCGCAGGACATGTTCCCGAACGAGACGACCGCACTCGCCGACGTCGTCCTCCCGGCAGCTGGCTGGGGCGAGAAGACGGGCACGTTCACCAACGCCGATCGCACCGTGCACCTGTCGGAGAAGGCCGTCGATCCGCCCGGCGAGGCCAGAGCCGACCTCGACATCTTTCTCGACTACGCCCGTCGGATGGACTTCCGTGACCGGGATGGGAAGCCGTTGCCCCCGTGGACGGATGCCGAATCCGCTTTCGAAGCCTGGCGTGAGTGCAGCGCGGGCCGGCCCTGCGACTACAGCGGGATGACGTATGAGTTGCTGCGGGCCCGCGGTGGCGTGCAGTGGCCGTGCACCGCGGACGCTCCCGAGGGCACCGAGCGTCTCCACGCCGACGGCCGGTTCTACAGCGCGGCGGACTACTGCGAGTCGTACGGCAAGGATCTGCTCACCGGCGAGCCGCTGCAACCCGACGAGTACCGCGACCTCAACCCGGGGGCGCGGGCGCTGATCAAGGCGGCGCCACACCTGCCACCTCCCGAGAGTCCCAGTGCTGAACACCCTTTCGCGCTGATCACGGGACGAACGGTCTACCACTTCCACACGCGCACCAAGACGGGCCGCGCACCCGAACTCGACGGGGTGGCGCCGGAGGTGTGGGTGGAGGTCAACGCACTCGATGCCGCGCGCAGCGGTGTGCACGACGGCGACCTCGTCGAGATCGCCAGCCCGCACTCCGCGATCCGGCTACGAGTCGAGCTTCGACGCGCGGAGTTCATGCCCCTTCGACGTCAGGCAGCGTCCCGTGGGCAGATCCCACTGCCATCCGTGCAGATTGCAGGTCAGCTTCTCGCCCTCGATGACCCCGAACTTGCCGAGATCGGCCTTGAGGTGCGGGCAGCGCCGCTGGATCTCCCAACCGTCCTTGGTGATCGACGCCGAGTCGTCGTGTGCTTCGGCGAACCAGCCGTCGGCGTAAGCGATCCGTTCGTCGGTCAGGCACTTGAAGAAGGTGTAGAGGAACTCGTTGTAACCGCCGATGCGCCAGGTGGTGAACCGCGTCGACAGGAAGATGGTGTTGACCCAGTCGGGCTCGTTGTCGCGCAGGACGGTCCGGACCAGTTCGGTGGCGATCCGGAAACCGTAGCGGTACTTGCCCTCTCCCTCCTTGGGCTCGCGGACGATGCGGTTCGGGAAGTCGATCACGACGGTCTCGGTGGCGTCGTTGGCCGGGCCGCCGCCGGGGGTCATCACCAGTCCGACGGGGTAGCCGATGCCGTCGCAGATCAGATCCGACTGCGCCATGATCGGCTCGAACAGCTCGCGGAGGGCGCCGATCAGCGGCTCGCCCTCGGCCGGTGCCCACGTGGCCTTCTCCGCGGCGATGACCGGTGCGAACTTCTCCTTCATCCGCTCGAGGTAGGCCCGCTTGTTCTCGCCGAAGACATCGGCGGGCGCGTAGGGATGGGTGACCTCGTTCAGCGTCGGTCCCGAGAAGTCGGCGACCGAACCCGACACCATCATCAGGCCGCGGTGCTTCTCGCCGTCGTCGGTGCCGTGGATGCGCATCTGCTCCAGGAAGGTCTCCTGGTCCGGGAAGATCGACGTGGTGTCCGCGGTCTCGCCGGACCCGAAGTCGTTGAGGTAGAACAGGTCCTCGTCGAGGAACATCGGCGGTCCGGCCGACGGCACCACCCACGTCGCCCCGACCTGCTCGATATAGGAACGCGCACGGTCCATTCCGCGCTGACGTTTCTGAGAGGCGAAGTTGGCCTTGGACTTCCGCGGAATGTCGTAGACCATCGGGTACCAGATCGCGCCGGAGTACTGCAGCAGGTGGACGTCGACGTGCCCGAACGCCTCGTCGACGACGTCCAGGTCGATCGGCCGGGCGTCGTTCATGTTGAAGCACACCGTCTCGCCGTCGGAGACGATGAGTCCACTGTCGCCGATCGGGCCGTCGGCGGGCGCCCGCAACGCGATGATCATGACGTCCAACGAACCCTTGTCGTTCGTCACCGTCGTCTTGACCGAGTCGGTGGTTTCCACGAACTTGGCGAATCCGAGCTTCTCGAGTTCGCGGCGCAGGTCCGGCACCGGGTAGTCGGGGAGCAGGACGGTGGCGTCCTTGTTCACGTTCTCGCGCAGGTTCCGCTCGTCGAAGTGGTCGCGGTGCAGGTGCGAGACGTAGAGGTAATCGCAGTCGCCGAGCGTCTTCCAGTCGAGTTCGGAGTTGTCCGGGAAGGGCACCCAGGAGGCGAAGTACGTCGGGTTGACCCAGGGGTCGCAGAGGATCGATCCGGCGGTGGTCTGGATGTGGAAACCGGCATGACCGATGCTGGTGATCTGCACGAAGGGGCCTTTCATGGTGTGCGCGGGGCTGCGCGGCAGGGCACTACAGACGTCCAGGGTATCGAGCCGTGCCGGGCCGGTGCGTGGGCCATGAGTCCCGCGGGGTGCTCACCGTGAGGAGTCTCACGGGTCCTGGCGTGATGAACGGCCGGTCACGGCGACCAGGCCGCCGACGGCGGCGAGGGCTCCGGGGAGAGTGGCTAAGCTCTCTCGCATGGAACCCGTGTACGACACCGTGATCACCGCCGCCCGCCTGTTGTGGCTGGCCGAAGGTCTGAAGTTCAAGGTGTCGGGTGTGGAACACGTACCGGACGACGGCGCCGGCGTCGTCGCGATCAACCACACCGGCTACCTGGACTTCACCTACGCGGGTATCCCGGCCTACCTGCAGGGCCGTCGCAAGGTCCGCTTCATGGCGAAGAAGGAGGTCTTCGACAACAAGATCTCCGGGCCGATCATGCGTTCGCTCAAGCACATTCCCGTCGACCGCGCGCAGGGTGCGGACAGCTACCGCAACGCGGTCGAGTACCTCAAGCGCGGCGAGCTCGTCGGGGTCTACCCCGAGGCGACGATCAGCCGGAGCTTCGAGCTGAAGGCCTTCAAGTCCGGTGCCGCCCGCATGGCGATCGAATCCGGCGCGCCGATCGTCCCCACGGTGATCTGGGGTGCGCAGCGTGTGTGGACCAAGGGGCACCCCAAACAGCTGGGGCGCACCGGGTACAAGATCTCCATCGGCGTCTGCGAGCCCCTCGAGGCCACGGGCAGCGCCGACGCCCTCACGGCCAAGCTGCACGAGGTCATGAGTGCGAAACTCCTCGAACTGCAGGATGCCTACGGCGAGCACCCGAAGGGTGAGTTCTGGGTCCCCGCCCGGCTCGGCGGTTCGGCGCCGACACTCGAGGAGGCCAACCGGATGGACGCCCAGGAGCAGGCGGAACGTGCCGCCAAACGCGAGCCGCGGAAGGACGACCCCGGGGTCGTCTGATCGACTGTCGGCCGGTGAGGCGGCGTTAACCTGGACCCATGAGCGCAGCCAGGCACGGACACCGCGAGCCGGTGTATCGCACCTTGGAGCTCATCGCCAACGGGATCGTCCGGGCGCAGGCTCTCGACCTGCACTTCACCGGCATCGACAACATCCCCGACTCCGGCGGCGCCGTGCTGTGCGTCAACCACACCGGCTACGTCGACTTCCTGCCGCTCGCGCTCGGGGTGCAGCGGGCCGGACGCCGGACCCGTTTCCTCATCAAGTCCGAGGTCATGGACATCGGGATCATGCGGTTCCTGGTCAACCACACCAAGACCGTCCCGGTGGACCGGTCGCGTGGCGCCGAGGCGTATCGAGCCGCGCTCGGTCGGCTGCGGGACGGCCACATCGTCGCGGTCTATCCGGAGGCGACGATCAGCCGCAGCTTCGAGCTCAAGGAGTTCAAGAGCGGTGCGGCCCGGATGGCCGCCGAGACCGGGGTGCCCATCATCCCGGCGATCGTGTGGGGTGCCCACCGCCAGTGGACGAAGGGCGGACTGCGGAACATCGGCCGGAGCCGGCTGCCGGTGCATGTCCGGTTCGGTCTGCCGTTCACCCCAGCTCCGGGTGAGTCCCCCGAGCGTGAGACCCTGAGGCTCCGCGACACCATGAACTCGATGCTCATCGAGGTCCAGGACGCCTACGGTCCGCACCCGCCGGGTGAGTTCTGGGTTCCGTCGCGACTGGGCGGTTCGGCACCGACACCTCAGGAAGCCGCGGTGATCGAAGCCGACGAGGCGCTCCGCAAAGCCGAGGCGCGGGCGAGACGAGCCGCCGAGAGATCACGGTCGAGAGAAAGCAGACGCTGATGACATTCGGTCCACCCACACTCATCGCCAGCGACGTGGACGGAACCCTCATCGACGACGAGAACCGGGTCTCCCCGCGCACGCTGGCCGTGCTCGCCGCCGCCCGTGCCGCCGGTACGGAATTCGTGCTGGCCACCGGTCGCCCCCCGCGCTGGATCGCCGAGATCACCGACCAGTTCGCCGGCACCGACGCGTTCGTCCGGTACGCGGTGTGCGCCAACGGCGCCATCATCTACGACGCCGAGCACGACCACGTGCTCTGGTCGGCAAATCTCGAACCCGACGCCCTGGTCAAACTCGGCGAGATCGCCTACCAGCAGATCCCGGGATGCGGCATCGCGGCCGAGCGGGCGGGCCGTTCCGCACACGACGCCGCGACCGCACCGTTCGTCGCGAGCGCCGGCTACGAACACGCATGGCTCAACCCCGACCACGTCGAGGTCGGTGACGACGAGGTGTTCGGCGATCCGGCCGTGAAACTCCTGGTCCGTAAGCCGGGCATGGCCTCCGACGAGATGGCTCGTCGTCTGGAGCCGATGGTCGGCGACCTCGCCCAGGTGACCTTCTCCACCGACAACGGGCTCATCGAGCTGTCCGTACCGGGCACACACAAGGCGTCTGGACTCGCCCGGCTCGCCGAGCTCACCGGACTCCCCGTCGATGCGGTGATCGCGTTCGGCGACATGCCCAATGACGCCGAGATGCTCACCTGGGCGGGCCACGGGGTCGCGATGGGACACGGTCATCCGACCGCACTCGACGCCGCCGACGAGGTCACCGTGGGCAACAATGACGACGGCGTCGCGAAGGTGCTCGAGCGTTGGTTCGCCGGAACCTGATCCGTCCCCGCGAATCGCCGGACCCGGCTCAGGCCGCCGGCGGCACCGGGGCGGGGGCACCCGGTTCGACCGGCGGCGCGGGGGCACCGGGTGCGGCCGGTGGAGGTGCCGGGGCTGCGGGATCGGCGGGCGGCGTCGGTTCGGGTGCCGGCGGGGCGCCGCCGGCGAGCGCCCGGATCGCGGTGAGCGCCGCGTAGCCGTGGACTCCCGGACAGCTGGTGCTGTTGTAGTCGCGGTGCCCGGAGATGACCGGCAGGTTCGACTGCGTGCCCGCCGCGAACTTGGTGCCCGCGAACCCCTCTGAGGTCAGCGTCGCCGTGCCCGCCGGGTTGAGTCCGGCCTTGCCGAGGCGCCAGCGCAGGAACTTGCCGGTCGCCGACACCATCGCCGCGGTCGGCGGCGCCTCCTCGAGGTTGCCGATCATCGACACCCCGAGGGTCTCCTTGTTGAACCCGCCGGTGTGCGTGCCCTCGACATTGCGGTCGAGTCCGCCGAACGCGCCCTCGAAGATCTGGCCGTACTTGTCGATGAGCACGTTGTACCCGATGTCGCACCAGTTCAGGCTGCGTGCGTGATAGGCGTAGATGCCCCGGACGATCTCCGCGGACTGCTGCGGGGTGTAGTCGTTGCTGCCGGCCGTGTGGTGCACGATCGCACCGCGCATCTGCGGCGAGTACACCGGCTGCGAACACCGGATGGACTCGTCGGCGCCCCAGGCCTGGCGGGCCACGACCTGCGGTCCGCCGGTCAGCGGCGACAGCAACGACGAACCCAGGCCGAGCAGGCTCTCGGGGCTGATGAGCGTCGCCTTCAGCGCATTGAGGGCAACCGTGGCCAACTCCGTCACCACCGTGCTCGCGGTGCCGACGGCCAGCTGGGCGAGATCGCCGCCCTGGGTTTCCGCCGCCGGGATCGCGAGGCCGTCCTTGCTCGCGGCGACCTGCACCTCACGTGCGTCGCCCACCCAGACCGGTTCGGTACCGACCGGGTTCTTCGCGCTGGGCGCCTGTCCGCGGGAGATCTGCTCCAGGACCGTCCACGGTCCCCACTTGCCGTCGGGGTTCTTCGCACGCAGCTTGAGGTCGACGTCCACGGGTCGCTCCCAGGTGAACGCCACCATCTTGATCGGCGCCTCGCGCACGATGTGCGTGACCGCCGCCCCGACCTCGCGGCCGTCGGCCATCGTCGGTGTCGCCGGGGTCGTGCTGCTCGGGTTCGATCGGGTCGGGGTCCCCGGTGCCCGGTCACCTCGAGGCGCCGGCTGTTCCCGCGTCGTCGACGGTGCCGACCGCTCGCTGCTGCTGGGCGCCTCGGTCGTCGGGGTGGCGGCGGGTTCGGTTGTCTCCGAGCTGGTTTCCGGCGGCGACGATTCTGCCGAGGGGGATTCCGGCGGCGACGATTCTGCCGATGACTCCCTCGACGGCGATCCCGATGGGGCAGAGGGATCGGTGCTCGACGATGAGCCGGCTCCCGGGACGAGACCCTTCGGCAGCGGGACCGTCAGATCCGGCAGCGGGAACGCGTCCGGATCGATCGGCGGCAGTTCGACCCCCGCCGCGGCGAGGCCGGACGTCGCCACGTCGACGATGGCGGCGGGCAGTTCCCGTAACGGGACCTGCTCGATCTCGGTGTTGGAGACCGTCTGCTTGTTGTCCACCAACTGTGGTTCGGACTGGCTCGCGATCACCACGAACGGGCTCGCGACGACCGCGGCGGCGATCGCGGCGAGCGCGATCGAAGGTTTCGGTCTGGGGTAACGCACTCAGGTCTCCTCGCAGGTTGGTCGGACCGCGGCGCTGGTGCTCCGGGGGTGTGGTCGGGTCCGCTCAGCCGTCGACATCAGCGCAGCCGACGGCGTCGAAGCCACCAGGACTTCGAAGTCGTCGACTGTGCTCGGTACGGCGGTCATCGTCGCCGTCAGGCATCGACGACGGCGGCGACACACGCCGCGCATCGGTAACTCGTGATGTTCTTGTTATCTGTGTGACGGATGTGACTGATGTGTTGATGCTCGACGATGAGGTGGCAATGAATCCGGGGACCTGACCCCCGCGCCAGAGGTCACGGCGGCCCGGGCAACTCGTGATCCGGTTGTGATCCCCTCGGGTTGGTGATCGGCATCTGAATTCACTAGGGTCACTTAAGTCCCAATCGTCACATCAGTCACAGGCGTTACGAGCGGTGCAGAAGTTCGCCGCCCGCGGCTGGTGTCGTCGCGACCGAAGGATGTGTTCTGCAGTGACCAAAGCCCGACCTACACGGCTTCTGCCGCGATGGCCGGCGAGCGGTGCGCGGCCCGGACGGGCCCGCAACCGCGCGTTGACCTGGGCCGCGGCGGGGCTGGCGCCCGCACTGCTGGCCGGTGGACTCGCTGTCGCGAGCTCATCGGAATCGGCCGAACAGGTCGAGCTCTCGGTCGGGTCGACGGTGACGCTGATCGGGCACGGTCATGGCCACGGCCGCGGAATGGGGCAATGGGGAGCGTACGGCTACGCCCGCAAGGGCTGGACGGCACAGCAGATCTTGCGCCACTACTACGGTGGCACCACCGCGGGGAAGGTGGACAGGCCCGAGATCCTGGTGGCCCTCACGGGTCAGGGCTCGGTGAATGTGCACGCGGACGCCGGCATGCGAGTCGGTGGTCAGACGGTGGCTCCCGGGCAGGCGGTCAGCCTGTCCGGGGGCACGGCCACCATCCGCAGCGGGTGCGGCGGCGGTGTGGTGCGGTCGGTGCCGGCCACCTTCGTCGAACCCCTCAGCATGGCGCCCAACCGCCCGGCCGGTGAATTCCTCAAGTTCTGCGGATCGAACAAGGCCTACCGCGGGGCCATGGGACTCGAAGGCGGGCGCGTGGTCAATCGCATCCACATCGACGACTACGTCAAGGGCGTCATCCCGCGCGAGAGCCTGCCCGCCTGGGGCGACTCCGGCGGCGCGGCGGCGCTGCAGGCGCAGGCCGTGGCGGCCCGCACCTACGCACTAGCGGCGATCGCGGGCGGCAAGAAGATCGACGACACCCAGAATTCGCAGGTCTACGGCGGTGTCTCGGGCGAGGACCGCCGGACCAACGCGGCCGCCGACGCCACCGCCGGCCAGATCCTGATGCAGAACGGTCAACCGGCCTTCACCGAGTTCTCCGCGTCGACCGGCGGCTACACGGCCGGCGGACGTTTCCCGGCCGTCGTCGACGAGGGCGACACGGTCTCGCCCAACCACAACTGGACCGCCACCGTCAGCGCGGGCAGCATCGGATCGGCGTTCGGAGTCGGTGCGCTGCGGAGCTTCGAGGTGATCGAGGCCAACGGCCTGGGCGCCGAACACGGACGCGCGATCAAGGTGCGCGCGGTCGGCTCCGACGGGACCGCGGAAGTGAGTGGCGAGGAAGCTCGAACCAAGCTGCAGCTGAAGTCGTCGTGGTTCGCGGTCCAGGGTCAGCCCTCGCCGCCGCGGATCGTCAAACCGCCCACCGGCCCGGCGTCGCCCGGCGGCGGGGGTATCGATTTCGGCAGCCTCAACCAGCTCGCCGAACAGATCCTGCCCGGATCGTCGAAGTTCCTCGACATGGCGACGTCGGCGATGAACGGACGGTTCGCGGACCTCGGCGGGATCACCGGACCGCTGGGCCAGGCGCTCGGTGTGCCGACCCTGACCCCCGACGCCGCGGGCGTCACCCAGCTCTTCGAGAAGGGGATGATGTTCTTCACCCCGGCCACCGGACCGCGGGTCCTCGTCGGCAAGGGGCTCGAGCGCTACCAGGATCGCGGCGGCATCCCCGCGCTCGGTTTCCCGAAGCGCGACGCGTTCCGCTGAGAGCTCAGTCGCCTTCCGGTCCCGCCTTGACGATCTGGGTGGCGACCTCCACGAGTTTGGTGTTGGTGTCCTGCGACAACCTGGCGAGCAGTGCGAACGCTTCGTCGGCGTCGAGCCGGTAGCGCTCCATGATCATGCCCTTGGCCTGGCCGATGATGTCGCGCGAGCCGAGCGCGGCGCGCAGTTGCTGCTTCTCCTGGATGGCCCCGAAGGCGGTCGCGGCGTGCGCGGCGAACAGCTCGCCGAGTTGACGGGCCTCGGCGGTGAATGCCGCCGGTTCGGTGCTGTGAAGATTCAGCGCGGCCGAGTCATCGCCGTCGATGTAGAGGTAGAAGCAGGCCATCGACCGGATACCGAGATCGGCTGCCGCAGCCGCGAAGTTCGGCCAGCGCGTCTCGGTCCGCATGTCGTCGATCCAGACGGTGAGATCGGAGACCGCAGCCCGGATGCACGGGCCCTCGCCGAGGTCCCGCTGCAGATTGTCGGCCTGGCCGCCGAGGTCGCCGACCATCACCGGCGTCTCGATGGTGCCGTTCGCGACGAGGGTCACGGTCGCGTACTCGGCTCCCGGAATGGCGTCGACCGCGAATTTGGTCATCGAACGCAGCGCTGCTTCGGTGTCGTCACTCTCGCGGCGCATCTCGCCGGCGATGCGCGTCATCTGAGCCCCGAAGTCCGCCAACTCGGTCACTCCTGCCTCCTCGTGAGACGTTGTTCAGAGCGCTTCGACTGGACCGACAGCAAAGCGCAGGCTTCGAACTCCCCCAGGCGTTCAAAGAGATCATTATGCCGTACGGTGCGCGTCCGCGACGGTGACGAGTCCTTCTCGTTGCGCGACCGACCCGATGGGTGATGAAGTCATCACGTCGACGCAGAAGTCCGTGTCCGAGTACGACGCTGACGGGTGCAACGCCGACGACCGCAGGGCCGCGTGCACCTCGTCACCGGTTCGCGGGTACTCCTCGACCCGCCACCGCCAGTGCACCGCGAGCACCTCGCCCGTCGGGGTCAGACATTCCGGCAACCGCGCGATCAGTTCGTCGAGATCCGCGTCACCGAGGTAGTAGAGGACCTCACTGAGGACGATCAGGTCGAACCGGCCGGGCGGCCAGTCGGAGACGATGTCGCCGACGCGCACCTCGACGGAGTCGTGGCCGTCGAGTCGCTCGCGTGCGAGCTCCACCGCGCGCGGACTGACGTCCGTGCACAGCAGATGATCGGCGCGCGTGGCCAACTGCGCGCTGAGCACGCCGACCGAGCAGCCGGGCTCGAACACCGACCCGTACCGGGGAGAGCTCAAGGCCGCCAGGCTGAGGGCGTACTTTCGTTGTTCGTACCACCGCGTCGTGAAGCCCCAGGGGTCGTCGCTGTCTCGGTACATGTCGTGGAAGTAGTTGTCGGCGAGCCCTTCTCGGCTCCTTGCAGTGTGGTCGTCGGCCATGTCGTCAGTCCTGATGATCGTCGGTGTCGAGTGCCGTCCCGGGTCCTCGTCGATGCCGATGTCGTGAGCGTCTTGGTTCACACGAAGACGAACTCCCGATCGCGGAGGAGGCGGTCGAGGATGTGTGGTCCGAGGACGGTGGCGTCTTCGGGGGCGGGTGACAGCGGGCGGATCTGGGTGTCGAAGGCCTGCACGGCCTCTCGTTTGGCGGCCTCGAGATCGTCGTCGAGGACGAAGGTCCGCATCCGCTCCCACGGGATGTCGGGATCGTCGGGTGTCGCCCAGTGCCACATCCAGATCGGATACATCCAGGCGGGGACGCCACATCGGTCGCCGACGCGTCGGGCCCCCCGTCCGACGGCCTCGTGGTCGGGATGACCGTCGTGCGCCCACACCGCCAGCAGGGCCGTCGGGGTCTCGGGCTGCTCGGCGAGGGTGTGCTCGACGATGGCCTCGATCTCGTCCTCGTGGTCGGCGAGCGTGCCGTCGCCGAGCCCGCACCATCGCGTCGGTTCGATGCCCAGAACCGATGTCGCGGAGTCTACTTCGGCGCGTCGTCGGATCGCCAGCTCGGCGGGCGAGAGCGTGGGCGAACCAGGGTGCGACGCCGAGCCGTCGGACAGGCAGAGCGCGACGACCTCGATGCCACGTCGGTGGGCAGCCGCCATCAACCCGCCGACCCCGAGTACCTCGTCGTCGGGATGGGCGGCCAGGACCACGAGCCGCCGGACGCCCGGCTCGAAGTCGGGCCACGGACCCCGCGCGGCGAACCACCGTTGCCATTCGACTTCGGGAGTTCCCTCCGCCGAGGTGGGGGTGGCGCCGAAGCGGTGCGTCGAGGGGGAGCCGTCGGCGGTCATGGACCCGCCGATCCCGGTCCGGGTGGGACGCCGTCGGTCAGTGCGCCGAGTACTGCGAGGTCTCGATCGGCGTGGGACTGCCGGATGTAGACGGTGAGATCGGCGACGGCCTGCGCGTGACCGGCGTCGGCGGACAGCGGGCCGGGACCGAGCGCGCGTCCCACCCGGTCGATCACCGCGGTCGCGACCTGTTCGACCGACCAGCGCACGGCGAAGGCGAGTCGTTTCGACGGCGCGCCCGGGTCGGTGTCGATCTCGCGTGCCGCGGCCTGCAGATGCGCCCACCCGGACGCGAGATGGGCGTCGACCGCGCCGGCGTGCATCAGCAGCAGCGGGTCGTCGGAACGGGCGGCCGCGCGGTAGAGCGGCGCCGCGACCTTGCGGGCCCCGCCGAACCAGCATGCCGCGACCCCGATCCCGCCGTGCCAGAATCCCGGCCGGTCGAGGTATGCGCCCGGTTCGCCGATCGCGTCGGCGGGCACGGCGTCGAACGTGACGGTCCCGGTGTCGGAGTCCCGCATGCCCGCGTTGGCCCAGCCCGAGCTGTCCGCGGAAACCCCCGGGTGGCCGAGGTCGACGCCGAACAACCGGTTGCCGGTGTCGGTGCGCGCGGTGACCAGCGCGTGGTTGCACGACGACGCGCCCGAGCACCACTCCTTGGTCCCGCTCAGTTCCCAGCCGTGTGCGCCTCGGCGGGCGTCGACGCCGCTCCCGCGGGTCTCGGCCGCCCACACACCCCAGAACTCGCCCGGGGCGGTCCCGCCGTCGCAGATCTCGGCGAGGATGGCGTCGGCGTCGGCGTGCGCCTCGACGAGGCGACCCGTGCTGATGTCGTCGGCGCAGGCCCGGACGAGGGCGGCGAACCGGTCGAGGGTGCGTCCGCCGCCCGGGCGGGGGAGCGCGAAGGACGGGTCGCCGACGATCGCGCGTGCCCGTGCGGGCGTCACCCGGCGACCTCGTCGGGCCGGGCCCCGGACAGTTGCCGCAGGTAGCCCGCGAACCCGTGCCGTGCGCGCCCGTCGCGTCGCGTCGAGGTGCGGACCGGCGCGTGCGCACCCCGTTCGATGACCGCGTCCGCGGCATGCAGGCGGTCGACGAGATCAACGTCCTCGTCGGTGTCGAGCTCACGGAACCCGCCGACCTCGGCGTAGGTCGAGGCGCGGACGCCGAGATTGGCGCCGTGGACGTGGCCGTGCCCGGGGGACGGGTCGTACTCCCGCAGGTACATCTCGCCCGTTCCCGCCGGCCACTCGTCGAAACCGTCCGGGGTGACCGTGCCCACGTACGCGTCCGCCCCCGCGTCCGCGGCGGCGACATGCTCGGCGAACCAGTCGCGCGGAACCGTCGAATCGGCATCGGTCGTCGCGAACCACGTGGTGTCCGGTTCCGACGACGACGCAACCACGGACGCGAAACCGGCTCCGCGCGCCGCGCCGACACAGCGGACATCGACCACCACGGTCGACACCTCGTCCGTGACCAGCGTCGCGGAGTCGTCGTCGCAGGCGTCGAGCACCACGATCACCTCCACGGGGATCGGTACCGCCGTCGCCGCGTCCTGCAGGGCTTCGAGGCACGCGGGCAGTCGCTCGGCCTCGTTGTGGACGGGCACCACGACGACGATGCGCTCGATCGGAGCCGTTGCCTGCTCCCTGAGGAGCCCCGGAGCCTGCGGAGGTGTTTGTGTCTGCTCCCTGAGGAGCCCCGGAGCCTGCGGAGGGGCGTCACGAAGGGTCGCGGACACCCGGTCGTCGGGCGATCGTACGAACAGCGGCGTCACTCAAACCCCGAACTGATCACAGGAGAGGATGGGGCCCGGGGGCTACAGGCCGATGTTCGAAACAATACCCGCCTTCCGTGCCAGGCCACGTGGCTCGGAGATTACTCAGGGAGGGTCCGTTACCCTGAGGACCCGTGGCAACCAGTAGCAGCTATGACCTGATCGTCGTCGGCTCCGGATTCTTCGGCCTCACCGTCGCCGAGCGGGCCGCGACGCAGCTGGGCAAACGGGTCCTCGTGCTCGACCGGCGCGACCACCTCGGTGGCAACGCGTACTCCGAAGCCGAGCCGACGACCGGCATCGAGATCCACAAGTACGGGGCACACCTGTTCCACACGTCCAACGAGCGGGTGTGGGAGTACGTCAACCAGTTCACCGACTTCACCGGCTATCAGCACCGGGTGTTCGCGCTGCACAACGGGCAGGCCTACCAGTTCCCGATGGGCCTCGGGCTGGTCAGCCAGTTCTTCGGCCGCTACTTCAGTCCCGACGAGGCGCGGAAGCTGATCGCCGAGCAGGCCAGCGAGATCGAGACCGCCGAGGCGCGCAACCTCGAGGAGAAGGCGATCAGCCTGATCGGCCGCCCGTTGTACGAGGCGTTCATCAAGCACTACACCGCCAAGCAGTGGCAGACCGATCCCAAAGAACTGCCCGCGGGCAACATCACCCGGCTTCCGGTCCGCTACACCTTCGACAACCGCTACTTCAACGACACCTACGAGGGTCTACCGGTCGACGGTTACACCGCGTGGCTCGAGAACATGGCGGCCGACGACCGCATCGAGGTGCGCCTGTCCACCGACTGGTTCGACGTCCGTGAGCAATTGCGCGCGGACAGTCCCGACGCCCCGATCGTCTACACCGGCCCCGTGGACCGTTACTTCGAGTACTCGGCCGGCCGACTCGGCTGGCGCACACTCGATTTCGAGACCGAGGTGCTCGACACCGGCGACTTCCAGGGCACACCGGTGATGAACTACAACGACGCCGACGTCCCGTTCACCCGGATCCACGAGTTCCGGCATTTCCATCCCGAGCGGAACTCCTACCCCGACGACAAGACGGTCATCATGCGGGAGTTCAGCCGGTTCGCCGAGAACGACGACGAGCCGTACTACCCGATCAACACACCCGAGGACCGGGCGATGCTGACCACCTACCGTGACCTCGCCCGCACCGAGACCGCAAGTGCCGGAGTGTTGTTCGGCGGTCGCCTGGGCACCTATCAGTACCTCGACATGCACATGGCGATCGCGAGTGCGCTCACCATGTTCGACAACACCCTGGCACCGCATCTGCGTGATGGTGCGCCGCTGGTGGCCGACCCCGCAGGAGCCGAATAGATGACGGTGACTCCCGTGAACCAATCCGACATCCCCGACGCCGGAGTGGGGCCGTCGAAGGCGAAATCGCTTCTGCAGCGGGTGATCTTCCCGCGCGCAGGCGAACCCCTCGACGTCCGGTCGCTGTACGTCGTGGAGTCCGAGAGCAACAACCGCCGGGCGCACGCCCCCAGCCGGACCTCGGTGCTCCTCGGTGCCGAGTCCGAGGTGAGCTTCGAGACCTACTTCAACGCCTTCGCCGCGGCCTACTGGCGCCGCTGGAGCATCCTCGACTCCGTGGTGCTCCGCGTCGAGGTGATCGGCACCTGCCGCGTCGACCTGTACCGCTCCAAGATCGACGGGTCGCGTATCGGCATCGGCGGTGACCTCGTGGACACCGACGAAACCGGCCGCGGCGTAGTCGAATTCGAGCTGGACCTCGGCCCCTTCGAAGACGGCGGCTGGATCTGGTTCGACGTCACCACCGACACCGACACCGAGATCGTCTCCGCCGGTTGGTACGCGCCCATCGAGGCGCCGACCCCGGACGCGGAGACCAAGCGCGTCACGGTGGGCATCCCGACCTTCAACCGACCCACCGACGCGGTGAACGCGTTGGCCGCGTTGACCTCCGACCCGATGGTCGACGAGGTGATCGACGCGGTGATGATGCCCGACCAGGGCACCAAGAAGGTCATCGACGAACCCGGTTACACCGAGGCCGCAGCCGCTCTCGGCGACCGGCTGCACATCTTCGACCAGGGCAACCTCGGCGGCTCCGGCGGATACGCGCGCATCATGTACGAGGCGCTGCGGCTCACCGACTCGCCCTACGTCCTCTACATGGACGACGACATCGCGATCGAACCCGACTCGATCCTGCGGGCGCTGGCCATGTCGCGATTCGCCAAGGCGCCCATGCTCGTCGGCGGTCAGATGCTGAACCTGCAGGACCGCAGTCACCTCCACTGCATGGGTGAGGTGATCCGGCGCGACACCTTCATGTGGACCGCCGCGCCGTTCGTCGAGTACGACCACAACTTCTCCAAACACCCACTGCGCGACCGCGAGAACTCGAAGAACCTGCACCGGCGGATCGACGTCGAGGGCAACGGTTGGTGGATGTGCATGATCCCGCGCGAATGTGCGGAGCAGATCGGCCTCCCGATGCCCCTGTTCATCAAGTGGGACGACTGGGAGTTCGCACTCCGCGCGTCGAAGGCCGGTTATCCCACCGCCACCGTGCCGGGTATCGCGATCTGGCACATGGCCTGGAGCGACAAGGACGACGCGATCGACTGGCAGGCGTACTTCCACCTGCGCAACCGGCTCGTCGTCGCATCGATCCACCACGACGGTCCCATCAAGGGGATCGTCCGGTCGATGACCAAGGCGACCGCGAAACACCTTCTCTGCCTGGAGTATTCGACGGTCGCGATCCAGAACGAGGCGATCCGGGACTTCCTCGCCGGACCCGATCACATCCGCAGTCTGCTGCCCACCGCGCTGCCGAAGGTCGCGCAGATGCGCAAGCAGTATCCGGACGCGGTCGTCCTCCCCTCGGCGACCGAGCTGCCGCGGACCTCGGGCGAGGCTACGCGTCTCGGGACCTCGATACCGCTGAACCCGATCAGCAAGATCAAGGCGCTGACCGCCGCGGTGGTGAACAATGTCCGCCCGGCCGATCCCCGGCATCACGAGGTGCCGCAGGCCAACTTCCCACCGATCGAGGCACGATGGTTCTCCCTCGGACGGGTCGACGGTGTCACGGTCACCACCGCCGACGGCCGCGGCGTCGTCTACCGGCAGCGCGACCGCGAGAAGATGATCGAGCTCGCCCGGGAACATTTCGCCCTCGTGAAGGAACTTCAGGACAAGTTCCCGGAGATGAAGCAGCAGTACAGGTCTGCACACCGCGACCTGACGTCGAAGGAGAGCTGGGCGGGTGTCTTCGGAATCTGATGGTCCGGTGATCGGCAGCGGGGGCGACACGGTCCTGGAGGACCGTGCGGAGACGGGGAAGGTCCCGGCCGACGACACCCCGCGTCCCCTGAACGGCGAGGAGAAGGCGCTGGTCGCCATCCAGGCCGGGATCGGCGCCCGCCCGGGCGTCCGCCCGGCCGCGCGCGGACTGTCGCACGTGGGCGAGCACGCGCTGGGCTGGCTCGCGATCTCGGGGACCGGTTGGGCCCTGGCCCGCCGCCGCGGTGACGTACGGGCGCAACAGCTCTGGCTCGAGGCGGGAGTGGGCGCATTCGGCGCGCACGCCGCGTCGGTGATCATCAAGCGGATCGTGCGCCGCCCGCGGCCCGCACACCCGGCGATCGCCATCGGGGTGTCGACGCCGAGCAAACTGAGTTTCCCGTCCTCACACGCCACCTCGACCACCGCGGCAGCGATCCTCATCGGCCGCGCCGCCGGCTGGGACCCGAAGGTGCTGCCCGCTGTGCTGGTCCCGCCGATGCTGCTGTCCCGACTGGTGCTGGGCGTGCACTACCCGACCGACGTCACCGCGGGTGCCGCGATCGGTGCCGCGAGCGCAGCGGCGGTCATCGTGGGCGATAAGGTGCTGCTCGAACCCACCCGGAATGACCAGGAGTCCGGACGTGCCCGCCGCGCGGCGCGCGTCCTGGCCCGGCTCGGCCTGACGGCCGCGGTCCCCGGCGGGACGCTGCGTCTTGCCGCGTCCCCCGTCATCGCGCGGGTGACACGACACAGGGAGAGTGCATGAGCGAGGAGCCGATCGAGCACGGGAAGGTTCTCGGACCGCCGAAGAACCTGACGTCCGGGCTGATCAAGGCCGTCCGGCCGCGGCAGTGGGTCAAGAACGTCCTGGTGCTCGCCGCTCCGCTCGCCGCGGGCAACATCACCGACGTCTCGGTGCTGGGCTCCGCCGGTATCGCCTTCGTCGCCTTCTGCCTCGCCGCGTCGAGCATCTACCTGGTCAACGACGCGATGGACGTCGAGTCCGACCGCAACCACCCGACCAAGCGGTTCCGGCCGATCGCCGCCGGCGTCGTCCCGGTGACCCTGGCCTATGTCCTCGCCGTCGTCCTCCTCGTCGGCTCGATCGGCATCGCGTTCCTCGCCAACTGGCAGACGGCCGTCGTCATCGCCATCTACCTGGTGATCCAGCTCGGCTACTGCTTCGGCCTGAAGAACCAGGCCGTCATCGACATCTGCATCGTGTCGTCGGGCTTCCTGCTGCGCGCCATCGCCGGTGGTGTCGCCGCCGAGATCGTGCTGTCGCAGTGGTTCCTGCTCGTGATGGCCTTCGGGTCGCTGTTCATGGCGGCGGGTAAGCGCTACGCCGAGCTCCAGCTCGCCGAACGCACGGGCGCCAAGATCCGCAAGGCCCTCGAGTACTACACGACCACCTACCTGCGCTTCGTGTGGACCCTGTCGGCCACCGCGGTCGTGATCTTCTACGGCCTGTGGGCCTTCGACAAGGGCGACACCAACGTCGCGTACGCCATCTCGATGGTGCCGTTCACCGTGGCGATCCTGCGCTACGCCGTCGACGTCGACGGGGGTGCCGCGGGCGAGCCCGAGGAGATCGCGCTCGGCGATCGTGTCCTGCAGCTGCTCGCCGTGGCGTGGCTGGTGTGTGTGGGTATCGCGGTCTATGCAGTCAATTGACGGATCGCCAACCGGATTCCGGGCGCTGACGACCGGCCGCACCAAGGTCGCGGCCGTCAGTTTCGTCGTCGGGGCCGCCGTCGTCACGACGTTCTTCGCGATCGGTGCGTGGCAGCGCCGGTGGATCGCCGACGACGGACTCATCGTCCTGCGGACGTTGCGCAACCTCTTCGCCGGCAACGGTCCGGTCTTCAACGCCGGGGAGCGGGTCGAGGCGAACACCTCGACCGCCTGGACCTACCTGCTGTGGTTCTGGGCGTGGCTCACCGACGGTCAACTCGAGTACGTCGCGCTCTGGGTGGCGCTGGTGTGCTCGGTCGCCGCGATCCCGATCGCGATGTACGGCAGCGCGCGACTGTTCGGGACACGCATCGGCGGGCTCACCGGCGACGGCTGGACCCTGCTGCTGCCGTTCGGCGCGGTCATCTACATCGCCATTCCGCCCGCGCGCGACTTCGCCACGAGCGGGCTCGAGAACGGACTCTGCATCTTCTGGGCGGCCGTCCTGTGGTGCCAGCTCGTCGCCTGGGCGCGGCGCGGCGCGCCCACGAGCCGCAGGAGCGCGGCGGCCACGCTCGTACTCGCCTTCACCGCCGGTCTGGCGCCGCTGATCCGGCCCGAACTGACGATCCTCGGCGGCCTCGTGCTGCTGCTGGTGTTCTTCGCGCCCCTCGGCTGGAAGATGCGTCTGGGCGTCGTCGTGGTCGCGGGGACCCTGCCGGTCGGCTACCAGATCTTCCGCATGGGCTATTACGCCCTGCTGGTTCCCAATCCCGCGGTCGCGAAGGACGCCAGCGGTGCCAAGTGGGATCAGGGCTTCGCCTATCTGACCAATCTCTTCGGCCCCTACGTGCTCGTGCTGCCGGTCGTCCTGGCGGCGGTGGCCGGGGTGCTGCTGGTCGTCGGCGGCCGCATGCGGTCGAAGAGGGCCGATGCCACGGGTGCCGACGCGACCGCGGACTCGGTTGAGGCAACGGCCGACTCGACGACGGACACCCGGTCGTCGCGCCTCGCCGGATGGTCGCGCCGACTGCAGTCCTCGACCGCGGTCGTGACCGTCATGGTCCTCGCCGGCATCGTGCTGATCGTCTACTGGATGCGTCAGGGCGGCGACTTCATGCACGGCCGGGTGCTGCTCGTTCCGATCTTCATCACCCTGTTGCCCTTGATGGTCGTGCCGGTGACGATTCCCGCCCACGTCGGTGCGGCATTCCGTCGCCGGCCGTCGACGGACTCCGAGTCCGTGATCTCCGACCCGGTGGACGACGCCGCTCCACCGGTGACCGCACCCGTCCCCGCCGACCGCCGGCGCGCGCGGGCCCAACTGGTCGGCGCGGTCGCCATGAGCGCCATGTGGATCACCGTCGTCGTGTGGGCGGTCTCCACCCACGCCAACGTGCTGCCGAACGCGGGAATCGACATCGGCCGCAGCGGCATCGTCGACGAGCGCCGCTTCTACGTCACCAACATGGGCAACGAGAATCCCGTGACCGCCGAGGATTACCTCGACTACCCGCGCATGAGTGCGATGGTCGAGAAGATCGACGAGTACCGCGAGGACGGCGGCGTCATCCTGCCGTCGTTCAACTACGACGAGTGGTACGTGGCGCAACTTCCCGGCGTGATGCCGAAGGGCGCCGAGCGGCAGGTGACCGTCTACTTCCTCAACCTCGGCATGACGAGCATGAACGCCCCGCTGGATGTGCGCGTCATCGACCAGATGGGTCTGGCGTACCCGCTCGCCGCGCACACCGAGCGTCTCGAGGACGGCCGCATCGGCCACGACAAGATCCTGCCGAGCGAGTGGGTCGTCGCCGAGGCCGGGGCATACCCGCGCCGCCCCGTGCTGCCCGGTTATCTCGACGAGGACCTGGTCCGTCAGGCCCAGGTGGCGCTGCAGTGCCCGGAGACCAAGGACCGGTTCGCCTCGTTCGAGGCACCGTGGTCCTTCGACCGCTTCAAGCACAACCTGCGGCAGGCGTTCACCTTCAACAGCTACCGCATCCAGCGTGAGCCGGAGTACGAGATCCAGCGCTGCGGCCTGGAGATGCCACCGCCGGTGAACCCGCGCTAGGGACGCGCGCCCGGGCGCTGCACCCAACCACACGACACCAAGAGAATCCCGAGAAAACGCGGGGTCGAACCTGTGGAGTTGCCGTCGAACATCTCGGATCGGTAACGTCCCCGTGGGCGCGGCCGATAGAAAGGTCGTGACTGAGGCGTTCTGAACTGCTGGGACGCCGAAGTGACGGGGTTGTGATCGCGATCACATGGTTTGTTACGTTCGGGGGCATCGAATAGGCTCGCCGACGGTGAATCGCATGCGAGAACGACTCGTGAACGACGTCGCGCCGCGCAATGAGCCGGGGGACGAAAAATGTGTGACGCACAAGGACCGGTCGGCCACCGGGGACCAAGAGTTCCGGCCGATCGGCTGAAGAGGGAGATTCTGTACATGCGTGAAGCTGCCACCGAGGCGCCGAGGCCTGCGCGCAACCGGATGAGCAACCGGTTGATCGCCGCTGTCGTCGCCATCCTGACAGTTGTGGGACTGACCGGTGTCGTCGCCGGCCAGGCCAACGCCCGGATCGGCGGAACGCAGGTCGGCAAGCAGGAGTTCTGGGTCAACGGCTGCGGGATGCCGAACGTCAAGGTCCGCGCCTGGAAGAAGCCCGGCAACTACAAGACCGTCATCCTCCTCGATGGCATGCGCGCCCAGTACGACTACAGCGGCTGGGAGATCAACACCAACGTCCAGGAGATGGTGAAGTCCGGCGTCAACGTCGTCGAGCCCATCGGTGGACCGGCAAGCTTCTACACGGACTGGGACGCACCCAGCAACTTCAACCGGCAGCCCTACCGGTACCGCTGGAACTGCGTCATCAGCCGGACCCTGATCAGCGCGCTCGACGCCCGCGGCTTCCGCGTCGGACCGTCGAAGCGCTACGCCATCATGGGCCTGTCCATGGGTGGTAACGCCGCACTGGTCCTCGGTGCCCAGAACCGTCAGCACTTCGACCGCGCCGGCTCGCTTTCGGGCTACAACTTCCTGAGCGCTCCCGGCATGCGTACCGCGCTGCGCCTGGCGATGCTCGACGTCGACCCGAAGCCGTGGAACATCGACGCGATGTGGGGCCCGCCGTGGAGCATCCGCTGGTTCCAGAACGATCCCTTCTGGAACATCGGCCTGATGCGCGGCATGAAGGTGTTCGTCGGTTCCGGTAACGGTCTGTTCGGCCGCTACAACGCACTGCCCAACGTGTTCGACGACCTGTTCAAGGGTTCGACCCTCGAGCTGCTCGCCTTCACACAGTCCAAGGCCTTCGAGGCCGCGGCCTTCGTCCAGGGCGTCCCGCTGATGACCTACTACGCCAACGGCACCCACGCCTGGGGCTACTGGCAGGACATGATCTGGAACGCCAAGAACCGCGGGTTCTTCCGCTGATCTGACATCGCCGGTCCGCCGGCCACACGACGCCCCGCCCGGGTTTCCGGGCGGGGCGTCGTCGTGCGTGGGCGCGCCCTGCTCTGAGGTCCACGCTGAAAACCACCCTCCAGAGGGGCTCCAACGCCCTACAGTCCGCCGCCCCTGTATGGAGGGTGGTTTCCAGCGGGCGTCCGACCCCACAGATATCAACTGTCACACAAATCCCACGTGTCACAGCGTGGCGTGCGGACAGGCCTCGCTGCGGCGTGTAAGAAACTCCTGAGGCGTTTGATACTCATGAGGCACGTGTGACTGACGGGGAATCGGTCACGACGCTGCGGGCGCCGGCGTACAGGGGCGAAGGAGTTCTGGAGAGTGATGCGGCGAAACAGTGGTACAGGCAGGGTCGACGCGCGACCGGCTGACGCAGGACAGGGTGACGCGCGCCCGGCCGGTCGTCGGGCGACTCTTCGCCCGGTGACGGCCGCCGTGGTCGCGCTGGCGACCGCCGCGGTGCTCGTCATCGGCAACGGTCTCGCCGGCGCCGAGCCCGCTCCGGCCCCGCCTGCCCCCGCGGCCCCGCCCGCGCCGCCGGCGTCGCCGAGCGCTCCGGCGCCCGCGCCACCGAGCTCGCGCGCCCCGGTCGCTCCGGCGTCGGTGCCGGCCGCCCAGCCGGCGAGGGTGACGAACACCTACTGGTACACCGACCGGCGCGTGGCCCTGTGGGTCTACTCGCCGGCGATGAACACCAACATCCAGGTGCAGATCCTGCTGGCCCGTGACTGGCACGCGAAGCCGAAGGAGAAGTTCCCGCAGCTGACGATGCTCGACGGCCTGCGCGCGCAGGACGATCAGAGCGGCTGGATCATCAACACCAAGATCGTCGACTTCTACAAGGACAAGAACGTCAACGTCATCCTGCCGATAGGTGGTGAGTCGAGCTTCTACACCGACTGGAAGGAACCTGACCGCGGCAAGAACTACAAGTGGGAGACGTTCCTCATGCGGGAACTGCCGCCCATTCTGGAGAACGATTGGCGCTCCACGGACGTCCGCGGCATCGAGGGCCTGTCGATGGGTGGCTCCGCGGCCATGATGCTGGCCGCGCGCAATCCCGGCTTCTACAAGTTCGCGGCGTCGTTCTCGGGGATCCTGCAGCTGAGTTCGTTCGGCATGCCGCAGGCCATCCAGTTCGCGGTGCGCGACGGTGGCGGCTACGACTCGATGAAGATGTTCGGACCGCCCTCCGATCCGGCGTGGAAAGAGCACGACCCCTATCTGATGGTCGACAAACTGCAGGGCACGAGCCTGTACGTCTCGTCGGGCAACGGCATGGTCGGGCCGCACGACAAGCCGTCGGACATCCCGATGCTCGCGACCAACTATTCCGGCGTCGGACTCGAGATGCTGAGCCGCGTGACCTCGCAACAGTTCGCGATCCAGTTGAACCGCAAGGGGATTCCGGGCCAGGCGAACTATCGGCCGTCGGGCACCCACACCTGGCCGTACTGGGAGTTCGAGATGATGCAGGCGTGGCCGCAGGCCGCCGCGGCACTCGGACTGTCGCGCGACGCGGTCGCATGCCGCGTCGACGGCGCCTTCCGCAAGGTCTGGGACGCCAACAAGGCGACGCTCGGGGGCTGCCTCACCCCGTCGTACCCGGTTGCCGGTGGCAAGGCACAGGACTTCGCCGGCGGACGCATGTTCACCGGCCCGAAGGGTCCGAAGATCGTCACCGGCGCGATCGGTGGCGCCTACGTCGCCGCCGGTGGACCGAGCGGACGTCTCGGCAAGCCGACGACCGACGAACTCCCGACCCGCGACGGCAAGGGCCGCGTCAACCACTTCGAGCACGGCCGGATCACCTGGACGGCGAAGGACGGCACCAAGGTCCTGAAGTGACGGTCAGACGGAGGGGACGGGGCGCCGACGGCGCCCCAACCTCGACCCCACGTGTGTACGGCCTGAAACTTCGCTGAGGAATCGGACCGTTACCGCAGGTGGTGCTGGTGCGGCGGCCGGAACGGCCCCGCGCGGACGGTAGCCTGACGTGGTGTGCGATGCAGGGTGCCCCTGCGTTGCGATCGGCCGTAGGCCGGACGTGAGTGTCGCCGGACGAGACCGTCCGGCGGTGCGTTGATCTCGACCCGAAAGGTTCGGCAGGAAGTGGCGATGACAACGAAGTGTGTGCGGCTGGTGCTGGCCGTGACGGGCCTCGCTCTCGCGCTCGGGTCCGTGTCGGCCTGCGCCGATGACTCGACGGCCAGTGCGCCGATCACCAACAACCCGGTCACGACGACATCGCTGTACTCGGCCGCTCCCTCGACGAGCGCGTCGCAGGGTTCCACATCCGAGGAGACCACCCCGTCCACGCCCGGCGGCACGTCGGAGCTGCCGGCGACCGAACCGAACCCCAGCACGAAGGTCCCGGCCAGCTTTCCCGGACCCAGCGGACAGCCGCTCGACGACAAGGCCCGCGCGTATCTCGCCGCGTTGAAGCAGCAGGACGTCACGTTCATGGGTGACAACGACAATTCAGTGGCCCTGACGATGGCGAAGTACGTCTGTGGTGCCAAGCAGAAGGGCACCGACCCGAGCATGGTGAAGGCCTTCGTCACCGCCTCCGTGGGTCCGGGGGCGGACAACGTCGAGGAAGCGAACTCGAAGGCCGACAAGGTCATCCGCGCGGCCGAACAGCACTACTGCTGACGTGGCCGCTCGACGCAACGCCGCGGGCCGCACCCGGAAGGGTCCCGTCCGGCGGCTCGGCGCCTTCGCGCTGCTCCTCCTCGCGCTCGCGGTCATCGCGATCGTGCTCATCGTCGTGCTGGTCCTGGTGTGGCTGGCACCGGGGCCCGCGCCGATCGGCCCCGGCGGGCCGTCGACGACCCCGCCGTCGAAGGAACGGCCGGATGCACAGCCGGCGGACTGTCCGGACGTCCTGACCGTCGTCGTGCCCGGGACCTGGGAGTCCAGCGCCGACGACGATCCGTACGCGCCGTCGGCGAATCCGAACTCGTTGATGCTGCGCGTGTCGCGTGCCCTCTCGAATGACTTCGACTCGTCCCGCAGCGAGATCTACACCGTTCCCTACACGGCGCAGTTCCGGAATCCGACCAACCTCGCCGACCGGCAGGCCGACTACAACGTGTCACGCACGCAGGGATACAAGCGCGCGGCGGGCAAGATCATCTCCACCAACGAACGCTGCCCGCTGACGAGCTACGTGATCATGGGATTCAGTCAGGGTGCGGTCATCGCCGGCGATCTGGCCAGCAACATCGGCAACGGCCGGGGCGTCCTCGAGGACGGTGACCAGGATCTCGTGCTGGGCGTCGGGCTGATCGCCGACGGTCGGCGCCAACCGGGTGAGCAGAACGACATCGAGCCGAGCCCGAACGGCGTGGGCGCCGAGATCGCGCTCGGCGGCATGGGCAACCTCGTTCCCGGCATCTCCATGACCGGCCCGCGCACCGGCGGTTTCGGCGACCTCCGTGACCGGGTTCAATCCATCTGCGCCCCGGGCGATCTCATCTGTGACTCGCCGACGATCGTCAACCCGCTGGCGGCGGTGTCGAAGCTGGCGAACGCGGCGTCGAATCCCGTCCACGCGATGTACGCGACCACCCGCTACTGGGAGAACGACGGTCAGACCGCGACCCAGTGGATGTACGACTGGTCCAAGGATCTCATCGAGGGCGCACCCCAGCCGAAGCACAACTGACCGGCAACCTGCCGGTCACGGCTGGCCGGATAGAAGCGTCTCCAGACGCGACTCACCCGACCGCCCGCATCGTCGAACTAACCGGCCGGTAACCTCTTCTCGCGGCTGCGGCCGATTCGTTTGGCGGCGCCGTCACGCTGCATTAACGTGTTGGGCTGGCCCGAGGAACACCGCAGTGCGCCGCAGACGCCGCACGCGACCTCACCAGCCGGCGATCACGATGAGAGGACAGCGATGACGCAACCCCCGAGCGATGCCGGTGCCACCTCGGCCGGATTGCGGAAGTTCCGCTTCGGCGCGGGTGGTGAGGGCAACAAGGACGAGGGCGGTGCCCGCAAGTTCGTCAAGCTGGCGCAGACGGCCGAGGAATACGGCTACGACACCTTCGCGGTGCCCGACCACCTCGGCAACCAGGTCGGTCCGCTCGCGGCCCTCGGCGCGCTGACGCAGGCCACCAGCACGATCCGCCTCGCGACCTCGGTGCTGGCCAACGGCTGGCGTCATCCCGCCCTCCTCGCCAAGGAGGCCAACACGATCGACGTCCTGAGCAGGGGACGACTCGAGTTGGGCATCGGCGCCGGATGGATGAAAGAGGAGTTCGACAAGGCCGGCATCGAATTCGAGTCGCCCGGCGTCCGGATCCGTCGCCTCGACGAGGCGCTGACCGTCCTCGACGGCCTGATGCGCGGGGAGACGGTGAACTTCGACGGCGAGTTCTATCAGATCAACGGCCTCGAGGGCAGTCCACGGCCGCGGCAGGGACCGCGTCCGCCGATCGCCGTCGGCGGCGGTGGACCCAAGATGCTCGCCCTGGCCGCCAAGCACGCCGACATCATCTCCGTCGCGCCCGGCACCACCACCGACGGCAAGATGAAGCTGTCCGACATGACCATCGAGAAGACCGCCGAGCGTGTCGACCGGATCCGGCAGGCCGCCGGCGACCGGTTCGACGAGCTCGAACTGAACTGGACGATCGCTGTCATCGTCATCACCGACGATCGGGTCGCCACCGCCGAGATGGCGCTGAAGGCGCTCGAACAGGGCTATCCGCCCAACATCGCGCACGACACCGAGTTCACCGTCGACGACGTGCTGACCTCGCCGTACATCGCGATCGGGAGCTTCGACGAGATCGCCGACCAGATCCGGGAGGTGCGCCGCCGCACCACCATGTCCTACGTAGGGGTGTTCCCCACGCAGATGGATGCTTTTGCGCCCGTGCTGGCGCAATTGAAGGGGGAGTAGGATGGCCGACGGTCTCGCGAGTCAACAGCGAGGTGACGGGGCGGTGAACCCGGGGGCGCGCGTCGAAGGGCGACGCGCGCTCATGCGAAGCCGAGCATGACGAACGCGAGTTTTTTCGTTGGGTAACTGGACGTGCGCTACCGTATCCCGCGGTCGGCACAGGACGTGGACAGCAGGACTGCGTGGTGGTGTCGTCAAGACCTCGCCGGAGAACTGCGCCCGCGTGGGGGAGTCCACGAGGGGGCACAGGAGTAATGAATGCTGAGTACTGAACTCGAAGACTTTCTCGATGAGACCGGGAACATCTCTTTCACCGAGGAAGCGACACTGGTCGACTATGTCGAGCAGAACGTCCGCGAACAGGCCGACACACTGGCCTACCGGTTCATCGACTACAGCCGCGAACGCGATGGCGAGCCCCAGGATCTGACGTGGGCGCAGTTCGGCAAGCGACTCCGCGCCGTTGCAGCACGTCTGCAGCAGGTCACCAAGCCGGGCGACCGCGTGGCGATCCTCGCGCCGCAGTCGCTGGAGTACGTGATCGGGTTCTTCGCGGCGCTCTACGCCAGCAACGTCGCCGTCCCGCTGTTCTCTCCGGACGAGCCCGGACACACCGACCGACTGCACGCGGTCCTCGACGACTGCAAGCCGACCGCGATCCTCACCTCGACGAAGTCCGCCGAGGCGGTGCGTGACTTCTTCGCGCCGCTGCCGGCCAAGGAGCGTCCGCGCGTCATCGCCGTCGACGCCGTCCCGGATTCGGTCGGGTCGAGCTGGGTGGCACCGGTCGCCGGTCAGGACCACAACAAGGACACCGTCGCCTACCTGCAGTACACCTCGGGTTCGACGCGCGTCCCGGCCGGTGTGGAGATCACCTATCAGGCGGTCGCCGCGAACGTGCTGCAGATCTCCGACACCATCGGCATCGATCGCAAGGCCCGCGGCGTCACCTGGCTGCCGATGTTCCACGACATGGGTCTGCTCACCGTGATCCTGCCCGCGCTCGGCGGCCGCTACATCACGATCATGAGCCCGCAGGCATTCGTGCGCCGTCCCGGTCGCTGGATCAAGGAGCTCGCCGCCGCCGCCGACGGCGCGGAGACCTTCGCCGCGGCTCCCAACTTCGCCTTCGAGCACGCCGCCGCGCGCGGTCTGCCGAAGGAGGGCGAGGAGCTCGACCTCTCCAACGTCATCGGTCTGATCAACGGGTCGGAGCCGGTCACGGTCAGCTCGATGAAGAAGTTCAACGAGGCGTTCGCGCCGTACGGGCTGCCGAAGACGGCGATCAAGCCCTGTTACGGCATGGCCGAGGCCACGCTGTTCGTGTCCGCGACGCAGCGCGAGAACGAGGCGAAGGTCGTCTATGTCGACCGCGACGACCTCAACGCCGGCAGTTTCACCCTCGTCGAGTCCGACGCGCCCAACGCGGTCGCGCAGGTGTCGTGTGGTCAGGTCGCGGTGAGCCAGTGGGCCACCATCGTCGACACCGAGACGGCGACCGAACAGCCCGACGGCCATGTCGGGGAGATCTGGTTGCACGGTCTGAACATCGGCGCCGGCTACTGGAACAAGCCGGAGGAGACCGAGGAGACATTCCACAACAAGCTGGTCACCCCGCTCCCGGAGAACAGTCACGCCGAGGGTGCGCCCGCGGACGCGATCTGGATGCGCACCGGCGACTTCGGGGTCTGGCTCGACGGTGAGCTCTACATCACCGGGCGAGTCAAGGACCTGGTGATCGTCGACGGCCGCAACCACTACCCGCAGGACCTCGAGTACAGCGCGCAGGAAGCCAGCGACGCGCTGCGCCCCGGCTTCGTCGCCGCGTTCTCGGTGCCGGCCAATCAGTTGCCGGGCGAGGTGTTCGAGTTCGCCGGCAGCGGCTTGAAGCCCGACGCCGACGACGCGTCCGAGCAGCTGGTCATCGTCGCCGAGCGCGGACCCGGCCGCAAGGCCGACCCGCAGGAGGTCGCCGACACCGTGCGTGCCGCGGTGGCCCAGCGTCATGGCGTGATGGTCCGCGACGTCCTGCTGGTTCCGGCCGGCTCGATCCCGCGCACGTCGTCGGGCAAGATCGCGCGGCGCGCGACCCGTGCGGCCTACATCGACGGCAGTCTCCGGGGCGGCTACAAGCAGACGGCGTTCCCGGACGCCGAGTAGCGAATCTGCGGACCCGGGCGGGGTGAGTGCGTCGAGTTGCCGCGCCCGGACACCCCGCGGGCTGATAATGCACCCGGCACCAGTTCAGGTGCCCCGAGATCAGTAGTCTGGAAGCGATGTCTGAACTGAATACCGACGAGGCCCGCAGTATCGATTCCGCCGCGGCCGGCACCGACGGCGAGACCGCCGGTGACCTCACTGTCGACCAGCTTCGTGATTGGCTGCGCGAGTGGGTGTCACAGGCGACCGGGCTCCCCGTCGAGCAGATCGCCGTCGACCGTCCCATGGAGGAGCTCGGTCTCTCGTCTCGCGACGCCGTGGCGCTCGCCGCCGACGTCGAGGACAAGACCGGCGTGATCCTCACCGCGACGGTCGTCTACAACCATCCGACGATCGCCACGCTTGCGCAGCGCATCATCGAGGGCGATCCCGACGAGGGCGCCGACGGCGACGCGGACACCTTCTGGCGGCGCGAGCGCACCGCGGACGACGATATCGCGATCGTCGGGCTGTCGACCCGGTTCCCGAAGTCGGGCACGACGCCCGAGTCGACCTGGGACGCGCTGATCGCCGGCGTCGACGGTGTCTCGGACCTGCCCGCGGATCGGTGGTCGGAGTTCCGGTCCGATCCCCGGCTCGTCGAGATCCTCGACGCGGCCAACACCAAGGGCGGCTACCTCGACGACGTCCGCACCTTCGACGCCGACTTCTTCCAGATGAGCCCGCGCGAGGTCGAGATGGTCGACCCGCAGCAGCGTCTCGCGCTCGAGCTGACCTGGGAGGCACTCGAGCACGCGCACATCCCGCCGAGCGATCTCAAGGGCGCTCCGGTCGGTGTGTTCATCGGCTCCTCCACGAACGACTACCAGCTGCTGGCGACCCTCGGCCTGAGCGAGGGCGCCGAGGACACGGCCGCGTATGCGCTGACCGGCACCTCCACCGCGATCGTCGCGAACCGGGTGTCCTACTTCTACGACTTCCGCGGACCGTCGATCGCCCTCGACACCGCGTGCTCGTCGTCGCTGGTGGCCGTCCATCAGGCCGTACGCAGCCTGCGGACCGGCGAATCCGACCTCGCGCTGGCCGGCGGCGTCAACATGATCATCAACCCGGCGGCGACGCTCGGTTTCGACAAGATCGGCGCCCAGGCGGCGGACGGACACGTGAAGGCGTTCTCCGCCGACGCGGACGGATTCATCCGCGCCGAGGGCGGCGGATTGTTCGTCCTGAAGCGACTGTCCGACGCGCGTCGTGACGGCGATGACGTCCTCGCGGTCATCGCGGGCTCGGCGGTCAACAGCGACGGTCGCTCGAACGGCCTGCCGGCCCCGAACCCCGAGGCGCAGGTCGACGTCCTGCGGGACGCCTATGCCGACGCCGCGATCGATCCGCGCACCGTCGACTACGTGGAGGCCCACGGCACCGGGACCATCCTCGGCGATCCCATCGAGGCCGACGCCCTGGGCCGCGTGGTCGGTCGCGGACGCCTCCCCGGCTCGCCGATGCTGCTCGGGTCGGTCAAGACGAACTACGGCCACATGGAGTCGGCCGCGGGCGCGGGTGCGCTGGCCAAGGTCGTCCTCGCGATGCAGCACGGCACCATCCCGGCGTCGCTGAACTACAGCGGCCCCAACCCGTACATCCAGTTCGACGCCAACAATCTCAAGGTCATCCCGGAGGCCACCGAGTGGCCGCGCTATTCCGGTCATGCCGTCGCCGGTGTCTCCGGATTCGGTTTCGGCGGCACCAACGCGCACGTCGTCGTCCGCGAGGTGCGGCCCGAGGATCTCGCGCCGGAGTCCGCGCCCGCAGGCGATGCGGGCGCATCCGAGTTGCCGGCGTCGGCGTCGCTGCCGGGAGAGCCTGACCGTTCCCCGCTGGTTGAGCCTGTCGAAACCGATGATGAGTTCCTCACCGAGGCCGAGCGCGCCGTGCTCGCCGCGCAGGCGAAGAACATCGATCCGGTGATCGAGGAGACCGCGCCGGATCCGGCCGCCGGGTTCGCACCGTGCGCGGTCGAGGGTTCGGTTGTGCCGCTGGTCATCTCGGGCTTCCTGCCGTCGCGTCGGCGCAAGACCGCCGCGGACCTGCTCGAGTGGCTCGAGTCCGACGAGGGACGGTCGACGCCGCTCGCCGACATCGGCCGCGCGCTGGCACACCGCAATCACGGACGCTCGCGCGCCGTCGTCATGGCCCGTACGCGCGACGACGCGATCACCGGTGTCCGCGCGGTGGCCGAGGGCAAGAGCAATCCGCTTGTCTACTCGTCGGATTCGCCCGACGCCGCGTCCGCGGTCTGGCTGCTCTCCGGCTTCGGTTCGCAGCACCGCAAGATGGCCAAGCAGCTCTACACCGAGAACCCGATCTTCGCCAAGTACGTCGACCGGGTCGACGAGCTGGTGCAGAACGAGCTCGGGTACTCGATCGCGGAGATGTTCGTCGACGACGAGCAGACCTACGGCATCGAGCAGAGCCAGGTCGGCATCTACACGATCCAGGTCGCGCTCGCCGACACCCTGCGGCACCACGGCGCCGAACCCGGTGTGCTCGTGCCGCATTCGATGGGCGAGGCCTCGGCCGCGTACATCAGCGGCGGCCTCTCGCTCGAAGACGCGACCCGGGTGATCTGCCAGCGCTCGCGCCTGATGGGCGAAGGCGAGTCGATGCTCCAGGGCGACGACATCCGCCTGATGGCGCTCGTCGAGTACAGCGCCGAGGACATCACCGACGTCCTCACCGACTACCCCGACCTCGAGATCTGCGTCTACGCCGCTCCGACGCACACCGTCATCGGCGGACCGGAGTCGCAGGTCGACGCCATCGTCGAGCGTGCCGAGAAGGAGGGCAAGCTCGGACGCAAACTGGCGACCAAGGGTGCGAGTCACACCTCGCAGATGGACCCCCTGCTGGGTGAACTGGCCTACGAGCTCACCGGTATCACGCCGCTGCGGCCCACCACCGGGTTCTACAGCTCGGTCGACCGCGAGGTCTTCTACCGCGCCGGTCACGAACCCGTCCACACGATCGACTACTTCACCAAGGGCCTGCGCCACAGCGTGTGGTTCAGCCAGGCGATCGCGAAGTCGGTGGAGAACGGCCACCGCACCTTCCTGGAGCTTTCGCCGAACCCGGCCGTCCTGATCTCCGTTGCCGCGGTGACCTTCTCGGCTGGGCTGCACGACGCCGAGCTCATCGAGACGCTGCGGCGCAAGGAGGACGAGAGCTACGGACTCGTCAACGCGCTGATGAAGCTCTACGTGCACGGACATCCGGTCGACGTCGCGTCGCTGTTCGGTCGCGGTGGTCACGCGGCCATTCCGCGTACCCGCTTCGAGCGCAAGGAGTTCTGGCTCACCGCGAAGATCTCCTCGGGCGGCTCGGCCGGCACGGTCCCGGGATCGCACGTGGCACTGCCCGACGGCCGTCACGCCTGGGAGGTCAACGCGGCCGCGGTCACCGATCCGCGTGAACTGGTGCGTGCCGCGGCGGCCCAGGTCCTGGCGAATGCGGCTGTCGGGGCGTCGGTCGCGCACAGCGCCATCCCGGCATCGGGAACCCTCACGACGACGCTGAGCCCGCATCCCGGCGGTGCGGCGGTGACCGTGCACGCCAAGGCGGACAAGAACTTCCAGCTGCTGTTCGAGGCGGCGGTGACCGGCGACCTCGACGACACCGCAGGTGAGGTCACGGCCGCGCCGGCAGCTCCGGCACGGTCCGGTGCCGAGGTGTTCGCCGATGACACGGTGGTCGTCGAGGACGACGTAGTCGACGACATCGGCAACCGATGGAGTCCCGAATCCGGTGAGACGGTGGGTGATCGGCTCGCGATCATCGTCGGCGAGTCCATGGGCTACGACCCCGAGGACCTGCCGCGCGAGATCCCGCTGATCGAGCTCGGTCTCGACTCGCTGATGGCGGTGCGGATCAAGAACCGCGTCGAGTACGAGTTCGACATCCCGCAGCTGCAACTGCAGGCGATGCGCCAGGCGAACCTCGCCGACGTCGAGAAGTTCGTCGACTTCGCGGTGACGCATCGCGATCAGCTCGACGATCTCGCCCAGAATGCCGCCGGCGGTGGCGAACTCGACACCGCGGCGCTCAATGCCTACATCGACGAGCAGAACGCCGGCGGTGGTGAGTCGGCGGCCTCCGCACCGGCCGGTCAGTCCGACGAGCCCGGCGAGCAGTCGCCGGAGCCGAAGCGGCACATCGCCGAGGATCTGGCCGACGTCGAGCAGGCGGTCGCGAACTCGCCCGAACCAGAGGTGTCGTCACGCGAGGAGGCGGTCGAGGAGTCGGCCGCTCCCGCGGCAACCCCGAAGCCGGCCACCGACATCACCTCGCAGCGGGCCGTCGCCGAGGCGGCCGGCTCGGACGTGCCGCCGCGGGATGCCGCCGAGCGCTTGACCTTCGGCACGTACGCGGTGGTCACCAAGGCCTCGGCCGGCGGCATCTTCAACAAGCTGCCGGTGCTGTCGGAGGACGTGGCCCAGCAGCTCACCGATCGCCTCAACGAGCGCACCGGCGGGGATCTCGACGTCGAGGACATCCTCGACTCCGAGACGATCGAGGAGATGTCGAACTACGTGCGCGAGCATCTCGATGCCGGCGCGTCGACCGACGGGTTCCTGCGCTACCTGCGCCTCGTCCCGGACGGCAAGAAGGTCTATGACCCGTCCGCCGGCGATCCGACGCCGATCCTGCTGTTCCATCCCGCGGGCGGGAACACCTCCGCCTACGAGGCGCTGCTGAAGCGTCTGCCGGCGGACCGGCCCGTCATCGGCTTCGACCGTGGAGTCGAGGGATCGATCGAAGACCGTGTGCGCGAATACCTTCCGCGCCTGCGTGAGCTGCAGCCGAACGGCCCGTACGTGCTGGTCGGCTGGTCCTTCGGCGGTGCGCTCGCCTATGGCGTCGCGCAACTCCTGCGTGAGGCCGGGGAAGAAGTTGCCTTCGTGGGCCTCATCGACGTGGTGCGCCCTCGCGCGGACATGACCGAGACGCCGGACAGCAAGCGGGCGCGGCTCGAGCGCTGGAAGGAGTTCGCGATCCGCAACTACGACCTCGACCCCGATGTACCGATCCCGATGGATCGGCTCGTCGAGGCCGACGACGAGGGGCAGTTCGCGATCATCATGGAGATGATGTCGATGTCGGGTACCAAGATCCCCGGCGGCATCATCGAACACCAGCGGACCTCGTTCATCGAGAACCGCGTGCTGAGCAGCATCGCGCCGGAACCCTACGACGGCAAGGTCGTGCTGTACCGGGCCGACAAGATGCACGCCGGCGCCGTCGAACTCGAACCGCAGTGGGCCGAGATCGACGAGGACGGCCGCTGGGGTGAGGTCGTCGACGATCTGGAGATCATCCACGTCGGCGGTGACCACCTCTCGATCGTCGACGAGCCGTACATCGCCAAGATCGGTAACGACCTGGCCGCGCGGGTCGGACGGCTCGATGAGCAGTAGCGGCACGGCTGCTCATCGTCAATCAGTGGTCGCGTAGAAAGTGAGACACCGTGGCTGACACCACCGCAGGCAAGCTCGCCGACCTCCGTCAGAAGTTGGAGGCCGCTCGCGAGCCGGGAGGCGAGAAGGCGCTCGCGAAACGCGCGGCGAAGGGGATCTGTTCTCCGCGTGAGCGTCTGAGCATGCTCTTCGATCCCGGGACCTTCGTCGAGATCGGTGCGCTGGCGAAGATGCCGGGTGCGGCCGAGAGTGGTTACGGCGACGGCGTGGTCACCGGACACGGGCTGGTGCACGGGCGTCCGGTGGCGGCGTTCTCCCACGACCAGTCGGTCTTCGGCGGAACCGTCGGTGAGATGTTCGGCCGCAAGGTCGCCTCGCTGATGGAGTGGGCGGGCAAGATCGGCTGCCCGATGGTCGGTATCAACGACTCGGCCGGAGCGCGGATCCAGGACGCCGTCACCTCACTCGCGTGGTACGCCGAGATGGGTCGCCGCAACGATCTGCTCTCCGGTCTCGCGCCGCAGATCTCGGTGATCCTGGGCAAGTGCGCCGGCGGCGCGGTCTACACCCCCGCCAACACCGACATCCTGGTGGCCGTCGAGGACAAGTCGTACATGTTCGTGACCGGACCCGATGTGCTGAAACAGGTGAACGGCGAGGAGATCTCGGCCGAGGACCTCGGCAGCGCGCACAATCAGGCGCGGTGGGGCAACATCCATCACGTCGCCCCCGACGAGAAGTCCGCGTTCGACTGGGTCCGTGAGTACCTGCAGTACATGCCGTCGAGTGCCTACGAGCGGCCGCCCGTCGTCAACCCGGGTCTCGAGCCGGAGATCACCGAGTCCGACCTGTCGCTCAACGACTTCATGCCCGACAACGACAACGCCGGGTACGACATGCACGACATCATCATCAAGCTGTTCGACGACGGCGCCTTCCACGAGGTGGGAGAGTTGTTCGCGCCCAACATCATCACCGGGTACGCACGGGTCGACGGCCGGTCGGTGGGTGTGGTCGCCAATCAGCCGAGCGTGATGTCGGGTGTGCTCGACACCGACTCGTCGGAGAAGGCAACGCGTTTCGTGCGCATCTGCAACGCCTTCAGCATCCCGTTGGTGTTCCTGGTAGACACCCCGGGCATCCTCCCGGGTCTCGCGGAGGAGCAGAAGGGCACCATCCGCCGCTCCGGCCGCTTCCTGTACGCCTACGTCGAAGCCGATGTCCCCAAGGTGACCGTCGTGCTGCGCAAGGCTTACGGCGGCGCCTACGCGGTGATGGGCAGCAAGCACCTCGGTGCCGACGTCAACTTCGCCTGGCCGACAGCGAAGATCGCGGTGATGGGCGCCGAGTCGGCGGCCGCGGTGCTGACCCGACGTCAGACCGAAGGTCTCTCGGCCGCCGAGGCGGACAAGATCCGCCGCGAGTTCATCGACTTCTACAACACGATGATGGCCACTCCTTACCTCGCCGCCGAGCGTGGCTACGTCGACGCGGTCATCGAACCCGCCGAGACCCGGTTGCAGCTCCGGAAGGCGTTGGCGCAGTTGCGCGACAAGGAGGTCCTCAAGACCCCGCGCAAGCACTTCCTGATGCCGATCTAGCGGAGGACACCCCTCGCACCTGCCGGTCGCCCGCGAGCTCGCTCCTCAGTATGCGCGGCCTGGCGGCCGTCGTGGACAACGAAAGAACCACTGCTCCCTGAGGAGGCCGGAGCTTGCGGAGGCCGTCACGAAGGGTCCTGGTGACTCGGGTCGCGAAGACCCTTCGTGACGCGCCCTCCGCAAGCTCCGGGCGCTCCTCGGGGAGCAGAGGGCGTGGTAGTGCGCGGGTAGCAGGACTGCCTAGTTCTTCACCGCCCGCATCGGTCCCGGTGTCCAGAGTCCGTGGTGGGTGTCGGTGGTGATGGTCAACTCGGCGTCGGTCTGCGGGAGGATCGGGGTGAGGCTCTGGAGCATGCCCCAGTCCTTGGCCCAGTCGTTGCGCAGGTACGACGGGTACACGCGCGGCCGCAACTCGTTCTCGATGATGCCGAGCGGGCCGCCGGAGTCGCCGGCCATCCAGCGCTGCGAGTTGACCCGTTCGCCTTCGCGGTCCGGCGAGATCCGCCACTCCGGTGTCTCCAGGACCCCGTACTTCACCTGGGCGGGACGCTGGCACGGGAAGGCGAGACCGGCCTCCCAGTCGATGAGCACCGGATCCTCGCTGCCCACCAGCGAATTCAGCGTCACCATCGACGAGACGCGCGGCGGGGTGACGGCCAGCCACTGGTCGCGCAGCGTCGAGGGGTCCTCGGCGAGAACGCGGACCACCGTCGCGCCCGGGGGCGCCTGGTCCATCGGGAAGCGCAGGTTGCGCCACTCGGGGGCACCACCGATGTCGAGCGGCACCATCTGACCGGCCGGTGCCACCGTGCCGTCCGGCGCGACGCGGCCGAACTGCAGTCGCACTCGCTGTCCGGGCCGGGTGACGGCGAGGTCGTCGATGTACTCGACCTGCCCCGCCACCGACATCGTGACGAGCGGCTGCTCGCCGGAGGGGTTCTCCGGCAACTGATACCAGTCGGACGTGAGGCGTCCGGTGCCGCTGGGGGAGTTGTAGGTTCCGAGGACCGGGGTCTGGCTCGGTGACAGACCGAACGGCAGCTTCACGGTCGACCCGTTGACGCCGGCCTGGGCGGTCCGCCCACCGCTGGTGTCGCTGGAACCGGTCGTGGTGTCGGTCTCGGCGCTGGTTCCGTCCTCGGTCGGATCGGACTGGGTGCGGTCGACTTCCGCGGTCGAGGTGCCCGACGAGGACTCCTCGGCTTCCTCTTCGGTCTCCTCGGACAGGTCCGACGCCACTCCGTTGGGGTCGAACCCTTCCATCCCGGTTCCGGCCAGCGCGGCGCCCGGCGACGGGTTGTCCTGTCCCGCCACTCGCGCGGGTGACAGCAGTCCGGCGTTCGGATCGTCCTCCACCAGTACGGCGTCGGCGAGCGCGCACGGCTGTCCTTGCAGCGCGTTGACGTTCGAGCTCAGCCACGACCACGAATTGCGCTGCGTCCAGTCCGCTTTCGCGAATGACACCAGGGTGAACAGCAGCATGATGGTCGACACGACGATGATCGACGGGCTGCGGAGTCGGGCGAACACCGACCGCGAAGTACCGGTCCGGACGGCGTCGTCGACGTAGTCGTCGCGGAAGTGTTGCCACAGACCGAGGGCGGTCAGCGCCACCGCAACCGCGAGGATCCCGGTCCAGAGCGGAATGCCCCGGACGTCGGGAACCGCGTCTCGCCAGGGTATTCCGTAGCTGCCGACGTACCACCACTGGTTGCGTCCGGAGAATGCGAGCGCCAGGACATATGCGCAGGCGGCGGCGAACAGGGTCCGGTTGCGGCGACGACGCATGATCGTGCGATCAGCGCACGCGGTTGCCACCGCGGCGAGCGCGCCGCCGATCGCGGCGTACACGCCGAGCTGGTGGGTCCACTTGGTCGGCAGGAATGCCATCAGCACGGCCGAGCCGGCGACCATGGCGACCAGACGCCACGTGGGTGCGGTGGCGATGCCGGGCAGGCGGCGCCGATTGAGCAGCATGACCACGACCAGGACGAAGCAGGTGAACACGATGAGAATGCCGAAACGCCGGGCGATTCCGCCGTCGGCGGTGGGGTTCATCAGCATGTAGTAGCGCATCGGCTCTTCCCACCACTTGTTGGTGGGGCCGACCTGCCCGTTGACCGAGACCGCCTCCAGGATCGGTGCCAGCGGCTGGTCGGCGAAGATCTCGAACATCACCGCGAGCCCGGCGGCGAGGATCGGGAGGAGCAGCGGCCACAGACCGTCGCGCTTGCGGCGCACCGCGAGACGTTTGATCAGCGGCCGGATGCCGGCGATCAGGGCGATCGAGGCGATGACGCCGGTGGGATGGATGGTGAGGGTGAACGCCGCGGAGATGATGCCGATCGTCAGCGGGAAGAACCGGCCGGTGGCGATCGCGCGCTCGACGCACACCCAGGTGAAGATGGTGCCCAGCGCGATGAGCGGTTCGACGCGCAGTCCGTTGTTGTACGGCATCCACACCGCCAGGAAGACCAGGGCGGCAGCCCAGATCGCCGGCGTCGACTCGCGGACGGCCCGCCCTAGGCGGGGGATCGCCGCCCTGCTGATCAACCACCACGACGCCATCGCGAACATGAACGGCAGCAATCGCAACCACGGCGTCGCGGTGCTGATCTCCATCCACGCCGACAGGTAGTGGTAGTGCCAGCCGAACGGATCCTGCGGGACACCGAAGTAGCGGTAGTAGTTGTCGAGATAACCGGCCTCGCCGGCGATCCGGCCGACCGTCACCTGGTATCCGTCGTCGGCGGTGTTGCCGCCGACGAACAGCCAGATCAGCAGCACCAGGGTGACGACTCCGTCGACCGGGCGTACGCGCCACCAGCCCGCCGGGAAGATCTTGTGATGGCCGCGCGCGTCGCGGGCGTCGAGGACCGCCAGCGCGGCGAGGGAGAGGATCGTCGACGCGATGCCGAGGACCAGCAGCCAGAACTTGAGTGTCGTGGGCGTGGAGACGAACCGGGTGTCGATGGTCGACCGGAAGGAGAGTCCGTCGGTGCTGACGTCGGCCGGAAGGCTCGAGTACACACCGATGATCTGCGGCCGGGCGTTGGGATCCCGCAGATCGAAGGACCGGACGGCGCCGGTGTCATCGTCATTCGGCGCGCTCGCTCCGCTCCCGGCGCCGGCGGCGTTCTCCGGCAGGCCCTGGATCGACCCCCGCGTGCCCTCGGTGTCGGATTCGACGACGATCCGGCAGTCCGGCGCCGACTGTGCGGCCGCGCGAGGAGTGTTGAGCAGCACGACGTTTCGTTGCACGACCTGGAGCGAGTCGGCGGTGGCCCGGACGAAGAGGCCGACCTTGCCTGCCTCCGCGCCGCCTTCGGGCACCGTCGACAACAGCACTCCGCCGGACGAGGGCAAGGATGCGCCGAGTGCGCACGGAATCGTGACGTCCATGGAGACCGGGACGAACGACACGTTCGGTGCGGCGACGTTCGCCACCGAACCCTGTTGCGGCCAGGTCAGTTCGGCCTTGGTGTAGTCGACCGGCAGGAACGGGCTGAGCAGTGCGAGCAGGATGCCCACGATGCCCGCGGTCATCGCGACGATACGCGCGGTGCCGGCGTGGCGTTCGGCGAAGCCCGGGCGGCGGTCACTCACGAATGGCGCGGTGTCGGCGGGACTTCGGGAAGAAGTGTCGGTGTCTGCCACGTCTGCCTGGTTCTCTCCGGTGTGCCGCGTCGCCGGTTCGGCGTGCGAGTGGTCGGGCTCAGTCATCTTCGGGCACCACCCTGATCGGGCCGGGGCGCGACCATCCCCAGGTGGTCGACGTTCCCGTCTGCACCTCCGCGGGTCGCGCCTGCGGCACCAACGGGGTCAGGCGCTGCAGGTTGCCCCACTCGCGGTACCAGTCGTCGTCCAGGTAGGTGGCGAGAGTCGACGGCCGCGTGAGCGCCTCCACCGGCGCCAGCAGGCCGCCGTCCTCGGTGGCCATCCAGGTCTTGGACTGCGAGTTGGCGATCCACGACTCGGGCAGGATGCGCCACTGCGGGAGGTCGAAGACGCCGTGGTGGGCGGTCATCGGACGCTGGCACGGGAACACCGCGCCGGCGGCGAAGTCGATGAGCACGGGATCGGTGGAGCCGACGACGGTCTGCAGGGTCTGCAGCACCGGGGCTCGCGGCGGGGTGATCGCGAGCCACTGGTCCGGGTCGAGGTTGTTGTCCCGGGCGACGATTCGCATCACGGTCGCATCAGCGGGAACGCGGTCCATCGGGATGCGCAGGTTTCGCCACGGGCGGTTGGTCCGCTCGGGGTCGATCGGGATCGCGGGCGCGCCGACCTCCTCGAACTGTCCGTTGGCAGGAACATTCGGCCCGCTCGCTTCGCTCCCGGCGCCGGCTTCGGACTCCCTACCGAACTGGACCTCCAACGCCTGCCCGAAGTTCGGGACGCCGTCCCGGTCGAGCGTGAAGACCGCGCCGGCGGCGGTGATGACGATCAGCGGTGAGGAGTCGCGGGCGGGCAGGCGATACCAACCGGTGGTCAGAGTGGCCTGGCCGCTGTTGGTCTCGTGGCTGCCCAGCACGGGTGTGGTCGCCGGATCGAGGCCGAACGGCAGTGCCGCGGTGCTGCCGTTGACGCCGCGAGGCCCGACGCCGCCGGTGGTTCCCGGGTTGCTGCCGTAGACGATGAATGTCTTCGACAGGTCCGCGGAGGTGTTCATCGCGCCGGGTTTCTGGGCGCCGGCCTGCGGTGTGAGGTCCGGCTTCACCCCGTCGGGACGGAATCCCTCGGATTGCCCCTGCAGCGTCGACGACGCCGTGCCGCCGTCCGCGGGTGCCAGCATGCCCCGGTTCGGGTCGGGCTCGACGAGCACGGAATCGGCCATCGCGCAGGTGTTTCCGCGCGCGGAGTCGAGATTGGCGGACAGCATCGTGAAGGTGTCCGCGCGGCTGGTCGCGGCCTTCGCGAACACCGCGAGTTCACTGACGACGATGAGGACGGCGATCACCGCGATCGGTGCGGACGCGACCCCGATGCGCCAGCCGGCGGACGCGGCACCGCGGTCATGGGCGAGGCCGGTCTCGTCGACGAAGTCCATCCGGAGGTGTTGCCAGATGGCGAACAGCAATGCCACCACCGCGAGCGCGAGGAGCACGGTCGACACCTGGATCCCGGCGACGACAGGTGCCTTGTCGAACCAGGCGATGCCGAAGTTGTAGGGCCACGGCCAGGCGTTCTTGCCCGCCGCTGCGGCCGCGCACGCCACCAGCAGCCCGGCGACCAGGATCGACAGATTGCGGAGCGTGCGGCGTGCCGCCTGCCCGATCGCCACGCAGGCGACGGCGGCCAGCGCCGCGCCGAGGCCGGCGAAGATGCCGAACTGGATGGTCCACTTCGTCGGCGTGAACGACAGGAACAGGATCGTCAGCAGGGAGGCGCCCAGTGCCCGCCACACCGCACCCGGATCGAGGCCGTCGATCCGCTTGCGGCGCAACATGATCGCCAGGACGACGAACATGGACACGGCGAACAGGAGCACCGGGATGCGGCGGGCCAGGGCGCCGTCGGTGGTGTTCACCGCGAGGAAGTAGTAGCGCAGGAGTTCCTGATACCACGCCAGCGTCGGACCGACCGCGTAACGGATCCGCAGGGCCTCGAAGACGGTCGCCAGGGTCTGGTCGCGGAAGACGATGATGATGACCAGGGCCACACCCGCGAGAAGCGGGGCGAGCAGCGGCAGGAGTCCGTCTTCGGCGCGGCGTCGGACCAGGATGCGGAGCATGGGCCGGGCGCTCGCGATGAGCAGGGCGAGCGCGACGAGACCATGCGGGGCCAGGGCGAGCGTCAGCGCCGCGGTGAATGCGGCGATGACGGCCGGCAGCATTCGTCGCGTCGAGACCGTGACCTCCACCGCCCACCAGGTCGCCAGGGTGCCGAGGACGATGATTCCCTCGCTGCGCAGCCCCGAACACATCGGGAGCCAGAACGCGAGGAAGACCGCCGCGCCGGTGAGCATCGCCCACTGCGACCGCCGCACGGCGCCGCCCAGGCGGGGCAGGAGAACTCGGCTGAGGATGAACCAGGCGGCCAGGCCCGCGAAAAGCGACGGGAGCCGCATCCACAGGCCGGTCGTCGAGATGGTCGACCAGTACGCCAGGAAGTTGTAGTACCAGTCGAACGGTGCCTCGGGGATGCCGTAGAAGCGGTAGTAGTTCGCGAGATATCCGGCGTCGGCGGCGTTGCGCCCCATGTTGAGGATGTAACCGTCGTCGGGTGACCCCGCCCCGAGGAAGTGCCAGACCACCAGCGTCACCGTCACGCCGATGTCGGTGGGGCCGGGCCGCAGGACCCGGCGCCACCGGAGGCGCCGGCCGACTCGTCGGTGATAGCCGTGGATGCGGTCGAGGCGTCCGACGGCCACGAGCGCGACGAGCGCGGCTGCGACACCGACCACCATCACCACCCACTTGAGGATCGACGGCGACGAGTCGAAGCGATCGTCGATCTCGAGGCGGACGTCGACACCCGGGGCGGCCCGGAGCTGTTCGGGCGTGAGGTCGGTGAAGATGCCGGCTATCTGCGGGTTCGACGCCGGTTCGGCGAGGCCGATGGCGCCGCCGCCCGCGATCGCCGGTCCCGGGGGCAGACCGACGAACTGCGCGCCGGTCGTCGTGGCGTCGGAGAAGATGCGGAGTTCGGTACAACCGGCCAGCGCGTCCCTCGGCACCGAGGCGAGCGTCTTGTTGCGGTTGGTGACGGATACGCCGTTCGCGTCGGCGACGACGAACAGCCCGTTGTCCCGCGCTTTCACCGCGGCCGCGGGCATCGTCGACAGCACGACGGTCGACGTGTCGGCAGGGGTCGTCGACAGCACGCGACACGGGATCGAGATGTCGACGTTCCGTGCGGTCTGCGCCACCAGTGGGGCCGTGACCGATGCCGAAGTGCCGGTCTGCTGCGGCCACGTGATCGACGCCGTCGAGGTGCTGACGGGCAGGAACGGGGTCAGGACGCCGGCGACGACGGCGATGAGCCCGGCGACCGCGGCGACGAGCGCGACGGTGCGGGACTGTGGTGCGCCGGACGCACGCTGGGCAGCAGCTCCAACGGTGGTGTCGGCGTTGCCAGCGGACACTTCAGGCGACTTCGGCACAGGCGCATCGTAGTCAGCCATGCTGTGACAAACCCAAATCCCCTGACCGGATAGCTCGACGTGGCCTGGGTGGCTTCGACACGGCTCCTCGCTGCGCTCGTCACCTGCTCAACCAGCGGGAGAGGCGAGACCGCCGGAGTCCCGCCCGCTGGCCGAGCAGCCTCGTCCGAGCGCGGCGAGGCCGCCGGATTCCCGCCCGCTGGCCGAGCAGCGTCGTCCGAGCTCAGCGAGGCCGCCAGCTCCCCGCCCGCTGGCCGAGCAGCGTCGTCCGAGCGCAGCGAGGCCGCCGGCTCCCCGCCCGCTGGCCGAGCAGCGTCGTCCGAGCGCAGCGAGGCCGCCGCGTCCGTCGAGGTCACTTCCCGCGCGCGACTCGGATCAGGAGAACCTCATGAGGATCGAGTGCACGGCCTGGGTGACGGTCATGCGGTCGTAGGTCTGCACGAACTCGAAGGTGCGCTCGAGATCGGGACCGGCGTCGTGCTGGTCGCGCGCCGAGAGCAGCGCCGCGAAATGTGGCCCGAGGACGGCGACATTCCACTCGTTGATCAGGTCGTCCTCCGCGTCGAGCGGCGCGCGGTGGACGTTCCCGTCCCGGATGTCGGGCAACCCGACACCGTAGACCCCGGCCAGGCCGGTCTTCTCCGACATCTCCCGCCACCGCTTGGCGGTTCGCGAGGTGAAGTGTTCGGCGAACTGGAAGGTGCCCAGCACGATCGCGGCGCCGCCGATCGCCGCCTGCTCCTCGAGTGCCTTGCTCATCTCGATGAGCAGGCGTTTGTTGCCCATACGCGGCGGGATCGAGGTCGACGCGATGCGGTACGGCGTCGACTTGTCCGGGCCGGGAGTGGTCCACACCGGCATCTCGGGCAGCGGCACGACGGTCCGGGTGGCGAGGACGGACGGGTCGGTCACGGCGGGGTACAGGTCGCCGATACCGAAGGCGGCGCCCATCGTCTGGGCAGTGATCCGGGTGGCCTCGTCGTCGACGCCCTCGGCGATGACGACGGCATGGCTGCGTTCGGTGTGCGCGGCCAGCGCGTGGGCGAGGTGCGCGGCGTCGGAGCTGGTCCGCGACGTGAGCAGTTCGGCACCGGTGACGATGATGTCGGGCTCGACGAGGGAGAGCAGCGTGGCCGCGTGCTCGCTGCGGACGAGCCCGTCGACGCAGATGATCTTGCCGGCCGCCCGGGCGCGGGCGACGCGGGCGAGTGTCCGCTGCGGGCTGCGTTCGACGGCGTCGGGGAGGATGACCATGACGTGGCGTTCGAGGCGTCGCGCCGTCTCGTCGTCGAGGTTGTCGATCAGGTCGAGATCGAGGGAGACCAGCAGCGGCAGGATCTTGGCCAGCGACTGCGCACGTTGGGACGCGGCCATCTTGCGCTTCCGCTCGTCGAGTACAGGGTGTTCTTCGACGAGACGGGCGGCGCGTTTGAGGGCGGCGGCGGTGGCGAGCCGGGTGCCGGCCGGCCCCCTGAGCTGCAGTTCGACGGCGGCGAGAGCGCCATCGGACAGCCGGCAGACCGGCGCGAACTGCATGTGGAGCTCCAGATCATCGAACAGGGTGAATGATCGCGTTTCGGACACACGTGCCTCCCCGTCAGAGCGGAAAAGCGCCCCGATCGATCTGGTGGACGCGGATTGCTTCACATCCTGTTCGCGGCATTAGCCTGTGGTCAGCGTAACAAACCACGAACCGTGAACATGGTCGAGAAGCCCTTGGTCCCTGAGGTCCCAAGCGGCGCAAGGTATTCGGCTGTGAATCCGGGTGCGGGTGTCAGTGCCTGTTCGTAGTTGGTGGGTACAGAGAGGTGTTACCGCGGCCGCGACCAACGGGGCGGAAGGTCGCGACCGCGGCTCCGGGGCGGGTCCAGGGGTGTGGTGACCCGCTACTCGGTCTGTTGCGCCAGGTCAGCGGGCTGCGTCGGCCGCTGCCTTTTCGCCGCTGGCGCCGGCGTGGGTGAGCTCACCGGTGTAGCTCTCGAGGTGTGCGCGGACGAACCACTGGAATTTCTCCAGTTCGGCGGTCTGTCCGATGAGGATGTCCTCGGTGATCGGATCGATGTCGCCGATCTTCTTGATGCCGTCGCGGTGCGAGGTGATGAACCCGTCATAGACCAGGTCGAGCGCGCCGAGGTGGGCCTGCGCGGTGTCGCGTCCGATGGAGTAGTCGTTCCACGAGCGGTCGTTCTCGATCGCCTTGGCGGTGCCCTTCGGCGACGCTCCGAGCGTGGCGATGCGTTCGGCGATGGTGTCCGCGTAGCCGCGGACGAGCTCGACCTGCGGGTCGATCATCTCGTGCACGCCGATGAAGTTCGCGCCGACGACGTTCCAATGGATGTGCTTGAGGGTGAGGTGCAGGTCGTTCAGCGCGCTGAGACGCTCCTGCAGGATGCCCACGACCTCGTTGGCGGCTTCGTTGCTGAGTCCAGGTGCGGTGAATGAAGGCATGACTCGAAGCTAGGCCGGTATCGGCGGCGTGACGAGGACTGCCGGCCATGAGTGACGGAACCGAGACAGCACATCACAGTGAGATAACGAAGGCCTCGAGCGTGTTTGCCGCACCGACCGTGGGGAAACGGGAAATCCCAGGTCGGCGCGGTGACAGACACCAGGTCAATACCCGCTGGAGCGCATCGGCGCGGGGTCGTACAATCCTGAACGGCGAGCCGTCCCGAGGTCCAGTTCCGCAGCCGGCGCCGGGATGATCTCGGTGAACTTCTGCAGCCCGCCCCAGTCGCGTCCCCAGTTGTTCCGGAGGTACGTCGGCAACAGGGTCGGTCGTAGCATCGCCTCGGTGATGCCGAGCGGACCGCCCGCGGTGCCCGACATCCAGGTCTGGCTGTTCTTCCGGGTGGCCTCGGCGTCGGGCATGATCCGCCATTGCGGTACCTCGAGGACGCCGTTGCGCACCTTCATCGGCTGCTGACACGGGAAGACCATGCCGGGCAGCCAGTCGATGAAGACCGGGTCGGTCTGGCCAACGACGTCGTTGAGGGTGGCCAGGGTGCTGACCCGCGGTGGCGTCACCGCGACCCATTCCGACGGTGCGGCCGCGGTGTCGGCGACCTCGACCCGGACGACATCGGCCCGGGGCGGTGCGTCGGCGAGCGGGAACCGCAGGTTGCGCCAGGTGGGGGTCTCCCCGATGTCGATCGGGAACATCCGGCCCAGCGCGCTCACCCGCCCGTCGGCCTCCACGCGGCCGAACTGCATCGTGACCTTCTGGCCGGCGTGCACGACCCCGATGCCGTCGACCGCCTCGACCGATCCGGCGACCGCCATCGTCAGCAGCGGGGTGTCGTCGGAACGTTCGGGCAGCTGGTACCAGTCCGAGGTCAGCGAGCCGGTACCCGACGGCGAGCCATAGCTGCCCAGGACGGGGGTCTCGGCGGGGTTCAGGCCGAACGGCAGACGCACTGTCGACCCGTTGACGCCTCGTGCGCCCTGGCCGCCTTCGGTGCCGCCCTGCGCGGACGAGCTGTCGCCGGATTCGTCTGAGCCGGCGCCGGTCTGGGCGCTGTTCTGCGCGCCGGAGGTGGTCGACGACTCGGTGTCCTCGGTGGCGTCGACGGACAGGCGATCGGGTACGCCGTTCGGGGAGAAGCCCGTCGTGTCCGGTCCGGCCAGCGCCGCGGCGATGCCGGGGGCGGGCCGACCGTCGACCGCCGCGGGCTGCAGCAGTCCGGCGGTCGGATCGGCTTCGACGAGGACGTCGTTGGCCAGCCCGCACGAGTTCCCGGTGAGAGCGCGTGCGTTGGACTTCATCCACGACCACGAATCACGTTGCTCGTAGGCGCCTTTCGCGAACGAAGCGACCATGAACAGCACCATCAGCCCGGAGATGACCGGCAGCGGCGAGAACTTGAGCTTCGAATACCACTTGTCGGCCCCGCGCGTACGGGTCTGTTCGTCGACGAAGTCGTCGCGGAAGTGGAACCACAGGCCGGCAAGTGCGGTGGCGACCGCGGCGGCGAGGATGAACCATGCGATGTTGATGCCGCCCACCGTCGGTGGGCGATCCCACCACGGGACGCCGTAGCTGCCGACGAACCACCAGCCGTTGGTGCCGGCGAAGGAGATCCCCGTGATCGCGAGCACCGCGGCGGCGAAGAAGCTGCGATTGCGTCGCGACCGCAGCACGGCCGGCGCCATCATGGCGCCCGCCGCGGCGGCGAGGCCCGCGGCGATGCCCGCGTACACACCGAAGTGGTGGGTCCACTTGGTCGGCGTGAAGGCGATGAAGAACATCGTGCCGAGGGTGACGGCGACCAGTCGCCAGATCGGTGCGCGCGCAATGCCGTTGGGATGCTCCCGCCGAAGTAGGCGGAGCAACACGACGAACAGGCACAGGATCATCGCCAGCACGCCGAAGCGTCGTGCGAGCGTGCCGTCGGCGGTCGGCAGGATCAGGTAGTAGTACCGGATCGGTTCCTGCCACCACTCCAGCGTCGGGCCGACGTCGGAGGCGACCTTGTTACCCGCGATGAGCGGCGCGAGCGGCTGATCGGCGAAGATCTGGAACAGTACCGCGGTGCCGGCCGCCAGGATGGGCGCGAGCATCGGCAGCAGGCCGTCCCGGGACCGGCGCGACACCAGGGTCTTCACGATCGGTCGGATCCCGGCGAGCAGTGCGGCGACCGCCATCAGACCGCCGGGCGCGAGCGCGAGGGTGAAGGCGGCGGTGACCACCGCGACGGCGTAGGGGAGCAGTCGGCGAGTGGCGATCGCGCGTTCCACGCAGCACCAGGTGAGCAGAGCGCCGACGGCCTCGGCCGGTTCCGGACGCAGACCGTTGTTGAACGGCAACCAGATCGCGAGGAAGACGAACGCGGCCGACCACACCGCCGGCGTGCTGTGCCGCACCGCGCGGCCCAGGCGCGGGATGACCTCTCGGCTGATGAGCCACCAGCCCAGCAACCCGAGGAGGAAGGCCGGTAGTCGCATGAACGGTGCCGCGACGCTCACGTCCGTCATGGCCGAGATGACCTGGAAGTGCCAGCCGAACGGGTCCTGCGGCACACCGAAGTAGCGGAAGTAGTTGTCGGCGTACCCGGCGTCTCCGGTGATCCGGCCGACGATGAAGTTGTAGCCGTCGTCGGAGGTGTTGGCGCCCGCGAACCACCAGAAGGCGAGAATCGCGAACACCGCGACATCGGGCGGCCGGATCGTGAACCAGCCCGACGGCAGGAAACGCTTGTGGCTGCGGCCGTCCCGGCGGTCCAGGATGCCGAGCGCGATCAGCGAGACGATCGTCATGAGGATGCCGAGCACGATCGCGGTGAGCTTCAGCAGGGTCGGGGTGCTGACGTAGCGGGTGTCGATGGTGGCGCGCAGCGACAACCCGTCACGAGAGACATCGGCGGGCAGATCGCTGTAGACGCCGACGATCTGGGGACGCATCTCGTGGTCGGCCAGCGCGAAGCCGTGCGCGGCGCCGGAGTCCGCGGCCGGTTCGGGCAGGCCCTCGAATCGTCCGCTCACCCCCTCGCCGTCGGCCCGGAAGACGATGCGACAGTTCGGATTCGATTGCGCAGCCGCTCGATCGGTGTTCAGCAGGGCGACGTTGCGGTCGGTGAGGGTCAGAGCGTCGGACGTCGCCCGGACGAAGAGCCCGCGGGCCCCGGCGTCCTGGCCGCCTTCGGGGATCGTCGACAGCAGTACTCCGCCCTGGCCGGGCAGGCGGGTGGCGAGTGAACACGGAACCGACGTCTCCATGTCGATCGGCACGAAGGAGACCAGCGGGGCGGCGACATCGGAGACGTCGCCGCCCTGCGGCCACTGCAGTTCGGCGGTCGACTGGTTCACCGGCAACAGCGGGGAGAGGATCGCCAGCAGGAATCCGAGCAGACCGGTGACGGTCGCGACGATCTTCGGGTTGACCGTGGTCGCCAGACGGGACGTACGAGGCGTACGGGACTCACTCATCGGATTGGGGCTCCACCCTGATCGAGCCGGCTCGTGACCAGCCCCATTGCGTCGTCTGTGCCGTGTCGATCCGCGCGTCCGGTGCGTCGGACACGAGCGGGGTCAGCTTCTCCAGTGCGCCCCAGTCGCGCACCCAGTCGTCCTGCAGGTACGTCGAGACCGCCGACGCGGACGTGGTGGCCTCCGAGATCCCCAGCAACCCGCCGTCCACGCCGGCCTGCCACGTCTTGGACTGGGAGTTCGTCAGCGGATAGTCACCCAGGATGCGCCACTGCGGGACCTGGGCGACGCCGTGGGACACACCCATCGGCCGCTGGCACGGGAAGTGCGACGCCACCCCGAAGTCGATGAGGGTGGGTACCGTCGAGCCGACGACTGCCTGCAGCGTCTGCAACCGCGGTGCGCGCGGCGGGGTGATCCCGATGAACTGCTTCTCGCCGAGGTTGTTGTCCTGCAGCGACAACCGCATCACGGTCGCGCGCGGCGGGGCGGCCGACATCGGTACGCGCATGTTGCGCCAGGGCATGTTCAGGATCACGGGACCGGGGTCGATGGGCAGGATGTCCGGGCCGACCTGTTCGAAGTTCCCGTCCGCACCCGGGCGGCCGAACTGCACCACCATCTTCTGCCCGAAGTTGCGTACGCCGAAGGTGTCGATGGTCGAGACGGCGCCCGCGGTGCTGAACACCAGCAGCTGCGACGCGGCACGGTCGGCGGGCAGGTCGTACCAGCCGGTCGTGAGCCGGGCCTCGCCCGGATACCCGTAGCTGCCCAGGACCGGCGTGGTGGCGGGGTCGAGCCCGTACGGCAACTTGGCGGTGGAACCGTTCACGGTTTCCGGTCCGCGCCCGCCGGTGGTCCCGGCGCCCAGCCCGCCGGTGATCGCGAACGGGCGGGCCATACTCGCCGACACGTTCATCTGTCCGGGGCGCTGGCTACCCGGCTCGGGCTGGAGGTCGTCGGGAATCCCGTTCGGGGAGAACCCGACCGGGTTCTCACCGCGCAGTGCCTGCGTCGTGGTGGCGCCGTCGGCCGGGATCAGCATGCCGGCGTTGGGGTCGAGTTCGACGAGGACATCGTCGGCGAGGCCACAGCTGTTGCCGCGCAGCGCGTTCAGGTTCTCGGCGAGTGCGGTCGACGCCGGGTACCGGGTCACCGCGGCTTTGGCGAACAGCAGCAACTCCACGATCACCAGCAGACCGGCGATCACCGCCAGTGGTGAGGAGGCGAGAAAGAGTCGTCGGCGATCGGCTCGGGTCTCGCCGGGCCCGGTGTCGGCATGTGCGAGACCGCGATTGGTCACGTAGTCCAGCCGCAGGTGTTGCCAGACCGCGACCGCGGCCGCGAGCACGGCGAGGATGAGGAACAGCGTCGACGCCTGGTAGCCGGCGATGACGGGGGCGCGGTCGAACCAGGAGATGCCGTATTCGTAGAGGAACGGCCACGAGTTGTATCCGGCCATCGCGGCGGCCATCGCGAACAACAGTCCGGAGACGAAGACCGTCAGGTTTCGCGCCGAACGGGCCGCCGACTGGGCCACGGCGACGGTGGCCGCCGCCGCGATCGCCGCCGCCAGCCCGGCGAGCACGCCGAACTGGATGGTCCACTTGGTCGGCGTGAACGCGAACAGGAGGAGGGTGACCCCGACGGCGCCGATGAGACGCCACACGGGTCCCGGGTCGACTCCGCGAATCCTCGTGCGCCGCAACATGACCGCGACCGTGACGAACAGGCCGGCGAGTAGCAGGAGCAGCGGTACGCGACGGGTGAGGGCGCCGTCGTCGGTCACGACCGAGATGAAGTAGTACCGCAGGAACTCCTGGTGCCAGGAGATGACCGGCCCGACCGAGTAGCGCAGCTTGATCGCTTCGAGGACGGTGGCCAGGGTCTGATCGCGGAACACCACGATCAGGACCAGCATGCCTGCGGCCGCGATCGGCGCGAGGAGGGCGAGCGTTGCCGCCCAACGGGATCCGTCCATCCGGTTCCGTCGGTCGATGAGGATGTGCAGCAGTGAGCGGGCCGCCACCAGCAGGATGGCCACGCCGACGACGCCGTGCGGGGCGAGCGCCAGGGTGAAGCCCGCGACGAGGGCGGCCAGTGCCGCGGGCAGGAGCCGCCGGGTCGCGATGGCGTATTCCGCTGCCCACCAGGTCAGCAGCGAACCGAGGACGATGATCCCCTCGCTGCGCAAGCCGCTGCAGAACGGCAACCAGAACGCGGTGAACGTCAGGGCGCCCGCCCAGATGGCCGACGAACTGCGCCGTACCGCGGGGCCGAGGCGTGGCAGCAGCACCCGGCTCAGGACGAACCACGACACGAGTCCGGCGACGAGTTGCGGGATGTGCATCCACAGCACCGACGGCGAGACCGACGACCACGCCGCAAGGAAGCTGTAGTACCAGTCGAACGGTGCTTCGGGGATGCCGTAGAAGCGGTAGTAGTTGGCGAGGTAGCCGAAACCGTCGGCGGTACGGCCCATGTTGAGGATGTAACCGTCGTCGGGCGAACCGGCCCCGAGGACGCTCCAAATCAGCAGGATCGCGGTGACGACCAGGTCGCTGGCCCGGGCTTTCAGTAAATGCCACCACGAGCGGGTGCGCGCGCCGATCCGCCGGTGGTACCCGCCGATGCGGTCGAGCAGCCCGAGCGCGACGACGGCGACGAGTACCGACAGCGTGGCGAGCACCATCACGATGATCTTGAGGATCGACGGGGACGACTCGTACCGGTTGTCGATGGCCACCTGCACGCGCAGGCCGTTACCAGCGGCGTCGCGTGCCTGTTCCGGGCTGAGGTTGCTGAAGATGCCGTCGACCTGCGGGCGGCGGTCCGGCGGCAGGGTCGTCGACTCGCCGAGCCCGACGAACTGCGCACCCGGGCCGGTGGGGGCGGAGAAGATGCGCAGTTCCGAGCATCGGCTCAGGTCGGCGCGGGAGGCGGTCGCGGCGAGACTGTTCCGGAAGGTCACGGTGATCGCGGCGTCGGTGGCGGTGACCCACAGCGACGACGACTTCGAGCGTGGTGCATTGGTCGGCATCGTGGCGAGGACCACGCCGTCCGGTGCCGACGCCAGCGTCGCGCACGGAATGCGGGCGTCGAGGGTCTGCGGGGTCTGCGCGATGAGCGGCGCCATCACCGACGACGTGTCGGCGTTCAGATCCTGCCCGGCCGGCCACTCGAAACCGGCATCGACGGCCTTGACCGGCAGCAGCGGGGTGAGGGCACACAGCACGATGCCGGCGATCCCCGCCACGATCGCGATCCACCGGGCGGTGCCCGCGGAGATCCTGGTCCCTTGCCCCGACGATGCCGGCCCCGACGAGGACGGTTCGGCGGAATCCTCAGGCGAGGTCGGGGCTGTCACAGGCACGGTGCCTCATCGTAAGCGACGTCCCCCGGGGTACCTAGGGCCCACCCCGCGGCTCTAAAGGTTGAGGTGCGTGAGCGCCGGTACCCCTGCTCCCTGATCCGAAAGAACGACACAACCATTGCGTCGAGAGCTGAGGAGCGGCCGGAGCTTGCGGAGGGCGCGGCCAACCACTGCTCCCTGAGGAGCGGCCGGAGCTTGCGGAGGGCGCGTCACGAAGGGTCCCACACCGCAAAGACCGCACAGTTCTTGCCCGCAGGCGGAGACTACCAGCAACCACCGACAATCCAAGGTGGCAACTCCGCGCAGCAAAGATTCTGTTGGACAACGTATTTCGAGCTGCCGTTTACCCTTCTTTCGTGTACAGTCGAACGTACATTCGCAGCAACGGTTCTCGGGGGAGGTGACCGTCATGTCCGACACCACACGCGTCGGTGGCGATTCGACAGCGCCGCAACCGCGTGCCGTTGAGTTGGTGGCCGATCTCCACCGCACCCTCGACAAGTTGCAGACCGTGGATCTGTCACCGTGTACCGATGCCGAACTCGCTGAAGTGGCCGCGGAGACCGAACGCGCCATCGCACGTCTGACCGTCGCCGGAGACCGGCAGATCGATCAGGCCGTCGCTCGCGACCTGCCCCGCAAGGCCGGCTGCCGGACCCTCATGCAGTACATGACACATCGGCTACGAGTCTCGAACCCGATGCGCCGCCGTAAGCAGATGGACGCCACCGCCCACCGGACCAGCCTCGGCGGCGAGGTCCTCCCACCCGAATACCCCTGCCTCGCGGAAGCTTTCGCACAAGGCGCGGTCGGCACCGCGCACGTGCAGGCCGCATTGGATGTCCTCGACCGCATCCCGGTCGCCGTCGACCACGACATCAAGGTCGCCGCTGAGCGGCAGATGGCCGAGATCGCCACCGACCACACCCCCGCTGAGATCACCCAACTCGGTGCCCGCCTGCTCGCCCACCTCGACCCCGACGGCACCCTGACCGACGACACCGACCAGAAACGACGCCGCGGCCTGTGGATCGGTCGGCAACGCGCCGATGGCACCGCCAAGATCTCCGGCACCCTGACACCCGCACTCGCCGCCCGACTCACCATGATGTTCGCCGTGTGGGGCAAACCCGGACTCAATAACCCCGACGACCCCGCCTCGCCCAGCGGGCCGGCCGGTGCCGCCGACCCCGACGCCCTGGCCACCGCAGCCGACCGCGACGGCCGCACCCTCGCCCAGTCCAATCACGACGCGCTCGACGCTGCACTCGCCGCAGGTTTCGCCGACGGCGCACTCGGCACCTCGCACCGCGGCCTGCCCGTCCAACTGATCATCAAAGCCGACCTCGGCGACCTCGTCCGCGAAGCCGGACTCGCGACCACCGCCACCGGAACCCTGCTGCCCATCCGGGACTTGATCGCGATGGCCGGTGACGTCCAGCCGTGGTTGGCGATCTTCAAAGACGCCACCACTGTGCCGCTGCACTTCGGGCGCGGCAGACGTCTGGCCACCCGCGAACAGCGCCTCGTCTCTTTCGCCCGCCCCGACGGGGAAGTGTGCTCGGCACCCGGGTGTGATCAGCCCGCCACCCAGGTCGACATGCATCACGCCCACAGGGATTGGGCCAAGGGCGGTCTCACCGACATCGACGACCTCGCCCCGGCCTGCCCGCGACATAACCGGATGGTCGGTGACCAGCCCGGGCAGTACACCACCCGCATCGCCCGGTCCGGACCCGACGAAGGCCGCTGCCTGTGGCGGTTGAACGCCGAACCCGGTGCACCGCCCAACCCCGAGCGCCTCAACCGCCGACCCGACATACCCCGGCGGTTCGCAGACCACCTGAACACCGTGCGCAACGAGATCCACGGACCTGCCACCAGGTCCGGCGATGACTCGCGCCCAACCCTTCGTGACGCGCCCTACGCAAGCTCCGGGCGCTCCTCAGGGAGCAGCGGGCGCCCCGACGCCGTCGGCTACGGCGACCGCGGCCGGCGCCTCGAACTCGCTTATCGCGAACTGGTCCATCCGCGAACACCGCCGGAGCACCTCACCAGCCCACCGCTGACCCCGGTCGAAGCAGAACTCGCACGCATACTCACCGACCACCGGTGACGGCAAAGCAGATCGCCTCGCCGACTACCACCGCGGCGACCGGGCCGTCGAACCGTCAGTGCCGCAACGGCGCGGGACTCCACAGTCCGCTGCGGGTGGCGGTGCCGGTCTCGATCTCGGCGAGCGTGTCGACGTCGCCGTATGGCTCGTAGCGTTCGAGGGCGCCCCAGTCGCGTCCGATGTCGGCCATCAGATAGGTCGGCACCGCCGTCGCCTGCTGGGAGACCTCGAGCCAGCCGAGCGGACCGCCGCCGAAGCGGTTCTGCCACGCCGACACCGCGGCTGCCAGGTCGGAGCCCGGCTTGATGCGCCACTTCGGGATCTCCGCGACCCCGACGTCGTGGGTGAACGGGCGCTGGCACGGGAACGCCAGGCCCGAAGTCCAGTCGATGTGGACCGGGTCGGTGCTGCCGACCACGTCCTGCAGGGTGTCCATCTGCGGGATCCGCGGCGGGGTGAGCACGATGAACCGGTCCTCGGCGAGGTTGTCGTCGGTCGCGACGATCCGCACGGCGGTGGTGTCGGACGGCAACTCGTCGGTGTTGTAGCGCAGGTTGCGCCACGACGGCCGTGGACCGGGATCGATCAGTTCGGTGTCGCCGGCGGCCTCGAGGTCGGCATCGCCGGTGTCGGGACCGATCGGGTCCGCGGTGTACTCGAGCATCACGTTCGGGTTGTCGTACTCACCGGCCACCGACATCGTGAGCAGCGGGCGGTCCCGCCAATCCGGCGGCAGCGCGTACCACCCGGAGGTGAGGCGGGCCGGGACCTGGTCGAGCTTGGAGTAGCTGCCCATGACCGGCGTCGAGGCGGGATCGAGGAAGAACGGGAGCGCCGCGGTGCTGCCGTTGATCCCGGGTTCGGCGATCTCGCCGCCGCCGGTACCGCCGGGGTTGGAGTTGACGATGTCGGGGGACTGCCAGACGTCGCCGGACAGGACACCCAGCGACCCCTCGCTGGCTGTCGACTCGAGTGCTGTCGGCACACCGTTGGGGGAGAATCCCGAGGTGGACGGCACGCTGCCCGGTGCGGGCGGTGGTCCGCCGAGAGGGTTGGGCAGCGTCGGGTCGACCGGGCGGAGCATGTCGCGGTCGGGGTCGGACTCCACCCAGACCTTGTCGGCCATCCCGCACGGGTTGCCGGCGACGGCGGCGAAGTTGGACCGGGGTACCGAGTACGACGAGCTCTGGTGGATGCCGGCGAAGATCGCGGTGACGATCTGGAAGACGACCACCGCCATCGCCAGATAGGCCAGCGGGGCGGCCGCCATCGAGGCGACCAGTCGTCGGTACCACCGCTGATGCGCGGCGTCGGCGCCGGTGGATTCCTCGACGTGCGGATCGGTCCCGGTGAACGGCTCGCGGAAGTGGAACCACAGTGCGACCAGCAGCAGGGCGAGCGCGGCATAGAGCAGCACGCTGCCGAGCATGATGCCGCCGATCTTGACCTGCTCGACGCCCCACGGCATGCCCCACGCGGAGTAGTAGTAGTACGAGTTCGGCGCGGTGAAGGCGAGTCCGCCGATGAAAAGGACGAGCGCGCAGAACAGGGTGCGGTTTCGCCTCGAGTGCATGGACTGCTGGCTGGCGGCGATGGCCGCGATCGCGGCGAGGGCGGCCGCGATACCGGCGAAGACGCCGAAGTGGTGGGTCCATTTGGTGGGGGTGAACATGAGGAACACCAGCGATGCGAAGGTGATCGCGACGATGCGGCGGGTCGGGCCGATGGCGGTGCCGGGGATGCGGTTCTTGCGGACCAGCACTGCCGCCGAGACGACCAAGCCCAGGATCATGGCCAGTACCGCGAACCGACGGGCGATGGAACCGTCGGCGGAGAAGGCGAAGAGCGCCGAGTAGCGACCGATCTCGTTGTACCAGCTCATCGACGGCCCGAGCGCCGACTTCATGCTCGACGCCTCGACGAACGACCGCAGGGTCAGGTTCGAGAACACGACGAAGACGACGAAGGTTCCGGCGGCGAGGATCGGCGCGATGAGCGCCACGAACGACCATCGCAGCGAGCGTTTGCGATCGCGGTCGGCGGTCGCGGGATCGCCGGATGCCGATCCCGCGGATTCGGTGTCGGCGGAGGACAGTTCGGCGACGACGCGGGCTCGCTTGATGAGCGCCATGATCATCGGGCGTGCGCCGGCGATCAGTGCCGCCACCGCGAGCAGGCCCGTCGGGCCGGCGGCGATGCTGAACGCTCCGATCAGGCACGCGACGGCGGCCGGCAGCATTCGACCGGTGGCGATGGCCCGCTCGACCGAACACCAGGTCAGCAGGGCACCCAGGCAGATGATCGGTTCGGGCCGTAGGCCGTTGTTGAAGGGGAACCAGCACGCGAGGAACGCGAACGCCGCCGTCCAGGCGACCATCGGGCGGGTCAGCGCGGCACGTCCCAGGCGGGGGAGAACCTCGTGACTGACGATGAGCCACACCAGGATTCCGCACAACAGTGCGGGCAGACGCATCCACGGACTGGCCACCGAGATGTGGCTGAGCAGTCCGAAGACCTGGTAGTACCAACCGAACGGCGCCTCGGGCGCGCCGTACCAGCGGAAGTAGTTCGCGGTGTAGTCGCTGTCCTGGGCCACCCTCGACATGGTCAGGAGGTAACCGTCGTCGGAGGTGTTGGGCCCGATCATGTGCCACACGATCAGCGCGCCGATCACCACATAGTCGCGCGCATTGAGTCGCCACCACCGTGCCGGGAAGATCCGACGATGCCGTCGGCCGTCGGTCGAGTCCAGTGCTGCCAGGGCGGACAGAGCCAGTAGCGTCGACGCCACTCCGACGATCACGACCAGCCACTTCGAGATGGTCGGCGCGGTGTTGTAGCGCGAATCGATGGTGACGTGGGCGTCGAGTCCCGCGATGTCGGCCGCCGGCCCGGCGAGATCGGTGAAGAGGCCGGTCACCTGGGGGCGCTGGTCGGACGAATACTTGAAGGCCTCTTTGTCCTCGGTCGTGCCGGCGAGTGGCTCGTCCTCGCCGTCCTCGTTCCGGATACCGCTCGTCATGCCGACGAATTCGGCGGTCACCGCGTCGGAATCGGCATGCACGACGATCTCTCGGCACCCCTGGTCGCGCATGTCCTGCAGCGTCGCCGACACCAGCGAGACGTTGCGGATGACCACCTCGACGCCCTGCCGGTCCAGGGGCGCATCGGCAGCACCGGTCTTGCGGATGAACAGGCCGCGCTCACCGGACTTCGGTGCCTGCTTGGGAGTCGTCGAGAGCAGCACCGACCCGCCGGGCGGCAGGGCGTTCACGGCAGTGCAGGGAATCGAGACGTCGAGGTCGACGGGCGTGTAGCCGATCAGCGGGGCCGACACCGAACCGATCTGACCGTTCTGCGGCCAGTCGATCTCGGCCGTTCGCTGCGACACCGGCATGAGGGGAGTCGCGAGTGCGAGCAGGAATCCGAGTAGACCGGTGACGATGGCGACGATCCTCGCTCGTCGAACGGTCTGCGCTGGCACAAAGAGAGATGGTAGCCGTTGGGATGTCTCACCCCCGTCGGCGGCGGTGCGGGCACGACGGGCGGGTGCTCACGGTCGCGCCGCGGCGACGCAGGAACGCCGATCGCCAGGTCAGGGCCAGTAAGGTGAACGCCATGTCCGACGCCGAGGTGCCCGACCGTCTGCCGATCCTGCTGCTCAACGGCCCCAACCTGAACACTCTCGGCACCCGGGAGCCGGCCGTCTACGGCTCGGACACCCTGGCCGACGTGGTCGACCTGGCCGAGCGCACCGCCGCCGAACTCGGTTTCGGTGTACGCGCGGCGCAGACCAATCACGAGGGGCAGATGCTCGACTGGATCCACGAATCCGTCGGCGAGATCAGCGGCATCGTCATCAACCCCGGGGGATGGACCCACACCTCGGTCGCCCTCGCCGATGCGCTCGTCGTCCCCGATGTCCCGATCCTCGAGGTGCACATCAGCAACGTCCATCGGCGCGAGGCATTCCGGCATCACTCCTATGTGTCACCGATCGCCGCCGGGGTCATCGCCGGTTTCGGCATCCGCGGTTACGAATTCGCGGTTCGCCGACTCGTCGATCTGGTCGGCTGACCAGAGCGGCACGGTTCCCAGGAACCGTCCAGGTTTCTCCCAGGGAGGGAGCAGTGGGCGCCGATAGCTTTCGTCGTATGCACAAGCGAACCTCTGCCTCTGCCCTTGCCTCTTCTCCTCGCCGCGTGCGCGTCGCCATCGTGTCGGCGCTGCTGGCCGGGGGCCTGCTCCTCGGTGGCTGCACCACCGACGCTCCCAGCACGTCATCGGCCTCGACCTCTGCGTCTTCGTCCGTGTCCTCCTCGATCACCACCGAAGACGCGTCAACCACCGCCACCACGATCTCGTCGTCCGCCGAAGCCGCTCAGGCGTTCCTTGCCACCCTGTCCGATGAACAACGCGAGCAGGTCACCTACGACTACGACGACGAGACCAAGACGACGTCGTGGTCGAACTTCCCGGTCACCTTCGTCGACCGCGCCGGGGTGAACCTCGCAGATCTGTCCGACGAGCAGCGGGCCGCCGCGATGAAGGTCCTGGAAGCGCTCCTCAGCGACGAGGGCTACGCCACCGTCACCGGAATCATGGGCAATGACAAATATCTTCATGAGAAGAGCAGTTCGACGGAGGAGTCGCTCGGCCAGTACTACATCGCCTTCTTCGGCGATCCGTCTGATTCGAGTGCCTGGGAGATCCAGTTCGGCGGGCACCATCTCGGCATCAACGCCACACTCGATGGCGCGGCCGATGAGATCACCTTCGCTCCCACACATCTGGGAATTCAGCCGGCGGTGTACACCGATTCCGACGGCAACGAGGTCCAACCGTTCGACGGCATCTACACCACGGCGTTCGCGTTCTACGACAGCCTGACCGACGAACAAAAGGCAGCCCTGTACCAGGGGTCGACCGTCGCGAACATGGTGTGCGCTCCCGGAAGCACTTGTGATTACCCCACGGGGACAGGAATTTCGGGCGCTGATCTGACGGATGAGCAGAAAAAGCTGCTGCTCGACGTCATCGCGAACTGGGTGGGCCTGTCCGACGAGGAGACCACCTCCGAGGCACTCGCCGAGATCGAAGCGACGCTCGACGAGACCTACATCAACTGGTCGGGAGCCACCGCCTACGACATGACACAGGGTGACGGTATCTACTTCCAGATCTCCGGCCCCGACGTGTACATCGAATTCGCCGCGCAGCAGGGTTCCGCCGGTGCCGATGTCGAGGGCGTGACGACGTCGGGCTGGGGACACGTCCATACGATTTATCGCGATCCCGGCAACGACTACGCCGGCAGCGTGACCCAGCAAGCCGCCACCGGCATGGCCGGAGGAGCGGGCGGTCCCGGCGGGCAGGCTCCGGCTGGATCTCGCCCCGCCAGTGGTTAGTTGTCAGCCTCGGGCAGCCGCCGTCAAGCGACTCGCGAGTCCAGAAATCATCGACTGGCGCAACCGTAGGGTTGCAGAACCTCCGGACTGCTGCAACTATGGAGTTGCAGCAATCAACTTAGGCGAGGGAGTATCGATGAGCGAGAACACAACCACACATGACGTGACCGATTCGGCGACAGGAGAATTCGACCGGATCGAGCGCGAGATCGCGATCGACGCACCCGCCGACCGGGTCTGGTCTCTGGTCAGCGAACCGGGATGGTTCATCAACGACAAGGCGATCACCGAGCACCGGATCGAACGCGACGGCGACCTGTCGACCATCCACGACCCGGTCCACGGCGCCTTCACCTTCCGCACCGTCGAACTCGACGAGCCGCGATACGCAGCGTTTCGATGGCTCGCCGATGCCGCTGATCCGCAATCGGATTCGACCCTCGTCGAGTTCTGGATCACGCCGGCGGACTCCGGCGTGCTCCTCAAGGTCGTGGAGTCCGGTTTCGCGTCGCTGCCGGGAACGGAAGCGGAGCGACGCGCACGGTTCGACGGCAACAACGAGGGATGGACCATCGAACTCGAGCTGGCCCGAACACATCTCGGCGGCGTGCATGCCTGACGTCGCTCCCGTCGAGGTCTTCGCCGCGCTGTCCGACGAGAGCCGATGGCAGATCCTCACGCGACTGGGTTCGGAACCCGCGTCCGCGTCACATCTCGCGGCCGAACTCCCGATCAGCAGGCAGGCGATCGCGAAACACCTTCGGGTCCTCACCGAGGCGGGGCTGGTGACGTCCTCACGTGTCGGCCGCGAGATCCGTTACGAAGCCGTGGGGGCACAGCTGTCGCGGGTTGCGCATCGGCTCGACACCATCGGCCGTGGTTGGGATCGCCGTCTGGCCGACATCAAACTCCGCGCCGAAGAGGGCTGAGCCGCACGACAACCCTCCATGATCCGAAAGAAGCGACACCCATTGCTCCCTGAGGTGCGAGGAGCGATAGCGACGAGCCTCGAAGGGTCCTGGTGAGACGACTCGAGAGACCCTTCGTGACGCTCGCAAGTTCGCTCCTCAGGGAGCAGAGGGGGCGTCGACTCGCTCCCTCAGCTCAGAGAGCGCAGGGCTCCTCAGGGGGCGGCTGTAGCGGAGGGAGCAGCGGATCCGATCACCTCGTCGATCGCCCTGGCGGTGTCGGCGGCGTGGGGTGCGCGGATCATCGAGATGTGGTCGCCGGAGACGTCGTGAAAGGTCACGGCGCCGGTCGACATCCGCCGCCACAGGCCCGGGTCATCGGGATTGGTGCGGGCGCGGATGACGCCGACGGGACCCGCGTACTCCCGGGGTCGGTACCGGCGGATCATCCTGGTGCCCAACCGGAAGAACACGATCCACTGAACCGGCGTCGGGAGCTGGACCATCCCCGCGGTGGGGACGAGGACGGCCAGCGCGAGCTCCTTCACGATTCGCTGGGGGAGCGGTTCGCGGGCAGGCGTGGGGTCGTCCCCGGTGCGGTCGGGCAGGGCGGTGTCGCGGGTGCCGCCGCGCAGCGCACGCAGGCGTCCGACGATCCCGACCTTCTCACCACGAACCCGCTTGGCCAGTGCCGGGTCGAAGAGCGAGTCCAGCACGACGACTGGATCACATGTCTCGCCGGCCTTGGTCAGCTGCGCCGCGACCTCCATCGCGACGAACCCGCCCAGCGAGTAGCCGCCGACCTGGTACGGACCGTGTGGTTGCACCGATCGCATGTCGGCGATCGCGCGTCGTGCCGCGGCGCGCACGGAATGATCAGCGCGGCCGCGCTTTTCGACGCCACGCGACTGGATCGCGTAGACCGGCCGGTCGGTCTGCAGTGCTCGGACGACCGGGGTGAGGCTGGTCGCCAGGCTACCGGCGCCGGCCACCAGGAAGATCGGCCGGCCCGTGCCCTGTCGCAACGGGATGAGGGTGGCCCCCGACGCGTTCGCCGACCGCTCTTTCGCGGCCGACTCGATGCGCTGGGCGAACAGCGCGATGGTCGGCGCCTCGGCGAGCATCGCGGTGTTGACGTCCAGCTGGAGGTGATGCTGCACCTCGGCCAGCATCTTCGCGGCGGCCAGCGAGTCGCCGCCGAGTTCGACGAAATCCTCGTTCCGGCCGATGGATTCGAGGCCGAGGATCTGGCACCAGAACCGGTGCAGCGCCATCTCGGTCATCCCGCGGGGCGGTTCGTGATCCGGACGTGCGGGCGGCGAAGGCATGGCCGCCCGGTCCACCTTGCCGCGCTCGTTGCGCGGAAGTTCGGCGAGCACGATGATGTCGCGCGGAATCATCCACGGGGTCAACGTCTTCCCGAGCTCCTGCCGGATCTCGGCCGGGGAGGGTGACCACTTCTCGGGGTCCACGGCGACGTGGGCGGTGAGCCGTGCCTCGTCGCGGTTGGCGGTGACGACCGCGTCGGTGGTCCAGGGCAGCGCGCGGATGGCGGCTTCCACCTCGAGCGGTTCGACGAGGTACCCGCGGATCTTGATCGCGTCATCACTGCGCCCGAGGAGCGCGAGTTCGCCGGACTCGTCGAAGCGTCCGAGATCGCCGGTGCGATAACGTGTCCGGCCGTCGTGCAACCCGATGAAGCGCGTCGCCGTCAGCTCCGGATCCTGGTGGTAACCGGACGCTACATGGGCGGATTCGACGATGACCTCGCCCGTGCTGCCGACCGGCAGATCGTTCCCGTCCGCGTCGACGATCCGGACGTGCTTGTCCGACGCCGGCACGCCCACGGGGATGGCGCCGGGCTCGACGTCCCGCTCAGGCGGGAACAGGTTGAAGGCCAGGTTGCCGACCTCCGATGCGCCTGCCCAGCAACAGAAGACTCCGTCGGTCAGGATCGTGTCGCGGGCCAGCTGGATGTCGGCGCGGTGCGTCGGCTCACCGCAGGTCGACAGCAGTCGCAGGGATTCGACGGCGTCGTCGGCCGACAGCTCACCCAGCCAGGATCGCAGCAGCGACGGGGTGCAGTGCGCGGTGGTCGCCTCCTGTGCGACAAGCCAGTCCCGAAGCCCGGTCGTGGTGCGGCGGCGGACATCCCAGAGCAGCATGGTCGACCCGTTGAGCAAGCTCATCGCGAGCGCGTCGAGGCCGCCGCCAAAACTGAGGGGTAGCAGGACGACGGCGCGGTCGTCGGGTCGCATGCCGAGGAAGCGACGGCCGTCCCGGGCGTGATTGACCGGCATCTTCTGCGCCAGCACCACGCCTTTGGGGGTGCCGGTCGAGCCCGACGTGAAGAGCAGGACCGCCGGATCGTTCGGGCCGGGCTGGTCCGCGATACGCGACTGACCTGGTTCTCGGGCATCGGCTGCGGTGTCCAGGACATCGGCACCGGACCGTTCCAGCACGACGTCGCGTCGGTCCGGCGGCAGGAACGGGTCGAGAAGGACGAGGGGGCGTCCCGAACACAGCACCGCCAGCATCGCGATCACCGAGTCGATGTCGGATTCGATCTCCACCGCCACGGGTCGGCCCGGATCGGTGGTGGCGACGATCGTGCGCGCGAGGTCGTCGACCCGGGAGGCGGCGTCGGCGAACGTGATCGACTGCTCGGGGGTCTGGAGTGCGACGGCCTCACCACGTATCGCGGCGACGGCTCGCCATCGGGCCGCGGCGGTGTCGGCGGCGTCGACGCCCGGAAGGTCGGTGACGACCGTGGCGCCGGTGGGAGTCACCGGGGCTTCGGGAGGGTTATGGCTGTTCATGTCCTCAAACTTCCGCGGAGCGGGAAACGTCGACGGTCATGGACGGGCCAGGCGAACTCGAGCCCGGGCAACGGTGCCACGCCGCGCGGGACTCGGCCCCTCCTCCGGTCCCGACAGCTTGCCTGGCAAACCTACCCTTAGTCGCGCGAAGGAGCACGATCGGAGCGGGTGGGAGTAGGGAAGCGGCCTGGTCGGCCGGGCATGACACCGGAAGCGGAGACATCCGGCCGGTCGGCGGTAACGTGTTCACCGGTCGTCGGACGGTGTGGTCCTGCATCGCCGTCCGCGACGACGGGGTTGTTCGAGGCGTACGAGGAGAAATCGACGATGCAGTACGACGAAGTGGTTCTGGGACGTCGCAGCACCCGCGGGTTCACCTCCGACCCCGTGCCTCGAGAGCTCATCGAGGAGATCCTCACCCTCGCCATGCGAGCCCCGTCGTCGATGAACACACAACCGTGGAACTTCCACGTGATCACGGGTGAACCGTTGGATCGCATCCGCGCGGGCAACACCGAGCGCAACCTGGCCGGCGTTCCCCATTCGCGAGAGTTCCGGACGGGCGCGGAGAAGTTCACCGGAACGCACCGCGACCGTCAGGTCCAGGTTGCGAAGCAACTGTTCGGCGCGATGGGCATCGCCCGCGAGGACATGGAGATGCGGCAGGACTGGGTGCTGCGGGGGTTCCGCCAGTTCGACGCCCCGGTCTGCGTGATCGTGACCTACGACCGCATCCTCGACGGCAGCGACGACACCCCGTTCGATTGCGGCGCGGTCTCGAATGCACTGGTCAACGCCGCCTGGTCGCGCGGTCTCGGCGCGGTCATCAACAGCCAGGGCATCATGCAGTCGCCCGTGGTTCGCGAGCACGCCGGCATCCCCGACGATCAGGTGATCATGAAGAGCATCGCGCTCGGCTGGCCGGATGAGACCTTCCCGGCCAATGCGGTGGTCTCCGAACGCAAGTCGGTGGCCGAGGCCGCGACGTTCGTCGGCTTCGAGTAGCGGTGGGGCCGATCCTGCCGGAGCTCAGCGCGACAGCGCCGCACGCGCGGCCGCGGCCACGCCGCCGCGACGAATCGGGCCGTGGCCCGGCAGCAGGATGTCGGCATCGAGCTCGGTGAACCGTTCGACGCTGCGTCGCGCGGTGGGTTCGTCGTGCTGGAAGAGCGACGGGATGCACTGCGGCCCGGTGATCGACGAGATCTCGTGTCCGCTCACCAGTGCGTCGCCGGACACCAGGGCGCGGCCGTCGGCGACGAGGTAGGCGCTGTGGCCGTCGGTGTGGCCGGGGCTCGCCACGGGGACCGGTGCGCCCGGGAGGTCGAGCGGTCGGTGCCCACTGGTGGAGAACCCAGACGCCTGGACGAGACCCGCACGACTGAGGACGCCGAGCGGAGTGGTCTTGGCCAGCCACGCCCACAGGCGGGGATTTGCGGCCTGCGGGGCGAGATCGAGCGCGTTCGCCTGCTGGAGGTGATGGCGCAGCGCGTGATTTACCTCGACCGGGTCCATGTAGACGTCGAACCCGTACTGCGCCTGCAGCTTGACGAGGCCACCCAGGTGGTCGACGTGAGCATGGGTGAGGAGCGCGCCACGTACGTCCTCGGGCTTGCGGCCGATCCGCTCGATGGACTCGACGACCTGGGCGGCCTGGCCCGGATAACCGCCGTCGATGAGCGTCAGCTCGCCGTCCTGCTCGAGCAGCACCCAGTTCACGACGTCGGTGGAGACGAAATGCGTTGTCGACGAATCGCCGTCGACCCGGGTGATCGTCATCGGTCGCGCGGTACGCAACGGGAGTCGCATCATCATCACTTCCGGACGACGAGCACGAACGGGCCGCGTTCGGTGACCTGGAAGCGCGGGTCGTCGAACACCGCCGGGTCGAAGGTGACCGTGTATCGCTTCACGTTCGGATCGTTGGGATAGACGTCCTCGGCGAGGCGGAGCGTGTAACCGTCTGCGCTGTACCGGAACAGGAAGACATTCGGCGGGGTCCAGGGGGATCGGTCGAGCGCGTCGACGAGCTGGTCGGCGTTCTCGCTTTCCGCCCAACGCTCGATCGCGGCTGCGCGCTTGTCGAATTCGGCCAGCGGATTCGCGTAGTGCGAGGTGAGTCCCTGGAATCCCCAGTACGGGTAGATCGACAGGAAACCGAAGTCGGCGGTGAGAACGACGTTTTCGGTGCGCGGCCGGCCGGTCTGTTCACCGATCAGCTTGTCCAGCTCCGCGAAATAGGATTCGGCACCCGCCGGGCGGGCGTCGGCGCGTTCGCCGTATCCGTCGGTGTCGGTGTAGGCGGTGGTGATCTCGGTGGCGAGATGACCCGGGATGCTCTGTGCCATCGCGATTGCCGAGAGGACGGCGAGTGCGCCGACGACCACACGAACGTCACCGAAGCGCCGTACCGCCGCATGCGCGAGGTCGACGACACCGAAGACGCCCGCCGCGCTCAGTGTGGCCACCAGGATCGGCTCGAGACGGAACGAGAGCAGGGTCGTGCCCAGGGCGGTCATCAGCATCGACAGCAGGCAGAAAAGATAGACCGTCACCACCGTGACGCCCATGGCCAGTGCGACGGTGCGGGTGCGGAAGCGCAGCAGAATCCAGAGGAGGCCGATCATCGTGATCGCGCCCACGAGGTTCAGCCCGAACATCGGCAGCGGCAGCACCGAACCGCGTTCGGGCAGATAGTGTTCGGCGGTACCGCCGCTGGCGGGCGTGTTGGTCAGGCGGGCCCACAGGTAGGGCGCCCACACCAGCAGGGCGATCAGGCCGGAGATGACCCCGACGGCGACCAGACGACCGATCACAGCGAGCACGACACCGCGCCGGCGGCTGGTCACCGTGGCCGACGGAGTGGCCTTGTTCGACGCGCTCAGCCAGCCTTGGACGGCGAAGTAACCGGCCAGCAGGACAGCTGAGAGGGCGAACAGTCCGGTGTAGAGCGTGTAGGTAGCGGCCGAGATCCCCAGGAACACACCGGACGCCGCCACCGCAGGCCAACTCGTCGCGCCGAAGAGCGGACCCACGGGTCCGTCGGCGGCACGGGTTCGTCCGCGCAGCGCGTAGGTCAGCGTGATCAGCATGGGTACGCCGATCAGCACCAGAATGGCCGCATACGGCTCCGGCGAGGCGTACAGCAACGTTACGGTGGTGACCGCGAGGCCGAGCGCGACACCGCGATCCGCCCCGAACATGCGGATGAACAGGACGACGCCGACGGCCGCGGCCACCGCCATCGACACGATCGCCCAGGTCTTGTAGGCCTCCCAGCCGGGTTGGCCGAGCAGGTTCGCGAACCGGCCGCCCCACCAGAACCAACCGGCTGGGTAGTAGGGCGGCAGATCGGTGTAGGTCATGTCCGCCAGGTGCGGGCTCGACGTCATGCGGGTGAGGTACTCGGTGCGGAACTCCTGGTCGACCGAGAGTCCGAAGAGGTAGAGACGTGTCGCGCCCAGCGGCATTCCGATGGTCACCGTGACGAAGCCGGACATCGCGGCCGCCGACAGCACCGGCACCAGCAGTCGGCCCTTGCCGTAGCGATAGAGCAGTGCGGCGACCACCAGGATGGCGATCGCCAGCACCTGTCCGGCGGTCGTCAGCGACCGGGTCACGTTGGAGGAGTTGAACGCCGGCCACTCGACGGTCCCGATGGCCGTCAGTCCCGCCATCGACACCAACCCGCCGACCACCACGGCGATCAGCAGTGACAGGACGGCCCGCCCGTAGCCTGTTGTACTTCGAAGGTCGGCCGGCGAGGCTTCCCCCGCTCCCTGAGGTGCGGTTGGCGACTCTCCCCCGGCTCCCTGAGGTGCGGTGGGCGACTCTCCCCCCGCTCCCTGAGGAGTCCCGGAGCTTGCGGAGGGACGTCTCGAAGGGTCAGGTCGGTTCATCACGTCCACTCAGACTCTGCTGTTCAGCGATTGGGCGATTCAGCGATCAGATCGGCAGCTTGCGGAAGATCGGACGCGGGATGTGGCGGAGCACCATCATGATGTAACGGAACGGCCCGGGCACCCAGACGATCTCCTTGCCCTTGGTGGCCGCGGCCACCGCGAGGCGACCCACGTCCTCCTTGTCGACCGTGAGCGGCGCTTCCTTGACATGCGCCGACAACCGGGTGCGTACCTGGCCGGGGCGGATGACGAGGACGCGAGCACCGAAGGGGCGCAGCGCCTCTCCGAGCCCGAGGTAGAAGCCGTCGAGTCCGGCCTTGGTGGAGCCGTAGACGAAGTTGCTGCGGCGCACGCGCTCACCGGCGACGGAGCTCATGGCGATGATCTGTCCGTGGCCCTGGGCCTTGAACTTCTCGCCCAGCAAGACTCCGACGGAAACGGCTGCGGTGTAGTTGATCTCGGCTTCGGCGACCGCGAGGCCGTGGTCCTGCCAGGCCTGCTCGTCGTCGCCCTGGATGCCGAAGGCGACGATCGCGACGTCGACGTCACCGTCGGCGAACGCCTTGTCGATGACCGCCCGGTGGGTGTCGGTGGCACGGGCGTCGAAGTCGATCTGCGTGACCTCGGTGGCGCCGGCGTTCTTGGCCTTCTCCACCGCCGCGGCGGCCGTGGGGTCACCCGGCAGGGTGGCGAGGATGACCCGCGCGGGGCCCTTGCTGAGGTACTCCGCGGTGATGGCGAGCCCGATCTCGGAGCTGCCGCCCAGGACCAGGATGGACTGTGGGACGCCCACGGCGTTGATCATTTGTGTACTCGCTTTCGGTGACGTACAGGTCGGGTGCGCGTGCGGCGCATCGAAAAGGGCTGTCGGTCAGGCGAGTTCGAGTCGCCGACCCATGTCCGACATGAACACCCGGTTGGGGTCGATGCGACGACGCGTCGCGATCCAGTCGTCGATCTCCGGGTACATGGCGTGGAAGTTCTCGGCCGAGGTGCGCGAGTCCTTGGCGGTGTAGAGGCGTCCGCCCATCGCCATGACGCGGCGGTCGAGCTCGTTGAGGAACTCGGCGAGGCCGGCCTTGACCGGGAAGTCGAGGCAGACGTTCCAGCCCTTGAACGGGAAGCTCAGCGGCGCGCGGTTGCCCTCGCCGAAGAGCTTGATGACGTTGAGGAAGCTGACATGACCCGACGCCTGGATGTCCTCGATGAGCGCGGTGAACTCGCCCTCGTTGCCAGTTGGCACGATGAACTGGTACTGGCAGAAACCGCCGCCGCGTCCGTAGGCGTTGTTCCAGTCACCGAACACGTCGAGCATGTGGTAGAACTGCGCGAGATTCTTGACCTTGCCCTCGCTGGGCGGCCCGATCCGGTAGTAGGCCTCGCCGACCGCGGAGAAGCTGAGCTTGTTGGCGAGCCCGCGCGGGAAGATGTCGGGGAAGCGGACCAGTGGCTTGTTGTTGAACGACAGCGGGTTGTCGCGGTACTTCTCCGGCAGTTCGTCGACGCGGGCGAGGTTTCCCCGGGAGAACGTGCCGCGACCGAGCTTCGGCGGCGCGCTGATGGTGTCGAACCACCCCGAGGCGTACTCGTACCCGTCCTCGAAACCGTCCTGGAGATGCAGGTCGAGGGTCTCCTGCAGCGAGCCGGTGCGCGCGGTGTCGGCGATGAAGTAGGCGCTCTCAGTCCGCTTCATCTGGATCTTGGCGCGCAACACGATGCCCGTCAGTCCGATGCCGCCGATGGTCGCCCAGAAGAGTTCGCCGTTCGGGTCGTCGGCCGAGCCGCCGGGGGTGAGGGTGAGGATGCGGCCGTCGGCGACGAGGAGCTGCATCTCGACGACGTGGTTGCCGAAGCTGCCCTGGCTGTGGTGGTTCTTCCCGTGGATGTCGTGCGCGATCGCGCCGCCCACCGTCACCTGTCGGGTACCCGGGAGCACCGGAACCCACAAGCCGTGGGGGAGAGCTGCCTGCATGAGCGTGTCCAGGGAGACGCCGGCGTCGACGTCGACCGTGGCCGACTCGTCGTCGATCGCGTAAATCCTGGTCAGTGGGGTCATGTCGATCGTGAGGCCGCCGCTGTTCTGGCCCGACTCGTTGTACGAGCGGCCCAGCCCGCGGGCGATGACGCCGCGCTTGAGGTAGTCCGGCTTGTCCGCGTTGTCGTCGGCCACGCGGGCCACCGCCTCGGCGATGACCTCGGGGTACGGCGTGGACAGGACGTGACCCTCGATCGGGGTGGTGCGAGACCAGCCCACCAGCTTGCGGGTCGTGATCGGCAGCAACTCTTCAGTAGACATCGCTAGAGAGATTACCTGGGCGGGGTTCGCGCACCGACCGTCATGCCGAGGGGAGGCGGAGTCGTACCGCGGGTCGAGCGCCCCGTCGATGCCATCGAGAAACGCACCATTGACTGATGGCACGATCCGTGGTGGCATGCATCACAGACGTAATACCGCGCACGACGAGGAGCCCGGCATGGAAGCGCTCAGAGATGTGACCCGTTCCGACGACGGAATCGACGAGGTGTCGCAGCGCCTGCTGGCATCTGCCGCGCGGTTGTCGCGCAATGCACTGACCGAGATCGACTGGGATGCGCCGCTCGAGAAGGACAAGTACGGCTGCAGCCCGGAGTGGTCGACTCTCTATGGAACGGCCTACTGGGATGAGATGACCGAGCAGCAGCGGATCGCCCTCACCCGGCACGAGACGGCGTCGATCATGAGCATCGGCATCTGGTTCGAGATGATGCTGCAGGAGATGGTGATCCGCGATCAGTACCTCGGCGACTACCACCGCCCGGAGTTCCAGTTCGCCCTGACCGAGGTCGCCGACGAGTGTCGGCACTCGCTGATGTTCGCCAAGACGTCGCACAAGCTGACCGGGACCAGCTACACGCCGCACCCGCGCCTGGGTCGCTTCGGCAAGTTGTTCATGCGGGTCGCGGGCAGCGAAGTCGCCTACGCCGGAATCCTTGCCGCCGAGGAAGTCCTGGACGTGCTGCAGCGTGGCTGCATGCGTGACGATCGGGTGCTGCCGCTCGTGCGCACCGTCAACGAGATCCACGTCCTCGAGGAATCTCGCCACATGCGTTTCGCGCGAGAGGAGGTGCGCCAGTCCATGGCGGAAGCCAGTTGGATTCGGCGACAGCTCAGTTCGGTGATCACCGCGATGGCCGTGTCCTACATCCTCGTCAGCCTCGTCCGCCCGAAGGCCTACGCCGACGCCGGTCTGGACCACCGTCGGGCGGTCGGAGAGATGCGCCGCAACCACCATTTCCAGTCGATGGTCCGCTCGGGTTGCGCGCACTTGATGGGCTTCCTCGACGAGGTGGGTCTGCTCACCCGGCCCGCGGCGCGGATCTACCGTAAGGTGCACATGCTCTGACGGGCCGGTGCCGAACGTCCCCGGCGATCACGAATCCTGGTGCGGCGGAGTGATGATCGCGGCATTGACCAGCGAGAGCAGGTCTTCGATGCCGGTGCCGTCGGGCAATTGGTCGGCGAAGTCGGTCTCCAGTGCGGCCAGGCCGTGCGCCATGGCGAAGGTTGCGACGGCGATGAGGTTGCCGGGCACGCCGCCGCCCCAACCGTGGTCGGCGGCGTCGGAGACGGTGCGCGTGTGCAACTCCCATCCGCGCGCCCGTGCCGCGACCAGGTCGGGCGCCTTGTTGTCGACGAGTCGTGAGCCCATCATCAGCGTGACCGTGGCGCGGTTGTCACGCGCGAATCGGACGTAGACCTGCCCCAGCGTGGCGACGGCCTCGCCGAGCGGGGCGTCGTCCGGCAGTTGCTCGAGCGCGCGCATGTGTTCGGTGTGGAGGTTGTCGAAACCGCGTACCGCGACCGCGGTGAACAACGCCCCACGATCGGCGAAGTGGTGGGCCACCGACTGATGCGTGATACCCACCCGGCGGGCGATCGCACGCAGGCTCGCGTTCTCGGGTCCGGCCTCGTCGAGTTCGGCGACAGCCGCGACGAGCAGAGCTTCACGGACCTCGGGCGCGGTCCGGCGTCGGATCGGGCAAGCCGGCTTCTGCATGCCCGCGATTATGGCTCACGGCGTTCGTGACGTGGCACGACCTCGCCCTCTTGTACGAACCGGGCGGCGGCCGGCGAGGGACGCCGGCTTCGGATCTTTCTGGACTGTCATTCGATCTGGGCGTCCAGCAGGCGATTCATTCTGCGACGATGGGGCCATGGAGCCAGCCCACGGCAGTCCGGTCGACGGCACTCGATGAGAACGACGGTGCTGGGCGTGCCCAATAGTGCGGGCGCGTATTGCGTGGGCGTAGAACGAGCGCCCGGCGCGTTGCGAGCTGCCGGACTCGTCGAACAGCTGCGGGCGTCGGGGACGGACGTCGTCGATGCCGGCGATCTGACGACGCGGCTGTGGTTTCCCGACCGTGAGCGACCGTTCGCGCAGAACCTCGGCGACGAGGCGGACGCACTCGTCGAGCTTTCTACCGCTGCGGCGAGCCTGCTCGCAGCGGAGCAACGTCTGCTCGTGCTCGGCGGAAGCTGCACGGTCGCCGTCGGACTCTGCGACGCGATGGCACGTGCCGGAGAACGGCCCAGGCTCGTCTACATAGACCGGCATCTGGATCTCAACACCCCCCGCTCGACCTCGGAGGGTTCACTGAGCTGGATGGGGATGGCACACGCGTTGGGTCTCGAGGGGGCTGCGCCGGAGTTGGTCGACCTGACGTACCGCACACCGTTGCTGCAGCCGTCGGACCTGGTCTACCTCGGGGTGGATCTGACCCGGGAAACGACCGACTGGGAACGCGCGCAGGCTGCAGAACACGGAATCGCGATCGTCGACCAGACCGCGCTCTGCGACGACCCCCGAGGTGCCGCCGCCGACGCTCGCCGGATTCTGGCGTCCGGACCGTTCGTCGTGCACCTCGACGTCGACGTACTCGACTTCATGCACGCGCCGATCGCGAGAACGTGAACGGCCGAAACAGCGGACCGACCATCGCGATCCTCGAACAGGCGCTCGGCACGCTGCTACAGGACCCCGACTGCTGGGGACTGTCGATCGGGCAGCTCGACCCGGCGCATGCGTCGGCAGATCGAACCGCGATACCCAGGCTCGTGTCGGCGCTCGTTTCGGCACTGAGCTCCACCTAGCCCCGTGTTGTGACACCCGCTCACTCGCGTCTGTACCGGCTCGATCCGCGGTGAGCTGATCCGGCCGTGTCCCGAGTCACCGACCCATGGAATAGAACTCGTGATTGGGTGCCACCGCCGTCAGGTGTGCGAGTCGGTTCGACGCGGCGAAGAACGCAGTGATCGCCCCGACGTCCCAGATCTCGTCATCGGTGAGCCCCGCTTGCCGGGCGCGAGCCATGTCGCTGTCCGCGAACAGTTCTGGGGTCCTGGTCAGGGCGAGAGTGAGCTCGACGATCGCGCGCTGACGCTCATCCAGGACCGCTCCGGCAGGGTTGGTTGCCACGTGATCGGAGAGGTGTGGATCCTTGGATCGCACGCGCAGGATGGCGCCGTGGGCGACGACGCAGTAGACGCATCTGTTCGCTCCAGACGAGGCGACCACGACCAGTTCACGTTCGGCCTTCGACAGCGGGCCCGGTTCCTCCATCAACACGTCGTGATAATCGAGGAACGCTCGTAGCTCGTTCGGGCGATGCCCCAGCGCGCGAAAGCTGTTGGGGACGAAACCGGACTTCTCCGCGATGGGGTGGATGCGATCGCGAAGGTCATCCGGCAGGTCGGCGAGTTCGGTCAAGGGGAATCGGCTCGTGGTCATGGCAAGGCCTTCCGTCACAGGGGCGCACCCTGCTCGCTTCGCGAGGAGCCCATGGTCGCGCCTTGCGACGTGACTCACCACCCCCGGAAGAAGGGGTCACGGCCATCACGCATGGAGTTCATGGCGGAGGTCCGCGTCGGATGGCTTCGAAGCAAGACCGGGGCGTTCGGTGGACCTTGCCAACGTGCGATGTCACATATAAAGTCCCTGCCACTGGCAGGCAGAACGTGGCTCGGCAGGCATAGGGCCAGGTCGAGGCGCGGATGCCTGATGTCGATGGGGGTCCGATGAAGAAGTCCGTTGCGTATGCAGGCTCGTGGTGGATCGTGTGGGTGGTCATCGCGGTGATGTCCGTGTCGGCGTTCTACGTCGGCAAGCTGCGCCTGAGTGAGATCCCCGACCGGGCGATCGGCCACTCGCCGGCGGCGCCTGAGGCGGGCGTCGTGCGCGACAAGTCGATCGAGTACGTGGTGACCGGCCCGGCGGGCTCGTCAGCGCGGGTGTCCTACATCGAGCCCGGGGGACGGGTCGTCGACGACAAGGTGTCCGTTCCGTGGCGAGTGATTCTCCGTACCCGGGAACTGACGACGTCCGTCGGGGTCCTGACCCAGTCATCGGGCCGCGGGACGGTGTCATGTGCGGTGCGGGTCAACGGATTCGAGCGCGTACGCCAGGCCGGTACGGGCGCCGACGGCAGTACGGTCGCCAAGTGTCTGGTCCCGGTGGCGTAGATGAACACCGACGACGGGGAGCCTTCGATGGTCAACGCACGCGAGCGGTTCGCTCGACTTCGCCAGGGGCTCGCCGTGGAGATCCGGCGGCCCGTACGTTTCGACGTGATGCGTCGCGACTCCTCGCGGCCACGATTCGCGCGATTTCTCTACGCGTGTTCGGTACCGGTCATCGTCATCTGGCTTCTCATCGCAGGTGGTCTCAACATCGTTGTATCGCAACTGGAATCGACGGTCACCGAACATGCGCAGTCCTTCCTGCCCGACGAGGCGTCGTCCGTGCAGGCGCTCGTCAAGATGGGTGAGTACTTCGGCGGCGGGGGCAGCAACAACTTCGTCTACGTCCTGATGGAGGGCGACGAACCCCTTGGGCCCGAATCCCGTACGTACTACACCGACCTGTTGGCCGAGTTGACCGCGGACACCGAGCACGTCAACTCTGCGATGGACCTGTGGTCGAACCCCGACCTCGCCCCGGCCGCGCAGAGTGCCGACGGCCACGTCGCCTACGTCCTGGTGAACCTCGCCGGCAACATGGGCACCGCGCTCGCCATGGAATCGACCCAGGCAGCGCGTGACACCATCGCCGCGTCGACGCCGCCACCCGGCATCGACGTGCACGTCACCGGGCCGTCGGCCGTCGTCAACGACGAGATGGTCGCGATCAACGACTCCATCATCCTGCTGGTGTCGGTGTGCGCGTTGCTGGTCGGTGCCGTGCTGCTGCTCGTCTACCGGTCCGTGGTCACCGCGATGGTCCCGCTTCTCGGGGTGGGGCTGGCGTTGGCCGTGGCCCGCGCGACCATCTCGTTCCTGGCGGAGAACGAGATCATCAAGGTCTCGATCTTCGCGGCAGCACTGTCGGCGGTGATCGTCCTGGGCGCGGGCACCAACTACGGGATCTTCCTGGTGGGCCGATATCAGGAGGCGCGCCGAAAGGGACGTGACCCCGAAGACGCCTACTACGACGCACTGGCCGGCGTACAGCACATCGTTGTGGCGTCGGCGCTGACAGTGGCCGGTGCGATGGCGTGCCTCGCGGCAACGCGTCTGGCGATGTTCAGCACCTCCGGATTGCCGTGCACCATAGCCATTCTCATCACCCTCGCGGCTGCGCTCACCCTCGGCCCCGCGGTCCTGGCCCTCGCCACCAGGCTCGGGTTCGTGGAGCCGCGCGAGTCGGCGTCGCCACGACGCTGGCGCCGGATCGGAACCACCGTCGCTCGATGGCCGGCTCCGGTGCTCGCGGCCGCACTCGCGGTGCTCGCGGTCATGATCGTCCCGCTCGCCATGTACGCGCCGAGCTACAACGAACGTCGCGCCCAGCCGGCGGACTCACCGGCGAACGTGGGATTCGCTGCGGCAGATAGGCACCTGCCGCCCAACATCATGGCGCCGAGCGTGCTCATCGTCGAGTCCGACCATGACATGCGCAATGCGGCGGATCTGGTCGCTCTCGCGCAGATGACCGACGCCGTCGCCTCGATCGACGGGGTGAACGCGGTCCAGGGGATCACCCGCCCCCTCGGGCAGACCCTCGACCAAGGGACTCTCACGTCGCAGGCCGGGTACATCGGTAGCCGCTTCGGTCAGATGACATCGCTTCTGCGCGATCGGATCACCGATCTCGACGCGATCGGCGTAACGGTCGATCGTCTGGACACCGCCATCGACGGCCTCGACACCGCGCTGCAGCAAGGGGCGGCCGGCGCGGGATCCTTGTCCGATGCCACTGCGCAATTGCGGCGCACGAGCGAGTCGACGCTCACCAAGGTCGACGAACTGTCGGCGGGGATCGCACCGGTGCGTGGACTCGTCGAATCGGTTCCGCAGTGCCGGGACGTCGACGCATGCCGCACCGCACTGAGCGGGCTGTCTGTTCTCGATGACGTTCCGGCACTGCGCGAATCGGTCCGGGATCTCGCCGGCGGCACCCGCTCCCTGAGTGGCGCGTTGCCCACCGCCGCCGCGCAGATCCCGACGCTGCGCGCCACGGTCACCGACATCCGCGAGCTGATCGGCCCCTTGCGCACGACACTGGGTGCGCTGCTCCCGCAGGTCGGCGAGATCACCGACTTCCTCGACGAGGTCAGTGGCGCCTACTCGGCGGGCAGCCCCGCCGCCGGCGCCTTCTTCCTGCCCAGCCAGGCGTTGGAGAGCCCGCTCTTCCAGAGCGGTATCCCGTACTACTTCTCCGATGACGGCAAGGCGACGCGGATGATCGTCACCCCGCAGCGCGAAGGTTTCAGCCGCGACGCGATGGACGTGAGCGCGGAGGTGATCCCGACGTCACTCGCGGCGATCAAGAACACATCGCTCGCCGGATCGACCGTCAGCATCGGCGGGCCGGGCGGCATGCTCCTCAACATGGAGTCGTTCGCGCACGAGGACTTCATCGCGATCGTCGTCGCCGCCTTCGCCTTCGTGTTCTGCGTCGCCCTGTTCCTGCTGCGCAGCCTCGTCGCGGCACTCGCCGTGATCGGGACCGTCGGGCTTTCCTACCTGTCCGCGATGGGGGTGTCAGTGTTCCTGTGGCAGGGTCTCATCGGTAGTCCGCTGCACTGGTCGGTCGCGCCCATCGCGTTCACCTTTCTGGTCGCCGTGGGTGCCGACTACAACATGTTGCTGGTCAGCCGTTTTCGTGAGGAGTACGGCGCGGGCGGTGGAACCGGTCTGATCCGCGCGATGGTCGGTACGGGCAGCGTGGTCACCCAGGCCGGCCTCACCGTCGGGATCACGATGCTGGCCATGCTCGCCAGCTACGTCCACAACGTCGCGCAGATCGGCACGACCGTGGCGATCGGACTGCTGATCGACACGCTCCTCGTCCGCACGCTGGTGATGCCGGCCATCGCGCGTTTGTCCGGTCGCTGGTTCTGGTGGCCGACGCCGTTCGTGTCGCTGCCTGCGCGAGTAGCGGATCGGGCTACGACGACCATCGCCGATGACCGTCCCCTCGCCGAGATGCGCCCGTAGGGCCCCGTCGACGGGTTTGACGCCAAGCGCCCTCGGGCACGCAGATATCTCACGACCCGACAACAGGAGCGCGGCAGATGAGTCACAAGCCACCGAAGGACGTCCAAGAGGCTGCCCAGCGCGCGGTGCGATGGATCGACGACGGCAAGGCGGGTAAGGGGTTCACCGACACCGGCCGCCATCGGGCCCACCAGTTGGCCGACGGCAAGGACGTCGACGACGACCAGATCAAGAAGATGCGCAACTACTTCTCTCGCCACGAGGTGGACAAGAACGCGACCGGGTTCAACAACGGCGAGGACGGCTTCCCGTCAGCGGGACGCGTGGCCTGGGATGCGTGGGGCGGCGACCCGGGACGCCGGTGGGCGAATGCGCAGAAGATCGAGGGTGACTGACCGGGTGTGGAGGTCCGGCCGTGATGTCTAACGAGGCAACGCGAGCGCGCCCGCACCCAGGACCGCCGCCGCGGCGTTACGGCCGGGGATACCGCTGACCCCGCCGCCGCGGCGAGCGCCCGCGCCGCACAACAGAAGTCGCGGATGCGGGGTCTCCACGCCCCACTGGCCGACTTCCGACACGGTCTCGGCCCACGGCCATTGCAACGGCCGGTGGAAGATGTGCCCGCCGGGCAGTCCGACGGCGTCCTCGAGGTCCTGCGGGGTCTTCGCCTCGATGCACGGCCGGCCGTTCGCATCGTGCGCGATCACCGACTGGATCGGTTCCCCCAACACCGAATTCAGCGAGGCGAAGGTCGCGCCGACAGCGTGCTCGACGGCACCGGGTTCGTCGAACACCTCTGATGGCATGTGCATCCCGAAGAGCGTCAGCGTGTGTTTGCCTGCGAGCTCCGGGCCCAGGATCGACGGGTCGGTGAGCGTGTGGCAGTAGATCTCGCACGGCGGGACTTCCGGCACCTCACCACGATTTGCTTGCCGCCACGCGTCGTGCAGCTGGGTGGCGGTCTGGTTGATGTGAAAGGTCCCGGCGAAGGCCGACGCGGGCGGGGTTGACCCGTCGCGGAGTCGCGGTAGTCGGTCGAGCAGGAGGTTGATCTTGAGTTGCGACCCGCTGGCGTCTGGCTCGCAGGGGATCGGCGTCCCGTCGAGGAACGTATTGAACACCTGCGGCGCGCACGCGGCATAGATCATCGAACCGCGGAAGGTGCCGCTCGTCGTCTCGACGGTCCCGTCGCCGGGATCGACGCCGGTGATCTCGACGCCCGTTCTGATCTCGGCTCCCGCCGAGGTCGCCGCCTGGTAGAGCGCACCCGACACCGCGCCCATCCCGCCGACCGGGACGTCCCAGTCGTCGGTTCCGCCGCCGATCACGTGGTACAGGAAGCAGATGTTCTGGCGCAGGGACGGATCGTCGAGGTCGGCGAAGGTGCCGATGAGTCCGTCGGTGGCGGCGATCCCGCGGATCAGGTCGTCGTCGAAGTACTGACGGAGCAGCGTGCCCAGCGGCAGCGTGGTGAGCGCCTCCCACAGTTCGGCGGTCGACGTGTCGGTGGTGGACTTGTCTGGGCCGACGACGAGGTCGTGCATGTCGGCGGCGGTCCGCAACGGCTGGGTCATGGTCGGGAAGACGCGGTCGGCGACCACGCCGAGCCGACGGTAGAACGACTGCCACGCGGTGAAACCGAGGTCGGAGCCGGTCACCCGCCGGAACGACGCGGCCGTCGCATCGTCATCGAGGTTGTCGACGAGGATGCCGCGCGCCGGATCCGACGGCAGGGGCGTGTACGACGAATAGCGCCGTCGGATGAGTGTGACGTCGAGGTCGAGGTCGGTGATGATCTGGCTCGGCATCAGCGAGACCAGGTACGAGTACCGCGACAACCGCGCGGAGAGACCGGCGAACGGCGTCGCCGACACCGTGGCGCCGCCGACGTGGTCGGCCTTCTCGAGGACGAGCACACGCCGGCCGGCACGAGCGAGGTAGGCCGCAGCGGTCAGGCCGTTGTGTCCCGCGCCCACCACGATGTCGTCGTACGACGCGTCGTCTCCGGTGCTCATCGGTCAAGCGTTCCAGATCGACCGGCGGCGCAGGATGCGGTTGTCGACATATCCTGATGCGGTGGACATCCCCTCGGTCGAGCTCAGCAACGGCACCTCGATCCCCCTGGTGGGGCTCGGCACCTACAACATGCTCGGCCGGCCGGCTGTCAGCGCCGTCAGCTCGGCGATCAAGTCCGGATACCGCCTCCTCGACACCGCGCCCCGGTACAGCAATGAGCTGAGTGTCGGGATGGGGCTGCACGGCACCGGCGTCCCGCGCGAGGAGATCGTCGTGCAGACCAAGCTGAGCGGCGGCGACCAGGGTTTCGACGAGGCGATCAACGCCGCCAAGGAGAGCGCCCGCAGGCTCGGTGTCGCGCATATCGACGTCTACCTCATCCACTGGCCGTGCCCGAGCCTGGGCCGCACCGTCGACTCCTGGAAAGCGTTGCTCACGCTCGCCGACGAGGGATACGTCCGCACACCCGGCGTCTCGAACTTCAAACAGCACCACCTGCAGATGCTCTTCGACGAGACGGGACGCTGGCCGGTTCTGAATCAAATCCAGTGCTCTCCCTCACTGCCACGGACCGAATTGCGGGAGTTCATGTCCGACAAGGGTATTCATGCTCAGGCGTGGCATCCGACCGGCCGCAAGGAAGGCCTGCTCGCCGACCCGGTCATCCTCCGGATCGCGCGCAAGTACGGCAAGTCGCCGACGCAGATCGCGTTGCGCTGGTCGGTGCAGAACGGCATCAGCGTCGTCCCGAAGTCGTCGCACACCGGCCGTCAGGTGGAGAACGCCGACCTGTTCGACTTCGCTCTCGACCCCGCCGACCTGGCCGAACTCGCCACCCTCGACCGCGGTGAGCGCGCCGCCCGTGACTCCGACGTCGACGAGGAGTTCTGACCCTGCCCGTCGACTGGGCGTCCGCTTTCGTTGACCGTGCGTTCTCGGGTCAGCGGATCTTGAAGATGACCATCCGCTGGACGACGAAGTTGATGACCGTAGCGGTGCCTTGTGCGACGACGTACGCCGCAAAGCTGTACAGCAGCGTTTCCTGCCAGGCATGCGACAGAAGCGTGTAGATACCGACGTTGACGAAGTAGGTCACCACGTAGAGCGCGACGACCGACACGAACCGCGCCATGCTCGGTTCGGCTCGGAATGTCCATCGACGGTTCAGCAGGTACGCGACGGTGGTGCCAAGGATGAACCCGGCGGATTTCGCGGGCCAGAACGGGACGTCCAGACCGTATTGCAGGAGGATCGTCAGCCCGAAGTCCAGCAGCCCGGAGAACCCGCCGGTGATGACGAAGCGCACCAGCTGGGTCTTCAGACCGACGTTCGTCGACGCCTCTTCGTCGTCGAGGGGCAGCTCGATCGGCATCGGCGCATGGCGTGTGGCGAAGTCCTCGTGGCTCGGTTCGTCGTCATCGCGGACGTGGTCACCAGGGTCGGGTCGAGACACGCTGACACCCTAGCCGACGACGCCCTGGCAACCGTGCCGACGGGCGTGGCGGGGTTGCAACGCACAGTCGACGGGTCAGGCCCGCTGCGGGACCTCCGGCGGGATGGCCGCGAGCAACGCGCGGGTGTAGTCGGTCGCGGGGTCGTGGAGGATGGTCGACGCCGGTCCACTCTCCACGACCTTCCCGTCCTGCATCACCGCGACGGTGTCGCTGATCTGCTCGACGACGGCCAGGTCGTGCGCGATGAACAGGTACGTCAGCCCCTTCTGACGCTGGAGCTCGGCGAGCAGGTCGAGGACGCTGGCCTGCACCGACACGTCGAGCGACGCCGTCGACTCGTCCAGGATCAGGACCTCCGGGTCGGACGCCAGCGCGCGGGCGATGCTCACCCGCTGCCGCTGGCCGCCGGACATCTCGTGCGGATAGCGGTCGAGGTATGACGCGTCGAGGCTGACGTCGGCGAGCAACTCTTCGGCACGACTCCGCGTGCCGTCCCGGCCGTCGGTGAGGCCGTGCGTCCGCAGCGGTTCGGCGATCGACGCCGCCACCGTCATCCGCGGATCGAGCGAGGCGGCCGGGTCCTGGAACACCATGGCGACGCGGCGTCGGAGCAGGGCCTCGTCGGCACCGCGTGCCCCGATGGCCTCGACCCGCCGGCCGTCGAGGGTGACGGTCACGCTGCCCCGCACCGTCGTGCCCTGGGCGGACGTGATGAGGCCGGTGATGACGCCGGCCACGGTCGACTTCCCCGATCCCGATTCGCCGACGATCCCGAGCGTCCGGCCACGAGCGACCTGCAGGTCCACCCCGTCGGCGGCGTGCACCACCCGGCGCCCCGACGGGCCGCGGACCACATAGTCGACGCCCAGCCCCGTGACGCGGAGCAGTGGGTCGGCGTGGGTTCGCTTCTGAAGAGGCGACGCGCCATCACGTTCGGTGACCTTGCTCAACAGCGGACGTGAGTCCAGCAGTGTGCGGCTGTACTCGTCCTGCGGGTCGTCGAACAGCGTTGTGACGTCATTGCTCTCGACGATCCGGCCGGATCGAAGCACCATCACCCGGTCGGCGATCCGCCCGATGACGCCGAGGTCGTGGCTGATCCACACCACCGCCATACCGCGCTCGCGCTGGAGTTTCGCGACGAGGTCGATGATCTGTGCCTGCGTGGTCACGTCGAGTGCGGTGGTGGCCTCGTCGGCGATGAGGAGTTCCGGATCGCAGGCCAATGCGATCGCGATCATGACGCGCTGCCGTTGGCCGCCGGACAACTGATGCGGGTATGCGCGCAAACGGCTTTCGGGGTCGGGCAGGTTCACGTCGCGCAGCAGCGCCAGGGCCCGTTCGCGCGCCTCGCCCCGCGAGAGGCCGAGATGCCGGCGCGGGCCCTCGGTCAGTTGTTGTTCGACGGTGAGCAGGGGATTGAGGCTCGACGACGGGTCCTGGAAGACGAAGCCGACACGCGAACCGTGCAGAGCCCGCAGTTTCGCCGGTGTGGCGCCGACGATTTCGGTGTCGCCGAGGCGGGCCGACCCGCGGACGTACGCGCTGGGCGCGTCGAAGAGCCCGGTCGCCGACAACACGCTCAGTGACTTGCCCGATCCGCTCTCCCCGACGATACCGAGCGTCTCACCCGGCGCGACCGAGAAACTGATGCCGTGCACGATCTCTCGCGGACCGACACCGACGACGAGGTCGTCCACGCGCAGCACCGATCCGTCGGAGCTGACGTGTTTCGCGGTCGACGGTGTGGTCACCGTCGGCGACTTGCGTTCGTACCCACGGTTGCGCAGCAGCGTGCGCTGGCGCGGGTCGAGCACATCGCGTACGCCGTCGCCGACGAGGTTGAATGCGAAGACCGTCACGAGGATCGCCAGACCGGGGAACACACCCATCCACCAGGCGGTGGTGATGAACCCCTGTGCGTCGAAGAGCATCCGGCCCCACGACGGGTCCGGTGGCTGGACGCCCAGACCGAGGAACGACAGCGCCGCCTCCGACAGGATCGCGAACGCGAGCGAGATGGAGGTCTGGACGATGACCGGACCCGAGATGTTGGGCAGCACATGCCGCATGAGGATGGCCGATGTCCCCACACCCATGGTCCGCGATGCCTGGACGTACTGGGTCTGTCGCACACGCAGGGTGTCGGCGCGCGCCACCCGGGCGAAGATCGGTATGTAGACGACGCCGATCGCGATCATCGCCGAGGTGACTCCCGGTCCCAGGATGGCGACGATGGCGAGCGCGAGCAGCAGTACCGGGAAGGAGAAGACCACATCGACGATCCGCATGAGCGCGGTGTCGAGGACGCCACCGGCGAAACCGGCGACCATACCGAGGACCACGCCGACGGTGAGGGAGATCGCCACTGCGATGACCGCCACGCGCATGCTCACCGACGCGGCGAGCACCACCCGGGAGAAGACGTCGCGACCCAGGTCGTCGGTCCCGAAGAGGTGGGACCAGCTGGGCGCCTGCAGCGCATTCGGGACGTCGATCTCGTTGGCGCCGTACGGAGCGATGAGTGGACCGAACACCGCGCACACGAGGACGACCGCGATGATGATCAACCCGATCACCGAGGTGCGGTTGCGTAGCAGCAATCGCCAGGCCGAATCGGTCGAAGGAGCTCCGGCCGATTCGTCGTCGACTCCGGTACCGGGTTCCGGCGGGTCGGGAGAGGTGAGGGTCATGACAGCCGAATCCTGGGATCGATGACGGCGTAGAGGATGTCGACGACGAGGTTGACGACCAGGAAGATCACCGCGATGAGCAGGATCGCACCCTGTAGGACCGGGTAGTCGCGCGCGGCGACCGAGTCGTAGACCAGCAGACCCAGTCCGGGCCAGGCGAACACGACCTCCACGACGATGACACCACCGAGCAGACCTGCGAACTGGATACCGGAGATGGTCAGCACGGGTACGAGCGCGTTGCGTCCGACGTGATCGAGGAGAACACGCTTGGTGCTCAGCCCTTTTGATTCGGCCGTCGTCACGAACGGTGCGTTCACCACGTCGAGCACCGACGAGCGCACGTAGCGCGTCATGATCGCCCCGGTCACCACCCCGACCGTGATCGCCGGCAGCACGAGGTGTTCGAGCCAACCGAGTGGGTCGTCGGCGAAGGGTTGGTACCCGGCCGATGGTAACCAGCCGAGCGCGGTGGAGAAGAGACCGATCAGCAGGATGCCCATCCAGAAGTCGGGCACGGAGATCCCGAACTGGCTCACCACGCGAATGACGTTGTCGGCCAACCGACCTTCCCGCAGTGCCGCCCAGAAACCGAGAGGGACGGCGATGAGCAATGCGACGACGATCGCCGCGGTCGCGAGTGTGATGGTGGCGGGAAGCCGATCGAAGAGCATCGTCGTGACCGGTTCGCTGTTGCGGAAGCTGACGCCCAGGTCGCCGGTGAAGGCACTGCCGACATAGTTCACCAGCTGTGATGCGAGCGGCTGGTCGAGTCCGGAGGCGCTGCGCAGCGCCTCATACGATTCCGGGGTGTAGCGGGTGCCGAGTGCGATGCGGACGGGATCACCGGGCACGACCTGCATCAGGAAGAACACCGCGACGATCACGCCGAGCAACACCGCGACCGTGTAGAGCAGCCGCACGATGATGAAGCGCGCCAGCGGCGAGTGCAATGCGGTCATCTCAGCTCCTCTCCAGCCGGGCATCGCGGAACCGGATGGCCTTGTCGGGTCGGACGACATATCCCCGGAGCTGCGTCACAAAAGCCTGGGTCGACGACGGGTTGTAGAGGTAGAGGTAGCTCACGTCGTCGGCGATGATGCTCGCGGCCTCGGCGTAGATCCGCTTGCGGGCCTCGACGTCGAGTTCGGTTCGGCCCCGGTCCAACAGCGCGTCGACCTCGGGGTTCGAGTACTTCTGCGAGTTCGACGTGCCCTCGGAATGGTGTTGGGCGTAGTAGAAGTCGTCCGGGTCGATGTTGCCCAGCCAGCCCAGTAGCAGGGCGTCGAAGTCGCCGGCGGCCTGGCGATCGAGCCATGCGCCGAAGTCGAGTTGTTCGATCCGCACGTCGATCCCGACGTCGGCGAGGTTCGACGCGATCACCTGCGCCGCCGTCACCGTCTCGGGATACTCGGTGGTCACCATCAGGCGCATGTCGAGTCCGCGGATGCCGGCCTGCCGGAGCAGGTCTCTGGCGTTCGCGACGGCGGCGGCGCGGTCGAGTCCGGCGGTATAGCGGTCGTAGGGTGCGAACCAGGGACTGGTCGAGGGGATCGCGAGCTCGTTGGGCGTCGCGGTCCCGTATCCGACGACCTGGGCGATCGAGTCCCGGTCGATCGCATACGCGACCGCCTGGCGGACCCGGGTGTCGTCGAACGGTGGGGCGTCGAAGTTCATCGTGACGTACCAGTAGTCGTTGGCGACCACGGTCCCGACATCGAGTGTGTCGTCGCGGCGCAGGATGCTGAGCTGCTGGGCGGGAATGGCGTCGGTCCAATCGATCTCACCCGACCGTAGTGCGGACACCGCGGTGGTGCCCTGTGAGATGAAGCTGTAGCGGACCCCGTCGACGGCGGGTGCCCCACCCCAGTAGTCGGGATTCGACGCCAACACGATGGATGCGCCCGGCGACCGGGAGACGAACGAGAACGGCCCGGTGCCGATCGGCCTGGTCGTGATCTCACCGGATTCGACGTTGCGGCGGTTGACGATGGCCAGTCCCTTGAACCCGCCGATGCTCGTCAGCAGATTGGGGGTCGGCGCGCTGACGGTGAACCGGACCCGACGGTCGTCGAGGGCGGTGATCGACGCGATGGCCTCGAGTTTGTATGCGTTGGACAGTTCTTCGTCGATGATCCGACGGAAGGAGTATTCGACATCGGCTGCGGTCAGCGGGTCGCCGTTGTGGAACGTGACCCCGTCGCGCAGCGTGAACGTCCATTGCAGGCCGTCGGGGCTGACCTCCCAGCTCTCGGCCAGTGCCGGCCGCATCTGGAGTTGCTCGTCGGGTTCGACGAGGGTGTCGAAGACGTTCTCGAGTACTTCGAAGGTGAAGTAGGAGCTGGACTTCTGCGGGTCGAGCTGGTCGGGTTCACCGGCGATGGCGGCCTTGATGGTGTTGACGGTGTCCGACGACCCGCCACCGCATGCGGCCAGCACGGACGTGCCCAGCAAGGCGGTTCCGGCGACACCGGCGACGCGAAGGAACCCGCGGCGATCGAGAACGTCGGGTCTGCGCGGCGGAAGCTGCTCGCGCACAGATGAATACACCGACCCGCTCGGCGAATCGGTCATCACTGTCCTCCCGCCCGGCGAGTGTTCGCCTCGGAGTCTCACCGCACGTCGGACGCGCCACGGCATGCGTGGGGCGCCCCGCTGTGCAGTGTGCCCCAGCGGTACAGGTGGTGCAACCGTGCCATACCCCAGGGCAGGGCGGAGAATACCGGGAGAGGCAGGACGATCAGCCGTTGACCTTGGCGATCACGTTGTCGGCGTACCAGTTCAGATGGTCGATCTTGGTCTGCAGCGGCTCGGTGTCGTCGCCCATGACATACGGCAGCCGGAAACCGACGATCACGTCGGTGATCCCCTTGTCTTCCAGCCGCTTACATCCGTCGACGGTGTAGGCGTCCATGGAGATCACGTGGATCTCGAACGGATCGTTGGTCTTTCCCTCGGCCATGCGGATCTCGTTGATCCGGTCCAGCAGCGTCTCGAGCTCCTCGGGCGGACCGCCACCGTGCATCCAACCGTCGCCGCGGATGACCGCACGACGCAGCGCGGCGTCGGCGTGGCCGCCCACGAGTAGCGGGATCGGTTCGGTGGGCGCGGGCGTCATCTTGATCTTGGGGATGTCGTAGAACTCGCCGTGGAACTCGAAGTACTCGCCGGTGGTCAGGCCGCGGATGATGTCCATGCACTCGTCCATCCGCTTGCCGCGGCGCTTGAAGTCCACGCCCATGAAGTCGTAGTCCTCGGGCCACGGACTCGTGCCGACGCCCATCGCGAAGCGGTTGTTCGTCAGGTACGCCACCGAGCTGGCCTGCTTGGCGACCAGCGCGGGCGGGCGGACCGGCAGCTTCACCACGAACGGGGTGAAGCGGATGGTCGAGGTGACCGCGCCGAGCGCCGCGGCCTGGATGAAGGTCTCGATGAACGCCTTGCCGTCGAGGAACTCGCGATTGCCGTCGGGGGTGTACGGATACTTCGCGTCCGATTCCTCCGGATAGGCCAGCGAGTCGGGAATGGTGAAGCCGGCGTACCCCGCGGCTTCGGCGGCCTGCGCGAGCGGCGCGTAGTACGACGGATCGGTCATGGCCTCGGCATACGTGAACCGCATCATGCTCCTCGGGACGGCAGTGAAACTCCGTCCACAGTAGAACACGTTCTAGTTATTCGACATGGACTTCGTCATCGTCGCAGGTCTCCAGCGCGCAGGGGGATGGCAATTGTCGGCTGGTGGCGCCCAGGGTCAGCGAAGCCCTGCGAGGGGATTGTCCGTAGTCGCGCCGGGGCCCGGGTGTACCCGTAGTTCGCCGGTGCCGATTCGCTCGCCGCATGCCGAGCACGTCGGCTCGACCGTCATCGTCTGGCCGCAGGAGTGCGTCGACACCACTGGTGCGCCGTCCTCGGCGGTCCACCGGTCACCCCACTGACGTAACGCGGCCAGAACCGTCCAGAGGTCCCGGCCCTTCTCGGTGAGGCGGTAGTCGTAGCGCACCGGGTTGTCCTGATACGGCTCCTTCGCCAGGATCTCGTGTTCGACGAGGGTGTCCAGTCGCTGGGTCAACACGTTGCGCGCGATGCCGAGCCGCGACGAGAACTCGTCGAATCGCGTCACGCCGAACATCGCGTCCCGGACGATCAGCAGCGTCCACCATTCGCCGACGATCTCCAGTGTTTGGGCGATCGAGCAGTTCATCTCGGCGAATGAGGCGCGGCGCATAGGATCGAGAGTAGTGGGTTGCGTGACGCAACTCAACCTGCTTGCATGAGTTGCGTGAAGCAACTCACCAGGCAACAAGCCATTGACGGATTGTTGGACAGTTTCGGATCGACCCCGACCGGAGACGGTCGATGGTCGGCGACCATCGACCGTTCCTGGTGGGGATGGTCGGGCCCGCACGGTGGTGCCATCGCGGCGCTGGCCGTCCGGGTCGGCGCCGATGCAGCGCCGGGTACGACGGTGCGCGCTCTCGATCTGCGATTCGTCGGCAAGCCCGACGGCGGGGAGTTGCTCCTGACGCCGACGGTCCGGGAGGTCGGTCGGCACACGAGGGTCGTCGACGTCACGGTCACCCAGGCGGGTGTCGACATCGCGTCGGCATCAGTCACGACCGGGCGGGTCGGGGAATCCGCACCCACCGATGTCATCGACCGGGTCGCGGGCGTTCCCGGCCCGGAAGGGCTCGACCCCTTCATGATTCCCCCGGAGATCGTGCCGATGGGCTGGCAGCTCGATGTGCGACCGGTCGACGGTCCGCTCGCGCTCACCGGAGCCGACGAGGCCTGGATGCGGGCATGGATCACCACCCGAACCCCGATGGCCGTCGACGCCGCCTACCTGGCCCTGCTGGCGGACTGCCTACCGCCCGCCGTCTTCCCGACTCTGACCGCGCCGCTCGCACTTCCGACGGTGGCATTCTCCATGCATGTGACGGCGCCGCTGGACGACGCCACTCCGGCGCCGATCCTCGTCCATACGCGTAACACCTCGACGTCCGGCGGCTGGTCGGTCGACGACACCACGCTGCGCGACCGCGGCGGCCGGCTCCTCGCCTCCGCGCGCCAGAGTCGCCGGGTTCTCGGATGGCCGGTCCGATGACGGTCACTCGAAGCGGCCCGGCGACGCCGGCGCCGACTGTCGCGCGGCCCAACCTTGTCCTGCTCATCCTGTCTGGGGCGGCGTTCATGGCCAGCCTCGACGTGTTCATCGTCAACGTCGCCTTCGACGACATCGGTGCCGACTTCACCGGTGCGACCCTGTCCCAGATGTCCTGGATCCTCAACGCATACGCCATCCTGTATGCGGCGCTCCTTGTTCCGGCGGGCCGGATCGTCGATCGGTACGGCCGCAAGGGCGGCTTCCTGCTCGGTCTCGCGATCTTCACCGCGGCGAGTGCCGCATGTGCCGCGGCGCAGGGCGTCTGGTGGCTGGTGGCATTCCGTGCACTGCAGGCGCAAGGTGCAGCGATTCTGACGCCGGCGAGTCTGGGTCTGGTCGTGGCGACGTTGCCGCCGGAACGTCGGGCCCGGTCGGTGCGCATCTGGGCGGCCACCGGCGCCTTGGCCGCGGCCTTCGGGCCGGCGGTCGGCGGTCTTCTCGTCGAGGCGTCGTGGCGCTGGGTGTTCCTGGTCAACGTGCCCGTCGGTGTGGCGGCGATCGTCGCCGGGGCGATCGTACTGTCCCGCCCCCAAAACGTCTCGGCCAGTGGCTTTCCCGACGCGTTGGGCGCGCTTCTCCTGGTCGTCTCGGTGGGGGCCTTGACACTCGGTCTGGTCCAGGGGAGTGAGTGGGGTTGGACGGACGCGCGGATCACCGGTGCGTGGATCGTCGCCGGGGCAGGGCTCGTCGGCTTCGTCCTCAGTTCGGCGCGTCATCCCGAACCGGTGATCTCGCCTGCACTGCTGCGGATCCGGGCCTTCTCGGTCGCGAACGTGACGATGCTGCTGTTCTCCATCCCGTTCGCCGGCGCACTTCTCGCGAACATCCTGTGGTTGCAGCAGGTCTGGGATTTCTCGCCGATCGTGACGGGTCTCGCGGTGTCAACCGGACCGCTGATGGTCCCGATCTTCGCGGCCGTGTCGCATCGCCTCAGTGCGCGGGTCCCGGTGGGGCGACTCGTCGCCTTCGGTTGTGTGCTCTTCGGTCTCGGGTCGGCCCTCATCGCCCTGTCGGTCGACGCCACACCGGATTTCGCCACCGAGTTCCTGCCTGGCTGGCTGATCGGCGGTGTCGGAGTGGGCTTCGCGTTGCCGTCGATCCTCTCCTCGGCGACCGCCGACCTCCCCGCAGATCAGGCCGCCACCGGAAGCGCGGTGGTCAACATGAGTCGTCAGATCGGCATGTCGCTGGGTGTCAGCTTGCTGGTCGCGATCATCGGCACCTCGGCGGTGTACGCCGATGTGCACAACTCGTTCCTGACCGCCTGGTGGGTACTCGCGGGAATCGCTGCGCTGGGCGCGATCTCGGCGTTGGGGATGACCCCGCGCGCGGTGCTGAATTCCGCTGCCTGAGGTGTGAGGACCCATTGCTCCCTGAGGTGTGAGGAGCGCAAGCCGCCGGGCCGAGCAAGCGACGAAGGAGCGCGTCGAGGTCGACGAGCCTCGAAGGGCATGGTGACGTGCCTTGTGAAACCCTTCGTGGCTCGCTTCGCTCGCAGCTCAGGGAGCAGTGAAGGATCAACACCTCAGGGCCGCGTGAACCGCTCTCGGCGACCGAGGCCGCGAAGACGCACCCACTCGGCGAAGCCCTTCGGATCACGTTGCTGCACAAGGAAGAACCAGCCGAACCGGGCGTACTCCTGGGGCAGCAGCCTGCGGAGTCCGGGCTGGCTCATCAGGTAGCCGCGGTTGCGGTAGGTGAAGAACCGCTTGGTGTCGTTGTCGGGGTACTGGGTGTGCATGCGACCGCCCAGGATCGGTCGGAATTCCGCCGAGCCGTCGGGGTGGAGGTATCCCGCGCGCAGGCAGGTGCCGAACCGCACGCCCGAGCGGACCAGCCGACGGTGCACCTCCACCTCGTCGCCGCGGAAGAACAGCCGCAGGTCCGGCACGCCCACCTGTTCGAGGCACCGTGCAGAGAACAGAGCGCCGTTGAACAGCGACGCGATGCCGGGCAGCAGATCGTCGTCCTGGGTCTCACCGTCGGCAAAGAGTTCCGACCGCTTCCGTCGCCACACGAGTCCGCGTCGCAGCGGGAAGGCGAGGGTGTCCGGGTCGTCGAGGTTGGCGACCACCGGTGACACCTCGTCGAGGTCGTGCCGTGCGGCGCAGTCGAGCAGCGTCGAGAGGACCGCCGGACCGTCGGGTCGGCCGTCGTCGTCGGCGCACCAGACCCAGTCGGCGCCGAGGGCGAGCGCATGCAGCATGCCCAGCGCGAATCCGCCGGCACCGCCGAGGTTTCGTCTCGACCCGAGGTAGGTCGTCGGAACGGGCTGCGCCGCAACGAGTTCGGCGACTTCGGGTTCGTCCGCGTTGTCGACGACGATCAGATGGTCGACGGGCCGGTCCTGGCCCGACACCACGGCCAGCGACTCGGCGAGCAGCTCCACGCGACGGTGCGTGACCACGACCGCGATGACCTTCGGAGCGACGGCGCCGTCGGTCACTCCGGAGTCCCCTTCTTGTCCGCCTTCTCCAGGTCGGCGATCACCCGGCGGACGTGTGCCGCGGCGTCGGGGCCCTCATAGGCTTCGACGACCTCTTCGATGCCGCCTTCCATGCGGACCTGTCCGTGGTCGATCCACAGGGCGCGGTCGCACAGCTGGGCCAGGAACTCGTTGGAATGGCTGGCGAACACCAGGATTCCCGACCGCTCAACGAGCGCCTGGAGCCGACCCCGCGCCTTGCGCATGAAGTCGGCGTCGACGGCGCCGATGCCCTCGTCGAGGATGAGGATCTCCGGGTCGATGGAGGTCACCACGCCGAGTGCGATGCGCACCCGCATACCGGTGGAGTAGGTTCGCAGCGGCATCTGCAGGTAGTCGCCGAGCTCGGTGAACTCCGCGATGTCGTCGATCTTCTTGAGCATCTCCTTGCGCGTCATGCCCAGGAACATGCCGCGGATGATGATGTTCTCGTAGCCGGAGATCTCCGGGTCCATGCCGACGCCGAGGTCGAAGACGGGGGCGACCCGGCCGTGCACCCGGCAGGCGCCGCGCGTGGGTTCGTAGATGCCCGAAAGCAGACGCAGCAGCGTCGACTTGCCGGCGCCGTTGTGGCCGACCAGCCCGATCCGGTCGCCGTGCTTGAGGTGCAGGTTGATGTCCTTGAGCGCCTCGACGACCACCACGTTCGACTCGGTGGAGCCGATGACGCCGCCCGCCGCGCCGATGACCGACTTCTTCAGCGACCGGGTCTTGGCGTCGAAGATCGGGAAGTCCACACACGCGTCCCACGTGTCCACGCGGACGCGGGTGTCTCCGAGATCGTTGTTCCTGGCCATCGAATCCGTCCCTACACCCAGTACGCCACGCGGGCCCGGTAGTTGCGCAACACCAGCATGGCCAGCACCCAGCCCACGGCGGTGCAGCCCAGGACGACGGCCCAGTGGTAGAACTCGACCGGCTCGCCCAGCAGCGGTCCGCGCGCTATTTCCAGATAATGGAACATCGGGTTCAGCTCGACGAGCTTCAACCTCGACGACGCCTCGCCGGTCGCGTTCCCGAGGCTCTGCGTCGTCCAGATGATCGGCGTCATGAAGAAGACCAGCTGCACCGCGGTGGTGAGGAGCTGGCCGATGTCGCGGAATCGGGTCGACAGGATGCCGAACACGATCGTCACCCAGATCGAATTGACCACATACAGCGCGAGGGCCGGGACGATCAGCGTGACGGTCCAGTTGAGCGGCGGCGGGAAGATCAGGAACAGGATGACGATGATGACGACGTTGTGCGCGAAGATGATCAACGCGCGCCACACCACGCGGTAGACGTGCACGCTCACGGGAGCCGGAAGCTGTTTGATCAGGCCCTCGTTCTTCGAGAACACCTCGGATCCCTCGAGGATCGAGCTCGAGATGAAGTTCCAGAAGATGAAGCCAAGCGCGACGTATGGCAGGAACACCCTGATGTCCATGCCGAAGAGCTCGCCATAGAGCAGACCCATCGCGATCGCGGTGACACCGGTCGCGATCACGATCCACAGCGGTCCCAGGACCGAACGTCGGTAGCGCTGCTTGATGTCCTGCCAGCCGAGGTGGAACCACAGTTCGCGGCTCGCGAAACCGTCGCGGAGGTCCTTGACCGCGCGCGCGAAGCTGCGCGAATCAGAGCCCTGGGGACGCGCGGGGATCGCGTCGTCGTCTACTACCGCTGACACGAGGAGTCAGCGTACCCCTCGGCCCATCCGCTGCCCGCTGCCGGTTGAGCGGGTGACCCTCAGCCGGTTGAGCCGGTGTGGCGACCTAGAGGTACTGCCCCGTGCTGTGGCCGGGTCCGCCGGCGCCGCCGGGGGTGGGCATGCCGGGCGGAAGCGCGCCCTGACGCATCTGTTCGAGCTGGGCGCGGGCGGCCATCTGCTGGGCGAACAGTGCGGTCTGGATGCCGTGGAAGAGTCCCTCGAGCCAGCCCACGAGCTGGGCTTGGGCGATGCGGAGCTCGGCGTCCGACGGGGTGCCCTCGTCGGAGAAGGGGAGCGCGAGACGTTCGAGTTCTTCGCGCAGCTCGGGCGCGAGCCCCTCTTCGAGTTCACGCACCGACGATTGGTGGATCTCACGCAGGCGATTGCGCGACGCGTCGTCGAGAGGAGCCGCACGCACCTCTTCGAGCAGCTGCTTGATCATCGTGCCGATGCGCATGACCTTGGCGGGTTGCTCGACCATGTCGGCGACGCTGGTCGATTCCGACGACTCGCCGTCCGTCTGCCCATCCGTGCCCGCGCCGACGACGATCACGTTGTCGGAGTCGCCGGCCGAGCCGAACGGTCCTGAGGTGGGGCCGGGTCCTGGAGTGCCTTCGATAGCCATGCGTCCCATTGTGCCCGGACACCGCGAAACGGCAGATGGCCGACGTCTATCCTCGTGCCCATGGCTTTCGACGTCGCCTACGTGCGTGGATTGATTCCATCGCTCGGCGACGGCTGGATCCACCTCGACCCGCAGGCGGGGATGCAGATCCCCGATTCGGTCGCGACCGCTGTGACCACCAGTTTCCGCTCTCTGTCCGCCGCCCCGGGCGGGGTCTACCCGTCGGCTCGCGCGAGCGCGGAGGTGGTCGACGGTGCCCGGCGCGCGATCGCCGATGTCGTCGGCGGAGACGCCGCGGGTGTGGTGCTCGGACCGTCGCGGTACGTGCTGCTGGCCGGTCTGGCGGAGGCCCTCGCGCCGCATGCGTGGCTGCGGGGTGACGTCGTCGTCACGCGTCAGGATGACGAGCCGAACATCGTGCCGTGGCTGCGCGCGGCGGATCGTTACGGCGGCCGGGTTCGCTGGGCCGAGGTCGACGTCGAGACCGGCGGACTACCGGCCTGGCAGTTCGGCGATCTCGTCACGCCCGATACGGAGGTCGTCGCGGTGACCCTCGCGTCGTCCACGACGGGAGCCGTCACCGACATCAGCGAGATCGCGCCGCTGGTCCGCGAAGCCGGCGCGCTTCTGGTCGTCGACGCCACCAACGCGGCGCCGTACATCAGCCTGGACATCCACGACCTGGGTGCCGACGTCCTCGTCGTCTCGGCCGAGCGGTGGGGTGGTCCGCGCATGGCGGCCATGGCCTTCCGCGAACCCCACCTGATCGACCGGCTGAAGCTGATGTCGATGGACCCGTCCGCGCGCGGGCCCGCCCGGCTCGAACCCGAACCGCATCAGGGCGCGATGCTCGCCGGGGTGGTCGCGTCGGTGGAACACCTCGCCGGACTCGACGAGGCCGGGATCGGCAAGCGTCGGCGGCGTCTCGTCACGTCGATGGACGGTGTCTACGAGTATCTGCAGCGCCTCAACTATTACCTGGTCACGACACTGTCCCAGCTCAACCATGTGAACCTCGTGGGGACCGAGGAGAACCGGATACCGCTGGCGAGCTTCACCGTGGAGTCGGTGGGTGCCGACAAGGTCGTCCGGCGTCTGGCCGACAACGGTGTCTGCGCACTCGCCGACCTTCCCAACCGCGCACTCGCACGGATGGGCGCACCCGACTTCGGCGGTGCCGTCACGGTCGGGCTGGCCCCGTACTCGACGCCGTACGAGGTCGATCACCTGGTGCGAACGCTGGGTTCATTGGCCTGAAGTGCCCGGCAACCTTCCGAAATTCACTATGGTGTTGTTTGGGTTAACGACAATGTATGTTGTCATGCTGTGTCGGCAAAATCGATTGATGGTCCACGAAAGGGCCCGCCCCGGTCGCTCACCGCTGCGGAGGCCGAGAGCTGGATGAACCTCGTCGACGGCGGCTGGGCGCTCTTCGCCCGCGTCAACGACGAGTTCGCGAGACGAGGACTCTCCGTTTCCGATCTGCGCATTCTCGAAGCGGTCTGTACCAATCGGCAGTTGAGCGTCAGCGAGGTCGCCGACGCCGTGCACATGCGGATCAGCACGGTGTCGCGCATGATTGGCCGGCTCAGCGACGACGGCAACATCCACCGGTTCGAGTCGAAGGCCGACGGCCGACACCGACTCGTGCGTCTGACCGATCACGGTCTGCGCACCCTCGCCGACCATGTGAGCGTCCGAGACCAAGTGATCCGGCAGTTCGTCGTCGACGCGATGACCCCGGAGGAGTTCGCCGCCCTCGGCGTCGCGTTCCGCAAGATCCGGGAGGCCCTCGACGCCGCAGAGTCTGCATCTTCCGACTGAGCCCCCGCTCAGTCCGCGACGCTCAGCAGTACCTTCCCGACCACGTCACCGCTGTTGAGATGGTCGTGCGCGGCGCCGGCGTCGGCGAGCGGTAACACGCGATCGACGACGGGTACGACCGTCCCGGCCTCGATCAACGGCCAGGTGCGGGTCAGTGTCGACGCCACGACCTCGGCCTTGCCGCCCGGACCGTGGACGGGCCGGGCGCGCAGCGTCGTACCCATCACCGACAGCCGCTTGGCCAGCAGATGCCCGAGGTTGATCTCGGTCGTCGTGCCGCCCTGCATGCCGATGATGACGAGGCGCCCGTCGGTACGCAGCGCCTTCAGGTTCGACTTCAGGTACTTCGCGCCGATGATGTCGAGGATCACGTCGGCGCCGCCGGCGTCCCGGAGGATCTCGGCGAAGTCCTGGCTCGAGTAGTCGATGAGGATGTCGGCGCCGAACTCGCGGCAGCGCTCGAGCTTGTCCTGCGTGCGGGCGGTCACCGCGACGCGAGCGCCCATCGCGTGTGCGATCTGGGTGGCGTGGGTGCCGATGCCACTAGACCCGCCGTGGATCAGCAGGAGCTCGCCGGTGGTCAGGTGCGCGGTGTCGAAGATGTTCGACGACACGGTGCACGCCACCTCGGGCAGCGCCGCCGCCGACACCAGGTCGACGCCCTTGGGTACCGCGAGGACCTGCTCGACCGGAACCGCCACCTTCTCCGCGTAACCGCCGCCGGCGAGCAGCGCGCACACCTCGTCGCCCTCCGACCAGCCGCTGACCCCGTCGCCGAGGGCCGAGATCCGCCCCGAGACCTCGAGTCCGAGGGTGTCCGACGCACCGGGTGGCGGGGGATAGTTGCCCGCACGTTGGAGGATGTCGGCGCGATTCACGCCGGCCGCGACCACATCGATCACGACCTCGCCGGACGCGGGAGTCGGGTCGGGCACATCGGACAGGGACAGGTTCTCTGATTCGACGACGATGGCTTTCACCTCTTCAATGGTGTCACAGCGCACCGCAGTGCCAGGCGAGGTCCGGTCCGGCGTTCGTGTGTAACCTTGCTCGTCAGGGAAGCGTGGCAGAGCGGCCGAATGCACTCGCCTTGAAAGCGAGCGTGGGTAAAACCACCGGGGGTTCAAATCCCTCCGCTTCCGCCAGAGGTGTTACTTGTTTGCGCAGGCAAGCCAGCCGCCTGAGTCCGCGCCACCCGTGCCCTGACTGCTCGACGCCGGCAGATGCCTGACGGTCTGCGGCGTTGACGACGGCCTTCAGATCGTCGTCTAGTGGATGACCTGCATCAGGGTGTTTGAGCAACAGTCTCTGTGGCGACCGTCGATGCGGCCCGCGAGTTGGCCTCACCTCACTGCATCGGTGCTCGACGGACCCGCTTTCCAGGGCTGCGGTGAACCTTGAAATTGACGGGGCCAATTTCAAGGTTAGTGCGTTAACCTTGAAATCACATCGTTGGTTTTCAAGGTTGGATCACCCAGTGGATCTCGAGAGATTGAGAAACAGCCCGGTCGGGGAGCTAGTGCCCATCAGGGGTTACGACCCTCGGTTCAACGAGGAGTACGAGTACTTCGGCTACGTCCCCAACAGACTGCCTGCGGGTTTCGAGTTGCAGGCGTCGACGTACTCGGTCGTTGTCGAAGCGACCGCAGCGCTCGCCCGAGCAGATCAGGCTTCTTCGCTGCTCCCCAATCCCACACTGCTGGCGCGGCCGGCGACGCGCCGCGAGGCAGTCAGCACGTCGGCTCTAGAAGGGACTTACGCGGCTCTGTCGGACGTGTTCGAGGCGGACTTCCTTGACAACGACGAGATGACCAGCTCAGTCAGTGAAGTTCGAAACTACGTAACCGCAGCGGAGCGCGCTTACGAGATGATCGGTCAAGGCCGATCGATCTCCATCCGAATGCTCGAAGACCTGCAAGCTGAACTACTCCGAGGCACACCCAGTGACGGTGCACACGCCGGTAGCGTGCGCACCTCTCAGGTCTTCATAGGTGTCGGCAACCGGCGTGTGGATTCGGCCCGCTTCGTTCCGCCTCCAGCGGACCATCGTTTGACCGATGGCTTGGAAGCGTGGCAAGCGTGGATACGCGAGGTCAACGACGTGCCCACGATCATCCGTGTTGCTGTGTCTCACTACCAGTTTGAGACGCTCCACCCGTTTCACGACGGAAACGGTCGCTTGGGTCGGCTCGTCGCGACTTTGCAGCTCATGTGCGCGGGCGAGTTGCGATACCCCATTCTGAACTTGTCTCCATGGCTAGTGCAGAGGCGCTCTGAGTATCAAGAAGGATTGCTTCGCGTGTCACAGACGGGGGACTGGGACACGTGGATTTGCTTTATGTCTGCAGCAATTCACGCCGAGGCTCTCGAGGTTGTGGCCCGAGTCGATCGGCTACTCGCCCTGCGCGAGAGCTTCCAGCTGACACTGCGCGGGTCGAAGGGCGTCGCACTGCGTATCGCTGACGACTTGGTGGGGTACCCAATGATCACGGCCACCCTCGCTTCGAAGTTGTACGGGGTTTCGTACCAAGCAGCGAACTCTGCGATAGCGAAGTTAGTGGACCTGAAAATTCTTCGACAGCGTACCGCTGGTCGGTACGACCGGATCTTTCAGTGCGATGCTGTCCTGACTGCCCTGGAGTACTGAGCGACGCCGAGGCCAGAGGAGAATGATGACGAGCACCGGTGGATTCACGGTTGCGTCGTTCAACGTCAACGGGATCCGCGCCGCGCGCCGTCGGGGGTTCGACGCCTGGCTCGCCGGACGGCAGCCCGACGTGGTCGGACTACAGGAACTGCGGTGTGGCATCGACGACGTCGGCGAGTTCGACGGTTACCACGCAGCGGTCGACGTCGGCTCCATCGCGGGACGTAACGGCGTCGCGGTGCTCACCAGAAACGAGCCGGCCGCGGTGCGCACCTGGCTGACCCATCCGCCGAAGGCTCGCGGGCTGCCCGCCTTCGCTCACGAGGGTCGCTACGTCGAGGTCGACCTCGCCGATCGTCCACTGACCGTCGCCAGTCTGTATCTGCCCAAGGGCGGACTCCCAGTCGAGTTGCAGCGCCCCGGCTCGATGCGGGAGGCGCCCGACGGCGGCGCCAAACACGCACGCAAGCAACGCTTTCTGGCCGGGTTCACCCGTGAACTCGAGCGCAACCGGCTCGCCGCCCGCCGCGCCGGCCGGGAGTTCCTGCTCCTCTGCGACCTCAACGTGGCACACCTCGAACACGACGTCACCAACTGGCGCGCGGCCCGCAAGATGGAGGGCTTCCTGCCCGAGGAACGCGCCTGGTTCGGCGAGATCACCGGCCCGCGCCGGCTGGTGGACGTCGTACGCGCCCTGCACGGTGACCGTCCCGGACCGCTCACCTGGTGGAGCTGGGCGGGGGAGTCGTTCGTCAAGGACGTCGGGTGGCGCATCGACCACCAGCTCGCCTCGCCCGCGCTTGCCCGGCGGGCGCGCTCGGTGGTGGTCGACAGAAGGCGTCGCCGGACCTTCGGCTGTCCGATCACGCCCCGCTGGTTGTCGAGTACGCCGAGCTGTGATCCGGGGTCGCGACTTCCGCGTCACGTGAATGGTGGTTGTCGCCGGGTGGTTTCGACTCGGCGCCTCGCTGGCGCTCGGTGCCGGCTCAACCAGCGGGTGGGCGGCGTGACCAGCGGTTGTCGCCGGGTGGTTTCGACTCGGCGCCTCGCTGGCGCTCGGTGCCGGCTCAACCAGCGGGTGGGCGGCGTGACCAGCGGTTGTCGCCGGGTGGTTTCGACTCGGCGCCTCGCTGGCGCTCGGTGCCGGCTCAACCAGCGGGTGGGCGGCGTGACCAGCGGTTGTCGCCGGGTGGCTTCGACTCGGCGCCTCGCTGGCGCTCGGTGCCGGCTCAACCGGCGGGTGGGCGGCGTGACCAGCGGTTGTCGCCGAGTGGCTTCGACTCGGCGCCTCGCTGGCGCTCGGTGCCGGCTCGACCAGCGGTGGTTGCGGTTGCGGCTGCGGCTCGACCAGCGGTGGTTGTGGCTCACGCGACCGTCAGCACCGCGCGGAGGTACTCCCACTCCATCCGTCCGTCGGTGAGATAGCGGTCGGCGTGGGCGGCGATGGCGGCGTCGAGTTCGTCGACGCGCGCGGGGTCGTCACCGACGTTGCGGTACGCCATGATGGTCGGTCCGTAGTGCGCCTTGAAGAAGTCGCGGAACGCCACGCCGTCGTTGAACTCGCTGATCTCGACGGTTTCGGTGACGAACTCGTGGTCGGTGACAGCGGAACCGAACAGCGACCGCACGTGTTCGGCGTCGCCCCAGAGCGGCCCCGGCTGCGCACCGGGCGGCGGTGGCGGGGCGTACGGCTTCATCACCGCGAACAACTCACCGATGAATCCCGTTGGAGTCCAGTTGATCAGGTCGATCCGTCCGCCGGGACGCACGACTCGCACGAGTTCGTCGGCGCACTTCTGGTGATTCGGCGCGAACATGACGCCCACGCACGACGTCGCGATGTCGAAGTCGTCATCGTCGAACGGGAGATCTTCGGCGTCGGCGGTGCGCCAGGTGATCGGCAGGTCGCGGTGCCGGGCTTCGCCCACGGACAGGAGCTCGGGCGTGAGGTCGCTGGCGACGACGTGCCCGCCGGCTTCGGCCGCGGGTACGGCGACGTTGCCCGCGCCGGCGGCGACGTCGAGGAGTTTGTCCCCGGCGGTGATGTGCAATGCGTCGACGAGGCGTCGGCCCAGCGGCGCGATGAGGTCGGCGACGGCGGGATAGTCGCCCGACGCCCACAGCTTGCGGTGGCGGGCCTTGATCTCGGCGTCGAACGGGGTGGGGTGGGTCGTGGTCATGATGGCGGTCCCTCGAAGTCGTCGAATGGTGGTCGTCCGTGACCGGACACAACGAGCATCCGACGAAGTCCGACCCGTCCTCTAGACCAACATCTGTACTGGCGGCAGTTCAGTTTCTGTACTGGTCATCAGCCGGCGACGGGTGTGTACTGGGTCGGGGGAGGTTTCGACACGGCGCCTCGCTTCGCTCGGGGCCGGCTCAACCAGCAAGAGGCGGCGCCTCGCTTCGCTCGGTGCCGGCTCAACCAGCAAGAGGCGGCGCCGGCTCGACCAGCAGTGGGGAGGCTGCGATGACATCGTATGGACAGTTCTGTCCGGTGGCCAAGGCGATGGAGTTGCTCGACGAGCGCTGGACGATTCTCATCGTCCGCGAACTGCTCTTGGGCAGTCGGCATTTCAACGAGTTGCGACGCGGGGTGCCGAAGATGTCGCCGGCTCTGCTCACCAAGCGCCTACGCAGTCTGGAACGTGCCGGGGTGATCAACCGCAGCGTTGTCGGCGGTCGTTCGGTGTACACGTTGACGACGATGGGTGAGGAGCTCACCACGGTCGTAGAGGCATTGAGCGCGTGGGGTATCCGCTGGATCGGCGAGCTGGGCGACGCCGACCTCGACCCGCATCTGCTGATGTGGGACATGCACCGCACCGTCCCGATCGACCGGTGGCCGCGACGACGCACCATGGTGCAGTTCGTCTTTCGCGATGTCATCGGCAAGGCGAGCACCTGGTGGCTGGTCGTCGCGGGTGGTGAGGCGCAGGTGTGCGACTTCAACCCCGGTTACGAACTCGACGCCACCGTGATGACCGATCTGCGTACTCTCACCGAGATCTGGCGGGGCGACATCGACTGGCGTCTCGCGCTCGCCGCCGACCGCGTCGAGATCCACGGTGCCGCGGAGGTGGCACGAGACGTGCCGTCGTGGATCGGACAGAGCCTCTCGTCGGCGGTCCCGCGACCGGCGTGAGCGCCGCGGGCACCGTCAGGCGATGTCCCGGCGGAACGTCGTGTACCGACCGATGACCGCGAACGCGGCGATGTAGGCGAGCATGACTAGGGCGCCGGCCCATTGCGGGAGCAGGTCGTCACTGCCACCACCCATCGTGGCGAAGAAGCTGGAGCCGACGAGGGCGTCGGCAGCCGACCCGGGCAGGAACTTCGACACCGACGACGTGACGTCGAAGGTCGCCAGCGCGATGCGTGCGATCGGTTCCACGAGCTGGGTGAAGGCCAGCAGGATCACGATCGCGGCGACCTGGTTGGACACCACAGCGCCGAACGCCACCCCCATCGCGGTCCACAGCACCATCACCAGCATCGACAGGCCGATCACCTCGAGGGTGGAGCTGTCGCCGAGGAATGCGCCGTCCCCGACCGTCGCGAGGATCGGTGCCGCCGTCGCGACGACCGCGAGAGTGCCGAGGACGCCGTAGAGGAGTCCCATCGGGATGCCGGCGATCAGTTTGGCCACCAACAGGATTCCGCGTCGCGGTTCGACGAGCAGGCTCGCCGTGATGGTCTTGTGCCGGAACTCCCCGGTCACCGCGAGGCTGCCGATCACCAGGGCGAACACGTAACCGATCGGGCTGGTGAGGGCGTAGATCGAGCGGGCCAGATCGGCGCCGACGAGCGTCGTGGGTTGTTGCATGGCATTCTCGGTCGTCATCGAGAACGCCAGTGCCGCACCGATGAACCCGAGATAGGCGACCATGGCGATGAGCAGGACCCACCACATCCGCGTGGAGGTGAACTTGCGGTACTCGGCGATCAGGGCGGCCCTCATCGGACTGCCCCCGGCGACGTCGGTGCCCCGTTCGGGCCGGGATCGGCTGACCCGCCGGCGAAATGACTGGTCGGTGCGTCCGAAGACTTCGTGAGATGCAGGAAGACCGCCTCGAGGTCGGCGCCGACGTCGGCGAGTTGGTGGAGTTCGATGCCCGCGGTGAAGGCGGCCGTCCCGACCGTGGCCGCGCTCACGCCGGGCACCCGGAAACCGTCGTGCGTGTCCTCGAGGTTCCACCCGCGCTCGCCCGCGAGCGCGACGAACGACGCCCGTGACGGCGTCCGCACGACGACCGCGTGCTCGGCCAGCGCCTCGAAGTCGGCGAGCGTGGAGGCCCGGACCAGTTTGCCGTTGCCGATCACCACCACGTCGTCGACGGTGCTCCGCACCTCGGCGAGCACGTGGCTGGAGACCAGGACCGTCCGTCCCTCGTGGGCGAGCGACCGCAGCAGCCCGCGCAGCCACACGATGCCCTGGGGGTCGAGACCGTTGGCCGGTTCGTCGAGCAGGATGATCTGCGGATCGCCGAGCAGCGCGGTGGCCAGGCCGAGGCGCTGCCGCATGCCCATCGAGTAACCGCCGACGCGGCGGTCCGCGGCCTGGGCGAGTCCGACGAAGTCGAGCACTTCCCGGCACCGCGACGTCGGGACCCCGACCTGCGGGGCGAGTGCATTCAGATGACCGAGTCCGGTGCGCCCGGGGTGGAAGCTCGACGCCTCCAGTGCCGCGCCGACGTGCTGTGCGGGTCGCGGGATCTCCCGGAACGGGCGGTCGCCGATGAGTGCCCGGCCGGCGGTCGGTTCGACCAGGCCCAGGAGCATCCGCAGGGTCGTGGTCTTACCCGAACCGTTCGGTCCGAGGAACCCGGTGACGCGACCGGGGGCAACGGTGAACGACAGGTCGTCGACCGCGGTCAGGCTGCCGAATCGCTTGGTGAGACCGTCGATCGTGATCGCGGGTGACTCCATCGGTGCCTTCCGTCGGTGGGCTGGCCCATACGCTATCAAACGCGCACGTGGTCAACCGCTTTCATGTCGAAACCCGCCGTGTACGAGTCACACCCGTTGCGGGACAACACATCCGACGACGCGGTCACAACCAGTCGCGTTTGCGGAACGACAGATAGAGGCCGACGACCACGACGAGGATCAGCGTCGTGCTGGTGATGAAGCCGAGTAGTCGGTCGAAACCGGGGAACGGAACGTTCTGCCCGTAGAAGCCGGTGATGGCCGTCGGCACGGCGATGATCGCGGCCCACGCGGTCAGCTTCTTCATGACGGTGTTGAGTCGCGCGTCGGCGAGGGTCAGGTTGGTCTCGAAGACGGTGGTGATCATGTCCCGCAACGATTCCGTCCACTCCGACGCCCGGAGCGCGTGGTCGTAGAGATCGGAGAAATGCGGGTCGAGCTCCGGTGGCGCGTGGTTGTCGAACCGCCGTCGTTGGATGCCGGCGATCACCTCGCGCATCGGCAGGACCACCCGTCGCAGGACGACGAGGTCCTTGCGCAGGTCGTAGGTTCGGCGCTGCAGTTCGCGGCCGGGGATGCGCTCGTCGAACAGCAGTGCCTCGAGGTCCTCGATCTCGTCGTCGAGGCGTTGCACGGCGTCGAAGTGCCCGTCGACGACGACATCGAGCAGTCCGTGCACGAGCGCGCCGATCCCGTACTGCGTGGCGCCGCTGTCCGACCAACGCCGCATGACCTCGTCGATGTCGAGCGCCGGGGTCGGTCGCACGGTGATGAGTGCGTTGCGCTTGACGAAGATCGAGATGCGGTGCAGGTCGAACATCCGCGCCCGACCGCTCGCGGAGGCGCGGAAGTCGGTGGCCGCGGAGCCGTCGTCATCGTCGTCGTCCCGGTCGTCGGCCGGCGACTCGCCGTCGTGCAGCGACACCGCGTAGACCATCACGAAGGTGTGCCCGGTGTAGGTGACGGTCTTGACCCGTTCGGCCGCCGCGACCGTGTCCTCGATCGCGAACGGGTCGAGGTCGAGTTCGGCCGCCAACCGGGACAGGGTCTCGTGGGTGGGGCATTCCAGATCCGCCCAGATCAACTTCTCCGGATTGTCGAGACAGGTGGAGATCTCCTCGAGGTCGAAGCCGTCCACCGGGTCGCCGTTCCGCCAGATCTGACCACGGATGCGTTCGACGCCGCGAGGTCCCGACACATCCGAGGGAACTGTCATGTGGCCATCGTGACACCGGTGGGGGTGTTCCGTCGGTGCGACAGGCAGGCGAGATGTCGACCACACCGGGTGGTCGTCGCCCGCGGGTAGCATCGAAATCGGTGTCTGTGGACGGGCGCGGACACCGATTCTCCAGGTAAGGCGGCGGCATGGTCGACAGCAGTTCCCGCGGACATCGCTTGATGCCCGCGCGCACGAGCGAACAGATCCGCGAGTGGTGCGATCGTTCGGCGGTACCGGGCGAGCGGCGCGAACTGTCGGACACCGCGGCGCTGCTCATCGCCTCCGGATACCTCACCCCGGGTGGTCGTGCGATCGTGGTGCGCAGGATCTCCACCGGTCGGCCGATGCCGTCCATGTCTGCGGGTTTCGGCGATCTGCGCCGCTTGCAGCGCGCGATCGTCCAGATCGAACACCAGTTGTCGAGCCCGGTGGTGCCCGGTGTGGTCGCGGCCGTGATGCGCAACCGGCTCAACGGCCTGCAACGACGCCGCGAGGACGCACGCAAGCAGATCGTCGCCGGTAAGGGTGTGTTCGCGTCGGGGACCCGGGCGATCCGACGCGAGCGGCGGGAGAACGTCTATCTCGAGATCGAGGAACGAGACCGGTTGTTCGCCGGGCTGCTGTGCACTCCGACCCCCAACGTCAACGCGTCGAGCTATGTCCGTCGCGCCGGCACCGCCGCGTTCGACCGGATCGCCGGCGTGGTGGGGCAGGTCGCCGCGAAGTCGGGCAACTCGCAGGCGGGGCAGTGGGCGGACCAGTTCCTGTCGGGCGTGCGCGAGGCGCCGGGCGGAGCGACTCAGACCGGCGCCCCCCGCACCGCGGCGTTCGTCGACGGCTACGAGACGCTGCTGTTCATCACCGGTCACTACTACGACCGCATCCTCGGCAACCCCGCCTGGCGCTCCGACCATTTCGAGGTCCAGCGCACCCAGGTGAACCTGCACGCCGAGGTCGCCGAGATCGCCGCCGACGTCATCGCGTTGCGGGCGGTACGCATCGACCTCGACCGGGCCAAGCGCAACGGCGGCTTCGACCGCACCTTCGCCGCGCAGATCGATCAGCGTGAGACGACACTGCGACCGGTGTGGACCGAACTCATCGACCGTGTCCAGGCGCTCGGCGAGGTCGCGCATGTCGTCGAATCCGCGGCCGTCGAGCTGCAGGTCCTCGCCGAGTACAACAAAGCGGCGACCCTGGACGACCGCATCGACGCGTTGATCGCGCGGTCGGGCGACCGCGAGATCTCCGTCGACAACGCCAAACGGCTCACCGAACAGGTCCGCAGCGGCGAAGAGCAGTTGCGCATCTATCGAGATGTGTTGCAGGGCAACATCGCGCGGATCTCGCCGGCGGTGCCCCGCGAGTTACCCGCCCGCTACGAGCCGTCGTGACCACGTGCTGAGGTAGTCCTTCTCGGTGGGGGACAGCCGCCGCAGGGTGTGCTTCTCGATGTCGACGACGGCCATCTGCGTGCTCGCGACGCACGCCGGCCGACTGGCGTCGTCGGCATCGCCGCTGCGGATCTCGTAGCCGATGGTGAAGTCCACCGAACGGAAACCCTTGATCCACATCCCGATTCGCAGCGGCGAGTCGTCGTGACGCAGCTGGGCCTGGTATCGGATGTCGACGTGCACGATCATCGCGCTGGTGATCAGCGGGGCGTAGTCCTCGCCGGCGCTCAACAGCCACGCGATGCGCGCCTCCTCCATCAGCGTGACCATCCGCGCGTGGTTGATGTGTCCGAACGCGTCCATGTCCCGACCAGCGCACCCCGACCTCGGCGACGAAGGCGAAGTCATTCGGACCGAGTCCCGTGGTCGACGGTGGCTCGTGCCGCTCGGAACGCGCGTGATGAGCAGAAGGTGAAGTGGGCATCGTCGACTTTCCTCGGAGGTCCCGGTGCCCGTGAGATGCCGTGGTCACGACCTTCCACTCGGCTGAACGCCGGGTAGTCTGTGAGTCTAGATGTCCGCGTCGGGCCGATCCGGTCGGCGCGGACTCGCACGTGGTGACACGACGAGGTCCCGGGTGCACTCCGGGGGGATTGTCGGTGAGGGAGTTGGCGAGATGTCGAGGCGATTGATCGCGGGTCTGATGTGCCTGATGGTGGGGATTCTGTCGACCCCGGCCATCGCCGACGCCGCTCCCAAACAGGTGGCGCGCATCGCCAAATCCGAGAAGCTGAGTGCGCTGCGTACCGACATCTGGGTCTTCTCACCGGCGATGAACGAGCGGATCAAGCTGTCGGTACTCACCCCGGTCGACGGATCGACGCCGCGGTCGACGGTCTACATGCTCGACGGCGCCGGCGCCGAGGGCGAGGTCAGCGACTGGATCACGAAGGGTCGCGCCGGACGCTTCTTCGCCGACAAGAACGTCAACGTCGTACTCCCCACCGGAGGAAAGGGCACCTTCTACACCGACTGGCAGAAGAAGGACGCCGCGCTCGGCAAGCCGATGTGGGAGACGTTCCTCACCAAGGAGCTGCCGCCGCTGATCGACGAACGGTTCGACGGCAACGGCCGCAACGCGGTCATCGGGCTGTCGATGGGTGGGCAGGCCGCGTTCTCCCTGGCCATCCGGCACCCGGAGATGTACACCGGCGTCGCCTCGCTCAGCGGCTGCCCGCCGGTGTCCGGTCCGGTCAACGAGGCCTACGTCCGTACGACGGTCGGTCGCGACGGCGGCGACGCCACCAACATGTGGGGCCCGTTCGGCTCCGCTGGCTGGCGCGCACACGACCCGAGCCTTCATCTCGACCGGTTGCGCGGGAAGAACATCTTCATCGCCGCCGGTTCGGGAGCCATCGGCCCCCTCGACCTCCAGCGTCAGATCGAGCCGGACGAGGGGCCGCGCGACGTCGTGACGGCATCCTCGTCGGCGCTCGAACTGGGTGCCTACCGCTGTTCGCTCGGGTTCGCCATCACGATGCGTGCCGCGGGGGTGCCCTACACCGACGGTTTCCGCCTCATCGGAACCCACACGTGGGCGTACTGGGAGCGCGACCTCGCGGCCCTGTGGCCGACCATCGGCCGGGGGCTCTGACCGGCTCGGGGTCCAGGATCAGCTCCGGGGACCGTCCCAGCTCTCGGCGAACCGCAGGAACACGTCGTCCTCGGCGGCGTTGGTGACGGTCACCCGCACGCCGTCGCCGTCGAACGGGCGGACCACCACCCCGGCGTCGACGCAGGCGCGCGCGAAGTCCATCGACGCCGCTCCCAGGTCGAGCCACACGAAGTTGGCTTGCGAATCGGGGACCCGGTAGCCCGCGTCGCGCAGTCGTGCGGTGACGCGGGCCCGTTCGGCGACGACCGCGTCGGTGCGGGCCAGCAACTGGTCCCCGGCGTCGAGGCTGGCGAGCGCGGCGGCCTGGGCGACGCTGCTGACCGAGAACGGCACATGGACCTTGCCGAGGGCGGTGATGACCTCCGGATCGGCGATCGCGTAACCCACGCGCAGCCCGGCCAGCCCGTACGCCTTCGAGAAGGTGCGCAGCACCACGAGGTTGCGGAACTCGCGTCGGAGTTCGAGTGCGTCGTACGCCTGACTCGACGGCAAGCGCAGGTATTCGAAGTACGCCTCGTCGAGAGCGACGATGACGTCGGACGGCACGTTCTGCAGGAACTCCCGCAGGTCGGCTGCCTCGACCACGGTCCCGGTCGGGTTGTTCGGATTGCACACGAAGATCAGCCGCGTGCGGTCGGTGATCGCGTCGGCCATCGCGCGCAGGTCGTAGGTCAGATCGCCGGTGAGCGGGACCTGGACCGGTGTCGCGCCCGCGACGCGCGTCGCCAGGGGATAGGTCTCGAAGGACCGCCACCCGAAGACCACCTCGTCGCCCGGTCCGCTGGTGACGAGGATGAGGTTCTGGCAGAGGATGACCGACCCGCATCCCACCTGGACCTCGTCTTCGGTGACCCCGAGGCTCTTGGCCAGCGCTGCGGTCAGCTCCACCATCCCGTTGTCGGGGTAGCGGTTCACGGCTGCGGCCGCCGCGCCGATCGCCTCGACGACGCTCGGCAGCGGACCTTCGGTGACCTCGTTGCTGGCGAGCTTCACCGCTCCCGGAAACGTCTTGCCCGGTACGTATACGGGAAGGTCGTCCAGGTCGGGGCGGATTCGCAGGCTCACCCGACCAATGTAGGCCGCGACCCCGATGAGGCAGAAACCGGCTCTGACCAACCGGTTTGCTTGTGGACGCGAAGGGTGTGTAACCTTTCGACTCGGCAGTTCGAAAGGACTCCGCCAAGGAGGCGTGCCAGAGCGGCCGAATGGGACTCACTGCTAATGAGTTGTCTCGCTAAAACGGGACCGGAGGTTCAAATCCTCTCGCCTCCGCCACCGCAGTCGGCCGACGGCGGTACAACTGAATAGCACGCGCCCGTAGCTCAACGGATAGAGCATCTGACTACGGATCAGAAGGTTTGGGGTTCGAATCCCTACGGGCGCACCCATCGTCGCCCTCCGGCCCAGGCTGGGGGGCGACGCCTGTTTCTAGCCACTTCACATCGAAGCCGGTCGCCAACGCCCACGCGTTGAGCACGACCTTCCGGGGAGCGTTCTTCCCCTTCTCGGCCGCCGACACGGTGTTACGTGAGACGCCCATGCGCTCGGCAAGTGACTGTTGCTCCAGTCCCGCTTCCTCGCGTGCGATCCGCAGTCGGTGTCGCAACGAAATTTCAGGGACCCGGCCTGATTCGTATGCAGTGGTCATGAGCCGGATACTATGCGCGACCGCGCAAACACGCAATACGCAAGTTCTGTGATGTCGTTGCACGCGTTCGCGCAAGAGCCTAGATTCGTGCGTATGCACGATCACGCTACGAAAACACTCTCGGCTTCAGCCGCCTCCAGCGAGTCCGGAATCCCAAAGCGAACGATCCTTTACGCCATCCAAACGCGCAAGCTTCGCGCCGAGAAACTGCCCGGCGTTGGCTACATCATCAAGCGCCGGGACTTCGAACGGTGGCGCGCGACCCGCGAGGCGGTGTCCGCGTGAGTGCCGAGGCCGCAGCGCTCCTCGAGCGTGTTCGTGCCCGCCGTGCCGCGGAGCCCGGTCTGGTCCCGTCGGGCCGGCCGTCGCCGTCTCAGGCCCGCCGTATCGCGGCCCTCATGTGGCCCGACGACTTCCACCCCACACACGACGAAGCCGGACGGTGATCGCGGGGGTCACCACAACCCCGTTTATGCGAGCCGTCCGGCCTCTAGTCACGTCGGAGAGTAACCAAGTGACGCACCCACGATACCGCAGCCGTTGCGCCTCGATCGTGATCTCGCCCCGCCCTGTTGGGCTGGCCCTTCATCCCTCCCTCCGCGAGGAGACCGCATGCCCCGATCTCGGATGTTCCTCGACGACTACCAGCGTTCCCAGCTGCGCGCCGAGGAGCAGGAGGCCTACGACGCCTGGATCGACGACCTCGCCGAGCGACGCGCTGACGACTTCGTTCCGGTCGACAACTTTGACCCGACCCCTTCCATCCACTGGTAACCCCACTACCCGAAAGGCGCACCCTGTGAACGGACCCGAGCACTACCGCGAAGCCGAACGTCTCCTCGAGGAGTCGCGCGACGATCGCTGCGACTACCAAGGAGCGCAGGTGCGAATTGTCGCCGCGCAGGTCCACGCAACTCTCGCGCTCGCCGCCGCGACTGCGCACGCCGGACTGATCGGCCACACCCTCGCCGCGTCACACGCGGTCAACGACCTCGCTCATGACGACGAGACGATCACCGCGGTCAACGACTGGCATGAGGTGGCGGCACGGTGAGCGACGACCGCGACCTCACGCGCGAGGAGATCGACGACCACCTCGACTGGCGTGGCGGCAACAATCAGGAGGCAGAACATGGGTGACCTACGAGTTCCCGAATCCGACGGGCTGCACGCCGACGTCTCGGAGGACGCCTACCACGGCGACCCCGGCTCGCTGTCGTCGTCGCAGGCCCGCACGATCCTCAAGCCCGGCGGGCCCGCGCTACTTCGCTACGCGCCCCGCAAGGAGAAGAAGGAGTGGGACTACGGCCACGTCGCCCACGAACTCATCCTCGGCAAGGGGCAGGGCATCGAGGTCGTCGACGCGCCGGACTGGCGCACCAAGGCCGCGAAGGAGCAGCGCGACAACGCGTACGCCGACGGCCGGGTCCCGATCCTGCGCAAGGACTACGTGCGCGCCGAAGGGCTGCGCGACGCCGTCCTGGCGAACCCGCTGGCCGCGGTGCTGTTCGAGGAAGGCGCGCCGGAGCAGTCGATCTACGCCCACGACCCCGACACCGGCGTACGCCTCCGCTGCCGTCCCGACTGGCACACCCGGGCCACCACGTTCGTCGACCTCAAGACCACCAACGACGCCGCGCGCTTCGAGAAGTCGATCGCCGAATACGGCTACCACCAGCAGGCGCCTTTCTACACCGACGTCGCCGAGCTCGCCGGCATCAAGATCGACTCGTTCTTCTTCGTCGCCGTCGAGAAAGAACCGCCCTACCTGATGGCGGTCGTCGAACTCACCCCCGCCGACATGGACCTCGGCCGACGCCTCAACCGCGCCGCTATCGACCTCTACGCCCACTGCCACCAGACCGACACCTGGCCCGGGCTCCCCGACGAAGTCGGAACCATCTCCCTCCCGCCCTGGGCGTACACCAACGCCGAAATCGCAATCGACCGAGCCCGCAACATGATTGGAGTCCCCGCATGACCAGCAACGAACTCGCCCACCAGAGCGACGACACCCTCTCGATCCTCCCCGCCCAGCGGCCGTCCGTCCCCGCCGCCATCGGCCAGCTCATGCAGCACGCCGAAGCGATGGGCGCGGCGAAGAAGCTCGCCGACGCCATGTGCTCGTCCGAACTCGTGCCCGCCATCTACCGGGGCAAGCCCGCCAACGGTGCCGCCGCCATCCTCTACGGCGGCGAACTCGGGCTCAACCCCATCCAGTCGCTGCAACAGATCTTCGTTGTCCACGGCCAGCCCGCGATCTACGCGCGGACGATGGTCGCCCTCGTGAAGTCGCACGGCTACGCGATCCAGACCGTCGAGTCGACAGACACCTCGGTCACCGTCCGCGCCGGGGACCCGCGCACCGGCGAGACCGAAGAGTCGACGTGGACCTACGACCGCGCCCGCCGCGCCGGCTACACCTCCAATAAGAAGTACGAGACCGACCCCCAGGCGATGCTCTACGCCAAGGCCGCGACCGAGGTCTGCCGCAAGATCGCGCCCCACGTCCTCCTCGGCATCGCCTACAGCCGTGAGGAACTCGAGCTGGAGCAGCCGCAGTACGTGCGCAACGAGGCCCAGACGACCACCGGCGCCGCGGGACTCCGCCAGCGTCTCGGCGCCCCGGTGTCGAAGCCCGCCGAGGACGTCGCCCCGGCCGAAGCCCCCGTCGCCGACGAGCCGCCCGCCAGCGACGAGCCTCCGACCGAGCAGAAGAAGCCCGCCCAGAAGCTCATCACCGCAGCCCAGTTGAAGCGCCTCCACGCGATGCTCGGCGAAGCCGGACTCGGCAACGACCGCGAAGGCGCACTGGCCTACATGAGCGACGTCGTCGAGCGCGAGCCCGGCAACGAGCTCACCACCTCCAAGGAACTCACCAGCGAGGAGGTGCAGAAGGTCTTCGAATCCCTCGAAAACGGCGGCCGGACAACCGATCAGTAACCCACGCACCACCCACCAACACACAACGAAGGAGCACCACACCCCATGACGAAAGTCACCAACATGAACGGCGACGGCGGCACGTCCGCTGGCATGTACAAGCACGCGTTCTCCGGAAGCCCCATCACCCAGTACGAGTTCCCGGGCGACCCGCGAGACCACCGCGGCGACGTGTACGTCTTCGAGGTCCGAGCCGAACTGACCAAGGTCGTGTCCGACCACGTGAAGGACGGCGACCGCGAGGTCATCGGCTGGAAGATCATCGATTCCAAGCCCGCCCGCCTGGTCGCGCGTGCCGACAACCAGGACCCGAACCAGACCAGCATCGACGACGTCCCACCGGCCGCCGACGACAACCTCGACTCCGACATCACCGAACCGGCCGCGAAGCCCAACGACGATCCCAAGCAGATCTTCTCGGCTGCCCCCTGATGGCCCGCCGCCCCAAGTGGGCGGCAGTCCGCGACGCCGAGGAGCTGGCCCACACCATCCGGGACTTCCACGCCCGCTGGGACCAGCTCCTCGCCTCCGGCTACACCGACCACCAGATCCGGGACATGACCCTCCCGCCGCCCGGCACAATCCCATTCCCCCCGAAGGACGCCCCCGCCGTGAAGGCCGCCGACATCCCCTACCCCCGCAACGCGTACCAGGCCGCCGGCCAAGCCGCCCGCGACGTCGACCGAATCACCTGCGACGTCCGCGACCTCGACCCCGCCGACGTGTGGCGCGAAGTCTCGCGATGGACACCCACCCGCCTCGCAGCCGCGTTCATCGCCGCCTGCGCCGCCCGCGACATCAACCGCGACATCGAGGACGACCTCGCCTGGACCGACCACCTCGACCCCACCACCACACGGAGAGAAGCATGACCACCGACGACACAACCACCGTCCCGCCCCACGACTGGGACGACACCGTCAGCACCCAGTTCCGGTGGCGGATGCCCGACAGCCGCCGCAGCTTCCGCGTCGAGGTCGACGAAGACGGCGGCGTCGAGTTCCTCACCGGCGAGGTATGGACCGTGCAGCACATCCGCGGGATCACCGCCGACGAAGCCCGCTGGCTCAGCGACATCTGGCCCAGCGTCCTCCGCACCATCGACTCGTATACCGGGGTCGAGTCAGTCGATCCTCGGTCCGAGTGATGGTGTCCGCGAGCGAGAAAGCCCGCCGCCAGATTCGCGTCGGCGAGCTCTCCGCGGCCGGCTACACCGCCGATGAGATCGCAGAGAAGCTCGGCGTCACCGATCGCACAGTCCAGCGTGACCGCACGGAGATGGGCATCGCCGCCGACCCTGTGGCGGCGACAGCGCGAGTCGAACGACACCGTCCCCGATGCGGCACAAGGAACGGGTACGCAGCACATCAGCGCCGCGGCGAGGAGCCGTGTGAACCATGTAGACGGGCTAGCGCCCAAGCTGCGACGGCTCAATATCACCGCACCCGCCAGACCACGCACACGAAGATCTCCCACGACCTGCTCCTGGCCCTGTACGACGCAGCACCCAGCCAAGTCCAGCTCCAAGCGCGCACAGAGCTCGGCGTCCGCCTTGACGCCATCAGTGAGCTGCGGCGGGCGGTGGCATCGTGACCGCGATCGAGAAGTGGCCGAAGGACCTCACCGGCCGGCCCGCCCGCTTCAACCCGGCCGCGATCACCGACCCCCTTATCCGCGAGGAATGGCGCCACCTCGCCGACTACGGCTGGGACGACACCCGCATCGCCCGCCGCCTCGGACTCGCCACCACCTCACTCACGAAGATGACCGAACGCCACCGACAACGCAACACGCCGAACCAAGACGGTAGGTAACAGTTAAATGATGCCACTTAGCATGAGGGACCATGAAGCCACCTAAGGTAGAGCCCCGGCTCATCGGGATACCAGACGCCGCACACTACCTCGGCATAGGCATATCCAGCGTCGAACGCCTCATCGACAACGGCACACTCCCGGTTGTCCGAATCGGAGGCGACGCTACCGGTCGGCGAGCTCGCAGGCTCCTCGATCGGGACGACCTCGACACCTACATCGACAACCAGAAGGCCACCTCGCATGGCTCGTGACTACGCCCAGATCCGACTCGATATCTGGACCGACGACGACTTTCGTCGGATATCCCCAGCCGCCCAACACCTCTACTTCGTCCTCCTCACCTCGCCCACGCTGTCCTACTGCGGCGTCGCCGACTGGCGTCCCGGACGTATCGCGGCTGTCTCTGCGGGCTGGTCTGCCGCCGGTGTCCGCATGGCCGCAGCCGAGCTCGTCGACGGACTGTTTATCGTCATCGACGAGGACACCGAGGAGGTCCTGGTGCGGTCGTTCGTCAAGCACGACGGACTGCTCCGCAACCCAAAGACGAGTGTGTCGATGGCGAATGCGTACGCCTCTGTGGCATCAAAAATGGTGCGGGGTGTGATCATTCATCAGCTCCAGCGGCTGCGCTCTACACAGCCCGATCTGAAGGCTTGGGACGTGTCCAAGGTGGTCGCCCTCCTCGATCGGGAGAGCATCGACCCGGCGGACTTGGTGGAGCGTTCCACCCTCGATTTACCCGAGGACTACCCCCAAGGATTACCCGTAGATTTACCCCAAGGTTTGGGGGAAGGTTTACCCCAAGCGTTACCCGTAGATTTGCCGGTCGGCTTCACTAAAACCCAGCCCGAAGGTTTGGGGGTCAACTCCCTACCAGCTCCTGCTCCAGCTCCTACAACCAGCTCCAATGGTGGTTACGTATCAGGGGAACGTCACCAGCACGTGACCCCCGACCCCAACGACCCCCCACCCCGAACCTGTCCCCGACATCCCGACGGCACCGACGCGCCATGCCGCGGCTGCGCCGCCGCCCGCCGCCAACGCGAAACCTGGGATCACGAACACGACCCCGAACGCCAAGCCGCCCGAGCCCGTGCCGAAGCCGAATCCGCCGCCGCACGCCACCACGCCGACACCCGCCTCGCCGAAGTCGACGCCTGCGACCTCTGCGACGACCACGGCTACCGCCGCGACCACCACGGACTCCGCGGCGGCATCTGTGACCACAACCCAGACCGCGACGCCATCAACGCCCGAGGCCGCGAACGCCTCGACGCCGTCCGAGCCCAGATGGCCGCAGCCAAAGCCGCCAAGGCCACACCCGAACCCGAGCAGGACCCTGAACCATGACCGGACTCACCGACGCCCAACGAGCCGCAGCACGCGAACGCCGCCGCGCCATCCACGCCTGCCGCCACTGCGACCCTTCCGGGTGGGTCATCGACTTCGACGGCCGCGCACGCCGCTGCCCGCACCCCGAAAACCAGGAAACAATTCAACTGGACCCCACAGAACCACGACACGAGCCACCATCCCGCCGCCCAGATCAACGCTGACGGCCAAACACCCACCCACCCGCACCCCAGTAACCCCCAAACCCACACAGACGCTCTCAGCCCCCAAACCACACCACACCCGGAGAGAACCTTGACAACAATCGTTGGCCTCGACTTAAGCCTCACGAGCACGGGCATCGCCCACATCGCCTACGACCCCGCAGACGGCCGCCACACCGTCGAACTCCAAACGATCACCAGCAGCCCCCGCGGAACCCGTACCCTCGCCGACCGAGCCGAACGCCTACGCCGACTCCGCGCCGCCATCGTCAACACCTGCCGCGGCGCCGACCTCGTCTGCGTCGAAGCGCCCGCATTCGCAGCCCGCGGCGCCAACGTCCACGACCTCAACGGCAACTGGTGGCTCGTCGTCGCCGGCCTCCACCACCTCGAGATCCCCGTCGCCGAAGTCGCACCCACGACCCTGAAGAAGTTCGCAGCCAGCTCCGGCGCGGCGAAGAAGGCCGACGTCGCCGCCGCGATCACCCGCATGTGGCCCGACGCCCACCCGCACGGCGACGACCAGTTCGACGCACTCGCGCTCGCCTCGATCGGACTGGTGCTGTCCGTGCCGCGGGTCACCGCCGACACCGTCGGGATGCCGTTCCGTGTCCTGGAACGACACCGGGAGGCGATCGCCAAGGTACTGTTACCGGCATCACCACGTAGGACACAGTTGGAGAGCAACCTATGACAGAACACATGCCGCCGATCCTTGACCGCAGCATCCTCGAGACCACCGCCGAGTACCCGGTTGTGTTCTCGGCGGTGTTCCAGGACTTCGGTTCCGCCGCACCCGAGTTGCGGGTCGCGCGTATCGATCTCGAAGACGTCGCGCCGGACGGGAATGCGCCGGTCGCGCGGCCGTCACGCATCGGGTGCACGACGTTCACGCTCAACCGAGTTGCCGACGATCCGGAGCAGCTCACGGTCAACGCGCACGCTGGCCGTGGGTTGGGGTTCTCGATCATCGGGATTGCTCACAAGTTCACGGTCCCGTCGTGGCCGATCACGCTCGGCGAGATACCCCCGGACGCTGGGGGTGGGGTGTGGGCGATGATCGCTTGCCCCCGCGACGTCACGCTGGCGTTCGTCGACGCACCCCAGGGTGGTGCCCAGTGACCGCCGCGAACGACGACCGGCAACAGTTGCGCGCCGTGTTGGCCAATGCCATCCAGGCCGCGCGATCCGGCACGACAGGAACCCCGCCGAATGTTGACGGCCTCACAACCGATGAGGCACTGAACATCATGGGGCACGGGCTGATCGAGGCTGACAACCTGCTTCGGGCGGATGAGGCGAAATCGTCTCTGCCCGACTACCAGGTTCGCGACCTCGAGCTACGGCTCGACGCGGTCCGCGCACAGCGCGACGCCGCCGTCCAGCAGTCGTTGGACCATGCCGCCACGATCGCCGTGCTCCGCAGACGAGCTGACACGGCCGAAGCGTGGCGTCGGTCGTCGAACAACTCGCAGCGCCTGATCGCCCGCATCAAGTCCGGAGAGCTCGGGTGGAACGGCACGGAGTGGGTGAAGCGCGCCGAGCGGATCGGCTACTGCGACAGCACCTTTACGCCACCCAACGGAGGCGACACACTCACCTGCGCTCTGGACGCCGGACACGCCACCAACCTCCACCACGACGCCGGCAACACCTGGGCGTGGACCACCGACGGCGCGCAGGTCGTCGGCATGATCCCCGGGGGCGTCCGATGAGCGACTTCGTCAGCGTCCTCGAGGCACGCACCGACAGCGTCCCGTTCCCCGCGTTCACCCACGAACGCGTCTACATGCGACCCTTCACACCGGCCGACGGCCTACCCGCCGACCTCGCACGCTGGCAACCAACCGTGGACGCCATGCTCGACGGCATCGACGTCGACGGCGTCGCCTACCTGATGATCGACCAAGGCATCGTCCAAGCCGGAAACCTCCACCGCCGCGGCGGACTCCACGTCGACGGCCACTGGATCGACGCCAGCCACGGCAACCCCACACCGAGCTACCCACGGCACAGCACCCCCGCCCCACGGCGTCACCACCACGACGCACCCAGGCCGATCCGCCGACACGTCCCGCCCATGCCCGACTGGCACCGGAACCCCGCACCCCGCCACGATGCGCCGGCACCCGGTAGCCACTCGCACCACGACGGGCCCCTCGAGGCGCTGCTGCTCGCAACCGACGTCTACGCGTGCGACGCCTACGTCGGCGCGTTCGACGGACCCATCGGGAAGGGCGGCGACTGCTCACACGTCGACGTCACCGCTCTCGATCGCGTCGAGCTACGGGACGGCACCTGCTGGGCGGGGAACGTGGCGCTCCTCCACGAGAGCGTCCCGGTGCCGACCACCACGCCCCGAACCCTGGTGCGGCTCAACGTGCCCGGCTGGTCACCCGCGGGTGTCCGATGACCCGCGGAATGTTCACGCTCACCGACACCGCCAACGTCCTCGAACCCGAAGACCTCGGCACCCTCCACAAAGCCCTCTGCCGCGCAGCCGAACCCCTCTGGGCCGACCGCCCCTGGCTCATCGTCGACCCCGCCGGCCGACCCGCAGCGACACCGTCACGAAAGACGCACGCATGAAACAGATCCGACGCGACGAACACCACATCGCCGACCGCCTCGACGAAACCGCCAGCCAACTCGAATACGACGCAGAAGCCATGGCCGGAGGAGGTGGGTACGGCACGCCCCTCGACGAGATCGCCGACCGCTACCGGCAACGCGCAAACGCAGCCGTCGAATCCCGCCGCGACGTCGGACGTCTCGGTGCGCAAGCCAAGGCGGCCGGCAAACCCGCACGCGACCTGTCCGACCTCACCGCCGGATACGAGCTCGGCGACTGGCTCGTCCGCAACGGATGGACCCCACCCGCAAACATCGAGGTGTCGGAATGAGCGACTACCTCGACAAAGCCCGAGACCAGATCCTCGAGCAACACCCCGACATGGACCTCACCCGCCCAGGTGTCGCAGTGATCCTGTTCCCCACCGGCGAGACCTGCGACTGCGGATGCGGGGCGGTTGCCGCCGAGTCCGCGATCGCGATCGACCACGACGCGTTCGACGACGTCGCGATCGTCGCCAATGCCCTCGAAGCGATCGCGATCCGGTTACGCGCCCACATGGGCGAGGCGAACTACCAGATCGCCGAACTCCGACGGAGGCACCAACAGTGAGCGCACCTGCCACCACGTACGACGAGGCCGTCGCGTCGCTGTTCCACGCCGGACCCGGCGGAATCTGCGACGACTGCGGCCACTTCGCCCACCGACACCACGACGGCAACCCGTCCCTCGGCGTCGCCCGCGGGTGCGCGTTCCCCCGTCCCGCCGGACACGAGTGCACCTGCGCCGGCATGTCCTGGCAGGGCCACCGCGTCAACATCCGCGACGTCCTGAAGGCGGTGTAGCCGTGCCCAATACCGTCTGCGTCGACTGCGGAAGGACCTACCCCGCCGACGGCCACACCGTGCGGTGCCCCCGCTACCTCGAGGTCACGCCCCTCGAAAACCAGATCACCCAGGCGATCCACGCTCACGCCTTCGTGCCGCTGCACGACCGCTACCGCATCGCCCGCCAACTCATCGCCGACGGATGGCGGCCCCAGCAGTGATCACCAGCGACCTCCGAACCCTCGGCGCCGCGTCCGACCGCCGACACCCCGACCCATGCGGAACAACCATCCACGGCGATCACACCGGCACCTATGACGACGCGCACCACCCCGCCGTGTTCGTCCACGCCCGCTGGGTCTCCCACGTCCGCGAAGCCATCCACACGGTGCGGAGCCTGCATCGCTGCGACCCCGAAGACGTCGTACCCCGCTGTGTCGAATGCCGGAAACTGTGGCCCTGCGCCACGATCGAGGCGGTTGGGGAACGATGAGCCTGGTCAATCTGCTCGGCGCGTTGGTGTCCAGCGCGTTCAACGCCAGCGGGAACGGCCGACCGATGGACGTCCCGATCGAGTGGTCGCAGACCACCACCTACGTCCGGAAGGTCGACGGCCGCTGGTGGGTGGCCTACGCCCCCTTCGTCGACACCACCTACGCCATGGCCCAGATGATCGGGCTCGTCGACCAGCAGTGGTGGGTGTGGTTCGAGTTCGACAACCACGGCGACGCAGTCACCTTCGCATCCGCCCTCCCGAAGAGCGACCCGTGACCGCCCCCATCCCCACACTCCCGCGCCCAGCCGACTGGCCCCACACCCGAGGCGCACCCTGGCTCCGCGTCCGCCACGACGGCCTCATCGAACTGTGCAACGTCACACCAGAGTTCGCGATCTCCGCCGACGTCATCACCGAGCTACAGAACACCGGCAACCTCACCATCTCCGACGACCACCTCACCTACCGCTTCCACATGGCCAACGGCGAATGGACCTACCGCGTCGTCGGACTGATCGCCGGCACCAACCACCTCGTACTCCGCATGCCCGACTAACCCCAACCACGAACGGAAACACCATGACCGACCAGACCACACCCGAACAGCATCTACGGCAACTCGCCGCCATCATCGAGACCGCAACGCAGCAAGCACTCGCGATCATCGGGCACCCCGCCACACACTCGGCGCCGCATCACCTCGACGCGATGGCCGAGGCGTACGACGAGGGATACAACGAGGGCCAGCGGCCCGACGCCGTGCCGCACAACCCGTACCGCAAGCTGCTCGACGACCGGCGCGAGTTCGTGCGCGACCGGGTCGAAAACGGGTACGGCACGATGGTCTACCCGCCGACCTCGGACACCGCATACGACGACTGCGAGAACGTGCTCGGCGACGACAACGCCGAATGGTTCGACGCCGTGCTCGACGCACACGACGAATGGCTCGCACTGCAGGCAGGGAAGAAGTGATCCGCCGGGCCCGCGGACGCCACACCTTCCGTCACCTCGGCGCCGCCGCGCTCCCAGCCCCCGACCTCGTCGCCGCCAAGCGAGGCGGCTACAAGATCGTCGACGGCGACTTCGTCATCGACGGCCGCGACCACGACGAGATCCAGGAGCCGCCGCCCGGCTGGGTGAAGAAGCACGGCACCGACTACTACGAAGCGCCCCACTTCGACCACCACAACGGCCTTCTCCGCGACGCCAACGGCAGCATCGTCCGGATACCCGACGGCCCCGTCGGTGTGTTCATCGGCGGCCGCGTCCACATCGGCCCGGCCACCTTCGACCCGCCAGCCGACAGCCCCTTCGCCCGCATGTGCCGACAGCTCGACGACCTACAGCCCACCATCCGCCAACTCACACAGAAGGACTGACCCGCATGCTCTGGCGCGCACTCGCCCTGAGGCTCACGCCGAACCTGAAACTCCGCCACAGCCCGCGGAACGTCCTGCTCGAGTGGAAACGCCCACACAGCACCCGACGCGTCGGCATCTACCGATGGGGCAGCCCGCACGGCACCATGCCTCCGCCCGGGTTCTCGTGGAAGCCGTGGCCGCACCTCCACCGCAGCCGCGGCCTCGAAATCGACCACGTCGAGCTGTACTGGCCCGGCCTCGGCGGTGTCGCCGCATCGGTCAGCCACCACACCAGCCTCCTGTTCGACTACCGCGGCCGCGAAGTGTCGCTGCGGGACAGCTGGCTTGCACAGACCCACCCGCAGGACAAGACCACCGAGAGGACCTTCTGATGACCGGGCCGAAGCGCTACCGGAAGAAGCCCGTCGAGATCGACGCGATGCAGTGGGACGGCACCGCGGCCGGCGCGACCCCGATCATCGACTGGGTCCTCGCCAACGGCGCCACTGCCCGTTTCGACGAGCCCTACGAGGAGATACGTCACGAGCTGGACGACGGCACCGTCCAAGGTTGTCCGGCCTCGCCCGGGGGCGTGTTCATTGACACCCTCGAAGGCACCATGCGCGCCGACGCTGGCGACTGGATCATCCGTGGCGTCCAGGGCGAGTTCTACCCATGCAAGCCCGACATCTTCGCCGAAACCTACGACGAGCCCGAGGCCGTCGACCCCGTGCTCGCAGTCCGCCGCGCCGAACAGCGCCTCGCCGAGGCCCGCCAGGATCTCGCACGAGCGAACGAGGCGCCGCAGGCGTGAGGTGTCCCGGGAGTGGCCGGCGACCTGATGGTCACGCAGCCGTACTTCGACGACAAGTGCGGCCTCGAGGATTCTGTCCGGCCTGCGGCCGATCACACGCGCTGACCCGAGCGGGCAAGGTGTGGACACACGGTGGACAAGCACCGCTCCTACCAGCAACGGACGCGAAATCGGCCGAGTTATCCACAGGATGAGACGAGGCGGAAAATCGGCCTCACGGTCATGCACCCGCCTGACCTGCGCGTCTTCCATCAATGTTATTCACAGGCGCTGTTAGCGGCCCATGATGCGCGTTCCAGCCGGTACCAGGCACTACACTGAGACGAGCCGGGCCCGAAGAACGGACCCGGCTCGGATGATGACTCCACCGCCCAGATCGCTCCGGACGGCCAACCATCTGAATATTGTCTGGCGAGACATATTCGATGGTAGGCCATAACCGCTCAGCGCGTTAAAAAACGTGCTCAGCGGCACTCGGTGTGTTTTCGGGCGGTGGAGTTCTCGCTGATCGATCAATTCCACACCAGGAGCTACATCTCATGGCCGACAATAACGGCATCGAACCCGCCACAGACGGCGAATTCATCGTCTACACCTCCGACGACGGCGCGACGGAGATCCACCTTCGTGCTGTTGACGGCACCGTGTGGCTGTCCCAGCGCGACATCGCTCGTCTCTTCGACAAGTCAGTGCCGACCATCAACGAGCACATCAAGAACATCTTCGACGACGAGGAGTGCGACCCCGAGGCAACTATTCGGAAATCCCGAATAGTTCAGGAGGAGGGCGGCCGGCTCGTCGGCCGTCTCGTCGACACGTACAACCTCGACGTCATCCTCGCGGTCGGGTACCGCGTCCGCTCCGACCGCGGCACGAAGTTCCGCCAGTACGCGACCACGGTCCTCAAGGACTACCTGGTCAAGGGCTTCGCGATGAACGACGCGAAGCTCAAGGACCCCGCGGGCCTGGACTACTTCGACGAGCTGCTCGAGCGGATCCGCGATATCCGCGCGTCGGAGAAGCGGTTCTACCAGAAGGTTCGCGACCTGTTCAAGGAGACGTCGAGCGACTACGACCGGGAGTCGCCGGCCGCGCAGACGTTCTTCTCGACGATCCAGAACAAGCTGGTCTACGCGGTCACCGGCCGCACCGCCGCCGAGCTCGTCTGCGACCGGTCCGACCCGGCTAAGCCGAACATGGGCCTGACGACCTGGAAGGGTCCGAAGGTGCGGAAATGCGACATCGAGGTCTCGAAGAACTACCTGACCAAGGATGAAGTGGACGCGCTGAACCGGTTGACCACGATGTTCCTCGACTACGCCGAGGACCGCGCGAAGCGCCGCGAGACCATGACCATGGCCGATTGGATCGAGGTCACTGACAAGTTCCTCGACTTCAACGACCGCAGCGTCCTGCGGAACGCCGGGTCTGTGTCGTCGGCGCACATGAAGTCGGTCGTCGGCGGACGCTACAACGAGTTCGACAAGGCTCGGAAGGCCGCGGAGCTGAAGAGCTCCGAGGCCGAGCACGTTGAGGAACTGGAGAACCTCGCGCGCGAGGTCGGGAAGCGGTAGCCGCTCACGCGACGGCGGTGCGCAGCTCCCGGGCTGCTCCCACCGCCGCCGCTCGGGCGTGAAGCCCTGACCGTGACCGGCCCTGGCGACGCTCGATGACAGCGTCGTCAGGGCCGCACAGTTCAACCAGCCACCCGTTTCCGTCGACCTGCAGCGACAGGTATTGGCCAGCGTCGAGGTCGACGATCATCCATGACCCGCCCCGACCGTGCACCCACACCGCGGGCGGGATCGCCACCGTCACAGCCGGCCCGCCGCGCGGAGCACATCGGCCGCAGCCTCGACGGCGTCCCACAACTGGCGGTCGTCGTGGTGCCGGTCCGGGTGGGCGACCGCCCGAGCACGCCGGTACACCTGCGCCAGCGTCCCCAACGACAGCGACTCGTCCATGTCGCCGGCCAACCGCCGCAACGTCGCCTCCGCCTCCTCCACCGTCAGCGACGCCGACACCGTCGACGCTGACGGCAACTGCGCCCAGCCCGTGTACTGCTCGGCATTCGGGGTGGTGCCGTAGCGGTCAACCTTCCGCAACGCCTCGAGGGACAGTGCGATCGCCCGCAAGTTGTCCTGCCAGGTCAGGTACTTGTCGCACGGGAACGACAGCGTCCCCCGCGCGTGCGACTCGACGGACAGGATCACGCCTGGGTGTTCCGGTCGTGCGTTCGCCCGCGGCATCCCGTCGAGCCGGAAGTCCTGCTCACGCATCGCGATCTGCAGCACCGACGGCGCGACGAGCCGCCGCGGGTCGGCCGACAGATGCGACAGCTCCCGCTCGAGGAGTTCGAGAGTCGCGCTCCACGGCGCCGAGAACGGTGACCGTTCCCGGTTGACGGTCAGCTTCCTGGGCCACCGCTCAATCGGCCGTAGCGTCATGCCGGCTGGGTAGTCACTCACCGCGCATCTCCTCTTCCAGTCCAGCGCACCTGGCGCATTCGAAGTTGTGGCCCGGCGGCAACGGCGACGCGACCGGATCACCACACTGCTTGCACCGCCTCTCACGACGCCGAATCCAGTCCTCGATCTGCGATCGCGTCCAGATCGGGTAACGGCCCGACACGGTCCGCAGCGGGGCGGGCAGGTCGGCGCGGCCTGGTGTTCCGTTCTCGCGGTTGCGGCGGGCCCGCGCGTAGAGCACCCGCGCCGATTCGATCGTCCAGCCAGCCGCGTCCGCGACCTCGGGAAGATCCATTACGTCCGACGCCTTCACCACTCCACCGCCCGCCCCCACCGGATGCTGTGCAGCGCATTCCGATACGTGTAGTCGAGGGCGTCGTCCATCTGCTCTTTCGTCGCGCCGTCGGCGACCGCCGCGTTCCACGCCTCCTGCAAGTCCGCCGGGGCGGTGCCCTGCTCGAGGAGTTCCCGCGCCCGGTCGGGGGTCAGGTGGGTGGACAGCCACGTCACCGTGGCTGTCCGACCCAACCTGTCCAGCACCGACATGCGGCTGGTCAGTGTGTTCACTCCGCCTCCGGCGCGGGCTCTTCGGTCTCGGTCGGCTCCTCGGTGTCCGGCTCCTCCTCGGCCGGCGTCCACGTCGGGGCCTCGTAGGAGTAGTCGGGTCCCGTGCGGGGGAGGTCGCCCATGTTCACCGGGTCCGTGTTGGCGCCACCACCGATCGAGGAGCCGTCCGTCGACACGATCGGCGGCGGGCACGGCGCCGTCCCACCGTTGCCGAGCTGGATGACGCACGGCGCCGGCACCCGAGCCGGAGCTGGGGTGGGGTTGGCCATGGCGACGGCCACCGGGGCGGCCAGGACGGCGAGCGAGGCCAGGGCGATGCTCAGTTTGCGAATCATGCTGTTCTCCTTAGATTCTGTGGCCTGGGTTGACCGTCCACACCCCCGGCGCAACTCCGGGGGCGGGGCGCACGACCCAGGCTCACCAGAGGTGGCCGTGCTCGTTCCAGCGCCGGTTCTGGTCGTCGGCGCGGTCGGCAAGGTCCTGGTTGCGGCGTTCCTGCGCCAGCCGGTACCGGCGGCGTCCGGCCGGGACGGCGATCGCCAGCACCACGACCGTCGCGAGGACGAACGACACGACCGCGATCGCGGGGTCGACGTCGGCGAGCACCGCGGACAGTAAGGCGAACACCCCGACCCCGAGCGCGGCCAGCGCTGCGGTCGGATGGGAGCGGGCGGCGGCACTGAGTTCTCGAATCATGTTGGCGAACATCATGACTCGGCCCGGGCATTCGCGACCGTCAGATGGGTGCGGACGGTGACCACCGCGGCCTCCTGCGCCTCCTCGCGGCTGTCGAACGTCGCCGACCACCGGAACGACTGGATCGGCGCGTACAGGGTGGTGCGGACGGTCGCGACCCACCACAGCACCAGCCCGCCGTGTTCCTCGACGGCGAGGACGGTGACCGCGAAGTACTCGGCCACGAGGGTCGTCGCACCCCAGGGGGTGGTGTACCACTCGACCTCGGACGCGCACCACGGGGCGTGGACGGGACGCTGGGTCCCGCAGTCGCACGCCGCCGTGTCCTGCGCCACGAGCGCCGTCACCGCGCATCCTCGTCGAGGAGGTCGCGGTTCGCCTCGCGGAACGCTTCGCCGTTCTGCTCGATCCAATCGGCGGTAGCGCGTTGGCGTTTCGGAAGTCCGAGCCCGTCCCAGCGGTTGCGCCAGGTCCCGTCCTTCATCAGGTAGGCGCTGGTGCCGTCGTAGACTCCGCGAATCTCGACTGCGATCGCGATGTCCTCGACGACGAGGTCGCTCGCGCTCATCGGCCGGCCTCGTCGATGAGGCGGTCGGCGCGGTCTTCCATCGCCCACAGCTCATCCCGCAGCCGGTCGCGGCCGGCGCCGTCGGGCATGGCTTCCCAGTCGTCCCACCCGGTCGCGATCTGCGCTTCGAGGTCGGTCAGTTCGTTCGGGGGGTTCAGCAGCTCCATCATCTCTGGCTCTCTCCGTCGTTGTTGTGGTGATGTGAACAAACATAGACTGAACATAGGTAACAGTTCAAGAGAAACCTGCAACAATCACTCATACTGAACAGACCATCACCACACCAGGAGGGAACCATGGGCGACGCCAAGACCAGCCCCCGCTACCAAAACGCCATCGTCGAACGCGAAGTGATGTGCCTCGACCTGTTCCTCAAGGGCATGAAGTACGTCGACATAGCGAAGGAGGTCGGCTACCGCGAACCCCAGTCCGCGAAGAAGGCAATCGAACGCGCGATCGCCCGCCGCCGCAGAGAACGCGACGAGCTCGCCGACGAAGCCGCCACGATCATGCTCGACCAGCTCGACATGCTGATCTCGACAGAGATGCCCACCGCACTCAACCGCGACCACCCCGACCACTACAAGGCGCTCGACGCCGTACTCCGCGTGTTCGACCGGAAAGCGAAGCTCGAGGGCATCACCGCGCCCGTCCAGGTCGAGGCCACCGTGCGGGTGAAGGACGAACTCGACGACGAGATCGCCGCGCTGGTACGGAAGTTGAAGGGGCAGGGCGACCCGGCCGCGTTGCCGCCGACACCGGTCCTGGACTCGATCGTCGACGCCCAGGTCGTCGAGAACGAGGCCGAGGCGTGAACCCCGAGACCGCGGTGCTCGACGCGATCGACGCCCTCGTCGACGAGCAGCTCCAACAGGAGGCGTCAGGGTGGGACCACAACATTAACCAGCCCCACTGTCCGCACGCCGGATGCCAAGCACGCTGGCACGGACTGCCGCACGCGAGGTGCCCGGGCTCCGCAGTGCAGGGACCGCTGAAACCGCCCATCTGGCCAGCCCGGTCCAAGGCGGCCGCGCGCGTATCGATCATCGACGCCGACGGGAACCAGACTCCGATCCGCGGCGCGGTCATCGACTTTCAGATCACGCCCCCGACCGACGACGAGCTCGTTACCGCTTGGGAGGGTGTCCGCCAGGCATTCCAGGAAGCCGGTCGGCAGTTCACCATCGTGCTCCAGAACGTGTCGGACGAGATGCGGAACCTGCTCGGTGTCATGGAGCGCGCCGGCATCCCGGTCGATGCCGCTGACAGCACCCCGCAGCAACGCGCCCTGCCCCGACCGTCGCACACCCCGCCGATGTGGGCGGCCCGCGCCGACGGACGGAAACGCCGATGAGTGAACAGCGTAGGACGGTCACCCTCGCGATCGACACCACCACCGACGCCGAGGTCGCGCGTGCCTGGGAAGTGCTCGGCCGCATCGCAGGTGGCCTCACGTGCGACGGCATCGAATGCCGCATCTACTCGTTCACGCCCGACGAGGACGACGAACAGTGACCGCCCGCGTCGTCAACCGGGTGCCACGCCTGCACCCGCCTTCCCGCCTCCGTCACGACGTCCGGATGTGCGGCGGCCTCCGCCCATTCCTGTTCGCGCTGGTGCAGGCGTACGGGACCCTGGCTCCCGCCGTCTTCGAGTGGGGGTACGGCGACCGCGATCGGTGGCGCATCCCGGATGACCCGTTCGACGCGTCCACGTGGACCGATCCCGAGGTCGCCCCGTGAGCGCCTGGTCCGTCCTCGCTGACGCGGGGGTCGCCATCGGCGCGTCGTACCCGTGCTTCTGGGCATCGTGGAAAGCGGGCTGGCGGTACGCCGAATGGCGCGACCTCATCCGCCAGGAACGCGCTATCGACCGCGCCGCGCGCGCGACACCCCCGGCCCGGCGCGCACCGCGCAGTGGAGGAGGGCAGGGCGATCCCAGCCGCATCCCGCCGCGCGGCAGCGCCGGCGTGGTGACCGGGCGCATGCGGCAGTCGGTAGTCGTCAGACCCGGCGTGCTGGTGGTCCCGCAGGGCGTCACCAGCCAGGTCGAGGAGGCCCTCCGGAAGCGGGGGATATGGAAGGTGGATCGGTGACCACCCCCGACGATCTCGAGGTCGCGCCGTCCGCGCTCATCGGCATGACCCGCGCCGCGCGCCTCGAACTGAAACGCCGCCTCGCCGCCCAGTGCGCTGAACTCGGCATCGCCGTCAACGACACCACGAGCCCCGGACAGCTCGCGCTGAAACACGACCACTCCCAGGTCCAGCGCCCGCACCTCGAGGCGATCGACAACGCACTCATCGGCCTACTCGCCGAACCCAACCGCCGACAGATGATCTTCATCGGCCCCCAGACCGGCAAGTCCACACGCACCTCGCGGTGGTTCCCGTTCTGGTGGCTGACGATGCGACCCCGCGACCGCATCGTCCTCGGCTCCTACGCCGCCAGCCTCGCCGTCACCCACGGCTCCGCAACCCGAGACCTCGTCACCATGTACGGCGGCGAGTACGGCCTGCAGCTCAAGGACGCCGAGAATACAAGGGCCGCATGGATGCTCCGCACCGGCGGGGGCATGCGGTCGGTCGGTGTCCGCGGTGGCCTGACCGGTCAGCCGATGGACTTGGGCATCATCGACGATCCGGTGAAGGACCGCGAGCAGGCCGAGTCTCCGGTGGTCCGCGAATCGGTGTGGGACTGGTACTCGTCGGTGTGGTCGTCGCGTAAGTCGCCGACGTTCCGCGAAGCGTTGATCATGACCCGCTTCCACAAGGACGACCTCGCCGGCCGACTGCTCGACCAGGACGGGCGCGTCGAGGAAGGAGGGGAGTGGCACGTCCTGCACCTCCCGACCCTCGCGCTCGCCGAGGACCCCGAGAAGGGGATCTACGCGGATCCGCTCGGCCGTGAACCGGGCGAACCGATCACCCACCCCCGTATCGATGCCGCTGACATCGGCGCCCTGCTCGCGCATTGGGGCCGCGCGCGGAAGACTGTCACCAACCGCGACTGGAACGCCCTCTATCAGGGCACACCGTTCGACGCCCAGGGTGCGCTGCTCACCGCCGACGACATCCGTAACCACACCGCCACCGCGCCAACGGAATGGCGGCGGAACGTGGTCGCTGTCGACCCGTCCGGCGGCGGCCGCGACACCGCCGGCATCGTCGTCGTCGGCCTCGACATGGAGAAACGCGGCTGGTTCCGCGCCGACTACACCGCGAACATGTCCTCGTACGAGTGGTCGCGGAAGGCGTGCCTGGTCGCCCACGAGCACGAGGCCGGGCACATCGTCGTGGAGAAGAACTTCGGCGGCGACATGGCGAAGACGCTGATCGCGCAGGCGTGGGCCGAGCTCCAACGCGAGGGGAAGATTCCGCGGGATGCGCTGTGCCCGTTGATCAAGGAAGTGACGGCGAAGAAGTCGAAGATCCTGCGCGCCGAGCCGATCGCCCAGGCCATCAAGTCCGAACGGCAGTGGTTCGCCGCCGGCGCCGACCTGAAGCAGCTGTCGGATGAGTGGCTGCTGTGGGAGCCCGGCACGACCTGGTCGCCGGGTGCGCTGGACGCCGGGGTGTACGGCTCGATGGAGGTGTTGCCGGCACTTCCGCGTGGGGCGTCGGTCGCGAACCCGGCGGCCCGGTCGCGGGGCGCGACACCTCGCACGGGTGTCGCAGCACGCCGTATCGCGGGGTGAACATAGGTAACACTTGAAACAGTGACCTAGCAAAGCTACCGTGTTCGCATCACCACAACAGTTCGGAGAGGACCATGATCATGAACATCACCTGGAAAGACCATCTACACGCCGCCGCCTGGGGCATCGCCGCGACGCTGCTGCTCGCGTACGGCGTCGTCAACACGACGGGCGTCTGATGTCTGTCGATGTGCGGGCCGTCGCCCGCCGATGGCTCGACACGTGGCCGGGTCCGCTGACGCTGTGGTCGGGGAGTGGAAACCGCGATCAGTCAATCCCGGACGCGCACAACGCCGCACCGGAGCTGATGGAACGACTCCTCGCCGAACTCGACCAGGCGCAGCAGATCGCGGAGTGGCTCATCGCCGAGACGGAGCACAAGTCGGACGCCTACTCGGTGAAGATGGAGGCGAGGACTCTGCGTCAAAGGGACGAGGCTCGCGCTGACATCAAACGGGCACAAGCCGCCCTCGACGAGCTGGTGACGCACGGCGACCTCACACCGTCAGGTCGGCGCGTGCTCCGCAGCATCCTCGGCGGTGGCTCGTGAAAGCTCTGACGATTCGCCAGCCGTGGGCGTGGGCGATCTTCCACGGGAAGAACATCGAGAACCGCACCCAGATGTGGAACTACCGCGGACCCCTCGCCATCCACGCCGGCAAACAGGCCTCCGAGGCTGGTTGGCGTGACCGACGGGTGCGCGACGCCGTGGTTGCCGCTCCACCGCACTGGCCGCAGCCGACCGACCTCGGTGTCATCCTTGGCGTCGCGGACCTCGTCGACATCCACTTCGCCGGCGACGACTGCACCAAGACGTGCTCGACCTGGGGCGACCGCACACCAGGCATCTTCGAACCCCGCGGCGCCATCACCCACCTCGTGCTGGAGAACCCCCGCAAACTCATCGAGCCGATCCCCGCCCGCGGTGCGCTCGGTCTGTGGAACCTCGCCGACGACGTCGAACGCCTTATCCGCCGCGACCTGAGAGGCGACCTCCGATGACCGCCGACGGCGTGCTGTCCGCGCTCGCGTTCGTCGCGCTCCTCGCAGGCATCCTCCGCGTGGTTTGGGTGTTGCAGCAGCGCCGCAACGCCGAACCCGAGGAACACAACACCATCACCGGCACAGGAGCCGACTTATGACGCCCCTGGTCCTGACCGTTGACGAGATCGACCTCCTCCGCAACGCTCACCGCGTCATCGCTCCGATCGTCGCCACCTCCGGGATGGTCGACCACGTCCGAAGCAGCCTGCGCGGCGGCGGAAACGGCCGGTTCTCCTACGAGGTGCGCGGTGGCAAGCTCACCGGCTGGTGGCCCACCCAGTGGAAGCCCGAACGCGAGGTCTCGATCAGCCTGACTCGCGTCCGGAAGTGGGCCGACAGCCTGCCCGACGAGCTGCGCGCCCGAGCCTTGGTTGCGTGGCGCGTGTACCCGGTCGACACCCGCGACATCCCGAAGCTGTACCGCATCACCCTCGAAGCGCTCGACCTCCAAGGCCGTCGCGAGATCGAGCAGGCCCGCGCCGAGTGGTTCACCGGACCGCCGAGCAGCGCCGCCACGCCGACTTCGCCACACTGCACCGCCGACGAGCACGCGGCGTGCTGGGCCGGACGCGAACGACCACCGAACCACGTGTGCTGGCGCGACCGGAAGAACCGCCGCACCAGTCCCCTCGGCATCGTCGCCACCTTCCGTCCCGGCTGGTCGCAGCACACCACCAGTACCAGCGCCCGCATCGTCGCACCAGTCGAGCACTACACCTGCGAATGCGACTGCCACGCCAATGGGTTCGCTGGCCAACAGCTTGATCTCTTCCAGGTGGTGTCCTGATGTCCGTTTTCGACACCCGTCTCGCCGCATGCGCGATCGACATCCCCGGCATCCGCAACATGGTGCCCGCCCTCCTCATGCGTGACGGCACATACGCGGTCAACCCTGAGCTTGACCGGCACGACCGGCGAGTCACGCAACGCTGGATCGACAGACACGGCTCCGCATTCCGGGACGCGAACCGCGACCTACTCGTCGGCGGTGATCACTGATGCCGCAACGTATCCAGCGGAAGCGGACGAAGGGCTGGCGCATGCCCGCAGGCGCAATCAGTGTCGGACGGCCCAGCGCATTCGGAAACCCAGCGATGATCGAGGTAGTCCCGTCGGACCGAGAGCGGTTCACCGTCTACGCCGGCGACGTCGGCCCGATCATCGGCTCGTTCCTCACCCGATCCGAGGCGCACCAGCGCGCCGTCCGCTGGTTCCAATGGTGGATTCAGCACACCGACGGAACCATCTGGTCAAGCCACAACCTCAGCCACGCCTACGCCGACGCACACCGACAGCTGACGGAACGCCTACCCGAGCTCGCCGGTCACGACCTCGCCTGTTGGTGCCCGCTCGAACTCGAATGCCACGCCGACGTACTCCTCGAACTGGCCAACAGATGACTCCCGCTACCTCGGGGATGGGGTAGCGGAACCAGAGAACTCGGCCCGCCTGACACACGCGCAGGCGGGCCGAGTGCTGCCAGCACCGCATTTCACACGGTTACTCTTATCCGTAACCACGCGAAAGGGTGCACACGGTGACCTTCCTGACAGCCATACTCACCATCGGACTCATCATCCGACTCACCCGGCTCATCGTCGCCGACACCATCACCCACCCCATCCGCGCCCGCATCGTCGTCTGGCTCGGACCCGACCACCCCATCGCCACCCTCGTCTGCTGCGCCTGGTGCATGTCGGTGTGGGTCGGCGCCGCCGTCGCCACCGCCGGCTACTTCGTCGCCGAAGGCCCCTGGTGGCAGTGGGTCGCACTCGCCGGCACCGCCTCCTGGCTGTCCGGGATCGCCACCCAGATCGACCCCGCCTACCAGGAAAAGGACTGACCTGTGCGACGGCTACCCGATTCCACCGCCCCCGCGATCGCCGAGCAGGCCGGACGTCCCCGCGGAGTGTTCTCCCGCATCCGCGTCCCGTCGGGCGCCGTCGTCGCCTCCTACCCGGTCCCGAAGACGAAGTCCGGACGCCGCGGATCGCGCGGCGAATCGATCACCGCTTCGGCGCAGGTCCTCACCCAGAAGAAGATCGACCGCCGCACCCGACGAGTCCCCGCCCAGCGCTGGCAGTCCGAGGCGTGGCAGTTGCGCCGCGAGACACCAGAACTCCGCTTCATGGGCGACCGCCAAGCCCGCGCCTGCTCCCAGGTGCGCCTGTTCATCGGGCGCCGCGACAAGCTCGACGAGGAAACCACCCCGGTCGAGGACGGCCCGGCCGCCGACCTCGCCGAGATGCTGTTCGGGAACGAACCGATGGTCGAGCAGGCGTTGAAGCGCTACGGCCAACACCTCATCTTCAACGGCGAAAGCCTGCTGCTGTTCACCGAGAAAGAAGGCCGCATCGACTGGGCGCCCCACGCCGCGTCCGAGATCACCGGCGACTCACCGAACTTCAAGCTCAACGACGGCATCACGACGTCGAACATCGACCCGGCCACGCAGATGCTCGTCCGGTCGTGGACCCCGGACCCCGAACGGTCCGCGATGCCCGACGCACCGGTCGTCGCGGTGATGCCCGTCGCCCGGGAGCTGATCGGCCTGACGAAGTACGTGTCCGCGCAGGTCGATTCCCGCCTGGCCGGCGCCGGGCTGCTGCTCCTGCCGCAGGGCATCGAATCGATCATGACCGCAGACACGGACCGCCCCGACGACTACTCGTTCGCCGACGAGCTCACCGACTACATGGTCGTCCCGATCCGCGACCGCGACAGCGCGGCGTCGGTGGTGCCGTTCATGGCGATGGTGCCACCCGAGCTCGTCGACAAGGTCAAACACCTCACCTTCGACTCCCCACTCGACCCGCACATGCACGAACGCAGGCAGGAAGCGATCCGCCGTATCGCCCTCGGCATGGACTCCGACCCGTCTGTCCTGCTTGGCATGGCCGACTCGAACCACTGGTCAGCGTGGGCCGTCGACGAGAACGAAGTGAAACTCGGTGTCGCCCCGATTCTCTCGACGGCGTGCCACGCCCTCACCCAGGTCGTCCAACCGCTGCTCGAGCAGATGGGCGTCACCGACGCCGACGCGCACGTCGTCTGGTTCGACACCGCCCCACTCGACATGCGGCCCGACCGGTCGAAGGACGCGAAAGACCTCCACGAGCGCGGCGCCGTGTCCGGCGAGACCGTCCGCCGCGAGACCGGGTTCACCGACCGCGACAAGCCGAACGCCGACGAGCACCGCCGCTTCCTCGCCGAGAAGCTTGTCCTCGCCAACCCGGCGTTCGCGCCGGCCCTCGCCGATCTGATCGACCTCGGCGACATCGACTGGACGAAAGCCGCCCCGACCGCCGAACCCGCGACGCCCGGATCATCCGCAGAAGAGGGCGCCACCGACCCCGACCCGGTCGACCAGACCCGCGCCATCCCCGAAACCCGCGACGACCCGCCGGCCGCCGCTACGGAAGGACCCTCACTGTGACCGATCGCGCCGTCGAGATGGTGTGCGAGTTCGCCGTACTGCAAGCCCTGGTCACCGCAGGGAAACGGGGCCGCCTGCCGCGAGCTTTGGTCGGGCAGCTCCGCAACGACGGTGTGCCCGCCCACGCAGTGCACACCCGGGTGCTACTCGCCCACAACGACACCGAGTGTGACCGGCTGATCTCAGGCACCTTCGACCTCCTCGCCGCCGTCCTACCCGAGCAGGACGCCGCCCGCATCGTCAACGCCTGCGACACCTACACCCGCGGTCTCATCCTGACCCAACGGTCACCGGCCCGGAACGCGCTCGCCGAGGTGCTCGACCATGCCGTCCCGTCGGCAAGCCGATAGGGCCCGCGCCTCCCGGCGTCTACTTCTGCGCGCCGAACGCCGCATCGACGCCGCGGTCCTGGCCGCGATCGACGCCTGGCTAACCGCCGTCCGATTCCACCTGTTCCGCGAACTCGGCGCCCCCGGCAGCGTCCAAGCCGCAGCCTTCCCGCACGGCCCGCACATCGTCGACGCCGCCGTCCAAGGCTCATATGGCGAGTGGCGTCGGCAGCTCGATCGGCAGGTCATTCCGTCGGTTTCGATCGAGTTCTCCGAGGCGTTCCAGCAGTCCCGCCGCCGCGACCCGCTGAACTCGTACCGCTACCAGCAGCAGTACCTCGAGGAAGTTTCCGATCGGCTCAAGATCTGGCCCGAGGGCGCGTTCGAGGACATCCGACCGGAGCTGATGGAAGCGCTCGCCGAGGGTGAGTCCATCGACGAGATCCGCGACCGGGTTGGCCGCGTGCTTAACATCGACGCCCGGACGCGCGCGATCCGCGCCACCATCCACGAGGTCGAACAGCGCCTCGAGGACCCCGACCTTGACTCCAACACCCGCCGCGTTCTGAACGCCCGACGCCGCGAGCTGTGGGACGAGCATGACGAGAGCTTGGGGGAGTGGCAGTGGAAGGCCCGCCGCATCGCCCGGACCGAGGCCCACGGCGCCGTGCAAGCTGGGAAACTCGCTGCCGCCCAGGCGCGCTCTGAACTCGACCCCGACCTCCGAATGTGGAAACGCTGGCTGGCCACCGAGGACACACGCACCCGCGCGACCCACCGCGTGGCCGACGGACAGACCGTGCCGCTGACCGAACGGTTCCGCGTCGGCGGGTTCCTCCTCGACCACCCCGCGGACGCCATCACGATCGCCCCGCACGAGGTGATCAACTGCCGCTGCGATCTGCTGATTTACGACGACGACGAGCTTCAGGACGAACTGCAGGGCCCCGACGGGTCGATGGGCGAGATCCGGCCGGGTGGGGTGCGGATCGGCCCGGACGACCCGGACGAGGCCGACCGGGTGATCGCCGAGGTCGCTGAAGCCGAGGGGCTGTCACGCCCTGCCCGTCTGGGTCAGCGCGGCGAGGACCGCGGCCAGCCGGCCCCGGCCGCGCCCGAGCCGGTCGAGCTGACCGACGACCGCGAACAGCTCCCGCCGTCGGACCGGCCCACCAGTGACCTGAGCCGACTCTCCGACGACCAACTGTTGGACGAGATGCAGCGCGCGAACGATACCGGCAATCAGGCCCAGTGGGATGCCGCCGAACAGGAGTGGGAACGCCGACACGGTGAGACCGACAGTGCCGCCTTCGACCTCGCCCCGGAGCCAGACACCGATGTGGTCGCTGCCGAGGACCAGGCGGTCTTGGACTGGCTGACCGCCGAAGACGCGTGGCGTTCCGACGTCGCCGACTGGCTCGCCGCCGAAACCGACCACCTCAACGAGGTGTCGGCATGGCTGGCGGCCGAGCAGGAATGGCTGGCCGACCCGCTGCCTGGGCTGAGACGCAAGGTCATCGGCCGCGATCTCACCCTCCCGCTGCAACGACAGTTCGAGGCGAACGAGGACTTCGCCAGAACGAACCTGAACTACTCCCAGGGCCTCGAATGGCGGATCAACTGTCAGCGCGTGGTGCAGGCCCTCGAGCTCCGCCGCCGCGGCTACGACGTCGTCGCCCAGTCGAACGACGAAACCGCGGTGCCGCCTCCGCCCGCCGTGCACGATCAGGTGCGCGACATGTGGGTCAAGCTCCGCAAGGCATGGGAGCAGAAGACCAACCGCATCCACCACCACTTCAACGACCTGTGGCGGCACCGCGACGGATCGATGTCGAGGTTCGAGAAACTCGCGCCCGTCGACGTGCAACTCCTCGGCGCCGAGGCCGCGATGACGAAAGCCATCCTCGACGCCACCGAGGTCGGGGCGCGGGGTTGGACGACCGTTGACTGGATCAATGGCGATGATCGGCACATCTTCTCGTGGGAGGTGGTCGCGCCGGCGGGCGTGCCGATCGTGCGGTACTACGACGCGCAGAACGCCCAGTCGGACGCCGCGAGCTACTTCGCGACGTCGAAGAACCACACCTGGATGCGCGTGGACAACCTGGTGCCGACCGACGATGTTCGCGGTCTGGTTGACGAGGCGTAGGACACGAGCAGGTCCCCGACGTACGATGAGGGTTGTGATGAAGGAGCTGACAGCTATGGCTGTATCGACGTTCGCTGAGGCGATGACGATCGCCAGCTCTGCCGTGCCCGGAAAGGTCGTTCAACCCGACGGCTACGAGAACGACACCCACTTCATCGTGAGCACGAAAGACGATCTGCCGCCCGGTATGCCGGCGCCGATGACGAACAACGCGCTCGTCCGGATCGAGAAGTCGACCGGCGAGGTGTTCGTCGCCGGCTTCCCGCACTTCGCGGACGAGATCGCGCAGATGACCAGCGTGTCGGCACGTCCGTAGTTTCCGCAGGACGCGCCGAACCCTGGGAGTCCGTTCCTTGTGGTGGATACTGTTCGATGTAGCCACATAGAACGGGAGCCTCCGATGGGTGATTCGCTGACCGCCGCGCTCACAGCCAGCGGGATCGTGTACGAGCTGTCGGACTTCTCCGACCCGCAGCTGGAGGGTCCGACCGCCCTGCAGGTGTCCGACGACGGACGGGTCCGCGGTCACCTCGCGATCTGGGACACCCCGCACATCGGTTACGGCGAGATCGTGCCGCCGCCCCACAGTTCGACGTCGTACGCGTACTTCCATCAGGGCGTGGTCCGCACGGCTGCGGGAGACCTGCCCGTCGGGAAGCTCACCCTCGGCACTGGTCACGCCGGACCGGGCGGGGATGCGATGGCCGCGGCCGCTCACTACGACAACACCGGATCGACGGTGGCCGTCGTCCGCGCGGGGGAGGACCGCCACGGGATCTGGATGGCTGGCCGGATCGTTCCGGGCACCGACGACCGCCAGATCGATGAACTTCGCCGCTCGTCGGTGTCCGGGGATTGGCGCGACGTGACCAGGCAGGGCCAGTACGAGCTGGTCGCCGCGCTGGCGGTCAACGTCCCCGGCTTCCCGATCCCGCGGACGGAGACCCTGGTCGCAGCCGGACAGCCCGTCGGTCTCGTTGCCGCCGGCATTGTGCACCGCCGCGACCCGAACAGCCCCGTCACCTACGCCGACCTGACTAGTCTCGTTTCGGCAGCCGTATCGGACGCGCAGAAGATCACCGAGCGCCGAAAGAAAGCGGAGGAGGCGTTCGCCGCGGTGAAGGGCGAAGTCGACACCGACCGCGAGGACCAGCGGAAGAAGAACGCGGACAAGCGAAAGAAGGCGTCCGGGTCCGCGATCGCGGACGTGCGTAAGGAGAAGGCGCGCGGTCAGATGGCCGGGCTGCTAGCCGCCGGTGTGGAGTCCACCGCCAACGACGTCGCTGGACGGATGCCGAACCAGCTGCATCGGTACTGGACGACGGGCAAGGGGCTGGCGAAGTGGGCGACCACCCCGACGCCGTACCGGTCCCTCGTCCGGGCGCTGCAGGCCGAGATCAAGGACATGACGCCGGAGCAGATCAAGGGCCTCGCCGCGAACCTGTACCACGACGTCTTCAAGCAGTGGCCGGGAAAGCAGCGCGGAGACAAAGGATCAGGGAAGCTCGCCGCATCCGCCGTGTTCGACGCGCCCGGGGTGCGCGCCGCACTAGACCGCGCCGAGACTGCTCTCCTCGCGGCCGCCGCGGGTGGTGGTTCGGGAAAATGACGGCCGCCGGAAACGGCGGCGACGACCACGATACCGACGGGATGATCGCACTCCTCCCGACGGCCGAGGACGCGAAACGCCTCGCGGTCGGGGACGTCTCGGTCGACGAGCTCCACCTGACCTTGGCCTATCTGCCGGACGTAGGCGACTTCGACGACCCAGCCATGCTGGCCGAGATGTTCCACGCCGACGGCCCGATCCGCGGCGAAGTGAACGGCGCCGGCAACCTCGGCGGCGGCGTGGCGGTGTGGCTGGTCAACACCCCGGGCCTGACCGACCGACGCAACGCGCTGACCGATGCGCTCCACGACAGCGACGGCCAGGTGCCGTTCGTGTCGAAGGACTTCGACGGGTTCCTACCGCACATCACCTACTCATCCGGCGGCGTCACCCCGGGCGACCCCATCCCTGGTGTGTACGGCCCGGTTACGTTCGATCGACTGCGAGTGTCGTTGCGTGGCAAACACACCGACGTGCCGCTCGGTTCTACTGACGGTATAGGTGGTCGCGAGACGGAAACCCCTGAATCCCGTTCGGCGGTGGCGTGATGGGCTGCAACTGCGGCGGCGGGTCAGTCACGGTCTGGGTGGTCCGACTGCCCGACGGACGCCGTAAACGGTTCCTCGACGAGGGCGACGCCCGGGCCTGGGCGGACGACCGAGACGGGACCGTGGAGCCGGTTACGACCTAACCCGCAGGTCGCGGGTTACAGTATTGGACAGAGCCGCTGGCCGAGGGCCGGGCGCATTGATAGCGAGATGCGACCCGACAGGAGATTCCGGTGGAACTCACCCTTCAGGACCTGCTTGATGCGGCACACGGTGCCGGTGAAGAGGGCCAGGCCCCCACAGTCGACCAGCGCAAGGATGCGATCCGCGAGAAGCTCGCTGGCGTCGACCGCGCGACGATCGAATCGCTCCAGGATGAGGCGATCGAGAAGTGGGGCGAGCTCAACGCGACCGACCCCACCGACGAGGAAGGTCTCGCTGGCCTCGAGGCCCTGACCGAGTTCGTCCAGGTGACCCGGTCGGTGCAGTCCGACCTCGACGCTGCCGATGAGCAGGCCCGGGCCCGCCGCGCTGCGATGGAGGCCGAGATTAAGGGCGCCGATGCCTCCGCAGAGGGCGACGACGAAGCTGCCGAGGGCGGCGACGAGGGTCAGGAGGGTGGTGAAGGCGGCCAGGGTGCCGACGACAGCGCCGCTGCCGCAACGGAACCGGCCACCGAAACCAGTGACGCCGGCACCGGCACCGAGTCCACCCCGTCCACCGAAGCTGCTCCGACCGCTGCCGAACCGGTCCTCGCGTCGGCCAAGCGCAACCGGTTCGACCTGTCCGCGATCGGCAAGCGGACCCCGAAGCCGAAGCCCGCCGAGGACGAGAAGCCCCGCGGGTTCTCGATCACCGCCGCCGCGCGTGTCCGAGGATACGAGGCCGGACAGGCCCTCGACCTCGACGGCGTCACCGCCGCCGCACAGGCACGCATCGAGAACATGCCCCGCGGTATCGAGGGCGTCGCGATGAAAGAAGACATCGCGCACTTCAAGGTCGACTACCCGAAGGAACTCGTCGCGTCCGGCCAGGACGACAACGCCCTGATGGAGTACGCCGCCAACCAGGCCCGCCTGAAGAACCGTCGGACCGGTCAGGGCGGTTCGCTCGTCGCGGCCGGCGGCTGGTGCGCCCCGTCGGAGACCCTGTACGAGCTGTCGCCGGTCCTCGCCGACGCCACCGCGGGCCTCGTCGACGTCCCCGAGATCTCGGTGAAGCGCGGCGGTATCCGAACCACCGAGGGCGCCGACTACGCGGCGATCTACTCCGGGGGCGAGGTTGGTATCCGCGAGACCGAGACGCAGGCAATCGCCAACGCCTCCGATCCGGACTACCAGAAGGTGCTCTACCGGGTGCCCTGCACGGACTTCGTCGAGAAGCGCGCCGGTGTGGTCTACACCGGCATCGAGGCAGGCATCCTGCAGAACTCGGCCTACCCCGAGCTCACCCGCCAGCACGTCGAGGCGGCGATGGCGGCGCACGCCCACCGCGTCAACGAGTTGACGATCGCCGACATGGTGGCCCTGTCGGGCAGCGCAGTCGACCTGACTCAGGAGCTCGGCCCGTCGGCGACTGCGTCGGTCCTCAACGGTCTCGAGCTGGTCATCGTGGACCTGCGGTACCGGTACCGCGCACCGGAGTCGATGACTCTCGAAGTGGTTCTGCCGATCTGGCTGAAGCTGCACGTCCGCTCCGACCTCGCTCTGCGGTCGGGTGTCGACTTCAACCAGGTCACCAACGAGCAGATCAACGCGTTCTTCGTCGCACGCGGCGCCCGCGTCCAGTGGGTCTACGACTGGCAGGACGCGTTCTCCGGCGTGTCTGGCGGTTTCGGCTCGGCCTCGGTCAAGCAGACGTTCGCGACCTCGGTCAACGCACTGGTCTACCCGGCCGGCACCTTCGTTCGTGGTCGCGGCGAGATCATCTCGCTCGGTGTCACCTACGACTCGGTGAACATCCGGAAGAACGACTACCTCGAGATGTTCCAGGAGGAGAAGCTTCTGGTCCACAAGCGGGCGTACAAGAGCCTTCTGGTGACGCTGCCGCTGGCGGTCAACGGTGCGACCTCGGCGCCGCGCGAGCTGGCTCACGGCGGTCCGATCGAACCCGAGACTCCGTAGTCGCGAGCTGAGCAGATGAGGGCGCTCCCGGTTCCCCGCGCGGGAGCCGGGAGCGTTCCTCGTTCCACCACTAGAAGGAGCCGAGATGCCCGTCGGACCACCCGTATACGTCGCCCGGCCGACCGCGCCGGAGGCGCCGCGGTTCGGGCTGCTGTCCATCGCGTCGATGCCCACCGACGGCGGCGATCGCGCCGTCTACAGCGGCATCGAGTACGACCTGCCGCCGGAGCCGAAAGCGACCGCCTCGCCGACCGACTGCGTCGATGTTCCCGACGAACCGCTGGACCTCGACCGCGGCCATCCCACCACGACCGCGATGCCGCTGCGCGCCTGGTCGGGATTCGAATGCTCGGCCGTCGGCCTGGACGCCGCTGAGATTGATTCCTACGCGCGGGCGAAACTCGCTGCCGCCGAGTCCCCTCATCTCGAATCGCAGCTGTGGTCCGAGTCCGACCCTTCCCTGATGTCGCCGGACACGGTCGTCGTCGAGGACACCGCGGTGCCGCTCGAGATCGGGATCGGGCTCCTCGAAGGGTGGCTCCGCAGCGAGTACGGAGGTGTTGGCGCGCTGCACATCCCGCGGGTGCTCGGCTCGCTCGCGGATCACAAGTCGGTGCTGCATGCCTCTGGGTCGAAGCTGACCACGCTCGTCGGAACCCCGGCGTCGCTGGGGAACTACCCGGCGACCGGTCCCGACGGGCAGGCCGCCGCTGCCGGCACGTACTGGATCGTCGCCTCCGGTGATGTCGTCGCCCGCCGCGGCGAAGTGAAGGTCCACACGGCACAGCAGAATGCGCGCATCGACTGGCGTCGCAACAACATCCAGGGCATCGCCGAACGTTCCTACGTCATTTCGTTCGACGACATCACCAGCGCGGTGCTGGTGAATCTCACCTAGAAGGGATGAGTCATGCCGACGATTCTGACCAGCAACGACCGTGAGGCGTCGCAGATCGCGCGGAAGTTGCTCGATGCGACCAAGGGCGACGAGACACGGTTCCGGATCGTGACGACCGGCCAGCGGTTGGCGTTCGAGGTCGACGACGCGCTCGCCGACGAGATCGGTGAGGACGCAACTGATGAGCCGGACGAGCAGCCAGTGCCGGACCCGCCGCTGGTGTCCGGCGAACCTGTGATCCCCGTCGATGATCTCGAGGAACCCGACCGCAACGGCCGCACCGCCGACTGGGCCGAGTTCATGCGCAAGCGCTACCCCGGCATGCACACCGGCGGTATGACCCGCACCGAGCTGATCGCCGAGCACGACAAGCGCACAGGCGATGCGTAACAACGAAAGACCTGCATCGGGGACTATCCTGATGACAGCAAGCCGCTGGCCGAGGGCCGGGCGTGACCACACTCACGACCGACCTGGAGGTCTGAAATGGCGAACCTGACCTGGCCGTCCATCCGCGGCAAGCGAGCACGCTTCACCCGTCTCGACGAATGCGGCGAACCCGTCGTCGGCCCGAAGACCACTCTGGTCACCAAGGGCTACATCAGCGTCACCGTCTCCCCCGAGTACGAGGACGCCACCGAGAACGCACCCAAGACCGCCGACGACACCTTCGCGTTCGTCGACCGCGGGAAGGACCTCCTGAAGTACCTCACCGCGGAGATCCAGTTCGTCGGTGTCGATCCCGAGGCGTACGAGATCGTGTCCGGCAACCCGATCTGGACCGACGCGGCCGGCGACGCCGCGGGCATCAAGGTCGGCACCTACGACGACATCGACGCGAACTTCGCGCTCGAGCTGTGGACCGACATCCCCGGCCAGGTGTGCCAGGGTGCCAAGGCGTACGGCTACTTCCTGCTGCCGTTCATCGGCCCGGCCCGCATCGGCGAGATCGCGATCCAGGCGGAGCGTGCGGAGTTCTCGCTGACGAACGCGATCACGAAGGACGCCAACGGTTGGGGCACCGGACCGTACAACGTCGAGCTCGACGACGCGGCGACTCCGGTTCCGGCGAAGCTGAACACGGCGCTGACGGCGAAGGATCATCTGGTGATGTTCCAGACGAAGGTTCCGCCGCCCGCGGTGACGGCGGGCGCTGTTCCGCTGGCCTGATCTCCCTCCTTGGATGGTGGGTTACGCGCCCCCGCCCCAGCCGATCCCCAACCGGCTGGGTCGGGGGCGTTCCCGGTTCTGACGAACGAATAGGAGTCTTCCGTGGTTGAGTGGCCGATCGTCATCCCGTCGAACGCCCGCGATCTGTGGGCCGGTGCCGACGTAACCGACAAGGAGGCCGCCGAAGCGTTCGCCGGCCGCATCCTGTGGGCGCTGACCGGCGAGGTGTTTGGCCTCAGAGCCGAGAAGGTGCGGCCGTGCTTCACGCCGCAGACCCGCGGTTCCACCTACTTCGGGCCCGCTGACCCCACACCGGCGTGGTGGCCCGGCGTTGGGGTCGGGAACCCCGGAGCGTCCGGCGCGTGCGGCTGCCGCTCGAACTGCCGCCACGTCACCGACCACGACGTGTGGGTGCCCGGGCCGATCGCCTCGGTCACGAGGGTGACTGTCGACGGCGTCGACGTTCCGGACTCCGCGTACGTCGTCCGGTCTCGGCGCTGGCTGCGCCGCATCGACGGCCAGCCGTGGCCGCAGAACCAGAACCTCGACGCACCGGACGACGCACCGGGCGCGTTCGTGATCGAATACCAGCGCGGCGTGCCCGTTCCGCCGGAGGGGCAGTTCGCGGCCGGCGCGCTCGCCGTGGACCTGTTGCGTGGCATTACCGGCGGCGAGTGTGCGCTTCCGTCGAACCTCACGTCGATCTCGCGGCAGGGCCTCACGATGGAAGTTGACCCGCGCGCGTACTTCGCCGAGGGGCTGACCGGGATCGAAGCCGTCGACGAGTGGATCATGGCGGTGAACCCGTACAAGTCGCGCCGCCCTGCGCGGATCTCGTCGCCGGACCGACCCAGGGTGGAGCGTCTGTCATGACGGTCTGCAATCCGTACGCGATCGCGAAGCGGCTTCTCGACCAGCTCGCCACCGAGCTCGTCGAGGCGCGTGCCGATGTGCCGAAACGCATGGCGGTGCTAACGTCCCCGCAGGCCGCGGTGATGGAGACGTGCAGCACCGGGTGGGTGGCGTTCTCCGGCATCACAGCGAGTAACGGTGCCGGCGGATCCCCGGGCGCGATCCGCGACGTCGCGCCCGATCACCAGGTGTCGCTGACGATGGGCGTGTACCGCTGCTTCCCGGTCGACCCGAAACTCGGCCCCCCGTCGTCTCCCGTGCTGGATTCGGCGTCGCGGGACATCCTTGACGACTTCGAGGCCATGCGCCGCGCCGCGCTACACGCCTGGTCGGAGGAACACACCGACGACGAATGGGACCTCGAACCCATCCTCGGCGGGTGGCGGCCGGTCACACCGCAGGGCGGCGGGCACGGGTCAACGATGGACGTCTCGGTGACCGCGCCGCTGTCGCTGTTCTCTGACGAGTCGGTGCCGATGCTCGACGGCGACCCGCGCGGCTGAGCGTTACGTTCGTAGGTCACTGTTCGGGCGTATCCTGCGGGTATGGCTGAGGTGACTATCAGGGCAGAACAGCGTGTCGCGGGATTGGTACCGGGAACGGTGGTGACCGTCGAGCGCACCGAGAAGATCGAGCAGCTCATCGCGCAAGGACGCGTGACCGTCGTCGACCCGGATGCCGCAGCAGCGGACCTCTCCGACGCACAGACCGAGGCCCGCGAAACCCTTGACCGGCTCAATGCAGAGCTGGCTGCGGGCGAACAGGCCTCGGACCCCGAGAGCCCCGCAGACGCAGCGGACCAGGCCCCGGCGTCCGGCCGGCGGAAGAAGCCGACTGGCGATGCCAGTTGACATCCACCACCACACGATCGAACAGGACAACCGCGCCGCGGCCGAGCGGTGGGGCAACCGCATCGGCCGCCGCGTCACCAACTCCGCGAAACGCCGCGCACCGGTCGACGAAGGCGCTCTCCGCGCGAGCATCGACTACACCCTCGAATGGTCGGCCGGCGCATGTCACATCACCATCGGGTCGCCCCTCGACTACGCCGAGTACTTTCACACCGGCACAGGCATATACGGGCCCAAGGGCACGCCGATCGTCCCGGTCACCCGCAAGGCCCTCAAGTTCCGGTGGGAACCCACGGGCGGCGGCGCGAAGAAGAAACTCCCGAAGGAACAACGCGGCTGGTTCTTCGCGGCGTCGGTCAAGGGCATCGAACCCGATCCGTTCCTGATCGACGCGCTCCGAGAGGTCATGGGCGTCATCGACACCCTCCGTTAGATCGAAACACCATCCACCGAAAGGGAACCACCGTCCAATGAGCACCACCGACGACAGCACCCGCGACATCAACGTCGACGACGACTTCGACATCGAGGACCCCGAGACCCGTTCGAAACTGGGGCTCGCTCCGATCGATGAGGAAATCCCCGAGTCGCTGCAGTTCTCGTCGAAGGACGTTGGCCGGAAATTCGAGCGACGGGCAATCACGATCGATGGCCAGCAGTTCGTGATGACACAGCCTTCGGACTACACCCTGTACCTGTACGTGCCGAAGCTGACCAGCCCGGACGGTTCTGAGCGGTTCGACTCGATGATGAAGTTCCTCGACGTCATCCTCGACCGCCCCGCCATCAGCTACCTGCTGGCCCGAATGACAGACCCGGCGAACGACTTCAACGTCACGATCCCGCCGACGATTGTGGCGACCGCACTCGACCTGTGGGGCAACAAGTCCGTCGCCGAGATGTACCGCAAGTTCAACGCCGAGAACGATGCGGAGGCACCCGCGGTGCCGCCAACCCCGATCGGCGCGAACCGGTCGCAACGCCGACAGGCGGCGAAGAAGGCCCCGGCGAAGAAGGCCGCACAGCGGAAATCCACTGCACGTAAGTGACTGCCGGCCCGCCGTGGTTCGATGCTGCACCCGCCTGGTCTCTCGACGGGCGGGTGTTGCGTCTGTCCGAGCCGTCCACCCCGGACATGGTTCGTGCGCTGCTGGCGTCTGACGCCGACTACGAACTGTCCGGTCTCGCAGTAGTGTTCGCGTGCACGCCACGGGATAGCGACCGCATCCATCTGCTCACTCGACTCTACGGGCCCGCGGACGAAGCGGTGTCGCTGACCGAGATGCAGTTCGTCGCCGATGAACTCGTGTCGATGTACGGCGGCGGGCTGCGCCGCTGGACCGTCGAGCATCTGTGGACCAAGACGATGCAGAACTGGGCGTTCGTCGACGGCGAGCTCCAGCTTGGTGGCGTCGACGTCCTCGAGCTGCCGTTCGGGCGGGCGACCGCGCTGGTGTGGGCGTTGTGGCGCAGGGTGCTCCGCCACGACAAGGACGAGATGGGTCGCTTCACCCGGGAACTCGACAAGCCACCCCTGCGGGTGATCGAGAAAGAGGACGAGGAAGAGGAGGCTGCCGCCGACGGCGATGCCTCTGGGTTCATGGCGCTGCAGAGTGTGTGGCAGCAGGCCCAAAGCGGGCCCCAGACGTCAGCGTCCACCAGTGACAGCGGCAGCTCGGATACGCTAGACCGGAAATAGAAGCAGCTCGCGCTGCTGGCCGAGGGCCGGGCGCGTTGTCCTTGGAGGCAGCGCGTGACCAGTCCTGGCGGTGAATGGGCGAAAGCTCGTGTCGGCGTCGAACTCGACTGGTCGAACGTTGATCAGGAGCTTCGGCAGAAGTTGGAGCGGTCGACGCTTATCGCGTCCCGCGCCGCGCAACGACATCTCGACAACCTGCGCCGTAACGCCGAGGTCACCTTCGGCCGGATGGGCCAGTCGTACACACGCCAGACCGACGGCATGGTCCGCAACACCCAGGCCACGGTGGCGCGGATCAACGCGCAGCTGCAACGCATCCGCGACGTCCGGGTAACCGCCACCCTCTCGATCGACTCCAGCGGCGCGCTCACCGAACTCAAGCGGGTCCACGGCACCCTGCAGACCTGGTTGAACACAAACCCGCTCACGGTGCGCGTCGGCGTCGACACAGCCCGATCGATGGCGTCTCTGCAAGCCACGCACATCGCCATGCAGTCGTGGCTACAGGCCAACCCTCTCGAGGTCGACGTGCGGGCCAACTCACGCGGCCTCGCCGGGGGCCGTGGGGGGATTCAGAGTCTCACCAGAGGGATCTCGTCGGCGCTCGGCTCGGTAGCGAAGTGGACGACCATCCTGACTGGCGCGACGATGGCCGCCGGTGCCGCGCTCCCGGTGATCGCCGCGCTCGGCGCCGCGCTGGCCTCGGTCGGTGTGGCTGCCGGTGGTGCGGGCATCGCAGGAATCGCCGCCGCAGCAACCGGATTCGCCGCGCTCAAGACCGGCCTATCCGGCGTCGGTGATGCGTTCTCAGCGCTCGGCGAAGCGTCCGCGTCTGGCGGTGGTGCCGCGGTCGACAACGCCAAACAGGTACGTGACGCGCAGCGCGACCTCACGAACGCGATCGAGGATGAACGCGACGCCCAGAAGGACGTCGGTCGGGCTCGCGACGACGCCCGCCGCAAGCTCCGCGACCTCGACCTGGAACTCCGCGGCGCCGCGCTGTCGGAGAAGGAAGCGGCGATCGACCTGGCCGACGCCCGCGATGAGCTCGCGCGCGGTGACTTCAAGAACTCCCGCGAGAAGCAGAAGGCGGTCCTCGCATACCAGAAGGCCGAACTGCGCCTGACCGAAATACAGCGCGGCAACGGCGATCTCATCGAGGACACCAACGAGCAGCGGCGGAAGGGCGTCGAGGGTTCCGACGAGGTCGTCGACGCCCAGAAGCGATTGAAGGACGCCACCGAGGCCGTCCAGCGCGCCCAGGAGGCGGTGACCGAAGCCCAGAAGGGTGCCGCCGGTGGTGGCGGTGTCGACAAGGCCGCCCAGGCGATGGCGAAACTTGCACCCAACGCCCGCGCGTTCGTCCTCGCGATCCAGGCCGTCAAGCCCGCGTGGGCCGCCATGAAGCGCGAGGTGCAGGACGCGCTCTTCGCGAACCTCGCCGCCCAGATCCAGCCGCTCACCGACAACTACGTTCCGCTGTTGACCTCGGCGCTCGTGGGGGTGACGCGCGGGTTCAACGACGGCGCTCTCGCCGCGATCGGGTTCCTCAACTCCACCCGAGGCCTCGGCGTGATGTCGACGCTGCTCGGGACGTCGTCGAACATGGCCGGCAACTTCGGACGCGCGCTCGGCGAACTCATCCCTGGTCTCGCTGCGGTTGGAGCCGGTGCAGGACAGGTCTTCTCGCCCATGACCGACGGCCTCGCCGGTGCGACCCGCGGGTTCTCCGAGATGCTGATCCAGGCGCAGGAGTCCGGGCGCATGGCCGGGTACTTCCGCGAGGCGGTGGCCGTCGCGAAGCAGTTCGGGCAGGTCCTCTCCGAGCTCGGTTCGATCATCGGCGGCGTCTTCAACGCGGCAGGCACCGCGGCCGGCGGGAACTTCCTCGGCAACTTGCAGGCGTCGCTGTCGACGATCTCGGAGTGGGTCAACGGGCCCGGCCAGACCGCCCTGGTGTCGTTCTTCGAGTCGATGACCGCTGGCATGGGGGCGGTGCTACCGATTCTGCTGCAACTGGCAGGGATCATCGGCACGACGATCGCGCCCGCCCTGTCGAACCTGCTGGTCCAGATCGCGCCCGCGGTCGGTGGATTCGTGACCGCGCTCGGCGAAGGGCTGCAGGCGATCGCACCGGCGATGCAGCCACTCGGTACCGCCATCTCGGCGATCGCGACCGCGCTCGCCCCGGTCATGCCCGTCCTCGGGCAGCTCATTGCGACGTTCGTCGAACTCGCCGGGCCGATCATTGGCGCGCTCGCGCAGGCCCTCGGCCCGGTGCTGGCCACGGTCGGAAACTCGTTGATCGTGCTGCTGCAGGCGCTCATGCCTGCCGTGCAACCGATTTCGGAGCTGTTCGTCGCGCTCGGCCCTGTGATCGGGCAGCTCGCGTCGATGATCGGCGGTGCGCTCGGCGCTGCGCTGCAGGTACTCGTGCCGTCGATCGTCCTCGCCGTGCAGGCACTCGCCGAGATGATGCCGCTGGTCACCGGCATCCTTCAGATGCTCCAGCCGTTCACGACCGCCATCGGCGCCGTCGCGGGCGCGGTCCTCGTTGCCTACGGCGCCTTCAAGGTGTTCAAGGCGGTGCAGACAATCATCGCGATCGTGCGCACCGCGTGGACGCTGCTGTCGCTGGCCTTCGCCGCATCGCCTATCGGCATGATCATCACCGCGATCGCTGCCCTCGCCGCCGGCCTGTACCTGTTCTTCACCAAGACCGAGACCGGACGCCGCCTATGGGACACCATCTGGGGCGCCATCAAGTCCACATTCACCGCGGTCTGGGACGTCATCAAGGCGGCCTGGGACGCGGTGTGGCCCGCCCTGCAGGCCGGGTTCCAGAAGCTCGGCGACATCGCCAAGTGGCTGTGGGAGAACGCGATACAGCCCGCCTTCAACGGGATCGCGACCGCTATCGGCTGGGTCATGGATCACTGGGAGATCTTCGCCGCGGTCCTCGGTGGGCCGATCGGGATCCTCGCCGCGCTGCAGTCGAAGTTCGGTGTGGTCTCGACCGTGATCCAGGCGCTCGGCACGGTGATCACCTGGTTGTGGCAGAACATCATCCAGCCGGCGTTCTCGTTCATCGGCACAATCATCGGCGGCGTCTGGGAGGTCGTGAAGTTCATCTTCAACTCGTGGATGACCATCTTCCGTGCGGTCGGGTCCGTGGTGATGTGGTTGTGGAACAACGTGGTTACGCCCGCGTTCAACGCTATCCGCACCATCATCACGACCTGGTGGTCCGGCGTGCAGATCGTGTTCGGGTTCTTCCGAGACATCCTCGTGTCGGTCGGCGGCTGGGTATGGGACATGGTCGGCCGGGTCGTCGGATTCTTCACCAACCTCGCAGAGGGGATCCGCGACAAGGCGACACTGGCCAAGGACTGGGTCGTCGAAAAGTTCAACCTCGTCATCGACTTCTTCCGCGGCCTCCCCGCCACCATGCGCGACCTCGCAGGCAAGATCTGGGACCCGATCAAGAACGCGGCGAAGGCCGTGTTCAACTCGATCGCGCGCCTGTGGAACAACACCGTCGGCAAGGTCAACTTCACGGTGCCCGACTGGATCCCGGGCGTCGGCGGGAAGAAGTTCTCGATGCCGCAGATCCCGACCTTCGCCTACGGCGGCCAGGTCCGCGGGAAGGGCACGGCGACGTCGGACTCGATCCTGTCGTGGCTGTCGAACGGCGAGTTCGTTTCCCCGGCGCACGCGGTGAACGCCCGCACCCTGCCGCTCCTCGAGGCGATGCGTTCCGGCTGGACGCCTCCGGCATGGCTGACCGGCGCGGCACTCGGCGGCGGTCTACCCGGGTTCGCCGGCGGTGGTCCGCTGCTCACCCAGGACGAGGTCGCCCGCATGGGCGGCGGAACCGTCAACCGGTCCCTCGCCGAAGCGGTCCGGCGCCAGTTCCCCGACATCAAGATCACCTCGGCCAAGACCGACCACTTCGACGACGGCGGCTACCACCCGCGCGGGATGGCGCTCGACCTCGACAACCGCGACGACGTCGCCGCCTGGCTGTTCGCGAACCGGAAGGCACTCGACCTCGGGCAGATCATCTACGGCGGCGGCGACGGCCAGTGGAACTACTACAACATCGGCGGAACCGAGGCCGCCGGCAAGGATGCCATCCCGATCTACGGATCGGATGTGGTGTTCGGGCAGCACTCGAACCACATCCACGTGATGGCGAACAAGGAAGTGCCGGCGGGCGCGCTGAGCGGCGGCCCGCGTCCCGGGTTCGACACGGGTATCGGCGTCGGGACGGCGCCGGGTGGTGACCTCGGGGGCGGCGCGTCGACCCCGATCGGGTCGGGGCTCGGCGGGTCGTGGGGCAACTCGGGCGGCCAGTCGGCGTTCAACTCGGCGGCGGAGGCCGACAAGGGCGGCGTAATCCCGGTCTGGGTGGAGAACTGGCCGGCGTCGCTCGGCGGCGGCGGTGGGGGCGCGGGGGCGCCGACGTCGCTGGGTGGCGGCGACCCTTCGGCGCTCCCAGCCGGTGGTGCGGGCGCTGGCGGCACAGCGATCCCAGCCGGCGCGGGTATCGGGAAGCTCACCCGCAACTCGAGCAAGCAGGAGGTCGCCGACGCGATCTACTGGGAGGCGCGAAAGCGTGGCTACTCCCACGACGAGGCGATCGCGATCCTTGCGACCGCACGCGGCGAATCCAACCTCGACCCGAAGGCGATCGGCGGCGGCGGAGCCTGGCACGGCGTGTTCCAGCAGGACACCTCGTACCCAGGCCGCGACGACCCGAACAAGAACATCGCCGCGTTCCTCGACCGCCTCGACACGAAGCGCAAAGATCCCGGCGCGTCGAAGGACATGTGGAAGAACATCTTCTGGCTTCAGCAACGGCCCGGGATCTCGACTGCCGACGAGGCGTTCTCCGGCGGGCGACAGGCCTACCTAGACGAGATGCGCGCGCATGAGGCAGAGGCCCGAAAGCTGGCTGACGAGGCGGCGAAGCGAGCGCCTGCCGCCCCGGCGCCCGCACCCGCCCCTGCTCCCGACCCGACCACCACACCGACCGACGTTGCCCCGGTGACACCGTCGGACACTCCCACGCTGACGCCGAGCGAGGACCCAGGCGGCGGCTACAACGTGGGAGAGAGTGGCGGTGACGACACGAAGAAGCGTGAGGCGCAGGAGTTCACCATCGGCGGCGGCGCGCTGTCGGCGCAGCTCGGCGGGCTGGTGAAGACCGCGCTGCACAACGGGCTCGACGACTTCATCGCCGCAAACCCAGGGCTGCTCGGCAACTACGACAACACCGAAGGCACGTCCCTCGGCGACCGCGCTGGCGGTGTCGCGAACGCGGCCATCTCGGGCCAGGTCGGTTCCGCGCTGGGCATCGTCGGCATGGACGTCCAGCCGCCGATCCTCGACGCCGTCGGCGCCTACATGCAGGACAACCCGCGGGACAAGGGCGAGGACGGTACCGCGACGAAGAAGGACCTCATCGACCTCGTCGACGCGTTCCTCCGCGGCGGCCCTATGCAACTCACCGTGATTAACCCCCAGGACGGAGACGACGTCGTGCGCAAGGTCGACCAGGACCGGCGACGCCGGATGCGGAGGTACGTGAAGTGATGACGTGCGTCTCCGAGGTATCCAACATCCGCATCGTCGGATGCGACGACGGCGACATCCACCCGATCCACGGCGAGGATGCCGGCACCACCGGTGTGAAGCTCCTCAAGGGCGGGTGGCGGGACATCGTCGAAGCCCCGATCCGACAAATCGAGCGAACCCCGGTGCGGATGGACGGCGGCATGCTCCGCGCCGTGAAGACCGCGATCATGGAACCGGTCATCACCGTCGCAGTGAGCCGCAAACTGGTCAACGAGACCTTCGGCGTCATCGACGGACGACTGCGCGAGGCATTCAGCTTCGAACTCGATCCGTACTACGACCAGTCGAAACTAGCGCGGATCGAATGGGAGACAGACGAATCGACACGGTGGATCGAAGTCGTGCTCGCCCCCGGGCATACCTACGATGCCGAACTCTTACCGCAGCACCACGGGTCATGGATCTGGGAGATTCACCTGAAGGCCTACGACCCGTTCTGGCGAGAAGCCAACACTCCCACCGCTGTCGAGTTCACCACCCCCGGGACGAAGACCCTCGAAATCGAGAACCCGACCGGCGTCGACATGGCGCCCACGTGGGTCACCACCCGCGGACAGGTACGGCTCCCGGACAACACCTGGACCGGGAAGCCGTGGAACCGGGCGCCGGGCGGGGCATACCCGACCCGCACCCTGCTGTACCCCAACATCACCACCGCGATGGGTGGTCTCGTCGCGACCCCCGAGCCGGGGAGGGTTCCGGTGCGGGATGCGTTTGACCACAACCTTGTTGGACAGATGCCGGTCCAGGGCGACTTCCCGAAGAACCTGATCCCGCGCTCCACCCAGCGGCAGAGCGTCACCGTGCAGGCCGTTCAGGTCCCGGCTGGTGGGATGCGAGTTGAGTGCCACCAGCCGTTGCGATTCCGGAAGCCCTGGGGGCGAGTGTGAGCGCGTTCCTGACGAAAGAAGCCAAGGCCACCGTCCAGGCGCGCGCGGCCCGGGCGGTTTCCGCGATGGAGGACTACGACTCGCAGTCGTTGCTCGACCAGTGCAACGCGATCCTCGAAGCCACTCAGCAGGCCGAACGGGACGAGGTGCGCGCCCGCCGCGAGGACCCGATCCTGCGGCTGTGGGATGCCGAGTGGCACCTGCAGCACGTCGCGACCGATGTGCTGTCGTACACGTTCGAGTGGGTCGACAACGACACGGGCACAGCAGAAATCGTGGTGCTCGCCGACTCGCCGCTCGGTCAGTGGATGCTCGACTTCGAAGGCCGCGACCTCCGCGAGGAGGGCGTGAACGTCCACATCACCGCCGACTACGTGGGCGCACGGTGGGGCGGCCGTATGGAAGACGTGTCGATCGAGCTGACCTCGACCGGCGACGAAGTGATCACCGCGACGTTCCTCCACGACTACGAGAACCTGAAGTGGATCGAGTGCTTCCCGTCGCCACTGTTCCCCGCGATCTTTCAGCTGCGCGCGTGGATCCTGCTTGGCCCGGTCAACTGGTGCGCGCTCACCACCTTGTTCCTGAACCTGATGCGCGACGAGACGCCGCTGACGATCCCCGACGACCCGATGGACCTCGGTGACTGGGTCGAGGGCTTCAACGTCAACACCTGGCAGATCGTGCCGAACCCCGTGTCGTTCACCCAGGCCATGGCGTCGGGCGTGCTGTGGGGGATGCCGATCATCCGAATGAAGTATTGGCACGACGCCTTCCACGCGATGATGGAAGACGCCGAGCTGTCGGTGCAGGCCGACCGCTGGCTCGAAGGTGACGACCTACCGTGGGAGGGCGCGGACCTCCGCAACGGCGCGCTGGTGATCTCGATCGCCGACAAGTCCGGACGCTACAACACCGGAACCAGCATGGGCGGCAACCTCTTCGGTGGCCTGCTCAACACGATCGACCAGTTCACCTCTGACGCCCTGGACACAACCCGCTCACTGATCACCGGTCAGCCGATCCCGGGCGAGTACATGCAGATCGGCGCGAAGTCGACGAACAAGAGGATGCCGTACGTCATCCTCGAGCCCGGCCGGACACCCGGGGTCGTGTCGGCGAAGTTCACCCGCACGCCGGAGAAGGTCGCGAAGATCATCACCGGCGGCAAATCGGCCCCCGGCGTGAACGAGGGCATCTCCGCGCTCATACAGGCCATCGGCGACATCGTCGGCGACAACATCAACATCATGGGCTACGGCGTCGGCTCGATCGGCGGCGCTATCGACACGCTCCTGCGGCCGCTGTACACCGACACCATCCTCGCGTGGACTGACACGAAACTCACCTCCCGCGCACAGAAACTCGGCTGGTCCCGCTACGTCGAGTTCTTCCAGGAAGGCGCCGACCAGGCGTACACCCTGAACTCGCTGATGGTGATCCGACTCGGCCTGTGGGCAACCCGCCGGTGGACGTCGCACGAGGTGAAGATCCTCGACGCCTGCCCGTGGATGGTCGGCGACAACGGCGTCGGCCACATGTGGCTGTCGGACCGGGTCGGCACCACGGCGCCGCGCGACCAGTCCGGGCGAGTGTGGGTCGACCGCATCAAGAAACTCGTCCTGTCGGCCGACGAAGACAACTTCCACCCGGACTGGACGATCACGGTGGGGGAGGACGCGAAGAACCGCGACCCGTTCGAGGAAGCGATGGCCAGGATTCGCGACACGATGTCGGGGCTCCACGATCTCGGCGTCGTCTAGAGCAGCAGGTTACGGTTATTCAGAAACCTAGGTACTGAGGGAGTCATGGGCAGACGCAGCAAGAACCGGCCGCCGAAGAAGCGGGAGTCGCCGATCGCTGTGCCAGATTTCCCGACCGTCGACAACTGCGACCCTGACGACCCTGACCAGTTCGCGGTGTGGGCGCTCGTCGGGTTGCCCGGGCAGAACGGGGCTCCGCTGCCGCTGCCGGTGACGATCCTGCGGTTGGTGTCTCGGCGGTTGTGGAATCTGGGGTTCCGGTATCACCCCGAGTTGCGGACGTTGAAGTACCGGAAACCGCAGACCGACAACCCGAACTGGCTGGTCTCGCCGGGGGAGTGGGTGCCGATGGATGCTCCGGATGATCCGGCGGACGAGTTGTCACCCGAGGCGCGGGAGTTGCTGGATCTCGTTGCGCGGCAGAAGGCGGCGAGGGAGAAGGGGTCGGCGCCGGCTGCGGTGATTCCGGACGAGGACGGCAAGGTGCCCTACGTTCGGAAGGACAAGACCACGGTGATGGTCACACCGGCGCAGGCCGCCCGGTACGCGGCGGCGAAACGCGACCTCCGCAAGGCGACAGGGGGGTCGCAGTGACGACACCGAACCTGACTCCCGGCGACGTCCCCGAGCATGACGACGCCGCCAATAGTGCGCCCCTGTCAGATTTGCAGGGCGCGAACGCGTCAGACACGCTACGCGGCCAGATGACCGGCATGACCGGCCCGTCCGGGCTGATCGGAAGCCTCATCATGGGAGCACTCGGCAACGTCGTCGACGACATGCAGGGTGTGCAGCAGCCGGGGAAGCGTAAGAAGTCGCTGGCGAGCGCATCGGCGTATGCCGACAACGTGGCAGGGGGCGCTAGTCCGTCTGTGCCACGACCGCTGCAGCAAGTCATCAACGGCATTTTCAACGGTTGGTTCGGTGGCGGTGGCGTTGGTGATCCGCAGCAGGTGCAGTACACGATCGAAGCCATCGCCGACGCGGTCATCAACGGGTACACGGTGGAAACCAAGGTGACGTCGGGTACGTGGACCAAACCCGAACCGATCAGCGAGTTGACAGTCATCGGTATCGGCGGAGGCCGCAGCGGCGCCAACGGCAGTACAGACATCGGCGGAGCCGGCGGCGCCGGGGGTCTCGGCGGCGGGTTCATCGCACAGACGCTCAACCCGGCCGACATCCCGGCGAGCGTCTCCTACACGATCGGCGCAGCGGGCCAGGCAACAACCTTCGGGTCATTCCTGAACGTCAATGGCGGCGCAGGCGGTATAGCAACGGAGTTCGGTTTCACTCCGACGACGTCGACACCAGGCAAGGGCGGCAACGGCGGAAAAGGCAACGAGGGCAGTAACTACGACTCGTTCCCCGGGCTTGCTGGCGAGGCATCTGCGTTGGGTGCCGCTGGTGCCGGAGGCACATCCGGCGACAGGCTGGACAGCGGCCAACCTGGCACGGCGGGCGGCAATGTGAGTGCTGCGACCCGCACGAAGTGCGGCGGTGGTGGAGGCGGCGGCGGTGGCGGCAGCGGCACCGCGACGACGGGAACGACCCGCTACGGCGGCGCCGGCGGGCCGGGCGGATACCCCGGTGGCGGCGGTGGCGGCGGTGGCGGCCGTGGCGGGCAGGCCGCGTTCGGCAACTCGAATGCTGGTGCCGGCGGAAGCGGCGCGACCGGCATTTTGTGGATCTTCTGGAGGTGACTGGGATGCGAGTGGAGTACGTCCAAGACCTGCCATGGCACCCGCCGACGACGAAGCTGTACCGAGCCGACGACGGCACGCATCTCGCGGTGCTCGTTGTCGATGTGATGGGAATGTCGTTGATCACGAACGCGACGTTCCGGGTGCAGATCGAAGAGTCACACATCCAGCCCGAGGCTGCTGTGTTTCACGCTGACGAGAACGGCGCGCTACTCGACGCTGACGGCAACCTGCTGAACGGTCTCACCCCGTACGCCTCTACCGACCCCGAGTCCGATGCCGTGATTCGACTAGACCCCGGGGTTTCGACTCATGCCGAAGCGATCGTGGCGCTCGGTTACACCCTCGTCGTCACACCTGAGGAGTCCTGATGTCTGTCATCACTTTCACCGTCGAGGGCCCCGCATCCCGTGGCGGCGGGATGGCGAAGTTCACACCCCGCCAGGAGTTCTTCGACGCCAACGGCGAACTCGTCTCTCCCGGGAAGTCGTGGCGCGACGTCCCGTACCAGTTCGACGTCGAAGCATCCACCGACCTGCCCGACGGACCGTGGTGGGTGTCCGGAGTCGACAAACGCCGGTACCCCATCGACGTAGACGGACCCGCGGACCTGCAAGACCTGATCGTCGCGGGCCTGCCGGACAAGTCGCCGGTGACGAGCCTGTCCCAGGCCGTGCAGAAGTGGATGGACGCCAACGTCGATACCGAGGTCACCGGTCCGCTCGTCGAGGGGATCCTGGCCGACCCGGAGTCCGGGGCACGAACGGTTCTAGACGAGACTTATGCCCCGCGCTGGCAGCCCAATACGGCGTATGCGATCAATGATCCGGTGTTCTTGCCGAACGGTACGACGGGCAAGCGGACCGCGGCGGGGACGAGCCGTGCGACGTTCGATGCCACGGAGCTGGCGGCGTGGACGGTCGCCTCCGGTGGGGGCACTACGACGGTGGACGGCCTGACCGACGCCACTACGGTGGGCAAAGCGGTAGTGAAGGCATCGAACGCGGCTGCCGCTCGTTCGGCGATCGACGCCGCAACGCCCGGTCAGATCACCACGGCGATCAACAACCTGATCAACGCGGCACCCGGCGCGCTCGACACTCTCGACGAGCTGGCGCAAGCGTTGGGTGATGATCCGAACTTCGCGGCCACCGTCACGGGCTCGATCGCAGCGAAGTACACCAAACCCGGCGGCGGTATCCCCAGCGCTGATCTGGCGTCGGCGGTGCAGACCTTGCTTGCGCTGGTCCCGGACACTGATCTGCGGCGGCGGTTCTCCTCCCGGCTGCAACGCAACACCCCACAGCACCAGGTGGCGTACTGGGACAAGGCCAACACAGCGGCGGCAGTGGCACCGAACTTCGATGTTGGCGGAATTGTGCCGTCGCTGTTCGACAACGCGGCTGCCGGCGCGGCGCTACGGGTGCTCAACGGGTTCCTCACCTTCGCGCCCACAGCAGCAGGCGGGGCGGCGGGGTATCTGTCGGGTGATGCGGGTGCACTGATCACTGGCGGCGGGCTGCGGTGGAAGTGGAACAAGACAGGCCGCACCACCGATGGCGGGTCGATCTGCATCACGTTGACGAAGACGAAGATGACCGCGCTGGCCGCGCCGTTCCCCGACGCAGCACTGCACTTGGTGATCACTCCGTCCGCGGCGCAAATTCAGTACATCACCGGCGGCAGTACGCCGACGTTCGGGAATATCGGTCCTGATGTGGTCTTCGCATCCGCGTTAGCGCAGGACAACTTCACCGAGCACGAGGTCCAGTTCTTCCGCAGCGGCAACGGTATCCGCATCCATATGCCTGACGGACAGGTCATGAGCTACACCCACGCCGCACTGGCCGACAACATCGGGTCCAGCTTCTACATCGAGTGCTACGCCAACGCGGGAAACACCGATGCAATCGCCAATATCGCTGACGCGTGGGTCATCACTGGCGGGGTGAAAGCTCCCTCACAGCAGTTCCTTACCCGCAAAACGTTTGACCAGCTTGCCGCGTGGGAGCCGGTCATCAAGGGCATGTTCCCGTCAGCGCGGGCGGTGGGCCAGGCCTCGATCCCGATGTACATCACCACCAACCGAGTGGTGGGTGCGGTGGCCTATTTCCTCGGCACCGCCGACGGATCGGGGTCGATGACAGTGGAGCTGCGGGACAACGGCGTCACCATCGCCGGTACCTCGGTCACGATCGCGGCGGGACAAACTCAGGGTGTCGCGACTGGCCCGTTCACGTTCATCACCGGGCACAAGATCACCATCCACATCACCGCAGTGGGCGGCAGTCCTGGTATCGGGATCGACGCCCAGATGATCCGGCCATGAACCATCGGCAGGACTTCCGCCACGACTGCGACGACCCCGGCTGCGACCGCCAGCACTTCACCAACGAAGGAGACTGATGAGCGTCACCGACACATGCCCGACCTCACCGAGGATGGCTACGACCGGATCGTGGATCACGGGCGGGTGCAGACGGTCTGGTACCCGGACGGGCGGGTGCGGCTGCGCCACAAGTGCAGGCGCCCGTCAATCGTCCTGCACACCGCGCCGCTGCTCCAGCTCGACAACGGCCACACGATCGTCACGACCGACCCGGTGACCGTCACGCCCTCGTGCGGCTGCGACGACTGCGGCCTCCACGGGTTCCTGATCGACGGCGTCTGGCGGGGCTGCTGATCCGAGTTACATCGACGGTTAAAATTCAACCTCTGGCACCCAACTGGGCGGATATGGGCGGGTTCATCCAACCTTGAAAACGCCGATATGGGCGGGTCATCCAAACCTTGAAATCGGCACCGGCAAATTCAAGGTTGGGGCCGGAACCTTGAAATCTAGGGTTCCCAGTCGTCGCCAAGCACCTGGGCGAGTCGGTCGGTGAGGTCGGGTTCCTCGGGCCGGCGGCTGTAGATCACGTCCTCGCACTCGACCACCAGCTCGAGCAGGTCGGGGTCCGGCTCGACCCACCCGCCGTCGGTGCGCACCTGATGCTCAGCCTGCCGACGCCGCATCACAGATGCGACAGCTTGGGCGGCGGCGCGCAGCGTCTCACGATCGGTCACCCGGCCATCATCGCAGGGAACCGTCCGGCCGCCGGCTGCGTCCAAGCCTGCATGGTCCTCGACACGGTCCTCGCCATCGTCACCTGCGTCGTCGCCGGATGGCTCCTCGTCGCAACAGCCCCCCGACCTCGACTGAGGCCGGATCATCGACCCGAAAGGGTCGGGCCGTTCTGCTGTGTGCGAATCCCAGTGGCGCAGACAGCAACCCGAAGGGTAGAAACAAGAGCGGCCCCGGCGGTGCGCCAACACCATCCGAGGCCTTGCCACCCATTCAGCTGCTATCTGAAGGATGACCGTGTCTCACGCTACCGCGCCGTGCGCGCTCTCACTCGCCGACGTCGACCTGTACGTCGAATCGTTCCTCGCCCGCTGGGAATCCCCGGGCACCCGCAACACCTACCGCCAGGACCTCACCGCCTGGCTGATGTGGTGCCACCTCAACAACAAGCACCCCATCTCCGACGCCTCCCGCCCGCTCATCGAGATCTGGATGCGGTGGCTGCGCGACGAGCGCGGCAACGCGCCGATCACGATCTATCACCGTGTGGGCACCCTGTCGCAGTTCTTCGAGCTCGCCCTCGACGACGACCTCGTGACCAAGAATCCGTGCCGTCTGGTCCGCCGGCCGCGCGCCACCCCACGGCCGGATGAGCGGATCGCACTGACGCGCGACGAGATGCAGCGCCTCATCGCCGCGGCGGCCGCGTCGAGTCCGGCCGACCACGCCCTGATCCTCTTGATGGGGATGTGCGGGCTGCGGGTGTCCGAGGCGTGCGGCCTTGACGTCGGCGACTGCTACGAGATCGCCAAAGCCCACCGGTGCGTGAGGTTCGTCGGCAAGGGCAACAAGCCCGCCACGGTGCCGATGCCGCCCGCGGTGCAACGCGCCGTCGACGCCGCGATCGGCGACCGCGCCGAGGGCCCGCTCATCGTGCGCCGCGACGGGACACGGATGACGCGCCGTTCCGCTGATCGGGTGGTGAAGCGGTGCGCGAAAGCCGCCGGCATCACCGCGGTCACGGTGTCGCCGCACACGCTGCGCCACACGTTCGTCGTCGGCGCTCTCGACGCCGGCGCGTCGCCGCGCACTGTGCAGCTGTCGGCCCGGCACTCCGACGTCTCCACCACCCTCTCGACGTACGACCGCGGCCGCCAGGTGCTCGACAACCACGCCGCGTACATCGTCGCTGGATACTTCGGCTCAGCGGCATAGTCCGGTCGGCTCAGCCCACGGCCGGGGTCACACCCGCGCCGTGGGCGGGCTGCCCGTCATCTGAGCGGTCGCGGTCTATTCTGGGGATAGCTGCTGGCCGAGGGCCGGGCGACGATCCACCACGTCGAACCCGGAGAGAGCCATCATGCCCGACTATTTCAAGGTCCAGCCTGACCTCACTCGGCTGATGAACAAGCACTTCAGCTCCGGCCGGGGCGGGCGAAAGGTCCGGTACATCACCCTGCATCACAATGCGGGCATCTCGACGACCCTCGACTCGTGGAACACCTGGCAGTCCCGGCAGGCGTCGGCCCACTATCAGATCGAGCCGTCGGGACGTGTCGGCCAGCTCGTCTACGACGGGGACACCGCCTGGTCGAATGGCAACAGCAATTCGAATGCCGAGTCGATCGCGATCGAGCACTCGAACTCGGCTGGTGCGGCGAAGGACTGGCCAATCTCGGACACCGTCATCGCGGCAGGAGCGAAGTGGACCGCGGCCCTCTGCTGGTTTTACAAACTCGGCAGGCCGAAGGCCGGCACCAACGTCCGATTCCACCGCGAGTTCTTCGGCACAAGCTGCCCGTACCACCTCGCCCCCGGCGGCAAGTACCACGCCCGGTACATGAAGATCGCCGGCGAGCACTACGACTGGATGGTCAAGGGCGGCGCAGCTCCCGCACCGGTCATCAACGAGATCAACGCAGAAGCCGAGCGCGCTCGCGCGTGGATCGGAAAGCGACTCGCCGTCGACGAACTCCCCACCCGACCCGACGGCCGCGGCCGGTACGTCCACTACGAGAACGGCACCGTGTACTGGCACCCCGACGTCCGCAAGACGCACCGGGCCGGCGACCGAGCTATCGCCGTCCCGAAGGACATCTTCGAGACCTGGTCCGGAATGGACTTCGAGGCCGGTCTCGCTGGGTTCCCGATCGAGCGTCACCGGACGATCCCCGGTGTCGGCACGATCCAGCGATTCCAGGGCGGAACCATCTACCGACGATTCGGTGAACCCGGCTACCTCGTTGGCGGCGCGATCGGCGACCGCTACGACGATCTGAAGGGCCATGAGGGGCCGTGGGGTTGGCCCGCCGGGTTCGAGGCGCCGACCGCTGACGGTGGCCAGAAGCAGAAGTTCGAACACGATCTCGCGCTGTGGCATCCGTCCAGCGTCAGCACTGCACCCAAGGAGAAGTGACCATGACACACAACGACCTCACCGGCTCCGCCCAGAGCGCTCCGCGCACGAACCCCGCTGTCCTGTTCATCGAGGACCTGATCGAGCGGGCGACCAAGACCTTCGCCCAGCTCCTCCTGCTGTTCCTCGTCGGTGGCGTCACCGTGATGTCCGTGCCTTGGAGTACCGCCCTGCAGGCCGCCGCGATCGGCACCGCCGCCACCGTTTTGCTCGCGCTGCTCGACCGGTCGATCACGTCGACGAACCCGACCATCGAGGCACTCATCCGCGCCGGCCGCACGTTCATCGCCGCGTTCGCCGGAGCGCTCCCCGTGGTCCAGGACGCCGCCAACGCGCCGACATTCAGCAGCGTGCACTGGGGCGAGATCGCCGCCTACGCAACAACCGCCGCCGTGCTGTCGCTGCTGACGTCGTTCGCGTCGCTGCCTGTCGGCCCTGCGAAGGGCTCGCCGACTCTCGCTCCCGTCGTCTAACCGATGCCAACGTGGTTGACGCCGAGCGCGATCTCCGATGTCAGCGTCGTCGGTCTGTTCGGGATCGTCGTCGTGCTCTTCATGTGGGCGCTGCTCACGGAGCGGATCGTTCTCGGCGTCACCCACAAGGAGCGCCTCGGTGACCTCAGAGACCGCCTGAACAAGGCCGACGCGCGCGCAGTCGAAGACGCGAAAGCGATCGGCACACTGACTACCGCGCTCACCGAAAAGAACGCGAGCGACCAGGCCAACGCGCACTTCATGCAAGCCGTGCGCGACGTCATCCAAGGAGAGCTCGGGGCCGCTCGCCGTGATGGAGGGGCCACATGATCCGTTGGCCATGGTCGCGGCATGAGGACCGCGAAGCCGCGCGCAGAGCGACGCGGCAGTACGAGATCGAAGCAGAGAAGTCCGCGCAGCGTCGCGCGGCCGCCGAACGTCTGGCGGTCGAATCGAAAGCCAGCACCGACGCACTGCGTGAACAGATGCGATTGAACGGGTGGACAGAGATGTTCGCCGCGTCGTGGGGTGGCCGCGGCGCCGCGCAGGAAGGTCGAGGGTGAGCGAACCGCGACGGTTGGTACTCAAGGGTGCCGCCTACATTCTGATTTTGTCGGGGGTGGCCACCGCGGTCGTGTGGCTGCTGAACGTCTTCTTTCCCGGTGTGCCGGACGAACTCTGGGGCGACGCCTGCCTGATGGCGATCGCGATCATGATGTCGCTGTTCGGCCTGACCTACGGGTTCCGGTCGCCGTGGTGGACGAACGACGTCGGCCGGATCTTCCTGTGGAAGTCGACGATCGTGTCGGCGCTGTTCCTGCAGGTGGCGCTGTCGTCGTTTACCGACTCCGAGTACCCGGGCCGCGACTACGTGCGACCGGTGCTGTACACACTCGGCTTCATCTCCTACATAGCGATGGAGGTCTCGCTGATGCGCCGCCAGCAGGCCGACCGCGCACGGGCTCGGGAGGCGGTCGACCGTGCCGAGGGTTGAGCGTCTGGTCACCGTCTGCGGCATCGGGGAAGTACCCGGGCAAGACATGCTCGGCCAATTGCGCCGCGCGCTACCGGAGTTCGAGCACGTCCTGGTGCGGTGGTCGGCGAGCTACGGGTTCGTCAACCCCCGACGGGATCCGTTCGGCCCGGCGTTCACCATGTCGATGGCCGACGGGATCGCCAGGACCAGAGCGGCGCTTGATGTCGGACCATCGATCGCCGCCGCGTTTTCCGGCGGGGCCGGCGTGCTGGGGCACGTCGCTCGGGCTGGACATCCGAACCTCGTTGCCGCCGGGCTGGTCTCGGACCCATTCGACCCGAACGGGGGGATCGCCGGTCGCCGCGAGATCCCGGCGTCGGTGCGGGTGCGGTGGGAGTCGAACCGTCGCGACGTGATCTGCGCGTGCCCGCCCGACTCGCCGCTGACCGACTTTGCGGAACTGTCCGCGGCGTTCTCGCTGGCCGACCCGGCGGCTTGGGGCATCGACGTCCTCACCAAGTTGCGCGCCGGCCGTCTGCGCGCCCCGTTCCGCACCTGGAACCCGGTCGCGGAGTTCGCCCGCTACAACCAGGCCATCACCGGCGCGGCCGGATACCTCGGGGTGGACCCGGCTACCCTCCGACGGGTGCCGTCGCAGCACACGGTCTACAACTGGCAGCGCCCGTACCGCGGCCGCACGTACCTCGAGGAGCTGGCGGTGTGGCTGCGCGCGCAGGCGCACGCCGCGCGTTGACTCAGGGAACGCACACGCTGCTCACCGAAACGTGGGTTACAGTTGGAACTGTTTCACCACGACGGAGAGAGACCTAGATGAGCTTGCGCGCGTACGGCTGGACCAACGACGGCACGATCGTCGACGACGAAGCCTCCGAGATCCGCTCCTGGGCTCAGCACGTCATCGACGGCGGAGCCATCCGCCCCCTCGTCGTCGACCTCAACGACCGCGGCGTCGCCACCGTCACCGGCAAGACCTGGGCCGCACCCACCATCACCCGCGCACTCACCTCGCCCCGCATGATCGGCATGCGTGACCGCGACGGAACCCTCGAACCCATCCCGGGCGTCGACCCGATCCTCGACCGGGACACCTACGACCAGGTCGTCGCGATCCTGAAAGACCCCTCCCGGCAACGGTTCGCCGGCCGCAAGAACCCGCCCACCCTGCTCGCTGGGATCCTGCGGTGCGGGAAGTGTGGCCGCAACCTCCACGCGACCGGACCGTCCTATGCCTGCTCCGCCCGCTACGGCGGCTGCGGCGAGATCGCCGTGTCCCAACGCCTCGCTGACACCGAAGTCACCGAACGTGTCCTCATCCGCATCACCGGCGACGAGTGGCTGGAAGACGTCGCCGACGTCCGCCGGCAGTCCGTCGAGACGTTTGAGTCCGAGATCGCCGACGCCGAGAATCGGATGGTCCACCTGGCCGAGGTGTTCGGCGAGGGTGGCAACCAGCAGGCGTTCGACGCAGGTGTGGCGAAGGCGCGCGAGGTTGCCGACGCCGCGCGAGGCCGCATCGCGCTACTGGACGCGACGGCCAGCCTCCCGGAGAAGGTGACGGACGCCGAGGTCGTGGAGTGGTGGGCCGACGCCCCGATCGATACCCGCCGCGTTGTCATCCGCTGCGTGGTCGACTACATCGACGTCCGCGCGAAGGCCGACGCCGAGCCCGGAGCGGGCGTCGGCGACCGCATGCACTTCCACTGGATCTAGGGGCAGTAGTTCGTCGTCTCGACGGTCACGCCCTGCTCCTCGAGCGCTGACGCGATCGCCGGGTAGTCGGTGTCGTAGTCGCTGCTGATGTACGAGGTTCCGTCGGTGAGGACCTGGTAGTCGGTATTGATGTACCCCTCGGTGCACGCCCGCTCCCGCATGCCCGCGCTCTGCTTCCAACTGTCGGAGAGCGTGAACGAGACCCCGTTGAGGGTGCAGTCCCGCTCCCCGGTGCCGGCGGCGCAGTCCGCTCCCGCGGCCGTGAGCGCATCGTCCATCGACATGGCCGCGGCCGCGGCGGACGTCGTTGTCGAGGTCTCGGCGGCCGCCGAGCTGGACGTCGTCGTCGTCGCGGTCGTCGACGTGGACGTCGTCGACTCACCCGCGTTCGGCGTCTCCGTCCCGGAGCACCCAACGAGCGCGAGCGTCAACGACGAGAGAACAGCAGCGGGCCACAGAAATCCACGAGTCATTTTCATGCCCGCGAATGTAGCCCACGCGATCAGAAATCACGGACGGATCGGACCGCTATGCAGCGGAGATCATCGCCGCGCGCACTTCGTCCTCATCGACGGCCGTGTACCGCTGGGTGGTCGCCACGCTGGTGTGGCCGAGGAGCGTCTGTACGGCGCGCAGGTTCCGTGTTCCGCGGTAGGCGCGGGTTGCGAACCGGTGCCGCAGCGTGTGCATCGTCCATCCGCCGGGTAGTGCCTCGGCGCACAGCGTGCCCACCCACTGGGGCGACAGGTGGCCGGCGTCGTCCCCGGGGAACAGGTAACCCGACCGCGGCGCGTCGGGCGTGTGGGACGACGCGCCCATCTCGATCTGCACAGCCAGGTCGTCGCTGATCGGAATGACGCGGATCTTCCCGCCCTTCCCGCGGACCCGGAGCATCGGACCGTGCGAGCCCTCCTCGATGTGCTCGGAGTGGACTTGCGCCACCTCGGCGCGGCGTAGGCCGAGCTCGCAGGCGAGCCGCAGCATCAGCCGCACGCGGGCGGACGGGGTCTGGAGTCCGGCGTCGACAATCCGGTCCGGCGCGGGTCGAGGCGCCGGGACAGCAGACGGGATGATCGGCATGTCGGCGGCCGGGTTGGAGGGAAGGCGCCCGGTGGTGTGCGCCCAGGTGAAGAACAGGACCGCCGCGTTGCGGTGACCGCGCCGCGTTTCCAATGCCCAGACCTGGTCTGCGTGATAGCCGACCAGGTCGTCGTACGTCACCGTCTGCGGGGTCAACGGGGCGACTGCACGGGCGAGTCGCTCGAGTTGCTGACGGCGGGTGTTGATCGTCGTGGATGGTCGGCCGACGGCCTTGAGATGTCGGAGGAAGGCGCGAATTTCGGTGTCCCATTCGGCGGGTACAGGCTTGGGGCGTCCGGTGCGTTTGGGGTTGGTGGTGTTGTTGTGCATGGAGTGACTTTGCCTTCGCTATTCGGACATTCGCGTCGCGAACGAAGTAGATTCGTCTACTCGGACTAATGTCCGTCTCAGAATGAGAAAGGGAGTTTGCCGACGCAACCGGACGGTTTGTAGCTGCGTCAGGAAGCTCGCTCAAGCGGGCTGAGCTGCGGAAACTCCATCACTCGCGCGTTGGTCATCCTCACAACAGAAGGTTTGGGGTTCGAATCCCTACGGGCGCACAGAGAATCGCCAGGCGAGACCATGTCTCGCCTGGCGTTTTGTTTCGTCTTCTCACCACGAGATGCTGATCCCCAACTATAGTTGCGATAGTCTAACTTTAGTTGGAGGGGAGTCGGAGATGCAGCTCCACAAGCCGTTCGCGACGGTGACGCCGACCCTGGACGGCGACGTGCTCGATGTCCTTGCGAGTGCAGACGAAACATTCACGATCACTCAGGTCCAGCGCATTCTCACCTCTGCGTCGGGAGAAGGAATTCGCAAGGTCCTCAACCGCCTCACCAAACAGGGCGTGGTGCTGCATGACGAGGTGGGTAGGACCCACACTTACCGTCTCAACACCGAGCATCTAGCGGCTGACGCAATCATGGCGGTATCGCGCCTGAACTCGACTTTTCTGCGCCGACTCGAACAACACCTGAGCAGCTGGGGGAGCACGCTGCGTTACGCCGCCGTGTTCGGTTCGGCCGCCACGGGGCGGATGGCGCTCGACAGCGACATCGATTTGTTCCTGGTGCGGGGCCCTGATTCCTCCGACGACGGGGACGACTTGTGGGAACAACGGGTGACCGAACTCGCTCGACTGATCACCGCGTGGACCGGTAACGACGGCCGGATTGTCGAGTACGCCGAGCAGGAGTTTCATGCCGCGGCCTCTGCCGGTGAGGCTGTGTTCGACGACGTGTCGAAGCAGGGCCTGACCGTCGCGGGGACACGGTCCTGGTTCAACGCGCAGCTGCGTTCGGTGAGGAGGCCTTGATGGCCGGACAGCGGAACTGTGACTCCGGGGTCACCGCGGGGCGTCTGTCGAAGGCGAACGAATTTTTCGACGCCGCAGAACTTCTCGTCGACGAAATGCCCAACGCTGCCGGCGACTTGTACGTCGATGCGGGTATCGCTGCCGCGGACGCGATCTGCTGCGTGCGCCTCGGTACGCACTCGAACACCGGCAACCACAGTGAGGCTGTTGCCCTGCTCCGGCGAGCGGACAGCGGATCCGAACGGCATCTGAATACGCTGCTCAATTTGAAGAACAAGGTTGCTTACACACATCAGGACCTGAGCTCCGCAGAGTTGAAGAAGATGAATCGCGCTGCGGAACATTTGGTCGAGGCGGCGAAGCAGGCGGTTGCGGCTCGGGGGTAGCGCCGCGTGCAGAAAGTCTGGGGTTCGAATCCCTACGGGCGCACCACAGAGGCCCGTCACCGATCCCGGTGACGGGCCTCTTCTGTGTGCACCGGAACCCTGGGTGGGTGGACGAGGTGCCGGTGCTGTCATCCATCTTCGCCGGCGTCCGGGACGTCGACACGAGTACGGCACTACCCCAATCGCCGGCGCCACCACTACGCGCGGAGGATCACCAACTGCTGGGTCGCCCGGGTCATCGACACGTAGCGGTCGACCGCGCCTTCGGTGCCCGCACCGAAGGCGTCGGGGTCGACGAGCACCACGAGGTCGAACTCGAGCCCTTTGGCGAGGGTGGGGGTGAGCGACCGCACGCGGTCGGTCCCGGCGAAGCCGGGTTCGCCGATCACACAGGCGATTCCGTCTCGATGCGTCGAGGTCCAGTCGTCGATCACGGTGTCGAGGTCTGCGCGGTCGCCGTAGGTGACCGGAATGCCCGCGCGCCGAACCGAAGTCGGCACGTTCGCATCGGGGAGGGCCGCGCGGATGACGGGGGCGGCCGCATCCATGATCTCTTCCGGGGTCCGGTAGTTGATCGTGAGTCCCGCCGAGGTGACGTCGCGCAGACCGACGCGCCGAAGTCGCTCTGCCCATGACTCGGGGAATCCGCGTCGTGCCTGCGCGCGGTCGCCGACGACGGTGAAGCTCTTCGACGGGCAACGGTCGATGAGCATCTGCCACTGGGCGTCGGTGAGTTCCTGCGCTTCGTCGACGACGATGTGCGCGAACGGCCCGGACAGTGGGCGGGCGGTTTCGCCCACGGACCCGTCCCCGAGGTTGTGGCGCAGGTTCTCGTGCCGGAGCATCGTCATGAGTCCCTCGCCGTCGTCGTGGACCTCGGCGGCGATCAGGTCGTCGACCACCTGGTCGATCTGCTCGCGTTCCCTCGTCAGGTCCGCGCGCTGCCGGCGACGTCGGGCCGACGCTGCCGGGTCCCCGATCCGGCGGTGGGCGCGGTCGAGGATCGGCAGGTCGGCATCGGTCCAGGCGTCGGGGACGCTGCGCTGGAGTGCGCGTACCTCGCCGGGCGACAGCCACGGCGCACACATGCGGAGGAAGGCCGGCACCGACCAGAGATCACCGATGATCTCGGCGGCGTCCAGTATCGGCCACGCTCGCGAGAAGGCCGCCGCGAGTTCGTCATTCGCCGCCAACGCACGACGCAGCGCGTGCTGGGGCACGTCGTCGTCGTGTCGCGACGCGATGATCGACACCAGTTCTTCCCACACCTCGTCCCGCGCCTCGTTGTGTGCGGTCCCGCTCTCGGCTGCGTCGAAGGCGTCCGCCCAGTCGCCGGCGGTCAGACTCGTTTCCGTCCAGGGTGTTTCGACCACGAACGGCGTCGTCGGCGGTTGTTCGTAGAACTTGACCGCCGGCTCGACCGCCTCGACCATCCGGGGCGACGACTTCAACCGTGCCACGTCGACGTCGGCTTCGGTTGTCGCCGAATCACCTTCGACGACGAGATCGGCGAGGGTGCACGTCTGGACGCTCTCCTCCCCGAGGCTCGGCAGCACATCGGCGACGTAGGCGAGGTACGGCCGATGAGGTCCGACGACGAGCAACCCGCCCCGATTACCGGCGAGGCGCGGATCGGCGTAGACGAGGTAGGCGGCACGATGCAGCGCGACGACGGTCTTGCCGGTTCCCGGCCCGCCGTCGACGACGAGGGTCCCGTGCGAGTCGGCTCGGATGATCGCGTCCTGATCGGTGGCGATGGTGCCCAGGACATCTCGCATGCGCGGGGAACGACTGGCGCCGAGGTCGGCGAGGAACGCGGACTGCTCGTCGAGCGCCGCGTGCGAGGTGAGCACCGCGGGGTCGTCGACGAAGACCTCGTCCCAGTAGTCGGTGATCCGGCCGTGGGTCCAGCGGTAGCGGCGTCGGCTCACCAGTCCCATCGGGTCGCGGCGGGTGGCGGCGAAGAACGGCGCGGCCAGCGGGGTGCGCCAGTCGACGAGCAGGGTCTCGCCGGCGGCATCGGTCAACCCGAGCCGGCCGATGTAGAGGATCTCCCCGTCGTCGCGGACCAGCCGACCCAGGCACAGGTCGAGGCCGAACCGCCGCAGCGATCGGATACGTGCGCCGAGCTGGTGGACCTCCATGTCCCGGTCGACGGCCCGGCGACCCCTGCCACCGGCCTCGCGCCGAAGCTGCTGCAGGCGCTCGTCGGCGTCGGCCAAGGTGCGTCGAAGGTTCGTGGTGATCGAGGCGAAGTGTCGGGTGTCGTCGGCGACGAGGGCCGGATCGTTCTTCGGGGACAGGCTGTCGGGGAGGGCGAACACCGCGGTGGTCGTTGACGTCGCATTGTCAGGGACTGGGGGCACAGAGATGACTCCGAATCAGCAGGTGGCAGGGGTGGTCGTCGCAGGTGAGACAGCGATTCTGCACCGGATAGGGGGTCTTGCGGCAAGCCCCTGTCCAGGGCTTATGGTGAAAGGGGCAGAGATCGGCGGGTGCGCAGGTGAAACGGACCCCGATATCACTTGTCCTGGACGTCCGCGCAGCTGTTGCAGCCCACGGTGCTGTATGTGAAAGTACTTTCAGTTCACTACGGTGAACTCTTTTCGGTGGGGCCTGTCAGGGGGCTGCCGCCCCCGAGGGCACGGGGGTGGGGCGGCAGCGCGGCCACGGTTTCCGCGTCTCCGTCATCGATGTTCGGGCTCATTCGACCGACTGGTTCACTGTCGTCGCGGCATCGTCGTGGCCTGCGGTTTTCCGATCGTCGAGGTGGGCTCCCGACTTCGCGCCGTAAGGTCGGAGAGGGAATGACGCGCGGCGTCGAGCCGAACCGTAGGTTTCGGTCGAGGCCGCGCCGCGTCGGCGACGACGCTCGAGAATCCGACCGGAGGCCGACGATGGGACAGCCGTACGGGGGGCCGAACCCCGGCGCTCACGACCCTCGACGCCGCGACGGAGGCGGCAGCCAGACCGGCGGGTCGCCTCGCGATCTCTACGGGCAACCCGTCGCACCGCAGCTCTATCCGCCGCTCGGGTACGCCGCGGACGGGACCCCGATGTTCCGCCCCGGCCAGCCGACGAACACCGAGCTCACCATGGCCGAGCGCGCCGAGCGTGCCGAGGCCGAACGCGTCGCGACTGCCGAGCGGGAGGCCGAAAGCGCCGACGGCCGACCGGGATCACGCATTCGCAAGGTGCCCACCGCGACCCTGATCCTGACCCTGGGCGTGGTGGTGCTGCTCGTGGTGGCTTTCGTCGGGTTCCTCGGGCTGCGGGAGGAGGCACCGCAGGACCGCTTCGCCGACTCGCCGACGGTCACCGACACCATGCCGATCCCACGCACCTTCGAACCGCCCAGCCTGACCCCGCCCGACCCGGGACAGCGGCTCCCGGGTCAACCCGGTGAGCGCATCGATCCGCAGAACAAACCGGTGACCTACGAGGCGACCATCGACGGGCAGGCCACCATCCTCTACGTCGACGACAACGGCTTGCGCTCGGAGTTCGCCCCGACGAATCCGTGGACCGTCCAGTTCACCGGCGGGGTCAACCCGCTGCGCCTCCTGGTCATCGCCGGAACGGGCAGCTCGGTGAGTTGCTCGATCACGGTGGCGGGCGAGGTGGTGGTCGAAGACACCGTGACGCCGTCATCGACCCGCCGAACCGCGTCCTGTATCGCCTGAACGGTCACGTCTTCAGGGCCCCGGGCGGGGTGATCGGTCGGGTGACCAGGTCGTCCGATGTGTGATCGGGGCGGTTGCTCGCTACCGTGGTCACGTGAGTTCTCCGCAGACAGCCCCTGACAGCGGTCAGTCCTCCGCCACCAACGACGAGTTCAAGACGATGCTCACGTGGCGAGGCGAAGACACCGATCGACTGGAACAGGTCCGCCTGGTCGTGTCCGGCGCACGACTCAAGGCCTATGGACGGATCATCGCCGCGGCGACCGCCGACCACGAGGCGTTCTCCGCGTCGTACGAACTGCAGACCACCGATGCCGGTGTGGTCAAGCGGCTCACCGTTCACCTGGTACGCACTGACGGTGAGACGCAGTTCGGCATCACGCGCGACGACGAGGGCACGTGGCTGATCCGTCGTCCCGACGGTGAGACCACCCGCTCGGACTTCGACGGCGCCGAAGACGTGGACCTCGCACTGTCACCGATGTTCAACGCCTTGCCGATCCGGCGACGTGCCCTCTCGGCGTCGACTCCCGGAGCGGTCGAGATCCCCGTCGCCTACATGTACCTGCCCAGCGGAGACGTGAAGCCGGCGACGATGTCGTACACCCCGGGCACGGACGGATTCCGTGTGGTGTCGCCGTTGGCGACGACCACCATCACCGTGGACGAGAATAACTTCGTCGTCGACTACCCGGGTCTCGCACGCCGGGTCTGACGTGTGCGGGCGGCCCCAGGGACGCGGCGCGGCGGTCAGCCCACCCACACCCGGCCCTGATGGGCCTGCCGGCGTAGTTCCTGCTGCCAGCCGTCGTCGCCGACCGTCACCCCGGAGATCACCTCCGCGGCGCCGGAATGCAATTGTTCGTACGCCTTCCGCGCGCGGTGCCCGTCGTCGACGAGTACTTCGGCGGTTCCGTGGTCGCGGAGTTCGTCGCGCACGGCGGTGAGGCGGTCGATCGTCTCGCTGAGGACGTTGAGCACGGCGATGCCGTTGGCCTCGATCATCGCGCGTTGCAGGGCGGGTGCGGTGCCGGCGACCCGGGTGCCGTCACGGAAGCTGCCGGCGGCCAGGCGTAGGGCGAGGTCGCTCTCACCGGCCCCGACGGCGGCCGTGGCCGCGGCGGTCAGGTGTGGCAGATGCGAGATCGCGGCGACCGCCCGATCGTGCGCGTCGGGTGCGACCGGCACCACTCGCGAGCCGACCGTCACGGCCAGCGCGGCCACCGTGAGCCAGTCGTCGGCCGGGGTGTGATCGGTGGTGGTGACCGCCCACATGGCCCCGTCGAAGAGGGTGGCGTCGGTTGCCGCCCAGCCCGACGAACTGGTCCCGGCCATCGGATGCCCGCCGACGTATCGACCTCCGGGATGCAGATCGGCGAGTAGGCGCTCGACTTCCTGCTTGACGCTGATGACGTCGGTGACCAGGAGCCCGGGCGCGTTCTCGGCGATGGCCGTCACCAGGGGGCCGATCGTCGTCACCGGTGTCGCGAGCACGAGCAGCGCGTCCGACGACGCCGCGCGCCAAAGCGTCGCAACAAGATCCGCGGACGCGTCATACCCGTCGCCGATGGCCGCATCGACGGTCGTGGCCGACCGGTTGTAGCCGAACGCCTCGTGCCCGGCGTCGTGCAGGGCCCGCAGCAGCGAGCCGCCGATCAGGCCGAGACCCAGCACACAGACCGGCGTGGGAAGGGCGACAGCGGGGGACGACGGCGCGGCAGTCACCCTGACACGTTCCCATACCGGTCATGCCCGGTGAACCGGGACTTGGGAGTACCGGTGATAGGGGCTACGGTTTGTCGCATGGCCGGTGCCGGATTTGGGAAGTCGGGGTCGAACGCGCAGGACGTGGACGACGACATCGACGGTTTCGCCGTGGCGGTCGTCCGCGACGAGAGCGGGTGGAAGGTCACCGCGATGAAACCGTCGGCGCTCTCTGATCTCGAGGACGCCGAGACCCAGTTGCGTGAGCTGCGTTCGGCGGGCGCGGTCTTCGGGCTCCTCGACGTCGACGACGAGTTCTTCATCATCGTCCGGCCGTCGCCGACCGGGGCGCGTCTCCTGATCTCCGATGCGACCGCCTCCGTCGACTACGACATCGCGGTCGACGCATTGGACGCCCTCAACATCGAGGTCCCCGACATCGATCCGGACGAGCTCGATCAGATCGATCCGTGGGAGGAAGGGGACCTCGGGTTGCTCGCGGACCTGGGACTGCCCGACGCGGTCATGAGCATCATCGTCGGGGACACCGATCTGTACGCCGACGAACAGCTCGGCATGATCGCGGCGCGGCTCGGTTTCGCCGACGAGCTGGGCAAGGTTCTCGACTCGCTCGGCCACTGAGCCCGCACGAAGCCGCGCGATGAGTGCGCCCGCCTGGGAGGCCATGGTCCGCTCCGCGCTCGACGCGGCGGCACTGTCGGGGACCGACGACGTACCCATCGGGGCAGTCGTGTTCGACCCCGAGGGCGTCGAACTGGCCCGCGCCGCCAACCGTCGCGAGGCCGATTCCGATCCGACGGCCCACGCCGAGGTGCTTGCGCTGCGTGCCGCGGCGCGGGCGTTCGGTGATGGATGGCGGCTCCCGGGATGCACTATCGCGGTGACCGTCGAACCGTGCACCATGTGTGCCGGAGCGATCACGCTGTCCCGGGTCGACGCCGTCGTCTTCGGGGCGTGGGAGCCCAAGACCGGTGCCGTCGGTTCGCTGTGGGACGTCGTCCGCGATCCACGGCTGTCACATCGCCCCCAGGTGAAGGGCGGCGTCCTCGAAGCCGAGTGCCGCGCACTCATGGTCGACTTCTTCGCCACCCGACGACACCCGTGACCGTCGTCATCTCGGGGTCGTGAGGACTCAAGATCGGTGAGATCTCAGGGTGCAGACCGGTGGTCGGTGGCGGGCGGTCCTGGCAGATTGGACGTCAGCATCCCCGATCCGCGAGGAGTAATCATGACCGATCCGTCCGACAAGGTGACCGCGGCCTTCGACACCGCCAAGGCCAAGATCAACGAGTTCGCCGAGAGCGGCAAGGTCCAGGAGGCGCTGGGTACCGCGCGCGACAAGATCGACGAGTTCGTCGAGAGCAAGCAGGTCCAGGACGCGCTGGGCACCGCCAAGGACAAGCTCAACGATCTCGCCGAGAACGAGAAGGTCCAAGAGGCGTTCAGTACCGCCAAGGACAAGATCAACGAGGTGTCCCAGAAGTTCAACAGCCGCTGACAGGTCGCTGACCTGCGGTCATGCAGCTCAGTGCACACCTGTGGCACGGTGGGATGCGGGAGTCCGCTCCCCAGGCGGCGCCAGTGTCGAGCAGCCGGCGCGTCGGTCGTCGCCGAGTTCTTCCACATCGGACGGCACCCGGCCGCGCCGAACCTCACCGAGGAGGCTTCATGGGAACCACGGACGACGCCAAGAACAAGGCCGAAGAGCTCAAGGGTCGCGGCAAGGAAGCTGCCGGCAGCCTCACCGACGATCAGGACCTCAAGAACGAGGGCAAGGGCGACCAGGCGCAGGCCGAGGGCAAGCAGAAGATCACCGACGCCGCCGACGCCGTCAAGGGCAAGATCGACGACGTCAAGGACAAGCTGACCGGCCACTAGGCCCCCTGCTCCCTGAGGTGCGAGGAGCGATAGCGACAAGCCTCGAAGGGGCCTGCCGAGACGAGTTGCGAGGACCCTTCGTGACGCTCGCAAGCTCGCTCCTCAGGGGGCGGGGGTGGGCCTGAGCAGCCGATTTAAGTCTGACCGCGGGTCTGCGGTACAGTCTTCGGCGGTGGCGTGTCCGAGCGGCCGAAGGTGCAGCACTCGAAATGCTGTGTGCGGTAACCCCGTACCGAGGGTTCAAATCCCTCCGCCACCGCCAGAAATGGCCCCCCATCCTCACGGATGGGGGGCCATTTCGCATCTCTGGGAGAGCGGTGGTCGGTCAGCCCATGCTGAACGGCTTTCCGTACACGGCGATCGACTGCGACACGTTGTCGGTGGTGATGCTCACCTTGGCGTACGACCGGGCCTGCGCGTAACCGGCGCAGCCGTTCACCATCATGGTCTCGTTGGTGTACGCCAGCGTGCCCTTGCCGCCGGAGAAGCTGATCGACGACGAGTGGCCGGCGGCACCGAACGCGTCTTTGTACTCACGGTCGTTGATGACGTAGTTGACCGCCTGGCCGGGCCCGATGGTCACGCCGGCGCCGGTCTCGGCCGTCACCGTGGCGCTCTGGAGGTCGTAGTCGGGCGCCGACCCTCCGGCCCGGCTGTTCGAGTTGCCGCCCAGCGTCAGCTGGCAGCCGACGATGTAACCCGAGGCGACGCCGATCGACGCTGCCTTGTCGGAGGTCGTCACCACGTACTTGCCGGAGACCCATGCATTGCGGTGTAGGGGTGTGCCACCCATCGAGGGGTTGATCCGCGCGGATTCATTGCTGCGCGTGATGGTCATCGTCGTACCGTCTTTCAACTTCTTCGTGACGGTCTGTCCGAGAGCTGGACGGTGGCGTCGGCCTGTGCGGGTCCGGTCGTCAGTGCAGGAATGATTGTCGCGCAGGCGATTGCGGTGGCGGACGCGATGAGCCGGGTGCGCGTGGTGCGGCGCTTGGTGACGGTCATGGGAGCTCCGATTCGGCGGGTCATGGTGGTGGGCAACGGGTTCGCGGTCAGCCGATGGAGAACGGCTTGCCGTAGAGGTTCACCTTCTGGTGCACCTCGCCGGTGGTCTCGATCGTGGTGAATGCTCGCGCCTGGGCGTAACCGCCGCAGTTCTGCACGTCGATCTGCGCGTCGTCGTAACCGAGGTGATAGGTACCGGCCTTCTCGATGTTCTTGGTGTTCAACACCACGAACGTGACGTCGCCGGCGGCCAGCGGGACGGTCAGGGTCCCCGACAGGGAGGGGGCGGTCGGGGTCAACGATCCGGACAGACCGCCCTGCAGGCCCTTGATGTTCACCTGGCACCCGATGATGTAGCCGGTGGAAAGGGTGGCGGCGGCGCCGTTCGTGGCGGTTCCGTTGCTTCCGGGCAGGGTTGTCTCGCCGGCCGCGCCGACGCTCGGTCCTGCCTTCGCGGGTTTGAGATTCGGTGCGTACAAGGTGATCTGGCCGCTGACCCAGGTGGTTCTGGACACGCCGTTGGCGGCCATCGACGTCGAGACCCGCGCGCTCTCCTCGGATCGGACGATCTGGACGCCCTCACCTTTCGCGGTGCCGCCCGGAAGCCGGACGAATGTGTCTGCGCCCGCCGACGCGGCGCCGGCGAGCAGCGCGGCAGTCACCGATCCGCCGATGAGTGCGGACAGTCCGACGGCCCGCAGGGTTCGTTGTGTCATCTCGTGCTCTCCTCGTGTCATGTACCCGTTCAGAAACGGGGTGTCGCATGAACGTCGGGACTCATCGCAGGGGGAGACCCGACAGCTGCGGCAGGGTGGGATCGTAGGTGAACGTACCCTAAATGCGAGATGAGTGAAAAACTATGTACGGGGGGTTGACACCGACCCGCTTGGTAAAGGTAGCCTAACCTCCGCAAGGCGAGGGTCTCATGCCGGTGCGAGACGGTGGAGTCGCCCGCGCGTTCTACGAGTTCGGCTGCACGGCAGACGAACTCGCTACGCATACGGGGATGTGTGAGTTCGACGTCGGCTTCATGTTCGCTGCTGAGCGGCGCCCACGACACCCATGGCTCGCTGCCCGCGGTGCACACCGGTGACGCCGTCATCGACTTCGAACGGTTCTACGAGTCCGTGGAATGGACGGCCGAACAACTGGTCTCCTGCGGGGTCCGCGCGGGCAGTCGGGTGGGTCTCGTGATCCGCACGGGCTGGGAATTCGTGCTCGCCTGGCATTCCTTGCTGGAGATCGACGCCGTCACGGTTCCGATCGCCCTCGGCCCATCGAGCGAACCGGCACATTCGTGCGAGATCGGTTTCGTGCTCGCTCATGTCGATCAATGCATCGAGGTCGAGGATCTGGTCGAAGCCGCCGTGCCCCGAAAACACTGTCGTCAGATGTACCGCGTCGGCGACGAGTTCGTCCTCGCTGCACTCCGGACGGCGGACATGCTCCGGAACGAGGGCGGCCTCGTCGACCTCGGACACGGACCACAAGCCGCCACAGGCCAACTCATCGCCGAAGCGGAGCGGATGGTGGCGGACGTCGGGCTGCGTCGTGGCGAGTATGTGTCTTTCGAAGGCGATCTCGGTACTCGCGACACCATGGTCCGGATCCTCGCCTGCGCGTCGGCCGGCGCATGCGTCGCGGTCGACGCCCCGTACGGCGAGCCCCACTGGGGTGCCCCGAGCACTCGCTGACCGATGCCCGATGCTCAGCGCAGTGCGCCCGCGACCCGGTCCGAGAGGTCGGTCTCGCGACGCCTGCGGAGGAGCTCGACGACCTCGTCGATGCCGGATTTCGATGGCAACCAGAGTGATTCGGCGAGAACCTGGATGAGTCGGGTTCGGGTGAGCCGGGCTGGCCGCCGCCCGATCCGGGTCAGGATGTCCGCGGCGGACAACGCGGTTGCGTGCTCGGCCCGTCGAACGGCGAAGGTGTGCGGCCCGAAGTCGAGGAACACGGGCGTACCCGGTTCCAGTTCGAGCTCATCGATGAACCGCTTGATCGAGCCGGTCCGTGCCTGAACCGATGCCCACGTGAAAGCCTGTGTGCCCAGCTCGGTCTCGAGTGTGACCGGTGAACCGGGGCCGATGCCGAGAAGGCCGGCGAGTGCGCTGGGTATGTTGAAACCCGTTCCGCGACACTGCGCGGGAGTGATCGTCGTCGACCAGTGCACGACGTCGTCTTCGCGGTACAGTCCGCGCGTTCGTCCCGGCGTCCGCCGCGGCCGATGTGGTCGTTCGCGTCGGGTGACGATGCCGTCGCGAATCTGGAATTCGCCGGCGCCTGCGTACGCACGGATCGTGGTGTCGCTGACCTCGTGTCGGCCCTGGATCGTCGCGATGACGTCGTCGATGGGTGCGGCGCCGTCGTGGTCGGAGAGAATCGCATCGATCTGCAGATGCACCGGCTCGTACCGGCGAAGCCCCCACTCGGCGAGGCCGTAGCGGGTGCGATCGGTCTTGACGATGCGGGCGTCCGAGGTGATGGCGTTACGGATGCTGGCCTGTGCGCGGGGAATCGGTCGCATGGCGTCGACGATCTCGCCGAAGGTCAGTGGTGCGCCGCTTTCTCCGAGCACAGCGGCGACGACGTCACCCGTCGACGAGGTCATCGCGATCGCGTGGTCACCGAGCACCGCGTATCCCGTGCGACGCAACCATCGTGCGCCGGACGCGCGGGTCAGGCTGAGGCCGGCGGCGACGGCGTCGACCGGAACCAGCCCGCCGGTGTCGGCGGCGCCGTCGGCGACCGTCTTCGTGAGCTTGGCGACGGCGCGCAACGTGCCCCGGATGATCCAGTCCTCGGTCGTGCGCAGGCCGGAGGCCCTGGCCACCACGCGCCAGCAAGGTGCGTCGTCAACGCCGACGAGGGCCCCGGCGATCGGTACGTCGGCAACGAGCCGGACGGCGTCGGCGATCGGGGCGGTCGCACGATGGATCGCGGTGGACACTTCGGCCAGCGGGGGTGTCGTGCCGACCACGGAGGCGAGTCGCCGACGCAGTGAGCGGTCGATCTGGGTGACTCGCTCGCGGGACGATCCGAGGAGCTCGGCCACCTCGGATTGCGTCCGTGGGTGCAGGGCGTAGATGCGCTCGGTCAGTACTCGACGGTCCCGGTCCGAGAGCCCCGCCTCGAAGTCGGCGATGGCGGCTTTCGCCGCTGCCTCGGTGCCCGATCGCCCGGCCGTCGGTGGCACATTCGGGGACGCGGTCATCGGTGGCAGTTCCTCAGCGGACGGTGGCGGGTCGCCGGTCGGCAGTGACAACAAAGGCTACCCGCGCGGGACTCAGGCCTGACCGTCCGACGGTTCGATGTCCCGACGGAGTTGCCCGGTGATCTCGTCGATCTTCGCTCCCGTCGTGGGCGCGAAACGCGAGTCGTCGAAGCGAGGCCTCCCGTCGACACGCAAGTCGTACCGCCGGAGTTTGTCCCGCACCGGATCTTTCATCTCCGCGAAGACGAGTTCGATGTCGTGGGTGCGGAGGTAATCGTCGAGTTCGACGAGTTCGTCGACAGCGGTGGCGTCGATGTCGACGATGGGCTCGGCGGCGATGATCACGGTGTGGAGCTCTCGCCCCGCTGTTCTCGCCTCGCGGACTTTGCCTCGGACGTAGTCGTCGAACATGCCGCCGTTGGCGAAGAACAACGGGGCGTCGAATCGGATGATGAGCACACCGTCGATGCGTTCGGCCTCGGGATGGCGGGTCACATCGTGGTAGCCGCGCAGTCCCGGAACCCGCCCCAACTCCGTCCGGTACGGTCGCCACGCGAGATTCACGAAGGCGATGAACGACAGGCCGATCGCAACCAGGATGCCCTGCAGGACACCGATCAGCGCGACACCGAGGAACGCGGCGATCGACAGCGCACCCTCGACCCAGTTTGCGCGGAACAGCGCCACCACGCCGGAGATGTCGATCAGCGAGATGGCCGCGGCGATCACGACGGCGGCCAGCGCTGCTGACGGAAGGTAGGCGGTGACTCCCGGTGCGACGAAGATGAACACGACGATCAGAAGCGCCCCGACGACCGCGGCGAGTTGGGATTTGGCGCCGGCCTGTTCGGCCACCGGGGTGCGGGAGGACGACGCCGAGATCGCGAAGCCGCTCAGGAAGCCGGTGGCGATGTTCGCGGTGCCGATGGCCGCCATCTCCTGGCTGCCGTTGACCTGGTCACCCGCACGCGCGGCGAATGTTCGCGACAGCACGCTGGTGTCCGCGAACGCGATCAGCGCGATACCGACGGCCGGGCCGATCAGGCTGATGACGTCGTCGAGGGTCACGCCTTCCAGGGACGGCGACGGGAATCCGCGGGGCATCGCTCCGACGACCGGCAGGTCATCGGACCAGCCGAAGACCGCGACTGCGATGATCGAGGCCACCACGGCGACCAGGACTCCCGGAATGGCTTTGCGCCAGAACTTGAGTGCGAAGATCAGGACCAGGCACGACACCCCGATGACCGTCGGCAGCAGTTCGGCCTCCCCGGACGCGACACCCTTGACGATGTTGATCGCCTCCTGGATGACCGAGTCACCGTCGACGCTGAAGCCCAACAGTTTCGGCAACTGGCTGAGCACCACGACCAGTGCGATCCCGTTGAGGTAGCCGATGCGGATGGGTTTGGACAGCAGGTCGGTGACGAAGCCGAGCCGGAGGAGGCCGCCGATCAGCAGCACCAGACCGACCTCGATGGCGAGTACGCCGGCCAAAGCGATGCGCTCGGCGTCGAATGCTGCGAGCGGAATGATCGACGCCGCGATGATCGGGGCGAGCGACGAGTCGGGGCCGAGGACCAAGATGCGGGACGGTCCGACGACGGCGTAGACGAGCAGCGGTATGACCGTTGCGTAGAGACCGGTGACCGGTGGCAACCCGGCGACTTCGGCGTACCCCATGCCGGCGGGAATGAGCAACGCCGTCAGGACGATCCCGGCGACGATGTCACCCTTCAGCCATGACCGCTCGTAGCTGCGGAGCACTCCCAGTCCGGGCAGGAATCGTGAGACCGTTTCCGGTTGCATCAGGCGATTATGAGCCCTGGCGGCGGTTTCGGCCTCTCTTTGCCCAGTAGTTGTCGTGCCGTTTGCGATTGTGTCAGGCGGTGACCGCCCGGGGGGCGTGTCGCGGGTCCGTTGTCCGCGGCGGGATCACGGGCGACAGGGCCAGGGCGATGGTGCCGGTGACCGTGAGATGCGCGGGGGCTTCGGCGTGCAGGGTGCGACGATGCCGGGACAGGTCGACGACGGTGATGTCGACCATGGTCGCACCCGCCAGATGAGTCCCCGGGAAAGCGACATCGAGCAGTGCGGAGTGAAGCGGGAGGGCGGCGTCGACATGGACGACGACGCGTTCCCGGGCGACGATCGCAGACGTGACCCGGGTGACCAGCGTCGGGAACCACACCCCGGTCGGGCACAGGGATTGGCAGACGGGCTCGCCGTCGGCATCGAGGTAGAACGCGATCTTGCGGTGCAGCGATTCGGTGCGGAGGGACAGGTCGCCGGCGACGACGTCCGGTCCGACGGTGCGTAACGGTGTTCCCCACGTCGCGGTGTCGAACGATCTGGTCACGGTGACGCCTTTCAGAGAGGGCAGTATGTCGAACAAGGTCACCGCATCAGATCTACTCCGCATCATGTTGCTGCGGAACGCATCCGGGCGCTAAGAGTTCGTCAATTCGACTGCTGGCCGTCGAAGGTCTCGAGTGCGAAGTCGCGTGCCGCGTCGAGAGCTCCCGGCTCGACCCCCATCCCGGCGGTCACCAGCGCGCCCTCATGGAGGATGAACAGTCGCTGTGCCAATGTGTGCGAGTCGGGCACGCCGGCCTTCGTCGCGATCGAGGTGAAGAGGTCCTGGAGCTCGTGCTTCTGTCCGACGATGATCGAGAACGCGGGATGCCCGGGATCGCTGATCTCGGCGTGCGCGTTGATCATTGCGCAGCCCTTGTGGCCGCGGTCCTCCGACCAGTCCCGCGTGGCGTCGAAGATCGCCGCGAGTTGTGCGCTCGGCGACGCATCGGCGGCGTCCAGGCGGGACCGGAGGAACTCTTGCCAGGCGGCGTTGCGGGCACGCAGATACTCGACGACCAGTTGCTCCTTGGAGCCGAAGCGGTCGTAGAGCGTGCGTTTCGTGACGCCCGCGGCTGCCGCGATGGAGTCGACACCGACCGCGTGGATGCCGTGTTCGTAGAACAGTGCCGAGGCCGCGTCGAGGATGAGTCGGGCCTTGGGTGTCCACTCCACGGTCGAGAGTGTGGTCTCGGCAGTCACATGACAAAGACTACACCGATCGGTAAGGTCGTCGGCATGCGAACTTCACAGATCGGTATACCTGCGCGATGGGTGACAGTTGTCATGTCGGCGGTGTTCGTCGTCTGTTGGTCGTCGGGTTTCATCGGCGCGAAGCTGGGCGCGGGTGAGGCGCCGGTGCTCACGGTCCTCATGTGGCGATTCCTGGTGGTCGCGGTCGTACTCGGGGCCGCGGTGTACTTCCGGTGGCGTCGGCGTGGCCTCGCGCCGATGTCCGGGCGAGCGGTCGGTTCCCAGGTCGTCATCGGTGCGCTCTCGCAAGCCGGCTACACGGTCACGGTGTACTGGGCGATCGCTCTCGGCGTCAGCACCGGGACGACCGCACTCATCGACGGTGTCCAACCGCTCGTCGTCGCCGCACTGGCAGGTCCGTTGCTCGGGGCGGTCACCCACCGACGACAGTGGTGGGGTCTGCTCGTCGGGGCGGCCGGGGTTGTACTGGTCACCTGGTCGGACGCGACGTCATCCGCGGACGCGCCGTGGTGGGCGTATCTCGTCCCGCTGCTCGGTATGGCCGCGCTGGTTGCCGCCACTTTCTGCGAACGACGCGTCGTCGACCCGCCGTCACCCATGATCATCCTGGCGATCCACTGCGGCGTCTCCGCGGTGATCTTCACCGCGGCAGGCCTTCTCGCGGGGGTGGCGGTGCCGCCGGCCGACCGCACCTTCTGGCTGGCGATCGCCTGGCTGTCGATCCTGTCGACGCTCGGCGGTTACGGGCTGTACTGGATACTTCTACGACGGTCCGGCGTCACCTCGGTGAACACGCTGATGTTCCTGATGCCGCCCGTCACCGCGGTGTGGGGCACCGCTATGTACGGCGAACCCTTCGGCTGGGCAACGGCTCTCGGGCTTGCCATGGCCGGTGGCGCCACCTGGGTCGTGAATCGGGCGGAGTCGTCGACCAAGGTGCGTGACCGGCGCCGGGCTGCTGAAGCTGTGGGGGCATTGTGATCCGCCTGGCGGACCCAATCGCCCCGACTCACCCGGTGGGATCTGCCCGGCCGTCGTCGGCGCGCCAGGTCACCGTGACGGGAACCTGGTCGTCCCACGGTTGCCGGGTGACGAGATCCGCAACGCGCACGTAGCCGCGTTCGAACTCGCCGACCGCCGGGTCGACGAGGCGGTACTCCTGCGTCTGACGGTGGATCGGCTGCGCGTCGAGCAGTACGATCCGGACCTCCCCGGGCTCGAAATGACAACGCCGCTGCAAGGATTCGATGAGCTGCTCGTTGGAGAGATGCCCGTCGCCGAAGTTCCATCCCATCGCTGTGCTGCAGATTCGTTCGCCGTCGGTCAGTACATACTCCGACTCCGCGACGCCGTTCTCATCCGGCCCGCTCGCTCCGCTTCCGGCGCCGGCCATCGCTCGGTGCGCCAACGTGAACAGCGCCCGACCGTGACTGTTGAACGAGCGGAACGCGTATCCCATGTAGAGAGGGATCTGGGCCGCTTCGGGACTGCCGTAGAAGCGTTCGAGCTGCGCGGCCGGCATCGACGCGATGGCGACGATGCCCTGTTCGATCTTCGCCGACGCGGACGGCTTGATGCACCACAGGCCGGTGTCCCAGTTCCCGGCGTAGTAGCGCATGCCCGGTAGGAACGAAACCTTCCGCGGCATCAGGTTTCCGACGATCACCGTACCGGCGGACACTGCGAAGAGCACTATCGGCCAGGGGGATTGGAGATCGGCGAGTCCGATGTCGGGGTGTCCCACGAAGATCGCCAGGATGCCGAACATCATGAAGACGTTCCACTCCAGCGGGACGCCCATCGGGATCGACGACAAGATGCCGAAATGGAAGATCAGCATGATCGTCGCCGCCACCGCGGTCACCCACCCGCCGTGGGAGAAGAACAGGACGAGCGGCACGAGTCCTTCGACCGCAGTGGAGAAGTGCGCGATCCATCGTGATCGACGGCCCGGCCGCAGGTCGTCGGGAAAGTCCTCGAAAAACTTCCGTTTGATCTTCGGGGAACGCCAGATCGGGTTGTTGGACATCATCGTCGCGATGACGAAGGGGAAGTGCTTGTTCAACTTCGACGTCGCTGCCCCGAGCCAGATGCAGAGGAAGACCAGCTTCGCGGCGATGATCATGTCGACCCCGCTGAAGAGGAACGCCACGGTGAACGCGCCGTAGACCTCACCGCGCGCCGCGAGGAAGACGGTCTTGTCACGCAGGCCGATCGCCGCGAGCACACCCAGGACGGCCCAGATCTGCCAGTTGGGGAGGACGCCGACGGTGGTGTCCAGCTCCGGGATCGCGCCGCTACCCGGACTGAACAGCGCTATGACCAGCAAGGCGAGCAGGGCGCCATAGAGGATGACGTCGACCGGGTTACGGGAATCACCGGCAGTCAACGGGATCCGCGGCCATGGTGGCTGCCGGATCGTCTTCGGACGTAGCCAGTAGAGGATCGAACCCAGCGGCGGGAAGAACCGGTTGTTCAGCGGACCGAACCCGCATCCCAGACCGACGACCTCGAACAGCATCGTGTACAGCACGATCTTCTGGAAGACGATCGGCTCGTTGTACCAGTCGGCGACGTCGAAGAAGCCGTCGATCCCGGGTGTGCTGATCACGATGACCCAGCCGACAAGCACGTAGAGGAGGATCTTGCCCACATAGAACAGGTGCAGCGCCACCGGCGTCCCGAACCCGACCTCGGCCCAGTGCCGCGCCATCGGCTCGATCTTCTCCGCGCGCGTGCCCTGACTCCAGGTCGGGAAGTCGATCTCCGGCGTGGTCTGCTTCAGGAATCCCATCGACCGAGAACCTAACAAACCAAGTGCTTGCTTGGTGCTGATTCGGTGACGCTGTGGAGAAACGTGGATGACATCCGATGCGGTGCAGACGTTGGGTCCCGCCGCCGGCAGAATCGCCTAGCCTCGTCGTGTGGCAGCGTTCGATCAGTTATCGCCCGCGGAGTCGGGCCTGTTCGTGGGTTTCGACGACGCCACGATCAGCCGAGGTGCCGCTTACGCACGGCAGGGGCGCGTAGCTCTCGAGAGCTGGGACCCGGCATTGATGTCGGCGGCCGGGACCTGCGTCGGTTCGAGCGGCGACTTGTACTACCTCGAGGTCGGGTTCGTCGACGACACCCGCCAGTGCGTGGTCGACTTCACTGAATGCGACTGTCCGGTCGGGGAGGCCTGCAAGCACGCCGTTGGTCTGGCGCTGGGGGTGATGCGTGCTGGGCTCCTCAATGCGTCGCCTCGAGGCGTGAGGCATGCGTCGGAGCCGTGGCGGGCTTTGCTGGGTGACCTCGTCGCCGGTGCCACCCCGAAAGAGCCGGGATCGGCTCCCATCGGACTGCTCGTCGAGATCGACGATCCCGAGTGGATGAGCCTGAAGACGGTGACATTGCGCCTGGTGACCCCCGGCAAGAAGGGCAACTGGGTACGCACGGGGATCACGTGGAGTTCCATCGAGCCGGGACATGTGACCGAGTACTACAGGTCCACCACCGACCATCCGGCTGAGCACTTCGACCCCGTTCACCTGGCACGAGTCCGTGCCGTCCACCTTTGCGCCGGGGACAAACACCTGTACGGGACCTCCCAGGTTCACCGATTGGACCAGGCGTCCGCCGAGATCTGGACCGCTCTACGGGCGGCGGTCGACGATGGTGTCGTACTGGTGGCGCACAAGTCGACGGGCGCGAAAAAGGTCGAGTTGCTTCCACCCGCGTCGGCCGCGTTGACCGTCGATCGCGACGACGAGGGTCTCGTGGTGTCCGGCGGTGTCGACTTCCCGACCGTCGGGCCGTCTGCGGATGACGCTTTGATGCTGTTCGGCTCGGTACCTCACGGAGCGAGCCTGGTACGAGGCGGCACGATGTTCCTGGCGCCGCTCGTCGACGACGGGACGTCGAAAGCCCTCCGGGCACTGCTCGACGCCGGGACGATCAGGATTCCCGATACCGACATCGCGGAGTTCGCCGACGAGGTCCTCCCCGACCTCGCCGGTCGGATGTCCGTGACCGTGGCCGATGGCGCCGTGACCCGACCCGAGATCACCGGTCCCGACGCGGCAGTCACGCTTCGGGTCGCCGACGATGGCGGCGCGCACCTCGAGTGGGGTGTCGTCTACCGCGTGAACGGGAGCAGACGATTCTTCCCGTCCGGGCAGAGCTCTGGGTTCGGTGACGACGTGGCCGAACGTCGCCTGTGGAAGCAACTCCGTGGCCACCTCGAAGCTGCGGCTCGGGTGTGTGATCGATGGCAGATTCAGGTCGCCGGATTTCCGGGCAGCAAGTTCGCAGACGATCCGGAACTCGCCGAGATGAGTCGCGACGAGGCTCTCGCATCGGCATCGGTTGCGCTCCTGACCCGCCGCTACCGTTACTCGCCCGTCGACACTGCGCGGTTCGTCACCGAGGTCGCCCCGGAGCTGCGGGCTGACGGGATCGAGGTGGAGATCGTCGGCGAGCTCCCCGACTACCGTGCCGCCGAGGTCGTCCCCGAGATCGGTTTCGGTGCCGAACGGTCCGATGACAACGACTGGCTCGGCCTGTCGATCACCGTCGAGGTCGACGGCGTCGCGGTGCCGCTGCACCAGGTGCTGACGGCGTTGTCGAACGGAGCGACACACATGCTGTTGCCCGACGGGGCCTATTTCGTGCTCGACACCCCGGAGCTGCAACGCCTGGCCGAACTGGTGGCCGAGGCCCGCGCACTGGGTGAACTCGACCGCGGGCGGGTCCGCCGGGATACGCACAACGCCACTCTGTGGGACGAGCTGCTCGAACTCGGGACGGCCGACGACGATCTCACGAAGTGGCGCGAGCAGTTGCGTCGTCTGGCCGCCGCGACACCGCCGGCGCCTTGTCCGGTGCCGACCGGGCTGCGTGCGGACTTGCGTGACTATCAGAGGGCCGGCCTCGACTGGCTGAACTTCCTGTGGGAGAACAGAATCGGCGGAGTGCTCGCCGACGACATGGGGCTGGGCAAGACCCTCCAGTCCCTCGCGCTGATTGCGAAGGTCATCGAGGAGGAACCGCAGGCTCGCTTTCTCGTGGTCGCACCGACGAGCGTGATCTCGAACTGGGCGGTCGAAGCAGAACGGTTCGTACCAGGTCTGAGGATTGCAACGGTGACCGAGACGAGCGGACGGGCGAAGATCGCGTTCGCCGATCGTATCGCGGGAGCGCAACTGATCGTCACCTCATACGCGCTGATGCGCATCGGGATCGACGAATTCGCATCGGTCAGTTGGACGGCCGTGTTTCTCGACGAGGCACAGTTCGTCAAGAACCACGCCAGCAAAGCTCATCAGTGCGCTCGCCGTCTTGATGCCGAGGTCAAGATCGCGATCACCGGCACGCCGCTGGAGAACAACCTGATGGAGCTGTGGTCGCTGATGGCGTTGACCGTGCCGGGTCTGTTCCCGTCGGCGAAGACCTTCACGTCGTACTTCCGCAAGCCGATCGAAAGTGGCACGGAGCCCGGGCGGTTGGCGTTGCTACGACGACGGATCCGTCCGATCATGCTGCGGCGCACGAAGCATCAGGTTGCCACAGACCTGCCCGCCAAGCAGGAACAGGTACTGTCGATCAGCCTGAACGCGAAGCACGACAAGCTGTATCAGACGCGCCTCACTCGGGAGCGGCAGAGCGTGCTCGGCCTGCTCGACGACTTCGACGGCAACCGGTTCCAGATCTTCCGATCGCTCACCATGCTCCGGCAACTGAGCCTGCACGCCGGGCTCGTCGACGAGAAGCACACCGACATCGACTCCGCCAAGATCGAGTTCCTCGTCGAGCAGATTCCCGAGCTCATCGCCGAAGGTCATTCCGCCCTGATCTTCAGCCAGTTCACCGGTTTCCTCCGATTGGTCGAACGCGCCCTCGACGATGCCGGAGTCGAATACAGCTACCTCGACGGATCGATGACCGCGCGTCGGCGCACTGCGGCGATCAAGCAGTTCACGAGCGGGGCGTCGAAGGTGTTCCTGATCAGTCTCAAGGCGGGCGGTTTCGGGCTGAACCTGACCGAGGCGGACTACTGCTTCGTGTGTGATCCGTGGTGGAACCCGGCGGCCGAGGCCCAGGCCGTGGACCGCGCCCATCGCATCGGTCAGACTCGTCCGGTCACGGTCTATCGCCTGGTGTCGGCGAACACGATCGAAGAGAAAGTGGTTGCGCTGCAACAACGTAAGCGCGACCTGTTCGACGCCGTCGTCGACGATGGTGACCTTTTCGGCGCCGCCATCGGCGCCGATGACATCCGCGAGTTGCTCGGCGGGACCACGCCGGGGGGCTGACGAGCGAAGCCGCCTAGGAGACTGCTGAAATAGTCGGTGTCGTTTCGGTGTGGGGTGAGCGGGTTTGCCTGGTGGGCTGGGATCCTGGTGGGTATGCAGGGTGAGCCGGATCGTCAGGGTGAGTTTCTGGATGTGAACTCGGTCGTCGGGCATTTGCTGGCCGAGGGCAGTGTGTTCGCGTTTTTGGCTGCTCGTCGCGAGCAGTTGTTTCCTGCGGAGATGTTCGCGGACCTGTTTCCCAGCGGCCGGGGCCGTCCGTCGATCCCGCCGGCCACGATGGCGTCGGTGATCGTGCTGCAAACGCTGCAGGGTTTGTCCGATCGCGAAGCCGCTGATGCGGTCACTTTTGATCTGCGGTGGAAAGCGGCGTGTGGATTCGTGTTGGGTAACAAAGGTTTTCATCCGTCGACTCTGACGTACTGGCGTCGGCGACTGGCAGCCAGCGACCGGCCGTACCGCATTTTCGAGGTGGTACGCGAGGTCATCACCACCACCGGGGTGCTCGCGGGTAAGAGCCGTCGAGCGCTGGATTCGACGATCTTCGATGACGCGGTGGCCCGCCAGGACGCCGTCACCCAGGTGATCGCGGCGATCCGGCGGGTCGCCCGAGAGGTCGACGGTGGTGCGGTGGTGGTCGAGCAGCGTGCGACTCGTCTGGCCGCGTTGACCGGCGGCGGCTATGACCGGCCCGGCAAGCCGCGGATCGCCTGGGATGATGAGTGTGCTCAACAGGACCTGATCAGCGCCCTTGTCGAAGATGGGTTGGCCGTGCTCGACGGTCTGGACCTCGAGGCCATCGACAAGGAACCGAGTAACCAGGCCCAGGCGCAGGCGGTGGCATTGCTGGCATTGGTGACCGGCCAGGATGTGGAACCGGCACCAGGTTCTGATGGCACCGACGGACGCTGGCGCATCGCGCCCCGGACCGCCCCGGACCGGGTGATCTCCACCGTCGATACCGACACCCGGCACGCCCACAAAACCCGGGCACGCCAGCAGGACGGGTTCAAGGGCCACATCGTCAATGAACCGGAGACCGGGTTAGTCACCGCGATCGAGATGACCAAAGCCGCTGGTCCGGACACTTCCGACGGAGCAGTCGGGGCACGGTTGTTGCTGAGCGATCCGACCGTCGCCGACGACGCCGACGATCGTGAGGTGCGGGGTGATTCAGCGTATGCCTCCGGTGACATGCTGGCCACGCTGGCGCGGACACGATGGAACGCGGTGATCAAACCCAAGCCACACATGCCGGCGGTTGCTGGTGGTTTCGTCGTCGACGATTTCACCTTCGACGCCGACGCGAACACATTGACCTGCCCCAACAACCTGACCCGACCGGTCAGCGCGAAAGGCCACGTCACCTACGGTGCGGCCTGCCAAGACTGCCCACTTCGGGCACGGTGCACCACCGCGGTTCGTGGACGCAAAATTAGTTTCGGCGAACACCACCAACTCCAGCGCGAACACCGACAACACTTCTCTGACAACACTATTGCCGACACCTACCGCCAGCATCGACCCATGGTCGAACGGACGATTGCCTGGCTCACCCGCGGTAACCGGCGGGTTCCCTACCGTGGAATCGAACGCAACAACAACTGGCTGCACCACCGCGCCGCCGCGATCAACCTACGCCGCCTGATCACCCTCGGACTGACTACCACCAACGGCACCTGGACACTGGCCACCGCCTGAACCGCGGCACCGCCGCCCCACCTAGATCGATCACCACGACCACACCCCGGAACCGACACATCCCCGCAGCAGGAACCTCAACCCAGGCTGGACCCTAATTCAGCAGGCTCCTAGGGCCCGACGATGTGCGGCTCAGGTGGGTCGAAGCTGGGATTGTCCGGAAGCGGTGTCTGACCCAGACCGTCACCGATCTCCTTGATGGTCTTCACTCCCGACAGCTTCGACGCGCCGCGGCGGGCGAGCGAGTCGTCGTACCACTCGAACCACGGATAACCGTATCGCTGGTACTCGGTGATCGTCGGTGGAGCATGGTGCGGTGCGGACCCGGTGAGATCGTGCCATGCGTCACTGTTGACGATCCGCACGGTCGCCTCGACGGTGTCGCCCACCGCCCAGTTCTCGCGCGGCTCGAGCGGACTGACGATGGACTGGGTGATCGACCCACCCGCGCCGAGGCCCATCGCGAAGTCGGATGTAGGTGCGGGACAGAAGTTCAGGGTGCCGAGATCAGCCGGCGGCTCCGGTGTCGCGCGTCGAGCAGCCAGGCGCTCGTTCCATGTCGACGCGCGGAGGGGCGTGACCTGGATGCGTATCGCGCCGTCGTCGGACCCGACGAGCTGCTCCGCGGCGGTGTAACCGGAGCCGAGTGGCATGGCGACGAACTGACGGACGGATCTCTCGTCGACGCGGAAACCGTCGAGCCAGGGTTGTTCGGGTACCTCGAAATAGTCCTCGGCGTCGAAGTCCACGGTTTGCGCGAAATCCTCGCCGGTGATCGCATCGATCCCGCCGACAGACATGCGTACGAGGAACGGGTAGTCGGTCGGGGAGGTGAAGCGAAACCATGCCGCCTCGGCCTGCCACATGGGGAGCAGCGTGTCGGACTCGGACCAATCGGCATGCCGGCCTCGAAGTCTGCCTGCGTTCGTGAGGTGGAAGCGTCCCAGCCCGGGCGGTAGACCGAATGTGGTCTGGTCATCGGGGACGCGCAGGGTTCGCTGCACTGCGATGGACAGGCGGGCCTCGGCGTGGACCTCCGGGAATGCGAAGTCTAAACAGTCGTCGTCGATGGTCATGGGCATTGGGGACCTCCACGGAGTCGGTTGTGGCTCGAGGGTATGCACGGGGTCCGACATCTTCAGGCGTGCGCTGTCCTGCACAGGAATCGGCCACCTCGTCGTCAACCGTGGTGTACTGGATTGATGATGTACGTCGTGATTGCCGTCTTCGTGGTGGTCATGGCGGCGGCCCTCGTCGTCTTAATGGGAATGGCCATCGGCGCGTTCTCGGCGATGTTCTCGGGCATGCGCGACGACCGACGCGCCCGGAGGTCGGAGGTACGGTTGCGGTCGGGCAACCCGGGCCCGGCGCGGGCACCCCAGGACTCCCCGACGGATCCGTTGGGCGACCTCGCCGACACGCTTCGACTCGCACAGGCTCGACGCTGGGAGTCGTGTCAGGCAATCCGCGAGCGACTGGACGACGATTCCACTGACGGTGGGAAGGCCGGTGCCGGCGGGTTCAGGCTCCGTGCCCTGGACATCTGGTGCGGTCGGTCGCCCGAGGGGATCGACGTCGGATCCGACACCGGCGCACTCGACCGCTTCGCATCCGACCCGATAGGCCAGATCGCGTGGACGACCGCGGCGGTTGCCGACCGCATCAGTGAACTACCCGCGTGGCGTCTCGACTTCTTCGATCGCCACTTTGTGCGCGTCGACCTGGGCAGTGAGGTCACCGCAATCGCGAGCGCGGCCGTCGGCCTTCGCGACCAGTTCGCGCTGCTCGGCGAGGCGCCGTCGGGACACCTGGCCGCCGACCCGGAAGTGGTCTCGACCTTCGCCGACAAATCGTTCCTCCTTTCGGGGCGACTCGACGAACTCGTGCGGCGACTCGAGGCGTTCGCCGGGTACGAGCAGATCGTCGCGCAGATTCAACATCGCCAGGAGAAGCAAGCGTGGCTCGACCGTGTCGGTGAGATCGACGATTTCGAGCACGCCGTCGCCACCGAATGGGATCGGGCAGAGGCCGATCGGGTGCGGCACCTGGCCGACGAATCGGATGTGCTGGCCTCGATCTACCTCGATGAGATTGCGCCGCTGGTGAAATCGCTGAGGCGCGATCGACTGTAGGCTTCTGGCACCGTGATCACTCTGGGGCAGTGGCGATCTGGAACAGCACTTCCCGGCGGACGACGAAGCCGAGCTGCTCGTACAGTCGGATTGCGCCGACGTTGCGGGCATCAGCATGCAGGATCGGGATGTCGCCGCGTGCCCGGATGCGGTGCGCCAGGTCGAGTACGAGTCGTGAGGCGAGTCCGAGGCCGCGATGGTCGGGGTCCGTGCACACGGCGCTGATCTCGGTGTATCCCGGTGGGCTCAACCGTTCGCCACCCATCGCGATGAGGCGGCCGTTGCGTCGGATCCCGACGTAGGTGCCCATCTCGATGGTCCTCGGCCGGAAGGGGCCTGGGCGGGTGAGTCGGACCAGCTCGGTCATCTCGGGCACATCCTCGTGCGCCAGTGTCACGGCTTCGTCGTCTGGTCGAGTGTCGAGTCCGGCGTCGATCATCTGCACGCCGGGCAGATCCATCGTTGTATCCCATTCGGCGGGAGCTCGATTCGTGACCACCGGCAGGAACAGGGAGCCACCCGGACCGACGAGTTGGGCGGCGTCCGACCAGTCTTCCGCGGTGGGGGAGTCGGGCAGAGCCGCCATGGGGCATACGTCGGGGTGGTACCGCAGGGCCGCACCGTGGCGCTGCGCGAAGTGGGCATGCGGTCCGGTCAGGGCCGCGAGAGCCGGATTTTCGAGCATCGCGTGACCTGCGACGCCATGTTCGGATGTTCGTTCGTCGGTGATGCGGTCGGTCACACGGTGACGATACGCCCGCGCGGTGGGGGCCGGTGCTCGGGTGTCTTCGCACTTCAGGGTCGTCCGCCGAACCCAGGGCGTCCTGGCCCACGCAGCACCGTGACCCGCATCCAGGTCTCGGTGCCAGATAAGGGGACGTCAGGTCGAGGCTTTGTCGGACCCCTGGGCGAGTATCGACATATGACTGAATGGATACCGCTGATCGGCGGATTGGCTACTGCGTTGATCGGCGCGCTTGCTGTGACTGTGAAAGCGCGCGGCGACATGGCTACCAAGGGGAGCTGGGAGAGAATAATGCTGCTGATAGAGATCAGCGAGAAGCTGCCGGAAGGCAACCTGCGTCTTCGGCTCGACCAGTACAGGGATGTGCTCGTGCGCGGCGCACTACTGAGTTCCACCCGTGTTCGTGCCCGTTGGTTTCTTCTTCTGTTCGTTCCGGGTGGGATCCTCGCTCTCACCGGCAGCGGTATCGGACTCGCGGGAGTGATAGCCGACGACGCTGCAATGGAGTCGATCGCAATGTCGCTGTTCTGGACCGGTTTCGTAGTCATGTTGCTTGCGCTGTTCGTTCCGATGGCGCCGCAACTGCCGCCTGGGGCGCCGCGCCGCAAGGCCAACAGCGAATTGATTGAATTCAGAAGACAGGTTCTCGAGGATTTCCCGAACATCGAATCCGAGAAGGGCCTTTCGATAGCTTCGGATGTCCTCGCGGCGATGAGACGGTAAGTGGTGTAGCCCAAGAGTCTGAAGTTGGATCGTTTGATCACTGGATGACGATGCGCCCGGTTGGGTACGCGAGAATCCGATAGCCGACTCGTAGACCAGACGGTCGCCGAGTCCGAGAACTTCGGAGTCCTCAGGTCAGTACGATCTCCACTGGCACCGCGTTGCCGAGGGTGTGTCCGACAGGTGAGCTGGCCCGGACCTTGGCGTGTAGTTCGTCGAGCTTCTCGCGCGGTGCGTCGGAGTCGAGTGTGACTCTCGCGGTGATGGATTCGAAGCCTGCGTGACCTTCTGCAAGGCCGAGGAACACGTGCAGGTCGAGGTCGCCCTTCAGGTCGATTCGCAGGTCCTTTAGTTCGATGCCCGCAGTGGTGGCGTTCGCGGCATAGCCGACAGCCAGGCAGTTGCCCAGGGCGCCGAGCAACTGCTCGACCGGGTTGGGTGCCGTGTCGCCGCCACCGAGGACGGCGGGCTCATCTGACGCCACAGGCGGGAAGTTTCGAATACGGGCCTCGGATGCGAACGAACCGGTCCACCGGACGTGCGCGGCCCACGTTGTCTGTGCCTTGGTCGCATCTCCTTGGATCGCTGCGACCAATTGGCCGACGGCGTCTATGTCCACGTCGTTGAGGCGGGTGGCGGTCTCGGTCATGGTGCTCCTTCGACGGTCTGGTTGCCGACGAAGCTATCGGGCGCAGCTGAGTACGCCGACAGTCTGCATCACCGTGAGCGGAACACTTGGATGTTGTCGCAGCCAGGAGCATCCTGCACCACAGGGGTCAGTACCCCCGCGACCGCCAGACCTCAACTCGATGGCCAGACCTCGATCGAAGTCCAGGAGTCGAGATGAGGTTCGCCGGTGGCCGGGTCACCCAACGGACTGTTGAGTACAGACGCTGCGCCTGTCTACCAGGAGATCTCGATCTCCAGCTCGGACTCCTCGGTGCCCCGTTCGATCTCGATCTTCAACTGCACCGTGTCCGGGATGTCGACGCGCACTGTCTTGTTGTTCTCCACATACGACACTTCGTTGTGGCGTGCGATCGCGTCGGCGAGTTCGTGAATTCGCTTCGCTGCTTCTTCACGGGTGAGCTGTGTCTTGGTCTTGTGCTCGAACAGTTCGTCGCTCATCAGTCCATCTGAGCCCACCGCTGGAGCGCGGTCAAGCGTGTCGCGTGCCGAAGTCGAGAGTTCACCGCAGCTCAATGCGGTGGCAGTGGACGCGTCCAGTATATTGTTCAGCATGCTGAATAATATGGGTGAACGACGCGCCGTGCGTACGGCAGTGGAAGCTCGGGTGTGAGTGTGACACCCGTGGATCAGGTCTCGGTGCCGCTCGCACTGTTCGACTATGTGCCGGTCGTGCTGGGTGCGGTCGGAGCCTTCCTCGTCGCGCGACGCCTGGGGGCGGCGCTTGCGTACATCGGTGCCGCGATGATCTTCGCGGGTGGGTTTGCCAAGGCGACGGAGAAGCTCTTGTCGGCCACTGGTATCGCGGACATCCCGAGGCTCGCGGATGCCCTGTTCCCTGTGATGGGTTGCGGGTTCCTGCTTCTGGCCGCTAGTGGTGTGTCTCGGTTTTAGCTAACTCCTTGTTCGAGTGCGGCGCGGGCGCGGGCGACCTTGGCCAGGATCGACCTGGAGGTTGCGGTCCAGACATATGGTGTCGGGTTGTCGTTGTGGGCGTTGAGGTATTCCTCGATGCTCTCGATGAGGTCGGGCACGCTGGCGAAGATCCCACGGCGGATGTTCTTGTCGGTCAACTCCCGAAACCAGCGTTCGACCTGGTTGAGCCACGACGACGAGGTCGGGGTGAAATGGAAGTGAAAACGTTTGTGCCGCTCCAACCATCGCAGGACTTCGGGATGTTTGTGGGTGCCGTAGTTGTCCAGGATCACGTGCACCTGCAATCCCTTGGGGACTTCACGGTTAACGGTGTTGAGGAACGTGATGAACTCGCTGTGGCGATGTCTGGGTAAGCATTGTCCGATCACCGTGCCGGTGAGCACGTCGAGCGCGGCGAACAAGGTGGTGGTGCCGTTGCGTTTGTAGTCGTGGGTCATCGTAGCGGCACGGCCGGTGACCATCGGCAACGACGGCTGGGTTCGGTCGAGGGCTTGGATCTGTGATTTCTCGTCCATACACAGCACAATCGCCTTGTCCGGCGGTGTCAGGTACAAGCCGACCACATCGATCAGCTTCTCTTCGAACTGCGGATCGTTGGATACCTTGAACGTGTCCACCCGATGCGGCTTAAGCCCAAGATCAGACCAAATGCGTTGCACGGTAGCCGGACTCACCCCAACATGGGCGGCCATCGTGCGGCACGACCAATGGGTATGCCCGGGTGGAGTGCTCGTCTTGGTCAACCGCACGATCTCGGCGACCTTCTCCTCACTGATCGAAGACTTACGGCCCCGACCAGCTCGTACCTGCCCGAACTTCGTCAACCCGTCCTCGGCGAAACGCGTGCGCCACGCCCGCACTGTCACCGCGGTCACCCCAAGTTCCTCGGCGATCACCCGATTCGCTTCGCCGTCGGCGGCCATCAGCAAAACCCTGGCCCGCAACACCTCACGGTGCGGCGCGGTCTGCGCCCGCGCCAACGTTTCCAACGTCTCCCGCTCGGCTTTCGTCAACCGCAAACAAGCTGCCGGTGCACTCATCAACCCAGCCTACCGAACAACGAGCTAGACAATTGCGAGACACACCACTAGCGCGTGGGGAGTCCGCAATATTGCTCTCGCGGCGCCCGTAGTGGGTGCGGCTGCCATCGGCGTCGCGGTACCGGATATCGCGGGCCGGTACCTGGTCGGTGTCATCGTCGGAGCCACCGCGCTGTACGCAGCTCTCGCGCGCGACGCATGGCGCGACCGAGATGTGACGACGGTGGCGTTTCTGGTGGTCTGTCTGGTGGGCACTTACACGTTGGGGCCGTTGGCAGGGCAGGAGCAGACGGTCGCGTTGCAGTGGATCGAGCAGTCGATCAACACGTTCAGTCAAGGAGCATTCGCTGTCGCGGCCTGGCGTCTGAGCGTCGGATCACGGAACAGAGTCTCGGTTGGGACGTTCGCCGAGGCGCAGCGAACACGTGTACCGAGACGCGGACCTAGGCGTTCCAGCTGATGTCGGTCCGCGCCAGTAGCGTGATGGTGTTGCGGTCCAGCCAGATTGGCGTGTTGATCGGCTGGGTGGCGTAGAGTCCGCGGCTCGCCGCGACGACGCGGTCGTACTGGCTCGGCCAGTTGATCTCGCTGGCGATGGCGTCGAGCGTGGGCCTCCCGCGACCAAGGGCGCGCCTCACGTGGGTCGGGGCGGGAAGCCGATCGGACTTGCTGGAGTTGCACACCTGGCAGGCCACCACAAGGTTGGTGAGTCCGTCGATACCTACGCGCGACCAGGGAAGGATGTGGTCGACGTGCCGGTTGCGCCGAATTGTGTTGCCGCAGTAGAAGCACACTGCCCCGAACTCGTCGACCAGTGCGTCGCCTGCTCGCTGCAGGGATACGCGGTCGGCGCCGAACAGATGGTGCGCTAAATCGGGGCCGTCGTCGAGGATGTACTTGTTCATGCGTCGAACGTCGTCGATCCAGGCGAGCTGAAAGGCCGGCTTGAGCAGCGGTGCCAAGCGGGCGAGCGCCGTGCATACGCCGGGGAACAAGGTCAGCTTGTCGCCGTGTGCGGTAACCACTTTCCGGGAGTCGGTCCCCATCCAGGAATCGTCGTACAGGAAGCGCGAGTTGGTGTCGCCTGATGTCAGGTTCTGGAGTAGTTTCAGCGGGTACCTCACCAGCGTGCGTTTGACTGTCGAGTGTGCGGCTCGATAAGCGTCAGAGTCGTGGGGCCCGCCGACTCTGAGCCCGCTCACCCGTGGCCCCACATTGGACGAACCCAGAGTCGCAACGACATTGAAGATGACTCCGCGACCGTCAGTGGACTGACGAAGTCGGTGACCGTCGAGCGGTCGCAGCTGTCGCGCGTACAGTTCGATGACGCGGTCGGTCAGGTCGTCGAGGCTGATGTCGACTTCAGCGTTTGCGTCGGCGGGAACCGACTCGACTGCGAGGTCCAACAGTGCGACGAGCACGGCCAGCTTGTACGTTGCCGTCCGCCTACCGCCCTCGAGAATCGCCACGAGTTTCTGCCCGAGCTCGAGCGGATCGGCGGGCGCGGACATGGGGTCGAGTCTATGTCGCTGCCAGCGGACGCATGTGCGCGACGACCTTCTCCCAGTTCTCGTAGTCCGGCTGCCCGAAGTGGATGTGCTCGCCCTGGAATTGCTCGACCCCACGCGCGGTCCGGTCGTCGATGATGTAATGGCCGAGATTCAGATTCTTGTGATGCGAGAGAATCAGGCGTTTGTAGGCGGGCGAGTCTTCGCCTCGACCGAAATGCAACTTCACCCAGAGCAGTTTCTCGGTCCAGGCCAGCGGATTGTCCCACGGTGCGGTGGACAGGATGTAGGTGTCGAACAGCCCGGACAATTCGTGAAACGCTTCGATGGCGCCGGGCATCGGCTCCATCAACGAGAAGATTCCCGGGACGTCATCGAGGTCGCCGTGGAACCGCTGCTGCTCGGCCTCGCTCAGTTTCGCGATGCCGGACTCGAAGTCGACGAGAGTGTTGTCCATGTCGATGTAGAGGACTTTCTTGGAAGGTGTGCTCATGGTTCCTCCTGTGGTGAGAATTGAACTGTCACATTGAGAGTGGGTCGCAGTCCCCGAGCGTCAGTCACTGTTGTGCTGGAGCCGCGGCTGCAGGTTGACGATCCTGTCACCGGCGGGCCTACCCCGTCGAACGGTCTGTAACCGTGGGGCCGGGTGAAGCCGGTCGTGGAGTCGGGGCAGCCCGTTGTCGACGAAGTCGAACCACTGGTAGAGCCCCGTGAACAGATGGTCGCGTCCGAAGCAGCGGGCGTCGACGCGTCGAACAGCCCAAAGGTCGGTTCCGTCGAGGACGAACTCGACGGTGGGGTAGTCACCCGCGAGATCGTCGAGTAGGCCCTGAGTGAATCGCGGGCGCCTGACGTCCGATTCGAGGTGCCCGAAGATGTCGATACACGGAGCGTCAAGGGAGATGCCGATCGACGACGTGAAATGCGCTGTAGGAAGTGCGATGGTGGCGTCGGAACGGATGGGGAAGGACCCGCCGCAGAAGGTGGCGAGTTCGTCGCGGATCAGCAGGCGGAACCGATCCGGTCCGAGATTTTCGGGGTCGATCACCGGCGCCCGGTCTGGACGGGGCCGACCGACATCACTGATGAAGCCGGGATCCGGGACGTTCCAGACTTCGCGCAGCGTCTGCGCGGCGATCTCCGCCAAGGCGGCGGGTCCCTGGTGCCGTTCGCAGGTCAAGCGCCCGTCAGTTCGTTTCCGCCAACCGGACGTTCGAATGAGATCGTCCAAACCGGTTGTCTCACAGGCGATGGTGGCGTGCAATGACCCGTGTCTCCGCCGGCCGAATCGCAGAGCGAAGCGGAGGCCGGTGTTTTCCGTCGGCATGACGAAGACGATGTCGTCGAGTTCCATCGTTGCCAGCCGAGCTGTCAGCGTGCGTTCGAAGTGAGCCCACGCCGTTTCTACGGCTGCCTCGAAGGTGTCCTTGGCCATGGTTGTCTCCTTTCCGGCCACGTTCGACCTCGACGAGGACCCGAACGCGGGCGAGCTGGGGAGTGCTCTCGAATGGGAGCGGTGAGATGGTCCGCGCCGTAGCCGGCGCAGGATCACTTGACGCCCTCAGGATAGAACGCAGGTCCGACACTCTGTAGCCGGACATCGCGGAGAGGCTCTCGACCGAGAGCACCACGACCCACCGGTCAGTCCAACATCGATGATGTGTCAGACGGACCAGGCATCATGACCCCATGCCCCCGATCGACCTCCTGGCCGAAGCTGTTATGCGGATGAAAGCTGGTGCGCCACTCGCCAAGGTCAGTGTCGTCGTGCCCGACCACGGCTCCGGACGGGATGTCCTCCACAGTCTGGCTCGAGCAGGGTCCGTGGCCAGCACTAGCGTTCTCACGCTTCAGCAAGTCGTCTCGAATCTCGCGGGTCCAACTCTCGCACCTCGCCTGGCACTCGCATATCCACTGCTGGAAGCCGCGATTGCGCGAGTCCTCGCCGACGTCCCGGGAGTCTTCACCGACGTCGCCGACCAATCCATCACGGCGCAAGCCCTCGCCGGCGCGGCTTGGGAACTCACCGCAATCGACGAGCCGCGGGTGGACTCACCGACGCCCCTGGTCGCCGACCTCCTCCGCGTATATCGCGCAGCGATCGAGCGTCTGATCACCAGGTACTACCTCCCGCACGAGGCGTATGCGATTGCAGTTGAACGTCTGGCCGACCTCGGCGCGGTGATCGTCTACCACCCTGTCAGCAGGACCCGCGCCGAGCAGAAGCTCCTGCGTGCACTCCAACAACACGGTGAGACCGTCGAACAGGCGGTCACCGTCTCGCCAACCCGGATCATCCACACCTCTGACGCCGACGACGAGGTCAGAGCCGTTGTCCGCCTCGTGCGCAAGCATCTGGCCGGGGGCACACCCGGCCACCGCATCGGCGTCTTCTACGGCAGCGATGACCCATACCTACCACTGCTCCACGAACACCTCACCGCCGGTCACATCGCCTTCACCGGGCCCGAATGCCACACGCTCGTCGACAGACCCACCGGCCGTGCACTACTCGGGCTGCTCAAGCTCGACCTCGACGGGATGCCGCGCCGCGAACTCTTCACCCTCCTCGCCGGGGGTGCAGTCCGGCGCCCCGAAATCGACGACGACCCGATCTCGCAACGTCGGCTCGAACGCCTCACCCGCGAGGACGAACCCATCGTCGGCGGCGCCGACTGGGAACGACTCACCCGTGTCGGTGCACATGAAGAGCATCATGCGATGGCCGTAGCGCTGTACACGTACGTCAGACAGCTGCAAGCCGACCTGCACGCCATCGTCGAAGCGCCCGACTGGACCACCGCGGCCGGACGGCTGGTTGCACTGGTCGACCGCTACTTCCGTACACCCACGCGCGAGGTCGCTGCGGCCGACTTTGCCACTACCCGGGCCGACTGCATCAGCCTTGCCGGCATGGACGGCATCGCACCGCCGCCGAACGCTGCGCGCGTTCTGGATGCGGTCAGCGTGCGCCTGACTGCGCACCGAACAATGCATGGAGACTCCGGCGCAGGCGTGACCATCGGACCGATCGCCGCGGGCGCCGGGCGCGACCTGGACGTCAGTGTCGTCATGGGCAGCGCTGAAGGGATCATCCCCGCACCCCGCCGCGACGATCCGCTGCTACCTGCAGAACTCACCGGCATCACCGCCCGCGAGCGTATGGAACGGCAACGTATCGCCTTTGCGAGTGCGGTCAGCACAGGGCGCACGGAACGGATCGTCACGTTCCCCCGCGGCAACCTGCGCGGTGGCGCGGAGAGGGTGCCGTCACGATGGCTCATCCCGGCGATGGGCGGACTGGCCGGTCGTGACGTCAATGTCGTAAACTGGCAACGCGAAACCGAGAACGTGGAGCCGATCGTCGCGGTCGAATCTTTCGACGTCGCCGCCCAGCGCGCCGACGACCGAATAGGTGCATCAGCCGCATCCGACACCGAATGGCGGCTCCGCGAGCTCGCAGCCGTCCCCGCCGATCAACGCCGCGGCGCCCTCGACGACCCGATCATCAACCTCGGCATGAACCTGCGCAGCGACCGCCTGAACGGCCGCTTCACCCGGTTCAACGGCAACCTGTCGACGGTCAAGGAGCTGATCACCACCTTCGACCGCCCGGTGTCGCCGACCGGTCTCGAACTCTGGGTGCAAAGTCCCTATCAGTACTTCCTCGAACACATTCTGCAGCTCCGTGCGCTGGGCGACCCCGACGAGGTCGCCCAGATCGACGCCCTCACCCGCGGCACTCTCATTCACACGATCCTCGAGCGCTACGTTCTCGACACCATCGACGGCGCCGAACTGGACCTCGCCCGTCTGCACCTCGTCGCCCATGAGGTACTCGACGAAGCGCAGGCCAACAGTCCCGGCTGGCTCGAGCAACTGTGGGCCAAAGACCGCGGCATCATGCTCCGCGATCTCGCCGACTGGCACAAGCACAACCGCGCCGACCAAGACGATGGCTGGCGCCCGACGCACGCTGAACAGACATTCGGCACCGACTCGGCAGCCGAGGTGTCACTGGCGTTCGGCGACAACAGAATCCGCTTCCGCGGCCAGATCGATCGCATCGACCGACACAGCGGCGGCCGCATCCGCGTCACCGACTACAAGACCGGCAAGGGTGACAAGTACAAGGACCTTTCCGACGTCGCTCCCACCAATTCGGGGCTACAGTTCCAGCTCCCCGTCTACGGACTGTTCGCCCGCACGCTAGGAGCCGACGTCGAGGCCCGGTACTGGTTCGTGACCTCCACAGGCAAGTTCGCCTCCATCGGCTATCCCGTCACCGACGACGTCATCGCGACCCTGATCGACGACATGGCCCTCGTCCACCGCTCGATTCTCGCCGGCCACTTCCCGCCCAAGGTCGAGGACACACACTGGGAGCTGCCGGTCATCGACCTCCTCGGCCGCGCCGGACTCCGCCGTGCCTGGGCTGCGTTGGAGGACGTTGACGAAATCGCCGACTATGTACGGAAGTACGGAGGCTGACATGACCGCACTCCCTCTTGCCGACCAAGCAGCCCGCGATCGGATCACCTCCGACACCGCCACCACCCTGTTCGTCGAAGCCGGCGCCGGCAGCGGCAAAACCCACTCCCTGGTCGGCCGCATCTGCCGGCTCGTCCTGCACGACGGCATCGAACTCGATCGGATCGCCGCCATCACGTTCACCGAGAAGGCCGCAGCCGAACTTCGCGAACGAATCCGAGTCGAGTTGGCTGAGCACGACACCGAACGTGCCCGCGGTGCCCTCGAACAGATCGACACCGCGGCCATCGGCACCCTGCATGCGTTCGCCGCCCGCATCATCAGTGAGCATCCACTCGAAGCCGGTGTACCCCCGCGCATCGCGGTCGTCGACGCGATGGGGTCGCAGCTGTCGTTCGAACGCCGCTGGCGACGCATGCGCACCCGCCTTTTCACCGACGCCGCGCCGCCGATTCTCGTCGACGCCATGGGCATCATCATGGCGGCCGGCGCCTCGCTCGATCAGATGCGCGCGCTCGCCGACGCACTCGATCGCAACTGGGACCGCCTCACCCTCGACGACAACCCACAAGGCATCGCTCCCGCACACATCGACCGCATGCTGTGGGAGGCAGACGCGATCGCCGACAACCTCGCCGATTGCCTCGACCTCGACGACAAGCTCGCGCAGAAGCTGACCGAGCTGCAGGAGTGGCGCATCCTTGTTGCGGCAGAACGCGATGCGACAGGATGGATACCTGTAGCGGCTCTCTGTCCAGGCCCGGGAAACGGTGGCGCAGGGAAGAACTGGCGCGGTGGGTCCGCTCAGGTCAAAGAGATCAAGACTCGAGTCAAGGCGTTGCGTGACGAGATCTGTCCCGACATCGTCGGCACCTATGTCGACGGCGCAGTTCGCGTGGTGGTGCGGCATCTGTCCGAGATCGTCCTCGACGAAGCGCGCGAGCGGCAGCGGAGCGGCCAACTCGAATTCCATGACCTACTCGTCCTCGCTCGCGACGTGCTCAGCAAGCACGCCGTCGCCGCGACCACCCACGAGCGCTACCAACGGGTGCTGCTCGACGAGTTCCAGGACACCGACCCGCTGCAACTCGAGCTGGCGCAACGTATCGTCGCCGGCACCGACGAAGCGGGCAGGCTGTTCTCAGTGGGTGACCCCAAGCAGTCCATCTACCGCTTCCGCCGGGCCGACATCGCCGCCTACATGGCCGCGCGTGACCAGACCCCTGCCGCCGACGTCGTCCAACTGACGACCAACTTCCGCTCCACACGGCCGGTCATCGAATGGATCAACACGGTGTTCGGTCGGATGATCGTCGCCGACGGTCACGTCCAGGCGACCTACACGCCGCTGGACCCCGTGCCGAGCAGGCCTCGGTGGGACATCGAGTGGGGTCCGGAACCATTCGTATTCCCTGACAACGACGAGCCCGTCGACGATGAGGCTTCGCTGTCGCCGGCGGAGGCGATTCGAGCACGGGAGTCTCGCGATGTCGCCCGGATCATCGCAACGGCTGTCGACAAGGGCTGGTGTCGAGAGTCGCGAGCCGACGACGAGACCTACGAGCATGCGGCATTGACATGGAAAGACATCTGCATCCTCATCCCGTCGCGCACGGTTCTGCCCTTCCTGGAGAAGAGTCTGGATGCGGCAGGGATCGAATTCCGTTCGGAAGCATCGAGTCTCGTCTATTCGACGCAGGAGGTCCATGACCTGCTGGTGACCTGTCGGGCGTTGGCGAACACCGCAGACGAAGCGGCTCTCGTCGCGGCGTTGCGCACACCGCTGTTCGGTTGTGGCGACGACGACCTGCTGCGGTGGAGCACAGCGAACGGCCGATGGAGTATCCACGCCGACGCTCCGACCGAGGTGCTCGGATCCTCACCCGTTGCCGCCGCATATCGGTACCTGCGCGAGCTGTCGTTCGAGCTCGGTGACCTGAATCCCGGTGCCCTGCTGAGTCGGTTGGCGACCGACCGACGCGTCTTCGAGGTCTCGATGGATTCGCCCCGACACCGCGACGTGTGGCGACGACTGCGGTTCGTCATCGATCAGGCTCGCGCGTGGTACGCCGAGGATCGGGGATCGTTGCGCGACTACATCGACTGGGCCGACACCCAGGCCGACGAAAACGCGCGTGTGGCCGAGACCGTCCTTCCCGAGTTCGGCGTGGACGCCGTGCGGATCATGACCATCCACGCCGCCAAGGGTCTGCAATTTCCGATGGTCGTGGTCGCCGGGATGAGCGGCGGATTCCGCACGCTGCCGGAGTCCTTGCTCTGGGATGCGAGCGGCACACTGCAGGCATGCGTGTCGAAGTCGGTGACGTCGAAGGGGTACAAGCCGGCAGCCGACGCGGAGAAGGTCCACGCCGAGGCTGAGAAGAAGCGACTCCTCTACGTTGCCTGCACTCGCGCAGAGAGTCACCTCGCCGTTTCCGGATACACGGGCAAAGGTGCCTCGTGGGGTGCGACGCTGGCTCCCGCGCTGGACGGTCTGCCGAACAGGGTGCCCGAGCTGATCGAACCGGTACGACGCGACGACGATCCGATCGAGCAGTTCGAGCGGCAGCCCTGGGATGAGTGGACAGCCGAGACGGCCGCAATCGAGGTGTCGTCGGCGTTGCGTGCGTCGTACTCGGCGACGCGGATAGTGCATGGTGATGATGCCGCCGAGGTTGCGCTGCTGGACCGCTACCGTGAAGCCGGTCTCTTGACTGTCACTGCAGGAGAGCGTGTTTCACCCGGCATTGGAGGCGTCGACAGCGGGGCTTCGCTGGGCACCGCCCTGCACGGGGTCTTGGAGCAGACCGAGTTAGGCGCGGTCCTCGACGAGACCTTCGAGGCGGTCGCCCGCCAGGCTGCTGCTGCCGTCGGCATCGTCGACGTCGACCACTTCGTCGCACTGGCCCGATCTGCACTCGAGTCCGAACCCGTCCATCGCGCGGCTGTCGGCGAGCACTGGAAGGAGATGCAGCTCGCGGGGCTGGGTCCCGATGGCACAACGGTGGTCGAGGGCATCGCGGATCTGGTCTACCGCGACCCCGACGGCGGACTCGTCATCGCGGACTACAAGACCGACGTCGGTGTCGCTGCGCACACGCTCGAGGCCTACTGGGCGCAGCTGGCGATCTACGCCGATCTGCTGCGAAAGGCGACGGGGGAGAACGTCGTTCGGTTGGAGCTGGTGTTCTGTCGGGTGGGAGCGGCAGCTGTGGTAGCAAGGAGTGTCTGATGCGCGCCGGTATGGAATCGCGGGGATCAGCCCACGGCCGCAATGGACGGACCGGTGGACGCTCTGAGTCCGATGGGTCTCTCGCGCCGGGGCGTGCCACGAAGCTGGGACGTGCACGCAATGTGCAGATGACTGGCGGCGCGACGGGTAGACAAACTGAGTCGGCGTGGATCAATGATGGTGGGCACTACGGTAAGAAAATCGAGGTGGCATGATGCAGCTAATCTCTTTCTATGAGAAGGAGCCTGTCAAGACTGATGACGCGTCGGTCTTACAGTTTCCGTTCACAGAGGCCAGCGACTATACCTTCGGCAACGAACCGACGATAGCGAAGGTCATTTATGTTAGACATCCAAGAATTGAGGCGCGGCTAGTTCCCTATGGGCAGTACGACACGTTGGTCATGACGGACAAGTTCAACGAGGCGCTGCGAATCGTCCAAACTCTAGGGGCACACACTGTCGTCACGAAGAGTTTTCGCGGTGGCGTGTCTCGACTGTCAATTCGGGGACGAATTCCTCAGGCGGGAGGAGGATCTGCAGACCTTTCGAGGACCACTCGAGAAGAAGTGGCGTTCGAACAGTTTGGTACAGGGGGTCCGCCTGTTGACCCGGGCCAGAGCGTCTATCCTGATGAGGCGGGCTTTGAGGCTGCTCGTCGTGCTGTGTTGCTGAATGGTGCCCGACGGGTAGCGATCAACATCGAGAGCCAGTCGGCGTTTCGAATGGACTCAGATATAGCCAACCGGTTGACGAAGATCGGGTTCTCGTTAGGCGCGAGTGCGGAACGAACTCAGGTCCGATTGCTTCGGTTGGAGGCTGACTTCCCGGAGGAAGGGAAGCTGCACTCCCCTGATTCTGGTAAATTGGGGAACCTGGTCGATCCAAAAGAGCCGCTCGATCCGGATGGAACATCAGAAGATGGTTCTCGACGCTGGCGCCGAGCTCGCTGATTGAGCACTAACTCGAACTCGTAGGGCGACATGGATCTGCCATTTTTTGAGAATGAACAGCACGGGTCAGCGGTTGAGCAATGTGCTTAACCGCTCCTCGTTGATGACATGGATTCGTTCGCCGCGACGTTTGCGTTCGCGGACTTCGAACAGCTTGCTTCCCTCGCCGACCCCTACCGTATTCGCCATATTGCCGGCCCGGACGATGACTGTCGTCTTGTCGGTGACCGTGGATTGGACGGTTCCGCCAGCGCGACTGATCATCTGCGCCAACTTGCGTTGCGACCCCATTGCGAACCGGCCTGTGAGCGTTACATGATGTCCCCGTATCGATTTCGGCCCGGACTTGTCTCTCATGTCGACATCTCGTAGCTGCCGAAGCGCCTGAGATGCTTGCAACCCGCTCACGTATCGAAGGCCGTGATGTGCGGTGGCGTGCCACATCCAACATTTCAGATCGTCGGGGATGTCCAAGTCGCGGATGCCGGGCACGTGACTACTGTCGAAATCGTCGCCCGTCAACAAGGTACCGGCTAGCAACCCGACCTGGTAGATGTCCACCCACGTTGCCCAGTTCTGTCGTTCGTCCATGTTGTTCGGGGAGTAGGCAGGGGTGTAGGCGTCGATAGCAGAGCGTCTCGGGGTCAGGGAGTGTTTGGAGATACCGAAGTCGCCCAGCACAAGATGCCCATCTCGGATGAAGACGTTGGCGGGCTTGATGTCACGGTGGGTCACGCCACTTGCGTGCATGAGTGCGAGCACTTTCAGCAGGCGGCTGATCTCGCGACGGACTCGACCTGGAGTCCAACCGTGCCAGTCCCGGTCGTCTGCCAGATCGGCGACGGTCCCTTCGGGCATGTACTCCGTCACAAGGACATAGCGAGTGCGCCGGCCCGCCCCGGTGCCGAACGCAAACGAATCGAGAAGCTCGACCACCTCCGAGTATCCGGACAGCAGGTTGCCGAAGTGTGCCTCGCAATGCCAGTCGTCAGCGGACGCACAAATTTTGACGCAGACGGTGGTGGCTTTGCGTTGTCCGCGGCCCGACATTGCCGTCGCGCGGTACACAGAGCCGTAACCTCCACCGGCGATGTACGCCTGAATACAGTACTTCCGGCCATCGTCGTTGGTGATCGTCTGACCTGGGCGGAGCCGGGGTGAAGTCGACGCCATCGTTCAACGATAGGCGTCGCCGGCAGACGTGAGACCGAGAATCGAGAACCTTCGCATCGGTACCCAAGCTATGAAAGTCGCTTGTCACACCCCCGGCGGCAACTCCCCGAACCTGAACACGCGGTCGAAGACCTGTACGAAAGTCGATGAGACCGGGCCACCCGTCGGATTGGCATTGGCGTCCGCGGCACGTGGCCAGCGGTAGGTCACGGTGACGCTCACCGGAGTGAATCCGCTGACCCGGGTGTGTCCGGTCGGGCGGTTGGTGACACCAAGGTACTTTCCGGGCCGGAAGAGCAGCACCACGGCCGGCGACGAGACGGTGCCGCCCGCGACGTCGAACGTCGCCCACATCAGGGACGGGCAGTTAGGCGCGCGATCCAGCGATCGCGCCATCGGTGCGCGACGCGCTACCCATCGCAGTCCGGGCTGCCCGAAAGGGGGACCGACCGCGCGGAGGCCGAGCTTGACCTCCGACGAATTCAGATCGAGGCATAATCCTTGCCCCGCTGTTCCGGCCACCGGTTGGCTCCGTTGCGGGGCAGCTGATGCTGTGGGCGCAGCGAGCGTGATGGCGAGTAGCGCAACCGCGACCACGATCAGTTGTTGGACGGCACGTAGGCGTGAGCCGGACATGGTTGTCTCCCCGGTAGCGTCGAACGGTGGATGCACTTGCGAAGCTACGCCGGTGAGGCCCCGCGGTTGCTGCATTCGACCGAGACGGTCATATAACTGCGATCGAAGACGAGCCGGCGTCCCACACGAGTCCGCGACCCCGTGCCGCCGGTAGTAGTTCGAGCACCTTCTGCTGTACCTCAGCGACCGGATGGCCGAGCAGGACACCGTAAGCGACAGCCACGCTGGGTGTTCGCTGGTGTCCGGCCACGCAGTGCAACAGCACGGTTCTGCCCTGGGCGCGCAGACCACGAACCGCGTCTGCGGTGTCGGCGATCACGAACTCCAGGTTCGGGTTGTCGGCTGGATCGTCGGAGTCGATCAACCGTGATTCGACGATGTCGGCAGCGCCCGCGAAGCAAGTCTGGCGTCGACCGACCCGGCACATCGACACCACTGCGTCAGCGCCATGCTCGACCGTGGCGTGCGTCCCCAACAACACGCCGTCGTCGTACGGATGCGCCACCACCTCGGTGGCGACATGCTCCCGATAGCGGACGTCGTCGACGGTCGGCCACCCCTTCGGATCCGCCCGCCCGTCGCACGCGGCCAAGGTGCCGAGGCGTACCAGGTCCCGCGCATCGCTGGGCCGATCCTCCGGTGAGCAACCCTGCCGAGGCCAACCGTGTACCGCGCGCCTCCAGGACCAGGGCACCGCGCTTGCGCCCCAACGGGCACCGAGTAGACCGCCCGCGATTGCTGCGACGGTGTCCGTGTCGTTCCCGATGCGGATGGCGGTATCGAGCGCGTGCTGCAGGTGGCGGCACGGAACGTCGTCCGGGATCGGCGTCTGCATGATCGCGGCGACGGCGGCCTGGAGCGCGGTCACCGTGAAACCGTTGGGAGTGAATGTTTTCGGATCTGCGGTCGTCGCCTCGTCGAGCCATTGCGACCACCGCGACCTGCGGTCGGCGGGCAACAGGTCGAGGCCGGTGGACACATCGACCCGCCCGGTGAGCACGGCTGTGCGGATGGCTTCGGACCACAGCACACACGAGTCGCCGGCCAGCGGGTCGGCGTGGGTCAGCTCCGTGACGGCGCGGGTGGCGATCGCCAGTCGGTGCCGGTCGTGGAGGTGCGCCAGCGCGACCGGTGCGGTTCGCATGAGCGCTCCGTTGCCTGGCGACCGCGGATGTGTCTGCGCAAAACGCGCTGCCTCGTCCCGCATGAGGGACCCGACGCGCTCATCGTTCGAAGCTGACCCGCGTCGAACGGCGCTCAGCACCGCGCGGGTCTGTACTCCGACATCTGGTGGGTTGCCGTCGAACCAACTCAGAAAGTTCGTCGCGATGGCGTCGATCGCGTCCTCGGAGGTGAGATCGGCGCCCTTGGCAGCAACGAGTGCGATCGCCATGGCCATCGACGTGTCGTCGCTCCACTCGCCGGGTGCGAAGTCGCCCAGTCCGCCGCCGAGCATCATCGGTCTCTCGTCAGAACACAGACTTCTGCTTTCGAACTCGTACGGAACGCCGAGCGCGTCCCCGGCGGCTGTACCGAGGAGAACCCCTGCGGCTCGGTCGAGTTGGGCGATGGTGAGTCGACTCACGTGAGGTCCCTTCGGTCGGATGGGCGGGAACAAGCGGACATCCTCAATGGCGTCGGCCACGCTTGCGGTTCGTCCGGTGGTACGAGGCGCGCATCGCCTTGGATGCATACACGCTGTCCAGGGCGCCTGCGCTGACTCCGAAGCGGTCGAGCATCGCGATCTCGTCGGCGATGGCCGCACGGTCCTCGGGACGAGCCTCCTGCATGGCGTACTCGAGCTTCTGACGCGATCGTGCGAGGCGCCGCGAACCGCCGTCGATGTCGCCGGCCTCGTACGCTCGGGAGGCCTTTAGCTTGTCCTGCTGACCTTCTTGGTAGAGACGCTCGGAGTACACCTTCGGGTCAGGGACACGGCCTGCAGCTTCGTCGCCAGGGACGACGTTCACGACGACGGGCAGCGACACCGTGTGTTCCACGAGGGACGCGGTCTCGACGTAGCGCAGCTGCAACGTTGCCAGTTCGGTCAGGCCGAGGGCGGAAATCGAACCGACCTTCATGCGCAGCAAGAGTTTTCGTTCCTCGAGTGCGTAGAGATCACCCAGCTCGATCATCACCTCACCATCGCCGATCTGGTGTGCGGGAAGATCATTGAACAACGCGAGCTCTTGGACGCGCTGGTCGTATCGAACGGTCAAGGTGGCCGCTTGCGCCGACTTCGAGAGCAGGCCGTCGACCTCACCCGCGATGGCAGCACCGGCGGCATCCGGATTATCGGCGAACACATGATTTCCGTTGCCGGCGCGCGAGATCGCCGACAACAACGTTTCGTCGTACCCGCGGCCGTAGCCCATGGTGGAGGTGACGATCCCTTTGGATCCTGCTTTCGCCGTGATGCCCGCGAACTCGTCGACGTCGCGGATCCCGCTGTTGATGTGACCGTCGCTGATCACCAGGACGGTCCCGCCGCGGATGCCGGCAGACTCGCCGGCGCGCCGTATCTCCTGCAGGCCGCGTAGATAACCCGACGACAAGTCGGTGCAACCGCCGGTTTCGATGGCCCTGTGAATCGCCCCGGGTTTGCTGGGGGCTCGTTTACTTGGTTCCAGCGACTGCCGGGACCGGGTTCTCACGGTAGCTGGTGACTGTGTGGGTCGACCAGTAGGTGGTCTCGTACTCGACGGGTGGGACGTGCCCGATCTCGCCGTGCAGGCGGCGGTGGTTGAACCAGTCGATGTACTCGGCGACGGCGATCTCGACCTCGCCGACACCGCCCCAGCCACCGCGAGGGCGCATGACTGGGTTACGGATACACTCGGCCTTGAACAACGAGTTGAACGCCTCGGCCATCGCATTGTCGTACGAATCACCCTTGGAGCCAACAGAAGTCACTGCGTCTGCTTCGGCGAGACGTTCGGTGTAGCGGATGGCTCGATACTGCACTCCGCGGTCGGAGTGGTGAATCAGCCCGGCCACGCCCTGGCCGGCACGCGACCGCGCCCACAACCCCATATCCAAGGCGTCGAGCGCGAGGTCGGTGTGCATGGTGGTCGAGACCTGCCAGCCCACGACCATCCTTGAGAAGACGTCGAGGATGAACGCGGCATACACCCACCCCGAGTGTGTGCGGATGTAGGTCAGGTCCGCCACCCACAGCGCGTTGGGCGCCGCCGCGGTGAACTGCCGTTCGACACGATCGGCCGGCTGCGGAGTTTCGGCCCCCTCGCTGTGCGTGGTCTTCCGCGTCTTGGATCTCGTTATCCCCTGCAGCCCATCAGCTTTCATCAACCGCTCGACGGTGCACCGGGCCACGCCGATACCCTTTCTGCGTAGTTCGGCGTGGACTTTGCGGGCACCGTAGACGCCGAGATTGTCGGCATGCACGGTGCGGATCTCACCGAGGATCTCGCGGTCACGGACCACCCGTGGCGCCTCGACTCGTCGAGAGCTCAGATGGGCTCGGACTGTGGACGGAGCGATCTGGGCGGCCGTGTCGCGCAGGGCCGCGCAGATCGGATCGACTCCGTGTTCGTCGCGGAAAGCGGCGACGAACTCCACGATCAACGCTGTGGGCGGTCGATCTCCGCCGCAAAGAAAGCTGATGCCTGCTTCAAGATGGTGTTCGCCCGCCGCAACTCCCGGTTCTCCCGTTCCAGCTGCGCGATCCGCTCAGCCTCGCTGGTCGTGGTCCCCGGGCGGTCCCCGCCATCGATCTCGGCCTGCTTGACCCAGGTGCGAAGCGACTCCGGGTGCACACCGAGTTGATCGCCGATCCGTTTGAGCGCCCCTGGTCGCGTGGCTGGGTCCTTGCGGGCCTCCACCGCCATCCGCGTCGCCCGCTCCTTCAGCTCAACGCTGTACTTCCGTGGTGCTGCCATGCTCTCCATCCTTCACAGATTCGAGAGCCTCCGACAAACCCGGGGCGTTTCACTGATCGCGTCGGCGGCGCGCTGCTTGTCCATCAACGTCGAAGCAGGCAGCGCCACCTGGGCCGTGTCGTCGAACGTGACGACGCCGAACACGTCGTGCGGGTCGAGTTGGGCGACCACCCCGGCCAGCGCCTTCTTGGCGCCGTCGAGCGGCGCGCCGGACATGGAGCCGCTGCGGTCGAGAACGACCTGCAGGGCCGTCGGGGGCCGGTTCGCAGTCGGCGCCTCCGGTGCTACCAGCTCCACGAGAACCGTCAGCTCATCGGCGGATTCCAGGGCGACGACGTCGAAATCCAGTGCGGCAGAGAGCTTCATGATGCTCCTTCGGTGGTGAGGTGGGCGCGTGTGCCCTGGAGAGGTGAGGCCCGTGCTGCGGACGGCGGGGAAATGGGCCTTGAGACACCCTTTACGCAGTAATGCGATTAGTAGTTTGCGCAAATTATCGCATAGTGTCAAGCGGTGGCTTCGAGATCGTCCGAACAGTTGTCTGACTATCCGCGCCCCAACGTCGCCGTCGACATCGCCGTGCTGACCGTCGCTGCAGGTGCTGTGCACGTTGTCGTACAGCGGCATCCCGACTCAGGGCGCGTGGCTTTGCCAGGTCGGTTCGTGAGGGAGCGACGTTCGGTCACTGACACCGTGCGTGAGGTACTTGAGCTGAAGCTGGGGCTCTCGCCCGATCACGTTCATCCGCATCTTCTGGCGGTGTTCAGTGATCCTGATCGAGATCCACGGGGCTGGACGATCTCGATCGCGCATGTGGTCGCGTTGGGAGCCGACGACCTGGGTGGGGTGACCGGAGAACTCGTCGAGGTGACGCCGGACGGGGCTCTGGCTTCAGGGGAGCGGCTGCTGTACGACCACGACGCCATACTGGCAGCAGCCACCGACAATCTGCGCGAGCGCTACGAGGACAAGCCCGACCCGGACAATCTGCTGCGGGAGCCGTACACCCTGTCAGAACTGCGAGAGCTTCACGAGGCGATCCTGGGGCGACGCTTGATGCGGGATTCGTTCAACCGGCGGGTCCAGCCTCTGCTGGCGCCGCAGACCGACGGCGACGGAAACCCGGTCACACGTGTCGCCGGCGGCCGTCCGGCGCGGCTGTTCGCGAAGGAGGCGCCGCCGACGGCAACCTTCGGATGGCGGTTGCCGAGTGCGGATCCGCCGGCTTTCTGATGCGAAAGAGTCTTCAAATCGCTGGTCCCTACCTGCGAGTCCTGCGCCCTGGTCCTCAGTGGGGGCAGGATGAGTGACAGTCGAGGTGTCGACGTAGATGAACCGCCTGGTGGAAGGGGAACGCGGTGGTGACAGTACTTCCTGCGACTCCGCGATTCGCGGCGTCGAGTGAAGAGACTGTGTTCAAGGCGATCGTCGGACAGTTGCTTGAGGACGACCTGCTGATCGTCGGACAGCGCGTCACCGACCACGCGAAGGATCACGAGATCGATTTCCTCGTTGCCATCGCCGGCGCCGGAATCGTCTGCGTCGAAGTGAAAGGCGGTGAAGTGTGGCACGACGGAACATCGTGGTGGCAGGAGCGGGCAGGGCAGTCTGCCAAACGTATCGACCCCGTCGGGCAGGCCCGCGGTGGCTGCTACGCACTGCGAGAGTTCGTCGAATCGGATCCGAGATGGACTCAGGGGCGGGTGAGATGGGATCACATGGTCGTGTTCCCGCACTCGGAAGTCGGGCCCGCGTTCGCGCTGGCGGACTGTCCGCGGTGGAAGATCGTCGACCGCAATCAGATTGAGCAGATATCGCCGCTGATTCGAGAGGTTCTGCTGCAGAAAGTCGGGAGCCTTCCGGTCCTCGACGGTCCCGGGATCGAGCAGCTCGCCACGGTGCTGAGCGGGCGTGGCCTGCCGCAGCGCGACGTTGTGGCCCGCGCGCTGGAGAACGAAGAGGTGGCCGACGCTCTGACCTCTCAGCAGGCTGTCATCCTACGGGCCGCCCATCAACTCCGTCGCGTCGAGATCCGGGGTGGCGCCGGAAGCGGCAAGACGTTCCTCGCCATCGAACAAGCTCGGCGTCTGGCGCGTGACGGACAACGTGTTGCGCTGGTTTGCTATTCACACGGACTCGCTTCGTATCTCGAGCGGCTCACCGCAACCTGGAGTCGCAAGGAACGACCCGCCTATGTGGGCGAGTTCCATGAACTGGGAATCACGTGGGGAGCCGCAAGCGGACCCGACGAGCAGGAGCGCACCAAGGCCGCGTCGGACTTCTGGGAGTACACGCTGCCGCAGCAGATGTACGAACTGGCCCAGGCGCTTTCGCCGGGCAGGCGATTCGACGCGATCGTGGTCGACGAAGCGCAGGACTTCGCCGACGAATGGTGGAAGCCGATGCTCGCCTGCCTGCGTGACGAGGACACCAGCGGGATCTTCGTGTTCAGCGACGAGGCCCAGCGTGTGTTCGCTCGGCAGGGGTCGCCGCCCGTCGACCTGGTGCCACTCGTCCTCGACCACAATCTGCGCAACACCAAACAGATCGCAGAGGCGTTCAAACCGCTCGTCGGGCAACGGATGAGGCTCAACGGTGGCGACGGGCCGTCGGTCCGGTTCATCGCCTGCACGGCTGAGGAAGCACTCGGTGTGGCCGACGATCAGATCGACCCGCTGCTCGAGGACGGATGGCGCCCGGAAGACATCGCGCTGCTGACGACCGGCAGCCGACACGAGGAACAGAAGGCGCGCCAGTCGCAGGGAAATCGGGAGTACTGGTCGTCGTTCTGGGATGCCGAACAGGTCTTCTACGGTCACGTGCTGGGTTTCAAAGGTCTGGAACGGCGCGTCATCGTGCTTGCGCTCAACGAGGAGAAGTCGTGGGAGCGGTCACGCGAGCGGCTCTACGTCGGGCTGTCTCGGGCGCGTGATCAGTTGATCGTTTGCGGAGACCCGCAATTCGTTTTGGAGGTCGGCGGTCCCGAGGTGGCCCGGCGTCTCGTTCCATCAGGGGACGGAACGCGTAGATCTCGCTGATGTGTTGCCGCGCGCGAGCCGGACGGACGCCGAGACTTCACCTGCGCTTCACCAGCCATTGGAAGTGCTGCGCCACCCTGGCGCCCGTGACCCGACCTCATCGAGCAGACCGTCCCACGTCCCGACGCACGATTCTGCGGACTGCCGCCGCGGGCGCGCTCCTCGTCCCGGTCGGGTCCGCGCTGGCGGCCTGTGGGTCGTCGAATCCTGGTTCGGCGACGCCGAGTCTGGTCAGAAACCGGCCGGTCCTCACCCACGGGGTGGCCACCGGCGAGGTGACCAGCGGAGGGGCGCTGGTGTGGGCGCGGTCGGACCGGCCGGCGACCATGATCGTCGAGACCGCATCGAGCGAGTCCTTCGGCGCTGCACGGAAATTCCGCGGACCGCAGGTGACGCCCGCCGGCGACGGGACCGGCCGACTGCGGGTGGCCGGCCTGGAGCCCGGCCAGACCGTGCACTATCGCGTCACCTTCGAAGGTGAGGACGGCGCGCTCTCCGAACCGGCGACCGGAATCTTCACGACAGCTCCGGTACGAGACGGCGACATCAGGTTCCAGTGGTCCGGCGACGTGGTCGGGCAGGGGTGGGGCATCAACCCCGATATGGGCGGGATGACCATCTTCGCCACCATGGCCGACCGTGATCCGCAGTTCTTCATCCACTCCGGCGACGCTATCTACGCCGACAACCCGGTCGAGGCGACTCAGGAACAGAACGACGGGAAGACCTATCGGAACATCACCAGTCCGGCGAAGGCGCAGGTGGCGCAGACCGTCGATCAGTTTCGTGGAAACTACGCGTACAACCTGACCGACGACCACTTCCGACGCTTCGTCGGATCAGTCCCGCAGCTGGTGCAGTGGGACGACCACGAGGTCGTCAACAACTGGTTCCCCGGGGAGAGCCTCGAGGGGCAGGGCCGCGAGGGTTACACCGAGATGAGCGTCGACGTGTTGGCGCGCAACGGACGTCAGGCGTGGCAGGAATGGCAGCCCGTCGAGATCGGTGCTTCGGATCGTCTGTACCGCAGGGTGTCATACGGTCCGCTGCTCGACGTCTTCATCCTCGACATGCGCAGCCACAAGGACCCGAACCCCGATGCGTGGTCAGGGGACAACGTCGACGGCTTGCTCGGTCCGGAACAGACCCAGTGGCTCATCGACGGACTGCGGGGTTCGACGGCGACCTGGAAGGTCGTCGCCAATGACCTGCCGCTGAGCATCGTCGTGGCGGACAAGAACACGACACCGCCGGACGGTCCGAAGGCAATGGAAGCGGTGGCCCAGGGTGATGCCGGCGATCCGCTTGGTCGTGAGATCGCGTTCTCTCGCATCTTGTCTCAGACGAAGAACGTTCGGAACGTGGTGTTCCTGACCGCCGATGTCCACTACACTGCCGCGATCTCCTACGAGCCAGACCGCGCCGGCTTCAAGGATTTCGCGCCGTTCTGGGAGTTCGTCGCCGGCCCGTTGCACGCCGGTGCGTTCCCGGAGAGCCCGTTGGACAGCACATTCGGTGCCGAATACGAATTCGTCCACGCGCCCACCGAGTCGAATGTGTCACCGGCGGAGGGGTTTCAACACTTCGGCGAGGTGACGATCGACGGTCGGACCAAGGTGCTGAGCGTGGATCTGGTCGACGCGTCGGGCAAGACCCTGTACCGAAAGGACCTCGAGCCGGCGTCGTGACGACCCGTTGACAGAGTGCGGGATTCGTCCCGGAATCCGGTGCCGTTCCCGCACTCTGCGGAAGCTGCTCACTCGCTCAGCGGCCGCAGGAACTCTCCTGTCACCTCGACAGCGGGTGCGGACGACCCGCCTCCGACGACGAGCGTCGCGAACGCCAGGTCCCCGACGATCCCGGCGAACCAGCCATGCGGGTTCTTGTTGTCGCCGTACTCCGCCGTGCCGGTCTTGCCGCCGAGGCCGGGGATGTCGCGTAGTGCGGTTGCCGTCCCGCGGGTGACGGTGTCACGCATCATGCCTCGGAGCGCACGAGTGATGTCGCCCGGGATCTGTTGCGGTTCCACGTCTCCCGTCGTGTCCATTCCGCGAACCAGGCCGGGGGTCACGGTCTCACCGCGCGCGAGGCTCGCCTCGGCCAGGGCGAGACCGAAGGGGCTGACCGTCACCGTACCCTGACCGATACCGTTCTCGACCCGCAACGCAGGTGAATCGGCGCGGGGCACCGACCCGGTGACGGTCGTCAGGCCCGGAACGGTGTAGTCCGCGCCGATGCCGAACCGTCGTGCCATGGCGGTGAGCGCGTCGTCGGGCAGCCTGTTCGCGAGGGCGCCCATCGTCGTGTTGCACGAGCGCGCGAAAGCTGTTGAAAGTGCCACGGTCCCGAGGTCGAAGTCGTCCTCGTTCGGGATCGTCCGACCTTCGATCGTGGTGCGGCCAGGACAGCGGACCTGTGACGTCGGTTGCACGGCTCCGGCGTCCAGTGCGGCTGCGGTCGTGATGGTCTTGAACGTCGAACCCGGAGGGTAGAGCCCGGACAGCGAGACCGATCCCGACCTGTCGGCAGCATCGTTCTGCGCGACGGCGACGATGCCTCCGGTCGACGGTTCGATGGCCACGACCATGGCAGGGCGTCGTTCGCCGTCGACGGCGAGTTGTGCTCGGGTCTGGACATCGCGATCGAGGGTCGTGCGTACCGGTGGCGTGACACCGGGTTGCGCTGAGTCGACGAGATGAGTGGGTGTGCCGTCGGCGCCGACGATCTGGACGGACCACCCCGCCGTGGCGTCGATGTGCTCGCGCCAGATCTCCTCGAGTCCCGACATCGCCGGCGAATGCAGTGCTCTGGTGGCGCTGAGCAGCGCGCCCTGCTCGCTGAGCGCGACACCCGGAATCGACTCCACCGAGCGCCGGACGCGCCGGAGATCGGACTCGCGGAGCCGGATCACCGTGTGCTGCGGCGCATTGTTGCCTGCGAAGGCCGCGCGGATACCGGCGGCGCTCATACCGGGTTCGACGGGTCGGAGGGCGCGGGCGAGCATCTCCGCCGAATCGAGTTGCGCGCGTTGCAACGCGACCAGGGTGACGGCCTGCCAGGTCATGAGCGGCCGATCGTTGGTGTCGAGGACCGGCGTCCGGTAGGCGCGATCGTCGCTGTACGAGAACGATTCCCCGGCACGGAGTTGCCGGTGCAGGACGGAGGGCTGCCACCGGATCTTCCATTGGGAATCCGACTCGGCGAGAACGACAGAGGTCTGATACTCGACGCTCCGATCGCGGATCTGCCAGCGATGGTCGAGTGTGCCGCTGACCTCCTTGTCGTCGACCAGGTCGGCCGCGACCGAGAGCTTGGGCGTGCGGCCCATGCCATCGAACATGGCGGTGATCGCCGCGCCTGCCGCGGTCGGATCGTCGGTGAGCGCCGCGGCTCTGGTGGCATCGCCCTCCTGCAGCGCGGCCGCGAACGACCGTAGCGCCTCCTCAGGTGATTCTGAGGACAGGAAGCAACCCGACATCGTGCCCACGATCGCCATACATGCACTCACCAGTGCCCACCATCGACGCATGACCCGAGCCAACCCATCGGGACGCCGTGATGCCAAGTTTCGGCACGCGATCGGCCGATAGCGGTTCGCTATCGTCGCTGTTCCTGGTCCGGTTTCAGGTCAGTCATCCGGTCTTCGGAGTTCGGTGACAATCACGCGGGCCACCTCTCCGATGGCGCGGTCGACCTCGGGTAGTGCCATCTCAGATCTCGCGCTCATCGTGAACACCGCGACCGCGATCGGCACTTCGCCGGGGAACTCGATGACGCCGATCTCGTTGCGAACGGCGACGAGCGTGCCCGTCTTACCCGCGACGCTCACCCGGCGGAACGGAAAGCCCGAAGCGAGGCGCGAGGTGAAGACCTGTTTCCTCATCGTCTGGCGAATGAACTCGCACGACGTCGCGGACGCTGCGCGATCGGTCCATATCGCGTCCAGCAGCGTCGTGCAGTCGCGCGGTGTTGCGGCACTGGAGTAGGCGGCGTCGTAGGCGCTGACCGAGGCGTCGAAGTCGGGATCGGCCAGGGCGGCGAACGCTTCGGCGACGGTGCTCGTGCCGGTCTCCCGCTGCAGACGTGCGTGCGATTCGGCGACACCACCGACGATGCGGGTGTGCGTGAGGCCGAGGTCGACCAGGTCGTCGTGGATCTGCGGCAGTCCGATGTGGGCGAGTATGACGTCGGCGGCGACGTTGTCCGAGACGGTCATCATCGAGGTGGCGAGGTCGCGCCAGGAAATGGTGACCGGGTCCGAGAACAGTGCGAGCCCGGTCGGGCCCTGAGCCCACCGAGTGGGATCGACCGAGATCGACGCCGTGAGATCGATGTCGCCGCGATCTGCCATGCGGCACAGGGAGACCAACACCGCGAGTTTGTACACCGACGCGAGGACGACCGGGGTGTCGGCGTCGTGGCAGTACTCGACCGGCGTCGGACCGATGGTCCGAACATGCACGCACCCCGAACACCCGGCGTCGGCGAAGGTCTCGTGGACAGCGCGGTCGAGCTGGGTGCGGACCGACTCGGGGAGGGGCGCCGACGAGCTCACGTCGCCTTGCCGATCCGGTAGAGGGCGGCGGTGACGACCTCAGCCACCTCGCTGAGGCCGGGTTCGCGGTAGACGACGCGAAGGCGCAGCGCGGTGGCGTCCGGTCCGACGGACAGGCAGCGAACGGCGTCGACCGCAGCAAGGACATCGCTATCAACGGTCAGCGCGAAGGCGTGCCCGGCAGCTACTGCCGCCAGTACTTGGTCGGCGGACGTCACCGGATTCAGCTGCGGGTCGAGGCCGGACTCTCGGAGCCGGTCGATCAGCTGGTCGTGCGCAGGCGGGTTGAACGACCTTGGTGTGTGGCAGAAGTGCAACCCCGCGAGTTGGCGCAGGCGCGGCCGATCGGCATCTGCTGTCGGATGCGAAGCGGGCACCACGATCGAACGCTTGAGGACGACGACCGGTCCGGTGGCCAACGACCCGGTGACGCAGGGCGCTTCGACGACCGCAAGGTCGAGTGACCCGGCCGACACCTGTTCGACAAGATTCACCGTCGAGGAGCTGACCGTGTCCTGTCCGGACGCGACCCCGGCGATGCGGCGTGCTAGCGTGGCCGTGATCGTCGGGCCGACCAGTGATGGGGTACCCCAACGCAATACCTCGGTACGCTCGTGGAGCCGCCGGGCCTCGCCGACGAATCTCGAAGCGTCGTCGACGAGTAGACGTGCGCGCGGAAGCAGTTCGCGTCCGGCATCGGTGAGTTCGGCGCCGCGAGTGGTGCGTCGGATGAGCTGGAGTCCCAGCTGCTTCTCCAGGCGACGCAGACCCTGAGAAACCGGCGGCTGCGTCATCTCCAGGCGCGTAGCGGCCTCGCCGAAGTGGCCCTCCTCGGCCACGGCGACGAAGAACCGCAAGTGCCTGATCAGATCCACGGGTTCCAGGATGGCATGGTTGCACGCGGGAAGGGTTCAGCTGAGAAGTGGGCGAGTGTCACTCGTGGAACTCGCCTTTGGGTAACCGAGGACGCGCAGTTGGCGGCCATTGTGTCGGAGTCGCGATCGTCCAAGTGGCCGGAGGAGTTGAGAAGTCCATCCATCTGCCGTGACCGAGGTACAGCGAGAACGCCTCCTCATCAGGGAAATCGCCCATACGCAGGTAGAGAGTATGTCGCTCGGCGTCACCCATGTACCAGCTGGCATCATCCGGATCGGCGACGAAGTGGATGACGGTGTTCATGGCCGACTCCAGATCGGACACAACGGAGTTCCGGGTCACCATGTCGCTCTCAATCCTCGAGGTGGGCTGACACCACGATGTCCTGCAAACCTGCCTGCACCGTCGTGCTGGTGGACGCGGTGGTTGCAGAAGTCTGCAGCAGATACACGACGTTCGCTCGTTGGTACAGCACGTCCTTGTTCGCGAGATACCGCGACCGTCCGTCCGGGCCGACCCAGTGCCCGGCTTGGATGGTTCCGCCTTCGGTGCGGTTGCTGACCGGGAATCGGTCCGCTCGGTCCTCGATCCATCCGGGGAGGCCACGAGACTCCACGAACGCGTGGTCGAGCAGGTCATTCACGTCGACCGAAGAATCGACGATGAATCTCGTAAGGGCGATAGAAATCGCGTCATGACCGCCACGGTCCGCGTGAGCGGTGGCGACGTAGCGGTCGAGGAGACCGCACCGTGCCGCTGCTGGGTCGCGTTGATACGCCGCGTGATCAACGTCCACCCGAACGATTCCGGCAACCGATCGGTGATCGGTCACTTTTGCCTGAGACACCGCCATTAGGCGTAGACGCTCACCGAGGGGGTCGAGATCAGACATTGGCGGCGCTCCTATTTTGATGGATCGCTCACAATATCCGTTGCCGCTCGGTCTTTTGCTGAGCGTTGACGGAGACGGGACATCGGCTAGAGAAGACCCGCAGGTCGGACGATGCGTTTGGACGACGTAGCGCGACCATAGTGCCTGACGCGGGGGCAGTCTGCGTCGCATACCGGACCCAAATGCCCCAACTCGATATGTGACCGTGCACGATCCTGCACAACTCCGCAGTGGTCGACGTTTCGTTGACGGATCCGTTCCTGATCATCTGTCAGCGCAAGAACACCGCTGCCGCGTCGGCGAGGTCGAGCAGCGGTTGCGGAAAGATGCCGAGGGCGACCGTCATCAGAGTGCACAGGGCGATGCCGGTCGTCGTCAGCACACTGGGTTTCACCACGTGCGGGGCGCCGGAGGTGGGAACGTCGTCGAAGAACATGGCGACGATGATGCGGACGTAGACGTAGGCGGCGATGGCGCTGCTGATGACGCCGATGACCACTAGGACGCCGCCGCCGGAACCGGCTGCTGCGGCGAAGACGTCGAACTTGGCGATGAAGCCACTGGTCAGCGGGATGCCTGCGAACGAGAGCAGGTACACCGAGAACATGGCGCCCACCAGCGGGTAACGGCGCCCCAACCCCGACCACTGGGTGAGGTCGGTGGCCTCGCGGCCGGACAGGTGCGGGTTTCGCGGCAGCGGTGCCGTGCCGTGGATGGCGACTGTACGGGCGGACGGACTGGAGTCGGTGTCGGGCTCGCGGATGACGGCGACGGTGGCGAAGGCGCCGAGAGTGGTGAACGCGTAGGCGGCGAGGTAGAACAGCGTGGCGCCGAGTCCGGCCTCGTCGAAGGCGATCAGGCCGAGCAGGATGAACCCGGCGTGCGCGATGGACGAGTACGCGAGCATCCGCTTGACGTCGTTCTGGGTCACCGCCATGACCGAGGCGATGACCATCGACGCGATGGCCACCGCCCACAACGCGGGTTCCCATTGCTCACGCAGGCCCGGGAAACCGACGTAGAAGACCCGGAGCAACGCGCCGAAAGCGGCGACCTTGGTGGCGGCGGCCATGAACGAGGTGACGGGCGTCGGAGCGCCCTGGTAGACATCCGGAATCCACGAATGGAACGGCACCGCACCCACTTTGAAGAGCAGGCCGACGGCGAGCAGCGCCAGCCCGATGAGTGCGAGCGTGGTGTCACCGCCGCTGTCGGCGGTCGTCGAGATCGACGCTCCGATCGTCGAGAGGTTCAGCGAACCCGTGGCGCCGTAGACGAAGGCCGCTCCGAACAGGAAGAACGCGGACGAGAAGGCGCCCAGCAGAAAGTACTTCAGGGAGGCTTCCTGCGAGATGAGGCGCCGACGCCGGGCCAGTCCGCACAGCAGATACAGCGGGAGCGAGAACACCTCCAGCGCTATGAACATCGTGAGCAGGTCCCCACACGCCGGGAACAGCATCATCCCGCCCACCGCGAGCAGGGCCAGGGGAAAGACCTCGGTCGTCACCGCTCCGGCGCGGGTGGCCTCGAACTCGGCATCGGTGTTGGGTACCGAGGCACCGGAGGGGGTGAACATGTCGGCGTCCACACCGCCACCGGCCGGGCCGCCACGCGTGATCGCGTCGTCTCCGCCGCCGACCCCGGCGAGCCTTCGCATCGTCACCGGTGCGACCACTCGCTCGAGTCGGCGCTCGGCCATGAACCCGACGGCGATGACCGCGATGATCAGCAGCAGCCCTTGTAGATACAGCGCCGGTCGGTCGATCACGACCGCACCCGACATCGCGAACTCGCCGTTCGCGCCATCGTGTGTCTGCGCGACCGCCACCGCGATCAGGGCACCCAACCCGACGACCAACCCGCCGAGCGCGAGCGAGAGTTGCAGGGGATACCGCAGACGACGCGGCGCGAACGCCTCGACGAGCACCCCGACGACCCCGACGCCGAACACGATGAGCATCGGTGCGAGAGATGCGTATTCGACGCTGGGGGTGTCGATGGCGGCCAGCGTCATCGGACCGTCGACGAGGGTGGTCGATGTCATCAGTTGCCCTCCGGATCAGACTCGGCGACGGCCGGTTCCGGCGCCTCGACGCCGACAGTGGTGAGCGTTGCCTGTACCGCCGGATCGATCAGGTCGATCATCGGCTTCGGATACACCCCCAGCGCGATGAGGAGGGCGAGCAGCGGAGCGACGACCACGAGTTCGCGACCCGCCAGGTCCCGCATCGACGACAAGCGGTCGCCGGCCGGTTTCGTCGGTCCGCCCATCATGCGCTGATAAGTCCACAGGATGTAGATCGCCGACAGGACGAGCGCCGAGCAGGCGATCACCGCCGCCACCGGGTAGCGGGTGAAGGTGCCGATGAGAACCAGGAACTCGCTGATGAACGGGGCCAGCCCCGGGAGCGAGAGGGTGGCGAGCCCGGCGACGAGAAAGGTGCCGGCGAGGACGGGCGCGACCTTCTGCACGCCGCCGTAGTCGGCGATCAGGGTGCTCCCACGACGTGATACGAGGAAGCCGGCGATGAGGAACAGTGCGGCGGTGGAGATCCCGTGGTTGACCATGTAGAGCGTCGACCCGGTCTGGCCCTGGTCGGTCATCGCGAAGATGCCGAGGATGATGAAGCCGAAGTGCGAGATGGAGGTGTAGGCGATGAGCCGCATCACGTCGGTCTGGCCGATTGCCAGGACCGCGCCGTAGACGATGCTGACGACCGCGAGTCCGCAGACGAGCGGCGCGAAGTACTGGGATGCGTCCGGGAACAGCTGCATGCAGAATCGCAGCATCGCGAAGGTCCCGACCTTGTCGATCACGGCCATCATCAGCACCGCCGAGGCGGGCGTGGCGGCGACGGCGGCGTCGGGCAACCACGAATGCAACGGCCACAGCGGTGCTTTCACCGCGAAGGCGAACAGGAAGCCGAGGAACAGGAGTTTGGCCAACCCGGTCGAGTCGTCGATCTGTCCGCTCGCGACAGCTGCGGCGATGTCCGGCAGCGCGAACGTCCCGCCACCGTCTGGGCCCACCCCGTCCTGGGCGGTCACCACGTACAGTCCGATGACCGCGGCCAACAGAAGGAGTCCGCCGAAGAGGTTGTACAACAGGAACTTCACCGCGGCTGCCGATCGGTTGGGTCCGGTGCCGAACCCGCCGATCAGGAAGTACATCGGGATGAGCATCGCCTCGAAGAAGATGTAGAACAGCAGCACGTCGAGCGCGACGAAGCTCATCAGCACCATCGCCTCGGTGGCGAGGAACAGCGCCAGGTAGATGTGCGGGCCCTTCTGCGCGCGGCCACCCGAATTGTCCAGCGAGCCCGCCGACTCGGCATCGCGCCAGCCGGCCACGAGCAGCAGGGGCAGGAGCGCCGCGGTCAGCAGCACCAGGACGAGTCCGATGCCGTCGAGCCCCAGCGCATACCGCGTACCCAGCGCCGGTATCCAGCTGACGTCTTCGACGAACTGGTAGCGCTCCCCACCGGGATCGAAACCGGCCGCGAGACCGACCGAGAGGACGAGGACAGCCACGGACACCACGAGCGCGAACCATCTCGCCGCGGTCGCCCGGTGCGCCGGGACCGCGAGGACGAGGGCCGCGCCGACGGCGGGCGCAACCCAGAGGATGGTCAACCAGGGGATGCTCACAGGACGTTCACCGCCATCACCAGGGCCACGATCACGGTGGTACCCGCGAACATCGACAAGGCATACGACCGGACATAACCGTTCTGCCACCCGCGTATTCGACGCGACGCGCCGGTCACCGCATCACCGACACCACTGGTGAGCGCGTCGACGCCGTCGGACTCGACCGCGACGAGGCCGGCGGTGACCCGCTGACCCGGCCGCATCAGCAGCTCCTCGTTGACGGCGTCGCCGTACAGATCGCGGCGAGCGGCGACGGTGAGCACCGATACGTCCTCGGGCGCGGTCACCGGCACCGGTCGAGTCGCGTACTGACGGTAGGCGACAGCCACGCCGACGGCGACCACGAGCAGGATGATCGCCGTCATGGCCCACACCGGGAGGAGATGGTGCTCGGTGTGTCCTCCGACAACGGGTTCGAGCCACGTCTCCAGCGACCCGCCGATGGCCAGCAGGCCGCCCGATGCAACGGAGCCGAGCGCGATCAGGATCATCGGGCCGGTCATGACACGCGGCGACTCGTGCGGGTGAGGTGCCGGCGCGTGCGTGCCGTCGTGCCAACGCTTCTCGCCGAAGAAGGTGAGCAACATGACCCGGGTCATGTAGAACGCGGTGATCCCAGCGCCGAGAAGTGCTGCGCCACCGAGGATCAGACCTTTCGCTCCACCGGCGCCGAACGCGGCCTCGATGATGTGGTCCTTCGAGTAGAAGCCCGCGAACGGCGGCACACCGATGATCGCGAGATACCCGACACCGAAGGTGACGAACGTGATCGGCATGAGGGTGCGCAATCCGCCGTAGCGGCGCATGTCGGTCTCGTCGTTCATCCCGTGCATCACCGATCCCGCACCGAGGAACAGCCCCGCCTTGAAGAAGCCGTGGGTGAGCAGGTGCATGATGGCGAACGCGTAACCCGCCGGACCGAGCCCGGCGGCCAGGACCATGTACCCGATCTGGCTCATCGTCGACGCGGCGAGCGCCTTCTTGATGTCGTCCTTCGCGCAACCGATGACGGCGCCGAACAGCAGGGTGACCGCGCCGACGACCACGACCCCGACCTGGGCGGCGGGGGCGAGGTCGAAGATCGGGCCCGAGCGCACGATGAGGTAGACGCCTGCGGTCACCATGGTCGCGGCGTGGATCAGCGCCGACACCGGCGTCGGGCCCTCCATCGCGTCGCCCAGCCACGACTGCAGCGGCACCTGCGCCGACTTGCCGCATGAGGCGAGAAGAAGCACGAAACCCAGTGCGGTGAGTGTCGTCTCGCCCGCCTGGGAGGCACCGTCGAACACCGCGGTGAAGGCCACTGAGCCAAAGGTGGCGAACATGATCATCAGGGCGACAGCGAGTCCGATGTCGCCGACCCGGTTGACGACGAATGCCTTCTTGGCCGCGGTGGCCGCCGACGGCTTGTGCTGCCAGAAACCGATCAGCAGGTACGACGCGAGTCCGACGCCTTCCCAGCCGAGGTAGAGACCCAGGTAGTTGTCGGCCAGGACCAGGACGAGCATGGCCGCGAGAAACAGGTTGAGGTAGGCGAAGAATCGGCGACGATCCGGATCGTGCTGCATGTAGCCGATCGAATAGACGTGGATGAGCGAGCCGACGCCGGTGATCAGCAGGACGAAGCACATCGACAGCTGGTCGAGGAGAAACCCGAAGTCGACCTGGAGCTCGCCCACCGGTACCCAACTGAACAGGACGTCCGACACGACGCGGTCGTCGGCAGATCGGGACACCATGCCGATGAACATGATCAGCGCCACCGCGAACGACGCGATCGCGAGGCCCGTCCCGAGCAAATGCCCCCACCGGTCCGTGGCGCGACCACCGAGAAGGAGGATCGCCGCACCCAGGAGCGGCAGAGCCGGTATCAGCCAGAGCAATGACGCAGTGAGTTCGGCGTTCACCAATCCTCCTCTACCTCTTCAGCAGATCCGCGTCGTCGACCGACGCCGAGCGGCGTGATCGGAAGATGGTCATGATGATCGCCAGCCCGACCACCACTTCCGCCGCGGCGACGACCATGGTGAAGAACGCGATGACCTGGCCGTCGAACGACTGGTTCATCCGGGCGAAGGTGACGAAGGCGAGGTTGGCCGCATTGAGCATGAGCTCGACGCACATGAACACGACGATCGCGTTGCGTCGCAGCAGTACTCCGGCCGCGCCGATGGTGAACAGCAGCGCTGCGAGGTAGAGGTAGTTCTCCGGGTTCACCGGTCGGTCCCCGGGTCGTCGGCCGGGCGGGTGCGGAGTGTCCGCGCGGCCAGGATGGCGTTGACCGACAGGTCCGACGGCGACCCGTCGGGCAGACGGGCCGGCACGTCGACCGCGTTGTGTCGCGCGTAGACCCCGGGTGTCGGCAGCGGGGTCAGGTTGACCCCACTGCGGAACCGCGCCTGCGACAGTTCTTTCTGGGTGAGTCGTGGGCCGAAACGCTCCCGGTGCGCGAGCACCATGGCGCCGAGCGTGGCGGCGATGAGGAGGGCTCCGGTGAGCTCGAACGCCCACAGGTAGCGGACGAAGATCAGCTCGGCGATGGCCTCCACACCGGCGTCGCTCTGCGCGGCCACCACGTCGGGGTTGGTGGCACCGGTGACGACACCGACGGTGGCGCTGCCGATCCCGGCGATCAACAGGATCCCGAAGCCGACACCGAGCAACACCGCGGACAGTCGCTGGCCGCGCAGGGTCTCCCGCAGTGAGTCCGACGAGTCGACGCCGATCAGCATGATGACGAACAGGAACAGCATCATCACCGCACCGGTGTACACGACCACCTGCACCACGCCCAGGAACAGCGCCCCCTGCGCGACGTAGAAGACGGCCAGCACGATCATCGTGGTGGCCAGGAAGATCGCCGAGTAGACGGCCTTGGTGGCGAAGACGACACCCAGCGCACCGGCAACCGCGACGGCCCCGAGAACCCAGAACTGGATCGCCTCACCGGTGGAGGTTCGCACCACCTCGTCGGCGAGCCACAGGGTGCCACCGGAAGTCATGACCGCGGCTCGCGTCTGGTCGGGACAGTCGGATCGGGCAGGGCGACCCGCCCGTCGGACGTCACCTCGCCCCGGTAGTAGTTCTCCTCGGTGGAGCCCGGCGCCATCGCGTGCGGCGGCGCGTCGACGCCGGGCTGCAGCGGGGCCAGCAGACGGTCCTTCTCGTAGATGAGGTCGGCGCGATTGTCATCGGCGAGTTCGTAGTCGTTGGTCATCGTGAGCGCGCGCGTGGGGCACGCCTCGATGCAGAGCCCGCAACCGATGCACCGCAGATAGTTGATCTGGTAGACGCGCCCGTACCGTTCGCCGGGCGAGTAGCGCTCGTCGGGTGTGTTGTCGGCGCCCTCCACATAGATGGCGTCAGCCGGGCACGCCCACGCGCACAGCTCGCACCCGATGCACTTCTCGAGACCGTCGGGGTGCCGATTCAGTTGATGGCGACCGTGATAGCGCGCTGCGGTCGGCCGTTTCTGCTCGGGGTACTGCTCCGTGATCGTGGGTTGGAACATGCCGCCGAAGGTGACGCGCAATCCGCTCACCGGTTTCAGGAAGTCAGGCATCGGTGGTCTCCCTCACGGTGCTGGGCATCGGCGGCACGGGGAATCCGCCGGCCATCGGGTCGAACTCGTCGGGTGCGGCGGACGGGTCTGCGGAGTCCTGCGTCGGGTCCGGGATGTCGGGGACCCGCATCAACCGCCACACCGCGTAGGCGATGAGCCCGGTGACGACGAGTCCGGCGCCGGCGGAGACCAGCGCGCGGGTGAGGTCGGCGTCCTCGCCGGCGAAGGCGGCGCGGATGATCGCGACGACCATCACCCAGGTGAGAGAGATGGGGATCAGGACCTTCCAACCCAGATTCATGAACTGGTCGTACCGCAAGCGCGGCAGACTGGTTCGCAGCCAGATGAACACGAACAGGAACGCCCACACCTTGAGCGTGAACCAGAGAACGGGCCACCAACCGGAATTCGCCCAGTCGAACGTGCTCAGCGGCCACGGCGCCTGCCAACCGCCGAGGAACAGAGTGGTGGCGAGCGCGGAGACGGTGACCATGTTGATGTACTCGGCGAGCATGAACATGGCGAACTTCAACGACGAGTACTCGGTGTGAAACCCGCCGACCAGCTCACCCTCGGCCTCGGGCAGATCGAAAGGCGCCCGGTTGGTCTCGCCGACCATCGAGATGGCGTAGATGACGAACGAGGGCAACAGCAGCAACACGTACCAGTGGTGTTCCTGGGCGGCAACGATTCCCGACGTCGACATGGTCGCGGCGTCGAGGAACACCGCGGCGAAGGTGAGTCCCATCGCAATCTCGTACGAGATGACCTGTGCCGTCGAGCGGAGTCCGCCGAGCAGCGGATAGGTCGAGCCCGACGACCAGCCGGCCAGCACGATCCCGTAGACACCCACCGACGTGACCGCCAGGACATACAGCACCCCGACGGGGAGATCGGTGAGCTGCAACGGAGTCTGGTGACCGAAGACCGACACCATCGGCCCGAACGGGATGACCGCGAAGGCCATCACCGCCGGGACGACCGCGATGATCGGTGCCAGCAGATAGATCACCTTGTCGACGCCGGTGGGGATGATCCCCTCCTTGAGTGCGAGTTTCACGCCGTCGGCAAGGCTCTGCAAGATTCCCTTGGGGCCGACCCGATTCGGCCCGAGGCGGGTCTGCATGCGTGCCATGATCTTTCGCTCGAGCAGGATGGCGATGAGCGGATTGAGCACAAGGAACACGAACACGGCCAGCGCCTTGGCGACGACGAGCCAGATCGGGTCCTGGCCGAAGTCGTCGAGGGTCGGGAAGTCGGTGGCGAGGTTCACGCGGCACCCCCTGCGGCGTCGGTGGCGTCGACCGGGGCCGGCGCGAGGGCCACGAGGTCACCCTCCTGCGCGCGAAGCGTGGCGTGGACGTGCGAGCCGGGAGAGAACAGCGGGAGCCAGACGACCCGATCCGGCATGTCGGTGATCTCCACCGGCAGAACGATGGCGCCGTCGGCGGTGCTGACGCGCAGGAGGTCGCCCGACCCGACACCGGCTTCGGCGGCGGTCGACGGCGCGAGCCGGGCCACCGGCGGGCGGGCGGTGCCGGCGAGGTGCGGTTCCCCGTCTTGCATCCGGCCGTCGTCGAGCAGCGTGTGCCACCCCGCCAGCACCGCCTGGCCGGCAGCCGGGTCGGGCTGGGGCCTGTCAGCGGCGTCGATGGGGGCCCGCCGGCCGGACCATGCGCCGATGCGTCGCAGGTCGATGTGGATGGTCGGGACGTCGGCGCACCGCAGGTCGACACCCATCTGCCGGGCGATCGCGTCAAGGATGCGGTGGTCGGACAGGTGGCCCGAGTCCGTCAGGGCGGTGGTGAAGCTCCGCGGGCGGCCCTCCCAGTCGACGAACGTGCCCTCCTTCTCCGCGACGGCAGCCACCGGGAAGACCACGTTCGCGCAGCGTGTGGCGGCGCTGCGGCGTTGCTCGAGGCTGACGACGAACGGTGCGGCGGTCAGCGCCTCGGTCGCCGCGACGGGGTCGGGGAGGTCGTCGACGTCGACGCCGCCGATCACCAGCGAGAGCCCGTGATAGCGCGCGGCGTCGATGATCCCGGCGGTGTCGCGTCCGGGCCGCGGGGCGAGATCGGTGCCCCAGATCTCCGACACCGCCGTACGGGCGTCCTCGTCGTCGAGTGGCCGGCCGCCGGGTAGCAGGCCCGGCAAGGCGCCCGCTTCGAGCGCGCCTCGTTCGCCGGCGCGGCGCGGAATCCAGGCCAGCCGGGCGCCGGTGCGGTCGGCCAGTGCCGCGACTGCGGCCAACGCGCCGGGCCGGGTGGCCAGCCGTTCACCGACGAGGATGACCGAGCCGGCGGGCCGCAGGTGCGCGGTCACCTCCTCCGATTGCAGCACCTGTGCCTCGCTGCCGGGAACGGACCGGAAGACCGCGGCGTCGAGTTTGGTGGCGCCGCGGCTCGCGAACGGGGCGACCGTCGCGACGCGCTGCCCGGCGGTGCGTACTGCCCGCCGGAGACGGAGGAAGACGATCGGGGACTCTTCCTCGGGTTCGAAACCGGCGAGCAGCACCGCGGGTGCGGCGGACAGGTCGTCGTAGGTGGTCGCGAGTCCGTGACCGGCGATACGCGCGGCGAGGAAGGCGGCCTCCTCGGTGCTGTGGCTTCGGGCGCGGAAGTCGATGTCGTTGGTGTGCAACACGGTTCGCGCGAAGCGGGAGTACGCGTAGGCGTCCTCCACGGTCAACCGGCCACCCGTGAGTACACCGACGTTGCCCGGTGAACGGGTCAATCCCTCGGCCGCCGCGCGCACGGCGTCGGCCCACGACACCTCACGAAGATCGCCGTGCCGGTCCCGGACGAGCGGGGCGGTGATCCGGTCGGGCGACGACGTGTAGGCGAACGCCCATCGCCCCTTGTCGCAGTTCCACTCCGAGTTGACCTCGGGATCGTCACCGGCCAGCCGGCGCAGCACCTTTCCACGGCGGTGATCGGTGCGCTGGGCGCATCCACTCGCACAGTGTTCGCACACGCTCGGCGTCGACACCAGGTCGAACGGCCGGGCGCGGAACCGGTACTGCGCCCCCGTCAGCGCACCGACGGGGCAGATCTGCACGGTGTTGCCGGAGAAGTAGGAGTCGAACGGTTCGTCGGCGTAGATGCTGACCTGTTGTAGCGCACCGCGATCCGCGAGCTCGATGAGCGGATCACCCGCGACCTGTGTGGAGAACCGGGTGCAGCGGGCACACAACACACATCGCTCCCGGTCGAGCAGGACCTCCGACGACAACGGGACCGGCTTGGTGAAGGTCCGCTTGACGCCGTCGAACCGCGACTCGGAACGGCCGGCCGACATCGCCTGGTTCTGCAGCGGGCACTCACCGCCCTTGTCGCATACCGGGCAGTCCAGCGGGTGGTTGATCAGGAGGAGTTCCATCACCCCGCGTTGCGCTCCCGCCGCGATCTCCGAGCTGAGCTGCGTCCGCACCACCATCCCCTCGGTGGCCACCGTCGTGCATGATGCGAGCGGTTTGCGCTGCCCCTCGACCTCGACGAGACACTGCCGGCAGGCACCGACCGGTTCGAGGAGCGGATGGTCGCAGAAGCGCGGGATCATGATGCCGATCTGTTCGGCCGCGCGGATCACCAACGTGCCCTTGGGTACCCGGACGGCGCGACCGTCGATGGTGATGCCGACCAGGTTGTCGGTCGCGGCCGCCGGGTCGCTCCCGTGGGTGAGTGTCATCGGACGCCTCCTGCCCAGACGGTCGAGCGTGAATGGTCGAACGGGCACCCGTGGTCGAGGTGGGCGAGGTACTCGTCGCGGAAGTACTTCAGCGACGACACGATCGGGCTGCCCGCTCCGTCCCCGAGCGCGCAGAACGACTTCCCGACGATGCTGTTGGTGACATCGGCGAGGGTGTCGAGGTCCGCGGCGGTTCCGCCCTCGTGCTCCAGCCGGTGCAGCAGTTGCACCAGCCAGTACGTGCCCTCGCGGCACGGGGTGCATTTGCCGCAGGACTCGTGTTCGTAGAACTCCGTCCACCGCAGGACCGCGCCGACGACACAGGTCGTCTCGTCGAAGATCTGCAGGGCCTTGGTGCCCAGCATCGAACCGGCCGCGCCGACGCCCTCGTAGTCGAGCGGGACGTCGAGGTGCTCCGGCGTCAGGAGTGGTGTCGACGACCCGCCCGGTGTCCAGAACTTCAGCTCGTGCCCGGCGCGCACCCCGCCCGCCCGGTCGAGTAGCTCTCGTAGCGAAACACCCAGCGGCGCTTCGTATTGTCCGGGACGCGTCACGTGCCCCGACAGCGAGTAGAGGGTGAACCCGGGTGACTTCTCGGTGCCCATGGACCGGAACCAGTCGACGCCGTTGCGGATGATAGCCGGGACGCTCGCGATCGACTCCACGTTGTTCACGACCGTCGGACTCGCGTACAGGCCGGCGACCGCCGGGAAGGGCGGGCGCAGACGGGGTTGTCCCCGGCGGCCCTCGAGCGAATCGAGCAGGGCGGTTTCCTCGCCGCAGATGTAGGCGCCCGCGCCGGCGTGGACGATCAGTTCGAGATCGAAGCCGGATCCCACGATGTCCGTGCCGAGATAGCCTGCGGCGTAAGCCTCGTCGACGGCGGTGCGCAGTCGACGGAGAACCGAGGCGACTTCACCGCGCACGTAGATGAACGCGTGGTGCGCGCGGATGGCATACGCCGCGATGATCACGCCTTCGACGAGGGTGTGCGGCGACGCGAGCATCAGCGGCATGTCCTTGCACGTGCCCGGCTCGGATTCGTCGGCGTTGACCACGAGATAGTGCGGGACAGACGGGTCGGTCTGCGTGGAATCCTGCTGGGGAATGAACGACCACTTCATCCCGACCGGGAAGCCCGCGCCGCCTCGGCCACGGAGACCGGAGGCCTTGACCGTCTCGATGATGTCGTCGGGGGGAGTGGTCAGTGCGGTCGCCAACGCTCGATAACCGTTGTGGCGCAGATAGTTGTCCAGGGTCCAGGATTGCGGTTCGTCCCAGTGGCGGGAGAGGATCGGCGTTTCCGGGGGTTCGGGTTCGGGGGTGGGTTGTGGTGGTTGCGAGGTGGCTTCGACTCGGCGCCTCGCTGCGCTCGGTGCCGGCTCAACCAGCGGAGGGGAGGGCTCAGCCAGCGGCGGGGTGGGCTGAACCAGCGGAGGGGCGCTCGGTGCCGGCTCAACCAGCGGAGGACGGGCCCCGGCAAGGTCGCGTTCGGTCTCGCGGAACGATCGCACGGGGCCGGTACCGCGAGCCGGGGTGACCTCGACACCGGCGCGAAGGTCCTCGATGAGCTCGATGGTCGACTCCGGGGTCTGGTCGTCGAAGAACTCCCAGTTGACCATCACCACCGGCGCGAAGTCGCAGGCCGCATTGCATTCGACGTGTTCGACGGTGATGCGGTGGTCGGCCGTCGTGTCCCCGGGTTCCACGCCCAGGTGCTCGCAGACCGAACGGAGGATCTCGTCGCCACCCAGGGTCGCGCACAGAGTGTTCGTGCAGACCCCGACGAGGTACTCGCCGGTGGGTGTGCGCCGGTACATGGAGTAGAAGGTGGCGACCGAGGCCACCTGTGCGGGGGTCAGATCCAGCTGTGCGGCACAGAATTCGATGCCGGCACGTGTGAGTCGGCCGTCGTGGGACTGCACCAGGTGCAGCAGCGGCAGCAGCGCCGACCGCGCCTGCGGATAGCGCGCGATGATCGGGAGCGCTTCTGCGGTCAGCTGTTCGATGACCTCGTCGGGATAGTCGGCCGGGCCGTCGAAGCTGATCGGTGGGACGGGTGCGCCGTGCGCCGGCGCCGACCCCTCCGGCTGGGGTGCGGTGCTCAGGTCCACGAACACGGGATCGGTCATCGGTCCACGCCTCCCATCACGGGGTCGATGCTGGCCACCGCCGTGATGACGTCGGCCACCATCCCCCCTTCGCACATCGCCGCGACGGCCTGCAGATTCGTGAACGACGGGTCGCGGAAGTGGACGCGGTACGGCCGGGTGCCGCCGTCGCTGACCATGTGCACGCCGAGCTCGCCCCGCGGTGATTCGACGGCGACGTAGCACTGGCCGGCCGGGACGCGCATCCCCTCGGTGACGAGTTTGAAGTGGTGGATGAGGGCTTCCATGGAGGTGCCCATGATCCGGGCGATGTGCTCGGGCGAGTTGCCCAGTCCGTCCGGTCCGAGCGCGAGGTCGGCCGGCCAGGCGAGCTTGCGGTCGGCGACCATCACCGGCCCCGGCCGGAGCCGTTCCAGGCACTGCTCCACGATGCGGATCGACTCGCGCATCTCGCGCACGCGGATCAGGTAGCGGCCGTAGGAGTCGCAGGTGTCCTCGGTGATGACGTCGAACTCGTAGTTCTCGTAGCCGCAGTACGGCTCGGCGCGGCGCAGGTCGTGGGGGTAACCGGTGGACCGCAGCACCGGACCGGTGATCCCGAGTGCCATGCAACCGGTGAGGTCGAGATAACCGACGCCCTGGGTCCGCGCCTTCCAGATGTAGTTGTCGTTCAGCAGGTCTCCGAGTTCGTCCAGGCGGCCGGGGAGCTGTCGGATGACCTCGGCGACCCGGTCGATGCCATCCTCCGGCAGGTCCTGTGCGACACCTCCGGGGCGGATGTAGGCGTGGTTCATCCGCAGGCCGGTGATGAGTTCGAAGAGGTCGAGAATCATCTCCCGCTCGCGGAAACCGAGGAACATCGCCGTCACGGCACCGAGTTCCATTCCGCCGGTGGCCAGCGCGACGAGATGGCTGGAGATGCGGTTGAGCTCCATCAGCATCACCCGGATGACGGTGGCGCGTTCCGGGATGTCGTCGGTGATACCGAGGAGCTTCTCCACGCCGAGGCAGTAGGCGGTCTCGTTGAAGAACGGTGACAAGTAGTCCATCCGGGTGACGAACGTGACGCCCTGCGTCCAGTTGCGGTACTCGAGGTTTTTCTCGATCCCGGTGTGCAGGTAGCCGATTCCGCAGCGGGCCTCGGTGACGGTCTCGCCTTCGATCTCGAGGATCAGGCGCAGGACGCCGTGCGTCGACGGGTGTTGCGGACCCATGTTGACGACGATGCGTTCGTCTCCCGGTTGCTGCTCGGCGCGGGTACGGACGTCGGACACGATCGAGTCCCAGTCCTGTCCCGACACGGTGTAGGTGTGCGTATGGGTGTCGGTCATCAGTTGTACGACCTCCTCCGGTCCGGCGGGTCGACGCGGGTTCCCTTGTATTCCACCGGGACTCCGCCGAGCGGGTAGTCCTTGCGCTGGGGGTGGCCCTCCCAGTCGTCGGGCATCTCGATCCGGGTCAGTGAGCGATGGCCGTCGAAGACGATGCCGAAGAAGTCGTAGGTCTCGCGTTCGTGCCAGTCATTGGTGGGGTAGATGTCGCAGATGCTCGGGATGTGCGGGTCGGCATCGGGCGCCGCGACCTCGAGACGGACGCGACGCCCGTGGGTCAGGGAGGCGAGCGGATAGATGGCATGGAGTTCGCGGCCCGGGTCGCCGGGATAGTGGACCCCGCTCACGCCGAGGCAGAGTTCGAATCGCAACGCGGGCGCGTTGCGCAGAGTCAGTGCGACGGCGGGAAGGTGCTGTCGTACAACGTGGATGGTCATCTCGCCCCGGAAGACCACGACCTTCTCGATCGCGTCGTCGTAGCCGTCGCCCATCTCGTGGAGCAGACAGTCGGCGATCTCGTCGAAATACCCGCCGTAGGGTCGGGACGTACTGGGCGGCAGCGTGACCGGCCGGACCAGGCCGCCGTACCCCGACGTGTCGCCGGTTCCGGGCGGACCGAACAACCCGTGTCGGACGCCGATCTGCTCCGCGTCGTGCGGAGGGGGTGCCGGGTTCTCGGGGTCCTGATGGCCTGCGGGCGTGGTCATCGGAGCAACCCCTTCAGCTCGATCGTCGGGGTGGCCTGGAGGGCGGCACGTTCGGCCGCCCAGATGGCCTCCTCGCGATTGACACCGAGCGGCATCTCCTGGATCTTCTCGTGCAGCTTCAGGATGGCGTGCAGCAACATCTCCGGGCGTGGCGGACAGCCCGGCAGGTAGATGTCGACAGGGACCACGTGATCGACGCCCTGGACGATCGCGTAGTTGTTGAACATCCCGCCCGACGACGCGCAGACCCCCATGGCAAGAACCCATTTGGGCTCCGGCATCTGGTCGTAGATCTGCCGGAGGACGGGGGCCATCTTCTGGCTGACGCGGCCGGCGACGATCATGAGATCGGCCTGTCGCGGCGACGCCCGGAACGCCTCCATGCCGAACCGGGCGAGGTCGTACCGTCCCGAGGTGGTGGCCATCATCTCGATGGCGCAGCAGGCCAGCCCGAAAGTCGCCGGCCAGAGCGAGCCCTTGCGCATGAACCCGGCCAGATCCTCGACGGTACTCAGCAGGAATCCGCTGGGGAGTCGTTCCTCGAGTCCCATGGGTGACCTCCTTGCCGTATCGGATCGGTGAAAAGTGCTCAGTCCCAACTCAGTCCGCCACGGCGCCACTCGTAGGCGTACGCGACGGAGACGTTGACGATGAAAAGGAGCATGGCCATGAGGCCGAACCACCCGAGTGAGTCGAAGGCGACCGCCCACGGGTAGAGGAACACGATCTCGATGTCGAAGATGATGAAGAGCATCGCGGTGAGGTAGTACTTGACCGGTACGCGCTGGATCGAGCCGGTGGCCACCGTGCCGCCGGCGGTGCGTCGCGTCGGGTAGAGCAGACTCTGTTCGACCGGCTCGATGCCGCACTCGTAGGGCTCGAGTTTGGCGCGGTTGTACCGTTTCGGACCGATCGCGATGCCGATGAAGACGCTGAAAACGGCAAACGCCACGCCGATTGCCCCGAGGACCATGATCGGGACGTAGGCGTTCAAAGCGCGGACCCCTCCTCGCTTGTGGCGACCGGAAGGCATCTGTTCGGTGCGGGCCGGCCCGGGTGTTCGTCCTATCCGTGCCGTCGGCCGATCTGGTCCGGCAGTACGAATGTGAGCTGCAACACAAGCCTAGTGTGAGTGTGTGGCGCGAGTCACTGTTTTCTAGAGTTCGGCGTTTCCGATCATGCCGACGAACGCACGCGGAAGAGTGATCGGATCGACGGGCAGGACGGCCACGGCGTCCGCGCGGGACCAGTCCGCGAGCCACCGGTCGTCGGCACGCCCGAGCAGGACGAGCACGGGTGGACAGGGATCGAGTTCGTCTTTCATCTGCTTGGCCAGGCCCATGCCACCGGCCGGGGTGGCTTCCCCGTCGGCGATCACGGCGTCGACGACACCGGCGTCGAGCTGCGCGAACACCATTGGGGCGGTGGCGACCTCGATGTAGCTGACCGGTGGGATGTCCGGGTCGGGCCGGGTTCCGATCGCGCCGATGACCTGCGCGCGGGTCTGCGCGTCGTCGGAATAGACCAGCACCCGCAGGGCCCGCGCAGACTGGGAGTCGGTCACGGTTGGCATGCTACAACCCGGCACCCTCGCCGAGCCCTGGAACATGCGCGCGTCTGCACATCGGCGTCACGAGCGTGCGCCGCGCTCAGTGCTCGGTGGAGAACCCCGTGCGACGCCGGTGCACCTCGAGCGCGAACGTGACGAGCTGATCGATCAGGTCCGGGTAGGGCACGCCGGTCGCCTCCCACAGCTTGGGGTACATCGATCCCGGGGTGAACCCCGGGATGGTGTTGACCTCGTTGAGCAGCCAGCCACGGCCGGACTCCTCGTAGAAGAAGTCGACGCGGGCCATGCCGGTGCAGCGCATCGCGGTGAACGTCCTCGCCGCGAGCTCGCGGACCTCGGCGGCCGCCGCGTCGGACACCGCAGCGGGGATGACCAGCTGGGCGGCGCCGGTGACGTACTTGTCCTCGTAGTCGTAGAACTCGCTCCCGGGTTTGATCTCGCCCGGCACCGAGGTCTCGGGCGCCGTGTCACCGAGAACGGCGACCTCGATCTCGCGCCCGGTGACGGCCTCCTCGATGATGACCACGTTGTCGTATCGGAGCGCGAGATTCACCGCCGCGTCGAGTTCGGCCTCGTCGTGCGCCTTGGTGATGCCCACCGACGAGCCGAGGTTCGCCGGCTTGACGAACACCGGGAGCCCCAGCGCGTCGATCGCGCGGGCGGTGATCGTCTCCGGGTCGTCGACACCGTCGCGGAACTCGACCCAGCGGCACTGCGGGATGCCTGCCTGCTCGGCGACGATCTTGGCCATCGCCTTGTCCATGCATACCGCGGACGACAACACACCCGCGCCCACATACGGCAGCTTGAACAGCTCGAGCATCCCCTGGATGGTGCCGTCCTCACCGTGCGGTCCATGGAGAAGGGGAAGGACGACCGTGATGGCCTCGTCCGCGTGACCACGCAGTTCGGTCAGCGGGTCGACGGCGGTTCCGGCGACCTCGAGGGTGTCGGGGAGTGGCGTGCCGTCGGCGATGGCGGCGATCGCCTTGTCGTTGCGCAACCACGTGCCGTCCTTGGCGATGCCGATGGGGACCAGGTCGTATTTGGCCCGGTCGGCCGCGGCCAGGACATGAGCCGCTGTGACCCGCGACACATCGTGCTCGGCGGAGACGCCACCGTAGAGAACCACCAGACGCAACAGCCGAGAAGACATGCCTGTCACGATACGGCCCCGTGCAATCGGGTTCTCGGCGTGTGCTGGGGACTCGGCTAGCGTGAGACCGTGCATTTCAGAGCAAGCGAGGTCGCGGAGGCCGTGGGCGGGGAGCTGCTGGGCCCCGACGTGCAGATCGACGGGGCGAGCATCGACTCGCGGAGTGTTCGGCCGGGCCAGCTGTTCGTGCCGATCGTCGCCGAGCGCGACGGCCACGATTTCATCGAGTCCGCACTCGACGGCGGGGCCACCGCCTACCTCTCCTCGAGGGTCGACCCGGTCGGCGGGACCGCCATCCGCGTCGCCGACACCGCGCTCGCCCTCGCCGACCTCGGTCGAGCGGTCCGCGCCCGGGTCCCCGATCGCGTGGTGGGCATCACCGGCTCGGTAGGCAAGACCTCGACCAAGGATCTGCTCGCGGGTGTGCTGCGCACCACCTACCGCACCGCGGCGAGCGAGAAGTCGTTCAACAACGAGCTCGGGCTGCCGATCACCCTCGCCGCGGCCGCCGACGACGTGGAGGCGGTGGTCCTCGAGATGGGCGCCCGCGGCGTCGGGCACATCGACCTGCTGTGTTCCATCGCGAAACCGACGGTCGGCGTGATCACCCGCGTCGAGGGCGTGCACCTGGAGCTGTTCGGTGACATCGAGTCCGTCGCGCGCGCGAAGGGTGAACTGGTGGAATCGCTCCCGGCCGACGGGATCGCGGTGCTCAATGCCGACCATCGGTACGTCGCGGCGATGGCGGATCGCACCTCGGCGCGTGTCCTGCGCTACGGGCTGTCGCCGGACGCCGATGTGTACGCGTCCGACATCGTCCTGGACGACGAGTTGCGCGCGACGTTCCGGCTGCACACACCGTGGGGTTCGACGGAGGTCCGACTGGGCGCCCGCGGCGAGCACCAGGTCCCCAACGCGCTGGCGGCGGCGGCTGCCGCCGGCGGGCTAGGGGTGCCGGTCGAGTCGATGGCGGACGGGTTCCTCGCCGCCGAATTGTCCGGTCTACGAATGGAACTCGCCACCTCGTCGCGAGGCGTCACGGTCCTCAACGATGCCTACAACGCCAACCCGACGTCGATGTCGGCTGCGCTGCGGTCGCTGGCGACACTCCCCGCGTCGCGTCGGGTGGCGGTTCTCGGCACCATGGCCGAACTCGGCGCCGACTCGCCAGACCAGCACCGTGCGATCGCACTGGAGGCCAGGGATCTGGGCATCGAGGTCATCGCGGTCGCCGAGGCCGACTACGGTGACACCGCTCGGCACGTTTCCGACGTCGACGGCGTGTCGGCCGAACTCGGCGACCTCGACGACGGGACCGCAGTGCTGGTCAAGGGGAGTCGGGTCGCCGCCCTCGAGCGCGTGGCGCAGGCGCTGCTGGACTGACTCAGTGGTGGAAGTGTGACCCGTCGCCCTCGCGTGGCATCGGGCTCTCCAGGCGATTGAGGAAGTCGACCTCGGTCCGGATGTCGGCGATGAGTGCACGGGCGAGGTCGTGACTCAGCCCGGCGCGCACGACGATTCGCTGCACGGTCAGGTCGGCGAGGTCGTCGGCCATCGGGTATGCGGGAACCAGCCAGCCCTTCATGCGCAGCCGGTCGGACAGGTCGTAGAGGTTCCAGTTCTCGCTGTGCCCGGCCTTCAGTTTCCAGGCGAAGACCGGGATCGTGTCGCCCTTGCTGACCAGTTCGAGGCCGTCGATCTGGGCGATCTGTCCGGAAAGCCATTGCGCCACATCGAGAGAACCCTGCTGGACCTGGGTGAAGCCGTCGCGCCCGAGCCGCAGGAACACGTAGTATTGCAGCAGGACCTGTGCGCCGGGGCGGGAGAAGTTGAGTGCCAGGGTCGGCATGTCGCCGCCGAGGTAGGAGCAGTGGAACACCATGCTCTCGGGCAGTGCGTCGGTGTCGCGCCACACGATCCAGCCGACACCGGGATAGACCAGTCCGTATTTGTGGCCCGAGGTGTTGATCGAGACCACGCGATCGACACGGAAGTCCCATTCGAGGTCCGGCTGACAGAAGGGGGCGATCATCGCACCCGACGCGCCGTCGATGTGGATCTTGACGTCGAGTCCGGTGTCGGCCTGGATCTCGTCGAGCTTGGCCGCGATCGCGGTCACCGGCTCGTACATCCCGGTGTAGGTCTGTCCCATGATGGCGACGACCCCGATCGTGTTCTCGTCCACGTACTTCTCGAGCTCGTGACCGTCGAGGACGAGGTGGTCGGGGCTGATCGGTACCCATTTGGGCTCGACCTCGAAGTAGTTGCAGAACTTCTCCCAGCACACCTGGACCGCCGTCGACAGCACGATGTTGGGATTCTCGGTCGACTTGCCCTCGGCGCGGCGCCGGGTCTGCCAGTGCCGTTTGAGCGCGAGCCCACCGAGCATGCAGGCCTCCGACGAGCCGATCGTCGAGGTACCGATCGCGTTGTCGACGTCCGGGTTGTGCCACAGGTCGGCGAGGATTCGCCAGCACCGGTCCTCGATCGCGGCCGTCTGCGGGTACTCGTCCTTGTCGATCATGTTCTTGTCGAAGGTCTCCGAGTACAACTTCTTCGCCTCGTCGTCCATCCACGTCGACACAAAGGTCGCGAGGTTGAGGCGGGCGTTCCCGTCGAGCATCGCCTCGTCGTGGACGATCTGATAAGCCGTGTCGGGCAACAACATCGAGTCGCCCAGCGCGAACTTGGGGAGGTCGGTGGCCTCGCCTTCGCGGTTGAAGACGGTGCGCAGGGTCATCGCATCGCCGATGTTGGTGGTGGCGCGGGCGCCACCGCTCTTGTTGTGGACGCCCGGGTCGGTGGTCATGGACATCGAACCTATCCGACCCGGACGACCGGCGGGTGGCGATCTTTCACCCTCGCCCCGCGTTTGCGTGGATCACCTCCCGCAGGTAGACGGCCAGGCCGGGCGCCTGCTCGTCGTAGTGTGCGGTGAACCGCGGGTCCGCGACGTACATGTCGGCGAGGCAGACCTGCATGTCGTGATCGCAGTCGTAGAAGCGCCCGATCTGTGCGCGGTGCTCTTCGGCGAGCGAGTTCGCCTCGGCGGTACCAGGAGTCACCCCGCGACGCATCGCGTCCGCGAGCCGCCGTTCCAGGTCGTCGGTCTCGTCCTTGATGCGCTGCCAGTCCTCCTTGGAGAACTGCCCGGTCCGCTTCTGGCTCTGCTTCCACGCGTCGGTGTTCCCCCAGCGTTCCTCGGCCTCGGCGGCGTACTCCTCGCCTGGCCATTGGTCGCCGAAGATCTCGGCCTGCTCGGCCGCCGACAGGGCGATGCCTTCCTTCTTTGCGTTCATCATCTCCTCCAGTGAGGCGACCATCCGGAGCAGGCGATCGATCCGTTCGGTCAGCAGCTCGCGCTGCGTCTCGAGGTGACCCATGGGGTCCACGTCCGGATCGTCGAGCAGGGTCGCTATCTGCTCAAGGGAAAAGCCCAGCTCACGGTAGGTGAGTACCTGGTGGAGACGTTCGACGTCGGTGTCGTCGTAGACGCGGTACCCGGCTGGTGTCCGACCGGATGGCACCACCAGGCCGATCTGGTCGTAGTGATGCAGCGTGCGGATGCTGACGCCGACGATGCCGGCGACGACACCGACGGTCAGCTCCCGGGTGTCCACCTTCGAAGTGTGCTTTTCCTCGCTCACATCGACAACCCTGCTGCCTGACGTCGCGTGAGGGTCAAGCGAGCGGAGCGATCGGTGGACGGCTCATGCCGTCGGCGTCATAGAAACTTGACATGTGTATCAGATTGGAAACTAGGGTACGGGTGCACCGAGCTCGGGCCGTCGGCCCGATAGTGTTGATATCACCTGCAACATCAGTAACACGCGTACCACGATCTGGAGTCACCGCATGTCCGTGCCGTATGGCCGCAGCCCCCGCCGAGGCCTCGGCATCCGAGCCCTGTTGACCGCGGCGGCCACCGTAGTCGCTCTCCTCGTCGGACTCGTCACGGCCGGCGGGGCCCAGGCAGCGGACGGATACCCATACGTGAATCTGGGTGACAGCTACACCGCGGGCGCATCGGTGTTCCCCCAGGCGACGAGTGCGGCGACCTTCTGCTCGAACTCGGCGATCAACTACTCCAGCCTCGTTGCCAAACGACGCGGTACCGAGGTCGTCGATGTCAGTTGCGCGGGCGCGACGACCGAAGACCTGACGAAGTCGCAGTATCGGTGGCAGGGACCGCAGATCAGCGCGATCGGACCGGACACCCGCTTGATCACCCTCACGATCGGCGCGAACAACAACGGACTGTTCAGCAATTCGACCTCGGCCTGCCAGCGGGCGTGGATGTCCGCGCCGTTGTCGGCGACCCCATGTCGCGACGAGTTCGGTACCTCGTTGGTCGACAAGATCAACTCCTCGTCCTACCCCGACCTCGTGGACGCCCTGCGCCTCGTCGGCCGCGAAGCGCCGCGCGCACGCGTCGTCCTCGTCGGATATCCGCAGATCTTCCCGGCCACGGGTTCGGCGCTCTGCTCGGCGTCGTTGCTCACGACACCCGGGGACACCGCATACCTGCATCGTGTCTTCAAAGCCCTCAACGACGCCATGCGCCGCGCCGCCGCAGCCACCCGCGTGACCTTCGTCGACATGACCAAGGTCTCCGCGGGCCACGACGCCTGCGCGGGCGAACGGCGATGGGTCGAGCCGACGCTGGGTGCGGTCAGCTTCCCCGCGATGCACGCCAACGCGCACGGCCAGAAGGCGATGGCTGACCAGGTCGTCGCCGCACTGCGCTGAGGGGTGGCTTCGAGGCTGCTCGCGTGGGGACCTCTGACCTCAAAGCGTCGACGTGCTGCTCTTCTCCGCGTAGGCGCGTGCGTGAGAAAGCAGTGACTCGGCCGGCGGGGTGAGATCCGTTGTGCGACTGATCATCGAGACGTGAAGGTAGCTCTCCGGCACGATGCGGTGGACGGTGGCGCCGGCCTGCAACGCGGTACGGGTCCACGACGACGGCATGATCGCATGTCCGATTCCCTCGGTGACCATGGGCAGGATCGATGTCCGATGCGCGACTTCGACTGCGATCGTGATGTCGACGCCGCTCGCGAGGATGTCATCGACGAGAGCGCGCATCAACGATCCCCGTTGGGAAACGATCAGTCGCATTCCGGTCAGGTCGGTGCGGGCGACGTCGCCCGCGGGTGGGGCTTGGGGGGCTGATCCGCATATCAGGACAAGCGGTTGACTCTCGAGCTGGACGACATCGAGATCGGTTGCCTTGAAAAGGGTTTCGGAGCCGAGAACGCCGATCTCGGAGTCCCCGGAACGAACGGACCTGACCACTTCGTCGGGGACGAAGGCGGCCTTCGAGTTCACCGTCACCCGTGGGTACTGATGGGCGAAGGCGGCGAGGATGCTGGTCAGCGGTTCGATCCCCGGCGACGGCATGGTGATCAGATCCACGGTCCCGGCGCGCAACTGACGGACCGCCTGCACCGACGCGCGGGCGTTCTCCAGATCGCGCAGGACGACACGGGCGGGGCCGATGAGCTCCCGTCCCGCGTCGCTCAAGACCAACCTGCGGCCGATCCGATGGAACAGCGGCACGCCGAGGTCTCGTTCGAGGGTCGAGACGGCCTGGGACAACGAGGGCTGTGCGATGAACAGCTTGTCGGCGGCCTTGCTGATACCCCCCTCGTCGACGACCGCAAGGAAGTACCTCAGCTGGCGCGCATCCATCGCGGAACCCTCCCTAGCTCTACTTATAGGCCAATTCTATATTCAGGATCGGGTTTCGGTCTTGGACGCCCCCGCTGTGTGAGCGGTTAATGGTGTGCAGCAACAATGTGACTTGCACAACACACCGGAGGTACCACCAGCATGACCGCTCAGACATTCTCCATCGCCGCCATCCCCGCCGACGGGGTCGGCAAAGAGGTCGTCGAAGCCGGCCGCCGTGTCCTCGACAGCCTGGCTGAGCAGTCCGCGGGCAAGTTCGAGTTCCAGTGGGAGGAGTTCGACTGGGGTTCGGAGTACTACGACCGCAACGGCGTCATGATGCCCGCCGACGGCCTCGAGACCCTGAAGCGCTTCGACGCGATCTACTTCGGCGCCGTGGGCTGGGAGAACGTCCCCGACCACATCAGCCTGTGGGGGCTGCGTCTCAACATCACCCAGAACTTCGATCAGTGGGCGAACATCCGGCCGGTCAAGTTCCTGCCGGGCATCGTCTCTCCGCTCCGCAAGGCCGACAACACCGAACTCGACTGGGTCGTCGTCCGCGAGAACAGCGAGGGCGAATACGCCGGCCTCGGCGGCCGCAACCTCAGCGGTCGCGGGCCGGGCAACGAGGTCGCCCTGCAGACCGCGCTGTTCACCGAAAAGGGATGCGAGCGCATCATGCGCTTCGCGTTCGATCTGGCCCGCACCCGCACGGTCAAGAAGGTCTCCAGCGTCACCAAGTCCAACGCGCAGCAGTACGGCATGGTCCTGTGGGACGAGGTCTTCGAACGTGTCGCCCTCGACTACCCCGACGTCGCCACCGAGAGCGTGCTCGTCGACGCCATGAGCGCGAAGTTCATCCTGCACCCGGAGGACCTGTCGGTCGTGGTCGCCTCGAACCTCAACGCCGACATCCTCTCCGACCTCGGCTCGGCCCTCGCCGGAAGCCTGGGCATCGCAGCGAGTGCCAACCTCAACCCCGAGCGCCGTTTCCCGAGCATGTTCGAGCCCGTCCACGGCTCGGCTCCCGACATCGCCGGCCTCGGGATCAGCAACCCGATCGGCGCGATCGCCAGTGCCGCGCTCATGCTCGACCACTTCGGCCTGCATGAGGAGGCACGCCGTGTCGAGGCAGCCATCGAACACGCCACCGCCGCGGGGGTCAGCACCCGCGACATCGGCGGCAGCGCCGACACCGCGCAGGTCACCGATGCGGTGGTCGCGGCCCTGCAGCTGACCGCACCGGCCGTCGACCAGCTCGCCAACGCCTGAGTTCTCCTCCGGCGAGTGACAAGGAGATCACGCGATGAACATCGATACCGCTGAGGGCAACATCCCCAGCTACGCAAAGAAGCGCTGGTACAAGCAGCTGTACTTCTGGGTCCTGGTCGCCATCGTCGTCGGCATCGCCGTCGGATGGCTGGCCCCGGCGGTCGGGGTGGCCATGGAGCCGGTCGGCACCACCTTCATCACCGCGATGAAGATGCTCATCGGCCCGATCGTCTTCCTCACCATCGTCGGAGGAATCGCCAGCGTCGCCGATCTGAAACGGGTCGGGCTGACCGGGGTGAAAGCGCTCACCTACTTCCAGGTGGGCACGATCATCGCCATGATCACCGGCCTGGTCGCGATCAACATCTTCCGCCTCGGCGACGGTGTCAACGCCGATGTGAGCAAGATCGAGACGACCGATTCGGCCGAGAAGTTGATCACCACCGGCGAAACGAAGCAGTGGTGGGAGTTCATCACCCACATCGTGCCGGAGAGTGTCGTCAGCCCGTTCGTCGAAGGCGACATCCTGCAGATCATCTTCCTCGCGGTGATCTTCGGTGTTGCGCTCAACGCGGTCGGGCAGACCCTGGGCGGGCCGGTCCTGGCCATGGTCAACCGGCTGACGGCGATCACGTTCAAGATCCTCGGCTACATCATGAAGTTGGCCCCGCTGGGTGCCTTTGGCGCGATGGCCTACGCGATCGGCAAGTACGGGATCTCCACGCTCACCAGCCTGGGCAGCCTGATCCTGCTGTTCTACGTCACCTCGGCGCTGTTCGTGTTCGTGGTCCTCGGGTCGGTCATGGCCTACCTGCGGCTCAACATCTTCTCGATGTTGAAGTACTTCCGCGAAGAGCTGCTGCTCATCCTGGGCACCTCGACTGCCGAGCCGGCTCTGCCGGGACTCATGCGGAAGATGGAGCACGCCGGCGTGAGCAAGCCGACCGTCGGTCTGGTCGTACCCACGGGCTACAGCTTCAACCTCGACGGTGCCGCGATCTACCTGTCCCTGGCCGCGCTCTACCTGGCCCAGGCGACCAACACCGATCTCACGATCGGCCAGCAGATCGGCCTGCTCGCCGTGATGTTGCTGACCTCCAAGGGTGCGGCGGGTGTCGCCGGCGGCGGGTTCATCGCCCTCACCGCGACGCTGAGCACGATCGGCCACATCCCGGCCATCGCGATCATGCTCATCTTCGGCATCGACAAGTTCATGTCCGAATGCCGGGCTCTGGTCAACTTCATCGGCAACGCGGTGGCCACGCTGTTCGTCGCCAAGTGGAACAAGGAGCTCGACGTCGATCGGGCACGGAAGGTGTTCGCCGGAGAGGACGTCCCGCCACTGGAAGACGCGGCGGACCCTACCGGAGATCCGACGGACCCGGATGAGCCGATCACCCAGGACATCCCGATCACCGATGCCGAGCGTGTGCTGGAGAGCGGCTCCTCGACACACTCCGGGGAAGCAGACCGCCTGACCGGCCAACGTATCTGACCGGCACGAAGCTTCGGTTGCGGCTCGGCAGGCCCGCGGGCCCCGAGCCGCAACCGATCCACCACCACTGAAAGGCACCAGCACCATGCACGCCCTCATCGCCCCGGACAAGTTCAAGGGCAGCCTCACCGCCCGGGAGGTGGCCGACAGTCTTGCCGAGGGGATGAGGGCGTCGGGTGCTGAGATCACTACCCTCCCCCTGGCCGACGGCGGAGACGGAAGCGTCGACGCAGCCGTCTCCGCGGGACTCCGCCACGAGCGGATCCGCGTCGCCGCGGCCCTCGGCGATCTCCACACCGCGTCGTACGCGCACAACGCATGCACCGCTGTTGTGGAGATCGCCAACACCTGCGGACTGGTCACCCTGCCCGCAGGCCACAAAGACCCGCTGCGAGCCTCCAGCCTGGGAGCAGGGCAAGCCCTGCGAGCGGCGCTGCGACACCGGACCTCTCGGGTGGTCCTCGCTCTCGGTGGGAGTGCGAGCTCGGACGCGGGCGTCGGCCTGCTGTCCGCCCTCGGGTTCACCTTCCGCGACGACGCGGGAGAGATCCTCACCCCCGACGCCGCCTCGCTGCCGCACATCGCCCGGATCGAGGGGCACTCCCTGCCCGGACTGGACGACGTCGAACTGCTCATCGCCGGCGACGTCACCAACCCGCTGACCGGACCCGACGGTGCCGCGCACGTCTACGGCCCGCAGAAGGGCGCCGACACCGCGACCGTGCAGTGGCTCGACGCCGCCGCCACGAAGTTCGTGGATGTTCTCAGCCACAACGGGTTTCCCGCCGCGCACGCGATCGCCGCGAACGCCGGCGCCGGTGCGGCCGGTGGCGCTGGATTCGCCGCCATGCTCTTGGGCGGGCGCATGGTGTCCGGCGCCGACTTCTTCCTCGACCTCCTCGACTTCGACGCGCACCGCGCCACCGCCGATCTCGTCATCACCGGCGAGGGACGAATCGACCGCCAGACCACGCACGGGAAGTTGCTGTCGGCCCTGGCCGCCCGCGCCCACCCGACTCCGGTCGTCGCCGTGGCCGGCCGAAACGACCTGCCGAGGCAGGAGTGGGCGCAGGGCGGTTTCACCGCCGTCCACGCGCTGGCCGACCTCACCACGCTCGACACCGCCGCCGACCCCGCACTCACGAGACGACTGCTGACACAGGTCGGCCGTGACATCGCGCGCGAGCACAGCCGGTCGGCCGCGGGTGCCCGCGGCCATGCCGGTCAACGCGCGGTGTCGTAAGTCGACCATCGAACCCGTTCCCCGCACCAGCCCGACAACGAAAGCACCCTGATGCGACGCACCAAGATCGTGTGCACCCTGGGCCCGGCCACCGCGGCCCCCGAACAACTCAAAGACCTCGTTGCCACCGGAATGGATGTCGCGCGGCTCAACTTCAGCCACGGCACCCACGACGACCACGCCACCATGTACGAACGGGTGCGCCGAGCCGCCGAGGACGTCGGCCGGCCCGTCGGCATACTCGCCGATCTCCAGGGCCCCAAGATTCGTCTGGGTGCGTTCGACGAGGAAAGCACGAAGAGCGGAGTGTATTGGGCCACAGGCGAAACGGTCCGCATCACCGTGGCCGACGTCGACGGTACCCACGACCGTGTGTCGACGACCTATGTCCGGCTGGCACAGGATGCTGTCGCAGGTGACCGAGTCCTGGTCGACGACGGCAAGGTCGGATTGGTCGTGACTGCCGTCGAGGGTGACGACGTCGTCTGTGAAGTCGTCGAAGGTGGACCGGTCAGCAATCACAAGGGCCTTTCCGTCCCGGGTATGAACGTCTCCGCACCCGCGCTGTCGGCCAAAGACGTCACCGACCTCGACTTCGCGCTGCGTCTCGGAGTGGACATGATCGCGTTGTCGTTCGTCCGCGACCCCTCCGACATCGAATCGGTCCACGAGGTCATGGACGCGGTCGGCCGACGGGTCCCGGTGATCGCGAAACTCGAGAAGCCGGAGGCGATCACCGATCTCGAGCCGATCGTCTCCGTTTTCGACGCGGTGATGGTCGCTCGCGGCGACCTGGGTGTGGAAGTTCCCCTCGAAGAGGTCCCGCTCGTGCAGAAGCAGGTCATCGACACAGCTCGCGCGCAGGCGAAGCCGGTGATCGTCGCGACCCAGATGCTCGACTCGATGATCACGAATTCGCGGCCAACGCGGGCCGAGGCGTCCGATGTGGCCAACGCGGTGCTCGACGGAGCCGACGCAGTAATGCTCTCCGGCGAGACCTCCGTAGGCGAGTATCCGCGCGAGGCGGTCGCGACCATGGACCGGATCGCCCGAACGGTCGAGTCCGGACCCCGGCGGGTGCCCCCGCTGCAGCACGTTCCGCAGACCCAACGCGGTGTGCTGTCCTATGCAGCCCGCGACATCGCCGACCGGCTCAACGCCACTGCGCTGGTGGCGTTCACCGAATCCGGGGACACCGTGCGGCGACTGGCGCGTCTGCATCCGCGGCTCCCGCTCCTCGCGTTCGCGGCGGATTCGGACGTCCGCAATCAGCTCACCCTCAGCTGGGGTACCGAGATCTTCGACGTCACCAACGCGGTGAGCACCGATGACCTGATCGAGGAAGTCGACCGCCAGCTCATCCGAACCAACCGCCTCGCCAAGGGCGACACCGTCGTGGTTCTCGCCGGAGCGCCGCCCGGGGTCTCAGGGTCGACGAACCTGATCACCGTGCACCGGATCGGCGAAGCCGACCACTGATCGACAAAGGAAGGCACACGATGGCGACCGTCGTGATCACCACCGACTTCCTCGTACACGGGGACCGGGTCCACCGAGCACTCACCGGCTCCGGCCACGAAGTCCGCTACGTCCGGAACCCCAACGGAGCGGACGACATCCTGGCCGGTGCAGATGCCGCGATCGTGGGTGGCGAACCGATCACCGCACCGATGATGGCCGCAGCGCCGACACTGCGTATCGTCGCACGCTCCGGCGTCGGTCACGACGCGGTCGACGACGCCACAGCAGCGGATCTCGGAATCTGGGTCACCAACACACCCGGCGTCAACCACCATTCCGTGGCCGAGATGACGTTCGCGTTGCTCCTCGACGTCGCCCGTTCCGTTTCGTCGGTGTCCGCGGCCGTGCAGTCCGGACAGTGGCCGCGGCAGGGCGGTACCGAGCTACGGGGAGCCGTCCTCGGCGTCATCGGATTCGGGCCGAGCGGGCAGGCCGTCACCGGCATCGCCCGCGCATTCGGGATGACCGTACTGGTCCACACCCGCCACCCACGCCCGCCCCGGGGCGGTGTCACCTTCGTCGACCTCGACACCCTCTGCGCCAGTGCCGATTACATCAGCCTTCACAGCAAGGCCGACGCGTCCAACGTCCACTTGATCAACGCCGAGCGGCTTGCCGTGATGAAACCCTCTGCCGTGCTGGTCAACACCGCCCGCGGGTCACTGGTCGACCACGACGCACTCATCGATGCACTCGACGGTGGCCGGCTCGCCGCCGCCGCGCTCGACGTCGTCGACATCGAGCCACTGCCGCCGACTTCCGCGCTCCGGGGACGAGACAATGTGATCATCACCTCGCATCTGGCCGGTCAAACCGAGCAGGCCCGGTCCCGGGCGGGCATCATCGCCGCCGAGAACGTCATCGCCGCCCTCACCGGGAGGCGCCCGCCGAACCCGGTCAACACGCCCAGAATGGCCGGTCCGACAATCGCTTCCGCCTGAATACGCCCGCAAGGACATACGATGCGCCCCAACACTCGCCCTGATGACGATTCCAGCAGCTCCCCGCGAGTAATTGCTGCCACCGGTGCCCGACCCGCGAACATGACGGCCCAGGAATACGACACCGCCACGCAGCGCTACCACCGCGGCATCGGCGTGCGACTGCCCGGCGCCCACGCCGACAACTGGGACTGGCAACTCCGAGCCCGCTGCCGCGACCTTCCCGTCGACCACTTCTACCCGCGGTTCGGGTTGAGGGGGCACGAACGCCGTGAGGTCGAAGCCAACGCCAAGGCCATCTGTCACGGCTGCCCGGTCCGCATCGACTGCCGGACCCATGCGCTCAGAGTCCGCGAACCGTACGGCGTCTGGGGTGGGCTCACCGCACACGAGCGAGCCGTCGCCACGCGCGGCGAGAATCCATAGCCAGAACGACCCACGCAGGCAGGTCGTTCGCCCAGCCGGAGGCCGCTCCCGGAAGATGTGGCGATCAGGAAGTCGAGGTCACGGTGCGAAGCCGATGACCGCGGTGCCCTTCTGGCAGGCCGCAAGGACGCCTTCGAGCTGAGACGGCGCGCAGGTCCAGCCGGCCACCGACTGCTGTTGACCGGTGGTGATCTTAGGTCCGTACTGGGTGGCGATGGTCCGTGCCGAATCGCAGGACACGTCGCCGGCGAGGATCATGACACGCAACGCGCCGTCGGGGCCCGGGATGGTGCCGCAAGTGGTGTCGGAGTCGTCGGACGCGGTCGCACTCGACGCCGTGGTCGACACCGGCTTGCGGCCGGGGACCACCGGCGGCGAGGTGGCGGGCTGTTCGGCGGACGGTGGTCCCGACTCCGCGGCGCCGGCCTGAGAGGTCGACGAAGCGGTGGTCACGTCCTGTTCCGCGCCGCAGGCCACGAGCGTCGACATCGCCGCCGCTAGTCCCAGGGCCGCCGCCGCGACCCTGATCGGTCGGCGAGAGCGGCTCGTGGTGGGACCGGTGGGACGAGTTCTGCGCGACATGGTTCACCACGGTAGCGAATGCGGTGTCGTCGACCGCACCGGTGGCCGGTGCCGGCCGTCGGTTTGGGATGGGCGCGTCCGACCTGCGAAGATGCTGCACGTGAGCAGTACCGGAATCGAAGTCGCCGACCCCACCTACGCCGTCGGCACCACCCTCGCCGGCACCCGCGGGCGCACGGGGACGATCACCACACCGCATGGACCGATCCACACCCCCGCGTTCATCCCCGTCGGTACCAAGGCGACCGTGAAGACGGTCCTCCCGGAATCGGTCTCCGCCCTCGGCGCGCAGGCCGTGCTCGCCAACGCCTACCACCTGTACCTGCAGCCCGGGCCGGAGATCATCGACGCGGCCGGCGGGCTCGGCGCGTTCATGAACTGGCGGGGGCCCACGTACACCGACAGCGGCGGCTTCCAGGTGATGTCGCTGGGTGCGGGGTTCAAGAAGGTCATCTCGATGGAGGCCACCGGCACCCCCGACGACGACCTCACCGCCAACGGCAAAGAACGGCTCTCGCGGGTCGACGACGACGGGGTGACCTTCAAGTCGCACCTCGACGGTTCGGCGCATCGCTTCACGCCGGAGGTGTCGATGCAGATCCAGCACCAGCTGGGCGCCGACATCATCTTCGCCTTCGACGAGCTGACCACCCTGATGAACACTCGCGAGTACCAGGTGAACTCGCTCGAGCGCACCCGGTTGTGGGCGATTCGCTGTCTCGCCGAACACAATCGGTTGAGCGTCGAGCGCGCACACCGGCCACAACAGTCGCTCTGGGGGGTCATCCAGGGCGCCCAGTACGAGGATCTGCGGCGCAAGGCCGCTCGCGACCTCGTCGCGTTGAGCGAGGCGGACCGCGCTGCCGGCGGAAAGGGCTTCGGCGGGTACGGCATCGGCGGAGCACTCGAGAAGGACAACCTCGGCACCATCGTCGGTTGGGTCAACGACGAACTCCCGGAGGGCTCCCCGAAGCACCTCTTGGGGATCAGTGAACCCGACGACATCTTCACCGCCATCGAGAACGGCGTCGACACCTTCGACTGCGTGTCGCCGACCCGGGTCGCCCGCAACGGTGCGATCTACTCACTCGACGGCCGGTACAACGTCACGAATGCCAAGTATCGCAGTGACTTCCGGCCGCTCGACCCTGAGGTCGAGAACTACACGTCGCAGTACAGCCGGGCCTACCTGCATCATCTGTTCAAGGCGAAGGAAGGCCTCGGCCCCACGCTGGCGACGCTGCACAACGTGTCCTTCATCGTCACGCTCGTCGACCGGGCCCGCCAGGCCATCGAGAACGGCACATACACCGAGTACCGCGACGAGTTCCTCCGGCGTTACTACGGAGGTCCCCGGTAGGCGTGACCATTGCTCAGAACGGTGGCGGGTTGGCGTCGTTCCAGCGCTTCTCGGCGCGTTGGTGGCGTCGGAAGTCGTTGTCGCGCTGGGTGTTGAGTCTGTCTCGGGCGGGGTGATCGGGTGACCGTCTGGGGAAGAGCTTGTTGAACAGGTCGCGTCCGCTGAAGGCGTTGCCGACGAACATGTGCCCGGTGGGTGTGGTGAACCAGGCGGTCTGGAGTTCGTCTTGGTGGTCCTGCCAGCTGGTGAAGGTCTTGATGCGGTGATGGAACCGGCACAGCGGTTTGAGGTTGCGCGCATCGGTCGGGCCACCGCGACGCGGGTCGGCGTGGTCGAAGGGTTCGGTGTGGTCGAGATCGATCTGCCAGACCGGGGCGTTGCAGCCGGGGAAGGTGCAGCACAGTTCGCCGGCGCGCACCAGCGCCTGCAGCTTCTTCGAGGGGGTGTATCGCGTTGTCGAACTGTCCGCGTCGGGAGGCGGTGAACCGTCGGGTGCGTCGGGTGCGGGATGGATGTAGGTGCGGCGGGCTTCGGCGAGGAGTGTTCGGGCGGTGTCGGCGTCGATGATGCCGTGGCGGTCGAGGAAGGCGGGGTCGTCGTCGAGGCCGATCAGGGTCGACAGGTTCACCACGACGTGGAAAGTCGCGCGCGGCGCGGGTGAGTCCGACGCCGAGGCGGCCGGCGCGGCCGGGTCATCGACAACGACGTCGGCTGACGGGTCGACGTCGTTGTCCGCATCCACCATCTCAGCAGCTGATGTAGGCGGCTCGGCGGTATCCACTGTCGCTGCATCGAGGTCTGGTGCTGTGTCGGGTTCGGTTGCGGTGATGACACAGTCGTCGCAGAGGCAGGTGATGGCGGCTTCACCCCGGGCGAGCGCTTTCAGAGCGTCGACTCGGCGGTTGGCCAACTTTCGAGGGTCACCGGCGTGGACCGCGGTGGCCATCGCCGTCAGGCGGGCGTCGAACTCGGCGGCATCAGCATTGGGCAGCGTGCCGGAGATCCGGGACTGCCCGGGTGTGAAGCGATCGGGGCTCACCGTCACCTTGCGATCACCCTTGACGCGTTCCTTACGTCGGCGGATCGCGTCGGGTGCCCACTTGGTGACGATGGAATCGACCATGGCGGTGAACCGGGCCGTCGACATCGGTGGGCGGGCGAAGATCGCTTCGGCGAGATGGGCGTCGACGGTCTGCATCTCTTCGTCGTCGGTGATGAGGTCGGTGCGTTTGAGGGCGATGAGGAAGCGGCGCTTGTCGATTCGACCGCACGCGAGTGCGTGTCCGGTGAAGGAGAGTCGGTAGCGCAGTGCGTCGCCGGCTTCGATGAGGTCTTTCGCCTCGGCCGGTGTCACGGTGAGGGTGGCGCCGACTTCGGCGATGGCCTGTTCGAGACCGTTCGGTCCGAACTGCTCGTAGGGGTTCTCACCCGCGGCCACTCGCGCGGACAGGGCATCGAAGGCCTCAATCGAATCAAGTTCGCCGCTGTGCGTCTCGGCGCGCCGCTGGGCGTAGTCCATCTCGCGTTCATCGTGAATGAGGCTGGCAACGACCATCATTCGATGCGCGGACGCTGCCGCCAAGCCCGCGCAGTGGTTGAGGACCTCGACGAGTTCGGATGCGGAGAGTTCATGGTCGGGACGAAAGCGCGGCTCGACCGACTCCTGTAATGGGTCCACCGATGTAGTGGATCTGGCCCCCGCCCCCGATGACATACCTCCACGATACTCGAATATATGTTCGAGTCAAGGGTGATCTCTGGATTTCTCGGGGTGGTCTGGCAATCGAATCACGCCGCACCGACAAGAGTGACGCGTCGCCTCGGTGGCCTCGACGGGCGTTGCGTCCTCGCTTCGCTCGGTCGAGCTGCTCGACCAGCGGGACACCGCGGCGGTGCTCGACCAGCAGAGGGCGGCGCACCACAACGAGCGACGGCGGACGGGTGTCAGCGGGAGTCCTCGGCAACCATCCGTTCGCGGATGCCGCCGGCGACCCCGGTGCTGTCCGGGTTGGGGTCGTGGATCGCACCCGCGTGCGGCTCGACCGGTGTCCCCTTCTCGGTCTCGGACTTCGCCGTCGCCGCCGAGAACCGCTCGGTGATCCCGGGCATGAGATGGTGAGAAGCGTTGGCGGCCTTGGCCTTGTAGCCGACCGGTTGGTCCAGCTTCGGGTCGGTGCAGGCTGCCACGATCGCGTCGACCACGATCTGCGGATCGTCCATCGCGGACATCCGCGGTTCGTGTCCGGTGTAGTTGGCGGCGTGGACCCACCATGGGGTGTCCACGGCCCACGGCATGATGGTGCCGACCTTGATGGCGTCGTCGCCGGCCATGCGCAGCTCTTCGCTGATCGAGTGCCCGAGGCTCCGAACCGCCGCTTTCGTTGCGGCGTAGGTGTTCTGGAGTGCGATGGGTACCTCGCTGTCGACCGAGCCCACGTTGATGAGTGTGCCGCGACCCTGCGACCGGAAGACGCGCAGCGCCGCATGTGCGCCGTAGATCAGGCCCTTCAGGTTCACGTCGACGAGGCGAGCGTGGTCCTCGATCGGGATGTCCCAGAAGTATCCGACCGCGCCGACGCCGACGTTGTTCACCCACACGTCGATCGACCCGAACCGTTCGAGCGCGGCGGACGCGAGATGGGCGACGGCACGCGGATCGCTGACATCGGTGGGCACCGCCAGCGCCGACCCGCCCTTGCCGGTGATCTCCGCGACGACCTCGTCGAGGACCGCGGTTCGACGCGCCGCGACGACGACGTTCGCGCCGAGTTCTCCGAGTCGCACCGCGGCGCCGCGTCCGAATCCGCTCGACGCGCCGGCGATGACGACGGTGGAGCCGTTGATTTCCTTGTTGTCTGTCATGGTGATCGCCTACCCGAGGCGGGGTTCACCAAACCGAGAGGAGGCGCGCTCAGCCCGCGGCGCGGGACTGCCGGAAGGACTCGATCGCGGCGAGATCGTACGAGTTCGCCGCGGTCCCGATGCCCTGGGCGACGTGCGCGGCCACCGCGCAACCGAGTTCGGCGGAGTCGGCGAGACCGAGCCCGCGCAGCCGGCCGGTCAAGAACCCGGCGGAGAACGAGTCGCCGCAGCCGGTGGTGTCCACGACGTCCACCTCGAACGCCGGCACCGTGACCACATCGTCGCCGGTCACGACCAGTGCGCCGTCGGCGCCGCGGGTGAGCGCGACGCAACCGACGCCGCGGTCCAGGAGGGCCCGTGCGCCGTCGGTGAGGTCGTCGGTTCCGGTCAGTCCCCGGATCTGGTCGTCGTTGGGCAGCAGGTAGTCGAGGTGGGGAAGTGCGTCGGCGATCCACTCGAGAAGGCCGGGGTCGCCACCCGACAGGAGATCGGCCGACGTCGTGATCCCGCGGTCGCGCGCCCGGCCGAGGAGCTCTGCGGCGACCGCGCCGCCGAGGAACTCCGGGCCGCCGAGGTGCAGGTGGTCGAGCCCGGCCAGCGCGTCTGCACCCAGGTCGTCGAGCGTGAACTGCGCATTCGCCCCGATGCAGTGCCATGCGGGACGGTCCCCGTTGGGTCGGATGGGTATGACCGATGACGACGTCTGGACCCCGGGCTTCGGAACCAGGCCGCCGGTGTCGACGCCTTCGGCGTCCAGCAGTGCGGTCAGCGAACGCCCGATCGTGTCGTCGCCGATCGCTCCGTGGGTCCGGACCGTGGCGCCCAGCCGACTGAGGACGAGCGCGGTTCCGCCCGCGGTACCGGCGGCGGAGAAACCGATGGACTGGACGAGCGCGCCGTCGGACCCCGCCGGGATGGACTCGATCCCGACGACGTGGATGTCCAGCACATGGACGCCCACGGTTGCGATCGTCGGCGGTTCGAGCAGCGGTGAGGGTGTCACGTCCGGTTCTCCTTGGGTGCCCCGTAGTCCAGCCGGATCGCTTGGGCGACGGTGGACTGCTGTTGGTCCTCGGTGAGTTCGCGAGGCCGGCCCATGCTCATGGTCCGGTGATAGAGGGTCGCGAGCCACTCCAGCAGCAGGGCGTTCTTCACCGCGTGGGCCAGGCTGGAGCCGCGTGCCACCGAACCGTGGTTCGCCATCAGCGCGACCTGGGTGTCGGCCAGCGCGTCGGCGACGATCCCGGCGAGCTCCGGGCTCCCGAACGTGGCGTACGGCGCGACCGGGATGGCACCGCCGAGGCCTAGTTGTTGGTAGTGCAGCACCGGCAACGAGGTCAGTCCGCTGACGCAGGCGACCGCGGTCCCGAAGGGTGCGTGGGTGTGGACGATCGCCTGTGTGCCGGTTTCCTCGTAGACGCGGAGGTGCAGGTCCAGCTCGGACGACGGCGCGATCGGCCCGTCGACGACGTCGCCGGCAAGGGACACCACCGTCACGTCGGTCGCGGCACAGTTCGCGAGTACAACCCCGGTTCCGGTGATCGCGACGTGATCGCCCGCACGCGCCGACACGTTGCCGGAGGTGCCGATCAGGAGACCTTCGGCCGCCAGCCGTCGAGCGGCCGCGGCGACCTCGTCGCGTATCGACGGGTCGCTCATCGGCCGAATGTGTCGGTCCGCACTCCGCGGAGAAGGATCGCCGGGCATGTCGCGGAACTCGGAGCGCATTCGGTACGTTGGGACCACATACCGGACATTTACGCACATGCCTTTGCTCCCGGCACCCGGTATGAAACACCCGAGCACCAGCGAGAGAGACGATGAGACGCGGAAAGCGCCGAAAACGCCGACGACACCAGTCGGCCCCCTGTTGTGAATTGAATGACCCGGGTGTTCCGCCCGGCCCCGACGCCGGGACGGTCTCATGCTGACCCTCCTCGGAATCGGACTCGGAATCCTGGTGGTCTTCCTGATCACCGCCCTCACCGGTTACTTCGTGGCCCAGGAATTCGGCTACATGGCGGTCGACCGGTCCCGCCTCAAAGCCCGTGCCGAAACCGGTGACGCCGCCGCGAAACGCGCGCTCGCGGTCACCCGCCGCACGTCCTTCATGCTCTCCGGCGCCCAGCTGGGCATCACTGTCACCGGCCTGCTCGTCGGCTACGTGGCCGAACCCCTGATCGGTTCCGGCGTCGGCGAGCTGCTCGGCGGCGTGGGTATCCCGGTGGGCGTCGGTGTCGCGATCGGCACGATCATCGCGATCATCTTCTCCACCGTCGTGCAGATGGTCTTCGGTGAGCTGTTCCCCAAGAACCTCGCCATCGCCCGGCCCGAGCCGGTCGCACGGTGGCTCGCCCGTTCGACGACGATCTACCTGGCCGTGTTCGGTTGGCTCATCGCATTGTTCGACAAGTCGTCGAACCTGCTGCTGCGAGCGCTGCGCATCGAGCCCGTGCACGACGTCGAGCATTCGGCGTCGGTGCGCGACCTAGAGCACATCGTCGCCGAGTCCCGCGACGCGGGTGACCTGCCCGACGAGCTGTCCGTCCTGCTCGACCGTGTGCTCGAATTCCCCACGCGCACCGCAGAACACGCGATGATCCCGCGACCGAACACCGACCATGTCGACGCCGATCTGGCGGCGGGTGAGGTGCTGACACTGATGAGCACCGGCCACACGCGGTACCCCGTGCTGGCCGGCGGTGACGACGAGGTACGCGGTGTGATCCACCTCCAGGACCTCCTGGAGTGGAGCTACGCGCTGAAAAAGAAACCGCCGCAGGCTGATTCGTCGGCCACCGCGGTCGACCTGTGTCGTCCCGCAGTGGTGGTGCCCTCGACGCTCCCGCTGCCCGAGGTGTTGGAGACCCTCGCGGACGCACAAGACGAGATGGCGGTGGTCATCGACGAATACGGCGGTTTCGCCGGGGTCGTGACCGCCGAGGACATCGCCGAGGAACTGGTCGGCGAGATCGACGACGAACACGACTCCGAGGCGACCGTCGCGATCGAGGAAAGCCCCGAGGGATGGCGCGTGCGGGGTGACGCACACGTCGACGAGGTTTCCCGGACCGTCGGCTGGGACCTCCCCGAAGGCGACTACGAGACGATGGCCGGACTGGTGATCGCCGAGTTCGTCGGACTCCCGGAGGTCGGGGACACGGTGACGATCGAGATCGATCCCGATCCGTCGACCCTGCTCGAAGACGACGAGGCGCCACCCCGCACCGTGCGGGCCACGGTGCTCGAAGTCGACAAGCGCGTCCCCGCTCTGCTGTCGATGAGCGTGGCACACAACGACAACAACCCGGGCGAGAAGAAGAACCCGGCCGAGAACGGAGAGGAGAGCGACAATGGATAACCCGTGGGTCGTCGCGGCCGTCACCGTGGGCCTGATCGCGTCCAGCGCCTTCTTCGTCGCGGTCGAGTTCGCCCTGATCGCCGCGCGTCGGCACCGGCTCGAAGACGCGGCCGCGACCAGCGGCAGCGCCCGCGCAGCACTGCGGAGCGCATCGGAACTGTCGGTGCTGCTCGCCGGGTCGCAGCTCGGCATCACGGTGTGCACGCTGGCACTGGGTTCGGTCACGAAACCCGCTGTGCACTACTGGCTCACGCCGCTGTTCGCCGGCTGGGGTCTGCCGTACTGGTCGGCCGACGTGATCGGCTTCGTTCTCGCCCTCGTCATCGTGACGTTCCTACACCTCGTCGTCGGTGAGATGGCGCCGAAATCGTGGGCCATCGCCCACCCCGAGAAGTCGGCGATCATGCTCGCGATCCCGATGCGCGCCTTCATGTGGGTGACCCGTCCGTTCATCGTCCAGCTCAACCACCTCGCCAACTGGTGCCTCAAGCGCGTCGGCGTCGAGCCGGTGGATCAGGTCGCGACCGGGCAGGACAGCGACGCCCTCCGACACCTGGTGGAGCACTCGGCCACCGTGGGCACACTCGACGAGCGATACCACGCCCATCTGACGAGTGCTCTGGAACTGGAGTCGTTGACCGTCGGCGACGTCGTGACCCCCAACGACCATCTGGCCGTCGTCGGTCCGGCCGCGGACGCCGATCAGATCCAGACGGCCGGCCGGACCTCGGGCCACCTGCGCCTGCTGGTGCGCGACGATGCGTCCGGGGCGCCGGTCCGCGGTGTCGTGCATGTGCGCGACAGCCTGACCGCGTCGCCCGGCACCACGGCGGCCGATCTCATGCGCCCGGTCCTGAGCGTCGAGTCGGCGCAGCCGGTGTACGAGACGCTCACCGCCATGCGGGAACAGCGCGCCCACCTCGCGCTCGTCACCGATGGGGGCCGCGCGGTCGGACTCATCACCATCAACGACGTGCTCCAGCGGTTGCTTGCGACCACGGCGTAGGAGGGTTGACGAGCGTGCGTCGCTTACCCTAATGGGGGTGGATCGGCGTCCTGCAGGGGATGCTGGTTTGTGTGAGCCTTCCCGGCCGGTGACCACTCCGAGACCCTGAAACGGTGTCGGATTTCTACACGAAGACCGTGGCCCGGCCGGGTAAGGATCACCCGCTAGAACGCTTCTGGGATGTCGTGCCCCCTGAACCATGTGGGGTGAGCACTGATCCATTAGGCCGCGTCAAGGGTGATCACCCCAAGGTTCACACCGACGATCGATCGAGACGACCGAAGACGAGGTGAACGACCGACATGATCTGTGTGGGCAACGACTGGGCGTCGGATCATCACGACGTGTGCGTGATGGATGAACACGGCACCACCCTGGCCACCCGCCGACTACCCGAGAACGCGGCCGGCGTGACGGCGATGCATGACCTGCTCGCCCGGTTCGCCCACGACCCCTCTGAGGTGGTGGTGGGGATCGAAACCGATCACGGCATGTGGGTCGCCGCCCTGGTCGCCGCGGGCTATCAGGTGTATGCGATCAACCCGTTGTCGGTGTCGCGGTACCGCGACCGCCACCATGTCGGGGGCACCAAATCCGATAAGGCTGACGCGAAAACGCTGGCTGATCTGGTGCGGACCGACCGGCACAATCATCGATTGGTCGCCGCCGACACCGTCGAGGTCAAGGCGATCACGGTGATGGCCCGTACGCATCAGAATCTGGTGTGGGCGCGCTCAGCACAACAGAACGTGTTGCGCGCTCAACTGGGCGCCTACTATCCGGCCGCGGTCGATGCCTTCGGCGGCGACCTCGCCCACAAAGACTGCCTGGCGGTGTTGCGTCGCGCTCCCACCCCACGACAGGGAGCGGCACTGACGGTCGCGGCGATCCGATCAGCTCTGAAACAGGGTGGCCGCCAACGCAATACCGATACCCGTGCCCGCGAGATCCAGCAGGCCCTGCGTGGGGGCGGTCATCTGAGCGCACCGGAGGCACTTACCGCAGCGTATGCGGCGACCGTGACCGTGACGGTGAACATGCTGACGACGCTCAACACCCAAATTGATCAACTGGAAACCAGTATGGCCCAGTCTTTTAGAGCGCATCGCCGACGCCGAGATCTACCTGTCCATGCCCGGAGTCGGTGACATCACCGGCGCCCGGATGCTTGGCGAGTTCGGGGACGACCCCGAACGCTATGCCACCGCCAAGTCTCGCAGAAACTATGCCGGCACCTCACCACGGACCATCGCCTCAGGCAAAGGGCACGTCGTGCTGGCCCGCCATATCCGCAACACCCGCCTCAACGCCGCCGCCATGGCGATGGCGCAAAGCGCGCTGACCGGCAGTCCCGGCGCCCGCGTCTACTACGACAGCCTGCGAGATCAGAAGAAGTCCCACCCCCAAGCCTTGCGTGCGCTCGCCAACCGGCTCATCGGCATCCTCCACGGCTGCCTCAAACACCGCACCCTCTACAACGAACACACCGCCTGGAACCACCGCGCCAACCTCGCCGCTTGACACCTTGCACCCCTGGGATGTCTTCGTGGCTCGTCGCTTGCGCTCCTCGCACCTCAGGGAGCAGGGGTTATGCGTTCAGGGATTAGGGAACGGGGGAGTGGGCCGCTAGGTCCACTCGTCGGCCGTCAGGAACCACGGTTCGGTCGGCAGCGCGGCGGGGTCGAACCGGTTCGCCAGTTGCTCTGCGCGCACGGGCTCGTCCCGGCCGCCGAGCCCCAGTGAATGGGCGATGCGGGACAACAAGGTCGACGTCGCCACCCCTGCGGCGGCGAGATCGGCCAGGGTCACCGCCCCGTCCCGCTTGCTGAGCCGGATTCCGTTGGCGTTGAGCACCATCGGGACGTGCGCGTACGTCGGCGGGGTCTTCCCGAGCAGCGTCGCCAGGTAGGCCTGCCGGGGCGCCGACGACAACAGATCGTCCCCGCGGACGACCTGGTCGACGCCCTGCGCGGCATCGTCGACGACGACGGCCAGGTTGTAGGCGGGGGTGCCGTCGTTGCGCAGCAGCACGAAGTCGTCGACCGCGCCCATGTAGGGGCCGTGCAGCAGGTCATCGACGCCGTACTCCCGGACGTCGGCCCGCAGCCGGATCGCGGGTGGCCGGGTGGCACGGCGTTCGTCGCGTTCGGCGGCGGTGAGGTCGCGGCACGTGCCCGGGTAGGCGCCCTGCGGCGCATGGGGTGCGGACGGCGCGTCGAGGATCTCTCGGCGGGTGCAGAAACACTCGAAGGTGCGGCCGGCGTCGCGCAGGTCGTCGAGGACGGCACGGTATGCCTCGAGCCGGTCGGTCTGGTGGACGACGGGCGGGTCCCAGTCGAGGCCCAGGGCCGCGAGATCGGACAACTGCCGGGAATCCGCGCCCTCGACGGCTCGGTCGAGATCCTCCATCCGGATCAGGAATTGTCGGCCGGTGGTCCGTGCGAAGAGCCAGGCGAGCAGGGCGGTCCGCAGATTGCCGACGTGGAGGTCCCCGGAGGGGGAGGGCGCGTACCGGCCCGCTCGCTGCGTCGACACCGCGTCGAGATTACCGGTCGGCGATGAGAATCCGCGCCGTGGCCGGTCTGCCTGTAACGGCCCGACGACCACACCCCGGGTATGCGGCGGCGCGTAGGCGTTGCGGTCCCCTCGACGAGTGAGGAACGATGAGTTTCATGGATCTCCCGGTCATGCCGCCTGTTGCGCCGATGCTGGCCAAGGCGGTGACCAGCGTGCCGCCGCAGCCGGACGGTTCGGTGGCGTGGTCGTATGAACCCAAGTGGGATGGTTTTCGCGCGTTGGTCTTCCGCGACGGCGACGAGGTGACGATCGGTTCGCGAGGCGGCAAGGACCTGGCCCGGTACTTCCCCGAGATCGTCGCGGCGGTGAAGGACGAACTGCCCGACAAGGTGGTCCTCGACGGTGAGATCGGGGTGCCCGCGCTCATCGGCGACACCCATCGCCTCGACTGGGATTCGCTCGCACAGCGGATCCATCCGGCGGAGTCGCGCGTCACCATGCTCGCGGAGAAGACACCGGCGATCTTCATCGGGTTCGACGCGTTGGCGCTGGAGTCGACGAGCGTGATGGGCGAACCCTTCGAGGTGCGCCGGGAAGCGTTGCTGCGGGCCGTCGGTCCGGGCGGACGGGACCGACGCGTGCATGTCAGCCGGGTGACGAGCGACCCGGCGGTCGCCGAGGACTGGTTCTCCGCCTTCGAAGGCGCCGGGCTCGACGGCGTCGTCGCCAAGCGACTGGTCGGCGTGTACGTCGAGAACAAGCGGGAGATGCTGAAGATCAAACACAAACGGACCGCGGACTGTGTGGTCTTCGGGTATCGAATCCACAAGTCGGGCAAGGGGATCGGATCGATGCTGCTCGGACTGTACGGTGACGACGGCGAACTGCGGATGGTCGGCGGGGCCGGGGCCTTCTCCGACGCCAAGCGGATCGAGTTGCAGCAGATGTTCGAGCCGATGCGGCTGGACCCGGAGAAGGCATCGCCGGGCGAGCCGACGCGGTGGCGTTCGGAGAAATCGGGGGAGTGGATCCCGATCCGTCCGGAGCTGGTCGCGGAGTTCGCCTATGACCAGATGGAGAACCATCGCTTTCGGCACACGGTGAAATTCCTTCGCTGGCGGCCCGATCGAGAACCGGAGAGCTGCGGTTACGACCAGCTCGACGTTCCGCTGACCTACGATCTCCACGACGTCCTCGAAGGAGAATGACCATGGCATCTCGTTCGCCCGCCGAGGAACTCGACGTCGACGGGGTCGCCGTCCGGATGAGCAACCCGGACAAGATCTACTTCCCCGAACTGGGCGAGAACGGCGGCCGCAAGCGCGATCTCGTCGGGTACTACCGCACCGTCGCACTCGGCGACACGGGTGGCAGGGCCGACGACAGCGGCGACGGACCGCTGATGCGCGCCACCCGCGACCGCCCGACCTTTCTGCAGCGCTTCCCCGACGGCGTCGAGGGCGAGGAGATCTACCAGAAGCACATCGCGAAGAAGCGGCCCGAGCATGTGCAGTCCACCCCGATCGTGTTCCCCTCCAAACGAACCGGCGACGCGATCCGTCCCACGGTGCCGGCTGATCTCGTGTGGGGCGCGAACCTGGGGACCGTCACCTTCCATACCTGGCCGACCCTCCACCCCGACAACGACCATCCCGATCAGCTTCGCATCGACCTCGATCCGCAACCCGGCACGACGTTCGAGGATGTCCGGCGTGTGGCGATCGAGGGGCTCAAGCCCCTGCTCGACGAACTGGGCTTCACCGGTTTCGTGAAGACCTCGGGCGGTCGGGGAGTACACGTGTACGTGCCCATCGAACCGCTGTGGGACTTCATCGCGACCCGACGCTGCGTCATCGCGATCGCCCGGGAACTCGAACGCCGCGACCCGGACGCGGTCACCACATCGTGGTGGAAAGAAGAACGCGGAGAACGGATCTTCATCGATTACAACCAGAACGCCCGCGACCGCACTATGGCATCCCCGTACTCCGTTCGACGCAGCGCCCGCGCCCGGGTGTCGACGCCGGTGACGTGGGACGAACTCGCCGACGTCGATCCGGACGACTGCACCATCGCGACCGTCCCGAAGCTCCTGGAAGATCGCGGCGACCCATGGGCCGACATCGCCGACCACCGGCGCGGCGTCGAGAAACTGCTGGAGATGGTGCAGGCCGACGACGCAAACGGACTGGGCGACATGCCTTATCCGCCCAGCTATCCCAAGATGCCGGGCGAGCCGCCGCGCGTACAGCCGAGCAAGAAGGTCGCCGAGCACTGGGATGAGAAGGGCAACCGACGCTCCGACGGCTGATGCCCGGGTTCCGTATGGGTCAGCGGCGCAGCGCCTCGGCCGCCCAGGTCGCGAAACTCTGCCAGCCCACATCAGGGAACCGGCGGTGCAGCGTCGGGATGTCGACCTCGTACCCGCGGTCGCCGAGGAACGTGAACATCGCCCGCATGTCCTCGGACTCGATACGTTCGGGATCGTAGGACTCCGCCGTGACCGTGGTGCCGAGAACGTCGCCGATGATGCGCGCCATCTCCTCGGGCGTCGGCTGATCGGACGCGAGGTCGATGCGCTGGCCGACGTGGACGTCCGGGGCGGCGAACAGAGTGGCGACGAGTCGGCCGAGGTCGCGCCGCGAGAGTTGTTGCAGCGGCTTGTCCGCGGGCATCGCGATCGGCATCACGCCCGCCGCGAGCGCGTCGGCTCCGCCGAGCAGGTTGTCGAAGAAGTAGGCCGGGCCGACGATCGTGTGCGGGATCTCGGTGGCTGCGAGCATCTGCTCGACCTCGAACTTGGAATCGAAATGCGGCACGCCGGTCTGACGATCGGCCGAGGCCACCGAGGAGAACACGAGGTACGGGATCGACGCGGACGTGGCGGCTTCGATCAGCGCACGACCCTGACCGATCTCGGCCTCGACGCCGGATTCGAACGGGGTGGTGAGCGCGAACACGCCCGCGGACCCGGTGAATGCCTCGGTGAGACCCGACCCGCTCACGATGTCCCCGACGGCGAGTTCGACGCCTCGGTCGGCCAGGCGTGCCGCCTTGCTCGACACCGCGTCCCGCACAACGGCGCGGACCGGGAAACCGGCCTCGAGCAGCGCGTCGAGCACAGCGCCGCCCTGCCCTCCGGTGGCTCCGACGACAACGACAGGAGAGGAATCGGCCATGTCGTCGACCCTAGCGGTCACACTCGACGGCCGGACGGTTTGGGTGAGTGCGCCGTCGGCGGCTATCATCTCGACGTTGGAGGATTCGCCTAGTGGCCTATGGCGCTCGCCTGGAACGCGGGTTGGGTTAACAGCCCTCAGGGGTTCGAATCCCCTATCCTCCGCCACCGAAGGTCCGCAGTGACACCCGTATTACCGGGTGACACTGCGGACCTTCGTCGTATCCCCGAGCGTGCGGGCCGAGTGTGATCGAGCCGCGCGGACCGGTTCGAGGACCCCGGCTCCGGCCGCCGGAACCCCTCGCTACACTGGACGACGGATCCCGCGCGGCGTGCATCCTGTGAACTCCCCCAGGGCCGGAAGGCAGCAAGGGTCAACGGGCTCTCTCGGGTGCGCGGGGTCCCCTATTTTCCCGATACGAAGTTTCAGGTCAGGGGCGTCGGCCACCCGCACCGGCGTCGAGCCGCGAGAGGGCCAACGTTGAATTTTCACTCGATGAGTGCCGACCAACTCCGGAACACCCAGACGGAACTGACCAAGCAATACGAGGCGCTGCGCGCGCTGGGTCTCAAGCTCGACCTCACCCGCGGCAAGCCGGCCCCCGAGCAGCTCGATCTCTCGAACGGTCTCCTGTCGCTGCCCGGTGACGAGTATCGAGACGGCGCGGGCACCGACACCCGCAACTACGGCGGACTCAACGGACTGCCCGAGTTGCGCGGCATCTTCGGGGAACTCCTCGCCGTCGACCCCGACAACCTGCTCGCGCTCGGCAACTCGAGCCTCGAGATCATGCACGACCTCACGGTCTTCGGGCTGCTGCACGGCACCGCCGACTCCGACGAGCCGTGGGGACGTCAGACGATCAAGTTCCTGTGCCCGTCGCCCGGTTATGACCGCCACTTCGCGATCACCGAGAGCTTCGGCATCGAGATGATCCCGGTGCCGATGCTGCCCGACGGCCCCGACGTGCGGGTGTGCGCCGAACTCGTCGCCTCCGACCCGAGCATCAAGGGCATGTGGGCGGTGCCCACCTACTCGAACCCGACCGGCGTCACCTTCTCCGAGGAGGTCACGCGCGGGCTGCTCGAGATGTCCGCGGCGCCGGACTTCCGGATCTACTGGGACAACGCCTACGTCGTCCACACGCTGGTGGAGACCCCGCCGACGCCGCTGCCGATCCTGGAGATGGCGGCGCAGGCCGGGCACCCGAACCGCGTGTACGTCCTCGGCTCGACGTCGAAGATCACCTTCGCCGGCGCCGGCGTCTCGTTCTTCGGGTCGTCGCCGGAGAATCTGGCCTGGTTCAGCAAGTACCTGTCGCTGAAGACCATCGGACCCGACAAGGTCAATCAGCTGCGTCACCTCAAGTTCTTCGGCGATGCCGACGGTGTGCGGGCGCACATGGCCCGCCACCGGGAGATCCTCGCTCCGAAATTCAAGCTCGTGCTCGACATCCTCGAGGACCGTCTCACGGAGTCGAAGGTGGCGTCGTGGTCGGAGCCGGAGGGCGGCTACTTCATCAGCCTCGACGTCGTCGACGGCGCGGCCCGACGCACCATCGAGCTGGCCAAAGAAGCCGGTATCGCGCTCACCGCCGCCGGATCGGCGTTCCCGTACAAGACCGATCCGCACGATCAGAACATCCGACTCGCACCGACGTTCCCGAACACCGACGACCTGCGGGCTGCGATGGACGGGGTATCCACGTGCGTGCTGCTGGCCGCGGCGGAGACCCTGCTCGCCCGCTCCAGCTGACCCGACACGCCGATCCCGGCGTTAGATTGCTCTCATTCTCCGGCGAGTGCGCTGGCGTGCGCGCCACTTTGTGACAGGCTTTCAAATCGTGAATCTGCCCAGGCCGGTTCTTCTCGCAACCGGTTTCGCCGTCGTGGGGGTCATCGCACTGGCACTCCAGGATGTCGTCGTACCCCTGGGCGCCCAATTCTGGGGTTTGCTGCACAACCAGATCGATCTCTCGGTGTATCAGGCGGGTGCCCGGGCGGTCGCCAACGGCGTCAGTCTCTACGACGTCAAGATGATCGGCGACCTGGACTACACCTACTCGCCGTTCTCCGCCTTGCTGTTCAGTCCGCTGGCCTGGATGTCCTTCGACGTCGCTCGCATGTTGTGGTCGGCGGGCATCGTCGTGGCGCTCTATCTGGTGATCATGCTGAGCTTCCGCAGCCTCGGCCGGCCGGTGACCTGGCCACTGCGCGTGATCGCGGCGTCGCTGGTGGCGGTGGCGATGTTGTTCGAGCCGGTTCGTACGACGATCTGGTACGGGCAGATCAATGTGTTCCTGATGCTCGTGATCGTGGCCGATCTGGCGCGTCCGGACGGTGGACGCCTCAAGGGGTTCTGGACCGGAGTCGCCGCGGGAATCAAGCTGACGCCCCTCATCTTCGCCGGCTACTTCCTCGTGCAACGGAACTGGCGCGCCCTCGCCGGGGTGGTGGGCGGCTTCGCCACCACCATGCTCATCGGGTTCGCCGCCTTGCCCGGGGACTCGTGGTCGTACTGGACGGGCAAGCTGTTCGAGTCCGACCGGGTCGGCTCGGCTCAGTTGCGCGGTAACCAGTCCCTGCGCGGCATGCTGGCCAACCACCTCGACACCGACAATCCGCCGACGCTGCTCTGGCTCGCCCTGGTGCTGGCAGTGCTGGCGGTCGGCTTCGCGGTGGCGACGTACGCCCATCGCAAAGGTCAGGAACTCCTTGCCGTCAGCATTGTCGGGATGACCGCCTGCGTGGTGTCGCCGATGTCGTGGGGCCACCACTGGGTGTGGTTCATCCCGATCCTGGTCATCGGAATCCACCTCGTTCTCGACGCCCGGCAGCCGCGGGCACCGCGGGTGTGGGCCGGCGTGGGCGTGGCGGCACTGGTGCTACTCGCGTTTTCGTGGCCGACGCATGTACCGGCGCTGATCCCGGACGGCTATTACACGGGGCTGTACGTCAAGACCCGCATCACGTGGCTCAACTGGTTCACGGTCAGCCCCTATCTGTGGGCCTACCTCGGCGTGCTCGTCGCGACGGTCGTCGGCCTGCGGATGGTCGGCAGCCGTGGCTACTCCACGCCGACGCCCGCCGACCCGATCATCCCGCCCGGCGTCGCGGCTGCGGTGATCGCCGAGGGCGGGCTGCCGACCGGCGATGCGGGCGGCACCGGCAGTGAGGGCACACGACGGCCGGACACGGATGGCGAGGAGTCCGGGCCGCGCGACTCGCGAGGCACGTCCGGGCACACTTTGCGTACTTCGGAAGACACCCGCGGGATGGCCGATGACCTGGTCGGAACCGATGGCGAACCCGTCACCGAGACACCCGATCAGGGGCCCGCTGCACCAGTGTGAGGCACACTCATCGACTGTCACGGGTCGCCGGTAGTCTCGACGCGTGGCTCTGTATCGCACCTATCGCCCGGCTACCTTCGCCGACGTCGTGGGGCAGGAGCACGTCACCGATCCGTTGAGCCGTGCCCTGGATTCCGGTCGCATCAATCACGCGTATCTCTTCTCCGGTCCCCGCGGTTGTGGCAAGACGTCGTCGGCGCGGATCCTGGCTCGTTCGCTGAACTGTGTGCAGGGCCCCACCTCCACACCGTGCGGAACGTGTGTCTCCTGTGTGGCGCTCGCGCCGGGGGGTCCGGGCAACCTCGACGTCATCGAGCTCGATGCCGCCAGTCACGGCGGTGTCGACGACACCCGCGAGCTGCGCGACCGCGCCTTCTATGCGCCCGCCGAGTCGCGCTACCGCGTGTTCATCGTCGACGAGGCGCACATGGTGACGAACGCGGGATTCAACGCGCTCCTCAAGATCGTCGAGGAGCCGCCGGAGCATCTGATCTTCGTGTTCGCGACCACCGAACCCGAGAAGGTGCTGCCGACCATCCGGTCGCGCACCCACCACTACCCGTTCCGGCTGCTCGCGCCGCCGGTCATGCGCGGTCTCCTGGAGACGATCTGTGAGCGCGAGGGCGTGACCGTCGCGTCCGAGGTGTACCCGCTCGTCATCCGGGCGGGTGGCGGTTCGCCTCGTGACTCGCTGTCGATCCTCGATCAGCTGCTGGCCGGCGCCGACGACCAGGGTGTCGCCTACGAACGCGCACTCGCGCTGCTCGGTGTCACCGACGTGGCGCTGATCGACACCGCGGTCGACGCTCTCGCCGACGCCGACGGTTCGGCATTGTTCGGCACGGTGGAGAAGGTGGTCGACGCCGGGCACGATCCTCGACGGTTCGCCGTCGACCTGCTGGAACGTCTGCGCGATCTGATTCTGCTGCAGGCTGTTCCGGACGCCGCGGACCGCGGACTCGTCGAGGCGCCGGGTGACCAGCTCGCCCGCATGCGCGCCCAGATCGAGACCCTCGGGCCCGCGTCGCTGACCAGGTTCGCCGAGATCGTGCACAACGCTCTCGGGGAGATGCGCGGCACGACGTCGCCGCGACTCCTGCTCGAGGTGATGTGCGCGCGGATGCTGCTGCCCGCGGTCTCCGACGACGACGCAGCTCTGTTGCAGCGACTCGAACGACTCGAGTCGGGGATCGGCACGACGTCGATCCCGGTACCCGCGAAACCGGCTGAGCCGGAACCGGAACCGAAGTTCGTTCGACCCTCGCAGCGCAAGGCGATGGAAGAGGCCAAGGCTGCTGAGGCGTCCGAGCGCGCGGCCGCGGAAGCCGTCGAGGCCGACGCCGCGCAACCCGACGCCGGCCGGGTGCCGGAACCGGTGGTGTCTAAGCCGGTCGCGCCAGAGATGGTGGTGGAGACTCCTGCGCCGGAACCCGTCGTTGCTGAAGCGGTCGCGGCAGGTGCGGCGCCCGAGGCGGTTGATCCCGACTCGACCGGCGTCGCAAAGGGTTCGGGGGTCGAGGCCGAGGCCGTGCTGCCCGCGGAGGAGCCCGCCGACGACGAGTCGATGTTCGACGAGCTGATCGCCGACCAACCGAGTGCCGGGGCGGCAGAGGTCGAACCGGCGCCGGCCGCTGACGCCTCATCGGACGACGAGACGGCGTCCCTGATCGAGGTGCCCGCCCCGCCGACGCCGCCGACTCAGCCGCCGGCACGGTCCGACCGGACCCCGTCCGCGCCCGAACCGCCGTCGCGCCATCGGGACGCGCCCTCGCCCGAACCGGAACCGATTGCCGAACCGGCGTCGACCGCGGCGTACGACGACATCCCGCTGCCCGATGAGCCCGTCGACGAGGACGACGTCCCGCCACCCGACGCGATGCCGGTCCGTGCCCGTCGGCCCGAGCCCGAGCCGGTGCCCGAACCGGAGCCCGAGCCCGAGGCGACCGCCGGGCTCGACGCCGACTCGGTTCGCAAGCGGTATCAGGACATCCGGGCCGCGGTGCGGGAACGGTCGAAGAGTCTCGAGCCGATGCTGTCGGCGGCGGTCATCGCCGACGTCGACGGGACGACCGTCGTGCTCTCGCATCCGGTCGAGGTGCTGGTCGGGCGGTTGTCCGCGCCGCACGCCGTGACGATCATCCGCGAGGCGCTCACCGAGGTCTTCGGCACCGAACTCGACGTGCGTACCGTGCACCAGGCGCCGGGCGCCGCCGCACCCTCCGCCACGTCGACCGCGCCGCCGTCGAAGCAAGCTGCCAAGGCGCGGCAGTCGTACTCGCGTCCGAGTCGCGCGCGTGACCAGTCGGCGACGCCGGCGCCCGCACCGGAGCCGGTCGCCGAACCGGAGGAGCCCGAGCCGCCACGTGCCGACGAGGACATCCCGCACGACGAACGCGCGGAGATGGTGGCCGATGCACGCACCGGCAGCCCCGAGCAGCGGCTCGACCCCGACCAGGTGGCGCTGGAGCTGCTCAAATCGGAGCTGGGGGCACGGCCGCTCGAGTGACCGGGTGCGCTCGGAAGCTTTGTCTGAAAACCGCCCCGCGCAACAGGTTCGACGACGATACGCCGCGTGTCCGATTTCTGAGGGCGGTTTTCAGAGGCGGGTCGGGCTCAGGCGTCCCACCACGGCCGGAGTGGCACCTGATGGCCGCCGTCCTCGTCGAGTTTGGTGGCGAGCACGTGGTGGAGCTGGATGATGTTGCGGTCGAACCCGATTCGGCAACCGGCCATGTAGAGGCCCCACAGCCGCGCGGTGCCCTCGCCGACCTCGGCCACCGCTTCGTCCCAGTGCTCGACGAGGTTGATGTTCCAGTCGCGCAGCGTCATCGCGTAGTGCTCGCGGAAGTTCTCCTCGTGGATGACCTCCATGCCGCCGATGTCCTGCAGCTTGGAGATGATCTTGCCGGAGCCGGTGAGCTCGCCGTCGGGGAAGACGTAGCGGTCGATGAACGATCCCGCCTTGCTGCGGCTCGCGTTGTCGGGGCGCGTGATGCAGTGGTTCAGCAGCATGCCGCCGGGACGGAGCTTGTCGCGCATGAACCCGAAGTAGGACGGGTAGTTGTGGACACCGATGTGCTCGGTGAGCCCGATGGACGACACCGCGTCGAAGCCGCTTTCGGTGACGTCGCGGTAGTCGCTGTGCCGGACCTCGGCGAACTCGCCGAGCCCTTCGTCGGCGATCGCCTTCTGGGCCCACTGCGCCTGCTCGGCGGACAGCGTCGCCCCGATCGCGTGTACGCCGCGTCGGGCGGCATAGCGGACCATTCCGCCCCAACCGCAACCGATGTCGAGGAGGCGGTCGCCGGGCTTGAGGCGGAGCTTCTCGAAGATGAGGCGGTACTTGTTCTCCTGGGCGGCTTCCAGCGATGCGTCGCGTTCCGGGTAGACGGCGCAGGTGTACGTCATCGACGGTCCGAGCACCCACTCGTAGAACGTGTTCGAGACGTCGTAGTGGTAGTGGATGACCTCGGCATCGCGGGACTTGCTGTGCCGCAGTCCTTCCGCAAATCGACGCCAGCGCGGCACGGCCTCCTGCGGCGGCGGTGCGATCGGCTTGAAGTGATCGATGCCCAGCGACCGCGCGATGTGGGCGAGCGACAGGGGGGAGGGGCGGTGGAACTGCAGGTTGCTGGCCAGTGCCTTCAGCGCGGGGTAGGGATCACCGGGGTGCGCGCCGATGAGTTCGAGATCGCCTGCGATGTAGGCGCGCGCGAGTCCGAGATCGCCGGGTGCGGTCACCAGATACGTCGTACCGCGCGGGGTCTTCAGGTCGAGGCCGTACTGGGCGTCGACGGGTCCGGCGCTGCTGCCGTCGTAGGCGGTGATCCGGATCGACAGGTTTCCGCCGAGGAGTGTTTCGAAGATCTCGGCGAGGGTCATCTTGCCGGCGTGCGAGTCCACACTCGACGCCGAACTCTCCTTGAACGTGGTCATTGGCGTTTCACCGCTTTCGAGTAGAGGTCCAGCAGGCGACCCCGCGGGTCGTACCGCTTCTTGAGGAGCCGATAACTCTCTCCGCCGTAGAGTTCGTCGAACTCCTCCGGCGTGTAGAAACTCTCTGAATACAGCGACTTGTGGCCGTCGAGTTCGGCGACCTTGCGTTCGATGATCTTGTTGGTGTGCCCGGGATCGCCCGGGGTGACCGGCACGGCGGACCAGAAGCCGACGTTGACGTACGTGCGTTGCGGGGCAAGGGGATACAGCGGCCAGGGGCGTACCGGGTCGGCGCCGGGAAGGGCGGGTTCGCGGAGCCGGAGCGGGCACAGCCAGATCGGCTCGATGGGGATCTCGGAGAGGAACCACTCGACGTAGTCGGCGGTCCGGTCGATGGGGACCTCGATGTCCTGCACGACGCGTTCACCTGCCGGTAGTCCCTTGCGGGCGTTCAACCGGTCGCCGATGTCGAATCGCTGGTCGAGCCCGATCAGCTTCCAGTAGAAACTGCTGCGGAGGTACCGCTTCGGCCACCAGCGCCGGATTCGCGGGTTCTGTGCGCCGAAGGCGCGCGAGCACCAGAACCAGTCGGTGTCCCAGCGCCAGAGGTAGTCGTGGATCGTCAACCGGTCGGTCGTCTTCTGTTGGATGGACCGATAGAAGATGTCCATCCCGGTGTAATCGCTGACCGGTCCGTCCTCGTCGGTCTGGCGGCCCAGCGTCAGATAGGACTCGTTGGCGGAGAACACGACTCCGTCGAGGTAGTCGACCGGTTCGCCGTCGTGCGACTTCGTGGTGACGATCGTGTCCATCGCCGACTGGAGATCGGCGATACTCGTGAACCGGAGATGGCGCAGTGCCACATACGGCTTCACCGGCTCCAGCTCGATCCGCAGCCGAACCGAATAACCGAGCGTGCCATAGGAATTCGGGAAACCGAAGAAGAGGTCGGCATGTTCGTTGGTGGGCGTCGCGGTCAGGATCTCGCCGTCGCCGGTGAGGATGTCGATCTCGAGAACCGACTCATGGGGCAGTCCGGAGCGGAAGGACGTGCTCTCGATGCCGAGTCCGGTGACCGCGCCGCCGAGGGTGATCGTCTTGAGCTGTGGGACGACCAGCGGTGCGAGGCCGTACGGCAGAGTGGCCGCGACGAGGTTCTCGTAGGTGCACATGCCGGCGACGTCGGCGGTGCGCGCCTCGGGATTCACCGAGATGACCCGATCGAGTCCGGAGACGTCCAGTCCCGGATGCGGATTGGCGGCGCGCTTACGAAAGAGGTTGGACGTCTTCTTCGCAAGACGCACGGTTGCCTGCGGCGGGATGGCACGATAGCTGGCCAGAAGGTCGGCAACCCCCTGGTCGAATGCCGCTCCCCCCATCTCGAGCCCGTTGGTCACCCGGTTAGCCTAGGACTTGATCAGTTCGCCCGCCAATCGTTTCGTAACTGAGGAGTGTCCAATCGTGGGTCAGGTTTCCGCATCGCAGTCGCTCGACATCGCCGCCGCCCCGGACGCCGTGGTCGGAGCTCTCGCCGACTATGAGGTCGTGCGGCCGGCCATCCTCCCGGAGCAGTACCGCGACTACAAGGTGATCAGCGGCGGCAAGGGCGACGGCACCGTCGTGCACTGGATTCTGCAGGCCACGTCGAAGCGGCAGCGCGACGTGCAGGCAACCGTCAGCGTCACCCCGGACACCGTCACCGAACGCGACGCCAACTCGACGATGGTGACCACCTACTCCGTCGCGGCATCGGGCAGCGGTTCGCGCGTCACGACCACCACCACGTGGCAGGGGGCCGGCGGCATCGGTGGGTTCTTCGAGAAGACATTTGCGCCGAAGGGTCTCAACCGGATTCAGGCCGAGGTCCTCGGCAACCTGAAGAAGCGCCTCGAGAGCTGACGGCTCGGATCTCCGACCGCGGCGCTCGATGACCTGCTCACCCGACAGCGTGCGATGACGGGCGCGGGATCGACCGATCCCGTCCGGCGCCGCCGTGGCCGCGCAAGGCCGTCGCCCTTGCCCATGCGCGACGGCGTCGACGCCACGCGCGTGGTGTTGCGTTCGGGGCCGGAGCTGACCGTCGGTCAGGCGCTGCTGGCCGCGCCCGCGCTGGCGGGGCTGACCGCCGACGATCTGGGTCGACGCGCCGCCGCGGGCGAGATCGTCGATGCCGACGGCCGACCCGCGGATCTGGCCGCGCCGTCGAGCCGCAATGTCTCGCTGTACCTCTACCGCGACCTCGACGACGAGATCGCGGTCCCGTTCGACCTGCCGTTGATCCACCGCGACGAGAACATCGTCGTGGTGGACAAACCGCATTTCCTCGCCACGATGCCGCGGGGTCGTCACGTGAGCGAGACCGCGCTGGTGCGGCTGCGTCGGGAACTTGGCTCCGACACCGTCTCGCCGGCGCACCGCCTGGACCGCCTCACCGCCGGGGTGCTGCTGTTCACGCTGCGGCCCGAGGTGCGCGCGGCCTATCAGGACCTGTTCGCGTCCCGGACCGCCCGCAAGGAGTACCTCGCGCTCGCGCCGGCCGACGAGGCGCTGGCGTCGACCGTGACCGTGCGGGACCGGATCGAGAAGACCGCGGGCGACCTACGCGCCCTCGTGGTGGACGGGCCGGTCAACGCCATCAGCGACATCACGCTGACCGAGGTCGTCGGCGGCCTCGGCGTCTATCGGCTGGTGCCACACACCGGCCGCACCCATCAGCTCCGGTTGCACATGGCGTCGCTCGGGGTGCCCATCGTCGACGACCCGCTCTACCCCGACGTGCGGCCGGGACTCGCCGCTCTTCCGGATCACGGGGACTTCACCCGGCCGCTACGCCTGGTCGCCCGAGTGCTGGAGTTCACCGACCCGCTGACCGGAGTGGAGCGCCGGTTCGAGAGCCGACGGCCGGTGTCGGGGTCGGGGTAGGGCCACGATCTACCCTGGCGCCATGACCATCCGCGCGTCCTACGAACGGCATCCCGACCTGGGCTGCGAGGCCGTGGTCTTCATCGACGACGAGTCACTGGCCTGTTTCCAGATCCAGCGCGATCTGGTCGGCGGGCCGCGCGCCGACGAATACTGCGTCACCACGGGAGCCAGTGCGCCCGTCTACGGCGGGATCACGCAGTGGCGTCGCGTCGACGACCGGTTCGAGTTCGCGCTCACGGCGCGCGCGGGTCGGTTGTTCGGCGACGAGGTCCTGTCCTTCGAGGTGGCCGCCGTCGAGGAGTCGACCGTCGACGACATCGCCGCGCATGTCGATCGGTTGCTGCGCTGACGCTGCGACTACCCTGGGCCGGGTGACGCAACCATTCGATCCCAGCGCGTTGTTCGGCGGCGGTCAGGGCGGGGAGAACCCGATGGCCGGACTGCTGGCCCAGGCGCAGCAGATGCAGGAGAAGCTCCTGTCGGCGCAGAACGAGATCGCGGCGGCGGAGGTGGTCGGCAGTGCGGGCAACGGGCTCGTGACCGTGACCGGCAACGGCACCGGTGAGGTGACCGCCGTGTCGATCGATCCGAAGGTCGTCGATCCCGACGACGTGGAGACCCTGCAGGACCTGTTGCTCGGTGCGTTGGCCGACCTGTCGGAGAAGCGCGAGCAGCTGGCCAGCGAGAAGATGGGCCCGCTCGCCGGTGGTCTCGGCGGCGGCCTCCCCGGATTTGGCGGCTGAGTACGCCCACCCGCGTACGACGCCGAACGACGAGTAGGAATCCCGGACACCGTGGACGCAGATCAGCATGTATGAGGGACCGATCCAGGACCTGATCGACGAGCTGGCCAAACAGCCGGGCCTCGGTCCGAAGGGCGCCCAGCGCATCGCGTTCCACCTGCTGGCCGGGGAGAAGTCCGACATCGATCGCCTCGTCGCCGCGCTGGGACGGGTCCGCGACGACGTCGTCTTCTGCGCGGAGTGCGGGAACGTCTCGGCCAATCGCCTGTGCCGGATCTGTTCGGACGCCCGCCGCGACGCCAGCAAGATCTGTGTCGTCGAGGAGCCGAAAGACGTGCACGCGATCGAACGGACCAAGGAGTTCACCGGGCGCTACCACGTACTCGGTGGTGCTCTCGACCCGTTGTCCGGGATCGGCCCGGACCAGTTGCGTATCCGCGAACTGCTGCGTCGGCTGGCCAATCAGGAAGACGGCGTCGACGTCTCCGAGGTGATCGTCGCCACCGACCCGAACACCGAGGGCGAGGCGACCGCGACCTACCTCCAGCGCATGCTGAAGGACTTTCCCGGCCTGTCGGTCACCCGGCTCGCGTCGGGGCTGCCGATGGGCGGCGACCTCGAGTTCGCCGACGAACTCACCTTGGGTCGTGCACTGTCGGGTCGTCGCATCCTGGCGTGAGGTCGGTGGCCGTCGTACCCGGCAAACCGGACGGCTAGGGTCATGTGGTGATCTCGCGTACTGGGTGGCGTCGTCGTGTCCGGGGTGTTGCAGCAGGCCTGACGGTGGTGGTCGTGGCCGGCCTGGTGAGCGCGGCTCAGCTCGCGTCGGCGCCGGAAGCACCGCAGCGCCCGCGCTCGACTGGCAGGCATGCCCCGCGGTGCACGGCGTACCGGCGACGGTCCGGTGCGCGACGGTCGAAGTTCCGCTCGACCACTCCGAGCCGAACGGCGAGACCATCGAGATCGGCGTGAGCCGTATGCAGGCGCGCGACCAATCCCGGCGTCGCGGTGTCGTGATGGGCAACCCGGGCGGCCCGGGCGGCGACGGCATCGCGATGTTCAGTCAGCTGCGCCCGCCGGCGGCCATGCTCGACGAATGGGATCTGGTGGCCGTGCAGCCGCGTGGTCTGGTGTCGGGCACGCCGCTGCGCTGCGATCCGATCACCGGCGACGAGCCCGAACTGATGACGGCGCTGGGCAAGCTCAATCGCGATCGCTGCGAGGCGCGTACGCCGGGCCTGGGGGCTACGCTCACCACCGAGAACACCGCCCGTGACATGGAGGTCGTCCGGCGGCTGCTCGGCGAACCGAAGGTCAGCCTCTACGGCATCTCGTACGGCACCCTGCTGATGTCGACGTACGCAACACTGTTCCCGCAGCGCGTCGACCGGATGGTCCTCGACTCCGGTTTCGACCCGGGCGTGGTGTGGAACAGTCTTCTCTCCGTGCAGACACCCGGCTACAAGGCGCGGGTTCACGAGATGATGGCGTGGATCGCGCGCCACGACCGGATCTACCATCTCGGCACGACGCCACTCGCCGTGTACCGGAAGTGGAGCGACCGGGTCAGTGCCGAGGCAGGTGTGCCGCCATCGCTGCTGGCACCTCCCGCGCAGGTCGGGGACGTGCCGCCGGGCCTGCGGGCGGTCGCGCAGCAGTACATCGCGGGAACCGATCTGACCGCCGACGCGCGTGCCAGGTTCGAGAACCTGGTGTTCACCTTGCTCCGGCCCGGGTCGCTACAGCTGACGTCGCAGCTACTGGTCCTCACCCGCGCGCTCGCGCCCGATCGCAACTCCTGGCCGACAGTGGCGCTGATGACGGCGAACCCAGGCCGGAAGCTGCCCACCCCGGGCCCCGCCGCGATCGAGGCCGCCCAGGTCTCGCAGGACATGCAGGCCGCGGTGCTGTGCAACGAGAACCAGGTCCCCGCGCAGCCGTCGCTCGGCTTCCAGGCGTTCCTCGCGAACTACGTGACCGGGGATCCGTTCGAGGCACCAGGTCTCGCCTACGAGTCCGGCCTCGCGTGTGCCGGAGCGCCGGCGCTCGTGCGGCCGGTCGAGATCCGCAACCGCGGGCTGGCGGTGGCGCCCCTGCAGATCCAGAGCGTCGGCGACCCGCAGACCCCGTATCGCGGGTCGCTGAAGATGCGTGAACTCATGCGCAGCCACCTCATCACGGTCGGTGGTGGCGACCACGCGCAGCTCGGTCGCGCCAACAAGCCGCTCGACGACGCCATCGTCGAGTACCTCCGCACCGGCCGGACCTCGGTGCAGCGCGTCCCCGAAGCACCGATCACGGCTCCGCTCACCCGGTTGCCCTCGGCGTTCGCGTCCGGGGCGGCCGGTCGGTGACCCATCCTGATCTGGTGAGCCCGCAGACCCGTGCCCGTGTGACCGAACTGGCCGCTCGCCTCGACGCCGGGATCGTCGCGATCGACGGACCGTCCGGAGCGGGCAAGTCGACGATCGCCGATCTCCTGGTCGCGGACCTGCGCGCTCGGGGAGTCGGTGTGACTCTGGTCCGCACCGACGACTTCGCGACCTGGGACGATCCCGTCGCGTGGTGGCCGGAGCTGGAAACCGATGTGCTGCATCCGTTCACCCGACGACGCGACTACCGGTACCGGCCCCGCGTGTGGCAGGACGGCGTCCCGGCCCCCGGGCCCCGCGTGTGGATCGAGTGGCAGCCGCTGCTGATCATCGAAGGGGTGTCCTCGGCGCGGCGCCGGATCGCCGACCGCCTGTCCCACGCGCTGTGGCTCGACGGCGGGACCCCGAGCGAACGGCTCGAGCGGACGGTCGCCCGCGACGGTGAGGACGCGCGAGGTCATCTTCAGGCGTGGCAGGAGTTCGAGCGCGGCTGGTTCGGCGTGGATCGCACGCGAGAACGGTGCGTCGTACTGGACTGAGCGGTCTCGGACCGACGGTCCCGTCGGCCGGCGGGGATGCCGACCGGACGCCGCGGTTAGTGTCGAGGGATGGCCACCCGACGACGCTTCCGTGATCTGGCGGAGCTCGACGCGCAGCTGATCGAGTGCCGTGCATGCCCGCGCCTCGTCGAATGGCGGGAGTTGGTCGCGCAGGAGAAGCGACGCGCGTACGCCGACGAGGAGTACTGGGGGAGGCCGGTGGCCGGTATCGGTCCGGCGGATGCGCGACTGCTGATCGTCGGCCTCGCCCCCGCGGCGCACGGTGGGAATCGGACCGGGCGCATGTTCACGGGTGACCGCAGCGGCGATGTCCTGTTCTCGGCGCTGTATCGCGCCGGCCTTGCGAGCCAGCCGCTCTCGGTCGCGATCGGCGACGGATTGGAGCTGTTCGACACGCGGATCACCGCACCGGTCCACTGTGCACCACCGCAGAACAAGCCGACGGTCGAAGAGCGCGACACCTGTTCGTACTGGCTGCACGCCGAACTCGAGTTGCTCGCGCCGACGGTCCGTTCGGTGATGACACTCGGTGGATTCGGTTGGCAGTCAACGCTTCGTACCTTCGCGAGGCTCGGCTGGACGGTCCCGAAGCCGATGCCGAAGTTCGGTCACGGTGTCTCCACCACCCTCGTCCGCGACGGTGCCGAACTCGAGGTCTTCGGCTGCTACCACGTGAGCCAGCAGAACACCTTCACCGGACGGCTCACCGTGGAGATGGTCGTCGACGTACTCACCGCGGCGGCGCGGTCGGCGGGGATCGAGAGTGCTTGAGGGAGCCCTCGGTCAGCGGAAGGCCGTCGTCGACGTTACCGACGTCGTCCGGCGGCGAGGCGTTCCCGGCGTAGCCGATCGACCTCAGGGAGGTCAAGCGGGGCAAGGGATTCGACGCCGAGCGCGGTGGCCAGGAGATGGTCGGCGAGTTCGGGGTTGCGGGCCAGCGCCGGACCGTGCATGTAGGTGCCGATGACGCTGCCCTGGACGACGCCCTCGGTGCCGTCGCCGACGCCGTTGCCGACGCCATGCCGTACGCGACCCAGTGGGGCCGCGTCGGACCCGAGAGTCGTTCCGCCGCGGTGGTTCTCGAAACCGGTGAGGGGTTGTGACAGTCCTGGGAGGGCGGGGTCGACCAACAACTCGCCGATACTCCGCTCCGCCTGGGGCGCCGTCGTGAGATCGAACAGGGAGATGCCGTCGACGCGTTCGCCCGCCGATGTCTCGTACCAGTGGCCGAGTACCTGGATGGCGGCGCAGATGGCCAGCACCGGCCGTCCGGCCGCCGCCGCCTGCTGCAGACCCGGGTGGCGCGTGAGGTGCCGGGTGGCGAGCCGCTGCGCGTAATCCTCGGCGCCACCGAGGGTGTAGACGTCGAGCGAGTCGGGGACCGGGTCGTCGAGGGTGATGTGGATGACCTCGGCGTCGATGCCACGCATCAGTGCGCGGCGCTTCAGGATGAGGGCGTTCCCACCGTCCCCGTAGGTACCCATGACGTCGGGCAGGACGAGGCCGATCCGCAGGGTCGATTCGCTCACCGCTCCGCCTTCCGCGATCGTGCTGCGCTTTCCAGGGCGGTGCCGAGATCGCGGAACGCCGTGTAGTTCGCCAGGACCTCGACGCGTCCCGGCGGACAGGATGCGATGGCGGCCATGGGATCCGGGATGGTGGTGTGTTCGGCGCCCGCGTAGAGCAGCCGGACCGACAGGTCGGCGGCGCGCTCGCCGGCCGCGACGACCTGCATGGTCTCGAACGCCTCGAAGCGCACGTCCCACAACCAGGACAGGTCCTCGCCGTCGGGCACCTGGCCGTTGACCGCGATCACCAGCCCGTCGGCGTCCTGGTCGATCATCGACATCGCTTCTTGCCACCCGGCCGGGTTCTTCGCGAGAAGTGTTCGGACCGAGTGGTTTCCGACCTGGTGGATGCCGTATCGGCCGGCGACCTCGCCGACGGTGCCGACGGCGGCCACCGCGTTGCGCGGGTCGGCGCCCATCGCGACGGCCGCGGCCACCGCCTGGGTCGCGTTGCCGCGGTTGGCCCTGCCCGGCACCGCGAGCTCCAGGGGAGCGCTGAAACCGTCGGGGCCGTAGATGTTCTCGTCGTCGAACCACCACTCGGGGGTGGGGCGGCGGAAGTTGTCGTCGCCGGTCGACCGCCACCCCTCCTCGGAACGGACGATGGGCTCACCGGTACGGGGGCAGCTGACGGAATCGCCGACCCAGCTCGCGCCGGCCGCCACCCAGACCACGTCCGGGGCGTCGAAGGCGGCCGACGTCACCAGGACGTCGTCGCAGTTGGCGATCACCGTGGTCTCGGGATGACGTGCGATGCCTTCACGCAGCCGACGCTCGATCATGTTGATCTCGCCGACTCGGTCGAGCTGATCCCGGGAGAGGTTGAGCATCACGAGGACCTCGGGGTCGACGGCGTCGCTGACGTGCGGGACGTGCAGTTCGTCGACCTCGAGCGCGCAGAACGGCGCCGTCCGGCTCAGGGTCAGCGTCGCGATGATGCCGGCGTCCATGTTGGCGCCGTCGGCCTGGGTGGCGACCTCGCCGAGTTCGGCCATCGCGGCTGCGGTCATCCGTGTGGTCGTCGACTTCCCGTTGGTGCCGGTGACGATCGCGGTGCGTTTGCCCGCGGCGAGCCGACCCATGATCTGGGGGTCGATCTTCGCGGCGACCAGCCCGCCGATCATCGACCCCTTGCCCCGTCCCGCGGTGCGCGACGCCCACCGGGCCGCGGCCGCAGCGCCCAGGGCGACGGCGGTACGGGCGGGAACACGGGTGTTCGTACGGGTTGCGGAACCGGCGGAAGAGAGTCGGTCGGGCATGCGCACGAGTGTGTCACAGGCCGATCCGACGGGAGTGGTCGTGCCGTGCGCCGACGCCGCGTAGGCTCGGCGGCTGTGAGTCGCGACACCCATCTGCGCCTGTCCCTGCCCGCCCGAGTGCAACGCGGACTGTTGCTCGCCGTCGCACGAATCCCGGCCGGAGCGTTGGCCGTTCTGGGGCGACGGGCATCGGTCAACTCCGACGGTGAGCGGGTCGCCCCCGAGCTTGCCGCGATCGGCTGGGCCAACGACAACGTGCCCGGGCTGAATCCCTTCCAGGGCGAGGTGGCGCAGTCGCGTGCGCAGACCGACGAGGTCGGCGCCGCCATGGCCGAGGCGCTGCCGCCCATGGCGGTGGAGGACCTCGTCATCGACGGACCCGCCGGCCCGATCCCGGCCACCCGGTATCGCTCCACCACCGACTCGGCCGGGCTGCTCGTCTACTTCCACGGCGGCGGCTTCGTCACCGGCAGCCGGATCAGCCACGACACCTTCGTCCGACGTCTGGCACATGGCACCGGCCTCGACGTGCTCTCCGTCGACTACCGGTTGGCCCCCGACGCCCCGTTCCCCGCGGCCGTCGAGGACGCGGTGGCGGCGTGGCGCTTCGCTGTCGAGGTGGCGCCGCGGTGGGGTCTCGATCCGGCGCGGATCGTCGTCGCCGGTGACAGCGCGGGCGGAAATCTCGCGACCGTCGTCGCCCGGGAGGTCCGTGGCGAAGCGGTCACCCCGGCTTTCCAGCTGCTCATCTACCCGGTGACCGACCAGGCCGCCGACACACCCTCGCGCCGGGAGTTCGCGTCGGGGTACTTCCTCACCGCCGACGGCATCGACTGGTTCACCGATCGCTACCTGCCCGACGCCGCGCAGCGGAGCGACCCGCGCTGCTCGCCACTGCTCGCCGACGATCTCAGCGGTCTCCCGCCCGCGCATGTCATGGTCGCCGGCTTCGACCCGCTGCGTGACGAGGGCCTCGCGTACGCGCGCAGGCTCGAGGAGGCCGGCGTGCCGGTCACGGTCCGGCGAGAGGGCGCGATGATCCACGGGTTCGTCAACATGACCTTGATCAGTCCGGGTGCCCGGGCCGCGGTCGACCGTCTGTGCGCGGTGGTGCGCGAGGCCCTTCCGCCGGCCGGGTCCAGCTCAGCCGCCTGAGCGCACCGGTGTTCCGGCGCCCTCCCGAGCGCCCGTCACCGCCGACACGGAATCGGCCGGCGCCGGGGTGGCACTTGGAACGATCGAGCGCCTACGGGCTCTCGGCCGGGCCATCACCCCGGCAGCGCACCCCGCGACGACAATGACCGCACCGACGATCTCCCCGACGCTGGGGACTTCGCCGAGAACGAAGAATGCTGCCGAGATCCCAACCACGGGCACGAGCAGCGACATGGGCGACACCCGGCTCGCGTCGTTGCGTCCCAGCAGCGTGGTCCACAGACCCGCACCGATGACGGTGCCGAAGATCGCGAGGTAGGCGAGGCCACCCAGGGCACGGAGTCCACTCTCGGTACCGAGCGTGGCTAGCGCGTCGAAGCCGGCGGAGGGTCCCTCGACGATCAAGCTCACCGCATACAGCGGCGGAGTGGCGACGACGGCCATCCACAACGTCATCCGCAAGGAGTCGTCGGGACGGGCGAGTCTGCCCCCGATGTTGCCCGCTGCCCAGCTCAGACCACCGAGCACGGTGAGACCAATCGGGAGCAGAGCGGCCACGCCGAGGTCGCTGCCGCGCATCCGGTCGATCGCGATGACCGCCATGCCGAGGACCGCGACCGCCAGGCCGAGGATCTGTCCGGTCGTCATCCGTTCGCGGAGGAACAGCACGCCGAGCATGACCGTGAAGGGCGCCGAGGTCTGGAGGACCAGCGAGGCGAGCCCGGTCGGCATGCCCAGATCCATGGCCAGGAACAGCATGATGAACTGCACGCTGCCGAAGCCGGCGACGTACAGCAGGAACCACTTCAGGCGCACCTTCGGGAACCGCACGAACAACATGACCGGTATCGCCATCACCGCAAATCGCATCGCGGCGAGGAAGAACGGCGGGAAGTGGTCGAGTCCGAGTCGGATCGCGATGAAGTTCAGTCCCCAGAGGACGACGACGAACAACGCGAGGAGGCGATCACGAGTGGACATGGCCCCATCGTCGGCGTGGACGATGTGAAGGACAATCGAATTTAACCGGAATAACTATTCAGTTTCTCTGAACGGTTACTTCTGTGCCGCGGCGACCTTCGCCCGCACGTCATCCATGTCGAGCCCCTCGACGGCGCCGATCAGTTCCTCGAGCTGAGCCGCAGGTAGTGCACCGGGCTGGTTGAAGACCAGGATCCCGTCCCGGAATGCCATGAGCGTCGGGATGGAACGGATTCCGAGACTGCCGGCGAGCTGCTGCTCGGCCTCGGTGTCGATCTTGCCGAACACGATGTCGGAGTGTGCTTCGGAGGCCTTCTCGAAGACGGGCGCGAACTGCCGGCACGGGCCGCACCAGCCGGCCCAGAAGTCGAGGAGGACGATGCCGTCCGAGGCGATGGTGTCCTCGAAGGTTTCCAGGGTGATGTCTTGTGATGCCATGCCCCCGACAACGGTGTGGGGGGTCCAGACATTCCGGGCAGCCCCGACGGGGACTCGATGCACGTTGCGCGAGCAGTCGGCCGGAGTGGGCCGCCGGCATGGGTGAGTACCGTTGCCGCATGGAGGTCCGGCGTCTACGGCTGCTGCGTGAGTTCGCCGATCGGGAGTCGATCGGTGCGGTGGCCGATGCGATGCACATGACCCCGTCAGCGGTGTCACAGCAGTTGAAGGTCCTGGCCGAGGAGGCGGGGGTCGCGCTGTTCGAACCCGACGGCAGGCGAATCCGTCTGACGGAGGCCGGACGCGCACTCGTGTTGCGCGCCGACGACGTGATCGCGGCGGTGGATCGGGCCCAGGAGGAGATGTCGTCGTACCGGTCCGGCAAGGCGCGCGTCCGGCTGGCGATGTTCCCGTCGGGTGCGACGCTTCTGCTGCCGGCGGTCCTGGAGCGGGCCACCGCATCGGGCATCGACGTACACGCGGTCCATCTCGACGTCGGATACCCCGACGCGGCACCGGCTCTCGCCGATCACGACATCGTGGTCACCCACCGCGATGAACGGACCCCGGCGATCAACGTCCCGCGGGTCCGCGTCACCGAGCTGATGCGTGAACCCGTCGACGTGATCGTCGCCGCCGGCAGCGAACTCGCCGTGCGCGACCAGGTCGCGGTCACCGAACTCGCCGATCACGACTGGATCAGCGTCGAGGGCGGCTTCCCGGTCGACGATGTGCTGCAGTCGATCTCGGCGGCGACCGGGGTGGCGCCCCGGGTGACACAGCGGATGCTGGACTTCACCACCATCGAGGCGCTCGTGGCGCACGGTCACGGCATCGCGCTGATGCCGCGTTTCGCGGTCCGGCACCCGGAGGTGAAACGACTGGTGCTCAAGGGGGTTCGCGCCGCACGGGTCTACGAGGCGCTGGCCCGCCCGCGTTCGCGGGCGGCGGTGCAGCAGGTCGTCGATCACCTACGTGCGGTGGGTGCCGAACAGGGCTGACGGCCCGACGCCACTTGGGCGGGCCCGGATACGCCGACAGCCCGGGGCGCGTGCCCCGGGCTGTCGACGATTGCGAGGACTCAGACGCCGAGGCTCTTGCCGACGATGTCCTTCATGATCTCGGTGGTGCCACCGAAGATCGTCTGGATACGCGCGTCGGTGTAGGCGCGGGCGACGCGGTACTCGTTCATGTAGCCGTAGCCGCCGTGCAGCTGCAGGCAGCTGTCGATGACGCGCTTGGCCAGTTCGGTACACCACCACTTGTTCTTCGAGGCGTCGACGGCGTTCAGCTCGCCGTCGAGAACGCCCTGCAGGCAGCGGTCGATGTAGACCTCGGCGATGTCGAGCTCGGTCGCCATCTCGGCGAGGCTGAAGCGGTTCGCCTGGAAGGTGCCGATCGGACGGCCGAAGGCCTTGCGGTCCTTGGTGTACTGCAGGGTCTCGTCGAAGATCGCACGCGCACCGGCGATGGCGCCGATGCCGATCGACAGCCGCTCCGACGGCAGGTTCTGCATGAGGTGGTAGAAGCCCATGCCCTCCTGGCCGAGCAAATTCTCGACCGGGACGCGCACGTCGTTGAAGTGCAGCTCGGCGGTGTCCTGGGCCTTGAGGCCCATCTTGTCGAGCTTGCGGCCGCGCTCGAAGCCCTCCATGCCGCGCTCGACGACGAGCAGCGAGAACGCCTTGTGGCCCGCCTCGGGATCGGGGTTGGTCCGGCAGACCACGACCACGAGGTCGGAGTTGATGCCCGACGAGATGAACGTCTTGTTGCCGTTCAGGACATAGTGATCGCCCTCGAGCTTGGCCGAGGTCTTGATGCCCGCCAGGTCGGAGCCCGCGCCCGGCTCGGTCATCGCGACGGCGAGGATCGTCTCGCCGGTGGCGATCCCGGGCATCCAGCGCTTCTTCTGCTCGTCGTTGGCGAGGTGCACGAAGTACGGTGCGACGACGTCGTTCTGCAGGCTGAGGCCGGGTGCCGCGCCGTCGAACTTCGCGAACTCCTCGACCACCACGGCGTTGAACCGGAAGTCGTCCATGGCACCGCCGCCGCCGTACTCCTCGGGAATGTTGAATCCGAGAAGACCTGCGTCACCGGCCTTCTTGAAGGCGATGCGATCGACCTGACCGGCTCGCGTCCACTCCTCGGTGTACGGGGCGCATTCGCGCTGCAGGAATTGCCGCGCGGTTTCCCGCAGGGCCTCGTGCTCGTCTTCGAAGATGGTGCGTTTCATGGCTTCTCCCTTTCTGCTCTACTCGATCGTCGTTCAGGAGTTGTCGGTCGGTCAGTTGTCGTTCTGGTCGGCGTCGCGCGCGCCGACGACGCGCAGTGAGAGCAGCGCATACGACGCCGCGACCTCGGCCGGTGTCCGGGCACCCGAGGGGCGGTACCAGGTGGTGATCGCCTGGCATGCGCCGAACAGGTAGCGCAGCACGTCTTTCACGTCGTCGTCGAAGTGGAACTCACCGGATTCGACGCCACGCTCGATGACACCAGCGAGCAGCTCCTCGGTCTCGGTCCGCATCGCGACGTAGGTCTCCCGTCGGGGATCCTCGACGTCGAGGTGGCGGAACTCGCTTGCCACGCTGGCGAGTTCGACGTCGTTGGTCATGTGCAGGACGATCGACTCGATCGCGTTGGACAGCTGCTCGCTCGGCGTCCGGCCGGACTGAATGGCCGCGCCGACCCACGCCAGCACCGAGGTCATCGCGGCCTCGAGCAGTTCGACGAGGATGCCGAGCTTGTTGTCGTGGTGGTAGTAGAGCGTCGGCAGCGAAACGCCTGCCCGCGAGGCGATGTCACGGATCGAGGTGCCGTGATAACCGCGCTCGTAGAAGGCGTGCTTGGCCGCGACGAGGGTGGCCGGCAGCGGCACCGGTTCGCGCTCCCGCCAGTCCAGGCCCTCGGTCTCGATCGTCAGCCTCCGGGTGGGAGCCGTCCGCGCCGCCTCAGACACGTTCGATGATGGTGGCGTTGGCCATGCCCGCGCCCTCGCACATGGTCTGCAGGCCGTACCGGCCGCCGGTGGCCTCGAGGTGGTTGACCATCGTCGACAGCAGTCGGGTGCCGGAGGAGCCGAGTGCGTGGCCGAGCGAGATCGCGCCACCGCGCGGATTCAGTTTCGCCGGGTCGGCGCCGAACTCGTGGGCCCAGGCCAGCGGCACCGGAGCGAAGGCCTCGTTGACCTCATAGGTGTCGATCTCGTCGATGGACAGGCCGGCCCGCTTGAGGACCTTGTGGGTGGCCGGGATCGGTGCGGTGAGCATGAAGATCGGGTCGTCGCCGGCGACCGAGAACGAGTGGAAACGCGCACGAGGGGTCAGGCCGAGCTTCGACGCCATGACATCGCTCATCATGAGCGCGCCGGAGGCCCCGTCGGTGAGCGGCGAGGAATTGCCCGGGGTGATGAGCCAGTTGATGTCGGGAAAGCGTGCGGCGGTGTCCTCGGTGTAGAAGGACGGGCGCAGGCCGGACAGTCCCTCGGCGGTGGTCGACGCGCGAACCGTTTCGTCGACGCGGTGGGTGACGATGTCGCCGTTGGCGTCGGCGACATCGATCGGCAGCACCTCGCGGTCGAAGAATCCCTCGGCGGCGGCTGCCGCAGCACGCTGATGCGACTGGGCGGCAAAGGCATCGAGGGTGTCACGATCGAACTTCCATTTGGCCGAGATCAGTTCGGCCGAGATGCCCTGGTTCACCAGGCCGTCGGGGTAGCGCGCGGCGATGCTCGGACCGTAGGGGCTTTTTCCGGCGGTGGTGAAGCCCATCGGGACGCGGCTCATGGACTCGACGCCGGCGGCGATCACCACGTCGTAGGCGCCGGCGATGATGCCCTGCGCGGCGAAGTGCGCGGCCTGCTGGCTCGACCCGCACTGACGGTCGACGGTCGTCGCGGGCACCGACTCGGGGAAGCCGGCGGACAGCAGGGCGGTCCGCGAGATGTTCAGGGCCTGCTCACCGGCCTGGCCGACGCAACCGCCGATCACATCGTCGACGAGGGCCGGGTCGAGATCGTTGCGCTCGACCAGCGAGCGCAGCACGTGTGCGAGCAACTCGACGGGCTTGGTCTCCGACAGCGCGCCCCCGGGCTTCCCCTTTCCGGACGCGAGGCGTACGACGTCGACGATGACGGCTTCGGGCATGAGGGTTCCTCTCGGGAGCGGGGACCAGCGCAGCAGTAAGCGCGGCTCACTTTATCTAACGATCGTTATACCGGTCTAGCACGCGCTCGGTGGCGGAATCAACAGCAAGCACCCGCAGAAATGGGTACCGCCCTCACCCGGGTGGACGGGTGAGGGCGGCGTCGTGACGTGTCAGATGGTGCCTTTGTCGGGCTGACCTGCGGGAACTGCGGTGAATGTCCGGACGTCCAGGGGGCCGGCCAGCAGTCCGCCGATGGCCTTGCCCAGCGTGGTGAGCGCCGGGGCGGCGCCGTGGGTCGCGAGGGCCTCCATCGATTCCCAGCGCTCGATCATCACCAGGTCGGTCGAGTCGCCGGTGGCCTCGTGCAACGCGTATTTCCCGCATCCCGGCTCGCCGTGCACCTCGGGGATCGCAGCCAGCACGGCCTCCCGCACCGCCTGTTCTTCTCCGGGCTTGGGGGAGATGGTGGCGACGACGATCACTTCGGACATGGGGGCTCTCCGTTCGCGTGGGGCTCGGCGTGTGTCTCGACAACTCGTCGGTGATGTCCCTCGGACACCGGACACCCCGGTGACGTTAGGTCAGCGAGTCGTCTCGATGTGGCGATTTCGGCACCCTGCGCAAGAACGCCGGCCCCGAACGGCTGCGCGCGGGAGGACCGGCGCGGCCGACGGGGCCGACGAGGTGTGCGTAACGCGGTGTCAGCGCCAGCCGAGAGCCGGCGCGACGTGCGTGAGGATCGACTCGAGGACGTGCGCGTTGTACTCGACACCGAGTTGGTTCGGCACGGTCAGCAGGAGAGTGTCGGCCGCGGCGATCGCCTCGTCCTCGCGCAACTGCTCGATCAGCTTGTCCGGCTCGTCCGCGTAACTGCGTCCGAAGCGGGCGACGCTGTTGTCGATGACGCCGACCTGATCGGATTCGGCGCCGCCGCGGCCGAAGTAGGCGCGGTCTCGGTCGTCGACGATGGCGAAGATGCTGCGGCTCACCGATACTCGTGGCTCGCGCGGGTGCCCGGCGTCGGCCCAGGCCTTGCGGAACCGCTGGATCTGTTCGGCCTGCAGCTGGTGGAAGGGCACACCGGTGTCCTCGGTCAGCAGCGTCGAGCTCATCAGGTTCATGCCCTGCTGGGCAGTCCATTCCGCGGTCGCCCGGGTCCCGGCGCCCCACCAGATGCGGTCCCGCAGACCGGGGGACTGCGGCTCGATGGGCAGGAGTCCCGGCGGGTTGGGGAACATCGGACGAGGATTCGGCGTGGCGAAGCCGCCGCCTTCGATGACCTTCAGGAACACCTCGGTGTGCTGTCGTGCCATGTCCGCATCGGTCGAACCCTCGGGCGGGACGTAGCCGAAGTACTTGTAGCCGTCGATGACCTGCTCGGGGGACCCACGACTGATCCCGAGCTGGAGCCGGCCGCCGGAGATGAGATCCGCGGCGCCTGCGTCTTCGGCCATGTACAGCGGGTTCTCGTAGCGCATGTCGATGACGCCGGTGCCGATCTCGATGTGACTGGTCTTCGCGCCGATCGCCGCGAGCAACGGGAACGGCGACGCGAGTTGCCGTGCGAAGTGATGGACGCGGAAGTACGCACCGTCGGCGCCGAGCTCCTCGGCGGCCACCGCGAGGTCGATGGACTGCAGCAGCGTGTCCGCGCCGGACCGCACCTGGGACCCGTGGGCGTCCGACCAGTGACCGAACGACAGGAAACCGATGTTCTTCATGCCCTCTAAATGAAACTCTGGTCCGTTTTGTTCCCGTCAGAACGATTCCGTCCCGCCGATCGGCGCGATCGACGGGACGGAATCGGATCTTCGAAGGAGGAGGGTCAGGGCGCCCAGGTGCCCGGGGCGGCCTCGCCGTCGGCGACCGGAACCGAGGTGACCCGGTAAGCGCGGTTCACGGCCGAGACGACTGCGCGCAGGCTGGCGGTGGTGATCGACGACGCGATGCCGACACCCCAGACCGTCTCGCCGTTGACCTCGGTCTCGACGTACGCCGCGGCGCTGGCGTCGCCGCCGGCGGTCAGCGCGTGCTCGCTGTAGTCGAGGACCCGGACCTCATAGCCGACGGCGCCGAGCGCGTCGACGAATGCCGCCAGCGGACCGTTGCCGGAGCCAGAGATCTCCCGCTCGTTGCCCTCGACCTTCACCACGGCGGTGATGTGGTCGTCGCCGCCGTCGACCTCGGCCGCGTCCACCTTCTGCCGGATGCGCTCGAGCGGCCAGATCGGGTGCAGGTAGTTCTCCGCGAAGACGTCCCACATCTCCTTGGGATTGACCTCGCCGCCCTCGCCGTCGGTGATCTTCTGGATCTCTCGGCTGAACTCGATCTGCAGACGACGCGGCAGGTTCATGCCGTGGTCGGCCTTCATGATGTAGGCGACGCCGCCCTTGCCGGACTGGCTGTTGACGCGGATGACCGCTTCGTAGTTGCGGCCGACGTCCTTGGGGTCGATCGGCAGATACGGGACGGCCCAGGTGATGTCGTCGACGTCGGAGTCGGCGTTGTCGGCGTCGACCTTCATCTGGTCGAGGCCCTTGTTGATCGCGTCCTGGTGGCTGCCTGAGAACGCGGTGTAGACCAGGTCGCCGCCGTAGGGGTGACGCTCGGGGACGTTGAGCTGGTTGCAGTACTCGACCGTCCGGCGGATCTCGTCGATGTCGGAGAAGCTGATCTGCGGGTCGACGCCGCGGCTGAACATGTTCATGCCGAGGGTGACCAGACAGACGTTGCCGGTGCGCTCGCCGTTGCCGAACAGGCATCCCTCGATGCGGTCGGCGCCCGCCTGGTAGCCCAGTTCGGCTGCGGCAACGGCGGTTCCGCGGTCGTTGTGGGGGTGCAGGCTCAGGATGACCGAGTCGCGCCGGGCGAGGTTGCGGTGCATCCACTCGATCGAGTCGGCGTAGACGTTGGGCGTGGCCATCTCGACGGTCGCCGGCAGATTGATGATCATCGGGCGCTCCGGGGTGGGGGCGATGATCTCGGTGACCGCGTCGCACACCTCCTTGGCGAAGCTCAGCTCGGTGCCCGTGTAGGACTCCGGCGAGTACTCGTACCGCCAGTTGGTGTCCGGGTAGTTCTGCTGTACCTCGAGGACCTTGTGTGCGGCGTCGGTCGCGATCTTGGTGATCGCCGCCTTGTCCGCGCGGAACACGACTCGACGCTGCAGGACCGACGTCGAGTTGTAGAAGTGGACGATCACGTTGGCCGCGCCGCGGCAGGCGTCGAAGGTGCGCTCGATCAGTTCGTCACGACACTGGGTCAGCACCTGGATCGTCACGTCGTCGGGGATGGCGCCGTCTTCGATGATCTCGCGGACGAAGTCGTAATCGGTCTGGCTGGCCGACGGGAAGCCGACCTCGATCTCCTTGTAACCCATCCGTACGAGGAGGTCGAACATGCGGCGCTTGCGTGCCGGGCTCATGGGGTCGATGAGTGCCTGGTTGCCGTCGCGGAGGTCGACCGCGCACCACATCGGGGCGGTGGTGATGACCTTGTCGGGCCAAGTGCGGTCGGGAACCGCCACTTTCTCGACCTCGTCGGCGAACTGTCGATAACGATGAACCGGCATCGCGGAGCTGCGCTGCGGATTCCATGAGGGTTGTCCGGCGGGAATCGGGCCCGCGGGCTCGACGATTCGGCTGGCGCCGGAAGTGAAGCTGTCTGCTGGTGCCATGGTGGTCATTCTCCGTGTGTGGAAGGAAAGTGACCGGCGCGTGATGAGGCCCCGCGACGGAGGGCCGGTCGGTTCAGACCCCGCCGCGGCAACCGAGGAGGAGTGCGCGCTGCATGCGCTCGACTGTACTCCCCGGCGACGAGGTGGCCAAAGCTGCAGGTGAGGCCGGGTCATGACGTCCCCCTCTTCGGGGGGTGCCGCCTCACCGACACGGGCTCCAGACTATGACATGCCTCTCACCGCGCAGCCGGAGTGACCCAAATCATCCGAGCGGCGGACAGGGGCACCCGGACCGATGATGCCCGGGATCTCGAGCCGCCACCCCGACGCGGCCGTCTGCAGAAAGGGCTAACGCCAGTGACGACCATCTCCGCCGAACCGCCGGTGACCGAACCGCCGGAGGGTAAACGCACGAGCCTTCGACGCGTGGCCGCCGCGAGTTCCATCGGCACGACGATCGAGTTCTACGACTTCTTCATCTACGGCACCGCCGCCGCCCTGGTGTTCCCGACCGTGTTCTTCCCGGCCGCCGACGAGGTCACCGGGACCATCGCGTCCTTTGCCACCTTCGCCGTGGCCTTCTTCGCGCGGCCGGTCGGCGCGATGCTCTTCGGTCACTTCGGCGACCGGATCGGCCGTAAACGCACCCTGGTGTGGACCCTGCTCATCATGGGATTGGCGACGGTCGCGATCGGTCTTCTCCCCGGTTACGAGACCGGCGTGTTCGGCTTCGCCGAATCCGGGATCGGCATCGCGGCGCCCATCCTCCTCGTCTTCCTGCGGTTCCTGCAGGGCTTCGCCGTCGGCGGCGAATGGGCGGGCGCAACGCTTCTCACCGCCGAGTACGCCCCACCGGGCAAGCGGGGGCTGTACGCGATGTTCCCGCAACTCGGCCCGGCCTTCGCGTTCTTCCTGTCGAGCCTGACGTTCCTCATCGCGAGCCTGACGCTCGGCGAGACCAGTTCGGCCTTCCTCGACTACGGCTGGCGCATCCCGTTCATCCTGTCCTTCGCGCTCGTCGCCGTCGGGCTGTGGGTGCGGCTCGCGGTCGCGGAGACGCCGGTGTTCCGAGAAGCCCAGCAGCGCAGGGCAATCGACGGTCCCGTGGTCGACGGTCCGGCACTGCCGTTCCTCGACGCCTTCCGCCACCAGTGGCGCGAGATCCTCATCGCCGGCGGCGCGCTGGCGAGCCTTTTCTCGCTGTTCTACATGGGCACGGCGTTCCTCACGAACTACGGCACCAAGTCACTGGAGCTGTCCCGGACCTTCGTGCTGACCGCGGGGATGGGCGCGGCCGTGGTGTTCGGACTGTCGACCGCGGCGTCGGCGGTGTGGTCGGACCGCGTGGGTCGTCGCCGGGTCATCCTCACCTCGTGCAGCGTCGCGATCCCCTGGGCGCTGGTGCTGTTCCCGATCCTGGAGATCGGCGGCGGCTTCGCGTTCGTGGTCGGACTCTTCGGGACGCTGCTGATCTTCGGCATCGCCTACGGTCCGGCCGGTGCGCTTCTGCCCGAACTGTTCGAGGCGCGGTACCGCTACACCGGTGCGGGGATGGGTTACAACCTGGCCGGCATCCTCGGTGGGGCGATCCCGCCGCTGATCGCCGCCCCGCTGATCGCGGGTCCCGGTGCGATCTGGGTGGGTGTCCTGCTCGCCGGTCTGTCGGCACTCAGTGTCGTGTGCACGATCAAGATCGTCGAGACCAAGGACAAGACGATGCGGGCGTCGGTCACCGACGACGAGCAGGTGCTTGTCGCGTAAGCGATTGTCCCGCAATCAAATACAAGAAATCCGCCCCGGGCCTGTCGGCTCGGGGCGGAGTCGCTGCCACCGTCCGCAAGCTACGGGCGCTCCTCAGCTCAGGGAGCGGGAGTGGACGGCGTGTAGCGCAACCAGTCGACCGTCATGGTTGCCGGGCTCGGAGTCGTCGACGACGGGGGCCCGGGCCAGATGCCGCCGACCGCGACGTTGAGCAGTGCGTACATCGGCTTGTCGAAGACCCACCGTTCGTCGCCGGTGAGCGAGGAGCGGTTGATCGTGTAGACCGCGTTCCCGTCGATGGTGAAACGTATCTGCGACGACGACTTGGTCACCGCGTAGACGTGGAAGTCGCCCGGATCGATGCCGGTGAGGTCGTGGCCCCGCTCCCAGCGGCCGGCGAGCGGCCCCGGCAGCGGCAGTCCGGGGAGGAGATCGGCGAGCGAGAGATCGAGTGATCCCATCGCGGTGCCCAGCGCCGTCGGGCCGTGCACGCCCACGTGGACCCAGTCGGAGGAGTTGATCGTCTCGGCGATGTCGACCTCGCCGGCCGCCGGGTACCCGACGGAGTCGATGTCGCTTCCCAGCAGCCAGAACGCCGGGTGCAACCCGCGACCCTGCGGCAGGGAGATGCGCGCGGAGATCGTCCCGTAGGTGAACTCGAAGCTGTCCTCGGTGGTGAGCCGGGCCGACGTCCAGCCGCCGGTCGCCGCGCGGCGCGCCTCGATGAGCAGGTTGCCGTTGCCGTCGAGTCGCGAGTTCAGCCGATCGGCGGTGTAGTTCTGCACCTCGTTGTTGCCCCAGCCGCCGGCGCCGGTCTCGTGCTGCAGCGCCGACGGGAGAGTGCCGGCGGCGCCATCGAATTCGAGGCTGAACGGCTCGTCGGCGTGGGCGGCCGCCGGCACGGACAGTGCTGCCGCGGCTGTCAGTGCGGTGACGGCGGCGACGGGCGCGAGGTGCGCTCCCAGTCGGCGGAGGAGTCCTCGAGGTTGAGGTGTGACAGTCATGGAGAACAAGTACCACACGTCACTTCTGTCTCATATGCCTCGTTCGTCACATTCGCCGGTCAGGCGCCTGCGGAGTCCGGGAACGCGGGACGTCCCCAGCGGCCCGCGAACGCGACCTCGGACAGCGGGAGCCGGGTGCGGGGTTTCTCGTCGCGGGCGCGGATCTCCTCGGGAAGGGACGCCGGGTCGGCGAGCGCGCCGACTCCGAGCAGCACCAGCGGTCGTTTGTCGGCGGGGATCCCGAAGATGTCCCGGGCTGCCTCGGCGTCGAAACCGGCCATCGGATGGGCATTGAAGCCGAGGGCCTCGGACTGCAGGATCATCTGCGCCACCGCCAGTCCACAGTCGACGGCCCCGTACGTGTGGGCCTTCGCGTCGTCGGGGTCATCGGTGGTACAGACCAGGATCAGGGCTGCCGAGCGCGGCGCCCACCCCGAGTTCCCCCGGGTCAGGACGCCGGCGAGGGCGTCGAACGTCGGGTCGCCGCGCAGTCCCGCGATGAAGCGCACCGGCTGCACCCGGCCCCAGGTGGGAGCCCAGCGCCCGGCGTCGACGATCGTGGTGACGTCGTCGAGCGAGATGGTCGAGGACGGATCGTAGCCGCGGGCGCTGCGGCGGCCCGAGATGAGTTCGTGCATCCGCCCGAGGGTAGTGGCGCGGCGATCGCCGGGCTCGCTGTCAGGAGTCGGTGCGTGCGACGCCCACGGGACCGGTCGCCGGGAGCGAAGCGAGCGGGACCGAATCAGCACCGTCGGGAAGTTGCACCGCGGCGACCTCGGCCTGCGGATCGGTGGGCTCGTCGCGCATCACGAACAGCAGGACCGTGCCGAGTGCAAGGAGCGCGAGACCGCTCGCCAGCGACGCCGCGTGCATGCCGTCGACGAAGGCCTGCTTCGCGGCGGTGGCCAACCCCTCTCCGGCCGAACCCATGTCGGTCGCCCGGTGCAGGGTCTCGCCCAGGGTGTCGCCGAACGACCAACCCCGGTCGCCGTCTCGGAACACGAGGGTGGCCAGCGATCCGAGAAGGGCCAGGCCCATCGCGGTCCCGAGCTCGAAGCTCGTCTCCGAGATGCCCGACGCGGCGCCCGACCGCTCCGGCGGCACCGAGCCGACGACCACGACCGACACCAGGCTGAACTGGATGCCGTAGCCGACGCCCGCGATCGTCGTGCACAGCACGTACACCCAGAAAACCGGGGTCGAGGTGCCGAGGGTCAGCATGCCGAGATTGCCTGCGGCGGCCAGGCCGACAGAACCGACGAAGGCCAGCCGGGTGCCCAGGAACGCGGCGACCCGGGTCGCGCCGATGGAGAACACCGCCACCGCGACGGCCATCGGGAGGCCGGCGATGGCCGCGGCCAGGACATCGTGGCCCATGACCGACTGGAGGTAGACGCCGGTCAGGTACGACATGCCGCCGAGGGCCATCATGCCGATCAGCGCAACGGCGACCGCTCCGCTGAACTGCGCATTGCCGAACAGCTTGAGGTCCAGGAGCGGTGACGTGACCCGGCGCTGGTGCAGCAGGAATGTGACGAGCAGCGCGGCACCCACCACTCCGGCGACGACCACGCCGGTCGTGGCGCCTTCGCTCGCGACCGTCTTGACGGCATAGACGAGCGGGAGGATTCCGGCCATCGAGAGCACGACGCCGACGACATCGAACGGGTCGTTCGTCGCGGCCCGGTACTCGGGGATCAGGCGCGGCCCGAAGACGAACAGTGCGGCGAGCACCGGGACGTTGATGAGGAAGACCACGCCCCACCAGAAGTGGTGCAGCAGAACGCCTCCGATGACCGGGCCGACCGCACTGCCGCCGGCGAACGCCGCGGTCCACACACCGATCGCGCGCCCGCGCTCGCGGGCGTCGGGGAACATGTTGGCGATGAGCGACAGGCTCGAGGGCAGCAGGGTGGCACCGCCGATGCCCATGAGGGCGCGCGCCGCGATCAGGATCTCGGGCGAGGGTGCGAAAGCAGCGATGACCGACGCGATGCCGAACAGGGCGGCGCCGGCGAGGAGGATGCGTCGACGGCCGACGCGGTCCCCGACATTGCCCATCGTGATGAGCAGCCCGGCGATGAGGAAGCCGTAGATGTCGAGAATCCACAGCTGCTGGGCTGCGGACGGCGCGAGGGCATCGGTGATCGACGGGATGGCGAGGTACAGCACCGAGACGTCCATCGAGACCAGGAACACCGGCAGGGTCAGCACGGCCAGTCCCAGCCACGTTCGCCGGTCGGCGGTACCCGAGGTGGTCGGGCGGAGCCGGTTCGACGGGTCGAGCTGGGCGGACATCATTCCTCCTTCGCGGCAGACGGCAGCTACCTGCGCGTACGGTGTACGCGGGTCAGCGTACGGGGATGAGTACGCTGTACGCAATCGGATTATTCCCGCCCTGAGCAGGAGGAACGAGAACGTGACGGCCGACACCTCGAAACTGTCGACGGCGACGATCGTCGATGCCGCCATCGCCGTGGCCGACGATGCCGGGATCGGCTCGCTGTCGATGCGGCGGGTCGCCGAGAAGCTCGGGGTCGGGGCCATGTCGCTGTATCGCCACGTCGAGGACAAGGACGCGCTGCTGCAGGCGATGTCGACCGAGGTCGGACGGCGGTTCCCGTACCCCGTCGACACCGCGCCCGAGTGGCGGACACGGGTCGGGATCGCCGTCGACGTCGACTGGGACCTCTACACCCGGCATCCGTGGGTGGTCCTGGCCTACTCGTCGCCCCGGCACAGTTACGGCGAGGATTCGCTGGCGTGCCTCGACTGGCTGGCGGCCGGATTCCTCGAGCTCGGCGTCGGCATCGAACGCGCCACCGACATGGCGCTGTCGGTCTGGAGCTTCGTCCACGGCGTCGCCCTTGTCGCGGTGAGCGATCAGTTGCTTCACGACGACGCCCTGCTGCCGTCCGCGGGACTGGCCGAGGTGATCTCGGGGGAGTCCGAGGTCGAGGTCCCGTCGCATCTCGCCCGCCTCGCCGGCCGTCGCGATGCCGGCCGGCTGCTCGATCCCCGGGCGCGCCTCGACGCCGGAATCGAATACCTCTGCCTGGGATTCGCGGCGTCGGCGGTGTGACAACCTTCGGCTCCCTGAGAGGCGAGCGAAGAGGGTTTTTCTGCTCCCTGAGGAGCGAGCGTAGCGGGTCGTCTCCTGCTCCCTGAGGTGCGAGCGTAGCGGGTCGTCTCCTGCTCCCTGAGGTGCGAGCGTAGCGTGCCTCGAAGGGTCTCGCACGGCATCTCACCAGGCCCTTCGAGGCTCGTCGCTATCGCTCCTCGCACCTCAGGGAGCAGAGGGTCCGCTCGTCGCGCTTGGGGGCAGAGGGGGTCCGCTCGTCGCGCTTTGGGGTAGAGGGGTCGCGCTCCTCGGGGAGCAGGGCAAGCGGTTGTCACATGGCGTGGGGGAACACGGTGAGCATGTGCGCGCCGAACCACGAGCTGCCGACCACGATCGGCACGACGATCAGTCCGGCGACCACCGGCCGCATCCGCGCGAGCGCCATCGCCAGCGGGATCAGCAGGACGAAGGCGGGCAACAGCAACCGGGGCCGGCTCATCATCAGTCCGCTCGACAGCACGATCTGCGCGACCAGCAGCGAACCGTAGAGCAGGACCGGCCACGGCACCCGTGACCAGACAGCGACGCCCAGCATCACCAGCGTGCTCAGCACGATCCACGACGTGGCCACCGGGGCGATCTCGGCCGAATGGACGAGCATTTCGTTGATGAACTCGAAAGCGGCCACGCCCCAGTCGAACTGGGTGTCCCAGCCCTCGGTCTGGATGCGGAACCACCCGGTCGGCGACCCGGTGTGCGCCCACACCACGCAGAGATAGGCGAGGTAACCGAGCGGGCTGATGACGATGGCGACGATCGCGCGGACGCGTGCCGCTCTCGGGACGTCGGTCCCGCGCGCCTGCCACAGGAACACGAGGGCCGCGAGCATCACGACCCCGATCAGGACCGCCGCCGTCGGCCGGCACAGACCGCAGAGCGCGGCGACGACGCCGGCGAGGAGCCAGCGTTTCTCGAGGACCCCCACCAGCGCCCACACCGCGAGCGCGCAGAACAGCGCCTCGGTGTAGGCCATGTTCAGCACGATCGACATCGGCGTCGCCGCGAAGAGCACCACCAGGAACAGTCCGGTTCCGCGTTCGGGTGCCGGGCCGATCGGGGACCGTCGTGCCATGAGTCGGGCGCACACCATTCCGAGACGTGCCGCACCGACCGCCGCCACGCATCCCAGGATCACGTTCACCGTGATCGCCGCACCGAAGGGACTCAGGCCCGGCAGCTTCGCGATCAAGCCCACCAGGTAGGGGTAACCGGGAAAGAAGGCGTACGCGGTGTCGACGGTGTGCAGACCCCGGGCGTCGGTGAGCGTGTATGGCACGCCGTCGTAGCCGTGGGTCGCGATCGCGATCATCCACTGCCCGTCCCAGACCGCCAGGGAGTCGCCCAGCGTGGTGCCGCGGAGATCGGCGAACCGCGCCAGGACGAGGATGCCGATGGCGCGGATGACGAGGAAGACGAGCAGCGCGTCGAGCCACCAGCGATGACCACGGACCGCGGCGGGCGACGAACCGAGAGGACCGAAATAACCGCGGGTCATCGACGCCAGTCGACGGCCGTAGCTGTTCGTACCGACGGGACCGGTTCCGGTGTCACCGACGTCGGTTGGGGAGGCCACGCGAGCGATCCTAGGGCGGATCACCTCGGTCCGGTCCCGTCGGGTGGGGCGGAGACCAGGTCAGAGCGGTCGCGGCGGTCCCGGTAAGGTTGTCCCGGCAAGTTGACGTCTATCGACCGGCACACTGGCCGGCGGGAGGTAACTCGACGTGGCCCTCGTGGTGCAGAAGTACGGCGGATCCTCGGTCGCAACGGCCGAACGCATCCGTCGCGTCGCCGAGCGGATCGTCGAGACCAAGAAGCAGGGCAACGACGTCGTCGTGGTCGTGTCGGCGATGGGCGACACCACCGATGAGCTCCTCGACCTCGCCCAGCAGGTCAACCCGGCGCCGCCGGCCCGTGAGATGGACATGCTGCTGACCTCGGGTGAGCGGATCTCCAACTCGCTCGTCGCGATGGCGATCAGCTCGATGGGCGCGCAGGCGCAGTCGTTCACCGGATCGCAGGCCGGTGTCATCACGACGAGCAGCCACGGCAAGGCCAAGATCATCGACGTCACGCCCGGGCGCGTTCGCAGCGCACTCGACGAGGGCAAGATCGTGCTGGTCGCCGGCTTCCAGGGCGTCTCGCAGGACACCAAGGACGTGACCACACTGGGACGCGGCGGCTCCGACACCACCGCGGTCGCGCTGGCGGCCGCGCTCGAGGCCGACGTCTGCGAGATCTACACCGACGTCGACGGCGTCTACTCGGCCGATCCGCGGATCGTGCCCGACGCCCGCCGTCTCGACACCGTCTGCTTCGAGGAGATGCTCGAGCTGGCTGCCTGTGGCGCCAAGGTGCTGATGCTGCGGTGCGTCGAATACGCGCGCCGATACAACGTTCCCGTTCACGTGCGCTCGTCGTACTCGACCAAACCCGGCACCATTGTGACCGGATCGATGGAGGACATCCCCGTGGAAGAAGCCATTCTCACCGGCGTCGCACATGACCGCAGCGAGGCCAAGATCACCGTCGTCGGCCTCGACGACAAGCCCGGTTACGCCGCGCGGGTGTTCCGCGCCGTGGCCGACGCCGAGATCAACATCGACATGGTGTTGCAGAACGTCTCGAAGGTCGACACCGGCAAGACCGACATCACCTTCACCCTGCCGCGCGAGCTCGGGCCGCTCGGCGTTGAGAAGCTCACCAAGCTGCAGACCGAGATCGGGTTCACCGATCTGCTCTACGACGATCACATCGGCAAGGTGTCGCTCGTGGGCGCGGGCATGAAGTCGCACCCCGGTGTCACGGCCACCTTCTGTGAGGCCCTCAGCGAGGCCGGCGTGAACATCGAGCTGATCTCCACCTCGGAGATCCGGATCTCGGTGCTGTGCCGGGACACCGAACTCGACGACGCGGTGCGCGCTCTGCACGCCGCCTTCGATCTCGGCGGCGAAGAAGAAGCCGTCGTCTACGCCGGAACGGGGCGATAGCAGTGGGCGTACGTATCGGAGTCGTGGGCGCGACCGGTCAGGTCGGCGCCGTCATGCGAACCCTGTTGGCGGAGCGCAACTTCCCGGCCGACGAGGTGCGCTTCTTCGCGTCCTCGCGCTCGGCGGGCAAGAAGCTGCCGTGGGGCGACGGCGAGATCGTCGTCGAGGACACGGCCACCGCCGATCCGTCCGGACTCGACATCGCGCTGTTCTCGGCGGGTGCCACGATGTCGCGCGAACAGGCGCCCCGCTTCGCCGAGGCCGGCGTGACCGTCATCGACAACTCGTCGGCCTGGCGCAAGGATCCCGATGTGCCGCTGGTGGTCTCGGAGGTCAACGGTGAGCTGGCGAAGAACCCGCCCAAGGGCATCATCGCCAACCCGAACTGCACCACGATGGCGGCCATGCCGGTCCTCAAGCCGCTTCACGACGAGGCCGGTCTGCAGCGCCTGATCATCTCGAGCTACCAGGCGGTCTCGGGTAGCGGTCTGGCCGGTGTCGACGAATTGGCCACCCAGGTGCGTGCGGTCGCCGGCGACGCGGAGAAGCTCGTGCACGACGGCTCCGCCGTGGACTTCCCCGCCCCGAACAAATACGTCGCGCCCATCGCGTTCAACGTCGTGGCGCTCGCCGGTTCGCTCGTCGACGACGGTTCGGGTGAGACCGACGAGGACCAGAAGCTGCGCAACGAATCGCGCAAGATCCTCGGGCTGCCCGAACTCCTCGTGAGCGGAACCTGCGTACGCGTGCCGGTGTTCACCGGCCACTCGCTGTCGATCAACGCGGAGTTCGCGAACCCGCTGTCGGTAGCACGTGCACAGGAGATCCTCGGTGGCGCAGCGGGTGTGGAGCTCGCGGACGTGCCGACGCCACTGGCCGCCGCCGGCAAGGACGCCTCGCTGGTCGGCCGGATCCGGCAGGACCCGGGTGTTCCGGACGGCCGGGGTCTCGCGCTGTTCGTCTCGGGGGACAACCTCCGGAAGGGCGCTGCCCTCAACACGATTCAGATCGCCGAGCTGCTGGTCTAGAGCACCTCAGGTGGCGGGGGCGATACAGCAGCCGCCGCCTCGGTGATGATCGCGCGCATCGACGCCTCCGCGGCCTCCGGGTCGCGGAGGCGTATTGCTCTGGCGACATCGTCGTGTAGTGCGATGGCCACCGGATTCGGTGTCGCGGGCATCATCCCGTGATGGGTGCGGCCGGCGAGGACCTCGTTCACCACCCCGGTGAGTGACCGGAACATCTCGTTGCCGCTGGCCTCCAAGAGCGTTCGATGAAAGACCTTGTCGGCCAGCAGGTACGACTCGAGATCGCCGTTGCGCCCGTGCACCGACATGTCCGACACGGCTGCCGCCAGGATGCGGCACTGGTGCTCGTTCGCGCGCTCGGCGGCGAGGGCCGCCGCCACCGGCTCGAAGCCGCGTCGTAGCTCCGAGAGGGTGGCGAGGAACTCGGCGCGGTCGGCGCCGTCGAGGCGCCAACGGATCAGCCGGGCGTCGAACACGCTCCATCGGGTCCGCGGCTGGATCGTGATGCCGACGCGGCGTCGGGATTCGACGAGGCCCATCGACTCGAGAACCCGGATCACCTCGCGGGATACCGTCCGTGACACCCCGTGTTCGGCGCTGATGGCGTCGAGGGTCAGCACGCTGCCGGCCGGCTGCGCTCCCGAGGCGATGCGTCGGCCGATCGCCGCGAGGATCTCGTCGTGCCGCTCGCCTGTGCTCCGTGTGCCCTGACTCACCGTTTCATCTTCTCATTCATCTAGGTACGCACCAATGTGCATACTTAATCTCCCCTGAGGCTTGCAAAAGTATGACTATTGAGGCAGGCTACGTGATCAGCAGCACAGCGTGGTGAGGAGTGAACATGCGATCGCCCATCGTCGTCATGGGGGTGTCGGGGTCCGGGAAGTCGACCGTCGGAGCGGCGTTGGCACAGCGCCTGCGGGTGCCGTTCGCCGACGCCGACGACTTCCACCCCGCCGAGAACATCGCCAAGATGTCGGCGGGAGAACCGCTCGACGACGACGACCGCCGACCCTGGCTCGAGTCGATCGGCGTCTGGCTCGCCGAACACGCCGACGGCGGTGTCATGAGCTGCTCCGCGCTCAAACGGCATTACCGTGACCATCTTCGTGATCACGCACCGACGACGCTGTTCGCGCATCTGGCCGGGTCGGTCGAGGTCATCTCACGACGGCAGGCATCACGCCCGGGGCATTTCATGCCACCGGCCCTGCTCGCCTCGCAGTTCGAGACCCTCGAGCAACTGACCCCCGACGAACGCGGCCTGACCGTTGACGTGGGCCAGAGCGTGGACGCCATCATCGACGAACTGGTCGAGGCCCTCTCGCACGGTTCCGATCTCGACGCCGAGGAGAACTGATGTCGCCGACCACCACGATCCTCGCCGCGAGCACAGATCTGCCGCAGCCGGTCGCGCCCGGCTGGCAACTCATCGTCGCGGCGCTGGCGGGTATCGCCGTCATCGTCGTGGCGATCACGATCGCCAAGGTCCATCCCTTCCTGGCGTTGGTGGGCGGCGGCGCGACCGTCGGCATCGTCGCGGGTGAGTCGATCCCGACGGTCCTCGAGTCGTTCACCGCCGGATTCGGCACCACCGCAGCGGGAGTCGGCATCCTGATTGCACTCGGCGCCATGTTCGCCAAGCTGCTGGCCGACTCCGGTCGTGCCGACGAGATCGTGGACACGATCGTCGGTCACGCCTCACCGCGGATGCTGCCGTGGGCGATGGCGCTCGTCGGCGCCATCATCGGTCTGCCGATGTTCTTCGAGATCGGTCTCGTGCTGTTGATGCCGGTGATCTACCTGGTGGCCCGACGCTCGGGTCTCGGCCTGATCCCGATCGGCATCCCCGCGCTGGCCGGGTTGTCGGCGATGCACGGGTTCGTCCCGCCGCATCCCGGCCCGCTCGTGGCGATCGACGCCCTCGGCGCGGATCTCGGCATGACACTCGGACTCGGTGTGCTGGTTGCCATCCCGACCATCATCGTGTCGGGGCCGCTCTTCGGCGTGCTCGCCGGGCGATGGGTGACGGTCGAGGCCCCGACGACCTTCGACGTCGATCCGTCCGACGGCCCGACCACCAAGCGTCCGTCCTTCGCGATCACCATGTTCAGCGTCCTGCTGCCCGTCGTGCTGATGCTCGGCAAGGCACTCGCCGAGATCTTCATCGCCGACGAGGACCAGCCCGTGCGCAAGGTCCTCGACATCCTCGGCACGCCCCTCATCGCGCTGCTCATCGCGGTGATCGTCGCGATGTTCACCCTCGGCCGCGGTTCCGGCATGGACCGCGAGACCATCTCGAAGTGCACGGGTGCGGCACTCCCCGCGATCGCGGGCATCCTGCTGATCGTCTCCGCGGGTGGCGGATTCAAGGAGGTCCTCGTCGACACCGGGATCGGCACCCTGCTCGCCGACTGGGCGACCGGCGCGAACGTCTCGGTGCTCCTGCTGGCCTGGACGCTCGCGGCACTGATCCGCCTGGCGACCGGATCGGCGACCGTTGCCACGATCACCGCGTCGTCGCTGATCTTGGGTCTGGTCGACGGGATGGGTTCGGGAGAACTCTCGCTGGTCGTCCTGGCGATCGGTGCCGGGTCGGTGTTCCTGTCCCACGTCAACGACGCCGGTTTCTGGCTGGTGAAGGAGTACTTCGGCATGACCGTCGGACAGACCTTCAAGACCTGGTCGATGATGGAGACGGTCCTCTCGGTGACCGGATTGATCGTGGTACTCGCACTCGGCTTGGTCATCTGAGCCGGCCCTCTGTGCGGTAGTTTGACCACTCATGACACGGAAGATGCGGGTCCGGGCGGCGGTGGTCACCGGGGTTCTGGCGTTGGCGGCGACGCTCGCGTACCCCGCAGCGGCACAACCCGATTCGCCGAGCACCGGACTCGGACCGAGCGACACCTCGCTCATGCACGGCGACCTCGCCTCCACGGACTCCACGGCGCATCGAGGCCCCGGCCGCGGGGCTCGACTGGCCGGCTCCTCGATACCGGGCGGCGCCTGCGCGGCAACGTTCGTGGGACGCGACGGGATGCCCGTCGCGTTGTGTACGCAATTCGTCGGATCGTCGCCCCCGGCATTCGCGGTGCCGTCGGTCGTCCTCTTCGATCCCCGGACCGCGCAACCACTGGCGTCGACGCAGCTGACGAAGGGCGGACTGCTCGGCGGCGTGTACGGCTATCTCGACGACCGCGACCGGGTGGTCGTCGCCGACGGGTCCGGGTCGATTCTCCGTGTCGCGCATGCGAAGACGGCCAGCGGCTGGCGAGTGTTCGTCGACGATCGGGTCGACGTCGACCACGCGATACCGGCGGGTGACGCGATCACCGGCCTGGCGCCCGGCTTCGACGGCCGCGTGTGGTTCGCGACGACGCGCGGGGTGGTCGGGACAGTCGACCGGCACGGCGCTGTGCGGTCCACCCGGCTGCCCGCGGGAGAGGAACTCGGCAACGGCCTGTCGATCCGGCGGACGGGGGCGTCGATCCTGACGACGCACGCGCTCTACGAGATGCGTGCCGATCCGGGTGCGGCACCGGAGGTCGTCTGGCGTCGCGCCTATGACCGGGGGTCGGCACGCAAACCCGGACAGCTCACCTGGGGTTCGGGGACGACGCCGACGTACTTCGGTCCCGGTGGCGATGGTTGGGTCGCCATCGTCGACAACGCGGAACCGCCGGATCTCCGCGTGCTGCGCAGCGATGACGGCTCCGAGGTCTGCCGCATGCGGGCCTTTTCGACGTCCGGGCCGGGCACCGAGAACTCGCCGATGGCCTGGGGCAACTCGCTGGTCATCCCGAGCACCTACGGCTACCAGTACCCGCCGATGGCGGTGCAGGGGCCGTCGGACCCGGCCGATGCACCGTTCGTCGGCGGCGCCACCCGCATCGATGTCGGGGAAGGCGGCTGTGGTCGCGTGTGGGAGAACGGCGACCGGATCGCGACACTCCCCAAGTTGTCCCGCGCGGACGGTCTGATCCACGCGATCGGGTATGGCCCGATCCCGCCGAACCTCCCACAGCAGATCGGCGAAGTCGCCTACGTGGCAACCGACTTCGCGACCGGCCGGCGGGTGGCGACGGTGCCGGTCGGGACGGCGCCGTTCGACGAGCCGCTCGAACTGACCGGGACGATCGCGGCCGACGGAACGCTGTGGCAGGCAACTCTCGGCCGCATGCTCAAGGTGACGCCGGGCCGCTAGGCCGTCGATCGGCGACACCCTTGTGGCCCTCTGCGAGGCGTCACACACTCGGAAGCGACACCAGTCACCTGACTCGTGTTACTGTGCGGTAGGTCACACCGCCATGAACTGGAAGTCGGGGAGAATCATGACCCATCGCAGGACATCGAGACGGACGCTCGGGATCGCCGCGCTGGTGGCAGCGTGCGTCGCGTCGCTGGCCCCCGCAGCGGTCGGTACTGCAGCGGCGGCGGATTTCTACACCCCGCCGGCCCGGTTCGCGTCCGAGCCGGGATCGGTGATCCGCAGTCAGCCGAGTCCGCTGCTGCTCCAGATCCCCGGCATGGCGGGTCAGTGGCCGGGGACCGCCCGCAAGGTCATGTACACCTCGCGTTACCAGGACGGAAAGCCCGCCGCGGTCACCGGAACCGTCATCGAACCCACCGCGGCATGGCGCGGCCCGGGTCCGCGCCCGACCGTGGTCATCGGTTCGGGGACGATCGGTCAGGGCGACCAGTGTGCGCCGTCGAAGCTCATGGGTCTGCCGCTCGCAGTGGACATCACGAAGCCGGGCATCTCGGTCAACTACACCGCGCCGGAGATGTATTACATGCTCGTCAACGGCGTGCGGGTGTTCATCACCGATTACATCGGGATGGGCACGCCCGGTGTCCACACCTACGTCAACCGCGCGGAGACCGGTCAGGCGATGCTCGACGGCGCCCGGGCCGCACTCGCGATCTCGGGCGCCCCGAAGGACGCCCCCGTAGGTTTCGCCGGTTACTCGCAGGGCGGTGGCGCAGCCGCGTCGGCCGCCGAACTCGCCGAGACCTACGCACCGGAACTCGACGTGCGCGCGACCTACGCCGGCGCGCCCCCGGCCGACCTCGAGAAGGTCATCCCCGCGATCGACGGCACCACCATCGCGGGGGCGATCGGCTTTGCCGTCAACGGGCTGACCGAGCGGTATCCGAACGTCGCCGACGTGGTGCGACGAGAGACCAACGCCACCGGCAAGGCCGCGCTGAAACAGCTCTCGACCAGCTGCATCGGGGACATCATCCCGGCCTTCGGTTTCCGCCGCGTCGAGACCTGGACGCGAACCGGCGAGACGCTGTCGTCCCTCATCGCACGATCCCCGGGAATGCAAGAGGTTGTCCGCCAGCAGCGGATCGGTCGCCTGAAGCCGAACGCGCCCGTCTTCGTCGAAGGCGGACTGCACGACGACGCGATCCCGTACGGCCAGGTCGCGCAACTCGCGGCGGACTGGCGCGCCCAGGGCGTCGACGTCACCTTCGTCACCGACCCCACCCCGCCCATCTTGACGAAGTCGGTCGTGAACCATGTCGTCCCCATGCTCGGCACGTTCGTCCCCGGGATGGAGTTCGTCCTCGCCGAGTTCCGGAAGTGAGCCGCTCGCGGCCGAACCTCCTCGATGCTGGAGGCCCGCCGGGGTGAGTGGCAGGATCGGGGCATGACGGATCCGAAGGACCCGGCTGGGGGCGCGTCCGGCGATTCTGCCGCGGATGACCCCGATCGCGTCCCGAGCCAGGCCGAGCTGGACGCCGAGGATCTGGCGGCCATCGAGCGGTCCTCGCGCGATCGGGACCAGTCGGCGCTCTATCCGACGCGGCCGGGCGAGCCGGGACCGCCGCCGGAGGCGCTGGCGGTGCACGCGCGCATCGTGTGGTGGGGTGCGGCCGTGATCGGTCTCGTGCTGACGATCTACGGCTTCTTCAACCTCGGCACCATCACCGACGATCTGCGCAGCCGACTGCTCGAAGGCGTGGTCTCGGACCCGGCGAACTCCGCACCCGAGAGCGAGGTCGAGACCCTCGCCGGCTTCTTCCCGCCGTTCATGCTGGTGATGATCGTCGTCGTGCTGGCCATCGAGTACGCGTGCCTGGTGACCGCTGCGTCGCAACACAGCCGCCATCTCCGCAACTTCTTCCTGGCCGCCGTCGTCGTGCATCTGCTGTGCATCCCCGTCGGAGTCGACCTGCTGTTCCGATACCCGGACGTGTCGTCCGTCATGGTCGTCCTGAGCTACCTCCAGTTCGGTCTCCTGGTGGTCGCCGCCCTCTGCACCCTCCGGCGACCGGTCAACCAGTGGCTGCCGGAGTCGACCCGGATGAAGCCCACGCGGATGATGCGCGGACGGTGAACCGGACTCCGACGCCGGTGTCGTGACCATCACGTCGCCGTCGCCGGTGTCGTCGGAATGTTCCGCGAGCGGGGTGGGTTGAACCGACCGTTGGCCCGGACCCGCACTGAGCATCCAGGAGGAATTCGAATGGCAATCGAACCGGTGTACACCATCTCGTCCAAGGCGTCCGGCGGCGGACGCGACGGCGAAGTCGTCTCGGCGAGCGGCCAGATCGATCTGGACCTGCGGCCGCCGAAGGAACTGGGTGGCAGCGGTGAGGGGACCAATCCCGAGGAATTGTTCTCGGCGGGTTACGCGGCCTGCTTCCTGAGCGCGCTGCGCGCCACCGCCAAGCAGGCCGACACCCCGGTGCCCGACGGGGCGACCGTGGACGTGGCCGTGGGGATCGGAAAAGACCCGGCGGACAACGGGTTCGGTCTCACCGTCGCCATCGAGGTCTCGCTGCCCGGCCTCGACGAGGCCAAGGCCAAGGAACTCGCCGACCTCGCCTACACATTCTGTCCGTACTCGAAGGCGACCAAGGGCAACATCGACTCGTCGGTCACCGTACGCGTCTGATCGTTGAGCCGTGCGGGGTGTCGGTGTCGGCGCCCTTCGTGGCTCGTCGCTATCGCTCCTCGCACCTCAGGGAGCAGAGGTAATCCATAGGACAAGAGAGAGTTCTTGATCATGACCAACCCGATCACCAGCACGCTCACCGACGAGCAGCAGTCCGTCGCCGGAAAGGCGTTGCAGGACACCCTCGTCGACCTCATCGACCTGTCCCTCATTGCGAAGCAGGCGCACTGGAACGTCGTCGGCAAGCAGTTCCGGTCGGTGCATCTCGACCTCGATGAACTGGTCACGGTGTCCAGGGAGTTCACCGACGCGGCCGCCGAGCGGGCCACCGCGATCGGCGTGAGCCCGGACGGCCGTGCCGAGACCGTCGCAAAGACCGCCCACACCAAGGGATTCGGTGAGGGATGGACCAAGGACAGCGACGTCGTCGAGTCGATCGTCGACAATCTCAAAGCAGTGGTCGCGGGTCTCCGCGAGCGAATCGGGGTCACCGAGGAGGCCGATCCGGTCACTCAGGACCTGCTGATCTCGTTCGCGTCGAAACTCGAGCAGCTGCACTGGATGTGGCAGGCGCAGATCGCGTGAGCGAGTACGCCTGACCCTCTCACAGCAACGAACCCCCGTCGACTCGCGACGGGGGTTCGTTGTGTCCGGGGGCCTGATCAGTCGACGGACCGAGCAGATCCGGGGATGCCGGGATCGGAGGTGCCGGGATCGAGGGCGTCGACGGCGGGATCGGCGTCATCGTCGGCATAGGAGTCGCTGAAGGAGACCCGAGGCGTGGTCGCCGAGTGGTAGAGCGCGATGCCGACGTACACGAGGGCGGCCAGCGCGAACACCGCGGACACGAGGATCGCCGCGATGTGTGCGACGGTCGCGAACACCCCGTCGAGCGGTCCGGTCGCGAGCGCTCCCGCACCGGCCAGCGCCGCGCCGAGCAGAGCCCACGCGGCACTCCGTATCCACGGGGCCACCACCGAGACGTAGAACAGCCGTTGGTAGATGGTCAGCGAGAACTCGTCGACCGCGGCCAGCCGGACCTCGTCGCCGCCGGCGAGGTCACGCAGTTCGCGCGCCAGCTGGGTCTGACGCTGCAGACTCGTCGATTCCCGCTCGCGGTACCGCACGAACCCGATGACGCCGAGCGCCGTCGCCACGAGCCCCAACCCGACCATCACACCCCAGTAATCCACGACGTTCACGCTACAACTAGAACCTGTTGCAGTCGTGAAGCGGGTCACACGCCCTGGGCGGCGGTCGGCAGATCCCGGTGGACCCGACGAGGACGCAACCGGGGGAACGTGGCGCAGATTGATCACCGATCCATCGGCGGAACTGCCGACGGGCTGGAAGAATTCTCCCTCGGAGGACTTCGTTTTCGGCGGCGTTCACCCGCGGGTTCCGACCGGGCCCGGACACACGGACCTCTGCCTGTGGCGGGGCCGCATCGACGTGAAGGAGCACTCCGTGTCGACACTTCTGTCCACTCCGCCCACCGCTGTCGAACTCGCCGCGTGCCCGACGCCGACGGAGCGGGCCGACCCGCTGCGCATCCTGGAAGCGCAGGCGCAGACCCGGGTCGCCGATCTCGTCCCGGTCCGGCACGCGCGGATGTCGGCGACGCCGTTCACCTTCTATCGTGGTGCGGCCGCGGTGATGTCCGACGACCTGTCGAGAACGCCGGACACCGGGATCATCACCCAGCTGTGCGGCGATGCGCACCTGAGCAATCTGGGCCTCTTCTTCAGCCCGGAGCGTCGAATGGTGTTCGACCTGAACGACTTCGACGAGACGCACATCGGACCGTTCGAGTGGGACGTCAAGCGTCTCGCCGCGAGCTTCGCGATCGCGGGACGTAACAACGGATTCGACGACGCGACCAATCGCAGGGTCGCCAAGACCGTTGCCAAGGCGTACCGGCGGGCGGTCGTGCGCAGTGCGTCGAAGACGACTCTGGAGAACTGGTACGCCGGGATCGACGTCGACCATTTCCTGGCGGAGTTCGGACCCAAGCTGGACACGTCGATGAGCGAGCGAACGCAGAGGGCGCTGAAGAAGGCGCGGCACCGCGACAGTGCGCAGGCCCTCGCGAAGCTCTGTGTGATCGGCGCCGACGGCTCCGCTCTCATCCGCAGCGACCCACCGCTGCTGGTGCCGCTGCACGAGCGGTTTCCGGCCGAGACCGCCGAGATCGTGGCCGAACGGGTCCGCGAGCGGGTCAGCGCCTACCGCGACACCGTGCCCTTGCACGTGCAGGCGCTCCTCGACCAGTTCGCGATCGTCGACATCGCGTTCAAGGTGGTCGGCGTCGGCAGTGTCGGCACGCGGGCGTGGATCATCCTGCTCACCGGCAAGGAGCTGGGTGATCCGTTGTTCTTGCAGGTCAAGGAAGCGCAGCGGTCGGTGCTCGCCGACCACGTGCCGGCATCGGGCTTCGACAACCAAGGGCAGCGGGTGGTCGAGGGTCAACGCCTGCTCCAGGCGACGAGCGACCTCTTCCTCGGCTGGTCGACCGGGATCGACGAGAACGGTGAGCGACGCGACTTCTACGTGCGGCAGCTCCGCGACGGAAAGGGTTCGGTCGTCGTCGAAGCCCTGAGCGCGGAGGGGATGAAGTTGTACGCACAGCTGTGCGGGCTGGTTCTCGGTCAGGCACACGCCCGGACCGCGAGCCGGTTCCGGATCGCCGAGTACCTCGGGACCACGAAGGGTTTCAGTGACGCGATCGCCGAGTTCTCGCTCGCGTACGCGAATCTCAACGACTCCGACCACACCCGGATGATGGAGGCCATCGGTCGAGGCGAGCTCGAGGTGTACGACCTGGCGGCCGAGGGTAAGAGTTGAGTCCGACAGGGAAGGATGCCGGTGGAACCGACTGCGCGCGAAGATGAGACGTCGTTGCGGGAGCAGGTCGCCGCGCTGATGCCGCAGGCGAGATCAGATCTCGCGGAGATGGTCCGGTTCCGGTCGGTGCACGACCCGCAGCAGTTCCCCGTCGAGGAGTGTAACGGGATGGTCGACTGGCTGCTGGCGGCCTTCGGTGCCGTCGGCGTCGACGACGCCGCCGCGCATGTCACCAGCGACGGCAGCAAGGCGATCACCGGGTCCATTCCCGGCCCGGAGGGTGCTCCGACCGTCCTGCTCTACTTCCACCACGACGTGCAACCGCCGCTCGGCGACGACGAATGGGACTCTCCCGTCTGGGAACTGACCGAGCGGGACGGGCGGTGGTACGGCCGCGGCGCTGCCGACTGCAAGGGCAACATCGCCGTGCACCTCACCGCGCTGCGCGCAGTCGCCGGCCGGGCCGGGGTGACGGTGAAGATCATCGGCGAGGGGTCCGAGGAGCAGGGGACGGGAGGCCTCGAGGACTTCGCGGTCCGCAATCCGGACTTGCTTGCCGCCGACGCAATCCTGATCGCGGACTCCGGCAACTTCGCGGTCGGGAAACCGAGTCTGACGACGACGCTGCGCGGCATCGCGAACGTCGTCGTGTCCGTGGAGACGCTGGGGTCGGCGATGCACTCCGGAATGTTCGGCGGGGCCGCCCCGGACGCACTCGCGGCGCTCATCTCGATGCTCGCGACCCTGCGTGACGAGCACGGCAACACCACCGTCGCCGGACTCGATGCCGACGCCCGTTGGCCGGGTGTGTCCTACCCGCCCGACCGATTCCGCAACGATGCAACGGTTCTCGACGGAGTCGACCTGGTCGGATCGGGATCGGTGTCCGACATGGTGTGGGCGCGCCCGGCCGCGACGGTCCTCGGCATCGACTGCCCGCCGGTGGTCGGATCGTCGGCGGCGGTGCAGCCGCGGGCGCGGGCGCGCATCAACCTCCGCGTGCCACCGGGGATGGACCCGATGGTTGCGCAGGACGCGCTCGTCGAGCACCTCCATCGCGTCGCGCCCTGGAACTCACGGGTGTCCTTCGAGCGCGAGGCGGTGGGCGCGCCCTTCGTCGGATCCACCAGCGGTCCGGCGTACGACACGCTCACCGGCGCCCTGTCGACCGCCTACGACAGCGAGGTGCTGATCCAGGGGCAGGGTGGATCGATCCCGTTGTGCAACGTTCTCCAATCGCTGTACCCCGACGCCGAGATCATGCTGTTCGGCGTCGAGGAACCGCGGTGCCTGATCCACGCACCCAACGAGAGCGTCGACCCCTCCGAGATCGAGCGGATCGCCCTGGCCGAGGCACTCTTCCTGCGCGACTTCAGGTACCGCTGAAGCGGTGTAGCAGAGCTGTTTTGAGTTCCGGGCGGCTCGCGGCCACCAGGACGAACGCGGCTTCGCGGAACAACCGTTCGGAATCGCTCCCGCGCACGACGCCGCGGCCGCCGTCCGCGGACACCAACGCGGCCGCGGCATCGAGCGCCAGAGCCGCGGCGTCGGCCCGGGCCGCCAGCAGTGCGGTGGCATCCGCCATCCCGGCGTCGAGCGCGGTTCGGACGACGTCGGCGCGCTCGCGCAGCGCCCGCCCCTCCCGGTGATGGCCGCCGACATCGAGCAGTCCCGCACAGCGCCGCACCAGACCAAAGGGCAGGGTGCCGTTCAATCGGACGCCGACGTTCTGGGTCGCGAAGAATTCCGCGAGGCCCACGCGCGTGACCTCGCGATCGAACGGGACCATCAGACCGTCGACCCGTAGGGACACCGTGGTCGTCGCGGCGGCGGCGGACAGATCCACGGGCGTTGCCCGGACCGCTGCGGACGACCTGCCGCCGACCAGGTCGGGCATGCGCAGGATCGCGGAGATGACGTCATCGGTCGCGGCGTCGCGCGCCGAGATCTGGAGCAGGTCGACGACACCCCAGCCGCTGACGAACGGTGCGTGCCCGTTCAGGAGCCAACCGTCGTCGGTGCGCGTCGCGACCATCCGTGGTGGCGTGGGGACGACTCCGGCGTAGGCGACGCCCGCGTGTAGACGTCCGCTCACGGTCGCGTCGAGGAGTTCACCACGTAGCTCGTCGTTGGTGGTCCGGGAGAGGGACAGGACGACGCCGTGGTGCTGGATCCAGGTGAAAGCGGTGGCGAGGCACCCACTGGTGAGCACCTCGAGGATCTCGGTGACCTCACCGAATTCGAGTCCCGGCCCGCCGGCCTCGACCGGCGCCGCGATGCCGTACAGGCCCGCGTCGGCCAGCGCTCGCCAGTGGGATTCGGGGACCGCTCCGGTGCGGTCCACCTCGCCGGCCGCAGGGAACAGGACCTCGTCGGCCACCCTGAGCGCTGCTGTTCGCAACTCGGCTCGTCGCTCGGCTCCGGCGTCCTGGGTGGTCACGACTCTCACAGTACGACGAGTGTCCGGGCCGGCAGGGAAGTTGGACGACTGACCGACTCCGCCGTCGCGGCCGCTCACGGAAGTTCGCGCCGCGCAGCACAATCGCGGGACCGGAATCCTTGAAAGTGGGACAAAAGGCCCAAGACCGCAGGTGTGACCGTCGATAAACTCGTGTATCGGGCGGGAGCATTCTCTCGCGTGGAAGGAACCCAGGTGACCGCAGTCCTCAATGGTCGTGACGTTCAGTCGATACGTGTTGTGCCGGAATCGGTTTCGAGTGTAGTACGGTCGGACGTCCGGACGAGTGAGCGGTACCTGCGTGCCGCGGTCGCCGACCTCATCGAGCAGAATTTTCGTGATCCCGACTTCAGTGTGGAGGTCGTCGCCCGGCACCTGCACGTGAGCCGCCGGCACCTGTACCGGGTGCTCGCCGGTGGCACCACGTCGCTCGCCGAGATGATCGCCGATCGACGCCTGGAGTGGGCGGAGGGGCTGCTCATGGGTCCGGGCAACCTGAAACTCGAGGCCATCGCCCACGCGTCGGGATTCGCCTCGACGGCGACGATGCGCAACCGCTTCCGGTCGAAGTTCGGGTGCACCCCCGACGAGTTCCGCCGGATGGCGCCGGCGTCGGGACCGGACGCCGAAGCCGGCTGAAACACCTCCGGCGCAGACCTTTTCCTGTCTGCGCCGGAGTCGCGTCATCGTATGGCGTTGACCGTCACACGGTGCAGAGCGGTGAATAGTCGCTGCGACCACCGGTGGTCGGCGAGACGAGGAACGTGCACGGGTTGTACCCGACCTTCTCGATCTCCTTGGTCAGGCGACGCAACTCCGAGTTGGGGACCACCTTGTCGCGCGACAGCAGGAATCCCGATCCGCGCGAGGGGTCCCCGACGATCGCGTACCGGTACGGCCCGGCGGGATCCGGCCCGTCTTCGAGGTAGGCGACGATGTAGTTCGGTGCGCCGCCCGGGTTGATGCTGCCCGGTGTCTGTGGGAACCGGACGCTCAGTTGGGCATTGGTCTGCGGGTCGACGACCGTCGCACGGCCGACGACGCCACCACGCATGCCGGTGGGGCCGGTGCACTGGTTGTCGACGCCGATCGTCTTGGCGTCGATGTAGGTGTAGGTCGCGCTGGTGTCCCGGGCGCAGGTGACCCCGAAGAAGGACGGCACGGTGGCGAGCTGCCACCACTTGCCGAGGTAGCGATCCACCTCGACCTTCGCCACGGGGGCCAGCGGTGCGGCTTGCGCCGGACCCGTCCCGGCGGCGAAGCCGACGCTGAGGAGGACGCCGGCGACAAGGGCTGCGAGGGACCGGGCGATGCGCATGGTGTTCCTTTCGGGCGGTTCGTCGTCGCGCCGCCCAAGTGGAGCAGCGTCACCAGACGATTCGGACCGGATGCGCGTCGTGGATTGGTTACCCCGCAGCCCTCGTCTCAGCGAACTGTCGTCACTGCGTCAGAGCGGTCGGTCACAGGTTGTATTCGTTGTTGGGGTTCCAGGTGGAGACAGCCCAGATGACGATCAGGTCCAGCACGATGATCAGGATGGCCCAGGCCGGGTAGTAGGGCAGCCACAGGAACTGGGCGATGATCGACAGCGAGGCGATGATGATCGCAGAGATCCGCGCCCAGTCGGCGCCCACCGCGAGACCGCCGGCGACGAGGACTCCGACGATGCCGAGGATCAGGTGGATCCAGCCCCAGGTGGTGAGGTCGAACTCGAAGATGTAGTTCTGGCCGGCGACGAACAGGTCGTCGTTCGCGATGGCCGAGATGCCCTGGAAGATCGAGACCAAGCCGGCCACGAAGAGCAGCGCGGCGGCCACGATCGCGATACCGAAGGCGAAACCCTGCTTGGCCGATGAGTTGGCCTGCTGATCGGGGGAAGCGCTCATTGTTTGGCGTGTCCTTTCAGTGGTTGTGCGCCGACTCCTTGGTCCCGACCGACGGCGCGGCGGCACTGGTACGGATGGACCACATCAAGGATGGGGTGTGCGACTCTCCTCCGCACGGGTTTCAGCCAGACCGGACGCATCTTTGACCAGGCGATTTAGTAGTCGGCCGGGGCGGGGTATAAGCTATCGCAGGCTACACACGGGGTGTGGCGCAGCTTGGTAGCGCGCTTCGTTCGGGACGAAGAGGTCGTGGGTTCGAATCCCGCCACCCCGACGCAAGGTTGAGATTGCAGAAGAGACCCTGACCTGGAGAAATCCGGTCGGGGTCTCCTCGTCTCTGCGGGGTCACTCCGGGTCCTCGTCCGACGACGACCGGCCCCCGATGTGGGCCAGGATGATCGGATCGTCGGTGACGACGCGGTCCACCTCCTCGCCACCGTCGCAGCGCAGCAGACCCAGGGTGATTCCATCCGGTCCGTGATGGACCACCCGCCACGACGCCCCCGAATCCTCCCAGCGCAGCAGGTCGTCGAGGGTCATCGGGACGGGCCGGTCACCGACGGGCCCAGCTGCCGCGCGAGGTCGAGGAGATCCGTCGCGTGGAAGTCGTTGTCCGGCGAGCCCGAATCGTCCTTCTCGTCCCCGCCCCACTCGTCTGGCCGCTCGACGAAGGCCGTCCGGAGGCCGAAGGAGCGCGCGGCGTCGAGATCGCTCTGGTGGGTGGCCACCATCATCACCTCGGCGGGCTCCACCTCGAGCAGATCCGCCAGCCCGCAGTAGGTCTCGCGCGCAGGTTTGTAGTGCCGCCAGAGGTCGGACCCGCCGATCACGTCCCAGGGGAACGCGTTGTACCGGGCCATGTCGGTGAGCAGCGCGACGGTGCCGTTGCTCAGTGCGCAGACGATGTGATCGCGTTTGAGGAGTTGCAGACCCTCGACCGCGTCCGGCCAGGCGGGAATCGTCCGCCAGGCTCGGACGAGGGTGCGGGCCTGATCGTCGTCGAGTGACAGCGCAAACAGCGAGGCGACGTCGTGCAGCGTCTCGGTCTGCAGGTCGTCGAGGCGACGCCACGGCAGCTCGCCGGATTCGACGCGAGCCAGGATCGGCGAGTACCGGCGTCGCCACTCCTTGGCGAACGCCGCGGCGTCGATCTCCGGTGCGATCGCGCCGACGGCACCGGATATCCCGGTGAACCAGTCGGTGACCGTCCCGAAGGTGTCGAACGCCAGGACCTTCACACGGGGATGAAGGTCAACGCTCACATGGTCTCCCGGGCCAGCTGCGGGAGCGACTGGTCGGCGTCGTAGTCGGCATCACCGTGCGACACCGGTGTGAGGGTGAGCAGGCTGGCCTCGGGGCGGCAGCAGAAGCGTGCCGGGGCGTACGGGGACGTGCCCAGGCCCGCACTCACGTGGAGCTTCATCGACGATCCCCAGCTCGACGGACCCTTGACCCGGGAACGATCCAACTGGCAGTTCGTCACCAGCGCGCCGAAGAACGGCAGGCAGAGCTGGCCGCCGTGCGTGTGTCCGGCCATCACGAGGTCGTAGCCGTCCGCGGCGAACCGGTCGAGGACCCGGGGTTCGGGGGAGTGGGTGAGCCCGAGCCGCAAGTGTGCCAGGGGGTTCGGACGGCCCGCGATCGTCTCGTAGCGGTCTCGCTCGATATGGGGATCGTCGACGCCGGCCGCGACGACCCGCACGCCGCTGACCTCCAGCTCGCGGACCGTGTGCGTCGCGTCGAGCCATCCACGCTCGGTGAACGCCGCACGCAGATCCTGCCACGGCAGGGGATCGCCCTGGGTGCGCTGATGGTCCTTCTTGAAGTACTTGAGAGGGTTCTTCGGTTTGGGACCGAAGTAGTCGTTGGACCCGAAGACGAACAGGCCGGGCCGCGACAACAACCCACCCAGCGACTGGATGACCGACGGCACGGCCTGCGGGTGCGCGAGGTTGTCCCCGGTGTTGACGACGAGGTCGGGTTCGAGCGCCTCGAGCTCGGCGATCCATGCCTGCTTGAGCCGTTGGTTGGGCATCATGTGCAGGTCACTGATGTGCAGGACACGCAACGGCGAGGCGCCCGGTTCGAGAACGGACAGCGTCGTGTGTCGTAACGCAAAGGCGTTGCGCTCGATCACCGTCGAGTAGAGCAGACCGGCGGCGGCGAGCCCCGCCACGCCGGCCAGAGCGCGCGCGGGTACCCCGGAACCGGACGGACCGAGGCGAGAGATGCCGAGGCGTGCGATGTCGAGTTCGGAGTGCTGCATCACCCCAGAATACGCATCCCCGACGACGATCCCGCCCCGGTTTGCGGAGCGGGCCGTACCCACACCGCGGGTCAGCCGGGTAGCTGGATCACCACCGGGCCGACACCGGGCACCACGACGGTGGTCTCGGTGGGGCCGCCCTCGTCACCGTCGGCGCGGCGGCCGTTGCTGACGTAGATCGTCACGGTGCTGCCGGGCATGGCCGAGTCGGACGGTGCGGTGAAGACCACGGTGCCCTGCGGGCGTCCGCTGTCCACGTCGAGCTCGCTGACCTTGAACCCGGCACCCTGCAGGCGCGATGTGGCCTCGCTGGCGGGCAGGCCGCTGACCTGCGGGATGCGGCCCCGGTCGCTGCCGTTCCAGTATTCGCGGTCGATCGGGGGCAGGTTGACGGGGCCGAACTTCGTCGCCACCGGTTTGACGGCCTGGAACCAGGTGCGCGCCGGTTCCATGCCGCCGTAGAGGTCGCCGTCGTAGCAGGAGCGCAGCGGACTGCTGCAGACGCCCTGCGGGTTCGGGCCGTCGCTGTAGACGTACGCGGCGCCGGCGATCTGGTTGGTGAACCCGACGAATGCCGAGGAGCGGTGCGCTTCCGTCGTGCCGGTCTTACCCGACATCGGCAGCGTCCAGCCCGCGGAGCCCGCGGCACCGGCCGCGGTGCCGGCGCCCACGTCGTCCTTGCTCATGGCGTTGGCCAGCGAGTGTGCCAGGCCTTCGTCCACGACCTGCTCGCACGGAGGTGGCGTGAACGGCACCGCGGTCAGGGCGCGCCGGCCGTCCGGTCCCATGACCGGGTTGCCGTACTGGTCCCGCTTGATCTGGCTGATCGACTTGATCGGGTTGGGCGGGCACCAGGTGCCGCCCGACGCGATGGTGGCGGCGACGTTGGCGAGCTCGAGGCCGTTGAGCGGTAGCGGGCCGAGGGTGAAGGAGCCGAAGTTCCCGTCCTTGACGTACTGGGCCATGCTCTTCTCGCCGTAACCCGACGACCCGGGGATGGTGTACGAACGCAGGCCCAGGCGAACGGCCATGTCGACCGCCGGCTTGACGCCGACCTGCTGCAGCAGCTTCACGAAAGCGGTGTTCGGCGACTGTGCCAGGGCGTTCGTCACCGACATCGACGCCGGGTAGCGGCCGTCGTTCTTGACGCAGTACGCATTGGCGGGACACCCGTTCGCCCCGCCGCTGTTGCCCATGCCCTCGACGGCGATGGACCCGGGGACGGGGATGGTGGAGCCGGCGCCGAGACCCTTCTCCATCGCGGCGGCGACTGTGAAGATCTTGAATACCGACCCGGCACCGTCGCCGACCATCGAGAAGGGTTGCGGCTGCATCGTCTCGCCGCGGTTGAGATCGAGACCATAGTCGCGGCTCGACGCCATCGAGAGCACGTCGTGCGATTTCTTGCCCGGACGCAGGGTGCTCATCACGTCGGCGACGCCGTCGGCGGTCGGGCTGGCCTGACTCTTCACCGCGCGGACCGTGGAGCGCTGGACCTCGGGGTCGAGCGTGGTCTGGATGATGTAGCCGCCGCGCAGGACCGAATTGCGGGACATGCCGTTCTCGGCCAGGAACTGCAGGGCGTAGTCGCAGAAGAAGCCGTTGTTGTCGGCCGCGATGCAGCCCTGGGTCGGGGTCCGCGGACTCGGGAGCACGCCCAGGGGTGCCTCCTTGGCCGCGACGAGCTCGGCGCGTCGTTCCGGGAAGTTGTCGATCATCGTGTCCAGCACGATGTTCCGGCGCGCGAGGGAGGCCTCGGGGTTCGAGTACGGATTCAGCGCGGAGCTGGACTGCACCATGCCGGCCAGCAACGCGGCCTGCTCGACCCGCAGGTCCTTGGCGGGGATGCCGAAGTAGGTCTGCGCGGCGGCCTCGATGCCGTAGGCGTTGTTGCCGAACGGGACGACGTTCAGGTACCGCGTGACGATCTGCTTCTTCGCCTCCTGCTTGGCGGCGGCGTCGTCGAGTCCCTTGTCGCGTTTGGCCTGGTCGATCAGGGTCTGCTCGAGGGTGAGCGCCATGCGCACCTCGCGGAGCTTGCGCGCGGGCGTGGTCTCGATCGCGGCCTGGCGGTCCGCCTCGGTCCGTGCGAGCACCAGGAGCTGATAGTTCTTGATGTACTGCTGGTCGAGCGTCGACGCACCCTGCTGGACCTCGCCCGACGACGAGTTCTTCAAAGCGGCACGGATGGTGCCCTTCCAGTCGACGCCGTCGTGTTCCAGGAACCGCCGGTCCTCGACGGAGATGATCGCTCGGATCATGTCGGGGGAGATGTCGTTGTAGCCCACCTGATACCGGTACTGGTCGAATAGCACCGCGATCGGCTTCCCGTCGACGTCGGTCATCGTGGTGACCTCCGGCAACGTGCCGTTGAGCAGTTCGGAGGACACGTTCTCGACAGCGGCCGCCGCTCGGTTGGAGACGACGCCGATTCCGCTGGCCACGGGGTACAGCAGGCCGGCGACGAGAACTCCGGCCAGCAGGCTCGCCCACGCCAGCGACCACAGTTTCTTCGACATCACCCCGACAGGATACGTGCGTTCGTTCCGAACATCGTCCTGCCTCGCCCGCGGCATCGGCGCAGCGTGGTCCCGAGCCGACGGTCGGGGTGCCCGAGGATCGCCGGCGGATGCGCCGGCGGCCGCCGCCCGCGGGGCCGTCCGTTCGGATGAGTTTGCACGGTTGTCCCACTTTGTTCGCTCCAGGGGTTGCGCCCCCAAGCACAGATCCCTAGATTGAGTGCAGAATGTGACTCACTTAACAGTTCGCTGCAAATGTGGCTTGAGCAGCGAGGTTGAGACGTTCTCGCAGCTACGCAGATACGACAGGTAGGGGTGGCGGATGGCGACAGCGGCAGTTTCCAACGAAGAGGATCGCTTGGCGTGGGTTGCTCAGGCGCGTTGTCGAGGGGGAGACCCCGATGATCTGTTCGTGCGGGGCGCGGCCCAGCGCAAAGCCGCCACGATCTGCCGCCACTGCCCGGTGCAGCTCGAATGCGGTGCCGATGCACTCGACAACCGCGTCGAGTTCGGCGTCTGGGGCGGACTGACCGAACGTCAGCGTCGCGCACTCCTCCGCCAGCACCCCGAGGTCACGTCCTGGTCGGCGTTCTTCGCCGCGCAGCGCCGGCGTCATCGCGACGCCGTCTGACCTCTTCTCCGCCGAGCCGTGTCGAGTGGTTTCGACACGGCTCGTCGCACGCTCCTCGCCTGCTCAACCAGCAGGGGGGGGGCTCGGCGCACGCTCCTCGCCTGCAACCAGCGGGAGGCGGCTCGTCGCACGCTCCTCGCCTTCTCAACCAGCGGGGGACGGCTCGTCGCGCTCGGTGATCAGCCGCGGCCGGTGATCTGCTCGGCCACCGCGCGCAGGGCGGTCACATCGGCCACCTCGAACGGCAGCGCCGGGACCCCGACGATCGGCACCCGCGGGTGCGACGCCGTGAACCGTTGCAGCAGATGGAGTTCGCGCTTCCCGGTGGCGGCCCGATCCGCGTGAATCCGGAGTACACCGCGAGCCAGTTCGTCGTTGACCGATTCGAGGGCGACCAGCGCTGCCTCCTCGTGGATCGACGTCAGGTTCGGGTGGGTCCGGTTGAGGATCAGTCCGGCCAGTGGCATCGACTCCTCGGACAGGCGGTCGACGAAGAACGCGGCCTCCCGCAGGGCATCGGCCTCGGCCGCAGCCACCACCGCGAACTGGGTGCCCGGCTGTTTCAGCAGGGCATAGGTCTTCGCGGCGCGGTCCTGGAAGCCGCCGAACATCGAGTCCAGTGACTGCACGAAGGTCGCCACGTCGCGGAGCATCTCGCCGCCGATGATCGTCGAGACACCCCGCATGGCCAGGCTCATCGCGCCGGTCACCATCCGGCCGACGCCGCGACCGCCGCCGACCAGCACCTTCATCAGACGCCCGGACAGGAACGACCCCAACCGCTGCGGGGCGTCGAGGAAGTCCAGTGCGTTGCGCGACGGCGGGGTGTCGACGACGATCAGGTCCCAGTGGTCCTGCTCGAGAAGCTTGCCGAGCTTCTCCATCGCCATGTACTCCTGCGTCCCGGAGAACGACGAGGCGACCGTCTGATAGAAGGCGTTCTGCATGATCGCCTCGGCGCGTTCGGGAGTGGAGTACTCGAGCACCATCTCGTCGAACGTGCGCCGCATGTCGAGCATCATCGCGTCGAGCGTGCCCTTGCCGTCGATCGCGACCGGCTGCGGGTCGTTGGTGAGTTCGGACATCCCGAGCGACTGCGCCAGGCGCCGGGCCGGGTCGATCGTCAGCACGGCCACGGTCCGGCCCTGTTCGGCGGCGTACATCGCCATCGCGGCAGCAGTCGTTGTCTTGCCGACTCCGCCTGCGCCGCAACAGATCACGACGCGGGTCGCGGGGTCGGTGAGCACCGCGCCCATCTTGAGGTCGAGTGGCATCACGCACCCGCTTTCTGGAGGAGGTCGGCCAGCTCATAGATCGACCCCAGGTCGACGCCGTCACCGAGGGACGGCAGTTCGAGTGTCGGCATCTCCACCTCGTCGAGCTGCGCCTTGGCGATCTGCTGCGCCTGCAGGCGGGTCGCGTGCTCGATCGTCTCGGTGAGCAGGCCGGCCAGGTCCCCGTCGGCGAGCTTGAGTCCGGCGGCGGTGAGGCCGTCCTCGACACGCCCCGCGTCGACCCGACCTTCGGCGATCTCGTCGATCACCTCGGCCGGCAGGTGGGGTTCGCTGACGCGGTTGATGACGAGACTGCCGAGGTTGAGGTTCTTGCCCCGCAGTTCGTCGATCGCCTCGATCGTCTCCTGGATCGGCATCGCCTCGAGGAGCGTCACCAGGTGGATGATCGTCTCCTCCGAGTGGAGCAGGCGGACGACACCTTCGCTCTGGTTGCGGATCGGGCCGGTCTTGGCGAGGTCGGCCATGGCCTGGGTGACGTCGAGGAAATTGCCGATCCGGCCGGTCGGCGGCGCGTCGACGACCACCGCGTCGTACACGCGGTTGCCCTGCTTGTCGGTGTGGATGATGCGCTCTTTGATCTTGCCGGTGAGCAGGACGTCGCGGAGTCCGGGAGCGACGGTCGTCACGAAGTCGATCGCGCCGATCCGCTTCATCGCGCGGCCGGCGAAGCCGAGGTTGTAGAACATGTCGAGGTACTCGAGAAGGGCGTGCTCGATGTCGATGGCCAGCGCGGACACCTCGCCACCGCCCTCGGCGGTCGCGATGCGGGTGTCGGTGGGTGGCAGCGGCGGGATGTCGAAGACCTGCGCGATGCCCTGGCGACCCTCGGTCTCGACGAGGAGGACCTTCTTGCCGTCGGCGGCGAGCGCGAGTGCGAGCGCCGCGGCGATCGTGGTCTTGCCGGTGCCGCCCTTGCCCGTCACGAAGTGCAGGCGAGCGCGCGCGGCGGCCGCCGGCCACTCGTTCTCGCGCGCGACGGAGGAGTTGTCTGTCACGCCGGAATCGAGCGCCTCGCCCGACCCGGATCGTGAGCCCTGTTCGTTGGCCACCGCAACACCTTATCCATTGACCGTCGCCAGATAGGGTGAGTCCATGAGTGAAGTGACCGCGTGGGAATACGTGACCGTGCCGCTGCTGACGCACGCCACGAAGCAGATCCTCGATCAGTGGGGCGCAGACGGTTGGGAACTGGTTTCGGTTCTGCCCGGTCCCACCGGCGAGCAGCACGTCGCCTACCTGAAGCGACCGAAGGGCTGACCATGGCGACCACGTGGACCGATCGTCTGGCCGAACTGGGCATCGAACTCCCGTCGGTGGTGCCACCGGTGGCGAGCTACACCCCGGCCGTGCGCACCGGCAACCTCGTCTACACCTCGGGACAGCTGCCCATCGTCGACGGCGAACTGTCGGCGCGGGGCAAGGTCCACGAGGGCGCCGAAGGCGTCGTTCGGCCGGACGAGGCGACGGCAGCAGCCCGGGTCTGCGCGCTGAACGCGCTCGCCGCGATCCACGCACTCGTCGGGATCGACTCGGTCGTCCGGGTGGTCAAGGTCGTCGGGTTCGTCGCGTCCGCACCGGGCTTCACCGGTCAGCCGGCCGTGATCAACGGGGCTTCGGACGTCCTCGGTGAGATCTTCGGCGACGCCGGTGTGCACGCCCGGTCCGCGGTCGGCGTCGCCGAACTCCCGCTCGGTGCGCCGGTCGAGGTGGAACTGATCGTCGAAGTGGCCTGACGTCTCCATTGGACGTCGCGCTGCTGGTCGTGGCAGCCGCCGCGGCCGGGTGGGTCGACGCCGTGGTCGGCGGCGGTGGCCTCGTCCTGATCCCGGCGATGCTGATCGCCCAGCCGGGGTTGCCGATCGCGACGGCCCTGGGGACCAACAAGCTGGCGGCGGTCTTCGGGACCGCGTCGGCAGCGTGGCGTTACGTGCGGCACGTCCGGATCGATCTTCGTCGCCTGATCCCGGTGTTCGTTGCGGCGCTCGCCTTCTCGGCCCTCGGCGCGACGGTGGCCGTCGTCCTGCCCACCGAGATCTTCACGCCGATCGTGCTGGTCATGCTGGTCGGCGTCGGACTGTTCGTCGCGCTCAATCCCGGCTTCGGGACTGACGCGTCGACGGGACCGCGCTCGCGCGTCTCGACGATCGCGGGCCTCGTGCTGGCCGGTGTCGTCGTGGCCTTCTACGACGGGGTGATGGGTCCCGGGACCGGTACCTTCCTCATCATCAGCCTGACCGCGCTGGTCGGGACGAGTTTCCTGGAGAGCTCGGCGATGGCGAAGGTCATCAACACCGGTACCAACCTCGGCGCCCTCACGGTCTTCGGCCTGCAGGGAAATGTGCTGTGGCTCTTGGGTCTCGGCCTGGCCGTCGCCAACATCGTCGGCGCCCAGATCGGCTCGCACATGGCGATCGGCCGCGGCAGTTCGTTCGTGCGGTGGGTCCTGCTGGCCGTCGTCGTCGTGATGGTGGGGAAGCTCGGGTACGACCTGATCGTCGGCTGAGGTGGCCGGACTCGGCGGACAGCGCTGTGGAACGGCATCGGCCGAACTATGCTCTCCTCGTCGACCCCGCAGCGGACGGGTCGCGACCCGATCGTCGTAGAGGCGGTGCATCATCAGCGATTCGACGGCTTCCGAGGCCGCGACGCCGCTGTCGGGAAAGCAGCGGGTCCTCGCGCTGCTCCTCGCGATGGCGATGTTCGTTCTCGTCGTGGACACCTCGTTCATGAATGTGTCGATCTCGGCGGTGGTCCGTGATCTGGACACGACCGTGAGCGGTGTGCAGTCGGCGATTGCCCTCGAGGCGTTGGTGTCCGCCGCGTTCATCCTGATCGGGGGCAAGGTCGGGGATCTGATCGGTCGCCGGCGGGCCTACGTGATCGGTTTGCTCGCCTATGCCGTGGGCGCGTCGGCCATGGCGCTCGCACAAGGTCTCACGACGATCATCGTCTTCTGGGCGATCGTCGGCGGGATAGGGGCGTCCCTGCTCCTGCCCGCGATGCAGTCGCTGGTACACGGCAACTTTCACGGCGGCGACCAGAAGCGGGTCTACGCCCTCGTGGGCGCCGCCGCCGCGATCGCGGCCGCCGTCGGCCCGCTCCTGGGCGGTTTCATCACCACATACCTGTCCTGGCGGATCGCCTTCGTCGGTGAGGTCGTCATCATCGCGATCGTGTTGTGCGGCGTCGGTTTGGTCCGCGACGTCGAGTACACGGGTCCACGGGGAGTCGACCCCGTCGGTGCGCTGCTCTCGGTGCTGGGAATGGGTGGGATCGTGCTGGGGATCCTCGTCTGGCAGGAGGGCGGTGAGGCCGTCGGCATCCTGCTGGTCCTGGGTGCCGCGGGTCTGGGCGGACTGACCTGGTGGCTGACCCGCCGGCGGCGCGCCGGGCGGCCCACGCTATTGGACCCGGACCTGTTTCGCTCCAAGCCGTTCCGCCTGGGCGTCAGCCAGCAGTTGCTGCAGCAGATCGCTCTCGGCGGCATCATGATCTCGCTGCCGATCTATCTGCAGATGGTCCTCGAGTACGACGCCATGGAGGCCGGGTTGTCCCTGGCGCCCCTGTCGCTCAGCATGTTCGCGGTCGCGCTGGTCGCCGGTCGGCGGACACACACCCGGCCCCCGTCGACGGTGGTGCTCATCGGTTTCGGCTTGCTCACGCTCGGGGTCGCGGTTCTGCTCCCGATCGTGCCGCGGGCGGACTTCGGCTGGGGTCTCGTCGTGCCACTCGTCGTGGCGGGTGCCGGCCTGGGGCTGCTCGTCTCGCAGCTGAACGACTACACGCTCGGGCCGATGAGCGACGAGCGTGTGAGCGAGGCGGCCGGAACCAACTCTGCGGCCGGATCATTCGGTCTGTCCTTCGGACTCGCGAGTGCCGGTGCGATCCTGTTGGCCTCGCTCGCCTTCGGATTCGCGCGCGAGGCAGAGTCCAGCGAGGTCCTGGCGCCCTCGGAACAGCAGCGGGTGGCGCAGGTGCTCGACGACGACGCACAGGTCATGAGCAATACACAACTGACCGAGTTGCTGGCCGGGCAGCCCACGGACGTAAGCGACGAGATCATCCGGATCAACACCGAAGTCCGGCCGGTCGCGCTACAGGTGGCGCTTGTGGTCCCACTCGCTGCGGGTGTTCTCGGCACGATCAATTCGCTGCGGATGCGGAGCAGACCCGGTCGTCCGCAATCATGAGTGAGAACGTCGCTCTGCAACGGCGGACCATCGTCCTGCTGTGCACGGCCCAGATCCTGGCCGGCCTGTCGATGGGCGGAGCGCTGGCGCTCGGGGCGATCCTCGGTGAGGAACTGTCGGGAACGGCGTCCCTGGCCGGGATACCGACGACCGTGGTCACGCTGGGGGCCGCGGCCGCCGGTCTCCCGCTGGCGTCCTTGGCCGCCGGACGCGGGCGGCGTCCCGCGTTGACCACGGGCCTGGTGATCGCCGGGGCCGGTTCGCTGGTCGTGGCCGCCGCCGTCGATCGCGGCTGGTTCGCGTTGATGCTCGTCGGGATGGCCGGGGTGGGGTCGGGCACCGCGGTGAGCCTGCAGGCACGTTTCGCGGCAACGGATCTGTCGTCGGCCGGCACTCGTGGCCGCGACCTCTCGCTCGTGGTGTGGACGACGATGGTCGGCGCGGTGATCGGGCCGGCGGTGGTCCCGATCGGCGCCACCGTCGCCGGGTGGTTCGCGATGGCCGATCTGTCGGGACCGTTCCTCGTGGGTGCGGTCGGGTGCCTCGGGGCGGCGGCCGTGCTGTTCGTCGGCCTCCGCCCCGACCCGCTGGTCGTGGCGACCGGCGACACGGACGGGGGTCGTGTCAAAGCGTCGCTGGCCGAGGGGCTCTCGGCGATCACGCACTCGCCGCCGGCGCGGGCCGCGATGGCCGCGGTGGTGTCGGCGCACGCGGTCATGGTCGGGGTGATGGCGCTGACGCCGGTCCACATGCATCACGGGGGCGCCTCGGTGACGCTGGTCGGCCTGTCGATCAGCGCGCACATCGCCGGGATGTACGCGCTCGCACCGGTGATGGGCCTGCTCGCCGACCGGACCGGCCGGATCCCGGTGATCCTCGGCGGTCAGGCGACACTCGTCGTCAGCTGCGTCGTCGGATTCGTCTTCGCGGAATCTCAGACGGGTCTCGTCGTCGCGCTGGTCCTGCTCGGCGTGGGATGGTCGGCGTCGACCGTGGCGGCCTCCACGCTCCTCACCGACAGTGTCGACACCGCGCGACGCGCACCGGCGCAGGGGGTTTCGGACACCGCGATGAGTCTGGCCGGCGCGGCGGCGGGCGCGCTCTCCGGACTCGTCGTCGGGGCCTTCGGCTACGGGGTGCTGGTGCTCGGCGCCGCCGTGATCGCGGTGCTCACGGCGGCCTACGTGGTGCTCGACGGTGTCCGCGACCGACGACGGACCGCCATGGCCTAGGGTTCGACACACGGATCGGGGACACTGGGGAGGCCGTCGGATGGCAGCATCGCAACTCGTCGGGCGTACAGGGACGGTGACGATGTCGATACCGGGCGGCGAACTCCTCGGGGAGATCGAACTGCCGTTGGCCGGCGGAACCGAGCGGTTCCTCGCCCGCGCCGCCGCACCGATCGGGCTCGACGCGCCCGTTCTGGTCATCGCCGAACGTTCCGGCCGAGTCGTCGACGTCGAGCCATGGGTACCGGTCCCCGACACGGCGAACCGAACCATGTGAACAACCGATCGTCGAAACGTCCCGGATGCGGCAGGATCTGACGTCGACACATACCGCCTGCCGCCCGAGGAGAGACCATGCTCGGCTACTACGTTCCCGAACCCGACGAGGCGATGCTGATCTCCGGCGCCAAGTCCGACTTCGACGATGCGCCGTTCGTGGTCGTCGTCGGGCACGGGAAGTGGGTCATGCCCTTTTTCCGGAAGGTCCGTTTCCTGTCGATGGCGTTGCACGAGGCGACGATCCGCGAGGTCTGTGTGACGACCCAGGGCATCCAACTCAACGTGCGGGCGGTCATCGCCCACAAGGTCGGGAATGACGTGGCGTCGATCGTCAACGCCGGACAGCGCTTCATCTCCGAGCAGGAGAACGAGATGAATCAGCTGACCGGACAGATCTTCTCGGGTCACCTGCGTTCCATCGTGGGCTCGATGACCGTCGAGCAGATCATCCGCGAGCGCGACACCCTGGCCCGTCAGGTGCTCGACGCGTCCAAGCGTGAGATGGGATCGATCGGTCTCGTCGTCGACTCGTTCCAGATCCAGTCGATCGACGACATGGATTCCGGTTACATCAACGCGCTGGCTGCCCCGAACATCGCCAAGGTGCAGCGCGAGGCGGCGGTCGAGCGTGCTCGCGCCGACCAGGAGTCGGCGAAGGCGCAGCAGGAGTCGCTGCGGAACCAGGCCGACTACGAGCGGGAGACCGCGATCAAGCGGGCTGCGATCAAGGCCGAGACCGACAAGGCCAATGCCGAAGCCGCCCAGGCCGGTCCGCTCGCGCAGGCGCGGGTCAACCAAGAGGTCATCCGCGAACAGTCCGTGCTCGCGCAGGCGCAGGCCGAACTCCGTGAACAGGAACTGATCTCCGAAGTGGTGAAACCGGCCGAGGCCGAGGCGCTACGACGACAGATCATCGCCGAGGCGGAGGCCAAGGCGGTCGAGATCCAGTCGGCGGCCGCCGCACAGCACAACCGCATCGCCCTCGATCAGCAGCTCATCGAGGCCCTGCCCACGCTCGTCGGCGAGGTCGCCAAGGGCCTCAGCACCGCGAACCTCACCGTGTACAACGGGGCCGAGGGCGTCAACGAGATCATGACCGGTGTGATCACCCAGGGTGCCGCGCTGCTGCGCAGCCTGCAGGATCAGGTGGCGCCCACGGTGGTGGACGGGTCGGCCGGCGAGCAGTCCGTGAACGGTGCGACGGTCGGCGGGGTCTGACCCGGGGATCGACTCGGCATGGTCGGATCGTCGGGCTTCGCCCGGTTCTCCGCACCGAGTGGATAGGCTCGGGGACCATGAGCTCACCGAACGACGCCGCACCCACGCACCCTGCCTACGGGGTGCTGCGGGAAGTGACCCCCTTCGCGTCGGTCCTGCTGTGCGACAACTCCGGGATGATGGAACTCGACGGCACGAACACCTACGTGCTGCGCGCTCCCGGCAGCGAGGAATGCGTGGTCGTCGACCCGGGACCGCCGAAGTACAAACACCACGCCCGGCGCCTCGCCGAATTGCCCGGGGTCGCACTGGTCTTGGTGACCCATCGGCACTTCGACCACACCGGCGGGGTGTCGCGCCTGCACAAGCGCACGGGTGCGCCGGTACGTGCTCGGTTGGAGAAGCACTGCCGCAACGGGGCGCCACTGCGGGATCGTGAGGTGATCGAGGCCGCGGGTCTGCGGATCACGGTGCTGTTCACCCCGGGACATACGGGGGATTCCGTCAGCTTCCTCGTCGAACACGACGGACAACGTGCGGTCCTGACCGGCGACACGATCCTCGGGAGTGGCACGACCGTGCTCGATCCCGCCGACGGCGGGTTGCGCGACTATCTGAACTCGCTGAACCGTCTGATCGTCGAAGGGGAAGGGGCGGCACTGCTCCCGGCGCACGGTCCGGACCATCCCGATCTGGGCCCCGTCGCGCGGTACTACAAGGCGCATCGCGAGGAGCGGATCGACCAGATCGTCGCCGCTCTGGACACGATGGGTGTCTCGGCCCGCGACGCGAAGCCGATGAAGGTGGTGCGCAAGGTGTACTCCGACGTCGACAAGAAGCTGTGGCCCGCCGCGCGGATGTCGGTGAAGGCACAGTTGGAGTATTTGCGCGAGGCCTGACCCTTCGAGGCTCGCTTCGCTCGCACCTCAGGGAGCGGGGAGGAGCAACGCCGCTCGCACCTCAGGGAGCGGGGAGGAGCAAAGCCGCCCGCTCCCGGAGGAGCGAGCGGCTTCGTGGTGAACTCGAGTCAGCGCGCGCGGCGCGCGAGACGCTCCGAGTCGGCGATGAGCACGCTCTTGCCCTCGAGGCGCAGCCATCCGCGCTGGGCGAAGTCGGCGAGCGCCTTGTTGACGGTCTCGCGCGATGCGCCGACGAGCTGGGCGATCTCTTCCTGGGTCAGGTCGTGGGTGACGCGCAGCGCGCCGCCCTCCTGGGTGCCGAAGCGCTGCGCAAGCTGCAGGAGCTGCTTGGCGACGCGACCGGGCACGTCGGTGAAGATGAGGTCGGCGAGGTTGTTGTTGGTGCGGCGCAAGCGGCGTGCCAGCACGCGCAGCAGCTGCTCGGCGATCTCCGGACGGTCCTTGATCCACGCCTTCAGCGCGTCACGGTCCATTGACACCGCGCGGACCTCGGTGACTGTCGTCGCCGACGAGGTACGGGGGCCGGGATCGAAGATGGAGAGTTCGCCGAACATGTCGGACGGGCCCATGATCGTCAGCAGGTTCTCGCGTCCGTCGGGCGAGCGTCGGCCGACCTTCACCTTGCCGGACATGATGATGTAGAGCCGATCGCCGGGCTCGCCTTCGTGGAAGATCACGTGTCCGCGAGGGAAGTCGACGGGCTGAAGCTGCTTGGTCAGCGCCGCGACGGCGGAGGGCTCGACGCCCTGGAATATGCCCGCCCGCGCCAGTACTTCTTCCACCTAGGGAACCTTTCTCGAATCTCTCTACAGCCCGCGTCAGATCGCGCCGTTGGCTACGCTACCCCGCGCACAAGCATATGTGTTGGATGGGTCACTGGAAGCTCATTGCGGGTGTGTCCGATTGGCGGAGTGTCGACGCGGTGGTCGGGCGGTACGGAAGCGGGGGCGGCGACGGCCGGTCAGCTGGCCCGCTGCGGCGATTCGGTGTGGCCGGACACCGCTGATTCGTGACGGGTGACCCGTCGGTCGCGGAGTTCGTCGAGCGCGGCCGGCATGCCCTCGCGGGCGAGGGTCTGGACGTTCTGGGCGTCGGCCGAGTCGAGGAAGTCCTCCACCTCATCGCGTGAGACCGCCGAGCGGTCGATCCGGGACTGGACCTTGTCCATGCCCATGGCGAACAACATGAGTACAGCCGGGAACAGCAGCGCCGCGAGACCGTGCATGGGGACAAGTAAACACAATCGACCCGCCCGGAACCGCATCGAGAGGGCCGCCGTCATTGACTTGTTACCTGACCGTAGGTTGCGCGTGAGCACGCCGATGTGGCCGTGACCAGCCCTTCTCCCAGGGCGAACACGCGGTTCTGACCTGCGGTGATGTTCCATTCAGGAGGTGTGTGAGAGTGCTTCGCCCCGTGTCGGGGGCCAGCGGAATCGGGCTTCGCCGTGCGCATCGCTAACCTGAATCAGGTGAGCGCACGCAAGTCTGCGGCCGCGGGACCGACCCCGGCACGCAAGCAGGAGACCCATCTCGGATTGGTCCGGCGCGCTCGGCGGATGAATCGGACCCTCCAGGTCGCCTTCCCGCACGTGTACTGCGAACTCGACTTCACCGACCCGCTCGAGCTCTCGGTGGCGACGATCCTGTCGGCGCAGTGCACCGATGTGCGCGTGAACATGACCACCCCCGCGCTGTTCGCCAGGTATCGGACGGCCGCGGACTATGCCGGGGCGGACCGCACCGAGCTCGAGGAGATGATCCGTCCCACCGGCTTCTACCGGAACAAGGCGAACTCGATCATCGGACTCGGGCAGGCGCTCGTCGAGCGGTTCGACGGGGAGGTCCCGGACAATCTGAAGGATCTGGTGTCGCTGCCCGGGTTCGGGCGCAAGACCGCGAACGTGGTGCTGGGCAACGCGTTCGGTGTGCCCGGCATCACCGTCGACACCCACTTCGGCCGCCTGGTCCGGCGCTGGCAGTGGACCGAGGAGACCGATCCGGTGAAGGTCGAGCACGCCGTCGGCGAGCTGATCGAGCGGCGGGAGTGGACGGACCTGTCGCACCGGGTGATCTTCCACGGCCGACGGGTGTGTCATGCGCGCAAGCCGGCGTGTGGGGTGTGCGTCCTCGCCAAGGACTGTCCGTCGGTGGGCACCGGACCGATGGACAAGGCCGAGGCCGCGGCCCTGGTGAAAGGGCCGGAGACCGAGCATCTCCTCGCGCTGGCCGGGATCGCGGCCCCGTGAGCGAACCAAGCGGGCCGACGTCACCCCGGGGTTCTCGGTTTCCACCTGCCGCGCGGTGGACCGTGGTCTTCGTGGTCGTGATGATCGCGCTGATCGTGGCGATCTGGCCGCGCGGGGACGATCCGTCGCCGATGTCGAGCGCACCGCCCTCGTCGAGTGGAGTCCGCCCGATCGATGCGCCGGTGGACGAGGCGCGTCTGGCGGAGGCGCGCAGCACCGCCGACCTGCCGGACTGCCCGGTCACCGGACTGCCGGAGTCGCCGGACTCCGTCCTCGACGGCGTCGTCGAACCCTGCTTGAGTACCGGAGCGCCCTACGACCTCGGTGCCTCGACGGCCGGCCGACCGCTCGTCATCAACGTCTGGGCGCAGTGGTGCGGTCCGTGCAAGACCGAGCTGCCCTACTTCGAGGAGTTCGCCGCGCGGGCCGGCGACCGGGTCACCGTGCTGGCCCTGCACGCCAAGGAAGGCGGCAGCAACCCGTTCTTCCCGCTGACGCTGCTCACCGAGATCGGAGTCCGCTTGCCGTCCGTGCTCGACCTCGACGGAAAGGTGGCCGCGGCCATCAACGCGCCCAGGGTGTTCCCGTCGACCGTCTTCCTTCGACCCGACGGCACGGTCGCCGAGGTCTATCCCGGTGTCTTCGACAGTCCGGAGGAGATCGCCGATTCGGTGGCCGAGCATCTGGGCGTGCGGATATGAGCGGGCGTTCGCGCGCCGATGCGGGACCGCTGGTCCCGCGTGACGAGATCCCGCCGTGGCTGCAGGCGTTGACCGACGATGTCAGCGCCGTCAGGAAAAGCGTCGACAACCGCGGCGGGGATCGATCGCGCTGGGCGTCGATGTTGCCGACCAACTCCCGGTCGGCGGCCGTTCTGATCCTGTTCTCGGGTTCGTGGGAGTCGGCCGACGATCATCCCGGCGGGGTGCCGGCCGACGCCGAGGTCCTGCTGACCGAGCGCGCTCCCACACTTCGCCAGCACAGCGGGCAGGTCGCGTTCCCCGGGGGCGCGGCCGATCCCGGCGACGACTTCCCGGTGGGCACCGCGCTGCGCGAGGCGGCCGAGGAGACCGGCCTCGACGCATCCGGGGTGACCATCCTCGCGACCCTGCCGAGCTTTCCCGTCGGGGTCTCGGGCTTCGACGTCGTCCCGGTGATCGGTTACTGGCACCGCCCGAGCGAGGTGCGCGTCGTCGACCAGGGCGAGACCGCGCGCGTGGACCGGATCAATCTGCGCGAGTTGCTGAACCCGGACAACCGGTTCCAGGTCCGCCGCAAGGCGGTCGGCATCGTCTACAAGGGGCCCGCGTTCTTCGTCGACCAGTTGCTCGTCTGGGGATTCACGGGTGGGCTCATCGCCGCCATCAGCGAAGTGTCCGGCTGGGACCGTCCGTGGGACTCCGCCGACGTTCGTTCGCTGGAGAAGATGATCGAGCTCGCCGGGAGCCGGCAGGAATCCGGGTTCGCGGAACTGCACCCGGACGACCGCGACGTGGTCGACGCCGGTAACGCCGAGTCCGGAGGTGCCCGATGACCGGCTCGACATGGGTCGACATCATCGTGATCGGCATCGCCCTGCTCGCGGCGGCCAGCGGGTACCGGTCGGGTGCGGTCGCCTCGGCCCTGGCGTTCATCGGAGTCGCACTCGGCGCCGTCGCCGGTCTGCTGCTCGCACCCCGCCTGATCGAGCAGTTCGACGATCTGCAGGTACGGGTGCTCGCCGGGATTCTGGTGCTGGTCGTGCTCGTGGTCGTCGGCGAGGTCGCCGGCATGGTTCTGGGACGTGCGGCTCGCGGTGGGATCCGGTCGCCCGGGCTGCGCGCCGTCGACAGCGGAGTCGGCTCGCTCCTACAGGTGGTCGCGGTGTTGCTGGCCGCGGGCCTGCTGGCGATCCCGCTGCGCGAGTCCGCCGACCCGGCGATCGCCGGGGCGGTTCGGGACTCGAAGGTGCTCACCGGCGTCGACGCGGTGTCGCCGCAGTGGGTCGACGACATCCCGGACGACTTCAAGGCGCTCCTGGACAGTTCGGGACTCCCGAAGCTCCCGTTCGTCAGCACCCCGTCGACGAACGTCGACCCTCCCGATCAGGCGCTGGCCGAACTGCCGGTGGTGACGCAGGCGCGTCCCAGCGTGGTGAAGATCGAAGGCGTGGCACCGAGCTGCCGGCAGGCTCTCGAGGGGAGCGGGTTCGTCGTCTCTCCGGAGCGCGTCATGACGAACGCGCACGTGGTCGCGGGCACCGAACGGCTGGAGGTCCAGACCTCGACGGGGGCGCAGCTCCCGGCGCGCGTCGTGCTCTTCGACAGCGAGAACGACATCGCGGTTCTCGACGTCCCGGGCCTCCGGGCGCCGGCCCTGCGGTTCGCCTCACGCCCCGCGTCGACCGGGGACGACGCCATCGCACTCGGTTTCCCCGAGGCCGGACCGTTCTACGTGAGCCCGCTGCGGGTGCGTGCGGTCTTCGCCCACACCGGTGACGACATCTACCGGACCGGGCAGGTGACCCGTGAGGTCTACGCCGTCCGTGGTCTGATCCGGCAGGGCAATTCGGGTGGACCGCTGCTGAATTCGGACGGCGAGGTGCTCGGTGTGGTCTTCGGTGCGGCCGAGAATGCCGCCGACGAGACCGGTTTCGTGCTCACCGCCCGTCAGGTGCGCTCCGACTTCGACGAATCCGAGCGACGAAGCGAGCGGGTGAGTACGCAACGTTGCGTCCTCGCCTGACCTTGCGGGCCGATCGGCGCGCGCCGTCGGCCGTGGGTGCGGGTTCGTGGCGTAGGAACTCGAGGATGTGCTCGGTCACCGCGGCCGGTTGTTCTTGATGGACGAAGTGGCCGCTGCCCTCGACCTGCCGATACGTCTGGTGCGCGGCCCATCGGTGACTGTCGGCCATCGCGTCGTCGAGGATGTACGGGTCGTCGCGGCCCCGCAGGGCCAGCACGGGGAGATGCAGCCGCTGGTCCATCAGTTCCATGAAGCGGGCGCCGTCGGGTCGGAACTGCGAACGGAACGCCCAGCGCCGGTACTCCAGGCTGCAGTGCGCGACGTTGGGGATCAGCATGGCCGACCGGTTGAGTTCGACGGTGTGCGCGTAGTCGGGTTCACCGCGCCATGGAGCCGACGACCGTTCCGCGAAGTAGTCGGACACGAAGGCCGCGTCGTCGCGGGTGACCTGCCGTTCACCGAGGCGGGGGATCTGGTTGCGCAGGAACAGAGGTAGGAACTGTGTGCGTTGTGCCTTGTCGCGCAACACGCGTCGACGCAGGGCGCGGGGGTGCGGGGACGCGATGACGACGATCCGGTCGACGACGCGCGGGTGCAGCGTGGCGGTCGCCCAGCAGACCAGGCCGCCGTCGGAGTGTCCGATCAGGGTGGCCCGGGTGTGTCCGAGCGCGCGGACGAGGCCGTTGGTGTCGCCGGCCAGGGTCCAGCCGTCGTAGCCGCGCGGCGGTTTGTCGGTGTCGCCGTAGCCGCGGAGGTCGACGGCGACGGCGCGGAAGCCGGCGTCGGTGAGCGCGGTCAGCTGATGTCGCCAGCTCCACCAGAACTCGCCGAAACCGTGGAGCAGCAGCACCAGCGGGCGGTCGTCAGCGGGAACGCCGGCGGGCTGGACGGCGTGGAAACGGACTCCGTTGGCGCGGACGTCGAGATGCTCCCAATCACCCGGGAGACGAACGGTCGAGGGGTCGGGCTCCTCGCTCACGGATCACCCTTCGCGGGCGGGCGGGATTCTCGGGTGCGTGGAGGTGTCGTGCGCCGCGGCCCGGTGGGGCAGGACGGTCGGCAGCTCGTTGACCGTCTCGATCGTCTTCGCGGGTCCGCGCACGCGTTTGAAGAACAGGTATCCGACGAACGCGGCGATCAGCGTGACCGCCACCAGGATGAGGAACACGATGAGGAACGCCAGCCAGCGCCAGACCCACTCGTCGAGCAGTTCGGCGAGGAAGAAAAAGAAGAAGAAGCTCGCGTAGAGCGCCATCACACCGGCGACGATGAGCAGCCCGGTGCCCGCGCCGGCCTTCTTGGCCTCGGTGACCAGCTCGGCCTTGGCGAGCGCGACCTCGGATCGGAACAGGGTGGAGACACTGGCGGTCGCGTCCTTGACCAGGCTTCCGATCGTCGGCTCGCCGTTGCGGCCGGCGTTGGCGTCGGAGAGCGGGATCGACGGGACGGAGTCCCGGCCCGCGTCGGGCAGGCCGTGCTCGTTGGGGCTCACAGAATCCTCCGTTGTTCGGCTGATGGCCATATGTTGCCATGCGCGGGCGGTCCGGGTGGCGAGCCACCCGTCGAATGGGGTGGCGAGCCACCCGTCGAATGGGGTGGCGAGCCACCCGTCGAATGGAGTGGCGCGAAGACGGGCAGGGCCTGCCGACCTCAGGTCGGCAGGCCCTGGAGAACTCGAACGGCCTCAGGCCTTCTTCGCGCGGATCGCTTCGAAGACCGACGGGTCGACGAGGGTGGAGGTGTCGCCGAGTTCGCGGCCCTCGGCGACGTCCTTGAGCAGACGGCGCATGATCTTGCCCGAGCGTGTCTTGGGCAGTTCGGGCACGACGTTGATCTCGCGGGGTTTGGCGATCGGCGAGATCTCCACCGACACCTGCTGGCGCAGTTCGGCGATCAGCTGGTCCCCGGTGTTCTCCACGCCCTCGCGCAGGATGACGAAGGCGACGATGCCCTGGCCGGTGGTCTCGTCGGCCGCGCCGATGACCGCGGCTTCGGCGACACCGGAGTGCCCGACGAGCGCGGACTCGACCTCGGCGGTGGAGATGCGGTGGCCGGAGACGTTCATGACGTCGTCGACGCGTCCGAGGACCCAGAGTGCGTGGTCCTCGTCGTAGCGGGCGCCGTCGCCGGCGAAGTACCAGCCCTGCTCGGCGAACCGTGACCAGTACGTGTCGCGGAAGCGCTCGTCGTCGCCCCAGATCCCGCGCAGCATCGACGGCCACGGCTGGTCGAGCACGAGGTAGCCCTGCTCACCGGCGCCGACGGGGTTGCCCTGGTCGTCGACGATGTTGGCGCTGATACCGGGCAGGGGCTTCATCGCCGATCCCGGCTTGGTCGCGGTCACGCCGGGCAGCGGCGAGATCATGATGGCGCCGGTCTCGGTCTGCCACCAGGTGTCGACGATGGGCGCGGAGTTGCCGCCGATGACCTCGCGGTACCACTTCCAGGCCTCGGGGTTGATCGGTTCGCCGACGCTGCCGAGCAGCCGGATGCTGGACAGATCGTGGGCGTCGGGGATCTCCCGTCCCCACTTCATGAAGGTGCGGATCAGGGTCGGCGCGATGTAGTAGATGGTGACGCCGTACTTCTGGATGATCTCGAAGTGGCGGTGTTCGTTGGGGGAGTTGGGGGTCCCCTCGTAGACGACCTCGGTCGCGCCGTTGGAGAGCGGACCGTAGACGAGGTAGGAGTGGCCGGTCACCCAGCCGATGTCGGCGCCACACCAGAAGACATCGCGACCTTCTTTGTGGTCGAAGACGTAGTGGAACGTGTAGCTGACCTGGGTGAGGTAACCGCCGGAGGAGTGGACGATGCCCTTGGGCTTGCCGGTGGTGCCCGAGGTGTAGAGCAGGAAGAGTGGGTGTTCGGCGTCGAAGGCCTCGGCGTCGTGGGTGCCCGACTGTTCGTCGACGGTGTCTTCCCACCACACGTCGCGTCCTTCGACCCAGTTCAGGTCGGGGTCGTGGTTGGTACGACGCACGACGAGGACCTTCTCGACGGATTTCGCGGCGTCGTCGCCGGTGCCGAGCGCCTCGTCGACCTGGGTCTTCAACGGCGCCGGCTGGCCGCGGCGGTACTGCCCGTCGGTGGTGATGACGAGCTTGGCCTCGGCGTCGTCGACGCGGGAGCGCAGCGCGCCGGAAGAGAAGCCGGCGAAGACCACGGAGTGGGTGAGGCCGAGGCGGGCGCAGGCGAGCATCGAGATCAGGGCCTCGGGGACCATCGGCATGTAGATGGCGACGCGATCGCCGGCGACCAGCCCGATGGACGAGAAGTAATTGGCGGCCTTGCTGACCTCGGCGAGCAGCTGGCTGTAGGTGAGGTCGCGGGTGTCGCCGGGTTCACCGACCCAGTGGATGGCGACGCGGTCGCCCTTGCCTGCGGCGACGTGCCGATCCACGCAGTTGACCGCGACGTTGAGCTTGCCTCCGACGAACCACTTGGCGAACGGGGCGTCGGACCAGTCGAGGGTGGTGGTGAACTCGGTGGCCCAGTCCAGCCGCCGGGCCTGCTCGGCCCAGAACTCGAGGCGGTCGGCATCGGCATGGTCATACATCTCGGCGGTGCCGTTGGCCTGGGCGGCGAACTCGTCGGAGGGAGGAAATGCCTGGACGGTGGAGGACATCGGTGACAAGGGCCTTTCGCTGTCGACGGCGGTCACTCAACAGTAGGGTGACCTGGCGTCAGAACGGGCAATCAGTGTGAGCGTAGTCACGTCGCGGTCTAGGCTGGAACCGTCCGGTATGTGAGCGCGGCCGATTGGCGACGAACGGCGGGTAAGCGGCGACGAGCGGTCGGGATGCCCTCTGGACCGCGCCGACGTCGGGAGCGATGCGTTTCAGTCAGTCAACTGACGAACACCGTGAACAATTACAGGTGCGCATTATCTGAAACGGTGACTAACAATGGATCATCGGCGCCCATTCGGCTGACACCGTGGGTGTCCGAATCCGTAGCCCTGATCGACCGAACCGAGGGCGACCTGGTGAGCGGTCCGCGGCCGCAACTATCGTCGGTTCGTGACCACCGACCCACTGTTGCCCCTGCTGGAGCTGCCCGGCGTCGCCGCCGCCGCCGATCGAGCACGGGATGCCCTCTCCGCAGTGCACCGGCACCCCGCCAACCTGCGAGGATGGGACAAGACCGCCACCGAGGCGTCGTGGCGGGCGGGCCGGTCCTCGGCCGCGATCGACGGCGGAAGTGTCGAGCTCCGACGCGATGGCGACTTCGACGACCCGATTTTGGCCGGCGCGATGCGGGTGTCGCAGGCCCTCGACGGCGATTCGCTGGTCACACTCACCTCGGTGATCCGCCGGGCTCCCGCGCAGGCGCTGGCGAGGTTGCACACCCTCGCCGCCGCGGACCTCGTCGACGACCCGGAAGATCTCGGGCGGCCCCGGCGTGGGACGGATGTCGCCGAACGTCTCAACGTGTTGGGGCAGTTGACAACCGGCGCCACCTCGGTCCCGGCGCCGGTGCTCGTGGCGGTGGTGCACGGCGAGCTGCTGGCGGTGGACGCCTTCCCCGCTGCCAACGGTGTCGTCGCTCGTGCCGCGTCTCGGCTCGTCGGCGCCGCGACCGGGCTGGACCCGCACTGCCTCGGCGTGCCGGAGGTGACCTGGTTCAAGCGGGTCGGCGAGTATCGCACGTTGGCTACGAACTTCGGGGCTGGTACCGAGTCGGGCCTGCGGGACTGGATCATCTTCTGCTGCGAGGCCCTGGAAGCCGGTGCGGCCGAGGCGAAGTCGATCGCGGACGCGGCCCGGTCTGGTTAGTCTCGCGAGGTCTCGAACCCGGCCCGGACAGCACTGCGGGCGGCCACCGGCGTCGTAAACGACGCGGTTGCCGCCCGCGTAGCACGGACTCAAGTTACCAAGCGTGCTTGGTGGGTTGTGGTCACCGCCTCGGCGATTGATCGCGAGTCGGGATTACTGACCGTCCACGTGCTGCCAGCTGTGGGCCATTCCTCTCGGGCCTGGCGCCTCACGAGGGGAAGGCGGTGGCGCATCGAGTGGTGGCGGTCGGTCGTCCTGACTGTGATGTCGCAGGCGCACAACACTTTTGCCATATGCGGCGTGCTCCGCGTGGGTGCTTGCCGCCCGTGCTGGGAAGTGCTCGGCGTGGGGGTTCGTTCCTTCTCTTCCGGATCGAACTTGGCCTTCCGAGATTCCGTAACCACTGTTCTACACCGTGATGCCGATCACATCAAGCGTTCCGCGCCGGAATGTTGAACGACTTGCGGATGGGGACGAAACGCCCTGTGACGCACCATCTTCGACGGAATCGACAGCTGGTTTGGGGGTGGTAGGTGTCCGATTCGGAGTTCGGCGGCCTCGAGCGGGAACGTTGCAAAGACGTTGCGCGATTCGCGAGCCTGAATCGCGATTCCCGAATATGCGCCCGGAACGGGCGTCTGATTTGATCTGCTGGTTACTCCGCAGTAGAACGGACATTAGTGAATGGGATTGTTGTGCTTGCAAATAATCCAAACCCGTGTGTATAGTCATCGGTACCCGGTTCTCATACCGTCACGTTTCAGCCCGACCCCCCGGGGCTGAAACGTGACGACCCCGGCCTCCTCCCCCCCTGGCCGGGGTTGTCCTCTGTCTGGGGTCTTTTGTATCCCGAGACCCCGCCGGTCGCGAGAGTTTGTCCACAGCCTTCGTCGCCATCCCCAACCGCCCGCGATCCCGCCCGTCGGAACGCCGCGCCTGTCGCATGATCGGCCGCATGCCCGATGAACTCCTGGTTCTCGTAGACCCCGACCTCCACGACGACGTCGCACGCTGCGCCGCCGCAGCCGGATACCACGTGCTCAGCGCGCCGGCGGACGATTGCCGTCGCGAATGGCTGACCGCCCGGGGCGTCGCGGCCGACCCGTCCGCGATCGCCGTTCTCGCCCGGGTGCGCCCACCTCGGCGACCCGGTCTCGTACTGGTGAGTGCGACCGAACCGGGAGCACACATCTGGCGGATGGCGATGGAACTGGGTATCGAGGACGCGTCGACGCTCCCGGCCGACGAAGGACGCCTCGTCCGGGTACTGACGGAGTGCCGGGTGCCCAGGCGCCGACCTGCGGGTGTCGTGGCGCTCATCGGTGCTCACGGTGGTGCCGGGGCGTCGACCCTGGCCGCGGCGGTCGCGCTGACGTCGGCAGGTGCCGAGTCGCCCACGCTGCTGCTCGACCTCGACGACATGGGCGCCGGAGCCGATCTCCTGCTGGGCATCGAGCGCCGCCGCGGGCTGCGGTGGCAGGATCTCTCGCTCGACGGCGGCGTCGTCGGCGGTACGGCGCTCCACCAGGCGCTGCCGAGCGCGGGCGAGGGCCTGGCGGTGTTGACCTCACAACGCCGGCCGAGCGCCGGGTTGAGTGTCGAGGCGGTCACCGCGGTGATCGACGCCGGGCACACCCATGGTGATCTCGTCGTGCTCGACCTGCCCCGGTCCGACGCGCCGGTGGTGCGCGCCGCGATCGCGTCCTCCGATGTCGTGGTGGTGGTGACCACACCCACCGTCGGCGGATGCGCCGCGGCTCGACGCATCGTCGACCGTGTCGTCGGTGACGAGGTGGCCGTCGAGCTGGTGGTGCGCGGACCGTCGCCCGGCGGGTTGCGTCCGCAACAGGTCGCCGATGCCATCGGACTCCCACTGCTCGCCGCCTATCGGCCGGAGCCCCGTCTCGCGGGGAGGCTGGAGGGTGGTCCGTTGCGGTTGCGACGCCGCAGTCCGCTCGGACGCGCGGCGCACACCGTGCACGCCAGAGTCGCCGAGCGCCGACAGCGTGCGTCGTGACCCAGGCGCGAATCGACGGACCGGCCGACGAGGCGCTGTTGGACCGGGTTCGCTCGCGACTGGCCGCCGACGCGGCCGACCCGAGTCCGGCCGTCATCGCCGACGCGATCCGCGCCGAGGCCGGGGGAGTGCTGGGTGACACCGACCTGCTCGCCGCTCTCCGCTTCCTGCAGACCGAGCTGACCGGGGCGGGCAAGCTCGAGCAACTCCTCGCCGAACCCGACATCGCCGACATCCTGGTCGCCGGTCCCGACGAGGTCTGGGTCGACCGCGGATCCGGACTCGAGCAGACGACGATCCGCTTCCCGGACGAGGCGTCGGTACGCCGCCTCGCGGGTCGGCTGGCCCTGGGCGCCGGGCGGCGGCTCGACGACGCCCAGCCCTGGGTCGACGGGCAGTTGTCGAACGTCGGTCGGCGCGGATACACCGTGCGGCTGCACGCGATCATCCCGCCGCTTGCCGCGGACGGTACATGTATCTCCTTGCGGGTCCTGCGTTCGGCATCCAAGGATCTGCCGAGCCTCGTCGAGAGCGGCGCGATCCCGTCCGAGGTGGTGCCGATCATCGGGGACATCCTCCGGAACCGCCTGGCATTCCTGGTGATCGGCGGTACCGGGACCGGCAAGACGACCCTGCTCAACGCATTGATCGGAGCGATGGATCCGCGCGAGCGGGTCGTCTGCGTCGAAGATGCGCTCGAACTGGCCCCGCGCCATCAGCAGGTGGTGAGGTTGGTCGCGCGCGCGTCGAATGTCGAAGGCGTGGGCGAGGTGCCGGTGCGGACCCTGGTCCGTCAGGCACTTCGGATGAGACCCGACCGGATCATCGTCGGAGAGGTTCGCGGCGGTGAGGTCATCGACCTCCTCACCGCGCTGAACACCGGGCACGACGGGAGTGCCGGCACGGTCCACGCGAACTCGACGTCGGAGGTGCCGGCGCGGATGGAGGCCCTCGCCGCCCTCGGAGGCATGGCCCGCGACGCTCTCCACAGTCAGCTGGGTGCCGCACTGCAGGTGGTGCTCGGCGTGGCGCGCAACGCGGGCGGGACCCGCGGACTCGCCGAGGTCGGGGTCGTCCGGCGCGACGACGCCGGACGCGTGACGATCGTGCCGATCTGGTTGCGGAACAGCGGATTCACGGCGGAGCGCGATCACTTCGACCGGTTGGTCGCCGGGCGTGGGCCGGTGTCGGGGGGCCGACGATGATGTCCACGCCGGTCGCCGTCGCGCTGGTCATGGGAGCCGTGGGCGTCGCGCTGCCGCTGTCGGCCGCGCCGCGAGCGAGACACCGACTCCAGACGGTGTCCGGACAACCCCGCCCCGCCCGGAGATCGGCACCGGCCGTGCTGATCCCGATGACGGTCCCGTTGGGGGCGCTCCTGATCGGCGGACTGGCGGCCGCCGTCGCTGCCGCGATCGTTGTGACGGTCGTGCTGTGGGTACGTCGGCGGCGGTCGGCCGAGAAGCGCCTCGACCGCCAGTCGGATGACTTGCTCCTGGGGCTGTCGCTGATGATCGCCGAACTGTCGGTGGGTGCGCCACCGGTCCGGGCCTGCGAGGTCGCGGTCGCCGAACTCCGTCGTCGCGAGCCCCATGACCCGGCCACCGGAGCGGAGATCGCGAACGGGTTGGAGTCGATGGCGTTCCGGGCCGCCCTGGGCGGGTCGGTGATCGACCCGGTGTCCGGGGCCGGCCTGGCGGGCAGGGTCTCGGGCGAGGCGTCCTGGCGTCGTATCGGCGTGGCCTGGCAGATCGCCGAGGACCGCGGCCTGCCGATGGTCGACCTGCTCGGTGCGGTGCGTTCGGATCTTCAGGCGCGGCGTGGCTTCGCGGATCGGACACGAGCCGGACTGTCGGGACCGCGGGCGACGGCGGCGGTCCTCGCCGGTCTGCCATTGCTCGGGATCGCCCTGGGTCAGGCGACCGGTGCGGGTCCGATCCAGGTCCTCCTCGGCGGTGGCCTGGGAGGGATCCTGTTGGTGGTCGGGTGTGCTCTGGTCGCGGCGGGGATCGGCTGGTCCGAGCGCATCACCGGCAAGGTGCTGACACGTTGATCGCCGGCGCCCTCACCGGCACTGCGTGTTCGGCGGTGCTGCTCGCGGCCGCGCTGTGGATCTGGCCTGCGCCGCGATGGCTGCTCTATCGGGTGACCGATCCGCCGCCGCCCGATCGCACGCCGCGGTGGCTCGGTGCCGGTCCCACCGCCGACGACCCGTTCGCGGTCGCGGCGGCCTTCGATCTGTTCGCGGTGTGCCTACGCGCCGGTCTGCCGGTGGGGACCGCGGCCTCGGTGGTCGCCGAACGCGCGCCGGCGTCGATGGCGGCGCCCCTCGCTCACGTCGCCGACCTGCTGCAGCTGGGCGCCGATCCGGACGCGGCATGGTCGGCCCTGCTCGACGGACCGGACGGCGAGACGTCCGACGACCATCTCGATGCACTCGCCGCGATGGCGCGCCGGTCGGCGCGGGCCGGCTCGTCGCTGGCGGGCGGTCTCGCCGAACTCGCCGACGATGTTCGACGCCGGGCGCACGACGACGCACTTGCCGCCGCCGAACGGGCCGGTGTCGCGATCAGTGGCCCGCTCGGACTGTGCTTCCTGCCCGCGTTCATCTGTCTCGGGATCGTCCCGGTCGTCGTCGGGCTCGCCTCGTCGGTTCTGGGTTCGATCTGACGTATCTGTCGGTGCGACGACGCAGAATGTTCTCCATGACCGACTCCGGGCACCGACACCATGCCATCGACTACATCGAACTCACCGTCACCGACTCGGCCGCGGCGCAGGCGTTCTACGCGGCTGCGTTCGGCTGGCAGTTCAACGACTACGGTCCCGTATACGCGGGAATCGCGAATCCGGGCGGCCCGGACCTGCCCGAGGTCGGGGGTCTCGCGACGAGCGAGGTCGCGGCCGTACGCGGTGGTCCCCTTGTGCTGCTCTACTCCGACGATCTCGACGCCTCAGTGGAGCGGGTGCGCGCGGCGGGTGGCGAGATCGTGAACGGCCCCTACGCTTTTCCCGGTGGTCGTAGGTTCCACTTCACGGATCCGAGCGGCAACGAACTCGGGGTGTGGTCGACCTCTTAGCCGGGAATCGTCGGGGTTTGCGCCGGAACGGCAGGGTCGGCAAATCCGAGGGATCCGAACGGCGACGCGCTGCGTCCAAGTACGTGCAACACCGTTCACTCGGTTCCATCGACTCCCAGGAGAGACCATGTCACGCACCATGTTCCGGACCCACGACGCCACCCAGGCCGCGGCGCCGCACGATCGAAGCGATGTGATCGGACGTCTAGGCGCGCACATGACGCGCCTGATGACCGACGAGGAAGGCATGTCCACGGCGGAGTACGCGATCGGCACCATCGCCGCGGCGGCGTTCGGGGCGATCCTCTACACGGTGGTCACCGGTGACAACATCGTGAGTGCCCTGACGGGCATCATCGGAAAGGCGCTTAACACCTCGGTCGGTTGATGAACCGCCGAAAGTGGCTGCGACGCCTGCTCGCCGACGAATCAGGCATGGTGACGGTCGAGGCCGCGTACGCGATCGCCGCGATCGTCGTGATGGTGCTCATCGCCGTGGGTGCGGTCGCCGCGGTGACCACCCAGATCCGCTGTACCGACGCGGCGCGCGAGGTGGCTCGCCTGTCCGCTGCGGGTGATGCTTCGGGGCGCGAGGTCGCGCAACGGCTCGTCGGAGATGATGCGCGGGTGTCGATCTCGGATGCGGACGATCGGGTCGTCGTGGTCGAGGTCCGATCGGGTGTGGCGATGCTGCCGGGTCTCACGGTGTCGGCCCGGGCGGTCGCGGCCAAGGAGCCGACAGGTGCGGATCAGGTGGTGTTCGCGCCGGGGGTGGGGCCATGACGCGCCGTCGTGGGCTGATCGCCGACGACGACGGTCACGCAACGGTGTTGGGCGCATTCGTGATCGCGGCGCTGGCTGCGGTTCTCGTGATGGTGATCTATGTCGGGGCAGCGGTGCTCGCCCGCCACCGCGCCCAGTCGGCGGCCGATCTGTCCGCTCTGGCCGCGGCGATCGAGCATGCCGCGGGTGAGCCGAATCCATGCGCGGCGGCACGAGATCTGAGCCGCCGACAGGACTCGGGGGCCGAGCTCGTGGAGTGCCGTACCGCCGGAGACGATGTGGTGGTGACGGTTCGGGTGCCGGTGGCACTCGGGAGCTTCGGGACGAGCGACGCCACCGCCCAGGCGCGCGCGGGACCGGTGGACTGACCCCGTGCCGAAGGGCGGCCCTACCCGAGACCGTCGGATTCGACGGAGATCCGCTTGGGATACACCCGGATGGACTGCATGGGCGCGAACCACAATTGGTGGAAGTGCACGTCGGTGTCGCCGCGATAGGCGAGTTCGAGCGCATCGGTCCCGGTGTTCAGCGGAATCCACGATCGGGCGGCCCGGACGAACGACGACCAGTGGATGAGTTCCCCCTCGGTGAGGAAACCGCCTGCCGCTGCCCAGGTTTCACCGGAGTGGGCATCGGTGGACGCCAGATAGACCTCACCGAGGGAGGCGGTGACCCGCGGACCGACCATCGCCGTCTGCAGATACCACTGTGCCGTGGTCACGACATCGGTGAAACCTCCGGAACGGGCCGCGCACCAGGCGTAGTGGAGGTCCAGGGCGTCGAGCGCCTCGTCTTCGGAGAAGAACACGTCGCGCTCGCCGATGGACGACGGCAACTGGTCGGTGTTCTGCGTCGGGCGGGCGAGCAGGAAGAAGGCACGAGAGGGTCGGGTGACCTGACGATACGTGTGGGTCCCCCGGTCGGATGCCTCGTCATGCATGGGCCAAGTATTCCCGACGGAGAAGATCCAGGACGGCTACTGCGCCATTCTTGTCGAGCGGATCGTTACCGTTGCCGCATTTGGGACTCTGCACGCAGGACGGGCAACCGCTCTCACAACCGCAGCTGGCCACGGCGTCTCGGGTGGCGTCGATCCAGGTCAGGAACGCCGAATGCCCGCGTTCGGCGAAACCGGCACCGCCCATGTGCCCGTCGTAGACGAAGACCGTCGGCAGACCGGTGTCCGGGTGGAGGTCGGTCGAGAGTCCACCGATGTCCCACCTGTCGCAGGTCGCAACCAGAGGGAGGAGGCCGATGGCCGCGTGTTCCGCGGCGTGCAACGAACCGGGCAACCGGGTCTCGTCGATACCGGCGTCGGCGAGTGCCTCCGGTGTGAGGGTGTACATCACGGCGCGGGTGCTCAGGGTCTGCTCGGGCATGTCGAGCTCGACGGCGTCGAGCACCTCTCCGGTGCGCAACGTGCGCAGGTAACCGACGACCTGATGGGTGACGTCGACCTCCACGAACGCGACCGTCAGCGGGCCGAATCGCCGGCTCGCGAGCGTCGCGGTGATGCTGATGTCCGTCGTCTCCCGCGCCGACGTCGTCCAGTCCGGGTCCTCCGGATGCGCCAGCGCGAGACCGTCGTCGAGATCGAGCTCGTCGACGAGATAGGTCTCGCCCTGGTGAATGTGGACGGCGCCGGGGTGCACCGTCGACATGGCCCGGCCGGTGTCGACGGTACCGAGCAGCTGCGACGTCGTGGTGTCGACGATCAGGACCTGCCCGCCGATGCCGCCGCGGATGTCGACGTCGGCGTGGGGTTCGGTTCCGGCCGTGACGTACCAGCCGGACTTACGTTTGCGCAGCAGGCCGTCGGCGGCCAGGTCCTGCGCCACGTCGCGGGCGTTCCAGGCGTCGATCTCGCTGTCCGACAGCGGTTTCTCCATGGCGGCGCACAGCAGGTGCGGACCGAGGATGTACGGGTTGGCGGGGTCGGTGACCGTGGCCTCGACGGGTTTGCCGAGGAGTGACTCCGGATGATGCACGAGGTAGGTGTCGAGCGGGTCGTCGCGGGCGACGAGCACGACGAGTGAGTCGCCGGACTCGCGCTGGCGTCCCGCGCGCCCGGCCTGCTGCCAGAACGAGGCGACCGTGCCGGGGTACCCGCTGACGATCACGGCGTCGAGTCCGCTGATGTCCACGCCGAGTTCGAGCGCATTGGTGGTGGCCACGCCCAGCAGTTCGCCGTCGGAGATGGCCTTCTCCAGACGTCGCCGATCGTCGGCCAGGTATCCCGCCCGGTACGCGCCGATCCGGGACTCGAGCTCGGGGGCGCTCTGTGACAACAGGTGTCGTGCGCTGAGTGCGGTCAGTTCGACGCCCCGCCGGCTCCGGGCGAAACACAGTGTACGAGCACCTTCCACCACGAAATCGGCCAGCAGTCGGGCGGATTCAGCGCCGGCCGAGCGTCGGACGGGTGCACCGTTCTCGCCGGTGACCACCGGCAGGAAATCGGGCTCCCAGAGGGCGACGGTCCGCTCCCCGCGGGGAGATGCGTCCTCGGTCACCGCGACGGCCGGTTCACCGATCAACCGGCCCAGCGCCTCGGCCGGTTCGGCGACCGTCGCACTCGCGCCGATGACGACCGGATCGGCACCGGCGGCCCGCGCGATCCGCAGCAGACGCCGCATCACCAGGGCGGTGTGAGACCCGAACACGCCTCGGTAGTGGTGACATTCGTCGACGACGATGAACCGCAGATGCCGGAAGAACTGACGCCATCGGTGGTGATGGGACAGGATGCCGATGTGCAGCATGTCGGGGTTGGTGAAGATCCAGCGCGAATGGGCGCGCGCCCACTGCCGGATCTCGGGGTCGGTGTCGCCGTCGTATGCGCACGGCTGGAGGTGCCCGAACTCCGGTCGCCCGGCGATGATCGAGGACACCGCCCGGATCTGGTCGGCCCCGAGAGCTTTTGTCGGCGCGAGGTATAACGCGGTCGCATTCTTTTCGTTCAGAAAAGAAGTGAGAATGGGCATTTGATACGACATCGATTTGCCCGATGCGGTCCCGGTGCAAATAGCCACATGATTGCCGCGGAATGCGGCGTCGGCCGCACGCGCCTGGTGAGTCCACACCTTCTCGATGCCGTTGTCGGCGTAGGCGTCGATCAGGGGCTGCGGCACCCACTCCGGCCAGGCGTCGAAAGATGGTGAGCGCGATGGGATTACCGAGAGGTGGGTGAGCGGGGAGGGGTCGGCGTCGGACCCCGCGAGGGTGCGGGCCAACAGGCCTGTCCCGAATGTGGAGTACTGCATCTTCTGGTGAGAACTCTTCGAAATAGTGTTGCAGCGACGGGTCTCCGACCTGCGTCGATGCTACCGGCTGGTGTCGTTGGTCTGAAGTTTGACGAGGTTTTGACTCACTTTGGTTCGTGTGACTATCGCTGGGGGGCCGAACATGATTGACTGGTTCCGGCCGCAGCTTTCGCGACCCACCGCCCGGTGGGCGACAAGCATGTTGCAGCCGTGGTACTGAGGTTAGTTTGGCGGATCGATGCAGATCTTCGCGGGGCTCTTTGAGGTATGGCGGTCGACCGGCCACGACACGATGACCCATCGTGTCGCGACAGTTGATATGTAAAGGATTGCAAGAATGGCACAGGGAACTGTGAAGTGGTTCAACGCGGAAAAGGGCTTCGGCTTCATCGCGCCTGATGAGGGTTCCGACGACGTGTTCGTCCACTATTCCGAGATCCAGGGATCCGGTTTCCGCACCCTCGAGGAGAACCAGCGGGTCGAGTTCGAGGTCGGTCAGGGCACCAAGGGGCCGCAGGCCACCGGCGTCCGCGCTGTCTGAGAAGACCCGCGTGTGACTGCACCAAGCAGTCGGGGCAAACCACCGCTCCCGTTTCGATTCGTCGAGGCGGGAGCGGTTTGTTGTCTGGCTCCCGTTCCGCAGCGCTCCGCGCGTCGCGAACGCGCCACCTGAACCGCCCACCTATTTCCGAGACACAGCACTAGTCTCGAATCGTGGGCCAGTTGTCGTTTTTCTCCGCGGAGACCGAACAGCCCGCGTACGCCGACCTCGCGGGGCTGCTCGCGGCGCACGGACAGGCCGTCCGCTCCGAAACCGGTACGCGGGTCTCGATCGTGGTCGCCGACCGCTGGCGGGCAGAGCAGATCGTCGTCGAGATGCGTGCGGCCGGCCTCGAAGCCGAGTCGACGGTCTCGGACGAGGGCACGCCGCTGGCCCGGACCGCGCCCTGCCATGAACTCGATCCCCTGCACGCGGCCTGGTCCGCGGGAGCGGTCAAGGCGATGCCCCCCGGCTGGGTTCCGAGTTTCCGGGCCCTGCGCCTGTGGGTGATCGCCGCCGGTCACTCGGATGCCGGCCGCTACCAGCTCGGATTGGATCCCCACGCTCCGGAGTCGCACGCGGCACTCGCCACGGCGCTGATGCGGGTCGGCATCGCACCAACCCTCGTCGGTACGCGCGGGCATTCCCCGGCCCTGCGGATCGCAGGCCACCGGCGCCTGTCCCGGTTGCACGAGTACGTCGGCGTCCCGCCCTGTGCCGAGGCCGTCGCCGACTGGCCTCCGGTCGACGAGCATTAGTCATCCCGCATTCGAGCCGTTGAGCTGCTACAACGGGTCGGAACGGTGTCGGATCGGTCACCTCGCCGGGTCCGAGACGGAATTCAGATGTGCAAACGGCGCTATACATAAGGTACAAACCCATCGAACACACCTGAACTGACACGCAGGAACGTTCTCCACCCAGTCAACCGAAGGACGCCCCGGTGGCAGAGACCAGCACCGCATCCCGCTCGAACAGGGGTATTCGACGCCTCGTGATCGTCGAGTCCCCGACCAAGGCCCGCAAGATCGCCGGGTACCTGGGGGCGAACTATGTGGTGGAGTCCTCCCGAGGGCACATCCGCGACCTCCCGCGCGGTGCCGCCGACGTGCCGGCCAAGTACAAGGGGCAGTCCTGGGCACGTCTCGGCGTGAACGTCGACGAGAACTTCGAGCCGCTGTACGTGGTGTCGCCTGACAAGAAGTCGACCGTCAGCGAACTCAAGTCGCTGATGAAGGACGTCGACGAGCTCTACCTCGCCACCGACGGTGACCGCGAGGGGGAGGCGATCGCCTGGCATCTCCTCGAGACCCTCAAGCCGAAGATCCCCGTCAAGCGCATGGTGTTCCACGAGATCACCGAGCCGGCCATCCGGGCGGCTGCCGAGAACCCGCGTGACCTCGACATCGACCTCGTCGACGCGCAGGAGACCCGACGCATCCTCGACCGCCTCTACGGCTACGAGGTGTCGCCGGTGCTGTGGAAGAAGGTCATGCCGAAGCTGTCGGCGGGCCGTGTGCAGTCGGTGGCGACGCGCATCATCGTCGAGCGGGAGCGCGAGCGCATGGCGTTCGTGTCGGCCGAGTACTGGGATATCTCCGCGACGATGAACGCGAGCGCGGAGAGTGCGGACAGCTCCAATCCGCAGACCTTCAAGGCGCGGCTGGTCAACGTCGACGAAGCCCGGGTCGCCACGGGACGCGACTTCGAGTCGACGGGTGTCCTGAAGAGGTCCGACGGCGTCATCGTGCTCGACGCCGACCGCGCCGAGAGTCTGGCCACCGGCCTGCGAGGTGCGGGGATGACCGTCACCTCGGTCGAGGAGAAGCCCTACACGCGCCGTCCGTACGCGCCGTTCATGACCTCGACGCTGCAGCAGGAGGCCGGCCGCAAGTTGCGGTTCACCTCCGACCGCACGATGCGGATCGCGCAGCGGTTGTACGAGAACGGCTTCATCACCTACATGCGTACCGACTCGACGAGCCTCAGCGAGTCGGCGATCAACGCCGCCCGCGCCCAGGCCCGCGAGCTCTACGGCGACAACTTCGTCCACCCGACGCCGCGTCAGTACACCCGCAAGGTCAAGAACGCCCAGGAAGCTCACGAGGCGATCCGACCCGCCGGTGAGACCTTCCGTACCCCCGGCCAGGTGGCCGGGCAGCTCGAGGCCGACGAGTTCCGCCTGTACGAACTGATCTGGCAGCGCACGGTCGCGTCGCAGATGGCCGACGCCAAGGGCACCACTCTGAGCCTGCGTATTGCCGGTACCGCCTCTTCCGGAGAGCGCTGCACCTTTGCCGCGTCAGGTCGCACGATCACCTTCCCGGGCTTCCTGTCGGCCTACGTGGAGACGGTCGACGAGCTCAGCGGCGGCCAGGCCGACGACGCCGAGAACCGGTTGCCGCAGCTCACCGAGGGGCAGTCGCTGACGGCCACCGACCTGACGGCCGACGGTCACTCCACCAACCCGCCCGCGCGGTTCACCGAGGCGTCGCTGGTGAAGGTGCTCGAGGAACTCGGGATCGGCCGACCGTCGACGTATGCGTCGATCATCGGCACCATCCAGGACCGCGGGTACGTGGTCAAGAAGGGCAACGCCCTGGTGCCGTCGTGGATCGCATTCGCGGTCGTCGGTCTGCTGGAGGCGTACTTCCAGAGCCTCGTCGACTACGACTTCACCGCGACCCTCGAAGACGACCTCGATCAGATCGCCACGGGTAACGAGAACCGCACGAAGTGGTTGTCGGAGTTCTACTTCGGCGATGATCACCAGGGTGCCGACGGTGAAACCCGTTCCGCCCACTCGGCAATCGCGCAATACGGCGGTCTGAAGAAGCTCGTCGGCGTCAATCTCGAGGAGATCGACGCACGGCAGGTCAACTCCATCCGTCTGTTCAACGACGAAGAGGGCCGCCCGATCTACGTGCGGGTCGGCCGTTACGGGCCGTATCTCGAGCGCAATGTCGCCGCGGACGGTGCGGACGAGGATCTGCAGCGCGCCAACCTGCCCGCCGACATCACCCCGGACGAGTTGACCCTCGCGGTCGCCGAAAAGCTGTTCGCGACACCGCAAGAGGGGCGTTCGCTCGGTACGGACCCCGCCACCGGTCACGAGATCGTCGCCAAGGAAGGACGTTTCGGTCCGTACGTCACCGAGGTCCTGCCGTCGGACGACGATGACGACGACGGGGACACGCCCGCAACCATTCCCGCGGGCCCGACGCCGCGTGACGGCGGGTCGGGGGGCGGTACCGGAGGTTCGGACGCCGCCGACGGCGACGTCGTCCCGCTCGACTCGCCCGGCGGGGGCACGGCCACCAAGACGAAGCCGGCGGCGAAGAAGACCGCGAAGAAGGCGGCGAAGAAGGCCGGTCCCAAGCCGCGTACGGGCTCGCTGTTCAAGACGATGGACATCTCGACGGTCACGCTCGAGGACGCTCTGAAGCTGCTGTCGCTGCCGCGCGTCGTCGGCGTCGACCCGGAGTCGGGCGACGAGATCACCGCGCAGAACGGCCGGTACGGCCCGTATCTCAAGAAGGGCTCGGACTCGCGGTCCCTCGGCACCGAGGAGCAGCTCTTCGAGATCACCCTCGACGAGGCGCTGAAGATCTACTCGGAGCCCAAGCGTCGCGGTCGTCAGGCCGCCGCGCCGCCGTTGCGTGAGCTCGGCAAGGACGACGAGGTCAGCGGCAAGCCGATGGTCATCAAGGACGGTCGGTTCGGACCGTACGTGACCGACGGCGAGACCAACGCCAGCCTGCGCAAGGGCGACGAGGTCGCCTCGATCACGCCGGAGCGCGCGATGGAGTTGCTCGCCGATCGTCGGGCACGTGGCCCGGCCAAGAAGGCTGCGAAGAAGACCACGAAGAAGGCGGCGGCGAAGAAGGCCCCCGCCAAGAAGGCAGCGGCCAAGAAGACGGCGGCGAAGAAGACCGCAGCCAAGAAGACGACGGCGAAGAAGACCGCAGCCAAGAAGTCGACCGCCAAGAAGACGGCGGCCAAGAAGGCGACGCCGGACGCCGAGTAAATGCGCCCAATAAACGCTGGGGACAAGCGAAGGCGAGTCGCCTCAGGGGCAGGGGAGGGTGGTAGCTCAGTCCCGCCGGTCCGGCTCGAGGTGCGGGCGCGCGAGGAGCGTCTCGATCCCGCGGCCGCGGAGTTCGACGCCCTCGCCGATCTCCCAGTGCTCGGCTTCCTCGTGAGATGCCAGGAACACCGCGCGTGCGGACCCGAGGACGCGGGTGGGTTCGTCCTTCGCGAGCTCGGTGAGGCGGGCCGCCTCGTTGACCGGGTCGCCGATGACCGTGTACTCCAGTCGCTGCTCGGCGCCGATGTGCCCGGCGATGGCCTTGCCGGCCGATACTCCGATGCCGATGTCGGTGTCACCGAGCGTCTCGTAGAGCTCGGCCCGCAGCTCGCGCGCGGACGCGAGTGCCCGGCCGGCGAAGTCGTCGAGGTCGAGCGGCGCCCCGAAGATGGCGAGCGCCGCGTCGCCCTGGAACTTGTTGACGAACCCGCCGTGGCGACCGACCACGCCGACGACGACCCGGAAGAACTCGTTGAGCAGTTCGACGATCTCGCGGGGCGGCCGATTCACCGCCAGGCGCGTCGAGCCGACGATGTCGACGAACAGGACGCCGACGTAGCGTTCCTCGCCACCGAGTTCGGTGCCGGTCTCGATGGCCCGCCGCGCAACGTCCTCGCCGACGTAGCGGCCGAACAGGTTGCGCAGCTGCTGGCGTTCGCGCAGGTCGGCGACCATGTCGTTGAACCCGGCCTGCAGCAGGCCGAGATCACTGCCGTCGTAGATCTTCACCGCGACGTTGAGGTCGCCCTCGCTGACCTTGGACTGTGCGCGCCGCAGCTGCTTGATCGGGTCGTTGATGGCGGCGACAACGCGCACGATCGCGATCACGCTGAACGCGAGCGCCGAGATCGCCATCCACAGGATCGGCCGCTCCAGGCCGGTGGAGTCGGCCTCGATGATGCCGAGCCGGTGCAGCACGATCATCCCGATGATCACCAGCATCGGGGCGACCACGCTGATCACCCAGAACGCGGTGATGCGGGTGGTGACACTGGGCGCGATGGCATTGTCGGGATTGTTGGCCATCGCCGCGACCGTGATCGGCCGCATGACCTTCTCCGCCTGCATGTAGCTGAGCGCACACGTGACCATCGCGCCGATCGTGCTGGCGATCGCGACGATGAAGGCGTTCTTCGACGACACGGTCAGGTTGACGAGCGTGAACAGCGTGCCGCCCACGACCCACAGCGCGGCGTTCACCGCGGTCAGCAGCATCGGTAGCGCGAGGGCGCGGCGTCGTGCGGCCTCGTTGTCGAGTCGGGTGCGACGCCGATGCCAGATGAGCACGGGTAGCGACAACTGGATGCTGGCGAAGCCGCCGATGACCATCGCGATCAACAGGTAGGCCGCGAAGATGACCTGGTTCAGCGCGGTGATCTCGTCGAGGCTGATCGAATCCTGGATCGGCATGCCGAAGCGCAGGAACGCGAAGGTGAACAGTGCACCCACGAGGTTCGCCCGCAGCATGTCCAGCGCGAGAATCGGCCACGGCGTATGAATGAGCCATCGGGCCAGATGCAGGCCCTTTGACCACCGCGACCGTTGTTGAACCACGGAGACCACGGTAGCTGGCTGCTTGCAATCGTTAAACACGGTTCCGCGCCTCAGGCGTGTCCGAACTGCGGATTAGGGTGTTGCTGTGACAAATGTCTTCGATCGGCTGACCGGGCAAGAGGCCATCGCCGACGATCTGCGGGCCGCCGCCCGGGCAGCGCGTGCTCTCGCGGCGAGGCTCGACGCGGGTGCGTCGGACGATCTGTTCCTCGCCGACGACGAGATCCCGGCCGTCGATGCGGGGTGGTCGCGGGCGTCGATGACCCACTCGTGGCTGTTCACCGGACCACCGGGCAGCGGTCGGTCGGTGGCCGCGCAGTGCTTCGCCGCGGCTCTCCAGTGTCAGGCGCCCGACGCCACGAACGTCGGTTGTGGTGAATGCCGGGCGTGCGTCACGGTGATGGCGAAGACCCACGCCGACGTCCGCCACGTCGTGCCGGAGGGGTTGAGCCTCGCCGTCGGCGCGATGCGGGACATCGTGCAGGCCGCCGCGCGCCGGCCGGGCACGGGACGCTGGCAGATCGTCATCGTCGAGGACGCCGACCGGCTCACCGAGCAGGCCGCGAACGCGCTGCTGAAGGTCGTCGAGGAGCCGCCGTCACGCACGGTGTTCCTGCTGTGCGCGCCGTCGGTCGATCCCGAGGACATCTCGGTGACCCTGCGGTCGCGCTGCCGGCACATCGCACTGGTGACGCCGACGACCGCCGACATCGAGCGGGTGCTCGTCGAGCGCGACGGTCTCGATCCGGAGCAGGCTCGGTGGGCGGCGTCGGTGTGTGGCGGCCACATCGGGCGCGCGCGTCGGCTGGCGACGGATCCCGAAGCGCGCACGCAACGCGAGAAGGCGCTCGGGCTGGCGCGTGCCGCCGCCCGCGACTCGACCGCCTATGCCGCTGCCGAGGAGCTCGTCCGGTCGGCCGATGAGGCCGCCAAGGCGATCAGTGCCGAGCTAGACGCGGCCGAGACCGAGGAGATGAAGACCGCGCTCGGGGCGGGCGGCACGGGCAAGGGCACCGCGCGGATGCCGCGCGGAAGTGCCGGCGCGCTCAAGGAACTGGAGAAGCGGCAGAAGTCGAGGGCGACCCGGGTCGGACGCGACGTCCTCGACCGTGCTCTGGTCGATCTCGCCGCGCTGTTCCGCGACGCGCTCGTCGTCGGCGTGGGCGCCCAGGTCACCGCGATGCATCCGGACAAGGCCGCCGACCTCGCGAACCCGCTCGCCGGCTACGCCAAGCCCGAGCAGCTGCTGCAGTGCGTCGAAGCCGTGCTCGCGTGCCGAGAGGCGCTCGACATGAACGTGAAGCCGAAGTTCGCCGTCGACGACATGGTCGCGCGGATCGGACTCGCGCTTGCGCGTCCGGTCGGGGCGTAGACAGCTCCACCCTTCCCTATTGGTAACTCGTGTGTTACCAATAGGACGTGGATGACTTCGAGGCGATCGCCGACCCGGTGCGTCGTGCGCTGATCGAGCGGCTCGCTCGCGGGTCGGCGCGCGTCGTCGATCTCGCGGCCGACCACCCGATCAGCCGACCGGCGATCTCGCGTCACCTTCGTGTGCTCGGCGAAGCTGGCGTGACGACGGCCGTCGACCACGGCCGGGAGCGGCATTACGAGCTGGCGTCCGGCGCGCTGGCCGGGGTCCGGGCGTGGCTCGACGCGGTGGACTCGGCGGTTGCGGGCTCGCACGCCGTGGACTCGCGCGCCGTGGACTCGCACGCCGTGCAGCCGAGATTCGATGAGCGTCATCTCGACGCGCTCGACCTCGAGGTGCGACGCACCGTGCGCGAGTTCGACGATGAGAAATCCGCGGACTCCCTTCTTGCACAGCCCGATTCAGGCAAACGACACAAGGAGACAGGATGACTGCGGACATCACGGCCACGGGCCGACGCGAGATCCGTGCGGGCGTGCCCCATGTGGTCCTCGAGCGGTCGTTCGCCGCGCCGATCGACGCCGTATGGGCGGCGATCACTGAACCTTCCCGGCTCGAACGCTGGATCGGCACGTGGGCGGGCGATCCGGCCGACGGGTTCGTCGACTTCCGGATGACCGCCGAGGGCGAGGACGTGGAGTCCGAACGGTTCACGATCCTGGAATGCGATCCGCCGGGCCGGCTGGTCGTCGAATCGAAGTCCCCGGCTCAGGACGGGGGTGAGGACGTGTGGCGGCTGGAACTGGACCTGGCCGAAGCCCACGGAACGACGACACTGAGCTTCGCCCAGGGACTGCCACGGGCCGACATGGCCGAGAACGTGGGCCCGGGATGGGAGTACTACCTCGACCGTCTGGTGGCGGCCGAGGCCGGCCGTAGCGTCGCCGAGGTCGACTGGGACGCCTACTACCCGGCGTTGTCGTCGTCGTACGCGGACCTGTTCCGGGACTGATCGGTCGCGCCCGGACTCCGATCGCCGAAGGGCGACGCGGGCCTCGACCTATCATGAGGTCACGGTCGCGTGCCGCGGCCGGACGATGAGCGAGGAGCGAGCGATGTCGGACTTCATCCGCAAGATCAAGGAAGATGCCAAGGCCGTCTCGGCCGCCATCGATCAGGAACTGACGGTGCTCGAGGGTGTCCCCGGCTACGACCCCCTCGCCGACAACAAGGACGCCGAGGCGTCCGACGAGACCGCCGACGATTCGGCGCCGGTGGAGGGCGAGTCGCGGTAGGGAAGCAGACGACAAACGACCGCCGGATGGAGAATCCATCCGGCGGCCGTCCTGCTGTCACGCGGGTGTGCTCGCTGGGCGAACTCACCCCGGGTCGCTCACTTCTGAACGAACCCCAGCAGCGCCTCGTTCACCTCGGCGGCGTGAGTCCACAGCAGGCCGTGCGGCGCATCGGGGATCTCGACGTACTCGGCGTCCGGAACGGCCTGGTGGAAGCGGCGTCCGGTGGCGTCGATCGGCAGGATGTTGTCGGCCGTGCCGTGCAGGATGAGGGTCGGCTTGCCCGAGTCGCGGACTGCGGCAACATCTTCGCGGAAGTCCTCGATCCAGGCGGGGACGACCGAGTAGGCGGCGACCGGCGCGCTGCCGACCGCGGTGTTCCAGTTCGCGTCGACGACCTCCTGGGTGATGCGGGTGCCGAGGTTGTCGTCGAGGTTGTAGAAGTCCTTGTAGAACTGCGTGTACCAGGCGTAGCGGTTCTCCTTGGCGGCCGCCGCGATACCGTCGAAGACGGACCGGTCGACGCCTTCGGGATTGTCGTCGGTCTTCACCAGGAACGGTTCGAGCGACGCCAGGAACGCGAACTTCGCGACCCGGTCGGTGCCGTGGTTCTTGGCGTAACGGGCGAGTTCGCCGGTGCCCATGGAGAATCCGACGAGGATGACGTCGCGGAGATCGAGCGTCTCCAGGACGGTGTTCAGGTCCGCGGCGAAGGTGTCGTAGTGGTAGCCGGTGCCGACCTTGCTCGACTTCCCGAACCCGCGACGGTCATAGGTGATCACGCGGTAGCCGGCGTCGATGAGCTCGCGCGCCTGCAGTTCCCAGCTGTTGCCGTCGAGCGGATAGCCGTGGATCAGCACGACGGCCTGGCCGGTGCCGTGATCTTCGTAGTACAGCTCGACGTCGGTGGAGTTCTCGGTGCCGACTTTGATGTAGCCCATTGCGATCACTTCTCTCTGTTGAGGCGACCCGATCGGGATCGGAATCGATGCGGCGGGCGGGAGAACGGTCGTTCTCGCCGGTGATTGCTACACTAGAGAACGATCGTTCCCCGCGCAACCCCCAAGCCGGGATCCGGCAGCAGAGGAGATCGAGGTGGCCGACGCCGTGGACCCGCGCGAGCAGGTGGTCCGTGCCGCTGACCGGCTGTTCAACGCGCACGGGGTCCACGCGGTGGGGATGGACAAGGTCCGCGATGCGGCGGGGGTGTCGCTGAAGAAGATCTACTCGATGTTCCCGTCGAAGGAGGCGTTGATCCTCGCGGTGCTCGACGATCGGACCCGGCAGTGGAACAGCGGGATCGCCGCCTGTGCGGAGGGGCTGTCGTCGCCGCGGGAGAGGCTGCTCGCCGTGTTCGACTTCTTGTTCCAGTGGTTCGGCACCGACGAGTTCCGCGGGTGCGCGTTCATCAACGCCTACGGCGAACTCGGGGCCGAGATGCCCTCGGTCGCCGCCGCGGTCCGTGCGCAGAAAGCTGATTTCCAGCGTTACGTCGCGGGTCTGGTGGCGGAGTTGGGAGGCCCCGACGGCCTCGGCGCGCAGCTGTCCATCCTCGCCGAGGGGGCCCAGACCACGGCGGCGATCGCGGGCTCGGCGCGTGCCGCCGACGATGCACGTGCCGCCGCCGAAGTCCTGATCGACCAAGCTCTCCGGTAGTCGATTCCAGAGGTATTGCGGCCGTGAGCTTCTCGACGCTTGGTGATCTGTCGCCCGCGGTGCGGCGAAAATCGCTCGCGGGAGACGCCCGATGGTGGGAGGCTGCGACGGTGATCGACGTCGACAGGTTCAGCGCAGACGGTTTCCTCAAGATCGAGCGTCCGTCGCTGCGCGAGGCCGCGGACCGGGCGCGGGCAGGATTGTGGGCTCAGCTGGGTCTGTCCGAGGACGACCCGGACGCCTGGACCGATCCGGTGCGCTGGGCGTCGGACATGGTGGGGGCCGGCCCATTCGGGTTGCTCGCGAACAGTCCGGAGCTGACCGAGGCGCTCGATGCGATCTGTGGCGTCGGCGGTTGGACACCGCGCGGCGCCCTGGGCAACATACCGGTCCGCTTCCCGCTGCCGCCGACGGTCGATGACCGCGGCTGGCACATCGACGCCAACACACCGCGCGAGGACGGATCGTGGGTGGTGAGTCGACGGCCCCACACCGTGCTGATCCTGACCCTGCTCTCCGAAGTCGGACCGACCGACGCACCGACACGCATCCGGGTGGGGTCACATCGCGACGCAGTCGCCGTCCTCGACGACGACGGGATGAGCCCCTTCGACGCCGGTCCGCTACTGGACGCCGCGAGTCGCGAGCGTCGCGTCGCTTACGCGACCGGCAGTCCCGGTGACGTCTACGTGGTCCATCCGTTCACCGTGCACGCGGCCGACGAACATCGTGGTGCGACTCCACGATTCATGGCGCAGGGGCCGGTGATGCTGACCTCGCCGTTGTCGCCCGACTCGGCAGCACCACTCGGGTCCGTGTTCGGTTGAGCAGTTGATCTACGACGACGGATCAGGCGGCGGATTCCGAGGATTCGCTGTCGGAACCACCGTGGTCGGAAGAGTCGCTGTCGTCGCCCGCGCCGGAGCTGTCACGGCTCGACGAGTCGGATCGCGAGTTGCCCGAGCCCTCGGACGGACCGTCGTCGCCCGCTTCGCCTGAGTCCGGTCCGGTGTCCCCGTCGTCTTCGACATCGGCGGACTCGGTCGGCAAGTCCTGGTCATCGTCGACCACGATGTCCCGCAGGGTTTCCCGGCCCACGTCCCGTGTCTCGACGGTGTTCCTGGGCGTCTCGGCATCGGCTCCGGCGTCGGATGTGGTGTCGCCACGGTCGGTGGTCGGCTCGATGGGCCGTCCGCGGGGTGGTTCGGTGACCTCCGGCTCGCTGCCCGTGCCGGCATCGGGACGTGGCGTCTCGACAGGGCGGTCCGTCCGGGGCGGGTCGACCTTCCATCCGATCGACTTCAGGAGTGCCGAGACGAGCGGGATGGTCTCCAGCCAGACTCGAATGCTCCACGGCCCGCGCGGATCCGACACCAGCACGATGACCGGCCCGTCGGTACCCGGCGGGGGCGGAGTCAGGCTGGTGCCGCCCTCGGGTACACCGGGCGCGCCGGGCCCGCCGGAGCCCTGGGCGTCGCCGGTGTAGACGACGAACGGACTGTTCGCGTCGAGTCCGGCGATGACGGTCATGACCGCCAGGTTCTGTTGCACCGCACGTTCTTTGAGTTCGTCGTCGAGCTCCGTCGACAACACTGCGCGGGTTCGGGGACCGCCGGCGATGATGGGTCCGACCGAGTGCGGAAAGTCGATGACCAGCGTTCTCGGTGTACCCGTGGAAGACAGGTCGCGTGTCATGGGAGCGGCCGGCCCGCCGGTCGGTGTCGCAGCGACGGACGGGGCGGCGGGGCCGCCGGCGCCCGGCGACAACGGGATCGGTTGGCTCCACCCTGTGGTCGATTCGGTGGCCACCTGGACGGTGTCCGGCGCGGCGAGAGCGTGGACCAGGGTGGTCACGTTGATCGAGGCGACCGCGGTCGGGATGACGGTGGCCAGCGAGAGCACGCCGAGGGTGAGGGAGGCGTTGGAGAGGCCCGAGGGTCGTCGAAGAGGACCGACGCCGTCGTTCTCGACGGCGCGTCGCGTGCCGCGCCGATATCCTGCCACCCCTGGGCCCCCTCTTTGTCGATCAGATATTAGACGACGAGTGGGCAGCTCGCTGTCGTCTGAATGACACAAATCGGGACATCTACTCGGAGGGTCAGCTACTGGAGATCACGGTCCTTCCAGATCCAGCAGCGCGGCCACCCGCTGGGTGAGCCGGAAACGCAGCGGTTTCCTCGTGACGGTCTCGATGATCCCGGCGTCGTCCAAGAGCTGGAGTCGCGGTCGGACGAACTGACTGGATCTTCCCAGCACGTCGGCCAGGGTGTTCGATCGGACGGCGCGGTTCACATCGAAGTAGTAGGCCTGGCCGAGGGTGTACAAGATCGCGCCGAAGTCGTCAGGACTTATCGGCGGTGACGACTCGCGGTCGAGCCCTACGCTGAGCGGAAACTGTTCGTCATCAACCAGATCGCGAAGGCGTGCCCTGAGCGCCTCGATCTTCTGCCGACGTTCGGAGAGGTCGAGCAGCAGCCGATGTTGTGCCTCGGCGATGATCTCCAACATTCTGATCAAGAAAGGCGTCAGATCCCCGCGATTCAGTGGATTCTCCACGTCCGCGAACGCGCGATAGTAACGGTCCTTGTTGTCGGCGACGGTCGCCGACAGCGCGAGGCTCGCGTACGGAGCGATCACCTGTCGGAGGTCGAGTGCGAGAAGGTAGCGCCCGGTTCGGCCGTTGCCGTCGTAGAACGGGTGCGTGTACTCGAAGATGAAGTGCGCAGCCACGGCCCTGATGAGTTGGGGGACCGAATCGTCGCGCGCCTGGCTCAGCATCAGGGTGAGCGCTGCGTCGATCGCTGACTCGGGCACGACTCCGGTATGCACGATCTTGGTCCCGGATTCGATCGATACCGGTCCCTGCCGGAACAGCCGCCCATCGGGAGCGTCTTCATCACGGATCTCTCCCGCGGTCACCGCGTCGTAGACAGCCCGGATGTCGTCCAGCGTATGCGGACTTTCGGCCTCGTCGTTGCCGATGTCGAGGTAAAGACGCGCCATCTCCGCGAAGCGCTTGTTTTCGATGGGTTGTCGCGCCCGGACGGCCCTGATCGCAGCACCGATCTCCTGTCGGGTCGAACGGACCTGTTCGATCTCGTTGGTCGCTTGGATTTCGTCGATGACCATGCGATGGAGATAGTGGGTCCGTGCTCGTCCTGGCAGATCTTTCCACTCGGACTGAATCTTCGGCTCAAAGCTCATGATTCGTTCGATCAGCACTGCGATCTCGGGGGTCAGCAGCGCGAACATCGGGTACTCGCCGATCATCAAGTCCCAGCGGAGGGCGGCGGGAGACTCGCGTCGGACCCGTTCCTCAGCGTCGGCGCCGACTTGATCGCGCTGGTGGAAGACGGACTTGAGCGTTCTGTATGACACTTGATCTATCTCCGCATCCATACGCAAAAGCGGGGTGGCCTGTATGGCCTATGTTATACAGAGACGGAGATAGATAAAATAAGGAACAGTCGGAGTGGCCTCTATTGTTCCAATGGTGCCCAGGGCTGCGTTCGCAGGGTCGGTCGACGGGGGTCGCGCACCGCGGGGCTGCCACACGCCCGCCTGTTCATGGTTGAACGAGTGAACTAAACGGCCTGCGGTCAGTGCGTCGAGGCGGCCGCGCGGCGGATTTCTGACGACGCAGGGGTGGGCCAGAACCGAGGCATGAGTGGCCGGGAGGAGATGGAGCCGCCCAGGGGAATCGAACCCCTGACCTATTCATTACGAGTGAATTGCTCTACCGACTGAGCTAGGGCGGCGTGCTACGCGAGGCAGCGCAGACGAGTCTAGCGAGGGACGGGGGCACGAACAAAACCCGGGTCGTCGAAGCCAGAGGGCCCAGGTCAACCCGGGAAGTCGGAACCGCAGACGACCGGCACCCGACGCTGCGGATCGAGTGCGTTGCGGACGAGCGCAGCGACGGTCGGGGAGTAGGCCATCCCGACGTGACCGATCTTCGACGCCGGGCACACGTCCTGGATCACCGTGTTGGTGATGTTGGGGCCGGGCGGCATCAAGGTCACGGTGTACGGCGTCGAGATCTCGTCGAATCGCGTCGCGAGGTTCACGTATCGGATCGAGCGATGCGTCGGACCCCAGTAGCTCTGACCGGGGGCACGGGCCGGTAGGCGGTCGGTGATCGACCCGACGCGGGAGTATCCCCGGTTCGACGCGGACAGCCCGACGATCGTGCCCACCTGTTCGGCGCGTCCGGGCAATTGGGTGACGAGCTGTGCGATCGCGCCGCCCTGGCTGTGGCCGACGACATCGACCTTCTGGGCACCGGTGGCAGCCAGAACCCGTCCGACGAAAGCCGGGACCACACGGGCGGACTGCTCCTTGTTGCCCAGGCCGCCGGTGTTGCCGCTCCAGCTCGTCTGGCCGTAGGTCAGGCTGAACACGCAGTACCCCGCGTTGGCCAGGGTCGGCGCGAGATACGCCCAGTTGGCGCTCTGGTTCATGGCGGTCGCGTGCAATAGCACGACCGGATTGCGTCCGTCCCGGTCGCGGCAGCCGAAGCGGTTGGCGCCGGCGGGCGACTCCGATGCCGGACTCAGGTAGCGAGTGGCGATGGCGGTCGGCGCATCAGTGATCACCGGGAACGGCGCGGCGTTCGCGCTTCCGGCCACGAGGCACAAACCTGCGGCGGCTAGCGCGAGCACAGCCGCCGTGACTCCGGATCGGATGCTGTTCATGGTCGGATTGTCGCCGACGACGCGGCGACGCGACCCGCGATTGCCGGAACGCCGGGCGGTCTAGGCGAGTACCTCGGCCAGTTGCGTCAGGCGAACACTGTTTCCCGACGGGTCGCGGAAACCCGCGTCGATGCCGTACGGCCGTTCTTCGGGTGTCTCGGTGAACTCGGCGCTGGCGATGCGAATCATGTTGTCTTCCTTCGCTTGGGGGATGCTGCGGTGGTGAGATCAACGTAGGTCGCTGCGGCCGTCGAGGTCTTCTCCCCGTGTGCTGTCCTCACCTGGCCCGTCGCATGTTGCGTCCCTTTCCGGGGGTTGCTCGTCCGGCTCGTCGGCGCCGGGCGCGAGTAGACGCGCAGAACGCATGCCGGTATCCGTGCGTACGTGGAGGCGGGTGGGAACGAATCCCGATATGCGGTCGGCGTCTTGCCGAATGCGCGAGTGAAGCTCGTGGTGAACGAACCGACACTGGAAAGACCCACCGCCATGCAGATGTCGGCGACGGTACGGTCTGTCGTTCGCAGCATGGCCGCTGCCCGTTCCAGTCGTCGAGTCTGCAGATACGCGTGTGGCGACTGTCCGTATGCGGCTGCGAAGGCCCGCGAGAAGTGGGCGCGGGACAGTTTCGCCGCGGCGGCCATGTCGTCGACCGTCAGCGGCTCGGCGAAGCGCACGTCCGCGAGATCCTTGGCGCGCAGAAGGTGACGGGCCGGGTGTGCGCTGGGCATGAATTGATGATGCCCACGTCGACATGTCGCCGTCGGATGTTCGGTGACCTCAGTCGCGGTCGCGACGCCGAAACTCGACGCCGCGCGGCGACAGTTCGTACCCGACGACGAGGCTGTCGGTCAGCCCGAGCTTCTTGAGCTTGGTGATGTCCTGCTTCAATCCTGCTCGTTCCCTGCCGAGTTCGGCCGCGAGGTCGGTCGACACCACGCCCGGGCGGCGCGCGATGAGGTCGAGGGTTTCTCGGGTCCACGGCCCGTTCTTGGACCGGGCGTCCATCCGGTCGAGGCGGGTTCGGATCTCGTCCACGTCCGCGTCCGCGAGATCATCGTCGGCGCGCAGGGCGATCCGTGGGTCCTCGCCGATGCACTGCAGTCCGATGCGGTAGGTCGGATTGTGGACGTTGACGCAGAGGGCGGCCCGGACGGCGTCGGCATCGTCGTATCCTGCGCGCCGCGCCTCGTCGCGCGTGATCCGCTCGGGGTCGACGCGTTCCAGCGACGTCACCTCGATGACGTGAGTCAGCGCGATGAAGCTCGAGCCGGGATGTATGCGCGGATGGCCCCATCGCCGGAAGGCGAGGTCGACGGTTCCGTCCGCGACCCCGCGGGCGACTGCGGCCGTGAGAAGCACACTCGCGACCCTAGTCAGCGCGGCATCTGTGTGCATGAATTCGCAGCGCAGGATCGTCTGTCACCTCTGTGGATGACAGCTGAGAAGGTCCTGAGAGCTGTTGTAGGGTGTCCCGAGGTCAGCGACGGCATATGCCGACGTCATCGGGGGACCCCCTGCGTCGTGCCGTCGTTGAGCGCAACTTCACGACGACATGATCACCGGCCGGGGGGAGGGATCTTTGGTGCCGCCGCGCGCTTCCGCACTGTGGTTCCCCGACGTCCCGCCGTCGCCCGCTTCCGACGCGACGCCAGCCGCCGATCTGGCCGCTCACCTGGCCCGATACCGCTCCGTCGGCCCAGCTCAGGTGGCCCCGCAGCCGTCCGTGGTGGCTGTTCTCGAGCGTCCACTTCCACAGCTCGAGGAGCCGATCCGCCCGGTGGTCGCCGTACCGCAGGTCGTCGCGCCTCGCCCGGCGTCGGAGCTCGACGCGTTCCTGGCGGAGGCGGAGAAGTCGGTCCGTGCGAAGCGGAAGAGCGGATCGGCCGCACGCGGTGAGACGCCCGCACGTCTCGGTTCGCCACTGCGAATCGCAGGTGCGGCAGCAGCGATTCTTGTGATTGTCGCCACAGCCTTGGGTGTGGTCCTGACGCGCGGCGGCGAGTCCGAATCGACGACGGCATCGACGTCCACCGCTGACGCCTCTGATTCGCTGTTGCCATCCACGTCCGCTGTGGCGAGCGAGCCCGCCTGTACGCAACGCCCGGTGGGGGCGGGGACGACGGTGTCCGACGGCGACGATGCCGGTGATCAAGAGTCCGGCGCCGGCGCGATCCGCGCCTTCAACCACGCCTACTACGTTCTGCGCTCGGCGAGGGCGGCACGGGCGGTCGCGGCGCCGGGCGCGGTGGCCTCCGAGTACGTGATGCAGCAGTACATCAACCAGCGTCCCATCGGTACCCGGCACTGTCTGACGGTCGCCGAGCGCGGCCCGGGCGAGTACTCGGTGGTGCTCACCGAACTGCAGCCCGACGCGGCGCCCATCACCTACCGCCAGGTCATCCGCACGACGACCATCGGCGGAAGGTCCTACATCCAGTCCATTCGATCAGTTGAGTGAGATCTCGCCCGCCGTGGGCGCACCAGAGAGGTAGTCGAGTAATGAGTCATAGTCGGGGTCGGCACCGGAAGCGTCGGGTGCCGAGTGGTCCATTGCTGTCGGTGACATCGGCGGTGGTCGCAGCGTCGATCACTGCGGGCGCGGGAGCGGCGTTTGCGGTGCCGGAGCAGGGGGGCACGAGTCCGGGTGACACGGCGCCGGGGCAGGGTGGCACGAGTCCGAGCGATGTGTCGCCGGATGGTGGTGCCGGTGCTGAGGCCACGGTCGAGCCGGTCGTGGTTCCGGGGCCGGGCAGTATTCCGGGGCCGCCGGTGGAGGCGCCGTATCAGGCGTACACCGCGCCTGGGTCGTATTCGTATGACGAGCCCTACACTCCGTTGATCAACAATCGGGTGGCTCCGCGGGTTGCTCCGCCGGTTCGGCCGATCGCGCCGCCGCCGGAGAAGATCCGTGTGGGCAACTTCGTCACCGACATTCCGGAGGGGATGTCGAAGCGGGATGTGAACTCGATCAATGCGTGGTCGGCGTACGGCGAGGCGAAGATTGCGCAGGGTTTGATCTCTGCTGGTGTTCCTGAGGACGAGGCGACTCGTCGCGCTGCCGCCACGATCATCGGCGTCATGGCCGGCGGCACGGCTGGTGCTGTCGCGCTTGGTATTCCGTCGGCGGTTGTGGGCGCGGGAGTTGGTGCGGGAGTCGGGGCGTTGATCGGCTCCGCGTTCCCGCCGCAGCCGTTTCAGACGGGTGTAGGTGCACTAATCGGTGCCGGGGTTGGAGGTGCCGGGGCTGGCGCTGCAGGCGCAATAGTCGGTTTCGCCATCGGTGGGACTGCTGGCGGAGCCCTCGCGTATGCGCTTGGCGCGGGTGACCCCGGCGCGAACCCGGATGAGCCATGGAATCAGAACGGTCCACGGCACGCGCTCCCGCAGCCTGATGGGCCGAATCAGTTTGAATTCCACCTGACAGCAGATCGCGCGCGCAGCGCGGGGTTGCCAGCCGTCGACTATGTCGTCAACCATCGTGGCGACGTTGACGCAAGAATAGGGGCTTCGACCTTCAAATGGTCGGGAGCGCAAGCTCGGTCACCCTATGTAGTGTTCGGCCCGCAGACTGAGAAGTCGGTACGCGACTGGACTCGCGCACAGTCCGACAGCCTGAAGAACGCGGTCCCTGGAAGTGACGTCTTGTGGCCGGCTGAGGTTGGCAACTCTTCAGCCGAACATCACTGAGAACAAGGGCCTTTGAATATGAAACGTCTGTTGTGTGTAGTGATCGGCCTTGTCGTCGTGTCCGCGGGTGTTGTCGTCGGAGTTGGGAAAAGCGATGCTGCACCACAGTTGCCACGCATAGGTATTACCGGCGACACCATGGGAACCTTTGGCGATCATTCCTACTGCAGAGGAGTCCTGCACGTGGGCTTGACTGCCGCCCCATCCAAGCCCGGGGTCGTCCGGGTCACCCTCACGTCTTCTGGCTTCACAGGAAACGGTCCGAGTTGGAAGCGGAAGCCGGTGTGCAAGCTTCTGATCGGCACAGTGCATACGAGCATCGAGGCGTATGCCAAATGGAACTTCTTTAACGCCGATTTTGGACCGCGCCGCGGACAGAAGGTGGTCCACGACATCAGGACCGGGTCCGGTCTTGTTCAGTTCCAGGCCGTCTCGTATGCGCGCAACAACCCCGTTCGCGTCATGCAGTCCTACGGAGTGTCGCACTACATGTTGGTCCCGTAGCTTACGAAGTGAGTTGAGTTTCTGATGTCAAGATGTATTGCAGTTGCACTGACGGTGGCTGTAGCAGCGCTGACCGGGGTGATCGCTGGTCCAGGAGATGTCAACGCGGCGCCCGAACTGCAGAGAATCTCGGTCAGCGGCAACCAATTTGCTACGGTGGGCAACCATTCATTCTGCAACGGTGTACTACACGTCAGTCTCACCGCAGCGCCCAGGGAGCCGGGAGTTGTCCGCGTCTCGCTCACGTCTCGCGGATTTACCGGCCAGGGGCCGAGTTGGAAGCGGAATCCGGTGTGCAAGCTGTTGGTCGGCACGGTGCACACCAGTGCGATTGGGTACGCGCAATGGAACTTCTTCAATGCCAATTTTGGTCCGAGGCGTGGGCAGAAGGTGGTTCACGAGGTCAGGACTGGGTCGGGAGTGGTCGAGTTTCTGGTGTCGACGTATGCCCGTAACAACCCGATTCGTCTGAGGCAGTCGGTGGGCGTGTCGTACTACATGCTGGTTCCTTGACGAACCCAGCGAAAACTGACGATCTAGTACGCCGCACCGCGCCGACAAGATATTCGGTGCGTGCTCACAGATGGGTGGCGCACCGACGCGGGGCCACTTCCAATTTTTGATCCGAATCGAATAGTGAGGGACGAATGAATAAACTCATGGTCTTTATGGTCGTGCTTGTCTTGGCAAGTATCGCTACGGTTGCTGGCGGTGGTCACTCAACCGCAGCCCCTATTCCCCAGCTATCAACGACCGGGAACAATTTCGGCACCTTTGGTGACCACTCCTTCTGCCGCGGAGCTGTCAACATCGGTCTCGATGCGCCGGCAGGGAAGCCCGGCGTGGTTCGAGTAACTGCACGGTCGCACGGCTTCACAGGCGACGGCCCGGGATGGAAAAAGAATCCGAGGTGTCGAGTCCTTTTTGCGACAACGTACACGAGCGGTCGAGGACTCAACATTCAGAAGTGGGTGAGAGCTGGCTTCGGGCCGCGACACGGTGAGAGCAAGACTTGGGACGTCCATACGGGTTCGGGTGTAGTCGTATTCGGCGTAACTGCCTACTCGACTAACAGCCCGATCGCCTCACCCCAGTCGTACGGGGCGGGTTTCTACCTGTTGGTCCCGTAACTGAGCGCCCGCAGAAGGTAAGGAGGGATCAAGTGAAACGATTACTCGCGACTATGTTTGTCGGCCTTATCGTTGGCGCGTTGTGCATGGCGGGCGTCAGTCAGGCGTCTGCGGCTCCGATTCCCCAGGTTTCGACCACCGGCTACAACTTCGGGATATTTGGCGACCACTCCTACTGCCGGGGTGCGGTCAACGCGACTGTGGATGCGCCGAAGGGTAAGCGGGGTGTAGTCAGGGTCACGGTGCGGTCGCACGGGTTCACCGGGGCTGGGGCGAGTTGGAAGCGTAATCCGAATTGCCGAGTGCTGTTTGGGAACTACTACACCAGCGTGCGGGGTTACAACCTGGAAAAGTGGGTTACCGCAACGTTCGGCCCGCGTCCGGGTGAGAAGAAGGTTTGGGAGATCAACACCGGCTCAGGTCCAGTCAGCCTTGGGTTCGGTGGGTTTTCCACCAATAGTCCTGTTCGAGTCCCTTCCGGCTACGGTTCGACCATCTACATGCTCGTTCCTTGACCCCTGATGACCAACCCGACCACTCCACGCGACGGCGACCCGCAGGCCTGGGCCGAGCGGGCCGTCGTCGTGTGCGGGACTGCGGGAGGCGTTGGCACGTCGGTTGTCTCGGCGCTGCTCGCGGAGCATCGGGCGTCGTCGACGCTCGGCCTTCTCTCGTGGTGGGTGGATGCGTCGGGGAACGACTGCGACATCGAGCTGCGGCTCTGCGGGTCGGGTAACCCCGAACTGTTGCGCACGGCGTCGGGCACGGGTCTGTGGCTTCCGCCCGAGGAGGCGACGGTCACCGACGCCGTCGTCGAGACGTGGCGGCAGGGCGCGGTTCCCGTCGTCGACGCCGGCGCGCATCCGCTCACGCTGCTGCCCGAACTCGCCGAAGACGACCTCCCGAATCTCACCCCGGTACTCGTGATCGCGGCGCGACCCGACCTGCTCAACCGCGCCCGGGTCGTCTTCACCGAATGGGACCGGGCCGGGGTGCTGGAGAAGACCATCGTCGTCATCTCCGCCCAACTACCGGCCACCCATCAGGTTGGCCTCGCCGACATGCTGGTGAACGTGGTGTCCGGTGCGGTCGGCGGAGTCATCGGGCTCGACTACGACCCGGTCATCGGCGCCGGCACCGCCCTGGACCTAGAGGCGCGCCGCGGGTTCCTGCCGGCGACGCACCAGTCGATCGCGACACTGGCCGCGGCGACCACCAACAGGCACTGAGGCGCGCCCCCTTTCGCAATCCACCGGAACGGGGCAGCATGGGGCGACATGACCGGGTCCACTCGCTCACCGCTCACCACCGCCGAGGCCGCCGAGATGGTCGCCGATCCCTGGCGTGTCATCGCCGACCGACTCGCCGCCGCCTACAACACCGGATCGATGGTGCGGGGCGGTGAATTCGTCGCCAAGATCATCGACGCCGCCGAAGAGGCGAACCACCACCCCGACATCGACCTGCGCTACGGCACGGTGCATCTCGTGCTCACCACGCACAGCGCGCACCAGCTCACCGAAGCCGATGTCGCGCTGGCGAACCGGATCACCGGCATCGCCGCCGACCTCGGCCTCGAGCCGGTGTCCGCACCCGTCACCCAGTTCAACCTCGCCATCGACGCCCTCGACATCCCGGCCATCAGGCCCTTCTGGAAAGCCGTCCTGGGCTACGGCGACGCGGCCGATCGCGAACCTGTCGACCTCGTCGATCCGGCTGGGCGCCTACCCAGCGTTTGGTTCCAGCAGATGGACGAACCTCGTCCCCAGCGGAGCAGGATGCACGTCGACCTGTGGATCCCGACCGACGAACTACACGAGCGGCTGCAGTCGGCCATCACCGCCGGCGGCCAACTCCTCACCGACGAGTACGCCCCGGCCTTCTGGGTCCTCGCCGACGCCGAGGGCAACGAGGTGTGCCTGTGCACCTGGCAGGACCAGAACTACTGATCAATCGGGGTGGTGAGTGACGCCGCCGAACTGCTGAAAACCACCCTCCACAGGCGGACCGACGACAAATTGCCGTCGGCGCCCTCCTGGAGGGTGGTTTTCAGTCGAGATCGAAGCCCTACGGCTAGGAGCAGTGCCCCTCGGCGCGGGCGACGTCGGCGACGGCGGCCGCGACCGCCGGGGCGACCCGGTCGTCGAGCGGGCTGGGCACGATGCGGTCGGCGCGCAGGTCGTCGGCGACGACCGAGAAGATGGCTTCGGCCGCAGCGATTTTCATGCCCTCGCTGATGCGTCGTGCACCGGCGTCGAGCGCACCCTTGAAGACGCCGGGGAAGGCGAGCACGTTGTTGATCTGGTTCGGGAAGTCGCTGCGCCCGGTCGCGACGATCGCCGCGTACTTCGCGGCGGCCTCCGGATGGATCTCCGGGTCGGGGTTCGACAGGGCGAAGACGATCGAATCGTCGTTCATCGACGCGATGAGCTCTTCGGGGATCAGACCTGCCGACACACCGATGAAGACGTCGGCGCCGGCGAGGGCCTCGACCGCGCCACCGGTCAGCCCGCGCGGGTTGGTGCGCGACGCCAGTTCGCTCTTCGACTCGTTCAGGCCGTCACGTCCCGCAGACACGATGCCCTTGGAATCCAACACGACGACATCGGAGATGCCCACTGCCAGAAGGATGTTCGCGCACGCGACACCCGCGGCACCGGCGCCGGAGATCACGACCTTCAGGCCGGCGAGATCGCGGCCGAGGTGGGTCGTCGCGCCCTTGAGGGCGGCGAGGACGACGATCGCGGTTCCGTGCTGGTCGTCGTGCATGACCGGGCAGTCGAGCGCCTCGATGACGCGGCGCTCGATCTCGAAGCAGCGCGGCGCGGAGATGTCCTCGAGGTTCACGGCGCCGAAGCTCGGGCGGAGTCGGATCAGGGTCTCGACGATCTCGTCGGGATCCTGGGTGTCGAGAACGATGGGGATCGAGTTGAGTCCGGCGAAGCTGCGGAACAGTGCGGACTTGCCCTCCATGACCGGCAGCGAGGCGCGGGGACCGATGTCGCCGAGTCCGAGGACCGCAGAGCCGTCGCTCACCACGGCGACCAGGCGATCGGTCCAGGTGTACTTGTTCACCAGGGTGGCATCGGTGTCGATCGCACGCGACACCTGGGCCACACCCGGGGTGTAGGCGATCGACAGGTCGCGCTGGGTGTCGATGGGTGCGCGCAGCTCCACCGAGAGCTTGCCGCCGACGTGGGCCAAGAAGATCTCTTCGTCGGTGATGGGCTGGTCGGCGATCGTGGGTTCGGTGTAGGGGGTCTCACCCATACGTGTGTCCTCCGTGCTCGTCACGGGTCCTCCTGAAAAGCCGCGAAAATGCGGGTTGCATCGTCTCGCCGGCCACGCTGCCCGCGAGCTAGAAGTGATCCGCATCGACGCGAGCAGGTGGGCTCAGCGGACGCGGGCCGGGCTCGTGTGAGCGGGGTGACGCTCGTTACGGCCGGATTAAGTGTCTCACCGTCTGGGATCGTTCCGGAAGGTGGGTCGGCCCAGGTGAAGTGTCCAATGATCATTGATAAGGTACAACTTGTGTCTATGTTGCATGCGACCTCCGAATCCGCTGCTGAGCGGGTATATGTCGAGGTCAAAGAGCAGATTCTCACAAACGCGATCGCCGGCGGTGAGCTGATCAGCGAGGGTGAGATCGCCGCGAAGTGCTCGGTGAGCCGTACGCCGGTGCGCGAGGCGTTCCTGCGGTTGGAGACGGAAGGCTGGATGCGTCTCTACCCGAAACGGGGAGCCCTCGTGGTCCCTATCGGTGAGCGCGAGATCCGCGACGTCGTGGACGCACGCCTGCTCCTCGAACGGCACGCGGTGCGTGCGGTCGTCGGTCGGCCGGGCGCGGTGGCCGGACTCGTGCGGAGTCTGCGCGCCAACCTCGACGCCCATCGTCGGTCCGACGCCTCGGACATCCGAGAGTTCTCCCGCATCGACGCCGAGTTCCATCAGCTCATCGCCGCCGCCGGCGACAACGCATTGCTGTCCGGCTTCTACACCACGCTCGGGGAGCGGCATCGACGGATGACGACGGCGTCGGTGCACCGGGACGCGAGTGTCGCGGCCCGAATCCTCGACGACCACCGCGCGCTCCTCGACGCGATCGAGTCCGCCGACGCCGAACGTTTCGACACCCTGCTCGCCGGCCACCTCGTCGCGGTTCACGATCTACCCGGGCACGACCTCCCCGGGGCACCGGCATGAGCGCCGACCGCGCGCGCTTCGGATGGCCCGCCGTCGCGCTCGCCGTGTTCGCCACCGCGTGGGGCGGCAACGAATTCACGCCGCTGCTGGTCATGTACCGGGAGATCACCGACATGTCGCCGGTCGTCGTCGACGCGTTGCTCTTCGCCTACGTCCTGGGCATCGTGCCCGCCCTGCTGATCGGCGGCCCGTTGTCGGATCGGCTGGGCCGACGGCCACTCATGCTGCCCGCCCCGCTGTTCGCGGCGGTCGGCTCGGGACTGCTGGCCGCGGGCTCGGAGTCGGTGGCACTGCTGACCGCCGGGCGGGTGTGCAGCGGCATCGCGCTGGGTCTCTCGATGGCCGTGGGCGGGAGCTGGATCAAGGAACTCTCGGACCGAGACGGTGCGCGGACGGGTGCCGGCGCCGGTCGCGCGGCCATGAGTCTCACCGCCGGCTTCGGCGTCGGCGCCGGGGTGGCCGGGGTGCTCGCGCAGTGGGGGCCGTGGCCGCATGTGCTGCCGTACCTGATCAACATCGCCGTCGCGGTCGTCGCGACGAACCTGATCGTGCTGGTGCCGGAGACACGTCCCAGACAAGACTCGCCGGGGCGTCTGCGTGACGACCTGCGCATCCCGTCCGCGGGCCATCGTCGTTTCCTGTTCGTCGTGCTGCCACTGGCGCCCTGGGTTTTCGGTGCCGCCGCATCGGGTTACGCGATCGTCCCCGCCCTCATGTCCGCCCGCACCGCGGGAGCGCCGATCGCGTTCGCCGGCCTGTGCTGCGTCCTCGGCCTGTCCGCCGGTTTCGGCATCCAGTCGTTGGGTCGGCGGATCAACCGGCCGGGGAGTCTCCGCGGTGTCGTCGTCGCCTTCGTGGTACTCGTGGCCGGAATGGTCCTCGCGGCCGTGGCGGCACACGTGCTGACCGTCTGGGTCGCGCTCCTGGCGTCGACGCTGCTCGGCTGCGGATACGGCATGGCGATGATCGTCGGCCTGCTAAAGGTGCAGCGCATCGCCGGACCCGACGACCTCGCCGGGCTCACGGCCGTGTTCTACGGCGTGACCTACCTCGGCTTCGGGGTTCCGGCGGTTCTGGCCTGGATCTCGGAGAGCTGGCCGGCGATCACCTACCCGGTCATGTTCGGCTTCGGCGCCGTCGCCGCGATGATGAGCCTGATCGTCGCTCTCCTCGGACATAGTCGCCACGGTGCGCCCGTCGACGAACCCGGTACCGCCGCGATGGCGGGCTCGGCCGCCGGGGCCGCCCGCACACGGTGACGCGTCGTCGATCGACCACCCGGTAACCTGCTGAGAGTTTGATCAGGCACCGCGCAGTGACACCGCGGTGCGACGGGGAGTGCAGCGGGTGAGTGTGGAAAGGCGCAGACGATGATGCTGGGAGCATGGGTCGTCGTCGTGACCGCGCTCGTGCTCATCCTGCCCGGCGCGTTCGTCGGCCGACGGATGAACCTCCCGTGGCCGGTCGCGCTGGCCGCCGGTCCACCCATCACGTTCGCCCTGGTCTCGATCCTGACGGTGCTGTACTCCGTCGTCGGCTTCGAGTGGAATGCCGTCTCGGCCCTGGTGGGTCTGGTCTTCGCGGTCGGCGGTGCCTGGGTCTACTCGGCACTGCTGCTCACCCGGTGGGGTCAGCGGCTGGCGCCGGTACCCGACGCCGACGGCGAATCCCGCGTGGGACGGACCGCGATGGTGCGCGTCGCAGCCGGGCTCGGACTCGGTGGACTCGTCATCGCCGTCACCTGTATCCGGCCGATCGCGACGACCGCATTCGCCGGTCTCGGCAACATCTCGCAGGTGTGGGATTCGTTGTGGCACGCCAGTTCGCTGCGCTGGATCCACGAGACGGGCGTCGGCTCGGCCATGAGGATGGGCGAGCTGATGAACTACGACACCCAGGGGTTCAACTACTACCCGAACACCTGGCATGCGCTGGGTGCGTTGCTGTTCCCGCTGACCGGTGCCGACCCGGTCGAGCTCTACAACACGTATTCGCCCGCCGTGCTGGCGATCACCGTTCCGCTCGGTGTCGCGTCGCTGGCCTACTGGTTCGCGCGGCACCGCTACGACGTCGACTCGTCGGCTCTCATCGCCGGTACCGCGGGTGCGCTGAGCGCGCTGTTCCCGTCCCTGCCCTACGTCGAGGTCCAGCTGACCTCGGTGCCGAACGCGGTCGGCGTGAGCCTGGCGCCGGTCGCCGCCGTCCTCGTGATGAGCGTGGTGTCGGACAGATCGCGTGTGCTGCCGGCCGCGCTGGCCGTGGCCGGTGTGACCGCCACCCACCCCTCCGGCCTGATCGTCGTCGGCGTGATCGTCGGCCTCTGGTGGCTGTGCGAGGGTCTGTGGCGTCCGGTCGCCGGTCGCCTGCGCGATCTCGCGACGCTGGCCGTCACGGCGGTGGTGACGCTGGTCCTCATCGCACCGGTCGTCCTGGGCACCATCCGGGTCGCCGACACCAACGAACTCCCGTTCTTCGACTTCCGTGAGGGGACGATCGGCGTTCTCGACGGGCTCGTCAAGGGCGCGTTCAACGGGACGATCCCGCTCGAGCTCGACCACTTCCCGGTGTGGCCGCTGATCGTCGTCACCCTGCTCGGGCTGATCGCGCTCGTATGGCTGCGATGCTGGGCCGGCCTGGTCGCATGGTTCGTGTTCGCCCTGGTGACCGCCAACGCGATGGTGTCCCTGGGGCCGCTGTCGTACCCGCTCGGGGCGATCGGCGGCTACTTCTACAACTCACCCCACCGGCTCACGTTCGTGGTCGCGATCCTCTCGGCCGCGGCGGCCGGCGTCGCGATCGGGGTTCTCGCGCTCGGCGTCGCGGGTCTGGTCCGACGGCGCGTGGCATCGGACCCGACCGACGGTCAGGAGAAGGCCGAGGCGACTTCGGGGAAGGCGCGCTGGGTGGTGGCCGCGACGTACGTGGTGTTGCTGGGTCTGATCGCCGGCGCCGCCGTCGTGCGTTATCCGCCGAACGCGCAGATCGCGTCGAAGGAGCGGGGCGGCAAGTATGTCGGGCCCGACGATCTCGCCGCCTACGAGTGGCTCGCCGCGCAACCCGACGCCCAGGACGTACTCGTCCTCAACAACCTCGACCAGGGCACCGGCTGGCTGTACCCGGTCACCGGGGTCACCCCGATGTTCCCCTTCTACCGGGCCAACGAGTTCTCCGAGCGGCAGCGCGACCTGTTCTGGGGTGTGTCGGAGATCGGCGCCGACCCGGCCATCGACCAGATCGTGCGAGACATGAACGTGCACTACGTGATCGACTCGCCGCCGAGTTACTGGGAGTTCCAGCGCGGCATGCCCGACCCCGCCCGTGGTCACCAGGGCGACCCCTTCCTGGCGTTGCGTCAGAACGGCGCTCCCGGATTGACCGAGGTGTTCCGCCGCGGCGACGCGGTGGTCTACCGCGTCAACGACCTCGTCTACCCGCCGCCGCCCGCGCCCTGAGTGTCTCCGCTCCTCAGTAACTGCGGCCCGGCGGTCGTGGGCCACGAAAGACCAATCCTGGGCGACTGAACTCATGCTCCCTGAGGTGCGAGCGAAGCGAGCCACGAAGGGCTCCGCAACGTGTCTCACCAGGCCCTTCGTGGCTCGTCGCTATCGCTCCTCACACCTCAGGGAGCAATGGGGTCGCTTCTTTCGGATCAGGGAGCAGTGGGGCCGCGTCTCGCTCCTCGGGAGCAGTGGGGCCGCGTCTCGCTCCTTACGGAGCGGAGCGGCGATTCACCCCGTTCGACGCACGGGCACGGGCTAGCGTCGGGACATGCGGCCCTGGATGTGTGTGTTCTGCGCCAACGAGTTCCCGCCGGGCGAGACGCCGCCCGCGATGTGCCCGATCTGCGACGACGACCGGCAGTGGCTTCCAGTCAGCGGGCCCAGCTGGACCCACCTCGACGAGACCGCCGACAACGCGCTGACCGCCCACGAACTGGAGCCCGGTCTGATCGCGCTGTCGGTGCAGCCCTCCGTCGGGATCGGGCAGCGTGCCCTGCTCGTCACGACTCCTGACGGGAACATCCTCTGGGAACCGCCGGGTTTCCTCGGGCCGTCCCTCGTCGACTGGCTGGAGCAGCACGGCGGGGTCGCCGCCATCGCCGCGAGTCACCCCCATCTGGTGGGCGCGAGCGTCTCGCTCAGTCATCGATTCGGTCGAGTTCCGGTGTACTACAACGACTCCGACCGGCGATGGGTCACCCGACCCGACCCCGTCGTGCGCTTCTGGTCGGACACCACCGAAGTCCTCGGCGGGGTGCGACTCGTCCAGTGCGGCGGTCATTTCCCCGGCAGCGCGGTGCTACACCTTCCCGACGCCGCCGACGGCCGGGGTGCGGTGCTGACCGGCGACACCATCAAGGGCGTCATGCAGCCCGGCATGGTGACCTTCATGCGCAGCTACCCGAACATGATCCCGCTGTCACCGCGGCTCGTCCGTCAGATCGTCGACCGGGTGAACGAACTCCGGTTCGACCGGCTCTACGACGCGTTCGGTGTCGTCGTGGCCGAGAACGCCCGGGACGTGGTGGACAGTTCGGCGCGGCGCTACATCGGCTGGGTCACCGACTCGATCGTTGATTCCGACGATCCGCACGCGCCCGCCCGAGGACCTGCCGGTTCGAGTCAGGCGTCCGGGTAGCCCTTCGGGTTGCCCGACTGCCAGCGCCAGGTGTCGGCGCACATGTCGTCGATGGTCTTGGCGGCGTGCCAGTTCAGGTCGTCGTTCGCCCGGGTCGGATCGGCGTAGGACGCGGCGATGTCGCCGGCCCGCCGCGGGGCGACCTCGTAGGGGATGGGGCGCCCACTGGCCTTCTCGAACGCGTGCACGACCTCCAAGACCGAAACACCTTGCCCCGTACCGAGATTCCAGGTCGACATGCCGGTCTCGCCGGTGCTGATGCGGTCGAGGGCCGCGACGTGGCCGGCGGCCAGGTCGTCGACGTGGATGTAGTCGCGCACGCCGGTGCCGTCGGGGGTGTCGTAGTCGTTGCCGAAGACCGCCAGCTTCTCGCGCCGGCCGACCGCGACCTGCGCGACGAACGGCATCAGGTTGTTCGGAATGCCCGACGGGTCCTCGCCGATCTGCCCGCTCGGATGTGCGCCCACCGGATTGAAGTACCGCAGTGCCGCGATGCGCCACACGTCCGAACTGGCGGCGACATCGCGCAGGATCTGCTCGATCATCACCTTGGTCCAGCCGTACGGGTTGGTCGCCGACGTCGGCAGATCCTCGGTCATCGGCAACTGTGGCTCGGCGCCGTAGACCGTCGCCGACGACGAGAACACCAGCGTGTGCACATCGTGGCGTTCCATCGCGCGGAGCAGGGCGAACGTGGTGCCGAGGTTGTTCTGGTAGTAGTCGAGCGGCTTGGCCACCGACTCGCCGACCGCCTTGAACCCCGCGAAGTGGATGACGGCGTCGATGTCCTCGTGGGCGAAGAAGTGTTCGGTCTTGTCGACGTCGGCGAGGTCGAAGGCGTGGACGGGGATGGAACGGTCGGTCAGCGCCTCGAGCCGACCCACGACAGTGGGTTTGGCATTGCTGAAATCGTCGACGATGACGACGTCGTGTCCGGCCGAGACCAATTGGATGACGGTGTGCGAGCCGATGTAGCCCGCGCCTCCGCTCACGAGTACGCGCATGAGGACCACCGTAAGTGGCGACCCTGGGAATGGGCCAAGTGGACCGCATGGAGGTCACCAGGTGGCTTCGACTCGGCGCCTCGCTTCGCTCGGGGCCGGCTCAACCAGCGGAGGGGCCGGCTCAACCAGCGGAGGGTGCGGGTCAACCAGTGGAGGGGCCGGGTCACCAGCGGAGGGGCTGGTTAATTAGCGGAGGGGCCAGGTCAACCAGCGGAGTGGCGGCTCAACCAGGGGAGTGGCGGGTCAACCAGCGGGAGGGCCGGCTCAACCAGCGGGGGGCGGGTCAACCAGCGGAGGGGCCGGCTTAACCAGCGGAGGGGGCGGGTCAATTAGTGGAGGGCTGGGTCGATAAGCGGAGGTGCCGGTCAGCCGGTGACGCGTTCGGTGGTGGCGTACTTCTGTTCGACGGCTTCTTTGGCGGGTTGCCACCAGCCGGGGTGGTCGCGGTACCAGTCGATGGTGGCGGCGAGGCCGGCGCGGAAGTCGAGGTAGGAGGGGGTCCAGCCGAGTTCGGTGCGCAGGCGGGTGGAGTCGATGGCGTAGCGGCGGTCGTGGCCGGGGCGGTCGGTGACGAAGTCGAAGGCGTCGGCGGGCTGGTCGAGGAGTTCGAGGATGGTCTCCACGACGGTGCGGTTGTCGACCTCGCCGTCGGCGCCGATGAGGTAGGTCTCGCCGATCTGGCCGCGGTCGATGATGGTCCACACGGCGTCGTTGTGGTCGTCGACGTGGATCCAGTCCCGGACGTTGCGGCCGTCGCCGTAGAGCTTGGGGCGCACCCCGGAGAGCACGTTGGTGATCTGGCGGGGGATGAACTTCTCGATGTGCTGGTACGGGCCGTAGTTGTTGGAGCAGTTGGAGATGGTCGCGGCCACGCCGAAGGAGCGGACCCAGGCGCGCACGAGCAGGTCGCTGCCGGCTTTGGTCGAGGAGTAGGGGCTCGACGGGTTGTAGGCGGTCTGTTCGGTGAAGCGGGCCGGGTCGTCGAGATCGAGGTCGCCGTAGACCTCGTCGGTGCTGATGTGGTGGTAGCGAACCTGGTGGGCGCGGACCGCTTCGAGCAGGGTGTAGGTGCCCACGAGGTTGGTGGAGACGAACGCCGACGGGTCGGCCAGGGAGTTGTCGTTGTGGGATTCGGCGGCGAAGTGCACGACGAGGTCTGCGTCGGCGACGAGTCGGCCGACCAGGGCGGCGTCGGTGATGTCGCCCTCGACGAGTTCGACGCGATCGGCGACCGGGGCGAGGGTGTCGGGGTTGGCGGCGTAGGTGAGTTTGTCCAGGACCCGGATCGAGACGTCGGGGCGGGTCGTCAGGGTGCGCAGCACGAAGTTGGCGCCGATGAACCCGGCACCCCCGGTCACGAGAACACGCACGCGCGGCGCCTTTCGTCGAGGTCGATGGTCGCAGTCACTCTACCGAGCAGCTGACCTGCTCGCCTCGGGTGAGCGCAGCGGTGCGACTCGCGTGCCGTCGCGGGCATTACCCTGATCGCCATGAAAGGGATCATCCTGGCCGGCGGTACGGGCACGCGGCTGCACCCCATCACGCAGGGGGTGAGCAAGCAACTCGTCCCGGTCTACGACAAGCCGATGATCTATTACCCGCTCTCGACGCTCATGCTGGCCGGGATCCGCGACATCCTGATCATCACCACCCCGCACGACGCCCCGGCCTTCGAGAACCTGCTCGGCAACGGCGACCAGTTCGGCATCGACCTCACCTACAAGACCCAGCCATCCCCGGACGGACTCGCGCAGGCCTTTGTCCTCGGCGCCGACCACATCGGTACAGACTCGGTGGCTCTCGTCCTCGGCGACAACATCTTCTACGGCCCCGGACTCGGCAGCCGGTTGCAGGGTTTCGAGAACGTCGACGGTGGCGCGGTGTTCGCGTACTGGGTGGCCAATCCGGAGGCCTACGGGGTGGTCGACTTCGATGCCGACGGCACCGCTATCTCGCTGGAAGAGAAACCGGCACAACCGAAGTCGAACTTCGCGGTGCCCGGTCTGTACTTCTACGACAACGATGTCGTCGACATCGCCCGCAATCTGCGCCCCAGCTCCCGCGGCGAGTACGAGATCACCGACGTCAACGCCCACTACCTCGACCGCGGCAAACTGTCGGTCACCGTCCTGCCGCGCGGCACGGCGTGGCTCGACACCGGCACGTTCGACAGCCTCCTCGACGCCGGCAACTTCGTCCGCACCGTCGAACAACGCCAGGGGCTCAAAATCGCTGTCCCAGAAGAGATCGCGTGGCGGCAAGGCTATCTCTCCGACGAGGAGTTGCGGGCTCGTGCCGACAAACTCCGCAAGTCGGGTTACGGTGACTACCTGCTCGAACTGTTGCAGCGGGGCAAGGGTTTCTGAGCGCCGCCCCCGAGGCGCATATCCGACGACCGACTCTGGGAAAGGTGTCCGCATGAAGGTCCGCCCGCTCGCCATCGACGGAGCGTGGGAGTTCACCCCGGTCCAACACGGCGATGCCCGTGGGTTGTTCGCCGAGGCGTTCAAGGCCGACGTGATCGCCGAGACCATCGGCCACCGCTTCGACCTCGCGCAGGTGAACCTCTCGGTGTCCGCGGCCGGCGTGCTGCGCGGCGTGCACTTCGCCGACGTCCCCCCCGGACAGGCGAAATACGTCACCTGCCCCACCGGCGCGATTCTCGACGTCATCGTCGACATCCGCGTCGGCTCAACCACTTTCGGTACCTACGACACCGTCCTGCTCGACGACGTGGATCGTCGTGCGGTCTACCTGTCCGAGGGTCTCGGCCACGCATTCTGCGCGCTCGCCGACAACTCGACCGTGACCTACCTCTGTTCCACCGGATACAACCCGACGGGTGAGCACGGCATCAACCCGCTCGATCCGGAACTGGATATCGAATGGCCGACGCAGGCCCCCGATGGCTCACCGCTGGAGTTCGAACTCTCGCCGAAGGACACCGCGGCACCGGGGCTCACCGAGGCGCGCGAGTCGGGTCTGCTGCCGAACCACGACGAGGTGGCCGACTTCCTGGGTTCGCTGCGGGACTGAGGCGCGAACGCCGAAACGTGCACGGCGCAAGCCGTACACGTCGCGGGGCGGGAAGCATCAGCCGGTGGTGGACCGCCGGAACGCGGTGACCGCCCAGAAGTAGCCGACCACCAGGAACACCAGGCACCATCCCAGCGCCCACGGCCAGCGATCACTGATGTCGAGACCCATGAGGAGTCCGCGCAGCGTGTCGGCGATGGGACTGAACGGCTGGTACTCGGCGAACTGGCGGACACCGTTGGGCATGCTGTCCGTCGGGACCAGCCCACTGCCGAGGTAGGGCAAGAACAGCAGCGGCAGCGGCATGTTGCTCGCACTCTCCGGATTCGGCGCGACGACGCCCATGGCAACCGCGATCCACACGAGGCCGGCGGTCAGTAGCAGGAGCAATCCGCCGGCCGCGAACCAGTCGAGAAGGCTTGCGTCGGCACGGAAGCCCATCGCGAACGCGACCGCGAGCAGGAAGCAGACCGCGACCACACCCTGGATGAGGGCGCCGACGAAGTGTCCGGCCAGGATCGCTGTCGGCGGAGTGGCCAGTGATCGCAGCCGATTGATGATGCCCTCGGTGACGTCCTGATTGACCGAGACCGCAACCGCCACCGTCAGGAACGACGGCACGAAGAGCAGGAGGCCGGGGAGAAGATAGTTGATGTACTTGCCGTCCAGCGGTCCGTCCGCGGCGAGGGCGCTCTCGATGGCACCGCCGAAGAAGTAGGTCATCATCAGCAGGATCACGACCGGCATCGCAATCGTGGAGAACATCATGGTGGGGTAGCGCCGTAGCCGGATCAGGTTGCGGCGCACCATCACAGCGGAGTCGGACAGGGTGTGGTCGAGCGTGGTGGTCATGACTTCTCCTAGTTGCTGGTGGTAGCGGCGGTGCGGCCGGTGATGGTGAGGAAGACGTCGTCGAGATCCGGTGTGTGGACCGAGATCCCGGCGGCGTCGATCCGGGCGTCGTCGAGGGTGGCGAGCACGTCGCGGACAGCGCCGATACCGGCGCCACCGGGGACGGCGAGGGTGTTCTCGCCCGGGGTGTCGACCGCCGAGGGGAACTGGGACCGCGCCCGTTCGAGGTCGTCGCCGTTCGTGAAATCGATCCGGATGTATCCGCCCGGCACGAGACGCTTCAGTTCGGCCGCCGTCCCCTCGGCCACGATGCGGCCGCGGTCGAGCACGGCGATCCGGTCCGCGAGGTGATCCGCTTCCTCGAGGTACTGCGTGGTGAGGAAGATGGTGGTGCCGCCCGCGACGAGACCGCGGACGGTGTCCCAGACCGCGCGGCGGGACCGTGGATCGAGTCCGGTCGTCGGCTCGTCGAGAAAGATGATCGACGGTTCGCCCACCAACGTCATGGCCAGGTCGAGGCGCCTGGTCATACCGCCGGAGTATTCGGCGACCCGACGGTCCGCGGCGTCGGTGAGGTCGAAGTCGCGCAGCAACCGGTCGACCCGTTCGCGGGTCGCCGCTTTCGAGAGATGTCGCAGGCGGGCGACCATGGTGAGGTTCTCCCGCCCGGTCAGCAACGTGTCGACGGCGGCGAACTGCCCGGTCAGGCCGATCTGCGCGCAGATCTCGGCGCGGTTGGTCCGCGGATCGAGTCCGGCGACCTCCACCTCGCCGGCGTCCTGTTGCGACAGCGTGGACAGAATCTTCACGGTGGTCGTCTTCCCGGAGCCGTTGGGTCCGAGCAGCGCGAACACCGTGCCCGCGGGCACTTCGAGATCGATACCGTCGAGGACGGAGTGGTCGCCGAAGGACTTCGTGAGTCCGGAGGCGCGGATGGCGGTTGTTGTCATGATCGTGCTCCCTGTGGTTGGTGAAACGAGAGATAAACTCATGCGCATATATGCATGTGTGGGTAGACGACCGTCCCTGATAGACGTCGCCGGGAAGTGCTCGGTTGTACTAGCGGTGCGGTCGGGTGGGGTTCACCCCGTGCTCCCTGAGGAGCGAAGCGTCACGAAGGGTCTTCGACTGTTACACATCCAGGTCTTCGACCTCGGGTCGGAGGGCGGCTGCGGTACGTGCGTAGAAGCGTTCGGGAACAAGCGGTTTGAGCTGGTCGGGAGAGTCGACGATGTCGACGCGGTAGTCACCCCAGTCGGGTAGGTCGGCGGTGAACAGGCTGCGGACACTGGGAAGGCCGGTCAGGTCTTTCAGCCAGTTACCGGTCTTCTGGCGATGTGTCACCCCGTAGTTCGCCCAGTCGACGTGGTGGACCGCGAGGACGATCTTGCCGGTCCGCCCTCCGTATGCGGTCAATTTGGTTGCATTGCCGGTGGTTTCGTCGTACTCGGTCTCCTCGGCGAGGAGTCTGCCGAAGAACCGTTTACGACGCACTCCGTCGGGACCGTCGCGCAGGACGACCTCGTCGTAACCGGCGTCGCGGTAGTCGGCCGCCCGCACGTACGCGCGCAGTGCCTCGACGACTGCGCCGGAGAGATTGCCTCCTGACACCTGTTGAGCGCGTTCGAGGACTTTGAGGTCCTCGTCGGAGACGTAGATGGTCTTGTTGGGCATGCGGTAACTATATGTAGATGTATACGTAGACGCAAGGGGTTGGCGAAACTGTGTCCGGGAGGGCAGTCCGTGAGGGTGACGGCTCCGAATCGTTCAGTAAGCTGAGCGATGGGAGGTGGCGAGCTGATGCTCACTGGACTGATGGGAAATTCGGCGATCATGGCCGCGATAGGGCTGGGGATGATCGCGTTGACCGCGTGTGCGTTCCGCCTGAGGCGGTCGGGTGGGGCCGTGGCCTGGTTGGTGGTCCTGCTCGGCGTGGCACTGACATTCGACAACATGGCGGTTGCGGTGGGACGGTTCGTCGGCTTCGGTGACCTCCTGTACGCGATCAATCTGCCCCGCTTCTGGATTCACGGGCTGATGACTCCGCTGATCGTTGTCGCCGCGGCCGTGCTCGCTTGGCGTCTGGGGGTGCGGTGGAGTCGTCCGGTGGTCGTGGTCGGGGCCGTTCTCGTCGCCGCATTGGTGGTCGTCGGGATCGTCGAGTGCTTCGTGGCGCTGGAGCTGACGCCGGCGACCGACGGTGATGCGCTGCGGTACGCCAACGCCGCCGCTGCCGGCCCGCCGGTCCCCGCACTGGGCACCGTGCTGATCCTCGTCGCGATCGGGATGACCGCGTGGCGTCAGGTGCGGTCGCTCTGGCTGTTGCTCGGCTCGGTGACGATGCTGGTCACCGCGGCCGCGGGCATGTCGGTTCTCTGGCTAGGCAACTTCGGTGAGCTGGTGTTGTACGCCTCCATCGTCGCCACCATGTTCCAGGTGGCCGCGGCCGAAAGCCGTTCCGCCGCCGATGGTGCGAACGATCGGCTGGAGTCGGGTAGTGCCGTGGCGCAGTCGATGACGGTCCGGAGCTAGTCGCCCGTTCCGGAATGGTTCTCGCGCTCCGCGTCCTGCAGCGCGATCGCGCGGGCCAGCCGCGCGTACTTGACCTCCAGGTCGCGGAACCGCAGATACGTCGACACCGTCGTGAAGGCGAATGCGATGACCAGCAGGAACAGGACCAGGTCGAGGCCACGTTGGATGCCGATCTTGTTGGCCACCCATGTGACGTCGTCCTGCCTCAGCATCGCGTAGAGGCCGAAGCCGATGAACGCGACGAACAGCAGCTTCACGCCTGCCGACGCGCGGGCCGTGCCCCGGTTCACCACGAAGAAACCGACGAGCGCGACCAGACCGAGGATCGCGAGGATCTGGAACCAGATCATCGTGGCATCACTTCCTCATCCGGGTGTGGAACAGGCCGTCGGCGACGATGTTGACCCCGTTGATCAGCGACTGTCCCTTCGCCCGCGAGTAGTCGGTGTAGAGGATCGTCACGGGCTGTTCGGCCACCCGCCACCGGTGGTGATCGATGAGCGCGATGAACTCCGACGCGTGGCTCATCCCGCTCATGAGCAGGTCGAGCTGATCGGCCACGGTCTTGTTGAACGCCCGAAGTCCGTTGTGCGCGTCGGACAATCCGAGGCGACGGGTGCGCGGGCTCAGGAACACGATGGTGCGCAACGCCATCCGGCGCAGGATCGGAACCGATTCGCTGCGACCATCGGCGAAGCGGGTTCCGACGATGATGTCGACCGGCTCGCGTCGTAAGCGCTCGATCATGGCCGACACGTCGTCGACCTGGTGCTGTCCGTCGGCGTCGAAGGTCACGAAGAACCGTGCCCCCGGCCGGCGACGCGCGTACTCGACGCCGGTCTGGATCGCGGCGCCCTGACCGAGGTTCACCGGGTGCCGAACCAGATGCACCCCGGCGGCCCGGATCTCCTCGGCCGAATTGTCCGAGCTGCCGTCGTCGACGCAGACGATGTTGGGAAACGTCTCGCGGGCCTTGGCCGCCACCTCGCGGATCACCTGGCCCTCGTTGAAAACGGGTACCACCAGCCACACGTCGGCGTTGGTACTGGGGTCGGCCATGGTCAACAACCCTAACCCGCTTCCGCGCGGGGTCTGCCGCCCGGCACGCCTCGGGGGCCGCGTGGTGATCGGACCTGGTTAGTCTTGTCCGGTGACGATCGACGTGATGATGCCGTTCTACGGCGACGTCGCCCAGTTCCGGCAAGCCGTCACCAGTGTGCTCGACCAAGACGACCCGGACCTTCGGCTCGTCGTCGTCGACGACTGCTACCCGGATCCGACGCCGCGGCACTGGCTGGAGTCGCTCGGTGACGCCCGGGTCCAGTACCTCCGCAACGAGACCAACCTCGGCGTGAACGGGAACTTCCGGCGCTGCGTCGAGCTGGTCACCGCCGACTGGTTCGTGGTCATGGGGTGCGACGACGTGATGCACCGTGCCTACCTCGCCACCGTCCGTACGATGGCCCGCCACCATCCCGACGCCGCGGTCATCGCGCCCGGCGTCGACGTCATCGACGAGAACGGACAACCGGTCACGCCGCTCGGTGACCGGATCAAGTCGGTTCTCGCGCCGCCGCGGGCGACCGTGCTGTCCGGGGAACAGCTGGCCACCTCGCTGTACCACGGCAACTGGACCTACTTTCCGTCCCTGGTGTGGCGGACCGCCGCCGTGCGCGAGGTCGGGTTCCGGCCCGGACTCGAGATCGTCCTCGATCTCGCACTCCTCGTCGATTTGGCGAGCGCCGGCGGGTCACTGGTCTACGACCCCGAGGTGGTCTTCTCCTACCGCAGGCACCGCGCCTCGGTGAGTTCCGTGCAGGCCGTCGACGGTCGGCGGTTCGCCGAGGAGAACCGATTCTTCGCCGACGAAGCGCAGCGTTGCGAGGCGCACGGCTGGCCGAAGGCGGCACGCGCCGCCAGGTGGCACGCGACGTCGAGGCTGAACCACCTCTCGGCTCGCGTCGGGGCGGGCCTCGGCCGGTTGCGGGGTTCGTCCGGGGGCTAGGAGCGCCCCCCGCTCCTCGAGGTGCGTGTGAAGCGAGCCCAACCCCTGCTCCCTGAGGTGCGGGCGAAGCGAGCTTAACCCCTGCTCCCTGAGGTGCGAGCGAAGCGAGCCTCGAAGGGCCTCGCGACGCATCTCGCCGCGCCCTTCGTGGCTCGTCGCTTGCGCTCCTCGCACCTCAGCCTGAATCTTTCATGGGTGGCTGGGTTTTCGTCGATCAACGGTCGGTGTGGGGTTGTGGGGTTGGTGTTGGTGTGTGGGCAGGGTGGGTCGCCAGCGTTCGGTTCGCTGGTTGTTCTCAGTTCCTGGTGGGGGTGGGGGCTGCGGTGACCGGGTGCGTGTGACAGGGGGCTGGTTAGGCGGTGAGGCGTTGCCAGCCGTGGTGTATGTGGTGGTTGTAGGGCCAGTCGGTGGGTAGTCGCAGGGTGGTGGTGCGGGCGTGGGTGATGATTTTGCCGGCGACGGTGAGTAGGCGGTGGCGTAGGCGTTTGGGTTCCCAGCGGCGGATGGGGTCGTGGCGGGTGTAGCCGAGGGTTTGAGTCCAGGCGAGTAGGTCGGAGGCTAGGGCGACGATGTCGAGCCACAGTTGGTTTTTGGCGAATTCCTCGAAGGGCAGGTTGGCCATGCCGGTGTCTTTGAGGCAGCGGATACGGTCCTCGGCGCGGGCGCGTTGACGGTGTCGTAGTTCCAGGGTCGGTAGGGTCCAGCCGCGGCCGCGGGTGTTGGTGGCGAACACGGTGTAGCGGCGGCCCTCGATATCGGTGATGAGGTGTTGGGCTCCGTTGTGGGGGTATTCACGGCGCACGATCAGCCGCATCCCCGATGGCCAGGACTTGTAGCCGGGTTCTGCGGCACGGGTGGCCGGCGGTAGGTAGCGGGTGATCTCGGCGACCTGGGCATCAGCTCGCGGATCGGCGTCGGCGTTGTTGACCGCGGTGACCCAGGCAGCCTCGGGCAGCACGTCTAGGGCTTCTTTGACCAGTTCGGTGATGGTGAACCCGACCGAGTACTGCAGATTCTGCTCGGCCAGGTAGGCCAGGAACTCTTTGGCACACCCGGCCGAATCGGTACGGATGAGCACGTGGGCGCGTTCGGCAGCGGGCAACTGCGCCACCGCCCTTTCGGTGGCGGCGATGTGCATGTCCGCACCCTTGGGGGAGGCGCCCCCACGCCGCAGGTCCAGGTTCAGTGTTTCCCCGGTGCCGTAGGCGCCGTGGTCGACGAACGAACACATCGGGGAATGCCCGAACACCCGTTTATACGTTTTCTGGGCCTGTTCTTTGGCCGATCCGGCCGTCACGGTCGTGGCATCGAGATCGACGGTCACCAGCCCGCCATCGACGCTGCCCGCGGCGCCTTCCAGTGGGCGGGCGATGTCCCACACCCGTTCCCGCGCGGCGGCGCGAGCCGCACCGATCGCGGTACTGACCGCCTCGACATCAGCAGCGAGTCGGGTGATCACCCGCGAGATCGTGGGATCAGAGGCCACCTGCCCATACAACTGTGGTTGAGCACGGACTGTGGCCACATCGGCCACACAGTCACCACCGGTCGCCAAGGTCATCGCCAGATCCAGCACGATCTTGGCCGGATCATGGACCGTGGCTGTCGTTCGCCATGGCGCCATTGCCGCGGTCAGGGCGGCGCCCAGGCCGCAGACCTGCACGGTTTTCGTCAGTAACACCCCGCCGGAGGTTGTCAGCACCGACTCGGTGCGCGTGGGGTCGACAATCAACTCGGGATACACGTTATTCTTCACCTGCGAGGTGCCTTTCTTCTTGTGACTATTTGTTTGTGGTGAATCAATAATCACAAGGTAGACAGGCACTTTCGCGTATCACACGCCGAACACCAGCAACATCAGTGAAATATCCAGGCTCAGGGAGCAGGGGTTATGCGGTTCTTTCGGTCAACGACGGCCGCGAGGCCGCAGGTACTGAGGGGCGAGCTTGCGAGCCGACCCCATGCTCCCTGAGGAGCGAGCTTGCGAGCGTCACGAAGGGTCAGGCCCGCAGCACCCCGACGAGATGAACGCCGAGGCCGACCAGGGGTCCGACGACGAGGGCGACGCAGGTCCGGGTCGCGACGTCGAGCGGCAGCAACAACATCGCGATCGCGACCAGGGTCGACATCCACCATCCGGCCGCGTACCAGCGGTGGGCGCCCGCGGCGATCGCGGCGGCGCCGGTCACCGTCAGCAGCGCCAGGCACGTCGCGCCGAGCGTCAGCATCGCCACGACCACACCGTCGAGATCGAAGTCGGCGCCGAACACCGATCGCAGCAACCACGGGCCCACCAGCCACGCGGCCGTCACCCCGACGCCACCGACCGCGGCGACGATCCCGAGGGGAGCACCCAGCGCGGCGAGGCGGTGGTCCCGGCGGTCGACGAACCTCGAGATCAGCACACCCTGAAAGCTGTTGAGCGGCACCAGTAGTGGTGCGCGGGTCAGGGTGACGGCGAGGATCAGCGCGCCGATAGTCCGGACGTCGTCGGCGTCGGGGCCGCCACGCAGGTCGGTGGTCAGGTTGATGAGCACGGGAAAACCCATGACGAGGACGGCGCTCGCGGCGGCGGCGGCCATCGCGGTCAGGGTGTTGCCCGTCAGACGTCGGGGCGCGACGTCGCCGGCGACGCCGATCGCACGGCGGGCCGAGGCCGACACCACGAGCAGCAGGCACCACGACACCGACCCGACGACGGTGACGACCAGGAACGCGGTGACACCCCAGCCGGCCGCCACCGCGACACCGGCACCAGCGAGCCGGATCAGCGCGTCGACCGACAGCAGCACCGCGAACGACGACCAGTCCAGCCGCCCCGACAACGCTCCGCACAGGTGCGCGTACACCGCGAAGCTCGCCACGCCGACGGCGAGCAGCAGCACCGACAGGCCGCGATCCGCGGTGAAAACGCGTGAGCTCCACACCGGTGACGTCGCGACGACCAGAACGGCCAGGCCGAGCCCGATGCCCGCGTTGACCAGCAACGGGCGTGACCGGGCGAGCCCCTCCGATGCGGCGGTCCGGACCGCCCGCGTCGTCTCCTGGAGTTGCCCGTTCTGCGCCCCGGTCACCAGGCCGTAGGCAGCCCAGAACACGGCGAACACGCCGTAACCGACGGCCCCGAGATGCCTGGCCGCCAAGAGCAGGACGACATATCCCGACGCGGCCGCGACGATCGTCGCCATCGTGACCCGGCCCAGTGAACGTGCGTCGGTGTCGCCTGGCGGACTGGCCGAACCGGCGTCCGGACCCGGCGTCGTCGGATCGGTCGTCATCGAACGGTTCAGGAAGGACCCGGGAACGGCGGCAACTCGGGCGTGAACAGCCAGTCGTCCCAGAGATCCTTGAGCGGCTTCGACGAGTGGGTGGCGGCGAGCGCCATGAAGTCCTCGGTGGTCACCGAGCCGTACCGATACTTGTCGGTCCACCGCTGCAGCAGCGCGAAGAAGTCGCCGTCACCGATGGTCAGCCGCAGGGCGTGCAGGGTGAGTGCGCCGCGTTTGTAGATCCAGTCGTCGAACATCTTGCGCGGACCGGGATCGGCGAGTGGCACACGCACCGGCGACGATTCGAGTTTCGCGTAGTAGTGACGCGCCCATTCGTCGGCGCTGCGGCCGCCCGAGTGCTGACTCCACAGCCACTCGGCGTAACAGGCGAAACCCTCGTGGAGCCAGATGTCGCGCCAGCGGGCCGCGGTCACCGAGTTGCCGAACCACTGATGCGCGAGCTCGTGGGCGATCAACCGCTCCGCGTGCCGGCTGCCGTCGCAGTGATTGGCCCCGAAGGTGGAGAAACTCTGTGCCTCGATGGGGATCTCGAGTTCGTCGTCGGTGACCACGACGGTGTACTGGGGGAACGGATACGGCCCGAACATCTCGACGAACGCGGACATCATCTCGGTCTGCTGACCGAAATCGACCCCGAAGTTCTCCTCGAGTCGCGAGGGGACGAGGCCCGAGACCGGAATCGGTTTGGACGCCAACGAGATCTGCTTGTACTGACCGATCTGGATCGACGCCAGGTAGGTGGGCATCGGTTCCACCTGCTCGTAGACCCAGGTGGTCTGCGCGGCGCGGACCCGCTTGGACTCCAGGACGCCGTTGGCGAGCGCGTGATACGGGCTGTCGGTGGTGATCGAGATCCGGTACGGCGCCTTGGCGCTCGGGTGGTCGTCGCAGGGGAACCACGACGCCGCCCCGTTGGGCTGGTTCGCACAGAGCGAGCCGTCGGTCAGTTCCTCCCAACCGACCTCACCCCACGGGCCGCGGATCGGATGCGGACTGCCGTGGTATCGGACGGTGACGGTCATCGCCCCGCCCGGGGGGAGTGGAGTGTCGGGGGTGATGGTCAGCTTGTGCCGACGATGCGAATAGCGGGCGCGCTTGTCGTTGACCGACACCCGTTGCACCGACAGCGAGCTCGCCAGGTCGAGGGTGAAACGCTTGAGCTCGGCATACGACGTCGCGGTCAGGATCGCGGTGCCCTCGAGTCGATTGCTCGACACCTTGTACTCAAGTTCCAGATCGTATCGAGAGATGCGATAGCCCAGATTGCCGTTGTCGGGCAGATATGTATCGAGGACGTCGGCGGGTGCCCCCAGCACGGGTTGCCCGGAGTTGCCACGTGAACCCAGCCCAGACTTTCCCGGCACTCTCGACTCCTACTCCGTTCTGCCCCGGCGGGCTGACGTGCGGCGGCGCGCCTCGACGAGTCGCGTCGGCGACGCGCTGCGACCGGTCACGAAGCGGTTGCGGTTCGGTGGTGACGTCTCGATTCGGCTGTTCACCCGCGACGGGGCGATGCTGTCCCGGACACTGAGAGAGTACCTGGCGGCGGCACAGCCGGCCCGCCCGATCGATTCGAGGAGTGCGGAATGAGCGGATTCGGTAGTGTGGCGCAGTTTCTCGCGCGCCTGATACTCGGCATCATCTTCATCGCCCACGGGTGGCAGAAGCTGGTCACCCAGGGTATGGACGCCACCAAGGCGGCATTCGGCCCGGCCGGCATGGACATCCCCTACCCAGAGCTCGCCGCGTACTACGCGACATGGGTCGAGCTGATCGGCGGCATCCTGCTGATCCTCGGACTGCTGCTGCCGATCGTCGCGACCCTGCTGATCGCCGACATGATCGGCGCGATCGTGTTCGTGCACTGGGACGCCGGGTTCTGGAACATGGACGGCGGTTACGAGTGGCCGCTCGCGCTGATCGCGGGCCTGCTGGCCGTCGGCTACACGTCGGCCGGCCGGATGGGCGCCGACAGCTACATCATGCGACGCCGACGCCGAGACGTCGTCTGACGGCTCACACCAGAGCCAGACCGTCGATGGTGGCCGCGCTCGCCGGAGCGCCGCCACCATCGGCCAACCTATCGACCAGGCGCGTGAGCAGTTCTCGCTCCTCGTCGGCGTGACGGAGTCCGACACCGTCGATGAGCCCCGGCGAGATCAGCGCGAGGGGATCGGTGTCGTGCCGATGGACCACCGCCGCGCCGAGCAGACGTTGCGCCTGGGCGGGATCGGACTTCCAGAGCGCGTCGGCGGTCAGCAGGTACAACCGGACGGCCGGCGGATAGTCGTGCAGGTGCACGAGCGCCCAGGCCCAGTGCTTCGCGACGTCGACCGTGTCGGCTTCGGCGCGCCCGTGCGTGCGCACGTACTTGCCGTGCAGTTCACGACACAGGTGGCTGGCGTCGGACCACAGCATGAGATGGGACATGCAGCGGACGCAGTCGTGCAGATTGGACAGGTACATCACCGAATACGGTCCCTCGCGGCGCGATCTGATCTCGCGGAGCACGGAGAACTCGGCCAGCGCGTGGTCGTATTCACCGGCCGAGAGCAGCGCCCGGGCCTCGGCCTGCATTTCCTCGATCACCCTCGACATTGTCGCCGATCCGGCACGACGGCACCGGCGATTCGGCCGAACCGGGTGAGCGCGACCGACAGCGGTCGGCCACGTCGCGCCGTCGGGTCGTCCTGGCGGGACTCCCGGCGGGCTGGCATCGTGGCAAGGATGAAGGACGACATCGGTAGCACCCCGGAGGGTTCGGACGGCGAGTACAGCCTGGACGAGGACGACCAACTGCAGCCGGAGGACACTCTGGACGACCGCGGCGTCGACGACGTCCTCGACGAGGGGTACTCACCGCCCGACTATGTCCCCAAGGGTGCCGTCCACGGGCTGACCTCCCGGGAACAGGCCGAGGGCGAGACGCTCGACGAGCGGCTGGCCGAGGAGGAGCCCGACGTCGGAGCGGTCGATCCGCTCGACGAGATCACTGCCGAGGAACGTGCGCGGACCGATTGGCGCGCACACGATTCCGACCGTGACGAGGAGTTCGAGGAAGACGACGAGGTCGGCGACCGCCGCGCCGGACGTCTCATCGCCCCGGATGCCGGATCTGGTATCGACACCGAGTCGGACGCCGTCGCCGAGGACGCCGGGATCGACGGCGCCGGGGCCTCCGCGGAAGAGGCTGCGGTGCACTACATCTCCGATTCGGACTAGTCGGTCTGACCCGGCCCGCTCGCTTCGCTCCCGGCGCCGGTTTGATTCGGCCCGCTCGCTTCGCTCCCGGCGCCGGTTTGATTCGGCCCGCTCGCTTCGCTCCCGGCGCCGGGCTGCTCCAATACCTGCGCCAGCGTCGCGACGATGGTCGAGCGGACGGCATCGGCCGTGAGACCCAGCCCGCTCATCGCCTCGGCGAGCGTTGCATCGACGAAGAAGCCGAGCAGGAGATGCTCCGTGCCGATGTGGTTGTGCCCGAGATCGAGGGCGGCAGCGACGGTCGACTCCAGGACCGACTTCGACGCGTCGTCGTAGGGCACCACGCTCGTTGCTTCGTCGTCGGCGATGTCCCGCGGTGCCGGGAGCAGTGGCGCGATGGCTGCACGCCAGGCGTCGGCGTCGATACCGGAGTCCCGCAGCACATGGAACACGAGGGACTTCGGTTCGACCGTGAGGGCCTGCGCGATGTGGGCCGGGGTCACGTGCTCGGCACGGCCCGCGGCCGCTGCCGCGTTCGCGGCCATCAGTACGTTCGCGGCCCGGGGCGTGAAACGCGAGAACGGGTTGTCCGCGCCGGGTGCATTGTTCTCGCCTGCGGACGACACGCGGTCGACGAACCGCTTCTGAGCGGCCTGTTTGCTCACGCCCATGCTGGTGCCGATCGCGGTCCACGATGCTCCCGAGCGGCGGGCCTGGTCGACGAAGTGACCGATCAGGCTGTCGGCGATGTCGCCCAGGTGCTGCGCGGCGACCACCGCGTCGGAGAGTTGGTCCAGCGGGTCGTCGTGGACCTTGCGGATGGCATGGATCAGGTCGTCGAGGCGGATGGTGACTGAATTCTGGGGCATGCGTCAACCGTAGGTTGACGAGTCGATCGCGTCAACCCCGAGTTGACGACGACACGTCGAGGCCGATAAGAGCCTGTGCGTTGACAGGAACGGCAAGCGTCATGACGATGGATGCGGAGATCGGCGAAGTCGTCGCCGGCCGCTCCAGGCTTTGCCACGGGAGGTTATCCAGTGAGCATCACCGAACCGTCGGTTCGTCCCCAGTCCACAGACACCCGGTCCGCCGAGAGCCCGCCGGCGAACGGTGTCGTCACCGATGTCGCGCGTCGCTACCTCGACGTCCGCGCCCTGACCGACACGCTGTCCGAACGGCTTTCGCCCGAGGACCAGACACCGCAGTCGATGACCGAGGCGAGCCCGGCGAAATGGCACCGGGCGCACGTCACCTGGTTCTTCGAGGAGTTCATCCTGCGGCGTGACCCCGCGTACAAGGTCTACGACGACACGTTCCGGTACCTGTTCAACAGCTACTACGAGGCTGTGGGAGAACGGCATCCACGACCTGATCGCGGTCTCGTCACGCGGCCGGGTGTCCGCGATGTGACCCGCTACCGCGAGCATGTCGACGCCGCGATGGTGGATCTCCTCGAGCGCGGCGACCTCGACGAGGCCGCACTCGAACTCGTCGAACTCGGCTTCAATCACGAACAGCAGCACCAAGAGCTGCTGCTCATGGACATCAAGCATCTCTTCTCCACCAATACGTTCGGGCCGGTGTACATCGATCGCGAACCCGACGAACCGGGCATCGCGAAAGCGTTGGGCTGGCGGCAGTTCGAGGGCGGCGTCAACGAGATCGGCGCGTTGGGCAGCGGATTCTCCTACGACAACGAGGGCCCCCGGCACCGGGTGTATCTCGAGGACTTCGAGATAGCCGACCGCGCGGTCACCAACGCCGACTGGCTGGAGTTCATGGCCGACGACGGTTACCGGCGCGCCGAATTCTGGTTGTCCGACGGGTGGGCGACCATCCGCCAGACCGGATGGGACGCACCGGGATACTGGCGCGACGAAACGGGTGCGCGCTCCACCGACCCGTCGGACTGGACGACGTACACCCTGTCCGGCCGGCGGCAGATCGTGCCCGACGAGCCCGTCCTGCACGTCTCGTTCTACGAGGCCGACGCCTACGCCCGCTGGGCGGGGGCCCGGCTGCCCACCGAATTCGAGTGGGAGATCGCTGCCGGCTCACTGGGTACCGAGCGCGGGGCCCTGCTCGACCCGGACCGATGTCATCCCGGCCGCGTCGGTGCGGCGATGATCGGGGATGTGTGGGAGTGGACGGCCAGTGCGTACCTGCCCTATCCCGGCTTCGTGCCCGCCAACGGCGCGGTGGGTGAATACAACGGCAAGTTCATGTCCGACCAGCATGTGCTGCGCGGGGCGAGCGCGGTGACGCCTGTGGGTCACGAACGACTGACGTACCGGAACTTCTTCCCGGCGCCGTCGCGCTGGGTCTTCTCGGGACTCCGGCTGGCCCGATGAGCCTCGACAGCGACACCCCGGTGACGGCGACCACCGGGGAGACGGCCATCGGGGGCCTTGCCGCAGACGCACTCTCGGGATTGTGGCAGCAACCGCCGGTCCTCCCGACGAAGTGGTTGTACGACGAGCGCGGCAGCAAGCTCTTCGACGAGATCACCCGTCTGCCCGAGTACTATCCCACCCGCCGCGAGACCGCGATCCTGCGCGCGCGGTCGGCCGAGATCGCCTCGACGACCCGTGCCGACGTCATCGTCGAACTGGGCTCGGGCACATCGACCAAGACGCGTCTGCTGCTCGACGCCTTCGTGGACGCGGCCGCCGACGGTGAGCGTCCGACCTACGTCCCCGTCGACGTCAGCACCGAGATGCTCACGACGACAGCCGAAGTGCTCGCCGTCGACTATCCCGGGATCGACGTCGTCCCCGTGGTCGCCGACTTCACCGAGCCCGACCTGGATCTCCCGCCCGCCGACGGCCCGCGCCTCGCGGTGTTCCTCGGTGGCACTATCGGCAACTTCGATCCTGCTGCGCGCGCGGAGTTCTATCGTTCGATGGTCGGCTCGTTGTCCCCGGGTGATTACTTTCTCCTCGGCACCGACCTCGTCAAGGACACCGGGCGGCTCGTCGCCGCCTACGACGACAGTGCCGGTGTGACCGCCGATTTCAACCGGAACATGATCGAGGTGCTCCGTGCCGGCCTCGACGCTCGCGGGCTCTACGCCGACGACTTCGAACACATCGCCCGCTGGAATCCGGGCGAGCACCGCGTCGAGATGTGGCTACGTGCCCGACGGGACGTCGACGCGTACTTCGGTGTGCTGGGCCGATCGTGGCGGGTGCCCGCGGGAACCGAGATCCACACCGAGATCAGCACCAAGTTCCAGCCGGGGGCGCTCGCGGAAGAACTCGAGTCGGCCGGACTGTCCGTCGTGTCGGCGTGGACCGATCCCGCGGGCGACTTCCAGCTCACCCTGACCCGACGCTGAGCAGTTCGCGCACCCGCGGGATGACCTGCGTCCCATAGAGCTCGACACTGCGCATGAGCTCGGCGTGGCCGAGTGTCCCGTGCGAGTACTTCAGGTCGAATCGGCTCAGTCCCAGAGCTTGGACGGTCGACGCGATCTTGCGGGCAACGGTGTCGGGCGACCCGACGTAGAGCGAGCCGCCGGGTCCGGTCGACCGCTCGAACTCGATGCGGGTCGGGGGCGGCCAGCCGCGTTCGCGACCGATGCGTCCGACGTACTCGCGGTAGTGCGGCCACAGGTCGTCGCGTGCCTGCGCGTCGGTGTCGGCGACATGTCCCGGTGAGTGCACGCCGACGGGCATCAGCGGCTTGTCCATCTCGCGCAGGGCGCGGTGATAGAGATCGACGTACGGCTTGAAGCGCAGTGGGTCGCCGCCGATGATCGCGAGCATGAGCGGCAGGCCGTACGACGCGGCACGTACCACCGACTCCGGGCTGCCGCCGACCGCGATCCACGTCGGCAGGGGCGGGTTCTCGAGTTCGGGGTAGACCGTCTGGGACTGCAGAGGACTGCGCGTGGAACCCGACCAGGAGACCGGTCGGCCGGTGCGCAGTTCGGCGAACAGGGCCAGCTTGTCGCTGAACAGTTCCTCGTAATCGGAGAGGTCGAAACCGAACAGCGGAAACGACTCGGTGAACGACCCGCGCCCGAGGATCACCTCGGCACGACCCGACGACAACGCATCGACTGTCGAGAACCGCTGGAACACGCGGATCGGATCATCGGAACTCAGGACGGTGACGGCCGAACCGAGACGCATCCGGGTGGTGCGCGCCGCGATGGCGCCGAGTACGACCTCGGGTGCCGACACCGCGTAGTCGTCCCGGTGATGCTCACCGACACCGAGGAAGTCGACGCCGACCGTGTCGGCGAGGATGGCCTGCTCGAGCAGATCGCGCAGGGTCTGCGACCCCGAGCGCAATGTGCCGTCGGGTTCGGCGGTGATGTCCCCGAACGTGTCGAGACCGAGCTCGACCTTCTCGATACCTACCGGGTGAGATTCCATGTCGCCCTTCGCGAAGTTGTGATCGTGCGGGGCGAAATCGGAGGAATTGCGCCCGCAATGGTCTTTTCACACGATTTCACGAACATCTTTCCAGTTCGTCACGGTGTCGAGGTCGGTGCTGTGTAATGCTTCATAACGGTTCATGTGCTCGGCTCTGAACTCGCCGATTTCTTCTAGACAAGGGAGACACTCCGATGTGGGATTCATTCTGGGACTTCATCTGGTACACGATCGTCATCTTCGCGTTCGTGGCCTACCTGATCGTCCTGTGGCACATCATCAGCGACCTGTTCCGGGACAAGGCCGCGTCGGGCTGGCAGAAGGCGGCCTGGATTGTCTTCTTGATCTTCCTCCCGTACCTCACCGCCATCGTGTACCTGCTCGCCAAGGGCAAGGGGATGGCCGAGCGTCAGCGTGAGGCCTACAGCGAGGCCAAGCAGGCGTCCGACGAGTACATCCGGTCCGTCGCAGGCACCTCGCCGACCCAGCAGATCGCCGACGCGAAGAACCTGCTCGACTCGGGCGCGATCACACCCCAGGAGTTCGAGCACTTGAAGAGCAAGGCCCTCAGCGGAACCGCCTGACGGTCCCTCGACACAGACATCGCTCCCCGATGGCGCCGGTCGCCGTCGGGGAGCGTTGTCTGTTTCTCGTGTTCGCGTCAGTCCGCCGACCCGACGCCCACACGCCACAGCGGATTGACCGGACCGTGGCCGGCGCCCAGTGGATACGCAGCGGCCAGGCAGCGGGTCACCCAGTCCTTGCCGAAGCCGACCGCCGCGGGAACGTCGTGCCCGTGGGCCAGCGCGCATGCGATCGCGGCGGCGAGGGTGTCGCCGGCGCCGTGGTCATGCGGGGTGTCGATGCGTTCGTGGCTGAGCTCGATGAACTGGTCGCCGTCGTAGAGCAGATCGGGGGAGTGGTCCGAGCTTCGCAGGTGCCCGCCTTTCACCAGCGCCCAGCGCGGCCCGAGATCGAGCAGCGCCCTGGCCGCGTCGCGTTGCGACGCGGTATCGGTGACCTCGATCCCGGTGATCAGGCGAACCTCGTCCAGGTTCGGGGTCACCACCGTCGCGAGGGGAAACAGGCTGTGCCGCAGGGTGTCGAGTGCCGAGTCGGCGAGCAGCTGGTTGCCGTGCATCGACGCGCACACCGGATCGACCACCAGCGGAACGGATGTGTCCCGGCCGATACCGCTCGTGCGGCACTGCTCGACGATGGCCTCGATGATGGGCGCCGACGCGAGCATCCCGGTCTTCGCCGCGGCCACACCGATGTCACCGGACACGGAGTCGATCTGCGCCGCCACGGTCTGCGGTGAGATCTCCTCGAACCCGCTCACGCCCACCGAGTTCTGGACCGTCACCGCGGTCACCGCGACACACCCGTGCACCCCGAGCAGGGCGAAGGTGCGCATGTCTGCTTGAATTCCCGCGCCCCCGCCGGAGTCCGAACCAGCGATGGTCAGGACCCGTACCGGGGCCGTTCCGGGCGGTGACAGCGGGAGTCCCGTGTAGGCCTGTTCGTCGACCGTGCGCTGATTCGCGTCGACTGTGCGTCGTCGTGCGTCGTCTGTGCGCATCAGGCGCCGCCGGTCGTCTGGAGCGGGAGGTACACGCGGTTACCGGCCTCGGCGAACTCGGCCGACTTCGCGGCCATGCCCTCGGCGATAGTCCGGTCGATGTCGTCCGCGGTGACGAGACCGTGCTCCTCGGCGTAGGCGCGGACGTCCGCCGAGATCCGCATCGAGCAGAACTTGGGTCCGCACATCGAGCAGAAGTGGGCGGTCTTCGCGGGCTCGGCGGGCAGCGTCTCGTCGTGGTATGCGCGCGCGGTGTCGGGGTCGAGGGCGAGATTGAACTGGTCGGTCCAGCGGAACTCGAAGCGCGCCTTGCTCAGTGCGTCGTCGCGTTCCTGTGCCCGCGGGTGGCCTTTGGCCAGGTCGGCCGAGTGCGCCGCGATCTTGTACGTGATCACGCCGACCTTGACGTCGTCGCGGTCCGGAAGTCCTAGATGCTCTTTCGGAGTCACGTAGCACAGCATCGCGGTGCCGGCCTGAGCGATCATCGCCGCGCCGATGGCCGAGGTGATGTGGTCGTAGGCCGGCGCGATGTCGGTGGCGAGCGGACCCAGGGTGTAGAAGGGGGCCTCCTCGCACAGCTCCTCCTCCAGGCGCACGTTCTCGGCGATCTTGTGCATCGGGACGTGCCCGGGGCCTTCGATCATGACCTGCACACCATGCGATTTGGCGATCGCGGTCAGCTCGCCGAGAGTGCGGAGTTCGGCGAACTGGGCCTCGTCGTTCGCGTCGGCGATCGATCCGGGGCGCAAGCCGTCGCCGAGGGAGAACGTGATGTCGTAGCGGCGGAAGATCTCGCACAACTCGTCGAAGTGCGTGTACAGGAACGACTCCCGGTGGTGCGCGAGACACCAGGCCGCCATGATCGAACCGCCGCGCGAGACGATGCCCGTCACCCGCTTCGCGGTCAGCGGAACGTAGCGCAGCAGGACACCGGCATGGACGGTCATATAATCGACGCCCTGCTCCGCCTGCTCGATGACTGTGTCGCGATACAGTTCCCAGGTCAGCGAGGCGGGATCGCCGTTGACCTTCTCCAGCGCCTGGTAGATCGGAACCGTCCCCACGGGGACCGGCGAGTTACGCATGATCCACTCGCGGGTGGTGTGGATGTCGGCGCCGGTCGAGAGATCCATGATCGTGTCGGCGCCCCAGCGGGTGGCCCACACCATCTTCTCGACCTCGTCGGAGATCGAGCTGCGCACCGCCGAATTACCGATGTTCGCATTGACTTTCACCGCGAAGTTCTTGCCAATGATCATCGGTTCGGACTCGGGGTGGCGGTGGTTGGCCGGGATGACCGCGCGGCCGATGGCGACCTCCGACCGGACCAGTTCGGCGTCGACGCCCTCCCGGGCGGCGATGAACCGCATCTCGTCGGTGATGATGCCGGCACGCGCCCAGGCCAGCTGGGTGCTCGCGCCTTCGATCGGGTCGGGCCGATGCCAGCTGTCGCGGGTGGGGGTGAGGCCCTTCTCGACGTCGATGTGCGCCGCCGTATCGGTGTAGGGGCCGGAGGTGTCGTAGACGTCGAGGTGTTCGCCGTTGGTGAGCTGGATTCGACGCTGCGGCACACGCAGGTCGTCGACGGCGAGGTAGTGCTTGGCGCTGCCCTCGATCGGGCCGAGGGTCAGGAACCCGGAATCGGCGGGTGCGCTGCTGTTGCGGGTGGTGGATACACGTGTGCCCATGGCTGGTCTCCCTACGCCGGCATTACCCGGACAGGTTCGAGCGGTCGGCGACCGCCCGTCGCCATCTCAGCCCTCGGTCATCGTGAGAGCCCCCGCGGTGTGTAGTTGTCGTGCGTCCGCCACCCTACATCGCATCGTCCGGTCGGTGCGTGCGGGTGGGGAAGACCGTATCGATTTGCGACGATCACACGATCGGGGTCGGCAGTTACGGTTCCGTAAGGTACCGTGTGACCCGGATCACAGGGATGGCGCTGTCGCGTGTGGCAGGTACGCGCCGGTGATCCGATGTCCGCGATCACGAGGTGAGGAGGGTCGGGTGCTACGCAAGCATCGTCAGCGACCACCACAGTCGGCAAAGTCCATCCTGCAACAGATCTCGCAGGTGGTACACAATCCCGACCGCGACCGATTCGAACTCTGGGTCGCCGGCGACCTGGTCGGCGTGCTCGGTTATTCGACCGAGTCGGCGGACGGTCAGACCACCATCACCGTGCTGCACACCGTGCTCTACGACGAATACAGCGGACACGGACTCGCCACGCGACTCACCCGTAGCGCCGTGCACTACACCCGCGAACAGGGTGCCCGCCTCCGGCCGGTGTGCACGTTCACCAAGCGCTACCTCGACAGCCATCCCGGGATCGTGCCGCTCGCGCCGGTGTGATCCGAAGGTAAGCCTCGGCGGCTCCAGAACATTCCTCGCCGGACCCTTCGAGGCTCGTCGCTATCGCTCCTCGCACCTCAGGGAGCAGGGGTTATGCGCTTCTTTCGGATTAGGAGACTGCTGAAATAGTCGGTGTCGTTTCGGTGTGGGGTGAGCGGGTTTGCCTGGTGGGCTGGGATCCTGGTGGGTATGCAGGGTGAGCCGGATCGTCAGGGTGAGTTTCTGGATGTGAACTCGGTCGTCGGGCATTTGCTGGCCGAGGGCAGTGTGTTCGCGTTTTTGGCTGCTCATCGCGAGCAGTTGTTTCCTGCGGAGATGTTCGCGGACCTGTTTCCCAGCGGCCGGGGCCGTCCGTCGATCCCGCCGGCCACGATGGCGTCGGTGATCGTGCTGCAAACGCTGCAGGGTTTGTCCGATCGCGAAGCCGCTGATGCGGTCACTTTCGATCTGCGGTGGAAAGCGGCGTGTGGATTCGTGTTGGGTAACAAAGGTTTTCATCCGTCGACTCTGACGTACTGGCGTCGGCGACTGGCAGCCAGCGATCGGCCGCACCGCATTTTCGAGGTGGTACGCGAGGTCATCACCACCACCGGGGTGCTCGCGGGTAAGAGCCGTCGAGCGCTGGATTCGACGATCTTCGATGACGCGGTGGCCCGCCAGGACGCCATCACCCAGGTGATCGCGGCGATCCGGCGGGTCGCCCGAGAGGTCGACGGTGGTGCGGTGGTGGTCGAGCAGCACGCGACTCGTCTGGCCGCGTTGACCGGCGGCGGCTATGACCGGCCCGGCAAGCCGCGGATCGCCTGGGATGATGAGTGTGCTCAACAGGACCTGATCAGCGCCCTTGTCGAAGATGGGTTGGCCGTGCTCGACGGTCTGGACCTCGAGGCCATCGACAAGGAGCCGAGTAACGAGGCCCAGGCGCAGGCGGTGGCATTGCTGGCATTGGTGACCGGCCAGGATGTGGAACCGGCACCAGGTTCTGATGGCACCGACGGACGCTGGCGCATCGCGCCCCGGACCGCCCCGGACCGGGTGATCTCCACCGTCGATACCGACACCCGGCACGCCCACAAAACCCGGGCACGCCAGCAGGACGGGTTCAAGGGCCACATCGTCAATGAACCGGAGACCGGGTTGGTCACCGCGATCGAGATGACCAAAGCCGCTGGTCCGGACACTTCCGACGGAGCAGTCGGGGCACGGTTGTTGCTGAGCGATCCGACCGTCGCCGACGACGCCGACGATCGTGAGGTGCTGGGTGATTCAGCGTATGCCTCCGGTGACATGCTGGCCACGCTGGCGCGGACACGATGGAACGCGGTGATCAAACCCAAGCCACACATGCCGGCGGTTGCTGGTGGTTTCGTCGTCGACGATTTCACCTTCGACGCCGACGCGAACACATTGACCTGCCCCAACAACCTGACCCGACCGGTCAGCGCGAAAGGCCACGTCACCTACGGTGCGGCCTGCCACGACTGCCCACTTCGGGCACGGTGCACCACCGCGGTTCGTGGACGCAAAATCAGTTTCGGCGAACACCACCAACTCCAGCGCGAACACCGACAACACTTCTCTGACAACACTATTGCCGACACCTACCGCCAGCATCGACCCATGGTCGAACGGACGATTGCCTGGCTCACCCGCGGTAACCGGCGGGTGCCCTACCGTGGAATCGAACGCAACAACAACTGGCTGCACCACCGCGCCGCCGCGATCAACCTACGCCGCCTGATCACCCTCGGACTGACTACCACCAACGGCACCTGGACACTGGCCACCGCCTGAACCGCGGCACCGCCGCCCCACCTAGATCGATCACCACGACCACACCCCGGAACCGACACATCCCCGCAGCAGGAACCTCAACCCAGGCTGGACCCTAATTCAGCAGGCTCTTAGGAAGCGGTGGTCGCGCTCGCGCCGGTGTGAGGAACGGGCTCCGACTCGGCTCAGCCCGCCGACGGCTCCGACAGCAATGTCTCGCGGAGCACCTTCTTGTCGATCTTGCCGACCGCGGTGACCGGCAGGGTGGTCACGACGCGGATCACGTCGGGCAGTTTGAAGGACGCGAGACCGCGTTCGGCGAGGAACGTACGGATCGTCGCCAGCTCGAGCGGTCGGGCCGGGGGGTGTTCGTGCGAGAGCACGACTGCCGCACAGATCTTCTCACCGAGCGCATCGTCGGGCAGCCCGACCACCGCGACCTGCCGGACCGAATCGTGGGCGAGGAGGTTCTCCTCGACGTCGTCGGCGGCGACGTTCTCCCCGGCGCGCACGATGGTGTCCTTGATGCGGCCGGTCACGGCCAGGTGCCCCGACGGCAGCCGGGTGACCTTGTCCCCGGACCGGTAGAAGCCGTCCGGTGTGAACGATTTCTCGTTGTGCGCCTCGGCGCGGTAGTAGCCGCGGATCGTGTACGGCCCCCGCACCAGCAGTTCGCCTTCTTCCCCGTCGGGGACATCGGCTCCCTGCTCGTCGACGACCCGCACCTCGTCGAGCGCCGACATCGGCGCCCCCTGCACCTGGTGGACCAGGTCGCGTGGGTCGTCGGTCCGGGTGTAGCAGATCAGCCCCTCGGCCATGCCGAAGACCTGCTGGACGACGGGGCCGAGGGCCGTGTCAAGGGCGACGGCGTCGGACTGGGCCAGCTTGGCGCCGCCCACCTGCAGCAGGCGCAGGGAGCTGATGTCCGCCGGCTCCCACTCGGTCGCCGCGCACCAGAGTTGCGCGAGCGCGGGGACGAGCGCGGTCACCGTGACGCGGTGCCGCTCGATGAGCTCGAAAGTGTTGTCCGGACTGGGGTTGTCGGCGAAGACGACGTGGCCGCCCGCACCGAAGACGCCCAGGATTCCCGGGCAGCACAGCGGGAAGTTGTGCGCGGCGGGCAATGCGACGAGGTAGGTGTCGTCGGCGGTGAGGCCGGCGACGTCCGCGGACAGCCGGGCGTTGAGGTCGTAGTCGTCGTGCGTGCGCGCGATGAGTTTCGGCAGTCCGGTGGTGCCCCCCGACACGAGGAACAGGGCGGGAAGCCCGGCGTCGGGGGCGGCCGGGAGCTCGACCGAGGCGGGGTCGGCGTCGGGGAGCGGTGTGAATGGACCCGGTTCGCCGGAGATGAAGACCTGCGCGACGTCGGGCACCCGTGACTGCAGCTCGGTCGCGAGGTCGCGGTAGTCGAATCCCCGGCGGCCGTCCTCGCCGATGTAGGCGACCGCGCCGGCACCGGCTGCGAGATGGGCGATCTCGGTGATCCGGTGCGCGGGCAGCGTCATCACCGGCACGACACCCGCGCGTAGGAGGCCGTACAGGGTGACCGCGAAGTCGAGGGAGTTGTTCAGCTGCAACACGACCCGTTGCGTCGGCCGCAGTCCGGCCGCGACGAAACCGGCGGCACGACGGAGGGTGGCGTCGCGGAACTCGGCATAGGTGAGCGTGCGCGGCCCGTCGGTGGAGGCATCGGTCAGCGCAGGGGAGTCGGGAGTTCGCTCGGCGGCCAGATCGAGGCCGGCGAACAACGGGCGGTCGAGGAAGACGCCGGCGTCGCGGTACTTCTGTGCCTGTGCGTCGGTGTGGGGAGCGAAACCGTCGAGCAGATCGGTCGCGGGGTCGAGATGCGTCGGCATGAGTTCATTCAAACACAGGCAGGATAGGGTAACCTTACCGGTCGATGCAGGGCGGGAGGCCGGCTATCGACCCGCGGGGGATTGTTTGATTAGGCTGCCCTAAGATTCCCTATGATCATCGGTGCTCGAGTGCATCACGACCGGAGGAACGAAGGACATGTCGCTGACAACCGAATCGCACGCCGCGCAGTTCGTCGACCTGCTCGCGCCGGCCTCGCCGCTGAGCGAGTCCGATGCCGCGCGGATCACGGCGGCCTGGGCCGGCTCCGGCGAATTCGGCGACCATGTCGTCTACGAGCGTGACCGGCGCTGGACCTTCGCGGCGGGTGTCCGCGCCCGCGTGGTGATCACACGCAGCGAGGTCATCGTCGACGATCAGGGCGACCGCACGACGACGCCCTGGCACGGCGACCCCGCCGACGCGCTCGCCGCCGCGACCGCGTCGCTGTCGATTCCGGACTGGCGCGTCTACGGCTGGGTCGGCTTCGACTTCTGTGCCCCGTACCACGGCATCATCGACCGTGTTCCGGAGGACACCGTCCTCGCGCACCTCATCGTCCCCGAGTTCGAGGTGACCGTGGACGCCGACGGGGTCGACACCGGGTCGCTCGACGCCGAGCGTGCCGGTCGTCTCCTCGAGATCGCCTCGCGAGCCACCGTTTCCGGCGAGTCGCGGCCGGTGGACGTGCAGTCCGACCCGGACGACTACCGGGGCCGTGTGGCCACCGCTGTCGCCGAGATCGAAGCCGGCCGGTACCAGAAGGTGATCCTCTCGCGTGCCGTCGACATCCCGTTCGACGTCGACATCCCCGCCACCTACGCCCGCGGCCGCGCCGACAACAACCCCGCCCGGAGCTACCTGCTCTCGCTCGGTGACCTGCAGGCGGCCGGGTTCAGTCCCGAACTCGTGGTCGCGGTGCACGACGACCGGACCGTGGTCACCGAACCACTTGCCGGCACAAGGGCTTTCGGGATCTCCGCGGAGCAGGACGCGGCGGCCCGGGCCGACCTGCTCTCGGATGCCAAGGAGATCGCCGAGCACGCCATGTCGGTACGTGCGTGCTTCGACGAGATCTCCTCGATCGCCACTGCGGACACCACGGCCGTGAGTGAGTTCATGGAGGTCCGCGAGCGCGGGAGCGTCCAGCATCTGGCCTCGACCGTGCGTGGAACCCTTGCTGACCACGAAACCCCCTGGCGCGCACTTGAGGTGGTGTTCCCGTCGATCACCGCGTCGGGCATTCCCAAGACCCCGGCCGTGGAGGCGATCGACCGTCTCGAGCCCCGACGCCGCGGCCTGTACTCCGGTGCGATCCTCACCGCGTCGTCGACGGGCGAGCTCGAGGCGACCCTGGCCCTGCGCACCATCTTCTCGTCCGGGCAAGGCGCATGGCTGCGTGCCGGTGCCGGGATCGTCGCCCAGTCCACGCCGGAGCGCGAGTTCACCGAGACCTGCGAGAAGCTGGCCAGCGTCGCCCCGTACGTGGTCCCGCGCTGACCTACCGATACTTTCGACCGAACATCACCACCCCAGGAGCCACCACATGTCCGATCACATCACCGAAGCCCTGCGCGGCATCCTCGAAGAGGACCTCGACCTCGCGCTCGGCGACATCAGCCGCGACTCGAAGCTGATCGACGACCTGGGGCTGGACTCGGTGGCGTTCGCCATCGGCGTGGTGGCGATCGAAGAGCGTCTCGGCGTGAAGCTGTCGGAACGGGAGCTCTTCGAGTCCAAGACCGTCGGCGACCTCGAGGACCTCATCCGGTCGAAGGCCGGCACCCCGGCCTGAAAGGACCCGGACCCGACATGACTGTGGAGACCCCAGTGCAGACGTACGCCGAACTGCTCGACGCCGCGTTCGACGAGCAGGTTACGGCGTGGACGGCGCAGGCCGAGCGGGATCATCGATTCCCGCGGCCCCTGCTCGAACACCTCGGTGCCGAGGGCGTCTTCGTCCGCAAGTGGGAGGACCGCAAGGTCACCGACCTCCACGACCATTTCGCCCTCGGCGCACATCTCGGCGCGCTGGGCTCCGCGGCCATCGGAGTGGGTGTGAGCCTGCACGATTCGGCCATCGCAATCCTCCGCCGCTTCGGCCGCAACGACTATCTCAGAGACCTGGCCCAGCGCGCCCTGACCGCCGAGACCGTGCTGTGTATCGGGGCCTCCGAGGAGCAGGGCGGGTCGGATCTACAGAACTCCGAGACCCGGATCCTGCCGGAGAACGGCGGGTTCCGCGTCGTCGGGCACAAGAAGTTCGTGTCTCTCTCGCCGATCGCGGACCACGTGTTCGTGGTCTGCCGGGGCGTCGACGACGGTCCCGACGTGGGCGGCAACGTGGCGTTGGCCGCCGTCCCGATCGAGTCGGTGACGGTGGGGAAGCCGTATGCGAAACTCGGCGCCGGGCCCCTCGACACCGCGCCGGTGACCATCGACGCCTGGATTCCCGACGAGGCGCTGATCGCCCGGCCGGGGACGGGCCTGGCGATCATCAGCTGGGGACTGGCGCACGAGCGGTACTCGGTGGCCGCCCAGATCGCCGCCGCGTGCGACGTGATGATCGGCGTGACGCTTGCCCGGATGGTGGAGCGCACCCAGTTCGGCAAGAAGCTCTACGACCATCAGGCGCTGCGCCTGCGCGTCGCCGACCTGCAGGCCAGGGTGGACGTCCTGCGCTACTCGCTGGCCGGAGTCGCCGCGGAGGGCAAGATCAACCTGCGCACCGCCGCGGCACTGAAGGCCACCGCCGCCAACCTCGGGGAAGAGGTCGCGTCGGAGTGCCTGCACATCTTCGGCGGGATCGGTTACCTCGAGACCGGATCCCCGATCGGTCGCTGGTGGCGGGACATGAAACTGGCCCGCGTCGGCGGCGGCACCGACGAGGTGCTGTGGGAACTGGTCGCGGCGGCGATGAAACCCGACACCGAGCGGTACCAGGCCATGTTCGTCGACTCCGAACTCCACGGCACCGGCTCGCCGGTGTCCTGAAGCGCTCGAGCCATCGTCCCTCTCACCCAGGCGGTCATCCCATGAACAGCCCAGCCAGCCAGGCACCGGCCGACGCGCGTGTCACCGAACTCGCGCCGCCCGACCACACCTACCTGCACATGGACAAAGACAGTGCGCCCATGCACTGGTCGATGATCCTGCAACTCGAGAGCGACGGCGGGTTGCTCGGCCTCGACGAGGTGCGGACGCGTGTCCGGGAGCGGGCCGGCCTGTTCGAGATCTTCCGGCTGGGCATCCGCAACGGCCGCTGGCGCAAGCCCGAGGTGGTGCTCGCCGACGACAGCTGGGACGCCGGCGAGCACGTGACCGAGTTCGGGTTCACCGACCGCGCCCATCTCCAGCGCCGGGTGACGAAACTGCTCGAGTCGCCGCTGCCGCGCCCGCGCCCGTTCTGGGACATCACCCTGTTCACGCCGTCGGCGGGTGCCGAAGGTGTCGGACAGTGGGTCCTGCTCCGGGTGCACCACAGCATCTCCGACGGCATCGCGGGCGCGGCCTTCGCCGCCCTCCTCGCCGACGGGGAGCCCGACGATCTCGCGGAATTCGAGCGATTCGCCACCAGCCCGCGCTTCCGGATCAGCGGCATCGATCCCGAGGAACTCAAAGAGGCGAAGGCCGCCTATGGCGACCAGCACGCGGCGGGCGGTGGCAAGAAACGAGCCTGGCCCGCCCTGACGAAGTCGGGCGAGCGTGAGTACGCCCTGTTCTCCGCGTCGACCCGGACGCTGCGCAAGGCGGCCAAGGGGAACGGCGCGACCGTCCACGAGTTCCTCCTCGCGGCCATCGGCCGGGCGATCAGCCTCAACCCGCCCGCGTCCCCACAGGCCGACGTCGTCCGCGTGACACTGCCCGTGACCCTCGACGACGAGTTCCGGCACACCGGCAACGCGGTGTCCGTGGCGCTCCTCAACCTGCTCGGCAACGAGCCTGATCTGTCGCGTCAGATCGGCCGTGCGCGAAGCGAACTCGAGACGATAGCAACGCGCAAGCCGGAGCTGTACCTGGCCGCCGCCGACGATCTGCCGCGCGCCCCGCTGTGGGGTCTGCAACGCGCGATCGTGAACGCGTCGATGTCCCACATGCACCCCGACATCCACATCGGCATCAACCCCGGGTTCTCGCGGGTCCGGTCGGTGCTGGGGCGTTCGATCGTCACCCTGACACCGTTGTCGCCGCTCGCGGGCTACTCACTGTCGGTGACGACCCTGATCCTCGGACACACCACCACGTTCGGCGTCGTCACCGACGCGCAGGCGCTACCCGGATACGCCGAACGATTCGTGTCCGCGCTCGACGAAGTACTTCAGGAGGCCCTCCCGTCGACCTGACGGGGGTGCGAGCTTAGGCTTGCCTTGTAATCCGGGGTCCGAGGGCTGCAATATACAGGTGGCCGTCGGCCCGGCGGGGGCGAAGACATACACGGAGAAAGAACAACATGAGCAACGACGTCAACTACCAGGACCCGGCCGGGGCCGATTACTACTCGGGGGTCGATCACCGCGAGTCGGACACCGGTTCGTCTAGCCGATCGGGCGGGGTCAGCGTCCCGACCGTCCTGGCGTCGGCAGGCATCGCTGCCATCATCTCCGCGATCGTCGTGACGATCGGCGTGGTGGGCATCGTGGTCAGCGAGCGCAACGACTCCGCCACCGCCGCACAGCCGACCGTCGTCAACCTCGGTGCCGCGCAGACCGCGCTGCCCCAGCAGGGCATTGCCGGCCAGCAGCCCGTCCCGGGTCAGCCCGCACCCGCCGGCGCACCGGCCGGAGCGCCGGCAGCGGCCCCGACGGAAAACGTGCCCGAAGGCGGCGGAGCGATCGGTGGACCGGTCGGTCCTCCCGGTGAAGGAGCCGCGCCGGCTCCGGGTGCGGCCCCCGCACCTGCTCCAGCGCCGGGCACCACGGCCGCCCCGCAGCAGAGCGTTGCCGCCGGCCCGACCGCGCTGACGCCCGGACAGCTCAACACCAAGGTCCGCATCGTCATGAACTCCAGTGGCAGCCGCGCCGCACGCGCCGCCGAACTCGAGGGCGGTGAGCGCGCGCTCCGTCAGATCGACCTCGTCGCCCGCGCGATCACGACCTACGGCAACGTCGGGCTCAGCTACCAGATGGTCGGGCCCGTCCAGGTCAGCGGCAACACGCTGACCGCTCCGCTGCAGATCAGCGTGGTCGGCCGCGGTAGCCAGAATCGCTCGATGACGTTCGTGTGGAGCGGCAACAAGTGGAAGCTCTCCAACCGAAGCGTCTGCACCATCGCGGGATTCGTCCTGCTGCCCTGCTCGCTCTGACCGCGCGGGGTGACACGGTCCGGTCCGCCGGACGACACCGACAACCCATTGGGGGATCTTCACGTGATTTCACGACCACGCCTGGGTGCACTCGCCGCGAGTGCACTCCTGTTCGCGGGCCTGCTGGCCGGTTGCTCGAGCTCGGATGACGAATCCGCCGGTGGCACCGTCCAACTCAACCTTCCGGACGGCCGGTCGGTGACGATCCCGGACACCCCGGAGCGGATCGTGACCCTGGGAGACCAATGGACCGACGTCGTTCTGTCCTTCGGTGAGACGCCGGTCGGGTACTACGACTACTCGAAGTCGGCGACCGGCGAGATGCAGCCGTGGTACGGCGAGAAACTGGCCGACGCGACGTTCGTCGATCCCACCAAGGGCGACGACGCGACGACCATCGCCAAGCTGAACCCGGACCTGATCTTCGCACCCGGCTTCGCCTCGGACAGTCCGGAGTTCCAGCAGATCTCGAAGCTGGCCCCGACGGTCAACGCCATCAGCGACCAGGAGATCGATCCCTGGCAGGACATGGTCACGGTGATGGGCACCGTGCTGCACGACCCGGAGAAGGCGAAGTCGATCATCGACGACACCAACGCGAAGATCGCGGCGGTGGCGCAGGAGTACCCGGATCTGAAGGGTAAGACCTACGCGTTCGCGTTCATGTACGGCAACGACCAGCTGTCGGTGCTCGGTGACGAGAACGACGGCGCCGGAAAGCTGTTCACCTCGCTCGGGATGAAGATGGCTCCCAAGCTGGTCGCCGAGTACCAGCGGACCGGCCAGCCGCGCTTCGGGCTGAGCACCGAGAACATCCCGATGCTCGACGCCGACGTGCTCGTCGTGGCCACGGCCACCCCCGAGCAGGCGGAGACCCTGAAGTCGCTGCCCGGGTACAAGAACCTGAAGGCGGTCAAGGACAACGCCGTCACGTTCATGACCCAGTCGCAGATCACGGGTCTCAACGCGCCGACGCCGAACTCGATCCCGTACGTCCTCGACCTGCTGAAGCCGTCGTTCGCCGCGGCGTCCAACTGAGCTCGGTCTGGAACGAACTCGCCCTCCGCGGAATGCGGAGGGCGAGTTGGTTTTCGGGGGCACCGGACCCTTCGTGGCTCGTCGCTATCGCTCCTCGCACCTCAGGGAGCAGGGGGGTGCCCGTCGCTATCGCTCCTCGCACCTCAGGGAGCAGGGGGGTGCCCGTCGCTATCGCTCCTCGCACCTCAGGGAGCAGGGGGGTGCCCGTCGCTATCGCTCCTCGCACCTCAGGGAGCAGCGGATCGCCCCCGCTGGTTGAGCAGGCGACGAGCGCAGCGGATCACCCCCGCTGGTTGAGCAGGCGACGAGCGCAGCGAGGAGCCGTGTCGAAGCCACTTCGCAACAACGACAACGGCCCGAGCCGCACGTGGCGAATCGGGCCGTGAGCCGGCTAGCGGGTTACGGCGCGACGATGTCGTCGTCGTCCGACGCGCCGAAGCTGGTGAACGCGGTGTGCTTGGGCAGGCGGTAGGCCTCGCGGCCCAGCACGGTGTTCAGGATGCGTGCGTTGCGGACCGCGCCGATGTCGAGGTTCGGGGCCGAGACGCCGTGCGCGTGCTCCTCGGCATTGGCGACGAAGATCCGGTTGGTCAGGGCGTCGTCGGTCTCGATCTCGTGGTTGGCGCCGATGACCAGGCGCCCGCGCGAATCCCGGTGCAGCGCAGACTCGATCGGGGCCAGGAAGTCCGCCCTGCGGGCCTGGTAGCCGGTACTGGCGATGACCATGTCGGTGGTGTGGGCCAGCTCGGAGCCGGTGTCGAGGTGACGGCCGCGGACCCGGAGCTTGCCGTCGGCGAGGGTGTCGATGCCCTCGACCTCGACCGAGATCCGCAGCTGCACCGGGTTGAGCTTGTCCTGCAACTGGCGCCGGTACAGCAGGTCGTGCAGGCGCTCCAGGGTGTCGGTGGAAATGCCCTTGTGGAACTGCCAGTGCTGCGGGCGAACCCGATCCCGCGCGGCCTCGGGAAGGCTGTGGAAGTAGTCCATGTAGGCCGGCGTGGTCATCTCCAGCGAGAGCTTCGTGAAGTCCAGCGGCGCGAACCACGGTGTGCGCGTCCACCATCGGACCGCGGGGCCGCCGCGTAGGTTCGCCTCCAGCAGATCGATGACGATCTCGGCACCCGACTGGCCGGAGCCGATGACGGTGACGGTTTCGGCGGCGAGCGCCTTCTCCTGGTTGAACAGGTAGTCGGAGCTGTGGACCACCGCGGGCGAATCCGACGAGAGTGCCTGCGGGACGAGCGGTTCGGTGCCGATGCCGACCACCACGTGTCGTGCGATCACCGTCGAGGAGCTCGCGCCGGTGTGCACGGTCACCCGGAACGCGTCGGCCTCGGCGTCCCAGGCCACGTCGTCGACGGTGGTGCCCCACCGGAGCGAGTCGAGCCGGGACACGCACCAGAGCAGGTAGGCCTCGTACTCGATGCGGGTCGGGAAGAAGTCCTCGCGCACCAGGAACCGGTACATGCGATCGATGTCGGCCATGTAGTTCAGGAACGACAGCGGATGGGTCGGGTCGACGAGCGTCACCAGGTCCGACAGGAAGCTCACCTGGAGGGTGGCGTCGTCGAACATCAGGCCCGGATGCCACCGGAACTCGTCTCGCGAGTCGACGACCAGGAGGTTCACGTCGTCGAGCGTCGAGGCGAGCGCGGCGAGGCCCAGATTGAATGGGCCGCAACCGATCGCGAGTACGTCTACGTTCTCGACAGTGGTCTTCTCTTCTGGGGTCATTCGGACACTCTCACCATTTCTTCACTGTGGACTTCCGCGCCGGGTGCGGCGGTGCCTTCCGACTCCACCTCGAGCGCGACGCGCAACAGTTCGTCGAACAGCTCGTCGATGTCGCTCTCCGAGGTCTCCGGGTTGAGGAGGGTCAGCTTCAGGCAGGTCTGGGGCTCTTCCTCACCGGGCACCCGGACCTGGGTACGGCCGATGAGTGCCTTGCCGTCGGCGATCAACCGACGCCGCAGTTCGCCGTTGACCGCGTCGAGATCGGTGCACCGATACCGGAACACGACGGTGGTCAGCGTGACCGGTGCGATGAGCTCGAGCTGCAGTTCGGTGGCGATTCGCTGTTCGGCGTACACCGCGAGGTCGTTGCACTTGTCGAGCATGTCACCCAGAGTGCGGCGTCCGTAGGCGAGCAGGGTCGCCGCGACCTTGAGGACGTCGGGTCGTCGCGTCGTCTGCAGCGTCTGACCCAGGAGGCCGCTGTACCCGGCCTCCACGTCGTCGTCGGGGTTGAGGTAGGCCACCGAACGGTTCAGGGACACGAAGCGATCGGCGTCGGACAGCAGCATGAGGCTCGCGGCCGCCGGCTGCCAACCGACCTTGTGCAGGTCGAGGGTGACCGAGTCGGCGCGTTCGACGCCGGTGAGCAGACCGGCGAGACGGTCGGAGAACAGCGAGCCGAATCCGTAGGCGGCGTCGACGTGCATCCAGATCTCGTGCCGCTCGGCGATGTCGGCGATCTCCCCGAGCGGGTCGACGGTACCGAAGTCGGTGGTGCCCGCGGTGGCGACGATCGCCAGCGGGGTCGCCGCGCCGGCCTCGCGGATGGCCGTCTCCAGCGCCTCCGGGATCATCCGGTGATGCGAGTCGACCTCGACCGGGATGACCGCGGTCTCGCCCAGCCCCAGTGCCGCACAGGCGCGGTGAACCGAGAAGTGCGCCACGCGCGAGCAGAAGACGACCGGGCGGTGCAACGCGCCGACGCCGTCGTGCCGCACGTCGATGCCCCGCCGGGCAGCGGTGTGGTCGCGAGCGATCATGAGCGCCAGCAGATTCGAGATCGATCCACCGGGACTGAAGACACCGCCGGCATGTTCGCCGAACCCGGCCATACGAGCCAGCGACTGGACGGTCCAGGTCTCGAGCGCCAGCGTGGCCGGGCCGGAATCGTAGGTGTCGAGTGAGGCATTGGTGGCCGAGGCCAGGGCGTCGGCGGCGACCGCGACCGACAGGGGAGCGGGTTGCAGATGCGCCGCGGCCATCGGATGGGTGAGGTCCAGTCCGAACTCGGCCACCAGGCGGGCGAGCCGGGTCAGCGCCTCGGACTCGCCGATCCCGTTCTCCGGGACTCCGTGCGGACCGAGTAGTGCCGTCACCCCGCCGAGCACGGCGACGGGGTCACCGCTCGGCAGCGGGGCGCCGTGGTGATCGTCGCCGACCGCGGCCGCGACCTCGGCCAAGCCGCGCCCGACGTCGGCCCAGCCATCGCCGGGACGGGCGAATCGCGAGGCACCCCATACGGACTGGCGGTCTTCGGACACTGAGTTCCCCCCTGTTGACTCTGGTGCGCGGTGGCGCGGTGGCAGGCCGGTCATCCGGCGCTGCCCTTCTGTGGTGCGCTCTCGGCGAGGGTTTCGACGAGTGCGGAGACGTTCTGGTGCAACGACGTCGGAATCAGATCGACGAGTGCGGTGAGTACTGCGGTGGCGCGGTCGGCCACCGTGTCGGGGACGATCCCCGGTTGGTGGTCGACCTCGACGCGGGTGCTCTCGTCGTCGGCCTCGAAGGCGATCGAGAGCGGGTAGTTGGCGATCCCGTTGAACACCGACCGGCAGGTGACCGGGGCGTCGGCGGGTTGCGGGATCCCGCGCAGCGGTGCGGGCCGGACCGACGCCATGATCTCGATGACGGGAAAACGGCCGCCTTGCTGTCGCAACGCGGTGAGGATCGGCCCGAAGTCGGTGCCGGAGTGTTCCATCGATCGGTAGATGACTGCGCCCGCGTCCCGGAGAGCCTGCTCGACGGTGGCGTCGGGGTCGATGCGGAACCGCATCGGGATGATGTTGCCGCAGTATCCGACGTTCTGGGGTGACTGCGTCCGACGACGGTTGTCGGCCGGCACCACCAGGACGTGATCGGCGGCGCCGGTCAGGGCATACGCGGCCAGCGAACACACGCCGATCAGCAACGCGTTCGGGGTGGCCCCGACGGTCTGGGCGACTCGGCCGAAAGCGGCCAGCGAGTCGGCCGCAACCGGGGCGGCGACCTTGATGCCGTCGCGGTCGTCCATCGGCGAGAGCCAACTGTCGGCGGCACTCTCGGTGGGCAACTCGCCGCTGAGCGGATAGCGGACGTCCTCGGCGGCCCAGGTCGTGAGGGCGTGGCGCACCGCGTCGTCGGCGGCCGCCGCGACGGCCGCGGAATCGGGTGTGACCGGGCGGGAGTCGGCGGTGACGTCCCCGGGCCACGAACCCGAGACCAGGGTGCCCAGCAGCAGCGGCCATGAGGTGTCGTCGACGGCGAGATGGTGGACGACGAGGATCATCGTGACGTCGCCGTCCGAACCCGAGACCCGAAGCCGGAGCGGCACATCCGACGTCAGATCGAATGGCGTGCGGGTCAGCGAGGTCGCGATCGCGTCGGCATCGTCGACGGGTCCGGTTGCCTCCGCGTCCGGCAGGCCCCAGGTCCACACCGTGCCCGATGCGTCCCACGATCCCGCGTGCGACACGACGCGGCGACGCGGCGTGCCCTCGTTGTCGACCTCGACCACCGATCTCAGGACCCCGAAGCGCTCGACGAGTAGTTCGGCGGAGTCGACGACCGATCGGAGCGTTCGCGTCCCGCCGAACTGCAGGACGAGTCCGATGTTGTGCGACACCGATTCCGGATCCAGGTCGTAGATCCGCCACATCCGCCGTTCGGCGGTGCCGAACTCGCCGAACGGCACGGAGGTCCTTGGTTCGTCAGCTGCGGCCGTGCGGGCGGGTTCGCCGGTCTGCGCGATTCGACGCCGCAACAGCGTCAGTCGCGCTTCGGTCAACGCGGGCATGGCTCCCTCTCGGTCGATGTGGCGGTGGACGGCGTCGACGCTGCTGCGGTCGTGCCACGCAACACATCCCAGTCGCGGACGACCTCGATCAGCTCGCCCGCCGCCCACCGCGGCGCCTGGTCCTGGAAGTGGTCGGAACGGGGATCACCGCTCACGCCCAGCGGGACGATCCAGCGGCTCGCCCCGCGGTCGGCGAGGTCCCACACGTAGCGTGCGGCGGCACCCGTGATGCACAGGTGGGTGCCGACCGCCGCGGCGTTGGCGAACACGCACTCGGCGTCCCCCGCCAGGGGCAGGGGGGTCGGACGAAGGGTGGCGAACAGGTCCGGGTGCTGCGGCGACGCGCCGACCAGGTCGAATCCGTGGATCGGTGACAGGCGGTGGACGCTGCCCCACGTGGGCGTCGAACCGAAGGTCCCGATCCGGGCCACCACGGCATCGAGGGCGGCGACCGCCACGGCCTCGATGTCGATGCCGATCCCCGCCGTGTTGGCGACGACCGAGGTCAGCGCGGTCGCGAGACGGGGCTCGGGCACGAACCACGGCTGGAACACCGCCGGGAACCCGTGCGGCCCGCGCAGCGGCGCGAGCACGTCGGTACTCGCGACCCCGAGAACCAACTGGGTACGGAACTCGGCATAGAGGTACGCGTCGGTGCTGTCGGCGGTCATCGACCGGTCCCACGCCACCAGGCTCTCCCGGATGCCCTCGGCTTCGGCGTCGGCGCCGCGTACGCGTGACAGCAACTCCTGGACGACGGACGCCTGCTCGAGCCGGACATCGGTGTGGATCTCGGCGCAATCCGCCGGACTCACCGAATTGAGACCGTCGAGCCGCGCGGTGATCCGGTCGGCACGGAACGGTTCGACGCACTCACTCGTGAGCGGCTGCAACGCAGGCACATCGGACATCCGCTGGTTGGCGGTGACGGTGATGCTGCTGCGGAGGGTCGCGTCGAAGCCGGGGTCACCGAGCGAACCCGCCTCGTATCCGCGCCACTGGTAGCGCTCGTCCCAGCCCGGGACCGGCAACCAGTAGTTCTCGGGCGCGCGGACCGGCACCCGGCCGGCCACGTGGGTGGCGACGGTGCCGTCGGCGTGGGCGATGACCGCGCGGTTGACCGGCTCGACCCACTTCGTCAGGGCTGCTTCGACATCGGCGACGGTGCGCGCGAAGAGGAGGTCGATCGGCGCGTCGAAGGTGACCTCTTCGGTGAGCAGCGGGGACCGGATGCTCATCGCGAACGACTCGTCGGGGCCGCCGAAGACGACGGCACCGTTCGGGGTGGTGACGAGCTGCACGGCAACGGGTTCGGCATCCCGGACGAGGATCGTCTCGGTGCTCACCCCGGCCGGCACCCGCCCGCCGCCCGGTACCTCGACCAGGAGCGTGCCGGCCTCGTCGCGCGTCAATCGCTCGAGGTACAGATCCTGATAGTCACCCATGGCATTCGTGATGCCCCAGGCGATGTCGTCGCCCTGACAGAAGTGCGGGACTCCCGGGACACCGGCAAAGGCGAACCCGGCCATGTCGAATGCTTCGTGCGGACCTGTCGAGGCGAGGTGGAACTGCTGATAGATGCCCGGCAGTTCGAGGAATCGATGCGGGTCGCCGGCGACGATGGGCGCACCGGTCGAACTCCGCTCGGCGGACACACCCCAGGCGTTGCTCCCCGACATCGGATCGCCGAGGTCCACCGCCGGGGCGGGTTGCTCGGGCGACGCCGGGCGGGTGATCGCGAGGATCTCCCCCAGGAACGCCTCATCGGGCATCGCGGGCACCGTGGGGTCGGTCTCCCGCGTCTCGAAGTCCCAGAACCGCAGCGCATCCAGACCGAGCGTGCGGCAGGCATGCAGGCGGAAGAGTTTCGTGGTGAACCGCCCGAAGAGCACGTGATGCATGATGAACACCGAGATCGGCGTCCACGGCCGCCACGGCAGCGGACGATGCGCCAACGCCTCGAGTTCCGGTGCGGCAGCCGACGTCTCGAGGTCGCCGAGGGTGCTGTTCACGCCGTCGGCGTAGGCGGTGACCAGTTCCCGGGTGCGGGTGGACGATGCGTCGAAGATGCGTTTCGCCGCCACGTCGAGCTGGGCGCGGCGGGCGAAGGTGTCCCATTCGACGCAGCCGGCCCCGAAGACCTCGGCGGTGCGTCCCTCGGCGCGCAGCCGCATGAACTCGATCTGCCAGCGCCGGTCCTCGCCGCATGCCCGGCCCTGTCCGTACAGAGCTCCGCGCGGCGTCGTGGCGAGGACGTGCGGGATGCCGTGGTCATCACGCAGGATCTCCACGTCGTCGGGTGCGTGGGTGCGGGTGGTGGTCATCTCCGTCACCGGTCCCTCGGCGGCGCAATCGGATTGACGAGCCGGTGACCCGCGTCGATCAGCGATGCGTAGGAGTCCTCGATGTCGACCATGCGCTTGTTGTTGCGCAGTTGCAGCCCGTTCATGTGCACCGCCCCGAACTCCGGTGCGAACAGATCCCAGCGAGCGAACCTGTCTTCCAGATCGGGGTGGGCGGCGACGAACTCACGCAGGCTCTCGGCCACCAGCGACCAGAACTCGTCGTCGCCGACGATGCCGTGCGTGTGCAGGATCTCGGCGAGTGGACGCAGGAAGTCGTCGAAGACGTCCGACAGCACACCCAGGTTGCGGATCTCGTCCGGTTCGGTGGTCCGGACGCGGGCGCAACTCTCCGGGAGTCCGTCCGCCTCGCCGAACACCGATACCTCCTCGCCGATGTCCTTGAGGATCGCTCGCACCGGGATGCCCTCGGCGAGAACCAGGATGAGGTTCTCCCCGTGCGGTGAGAACTTCAGCTCGTATCGGTAGAGCAGGTAGGCGATGGGGTGCAGATAGGTGCGCAGGTAGCGACGGATCCACTCGGTCGCGGGAACACCCGAACGGTCGATGAACGCGCCGACCAGTGGCTCCCCCAGGTGGTCGACGTGAAGCAGCGCGGCCATGGTCGACAGTTGCTCGTCGGCGGCTGCCAGCGGCACCGGGCTCTGTCGCCACAGCGCGGACAGGATCTTGCGGTACTCCGACCCCGGCTGCGTGATCGGCGTGAACGTCGGACTGCGGTAACCGATCGCCGCGACCTCGAAGATCATCTCGAAGCCGATCGCGGCGAGGTACTGGTCGTCGGCGACGAGTCCACGGACCCAGTTGTTGATCAGCGGCGTCGTCCGCATGTAGTCGGCCGACATCCCGCGTGTGAAACCCATGTTCACGATCGACAGTGCGACCTTGACGTAGTTGCGGGTCGGGGTGGTCGCGTTGAACACCGTGCGGATCGACTGCTGTGCCTGATAGAGGTCGGGGCTCGTGCCGACCTCGACGATGCGCTGGTCGGCGATGTCGGCGGAGTAGAGCTTGCGTACTTTCTCGACCCACTGCCAGGGATGCACCGGGAGGTACCGGTAATCGGCCGGGTCGCAACCGACTTCGCGCAGGGCGTCCCCGAAGTCGGACAGCGTCTCGGGTCCGAGCTCGTCGAGGAGCAGCGCGCCGTAGTCGACGTCGCTGACCGTGGCGACGTCACAGTCCTCGCGACGGACGGCGAGCCAGACGAGCCTGAAGTGGTTGCCCACCTCGGGGGCGTAGCGCTCGATGTCGTCCGCGCTGAAACCAAGACGGCCGGCGTTGGCGACGATGCACGGGTGCCCCTCCGTCATCGTCGCCTCGATGGTCTGGAAGTCGGCGTGAGCGAGATCCGTTGCCGGGATGCGTCGTTCGTCCGGACGGTCGGCGCTGATCGCCAGGGTGTTGATGAACTCCTCGAGGTACTCCGGCAGCGCCTGGGGACCGATCCCCAGGAACGGGGCGAGGTCGACGATCATCGCCACCGCGTCGACTGGGAGTTCGGCGCCGTCGCGCACACGACGCAGCGTCGACTCGTCGATCGCCCAGCTGTCCAGGGCGAGTCGGTCGGCGCGGAAGTAATAGTCGGTGCGGCCGTCGGCGGAGGAGACGACGTACCCGTCGCCACTCGCCACCGGGGCGAGTGCCCGCTCGTGGGAGAACTCGGCGAGGATCTTCTTCGCGATCCTGGTGTGATACGTCTGGCGATGGCTTCGCGCACCCGACCCCCCGGCCGTGCGCGTCGCGAATCCCGGAGTGGTCCCGATGTCCTGGAGAGTCAACGATCTACGCCCCCAGGTCCGTGACCTCGACGGGTCCGACGCACTTGCCGTTGTCGGTCACCTCGAGGAAGTCGGCTCGGGTGCAGTAGCTCAGGTGCGCGGTCTTGTTCCCGACGGGGTAGTCGCCGTCGACGCGGAAGCCGACACTCGCGTTGAGGCGGTGCACGGCCTTGTTGCGGACGTCGGGCTCGACGACGACGCGCGCGGCGCCGACCTCCAGGATCGCGGTCCGCATGATGTGCAGCATCACCGCGCCGGTGAAGCCCGGCAGGGACTGTTCGGCGTGGGCGACCAGCAGGTGCATGCCGATGTCGCCGTCGGCGGGTACGTAACCGCTGGCGGGGTCGGCGAGTTCGCTGGTGGCCGGGTCGTAGAGCTCGAACAGGAACTGCGGGCGCCCGTCGTGGTAGCCCAGGCGCATTCCGTGGGGCGTGCCGGCGGTGGCCTCGGCCGACTCGCGAATCATTTTCTCCACGTCGGCAACCGAGCTGTCGAGCATGTCCCAGTACTTGGCCTTGGGATGGGTGAGCCATCCGTGGACCGTCGCGGCGTGCGATACGTCGTCGAGGTCGACCGAGGTCAGGTCGTAGGTCGGGGCGGAGGAAATGGTCATGATGCCTTTGCTCTGGAGGTGGTCGGTTGGTGTGCCGGAGAAGGTGCCGGATGCGGTCAGCCGCGCGCGATCTCGGCCTCCACCTGTTCGTCGGTGAGTTGCAGGACGTCGAGGAAGGTCTGTGCCACGAACTCAGCGCGTTCCCCGCCGAGTTCGGTGAGCCGTCCGGCGAGCCCCGCGATCGTCCGCCGGGAGAAGATGTCGGCGACCGAGAGGCCGGGTGCGTCGAGCCACTGGCGCGTCAGTGCGACCACCCGGGTGGCCTGGACGGAATCGCCGCCGAGGGAGATGAAGTCCTCGGTGACGTTCCCGGGCGGGGTCGGCAGGACCTCGCCGAAGATCAGGGTGAGGGCCTCTTCGACCGGGCCGCGCGGCGCGACCGCCTCGACGGCGTCGTCGTCGGACCGGACGCCGGCGGCGATGGCCTTGCGGTCATGCTTGCCGTTCGGCGTCAGCGGGAACCGGTCCAGGACCGTGATGGACCGCGGAACCATGTGCGGTGGAAGGGCTTCCGACAATCGGGCGCGCAGGGCGGCGTCGTCCTCGGTCGATCCGTCGGTGAGTACCACCGCGGCACGCAGGTCGCGACCGTCGGACCAGGCGACGGCCGAGCCCACCCCGGCCAGACCCAGCAACCCGGCCTCGACCTCACCGAGTTCGACGCGGTACCCGCGGATCTTCACCATGTGGTCGGCGCGGCCCAGGAAGTCGAGGAAGCCACCCGGGAGGTAACGCGCGAGATCGCCGGTGCGGTACCAACGCTGTCCCTCGTGCTCGACGAAACGATCGGCGGTGCGCTCGGGGTCGCCGCGGTAACCGTCGGCGACGCCGGCTCCGCCGATCCACAGTTCACCCGGCACGAGGTCGGGACGGTCGCGACCGGCGTCGTCGACGACCCGGCAGCGCACACCGCGGAGCGGAATCCCGTACGGCACGAACGCCATTCCGGCCGGGACGGCATCCGCTTCGCAGATGGTGGAATGGATCGCCGTCTCGGTGGTCCCGCCGAGGCCGGCCACGCGACAATCCGGCAACTGTGCCCCGACACGCTCGAGCAGCGACACGTCGACCTTGTCGCCGCCCATGATGATCATCCGTAGCGACGCGGGCAGGGGGGCGAGATCGAGGAGCATGCCGAGGATCGACGGCACGCAGTTGAGCACGCTCACCGAGTGCTGGGTGAGCAGCCGCGCCCAGTCGTCGACCTTGGTCTGCTCGTCGTCGCCGGGCACGACGACGGCGCCGCCGACGGCGAGGAGGCCGAAGATGTCGAAGACCGAGAGGTCGAACTCCAGCGAGGACACCTGCAGGCTGCGATCGTCGGCTCCGATCGCATACCGGTCGACGAGGTCGGTGATCGTGGCGACCGCGGCCCGGTGCGGAACCTGTACGCCCTTGGGCAATCCGGTGGAGCCCGAGGTGAACAGGACGTAGGCGAGGGCGTCGCCGCCGATCGCGACCGGGTCGACCGGATCGGTGCGTCGGGCGTCGTCCACCTCGAGCACGGTGGCTTCGGCAGAGGTCCAGGCGGAGGGTTCGGAGGTGAGAATTGCGGCCGGGGTGGCGACGTCGACGATGCGCTCGCGGCGCGCCCGGGGCTGGGTGGGGGCGATCGGGACGTAGGCCGCGCCGGCGGCGAGCACTCCGAGTGCGGCGACGACCTGGTCGCCGCCCTTGGGGAGGTGCACGACGACCGTGTCACCCGGTGTGACCCCGGCTGCGACCAGGGCTCCGGCGACTCGGCGGGCCTCGTCGGCCAATTCGGCATGGGTCCAGGTGCGTGCGTCGGACACGACTGCCGGTGTCCCGGCACGCTCGGCGGCGCGGGCGAAGAAGGTTCCGTGCAGGGTGCCGTCGAAGGTGTCGGTGGCCGGTAGTGGACTCTCCACCGAAAGGCGCTGTGCTCGAACCTCGGCCGTGATCGGGTCCGGCGCGGGCGCATCCCATTCACCGTCGACGAGGAGCCCGAGCAGACGGACATAGTGGTCGAACATCGAACGTGCGGTGGTGAGTTCGAGGTCGGAGGCGCGGACGTCCCAGTTGAGGAGCAGCCCGCCGGCCACCTCGGTCACCTGTGCGTCCAGCAGCACCTGCGGACCCTGCGAGACGATCCACGACGGATCGCCCAGCACGTCGGTTGCCTGTTGCGAGAACAGGTCTCCCAGTCCCAGCGCGCTGGTGAACACGATCGGCGAGACCACCGGTTCGCCCCGGTGGCGACTCAGTTCGCGAAGCACGTCCAGTCCGTTCATCGAACCGTGCGCGGCGGCCTCGTGCATCGATGTCCGCATCGATCGCGCACGTTCGGCGAGCGTCGCCGGCTCACTCAGGTCGACGCCCACGAGGATCGACGACGTGAAGTCGCCCACCACCCGCTCGACGTCCGGATGGACCTGTGGACGATCGAACAACGGCACGGTGAGCAGGAATCGCGATGTGGCCGAATGTGTTCCGACGGCTTCGGCGAACACTGCGGCCACCGCGGCCGCGGGGGTGACGCCGCGCCGGTGCGCGTGCTCCTCGAGTCGCTTCCAGTCCGACGCGGACACCGAATGGTGGAGGCGGACACTGTGCGGTTCGGCATCGCCGCGCATCGCCCGCTCGTCGAGCGGGAGTTCCGGCGGGCCGGGGAGCGTGGGAATGCGTTCGCGCCACCAGGTCACGTCGTCGTCGCGGATCTCCCGCGACGTGCGATCCGCGGTGATCGTCGCGAAGGTGACGCCGAGTTCCGGAAGGGACTCGCCGCGGTACAGGCGAGCGAAGTCGTCGACGAGGACGCGGTAGCTCATCGCGTCGGCGGCGATCATGTCGACGTCGAGATGGACACGGGTCGAGTTCCCCGGCAGCAGACTCAGTTCGGCGCGGATCACCGCTCCCTCGTCGACCGGCAGTGCGCGGTGGGTGCCGTCCGCGCGACGGGCCGCGAGGACCTGCTCGACCGTCTCCGATGTATGTTCCCGAAGGTCGTGCACCGCAATGGCTTCGGGGTGTGCCGGGCCGATCTCCTGGGTACCGTCGGGAAGCACTCGGACGCGCAGCATCGGGTGGCGTTCCAGCAGCGCGGCCATCGCCGAGGTGAAGCGGTCGGGATCGACGTCGGAACCGTCGAACTCGATGTAGAGGTGAGCGGCGACATTGCCGAACGCGTGGCTGTCCGACCTACCGATCCAGTAGGCGTGCTGCATCGGAGCGAGGGGGAACGGTCCTTCGGTCGGCTCCGATGACGAAGGTGCGATGTCGTCGGTGGTCGGCGCGGGCGTGCCGCCCAGCAACGCCGCCCACGCGGTGATGGTCGGTTGTGCGGCGAGGCGGGCGAAGTCGACGTCGAGGCCGCGTTTGCGCAAGGTGCCGGCCAGTCGCATCATCCGCAGCGAGTCGAGTCCCTGGGCGATGAGGTCCTGCTCCGGGTCGATCGACTCGGGCGTCACGCCGAGCGCCTCGGACACCTCGGCGACGATGTCGGCCGCGGTGACAAGATCCGTGGTCTGGGAATTCGTGGCCATCAGCCGGCGTGCCTCTCGCAGTTCGGTGACATGTTTACTCAGTCCGGGGAACCCGCATTTAGGGTAGGTTATACTAACTAACCGCTCCGCCCAATCTCTGGGCAATGCCGGCGAGAGCCCCGCGAGCCGACGCGAATTAGGTTAGCCTAAGTTTCGCGTATTGGTCTCATCGGATGACGCGGATCACGTAGTCGCGATGATCGACTCTGGGTCTTGTGTCCGAGAAAGATTAGGCTACCCTACCCAAATGGTGCGAGCAGTTGTGTTCGCCGAGACCAGCGGTCGGGGACGACCCGCGGTATGACCACTCGGTCGCTCACACGACCGGAAGACGATCAGACGACCGACGCCAGGTGCTGGCGAGAACGGGAAACGAGAATGTCGCAGAACAGCGTGATCCTGGAGGAAGCGGGCTCGACCAATGCGTTGGCGGCCACCGTTCGTGAGGCGATGCTGGCGGGGGATACGAGTCTGTCCGTCCTGGACTCCGACACCGGCGAGTGGGTGACGGCGCCGTGGCGCGAGGTCCATGCCCGCGCGGAGCAGATCGCGGTCCAGTTGCTGGCCGACAGCGAACTGCACGAGCCGCAGGCGCTCGGCCTCATCGGGGACCCCACGGTCGACCTGATCGCCGCCATCCAGGGCGCGTGGCTCGCCGGTGTTCCGGTCACCATCCTGCCGGGCCCCATCCGGGGGGCCGACGAGGAGCGATGGGCGCAGAACACCTACCACCGGTACGTGTCGATCGGCGTCGGCACCGTCCTCGGCAGCGGAGCCCAGCTCGATCTGCTGTCGAAGGTCGAGGGACGGCTGCACATCGCGCGAGTGGGCGAGTACGGCCTCGGCGCCGACACCACCGACTTCGTCGCCCGCAACGTCAACGGCAACACCATCGCCGTCCTCCAGGGAACCGCCGGATCGACCGGAGACCCCAAGACCGTCGCCCTGACGGCCTCGGCCGTCTACTCGAACGCCATCGAACTGGTCAGCCGGCTCGGCCTCCACCGCACCCGCGACACCGGGTTCAGCTGGCTGCCGCTCTACCACGACATGGGTCTGATGTTCCTGCTCGCCGGGATGACCACCGGCATCCCCGCCTACATCGTGCCGAACACCGCCTTCGCGGCGGCGCCCTTCAAGTGGATGCAGTGGCTCACCGAGACCAAGACGACCGTCACCGCGGCGCCGAACTTCGCCTACGACATCCTCGGCCGCTACGGCAAACTGCTGCGCGACATCGACCTCTCACACCTGCGCGTCGCGATCAGCGGCGGTGAGCCGATCGACGCCGACGCCTTCGACAAGTTCCTCGAGGCGACCGCTCCGTTCGGATTCGATCGTTCCGCCGCGGCACCCGCCTACGGAATGGCCGAATCCGCCTGCGCGGTGACGATGCCCGCGGTCGGCGAGGGGGTGCACTACGACGAGGTCACCGTGACCCCGCCCGGCGGTGGCGAGCCCATTCGCCGCCGGTACGCGATCCTTGGTAAGCCGCTGGGCGGCATGCAGGTTCGCATCGTCGAGCCGAATGTCGACGTCCCGGTCATCGACGGGCGCAACGTCGGACACGTGGAGATCCGCGGCGCGTCGATGATGCGTGGCTACCTGGGCGACGCCGATCTCGGTGCGGGCGAATGGTTCTCGACCGGCGACCTCGGCTACCTGATCGACGATCGGCTGGTGATCTGCGGCCGGGCCAAGGAGGTCATCATCGTCGCGGGCCGCAACCTGTTCCCGATCGAGATCGAGCGCGCGGCCGCCGAAGTCGCCGGCGTGCGTCGCGGCGGCGTCGTCGCCATGGCGCGGGGGGAGGGTTCGGCCCGGCCGGGCCTGGTGATCCTCGCCGAGTACAAGGGGTCCGATCCCGACCAGGCGCGTGCAGAGGTCAACTCCGAGGTCGCGTCGGCGTGCGGGATCATGCCCGCCGAAGTCATCTTCGTCGCGCCGGACTCGGTGCCGCGCACCACATCCGGCAAGATCCGTCGCCTGGAGACCCGTCAGATGGTCGAGAACGGCACCTTCCAGTAGGTCCGGTTTTCCGTGGTGCGTCGTGTCATGCCGACGGTCACGAGAATGACAGTGTCTCCCCGGCCCGGACCCCGGGCCGGGGAGGCACTGTAGAGAGGTTCAGACATGAGCGAGGTATCCACGAAGGGGCGCGGCTGGCAGGGCGCCGTCATGAAGATCCTGGGCGGTGACGACTTCACCTTCACCCTCACCGGCAAAGAGGCGGTGACGGATCACTATCTGCGACTGCGCTTCCACGGTGGCGGGCTCCTCACCGGTTCCGCGATCCACCCGACCATGTGGGTGCGCCTCTGGTTCGCCGACGGCGGCAAGCTGCATCAGCGCGGGTACACGCTCGTCGATCCCGACCCGGCGACGGACACCTTCGACATCGAGTTCGCGATCCACGACGGCACCGCCGCCCGATGGGCTCAGGACGCACATGTGGGTGACGCCATCGGCGCGACCCTGATGGGCTCGAAGTTCGCGATCCCCGACCCCGCGCCGGCGGGATGGCTCGTCGCCGGCGACACCGCCTCGCTACCGGCGATCAATTCGCTTCTGGACTCGCTCGGCGACTCCGGGGCGGGCGCGACGATCTGGTTCGAGTATCAGCACGAGAGCGACAGATCGCTGCCGCTGCGCGCCCGCGCGCAGGACACGGTGCACTGGCTTCCGCGTGAGCGCGACGGCGCGGCTCTCGTCGACGCGGTCCGATCCGCCGCCTTCGACGCCGCCGACCACTTCGGTTGGGTTGCACTCGATTCCACGAGCACCCGCACGGTCGCCGGATTGTTCAGGGACGATTACGGGATTCCCAAGAAGTCGGTGAAATCCCAGGCCTACTGGATCGTCGGGAAGTCGTTCGCCTGACGGCGCCCCTGCTCCCTGAGGTGCGAGCGAAGCGAGCCTCGAAGGGCCTCGCGACGCATCTCGCCGCGCCCTTCGTGGCTCGTCGCTATCGCTCCTCGCACCTCAGCCTGAATCTTTCATGGGTGACTGGGTTTTCGTCGATCAACGGTCGGTGTGGGGTTGTGGGGTTGGTGTTGGTGTGTGGGCAGGGTGGGTCGCCAGCGTTCGGTTCGCTGGTTGTTCTCAGTTCCTGGTGGGGGTGGGGGCTGCGGTGACCGGGTGCGTGTGACAGGGGGCTGGTTAGGCGGTGAGGCGTTGCCAGCCGTGGTGTATGTGGTGGTTGTAGGGCCAGTCGGTGGGTAGTCGCAGGGTGGTGGTGCGGGCGTGGGTGATGATTTTGCCGGCGACGGTGAGTAGGCGGTGGCGTAGGCGTTTGGGTTCCCAGCGGCGGATGGGGTCGTGGCGGGTGTAGCCGAGGGTTTGAGTCCAGGCGAGTAGGTCGGAGGCTAGGGCGACAATGTCGAGCCACAGTTGGTTTTTGGCGAATTCCTCGAAGGGCAGGTTGGCCATGCCGGTGTCTTTGAGGCAGCGGATACGGTCCTCGGCGCGGGCGCGTTGACGGTGTCGTAGTTCCAGGGTCGGTAGGGTCCAGCCGCGGCCGCGGGTGTTGGTGGCGAACACGGTGTAGCGGCGGCCCTCGATATCGGTGATGAGGTGTTGGGCTCCGTTGTGGGGGTACTCACGGCGCACGATCAGCCGCATCCCCGATGGCCAGGACTTGTAGCCGGGTTCTGCGGCACGGGTGGCCGGCGGTAGGTAGCGGGTGATCTCGGCGACCTGGGCATCAGCTCGCGGATCGGCGTCGGCGTTGTTGACCGCGGTGACCCAGGCAGCCTCGGGCAGCACGTCTAGGGCTTCTTTGACCAGTTCGGTGATGGTGAACCCGACCGAGTACTGCAGATTCTGCTCGGCCAGGTAGGCCAGGAACTCTTTGGCACACCCGGCCGAATCGGTACGGATGAGCACGTGGGCGCGTTCGGCAGCGGGCAACTGCGCCACCGCCCTTTCGGTGGCGGCGATGTGCATGTCCGCACCCTTGGGGGAGGCGCCCCCACGCCGCAGGTCCAGGTTCAGTGTTTCCCCGGTGCCGTAGGCGCCGTGGTCGACGAACGAACACATCGGGGAATGCCCGAACACCCGTTTATACGTTTTCTGGGCCTGTTCTTTGGCCGATCCGGCCGTCACGGTCGTGGCATCGAGATCGACGGTCACCAGCCCGCCATCGACGCTGCCCGCGGCGCCTTCCAGTGGGCGGGCGATGTCCCACACCCGTTCCCGCGCGGCGGCGCGAGCCGCACCGATCGCGGTACTGACCGCCTCGACATCAGCAGCGAGTCGGGTGATCACCCGCGAGATCGTGGGATCAGAGGCCACCTGCCCATACAACTGTGGTTGAGCACGGACTGTGGCCACATCGGCCACACAGTCACCACCGGTCGCCAAGGTCATCGCCAGATCCAGCACGATCTTGGCCGGATCATGGACCGTGGCTGTCGTTCGCCATGGCGCCATTGCCGCGGTCAGGGCGGTGAATCACCCCTGGTTTGATGCCGCTTCCTTCTGAGTCAGGAAGGATGAGCTCATGCCTAAAAAGATCGATCCAGAGGTCCGTTCGAGGGCTCTGCGGTTGCTGGAGGCCCACGGCGGCGAGTACACGTCGTTGACTGCCGCTGCCGAAGCGATCGCTAAGCAGGTCGGTGTCGGCGGAGAGACGGTACGCCGGTGGGCAGTGCAGGCACAGGTCGATGCCGGCGCCCGCTCCGGGACCACCTCGGAGGAGTCCGCCGAGATCAAGCGTCTCAAGGCGGAGAACAAGCAGTTGCGAGAAGACGTTGCCATTCTGAAGGCGGCGACAACTTTCTTCGCGGGGGAACTCGACCCCCGCAACCGATGATCGTGGCGTTCATAGATCAGATGCGCAGCAACGGTTTTGCGGTCGAGTCGATCTGCCGGGTCCTGCGTGAGCAGGGCTGCATGGTTGCCGCACGAACCTACCGGGCATGGCGAACACGAATGCCTGCTGCTCGTACCGTCTCCGACGCTCACGTCGTCGATGCGGTGCGCAATGTCGTCTGGCGCACCGATGACGACGGCCGACGGAAGATGACTCCCGAGGGCCTCTACGGGCGGGTGAAGATGCGCGCCCATCTGCACCGCACAACACTGCCTGGGGTGTCCTACGGCGCTGTTGATCGAGCAATGAAAATGCTAGGCCACAACGGAATTCGAAGATCCAAAGGGGTCCGCACGACCGTCCGCTCCGCTGACGGTGTACGCGCGGAGGATTTGCTGAACCGACAGTTCAGTGCCGCCGAACCCAACCGGGTCTGGGTGACCGATTTCACCTACTGCCGGACCTGGGCTGGGTGGGTGTACGTGGTGTTCATCATCGACGTGTTCTCCCGTCGAATCGTGGCGTGGCACGCATCGACATCGAAGACAGTCGAGCTGGTGACGGTCCCGCTTCGGATGGCGCTGTGGCAGCGCAATCGGGAAGGGCATCCGGTGAAAGCTGCTGAGCTGATTCACCATTCGGATTCCGGCAGTCAGGGTGAATTCAACTGGTCGTCGCAACACCTTGATCGTGGAGGTGTTGGCTTTGGCTACAGCAGACTGGAGCAAGAAGACCAGCGATGCGCCCACGGGGGTTCGTCGGCAGGGGCGAGCTGATCGTGCGTTGCGGCCGGCGATGCGTTCGCCGGGCCGGCCCGAGCCGTCGCGGGCGGTGCAACGTCAGTTTTGGGGGTTGATCGCGACGGGGATGAGCACGGCGGAGGCGTCGGTGGCGGTCGGCGTGTCGGTGCCGGTGGGGTCGCGGTGGTTCCGCCACGCTGGCGGAATGACGCCACTGAGTCTGGACGAGCCGGCGGGTCGTTACCTGTCGTTCGCTGAACGGGAAGAGATCGCGCTGCTCCGCGCCCAACAGTGTGGTGTGAGAGAGATTGCTCGGCAGATCGGACGCAGTCCGGCAACGACTTCGCGTGAGTTGCGCCGCAACTCCGCTACCAGGAGTGGGAAACGTGAGTATCGAGCCTCGGTGGCGCAGTGGAAAGCTGAGCAGGCCGCCAAGCGCCCGAAAACAGCGAAACTCGTGGCCAACGTCGAGTTGCGGGAGTACGTGCAGGAGCGGTTGGCGGGCACTGTCCGTAGCCCCGACGGCACGATCGTCGCCGGCCCCACGCCGCCGCCGTGGAAGGGGCTCAACAAGCCGCACCGGGCCGACCGGCGGTGGTCTCTGGCATGGAGTCCGGAGCAGATCTCCCAGCGCCTGCGGGTCGATTTCCCCGATGATGAATCCATGCGCATCAGTCATGAGGCAATCTATCAATCCCTGTTCATCGAGGGCCGTGGCGCGCTCAAACGCGAGTTGGTGGCGTGCCTGCGGACCGGGCGGGCATTGCGGGAGCCCCGTGCTCGCTCACGCAACAAGCCGCAGGGTCACGTCACCTCCGATGTCGTCCTCAGCCAGCGCCCGCCTGAGGCCCACGACCGTGCTGTCCCCGGCCACTGGGAGGGTGATCTCATCATCGGTGTGGGTCGGTCGGCTATCGGCACTGTTGTCGAACGGCGCAGTCGCGCAACGATTCTAGTCCATCTCCCACGCTTGCAAGGGTGGGGTGAGCAACCGCGGGTGAAGAACGGGCCGGCACTCGGTGGCTACGGCGCCATCGCGATGAACGCGGCACTGACGGCGTCGATAGCGGCGCTGCCGCAGCAGTTGCGCAAGACGTTAACGTGGGATCGCGGTAAGGAACTGTCCGCTCATGCCCAGTTCGCGATGGATACCGGAACGCAGGTGTTCTTCGCCGATCCGCATTCACCGTGGCAGCGACCGTCCAACGAGAACACTAATGGGCTGCTGCGCCAATATTTTCCGAAGGGAACTGACCTGTCACGGTGGTCTGCAAACGACCTCGAGGCCATCGCATACACCCTCAACAACCGTCCCCGAAAGGCCCTCGGCTGGAAGACCCCCGCCGAAGTCTTTGAAGGACAGTTACACTCACTACAACAACCCGGTGTTGCATGGACCGATTGAACCCGCCCAGTACACATCAGTTACACTGACTGAACGTCTGCGACTCGAAGACATCGCCGCGTCGATCGGAACGGTCGGGGACGCCTACGACAACGCGCTGGCCGAGTCGGTGAACGGCTTGTACAAGACCGAGTGCATCCGGACCACGATCTTCCACTCCGGCCCGTACAAGACAGTCTCCGACGTCGAGTTCGCGACCGCTGGTTGGGTCGACTGGTACAACAACAGCAGGCTGCACTCGAGTATCGGCCAGATCCCCCCGACCGAGCTCGAAACGCTCCACTACGCTGGCCTCGGCCCCGAGGACCAGCCCACATTGGAGGCGGCACAGAACCTAGGGTGATTCACGGCGCCCAGGCCGCAGACCTGCACGGTTTTCGTCAGCAACACCGCTCCCGAGGTTGTCACCACCGACTCAGTGCGCGTGGGGTCCACCATCAACTCGGGATACACGTTATTCTTCACCTGCGAGGTGCCTTTCTTCTTGTGACTATTTGTTTGTGGTGAATCAATAATCACAAGGTAGACAGGCACTTTCGCGTATCACACGCCGAACACCAGCAACATCAGTGAAATATCCAGGCTCAGGGAGCATGGGGAGGTTCGCACCTGAGGGAGTAGTTGTGTTGCGCAGCCGCGATCAGTCGGCGACGTCGAAGACCACGGGGGCGTGATCGCTGGCGCCCTTCGCTTTTCGCGCGGCACGATCGACAACGGCGCCCATGATGCGGGTGTCGAGAGCGGGCGAGCAGAACGCGTAGTCGATGCGCATGCCCTCGTTCCGGGGGAACCGCAGCTGGGTGTAGTCCCAGAAGGTGTACCCCGGGGCGTACGGAAGGGCCGAGTCGACGAGGCCGGCCTCCAGGAACCCCTGCACTGCGGCGCGTTCGGGTGGGGTCACGTGTGTGCGTCCCTCGAAGTACTCGCGATCCCACACGTCGTCGTCGGTCTGGGCGACGTTCCAGTCGCCGGCGAGCATCATGTCTGCGGCGGGGTCGTGGGCCAGCCGCAGGGTGACGTGATTCCGCAGCGCGTCGAGCCAGGCGAGCTTGTAGGTGTAGTGCGGGTCGTCGGGTGTCCTGCCGTTGGGTACATAGAGACTCCAGACGCGAACACCGTTGCAGCGCGCGGAGATCGACCGAGCCTCCCGGATCGGTTGGCCGTCGACCGGGTGCGTCGGCACGCCGTCGAAGGAGATCTCGACCTCGTCGAGCCCGACCCGTGAGGCGATCGCGACACCGTTGTAGGCGCCTTGCCCGACGTGCGCGACGTCGTAACCGGCGGCGAGGAAACTCATCAGCGGGAACGCGTCGTCGTGACACTTGGTCTCCTGCATCGCGAGCACGTCGATGCCGGCGGTCTCCGCCCAGGCGACGACGGACTCGGACCGGGCGCGAATCGAGTTGACGTTCCAGGTGGCGATCCTCATCGGATGTCCTCCGACGCGGCCGGCACGTGCGGTGTCACATAGCGATAGGTGTGATGCAGCCCGAAACCCAGGCGGCGATACCACGATCCGGCCAACCGGTTGGTGGACTCGACCTGCAGGTAGACCGAGTCGGCGCCCTGCTCGACCCCCCACGCCGTCAGCGCCGCGACCACCGCGGAGGATAGCCCGCCCCCGCGCGAGCCCGGGTCGGTCCACAGGGCGGTCAACCCCAGCCACCGGTGTCCGTCCGGCGACTCGGTCACCGAACCCCGCCCGATCGCTGCTGCGTCGTCGACGGTCGCGAAGGTCATCGGGCCGTCCCCGGCGGTCACGACGCCGGCCACGGTGCCGAGTCCGCGCGACGCGCGCCCACCGGCGTATGCGCTCAACCAGCGGGCGTCCGGTTGCGGATCGAGTTGTACTGTCCGTCCGTGCATCTCGCCGGTGCGCGCGCGGAGCCCCGGCAGGTCGGCGGTCAGCATCTGTACCTCGACCCCGGGGTCTCCGGGAACGGAGCCCGACGGGATGAGGCGATCCGGGTAGGCGAGGAGCGGAGGGAGTCCGCGGTCGGCGTACCACTCACCGATATGTCGCAGGGTCGCGGCGTCGGGACGTGCGTGGCGTTCAAGGGGCACAGCTGAGTTGGCGCGTCTGCTGAATCCGTTACCGGCCCGCAGGAGCCAGCCGTCGACCCACTCCGTCTCGACACCGGGCCAGGCGACGGCGGCGGCGTGCTCGAGCGCGCGGATCTCGCTGTTGCGCACCGGTTTCGCGGACAACAGACGCACCGAGGTGATCGCCGCGAACGGGATCGACAACTCCTCGTCGTCGCGTCGTATCCGCAGCGGGTCGGAGTCGTCGAGCAGGACGCCCGTCACGTCCGACCGGGCGGCCGCGGGATCTCCCCGCCAATCGGCGGGGGTCGCATCGCCCAGCAGATAGCGAACGACGACGCGGTCGCCCGGGACGGCACCCGACAATGAGACCTCCACGCGGAAGCGAGATCAGTCGTCGTCGTGCCCGAACGGGTCGGCGACCTCGCCGGGCGTCCACGTCAGACCGGGGACCCCCCACTTGTTGCGTTTGATCGCCTTCTTCGCGGCCCGGGCGTTGCGCCCCACGAGCACGTCGACGTAGAGGAAGCCGTCGAGGTGGCCGACCTCGTGCTGGAGCATCCGGGCGAAGAACCCCTCGCCCTCGATGACGACCTCGGCGCCGGTCCGGTCGGTGCCGGTGACGCGGGCCCAGTCGGCACGGCCGGTGGGGAACTGCTCACCCGGCACCGACAGGCATCCCTCGTCGTTGTCGTCGGGATCCGGCATGGTCTCGGGGATCTCGGAGGTCTCGAGGACCGGGTTGATGACCTCGCCGCGGCGGCGGGCCGCCGAGCGGTCGCCGTCGGGGCAGTCGTAGACGAACACCCGGGACCCGACGCCCACCTGATTGGCGGCCAGGCCCACACCGTGGGCGGCGTCCATGGTCTCGTACATGTCGTCGATGAGGCCGACGACCTCATCGGACGGACGGCCGTCCGCGTCGAGGGGGACCGGAGTGGTCGGCTGGTGCAGGACCGGCTCGCCCACGATGCAGATCGGGAGAATCGCCATGGCGATCACCTTAGCGCTGCTCAGGGCGCAGGAACGACGCCGGGTACGGCGTCGCGGATGGCGTCACCGGCAGGGCCGGGAATGCCGGGGAACAGCGTCGACTGCCAGTCGAAGCTGTCGACCGGCTCGGTCACCACCGAGTCCGCGCACGACCCGCGCAGCGACGTCCGCACGTTGGCGATGATCGTCGGGTCGCGCATCTCGATGACGTGGTCGTACCCGGTGTTCGCCAGGGGGACCGGGGAGTATGCGCGGCACTGTGCGGTTCCGTCGAGGCGGCCGTCGGTCCATTCGCCGTCGCTCTGCACCACCGAGTAGCGAGTGGGGCCGGGGGCGTCGGGACCACGGTTGAGGGCGGTGACCGCGTCGGCGTACATGCAGGTGTCGTACCCGCCGTCGCGCGGCTGAGCGCACCCGCCGGGTGAGCCGTACTGGGCCGTGCCGATCGCCACGTACTCGTCGACGACGGCGGACCCGCCGAGGAACTTCAGGTAGTGCCGGGCGCCGAGCCCGCCTGCGCTGTGGGCGACGATGCCGATGGACGACGCCTTGCCGACGAAGGGCTCGACCGTCCGTTGGATGAGCTTCGCATCCGATGCGACGTCGCGACCCCCGGCGTGCGCGTACACCACGGTGTTCCCGTCGGCGCGGATCGCGTCGGCGAGCGGACGGAACGTCTCCTCGTTCTGTGCGTCGCCCGCGTAGAGCTGCTGACCGGGCACGATGACCACGACGCGCTCGGCGGGCGCGGCGGCAGCGGGCGCGGCGAGTGCCGCGGTCGCGACGGCGGCCGTGGAGGCCAGCGCCGCGATGGCTCCCATCACTGCTCGCCGGGTCCTCGCCACCCCGGATCCGGTTGTCGTCATCCCGACCGTCGTCATCTCTGTCCCCCCGCCTCGACCCATCCCGGACAGGGATGAGTGAGGGCAGCCTAACAGCGGTCGCCGTCCGACGGAATGGTCGTGATGCGCGCCGTGGCGAGTCACACCGCGATCGGACCGGCCCGCCGTGGTTAGATTGGCTGCGAACCACACCGCTGTCATTCGTCTCCGTGAGGAGACGTCCGCGCCCGCGTCGCATCGCGAATAGGTGCACGTCAGCGGTGGTGTGAGGTCGTCGACTGGTATCTGAGGGAGTGAGATGGACGGCGCAGCTGCGCGTAGCCAGAAACAGGGCGATCAACCCACCCCCGGCCAGGACGCAGAGGCCGGGGCGGCAGGCCGGCCGGTCGATCCGCACGAGGTCGGTGCGGACGGTCTGACCCGCCGCGAACACGACATCCTCGCGTTCGAGCGCCAGTGGTGGAAGTACGCCGGCGCCAAGGAAGAAGCGATCAAAGAGCTGTTCGGTTTGTCGGCGACCCGGTACTACCAGGTGCTCAACGCGCTGGTCGACCGGCCGGAGGCGCTCGCGGCCGATCCGATGCTCGTCAAGCGGCTCCGGCGCCTGCGCGCGACCCGTCAGAAGGCCCGTGCGGCGCGCCGTCTGGGCTTCGAGATCACCTGAGACGCTGAACCCGGTCGCCCTCGCGCGGTGCGTTAAGGTCGTCGGTGATGAATGCAGATCGTGAGCCCAATCGCCTGCCGCTTCGTGCGGGGGCGATGATGCTCTTCGCAGTCGCCGTGGTCTTCATCGGCCTCGGCTGGCATTCCGCGGCGACCGCCGGGAACGACGCCCCGACGACCGAAGCCGCGACGACCGTGAGTTCGTCGCCCACGTCGACGCCGGCGTCCACGAGTGCGGCGTCGACCGACAAGCGGCTCTGCGTGATCAACGCCGGCCAGGTCGCGGGCCTCGCCTCGGACGTCACCGATCTGCTGGAGGCCAGGGGTTACCAGATGGCGGAGCCCGGCAACTACACCGCGGGCGGGTTCAGCGAGAACACGGTCTTCCATGAGGACGACACGGACAAGGCCCAGGCCGACGAGGTCGCCGAGGCACTCGGCGGCCAGGTCGCGGTCGAGGAGCGGCCGGCCTCGTTCACCCGGTGCCGCGGCGGCATCCCGGTGGTCGTGGTGACCGCGGTCAGCGGCGCATGACCCGGGCCGAGCCGCGAACCTCTGAATTACGAAACAGCTGAACCGAGAATTACCGAAAACCACTGTCCGCCAACCAAGGAGTGACATGTCCGGACGTTCCACACTCGCCGCGCCCCGCGCTCTCGCCGCGTTGTTCTCCGCAGGACTGATCGGCGTGACACTGGCCGGGTGCAGCCCCGACCAGGAACCCACGGACGTCCCGGGCACGACGCCGCCCGTCGTCAGCGATGCGCCGCTCCCGCCGGGCGCCGAGGACGACGTCGACGGCGAGCCCAGCGGCCAGATCGCCGTCGCCGAGATCAAGGACACCTCCGGCGAGGTCGTGGGCCACGCCCACATCTCCGCGGCCACCGAGACCTCCGAGCCGGTCACCATCAACGTGCGCGTCACCGCCGGTGAGCTGCCGGCCGGGTTCCACGGCATGCACATCCACGAGACCGGCACCTGTGACGCGGGCGCCGGCGGCTCGCAGGCGTTCACCTCGGCGGGCGGACACCTGCAGGTGGACGGCAACACCGACCATCCCTCGAGCGGAGATCTGATCTCGATCAACATCCTCGAGGACCACACCGGCCGGACGGTCACCACGACCGATGCGGTGACGATCCAGCAGCTGATCGGCAAGTCGATCATGATCCATGAGAAGCCCGACAACTTCGGGAACATCCCGGCCGACAAGTACCCGGGCGGACCGAACCCCGACACCCTGCGGACCGGCGACGCCGGCGCACGCATCGCGTGCGGTGTCATCGAGGAGGAGAGCTAGGGGTTCTGGCGCCGTCCGACGCCACCTGAGCACATGACACCGATCGAGTTCGACGGGTCACCGACCCCCACCCTCGGGGTCGAATGGGAGTTCGCCCTGACCGACAAGGGAACCGGCGACCTGTCGAACTCGGCGGCGGCGCTCTTCGCCGCCGTCGGCGAACACCATCCCGACTTCGCGGGCAGAATCCACAAGGAGCTGCTGCGCAACACCGTCGAGTTGGTGACCGGCATCTGCCGGACCGCGGGCGAGGCGATCGCCGACCTCACGGGCACGCTCGGCGTGGTGCGGGGGCTGACCGAGGACCTCGGCGTCGATCTGTACGGCGCCGGTACGCATCCGTTCGCGGAGTACTCGACCCAACTGCTCACCGAGGGTCACCGATACGCGGAGCTGATCGAGCGCACCCAGTGGTGGGGGCGGCAGATGCTGATCTGGGGCGTGCACGTCCACGTCGGGATCAGCCACCGCGACAAGGTGTTACCCGTTCTCGACGCGCTCCTGAACTACTATCCGCACCTGCTCGCGCTGTCCTCGTCGTCGCCGATGTGGGCCGGTCAGGACACCGGATACGCGAGCAATCGCGCCATGATGTTCCAGCAACTCCCGACCGCCGGGCTGCCATTCCAGTTCGAGACCTGGGAGCAGTTCGAGGCCTTCGTCGCAGACCAGAAGACGACCGGGATCATCGACCATCTCAACGAGATCCGCTGGGACATCCGGCCTTCCCCGCATCTGGGGACCATCGAGGTCCGCGTGTGCGACGGCATGACCAACCTCGGCGAGCTGTCGGCGATCGTGGCACTCATCCACTGCCTGGTCGTCGACCTGGACCGGCGGTTCTCGGCGGGTGAGAAGCTGCCGACGATGGCGCCCTGGCTCGTCCAGGAGAACAAATGGCGGGCAGCCCGCTACGGACTCGACGCCATCGTCATCCTCGACTCCGACTGCACCGAGAAACTCGTGACCGAGGACCTCACCGCTCTGCTCGAACGTCTCGAACCGATTGCGCGCGAGCTCGATTGCGTCGACGAGCTGGCCGGCGTCGAGCGCATCATCGCCCAGGGCGCGAGCTATCAGCGGCAGCGTGACGTGCATCGTCGCACCGGTTCGCTACGCGAGGTGGTCGCGTCGGTGGTCGCCGAGCTGGACGCTCCCTGATCTCAGTCGGCGCGAGATCCGGGAGGCAGGGCCCGGGCTCAGATGGCCAGACCGATGGCGAGCACGACGATTCCGAGAGCGGGAACCACACCCTGCTTCAGTGCGGCCGCGATCTTGTCGGGGCTCGACAGCGCCAGCACAAGTGCCGCGGCCGCCATCGAGGCCGTGCCGGTGATGACGAGTGTTGCGCCGATCGCGATGGATCCGCCGATGGCAAAGGCGATCCCGACGAACACGGCGATCGCGAGGAACAGGTTGTAGAACCCCTGGTTGAACGCCAGTTCCTTTTGTGCGCTCGCCTGTTCCACCGTGCCGGTGCCGAACGTCGCGCGTGCGCGCGCGCTCGTCCATGCGATGGACTCCAGATAGAAGATGAAGACGTGGACGAGCGCCGCGATCGCGGCGAGCACCAGACCTGCGATGACCATTTCGTACTCCTCGTTGTCGACGGGCCCGTCAGAGAATAGTGTTCCGACCGGTCTAAAATACCGGAGGGCGACGACAGAGAGGTGGGCGGCCGACGAATGGGACGGATTCAGGAGTTCGACACGACCGAGGTCGTCCGGGCCGCCCGCGGGATCTTCTGGCAGCGGGGATACGAGAGCGCGTCGCTTCCCGACCTGGAACGGGCAACCGGAATCGGGCGATCGAGTCTTTATCACGCCTTCGGATCGAAGCGAGGTCTCTTCGACGCGGCCGTACAGAGCTATCTCGACGAGGTGGTCCGCCCGCGGTTGCGTCCACTGACCGCCGGCATCGTCGCGGCTGATGCCGCCGAGAACTACCTGAACGGGCTGCGATCGGCGCTGACCGATGACACGTCCCCGGCTCGCGCGGGCTGCCTGCTCATCAACACCGCCGGTGCCCCCATCGGGCGCGACGCTGCCGTCGCCCGGACCATCGCCGCCTATCGCGACGAGCTGCGGGGGGCGGTGGGGGCCGGTGTGCGGGCCAGCTCGCCCGCGCTTGATGACGATCGACAGGCAGTCCTCGCCGACGCCGTGACGGCCCTGGTCATCGCCGCACTCGCGCTCGTACGGGTGGTTCCCGGGGAAGCCGCCCGGGGCCTCGATACCGCGCTCGCGCTGGTCCGTGAGGCGCGAGGGGCGTCGGACGATCGGTCCGCAGTCAGTCCCGGTCCGGTGACTCCATGTCCCGCTGATCCATGAGCCCGTCGCGGGCCCGTTGCTCCTGGTATGCGAGCCGGCCGATCCGATGCGCCACGACGGGCGCGGTGATCAGGGCGAAGAGCCCGGCGAGAATCAGCATCCCGCTGTCGACGTTGTCGCCGAGCCGGAGCACGGCGCCGAGCAGGATGAGGAGCAGGCCGAAGGTCTGCGGTTTGGTGGCCGCGTGCATCCGGCTCAGGGTGTCCGGGAACCGGACGAGTCCGATGGCGGCGGTGACCGCCATCAGGCATCCGAGGAGCAGCAGCGTCGCGCCGATGACGTCGACGATCATGTCTGGTCGTCCCGGACTCGGAACCGCGCGATGGACACCGACCCGACGAAGCTGAGGAGGGCCAGGGCCACGATCGCCGGGACCACCGTCGAATCACGGCTGAACGCCGCCCAGGTCCCCAGGCCGCACATGCACAGCGCGATGAGCACGTCGAGTGCGACGAGTCGGTCGAGCGTCGTCGGGCCGCGCAGGATGCGGATCATCGTCAGCACCGCGGCGACGAGCAGCATGGCGGCGGCGATCGTCCAGACGTAGCTCATGAGTCACCTCGTTCCCGCTCGGGCTCGCCCTGTCGACGTTCCGGTTCGGTGTCGTCGATCGACCGGGCGTTGTCGACCGACCGGTCCACCGTGCGGACGTGGTGGAAGTCCTCGTCGATGCCGTGGAACGGACTCGGATGCCATTCGCTGTCCCGCTCGAACGCCTTGATGAACATCCGCTCGACATAGGCGACCTGATTGTAGAAGGCCCGCACCTTCTTCTCCGAGCGGACGTCGAAGACGTGCACGTAGAGCATCCGGCGTCGATGGTCGATCTCCAGGACCATGGTGCCCGGCACCAGGTTGAGGTAGTCGACGGCCAGGGTCAGCACCATGTCGGACTTGATCGCGACGCGCACCCGTACCACGGCGCCCAGCGGTGGCCGGCCGGGACGGATGGCCATCCAGCCGATCTGCACACTCGACACGAAGAAGTCGACGATCAGACGGCCGACGAGCTGCAGTACCGACAGGGGATGGATACGGCCCTCGACCGGGACCCTCGGCAACGGCAGCACGGTCAGCACGAGCATCGCCAGCACGATCCCTGCGATCACATTGGCCCAGGACAGCGTGCCCCACAACAGGACCCAGACGAATGTCAGCCACGCGATGGTCCACAACCGGACCGCGACCTCGCGGCCGTCGCTGCCCAGCCACCTCGGCACGCGGGTGTGCGTGCGCAACCACACCAGCGCGCCGACGAAGTGCCAGAAGACGAACAGCAGCGACACGCGCCAGACGTTGATGACCAGGGACATGACCGGTCCCTTGGTCGAGACGACCGGCGGCCGCCGTTTGGGCGCCGCGGATGCTCCGCGGGCGCGGTCGTCGGCTCGATCCTGCGCGCTCATCGGGTACCACCCACTCCCAGCACGGCGTCGACGTAGACGGCGCGGTCGACGACGTCGGTCGCCGCATGGTCGGTGAAGTCGAAGATGGGCCCGGCCCAGAGGGTGAGCACGAGTCCCGCGGCCACCATCGCCATCGTCGGCAGCACCATCATCACGGGCATCCGACCGACGTCCTCACGGTCGGAGAAGGCGGCGTCGTCGGCGCTCTCGTCGATCAGCGCGGACGGGCCCTTGTCGGCGAGATCGCCCTCGGGAGCGTCGGCGCGCGGTCGCCAGAATCCCTTGGTCCAGATGCGGGCCATGACATAGAGGGTGAGCAGGCTGGTGACCACCGACCCGGCGACGAGGATCCAGGCCAGCACGGACCCGTCCTGGGTGCCCGCCTCGAGGAGGGCGACCTTGCCGATGAAACCGGAGAACGGTGGGATGCCGCCGAGATTCAGCGCGGGCACCAGGAACAGGACGGCCAGCAGGGGGCTGGCGATGAGCCCGCCCAGGCGGCGGAGCGAGGCCGAACCGGCTTGACGTTCGATCAGGCCGACGACCAGGAACAGCGTCGTCTGCACGAGGATGTGGTGGGCGACGTAGTAGATCGCCGCCGACATCCCGAGGTCCGACGACAGCGCGATGCCGAAGATCATGTAGCCGATGTGGCTGACGAGGGTGAACGACAGCAGTCGCTTGATGTCGGCCTGGGCGATCGCGCCGAAGATGCCCACGAGCATCGTCAACAGGCCGGCGACCAGCAGCACCGCGTCCATCGTGCCGCCGGGAAACAGCAGCGAGTGGGCGCGCACGATCGCGTACACACCGACCTTGGTGAGCAGGCCGGCGAACACGGCCGTGACGGGTGCCGGCGCGGTGGGGTAGGAGTCGGGTAGCCACGTCGACAGCGGGAACACCGCGGCCTTGATGCCGAACGCCACGAGCAGCACCGCGAACAGCGCGTTGCGGGTTCCGTCGGGGACGTCGTCGAGGCGCACGGCCATCTCGGCGAGGTTGAGGGTGCCGGTCGTCGCGTACGCGAACGCGATGCCCGCGAGGAAGATCAGCGACGACACCATCGACACCATCACGTACGACGCGCCCGCGCGGACACGTTCGGCGCTCGCCCCGAGGGTCAGCAGCACGTAGCTCGCGGTCAGCAGGATCTCGAACGAGACGTACAGGTTGAACAGGTCGCCGGCGAGGAACGCGTTGCAGACACCCGCGGTCAGGATGAGGTAGGTCGGCAGGAAGATCGACGTCGGCTGCTGGGCCGTGCCGTCACGGATACCCTGCCCGATCGCGTACACGACGACGCACAGCAGCACGATCGTCGAGACGACGAGCATCAGGGCCGCGAGCTGGTCGACGACCAGCGTGATCCCGAGCGGTCCGTTCGGGTAGCCCTTGTCTCCCCAGCCGCCGATCGCGACCGCGAAGGTCCCGTGGCGGTCGGTCAGGTACAGCATCAGGCACGACGCGACGAACGCGACGGTGATGGCGACGATCGACACCGCCCGCTGGATCTTGGGGCTGCGGCCGAGCAGCAGCGAGACGGCGGCAGCGCCCAGCGGCACCAGCGTCGGCAGCGTGATCAGGACGGGGATCCATGACTCCTGCGGGGTCATCGGTCACCCCCGTTCTCGTCGCCGTGCTTCTTCTTGTCCGGCCCGACCACGTCGCGGTCCGGCATCTCGCGCTGGTCGATGACGTCGGGGTCGGCGTCGTCCTCGCCGGACCCGTCGGGAGGTGCGACGGCCGACTTGGGACCCACCTCGTCGGGACCGAGTTCGCCCGGCCCGTACACGTCCGGCCCGTCCTCGCGGGCGGCGGTCTGCGCCGAGGTCTCGGGATCGGGCTCCTCCTCCGCGCCGCCGATCTCGTCGACGACGTCGGAGTCCGTCGGCATGATGTCGGTCTCGTAGAGCGCGGCGTGCCGGGCGGCGGCCTCCTCCGCGGTGAGCGGATTCCCCTTGTCGTCGAAGTGATCGCCGGTCGGGGTGTCGGAGTGGGTCAGTGGATCGTCGCTGCGATCGCGGTCGGGTGCCGTCCCCAGCGATCCGCTCAAGATCTTGACGTCCTCCTCGTCGTCCTCGACGTCGTCGTCGTCCCGATTGATCACGAACAGCCGGTAGACCAGCGCCAGGACGAACGCGGCGACGCCCATCATGATCACGATCGCGGTCAGGACCATGCCCTGCGCGAGGGGATCGGCGTCGGACGCCCGGTTCTCCGACGACCGGCCCATGATCGGCGGGTTCCCCATGCCGCCCGACACGACGATGATCATCAGGTTGAGCGCATTGCCGACGAGCAGGAGCCCGAAGAGCATCCGGACCAGACTGCGTTCCATCAGCAGGTACACGCCGCACGCCGCCATCGCGCCGACGACCAGCATCAGCGAGAGATTCGTGGTCATCGGCTCACCTGCTCGCCGGTGGTACTCGCGGCGTCGTCCGTCTTGGTGTCGCCACGCGAGTTCTCGATACGCGCCGCGGTGCGGGCGATCGTGGTCTCCACATCGAGACGCGCGCCGAGACTTCGCAGCACGTCCAGGACGAGCCCGACGACGATCAGGTAGATGCCGAGGTCGAAGAACAGGGCGGTCACGAACTTGATGTCGCCGAGGACCGGGACGGTGACCTCGAAGACCGCCGACGAGAGTGCGGGGGCGCCGAGGAACATCGAGACGATCGCCGTGGTCGCCGAGACGGCCAGGCCGGCGCCCAGGATGCGGCCGGGCTCGATGGGCAGCGCCTCACCGAGTTCGTAGCGTCCGCCCGCCAGGTAGCGGAGGACGAGCGCGAGACCCATCGTCAGGCCGCCGGCGAAGCCACCGCCCGGCGCATTGTGGCCGGCGTAGAAGAAGTAGATCGACAGCACGACCATCGTCGGGAACAGCAGACGCGTCGTGGCCTCGAGAACCATCGACCGGTGGCGCGGGTCGCGCAGTCCGGAACCGAGGAGCCACGTGGTGCGGTCCGGTGGGACGTGATCGTCGTCGTCGCTGTCGTCCCCGTTGTCGCCGGCCTGCAACCGGGCGGCGTCGGCCACGCGTGGTGCCGCCCCGAAGCGGCGGTTGCGGAAGACCATCGACGCGACGCCGGTGGCGGCCGCGATGAGCACCGACACCTCGCCGAGGGTGTCCCAGGCGCGGATGTCGACGAGCAGGACGTTGACGGCGTTGGCGCCGTGACCGTAGTCGTAGGCGGCCTCGGGCAGGTCGACGTGGAGCGGTTCGGTCGAGCGGGCGGACGCCGCGAACAACCCGATCAGGACCAGCATCGCGCCGAAGGCGAGTCCGATGAGGGCGCGCAGCGGCTTGAACCCGGTGGCGTGCCGCTTCTCCGGTTCGGCGGGCAGCTTGCGCAGCACCAGCACGAAGATGACCAGGGTGAGCGTCTCGACGAGGAACTGGGTGAGCGCGAGGTCGGGGGCGCCGTACAGCGCGAACAGCATCGCGCAGCCGTAACCGGTGATCCCGACGACGAGGGTCGCCGCGAGGCGGTTGCGGAGCAGCACGGCGGCCAACGACGCGGCGATGATGCACCCGCCGATCACCAGCTGCACCGGCTTGGCGTCGTAGTCGATGTTCAGTCGGTCGCGAGCGCCGGCGAACAGCACGATGGTCGGCAGCAGGATCGCGGTGCACAGGATGACGCCCTGCGTCACCGGCAGTGACCCGCGCTGGGTGTTGCGCGTCAGCAGCAGCGACAGGGTGTCGGCTCCGCGCAGCGTCGCGTCGTAGATGCGGTCGGCGTTCACCAGCGGGCGGAAGCCGAAGACGCGGTCGCGGACCCGGCGGATACCGAGGAACAGCAGGGCGCCGCCGACGATGACGATGATCGAGAACACGACGGGCAGGCCGAACCCGTGCCACAGAGCGAGATGCTCGAGTTCGTGCCCGTACCCGTCGAGGGTCTCGGCGTACGGCTCGAAGAGAGCGCCTAGCTGCGGGCTGAACACGCCGGCCGCCACACCGGCCGCGGCGAGCGCCACGGGCGAGAAGTAGAAGGGCCACTTCGGCGGGTGCATCTTGGCGACCGCCGGACTCGGGGTGCTGCGCACCTTGCGGCCGAACGCGCCCCACAGGAAACGGAGCGTGTAGGCACAGGTGATGATCGAGCCGACCAGCAGGATGATGTCGACGGCGTGGGCCTGCCACGAGACGAACGCCCCGGTCTCCCACACCGAGGCGAAAGCTGTTTCCTTGCCGACGAATCCGAGGGTGACGGGGATGCCGGCCATGCTCGCCCCGGCGACCGCGGCGGTGATCGCCAGCCCCGGGAGACGATGGCCGAGCCGGGCGAGTTTGCGGACATCGCGGGTACCGGTGGAGTGGTCGATGATGCCGACGACCATGAACAGCGACGCTTTGAACAACGCGTGCGCGACGAGCATCGCGATGCCCGCCATGGCGACGTTCGCGTCACCGATGCCGACCAGCACGGCCATGAAGCCGAGCTGGGACACCGTGCCGAACGCGAGGATGAGTTTGAGGTCGAGCTCGCGCAGCGAGCGCCATCCGCCGAGCACCATCGTCACCAGGCCGAGCCCCACCACGGCGATCTGCCAACTGATCGTCACCGAGAAAGCAGGGGCCAGACGGGCGATGAGGTAGATGCCGGCCTTGACCATCGCGGCCGCGTGCAGGTACGCGCTGACCGGGGTCGGTGCGGCCATGGCGCCGGGCAGCCAGAAGTGGAACGGGACGATGGCCGATTTGGTGAGCGCGCCGATCAGCAGCAGGACCACCGCGATGTCGACGTACACACCGGTCGGCGGTGCCGAGACGATCTCCGACAGCAGGTAGGTGCCCGACCGCTCGCCCAGCATGATGATGCCGACGAGCATGGCCAGACCGCCGAACGTGGTGACCAGCAGCGCCTGGGTGGCGGACCGCCGAGCCGTCGCGCGCACCCCGTAGAAGCCGACCAGCATGAACGAGAGCACGGTCGTGAGCTCCCAGAACACGTACAGCACCAGCATGTTGTCGGAGATGACGAGGCCGAACATGGCCGCGGCGAACGCGACCATCTCCCCGCCGAACACGGCGACGCGGGGACGGGCGTCGTCGAAGTAGTGGGCGCAGTAGCAGAGGACGAGCGCACCGACCCCGAGGATCAGCACCGACAGGATCGCGGTCAGGGTGTCGAAGCGGGTGGCGATGTCCATCTGGAGTGATGGGACCCAGCTGACCGTCTCGACCCGGGCGGCAGCCGCATCGGCCGGCGGCCAGTTGAGCACGACCCAGATCAGCGCGCCGAGGGGCGCCAGTGCGAGAACGTAGAAACCGCGGGTACCCATCCAGTGGATGACTGCGGGCGCGACGAGTGCGCACACTGCCAACGCAGCCAACACAGAGATCAAAAGGGCACTCCGTCTTTCTCCCGGCGGGGTGTCACGGGCGAACACCCGCGGTGGCTACTTTACCGTTGCCCGTATGTTCCGGTTCGACTGGCTCCGGCGTACCGCCGTCAGCATCGCCGCTGTCCTGCTGGTGTTCGGCCTCGTCGTGGGTTGTGCGGACGAGGAGCAGGCCGGCCCCGACGGCGTCCCGTTGCCGTCGGATTTCCCGGCCGCGCAGGTCCCGCTCATCGACGGTCACGTGCTCTCGGCGAGCGGCAGTCGCTCGGAAGGCTGGGAGGTCGCGGTGCAGGGCCCGGCCAACGCGGGCAATCAGCTCGAGGCCGCGACCGAGACCCTCACCGAGGCCGGTTACGTCGAATCGCACCGTTCGACCGAGGGCGGACAATCGGTCGTCGTGCTGTCGGCGACCAAGGAGGGTTCGACCTACTGGGTCCAGATCGGCGCGTCGCCGCAGGCCGCGGGCGGAGGGTCGTCGGTCTTCTATCTGGTCAACGTGGAATAGGCATCGCACTAGTGGTGTGTCTCGGAAATAAGCGACTGGTCTCCGGCGCTCGATCGGCGCCTGGCTGCGTTGTCGTCGGTCGAGATAGCTCCGCTATCCCTCCCTCCTCCGCCTTGCCAGAACACCGATCGCTCCACCGGATACCGGCCACCTATTTCCGAGACACACCACTAGCTCGTCGACCCGCGGTCGAGGTGACCGGACCGACCGACGATCGCGATCGGGCATCGCGTGTGGTGCTGAGCGGCGCGCGCCACCGACCCCGCCCAGGTCGCGAAGGTGCTTCCCGCGCGTGGCCGGGTGACGACAAGCAGCGACGCCTGCGGAACCGCTTCGCCGACGGCCCTCGACGGGTTGCCGTTGACCAGTTGCAGCGTCGTGTCGCGGTCGGGGAAGCGTCGGCGCCAGGGTTCGAGCAGCGCGTCGGCTCGCGCGTACACCGCTTCGATCCGAGTGGGCGGGGCGTCGTCGGGGATCGCGCACACGATCGCCACGGGGCAGCCGGTGGCATCGGCGTACTCGAAGGCGGTCGACAGCGCGAGATCGGACGGGGCGTCGGCATCGATGGCCGCGACGACCGGACCGCCCGTCGCGAGGTTGCCGTACGGAACCGTCACGACCGGGCATCGCGACCGGGCCGAGAGCGCGGAACTGATGCTCCCGGTGGTGAGGCGTTCGATGAGGCCGGGTCGATGATGGCCGAGGACCATCAGATCGACCTGACCCGACAGCCTGGTGAGCAGGGGTATCGCGAAGTCGTGTTCGACGATGATCTTGATGCGCAGGCCCGGATGTCGGGTGCCGAGACGGCCGGCCACCGCGGTCAGGTGGGCGGCCGCTGCCTGCCGCGTGGCGGTGACGTCGAAGTCGAGTTCGAACTCGCTGAGTGGTTGCAGCGCAACGGCTGCCGCGAATCCGTGAATCAGTAGCAGGCGGTCCCCGTCGCGGGCCGAGGCGGCCGCCCAGTGAGCGGCCGCCTCGGATTCGGGACTCAGATCGACCCCGACGGCGATGGTGTTCATCGGGCGCGGGTGGCGTCGCCCGTCCGCGTCTCGCCGGCGATGGCGTCGTCCGCGACGGGACCGACCGTCGACGGTGCCACAGCTGCGGGCACGGCGACGTCGGCGACCGCCGCCTCCTGCGCGCGGCGCTCCTCGTCGCTGCTCATCGTCTTCAGCGCAACCTCCTTGATGAACGCGATGGCGATGAAGCTCAGCGCCGCCATGACGGCCGCGACGAGGAAGACCCGGGCGGTCCCGTCGCCGTAGGCGCCGCGGACGATGGCCGCGATCGGAGCCGGCAGCTCGTTCAGATTGGCCAGGCCGGCACTGCCGCCACCGGATGCGCCGGCGCCGATGCCGAGTGCGCCGAGCCCCTTCGCGATGAGGTCGGTGACGTGGTTGGACAGAACCGCGCCGAGCACCGAGACACCCGCCGCGCCACCGAGGGAACGGAAGAAGGTGACCGTCGAGGTCGCCGCGCCGAGGTTGTCGGGGCTGACGTTGTTCTGCACCGCGAGGACCAGGTTCTGCATCGTCATACCCATGCCGCAGCCCAGGACGAAGAGGAATACACCGACCACGACCATGTCGGTGTGGGCGTCGATCGTCGCGAGCAGGCCGAAGCCGATCGTCATCATCGCGGCACCGGCCACGAGGAATCGCTTCCACCGCCCGTACCTGGTGATCAGGTTGCCCGACACGGTCGCCGAGAGCATCGAGCCGATGACCATCGGCAGCGTCAGCAGGCCCGCCGCGGTCGGCGAGTAGCCGCGCGCGATCTGGAAGTACTGCCCGAGGAACACAGCGCCGCCGAACAGGGCGACACCGACGCCGACGCTGGCGACAGTCGCCAGGGCCGTGGTGCGGTCGCGGAAGATGTGCAGCGGGATGATCGGGCTGGACACCCTGGACTCGACGAAGACGGCTGCGGCGAGCAGCGCGACTCCGAGTGCCACCAGTCCGTACGAGGTCATCGACGCCCAGTCGAAGTTCTTGCCCGCCAAGGTGACCCAGATGAGCAGGGTGCTGACGCCCGAGGCGATGAGGGCGGCGCCGAGGTAGTCGATGCTGACCTTCTTGCGGACCACCGGGACGTTCAGCGTGCGCTGGATGACGAGTAGGGCGATGACGGCGAGCGGGACGCAGACGTAGAACGTCCAGCGCCAGCCGAGCCAGCTGGTGTCGACGATGACGCCGCCGATGAGCGGACCGGCGACGGTCGCGACGGACATCACCGCGGCCATCGGGCCCTGGTAGCGGCCGCGTTCGCGCGGGCTGAACATCGTCGCGACGACGATCACGACCAGCGCCTGCAGGCCGCCGAGGCCCAGGCCCTGGATGACGCGGAAGCCGATCAGCATGTCGACCGAGGTGGAGAGCCCGGCGAGGACCGAACCCAGGGTGAACAGGAACAGCGCGCCCTGGACCAGCAGCTTCTTGCTGACCAGGTCGGCGAACTTGCCCCAGATGGGCGTGGTCGCGGTGGACGCGAGCAGGGTCGCGGTGATGACCCAGGTGTACTGGTCCTGGGTGCCGTGCAGGTCGGTGATGATCGTCGGCAGGGCGTTGGACACCACGGTCGACGACAGGAACGCGACGAACATGCCGAGCAGGAGGCCGATGAGGGCCTCGATCTTCTGACGATGCGTCATCGGCACGTCTTCGGCCGGCGCCATCGCGGACGCGGGTGCACTCATATGGCAAACCTCCGAGAAAGAGAGCTGCCCGCGACGAGGAGACGGGCGGGCGGCGAATCGGCGCGCGCGTTGGCGCACCCGATTGGTTGATTGATGCAACCATAAGTCGTGATGGTTGCAACCAACAACTATCGGAGGTTATTCCGGGTGTGTTCCGGGACTCACCCGGTGGCCGAGGGAGGCTCGGCGGTGCTCAGTCGAGCCGACGCTCGGCGTAGGCCTTGAGGTCGGCGACCTGCGCGGGATCGAGCGACGGCCGAACCCGCTTGCGGGCCTCCTCGACGTCGGCCACGGTGACCGCGGCGGCGTCGATGTCCCGGCGCATCGCCGACAGGGCGGCCTCGCGCAGCAGGGCCGAACAGTCGGCCGCCGAGTAGCCCTCGAGGTCGCCGGCCAGCTCGTCGAGGTCGACTCCGTCGAGCGGGACGTCGCGCCCGGTGGCGCGCAGGATGTCGCCGCGGGCGTCGGCGTCCGGCGGCGGCACGAAGACGAGCCGTTCCAGTCGCCCGGGCCGCAGAAGCGCCGGGTCGATGAGGTCGGGTCGGTTCGTCGCACCGAGCACCACGACGTCCTGGAGTGGTTCGACGCCGTCGAGTTCGGTGAGCAGCGCGGCGACCACCCGGTCGCCGACACCGGAGTCGGTGGACTGACCGCGGCGCGGGGCCAGCGCGTCGACCTCGTCCAGGAAGATCAGCGAGGGCGCCGACTCGCGGGCACGGGCGAACAGATCCCGCACCGCCTTCTCCGACGACCCGACCCACTTGTCCATCAGCTCGGCGCCCTTGACCGTGTGCACCGACAGCTGACCCGACGCCGCGAGCGCGCGGACGACGAAGGTCTTGCCGCAGCCCGGCGGGCCGAACAGCAGCACCCCACGCGGCGGGTCGACGCCGAGCCGGGCGAAGGTGTCGGGGTGTTGCAGCGGCCACAGGACCGCTTCGGTCAGAGCCTGTTTCGTCTCGACCATGTCGCCGACGTCGGCGAGGGTGATCGAGCCCAGCGCGACTTCGGGGGAATCCGAGCGGGACACCGGCCGGATGACGTCGAGGGCGCCGACGAGATCCTCGGTGCGCAGCGACGGCGCGGACTTCTCGGCACTCGCGCGCGTCGCGGCGCGCAGCGCGGCCTCGCGGGCCAGCGCGGCGAGATCCCCGGCGACGAAACCGGGGGTGCGCGAGGCGACCGACGTGAGGTCGAGATCGCCGTCGGTCGGGACGTTCGACAGGATCGCCGAGAGCAACCGCGCCCGGGTCGCGGCGTCGGGGAGGCCGATGACCAGTTCCCGGTCGCAGAGCGACGGGTCGCGCAACCGGGCGTCGAGGCGTAACGGTTCGGCGGTGGTCGCGATGAGTGCGATGCGGCCGTCGGCGATGCCGGAACGCAGTTCGTCGAGGATCAGTGCGGCGACGGGCTCGGGTTCGGCGGGTAACAGCGCGTCGACGTCGGTGATCAGCAGGACACCGGCGGCCGCCCGGGTGCGGGCCACCGCGTCGGCGACCGTCCGCAGGCGGGTGTTGGCCTCCGTCGCGCCGACCGTCGGGCCGTCGATGGTCACCAGCGTGCGCGACGCGCACACCGAACGCACGAAGGTCGCCTTGCCGCCGCCGGCCGGGCCGGTGACCAGGACGCCGAGACGCGGTGTCGCACCGAGGGTGCGCAGCACCTCCGGCTCGTCGAGGGTGATGGTGAGCCACTCGGTGAGCTTGGTGATCTGGGAGTCCACGCCGACCAGCTCCGACACCGGCCGGACCGGGATCTCGGGCTCACGGGCGGGCTCGCGGACCGGGCTGGGCGCGGCGACCGGCCGCGGGCGGGAGTCGGACTCCGACACCATGCCGAGGGCGCCGGGGATCCGAGGTGACCCCGGACCGGTCCGGTCGACGAGGGGCGGCACCTCGCCCGCGGTCGTCGACCACAGCACAGCGGTGTTGGTCTGCACGCTCACCGGCGTCGACGCCGGACCGCCCGCGGGTGGCCCGGGCTCGGTGGCGGTGACGGTCAGCAGCTCGGTGGTCCAGGTGATCCCGACCGACCGGGCCAGGGCGCGCGTGGCCTCGGTCGCGGCGAGTTCGGGGCCGAGGTCGCGGGGGAGCAGCGAGACGGCGTCACCGACGGACAAGACCTTCCCCAGCAGCGCGCGGCGCAGCGTCGACTCGGTGATCGACTGGGTGGCCAGCGCCGAACCGCTCACCACCACCCGGCTCGCGCCCTGCACCTCAACGGGCGCCAGCACGACCGTCGAGTTCTCGCGGACACCGGCGTTGGAGAAGGCGATCTCGTCGAGGAGGGCGACGCCGGTCGGCGCGGAGGCCTCGGTCGCGGCCACCACGGCCGCCGTGACCCGTGCGCCGGTGATCGACACCGCGTCCCATTCCCGCAGCGAGAGGGCCGTCAACACCTCGGGATGCACGCGGATGATGCCGCGCCGCGCCTCGGCCGCCGAGGGATTGTGCCGCGCGGTCAGCGTGAGGGAGGCCGGTGTGCTCATTCGGGCTCGCTTTCGGTCGTCTCGCCGGGCGCGCCGACCACGGACCGGCCGGGGCCGGTGGGACGGTTCAGGCCCATACGGCCGAGGGAGTTGATGACCGGCCGACGGCGTCGACCTCCGGGCGACGTGGCACGCAGGGCCCGACGCTGTGCCCGACGTTCGGCCGGCTTGTCGTCCCAGTGCTCGGGCCGGGAGGCGACCCAGCGGCGCGCGCGCCACGCATACGGGATGTGCAGGACGTATCCGGCGATGGCGATCATCATCAGCACGTACGGGAAGGTCACCAGCAGTGCCGCGGCCGCGGCGACCAGCACCAGTAGGCCGGCCACCGCGCGTGCCGGGATCGACGCGGTCTTCAGCGAGGACGTCGGGACGCGACTGACGGCCAGGAAGGCGACGAAGATCAGCCACCCGCCGACGGCCGGCAACGAGGTCCACCACCCGTCGCCGAACTGTTGCTCCAGCCCGATGGGCAGAAGCGCGCAGATCGCCGCGGCGGGCGCGGGGACACCGACGAAGAAATCCTTGGTGTACGCGGGTGCCTCGTCGTCGTCGAGCAGGGTGTTGAACCTGGCGAGGCGCAGGACGATGGCGCAGCAGTAGATCAGTGCGAGCACCCAGCCGAGGTCATGCCCGTCGATGAAGTGGAAGTAGACGATCATCGCCGGGACCACACCGAAGTTGATCGCGTCGGCCAGTGAGTCGATCTCGGCGCCGATCCGGCTCGTGGCTCCCATCAGGCGTGCGACCCGACCGTCGATGCCGTCGAGGAACGCGGCCGCGACCAGAAGAGCCATCGCGGTGTCGACGTCGCCGTTGATCGCCGACCGCATGGCCGTCAGGCCCGCGCAGATCGCGAGGATCGTCAGCGACGACGGGATGACGATGCGGCTGGCCTGTGCCTGGCGCCGCAGACGCCGGCGCTCCGGCTCCCGCGGAACCGGATGTGTCTGTGCGTGCCGGCTGGCCGAGCGCGCGGTCGGGTTGCGCGCAGTGCGCGAGCCGGGGCGTCGCCGGCCGGGGTTCGTGCCGGGTGAGGTCATGTCGGTCGGGTTCACCGGGCCGGAGTTCACTGATCCAGGTACGCGAACGGGGTCTCGCCGCCGACCGCGCGCTGGCCGACCGAGACGCGGGGCCGGGTGCCGGCCGGGAAGTAGACGTCTACGCGCGATCCGAATCGGATAAGCCCGTAGGTCTCGCCGATCGTCAGCGAGTCCCCGACCGACGGCTCGCACACGATCCGACGGGCGACGAGACCGGCGATCTGCACGACGGCCAGCTCGGGCCCGGGCGTGCCGCCTTCGGCGGTGGTGCGGATGGTCATCGTGGTGCGCTCGTTGTCGCGGCTGGCCTCGGGGAGGTCGGCGGAGACGAACGCGCCGGGCGTGTGGGTCACGGTGGTCACCGTGCCCGCGATCGGCACGCGCTGCACGTGGACGTCGAAGATCGACAGGAAGGTCGAGACCCGGGGCAGCGGCTGCGTCCCGAGGCCGGACTCGGCGGGCGGGACGGCCTCGTCGACCAGGGCGATGGTCCCGTCCGCGGGGGCGACGACCACGCCGGGTTCGGTGGGGGTGACCCGCTTCGGATGCCGGAAGAATGCAGCGCACGCGCCGGCGGTCAGCGCGGCCGGCCGGGCGATCCAGCGGTGTCGACGACCGAGGAGCGCGACGGCGGCGGGCGCGGCGACGAACGGCACACCCGCCGGGTGGATCGGAGGGATGGTCTCTCGGGCCAGATCGAGAAAATGGGCGACACGGCCGGTGTCACCGGAGCCGTCCGGACGCGGACGTCGGGCCACGATCAACCTCCTCTGGCCTGTGTCCAGGCCGGATAAATGGTGCGCACCGCATCGCCGGGTGCATCGGCGTCCACTCTAGAGCGCCGCGCCCGGAGACCTCGTCGTCAGCGCAGGACCAGCACGTCCACCAGGGTGCCCGCCTCGACCGCCTCGATGTCGGCGGGGACGTCGATGAGCGCGTCGGCCTCGGCGAGGTAGCGCAGGTGATGGGACGCCGGCGGGCCGATCGGATCCACCCCGACCACCCCGTTGCGAGGTCCGGCGTCGAGTACGCCGCGCAGGAACTGTCGTTTGCCGCGGGGTGAGCGGATGTCGGCACCGAGACGCGCTCGGATCCGTTCCCGGTCGGCGGGCAGTGCCATCGCGGCCCGCAGCGCGGGCCGGATGAAGACCTCGAAGGACACGAGTGCACTGACGGGGTTGCCCGGCAGCGTGATGATCGGCACGCGCCGGCCGCGGGAGGAGGGGAAGTGGCCGCAACCCTGGGGCATACCGGGCTGCATCGCCACCTTCACGAACTCGACGGCCCCGGTCGCCGACAGTGCGTCCTTCACCACCTCGAAGGCGCCGGCGCTGACACCGCCCGAGGTGATGATCAGATCGGCGTCGTCGGCGACCTCGTCGAGCCGCGCGGCGAAGTCCGCGGTGTTGTCGGGCACGAAGTGCAGGTGACGACCGGCCGCGCCGGCCTCGATGACCGCGGCGGTCAGCATCGCGCCGTTGGACTCGTAGATCTGTCCGTGGCGCAACGGTTTTCCGGGTTCGACGAGTTCGGAACCGGTGGACAGCACGACGACCCGCAGCCGCCGGGCGACGGTGATCTCGGCGAGGCCCAGTGCGGCGAGCAGACCGATCTGGGGGGCGCCGATCACCGAGCCGGCGGGCAGCGCCCGGGTGCCGGCCTCGATGTCGGAGCCGCCGCGCCGGATGTGCCTGCCGCGCTCGGGTGCGGCGGTGAAGGTGACGGTCGGTGCCGCGGCCACCGGGCCCACCACGGCGTCGGTCAGTTCGACCGGGACCACCGCGTCGGCGCCCGCGGGCATCGGGGCGCCGGTCATGATGCGGTGCGCGGTGCCCGGCTCGAGAGTGAGGTCGTCGGTGCGGCCGGCGGGGATGTCCGCGGCGACCGGCAGGGTGACCGGGTCGTCGGCGCTCGCGTCCGCGAGATCGTCGGCGCGGACCGCGAATCCGTCCATCGCGGAGTTGTCGAAGCCGGGCAGCGACAGCGGGGCGTCCACGTCGGTGAACGTGGCGAAGCCGAGCGATTCCGGCACGGCGACCTCCGACGGTTCGGCGGGGCCGAACAACGCCGCGACGATGCGCTGATGCTCTACGACGGTACGCATCCGCTCAGCATGCCAGGTGTCGACGGAGACCATGGCGTCGTCCCGGCAGGTGACCGGGCCGTCCTGCGACGCCGCTGGGCGAGGACTACATTCGTGCGCATGGCGCTGGGTCTGCTGTTCGACATCGACGGGGTGATGGTCACCTCGTGGCAGGCGCTGCCCGGCGCGGTCGAGGCGATCGCCGATCTCGCCGACCAGGGCATCCCGCGGATGTTCTTGACCAACACGACGTCCCGCTCGCGTGGCGAGATCGCCGAGGCGCTCAACGAATGCGGTTTCGAGGTGAAGCCGGACGAGATCCTGTCGGCCGCCAAGCTGACCGCCGAACACGTCGCCGCCACCTATCCGGGCAAGCGCGTGTGGGTGCTCAACCAGGGCCCGATCGCCGAGGACATGACCGGCGTAGAGTTGACCGACGATCCCGCGTCGGCCGAGGTGGTGGTACTCGGCGGTGCCGGTTCGGTCTTCACGCACGCCACGCTGTCCAAGGTCCTGGAGATGATGCTCGACGGGATTCCGGTGATCGCGATGCACCGGTCCATGACCTGGTCGACGGCGGACGGCTTGAGCATCGACACCGGGGTCTACCTCGAGGGCCTCGAAAAGGCTTCGGGCGCAAAGATCAAGGCGATCGGCAAGCCCTCGCCGGTCGGTTTCCGGGCGGCCACCGAGGTCCTCGGTCTGGAGCCGACCCAGGTGGTGATGGTCGGCGACGACATGCACAACGACGTTCTCGGCGCCCAGGCCGCGGCGCTGATCGGGGTGCTGGTCCGCACCGGCAAGTTCCGCGAGGAGGCGCTGCATGCGTTGCAGCGTGACGAGTTCGGGCCCTACCCCGACCACATCATCGACTCGGTCGCCGACCTCCCCGAGCTCATCGGCAAGCTCAGCGGAACCTGATCGCCGAGCTCATCGGCAAGCTCAGCGGGACCTGAGCGTCCACAACTCTGCTCCCTGAGGTGCGAGCGAAGCGAGCCACGAACGGGCTCGCAAGCTGCCTCACCAGGCCCTTCGTGGCTCGTCGCTTGCGCTCCTCGCACCTCAGGGAGCAGAGGGGCGAGCGTCTCTCCGCTCCCTGAGGAGCGAGCTTGCGAGCGTCTCCCCGCTCCCTGAGGAGCGAGCTTGCGAGCGTCTCCCCGCTCCCTGAGGAGCGAGCTTGCGAGCGTCTCCCCGCTCCCTGAGGAGCGAGCTTGCGAGCGTCTCGAAGGGTCAGTTGGACTCGGCGGCGCGCTTGATCTTGCCCAGCGTCTCGGCCATCCCGAGCTTGAGCTCCTCTTCGAACGACTCGGCGCCGCCGAAGAGCTTGTCGACGAGTACCGACGACACCTTGGTGGTCGACCCGTTGACCTCGCGCCGCTCGGTGACCGTGACCCCGGCGTCCTTCGGGGTGATGGTGTAGCTCCAGATGGTGTGGTTCTCCGCGACCCGGAAGCCGAGTTCCTGGTTCGGGGTGAACCGGACGACCTTGGAGGTGGTCGGCCACACCAGCGGGCCCCGGCGGTTGATGTTGATGGTCTTGGTCCCCAACCCGACGGTGCCGCCGCGGATGATCATCTTCTTGCACTGGGGGCTCCACTCGCCCATGCGCTTCAGATCGGAGATCACCGACCACACCTGCTCGGGCGTGGCGTCGATGTCGATGGATTCCTCGATGAGTGCTGCGGTCATGGTCGCTCACCCTATGGGCTTGTTGGCCGAGGGTCAATAAGCATGTTCGGGCGCCCGAGTCAACCCCGGAAAACGCCTGGACCAGCGATGTCGCTCCGAACTCAGACCAGCAGGGTGATCCCGATGACGGCACCGATGGCCACGAAGACGGCGGCGGTGATCCACCCGGCGGGGTGTTCGTCGGCGGCCCGGCGGCCGGTGGTCACGGCGTCGTCGGGGGTCTCGTCACTGCGCGGCGCGCCGTCGAAGAGCAGCGTGCCGAGCTTCCCGGGTGTGAGCCAGTCGATCAGCACGAACGACCACATCATCACCGCGATCGCCAAGACCGTGTATGCGACGGTGTAGAGCAACGCGCGCCACAGTTCCAGGAGTTCGGTGTCGATGACCGAACAGACCAGCACGATCGCGAGGCCGATGACCATCGATGTGGTCAGCAGTACCGCGTTGCGGTTGTGCTCGATCCACACCAGCTGCCGCAGCCGGCCCGGTGTCACCAGGTCGAGGGCGGCGAAGCCGAGGACGAGCACGGCGATCCCCACCAGGCTGAACGATGCCCCCGCGGCCAGGTTGTCCCGCAGCAGTTCCATCCGGCTCCCTCTCGCCTCGCATCGGCATCAGCGGGCTGCCGCCCGACAACGACGTCAGCGAAGGCCTGCGCGCGAGAACGCGCAGGGCCTTCGCTGAAGGACAGTAGCCGGTATCAGCCGACGCTGAGCATGTCGTAGGTGTCGATGTTCTCCGCCAGGCGGGTCACATGGTCCGACGCGTCGCCCAGGGTGTGGCTGATCGCCGTCAGACGGCTCACGTAATGGGCGATCGGGTACTCGGCGGTCATACCGATGCCGCCGTGCATCTGGATCGCTTCCTGACCGATCAGGCGCGCCGACCGGCAGATCTGCAGCTTGGCCCGCGACGCGATGATCGGATCGGCGATCCCGTCCGCCAGCGCCGACGTCGCGTAGAGGCTCAGGCTGCGGGCGAGTTCGAGCTGGACGTACATGTCGGCGGCCCGGTGGGTGAGGGCCTGGAAGGCCGACAGCGTGACGCCGAACTGCTTGCGCGACTTGAGGTATTCGACGGTCAGGTCCAGGCTCCGCTCCATCGCGCCGACGGCCTCGGCGCACAGTGCGGTCTGGATGCCGACCTCGGCGTCGGCGATGGTCTGCGACGCGTCGCCGCTGCCCAGGCGGGTGGCCTTGACGTCGCGGAACTCGATCTGTGCGCCGCGGCGGCGATCGTGCGTCCGGTACGGGGTCCGGGTGATGCCGTCGGCGTCCGCGTCGACCAGGTAGAGGCCGACGCCGTTGTCGTCGCGCGCCGACACGATCAGCTTCGCAGCGCAATCGCCGTGTCCGACAAGGCTCTTGGTGCCGTTGAGGACGCCGTCGGCCGACGCGGTGGTTTCCACCCGCGCCTCCGGCCAGCGGTCGCCCGGCTCGGTGTGGGCGAAGGCCATCAGCAGTTCGCCCGACGCCAGTGCGGTCCGCAGCTCGGCGCGGGTCGCGTCGTCGGCGAGGCCGAGGAGCGAGCCGGGGACGAGGACCGAGTCGAGGTAGGGCTCAGGTGCCAGTGCGCGGCCGAGTTCGGTCATGACACTGGTGAATTCGACGGGGCCGGCGTCCATGCCGCCCTCGTCCTCCGGGAAGGTGAGGCCGAGGATGCCTATCTCGGCCAGCGACTTCCACACCTTCTCGCTCCAGCCGAGATCGGTGTCGGTGACCTTGCGCAGCGTCTCGACGTCGTAGGTCTTGGTGAGGACCTCGCGAACGGTGTCGCGCAGCATCCCCTGCTCTTCGGAAAGCTCGAAATCCATGGTGTTCCTTAGTGAAAGGTCGAAAGGTGCGGGGTCGGCGCTCAGAGGCCGAGGACAGCCTTGTCGATGATCTGGCGCTGGACCTCCGACGACCCGCCGTAGATCGTGACCTTGCGGTAGTTGAGATAGGTCGGGGCGGCGAGCTGGGCCCATTCGGGGGCGCTCACCTCGGCGCTGCCGTTCGGAGCCGAGGCGTCGAGCTGGGCGACCGGGAGCGAGTCGGGGCCCGCGATGTCGGCGAGGAGCTCCATGGCGGCCTGCTGCAGCTGGCTGCCGGTCAGCTTGAGCAGCGACGATGCCGGGTTCGGCTTGCCGTCGGCCGACGAGGCGGCGACGCGCAGCTGGGTGAGCTCGAGGGCGAGCAGCTCGTTCTCGACCTCGGCCAGGCGGGCGGCGAACAGCGGATCGTCGAGCAGGGTGCCCTTGGCGGTCCGGGTCTGCTTGGCGAGTTCCTTGGCGCGGGCGAGCTTGGCCTTGGTGTAGCCGACGCGGGCGATGCCGTTGCGCTCGTTGCCGAGCAGGAACTTCGCCTGGGTCCAGCCGCTGTTCTCCTCGCCGACCATGTTCTCGGCGGGCACGCGGACGTCGTTGAAGAAGACCTCGTTGACCTCGTAGCTGCCGTCGATGAGCTGGATCGGGCGGATCTCGACGCCCGGCGTGTCCATCGGGAACAGGAACATGCTGATGCCGGCCTGCTTCTTGACATCGGGGTTGGTGCGCGCGAGGCAGAAGATCCAGTCCGCGAACTGGCCGAGCGTGGTCCAGGTCTTCTGGCCGTTGATCACGTAGTCGTCGCCGTCGCGGACCGCGCGGGTCTTCAGCGAGGCGAGGTCGGAGCCGGCCTCGGGCTCGGAGAAGCCCTGGCACCACCAGATGTCGAGGTTGGCGGTCTTGGCCAGGAAGCGTTCCTTCATCTCGTCGGAACCGAACTGGGCGATGACCGGGCCGATCATGCCGACGTTGAACGGCAGCATGTCGGGGACGAACGCGAGGCTCATCTCCTCGCGGTAGATGTGATGCTGGATCGGGGTCCAGTCCTTGCCGCCGTGCTCCACCGGCCAGCTGGGGGTGGCCACACCGTGCTCGTTGAGGATGCGCGTCGTGGTGACGAGGTCCTCGGGGTACTGGAGCTTGCCCTCTTCGCACCGCTTGCGGACGTCTTCGGGGACCTTGGCGAAGATGCTGCGCAACTCCTCGCGGAAGGCCTCTTCTTCAGGACTGAATTTCAGCTGCATGGGTTCTTCTCTACTCCTGTCGAGGGTGTCCGTACCCCGGGCGGTGTGGTCGAACTGGGGACCTCTGCCGTGTGCACCCAGGCTGGGGAAACCCAACCGAGCCACGAATGACTAAGCGCTTGCTTAGTGATAGGTTGCACTATGCCGCGCGGGCCGGATGCTGTCAATCACGGGCTCGTCGCGATGACCAGTCCGACCGTTCCGAGAAGGTGACCGTGGGCCCGTCTGCCGATCCGACGTTCGAAGTCCGGCCCGTGGCCGCCCGGGCCCGGCTCCTGCGCGCCGCCGTCGAGGCGTTCGCGGCCAAGGGGTTCAACGGGACGACCACGAGGGACATCGCCAACGGCGCGCAGATGAGTTCGGCGGCGGTCTACGTGCACTTCCGCTCCAAGGAGGAGTTGCTGTTCGAGATCTCCGACGCCGGTCATCGCGCGATTCTCGCGGCGATCGACGACGCCGATGATCCGTCGGCGTCCCCCGGCGACCGGCTGCGGGCGATCTTCCACGCCTTCACCGAGCACCACGCGCGCGAGCACGTGGGGGGCCGGGTGGTGAACTACGAACTCAACGCCCTCGCGCCCGACCATCTGGACACGGTGATGGCCATGCGTCGCGAGATCACCAGACGGGTGCGCGAGATCATCGAAGCCGGGATCGCACGCGGCGACTTCGATGTCGCCGACTCGCTCGCCACCACCAACGCGATGCTGTCCATGGGGATCGATGTCGCGCGCTGGTATCGCGACGGGGGGTCACTCTCGCCCGAGGAGATGGGGGGCTTCTACGCGGAGCTGGCCACGCGGATGGTGGGATGGCGACCGCCCGTCGGCGGGTGACTCAGCCCCTGCATGCCGGTTCCGGTTGCGACGGAGAGACTTCGACTGCGTTCCGGGCTGCGGATGCTGCCCGGCGGCGCACTGTCACCGCGAATGCTGCCGCGATCATCACCATCGCGAGAACGTAGCCGACGTAGCCGATGATGGTGTCGCGCAAACCGATGTGCGAGACGACGATCCCGGCGATCACGGCCGGGACGCTGAATGCGAGGTAGCTCGCCACGAACACCGACGAGAAGACCTGACCGCGCTTCGTGGGAGGTGTCGCGGCGGTGATGTTGTCCATCGCGGAGAGGAAGGTGGCGGCCCAGCCCGAGCCGGCCACGATCGAACCGACGATGTAGAAGGGCAGGGATTCGATGAGGACCCCGGTGAGTGAGATCACCACGCCGGCGGCGAGTGCGGGGAATCCGTACGCAGCCTTGATCGTCGACGAGCGATCGGTGATGAACAGGGACGTGACGGCCGCGCAGGCGAAGAAGACGAACAGGATCGCGCCCGCCGCGCCGTGGTTGCCCACACCGAACACACGGGAGACCACCGACGACCCGAGCGAGAGATACAGGCCGCCGAGGGACCAGGTGGCGACGAGCGCGGGAACTGACGCCAGGAACACCGTGCGGACCTCGCGAGGCACGCGCACCTGCGGCGCGAGCGTGCCGGCCAGGTGCCGTCGAGAATCGAAGCCGATTCGCTCGCGGGTCTCCGGGACGACGAGAAGGGCGATCAGCAGTGCGGCGAACAGGCCGAGGATGATCTCGTAGATCAGGACGCGGGGTGCGGGTGCGTACTCGACCAGCACCCCGGCCACGGCGACGCCGCTCGCCAGGCCGATGGCCGGGGCCGCGCCGACGATCGTCGATCCGGCACGGGCCGAGGGCTGCAGATCGACGGTCGTCGCGGTCAAGGTGCCCATCGCCGCGCCGGTGGCCAGGCCTTGCAGGGCGCGCGCGGCGAGCAGGGTGCCGACGTCCTCGGCTACGACGAACAGCACCATGCTCGCGATGAGCAGGACGAGCGCGACGGCGAGGACAGGCCGCCGGCCGACATGATCGGACAGAGACCCGACCGTCAGGAGGCTCACCAGCATGGTCACCACGTACACCGCGAACACGAGCGTCAATGTGAGCGCGGAGAATCCCCACAGTTCCTGATACACGGGGTACAGCGGCGACGGTGCCGCGGACGCGAACAGGACCATCATGTACGTCGCCGCGATCAGCCAGAACGCGCGATGTGGGTGCAGTGGCGCCACGAGGTCTCCTTAAAGCAAACAGGTTTGCATTCAGAAACTAGCCCGGACTGCGTTCCAAAAGCAATCAGCTTTGCAATAATGGCTTCCATGACGACGGCCCGCACCCCCGACAGCCCGATTTCTGGTGCTCCCGCCTCGCCGACCCGTCGTCCAGGTGGTCGCAGCGCCCGCGTGCAGTCCGCCGTCTACACGGCGGTGGGGCAGCTGGTGGGCGCCGGGCGCCGCGAGACGATGACGATCCCCGAGGTCGCCGACCTCGCGGGGGTCAACCCGACCAGCATCTATCGACGCTGGGGATCGATCGACGCGTTGCTCGGCGAGGTGGCCGTGGCCGCCCTGACCCAGGGTGAGCCGCTGCCCGACACGGGCACTCTCGCCGACGACCTGGTGGAGTGGGCCCAGATCATCGCGGCCGACATCGCGCGCCCGAAGCGCCGGGCCTACCTCCGGGCCATGGTCGCCGCGCGCGAGGGCATCGTCGAGGTCTGTCCCTGCTGGGAGATCCGGCGCGAGCACGCCGAGCAGATGATCGCGCGGGCGCGGGACCGCGGCGAGGCCACACCGTCGGTCCGACAGGTGCTCGACCACGTGATCGCCCCGCTGTATCACCATGCGGTCTTCGGACTCGAGCTCGACGCCGACCACGCCGCCGGCCTGGTCGATGACGTCTTGTCGATGATCGGAGCTGCGCCGAGAAGGTAGGCCGAGACGATAAGGTCCCGGGAATGAAACACGTTCACGCGTTCACCGACGACGCACTCGGCGAGCACGACGCGGTCGGCGTCGCCCAGGCCATCGCATCCGGCGAGATCTCCGCCGCAGAGGCGGTCGAGGCCGCGATCGCGCGGATCGATGCCGTCAACCCGCACCTCAACGCCATCGCCTTCGACGATCGCGAGCGTGCGCGCAAACGCGCGGTCGACAACGACTTCCCGCTGGGATCGTTCATCGGGGTGCCGTCGATCATCAAGAACAACACCGACTTCGCGGGGCTGCCGACCTGTCACGGTTCGGCTGCGGTGCCCCAGCGCCCGGCACAGGCCAACGAGGCCTTCACCAATCAGTTCCTCGCGAGCGGCGTCAATGTGGTCGGCGCGTCGACGATGCCCGCCTTCGGGCTGACCTCGACGACGGAGTTCGTCGACCGCGAGCCGACCCGCAACCCGTGGGACACCGACTACTCGTCGGGCGGCTCGTCCGGTGGTTCCGCGGCGCTCGTAGCGGCCGGTGCACTGCCGATCGCCCACGCCAACGACGGTGGCGGGTCGATCCGCATCCCCGCCGCCATCTGTGGGTTGGTCGGACTGAAGCCGAGTCGCGGGCGCGTCGAGGCGTCGAAAGAGACCCGGGACGCGCCGATCGACCTCGTGTCGAACGGGATCGTCAGCCGTTCGGTGCGCGACACCGCCCGATTCCTCGCCGACACACAGGGTTTCCGGCCCGCGCCCGGGATGCCGCCGGTCGGGCTGGTCGAGGGGCCGGGGACCAAACGGCTCAAGATCGCGCTGATCACCGAGCCGCTGACCGGCTCGCTGCTCGACCGGGACACACAACGGTGTGTCACCGAGGCCGCCGAGCTGGTCGAGTCCCTCGGACATCGCACCGAGATGGTGCCGCTGCCGGTGGACCGGGACTACGTCCGGGACTTCATCGACTACTGGTCACTGCTCGCTCTGGCGCTGGACCGATTCGGAAAACGGGTGGTCGACAAGGGCTTCGACCGTTCCCAGGTGGACTCGTTCACCCGCGGGCTCTCGCGCAGCGCCCTCCGGCACTTCTACCGGCTGCCCGGGGCGGTCCGCGGGCTGCGGAAGTCCACGGCCGCGATCCGCGGACTGCACGACACCTTCGACGTGGTCCTCAACCCGACCGTCGTCCACGCGACCCCGGAGATCGGGTACCTCGATCCCGCACTCGACTTCGACGAGGCGATGGACCGGCTGACGAAGTTCATCGCGTTCACCCCGGCCAACAACACAGCGGGCACACCGGCGATCAGTTTGCCACTCGGACAGACGGAGTCGGGTATGCCGGTGGGCATCCACTTCGCCGCCGACCTCGGCCAGGAGCGCACCCTCCTCGAGTTGGCCTTCGAACTCGAGGCGGCTCGACCGTTTGCGCGGATTCAGGACGCCTGAGATACGTAATTCGTTCCCGCGGTGCCGTTTCCGTTCCGCTTATTGGATCCTATAAGCACGACGGAAACTGCGCCGCGGGAGGAATCCCACACCGACGACAGACGCACCACCGAAGATCGGTGGTGCGTCTGTCGTTGCGGGTCGAGCGCGAGTTGGCTAGTGCTGCACGGCCTTCTCGGCGCCGATGCCGGTGAGGGAGCGAACCTCCATCTCGGCGTTGCGTTCCGGGGTGCCGTTGTCCGACGGGCTGGTCAGCGTGCCGACGATGCCGAGGACGAAGGCCAGCGGGATCGAGATGATGCCCGGGTTGGCCAGCGGGAACCAGGCGAAGTCGGCGCCGGAGATCATGGCGGTCGACGACCCGGAGACGGCGGGGGAGAAGACGATCAGGACGATCGTGGAGATCAGGCCGCCGTACATGCTCCACAGGGCGCCGCGGGTGTTGAACCGCTTCCAGTAGAGCGAGTAGACGATCGTCGGCAGGTTCGCGGCCGCGGCGATCGCGAAGGCCAGCGCCACCAGGAAGGCGATGTTCTGGCCGTTGGCGAGGATGCCGAGGACGATGCTGACGATGCCGAGGACCACGACGGTGTATCGCGAGACGCGGACCTGGTCGTCCTCACTTGCCTTGTTGCGCTTGATCACCGAGGCGTAGATGTCGTGGGCGAACGACGCCGACGCGGTGATGGCGAGGCCGGCGACCACGGCGAGGATCGTCGCGAAGGCGACCGCCGAGATGATGCCCAGCAGGACCACGCCACCGAGTTCGAACGCGAGCAACGGTGCGGCCGAGTTCTGTCCGCCGGCGGCGTCGAGGATCTTGTCCGGTCCGACCAGGGCGGCCGCTCCGTAACCGAGAACCAGGGTGAACAGGTAGAAGGCGCCGATGAGGGCGATGGCCCAGACCACCGACTTGCGAGCCTCTTTCGCGGTCGGCACGGTGTAGAACCGCATCAGCACGTGCGGGAGGCCCGCGGTGCCGAGGACGAGCGCGATGGCGAGCGAGATGAAGTTGATCTGGCTCGTCAGGGACCCGCCATACTGGGCACCGGGAGCGAGAACGTCACGCGCGGCGACCTTTTCGCTGGTCGAGTCGGTCACCGCGTCCTGTGCCGCACCGAGGATCGACGACAGGTTCATGCCGAACTTGGCCAGCACGATGACGGTCATGATGCCGGCACCCGCGATGAGCAGGACGGCCTTGATGATCTGCACCCAGGTGGTGCCCTTCATGCCGCCGATGAGCACGTAGACGATCATCAGCGCACCGACGACGGCGATGACGATGGACTGGCCGAGGCGCCCCTCGATGTCGAGGAGCAACGCGACCAGGCCGCCGGCGCCGGCCATCTGGGCGAGCAGGTAGAACAGCGACACCGCGAGGGTGGAGATCGCCGCGGCCAGACGCACCGGGCGTTGCTTGAGGCGGAAGCTGAGGACGTCCGCCATCGTGAACTTGCCGGTGTTGCGCAGCAGTTCCGCCACGAGCAGCAGCGCGACCAGCCACGCGACGAGGAACCCGATGGAGTAGAGGAAGCCGTCGTAGCCGTAGACCGCGATGGCGCCCGCGATGCCGAGGAAGCTGGCCGCCGACAGGTAGTCGCCGGCGATGGCGACGCCGTTCTGCGGTCCGGAGAAGCCGCGACCGCCGGTGAAGAAGTCGGCGGCGGTGTTGTTGTTCTTGCTGGCCTTGATGACCACGAACATCGTGACCGCGACGAACGCGGCGAAGATGGCGATGTTGGCGGCCGGGCTGCCGACGGTCGCCGCGAGGACGGTCACGTCGGTGGTGGGTACGGCAGTGGTGTTCACAGTGCGGGCCCGCCTTCCATCTCGTTGCGGATCGCCTCGGCCTTCGGGTCGAGATTGCGATTGGCGAAGCGTACGTACATGCCGGTGATGACGAAGGTGCTGACGAACTGCAACAGACCGAGGATCAGGCCGAGGTTGATGTTGCCCCAGACCTGGGTCGCCATGAAGTCATGCGCGAAGGCGCCGAGCAGCACGTAGAGGGCGTACCAGATCAGGAAGAACGCGGTCAGCGGGAAGACGAACTTCCGCAGCGTCCGCCGCAGCTCCTGGAACTCCGGACTGGCCTGCATCTCGATGAACTCTTCGCCGGTCGGCGCGTGTGGCGCCGGTGGTGGTTGGTCGACGGTCGACACGTTTCCTCCCAGGGTGACGTGGCCACATGTGTGATGGCTCTACGGAAGTCAGCCTGAATGAGGTGCAGATCACAGGCAATCGGGTGGCCTGGGTCACACGCCGAAACCCGCGGTCCGTGCGCCGGACGGTCGGTGAGATCCGACGAGCGGCGAACGGTCACCTGTCCGAACGGTCAGGTCGCCCGCTCGTCCGGGGCCCGTCCCGGGGTGCGATCGAGCCCCATCCCGACGCGTTCCGGGACGTGCATCCGGGCAAAGGTCCGTGCGAGGTCGACGGGTACCCGTCCCCGGGTTGCCTTGCTGACCAGCACCATCGTGCCGAACGCGAGTGGGACCGTCACAGCGGCCGGGTAGCCGATCACGACCGCAAGCCACCCGCCCAGCACGTCGTCGTCGACGACCCCGGCGATCGCCAGCATCGTCGCCGACCCCGACGACGCGCCGCCGACGACGAGTCCGGCGATCGCGCCGACGGCCGTGAGTCCGCGCCACCAGATCCCGAGGACCAGCAGCGGGCACAGCGTCGACGCGGCGACGGCGAACACCAACCCGACGGTCCGGGACAGTTCCAGGGACGCGGCGGCCAGCGACAAGCCGATCGGGATCAGTCCGCCGATGACCGCGGCCACCCGGAAGTCGCGCACCCGGCCGCGCAGCAGGTCGGTGGCGAGCGCCCCGGCGACCGACACCAGCAGTCCCGACGACGTGGCGAGGAAGGCGGCGATCGCCCCGGCGGCGACGAGCGCGGCCAGGATCTGACCGGCGATCCCGCCGACCGCCGCGCTCGGCAGCAACAGGACCGCGGCGTCAGCGGTGCCGGTGATCAGCAGTTCGGGGACATAGAGCCGTGCGAACACCCCCAGCAGGATGGGGAACAGGTAGAACAACGAGAGCAGTGCGATGACGGCCAGCGCGGTTCGCCGCGCCGATCGCCCGTCGGGGTTGGTGTAGAAGCGCACCAGCACGTGGGGCAGACCCATCACGCCGAGGAACATCGCGATGATGAGCGACAGCACCTGGTACAGCGGGTGACTGCCGCCGAAGCCCCCGCCGGGGGCGATCCAGTCCGCGTTCTGTGCCGGCGCGCCCGCGACGACCGGAGTGGCCGCACCGGCGTCGAGGAAGATCGTCGAGCCCGCGGAGATGACGTGGGGTCCGGTGGTGTCCACCGGCGCGTCGTCGACGACGACCCCGTCGAGCGTCCCGGTGACCCGCACGCCGGTGGTCTCGGCGACGGTGACCGAGACGTCGGTGGTCACGTCGACGGTCGTCGCGGTGGTGATGCGCGGCGGCGCGGGTTCGCCGACGCGAGTGGGGTCCTGGGCGAAGACGCCGATCAGGACGAGCGCGGGGACCGCGATCGCGGTCAGCTTGAGCCAGTACTGGAAGGCCTGCACGAAGGTGATCGATCGCATGCCGCCGCCCACCACGTTCACGATCACGATCAGTCCGACGCCGACCACGCCGGCCCACACCGGTGCGCCGAGAAGGATGTTGAGGGTGAGTCCCGCGCCCTGGAACTGCGGGATGAGGTACAGCACGCAGACGACGACCACGACGAGCATCGCGGTCTTCCGTGCCGCCGGCGAGGCGAGGCGGAACTCGGCGAAGTCGGGCACCGTGTAGGCCCCGGAACGACGCAGGGGCGCGGCGACGAACAGCAACAGGCCCAGGTAGCCGGCGGTGAACCCGACGGGGTACCAGAGTGCGTCCGCACCGTACTTCGCAATGAGGCCCGCTACGCCGAGAAACGATGCTGCCGACAGGTATTCACCGGAGACCGCGGCGGCGTTCCAGCGTGAGCCGACGCTCCGCGACGCCACCAGGAAGTCCGACGTGGTCCGTGAGAAACGCCCGCCCCACGCGCCGACCGCGATCGTGGCGATGGCAGCGGCGAACAGGCCGATCGCGGTGAGGGCGTGGACGTCGGTCGTCACGGCGGGCCCGGTTCGGGTGCGTCGGACAGATCGTCATCCACGAGGCCCATGAAGTCGCGTTCGGCCTGCTCGGCGAGGTGGACGTAGAGCCGTCCGGTCAGATACAGGAGTGGGAAGGCGAGTACTCCCAGCATCAGCCAGATGAGTCGAATCCCGAAGACGCCGGCGTCGGCGATCCCCGGAAACATCCAGGCGGCAACGGGTATGGCGGCAGCAACGGCGAGCAGGGCGCCTCCGAGCCGCAGGCCGAGACCGAGTTGGGCGCGCATGAGGCCGCGGACGAGCGCGTCGCCGACCTCGGTCTGTTCCTGGACCTCGACGCGGGTACGGACCATTCGCGCCCCGCGGCGGGAGGCGAGCACCACCCGTTCGCGCTGGGGCGGGTGCTCAGCCATCGTCCCGTGCGGTGGGGGAACGGTACTGGCGCAGCGGGTCCCGGATGAGGCGGTCCTTGAGTTCGCGGACCTGTCGGCGGCTCACGGGCAGCTCGACGGCCTCGGACGCGCCGTTCGCGCGGACGCACACCACCGTGCCGCCGCCGACCGTCCGCAATCCGGTGACCATCGGCAGCGCGACGAGGTAGGACCGGTGTACCCGGGCGAATCCGGTCTCCTGCCAGCGGGATTCGAGCGTCGACAACGGGATGCGGACGAGATGTGCGCCCGAGTCGGCGTGCAGTCGGGCGTAGTCGCCGACGGCCTCGACCCAGGAGATCGAATCGCGCCGGACGAGCGAGGTCACGCCGCTCATCTCCACCGGGATGACCTCGTCCGATGTGGCGCGACGCTCCGGTCGAACGGTCGGTTGCGCGGGCTCGGGTGCACGCTCCCGACTGTCGAGGCTCGCGCGGACCCGGTCGACCGCCTGGGTGAGGCGTTGTTCGCGTAGGGGTTTGAGCAGGTAGTCGACCGCTCCGACCTCGAAGGCGTCGACGGCCCGGTCGTCGTGGGCGGTGACGAACACGATCGCCGGGGGCGAGGCGTATTTCGCGAGGACGCCGGCGAGTTCGAGTCCCGACAGGCCGGGCATGTTGATGTCGAGGAAGATCGCGTCGATGCGGTGCTCGTTGAGTTCGCGGAGGGCGCCGGTGGCGTCGGACGCGGAGCGGACCTCGGCGACGTCGTCCTGCCGGTTCAACAGGTAGCCGAGCTCGTCGAGAGCGGGTGGTTCGTCGTCGACAGCGAGTACCACCAGTGCGGTCATGGAACACCTCCCGCCTCGACGACAGCCCGCAGTTTACCGCCCTGGAGTTCGGGCACCGCCGGAACTCGGGCGTTGCGTTTCATGCCCGGATGCCCGCACGGAACTTCGGGACACGCATCCCCACCTTGGTGCCGGCGCCGACAGCCGTCTCGACGACGAGGCCGTAGTCGTTGCCGAACGCGGCGCGGAGCCGGTGGTCGACGTTGGTCAGGCCCACGTGGGCACCCTCGCTGTGGTCGAGGGCGTCGAGAGCGCCGCTGCGCAGGAGCTCCGGTTCCATGCCCACGCCGTCGTCCTCGACCGTGATGACACAGTCGGTGCCCTCGTCGGCCGCGACGATGGTGATCGTGCCGCCGCCCTTTGACGCAAGACCGTGCCGGACGGCGTTCTCGACGAGCGGCTGCAAGGCGAGGAACGGCACCACGACGTTCAGGACCTCCGGTGCGACATGCAGTTTGACGTCCAGGGCATTGCCGAAGCGGGCTCGTTCGAGGGTGAGGTAGCGGTCGATGTTCCGCAGCTCGTCGGCCAGCACGGTGTATTCGCCGGCGGCCCGGAAGGAGTATCGGGTGAAGTCGGCGAAGTCGAGGACGAGATCGCGCGCCCGGTCGGGGTCGGTCCGCACGAACGAGGCGATGGTGTTGAGCGCGTTGTAGATGAAGTGCGGACTGATCTGCGCGCGCAGGGCGAGGACCTCGGCGCGGTTGAGCCGTGCGCGGGATGCGTCGAGGTCGGCGAGTTCGATCTGGCTCGACGCGTACCGCGCGACTTCGGCGATGGCGCCGAGCATTCCGGGGCCGGGCCGTCGCGTGGTGGCGACCACGAGGACCCCGACCCCGACATCGTCGGCGAGGAGCGGCTGGGCTACCAGCGCGCGCACGGGCGACTCGGCGCCGCTGGGGTCGGTGAGCAGCACGCGTCGGAGGTCACCCAGCGCGGACGACGCCGCACGGTCGGCGTGACCGAGCATCTCGTCGTCCCAGATGGCCTCACCGTCCGGCTCGTGGGCGAGGCGGCTCGGTTCGCCGTCGTACAGTGCGACCGCTTCGGCGCCGGTCAGGGAGTGCAGGTGCGGCAGTGCTTCGCGAGCCGACTCCGCCGACAGTCCGGTGCGCAGTGAGCGGGCGGCGAGCGACGCGGTGTGCAGGGCCAGATGAACCGCCCGCTCGGCAGGGGTGGCCACTCGTCGCCGGGTGCGCACCAGGACGGTGAGTGCCCAGACGACGGTGACGACCAGTATCCCGAACACCACGGCCAGCTCAGCAGACATCGCACCTCCCGCGGCCCATCCTCCCGCATCGGTGGACGCGAACGCCACGCGATCGGTCGACGCCCGGGTCGGGACGGAGGCGTACAACTCCCGGGCGGTTCGATCAGTCGGCGGTTCGCAGGCCGCGCGTGGCCCGGCACAGTGCCGTGATCTGCTCCCACTCCCCGGCGACGGCGACGGCGACCGCCGCCGACCGCACGAGCGCCAGCGGGAAGATGTTGATCGCATTGTCGCCGGACACCGCGGCCGCACTCTGACCTGCCTCCGGCGATCTGCCGACGTCAGTAGGTCGCCCACTCGCCCTGTGCGTACCGGAGAATCCGCGGGTCCATGAGGGTCGACGGCGGCAGATCCAGTCGCTGCCGATCCAGTGGGAAAACCGTTGCTGCTGCCAACTGTTCGGGACTGAGGAACCGGAGGGGTCCGGGCGCCGCCACGGTCGGGGTCACCCTGCCCTCGGCGCCGGCCAGGTGGAATCCCCAGTCGCCGAAGGCCGGCACGTCGACGTGGTACGGGGTCGGGTCCAGTCCGGCCGCGCGCATGGTCGAGGCCACGCACCAGAACGACTTCGGCGCGAAGTACGGGGACCCGGCCTGGACCACGGTGCGGCCCGCCTCGGCGAGATGCGCCCGGACCATCGCGTAGAACTCGGTGGAGTACAGCTTCGCGGTGGCCGAGTCGTCGGGGTCGGGCATGTCGACGATGATGACGTCGAACCGGCGGTCGGTGCCGCGCAGCCAGGAGAAGGCGTCGGCGGCGATCACCTCGGCTCGGGGGTCGGTCATCGATCCCCGGTTCAACGTGGTGAGACGCTCGTCGGTCCGGGCGAGTCGGATCATTTCCGGGTCGAGTTCGACGAGCGTGACGTCGCGGGCGTCGGGGTAGGTGAGCACCTCGCGGAGCGCGAGTCCGTCACCGCCGCCGAGGATCAGCACGGAGTCGTGGTTCCCGGACATCGCCGGATGCACCAGCGTCTCGTGGTAGCGATGTTCGTCGACCGAGGAGAACTGCAGGTCGCCGTTCAGGTACAGGCGGGTGTCGGCCGTTGCGCCGAAACGGTTCTCGGTGATGACGATGTCCTGGTACGCACTACGTTCGGCGGCGACGATGCGATCGCGGTACAGCGCTTGGCGCGCGGTGATCTCGAAGCGGCCGGACAGCATCAGGCCGGCGATCAGGACGGCGACGACGGCGACGGCCGACGCGGAGAGGACACCCATCTGGGTGCGCGACATCGACTTGCGGAAGATGACGAAGACGAGGAAGCAGCCGGCCGCGGCGTTGACCAGCCCGACCACGAGGGCGCCGCGCAACTGGCCGAAGAACGGCAGCAACAGGAACGGGAAGCACAGGCCGCCGATGAGGGCGCCGATGTAGTCGACCGCGAACATGTCGGCGACAGCCGAACCCGCCTCCTGGCGTCGAATCCGTTGCAGCAGAACCATCAGCAGCGGGATCTCGGCACCGATCAGGATGCCGAGCACGAAGGCCACCAGGACGAGGGCGGGCGTGTACAACTCCAGGTAGGCGAACGCCGCGTAGAGCGCCATCACCGACAGTCCGCCGATGAGGGCGAGCAGCAGTTCGATGACCGCGAAGGCCGTGACCGATTGTGGCTGGAGCGGTTTCGCGGCGAGTGACCCGATGCCCATCGCGAAGACCATGACCGCGAGGACGATCGACGCCTGCGTCGCGGTGTTGCCGATCAGGAACGAGCCGAGCGAGACCAGCGCGAGCTCGTACACCAACCCGCAGGCGGCGCAGACGAAGACGACGGCCAGCAGTCCGGCGCGGGCGAATCGCGGTCGTATCGCCAGCGCGTCCGGAACGGGTTCGGTCGTCACCGGTTCGGCGTCGGCGGCAGCGGAGTCGTGACCGGTCACGGACAAACGGGGGAGTGCGGGAACCCGGTCACAGGATGGAGGCGGCCACGATGATCGACACCCCGATGTGCGCGACGCCCTGCACCCACACCGCCGGGTGGCTCTCCGGGTGGACCAGCAACTCGCCGAGATTGCCGGGGGTCAGCAGGTCGATGACGAGGAAGGTCACCGCCATCACGATGAGGCCGATCGCCGAGTACACCGCGGTGTAGGTGAGCCCCTCGAGCAGTCGTCCCTCGCTCGCGACGATGGCGGCGGTGACGATCACGGCGACGGCGAGCATGTTGGAACCCACCAGAATGCCGGCGTTGCGGTTGCGGTCCGTCCACAGCTGCGAACGGAGCTTCCCGGGCGTGAGCAGGTCGAGGATGCCGAACGAGATGATCATCAGGATCACGCCGACACCGGCGTAAGCGCCTGCAGCGTAGGCGTTCTCAGCGATATCAGCGAGCATGGTCTTCTCCGTTGGTTGGTCGGACGAATTCGATGGCACGTGCCGGACGGACGACGATCATTTACCGCCACCACCGCTCCCGCCGCCGCGGTTTCCGCTGCCGCTACCCGCGTAGCGGGGGGTCGGGACCCAGAACGCGCCGACGTAGGGGTGGTAGTGGTGGTACCCCGACCGATAATCCCGGCTGAGCATCACCCGGGTGGCGCCGGCCGCCAGCGGGAAGAGGCCCACCAGGTAGTCGGGGTATTGGAGGAACTGCGTGCCGGCGATGTTGCCCGTGCCGGTGGCGCCGCTCCGCTGGTCGCTCGGACGTTCGGCGTCGCGGATCTCGGCCGCCACCTGCTCCGGGGTCCCGTCGGCGACATAGGCGTCGACGTCGCCCTCGTCGAGGGAGGTGTCGCGCTCGTAGTTCTGCGTGATGTAGTCGCGCGCCGACCCCCCGATGCCGCCGCCACGGGCAACTCGCGCGGTGCATGCACCGATCAGCGCGAAGATGGTGAGCACGACGATCACGCCGATGATGATGTTGCGGGTCTTGTTCAGACGGCGGCGCGGGTCCGGTGGGCCGCCGGGCGGTGGTTGCCCGGTCATGGGCGGGCCACCGGACCGCGGTCGATCCTGCTGGAGGTGATCACGACCTCGGCGGCCTTGGGATAGGTGTGCCAGGTGTGCCAGCTGATGGAGTCATCGGTGGACTCCGACACGATCGCGGTGACGGCGTGCGGCTCCCCCGGGAAGCGACCCATCACGCACGGATGTCCGGTGGCCAGCTGTTCGGTGACGCGAACGCTCAGCTGTTCGACGAGTGCGGCGAGCTGGTCGGGATTGACCTGTTCCACACGGGAACTGAAGTAGTAACCGCTCTCCTGGAAACTCTCCGGCAGTGCCGAGGTCACCTCCGGCAGGCAGGCGACGGTCTCGCAGATCCGCTGCACCCCGTCTTCGACGAGTACCTGATGGCTCGCGCCGAGCAGCCGCACCGACACCGTGATGCCGTCGATCTCGCGATCCTCTTGTGCCAGGGGCTCCTGCAAGGGTGCGCTCAGCGAGAAGCCGAGCTGGCTCGCGCTGGTGTCGGCGTAGGCCACCGCGAGTTGTGCGGCGGGGTCGCCGGGGTGTCCGGTGTTCTCGGTCATGCGTGCTGCGATCTCCGTGCTCAGGGCGTCGTGTGGATGGGCGGGCGTCGGGGCCGCCGTCAGGGTGTTTCCGGAGCCGGGTTGGTGGGGTAGATGCGGTAGTCCGCGCGGGACAACAGTTCGCCGCGGGCGCATTCCCAGCCGCTGCCGTAGTCCTCGAAGGACAGGCGGTCGTCGCCGGCCTGATAATCGTGATAGGCCATCCGGCCCGAGGTCGCGACGCCGGTGGTCCCCGCGGAGGTGAAACGCGCCGAGCCCGCCTCCTCCGACTGGTATCGACGCCCCTCGAGCTCCACGGTGTCGGGGCCGGGGGTGACGGCGGCACCGGGTACCTCGTGCCACAGCACGACCTCGAGGTCGGGATCGTCCTCGACCGATATCCAGGCCTTGGACCCGACACCGGTGTCGAGGAAGTTCTCGGTCCAGGTGTAGCCGTCCTGCGTCAGGCGCAGGGTGCCCCGGACCGCGTAGGTCTGACCGCGCAGTTCGACGAGGTCGCCGGGTTTGAGATCGCGGGGGTCGCCGTAGACGGAATCGTCGTCGGCCGACGAGAACGGATCGCCGGGGCGATAGGTCCGCTCACGCAGGGCGTCCTGCTCGGCCTGCCGGGCCCGCCGATTGCCCAGGAAGTTGAAGATGACGACCACCGCGATGATCGCCAGCAGCGCCACGATGATGATCAGCAGGAATTCCACGGTTCAGACCCTAGTCGACCGGCAGCTTGCGGGACGTCGGTCGTCGGGGGTGCGAATGACCGTGACCGCCTCACCGCCCTCCGGCGTCGACGGCGTGCAGCTCCGCGATCACCGGGGCGAACACCTCGAGCGCGGGTTCGAGCACGGTGAGATAGCTGATCCCGGTCCGCTCCCGGAGGTCGACGAGGCGGGCGGCGATGTCGGAGACCGATCCGATGAGCACCGACGGCAGGCCCAGGAACTCCTGAGCGCTCATCGACAGTTCGTGCTTCGCGAGAAGCTCGTCGGCCACCGCCGTCGGATCATCGGTCACGGTGACGATCTGTAGCAGGAGGTTCCACTCCACCTCGACGGCGCGGTCCCCGGCGGCGGCGCGTGCGAAGCCCACCCGTTCGTCGAAATCGCCGGCGGACAGCGGTTCCAGATCGCCGTCGGGTCCCGTTCGGGCCGCGGTGAACCCGACGATGTCGGCGTGTTCGGCGGCCATCGTCAGCACGCGGTCGCCGTTGCCGGCGAGCAGGAGCGGAATCCTCGGCTGCACGGGTCGGGGCTGATGATCCTCGTCGGCGAGCAGCTCTGTCACGCGGGCGGCGGTCGCCGACAGGTGATCGACGCGCCGGCCCGCGGACCGGTATTCGATCCCCGCTGCGTCGAACTCCTCCCGGGCGTAGCCGGTGCCCAGTCCGAGTTCCACGCGGCCGTCGGACAACCGGTCGACGGTGGCGGCGTCCCGGGCGAGCAGCGCGGGGTTGGTGAACGCGGCGTTGAGGACGAACGGGCCGACGCGCAGGCGCTGCGTCGCGGTGGCCGCGACGGCCAGTGCCGGCCACGGGCTCGGGATGCCCAAGTGGTCGGGGACGAGCAGGACGTCGTAGCCGAGTTCCTCGACCGATCGGGCACGCGTCTGCCACGACGACGCGGTGTCGGCCGCGAGCATGTTGACCCCGAACCTGAACTCCCTGAAGGCGAGTGACATGTCCTCAACGTAGTCAGCGTCGCGGCGGCCGACCACGCAGCCGACCGGGACACCTGATCCAGCCTTGCACTCGCACTGGTCGAGTGCTAAAAACGAGGTTGGCACTCGCGAGCTGTGAGTGCCAGGTCGGGACGGTGAGGCCGGTACCGAATGACACACCGGTCGTCCGTCGCGGGCACCGAGTTCCGGCCATACGAACCTAGTGTCACCCCCTTCGGAGGATCACTTACCCATGGCCAAGCAAATTGCGTTCGACGAAGAGGCCCGTCGCGGCCTCGAGCGGGGCCTCAACAGCCTTGCCGACGCCGTCAAGGTGACGTTGGGACCCAAGGGTCGCAACGTCGTCCTGGAGAAGAAGTGGGGCGCCCCCACGATCACCAACGATGGTGTGTCCATCGCCAAGGAGATCGAGCTGGAGGACCCGTACGAGAAGATCGGCGCCGAGCTGGTCAAGGAAGTCGCCAAGAAGACCGACGACGTCGCGGGCGACGGCACCACCACCGCCACCGTTCTCGCCCAGGCTCTCGTCCGTGAGGGTCTGCGCAACGTCGCTGCCGGCGCCAACCCGCTGGGTCTGAAGCGCGGCATCGAGAAGGCCGTCGAGGCCGTCACCGAGTCGTTGCTGAAGAGCGCCAAGGAGGTCGAGACCAAGGAGCAGATCGCTGCCACCGCCGGTATCTCGGCCGGCGACGCCTCGATCGGCGAGCTCATCGCCGAGGCGATGGACAAGGTCGGCAAGGAAGGCGTCATCACGGTCGAGGAGTCCAACACCTTCGGCCTGCAGCTCGAGCTCACCGAGGGCATGCGCTTCGACAAGGGCTACATCTCGGGTTACTTCGTCACCGACGCCGACCGCCAGGAAGCCGTCCTCGACGACCCGTACATCCTGCTGGTCTCGGGCAAGGTCTCGACCATCAAGGACCTGCTGCCGCTGCTGGAGAAGGTCATCCAGGCCGGCAAGCCGCTGCTGATCATCGCCGAGGACGTCGAGGGCGAAGCTCTCTCGACCCTCGTCGTCAACAAGCTCAAGGGCACCTTCAAGTCCGTCGCCGTCAAGGCCCCGGGCTTCGGTGACCGCCGCAAGGCCATGCTGGCCGACATCGCCATCCTCACCGGTGGCGAGGTCATCAGCGAAGAGGTCGGCCTCTCGCTCGAGGGCGCGGGCATCGAGCTGCTCGGTACCGCTCGCAAGGTCGTCGTGACCAAGGACGAGACCACCATCGTCGAGGGCGCGGGCGATCCCGACGCCATCGCCGGTCGTGTCGCCCAGATCCGCGGCGAGATCGAGAACAGCGACTCCGACTACGACCGCGAGAAGCTGCAGGAGCGTCTGGCCAAGCTGGCCGGCGGTGTTGCGGTCATCAAGGCGGGCGCGGCCACCGAGGTCGAGCTCAAGGAGCGCAAGCACCGCATCGAGGACGCCGTCCGCAACGCGAAGGCTGCCGTCGAAGAGGGCATCGTCGCCGGCGGTGGCGTGGCCCTGCTGCAGTCGGAGCCGGCCATCGACGCACTCTCGCTCGAGGGTGACGAGGCCACCGGCGCCAACATCGTCAAGGTCGCCCTGTCGGCTCCGGCCAAGCAGATCGCGATCAACGCCGGCCTCGAGCCGGGCGTCGTCGCCGACAAGGTCCTCAACTCGCCCACCGGCACCGGCCTCAACGCCGCCACCGGTGTGTACGAGGACCTGCTCAAGGCCGGCATCAACGACCCGGTGAAGGTCACCCGCTCGGCGCTGCAGAACGCAGCCTCGATCGCGGCTCTGTTCCTCACCACCGAGGCCGTCGTCGCCGACAAGCCCGAGAAGAACGCCGCACCGGCCATGCCGGGTGGCGACGAGATGGGCGGGATGGGCTTCTGATCTCCTGATCAGATCCCTGCGTCCACTCACGCAGCACCAACCGAAGGCCGGTCACCCAAGCGGGTGGCCGGCCTTCGGCGTTCCGAGCACGGCTTCGGCGACTTCCCGCGACCACTGGACATACTCGAGGACCGCACCGTCGGGATGGCGAAGGTAGGCGAATCGTCCAGTCGCGCTCTCGGATCCGGCTCCGCCGCTGACCTGCGAGATCAAGGCGTCGAGATCGTCGACGATGACCGGTCCGACGGTCGACCGGTAGGCCTCGACGTCGTCGTCGGCTCCCGCGATGAGGAGGAAGTCGCCGACGGCGGCGAGTTCGGCCCTCTCGAAAGCGAATCGGAGATCGGCCGATGCACCGACGATCGTCTCGTACAGCGGAAGCGACTCGTCGAGGTCGGCGACGAATATCCTGGCGTAGGTCTTCAGCACTCGCATCGACACACCACTAGGAGCGCAGGCGGATGAGCGGCAGTACGCACTTCGATGTGAGCGGGGACGCCGCGCCGTCGTCCGAGGCCGAAGAGCGCGCCCGGCACCTCGCGCGGTCGGTGTTCACCGTCGTGTCGACGAAATGGGGTCTGACCGTCCTCGAGGAGATCCGGCAGCGACCCCGCCGGTTTCGTGAGTTGAAGCGATCGATCGGGACGATCAGCGACAAGGTGCTCACCCAGACGCTGCGCGATCTCGAGGCGCACGGCCTGATCCATCGGCACGACCATCGCAGCGCGAATCCGCGGGTGGACTACACCCTGACGGACGCCGGCCGCGACCTCGTCTCGACGGTCCACGGCCTGTGCGACTGGTCGCGAACGCATCTCGACGACCTGCTCGACGCGCCTGGGGCGGCTGATCGGGTGTGACGCACTCCGGGAACGTTCTCGATCCGCGAGGTGTTGAGAGGGCAATGAGCGCTCCCATCACCGTCGACATCTGGTCCGACATCGCCTGCCCCTGGTGCTACATCGGCAAACGCAAGTTCGAGGCGGGCCTCGCCGAGTTCGACGGACGCGACGACGTCGAAGTGACCTACCACAGCTTCGAGCTCGCACCGGATACGCCGGTCGACTTCGACGGTTCAGAGGTCGACTTCCTCGTCCGGCACAAGGGCATGCCGGCCGATCAGGTCCGGAGGATGCTCGACCAGGTCCGCGGGATCGCCGCCGAGGTCGGTCTCGACTACGACTTCGACCGGCTGCAGCACACCAAGACCCTGAAAGCGCATGAGGCCCTGCACTTCGCGAAAGCGCATGGCCGACAGGCGGATCTGGCCGAGCGTCTGTTCCAGGCGTACTTCGAGCAGGGGCGCCACGTCGGCCGCGCCGACGAACTCGCCGATCTGGCGGCCGATGTCGGTCTCGATCGCGACGCCGTGCTGGCCGCGCTCGAGTCGGGCGAGTACGCCGCGGCCGTCGAAGCCGACATCGACCAAGCCCGTGCATACGGGATCAGCGGGGTTCCCTTCTTCGTGATCAACGGCAAGTACGGCATCTCCGGAGCCCAGGCGCCGGAAACCTTCGCGCAGGCCCTCGACAAGGTCCGCGCCGAGGAGCCCGATCGTGTCTGACCCGGTGGTGCCCTTCGAGATGATCGGCGACGACGACGCGGCGGTCTGCGTCGACGGCGTGTGTGCGGTGCCGGAGGTCGGGACCGACGCGTCGGACTCCGCATCCGACTGAGCCCCGATGTCCGAGCGTCGATCATTTCTTCGAGGCCATCGCGGGCTTCGGCTGACGCTGCGCGGCAGTAGGTCGCACCCGCCGCTGGTTGAGCCGGTGACGAGCGAAGCGAGGAGCCGAGTCGAAGCCACTGAGGTGACCTGGGTCCACGTTGTGCGGCAGTGGATCGCACCCACCGCTGGTTGAGCCGGTGACGAGCGAAGCGAGGAGCCGAGTCGAAGCCACTGAGGTGACCTGGGTCCACGTTGTGCGGCAGTAGATCGCACCCGCCGCTGGTTGAGCCGGTCCTGGTGTGACGCCGGGGCCGGGATCGCCGATCTTCGGTAGCAGCTGACAACTCTGTGTTCGACGCCGCGCGGAGCTCCGCCGGGTGTGAGCGCCCGTCCGAAGTGGGTATGCGAGCGCCATGCAGACGTTCCTGCCCTACCCGGACTTCCGACGCTCTGCCGAGGTCCTGGACCCCGCGCGCCTCGGTAAGCAGCGCGTGGAGACGTTGCAGATCCTGCGGGCGCTCGAACTCTTCGATTACGGCTGGGCCAGCCATCCCGCGGTCACGATGTGGCGCGGGCACACCCCGGCGTTGGTCGCCTACGGGCTCGCTTTCGTCGACGTGTGGACCGGCGGCGGTCGTGCGGACACCACTGCTCCGATGATCGCCGAGTTCGCGCCCGGGGTGGTGGGTGCGTCCCAAGCCGAGCTGACCGCGCAGGGTCTGATGCCCGCGTGGCTCGGCGACGACCGACTCCATCGCAGTCACCGTTCGGCGCTGCTCCGCAAGGCGCCGGACTTCTACGGCTCCGTGTTCGACGACGTCGACCTCGACGACGAGATGCCGTACTTCTGGCCGGATCCGCCGGCCACCGACGCGCACGATCTGGACGAACCGACCCGCACCGTGTGGATCATCCGGGCCGGATCCGACGAACAGTTCGCTCAGTTCCGACGCCGGCAAATCGTCGGATTGGGCGTCGAATCCGGCATCGACACCGACGCCTCGGTGGGCACCGAGACCGGCCTGCGCGTGTTGCTGAAGGAGCGAAGTCCCGGGCGGCGGCCGGGCAAGGACCTCCGCGTGCTCGCGTCGTTCGTCTCCGATCTGCGGGTGGGGGACGAGGTCGCCGTCGTCGACCCCACCGACCCGAACGTGCTGCCACTGGGGACGTTGATCGGCGAGTACGAGTTCTCCCGTCGAGGCAGGGTGCTCACCCCGCATCGGCGTCGGGTCCGCTGGACCGGCACGCTCGAGCGGTCGGCCGTCGCCCCGCCGGCGCTGCTCCAGAATCCACGAATGCTGTTTCCGGTGTCGGTGCGATCAGAGGCGGTCCGGTTGTAGTCCGATCGGCCGAATCTGGCACCGGGTGGTCGGTGAAAGCGTTCCCTGCGCCTTTCGAAGTGGCCGGTCGTTTTTCGACGGCAGAGACGATCACGGCCGGCGCACTCGCACGAGATCAGCTGCTCAGGAGCACGACGTCTCGACCGGCCAGGATTAGTCATCGTGAAATCGCCTCCAATAATGACCATGGTGTGCGCAATCGCGAGGTGAACAGCGATGGCCCCGGCCGTGGTAATCCGGACGGGGCCGTCTCCGGTGCGTATGGTGAAACGTATTCGGATCGATATCTGCGTGTGTGAATTCCGTTGTCGAGACGGCGGCGCGGTAGTGATGTGAGCATGTAGTGATGTGAAGGGACTGTGATGTCCGCAGTGGGTGGTCAGTTCCGCCGACGCCTGGTCGCCACAACGGTCTCGATCGTTGTACTCGTTGTCGCGCTTGCGGTTCCGTCGTTCGCCGGCGCCGACTCGGGAGATTCGTCGTCCCGGGCGAAGGCGCTGGCCCGCGCTGTCGCCGATGGCCGGGTCTTGGAGCTGTCGGTGTATTCGCCGTCGATGAAACGTCACGTACCGGTCCGGGTTCTCGTGCCCGCCGACCGCTCGATGCCCCGACCGACGCTGTATCTGCTGAATGGCGCGGGTGGCGGAGAGGGCACCGGACACTGGTTCGAGCAAACCGACATCGTCGATTTCGTCGCCGACAAGAATGTGAATGTTGTCGTGCCGATGCGCGGCGCGTACAGCTATTACACCGACTGGGTGAAAGTCGACCCGGTGCTGGGGCGAAACAAATGGACAACGTTTCTGACCAGCGAATTACCGCCGCTCATCGATCGGAAGCTGAACACCACCGGCGTGAACGCGATCGCGGGGATCTCCATGGCGGGAACGTCGTCGTTGAGTCTTGCCGAAGCCGCACCTCAGCTCTACCGCGCGGTCGCCTCCTACAGCGGTTGTGCCGAGACAAGCACGAATCTCGGCCGACTCGCCATCCGCGCGGTCGTCGAAGGACGCGGCGGTGGCGACATCGCCAACATCTGGGGCCCGGTCGGCTCCCCGGGGTGGCGGGCGCACGACCCGGTCGTCAACGCCTACAAGCTGCGCGGCAAGGCGATCTACATCAGCACCGGCACGGGGGTCCCCGGACCGCACGACCGGTTGCAGGGCCAGGGAATCGACGGGAAGACCACGATCTACATCGACCAGATCGCGGTCGGCGGCGCCATCGAGGCCGCCACCCACCAGTGCACGCTCAATCTCGATCGTCGACTCAAGCAACTCGGCATTCCCGCGACCGTCGACTATGCACCGGGGACGCACGCCTGGCCCTACTGGCAGGACCAGCTCGTGAAGTCGTGGCCGATGCTCGAAAGCGCGCTCACCGACTGACCGCCGCACAATCTGTCACGATGTGACCGTGACTGCGACCCCCGGCGCGCCCAGCCCCATCTCCAGCATGCCCAACCTCCGCGATCTCGGCGGCTGGCGGACCGGGGACGGGCAGACGGTTCGATCCGGCGTGCTGTACCGGTCCACGGATTTCTCCGCGCTCGACGCCGCCGACGTCTCCGCGCTCGAGTCGCTCGGCCTGAAGACCGTCTACGACCTGAGATCGGCGCACGAGAGCGAGGCCATCCCCGACCCCGTCCTGCCCGGCGCGTCGAACATCGCACTCGATGTCCTCGCCGATGCGCAGATGTCGATTCCCGCCAACATCGGTGCTGTCCTCGCCGATCCCGCCGTCGTCGCGCAGGCCGACGAGATGCTGTCCGGCGGCAAGGCGCGCGAGATGATCTGCGGGACCTATCGCGAGATGATCACCCTGCCCAGTGCGACGGCGTCGTACACGCAGCTGTTTCGTGGACTGATCGACGGCTCGACACCGGCCCTCATGCACTGCACCACCGGCAAGGACCGAACAGGTTGGGCCGCAGCATCTCTGCTGACACTGCTCGGGGTGCCGAAGGACGACGTCTATCGCGACTACCTGCTCACCAATGAACGTCTGATCCCGTCGCTCAAACCCATCTTCGACGGGTTCGCCGCCGCCGGGGGCGATCCCGAGCTCCTCGTCGGCGTGCTGGGCGTCGACTCCGGCTATCTCGACGCCGCGTTCGACGAGGTGGACAAGCGGTACGGCGGAATCGAGGGTTACTTCGACGAGGCGCTGGGTCTGGGTGCCGCCGACCAGAAGGCGCTCCGGGACCGGTATCTGACGTAGGGCGCCGCCCGAGACGCTGTGGCAGCGAGGTGTCACCCGCACGGGTGTCATCTGGTCGTCGTGCTCTTACCCGATGAGGGGATATCCGCGGTTGGCAGGTCGCATTAGCGTCGGAACCACCCCCGAAACGACTCGACACTCGGAGAACCTAATGCGCACAACCACTTTCGTTCGAGCTGCCCTCATCCTGGCCGCGACGTCGACCGCTGCGGTCGTCCCGGCCGCGATCGCCGATGCCGCGCCACTCGAGTCCGGGAGCCTCGACGGCGGAAGCATCGACGGGGGCAGTCTCGAGGAATACGGTCTGGGCGGCCTCGACTACTTCGGCAGTCTCGGGGGCAATCAGGCTCCGCCGTCGACCCAGCGGTGCAACTCCGAGACCAAGTCCGGCGGCTACGGAGTCACCGAGACCCGGCACATCCTCGGCCTACGAGGCCCGACGAGCTTCACGCTGAGCTACGACACCTACGACATCCCGGACGAGATCCGGGTGTTCTACGGTGGCCGGCAGATCTACAACACCGGTTACGTCGGAGACGACATCAACCAGGGAACCGGCAGTGTCCGGATCACGGTGCCGGCCGGTGGCGACACCTCGGTCGTGGTGCGCGTGACCGGGCCGGACCGGAACACGGAGTGGGACTACACCGTGTACTGCCCCGGGGCCAGCTGATCGCCTGACGATCGTCGGTAGTGTCTTGGAGTGAGTGAATTCAGCTTGACCGAGAAGGCCGCGTTGGGCAGCGGTGCCGATTTCTGGACCACCAAATCGGTTGGTTCCGTTCCCGCGCTGACACTCACCGACGGTCCGCACGGGGTCCGGAAACAGACCGGCGCCACCGACCACCTCGGCCTCGCCGGCAGCGAACCCGCCACCTGCTTCCCGCCCGCGGTCGGACTCGGCCAGAGTTGGGACACCGAGCTGATCCGTCGTGTCGGCGAAGCGCTCGGCCGCGAGGCACGCGGTCTCGACGTCGACGTACTGCTCGGCCCGGGCGTGAACATCAAGCGAGATCCCCGGTGCGGCCGCAACTTCGAGTACTTCTCCGAGGATCCGTTCGTCACGGGCCGGCTCGGCGCGGCGTGGGTGAGCGGCGTACAGAGCATCGGGGTCGGCACGTCGCTCAAACACTTCGCGCTGAACAACGCCGAGGACGACCGGATGCGGTCGAGTTCGGACGTCGACCCGCGCCCGATGCGGGAGATCTACCTCCGCGCCTTCGCGCATATCATCCGCACGGCGAACCCGTGGACCGTGATGTGCTCCTACAACCGCATCAACGGCACGTACGCGGCGGAGAACCGGTGGCTCCTCACCGACTTGTTGCGGGGCGAGTGGGGCTACGACGGCGTGGTGGTCTCCGACTGGGGTGCGGTCGCCGACCGCGTTCGGGCGGTCGCCGCCGGCCTGGATTTCGAGATGCCCGGCCCGGGGGACCGCACCGACGCGCAGGTCGTGGACGCGGTCCGGAACGGAACCCTCGACGAGGCGGCGCTGGACCGGTCGGCCCGGGCGGTCCGGGAACTCGCGGAGCGGGCCGCTGCGGGCCGGACGAACCGGACCGTCGTCGACTTCGATCTCCACCATCGCCTCGCGCGCGAGGCCGCATCACGGTCCATCGTCCTGCTCAAGAACGACGGCGATCTCCTCCCGTTGAGCCCCGGACGCTCCGTCGCGGTCATCGGCTCGTTCGCGCACGACCCCCGCTATCAGGGCGGCGGCAGTTCGCACGTGAACCCGACGCGCCTCGACGTACCGGTGGACGAGATCCGGGCAGCCGGCGGCACGGTGACCTACGCCCCGGGTTTCAGCACCGACGGCTCGCGGGCGGATACGGCGGGCGCGATCGCCGCGGCGACGGACGCCGAGGCCGCCGTGCTGTTCCTGGGACTGGCGGCCGCGCAGGAGTCGGAGGGCTTCGACCGCGACGACATCGAACTGCCGGCGGACCAGGTCGAGTTGCTGACCGCGATCCTGGCGGTGCAACCGCGAACGGTGGTCGTGCTCGCTCACGGAGGCGTCCTGCGCCTCGGGTCGATCGCCGCGGCCCCGGCAATCCTCGACGGCGCGCTCCTCGGCCAGGCCGGGGGTGGTGCCGTCGCCGACGTGCTCTTCGGGGTCGTCAACCCGTCGGGTCGGCTCACCGAGACCGTGCCGGTCAGGTTGCAGGACACCCCGGCATACCTGAATTTCCCGAACGAGAACTCGCACATCCGCTACGGCGAGGGCATCTTCGTCGGCTACCGCTGGTACGACGCCCGCGACATCGAGGTCGCCTATCCTTTCGGACACGGATTGTCCTACACGACTTTCGAGTACTCGGATCTGTCCGTCGCATCGGATGATCCGGGCGTCACCGGTGTGGTCGTCGGATTGACGGTGACCAACACCGGTTCTCGGACCGGGCGTGACATCGTCCAGGTCTACACGTCGAAGTCGGACTCCCGAGTCGGACGACCGCCGCGCGAGCTGACGGGCTTCGCGACCACCCGAGACCTCGAACCCGGTGAGTCGCAGACTATCTCGATCGCAATCGACCGGAGCGATCTCGCCTACTGGGACATCCGCGTCGACCGCTGGATCGTCGAACCGGGTGAGTACGGCGTCGAGGTCGGCGCGTCGAGCCGGGACATCCGGCTGACCACCACCGTCGAGATCGCGGGCGACGAGGTTCGCCTCGCGATCGACGAGAACTCGACCCTCGGCGAGGTCCTGGCGAATCCTGCTGCGGCGCAAGCGCTCGCGTCCCGGTTCGAGGACAACCCGCTGACGAGCTCCGACGACGCCCTGGGCGTCGACATGGCACGGATGATGGCGTCTATACCGCTCGGACGCCTCGCCGGGTTCGGGATGCGCGACGAGGACATCGCCGCGATCATCGCGGCGGCACGCACGGACTGATCGCGCTACCGGAACACGATGCAGGTGGTGGTCCCGTGGGCGACGAGCTTGCCGTCGGCGGAGAACACCTTGCCCTCGGCGGTCGCGGTGGTGCGGCCGGCGTGGATGACGGTACCCACGCCGGTCAGCTCCCCGGCGTCCACGGCGACCGAGCGGATGTAGTTCACCTTCAGCTCCAGCGTCGTGTAGCCGACCCCGGCGGGCAGGGTGGTGTGGACGGCGCACCCCATCACCGAGTCCAGCAGCGTGGCGCAGATGCCGCCGTGAACGGTGCCGAGAGGGTTGGCGAAGTCGGGCTGCGGAGTCACGGCGAAGGTGACCGCGCCCTCGTCGATCTGCTTGGGCACCATGCCCAGGAGGCGGCCGATGCTCGGGCGGTCGGAGCCGGCGCCGCCCGCCTGCCAGGCTCGCAGCAGTTCGAGTCCGGACATGGCGGTGGGGTCGGTGGGTGCGTCGGTCGTGGTAGTCATGACTATGCATGGTTGCATACTCCGCCGCGATTATGAAGGTCTGCATATCGGCGCGGCCTCGCGTACGGGATGACCTCGGCCGATGCTATGTATGCTGGCCACAATCGGTTGTATGAGGGTCGGCATAGGAGTTGTTGCTGCATGGCGTCACATCCCGCCGAGTCCGTGATCACCGGCGCGGACGACCGCGGCCCCCGCGAACGCATGGTCGTGCACGCGGCCGATCTGATCGGCCGCGACGGGGTCGCCGCCACCTCCATCGGCGACGTGATCTCGGCGAGTTCCGCACCACGGGGATCGATCTACCACCATTTTCCGGGCGGTAAGACCCAACTGATGACCGAAGCCGTCCGGTACGCCGGTGAGTTCATCGCCGAACGCATCGGGCGTCCGACCACGATGACCCCGGCGGACACGGTGCGCGAGATCGGCGGGGTGTGGCGGCGACTACTGGTCAACACCGACTTCCAGTTTGGCTGCCCCGTGCTGGCCGGCGGACTCGCCCGCCGCAGCGAACCCGCGGTGGCGGACGCATCCGCCGAGATCCTGCAGCGCTGGGCCGACCTGGTCACCGCGCGGCTGGTGGTCGACGGCGTCGACAGCGACCGTGCCGACTCACTGGCCAACCTCATCATCGCGGCGGTCGAGGGAGCGGTCGGACTGTGCCAGACGCGGCGCAGCGTCGAACCCCTCGATCGCGTCATCGCCGAACTGGCGAGCCTCTGCGACGCGGCCGTCGATCGGGTCTGATCCGGGGCGAGACGTTGGACACAGGTGTGCTCCGTTAGTAGGTTCACCATGTCGTCACCGCCGTGGTGGCGTCTGGCCTGCATCCGTTCATCGTCGGGGCGGGCTCGAATCGGTGGGTGAGCTCGGGGAGGTTGCGCCATGACGCCGGTCTTCCGGCATGCGCTGGGTTCGGACTTCGACCGTCTGCATCCCAACGTCGCATGGCGCTACGGCATCGACTCGACTTCCGGTGTCGCGCAGGTCTGTAGCGGGATCTACGAGTCGGTCTACGTGTCGTCGGCGCTGCCGCCGCCCGCCCTGTGGCATTACGCCAAGCGCAATGCGCTGCCCTCGAAGACCAGTCGCATGGTTCCGTTCACCCAGGGTTACTACTGCTACTCCGACGAGCTGGGGCGCGAGTCGCTCGCGGTGCTGCGGAACTTCCAGTACACGACCGGCCCGCGCAAGCTGAATTCCCTGCTGGTGGCCGGGCGCACGGGTCTGGTCGACTATTTCGGCGACGGCCCCGAGTTCCTGTATCCGATCGAACCGTCGGTGACGCGATCCGGCGAACTGCTGCTCGAGAGCGGACCGATGCGCTGGCTCGGACGCGGACCCAAGGTCGGGATGAAGGGGCTGTTCACCGCTCAGATGAAGTACATCGAGGGGTGGGACGAGAAACGGGATCGATTCCGCTGCGACGCGACCGTCCGTAACCCGGTCATCGGCGAGATCATGCACTTCCGCGGCTGGTTCACCGCCGTCGACCAGGCGTGCTCGTTGCGTGACATCCCGGACGAGGCGTGGCCGGTCAACCTGGTCGACCGAGAGAGCTGAACGGTTCGATCCAGGGCGACTCCGTCGCGGCAATCCAGGGCGACTCCGTCGCGGCTCGACACAGCCTCGACAGTTCGTTGCATCGGCGGCCAGGGCGCGCGGTAGGTTCAACGCATGGCTGTCTCAGCGAACATCGAATTCGACGTCGCCGCCCCCGTCTCGGTGGTGATGGAAGTGCTCATGGACATCGAGTCCCTACCGGACTGGTCGGGACCGCACAAGGAAGCCGAGATCCTGTCCAGTTACGACGACGGCACGCCGCAGAAGGTGCGGATGGTCGTCACCGCCGCGGGTATCTCCGACGAGCAGACCTGCACCTATGACTGGACCGAGAACTCGTGCGAATGGCACCTCATCGAGTCGAATCAGTTGAGCGAGCAGCACGGCAAGTACACCGTCACCGAATCCGACAAGGGTGCCCATGTCCGCTTCGACCTGGCCGTCGAGCTGAAGATCAAGCTGCCCGGACTCATCGTGAAACGCGCCCAGAAGATGGCCGTGGACACCGCGCGCAAGGGACTCACCGCGGAAGTGGAGAAGCGCGCGGCGGACTGAGGACGATCGTGACCGGGACGTGACGAGTCGATCGTCTCCTCCACGGCGCCGGCCCCTGTACGCTGAGGGCGTTCCTTACCGGGCGCCCGAGCTATGGAGGCCAAAGCAGTTGAGAATCAAGAAGTTTGCCGTTCGCGGCCTGGTCCTGGCGGCGGGGCTCGCCGGATGTGTTGGTTTCGCCGGGTTGTCGGGCGAAGGGGTCGCCGCGGCGGACACGCGTTGCTCGGTGTCGAACGGTCATCAGGTCGAGCGTGTCGAGGGGCGCAGCGGTTGCGGCGCCAAGGCCGGAGTCGGCAGTCGCGCGAGTGCCGATGAATACAGCGGTCGCGGCACCGCGGTCTCGGTCTCGGACAACGGCGGCAACGCCGCGGCCTACAACCTGCAGCCCGGTTCGACGGCGCTCGCCGGCGCCAACAGCCGGGGCAACGCCTACTCGGTCACGACCGGCCCGAGCGCACTGTCCGTCGCCCAGGCGCGTCGCGGTGGTACGACGGTGGCGATCGGCGGCTGGGGCGGCGAGGCCTACGCCGGTCCCGAAGGTGCCCGCTGCAGTGGCGGTTTCGCGACCGCGTTCGACACCAGCACGGGTAAGGCATGTCTGCACGCCGGTTCGATCGACCTGCGGAACTGAGCGGCTCCACCTCACGACACCTGAGAGACAGAACACGCCCGGCGCGACGGTAGTTCACCGGAGCGTCGGGCGTCGTTCGCCGCTTCGACCTATCGTTGTGGAGTGACCGACCTCCACGATCCCGAGACCCAGATCGGCCCCGACTTCAGCGTGCTCAACGGCCGCGAAGCACTTCAGCAACTCGTCGACCTCCACGACACCACGCACTTCACGGTCAACGACGACGATGACGACGACCCGGTCCTGCTGACCCTGCCCGAGCGGAATGTCGTCGACACCTGGCGCGAGGACTACCCGTACGAGGAGCGCATGAGCCGCCGCGAGTACGAGGTCACCAAGCGGCGGCTGCAGATCGAACTGCTGAAGCTGCAGAAGTGGTCCAAGCAGACCGGGCAGCGGCATCTGCTGGTCTTCGAGGGCCGAGACGCGGCGGGCAAGGGCGGCACCATCAAACGATTCAACGAGCACCTCAACCCGCGCGGCGCACGCACGATCGCCCTGGAGAAGCCCAGCGAACGCGAGGCCACCGAGTGGTACTTCCAGCGGTATGTGCAGCACCTGCCCGCCGGCGGGGAGATGGTGTTCTTCGATCGCTCCTGGTACAACCGCGCCGGCGTCGAACGGGTCATGGGGTTCTGCAGTCCGCAGCAGTACACGCAGTTCGTCGCCCAGGTCCCGGCGTTCGAGAAGATGCTCGTCGACGACGGGATCAACCTGGTCAAGTTCTGGTTCTCGGTCACCCCGCTCGAGCAGCGGACCCGGTTCGCGATCCGTCAGATCGACCCGGTGCGCCAGTGGAAGCTGTCGCCCATGGACCTGGCGTCGCTGGACAAGTGGGATGCCTACACCGAGGCGAAAGAGGCGATGTTCGCCACCACCGACACCGACCACGCACCCTGGACGGTGGTGAAGTCCAACGACAAGAAGCGGGCGCGGATCAACGCCATGCGTCACGTGCTGAGTCTCTTCGACTACGACGGCAAGAACGAGTCCTTCGTGGGCACACCCGACCCGCTGATCGTCGGCCGCGCCGCGGATGTGATCGGGGAGTAGTTCCCCGGCTCGGTAGCCTCGTGGCTGTGCGTAGCTTCCTGAGTGCCCTGTTGACACTTGTCGCGATCGCGGCGACCGTTCTCGCCGTACCGTCTTTCTGGCTGGATCAACGCATCGTCGACCAGGCGGGGTTCGTCGCCACGGTCGCGCCGATGGCCGAGAACCAGCAGGTCAAGGACTACCTCGCAGATGAGATCGCCGCGCAGGCGACCGCGCGGACAGACCTGCCGATCGCCGGCGTCCTGGTGCGGCCGCTGGCGGGCCGCTACACCGAAAGTGAACAGTTCCAGCAGGACTTCGCCGATGTCGTCGGCCAGCAGCACGCGTTCCTATTCGAGGAGCCGGCGCCCGGTTCGGACACCTCGGTGATGCAACTCGACATCACGAACATGATCAACCGCTCCCTGAACCTGACCGGTGGCAACGCGATCCAGGGGCCGGTGGTCGTCGAGTTGACCAACGGCTCCTCGGGCCTCGAGGCGGGCCGGTACGCGGAGGTGGGTAGCCAGATCACGCTGCTCGCCTGGGGCTCGGCGGCGGTGGCCGTGATCGCAGCCGTGCTCGCGCTGCTGATCGCCCGACGACGCGGAACCGTCTTCGCGTGGCTCGGGCTCGGCGTGCTTGCAGCCGGCGTCTCGACCTGGGCCATGGGCCTGTTCTTCGCGGACCGCGCCAAGCAGGAGGTGGCCGGCGCAGAGCGCTCGGGCCGCCAGGTCGCCGAGCTCATCATCGACGGCGCCTACGACGACGTCACCCGGGTCGCACTGATCGTCGGCGGCGTGGGCGTCGCGATGTTCGCCGTCGGGATCCTGGGACGGCTGATCATCGGGCGGCGCTGAGGGAGGGTGCGTCAACCCTGCCCCCTGATCCGAAAGAACGACATGACCATTGGTCCCTGAGGTGCGAGAGCGCAGGCGATGCCTTCCCTCTGCTCCCTGCGGTGCGAGGAGCGCAGGCGATGCCTTCCCTCTGCTCCCTGAGGTGCGAGGAGCGATAGCGACGAGCCTCGAAGGGTTGGCGACGCATCTCGCCAGGACCCTTCGAGACGGCCTCCGCAGGCTCCGGCCTCCTCAGGGAGCAGAGTTCTTTCGTCTCCACGACGGGTCGCCAGGCCTCGGATACTGAGGATTGCCCGGAGTGTGCGTCACGCCCGTTCCCTGAGGAGTGCCCGGAGCTTGCGGAGGGCGTGTCACGCAGGGTCCGCCGAGCACCCCCGACTGATGGACCGCAACTCGACCGATGGACTTCGATCGAAGTGCATCCGTCGAGTTCGAGTTCATCGGTCGGAGCCGGTGCAGTGCGAGGTCGGGCCGGCTCGCTGAAGCAGTTCGTCTGAGCTCTACCACGGTGGTTGTTGGGTCGCAGACGCCGACCCTATGTGACTAGTGGGGTTTTTGTTCACCACAGTCCACCACCGTTCACCGCTGAGGCGTGAGTGACAGCGACTGCGGTGCAACAGAATTCGATGCAATCGGTGGTTGTGGAGAAACTTCGTCGTCGAACGTGATTGCGAGTAGCTTGGTGTCATGCCCTCGATCACCGCACTCCGCGACACCCTCACCGTCCTGCAACCGCCGCCCGACGACGGCAGTGGCCGCGCGCTACACGAGCGGCTCGACGAGCTGCGGATGCTGCGCAACGTGCTCGATCACCAGATCGCCGTACATACAGCACTTTTCGACGCCACGGGTACGGCAGCGCGGGCGGGGTCGACCACACGGAACGCACTGATCGAGATGGGCATGCCACCCGCGGCCGCGCACCGCTATGTGCGGATCGCCGACGGGCTGGAGTCGGTGCCGAAGGTCGCCGACTGTGCTGCCGAGGGCTATCTGTCTGCCGAGTGTGTCGACGCGGTGATCCGCGGGCTAGCGCTCATCGACAAACGTTCTGCCACAGCGCCGTCCGACGACGAGCGCAGCGGATATGAGAGTGAGTTGCTTGCGCAGGCGTTCTCCGGAGCCACCCCCGCCCAGATCGACGACCACGCCCGCGGGATCGCCATCCGGGTCGCCGCCACCGACCCCAGCATTGTGGCGGCGGCCGATGACGCATCGCTGAACACCGTGCACACCAGGATCACCGAAGACGGGCGGGTCGCGATCGCCGGAGATGTGACCGCGGTGATCGGGGAGAAGTTCGTGTCCATGATCGACGAACGGTCCTGTCCGCGTCCCGAACCCGACGGCGCTGCCGATCGTCGAGGTGCGGCCGAGCGCCGTGCAGATGCACTGGAGTTGCTGTTGGATCAAGCCGCGATCGGCGCGGCGATGACCACCGCCGGAGCACCACGCACCCAACTGCTGGTGACCATTCCTGCCGATGGGGTTGGTCCGGCTCGGCTTCCGTGGATGGGTGCGGTGTCAGAATCGACGACACGGCGTTTGTCGTGTGACGGCGGGGTCGCCGAGATCGTCCTTGACAACGAAGGGGTGCCGTTGCGGATGGGCACCACGAAACGACTGTTCCCGCACCATCTGCGGCAGGCGATCATCGTGCGCGATCGGTGTTGTGTGAAATGCGGGGCGCCAGCCGCGCATACGCAGGTTCACCATCTGGTTCATTGGGTCGATGGTGGTCCGACCGATCTGGACAACGGGTGCCTGTTGTGCCAACGCTGTCACACCCAGGTCCATCACCACGGCTGGCAGGTCGTGATGGGGCCCGACCGGCACCCATGGCTCATCCCACCCGCCGACATCGACCCCCGACGCCTGCCCCGACCCGCCTACAACCGGCGCACCATGCGACTCGACGACGCCCTCGTATAACTGCCCCGCGCAGACCAGACCCTCCGGCGTCGACCCCGGCGCCACACGACCTTTGACAACTCCACAGTGTGAGGCGATCCCGGCGGGGTCAGTGCCCGGCAAAGGCCTCCGCGAGCCACCAGGCGCCGCCGTCGTCAGTGATCTTGGCGTCGATGACGAGAGGCCCGGAAGGTTCGGGTGAGGGCAGCGAGGCGACCCAGTCCCGTACCTCGTCGAGGTCGTCGAGGCCGGTGACCGTCACGCCCGTCGCGCCGTGTCCACGGGCGATCGCGGCGATGTCGACCTCAGGGAACGTCACCGTCGTCATGTCGGCGTCGCCGAAGTGATGCACTTCGGCACCATAGGCGGAGTCGTTGTAGACGATCACGACCAGCGGCAGTGCCAGACGTACGGCGGTCTCCAATTCGGCTATGGCCATGAGGAATCCGCCGTCGCCGGTGCCGAGGACCGGGACCCTGTCCGGTCGCGCGAACGCCGCGCCGATGGCCGTCCCGAGGCCCAGCCCGATCGACTGGAAGGCCTGAGTGAAACAGAAGCCGAACTCGTCTGGCACGGACAGATGCGTCGACGGATAACCCATGAAGTTGCCGGAGTCGATGGAGACGACGCGGTCGGCGGGCAAGATCTCGTCGAGCGCGATCGTCAGTGCCCTCGGATCGACCCGGCCGGCGGTCACCTCGCCGGTGACGGGGACGTCCTGCCACCTCGATGACACCGAGATCCGTTCCCTGACTTCCTCGGTGCGATAACCGGTGGTGCCGCCATCGGCCGCGAGGATCGTGTGCACATCCGTCGCCGTCGCGCCGCAGTCGCCGACGACTCCGAGGTCGATCGGGCGATGCGCGCCGATGGCGTCGATGTCGACGTCGACCTGCACCACGGTCGTGTCCGTGCCGATGAGTCGGCCGTGCCGCATCGTCCACATGTTCAGGGCGCAACCCCATCCGACGATGAGGTCGGCGTCGGCGATCAGCTCGGCGGTGGTGGGGGAGGAGAAGCCGCCGGAGATGCCCAACGAGAACGGGTTTCCCGCGAACAGGCCGTTCGCGACCGCCGACGTCGCCACCAGCGCACCGGCGGCCTCGGCCAGGGCCGCGATTTCGGGACCGGCGGAGCGCGCCCCTCGGCCCGCGACGAACACGGGACGCCGGGCGGCACGGAGCAACTCGGCCAGGCGAGTGGCCGACCGGGCTTCGGGACGCGGCCGTGGCGGTTCGGCGGAGAGCTCGACAGGTCCTTCGAAATCCGCTGCGGCGGCGGTGATGTCGACGGCGACATGGAGCACGACGGTCCGGCGCTGCGTCACCGCGGTGCGGAAGGCGCGGATCACATCCGCCACCACCGTGGTCGGCCCGTAGACACGGTCGTTCACGGCGCCGACGCTCGCGGCGAGGGCCTCCTGGTCGATCCGGAAGTTCGACCGTAACGCCGACGCGGGTGCATCGGCGGTGAGCACGATCATCGGCGTACGGCTCTTGGCGGCCTCGGAGATACCGGTCATCGCGTTGGTGAGGCCACAGCCCTGATGGACCGACAGCACGCCCACCCGTCCCGACATCCGGGCATAGGCGTCGGCCATGCTGGCCGCGCCGCCCTCATGGCGGGCGGCGGTGAACGGGACACCGCCGGCTCGAAGGGCGTTGGTCAGCACGAAGTTCCCGCTGCCGACCACACCGAAGGCATGGCCGACGCCGAGATCGGCGAGAACGCGGCCCGCGACGTCGGCGACCGTCGGGCCGTAGCGGCCGGGTGCCGCCATCAACTCTCGACGATCGCCAGCACGCGCGACGGACTGCCGGTGCCGCCGACGATCGGCAACGGGCTCACGACGATCACCGCGCCGGTCGGCGGGAGCGAGCCCAGGTTGCGCAGGGAGGTGAGCCCGTACTTGTCGTTGCCGAGGAAGTGGTAGTGCACGGGGAAGGCGGGATCGAAGCCGCCCGCCAGCCCTGCGTCGACACCGACGGTCTCGACTCCGAGGCCGGTGATCTCGCGCTCGGTGGCCAGCCACTGCGCGCACTCCACCGACACCCCGGGGGTGTGCGACCCGGTGTCGTCGGCGTTGAGGAACTCGGCTTCGGAGCCCCCGCGCGACTCCCAGCCGGTCCGCAACAGTAACCAGGTGCCGGCGGTGAGGCGTCCGTGTTCGGCTTCCCAGGCCTCGACCTCGGCGACGCTCAGGAGATGATCCGGGTCGTCGGCGACCTCGTCGGTCAGGTCGAGGACGGCCGCCGGGCCGATCAGCCGCTGCACCGGGATCTGCGAGACGTCATCCCCGTCGCGTCCGCTGATCCAGTGGATCGGTGCGTCGAGATGGGTGCCGATGTGCTCGCCGGTGTGGATGTTGTTGTGCCGCCAGTACGGCCCCGGCTCGTTGTAGGCGCTGACCTCTTCGAGACTGAAGTCGATCAGGTTCGCGAACGGGGCAGGCAGTCGCAGCGCGGGCGTCGCCGCACTCAACGGAGTCGTCAGATCGACGACGCGGAGCGACCCGTCGGCGAGGCCGGCGACGAAGCCGGACAGGGCGGTGTCGGGCACGAAGGAGCCGGCCACTACTTGCGCGCTCCGCGCCAGTTCATGCCCCAGCCGTACGCCTCGTCGACCTTGTCCTGTGCCCCGCGGATGTAGCGCACCTCGCGGTTGAGAACCAGCTCGCCACCACGGTTCTCGAACAAGGCGATCGCGCACGAGAGCGCCGACTGATCCGCCTCGTCGAGCCGGACCTCGATCTCCGGGCCGTTGGCCGGGAACAGGGTGACGACGCCGTTGGCGCCGGCCCAGTTCGGGGTGCCCTCGTAGATGTAGGCGAAGATCAGGATCCGGCGGATCCGGTCGGTCGCGGAGAGGTCGATGTACATGTTCTCGCCGCCGGAACCCGACCGGTCGTCGCCGTCGAGATAGATGATCGGCTGTCCGTCACGGGGCGCCCGGAACGAGTTGCCCAGTGCCTGCACGATGCCCTTGCTCCCGTCGGTGAACTCCCACAGGCAGGCGAGGTCGAGGTCGATACCCTGCGCCTTGCGGAAGAGCCCGCCGCCCTTGGAGTTCGACGTCCAGCTCAGATTGACGCGCACCTGACCGGAGGTCGCACCCTGCTTGCTCAGCGAGATGCTCGGCGCCGACTTCGTGAGGGTGATCTTCGACAGCGAGACCGGCGGCGCGGGCGGCTGCTGACCGTAGCCCGCGGGGGTGGGCGGCTGCTGGCCGTAACCCGCGGGAGCGGCCGGGGGCTGGGCGGGCGGCTGCGGCGGCTGGGCCTTCGGACGCTTCGTGTAGTCGATCCCCATCTCGGTTCCTCATCTCGTCGTGGTGACATCGTCGTCGGGTGCGGTGATCGGACGGCGAAAACACACTCGCCGCAGGTGTTGGCGCCCAGCGTAGTGGACCAACGTCAACGGCCGGTGTCCGTTGCCGGGGCGTGAGCCCGCGCGGACGGGCCGAAACTCGATGCGACGTCGAGCCGCCCCTGCGGATTCCGGCGGCAGCTGGCAACGGCGACATGGCACGGACGTGGGACGTTCGCGGGGATCGGAAAGCCGTCGTCGATCTGGTACCGGGTGTTGGTGATCTTCGACGCGACCGCCGCCGGGTCGGCGGGGTGTTCCGGAGCGGCATCCGCCCGAATGACCACCATCGCTTCGGTGACACCGGCCGGCCACTCGAAGCGCACGGTGTCGGCGTCGACGCGGACCGCGGTGATCGGCGGCTGATCGTCGGGATGGGGGATCGCCGGCGGCTGCGGCGCTGTGGTCGCCGAGGCGGGGGCGGCCGGCGCGGGGGCGGCGTCGGAGCGGGCGGGGGCGGACTGGTTTCCGGCCAGCACGGCGGTGACCTCGTACACCGGCGGCACCGGGTCGGGCCGACTGCCGTCGGAGAGTTCGGTCCCCGCGGTGCGGCCGAGCGTCCGGGTCGACCCGTCGAACCCGATGCGCACGACGCGGTAGGTCACCGATCCCGTCGCGGACGGATCCCAGGAGACGGTGATCGCACCACCTTCGGCGACGAACCGGACGTTGCGCGCCGGCTCCACGGTCAGCACCGTCGCCGCCGAGTTGAGGCCTTCGTGATCGGAGATCCGACGTCGCATCTCGGCAGCGGCGGTGAGGCTCGCCGGGTTGCTCGCGGATGCCGACCGCGCGATCTCGCCCGCCTGGGCGACGATGTCCCGCGACGCCTCGAGGCGGGCCTGGAGCGACCCGCCCGAGTCGGGAAGACGGTCGATGTCCCGGGCCCGCCGGAACACGTCCTCCAGCAGTTCGAGCGCCGCGACGTGGCGCATCTCGTCCGCGAGGTCCCGGGCCCGGCGGGAGTCCGCCACCGCCTGCGCGATGACCCGTTCGACCTCGTCGGCGACCGCCGCGATCTGCCGGAGCGCCGCGGCATCGTCGCCGGCTCCGGCACGCGCATCGGCGATGGCCGCACGCGCCCGGACGGGCAGGCCGTCGCGCAGGGCAGCGCGGGCGGCGCGGAGATCGTTCTCCCACAGCCGCTTTGGCGGGGGGACCTCGACAGGCTCGGCCGGCGGCGGGGGTGGCTCGGCCGGCGGCGGGGGTGGCTCGGCCGACGGCGGGGGTGACTCGGCCGACGGCGGGGGGCCGGCCGGTGGGCTCACGGCTGCTCCGAATTCGGCGGCGAGTCCGGCGATCACGGTGCGCGCATCGCGTGTGCCGAGTCCGCGGGTGCGGGCCTCGTCGAGCAGGAACTCGTGGTCCTGCGCGCCCAGTTCGTCCTCGACCAGGACCGCGGCCCGGACCCGTGGCCGGAGATGGTCGGTCACGGCATCGACGACCGATTGCCGATACTCCCGTGCCAGAACGGGATCGGAGAGCAGGACGTCGTGTACGTGGACCAGCAGTTCGTCCAGGACCGCGCGGAAGCGGCCGGCGGCGAGTTCACGGGCTCGTTCGTTGAGCGCGGCGGCCCGCGTCTCGATGAGACCGCGATCGGCGGCGGCGTCGGTGTCGAGGTGCAGCAGGGTCAGGAGCGTCGGGGTGGGGTCGCCATCGTGGAGTCGGTCGAACTCGGCGAGCAGGTCGACGATCTGGCCGCGTTGCTGCGCCGACAACGACACCCGCGGCGGCGCGGGTTCGGAGGACGCGGGCGGGGCATCGTCGACGATGCGGTGACGCCGCAGTCGGGTGGCGATCTCGGCGGGGTCGAGGCCGCCCATGGCGCCGATCTCGTCGAGCCCGGCGCGCTTGGATCTCGGGATCCCGCCGTAGCGTTCGTTGAGCCGCGCGATCGCGTTGTCGAGGAGTTCGAATCGCTGCTGATCGCGCAGTTCGCGTCGGGTGCTCACCGCACGGGCCTCGGCGATCCGTCCGGTCTTGTGCCGCAACGGCGCCGACCGCTCGTCGTGCTCGGCAACCAACCGGGCCACCAGGATGCGGTACTTCGGGTGGTCGCGTTGCTTCTGCCAGAAGGCCCACACCTCGTCGAGGCGGGCGGCCACCGCGGCGTCGTCGAGCCGCTCGGCCTCCTCGATCGGGAGGTCATACAGTTCGAACGAATCCGATTCGCTCGGTCCTCCGCGTTTCTCGACCGCGGCGAGCACACGTTTGCGATAGTCGTTGCCGACGAACGGTTCCATCAGGTCTCTCCCCTCCGGCGGAGGCGGTCAGTGGTCGCGGCGCCGGGAGCGGTGGACCTGGTCGAGTTCTCGCTCGACCTGCGATTTCGACAACGATGCACCGGTTTTGGCCGACAGCGTGAGCGGGATCTGGGCATCGACGTGGAATGCCGTGACATGCAGGACGCCGTCGAAGGCCATCTCGAAGGTCACCGACACCTCGCTGCCCTCGTCGTATCCGGGCGGGATGTCGGTGATCGCACCCTCGATGAGGACCTTGGCGTCCTCCGGTCGCGGGGAAGCCGACTGTCCCTGCTGTTCCAGTACGACCAATTCGATGCGGGACTGGTCGCGTCGCATGGTCCCGAACGACCGGCGCACCCGAATGGGGAGCGTCGAATTCCGCTGGACCAGCCAGCTGGCCTCGAGCTCACCGTTGTGGCCGTTGACCGCCAGCACCCCGAAACCGCGGGAGACCACCGTGTCCACGACGACCTCGAGCATGCGGCGGACACTGCTGACGGGCAGCGCGAACGCGTGGGCGACCCGGGTGCAGGACTCGTCGAGGTCGGCCGGTGCGACGCCGTCGAGACCGCGGTCCTCGCGCAGGCGCCCGCGGGTGGTGAGGTCGGCGCGGACGAGTCGTTCGATCTCCAGCTTCTCGCCGTAGATCGCTGCCCCGCGGGCGACAGCGAGGTCGGGGTCGTTCAGTTCCGGTGTCGTGCCCAGTGCGGCGGCGAGTTCCCGCGCGACCATCGGCATCCGCGACGAACCGCCGACCAGCAGGACACGGTCGACGGCTGACACGCCTCGGCGTTCGGCGGCGGCCAGGCATGACCGGGTGAGTTCGACGGTCCGGGCCAGCAGCGGACGGGTGAGTTCCTCGAGTTCGGCCCGGGTGAGCGTGATGACCGACCGGGCGCCGTCGTGGCCGACGATGACCGAGGTCGAATCCGACTCGGTCAGTTCGTGTTTGGCGCGCTCCGCGGCGAGGATGAGCGACTGCGAGCCGGCCGAGTCGTCGAGCGGGTCCTCTGCGTCGGGGTGCTCGGCGCAGAACGCGCGCGAGAGATGCAGCGCCAACCGCTCATCCCAGTCGGCACCGCCGAGCTGGTGATCGCCGTCGACGGCGAGCACGGTGATCCGGCGGTCGGCGAGTTCGATGACCGTCGCATCGAAGGTCCCGCCGCCGAGGTCGTAGACCAGGACCGTCTCGTCGGGTGTGCCCTTGGCCAGGGGGTCGGTCAGGCGGCTGAAGCCGTAGGACAGAGCGGCGGCGATCGGCTCGGACAGGACCCCCGCGACCTCGAGGCCGGCATAGGTGCCGGCCTGGATCGTCGCGCGCCGCTCCTCGTCGCCGAAGTAGGCGGGCACCGTGATCACGGCCCGCTCGACCTGCTCGCCGGCGAACGCGGCGTCGGAGATCAGCGACTTGAGGATGAGTGCCGAGATCGCCGGCGCCGACCACGTCTGGCCGTGCGCGACGAAACGCCACTGGGCATCGCCCATCCGCCGCTTCACCAGGCTGCAGACGTTCTCCGGGTCGAGCCTGGCCTGCCGGCGGGCCCCTTCGCCGACGACGTGATCCGTCGGCGACGTCAGCAACACCGTCGACGGGGTGGTCGGTGCGCCGGTCAGTCCGACGATCACCTCCGGGCGGCCGTCGGCGTCGATCTTCGCCATCGCCGAGTTGGTGGTTCCGAGGTCGATCCCGATTACGCCCACGATCGGGGATGCTAGCAGCGCAGACGGTCTCGCCGGTCCCGGACGATCGGCCTGTGGAGTTGATTACGCTGGCGGAATGACGTCTCCGGAGGGCTCTGCGCCCGGGCGAACCGACGGGCTCGCGGAGCTGGGCGAGCAGGTGTCCGACCTCGCCCTCATGGTTGCGCGGCAGACCAGGACGATCGAGCGGCTGGTCGACGCCGCCAGATCCCCGGCCGCCGCGGCCGGCGTGGACACCGCCCTGCTGGTCGACCTCTTCGCGCTTCACACCGACGCGGCGACGTGCGCGGTCTCGGCGTCGGAAGCCGACCGGCCGGCGTTCGAGCTGCTGCGCGCCGGACTGGAACGCCTCATCGTCGGCCGCGGGGGAGCGGTCGTCGCACCCGCGCCCGGAGCCGACTTCGATGCCCGCACCATGGAAGCGGTCGATGTGCATCCGACCGACGACACCTCCGCGGACCGCACCGTCGCCGAGCTGCTCCGTCCCGGGCTGGTCGTCGGCGAGCGCTCGGTCCGGCCGGCGGCAGTGGTGGTCTTCCGGAGCGGTCAGTCCTCGGGAGACAGCGTCCGCCAGAGGAACTCGTAGGCCAGGGCCGATTTGAACGCGGCCTGCTTGTTGTCCGCCGCGCCGCCGTGGCCGCCCTCGATGTTCTCGTAGTACTGCACGTCGTGACCGGTTTCCTCCAGGCGGGCAACGAGTTTGCGCGCGTGACCGGGGTGGACGCGATCGTCTCGGGTCGACGTCGTGACCAGGATGGGCGGGTAGGTCGCGTCCGCATCGACGTTCTGATAGGGCGAGAACGGCTTCATGAACTCCCACTGTTCGGGGTCGTCGGGGTCGCCGTACTCGGCCATCCACGACGCCCCGGCCAGCAGGAGGTGGTAGCGCTTCATGTCGATGAGCGGGACCTGGCAGACCAGAGCGCCGAACAGCTCGGGATAGCGCGTCAGCATCACTCCCATGAGCAACCCGCCGTTGGAACCGCCCTGGGCGCCCAGCTGTGACGCAGTGGTGAGTCCGGTGTCGACGAGGGCACGCGCGACGGCGGCGAAATCCTCGTACACCTTGTGCCGTCCCGCTTTCTGCGCCTGGGTGTGCCACGACGGGCCGTATTCGCCGCCGCCCCGGATGTTGGCGATGACGTAGATCCCGCCGCGCTCGATCCAGCTCTGCCCGGCGATCGCGAGATAGCTCGGGGTGAGGGCATTCTCGAATCCGCCGTAGCCGTAGAGCAGCGTCGGTCCCTGGGACACGTCGCGCCGACGCACCACGAAGTACGGCACCTGCGTGCCGTCGTCGGACGTCGCGAAGTGCTGCTCGGCGGTCACCGCGTCGGAGTCGAAGAACGCGGGGCTGTGTTTGATGACCTCCGGATCCCGGCCGCTCTGGCCGTGGAGCAGACTCGGCGGATCGGTGAACGACGTCGCCGACCAGAACACCTCGTCGCTCTCGTCGGGATCGGTGTCGAGGACCGACACCGTGGCGAGGTCGGGCAGACCCGGCATGTCCACGGCCTGCCAGGTGCCGAGTTCGAGTACCTCGACCCGGGTGTGCACGTCGTGCAGCTTCACGATGATGAGATGCGAACGCGTGTAGGCGTAGTCGACGAGGCTCGTGTGCGCATCGGGCGCGAAGAGCACGGTCGCGTCGCGGTCGCCCGCCCGGTAGGCCTCGTAGTCGAAGGCCAGCAGGGTGCCCGGTGCGTGCGCGGTGCCGTCGATCTCCCACTCCGATCGCGTGAGCACCAGCAGCCAGTTCATCCGGACCCCGGCGTGCGCGTCGGTGGGCACGTCGAGCAACTCGGGGCGGCCGTCGCGCAGTTCGTAGTCGAGTGAGTTGAAGAAGTCGGTGGCGCGACCGACGAAGTGGCGTTCGAATCCCGGTGTGCTGTCGTAGCTCGCCCGCGCCGACACGTCCCCGGTCTCGCCCGCGAAGACCGTCACGGCCTCCGACAGCGGGGTGCCACGCGTCCAGCGCTTGACGATGCGTGGGTAACCGGAATCGGTCAGCGAGCTCAGCCCGTCCGGTTGCACGCCGAAATCCGTTCCGACATATACGGTGTCACGATCGATCCACCCGACGTCGGATTTGTTCTCCGCCAGCTCGAAGCCGTCGGCGACCCAGGTGCGCGACGGGATGTCGAACTCACGGACCACGGAGGCGTCGGCGCCGCCGCGCGAGAGGGAGATCAGCGCGCGCTCGTACTCGGGGCGCAGTACGGAGGCGCCGGCCCACACCCAGTTCTCGTCCTCGGCGCGTGCGAGTTCGTCGACGTCGATGAGGACATCCCAGTCGGGGGTGTCGGTCACATAGGAGTCGTACGTCGTACGACGCCAGAGGCCACGCGGGTTGGTCGCGTCGCGCCAGAAGTTGTACAGGTACTCCCCGCGGCGACGCGCGTAGGGGATGCGGTCGTCGGTGTCCAGGGCGGCAAGCGTTGCGGCCTCCAACTCGCGGAAGCGTTCCGACGACGTCAACGCCGCCACCGTGGGCTCGTTGTGCGCGCGCACCCAGGACAGCGCGTCGTCGCCGGTGACGTCCTCCAGCCACAGGTACGGGTCGGTGTCGGACGTGGGGGCGTCGTAGCCGTGCTCGGTCATGGCGTCCAAACTACGCGGGCGGCCGTCGCGACCGTGCTCCGCGCAGGAGCGCTCACGGTGTCGGCGCCGGCAAAACGCCCACTACAGGTTGTCCGCGCGGGGTATCGTGACGCAGCGACGTCGAGGAGACCCCCATGGCCACTGCCCATTCCGTTCCCGCCCGCTGTCCCGGCCATGAACCCCCACGGACGACGCGATGGGCCCGCCTCTCGATGGCCACCTGTTCCGTCGTCGCCGTTGTTGCGCTCGTCGCGGCTTGCGACAGCGGGTCGTCGGGCACCGGGGCGCCACCGTCCGCATCGGAGTCTCTGGAGAACCCGAATGCCGTCGCCGCCGAACCGCTGCCGGCCGATGCGGTCGACAAGGCGGTCGGGCAACTCGACGACCTGGTCAACTCGATGATGGAGTCGACCAAGATCCCGGGTGTGGCCGTGGCGGTCGTGTCCGGTGGGGAGACCAAGTACGCCAAGGGGTTCGGCGTCAAGGACATCACGACCGGTGAGGCCGTCGACCCGAACACCGTCTTCCAGCTGGCGTCGGTGTCGAAGTCGGTGGGATCGACGGTGGTCGCGGCCGCCGTCACCGACAAGACGGTGACGTGGGAGATGCCGATCGTGGAATCGCTGCCGTGGTTCGCGCTCGCCGAACCGTACGTCACGCGCACCGTGACCGTCGGCGACATGTACTCGCACCGATCCGGTCTGCCGGACCACGCGGGCGACAAACTGGAGGACATGGGGTACTCGCAGCAGGAGATCATGCAGCGCATGCGCTTCATGCCGCTCGACCCGTTCCGGATCAGCTACGCCTACACCAACTTCGGGGTGACGACCGGTGGCGAGGCGGTGGCGGTGAAGGCCGGGACGGACTGGGCGACGCTCTCGCAGGACCTCATCTACGGTCCGCTGGGCATGACCAGCACCAGCTCCCGCTACGTCGACTTCGAGCGCCGGGCCGACCGCGCGGTGGGGCACATCAAGGAAGACGACAAGTGGGTCAAGACCCCGATCCCGCGCGATCCCGATGCGCAGTCACCCGCCGGCGGTGTGAGCTCGAACGTCAACGACATGGCGACGTGGCTGAAGATGGTGCTGGCGCAGGGCAAGCACAACGGCCAGGAGGTCGTGGCCCCCGACGCGCTGCTCCCGGCCCTCTCACCGCAGATCGTGTCGAGCCCGCCCCAGACGCCGGACAACCGCGCCGGATCGTACGGCTACGGCTTCAACGTCGGGGTGACCGAGGACGCCCGGACGCAGTTCAACCATGCCGGCGCGTTCGCGTCGGGCGCCGGCACGGTGTTCTCGATCCTGCCGTCGGCCGACACCGCCATCGTCGTCCTGTCCAACGCCGCGCCCCTCGGTGCGGTGGACTCGATCGCCGCCGAGTTCATGGACCTCGTGCAGTTCGGCGAGATCCGCAACGACTGGCGCGACCTCTACGCCAAGGCGTATGCGCCTCTGAGCGTGCCGAGCGGCGAACTCGTCGGAAAGGAACCGCCGTCGAATCCCGCACCGTCGCAACCACTGCCGTCGTATGTGGGTACCTACGCCAACGCGGTGTACGGACCGGCGGAGCTCGTCGAACGCGACGGGAAGCTCGTCCTGGAGATGGGGCCGGGCGGCGTCCGCAAGCACGAACTCACTCACTGGGACGGCAACACGTTCACGTTCGATCTGCTCAACGAGAACGCCGAACCGGGCTCGATCTCGCAGGTCACGTTCGACGGCCCGCGTATGACGATCGAGTACTACGACGACGAGGAGAGCAACGGCGAGTTCATCCGGCGCTGACGGTCAGCGGCCCGTCCGGCCGTCGACGCCCTCGCGGATGATGTCGAGATGGCCGGCGTGACGGGCGGTCTCCTCGATCATGTGGGTCAACGCCCACCGCATCGACGGGGAGGAGCGACGTCCGCTCGCCCTGGGCGCCGCCTCGGCGAGATCGGTGTAGGCGTCGATGACCTCGCCGGCCTCGGACACCGCGCGGCGGTACGCCGCCTGCACCGATGCCACGGTCTCGTCGTCGGGGCAGGTGAACGTCGCCTGCCAGTCGTCCGCGTCCTCGCCCAGGAAGAAGAACCGTTCGACGAACGTCAGGTGGCGGACCACCCCCAGCAGGCTGGTGCCCGACGGCACCGCGGCCGCACGGGCGTCGACCTCGGAGACGCCGTCGAGTTTGGCCACCGCGGAGGCGCGCAGATAGTCGAGGAAACCGACCAGCACCTCCTTCTCCGAACCGCCGGTCGCCGGTGGCGGGGTGTCCTTGCGACGGCGGGGAGGCATGGCCCCCACCCTACTGCTGTGCGGCCACCGGGTCGGGGACCTCGCCGGTCCGGACCGGGCATCGGGTGTGGGAGTAGATCGTCGGCATGCAGAGATTGCAGTGGACGCATTTCGACGTCGTCGACGGGTCGGCGGCGAGGCGCAGAGGTAGGTCGGGTTCACGCAGGAGCGCGCGCCCCATCGCCATGAAATCGAAGCCCTCGGCGAGCGCGAGATCCATCGAGGCGCGATCGGTGACGCCGCCCAGGAGGATGAGCGGCAGATCGACGGCCTTACGGAGTTCGCGCGCGAGAGGCAGCAGATAGGCGTCGTGATAGCGGTAGTGCTTCAGGAAGACCGGTGCGAAGGCCTTCAGTCCGTACTTCATGGCACCGGAGAACGCATCGGCGAACTCCTTACGGGGTGCCTCGCCGTGAAAGAGGTACATCGGGTTGAGCAGTGAACTCCCCGCGGTGGGTTCGATGGCGTCGAGGTGGCCGTCGGATTCCAGTAGCTGTGCCACCTCGCATGCCTCGTCGACGTTGAAGCCACTCAGCCTCGCCCGGCCCCGGGCCCGCGCCGCGGGCGAGCGCTCGAGGTCGACCCGGCCGACGCCGTCGAAGAGGTTGAGCTTCACCCAGATCGCAGCCTCGTCCCCGACCTCGTCGCGCACGCTCTCGACCACCTCACGGGCGAGGCGGGCGCGGTTGACGAGGCTCCCGCCGTAGGCGTCACGACGCCGGTTCAGCAGCGGGGACAGGAAGCTGGAGATGAGATAGTTGTGGCCGCAGTGGATCTCGAGTCCGTCGAAGCCGGAGTCCACCGCAAGCCGTGCGGCCCGGCGGAACGTGGTCCGCAGGTCGGCGATGTCGTCGACGCTGATCGCACGGGTCACCGACATTCCCATCGGCGCGGGTATCCGTGACGGTCCCAGGGAGGCGGCCCGGTTCGACGCCGAGTTCGCGACCGCGCCCGCGTGCCCCAGTTGGGCCGCCGCAAGTGCGCCCTCGGCGTGGACTGCGTCGGTGAGTCTGCGCAATCCGGGAACCGCCTCGGGGCGCATCCAGATCTGGTGGCGGTCGGTGCGGCCCTCAGGTGAGATCGCGCAGTAGGCGACCGTGCTCATGGCCACCCCGCCGGCGGCGACCTCGCGATGGAACTCGATGAGTTCGTCGGTCACCAGGGCGTCGGGCGTCATCCCCTCGAAGGTGGCGCATTTGATCAGGCGGTTCCGCAGGTGCAGCGGTCCCAGCCGGGCGGGGCTGAACGGTCCGGTGGTGGGGCTGTCCACAACGGGTCCTCTCACTCGTGTCTCACGTGGCGGGTGCGGTCAGTCCGGCGGTGACGAAGCCGGCCAGGGCCGTCACGGCGGCGGGGCTCGAGGTCTCGGTGCCCCCGAACCGCAGGAGGATCAACTGGAAGGCGAGTGCCCAGCGTCGGCGCGCCTCGCTCGCCGTCAGGCCGGGGACGGCCTCGGCGAGCATGTCGGCGAACGGATCGAGATCGAACCAGCGCGACGTCCAGCTCGCGGTGGGATGGGCGAACACAAACCGTGCGAGCAGCTGTAGGTGCAGATGTCCGGTTGGGTCGGACTGCAGGTCGACGAAGGGGGCCACCACAACGTCGACGACATGCGCGATCGGCGTACCGGCCGGGTCGAGGGAGGCCAGCGGGTCGGCCCACAGCGGACCCAGGCGAGACTCCAGCAGCGCGATGGTGAGGTCGTCCTTGGTGCCGAAGTGATAGTGCACCGCCGCCGGGTTCGCCTCGGCGGCCGCGCAGATCGCCCGGACGGACACCTTGTCGTATCCCTCGGCGAGGAAGAGACGTTCGGCGACGGCCAGCAGGGCGTCGCGGGTGGGCAGCGACGTCGAATCGCGGCGCTCACCGCGTCCGGCGCGCGTGGTCTGAGTCACACGTCGAGGAAAGCACAGTTCAGTCGATGTTTCAATCAATGATTGAATGCGCAGGTTGCTACCGGCGAGTAGTGGGACACTCTGCGGCGACGGTCGGGCGCGACGTAGGCTGGCAGTCGTGGCTGAACACTTTCAAACAGTTGTATTGGGTGCAGGTCCAGGTGGGTACGTAGCCGCGATCCGGTCGGCTCAACTGGGCATGAAAACCGCCGTCATCGAGGAGAAGTACTGGGGCGGTGTGTGTCTGAACGTCGGATGTATCCCGTCCAAGGCCCTGTTGCGCAATGCGGAGCTCGCACACATCTTCAACCATCAGGCCAAGACCTTCGGCATGAGTGGTGAGGTGTCCTTCGACTTCGGCGCGGCATTCGACCGCAGCCGCAAGGTCTCGGACGGCATCGTCAAGGGCGTCCACTACCTGATGAAGAAGAACAAGATCACCGAGATCGACGGTTACGGCGTGTTCACCGACGCCAAGACCATCAAGGTGGGCGACCGGGAGATCACGTTCGACAACGTCATCATCGACACCGGGTCGACCGTCAAGCTGCTCCCCGGCGTCGAACTGTCGGAGAACGTGGTCACCTACGAAGAGCAGATCCTGACCCGTGAGCTGCCCGAGTCCATCGTCATCGTCGGTGCGGGCGCCATCGGCATGGAGTTCGGTTACGTCATGGCCAACTACGGCGTCGACGTCACGATCGTCGAGTTCCTCGATCGCGTGCTCCCCAACGAGGACGCCGACTCCTCGAAGGCCCTCGCCAAGGAGTACAAGAAGCTCGGCATCAAGTTGCTGACCTCCACCCGGGTCCAGAAGGTCACCGACAACGGCGACAGCGTCACCGTCGCCTACACCGACGCCAAGGACAAAGAGGGTGAGCTCACCGTCGACAAGGTTCTCATGTCCGTCGGATTCGCCCCGCGTGTCGAGGGCTTCGGCCTCGACAAGACCGGTGTCGAACTCACCGATCGCGGCGCCATCGCCATCGACGACTACATGCGCACCAACGTCGACGGCATCTACGCCATCGGCGACGTCACCGCCAAACTGCAGCTCGCGCACGTCGCCGAGGCCCAGGGCGTGGTGGCCGCCGAGACCATCGCCGGCGTCGAGACCATGACCCTCGGTGATTACCGGTTCATGCCGCGTGCCACCTTCTGTCAGCCGCAGGTCGCATCGTTCGGCCTCACCGAGGCGCAGGCCAAGGACGAGGGCTACAACGTCAAAGCGACCACGTTCCCGTTCTCGGCCAACGGCAAGGCCCAGGGGCTCGGCGAGACCGCGGGCTTCGCCAAGCTCGTCACCAATGCCGACACCGACGAGCTGCTCGGCGGACACCTGGTGGGCGACAACGTCTCCGAGATGCTCCCGGAGATGACGCTGGCCCACAAGTGGGATCTCACGGCCAAGGAGCTGGCGCGGAACGTGCACACGCACCCGACCATGTCGGAAGCACTGCAGGAGACGTTCCACGGCGCTCTCGGGCACATGATCAACCTGTAGTCGTGACCCTTCGTGGCTCGCTTCGCTCGCACCTCAGGGGGCGGGATGCCGAATCGCTTCGCTCGCACCTCAGGGGGCGGGATGCCGAATCGCTTCGCTCGCACCTCAGGGGGCGGGACATCTTTGCTCCCTGAGGTGCGAGGAGCGCAAGCGACGAGCCACGAAGGGTCCACGCACTACCCTCGGAACGGTGAGTGCCGCCGAACGTGTCCGCAAGTGGACACCCCCGTGGCCGCTGGACATCCGGGCGACAGTCGGCCTGCACCGGCGCGGTGCGGGCGACCCCGCCTTCGTCTACGGCCGCGACGGGTCGGTGTGGCGGGCGGCCCACACACCCGACGGGCCGGGCACGCTGACCGTACGGTCCGACGGCACGACGATCACCGGGCGCGCGTGGGGGACCGGTGCCGAGTGGCTTCTCGAGCAGATGCCCGACTTCCTGGGTGCCCGGGATGATCCGGACGCTCTCATCCCACGTGACCCGGTCGTCCGCGAGCTCGTCCGCCGCACCGAAGGCCTGCGTCTGGGACGTACCGATCGCGTGTGGGAGGCGCTGGTCCCGGCCATCCTGGAGCAGAAGGTCGTCGGGGCCGAGGCCTTCCGGGCGTGGCGATATCTGGTGCGCCGCTACGGTTCTCCCGCCCCTGGGCCCGTACCGGAGACGATGCGGGTGCCGCCCCCGAAGCAGGACTGGGCCCGAATACCGAGCTGGGAATGGCACCGCAGCGGGATCGAACCCGTCCGGATGCGAACCATCCGGGGTGCGACGGCGCTCGACGTCGAGCGTCATACCGCCAAGCTCACCGTGCTGCGCGGCGTCGGGACCTGGACCGAGGCCGAGACACTGTCACGCGCACTCGGCGACCCGGATGTGGTCAACGTCGGCGACTATCACATCCCGAAACTGGTCGGCCTGACCCTCATCGGTGAGGCGGTCGACGATGCGGGGATGCTCGAGCTGCTCGAACCCTATGCGGGACAGCGTCAGCGAATCATCCGAATGGTCTCGCGGGGCGGCGTTCGGCCCGAGCGGCGCGGACCGCGGATGACCATCCGCGACTACCGGTCCTTGTGACGCGCATGGCTGTTGCGGCGCAACCCAGCGTGAACATCACCACCGAGACGGCACCGCAGAACACGAGGCCGCCGGTCGGCCCCCATGGTGGTACGAAAGCCAGTTCTTGTCCGGTGCCGTATGTTCCGTTGAGGAACGGCATGTAGCTCTGCAGGGTGTACCCGTTCGGGATGAGACTGATCGCGTTCTCGACGACATAGGCCCAACCGAGCAGCACGACGACGGTGCCGGCCGGGTGACCGATGAGGCCGGCGAGTCCGAGTCCGATCCCGACGGCGAACACGGCGAAGGTCGGCACGGTCAGGAGAAACCGCACACCCTCGGCAGACGTCAGCTCGACGCCGCCGTACACCGTCGGGAAGAGCGCGGGCAACGCAGCCATCACGATCGCGACGAGGATGCCGCAACACAGCGCGGCACCGAGGCCGTAGGTGAGCCAGCGGCCGACGGCAACGGTCCATCGCCGCGGGAACAGGTGCCGCGAGAGTTCGCCGAGCGGACCACGTTCCGCGGTGGCGTGCGCGAAAGCGGCGACGACCGCCCAGATCATCACCGTGAAGGTGATCACCCAGTAGACCGAGTTCGTGGTACCGACCGACGTGACCTGGATGCTGCCGGAGATCGACGCGAAGCGTTCGGCGACGGTGGCGACACCGAAGGTGATCGCGAGCGGCAGCAGCACCGCGCCCGGGATGAGCCCGAACCACAGCACGCTGCGGGCGCCCCCGACCCGGGTGAGTTCGGCGATGGCCGCGCGGCGGACCTGGCCCGCGGCCGCCGACATTCGATTCACGGGATCACCTCCGTCGCGGCCGGACGTGTCACCGTCGCCAGGTAGGCCTCCTCGAGGTCGGCATGGCCGTCGACGAAGTCGGTGAGCGAGGCATCGGCCACGACGTGTCCGGCATCGAGTACCAGGATGCGGTCGGCGGTGCGGGCCACCTCGTCGAGATGATGCGAAGCGATCAGCAGACTCCTCCCGTCGTCCGCAAGGTTGCGGAGAAATGTTCTCAGCCAGCGGATTCCGTCGATGTCCAGACCGTTTCCCGGTTCGTCGAGCACCAGCGTGCCCGCGTCACCCAGAAGTGCCGCGGCGATGCCGAGCCGCTGTCGCATGCCGAGCGAGTAGTCGACGACTCGTCGGTGCTCGACGCCGGACAACCCGACCATGTCGAGCACGTCTGCGACACGGCCCGTCGGTATCCCGCCGGCCCGGGCCAGCCAGGTGAGGTGGCGCCGGGCGGTGTGCCCGGGGTGGGCACCGTCGGTGCCCAGGTGCATCCCGATGGACGTCGCGGGAGTCGTCAGCTCGCCGAACCGTCTGCCGTCGACGAGGATTCGTCCGGACGTCGTCGGAATTGTTCCGCACGCCGCGCGCAGCAGGGTCGTCTTTCCGGTGCCGTTGCGGCCGAGGAGGTAGACGAGTTCTCCGTCTTCGATACGGGTGGACACGTCGGTCAAGACGGCCTGTCCGCCCAATCGGACGGACAGGCCGTGGATCTCGAGCACGTCGGCTACTGGTTGCAGTAGATGTTCAGTCCGACGGTCTTCACGCCCTGGCACAACGAACTCGCGGCGAGCTTCCAATTGCCGTCGAGCTTCTTGAACTCGATGGTCATGCGGATGGTCGGTCGGCCGGCAGAACCGCTGTTGAGGGTGGCGGTGACGCTGTTGCCCTTCTGTACCAGCGGCCCGGTGACGTCGTTCCAGCCGCGCGGTGCGCGGAACAGTCCCAGGGAGTAGACCGTCTTGGGCACGATCACCGCGTTCATGCCGCCTTCGACGTTGGCGGCCTTGGCCTGATCCGATGCCGGCGTCTCGACCAGGAACTCGACGATGTCGTTGAGGTCTGCGAGGGTCGGATGCTCGGCGGTCACCCTGAAGTCCGGCGGGAACGTCTTGGCGGATGCGCCACCCGCGGCCGCGACGAGTCCGACGACGGCGACGAATGCCGCGAGCGCAGCGATGGTCATCCTCCGGATGTGGGTCATGAGGTGGTCTCCTGTTTCGGCGAGTTCGTACGGCGAAGATCTCCAACGCCTTTGGAGTAACCTAATCCTCTAAATGTGTTTAGGCAAGCCTCACCTTTGGGAGGATCGGGCGGTGGCGGACGGCAGAGTCGGTCCGCGATGCAGGGGTGCGAGCCGCAGCATGATCTCGCAGTCTCCGCCCGTCGGGTCGGGGGAGACCACGACCGCGTACTGCGAGCTGAGCGCGGGGGAACTCGACGCGAGAGCCTGTTCGATGACCCCACGGGCGACCCCGCGCGCCACCTCGGGATGGCTCGCCGCGATGTCCTTGAGCGGGCAGGAGCAGAGTCGCAGTTCATGGGTCCCGAACGCACTCATCACACCGGACACCCGGAACCCGAGCTGTTCGAGCGTGTCCGACGCCACGGTCACGGGATCGGGGAGGTCGGTCCGGGGTTCGGTCGGCGCGTGCTCGTCCGCCCATAGCCGACCGGCTTCGGCACCTGCGTGTTCCCGGGCCGCGGTGGTACTCCCGAGCCGTCCCAGCAGGTGGGTCAGGAGTGATCCGGTGGGCGCCTGCGGGATCGCCTGGTAGCCGACCCGGGGGCGCCCCACCCCGGACGAGGGCAGGGCTGTTGTCTCCGCCCTGCCCTCGTCGACGAGCTTGGTGAGATGGAACCGCGCGGTGGTGACGTGGAGTCCGAGGGTCGAGGCGACCTCTCCCGCGGTCAGCGGCGTCCCCGACTCCGCCAGCAGGTCGGTCACCTTGTCCCGCTGCTTGGTTGTCATGGGCGACGGCTCCTCTCGGTGTCGAGGTGGAGAGCGCGCGTCAGTCCGCGGGCTTCTCCAGCACCACCAGTGTGACCACTGCGTCGGTGCGGGCGACGAGCGCGTGCCCGACATCGGGTTCGATGTGGACGGCCCTGCCCGGTGTGATGAGCGTCGTCTCGTCGCCGATGGACACGTCGACCTCGCCGTCCTGGCCGATCACCAGGATCGGGCGGCCGGTGCGATGGTCGGGCATCGATTGGCCGGCGTGGAAGGAGAGACGCACGACGTTGGCCCCGGTGGTTCGGGCCAGCACCGCGACGTCGGGCCGATCTCCGGTGGAGCCGGTGTTCACCGCGAGGTCGTCGACGAGTGTCCAGTCGCTCATGCGACGTCGGCGGGCTTGGTCGCGATGACCTCGATGGCCGCCAGGTTCGACTTGTACCGGGTGAACGTCGAGCGCATGGCCAGGACTCGCTTGCGGGCGTCGCGGTCGCGAATGACGTTGCCGACGAAGCGCAGTGCACGGCCGAGACCCTCGTCGGCGATGACGCGACGGGGCTCGAGCAGTGCCATCTTGGCGAATCGCACCGTCGTGACCTCGAAGCCGGCAGAGGTGAGCAGATCACGCCACTCGGCTTCGGTCAGCGGCCGCGCGTTGACCTTGATGGACCGGGCCAGAGATTTGCGGATCTCGGTCTTGTCCTCGTCGGGGAGGGTGTCCGGGTTGAGCGCGAGTTCGTGGATCGCGTAGCGACCGCCCGGGCGCAGCACACGGAACGCTTCGGCGACGATCTTCGCCTTGGCCCGGTCGGACTGCATCGTCAGCATGGCCTCGCCCACGGCGACATCGGTGCTCGCATCGGCGAGGCCGGTGGCCGACGCGTCGCCCGGGACCACTCGACCGCGGCTGCCGACCACCTTCTCGGTCAAGGCCACCGCGTCGGGGTCGTCGTCGACGCCGACATAGCTGCGCGGAGATCGCTCGAGTATCGACGTCGCGGTCTTGCCCAGTCCCGGTGCGATCTCGAGGACGTCGGCTCCGGAGATGGCCGCGTCGTCGAGGAGGCTCTCGGTCAGCTCGCGTCCGCCGGGCCGCAGCACCCGCTTGCCCAACCGCGCCAGTAGCCAGTGGCCCGGCATGTCCTCGGTCTTGCGCTGGGCGAAGGGCATGGCCTCGCCGGTGTCATTGCTCATCATCAGCCTCCTATTTCAAGGAGTGACTGTACTCTTAATCCGTCGATGGGATGAAGGGTGCCCTAACCGGCCGCCGGTGTCACCGGGGTTTGGTGGCGAGGACATACTGACCCTGACCGGTGATCGTCTGCTCGATGTCGACCAGCCCGGCCGCGTGTAGGCGGTCGACGATCTCGTGGTCGTCGAAGATCCGGTATCCACCCAGCCCGGCCAGCGGTCGTACACCCGGCAGAGAGGTGAGCCGTGTCGTCACCGACGTGAACACGACGATCTCGCCCCCGGGTCTGGTCACCCTGGCCAGTTCGTCGACGACGGGCAGCGGATCGGGGATCAGGTACAGCGCCGCCAGGCAGGTCACGACGTCGAATGTGTTGTCGGCGAACGGTAGTGCGTGCGCATCGCCGCGCAGGAACGCAGCCCGCGCCACCGCATTGGTCTGCGCAGCCCGCGCGAGCATCGGTTCGGAGAAGTCGATCCCGATGCAGCGACCGTCGCCGGTGAGTCCGTCGGCGATCTCGCGTGTGTAATTGCCGGGGCCGCAGGCGACATCGAGGACCAACCGGTCACCGGGGCGGGCGAGGTAGGCGCGTAGTGCGCGGTCGAAGTCGGCGGTGGAACGGCCACCGAGGCTGAAGAGCCGGGTGAAGGTCGGCCGCCACATGTGTTCGTAGATCTCGGCGAAGTACTCGTTGCGCATCAGTCGCTGCGCGATCGACTCCATCTCAGGACCGGGTGTCGCGCTGGACGCGCAGCGTGTGGATGGTGGTCGCGAGGCTGTCGTATTGACCGACGAGCAGGGTGAACCCGATGAGTTTGCGCTCGTCGAGGTGCCGGGACAGCGCCTGCCATGCGATGTCGGAGACGTCCTTGGTCTCGACGAGTTCGTCGACGGCCCGCAGGATCGCCCGTTCACGATCACCCCACCCGGCGTCGGGACCCGCCAGGATCCGGTCGAACTCGTCGGCGGTGATCCCGGCGCGTCGTCCGAGGCGCCGGTGATGGTCGAGTTCGTAGTCGCAATGTCGCAGGTGGGCCACCCGGATGATCACCATCTCGGAGTCCTTGCGCGACAACACGCCGAATGGCATGAGGCGACTGCTGAAGTGGAGCCAGCCGCGGAACAACCCCTTCGCGCGCCCGAGGGTGGAGAAGATGTGCGCGTCGTCGACACCCATGACGCGTGCAGCCCCTCGCGCGAAGACGAAATTGACCGGCCCGAGCTCCCGGAAACCACCCGGTGCAACGCGAGGTGTGCCCATGGGCCCACGGTAGACTACGCGGACTATGACGCACACCACACGGACGTTCACCAGTGTCGACGAACTGAAGGCCGCGATCGGCGAGGACCTCGGCTCGGGCGAGTGGCTCGAGATCACCCAGGAACGAGTCGACGCCTTCGCCGATGCGACCGGCGATCACCAGTGGATTCACGTCGACCCCGAGCGTGCGAAGTCCGGTCCGTTCGGGACGACCATCGCCCACGGGTACCTGACGGTGTCGCTCCTGCCGATGATCGCGGGGAAGATCTTCACCGTCGAGGGCCCCAAGCTGGTCCTGAACTACGGCATGAACAAGCTGCGCTTCCCGAACCCGGTGAAGGTCGGCGCCCGCATCCGCTCGAACGCGGTGATCACCTCGATCGAGGAGACCCCCAAGGGCGTGAACATGGTCGTCACCAACACCGTCGAGATCGAGGGCGAGGCGAAGCCCGCGTGCGTCGCCGAGAACCTTCGCGTCCTCGTCTTCTGACCAGGGCGGCTCCTCGACGCTCAGCGGCGGCACTCGTCGACGGCCGGTTCGCCGCGTAGCCGGCGGTCGAGCCAGTCGAGGGCGACGGGGAAGCCGAGCAGCGCCGCGCTGACGTGTTCACCGAAGACCTCGCGGTAGGCCATGACCGCACCGAGGGCGCACTGTTCGCGGTAGAGGGCGCGGGCGCCGGCCGCGGGTATCCACCACTCGTGGGTCCCGTGGTAGATCAGCAGCGGGATCACCGAGGCGCGGTAGGCCATCGCGGTCAGCCGATAGATCCGCTCGGCGGTCGGCGACCGGAACGGGTCGGGATCACTCGAGAGCAACTGCATCGGCAGGAAGGTGCCACCGGCCACCGCCTCGGGGATCACGCACACGTTCTTCAACGGCGACGACGCGAGCCAACGCGCGGGCCGGTTCGCGAGGGCCAGGATCTCCGGGCGCTCGCGCGCGATGCCGACGGTGGCCGCGTGGAACAGGCCGGTCGCGAGGTTCGCGTTCATGCTCCCGACCAGCATGCGGAAGTCGGCCGGGACACCGCCGAGAGCCGCGCCGACGATGCGGTCGGTGAGCTCGCTTGCGTACTCGCCCAGTAGTTTCGCCGCACCGTGGGTGGCGATGGCACCGCCCGAGTACCCGGTCATGGCGATCCGACTGCGGCGCAACAATTCCGGGCGCACGTGGAGGGCCGCGCGGACGGCGTCGAGAATCACGTGCCCGGCGAGTACCGGCTCCGCGTAGGCCATCCGGGGTCCCTGGTGGTCGGGCACGAGCACCGCATAGCCCTCGTGCAGCGCCAGCTGGGTCGTCGGCGGGATCAGGTCGGTGACGCCCGTCGCGATGGAAAACCCGTGCGCGAGTGTGTATCCGGGTGTGCAGGCGGCACCGAGTGAGTCGATCGGCAGGTTGTTCACGAGCATCGGCGTCGGTGCCCTGGCCGTTCGACGCGGGACCAGCAGGGTCGCGGTGCCGAAGATCGGCGCCCCGACGGCATCGGTGCTGCGGAACTTGATCAGCGTCGCCGATCGGAGCGGTACCGTCACCACCGGCCCGGCGTCGGCGGTGACGTCGCGGGTGGCGATCGCGTCTCCCGGGGCGCGTGAATCCAGGTCGGCCGGCCACCGGTCGAACATCGGGTCACCTGTCGGGGACGGCAGGATGGATTCGCGCAATTCGAGTGCGCGGTGGTCGAATCCGTCGGCCCGCGCACGAGGCGGGATCGTGCGAAGCCGAGGAATGGGCGGCGGTGGCACCGCACGGTCGATGGCGCCTGCGACGGGCGGCGGCAGCGGCATCATGTTCGGCGGGTCCGCGGCCGATGGCCCGGCGGACAGCGAGCCGACGGCGGCCACCAGCAGCGCGGCCACCAGCAGCACGGCGACCACCACCACGGTGGCCGTCCGCACCGCCCGGCGTCGAAGCGCGTGCCGGGTTCTCGTCATGGCGGTGCCTCCGCGTCGAAGAGCGCTTCGTCGGTGACCTTAGAACAGTCGACCCGGCGCGGACGTCCGTTGCGCATCGATGGTCGCCGCGCCGAGATGTAACCGTGATGTGCGGCGCGATAGGCGGTTTCGCGTGTCACCCGACCGGACTACATGGGTGCCGCCATGGATGGTCGCTCCCGCGTGGGCCGTCGTCACCGACTAGCATTGGCGGAGGTCATCGCGGTTCGAGTCGTCAGAGGTGCTGCCGGGGGGCGGGCGACTCGACGATGGCCGAGGTGAGACGGGAGGTTGGCGATGCCGGCCAGGGGTGTTCTTCGACGATCGGTCCGACGCGCAGCGGTCGCGGTGACGGCGACGTGTGCCGCCGTGGCGCTCCTCGCGGGCCCGACCGGGACGAGTGGTCCCGCCGACGCCGAGCCGCCCAATCTCACCGCGGTCCCGCCACAGTTGCCGGCGGACCTCGACGGCCTGATCCCGGCGCCGCCGGTCGCGAAGCTGTCGCGCATCCCGGAACGGTCCCGGATTCCCGGCGCCTCCCGTGAACTGCAAGAACTGCGCGAGGCGATCATGCCGTCGCCCAGTGGCGACCGGTTCTTCGACCACTGGCCGGCCGGTCTGGCCGCGCGGACACCCGGTGAGGTCCTGACCACGCGGTCGGTGACCCGGGTGGCACAGCCCCTGGTCTTCGTCCCGCTGCGATCGGCGCGGCAGGTCAAGTTCCGGACGACCGACGCTAACGGTGCCCCGATGTTCGGCACGGCCACCCTGCTGGTGCCGGCCAAGGCCTGGACCGGGCGGGGAGACCGCCCCGTCCTGGTCAACAACTCGCCGATCGTCGCGCTGGGCACCAAGTGCACGACGGGCTTCACCTACGCGCACGGTTTCACCAACAACACGAACGAGACCGATCTCATCCCGCCGTTCACCCAGCTCGCGTTGGACCGGGGTTATGCGGTGCTCGTGCCCGACCACACCGGGCCCCGGATGGCCTACGCCGAGCCGTATGTCGCGGGCCACGTGATCCTCGACTCGTTGCGCGCGGCCGGCGCTCTCGACCCGGCGAACTTCGCCCGCGGACCGGTCGCCATGGTCGGCTACTCCGGCGGGGCGATCGCCACCCACGGCGCGGCCAAGCTGGCCGCGAAGTATGCGCCCGACATCGCCGGGCGGTTCGTGGGGGCGGCCATCGGCGGGGTGCCCGCCGACTACCGGACACTCGCCGGCGCCATGAACGCGAACCTCGCGTCCGGGGTCTTCCACGCCGCGATGCTCGGCGTCGCCCGAGAACGGCCCGAGGTCCTCCAGATGTCGAACCATCTGGCGAGATGGCTTGCGACGTCGGAGATCCGCAACATCTGCACCGATGACATGGGCAACCTCGGGATCGCTCACCTGCCGACGCAGCTCCTGTCGACCGACCCCGATCCGTTCCACTCCGCGATCGCCGAAGAGCTCTTCGAGGTCACGTCCATGTCGGATCTGAAGGCGTCGATGCCATTGCTGATCTACCACGGGCGCTACGAGTGGTGGGTTCCCGCAACCCAGGCACGGGCGCTCGCCGCCCAGCAGTGCGATCTCGGTGCGACGGTGACGTACCGGGAGTACGAGGCCGAACACGTGACGGCGGCTGCGGTCGGGTTCCCGGACACCGCGACCTGGCTCGACGAACGTCTGCGCGGAGTGCCCGCTCGGGACGAGTGTCGATGAGTTGTGCTGCGGCCCTTCGTGGCTCGTCGACCTCGACGCGCTCCTTCGTCGCTTGCTCGGCCCGGGGGCTATCGCTCCTCGCACCTCAGGGAGCAGAGGGGGGTGGATCAGGGCGCGGCGGGGCGCGTTTCGGTGAGGCTCATGTACGGCGAGACGCTGCTGGTGTGTTCGTCGATGCGAAGTGACGCTCCGACTGCGGGGAACGCGCGCTGGGCGCAGTTGGTCCGCTCGCACACCCGGCAACCGGCGCCGATCGGTGTGACATGCGCCTGCGGTCCGATCTCCAGACCGTCGGAGTAGATCACCCGCGCGGCGTGGCGCAGTTCGCATCCCATGCCGATCGCGAAGGTCTTGCCGGGCTGTCCGTAGCGGGTGGCGCGGCGTTCGACGGTGCGCGCAACCCAGAAGTAGTTCCGGCCGTCGGGCATCTCGGCGATCTGGGTGATGATCTTGCCGGGGTAGGCGAATGTCTCGTAGACGTTCCACAGCGGACAGGTGCCGCCACTGGACGAGAAGTGGAAACCGGTGGCGGACTGACGTTTCGACATGTTCCCGGCTCGGTCCACGCGCACGAACGACCAGGGGATGCCCCGCAGGTTGGGCCGCTGCAGCGTCGAGAGGCGGTGGCAGATCGTCTCGTAGGAGACGGCGTAGAAGGCCGAGAGGCGTTCGATGTCGTACCGGAAATCCTCTGCGGCGCCGTGGAATTGGCTGTAGGGAAGGACGACTGCGGCGGCGAAGTAGTTCGCCAGACCGAGAAGTCCCAGCGCCCGGGCGTCCTCACCGCTGAAGTTCGCCTCGTCGACCAGTTTGTCCAGGAGGTCCTGGTACTCGAGATAGCAGAGCTCGCTGGCGAGTTTGAACGTCCGCTGACCTGCCGAGAGCGACGCGGAGAACTCCAGACGCCGGGCCTCGCGGTCGAACCGGTGCAGGGTGTAGTCCCCGAGGTCGACGCGGCGCACGATGCTGATGCCGTGGACGCTCTCGATGCGGTTCATGATCTCGCGCCGGATGTCGGCGGAGTGCATCCGCATCCGGGTCGTCATCTCCTCGGCGACGACATCGAGTTCGTGAATGTAGTTGCGGCGCTGGTAGAAATAGTCCCGCACCTCCTCGTGCGGCGCGCTGATGGTGCCCCGCATGCTGCGGTCGCCCCGCTCGTCGGTCGCCGCCGCGAGCTGATCGGTGGCGACCCGGTAGCGGCGGTGCAGGTTCACCATCGCCTGGGCCATCTCGGGATGCGACGCGACCATCGCGCTGAGCCCTTGGGCGTCGAGTGCGCCGGGGGAGGCCTCGAGGTCGTCGTCGAGCAGCGCCTCACGCAGCTCGGCGACCAGCCGGACATCGTCCTGGCTGTCGAAGAACCCGGCGTCGACGCCGAAGGCCTCGGTGATCTTGGACAGCACCGACGCGGTCAGCGGACGGGCATCGTGTTCGATCTGGTTCAGGTACGACGCCGAGATCGACAGGGTCTGCGCGAGGGCAACCTGCGACAGGCCGCGCTCGGAACGCAACTGGCGCAACCGCGAGCCCACGTAGGTCCTGCTCATCGTCCACCTCCCGGACAGGTGCTGCCGCGTCGCGCGTCGTTCCCAGGGTACGGTGACCGCGTGCTACCCCTCCTCGGCCGACGCCGCCCGCCGGTAGCGCTGGCCGCGTCGATCGTGGCAGTGGCGCTCGGCCTCGCGGGGTGCGCGGGCGACCCGGGGGAAACGACGGCTCCCCGCGGTCCCGCCGATCTCGTGCTGTCCGAAGCCCAGCTGCCGCCGGGGTACACCTCCGCCCCGCTGTCGGTGGTGGATCTCGTCGCCGGGAACCGGGCCGCCATCGACGCCTCCCGATCGGTGCGCGTCACGCCCGAGTACTGCCGGCCCACCTCCGACGCCGCGCTCAACGACCAGCTGACCGCCGACAACTCGGCGGTGCTGGCCGCCCGTGACGGAGCGACGGGCACCCTCGTCGAACTGGTCACCACCGCATCGCGCGACATCGACGCCGACCGGCTCACCACGACCGGCCGCTGCTCTCGGACCACGACGGAGATCACCACCGGCAACCTCGCGGGCAGTCGGGTGCTCACGGTGTACACCGAACTGCCCCAGCCGGAGATCGACGGCGGGTTGCTGCCAGGGGAGCAGATGCTGCTCACGCGATCCGACGTCACGACGACCCTGCCCGATGGCGGTGTCCGGCGGCAGATCGGGTTCGCCGGGTACGCCGTGCTCGACCGGCCGGCATCCGGGCCGGTGACGATGCAGCTGACGGTGTCGGGTGCGACCACCCGTGCGAGCGATCCGCCGGCCATCCCGGTGGAGCCGATCGAACCGTCGGTGTTCGCGGATCTCTTCGAGACCGCCGTCGAGCGCGTCACCACACCCTGACGGCCGCCGTCCGCTGTCCGCGGACCGTGCCGCACTGGTGTGATGGACATCACTTTCGGGTATCCGGCCGTCGAGGTCGGGGTCCGAGGGCCTCCGAGACCACGGATCGGCTCGACTACTCGTGAGTAGAAAATCCCAGTACGGACGTACTTTTTGGCGGAAGTAGACCCTGCGTTCACAGAACTATATTTGCAAACTTTGCAAACAGGTGGCGAAAAATAACCCATATTTACACGCTTCGAGGGTTGGACCTGCGGGTTTGTGTTGTGGCACCCTTGCTGCAGGCACCACCGATACCACGTCGACGGGTTCGCAAACTTCGGCCGAGACTGACGCCGATCGCGATCACACACCCCAGACGAGGACATCGGCTGTCTGTCAGCAGAGAGGTTCCGGCGGCGCGCCGGGCCGTCGCCCCGATCCGGTCCCCGGTCGGGACGAGCAGGACAACGAAAGCGAAGCAGCCAATGAGCAACGTCGGAAAGCCCCGTACCGCCGCGGAGATCCAGCAGGACTGGGACACCAACCCGCGCTGGAAGGGCATCAAGCGCGATTACACCGCCGAGCAGGTCGCCGAGCTCCAGGGCTCGGTCGTCGAGGAGCACACCCTCGCCCGCCGCGGCGCCGAGATCCTGTGGGACGGCGTGACCAAGGGTGACGGCAGCTACATCAACGCCCTGGGCGCTCTCACCGGTAACCAGGCCGTGCAGCAGGTCCGCGCCGGCCTGAAGGCCGTGTACCTCTCGGGTTGGCAGGTCGCCGGTGACGCGAACCTGTCCGGCCACACCTACCCCGACCAGTCGCTCTACCCGGCCAACTCGGTCCCGAGCGTCGTGCGTCGCATCAACAACGCGCTGCTGCGTGCCGACGAGATCGCCCGCGTCGAGGGTGACAACTCGGTCGACAACTGGGTCGTGCCGATCGTGGCCGACGGTGAGGCCGGCTTCGGCGGCGCCCTCAACGTCTACGAACTGCAGAAGGCCATGATCGCCGCGGGTGCCGCCGGTACCCACTGGGAAGATCAGCTCGCGTCGGAGAAGAAGTGCGGCCACCTCGGTGGCAAGGTGCTCATCCCCACCCAGCAGCACGTCCGCACCCTGAACTCGGCTCGTCTCGCCGCCGACGTCGCCGGTGTCCCCACCGTCGTGATCGCCCGCACCGATGCCGAGGCCGCGACGCTGATCACCTCCGACGTCGACGACCGCGACAAGCAGTTCGTCACCGGTGAGCGCACCGCCGAGGGCTACTACCACGTGAAGAACGGCATCGAGCCGTGCATCGAGCGTGCGAAGTCCTACGCGCCCTACGCCGACATGATCTGGATGGAGACCGGTACCCCGGATCTCGAGCTGGCCCGCAAGTTCGCCGAGGCCGTCAAGGCCGAGTACCCCGACCAGCTGCTGTCCTACAACTGCAGCCCGTCGTTCAACTGGAGCAAGCACCTCGACGACAGCACCATCGCGAAGTTCCAGAACGAGCTGGGCGCCATGGGCTTCACCTTCCAGTTCATCACGCTGGCCGGCTTCCACTCGCTGAACTACGGCATGTTCGACCTGGCCTACGGCTACGCCCGCGAGCAGATGTCGGCGTTCGTCGACCTGCAGAACCGCGAGTTCAAGGCTGCCGAGGAGCGCGGCTTCACCGCCGTCAAGCACCAGCGTGAGGTCGGCGCCGGCTACTTCGACAACATCGCCACCACCGTCGACCCCAACACCTCGACCGCTGCTCTCAAGGGCTCGACCGAGGAAGGCCAGTTCCACTAGGAACTCGCCACCTTTGTGATCTAGGCGAACCAGGCAGGCGGTCCGCGGCTTTCGCTGCGGGCCGCCTGTTGGCGTATCCCGGGCTCGACGCGTGCCCGGAGGGTCACCCATGTTCTTGCGAAATCGGTTCTTGCCGAGGACGTTTTCACCCGAGGAGCCGACATGACAAACCAGAAGATCTCCCGCGTCGGCGTGGTGGGGGCGGGGCAGATGGGCGCGGGGATCGCCGAGGTGTGCGCGCGGGCCCACGCCGACGTGCTCGTCTACGAGCACAGCCGAGAACTCGTCGTCGCCGGTCGCGCCCGGATTCTCCGATCACTCGATCGCGGTGTGTCGAGCGGCAAACTGACCGAACGCGAACGCGACCAGGCGTCGATGCGACTCCGCTTCACCACTGACCTGGGCGACTTCGCCGATCGCCACCTCGTGTGCGAGGCCGTCGTCGAGGACGAGGTGGTCAAGACCGAGATCTTCGCCCAACTCGACAAGGTCGTGACCGACCCCGGGGCAGTCCTGGCGTCGAACACATCGTCCATCCCGATCATGAAGCTGGGCATGGCAACCCAGAACACCGCCCGCGTCATCGGCATGCACTTCTTCAACCCCGTACCGGTTCTCCCGCTGGTCGAACTCGTCACCACCCTGACGACCGCTCCGGAGATCGTCGAGCGCGCCGAGACCTTCGCCCACGACGTGTTGGGCAAGCAGGTGGTCCGGTCGGCCGATCGATCCGGATTCGTCGTGAACGCTTTGCTGATCCCGTATCTGCTCTCATCCATCCGGATGGTGGAGAGCGGTGTCGCGACCGTCGACGACATCGACAAGGCCATGGTCATCGGGTGTGCGCACCCGATGGGTCCCCTCAAGCTGGCCGATCTAGTCGGACTCGACACGATCAAGGCCATCGCCGACCGGATGTACGAGGAGTTCAAGGAGCCGCTCTACGCACCGCCTCCGCTGCTCTTGCGCATGGTCGAGGCGGGGCGACTGGGCAAGAAGGCCGACGACGGCTTCTACCGGTACGCCTGATCGACGCCGGTCCGGCGGGCCCTCTGGGGTGACGTGTGTCACGAGTGTTAGCAAGATGCTTGCATTTGCTAGCACAGCGTGGATACTGGTTATCGGAAACACCAATACCGATGGCGCCGCGGTTCCCTTATCTCGCGCGGTGTGAGCCGAATCGAATTGGCTTGCAACACCGACCGTTTCGAGGCGGCAGGCGACGGATTGTTCCGACATGCGCCCGGCGAAGTCGCCGAGATCAACGAGACCGCATGTGCTGCAGCGCGATTGGTGACCCGACCGAAGGAGTCCACTGTGACCACCACCGAACGTAACTACGCCCCCCTCTATGCCGCCGTCGGCGCCGGCGACTACGCCTTCGCCCAGGTGACCGAGAAGCTGACCGAACTGCGTGAGCGCACCGAGGCTGCTGCCGAGACCGCCCAGTCGCGTCTCGAGGCCCGCTACGCCGAGACCAAGACCCTGATCACGGATCTGCCCGAGGCCGCCCAGACGCGTTTCGACGAGGCCAAGACCCGCATCGGCTCGCTGTCCGAGGAGGTCCCGAGCGACCTCGACGAACTGCGTGGCAAGCTGACCGCCGAGGAGTTCAAGCGCCTCGCCGACCCCTACGTCGAGAAGGCCTACGGCTTCTACACTTCGCTCGCCGAGCGCGGCGAGGCCACCCTCGAGCGCCTGCGCACCAAGCCGCTCGTCCAGGAGAACCTGTCGCGCGCCGAGAAGGTCTACAACGACGCCGTCGACCTGACCGAGGACGCCCTCGGCGTCGTGTCGACCCAGACCCGCCTCGTCGGTGATCGTGCGGCGAAGCTCGCCGGCCGTGCGAGCGAGCAGGTCGAGGACGTCGCCGTCGCGATCGAAGAGGCCGGCAGCAGCGTCAAGGAGCAGGCCGACGACGCGGCCAAGGAGATCGACGGCGCCGCAGGCACTGTCGAGGCCAAGGGCCGTGCCGCCAAGGCTTCGCCGGCCAAGAAGGTCGCCGAGGCCAAGGACACCCCGGTGCCGGCCGTGAAGAAGACCGCCGCCAAGAAGGCGCCGGCCAAGAAGGCCCCGGTCAAGAAGCCGACCACCGCGAAGTAAGTCGCACACAGTCGCATCCGGCAACGCCCCCGCTTCCGGCGGGGGCGTTGTCGTGTGTGGGGGGGGGGGCGCCTTTGTCTCGGGACGAGGTCCCTGTCTCGCGGTGGTGTTTCCGTCCCGCTGATGAGATCTGATCAGCGGGAGGGAAGCGGGACCGCGGGAAGGTTGGGGAAAACCCGATGGAGCCGAAACGCCCTCCGCTGCGTCGAACAGAGATGACCAGCTACCCACTGGACCGCTACGGTCTGATCCGTCGCGGCGCCGCACTCGATGCGGCCTTCTCCGACAACCTGCTTGCTGCAGCGGTATCCGCCGGGGACCTGATCCGGCTCATCCCCGGCGTCTACGTGCCGGCATCCGACGACTTCGCCGGGCACGAAGGCGACCAGGAGTTGCACCGCCTCAAGTCTGTCGCGATCGCCACGTCACAGCCGGCGAGCGCACCACAGTTGCCGCTGAGTCACGTCTCGGCCGCCGCGGTGCTCGGCATTCCGCTGCTGAAGCCCGCCACCGAACGCGTCCACGTCACCAACGGCAAGAAGGCCGGCGGATTTATCGCGACGCATCGTCACGTCCACGCCGCCACCCTGACGGCAGACGAGCTCGCCGTCGTCGACGGAATACCCGTCACCAGAATCGAGCGAACCGCTGTCGATGTAGCAGCCGGGGGCGACTTCGCACAGGCCCTCACCGCCTTCGACCAGGCACTTCGAGCAGGCGCCGATCGTGAGCTCATGGGGCGGATCCTCACCTCTCGTCGTCGGCAGGGGGGCAGAGTGGCTCGGCGTGCGCTGGCACTGGCCGATGGGGCGGCCGAAAGTGTCGGCGAATCGTGGAGTCGGGCGCAGATGATCGAGGCCGGCCTGCCGGCTCCACGACTGCAACACGAGTACTGTGGGCGGAGCGGCGTCTACCATGTCGACTTCGACTGGGAGGCGAAGCTCGTCGGGGAGTTCGACGGCATGGTCAAATACGGCCGCCTCCGGCCATCAGGGAAGACCGTGGCCGATGTCGTACTGCAGGAGAAGCTGCGCGAGGACGAGATCCGCGCGCTGGGCCCCGTCGTCGTGCGCTGGACCTGGTCGATGCTCGAGGACGGATCCTTCATCGGCCTGCTCCGGCCATGGCTGGAAAAGTTCGAGTTGATGAGCTGAGTCCCGCGGTCCCGCTTCCGTCCCGCTGATCGGATCTCATCAGCGGGACGGAAACAGCACCGCGGGAGCGAGACTCCGCGGCGGGTGCGGTCAGGGCGTCCGGATGGTGAGGACCGCGAGCGCGCCGTCGTCGCTGCGGTAGGTGTGCGGAACGTCGGACAGCCAGTGCAGGGATTCGCCCGGTCCCGCCGCGCGTTCCTCGCCGGCGCGACCGGCCCGGAGATGGCCGCTGACGACATGTACGTGCTCGATGACGCCGGGCCCGTGCGCGGGCGACTCCCTGGTCCCGCCCGGGCTGACGCGCAACCAGAAAACCTCGGTGACCGAGCCGTCGTCGTGATGCTCGACGTGGAGCACCCGGGCGGCGAGGTGGGGGCCGGCGCCTTCGACTCCGGATTCCTCGCCCAGGAGGGCGGACAGCGGCACGCCGAGCGGACCGGCAATGGCGTACAGCGTGTCGAGGGTCGGATTTCGTTGTCCACTTTCTAGTTCGGACAGCGAACCCTTGCCGATCCGCGCTTCCCGGGCGAGGCCTGACAAGCTCAGGCCCCGCTGCTTTCGGATGGCGGAGATCCGGGCCCCGACCGCGCGTCGTCGATCCTCGCCGGGTGTCATCGTCCTCGTCTCGTTCCCGTCGCTGCCGACAACCACTGTTCTGTTTACGGAACGATACCGCTATGCTCGCGACCTGACCAGTCCCGCGCCGCCGGCTCGCAGTGAGCCGATCATCGCCGGAGTCGTCACCTCGCTTGTTGGTTTCACCTCGTCGTTCGTCGTGGTGGTCACCGGCTTGCGGGCCGTGGGCGCCAGTCCGGCACAAGCGGCGTCGGGTCTGCTCGTGCTGACGATTCTGTTCGGACTCGGATCGATTGTGCTGTCGCTGCGCACCCGCCGACCGGTGACGCTGGCGTGGTCGACCCCGGGCGCGGCACTCCTCGTGTCGGCGGGTGCGTCCTACGACGCCGGGTGGACGGCGGCGGTCGGGGCGTTCCTGGTGGTGGGGTTGCTGATCCTCGCGACCGGACTGGTCCCCGCACTCGGCGAACTCATCGGCCGGATTCCGACGCCGATCGCCCAGGCCATGCTGGCCGGCGTGCTGCTCACCCTCTGCCTCGCGCCGATGACGTCGCTGGCCGCACAACCGTGGTCGACACTTCCGATCCTCGTCGTGTGGCTCCTCGCGATGCGGTGGCTGCCTCGGTGGGCGCTGCCACTGGCGCTGGTCACCGCGCTGGTCGTGATCGGGGTCAACCTCGCCGTCGAGGGATACGACGGCTGGGCGGGTGAGACGTGGTGGCCGCAGTTGGTCTGGACGACACCGACTTTCGACGCGACGGCGATCGTTGGACTGGCGGTCCCGCTCTACATCGTCACCATGGCCTCGCAGAACGTTCCCGGGGTGGCCGTGCTCAAGTCCTTCGGCTATGAGACGCCCTGGCGTCCGGCGATGTTCGTGACCGGCGTGGGAACCGTACTCGGAGCGCCGTTCGGCGGGCACGCCATCAACCTCGCGGCGCTGTCCGCGGCACTGGCCGCGGGTCCGGAGGCGGGCGCCGACCGATCACGGCGATGGATCGCCGGTGTGGCGACGGGGTCGACGAGCCTCGTACTAGCGGTGCTGTCGGGTGCGCTGGTCGTCGTCACGGCGATCGCGCCGGACGGACTGCTCGAAGCCGTTGCGGGACTTGCGCTCCTGGCCACGTTCGTGGCCGCGATCATGGGGGCGTTCGAGAAGCCGGAGTTCCGCATTCCCGCGGCACTGGCGTTCGTGACCGCGGCCGCGGGCGTCACCTTCGGGGGGATCGGTGGCGCGTTCTGGGCGCTTGTCGTCGGGCTGGCGGCGCACGGGGTGCTCAGTCGGCGCCCGATTCTAGCTCCCTGATCCGAAATAACCGCATAACCCCTGGTCCCTGAGGTGCGAGGAGCGCAAGCGACGAGCCACGAAGGGCCTGGCGAGGCGAGTTGCGAAGACCCTAATGGGGGTGGATCGGCGTCCTGCAGGGGATGCTGGTTTGTGTGAGCCTTCCCGGCCGGTGACCACTCCGAGACCCTGAAACGGTGTCGGATTTCTACACGAAGACCGTGGCCTGGCCGGGTAAGGATCACCCGCTAGAACGCTTCTGGGATGTCGTGCCCCCTGAACCATGTGGGGTGAGCACTGATCCATTAGGCCGCGTCAAGGGTGATCACCCCAAGGTTCACACCGACGATCGATCGAGACGACCGAAGACGAGGTGAACGACCGACATGATCTGTGTGGGCAACGACTGGGCGTCGGATCATCACGACGTGTGCGTGATGGATGAACACGGCACCACCCTGGCCACCCGCCGACTACCCGAGAACGCGGCCGGCGTGACGGCGATGCATGACCTGCTCGCCCGGTTCGCCCACGACCCCTCTGAGGTGGTGGTGGGGATCGAAACCGATCACGGCATGTGGGTCGCCGCCCTGGTCGCCGCGGGCTATCAGGTGTATGCGATCAACCCGTTGTCGGTGTCGCGGTACCGCGACCGCCACCATGTCGGGGGCACCAAATCCGATAAGGCTGACGCGAAAACGCTGGCTGATCTGGTGCGGACCGACCGGCACAATCATCGATTGGTCGCCGCCGACACCGTCGAGGTCAAGGCGATCACGGTGATGGCCCGTACGCATCAGAATCTGGTGTGGGCGCGCTCAGCACAACAGAACGTGTTGCGCGCTCAACTGGGCGCCTACTATCCGGCCGCGGTCGATGCCTTCGGCGGCGACCTCGCCCACAAAGACTGCCTGGCGGTGTTGCGTCGCGCTCCCACCCCACGACAGGGAGCGGCACTGACGGTCGCGGCGATCCGATCAGCTCTGAAAAAGGGTGGCCGCCAACGCAATACCGATACCCGTGCCCGCGAGATCCAGCAGGCCCTGCGTGGGGGCGGTCATCTGAGCGCACCGGAGGCACTTACCGCAGCGTATGCGGCGACCGTGACCGTGACGGTGAACATGCTGACGACGCTCAACACCCAAATTGATCAACTGGAAACCAGTATGGCCCAGTCTTTTAGAGCGCATCGCCGACGCCGAGATCTACCTGTCCATGCCCGGAGTCGGTGACATCACCGGCGCCCGGATGCTTGGCGAGTTCGGGGACGACCCCGAACGCTATGCCACCGCCAAGTCTCGCAGAAACTATGCCGGCACCTCACCACGGACCATCGCCTCAGGCAAAGGGCACGTCGTGCTGGCCCGCCATATCCGCAACACCCGCCTCAACGCCGCCGCCATGGCGATGGCGCAAAGCGCGCTGACCGGCAGTCCCGGCGCCCGCGTCTACTACGACAGCCTGCGAGATCAGAAGAAGTCCCACCCCCAAGCCTTGCGTGCGCTCGCCAACCGGCTCATCGGCATCCTCCACGGCTGCCTCAAACACCGCACCCTCTACAACGAACACACCGCCTGGAACCACCGCGCCAACCTCGCCGCTTGACACCTTGCACCCCTGGGATGTCTTCGTGGCTCGCTTCGCTCGCACCTCAGGGACCAATAAGTGTGTGGCTCTTTCGGATCAGGGACCATTTGGTGTGCGGCTCTTTCGGATTGGGGAGCGGAATTCAGTCCGCGGCGGCGAGTCGTCTCTTCTCGGCCTCGACGTCGAAATCGGCGGCGGGCCAGTCGAGGTCGAGGCGAGTGAGCGCGTCGATGAGCAGTTCGCACACCGCGAGGCGCGCGAACCACTTGCGATTCGACGGGATGACGAACCACGGCGCGGAGTCGCGGTCGGTCAGGTCGAAGATGGCCTGATATGCCTCGAGGTAGTCATCCCAGTGACCGCGTTCGTCGACATCGCCCGGGTTGTACTTCCAGTACTTGTCCGGTCTTTCGAGGCGCGCGGCGAGGCGGCTCTTCTGTTCGTCCTTCGACACCACGAGGCAGCACTTCACTACGGTGGTCCCGCCGGCGACGAGTTCGGACTCGAACTGGTTGATCAGGTCGTAGCGTTTCTCCCACACCGACTGCGGGACGAGGTCGTGCACCCGGACGGGCAGGACGTCCTCGTAGTGCGACCGGTCGAAGATCCCGATCCGGCCCGCCGGCGGCAGGGCGCGGTGGATGCGCCACAGGAAGTCGTGCTGCAACTCTTCTTTCGTGGGTTTGCCGAACCCTTTGATCGACAGACCCTGAGGGTCCATCATCCCGCCCACGTGGCGCACGATGCCGCCCTTGCCGGCGGTGTCCATGCCCTGCAGCACGAGCAGAACCGAGCGGTGGTCACCGGCCCGGCCGTTGGCGTACAACAACTCCTGGAGATCGGCGAGAACCTCGCCGCGCTGCGCGAGCAACTCCGTGCCGGAGGCCTTGTCGCCGTCGAAGCCCGGCGTCGTCTCCGGGTCGAACGACGCGATCGGCCCGATGGCCCCGACGCGCAGGGCATCGGCGGCGGGAGTGGTCCAACCAGCGGTCATGGGGTCCTCTCGGGGTCGGATGCGGGCGCCGGCTCGGCCGGGGGTGGGAACAGCGGCCCGCCACCGAACGCCGTGCGATGTGAATCCGGCGGCGTGCCATCGTTGTTCACGATCCCATAGGCGGAACCGAGTTCGGCGGTGACGAGCGTGCGGCCGCTGAGGTCGGACAGCCCGGGATCGGCCGCCAGCCGGGAGATGACCCGGCCGACGAACTCGGGGTCCTCCGCGCGGGCGAGCGAGAAACCGGCGAATTCGTCGACGCCCAGCGACAGCAACAGCTCGGTGCGGATCAGGCCGAGCCACAACGAGATCGAGCTGACGCCGGTGCCCCGCAGTTCCACCGCAATGTCCGCGGCCATCTTGTCCAGGGCGGTCTTGCTCATCCCGTACAGGACCGAGTGCAGATGGCCGCGCGAGCCGAACGACGAGATGTTGGCGATGAGCCCGCGGCCGGCGTCGGTCATGAGCCGGGCCGCGTGCACCGAGGCCACGTAATGCGCTCGCAGTCCGACGCCGATCAGGGTGTCCCAGTCGTCGACCGGTCGCTTCCAGAACGGGTCGGAGAACCTGCCGAAACCCTTCGGCGCGGCCCACGCGTTGTTGACGAGAAGATCCAGACCGCCTGCGCCGGTGGCGATCTCGTCGAACACCGCGGCCACCGCGGCGTCGTCGGTGTGATCGCAGGGCAGCGCGCGGGCGCCGTCGGGGCCGGTCCCCTGTCGCGACGTGACATACGTCGTCCACCCGTCGTCGATGAGCGCACGAGCGATGCCGTACCCGACGCCGCGACTGCCGCCGGTGACGAGAGCGACGCGCGTCATCAGGCGCCGGGGGTCCCGGAGGCGGGATCGGCGGGCAGGGGGTCGGCGGGTGGGGGATCGAAGAGCGCAGGCGGCGCTGCCAGGAACTTCTCCCGGGACCCGTTGACCTGCCAGACACCCACGACCGCGCTCCAGACCATCATGGTCAGATAATCCACGACTTCGTCGGCGCTGAGGGTGCGTTTGGTCATCCACCAGTCCACGACGTGCTGGATACCGCCCACGAGCGCGTGCGACCAGAGCTCGGCGCCGGTGGTGTCCGCGCCGCGTTCGGCCATCCGCAGCTGGATGTTGCCCATCACCAACTGGGTGACCAGTCGCACCGAATCGGCGGGCGCCGGAGAGGAGGTGGGCGAACTGGCCAGGGCGAACCGGTACAGCTGCGGTTCGTCGTCGACGGCGTGCACGTACACCCCGATGATGGTGTGGGTGAGCGTGTACTCGTCGAGATCGTCGGCGATCGCCTCGGTCAGTCGCGGGTAGATCGTCGTCTCGAAGAACCGGACCGTCGTCGCGACGCCGAGGTCACTCTTGTCGGCGAAGTAGCGGTACAGGACGGTCTTGGAGACGCCGATGTGGGCGGCGATCTCGTCCATTCCGACGTCGGCGCCCAGTTCACGGACCGCGGCGATGACACCGTCGGTGAGTTCGGTGCGTCGGGCGAGCTTGTGCTTCTCCCACCGCTGTTTGCGACCGTCGGGTTTGGCGCCGGTCTCGGCGACCGACTCGGTGACCGTCGTCAGGACCTGTTCCAGCCCGCGCGTCACGTTGGCCGCGGCCGCCACTGCGGCGCGCGCGGCCGCGGCGGGATTCGGGCGGTTGGCCATCACGCAGCCAGCGTAGTCGCTCGATGGGTGACACTGGTTCCATGGCATCGACAGTCATCCCAGGAGTCGCCGGTCAGCACGACGGTCCGCCGGCCACGGCGTCCGCGCCCGGATTCGGCGGGAACAGCGCCGGCGACGAGGGCAGACGCAGGGACCTTCGCAAGATGAAAGCGGTGGCCACCGGCTTCCTGGTCTTCGCCGCGATCGTGTATCTGTTCACCCGCTACCTCGAGCATCGCGACGGCGCCGACGTCGCGGCCTGGGTCGGCTACGTCCGCGCGGCCTCCGAAGCCGGGATGGTCGGCGCGCTGGCCGACTGGTTCGCGGTGACCGCCCTGTTCCGCCACCCGCTGGGCATCCCGATCCCGCACACGGCCCTGATCCGCAAGAAGAAGGACGACATCGGCGAGCAACTCGGCGGCTTCATCGAAGAGAACTTCATGACGCCCGATGTGGTGGTGTACCGAGCCGAGCAGCTGGATCTGCCCCGACGGTTGTCGACGTGGGTGGCCGACCCGCGCAACGCGCCGCGGGTGAGTGGCGAAGCCGCCCGAGCGATCAAGCTCGCCGCGGAGATGCTGCGCGACGAGGATGTCGAACAACTCATCCAGGCCGCGTTGAAGTGGGCGGCCGAACCCCAGTGGGCGCCGCCCACCGGCCGCATCCTCGAACAGCTGATCGCCGAGGATCGTCTGGAGCCGGTGTTCCAGCTGCTGTGTGACCGGGCTCATGAATGGGCGGTCGGCAGCCAGGATCTGATCGATCGGGTCGTGGACCGGGACGGACCCCAGTGGACGCCGAAGTTCGTCAACAGTCTGGTGGGGGACCGGATCTACCGCGAGCTCGTCGACTTCACCTACAAGGTGCGAGTGGATCCCGATCACGAATTACGGCGTGCCATGCACGAATTCGTGGAGAAGTTCGCCGACGATCTGCAACACGACCCCGAGATGATCGCCAAGTTCGAAGCTCTCAAGCTCGAACTGGTGGGACGCGACGAGGTGACCGGCGCGGCCTCGACGGCGTGGCAGACCGGTAAGGCCGTCATCGAAGAGATGCTGTCCGACCCGAACAGCACGCTGCGGAACACGTTGTCGGACGCCATCATCCAACTGGCGGAACGTGTCCGCGACGACCGGCCGCTGCAGGAGAAGATGAACGGTTGGGTGGCGCGGGTCGCGCACCACGTCGCCGCGAACTACTCACAGGAGATCATCTCGGTCATCACCGAGACCGTGCGTGGTTGGGATGCCGATGACACGAGTCGCAAGATCGAACTACAGGTCGGCCGCGACCTGCAGTTCATCCGGATCAACGGCACCGTCGTCGGCGCACTCGCTGGGCTCGTCATCTACTCCACCTCGGTGCTGATCTTCTCCTGACGCATCGTTTGCGGCGTCGAATCGGGAGTTTGCTGTGTGCTTGCACGGGCTAGCGCTGGTGTTGATACTGGGAGAACGGGCCGAGAGTCGGACACATCGCCGAACGTCGGGCCCCACCATGAGAACGGAGCGTTGATGCAGTCCGAGAACGGTGAAGCGTCTCCCGACGCGGACGAAACCTCGGTCGCCGACTCCGCCGCAGCGGGTGAAAGCTCCACTGCTGACCGCGTTTCCGGCGTCGAGGTGGCCGGCGACGACCCTGATTCGACGACCCCCATCGCGGTGGAGGCGGTCGAGGCCGTCGCCAACGCGGCCCAGGACATCGGTGCGTTCATCCGGTCCCAGCGGGTCGCGGGCAAGGTCTCGCTGCGCCAGCTCGCCGAGCGGGCGGGCGTGAGCAACCCCTACCTGAGCCAGATCGAACGCGGCCTGCGGAAACCGTCGGCGGAAGTGCTCGCCCAGATCGCCAAGGGTCTCCGCGTGTCGGCCGAGGTCCTGTACGTGCGGGCGGGGATACTCGAAGAACGGCCCGCGAGCCCGGTCCGTGATGCTCTCATCGCAGATGACTCCATCAACGAACGCCAGAAGCAGATGTTGCTGGAGATCTACGAGTCGTTCCGGAAAGAGAACACGATCGAGTCGACCGGCAAGGAGTAGTTGATGAGCGAGAACCCGTTGACCACAGCCGTGGGGCAGGTGGCTGCCTTGCTCGCAGACGTGCGTGAGCGCGGCGAGGCCGCGAGCGAGCAAGCCCAGACAAAGCTCGTCGAGACCGTCGGGTCGACCCAGGCGAAGGTCGCCGACGCGCAATCCAAGATCGCCGAGACCGTCGAGAACACCCAGTCGAAGCTGGTCGAGACGGTCGGTTCGACACAGTCCAAGCTCGAGGCGCGGATCACCGGTTCGCGGGACGACGCCCAGGCCCGGATCGACGAGGCGCTCGCCACGGCACTGGCCATCTTCGAGGACGCGAGGACCAAACTGTCGGCGCTGCCGGTCGAATTGCCCGCCGAGATCGAGGATCTGAAGGCGCGGTTCTCCCCGGAGGAACTGCGCAAGGTGGCCGAGGCGTACCTCGCGGTGGCCGCGGGACTGCTGACCGCGCTGGCGGAACGACGCGACGAGGCGGTGGAGAAGCTCAAGTCACAACCGCTCGTCGGCGAGAACCTGCCGAAGCTCGAGAAGGTGTACAACGACGCCGTCGGTCTCACCGAAGACGCGCTGGGGACGATCTCCGAGCAGACGCGGGCGGTCGGCGAACGTGCGCTGAAGCTGGCGAACCGGGCCGACGATGCGCCCCGCGACGAGAAGCCACGCACCGAGCCGCCGGTGAAGTCGGAAGGCGACATCGTTCCGCCGGCGAAGGCCGCGACGAAGGCGGCACCGGCGAAGAAGCCGGCACCCGCCGAGAAAGCCGCGGTCACGACGGCGCCGGCCAAGGAAGCGGCGAAGAAGGCATCGCCGGCGAAAGAAGTGGCGAAGAAGGCCCCGGCGACGAAGACTCCGGCGACCAAGGTCCCGGCCAAGAGTTCGCCGGCCAAGAAAACCCCGGCCAAGAGCGCTCCGGCGAAGAAGGCGGCGGCAAAGGAGGCGGCGACGAAGACGGCGGCGCCGGCCAAGGCGCCCGCCAAGAAGGCCGCCGCCGTCAAGGGTCCGGCCGAGCGGGCTGCCGCGAAGGCCGCCGCCAAGAAGGCCCCGGCGAAGAAGACCCCGGCAAAGAAGACTCCGGCGAAGAAGGCTGCGACCACACAGACCGCGGCCAAGAAGACCCCGGCGAAAAAGGCCGCCGCGAAGCAGACCCCGGCCAAGAAGGCTGCTGCCAAAAAGGCCCCGGCGAAAAAGGCGTCTCCCGGCGCCGAATGATCGTCGACGGGCCGGGTGACCGCACCGCGTCGTAGGGTGTCGCAGCAAACGGCACTCGCGCGACTACAGTGTTCGACGTGGACTTCTTCAGCGTAATGGCCTACGGCCAGAGTCTGATCATGCTGACCCTCACGGTGGTCGCGGGCATCGCCTCGACCGTCGCGCTCATCCACGCCGCCATCCAGCGGCCCGACGCCTTCCCGGCGGTGGATCGGCAGAGCAAGGTCATCTGGGTCTCGATCCTCGCCGCCGCGACCCTGTTCATCTGGTTCTTCGGTGCGGTGAACTTCCTGGGCATCATCGGAGTGGTCGCGATGCTCGTCTACCTCGTCGACGTACGCAAACGGGTCGACGACATCCAGGGCAAGTCCTGGTTCAGCAAAAGGGCCTGACGCATCGTGGCGGAGTATCGGATCAACGACCTGGCGGAGGCGTCCGGGGTCAGCGTTCGCAACATCCGGGTCTATCAGGACCGCGGACTGTTGCCGCCGCCCACCATTCGCGGACGCGCCGGTTGGTATTCCGACCAGCACCTCGTCCGGCTGAACCTGATCTCGCGCATGCTCGAGCGCGGTTACACCTTCGCCACCATCAGTGAGCTGCTGCACGCGGCGCATCACGGCATGCGGGTGGAGCAGATCCTGCGCGGCACACCGAAGGGCGGCCGGTTCCGCAACTTCAAGCGCGCGGCGACGATCACCATCACCGAGTTGCGCAAGACGCTGAACGCCAGCGACCGGTCGATCGCGCTCAGCCAGAAGCTCGGACTGCTGGCGAAGGACGGCGCGCACTACGCGATTCGCAACCCGGAATTGCTCGAGGGGGCCGAAATCCTGGTCAAGAGTGGGGTCGACATCGATGTCCTGCTCGACCGGTGGGTCCGCGTTCAGGAAGACCTCGAAGATGTCGCCACCAGCTTCGTCTCGATCATCACCGACAAGTACTTCGACGAGAACCTCCCCGACCTGGGCGAGGCCGGCGTCAGCGAGATGGCCGACCTCATCCAGACGGTTCGGCCCATCGCCCACGAGATCGTCGAGACGACGTTCCGCAAGGCGCTCGACGAGCAGATCTCCAAGGCGATCGGGGAGGCGGCGACCTACTTCGACGCCGAGGTGCCCCCGCCGGTCCTGCCCGCCGACGAGGAGTCAGAGCCGGCACAGGCGGACTGTGAGACAACGGACGTTGGTACATTGAACCCCGAGACGGGGCGCTGAGCCGGATTCGGTGCCTTGCAGAGGACCAGTGAGGTCCTCGACAGGTGAGGAGTGCCGGATGAACACGAAGTCAGTGGCCAGTGCGGGCAGCGTTGCCACCGCGATCGGGGCGGGCGTGGTCGCGCTGGGGATCGGAACCGTCTTCGCGCGACTCGCGCGCGAGGCACTGCAGGCCGAATTCGCCGTCGACGACGGCCCGGACGATCTCCTCACCCGCCCGGACAACGCCCCGCAACGTCTCGAGGTCCCGACCGCGGACGGGGCCCGTCTCAATGTCGAGGTCTACGGTGACCCCGACGGCCCCGGCGCCGACGACACCGGCGACGTCATCGTGATGGTCCACGGCTGGACCTGCAACACCGCCTACTGGTACCCGCAGATCAACCACCTGGCCGCCTCCGAGGGTGGCTCCCGCCGGGTCGTCACCTACGACCAGCGCGGCCACGGTGGCAGTGAGCGCGGCCACCGCCGACCGACCGTCGCCATGCTCGGTGAGGACCTCGACGCGGTGCTCGAGGCGGCAGTGCCGCCCGGGCGCCGCGCGATCCTGGTGGGACACAGCATGGGTGGCATGACCATCATGTCGTGGGCGGCCCAGTATCCCGAGAAGGTCGGATCGCTGGTGTCGTCGGTGGTGCTGGTCTCGACCGCCGCCAAGGCGGTCATGGACAACCACCTGCTGATCCCGGTCGATCTGCCGGTGTACGCCAAACCGTTCGCGCCGGCCGCCGCGAAGATGATCACCTCGGTCCCGGTTCCGATCCCGAAGACGTCCTACGGCGTCCGCTTCTCGCACTACATCGCGCTGGGGCCGCACGCCCGCCGGGCGCACGTCGAGCTCGTCGACGAGATGATCGGCTCGTGCCCGCCGCGCGCTCGGGCCGGATGGGGTTCGGCAATGGGGAAGCTCGACGTGACCGCCGGACTCGAGGCGTTGACGGTGCCGACCACCGTGGTCGTCGGCACCGAGGACCGGCTCACCCCGCAGGTACACGCCGAGCAGATAGCGGAGGTGTTGCGGCGCAACGGCTCCCTGCGCGACCTGGTGGTCTACGAGGGTGTCGGACACATGTCGAGCATCGAGGCCGCCGAGCGCTTCAACGCCCTGCTCGACGAGGTCGTCGCCGAGAGTTCCCGGGAGACAGCGGATCTGAAGGACACCCAGTCGGTCTGACCGGTCCTTCCCGTCACAGACTGCAGTTGACCAGAACCGGCTCGGGCCGCAATGTCACCCCGAACGCCTCGACGACGCCGTCGCGGACCTCGCGAGCCAGATCGAGGAGCTGGGCGGTGGTCGCGGCGCCCCGATTGGTCAGCGCCAGAGTGTGCTTCGTCGAGAGTCGGACCGCCGCGTCCGGGCCCGGGTGCCCACGGTGGAAGCCTGCCCGTTCGATCAGCCACCCGGCCGACAGTTTGATCGCCGCGTCGGTGTCATCGGTGCCTGCGCGATAGGTGGGGATCGCGACATCGTCGCCGACGCGCGCCGCGATCCGGTCGAGCACCGCCGGGGCGTCATCGCCCGGCACGATCGGGTTGGTGAAGAACGAGCCGGCGCTCCAGGTGTCGAAGTCCGTCGTGTCGAGCACCATGCCCTTGCCCGCGCGCAGGTCGAGCACGGCTGCACGCGCCGTGGCGGCGTCGACCCGATCGTCCGGTTCGACCCCCACGCGGGTCGCGAGTTCGCGGTAGCGGATCGGCTGGCTCACGCGATCGTCGTTGAGCCAGAACGAGACCGCAACGACCACGAAGTCGTGCCGGTGCTTGAGATTGCTGGTCCGGTAGCCGAGACCGAGCTCGGTGGGGGAGACCCACCGCAGGTTGCCGGAGCGTCGATCGAGGACCTGAACCGATCGGAGGATGTCGGCCACCTCGACGCCGTAGGCCCCGACGTTCTGCACCGGGGTCGCCCCGGCCGCGCCGGGGATCCCGGAGAGGCACTCGAGCCCGCCGAAACCGGCGTCGACCGTCGCGGCGACCAGCTCGTCCCAGCCCACGCCGGCGTCGGCGACCACGTGCGGCCGTCCCGACTCACGGCCAGAACCGAACTCGACGCGGCCGCTGGCGAGTACGACCGCCGTCCCGTCGAACCCGGCGTCGCCGATGACGAGGTTGGAACCGCCGCCGACGACGAGGACCGGCTCGGACCGTGCATCGAGGTCGAGGATGGTCTCCACGATGGTGCGGGTGTCTTCGCAGCGGATGATCTCGCGCGCGGGCCCACCCAGGCGAAGGGTGGTCAGCTCGGCGAGGGGCGCGCTCAGCGGCGCCTGCGTGTCGGTCACGTCCTCAACGTTAACCGGCGGGCGGTAGCGTTCTCTCCATGGCGAGCAAGCTGCAGCACACGGTGTCCTATCCCTTCTCCACCGCGCGTCTGTGGGCGATCTACACCACCGAGAAGTACTGGCACGACCTCGTCGAGCGCATGAACTCCGGGCACGGGCATGTCGAGAAGGTGACCATCAGCGAGGACACGGTCACCGTCGAGATCCAGCAGGGCATTCCCGCCGACAAGCTGCCCTCCGCGGTCACCAAGGTCATGCCCGGCGACCTCCGAATCCCGCGCAAGAACACGTACCGCCTGGTCGGCGACCGGATCGAGGGGGAGACACATGCCACGGTCGAGGGGGCGCCGGTGCCGGTCGACGTCACCGGCACCACCGTGACGTCGGGTGACCCGGCGACCACCGACAACCGCGCCGAGGTGTCGGTGAATCTCCCGCTGTTCGGCGGGAAGATCGAGAAGTCGGTGGTCAGCGAGCTGTCGGCGCTGCTCGACGCCGAGCGCGGACACACCGTCGAGTGGGAGACCGAGAATCCGCTGACGTAGCCTGGTCTGCATGGCACGACGGCTCAGCTACTCCGCTCGGTACACGCAGTCCGCGGAGAAGCTCTACCAGGCCCAGAGCATCAAGCAGTACTGGGACGACATGATGGCGGGCTTCCAGATGATCTCCCCGCATTGCGAGGTCGATTCCTTCGTCTCCGACGAGACGGGTATCCGGGTGGTCCTCAAGCAGACGATCGGGCGCGACCAGCTGCCCGCGCTCGCGCAGACGGTGATGAAAAAGGACATGGTCATCACCCGCGAGGAGACCCTGGGCCCGTTCGACCCGGACAACACCAAGGGCACCTACAACGCCTCGATCCCGGCGGGACCGGGCAGCCTCAACGGCTGGCAGGAGCTGTTCCCCACCGAGAACGGTGGCTGCACGATCCGCCGGACCAGTGAGGCGAAGGTCTTCGTCCCGTTCGTCAACGGCAAGCTCGAGCAGATGATCCTGATCAACCTCGTCGACCTGTTCCGCGCCGAGGCCGAGTACGCCAAGGACTGGGTCGACAAGAACTTGTGATCCGAGCCGGCCGCCCGTCCGTCAGGTCCGAGCGCATCGAGCACAGACCGCAGGGCCGGGTCACCCGGGGCACGACGAACATCAACCGGCTCCGGCGGGTGGACCGGTGGATGGTCCACTCCCCGCGGGTGCGTGCCGCCCTGGACGTGCCCCGGCCGCTGGTCGTCGACCTCGGCTACGGTGCGCGTCCGGACACGACCGTCGAGATGGCCGAACGGCTCCGCGCGGTCGCCCCGGATCTGGAGATGGTCGGTCTCGAGATCGACCCCGCCCGCGTGGTCGAGCCCCGCGCCGGCGTGCGGTTCGGGCTCGGCGGCTTCGAGCTGGGCGGCCTGCGGCCGCGCGTGGTGCGTGCGTTCAACGTCCTGCGCCAGTATGACGAGAACGAGGTCGACGACGCATGGGCACGAATGCGCTCCGCGCTTGCGCCGGGCGGGGTCATCGTCGAGGGCACGTGCGATGAGATCGGCCGACGGTGCAGCTGGGTCCTGCTCGACGCCGACGGGCCGGTGAGCTTGACCCTCAGCTGGGCGCCGGAGCATTCGGACCGTCCGTCGGACCTGGCCGAGCGACTGCCCAAGGCGCTGATCCATCGCAACGTGCCGGGCGAGCGGATCCATACGCTGCTGGCCCTGGCCGATCAGTGCTGGGACATCGCCGCGCCGCTGGCGCCGTACGGCCCGCGCGCCCGGTGGGTGCATGCGGTCGGTCTGCTGCGCGACCGTGGGGTCGACTGCGAGGTGCCGCGGCGCCGCCTGTCCGACAACGTGCTCACGGTTCCCTGGGAGACCGTCGCACCGGCTGGATAATGTGGCCGTCATGCGTGTCGCGATGGCCCAGATCAGTTCGACCGACGACCCCACCGCCAACCTCGAGACGGTGCGTGCGGCCACCGCGGACGCGGCGTCGCGCGGCGCCGAGCTCGTCGTCTTCCCGGAGGCCACGATGTGCCGGTTCGGGGTGCCGCTGAAGCCGGTCGCCGAGGATCTCGACGGTCCGTGGGCGCGCGGGGTGTCCGAAGTCGCCGTGGCGTCGGAGGTCACGGTGGTGGCCGGTATGTTCACGCCCGCCGGCGACGGCCGGGTCCGCAACACCGTCGTCGTCGCACACCCGGACGGGACACGCCGCGGGTACCACAAGATCCATCTCTACGACGCCTTCGGATTCACCGAGTCGAAGAATGTGGCCGCCGGAGCGGAGCCGCTGACCTTCGCGGTCGGCGACGTCACCGTCGGCGTGGCCACCTGCTACGACATCCGATTCCCCGCCTTGTTCACCCACCTCGCACGGAGGGGCGCCCAGGTGATCGTGGTACCCACGTCGTGGGGCTCCGGACCGGGCAAACTCCGTCAGTGGGAGGTGCTCGCCTCGGCCCGAGCGCTGGACTCGACGACCTTCGTCGTGGCCGTCGACCAGGCGTTTCCCACCGACGACGCGGCCGCGTCGTCGAGCGCGCCGACCGGAATCGGACACAGCCAAATCACAGACCCGTTCGGTACGTTGGTCGCCGCGTATCCGGATAGCATCCGGGTGGACGTGCACGACCTCGACCTAGCACTGGTCGACCAAGCCCGTACGCAACTGGCAGTCCTCGCCAACGAGCGCCCACTGCCGGTCGGCGGCGAGACGGACAACGACGTGACGCCGGCCCACACGCGGCTCCGCGAGTCAGACGACCCAGGACGGAACCCATGAGCGACAGCACCACGCCCCGCCCCGATTCCGGGGACAACGCCGACGAGACCGCGAAGATCGATCCGCACGCCGGGGACCCCTCCCAGCCCGGTACGACCGGCGAGCCGACGTCGACAGGCCAGGGCGGCGAATGGCGTCCCGTGTCCGGCACCGAACAGGGCGAGCCGCCCGCCACCGAGCAGTTCGCGACCGAACCGATCGTCCCGGGAGCGCAGGCCTACTCGGCCATCCCGCCGTCCGATGCCGACACCGGTGCCATCGGCGGTGCCAAGCCCCCCACCTCGCAGTTCGCGCCCGGCGAGGACCCGTACGGGCCCGGGACGACCGCCTCGGGACCGATTCCGCCGGGATCTCCCGACGGCACCGGCAGCGGACCGGTCCTCACCTCCCCGCGCAAGAAGCGGAGCACCCGCAAGATCGTCGCCTTCAGCGTCGTCGGTGTGCTGCTCCTCGCGGTCATCGCCGCGGTCGGCAGCGAGCTGTACCTGCGCAACAAGGTCACCAACTGCCTCGAGGAATCCTTCAGCGGACTGACCGGCGTGCCGACCGAGGTGTCGCTCAGCCGTAAGCCGATCCTCCTGCAGGGCAGCGGCGACATCCCGTTCGTACAGGTCGACACCGATGACAGCGCCGGGGGCGTCCGTCTGCACATGCGTGCCGACGGCATCTCGGGCACCGAGAACTCCACCGACATCCAGAGTCTCGACGGCACGGGTTTCATCCCCTACGAGCGGATCGTCGAACTCAGCAAGGAGCAGGCCGGGGCATCCGGTCAGAGCACCGGCACCCCGACCGGTGGCGTCGGCGCGGTCGAGCAGATCACCGGCAATGCGGCCGACGGCACCTTCGAGGTGCAGGCCGCCTTCCCGGTCATGGTCCTCCAGGTGCCGGTGTCGGCGACCATCAAACCGGTGCTGAACGACGGCCGGGTCGACTTCGAGGTCGTGAAGGCCAGCGCCCTGGTCTTCGGCATCCCGCCGGACTTCGCGCAGCAGATCGTCGACCAGATCACGACGTCGTCGCTCGGCCCGTTCTTCGACGAGGTGCAGGTCGACTCGCTCGAGGTGACCGACAGCGGACTCGAGTTCGCCATCAGCGGTTCGGACGTGCAGCTGACCAGTGAGATGACCGGCACCTCGTCGCAGAGCCAGTCGGGCGGTTGCTCGGTCTGACCGGGACTCAGACCGCCGGCGGCGGATCGACGGTCAGGAAACAGACCGTCGGACCGTCGGTCAGCGTGAACTCTCCGTAGACCCGGCCGCCCCACTTCCGTGCGTACACGTCGACCATGTGGGCGTCGGCCGTGCTGGCGGTGACCGGCGACCCCGCGCCGAGGGCCTCTTGCAGGACGGGTTCGAGCATTGCCGCGAGAGTGCCGTTCCTTCGATGGGCCGGGTGGACGAGCGCGAACACGATGCTGTGCGCAGTATCAATCGTGAGCGCACGCGATTTCTCCTGGAGTTCGCGGAATCGTGGAATCAAACCATCCAGGGCGGTCACGAAATGGCGTGTACGGTTCGCTAGTTCGTCGTCGACCGGTTGGGTCCGATGATCGGGGCCCGCCACCGCGATCAGTCCGGTCAATTCCCCGGTGGTGGCGAACAGACCCCGCAGGCCCGGCAGCAGATCGGTGAAGAGGACGTCGCCATACCACCGGAACACTTCGGGCGGGGAGTTCTCGCCCAGGAGCCATCGATAGACCGGGACCTCCTGCATTCCCGCCGCGAGAAGGTCGAGTGCGAGCGGGCGGTCGGCGGCCGTCAACGACCGTGATCCGGTCCCGGTCGCGTGAATGCTGACCATTGATCCATGCCACCATGAAATCCCCGCGAATGTTCCCGGTCGGGTGAATTCCGCGCGAGATTCATGTGGTGTTTAGAACGGCATTTGAGAACCCAAACCAAGAATTATTCATATCGCAGGACGATTCCGTGATCGGTCTGTAACGTCGCCCCCGAGTCGTGTGACCAGGTGAGACGCGCGACCGGCACTCAGGCATCTCACCATCATCAGAGGAGGCGGATATGGCAGGCATAGTCGAGGGCGGTCTCGCGGGTGCGATCGGAGGTGCCGTCGAGGCGATCATCGGCGGGCTCGGTGACGCGGGTTCGATCGGCGGCGGTTCGCTCGGTGGCAGCGATTCGGAGACCTGAATCGACCCGACTCACCACCGGTTCAGCAGTTGATGGCCCCGACGGCATCAACTGCTGAACTGTTTCTGGGCCGAGTCAAGATTCGACGCAGGCACCCGCACCTTGCATTTTCGATGCATTTCAAGGGTGTTCACATTCGATTTCCCATGATTTCAATTCGGGCAATGTTGCGCTTTCAGCTGGGATGACGCTGTTTTCGTGGGTCCGATTGTTGCGATATGCGAAGGCGGGTTTCGCTGATAGGGGAGACATTCCCGAAATGAATATGTAACGTCGGCGTCGAGCCGACGCACGGGTGAGAGCGGACGGTGATCGACGAACAATCTCACCGATGACGAAGGGAGCAGATATGTCTGACGCAATCGAGGGTGGCATCTCCGGCGCTATCGAGGAGATCATCGGCAACCTGGTCACCGGTTCGCTCGGTGGCGAGGAAGAGACCCCCGCCGGCTGAGTGCCCAGACTTTGCAACCGCCCCGCGACGGAAGTCGCGGGGCGGTTCGCTGTGTGGGGCCCTCAATTGAAGACGACGGTCTTACGTCCGTGGACGAGCACCCGGTCCTCGAGATGCCACCGCAGGCCTCGGCTGAGCACCAGCGTCTCGATGTCGCGACCCTGGCGGACCATGTCGGCGACCGAGTCGCTGTGGTCCACGCGGACCACGTCTTGTTCGATGATGGGTCCGGCGTCCAGGTCGGCGGTGACGTAGTGGCAGGTGGCTCCGATCAGCTTGACCCCGCGCGCGAAGGCCTGGTGGTAGGGCCGCGCACCGACGAAGCTGGGCAGGAAGCTGTGGTGGATGTTGATGGCCCGCCCGGCCCACGCATCGCACAGCTGAGGCGGCAGGATCTGCATGAAGCGCGCGAGCACCACGGCGTCGGGGTCATAACCCTCGACGATCCGCCCCAGCTCGCCGAAGGCCTCGGCCTTGCGCTCGCTCGCGAACGGCACATGGTGGAACGGGATGCCGAACCGAGTGGCCAGGTCTTCCAGTTCGCGGTGGTTGCCGACGACCGCCCGGATGGCCGCCGGCAGTTCTCCACGATGTGCACGTCCGAGCAGGTCGATGAGGCAGTGGGTCTCCTTGCTCACCAGGAGGACCACGGACTTCGTCTCCCGCGAATCGGTGAGGCGCCAATCCGTTTCGGGTCCGAGTTCGGCGGCCACCTCCGACGCGAAGCGTGCGCGCAGTTCGTCCGCGGTCGACGACACCGAATCCGCGTGGATGGCCTGGCGGGTGAAGAACCACCCGGTCTCCTCGTCGGAGTGATAGGCCGCCTCGGTGATCCAGCCCCCGACATCGGTGAGGAAGGTCGAGATCCGCGCCACGATGCCGGTGCGGTCGGGGCAGCCGAGCGTCAGCACGTAGCGGCGCTCGGTCTGGTCTGTCGGGATCGTCTGTGCGGGGGCCACGACAGTCAGTGTGCCAAGCTCGTCGGTGTGACGAACAAGGACCTGCGACGCGGCGACGTCGCCGCCATCATCGACCACACCTTGCTCAAACCCGAGGCGACCCGGGCCGACGCGGAGGCCACGGTCGCCGAGGCCGCGCGGCTCGGGGTGCTCGCCGTCTGCCTCTCGCCGTCGATGTTGCCGACCGACACCGGGGAACTGCGGACCTGTGTCGTGGCCGGGTTCCCGTCGGGGAAACACCACTCGCTGGTCAAGGCGGCCGAGGCGCGTCTGGCCGTCGACTCCGGGGCGGACGAGATCGACATGGTGATCGATGTGGGTGCGGCCGTCGACGGCCGGTTCGACGAGGTGTTCGCCGACGTCCTGACCGTCCGGGAGGCCGTCGGCGACGACACCCTCCTGAAGGTGATCATCGAATCGGCCGCGCTGCTGCAGTTCGCCCGGCCTGACACCGTCACCGAGGTGTGCCGCCGCGTCGAGCGGGCCGGTGCGTCGATGGTGAAGACGTCGACCGGGTTCCACCCCGCGGGCGGCGCGAGCGTCGAGGCGGTGCGACTGATGCGTGCCGCGGTGAGCGACCGGGTGGGAGTCAAGGCGAGCGGTGGCATCCGGACCGCCGAGGCGGCCGCCGAGCTCATCGCCGCGGGGGCGACCCGGCTCGGGCTGTCCGCGTCGGCCGCCGTGCTCGACGGATTCCCCGACTAGGCGGCCGGCCGCGGACCTGCGGCCCGGCGTCGGTCACGCCAGGGCGGAGACCTTGGCGTCGAGGTCGGCCATGACCAGGCTGGCGTTGACCGCGGCACCGGCGGACACGCCCTCGCCCATGGCGACGGTCACCATCGCGTGCACGGTGGTGGTGTTGCCCACCGCCCATACGCCCGGCAACGCGGTCTCGCCCATCGGGCCGGTCCCGACCAACCCGCCCATCGGGCCGTCGTCGAGGGTGCCGCCGAGTCGCTCGTAGAGGTCGCCGCGGACGACGAATCGCGGCGAGACGACCACCGCGTCGGCCTCGACCACGGTGCCGTCGGTCAGGAGCACGCCGTCGAGGTGGGCAGAACCGTTCTCCGCGCGCGTCCGGACGCGCTCGACGCGGGCGTCGACGATGTCGATGCCGACCGCGGCGAAGTGTGACCGATCGTCGTCCGACAGGGCATCGGGATCGTGCGCGACCACGGTCACCCGGTCGCTGAGCTGGCGGAACATCAGTGCCTGGTGCGCCGACATCGGGCTCGTCGCGATCTGCACGATGCGTGTTCCGCGGACCTCGTAGCCGTGGCAGTACGGGCAGTGCAGCACATCGTGTCCCCACAACTCCGCGACGCCGGGGAGGTCGGGGAGTTCGTCGACCAGGCCGGTAGCCAGGATGAGGCGACGGGCCGCGACGACCTCGCCGGAGGACAGCCGCAGGGTGAAGTCGTCGACGGTGCCGGCCGCGTCGACGACTGTGCCGGAACGGATCTCGGCGCCGTATCCCGTCGCCTCCGCCCGACCGCGGGCGAGTAGCTCCAGGGGTGCGATCCCGTCCTGCCCCAGCACATTGTGGGCGCCGGCCGCCGGTGCGTTGCGCGGTTGCCCCGCGTCGATGACCACGACCTTGCGCAGGGATCGCGCGAGGACGGTCGCGGCGCTGAGTCCGGCAGCTCCGCCGCCGACGATGGCGACGTCGTATTCGGTTGTAAGGGAGTCTTTCTGGGCGGATGAGGAGTTGGTCATCGTTGCTCGCTCTCGGAGGTGGGAATGGAGGAGGTGCGCGGCCGGGCGACCCAGAGGAATCGTCCGGCGGCGAGGGTCAGGTCATCGAGACGATTCCGCGCGTCTGCCTCGGTCAGGTCGTCGAGCAGGGCGAGGTCGGCGGGATCGAGGGCGTCGGCCAAGCGATGCCGGAACTGGGCGAACCAGTGCCGGGCGTACCGCGCGACCGACTGGCTCGGGTCGCTGCGCCGGACGTGAACGGTCTCGGCGCGGATTACCTCGTAGTCGACGTCGTCAAACGCGTCGGTCCAGTCCACGAGCGCCTCCCATCCGGCCCCGGCGGCCGCGGTCTGACAGCGGTCCTGCAGCCCGAGCAGTTCGGCGTCCTCGTGAGCAGGGACGAAACGCGGGACGCCCGCCATTTCGGTGATCACGACGATGCCGTCCGGTCCGAGCGAGGTCGCGGCCTCCCGCAACAGGCGCTGCGGATCGGCAATGTGATGCAGCGACATCGCCGCCCACACGACGTCGGGCGTTCCGAGCGGCGGCAGTCCGTCGTCGAGATCGGCGACGACGGCGGTCACCCGATCGTCGAAACCGCCCTCCCGTGCCCGTCGTTCGACGAGCGCGACCATGTCGGACGACCCGTCGACCGCCAGGATCGAGGCCTGTGGGAAGCGGCGGGCGAGCGCCTCGGTGCCGGTGCCGGTCCCCGCCCCGAGATCGGCGATGCGCGCGGGTACGCGCCCCAGGGTCTCCGCGACGAGACGGGAGGCGTCCTCGAGGTAGTCGGCCATGAGCTCGGCGTCGAGGTCGAGGACCGCGGCGAGCCGGGCGTGGTTGTGGTGGTCGGTGTGGTTCGCGTGCTCGTGATGTCCGCCGGTCGGATGGGGATGGTGCGTGCTGGTCATGACCTCACGGTAGCGCCGCCATGCCTGGATGGCATAGCATCTTGCCAATGACGCAAGAACTCGACGCGGTGGTCCGCCAGCGCATCCGCGGCCTCCGCATCGCCAGGGGCTGGACGCTCGACGCGCTCGCCGCCCGGTGCTATCTGTCGCCGTCCACACTGAGTCGGATCGAGACCGGGCATCGGCGGGTGGCGCTCGACCAGCTCGTGCCGATCGCCCGCGCGCTGGGCACGACCCTGGATCAGCTGGTCGAACCGGCGGACGACACCGATGTCGTGATCCGGCCCCAGCCACACGAGGTGGAGGGCATGACGATGTGGCTGCTCTCGCGGGAGAACGCCCCACAGGGTGTCACCGTGGCGAAGATGCGGTTCGACCGCGAGCAACCCGTCGGTGACCTGCGCGTCCATCCGGGCTACGAATGGTTCACGGTGCTGTCGGGAACCGTGAGGCTGTGGCTGGGCGACCGCACGATCCTCGTGCCCGAGGGTGACGCCGCGGAGTTCTCGACGATGATCCCGCACGCCATCTGCGCTTATCAGGGCCCGGCGGAGGTGCTGTCGATGATGGACCACGCCGGCGAGCGCGCGCACCTGCCGTCCGTGCGAACCGGACCCGCGGCGCGCGACGACGACGCCCCGGACGCCTGACCACCTGCCCCGCGGCCGCACACCACCGATGCGAGGCGGCGCATCGGTACTGTTGTTGCGGTGATGACTCCCCAGACCTCGGTGAACCGACGCTCCGTGCTCGCCGCGGCCGGGGTCGGAGCGCTCGGGGTCGCGGTGGCGGCCTGCTCCGGCTCCGGCCTCGGCCCCGGAAACGACACACCGGCCGACCCGCCGGTCACCCTGACGTTCACCCCAGCCCTCGATGCCGAGCCGGCCACCCCGACCGCCGAGTTCTCGGTCAAGGCGACCGACGGTTCCCTGAACCCCGACGTGAAGCTGACCAACCCGCGCGGCGTCGTGGTGAAGGGTCAGTTGTCGGAGGACCGGACGACCTACACGATCAGCGAGCCCCTCGGTTACGGCACCGAATACACCTGGAGCGGAACGGCGGTGGGTCTCGATCGCAAGGTCGTGCCGGTCGCCGGGACGTTCACCACGCTGCAGCCGTCGAGTCAGGTGAACGTCGTCGTCAACATCGGCGACGGTCAGGAGGTCGGCATCGCGGCGCCGATCATCCTGAAGTTCAACGGGACGGTCGAGGACAAGGAGGCCGTGGAGCGGGCGCTGACCGTCACCACCACACCACCCACCGAGGGGTCGTGGGCGTGGCTGGGCGAGGACAACGGCTCCCGCGTGCACTGGCGACCCCGCGAGTACTACGCACCCGGGACGAAGGTCAGCATGGCAGCCAAGCTGTACGGCCTCGACCACGGTGGCGGTGCCTATGGAGCGGCCGACGTGACCAGCGACTTCACCATCGGGCGGGCCCAGGTGGTGAAGGCCGAGGAGTCCTCGCACCGGATCGTGGTGCTCCGCGACGGTGTCGAACTCATGGCGCTGCCGTGCAGCTACGGCGGCGGCGACCTCGACCGGAACGTCACGCGCTCGGGCATCCACGTGGTCACCGAGAAGTACGAAGAGTTCTTCATGAGCAACCCGGCCGCGGGTTACTTCAACATCCGCGAACGCTGGGCCGTGCGGATCTCCAACAACGGCGAGTTCATCCACGCGAACCCGGCGACCGTGAACGTGCAGGGATCGGCCAACGTCACCAACGGATGCATCAACCTGTCGGAGGCCGACGCCGAACGCTACTTCCGTGTCGCGGTCTACGGCGACCCGGTGGAGGTGACCGGGACGCGGATCGCGTTGTCGGAGGCCGACGGCGACATCTACGACTGGATCTACGACTGGGAGACCTGGCAGGGCATGTCGGCCATCAAGGGCGAGGTCCGCGAGACCTCGATCCCGGCGACGCCCAGCGGGGCGCCCACCTCGAACGCCCCGGCCCCGCGCTAGCCGCTAGCCGGTCTTGATGTTCCGCCGGGCCGAGGCCTGATCGCGCGGCTTGAGGATGATCTGGTCCAGGTTGACGTGCGGCGGCCGGGACGCGACGAACCCGATGACCTCGGCCACGTCCTCGGCGACGAGCGGGGTCAGGCCCTCGTAGACCTTGTCGGCGCGTTCCTGGTCGCCCTCGAAGCGGACGAGGGAGAAGTCGGTCTCGACCATGCCCGGCGCGATCTCGGTGAGCCGGACGGGCTTCCCGAGGAGTTCATAGCGCAGGGTCCGGTGGGTGACACCCTGCGCATGCTTCGCCGAGGTGTACCCGGCGCCGTTGTCGTAGGCCTCGAACGCCGCGATCGAGGTGACGGAGACGATCAGGCCGTCACCCGACGCGATGAGCGCGGGAAGCAACGCCTTGGTGACCCGCAGGCTCCCCAGCACGTTGGTCTCCCACATCCAGCGCCAGTCGTCGAGGTCGGCGGTTGACACCGGGTCGAGACCCTTGGCGCCACCGGCGTTGTTCACCAGCACGTGCACCGTGTCGAGGCCGTCGACGAAGGCGGCCACGGACTGCTCGTCGGTGACGTCGAGTTGCCTTCCGGTGCCGCCGATCTCGTCGGCGAGCGCGGTCACCCGATCGATCCGGCGCGCCCCCAGCACCACGTGGAAGCCCTGCCAGGCGAGCTGACGCGCGGTGGCCGCGCCGATCCCCGAACTGGCGCCGGTGACCACGGCGATCGGTCGGTTGTCCGTCGACTGGGAGGCGGTGTCGGTGCTCATGGGCTCAACCTTACGGACCGCGCTGCTACATTCGTCGCATGAGTGGGGGAGTGATCCCGGCGGCGCTGCAACTGACCTCCACCCCGGCGGCGGCGGTACTGCATGCGATCCGGGTCGGCGGACCGGTGACGCGGGATCAGCTCGCCGCGACGACGGGTCTGTCGCCGGCCACCATCAACCGTCAGGTGCACGCGCTGGCCGCTCACGGTCTGGTCGTCGAACGCCCCGATCTCGCCGGGCCGAAAGCGATTGGCCGGCCCAAGAATCCGCTGACCATCGACCGCGACTCGCTGTGCGTCGCGGGTATGCACATCGGCGCCCGCCGGACCGTGCTCGTCATCGCCGACCTCGGCGGCCGCACACTGCACAGTCACGCCGTGCTGACGCCGACCGGCGATCAGGAGGACGCGCTCGCGCACCTCAGCGGACTGCTCGCCGAACTCGCCGCCCGGTTCAGCGGGCGGCGGGTGCTGTGGGGAGGTGTCGCGGTCGGTGGCGCGGTCGATGCCGAGACCGGGGTGGTGAACCACCGGGTCCTGGGCTGGCATCAACTCGCCGTGGGCGCAACACTTGCCGGGAGCCTCGACACGCCGGTGTCGGTCTGTGAGCACGTCGAGGCGATGGCGGCCGCCGAGTTGCTCCTGTCGCATCCGCGCGACGACGGGGGTTCCGGGCTGTTCTTCTACGCCCGCGAAACGGCCGGGATGGCAATGACTCTCGACGGCCGCGTGCACGTACCGGAGCGTGGCGCGGGCACCATCGCGCATCTGCCGGTCACGGCTCCGGTGCTCGCCCCCGGGCTCACCCGGGTCCGGTTGCAGAACGTCATCGGCAACGACGCCGCGGAGGTCGCGGCGCGTCGGCTGAGGATCAGCCCCACGGCCGCTCGGATCGCCGACGAGCGGGCCCGGGTGCTGGGAGAGTCGGTCGCGCTCATCCGGGATGTGATCAACCCCGATGCCATCGTCGTGGCCGGCGACGCGTTCGCCGCACACCCGCACGGGCTCGCGCCGGTGCAGGCGGCCTTCGACGAGGCGACCACGCTGACCTGGCCGCTGGAGATCGCGCCGTCGAGATTCGGTGTGCGCGTGCAGGAGAGCGCGGCGGTCGTGGTGGCGCTCAGCGTCATCTACGCGGATCCGATCGCGGCGATGGCGACGCTGTAGACAGGCCGTCGGCCCGCCTGCCTCTGCCGTCGTCGCACGCATCCCCTACGGTGTGTCCATGACGCTGCCCCGCGATGTATCCGCACGGCTCGAGGTGCGGGTCGACGACCCCACCGAACTGGAGATGCAGATCACCGTAGCCCGACTGCCCGGCCTCCAGTTGGAAGAAGAACTCGAGGTCGAATTCGACGGACAGTCGGTGACGCCCGAGGAGATCATCGGGCCGCACGGTTCCCGGATCCATCGGCTGCAGCTCGAGCGGGGTCTGCTGACCATCGACTACCGGGCGTCGGTCCTCACGCCCGCCGATCCGCTGCCCGTCGACATCACCGACCGCTCGACGTACCTGCGGCCCAGCAGATATGCCGAGTGCGACAAGTTCTTCGGCTTCGCCGCGGGTCAGTTCGACGCATCGCTGCCCGACGGGGAGATCCTGAACCAGGTCGCCGCATACGTCTCGGACCGCCTCAGCTACATCCCCGGGACTTCCGACCCCATCGACGGCGCCGCCGACACCCTGCTCGCCGGTGCCGGGGTCTGCCGCGACTACGCGCATCTCGTCGTCGCGCTGCTGCGGGCCCTGAACATCCCGGCCCGCCTCGTCGCGGTGTACGCCCCAGGGTGTTCGCCGATGGATTTCCACGCCGTCGCCGAGGCGATCGTCGACGGTGAGTGGGTGGTGGTCGACGCGACCGGGCTCGCCCCACGTCAGAGCCTCGTGCGGATCTCGACCGGCCGCGATGCCGCCGACACCGCGTTCCTCGACAACCATCGCGGGTCGATCAACCTCAACTCCTACGAAGTGACGGCGACGGTGCGCGGCGAGCTTCCGATCGACGACGGGAATGCGCGCGTCCGGATAGGGTGAGCGCGTGCATGCGCTCACCTGTCCGGTCTGCAATGCGTTGTCGGGCTTCGATCGTCAGACCTGCCCGAACTGTGCGACGACCATGGGCGTGCACCTGCCGTCGCGGTCGCTGTACGCGGTCGGCGAGGAGGGGGTCGAGATCGGCGGTGCCCGGTGGGTGTGGTGTGCGAATCGGGATCGGACGCAGTGCAACTGGTTGACCCTCGCCGAGGTCACCGAGGACAGCATCGGCCTGCGGGGTCGGTGTTTCCCCGAGTCGCTGATCCGGCGTCAGCCCGACGCCGAGGACACCATCGCGCTCGAGAAGCTCGCGCCGGCATCGTTCGACCTGCGGCTGCTGGTGTACCAACTCGTCGATCTGGGTCTGCCGGTGGAGCCGTTCTGGCGCACCGAGGGCGGCCTGGCCTTCGACCTGTTGTCGAGTCAGACCCTCGGCCGGCCGGTGATGATCGGGCACGCGGGCGGGGTGGTGACCATCGACCTCGCCGAGACCCAGGACGCCTATCGGGAGCGCCTCCGGGTCGACCTCGGCGAGCAGTACCGCACCATGCTGGGTCACTTCCGCCACGAGACCGGGCACTACTACGAACACGTCCTCGTCGAGACCGGCCCGGGCGCGGAACGCTACCTCGACCGGTGCCGGGACCTGTTCGGCGACGAACGCGCGAGCTACGCCGACGCGATCAACCGCCACTATCGGTTCGGGGCACCGGAGAACTGGCGGGAGTCGTACATCTCCGAGTACGCCACGATGCATCCGTGGGAGGACTTCGCCGAGTGCTTCGCGCACTACCTCCACATCACCGGGACCATCGACACCGCCCGGGAATCCGGGCTGAATCTCGACGCGCAGCAGGTCCGGTTCACCATGGACCGTGACATCGTGCCGCTCCGGTCATACGCCGACGAGCCGATCGAACGGCTCCTATACGACTGGAAATGGTTGTCGCTCATGTTGAATCGGGTGAACGTGGCCATGGGGCGCCGCCCGCTCTATCCGTTCACGATTCCCGAGCCCGTCGTGCGCAAGCTCGGCTTCGTGCACGAGGTGATCCGGGAGTGCGCCCGGCGGGCGGTGACGACGGACCCGCTCGTCGTCGCACCCGCCCAGCCTGCCTAGTGGTGCGTCTCGGAAATAGGCGACTGGTCTCCGGCGCTCGATCGGCGCCTGGCTGCGTTGTCGTCGGTCGAGATAGCTCCGCTATCCCTCCCTCCTCCGCCTTGCCAGACCACCGATCGCTCCACCGGATACCGGCCACCTATTTCCAAGACACACCACTAGCGAGCCGAGGCCGTCCGCGCCCGCTGCTCGGCCACGAACGCGAGAACCGTTGCCACATCGTCGGTGTCGGCGATGCGATAGTCGGCGGCGGTGTCACCTTCACCGACCTTGATGCCGATGTCACCGGTCTGCGGACGCAGGTGGGCGAAGGCCTTCTCGTCGGTCACGTCGTCGCCGAGATAGATGACCGCGTCGGCGCCGACGGCCGCGCGCAGGGTGTCGAGCGCGTGGCCCTTGCTGGTCTCGATCACCGCGAGTTCGAGAACGGCCTTGCCCTCGGTGGTGTGCACCCCCGGCCAGGAGGCCGGGCCGGTGCGGGCGCGATCGAGCGCGGCGACGGCGTCGGACGCCGACGCGTTGCGCACGTGCAGCACCGTGCTCGCCGGTTTGACCTCGACCGAGCTGCCCGGGAATTGCGCTGCAATGGCACGCAACTCGTCGATCAGACGGGTCAACAGCGCGCGCGCTTCGTCGGTGACCTCGACCGCGAACCCGGACTCGAACTCACTGCCGTGACTACCGACCAGCACGACCGGGGCAGTGAGGCCGGACAGTTCCGCGAGCACGGCCCGTTCGCGGCCGGACACCACGGCGACGACGGTGTCGGGAAGTGCCGCGGCGGCCACGAGAGCGTCGATCGACGCGGGCTCGGGGACGGCGTCCTCGGGACGCGCGACGATCGGCGAGACACATCCGTCGTAGTCGCTGGCCACGAGCAGCACCCCCACGCCGGCGGCCCGGACCAGCGCGTCGGTGAGTTCGGCGGGAATCCCGGTGTGGCTCACTCGGGCTCGTCCACCAGATGAACACCCCGGTTGGGCGACAGTTCGGTGTCGGAGTCGGCGCCGAGGGTGCCGAGGAAGCTCTCCGCCCACTTCGCGACGTCGTGGGCAAGGACCTGCCTGCGCAGCGCGCGCATGCGCCGCCTGCCCTCGTGTTCGCTCTGTTCGACCGCGGCCTCGATCGCGTCCTTGACGCCGTCGAGGTCGTACGGGTTGGCCTGGTACGCCGAGCGCAGTTCGGCTGCCGCGCCGGTGAACTCGCTGAGGACGAGCGCGCCGCCCAGGTCACCCCGGCAGGCCACGTACTCCTTGGCGACCAGGTTCATGCCGTCGCGCAGGGGCGTGACCAGCATGACGTCGGCCGCGACGAAGAAGGCGACGAGTTCCTCACGCGGCACCGGACGGTGCAGGTACTGCACCACCGGCTGGCCCACGCTCGCGTAGGTGCCGTTGATGTTCCCGACGAGTTGCTCGATACCGGCGCGCATCTGCTTGTAGCTCTCGACGCGCTCACGGCTGGGCGTCGCGAGCTGCAGCATCACCGTGTCGGCGGGATCGAGTCGCTCCTCGGCCAGCAACTCGGAGATGGCCTTGAGCCGGACGTCGATGCCCTTGGTGTAGTCGAGCCGGTCGACGCCGAGCATGATCGTCTTCGGATTGCCCAGCTCACGGCGGATCTCGGCGGCGCGCTCCCGGATCTTGCGGGTCTTGGACAGTGCGTCGAGCTCCCCGGAGTCGATCGAGATGGGGAACGCGCCGACGCGCACGGTGCGGAATCCGACCTGCACCACGCCGAAGCGCGACCGCACCCCGACGGTGCCCTTGCTGGTGGCCTGCCCGGCGAGGCGTCGGGCGAGGAAGAGGAAGTTCTGTGCCCCACCCGGCAGGTGGAATCCGATGAGGTCGGCGCCGAGCAGTCCTTCGACGATCTCGGTCCGCCACGGCATCTGCATGAACAGCTCGACCGGCGGGAACGGGATGTGCAGGAAGAAGCCGATCTTGACGTCGGGCCGCAGCATGCGCAGCATCTTCGGCACCAGTTGGAGCTGGTAGTCCTGCACCCAGACGACGGCCCCCTCGCCCGCGGCTCGCGAGGCCGCCTCGGCGAAGCGCCGGTTCACCTCGACGTAGGTGTTCCACCACTCGCGGTGGTACTCGGGCTTGACGATGACGTCGTGGTAGAGCGGCCACAGGGTGGCGTTGGAGAAGCCCTCGTAGTACTCGGCGATCTCTTGCGCCGACAGCGGGACCGCGTGGATGTCGATGCCCTCGATGTCGGGGTTGTCATCGGAGTCGGGAATGCCCGACCAGCCGACCCAGGCCCCGGTGTTGGCGCGCAGGATCGGCTCGAGCGCGGTCACGAGTCCGCCGGGACTCTGCTTCCAGTTGACGGTGCCGTCGGGAAGGACCTCTTTGTCGACGGGCAGGCGGTTCGCGACGACCACGAACTCGGCCCCGTCATGGGTGGACCGGTCGGTGCCGGTGACTCCGCCGGTGTCGGGGTTGGTTTCTCCTGCTCGCGGAGCCACCTGCTCAGGCGTTCTCGCCCGGCGCGATCCCCAGCATGGCGAACAGCATCCGGCACTCGTCGGCGTCGGTGGCGTACGCGGCGACGACTCGGCGCGCCGAGTTGGCGGTCTCGTCGGCCACCGGTTCCAGTTCGTCGTCGGTGATGTCGGTCGCGTCGGTGGTCTTCGCGGGCATGTGAGTCCCCTCGTTGTGCGGCATGGTGTGCGGTTCGGTGCGCGATGACGAGGCGCAGCCGTGCGGTGTCTCGGTCCGTTGCTGACTGGAGCGGCCGTCCGATGACACGCCCGACTCCGCATTCTACCCGGACATCGGTGGTGCTCACGGCCACCCGTCCGGCGTCAGCGTCGTGGCGGTGGCGGCCGCCACCGGTTCGCCCGGACCCGGCGTGCGGCCGCGTCGGCCTGCCGCGCCTCACGGGCTTCGCGCAGGGCGATCCGGCGGCGGAGACGCCAGTCCGGACGGGGTGGCAGCTGAGGGCGACGCAGCGACCGGGCGACGAACTCGCCCAGCGTGACCCCCGCAGCGAGGGCGCAGCCGATGGCCAGCGCGTTCGCGATCCAGGTGAATCCGTCGAGCGTCTGGTCGCCGAGGATGCCGTAGAGGCCGCGATACACCGCGAGACCGGGCAGCAGCGGGGTGATGCCGGCCACCGCGACGACCAGCGGCGGGGTCAACGCGCGGCGTGCCAGCAGGCCGCCGATCAGTCCGACGAACGCCGCCGCGAGACCGTTGGCGATGACGTCGCCGATGTCGGTGAACGTCGAGGCCGCCGCGACCGCGGTGCCGATGAAACCGCCGAGGAACGCCACGCCGAGGGCGCGCGTCTCGGCGTAGCTGGCCAGCGCGTAGGCGCAGGCGGCGACCGCGCCGGCGATCACCCGGATCGGCAGTTCGACGACCTCGAAGCTGGTGGTCGTGGTGATCGTGGGCAGGAAGATGCCGCCCGCCTCCAGGATTCGGATCGCGACGCCGACACCGGCGATGATGCCGCCGGTCATCAGCAGCAACTCGAAGAACCGGGCGACACCGGTGATCGGTGCGCCGGTGATCGCGTCCTGGACCGAGCCGACGAGGGACAACCCCGAGAGCAACACGACGATGCCGGCCGCGATGACCTGCGACGGCGCGATCTGCACACCGAGTCGTTCGGCCGCGGCGAAGACCAGGGCGGCCGGGACCACCGCGATGAAACCGCCGGTCAGCTGCTGGAAGAAGACCGGTGTTCCGATGCGGTTGAGCCAGCGGTTGACGGTCACCGTCACCGCGGTCGTCAGGAAGGCGAGCGCGGCGACGAGGTATTCGCCGCCGAGGAGCACCGCGATGCCCGACGCCATGATCCCCCAGGCGGTCGTGGCCAGCCAGTGCGGATAGGGGTGCGGCGCGGTGATGATCTCGTCGACCATCTGGTGCGCGGTGGACGGGCTGATGAACGAATCGCGGATGCGGCGGACGAGCCGGTCGACCTGCGCGAGCCGGGTGAAGTCCATCGACCGGTAGTAGACCTGCTCCATGGTCGTGATCGGCGGGAGCGTCGCGCCGCGCCGCGCGCTGACGACGATCGTGTTGTAGGTGACATCCACGTCGACGTCCTCGAGGCCGTACACGCCGGCGACGAACTTGATCTGCGTCTGGGTGTCGATGGCCCCGGTGCCCGAGTCGAGCAGCACCGCCCCGATCTTCGTGGCGAGATCGAGGACCTCGGTGATCGCCGCGACGTCGAACGGTTCGATCGGCTTACGCGGCGACACCATGATGCTGCCCGGTTCGATGGTGTCGATCGTCGCCTGCCGGCTGCCGCTGAGCCGACGCAGGACACGGCCGATCTGTTCGCGCACGCAGGCCTCCTCGGGTCGATGGTGGAGTGCTCGCGGGGTAACCGACACCCGGCCGGTTCAACCCTGACAGGAGACTGGATACACCTCGTCCGTCCGGACGACTCCGGCAGGGTCGGCGGAGGAGCCGGGAGCGGCGGTGAGCGGCGGTGACCGGGGTGACGACGGCGACCACTCGTCTACGATCGCGGCATGTCCACGGTGCAGATCAACGGTCCGCGAGACGGCCACACCCGCAGTGCCACGGTGAGTCCCGGGAGTCTCGTCTTCACCGCCGGTGCGGCCCCCATCGACGACGACGGCGCCACCGTCGCACCCGGGAACGTCCGCGAACAGGCCGTGCAGTGCATGAAGAACCTCGAGGCCGCGCTGATCGAGTCCGGCGCGACGCTGCGTGACGTCGCGAAGGTCACCGTCTTCGTCGCCGAACACCTGCAGGCCGATCTGGTGGTCGCGTGGGACGCGGTGACCGAGGCCTTCGGCGACCACAAGCCGGCCGGCAGCCTGCTGGGCGTCTCGGTCCTCGCCTACGACGATCAGCTGGTGGAGATCGAAGCGGTCGCGGCCATCCGGGGCTGATCGGTGGCCCGGCCGGTCCGCCGGGTGCCGATGAAGCGGGAGCGGTCCGGCGGATATACTCGCCCCGCGCGCCTCCTTAGCTCAGTGGTAGAGCACTCGCCTTGTAAGCGAGCGGTCGACGGATCGATCCCGTCAGGGGGCTCGACGAGGCCCCGCCTTCAGGACCGAAGGCGGGGCCTTCGCCTGTCGTGAGCCACTCGAACCGGATGCCGAGCACGCGGCTGATGGTGTCCAGCTCGTCGACCTCGAAGGCGACGGTGCCGGTCATGCGGCGGGCGAGCTTCGACTGGGTGACGCCGAGAGCCTCGGCGAGCCGGACGGCCGGCACCTGCTCCTCGGCGAGGAAGCCGCGGAGACGACGAGCGATCTGCTGTGAGCGCGGTTCGGTGGCGCGCAGTTCGTGGATCGATGCGGTGGTCATGCCGATCACAATAAGTCGCTAATCGGGTAAACGCAACGTCAGCAGACATTTTTCTCTATCGAATCCGGAATGTCGCGCTTGTCACGTAGTCGCTCAGCGACTAGACATGCACTCATGCCCCAGTTAATCGCTCAGCGACTAATCGCCAGTCGCGTCCGAGACCTGATGAAGGACTCGGGCATCACACAGCAGCAGGCGGCCGACGCCCTGTTCATGTCGCAGTCCGCGTTCTCTCGCCGCTACCTCGGTCGCGTCGAGTTCCGGGCATCGGAGCTACAGACGCTCGCGACGCTGCTCGACGTCACCGTGGCCGACCTCGTCGCGGATCAAGGCCAGGTGTCCGCATGAGCGCCGACCTGATGCCCTTCGAGTACGAGGGCCGCGCCGTGCGGACGGTCGTCATCGACGGCGATCCGTGGTTCGTCGCAGCGGACGTCGCGCAGATCCTCCGCTACCGCATGGCCTCGGACATGACCCGACGCCTCGACGACGACGACCGGGGTACGCGCTCAGTGCGTACCCCGTCGGGTGACCAAGACATGACGATCATCAACGAGCCGGGTCTATACCAGGCAGTCCTCGGCGCGAAGTCCAACGAGGCTCGCGACTTCAAGCGGTGGGTCACCCACACTGTGCTCCCCGAGATCCGCAAGACCGGATCGTTCAACACCCAGCCCGCACTCCCGGACCGCCGCGCACTGGCACAGATGGTCATCGAGGCCGAGGACCGCGCCGACCGTGAGCACGCCGCTCGCGTCGAAGCGGAGTCCCAGGCGATCGCGCTCGCCGCCCCCGCGTCAGCGTGGAAGAACATGGCAAGCAGCCAGGGCGACTACATGGTCCGCGACGCCGCCAAGGTGCTCAGCCGCGACCCGTCGATCGAGATCGGCCAGCAGCGCCTCTTCAAGTTCATGCAGGGCGAGGGCTGGATCTTCCGGGAGAACGGCTCGTGGAAGCCATATCAGACCCAGGTCCAGACCGGGCGGCTCGCGGAGAAGCTGAACCGGCCCTACCTCAACGAGCACACCGGCGAGTACGAAGTCCCGGCACCGTCGATCCGCATCACCCCGAAGGGCCTCGCCGAGCTGCACAAACGCCTCGGCGGCACCTCCTCCATCTCGGTCGCTTCGGCCGTCTGACTTCCCTCGCGTCCTGGTGGGGGAAGCCGGACGCGAGGGATTCATCCAGCACATCCAGTGAAGGGAATCCACACCATGCTCGACTATCTGTTCAGCATTCCGGGGGTCTTGTACCTCACGGGTGCCGGCGTCGTCACCGGCGTCATCATCCTCGGCGGCCTGATCGCGGACGCCTTCTCGCGTGACCGGATCGAGTACCTCGCGGTCGACCGCGGCGAGATCGAGGTTGTCGAGGTGTCGCGATGAGCGGCGTCGACTTCGACGCGGCGTCCACTGTCCGCCCCATCACCACCGCCCAGTCCGTCCGTGACTCCGACGAGGCTTTCGGCCGCGCCTGGCGTGACCTGGTCCACGCCGTCTACGAGATCAACGGCATGGTCACGCACCACACCTGGCAGCAGGTGGACGCCGAGTACCACGGCGTCGTCATCCAGTGCATCCCCGGTCAGCCCGGTCAGATCAGGGAGCGCGGCACCGATCCGCTCGAGGTCATCGACCGGGCGCGTGACCGCCTCAATCGTGAGGAGTGGGACCAGTGACCCCGGACTACGAGCCGGGCGAGGGTCCGGTCCGCGGGGTCGTCATCTCCCTCCTGGCCGAGATCGCCATCGTCGCAGCGCTGTTCATCCTCGCGGCCCTGCTGGTGGTGATCGCATGACCGCCCACCTGCTCCAGACCGAGATCGACATCTACAACACCGCGCTCGACTTCATCGACGAGGTGCGCGACGTCGTCGATGCGACGTACATGCACCGGATCATCATGCATCGCTTCGGAACTCAGCCCGAGGTCATGGCACAGATCATGATGTGCCTCGCCGTCTGGTCGAGCGAGGTCGACGTGAACGAGCTGGACTCCATCAGCTCGCGGCGTGCGATGGACCGAGCCCGCGACCGGATGCGCGGCGACCGAATCACAGTCAGGACGAACCCATGAACCGCACCATCGAATCCCTGATCGCCCAGAAGCGCCTCTGCCGTGGCGACGCCTGCCAGCGTCCGCGCTGCAAGCGGTGCCGTCGAGGCCGGACCGTCACGCTGCGTCGACATTCGGAAGGTCGATCATGAGCGACACACTCGGCGGCATTCCGATCGCCAACGACGGCGGGCATCCACTCGCGGGGCAGGTCCGCCAGCACGAGGCCCGCGTCACCGATCGTCAGATCCTCGAGGCTCGCCAGGTCTACGCCCGTTGGCATCTCGGCGAGATCGTCCATCCCGACGAGCTGGCCCGGCACCTCGGCCGGATGCTGGCCGCAGTTGAGGAGGGGCGGCGATGAAGAAGATGCCCATGTCGGCCTGGATTTACTGGCCCGTCAACGCCTTGAACTTCGGCATCGTCGTGTGGAACCTGGTGCTGTTCGTGCTCTACCGCGACCCGATTTCGATGATCGGATTCGTCAATCTCGCGTTCATGGCCGGTTACATCATCGCGTTCCGGCCAGTGCGGAGCGTAAGTGAAGCCATCGCCGCCGAATACAGATCGGAGGAGTGGCGATGGCGATGACCCCGCGATCACACGACCTCCGCACCCAAGCCGACCGCGAGGCGTACGAGGACTACTGCGAAGACCTCGCCGAACGCCGCGCCAACGACTTCGTCCCGGTCGATGACTTCGACCCGATTCCCTGGTAGGACACCATGACCCAGACCCCACCCGACGCCGACGGCATGTACGCCGACGTCCCCGAAGCTGTCTACCACGGCGATCCCGGCTCGCTGTCGTCGTCGCAGGCGCGCACCATTCTGAAACCGGGCGGGCCCGCGCTGCTGAAGTACGCGCCCCGAAAAGAGAAGAAGGAGTGGGACTACGGCCACGTCGCCCACGAACTGATCCTCGGCAAGGGGCAGGGCATCGCCGTCGTCGACGCGCCCGACTGGCGCACCAAGGCCGCGAAGGAGCAGGCCGACACCGCGCGATCCGCCGGCCAGGTGCCGATCCTGCGCAAGGACTTCGACCGCGCCGAGAAGCTGCGAGACGCCGTGTTGGCACACCCGCTAGCCGCGGTGCTGTTCGAGTCCGGCACGCCCGAGCAGTCGATCTACGCCCACGACGAGGAGACCGGCGTCCGCCTGCGGTGCCGACCCGACTGGCACACCGGCACAACGTTTGTCGACCTCAAGACGACGAGGGACGCCGCCCGGTTCGAGAAGTCGATCGCCGAGTACGGATACCACCAGCAGGAGGCGTTCTACCGCGACGTCGCCGAGCGGGCCGGCATCGAGATCGGGGCCTTCTTCTTCGTCGCCGTCGAGGCCGAGGCCCCGTATCTGACGACCATCGTCGAGCTGACGCCCGCTGACGTCGACCTCGGCCGCCGATTGAACCGGGCCGCGATCGACCTCTACGCGCACTGCCACCGAACCGACACCTGGCCCGGACTGCCCGAGCAGGTCCGGACCGTCACCCTTCCCGACTGGGCTCGCGCCAACGCTGACGCCGCGGTTGACCGCGCCCACAACACGATCGGAGTACCCGCATGACCAGTAACGAAATCGCCCACCAGAACGATGCAGCCAACCTGTCGGTTCTTCCCGCCCAACGACCCTCTGTCCCCGCCGCCATCGGCCAGCTCATGCAGCACGCCGACGCGATGGGCGCGGCGAAGCAGTTGGCCGACGCCATGTGTTCATCCGAGTTGGTCCCCGCCATCTACCGCGGCAAGCCCGCCAACGGCGCCGCAGCGATCCTTTACGGAGCTGAGATCGGGCTCAACCCGATTCAGTCACTCCAACAGATCTTCGTCGTCCACGGCCAGCCCTCCATCTACGCGCGGACGATGGTCGCCCTGGTGAAGTCGCACGGCTACGCCATCCAGACCGTCGAGTCGACGGACGTGTCCGTCACGGTCCGCGGCGGCGACCCGCGGACCGGCGAGACCGAAGAGTCGACGTGGACCTACGAGCGGGCCCGCCGCGCCGGCTACACCTCCAACAAGAAGTACGAGACCGACCCCCAGGCGATGCTCTACGCCAAGGCGGCGACCGAGGTGTGCCGCAAGGTCGCACCCCACATCCTCCTTGGAATCGCTTACAGCCGAGAGGAACTGGAACTAGAGCAACCGCGGTTCGTCCGCAACGAGGCGCAGGCCACCACGCCCGACGATCTGCGGAAGCGTCTCGGCGCCCCGGCCACGCAGGTGCAGGCCGACGAGAGTGTCGGTGCCACCGACGAACCCGAGGCGCGGCCCATCACCGAACCGCAGCTGAAGAAACTCCACGCCATGCTCGGCGAGGCCGGCCTCGGCAACGACCGCGACCAGGCGCTCGCCTACCTCTCCGAGGTGGTCGGCCGCGAGATCACGTCGTCGAAGGAGTTGTCGGTCGACGAGGCGTCGCGGGTGTTCGACGACCTCGACAATGGTGGCCGGTCGTGAATCTCCGCATCGTCACCGAGATTCCGCCCTCGACGACCCGCGAGTACGAGGTCGTTCACATGGCGGCGAACACGGGCCGCGCGCAGATCCGGGCGTCGGGACGCGAGCCCTGGATCTGGTATGTGGGCTGGCCGACGTTGCGGCTGTTTGAAATTGACGCCAAGGCTGCGCTGATCTCGCCGTACTACCCGGAGTCGATTGGGGCGACCCGTGAGACGACGATCGGCCAGCTCGCTCAGATGGTGTGCGCGCAGCATGTCGAGCGCGTCATCGCCAACAACACGAGCACCGCCGATCTGTCCGACCCCAACCACCCCGACCTCTTCCGGAAGGACCCGACGCAATGATCGTGCATGAAGCCCCGGAACGCTACCGCGGCACCATCGAGGTGTACGTCGCGTCGAAGCCTGATGTGGAGTGGCCGCATCGTGGCGAGACCGAGTGGCGTTGGCGGTGCAAGTCCCGCAACGGTCAGGTCCTCGGTCATGGTGAAGGCTATCGGCGGAAGGCTGGGGCTCTCAACGCCATCGACGCCCAGTACTCGGTCGTCTTGAGTGAGGCTGGGATGTACACCGGTCATCGGCTGTTGCCGCTCGTCGTTCCGTGGAGGTTGGTTATCGTCGACCGCCACCATGACACCACCACCGGGGCGGTGTACTGACCTTGAGCGAGCCCTACTACTCCGATGACCTCGTGACGCTCTACTACGGAGACTGCGTCAGCGTCATGGAATCGATCGGCGACCAGAGCGTCGACACCGTGCTCACCGACCCGCCGTACTCGTCAGGCGGGCGACGCGAGAACTCTCGATCGCTGCGGAAATCGATGACGCGTGGCACCTCCGACGACGAATGGATTCGCGGAGACGCGATGAGCACCAACGGATTCATGCATCTAATACGGCTCTGCGGTATCGAGTGGCGGCGAATCCTCAAGCCAGGTGGACACGCTCTCGCATTCATCGATTGGCGCATGGCCGCAGCCCTAGCCGCGTCGCTGGAAACTGCCGACCTGCGGCAACACCCGATCCTGGTGTGGGACAAGCAGAGGCTCGGCATGGGTGCGGTGTTCCGTAATCAGCACGAGTTCATTGTGCACATGAGCGCGGGGAATCCGACTCCACCTTTGCGACGCGACGTGCCAAACGTGATCGGCGTACCTCCTGTGCGCGGCGGTGACCATCCGACTGAGAAGCCGGAACCCCTATTGAGAACGCTCCTTTCGGTAGTCGCAGCATCAGGGTCGGTAGTCCTCGATCCCTTCGCTGGCAGTGGCGCAACACTTGCCGCGGCACAGTCCCTCGGCATGAAGTCGATCGGCATCGAGGCGGACGAGAGGTACTGCGAAGTCATCGCGGACCGGATGAGCAGACAGAAGATGTCCCTGTTCGGCGGTTCGTCGTGATCCGCCTCTACGTGTGGTGGTTCGACGGTCTGTGGCGGCACACCGTATGCCACAACCCGACCAACCTGCTGGACCGCATGTTGCAGGCAGCGGGCCACGAAACCCAAATCATCGAAGGAACACCAGGATGACCGAACGACCGCGTGTTGAGATCATCGAGCAAGCTATCCGCAGTCACTCCGCCAACGACTGGCTGAACTTGACTGGGCCAATCGACCTTGTGCCTGGACTCGCCCGCGCCATCGACTGCGGGATCGACGCCGCCGAGAGCGAAGGTCAGGCGGCGAAAACCCCTCTGCCTGAACCGGATGCCACCAACCCCGACCATGTCTCATTCGCCGCCGAGATCGTCGGGAAGACCCACCCGAAAGCGGGCTACCGGGCCGAATTGAATGACATCGCACGACGACTGGATTCCGAACAGGCTGCCGAGCGGGAACGGGAACAACGCATCGAGCAGGCGGCACGGGCGATCCTCGACTTCGAGAACAGCCAGTTCGATCATCAAGCAGGCGTGATCCCCGACATCGCACCGATTGACTACGCCCGTGCTCTTGATGCTGCTGGTCTGCTTCGGGGTGGTGGTCGGGGTGAGTAGCGATCCCGCCGAGGAAGCCGCCAAACGAGCATGTGAACCTCACGGAGTATCCCCCTACGTCGGCCCAGGGCGATACGCGATGCGTGGTGCCCGTGAAGCCCTCGAACCTCTGAAGCAGCTGCACCGGAAAGTCACCAAAGATGTGTGGTGGCACCGAGACCCCGGTTCTCCTACGACGTACGCAGCTTGCTCAGGATGTCCGGTCGACGTTCGTTGGCCCTGTGCCACAGCCAAACTCGTCTACCCCGCCGAGGAGCTGACATGACCGCCCCCAACCTCAAACAGATCATCGCCGAGCACCGGTATCGCGAAGACATCGGCCGAGACTGTGAATGCGGCTACGCGACCGACGGTGTCAATTTCACCGCCGACTGGGCCACTCATGTGGTTGCCGCTATCCGTGACAGCGGCTACACCGTCATCGCACTACCCGAAGCGACCTACGGCGACGGAACGCGAATCGCATTCGCGTACAGCGAACCGCGAAGGGCTGACATCTCCTGCACTCGTTGCCTCCGCGAGATTGAAGCGTATGGGCAACTTGTCCATCGGGGACTGGTCGCGGGTCACGCATGGCGACATGTCGATGACAAATCCACGACCTGCCTCAGCTTGTACCCGACGGGCAACTGCCGCCCGTACGACGACTACGACGCTGACCGGATGCTCGCCGAAAGGAACACACAATGACCGACGACTTCAAGCCCGGCGACCGCGTATTCATCTGGGACTCACCCGACATGCAGGGCGTGGTCATCGAAGTGATGGACCACCGCACACGGGTGCGCCGAGACGACGGCTCCGAAAACTTCTGGTACACAGCCGACCTTGAACTCATCTCCGAGGTATCCGATGACTGACGATGTGCGGGCCGACGCCCGCCGACTTCTGCTGAAGCACACAGACAAGTCCGACCTGAGTCTCGATGCCCCGACAAGCCTCGATGACATCCGTGAGCGGTTGGCGAGGTGCACGCACGGATGCCGTTGCGACGACGGCGATCACGAGAACGCGGTCCACGATCTCGCCAGTTCGGACGTCCCCGTGTTGCTGGCTGCATTCGAGGACGCCCTCGCTGTCATCGCCAACATCCGGGAACAAGCCACCGACGTCGACCAGGACGGCGGACACAGCGGACCCTCACTCGCCCGCCACATCCTCAACATCATCGGCGGTGAAGCATGAGCGACAGACCTATTGAACTGGCCTACTTCGCCGAATGGCTTGCCAGCGGCGAACGTGGCACATCATCCGAAACGATCGTCTCCGCAGTGACTGGAAAGCCCGTCGGCCGGTACCGAAACATCGACTACCCCCACGACCCCGCCGACCTTCGCCGCTGCATGCAACTACTCGACGCCTACCCGCACGCCCGCCGAGTCTTCAAGCCCGCAGTCCGCAAACTGTCGTACACGTGGGCGCGCATGGCCAACCGCTGGGAAGAGATGGAAGACCTTCTGCGCGAGGAGATGGCGACCAGCACTGACGGTAAGGCACCGCGAACGTATGCGCTGATGCGGGAGATCAGAGGCATCTGCCTGGAGTGTGATCAGCACTCCACACATTGCCGATGCGGTGGTGTGTCGTGATTGCCGCCGTCATCCTCTGCACCCTCCTCACCCTCGCCGGCGTCTGCGTCTGGCGATGGAACAACGCCCGTAATCAGCGGCCAGAGGAACACAACCAGGTCACCGGGCGGGGGAGGCAAGCATGAGCACCAGCGAACAGGTCGCGGCCCGCCGGCAGAAAGTCGCCGAGCTCACCAAACAGGGATGCTCCACCACGCATATCGCCGGCATCTTCAGCGTCACGCCCGACACCATCCGCCGAGACCGCAGAGCCCTCGGCATCAGCCAAGGCCGCGCACCCGACCTCACTGAACAGCAACTCGACACCGCCCGCCGACTCCTCGCCGACGGCTGCTCCTACCGCGAAGCCTCCCGAACCATCGGCTGCGCCCACGAAGCCCTACGCCGGCACTTCCCCGGCCAAGGCTGGACGCTGTCACAGAGCGCGAGTTGGGGCATGTACATCCGAAAGCACGCCTCATGAGCCGGTCCCGCGGCATCATCGCCGACCGCATCGCCCAACGACAAATCCGCGTCGGCCTCCTCGCACACGCCGGCATACCCGTCAAACAGATCGCCAAGGAAGTCGGCTGCCCTATACGCACCGTCCGCGACGACCTCGAAGCCATGGACATGCTCCCACCCAGGCGACCCGGCAGACCACGGAAGGAGAAGTGATGGTGTGGCACGCAATTGACGGGACAGAAGGCCGCTATCAGGTCTCGCCCAAGGGTGAGATTGAAGGACCACGTGGTCCGCTGACGCCGTGGGTCGGCGACGCCGGCGGCCACCTTCATGTAGACCTACCGGGCCGGCGCGAGTACGTGCACCGCCTCGTCGCCGCAGCGTTCATCGGTCCATGCCCAGACGGCCTCGAAGTCCGCCACCTGAACGGCAATCCGGCAGACAACCGCGTAGAGAACCTCGCCTACGGCACCCGGTCGCGGAACGTGCTCGACGCCGTACGGCACGGCACCTACCGAAACGCCAACGCCGAGAAGACGACGTGCAAACGCAACCACCCATACGACGCCGCAAACACCTACCGAGACCCGTCCGGTCGACGTCGGTGCAGGGCGTGCAGGAAGGGGCAGTGATGGCCCGCATCCGAGCGATCAAACCCGAGTTCTGGTCATCCCCAAACCACCCCGTCGACCCGTGGACACGCCTGCTGTACATCGCGATGTGGAACTGGGCAGACGACGCCGGTGTGGGGACCGCGAACCTGAAAGAGTTGGCTGGTTTCGCCTTCCCGAACGACGACCAGATTGATGTCGGCGCAATGCGCCGTATGTGCGCCGACATTGCGGCGCACTATGGCGCGCAGTTCTACATGGTTGGCGGCAGGCCGTACTTCTCGATCCCGGCGTGGCGTGAGCACCAGAAGTTCGATAAGCGAAGGGACGGCCGTCACCCGGGTCCAGAGCAGGCCGAATCTTGGCTCTACCAGGGCGAACAGGACGAGTCGGCGCAATGCCCGCGCACTGCGCCGACACTGCGCCCACATGACGGCGCACCGCCCGCGCCGGAAGTAGGAACAGGGGAACCTAGGAACATAGGAACTGGGAACCCTCCCGCAGTTTCAGAGGTAACTCACCACGGCGGCCGCGAAGTCGCGCAGCGCGGGACGCGGGCATCGAGGCGCATCGCGGATCTCAACGCGACGTCGCGCAGCGCCGAGGCCGACCGGTTCGCAGCAGAGTTCAACCGGTGGGCTGGTGGTGGCATCCCCTCACAGATGCGCATCGAAATCGCCCAAGAGGTCGACCAGCTCATCGCCGACGGCATCTCGCCTCACCAGATCGCCGAAGGCGTCAAGGCGTGGCACAGCTCGGATCGCGTCTACCCGTCACAGATCCCCGCGTTCGTCGCCAAGGCCGCCCGGATCGCCGAGCCGCAGTCGAAGCCCACCAAGGCGACGCTGCGCGCCGTCGACACCCTGGCCGCCACCGAGGCGCTCATCGCCGAGTTCCAGGAGACCGCATGACCACGCCATCCGCAGACGCGATCCGCGCCGCCGGCACCGCGCTTGCCCGGGCCGAGATCTTCGACGACCGCGTGACTGCCGACAAGGCACGCATCGCCGCGTGGGCCGAAGCGATGGACCCGCACGGCCTGGACCAGGCCGACGCCATCGCCGCGGCCACCGCCCACTACAGCGCGCCTGGTGCCACGACGGTCCGTGTCGGTGACGTCATCGCCGCAGCCCGCAAGATCCGCGCCGAACGTGCCGAGCGCGAGAAGGGCGAGCAGGCCGCCATCGCCGGACCCGACCGCCAACTCGGCGGCCTCCCGATCGCAGGCGCCAACGGAACGCCCGTGTGGCCGGCCTACGAGCAGCACGGCGCGATCGACCTGCCGTGCCGGACGTGCGACGCCGAGCCGAAGGACGCCTGCGTGAACACCTCGACGGGCCTGACGCGGAAGATTCCGTGCATCTCACGGCTGGCCGACGGCGTGAAGGCGAGTCGGCGATGAGTGCCCGGACGGTATTCGTCGCCGGAGCGCCCGCACCACAGGGCTCGAAGCGTCATGTGGGCCGTGGAGTGCTCATCGAGTCATCCAAGGCCGTCGGGCCGTGGCGTGAGCGCATCGCAGTGGCCGCTCATTCGCACGCTCGCGGACTTTTATCCGGTCCGGTAGCACTGACCCTCGACTTCGTGATGCCGCGCCCCAAATCGGCTCCCAAGCGTTCGACGCCTCCCGCGGTGAAGCGACCCGACATCGACAAGCTCGCCCGAGCCGTCCTCGACGCACTCACCGACGTGTGGCTCGCCGACGACTCGCAGGTGGTCTCGCTGCACGCCACCAAGCGCATCGCCGAGATCGGGGAGGCCGCGGGGGTGCGCATCACCGCCGAGGCGCCCACCCACTGCATCGCCTGCCGCACCGACAACCCACCGCTCCGACCCGCCGGGTGCGGGCCGGAATGCATCGAGGAGGAGACAGGACATGCCTGAATCGGTTGAAGGAGTAGCCGTGGAGACGATTTCGCGCCTAGTTGGTGTCCAAGTACCCGAGAACGCAATCCGGTGTGGCTGTGGCGAGTGGTGGACTGGCCTTGCCGCCGCGCACTGCGCAGGGTGCCACCTGACGTTCACCTCGGTCTCAGGCTTCGTGACCCACCGCCGGGGCGGCCGCTGCGAGGTCCCCGCCGACATCGGCATGGTGCCCGCCGATCGCAAGTACGCCGCATGGTCCATGCCCGGCACGTGGTCCGGACCCGAGGCTGACGCATGACCAACACCTGCACCCGCTGCACCCGCCCCGCCGAGCTGTACCTGTGCTGGCCGTGCGCAACCGCGCTGTGCCGCACCCTCGAACAGGTGCCGTGGCTGTCGAACAAGCTCATCCTCACCGCCAATGGCGGACCCTCGCTGAACAAGCTCGACGAGCGCAGATTCTTCGAGGCGCGCGGCCCGATCCCTGAAGACGAGATGGAGTCGCCCGTGCCGTGGCGGGCGTCGGCGTCGAACCGGTTGCGGGACTTGCGGACCGTGCTCACCTGGTGGGTCCGCGACATCTGCGACACCGCCGACATCCGCTTCGAGGTCGTCGGGGCGTCGCGGGTCTACGGGCCACTCCCCGAGGGCGTCCGGCGCATCCCCGAGGGCTACGTCGCGACGACGACTGACCTCTCCCGGTGGCTCGCACACCATTTCGTGACGTTCATGCACCGCGAGGATGGCGCACGGGCGGCCCACGAGATCCACACCGCGTTCGAGCAGGGCATCGAGGCGATCAACCGCCGCGACCAGGGCATCTACGTCGGCCCGTGTCCCACGATCGTCGGCGTTGAGCCGGACGGGAAGACGCCGACACGGTGCCGGGAGGCGCTGTACGCCCGCCGCGAGGAGGACGGCGACCCGAAGCCACACGTCACGTGCTGGAAGTGCCGCCAACGCCACGACGTCGACAAGCTGCGCGACCGGATCTGGGCGCAGGCCGAGAACTTCCTGCTGACCGGTGCCGAGATCCTGCGGGTGATGAACGAACTCGGCGAGCGCATCCCGAAGTCGCGGTTCTACGAGTGGCGCAAGTCCCGCGCCATTCAGCCGCGGGGCTGGAAGTCCTCGGACGGGCAGATCACGCAGCGGGTGACGCCTGGTGCGAAGCCGGTGTTTGCGCTGGCCGAGGTACGAGAATTGGCGGCGACGGAAGGGGTGACGGCGTGAGCGTTGACCCCGTGTCGCACTTGCTCTCGACCAGGCAATTCGTTGTGTAGACTCCTCGGTGACCGCTGACCGACGCTGCCCAAAAGCCGTCGGGACAGCGGTTTCGTCTCTCACAGACCCCCGTCACAGCGCTCGGAAAACAGGCGCATCCCCCCCCCCCGCGTTGGACCCCCTCTGGGCCGGATTCCCTTCGGTTGGTCAGCTGCTCCGGGCGCTGTGACGGGCACCCACTTTCGAGGAGGTCGGGATGCCTGAGTTCATCGCCCGCACCGACCCCGACTCCACCAGCGGCCGCACCGGACCCGGACGATGGGCGATCGTCATGACGCCCGTACCCGGCGTGCTGTGGACCAACGACACCGATGCCGTCGGCTTCGTCGCGATCGGCCAGGTCGCCGACACGATCTTCGACTCGACCAACATCGACGAGCTGATCCAGATGGGTGTCGACGCCGGACGCAGCGCCACCGAGGTCTTCGACACCAACGCCGCCACCTACGGGAAGTCGCTCAGCGAAGGCGAACTCACCAACTGGGGACGTCCGTCGACCCGGCTCAACCTCGAGGTGCCGCCGCGACTGACGAAGCGTGAAATCCTCGACATGACAGCCGGGCCCGAGCAGTGAAGCTCCGTCCCGCTCAGCGTCGTGAAGCCCTCGCGAAGATGGGCAACGGCTACCAGAAGCAGATGTTCCTACTCGGCCTGCGACTTCAGGCCGCCGCCCGCGAGCCGATGACCGCCGAACAACAGCGGCGCATCCAGTCCGAACTACAGCCCGCCGTCGAACGCATCAAGGCCAACCAGACCCGAGCCAACCAGCGCGGCCTCCTCGCGCTCCAGGTGCAGCGAGCAACATCGATCTTCTACGACATCATGGGCGACGACTGGCACCCGCGGCCGGACAACCCCGTCCAGCGCGAGTGCATGGCCGACCTACAAACCTCGTTCTGATGCCCACCGCGCCCGGTCGCGTCTGCAACCGATGCCGCAAGGCGATCCCGGCGGGGCAGAAGCGGTGCGAGTGCCGGCCAGCCTTCGAGGGCAGCTCGTGGACCGGCGGCAGTACCCGGCGGTGGCGGCGACTACGCGCACAGCAACTCCACGACCACCCGATCTGCCAGTGGCCCGGATGCACCAGGCTCGCCAAGCAGGTCGATCACGTCCACAACCTCGCCTCCGGTGGGGACATGTACGACGGACCGCTCCAATCGCTCTGTGAGCCCCATCATCGCGCCAAGACGCAGCGTGAGGCCCGCGGCGAGCAACCCCCCTTGCCGCGCACCTGAGCGGGCATAACGCGCTTTCCCCCGGCGGTGTCCGCCCCCGGCCACGGTAGCGATCCAGACCCCCCTACCCCCCTCTCACGTCGAAGGAGGCGAGCCAATGCCTGGTCCCGCAGCAGCACCAGCCAGCCTCCGTCTCGTGGGCGGTCGTGCGCCTGGTCGTGACTCGGGTGGCCGCAAGGTCGAGGAGCCGCCACCGTTCGCGCGCCGTACTCCGCAGCCGCCGCCGTGGTTGTCGAGTGAGGCCGCGCAGGAGTGGGCTCGTGTGGTGCCGGAGTTGACGCGCCTGGACCTGCTGAAGGAGTCCGATCGCGCTGCGTTGACGGCGTACTGCGAGACGTGGGCGACGTGGGTCGATGCGATGCGTGATGTGCGTGCCAACGGTTTCACGGTCGAGAACTCGTCGATACGCAAGGATGGCAGCGAGTCGACGTGGGTGACGAAGAACCCGGCGGTCGCGGTCATGGAGACTGCGGCGACTCACCTGCGCCAGTATGCGCAGGAGTTCGGACTGACGCCGTCGGCTGAGTCGAAGCTGGTCGGCCTCGCGGATCGTGGCAGCTCCGACGATGGCGACGATCCGTTCGAGTGACCGATGGCCGAGTGGTCAGACCTCGACAACGCTGACCTCGACCGGCTGAAGATCAGCCCTGAGGTTGCGTGGTACTGCGAGGACCGGGGCATCGGGGTGCCTGACTGTCCGCCCTTGATCAAGACGCCTGAGCCTCGCGATGAGCCTGGTGCCGCGTTCGACCCTGAGCGGGTCGACAAGGTGCTGGCTGTGTTCGCCTCGTTGCAGCACACGAAGGGCAGGCTGGCGGGTAAGCCACTGAAGCCTGACCCGTGGCAGGTGGTGTACATCCTGGCCCCGGTGTTCGGGTGGGTGCATCACGACGACGACCTCGGCATGTGGGTGCGCATCATCCGCACGCTGTATGTGGATCTCCCTCGCAAGAACGGGAAGGCGCTCGACGTCGACACTCCGATCCTGACTGATCGTGGTTGGTTGACGATGGCAGACGTCAAGGTGGGCGATCGGGTGCATGGGCCGGATGGCCTGTTCACTGAGGTTGTCGCGACGTCTGCGGTGATGCAGGACCGCCGATGCTACGAGGTGGAGTTCTCCTCGGGGCAGAGGATCGTCGCTGATGCTGACCATCTGTGGACACTGCATGATCGCTGGCGCAAGCGCGAGGTGACTGTCGATACCGAGACGGTCGCCGGCAACTACCTGATCGGCAACCGCGAGACGCAACGTGAGCGGCGCTATTCGGTGGCCGCGCCTGACCAACTGCAGCGCCCGGATTTGGATCTGCCCATCGACCCGTATCTTCTCGGGGCGTGGCTCGGTGATGGGCACACTGCGATCGGACGCATCACTGGTGTCGACCCTGAGGTGATCGAGGCGTTCGCAGAGCAATACACGGTTCGGCGTACCGGATCGTCGGCGTGCACGTGGTCGATCAACGGCGGGTTCACGACGGCGCTGCGGAGGCTCGGTGTGCTGGGCGACAAGCACGTACCTGAGTCGTACCTGGTGTCATCGGCTGCTCAGCGCCTCGAGCTACTGCGCGGGCTGATGGACACCGACGGATGCGTGACAGCGTCGGGGCCTGGACGTATTCCGCGCTGCGAGTTCACCTCGACGAACAAGGCGCTTGCCGACGCGGTGTTGTATCTGACGCGGTCGCTGGGCTGGAAGTCGGCGATGATCTCGGGTCGGGCCACACTGTACGGCAAGGACTGTGGCGCGAAGTATCGGGTGATGTGGACGGCGCACAGCGAGCAGTCGCCGTTCCGGCTGGCCCGCAAGACCGAGCGGCTGCGTCCGGAGAGCGCGACACGATCGCGGGCCCGCACGATGCAGGTGGTCTCGGTGCGCAAGGTTGCTTCACGGGCGACGCGCTGCATCCAGGTCGCGCGGCCGGACGGTCTGTACCTCGCCGGAGATGGTCTTGTGCCGACGCACAACTCGACATTGTCGGGCGGGATCGGGATCTACCTGACGTGTGCCGACAACGAAGAGGGCGCGCAGGTGGTAGCCGCGGCTACTCGGCTCGAGCAAGCGCAGTTCGTGTTCGCCCCGATCAAGCAGCTCGCCGAGAAGTCGCCACGTCTGCGCAAGCACACGAAGGCGTTCAAGAATAAGATCGTCCATAAGCGGACTGGCTCGTACCTCCAGGCAGTCGCCAACGCTGGTGACGCTCAGCACGGCGCGGACCTACACGGCGGGATCATCGACGAGCTGCACCTGCACAAGACGAACGATCTGGTGGAGGCGTTGGAGACGGGCACGGGCTCACGGGCCCAACCGCTCATCACCTTCATCACCACCGCGGATGCATCGAAGAAGGACACACCGTACGACCGCAAGCGAAAGCTCGTGGAGCAGTTGGCACGCCGGGTGCTGAAGGACCCGACGGTGTACGGCGTGGTGTGGGGCGCTGAGGTCGACGACGATCCGTTCTCCGAGGAGACGCAACGCAAGGCGAACCCGGGTTTCGGGATCTCGCCGACGCGGGCGTTCCTGCGGCAGGCCGCAGCGAAGGCTCAGCAGTCCGAGGTGGAGAAGGCGTCGTATCTGCGTCTACACCTGGGCATCCGGACCAAGCAGCAGTCGAAGTTCCTCAACGTCGACCGCTGGGACGACAACGCCTCGATGGTGCTGGAGTCGCGGCTGAAGGGCCGGGCCTGTTTCGGCGGGCTGGATCTCGCGGCGACCTCGGACCTCTCGGCGCTGTGCTGGGTGTTCCCCGACGACGAGTTCAAGACCTTCGATCTGCTGTGGCGGCTGTGGACGCCCGAGGCGAACGTGGAGAGCCTGGACGCGCGCACAGCCGGCATGGCGTCGATCTGGGCGAAGAACGGCGTACTGACGGTCACCCCGGGCAATGTGGCCGACTACGACTTCATTCAGGCCCAGGTGAAGCGCGACTCCGAGGTCTTCGATGTCCGCGAGGTCGCCTACGACCGCTGGAACTCCACGCAGTTGGTGAACAACCTGCTGTCCGATGGGGCGCCGATGGTGACGATGGGCCAGGGTTTCGCGTCGATGAGTTCGCCGACGAAGGAGCTTCAGCGCCTCGTGCTGCTGGGTACGCCCGAGGCGCCGATACTGCGGCACGGCGGCAACCCGGCGATGCGGTGGATGGTTGACAACTTCGCTGTGGTGATGGACCCGGCAGGAAATGTGAAGCCGGACAAGGCGAACGCGGCGGACAAGATCGACGGCGTCGTGGCGCTGATCATGGGCCTCTCGCGTGCGATCGAGGCTCGACCCGAAGGCGAGAGCGCCTACAAAGACCACGACCTGATGATCGTCTGAGAGGTGGGCAGGTGGACATTCTCGGCTACGTCGTGCATCAGCGCGTGGTGATCAACCTGAAGTCCGGGACCGCGGTGATCGGCGTGGTGACGGCGCGCAAGCGCACGTTCTGTGTGGTGCGTGACGCCCAGGTGGTCGAGCCCGGATCGAATCCCGTACGCGCCGACGGCGAGGTGCTCGTGGACCGCGCTGAGATCGACTACATCCAGATACCCGAGAGGCGGTGACAGCCGGTGGTTCTCGTCTCTGAGGGCGCATTGCAGGGCCTCTCGAAGCCTGGCGTTCCTGTATCCGCCCCGAAGCTCGACGTGTCGACGCCGGTGGTGTTCACGAATGCCTCCAACGTCGACTACCTCGAGCTGTGGCGCAAGCAGCGCGCTGTGCGGACGACGGTGTCGTTCCTGGCGCGTAACGTCGCCCACCTCGGACTGCACGCCTTCCGCCGGAAGGGTGACGCCGACCGGGAGCGGCTCGACGACCACCCGCTCGCCGCACTGATGCGCCGGCCGAACCCGATCACCACGCGCTACCGGCTGATGGACGCGACGGTGCATGATCTCGCGATCTTCGATCGGGCGTACTGGCTGAAGGCCGGCACCCCGCAGATGCCCGCGGTCATCCGTATCCCGCCGACCCTGGTCACACCCAAGGGCGACAACTGGCTCACCCCCGAGGTGTTCGAGGTGAAGGGCACGAAGAGCAAGACGGAGTTCAAGCGCGAGCAGCTGGTGTACTTCCGCGGCTACGGCGGCGGCGAGGACTTCGGCACGTCGCCGCTGGAGTCGTTGCGACAGATGCTCTTCGAGGAGCACGCGGCCTCTCAGGCGCGCTCAGAGATCCTGCGCAACGGCGCCCGAGTCTCGGGGTACCTCGAGCGCCCGAAGGACGCCGGCCGCTGGGACGCCGACGACCGCGAGCGGTTCGCGAAGTCGTGGCGCGCACAGTACGTCGGCAGTGGGCCACAGGCTGGCGGTACGCCGATTCTCGAGGACGGCATGACGTTCAAGGATGCCACCCAGTCGTCGCGGGACCTTCAGTACATCGAGGCTCGGAAGCTGACCCGCGAAGAGGTCGCCGCGGTCTACTTCGTGCCGCCGCCGATGGTGGGCATCCTCGACAAGGCGACGTTCTCCAACATCACCCAGCAGCACAAGATGCTGTACCAGGACACTCTCGGGCCGTGGCTGACGATGATCGCCGACGAGATCGCATTGCAGCTGATCCCGGACATCGCACCGACCGAGGCTGACGAGCTGTACGTCGAGTTCAACCTGCGCGAGAAGATGTCCGGCAACTTCGAGCAGCGCGCCGCGTCGGTCCTCTCGGCCGTCGGCGGGCCGTACATGACCATTAACGAGGCCCGCGCACTGGACAACCGGCCACCGATCGAGGGCGGCGACGAGCTGATCCGACCCCTGAACGTGACGCAGAACGGCGATCAGAACCCCATCCCTGCCGAGGACGGCCAGGCCCCGTCTCTCACGCCGGTCGATGACGAGAACGAAGGCGACGAAGACGACCAGGAGGACGACGCCGCATGAAGAAACGCACCGCTGGCCCCGGTCAGATCAACGTCAAGACCCGATTCAAGGCGGGACCGGATGCCGGTCTCGCTGAGGGTGAGTTCTTCGCCTACGCAAGCGTTTTCGGCAACGTCGACTCCTACGGCGAGGTCGTGCAGAAGGGGGCGTTCGCCGACTCGCTGGCCGACTGGGCCAAGGGCGACAACCCGATTCCGCTCTTGTGGGGCCACAATTTCGCCGATCCGGACTATAACCTCGGCTACGTCAAGGAGGCCGTCGAGGATGACCGCGGGTTGAAGGTCCACGCGGTGCTCGACATGGAGTCTCCGAAGTCGGCGCAGGTGTACCGGCTACTGAAGTCCGGTCGCGTGGCGCAGATGTCGTTCGCCTTCGACGTCGAGAGGGAAACCTACGTCGAGGCCGAGGCGGTCGATAACGGCGACGGCACGAAGACGGTCACCCCGGGCTACTGGTCGCTGGAGCAGCTGAAGATCCACGAGGTTTCGGTGGTGCCACTCGGCGCGAACCAGGAGACCGAAGTGCTGGCGGTGAAGTCGGCGGCAGACTCGCTGCGGGCGAAGGCGGGCAAGGTGCTCTCGGCGAAGAACGAGGGCGTCATCCGCGACAGCATCGAGCGCCTGGAGACGACGCTCGACGAGCTGAAATCGATACTTCCGGCCGACGATCCCGACGACGAGGGTTCGGACGGCGACGGAGAAGAAGACCAGGACCAGACCAGCGGGAAGGGAACCGCCCCCGGCGACGCCAAGTCGGCCGGCCAGGCCACGCCCGATCGCCCGTCCGTCTCCCTGGCGACGTTGGACGCGCTCGACCTCGAAATCGCTGTCAGCGCATAACACCTCACCAAGGAGACACACATGAGCAAGCTGCTCGCACTGAAGGATGCCGCCGAAGCCGCGGCGAAGGCCGCCCGGGCGATCGCGGAGAAGGCAGACGCCGAGGGCCGCGACATGACCGAGGCCGAGCGGAAGGGCTTCGACACCGAGCTGGCGAAGGGCCGCGATCTCGTCGAGAAGTTCAAGACGGCGAAGGCCGACCAGGAGGTCATCGACTCCGCGATGGGCCTGGCCGATCAGATCGGGCCCGAGGCGAAGGGCGACCTGAAGGAGCAGAACGGGCAGATCCCCGTCCGCGAGCGCGTCAAGTCGCTCGGCCTCCAGATCACCGGGTCGGACGAGTACAAGGCCCTGATGAAGAGCTTCCCCGAGGGTCGCATCCCGGCGAAGTCGCGAGTCCAGTCGAACCCGATCGCGGTCAAGGGTCTGTTCACCGGCGCCAGCTCCACCAGCGGCGGCGCGTTCGTCACCAACGAGCGCACCGACATCGTGGAGATGCTCGGCCGCAAGGAGCTGACCATCCGCGACCTCGTCTCGGTGCGCCAGACCGGCTCCGACACCGTCGAGTTCGTCAAGCAGACCAGCCACACCAACGCCGCCGCGGTGGTGCCGGAAGCCACCAGCTCGGCCGCCCCCACGGCGCCCGGTACGGCCGGCGCGCTGGTGAACAACGCCGGTGGCGGCTACAAGCCCGAGGGCTCGTGGGCCTTCGAGGTCGCGACGGCGGTCGTCAAGACCATCGCCGAGTGGGTGCCGGCCACCCGCCGCGCGCTGGCCGACGTCGCGCAGCTCGAAGGGCTGATCAACGACGAACTGGCGCTCGACGTCAAGGAGGCCGAGGAGGATCAGGTCCTCAACGGAAACGGCTCGGGTGAGAACTTCACCGGCATCAACGCCACGTCGGGCATCCAGACCCAGGCGTGGGCGACCGACCTGTTCACCACCACCCGCAAGGCGATCACCAAGGCCCGCACCGTGGGCCGCGTGAACCCGACCGCGTGGGTGCTGAACCCGGCCGACGCTGAGGTGCTCGACCTCCAGAAGGACGGCGAGAACCGCTACTACTTCGGCGGGCCGTTCGCCATCGCCAACAAGACCCTGTGGGGCATCCCCGTGGTCGAGTCGGAGAGCCAGGCAGCCGGAACCGGCCTGCTCGGCGACTTCAGCAAGGCGGTCATCTGGGATCGGGAGCAGACCACGATCACGATGACGGATTCGCACGCGGACTTCTTCATCCGCAACATGATCGCGATCCTCGCCGAGGAGCGGCTGGCGTTCGGCGTCACCCGCCCGACCGCGTTCGTCTCGGTCGATCTCACCGCCTGATCGATGGCACTGATCAGTTCCGGCACGGTGGGCGGCTCGTCTACCCACCGTGCCGGTTCTGGCCCGAAGGAGGACGACATGGCGATCGACATCGACAACCCCGAGACGCCGAGAGGTAACACCGTGGGCACGAAGAGCTACGACGTGGTGATCAACGGCGTCGAGACGACCCTGAAGCTGTCCGACGCCGATGCGAAAACTCGTGGCCTGCTGAAGGATGAGCCGAAGAAGGCCGCCGCGAAGAAGGCGACCCCGGCCAACAAGGGCCGCACGCCGTCGAACAAGGCTGCGGGCTGAGCGTGCTCGACTTCGAGGGCCTGCCTCCGCTGGTCGACGTCACCGATCTGTCGACGCCGAGCGGCGACGTGGAGCAGGCCGACCTCGACGCGGTGTGCAACGACATCCGCTATGCCTGCGGGTGGCACATCGCGCCGGTGGTCGCCGACTACGAGATGGTGATCAACGCCGAGGGTGGCACGATCCTCACGGTCCCGTCGCTGAAGATGGCCGAACCGTCGTCGGTGCTTGACGCCAACGGCGGCGAGATCACCGGGTGGTCGTGGTCGTCGAACGGGATCCTCGAGACGCACTGCTGGCCGTCTGGGTTGCGGTCGGTGACGGTCATCGCTGACAGCGGCTTCGAGAAGTGTCCGCCCGCGCTGATCGCGGTCATCGACGACATTCTGGCCGACCGGGCTGGCGTCAAATCCGCCGAGTACAGCCAGATTTCACTCGACGGCGCCTCGCTCACCCGAGAGAACGCCTACGGCAGTGGACCCCGGGGCGCCCAACGAGACCTCATGTCCACCTACGGACACATCCTCGGGCGGTTTGCGATCCGATGAAGAGCCCGTATGCGCCGCTGTTCACCTGGCCGGTGGTTGTCGAGCGCAAGGTCGGCACCAATACCCGCGGCGCGGTGTTCGCCGAGCCGACGACGGTGATGTGCCGGGTGCGCATGGTCTCGCAGGTCGCGACCACCGAATCCGGCGACGAGGTGGTGACGGTCGCTACCGCCTCGTGCCACCCCGACACCCCGCCGATCCCGGTCGGGTCCCGCGCGACACTGCCCGACGCACTGTCTGGCCGCAAAGGTTCGGTGGCCGTTGCGGGCCTACACGACATCGGGATACCCGAGGCGGCGTTCTACCAGTTCCAGATCACAGGAGGTGCGTAGTGGTCGCCCGATGGGATCTGAATGTCGATGTGGCACTGGCGGCGTCGGAAGGTGTACGCCGCGGCGCTGAACTCATCCTTGATGAGGCGAAGTCGCGAACCCCGGTCGACACTGGGATGCTGCGAGACTCGGGCGAGGTCACGGAGATGGGCGGGTCATCGGTCCGCGTCAGATTCCGTGCGCCCCACGCCCACCTTCAGCACGACAAGGACTACGAGCACCCCCGCGGCGGCGAGAAAGAGTTCCTGAAAAACGCCGAGGAGGCCACCCGCTCACAGGTCGAGCAGTTGGTCGCATCGGAGATGCGCACAAGGTTCGGCCGCCGATGACGTTCACGAGCAGCTCCGAGGTGATCGAAGCCTTGGGGCGGAGACTGGCTGCCCTGAACCTGGTCGAGTACCTCGACGACCCGGACGCCGTGTTCGCAGAGGACTCGACGCGCCTGGCGTATGTCGACGGCCTGCTCCCGCCCGAACCGGACTCCTGTGTAGCCGCGATCGTCACCCGCGACGACCGCGAGCGCGACCCCTACAACCCCGACATCGACGTGCGGCTGCGTTTCCGCGCCGCCGCCGGTGCGACCAAGACCGCGGACGACTGGGCTGACGACACCTTCACGGCGTTGCATGTGCCCGATCATGTTGCCCGCAAAGAGATGTGGCCCGGAGGCGTCCGGGTCCTAGATGTCCGCCGGGTCGTGCGGGCGCTGTCCTTCGAGGACTCGAACGGCCGTTCTGTGCGTGCCGACGACTACCGGATAACCCTCAACCCAAGGAGCGAATGATGGCAATTCTCAACCATCCGGACACCTCGGCCCTCGACGCCACTCTCGCGCGGCATTGGGCTGTCCAGGTGTGCAAGTCGACGTCGGACCCCTGGCTGTTCGTCCAGGGCCTCACCGGCGTCAGCCCGAACATGGGCGAGAAGTCGCGCCAGGACGCCGGCGACATGCACGGCGGCAACTACGGCGCGCAGATCGCGACCGAGGCGAACTGGTCGCTGGAACTCACCCTCCAGCGCAAGCTCGACAATGGCGCCCCCGACCCCGGCGTCGAACTCCTGCGCAGCTTGCAGGGCGAACTCGGCGGCGACGAGCTGGTGTGGGTGCGGTTCTGGCGGACCGACGAGCTTCCCGACTCGTACCAGGGTCGCGCGGGCGTCACCTTCGCCAACGCCGCCGGCGACAAGTCGTCGCTGACCGGCGCCACCGTCACACTGACCGGCTACCAGGGCTACACCAAGCCTCCGAAGCCGGGCACCACGCCCGCGGCCACGTCGATCTCGCTGTCGCCGAGCGCGGCAACCATCGACGTCGGCGGCATGGTGCAGCTCATCGTGAAGGACAACAACGGCGACATCCGCACCCGCGAGGCCGAGTTCGAGTCGTCCGGTGCGGCCGTCACCGTCAGCTCGTCGGGTCTGGTGACCGGCGTCTCGGAGGACATCGAGACGATCACCGCGACCCTCGGCGCACTCACCGACACCTGCTCGGTGACCGTCGGCGACGGCACCCCGTAGCCGAATGCACGAGTACGACGAGTGGCTCGATTCGAGCACGGTCCTCACCTTCACCGAGGGTGGGCCGGAGTTTCGGGTCGAGCCACCGTCGGCTCTGGCGATGCTCGGCATTCATCGCCGCCTGAGTGAGGGCGGCGAGTTTGCCGAACACGAAGAGCGGCAGGCGATCATCACAGTCCTCGGTGACGCCTGGCGGCAGATGGGCGAGGCGGGAATCGCTGAGGCGTACGTCCTGCACTCTGGTCGCGCGGTGCTGTCGCGCTACCTACAGTCCGCCGACGCCGCGATCGACGTGTGGACGTTCACCCCGCCGAAACCGCGGGCTGAGCCGGAGCGCCCCAAGGTCTCGATCTACGGCGAGGCTCCCGACGACGCGATCGACCCGCCCGGCACCATCAACGACTACGACCCCGGCGGCGGACCGTACATGCCCGACAAGGGGATTCGCGTGTGGGCGTATCCGATGGAGTTCGCCCCCGCCAACCAGAAACAGACCGAGCAGCGACGCGACGACGAACGCGCGAGCTGGTCGGACATCTTCGCCACGTGGGAAGCGATCGAGATCGACTTCGCCACCATCTTCGTCTGCGACCTCACGCCCGCGCTCCTCGAGGAGAAGTCGTGGCGGTGGTTCGCGGTGCGGCTCTCTCGAATCCTCGGTGACCCAGACTCTCTCGCGTCTCGAATGATCTCTCTGCGGAAGGCGGTGGACGGTGGCGACTCGGCTCGATGACCTGTCTCGGCACTACGACCCGGACCTGTATCTCCCGATCAACGGCGCGATCTATCAGATCAAGGCGCCGTCGATCATGGAGGTGGAGCGCATCCGTCCGAAGCTGTGGGGTCGGGAGGCGGCCGAGTTCGGTCCGGATGAGGAGTGGCGCGAGTGCGTGTCCATCCTCGGCGCGGCGTTCTTCGAGATGCTCGCCAACGAGGTGCCGGCCCCGTACGTCGGTCACGCTGGCCGCACCGCGCTCATCCACTTCTGTTCCGGCCCGCAGGGCCCCGAACTTGGTCGGGCGCACTGGATCTTCACCGGCATCGGTGAGCGCCTCGACATGGTGAAGATGCTCGAGCACCTCGCGGATAAGGCCGAACGCGCCCGCAATGAGCAGGCCGCGCGCGAAGCGATGAAGGCCGATGGCTGAACGGATCGCGGACCTCTACCTCGATCTGTCGGTCCGCGGCGCGGACAATCTCGACCAGACGCTCCGTCGCGGACGTGAGTCGCTGGAGCAGATGGGCGAGCAGGCCGACGAGACCGCGGAGGCGACCCGTCAGGCCGCGCTACGGTCGACCTCGGCGTACGAGCGTGTGGCGCGCGAGCTCCAGAACACCAACCGCGCGTATCAGCGTCACGCGCAGGAGGTCCGGGACTCCGCGCAGCGCGAAGAGATGGCGATGCAGCGCATGGAGGATGCGCGCCGCCGCTACGGCGACACCTCCGATCAGGCGATCCGCGCCGAGGAGGCGTGGCAGCGCGCGCAACGGGAGTCGCAGCGCGCGTCGCAGCGCGCCGAACGCCAGATGGACCAGCTGCGGATTGCGCAGCAGCGCGCCGCCCAGGCTGCACAGCGCGCCGCCCGGGACGTCCGGTCGGCGGGCGAAGAGATCTCGCAGCCGATCAGCCCGCCGGAGATCAACGGCGCCGAGGGCGCGGGCGAGGACGCCGGTGACGGCATGGGCGGCGGCTTCATGGCCGGATTCGCCGCCCGCATCGCGGGCCTCGGCTCCAAGGCGGGCCCGATCGGTGCCGCGATCGCCGGTGTGGCCGCGATCGGTCTCGGCGCCGGCGCGATGCTGGCGAACGCGATCGTCGAAGGCGCTGAGCGTGAGGCGCTCCGGGACCAGATGCAGGCCAACCTCGGCATCGACGAGGCGACCGCCCGCAGGATGGCGACCGCGGCGTCCGAGGCATACATGGACGTGTTCGGCAACTCGGTGGCCGAGAACATGGCGACTCTGACCTCGCTCGGTGACTTCCAGCTCCTCGACACCTCCGCGTCGCAGGCCGATATGGAGGGTCTGATCGCGAAGACCGCGACGCTGAACCAGATGCTCGGCACGGAGACGCCGGACTCGCTGCGTGCGGTCTCGGGCCTCGTCCGGTCGGGCATGGTGTCTGACATCGACGCGGCGTATGACCTGATCGTCGCGGCACGGCAGCAGGGCCTCGATGCCCAGGGCGACCTCATCGACTCGATCTCGGAGTACTCGACGGGCTGGAAGAACACCGGCCTGACCGCCGAGATGACGATGGGGCTGATCAAGCAGTCGATGTCCCTCGGTGTCGACAACACCGACCGCGCCTCGGATGCGATCCGCGAGTTCGGTCGGCGGATGACCGAAGAGGGCGACACGATCAAGGAGACCCTGAACGGGATCGACCTCAACGGGGAGCAGCTGTTCAACACGCTCAAGAGCGGTGGGCCGGAGGCGAATCGGGCGTTCGACCTGATCTTCGACAAGATCAGATCCATCGAGGACCCGCTGAAGCGTAACGACGTTGCGATGAAGCTCCTCGGTGATACCGCCGGCGACTTCATCGGCGCGTACACCCAGTGGGACCCGTCGAAGGCGCTCGACGAGTTCGGGGCATCGGCCGGCGCCGCCGAGCGTGCTACCTCGGACCTCGGCGCGAACACGGCGACGTCCTGGGAGGGGATGCGGCGCACCGCCGAGGAGTCGGTCGAGGGGATCAAGGCCGCGCTCGCCGAGGCGTTCGGTCCCGAGGTCGCGAAGATCGCCGAGGGGATCGCAGCGAACAAGGACGAGATCGTGGCGTTCTTCGCCGACGTCGTCTCAGCTGCACTCACATTCAGCATCGGACTCGGCAACACCATGGCCGGCGCCTTGAAGGTATTCGGCTACACCACCGGCGCCATCCAGTCGCTACTCGGCGGGCTGATGTCCATGTTCACGAAGGCTTACGGCGCCATCGGTGGACTGATCGAGCACATCCCCGGGATGCAGGGGATCGGGCAGCAGATGCAGGACTCGGCGAAGTCGGCCGAGGACTTCACCGATTCGATCGCCAAGACGAGTGAGAGGTCTCTCGAACTCGCCGACATGATCTCGAATCAGCTCGTCCCCGGTATGACCGCATCGAGGGATCGCTTCAACGAACTCGCGGACAACGCTCGCGAGGGTGCCACCGAGATCGACTTCCTCTCGGGCGCAGTGACGCGGCTGCCGGACGGCAAGTCGATCATCATCCAGGACAACTCGCCGGAGACGCGTGCGCGTCTCGAGGAGCTGGGTTACACAGTCACCACCCTCCCCGATGGGAGCGTGCGGGTTGAGGCAAATACCGGGCCCGCGCAGACGACGCTGGACGAGTTCCTGCGGAACAACGCGAACCGCAAGACGATCGTCGAGGCGATCGTCAAGCCGATGCTGGACCCGAACTATAAGCCGGCGCCGAACGCGCAGTTCCCCGCGGGGTTCCCGAAGTCGTGGAGCAATCCGAAGCAGCCCAACGCTGACGGCTCGATCCGCGAGTACGCCGACGGTGGTGTCGACGGCCACCTCCCAGACCAGGCGGTCATCCAGCCGGCGCGCGGCAAGCGCGGCCTCGTGCAGTGGGCCGAGTCGGATGCGGGCCCGTGGGAGGCGTTCATTCCGGGCGCACCGAACAAGCGTGGCCGGGCGATGAGCATTCTGTCCGAGGTGGCCGACCGGTTCGGCTACTCGCTGTACCGGTCGTATGCCGACGGCGGGATTTCGGGCGGGCGTGTGCCGTACGGGCTGCCGGTCGGGTCGAGCGGTCCGGTCAACGAGCCGTGGGTCGACGAGCTCGAGCGGGCATTCGGTGTCGAGGCCACCACCTACGCCGGCCATCAGGAGCGCGACGGCTTCAACAAGGGCATCGACTGGTCGGGTCCGGTCGAGAACATGCAGCGTCTCGCCGAGTACTTCGCGTCGATCGCCTCGCAGTTGGAGCAGGTGATCTGGCAGAACCCGCAGACGGGGCAGCAGATCGGAGTGGCGGACGGACGGTTCGTCGGTCCGGGTACGGATCAGCCGGGTTACTACTCGGCGGACTGGTCTGGGCATCAGGATCACGTGCACACGCGGCAGTCGTTCGCGCTGCCGTTGCCGGGTCAGAGCTACGCGGTGGTGCCGGGTGGTGTGACGACGGTTCCGCTCATCCAGAAGCCTGACGGGACGTGGACGTCTCCCGATCCGGCGTGGGCGGCGCTGATTGCGCGCGAGTCGGGTGGCATTCCGGACCGTGTCCAGGAGGTCCAGGACGCAAACTCGGGCGGCAACGAAGCCTCGGGCCTGTTCCAGATCGCCAGGGGCACGTGGGCTGGCAACGGCGGTACCGAGTTCGCGCCGACGGCCGGGCAGGCGACGCCGGAGCAGCAGGCGATCGTGGCTGCGCGGATCTTCGAGAAGTCGGGCGGGCAGCCGTGGGGTGCCGGCCTGCCTGGGCGTGAGAACGAGGATGCTCTGCGCGCCGGCCTCAGCACGACTGGCGGCGGGTACGGCTACGGCGTGGAGCCGGGTGGCGGTTATGACGGTAGCCCGGGGTCGACGCCGCCGAAGCCCAAGGAGCCGCCGAAGGACCCGAACACCGTTGAGCTGACCTTCGACAATCCGTTCCAGCCGTTCTGGTGGAAGGGTGAGAAGGAGTATCAGCAGCGGATCATCGACAACTACGAAGCCGAGCAGGCGTGGCAGGACTACCTCAACCAGCGCGGTGACTGGGCGCCGAAGGAGCAGAAGCAGGCCACCAGCCGCAAGACGCTCGCGGAGGCGACGCGGGATCTCGCTGACGCTCAGGATGATCTGCGATTGGCGGAGTTGCGGCAGAAGGAGCTGGACCCGAAGTCGAAGGAGTCGGCGAAGGAGTCGGCGCGTCAGGCGGTCGAGAAGGCTCGCCGGGATGTCGAGGACGCGCAGGCCGCGCTCGATGAGGCCAAGCGGATGCCGAACCCGGTGAAGCAGTACGCGATGGGCGACGTCCGCAACGGCCACCAGCCCGAGATCGTGCGGCCGGGCGACTACCGGCTGTGGGGTGAGCCGGAGTCGGGTGGTGAGTCGTACATTCCGCACGCCAAGGATCGCCGCGCGCGGGCGCTCGGCATCTGGGCTGAGACCGGTCGCATCCTCGGGGTGCAGGGCTTCGATCAAGGCGGGTTCGGCGGCTACGCCGCCGACACACGGGACGCGATGGCGCCGAAGAACCTATACGACCTGATGGCCCTCGGTGTGGGCGGGACGATGACCGCACTCAACACGATCGCCCCGTACGTGAAGATGGCGATGACGGGTCAGGTCGACCTCGGGAACATGACGCCGAACGTCGACCTCGGTGCCAACTCGCCGCCTCTCGTCGCGGAGTACGTCGGGCAGGTCGCCAACCAGATCTCCCAACAGCTCACCGAGATCGTGTGGGCGATCAAGGACGGGAAGAACATTCGCGTCACCGTCGAGAACGCCACAGGGCCGTCGGGCCTCTCACTCACGAGGAGGGGCAAGTGACGCTGTTGACGACCGAGCCGCGTTTCCGGTTCACAGGGTGGGACGGCCAAGAGTTCTCGTTCGGGGACCCGTCGTGCCCGCTGCGTCTGGATCGGATCGACGGTCTCGGTGGCGCGCCGGCGGACTTCGTGGACGTCGAGGGCGCCGGCCAGGCCGGTGTGACGTTCATCGACATGGTCGAGAAGCCGAACGTGATCACGCTGGATCTGCGGTTCGGGCCGCTGATGAACGACGAGACGATCAAGGGGACGGCGGCGGTCGAGGCGTACAGCGGGTGGCGCCGGTCGCTCGGTCGGGGCCGGAAGGTCGGGAAGTTCGAATGCCTCGACACCGAGCGGTTTCAGCTGGTGCGGCCGGTGTTGTCGTCGATGCCGCCGTACAACCTGCGGGACGTCCACAACGTCGGCTACGTGGCTGATGAGCGAATCCAGTTGCGGTCAGATGAATCGTATTGGCGGACTGAGCCGTTCGACCAGACATTCAATTATGGGTCGACCATCCTTGTGGACAACCTTGGGGATGATCCGTCGTGGCCGTGGTACCAGATCACTGGTCCGATCACGGCGCCGACGATCGGGCTCGCGGGTGAGTCGGTCCTGATCAAGCGCGCCAACGGGACGACTCTGACGATCCCCGCGGGCAAGACGCTTACCGTGCAGACCGACCCGGACTGGTGGGAGGTCGTCGACAGTGACGGCGTCGACCATTCGTGGCTCGGCCAGCGCTGGCACACCCGCGCACCGGAGGACACGACCGGCATCCCGGTCACCTTCACCGGCTCCGGCACGTCGTCGGCGACGAAGATCCGAGTCGTTGTGCCGCAACTGTTCTGGACGGCCATCTGATGCCCCCGCTGTTCGATCCCGGCTATGCGCCCGGGTATGCGATGCCGTTCACCGGCCGCGTCGAGCAGTTCGACATCGAGATCGGGAAACGGTTCGGCACCGGCGCCGGGTCGAAGGTGTCGTGGCGGCCGGTCGGCACCTACCAAGAGGCCGCGATCGACTCGACATGGGGTCTCGAGGCCGGCGGCATGGTGTTCACGCTCAAGGAGACCAACCCGCTCAACGACCTGATCACCGACACCGGCATCCAGCGCAAGGCGTACCACGTGCGGGCCCGCTACAACGGACTCGAGTTCACCGGCCGCATCAAGAACCGGACGGTGCGCAGCGAACGCGGCGTCCTGTCGTTCCAGTACGAGTGCGTCGACTACAAGTACTGGCTCACCCGGGTGCTGTTCTGGGTGAACCCGCTGTTCCCGCCCGAGATCCAGGTCGGCCTCACGGGCAAGCAGGACATCGCTTTCGGGCCGTCGGACGCGGTGATGAAGTACTTCCTCGCGAAGAACTTCACCCGCCTCGGCCGCCCGGTCTATTGCAAGCTCCCGATCCGGTGGCCGGCGGCGTGGTCGCAGGACAACATCGCGAACATCTTCGACCTCGACGCGCTGTTCGACATCCTCCTCGGCGGATCGGCGAACGGCGGCGACGTCGGCAGCTCGGGCGGCGCGATGGGCGAACACCTCGGCGACGTCGACCTGCTGGGCCCGATCTCCGACCGCGTCGCCGGACTGTTCGACGAGATCGTCGCGATGCAGTGCCGGTTCTCCCCGGGCGACGAGGCGTTCGCGCAGACCGTCGACCTCCTCGAAATGGGCGTCACGGTGGACTTCTGGGACGGGCACGGCACAAGCCCGCAGGTGTTCAACACCGACACCCTCTCGGATCTGCAGTCGATCATCGACGTCTCCGACGACCACTTCCTCGACCTGTCGCAGCTGTTGAAACCGATCGTCAACGGGCTGTGGTCGTACAGCATGAACCGCGCCGGATACGTGTTCGACACCCAGTTGAAGCGTGACAAGCGGAATGTCATGTGGCGCACTGACGGCACGCAGATCGACAGCTGGGAGAACGCTGAGGAACACGGCGATGCCACCGACGCCGTCGTGGGTGGCAAGTCTCCATCGATGGTCAACGAGCTCATCGAGATCGGCGCCAACCTCGCGATCGCGGCCATCATCGCGGTCGTCGCCACCATCCCCGGGCTCGCCGGCATCGGTGGGCTCGCGGTCGGCGTCGGCGACCTCTTCGATGACATCTTCTTCGCCTACCAACGGTTCTGGGACGCCGAACTCGAGGACGACATCGGCGAGGACGATGCGTTCGCTGAGATCTTCGCCGACAACACCGCGGCGTGGTCGGTGGATTCGTACTCGGTGGGGAAGAAGGCGCTGAAGGACCACGGCGGCTCGAATCAGTTGACCATCAACACGATCGCGTACGGGCCCACGGGTAAGGGCATCAGCTTCGGCGCCGACAACGGCACCGCGCGACGGTTCCGGACCGGCGACATGATGTCGTTCTGGGACCGCGGGAACATCGTCGAGCAGTACGCGTCGAAGGTGACGATCGCTGACAAACCGGGGGAGCGGATGATCCAGCAGGTCACCCTGGGCGACGACAAACGCCTGAAGGGTCCGTGGGATCGCCTGTTGGGCGGTATCGGGCGGGCGTCGGCCGCGATCAACGGCCTCGCCAACAGCACGTAACTCCAACCACATATCCACCCTGCGCCCGTTCTGGGCGTGGGGACCTTCTCATGCCAGGAGGTTCCATGGCGCAGCGTTTCCGGCCGCTTCCGTCGGGCACGAAGGTCACCTCGCCGTACGGCCCGCGGGATGGCGGGTTTCATGGCGGCACCGACTACGGCAAGGACGGCGGATCGGCCGGCCTGCCGGTCTATGCCTGCCAGGCTGGCACCGTCATCTTCGCCGGCGCCGCATCCGGTTACGGAGGGCCCGACCCGGCCGGATGGTTGGTCATCGACTCCGACGACTCCGAAGGTTCGGGGTGCGCCGAGTACGGCCACATCATCCGCGAGGTAGCTCTCGGCGCGAAGGTCCGTGCAGGGCAGCGCATCGGCCGCATCAACCCCGATAGCCGCACGAACGGTGGTGTCGCCCCGCACCTGCATCTCACGGTGTGGCAACGCGCCTACGGCGGCGTGCGGGTCAACCCGGAGGAGTGGCTACGCGGCTGCCCTCACCCCAACACGGTGCCCGCCCCGGCACCCGCACCAGTCTCGGGAGGAACCGTGAACGTCCCCAACCCCGTCACCCGACAGCAGATCTCACCGAACCGGCATTCCGGTGGCCGTGATGTCGACTGGATCGTCATTCACACCCAGGAGGGTTCTGGGACTGCGCGGTCGATCACCGACTACCTGTGTCGCCCGGCCGCTCAGGTGTCGTACAACGCGGTGTGTGACGACCGGGAAACCGTGCTGGTCGTTCCGTGGGATCAGAACCCGTGGTCGGCGATGAACGCCAACAACCGCGGCGACCACATCCTCATGGCGGGTTCGTTCGCGTCGTGGTCGCGCGACAAGTGGCTGTCTCCGGACGCGCGGGACGGCAAGAACGAAGACCTGCAGCTCACCCGTACGGCCGCGCTGGTGGCGTGGCGGTGCGCTGTCCGAGACATCCCGATTCGCTACGTCGGCGGTCGTGGGATGCCGAAATCGCCCGGTGTGTGCGGGCATGTCGACTTCGGGCAGTGGGGCGGCGGACATACCGACCCGGGTCCGAACTTCCCGTGGGGCGAGCTGATCTCGCGGGCCATCTCGATCTACAACGGAGGAAAGGACTGGCTCGCTATGGCAACCATGGCTGAAGTCGAGGCCCTGATCTACAAGTGCCTCAAGGTGTACGTCGGCCCGATCGGGTCGGACGTGAAGGACATTCGTCAGCAACTCACTGGTGGGCGTGACGCCGGCCAGTACGGCGGGTTTGAGCAGGGCGGCAACCGCACCCTGTACGACCTGACCGCAGCTGTCGCCGCGGAGACCGGTGTTGCCGGCACGCGGGACACCCTCGAATCGAAGGAGAAGTGACCATGTCTGCATCCATCACCACACCCCGCCTTGTGTTCGGGCGTGAGCCTGCCGCGTGGACGGCCCTCATCTCCGCGGTCCTGGTGTTGCTCACCACCTTCGGGTTCAACATCTCCACCGACACGCAGGGCGTCATTATGGCCGCGGTCAACGCGGTACTCGGCCTCATCGTGGTCATCACGGTCAAGGAGAGCGTGTATCCAGCGCTCGTCGCGGTCGTACAGACCGCGCTGCCGCTCATGGTGGCGTTCGGGCTGCACCTCACCGAGCAGCAGCAGGGCGCCATCCTCGCGGTCTCCACGATCACCCTCGGGTTCGTGTTCACCCGGCCGCAGGTCACTCCCAAGGCGCCGGTCCTGCCGTCCGAGTCGACGGTCCGATGACCCTTCCCTTCAACCCCGAGGTGTGGAACAGCGTCGGGGTTGTTGGGTTCCTCATCGTGGTAGCCGGCGTCGTGTTTTGGGGGCTGAAACAGGGCTGGCTGATCCTCGGTATCCATCACCGGGAGATTGTGTCGGCGAAGGACGAAACTATCGCGGAGCTCAGGGAGGGGCGCCGCGATGACCGCGAAGTCATCCAGCAGTTGTCGACGACGGTCTCCGAGTGGGACATCACCGGCAAGCTGCAAACCCACATCCTCGACTCGATCCGCGAGTCTGCCGGCAGGGGCCAGTCGTGAGGTGGCCGTGGCAGCGCGAGATCGATCGTGCGCGCAAGGAAGCGGAGCAGGCGCGGCAGGCGAAAGAAGCCGCTGCGGTGCAGTTGCGGGATGTGGAGTCAACCATCAACGAGTCTTTGGAGACGGTGCAGCGGTTGCGTTCTCACCTGGAGCGGAATGGGTGGACGGAGTTGCTGCAGGAAGCGTGGAGTAGAGGATGAGGCACGTGCTGCGTGAAGCCCGCAGAAGGACTGTGCGCGGCGAGTTCTCGGCGGTTGAAAGGTCCGCGTTGGTGGCAGCAATGCTGGTGGTCGGGCTCACGTTGATTGCTGATTTGTGGATCGGCATCGACTACAGGTTGGCCGCGAACATCTCCCTGTTGTGCATCGCGGTCCTGGTCAACACGTTCACGGGGTTCTATCTGACTCGGTCGAAGTGGTGGACGAACCGGATCGGGCGGATCTATCTGGCGAAGTGCCTGGTGTTGTCGCTGGTTCTCGACCAGATCGCTCTCACCCTGTGGTGGGACGCGGATTACCCGTACAGGCAGCAGATTCGGTTCGCGATCTACACGGTGGGCGCGATCGTGTATGTGCCGATGTTGGTGTCGCTGTTGCGTTTGCAGCGCGCGGATCAGGAAGACCAGGTGCCGGCATGAGGGTGGTCAAGTTGCGTGGCGCGGGGGAAGCGTTGGGTGGCCGGAACATGCTGTCGTCGATCCGTGGTGAGGATCTGCCGTATCTGGCGGAGATCCGGCCGATCGGCATTCACACGTACGCGGAGTCGGTGCGGGACGCGCGCAACCAGTTGGCCGCGGTCGACGCCGCCGGCGACCCGTACGTCCTCGTCGGTTACTCGCTGGGTGCAGCGGCCGCGGGCGATTTCGTGCAGTACGACCGGCCCCGGAACTGCAAGGGCATCGTGCTGCTGTCCGATCCGAAGCGCCACGCGAATCAGGTGTCACACAAGGGCGTGCCGGCGGGGCGCTGGGGGATCGCTGGTCAGCGGTTCATCGACCGGGTTCCCTGCTACTCGTACACGATCCCGGATGACCCGATCTCAGCATTGCCGGGGGACAACGGGATGCGTCAGATCGGGCAGCAGGTGACTGGCCTTCATCAGCCGTTGCCGGCGCGGTGGTGGGATGCGGGGTACACGATCCACTGGTTGCTCAAGTACACAACCGGCGGCCGGCACACCGCGTACGGGACTGAGCGCATCAACGGGTCCAGCTACCTCCAGTCGGTGAAGGCGATGGTCGAAGGGTTGGCCGGCTGATGGGTGTTCGTATCCCGGGTGGTCGGAAACCGCAGATCGACAATGATCCGCTCGAGGACTTTTGGGACAACATGGTCGACGCGATCATGGACGTCCCAATCCGCATCCTGATCGGCATCATCGGCATCGTGCCGGTGTTCGGTCAGCCCATCGCGAATGCGTTGGGCGAGTGGCTGTTGGACACGAACGAGAAGGCAGTCGACGCCGCCGAGACAGTGGTGTCGGTGGGCACGCAGGTCGCCTACGTCCAGCAGGTCATCGCCGTCCGTAGCGGTCGGCCGTTGCACGAGACCGGTCCGGATCGTACTGCGTGCGTGTCGTTCCCGTTCTCGGAGATGAACCTGCCGGTCTCCAACATCTCGATCGGTGGCGGCGCACACGAGCACAGCCTGTCGGGAAACTCAGGCTACGAGACCGCAGGCGGCGACAACCACCGACACTCGCTGAACGGCTCCCTGGCGAAAGCGACATCGAGCGGATCGGACCACTCCCATACCGTCTCTCTGTCCACCAACCCACCCGTCGTCAACGCGACCGCAGCCTTCGCACCGTGGGCGTCGATCATCATCGACAGTGCTGCGGAACGAAAAGTGTTGGGCTGGATGGCCTACAAGTCCGGAACCGTCTCCACCTTCCACATCGACGTGTTCCGTCAGGAACCAGACGGGTCGGTCGGCCCTGTCATCTACTCGTCACCGAACCTCGCGGGCGAACTGGTCACGTCGATCGCCTGGATGCAACACCTGATGGATGGGGCGTCGGTCATCGCCGACATCGACGACGTCATTGAAATCCAGTTCCGCATGACCGGCAGCGGCATCGTTCACATCGCGGGCGTCAACTTCCCCTACGCCACACCACTCACCGGTATGCGCCCGTACTCTCCCGGTGCTGGCCGCAACCCGTCAACCACCCCGGTCCCGGCCAGCCTCTCGACTACCGCGCGCGACGCCATGTACGGCGGCCCGACGGTGTTCGTCTCACTGGGCATTGATGTCGGGCAGACCAGCATCCCCGTCGTCATCTTCGACGACTTCAACAATCGCTCGGCATTCGGCCCCGAGTACAAAACGTTCGGCAACATCCGGATCGAGGGTGGCCGGGTCAAGCACACCGCCTCGGGGCTGTCCACGAACAGCGGTGCGGCTATGCGCATTCGGTCGCTCAACTCCGACTACTTCGAGATCAGTTTCGACCTCTGGCTCGATGGAGACGTTGAGGAGTACCAGGTCGCCGGTGTCGGCGGACGCTGCACCTCCAACCTCGGGGCCGGAATCTGGCTGACCGGCAACGAGAACGGCGTCTACATCCAGACCGGCGCCTACAACTCGCGCACCACGCGATCCACCGTGCCCGCGCCGGGATCGGGTCGATACACGCTGCGCCCCATCCGATCTGAGGACGACACCCACTACGTCTACCAGGTGTATTACGGCGACCCCAACGACCCCGAGAACGACCCGATCGACGACTGGGCCGACACCACCGGGATCGTCCCCGACGGCGTCGGCCGGCGCCGCGTCGCGGTCGTCGTCAACGGGGCCGCATTCTTCCCGTCCGGCGAGCTCGACAACTTCGTCGCCCGCGACATCACGACCACCGAGGAGCCCTGATGCCAGACATCACCTACACGCTCGACGACGGATTCGGCACCGCCGACGCGAAGATCAAACTGCGGTGGCAGCCAATGTCACCACAAGGCGTGTCCGGGCGGCTGATCGTCGCCGGGCCACCGCGACAAATCGTGTCGACGGTCGGTGTCCAGACCACGGTCAACAACATCGCGGCAACGACGTGGAAGATCAGCAACCTCGGCGCCATCGCGAACCACCAACCGGTCTCGATCGACGTACCCGAGGGTGGCGGTGACGTCACCAACCTCATCAAGGCGGCGATCGGCATCCCACCGAACGCACCCGTCACCACCGTCGCGACCGCTGCGGCCGCCGCCGCCCAAGCCGCGATCGACGGACTCGACATCGTCACGAAAACGGACGCAGACAACTCTTATGCCCCGCGCTGGCAGCCCAATACGGCGTATGCGATCAATGATCCGGTGTTCTTGCCGAACGGTACGACGGGCAAGCGGACCGCGGCGGGGACGAGCCGTGCGACGTTCGATGCCACGGAGCTGGCGGCGTGGACGGTCGCCTCCGGTGGGGGCACTACGACGGTGGACGGCCTGACCGACGCCACTACGGTGGGCAAAGCGGTAGTGAAGGCATCGAACGCGGCTGCCGCTCGTTCGGCGATCGACGCCGCAACGCCCGGTCAGATCACCACGGCGATCAACAACCTGATCAACGCGGCACCCGGCGCGCTCGACACTCTCGACGAGCTGGCGCAAGCGTTGGGTGATGATCCGAACTTCGCGGCCACCGTCACGGGCTCGATCGCAGCGAAGTACACCAAACCCGGCGGCGGTATCCCCAGCGCTGATCTGGCGTCGGCGGTGCAGACCTTGCTTGCGCTGGTCCCGGACACTGATCTGCGGCGGCGGTTCTCCTCCCGGCTGCAACGCAACACCCCACAGCACCAGGTGGCGTACTGGGACAAGGCCAACACAGCGGCGGCAGTGGCACCGAACTTCGATGTTGGCGGAATTGTGCCGTCGCTGTTCGACAACGCGGCTGCCGGCGCGGCGCTACGGGTGCTCAACGGGTTCCTCACCTTCGCGCCCACAGCAGCAGGCGGGGCGGCGGGGTATCTGTCGGGTGATGCGGGTGCACTGATCACTGGCGGCGGGCTGCGGTGGAAGTGGAACAAGACAGGCCGCACCACCGATGGCGGGTCGATCTGCATCACGTTGACGAAGACGAAGATGACCGCGCTGGCCGCGCCGTTCCCCGACGCAGCACTGCACTTGGTGATCACTCCGTCCGCGGCGCAAATTCAGTACATCACCGGCGGCAGTACGCCGACGTTCGGGAATATCGGTCCTGATGTGGTCTTCGCATCCGCGTTAGCGCAGGACAACTTCACCGAGCACGAGGTCCAGTTCTTCCGCAGCGGCAACGGTATCCGCATCCATATGCCTGACGGACAGGTCATGAGCTACACCCACGCCGCACTGGCCGACAACATCGGGTCCAGCTTCTACATCGAGTGCTACGCCAACGCGGGAAACACCGATGCAATCGCCAATATCGCTGACGCGTGGGTCATCACTGGCGGGGTGAAAGCTCCCTCACAGCAGTTCCTTACCCGCAAAACGTTTGACCAGCTTGCCGCGTGGGAGCCGGTCATCAAGGGCATGTTCCCGTCAGCGCGGGCGGTGGGCCAGGCCTCGATCCCGATGTACATCACCACCAACCGAGTGGTGGGTGCGGTGGCCTATTTCCTCGGCACCGCCGACGGATCGGGGTCGATGACAGTGGAGCTGCGGGACAACGGCGTCACCATCGCCGGTACCTCGGTCACGATCGCGGCGGGACAAACTCAGGGTGTCGCGACTGGCCCGTTCACGTTCATCACCGGGCACAAGATCACCATCCACATCACCGCAGTGGGCGGCAGTCCTGGTATCGGGATCGACGCCCAGATGATCCGGCCATGAACCATCGGCAGGACTTCCGCCACGACTGCGACGACCCCGGCTGCGACCGCCAGCACTTCACCAACGAAGGAGACTGATGAGCGTCACCGACACATGCCCGACCTCACCGAGGATGGCTACGACCGGATCGTGGATCACGGGCGGGTGCAGACGGTCTGGTACCCGGACGGGCGGGTGCGGCTGCGCCACAAGTGCAGGCGCCCGTCAATCGTCCTGCACACCGCGCCGCTGCTCCAGCTCGACAACGGCCACACGATCGTCACGACCGACCCGGTGACCGTCACGCCCTCGTGCGGCTGCGACGACTGCGGCCTCCACGGGTTCCTGATCGACGGCGTCTGGCGGGGCTGCTGATCCGAGTTACATCGACGGTTAAAATTCAACCTCTGGCACCCAACTGGGCGGATATGGGCGGGTTCATCCAACCTTGAAAACGCCGATGTCGATTTCAAGGTTGGGGCCGGAACCTTGAAATTGGAACCGGTCGGCTGCGTCCAAGCTGCATGGTCCTCGACACGATCCTCGCCGTCATCACGTGCGTCGCCGCCGGATGGCTACTGGTGCTCACATCCCCGGAATCGTGAGAAGTGTTGCGCGACAACAGAATCGGATGCTACAGTGATCTCACAAGTTCAGAGCGGGTGAGAGTCAGGAACATCACCAGATCGCCGACGCACAGCGACCCGGCCACTGCGGAAACAATGAGACGCCACCCCCGGAGGCCCATGACGGGGCACCCGCTCTGAACCTGGACAACCACGACGGCCCGCCCTCCACACGGAGAGCGGGCCGATTTCGTCGTCTCTACACCAGCCGCGCGCGGAACTCGCCGCCGACGAACTCCAGATCGCAGAAGTACGTCTGATTCCAGCTCATCGTCCGCCGGCCACCGCTGACAACCTTCTGCACCGCATACTCGCCTTGCAACCGCCACGACGCCCCCGGGGTGCCGCCGGCAGGGTCGACCGCGGTCACCTTCCACGGCGTCACGAGCTGCGGGTCGCCCGTGCTGTTCGGCTCCCGTATCCAGTCCACCCGGACCGCCGCACCACACCACCGGCGCGCCGCGATCGGAAGCCCTCGCGCCGACGTCGGATGCGGCTCTGTCGTCTCGGTGGTCGACGGCGCGGCCGTCGAGTCTGGGCTGGACAGGTTGCCGGCGACCGCGAGGGAGATGATCACCGCGAGGAAAAATACGCCGATCGTCCCGAAGATGAAGAGGCGTTGACGGGTCGCCTTCGCGCGGGCTGCGCGGACGGCGTCGGGATCGGGATAGGGCCAGCCCGGAGGCGGTGTGGACATGGCGGGGAGCATACCCCCGGGGGCTGACCGGCGGGCATCGTCTGAGCGGCCTACGCGGCGAGTCGGTCGATCGCCTCACGTTTGCGGTCGTCGGAGGTCGCGACGTAGATGGCTGTTGTCTGGAGGGATGAGTGCCGGAGGAGTTCCTGGGCGACGCGGAGATCGGCGCCATTCGAGACGAGCTGAGTGCCGAAATAGTGCCGCAAACAATGCGGCGTCCCGGGCACTCGTTGCCGAATCATATGCAGGTGAATGCGCTCGGAAATGGTGCGACCGCCGAGGTGCCGAGCCCGCTGTGACGGGAACCAGAATCCACTCATCGGCATATTCCGCGCGTGATCGAGAACGGGTTGCGCGGCGGGCAGCACATACGACGATCCGCCCTTTCCGGTGACCTCGATTGTGCGCGCTTCGACGTCGAGGTGGCGGGAGTGGAACCGCGCGATCTCGTGGACGCGGAGGCCCTGGAGCGCAGCCAGGAGCACCATCGCCCGGATCGCGTGGTCGTCACCAGCGCCGTCGAGGAGCCGGTGGTACTGCTCGACGGTGATCGGGCGCGGCTGTCGGCGTGGACGTTTCGCGGCCTTGATCGGGGCGACCGGGTTGTCGCCACGTAGCCCCGTCGCGATGGTCCAGCGAAAGAATGCGCTGAGGATCGAGTGGTAGACCGAGCGAGTGACGGGCGCGAGGTCGTCTCGCCCGAGCCATGCCGCGATGTGCCCGGTGGTCGCCGCGAGCACCGGCACGCCAGCGTCTCTCTCGAATCGTCGGAGAACAATTCGTCGGTCTTTTACGGTGCGATTCGACTTCCCTTCGGCATAGAGGTGAGTGATCCAGTCGTCGATTACGTGTGATGTCATCTCAATATCGTTCGCCACAGCAACCTCTTTCGCCTCACGAGTCACATAACGATCTGAATACACCTGTTTGTCGATTACGAATCCGCGTCACACACGCGAAGTTGATTCACGATCCGCAATGTGCAATACGCCAAATGTTCGATTTGATGTCCCCAACCCTGGGGACATCGGGCCCTAAGCGGCGATACGGGGTGACGCCTCGGGCGCCGGGAAGGAGTGGACGACGGCCCCTGGTAGTGACCGGACCTTGTAAGCGAGCGGTCGTCGGTTCAATCCCGACAGGGGGCTCCACACACGAACGCCGCGCACCTCTTCCGGTGCGCGGCGTCTGTCGTTTCGCGGGTTCGGCTCGCCGGCCGGGGCTACCAGATGACGGCAAGGCCCGCGGCGAGCAAGGACAGGGCGCCGGCGGACCAGAAGAGGGCGCGCGGTACGGGTTCGCCGGTGCGCTTCTGCCGAGCGCTGCCCATGCCGAGGATTCCGCCGAGGACGAGCAGGATCACCAGCTTGATGCCGATCTTCGGGTAGTTCAGCTCGATACCGGCCGGCCACGGCGCTGCGAGCGCGAGCCCGGTCAGCAGGGAGAGCAGCAGTCCGTAGTCCATCACGCGGGTGAACCGGAATTCGCGAGCCACGAGTTGGGTGACCCAGCCACCGAAGGTCACGGCGAAGCCGATGATGTGCAGGAAGATTACGACGTTGCGTAGTAGCTCCATGCGGTCACCATACCCAGCAGACACGGCCGAGTTCTGGATTACGAGAACAGGTTCACGGTGCACGATGGACGGATGAAGCACGACGAACCGGGCACCTCCGCCAACTCGACGTCCCCGACCGACGGCGTGGCTCCGGACGGGACCCGCCCAACGGCCCAGACCCGGGTCGGCACCTTCCGCGGGGTCGCCGGGGAACGGGCCGACGTGTGGCGGGGAATCCGGTACGCCCGCCCGCCCGTGGGGGAGTTGCGCTGGCGCCGTGCGGTTCCCCTCGAGGAGGCCGATGCGCCCGAGGACGTGGTGGACGCCTCGACCTTCGGCGCGGTCTGCCCGCAACAACTCAACCCCGCCGTGCGTCTCGGTCCCGATGTGGTCATGGACGAGGACTGCCTGTTCCTCAACGTCTGGACCCCGCCGGGGGCCGCGGAGCACGCCGACGACGCCGTCGGACTCCCGGTCATGGTGTGGCTGCACGGCGGCGCCTACGTGCTGGGGTCGGGAGCCCAGCCGTTCTACGAGGGTTCGAACCTCGCCGCCACCGGCGACGTGGTCGTCGTGACGTTGAACTATCGGCTCGGCGTGCTCGGGTTCGCCGACCTGTCGTCGATCGACCCGCGGTTCGAGTCGAATGCCGGCCTCAGTGACGTGCTCACCGCGTTGCGCTGGGTCCGCGACCACATCGCCGCCTTCGGCGGTGATCCCGACAAGGTGACGGTGTTCGGCGAGTCGGCCGGCGCGGGACTGGTGACCGCGCTGCTCACCATGCCGGCCGCGGCCGGGCTCTTCGGCCGGGCCATCGCGCAGAGTTCGCCCGTGACGTCGATGTACGGCGCCGACCGGGCCGCGCGGGTCGCCGACCAACTGCTCGAGGTCGCCGGGATCGACGCCGGTGAACTCGACACCGGCGAGATCGTCGGGCGTCTCGAACAACTCGACGGCATGACGTGTTCGGCGATCACCACCACGCTGTTCGAGAAGGTCCCCACCGAGGTGCCGGGGACCATCGCGTTCGCGCCGGTCATCGACGGCGATCTGCTGCCCGAACATCCCCTCGACGTCTATCGCGCGGGTCGGGCGCATCCGGTGCCACTGATCATCGGGACCAACCGCGACGAGGCGAATCTCTTCAAATACATGAAGTCGCCGCTGATGCCGATCACCACCGCCGACATCGAGCGCATGTTCGCCGGGATGGCGAAGGAGTATCCGGACGTCGTCCTGCCCGAACGTGCGCAGGTGCTCTCCGCGTATTCCGGTCTGCGCCCGAAGGTCACCGGGCTCGGCGTCGCGCGTGACGTGGCGTTCCGCATGCCCACGCTGTGGCTCGCGGAGGCGCATGCGCGTTCGGCGCCGGTCTATGTGTACCGCTACGACTGGACGACGCGGATGTTCCGGCTGCTCGGTCTGGGGGCCGCCCATGCGACCGAGGTCCCGTACGTGTGGGGGAATCTGGGCAACGGGCCGAAGGACATCACGTTCTTGCTCGGCGGACGTAAGCAGGGAGAAGCGGTGTCGGAGAGAATGATCCGACGGTGGACCGCATTCGCACACGGTCAGGAGCCGGACGCCGGATCGCTCGGGGATCCCTGGCCGACCTACGACACCGGCCATCGCCCGGTGTTGCGCATCGACGCCGAGGACCGGGTCGTGCAGAACCTCGACGGCGACATCTGGGAGGCGTGGGGCGACGAGGTGCTCGGCTTCCGCTGAGCCGCAACAAGCTTCAGTCCCGACGGCAGTCCGCGCGAACGTCGATGTGCGGGAGATAGGCGTCGCGCTGGGCGTCGGTGACGGGTGCGGTGCTGGCGCAGATCCAGTCGCGGGCCTCGTCGAGATCGAGCGTGTGCAGGTAGACGTTCCCGGTGGTGTCACCGCCGGAGATGATGTCCTCGTCGGTGGGGAGTTGGGCGGGTAGTTGCCAGGTGGTGGTCGTGTCGGTGGTCGCGAGCAGCGTCCCGACCGGTTGCGGGTCGCTGAGCCGGCCGTCGTCGTCGAGCGCGAAACTGATCAGCTCGTGCGTCGCGGTACCCACCGTGAGGCGGTTCGGCGCGACGGACACCGTCGAGGCGAACATGTCCTCCGCCCGGTCGAGCAGTTCGGGTTCGGCGTCCGCGCCGGCCGGCGGGAGCCGCCACGTGGAGAGGTCGCGGGAGGCGACCACCAGCACATCGCCGTCGAATACGGCCTGGGCGGCCGGTGCCTCGGCGGTGATGACGTCGACCGGGTCCGCGCCCGGCGACGTCAGGTCGTACAGGTAAACGCGTTTGTCGTCGGAGGTGACCGCGAGCCGCGCGCCGTCGGAGCTGAAGGCGACGTTGCGGATGAGGTCGGTCGGTCCGCGCAGCGGTGCGCCCACCCGCCGCGGGGAGTCGGGTACCGAGGTGTCCCACAGCGCCACGGTCGTGTCGGTGTCTCCGGTCGCGAGCAGATGGCCCGACGGCGCGAAGGCGACCGGGAACGAATAGCGGGTGGCGACGTCGAGGGCCGCGGCGCGTCGCGGGGCCGCGGTGTCGGTGATGTCCCACAACTCGACGAGCCCGCCGTTGTTGTTCGCGGTCGCGGCGAGGGTGCCGGGGCCGTTGAGGCTGACCCGCGGATGGTCGTTGACCCGACGCTGGATGGGCGTGCGCGATCGCAGGGTGGGGCCGTCGGACATCGTCCACAGGTTCAGGGTGGTGTCGGCGCCGACCGTCGCCAGGACTAGCTGGGCGTCGTCGGTGTCCACGCCGGTGATGGTCCCGCCCCGGTCGGGTTCGGTTCGGCCGGGCAGGCTCCAGACGTCGATCGTCCCGTCGGAGCGGCCGGAGACGAGTTGGCGGCCGCTGGGGTCGAACCGGGCCGCGAAGGTCCGCACCGAGCCCTGTTCGGAGGTCGTCTGCAGCGCCCACTGCAGGATCGGCGAGGCCGTGTTGGCGGTGTTCCACACCCGGACCAGGCCGTCGGCCCGGGCGGAGGCCAACTGCGCACCCGAACCGTCGAAAGCGATCGACCAGGACCCGGCCGTGCTGTTGGGCAGCGACGTGCTCAGCGGGCGGGGTGCGAGCGGGTCGGCCACGTCCCACAGCTGGGTGTTCGGGCTGTCGCCGGTGACTGCCAGCGAGCGGCTGTCGGGGCTGAACGCGACGGCATGGGTGATGCTGGGGAAGCCGGTCAGCGGCCCACCCAGCGGCTGCGGCGATTCGCCGGTCGTCCACAGCCGGACGGTCCGGTCGTCGTCGCCGCCGCTGGCCAGGACGCGTCCGTCGGGGCTGAAGGAGAGGGTGCGCGCCGCGGCGGTGTGGCCGCGCAGGACGGCCGTCTCCCGGATCGCTCCGGTCGGTGAGACGGCGTACATCGTGATCGTGCCGTCGTCGGACGATGCGGCCAGGGTCCGGCCGTCGGCGGAGAACCGCACCATGTAGACGGTGCCGTGGCCCGGGGACACCGTCGTCGCCAGCCGCGGGTTCGGTGCGTCGCCCAGGTCCCACATCCGGACGGAACCGTCCCCGCTGCTGCTCGCCAGCAGTTGCCGGGTCGGGTGGAAGTCGGTGCTGGTGACGTAGTTGTCGAAGCCGCGCAGGACCGCCACCTCGCGATAGTCCGACGAGCCGGACCGGGCCCAGACGCGCACGGTCCGGTCGCCGCTCGCCGAGGCGAGCTGCGTGCCCGTCCGGTTGAAGGACAGGTCGTAGACCGGGCCGGTGTGGCCGGTCAGCGGGGCCACCAGGGGCGTCGTCGCGGCGCCGCGCAGACGGCTCTGGACGGTCGGGTCGTCGGGATAGACCTCGTGGGCGACGAGCAACAGTCGCGCGGCCAGCGACGGGTTGGAGTACTGCATGCTGTCGATGTGCGACAACAGAGCCGAGCGTTCGGCGGCGTTGCGCTGTTCGCGCAGGTCGTGGGCCTGTCGGAAGCCGATGGCGGCGGTGATGGACGCCGCGATGGCCAGCACGACGATCACCGACACCGCGCCGACGCGCGTGATGCGGCGCCGCTGCTGCATGGCGACCGCCGCGTCGAGGAAGGCGTCGTTCTCGTTGCTCAGCAGATGCAGGTAGTCGCTGCGCAGGGTTCGTCGCCGGCGCTTGGCGTCCTCGAGGCGCGACCCGGTGTAGAGGAACGACCGGCCGCGCCCGTTGGCCAGCCACGCCGCGGTGTCGGCGTCGACCTGCTGGCGCCAGAGGTGGTTGTCGGTGTCGTCGGCGATCCACTCGGCCAGACGTGGCCAGGCGGTGAGCACCACGTCGTGCACGAGCATCACCGAGTCGGTGGACACGGTGAGCAGCCTGGCCTGGGCGAATTCGTCGATGACGGTCGCGACCTCGGGCGGGAACCGGTTCGCGATGGTCGCCGTGGACAGCGGCACGCGCAGCGCGATGCCGGCCGGGCCGACGTGCACCAGGGCGAGGAGGACCGCGCGTGCGAGATCCCGATGACGCGGATCGATCGCCGCCCAGGCCGTCTCGGCGGTGTCGGCGACCGCGCGGGCGATACCGCCGGTGGCCCGGTACCCGGACAGCGTCATGCGGTTGCCGGTGCGGCGTGCCCAGGTCGCCTGGAGAACGTGCGCCAGCAGCGGCAGGCGGCCGGCGCGGTCACCGCCGGTCGACGCCTCGTACAGCTCGGTGATCATCACGTCGGCGAGTCCGGTCTCGATGCGGCCGCCGGCGAGTCGGACGGGCGCGGTGATCACCTCGCGCAACTGCGTGCGGGTCATCTCCGAGACGATCACGCAGCGGTGCTGCCACGCATCGGCGAGGAACGGATGCTCGACGCACTGACTGAAGAAGTCGGCTCGCACGCCGACCACGACCACGACGTCGGACGCCAGTTCTTCGACCTCGCGCAGCGTCTCGGTCCGAAGCGGGTCCTCGAGCGAGAAGACGTTCTCGAACTGGTCGATGACGATGACCGGGTCCCCGGTCGTCGAGGCCGGCGCATCGGTGGCGCCCGGCTCGTCCGGGTCGGCGATGACGAGCCCGCTCGGGGTGATCTCGCCGAGTCGGGGCGACGACAATCGCGTGTCCCGGGCGAGGCCGGCACGGAGCAGCGACGACTTGCCCGATCCCGAGACCCCGGTGACCACCACCAGTCGCGACGCGGGGGACAGCGGTGGCGGTCCGGAGCGGGCCGACAGGATCGCATCCACAAGGGTGCCGACGACGTCGTCCCGGCCGAAGTACATCTGACTGTCGGCCGCGGTCAGGGTGGCGAGGCCGGGGAACGGCCGGGCATGCTGCGGTGCGGGCGGCTCGGCGGTGGGGGTCTCGTCGGGCGTCCGGCGGTCCCACATCTCCCGCCACTGCGGGATGGTCAGGACGTCGTCGGCCCCGGCGGCGACGGCGCGGGCGGTCAGCCAGACGAGCAGCGGTTCGACCGTCGCGAAGTCGCGGGGGAGATGACGGCCGTTGCGCCAGTCACTGATCCGTTGCGCCGAGACCCGGGCCCGCGTCGCCGCGGCGCGCAGCGTGGGACGTCCCGCTTGCACGAACAGACGCGTGAGTGCCTGACCGAAATCCACTCAGCTGTCCTTGTGCTCGCCCCGACAGATCGACCGCACCATCATGCGATAGCCGATCCCGCCGCGCCACCATCGGCGATCCGATGTGGTGACGGCCACACCGCGGACCGCGGATCACCGGACGTGGCAAGCGGATCCGGAACCGGTTCTGTCCGGTCCGGATAGTCCGTTAGCGGCTTGATCTGCGCTTATGTACCGGTTTCCGGAACGGGGGTGGAGTGGGTCGCGTTCGTGGGGTCTGCTGGTGGGGCGCAACTCGACGGGGGTCGGGAAACGCACAGGTTGCGTCGGTCGAAGGACACACCGAAAGTGTCGCGAAGCACTGCCCGTCGGGGGCTGTGTGTCGTTCGGCCCACACGACCGCGCGGGTGCCGGACACCGGGTCGACGGGGGTCGGCGGTCTCCGGCACCCGCGTCCCCTCCTCGCCTGCCGGGTAACCCGGGCTGTCGGCTTCGATCACTACGATCTGTCCATGCGACGACCCCGGGTGCCCGTGCGATGAGCCGCCTGTTGATCTCCGACTCGCAACGCCGCACTCGCCTCATGCGCCGGCAACACCTCGATGTCTCGTCTCGAGCTGCCGACTCCGTAGAAGCCGCTGCCACGATGGTCGGTCTGCACGCGACCACACCGTCGAGCGTCCACCTCGCCGCATGGGCCCGGGTCGATCCGGAGCTCTCGCGCGAGTCGGTCGACGCCGCCCTCTACGACGACCGGACGCTCGTCAAGCACCTCGCGATGCGTCGCACGTTGTTCGTCTTCCCGCGGGACATCCTGGCCGAGTCCGTCGGAGCCCTCGGGCCGCGGATCTCGGCGTCGGAACGCACCAACATGTTGCGCGACCTCCGGCGCAGTCCCGACTTCGACGACCCGGAGGGCTGGATCGAGACCGCGCGGCAGGCGGTCCTGGCCGAACTCGCCGGTGGCGAGTCGCTGACCTCCACCGAACTCCGCGAGCGTCTGCCCGCGCTCGACGGCTACATCAGTCACGGCGCGGGCACCACGTGGGCGGGCCGCGCCCCGATGGGGCCGCGCGTGCTCAACATGCTCGACGCCGAGGGGGCGATCGTCCGCGGACCCAACCGGCTGCGCTGGCATCTGTCGCGACCGGCGTGGACGTCCATGCCGCTCTGGCTCGGCGAGGATCTGCCGTCGATGAGCGTCCACGACGGGCACCGCGCGCTGATCGGACGCTGGCTGCGGACCTACGGACCAGGCACCGAGACGGACCTGGTGTGGTGGCTGGGGTCGACCAAGACCGCGGTCCGCGCGGCCCTGGCCGAACTCGAGACCGTCCAGGTCGACCTGGAGGGTGGCGGAGTCGGCCACGTCCTGCCAGACGATCTGCCCGACGGCCCCGGGGTCGACGGCATGGGGGACGAGCCGGTCGAACCACAGGCCGCGCTCCTGCCGGAACTCGACCCGACCACCATGGGCTACAAGGAACGTGGCTTCTATCTCGGCGGTCACGCGCCGCAGGTCTTCGACTCCGCGGGCAACGGTGGCCAGACCGCCTGGTGGGATGGTCGCATCGTCGGTGGCTGGTATCGCCGCGCCGACTCGACGATCGACGTCGTTCCGCTCGAACCGTTGTCCTCCGAAGCGCGTCGGGCTCTCGATGCCCGGGCCGAGGAGCTCGCGGCGTGGCTGGGGGACGAGCCGCTGAAGACCGGCTACGCCGCGCCGTATGCGCGAGGGTTGTAGGTCGATGCTTTCGCTTGGTTCGACATCTGTCAATATTGATGAATGTCGAACCAGAACCTGCTGGCGACGGTCTCCCGCGGCATGACGACCGACGAGGCGGAGACCGTCGCTCCGGCGTTGAAGGCACTCGCGGACCCGGTCCGGTTGCGGTTGTTGTCCGAGATCGCCGCGCATCCGGGAGGTGAGGCGTGCGTGTGCGACATCTCCGGACCGTTCGACCTCTCGCAGCCGACGATCTCGCACCATCTGAGAGTGCTGCGCGAAGCCGGTCTGGTGACGAGCGAGCGACGCGCGACCTGGGTGTACTACCGCGTGAACTCTGTTGCACTACAAGAATTGTCGGGGCTGCTCGGCTGTCTCGCCACGGTCCTGGGGGAAGCACGTTCGTGTGAGGCCGGACGATGAACGTCACGGAAGCCGCCGTCGCGGGCAGGCTGTCGATGCTCGACCGGTTCCTGCCGGTGTGGATCGGCGCCGCGATGGTGGTGGGTCTGCTGCTGGGCCGCAGTGTTCCCGGCGTGGGCGACGCGCTGGCGGCCGTCGAGCTCGACGGCATCTCGTTGCCGATCGCACTCGGGTTGCTGATCATGATGTATCCGGTGCTGGCCAAGGTGCGCTACGACCGACTCGACTCGGTCACCGCCGACCGTCGCCTGCTGCTCGGGTCGCTGGCATTGAACTGGATCATCGGCCCGGCGTTGATGTTCGCGCTGGCCTGGCTCCTGCTGCCGGACCTGCCGGAGTACCGGACCGGACTGATCATCGTCGGGCTGGCCCGCTGCATCGCGATGGTCATCATCTGGAACGACCTGGCATGCGGCGACCGCGAAGCCGCTGCCGTCCTGGTCGCGCTGAACTCGGTATTCCAGGTGATCATGTTCGCCGTGCTGGGCTGGTTCTACCTTTCCGTGTTGCCCGGCTGGCTCGGCCTCGAACAGACGACCATCGACGCCTCGCCGTGGCAGATCGCGAAGTCGGTGCTGATCTTCCTCGGCATCCCGCTGGTCGCCGGGTACCTGACCCGCCGGATCGGTGAACGGACAAGGGGGCGTGAGTGGTACGAGTCCGCGTTCCTGCCGCGCCTCGGGCCGTGGGCCCTCTACGGTTTGTTGTTCACCATCGTCATCCTGTTCGCATTGCAGGGTGAGCAGATCATGTCGCAGCCCTCGGACGTCGCGCGTATCGCTCTGCCGCTGCTGATCTACTTCGCGGTGATGTGGGGCGGTGGGTTCGTGCTCGGCGCCGCGATGGGTCTGGGGTATGCGCGCACCACTACCCTGGCGTTCACCGCCGCCGGCAACAACTTCGAACTCGCCATCGCCGTCGCGATCGCCACCTACGGTGCGACCTCCGGCCAGGCCCTGGCCGGGGTCATCGGACCGCTCATCGAAGTGCCGGTCCTCGTCGCCCTCGTGTACGTGTCCCTCGCGTTGCGGAAACGGTTCTCTACAACACCCGACTCGACCGGGGAGCCCGCGCGCCATGTCTGACCTCATCAATGTGCTGTTCGTGTGCGTGAGCAACCGTGGCAAATCCGTGATGGCCGAACGTCTCTCGGTGACGGTCACCGACCGGATCGCGGCGTCGTCCGCCGGAACCAGTGCGAAGATCGGTGGCGTGGTCAATGAACTGTCCGCGCAGGTGCTCGCCGAGGTCGGAGCCGACGTCGGCGGACACCGGCCACGACAGCTCACGGACGAGATGATGCGAGCCGCGGATCTGGTCGTGGTGGTCGGCACCGCCGAGGTCACCCCGCCCGACGGGGTGAGTGTCGAGGTGTGGAACACCGACGAACCCTCCGATCGAGGCATCGACGGCCTCGAACGGATGCGGTTGATCCGCGACGACATCACCACCCGCATCCGCGCCCTCGCCGACCGCTTGGAGCGGTGAGCGTTCAGAACGGTGGTGGGTTGGCGGCGTTCCACGCACTGACAGGAACGACGACGCTCGGTCAGCAGCAGGCTGTGCGAGCGTCGGCGGGGTCGGTGGCGCTACCGCCGCAGCACACCGACCCCTCGGCGGATTCGTCGACACCGCTCTCGGCCAACAGCTTCGGGCTGGTTCCGAAGGTGTCGGAGTCCGCGAGCACGGTGTAGATCTCCCATTTTTCGTCGCTCGGACCGGTGACCCACACCTTGTCTTGCGTTGCGAAACAACAGGTGGAGTTGATCTCCTCCTGCGTGAACAGGCCCTCGCCGGACAGTCGGGCGATCTCGGCATGCACCGTCTCGCTCGATTCGACCTCCACCCCGAGATGGTTGATCGTGCCGCCCTGACCCGGATTCTCGAGGAGCACCAATTTCAGCGGGGGTTCGACGATCGCGAAGTTCGCGTATCCGGGCTTTCGCTTGGCCGGCGGGGTGTCGAACAGCTTGGAGTAGAACTCGATCGCGGTATCGAGGTCATCGACATTGAGTGCGAGTTGCATACGGGACATGACGAACCAGCCTTCACCTGTGAGACATATGTCGAAAACATTGGTTCTTGCAGGATGCCACCTTTTCGACATATGTCAATGACGAAGGTATGGTCGGCTCATGCCCAAGACCTTGCCGGTGGTCGACATCAGCGCTCCCATCTGCTGTCCGCCGGTGTCGTCGGCGCCGCTGGACGACGAGGCCGCTCTCGAGATCGCGTTGCGACTCAAGGCACTTGCCGACCCGGTGCGCATCAAGCTCGTGTCGATCCTCCTCGCCGACAAGGAGGACGGGATCTGCACCTGCGATCTCGCGACCGCGGTCGGGCTCACCGAAGCAACGACGAGCCATCACCTGGGTCAACTACGTAAGGCCGGCATGGTCTCCCCCGAACGTCGCGGCATGAACGTCTACTACCGTGCCCGGCCAGAATCGCTGGAGGCCGTGCGCAACGTTCTCAGCGCGACCGCCGGCTGCTGCTGAACGCGGGGGCCCTACGACTGGTCAGGGGTCACTCACCGACATGCGGCGGGACGGCGGCGGGGTCGGCCATCACGTCGGTGCCGCCGAGTGCCTTGTTCGCGCGGCGTTCCACCAGGAGAGGTACGAAGTCGCGGACCTCGGTCCCGTCGAAGTGCTTGTACGCCTTTTCCACAGCCGCGGCGACGTCGTCCGGTGACCGGTGCGAGTAGAGGCCGATCAGCCGGTGCTGCACTTCGCTGATCTGACGAAGTTCGTCATTCGCATCCATGGACACAATTTAGTTCGAACACGACGAAGCGGTCTCTCCTGACGAATGGGTTCACGCACCGTTCATCTCGCCGCTATCGGCGCTCCACCTCGATCGGGGAGTGAGTCGACTGCCCGCAGGGCGAGACGGGGAGGGTCGGCGGTGAACGATCCGAGAACCTACGATGTCAGCCATGGTTCGTTCCGGCCGTCCCGTCGATCCCGTCGCACAGGCGCAGGCACGCGTGCTGATGGAGGAGCTCGAACGTGTCGCGGATTCCCTCGTGGACAGGCTGCAGAACGGAACCGGGGGCGAGAAGGCCCTCCGCACGGCGCGTCGGGAACTCTACGAAGTCCGCGAGCACGTACGACGCCTCCAGGACAGATACGAACTCTCCGCCTGACCGCGCGCCCCGCGTTTCGATGAATTCGAGGGTCGGACCGGGTCTGACCCGGTGGACTGTACTCACCACCGACATTCACCGAGCGAAAGGCACCGTCATGCGAGAGGAATCGTCATGAGCGCGGCATTCCCACCCGTAGCCGACCGCGAGACCTGGGCGGCGGCGCTGGCCGACCTACGCCGCCGCGAGAAGGCGGCCACCCGCGAGCTCGACGCGGTGGCGGCACAGCGGCGTCGACTCCCGATGGTCGAGATGGACGATTACGTCCTCACCGGGCCCGACGGGCCGATCCGACTCGTCGACGTCTTCGACGGACGCTCACAGCTGATCGTCTACAACCACATGTGGACCGACGGCGCCCGGTTCCAGTGCCCGGGTTGTACCGGGTTCACCACCCAGTTCTCTCGGCTCGACTACCTCGCCGACTACGACGCGCGGTTCGTCATCATCACGCACGGGCCGATGGACGAGATCCTCGCTTACAAGCGGCGCGTCGGAAACCGCATGGACTGGTACTCGTCGACGGGAACGACCTTCTCCGCCGACGTCGACGCCGCCCCGGGCGAAGGCTTCGCCCTCAACGTCTTCCTCCGCGACGGTGACACCGTGTATCGCACCTGGCACTCGACCGGTCGTGGTACGGAACAACTCGGATTCACCTTCGGACTCCTCGACGTCCTGCCCTACGGACGGCAGGAGGAGTGGCAGGATTCGCCGGACGGCTGGCCGCAGAGCCCGACCTACTCGCGCTGGCGCGGTTCGGAGGAGATGGCCGCCGCGTACGGTGACCCCGACGCGTGACCCCCGGCCGCGCAGAACCCGCTGGTCAGCGTTCACAGGAATCTCCCAGCGTGCCTACAGTGAGGTTCCAGGGCCGACTGGGACTCTGGTCGTGTGAGTGAAGTGGCGAAACAGAACAGCACGCGCGGCGCGAAGGTCCTCGTGGTCGACGACGAGGAGAACATCCGTCAATTGCTGTCGGTGTCGCTGAAGTTCCAGGGTTACGAGGTCGAGACCGCCGCCGACGGTCCGGCGGCCCTCGACCGATGCCGCATCGCCAAACCCGACGTCCTCGTCCTCGACGTGATGATGCCGGGGATGGACGGGTTCGGGCTGCTGCGCCGGCTGCGTGCCGACGGGGTCGAGGCGCCGGCCCTGTTCCTGTCGGCGCGCGACACGGTGGAGGACAAGATCAACGGCCTCACCATCGGCGGGGACGACTACGTCACCAAACCCTTCAGTCTCGAAGAGGTCGTCGCCCGGTTACAGGTGTTGCTGCGCCGCAGCGGTTTCGACGACCAGAAGCGCGCGTCGTCGAAGATCACCTTCGCCGACATCGAACTCGACGACGAGACCCACGAGGTGTTCAAGGCGGGCGAGCTGGTGGCCCTCTCGCCGACAGAGTTCACGCTGTTGCGCTACTTCATGGTGAACGCGGGCACGGTGTTGTCGAAGCCGCGCATCCTCGACCACGTCTGGAACTACGACTTCGGCGGCGAGGTGAACGTCGTCGAATCCTATGTGTCGTACCTGCGGCGCAAGCTCGACACCGGGGACAAGCGACTCATCCACACCCTCCGCGGCGTCGGCTACGTGATGCGTGAGCCCCGTGACTGATGCGACGGTGACGAGTGCCGGCCGCGGCACGCGGAAGCGCGGTGTCCCACTGCGGATCTCGATGGTGGCGCTGACGGTGTTGCTCGTCGCCGTCGGACTCCTCGCCTCCGGTGTCGCGGTGACCTCGTCGATGCGGCAGGACCTCATCTCCCGCGCCGACGAGGGGCTGGAGAACGCGGTACGCACGTGGGCCGAACCCCGTGGTCTCCTCGGCGACGGCCCCGGCCCACCCGGGCCGCGTCGGCCGCCGTCGCCCTACTACGTCGAGTCCGTCGTCTACGGGCCCGGCGGGATGTCGGCCGACAACGTCTACAACCAGTTCGACGACGCACCCGACCTCAGTGGACTGACCGGTGACAACGCCGGACCCGTCACCGTCCCGTCGGTCGACGGGGACGGGCCGCAGTGGCGGGTCATCAAACACAGCAACAGCTTCGGCAGATCCATCGTGGCCACCCCGATGTCCGACAGCGACGACACGGTCAGCAGGCTAGTCTGGCTGCAGCTCGCGATCGGCGCGCTGGTCGTCCTGCTCATCGGGGTGCTGAGCTACGTCCTGGTGCGCACGAGTCTGCGCCCGCTCCGCCGGGTCGAGGAGACCGCGCACGAGATCGCGGAGGGCAATCTGACGCGGCGGGTGCCGCCGGCGCCGCCGAACACCGAGGTCGGCAGTCTGTCGGACTCGCTGAACCGGATGCTCGGCCAGATCCAGCATGCGTTCGCCTCGACGGCCGCGTCCGAACAGCAGGCCCGCGCCTCCGAGGAGCGGATGCGCCGTTTCGTCGCCGACGCCAGCCACGAACTACGGACCCCGCTCACGTCCATCAAGGGATTCGCCGAACTCTATTCACAGGGCGGCGTCCCCGACGTGACCGACGCGATGCGGCGCATCGACGACGAGGCCGGCCGGATGAACCTGCTGGTGGAGGATCTGCTGATGCTCGCGCGACTCGACGCGCAGCGGCCGCTGGACTCGGCACCCGTCGACCTCCTCGGCCTGGCCGCCGATGCCGTGCAGAGCGCCCGTGTCGCCGCCCCCGAGCGCGAGATCCGGCTCGACGTCGTCCCGGGCGATCGGCCGCCGGTCGTGCTCGGCGACGGGCACCGCCTGGTCCAGGTGCTGCGCAACCTCATCGGCAACGCCGTGAACCACACCCCGGCGGACGCCTCGATCACGGTCGGGGTGAGCGTCGACGACGCCGCGAGCCCCGGGGAGGCGGTGCTGACCGTCGCCGACACCGGGCCGGGGCTCTCGCCGGAGGACGCCGAGCGCGTCTTCGAGCGCTTCTACCGCGGGGACTCGTCCCGACATCGCGGCTCCGGCGGCGGTAGCGGCCTCGGCCTCTCGATCGTCGCGGCACTGGTCGCCGCGCACGGCGGCCGCGTCGGCGTGGACACGAGCCCCGGTGTGGGAGCCACGTTCTGGGTGCGCCTACCGCTCGCGGAGGCCGATTAGATCAACCGGCGCAACGTGGCGAACTCGGTGACGTCGTCGCGGAACCGGTCGAGTCCGACGAGCGTGTACATCCCGTCGATCTGCCGGTTGACCCACAGCTGGTGGATGCGGCGTAGGTCGGATTGCCGTGACTTCCAACCGATCCCGTCGATCACCGCGAGGACGAGCTGGGTCGGCAGCCGCACCTCGGCCATCTCCTCGATCTCACGGACCGCGTCGGTGAGTTTGGAGCCCGTCGAGTCGAAGCCCTTGGCCGCGACCACGATGTCGGCCGACGCCGGGTCGCCGACGATGAGGTCGGCGGGCGCGGTCCGGCCGTTGCGTCCCGCGAACCGCGAGCGGGTGACGTAGTCGAGGCCGATGTCGCGGGCGATGTCCTCGATCTCGTCCTCGATACGCCGGCCCGACGCGCCCGCGCGGGTGGCGGTGGCGCGGGTGCCGGCGCGGGCCACGAGAATGTCGGCGAAGGTGAACGTGCGGGACAGCTGGGTGCGCAGCATGCGGACCAGGTCGAATTCGGTGTCGAGCCAGGTCACCAGCTCGACCGGTTGTGTCCGGGCCAGCGCGTGCCAGCCGCTGGTGTCGAACCGGTCGCGCAGCGCGTTCTTCAGCTTCTCCTGGGACAGCCCGACCGCGAGCCCCAGTACGGGGACATCGGTGGGGTTGTCGCGCACCCACGCCGCCAGTCCCGCGATGTCGGTGTCGAGCAGTTCACCGAGACGCGCCGTGGCCTGGGTGATCCGCTCGGCCTCCGGCGTCGACGCGGTCGGGTCGACGTGAGAGGTCAACCGGCCCAACGATTGCAGATAGTCGTCGAAGTCGCCCGCGGTGCTCATCGTGGAGAGTCGTCCACTCAGTCCCGGCCGATGAACAGGTACTCGCTCACGTCGCGGCGGGTCGCCGCCGCGTGGGTGCCGAAGCTGTACTTGTGGTCGATCGCGATGACCTCCACCGACGGCTTGACCTTCCCGAGCAGGTCGACGATGCGATCTTTGCCCGGCAACGCATTCGACGAGTACGACAGCACGATGGCGCCGGCGTCCTCGAAATGCTCGAAAGTACGCAGCAGCGCGTCCTCGATGGTCCGCTTGTAGGCGAACGGCGTGAAGCGTTTCGGCAGCTTCTTGGTCTTGGTGTTCTCCATGATGCTCATCCCGCGCCAGTAGGCCGACAGGCCTTCGAGGAAGTGGTAGCGCTTGATGTAGTCGTTGTCGTCGGTCGGCGGGGCGTACGGAGGATCGAGGTACACGAGGTCCGGTGCTGCCCAGGGTAATTCGAGGTCGAAGATGTCGCCCTGCACGCTCCGGCTGTTGCGTCCGTTGCTGAACACGGTGGCGTTGTAATCCGCGGCCGCCCGCAGACGGAAGTGGTCGCGCAGCGACATCGTCAGGTCGCGACGACCGTCGGCGTAACGCGTCGAGTCGGTGAAGGTGAACACGCCACGGGGCTGTTTGCGGGCGGCCGAGAGGACGAGGGCGGCGATCGCGAGATCGCGTCGATAACCGCGCAGTACGTCGATGTGCGACCACGCGGAGTCCAGGAACGCACGGTCCTCGGTGGTGAAGTACAGCCCGTCGAAGGTCCGCGAGATGTAGTCGCGATCATCGGCGGGCGGACCGCAGATGGCCTCGATCAGTTCCGGCTCGAGCCGGACACTCGAATTGGCCACCGACGCGCGGGTGATGATGTGCGGGAAGTTGAGGAAGTCGTTGCTGACGACCTCGAAGCCCTGCGCCTTCAGCAGGTAGGACACGACTCCCGAACCGGAGAACGCGTCGACCGCGGTGGACCCGCCGACCTCGGCGAAGGTGCGTTCGAGGTGGGGCAGCAGCCGGTACTTCGACCCCATGTACCGGAGGCGGGGGAACCGTTGGGCGCGGGCCAGGACGTCGCTGGATCCGACGACGGCTCGGGACGTGCGTCCTGCCCGGGATGATTCTGGCCCACTCACACCGAAAAGAATGTCATGGACCCCCGACATCCCGGGACAACACTCGCCGTCGCCCGCAGCGTCACCGTGGCGACGCCACTCGGACCACTACCAACGCTCAACGTGGCGAGGCCAGTCTGACGTGTCGCCCATCAGTGCGCGTCTTCTCGACGTGGAGCAGACGTACGGCGAGTTCCCCGGCCGCAGCGCTAGGACAGTGAACCAAGTAACGACACGAGTCACTAGAGTGACCAGGTGCCAGCAGTCACCCGGACACTGGGCCACGTCTTCGTCCTTCACGGACTGATCGAGAACTTCAGCTACGACGCGGCGATCGTGCCGACCGATGATGATTTCGTTTTCGAGAACGTGTGGAAACGATCAGTGACGGGTGATCTGTCGACGGCCAAGCCCGGCGACTGGCCCCGGCGGCACTTTGCCCGCAGCCGCAACGGTGATGCCGTGTGGTTCCTCAGTGTCGCAGGCGACCGGCCGATAGAGCCGTCGGTTTTGGTGGCGCGGGTTCGTGAAATCCTACGGGACATCGCAACCGCAACCGTCAGGTCAGGCTCGGAGCCGTTGCCCCGCATTGCGATTCCGGTGATTGGGATCGGTCGCGGCGGATTGGGTAGTCAACGAGGAGCCCTCCTCGGCGAGTTGCTTCGGGCGCTCCACGAGTTCGCCTCGGAGGGGCACGCCGATATCTTGCTCGTCACACCGAATGCGGCGGTCTTTGCCGCCGCGCAGCACGTCCGACGCGCGGGCCTCGCTGGTAACTCTCTGCCCTGGCGTTTGAGTCCCGGCGAGATGGAGAAGGCTCGACGACTCGGGAAGATGGCCGCCGACGGTCACTTGGCTTTGTTCCTCGGTGCCGGAGTCAGCATTGCCGCCGGTCTGCCGAGTTGGAACGGTCTGTTGGAGCGCTTGGGCGCCGAGGCGGGCGAGCGACCCGAAGACTTCGGCCGACTCGGAAGTCTCGATCAGGCCCAGTATCTGGCCGCGAAGTTGGGTGTGGATGAACTCAACAAGCGGGTGAAAGCAGTGATCGGCACTCCGAAGAAGGTCGCTCTCGCACATGCACTGATGGCGGGGCTGAAGTTGCGGGAAACGGTGACGACAAACTACGACGATCTGTTCGAGCGTGCGATCGAGGCCGCTGGAAGCCGCCGCCCGTCGATCCTGCCGTGGGACTCGGTGTCAGAGGAGCGCGCGTGGCTCCTGAAACTCCACGGAGACGCGGCTCGGCCGGGAAGCATCGTGCTGACGCGGCGCGATTTCGTTCTGTTCGATGCCAAGTCACGGCCGGCGGGGTCGCTCCTGCAGGCGCTTCTCCTCACGAAGCACGTCCTCATCGTCGGGACGTCGCTCGCCGATGACAACGTGATCAGGCTTGCCATGGAGGTCGACGAGTATCTCCGCAAAAGTGGCGACCACCCAGTTCGCGGGACCTTCCTCGACGTCTCAGGAGTGGCCGCACGGAAGGAGCTCTGGACCAACCAGTTCGACTGGCTGCTCTGCGAAGGATCCACGACCGCCGCCCGAATCCGCCAGATGGAGATACTCCTCGACGCGGTGGCCGCTTTCGCTGCAGACGACGCCTCATGGTTGCTCGACGAACGATTTGCAGGACTGCTGTCGGCCGACGATCAAGCCATCGCCCATCAGGCCGGGAAGCTTCTCGAGTTAGCGCGAAATCAAGGGTCGCCGCTGGTAGAGCCGCTTGTCGCGGCGCTATCGTCTCTCGGCAAACCGGTAGAAAGAAGCCGCTAGAACCGACGTCGCGAGGCAGGCTGTACGCGAAATCGTCCCCCCGCCATGAGATTGGAGCACGCGGCACGCCACTAGGCGGTCACAGTCCTGCCCGGAGATCCAACCTGGGTTTTATCTTGTTCCGCCCCTGTCTCCCATTTCGAGACAGGATGCCGGACCTTCGGCGGCCGACTGAGTCAGTGGGTTCCTGAGGAACTCAGTGAGGCGCGGCTATAGGTCCCACACCTGGTCGGGATCGTCGAGCGCGGCTCGAATCTGGCTCAAGTCGCCGAGGTCGGCGAGGGGAGAGGTCTTCGCGATGTCAACCACGCCACGGACGACGTCAGTGATGGTCTGTGAGTCGCACTTCTCCAATGCCGTGTCGAGGCGCTCGAAAAGTGCCTCGAAGTTCGCGCGACGCTCGTCGAAGGTCGCTTCGAAGTACTGCCGCAGTATCCCCTCCGCAGCTTTGATGCGCGTAATCTCCGTCGTCTCGTAGGCGGCAATTCTCGCTTGCTTCGTGTTCTCGGTCGCGAAGACGGTGATGCACTCTTGGGCGGCGTCGACTAACTGGTTCAGGGCGGCGAAACCGTCTATGCCGGCAACGATACTTCGCTTTCCCGAACCAAGGACTTCACCGGTCAGAGGAGTGCTCTTGTCGCTCATTGATTCGATCCTTTCGCAACGAGACCCTCGGAAGTCTCGGCCGCCGCTGGTTCGACTTCCTCACCGCCAGCGGTGTCCTCGTTGTTGACCCGGCCCGTTGCACCGGCTGTAGTCATGTTGCGGTACTTCAGAGCGAGAGCATGCCCCGCCTGCGTGGGGTCGCCATTCTCGTCAATCACCGGAGTGGTTGCGATATCGAGAACGCCCTTGACCAGCACCATCGCGCGCTGGAATTGGGGTGTGTGGCGTGCTGGATCGAAGGGTTCTGCTTCGAGGACGTCGAGCGCAGCGGTGGCTCGCGCCGACATCGTGAACAAAGCACGATCCAGTTCGTCGGTGCGTGTACTGACTACCCGCGTCTGGGCGTCGGCCGTGTCCAGTTCGGCGATCTCGATCTCGATCTTCGCCTTGAACTCCATCGCCTGCGTCGCGGCCTTCTTACCTTGACCCTTGACGACGAACCCAGCTACCAACAGCCCGGGGCCGATGGTGACGAAGTTCAGCGCAAGTGCGCCCATGGCCATCCCGCCACCACCCGCAGCGACAGCTCCGCCTCCCAGCCAGGCCAAAGTGGCGCTTTCCGCGGCGGCGCCCGAGAGCCCGGAGATCGCGGCGCCGGTGCTCGCCGCACCGAAGGTGGATACCGCACTCGTGGTCGCGGCGCTGGCCCCCGCGCCGGCACCGATCGAACCCACAATCCCGGAAACCCACTGCGCCGCCGAGAGGTCGACTGATCCCGATGCGGTGAGCAGATTCACGGTGGCGTCGATGCCGTCGACCAGCAGCTTCTCGCTGTCGCGCACCTTCTGCTCATTGCGCACGAGGAAGTCGTGCATCCGAAGAACGACGGTTTGCATCGCCGCCTCTTGCTGTCGTCCGTAGCGAACGATTCGGTCATTGATCTCTTCGACGAGGGCCTCACTCTCCGCACGACGTGCTTCGTATTTCTCGCGCGCCGCAGAGAGCTCAGAGCTTGCCTTCTTGATGTCGTACGCACCTTTGCCGCCAAGCGCGAGACCGCCGCCACCGGCGGCAGCGCCGATTGCGATTGCGACAACCGGAATGAGGGGGAGAACCATGGGCGCCCTTTCTGAGTAGGCAAGAGTCTGACATGGCTCTCCGACACTCCACTAGGGCAAGCAAGTTGAGCCGACGCCGCTGGGTGAAACCGCAGGCGTGTCACGGGGGACTGACATCCACCCGACCACGTATCGAGCGGACGTTGCTGCGCGTTACCAGGTTGACAAAGTCGGGACCAAGGTCCCGCCTGGCTGATCGCCGGCTGTGCTTCGGACCGTCCTCAGTCCCACATGATGATCGGTCCGTCCAACGCTTCGTGCATCGTGGTTTGCCGGCACCAGGGACAAGTTGTTCGGTCCCACTGGCCGCAGAGCTGTTGACACTCGGGGCACGGGTACGTGACGTCGGACGATCTCGGAGTTTGGCCTGGCTTCAGGCCCGTCTCCGCGCTGACAACGCCGTGTTCGTTGCAGATGACGGGTGTGACGACAACCCCGAGGAAGCCGAAGTCAAAGTCTCCGGTCACGAAGTCGGCGCGGTATTCGCACAGGTCGCAAACGTATGTAGATGCGGCGCCCATGTCGTCAACGTACCGATCTCAAAGCCGAGTGAGGCACCAAATAGCAAATAGCTAGCTCCATCGTAAAACTACTTCGATGGGCTGATCCGAATCTTTTACGTACCGTGGGATTGGCCGATAGCGTGACCAACGCCCGACCTGCGAGTTGTACGCCTGTGCCGCTCGCGGTCCCGGGCACCATGCCGATTGTCGACGGGAGATGTTCTGTGTCGAGTCTCGCCTGGTTGGACACCTCGCAAGAGGACGAGCGTCGCATGCGCGAGCTCGTGAAGATGTTCAGCGACACCAGCACGCTGGATGACCTGGGCATCGGACAGGTGCGCGACGGACTCGCCGACCTCATGTTCCCCGGCACCTCGACAATCCACGCACGACCCCGCTACTTCCTGATCATCCCGTGGATCTTTCAGCGCGCAGCCGCTAAACACAGCGGCACATTGGTCACCTCGAAGGCAAACGACGAGGAACGCCGCCTGATCGAGGTCTTGCGATCACCAACTCCGGTGCGCGGAATGATCGGCGCGCGAGCCGGCAAGGCCGTGCGGAACCTGCCATCGAGCATCTACTGGTCCGCGCTCCATCGCTACCGGATTCTGGTCGATCCGAAGGCTCTCACCTGGAACGTCGGAGTGCCGCCGCCTGACAGTTTCCCGGCAGAACTCGACGACGGCCTCGACCTCAAATACGACGAAGCCGAATGGCTGCGCGAGCGAATCATTGTCGCCGCGCCCGGGACCTACCTCGCACACCTTCTCTCCGACGGGCTCGACACAGATCCGGCAGATGCACAGATCCCGTGGGCCCATCCGGCGCTCGCTACCGCCTCCACTGATCTCAGGGCAGTCGTCGAACATGCACGGTTGTTCTCGCTAGCGATCAACGGCGCCGCTCTCACCTACAACCTGCTGCTCGCGGAAAAACACGACACGCTCAGTAGCGCCGACGACGGTCTCGCCGACCATTATGAGGAGCTTCTCTCGGAATGGGCCGACGACATCGTCGGTAACCGAACTGAAGTGGCCAACTGGGACACAGACGCGTTCTGGTCCACGGTCGGGCGAGGCCGAACCGGTCCTGTCGCGCCAGCGACCCGCATCTTCGTCGACGACTGGATTGCGCGGGTACGTAACGCAGATCCGCACACAATGTCGAACGATCCAGGTGTTCGACGGATGATCAGTGAGCGTGAACGCAAGAACAAGGGCGAGAACTCGCGGCTCGGCAGCGACCGCCAGATCAAGAACTGGGGTGGATCGTCGGGCTCGGCGCGCCTGAACTTCCGGTGGCCGGTGGTGCAGACGCTGCTCGACGACATTCGGGAGGGGCTTGCCAGTGCTCCCTCCTGACAGTCGCACCACACTCCTCGCTCAGCTCGTGCCGCCGCCGGGCAGCACGCTGGAACACCTCGTAGCCACAACGTTCACCCTCGACCTGGAGAGCGCACTGCTGCCGAGTCTCGCGCTCGCCGGCAGCGCGAACGTCGAAGCAGCGGATCGTGTCGAGACGGTCGCGGCGATCCGGGCGAGTGCCAATCGAATCGACATCTTCCACCAGGCCGGACAAGTCGCGGTACCGCGGGACCGCTCACCACTCTTCTCGCTGCTGGAGAAGTCGGTTCACGGCATCGCGCATCCGCGCGGTCTGTTTCATCCGAAACTGTGGCTTGGACTCTACAACACGGAGTCCGGCGAACAGTTCGTTCGGCTGATCGTGATGAGTCGCAACCTGACGAAAGATCGATCGTGGGATGTCGCGCTGACGCTGGACGGGTGGATCACGACGGCCCCTCGCGCATCAAACCGTCCACTCGTCGATCTTCTCCGTTACCTGCCAGCGGCGGCGGTGAGCAGCCCCGACCAACCCCGGGTAGAGCGGATCAATACCCTCGCCGAGGCCATCCGTTATGCCGAATGGGAGCTTCCACCAGGGGTGAGCGATCTCAACTTCCATATCTACGGGCTTGTCGGGAAACCTCAGCCCATACCTGACTTCTCGGGCTACCGCCATCTGCTCGTCTCGCCGTTTCTGCAAGACGGAGGGCTCGAACACCTTTCCAGCGAAGCGCGCGGCCCGCTGACCGTGGTGTCGCGTCAAGAGTCGCTGAACTCCCTTACCGAGGAGTGGGCCGAGTGGGTGTCGGACGCCTACGTTCTTAGCCCCACAGCCGGCATACCCGCTGACACGGAGGAGAATCCGGCCAGCTCCACACTGTTCATCGGCCTGCACGCAAAGCTGTATGTGATCGAGCGAGCTCGTATGGCTCATCTCTTCATCGGTTCGGCGAATGCAACGAGCGCAGCCTTCAACGTAAATGTGGAGATACTTGTCGAACTCACCGGACAGGTAAAGACATACGGCGCAGGAGCATTGCTCGACAGCAACGGCGGATTCGGATCAATTCTCGAGGCAGCTGAGATCGTGCCGGACACGAGCACCGAGGACGATCCGCAGTTGGCTCTCGACTCGGTTGTGCGGAGTCTGGCGGCGGTGCCGCTCACCGCTCAGATGACGCTCACCGACGAAGACACGGCGTCGCTTTGTGTGACCAGCAATGATGCTATGAGCTACCCGGGTTCTGAAGTGGTGGTGAGAGTTTCACTCCTGACCGACCCGTCAACCGCGAGCGAGCTCTCACCGGAGTCGAAGGTCGACGTCGAGTTTGTCGATCTGTGTCTGAACGACGTCACCGCGTTCATGGTGCTCAGCGCCGAAGACTCCTTGGGCAGGATCAGTGCGACCGTGGTCAAGGCGGATCTTCTAGGAGACGTACCGCGTCGGCTCAACGATATCGTCACCAATGAGATCACGAATTCCGACCAGTTCCGTCGACTCCTAGCGCTGCTGCTGGCGTTCGGAACTCCCGTTGGCGAAAAGCCCAGCCCCAAGAACGGCTCTGGTTCGGCAGGCGGGTGGAATCACGTCGACCAGGGAATGTTCGAGCAGATGCTCAAGGCATCGGTCGCCGAGCCAGAAGTCCTCGGGCATCTGTCCGGCGTCGTTGCGTCGATCATCGACAGAGGCGACCCACATCAAGTTCTTCCAGAAGGATTCGAGCATCTGTGGAAAGCCATAGTCGAAGCTACCGACCTCGAGGGTGTGGTTTCCGGTGAGTGAGAGCAGATTCAGCGCTGAGCCGTACCTCGCGGAACTACGCGATTTTCAACGGTCCACGGTCGATCAAGTTGTCGATGTGCTGTATCGCAAGAAGACTGGCACCCGCTACCTCGTCGCTGATGAAACAGGACTCGGCAAGAGCATCGTGGCTCGAGGCGTCATTGCGGCCGCCATCGAAGACCTGCAAGACGATCCGACAGTCGATCGGATCGACATCGTCTACATATGCTCCAACGCCGACGTCGCCCGTCAGAACGTGAAGCGACTCGACATCCTCGGCACCAAGATCGACTTGTCCAACCGGCTAACCCTGTTGGCCGCTGCTACGCAGCAGCTCAAGACCCCCGTCTCACCGGTCGGGAAGCCGGTGAATCTGGTGTCGCTCACCCCGCAGAAGGCCTTCCCGGCCAAGGGTTGGCGCACCGGGACCGCCGATGAACGCGCTCTCCTCTACCTGATCCTGCGTGACCACCTGCAGCTGGAACGGTCCAGAGCTACCGCAGGATTTCGGATTCTGCGTGGTTCGATGAGTTGGCGACGCTTCGCCGAGCACGCGGCGTGGTACGAGCGGAAGCTTCCGCTGAACGCCGATGGGAAGCCCGAGCTCGACGCCGACGTCGTGGCTCAGTTTCTGTCGCTCATCGAGCAACCTTCCGAGAACAGCGAGTCACTACTCGACGCGTTCACGGACCTTGTTGACCGGACAGTGGGGCGTGACGACTCTCCGGGCGGATATTCGGAGGCCGCGGATGTGGTCATGGCGCTGCGACGCGCACTTGCGCGTGCGGGCGTCGACGCACTCGAGCCCGATCTGGTGATCCTTGACGAGTTTCAGCGGTTCACAGACCTTCTGGCCGACGACCTCCCAGTGAGTGAGCTTGCGCAGGAGATGTTCAATCATCCGGCCGCTCGGGTGCTGCTCCTTTCGGCGACGCCGTACAAGCCGTTCGACATCGAGGACACAGCCGATCCGGAGTCGACGACGACCAGTGCATCGGGGTCGCACCGCGACCAATTCATGGGGACGCTGGACTTCCTGACGAAGGGCCGTACAGAGCCCGGTGAAGGCACGCGCGGTATCGCCAAGCTCCTTAGCGAGTTTCGCGAGACGATCACCCGCGGCCACGATCCCACCGAACTACGCGATCGACTACGTTCCGAGCTTCTGACGGTGATGTGCCGAACAGAACGCCCATCCGCCGTGAAGACGAACATGGTGAAAGAGCGGCGGATGCACGCCTCGGCTGTGACCGGTGACGACGTCAAGCAGTTCATAGGACTGAGCGAACTCGCCCATCTTGTCGGCACTCATCTGCCGATGGATGTGTGGAAGTCCGTACCCGCGCTCGTGCATTTCATGGATGCCTATCAACTCGGCCGGTTCGTTCACCGCGATTCCGAAGACGCCGACGTCCGAAGTCTGCTTTCCGAGCTGCAGCGCCTCGATCCGCGAGCTGTGGATCGATACGACGAATTGCCACAGCAGAACTCACGACTGCAGACACTGATTGAACAGACCACGGGAGTGAACTGGCAGCAGATGCTGTGGATGCCGCCGTCGCAGCCCTACATCACCCCGCAAGGCCCCTACGCGAGCTTTCAGGCTCAAACGATGACGAAGAAGTTGGTGTTCTCGCAGTGGTCGGCAACACCGACCTCTGTTGCGTCTTTGCTGAGCCACGATGCGAGCCGCCGGATAGCGACAACAGACACTGCTGCGCCACGCAAAGTTCGGGCCAGTAAAGAGAATGTCTCGCAGCGTTTGCAGTTTCGACGTCGCGGAGGCGACCTCTCTGCGATGACGTCCTTCCTGATCTTCTTCCCGCTCCCTGCTTTAGCCGACGATGCCGATCCGCTGGCATACGCTGCTGCTGCTGGTTCGGTGGGGCGTGAGCAGTCGGAGTCACAACTGGCTGCGAGGCTGCGTGAGCGACTCCCTCTGCGCGCGCAAGTGTCAGGCAATGCCGAAGCTGCTGCCGCACTATGGAGGTGGCCGCTGGCGATGGCGGACGAGATCCTCGACGACGTTCTCTCCGCGGATACAGAACTGACGCCGGCTGCAGCTATGGCCGGCCAGGTACGCGACCTCGATGACCCGGACGCCCCCGACCACGCCGAGCAGACGACGGCGCTGGCCGAGTACGTCGCCGAAGCCGCAGCAGTGCGTCGCGGCGGCGGAGACGTTGCGTTCTCGGTGATGCCGGAGAATCTGCTGGAACGGACGGCCCAACTCGCGCTGCACTCGCCGGCCAATTGTGCGTGGCGAGCACTGGGACGACTCTCAGGCGACACCTCGAAGGTGACGCTCGCCGGTCGCTGGCGTGCTGCCGCCGTCCTCGCGTCGGGGCTGCGGACGCTGTTCAACCGCTGGGAGTCGTCGCTGATCCTCGACGAGCTGTATCAGGATGAGTCGCCGTACTGGCAGAAGGTGTTGCGCTACTGCGCCGACGGCAACTTGCAAGCCGTGCTCGACGAGTACCTGTTTCACCTTGCCGCAGTAGAGGGGGAGGGTGGAATGACCGACGAGTCGTTGGTGACCTTCGCCCTGCACGCGACCCAGCCGTTGAAACTCAGCACCGCGATCTACAAGGGGCGAGACCCGCTCGGTGGCGAAGACATCGACTTCCGTTGCCGATTCGCCATGCGCTTCGGTGACAGCAAGCAGGATGACCAGTCCGTTCGTTCGACGGACATCCGAGAAGCTTTCAATTCACCGTTCTGGCCGTTCGTGCTCGTGTCGACGAGCGTGGGCCAGGAAGGTATCGACTTTCACCCGTGGTGCCACAACCTTGTGCACTGGAATGTTCCGAGCAGTCCGGTCGACTTCGAGCAACGCGACGGACGCGTCAATCGCTTTCGCGGACATGCAGTTCGACGGAACATCGCCCACAAGCACGGTGCGGAGATGCTCCGATCACCAAACCCGTGGCGCGAGGCCTACCGCTTGGCCAGCGCCGACGCGCCGCATCCGGACGTCCCCGGACTTGCCCCAGACTGGGTCTACCCCGGACCGCACAAGGTGTACCGCGACGTCCTTCCGTACCAGCTGAGCACCGACGAAGCCCGGATCGAGCGTGTCAAGAAACGCGTTGCTTACTACCGGCTGGCGTTCGGACAAGCACGGCAGGAAGACCTGATCTCGGTCGTCGCGGGGGCTGGGGTTTCGCCGGATGACGCAGCAGGCTGGCGGATCGATTTGCGGCCTGGCAGATCAAATGGGAGCGGATAGAAGTGGACATGCAGGCTGAAGAGTTGCACCCGATGCCGGTTTTACGGGTCCGAGGGATGAACTCGCCGAGTTCATCGCGACGCAAGAGGGCAGAGTCGGGGACGTCTACAACCTCACGCGGGAAGGGCTGGACGCCAGGGAAATAGCAGATCGGCTAAATGTCGACAGTCAGGGCTTCGTTTACCAGTACCAGGCTCATATCGAGGCGGCACTGGATGAAAAGGTTCCCAGCGCGCATCGGCAACTTTGAAAGCATCCGCCTCGGCGTTGAATGGACTGCGCAAGCGGAGTAGGGGCGATCTTTCTCCTTCTGCCCTCCAACTCTTGAACACGAATCGCGCGAGGTTCTGCATGCGCGTGATCGACTTGATCCAGGGCTCGAGGCCCAGGCCGACGCTGAGGTCGTAGTCGAAGTGCAGACGGCGCCTGGCGCCTTGCGCGGAGTTACGGGTATCTATGCCTTCTCCTATGGATGGTATTTGGAGACTCCGGTCGACCCCGAGGGTGAGAACACATTGATCAAAGTCGGGCGAGCTCAAGACGTGGTCGGACGAATCGAGCAGCATCGCAGCGGAGCGCGTGCACATATTCCCGAGCCACTGATCACGATTCGCGTCTATGCAACGGACGGCCGCGACGTCAGCGCCGTGGAACGCACGTTTCAGGGTTTGCTGCAAACCGCCGATCACTCGAATCCTCGACGCGAGCCGACCAAGCGAGGAGTTCGGAACGAAGTCGGGGAAGAGTGGTACCGGACGAACCGAGACTTTCTTGACCAGATCGCCGCAGCGCTGGAACTGAGAACCATGTGCTCGGCGTGATGGCGAGGCCTGATTGCGTCGCTGTCGGTAGGCCCGACTACCCTTCGACGGGTGAGCAGGTGGCGCCAGGTTGCGCCTTGTAGATGAGGTTGGAGGCAGTCTCATGGGGGCGGGTAGCTACCGGCTGTCTTTCACAACGGGCGGGCTGTGGGTGCCGGAATCCATAAAGCTGGCGGGGCTGCTGCTGGCTTCGTCAGACTCCGAGGCCGCGCGCGCAACCGCAGTCCAGGAGAATGTTGTGCAACAGCGGACCGGGGCGTCAGCGACCCGTGTTACCCGCGAGATCATGCAGCGACTTGAAGAGCTACCTTCGGCGGGCATCGAACAAATAGCCCTTGGATCGTATGACGATGCGCGGCAGTTGTTATGGCTCGCTGCATGCCTACGTTATCGCTTTATCCGCGACTTCGGTCGGGAAGTGGTTCGGGATCGCTTGGTGTCTGGCCGCGACACGGTCCACTATCAAGACTTCGATACGTTCTGGAATGTGCAATCGTCCTGGGTGGATGGGCTACGTGACGCTGCCGATTCCACAAAGAAGAAGTTGCGGCAGAATGTTTTTCGGATGCTGCGAGAAGCGGGCTACTTGGATGGCGAACACAATGTTCTTCCTGCCAATCTTTCACCTGGGGCTGCAGCGGTGATCGTGGCGAATGGGGCAGACTTGCTGCTGAGCTTCCCGATTCACGATGCACAGGTGACCACATTCGCCAAGCGGGACGGAGCGTCATGACCAGCCGAGACTTGGAGGACCTGCCCCTGACGGCGCGTTTCGAACGTGCGTACAGAGTGATGCGGTCGCCCGGCTTCCTGGAGATGAAGGGGCAGATCGGGGAAGTTCCGTACTTTGTGCTGGCGTATCGGCCTTCGGACGAGCCCCACGTCGGAGCGGAACACAGGCGGCTCGCCACCCGCCTGCGTACGGACGGCATCGAGGTCTGCGACATCGACCTGTGGGAATTGGCCAACGACCTGTGGTCGGCGACCGGCCAGTGGCAGCAGATCCTCGACCAGGAGTCCGCCATGCCGAAGGACGTGTTCTCCGAGGGCGTCGGGAACGTGATCTCGCCGAAGGAGTACCTGTCCCCCCGCATCGCCCGGATCGTGGAGGAGCAACAGCCGCGCCCGCAGATCGTCCTGCTGTCCAACGTGGGGCGGCTGTACCCGCTTGTTCGCGCGCACACGATCCTCAACACCTTGCAGCCCCTGTTGGCGGATCTGCCGGTGGTGATGGTCTTCCCTGGCACGTATCGGCAGTCACCGACTCAGGGCTCGTCGCTGGTCCTGTTCGACCGGCTCACCGACGATGACTACTACCGCGCTTTCGATCTATTGGAACTGGAGAACTCCTGATGCACATCGAGCAGATTCTCGCCAAGGACATCGATCGCCCGCTCGACGGTGTCGTCAAGGCGTCGAGTTCCGCTCAGCTCGAGACGGAGGTGCGCGAGTACGTTGTCACCGATGAGGTTGCCAAGCACCTGACCGATCTGCTCGAGGCGTATACCCAGATCGGCGACCCGGAGTCGAACGGTGTGTGGATCGCCGGTTTCTTCGGCTCCGGTAAGTCGCACCTGCTGAAGATGCTGGCGTACCTGCTCGGTGACGTGACCGGCGCAGGTGTAGCGCGTGCCGACGTGGTGCAGGCGTTCCTCGACAAGATCCCGGCTCACGAGGCGATCCTCAGGGGCGCGCTGGAACGCTCCGCGGCGATCCCGTCTCGTTCCCTCCTGTTCAACATCGACGAGAAGGTCGACAAGAACGAGAAGAACCAGCCCGACGCGCTTCTGAAAGTGTTCGTGCAGGTTTTCTACGAGGCCGTCGGCTATTTCGGAAAGACTCCGTACATCGCTCGGTTCGAGCGAGACCTCGCGGGTCAGGGGGTGTTCGAGCAGTTCAAGGAGGCGTTCGAGCGGGCCTACGGGAAGCCGTGGGAGCAAGGCCGAGAACTCGCCGTGTTCGCGGAGCCCGCCGTGGAGAAGGCGTATGCCGAGGCGACCGGCACCGCCCTGGTCAAGCCGCTGACCGCGTACCGGGAGAACTACACCGTCTCGATCGAGGACTTTGCGGGGGAGGTTGCGCAGTGGCTCGATGCGCAGCCCGAGCCGAAGTCCCGCATCGGGTTCTTCGTGGACGAGATCGGTCAGTTCATCGGTCAGGACACGAAGCTGATGCTGAGCCTGCAGACGATCGCCGAGTCGCTGTTCTCCAAGTGCGGTGGTCGTGCGTGGGTGATGGTGACCTCGCAGGAGGTCATGGATTCGATCATCGGTGACCGCACCAAGGAACAGCAGCAGGACTTCTCGAAGATTCAGGCGCGCTTCGCGATTCAGCTGAAGCTCGATTCGAAGAACGTGCGTGAGGTGGTGTCCAAGCGTCTGCTGGAGAAGACTGATGAGGGGGCGAAGCGGCTCGATTCCGTGTACGCGGCGAATGAGGACCGGTTCCGCTCGTTGTTCTCCTTCCAGGATCAGCGGACCTACCGCAACTACGCGACCGGCGAGGAGTTCGTCGACACGTATCCGTTCGTCGACTACCAGGTGAGCTCTTCCACGATGCGATGCGCGGGCTGTCCGACTTCAACGCCTTCACCGGCCGGCATGCGTCGGTGGGTGAGCGGTCGCTGCTCGGTGTCACCAAGGACATCGGGTCAGCGATGAAGGCCGGCGACGTCGGCGCGCTCGCCACGTTCGACATGTTCTTCGACGGCATCGAGAAGTCGGTGAACGCGTCGGTGAAGCAGAACGTCTCGACCGCGGCCCGTAATCTCGAGGGCCCCGACCGTGAGCTGGCGCTGCGGGTGCTCAAGGCGCTGCTGATGACGAAGTACATCGAGCAGTTCGAGGCGACACCGCAGTCGCTGTCGGTGTTGCTCACCCCGGCGATCGAGACGAATGTCGCGGCGCTGCACGCGGACATCGAACGTGCGCTGCGCCTGCTCGAGAACAACACCTACGTGCAGCGCACCGGATCGACGTACGCCTACCTCACCAACGAGGAACAGGATGTCGAGCGGGCGATCAAGAATCACGAGCGCAACGACTCCGCGATCAGGAAGCTGCTCAACGAGGAGATCGTGAACGCGTCCGGTGTCGGCGCGAAGGTGCGCCACGACGCGACGGGCGTGGATCTGGGTCTGGAGCGGATGCTCGACGGGGAGCGGCAGGGCCGTTCCGAGGAGATGAGCGTGCGCTTCGTGACCCCGTACAGTGGGCACCCTCTCGATGACGTCAAGCATCATTCGATGGGCCACGCCGGTGCCGTGTTCGTGGTGCTGGACCTGAATCAGCGCACCCGCGACGACATCGACCTGTACGTCCGCACCCGTGACTACGTGCAGCTGCAGATGAAGTCGGCGCTGCCGGAGTCCCGCAGGCGGATTCTCGACTCGCACCAACGCGCCAACGTGGAACGGCAGCGCGAGGTGCTGGGGGAAATCCGGAAGGCCGTCGCGGCGGCGGATCTGGTGCACAACGGCAGCGTCCTCGACATCGGCGGCGGGCCCGCGAAGGATCGGGTGCAGGCGGCGCTGCAGGTGGCCATCGAGGCCCGGTACACCCGCATCAACGAAGCCCGCGGGATCTCGACACTCAAAGAGACAGACCTCGCGCGCATCCTGCGGGACGAGGCCACCCTGGACCTCGACGTGTCCTCCACCCTCGACACCCTCGCGAAATCCGTTGTGGTGTCGGTCCGGAACGCGAAGGTGCGGCAGACCTCGTCGACGGTCGGCTCGCTGGTGGAGGATTTCGCGGGCCCGCCGTTCGGATGGTCGATGACGACGGTGCTCGCCGCGATTGCGCACGGCACGAAGACCGGCCAGGTCCGGCTCAAGCTGGACAGTCGCCTCCTCGTCCGCACCGAGATCGCCGAGGAACTGCGTACCACCAAGAAGCACCGCCTGATCGGGGTGGAGGAGGTGCGCGCGCAGGACCCGGCGAAGGTGCGCAAACTCCAGTCGTTCCTGGGGGACTACCGCGACACCTCAGAAACGCCCTCCACTCCGGAGGAGCTGGTGAGTCGGGTGCGAGCGGCGCTCGGCGAGGACGCGGCCGAGCTCGACGACTGGGCGACGCTGCCGTACCCGTTCGGTGAGGCGGTGTCGGCTGCGGCCGGCACCATCCGGTCGGCCGCCGGACACGACGAGGACTGGTACCTCGACGGCTTCCTAGCCGTCTCCGACGAACTGCTCGACCTGAAAGAGGACGTGCTGGACCCGATCCGGGGTTTCCTGCGCGGCCAGCAGCGCGGCATCGTCGACGACGCACGGAAGTTCGTGGAGCGGCGCGGGTCGGAGGTCGACGACGTCGACAGGGTTGACCTTGATGCGCTTCGTACCGCCCTGGACAGCCCGGCCTTCTACCGCGGGGTTCCGCAGATCAAGCAGCTGCACCTGAAGCTGGTCGAGCGACTCGACGCCGCCGTCGACTCGGATCGCGCTGCGCTCCGGAGTCTGATCGAGGACCGGCTGGAGTCGCTGCTGCGCGAGCAGGCGTTCCGCGATGCCACCGACACGGCGCAGGAGCAGGCGCGGAGCCAGTTGCGGGTGGTTCTGGACGGCCTCGGGGCGCACACCACCCGTGGGCAGGTTGCCTTGGCGAAGGCGTCGTTCAACACCGCCTACCAGTCGGCGATCGAAGTGCTCATCAATTCACCTGCTGCGGACGAGGGCGACGATTCCGAAGGCGGTCAGGGCGGGGGCGACACCTCCGACCGTGAGGGGGGTACTGGGGGAACAGAGTCGAAGGAAGACGCCAGGCGGAAGACCCCGGCGAAGGCGACGGTGCGGTTGAGTGCCGTGTCCGTGGAGGGTGTGCCGGCGATGCTGACCAACAGCGAGCAGGTGGACCTGTACCTCCAGCAGCTTCGGAGTAGCCTGCTGGCCGCGATCGAGGACGGAAAAACGGTCGTTCTGTGATGCCCGTGCCGGAGGCCACCCATTCTTGCGGTTTCGATTTTTTCGATTCATCATGGGGCATGGCCACGTCACCTGATAGTCGAACGGTGTTGCCGCGACCCGACGACCGTTCCGATGAGCTGTTGCGGATCGCCGAGGCGTTGGAGACGGGTGCCAGTGGAGCGGTCGAGGCAGGTGAGTCGGCGGCGACCCTGCCGCCCGAACTGGCTGACGTTTTGGTGGCGGCGATCCGGACGTTCGCGCGCGGCGACGCGGTGACCGTTTCGGCACGCTCGACCATGTTGACCACGCAGGACGCCGCTGAGGTGCTTGGCGTGTCCCGGCCGACGCTGGTGAAGCTTCTCGAGTCGGGTCGGATTCCGTTCACCCAGCCTGGCCGGCACCGGCGCGTCGCCCTCTCTGACGTGCTGGCCTTCCAGGCGTCGCAAGCGAAAGAGCGGGCGAGCGCGCTCGACGAGCTCGCGAATACCCCCGATCCCGACCCGGACGGGGCGCGCGGCTTCGTGGAGACGCGGTGACGAGTAGCGCTGCATGAGCCACATGAAAGTGGTGCTGGACGCCTGCGTGATGCTGCCGCAGAACCTCAACAATGTGTTGTTGACGCTGGCCGAGCGCGAGATGTTCACTCCGATCTGGACCGACGCACTGCTCGGGGAGGTCGAAAGGAACCTCGTCGCCAAACTCGGTGTGAGTCCGGAGCAGGCACGGCACCGTATCGAACAGATGCGTATCGCTTTCCCGTTCGCCGAGGACGAGGCGGCCGGGTATGAGCGCCTCGTCGATGCGATGACGAACGACCCGAAGGACCGGCATGTCGCGGCAGCCGCCGTCCGGTCGGGGGCCGCACTGATTGTGACGGCGAACCTGAAGGACTTTCCGCAGGAGGCGCTGGACCCGTTCGGAGTCGAGGCAATTCACCCCGACGAGTTTCTATTCGATCAACTCGACCTCGATCGTGGGCGCGTCCTCGACGCGCTCGAACTGCTGGTCGCTCGAAATCGGCGGACGCCGAAGTCGCTGCCGGAGTTGATGGATGCTCTGGTGCCACTCGTTCCCCGGTTTGCGTCGTCGGTGATGTCGTTGATCGCGTCACCGATCCTCGCTGTCGAGGAGACCACTGACGATGAGATGACAGCAGCAGAGTTTCCAGGCGGCGGGCCTACTCCGTACACGCCGTTCGGTGCGGCCGTGCTGTGGAAGAACGCCATCGACAACCATGGGGAGTTCCCCGTCGCGGTGGCACGCCTGTGTACGCCGGACCTGGGGCTGGCGGACCGTGCGTCTGAGGCGTCCGAGCACCTGACCGGCTACGGGATGGCAAGCTGGGTGCACGACTCCCGCGGTCGGCAGGACGTCGCTTACATCAAGTTCATTCCCGACCCCGGCGTCACGGGTCGCGTTTTCGCCCCAACACTTCTGACCGATGTCCATGTCCTCGAACTGCATCGAGGGCAGGACGGGTGGTGGCGTGCGCACGCCCTGCACCTCGACACCATGCCCAGGGACGCCCGCTCCACCGGACGCCCTGACACCGAGCGAGAAAGCGAACGATGAAGAACACCGGAGCATTGAAGACTTTCGCCACGTCGTCGCGGACCACGCTGATCGAGCAGATGACGGGTCGGGTCAAGCAGCTTCTCGACGATCCAAAGGCTGCTGCGGAGTATCCGCGTGATGTGCGGGCGCTGCGGGACGCGGTCGACGAGCACGGGTTGGCATGGGTGGCGGACACCGCCGCCTACACCTGGTTCAACCGGCTGACCGCGGCTCGGTACATGGACGTCAACGGATTCTCGGGACCGTATGGGGTGGTGTCGCCGGCAGCGGGTTCGGCGTCGGCGTTGCCGGAGATTCTCACGCGTGCGCAAGCGGGGGAGTTCGCCGACGAGGTGCCGGCGCAGGTGCAGGCTTCGGTCGTAGATCTGCTGACGGGGAAGCGGACGTCCACCGACCCGGACGCCGAGGCGTATTCACTGCTGCTGAGCGCGATGTTCGCGTCGTGGCACCGGCCGATGCCGGAGGTGTTCCCGGCGGCGGTGGACTGGATTCGGCTGCTGACACCGCTGGACATGTTGGCGCCGACGTCGATTCGTGCGCGTGCCGTCGAGGTGATGGACGCTGCCGCGTGCAAGAACGTGGAGGTGGTGGGCTGGCTGTACCAGTTCTACAACTCCGACCTCAAGGATGAGATCAACGACTCCAACGTCTCGATCGACGCCGCGGAGTTGCCGGCTGTGACGCAGCTGTTCACACCCGAGTACATCGTGCGGTACCTGGTGCAGAACTCCCTCGGACGGCTGTGGCTGCGGTCGCGGCCAACCAGCGGGCTGCGTGAGCACATGGAGTATTACATCGAACCCGTTGCCGGACAGAAGGACACCGGGGTCACGGTGTCGTCGCCGGAGGAGATCAAGGTGCTCGACCCGGCGTGCGGGTCGGGGCACATGCTCACCTACGCGTTCGATCTGCTGTTCCGGATCTACGAGGAGGAGGGTCACACCCCGAGTTCGATTCCGCAGCTGATTCTCACCCACAACCTGCGTGGCCTGGAGATCGACGAACGCGCCGCGCAGTTGGCCTCCTTTGCTCTTGCGATGAAGGCGCGCGACAAGGACCGTCGGTTCTTCACTCGTCGTGGTGCGGACGATCAGCCGGTGCAGCCGGACATCGTGCGGGTCACCCCGCTCGACTTCGACGAGACCGAGGCGACCATGATCACGGGAGCGGTCGCGCCCGGGAAGCGCACCGGACTGGCGCGACTTGTGCACTCGTTCAAGGACGCAGACACCTTCGGATCGCTCATTCGGGTCGATCCAGACGCCCTCGAATCGCTGACCTTCGCGATTCAGAGCTACGAGGAACCCGACGCCGAGCAGGGTATCGCCAGCGAGATCGAGTTCATTCTGATTGGCAAGGTTCGCGCGCTTGGACGGCAGGCGCGGGCGTTGATGGACGGCCAGTACCATATTGTAGTTACAAATCCGCCCTACCTTGGTAGCGGAAATATGGGCGCGAAGCTTCATGAATTCGGAAAAGTAATTTATCCGACTCAAGGGCGGACTTGTGTGTCATGTTCTTGGAACGTGGTCTTGAAATTGCATGCTCTGGCGCAAGTGTGGCAATGGTAACGAAGCATCAATGGATGTTTATCGACTCCTACAAGAGGTTCCGCGCCAATTTTCCGAGCGTGTCCAATTTGAGTTCGTTGGTACATCTGGGAACGGGAGCTTTTGATTCAATTAGCGGTGAGATCGTGCAAGCTGCGGCGTTTATCATGGACGTCGGCCGAGGTATTGGCAGCAATGCGACGTATATACGGCTGTGCGAGGTTCGAGGTGCGGACGCAAAGCGTACCGAGTTCTTGAATTCGGTACGCTCTCAGGAGTCTGAGATGAGGTTCGAGGCGTCTGCACAAGACTTTATGCTGGTGCCGAACTCTCCTCTCGCATACTGGATGTCTGTCAGGATGAAGCGAGCTTTTCGCGAGAACCCCGCACTCTCCTCGGTCTCAGACACTAGGTCCGGCGTCAACACTGGAGACAATTCTGGGATGACGAGGATCTGGTCAGAAGTTGACCGCAGTCGGTTCTCGCCGGGGCAGGCGAGTGAGGAAGAATTCCGCACCAACGCTGGGGTGTGGTGCCCTTACAACAAGGGCGGCGCGGTGCGCCACTGGTACGGGAATCAGTCGACGGTTGTTAAGTTCGATGAGAAATCTACGTATATTCTGGCGCATCAAGGAAATAACTTGCCTTCTCGGGAATTGTACTTTCGGTCGTCAATCTCTTGGTCCAAGATGGGTGGATCATCGTTTCGGGCGTACCCCGCCGGATTTATATTCGACAACACAGGCCCGTGTGCATTCCCTCAGCCGGGGGTGGCGGACTTCATCCTGGGATATCTTAATTCATCGACCGCTCGCCACTTGCTTAGTGTGATTTCCGCAACCCTCGATGTCATGCCTGGTCAGGTTGCTCGACTTCCATTTATTGATCGTAATGACGTGGCATGTACGAGCGTGGTCGGCGAACTCGTAAATTTGTTCCGTGCGGATTGGGATCGCTACGAGACGTCCTGGGATTTTAGGTCGAATCCTTTATCGTCAACCGGTTTAGGGTTGCTCGATGGGAATGCAAAACACTGCTGGGATGAAGCGATTAGAACTGTGAATCTCGCCCAAGCGCTGGAAGAGGGAAATAATCGGTACTTTGCGCAAATCTACGAGCTCAAGGATGAAGTGGATTGTGGGGTACCGGTCAGACGTATCTCGTTGACTCAGAATCCGTACTTCCGATACCTGCCGAAGGACGGAGTGAGACGCACGGATGACGAGTACCGCACCCTGTTCGACCTCGACCTCGCCCGCGAGCTCGTCTCATATGCCGTCGGCTGCATGATGGGCCGGTACAGCCTCGACCAGCCCGGCCTGATCCTCGCCGACGCCGGCGCGACCATCGCCGACTTCGAGGAGAAGGTGCCGAACGCACGGTTCCGGCCCGATGCGGACGGGATCATCCCCATCACCGCCGAGCACTACTTCGAGGACGACATCGTTTCGCGCATGCGGGAGTTCCTGTCTGTCGCCTTCGGTAAGGAGAACGTCGAGGCGAACGTGGCGTGGCTGGAGTTCGCGCTCGGATCGGGGAAGCGGAAATCGCTGCGCGACTACTTCCTCAAAGACTTCTACAACGACCACGTCAAAACGTACTCCAGGCGGCCCATCTACTGGCAGGTGTCGTCGAACCCCAAGACCGACAAGGGTTTCAACGCACTCTTCTACCTGCACCGCTATACTCCCGCGACGCTCGGCATCATCCGCGAGAACTACGCGAACCAGATGACGGACAAGCAGCAGGCTCGCCTCGAAACCATCGAACACGCCCTGCCGACGGCCGGGAAGGCGGAGGCGACGAAGCTCAGCAAAGAGCGCGACCAGCTCACCACCCAGCGCCGCGAGATCCGGGAGTGGATCACCAACAAGCTGTTCCCGCTGTCGACCGCCGAGGTGAAGCTCGACCTCGACGACGGGGTCAAGCAGAACTACCCAAAGCTCAAGGACGTGCTGCGAAAGGTCACCGGGCTGTGAGCGCCGCATCCGCAACCCGCATCGCCGAACTCCTCACCGCGCGGTTCGCCAGCACCCCCGTGCTCACCTGGCGGGACACGGACGGCGACTACGCACCCCACCTCGACACGATCGCCGAAGCCGTCGCCGAACACGGCCTCGACCTCACCGTGCACCGCGTCAACGTCAACGAACTCGGCGTCAAACACGGCATCTACACAGCCCTCGACACCCAACCGTCGGACACGGCGCGTCACCTCGTGTACCGCACCGGTCAGCCACCGGAGTTGCGCGACAACTGGCTCCTCGACCTCGAAGTCGGGTACGGCGTCTTCACCGCCGACACCACCGCCATCCTCGTCCACGACCTCGGGCTCGCCGACCGCGGCGTCACCGACGTCGTCGCCGCGCACCTCGGTGTCTTCGACAGCGCAGACCGCACCGACCGGATCCGCGAGCAACTCGGCGAACTGCCTGCGGACCTGCCGGTGGACAAGCTGACCGATGTGCTGCGTGCCCTCATGAGCGCCGCCGTCCTCGGCATCGACGGACCCGGCGGGCACCGGCTGCACCGCATCGTCGAAGAACTCCTCGGCGACCATGTCACCGATCGCTCTGACAGCTACGACACCCTGCAGGCACACGGCCTCACCGACTACCTGTGGACCGGCTGCGCCGAAATCTACGGTTACACCGCTATCGAACCGTCCGTCGCCGGCCTCGCCACCTGGTTCTTCGACCAGGCCTGGCGTGGATGGCCCGATGCACGCAACCCGGCACGCATCGACTTCGAACGGCTCCGCGACGACCGGCAACTGCGTCGCCTGTTCACCGACCTCGCCGAACGCGCGCAAACCGACCTCAACATCGGCGAACGACTCCGGGGCGACCCACCGCCCGTCGACCAGCTCGCCGCCCGCGACGTGTTCCCGCTCGTCGACGACGCCGTCCTCCACGCCCTCGCCGCCGCGGTCCTGGGCCGCACGCTGTCGCCCGACCGGATCGCCGACGTTGTCCGCACCCGCTCCACCACTGCCTGGTATGCCGAACACGAACACGGCTACCAGGCCATCTCTGCGGCATCGGACTGCCTCAGCCGCATCGAGAAATTCGCGCCCGTCATCGCCGACGCCGCAGACGGTGTCCGCAGCTACGCCGACACCTGGTCCGCGATCGACGGCGCCTACCGCCGCTTCCGGCACCACCTCGGTCGCACCGAAACCGACCTGCCCGCCGAACTCGCCGCCCGCGTCGAGCACAAGTATGTCCACGACTTCCAGCGCCCCCTCGCGCAGGCGTGGCAGCAGCACGTCGACGCCCTCGAGACCTGGGACATCCCCGGCGTCGAACGGCTCGCTGGCTTCGCTCGCTACGACCTGCCCGCCAAGGCGAAAACACTCGTCGTCGTCTCTGACGCCCTCCGCTACGAGGTGGGAGCCGAACTCGCCGCCCGCATGAACGGCGACGACTGGTTCAGCGCCACCATCGAACCGCGGCTCGCACCGCTGCCATCGTTCACCCAACTCGGGATGGCGTCGATGCTGCCCCACACCCGCCTCGAACTGCGCGACGACGGAACGGTACGCGCCGACGGAGTCTCGACCTCCGGACTCCCCGCACGGGATGCGCTGTGGGGGAAGGACAGTGTTGCCGCCGTCGAATACGACAAGGTCATGAAGATGAGCGCCACCGACCGGGCGGCGCTGTGGTCCGATCACGACGCCGTCGTCGTCTACCACGACGCCATCGACGCCGTCGGGCACAAGTCGCCGTACCAGACCCCGGAGGCGTGCGATCGCGCACTCGACGAGATCATCCGGGTGATCAAGCGTTTCGGCAGCGGCAAGACCCGCGCCAGCCGCGTCCTCGTCACCGCCGACCACGGCTTTCTCTACCAGGATTCGGACCTCGAACCGGGCGACTACCTGAGCGAAGCTGCTCACGGCGACGAGATCGTCTCCCGCACCCGGCGTTACGTCCTCGGCCGCGGCCTACGGGAACACCCCGCGTTCACGACGTGGACGGCCGCGCAGCTCGGCCTCGACGGCGACCTGCAGGTGCAGGTGCCGCGGGCACTGCACCGACTGCGGATGCAGGGCGCCGGCTACCAGTACGTCCACGGCGGTGCCAGCCTGCAGGAAGTCGTGGTGCCGCTGGTGACGCTGACGCAGTCGCGCAGCAAGGACATCAGCAAGGTCACCGTCGACGTCAACGTCAGCAGCCCCACCATCACCTCCAGCACCGTGCTCGTCACCCTGCTGCAGCGTGAGGTGGTCACCGGAAAACGTCGGGCCCGGACGCTGATCATCGGTGTGTACGCCGAGGACGGGACTCCGCTGTCGGGGGAGCGGACCATCGTCGTCGACAGTGTCGCCGAGGACGTGCGGGACCGGAACTTCACCATCGAACTGGTGCTGAACGAGGCCGCCGAACGCTTCAACGGCAAGTCCGTCCACATCCGTGCCGACGAACTCACCAACGGCACCCGCACCGAGTACCGTCACACCACCGCGTCGCTGCAGCGTGGATTCGGCGGTTTCTTCGACCCGTTGTGATTGCCGATTCAGTACGCATTTCGTAGGGTGGGAACCTACGGAATGCGTATTGAAACTCCGTTGAGGGCGGGACTTCCAGAGCCGGTTGGCTGTCTAGGTGGATCGTCCCTACCTGACGCTCCTCCCGGTATTGGCAGTCCTGGGCCGAACGATGACGACTAGGTTCCAGCCGGGTTGAATCGGGCAGAAGCGCTGCATCCTGGCATTCTTGGCCAATGGAATACCTCCTGTTGACCATCGCCCGTGCGCGTGTGGACATTCCGTCCGACGTCTTGCGTTGGGTTCTCGATACGGCCGCTCCGGGGTTCCATTCGTGGATAGCGCTTCTGGGCCGGACGGATGTGACCGATGCACAGGCTTGGGCGCTGCTGTGGCGGGACGGGAGGCTGGAGAGGTCGGCAGAGAAGGTACCCAAGGGATCGGAAGGGTACTGGACGAGCAATCGACCTTCGGAACGGTTGGCCGGTGAGGTCGCGTACTACCTGTCACGACCGGACGTCCCGTCTGGGGCGGTACGACGAGTCCGCGAACGCTTCGACGAGACCGTGCTCACCCGATTGGATCTCTTGCGTGAAGTCACACGCCTCGGCGCCAGCGACATCGTGTGCCATGAAGTGGCGGCAGAACCGCCGGTCGGCTCTTCGCGTGGCTACCAGCTGGGCGCACGTGAGCTGGCCCTGATTGAGCGATACCGAAACAATGCGCGCATTGACGAACGTGAGAAGGCCGAGAGGATTGCTGTGCAGGTTGCGGCGATTCTGGAAAAAGACGATCTTCGCGCGCGTGTGGACTGTGCTCGATCCCAGGACGCGTTCGGTGCGGAGATTCTTGAAAAATGCCTGTTCGGTCACGGATCAGTGTCACCACCACCGGAGTCCGCCGACGCAGCGAGTGCTGAATGGCTCGAGAAGGCTGCGAGTAGAGAGCTGATTGACTCTCTCGACTCTTTCCTGATGGGTCGGATTCTGTCTGCTGTGCGACCGATCGTCCGCATGCACAGGGACCCCGCGGATCGTTCCGCGCAAAGGTGGGGGCCCCGGCGCGTCCGCGACTTCGGTCAAGCTGGAACTGTTCCTCTCACCTTCTCCATTCCTGCCGAGGAAGGCGAGTACATCATCCGAACACTCGGCAATGACGCATACCGTTACGAAAAACTCGCTGTTCTCGTGGAGGAACAGCCGAACGTTCCGTTAGGCGAGTTGTGTCGCGCTACCGAACGTCTAGACAGTCCGTTCGAATCCAGACGTACCTGCAACAGCGGTTCCCTCGACCTCTCGTTGGAAGGATTCGAAGAAGTGACTAGGGATGCGATCGCTCTGGAGCCCCCCGTGGCTCCTGACCTGGACGCGGTTCTCGACTTATGGCCGGAAGTTTCTGCGCAGGTCCTCGAACGTAGTCGCACTACCCACGTCATGTTGAGCCGTGCGAGGGTTCAGAGTGTCGACGGTAACCGCATAGTGCTTGCGCTTGACCACGAGGCCTTGGCCAGGCGCCTCGACAGCTCGCGTCACTCATCACCGATTGTTGAGTCGCTCCGAGCGGTGTTGGGTGCGGATTTCGAGGTCAGATGTACCCACCACCCAACTAAAGAAAACGGCACATTCGGAGATCTGCGAGGCCGACCGGGTACCAGTCGCGAATGACGGATCGGACCAGCTACTACAGCATGTATCCGATCATCGGAAGCCATCGCTAGGGTGGTCCGAGTAAACGGGAGCAGCTAGCGGTATACCCCGTCATCCGGGACGGAATTGTTCGGCTAGCGACCGGATCTTGACCTCGACCGTGGAGGTCGCACCGCACCGCCGATTGCTTAGCCGGCCAGTCCGTTCACATCCGCGACGTCGGCTCACCAACGCACCTGCACCCGCACCGAGTACCGTCACACCACCGCGCCGTTGCAGCGTGGATTCGGCGGTTTCTTCGACCCGTTGTGATTGCCAATTCAGTACGCATTTCGTAGGTTGGGAGCCTACGGAATGCGTACTGAAGGTGTGAAATGGAGCAGACGCGCGGAACTCCGCTGCCAGCCGTGCTGGCGCGGACTGCCCTGCGCACCCTCCGCCCACAGGACGCTACCGAGGTATACGCCCACCCCCGTCCCGAACTGGCCCGGCTCGCCGATCGAGGCGTCCTGCATCGCGTCGCCCACGGCTACTACATCGTCGTCCCGCAGGATCACGTCGGGCGAGAATGGCTTCCGGGTCTCGAAGCAGCCGCTGCGGGGATCGCATCGACGATCTACGGGGCCGACAACGTGGTGGTGATGGGGGTCAGCGCTGCCCGGCTACACGGTGCCGCCCCGCGAGCACTGGCCACCGCGATCGTCGCCGTCCCGTACCGGCACCGGCCGATCGATTTTGCCGACCGCCCCGCCACACTTCGCTTCGTTCAACGCGACACGGACGGACTCGACGCGGAAAGCATCGATACCGCACTCGGGCCTGTCCTCGTCACCACGCCTGAACAGACCGTGCTCGACCTTTCGAGACGGCCCCTGCTCGGCAATGCGGAAACCGAGATCCCTGCCGCCATAAAGACGCTCTACCGTCGTAGTGACCCGGACCGACTCGACGAACTGGCGCGGGAGCAGCGGATGGTGGCGAGTCTCAGGCGAGCCGAGATGTGGGCGGCGGTGAGGCCGTGAACCGCGACGAACGCGACGCTGTCGCAACCCAATTCGGCGTCGCGCCGGAGCAGGTGGAACGCGACCACCTGATCTCACATCTCCTCGCGGCCCTCTCCGCGCGATTCACGGATCGACTCCACTTCATCGGCGGCACCGCGCTCGGCCGCACCCACCTCACCGACGGGCGCCTCAGCGAGGACATCGACCTGGTCGCCCTCGGCAACCGCACAGAGCTGGCGACCGAGATCAACGCCGAGCTTCCCCGCGCTGTGGCCCGAACCCACGGTCGGCTGAGCTGGGAGCCCGCGCTCAGCGCCGTGCCCGATACCGGTGCCGCCCACCTCCGAACTGCAGGAGGATTGTCCGTGAAAGTCCAGCTGCTGTCGTCGAAGAATCGGACGGTGTGGCCGTCTGAGCTGCGCATGATTGAACAGCGTTACAGCGACGCGCCACCCGCGGAACTGGCGGTACCCACCCTCCCGGCCTTCGCGGCATCCAAGACGGTGACGTGGCAAGACCGGCATGCGCCCCGCGACCTGTGGGACCTCTGGGCGATGGCGGCGCTCGGTGCCATCGACGACAGGCTGCCGCGTTGTATGCGCTATACGGACCGACGAACCGCCCTCCTGCCCGATTTCTGTTCGACACGGTCCCCGATGAGGCCGACTGGACGGCACAACTGGCGGGTCAGACCATCCTGAACGTGGCAGCCGAGGCGGCCGCGGCGATAGTTCGCGAGGCCTGGGCGCGCGTGACCGAGCTCGACACGATGCAGGAAGATGGAGAACTGTGACCGACACCGTTGACGACACCGCAGACGAGCAGCCCCGCCTCACCGCGCTCGACACCAAGGCCAACACGCAGTTCCCCGGACTCGTCGTTCGCAAGGACCTCGTCGGTCGCGTCCGCGGCAATGCCGTCGTTCCCGGGTACGTCCTCGAATTCCTCCTCGCCCAGTACTGCGCCACCGACGACGAAGCGACAATCGACGCCGGCATCGACAGCGTGCGCAACATCCTCGCTCAGCACTACGTGCACCGCGGCGAGGCCGAGCTGGTGAAGTCGACGATCCGTGATCGCGGACGGCACCGCGTCATCGACAAGGTCGCCGTTGTCCTCGACGACAAGAAGGACATTCACACCGCGGCGTTCTCCAATCTAGGCCTCAAAGCGGTGCCCATCGACGACCGCACCGTCAAACAGCACCCCAAACTTCTCACCGGCGGTGTGTGGTGCATGGTCGACGTCGAGTACTCGGCCGGCGAATCGCACGAGGACCGGTGGATCATCGCCGGGCTCAAACCGATTCAGCTCGGACAGTTCGACGCCCCGCGGTACCTCGCCGCCCGCGCCGAATTCAGCACCGAGGAATGGATCGACCTGCTCGTTCAGACGGTCGGATTCGACCCGGACCGGCTGTCTCCGCGCGGCAAGCTCCTCCAGCTCGTTCGCCTGATCCCGTTCGTCGAACGCAACTACAACCTCGTCGAACTCGGACCCAAGGGAACTGGCAAGTCACACGTCTACTCTGAGTTCTCCCCGCACGGAATGTTGATATCGGGCGGCGAGATCACCGTCCCGAAACTGTTCGTCAACAACTCCAACGGCCGCATCGGCCTGGTCGGGTTCTGGGACGTCGTCGCGTTCGACGAGTTCGCCGGACAGAAGAAGGTCGACAAGGCACTCGTCGACATCATGAAGAACTACATGGCGAACAAGACGTTCTCCCGCGGCGTCGACACCATCCCGGCCGAAGCGTCGATGGTGTTCATTGGCAACACCTCTCGGCCCGTTCCCACCATGCTCGCCCACTCCGATCTGTTCGAGGTGCTGCCCGCGTCGTACTACGACGCCGCCTACCTCGACCGGCTGCACTGCTACCTCCCCGGCTGGGAAGTCGAGATCATCCGGCGTGAACTGTTCACCGACGGCTACGGATTCGTCGTCGACTACCTCGCCGAGGCACTGCGGCACCTGCGCACCCAGGACTTCTCCGATGCCTACGCACCCGACTTCGTGCTGTCCGAGGAGATCTCGACCCGCGACCGTGACGGTGTGCGAAAGACGTTCTCCGGCCTCATGAAACTGATCCACCCGCACCGCGGCGCTACCGGGGACGAAGTGGAGGAACTGCTGCGGTTCGCGATGGAAGGCCGTAAACGCGTCAAGGACCAGATCCTGCGGATCGACCGAACCATGGACCCAGTCCGCTTCGGGTACAAGGACTCCTCCGGGAACTGGCACTCGGTGACCACCCAGGAGGAACTGGACTTCCCGCACCTGTACCACCGCACCACCGAGGAAAGCGGCGAAGCGGAGAGTGACGGGGCGCCCACGCCCAGCACGACGACGTCTTCTCCCGCGCCGCCGGAGCCGGTTGCGCCGCTCCGGACCGGCGCACTCGACATCCCCGAGAATGCAATGGGGCACTCCTTCGAAGGACTGCTGATTCCGCACCTACGGGGTGCGAAGAAGATCGAAATCGTCGACCCGTACATTCGTGCGCCGCATCAGCTCCGAAACCTCTACGAGCTCCTCGTCGAGATCATCGCGGCCAAGCCGGCAGAAGAGACCGTTGCCGTGCACGTCCGTACTGCTCAGGAGACCGAACGGGACGACTGGAAGAAGGCGCAGCTCATCGGCCTGTCCGACATCATGGACGCCGTCGAGGAAGGCGGAATCGAGTTCACCTGCGATTTCGAGAAGGGACTGCACGATCGGCAGATAACGACAGATAACGGATGGCGCATTCAACTTGGCCGTGGGCTCGATATATTCCAGCCATTTGTAAAAAGAAACAACTTCGATTTGCGGATGAAGCGTCAGGATCAGCGACGTACGCGCTCGTTCACAGTCACCTACCTGAAGACCTAGCGCGGACCGACGCACGTAGCCGTAGGCCATATCAGCACGGTCGCCATCGGCAGGTGAGTCAAGCCAGTTCGCCCGCACGCATTTGGTCCACTGCCCGGGCTCTTATTCGAAGTTCTCTCCGGGGTCAGTCGCGGCTCTATGCGAAGACTGCTCGACCTCCATGGCTGCCGCGGCAAGGTCGCGCGGGCTGAGCTCGTTGGCGAGCATGAAGCCCATGAGCTTCTCGATTATTGCCAGCGATGCTTCGAGTCGCTGGACGGAAGCTGACTTGAAGTCACTGAACGCCGTGAGCCGGTTGAGTTCAGCGCCGATCTCAGCCTCTGCGGCGGTGAGTCGGTACCAGAGAGTCTCGTCGAACGGCTCCCCGATCGAGTTGAGCGCGTGAGCTACTGCCACGTGAATGGCGACACTCGTCGGGTCGGTCATCAGTGGTTGAGCTCCACCGCGCGCGGTGGCCGCCAGAGTGGTCACCATCGCCCCGGTCGATGCAAGACCCCCCAGCATGGCCAGACCACCGACCATTCCGCCCGGTCCGAACGCAGCTAGTCCACCGACAATCGCCGCCGCACCTGCCGCCCCGGCCGCACCCGCCATGGCGATACCGATGGGGCCCGCCGCCAAGAGCGCGATGCCCGCCGCTGCTGCGAACACGCGGGTCTTTGTTCCGAAGACACTCCGTCTGCCTGCGACGACGTCAGTGACGTCACGAACAGCGCTGGCCACTTTCTTGCCTGTCTTGCTTGGATATCCAAGATCCATGAGAAGACGGGTCAATGCGTCGATTCGTGCATCCCCTGCGTCGATCTCATAAGGGTCGAGCACATTGGTGAACGAGACGACCACTGCCTGGCTCACTGCATCTGGTAGGTCCCAGCGCCTCGGTAGCGTGGGGAGACGGCCTTGAACTAGTTCAGCCAATTCGGTAGGGAGAGGGCTGCCTTCAGCCTTGGCCTCTATCGTGTCTGCGAAGTTGTCCTGGAGCACAGCCAGCGCGTCCTCGTAGCGGTCGCGGGTCTTTTCATCCTCGAGGAGTCCAGCGACGATATGGGCGTACTTGAGCGCGAGTAGTGACGATGCGTCGGCGTCGTCAAGTCTGAGGGCAATGCCACCTCCGCTTGGAACAATCCTCGCGGAGGGGTACTTGATGTCCGCTATCACGCTCGCGACGGCAGGATGCTTGAGGTATACGTGCGCGGAATGCTCCCTCGCACCATTGATTCCGAAGTCTTGAGCGCCATTGAAGATGCCGGTGAGTCCGCGACCGGCGGTCACCGGGTCGTAACAGTCGAGAAAGTTGGACCAGTCGTCAACCCGAGCGTACGGAAAGCGCTGCAGAATGCGATCACTGCCGGCGTGCAAAGACGGTGAGCCGGCCGGGCTACCGATCGTGATGAAACGTCGCACCTGAAGTTTGGGATGGAGATGATCGAGAAGGTCGATCGCGATCACGCTACCCAGGCTGTGGCCGATGAGGATTACCTCGCCGGTGGCAGGAATGTCGTCCAAGATGTTGGACAGCACCGCGGCGCGGACGTCCTCGTCGGTCATGTAGCCCTTGACCTGTTTGAGCACATCAACCATTGCCGATGAGATGCCGATCTGCTGGAGTCGGTTGATCACCGGTCCCGGGAAGCGGCCAAAACCGAAGGTCTGGACAGCGCCGGTCTTACCGAGCATTCGCTGGACTTTGGCCTGCCGCCGTTCGAATGCACGCCGTTCGTCATGGTCGTCTTTGACCTTGTATGTCTTACCCGGATGCTTGCACTTCACCCCGCGTGCATTCAGGATGCCCGAGTATCGAGGTGCGATCACATCGGAGTCTTCGATCGGAGCAGCGCCTATGCCGGCAAGTCCCCTGTTGAGCCCTGCCAGCCATGAGCGCTCGGGATCTCCGTTGCCAACCCCGTGGAGATAGACGATCTTCACTGTGTATCCCTCCCTGTCATGCCTCGCCGTAATCTAGTGCCCGCCGGGTGGTCGCGGATATCCGAAGGGCTATGTGGTCTCAAGAGGTGGGACGGTCGTGCGTGATCGGCGGCGCACCGAGGCAGCCGGACTGATAGTCGAAGTTCTGGATTGTTGCGCTGTTGTAGCCCTGATCTGAGAGCGCGCGGCCGATAAGTCGCGAGGCGGCGCAGTACCGGCCGAGATGAACGTTGAGCGCTCTGGTCACCTGGACCGCCGTCTTGTATCCGGCGGCGTACTCGATTGCGCGGTCATGCGACATACGGTTCATCGTCAGATCGCGATAGGCGTAGTCCGCGACCTCGATATCGCTACTCGCGTCGGTCACCGACCCGTTCAGCTCGAGAGGCGGCACCGCGCCCGCAGTGCCGGCTCCGACGGACAGCGCAGCGAATACCGCCAGTCCCGCGATCCATCGTCGTTTCATCATCATGTTCCGGCTCCTGAGAGGTCGATCTGTACGAACCGGATGATCTTCACATGCCGCTGTGACACTCTTCGGCGTCATCGTGTCCTCTGATCAGACGAAAGTATGCATCCGACGACGAGCGGGTCTTCCACGTGCATTCGGGATATCTGCGGGTTTGGCAGTGCGCTACCACCGGAGGCGGAAAGTCGCCGAAGCGGATCAACTCGGTCGGGCACGCTCGTGCGTCTGTTGCGCGTTCGTAGAGTTCGTCGAGCGTGACCCATGATGGACGCGGGCGGGTGCGATGGTCACAAAGGTGGTGCTGCCGAACTTGGAGGTCGCAGACCATTCGTAGGCCGGACTGCCCGCGCTGGGAGGAGTGCCCACACTGGGTCCACGCCACAGACACTGGTAGCGGAATCTGCCCAATCACTACACCATTCACCATTCACGACATGAGATGGGCGTTGAAGCGCCAGGCTAGACTCGGCCCATGGCATCGGTCTTCAGCATGATCATCAATGGCGATCTCCCGGGTCGATTCGTCTGGAAGGACGGCGAGGCGGTCGCGTTCCTCACGATCGAACCGGTCACGCCCGGTCACGTCCTGGTGGTTCCCCGCGCCGAGGTCGACCACTGGGAGCAGATGGACACCGCCGCGTTCGCGCACCTCAGCGCCGTCGCGCAGAACGTGGGTCGCGCGGTGAAGGACGCCTTCGACGCGCCGCGGATGGGCCTGCTCATCGCCGGCCTCGAAGTCCCGCACGTGCACGTCCACGTGTTCCCGGCGCTCTCGATGCAGACCTTCGACCTCGCGAACGCGAACAAGAACGCCCGCCCCGAGGACCTCGACGCCGCGGCCGAGAAGATCCGCGCCAGCCTCCGGTCGCTCGGGTACGGCGAGTACGTCGCCGACTGACCCGACCGTCCGGCAAACCCACCACTTTTCGGCGAACCCACCCCTCGTCAGGGTGCTGGGTATGCCGAAAAGGGGTGGGTTTGCGTAGGGCTCACACCGTCCGGTGGATCAGCAGCGGTAGCACCGCGGTGGCGCCGGCCTCGCGAAGGGCGGCGGCGGCCAGGGTGATCGGCCAGCCCGAGCCGTTGGCGTCGACCACGAGCAGCACGGCGCGGCCCGCGACGTCGGGCGGGTCGCCGAGGTGGTCGCGCCAGTACGCGGCTTCGACCGCGCCGGTCGCGTCGGTGGGCGGATCGCCCATGCGCACGGGAAAACTGCCGCCCTCGCGTTTCCCGACCTTCCGCAGGTGGTCGGCCAGGGTCTCGGCCAGGACGGTGCCGGTCAGACGGAGCGACACGATGACGTCAGCCCGGATACCGGTGTCGCGCACCCACGCGGCCAGCGTCGCAACCGCGGCGTCGCCCAACTCGGCGAGCGCGCGCTCGTCGCCGTTGCGGGCCGCGGCCAGCACCTCGACCCACTCCGGGGCGTCGGCATGGGCCAGGACACGACCCGGCTCGGCCAGGAGATCGGCGGAAATTCTTCCGCGACGCCCGAATTCGCCACCGGGCCACATCTTGCGGGGGTCCAGGGTCTGGGCCTTGCGACGCAGCGTCGAGGTCACGGTGCGGACGATCTCGGCGTCGACCGAATCGGGGAGTCCTTCGCTGAGGGCGCCCCGGCAGACCGAGCAGCGTCCGCAGTCCGCGGCCTGCGGGTCGTCGAGGGATTCGGTCAGCAACCGCATGAGGCACGTGCGGCCCGCGATGTAGGCGCGCATGATGTCGGCCTCCCGACGGCGCACGGCGAGGATGCCGTCGTAGTGCTCGGCGTCGTAGGTCCAGGGCTTGCCGGTGACGACCCACCCGTCGGCGGTCCGGTCGGTGACGCCGTCGACCGCCAGTTGCTTGAGCATCAACTCGATACGCGTGCGCCGGAAGCGGGTGGCGGCCTCGAGCTGCACCACCGACTGCGGCTCCGCCGCGGATTCCAGGGCGGCGAGCAGATCGCGCATCTTGTCCGGGTCGGGGATCGTCGCGGTGGCGAAGTGGTCCCAGATCCGGTCGTCGGTCTGCGACGCCAGCAGCATCACGACGGCGTCGTCGAGGGCGCGTCCGGCACGGCCGACCTGCTGATAGTAGGAGACCGGCGACGGCGGTGACCCGACATGCACCACGAAGCCGAGATCTGGCTTGTCGTAACCCATTCCGAGCGCCGACGTCGCGACCAGCGCCTTGACCTCGTTGCGCAGCAACGCGTCCTCGAGCTCATGGCGGCGGTCGGCGTCGAGCTGGCCGGTGTAGGCCGCCACCGCGACGGCGTCGCCATGGACGGCCCGGATCGCCTCGACCAGGCGGTCGGCGTCGGCGACGGTCAGCACGTAGACGATGCCCGACCCCGGCAGCGAAGGCAGCGACTGCGCGACCCACCCGTACCGCTGGACCGGGGACAGGCCGTCGAGGACGTTGAGGTGCAGCGACTTTCGTGCCAGCGGCCCGCGGAGGACGAGCGTGGGCTCACCACCGGCCCCGGCGTCAAGCTGAGCCGCCACGTCCTCGGTGACGCGGGCATTGGCGGTGGCGGTGGTGGCCAGGACCGGCGTCGTCGGGTTGACGGTACGCAGCACGTCGGCGACGCGGCGGTAGTCCGGGCGGAAGTCGTGACCCCAGTCGGACACCGCATGTGCTTCGTCGATGACGAGCAGGCCGAGGTTGCCGGCCAAGGCGTCGAGAACCCGGCGACCGAAGCCCGGATTGGCGAGCCGTTCCGGTGACACGAGCAGCACGTCAAGGTCGCCGGCGCGCAGCTGTGCCTCGATCATCGACCACTCGTCGACATTGGACGAGTTGAGCGTCGCCGCCGACAACCCACCGCGAGCGGCGGCGGCGACCTGGTCGCGCATGAGCGACAGCAGCGGTGACACGATGAGCGTCGGCCCCCCGCCACCCGCCCGGATGATCGCGGTCGCCGACCAGTAGACCGCCGACTTGCCCCACCCGGTCGCCTGGACGACCAGCACGCGGGCGCCGCGCTCGGTGGGATCGGCGGGCCGGCCGGCCAGTGCGGTCACGGCCCGGAGCTGGTCGTCGCGCAGCGCGGCGCCCTCACCGGCCAGGCTGGTGATGACACGGTTGGCGGCGGTCAGCTGGTCCGGGGCGAGGGTTGCGGCCATGCGCCCCAATGTAGTGGCGCCCTCGGACACGCCGACGCGGTCCGTCCACACCGCGGCGTGTACCCGGCGAAGCGTTCACAGGAACCTGGCAGTTCACATGCAGGGTGACGCGAGGCTGGGAATCGAGAGTTGTCCGCATGATCCCAGAAGCACCGCCGGGCGCCCCGGCGCAGATGTACACCGTCGCCGACACCTCTACGCCGAATCCAGTACTCGACATCGTGGTCCCCGTCTACAACGAACAGGACGACATCGCCTCGTCGGTGCGACGCCTGGCCGACCACCTGCGCGCGCATGTGCCGTACGCGTCGCGGATCACCGTCGCCGACAATGCCAGCACCGACGAGACCCTCGAGATCGCCGTCGCACTGGCCGGTGAACTCGAGGGCGTTCGGGTCGTCCATCTCGAGCAGAAGGGCCGCGGACGCGCGCTGAGCGCGGTGTGGCAGCACAGTGACGCCGAGATCGTCGCGTACTGCGACGTCGACCTCTCGACCGACCTCAACGCCCTGATGCCGCTCATCGCCCCGCTGGTGTCGCGGCACTCCGACATCGCGATCGGGACGCGCCTCAACCGCTCCGCACGCGTGGTCCGAGGACCCAAGCGCGAGTTCATCTCCCGCTCGTACAACCTGATGCTGCGTACTGCGATGGGCGCCCGGTTCTCCGATGCGCAGTGCGGATTCAAGGCCATGCGCACCGACATCGCCCGCGAACTGCTGCCGTTCGTCGCCGACACCGGCTGGTTCTTCGACACCGAGCTCCTGGTCCTCGCCGAACAGATCGGTCTGCGCATCGCCGAGGTGCCGGTGGACTGGGTCGACGACCCCGACAGCACCGTCGACATCGTGCCGACCGCGATCGCGGATCTGAAAGGCTGTGCGCGCGTGGGCCTCGCGCTCGCGATGGGTCGACTCCCGATCGCCCAGCTACGAGCCTCGATCGGCCGGGACCGGGCTGCGGGACCGCAGCTCGACGGGGTGCCGACGGGCATGGTCGGGCAGCTCGCCCGCTTCTGCGTGGTGGGCGTGGCGTCGACGCTGGCCTACGCGGTCCTGTTCCTGGCGCTGCACTCGTTCTTGGGCGCCCAGGTCTCCAACGTGGTCGCGCTCGCGATCACCGCGGTCCTCAACACCGCCGCCAACCGGCGCTTCAGCTTCGGTATCCGCGGACGCGACAACGCCCTGCGCCACCAGCTCTTCGGCCTCGGCGTCTTCCTCTTCGGCTGGGTCGTCACCTCGGGTGCGCTGTTCGTTCTCCACACCGTCGCCCCCGACGCGACGAAACACATCGAACTGATGATCCTGGTGATCGCGAACCTGGTGGCGACGCTCACCCGGTTCGTCGGTCTCCGCTGGGTGTTCCGCAAGGCGCCCGCTCACCACACGGAGGTTGCCGCATGAGTACCACCCTCGTCTCCCCGGCGGGCTCCGTTGCGCCCGCAGACTCCTCAGGAGTGACGCGTTCACCGGCGAAAAGTGCCATCTGGGAACGTCTCTCGCTGGCGGCGCTACTGGTCGGCACCACGGTGGCCTACCTGTGGAACCTGTCGATCAACGGGTGGGCCAACTCCTTCTACTCGGCTGCGATCCAGGCCGGTTCCCAGTCGTGGAAGGCGTGGTTCTTCGGGTCGTCGGACATGGCGAACTCGATCACGGTCGACAAACCGCCTGCCTCGCTGTGGATTCCGGGGCTCAGCGCCCGGATCTTCGGGGTCAACCCGTGGTCGATCCTGGTGCCCGAGGCGCTGATGGGCGTCGCCTCGGTGGCGCTGCTCTACCTGATCACCCGGAAGTACTTCGGCCACTGGGCCGGCATCGTCGCGGGGGTGACCCTCGCGGTGACACCGGTCGCGGCGATGATGTTCCGCTTCGACAACCCCGAGGCGCTGCTCATCCTGCTGATGATCGCCGCGGTCTGGTCGATGATGAAGGGACTCGAGGACGGTCGATGGCGGTGGTTGATCCTGACCGGCGTGTTCGTCGGCTTCGGTTTCCTCACCAAGCAACTCCAGGTCATGCTGATCGTGCCGCCGCTGGCGGTCACCTACCTCGCGTTCGGACCGCGTGGTTGGTTGCGCCGGATCGGACAACTGTTCGCCGCGCTCGGCGCGATGATCGTCAGCGCCGGCTGGTGGATTCTCGCCGTCGAGCTGTGGCCCGCGTCGTCGCGCCCGTACATCGGTGGCTCACAGAACAACTCGATCCTCGAGTTGACCCTCGGCTACAACGGCCTGGGCCGGCTCAACGGCAACGAGACCGGCGCCGTCGTCCCCGGTGGTGGGGGAAACGCGATGGAGGGCATGGGCGGTGGACCGGGTGGCCCCGGCGGCGGGGGCGGCGCGTGGGGCGAGACCGGATTGCTGCGGATGTTCGAACCCGCGCAGGGCGGTCAGATCGCCTGGCTCATCCCGACTGGCCTGATCCTCGCCGCCGTGGCACTCGTACTGATCGGCAGGGCCCGACGAACCGACCCGCGCCGTGCGTATCTGGTCGTCTGGGCGCTGTGGCTGCTGGTCACGATGGGTGTCTTCAGCTTCATGGCCGGGATCTTCCATCAGTACTACACGGCGGCACTGGCTCCCGCGGTCGCCGCGGTCGTCGCCGGCGGCGCGGCGGTGTGCTGGTCGCACCGGGACCGGCTGTGGGTGCGGATCGCGCTCGGGATCTCCGTCGCGGCCGCCGCGATCTGGGGCTTCGTCCTGCTCGATCGCGCACCCGACTTCGTGCCGTGGCTGCGATACGCGGTCCTCGTCGTGGGACTCCTCGCCGCGGTGGCCATGGTCTTCACCCAGCGTCGGACCGTCGCGGCCGCAGCGCTCATCGGGGCCATCATGGCGGGCCTGGCCGGGCCGGTCGCCTACACCGTCGACACCATCGCGACCGAGAAGAGCGGATCCATCATCACCGCCGGACCGCGCGTCGAGGGCGAATTCGGTCCCGGTGGCGGTGGCCCGGGTGGCCCCGGCGGACGGGGCATGCCCGGCATGCCACCGCAGGGTTTGGGAGCACCCGGACAGGGGATGCCCGGTATGGGTCAACAGGATGGGGGCGGTCGCGGTGGCGACGGAGCCGCCGGAGGACTGCTCCGTGGTTCGACGCCGTCGGCGGCGCTCGTGGACAGGCTCACCGCCGACGCCGACGAGTACACGTGGGTCGCAGCTGCCGTGGGCTCGATGTCGGCGTCGGGCTACCAGCTCGAGACCGGACACTCGGTGATGCCGATCGGCGGATTCAACGGCAGCGATCCGTCGCCGACCCTGGCCGAATTCCAGCAGCTCGTGGCCGCGAAGAAGATCCACTACTTCATCGGTGGCGGTTCCGGTCCCGGTATGGGGGGCGGCATGGGCGGCAACTCGTCGCAACCGTCGTCGCAGATCAGCACCTGGGTGCAGGAGAACTTCACCGCCGTAACCGTCGACGGCGTGACCCTGTACGACCTCACCCAGCCCACGAGCTGACCGGCGCCGACACCGTTTGGGCGGTCACGGGTACCGGCGTTTAGAGTCATGAACGTGCGCGTACTCGTGATCGGCTCGGGCGGCCGCGAACATGCCCTCCTCATCGGTCTGGCGAACGATCCGGCGGTCACCGACCTGCACGTCGCCCCGGGCAACGCCGGCACCTCGTCGATCGCGACGAACCATCCCGTCGACGCCGTCTCCGGCGACGCGGTCGTGGCGCTGGCACGCGAGATCGGCGCCGACCTCGTGGTCATCGGTCCCGAGGTGCCCCTGGTCCTCGGGGTCGCCGACGCCCTGCGCGCGGCCGGCGTCGCGACTTTCGGTCCGAGTGCCGAGGCCGCGCAGATCGAGGGGTCGAAGGCGTTCGCGAAGGACGTCATGAAGGCCGCGGGGGTCACGACCGCCCATGCCGAGATCGTCGACAATCCCGCCCGGCTCGACGCCGCACTCGACCGGTTCGGCCCGACCTGGGTCGTCAAGGACGACGGTCTGGCCGCGGGCAAGGGCGTCGTCGTCACCGCGGACCGTGACGTCGCCCGCGATCACGCGGCCGAGTGTCTCGAGAGCGGCCACCCCGTCCTGCTGGAGAGCTTCCTCGACGGGCCGGAGGTGTCGTTGTTCTGCCTCGTCGACGGCGAGACCGTGGTGCCCCTGCTGCCCGCGCAGGACCACAAGCGCGTCGGGGACGACGACGCCGGACCGAACACCGGCGGGATGGGTGCCTACGCGCCGTTGCCCTGGCTGCCCGCCGAGATGACCACGCGCATCGTCGACGAGGTCGTCAAACCCGTTGCCGCCGAGATGGTTCGACGAGGCATCCCGTTCTCCGGCCTGCTGTACGCCGGCCTGGCGATCGGGTCGGACGGGCCCGCCGTCGTCGAATTCAACTGTCGCTTCGGCGATCCGGAGACCCAGGCGGTGCTGGCCCTGCTCGAATCGCCGCTCGGGCAGGCGCTGCACGCGACCGCCACCGGCACCCTCGCCGACCTCCCGCCGCTGCAGTGGCGCGACGGGGCCGCGGTCACCGTCGTGGTCGCCGCGGAGAACTACCCCGGCAAGCCGCGCACCGGCGACCTCATCACCGGTGCCGACACCGACGGGGTGCTGCACGCCGGCACCGCGCGCAACGCCGACGGCGCCGTCGTCTCCTCGGGTGGGCGGGTGCTCGCGGTGGTGGGCACCGGCGCCGATCTCGCCGAAGCTCGCGAGCAGGCCTACGCGCGGATCGCCAACATCAAGCTCCCCGGTTCGCACTTCCGCCGCGACATCGGCCGCAACGCCCTCGAGGGCCGGATCAGCATCTGAGTCTCGCTCCCTCGTCCCGTTCCCGATCACCGAAATCGGTTGTGCAAGAACGAAATAGGGAACTACGGTCGACTCAGACCGCCAGGTTCCGCCCGAGGAACTCGACCTGCTCGGGCAGGACGCTGCGCCAGTAGCGATTGGTGTGACCACCCGCCGCGGTCCCGAACGCCGCCGGTGGCCGGAGTCCGGCGGCCCACTGCCGCGTGTAGGTGTAGAACTGGTCGCTCGAGCCGATGTTGATCAGCAGCGGGATCTTCGCGAACTTCGGCTGGGCTCCGAACAGCGAGTTCGCCTGGTAGTCGGCGAGGCCGTCGAAGGCGCGCGGCGGGAAGTTGCGCGGGTCGGCCCACATCGCGGGGGAGCTGACCGCGACCGCGGCGACACGCGGCGAACCCAGCATGGCCGCCAGGCGCAACGCGCCGTACCCGCCCATCGACCATCCGAACAGGCCGATGCGTTCGGTGGACAGGTCCAGGTCCGGATTGCTCGCGAGCATCGGCAGGAACTCGTCGAGGATCATCGCGCCCCCGTCGGCGCCGTCGGTGCGTCGGTGGTAGTAGTTGCGCCCGATGTCGGCGGCGGCCAGCGCGAACGGCGCGTTCCCGGCGTCGACGTACTGCTGCATCACCGACTGCATCTCGAGCTTCGGCCCGAAGATCGACTTCTCGTTGGTGTTGAGCGCGTGCAGCACGACGACGACGGGCAGGGTGCCCGTCACCCCGTTGGGCCGGGCGACGGCCCAGCGCGTGTCACGCCCGGCCATGCGCGCCGAGCGGAAGCTGCCGGTGATCAGCGGTGGGCCGCCGGTGACCGGTGGCGGCGACGCCTCGACCGGTAGTTCATCGTCGGCCCGACCCTCGAGCTTGCGGGGCTCCACCGACGTCGGCGGGGTCGACCCCGAGCACGCGGCGACCCCCAGGGCGGCGGCGCCGAGGCCGGCGGCCAGGACAGCACGACGCCCGACGAACGCACGGGCGTGTCCGTCGGGATTGCTGGGGAGGGGTGGCACTCGGGTCATCGAGTCAACAGGGTAATGGCCGACCCCCGTCCCGCCGCAACGGAATGGCTCCCGACGCGCACCGTTGTGAGGAATTCCTCTCAGCTGTGCTGCCAGAAACCGGCGTGGACCTCGTGTGCGGCGTCGATCGCGAACGGACCGCGTACCACGATCGGCCGACTGCCCGCCTCGAAGATCCGTCGGCACGGCATCGCCAGCGTGGGATTGGCGGGATCGTCGCCGGTCATCTCCCGCAGGTCGTCCTCGCCGAGCGCGTAGACGACCGTCCCGACCCCGGCCCAGTAGATCGCGCCGGCGCACATGGCGCACGGCTCGGTGCTGGTGTACAGCGTCAGCTCGGCGCGCGTGTCGAGATCGAGGTGCCCGACCGCGCGGACGACGTTCGTCTCGGCATGCCCGGTCGGGTCACCCGCGGTGTCCACGGAATTCATCGCTTCGGCGACCACGCTGCCGTCCGGCGCCAGCAGCAGTGAGCCGAACGGGTGGTCGCCGCGCGTCCGGGCCCGGGCGGCGAGGTCGATCGCCTGCCGGAGATGGGTGATGTCTGGGTCCTCGTGACTGTCGGGGGACATGTCCCGATCGTCGCACGGTTCCGCACGCCGGCGTGGGGCGAACGGCGAGTGTCTCAGGCCTGCCCGACGAGTTCACAGCTGAAGTCGACGGGCCGCGCGCGCCGGTCGAACTCGACGTGCGCCACCGACTCGCCGTCGGTGACGTCGCAGATCGGCGACCGGCCGCCGTCGGAGCCGGTGCGCCAGCTGATGTGCCAGCCGCGGCGGGCGGCCATCCCGTGGATCGCCACCCGATGATCGTTGACCGCAAGTGATCTCATCACCGTCGGCATCGTGGTGGCGAAGTCGGCGAAGGTCGGTTCGGGCAGCGCGACGTCGTCGAGGAGGTACACCGCGAGATCCCCGTCGTCGTGCTGTGCCGTCCAGTACGGACTGATCCCGGTGCTCTCGACCGCGGCCGCGGCCACGATGTCGATCGCCTGTGTCCGGTAGTCGGCGATCTGGTCGCGAGACAGGCTGGGCGGCAACGACACCCGGGGAACGGCGAAATCATCGACGCCGAATCGGGCGCCGACGTCGCGCAGCGCGGCGGCTGGACCCGCCGGTTCGCCGCGGGGATGGGCCCACCCCCACACGATCGCGTCCGATTCGATGACCGCGATCAGCGTGGCACGTGAACGGACACAGTCGCGCTGCCCGCCCGGGTCGGACGAGGCCGTCGAGGTGAAGACGACGGACCGCTCCGCCGGGTCGCAGCGCGACTCGAAGCTACCGAGCCGTTCGCGCAGGAAGTCGGCGAACGCGACCTGCCGCAGACAGGTGTAGAGCGCCGCGTAATCGGCGACAGCATGGAGGCCGTCGAACTGCATGAGGTCACGGTAACCGCGGGTGTGGTCGTCGTACCCCTCTGTCCGACGTCCGACTGACGGGCGACCGCCGTCGGGCATTCCGCCGAGGTCAGCGGGCTTATACGGGAATCCGCCTGGGCGTGTATCGCTTTGGTGAAAGCGATACGACGGTACCGGCCCTTTGGCAGCATTGACTCCCATGATGACCTCGGCGGCGACACCGAAGGGTGCGCGGCGGCGGTCTCGACTGATCGAGGCTGCCGGCGAGTTGCTGCTCGAAGGAGGCTTCGATGCAGTGCGTCATCGCGCGGTGGCCGAGCGCGCGCAACTACCGCTGGCGTCGACCACCTATTACTTCGGTTCCCTCGACGACCTGATGGCCGAGGCCGCCGCCAATCTGTGCGCGCACGACGAGACCGCAGTCGCCGCCCGCTGCAACGCTCTTCCGCGCCGGCACCGGGGCAGCACGGCGACGGCGGGTGCCCTCGCCGACGTCTTCGTCGGTTCCGACACCACCCTCCAGCAGCTGTCCGCGCGGTACGAGATGATCGCGCTCGCGGCGCGGTATCCGCTTCTGCGCGAGGTCGTCGCGAGTCGGGGACAATCGCTGGCGTTCCACCACTGCGAGGTCCTGGTGAAGTCGCACCGGGTCGCCGATCCGGCGCACATCGCGCAACTGATCGGCATCGAGGACGGAGCCATCGTGGGAGCGTTGTCCCAGACCGCGGTGCGGCCGGTCGACGCGGTGCGCGACGCGCTGCTCGACGTCGTCGACGTCCTCGCCCCGCGGGAGTGACCGGACGGGGTGTCCGGGCCGAACCTCGCGAACTCACCGTGCGGTGGACGCGGCGATGACACGATGGGGCGTCAGGCCACCGACGGGGAAGGGGATCGCGTGTCAGCGAGACGATGGATGGTGGGAGTAGGGGCCGCGCTCGGCGCGGCGGTCATGGGGGCCACGGCGTTCGTCGCCCCGACGGCGCAGGCGGCGCCGGCCGGGCGGGTCGATGCGTCGATCCCGTTCTCCTCGGCGGTCTACGGCACCGGCTGCACCTATCCGCTGACCGTGGCGGTCAACTCGTCCGGCTGGGTCGAGTTCTTCGAGGTCAAGGCGGGTCTGCCGCCGCGTTTCGTGGGCCGCGACCTGCCTCAGGGTGCGCTCGCCTCGACCACGTGGGTCCCACACCGGACCGGTGACAAGTACCTGTATGCCGTGCAGAACGGGAAGGTGTCGGCGCCGACGTTCGTCCGCGTGCGACAGGGTTACGGGTCCAACGGGGCGTGCATCGCGTTCTGACGGTGTGTGCTCGGCCCTCGCCGGGTTTTGAGGATCGCGACGGCCGCGACCTACACTGACCGGGTGTCGAAGCCCGTCATCGCCAACGTCCTGGCCAGCCGCTATGCCTCCGCCGATCTCGCCGAACTGTGGTCGGCGAGCACCAAGATCGAGCTCGAACGGCGACTGTGGATCGCGGTCCTCAAGGCGCAGCGCGACCTCGGCATCGATGTACCGGCCGACGCCATCGCCGACTACGAACGCGTCGTCGACCAGGTCGATCTCGCCTCCATCGCCGAACGTGAACGGGTCACCCGCCACGATGTGAAGGCCCGGATCGAGGAGTTCAACGCCCTGGCCGGCCACGAGCAGATCCACAAGGGCATGACCAGCCGCGACCTCACCGAGAACGTCGAGCAGCTGCAGATCCTGCGTTCGCTCGAACACGTCCATGCCCACGGCGTGGCGGTGCTGGCGCGCATCGTCGCGCGTGCCGCCGACTACTCGTCGACGGTGATGGCCGGACGCAGTCACAACGTCGCCGCCCAGGCCACCACGCTCGGCAAGAGGTTCGCCTCGGCCGCCGACGAGCTGATGATCGCGCTCACCCGGTTGCGCGAACTCATCGACCGCTACCCGCTGCGCGGGATCAAGGGGCCGATGGGCACCTCGCAGGACATGCTCGACCTCCTCGGTGGCGACGCGGTGAAGCTCGCCGACCTCGAGGGCCGGGTCGCCGACCACCTCGGGTTCGCCCGCTCGTTCACCTCGGTCGGCCAGATCTATCCGCGGTCGCTCGACCACGACGTGGTGTCGGCACTCGTGCAGCTGGCGGCCGCGCCGTCGTCGCTGGCCCACACCATCCGGCTGATGGCGGGCCACGAGCTGGTCACCGAGGGCTTCCAGCCCGGTCAGGTCGGCAGCTCGGCGATGCCGCACAAGATGAACACCCGCAGCTGCGAACGCGTCAACGGGCTCGCGGTCGTACTCCGCGGATACGGCTCGATGGCCGCCGAACTGGCGGGCGCGCAGTGGAACGAAGGCGACGTCTTCTGCTCGGTCGTCCGTCGTGTGGCCCTGCCCGACGCGTTCTTCGCGATCGACGGACTGATGGAGACCTTCTTGACCGTTCTCGACGAGTTCGGTGCCTACCCGGCCGTGATCGCCAACGAGCTCGACCGTTATCTGCCGTTCCTCGCGACCACCAAGGTCCTGATGGCCGCGGTGCGCGCCGGCGTCGGGCGGGAGACCGCGCACGAGGCGATCAAGGAGAACGCGGTCGCGGTCGCGCTCGCCATGCGGGAGGAGGGACGCGAACCCGACCTCCTCGACCGGCTCGCCGCCGACGACCGCATCCCGCTCGACCGCGCGCAGCTCGACGCGTTGCTGGCCGACAAGACGGCCTTCGTCGGTGCCGCCGAACAGCAGGTCGCCGACGTCATCGCGGCCGCGGAGAAGATCATCGGGCAGTACCCCGACGCCGCGGGCTACTCGCCGGCGCCGATTCTGTAGCTCTCCGCCATCTCACTCCGGCGCGCTGACGTCGGAGTGCCTGCTACCCCCTGCTCCCTGAGGTGCGAGCGAAGCGAGCCACGAAGGGCTCCGCAACGTGTCTCACCAGGCCCTTCGTGGCTCGTCGCTATCGCTCCTCACACCTCAGGGAGCAATGGGGTCGCTCCTTTCGGATTAGGGAGCAGAAGGTCGGCTCTGTCACTCGGGGGTCGAGACGTCGGAGTGCCCGAGGTTCCAATCCGGGAGCGCGGTGTCGCGCACGCGACGCTTGAGTTCGGGAGCACCGGGGAAGCCGCCGTCGCGCTTGCGTTCCCAGATCTGGGTGCCGTCGACGTCGATGACGAACACGCCGCCGGTGCCGGGGACGAGGGTCACCGAGCCGATCTCGGTGCCGAAGGTGTTCAGCAGTTCCGAGGCCATCCAGGACGCCCGCAGCAGCCAGTTGCACTGCGTGCAGTAGGTGATGGTGATGTGCGGCTCGCTCATCGGTCCAGGATCGCAGAACCCGGGGCCCACGGCCGGGCGGGTGGTCCCTGCCGCCCCGCGGGGTCACCTCACCCTCTAGGGTCGAGTCCATGCGTCCTGAACTGCAGTCCTACCGTCATCTGGCGTCGGGGAAGGTCCGCGAGATCTACGAGATCGACGCCGACACCCTGCTGCTGGTGGCGTCCGACCGGATCTCGGCCTACGACCACATCCTCAGTCCCGCGATCCCCGACAAGGGGCGCATCCTCACCGCGATGAGCTTCTACTGGTTCGACGAGCTCGGCGTGCCCAACCATTTGGCCGGCGGCCCCACCGACGAACGGATCCCGGCGTCGGTCGTGGGCCGGTCGATGGTGGTCCGTCGACTGCCGATGGTGCAGGTCGAATGCGTCGCCCGCGGCTACCTGACCGGCTCGGGCCTGCTCGACTACCAGGCGACCGGGTCGGTGTGCGGCGTCGAACTGCCGGCGGGACTGGCGGAGGCGAGCAAGCTCCCCGAACCGATCTTCACGCCGGCCACCAAGGCCGAGCAGGGTGAGCACGACGAGAACATCAGTTTCGAGCGGGTCGTCGAGCAGGAGGGGGAGGAGTTGGCGCAGGCGCTACGATCGGCCACCCTCGACATCTACGCCCGCGGCGCCGCCGTCGCCGCCGAGCGCGGAATTATTTTGGCCGACACCAAATTCGAGTTCGGCCGCGGGGCCGACGGTGAACTCGTCCTGGCCGATGAGGTGCTCACCCCCGACTCGTCGCGGTACTGGGAGGCCGCCACCTACGAGGCCGGCAAGGTGCAGCCCAGCTTCGACAAGCAGATCGTGCGAAACTGGCTCACCGGTGCCGAATCCGGGTGGGACCGGGCCTCCGATGAAGCGCCGCCGCCGTTGCCCGACGACGTCGTCGACCGCACGAGGCAGCGCTATATCGATGCCTACGAATGGATCTCGCGAAAGTCCTTCGCGGACTGGCCCGACGCAGAGGTGATCTGATGACCGACGAGAAGACCATCATGAACGCAGCGCCGGTCACCGCGCCGGTGGCCAAGAAGGTGCCCACCGAACGCACCCACCACGGCGACACCTTCGTCGACGACTACGAATGGTTGCGCGACAAGGACGATCCGGAGGTCATCGCCTACCTGGAGGCGCAGAACGCCTTCACCGAATCGCACACCGCGCAGCTGGCGGACCTGCGCACGCAGATCTTCGGCGAGATCAAGAGCCGCACCAAGGAAACCGACATGTCGGTGCCCAACCGGCGCGGGCGGCACTGGTATTACGGGCGAACCCATGAGGGCAAGCAGTACTCGACATCGTGCCGCTGCCCGATCCGGTCCGAGGACGACTGGACCCCGCCAGAGGTGGGCGACGACCCGCTGCCCGGCGAGGAGATCCTGCTCGACGCCAACGTCGAGGCGGAGGGTCACGATTTCTTCAGTCTCGGGGCGCTGACCGTCAGCGACGACGGCAACTGGCTCGCCTACAGCATCGACATCGTCGGGGACGAGCGATACACCCTGCGCGTCAAGGACCTTCGCACCGGGCAACTCCTCCCCGACGAGGTTCGCGACACCTCGGGGGGTGCGGTGTGGTCGGCGGACGCCCGGCACGTGTTTTACTCGACGGTCGACGCCGCCTGGCGCCCGGACACGGTGTGGCGCCACGACATCGGTGCCGGGACGGCCGACGTCAAGGTCTTCCACGAGCCCGACGAGCGGTTCTGGGTCGGGATGGGCACCACCCGGAGCGACAAATACCTCGTCATCGGCGTCGGGTCCAAGATCACCTCGGAGAGCTACCTGCTCGCCGCCGACGACCCGACCGGCGAATTCCGCAGCGTCGCACCGCGGGTCGACGGGGTCGAGTACAGCGTCGAGCACGCCGTCATCGGCGGCGAGGACTATCTGGTCATCGTGCACAACGAAGTCCGCGACGGGCAGAAGGCGGAGAACTTCGCCATCGACCTCGCGCCGGTCGCCGACCCTTCGGACCGTCGTCCGCTGATCGCGCACGACCCGCAGCGCCGGATCGAGGACCTCGACGCCTTCGCCGACTACCTGGTCCTGTCCTACCGCCGAGATGCGTTGCCGCGTCTCGCCATCGCCGATCTGCGGCAGATCGACGGCATCCCGGTCGAATCGGATTTCCGCGAGGTGACCTTCGACCAGGAGCTCAGCTCCGCGGGCCTCGGCGCCAACCCGGAATGGCGTGCCCCGAGGCTCCGCATCGGATACGGCAGTTTCATCGAACCGGCGGAACTGTTCGAGCTCGACGTCGCCTCCGGCGAGCGGACCCTGCTCAAGCGGCAGCCGGTGCTCGGCGGTTACGACCCGGCCGACTACGTGCAGTCGCGGGAGTGGGCCGTTGCCGAGGACGGCACCCGGATTCCGCTGTCGGTGGTGCGGCGCAAGGAAACCGACGCCGCCAAGCCGGCGCCCCTGCTCCTCTACGGCTACGGCTCCTACGAGGCGAGTATCGACCCGTACTTCTCGGTGGCGCGACTGTCGATGCTCGATCGCGGCATGGTCTTCGTCCTCGCCCACATCCGCGGCGGTGGGGAGATGGGGCGCTACTGGTACGAGAACGGCAAGGAACTCAGCAAGCGGAACACCTTCACCGACTTCGTGGCCGCGGGACGGCATCTCGTCGACACCGGGTGGACGACACCCCAGCAGATGGTCGCCGAGGGCGGGTCCGCCGGCGGATTGCTGATGGGTGCGGTCGCGAACCTCGCGCCCGAGTTGTTCAACGGGATCCTGGCGTCGGTGCCGTTCGTCGACGCGCTGAACTCGATCCTCGATCCGTCGTTGCCCCTCACGGTGATCGAGTGGGACGAGTGGGGTGACCCGCTGCACGACCCGCAGGTCTACGAGTACATGAAGACCTACACGCCGTACGAGAACGTCGACGCGAAGCCGTATCCGCCGATCCTCGCCTTGACCTCGCTCAACGACACCCGGGTGCTGTTCACCGAGGCGGCGAAATGGGTTGCGCGACTGCAGGAGAAGACCACGTCGGACAACCCGGTACTGCTCAAGACCGAGATGTCCGCCGGCCACGGCGGCGTCAGCGGACGCTACAAGCAGTGGGAAGAGGTCGCGTTCGAGATCGCGTGGATCCTGCAGCAGTCGGGCGCGCTCGATACTCCCGCCGGTTGAGCTCACCCTTCCGCTGGTTGAGCTCACCTTCCGCTGGTTGAGCTCACCCTTCCGCTGGTTGAGCTTGTCGAAACCACAAAGCCCCACCGACCCGGGAGTCGGTGGGGCTTTGGTTTGCGATCAGCAGGAGATGATCAGTGCATCATGATCGGACCGCGGTCCATGTCCTCTTCGGTGAGAGGCGACGCGATCTTCTTGCGGGGCAAGAAGAACGCGGGGATCAGGGTGAGGACGATCAGGACCACCGAGATGGTGAACGTGCTCGAGAACACGTCCGCCGCGGTCTCGAAGAACGACTCCGGCAACGGGTTCGGCACGCCCGGCGGCAGCGGATCGTCGGAGGTGTTCGCCATGATCGCCAGTCCCGCCTCGGGTCGGCTCGCCAGGCTGCTGGCCAGGATCACCGAGATGACGGCCGTACCGATCGACGTGGCCGACTGCTGGATGACGTTCAGCAGCGTCGAACCGTCCGGGACCTGCGGGTTGCTGAGTGTTGCGAGAGCCGCGGACATGATCGGCATCATCGTCATGCCCATGCCGAGGCCCTGCACGAACAGCGAACCGCAGATCAGCCAGTACGAGGTCTCGGCGCCGAGGAACATGAACGTACTCAGACCCAGCACGATCAGGACGATGCCGCCGAGCACGAACTTGCCCGGACCCATCTTGTCGGTGAGACGGCCGGCGATCGGCATGGTGAGCATGGCGCCGATGCCCTGCGGGGCCAGCAGCAGACCGGCGGTCAACGTGGACTCGCCGCGCACGCCGATGAAGTACTGCGGGAACAGCAGCGCCGCACCGAAGAACGCGACCATGAACAGCACCATCGTGGTGACGGAGATGCTCAGTGTGCGGTTCGCGAAGAGCCGCAGGTCGAGCAGCGGGTTCTTCTTGCGCAGGGCGTGCACGATGAAAGCGACGATCAGGATGGCACCGATGATGGTCGGCACCAGAACCGATGCCGTGACGAACGTGCGGTGCTCGGCGCTCGAGGAGATACCGAACAGGAACAACGCGAGCCCCGGCGACAGGAGCAACAGACCGACGACGTCGATCGAGGGGCGGCTGGTCTCCGCGTCATCGCGCAGGACGATCCACGAGAAGACCAGCGCGATGATGCCGATCGGGACGTTGATCAGGAAGATCCAGTGCCAGCTCAGCTGCTCGATGAGGACGCCGCCGAGGATCGGGCCCGAGATCGGACCCAGAAGCATGGGGATACCGAGAACGGCCATGACCGAACCGACCCGCTCGGGACCGGCCGCCTTGGTCAGCATCATCATGCCGATCGGCATCAGCATGCCGCCGCCGAGTCCCTGGATGACGCGGAAGGCCACGAGCATGCCGATGTTCGGCGCCAGCGCGCACAACACCGAACCCACCGTGAACAGGACCAGCGAGACGAGGTAGACGCGCTTGGTGCCGAAACGCGATGCCGCCCAACTCGACAACGGGATCACCGCCGCCAGTGCGAGGGTGTAGCCGGTCGCGGTCCAGGCGGCGCCCGCGGCGTCGGTGCCGAACTCCTGCTGGAAGGTGTTCTGGGCGACCGCCACCACGGTGACGTCGAGGATCGACATGATCGCGCCGAGCACGACCACGCCGGCGACCAGCAGGACGTGGCGGTCCAGCTTGGTGTCGGGTGGGCCGTCGTGCAGATGGCCACCTGTGGATGAGGTCATTCGCGTGTTCCTATCGGTCGGGCGAGAAATGGGCGTGCGCGCGGCCATCCGCGGCAGAGGAGTCTGTGGGGCTCGTTCGACCCGTGAGGGTCGGTGGTCAGAGATCAGGGAGTGACGAGGCAGGAGAGAGGAGTCATGAGGCCTGCCGCCCGTCGGTGGGCAGACAGAAATGGTCGACGCCGTCGTCGACGATGGGACGCAGTGCCGCGCAGAGGTTGTCGCGCATGTCTGCGGGCAGGTTGGCGACGAAGTGTCGGATGGTCCCGCGCTTCACGGCCAGATGGGTCTCGAGGTAGCGCCGGCCCGCGTCGGTGAGGGAGATGCGCTTGACCCGACGGTCGGACGGGTCCTCTCGACGGTCGACGAGACCTCCGGTCACCAGCTTGTCCACCGTCCGGCCGGCGGCCGCGAGGGACAGCTGAACGTGATCGGCGATCGCGTTGACCGGCATCGGCCCGGGTTGGCATGCAAGCGTGGAGAGGATCCGGAGCTGCGAGAACGTGACCTCGCTTGCCGCCAGACTCTCCAGCGCCTCGGGCCGGCTCAGATCGATGAGCCGCTCGAGGAAGGCGTTGAGCGCCGACGACGCAGCGTTCACCGACTCGTCGGCGCCGCTGTTCGACCTGCATTCTCCGGACACCGAAAGATGCTAACCCGAATGCAACTATTGCCGAAACGCAATTAACGGTGACCTTGCGCATACCGTGGCGGCACCTGTGACCCGGGTCTCCCGAAGGCGGCGCGGGCGCCGTCTAATCTGGCAGCCATGGCCAACATCAAGGACATCCCCGTTACCGCTCTGGACGGCTCCGACGTCTCGCTGAAGGACTTCGGCGGACCGCTGCTCGTGGTGAACGTCGCCAGCAAGTGCGGCCTCACGCCGCAGTACGCCGGCCTGGAGGAACTCGCCAAGACGTACGGAGACAAGGGACTCACCGTCGTCGGAGTGCCCTGCAACCAGTTCATGGGGCAGGAGCCGGGTACCGCCGAGGAGATCGCGACCTTCTGCTCGGCGACCTACGGGGTGACCTTCCCGCTGCTGGAGAAGACCGACGTCAACGGCGAGGCGCGTCACCCGCTCTACGCCGAACTCACCCAGCACGCCGACGCCGACGGGGAGGCCGGCGACATCCAGTGGAACTTCGAGAAGTTTCTCGTGAACGCCGACGGTGAGGTGGTCAACCGCTTCCGTCCGCGCACCGAGCCGACCGATCCGACGGTCGTCGCCGCCATCGAATCCGTGCTCTGACCCGATTTGGTGCACCCGGTAAGCTGACCGGCGTGAACTGATCGGGAGAACACCGGTCAGGCGACAACCGACCAGCAGACATTGAGGAGCGGTCCATGGCGCGAGTGGTGGTCGACGTGATGCCCAAAGCCGAGATTCTCGACCCGCAGGGGCAGGCCATCGTCGGCGCCCTGGGCCGGCTCGGGTTCAGCGGGATCGGCGACGTCCGTCAGGGCAAGCGCTTCGAGCTCGAGGTCGACGACACGGTCGACGACACGACGCTGGAGCGCATCGCCGAGGAGTTGCTGACCAACACCGTCATCGAGAACTTCAACGTCTCGCGCGTCGCGGAGTAGAGAGCAGCACATGACAGCACGCATCGGGGTCATCACCTTCCCCGGCACCCTCGACGACGTCGACGCCGCCCGCGCGGTCCGGCTGGCCGGCGCCGAGCCGGTCGCGCTGTGGCACGGCGACGCCGACCTGAAGGGCGTCGACGCGATCATCGTCCCCGGCGGATTCTCCTACGGCGATTACCTGCGCGCGGGGGCCATCGCCCGCTTCGCTCCGGTGATGGGATCCGTCGTCGAGGCAGCCGGCAAGGGGATGCCGATCCTGGGTATCTGCAACGGTTTCCAGGTGCTCTGTGAGGCCGGGCTGCTGCCGGGTGCCCTGACCCGTAACGAGGGCCTGCACTTCATCTGTCGCGACGAGTGGCTGCGCGTCGAGTCGAACACCACGGCCTGGACGACCCGCTTCGAGCAGGGTGCGGAGATCCTCATCCCGCTCAAGTCCGGCGAAGGACGTTACGTGGCCTCGCAGCGCAAGCTCGAGGAGCTGGAGGGTGAGGGGCTCGTCGTGTTCCGGTTCCCCGAGCGGAACCCGAACGGTTCGTCCCTCGACATCGCCGGTATCTCGAGCCCTAACGGGCGGATCGTCGGCCTGATGCCGCATCCCGAGCACGCCACGGAGCCGCTCACCGGACCCAGCGACGACGGCCTCGGCCTGTTCTACTCGGCGATCGACTCGGTCCTCGCCTCGGCGTGAATGCGCGTTCGTCGATGAGTGCGTCCGCCAGGATTCCGACCAGCGCGACCGCACGCGGCCTCGGCGAGTTCGTCGACGCCTCGCCGTCGCCGTTCCACGTCTGCGCGACGGTGGCCCGCGAACTCGAAAGTGCCGGGTACACAAGGCTGTTCGAGGATCAGCCGTGGGCGGATGCCGGCCTCGACGCCCCGTCGGCGCGGCACTACGTCATCCGTGGCGGCTCGATCATCGCCTGGGAGACCGGGCAGACCGGCACCTTCCGCATCGTCGGCGGACATACCGACAGCCCCAACCTGCGGCTCAAGCAGCATCCCGACCGCTCGTCGGCCGGAGTCGCGATGGTCGCCCTCGAACCCTACGGCGGCGCCTGGCTCAATTCCTGGCTCGACCGCGATCTCGGCCTCTCCGGCCGCCTCGCGTACCGATCGGGGAACTCGGTGGCGCACACGCTGGTTCATGTGACCGAACCGGTGGTGCGGGTACCCCAACTCGCCATCCACCTGTCCGAGGACCGGAAGGGCGTGTCGCTCGATCCACAACGGCACGTCAACGCGGTGTGGGGGATCGGCGACGACGTCCCCGACGTCCTCGGCTGGGTGTCGGAGTACGCGGGCATCGACCCGGACGCGCTCCTCGGTTGGGAACTCATGACCCACGACGTCGCGCCGTCGGCGATCATCGGAGCCGACGGAAACCTGCTCAGCGCACCGCGATTGGACAACCAGGGCACCTGCTACACGGGTCTGCGCGCGCTGCTCGACGCCGGCTCGTCGGCGCACACGAAGATGCTGGTGCTGTTCGATCACGAGGAGGTCGGCAGCGGTTCCGAGCGTGGTGCCGCCTCGGACTTCCTGGGGTCGATCTGCGAACGAATCGTGCTCGCGCGCGGCGGATCACGCGCGGACTTCCTCCAGACGATGGCCGCGAGCATCTGCCTGTCCGGCGACATGGCCCACGCGACCCACCCGAACTATCCCGAGCGGCACGAACCCGGTCACCGCATCTCGATCGGCGGCGGACCGGTGCTGAAGGTCAACCAGAACCTGCGCTATGCGTCGGATGCGGTGGGAGAGGCCGTCTTCGCGCTCGCGTGCGACGCCGCGGGCGTCCCCATGCAGCGATATGTCCATCGCGCGGATCTGCCGTGCGGGTCGACGATCGGGCCCATCACGGCATCACGCACCGGGCTCACGACGATCGACGTCGGCGCGCCGCAGCTCGCGATGCACTCCGCGCGCGAGCTCATGGGTGCCGACGACGTGCCGATGTATTCGGCTGCGCTGCAAGCGTTTCTGACGCAGGGCTAGGAACGACGCGCGAGCCGTCGAGCGCCTCACCTCGCTCCCTGAGGAGCGAGCTTGCGAGCGTCGCCTACTGCTCCCTGAGGAGCGCCCGGAGCTTGCGGAGGGCGCGTCACGAAGTGTCCTGGTGAGGCAGCGGGATCAGTATTCGCGGGCGAAACCGAGGACCTTGTTCACGTACTCCATCGAGTTGTTGTACCGCAGGACGGCGGTCACCAGCGAGGACGAGTCGCGCAGGTCGAGATCGTCGTCGCACAGGTAGTTCGCGGTGGTCAGCGCGGCGTCGAAGATGTTCTGCGGGTCGGACTTGCCGTCACCGTTGCCGTCGGCGGCGTACATCTTCCACGTCGACGGCAGGAACTGCATCGGGCCGACCGCGCGGTCGTAGACCGGGTCGCCGTCGAGTTCGCCACCGTCGGTGTCACCGACGACCTGGTTGCCCGCGAGGGAGCCGTCGAGGCGCGGACCGAAGATCGCGCTGCGCAGCACGCCGTCGGGGTTCACGTTGCCCTGGTCGGCGTGGTGGGACTCGACCCGGCCGATCCCGGCGATGACCTTCCAGTCGATGCCGCAGCGCGGGTGGGTGCTCGTGACGGACTTCGCGGCCGCCTCATACGCGTCGTAGTTGGTCACCGGGACCGCACCGGTGGTGACGCTGGCCGGCCGAACCGGCGGCGGCGGCGGAGTGGGTGCCAGCGGGTGGGCCTTCACAGCCGGCGTCACGGACGGTGGCGTGGTCGGGACCTCGGACGTCACCTGCGGCGCGGACACCGGAGTGGGGGCCAGCGTGTTGCCGGAGAGTTCGGCCCCGGCGGTCGCCGCGCCGGCCAGAACGCCCACCGGCAGCAGGGCGGTGGCCCACAGCGGTGTGCGTGACTTCTTCCGTGGCTTGGAGTGCTTACCCAAAACTGATCGACCTCGCGTGTACATCTCGTGGTTCGTGCTTGCGGAACCGAGCCGACCGTACACGCGGCCGTGAGCAAAGCGTTACCTTGTCGTGATCAATTCAGGTCTGGACACCGCCACCGATTCGTGTCTCTGCAGGTGAGGCCGGGAGCTCGGCGCGGCATGTGAAACGGCCCACAAGAGGGATTGAGACCCTCGGGTTCAGGGGAACGGCGGGGTCAATTCGGGCGGAGCATCGACAGGGTGCTGCCCTCGCTGACGACGATGTATCCGTCGACGACCCGCACGAGTCCGGGGGAGGACAGGCCGCGCTCCCAGGCCGCGGTGTTCGCCGGGGTGAGCCCGGTCAGCAGGCCCTGGTTGACGACGACCATGGTGGTGCCGCTGGACCCGACGCACCGCGGGTTGGCGAGGATCGGCTGCTGCGGTCCCGGCGGCGGTCCGCTGCCGATGTGCGTGCCCTCGGCGAGCGCGTAGGTCGTCCGCGAACCGTCCAGGCGGCCGAAGTTCACGAGGGACCCGCACGCGATGGCATTGGCCTTGGACAGTTCGCCGTCCCGGATCTGCCACAGCGCCCCGGGACGTGCCGGGTCGCGGACCTCGTACTGTCCCTCGGCGGCGAAGACCAGGTTCGCCGCGTTCAGGACCGGGAGGGTCGACGGCCCGGGCAGCACGCTCAGACCGTCGGCCTCGGCGACCGGATCGGCGTCCACCCGGCCGTTGACGGTGGCGTAGGTGACCACCTTCTCCTCGCCGTGCGTCTGGTGGTCGACGGTCACCCCGGTCGGGTAGAGCTTGATGCTGCACTGATCGCAACCGATGCGGTCCTCACCGGTGGCGGGGTTGACCAGGTGCTCGCTGGCGTCGGCGGTCCTGATGACCACGGTGTCGCCGGTGACCTCGATACCGACGACCGGCGCCGCGAAGGTCCGAGCCCAGATGCCGTTGCCGGCCGGCGTGTTCAGGGTGACCTGGTGCCCGACCCGGTTGACGCGCAGGAAGTTGTTGCCGAGGCCCTCCACCGATTTGGTGTCCAGGTATTCGGCGGTGCGGGTAGGGATGCCGGCGTCGTCGACGAGGTAGAAGCCGTCCTCGAGTGGGGTGCCGAGCTGTACCGCGCACCCGACCTGGCCGGCTTCGTTGACCGCGCAGTCGCCCTGCCCCGCGTTGATGGGGCTGTCCCACAGCAGGTTTCCCGATCGCCGGTCCACCATCACGAACGAGCGCCCCAGCCCGGAGGGGTAGGTGATGAGCCATCCCTCGTCGGAGGTGTCGGCGATCTCGATGGTGACCTCGCCGGAGTAGTCCGGTAGATCCTCCTGCCCGACGATCGTCCAGGCGGTCCCCGGTTCGCGTTCGTAGCCGCGCAGCTCGCCGTAGGCGTAGTCGCCGTCGTCGGTCTGGGCGGTGCCGCTCGCCAGCACCACGCCGCCGGTCACGACCAGCGCGGCGCACAGGGCGAAGACGACGGTCCCGATGCCGAAGGGCAGACGCGCGGACAGGGCCCGGACGCGGGAGCGAGAGGACATGGGTAAGAGTCAACCATGACGGTGGTGGCCGCTCCGGAGCCGGGAGCCGGACGGTGGAGCAGGAAATTCGCCGGTCCGGTCATGGTTTTCGCGCCCGCAGGGCACTGGACTGTTCCCATGGACCTGTTGCGTGATGTGTTGGTGACCCTGACGGTCGTGACCACCGGCCTCAGTGCCGGCGTACTGGCGGGGTTCGGCTATGCCGTGATCCCCGGCCTGACCCGGGCCGGCGCCGACGTCGCGGTCGCGGCGATGCAGCGGATGAACAGCGCCATCCTCAACCCGCTCTTCGCGGTGGTCTTCGGCGGCGGCGTGGTGTTCGGCGCGCTGACCGTCTGGACCTCGTGGGGTTCCGGGCTCCGATGGTGGGTCCTGACCGCGACGGTCCTGACCGCGCTCGGTGTCGTCATCACGATGGTCGTCAACGTCCCGGCCAATGACCGCCTCGACGCCGCGGGTGTTGTCGGCGGCGACGAGGCGGTGCGGGTCTGGACGCGGTTCACCGCCGTCTGGGTGCCGTGGAACATCGTGCGGTCCGTGCTGACCACCGCTGCGGCGGCGGTGCTCGTCGTCGGGTTGACCGTGGGGTGACTCAGAACAACTGACCGAGGTAGAACTGAGCGCCCTGGTCGTCGGTGCACCGCGCCGAGATGCCGTAAGGGGCCGCGTTCGGTTCCTCGAGCACCGTGCCGCCCGCGGCCCGGACACGTTCGACCGTGGCCACGACGTCGTCGGTCGTCCACATCGGCACCGCCACCGAGCTCTCGGCGCCGCCCGCGAGCCCGACCTGCGGTCGCGAGTCGTCGACCTCCCAGCCGTCGTCGATGCGTCCACCGTGGAACGTCCAGCCGAGGACCGATCCGTAGAACGCGCGGAATCGTCCGCTGTCGGGCGTCAGCACCGTCAGGTAGGTCATGGCCCCGGGGTCGCGCGGGTGTGCCTGCGGCCGTTCGTCGTCGGGGTTCGCCGCGTAGACCGCGAACCGGACGCCCTGATCGTCGACGGCGTCGACCAGGCGATGACCGTCGGGGCTTGCGCCGAACTCGCCCCGCCCGCCCGCTGCGACGATGCGCTCATGTGCGGCCTCGAGATCGTCGACGGCGTACGCGCAGAAGATCGTCGGTGCGCCGTCGGTCTCGAAGATGCCGAGGCGATGGCCGACGTTGGTGACGCGTCGGCCCTCGGCGTCGAATTCCCAGCCGAGGACGTCGCCGTAGAAGCGCCGGGCGCGGGCGGCGTCGGGCGTGTTCAGGGACATGTAACCGATGTCGCCCTGATGGACCATCTCGGTACCCACGGTCTTCGACGGTCCACTCAGCATCCAGCGGTGGCCGAACGGGTCGACGATCACCGCGGTGCGGGTGCCGTGGGCTTCGTACGGCTCTCGGGTCACCGCGGCTCCCGCGCGGGCGGCCGTCGCGACCGCGTCGTCGGTGTCGTCGACGGCGACCATCAGGCTGACCGAGACCTGTCCGGGTGCGGGCGCCCGGAGTCCGAGGTCCGGGAACTCGGCGGCGAGATAAACGGCGCCGCCGCCCAGTTCGAGTTCGGCGTGACCGATCACGCCGTCGGACATCACGATCGGCTCGCCGCGCAGCCGGGCGCCGAGCGTGTCGACGTACCAGTCGATCGCGGCCTGCGGTTCGGCGACGACGAGATACGGGAGGGCGCCGGGGCGTTCGACCGTCGGTTCCGGTCGGGCGGGCGCCTCGGTCCGGACGGTCTCGGTTGCGTCGAGTTGTGTTGCGGTGGCCATGACGACTCCTTCGGGTAGGGTCGCCCCGCGCTCGAGGCGGTCCCGCAGCGCGGCGGCGAAATCCAGGTCGGGACGGACCGGATCGTCGAAGCCCGGCGTGCGCGCTGCGTTCAGGACGTGCAGCGGATCTCGTGCTGCGTCGAAGCGCGAGCTGTTCCGGGTGCTCATGCGTGACCTCCTCTCTCGCTGGGCTGGGGTTGTGTTTCGGGGTAGGCGGCGCGGAACGCCCGCTTGGCCCTGGTGAGAAGCGCCTCGGTGGCGCCGACCGTGCGGCCCAAAATCTCCGCGCACTCGCCGACGGGGAGATCGTCGACATAGCGCAGCGTCAGTACCGAACGGTGGATCGGCGACAACTGGCCGAGCGTGTGATGGGCGACCATCCGGTCGAGTTCGGTGTCCCACGGGTCGTCCCCGTGGTCGGGCAGGTCGTCGACCGGTTCCGGCGTGCGCTGTGCACGTCGCCAGTGGTCGGCGAGCTTGTGCCGGGCGATCCCGATGAGCCACGGAGTGGTCGGTTCGGTGTCGCGGCGTCGTCGGACGGAGTCCATGGCGGCCAGGAAGGTCTCCGAGGTGACGTCCTCGGCGGTACGACGATCCGTGCAGCGCCGCACGACGAAGCCGTACACCTCCGGCAGTGCCTGGTCGTAGACCGCCAGCAATCCCTCTGGTCCCCGGGCCGAAGAAACCGGTTGGTCGCTGCTCACATCTCTATCGTCGCGGCCGGACCCGATGATCCGACGCCCGTGGCGAAAAAAACTTGCGCCGTTCTCCGGGCGGTCACGGAGCGGTGCGTTCTCCGACGGTGAGCTCGATGATCTCGTCGGCCAGAATCTGTGGCTGGTCGAGTGAGACGAAGGTCCGGGCGTCGCGAACCTCGACGAAGGGCGCCCCGCCCGGGAAGACGGCGGCCAGGCGGCGTCCGTGGGCCGGGGTGAAACACCGGTCGTCGCTACCCCACACTATTCGGACCGGGAGGTCGACGCGCGACATCCGCAGGGTGATCTGCGCCAGTTCGGCGGGGCGGATGCCGCGGAGGAACGCGATGAAGTCGTTGCGGATGCGTACGTCGCGCTGCAGCGGTTCGAAGACCGAGCCGGTGAAGTCGGGATCGGGATCGTTCAACAGCAGACCGACGCCCAGCGCGGAATGGCGCAGTGCACGCAGGCGCATCGCCTCGGCCAGGGGTTTGAGCAGGAGTCGGTGCTTCATCAGTGCGAAGTACAACCGGAACGGCTGCGGCGGAAAGAGATCGAAGGCGTCGCAGTTGGTGAACACCAGCCGGCTGACGAACGCGGGATCGTCGTCGAGAGCGAATTGGGTGATGGCGCCACCGGAGTCGTTGGCCACGAGGGTCGCGTCCGACAGGCCGAACCGGTCGACGAACTCACGTAGGAGCTTGCTCATCCCGCGCGGCGAGCGGTCGGCTCCGGGTCCGAGCGGGATGCGGTGCGAGCCCAGCGGCATGAGGGGCACATGGCACCGGAATCCGCGCTCGGCGAGCAACTGCGCCGTCGGTTCCCACAGCCGGTGGTCGACGACGGCGCCGTGGACGAAGACGATCGGCGGATGCGCCGAGTCGTCCGGACCGTAGGTCGCGTACTCGATGACGCCGGACGGAAGTTCGACGGTCGGCACTGCAGTCGTCATGGCGAGACCCGCTTCTCGTAGACTCGGTAACTTACGAACACTCAGTACGAAAGTTACGTGCAACCTGTATGAAAGTCAACCGTCGTACCCAGGCCGAGCGGACCGCGGCGACCCGCGCGTCGTTGATCGACGCCGGCCGGAAGCTGTTCGGCGAACGCGGCTTCGCCGACGTCGGCACCCAGGAGATCGTCGCCGAGGCCGGCGTGACGCGCGGTGCGCTCTACCACCAGTTCGACGACAAGAAAGGGCTGTTCGTCGCCGTCTACGACGACGTGGAACAGTCGATCGTCGCGCAGATCGCGGCGGCCGTGGGGGAGCGCGCCGGCGAGGACCCGCTCGCCGCGCTGAAGACGGGTATGCGTCTGTTCCTGCGGCTGTGCACCGAGCCGGAGGTGCATCGGATCACGCTCGTCGAGGCGCCGTCGGTGCTCGGATGGAGTGAATGGCGTGCTCGCGGAGAAGAATTCGGGTTCGCACTCGTCGAAGGCCTGATCGCGGCCGCGATCGCCACGGGCCAGGCGGTCGAGCAGCCCACGCGCCCGCTGGCCCACGTCGCGATCGGCGCGCTCGACGAGGCGGCGCTCTACGTCGCCGCCGCCGACGATCGCGAGGCCGCCACCGAACAGGTCGCCGCCGTCCTGGAACGGATCGTCGACTCCTTCGCGACCTAGTCGCTCCTGGCGGTCAGTTGCCGCCGGCGCGCACCAGCTCGGCGCAGCGTTCGCCGACGAGCATCACGGTGAGGTTGGGGTTCACCGTCGTGTGTTCCGGGAACACCGACGCGTCGGCCACCCGGAGTCCTGCAACACCTTTCACGCGGAGTTCGGGATCGAGCGGCGACAGCTCGTCGTCGGGCGCACCCATCCGCACGGTGCCGACCGGGTGGTAGACGGTGTTGTGGGTGCGGGTGATGTAGTCGGCCAGTTCGGCATCGCTCGTGGCGGCGGGGCCCGGATAGAGTTCGCGCGCAACCCACGTCGCCAGCGGCTCCGCGGCGGCGATCTCCCGCGCCTTGCGCAGGCCCGCGATCATGATCCGCATGTCGTAGCCCTCGAGGTCGGTGAAGTACCGCGGGTCCACGCGGGGCTTGTCGCGGAAGTCACGGGAGCGCAACCGCACCGTGCCCCGTGACCGCGCGTGCGTCACGTTCGGTGTCAGGCAGAAGGTGTTGTCACTGGTCGGATAACCCTGGCGAAGGGTGTGCATGTCGAACGGCACGCTGCCGTAGTGCATCATCAGGTCCGGCCGGGTCAGACCCGCATCGACGGTGGTGAAGATGCCCGCCTCCCACCACTGGGTCGACTCGCGGACCATCGGCTTCGCGGTCTCGAACCCGATCACCCCTTCGGGGTGGTCCTGCAGGTGTTCACCGACCCCCGGCGCGTCGACGAGGGCCTCGATCTCGTGCTCGCGCAGATAGTCGGCCGGCCCGATTCCCGAGAGCATCAGCAACTTCGGGGAGTCGATCGCCCCTGCCGACACGATCACCTCGCCCCGGGCCTCGATCCGTGTCGTGCGACCGAACGCGTTGTCGGTGATGTCGACGCCCACGGCACGCAACTCGCCGTCGACCCGCTCGATGACCACCCGTTTTGCCCACGATCCGGTGCGGATGGTGAGGTTCGGCCGGTCGAGGTGCGGGTGCAGATAACTGACCGACGACGAGGCGCGCACACCGTCGGGTCGTCGGTTGATCTGGAAGAAGTTGGCGCCGTTGACAACCGTGCTGCCGCTGTTGAACTCGACGCGGGGGATGCCGACCGACTCGCAGGCCTCGAGCAGGGCGACCCCGCACGGGTCGTTCGGCGGCACCGTCATGAGGTGGACCGGACCGCTGCGACCGTGGTGCGCGCCCGGCGCGTCGTTGGTCTCGATCTGCGGGTAGAGGCGGTACAACTCCGCCGAACCCCATCCGGCGCACCCGAAGTCACGCTCCCACGAGTCGAGGTCCTCGCGCGGCGCCCAGAAGGCGATGCAGCTGTTGTGCGAACTGCACCCGCCGAGGACCTTCGCCCGGGCGTGGCGCATGAAGTCGTTGCCGTTCTCCTGCGGTTCGATGGGATAGTCCCAGTCGTAACCGGATTCGAGGAGTTCCATCCACCGGTCGAGCCGCAGGATCGCGTCGTCGCCGACATCGGACGGACCCGCCTCCAGCAGGCACACCGAGACCGAGGGGTCCTCGGACAGCCGCGACGCCACCACGGCACCCCCGGAGCCGCCGCCGACGACCACGTAGTCGTAGGTCTCGCTCATCGTCGCTCCTCGCCGTCTCCGGACCGGTCCGCGAACCAGCCGGTCACGCCCGGTCGGAGATTCTCGTAGACATGTTTGGCCTCGCGGTACTCCGCCAGACCGGACGGTCCGAGCTCCCGCCCGAAGCCCGACTGGCCGTAACCGCCCCACTCGGCTTCCGGCAGGTACGGCCCGAAGTCGTTGACCCACACCGTTCCGGCCCGGATTCGTCCGGCGATGCGGCGGGCGCGTGCCGCGTCGGCCGACCAGACGGCCCCCGCGAGACCGTAGACGGTGTCGTTGGCCAGGGTCACGGCCTCGTCCTCGGTGGCAAAGGTCTCCACGGTGACGGTCGGTCCGAACGCCTCGTCGTGCACGCAGGCCATCGAACGGTCGGCGCGATCGATCACGGTGGGCAGATAGAACCATCCGTCGTCCAGGCGCCCCGAACCCGCATCGCCCGTGGCGAACGCGCCACCGGTGCGGATGATCGCGCCATCCGCACGAGCCTGTTCGACGTAGGCGTGCACCTTGTCTCGGTGTGCCGCCGAGATGAGCGGTCCGGTCTCGGTGCCCTCGGAGTAGGGCAGGCCCAGCCGGATCTGCTCCGCGCGGCGGACCAGATCATCGACGAAGCGATCGTGTGCGGACTCCTCGATGATGAGCCGGGCTCCGGCCGAACAGACCTGCCCCGAATGCAGGAACGCCGCGTTGAGCGCGTTGTCGACCGCTGCCGCGAGGAGTTCGTCGGTGGCGCAGGCGTCGGCGAAGACCACGTTCGGGTTCTTGCCCCCGAGTTCGAGCGCGACCTTCTTCACCGTCGCCGCCGCCTCGCGGGCGATGACCCGGCCGGTCACGAGCCCACCGGTGAACGAGACCAGGTCGACGTCAGGATGAGACGACAGCGGAGCGCCGGCCTCGGCGCCCGCGCCCAGGACGAGGTTGCCCACGCCTGCCGGGAGACCGACCTGCTCGAGGACCTGCATGAGCAGGATCGACGTGTGCGGGGTGAGTTCGGCGGGCTTGAGCACGAAGGTGTTGCCTGCCGCCAGTGCCGGCGCGACCTTCCACGCCGCCTGCAGCAGCGGGTAGTTCCACGGTGTGATCAATCCGCAGACGCCGACCGGTTCGTACACGATGCGCGAATCGGCGTTGGTTGACCCGGTGTCGACCACGCGCCCGGCGTCGGCCGCCGCGAGCTTGCCGAAGTACCGGAAGCAGTTCGCGATGTCGGTCATGTCGATGTCCGACTCGTAGGGCCGCTTGCCGGTGTCGAGGGTCTCGGCGCGGACGAACTCGTCTCGGCGCTCGGCGATCTGGGCGGCGACGCGGAGAAGGAGGTCCCCACGGTCGGCGGCGGGTGTGGCGCTCCACTCGTCGCCGTCGAACGCCCGGCGGGCCGCCGCGATGGCCTGCTCGGTGTCGGCCACACCGCCCTCGGCCACCACACCGACGAACGAGTTGTCTGCGGGACAACGGATCTCACGGGTCTCGCCGGAGGCGGCGGGCCGCCAGCGGCCGCCGATGTAGAGGGTCTCGCTCATCGAGCCGGTGCTCCTTCGGAACTGCTGTCGGGGATGTCCGTGTCGCTGTCGGGCACGGTACCGTCGCCGGCGGCCGGATCGGGTTCGGGGTCGTGGTGATCACCGGCCGCATCCCGCAGATGCAGATAACCGAGATGGCGTTCGTACTGGTCGAGGATGTCACCGATGATCTGGTCGCGGGTGTATCCGGTGAGCGAGTAGCCCTGGGACCCCTCGGTGAGATACACCTCGCACCGGAAGTAGCGATCGTCGGACCGCTGGGTCCGGACCGCGTACGTCGGGGTCGGCGCCGAGACCGGCCACACGCAGTACTCGAACCGGGGGACCTCGGCGAGTTCGACGACCAGGCGCGGCGACGGCAGCCCTTCGTTCTCGGCCGACTCGTCGACCGTCGCGGTGATCCCCTCGCGACCGAACTGTTCGGCGACCTCGGTCATCGCCGGAACGACGCTGGCCCCGATGAACTTCCGAGTGGCGACCGGACCGGGGAAGCGGAGGGTCCCGACGAGTCGCTGCCGCCAACTGCCGTGTTCGGTGGGACCGCGCCCGACGGCGATCACCTTCGGCAGGGTCGTCCGGAAGCTGTCGAGTTTGACCGACTCGTTGCGGACGGCGCGCAGCAGGGAGATACCGATCAGCCCGAGGACGAAGGAGAACGGCAGCCCCATGATCACCGTCGCGGCCTGCAGGGTCAGGATCGACCCGTCGCCGCCGCCCGCGAACAGCATCGACAGCGTCAGCAGGCCGATGGCCACCGACCAGAAGATGCGCAGCGAACGGGCACAATCGGCCATCGGGTCGCCGAGGCGACTGGTGAAGTTGCCCATCACGAGCGAGCCGGAGTCGGCGCTGGTCACGTAGAACAGCAGGCCGGTGATGGTTGCGATCCCGATGAGCAGCGTCGAACCCGGGTACTGATCGAGCAGCGAATAGAACCCGGCTTCGGGTGTAGAGGCCGTCGTCTCGGCGAAATCCGCATCGCCGCGGGCCACCTGCAGGGCACTGTTCCCGAAGATCGAGATCCACACCAGGATGAAGCTGAACGGGACCACCAGCACGCCGAAGATGAACTGCCGCAACGTGCGTCCGCGCGAGATGCGGGCGAGGAAGAGTCCGACGAACGGCGCCCAGGCCACCCACCACGCCCAGAAGAACAGGGTCCAGCCGTCGACGAAGGCGCGGGCGTCGTTGCCGGGCGGCGGGTTCACCTGGTCCCAGGCGAAGGTGTCGAGTGTTCGGTCGGCAAATGTGGACACATAGTCGCCCGCGTTCTGGACGAGCCCGTTGAGCAGGAAGTCCGCGTCTTTGGCGACCGTGATGTATATGAGCAGGCAGATGGCCAGGATGACGTTGATCTCGGAGAGGCGTCGAATGCCCCTGTCGACACCAGAGGTCGCAGACGCGGTCGCGATCACCACAGCCAGGACGATCAGGCCGATCTGAGCCGCCTTGCCCTGTTCGATCCCGAAGATCTCGTTCAGCCCGAAGTTGAGCTGGACGACCCCGATCCCCAGTGAGGTGGCGATGCCGAAGATGGTGCCGAGGACGGCCGCGACGTCGATCGCGTCGCCCCAGCGGCCTTCGACACGTTTGCCGAAGATCGGGTACAGCGCTGCCCGGATCGTCAGCGGGAGATTGTGGCGGAAGGCGAAATACGCGAGCGCGCCACCCATGAGCGCGTACATCGCCCAGCCGGTCACGCCGTAGTGGAAGACCGTCCACGTGACCGCCTCGCGCGCAGCCTCGTTGGTCTCCGCGGGCCCGGTCGGCGGGTTGAGGAAATGGGTCACCGGTTCGGCGACCGAGAAGAACATCAGATCTATGCCGATCCCCGCGGCGAACAGCATCGCCGTCCAGGTGAACAGGCTGTACTCGGGGCGCGATTCCTCCGGTCCGAGCCGGTAGCGCCCGTACTTGCTGAGGCCGAGGAACACCACGAGACCGACGATGGCGGTGGCGAGGATGAAGTACCACCAGCCGAACCAGCGGGTGATGAAGTCGCGTACGTCGTTGATCGTCGACTCGGCCGCTGCCGGTGCCGCCAGCGCCCAGACGGCGAAGGCGACCACGATGACAGCCGAGGCTATGAAGACGGTCAGATTGACCCGGCGCGTGGGCAATCGCCGCTCGCCGGTCTTGGTCTCGGCATGGACCGACGTGGACGGTCGAGCGGCGTCATCACTCATGGACCACGACGCTAGTCCGATCGCCGATGGGGCGGACCGTTTGGACGGATCCGTGTGAGTTGTTCTACCCGGTTCAGTGGGTGGCGAGTAGCTCCATGAGGTGTGCTTCGACGAGGGAGGGGCGGACCTGTCGTCGGCCGGGTCGGGGTGGTCGGACGTCGATGACGTGGCTGACTGTCGCCCATGAGCGGCGTGCGTCGTCGTGGGTGTGGCCGTCTGGGCGTGGTTGATCGCCGGGCCGGGTTGGTGGTCCGTGGATGTCGTCGCGCACGGTGTTGAGGTGGTGTGCGAACCGCCTGGGTATGTCGGGTCGGCGGTTGAGGCGTTCGGGGTTGGGCGGTGCGCCGGGTTCGGCGTTCAACCGCCAGAGGCAGCCGCCTTCGTCGGGGCCGGACCGGACGATCCGGGTGGTGTATTGGCCGGGTTGGTCGCCGACCATCCGGTTGTGGCGTGGGCAGGCGGGGGCGAGGTCGTCGATGTCGGTGAGACCGCCCTTGGCCCAGTCTTTCTGTGCGTGATGCATGTCGACGTGGGTGGCGGGTTGATCGCAGCCGGGTGCCGAGCACACTTCCCCGTCGGGACGGGCGAAGGACACCAGGCGTTGTTCGCGGGTGGCCAAGCGTTTACCCCGCCCGAAGTGCAGCGGGACGGTGGTGGCGTCTTTGAAGATCGCCAACCACGGCTGGACGTCACCGGCCATCGCGATCAGGTCCCGGACGGGCAGCAGGGTTCCGGTGGCGGTGGTCGCGAGTCCGGCTTCGCGGATCAGGTCGGAGAGGTCGGCCTTGATGATCAGTTGCACGGGTAGCCCGCGGTGCGAGGTGCCGAGTGTTCCGTCGGCGAAGCCTGCGGCCAGGGCGGCGTCGAGGGCGTCGTGATTCGTTTGGGCGAGGGTGCGGCCGTCGCGGTCGGCTGCGGCGGTGAGGGCTTCGGGGTCGGCGGTGCCGGCCGGTCCGCTGGGTGAGGCGGGGTCGTCGGGGTTGTTGAGTCCGGGTTTGCCCCACACGGCGAACATCATCGTGAGCCGGGCGGCGAGTGCGGGGGTCAGGGTGCCGGAGATTTTGGCGGTGCCGTCGGCGCGTTGTCGGCCGATCCACAGGCCGCGGCGTCGTTTCTGGTCGGTGTCGTCGGCCAGGGTGCCGTCGGGGTCGAGGTGGGCGAGCAGGCGGGCACCGAGTTGGGTGATGTCGGCGGGGGTGTGGGCTTCGGCGATCTCGGCCATCTGTCGCTCGGCGGCGACCTTGATGTCGTGGTCGATGGTGCCCGGGATGCGGTCGAGGACGTCGAGGGTGGCCTGTACGTGCGCGGTGCCGACCGCGCCTTGTGCGAACGCTTCGGCGAGGCAGGGGTATTCGGGTGGGAGGAGTTCGCCGCCGAGGCTGGTGCGGTGGGCGGTGGCGTCCATTTGCTTGCGACGCCGCATCGGGTTCGAGACTCGTAGCCGGTGGGTCATGAATTGCATGAGTGTTCGGCACCCGGCTTTTCGGGGCAGGTCGCGGGCCTCGGCCTGATCGATCTGCCGGTCACCGGCCACGGTCAGCCGGGCGATCGCTTTCTCGGTGTCGGCCGCCAGATCGGCCAACTCGGTATCGGTGCACGGCGCCAGGTCCACGGTCTGTAGTTCGTCGAGGATGCGGTGGAGGTCGGCCACCAGCTCGACGGCACGCGGTTGCGGCGCTGTCGAATCGCCACCGACGCGTGTGGTGTCGGACATTGCGGTGACCCCCCGAGAACCGCTGATGCGAATGTGTGTTCGAGTTTACACGGCGAGTCGTGGCTGTCAATCCGAAAAATTTTGTTGTCCAACAGAACTGGGTCCCTGCATTCTGTCGGTATCATGTGATAGGCGTCCGTCGCGCGTCGGTGACCGTGCTCGCCGTGTACCGGGTCGTACCCAGATGCACCCTGCTGCTCGTTCGACGCGCGGGGTCACAGTCAGGGGTGGATCAGATCCACTGAGGTCCGACAGGGCCCGGGGTGGTCCCCATTCGCCTCCTGTGGTCTCGTCGGCCGGCGGTTTCCGCGATACCCGGCTGCTGTCGGGCACAACGCGGGCGCCGCGTCGCGGGTCCCAGTGCCCGGTGGGGGCGCATCCCGGGCCGTCGGCGGCCCGTTCGCTCTCGGCGTAGACGGCGGGGAACACAGCCCCGGCCTGCGCAGTTGTACTGGGCACATCCCCGCCGCAACGGGGGATCCATGCACTCTGCGCAGGCGTTAACTGCAGGTGCACCCCAGACGACCTCTAGAGTGGAAGCAGGCTGGTCGTCGTCTATCCGCACCGGTTGTCCTCTGGGACCTCCGAGGTGGTCTCCGCGGCGGCCGGGGCGCTAGCAATGTGAGGGAGAACAATGTTCGAACGGTTCACCGACCGCGCGCGTCGGGTTGTGGTTCTGGCCCAAGAAGAAGCGCGCATGCTCAACCACAACTACATCGGTACCGAGCACATCCTCCTCGGCCTCATCCACGAGGGCGAGGGCGTGGCGGCCAAGGCGCTCGAGTCGCTCGGGATCTCGCTCGAAGGGGTTCGCAGCCAGGTCGAGGAGATCATCGGCCAGGGCCAGCAGGCGCCGTCGGGACACATCCCGTTCACCCCGCGTGCCAAGAAGGTGCTGGAGCTCTCGCTGCGCGAGGCCCTGCAACTCGGCCACAACTACATCGGTACCGAGCACATCCTGCTCGGCCTGATCCGCGAGGGCGAGGGCGTCGCTGCCCAGGTGCTGGTGAAGCTCGGCGCCGACCTCAACCGGGTCCGCCAGCAGGTCATCCAGCTCCTCAGCGGATACCAGGGCAAGGAGCCGCAGGAGGCGGGCACCGGCGGTCGCAGCAGCGAGTCCGGCACCCCGTCGACCTCGCTGGTCCTCGACCAGTTCGGTCGTAACCTGACCGCCGCGGCCTCCGAGGGCAAGCTCGACCCGGTCATCGGCCGGGAGAAGGAAATCGAGCGCGTCATGCAGGTGCTCAGCCGCCGCACCAAGAACAACCCGGTGCTGATCGGTGAGCCCGGCGTCGGCAAGACCGCCGTCGTCGAAGGCCTGGCGCAGGCCATCGTGAACGGCAAGGTCCCCGAGACCCTCAAGGACAAGCAGCTCTACACCCTCGACCTCGGTTCGCTGGTTGCGGGCAGCCGCTACCGCGGTGACTTCGAGGAACGCCTCAAGAAGGTGCTCAAGGAGATCAACACCCGCGGCGACATCATCCTGTTCATCGACGAGCTGCACACGCTCGTCGGCGCAGGTGCCGCCGAGGGTGCCATCGACGCCGCCAGCATCCTCAAGCCGAAGCTGGCCCGCGGCGAGCTGCAGACCATCGGCGCGACGACCCTCGACGAATACCGCAAGTACATCGAGAAGGACGCCGCACTCGAGCGCCGCTTCCAGCCCGTGCAGGTGGGCGAGCCGTCTGTCGAGCACACCATTGAGATCCTCAAGGGCCTGCGCGACCGGTACGAGTCGCACCACCGCGTCTCGATCACCGACGGCGCGCTGGTCGCCGCCGCCACGCTGGCCGACCGCTACATCAACGACCGGTTCCTGCCGGACAAGGCGATCGACCTCATCGACGAGGCCGGCGCGCGCATGCGCATCCGCCGGATGACCGCGCCGCCAGACCTGCGTGAGTTCGACGACCGCATCGCCGATGCGCGCAAGGAGAAGGAAAGCGCGATCGACGCGCAGGACTTCGAGAAGGCCGCCAGCCTCCGCGACAAGGAGAAGCAGCTGGTCGCCGAGCGCGCCGAGCGCGAGAAGCAGTGGCGCAGCGGTGACATGGACGTCGTGGCCGAGGTCGACGACGAGCAGATCGCCGAGGTCCTCGGCAACTGGACCGGCATCCCGGTGTTCAAGCTCACCGAGGAGGAGACCACGCGTCTGCTCCGCATGGAGGAGGAGCTGCACAAGCGGATCATCGGGCAGGAGGACGCCGTCAAGGCGGTCTCGAAGGCGATCCGTCGTACCCGTGCCGGCCTGAAGGATCCGAAGCGGCCGTCGGGCTCGTTCATCTTCGCCGGTCCGTCCGGTGTCGGTAAGACCGAGCTCTCGAAGGCGCTGGCGAACTTCCTGTTCGGCGAGGACGACGCCCTCATCCAGATCGACATGGGCGAGTTCCACGACCGCTTCACCGCGTCGCGTCTGTTCGGTGCCCCTCCCGGGTACGTCGGCTACGAAGAGGGCGGGCAGCTCACCGAGAAGGTGCGCCGGAAGCCGTTCTCGGTGGTGCTGTTCGACGAGATCGAGAAGGCCCACTCGGAGATCTACAACACCCTGTTGCAGGTCCTCGAAGACGGTCGCCTGACCGACGGTCAGGGTCGCACGGTCGACTTCAAGAACACCGTGCTGATCTTCACCTCGAACCTCGGTACCTCGGACATCTCCAAGGCCGTGGGCATGGGCTTCTCGTCGAGCGACGGGACCCAGTCGAACTACGAACGGATGAAGCAGAAGGTCAACGACGAGCTCAAGAAGCACTTCCGTCCCGAGTTCCTCAACCGCATCGACGACATCGTCGTGTTCCACCAGCTCACGCGGGAAGAGATCATCCAGATGGTCGATCTGATGCTGACCCGCGTGGAGGGTGCGCTGAAGAACAAGGACATGGCTCTCGAGGTCACCGACCGCGCGAAGGCCCTGCTGGCCAAGCGCGGCTTCGATCCGGTGCTGGGTGCGCGTCCGCTGCGTCGCACCATCCAGCGCGAGATCGAGGACCAGCTCTCGGAGAAGATCCTGTTCGGCGACATCGCTCCCGGACAGATCGTCCTGGTCGACGTCGAGAACTGGGACGGCGAGGGCGACGGCGACGACGCCCGGTTCGTCTTCACCGGCTCGGAGAAGCCGCGCATGGTTCCCGACGCACCGGTCGAGCTCACCAAGGCCGGCGAGGCCGACGCGAGCTGATAGCCGATCCGCGTGATCTGATCTGACACGATCGGCGGCGCCACCCGGCAGGGTGGCGCCGCCGTTGTGTTGTGCCCGGCTGGCGCGCGGTTCCGCGGATTGACACAGCCGACGCGGAGTGTCCCAGCGCCCGATAACATCGATCTGTGACGAGCGATACATCTGAGGTCGGGCGCAAGTCCCGACAGGACCAGCCCACCATCACCGTCGAGCGAGACGGGGAGATCGCGATCTTCCGGCTCAATCGACCCGACCGGCTCAACGCCTTCACCATGCAGATGGGCGAGGAGTTGCGGGCCGCGTTCGACGAGACCGACGCTGACGACTCCGTTCGTGCCGTCGTGCTGACCGGCAACGGCCGCGCGTTCTGTGCCGGCGCCGATCTCGAGGCGGGTGGGTCCACGTTCGACGCCTCGTCAGTGGTGGACTCAGACGAGGTTCCGGCGGACGAGGGTGGCAAGTTGACGCTGCGGATGTTCGCCTCGCTGAAGCCGATCGTGGTGGCGGTGAACGGTCCGTCGGCCGGCGTCGGCGTCACGATGACGCTGCCCGCCGACGTCCGGATCGCCTCGGAGGACGCGAAGTTCGGGTTCGTCTTCGCCGCCCGCGGCCTGGTGCCCGAAGCCGCGTCGAGCTGGTTCCTGCCGCGGCTCGTCGGGTTGCCGACCGCACTGCAGTGGACGATCGGCGCGAAGATGGTGCCCGTCGCCGAAGCCCATGAACGCGGGCTGATCCAGCAGGTGGTCCCCAAAGACCAGGTGCTCGAGACCGCGATCGCCGTCGCCCGCGAGATGACCGCGAACAGCGCCCCCGTCTCGGCGGCGCTGACCCGACAGCTGTTGTGGCGGATGGCCGGTGCGCCCAGTCCGCTCGATGCCCACCACGCCGACTCGAAGGCGATCTTCTACCGCGGGCAGTCCGGTGACGTGTACGAAGGCGTCATGTCGTTCCTGGAGAAGCGTCCGGCGACCTACCCCAACACCGTGTCGGAAGATCTACCCGAGATCTTCTGATCACTCAGTCGAGGGTCCCGGCCTGGATGCCGATCTCGAGTACCACGAAGATCATCGCCAGCTGGATGGCGCAGCACCACGCAGCGGCCGGCCAGGCCGGGAGTCCTCGGCGCACGCGGCGGACGACGAGGGTCACCGACACCGCCACCAGCACCACGGCCGACCCGATGCCCACCCCGATGGCCACCTCGGTCCAGACCGGACTCCCGCACTCCTCGTAGGCGCACGCGTCGGTGACGAAGACCGTCAGACCCGCGACGGCGATCGTGATCAGCGCCAGCACCGCGTGCACCAGTCCCAGCACCACCGACGCGAACGCGTCGAGGGTCGACACGGGTGGCTGCGGAGGGGGATTCTCGGCGGTCTCCTCGGTGGGCATCCGCCGACGATAGCGCCGGACATTGTCCCGCGGGACCGGCACGCGGTGAAAAACTCCTGCAAACAGCCCGTGTGAACTGGGTGAACATCCGAACACGCCGGACATAAACGGTGGCAGCGTCCATCGACCGCGGTTATCGTGGCGACAGAGCGGGCCAGACCAACGAGAGGAGGTGACGCAGATGTCGATGGGTGACAAGGCTTTCGCCGGCGAGTGGCGGACGGCCCCCTCCGACCGTCCGTGCGGACTGAAGTCCGACGGAAGGCCGGGACCGATCACATCACGCGTCACCAGTTCCTGAGGTCATGAACCTCGGTGGTCGGCGCACTCACTCGCCCACGCATCGAGGAGCTGTCATGACCATCTTCGTCACCAACGCCGGACTGCAGATCCTGGCGCGCGTCACCTGGCGTCGCGCCGCGGTTCTGTTGACCACCGAGGTCGCGCGGAACGTCGAGGGCACGCCGCTGGTCCGCGTCGTCCATTCGCCGACGCTGTCCCTGCCGATCCACAGGGTGGTGGCGATCAAGCGAGATGCCTACCGCCCGTTCGCCGGTAAGACGATGGACTCCTACGCGTCGAACGCGACCATCCTGCGGCGCGATCAATGGATCTGCGCCTACTGCGACGGTCCCGCCGACACCGTCGACCACATCGTCCCGGTCTCGCAGGGTGGGCCGAGCACATTCGGAAACCAGGTCGCGGCGTGCAAGTCCTGCAACGGTTTCAAGGCCAACCGGACGCCGCGCAAGGCGGGGATGGCCCTACGGCACGCCCCGTTCGTCTACGACCCCTGGGCCGCGGACCAGAAAGAGGTGTGGGAGATGTTCATCCTGCATCCGAAGACGGACTAGACGTTCGATCCGTTGCCGCCCCTGCCATCAGGTCGGCAACGGGTCGGCGCCACGTTCCGCGAGCAGCATCGTCATCAGACCGATCTCGTCGCCCTGGTCGCCGATCATCATGAGCGCGAGGTCCTTCGTCGCGGAACCGGTCCGCTCGTCGTTGTATGCCGCCTGGGCCATCGACATCCCGCCACGGTGGTGCCGAATCATCAACTGCAGGAACAAGATCTCCGCCTCGCCGGGTGGCAGGGTGGAGAGACTGCCGATCTCGTCGATACTCGCCATGCCGGGCATCGGCCGAGGGGATTCGTCGTGATGGGTGCCCTCGTGGTGAGGGTCTCCGCCGGACATCCAGGACATCGGCTCCGGCGCGGTCACCGGTTCGTCGAACCACAGCAACCAGCCACGCATCGTGGCGGTTTCGGCGGTCTGCGTGTGGACGATCCGGTCGGCGACGCCGCGGATCTGCGGCGCGACTCCGGGCACCGCACCGATCGTCCGCGACATGAGGATCGCCTGGTCGTGGTGCGCCGACATGTCCTGCGCGAAGCCGATGTCGGACACGCTCATCGCGGATGAGTCGTGATCGCGTCCCTGCCACACCGCCCCGACGACGACACCCATGGTGACGAGCAGGGCCGCGGTCACGCCGAGGACCATCGCGCGCACCAGCGGGACGCCGAGGCGAGAAGCGCTCATCCGATCGAGGAGTTCTGGTCCGGCGGTGGCGTGTACACCGCGGGACTCAACCGCAACACCTGGAAGCCGCCGTCGGAACAGGTGACCCGCAGCTCGTTTCCGCGGAACTCGGGTGGGGACATGCACCAGTCCGTCGACATGTCACCGCCGACGATCATCCCGCTACGTGGACCGACCATCTCGTTCAACCGGACCTTGCCGTTCGCGATCGACATACCGAGGCTGAGGAATTCGACGGCGGGCAAGCCCATCAGCGAGCCGACGACGTGCGGCGAGTTGGGCGACTCCGCGATCGTGGTGCCCTTGCGGGCCGGCGGGTTGTAGTAGGCGATCTCGCGAATCCGGTCGAAGTCGCGGATGTCGAAGACCCGGATACCCGACGATTCCCAGCCGCACGCGAGCGCGGTGGGATCGGTCGCTCGGTCCACCGTGCAGTAGTGCGGATTGCTGCTGAACAGCGACCCGCCGGTCGACGACCGCAGATTGGTGTCGAGGTGCTCGGGGAGATTGATCTCGAGTTTGATCTGCGCGGTGTACCGGGGCTTGTTCACCCGCGTCACGTCGAAGATCTTGACGCCGCCCGAACCTGCTTCGTCGGCGGTGACGATGTGGGGCCGGCCCCGGTAGGTGATCGGGATCGAGTGCTGGTTCAGCTGGCCGTCGGGCCAGAGATAGGCCGCGGTGTGCGGGACCTGCGGGTGCGGCCGGCGCTCCTGGACGTCGCTGACGTCGAGCACGGTGACGCCGGCCATGTTGGACAGGTACATCCGGTTGCCGTCCGGGGACATGCCGAACCCGTGCCCGAGGAACGAGTGCAGACCCTGCCAGATCACGCGGGGCGACCGGGGATCGGCGATGTCGATGGCGCTGAGGTGCCCGGGGAACACCCCGGACGCCCAATAGGTGCGGCCGTCGGGGGAGAAGCCGCCCTCGTGCGAGGTGAACGGCAGGGGCGTCGACGTGCCCGGACCGGTGTTCAGGAGCTTGGGTCGGGTGCAGTCGGAGATGTCGTATACGGCGAAGAAGCCGCCGCCCCAGAGCAACGGCACCGACGTAGCGGCCAGGAGCTTGCGCGCCTTGTTGATCTTCAACGTCTCCCACGTGCCGCCGCGCATCGCCGGATCCGTCAGGGACCCGACGACTCGCGGCGCGCTCGGGTCGGATGCGTCGATGACCTGTACGCCCGGCGGGTTCACCCAGTTGTTTCCGGGGAACAGGCTGCCGGTGTAGCTGCAGTGCTCGAAGTTCGCCGACACGATCCCGCCGCCGGCGCCGCGGACACCGCCGATCCGCGTGATGTTGCAGCGGTAGCCGCGCATGCTCCGCCCGGACAGACGATCTTCGGCGCTGACATCACCCTGCAGGCCGGGTTCGGGGAGTGAGCCCGGCCCGCAGTCCGCTTGGGGAACCGCGACCTCGGAGATGTCGGGGAAGTAGTGGTTGGCCGCGCCGGCGGGGGCCGCGACCAGCATCGTGGAGAGAAGCGTCGCACCGGCCAGGAGGCAGGTGGCGGCATGGCGACGACGGCGCCGGCGGACCCCCGAACGGACCCTGTGTCGCGCGTCGAAACGAGTAGGCATCATCGCATCCCCCGATCGTGATCTGAGACACGCTAGTGGGCGAGCCGAGACGACATCGGCGAATCGTCGAATTCGAACGGACGAACAGAGCCGGCCCGGGGTCTCCGGGCCGGCTCGTGTCGGGTGCAGGGTGCGTCAGACGTCAGACGGCGTCGCCGCCGTCGATGCTGCCGAAGTCACCGACCTCGACATTGCCCTCGCCGTCGACCGCGGTGTCGAAGGTGCCGTCACCGTCGGTGTCGGCGACGGCGATGTCGGTGAGGCCGTCGGCGTCGGTGTCGGCCTCGATCACGTCGATCTCGCCGTCGGCATCGGTGTCGTAGGCGATCGAGTCGGCCTGGCCGTCGCCGTCGGTGTCGAGGATGGCGTCGGTGGTGCCGTCACCGTCGACGTCGGTGAGTGCGGCGTCGACGGCTCCGTCGCCGTCGGTGTCGATGAGAACGGCGTCGGCGGGGATCTCGGTGCTCATTGGTATGTCCTTCCAAGTGGGGTGAGTGCTTCTGGGCGGTTCATGTACTTGGAGGCGACGTCGAGGACGAATGTTCCCGGGGTGCCGGGAGTCGTTCGGATGACCGATCCGGCGACCGACTACCGTTTGATCTCGTATCACTCGACTTCGGAGGTTCACTGTGCAACAGATCGGCGTCATCGGCGGAGGCACCATGGGAGCGGGCATCGCGGAGGTGTGTGCGAAGGCCGGCAGCGATGTCGTGATCGTGGAGGTCAAGCAGGAGTTCGCCGACGCCGCGCGGGCGCGGGTGGAGAAGTCGCTGGCCAAGGCGGTCAGCAAGAACAAGCTGGCGCAGGACGACGCCGACGCCGCCCTCGGACGTCTGCGGGTGACGACCGACTACGCCGACCTCGCCGATCGCGAGCTGGTGATCGAGGCAGCCCCGGAGGTCGAGGAGCTCAAGCGGCAGATCTTCGCGAACCTCGACGAGGCGACCGGTGCCGACACCATCCTCGCGACCAACACGTCGTCGATCCCGATCATCAAGGTCGCGACCGCGACCAAGACCCCCGAACGCGTTGTCGGCGTGCACTTCTTCAACCCGGTACCGGTGATGCCGTTGGTCGAGATCATCTCCACGCTGACCACCGCGCCGGAGACGGCCGACGCCGTGAGCGCATACGTCACCGACACCCTCGGCAAGACCGCGGTCCGCGCGGGTGACCGTTCCGGTTTCATCGTGAACGCCCTGCTCATCCCGTACCTGTGCCAGGCCATCCGGATGTTCGACTCGGGCTACGCCTCGGCCGAGGACATCGACCTCGCGATGAAGGGTGGCTGCGGCTACCCGATGGGGCCGCTGACCCTGCTCGACACCATCGGCCTCGACGTGACGCTCTCCGCAGCGGAGTCGCTGTACGCGGAATTCGCCGAACCCCACTACGCGCCGCCGGCGCTGCTGCGTCGCATGGTCGACGCCGGCCGCCTCGGACGGAAGACCGGTCGCGGTTTCTACACCTACTGACAGCTGGATCACCGACGCCGAACCCCGGCTCACCTTCGGGTGAGCCGGGGTTTGTCGTATGAGGGGGTCCTCCGGGTGCGGGATTGTCGGCCCGCGCGCTCCCCGCTAAGCTGGCAGCAATCAGACAACAAGCGTTATCAGAATGGGTGGGGGTCATGACGCAATCCGACGAGCGGATGTCGCGGGTGGAGATGGACAACATCGACAGCAGCTTCTTCGCGCGCTCGCTGCTCTCGATGGGACAGACGATGAGCACGACGAACGTCATCATGCAGCTCGCCAATCCGGCGGTCGGCTACGGTGTCGCGCACAGCAAGGTCGAGAACGGGCGGCTCGACAAACATCCGGTCAAACGCGCACGGACCACCGCGTCGTATCTGGCGGTCGCGATTCTCGGCAACGCCGACGACCGGCGCCGGTACCGGCACGCCGTCAACCGCCAGCACGCGCAGGTGCGCTCCGGCGAGAACAGTCCCGTGGAGTACAACGCGATGAACACCGACCTGCAGCTCTGGGTCGCGGCGTGCCTCTACTTCGGGTGGGAGGACATCTACGAGCGTGTCCACGGACCGCTGCAGGGCGCGGATCGCGAGAAGTTCTACCAGCAGGGCAAGGTCTGCGGGACGACGCTGCAGATGCCGGCCGAGGCGTGGCCCGCCACGCGCGACGAGTTCACCACCTACTGGGACGACCAGGTCTCGCGCATCGAGATCAGCGACGAGATCCGGGACTTCCTCCTCGACATCGCCAATTTCGGTTACGCGCCGGAACGCATCCAGGAGAAGTACGGTCCGGTGAAATTGCGCCGGACCATCGGCTATCTGCCGCAGCCGTTCCGTGACGCACTCCGGGTCGAGTGGACCGACGAGGATCAGGCGTGGTTCGACGGCTACGTCGGCCGGCTGGTGGAGAAAGAGCGTCGCACTCCGCTGTGGGTGTCGCAGTTTGGTTTCCGGCTCCTGCTGGCCGATGTCCGGCTCCGGGTCAAAATGGGGCGGCCGCTCGTCTAGGAGGCGCCGGCTCCGCTCCGGCGCGCGGCCAGGAAGGCGAGTGTTCCGGCGCCCAGGCACGCAACGGCGCCGACCGCGAGACCGACGCGCGCACCGAATGTCTCGATGATCGCGCCGACGATCGGACCCCCGATCGGCGTCGAGCCCATGAACGCCACCGACCACAACGCCATCACCCGGCCCCGCATCCGCGGTTCGGAATTGAGCTGCAGGGTCGCGTTTCCCGTCGACATGAAGGTGACGCTCAACCAGCCGACGAGGAACAGGGCGCAGATCGCCGTCGGGAGATTCGGTGCGAGGGCGGTCGCCCCGACGGTGATCCCGAAACCGAAGGCCGCCAGCGTGAGTGGGCGCAGTCCGGTGTTCCCGCGAGCCGCGACCACGAGTCCGCCGACTACCGCACCCACTCCCATCGCCGACGTCATGAAACCGAGGGCTTGCGGCCCGCCGTCGAACACGAAGTCCGCGGCGGCGGGCAGCGTGACCGGGAAGTTGTACGTCAGGGTGCCGACGAGCGCCATCGTGGCGAGCGGGATCCACAGCACAGGACGACTCCGGACGTATCGAAGACCCTCGCGCAGCTGACCTTTCGCGCGCGGAACCGGTGATTCCGCGGTGATCTTCGACGAGTCGAGCGCAAGCAGCGACGCGACCACGGCGATGAAGCTGACCGCGTTGATCGCGAAGCACAGACCGGAACCGACGAGGGCCAGGATCACCCCGGCTACCGCCGGACCCACCGCGCGAGCGGCGTTCACCATCACCGAGTTGAGTGTGACCGCGTTGCGGATGAGGTCTTTGCCGACGATCTGATGGATGAACGCCTGCCGCGCCGGCTGTTCGAAGGCATGCCCGAGCCCGAGCATGACCGCCAGCACGCCGACGTGCCAGACCTGCACCACCCCGGTGAGGGTGATGGCGGCGAGCACCGCGGCCAGCAGCCCCATCATCGACTGCAGGACGATGAGCAGGCGTCGGCGGTCGACGCGATCGGCGATAACGCCCGCGTACGGTCCGATGAGCAGGACCGGTAGCGCCTGCAGGGCGACGATGAGTCCCAGGACGGACGCCGATCCGCTGAGCGTCAGCACGAGCCACGCCTGCGCCGTCGCCTGCATCCACGAACCCGTCATCGAGACGGCCATGCCGGCGTAGAAGAGGCGGTAGTTGGGGATGCGCAACGACGCGAACATGCTGCTCCGCCCGGCGTCTCCAGGGCGCCGACCGTCCGGTTCACGCTCCCGGGGTTCGTCTCCGATCTCGGGAACACGGTCGTCGGTCATCGACGACCATCGTAGGCGCGTGCGCCTCCACCCAGGGGCCCGCCTCCAGTAGGGTCGGCGGGATGACGCAGACGGTGATCGTGTCGGGCGGTACGGGCGGCCTGGGGGCGGCGGTCACCCGCACGTTGCTCGACGACGGATGGCGCGTGGTGGTGCCCGGGCGCACCGAAGCCGGGTTGTCACGCCTCCCGGAATCGGACCGGTTGGTCGGTGTGCACGCCGACCTCTTCGACGAGGCGTCGGTCGCCGAGGTCGTGGCGATCGCCGCGAGCGACGCGTCAGCGCCGGTGACAGCGGTGGTGAACCTGGTGGGCGGGTTCGCGATGGGGGAGCGGGTCGACGCGACACCGGTCGACGAGTTCGAGCGACTGCTCCGGCTCAACCTGCGGCCGCTGTATCTGCTGTCCGCGGCGGCCATTCCGAAGATGATCGAGGCCGGCGGCGGGTCGATCGTCGGGGTGTCGGCGAAGGCGGCGTTCGCACCCTTCTCCGGTGCCGCGGGGTACATCACGTCGAAGGCGGCGGTGTGGGCGTTCATCAGTGCGCTCGCCGCCGAGTACAAGTCCGACGGCATCCGGGCGAACGCGATCCTGCCGTCGGTGATCGACACCCCGGGCAACCGCGCTAGTCAGCCGGATTCGTCGCGGGCGGGCTGGGTGTCGCCCGAGTCGATCGCTCAGACGATCTCGTTCCTGGTCTCCGACGCCTCGAGTGCGATCACCGGCGCGCAGGTCCCCGTGCCGGGCGTCGGCTGAGCCGGAGAACCGCTGGTGCGCAAGAATCTGCGTTGAGCGATGGTGTAATCGATCGCACCGCAGACGATTCAACGATGCCTGCGTGGAAGTCGCATGCGGGATCGCATCTGTCGACTACCCCGGCAGCGGGTCACCGTTCTCGCGCTTGCGCGGGAGCCATGTTGCGAGGGTCCGGCCCAACGTCTGAACCAGCTCGGAACCGAACACGCACAGCGTCTTCTCCCACGGATGTCCGAATGTGCCAGTGCTGAAGTCGGGCCGAGCGAAGATGTAGTAGTCGCCGTTCGGGAACACCGGCACCGGCCACTCTGCGTCGAACGTCTCGGCATGTGCCGCTGCATTGAGCCGATAGCCGGGATGCTGCCAGTCGAGCACAATCCAGTAAGGATCGTCCTGCACGTGGACGAAGCAACGCTGCGCCTCGGCGTTGATCGCATCGAATTGGGCGCTCCACACGCCGGGAGAGTTCTCCGGGACAGACAGGTCGAAGGTTACCGACGGAGCAGGATCGACAACTGCGGGCCAGTCTGTCGGGTAGATGCTGGGCCGGAACGATCGAAACCGATCACGGAACAACTCCCACGCCACGTCCTCTTCGTCTCGGGGCAGGTAGCTCCATCCCGGCGGTAGCGGGTTTCCGTGGTCGAGGGCCCAACGCATCATCGGACCATCGTCGCAGAGCGTAGCGGGCGGAACACCTTCATCACGTTCCGCCACAGCACTCTCAGACGACATCCGATGGTGCGCGGCGCCAGACGAAGAGACCCACCGCGACGAGGATCTGCCCGCAGATCAGCGCGGCGGGGAGGGCAAGCAGTTCCCAACCGGTCGTGCCGAAGTTCGTCGCCCACACGACGATCGCTGCGCCGAGCGCTAGGGTGGTCAACTGGCCGAGGGTCGTGAGGATCGACGCCACCGTGCGCGAGCGTCCCCGAAAGACACACGCGCCGCCGACGATCAGTGCAACGAAGGCGCACAGCAAGCCGATCAGCGTCGGGAACACCACCATGTACTCGAAGCCGCCTGAGACCTCGACAACACCTGACAGAACGAGTGATGGCACGACGAACGACAAGATGACCACCGTGCACAGCACCGAGATGATCGAGGCGAATCGCAGTGTCTTCATCCAGTCACGGTATCTGCGGTACGGATTCCATTCGGTTCTCCGTCCGTCGTGTCTCGTCCCCCCACGGCCAGGGGTTCGTTCCGACCGTCGGCCCACGCGGATGTGGCCGGTCCACAGCAACGAAAACAGCCGTACTGCTGCCGTCAACACGTACATTGAGCATGTGCTGCTCGCCGAGGCCGGACTGTCGGAATGCGCCAGAGACGCTGCGTGCAGCGCTGACTTCAACCGGCCGTTCTACATCGCGTTCGCATTGCTGGTCTTGTTCTCGGTGTGGTTCACCCTGTCGATGTTCGCGACCGTCGACGTCGTCGGTCATCATCTCGGCCTACGAGGCAGTCTGTCGTGGGTGGGGGTCGTGTGGCTTGTCCCGGTCGTCGGAGCAGCTGTGTGGCGGCTGAGCCGGTGGCAATGGCTGGTCAGGCGCAACTCTCTCGAGTGACGCGAGGACTCGAACGTGATGGAAGCCGGAGACGTACGGTGAGAACCGCGGCAGCGCAACCGAAGATGTCAATCGCGATTGGGTCGCGCGTGCACATAGGCTTCGACGACGGTGCGCATCACTGGTTTTCCGTCACCGTTGCGCAGTTCCGCCGACGAGGTGACCAGCGCGCGGTCGCGGTCGTCGAACTCGATCGCGTCGATGACGGTCGATCCGGTGAGGGTGTCGCCGGGGCGGACGGGACGCAGGAACTCCACGTCGCCCAGTCGCTTGCCCGCGATCACCCGCCAATTGTTCAGCACGCCGGTGACATTGAGCCTCTGGTAGATCGACATCGTGTGCAGCCCACTGGCGATCAGCCCGCCGTAGGGGCCGCGTTCGGCAACGGCCTTGTCCACGTGGAAGTCCTGCGGATCCCATGCGCGGGCGAAGTCGAGCAGTTCGTCTTCGCTGACGTGATGCGTGCCGAACTCGAAGATCTGGCCCACGGACAGGTCATCGGCCCACAAGCGGTCCGATGCGTCGCTCACCTCAGGTCTGCCGCGATCTTCGGCCAGGTGGTCTCGAGGTCGCGTTCCCAGTAACCCCAGGAGTGGGTGCCGCTCGGCCGGAAGGTGACCTCGTGCGGCACCTTGAGCGCCCGCATGCGCGACACCATCTGCTTGGTGCACTCGTTGACCGCGGCCTCGATGATGCCGCCGATGACCATCTGGTTGGCCAATGTCAGCGGATCGCCGGCGACCAGCGGTGCCTCGAGCCGGTCGAACTGTCCGGGCATGCCGGTGCCGCTGGTCATGTAGACCTTGGTGCCGCGCAGCTTGTCCGCGTGGATGTACGGGTCGTTGTCCCGCCACCCGGCCGAATTGACCGGTCCCCACATGTTGTTCAGGTTGCCCTGCCCGCGGTCGGCGACGACCATCCGGATGTAGGCCTGTCCCACCGGGTCGCTGGTACGCGCGCATCCGCTGTAGGCGGCGGCCGACCGGTAGAGCTTCGGTGCGGCGATCGCGAGGTTGAGCACCGATGTCCCGGCCATCGAGATCCCGGCGATCGCGTTGACCTTGGTGGTGTCGAATTCCTTGTCCACCAGCGGCGGGAGCTCCTTGGTGAGGAACGTCGTCCACTTGTTGCGGCCGAGTACCGGATCGTCGTGCTGCCAGTCGGTGTAATAGGAGAACGCGCCGCCGATCGGTGTGACGACGTTGACCTCTTTGTCGGAGAAGAACTTCGCGTACTGGGTCTTGGCCGCCCAGGTCGCGGAGTCCTCGCCGCCGCCCGCGCCGTTGAGCAGGTAGAGCGTGGGGCGCGACTTGGTGGTGTCCTTGGGGCGCAACACGTTGACGGGGATGAGTTTGCGCATCGCCGCCGAGTAGACGATGAGTGTCGACTGCTGGGCGGAGTCGTGGACCACGGTGTCGATGCGAGCGCGATCGGGATCGGGGGTGGGCTCGGCCAGCGCGGCCGGAGCCCATCCGGCGGTCGCGACCGCAACGGCACATCCGACGACGCACAGTCGTCGCAACCAGGAGGATCGCACCACTAGCCCCTTCTGTTAACAGAATTCTCAGACGTAACAAAGGTAGCCGAGTTCGACGGGCGCTCCCAAGTCGAGAAGGTGCTCGTCACCCAGTTGTGACGTCACGTTCGAGGGGAGAACCCGATTACTTGACGCGATCCTTGAGCAGGAGCCGGACGGTGAGTTCGAGCCGGTTCGTGACGTCGGTCGCCGACGCGCGACGGGTCAGCCACTGCACCAGGTTCGACATCCACACATCGGAGAGGACGCGCGCGATCGCGAGATCTTTTTCGGTGGGTTCGCCGTCGTCGACGATCGCTCCGGCGAGGAGCCGGTCGATGATCCCGGCGACCTGGTCGACCTCGGCGGTCGCCGACGCGTCGGCGAACATGAACGCACGCGTCATCGCCTCGGTGAGAAGCGGATCGCGCTGCATGGCGAAGGTGATCATGTCCAGGACATGACGGAGGCGGTCGATCGCGGTGTCGCCGCGCAACTGCGAACGATCGACCTTCGACTCGACTCGCTCGAACTCGCGGGCGAGCGCGGTGACGAGAAGGTGGACCTTCGACGGGAAGTAGCGGTACAGCGTCCCGACGGCGACGTCGGCCTTGTCGGCGACGGTGCGCATCTGCACGGCGTCGTATCCGCCCTTGGACGCCAGCGCGAGGGTGGCGTCGAGGATGCGGCGGCGGCGTTCGCGCTGCGCGGTGGAGCCGGCTTCGGGCGAGGCGGCCGGCGCCGCAGCCCCGTTGGGGGCGTCGACCGCGGCGTTGCCGGGTGCAGAACGGGCCATGTGCTCTCGAACATCCTCACGTGATCAAACGTCTCAATGGGTGGATCGTGGGTGGCTACCCGATCCGAGTACACCCATGGCATATTAGAACAGGTTCTAATTATTCGTCACAACTCGACATACAGGGATTGCCAGTGACAATCGCCACGTCTTCCGAGCAGATCGCGGTCCGTGACAGCATCGCGTCCTGGGCGCGCTCCACCAGTGTGACCGACATCGTGCGGGCCGACCTCGACAAGCCGAGCGACCAGTGGACTGGTCTATTTTCGCAGATCGCCGATCTGGGCGTGTTCGCCGCCGCGGTCCCCGAGGCGTCCGACGGTCTCGGCGCGAGCTTCCTCGACGTGGCCGCCATGCTCGAGCAGTGTGGGGCCGATCTCGTCCCCGGCCCGCTCGGTGCGACGGTGACCGCGGCGATCGCGCTGGCGGTTCGCCGTGCGGATTCGGCGCAGGGCGACACCGACCGGTCTGCCGGACTGCTGGGCGAGGTGCTGGCCGGGTCGGTTCCGGTGGTGACGCCCGCGACGAGCTATGCCGGTAAGGGTCTCACCCTGGCCGACGGCGAACTCGACCTCGGGCTCGTCGCCGGCTACGTCGAGGGTTGCGCCGTGATGGTCGAATTCGGGACCGACGATCGGGAACGGTCGTGGTGGATCGTGCCGCCGGGCGTCGGAGTCGCCGACGTCACGCCACAGACCCCGCTCGACGGCACGGCCTCGGTCAGCCACGTGACACTGTCCGAGGTCACGGTCGAGGACCTGATCGAACTGGGTGACGGGACGTTCGTCGCGGGCCTCCTGTCGGCGACGCTCGCCGCCTATCAGAGCGGCGTCACCCGGTGGGCCCTCGACACCGCCGTCGAGTACGCGAAGGTCCGCACCCAATTCGGCGTGCCGATCGGATCGTTCCAGGCGATCAAGCACATCTGCGCCGAGATGCTGTGCCGCAGCGAGCGCGTCACCGCGGTCGCGTGGGACGTCGCCGGCGCGGTCGACGACGTGCTCGCGGCCGGGGCGGGGGACGAGCTCGTTTCCGCCCGCGAACAACTCGAGATCAGCAGGCTCGCGGCCGACGTCGTGGTCGGTCGCGACCCGGTCGCCAACACCAAGGACTGCGTCCAGGTCCTCGGCGGCATCGGGTTCACCTTCGAGCACGACGCCCACCTCTATCTGCGCGCCGCACTCGCCGCGCAGGCGTCGCTCGCGAACGCGTCGTCGCACGCCGCCGCTCTCGCCCGGCTCGGGCTCGCGGGGACGCGACGGCGCTTCCGTCTGGACCTCTCGCAGGTCGAGGACCGGCGCGACGAGGTCCGCACCACCGTCGCGCGGATCGCCGACGCCGAACCCGACGATCGTCGCCGTCTCCTCGCCGAGACCGGCTACCTGACCCCACACTGGCCGGCGCCGCACGGCCTGGGAGCGGATGCCGCGATGCAACTGCTGATCGACACCGAGCTCGAGTCGGCCGGGATCGAGCGGCCCGACCTGGTGATCGGCGCATGGGCGATCCCGACCATCCTGGAACACGGCACCGACGCGCAGCGCGAGCGGTTCGTCGCCCCGACGCTGGCCGGCGACATCGTGTGGTGCCAGCTGTTCTCCGAACCCGAGGCCGGCTCGGACCTGGCCGCGTTGCGCACACGGGCGGAACGGGTCGACGGCGGCTGGCGCCTGGACGGCCAGAAGATCTGGACCTCGCAGGCACACAACGCCCAGTGGGCGATCTGCCTCGCGCGCACCGATTTCGAGGCGCCGAAGAACAAGGGCATCACCTACTTCCTCGTCGACATGGGTTCGCCCGGCATCGACATCCGGCCGCTGCGCGAGCTCTCCGGGCGGGCCAACTTCAACGAGGTCTTCCTCGACGGTGTGGTCGTGCCGGATGACTGTGTCGTCGGCGAGATCAACGGCGGCTGGCGGCTGGCCCGCACCACCCTCGCGAACGAGCGGGTGGCGATGGGCGGTACCGGCCTCGGCAAGGAGATGGAGTCGCTGCTCTCGCAGGTGCGGTCGATGGATCGGGAGCTGACCGCCGAGGAGCTCGCGTCGCTCGGCACCCAGCTCGCCGACGCCCACGTCGGCCGGGTCCTCGACGCGCGGGCGGCGACCAGGCAACTGGCCGGGCTCGACCCCGGTGCGTTGTCGAGCGTGCGCAAGCTGATCGGCGTCGAACATCGCCAATCGGTACCCGATCTCGCGCTGCGGCTCCTGGGGGTCGCGGGTCTGGCGGCGACCGAGGCGTCCGACGCGGTCCTGCAGAACCGCTGCCTCTCGATCGCGGGCGGCACGACTCAGATCCTGCGCACGGCCGCGGCGGAACGCATTCTCGGTTTGCCGCGGTAACCGGCTGCGGCGAAAGTGCCGAAACCGCAGATAAACGCCGATTCCGACACCCTTGCGCGCGGACTCTGATACAACTAGAACAGGTTCTAGTTCTTGACGGGTTCATGGTGAGGGAGGCACAGGGTGGACTTTGCCCTGGACGGCACGGCGATCGCGGTTCGCGACGTCGCCGAGGACGTGTTCGCGCGACGGCAGCCCGACTGGGAGTCGACGTTCGGTGGGCGTCATTCCGGTGGGACGGCAGCGGCCGAGCAGGAGGCGACCCGCGGCGGGTTCGAGGCCGATGGCTGGCAGGCGCTCGTCGACGCCGGACTGCTCGCCCTGCCCCTGCCGGCCTCGCTCGACGGTGACGAGGTCGACGAGTCGGGTCTGCTCCCGTTGTTCCGCCGGATGGGCCGGGCCGCGGCGGTGACGCCGGCGCTCGGATCGCTGACCGCGGCGCTCGTGTTCGCCAGGGCCGACGCCCAGGACGGCGAGGGATCGGTGTGGTCGCGGTTCGGCAGTTCGCTCACCGGCGGCAGTTGGGTGTCGGTGGCGATCGGCGAACACGGCGACGCCCTGACGGCGCATCCGCGGACCTCGGTCCGTGACGGGCGGCTCACCGGCACGAAGGTCGGCGTCCTGCACGCCGACGGTGCCTCACTGTTCCTGGTGGCCGCCGATGCCGGTGTCGTCGCCGTCTCGCCTGATGCCGACGGGGTCACCGTCACGCGCACACCGGCCTCGAGCGGCTGGGGCGAGTACACGGTGGCCTTCGACGACGTACCCGTCGACGACGCCGACATCCTGGTCCGCGACCTTGCGATCCTCCGCGATCGCTACCGCCTGGCGTTGTGCGCCTACGCCGACGGCCTGGTCGCCGGCGCCACCCGACTGACCGCCGACCACGTCTCCACGCGCGAGCAGTTCGGCAAGCCGATCGCCTTGTTCCAGGCGGTGGGCCAGCAACTCGCCGACATCTACGTCGTCGGCCGGTCGATGGAGCTCGCGACCACCTCGGCGGCCTGGCGGTTGTCCGAAGGTCTGGACGCCGCAACCGATCTCGCGATCGCCGCCTACTGGCTGGCCGAGGAGGTCCCGCCGACCACGCGGACGATGACCCACCTGCACGGCGGCATCGGAGTCGACATCACCTATCCGCTTCACCGCTACTTCTCGCTCACCAAAGACCTCGCGCGTCTGGTGGGCGGAGCGCACGTGCGGCTCGACGAGCTCGCCGACATCACCGACGTCCCCGCCGACGACACCCGTATCGCAGAGGTGCCCGATGTTCATTGATCTCACCCCCGAACAGCGCGCGCTGCGCGCGGAACTGCGCGAGTACTTCGCCGACCTCGTCACCCCCGACGAGGCAGCGGTGATGCTGACCGAACGCCACGGCCCGACCTACCGCAAGGTCATCAAGCGGATGGGCGACGACGGCTGGCTGGGCGTCGGCTGGCCGACGGAGTTCGGCGGCAAGGGTTTCGGTGAGATCGAACAGCAGATCTTCACCAACGAGGCCGTGCGCGCCGACGTCCCGCTGCCGGCGGTGACGCTGCAGACCGTCGGGCCGACGCTGCAGGTCCACGGCACCGAGGAGCAGAAGCAGAAGTTCCTGCCCGCGATCCTGGCCGGCGATGTGCACTTCGCCATCGGGTACACCGAACCCGAGGCCGGCACCGACCTGGCGTCGCTGACCACCACCGCGGTCCGCGACGGCGACCACTACGTGGTCAACGGGCAGAAGATCTTCACCACGGGCGGACACGACGCCGACTACATCTGGCTCGCCGTCCGCACCGATCGCGACGCACCCAAGCACAAGGGCATCTCGATCCTGATCGTCGACACCTCCGACCCCGGTTTCACGTGGACGCCGATCATCACCGCCGACGGCGCACACCACGTGAATGCCACCTACTACCAGGATGTTCGGGTTCCGGTGTCGATGCGGGTCGGCGAGGAGGGGGGCGGCTGGAAGCTGATCACCACCCAGCTCAATCACGAGCGCGTGATGCTCGGCCCCGCCGGCCGCATCGACGGACTCGCAGCACGGGTGCGTGCCTGGGCGCAGCGGCCGGGCCCCGACGGGACGGTCATCGCCAAGCATCCCGACGTCCGTCGCGCGCTCGCGACCATCGACGCCTACGGCCGTATCAACGAGTTGCTCAACTGGCAGGTGGCCGCGACGGGTGAGGCCATCTCGATGGCCGACGCGGCGGCCACCAAGGTGTTCTCGACCGAACGCATCCAGACCGTCTGCCGGATGGTCGACGAGATCATCGGGCGCTACGGCGATTTCGCCGATCCGGAGACCGCGGCGCTGGTGAACTGGCTCGACGTCCAGGAGAAGCGCCACGTCGTCATCACGTTCGGCGGTGGCGTCAACGAGGTCATGCGCGACATGATCGCGACCGCCGGCCTCGGACTCCCGCGGGCCAAGCGGTGAGCGCGCCCGAGCTCGCCCGCGACGGCGTCGCCGGAGACGAGGCGATCCGAGCCGCCGCGCAGGAGATCATCGACGCCGGACCGAGCGCACCGGTCGCCGGGCGGGACCCGATCAATCAGCCCATGATCAACAACTGGGTCGAGGCGATGGGCGACACGAACCCTGTCTACACCGACGACGCGGCGGCCCGGGATGCCGGCCATCCCGGCATCGTCGCGCCGCCCGCGATGGCGCAGGTGTGGACGATGCGCGGCCTCCACGGGGTGCGGACCGCGGACGATCCGCTGGGTCGCGCGAGCGAACTCTTCGACGAGGCCGGCTTCACCTCTGTGGTGGCGACCAACTGCGACACCGTCTATCACCGCTACACCCGTCCGGGCGAGGAGGTCGCGCTGTCGGCCGAACTCGTGGAGGTGGTGGGACCGAAGAACACCGCACTCGGTGAGGGCTGGTTCTTCACCACCCGCAACGTCTGGTCGGTCGGCGGAGACGACGGGGCGCGTGAGGTCGTCGCCGAGATGCGGTTCCGCATCCTGAAGTTCCGCCCCGCCGCACGCGCTGCTGCCGAGCCGGTTTCCGACGCCGGGGTGCCCGACGATCTCGACCCGGCGCGGCTGCTCAAGCCGAGCGCATCCCGGGACACCGCCTTCTTCTGGGAGGGCGTGGCCGCCCACGAGCTGCGCATCCAGCGCGACGGCGACGGGGCGCTGCGGCACCCGCCGGTGCCGGCGACCTGGAAGCCGCGCGAGGCCGACGGAAACGTCCCGCCAACGGATTACGTGGTCGCGGCCGGTACCGGCACCGTCTACAGCTATGTCGTGCATCGAGCGCCGAAGGTGCCCGGGCGGCGGTTGCCGTTCGTCGTGGCCCTCGTCGAACTCGACGAGGGAATCCGCATGCTCGGTGAGCTCCGGGGCGTCGAACCCGAGCAGGTGGCCATCGGCATGCCGGTGCGCGCGACCTATCTCGACTTCCCTGCCGATGACGAGGCCGGGACTCCGGCCTGGACCCTGCACGCGTGGGAACCGGCCGTGCCTACCGAAGGGGAGCCCGCATGACAAGCGTTGCCACCGACCCCGCTGCCGTCGGAACGATGCTGCCGGCGTTGACGATCGAGGCGACCCCCACGTTCGTCGTGGCGACCGCGCTCGCCACACGCGACTTCCAGGACGTGCATCATGATCGCGACCTCGCGCAGGCGAAGGGGTCCAAGGACATCTTCGTCAACATCCTCACCGACACCGGGCTGGTGGAGCGGTTCGTCACCGACTGGGCCGGACCGAATGCCCGAATCCGTTCGATCGCACTGAAACTCGGCGTCCCCTGGTATGCCTACGACACGGTCACCTTCACCGGCGAGGTCACCGCGGTCGACGCCGGGGTCATCACCGTCGCCGTGACCGGGACGAATTCTCTGGGCAAGCACGTCATCTCGACCGTCACGCTGACGATCGGTGCGACCGAACCCGACACGGTCGGTTCGCCTGCGGGTCGAGGGGAGGGACTCTGATGGGATCACTGTCCGGTCAGGCGGTCATCGCCGGCATCGGTGCCACCGAGTTCTCCAAGGATTCCGGGCGCAGCGAACTGCGGCTCGCCGTGGAGGCGGTGTCGGCGGCGATCGCCGACGCCGGTCTCACACCCGCCGACGTCGACGGCCTCGTCACGTTCACGATGGACACGAACAGCGAGATCTCCGTCGCACGGGCCGTGGGGATCGGGGACCTGACGTACTTCTCGCGGATCCACTACGGTGGCGGTGCGGCGTGCGCCACGGTGCAGCAGGCCGCGATGGCGGTGGCGACGGGTGTCGCCGACGTCGTGGTGGCCTACCGCGCATTCAACGAACGGTCGGGACTGCGGTTCGGGCAGGTCAATTCGGCGGTGGCGAACCAGGAGAACTCGTCCGGTACCGAGAACGCTTTCACCTACCCGCACGGTCTGTCCACTCCCGCCGCGTTCGTCGCGATGATCGCGCAGCGCTACATGCACGACTTCGGCGCCACCAGTGAGGATTTCGGCCGGATCGCGGTCGTCGATCGCAAGCACGCGGCGGTGAACCCGGACGCGTTCTTCTACGACAAGCCGATCACCCTCGAGGATCACCAGAACTCGCGGTACATCGCCGAACCGTTGCACCTGCTCGACTGCTGCCAGGAATCCGACGGCGGCGTCGCGCTGGTGATCGTCTCGCCGGAGCGCGCGAAAGACTTGCCGCACAAGCCCGCGGTGATCGCGGCCGCCGCGGCCGGCAGTGCTGCCGACCAGTACATCATGACCAGCTACTACCGGGACGAGCTGGCCGGCCTGCCCGAGATGGGGCTCGTCGGTCGGCAGTTGTGGGCGCAGTCGGGTCTGAACCCCGACGACATGGACATGGCGATCCTCTACGACCACTTCACCCCGTACACGCTCCTGCAACTCGAGGAGCTGGGGTTCTGCGGTCGAGGCGAGGCCAAGGACTTCGTCCGGGAACCGGGTGCCCTCGAGGTGGGTGGCCGGTTGCCGCTGAACACGCACGGAGGCCAGCTGGGCGAGGCCTACATCCATGGCATGAACGGTATCGCCGAGGGGGTCCGGCAGATCCGCGGGACCTCGGTCAACCAGGTCGAAGCGGCCGAGAAGGTCGTCGTGACCGCCGGAACCGGCGTTCCCACAAGCGGATTGGTGCTTACCGCATGACAGCTGACTATCCGATGCACTTTTTCTCCACCAATTCACTCCGTAGAACCAAGGAGCGCGCACGATGAAGTTCAACCTCGCCGATGTCTTCGAGACCGTCGCCGACTCGGTGCCCGAGCGGATCGCGCTCAGCTACCAGGGTCGCCAGATCAGCTACGCCGAACTCGACAACCTCGCCAATCAGGTGGCACATCTGTTCGCCGGCGCGGGGATCGGTGCGTTCGACAATGTCGCGCTGTTCCTGAAGAACAGCATCGAACACGTGACGAGCCTGCTGGGACTGCTGAAGGTGCGCGCGGTCCCGGTCAACGTGAACTACCGCTACACCAACGCCGAACTGCAGTACATCTTCGACAACTCCGACTCCCGCGCGATCATCGTCGAACTGCCGGAGCACCAGCGCAGCGTCGCCGCGTTGCTCGCCGAGACCCCCACCGTGCGAACGGTGTTCGTCATCGGCGACATCGTCGAGGAACTCCGCGCGGCGGTCGCCGACCTGCCCGACGGGCGCGTCGTCGAGATCGTGTCGTTCGCCGACGCGGAGTCCAAGCCCGACGGCCGGGACTTCGAGCCGCGCACCGGCGAAGAGCTCTACCTGCTCTACACCGGCGGCACCACCGGGTACCCGAAGGGCGTCATGTGGCAGCACGACGACTTCTTCCGCAAGCCGCTCTCCGGCGGCAACCCCTACGGCGAGGCCCGCAAGGATCTCGAGGAGATCGGCACGGCGGTCAAGGATTTCCCGCCGATCGCGTTCCTGCTCGCGGCTCCGCTCATGCACGGCGCGGCGTCGTACTCGTTGTTCACGTTCTTCACCCTCGGTGGCCGGCTGGTCATCCAGCGCGACTTCGACCCCGAGGCGATCGTGACCGAGATCGAGAAGGAGAAGGTCAACATCGTCCTCATCGTCGGCGACGCCATGGGCATGCCGCTCGTCGAGGAGCTCGAGAAGCGCAAGGACTCCGTCGATCTGTCGTCGATGTTCTCGATCACCTCCGGCGGCGCGATCTGGTCCCAGCACGTGCGGGACCGGATGCTCGCGGTGAAACCGGATCTGGTGCTGCGCGACAACTTCGGCGCGTCGGAGTCGGGCAACGACGGCGAGATCATGATGGACGAGAACGGGAACCTGAAGGTCCCGCCGACGGACCGGATGATGGTCGTCGACGAACGGCACAACAAGATCGAGCCCGGCTCGGGCGAGGTCGGTTACATCGCGCGCATCGGCAACGTCCCGCTCGGCTACTACAAGGACGAGGAGAAGACGGCGAAGACCTTTCCGACGCTGGCCGACGGCACCCGGATCTCCATCCTGGGCGACATGGGCACCGTGGAGGCCGACGGTTCGATCGTGTTCCTCGGACGTGGTTCGCAGTGCATCAACACCGGCGGCGAGAAGGTCTACGCCGAGGAGGTCGAGGCGGTGCTGCACGCGCATCCGGCGATCGCCGACGCACTCGTCGTCCCGGTTCCCGACGAGAAGTACGGCCAGCGGGTCGCGGCGGTGGTCAACGTCGCCGACGGGGCCGACGAGCCGTCGTTGGAGGAGATCCAGGACCACTGCCGGGAGACCCTCGCCCGCTACAAGGTGCCCCGCACGGTCGTCTTCGTCGACGAGGTCAAGCGGACCCCGGCCGGCAAGGCCGACTACCGCTGGGCCAAGGCCGCGGCCGCGGCGAACGAGGCCGCCCCGGTCTGATCAGCCCTCGAGTGCCAGGCGCACTCCGAGCCCGATCAACGCGACTCCGCCGATCGCTTCGACGCGACGGCGGATTCGTGCGCTCTGCAGCCATTCGGCGATTCGGCCGGCGGCGCCCACCAGCACGGTGAAGTACGCGGCGGTCAGCGCGATGTAGATCGCCCCCAACCCGAGGGTCGTCCATCCGGTCGAGTAACCGTCCGGCACGAAGCCGGGCAGGAGACTGATGAACAGGATGCCGATCTTCGGGTTGAGGATGTTGGTGAGCAGGCCGGCGGTGAAACCGGAGAACAGCAGACCCGCCTTCCGGCCCGCGGGCGGCGCGACCGCGTCCTGCGATGCCGCGAGATCGGGTGCGGCGCGCAGCAGCGCGCGGACCGAGCTGATACCCATCCACACGAGGTAGCAGGCCCCGACGATTTTGAGCATCTCGTAACCGGTCTCGCTGGCCTGCAGCAATGCCGACAGGCCCAGGACGGCGGCGGTGACCCAGACCATCAGTCCGCACACGATGCCCGCGGCGGTCCGGAAGGCTTCGCCGCGTCCACCGCGGACCACTCCGCGCAGGACCACCAGGGTGTCCGGACCCGGCAGCAGCACGATCAGCGTCGCGGTGACGATGAAGGACAAGAGGGCGGCGAGCATGAAGGTCATGGTAGGAACCGGGGCGCGGGCGAGCGCGCCGGGGCCGGTGGCCCCCACTGCTGGCCGAGCAGCGTCGACCGAGCGCAGCGAGGACGCCGCGTCCGTCGAGGTCACCTGCGTCAAGCCACAGACGTCAGCCGCAGCACGCCCCACAGTGCGACCACCGCGACGACGAGCGTGGCGGGAACGGTGAGTGCGCCGAGGCGTAGGTACTCGCGGGAGGTCGGGGCGCCCCTGCCCCCGCCGGAGCCGTCGCGGTGCATGATGTCGCGCCACAGCAGGTTGGCCAGCGACCCGAAGTAGGCGAGGTTGGGTCCGAGGTTGACGCCGAGGAGCATCGCCAGGACCAGGCCGGGTTCGTGGGCGACGAGCGGGATGAGCAGCAGGGTGGCGGGCAGGTTGTTCACCAGGTTGGCGAGGACCGCGGCCAGCGCGGCGACCGCGAGCAGCGCGAGGAGTGATGACTCATCCGGGAGGAGGTTGCCGATCCAGTCGCCGATCGGGCCGGTTCGCACCGGGAGGATGACGACACCGAGCACGGCGACGAATCCGAGGAACGGGATGTTCAGGGCCTGCAGCGTCTCCTGCACAGTGGGCAGCGGTGCGTCGAGCAACCGCGGCACCGTGACGGCGACCGCGCCCACGCCGGCCACCGCGCCCAATGGGACGCCCAGCGGTTCGGTCACGACGAAGGCGAGCAGCAGCAGGCCGAGCATCACCAGCATGAGGGTGGGGCGGGGCGGCGCATCCACCGGAGCCGGATCGCCGGCGATCGAATCGGCTGCTGGGGCAGCGCGCGCGAGCGAGTCGGCGAAGTACATCCGGAAGATGAGGTATTCGACGACGATCGCGGCGATCCAGGGCGCCAGCATGACGCCGGTGAACCCGAGGAAGGTCAGCCCGGTCGCGGTGAACGCCAGGAGGTTGGTCAGGTTCGACACCGGCATGAGGGTCGACGCGGTGTTGGCCAGGTGGGCGTTCGCGAACGCGACCGGGGTCACCGGCGCCCCGATCCGCCGCGCGGTGGCGACGGCGACCGGCGTCAGCAGGACGATCGTGGTGTCGAGACTGAGGACCGCGGTCGTCGTCGCCGCGGCCAGGAAGACGATGCGCAACAACCGATGTGGCGAGGCCCGACTCCACCGGGCCAGGAGGGCGCCGATCCAGGTGAAGACCCCGGCGCGGGCACAGGCGTCGGCGATCACCAGCATCGCGGCCAGGAAGCCGATGGTCGGCGCCATCGTGGCGATCTCGTCGGCGGCCTGCTCGACGTCGGCCAGGCCGAGCGCGAGGAGCAGCGCGGCGACCGGTGCGGCCACCACAACGGCCGGAACACGCTGGGCGACAACGGTCGCGACGATCACCACGAGCAGGGCGGCGACTCCGACCAGGGTGCCGGCGACGCTGTCCGCGGTGAGTACCACCGGGACAGGCTACTCAGTCGCGGGCGTAGGTGTCGTCGCGGTCCTGGTCGGGGTCGGACTCGATGGTCGGCGGCACCTCGACGACGCGTCGCGGCGTGAGCCACAGCAGCGCGACCGAACTGACGAGCATGATCCCGCCCAGGACGAGGCAGGCGTACTCGAACGGCACGTAGAACGCCTCTTGGCTGCCGTCGGCGATCTTCTCCGCGAGCGATGCGGCCTGACCGGACAACCGGTCCACGACGACCGTCGCCTCGGCGAGGGATCGCTCGATCAGCGTCCCGGCCTGGTCGGCCTGGGCGACCATGGCCTGGCCGCCGGCGGTGTCTCCGGCGGCGATGCGCTGCTCACCGGCGGCGGTCAGTTGATCGCGGGCCAGTTGTGCGGTCTCGCCGATGCGCGACTGGTATCCCGCGGCGACGATGCTGCCCGCGATCGCGATACCGATCGCGGCGCCGATCTCCCGGGCGGTGTCGTTCACGGCCGAGCCGACGCCCTGGTTGTCGAGCGGGGTGTTGGACATGATGGCCGTCGTGGCGGGTGCCGACGCCAGACCGATCCCGACCGCTATCAACGCGACCACGCCGGCGAGCGTCCAATACGTCTCGTACCGGAACGATCCGAGGAGGATCAGCCCGACGCCGGACAGCAGGGCGCCGGCGGCGATGACGAACTTGAGCGAATCCAGTCGTACGGCAAGCCAGTTCGCGATGAGCGTGGTGAGGCCGACGCCGGCCACGAACGGCATCAGCGCGACCGCCGACTGCAGCGGGGTGTAATCGAAGACCAGCTGCAGCAGTTGCAGCAGCAGGTAGAACATGCCGAACGAGGCGAGGAACTGGACCGCGACCGACAGCGCCCCGGACCCGAAGGCGCGGTTGCCGAGCAACCGGACGTCGAACAGCGGTGACGTCGAGCGCAGTTCCACGGCGACGAACCCGCCGGCGAGCAGGACGCCGCCCACGATGCAGATCAGGACAACGGGATCCGCCCAGCCGCGATGAGGTGCCTCGAGCAGACCGAGGACGACGCCGGTGATGGCCAGGACCGAACAGACGGTCCCCGGGATGTCGAAGCGACCGGGGTCGCTGTCCTTGGAGGTGCCGATCGTCAGGCACAGTGCGGCCGCGACGGCTGACGCGGCGGCGAAGGTGATGAAGATCGAGTGCCAGGAGAAGAACTCCAGGAGGAGCCCGGTGACCAGGAAGCCGGCGATGGCGCCGCCGCCGGCGATCGCCGACCAGATGCTGATCCCGACCGCGCGTTGACCTTCCGGCATCCCGGACGTGATGAGGGACAACGTGGTGGGCATGATCAGCGCCGCAGCGGCACCGGCGAAGCACCGGGCCAGGATCAGCTGGGTCGGGCCGTCCACCCAGATCGCCACCAGTGAGGCGATGCCGAAGAGGAGAAGGCCGGCGATCAGTACCTCACGGCGCCCCAGCCGATCGCCGATCGCGCCCGCCGGGAGCAGGAGCGCCGCGAGCGCCAGGGTGTAACCGTCGACGATCCAGGTCATCTGACCGGCGTCGGCGCCGGTGTCGATCGCGATGTCGGGCAGGGCCGTGTTGAGGGCGGCCATGGCGGCCACGACCATGCTGACGGACAGACATGCGACGAGGACGAGCCAGGCGGACCGGGCGTCGAGGCGGATGGCGGACGGTAATCTCATTCGGCGTCCTGCGCTTTCGGGGTCGGCATGCGGAACCGGTTCGGTCGGCACGTTCGCCGCCACCGCGGTGTTGCGGTTTCGTTATCGCGACACGCTATGTGGGCGCCGACGCTACTCGAGTAACTTGTGACACATTTATCACTGCAGTATCGATACCGGGCGAACGCGAGACCGCGCCGGTCCCCGTTGGCCCCGGACAACCGAAAGTGGTGACAGGTCATGGCCTCACCCCGAATCGCACGAACCCCCGCCGCTGCTACTCCCGCTGCCGCGACCGCGGCCGCATCGCCTGACGTCGCCCCGAACGGGACCGAGATCTCACCCGCCCGCGTCCATGTGTGGCGTGTGCTGTCGATGCTCGCCGCACTCATCGGCGTCGTCGTGGCACTCGTGGCCATCGCGTCGTCAGCGGTCTGACCCGACCCTCTGGGGAGGTCGGTGCGACCGCCGACGACGCGCGCGCCGACTGCTAGGCGGCGTGCCGCTCGATGGCGGCACCCAGACGCGGCAGGGCCGCGATCACGTACTTCTTCCCCTTGCCGCGCAGCGAGTTGTACGCCTTCGCGAGTGCGGGCTTGGCGGTCTCGGCCTGCTGGTCGGTCACCGACAGCAGGGCCTCGGCCGCGGCATCTCCGTTGGCCGAGAGGTGATCGCCGAAGGCGACACCGGCGGGCTTGGAGTCCCAGAACGGCGCCAGCGCCTTCAGGAAGTCCTCGGCCATCTGATCGGTGGCGCTGCGCACGACACCGGGCTTCACCTTCTGCACCGCGGAGTAGGCGGTCTTCACAGCAGCGCCGCTCAGACCCGACTGGTCGGCCACCTCGGCGTCGATGACACCGACGAGGTCGGTCACCAGTGCGCTGCGGTTGTCGGCGAGTAGGGGCGTCAGCGAATCGCTCATGGGCGTCTCCTCGGGGATATGCGACGGGGAACCTGCGGGCCGCCTCGCGGCCCGACTGTGTAGCGTACTGGCCCCACGGGACAACGTCTCCGGGCTGCGCCCGGGCCGTCGCGGCGACGGGACTACTGGCGACGTTCGCAGACCACATTGCCGAGGGCCTTCGCGCCGTCGCGTTCGACGACGGTCGCGGTGGCCAGCAACCGGGAGCCGTCCTCCCAGACCTCGACCGCGAGGGTCTCGCCCGGGAACACCACGCCCGCGAACGACGCCGAGTAGTCGGCGACCGCGGTCACGTCGCCGCCGAGGACCTCGTCGACGATCACGCGGCAGACCGTGCCGTACGTGCACAGGCCGTGCAGGATCGGCCGGGGAAAGCCCGCGCGGGAAGCGAATCCGGGGTCGGAGTGCAGCGGGTTGCGGTCTCCGCACAAGCGGTAGAGCAGTGCCTGTTGGGGGAGCGTCGCAACGGTGAGGCGATGATCCGGCGCGCGGTCGGGGTAGTCGACCTTGGCCGACGACCCGCGTTCGCCGCCGAATCCGCCCTCGCCCTTGGCGAAGATCGACGAGCGGGACGTCCAGAGGGTCTGGCCGTCGTCGCCGGTGGTCACCGACTCCTGCACGATCACCGCGGCCGACCCCTTGTCCTGGATCTCGGCGATCCGGGTGCGGGTGGTCGCCTTGCCGGCGGCCGGCAGCGGCCGGTACGCGGTCACCTGCTGGCTGCCGTGCACGACCTTCGCGAGGTCGATGTCGATGCCGGGGAACGAGACCTTCGGGGGCTCGGTGGTGTGGAACCCGGCGGCCACGGTGGCGAAGGTGGGCAGCACCTTCGGCGTCGCGTCGTGGATGTACTCGAGCCCGGTGGTGTCCATCGGGTCCGCTGCGGCACCCACCGCGAGGTTGTAGAGGGCGGCGTCGGAGGCCGACCATTCGAAACTCACCTCGGGCAGTTCGGCACCGAGGGCGACGGAGAGGTCGATGGGCATCGGGTCAGGCTCCTGTCGATGTCGGGGTGGCGGCCTTGGCGGCGATGTCGGTGGCGGCCAGGTATCCGAAGACCATGGCCGGACCGATCGTCGCGCCCGGGCCAGCGTACGTGTGTCCCATCACCGGGGCGCTGGTGTTGCCCGCCGCGTACAGACCTTCGATGACCGAGCCGTCGGCCCGCAGTGCGCGGCCCGAGGCGTCCGCGTTGATCCCGCCCTTGGTGCCGAGATCGCCCGGGACCATCTTGACCGCGTAGAACGGGCCCTTGCTGACCTCGCCGAGGCTCGGGTTCGGCTTGTTGGTGATGTCGCCGTAGTAGTGGTCGTAACCACTTGTGCCACGGCCGAAGTCCTCGTCGACACCCGTACGGGCGAAGCCGTTGAACCGCTCGGTGGTCGCGGTGAGCGCGTCGGCCGGGACGCCGATCTTCTCGGCGAGTTCGCTGATGCTGTCGGCCTTCACGACGACGCCCGACTCAAACCACTTCTTGGGCAACGGCTGTCGCGCGTTGATCCCGGCGAAGAGGTAGCGGTTGCGACAGCGCTGGTCGAAGATCAGCCACGACGGCACGTTCTCGCCGGGCCCCTCGCCCTGGCCGAACTCGCCGCCGTACATCTGGTGTACCGCTTCGACATACGGCAGGGACTCGTTCATGTAGCGCTGCCCGCGCGTGTTCACCATGAAGGTGCCCGGTACCGCCCGCTCCGACAGTGCGAACCACGGACCGCGTGGCAGCGGGATGGTCGGACCCCACCAGGCGTCGTCCATGAGCGATACCGCGGCGCCGATCTTGAGGCCGGCGTTGATGCCGTCGCCGGTGTTGCTGGGGGCGCCGGTGGTCCACTCGGAGCCGATCGGGTCGCGCTGGTACTTCTTGCGCATCTCGTCGTTGTGCTCGAATCCGCCGCAGGCGAGGATCACGCCGTGTCGGGCCCGGATCTCGACGCGCTTGCCGTCGGATTCGGCGATCACCCCGACGACGCGACCGTCTTCGGTGATGAGGTCGGCCAGGCCGGTGTTCAACCGCACCGGGACGCCCGCCTCGCGGACGCCGAGGAGGAGCTCGGCCGCGAGGGCTGCGCCCATGGCGATCAGCTTCTTGCCGCGGCTGCGCGCCCAGAAGAACCGGCTGCCGACCTTCGCCATGCGCAGCGGACCGCGCCAGTGACGCAGGCCGGTGTTGAGCCAGCGGTAGTCCGACTGCAGGACGACCATGTTCAGCGGCGCCTTGGTGTACTGCGGGTGCAGGGTCTTCAGGTCGTCCCCGAGCTGCCGCGCGTCGAACGGGCGCGGCTCGATCGACCGTCCGGCGAGCCGTCCACCGGGTGCCTCCGGGTAGTAGTCCGAGTAGTTCTTGACCCACTCGAGGTCGAGGGGGGCGTGCGCCATCAGGAAGTCCAGCGCCTCGGGTCCGCGGTCGATATAGGCGTCGATGCGGTCGGCGGGCGCGTGTTCGCCGATGATCGCGTGGACGTACTCGCGGGCCTTGTCCGGGGTGTCGGTCACGCCGTCGCGGCGGAGCACCGAGTTGTTCGGGATCCAGACCCCGCCCCCCGAGCGCGACGTCGAGCCTCCCCAGTACGGCGATTTCTCGATCAGGACCGTCGACAAGCCCTTCTGAGCTGCGGTGATCGCCGCGCTCAGGCCCGCAGCGCCGGCCCCGACGACGACGACGTCGAAGGTCTCGGGTCCAGGGGTCTCGGGTTGGGTACTGGTCTGTTCTGGTTCGGTCGAGCCGGCCATGGGGTCCCCTTCGTGCGCGCAGCTGGAACGTGTTCTACCTGAATTAGAACACGTTTCAGAAATGCCACGCCAGGGGTGCTCCCGTTCCCGTCGGCTGTGCGCCCGAATCTGTCGACTGTGCGTCTGAACTCGTTCACTGTGCGGCTGTTCTCGTCGTCTGTGCGACGGGATCGGACGCGCCGGTGATGACGTGCCAGGGGTCGAGGCCGTCGTCGAGGATGCGCGCCGCCAACTGCTCCGACCATTCGTGCTCGGTCCCGTACCGGTCGCGCCAGGTCCACAACGCCGTGGTGAACCGGCCGAGGGAATGTTCGGCGGTGAACCCGATAGCCCCGTGGATCTGATGTGCCGCGGCCGCGACGTCGTGCGCGGACCGCGACGTGACGATCTTCGCGGCGGCGATCGCGTCGCGGGCCGTAGCGATGTCTTCCGACGCCGCGTCGGTCGCTGCTCGTGCGGCGGTCTCCATCATCGTGCTCTGCGCGGCCATGTGCGCGAGCCTCTGTTGGATGGCCTGGAACTTCGTCAACGGCCGGCCGAACTGGACCCGCTCGGCGGCATACCGGATCGTGCGTTCGCGTACCGCTCGCGCGGCTGCGGCCAGGGTGACGGCGTAGACGAGCGCCCCACGCGTGCGTAGATCGTCGACCGTGACCGGCGACGAGGCGGAGAACGTGACCTCGGCGTCGTCGAAGACGATGTCGCTGTAGTCCAACCCCATCAAGTCAGTGCCAGGCTCGACCCGAAGCCCAGCTTCGCGACGATCGACGACCGCGATCACCGCGCCGTCGGTGGTCGAGGCCAGGATCACGATGACGTCGGCCGACGCGGCGTACGGGACTCCGATCGCGGTGCCGCTGAGTCGGATTCGCTCGTCATCTCCTCGGACGGTTGCCTCGTCGACGACCGCGACGGTCGCGCTCAGCCCGTCGAGTACGTGATCGACGCGTCCCGCGAGCCACGCAGCCAGCAATGCGTGTTCGACATACGGGGTGATCGCGCCGGCCTCGGTGAGAGTGTCGAGGACGGCAAGAGCGTCGCCGAGCTCGGCGCCCTGACCTCCTGCCGGCTCCGGGACGTCGAGAGCGGTGAACCCGGCGTCGACGAGGGCCATCCACAACGTGGGGTCGGCTTCGGTGGCCGGGGTCCGCAGGTCGACGGGAAACCGTGTCACCATCGCGGCCGTCGCCGCAGCGAGTTCTGCTGCCAGTTCGGTCATCGCATCCCCAGTCCGCGCGCGACGATGCCGCGCAAGATCTCGTTGGTTCCCCCACGCAGGGTGAAAGCCGGTGTGTGCAGGACTGATTGAGCCAGCAGGCGGTCGAAGTCCGACCCGCCGGTGCGCCGCGGGGTCGCGCCGGACGCGTCCCGGATCGCGGTGACGAGGTCTCCTTCGAAGGTCGAACCGAGGTCCTTGACCATCGCCGCCAGTACGTCGGGTTTGCCGCCGGATTGAAGTTCACGCGCCACCTGCATCGACATCTGGCGCAGCGCCCAGGCCTGTGCGGTCAGCTCGCCCAGTGTTTTTCGCTGCTGCGGCGTCGCGCCGTGCTGTCGAAGCAGGTCGGTCCAGGTGCGGAGCAACGGCAGCGTTGAGAGGTAGCGTTCCGGCCCCGACCGTTCGAAGGCCAACTCGCTCATCACCTGTCGCCATCCCTCTCCGCGCACGCCGAGCAGTGCCGAGGAGTCGACGACGGCATCGTGGAAGATCACCTCGTTGAAGTGCGCTTGACCGTCGATGCTCGCCAGCGGACGTATCTCGATGTCCGGGTGGGGGAGGTCGACGACGAACTGCGACAAGCCCTGCTGCCGATCGTCGGGTGTGCCCTCGGTGCGGGCGAGCAGCACCATCGCGTGTGCGATGTGAGCACCCGTGGTCCAGACCTTGGTGCCGCTGATCGACCACGAGTCCCCGTTGTCGGTGGCCCGGGTGCGGACCGCGGCCAGATCGGAGCCGGCGTCGGGTTCGCTCATCCCGATCGCGAAGAACATCGTGCCCGCGGAGATCTGCGGGATGTAGTGCTGCTTCTGCGCCTGCGTCCCGTTGGCGAGGATTCCCGGAGCCATCTGCCGATCTGCGATCCAGTGCGCCGCAACCGGTGCGCCGTGCGCGAGGAGTTCCTCGGTGACCACGAAACGCTCGACCGCCGAGCGCGCCTGTCCGCCGTACTCGGCGGGCATGGTCATACCCAGCCAGCCCCGATCGCCGAGTCGTCGACTGAAGTCGGGATCGAAACCCGTCATCCAGCTGTCGACGTCGGGACGGAAAGCGCCCTCGGCGAGTTCGGTTCGCAGGAAGTCGCGCACCTCGGACCGCAGGGCGCGCAGGACGTCGTCCCGGCTCATCACCGGCCGGGACCGCGCGACGACCAGTTCTGCCCCTTGCGGGCCATCGACCACATCTGCACGCCACGCTCGATCTCGATCGCCGAATCCCAGGTCACCGCCGGCGGGCCCAGTTCGAGTCGGACACTGGCCATCACCCGGCGCGTCAGTTCGGGGTCGCGCGCGGCGGGTCCGGTCAGATCGGCGACGATCGCCGGGATGTCTGGAACCGGTGCGGCCGCGTACGCGAGGCCACGTTCGACCGCCTGCGCACCGGACAGCGACTGACCGCAGACGGCGAGCGCGATCGTGTCGGCCCGGCCTACCGCACGGTTCAGCAGGGTGAGGTGCCCGCCCCCGGGATGGATGCCGCGGGCGAGGAATCCGCTGTCGAGGACGGCGTCGGGTGTGGTGACGAGCAGGTCGACGGCGAGCGCGAGGTTGAGGCCCGCCCCTACGGCCCCGCCGACGACCACCCCGACCGTGGGGACCGGCAGGGACCCGACCCGGACGAACGCGCGGTAGACCGCGGACAGTTGCGCCACGGATTCCGGTGCCGCTGGATCGGCCGACGCGCCGGCCAGGATCCGCGTGTCGGCCCCGCTGCAGAAGTACGAACCGGCTGCGTCGACGACGACCGCGCCGATGTTGCCGTCCGCGGTCACCCGGTCGCAGAACTCCTCGATCGCCGCGGCCATCTCGAGGGTGATGGCGTTCTTCCGGCGTGGGTTGTTGAGCGTCAGCCGTCCTACGCCATCGTCGAAGGAGGTCAGAACGGCCTCGCCGGTGTCGTCGATGTCCGGCGAGACGGGATTCGGGGACTCGGAACTCATGACGAGAACCGTAGTCGCCCGGTGCTCGCGTCATCACCGATCTCGGCCACGCCTCGAAATGCACGACGATCGGACCGAGGACTGCCCGGAGACTGCAACGTGTTCTAAACTAGAACACGTTCACATGCGGAAGGTGAGGGCACGATGACGGTTGAGCAGGGGATTCGCGAGCAGATCGCAGCCGATCTGGCGCGGGCGGAGGCGTCGGCGGTCGCGATCGACCGGCCCACCGACGCCCACCCCGACCTCGATGTGGTGGACGCGTACGAGATCCAGCTGATCAACATCCGCAAGCGGCTCGATGCCGGGGCGAAGGTCGCCGGCCACAAGGTCGGCCTGGCCTCCGAGGCCATGCAGAAGATGATGGGCGTCGACGAACCGGATTACGGCCATCTGCTCGACGAGATGCAGTACTTCGAGCACACCCCGATCGATGCCGAGAAGCTCTGCTTCCCGCGCGTCGAGGTCGAGATCGGCTTCATCCTGGGCGAGGACCTGCCGGGCGAGGGCTGCACCAACGAGGATGTCATCGACGCGGTGGCCTGGGTGGTGCCCTCGATCGAGTTGATCGACTCCCGGATCAAGGACTGGAAGATCACGCTCTGCGACACGATCGCCGACAACGCGTCGTCGTGTGGCTGGATTCTCGGACAGCAGCGCGTCCCGATCTCTGAGATCGACACCGGTGACATCGAGGCGACGCTGACGCGCAACGGCGAGATCGTCGCGAAGGGCAACTCGTCTGCGGTACTGGGGCATCCGCTGAATGCCGTGAGTTGGCTCGCGCGCAAGGTCGAGGGCTTCGGCGTGCGCCTGCGCAAGGGCGACGTGATCCTGCCGGGCACCGCGACGCGGGCCATCGACATCTCGTCGGGCGATCACTTCGTGGCCGACTTCGCCGGACTGGGCAGCGTCACCCTCGACTTCACCTGACACGAAGAGTCCCTCGATTCACCGAGACAACAACAGCTTTCACCAAGCAAGAGGAGGAACCCGTGGCAGCCAAGCTGACCGCAGCGATCATCGGGTCGGGCAACATCGGCACCGATCTGATGTACAAGCTGGAGCGCTCCGAGGTGATCGAGCCGCGCTGGATGGTTGGCATCGATGCCGCCTCCGAGGGTATGAAGCGCGCGGCCGATCATGGCCTCATCACGATGAGTGGTGGTGCCGACGAACTGCTGGCGTCCTCGGAACGCCCGGATCTGATCTTCGAGGCGACCTCGGCCTATGTGCACCGCGAGTACGCGCCGAAGTACGAAGAGGCGGGCATCATCGCCGTCGATCTCACCCCGGCCGCCGTCGGCCCCGCGGTGGTGCCGCCGGCCAATCTCCGCGAGCATCTCGATGCGCCGAACACCAACATGATCACGTGCGGCGGTCAGGCGACCATCCCGATGGTGCATGCGGTGAGTTCGGTTGTGCCGGTGCCGTATGCCGAGATCGTCGCGTCGGTCGCCTCGGTGTCGGCCGGGCCGGGCACCCGCGCGAACATCGACGAGTTCACCGCGACGACGTCGGCAGGTGTGGAGACGATCGGCGGCGCGCAGCGCGGCAAGGCGATCATCATCCTGAATCCGGCCGACCCGCCGATGATCATGCGCGACACCATCTTCTGTGCCATCCCCGAGGATGCGGACACCGATGCGATCGCCGAGTCGATCCACCGCCGGGAGAAGGAGATCCAGGCCTATGTGCCGGGATACCGGTTGCTGCAGGATCCCCAGTTCGACCCGCCGAGCGTCCTGAACGGCGGGCACGCCCGGGTGTCGATCTTCGTCGAGGTCGAGGGTGCGGGGGACTTCCTCCCGCCGTACGCCGGGAACCTGGACATCATGACCGCTGCCGCCACGAAGGTCGGCGAAGAGATCGCGAAAACCAAGTTGGGAGTCCCCGCATGAGCACCAATGTGGTTCTGACACCGCGCGAACCGAAGCTGATGGCGAACGCGCGCAAGTACTCTGACACCCTCGACATCCGCATCACGGACTCGTCGCTGCGTGACGGCAGCCACCACAAACGTCACCAGTTCACCGAGGACGAGGTGCGTGCGATCGTCGGCGCGCTCGACGAGGCCGGTGTGCCGGTCATCGAGGTGACCCACGGTGACGGTCTGGGCGGGTCGTCGTTCAACTACGGTTTCTCCAAAACCCCTGAGCAGCAGCTGATCAAGGCCGCCGCGGAGACGGCGAAGCGAGCCAAGATCGCCTTCCTGATGCTGCCGGGGCTGGGCACCAAGGACGACATCCGCGCGGCGCAGGACAACGGCGGTCAGATCTGCCGCATCGCGACGCATTGCACCGAGGCCGATGTCTCGATCCAGCACTTCGGGCTCGCGCGCGATCTCGGTCTGGAGACCGTCGGGTTCCTGATGATGAGCCACAGCCAGCCGCCGGAGGTCATCGCCAAGCAGGCCCGCATCATGGCCGATGCCGGGTGTCAGTGTGTGTACGTCGTCGACTCCGCCGGTGCGCTCGTCCTCGAGGACGTGACCGTTCGGGTCCAGGCCCTGGTGGCCGAACTCGGCAACGACGCGCAGGTCGGGTTCCACGGGCACGAGAACCTCGACATCGCGGTTGCCAACTCGGTCAACGCGATTCGAGCGGGTGCCCAGCAGATCGACGGCTCGATCCGGCGTTTCGGCGCGGGGGCCGGCAACACGCCCACCGAGGCCTTCGTGGGTGTGTGCGACAAGCTCGGCATCACCACGGGCGTCGATTTCATGAAGATCGCCGACGCCGCACAGGATGTCGTCCGACCGGCGATGCCGTCGGAGTGCCTCGTCGACCGCTCGGCCATGATGATGGGCTACGCCGGCTGTTACAGCTCGTTCCTCAAGCACGCCGAGGGCCACGCCGAACGCTACGGCGTCTCGGCCGCGGAGATCCTCCTCGAGGCGGGTAGCCGCAAGCTGGTCGGCGGCCAGGAGGACCAGCTCATCGACATCGCCCTCGAGCTCAAGAAGAAGCAGGACGCGAACGCCGGGGTCTGAGCAGCGATCCGCTGGGCCGCTTGCCGGTTGCCGCTCAGCTTCGGCTGATATGCGCGAGGAAGTCGCGCGCGGCGCCGGCACTCGGTTGCGGGCCCGACAACCAGACCGCGCGTAGCGGCCGGGCGAGGTCGAGGTCGGCTATCGGGACGTGGGTGAGCCGGTGACCGAGGTCGTCGGCCACCGAGAGGTCACTGAGGACCGCCGGACCGGCTCCTGCGATGACCGCCGCCCGCACCGACGCCGTCGTGGACAGTTCCAGGACGGGTGGCGCGGCCTCGCGTCCGGGGCCGAGGGTCCTGGTCAGGGCGCGCTCGAGAAACTCCCGGGTGCCCGAGCCCTCCTCACGCGTCACCAATGGAGTGCGGGCGAGATCGGCGGCCGTGACCGGCCGCCGCAGCCGCGTCCACGGATGACCCGGTGGTACGACGAGGATCAGCTTGTCGCGCGCGACGGCCCGGCTGCGCAGACCGGTCTGGACGCGGGACCCTTCCACGAAGCCGAGTTCGATGTCGCCGGCACGGATTAGGTCGTACACGTGATCGGAGTTGGTCGCGGTGAACGACACCTTGGGGGCGGGCTGATGCTGGGCGGCGAACGTGACGAGCCAGCGGGGCAGGAGGTGCTCGGCGACGGTCAGGCTGGCGGCCAGGCGCAGCTGATCACGTCGTTCGAGGCGTAGGGCGGCCAGACCGGCGTCGAATTCGCCGGCCAGGGTCAGCAGGCGGTCGGCCCATTCGGCGACGAGTCGTCCGGACTGGGTCGGCACCGAACCGCGCGGCGTGCGCGTCAGCAGGGCGACGCCGAGCTGCGTCTCCATGGCGCGGATGCGCGCCGACACCGCCTGCTGGGTGACGCCGAGTTGGGTCGCGGCGGCGTTGAGGCTGCCCGTCCCGACCACCGCCTGCAGGGTCTCGAGGGACGCGAGGTCGGGCATCCGCGGACTCAGCACCATCGCTCGAGGGTACAAGCGGCGGTGGTACCCCGGATACAAACGGCGGTTGTGCCCTGCCAACGATTCGGGTCCTACCGGCGTCGTTGGATTCGCGGGAACGTGATGGACATGACCACGACCACTGCCTCCGCCGGACTCGCAGCACCGGACCTCGGGACCGCAACAGCCCGCGCGGTGGGGCGGCGTCGCGCCTCCTACGTGCCGCCCAACTGGTTCGCCGCGGTGATGGGCACGGGGATCATCGCGATCGCCGCGCACAGCCTGCCCTGGCAGCCCACGGGTCTAGCGGAGGTGGCAACCGTTTTCTGGCTGTTGGCCTGCGCGGTGTTTGGCGTCGTGCTGGTCGCCACGGTCCGGCACTGGGTCCGCGACCCGGAGGTCGCCCGCGGTCATCACGCCCACCCCGTCGTCGCCCACTTCTACGGTGCGGTGCCGATGGCGATCATGACGGTCGGGACCAGCACGATGGTCGTCGGAGCGACGGTGATCGGCCGGGATCTGGCGCTGGGGATCGACCTCGTGTGCTGGGTCGTCGGCACGATCGGCGGGGTCGTCACCGCGGTGGTCATCCCGTATCGGCATCTCATCGTCGGCCGCTCGTCGGTCGGCGACGCGTTCGGCGGCTGGCTGATGCCCGTCGTCCCCCCGATGGTCTCGGCGTCGGCGGCCGCGGTGCTCACCCCGCAGTTGTCCGCTGGTTGGGCGTCGCATGTGGTGATGGGGATCGGTTGCGCGATGTTCGTGCTGGCCGCACTCGCCTCGCTCCCCATTCTGTGGGTGCTGGCGTCGCGGCTGCGCACCGGCGACGTCGGCGCCGCGCACATGGTCCCCACCTGGTGGATCGTCCTCGGACCGCTCGGCCAATCGGTCACCGCGGCGTGCCTGCTGGCCCACGTCGCACCCCATGTCGTCGACGCGCCCATGGCTGAGACCTTGCATTCGTTTACGGTCGGTTATGGCCTCACCGTCTGGGTGGCGGCAACCCTGTGGATCGCCGTCGCAACACGGCTCACCGCGCGGACCCTGAGGTCGGGAATGCCGTTCGCGATGACCTGGTGGGCGTTCACCTTCCCCCTCGGCACCTACGTCACGGGTTCGAGTGCGCTGGCCCTCACCGTCGGTGGGACGGTCTTCGAGGTCGTGGCCGTCGCCGGGTTCACGGTCCTCGTCCTGGCATGGAGCGGCGTGGCGGTCCGCACGATTCGCGGGGTCGTCACCGGCGAACTCCTCCGGGCACCCGGGGTGCGGTGAGGAGCCGCATCCGCAAACCCACCCCTTTTCCGTAAACCCACCACGCTCGGACCGGGTGGGTTTACGGAAAACGGGTGGGTTTGTCGGAAGGGCGGGGCTACGAGATCCCGGCAGTAGCGGGTTGCGGAGTGTGCGCGGGCGGGTGTGCCGTCTCGCCAGGTGGGGACCTCGTCGAGGTAGCTCTGCACGGAGGCGGGAGGGACGGCCGAATCGTGTGCCGACATGCGAATCCTGTTCTACGCCGACGAGTTCCACGCGATATGACGGTGAATCGTGTCTGTGGAAGTCGGACGCTACAGGGTGCCGTCGGCCATCGCGTTGCGGCGGGATGAACGTTTGACGCCGCCGATGACCTGCGCGGTAGGACTCGGTGCGCACCGAGCCCTACCGCGGCTGCGCGTCACATGCCGGCGGGCGGATGTCCCAGACAGATCAGGGCGCCCATCGGATCCTTGATCGCGGCCAGCGTCCCGTACGGGGTGTCCTCGCCGGCCATGAGGATCTCCGCGCCCAGCGACTCGGCCTGCTTCACCGTGGCAGCGACATCGTCGACGGTGATGTAGACCTGCCAGAACGACGGCACCCCGGCCGGGAAGAGCTTGACCGAGTCCATGATCCCCGCGTACGACGCCTCACCGTAGAAGATCTGGCCGTAGCTGTCGGGCCCGACGGCGTCCGGGTCGCCACCGGTGCCGACCTCCTCGATGCGCGCGCCGAGCACGGTCCGGTAGAACTCGACGGACTTGGCGTAGTCCATGCTCTGACACTCGAACCAGTAGGGCGTGCCGTGCTCGCCGAACTCGGTGTACCCCTTGTGATTCTTCGGTTGCCAGAACCCGATCGCCGCCCCCGCGGTGTCGAAGGCCATCAACATCGTGCCCTCCTCGCCGATGGCCATCGGCGGCACCATGATCGAGCCCCCGGCCGACTCGACGGCCTTCACCGTGGCGTCGGCATCCTCAGTGTGGAGGTACACCGTCCAGATGTCGGGCGGCCCGGCGCCTTCCATCACCGGGCTCAGCCCAGCCACCCGCTTGCCGTTCTTGTGGAAGTTGCGATAACCGCCCATCTCCTCGTCGGGGGCCTCGGCCTCCCAGCCGAAGATCGCGCCGTAGAACTCCTCGGCCTTCGCGGTGTCACTGCTCATCAGGTCGAACCAGATCGGTGCCCCGGAGGGGGCTGCATACTCGGCCATTGCTGGGTCCTCTTTCTTGCTCCGCGTGAACTGGTGGACGACTGCCCGTCGAAACTTCTGACTGACAGGGTCGCGCAAACTCATCGGTCGCGGACGGCGTTGCGGATAGTCCGACCGATATCCACCGACGTCGGCTCATGGCACCCTGATCGGATGACCAAGCATGAAGGGACGGGCGAACGACTCCGCGGCCTCGCGTGGCCGACGATGCTGGCGGGTGGTCTGCTGCTGGTGCTCCTGGCACAGGTGCAGTGGGGCAGTACCGATGAGGGCGTGGAGCCGTCGATCACCGGGTTGGGACGCGTCACGATCCTGGGCGCCAGCGACGACGATGTCGCGTTCTTCTTCGAGGACAACACCGGCCGCCCGGGCCTGAGCGTGGTGGTGCTCGGTGCCGTGATCGCGGTGGTCGCCGCCCTCGGCTGGTGGCGCCCACGTCTGCGCCCGTCCGCCATCGGCCTCATCGGGCTGGCGTCGGTCATCGTGCTCGTCGTCGGCATCCGCACGCTGAGCGACCCCGCCGCGCATCTGTTCTCCGACCGCGTGTCCGAGGCGCTCGACGCCGACCTCCCCGACATGCAGGCGGGTTACGGACTGATCGGGACCGTCGTGGTCGCGATCCTGCTCCTCGTCGTCGTCGGATTCTGGGTGCTGAGCACCGTATGGCCGCGTGCGGGTGCCGCCGACCGAGTCGAGATCAACCGAACCGACGAATCGTCTTGATGTAGCCCATGTCCTTCAGCTTCGTGAATCCGATGGGGACGCCGTTGGGGCCGTAGGCGTTGAACACCCGACCGGCGCCCGCGTAGATGCCGACGTGCCCGGCGTCGCGGCCGAAGATGATGATGTCCCCCGGTGCGAGTGCACGGAACGGGATCGCGTGTCCGACCTTCGCCTGTTGCTGGCTGGTCCGGGGGAGCTGGACGCCGGTCGTGTAGAACGCCCACCGCACCAGCCCGGAGCAGTCCCACGAATGCGGGCCGACGCCGGCCCACTTGTACGGCTTGCCGATCTGGGTGATCGCCGCCCCGAGCGCGTTGAGGCCGACGGTGGTCGGGATCGGCAGATAGATCGGGACCGAACCGGAGGAATCCGACGACCCCGCGGCCGCGGCGTGACCGGTGTCGAGGAGTGGGGAGCCGGCAAGGGGAACACCGACCGACAACGCGGCAGTGAGTGCGATGGTGCAGGTCACGCGCCTGGCGCGCGTCATCGAAACGGACATGACGACAGCTTGGCCGAGGCGGGACGGCGTGTCGTCGATCGTTCCCCAGGAGTGACGAACGTGTGACCGGTGTGATGCCTGAGCCTTGTGTTATCTAATGGTGCTGCAGTTCCGGTTAACCGATCACCAGTAGCCGTCGGGATCGGTGGCGGGCGACTCGGCCGGGATGATGCCCTCGGTGACCCCGTGGTCGATGCTCGCCGACAGCCGGGCGCACGTCGGCATCATCGCTCCGGGCAGCAGCGGGCCGTTCCCGTCGTCGCCGCCGGCGCGCATCTGCTCGAGGCCGAGGCAGCGGTCCCGGGCGTCGGCGTTCCACTGCACGCTGGTGTGGAACGAACTGGTCTTCTTCACCAGCACACAGGCGTGGCATGCCCGGCACTCGATCTCGCGCATCCCACCCTGCAGGTAGTGCTCGCGGTCGCGGCGGGTGGCCTCGTGAACCCGGGCGAGCCGGTCCGGATCGTTCTGGAAGTCGGGCGCCTTCGCCCAACGGTCGGAACCCCCGGGAGCCCCTGCCATCCGAACCCCTGCCGCCCGGGTCACGTCAGACCTCGGCCTTCTCCGTGGATTCCGACGCCGTGGATTCCGCAGCCTTCTCGGCCTCCTGGCGGCGCAGGTTCTCCTGGATCTCCTCGTTCCAGCTCTCAAGGGCCTTGGAGGTGTCGATCTCGTACTCGAACCGGCCGGTCATCTCGTCGGTGACGTCGGCCTTGTCGACGTAGAACTGGTCGTACCAGCGGCGGAGCTGGTACACCGGGCCGTCCTCCTCGACGAGGAGCGGGTTGTCGATCCGGGTCTTGTTCTTCCAGATCTCGACGTCCTGCAGGAAGCCCACCTCGACCCCGGCGCTGATCTTGGTGGCCATCTTCGACGCCTGTTCGGCGGTCAGGCCGTCCGGGACCTTGGCCATCACGCCGTACATCAGGACGAAGGAGTTCTCGTCGATCGGGTAGTGGCAGTTGGTGAGGATGGTCTCGACCGCGTAGCCGCCGTAGTACTGGATCATCGGGTTCAACATGTACGACGGGCCGTAATACGCTGCGATCGATTCGAGGCGGCTGTCGCCGTAATTGGTGCCGAGGGTGACGTCGGGCCGGCCGTGCGAATTCATGTACTGCGCGGCGATCTCACCCTCGAAGACGTTCTTGAAGTAATCCGGAAGAGCGAAATGCACGTAGTAGAAGTGCGCCATGTCGACGACGTTGTCGATGATCTCGCGACAGTTGGACCCCTCGATCACGATGCGGTTCCAGGTCCAGGGCGTCCACTCGTCGGACCCGAATTCCTCGAGTTCGGGGATGATGCACTCCTCCGGGGGCGGATTGCCCTCGGGATCGTTGTAGACGAAGATCTGGCCGTTGCGGACCATCGACGGCCACGAACGGGTCTTGGCGAGCTTCGGGTTGCGCTTGGCGTAGGGCACGCCGGCGCAGCGTCCGTTGCCCTTCCACAGCCAGCCGTGGAACGGGCACGCCACGTTGTCGCCCGAGAGCTTGCCCTGGGAGAGGTCACCGCCCATGTGCCGGCAGAACGCGTCGAGCACGTTCACCTCGCCCTTGGTGTCGACCCAGACCACCAGCTTGGTGCCGAAGATCGTGACGGAGTGGGGCTTGCCGTCGTCGAACTCCTCGTGCAGGCCGAGGCAGTGCCAGCCGCGCGCGAACCGGGTGGGCGGCGCACCCGTGTCGATCTCCCGGATACCCACATCGGCCCCGTCGGAGGCGACGGCTGCGCTCGGCGCGCCGGGGCTGCTCGGGGTCATCGTCTCGGGTCCTGAAGACATGTGCCCTCTCCTGTCTGTGGCTGGTGTCGCGTCGAAGAACTGTACCCAATACTAGAACACGTTTCAGATTTGTCAGCCCGATCGTCGTCCCGAACGCCGATCGGGCCTGTACATGGGCATAAAGTCCCAGTCCTCGACAGAAATGAGAACGTGTTCTAATCTCGAACTCGATGGGTACAGCGGCCGGCTCGTCCGGCCGAGGAGAGACGAGTAGGAGCAGGCGAGATGCCAGCACAACGGAGCGAAGCCGCCGAGCAGGTCCTGGAGAAGATCAACGTCCTGCTCCCGGAACTCGAGCAGCGTGCGCAGTCGACCGAGGATCTGCGTCGAATCCCCGACGAGACCGTCTCGAGCCTCGAGACCGCCGGCTTCTTCCGGCTGTTGCAGCCCGAGCAGTGGGGTGGCTACCAGGTCGACCCGGTCACCTTCTACGAAGCGGTCCGCCGGATCGCGTCGGCCTGCGGGTCCACCGGCTGGGTGTCGGGCATCATCGGCGTCCACAACTGGCACCTCGCCCTCTTCGACCAGCAGGCGCAGGAAGACGTGTGGGGTTCGGACACCAATGTCCGGATCTCGTCGTCGTACGCGCCGATGGGCATGGGTGAGGTCGTCGACGGCGGCTACAAGGTCAACGGTTCGTGGGCGTGGTCGTCGGGTTGCGAGACTGCTGACTGGGTCTTTGTCGGGGGTCCGGTCATCAAGAACGGCAAGCCCGTCGACTTCGTCAGCTTCCTGATCCCGCGTGAGGACTACACGATCAAGGACGTGTGGAACGTCGTCGGTCTGCGCGGCACAGGGTCCAACACCATCGAGGTCAAGGACGTGTTCGTGCCCCGGCACCGCATGCTCAGCATGCGCACGATGTCGATGGGGCAGAGCCCGGGCCTCGAGCGCAACACCGCGCCGGTCTACAAGATGCCCTGGGGCACCATCCATCCCAGCACCATCGCGACGCCGATCGTCGGCATGGCCTACGGCGCCTACCGCGCCCACGTCGAGCACCAGGGCAAGCGGGTCCGGGCCGCCTACGCGGGCGAGAAGGCCAAGGAGGATCCGTTCGCCAAGGTCCGGATCGCCGAGGCCGCCAGCGACATCGACGCCGCGTGGCGCCAGCTGTCGGGCAACCTGCAGGCCGAGTACGACCTCATCCTCGCCGGCGAGGAGGTCCCGATGGAACTGCGGCTGTCCGCTCGACGCGACCAGGTGCGTGCGACCGGACGTGCGATCGCCGCGATCGACCGACTCTTCGAGAACTCGGGCGCCCACGCCCTGGAGAACGGGACGCCGATCCAGCGCTTCTGGCGCGACGCCCACGCCGGCCGCGTGCACGCCGCGAACGACCCGGAGCGCGCCTACGTCGCATTCGGCAACGGCGAGTTCGGGATTCCCATCGGCGACACGATGGTGTGACCCTTCGTGACGCTCGCAAGCTCGCTCCTCAGGGAGCAGGGAAGTGGCTCGCAAGCTCGCTCCTCAGGGAGCAGGGACAAGACAGGATTGATCGAGATGAGTGACAGTCCGATTCGCTCGTTGGGGTACATGAGGATCGAGGCCACCGACATCGAGGCGTGGCGCACCTACGGCCTCAAGGTCCTCGGCATGATCGAGGGCTCTGGTCTCACCGACGGTGCCCTGTATCTCCGGATGGACGATTTCCCGGCCCGTCTGGTCATCGTGCCGTCCGAGCACGACCGGCTCGCCTGCGCGGGCTGGGAGGTCGCGAATGCCGCTGAGTTGCAGGATGTCCGGGATCGGCTGTCGCGTGCGGGTGTGGTCTTCCGCGAGGGCAAGGACGAGGAGGTCGCCGACCGTCGGGTCGCCGAGATGATCGTCTTCGACGACCCGGCGGACAACACCCTGGAGGTCTTCCACGGCGCCGCGCTGGAGCACCGGCGCGTCGTCAGCCCGTACGGGCATCGCTTCGTCACCGAGGAGCAGGGTCTGGGCCACGTGGTGCTCACCTGCTCCGACGACAAGGCAGCGCTCGAATTCTACCGGGACGTCCTGGGATTCAAGCTCCGTGACTCGATGCGCCTCCCGCCGCAGGTCGTCGGCCGCGAAGAGGGCGACGAGGTGCCGTGGCTGCGCTTCCTCGGTTGCAACCCCCGGCACCATTCGCTGGCCTTCCTGCCGATCCCGAACAGCACCGGCATCGTCCACCTGATGGTGGAGGTGGAGAACGCCGACGACGTCGGCCTGTGCCTCGACCGCGCGCTGCGCAAGAAGGTGCCGATGTCGGCGACCCTCGGCCGACACGTCAACGACCTCATGCTGTCCTTCTACATGAAGACACCCGGCGGCTTCGACATCGAATTCGGTTGTGAGGGGCGCACGGTGAAGGACGACGAGTGGATCGCCCGGGAGAGCACGGCAGTGAGTCTGTGGGGGCATGACTTCAGCGTCGGGTTCAAGGGCTGAGATGCCCTTGTCCGAGATGCCCTCCGGCGCCACGGCCCAGCAGTCCACGCGTTCGCCGTACGGGTCCGCCGACTTCGACTCCCGTCAGTTCCGAACGGCGATGGGCCAGTTCTGTACCGGCGTCACCGTCATCACGACCCTCGACGACGCGGGCAAGCCGGTCGGGTTCGCGTGCCAGTCGTTCGCCGCGTTGTCGCTCGATCCGCCGCTGGTCCTCTTCTGCCCGATGAAGACCTCCCGGAGCTGGAAGGTCATAGAGAAGACGGGCAAGTTCTGTGTGAACGTCCTGTCGAACCGCCAGCAGGACGTCAGCGCCGCCTTCGGCGCCCCCGGCGACGACAAGTTCGCGAACGTCACCTGGGACCCGTCACCGGCCGGCCTCCCCGTCATCCGGCACAGCCTGACCTGGGTCGAATGCGACGTGGAGACCGTCACCGACGGCGGCGACCATCACATCGTCATCGGCCGCGCACTGACTCTCGGAGAAGTGCTGCAGGACAAGCCGTTGCTGTTCTACCGTGGCGGCTACCTGTCGACCGAACACCCGCGGGTCACACCCGCACAGGCAGAGTTGGAAAACTTCCTCACATGGACGGGCGGGGACACCTGGCTATGACCGTCGATGACGCGACGAGCACCGAGACAGCGACGACCGAGACATCGTCAACCGAAACAACGAGTGGCGCACCGCTGGTCACGCAGCCCCTCCTCGACGCGATCGCGGAGGCCGAGAAGCTGGTCGCATCGGCCGATTTCGCCGAGACCGACCAAGATCTCGCCGAAGGCTACGACTACCTCGCGGGGAGTATCGCCGCCATCGTCCAGCTGGTGCGCGCCCGGTCCATCTCCCACCCGAACTTCGTGACGTCCACCGGGCCGTCGACCAAGATGGGCCTGGACAATCCGGACACGCTCTACTATCACGCCGACGTCGAGCCCACCGGGACCTACCGGGTACGCGGGCGGCGCGGTACGACAACCGATCTCAGCTTCCAGGTCCTGCGTGGTGACTACACGGCCTCGTCGGTACCGGGCGGCGAGGATGCGTTCGACGACCGGCGGCTGACGATCGCCGACGACGGGTCGTTCGAACTGACCTTCGGCCCACCCATCCCGGATGCGCCGGACGACTACTTCCCGCTCGGGGAGGGCGCGTCGATGCTCGCGGTGCGCGAGGTCTACTCCGACTGGTCCGAACGCAAGGGGTCGATCACCATCGAACGGGTCGACACCATCGGGACCGCGCCGCCGGAGCCGGACCTGGCCCGGGTGTCCCGCCGGTACGCGACGGCCGGCAAGATGCTGACGGCTCGCATCAACACCTGGTTCAATTTCCCGAAGTGGTTCTACCTCGACGAGCCGGTCAACACGTTCACCGAACCGCGGCAGACCCCCGGCGGCCTCAGCACGCAGTTCTCCTCCGTCGGACACTTCCGGTTGGGGCCCGACGAGGCGATGATGATCACCATTCCGCGGTCCGACGCCCCGTACCAGGGATTCCAGCTTGGCAGCATGTGGTACATCTCGCTGGACTACGTCAACCACCAGACCAGCCTGAACTCCGCTCAGGCGCAGGTGGATCCGGACGGCATGATCCGGATGGTGGTGTCCCACCGCGACCCGGGCGTCGCGAACTGGATCGAGACGACCGGCCGGTCGACGGGCATCCTGCAGTTCCGGTGGCAGCGCAGTGATTCGCCGATCGGCCCGGACCTGGGCCCGACCGCACAGGTCGTCGCGTTCGACGAAGTCGCCGACCATCTGCCGCACCTCGAGCACAACAGGATCGACGCCGACGGCTGGGCGGAGCGGATCACGGCACGTCAGCGCGGGTTCGCCGAAAGGATGCTGGGATGAGCGCACAGGGGGGTCTGCTCGCCGACAAGGTCGTCGTGGTCTCGGGTGTCGGTCCGGGACTCGGGCGGTCGATCTGCCTGCGCGCCGCCGCGGAGGGCGCACGGGTCGTCCTCGCCGCCCGTACGGAATCAAGGCTGAAGGAGGTCGCCGCCGAGATCGACGCCGCCGGCGGGACCAGTCTCGTCGTCCCGGCCGACATCACCGACGACGCCGCCGTCGACAATCTGGTCGCCACCACCGTTGACGAGTTCGGCCGGGCCGATGTGCTGGTCAACAACGCCTTCGCGCTCCCGTCGATGAAGCCGTTGTCCCGCACCGACTTCGATCAGATCGCGAGCAGCATAGACGTCACCGTGCTGGGCACACTGCGGGTCATCCGCGCGTTCACCGACGCGCTGGCCGAGGCCGACGGCTCGATCGTGAACATCAACTCGATGGTCATCCGGCACTCCGAACCCCGTTACGGCAGTTACAAGATCGCGAAGTCGGCGCTGCTGGCGATGTCGCAGTCGCTGGCCTCCGAACTCGGCGACAAGGGGATTCGCATCAACTCGGTCGCACCGGGTTACATCTGGGACGACCAGCTGAAGTGGTACTTCGGCGAGGTCGCCAAGAAATACGGGATCTCACCCGACGACGTCTACGAGCAGACGGCGTCGAAGTCCGACCTCAAGCGATTGCCGGAGCCGGACGAGATCGCCGACGCCGTCGTGTTCCTCGCCTCGCCGATGGCGCGCGCCATCACCGGGCACACCCTGGACGTGAATTGCGGTGAATACCATGACTAGTGCGGCACGCACCGACGTCGGCACGATCGAGGACCTGCATTCCTCGGCCAGTCGCGCCACCGGCCTCGACGACTTCGGGGACACCGAGTACCTGGAGCCGTTGGGCATCCTGCTCGACTCCTACCGCTTCGAGGCGGGGCTGACCGAGATCGGCAGCAAGATGTTCCGCTTCTTCCTCAAGGGTGCGTTGGTCGCCCGGTTGCTCAGCGAGGCGTCGTGGAAGGCGAACCCGGGGTATGCCGACGTCGAGGTGACGCGGCCGATCTTCGTGACCGGCCTGCCGCGGACGGGAACGACTGCGCTGCACCGACTCCTGGCCGCCGATCCGGCGCACCAGGGCGTCGAGATGTGGCTCGCCGAGTTCCCGCAGCCCCGGCCGCCGCGCGACACCTGGTCGGACAATCCCGTCTACCAGCAGATCCAGGCCGGATTCGAGCAACATCACGTCGAGAATCCCGAGTTCATGGGGTTGCACTACATGGACGCCGGCGAGGTCGAGGAGTGCTGGCAGCTGCTCCGCCAGAGCGTCATGTCGATCTCGTACGAATCCCTCGCGCACATCCCGACCTACTCGAGGTGGCTCGCCCAACAGGACTGGACGCCGGCGTATCTCCGACACCGCAAGAACCTGCAGCTGATCGGGCTCAACGACCCCGGCAAGCGGTGGGTGCTCAAGAACCCCAGCCATCTGTTCGCGCTCGACGCGCTCATGGCGGCGTACCCGGATGCCCTGGTGATCCAGACGCACCGGCCGCCCAGCACTCTCATCGCGTCGATGTGCAGCTTGGCCGAACACGCCACCCCGGGATGGTCGACGACGTTCACCGGCGAGCAAGTGGGCCAGGACCAACTCGAGCTGTGGTCACGCGGACTCCGTGAGTTCTCCACCGCACGGAAGCGGTACGACCCGGCCCAGTTCCTCGACATCGACTTCACCGATCTGCGCAACGACCCGATGGGCACCGTCGAGCGGGTGTACGCGGCGCTGGACACCCCGATGTCGGAGGACGCGCGTGCGGCGGTGACCGCGCTCGACGAGGAGAGCCGGTCGGGTGCGCGCAAACCGCAGCACCGGTACCAGCTCGCCGATTACGGACTCGACGAGGCAACGGTCGAGGCGGCCTTCGCCGTCTGACCCACCGGTCGCCCGTCGGTCGTTCTACAGTGCATCGCATGGCAGAACCGGAGAACCGACAGTCGGGAGAGGGACTGAGCCGGCTCATCGCATTCGCCGACGCGGTGGTCGCGATCGCGCTGACCCTGCTGGTGCTCCCGCTCGTCGATATCGCGAACGACCTGCGCGAGGATTCGTCGGTCGCGGACGTGGTGTCCGACAACTCGATCGAACTGGTCAGCTTCATCATCAGTTTCGGCGTCATCTGGATCCTGTGGCGCCAGCACCATCAGACGATGGAGTACTTCCGCGCCTACGACCGCACGCTGATCAACCTCCACTTCATCTGGTTGCTCACGATCGTGGCGCTGCCCTTCGCGACGGCCCTCATCGACGGCGCCCACATCGAACAGGCCAACATCCTCTACATCGGTGTGCTGGCCGTCTCGGTCGGCTCGCTCATCGGGATCGCCGAATGGGGCCGTCGGCACCGGGAACTGCTCGCCGACGACGACGCCACCGACCGATGGGTTGCCTCGTCGAGCGGAGTCGCCACGTTCATCATCCTCGCGGTCGCACTGGGCGTCGCGATCGTGTTCCCGCGCAGCGGAAATCTGCCGCTGTTCCTACTGCTGCTGACCGATCCGGTCGAGCGGCTGCTCGCCCGGTGGCGGCCGCGGCGGCACTGAGGTCGGGTCAGCGCAGTGCGCGGGCCGCTTCGGTCACCGCGGTGTGCGGGGCACCGAACATCTGCGACGTGGCCTGTGCGCGTTTGAAATAGAGCTGGATGTCGTGCTCCCAGGTGATGCCGATGCCGCCGTGCAGCTGGATGGCCTCGCCCGCGACACGACGATAGGCATCGGAGCAGTACACGTTGGCGGCCAGCGCCAGGTCGTCGGCGTCCGGGTCGTCGGCGGCGAGGGCGGCCACGGCGGCGCGGGAGATCGACCGCGCCGTCTCGACCAGCACGTACATGTCGGCCATCCGATGCTTGAGGGCCTGGAACGAGCCGATGGTGCGCCCGAACTGCTTGCGGGACTTGGTGTACTCGACGGTGAGGTCGAGCGTTCGCTGCGCGCCCCCGACCTGCTCGGCGGACAGCAGGGCCCAGGCGAGCGCACGGAGCCGGGACGCGAGATCGTCCGGCGCGGGGATCGCCGCGGACGCCACCTCGTCGAAGCGCACCGAGGACAGCGCCCGGGTCGGGTCGAGGACGGGCATCGGCGACACCGAGACGCCGTCCGCATCGGCGGCCACCTCGTGCAGGGTCAGGTGTGTCCCGGGGCCGGCCGCGAGCACGAGGAGCACGTCGGCCGACTCGCCGTCGACGACGAAGTGGGCTGTCCCGGTGAGGAGTCCGGCGTCGGCACGCACACCGGGGGTCTGCCAGCCGCGTTCACCGGCCCAGCACACCGCCGCGGTCCGCTCGCCGGCGGCCAGGGCGGGCAGAAGTCGCGACGACGCGTCGTCGTCACCCGCGAGCAGGATCGTGCCGGTGGCGAGTGCGGAGCCGAGCGCGGGGACGGGACTCAGTGCGGCGCCCAGTTCTTCGAGCACCGCGGCCGACTCCATCCATGACGCCCCGGCACCGCCGAATCGCTCGGGGACAGCCAGCGCGGCGACGCCGATCTCGGTGCACAGCGTCTGCCACAGGTTCGAGTCGATGCGCCCCGTGGCGGACATGGCCGTGCGGACCGTCGTCGAATCGCCCCGGCGACGCAGGAGATCCCGCACCGCCTCGACGAGTGCCTCCCGTTCCTCGGCGCCGATGGCCGGGCTTTCGATGCCGGTACTGACGGTCACAGCGTCTCCAGGATGCGTTGGCGGTGTACGGCAGGGGAGCCCCAGGCGTTGAGCAGCGCCCGGGTCTTGGTGATGTACAGCGAGATGTCGTGCTCGGCGGTATACCCGATCGCCCCCATCACCTGCAGCGAGCGGCGGGCCGACAGGTCGGCGGCCTCGGCGGCCGCGACCTTCGCCGCCGAGATGTCGCGCGAGACGTCGGTGCCCTCCGGCACCTGGCCGTCGACGCCGAGGGCGGCTGCGTGAACGAGGGGGCGGGCCATCTCGATGGCGATCGCCACGTCGGCGAGATGATGTTTGACGGCCTGGAACGACCCGATCGGTCGGCCGAACTGCTTGCGCGACTGCGCGTATTCCGAGGCGATGGACAGCATCGCCTGACCCAGGCCGAGCAGCTGCGCGGCCGTGGCCAGTGCACCTGCGTCCGCGGCGTCGGACGCATCGACCCCGGTGGCCAGGACGTCGCCGGCGGTGACCCGCGACAACGTCCGGGTGCTGTCGACCGAGGGCTCGGTGCTCTGCACGGTGGCCCGCGAGAGCACTCCGTCCTCGACGAGGTAGACATCGGCGGCGGCGGTGTCGGCGGCCAACGGCTGGAGCGGTCCGATCGCGCAGGTCGCCAGCCGCCCCTCGGCGAGGTCGCTGAGCGGGCCCGACACGTCGGCGTCGTGCAGCAGGATCGGCAGCACGGCGACGCTCTCGACGATCGGGCCCGGGGCACAGTGGCGTCCGAGTTGCTCGACGGCGACGACCATCTCGACGGCCCCGGCGCTGCTGCCGCCGTGTGACTCGTCGATCAGGAGTCCGCTGATGCCCGCGTCGGCCAGCTGTGAGTAGACCTTGGCGACGGCCGCGCGGTCACCGGCCGCCCAGGCGCGCGTGGCGGTCGGCATGTCGGCCTTGCCCAGCATGGCGTCCACCGTCGAGGCGAGGTCGGTGTGGATGTCGGAGAGTCGGAAGTCCATGATGATCACCGATCTCCACGGGGAAGGCCGAGCAGGCGCTCGGCGATGACATTGCGTTGGATCTCGTTGGTACCCGCGTAGATCGGCCCGGACAACGAGAAGAGGTAGCCGTCGGTCCACCGGTCGTCGAGCTCGGCGGCCGGGCCCTGCAGGTCGAGGGCGGTCTCGTGAGCGGCGATGTCCCACTGCGACCAGAACACCTTGTTGATCGACGACTCCATGCCGAGCGAACCACCGGCCGCAAGACGACTCACCGTCTGATACGTGGACAGCTCGTAGGCTCGCGACCCGATCCACGCATCTGCCACGCGCGCATCGGTGTTCGCCGTCGACGGGACGTCGTCCCGGTTCGACCGCCACAGTTCGACGAGGCGGTCGGTGGTGGCCAGGAACCGGCCGGGTGCGCGCAGCGACAGCCCGCGTTCGTTGGCGGCGGTGCTCATCGCGACCCGCCACCCGTTGTCCACCTCGCCGATGACACCCGACTCGCCCGGATTCGACGGATCGTCGGGGACGAAGACGTTCTCCAAGAACAGCTCTGCGAACCCGGCCTCGCCGTCGAGCTGTGCGATCGGCCGGACGGTCACGCCCTCGCTGCGCAGGTCGAACATGAAGTAGGTGAGACCCTTGTGGCGCTGTGCCTGTTTGTCGGTGCGGAACAGGCCGAAGGCGCGGTCGGCGAAACTCGACCGCGAACTCCAGGTCTTCTGACCGTTGAGCAGCCAGCCGCCGTCGGTGCGAACGGCGGTCGACCGCAGCGAGGCGAGGTCGCTGCCGGCCTCGGGTTCGCTCCACGCCTGACCCCAGATGTCGTCGGCGTTGGCCATCCGCGGCAGGATGCGTTCCAGCTGAGCAGGACTCGCGTGCTCGAACAGGGTGGGTGCGAGCAGGAAGATGCCGTTCTGGCTCACGCGTCCGGGAGCACCCGAACGGTAGTACTCCTCCTCGAAGATGACCCAGTGCAGCAGCGGGGCATCGCGGCCGCCGTATTCCTCCGGCCAGCTGACGACCGACATCCGGTCGGCGGCCATCGTTCGCTCCCACTCGCGGTGCGCCTCGAATCCCTCGGCGGTGTCCATCGACGGAAGCGGTTCGCGCGGAACATGATCGGCCAGCCAGGTGCGGACCTCGGCGCGGAAGTCGTCGGCGGCGTCGTCGAACAGCAGGTCCATGTCAGCTCACCGATCCCGAGTGCCGGTCGACGCCGACGCCTTCATCGACTTCGCGTCCATCCCGCCGAGCGAGTCGCCACCCGCCTCGGAGTTGGCCGCGTGCGCGAAGTGGTGCCAGCCGAACACCGAGTCCATCGAGTTGCGCAGGCCCATCTGGTCTTCGCAGATGTTGACGGCCTTCTTGCTCAGGAAGAGCCCCTGCATCGGCATGGCGACGGCCTTCTCGGCGATCTCGTTCACCTTGGTCTCGAGGGCTTCCCGGGGAACGACGTGGTTGACCATGCCCCAGTCGGCCGCCTGCGTAGCGGTGAAACGTTCACCGGTGAAGAGGATCTCCTTCGCCCGGCGCGGGCCGAGCACGAAGGCGTGGGCGAAGTACTCGACGCCGGGGATGCCCATGCGGGCGACCGGGTCCGAGAAGAACGCGTCGTCGGAGGCGACGATGAAGTCGCAGATCCAGGCGAGCATGAGACCGCCGGCGATGCACGCGCCATGGACCTGGGCGATGAGGGGTTTGGGGATGTCGCGCCAGCGGCGGCACATCCCCATGTACACCTCCATCTCGCGGGCGAGACGCTGGTCGGCACCGGTCTTGTCGGTGTGGTCCCAGTGCAGGACGGCCGCGTTCTCGTAGTAGGTGTCGAAGTCGCGTTCGGGGGTGCCGATGTCGTGTCCGGCCGAGAAGTGCTTGCCGTTCGCCCGCAGCACGATCACCTTCACCGAGGCGTCGTCGACGGCCTTGCGGAACGCGGCGTCGAGCGAATAGGTCATCACCGAGTTCTGCGCGTTGCGGTACTCCGGGCGGTTCAGCGTCACATAGGCCACCGCGCCGTCGGGGCCGCCGGTCTCGTAGGCGACCGGTGAGGTATCCGGGCCCAGATCGTCGGGTCCGAGCGGAGGTGGGATGACGGCGTCACTCATGCCCCCGAGACTAACCTAGCAAGTGCTTGGTTGGTAGTCGGTGTGGGTGATCGCCGGGGTCAGAAGTGCGGTGTGGGGCGATAGGTGAGCTCCTGGATCCGGCCGTCGAGGAGGCGGCTGTCGTCGGCATCATCTCGGCGAACTCGCGAAACATGTTGGCGACGATCACCATTCGATGTTTCCTCTGCTGTTCAGCCCTAAAGAACTCCATAACCCCTGCTCCCTGAGGTGTGAGGAGCGCAAGCGACGAGCCACGAAGGGCGGGCGAGCATCGAACATGGCCCTTCGTGGCTCGCTTCACTCGCACCTCAGGGAGCATGAACAGAACGCTCTCGAGCGTTGTCTGCCGGTCACATGTCGGGGCAGCGCAAGTTCCGTCGAAGTGGCGCCGTTGTGTCGGGCTGCAGCGTTGCAGGTCTTGCGTGGACTACGAAAGAACACTCTTAAGCGTCCACATCTCTGCTCCCTGAGGTGCGAGCGAAGCGAGCCACGAAGGGCTCCGCAACCTGTCTCACCAGGCCCTTCGTGGCTCGTCGCTATCGCTCCTCACACCTCAGGGAGCAATGGGGTCGCTTCTTTCGGATTAGGGGGCGGTTGGGTGCCCCCGGAAGTCATCGGTGGCGGTCCGGCTCAGGGGATGACGATGCTCCCGCTGCAGCTCGTGGACGGCACGCTCCAGAGCGCGTTCCGGTTGACCGCGCTGAAGGTCACGTTCACCCGGCCCTTGCCGATCTGGTTGACGGGGATCACGAAGTAGTGGACGCCCTGGTACGGCGGGTTCACGCGGACGTTGCTGACCTTCGAGCTGCGCTTGCCGGTGGCCAGGTTGTGCCAGTCCAGGCGGGCCGAGGACTGGTAGCCGCCGGGAAAGTAGCTGGTGAAGTCGGCGGCGATGTAGGCGTTGCCGGCATACGTGCTCACGATCGTGCGTCGCGCCAGGAACGGGACGTCGACGACGTTCGGGCTCAGGCCCACGCAGGTCGACAGCGGATACTCGCGGGACACCGCGTTCGCGTCGCCGGTGGCCGCGACGCCGAGCCCGGCAGCCGAGGTCAGAGCGATGGCGGCGGCGGCCAACCGGGTGATCGTCTTGGTGCTGGGCATATCTCGACTCCCTTGCTGGTGGCGACGGTGACGTGTCGTGATCACCGGCCAGTTTTCCGCAGGAAGTCCGTTTCGTGGGTATTTCCGGGCGCAGTGTTCATTCGTTCGGCCGACCCGCCCCTCAGCTGAGATGACTCGAGATCCCGTCGGCGGCAGCACGCGTGGCCTCGCCGAGTCGGCGCACTTCGTCCACGTCGAGGGTGGTGTTCGGGCAGACGACGATGGCCGCGACCACCCGGCCGGCGGAGTCGAAGACGGGGGCGCCGATGGTGACCACGGGTACCCCCGTGCCGTCGGCCGCGCAGGCGTCGATCTCCTCGGGCAGGTAATCGATGACCGACAGCTCGGTGAGCAGGTCGCCGACCCGCGCGCGCAGGGTGTCCGACATGGTGTCGAGGGAGCTCAGGGCTTCGATCATCGCCACGTGGTCGTCGGTCATGCGCTCGATCGAGTAGCCGCGTTCGGCGACGACGTCGAGCACCATGCCCAGCCGGGTGCGGGTGGACTCGGCGGCCTGGCCGATCCAGTTCGACCGGGCGTCGTCCGGGTCGAAGGCGATGAACTCCCGACAGATCGGCGGGCGGAGCCGGATGCGGCTGCCGTTGCGCAACCAGGGATGCTGCGCGGTCTCCGGTGCCAGGTGGGGCGGAAAGGCGTGCGACGCCAGGGTCACCGCGTCGGCCGAGGTCCGTCGGGCGACGAAACAGGGGACGTCGAACCGTTCGCACAGGTCGCGCGCCGCCGACGCCGCCCACCGTACGAGGTGGTCCGCGCCGTCGGCGTTCCGGACGAGGCCGACGAAGGCTGGTCCGACGCCGAAGGTGCCGGCCGACGGGTCCCGGATCAGCCATCCGCAGTCGACGAGTTCGGAGACTACGGCGTGCGCGGTGGCGCGCGACATCGAGGTCTGACGCACGATCTCGGCCAGCGTCAGCGCCGGTTGTTCGGCGTCGGCGAGGAGTTCGACGATGCGGACGACCCGGGCGGTCGGTGGCGACGCCGCACGCGCCGGTTGACGCGCGTCGGAGAAGTCACCTACGGTTTGTGTCACATTGTCAACACATAGTGTCGATTATTCGACATGTCAAGGGGGTTGCTCCGGTGGCCATCACCATCGACGCCGACGACGGACGTCGTCCCGACGACACCGAGGACCGGCGTCGTCGTCACCACGGTTATGAGCTCTCGCATCTCGCGGCGCTCGAGGCCGAATCGGTGCACATCTTCCGCGAGGTCGCCGCGACCTTCGAACGTCCGGTTCTGCTGTTCTCCGGCGGCAAGGACTCCGTGGTGATGTTCCATCTGGCGCGGAAGGCGTTCTGGCCGGCGCCGATCCCGTTCCCGCTCATGCACGTCGACACCGGGCACAACTTCGACGAGGTGATCGAGTACCGCGATCGCGTGGTCGCCGAGACCGGGGTTCGCCTTCTCGTCAGCTCGGTGCAGGACGACATCGATGCCGGGCGGGTCGTCGAGCAGACCGGCCCGGGTGCCAGCCGCAACCGGCTGCAGACCGCGGCGCTGTTGCGCGGGATCACCGAGAACCGTTTCGACGCGGTGTTCGGCGGGGCCCGGCGCGACGAGGAGAAGGCGCGGGCGAAGGAGCGCGTGTTCAGCTTCCGTGACGAGTTCGGCGCGTGGAATCCGCGCGAGCAGCGACCCGAGCTGTGGCGCCTCTACAACGGGCGTCACGCCAAGGGGGAGCACATCCGGGTGTTCCCGCTGTCGAACTGGACCGAGCTCGACATCTGGCAGTACATCGCCGCCGAGGACATCGATCTGCCGGAGATCTACTACGCGCACCAGCGCGAGGTGATCCCGCGCGACGGCATGCTGCTCGCGAAAACCCGCTTCCTGCAGGAGCTCCCGGGTGAGGAGGTGCGGACCGAGACCGTGCGGTTCCGGACCGTCGGCGACGCCACGTGCACCGGTTGTGTGCTGTCCGGCGCGGACGACGTGATGAAGGTGATCGAGGAGATCGAGGTCACCCGGTTGACCGAGCGGGGAGCCACGCGCGCCGACGACCGGATCTCCGAGTCGGGGATGGAAGACCGCAAGAAGGAAGGCTACTTCTGATGGGCGACCTCAACGCCGTCGGCGGCGCGACGGAGATGCTGCGTCTGGCGACCGCGGGCTCGGTGGACGACGGCAAGTCGACACTCATCGGCCGGCTGCTCTACGACTCGAAGGCGATCTTCACCGACCAGCTCGAATCGATCGAGCGCACCAGCGCCGAGCGCGGTGACGAGTACGCGAACCTCGCCCTGCTGACCGACGGGCTGCGTGCCGAACGCGAGCAGGGCATCACCATCGACGTCGCCTATCGGTACTTCGCCACGCCCAGGCGAAAGTTCATCATCGCCGACACCCCCGGCCATGTGCAGTACACGCGCAACATGGTGACCGGTGCCTCGACCGCCGATCTCGCGATGATCCTGATCGACGCGCGCAAGGGCGTGCTCGAGCAGACGCGGCGGCACGCGTTCCTGTCGTCGTTGCTCGGCATCCCGCACCTGACGGTCTGTGTGAACAAGATGGACCTCGTCGACTGGTCGCAGGAGCGGTTCGACGAGATCTGCGCCGACTTCGTCGATTTCGCGACCAAGCTCAACGTCGTCGACCTGACGTTCATCCCGATGTCGGCGCTGCGGGGCGACAATGTCGTCGAACAGTCCGCGGCGATGCCGTGGTACGAGGGGCGTCCGCTGCTGAATCATCTCGAGCACGTCTACATCGCCTCCGACCGCAACCTGATCGACACCCGTCTGCCCGTCCAGTACGTGATCCGGCCGCAGCGCAGCGACGGCGCCGACCACCGCGCCTATGCGGGCACCGTCGCCGGCGGTGTGTTGGCCAAGGGTGACGAGATCGTCGTCCTGCCCAGCGGTTTCAGCACGACCATCACCGAGATCTGGGCACCCGGTGGCCAACCGGTCGACGAGGCCTTCGCGTCGATGGCCGTGTCCGTCGAACTCGCCGACGAGATTGACATCGTGCGCGGCGACATGCTGGCCCGCCCCAACAACCGGCCGTACGTGGGACGCGACCTGGACGCGATGGTGTGCTGGTTCGCCGACGACGCCGAACTGCGACCGGGCAACCGGTATCAGCTGCTCTGCGGAACCCGGTTGACCCGCGCGCAGGTCAACGGGCTCAACTACCGCCTCGACGTCAACTCGCTGCACCGCGACGAGGACGCGGAGGGATTGTCGCTCAACGAGATCGGACGCGTCACCCTGCACACCCAGGAGCCGGTGACCTTCGACTCGTACCGGCGCAACCGCGACACGGGCAGCTTCATCCTGATCGACGAGGCCACCAACCGGACCGTCGGCGCGGGGATGATCACGGCGCCGGTGAGTCACGACAGTCATGTCGTCTGGCAGGCGACGAAGGTCGGCCGTGAGCACCGCGCGCACCGCGGCGCGACGATCTGGCTGACCGGTCTGTCCGGCTCCGGGAAGTCGTCGCTGGCGGTCGAGCTCGAGCGGCGCTTCGTCGCCGAGGGGCGTCCGGCGTACCTGATGGACGGGGACAACCTGCGGCACGGCCTGAACTCGGATCTGGGCTTCTCCGACGACGACCGCCGGGAGAACATCCGCCGCACCAGCGAGGTGGCCGCGCTGTTCGCCGACTCGGGATCGGTGGCGATCGTCTCGCTCATCAGTCCGTTCGCCGAGGAACGGCAGCGGGCCCGGGAGATCCACGCCGAGCGCGGGCTGCCGTTCTACGAGATCTTCGTCGACACCCCGCTCGCCGAATGCGAACGACGCGACCCGAAGGGCCTGTACGACCGCGCGCGGCGGGGGGAGATCAGTCAGTTCACCGGCATCGACTCGCCCTACGAGCGTCCGTCCGACCCGGATCTGCACATCACCCCCGACGACGGCCCGCCGTCCGAGGTCGCCGACCTGGTTCTGCGTAACCTGGGTCTGTGACTGCAGCCGTCCGGTATTCCGACCGAGAGGAAACCTCGTGACCGACGATCGTGCCCTGGCCGGTGAACTGGCCACCGCCGCAGGTGAACTCCTGCTCGACATCCGGCGCTCCAGCGGATTGACGGGCAAAGAGCTCGGTCAGGAGGGCGACCGCCGGTCCGACGAGTTCATCCTCGGGCGTCTCGCACAGGAGCGGCCGGACGATGCGGTGCTGTCCGAGGAGTCGGCCGACGACAAGTCGCGGCTGTCGGCGTCGCGCGTGTGGATCATCGACCCGGTCGACGGCACGCGTGAGTACGGCACCTACGAACCCGGCGGCGGCCGCAGCGACTGGGCCGTGCACGTCGCGCTGTGGTCGGCCGATGACGGGCTGATCGCCGGTGCGGTCGCCTTGCCGGCCCTCGGGGTGACCTACCTCGACGACGGTTCCACCGTCGAGCCCGTGGAAGGCCTGGCGTCCCGGCCCCGGACCGGGGTCCCGCGCGTCGTCGTGAGCAGTTCGCGCCCACCGGCGTTCGCCGACGAGGTGGCCGCGGCGATGGCCGGCGAGGTGCTGCCCATGGGTTCCGCCGGGGCCAAGGCGATGGCGGTGGTGCGCGGCGAGGCCGACGCCTACGTCCATGCGGGCGGCCAATACGAGTGGGATTCGGCCGCGCCGGTCGCCGTCGCGAAGGCGAAGGGTCTGTGGTGCGGGCGGATCGACGGTTCGCCGCTCGTCTACAACAACGAGGACACCTACCTGCCCGACCTCGTCATCTGCCGGCCGGAGTTCACCGAGGTGATCCTCACGGTCACCACCGAGGGTGCCGGCGGCTGACGTCCGAGCGCCTCAGTGTGTGACCACGACCTTGATCGCGACGATCACGGTCGCCACCAGCGTGACCGCTCCGGAGCTGAACAGCGTTGCCCGGCTGGGCCGTTCGTTGTTGAGCCGGTCGATGACGAAGACCGTGCCGCCGATGCGCAAAAGGATCACGATCTCCGCGATCAACTGGGCGGTGCGGGGCTCGATCCAGCCGATCAGACCGAGCAGCAGGATCGCGCAGGGCAGGAGCGCCGAGGTCAGGATCGGCACCGAGTCGCGGAGATGACCGAGGACCTCTGATCGCGTCGGCTCGACCTTGCCGTCGGACACGCGCCGGGCGACGCCCTCGGCGAAGACGTGCGCGATGAACGTCGAGGCGGCGGTGCCCGCGAGGATCGCGATACCGACGAAGTCGTCCTCGACGTGCAACGGGATGAGCACGGCCAAGATCAGGATGTTGCCGTAGATGTAGGCACTGATGCGCGGCGCGGCGTGCTTGCGGTCGAGCGGGCTGTCCCGAGTGAACAGCGGCCCGTGCAGCAGGGCCCACGGACTGTTGCTCATAGCTGGTGAAACTATCAGCGCGGGAGGAGTTCGGCGACGACAGCGGCGATGGTGTCGTCGGGCCGCGTCAGGCAGACCGTCGCCGCCACCGTGGCCACCTGCTGGACATTGTCGGTCACGTCCAGATCGGTCAGGACCGCCGCCCGCCGGGCGTCGTCGAGTTCGCGGAACTCCGTGCACGTCATGGTCGACGCGGAGCCGGACCCGGCGTCGGAACCGGACTCGGAGACGCGCGACGGTGACGCACTGGCCCGGCTGCTGTCCGCAGATGCGGCGGAGCTGCTCGTCTCGGTGGCGCTCGTGGTCGGGACCGCGCTGTCGGATGAAGGCGCGGGCGCGGCGTCGTCGGACGAACACGCACCGATCGCCAGCATCATCATCGCGGCCATCGACAGGCCCGCGGCCAGCTCGGCGGGGCGGGATCGGCGGGCGGGAACAGACATCACGGAACTCCTCGGGAAGCGGTCCGGGTGGTGACCCGGTGGTGCGGGATGGGATGGGGCGCGGTCAGCGCATGAGGCCGGAGAGCACGCCCGAGATGGCGGCCCGGACATCCGTGGTCTCGATGCGCATCAGGTCGTCCTGGCTGAGTGAGTCGAAGTCGCCGGCGGTGCTGAGCCGGAACTCGCGCTCCTCCTCGGCCGCCTCGATGATGTTGCGGATGAAGCGGCCGTTGCCGGCGAGATCGGTGGCGCGCCGCGCGGTGCCCTGATGCTCGCGGACGTCGTGGTAGAGGGGAGCGCACGCCTGCTCGATCTCGAGCATCGCCTCCCGCGTCAACGACGAATCACGTTTGCGCGCAATGAAATCGGCGATGCGGGCGAGCTCGTCGGGAGTGTAGGAGTCGAACCGCACCCGGCGCGCGAAGCGCGACGCCAGTCCGTCGTTGGAGGCGAGGAACCGATCGATCTCGGCGTCGTAGCCGGCGATGATCACGACCAGCCGGTCACGGTCGTCCTCCATCCGGGCCAGCAGGGTGTCGACCGCCTCGCGGCCGAACGCGTCGCCGCCGGACAGCCCCTGCTGGATGAGCGTGTACGCCTCGTCGATGAACAGGACGCCGTCCATCGCGGAGTCGATGAGCGCCGCGGTCTTGATGGCGGTGCTGCCGAGGTGTTCACCGACCATGTCGCGGCGGGTGGCCTCGACGACCTTGTCGGACTTGATGAAGCCGAGGCCGCAGTAGATCTTGGCGACGATGCGGGCCACGGTCGTCTTGCCGGTGCCGGGCGGTCCGGTGAAAGCCAGGTGCAGGCTGCGGGCCGACGTCGACAGCCCGCGGTCGGCGCGGACCTTCGCCAGGGTCGCGGTGGACTGCAGTTTGGCCACCTGCTGCTTGACCGACTCGAGCCCGATCTGTTCGGCCAGCTCCCGTTGCGCCTCGGTCACCAGCGAATTCTGTTCGGCGGGGTCCCCGGAGGTCGACACCAGGGACTCGGCGCGATCGGGCACCGACTTCGGGTCCCACCGGTCGGTGCGCTCGGCGATCTGCTCGGGCGTCGTGGGGGGCATCCGGTAGGAGGGCGACCGGATGGCGTCGGCCGCGCCGGTCAGCGACGGGTCACGGGCGTAGGCCTGCTCGAACATCGACTTCGCCTTCTCCTCGTGGCCCTGCTCGCGCAGCGCGAGGCCGTAGACGAAGATCGCCTGCGTCGAACAGGACGGGATCGGGCCGTCGACCGCGTTCTGCAGGCGCCGCATGCCCTCGCCGTACATGCCGAGATGCACGCACGACGTCCCGGCCATGAAGTCGGCGACGGCCTGCATGTACGGGTCGTTCCACCGGTCGGACCTGGTCAGCGAGGTCAGGACGTCGGGCCAGCGCTGGGTGGCGAAGTGCAGGAACGCGCGGACGAAATCCACGATCGGCACGCGGTGCGCCGCGGGTACCTCGTCGAGGACCTCTTCCGCACCGGCGAAGTCCGCGCCGCGGACCAGACTGGCCGCGTAGGCCGCGGTCGCCTCGACGGCATTCGACGCCGGGAAGTCGATCAGCATCCCGGTGTACCAGCGCCCCGCGATCGTGCCGGGCGGGAGCCCGAGCCGGCGCTGCTCCGCGCCGATCGACCCGCGGGCACGATAGAGGCCCAGGAGGACCTCATTGCTGCTGTCGCCGCAGGCCAGCCGGCCGATCCAGGCGTCGCCCAGGGCCGGGTCCCATTCGGTCGCTCGAGTGAAGGCCTTGGCGGCCTGCGCGGGATTGTCGACCGGTTCCTGACCTTCGACCGGGATGTTCAGGGACAGGACGCCGAGTTCGAAGAGTGCCCTCGCCTTGCGGACATCGGCCATCGTTTCCCCCTGTGTCGTCCCATCGGCGCACACCGACCCCGAACCGTTCTCCCCGGGTACCACGACGACACACCCCGGGGGCGGTCGCCGGAGACAGAGTATCGCTAGACCGGCGTGACATCCGTCGCAGATCTCCCAGGGTGCGCACCCGAGGCGCCCCGGCGGCCGCAACCGCCCGCGCACGCCTAGACTTGTCCGGGTGAGTGCCCAGGTGGATACCGTCTCAGCCGCTGCCCAGACCCCGGACCATCCGCAACCCTTCCGCGAACTCGGTCTCAAGGACGACGAGTACGCGCGCATCCGCGAGATCCTGGGTCGCCGGCCCACCGACGCGGAGCTCGCCATGTACTCGGTCATGTGGTCCGAGCACTGCAGCTACAAGTCGTCGAAGGTGCACCTGCGCTACTTCGGTGAGACCACCACCGACGAGATGCGCGCGAGCATGCTGGCCGGCATCGGCGAGAACGCCGGCGTCGTCGACATCGGCGACGGATGGGCGGTGACCTTCAAGGTCGAATCGCACAACCACCCGAGCTACGTCGAGCCGTACCAGGGCGCCGCCACCGGAGTCGGTGGCATCGTGCGCGACATCATGGCCATGGGCGCACGCCCGATCGCGGTCATGGATCAGCTGCGCTTCGGCCCGGCCGACGCCCCGGACACCCGGCGCGTCGTCGACGGTGTGGTGCGCGGCGTGGGTGGCTACGGCAACTCCCTCGGCCTGCCCAATGTCGGCGGTGAGACCGTCTTCGACGCCAGCTACGCGGGCAACCCGCTCGTCAACGCGCTGTGCGCGGGCGTGCTGCGCACCGAGGACCTGCACCTGGCCTTCGCCTCGGGCGCGGGCAACAAGATCATCCTGTTCGGTGCACGCACCGGGCTCGACGGCATCGGCGGTGTCTCGGTCCTGGCGTCGGAGACCTTCGACGATTCCGAGGGCTCGGGTCCGAACCGCAAGAAGCTGCCCAGCGTCCAGGTCGGCGACCCGTTCACCGAGAAGGTGCTCATCGAGTGCTGCCTCGAGCTCTACCACGCCGGACTCGTCGTGGGCATCCAGGATCTCGGCGGTGCCGGGTTGTCCTGCGCCACGAGCGAACTCGCCGCAGCCGGTGACGGCGGCATGCACATCGACCTGGAGAAGGTGCCGATGCGCGCCGAGGGCATGACCCCGGCGGAGGTGCTCTCCAGCGAGTCGCAGGAACGCATGTGTGCCGTCGTGACCCCGGACAACGTCGAAAAGTTCCTCGAGGTCTGCCGCAAGTGGGATGTGCTCGCGACCGTCATCGGCGAGGTCACCGACGGCGATCAGCTGGTCATCACCTGGCACGGCGAGACCGTCGTCGACGTGCCGCCGCGCACCGTCGCCCACGACGGTCCGGTCTACGAGCGTCCCGTCGCCCGGCCCGACTGGCAGGACACCGTCATCGCGTCGACGACCGAACCGCTGCAGCGCCCGAGCACATCCGACCAGCTGCGCGAGACGCTGCTGGCCATGCTGGCCTCGCCCGCGCTGTGCAGCCGCAAGTTCATCACCGACCAGTACGACCGCTACGTGCGCGGCAACACCGTCCTGGCCGAGCACGCCGACTCGGGGATGATCCGCATCGACGAGGAGTCCGGGCGCGGCATCGCACTGGCGACCGATGCGTCGGGCCGCTACACCTTCCTCGATCCCTACCGCGGCGCGCAGCTCGCGCTTGCCGAGGCCTACCGCAACGTCGCGGTGTCCGGGGCGACGCCGAAGGCCGTGACCAACTGCCTCAACTTCGGTTCCCCGGAGGACCCGGCGGTGATGTGGCAGTTCCAGCAGGCGGTTCGGGGGCTCGCCGACGGCTGCGCCCAGCTCGGCATCCCGGTCACCGGCGGCAACGTGAGCTTCTACAACCAGACGGGTGCGACGGCCATCCTGCCGACCCCGGTCGTGGGCGTCCTCGGCGTCATCGACGATGTGCACCGCCGCATCCCGACCGGCATCGGCACCGAACCCGGTGAGACACTCATCCTGCTCGGTGAGACCCGCGACGAATTCGACGGCTCGATCTGGGCCCAGGTCAGTCACGACCACCTCGGTGGCGTCCCGCCGCAGGTCGACCTCGAACGCGAACGTCTGCTCGCCGAGATCCTGTCCGCATCGTCCCGCGACGGATTGATCTCCGCGGCACACGATCTCAGCGAGGGTGGCCTCATCCAGACCGTCGTCGAGGCGGCCCTGGCCGGCGAGACCGGGTGCCGCGTCCTGCTGCCCGAGGACGCCGACCCGTTCGTCTGGCTGTTCTCCGAGTCTGCCGGGCGCGTGCTCGTGGCGGTCCCGCGCACCGAGGAATCGCGGTTCACCGCCATGCTCGACGCGCGTTCGATGCCGTGGACACGCATCGGTGTGGTCGACCAGGGCAGCGACGCCGTCGAGGTCCAGGACTACTTCTCGGTGCCCCTCGCCGAACTCCGTGAGGCGCACGAGGGCACCCTCCCGAGGTTGTTCGGCGACACGGTCTAGGACACGCCGTAGTTGCATCACGCAACGGTCCGGCCTGCGAGGATTCCGTTGTATGTCAATGGAATCAATATCGTTTCCAGGCATGTCGCGCCCGGTGACGAACGGTTACGCTCCTGGAGTTCTCTGACCGAGTCGAAAGGGCGCAGATGAGCTACCCCAATGATCCGAACCAGCCGCCGAACTACGGCGCGGGTGGCTACGGACAGCAGCCGTACGGCGGGTTCCCGGGCGGGAATCCGGCCGGCCCGGAACCGGACAACAACCTCGTGTGGGCGATCCTGTCCACGGTGCTCTGCTGTCTGCCGCTCGGGATCGTGTCGATCGTGAAGTCGACCTCCGTCAGCAAGCTGTGGGCCGCCGGCGACTACGCCGGTGCGCAGAAGGCGGCCGACGAGGCCAAGAAGTGGGCGATGTGGAGTGCGATCTCGTCGGTCATCATCTGGGTCCTGATCATCATCGTCTATGTCGTCCTTTTCGTCATCCTCCTCGGCGCCTCCGCGTCCACGTCCACGTACTGAGCGTTTCGAGAGGGCCGTCCTCGGACGGGTGTCGGCCCTTTCGAAGCATCGGTACCTCGGTCCGGCGACGGTCGTCGCCGGAACCGGGATGGTCTGTGCGGCAGTGTGGTTCGGCGATCCGACGACGCCTGGTGGCACCCTGCCGGTCTGTCCGACCAAGCTGATCTTCGGGGTGACGTGTCCGGGCTGTGGGTCGCTACGGGCGATCTACTCGCTGCTGCACGGCGATGTCCCGGCGGCGATGCACTACAACGCCGTCGGGGTGCTCGCAATGGGATTGCTGCTCTTCGCCTTCGGCGCCTATTGCCTGCGACTGTGGACCGGCCGCCGGGTTCGCAGCTGGCAGCACCTCCGCTACTCCGGGGTCGTCGTGTTGGTGGTCGTGCTGGCCTGGTTCGTCGTCCGCAACATCCCTGTCGAACCGTTCTGGTCACTGCACGTCTGAGCGTCGGCTGCTGCCGCGGATCCAGCGCACCAGCCGCGAACCGGAATCACGTGCGGGGGCATCGAGGTCGAGCGTCGCCAGGGCCTCGGGATCATCGGTCGTGATCTGGTCGACCCGTAACTCCAGCAGTCGCCTGATGTCCGGGATGACGCGCGGTCCGACCCGCGTCACCGTGTACCCGTCGACGAGCCGACCGCGCTCGTGGAACGCGCCGATCAGGTCGTGGCCGCGGTGGTCGGCCGCCAGTATCAGCCGGTTCTCCAGGTACACCATCTCGGCCTCCGGCGATGCCGCCACCGCGCGGTCGACGAAGCCGTCGAAGTCCCCGGAGCGGATCGCCGCGTCGGCGGCACCGTGATGGCAAGGGTCGTAACCGATCCGGATGCCCGGTGCGGCCGAGGTCAACGTGTCGACCGCCGCGGCGTCGCCGCACGACAAGATGTAGTGGCGGGCGTGGGGTGCGACACTGCGGGCGAACACCGCCACGGCCTCGGGATCGAGCGCGGCGTCGTCCTCCTTGAAGTCGAGCTGGAGGGACGCGGTGGGCGCGATGTCGACGCCGTCGAAGAGTTCGGTCAGGTCCTCGAGCAGGAGGACGTGCTCGTCGACGGGCCGGCCGCGGTTGTCCCGCAGGGACAGTTCCCGCAGATACGACGCCGGGAGCGCCGACACCACGCCGGTGCCGGTGGTGGCGTGGTCGACCGTGCGGTCGTGCAGGACGGCGAAACCGCGCTCGGCGTGGATCACCAGATCGATCTCGATACTCGCGCCGAGCCGCATGCCCTCGACGATCCGGGTCGCGGTGAACGCCGTGTCGTCGGCGCGCCGCCGGCCGCGGTGCCACTTGAGCATCGTCCGATGGCCGTCGTGGTCGATGTGGATCGGGGCGGCGGGGTCCGGGGGCGACGTCGCGGTCACAGCTCCCGACTCTAGCGAGGCGCATCTCGCCGAATCGGCACGGCGAAGTGGAACGTGTTCTAGTTTGGATCGCATGACATTGCGCGTGGTCGAGTGGTCGACCGGAACCGTCGGACGACATGCCATCGCCGGGATCGACGCCCGGCCCGACCTCGAACTCGTGGGTGTGTGGGTGTCCGACCCCGCCAAGGTCGGCAAGGACGCCGGCGAACTCGCGGGTCTCGACCGTGAGCTGGGTGTCGCGGCGACCGGCGACCGCGACGCGCTGATCGCCCTGAAACCCGACTGCATCGTGCACACCGCGATGACCGACGACCGCGTCATGGAGTCGATCGAGGATCTGATCTTCTTCGTGGAGAACGGGATCAACGTGGTGTCGAGCGGGCCGGTGGTCCTGCAGTTCCCCCATGGCATCCTGCCCGACTCGCTGCTGGATCGGATCGCCGCCGCGGGTGCGGCGGGTGGCGCGAGCCTCCACGTCAACGGCATCGACCCGGGTTTCGCGAATGACGCACTGCCGCTGGCGATGACGAGTCTCTCCCAGCGCATCGACGAGATCCGCTGCCAGGAGATCGCCGACTACTCGACCTACTATCAGCCCGTCGTCATGCGTGACCTGTTCGGCTTCGGGCAGCCCCTGGACGCCACGCCGCTGCTGTTCGCACCGGGCATCCTGTCGATGGGGTGGGGGAGTGTCGTGCGACAGATCGCCGCCGGACTCGACCTCGTGCTCGACGAGCCGCTCGTGGAACGCGTCGAGCGGGTCGAGGCGGACCGCGACTACTCGACGGTGTCCGTCGAGATCCCGAAGGGCACGATGGCCGCGGTCCGGTTCGAGGTCGCCGGTCAGGTCGACGGCGTGGATCGCATTGTGCTGGAGCACTACACGCGCACCCACCCCGACCAGTGCCCGGACTGGCCGACCCCGAACGAGGGCGACGGCTGCTACCGCATCGCCATCTCCGGCGAACCGGAGATGACGGTCGAGTTCGGGCACCACGGTGAGAACGGCGACCACAACGTGTCCGGGATGATCGTCACCGCCATGCGTCTGGTCAATTCCGTTGCGGCGGTGGTCGATGCGAAACCCGGACTGGTCACCGCGCTCGACCTGCCGCTCATCTCCGGGCGGGGGCTCTTCGTGCAGAAGTAGCCGCACTCGACGACGGCGGGCGATGTGATCCGACAGGCGAGAGTCATCGACTGGCGAGTAACTCCATGAGGTGTGCTTCGACGAGGGACGGCCGGGGTGTGCGTGGTCCGGGTCGGGGTGGTCGGACGTCGATGACGTGGCTGGTTTTCAACCATGATCGGCGCGCGTGATGTGGGCGTGGCTCATCGCCGGACGTGGTGCGTCCGTGGATCTCTCGCCGAACCTGTTCCAGGTGGGCCTGCAACCGCTTGGGTATGTCGGGTCGGCGGTTGATGTGTTCGGGGTTGGGTGGCGCGCCGGGTTCGGCGTTGAGTCGCCAGGCGCAGCGGCCTTCGTCGGGTCCGGATCGGGCGATGCGGGTTGTGTATTGGCCGGGCTGGTCGCCGACCATGCGGTTGTGTCGCGGGCAGGCTGGGGCGAGGTCGTCGATGTCGGTGAGACCGCCTTTGGCCCAGTCTCGTTCGGCGTGATGAAGCTCGATGTGGGTGGCGGGCTGGTCGCAGCCGGGTGCCGAGCACACTTCCCCGGCGGGGCGGGCGAAGGAGACGAGGCGTTGTTCGCGGGTGGCCAGACGTTTGGCGCGCCCGAAGTGCAGGGGGACGGTGGTGGCGTCTTTGAAGATCGCCAACCATGGCTGGACCTCGCCGGCCATCGCGATCAGGTCCCGGATGGGCAGCAGGGTGCCGGTGGCGGTGGTCGCGAGTCCGGCTTCGCGGATCAGGTCGGAGAGGTCGGCTTTGATGATCAGTTGGACGGGCAGGCCTCGGTGCGAGGTGCCGAGTGTTCCGTCGGCGAAGCCGGCGGCGAGTGCGGCGTCGAGGGCGTCGTGATTGGTCTGTGCGAGGGTGCGTCCGTCGCGGTCGGCTGCGGCGGTCAGGGCGTCGGGGTCGGCGGTGCCGGCCGGCCCGCTGGGCGAGGCCGGGTCGTCGGGGTTGTTGAGTCCGGGTTTGCCCCAGACGGCGAACATCATGGTGAGCCGGGCGGCGAGTGCGGGGGTGAGGGTGCCGGAGATTTTGGCGGTGCCGTCGGCGCGTTGCCGGCCGATCCACAGGCCGCGGCGTCGTTTCTGGTCGGTGTCGTCGGACAGTGTGCCGTCGGGGTCGAGGTGGGCGAGCAGGCGGGCGCCGAGTTGGGTGATGTCGGCGGGGGTGTGGGCTTCGGCGATTTCGGCCATCTGTCGTTCGGCGGCGACCTGTACATCGTGGTCGATGGTGCCGGGGATGCGGTCGAGGACGTCGAGGGTGGCCTGCACGTGCGCGGTGCCGACCGCGCCTTGTGCGAAAGCTTCGGCGAGGCAGGGGTATTCGGGTGGGAGTACCTCGCCGCCGAGGCTGGTCCGGTGGGTGGTGGCGTCCATCTGCTTACGGCGGCGCATCGGGTTCGACACTCGTAGCCGGTGCGTCATGAACTGCATGAGGGTGCGGCAGCCGGCCTTGCGGGGCAGGTCGCGGGCCACGGCCTGATCGATCTGCCGGTCACCGGCGACGGTCAGACGCGCGATGGCGCGTTCGGTGGCAGAGGCGACGTCAATCAGTTCTTCGTCGGTGCAGGAGGACAAGTCGACGGTCTGTAGTTCGTCGAGGTTCGCGTGTAGTTCGGCGACGAGTTCGGCCGCGCGGGACGCGGGCGCGCCGTGGTCGGCGAGTGGTGTGGTGCTGGGCATGACGGTCACCTCCCCCCGAGAGCCGGTGCTGCGAATGTACGTACGTTCGAGTGTACACGAGTTCGGCAGGTCTGGCCACGAAAACAATTGCCCGACAATGTGAATCAGATTCATAGTGTTGCGGGAGCTTGTCGGTGGCGACCGGTAGGATTCGGCGGGGCGATGAGGGTTGTCGGTTGGGTCAAGCGAACACGATCACCACGACGGCAGCCCGCGTGCGTCGAGCTGCGCACGCAGTCGCTCCCGGCCGTGTAACGACTCGGCATGGGCGAGACGAGCGAGAACCCTTGTGCTCCAGTCTCCCTCGAGACCATACCGACGGTTGTAACCGGACAGGACCTCGTCGTAGGCCTCGACGTGGGAGTCCGCAGACTCGGCGTCGTAGGTCTCGTGCTGGAGAACCGCCGCTTGGGGCAGGAGGGGTTTGATGCCCGCGGGCTCGGTCGGATCGGGTCGTCCGATCGCCGGGCCGAAGGTCGCGACCGCATGGTCGGGTAGGCCGAGTTCGTCGGCCACCGCCAGTGGGTGGTTGCGGATCGACCCGACGAACACCGTTCCGAATTCCAGGGATTCGGCGGCGACGACTGCGTTCTGGGCGGCGAGCGCGGTGTCGACGAAACCGACGATCGTGGATTCGAGGTAGTCGGCGGCGTCGAGAGACGCCGCCGACGGCGATCAGCCCTGGCGCGCCTTGAATCTGGGGTTGCCCTTGTTGATCACGTAGATGCGCCCCTTGCGCTTGACCACTTGTGAACCGGGTTGGTTCTTCAACGACCGGATGGATGCACGGACCTTCAACGGAGCCTCCTTAATGGAAATTGTTTCCATTAAAGCAGGTCCGTCGACGAGCGCCGAGGCGGGTGTCAGACCTCCCAGGTGTGCACCGGCTCGCCCTCGTGCATCTGGGTGACGTAGTCGCGGAGCATCCCGTGCAGCGCCTGTGTCCGGCTCTCGCCCGCGCGTTCGCGGGCCGCGACCGCCTGGCGTTGCCAGACCGATCCCGTCTGGCGGGAGATGCACCGGCCCTCGATGACCGACAGGTAGCGCTTGCGGGCCTTGTCGGAGACGCCGAACCTCTGCAGTCCGTCCTCGGCGAGCACGAGCAGCCGGCGCAGGACGAGTTCGTCGGGCCGCACCCAGCCGACGTCGGGCCAGTAGAGCTGCGATTCCATGCCGGTTCGGGCGCCGGACTGCAGGTTCTCGGCGGCGGCGTTGAACGACATCCGCGACCACAGCGGCCGATCGGATTCGACGAGGCCCCGGACGACGCCGTAGTAGAACGCGGCGTTGGCCATCGTGTCGACGACCGTGGGACCGGCGGGCAGCACGCGGTTCTCGACGCGCAGGTGGGCCTGTCCCTCGTGGATGTCGTAGACCGGACGGTTCCAGCGGTACACGGTCCCGTTGTGCAGACGCAGTTCGTCGAGGGTCGGGATGCGTCCGTCGTCGAGTTCGGCGAGCGGGTCGGTGTCGGTGCAGACGGGAAGGAGTGCGGGGAAGTAGCGCGTGTTCTCCTCGAAGAGGTCGAAGATCGTGTTGATCCATCGCTCCCCGAACCACACTCGCGGCCGGACACCCTGGTTCTTCAGCTCCAGCGGCCGGGTGTCGGTGGCCTGCTCGAAGACCGGGATGCGGCTCTCGTGCCACAACGCGGTCTCGGCGAGGAACGGCGAGTTCCCGGCCAGGGCGACCTGCACCCCGGCGATGGCCTGTGCCGCATTCCAGTGCGAAGCGAAGTCTTCCGGCGCGACCCGCAGGTGCAGCTGTAGTGAGGTGCAGGCCGCCTCGGGCAGGATCGAATCGGTCGAGGTGCGCAGGTGCTCGGTGTGGTGCCCATCGGTCAGCGGGACACCGGTGATGTCGATCTCGAGGTCCTCGCCGCGGGCGGCGAAGATCTGCTCGTTCAGCAGGTCGTAGCGTGGGTTCGCCGAGATCCAGTGGTGCGCGAAGTGTTCGGACTTCAGCGTCGGCAACATGCCGATCATGACCAGGTGGCTCGACGTCTGTGCGGCCCGCTGCTCGGCCCGGTTGAGGGACGTCCGCAGCGCCTGCTCGAGCGAGATCGTGTCGTCGGTCGTGAACGGTCGCGGCGAGACGTTGATCTCGATGTTGAACTGGCCGAGTTCGGTCTGATAGTCCGGATCGGCGATCGCCTCGAGGACGGCGGCGTTCGCCATCGCCGGCTGCATGGCCTCGTCGACAAGGTTCAGTTCGACCTCCATGCCGAGCAACGGCTTCGGCGGACGGCCCTGATCGGTGAACAGCCCGTCGGCGAGCATCCGCGCGATCGCTTCCGTGCCGCGACCCACCTGACGTCGGAAACGAACCCGGTCCTCGCCGGTGAACTGCTGTTTGGACACCTCGGCTCCCATGCGGTCAATACTGCCCGATCCGCATCGGTGCGAACCCTCTTGCGAAGATGGCGGGGTGCCACCACGCAGGAGAGTGGACCCCGCCGAGGTCCGGGCCGCGGTGCTGGCCGTCTCGGACTGGCTCGTCGACCCGACCGCGCCGACCCCGGGACGCGCCGCCCTCGCCGACGCCGTCCGTCGATCGGCCCGGACACTCGAGCAGCTCGCCCCCGGGAACTCGGTCGAGGTCCGGGTGCCCCCGTTCGTCGCGGTCCAGTGCATCGAAGGTCCCCGTCACACCCGCGGAACGCCGCCGAACGTCGTCGAGATGGCGCCGCGGACCTGGCTGCTCCTCGTCACCGGTGTCCTCACCTACGACGACGCCCTCGCCGCGGGCCTGGTGGATGCGTCCGGGCATCGCGCGGCACTCATCGCCGACCTGCTGCCGCTCATCCCGATCGGCCCGCCGGGCGACCGGGAGTAGGAGTGTGATGCATCACTCGACCGGGGCGTCGGGAATGACCCGCCGGTCGACACCGCTGGAAGATTCGCATCGGGAGCCGACCGACCCGTAAACTCACGCATGTCTCCCAGCCCACTCGACGGACCGATTCGCAGCCCCAGGGAGCTAGTCGATGCCTGATCATTCGATCGCCCACATGAACCTGCTCGCTGCCACGACGCCGGCGGGCGGATGCTCCGCACGCGGCTCGGGTGCGATCAATCCGGCCCCGCTGGACGATCTCGAGAACGAACCGCGTGAGGAATGCGGTGTCTTCGGTGTCTGGGCGCCCGGCGAGGACGTCGCCAAGCTGAGTTACTACGGCCTCTACGCCCTGCAGCACCGCGGCCAGGAAGCCGCGGGCATCGCCGTCGGCGACGGCAGCCAGGTGGTCGTGTTCAAGGACCTCGGACTCGTCAGCCAGGTCTTCGACGAGCAGACCCTGGGTGCGATGAGCGGGCATGTGGCGATCGGCCACTGCCGGTACTCCACCACCGGCTCGACGACCTGGGAGAACTCGCAGCCGATCTTCCGCACCACCGACGCCGGGACCGGCGTCGCCCTGGGCCACAACGGCAACCTGGTCAACACCGCGGACCTCGCGGCGCGTGCACGCGAGCAGGGGATCAAGAGTTCGGCGGCGACGTCGGACTCCGATGTCGTCGGTGCGCTCCTCGCGCACGGCGCCGCGGACAGCTCGATCGAGCAGGCCGCGATGGAACTGCTGCCCACCCTCAAGGGCGCGTTCTGCCTGACCTTCATGGATGAGCACACGCTCTACGCCGCGCGCGATCCGCACGGTGTGCGCCCGCTGTCACTCGGCCGCCTCGACCGCGGCTGGGTCGTCGCCTCGGAGACCGCCGCCCTCGACATCGTGGGTGCGTCGTTCGTCCGCGACATCGAGCCGGGCGAGCTCCTGGCCATCGACGCCGACGGCGTGCGCAGCACGCGCTTCGCCGAGCCGACCCCCAGCGGCTGCGTCTTCGAATACGTCTATCTCGCCCGTCCCGACTCGGTCATCCACGGTCGTTCGGTGCATTCGACCCGCGTCGAGATCGGTCGCCGACTCGCCAAAGAACACCCCGCCGACGGTGACCTGGTCATCCCGGTACCGGAGTCGGGCGTGCCCGCGGCCGTCGGGTTCGCCCAGGAATCCGGGATTCCGTACGGCCAGGGACTGATGAAGAACGCCTACGTCGGCCGTACCTTCATCCAGCCGTCGCAGACGATCCGCCAGCTCGGTATCCGCCTGAAGCTCAATCCGTTACGCGAGGTGATCCGCGGCAAACGGCTCGTCGTCGTCGACGACTCGATCGTGCGCGGCAACACCCAGCGCGCGCTCATCCGGATGCTGCGCGAGGCCGGTGCCGCCGAGGTGCACGTCCGCATCGCGTCGAGCCCGGTCCGGTGGCCGTGCTTCTACGGGATCGACTTCGCGTCCCCGGCGGAACTGATCGCCAACGGCATGGAGTCCGAGGCCGGAATGGTCGAGGGGGTCCGGCAGGCCATCGGTGCCGATTCGCTGGGGTACATCAGCATCGACGAGATGATCAACTCCACCGGGCAGGCCGCGTCGAGCCTGTGCGCTGCGTGCTTCGACGGCAAGTACCCGATCGAGCTGCCCAAGGAGACCTCGATGGGCAAGGCGGTCCTCGAACAGATGCTGGCGAGCGCGGCCGGCGACCGCTCGGTGGACCCGCTGACCCAGCCGAACGACAACGTCAGCGCGGTCATGCGGCCCTGATTTCGTGCTGTAGGCCCTCCGGTACCGTATGACCCGTCGGCGAACACGCCGGAAACAACGTTCGACCGAGATTTTCTGGAACGGGAGTGCTGCGGTGATGACGGAGCGGGATGCTGCTGCCGACGAGACGGCCGGGAGCTCGACACCGGCGTCGTATGCGGCGGCCGGGGTCGACATCGACGCCGGTGAGCGGGCTGTGGAACTCATCGCGCCCCATGCCAAGCGTGCGTCTCGCCCGGAGGTTCTCGGCGGGATCGGCGGTTTCTCCGGTCTGTTCGCACTCAAGGGCAACTATCGGGAGCCGGTCCTGGCCGCTGCCAGCGACGGCGTCGGCACCAAGCTCGCCGTTGCACAGGCCATCGACAAGCACGACACCGTCGGCCGCGATCTCGTCGCGATGTGTGTCGACGACCTGGTCGTCTGCGGCGCCGAGCCGCTGTTCCTGCAGGACTACATCGCGGTCGGCAAGGTGGTCCCCGAAACGGTGGCCCAGATCGTCGCCGGCATCGCCGACGGCTGCGTCGAAGCCGGTTGCGCCCTGCTCGGCGGCGAGACCGCCGAACACCCCGGCCTGATGCAGGACAACCACTACGACATGTCCGCCACCGCGGTCGGTGTCGTCGAAGCCGACAACGTGCTCACCCCGGACCGCGTCCGCGCCGGCGACGTCGTCATCGGCATGGGGTCGTCGGGATTGCACTCCAACGGGTATTCGCTCGCCCGCAAGGTGCTGCTCGAGTGGGGTCACATGGACCTGTTCGGTCATGTCGAGGAGTTCGGTCGCACCCTCGGGGAGGAGCTGCTCGAGCCGACCCGGATCTATGCCCGCGACTGCCTGGCCCTGATCGCCGAGGCTGACGTGCGTACATTCGCGCACATCACCGGCGGCGGCCTCGCCGAGAACCTCGCGCGCGTGATCCCGAACGGGCTCGTGGCCGAGCTCGAGCGCAACACGTGGACGCCGGCCCCGATCTTCGCGCTCATCGGTCAGCGCGGCCGGGTCGAACAGCTCGAGATGGAACGCACCTTCAACATGGGCGTCGGCATGGTGGCGGTCGTCGCGCCGGAGGACACCGACCGCGCGCAGGCCGTGCTGACGGCACGGCACGTCGACAACTGGGTCCTCGGCACCGTCAAGCGCGCGAGTGACCGCTCGGACAACGACTCTCGCGTCACCCTGCTCGGGGAGCACCCGCGCTTCTAGCGCGATCGGTGAATCCGCAACTCTCGCAGAGACATTGGAGCGGGGGAGCAGCCGCACACACAACACCGACGCCCGCCGGAGGGGATTCCCTCGGCGGGCGTCGGTGTCTGTTCATGACGGGATCACCCCGGAACGGTCGCATGAGCACGCACCACCCATCAGAAACGGGTGGTGCGTACGAAGTCATGGTCCCGCGTCGCCGCGGGTCCGCTCATGCGGGGAAAATGTGGGGTGATCCCGGGCGTCGAGAGATCAGCGCCCGAAGAGTGTGCGCGTCAAGCGCGTCGCCACTCCTCTTCGTCCACCCAGTCGTCCACCGGATCCGGTCGTTCTACAACCGGATCGCCCTGTCCGGAGAGCTCACGCTGCAAGCTTTCCAGGTCGGTGTTCGGAGTGGAGTACTTCAGCTGACGTGCAACCTTCGTCTGCTTTGCCTTTGCCCGGCCGCGGCCCATATGGGACCCCCTCGCACAATGACGGGGCGGCCAAACAATTGGCGGCCCCGTTCTCTTGAAGTAATTCTGTCGTGGGGACCAGTCTAGCGCGCCTCTAGGATTTGTGTTGTCCACCCTGTGTTGCCGCGCCGACGCGTCTTTGCGACTTGTTCACCATCTTGGTCGCCTCGCGGCGGACCTTCGCGGGTAGATCGTCCTGCGCGAGCAACGACCGGATCGCCTCGACGTCACCGCCGGCGAGTAGATCACGTGATCGCACACCGTGACCGGGGCGGTAAACGACGGTGATCCGATCGCCCTGCGCCACCGTGCCGTTGCGGACAACGCGCAGGTAGGTGCCGAAATCTGCCTGCGCCAGGAACCGCTTCATCCACCGTGGCTCGCCCGCCCACACCGCGAAGGTCTTGCAGGGGACGCGAGGGATGGTCACCTCGAGAACCAGCCCGTCGGTGCCGACTTCCCATCGCTCCCCGACGACCGCATCGGTGACGGCCATCCCGTCGATGCGCAGGTTCTCCCCGAACCATCCGTAAGGAAGCTCACGTCCGAGCTCGTCGGCCCATCGGCGCGCCTCGGGATCGGCGTAGGCGTACACCGCCTGATCGACGCCGCCGTGGTGTCGCTTGTTACCCACGTGGTCGTCGACGAGACCGAGTTCGTCGACGTCGAGGCGCCCTCTGCGGGGCCGCTTGTCGATGGCGGAGGGGCCGATGCCCTCTAGGATCACGTCGTCGCCGGCCGCGCACACGGCCAGCACCACACCCGTGCTCAACCGTTGCGTCCCGGCGCCGCCGAACCGCTGCGGAGTCGTTCCACGGCCGCGCGTCCCGCCTGGACCCGATCGTCGTCGCGAATCGAATCCGGATCGATCCGCGCGCTGACGGCGGACTCGGCCCCGACCGACAACTCCACGTCGGCGCCGACGTTGCGCTTGACGAGTGCCAGCGCGATGGGACCCCACTCATGGTGGTCGACGACCGTGCCCACCCGGCCGACGGTTCGTCCGCCGACGGTGACCGGGTCGCCGGGGACGGGTCGCTCGTCGACGCTCCCGTCCAGATGCAGCAGGACCAGCCGTCGAGGCGACTTGCCGAGGTTGTGTACGCGGGCGACGGTCTCCTGGCCGCGGTAGCAACCCTTGTCCAGGTGGACCGCGCCGAACTCGTCCGGACCGCCGATCCAGTCGACCTCGTGCGGGATCGTGCGTTCGTCGGTGTCGGCGCCGAGCCGGGGTCGGCGGGCGGCCACGCGCAGGGCTTCGAAAGCCCAGCTGCCGGCCATTCGCGCGCCGGCCTCGGACAGCGTGTCCCACCAGCGGGTCAGCACGTACTCGGGCACCACGAGGTCGACGACCGGCAGGTCCCGGTCCTCGCCGAGCGGGGGCATGCGCCGCCAGAAGCCGAGCGGTTCGTCCTCGTGGTGCGACTCGGGCAACCCGCCCGCCTGGTACACGACGGCGTCCGCGCCGATCTCCAGGAGATCAGCGACCGGACCGTCGAGGGCCCCGGGCCCGATCAGCGTCAGGACCTTCATGTCCGCACGCGCGGCGGGTTCGGCCTTGGCCCAGAACACCATCTTGGTCAGGAAGTCGAGCAGCGGTCCGCCGCGGGAACCCTCGGTGTCGATCCACGCCACGCCGTCGATGTCGGTGAGGACGAAATGCTCTTCGACACGACCGTTGAGGTCGAGAGAGAGGTCTTCGGCGCTCGACCGGTCGGCGAGGGTGGCGATGTGCTGGCTGCTGATGGTGTGCAGCCAGGTCAGGCGTTCGGCGCCGGCGATCTCGAGAACGGCGCGGTCGGACCTGTCGACGATGATCACGCCACGTTGTGCGGCTCGTTGTTCGCCGAGGGGGTCGCCGTAGTGCCACGCGGTGTCGGCGGAGAGGAGGTCGCCGGGGCCGGGCACCGCCCCGCCCTCGGAATGCCTGGTCAGGATGGGTGAGCGGCTCACGCGTCGATTCTACGGGTCGATTCGGCGCGGGGCTGCGACGCATGACAACCTTCTATCCATGGCGGATTCGATCCTTGTCTCCCTCGACGGCACCCGACACGATGCCGACGCTCCCTTCCTCCACGCCGACGACCTGGCCGCGGTGCGCGGTGACGGCATCTTCGAGACGCTTCTCGTGCGCGGCGGCCGGGCGCGATGCGTCCGACTGCATCTCGAGCGACTGGCCCGGAGTGCGGCCGCGATGGAACTCGACAAGCCCGATCTCGACGAGTGGCGGGCGGTGATCGAGACCGCGACGCAGGCGTGGACGGAGAAGCACGGGTCGTCGGGTGAGGCACTGCTGCGGCTCGTCTACTCCCGCGGACGCGAGCACGGTTCGGCGCCGACCGCGTACGTCACCGTCGACGCGGTGCCCGACCGGGTGTCGGCGGCGCGTGCGGACGGTGTCCGGGTGGTCACCCTCGCTCGCGGCTTCTCGATCGACCTCGCCGCCACGGCGCCCTGGCAGCTCCTCGGCGCGAAGACCCTCAGCTACGCCACGAACATGGCGGCCCTGCGTCACGCGTCGGCCGAGGGCTTCGACGACGTGATCTTCGTCAGCAGCGAGGGCGCCGTCCTCGAAGGGCCCCGAGCCACGGTCGTCGCCGTGTACTCCGACACCCTGGTCACACCGCCGACCGAGATCGGGATTCTCGAGTCGACCACCGTGCGTGCGGTTTTCGATGTCGCGGAACAGGAGGGTTGGACGACCAAGACCGACGTCCTACGGCCCGAGGATCTGGTGGCGGCCGACTCGGTCTGGCTGGTGAGCAGCGTGACCCTCGCGGCGCGGGTCACCCATCTCAACCGGCACGTGATGCCGCTCGCCGCGGACGCCGCGAAGTTCACCGATCTGGTCGACCGGGCCATCTCGGTGGACGACAATTGATCCCGGTCACCCCCACCTGATCTCGTCCGCCTGGGGCACACACCCGCGTGGGTGAGAGGGAAGACACCGCTTCGAACTGGTCGGCGGGACCTTTGGCGCTTGTAAGGGCCCGGTGACCAGGCGTAACGTCGCGCCTACGACCTACTACTACCGCTAGTAGTAGGTACCCGGCAGGTTTCGACCTTGCCCCCGCAGCCCGGGGGCCGGCAACTCGATTCGAGGCGATATGGACGCTCTGGACGTCTCCAGATGGCAATTCGGGATCACGACCGTCTACCACTTCATCCTGGTGCCGCTGACCATCGGCCTCGCGCCGATGATCGCGGTGATGCAGACGGTGTGGCATGTCACCGGCAACGAGCAGTGGCTGCGCGCCACGAAGTTCTTCGGCAAGCTCTTCCTGATCAACTTCGCGCTCGGTGTCGCGACCGGCATCGTCCAGGAGTTCCAGTTCGGCATGAACTGGAGCGAGTACAGCCGGTTCGTCGCCGATGTCTTCGGCGCGCCACTGGCCCTGGAGGGTCTCGTCGCCTTCTTCCTCGAATCGACGTTCATCGGGCTCTGGATCTTCGGCTGGGACCGCCTGCCGCGCCGCGTGCACCTGGCCTGCATCTGGTTGGCCGCCATCGGCGTGAACGCGTCGGCGTACTTCATCATCGCCGCGAACTCGTGGATGCAGCACCCCGTCGGCGTCGCATGGGATGACGAACGCGGCCGGCCTGCCATGAACGACTTCGTCGCGGTGCTCACCAACAACACCACCCTGGCGGCCTTCCCGCACGTCATCGCCGGCGCCTTCCTCACCGCCGGCACCTTCGTCGCGGCCATCGGCATCTGGTGGATGGCGCGGAACTCATGGCGGGCCAAGAAGATCCGCGAGGCCGCCGACACCGGTGACCCGGCCGAGATCCCGGACAGCACCTCGCCGAGCCACGTCGACGCCACACCCGAGGACCTCGAGAAGGACGCCCGCGACCTCTGGCGGCCGGTCACCAGACTCGCGTTGTGGATCACCATCGTCTCCGGTGTCGCGCTGTTCATCACCGGGGACATCCAGGCGCAGATCATGTTCAAACAGCAGCCGATGAAGATGGCGTCCGCGGAGTCGCTGTGCGAGACCGAGACCGGTCCGGGTTTCTCGGTTCTGTCGATCGGCCGCCAGAACAACTGCGAGAACATCGAACACGTCATCGAGATCCCGAAGATGCTGTCGTTCCTCGCGAATCACGACTTCGATTCGACGCTGCAGGGCGTCGAGGAACTACAGGAGCAGTACACCCGGGCCTTCGCCGGACAGCCGAACGTGCCGGCGAACCAGAACTTCGCACCCAACCTGTTCGTGACCTACTGGGGCTTCCGGGCGATGATCACCTGGGCGCTCGGCTCGGTGGTCGTGGCCCTGGGCGGGCTGTGGTTCACCCGCCGTAAGCGGGTGGTCGAATCCAGACGCTTCGGCTTCATCGCCCTGTTGATGATCCCGACGCCGTTCCTGGCCAACAGTTCCGGCTGGATCTTCACCGAGATGGGACGCCAGCCGTGGGTCGTGGCGCCCAACTGGGAGGACGACCTCGACCCGCTGCGGATCAGCATGCTGGTGCAGAACGGTGTGTCCAACCATTCGGCAAGCACCGTGCTCGTCACGCTGATCGGTTTCACGCTGCTCTACGGTGCCCTCGGCATCGTGTGGTTCATGCTGCAGCGGCGCTATGTCATCGAGGGTCCGGCCGCACACGATGCGCGACCGCCGGGCCACACCGACGACGACGAGTCCGATTCCGATGAACCCAAACAGCTCTCGTTCGCGTACTAGAGGAGCGTGCTCATGAGTCTCGAAGAAATCTGGTTCCTGGTCATCGCGTTCCTGTTCGTCGGGTATTTCGTACTGGAGGGCTTCGATTTCGGTGTCGGCATGCTGATGCCGATCCTCGGTTCGAGTCACACCGGCGGCGACGACAAGGTCGCCGCCGACGATCCCGAAGCCGACCCCGACAAACGGCGCCGCGCGCTCCTCAACACCATCGGCCCGGTCTGGGACGGCAACGAGGTCTGGCTCATCACCGCGGGTGCGGCGTTGTTCGCGGCCTTCGGCGGTTGGTACGCAACCATGTTCAGTGCGTTCTACCTACCGCTGTTCCTCATCCTCATCGGGCTCATCGTCCGGGTCTGCGCGATCGAGTGGCGGGGCAAGATCAACAACCCCCGCTGGCGCGTGTGGTGCGACGTCGGAATCGGGCTGGGTTCGTGGATTCCGGCGATCCTGTGGGGTGTGGCGTTCGCCAACATCGTGCGCGGGCTCCCGATCGACGCCGACGCCCAGTACACGGGTGGGTTCTTCAACCTCCTCAACCCGTATGCCCTGCTCGGCGGCGCCACGACCCTGCTCGCGTTCCTCACCCACGGGGCGGTGTTCATCTCGCTGAAGACCTCCGGTGTGCTGCAGGAGGATTCGGCTCGCTACGCTGCCCGGCTGGCCTGGCCGACACTGATCGTGGCCGCCGTGTTCCTGCTGTGGACCCAGTTCGCCTACGGCAGCTCGTGGACCTGGATCCCGGTGCTCATCGCCGCCGTCGCCGCGGTGGGCATGGTGGCCGCCACCCAGATCCGCCGCGAGGGTTACGCATTCATGTTCACCTGCATCGCGATCGCCGGCACGGTCGCCACGCTGTTCGCCGTGCTGTTCCCGAACACGATTCCGTCGACCCTGAATCCGCAGTGGAACCTCACCATCGAGAACACGTCGTCGAGCGATTACACCCTCACGATCATGACGTGGGCGGCCGTGCTCATCACCCCGGTGGTGATGGGCTATCAGGCCTGGACCTACTGGGTGTTCCGAAAGCGACTGTCGGTCGCGCACATCCCGGACCCGGCCGGACTTCCGTCGTTGCGAATCCCGAGCAAGTGAGACGCACCGCGCGGCCCCCGCTCGACCCCCGGCTGCTGCGGTATTCGCCGACGACGCGGCGGTATGTCGGGGTCACCGCGGCGTTCGCGGTGGCCGAGGTGGTCGCGATCATCGTGGTGGCCGCGATGGTGGCGTCGATCGTCTCCGAACTGATCGTGTCGCCCGGGGCGCGGTCGTTCGCCGCGCAGGGCGTTCACCTGACCGTGTTGGCCGCAGCAATGGCGGCCCGGGCCGCGATGGCATACGGACACGACCGATACGCGCACCGCGCCGCCGAGCGTGCGATCGCGGAGATGCGTGCCGAGGCCCTCGATGTCCTCACCGATCCGGCCCGCACGTCGCCGCGATCGCTGACGGCGATCCGCGAACACGCGAGCACTGTCCTCCTGCGCGGGCTGGACGCCCTCGGGCCGTATCTGTCGGGCTACCTACCGGCCCTGGTGGCCGCGGCGGTTCTGACGCCGACGGTCACGGTGGTCATCGCGTTCGCCGACTGGCCGTCGGCGCTCATCATCCTCGTCACCCTGCCCCTCATCCCGCTGTTCATGGTGCTCGTCGGACTGATGACGCGCGATCGCACCACACGCAAGCTGGCGACGATGAGCCGGCTGAGTGCCCAGCTCCTCGACCTCATCGCCGGCTTGCCGACGTTGCGCGCACTGAACCGGGCCGGCGCCCCGGCGGTTCGGGTCGGTGAACTCGGTGAAGCCCACCGCCGCAGCACGATGAGTTCGCTGCGGGTCGCGTTCCTGTCGGGCGCCGTCCTCGAGTTACTGGCCACGCTCTGCGTCGCACTGGTCGCCGTGGGGATCGGTCTCCGTCTGGTCTATGGCGAGATGTCGTTGTACGCGGGCGTTTTCGCGTTGATCCTGGCGCCGGAGGCATACCTGCCGCTGCGTAGGGTCGGCATGCAGTTCCACAATTCCACCGACGGCCTCACCGCAGCCGAGCAGGTCTTCGAGCTCATCACACGGCCGTCTGACGCGGCCGCGCCGTCCGCCACCGGGAATCGCGGGGTCAGCGTCGCCGGCGAACCGATCACCGTGCTCGACGTCGGCATCCACGGGCGCGACGGATGGGCGCCGGAGTGCCTCCGCACGACGATCGAACCCGGGGCGCTGACCGTGTTCGCCGGACCGAACGGGTCGGGCAAGTCGACGATGCTGGCGGCGATGATGGGCCTGCTCGCTCCGGACGCGGGATCGGTGCTGATCGGGTCCATCCCCGTCGCCCAGGCCGATCCGGCGGCGCTGCACGAACAGATCGCCTGGCTGCCCCAGCAACCGGTGATCGTGCCGGGCACGGTCGCCGAGAACCTGGAGCTGCTCGGCGCGCTGGACCGCGACGCCTTCGAATCGGTGTCCACGGCAACAGGCTTCGCCGCGGTCCTGGGCGAGTTGCCGGTCCGGTTCGGCACGGTGCTGGGAACCGGCGGGGTCGGGCTCTCCGCGGGACAACGGCAACGCCTCGCCCTGACCCGAGTCCTCGCCTCGCCGGCGCCGCTGCTGCTGCTCGACGAACCGACCGCCCACCTCGACGAGGCGTCCGAGCGCGACGTGTTCGCCGCACTCCGCGATCGCGCTCGGGCCGGGGACACCGTCGTCGTGGTGGCGCACCGGGGAGTCGCCCGCGAGTACGCGGACCGGGTGGTGGACTTCCCGGCGGCCACCGGCACAGCAGCCGCGGGCACGGCCGAGGAGGTGGACCATGCGCGGTGATCCGTTGATCCGGGCCCTGGGCTTCCTCGGCCTGCGCCGGCGTCCCGCGCTCACCGCGCTCGCGCTCGGTGTCGGCGGCTCGCTCTCGGCCCTCTTCCTGGCGGCGCTGTCGGCCTGGCTCATCACCCGTGCGTGGCAGATGCCGCCGGTGCTGTACCTGTCGGTCGCGATCACCGCGGTCCGGGCGCTGGGTATCTCGCGCGGTGTGTTCCGCTATCTGGAACGGCTGGCGACCCACGATCTCGCTCTGCAGGCCATGGCCACCGCGCGGCAACGGGTGTACACGGCGTTGGCGTCGGGCGCACCGGGTTATTCGGTCACGCTGCGGCGGAGTGAACTGCTGAACCGGACCAGTGACGACGTCGACGAGATCGGGAACGCCCTCATCCGCGGCCTCATCCCGATCGGCATCGGTGCCACGACATCGCTTGCGGCAGTGGTGGTGATGGCGCTGGTCTCGGTGCCCGCGGCCGTGGTGCTCGCACTCGCGCTGGCCGTCAGCGGCGGTGTGGCGCCGTGGCTGGCCGCACGCGGTGGTGCCCGGTCGATCCGCGACGGCGCGCAGGCCGCGTCCGAGGCCACGGAGGCCGCCACGACGGCGCTGTGGCACGCGCCTGAACTCGTCGTCGCACGCAGACGCCATCACGCGCTGGCAGCGGCCGCAGCGGCGGATCGCCGCCATCTCGACGCCACGGACCGGGGTATCCGGTGGCAGGCATCCGCCGCGGCGGCGACTCCGCTGGCATTGGGTGCGTCGCTGATCGCGGCATGCGTCATCGCCGTCGAATTGGCCTCGGCGACCTCGGGTTCGCTCGCCGGGGTGAGTTCGGGGGCTGGACTGACGCCGATGATCCTCGGTGTGCTCGTCCTGCTGCCGCTGTCGGCCTTCGAATCCACCGCGCCGCTCACCGAGGCCGGGCTGCAGATCGAGCGGAGCCGACAGAGTGCGGCCCGGCTCATGGCGCTGGTGGACGGGGCGCACGCCGACGGAACAGTCGATGTAACCGACGCCGAGGTGTATCGGTCTCCGGTGCGCCTGAGGACCACGGGCTTGCGCTGGGGACACCGGGATCGGGAGGTCCTCGGTCCCGCGGCGGGCGTGGATCTCGACCTGCGACCTGGTTCGCGTCTGGTGGTCACCGGCCCGAGCGGGGCGGGGAAGTCGACGCTGCTCCTCACCCTCGCCGGGTTGTTGCCGCCGATGGCCGGGGACGTCGAGGCGGTCGACGTCGGCGACGGTTCGATCGTCGGGTTACGTTCGGCGGGATGCTATTTCGCCGAGGAGGCGCACATCTTCTCGACGTCGGTCCGCGAGAACCTGCGCGTCGCCCGCGGTGACATCACCGACGAGGAGATCGACACCGCGCTGGCGGCCGCCGGGCTGCAGCGCTGGGCCGCAGCACTTCCCGACGGTCTGGACACCGTCCTCACCGGTGGGGCCGATGCGATGAGCGGCGGGCAGCGGCGGCGACTGCTGCTCGCCCGCGCACTGCTGCATCCCGCGCCGGTCGTCCTGCTCGACGAACCGACCGAGCATCTCGACGAGGCGGACTCCGACGAGCTGTTGCGGCGCCTCCTGGGGATCGAGCGGGACCTGTTCGGGCCCGACCGCATCGTCGTCGTGGTGACGCACCAGCCACCGGCCGATACCGGTGCGGTGGAGGTCCTCGAATTGGCGGGCCGGCCCCTTTCTGCTCCCTGAGGTGCGAGCGAAGCGAGCCACGAAGGGCTCCGCAGCGTGCCTCACCAGGCCCTTCGTGGCTCGTCGCTATCGCTCCTCGCACCTCAGGGAGCAATAGTCAGCGGCTCTCTGCCTGTGGGCGGGCACGAAACAAGAACCGGGGCCGGACGTACACGTCGTCCGGCCCCGGTTCCCCCCTGTGAGAGGCGGGAGGGCTAACCCGTGGACACCTCGTATCCCATCGGCAGCATCGTCGACTTGTGCTCGAGGAAGGACTCGAGACCTTCTCGGCCGTTCTCACGGCCGATGCCCGAGTTCTTGTAACCGCCGAACGGTGACTCGGGATCGATGGCGTACCAATTGATCCCGAAGGTGCCGGTGCGGATCTTGGTGGAGATCTCGATGCCGCGCTCGACGTCGTTCGTCCACACCGTGCCGGCGAGTCCGTAGCTCGAGTCGTTGGCGATGGCGATGGCCTCGTCGACGTCGTCGTAGGCGATGACCGACAGCACGGGACCGAAGATCTCCTCCTGCGCGATGGCCATGTCGTTGGTGACGCCGGTGAAGATCGTGGGGGTGAGGAAGTAGCCGGAGTCGAGTCCCTCGGGACGCTCGCTTTCGAGAACCGCGGTGGCACCGGCCTTCTTGCCGAGTTCGACGTACTCCTCGACCTTGTTCCGCTGGTTCTCGGTGATCAGCGGTCCGAGCTGGGCCTCCGGATCGGAGGGCAGCCCGACCTTCATCGCCTTCGCGGCCTCGACCATCGCGGCCACGATCTCGTCCTGTCGGCTGCGCGGCACCAGAATTCGCGTCTGCGCGACGCATGCCTGGCCCGTGTTGAACAGGCCGAGGAACGTCAGCATGAAAGCGTTCGCGGCGAGGTCGACGTCGTCGAGGACGATGGCGGCCGACTTGCCGCCCAGCTCGAGCGAACACCGCTTGAGGGTCTGGGCGCAGGCGGCGCCGATCGCCTTGCCGGCCGCGGTCGAACCGGTGAAGGTGATCTTGTCGACGTCGGGATGCGCGACGAGCGCCTGCCCGGTCTCGGCGCCGCCGGTGACCACCGAGATCGCCTCGGCGGGCACGCCTGCCTCGATGAACAGCTGCGCGACGTAGTTGCCGGTCATGGGGGTCTCGGGTGCGGGTTTGAGCACCACCGAGCAGCCCGCGGCCAGTGCGGCACCCATCTTGTTGCAGGTGATGAACAGCGGGACGTTCCAGGCACAGATCGCGCCGACGACGCCCACCGGTTCGCGGGTGATGCGGGTGGTGCCGAACAGGCCGGTGCGGTATTCCTCCCACTGATAGTCACGGGCCGCGTTGGCGTAGGCGCGCAGGACACCGGTGCCGGGGAGCTGTTGGAGGGTGCTGATCGCGCTCGGCGGCGCGCCCATCTCGGCCGACACGAGCGCGGTGATCTCGTCGCCCCGCTCGTCGATCAGATCAGCGACCTTCGCGATGATGTCGGCGCGCTGTGCGGGCGGCGTCGAACTCCAGACCCCGGAGTCGAAGGCCGCGCGCGCCGCGCGGACCGCGGCGTCGACGTCGGTGGCATCGGCGAGCGGTACCGAACCGACGCGCTCACCGGTGGCGGGGGAGTGGACCTCGAGGGTCTCGGTGGAATGGGGATCGGCCCATCGGCCGCCGATGAGCAACTGGGGTTGATCGCCCCCGCCGATGAGGGTGGCGGGTTGGGACTCCACGGTCTCGGTCATTACGCGTGTGCTCCTCAGAGGACGGGGCCCTGCCCGGGCGAGGGCGGCCGACAGCCGCCGATGGACAGGTGTGAACTACGGCACACGCAATACTAGAACACGTTCTAACTCTGATGCCAGGGGTGGTCGTCAGGAACTGCCGAAGGCCACCCGGGCCTCCATCCCCTGCAGCACGTCGTGGAGGATCTCGATCTGGTCGGACGGGTCCTCGGCCTCGAGGAGTCGTTGCTGGTCATGCGGTTGTCCCGCCGTCTGCGCCGCCCACCGGTGGATGGGCGAGAGGTCTGCGGCCCGGGGATCGGAGTCGATGAGCGCGAAGGCGGCGATGATCGGCTCGGGGTCCTCGCCGGCGGCGCGGAACTTTCGCCGGATCAGCTCGCGGTGTCGTTCGGCGAGGTCGCGCAGACGGGCCAGATCGGAGCGGCTCGGGGTCCGTTCGGGCAACACCGTGATGCGGGCGCGGGGATATGGATCGTCGGGCAGCCACTCCTCGACCCGGAACCGGCGACGGCCGATTGCGGTCAGCGCCGCGCGGCCGTCCGGCAGCCGGCCGGTGATCTCGGCGTGTGCCAAGGTGCCGACCCGGCAGCGTGATTCGCCGCCGCCGACCTCGGAACCGCGCTCGATGAGTACCACGCCGAATCTGACCGTGGGCGGGTCGGTCGAGGTGTCGGCATGGTCGTCCAGCATCTGCCGATAGCGTGGCTCGAAGATGCGCAACGGCAGTTCCGCGCTCGGCACCAGGGCGGTGCCGAGCGGGAACATGGGCGCGACGAGCGTTTCGCCCGCCGCCGGTTCAGAGGTCAGGGCGTGCTCGTCTCAGGACTTGGGTCGCGCGTCGAGCACGACCTCGAACTCGAGCAGATCCGCACCCGAGGCGACCGGCTTCGCGCGCTCACCGGAGTGCGCCTCGCGGGCCGGACCCGCCGACCAGGCCTGGAAGTCCTCTTCGGACTCCCACTCGGTGACGACGAAGTAGCGGTCGTCACCCTTGACCGGACGCAGCAACTGGAATCCGAGGAACCCCTTGGACCCGTCGACCGAGTGGGCGCGATTGGCGAACCGCTTCTCCAGTTCGGGGCCCGCGCCCTCGGGGACGGAGATGGCATTGATCTTCACAACAGACATGCGTCCACCATAGGCGCTGCGCGGGGCCGGTCGTCTGGGGAACGACGACACGGCGGTCGGGCCCCGTGCCGGTCGTCGGTGGCACTGCGGTTCTGCGACTACAGTTCTGGCATGTTCGACGGTGAGGTTCCGCAGGAGACCGGACTTCGCGACCACAGTGGTCCCGAAGTCGCGGACGACGCGAACGGATCGTCGGCCACAGTCGAGCGCGCGGCGCCGCCCATCGTGTTGCTGCACGGCCTGATGGGCCGCGGACGGACATGGCGCCGCCAGGTCCCGTGGCTGCGCCGGTACGGCCGGGTGTTCACCTACGACGCCGCGTTCCACACCGGCGCCGACGCCGAAGAACCCTGCGACGGCGGCGAACTCGCGACGGAGCGGTTCGTCGCCGACCTCGCCGAGGTCCTCACCTGGATCGACCGCGGGCCTGCGGTCCTCATCGGGCATTCGATGGGAGCCCTGCACGCCTGGTGCGCGGCGGCGGAGTACCCCGAACTCGTCGCGGCACTGGTCGTCGAGGACATGGCCCCCGACTTCCGCGGCCGGACCACCACGAGCTGGACCCCGTGGTTCGAGTCCTGGCCGGACCGATTCGCCTCCGAGGCCGAAGCCGTCGAGATGTTCGGGCCGGTGGCCGGCCGCTACTTCTTCGAGGCCTTCGACGACGGCCGGTTACACGGCCGGATTCCGTTGTGGACCGCGATCGCCGAGGAATGGGGCCGACGCGACTTCTGGACGCAATGGCGTTCGGTCGACGTGCCGGCGCTGCTGATCGAGGCCGAGCACGGGGTCACCCCGCCGGGGCAGATGCGGACGATGTGCGCGGTCAACGACCACGCCCGATACCTCCGCGTGCCGGGTGCCGGACATCTGATCCACGACGACGCGCCGCATGTCTATCGCGGTGCGGTGGAGGCATTTCTGTCCGGCCTCGACCGCTGAGGCTGCTGCGCAACGTAATTCGGGGCGTACACGACGAATCGTGTACGCCCCGAGAAGGAACGGGTGGCGTCAGGCCGGGTCGGCCGGCGCGATGGGCGCGCCGTTGAGCCGGCGCCAGCAGTGCACCAGGAACAACTGGGCCACCGGAGCCGCGACGATGAGTCCCACGTAGCAGAGGAGCACACCGACGAGGTTGATGGCGTAGGTGACCAGCAGGGTCAGGATCGAGTCGCCGACCTTCGACTTGGTCAACTCGAAGGACGCCTTCATCGCGTTGATCGGCGACAGACTCTTGTCGATGGTCGCGACCACCGAGAACATCAGGAAGAACATCGCGATGATGCCCGGGATGATGCACAGCGCGTAGCCGATACCCGTGATGAGGCCGACGAGGATCGCGGTTCCGATGACCGGCCCGAAGCGGATCGGGGTCAGGAACGACTTCGCCGTCACCGGTTCGCCGTTGGCCACCCGGACCGCGCCCGAGATGATGCTCGCCTGGATGTAGAGGAGGCCCAGGATGAAAACGAGGTACACCAGGCCGAGGAGGATGCCGCCGCCGAGGCCGAGCGACGTCTCCTCGTAGTAGAAGCCATTGCCGTAGTCGACGGTCTCGGTGGTGCCGAAGATCGACACCGCGGAGAACCCCACCGCGATGAGTGCTGCGCCCAACAGGAACACCGCGAGGCCCGGCAGGATCATCGCGCCGACGTTGTTCTTGAACTTGCCGAAGGCCCACGAGAACGCGGTGCCCACGTCGATCTTGCCCGAATCTCCCGGCGCGCCGTAGGGATCCGGGGCTCCGGGATAGGCCCCGGCGTCACCGTACTGCGGCCCGCCCGGAGGCGGCGGAGGCGGGGCCTGGCCGTACTGCGGCTGCGGCGGCGGCTGCTGGCCGTACGGCGGTTGCTGAGGAGGCTGCTGCCCGTACTGCGGCGGCTGCTGCCCGTATTGGGGCGGCTGCTGCCCGGGGAAGCCGCCCGGTTGCTGCGGGTCCGGCGGCGGGACAGGGGGATACGGCGGCTGACTCATGGATCGGGACATTAGCAACGATCCGGGCGTGGTGGGAGACTATCTCCGAACGATCAAACGACTGGTCAATGAACCCGGCACGGATTATGAGGTCTGTCATCGCCGGCTCGAGCGGAGTTCCGGTACAGCCGTCTCGGTGCCGTTCGGCGGAGTCCCGGCGGACTATGCCTCGCCGGCGAGGCAGTAGCGTCCGCTCGCGGTGATCTCCACGAGTCCGTCGACGAGCAGCGAATCCAGGGCCCGGTCACGCTGGGCGGTGTCGGAGGTCCACACGACGTCGAGTGCGGCGCGGTCGACGGCGCCGCTCGTGTTGCGCAGGACATCGAGGAGCAGCCCGCGCACCTGACGATCGGTGCCGGCGAACTTCTGCACCCGGCGCGGCGGTCCGGCGTGCGCCGGCCGGCCGCGGCCGACCCAGGTGCAACCGTCGACGAGAGGGCACTTGTCGCACTTGGGGTTTCGAGCCGTGCAGACGAGCGCGCCGAGTTCCATCAGCGCCGCCGAGAAGCGTGGTGCCGACGCGGCGTAGGTGCCGTCGACGGACCGGGGGAGCAGCGCCTGCGCGTCGGCGAGATCCCGCCGCGACGGATTCGCCGGTTGTTCGCGCCCGTGAACCGCGCGGACGATGACCCGCCGGACGTTGGTGTCGACCACCGGCACGGCCTGTCCATAGGCGAAGCAGGCGACCGCCCGTGCGGTGTAGTCCCCGATACCGGGCAGTCCCAGCATGGTCTCGACATCCTCGGGAACCCGATCGCCGTGGTCGGCGGCCAGCACCTTGGCGCACTCGTGAAGGCGGAGCGCGCGTCGGGGGTAGCCGAGCTTGCCCCACGCCCGCAGGACCTCCCCGGCCGGTTCGACCGCCATCGCCGAGGGGACCGGCCACCGCCGGACCCACTCCCGCCAGGGTTCGACCACCCGGGACACCGGCGTCTGCTGCAACATGATCTCGCTGATGAGGATCTGCCAGCCGCTACACGACGGGTCACGCCACGGAAGATCCCGTTCATGCATATCGAACCAACCGAGCAGATGGCCCGATGGCACACTATTGGGCATGACCGCAACGACACCACGGCAGGCCTGGCGCATCCTGCGCGACGGCAACAACCGATTTGTGACAGGTGAATCTCGGCATCCCAGCCAGGGTATCGAGGACCGGGCGCGACTCGCCGGGGGCCAGCATCCGCACGTCGCGCTCTTCGGTTGCGCCGACTCGCGGCTGGCGGCCGAGATCATCTTCGACCAGGGTCTCGGCGACATGTTCGTCGTCCGCACGGCCGGTCAGGTCATCGACTCGGCGGTCCTCGGTTCGCTCGAGTACGCCGTCGAGGTGTTGCAGGTGCCGCTCATCGTGATCCTCGGACACGACAGCTGCGGCGCGGTGAAGGCCACCCTCGACGCGCTCGACGACAACCAGATCCCCGGCGGTTACATCCGCGACGTCGTGGAACGGGTCACCCCCAGCATCCTCGCCGGCCGTAGCGAGGGCCTGACACGAGTCGACGAGTTCGAGGCCCGCCATGTGGTGGAGACCGGGCAGCTGCTCATGCAGCGCAGCCGGATCATCGCCGACCGGATCAGTACCGGCCGCCTGGCGATCGTCGGCCTGACCTACCAGCTCAGCGAGGGTCAGGTGAACGTCCAGGGCGTGTACGGGGACATCGGTGAACGCCCGGCGCCCACCGCGGTGGCGGCCGAGTCTGCCTGACGTCGTATTCGTCTCCGCATGCGGTGGACCTGAAGGCGAACTCTAGACTTTGCCTGCTCGGGACCGCTTTCCCGCTGCGACACGCCGCACGTGATGAACCAGAAGTCAAGACCCGGCCGTTAGCGTTGTGGTCGTGATCGAACCCCAGGGCCCGCTGCCACCCGAGATCTACTGGCGACGCCGCGTCGTCGCCGCGGGTGGTGCGCTGGTCGTGGTCGGTCTGGTCGTCGCACTGATCGTGTGGATGACGTCGGGAAGCGGGGATCCGCAGAACACCGCAGCCACCGCGAGCGTGTCGTCGAGTTCGTCGGCGTCGTCGACGACATCCGCGCCGCCCGCGTCGGAACCGCAGGCGGGTGGCGCCTCCGGTGAACCGGATGCGGGGGGCGGTGCCGGCGGCGGGGCGGGTGCTCCGGCGGGGCCGCCCGCGGGGTCCGCGACCCCGGTCGAATCAGCAAGTCCAGCAGGCGTTCCCGGAGCAGCCGGCGGGCCTGCCCTGTGCCCGGATCAGGCGATCTCGGTGGTCCTCTACACCGACAAGCCCACCTACACGATCGGACAGAACCCGGTGTTCACCATCGTGACCACCAACGCCGGACTGTCCGAGTGCACCCGCGACGTCGGCAAGGCCGTGCAGAACGTCATCGTCCGCACCCTGGACGGCACCCGGACGCTGTGGTCAGCGCGCGACTGCTCGCCGCTGAACACGGTCAACAACGTGGTGCTCAAGCCTGCGCAGCAGGTCAAGGACACGATCACCTGGTCGGGTACCACCAGCAGCCCCGGTTGCGAGCGCCCGCGGACCCAGGTGCCCGCCGGCTCCTACTCCGCCATCGGCAAGATCGGCGAACGCGAATCGTTCCCGATCACGTTCAACATGGTCGCCCCGGCCCAACAGCCCTGAGCGACGGTCACGTTCGCCGGGCCAGGCGATCAGTCGTAGCGCTCGATGCTGGTCTCGGCCAGGCGGGACAGTCCCTCACGGATGTGGCGGGCCCAGATGCTGCCGATACCCTCGACCGCCTGCAGATCGGCCGACGAGCTCGCGAGCAGCGCCTGTAGGGTCCCGAAGCTGCGCACGAGCCGGTCCACGTGGGCGAACTGCAGCCGCGAGATCCGGGCGAGCAGACGGTAACCGCGGGGACTCATCGCCGTGTCCTGGGCCTCGATCGTCGTCGGGTACCCGAAGGCCCCGGCGAGCAGGGTGAGGTCGAGAAGGTCTGCGTCGCTGAGGTTCTCGACGACCTCGAGCGCCTGGCGGACATCCTCGGCGGTCGCCGGCTCGGGGCTGGCGTAGTAGTCGCGGACGAGCAGTTCGCGCATGGTGTCGTTGTCGCTGATCAGCTCCTCGAGCTGCAGGCTGACCTGCCGGCCGTTCACACCGAGTTCGAGGACGTACTCCTCGATCTCGGCCGACACACGACGGACCATCTCCATGCGCTGGGCGGTCGACATCGCGTCGCGCAGCAGCACGTAGTCCTCGATCTCCGCGCGCGACAGCGCCGAGATCACCTCGTCGAGCCGGGCCTTGTACCGCTCGAGGGTGGCCAGCGCGACGTTGGCGCGGGACAGGATCGGGTCCGGGCTCTCGACGACCCGGCGGGCGCCGTCGACGTAGACGCTCACGATCGACATCGACGCGCTCACCGAGATCACCGGATGCCCGGTCTGGATGGCGGTCCGCTCCGCCGCGCGGTGGCGGGTGCCCGACTCCTCGGTCGGGATGGAGGGATCGGGGACCAGCTGGACGTTGGCCCGCACGATGCGCTTGCCGTCGGTGGAGAGCACGACGGCGCCGTCCATCTTGGCGAGCTCGCGCAGTCGCGTCGGCGCGAACTCCACGTCGAGGTGGAACCCGCCGTCGCAGATCTTCTCGACGTCGGAGTCGTGCCCCAGCACGATGAGGGCGCCGGTGCCGCCGCGCAGGATGCGTTCGAGCCCGTCACGAAGCGGCGTGCCGGGCGCGACGCGCGCCACCGTGTCGCGCGTCAGCTCGGATCTGACCACCTCGGCAACCATGACTTCCCTCCAGTGACCCGTCCGTCCCCGCGGGGACGGCGCCCACCCGCGCCAGGCCGGATGCCAGCGACATCGGCCGTTCTGATGGTGACTAGGGTACCGGGGTGTGAAGAGCAGCAGTTTCGTGGTGCCCGACGACCTGGACGAGGTGGAACGCCACCCGAAGGCGGCCAAGCCGGGCGAACCCGTCCGCATGCACAACCCGACCTGCTACGGCTGCGGACCGGACTCCCCGCAGGGCCTGCATCTGGTGGTGCATGCGGGTGAGGGGTTCACCGTCGACGCGTCGATGGAGGTCGAGACCCGGATGGAGGGCGGCCCCGGCGTCATCCACGGCGGCATCCTGAGCACCGCGTTCGACGAGGTGATGGGCACGATCCCGCTCCTGATCGGGCCCTCCGGGGTGACGGTGCATCTCGAGGTGGATTACATCCGGCCCATCCCGGTGGGCTCGACGCTGCAGTTCACCGGCACCTTGCTGGGCCGACAGCGCCGCAAGATCTTCACCGAGGCGGTCGCCCACATCGGCGATCCGGACGAGCCGGTGGCCAGCGCACACGCGATCTTCGTGACGATCGATGTGCGGAAGCACTTCGCCGCCCATGTCGAGAAGAGCGCCCGGGCGGAGGAGTACAAACGCCGGATGTACCCCTAGGCGTAGCGGCCAGGGGGACGGGTCAGAAGGGCGCGTCCACCGGATCGGCGTCGCGGAGACCGACGGCGTCGCCGAGGTTCGCCACACGCAGGATCCGGATGCCCGTCGGCAGTTCCTCGTCGGTGGCCGCGGGGATGATCGCCTCCCGGAAGCCGAGTCGCTTCGCCTCGGCGAGTCGGCGCGCGACGGCCGAGACACGACGGACCTCACCGCCGAGCCCGACCTCGCCGATGACCACCGTCGACTGCGGGATCGGCTGGTTCTTCACCGTGGAGTACACGGCGAGCGCGATCGCGAGATCGGCGGCCGGCTCGGTCACGCGCATGCCGCCCACCGTGGAGAGATACACCTCGCTCTTCGCGATCTGTTTCAGACCCCCGCGTGCCTGCAGTACCGCGAGCACCATCGAGACGCGGTTCATGTCCAGGCCGGAGACCGCCCGGCGCGGAATGTTCATCTCGGTGCCGTTCGCCAGCGCCTGGACCTCGCCCACCAGTGCGCGTTTGCCGTCCATGGTCACCAGGGTCGCGCTGCCGCTCACATCCGAATCACGTTGATGCAGAAAGATTCCGGAGGGATCCGGGACCTGATGGATGCCGTCGTCGCGCTGTTCGAAACACCCCACCTCGTCGGCCGCCCCGAACCGGTTCTTGACACCGCGGACCATGCGTAGCGTCGAGTGCCGGTCACCCTCGAACGCGAGTACGACGTCGACGAGGTGCTCCAGCGACCGCGGCCCGGCGACCGCGCCCTCCTTGGTGACGTGGCCGACGAGGATGACCGCGACCCCGCGGTTCTTGGCGAGCGAGACCAGTGCGGTCGTCACCGCCCGGATCTGGGTCACGCCCCCGGTGACGCCGTCGGCCCCGGAGGCGACGAGGGTCTGGACCGAGTCGACGATCATGAGTGACGGCGCGACGGAGTCGACGTGGCCGAGGATCGTCGCGAGGTCGGTCTCGGCGGCCAGGTAGACGTTCGGGTGCACCGCGCCGGTGCGCTCGGCCCGCATGCGGACCTGCCCGGCAGATTCCTCACCGGTGATGTAGAGCGCGGTGCGGTCCTGTGCCGCCCAGTGTTTGACGGCTTCGAGCAGCAGCGTCGACTTGCCGACGCCGGGCTCACCGGCCAGCAGGATGACCGAGCCCGGGACGACGCCGCGGCCCAGCACCCGGTCGAGCTCGCCGATGCCCGTGGGGATCGCGGCGGACGATTCGGCGTCGACCTCGGTGATGCGCAGAGCGGGGCTCGACGGTGCGACCGCCGCGGTCGAGCGCGCCGACGGTGCCGGCCCGGCCACCTCGCCGATCGTGCCCCATTCGCCGCACTCGGGGCAGCGGCCCACCCACTTGGGCACCTGATGGCCACACGCGGTGCAGCGGAAGGACGTCTTGGTTCTGGCCACCCGGTCAGCCTAGGTGGCGGGGCCGACAGAACGAGCGAGGCCCGGCGTGTGCCGGGCCTCGCTCGTGGAAGTGGTTCGACCGGTGGTCAGTGGCCGCCTTCGCCGTGACCCTCGCCGTCGGCGCCGTGTTCGCCGGTGCCGGCCCCGGAGCCCTCTTCGCCGTGGCCCTCGTCGCCGTGATGCTATTTGTAGAAGGTCGGCTCGGCGTTACGTGCCACGTCCTGGCGCTCGAGCTCGGCGCCGCCGTCGACCGGGGCGTCGACGGTGGTCTGGCCGGCATCGACCCAGCGGCCGTCGGCCTCGCGCTTCTCGAACACGAACGTCAGCTCGGTCGTCAGACCCGCCGCGACCGTGTCACCGGTGTTGTCGAGCTCGACGCTGAGGCGCTTCTCGAACTCGGGGTTGGCGCCGACCGGGGTGCCGCCGCGCAGCGCCCCGTTGGGCGGGATGACGCGGTCATCGGCCTCAGCGCCCTCGATGAAGGTGACCTGCCCCTCCTCGGGGTTGATCCCCTTGAGGCGGTAGTAGACCAGCGGATCGGAGTTGGCGATGACGAACGCCAGCTCGAACGGTCCGCCGTCGCCGAAGACCGTCGATGCGTCGTTCTCGGGGTAGAGGATCTGCACGTCGCGGAGCTCGAGTTCGTCGTAGTTGACGTTCGCGCCGTTGATCGCGGGCAGCTGATTGGCGGTCTGCGAGATCTGACCCGCACCGCAGCCGGTGGTGCCGAGGGCGACGGCGATGCCGATCGCGGCAACCGCGGTCACCATGCGAGATGGCCGAACCGCCGACCGCCGCGCGGAAAGTGATAGCACTGACACCCGATCCTCCCAGGTCAAACGAAGCCGACATGCAGCGCGCGAAACCCTGCACTACGCAGCGTAGTGGGCGCGGTGCGGAAAAGTCCGGCCGGGTACCCGATTGGTCTGTCGCCGTCGCCGGCGCCACGGCCCCGCAGCGGTCGCCGGGTGGTCGAGCCCACGTCGTCCCAGGGGTCGGCGGGCGGTGCCGGGGAGCCCGGTCGACACCGTGGTGGGGCGTACCCCGCGCCAGGCCGACGGGGAGCTCCGGTGGGGTAGCCCACCCTCACCGGGCACCCCTCGCGACCTCGCAAGAGCCTGTCATGAAACCTGTTCACCGCGTTGACCTGCACCGTTGGGTGGGTGCCTCGGAACGCCCGTGCTAGACTGGCTTCACTCGAAAGGGGCAAGGAACATTGAATTTCAAAGTTGGCGACACCGTCGTTTACCCCCATCACGGTGCTGCCCGGGTCGAAGACATCGTGACCCGGACCATCAAGGGTGAGCAGATCGAATACCTTGTTCTCAAGGTTGCCGACGGTGACATGACCGTTCAGATTCCCTCGACGAAGCTCGAGTACGTGGGCGTTCGCGACGTCGTCGGGCAGGAAGGTCTCGATCAGGTCTTCCAGGTTCTGCGGGCCCCGCACACCGAGGAGCCGACCAACTGGGCGCGCCGGTTCAAGGCGAACCAGGAGAAGCTGATCTCGGGCGACATCATCAAGGTCGCCGAGATCGTCCGCGACCTCTGGCGTCGCGAACAGGATCGTGGGTTGTCGGCCGGTGAGAAGCGGATGCTGACCCGAGCCCGTCGCGTTCTGGTCGACGAGTTGTCACTCGCCCAGAACACCGACGACGAGAAGGCCACCAGCATGCTGGACGAGGTCCTCGCCGCCGCTTCCTGACCGCCGGTCGCACCTGGTTCAGGACTCTTCGTGACACCTACGCCGGAGCTTTTCGGCGCAGAAGTCTGTGTCATCATCCCGGCCGCCGGGTCGGGAACCCGACTCGGTGAGCCGGTGCCCAAGGCCTTCGTGGATGTGGGTGGACGGACGATCATCGAGCGATGCGTTGACAACATCCCCGCCTCGCTGGGGGCGACCGTGGTCGTCGTGGTGCCCGCCGACCTCGTCGAGCGGGCATCGGCGTTGCTGACCGGCGTGCGCGTCGTCGCCGGTGGCGCTCACCGGTCGGATTCGGTGCGCGCCGGCATCGCCGCCGCCGGTGGCGCCGGCATCCTGCTCGTGCACGACGCCGCGCGACCACTCACCCCCGCGCGGGTGTTCACCGACGTCGTCGCCGCGATCCGCGCCGGGCATCAGGCGGTCGTCCCCGCCGTTCCCGTCGTCGACACCCTCAAACAGGTCGAGCCCGGCCCGGCCGGTCTCGAGCGCGTGACGCGGACCGTCGACCGCGAGGAGTTGCGCGCCGTGCAGACCCCTCAGGGTTTCGCCCGTGACGCCCTCCTCCGTGCGCACGCCGATGACGCCGGTATCGCGACCGACGACGCCGGCCTCGTCGAGAGATGCGGAATCGATGTCCACCTCGTCCCCGGAGACCCGCTTGCCATGAAGATCACCACGCCCTGGGACCTGCGTATCGTGCGCGACATGGTCGGTGGGCGATGAGGGTCGGCATCGGTACCGACGCCCATCGCGTCGACGCGTCCGCCGAGTGCTGGATGGTCGGTCTGTATTTTCCCGACGAACCGGGGTGTGAAGGCCACTCCGACGGCGACGTCGGCGCCCACGCGCTGTGCGATGCGGTGCTGTCGGCGGCGGGTCTGGGTGACGTGGGTTCCGTGTTCGGCACCGGTCGCCCGGAGTGGGAGGGTGTCTCGGGAGTCCAGATGCTCTCGCACGTACGGACTCTCATCGAGGCCGACGGGCTCCGCGTGGTGAACGCGGCCGTACAGGTGGTGGGCAATCGGCCCAAGATCGGACCGCGCCGTGCGGAGGCGCAGCAGGTGCTGTCCGACGTGCTGGGCGGCCCGGTGTCGGTGTCGGCGACAACGACCGACGGCCTGGGCATGACCGGCCGCGGCGAGGGGATCGCCGCGATGGCCACCGCGCTGCTGGACGCCGCGCTGTCGCAGGCCATGCCGCCGTACGATTCCGCTTAGTCCGCGACGTTCAGCACGAGCCCGTAGGGGCTGCGCTGCTCCAGGTGGCCCCGCCCGTGGGCCCTCGAGCACGCGCGGACGCACACCGTAGCGCCGAACGCCATGCGCCCGTGTCCGGTGGCCTTGCGTGAGGTGCGCGCGCCTGCGGCTCGGGCCGTCGGTGGCCAGGTCGGGGTCCGGTAGGATTGCCGGTCGTGACCCTGCGCCTGTATGACACCGACTCCCGAGAGGTGCGCGACTTCGTGCCGCTGCACCCAGGCCAGGCGTCGGTGTACCTGTGCGGGGCGACGGTCCAGGGAGTTCCGCACATCGGGCACGTCCGCAGCGGCATCGCCTTCGACATCCTGCGGCGCTGGCTGACCCACCAGGGCCTCGACGTGCTGTTCGTGCGCAACGTGACCGACATCGACGACAAGATCCTGCGGAAGGCCGCGGACGCGGGACGGCCGTGGTGGGAATGGGCGGCCACCCACGAGCGTGCGTTCGACGACGCCTACCGCGCGCTGGGGGTCCTGCCGCCGTCGGCCGAGCCGCGGGCCACGGGGTTCGTCACCCAGATGATCGAATACATGGAGCGACTGATCGACCGCGGGCACGCCTACGTCGCCGACGGCAACGTGTACTTCGACGTCCTGAGCCTGCCGGAGTACGGGTCGCTGTCCGGACACCGGCTCGACGACGTGCATCAGGGCGAGAGCGCGGGGACCGGCAAACGCGATCCCCGCGACTTCACCCTGTGGAAGGCGGCCAAGCCCGACGAGCCGTCCTGGCCGACGCCCTGGGGCCCCGGCCGTCCCGGCTGGCACCTCGAGTGCTCGGCGATGGCCACCTCGCTGCTCGGCGCTGAGTTCGACATCCACTGCGGCGGAATGGATCTCATCTTCCCGCACCACGAGAACGAGATCGCGCAGGCACACGGTGCGGGAGATGCGTTCGCGCGCTACTGGTTACACAACGGCTGGGTCACCATGGGTGGCGAGAAGATGAGCAAGTCGCTGGGCAACGTGGTGTCGATCCCCGCGATGCTGCAACGGGTCCGGGCGGTCGAGCTCCGCTACTACCTCGGCAGCGCGCACTACCGGTCGATGCTGGAGTACTCGTCTGGCGCGCTCACCGAGGCCGCCGCCGGCTATCGGCGCGTCGAGTCGTTCGTGGCCCGGGTCGGCGCGCGCGTGGGCGAGGTGGTCGTCGGGGACGTCGACCCCGAGTTCGCCGCCGCGCTCGACGACGACCTCGGCGTCCCGGCCGCACTCGCGGTCGTGCACAACGTGGTTCGGCAGGGCAACACCGCGTTGGAGTCCGGTGACGGAGCCGCCGCGCTGGCGGCGGCATCCATGGTCCGCGCGATGATGGGGATTCTGGGCGTCGACCCGCTGGACGACCGGTGGGCGGGTGCCGCCGACGAGTCGGCCACCACCTCCGCACTCGACGTGCTGGTACAGGCGGAATTGCAGCGACGCGCCGACGCGCGCGTCGCCAAGGACTGGGCGACCGCGGACGCGGTGCGGGATCGGCTGGCGCAGGCCGGTATCGAGGTCACCGACACCCCCGACGGTGCGCAATGGGCATTGAAGGGTGAGGCGTGATGGCAGGGAACTCCAAGCGCAGAGGCGCGATTCGCAAGGACGGCACCAAGAAGGGGCAGACCGTCGGCTCGGGTGGTCAGCGTCGCCGCGGCCTCGAGGCCCGTGGCGCGACACCGAAAGCAGTTGACCGGCCGTATCATCCGGCTCACAAGCGAGCCAAGGCGGCGTCGAAGTCGGCGGCCGGTCGCAGCGGGGCGCGGGCCCGGGACGAAGGTCCCGAGTACGTCCTCGGCCGCAATCCGGTCGTGGAATGCCTGCGCGCCGGCGTGCCGGCCACCGCGCTGTACATCGCCACCAACTCCGAGCCCGACGAGCGGGTCGCCGAGGCGGTGAAGATCGCCGGCGACTCGGCGATCTCCATCCTCGAGGTCGGCAAACCCGAACTCGATCGCCTGTCCACCAACGGAATGCACCAGGGCATCGCGCTGCAGGTGCCGGAGTTCGAGTACACCCACCCGGACGACCTGATGGCGGAGGCCAAGGCCAGCGGCACCCCGCCGCTGCTCGTCGCCCTCGACAACATCACCGATCCGCGCAACCTGGGCGCGGTGATCCGCTCGGTCGCGGCCTTCGGCGGGCACGGCGTGGTCATCCCCGCACGACGCAGCGCGAGCGTGACGGCCGTCGCCTGGCGGACCAGCGCCGGTGCCGCGGCGCGCCTGCCGGTCGCCCGCGCGACCAATCTGACTCGCACATTGAAGGATTGGGCCGACGCCGGGGCGCAACTGGTCGGTCTCGACGCGGACGGTGACGTCACCCTCGACGACTACGACGGCAGCGGCCCCACCGTGATCGTGGTCGGTTCGGAGGGCAAGGGGCTCTCCCGCCTCGTCCGCGAGAGCTGCGACTCGATCCTGTCCATTCCGATGGCCGGCGACGTCGAGAGCCTCAACGCCTCGGTCGCCGCGGGTGTGGTCCTCGCCGAGTTCGCCCGCCAGCGACGCGGCTAGGCAGCATCCCTCCCGGTCAGGCCGGTGGCGCGCCGATGACGATCCCGGCGGCGGTGAGTGCGTCGCGCACGGCCTGCGCGTGTCCGACCGCGCCCGGGGTGTCGCCGTGGAGGCAGACCGATCCGGCGTCGACGTCGATCAGGGTTCCGTCGATCGCGCCGATCCGGCCCGTCGTGACGAGTTCGACCACCCGTCGCGCGATCTCGGCGCTGTCCGACAACACCGCGCCGTCGGTTCCGCGCGGCACGAGGGTGCCCTCCGGGGTGTAGGCGCGGTCGGCGAACGCCTCGGAGATGGTGTCGAGTCCCGCCCGTCGGGCGCGTGACAGCACCTCCGATCCCGGTAGCCCCATGACCGCCAATCCGGCGTCGACATCGCGGACCGCGGTGACCACGGCCTCGGCCTGCTGCTCGTGATGGACGATGGTGTTGTACAGCGCGCCATGCGGTTTGACGTAGGTGACGGCCCCGCCGACCGATCGGGCGAGGGCGTCGAGCGCGCCGATCTGGTACACCAGGTCGGCGACGAGGTCCGGAGTCGTCATCTCCATGAACCGGCGCCCGAAGCCGCTGCGATCGGGGTAGGACACCTGGGCGCCGATCCGGACCCCGGCGTCGACCGCGGCCCGGCAGGTGGCGAGCAACTGCGCGGGGGTGCCGGCGTGAAAGCCGCACGCCACGTTGGCGCTGGTGACGATCCCCAGCATCGCCGCGTCGTCGCCGATGCCTTCACCGAGGTCGGCGTTGAGGTCGATGCGTGCCGCGCCGGAACCCATGAGCGCATCGTAGTGGTGGCCGACCAGCGGGGACCGCCCGATCGGTGTGTGTGCGGCGGCGGGTAGACGAAGTCGTCGTTTCGTCTACGGTGGTGGGTATGGCATTACTCGACAGTAAGGTGACCATCCGTAACGGCGTGGTCGAGGGCGCCCGGGGGAAGCGGCTGCGCAAGGGGACCATCAGCTGGCGAGGCATCCCGTTCGCGGCACCGCCGGTGGCCCATCGCCGGTTCCGTGCACCGGAGCCCGCCCACGACTGGCCCGGCGTCCGCGACTGCACCAAGGTGGCCAAGGCGGCCATCCAGGAGAAGCGGTTCACGGCCATCGCACCGGGCAAGTTCGCGCCGATGGCCGAGGACTGCCTCACGCTGAACGTCTACTCGCCCGACGTCGCGTCGTCGGCACCGCGACCGGTGATGGTGTTCATCCACGGCGGTGCGTTCATCCTCGGTACGGCCGCCACCCCGCTCTACGACGGCGCCTTCCTCGCGCGTGCCCAGGACGTCGTCGTCGTCACCATCCAGTACCGGTTCGGTCCGTTCGGCTTCCTCGACCTCGGTCAGTTCGCCACCGAGGATCGTCCGTTCGACTCCAACGTCGGACTGCGTGACCAGATCGCGGCCCTGCAGTGGGTCCAGGACAACATCGAGGCGTTCGGCGGCGACGCGGAGAACGTCACGATCTTCGGCGAGAGCGCCGGCGGGTCGTCGGTGCTCTCGCTGCTGTCCGCCCCGTCGACGACCGGTCTCTATCACCAGGCCATCGCGCAGAGTCCCGCCCCGGAACTGATCGTCGAGCAGGACGCGGCGAAGATCTACGCGGACGAGTTCGTCCGGCTGTTGCGCGACCCGCAACGTCGGGCGACCTCTCTCGAACGGGACGAGCCGCCGGTCGACACGGTCCACGCCCAGCGTCTGCTCACCTCGCCCAACCCGGCGTTGCTGCTGGCGGCGGGGAACCGGCTGATGCGATTCGCCACCAAGACCGCCGGTGGTGCGATCCCGTTCGCGCCCGTCGTCGACGGCGACCTGCTGCCGCGGTCGCCGCTCGCCGCCGCCGCGGGTGGGCTCACGCAGCCGGTGCCGCTCGTGATCGGCAGCAACCGCGACGAGGGCAAGCTGTTCGCCAAACTCTGGAACGTCCTGCCCGACGCCGAACGCACCCTGATGCGCGTCGAGGACGAGGAGGTCCGGCGCGAGATCGCCTCGCACTACGAGGACGGGGACCGCGACCGCATCCGGCTGGCCGGCGACTCGATCTTCTGGGCACCGATGAGCGCCTTCGCCGACGGGCACAGCGCCGTCGCCCCGACCTACGTGTACCGCTACGACTACCAGACGAAGGTGCTCGAGGCCACGGGCTTCGGGGCCACGCACGCCACCGAGCTGTTCAGCGTGTTCGGTGCCTACCGGGCCCCGATGGGTGCCGGTCTCGCCCTCGCCGACTGGCCCGCCACCGGCCGGGTCACCAAGAACGTCCAGACCCGCTGGGGCGGGTTCGCCCGCACCGGCGACCCGGGTTTCGGCTGGCCCGCCTACACCACCGCCGACCGCAAGGTCCTCGTCCTCGACGACCCCGACCACGTCGAGGCCGACCCGGACACCCTGCGGCGCCAGGCGTGGTACCGGGTGCATTCGCCGGCCTAGGAGACTGCTGAAATAGTCGGTGTCGTTTCGGTGTGGGGTGAGCGGGTTTGCCTGGTGGGCTGGGATCCTGGTGGGTATGCAGGGTGAGCCGGATCGTCAGGGTGAGTTTCTGGATGTGAACTCGGTCGTCGGGCATTTGCTGGCCGAGGGCAGTGTGTTCGCGTTTTTGGCTGCTCATCGCGAGCAGTTGTTCCCTGCGGAGATGTTCGCGGACCTGTTTCCCAGCGGCCGGGGCCGTCCGTCGATCCCGCCGGCCACGATGGCGTCGGTGATCGTGCTGCAAACGCTGCAGGGTTTGTCCGATCGCGAAGCCGCTGATGCGGTCACTTTTGATCTGCGGTGGAAAGCGGCGTGTGGATTCGTGTTGGGTAACAAAGGTTTTCATCCGTCGACTCTGACGTACTGGCGTCGGCGACTGGCAGCCAGCGATCGGCCGTACCGCATTTTCGAGGTGGTACGCGAGGTCATCACCACCACCGGGGTGCTCGCGGGTAAGAGCCGTCGAGCGCTGGATTCGACGATCTTCGATGACGCGGTGGCCCGCCAGGACGCCGTCACCCAGGTGATCGCGGCGATCCGGCGGGTCGCCCGAGAGGTCGACGGTGGTGCGGTGGTGGTCGAGCAGCGCGCGACTCGTCTGGCCGCGTTGACCGGCGGCGGCTATGACCGGCCCGGCAAGCCGCGGATCGCCTGGGATGATGAGTGTGCTCAACAGGACCTGATCAGCGCCCTTGTCGAAGATGGGTTGGCCGTGCTCGACGGTCTGGACCTCGAGGCCATCGACAAGGAACCGAGTAACCAGGCCCAGGCGCAGGCGGTGGCATTGCTGGCATTGGTGACCGGCCAGGATGTGGAACCGGCACCAGGTTCTGATGGCACCGACGGACGCTGGCGCATCGCGCCCCGGACCGCCCCGGACCGGGTGATCTCCACCGTCGATACCGACACCCGCCACGCCCACAAAACCCGGGCACGCCAGCAGGACGGGTTCAAGGGCCACATCGTCAATGAACCGGAGACCGGGTTGGTCACCGCGATCGAGATGACCAAAGCCGCTGGTCCGGACACTTCCGACGGAGCAGTCGGGGCACGGTTGTTGCTGAGCGATCCGACCGTCGCCGACGACGCCGACGATCGTGAGGTGCTGGGTGATTCAGCGTATGCCTCCGGTGACATGCTGGCCACGCTGGCGCGGACACGATGGAACGCGGTGATCAAACCCAAGCCACACATGCCGGCGGTTGCTGGTGGTTTCGTCGTCGACGATTTCACCTTCGACGCCGACGCGAACACATTGACCTGCCCCAACAACCTGACCCGGCCGGTCAGCGCGAAAGGCCACGTCACCTACGGTGCGGCCTGCCAAGACTGCCCACTTCGGGCACGGTGCACCACCGCGGTTCGTGGACGCAAAATTAGTTTCGGCGAACACCACCAACTCCAGCGCGAACACCGACAACACTTCTCTGACAAGACTATTGCCGACACCTACCGCCAGCATCGACCCATGGTCGAACGGACGATTGCCTGGCTCACCCGCGGTAACCGGCGGGTGCCCTACCGTGGAATCGAACGCAACAACAACTGGCTGCACCACCGCGCCGCCGCGATCAACCTACGCCGCCTGATCACCCTCGGACTGACTATCACCAACGGCACCTGGACACTGGCCACCGCCTGAACCGCGGCACCGCCGCCCCACCTAGATCGATCACCACGACCACACCCCGGAACCGACACATCCCCGCAGCAGGAACCTCAACCCAGGCTGGACCCTAATTCAGCAGGCTCCTAGGCGGCCGTCGTGCACAACGAGAGAACACCCCTCAGCATCCACATCTCTGCTCCCTGAGGTGCGAGCGAAGCGAGCCACGAAGGGCTTCGCAACGTGTCTCACCAGGCCCTTCGTGGCTCGTCGCTAACGCTCCTCACACCTCAGGGATCAAAGGGGCAATCGCTGACGCTCCTCACACCTCAGGGAGCAAAGGGGCAATCGCTGACGCTCCTCACACCTCAGGGAGCAAAGGGGCAGTCGCTAACGCTCCTCGCACCTCAGGGAGCAGAGGGAGCACCCCACAGACCCGCCGCGGTTTGTTGTTCTTTCGGAGCGGGTCAGCCGAACTCCCAGACCGACGGGGGGTCGGCGGCCAGGAACGACAGGACGAGCGGGTTGAACAGCTCGGGCGATTCGACGGGCAGGATGTGGGTGCCCGGGATCACGGCCAGCCGGGCCGCCGGCAGCGTCCGCGACAGCTCGAGCGCGTGCTCGAGGCGGACGAGCCCGCGATCGCCGACCACCACCAGCGTCGGTAACTCGACGCCGGTGAATTCGCTGACCTCGCACTCCGGTTCGGCGGCGAGCATCCGGACCGCCTTGTCGAAGACCGTCTCGAAATGCTCGGGCCCGTCCGGTGACGTGGTGTCGTAGTAGATGCGCAGGTAGTCCATCGTCACCGGGTCGCGGCGAGACACCCGGGAGATGAACTCGTCGGCCATCCGGCCGGCACGGTTCAGGTATCCGCCGACGAACACCAGCCGATGGACGAGGTCCGGGCGGTCCCGGGCGACGAGCAGGGCGACGGTGCCGCCGTCGGCCCATCCCACCAGATTGGCAGGCCGGCGCACGACGGTCTCGAGATAGACGATCGTGCGTGCCACGATCCGGTCGAGGTGGAACTCGCCGGGGAGGTCGGGACTGTGACCGTGACCGGGCCGTTCGGGTACGAACACCTGCTGACCGGCGTCGAGGAAGGCGGGGATCTGCGTTCCCCACGTCGACGCCGACGCGAACAGCCCGTGGAGCAGGACCATCGGCGGGCCGTATGACTCGCCGGCGGTGAAGTGCCAGATCGTCGCGTCGGCGATGTCCACGTAGACGCCGCCGTCGACGCGTTCGCCGGCGTGAACCTGTCGCATCGCGCTCCCTCGAATCTCGCCGGACGTGTCGACCTGCAGGACATGGTCGCAGAGTCGGGTGCCGGTTCGGGGCATCGTTGGCGAATCGAGATGGCACGGATGACTCGCACCGGGCGGCCCACCGGTCCGATCGCGTGAAAATATGTGCCGAGCCGTGTCGTGGGATAGGTTTCCTTCGGGGCGTTTGAGGGTCGGGACGGGGGTCACTCGAAGGGTGACGAATGCACGTGTCCTGGAAAACCCGCGGCGAGTCGCGTTGTCGACGTAGCCGTGGGCCGGCGTTGTTGCTGGTGGGCCTGCTGTTGGCCGGCATCGCCTCGATCGGGGCGCCGTCGACACCGGCCGCGCAGGCGGCGCCGGGGGATCCGCCTGCGCCGCTGAACCTTCGCGATCTCGGTTCGTCGCCGACCATCGCGTTCCCGGGACAGCAGGGCGAGGTGAGTCTGTCCCTCGCGGTACCGCCGGATCTCGCCCCCACCGAATTGCGCGGCGTCACGCAGTATCCCGCTTTCGTCACCGGCGGCAACATCGACGTCCTGCAGGAAGGCCGGCTGATCTCGCGGACGCCGATCAATCCGGCTGTGAATTCGCCGATCTCGCTGTCGCTACGCGGCGTGCGGGTCGAACGCAACGCCGCCGACATCGTCCTGCGGACCTATCTGCGCACGGCCGGATCGTGTCTGTTCGACCCCGATTCGGGGTTGCGCATCCAGAATGCGACCGTCACATACGGTGGCCGGGAAGCCGCGCCGAACAGCGTCGCCGAGTTCCTGCCGCCGGTCCTGCGCAAGCTGACCATCTTCGTCCCCGACGACGTGCGGCCCGCCGAGGGCGCTGCGGCCGTGTCGCTCGCGACCGCCGTGATCGCGAATTACGGTGCGGCGACAGTGGAGATCGAGACGGACTCGCTGCCGCGCGGCGATGCCGCACCCGACGAGGAGATCGAACCGCTCGAACGGCAGATCGTCATCAACTCGGCTCTGCCCGACGGACTCAGCCTGGGGCCGGGTGCAGGCTGGCCGGTGTTGCGGATAGGCGGCAGCGAGGACGACCTGGAGACCCAGGTCGAGTTCCTCACCTCTGATCTCTCGTCGATCGCCGTCAGCTCCGCGGCCGTGGCCGGACCGCCCTTCGCCGCACCGCAACTCGCGCCGGAGGTCACCACGCTCGCCGAACTGGGCGTGGGGGATCAGCGCGTCTCGGCGACCGGCTGGCCGACCATCTCGTTCGGGGTCGACCAGACGCGCCTGGGACGGCCGTCTCAGAACGTGCGAATGCAGCTGAAGGGCACCTACACCCCGATGGGCGGCCAGATCGCGGTGTCCGTCGGGGACCGGGTCATCGCCTCCTGGCCCGCCGACTCCTCCGGCAGCTACAACTCCTGGGTCGACATCCCCGCCGATCTGCTGACGCGTTTCACCGAGGTCACCGTCACCTACAACCACGGCGACGTCGGCGAGCAGTGTGGCGCGGGAGTGCGCAGTTCGCTGAGCCTGGACTCGTCCGGGGAGGTGCGATCCGAGGTCGCCGACCCGCCGACACCATCCGGGTTCGCATCGTTGCCGCAGGCGTTGATGCCGCGGAACTCGTTGGCCTGGACCCGCGGTGACGTCGCCGACGTCGCCCGCGCGGTGGCGCTGATGTCGGGCCTGCAGCGACTGTCGGCGGTGCGTCTCGGAGTCGACGTCGTACCGCTCGACGACGCCATGTCGGCCTCGGCCCCCGCGGTCGTCATCGCCGCGGACGGCCAGGGATTGCCCGAGCTGTCGCTGCCGGTGACCGCCGACGGCGGCACGGTCTCGGTGCTCAATCCCGACGGCCGGCGCGCCGAGGTGCTGCTGTCGCCGACCGTGCGCTTCGGTTCGCTGCAGGTGGCCCGTGATGCCGGCCGGTCGGTGCTGGTCGCGACCTCGACGAACGACGCCGCCGATCTCGACGCCCTGCTCGACTGGCTGGCCGCCGATCCCGATCGCTGGCCGTCGCTGAACGGCGACGCCTTGTTGCAGGTGTCCGGCCAGGAGCCGGTGCTCGTGGTCGATGACGACGCGCAACAGCCGGAATCGTCGACCGGCGACACCTCATGGGTGGCGTTCGCGGTCGTCGGGGTCGGCATCGTCGTGGTGGCGGCCGTCGCCGCGACCCTCATCCTGCGCCGTCGACGCCAACGGACCGCCGAGAGCTGACCGGCGTGCCCGAGGCTCCCGCGACGACCACGGCGCAGAACCCGGAACCGTCGACCCCGGATTCGGGGTCGGCCGGCACGACGAGTGCGGTCGCCACGCTCGTCGGCGTCGTCACGCGCCGCAAGCCCGAGACGCCGCACCCCGCATTCGTCGATCACCCGGAGTGGCTGGTGGCGGCCCGGTGGCTGTTCCTGATCGGGTGCACGGCCCTGGGGTTCTGGAACACCATCGTCGCGATCGTCGACGAGTTGATGGCGCAGACGCTCATCCTCTACGTCCCGGTGCTGGTCGTCCTCGCGCTGATCGCCGTCATCGGGGTGTCGTGGCGCACCGTCGACGAACTGCCGATCTACGACCGGCAGACCGACGTCATCGTCGGCATCGTGGTGCTGATCCTCGCGCTGGCGATGAAGTATCTGGTCAACCCGCGCTATGCGCGCGCGTACCTCACCACCCACATGGATCTGCTCGCCCTGTGGTTGTTCGTCTTCGGCGCCGCGGTTCTGCTCTTCGGGCTGCGTCCGGTCTCCCGCTACCGGTGGGTGTGGCTGCTGTTGGTGCTCATCTTCCCGCCGCCGGTCCGCGCCGTCGTGCTGATCATGGGTGGGACGTCGCTCGCCGCCGGTTTCGTGGTGGTGCTGATGGCCGTCGCCGCGACCGCGATCGCGGTGGGTCGGACGTGGCGGCGGAAGCTGCTCGCGGCGCTGCTGGCCGGTGCGGTTGGCCTGGTCGCGCTGTTCGTGTTCGACGCGCTCGGCGCGCCCCGGAACATCGTCGTGCCCTACCCGGGCCTGATCGCGGCCCTCGCGACGTCGGCCTACATGCTGGTCGACTATCGGCGGCGCGGCGGCCGGCAGTGGTCGCCGCCCGAGGCCGGCCGGATCAGTCCGCCGAAAGTCCCGTTCGTGGGCCGGCCGGGTCTGGTGGTGCTGCTCGTGGCGGTCCTGCTGGCGCTGTGCCCCACCCCGCCGGTGGGTAGCAACTACCAGAGCAATCGCTATCCGCAGCTCGGTATCGGTGAGCCGCTCGTGGTCCCGGTCGGCTGGCGGCAGGAGTCCCTGGGTGTCTACGGGTGGGTGTCACGCCTCTACGGGCCGGGGTCCGTGCTGATCCGCCAGGTCCTGGTGCAGACCCGCGGCAACCGGGCCTACGACAAGTTCGCGCGTCCCCGGCGGGTGGTCGTCGACAGCGTCGACAGCAGGCGGCCACTCGTCCTCGACGTCTACCCGGACATCTTCCGATACGACCTGTCCAACGAACGCACGAGCCTTCCGATCGAGGTGGACCTGTCGAACGGGGTCCGGGGTCGGGTGTGGAGTGTCGTCGACGACGAGCGCTACCTGACCTACACGGTGCTGTCCTGGCGATGGAACAACGGCAACCGCACCCAGCAGGTCATGCTGTGGGCGGTCGACAACCACGAGCCCGAGGCCTACTTCCCGGAGCCGCGCATCACGATCCTGGCGAACATGAACTCACTGATGACGATCCTGCTGCGGGGCAACTCGGTCCTGCTGGACACCGACCCGCAACTCAAGGACGAGGCCCTGCTCATCGGCCTGGCCGGGGAGCTCATCCGGGCCCAACTCGGGGCCGCTCGGGGGGCCGGTGCATGAGCATCGACGAGGCCGGCCCCGGGCACGCCGCAGCCGCCGACAAGCCGGGGGTCGCGCGCAGCACGAGACCGACGCGTCCGGTGGCCGAACTGCTCGCCGACCCGGACTACCGGGCGCAGGCCCTCGAAGACGCCGTGAACCGCCTTCGCAACGCCGACGAGGACATGTCGGCCTCGGTGGCCTTCAGCCGGATTCAGAAGATCATCGGGTTCGCGCTGCTCGGCATCATCGCCGTCGCGATGGTGATCGAACCGGTCGGGACCTGCGCCACCCTGGTCTCGATCGCCACGATCGGATACGTGGTGACCCTCGCCGACCGCCTGGTGATCTTCCGGCGGGGGCTGGTCAACGGTGCCATACGCGTCTCCGACGAGGACGCCCGGTCCATCCCCGACGACGAGTTGCCCGCCTACACCGTGTTCGTCCCGGCCTACGGCGAGCCGGAGGTGGTGGGTCAACTGGTGGCCGCGATGGAGACGATCGAGTACCCACGGGACAAGCTCCAGGTCCTGCTGCTGCTGGAAGAGGACGACGAGCCGACGATCGAGGCGGCGCGCGGGGTGGAGGAGAACGGGATCGTCACGGTCGTCCTGACACCCCCGGCACAGCCGCGGACCAAACCGAAGGCCTGCAACTACGGCATGCACTTCGCCACCGGCGACATCGTCACCATCTTCGACGCCGAGGACAAACCCGACCCGTTGCAGTTGCGTCGGGCGGTGTACGTGCTGAACAACTCCGGCGACGACTCGGTGGTCTGCGTGCAGGGCAAGCTCAGCTTCCACAACGTGCGCGACAACATGCTGACCGAGTGGTTCACGGCCGACTACGGCATCTGGTTCGGCTTCCTGCTGCCGGGCATGATGGTCAGCCGCGCGCCGATCCCGTTGGGCGGCACGTCGAATCACTTCCGCCGCGATGTTCTCGACACGATCGGCGCCTGGGACCCCTACAACGTGACCGAGGACGCCGACCTCGGGGTCCGCATCGCCGACCACGGATACCGCACCCTGGTGCTCGACTCGGTCACGATGGAAGAGGCCAATGTCGATGCCATCAACTGGGTCCGCCAGCGCTCCCGTTGGTACAAGGGCTACATGCAGACGTGGCTCGTCCACATGCGGCACCCGGTCAAGCTCTGGCACATCCTCGGGCCCGTCGCGTTCGGGCGCTTCACGCTGCTGATCGCCGGAACCCCGGTGATCGCCTGCCTGAACATGGTGTTCTGGCTGATCCTGGCGCTGTGGATCGGCGGACAGCCACCGGTCGTCGCCGAGCTGTTCCCCGGACCCATCTACTACCTGTCGCTGATCTCGCTGCTGCTGGGCAACGGGGCGGCGCTGTACATGAACCTCGTCGCGATCCGCGAGGACGATCGCAGCGAACTGCTCGGTTCGGCCCTTCTCATCCCGCTGTACTGGCTGATGATGAGTGTCGCCGCCATCAAGGGCATGTGGCAGACCCTGGTCAATCCGTCGTACTGGGAGAAGACCTTTCACGGTCTGTCGACGAGCAGTTCGCCGGACACCGATCCCGACGGGCAGGAGCCGACGTGACCCGCCGTGTCCCGGCCTCGGTGCTCATCTTCCTCGCGACGTGGATCCCGTACCTCGTCATCGGGGTCTACCTCGTCAGCGAGGTGCACCTGTTCTTCGGCGACGCGCTCTCGAGGGTGCAGTCGGCACAGAGCGTACTGTTCAGTCGGACACCGCATCTCGCGGCGATCGGATTCATCTTCACCCCGCTGACCGCCATCGTCCAGCTGCCGCTGACCGCGCTCACCCCGTGGTTCCCGGAGATGACGACGCAGGCGCTCTCGGCGGTGATCATGTCGTCGGCGTTCATGGCCGGATCGGTGGTGCAGGCGTCGGGGATCGCGCGCGACCAGGGCCTGCGTCCGCTCGTGGCGGGCACTTTCACGATCTTCTATGCGATCAATCCGATGATCGTCCTCTATGCCGCGAACGGGATGAGCGAGGCGCCGTACCTCTTCTTCTTGGCCTGGGCCACCCGTCGTCTGATCCGGTGGGTCTCCTCAGACGACGTCCACGAGCTCGTGGTGGCCGGGATCGCGCTCGGCCTGTCCTATCTCACCCGCTACGACGGCGGTGCCGCCGCATTGGCCGCGGCCTTCGTGGTCGGCTGGGTGACCTACACACGTCGCGACCGCCGAAAACGGGTGTCGCGCACGCTCCTCGACGTCACCCTGGTGGTGGCGCCCAGCGCACTGGCCTTCCTCGCCTGGGCGGCGGCGGGCTGGCTCATCACGGGTGACGCGTTCGCGCAGTTCACCTCTGAGTACGGCAACGCCGCGATCATCGCGCAGTCCGGCGGTAGCGGGTCGTCGACGACCGGGGATGCGATCGGGTTCTCCCTCACCGAGATCTTCATCCTCGCGCCACTGCTTCCGATACTCATTCTCGGAGTCATCGGGGTCCGTGCCCGACGTCATCGGCTTGCGGCGATGTTGCCCGCACTGCTGATCGTGGCCGTGCTGGCGTTTCAGGTCTTCGGTTACTCACGCGGTTCGACGTTCGGCTTTCTTCGGTTCTACATGACCGTGGTCCTGCTCGCCGCGGTCATCGCCCTGTTGTCTGTGCCCCTACGGCAGCAGGTTCCGATGCGTCGCGAGGGCAGGCATTCGGACATTCTGCCGCCCCGCCCCTATGCCTCGCGTTGGAGTAACAAGATCGCCGCGACGATCGTGATCGTCGTGGTCGCCACCGCGATCCCGGTCACCGCCGCCGGGATGACGTCACCCAAGTACGCGCCCCAGGAGTTCGCGCTCGGATCGGTGGTCGATCCGCGCCCGGACTCGGTGGACCAGAAGTACCGCGGCGAGCAGCGCATCGTGCGGTCGTTCTCCACCGAGCGGGCGCTGGCGCAGTATCTCGACGGTCTGGACCTGCCCGACGGCGCGGTGTTGTGCGACACCGTGTACGGCTTCGCGGTGGTGGTCCAGTCCGAGCGGCCGCGCCAGTTCGTCATCCCGTCGGATCGCGACTTCGCGCAGCTGCTCAACGACCCGGTCGGCGGCGGTGTGCGCTACTTCCTCACCGTCCCACCGGAAGGTCGGGGACTCTCCGACGCGGTCAACCAGCGGTATCCGACCATCTACGAGAACGGCGCCCAGATCGGGGTTCTCGTCCTCGAGGCGCGCAACCAGGGCGCGGATCTGCCGGACTGGCGGCTGTATCAGCTGGTGTGAGCCCGAGCGGGCCGTCGCACGCGATCAGGAGGCGTTCTCGCGCACCACATTCCAGGCCGGGTCATGCAACCCGATGTCGTACGAGCACTGCGCGCCGCGCGGGTCCGGCACGAAGGACCACAGCAGCGCGCCGGCGACCCCGGCGTCGCGGTGGCGCGCGATGATGGTCTCGAACTGTTCGGCCCGGTTCGCGATCGAGACACATGAGCCGGCGTGTATCCCGATCTCGTTGACCACGAGCGGTTTTCCGAGCTCGCGAGCCTGCGCCAGTCGTGCGCGCAGATTGCTGCCCGCGGGCCCCGATTCGGGATCGACATCGGAGCGGTAGTCGTGAAAGTCGAGCACGTCCACGCCGGCCGAGCCCAGGACCTCGGCATAACCCGCGCCCGCGAGGCCGCACTGGTCGCCGCCCACCACTCCCGAGAAGATCGGACGGTCGGCGTCGTAGGCCCGGAGATGGGCGCCGGCGCGGTCGAAGAACGCGCGCAACACGGTCGTGGCATCGTCGGGACACGTTCGCGCCTCCCAGTCGCACGAGGCCGGACCGCATTCGCTCGCCTCGGGCTCCCCGACGAGTTCCCAGCCGGCGATCGACGGCTCGTCGTGCCAGCGGGTCACCGCGATCTCGACCCACTCCGCGTATGTCAGCCCGCCGACGATCTCCTCGGTCTGCCAACCGTCGACGTAGAAGTCGCGCTCTTTGAACCGCTCGTCCTCACAGTCGCCCGAGCCTCCGGTGAGGACCGGCAGGACCATCTGGTGATGCCGGGCCGCGGCCTGGAAGACCCGGTCGATCGGCCCGAAATCGATGAGCCCGCTGCGCTTGTCGACGGCGAAGACCGAGTACAGGTTGAATCGGGTCAGCGCGCGGGGCGGGAGTCTGTCGAAGTACCCGTCGGCGTCGACCTGGGCGCCGCAGCCGCGGTTGACCGACCAGTCGGTGCTGAGCTGATACGCATTGAAACCCGCGGGCCACCAGGGTTTTCCGTCGAGCACCAGGCCGGTGGGCGTGGTCGAGGCCCGATGCGACTGGGTGATCTGGGGAGGTCCCGGATCGGGGGTGCGCGCACACCCCGCGAGGCACAGCACGACGACGGCGATCGCGGTGACGAACAACCCGACCGCCCGCTTGTGCGTGCGCCGGCGGACCACAAGGTGCAGGCTACCCGTCACCTAGGGTGTCGGTATGTCGACGGGGTTGCGCAGGGCGGGTGCGGGAGTGACAGACGGAGGGCGGCGGCGGTGGTGCGCCGCGGCCGGCGCGCTGGCCGTCGCCGCGGTCCTGTCCGCGTGCGGGACAGACGCGGTCGACCCCGGAGCACCGGGTCCGAGCACGACCGGCTCGAGCACGACGAGCCCGTCGCCCACCCCGTATTCATCGGGCCCGTACTCGCCCACCGAGAGCGCGCCGACGATCGTCTACCGCCCGCCGTACATCGAGCGGACCGAGTGGACCGACACCGCGGTCGGTCCGAGCCTCTCGGTGTTCCCCACGAATTCCGGGCGCTACACCACCGACCCCGGCGCGATGGCCGCCGCGTGGGCGGAGGTCGTCGCTCTCGACCCCACCGCCGACACCCCCGGGATGCAGGCCCAGTTCGATTGCCACTGGCGGTTCGCCCGCATCGTCGAACCCGAGAAGCCCAGCTGGAACCTCGAACCCGGCCGGCCGGTCGTCGCCGAGGAGGACATGGTCGGCGCCGGATGCAACCCCGGCTTCGCCGAGGAATGAAACGTACTGCGGTGTGAGCGAGGCGGCCCGGCAGTGGTTGTGTTCTGTCGGATCAGCGCGTGGAATGCACGCGGCGGTTGCCGATGATCCGGCACACGACGTAGATCGCGAACGAGATGATCGTGACGAAGACCGACACGGGCAGCTTGGGAGCGAGCGACATCAGCAGCCCGCCGACCGCCGCGACCTCGGCGAACACGACCGACAACACCAGCGTGCGCGTCGGATTCGACGTGACGCGGGCGGCGGCGGCGCCCGGGGTGATCATCAGCGACATCACCAGCAGCGCGCCGATGATCTGCACGCCCTGCGCGGCCGCCAGGCCCATGATGATCGCGAACACCACCGAGAGGGTCCGGATGGGTACCCCCCGCGCCTGCGCGACCCGGGGATCGGTGGAGGCGAACAGCAGTGGCCGGTAGATGACGGCCAGCACGACGACGACGATGCCCGTGGTGATGGCGATCGCGACCAGGCCGTTGATGCCGACGCTCACGACCTGACCGGTCAGCAACGCGAAGCCGGTCCCGATCCGGCCGTACAAGGCCAGGAACAGGACGCCGATGCCGAGGCCGAACGCCATCACGACGCCGATCACCGAGTCGCGCTCCCGCGCCTTGTTGCCGAGGAAGCCGAACACCGCCGCGGCGATGACCGCGCCGATGACGCCGCCGAGGTTCACGCTGAACCCGATCAGCAGGGCCGCCGCGGCACCGGTCACCGACAGTTCGCTGGCGCCGTGCACCGCGAAGGACATCTGCCGGGCGACGATGAGCGGGCCCAGCAGGCCGCCCAGGAGGCCGAGCAGCACCATCGCGAGCAGTGCCTGCTGCATGAAGTCGTAACCCAGCAGGTCGATGGTGGTGGAGAAATCCCAGAGGTCGCTCAACGAACGGTCGACGGAGAGGTGGGTGACGCTCACGCCGGACCGCCTCGCCTCGCGACACCCGGTTCGCTGTCGGCGGCGCAGTGGTGGGCGTCCTCGCCGCCGATCACGACCAGACGGCCGTTGACGCGCAACACCTCGACGTCGCTGCCGTACAGCTCGCTCAGCGTCTCCGTCGTCATCACCTCATGCGGCTCGCCGATGCGGAACCGGCCGTCGACGAGGTACAGGACACGGTCGACAAAGGGCAGGATCGGGTTGATCTCGTGGGTCACGAACACGACGGCCGTCCCGGCGTCCCGGCGCCGGCGATCGATGAGGTCCACGACCACCTGCTGGTTGGTCGGATCGAGACTGGCGAGCGGCTCGTCGCAGAGCAGCAGCGCGGGATCGCTCACCACCGCCTGGGCGACGCGTAGCCGTTGCTGCTCGCCGCCGGACAGGACGCCCAGCGGGGCGTCGGCGTACGGCAGGGCGTCCACCGAACCGAGCGCGGTGTCGACGAGTGCGCGGCGTCGTGCCCGGCCCCGGAGTCCCACACCCCAGCGGCCGCCGTCGACACCGAACCCGACGAGGTCCCGGCCGCGGATGGCCATCGGGTCGGCGTCGTCCTCGGCGTGCTGCTGGGGGATGTAGCCCACCGCGTCGGTGGTGGTCACGGTGCCGCGGTCGAGCGCGTACTGGTGCAACAGAACCCGCAGGAACGACGTCTTGCCGGAGCCGTTGGGCCCGAGGACCGCGACGAACTCACCGGGTTCGATCGTCAGGTCGAGGTCGTCCCAGAGAACCCGGTCGCCGAACGCGAGCCGGGCGCCGGTGAACTCCACGACCGGCCTGCCCTTGCCTGCTCCGGACGAGTCGCCTGCCCCGGTCAATTGGAGCCGGAACCCAGCGCCGCGGTCAGGGCGTCGATCTGGGCGCCCTGCCACACGACGTAGTCGGTGACGCCGTCGGGCAGGGTCTCGGTGAACTCCACGACCGGGACGCCCGCGGAGCGCGCGACGTCGAGCATGGCCTGTGTCACCGGGTCCACGGCCTGGGTGTTGTAGATCAGCACCTTCGCCCGACGGTCGGCCAGGACGTCCTGCAGTGCCGCACGGTCGGCGGCCGCGGGTGACTGGCCCTCCTCGACGGCCTGGGTGAAACCGGCCGGTGCGATGTCGACGAGCCCGGCCTCGGTCAGCATGTAGCCCGCGAGCGGCTCGGTCTGGGCGACCTCGGTGTCGGCGTGCTGTTCCCGGATGGTGGTGAGCTTCGCGCGCAGACCGTCGATGCCGGTGGTGAAGGTCTCGGCGTTGGCGCGGTAGGACTCCGCGTTGCCCGGGTCCTTCTCGGCAAGCGCGTCGGCGACCTTGTCGGCCACCTGGGCGACGACGGGGAGGTCGTAGAAGACGTGCTCGTTCTGGTCGCCGTGCGCGTGGTCGTGAGCACCGTCGGAGTGATCGCCGGACGCGTGCTCGTCGCCGTGATCGCCACCGGCCTCGTCGGCATGCTCGTCGCTCCCGAGCAGGGCGTAGGCGTCGACCGCCGTCGCGTCCGAGTTGGCCGCCGCCTCCTCCATGTAGGAGTCGTAGTGGCCGCCGTTGAAGACGAGGATGTCGGCATCGGCGATCGTCGCGGTGTCCGCTGCCGAGGGCTCGAACTCGTGCGGATCACCGTCGGCGTTGGTGTACAGCGCGGTCACCTCGGCGTTGTCGCCGGCGACCGCGGCCGCCACCGAACCCCAGACGTTCGTGGACGCGACCACGGTCGGGGGGCCGTCGGTCCCGCCGGAGTCGCTGGAGCAGGCGGACAACACCAGGGCGGCGGCGGACAGCACACCGGCCGTGGCCAGCAGGGATTTCTTCATCGACAACCTTCACGCAAATGACAATCGTTACCGAAAGCAGTCTAGGTGATCGCGGCGACGGGCGTGCAGGGTGTCCGCAGGCCGGGGGACTCCTCGCCCGACACGGCGTTTCTCTATGGTGGAGACCATGACCTCGAGCCCGTCCCCGCGGCGTGTCGCGCTGATCTCCGTGCACACCTCGCCGCTGGCGCAACCGGGCACCGGCGACGCCGGCGGGATGAACGTCTACGTCTGGCAGACCGCGACGCGGCTGGCCCGTCGGGGAGTCGAGGTCGAGATCTTCACCCGCGCGACGTCGTCGGCCGACCCGGCGTATGTCGCCGCAGCGCCGGGGGTGACGGTGCGCAACGTCGTCGCCGGCCCGTTCGAGGGCCTCGACAAGCGCGACCTGCCCGCCCAGCTGTGTGCGTTCACGGCCGGGGTCCTGCGTGCCGAGGCCGCGCAGGCGCCCGGTCACTACGACGTCATCCACTCGCACTACTGGCTCTCCGGCCAGGTGGGGTGGCTCGCCCGCGACCGGTGGGGTGTACCGCTGGTGCACACCGCGCACACCCTGGCCGCGGTCAAGAACGCATCGCTGGCCGAGGGCGACACCGCCGAGCCGCAGCTGCGGGTCATCGGGGAGCAGCAGGTGGTCGGGGAGGCCGATCGTCTGGTCGCCAACACCCAGACCGAGGCGACCGAATTGCTCTCGATGTACGGTGCCGCCGCCGACCGTATCGACGTGGTGACCCCGGGTGCCGATCTCGACTGTTACACGCCGGGTTCCGCCGCGGCCGCCCGCGCGGAGCTCGGCCTCGACCCCGACGAGATGATCGTGACGTTCGTCGGGCGCATCCAGCCGCTGAAGGCCCCGGACCTCCTGGTCGCCGCGGTCGCGCCGCTCATCGGGGAGTCCGCCGCGACCGGGCGGAGGCTGCGGGTGCTCATCGTGGGCGGGCCGTCGGGGTCGGGGCTGCAACGGCCCACCGCGCTGATGGATCAGGTCGCCGAACTCGGGATCGCCGATTCGGTCAGCTTCCTGCCGCCCCAGCCGGCGAACCGTCTGGTGCAGGTCTACCGGGCGTCGGATGTGGTTGCCGTGCCCAGTCATTCGGAGAGTTTCGGACTGGTCGCGATCGAGGCGCAGGCCTGCGGGACGCCCGTCATCGCCGCGAATGTGGGTGGCCTCGGGGTGGCAGTCGACGACGGCCGGACCGGGGTGCTGGTCAACGGGCATCGGGTCGGGGACTGGACGAATGCGCTGGAAAAGCTTCTCGCGCAACCCGATCGACTCGTCGAGCTCGGACAGCACGCCCGCGCCCACGCCGAGCAGTTCTCCTGGGAACACACGGTCGATCAGCTCCTCGAGAGTTACGGCCGGGCGATGCGGTCGTTCGCCGCGCACCAGCGTCCGGCGTCGCCCGAGGTGTCCGCTACGGCCGCGGCCTCGGCGCGCCTTCGACGCCGCTGGCGTCGTCGGCGCAACCGGGTCACCGTCTGACGCTGCGCCGAAATCGCCCGCTGCGCAAGGGGTTCCCGATACCACCGACGAGAGGATGTCGTGAGTCGCAACGAGGTCGTCGACCTGCTGGAGAAGACGCTGGGCGAGAACGAGATCGCCTTCGCACGCAAGAGCGGCGGCGGGGCCGACGTCGATCACGTGGTCGTCGAGCTGCCCGGCGAACGCAAACTCAAGACCACCGTGCTGCTGACGGCGAGCGAGCACGGCGTCCGGGTGGAGGCCTTCGTGTGCCGCCGGCCCGATGAGAACCACGCCGGCGTGTACAAGTACCTGTTGAAGCGCAACCGCCGGCTGTATGGCGTCGCCTACACCATCGACAACACCGGTGACATCTACCTCGTGGGCCGGATCTCCGCCGACGGGTTGAGTTCCGGCGAGGTCGACCGGATCCTGGGGCAGGTCCTCGAGGCCGCGGACGGGGATTTCAACACCCTGCTCGAACTCGGGTTCCTGACCTCGATCCAGCGGGAGTGGGCGTGGCGGGTGTCGCGCGGCGAATCGCTGCGCAACCTGCTCGCCTTCGAGCACCTCATCGACAAGGAGTCCCTGCCGGAGGCGGGGAAGCCGCTCGAAGGTCGCTACATACCGGGTGAGTCGGTCGTCGACGGTGCGCAGAGCGTCACCGAGGATCCGTCGACCGCCGAATCGGACGAATCGTAGACTCTCTCGAGAGAGGTCCACGTCACATCGTGTCAACGTGCGTTGATACGATGCGGTCGAGAAATTCCCCAATGGAGGTGTCATGAGCTTCACGAGTCCGTTCCCCGACGTCGAGATCCCGGACGTGAGTGTGTTCGAGTTCCTGTTCGGCGCGGTGGCCGAGGAGGACCTGTCCCGTATCGCGCTGGTGGACCCGAAGTCGGGGGCGACGACGACGTATGCGCAGTTGATCTCGCAGATCGACGCGGCTGCGGGTGCGTTGGCGTCGCGGGGGATCGGTGTGGGCGACGTGGTGGGCATCCTCTCGCCCAACATCCCGGCGTTCGCCACGGTGTTCCACGGCATCCTGCGCGCCGGTGGCACCGCCACGACGATCAACGCGCTGTTCACCGGTCCCGAGATCGCCAAGCAGTTGCGGGATTCCGGCGCCAAGATGCTGGTGACGGTCTCGCCGATGCTCGAGCAGGCCAAGGCCGCGGCCGCCGAGGTGGGGCTCGCGGATGCGGATCTGATCGTGCTCGACGGCGACGGGCAGGACGCCTCGGGGCACCCGAACGCGGCGGACCTCCTGGGCGCCGGACTGGCCGCGCCGGAGGTGTCCTTCGATCCGTCCACCCATGTCGCGGTGCTGCCGTACTCGTCGGGGACGACGGGCAACCCGAAGGGTGTGGCGCTCTCGCACCGCAACCTGGTGGCCAACGTCGCCCAGATCCGTCCCCTGCAGGGCATGGGCGCCGACGACGTGGTGATCGCGGTGCTGCCGTTCTTCCACATCTACGGCATGACGGTGCTGCTGAACGCGGCGCTGTACAACCGGGCGTCGCTGGTCGTGATGCCGCGGTTCGACCTCGTCGAGTTCCTCGAGAACATCCAGAACCACAAGGTCACCATGGCCTACATCGCGCCGCCGGTGGCCGTGGCGCTGGCCAAGCACCCGATCATCGACAACTACGACCTGTCCTCGCTGCACACGATGATGTCGGGCGCGGCGCCGCTCGACGACGAGCTGGGTCAGGCGGTCGCCAAGCGCCTCGACCTGCACATGCTGCAGGGCTACGGCATGAGTGAGTTGTCGCCGGTGAGTCACATCATCCCGGCCGACACCCCCGGTCTGCTGGGTCAGCAGGACCCCCCGCTGTCCTCGACCGGGTGGGCGGTGCCGAACTCCGAGAACAAGATCGTCGACCCCGCATCGGGTGCGGAGATCGAGCTGCCGAGCGAGGGACTGTCGGAGCCGGGCGAGCTGTGGGTCAAGGGGCCGAACGTGATGCTGGGCTACCTCAACAACGATCAGGCGACCGCCGACACCATCGACGCCGACGGCTACCTGCACACCGGCGACATGGCGCAGGTCGACCCGACCGGATGCGTCTACATCGTCGACCGGCTCAAGGAGCTCATCAAGTACAAGGGTTACCAGGTGCCGCCCGCCGAGCTCGAGGCACTGCTGCTCACCAACGACAAGATCGCCGACGCCGCGGTCATCGGCGTGATCGAGGCGGAGTCGGGCGAGGAGATCCCCAAGGCCTTCGTCGTGCGCCAGCCCGATGCGGAGATCACCGCCGACGAGGTCATCGAGTTCGTGGCGTCGAAGGTGGCCCCGCACAAGAAGGTCCGGGCCGTCGAGTTCATCGAGACGATCCCCAAGTCGGCCTCGGGCAAGATCCTGCGCAAGGACCTCCGCAAGTAGTCTCTGCGGCATCCGTATGACGTTGTGCCCGGAAACCGGGCACAACGTCATACGGATTTTTGTGCGTCACGGGATCTCGTGGGGCGGGATGTCGTCGTAGGAGGCCGCTTCGGCGCCGGTCCGCTTGTGATGCCAGTAGGTGACCGCCCACAGCACGACGCCGAGCAGGAGTAGCCAGGCCGCGATCACGTACTGCTGGTTGTCGGCGCGGGCGAACGGGAGGGTGAGTGCCCCGGAGGTCACGGCGCCGAGCACCGCAACCGGCGTATAGGTGCGGAAGTGGTTGTGCCCCACGTGATCCTTGCGCAACACCAAGACCGAGACATTGACGACGGTGAACACCGCGAGCAGCAGCAGCGCGGTGGTGCCGCCGAGCAGTCCGACGATGGAACCCTTCGGGTCGGCGCTGACGTAGACCAGCAGGCACAGTGCGATGGCTGTGGTGAACACGATCGCGGCGAACGGGGTGCGGCGTCCGGGATGGACGTAGGACAGGAACTTGGGCAGTACCCCCTGCTTGGACATGCCATACAGCAGACGGCTGGCCATCATCATGTTGATCAGGGCCGTGTTCGCCACCGCGAACATCGAGATCCACGGCAACAGCTCGGTCATCGGGAAATCCGGGGCGGCGGTCTGCACGACGTCCACGAGCGGGGTCTCGCTTTCGGCGAGCACCCCCACGGGCACGATCGCGACCGCGAGGATCGCGATGAGCACGTACACCACCGCGGTGATCCCCAGACCACTGAGCATGACCTTGGGGAAGATCCTGGTCGGTTCTTTGCACTCCTCGGCCATGTTGACCGAATCCTCGAATCCGACCAGTGCGAAGAACGCCAGCGCCGTCGCCGCCGACACCGCGATGAGGATGTTCCTCTCCTCCGGCGATTCGAAAACCACCACCGCATCCCAGTGATCGGCGTTGCCACCGAAGACGAAGAACAAGGCGATGAAGATGACCAGCAGGAGGCCCGTCAGCTCCACCAGGGTCAACACCACGTTGGTGCCGACGCCCTCGGCGACGCCGCGGAAATTGATGAACATCACCAGCAGCAGGAAGCCGATCGAGATGAACACCAGCGCTGGGTGCGTCGCGTCCGGCGACTCGCCGCCGTTGATCCCGGTCAGCATGTTCACCGCGAACGCGCGGGACGCGGTGGTCGCCGAGGTGATACCCGAACACATCACGGTGAACAGCACGATGAAGGTGATGAAGTGGACGCCGAAAGCCTTGTGCACGTACAGGGCAGCGCCGGCGGCCTGGGGATATTTGGTCACCAGCTCCAGGTAGGAGAACGCCGTCAGCGTCGCCACCGCGAACGCGATCAGGAACGGCAGCCACGCCGCGCCCCCGACCTCGCCGGCGACCTGGCCGGTGAGTGCGTAGACGCCGGTGCCCAGGATGTCGCCGATGATGAACAGCAACAACAGCTTCCAGCCCAACACGCGTTTGAGCTCGGGCTGCTTCTCCGCATTCTGGCCGGTCGCGCCGGCGTCTGTACTGGCTGTCATGCGCTAACGCTAGACCCGCCCATGGCCGTTCGCGCGGCGAATCGACCGGTTCATTACCATTTCGTCGTCGCCAGGTGCGCGCCGGGGTCCGGCCGGGGGTTCCGGCGCCGGTGAGGAGAGGGTGCGCACCGACTGTGGAAAACTATCGGCCATGAGCAACGGCACCCTGATCCTGATGCGGCACGGCGAGAGCGAATGGAATGCGTCCAACCAGTTCACCGGCTGGGTCGATGTGGCGCTCACCGACAAGGGCAGGGCCGAGGCCGAACGCGGGGGCGAGCTCCTCGTCGAGCACGACCTGCTGCCCGACGTCGTCTACACGTCGCTGCTGCGCCGCGCGATCACGACCGCGCACATCGCCCTCGACCGGGCCGACCGGCTCTGGATCCCGGTGATCCGCGACTGGCGCCTCAACGAGCGCCACTACGGCGCGCTGCAGGGCCTGAACAAGGCCGAGACCAAGGAGAAGTTCGGCGACGAGCAGTTCATGCTGTGGCGTCGCAGTTACGACACCCCGCCGCCGGCGATCGAACCCGATGCCGAATACAGCCAGGTGGGCGACGCGCGGTACGCCGATCTCCCCGAGGTGCCGCTGACCGAGTGCCTCAAGGACGTCGTCGAGCGGTTCATCCCGTACTACCTCGAGACGATCGTCGCCGACGTCCGGGCGGGGAAGAACGTGCTGCTCGCGGCGCACGGCAACTCGCTGCGCGCGCTCGTCAAGCACCTCGACGGCATCTCCGACGACGACATCGCCGGACTCAACATCCCCACCGGCAACCCGCTTCGTTACGACCTCGACGACGACCTGAAACCGCTCAACCCGGGTGGTACCTACCTGGACCCCGAGGCGGCCGCCGCGGGTGCCGCCGCGGTGGCCGCGCAGGGGCAGAAGTAGCCGACGGGGTCCGTTCGGACATCCAGACGTGACACGTTTCGCCATGGCGTCGACGGTGTGGCGCGCGCTACATTAGACGGCATGGCGGACATGGGCACCCTGCGAATCGAGCACTCACCTGCCCAGGAGCGGTACGAGGCGATCCTCGTCGCCGATTCCCAGGGCGACGACGAGATCGTCGGTTATCTCGACTACGTCTCCGAGCCCTACCAGGTGGTCATCACGCACACCGTGATCCGCGAGCAGTTCAGTGGTCACGGGTACGCGGGCCAATTGGTCCAGGCGGTCCTCGAGGACATCCGGCGCGGCGGCAAGCAGGTCGTGCCGGTCTGCTCCTACGTGCAGCGCTTCATCGAACGTCACCCCGAGTTCGCGGACATGGCGGTTCCGGTTCCGCAATGACCGGTCCGGACACGGCCGCCCCGGTACCGGGGAAGCGCGCCGCCGCGTCGGCAGGGACTCCGGCCAACTCCGCGTGAACAACTGTCGAACACCTTCGTCAGATGTGCGTTCGGTGTTGGTCGAGCCGTAAGCTGCCCCTGTGACCGCCGCAATCTTCGCCGCGACGATCGCGTTCGTACTCGCGCTCTGCCTCGGTGTCGTGATCGGTCGACGCACCCGGGACCGGGACCGGTCCCGAGGGTTCGCGTTCCTCGATCGCATCCCGCGTCGTTCCGCATCCACCGCCGCCGAATTCGTTCCCGAGGCGACCCTCGGTCCCCGTGAGGTGCCGGCCTCGGCCGAGGTCCGTGACTCCGACGTGCAGGCGACCACCGACGACGGCCGCATGACCAAGGCCGGTCTGTTGAGCATGGTCGTGCGTAACACCGAGACCGCCATCGCCGTGGTCGACGAGTTCCGCGACGTCGTGCTGTACAACCAGCGGGCCGTCGAACTCGGGCTCGTACGCGAGATGCTGCTGGCCGACCCGGTGTGGGAGGCCGTGAAGGAAGTGCTCGACACCGGCGTCGAACGGCGCTTCGAGTTCAGCCCGCCGATGTCGAGTCTCGGTTTCGTCTCTACCGGCCGGACGCCCCGGCCCAGTGTCGAGCACGTGCGCTGTCACGCGCGGATCGTCGCGCAGGGCGAGGAACGCTATGTCGTCGCGTACGGACTCGACGACACCGAACACAAACGCGTGGAGGCCACCCGGCGCGACTTCGTCGCCAACGTCTCGCACGAACTCAAGACCCCCGTCGGCGCGATCGGGCTGCTCGCCGAGGCGTTGCTCGAGTCGGCCGACGACACCGATTCGGTGCAGCACTTCGGTCGCCGCGTCGTCGGCGAGACCAAGCGCATGGGCAACATGGTGAGCGAGTTGCTGGCGTTGTCCCGACTCCAGGACGGCGTCACACCGGAGTTCACCTGCATCGACGTCGACTCGCTCATCGACGACGCGCTGGCCGCGGCGACGCTCGCCGCCGAGGCGGCGGCCATCGAACTGCGCGCCGACGGTCCGATCGGCGTCATCATCCGCGGCGACCGTCCGCTGCTGCTCACCGCACTGAACAACCTCATCTCGAACGCCATCTCGTACTCGGCGTCGGACACCGTGGTCTCGATCAGCCGCCGCGTGATCAAGATCGACGGGCGGCCGATGGTCGCCATCGCGGTGACCGACCGGGGGATCGGGATCGAGCCGGAGGATCAGCAGCGGGTCTTCGAGCGGTTCTTCCGGGTCGACAAGGCCCGGTCCCGGATGACCGGCGGCACCGGACTCGGACTGGCCATCGTCAAGCACGTGGCCGCCAATCACGGCGGGACCATCAACCTGTGGAGCAAACCCGGCACCGGCTCGACCTTCACGCTGTGCATCCCGGAGGACCTGTCCGACGCCGGCTGGCCGCCGGCCGCCCAGCAGGCGCTGTCGGATCCCGATGCGCCGCCCCGCGCACTTCCCTCCGCGGAGGGTGACGACCCATCTGCCCGACCCACCGAAGGAAACAAGAGTTGACCCACGTTCTGATCGTCGAGGACGAGGAATCGCTGGCGGATCCGCTGGCCTTCCTGCTGCGCAAAGAGGGCTTCGAGGCCAGCGTCATCACCGATGGCGCCCAGGCGTTGCCGACCTTCGATCGCGTCAGCCCCGACATCGTCCTCCTCGACCTCATGCTGCCCGGGATGTCCGGAACCGAGATCTGCAAGGCCCTGCGCACCCGGTCGAACGTCCCGGTGATCATGGTGACCGCGCGCGACAGTGAGATCGACAAGGTCGTCGGCCTCGAACTCGGCGCGGATGACTATGTGACGAAGCCGTATTCGGCGCGCGAGCTGATCGCCCGCATCCGCGCGGTGCTGCGACGCGGCGGGGAGGTGCCCGACGACGGTCTGGAGATCGGGATCCTGGAGGCCGGGCCGGTCCGGATGGACGTCGAGCGACACACCGTGTCGGTCAACGGAACGTCGATCACCCTGCCGCTCAAGGAGTTCGACCTCCTCGAGTATCTGTTGCGCAACTCCGGCCGCGTCCTGACCCGGGGTCAGCTCATCGACCGGGTGTGGGGCGTCGACTACGTCGGCGACACCAAGACACTCGACGTACACGTCAAGCGCCTGCGCTCGAAGATCGAGCCCGACCCGGCGAATCCGAAGCACCTCATCACCGTCCGCGGCCTCGGGTACAAGCTCGAGGCGTGAGCCGGCCGGGCCGCGGCGCCCCGGGGGGCTACTCCGGGGGCTGCAGCTCGTATTTGACGTCGGTCTCGCGGCGCTCGGTCGCGGCCTGCGTCGCCGGGTGGATCGCGATGAGCCCCAGCCCGTTCCGGCGCCGGCAGGCCGCTGCCAGCGCTGCATAGGCGGCCTCGCCGAGCAGCGCGGTGAGCTCGGGTGCGTACGACTCCCACACCTGCTTGGCCCCGATGTGGACGTCGGGGGAACCCGAGCAGTACCACTTCAGATCGTGGCCACCCTCGCCCCAGCCACGCCGGTCGAATTCGGTGATCGTCGTCTGGAGCACCTGGGTGCCGTCGGGGCGTTCGATCCAGTCCTGCTCACGACGGATGGGCAGCTGCCAGCACACGTCGGGTTTGACCGTGAGCGGTTCGAGTCCCTTGCGCAGCGCCATCGAGTGCAGCGCGCATCCGACGCCGCCGGAGAAACCGGGTCGGTTCAGAAAGATGCACGCGCCCTTGTGGAGTCGCGTCTTCAAGGCGGGCTCGTCGTCGAGGTCGCTCTCCTCGAGGTACCCCTTCGGGCCGACCGGGTCCTTGCCGGAGCCCTTCTTGTAGAACTGCCAGTCCTCGGGCGTCAGCATCGCGACGCCGCGGGCGAGGGTCTTGCGATCGTCCTTGTCGGACAGATACGCGCCGTGACTGCAGCACCCGTCGGTCTCCCGGCCGGGGAGGATGCCCTGACATGCGGGTGTGCCGAACACACATGTCCAGTGCGAGAGCAGCCAGGTGAGATCGGCCCGGATGACGTGCTCGGGGTCGGCGGGATCGGCGAATTCGTACCATTCGCGCGGAAAGTCGAGTTCGACCTCCGGCGCGGGATCGATGCGAGGCGCGGACGGCGAAATGGCGGTCACCTTTACACGGTAGCCGGGATCGGGCGGTGCGGGCGGCTGCACTACCGTTGACCCGTGCGCTTAGGAGTCCTCGACGTGGGCAGCAACACAGTCCACCTCCTGGTGGTCGACGCCCATCGTGGCGGTCACCCCACCCCGATGAGTTCGACCAAAGCGGTCCTGCGCCTGGCCGAACAGATTGACGCCGACGGCCGGATGAGTGATCGCGCCGTCGCCAAGCTCATCGAGTCGATCGACGAGTTCACCCATATCGCCCGGACGTCCGGTTGTGAACAGATGATGGCGTTCGCGACGTCGGCCGTGCGCGATGCGACGAACTCCGACGACCTGCTCGACGAGATCGAGCAGCGGACCGGGGTGCGCGTGCTCGTCCTGTCGGGACGCGACGAGGCCAGGTTGACGTCGCTGGCGGTGCGCCGCTGGCGTGGCTGGAGCGCCGGCCGCATCCTCGCTCTCGACATCGGCGGCGGCTCCCTGGAGATGTCCAACGGCGTCGACGAGGAACCCGACGTCGCGCTGTCACTGCCGCTGGGGGCCGGACGACTCACCCGCGAGTGGCTGCCCGACGATCCGCCGGACCGGCGGCGGGTCGGCGTGCTGCGCGACTGGCTCGACGCCGAGCTCCGCGCTCCGGCGGCCCAGCTGCTCGCACCCGGTGCGCCGGATCTGTGCGTCGGGACGTCGAAGACCTTCCGGAGCCTGGCCCGGCTGACGGGCGCGGCGCCGTCGAGCGCCGGACCGCGGGTGCGCCGTGAACTGACGACGAGCGGGCTTCGTCAGCTCATCTCCTTCATCTCCCGCATGACCAAGGCCGATCGCGCCGAACTCGAGGGCGTCAGCTCGGACCGGGCGGGCCAGCTGGTCGCCGGGGCGCTGGTCGCCGAGGCGGCGATGCGCGCGCTGCAAGTCGATACACTGGAAATCTGTCCGTGGGCACTCCGGGAAGGTGTGATCCTGCGCCGACTCGACGCGGAGCAGGCCGACGCGCTGGAGCCGACACCGGTGCAGGGCGTTCGCGAGGGCGTCGGCTGACACCCTGGTAGAGCCGGACCCAAACGTTCGAGAACGAGGACGGAGAGCCACTACATGCCGAAGGATTCGGAGCCCGAATCCCGACCCATCTCGGTGTCGGAACTTCTCGCCCGCTCGCAGGGGTCCCAGGGGGACTCGCCGGCACGTACCCGTGACGGCCGCGGCCGCCGACGCGCCGGCCGGGACGGATCGTTCTCGGTGTCCGAGCTGACCGGCGAGATCCCGAAGGTCGCCGACGCGGGAGAGGGTTCCGCGGCGCCCGCGGCCCGGCCCGAGCCGGCTGCCCGGCCCGAGCCGGCTGCCCCGCCAGCGAGCACCGCGCCTGCGGAGACGGCGGCCCCGGAGAAGGCAGCTCCAGAGAAGGCAGCTCCAGAGAAGACAGCTCCGGAGAAGACTGCTGCGGAGAACGGTGCCCCGGAGCGGGACACGACCCCGCGGAACCGTCCGGCCGCGGCCGCCGCGCCGTTCCCGCGTTCGACGAACCCGGTCCCGCGCCGCCCGGCCGACGATCAGCCCGTCGTCGACCGGCCGCGCGCCGACCAGCAAGACCAGGCACGGCCGGGTAACCGCACCGCCAGCGGGATGCCCGGTTACGGCCAGGGAGCCGTCCCGCCGATGTCGACGCGCGACTTCAGTTCCGAGGCGGTGGCACGTCGCCTCGGGCAGACGCCGCCGCGAGATTCCGCTCCCGTCGACCAGGAGTCGGCGAACGCCGTCACCGGCATCATCCCGGTGGTGGGTGAGAACGGGTCGGATCTTTCGGTCGTCGACTCCGACGACGTGGTCACCTACGACCTGACCGAGGTCGATGCGGGAACCGACGGCCCCCGCGAGCGCGGCGACGGCGGGTTCTCCGAGGTCATGGACTTCGACGCCTATCGCAACTTCGCCGACGTGGAGAGTGGGAACGACGGGCCGGGGGGCAAGGGCCGGTCCGGGGGCCCGGCCCGCAAGATCGGGGCGTCGAAGAAGACGGGGCCGTCGGGTGTCGTCGGGTTCGCGCGAAAGCTCTTCGGCGGCAAGAACCGGGACCGGAACGACCCCGATCGCCACACCGACGACCACCCGGACGCACACACCGACGGCGACGAGTCGACGCACGACTGGGCAGCCACCGCGGCCGCCGCCGCGACCGCGGGTGGGAGGACGGCGGCGATCGCCGCGGCGCACCCCGAGACCCATGACGCCGACGGTCGGTGGACCGGCTCGGACGAGACCGAGAGTCTCCAGACCGCCGACCGCCCCACCGACGACCACCCGACCGAGGCCATCGAACCGATCGAGTCCACTTCCGAGGGCGACGAGGACCGGGTCGACCTGGTGAAGGAGCGCGAGCCGGAGGGGCCCGCCGAGCCCGAGGGCCCGGCAGAGTTCGATGCCCTGAACGACACCACGGACATCGACGAGACCTCCGATGACGACGCCGATCCCGACTCGGCAGCCGCCACGGCGGAGCACGCCGGCCAGGACGTCGTGCATTCGGCCGCGGACGCGGAGTCCGCCGAGCGGACCGGCACCGTCGACACACCGGCACCGGACGGTCGGGCGACCGACGACGCCGAGGAGTCGCCGGTGAAGGCCTGGCTGGTGTTGTTCGGACAGGCGATCGTCGGCCTCGCGGTCGGCGTCGGCCTGTTCTGGGGTTTCACCGAACTGTGGCGATGGAATCCGTACTTCGCGCTGGTGCTCGCGGTCCTGGTGATCTTCGGCATCGTGACGCTGTCGCATGTGGTCCGGCGCACCAAGGACCTGCCGACGACGCTGCTCGCGCTCGGCGTGGGTCTGCTGGTCACCATCGGGCCGCTGGTGTTGTTGGCCGCGTGAGCCGGTGTGAACCGATGAACCCGTCGGGAGCGGAGCGAAGCGGGCGGACCGGATGAGACCCGACCTCCCGCGTCCGTCCGCCGAGATCCCGATCGGTCTGTCGACGGCGTCGGTCTATCCCCAGAACACCGAGGCGGCCTTCGCCTACGCCGCCGAACTGGGCTTCGACGGCGTCGAGTTGATGGTGTGGGGTGACGCTCTGAGCCAGGACATCCGGCGGGTCGAGTACCTGTCGGACCACTACCAGGTTCCGGTGCTGTCGATCCACGCCCCGTGTCTGCTCATCACCCAGCGGGTGTGGGGACGCGACCCGGTCGTGAAGCTGGCCCGTGCGGTGGAGGCGGCCGAGGATCTCGGTGCGTCGACCGTCGTCGTGCATCCGCCGTTCCGGTGGCAGCGTGGCTACGTCGCCGCCTTCGACGATCTCGTCGACGAACTCGAGGCGGACAGCGGGGTCGCGGTCGCCGTGGAGAACATGTTCCCCATGCGCGCCGACCGGCTGTTCGGCGCAGGGGAGCCCTCGGTCCGGCGACTCAGCAAGCGCGGCGGTGGTCCCGGTCTGGCGGCATCGGCGTTCGGCAAGTCGATCGATCCGACCGATGACGGCTACGCGCACTACACGCTCGATCTCTCGCACACCGCGACCGCCGGCGTCGACGCCCTCGCTCTTCTCGACCGGATGGGCTCGCGCCTCAACCACCTGCATCTCGCCGACGGCAACGGTGCCGCCACCGACGAGCACCTGATCCCCGGTGACGGGGCGCAGCCTTGCGCCGAGGTGTGCCGGCGCATCGCGGCGAGCGACTTCGCCGGGGCGGTTGTGCTCGAGGTCACCACGGGGAGCGCGCGCACCAAACCCGAGCGCAGCGCGCTGCTGGCCCGTTCGCTAGATTTTGCGCGGCGGCATCTCAAACGGGAGCTGCACCCCGAGCCCACCGGCCAGTTGAGCAGCTGATTCGTCGGGGGACGGGTCTCCTCGACGAAGGCGGGACGATGACCAGCAAGATCACCCAGGTGCAGGAGCTGACCGAGGTCGACCGTGGCGGTCCGGACTCGATCACCCTGCGGGCGCACATCGACGAGACGTTCACGATCGGCCCCAAGGTGCACGGCGGCACGCTGCAGATGGTGGTCGCGAAGGCGGCCCGGACCGCGCTGACCGCGCTCACGCCGGACGGCGACCGGCTCGCCGAGTCGGCGGCCGCGATGATCCCGGTGGCGATCTCCAGCGACTACCTCACCGCTCCCGATGCCGCGGACGTCGACCTGGTGATCAGTGTGCGCAAGCGCGGGCGCACCGTCACGGTCCTGTCGGTCGACGCCGTGCAACTCGGTCGGACCGTGGTGTCCTCGTCGGTGACGATGGCCCGTCCCGACAGCGGCCGGCCGCACCACTCCGGCCCCACGGTCCTCGACTCCGTGCCCGTGGAACCGTCGTCGACCGGCATCCCGCTCGACGGTTCGCCCATCGCCGAGGTCAACCACCTCGGCGCCGCCATCGACCTGGTCCTCGACTCGGAGACGTTCCCCGTCGTCCGCGGCGAGACCGGCGAGCCGCTCGTCCGCGGGTGGATCCGGCCGAAGGGCGTCGAACCCGACGAGTACTTCACGGTCCTGGTCGGTGACATCTCGCCCCCGGTCGTCATGAACCTGGCGCTGTTCGGATGGGCGCCCACGGTGCAGCTGACCACCTACGTCCGGCGCCATCCCGCGCCCGGCTGGCTGCGTTTCGCCGCGACGAGTTCCGAGGTCGGCCCCGGAATGTTCGAGGAGGACCACCTCGTGGTGGACTCGACCGGGACCGTCGTCGCACAGTCCCGTCAGCTCGCCCTCATCCCCGCAGGAAGGTAGACATCCGTGTCCGAACGCATCGCCATCATCGGCGGAGGCAAGATCGGTGAGGCACTGCTCGCCGGTCTGATCGGTGCAGGCACCCCCACCAAGGACCTCGTCGTCGCCGAGCGGGTGGAGAGCCGCGCCGCCGAGATCGCCGAGGAGTACGGCGTGCTGGTCACCGACGTCAAGAGCGCGGCCGAGTCGGCGCAGTATGTGTTCCTGGCGATCAAGCCCGACGACGTCGACTCGATCCTGCGCATCCTCGCCTCGGCGGAGGACAACGCGGAATCCGAGCGAGTGACCGTGACCCTGGTGGCCGGCCTGCCCCTGTCGCGCTACGAGAGCGCGCTGCAGGCCGGGTCGCCCGTCATCCGGGTCATGCCCAACACCCCGATGCTCGTCAACGAGGCGATGTCGGCGGTCTCGGCCGGCCGGTACGTCGGCGACGAACAGCTGCAGGCGGTGGTCAAGATCCTGCAGACGGTCGGCCGGGTGACGGTTGTGCCGGAGAAGCAGATGGACGCGGTCACCGCGGTGTCCGGTTCTGGTCCGGCCTACGTCTTCCTGCTCGCCGAGGCGATGATCGACGCCGGCGTCGGCCTGGGGCTCACCCGTGCCCAGGCCTCGGAGATGGCGGTGCAGACCATTCGCGGCGCGGGCATCCTGCTGAGCGACTCGGGGCTGTCCGCGGTCGACCTGCGTGCGGCCGTCACCTCGCCCGGCGGCACCACCGCCGAGGCGATCCGGGAGTTCGAGGCCAACGGTCTGCGGCACGCGGTCTACCAGGCGACTCGTGCCTGCGCGGCCGCCAGCGCCCGCGGCGGACGTCGAGTGGAAGTCGAGGGTTTGGCGCAGGGACACGCCGTCACGGACACCCCATGAATTGTGGTCGAACGGCCGACAAACCCCAGCATGTTGGGGTCGAGTCACAGGAATCTCAGAAATACCGGTCTCTCACGTCGCTTTTTTCACATCTGCCACGCTAAGCTTCTTTAAGCACGTGCGTGTCTGATGTCCGCAGGAGGGGAAGCCTGCGGCCGCGACGCGTGCACCGGAGGTATGAGTGATTCATGGCACCTGCAGACACTCCTGGTGACAGGACAGGCGCAGTGAGCAACGCGGCTTCGGCGTCGCAGTTCCTCACCGTCGCCGAGGTTGCATCGTTGATGCGCGTTTCGAAGATGACCGTCTACCGTCTCGTCCACAACGGCGAACTGCCCGCGGTTCGGGTCGGACGCTCGTTCCGTGTGCACGCGAAAGCGGTCCACGACTACCTGGAGACGTCGTACTTCGACGCCGGCTGATCCGGCTTTCGCACCACGCCTGAACAGCGGTTTCTTCGAAAGGTCTCCGTGACCGGCCCACGCCGGTCACGGGGCCTTTTGCGTGTGGGCGTCTCCGGCCGCCGCTCGTCGGCCATCGCGATTTCCCGATCCGGCGTGCCGCCCGGTAGGCTCGGTGGTCGCGTACCTGGATGCGCCGGTGAGCCCTACGTGACGCACCGCCGCTCGTCGCTTCGCTCCCGGCGCCGTACCCGGCTGAAGTGCTGACCAGGGCCGAACAAGTACATCAGTGTCAATCGTGAGGAAGCGCCCCGATGGGTTCAGTGATCAAGAAGCGCCGCAAGCGCATGTCGAAGAAGAAGCACCGCAAGTTGCTGCGTCGGACCCGGGTGCAGCGTCGCAAACTCGGTAAATAGGCTTTTCTTCGGCATCAGGACCCGCTACGGCGGGTCCTTTTGTCGTCCCGGGCCTCCTCGGTGCGCCGGAACGCCCGACTGGCGATAGCCTCGGGGCATGGCCGAATCCACCTCCGCACCGCCCAGGGTGGTCCTGGTCACCGGGGCGTCGACCTTCCTCGGCGGCTACCTGGTGGCCCGTCTCGCGGCCAATCCGGACATCGAGAAGGTGCTCGCCGTGGACTCGCGGGTGCCGCGCAAGGATCTCCTCCGCCGGATGGGGCGAGCGGAGTTCCTCCGGGTGGACATCCGGCGTCCCACGATCGCGAAGGCGCTCGCCGCCTATGACGTGGACACGGTCGTCCACGCCGCGACGTCGATCGCCGACACCGCCCCGCACTCCGCTGCGATCAAGGAGTTCAACCTCGTCGGGGCGATGCAGGTGTGCGCGGCCTGCCAGCGCACACCATCGGTGAAGCGTCTCGTGCTGCGTTCCACCGCCATGGTGTACGGCGCGGGCAGCCGCGACCCGTCGCACTTCGCCGAGGAGACGCGCGCTCCCCGGGAGCCGAAGCGGGGATACGGTCGAGATCTACTCGACGTCGAGGGTTACGTCCGCGGCCTCGGTCGGCGGCGTCAGGACATCGACATCACCATCGTCCGCCCGCAGGCCATGTTGGGTCCGCGCATCACCACCCGGATGAGTTCGTACCTCTCCCTGCCGGTCGTGCCGACGGTGATCGGATTCCAGCCGCGCCTGCAGTTCCTGCACGAGGAGGATGCGCTTGCGGCGATGGAGCACGTCACCCTCGCCGGGAAGGTCGGCACCTACAACATCTCGGGCGAGGGCGTGGTGACGCTCACGCAGGCGATCCGACGCGTCGGGCACATCGAACTGCCTGTTCCGAGCAGTCTGCTGGCGCCGATCGCGGGGGTGTTCCAGGACCTGCGGTCGGCGAAGCTGCGGTCGTCGCAGACGGAGTTCCTCACCTACGGCCGGGTGCTCGACACGACCCGCATGCGGACCGAACTCGGCTTCGTCCCGCGGTACACGACGCTGGAGACGTTGGACGACTTCATCGAACGCAGCGGGGTGACGCCGGTGATCGGGTCCGATTCGTGGAGATCGTTCGAGCGACGGGTCGTGTCGGCCGCCCACCAGTTGCAGTGAAATTCAGGGTCATGATGGCGGCGAAGTCGCCGTGAGCATGCGCAACGTGGGTGCAACCTCTAGACTTGGACGCCAGACCCACATCGCGCCCAGCGCTCCTACGCCGCGACTCGTTCGCCCCGGCGGTCCGAGTGCCGGCAGCAACCCGAGCCCAGACCCGGCCCGGATTTCGAACCCAGGACTCAGCTAGGGGTGAGCACTTTGGCAGGTGGCGGAGCGACAGATGCACGTACCGCGAAAGTCATTCAGCTCTACACATCGCCGACGGGTCCCGATGCCCGGGGTGTCCGGGAGTCGGGTCGCCGACGCCATCCGAGTCAGCAGGTCGGTCGTGAACGATCGAAAAGCGCCGCGGCGCAACGGGGATCGACGCTCGGACACCCCAACACCGATGGGTTCGGACGCGCGCCCGCGCAGGTGACCCCGATCAGCGACGAGATCACCCTTCCCGACGAGGTGCTGGGCGTCGAACATCGCGGTCCGTCGAAATCGAGTCCGCTGTTCAGCCTGGGCGGTCTGCGCGGCGCGGTCGCAGACACCCTCACCTCGACCGCCGGGTTCATCCGGGAACGGATGGCGGGGGAGTACGAGGTCGACGAGTTCGGATTCGATCCCCACTTCACCGAATCGGTGTGGTTCCCGGCGATCCGGCAGGTCTACGAGAAGTGGTTCCGCGTCGAGGTCACCGGTGTAGAGAACCTGCCGCGCGAGGGTGGGGCGCTCCTGGTCGCCAACCACGCGGGCACGATCCCGGTCGACGCCGTGATCACCTCGCTGGCCGTGCGCGACAACCACCCTGAGGGCCGGTACCTGCGGGTCCTGGCCGCCGACATGGCCTTCGACACGCCAGGCGTCAGTGAGGTCGCGCGGCGGATCGGTGCGACGCTGGCGTGCAACTCCGACGCCGACCGTCTGCTGCGCGCGGGTGAGCTGACCGCGGTCTGGCCCGAGGGGTACAAGGGCATCGGCAAGCTGTACAAGGACCGCTACAAGCTCCAGCGGTTCGGCCGCGGCGGGTTCGTGACGACCGCGCTGCGCAACGCCGCGCCGATCATCCCGGTGTCGATCGTCGGCTCCGAGGAGATCTACCCGATGCTCGCCGACCTCAAGCCGCTCGCCAAGATCCTCGGTCTGCCGTATTTCCCGGTGACCCCGCTGTTCCCGTGGCTCGGGCCGCTGGGCATGGTGCCGTTGCCGTCGAAGTGGCACATTCATTTCGGCCGGCCCATCGAGACCGGCTCCTACGACGAGGCGTCCGCCGACGACCCGATGGTGGTCTTCGATCTCACCGACCACGTGCGCGAAGAGATCCAGCAGACCCTCTTCCGTATGCTGAGCCGGCGCGGAAGCGTCTACTTCGGCTGAGCGCGGTGTCGCGCGGGGGCGTGGCGCGCGTTCGACGCCCGTTCCGGTCCGTCAGCTGATACTCATGGAGCATGCGTGCAGTCGTGTGCCGGCAGGGTGAGTTGACGGTCGAGGAGATCCCCACCCCGGAGCCCGGCAAGGGTCAGGTACTGCTCCGCGTTCTCCGCGCGGGCATCTGCGGTTCGGACCTGCACGCCCGGGTCCATGCCGATGCCACGGCGCAGGTGTCCGCCGAGGTCGGCTACGACGCATTCATGCGGTCCGGGCAGTCGGTGGTCATGGGACACGAGTTCGCCGGCGAGGTGGTCTCCTACGGGCCCGGTTGCCGTAAACGCTGGGCTCCCGGGACCCCGGTGGTGTCGGTCCCGATGATCCGGCACGGCGCCGACGCCCACCTGACCGGACTGTCGGAGTCCGCGCCCGGCGGGTACGCCCAGTTCGTCCTGGTGTCGGAGGACATGACCTTCGAGATCCCGGAGAACCTGCCCGCCGAGCATGCTGCGCTGACCGAGCCGATGGCCGTCGCCCATCACGCGGTCCGACGCGGGGAGGTGGGACGCCGGGATGTCGCGGTCGTCGTGGGTTGCGGCCCGATCGGGCTGGCCGTCATCACGATGCTGAAGGCCGACGGAGTTCGCACGGTCATCGCGAGCGACCCGTCACCCGGCCGCCGGGTGCTGGCTCATCGCGTGGGGGCCGACATCGTCGTCGACCCGACGGTGTCGTCGCCGTTCGAGCGATGTGCCGAGGTCGGCAAGTACATCACTCGCGCCCAGGATCTGCTGGGCGCGGCGTTCGATGCCATGCGGACCCTGCGGCGGATTCCGCTGGCGCCATGGTCCTCGGTCTTCCGCATGGCCGACCGGCTGGGTGCCACGCCGAAGGGCCCTGTCGTCTTCGAATGTGTGGGGACGCCCGGGATGATCGAGCACGTCGTGACCGAGGCGCCGTTCCGGTCGCGGATCGTCGTGGTCGGGGTGTGCATGGAGCCCGACACCTTCCGCCCGGCGATGGCGCTCAACAAGGAACACGAGTTGCGGTTCGTGTTCGCCTACGACCCCGCCGAGTTCCACGACACGCTGCACATGATGGCCGACGGCAAGGTCGACGTCGCACCGCTGATCACCGCGACGGTCGGCCTCGACGGCGTGGGAGCGGCATTCGATGCCCTCGGCGGCGCCGAACACCACGCCAAGGTCCTCATCGACCCGATGAGTGAGGTGGACTCGCTGTAGGACCGGGGCGACACGGTGCGGTGGCCGAATCTAGTTGTCACAGTGGGTTGTTTACCGTGCGTCGAAGTCCGTCGACGGTGCGGCCCTGCCCGCTGGTTGAGCCGGCTCCCCTCCGCTGGTTTCAGTGTCAGGGTTGTCTAGCCACTTCGGTGGTGGTTGGGTTCTGACCATCAGGCATCTCAGTGTCAGGGTTGTCTAGCCACTTCGGTGGTGGTTGGGTTCTGACCATCAGGCATCTGGCTCTACCGCTGGTTACCGCCCCTGGCTGTATTGGGCTGGTGTTGGCTCATTGTGCCGATGCCTGGTGTGTCAGGACCGGCCGGCGTGACTTGATAGGAGCGTGGCATCGCCCCGACTGAGATGTGTCCGCCGACCGGCCCGACTGTCGCCACTCCACTCTGACAGGAAGGCATCTTCCATGATCGTTATCGGTGCCGATGTGCACAAGCGCACGCACACCTTCGTCGCGGTCGACGCTGTCGGCAAACAACTCGGATCCACGGTGGTGCCGGCCACGACGGCCGGTCACCGCACAGCCATGCAGTGGGCTCACGCTCGTTTCGGTACCGAGGTGTTGTGGGCCATCGAGGACTGCCGCAACATGTCGGCCCGGCTCGAACGCGACCTGCTGGGCGCCGATCAGAAGGTGGTGCGGGTAGCGCCGCACTTGATGGCCGAACATCGGCGTACCGGACGTGAACGCGGCAAGTCCGATCCGATCGACGCGTTGGCTGTGGCTCGGGCCGCTGCACGCGAACCCGACCTTCCGGTGGCGTCTCACGATGCCGTGTCCTACGAGATGAAAGCTCTCGTGGACTATCGGGATTGCCTTGTGCGCGAACGAACCTCGAAGATCAACCGGGTGTTGTGGCGGGTGCATCAACTCGATCCCGAGTACCACATAAAAAAGGGTGGGTTGACGGCGAAGAAGCATCAGAAAGCGCTGCAAACCTGGCTGGAGCCTCACAGCAGTGTCGATGCCCGCCTGGCAGGCAAGGAAGTCGCCGCCATCTACGACCTGACCGTGGAGATCAATGAGGTCGAAAAGGAGATCACCAAGAAGGTTTCCGACGCGGTGCCCACCCTGTTGGCGATGCCCGGCTGTGGCGCGCTCAGCGCCGCGAAACTCCTCGGCGAATCCGCCGACATCACCCGCTTCCCCGGGGAGGCCCAGTTCGCCCGCCACGCGGGAATCGCCCCAGTGCCGGTGTGGTCGGCCAACCCCGGACGCCATCGACTCACCCGGTCGGGCAACCGCCAGATCAATGCCGCGATCCACCGCATCGCGCTGACCCAGGCACGCATGCCCGACACCCTCGGCCACGCCTATTACGAGAAGAAGAAGGCCGAAAACAAGACCCCTCGCGAGGCGATGCGCTGCCTCAAACGCCGCCTCGCCCGCGTCGTCTACAACCACCTCACCACCGACCACCACGCCCGCACCCGCAAAGCCGACAACCCAACACCCGCCGCCGCTTGACATAGGAGCTATGAGCCGGCAACGAGCCGCTAGGCGAGTCGCCGTGTCGAAACCACCTGGCGACCACCCCTTCCCTCCGCTGGTCGAGCCGATACCCCTCCGCTGGTTGAGCCGGCAACGAGCCGCTAGGCGAGTCGCCGTGTCGAAACCACCTGGCGACCCGACGATCTCAGCCACCACCGACCCGGACGGCACCATACCGCAACGCCCAGCGCACATTTCGTCTACGACGATGTCATCTGCTGTGGAGACTCATCCAGGTTTTGTCGGTGGTCGGGTTTAGATTGGTTGGTAACAGCTCACCCAGCTCGGGGCGGGTGACGAAACCGGCGTCGAGGGGCGTTGTGCGGGTGTGGACCGATCTACCGGGCGAGTTCGTCGCCGGGGTCGATCCTGCCCACGCCGCCGAGACCGACATGGTCATGTTGATGGCCGGCCTCGACGCGTCGCGGCGCGGCGAGTCCTACCTTGCCTGGCACCGCTATCAGACGATCGCGGCGATGACCGACCGCCTGATCACCACCAGCGCGTCCGGGTTCGTGATGGACGGTCATGCTGATTGCGCGGCCCGCATCGCCCGCCAAGCCGGGGTGTCCCGCCGGCATGCCGAGACCCTGATCGACGAGGCCCTCGCACTACGGGATCGGCTCCCCGAGGTAGCGGACACGTTGCGTGACGGGGTCTTGGCGCAGTGGCAGATCCGGTTGGTCATCTCCCGCACCGAACTGATCCCCGCCGATGACCCGATCACCCCCGCGTTGGATGCCGAGATCGCCGACACGGTGCGTCGCCGTAAAGGTGTGTGGGATCGGGCGCGCCTGCGCGACATGGTCGACCGCCTGGTCTTCCGCCACGACCCCGACGCGGTACGGCAACGCCGCAAAGACGCGATGGATCAACGTGGGGTGTGGACCCACGAACTGCCCGACGGCACTGCCGAACTCACCGCGGTGATGTCGGCGGAGAATGTGCGGATCTCGGCCAAAGCCGTCGCCATCCTCGCCGACTCGGTCTGCAAGCGGGATGGCCGCACCCAGGGGATACGACGATCCGATGCGATGTTCGCCCTGCTGACCCGCACCAGCTTCGACTGCCAGTGCGACGATGAACAGCCGTGCACCGCCGACATCCCGGACCCGCAAAGCGTCCTCGACGCGGTCCGCGCCGAGGTCGTGATCCATGTCGTCACCGATGCCTCCACCCTGGCCGGAGCACCCGGGGTCGGGTTCCTCGACGAACACGGCATCATCAGCGACGAACACGTCCGTGACCTCGCCGCCCGCCCGGACGCCACGCTGTCCCCGGTCACCCCCGCCCGCACCCAACCCACCTACGTCGCCGGCAGCAACAATGATGACCAGCGGCGGACCGCGCAACGCCCGGCACCAGCCGAGGACACCCGCGCCGACAGCGAGAATCATTCCACCGCAACCCACTTCGGCGACTCGGCCGATGCCACCGCGCTATCGGTCGCAGTGGTCTACCCGGCAACCCATCCCGGCAACGGGTACCGGCCCACCACGTCGTGCGCTGACTTCGTGCGAGTCCGGGACGGCTACTGCACCGAACCCGGCTGCACCCGTTCGGCATTCGCGTGCGATCTCGACCACGTCACCGAATACGACCACACCGACCCCGCCCGCGGTGGGGCAACGTCGAGTGAGAACCTCAACGCAAAATGCCGACCTAGTCACCTGTTCAAAACCCACGGGGACTGGGTCGATGTGCAATACCGCGACGACGACGGCCGCCTGGTCACCGAATACGAAACCCCCGAAGGGGTCACCCTGCCCGGCGACGCCGAAACGCTGGAAGACACCTTCCCCAACCTTCGGCGGATCCGGTTCGAACAAGCCGCCCAAGCCCCACCCACACCACGGGTCATCGCCTCCGACAACCCGGAGCGCACAACCAGCCGACTGGACGCCAAACTGGCCCGCCGGCGACAAGAACGCGCCCGCAACAAACGAGCCCGCGAAGAACTCGACCGCCTCGGCCCACCGCCCTTCTGATCCGGGGAGTTAGGGCCGGCAGCGTCGCAGGAACGATCAGCGCTGCCGCAGGAACCGCGCCGCGGCTGCGGCGCCACCGCCCGCGGCGCCCAGCACGATGGCGGTACCGGCGCCGTACTTCGCGGCCTTACGCGCGGTGCGGAAGTCGTACATCTCCCAGCCGCGGACCTTGGCGACGTCGCGCAGGTCGGTGTCGGGGTTGATCGCCACCGCGCGGCCGACGAGCGACAGCATCGGTACGTCGTTGTGTGAATCCGAGTACGCCGTACAGCGTTTCAGGTTGAGCCCCTCGCGGATCGCGAGCGCGCGCACCGCATGGGCCTTACCGGGGCCGTGCAGGATGTCGCCGACGAGCCGCCCGGTGAAGACCCCGTCGACGCTCTCGGCGACGGTGCCCAGCGCACCGGTCAACCCCAGCCGGTCGGCGATGGTCTGCGCGAGTTCGACGGGTGTCGCGGTCACCAGCCAGACCTGCTGTCCGGCATCGAGGTGACGCTGTGCCAACGCCCGCGTACCCGGCCAGATCTTGTCCGCGATGTAGTCGTCGAAGATCTCCTCGCCGAGCTCGACGAGTTCGGAGGTCGGCTTGCCCGCGATGAACGACAACGCCTTCTCCCGGCCCTCCGCGACGTCGCGCGCATTCTCCTTGCCGGTGATCCGGAACTTCGCCTGCGTCCACGCGAAATCCATGATGTCGCCGTAGGTGAAGTACTTCCGCGCGGCGAGACCGCGAGCGAAGTGCACGATCGACGCGCCCTGGACCAGGGTGTTGTCGACGTCGAAGAAGGCGGCGGCGGTGAGGTCGCGGCGGGGTTCGCCCGGGATCTCGGCCGTCGGGCGCGAACGCAGCGAGTCGACGGCGGCCTTCGCGCTCGCCTCACCGGCCAGGGTCTGGCGGAGTTCGTGCGCGGTCTGCCGGAAGCGGCCGGTCGCGGCGGTCGCCCGCTGAGAGATCCAGGTGGTGACCCGGTTGGTCTCGTCGTCGACGAGTTCGTGGAGTTCGGCGTCCTCGTCGAAGTCGTCGGTGAACTCCACGCTCGCGGCGTGGGCCTCCCAGTCGTCGCCCGTCGGGCCGTCGCCCTGCATCGGATTCGGCGGGAGAAGTGCGGCGTCGTCGGGCGTCTCGTCGTCCTGCCGGTCTTCCGGGCCCGGGGTCTCGCCCACTGCCCACCTCCCACGCGTAGCGCCAGCACTGCTTGCCGGGTACAGCCTAGTGGTGCGCCTGGGAACCGGGCGACTGGTCTCCGGCGTTCGATCCCCACGCCCGGTGACGGACCGCACACCGTCGGCGGGGGAGGGTCACCCGGCTGATCCCGCGGGTGCTGCGCTGGGAGGATGGTCGGCATGACGGTGGAACTGTTGACCCGTGCGGGGTGCGCGGCGTGCGCGGCGGCCCGCTCCGAACTGACCCGGATCTGCGCCGAGATGGGCGTGGAGTTCACCGAGGTCGACGTCGACGAGGCGGCCGAAGGAGGCCGGCCGGACGTGCGCGCCGAGTTCGGCGACCGGCTCCCGGTGGTCCTCCTCGACGGTGACGAGCACAGCTACTGGGAGGTCGACGAACCGCGTCTGCGGGCGGATCTCGCGGCGCGGCGGTGATCGGCGACCACGTTCGACGAGACGCCTAACACAGCACCGCCGATCCCGAGGGGCCGTGTGAACAGATTCACAGGGAAGTTATATCCTCCGTTGGTCGGGAAGAGTCGGGTCCCGGTGTCTGGTGACGCCGGCAGATGTGTGGGAGTGCGAGTGGGCGCGGAGAGTGCGAAGTCGGCCGACGCCGACCCTCCTGCGTCCGCCGTCCCTCCGGTCGACGACCCCGCCACCGACATCCCCGGTCCCACGGTTGCCCGGTTGGCCACCTACCTGCACGTACTGCGCTCGTTCAGTCGTCGGGGCATCCTGCTGGCGTCGAGCGGCGAGCTCGCGACGGCAGCCGGGGTCAACCCGGCCATCCTGCGCAAGGACCTCTCCTACGTCGGCGCCAACGGCGTGCGCGGCGTCGGATACGACGTGGGCAAGCTGACCGCCCGGATCTCGATGACGCTGCACACCGACAGCATCCACACCGTCGCGCTCGCGGGCGCCGGCTCGCTCGGCCGTGCGCTGCTGTCGCACGCCGGCTTCGGACGCGGCTTCCGGGTCGCCGCGATGTTCGACGCCGATCCGGCCCTGACCGGCGCGGTTCTCGAGCCGGGCGGCCCGCGGGTCGCCCCGCTGACCGACATCGCCGCCGTCTGCGCACAGGTGGTCCCGGCCGTCGAGATCGCGGTGATCGCCACCGCCGACGACGACGCCCGACGCGTCTTCGATGCATTCGTGGCCGCGGGTGTCCGGCAGGTGCTCAACGTCACGCCCGTGTCGCTTCCGGCGGAGTCGGATGTTGTCGTCAGACAAGTTGATCTAGCCTTGGAACTACAGGTGTTGGCTTTCCAGGCCTCTCGCGGGCCGCGCGACGACGTCAAGGAGGCGCGCGAGGCGAAGCCGACGCGGGGGCACCGGGGAAGTGCCGGACACCAGGGAAATGTGATGGGTGAAGAAACGGTGACAGCGTGAGTGTTCTGTTGTTCGGGGTATCGCACCGCAGTGCTCCCGTCGAGGTGCTCGAGCGGTTGGCGGTCTCCGACCACGACCGCCCCAAACTGATCGACGAACTGCTCTCCTCGCGGGCGATCTCCGAAGCCATGCTCGTGTCCACGTGCAACCGCGTGGAGATCTATGCCGTCGTCGACGCCTTCCACCCGGCGCTCGAGGCGGTCGGCTCGGTCCTCGGCGACCACTCCGGCATGACCGTCAACGAGATGACCCGCCACGCCTACGTCCGTTACTCCGAGGCCGCCGTCGAGCATCTCTTCACCGTCGCGGCGGGCCTCGACTCGCTCGTCGTCGGCGAGCAGCAGATCCTCGGTCAGATCCGCAACGCCTACCTCAGCGCCGACGCCAACGACTCCGCCGGACGAGTGCTGCACGAGCTGGCGCAGCAGGCGCTGCGGGTCGGCAAGCGCGTGCACACCGAGACCGGCATCGACCGCGCGGGTGCCTCCGTGGTCTCCGTCGCGCTGCACCGTGCGAAGTCGCTGCTCGCCGATCCCGCGACGGGCGCGCATCGCCTGCGCCGCGCGGTGGTCGTCGGTGCCGGCGCCATGGGCGGTCTGGCGACCGCGCAGCTGGCCCGTGAGGGCGTGACCGAGATGGTCGTCGTCAACCGGACCGTCGACAAGGCCGACCACCTCGCGGGCAACATCGCCGCCAACCACGGCATCAGCGTCCGCGGCGTCGGGCTCGACGACCTGCCGGAGGCGATGGCCACGGCCGACGTCGTCGTCACGTGTACGGGCGCGATCGGCGCGGTCGTCGGCGTCGGGTCGGTGCACTCGGCGCTCGCGGCCCGTACCGGGGACGCAGCACCGCTCGTCATCTGCGACCTCGGGCTCCCGCGCAACGTCGACCCCGCCGCGGCCCGCCTGCCCGGCGTGCACATCGTCGACATCGAGGGACTGCGCGGCGACTCCGAGACCCAAGCCGCCGAGAATGACACCCTCGCCGCCCGGTCGATTGTCGCCGCCGAGCTCGCCGACTACCTCACGCACCAGCGTCAGGCGGAGGTCACCCCGACCGTCGCGGCCCTGCGCCAGCGCGCGGCCGACGTCGTCGAGGCCGAGATCCTGCGCCTCGAGACCCGCCTGCCCGACCTCGAGGGCGCACAGCGCGACGAGGTCGCCAAGACCGTCCGCCGCGTCGTCGACAAGCTGCTGCACGCACCGACCGTGCGCGTCAAGCAGCTCGCCTCGACCCCCAACGGGGATCACTACGCCGAGGCGCTGCGTGAGCTGTTCGAACTCAAACCCGGTGCAGCCGAAGCGGTTTCGGCTCCCGACCATCTCGGTGGCCTGCCTTCGGGCGACGCGGCCGGCGATCTGGGTGACCGATGAGCGAACCCTCCACCGCGCCGATCCGGATCGGTACGCGGGGCTCGCTGCTGGCCCGGACCCAGTCGCAGACCATCGCCGACGCCCTGACCGCCGCCGGACATCCCGCCGAACTGGTCATCATCAAGACCGCCGGTGACGCCTCGGCGGCCCCCGTCACCGAGATCGGCGTCGGGGTGTTCACCACGGCGATCCGCGTCGCGCTGCGGAACAACGAGGTCGACGTCGCGGTGCACTCGTACAAGGACCTCCCGACCGCCCCCGAGAACGACCTCACGATCGCGGCCATCCCGCCGCGCGTCGATCCCCGGGATGCGCTGGTCGCACGCGACGGAATGGTGCTCGGCGAACTGCCGCCCGGCTCGGTGATCGGTACCTCGGCCCCGCGGCGGGCCGCGCAGCTTAGAGCACTGGGTCTCGGTTTGGAAATCCGCCCCCTACGAGGCAACCTAGACTCTCGGTTGGGCAAAGTCGCCAGCGGCGAACTCGACGCAGTCGTGGTCGCCCGCGCCGGACTCGTGCGGATCGGACGGACCGACGTGGTCTCCGAGGCGCTCGAACCGGTGGTCATGCTGCCGGCGCCGGCGCAGGGTGCACTCGCTGTGGAGTGCCGCTCAGACGATGCCGAACTGGTGAGAATTCTCGCCGAGTTGGACGACCAGTCCACCCGCGCGGCCATCGAGGCCGAACGGGCGGTACTCGCGGCTCTCGAAGCCGGATGTACCGCACCGGTCGGTGCGATCGCTGAGGTGGTCGAGTCGATCGACGAGGACGGGCGCATCTTCGCCGAACTGTCGTTGCGTGCGGCGGTGGCGGCCGAGGACGGGTCGGACGTGATCCGCGCTTCGGTGGTGGGTCCGGTCGATCGTGCCGTTCAGCTGGGCAAGGACCTCGCCGCCGAACTGCTGGAGCTGGGAGCGGGCGACCTCGTCAACTCTCCCTAGCAGAGAACGAACTGCAGCCCTCGCCGAGAGGGCAGGAGAGTGCGAACCCATGAGCCGTACGAAGAAGGCAAATCCCGGACGGATCCTGTTCGTGGGGTCGGGTCCAGGGGACCCAGACCTGCTCACCGTGCGGGCACGCACCGTGATCACCAACGCGACCACCGCCTACATCGATCCCGATGTACCCGCGCCGGTGGTGTCGCTGATCGGCAGTGCGCATCGCGACGAACCCGCCGCCGATACTCGCCGATCCACCAAGAAGGCCGAGAAGCCCGCTGACGACGCCGCGTCGATGCCCGCCGCACCGGCCGACGATTCGCAGGCCGCCGGTGACGAGGCCGGCGCGACCGATGACGGGCAGACCGACGAGGAGTCGGTGGTCCGGCCGGCGCTCGGCGATCCGGCCGAGGTCGCCAAGACCCTCGTGGCCGCGGCCCGCAACGGCGACGACGTCGTGCGCGTGGTCGCCGGCGATCCGCTGACCACCGATTCGGTCCTCGCCGAGGTCAACGCCGTCGCCCGTACGACGGTCACCTTCGAGGTGCTGCCGGGCCTGCCCGCCGCATCCGTGGTCCCGAGCTACGCCGGCATGCCGCTCGGTTCCACCCACACCGAGGCCGACGTGCGCGGCGAGGTCGACTGGGCCGCGCTGGCCGCGGCCCCCGGCCCGCTGGTGCTGCACGCGACATCGGGCCACCTGGCCGAGACCGCCAGCGCGCTCACCGAGCACGGCATGGCCCCCCAGACCCCGGCCGCCATCACCATCAACGGCACCACCTGTGCGCAGCGCACCATCGAGGCCACGCTCGCGACGCTCAACGAGCAGGGCAACGCGCTCACCGGTCCGCTGATCGTCACGGTCGGCAAGGTCGTGGGTGCGCGCGGCAAGCTGTCGTGGTGGGAGTCGCGCGCCCTGTACGGCTGGACCGTCCTGGTGCCGCGGACGAAGGACCAGGCCGGCGACATGAGCGAACGCCTCGTCAGCCACGGTGCGATGCCCAAGGAGGTGCCGACCATCGCGGTCGAGCCGCCGCGGAGTCCCGCGCAGATGGAGCGCGCCGTCAAGGGTCTCGTCGACGGGCGGTACCAGTGGGTGGTGTTCACCTCCACCAACGCGGTGCGCGCGGTGTGGGAGAAGTTCGCCGAGTTCGGGCTGGACGCCCGGGCGTTCTCCGGCGTCAAGATCGCCTGCGTCGGTGAGGCCACCGCCGAGAAGGTGCGCTCCTTCGGCATCAACCCCGAACTCGTGCCGTCGGGTGAGCAGAGCTCGCTCGGTCTCCTCGAGGACTTCCCGCCCTACGACGATGTCTTCGACCCGGTGAACCGAGTCCTGTTGCCGCGCGCCGACATCGCGACCGAGACACTGTCCGAGGGACTGCGCGACCGCGGCTGGGAGATCGACGACGTCACCGCGTACCGCACCGTGCGCGCCGCACCGCCGCCCGCCGAGACCCGCGAGATGATCAAGACCGGTGGTTTCGACGCGGTCTGCTTCACCTCCAGCTCGACCGTGCGCAATCTCGTGGGCATCGCCGGAAAGCCGCACGCGCGCACCATCGTCGCGTGCATCGGGCCCAAGACCGCCGAGACCGCAACGGAATTCGGCCTCCGGGTGGATGTGCAGCCGGAGAACGCATCGGTGCTCGAACTCGTCGACGCGCTCGCCGAGCACGCCGCCCGACTTCGGGCCGAGGGCGCACTTCCGCCCCCGCGCAAGAAGTCTCGCCGCTCGCGTTCCTGAGCTGCTCCTGCTCCCTGAGGCGCCGCCCTGAGGTGCGAGGAGCGCAGCGACGAGCCTCGAAGGGTGCGAGGAGCGATAGCCGCCGGGCCGAGCAAGCGACGAAGGAGCGCGTCGAGGTCGACGAGCCTCGAAGGGCCCGTGAGACGAAGGAGACCCATGCCACCCGTGATCCGGCCCCGGCGCCTGCGCACCACCCCGGCCATGCGCCGGCTGGTCGCCGAGACCTCGTTGGAGCCGCGACATCTGGTGCTGCCGATGTTCGTCGCCGACGGCATCGACGACCCGGTACCGATCTCGTCGATGCCGGGCGTCGTGCAGCACACGATGGATTCGCTGCGGACCGCCGCGGCCGAGGCCGTCGACGCCGGTGTCGGCGGGCTCATGCTGTTCGGGGTGCCGCGCGCCGAGGACAAGGACGCCACCGGGTCGGGTGCGGATGCCGACGACGGAATCCTCAACCGGGCTCTGCGTACCCTCGGCGACGATCTCGGGGACGCCACGGTCCTGATGGCCGATACCTGCCTCGACGAGTTCACCGATCACGGGCACTGTGGCGTCGTCGACGGTCGGGGTCGCGTCGACAACGACGAGACCCTCGCACGCTACGTGTCGATGTCCCTGGCCCAGGCGCGGGCGGGTGCGCATCTCCTCGGGCCGAGCGGGATGATGGACGGCCAGGTCGCCACGATCCGGGCCGCCCTCGACGCGGCGGGCTTCACCGACACCGGGATCCTGGCCTACGCCGCGAAGTACGCCTCGGCGTTCTATGGCCCGTTCCGCGAGGCGGTCGGCTCGTCGTTGCAGGGCGACCGGCGCACGTACCAGCAGGACGCGGCCAACCGGGTCGAGGCGCTGCGCGAGGTCCGGCTCGACCTCGAGGAGGGCGCCGACATCGTGATGGTGAAGCCGGCCATGAGTTACCTCGACATCGTGCGCGACGTCGCCGACATGAGTGACGTGCCGGTCGCGGCCTATCAGATCAGCGGCGAGTACTCGATGATCTCCGCCGCCGCCGAACGCGGGTGGATCGATCGCGACGCGGCGATCCTGGAATCGCTGACCGCCATCCGACGGGCCGGTGCGTCGATCGTCCTGACCTACTGGGCGGCCGAGGTGGCGCAGCGCCTGTCCTGACCTGAGCGTGTAGGGCTCGTCGTGCTGCCCGTTCACTAGGCTGGTCCCATGTCCGCACCGTACGACCCCGCGTCCGACCCCGGCGCGCCGTCGCGACCGAAGATCCCCGACTCCGTCTCCATCGCCGTCGAGCTGTGGGTGGTGGTGATCGTCGGGCAGATCGTGGCGATGTTCGCGCAGACCGGCACCTTCGTCGAAATGATCCGCGATCAGGTGAGTTCTGCTCCGCAGGAAGGGGTCCCGCCCGAGCAGATCGACTTCATGACCTCGTCGGGGTTCGTGGTCGGTGTGCTGGTCGTGACGTCGCTGTTCCTCACCGCGATCACGGCCTTGGTCGTCTGGTTCACCCGTAAGGGCTACAACTGGGCGCGGATCGTGCTGTCGGCGATGGGTGTCTACGTCGTGGTCAGCCTGCTCTTCTCGCTGTTCGGTGGCGACACGTCGCCGGCGTGGGCGATGGTCCCGCAGGTGATCAGCGGCGTCGCGGCGCTCGGTGCGACCGTGCTCCTCATGCGCGGGGACTCGGAAAAGTACTGCCGGGAGATGGCCGCGGCGCGGAAGCCGCAGCCGGTCCACCCGCCGTCACCCCCGTACCCGTACGGCCAGAACCCGTATGACCAGAACCCGTACGGCCAGAACCCGTACGGCCAGAACAGGCCGTATGGTGACAGCGATCATCGCGGCGCGCCCGGCCCGTACTCCGACGACGCCCGATCCGAGCCCGTTCACCTCGACAAGCCGCATCCGGAGAACCGGGGCACCGACACCCAGAACGAAGGACCGAAGAACCAGTGACAAGTCCTGATCCGGCGCTGCGTCCGAAACTCGTCGTCTGGGCCTACCGGTGCTGGCTGACCTCCGGCGCACTGCTGATCGCGCTCGGTGCACTGGTCATCGTCGTGTCGGCGGCCAGCGACACCGGGACCGTCACGTCCGGGGTGCTCGGCGCCATGGTCGCCGTCGTGGGTGTCGGGTACATCCTGCTGGGCAGCAAGGCCTACACCGGCGATGCGCGGTGGCGGTCGTCGCTGGCGGCGCTGACCCTGGTCGTCGTGGCCATGCTGCTGTTCCTGAGCCTGGGGATGAACTTCTTCGCGTTCCCGTTGCTCGCTGGCCTCGTCGGTCTGTTCGGGTCCCTGCTGGCCTACCGTCCGCCCGCCGAGACCTGGTACACCGGCAAGGAGCCGGAACCCAAGACGCCGCGGTCGCGCAAGTAGGGCACATGACCGACGACGATCCCGAAGGTCACGACTCCGACCCCGTCGAGCCGGCGGGTGAGGTGCTGTTCGCCGAGTCCGGCGGCAGCTGGTGGGTGGTGCTGATCGGTCCGGTCCTGGTGGGTGCGGTCCTCGCGATGGAGATCGCCGGGCCCGGTCAGGTGCACTGGCCGGTGCTGGCGATCTTCTTCGTGCTGCTGCTGGGGTTCTCGCTCGTGCAGGTGTCGGCAGCCCGTCGGCATGTCAGCGTCGAGCTCACCGAGACCACGCTCCGCCAGGGTGCCGTCACGACGCCGCTGGCCGACATCGCGAAGATCTTCCCGCCCAATCACAGCCACACCCCCGAGGACTGGGAGAGTGCGTCCGCGTTGGGCGAGCTGCACGGTGTGCCGCGCCGCCGCAAGGGGATCGGCGTGCAGCTGACCTCCGGACGGATCGCGCAGGCATGGGCCCGCGATGTCGAGCGGTTGCGCAGCGAGCTCACGCAGGCGCACGAGGCCGTCCGGCTGGGGCTGCCGCCTCGGGGGACGTCGACGACCGAACCGTCCCCGGAGGATCAGGACACGACGGAGTGACGCCCCGCCCGGCTGTCGCGGTAGGCGCGGCGTCGTAGATCCCCGAGCCACGACGGGGCGAACTCGACGCCCTCGGGCCGGTGCAGGATGGGGTCGAAATCCACGTCGAGTCCGGTGAGGACGTGGTCGAGTTCGATCCGGACGACCGGCACGAACCGTCCGGCGCCGGCCTCCAGGACGATGACGATCGGTTGGTTGCGGCGGAGACGGGCGGCCAGGTCCTCGATCGACAGGCCCGACGAGTCCGCCGGTTCGAGGATGCGCGCCCGAATCCAGTACAGGTCACCGTCGTACCGGTACGGCGTCAGGCTCGACACCGCGGTGGCCCAGTGCGTCGTCGGCAGCGGGACGGGTAGTCGGCCGTCGAGCGGGGCCGGGCCGGCGAGCAGGAGATCCCACGCGCCGGTGGCGTTGGTCGACGGCGACACCCCGCCGCCGCCGACGGTGCCGGGGTCGGTCGACGGGAAGCGGATGGCCAGGCCGACGATGTCCGGTAGGCCGCCGGGTGTGCCGATGCCCTTGGAGACCCGCACCGACACCGGACCGCTGTGAAAGGGCAGTGGGTGGTCGGCCGACAGCGCGGCCGTGCCACCACACAGCAGACCGTCGGGGTGGAACACCCGGGCGTGTCTGAGGGCGGCCAGCCAGCGGAACGGGGTCGTGATGAGGTCGGGTAGTGCGCTCATGAGAACTCCGGTTGTCGGGTGGGCGCACGCGTGCCCGGAGGCGTCCCCGACATCGGGTCCCCCGCCGGGCAGCGTGCACTGCACATGCTGTCGGTCTAGCCGGACGGGTCCGGGTCGACGACGTCCTTGATTTTGCCCATGACACCCTTCTCAGTGCCGAACTGCGGCTTCTGCGGGGTGCCCATCGCGCCGTCGTAGGTCGCGTAGAGCTTCGGGTCCGGCGGCGGACCCGACTGCCGGTCGCCCAGGGGCTGCGGATCGGCCAGGAACTTGAACTCGTGCGCGCCGTCGGGGGTGGGGCCGCTGGCCCAGCCGCCCTTGTTGGAGTCCTCCCCGTCGGACAGGTGCCACAGGGTGCTCGCGTGCTCGCTGAACTCCTCGTCGAAGAGGTCGTCGGGGGCGATCGTGCCCTCCAGGCCGTCCTCCTTGAGCTCCTCGATCCCCTTCAGCCAGAGGTTCTGGTGGAAGGTGTCGCGGGCGAGGTTGAACCGCAGCATGGCCTTCACGCCCGGATCGTCGGTCATGTGCCACAGGCGGGCCGTCTGGACGCGCCCCTGCGCCTCGGCGGTCACGTTGGCGTGGAAATCGGCGAGCAGATTGCCGCTGTGCGTGATGTATCCGCTGTTCCAGGGCACACCGTTGCTGTCGGCGAGACGGGGGCCGCCGCCGGAGAAGATGGCCTGGGTGGGGTCGGTGCCGCCGAGGACGGCGGCGACCACCGGGTCACCGAGGGCGTTCTCGGTCGAGTTGGTGACCGGCGCCCCTTCGAGCAGACGTGCGACCATGGTGGCGATCATCTCCACGTGACCGATCTCCTCGGTCGCGATGTCCATGATCATGTCCTTGTACTTGCCCTTCATGCGGCAGTTCCAGCCCTGCATGAGGTACTGCATCGTCACCGTCATCTCGCCATAGGCGCCGCCGAGCAACTCCTGGAGCTTGCGGGCGTAGACGGGGTCGGGCTTCTCGGGTTTGACGTCGAACTGCATGTAGTCGGTGTGGCGGAACATGGTTCCCCTTCCGAATAGGCATGTGGCACGCTGTCGCAGCGCAGATGGACAAGTCGGGCGCGGGCGATTTCCGGACGCGGGCCCGCGCGATCTCGTCGGTGCGTCGCAGCGTGGTCTCCACAGCGGCGTCGGCGGCAGTATGCCCGTGGTGCCCAGGCCCAAACACCGGTGCCGAAACGACAACGCGGCCACCGTCTGTTCGACGGTGGCCGCGATGGTCTCGAGAGCGGGGGTCAGCCGTTCTGGAGCATGGGTGCGCGCAGCAACTCTTCCGGGACGCCGAAGGCGTCGACGAGCGACCGGGCATGCGGCCGCAGTTCCTGGCAGAGCTCGTTCACGCCGCGGCGGATCGCCTTGGCGCGCTCCACCGAGATGTGCCGGTGCATCATGAACCAGGACAAGTCGTCCTCCAGTGCCGAGTAGACGTACAGGTCGCACACCTTGCCCAGAAGCTCGGCCGCCGAACGGGAATCGCAATTCTCGATCGCCTCGACGAAGGCCTCGAGCACCACGCGTTCGATGTGCGCGTGCCCGACCTTCAGCAGGTGGTCCTGCGCGTTGTTGAACACCTCGAAAGCGTCGTTGTCGTCGTCGAGCGCGCGGCGTAGTCGTTGCGCGCACGTCCGGACGAGGTGGTCCTCACGGTTACGGAACAACCGGATCTGGGTGCTGCGGTCGGTGAGCGCCGACTTCTCGGTGTCCTCGTCGGAACCGTCGAGCAGGGTCTGCACGACCTGTCGGACCGCGGTCTTCTCGGCCACCACGTCGCGGGCCATGCCCGCGATGAAGCGCACCCAGCCGCCCGCCGAGAGTCCTTGGACGTCTTCGGAGTACGCCGACAGCAGCTCCTTGGCGATGAGCTGCGTCATGATCGTGTTGTCGCCCTCGAAGGTGGTGAAGACGTCGATGTCGCCCCGCATGATCGACAGCTGGTTCTCGTCGAGATAGCCTGCGCCGCCGCAGGCTTCACGGCTGACGTTGATCGCGTGAGAGGCGTGCCACGTGGCGTAGGCCTTGAGGCCGGCGGCCTGCCCCTCGAGCTGGCGCTGCCGTCCGGCGTCGGAGTCGTCGGGCGCGACCGACTGGACCTCGTGCAGTTCGTCGACGATCTCGTTCTGCGCGAATCCGATCGCGTACGACTTCGCGATGAGCGGCAACAGCTTTCGCTGGTGACCGAGGTAGTCCATCACGGTGATCTCGTCGGTGCCCTCGGGTGCCTCGAACTGCTTGCGGATCAATCCGTAGCGGGTCGAGAGTGCCAGCGCCTTGCGGCCGGCGGCACCCGCGGTCGCCGCCACGCTGACGCGGCCGCGGATGAGGGTGCCCAGCATGGTGAAGAAGCGGCGGTTGGTGTTCTCGATCGGCGAGCTGTAGCTGCCGTCTTCGGCGACGTCGGCGTAGCGGTTGAGCAGGTTCTCCGCGGGGATGCGGACGTTGTCGAACATGATCCGGCCGTTGTCGACGCCGGCGAGTCCGCCCTTGTACCCGCAGTCGCTGGTGGTGACGCCGGGCAGGTCGGAGCCGTCCTCGTCCCGGATCGGCACCACGAAACAGTGCACGCCACGGCCTTCGGGCTCCTCGTCGGGCCCGCCGGTGACGAGCTGGGCGAACACCGCGGCGTACCGGGCGTGCGCGGCGGCGCCGCCGATGTAGTCCTTGCGGGACGACGGGGTGGGGGAGTTGATCACGAACTCGCGGGCCTCGCGGTCGTAGGTCGCCGTGGTCTCGATGGCCTGCACGTTCGAACCGTGCCCGGTCTCGGTCATCGCGAAGCACCCGAGGACGCTCAGGTCGATGATGCCGGGCACGTACTTCTCGTGATGCCGTGCGGTGCCGAGGTTTTCGACGGCGCCGCCGAAGAGGCCCCATTGCACGCCGGCCTTGACCATGAGGGACAGGTCCGCGTAGCCGAGCATCTCGATGGCGGTGATCGACGCGCCGATGTCACCGCTGCCGCCGTGGTCCTCGGCGAAACCGGCGGCCGCGAAACCCTGCGAGGCGAGCTCGCGCATCACCTCGAGGGTGTGGGCGCGCGCCTCGTCGAGCGTCCGGGACGGGTCGGGCAGGAGGTCGGCGCGGTTCGAGTTCTCCCGCACCGTCTCCCTCGTCGCCCGCCAGCGACCGTCGAGAACGAACCGCAGATTGTCGACGAGCAGTGCCCGCTCGTCCGCGGACAGTTCGTCGTCGGCGGAGACGTCGGTCGGGGCGACCGGGTCGTCGACGGTCGGTTCGGTCGCGATGGGTGTCGGACTCGTCGTCGACGGGGTCTTCTCCGTCGAGCTCTTCTCAGCCGGGGTCTTCTCGGTGGGAGCGGTGGGGGTTGCCATGGCTCCACCGTACGTAGTGACCACGCGTCGGACCCAGCTTTTGTGGCGGTCGCTACTGACGAGTAATGCGCACCGATCCGTTACGCAGGTCGGCGCCGAACTCCTCCTTCGGGACGGCCCGAGGGTCTCGTCGCCTCCATGTGGTGATACTTGACCCATGTCAGTCGCGGACACCGATCCGACCGCCTTTCGCACGCGCGTCGTCGCCGAGTCCATCCGTCTGTTCAGCGAGCACGGCTACGAGTCGACGACCGTCGAGCAGCTCGCGGCCGCCGCCGGGATGTCCCGTCGCACGTTCTTCCGGCAGTTCGGGTCGAAGGAGGACGTGATCTTCGCCGACCACGAGTCGCTGCTCGCGCAGGTCGGCGACCGGCTCGCGGCCTCCGACGAGGATCCGTGGCTGGCGGTATGTGCGGCGGCCGAGCTGGTCTTCGCCCACTTCGTCCGGGATCGCGAACTCGCGGTGCGGCGCGCACAGGTGGTGCAGGAGGTGCCCGCGCTGCGGGATCGGGAGCTGGTGACGACGTACCGCTACCAGGGTGCGTTCGAGGAGTTCCTGCGCGCACGGTTGCCCGGCGAGTCGCCGGTGCGGGTGGTTGCCTACGTCGCGGCGGTCACGGGCACCCACAACTTCCTGCTGCGGCAGATGATCCGCGGCGACGCCGAAGCCACCCCCGAACGACTGCGGGACGAGCTGCACCGAGTGGCGATGGCACTCGGTGCCGGGGGCGCCGGCGGCGCATCGGTCCCGGGCGGCGGGTCGCGCGGACAGGTCACCGTGGTTGCCTATCCGGCCGGGATGTCTCGCTCGGAAGTCGCACGTCGGGTGGCCGAAGAGCTGGGGGAGGACTGACCCGGCGGAGGGCTGCGGGACATCGGCGCCGGTTTCGGGGACAATCGGCGGGGACGGGGATTGCATCGATTGACATGGCACTCAGTGCCGTGCTGAACTGGTTGTCAACATCTGCCGGCACCCCGTGTGCCGGGAACGAACAGGCACTCGCTGTGCCGTGAGGAGTTGTCATGGGCTACGGAAATCCCGACTTCAACGTCTTCGAGCTCCCGGAAGAGCACATCGCGCTGCGCGAGGCGATCCGTGCGCTCTCCGAGAAGGAGATCGAGCCGCACGCGGCTGACGTCGACGAGAACTCGCGTTTCCCGGAGGAGGCGCTGAACGCCCTCAACGCATCGGGTTTCAACGCCATCCACGTCCCCGAGCAGTTCGGTGGCCAGGGCGGCGACTCGATCGCAGCCTGCATCGTCATCGAGGAAGTGGCCCGCGTGGACGCCTCGGCGTCGCTGATCCCGGCCGTCAACAAGCTCGGCACCATGGGCCTGATCCTCAACGGCTCGGACGAGCTCAAGCAGCAGGTGCTCCCGGGCATCGCCTCCGGTGAGGCCATGGCCTCCTACGCGCTGTCCGAGCGCGAGGCCGGTTCCGACGCCGCAGGCATGAAGACCCGCGCCCGCAAGGACGGCAACAACTGGGTCCTCAACGGCTCCAAGTGCTGGATCACCAACGGCGGCAAGTCGACCTGGTACACCGTCATGGCCGTGACCGACCCGGAGAAGAAGGCCAACGGCATCTCCGCGTTCATGGTCCACAAGGACGACCCCGGCTTCACCGTCGGCCCGCTGGAGAAGAAGCTCGGCATCAAGGGTTCGCCCACCGCCGAGCTGTACTTCGAGGACTGCACCATCCCGCTCGACCGCATCATCGGCGACGAGGGCACCGGCTTCAAGACCGCCCTGCAGACCCTCGACCACACCCGCCCGACCATCGGTGCACAGGCCGTCGGCATCGCGCAGGGTGCGCTCGACAAGGCGATCGAATACGTCAAGGACCGCAAGCAGTTCGGCAAGCCGATCAGCTCGTTCCAGGGCGTCGAGTTCATGATCGCCGACATGGCGATGAAGGTCGAGGCCGCTCGCCTCATGGTCTACACCTCGGCCGCCCGCGCCGAGCGTGGCGAGAAGAACCTCGGCTTCATCAGCTCGGCGTCGAAGTGCTTCGCCTCCGACGTCGCCATGGAGGTCACCACCGACGCCGTGCAGCTCTTCGGTGGCGCGGGCTACACCCGCGACTTCCCGGTGGAGCGCATGATGCGCGACGCCAAGATCACCCAGATCTACGAGGGCACCAACCAGATCCAGCGCGTCGTCATGAGCCGCGCGCTGCTGCGCTGATCGCCTCTCCTCTCACAGGAATCGCCCCGTCGGCATTGACCGGCGGGGCGAATTTTGTTCCCGCGGTGTGGCTTCAGTCCCGCCAATCGTCGTCAGGATATGGCGGTTCGGATTCTTCGGGCGGAGGCTCGTTCAGGTAAGGTACACCGTCTGCGTCCCGACACTGGGCCGACGACCCACTCGGATCGTTGGCTCTTGCGCGATCTGCCGCTCGAAGTGCATCCGACACCGTGGCGAGATCATCGGCGATCTTGCGCGTACGGCGTTCGTTTTCATCGGAACTGCCTGAAACGACCAACGTACTGGTGTCGTAGGTCCTCACGGCCGGAAAGCGGCGAAGGTCGGGGTTCTGGTTACTGGCGTACTGCCACGCTTCGTACGTGACGCGGCCGTGCAGCACAACGATTTCCAGTTGCGGCATCATCGATACGATGCGGGCGATGGTCGGTGCGCCACGCATCAACTCCCCGGCGGAAGGTCGTCGATTGCATTCCCACGGGTAGACGTTCCACGACTGGACGGCGTCCGGGGGGATCCCGGCTCCGGTCAGGAACGCGAGATGTCGCGTCGCGAAGTCCCCCTGATGTTCAAGGCTCAGCATGCTTTCGGCGTCGTCGCCGGACAGCTGGGCCCACCGGCCGGTGTGTTGGAACAGGCAAAGGACGCGTGCATGAACCCCGCCGTATGTCGGGGCCACGTAAGGTACGCACTCGCCCTGTTCGCGACGCAATTCGTCGACGTAATGGTTGATCGGAGCGACATGCGCATCGGATGTGCCTGCCAGGAGTCTCGCGGCGTACTTCCTGTCCTTGCTCCTGCGGGGCTCCAACGTTGGACGCAGGTTGTTGGTGACCAGCCACTGAACCCGCTCGTCGCTGCGGAACGTGCGCGACGCATTCTGTCTGCGCATCGCCCCCTCGACCTCATCGAGGATGTCGTCGGGATAGCGGGTGGCCGTGAACCCGAGATTGTTGAGGTGATCTGTCAAGCCGCACAGCATCTCCCAGCAGGACGCGGACACGTCCGGTGTCGACGACTCTTTGATGTCCGAGGGGAATCGGTTGACCAGGGCCGACACCTCGCGATTCACCGCGGTGACCGCAGCGCTACGCACATACTGTGGGTCCTGGGGCACGAATTCGATGTCGAACGAATTCTTCCGTGCAATCTCGCGGAGGTTCTCGTTGCATTCGACGAGCCCGTCGTAGAAGCGGTTTTCCAGATCGGCGACGACGGTGCTGGCTGCACGCGACGGATGTGATTCGAGGTACCTGCGTTCGCGGCGCTCATCGCGTTTGTCCCGTACGGTCCGGATCACCTCGGCGGCGCGGCTCTGCACGCGTGCCCGTAGCCCCATCACTTCTCCTCACCAGCGCGGCCGTGCTCTGCGACACGGTGTCGAGCGAGAGTGTGGCATACGCCGCCGACGGCGGGTACGACATCGGGTGAGGCGTCGCCCGGACAGGTGAACGGGTCGCGCTCCGGCGAATGTCGGGCTCGTCGCATAGGGTCACCCCAGCCTGCGTGATCCGACGCCCCAGGTTGGCTTGATTCGGACATCCACGTCCGTAGAGTCGACGCGTGGTGGTCATCGTCGTGCGTCAGCGGATCGTCGAGGTAGCCATTGCGAATGGGATTGTAAACAGGACAGAGGTTATCGCGCGCGATGTACAACATTAGTCGCTTGCTCGCAGCACTTCCCTCGAGTTGTGAAGCGCGCGGATCGATGTCAGTACAACTGTCGCGGTTCAGCCCAGAGCAGTCCAGTACTTATCTTGGATGGCGATTCGCTCGGGACCACGGCGAAGAGAGAGTGCGGTATCCGGATGATCCAGTAGAGCAGCTCCGGCTCGTTGCCAGCACCGTCAATCGCGAATGCGCGAGGGTCTCCGTGTTGCGTGATGAATTCGGTTGGCCTGGCCCGCTTTCAAATCCTGAATTCACTCTTGTGCGGCTGGCAAACCTGATCGATTCGGCCGATTCGCAACACGTTGATTCAGCTCGCGAACTGTTGGACTCGTTGGTCGTCGTTGCCATGACTTGTGACGACACGTGGATAGACCACGCAATCGAAGCTGTGGAGTCCGCTGCCGACCAGTTGTCGCGATTGGAGAGTGGAAGCTCCAGCGTGCACCTTTCCGTCAGTGCTCGCCAGGCCTACCGATACGTCGTTCGGGAACTTGGCCACTTCGAAGACCGCAGATGGCACACGATCATCGATACCGACCAGATGTTGTCCGGAGAGTACGACAAGCTCGCGAGTCTGGCCTCACAACTCGGTCCGCCCAAACCTCCCGCCGAGTATCTGGATCGGCAGATTCTCCTGCCGGGCACCCGGCCGGAGTTTCCGGAGATCAAGCCTGACGAGGATGCGCGCCGGCTACGGCGGCCTCGGCCGGTCGCCTATGACGAGGACAGATTGAGTGTGCTTGAATTGGTGCAGTCAAAGATGAATGAGATTGCAGGACTTCGGTTTCGGATTGTTCGCCCCGACCCTTCGCTCAAGCCGCGCGATACCCTGAGCGGGGCGCTATCCGACTACCACGTGCTAGTCATCACGTTTGGCGGTTCCGAGCACGCGGTGGCTGTGAGCCCGATGGCGGGGCAGGACGCGATCTATATCGTCCGAGCCGACGTCTCGCAGGAGCCGTGGCAGGACGTCCTGACAGGCACAAAACAACGAGCGCGCGCTCTGAAAGCGAAAGCACTTCGGGTCACGGGAGAACAAGGCTGGAAACACGAACAGGCGGCGGCGAAAGTTGTGGCCTATTTGATCTGTGATGCCTACAGTTTCCGCACATCGTCGCCGGTGTACCACGGAGGGCGCTGGTCCGTCGGCATCTACCGATGGGGTGCCGACTAGCCTGGGGTTCGGTACTCGGACACGAGATCGCCGGGAGAATGATGCCGAGTACCGCGATGGCCGCCGCGCGGGAGAAAGTTGGTATCGAGACCATCCGCTCAGCCAAGGACACTCGCACTCGCATGATATTCCAGGAGAGGTTCGGCGTCGACTCCCACTCAAACCGACCACCGAGTGGCGGGCAGTCGCCTGGGCGTGCCGAAACCGTCGACATCTCTGAATCCGAGCTGGCGCGTAAGGTGATCGCGAAAGGACGGGAAAGGCTATTGGCGCAACCCGAGAGCGATGCCTAGGACGCGAATAGGTTGGTCGAGTTTGACGCGTCGTCCCTGGGCGTGGCCCAAGCGAAGATGAGCTTTGCTCAACGTGTTTCACTCCCGCGAGCGGTCGCCCTTCTCCTGGCCGGCCGTGGCGGCAGGAAGGAAAGCGGCGTGCAGCACCGCCTGCCAGCTCAGAAGGGTGGCGGTTTGGCTTGGTCCCACTCGGCTTGTTGCCGACGGCGGGTGTCGGTGCGGGCAGCTCGTTCGTCGGTGAGTCGCTGCCGTGCCGGGTGGTCGGGTGGCTGGGTTCTCAACGACGCGAACAGGTCCCGCCCGGTATAGGGGTTGCCCAGGTACGTGTGGCCGGTGGGTGCTAGTTCAAGGGTTCCCGATAATGCCGGACGGCACAAGCACATCAGGTGATCGAAAACGTCGAGGGGCTTCGCCAGATGCCGATCACGATGTCGGCAAGCTCTTTCGCGCGGGCAGTGATTGCATCCTCATCCCAGTCCTCGACTGATCCCACGTGGGCGTTGATCTGAAGCTTCGACTGCTGCGCCAAGGCTGGTCGTTTCACGCTCCAGGCACTATCACTCAGCGAACCGTTGAACGATCCGGTGATGAGCGTGAGGTTGCCGATACGGTCAACGTGCTGCTGGCGACGCTCCTCGGCGGTGGCACGCTCGGACTCGTCACCTACATCGACGGGCCAGTTTGCACGCCAGTTCCGCGGCATGACGTGTTCGATCTGCAGTACGTCGTAGTCGAACTGGCCCTGCTCGGTTTTGGTGTTGCCAGCGCGCAGGAAGCGATCGATCTCCGACAACAGCAACCGCAGCCGTCCGCGGCTGAGAACACCGTCATAGAACCGTCGCGTGGTGAAGCTGTCGACGATGTCCTCGTCAGTCGGCCATCGGCGTGCGCGCCCGACTCCGTCCAGCGCTGTCACAATCGCTGCAGTGATGGCTTGGTCACCCGCAGCGGCTTGCGCCGCTTGGAGAACCTCGACGAATACACGGCCGTATCCGCGAGTGTTGGCGTTCACCAACGCTCGTCGCATGAGCCAGGACTCGACCGACTCGACTGCCGCTGCGTGATCAGATGGCGACAACGTGGCAGGCGCTCGTGTGCTTAACCACAACAGAAGGGGCGTTGCAGTCACTACTTCGAGAGCATTGATCCGCTGATACACCGTCTGGATACGGGCGTCCTCGACGGGGTAGCGGTCATGCAATCGGCCGTACGCGCGCGCATAGGCGTAGATGTCAGCCAGTACCTCCTCGGTGGACAGCTCGTTGGTGGCGAGATAGTTGCGGACTTCGCCGTACAGATGACCAAGGTTGACCTCGTGCCCAGTTGCTGCTGTCAACCATGCAGAAAGCACCACATCACGTCGGCCTCGAGCGGCGTGGCCGCGGCCGATCTCCACTTTCCACCACGGATCGTCAAACTCAGCCCAATAGGTGTCGTACAGCTCTTCAACGTCAGAGTCTTCGGTGAACTCGCCACGCAGAAATAGCAGGTTCTTGACCAGATCGGAGGCCGACAACGGGGTCTGTCGTCCATTGAGAACTTCAAAAATCACCTGGGCATCGTCGTTGTCCTCCAGATCGATGACCACCAACTTGAAAAGCCCGAGCAGTGCGTGCACCAGCGCCTCCGACCGATCAGATCCGTCCTCACCGGTCATTGCTTCGCGTGCTTGCTGGGCAAAGAATCGCCGAGCTTGCTCGTACAGGTGGTCTCCGGTCGGGGCAGCTCCATCGCCCATGACGATCTTCCACATATCGCGGTCCCTGCGGCGAGGCCAGAGCTTGTACTGCTGGTGAGTCTGCTTCGCCAGATCTGCAGGGTTCCAGAGCAAACGACGCACCTGGTCCACCAGATCCGAGCCACGTTCGACCAAGGCGTCCAGTACCCCTCGAGTCAGGAGCATCAATGTGGTGAGGCGCTGCTGTCCATCGATGACCGCACGCTCATCGATGCCGCCCGTCAACGATGGCAGCTGATCACACACAATGGCGCCCAGGAAGTGTGGCGCCACAGCCTTCTCGAACATGGCCGCCGGCTTCTTCATTGACTGAGCTGTCTGCCGTGCTTCTGTCAACCGCTCGGCGGCCGAGACAAGGTCCTCGAACAACAGCGTCCACTGACCGTCTTCTGTCCATTCGTAATCCCGCTGGAACGTCGGGATGACGAATTGGGTCGGTGGCATCAGAACTTGTTTGAGTTCGCGAGTGTCGGCCTTCACGATTGTCTCCCGCCGGTCGTTGGTGACGCCCCGCCACCGTTCAACACGGCCAGTCTTTCACTCGAGCCCGACAACCTGCACTCTCCCCTGCCACCGCCGGATGCCTCGCGTTCATCCTGAGCTGTAACAGACCGCCCGGCAGCTCCTCGCTTACCTCCGCGAAGTACGGCTTGATATGTGGGTGATCGGCGAGTCGTCCCCGGGTATGGCGGTGTCCACCACTTGGGAGAACCTCAGTAGCCCTTCGTCGAGGAGAGACGTCTGTCTGACGGGATTGAGGCGATCAACTTTCGGAATGTCATTCGGGGTGAAGAGCTCGACCGCACGCCAGTAGCCGATCACATCTTCAGGCTTGTCCACGTTGTCCTCGTTGGTTCCTGCAGGGAATCGTGGGAGCTCCGCTCCCTCGTGCGGTGACTTCTGCACGATAGACGGGCGTGACAGCTCAAGCGGTCTGTGTCGGTGTATCTCGGCGCTCCGCCACACACAAGCACATATGGTCGGTTGGGAGAGCCGACGTGTGAACTGACCGCACATCGGGTCGTGCGCGAGAGTCTTCGGAGGTAGCGGGTGCCTTATGACAAGCAGGGCCGGTTCGTGTCCATGGGAGATGCCATTGATGCGTGGGCGCCCATTGCCATGGTCTTGCTCAAGGACACCGCAAAGCGGTACAACGCGGTTGTCACATACAAGCAGCTTGGCGAGGTTGTCCAGAGCCAGTCGGGCGTCAGCCACAACGGCCTGCTGACGAACTGGATCGGCAGCCTGCTTGGCCGAGTCATCGAGCTGTGCACAGAAGAGCAGATCCCCCAGCTCGGCGCGCTCTGCGTGAAGGAAGACGGAACAGTCGGTGACGGTTATCGGCACGCCGCCATTGCGAGCGGTGGATCGAGCGGCATGGATCTAGATGAACTTGATGACCATGCGGCGATGACTCGACTCGAGTGCTATCGATATTTCGGCGCGAATCTCCCGCCGGGGGGCGGAGAGCCGGTGCTGACCCCGCGCGCGAGGGCTGCTCGCGAACGGAAGGTGCGGGAGGCGAGGAAGCATGAGCCGCCAAAGTTGTGCCCGACGTGCTTCACAGTGCTTCCGGTAACCGGCGTTTGCGACGGCTGTACGTAGGAGAATCCCTGGGTTCACGTCTTTGGAGACCGCCCAGTGGCCTGCGATGCGGCCATTCGATCGGCTGAGCCCAAGAGCGAGAGTTGGACTCGCGGACGGGGCAGCTCTGACTGCATGGCGCCAAGGGACCCCAAACCGGCGCCGACGCCCTGCACATCCCCACCAAAACGTCCGACTCTCGCCGTAAGGTGCACTTCCAGAGGGCAAGACGGCTTCAGGCACATGAAGGGAAACGATGGACGTCTTCAAGATTCACGGCCAACTCGTGGATGACTACAAGTCGTTCACCACGGCCGCCGTGGATGTTCGCGATCCCCGTCTCAAGCAGCACGTTGACGAACTGACCGCCCGCGGTGACCAGTGGCCGGAACCCTGGTTGTCGCTCAATCCGCTGTTCGAGTCGGGCGGGGCGGTCGGAGAGCTCGTGACCGAGGGGCTCCTGCACGAGGAGTGCGAACGCATCTTCCGTCCCAAGTCCGATCCCGCGGATACCGGGACCCGCGCCATCACTCTGCACCGGCATCAGCGCGAGGCGATCGAAGCTGCCAGGACCGGGAAGTCATACGTACTGACCACCGGTACCGGCTCGGGAAAGTCCCTGGCCTACATCATCCCAATCGTCGATCGTGTCCTGCGGTTGAAGGACAACTCTTCTGGAGTCAAGGCGATCATCGTTTACCCGATGAACGCCCTGGCTAACAGCCAGGTCGGTGAGCTTGAGAAGTTTCTGCAGTACGGCTATCCCGCCGGTAGTGAACCAGTGACGTTCGCGCGCTACACCGGCCAGGAACAGGGGGAGGAGCGCGAGAGGATCCTGCGCAACCCCCCAGACATTCTCTTGACCAACTACGTGATGCTCGAGTTGGTCCTGACCAGACCCGAGGAACGTCGTCGCTTGGTCCAGGCGGCGCACGGGTTGCAGTTCTTGGTGCTCGACGAACTCCATACGTACCGTGGTCGCCAAGGGGCCGACGTCGCGATGTTGGTGCGGCGTGTCAGGGATGCGTGCCAGTCGCCGGACCTCCAGTGTGTGGGTACGTCGGCGACGATGGCGACCAGCGGGTCGGTTGCGGATCAGCGGAAACTTGTCGCGCAGGTTGCCACACAGCTGTTCGGCGCGGAGGTGACGCCAGACCGTGTGATCGGTGAGACGCTCGCGCGGGCAACCGCCGGTGACCCGGAGGATGTCGACGCCTTGACTGCAGAGGTGCGCCGGGGCGGTGCTTTCGGCACCTACGAGCAGATGGCCGCTTCCCCTCTCACCACGTGGATCGAATCGACGTTCGGTCTGGACACGGAGAATGGGTCGGGACGAATCATTCGGCAACGCCCAGCTCGGGTCCGGGAGTCGGCAGCGCATCTGGCGAAGCTCACCGGCCGCACGCGTGACGAGTGCGAACAGGCAATCCGTGCAACGCTGCTCGCGGGCTCGAGCACGTCACATGCGGTCACCGGCCGGCCGTTGTTCGCGTTTCGGCTCCATCAGTTCTTGTCGAAGGGCGACACGGTTTATGTGTCGATCGAGCCGGAATCCGACCGTCACGTCACGTCGACGTATCAGGTGGCCGTGCCGGGAGAACCGCACAAGTCGCTGATCCCGTTGGCGTTTTGTCGCGAATGTGGTCAGGAATACCTGGTAGTCGCCCGAACCGACGATCGTGGAACGATTCGTTACCGCCCCCGACGTGATCGCGACGCGAGCGGTGGCGACGACGCCAATGGCTACCTGTACATCTCCGAAGATCAACCGTGGCCGACTGATCCCGTCGCCGAAGGCCGGTTTCCCGACTCGTGGGTGTCCGACGGCGCGGTGATAGACCGGCTTCGTCGTCATCAACCGAGGATCGTGACAGTGGGGGTCGACGGCACGGAGTCGTCGGACGGACTCCGGATGGCATACGTGCCGTCGCCGTTCCGATTCTGCTTGCGCTGCAAGATCTCCTACGAGCAGACCCGAGGCACCGACTTTGCGAAGCTCGCGACGCTCGACGCCGAGGGCCGCAGCTCGGCCGTATCGGTCGTCAGTGCGTCGGTGGTCAGGTCGCTCATGCAACTTCCGACTGACGAACTGCCCAAGGAAGCGCGAAAGCTCCTGACTTTTGTCGACAACCGCCAGGATGCGAGCCTGCAGGCCGGACACTTCAACGATTTCGTGCAGGTCACGCAACTTCGTGGTGCGTTGCACCGTGCTCTTCAGGGCCGCTCACTACGGCACGATGAAGTTGCGCAACGGGTTGTCGATGCTCTCGGCCTCCCGTTCGAGTCATACGCAGCGAACCCGGCGGCCGTCTATGGTGCCCGGTCTGCGGCGCAGCGGGCTTTCACGGAGTTCATCGAGTTCCGGCTGTACGCAGACCTGCAGCGGGGTTGGCGTGTGACGATGCCGAACCTGGAGCAGACCGGGCTGCTGCGAATCGAGTACGACTCACTGACAGAGATCGCCGGGGACGCCGAGTTGTGGCAGAAGTGCCCGGTACCTCTGCAGCACGCTCGGAGCGGTGAGCGGGAGGAACTGTGCAAGATCGTCCTCGACGAGTTCAGACGCGATCTGGCGATCGACGTCGAGTGCCTGTCCGAGGACGGGTACGACCGCGTGCGGCGGCAGTCGGAACAGCATCTGACCGGATTGTGGTCGATCTCCCGCCGCGATGCGCCCCCGATCTTGGCGACCGTGTGCACCCGCACCGGCGCACCAGGACGTCCTCGGGCAGAAGTGCGCATGACGGGACGATCAGCCGTCGGCCGTTTCATCAAAGACCGCAGCGGTCTCCGGACCGCTGATGGTCTTGCCCTTGACACGGCAGACGCACAGGAGGTCATCGAGCACATCCTCGCTGTCCTCGAACGGGCCGGCCTGCTCACCACGGTCACGTTGCCGAACGACCCTGGGCGCAACTACCGGCTCAAAGCCTCAGCTGTGGTGTGGAGCGCGGGTGACGGCCAGACCGGCGCCCCTGACCCGCTGCGACGAACAGCGACTGCGGACACGGGTTTGCGGATCAACCCGTTCTTCCGGGATCTCTACCGAGGAACCGCCCCGACCTTGGCCGGACTGCACGCACGCGAGCACACCGCTCAGGTTGCCGCAGTCGATCGACAGTCGCGCGAGGATGCCTTCCGAAAAGGCCTGTTGCCGCTCATGTTCTGCTCGCCGACGATGGAACTGGGCGTCGACATCGCCAGCCTGAACGCGGTCGGGCTGCGCAACGTGCCGCCCACCCCGGCAAACTATGCCCAACGATCTGGTCGGGCGGGCCGGTCCGGACAACCCGCGCTCGTGGTGACCTACTGTGCCACCGGAAACTCACACGACCAGTACTACTTCCGCCGATCACGGGACATGGTGGCAGGGGCGGTGGCCGCACCGCGTCTGGATCTGACGAACGAGGCGCTGCTCGCTTCACACCTGCATGGGTTGTGGCTCGCGGAGACCGGGACGGATCTGCGGTCCCGGATGCCTCAGCTCATCAAGGTCGATGAACCCGGTATGCCGCTGTCCGACGACGTGGCCAGGACGCTTCGCGACGAAGACGCCATCAAGCGCGCGACCGCGCGTGCGGAGGAGGTCATCGCCCCTTTGCGCGCCGAACTGCAGGAAACCGCGTGGTGGCACGAGGATTGGGCAGCGTCGGTGATCCGTTCGGCAGCAGCGGCTTTCGATGACGCCTGCGCCCGCTGGCGGGACCTCTACCAGGCGGCACTCTCGGATCAGGAAGAGCAGAATCGCGTCGTTCTGGACAGCTCAGCATCGGCGGGTGCGCGGAGAGCCGCCGAGTCGCGCCGTCGTGAGGCCGAGAGTCAACTTCGCTTGTTGCGCAACGAGGATTCCGATCGGGGACATTCGGACTTCTACACCTATCGGTATTTCGCTTCCGAGGGTTTCCTCCCGGGATACAGCTTTCCTCGGCTTCCGCTGGCGGCCTACATCCCGGGTGTGCGCGCTGCTGCGGGGGGCGGGGATGGTGGCGACTACCTCCAGCGCCCCCGGTTCCTCGCGATCAGCGAGTTCGGTCCAGGCGCCCTCATCTATCACGAGGGCGCGCGCTACGAGGTCCGACGTGTTCAGGTGCCGATGGCGGCCGGCGGCGTCGGAACTGTTGACCTGCAGGACGCCCGGCGGTGCGCCGAGTGCGGATATCACCATGTGCGGCAGGCGGGCCTCGACGTCTGTGAGAACTGCGGGGTCGTGCTGGCGGCACCGCGGTACAACCTCATGCGTATGCAGACCGTCTTCACACGGCGGCGTGAGCGGATCTCTTCCGACGAGGAGGAGCGTCGCCGGGCGGGGTTCGAACTCGAAACGTCGTTCCGCTTCAGCCAGCACGGGCAGAGAGCCGGCCGGCTGGACGCGACGATCGAGAGTTCGGGCAGCACCGTCGCTGAACTCAGCTATGGCGACACCGCAACCGTACGGGTGACCAACCTCGGTCGCCGTCGGCGTAAGAACCCCAATGAGCTGGGCTATTGGCTGGACACGGTGAAAGGCAACTGGCTTTCCGAGAAGGGAGCATCGGATGCCACACCACAAGATGATGGCCTCGATGATGCCGCCGACGCGCCGACGAAACACAAGGTGATTCCGTACGTCGAGGACACGCGCAACATCGCGGTGCTACGTCTGTCGGCACCGGTCGACCAGACAGTTGCCACCACACTGCGTTACGCGTTGGAGCGCGGCATCGAGGCCGAGTTCCAGCTCGAGGACTCGGAGCTGTCCAGCGAGGCGCTGCCAGATTCGGCCGAAAGAGCGCGCATGCTGTTCACCGAGTCGGCCGAAGGGGGTGCGGGTGTGCTGCGCCGGCTGCATGGTGAACCTGATGCTCTGGCATCCGCTGCTCGCCGCGCGCTGGCCATCGCTCACTTCGATCCGAATGGGGAGGACTTGGGCAAGGCGGATGGCGCTGAGGAACGCTGCGAAAAAGCCTGCTACGACTGCCTGCTCGCGTATGGAAATCAGTCGGATCACGAACGCATCGACCGTCATCGTGTCCGCGACCTCCTCCTCACGCTCGCTCGTGCGCACGCTGTCACCCATCGCGACACCGCCGCGAGTTCGGTCGACCACCAGGAACTTCGTGATCGTTGCCGTTCCGAAGCGGAGCGCGCGCTGATCGATCTGCTGGTCACCCACGAGTTCACGCTGCCCACGGCAGTGCATGAGCGGGTGGGTGAGGTGTCTGCGGACTTCATTTTCCATGGTGAAGGCAACACGACAGTGGTGTTCGTCGACGACGCCGATCAAGCTCCGGAACCCGGACGTGACGCGGAAGCCGAAGACGAGTTGATGGACCGCGGGTGGTCGGTGCTCCGCCTCGTCGATGGTGATGATTGGCTCGAAGCCTTGCGCGCGAACAGCTACGTGTTCGGTACAGGAAGAAAGTGAAGGAAATGCGTTTCGCCCCAGGTAGTCTCGTTGCCGCTCGCGGTCGAGAGTGGGTGGTGCTCCCAGACAGCACCTCCGACTTCTTGGTACTCCGTCCGCTGGGAGGTATGGACGACGACATTGCCGGTGTCCTGGTCAGCGAGGGTGTGCAGCCGGCTACCTTCCCGCCCCCGGTGGCCGATGATCTCGGTGATCACTTCAGCGCGCAGCTTCTCACCAACGCGCTTCGTATCGGCTTCCGCTCGACCGCCGGTCCATTCCGGTCTCTGGCGTCGATCGCGGTGCAGCCCAGGGCATATCAGCTGGTTCCACTGATGATGGCGCTGCGCCAGCAGGTCGTGCGCCTGCTCATCGCCGACGACGTCGGAATCGGTAAGACGATCGAAGCCGGTCTGGTGGCGGCCGAGTTGCTCGCGGTGGGTGAGGCTTGGGGGTTGTCCGTCCTCTGCAGTCCTGCGCTGGCTGAGCAATGGCAGTCGGAGCTCCGTGAGAAGTTCGGGCTCGAAGCCGAACTCGTCCTGCCGTCCACGGTGCGCCGTCTCGAACGAGGACGAGTCGGCACGGAGTCGATCTTTGAGCGCTACCCGATCACGGTGGTGTCGACCGACTTCATCAAGAACTCGCGTCGCCGCCACGAGTTTCTGCGCACATGTCCCGACCTGGTCATCGTCGACGAGGTCCACACCTGCGTCGCGGCGTCCGGGCAGGGCGGAGCCGGTCGGACGCAACGATACGAGCTCGTTCGCGAATTGTCGTCAGATCCCAACCGGCACATGGTGTACGCCAGCGCCACGCCGCACTCAGGAAAAGAAGAAGCATTCCGCAACCTGCTGGGTCTGCTCGACCCAGCTCTGGAGACCCTCGATCTCGATCACCGCAAGGGCCGTGAGTTGCTGGCCCGGCACCTCGTTCAGCGTCGCCGTGGAGACATCCGTCGATACCTCGATGAGGACACCCACTTCCCCAAGGATCGGCTCACCCACGAAGCCCCCTATTCGTTGTCTCCCGAGTACCGGGCGTTGTTCACCAAGGTTCTCGCCTACGCCCGCGAGACCGTGCAGACCGCGGACGGTGAGCTGACCAAACGGGTCAACTGGTGGTCGGCGCTGGCGCTGCTACGGGCTCTCGCATCATCACCGCGAGCTGCCGCCCAGACGCTGAGAACAAGAGCGGCGTCGGCGGCTGCGAACTCCGCTGAAGAAGCTGATGCGCTCGGGCGCGCCATCGTGCTCGACCAGGCCGACGACGAGGCCATCGAAGCACTGGACACGACTCCAGGTGCCGATACCGGGGAAGGCAGGGAGGACGCCGCGGCGCGAAAGCTGCGGAGCTTCATGGCCGATGCACGCAAGCTCGAAGGAAAGCCGGATCGTAAGGTTGCGGTTCTGGTGAAAGAGGTCAAGGGTCTGCTCGCAGAGGAGTGCGCCCCCATCGTCTTCTGCCGATTCATCGACACGGCCGAGTATGTTGCGGAGCAACTGGATAAGGCGCTGGGAAAGGACGTCGTCGTTCGCGCTGTCACCGGAACCCTGCCGCCGGACGAACGCATCGCCCGCATCAACGAGCTCACCGCGACGCCCGGTCGGCATGTCCTGGTCGCAACCGACTGCCTCTCCGAGGGAGTGAACTTGCAGGCGAACTTCCAGGCCGTGGTCCACTACGACCTCGCGTGGAATCCCACCCGGCATGAGCAGCGCGAAGGCCGGGTGGATCGGTTCGGTCAGCGTGCGGAGAGAGTCCGCGCTGTCACGCTCTACGGTCGCGACAATCAGATAGACGGAATCGTTCTCGACGTTCTCCTTAAGAAGCACGAGGCGATTCGTAAGGCGACGGGTGTGTCGGTTCCTGTACCCGACAGCAATAACGCCGTCGTCGAGGCCCTCATGGAGGGCCTTCTCCTGCGCGGCGAGGACGCCGAACAGCTTTCCCTGGACCTCGGGATCCAGGAGAAGCAGGAAAGTCTCTACCGGTCATGGGAATCCACTGCCGAGCGCGAGCGACTCGCGCAGACGAAATACGCGCAGCACGGAATCAAACCAGAAGAGGTGGCCGCCGAGATGCATTCGGCCCGTGCCTCTCTCGGAACCCGCGACGACGTGGCGGCCTGCGTCGAACACGGCTTGCACGCCCTGCAGTCGACGATCACCCGCACCGCCGACGGATTCACCGCTACATTGACGCCCCTTCCTCTGGGGCTGCGCGACGCGTTGCCTCTCGACCGCAACGATCCCCTGCTCTTCCGCAACGATCTGCCGGTCGGTCGAGGCGAGGCGGTGCTCACACGCACCGACGCGACAGTGGAAGCAATCGCGCAGTACATCCTCGAATCCGCGCTCGACAGCGGACTCGATCCGAAGCTGCGTCCGGCGCGACGGTGCGGGGTGGTGCGTACGGACGCAGTCACCAAGAGGACGACGCTTCTGGTGATGCGATACCGATTTCATCTGGAACTCCCCTCACGAACGGGGACAAGGCAGTTAGTTGCCGAGGACGTCGCGACCCTCGCCTTCGAGGGTTCTCCCGGTCGTGCACACTGGCTCGAGTCAGAAGCAGCGGACCGACTACTCACGGCTCAGCCTATCGGCAACGTCCCGCCGCTACAGGCCCAGCGGTTCGTCACCCGCGTGCTCGACGGCTTCGACGACCTGCGACCGCATCTCGACGGTCACGGTGCCCAGCTCGCCGAGTCATTGCTCGCGGCCCACCGGCGAGTGAGGCAGGCCTCGTCGGAGATTGTTCGAGGACTGAAGGTCAGACCCGAACCGAATGCGGACGTGCTTGGTGTTTTCGTATTTGTCCCGCCGGCCGGACAGGATTCGTGATGAGCGGCGAAGTATTTGTCGGAGTGAGCATCCAGGGTGGCCTGATACCCGCCGACCTGCCATCTCAACTCGCGAGCGGACGAGATCCGCAGGGAAACACGCTGTCTCCGAAGGACTACCATCTCGCCGCCGGCGAGACGGTTCGCGATGCAGCCAACCGGGTCTGGGCCTACCTGCTCGGAGCGTGGACCGGGTACCGGGATGCGCTTGCGCAGCTACCCGCGGATGCGCCGACGACAGCCCTCACCCGCGAACGGTTCCTGTTGATCCTGCTCGATCAGCTCGGTTATGGCCGTGTTCCCCCCACGGGGAAGGGCGGGCTGCGGGTCGACGGTCGATCATTCCCGGTCTCCCATCAGTGGGGAGCCACCCCCATTCACCTCCTCGGGGCGGGTACCCCCCTCGATACGCGAACGAAAGGCCTTGCCGGAGCGGCCGGCTCGTCACCGCAATCGCTGGTGCAGGAGCTGCTCAACCGGAGCGACGATCACCTGTGGGGCATCCTCGCCAATGGTGAGGTCTTGAGACTCCTGCGCGACTCGACATCTCTGGTCGGCTCGGCCTACGTCGAATTCGACCTCGAAGCGATCTTCGACGGGGAGCTGTTTTCCGATTTCCTCCTCCTCTACACGTTGTGTCAGGCATCGCGACTGGAGACTCGAGATCCCGACCTGGGGCCGTCATCGTGTCGGCTCGAGTCGTGGCGAACGATGGCGATCGAGACCGGCTCGCGTGCGCTCAACCTTCTCCGAGACGGCGTCGCCGAAGCCTTGCGCACACTAGGAACCGGGTTCCTCACGCACCCGGACAACTCCCAGTTGCGCGACGACCTCGAATCGGGCCGCGTAACGGTCTATGACGTCAACCACGCCCTGCTGCGGGTCGTCTATCGGCTGATGTTCACTTTCGTTGCCGAGGACCGCGGCGCACTTCTCGACCCCGCCGCCGAGACACGATCTCGTAAAAGGTATCTCGACTACTTCGCCACCTCACGTTTGCGCGCGACTTCGCGTCGACGACGCGGCGGACGTTATGGCGACCGTTGGCAGGCACTGGTTCTCCTCTGGCAAGGATTGGGTACGGAAGGAGGACTGCCTGAGCTCGGGTTGCCGGGAATCGGCGGACTCTTCGAACCGGGAGAGCTGGATTTTCTCACCGAGTGCGAGCTGTCCAACGAGGCGCTGCTCTCCGCGGTGCGCTCTCTGTCGCTGGTCAGAGAACGCAAGTCCGGAGTGCTCCGCCATGTCGACTACCGAAACCTCGGCGCGGAGGAACTCGGAAGTATCTACGAGGCGCTTCTCGAGTTCGTCCCGCACTGGGATTCGGTCACCAAGAGGTACAGCCTGGACGTCGCATCGGGTAACCAGCGGAAAGACACCGGTTCGTACTACACGCCGACGTCCCTAGTGGAATCGCTGCTGGATACCGCTCTCGACCCGGTGCTCGACGATGCGGTCAAGTCTGCCGACGACTCCGACGGGCAGCTGGCGGCCTTGCTGCGGGTGACCGTGTGCGACCCTGCTTGCGGCAGTGGACATTTCCTCGTCGGCGCGGCACGACGCATCGCCAAACGGGTAGCTGCCCTGCGCACCGGCGACCCCGAACCGGCGCCGGAGCAGGTCCGGTCCGCCATGCGGGACGTCGTCGGCAACTGCATCTATGGTGTCGACGTCAACCCGCTCGCTGCGGAGCTGGCGAAGGTGTCATTGTGGTTGGAGGCCATCGAGCCCGGTCGTCCGCTCGCGTATCTCGATGCCCAGATCAAGGTCGGCAACGCACTCGTGGGTGCGACCCCCGCATTGCTGGCCGAGGGGTTGCCGGACGTGGCCTTCAAACCGATCGAGGGCGACGAGAAGACGATCGCCACCGCGACGACGCGTGCGAACAAGGCGGAACGGGCGAACCAGGGCAGTCTCTTCGATCTCGGCGACGTCATAGCTGGTAACACCGCGCTCGCGGAGAAGGTGACAGAGGTCATCGGGGTAGAGGCACTCTCGCTGTCGGACATCCATGTTCAGCGCCAGCGACTGAAGGCGTTCTCTGACTCCGACGAGTACCGCACGTCGCGCCTGGCGGCCGATGCCTGGTGTGCGGCGTTCGTGTGGCCCCTCCACGACGACGCACCCGAGCCGATCACGCACTCGACGATCAATGCCCTGATCGCCGGGTCTGAGGTGCTGAGCGATCGGCAGGCCGCCGAGATCGACCGCCTCGTCGGTCAGTATCGGTTCTTCCACTGGCATTTGGAGTTCCCGCACATCTTCCCGACCACGCCCGCGGCAGGCGACTCCATCAACATCGAAACCGGTTGGGCAGGCGGATTCTCCGTCGTCATCGGCAACCCGCCGTGGGAACGAGTCAAGCTTCAAGAACAGGAGTTCTTTGCCGCTCGTGACCCCCGGATCGCCACGGCAGCGAACGCTGCTGCCCGCAAGCGACTCATCGCCGATCTGAAGGACGACAATCCCGGCCTTTACCGCGAGTTCCTCGCGGAGAAGCGGCGTTCGGAGGGAATCTCCCATTTGTTACGTACCTCGGGCAGGTACCCGCTGACCGGGCGCGGCGACGTGAATACGTACGCGGTCTTCGCCGAGACGGACCGAAGTCTCCTGGCCGGAAGTGGCCGCCTCGGTGTCATTCTTCCGACCGGGATCGCGACCGACGCCACCACCCAGTATTTCTTCAAGGATCTTGTCGAGAACGGGTCGATCGCGAGCCTTTACGATTTCGAGAATCGCAAACCACTGTTTGGGGCAGTCGATAGTCGCTTCAAGTTCTGCCTTCTGACGCTCGCTGGTCGCGACACCCGTGAGCCTCGAGCCGACTTCGCGTTCTTCGCCCACGACCCGACCGACCTCCAGCGGCCGGACACCCGGTTCACGTTGAGTCCCGAAGAGATCAAGCTACTCAACCCCAATACCGGCACCTGCCCAGTGTTCGGTTCGCGCCGCGATGCCGAAATCACTCTCGGCATCTACAACCGTGTCCCCGTCCTGATCCGCGAGGGAGACCCCGACGGCAACCCGTGGGGAATCAAATTCATGCGAATGTTCGACATGTCGAATGACTCGCATCTCTTCCACACCCGGGAGGAGCTCGAAGACGACGGCTGGGTGCTGGAAGGGAACGTCTTCGAGCGAAGGAAGGAGCGGATGCTTCCGTTGTATGAGGCGAAGATGATAGCCGCGTACGACCATCGAGCCGCTGATGTCGTGAAAAGTGCAACTGCCGCGAAGCGTCAGAATCAGCCTCGGTACCTGACCGAGGAAGAGCACGGGGATCCCAAACGCCTGGCGATACCAATTTACTGGGTCTCACAGGATGAGGTGCCTGATACAGTGCAACCTTGGCTACTATCCTTTCTCAGGATAACTAGTCCGACAAATCATCGCACTTTTGTCTCGAGTGCAATACCCCGGACGGCTGCGGGTGACTCCGTTTTTCTTATCGAAGCTCCTAATGCGAGCCAAATGCTTGGTTGTTTTAACTCATTCGTATTTGATTACGTCGCACGTCAGAAGCTGGCTGGTCTGAATATGCTCTTCTACATCGTTAAGCAACTTCCGGTTCTAGATGCCGGGAAATGCGATTCGGCTTGGAATAGGGTATTTCGCGGTGACGTGGTTGACTGGGTCAACACGAGGGTCCTCGAGCTTAGCTACACAGCGGAGGACATGGAAGCTTTCGCACGGTCGCTAAGCTATCGAGGTTCGCCGTATGCCTGGGATTCCTCCCGTCGCTCGCTCCTTCGTTCGGAGCTGGACGCTATCTATTTCCATCTCTACGGGCTTTTGCGCGACGACGTCGACTACATCATGGACACCTTCCCAATCGTCAAACGCAAGGACGAGGCTGAGCTCGGGGAGTACCGCACGAAGCGGATGATCTTGGAAATCTACGACGCCATGCAGGACGCCATTGATTCTGGCGGGGTCTACGAGTCGCCGCTGGACGTGGGGGACCACCAGCCGCGGACGAGGAGGGCACGTTGACCGAGACAACAGGCGACCCAACCGAGTACGTCTCTCTCAATCGATCCGACACATCGAAGGTCGAACATGTCGCGCGAAGGTTGATTGATGAGGGCCTGGCAGCGGGCGGTTCGCTGTTCACACCGGACGTGCCGGTGTGGGCGGACGCCAACCTGGACGAGCTGAAGAGGGTGTACGTCGACTCGCCCGATCAGAGCACTGACGACTTCTTCACCAAGTTGGATCAGCAGCTCGCCACGGCATCGTCGCCGGCGATCCAGTTGTTCGCGGAGATCTTCACCCTCAACATCCTTCCGCTGTACGACTACCTCGGCGCCACCAAGATCCAGAACGTCGAGAAGGTACTGGCGAAGTGTTCACCGACCGTGACCATCCCCGGCGACGTCGCCGCAGCCATGCAGGGCAGGATCTTTCGCGGCGGCCGCGCCTTCATGTCACGTCGATGGGCGCAGGTCGGCTTCCTCATCGAGTTCGCGCGGTACTTCCGCGGTCGGCCGGAGTCGGACCGAGTCGAGGCTCTCCACGACCCGCTCAAGTTCCGTGAACTCGTACGCAATTCACCGGGACCACGAGAACCCGCCCAGCGTCAGGCCCTTCTCTACCTGGCGTTCCCTCGCTATTTTCTGCCGATCGTTTCGGTCAACGACCGTCGATCCATCCGTGACGCGTTCGCCGACGACTACCTCGACCACGAACCCGACGACGTCGATGTCGACCTGCATGAGATCAACGAGGCGATCTTCACCGAGCAGGGTGGGGCCGTCGACTTCTATCTACCGCCATGGCGGGATCGCTGGAAGGAGAAGGACTCCACACCGACCACCCCACCAACGGACCAGGTGACCCACGCCTGGAAGGTATACGGCTCCAACGTCGCTGGAACCGACATGGTCCCGATCTGGCGGGCCAAGGGCACCGTGTCGTTGGCCGCGAAGTTCCTCCGCCCTGTGGATTCCACCGTAACCCGTGATGAGCTCGAAGGATTCGTCGAAGAGGACTACCGGGCGTCGGGCTACGCCGCCCGACGGGACAAGCTCGATGAGTTCCATACCTTCTTGGCCCGGATGCATCCCGGCGATCTGGTTGTCACCGTCAGCCAGGGCGAAGTGTTCTTCGGCACCATCACCGGAGAGGCGCAGTTCGTCCGCAGCAGCGACGGCCGATCGAACCTGCGTCGAACCGTGAAATGGGAGTCCGCGACACATCCGAGTAACGATCTGCCCCTCGAGATCGCGTCGCGTCTCAACGCGCACGGCGACGTCGTCGACATGACGCCGCAAATCGATGCGATCCGGGAACTGATGGGTCAGCGTCCAGTGAGGAAGCCGGCGACCGGCGTCAACCTCCCGGATGTCGACGAAGATCTTGCTGCCCGGCTGCACGTACCCCACGCGTGGCTGCAGGAATGCGTCGATCTGCTGCGTGACCGACCCCAACTCATCTTCTACGGTCCGCCCGGCACCGGGAAGACCTATATCGCAAAGGAACTCGCCCGCCACCTCGCCGGTGAGTCGAATGTCAAGATCGTGCAGTTTCATCCCGCGTATTCCTACGAGGACTTCTTCGAAGGCTACCGTCCGTCGCAACAGAGCAATGGACAGGTCGGGTTCGAGCTGAAGCCCGGACCGCTGCGCACGATCGTCGACCGGGCGATCGACAATCCGGATGCGGTCTTCGTCCTCATCATCGATGAGATCAACCGAGGAAACCTCGCCAAGATCTTCGGCGAGCTGTACTTCCTGCTGGAGTACCGCAACGAGAGCATCGACCTGTTGTACGGCTCTGACAGCACTGAGCCATTCATGCTGCCACCGAATGTGATCATCCTCGGCACCATGAACACAGCGGACCGCTCGATCGCGCTGGTCGATTCGGCGATGCGTCGTCGTTTCGCCTTCGAGTCACTTCACCCGTCCGAGCCGCCGACCAACGGCATACTGCGCAGCTGGCTGCACAAAACGCACCGGCCGGTTGAGACTGCCGACCTCCTCGACGAGCTCAACGGACTCATCGACGATGAGGATTTCAAGATCGGGCCGTCGTACCTGATGAGGCCTGCCGTGTACGAGGAGCAAGGTCTCGAAAGAGTCTGGCGCACCGCGATTCTTCCTCTCCTCGAGGAATTCCACTACGGCGACAAGAGCGTGGACGTCCCGACCCGGTATGGGTTGGACACGGTTCGAAAGCGGCTGCAAGGCAAGGACCCTGATACGGAGACCGACGATGACGCCTCCACCGCCGATCCTGCTGACTGAAGGTGCCGCAGCGCGGCTGATGTCGTTGGACGTACGCGAGTACGAGGTGCTCCGCCGGCTGGCCATCGTCGACGTGACACCAACCCTCGAAACGGGAGTGTTCGAGGTGTCTGCTGGACGCAAGATCGGTGCAGTAGCCGTCGGCGAGCGTCAGGTTATCGTGAGGCCCAAGATCAGCGACTTGAACCGCCTGGTGTTCCTTCTCGGCTACAGCCTCCATCGGGACTTCTGGCGAGACGACCGAGTACACCTCGCTGAGGCCGACGAACTCCTGCCCGCACTGGCCGAAGCCTTCGGAAGGCTCGCGTCACGCGCCACCGAACAGGGTCTGATCCAGGGATACCGAACGATCTCCGACGACCTCCCGGTTCTTCGCGGACGTCTCCTCGCCGGTGAGCAGATGACCCGTAACTACGGGTTGCCGGTGCCGCTGGCCGTCGAGTACGACGAGTTCACTGTCGACATCGCCGAGAATCAGATTCTGCTGGCTGCCGTCCTGCGCCTCCTGACCGTCCCGCGGCTCCCGCAGGAGGTTCGGCGCCGGCTCCGGAGGCTGCGTCGAGTCATGGTGGACGTGACACCTGCCAGAGCCGGAACTCCTCTTCCGGCGTGGCGACCTACGCGGCTGAACACCCGCTATCACGACGCGATCCGCTTGGCCGAGGTCGTCCTGGCCGCCCAATCCTTCGAGCACCATGCCGGTGAGCTGCGGGTGACCGGATTCATGTTCGATATGTGGCGGATCTTCGAGGACTTCGTGTGCACCTCGCTCGGAGAAGCTTTGGAGAGAGGCGACGGTGGGAGGTACGCGACCCAGTACTCGCTTCACCTCGACGTCGCGCGAGCTGTTCGGATGAGGCCAGACCTGGTGTGGACGGGCACAACCGGAGTCGTTCGAGCCGTGGTCGACGCCAAGTACAAGGCCGAACGACCGGAGGGATTCCCAGACGCGGACCTCTACCAAATGCTCGCGTACTGCACCGTTCTCGGCTTGAGCGACGGGCATCTCGTCTACGCCAAGGGCAACGAGGCTATCCGTACGCATGTGGTCGAAGCGTCTGGCGTGACTCTGCACTGCCACACCCTGGACCTCGGACTTGCGCCCAGTGAACTGCTGGAGCAGGTCAACTCTCTGGCGAAGTCGGTGGTTGCGGCGGCGCCATATCGTCGAATCTCCGCCGGAGTCGACTCCGCCCACTGAACTCACTCACCGTCTCGAGGACCATGTCACACCCACCAGGCATGATGACCCCATGCACACCGTGATGGACCAGTTGGCGGAGGCGGTGTCCCGCGCCAAGTCCGGCTCACCGCTGACCCAGGTCACCGTCGTCGTGCCGAGCCACGGCTCCGGTCGGGACGTCCTGCACCACCTGGCGCGGACGCAGGGGGTGGCCAACACCAGCGTCCTTACGCTGGCGCAGGTGGTGCACAAGCTCGCCGCACCCGCGCTCGCGCCTCGCCAACCCCTCCCGTATCCGCTCCTGGAGGCGGCGGTCCAGCGGGTTCTCGCCGACGCGCCGGGCGTCTTCGCCGACGTCGCCGACGAGCCCATCACGTCCCAGGCGCTCGCAAGCGCAGCCTGGGAACTCACCGGTATCGCCGAGCCGGCGATGCAGTTGCCGACGCCCCTCGTCGCCGACCTGCTGCGTATCCATCGAGCCACCACAGAGCGTTTGACCAGCTCGTATTACCTTCAGCACGAGGCGTATTCGGCCGCCGCCGAACGACTCGACAAGCTCGGGGCGTTGATCATCTATCACCCGGCCGCTCACACGCCCGCCGAGCAAGCCCTTCTCCGTGAGCTCCAGCGCCGCGGCGAGACCATCGACGCGAACACCCACGTCTCACCCACCCAGGTCATCCACACCTCCGACGCCGACGACGAGATCCGCGCTGTCGTCCGGCTGGTCCGCAAACACCTCGCCAGCGGGGTTCCCGGTCACCGCATCGGCATCTTCTACGGCACCGACGACCCCTACCTGCCGCTGCTACACGAGCACCTCACCGCCGGCCACATCGCGTTCACCGGACCCGAATGCCACACCCTCGTCGACCGTCCCACCGGTCGCGCACTACTCGGTCTGCTGGCACTCGACCACGACACGATGCCCCGGCGGGATCTGTTCACCCTCCTCGCCGAAGGCGCCCTCCGACGCCCCGAACTCGACGACACGCCGATCTCACAGCCCCAACTCGAACGCCTCACGCGCAGCGACGAACCTATCGTCGGCGGCGCCGACTGGGAGCGCCTCACCCGCGTCGGTGCGCATGAGGAGCACCACGCCAGGGCCGCGGCCGTCCACTCGTACGTGCGTCGGCTGCAGGCCGACCTTCGCGCTCTCGTCGACGCGCCGGACTGGGCGACCGTCGCCGAACATCTGAACACCCTGCTCGACAGCTACTTTCGCACGCCGAAACGCGAGACCGCGGCCGCCGACCTCGTCGCTATCCGTGCCGACTGCGCGGGAATCGCCCTGATGGACGGCATCGCACCGCAACCCACCGCGGCTCGGGTGCTCGACGCGGTCTCGATCCGCCTGAACGCGCACCGAGGCATACACGGGACGTCGGGTGCAGGTGTGACCGTCGCACCGATCGCGTCGGGAGTCGGTCGCGACCTCGACGTCTGCGTCGTCGTCGGTGCCGCCGAAGGCATCGTGCCCGCACCTCGCCGCGACGACCCGCTTCTCCCGCCGGAACTGATCGGCATCACCGCCCGCGATCACATGGCACGCCAACGCCTCGCCTTCGCCGGTGCCGTGAGTTCCGGCCGCACCGAACGGGTCGTCACCTTCCCGCGTGGCAACCTGCGCGGAGGCGCCGAGAAGGTACCGTCCCGCTGGCTGCTGCCGGCGCTGGCCGATCTCGCCAGCCGCGACGTCGACGTCGTCAACTGGCAACGCGCGACGGAGAATTCGCCGCAGATCGTCGCAGTCGAATCCTTCGACGTCGCCGCCCAACGCGCCGACGAGCGCATCGGCGCCTCCGCCGCCTCCGCCACCGAATGGCGTCTCCGCGAACTCGCCGCCGTCCCCGCCGACAGTCGTCGCGGCGCGCTCGACGATCCGATCATCAACCGCGGCATGCACATGCGCAGCGACCGCCTCAACGGCCGCTTCACCCGGTTCAACGGCAACCTGTCGTCGGTCAGCGAACTCATTACCACCTTCGATCAGCCGGTGTCGCCGACCGGCCTCGAACTGTGGGTGCAGAGCCCCTATCAGTACTTCCTCGAACACATCCTGCGGCTGCGTGCCCTCGACGACCCCGATGAGATCGCCCAGATCGACGCATTGACGCGGGGGACTCTGATCCACACCATCCTCGAGCGGTATGTCCGCGCGACGATGGACGGCGCTGAGCTCGATCTCGCCCGCCTGCGGATTGTTGCCGCAGAAGTTCTCGACGAGGCGCAGGCCAACAGTCCGGGCTGGCTCGAACAGTTGTGGGCCAAGGACCGCGGGACCATCATGCGTGACCTGGACGAATGGTTCACCCAAGACCACGCCGACGCCGCCGACGGCTGGAAGCCGACGCACGCAGAGGCGGACTTCGGTCTCGACGCGCACGGCAGTCACGAGGTGTCACTGGCGCTGGGAGAGCACAAGATTCGGTTCCGCGGGCAGATCGACCGCATCGATCGCCACCACGGTGGACGCATCCGCGTCACCGACTACAAGACCGGCAAGGCCGACAAGTATAAGGACCTCGCCGAGAGCACACCCACCAACTCGGGTCTGCAATTCCAGCTCCCCGTCTACGGACTGTTCGCCCGCACCTTCGGCGCCGACGTCGAAGCCCGGTACTGGTTCATCACCAGCAAAGGCAAGTTCGCCTCGGTCGGCTACCCCGTCACCGACGACGTCGTCGCCACCCTCATCGACGACATGACGCTCGTGCACAAGTCGATTCGGGCCGGGTACTTCCCGCCCAAGATCGAAGACACCCACTGGGACCTGCCCGTCATCGACCTCCTCGGACGTGCCGGGCTGCGACGCGCCTGGGCCGCACTGGAACACGTCGACGAACTGTCCGACTACGTGCAGAAGTACGGAGGCTGAGATGACCGCAGCACAACTCGCCGACCAGGCCGCGCGCGATCGCATCACCACCGACACCGACGCCACCCTGTTCGTCGAAGCCGGCGCCGGCAGCGGCAAGACCCATTCGCTGGTCGGCCGCATCTGCCATCTCGTGCTGCACGACGGCATCGAACTCGACGCCGTCGCCGCCATCACCTTCACCGAGAAAGCCGCGGCCGAACTCCGTGAACGCGTGCGTGTCGAACTCGCCACACACGACACTGACTGTGCGCGAGCCGCTCTCGAACAGATCGACACCGCAGCCATCGGCACGCTGCACGCGTTCGCGGCCCGCATCATCGGCGAGCATCCCCTCGAAGCCGGTGTGCCACCGCGCATCGCGGTCGTCGACGCCATGGGCTCCCAGCTGTCCTTCGAACGCCGCTGGCGTCGAATGCGCACCCGACTGTTCACCGACGACGCCCCACCCATGCTGGTCGACGCCATGGGCATCGTGATGGCCGCCGGCGCATCGCTCGACCAGATGCGCACACTCGCCGACGCATTGGACCGCAACTGGGATCGCCTCACCCTCGACGACAACCCACAGGGCATCGCACCCGCCGACATCGACCGCATCCTGTGGGAGACCGACGCCATCATCGACAAGCTCGACGATTGTCTCGATCCGGAGGACAAACTCGCAGTCAAACTCGAGGAACTCCGCGAATGGCGAATACTGGTTGCCGCCGAACGTGATTCCTTCGGGTGGGTCCCGATGGTGGACCTGTGCCCGAAGCTCGGCAACGTGGGCCGGGGGTCCGCGTGGCGCGGTGGTGTGGCGCAGTGCAAAGAGATCAAAGCCGCCGCCAAGGCACTGCGCGAGGAGATCTGCTCCGACGTGGTCGGCACCTACGTCGACGGCGCGGTGCGCGTGGTGGTCCGCCACCTGTCCGAGATCGTCCTCGACGAGGCGCGCGAGCGGCAGCGCAGCGGCCAACTCGAATTCCACGATCTACTCGTCCTGGCCCGCGACGTACTCGGAAAGCCGGAGGTCGCCGCGGCCGCCCATCAGCGCTACCAGCGCGTCCTCCTCGACGAGTTCCAGGACACCGATCCGCTGCAACTCACACTGGCACAACGCATCGTCGCCGGCCGAGACGAAGCGGGTCGGCTCTTCACCGTCGGCGACCCGAAACAATCCATCTACCGCTTCCGGCGCGCCGACATCGCGGCGTACATGTCCGCGCGGGACCGCACCCCGTCGACCGACGTCGTGCAGCTGACCACCAACTTTCGGTCCACGCGTCCTGTCCTCGACTGGGTCAACGCCGTTTTCGGCCGGCTCATCGTCGCCGAGCATCACGTGCAGCCCGAATACACGCCGCTCGACCCGGCCCCGGGCCGACCCCGCTGGGACCTCTCCTGGGGACCGAAGCCGTTCGTCTTCCCCGACACCGAGGAACCCCTCGACGACGAGGACGCACTCTCGCCCGCCGAAGCCCTCCGCGCACGCGAGTCGCGCAACGTCGCAAGGATCATCGCCACCGCCATCGAGAACGGCTGGCGCAAGGAGACATTCGACGGCGATGCGTACCAACATATCCCATTGCGCTGGAAGGACATCTGCATCCTCATCCCCTCACGGGCGGTACTGCCGTTCCTGGAGAAGAGCCTCGACGCCGCAGGCATCGAATTCCGTTCGGAGGCATCGAGTCTGGTGTACTCGACGCAAGAGGTGCACGACCTCCTCGTCACCTGTCGCGCACTCGCGAACACCGCAGACGAGGCCGCACTCGTCGCAGCCCTGCGTACCCCGCTGTTCGGCTGCGGTGACGACGACCTGCTTCGCTGGAAAGCCGCCGACGGCCGCTGGAGCATCTACGCCGATGCGCCCACCGACGCGCTCACCGAATCGCCGGTGGCGGCCGCATGTGCATACCTGAAGGCCCTGTCTTTGGAACTGGGGGATCTGAACCCGGGGGCACTGCTGAGCCGCCTGGCGACGGATCGTCGGGTGTTCGAGGTGTCCATGGACTCGCCCCGTCACCGCGACGTCTGGCGGCGGCTCCGTTTCGTCATCGACCAGGCCCGCGCCTGGTACGCCGAAGACCGTGGCTCGCTACGCGACTACATCGACTGGGCCGCCACCCAGGCCGACGAGAACGCGCGCGTCGCCGAGACCGTGCTCCCCGAGATCGGTGTCGACGCCGTGCGCATCATGACCATCCACGCCGCCAAGGGATTGCAGTTCCCGATGGTCGTCGTCGCCGGCATGAGCGGCGGATTCCGCACACAGCCCGAGCCGCTGCTGTGGGACGAAGACGCGAAGCTACAGGCATGTGCGTCGAAGAACGTGACCTCGAAAGGTTATGCAGCAGCAGCAAAGACCGAGAAGGCGCACGCCGAAGCAGAGAAGAAGCGCCTGTTGTACGTCGCCTGCACGCGCGCCGAGAGTCACCTCGCGGTCTCCGGATTCGTCGGGAAGAACGCATCCTGGGGAGCCGCGCTCGCGCCCGCGCTGGAGGGCTTGCCCAACGACGTTCCCGAGCTCGTCGAACCGGTCCGGCGCGACGACGAATCGATCGCCCAGCACGAACGGCAGGTTTGGGCTGACTGGGCGGCAGAAACCGCTGCGATCGAGACTGTCTCGACCCTCCGCGCCTCCTACTCGGCGACGCGGATCGTGCACGGCGTCGACGACGCCGAAGCCGTTGTACTGCAGAGTTACCGGGATTCCGGACGGCTGACAGCGCCGGTAGCCGAACAGATTCCGGTCGGCGCCGCGAGCCCCGACAGCGGCGCGACGCTGGGTACCGCCCTGCACGCGCTCCTCGAACAGGTGGCCCTGGGTACCGCCGTCGACGACGGATTCGACGAGACCGCTCGGCGCGCGGCCGCACTCGCCGGCGTCGTCGACGTGGATCATTTCGTGGCGCTGGCTCGGTCGGCGTTGCAGTCGGCACCCGTTCAGCGGGCTGCCGTCCGCGAGCACTGGAAGGAAATGCAACTCGCGGGTCCCGGACCCGACGGTGTCACCGTGGTCGAGGGCATCGCGGACCTTGTGTATCGCGACGACGACGGTTCGTTGGTCATCGTCGACTACAAGACCGACGTCGGGGTTTCCACCGACACCCTCGAGGCGTACTGGACGCAACTCGCGATCTACGCCGATCTGCTGCGAAATGCGAATGGGGAGAAAGTGTCTCGGCTGGAGCTGGTGTTCTGCCGGACCGGGCAAGCGGCCGTGGTCGAACGTAGTCTGCGCCCGGCAGAACGATGAGAACCTACATGTCGCCAGTCCACGGCTGCCGGGTCTCCCACGTATGGGGCTCCGCAGACCTCACCGTCGTCGGGTCGACCAGGTAGATACGCCCGTCCTGCCCGACGAGCTCGTGGTGGATCGCGTCGCCCCAGGCTGCAGAGTGGGGTCCCGGCCCTCGCGGCGCATACCGCCCGATGACGACCCGACCGGGCTCGCCCGTGCGTGAGTACGGTCGGTAGACCCCGTCGGGGATCGGCGCGATCCGGGCCCGAACCACCACATCGTCGTCGAAATCTGCAGGCAACGGCTGGTAACCATCGTCGTCCTCGGTCCACTCGTACTCGCATGCACCGCAGCGATATTCGAACGTCACCGGGTCGGATCTATCGCACCCGACAAGGAGGGTTCCCGGTCCCGGTGGTCCCGCAGGGAATCCCCGGACCACCTGGCAGGTGCGCATCGCCGAACAGCATGGGCACAACGGACGGAAACCGAACATGAAGTCGTCGGAACTCGGTGCGAGCGGACGGTGGAGCTGGTCGTGGCAGATGAGGCAGACGACGATCGAGCTGGAGCCGAAGAACCTCAACTCCTGGATGTCGTCGAGTAGGTGATGTTCGAGGAGTGGTGCCTCGTCAGCCCACCTCCCGCAGCACGCACACGTGGCGTACGGTTCGAGAAGCTCGACGTGAGCAACGCATCCCCGCTCGTCCAACTCACGCCATGGCGTCGGAGACTTCTCCTCGGCCGAGATCGCCGCGATCAATCGTTCGCCCGTCGCCGTGTCGAGCGAGGCCGGGGCGCTCGGTAGGGGAGTGCCGAGCCGGCGTTCGACAGCAGTCAGCGAGAGTTCGAACGGTCCCAGATACTGGTCGTACGAGTCCGGACCCGTGGAATCGCAGAGGGTTTCCTCAACCACGACGACGGCCGGCGCCGGGCTGTCCGTCGTCACGATGACAAATAGATCTCCCGCGGCCCAGCGCGCGGGAAACGTGAACCCGAGGTCGTCGAGGTCCAGATCGTCGTCGGGGTTGTAGTAGAAATCGACGGCCTGCCGCCACGGCGCCACCCCGACGAGGTGGACGCGGCGGTCTTCTGATTCTCCTCGCACAGGCACTAGCCGAGATTCCTGCGCGCGTACTCCCACACGGCGTGGTCCAGAGCTGTGGCGCTAACGGCGCGCGCCGTCGCTACGGTGGCTAGAATTTCGCGGGCTTCCTCAGGCCGCACGGGGCGCGCCAGCGCCTTCTCCACGAAGCGGACAATCCACGTGTCCGCCTTGACGTCAGGCAGGCCCAGCAGCATGCCGAAGTACGACCACGTCACCGATCCGCAGCCCTTGACTGATAGGTAAGCGTTCTTCTGCTCTTTCGAATTGGTGAAGTCACTCGCGTGACGAAGTCCAACGGCAGTGAGTGCTTTCGCGGCGTCGATGACGATCTCGCCCTTGAGGCGCCCGCTCGCTTGCGCAGAATTGTTGACCGTCCTCACGAACTCCACTGGATCTGCAGCGGCGAGAGCTTCCAGATCGTCGATCTTCGCGGTGCGGTCGTCGCGCGACCGCCACCGGTTGACGACCGCGCGGACGCCTGTTCTGGGACCGCCATACCTGGCTTGAATGGAGAACACCGCGTCAATCAGGGCCGCCTCGATCTCACCCGGCCATCCCCCTGGCCAGGTATGAAAGTCGTCGCCGAGCGCAGTCTTGATGTATTCGTCCAGTGTGGCTGCTTCGTCCACTTCGAGCTCCTCCGCTCTCTAGTCGGTCAGTTCCGAAACCTCGGTTCTGTGGTGACCCGGAAGCCGAGACGGCGGGTGAAGTCTGGGAAGGTCTCAGTGTCCTTGCCGACCGCGCGCTTGACCACCACGCGTGTGCTTGTACCCATTCCGCAGTTCGGCACACCTCGGGGGCGATTCGCGCAGCGAAATCGCCCCCGTCGGCATATCGAAGCCGGCCTTCAGCCGCCCGCGCACTTGTTCTGTGTCAGAACGGTGGCGGGTTGTTTCGGTCCCACTCGACTTGTTGTCGACGATGGGTGTCGGTGCGGTGTGCGCGCTCGTCGGTGAGTCGTTGCCGCGCCGGGTGGTCGGGTGGCTGGGTTTTCAACGACGCGAACAGGTCTCGTCCGGTGTATGGGTTGCCCAGGTAGGTGTGGCCGGTGGGGGCTTCGAACCACACGGCGAGGTACTCGTCCTGGGAGTCGCGCCACCTGCCAAAGGTTTTGATGCGGTGATGGAACCGGCACAACGGTTTGAGGTTGTGTTGGAGGGTCTTTCCGCCGCGGTCGGGGTGGCGGTGGTCGTGGGTGGGTGTGGTCGAGGTCGACGGTCCACACCGGTTGGTTGCAGCCGGGGAAGGTGCAGCACAACTCGCCGGCCCGCACGAGTGCTTGCAGTTTCTTGCTCGGCACGTAGGTGCTGGCGGCGGCCGCGGCCCGGGCGTCGGCGTCGGCCGGGTCGGTGCGTACCCCGGTGGTGATGAAGGTGTGAATCGCGTCGGCGAAGAGTCGGCGCATGGTGGGGGCGTCGATCAGCCCGTGGCCGTCGAGCATGCCGGGTTCGTTGTCGAGCCCGACCAGCGTCGTCAGGTTGCCCACGATGTGGTAGGTCGGTCGGGGTGCGCGGCAACTGGTGCAGGTGCACGTGCAGTCGCCGGTCGGCTCCGAGACCGGCGCGTTGTCGTCGGGTTCGGTTGCGCCGGCGTCGGTCACGTCCGGTGCGGCGGCGGGGATGGGCTCGGGGTCGGGTGTTGCCGCTTGGGCGGGTTCGGGGGTGTCGAGGTTCTGCTCGGCTGGTGGGGGTGTGCAGTCGGCGCACCGGCAGTCCAGGGTTTGTCTGCCGTGGGCGAGGGCGATGAGGGCGTCGGCGCGGCGCTGGGGCATGGTGCGCGGGTCGCCGGTGTGCACGCCGGTGGCCATGGCGGTCAGTTGGGCGTTGAGGGCGGCGGCGTCGGTGTGGGGGAAGTGTCCGGTGATGCGCGACTGGCCGGGTTGGTGTCGGTCGGGCCGGATGTTGATTCCGCGATCCCGTTCGGCCTGGTTGTTGCGGCGCTTGACTGCATCAGGTGCATGCCTGTGCACGATCTGGTCGACCAGTGCGGTGAACCGGGTGGTGGACATGGGGTCGCGCGCCAGGATTGCCTCGGCCAACGCGGCGTCCACCGTAGGCATGGTGGCGTTGTCGACGAAGTCGGTGCGTTTGAGTGCGATCAGGAATCGGTCGCGGTCGATTCGTCCGCAGGCCAGGGTGGTGCCGGTCAGCGGAAGTCGGTACCGCATGGCGTCGCCGGTGCGGATGAGGTCGCGGGCTTCGGCGGGGGTGAGGTTCAGGGCGGCGCCGAGTTCGGCGGTGGCTTGTTCGAATCCGTTGGGCCCGAACTGTTCATACGGGTCCGCACCGGTAACTGCTTGTGCTGTCCTCTCGAGCAGTTCGTCGATGGAACCTGCCTCGCCGGAGTGAATCGCACTGCGGTGCAGTAGGTATTCTTCTTCGCGTTGTTCGTGGAGCAGGCTGGCGGTGATCAGTGTGCGGCAGGTGTTGGCGGCGTTCATCGATGCCGAATAGACGGCGGTGCTGATCAGGGCTTCGGGCGAGAGGCCGGCGAGTGATCCGAACACGTCGACACCCTCGTCTGGGAGATCCCCGCCGGGGTCGATGGTGCCGAACTCGAATGCCATGACACCACCATACGAAAGGGGTCTGACAAAACCCGTCGGCACGATTTCGGCGGATCATCAGGCACGAGAACTACTTTCGGTAGTAGACGCTGGGTCAGCGATGGTGGATTGCGCGTCGCGCGACCTCGATGGCCGTCGGGCTCAGCGTCACCCCTCGGAGTCCCCGTTCCGGGGACGAGACGGCTTCGAGGAACTCGTGGATTCCGTTGTCGAGGTCGTAGAGGTCGTACTTCTGGATCGGGCGCCCGTCCGTGCCCTGCCAGCGATACGCGGTGAGCAGCGCGCCGATCGTCTCGAGGGGCATCTCGTCGCCGGGTTCGGAGGCGGCGGCGAAGAAGAGCATCAGCAGGCTCGCGTCCTCGGTGAACCCATCCATCTTCTGGTTCAGCAGCCGGTCGGCGAGATGGTCGGCCAGTGCCTGCGGATCGTCGGCGAGTTTCGTTCCGACTCGGGTCGGCAGTAGGCGGCCTTTGTGCTTGCGTAACAGCCCCATCCGAAGCAGGGACTCACGGAAGTACAGCACCGGTGTGCTCTGGACTTCTCGGTTCTTGGCGCCGATGAAGTACTTCATCGTCGGCAACACCTTCGACGCCGCGACCACGTCGGCTGGTTTCAGGTAGCCAGCGGAGGTGAGTGTGAAGCCTTCATCGCGCGCGCGGCGCAGGAACCACAGGTAGGGGAGCAGGTCGGCTTCGAGCTGGTCGCCCGTCGCAATCGTCGATGAGGCTGCCAACCGCGTTGCGCTCGCCGTAACGGCTCCGGAATCGTCGAGAGGTTGAACCCGGTACAGCAGGTCGCCGAGCCGTGCATCGATTCCGGCATCGACGAGCGAGAGGATGGGGTCACTGAGTGCGGCGTTCACCTCGCCGATGTCGAAATGCGCGGGGTCGTCGACGACCTCGGCGAGTGACTCCGCGTCGGTGATGCCGCCACAATCCTCCGGAGGCGCAGCACGCCGACCGTCGACGCACCGGGCCCACGGTGTGTCCTCCGACGCCTCGTGAACGCTTTCGACCTGGGCTGTCAGTTCCCAGCTGTCGCCGTAGTCGTAGACGTAGCGCAGGGCGTCGCTTTGTTCGTGGAGCGTCTCGTCGAGGCGAACCTCGGCGACGGGTGTGCCCACCTCCTCGCCTTCCCGAGCGTCGAACGGGCACAGGAACAGTTCGCTCCTGCGGTCGAATGGGCTGCCGCCCAGGGCAAATCGATAGAGGTGGTAGTCCAGCCACCCGAACGCCGCTTGAATGATCCGGTGCAGGTCCTCCAGGGAGATATCCGAGCGGACGTCGAGGCGGCGCCAGATGGGGGGTCGCGCGTCGTCGAGATCCACGCGGATGCGGAACACCACGGTCTCGGCGAGCGGTTCCTTGCGCTGACGAATCGACGGTGGCCGCTCGAACCTGTCCGCGGCGGCAGCGCTGAGCTGATTCAACAGCGTGGGGAGTTCGTTCGGTTGCAGGCCGGCAAGCATCGCCTCGAACTGGCGACGCAGTCCCTCGGCATCGGACGATTCGTGGCCAGGATCGTGCATGCTGCCCAGCGTAGGCCAGGCCCCGTTTCCGCGGTGTCCGTTTCCCTCCCGCTTGCCAGGTCCGGCAAGCGGGAGGGAAACAGTCGGGCGGGAGGGGAGCCGCCCCGCGGGGAAGTGTTTACGCGTACGCCGGCCGGAACGTCAGCCGGGCGTTCTGGGCTTTGGCGGCGTCGCGGAAGTTCTTCATCGCGCGTTCCATGTGGAAGCCGTTGGTCACGATGATCGCGCCGTTGGCGCCCATGTGCTTCAGCATCCGCACCGTGTTCTGGGCGTTCTGCACCGTGGAGGTGGAGGCGCCCTCGTTGACCATCTGCCACATGGGAATTCCACGTCGGATGAGCCCGAGGTTCATGAACTGGGCCTCGGTGACGGGCAGCCAGTGGGTGTCGCCCCCGGAGACGATCATGCGGTTGAACGGGTGCTTCTTGCCGAGGTTCGCCGCGACGTCGAGACGACGCTTGAGGACATCCGGAGTTTGCCCGAGAACGCCGAACTTGGCGCCGAGTACGACGATGTACCGGGTCCCCGGACTCTGCCAGAGGAAGTTGCTGTTCGGGGTGCCGAGTTCGGAGCTACCGAGGTCGACGCTGCCGAAATCGGTACTGATCGCGGCGTTCTCGACCTAAGCCACCGGTTCGGACGGTGCGACGGCGACCGCCACCGAGGCGGCAGTTGCGATTGCGGCCGCGGCTGCCGCGGTCGTGAGGGTTCTACGACGCATGGTGACCGAGTGTAGGGATCAGTACGGTCGTACAGGTATCGGATCGATAACACCTGTATCACTAGTCACATACGTAACACGCTAGGTGAGCGCGATGTACTTCACCGAGAGGTACTCGTCGATGCCCTCGCTGCCGCCCTCGCGTCCGATCCCGGACTGCTTGATGCCACCGAACGGTGCTGCGGCGTCGGAGATCACGCCGCGGTTGACCCCGACCATTCCGGAGTCCAGGGCGCTCGCGACGCGCATGCAGCGCTCGAGGTCGCGGCTGTAGAAGTACGACGCCAGGCCGTACTCGGTCGAGTTGGCGGCCTCGATGCCCGCGGACTCGTCGTCGAAGGTGCTGATCACCGCGACCGGACCGAAGATCTCCTCGCGCGTCACCGTTGCGTACGGATCGACGTTGTCGAGAACCGTTGCGGGATAGAAGAAACCCCGACCTTCCGGACGTTCACCGCCCAGTCGCACGCGGGCACCGTCGGCCACCGCCTGCTCGACCGCGTCGGCGACCTTGTCCCGCTGGTCGGCGTTCACCAGCGGCCCCAGGGTCACCCCGTCGTCGTACCCCGGTCCCATCCGGACCTCCGACATCTTCGCCACGAGTTTCTCGGTGAATTCCTCGGCGACACCGGACTGCACCAGGAACCGATTCGCGGCGGTGCAGGCCTCGCCCCCGTTGCGCATCTTGGCGGCGAACCCGCCCTCGACCGCGGCGTCGACGTCGGCGTCGTCGAAGACCAGGAACGGGGCGTTGCCGCCGAGCTCCATCGACGTGCGCAGGACGCGGTCGGCGGCCTGACCGAGCAAACTGCGACCCACCGGCGTCGACCCGGTGAAGCTGATCTTGCGGATGCGATCGTCGGTGATCAACGTCGACGACACGTCGCCGCTCGACGTGGTGGGCAACACCGACAGCACGCCGGGCGGCAAACCGGCTTCGGCGAAGGCCTCGGCCAGTGCCAGCATCGTCAGCGGCGTCTCGCGGGCCGGCTTCACGAGCATCACGTTGCCCGCGGCGAGCGCGGGCCCGATCTTGCGCGTCCCCATCGCGAGCGGGAAGTTCCACGGGGTGATCGCCAGGCACGGCCCGACGGGCTGGTGGGCCACCAGGATGCGCCCGTTGCCGGCCGGCGACGGACTGAACCGACCGCCGATCCGGACGGCCTCCTCGGCGAACCACCGCAAGAACTCGAGTCCGTACGTCGTCTCCGCCCGGCTGTCGGGGAGGGCGCGGCCCAGCTCGAGGGTCATCACCATGGCGATGTCGTCGGCGCGATCGGTGAGCAACTGGAAGGTCCGACGGAGGATTTCGCCGCGCTCCCGGGGCGCGGTGGCCGCCCAGTCCGCCGACGCGGCGACGGCGGAATCGAGAGCGCGGCGGGCATCGGCAACCCCCGCGTCGGCGACCGAGACGAGCGACTCCTCGGTCGCGGCGTCGTAGACCTCGAAGGTCCCGCCGTCGGCTGCGGGTGTGGACCGGCCGTCGATCCAGAGCCCGGTCGGCACACCGTCGAGCACGGCCTGCGGGTCGAGAATCTCCTTGTCGCTCATACGCATTCACATCCTCGTGACTCGGCTGCGGGACCCCGCACGATGCGGCGATCCCCTCGGCGAACCACGCTACTCGCGTGGGCGGGCGGCCGGTCGGTGGTTGCCGACGGGCTTCACCGGACGCAGGATGGCGGCATGACGGCACGCAGGTTCGACGATCGACGTCCACGGCGGCTCATCCGGTCCGGGCTCGTGCTGCTCGCGGTGGGAGCGATCCTCGCCGGCTGTGCACAGTCGACGCAGAACGACGCCCAGTCGACGGAAACACCTGCACAGTCGACGCGAACGACTGCACAGTCGACGGAGAACAGTGCACAGTCGACGGAGTACGTGAACCTCGGCGACAGCTTCAGCGCCGGGACCGGCGTGCGGCCACTGGAGGAGGACTCGCCGATCTACTGCCTGCGGTCGTCGAGGAACTACGCGCACGTCGTCGCGGCGGACGAGGACTTCGACCTCACCGACGTCAGCTGCGCGGGCGCCGACACCGACGACTTCCGCGAGTCGCAGCACCAGGGCGTGCCGCCCCAACTCGACGCCCTCGACGGCGACACCGACGTGGTCACGATGATGATCGGCGGCAACGACGAGGAGACGTACGGTCGCGCGATCCGGCTCTGCGGCGAACTGGCCGACGCCGACCGCACCGGCTCGCCGTGCACGGACCGTTACGGACGGGCGCTGATCGAGCCGGTCGCCACCGACATCTATCCCGCCGTGCGCCAGGCCCTGCGCGACGTCCGGGACCGCGCGCCGAACGCGCGCGTCCTGCTCGTCGGCTATCCCTGGCTGGTCCCGCCGACCGCCGGCTGCTATCCCGAGATGCGACTCGCCGCCGGGGACGTATCGATGATCCGCGAGCTCCAGACCGCGCTCAACACGTACGGGCGGCGCGCGGCCGAGGACGAGGGCGTCGAGTTCGTCGACATGTCACAGGTGTCCGAGGGTCACGACGCGTGTGCCGGCGCGCAGCGCTGGATCGAGCCGATGACCACCTCGGGACCCGGCGCGGTGCATCCCAACGAGGCGGGTCAGGCGGCGATCGCCGAGCAGGTGCGCACCGCGCTCGCGAGCTGACCGGGTCCGGTTCGAGCCGGGTCGCACCCCCTCCGACCAGCGAGGATTTGGGTCACCCGGTGCCGTTTGGAACACTGTAGGCCGTGACCCCTTCCGCTGCTGCCACGCCCGCTCCCGGCACGGCCGCCTCCGCCGCGCTGTTCACCCGCGCGACGCAGGCCATCCCGGGCGGCGTCAACTCCCCGGTGCGCGCGTTCTCCGCGGTCGGCGGGACCCCTCGCTTCATCGCCTCGGCGTCCGGATGCCGGCTGACCGACGCCGATGGCAACGACTACGTCGACCTCGTGAGCTCTTGGGGTCCGATGATCCTGGGGCACGCGCACCCGGCCGTCGTCGAGGCGGTGCGTGAGGCGGCCACCGGCGGCCTGTCCTTCGGCGCGCCGACCGAGGCCGAGATCGAACTCGCCGAGGAGATCATCGGCCGCGTCGACCCCGTCGAGCGCGTCCGGCTGGTGAACTCCGGCACCGAGGCGACGATGTCGGCGATCCGGCTGGCCCGCGGCTACACGGGCCGGTCCAAGATCATCAAGTTCGCCGGCTGCTACCACGGTCACGTCGACGCACTGCTGGCCGCGGCCGGCTCCGGCGTCGCCACGCTCGGCCTGCCGACGAGCCCCGGCGTCACCGGTGCGGCGGCGCACGACACCCTCGTGCTGCCCTACAACGACCTTACCGCCGTCGCCGACGCCTTCGCCGAGTTCGGCGACGACATCGCCGCCGTCATCACCGAGGCGGCGGCCGGGAACATGGGTGCGGTCGCGCCGGTGGAGGGCTTCAACGCCGGGCTCCGCGACCTGACACGCCGCCACGGCGCGCTGCTGATCATGGACGAGGTCATGACCGGGTTCCGGGTGAGCCCGAGTGGCTGGTACGGACTCGAGGGCGTGGCCGGTGACCTCTACACCTTCGGCAAGGTCATGAGCGGGGGACTGCCCGCGGCGGCGTTCGGTGGCCGCGCGGATGTCATGGAACGTCTCGCGCCGACCGGGCCGGTGTACCAGGCGGGCACGCTGTCGGGGAATCCCGTCGCCGTCGCCGCCGGCCTCGCGACCCTGCGCAACGCCGATGTCGAGGTCTACCGCACGCTCGACGCGAACGCCGACCGGCTCGCGACCCTGCTGCACGACTCACTCGACGCGGCGGGCGTGGCCCACCGCGTGCAGAAGGCGGGCAGCCTGTTGAGTGTGTTCTTCACTACCGACCCGGAGATCCCGATCTTCGACTACGACGGCGTCGCCGCCACCGAGACCTGGCGGTTTGCGCCGTTCTTCCACGCCCTGCTCGAACGCGGCGTGTACGCGCCGCCGAGCGCCTACGAAGCCTGGTTTGTGTCCGCGGCGCTCGACGAGGATGCTTTCTCGCAGATCGCCGATGCGCTGCCCGCGGCAGCGCAGGCGGCCGCGACCGCAGCCACCCCGGGGGACAACGCCTGATGCACACGATCGTCCACATGATGCGCCACGGAGAGGTCGACAACCCCGACGGCATCCTGTACGGCCGTCTCCCCGGCTTCCGCCTCTCCGGCGACGGCCAGGCGCAGGCCCGTAAGGTCGCCGACACCCTCGCCGACCACGACGTCAAGGCCGTGTTCGCCTCGCCGCTGCAGCGCGCGCAGGAGACCGCCACCCCGATCGCCGCCGCGCACGGCGTCCCGATCCTCACCAACGACGACCTGATCGAGGCGGACAACGTCTTCGAGGGTCTCAAGGTCTCCGTCGGCGACGGCGCGCTGAGCAAGCCCCGGCACTGGCCCAAACTCCGCGACCCGTTCACCCCCTCCTGGGGCGAGCCATACATCCAGCTCGCCCACCGCATGCTGGCCGCGGCGAACAAGGCCCGCGACGCCGCCCGCGGCCACGAAGCCGTCTGCGTCAGCCACCAACTGCCCGTGTACACCCTGCGCCGGTTCCTCGAAGGTCAGCGCCTCTGGCACGACCCGCGTCGCCGCCAGTGCTCGCTGGCCTCGCTGACCAGCCTCATCTACGACGACGACGCCCTCGTCGACATCATCTACTCCGAGCCGGCCGGGTCCTCGGACCCACTGGCCACCGGTGCGTGAAGAAAGCCTGACGTAGTGCGCAAGTTCCTCCTGCCGACGATGTTGTCGGCCCTGATCCTGATGGTCGCCGGATGCAGCACCGGCGACGACGCGGTCGCGCAGGGGAACACCTTCCAGTTCGTGTCACCGGGCGGGCAGACCGTCATCACCTACGCACCCGACGAGCGCAAGCCGATCGCCGAACTCGCCGGCGAGGACCTCGTCACCGAACAGCCGCTGTCGCTGTCCGACCCGCGATTCGCGGACAAGGTCGTCGTCGTCAACGTGTGGGGTTCGTGGTGCGGACCCTGCCGCGGTGAGGCCGACGACCTCGAGCGCGTCTACGAACGCAATCGCGCCGACGGGGTGGAATTCCTCGGCATCAACCTGCGCGACGACCGCGAGTCGGCCAGGGACTTCGTCATCGACCGCAAGGTCGGATTCCCGTCGATCTACGACTTCCCGGGGATGTCACTGGCCGCTCTGACCACGCCCACCTCGGTGGTGCCGACGACGATCGTCCTCGATCGTGAGCACCGGCCGGCGGCGGTGTTCCTCAAGGCGGTCTCCGACAACGAGCTCGACGAGGTCGTCAAGCGCGTCGCGGCCGAGCCGGCGGGGTCGGTGTGATGGACCCGACCACCTTGGACCCCACCACCCTGGTGCTCGCCTCCTCGATCGGCGACACGTTCGCCGACACCGTCTCCAGCGGACCGCTGCTGCTCGCCTTCGCCGCCTGCCTGCTCGCCGGGCTCGTGTCCTTCGCCTCGCCGTGCGTCGTGCCCCTCGTCCCGGGCTACCTGTCCTACCTCGCGGGTCTCGTCGGGGCCGAGGCGCCCGCGGTGAAGGTGGGGGAGAGCGCCAAGAGCGGCCGGTCGCGGGTCGCGCTGGCCGCCGGCCTGTTCGTCCTCGGCTTCACCGTCGTCTTCGTCGCCGCCACCGCCACCGTCCTCGGCGTGACCAGTACCTTCGTCTTGAATCGCGAACTGCTGCAACGCATCGGCGGGGTCGTGACCATCGCCATGGGCCTGGTGTTCATCGGCCTCATCCCGGCGTTGCAGCGCGAGGTCCGCTTCGAACCGCGGCGGGTCTCCAACATCGTCGGGGCGCCGCTGCTCGGAGCGGTCTTCGCACTCGGCTGGACGCCGTGCCTCGGGCCGACCCTGGCCGCGGTGATCGCGACCGTCAGCGGGACGGAGGGGTCGACGGCGGCCAAGGGCGTGACCCTCATCGTCGCGTACTGCCTCGGCCTGGGCCTGCCCTTCGTGATCCTGGCCTTCTCCTCGGCCTGGGCCCTGCGTAGTCTCGGCTGGCTCCGCCGGAACGCCCGCACGATCCAGGTCATCGGGGGCGTCCTGCTGATCGGGGTCGGCGTCGCCCTCCTGACCGGCTGGTGGGACCAGTTCATCGTGTGGGTCCAGGTCCGCTTCGTCACCGACACCCAACTACCGATCTGAGTGCTGTCCTGATGACCGATGTGACCGACCGCCCGCAGGTGGACACCCCCGAGCCGGCCCCGAAGCCCCACTGGGCCCGCCGCCGGGTGCTGTGGCCACTACGCAACCTGTGGCGTTCGCTGACCTCGATGCGGACCGCGCTGATCCTGCTGTTCCTGCTCGCCCTCGCCGCGATCCCGGGTGCCCTGCTCCCGCAGCGCGAGCTCAACGAGCAGAAGACCCTGGAGTACATCGCCGCCCGCGGTCAGCTCGGCGTGTGGATGGACCGCCTGCAGCTCTTCGACGTCTTCTCCAGCGCCTGGTTCACCGCGATCTACGTCCTGCTGTTCATCTCCCTCGTCGGCTGCCTGACGCCGCGCATGGTCGAGCACTTCCACAGCCTCCGCGCGAAACCTGTTGCCGCACCGCGCAACCTGTCGCGCTTGCCGCGGCACGTGACCCACACCGTCGACGGGGATCCGGAGACGGTCGCCCGACGGATCGACGGCCGGTTGCGCGGGTGGCGTCGCGAGGTCGTGGTCCGCGAGCCGAGCAAGGCGTATCCGGACGGGTGCGTCGAGGTCTCGGCGGAGAAGGGCTATCTGCGCGAGTTCGGCAACCTGGTGTTCCACTTCGCGCTGCTGGCACTGCTGGTGTCGATCGCGCTGGGCAAGATGTACGGCTACGAGGGCACCCGCAGCCTCGTCGCCGACGGCGAACAGGGACTGTGCAACACCTCGACCGCCGTCTACGACTCGTTCCGCGCCGGCAACCTGGTCGACGGCACCGACCTGTCGCCGTTCTGCTTCCGCGTCGACGACTTCTCGGCGACCTTCCTGCCCAGCGGTCAGCCCGACATGTACGACGCCACCATCCGGTACGCCGCGGGCAGTGACGGCAGCGTGGGCAACCTCGGCGATCCCGCCGGCTGGGACACCGCGTCGGTGCGCGTCAACGAACCGCTTCGCGTCGCGGGCGACCGGGTCTACGTCCTCGGCAACGGTTTCGCGCCGACGTTCACGGTGACCTTCCCCAACGGGGAGAAGCGCACGCAGACCACCCCGTTCGTGCCGGACGAGCTCCAGACGATGCTCTCGTCGGGCGCGGCACGCTTCGACACCCCGGCGGGCCTGTACCCCGACGCCGACGACCGCCGGAAGAATCAGATCGCGCTGGAGGGCCTGTTCGCGCCCACCGCGTCGTTCCACGGCTCGCTGCTGACGTCGTCGTCGCCGACCCCCGACGACCCCTTCGTCGCGATCCGGATCTTCAAGGGCGACACCGGTCTGGACACCGGCAGACCGCAGAACGTCTACTCGCTCGATCAGGACCTCATCGAACAGGGCCGCCTCCAACGTAAGGCGCAGGTCAACCTCGCGGTCGGCCAGAGCCACACCCTCGCCGACGGCACGACGGTGACCTTCGACGGCTACGAACGGTGGGTGTCGGTGCAGGTCTCGCACGACCCCGCCCAGATATGGGTGCTGGTGAGCTCGATCGTCATGCTCGGCGGTCTGCTGGTGTCGCTGCTGATCCGCCGCCGCCGTATCTGGGCCCGCCTGGTCCCGGTGCCGGCCGCGGCCGCACGTGCCGACGGCGATGGCCAGGACACCGATGGCCCGGACACCGATGGCCCGGACACTGGGCAACGACGTACTGTAGTAGAAATCGCCGGGCTGGCGCGTACCGATCAGGCCGGTTGGGGTGAGGGCTTCGACGAGCAGGCGGCCGAGTTGGTGGCCGACGACGCCGACGGACCTGCCTCGCGGCGGACGACCCGGCGGCTCTAGCGGCCGGCGAAAGGAAGCACATGAACACCGACGCTCCGGCGATGCCGATCGACGAGACTCTCGCGCGGTACTCGGACCTGCTCTACGGCACGGCCATGACGGTCTACGTCGTCGCGGTCATCTTGTTCCTGGGCGCCCTCGCCGCGGTCCGCGGCCGACGCCTCGAGCAGAAGCAGCTGGTCAACGCCGGGGTGGACGGAACCGACACGCGGGTGCCCGGGCGGGTCGACGAGTCGTCGCGCCGGACCCTGGGCGACAAGCTCGGCAACATGGCGCTCCCGGTCGTCGTCGTCGGCCTCGCCGCGCACATCGGTTCGATCGTGCTCCGCGGCATCGCGACCGACCGTGCGCCCTGGGGCAACATGTACGAGTTCATCTCGATGACGTGTGCCGCGGGTGTGCTCGCCGCCTTGATCATCCTGCGCAAGCGCGAGCACCGGCCGCTGCTCTCGTTCGTGCTGTTGCCCGTCATCCTGCTGATGTTCATCGCCGGCCGCTGGCTCTACACCCAGGCCGCACCCGTCGTCCCGGCCCTGAAGTCCTACTGGCTGGCCGTGCACGTCTCGATCATCTCGGTGTCCTCGGGCATCCTGCTGGTGTCCGGTGTGGCGAGCATCCTCTATCTGGTCAAGATGCGCTGGGCTCCGACCTCGTCCGACGACTCCGCCACGGCCGCGACCCGTCCGGGTCTGGGCGGCGCGGTCCGTCGGGTCGTCGACCATCTGCCGTCCGTCGAGCAGCTCGACCGCCTGGCCTACAAGTGCGTCGTGATCGGCTTCCCGCTGTTCGGCCTCGGGGTGATCTGCGGTGCCATCTGGGCCGAGGCGGCCTGGGGCCGGTTCTGGGGCTGGGACCCCAAGGAGACGGTGTCCTTCATCGCCTGGGTGATCTACGCGGCCTACCTGCACGCACGCGCGACGGCGGGCTGGCGCAGCAATGCCGCGGCCTGGATCAACGTCGCCGGTTTCGTGGCGATGCTGTTCAACCTGTTCATCATCAACCTGGTCGTCTCGGGACTGCACTCCTACGCCGGCCTGTGAGTACCGCCCGGTTGTGAGGGCGGGCCGGCGGAACCGTCAGCCGGACGCCTCGCTCGGGGAGTTCTCCTCCGCCCGCTTGGCGATCGCCTGGGCCTTGACCAGTTTGAGCAGGTCGATGAGTGCGTCGATGGTGTCCGGGCACAGCGAACCCATGTCGATCCCGGACAGGTGACTCCCGGTGACCTGGAGCATCTCGACGTAATTCTGTTGCTGCCGAACGCGTTCGAGGTCTTCGTCGGGGTTGGACAGGAAGTAGGTGACGCTGACGTCGAAGGCGCGGGCGATGGCCTCGACGGTGCGGAACGACGGCGTGCGGGCCTTGCCGGTGCGTAGCTGGGAGATGTACGCGTCAGACAGCGAGTAGCCGAGACGGTTGGCCTTCTCGGCGATCTTCTTGCCGGTATATCGGATGCCGTTCTCGTCACGGCTGTGTTCGAAGAGGTATCCGATCTTCTCGGCGAAGCTCAGGTCGTCATCGGTCGACGCCCCTCGCGGAGATCGTCCCGGGTTCAACGGCGCCTTCTCTCGGTCCGGCCATCGGGGAGTCGATGGTGAAGTGGACAATACCCTACCCACGGGTATGTTCCGCAGAGACGTTCTGAACCTGGTCTCAGCTTTTCGGCCGCGCGTCACGCCTCAGATCTCATCACCGTCGGTGCCGTTGGTGCCGCGGGTGCGATTGTCCAGGTCGCGCAGGAAATCGGGGTCGTCGTCGGGGCCGAGCGGGCCGCGGGGACGGGATCGACGCGGGCCGGGCGAAGGGGTGTCGCCGGACTCGTCGGAGTGGGGCCCGAAGGCGCGCCACATGAGGAAACCGATGGCCAGCAGACCCATAACGGCGAACAGATAGATCATGACAACCTCCCGACGACCAGCGTACGTGAGACGCCTGAGAGGTCAGGGCGAAAGCCGACCTGACCCGCACTTCTCCACTGATCGGATGAGGTCCGGCCGGGCGTCGGGTCGTCGGGAGAACTACAGGGCCGCCGGGTCAGTGGGCGCGGCGGTTGAGCAAGGCTACGACGTCCTCCTCGCGGAAGCGTCGGTGGCCGCCCGGGGTGCGGATCGAGCCGAGGATGCCGGAGCTCGCCCAGCGGGCGACCGTCTTGGGATTCACGTTGAACATCGCGGCGACCTGGCCGGGGGTCAACGTGTGCTGGCTGGCCAGTCCCGGAGTGATGTAGGTCGTGGGCGGTGCGGTCTCGATGCTGGTCATGATTCCCCCTGTGCGTGTTGGAGTGCTCGGTCGGTGCGCCGAGATGGCGAAGCGGCTCTGCACGGTGGTGGACGAGTTCCTTATGAATACACGCAAATCGCCCAGGTACTCGAACCGTCAGTGGGAGGTAAAGAGCATGCAAAGGCCCGCGACCTGCGGGAGCGCCGAGCCCGCCCAGTAAGCTGAGGGGGTGAGTGAAACGCCCGACCCCACCCCCGGCAAGAAGGCCACGCCCGACGCGGCCACCCGCGAGACCACGGCCGGCGACGCCACGCCGCAGGCGGGTGGTCGCCCGATGACCCTGGCGTTCGCCCTGTTCGCGTACACGTTCGCGCGTCTGCTGCTCGTCACCGCGGTCGTGGTGATCATCATGGTCGGCGGCAACCTGGTGGGCGTCGAGGTGCCGTTCCTCGTGGCGGCGGTGTTCGGGGTGCTGATCGCGCTCCCGCTCGGCATGGTCCTCTTCAAGACCCTGCGTCTGAAGGTCAACAGCGAGATCGCGGCACTGGAGGCCGGTCGCCGTTCCAAGCACGACGACCTGCAGGCTCGGCTCCGCGGCGAGAAGTGAGTTCGGCGACCCGTGGAACCCACGCGAGTCGTCGACCGTCGCCCTGATCGGGCCTGGACCCAGAACGCCGTCCGCCTCATCGAGGCCGACGGCCGGCGCAGTGCCGACACCCATCTCCTCCGCGTCGCGCTGCCCGCATGGTCGCGCTGGACCGTCGCCGACGGCGACACGAGCCGCGAGGTCGGCGTGGACCTCTATGTCAAGGACGAGTCGACCCATCCGACGGGCTCGCTGAAGCACCGGCTCGCGCGTTCGCTGTTCCTCTATGCGCTGTGCAACGGGTGGGTCGTCGAGGGCACGCCGGTGATCGAAGCGTCGTCGGGGTCGACGGCGGTGAGCGAGGCCTACTTCGCCGAGCTGATCGGCGTCCCGTTCATCGCGGTGATGGCACGGAGCACGTCGCCGGCGAAGACGGCACTCATCGAACGCCACGGCGGGCGTTGTCATTTCGTCGAGCACCCCGGAGAGGTCTACGCCGAGGCGTTGCGTCTCGAGTCCGAACTCGGCGGCCACTTCATCGACCAGTTCACGATGGCCGAACGGGCCACCGACTGGCGCGGCAACAACAACATCGCCGAGTCGATCTTCGCCCAACTGGCCGAGGAAGAGCATCCGATCCCCACCTGGATCGTCGTGGGGGCGGGTACCGGTGGTACGTCGGCGACCCTCGGACGGTATGTGCGCTACCGGCGCCACGACACCTGGCTGGCCGTCGTCGACCCGGAGAACTCGGTGTTCCTGCCGGCCTACGCGTCGGCGGACGGCACGCTGACCGCCCAGACCGGTTCGCGCATCGAGGGCATCGGCCGGCCGCGGGTCGAGCCGTCGTTCATCTCGCAGGTCATCGACCGCATGATCGGGGTGCCCGATGCGGCGTCGATCGCGACCGCGCGGCGCGTGAGCGACCTCCTGGGTCGTCGGGTCGGTGGTTCCACCGGCACCAACATGTGGGGGGCCTTCTCGCTCGTCGCCGAGATGGTCGCCGCGCGCACGCCCGGCAGTATCGTCACCCTGCTGTGTGACTCCGGGGATCGGTACGCGACGACCTATTTCGACGACGACTGGCTCGCCGCCGGTTCGTTCGACCTCGGCCCCGCCGAGACGGTGCTCGACCAGTTCCTCGCCACCGGCCGCTGGACCGCCTGAGACCCGGGCCGGTCCTCGCGGGTGGGTTACGATCCGGGAGTGTCGATGGAACCCGGGCGGACGCCCGGCACCGGAAGTGCCCTGGTGGAAGCGGTCGATCTGGTGCGCGAGTACCAGATGGGCGAGGAACGGGTTCGCGCCCTTGACGGTCTGAACCTGTCCATCGACGGCGGTCAGTTCGTCTCGGTGGTCGGCCCGTCGGGAGCGGGCAAGAGCACCCTGCTGCACGTACTCGGAGCTCTCGACACCCCGACGTCGGGCCGGATCAGCATCGACGGCGTCGACCTCGGGGCGCTCGACGACACCGCCGCCTCCGAGTTCCGGCGCAACCGCGTCGGGTTCATCTTCCAGTTCTTCAACCTCGTGCCGACGATGTCGGCGTGGGAGAACGTCGCGCTGCCGCGACTGCTCGACAACCAGTCGCTCCGCAAGGCGAAACCCCGTGCCGTGGAACTGCTTGCGCGGGTCGGACTCGGCGATCGAATCGACCATCGGCCCTCGGAGCTGTCCGGCGGCCAGATGCAGCGGGTCGCGATCGCCCGCTCGCTCATCATGGATCCGACGATCCTGCTCGCCGACGAACCGACCGGCAACCTGGACTCCAAGACGGGTGAGGCGGTACTCGAACTGCTCTCCGAGGTCGCCCACGACACCCCCGACCGGCTGGTGGTGATGGTGACCCATGACCCGAAGGCCGCTGCGGTCGCCGACACCACCATCACGGTCCGCGACGGGAAGATCGCCTAGTGGCGGGACGGGGTTCTCGGGCCGCCGCCCTAGCCGCCGGTCTCACCCGCATCCGCCTGCTGAACCTGCGCGAGATCCGTACCCACCGGCTGCGCCTGCTCACCTCGCTGGCGGTGGTGGTCGTGTCGTCGGCGTTGCTGATCGCGGTGCTCGGCACCTACGGGTCGGCGTCGGAATCGGTGCGGGACTTCAACAATGCGGTGTCGGGGGTCGCCGACATCGAGGTCGCCGGCATCACCGACACCGGCGTCGACGAGTCGCTGGCCGGCGAGATCCGTCGCGACGTCGACGCGGCGGCGGCCGTCGTGCCGATGATCCGCGGGTCGGTCGTCGTCGATGGATCGGCCGTGCCGCTGCTCGGCTCCGATCAGCGCGTCACCCAGCTCTCGGGCAGTCTGCGCGGCGCCCTGCGACAGGGGCAGGCCGGGACCGGTCCGGGGACCGTCGACCTGGACCGACTGCGCACCGGCGTGTTCGTCGGCCCGGGACTCGGGCTCGACCGCGGAGACCGATTGACCGTCAACGCGATCGAGGTCGAGGTCCTCGAGGTCGTCGACAACGAACAGGCCGCCGGTCTCAACAACGGCCGCTTTCTCTTCGCCTACGTCGACCTCGCGCAGCGGCTCGTCGGACTCGAGGGCCGGCTCGACTCGATCCTCATCGTGACCGAGCCCGGCGCCGATCTGTCCGCCGTGCGCTCGCAGGTGCAGGGCATCGTGGACGGCCGCGCGGTGGTGGTCGATCCGGACTTCCGCGCCAAGCAGGCCGAGGTCGCGAGTTCGGTGACCCGCGATGCGACCCTGCTGGTCTCGCTCGTGTCGCTGGTGATCGCCGCCTTCCTGGTGTTCAACACGATGAACATGGCGGTGGCGTCGCGGCGGAGGTCGCTGGCGATGATCCGGGCGTTGGGTGCCAAGCGGTCTCACCTCGTCGGGGACATGCTCGGCGAGGCCGCGCTGATGGGCCCGTCGGCGGCGTACTCGGCATCCCCCTCGGAATCCTGGCCGGGCGGGCGGTGATCAGCAGCCTGCCCGAACCCCCGGCCGATTCCGTCGGCACCGTCATCAACTACCACCTGCCCGGATACGCGCCCGCGGCGGCGGTGATCGCCTGCGTGGTCGCGTGTGTCGCGGCGACGACGCTGGCCGCGCGGGCGGTGTTCGCGGTCTCGCCGGTGGAGGCGATGGCTCCGGTCGAGGTGTCGGACTCCGCCACGCGGCGTGGTCCCGCGGTGGTGATCGCCGCGGTGCTCGGGGTCGCCGGCCTGATCGCGTCGTGGGTGGTCGTGGCAACCGTGCCGGGCCGCCCGGCCATCGTCGCCGGCGTCTTCTATCTGGTCGGCGCACTGCTGCTGTGCTTCGCGCTGTCGAAACCATTGGCCTGGGCGGTGGTTCGGGTGGCCCGCTGGTTCGGTGGCCCCGGACAGCTCGCCTCGGTGAACAGCGAGCGCGCCCCGCGGCGCGCGTGGGCGACACTGATGACGGTCGCGGTGGCGATCGCGGTCGGCATGGGGACGTCGGGAGCACTGGACAACCTCGTCTCGTCGATGTCGAAATCGCTCGACGGACTGGGGGATCCGGACTTCTACGTGTCGTCGACGTCGGCCGCGAGCCTGCCCCTGGGTCCGATCCTGCCGCCCTCGGTGGTCGACCGCGTCGCGGCGGTTCCCGGGGTCACCGAGGTCGTCGGCGGTCAGTGGGCCGCGGTCAACATCGGCGAGAGCAAGGCGAATGTGCAAGGGCTAGAGCCCGGTTCGCGCGCACCGTTCATGCGCAAGGCGTCGCCGGAGGCGGTGGCGAGCGTCCTCGCCGGCGACGGCATCCTGATGTCGAACGTCCTGGCCCGCGCATTGGGCGTGGGCACGGGCGACACGGTGGAACTCGCGACCCCCAACGGTCCGCGGCAGACGGTCGTACGCGACACCGTCGACTATGTCTCCCTCGACTCCGGTGTGGCGGCCATGTCGCAGGAGTTGCTGGGGGAGTGGTTCGATCGCGACGGCGACACCTACCTGCAGGTGATCACCGCGCCCGATGCCGACCCGGAACAGGTCCGCCGGGACCTCGAGGCGCTCGTCGACGGTGTCCCGACGACGGGCAACAAGCCCATCAGTGTCTACAGCGGTGCCGAGGCCCTCGCGGCCACCCAGGCCACTGTCGAGCAGGCGGGCGCGTTCGCGGTCGCCATCCAGTGGATCGTCGCCGGTGCGGCCGCGATCGCGCTGCTCAACACGCTGCTGCTGTCGGTCCTCGAACGACGCCGCGAGCTGGGCGTCCTGCGGGCGATGGGGGCCTCCCGCCGGTTCGTCTCGCGGACAGTGCTCGCCGAGGCGGGAGCGGTCGCCCTGGTCGGGTCGGTCCTCGGCGTCGTCCTCGGTGCCGCCATGCATCTGCTCAGCAACCAGATCCTGACCATCACGACGTCCCTGACGGTGCAGTACTCGCCACGGCCGTCGGCCCTGCTCTTCGTGACCATCGCCGTTGCCCTCTGCCTGATCGGTGCCTTCGTCCCCGCGGTCCGCGCCGGGCGGATGAACATCAGCGAGTCGATCCAGAACGAGTAGTCCCGTCGTGGCTGCGCGGTCGGGCAGATGTGACATGCCCAGCTCGTCAACAATTCTTGACACATTGTCGATGTCAACATAACCTGACATCATGCACGACGACCACAGCACCGACACCGCACCCGACGCGCCGAGCGCCGAGCTGGCCGGAGACGCCGCGAGCGGCGATCCGGCGAGGGGCTTGGCCGCGGTACGCGCCCTGCGCACCCTGGCCGACCGACTCGAGGACGTGCAGGTGGCCAACGCCCGTGCCCACGGGTGGAGCTGGCAGGCGATCGCAGAAGTGCTGCAGATCAGCCGACAGGCCGTGCATCAGAAGCACTCACAACGTGAGGCCCGCGCGAGTGGGCCAGAAGGAGACACAGATGTTCGAGCGAATCAGTCGCGATGACAAGATGCTGCTGGCTTTCGCCACGCAGGAGGCCGGCGACCTGGGTCACCGGCAACTCGGCAACGACCACCTGATCCTGGGCATGCTCTGCAACGCCCGCAGCCCGTTGTTCGCGCTGCTGGCCGACCAGGGGCTGACGCTGACGTCGGCCCGGGAGGTGGTCCGGAAGTACCACGACGAGCACGCGGAACGGTCCGACACCGCGGAGACCGCCGACGACGAGTCGGTCCGCGAACGCTACGAGGAGGATCGAAAAGCCCTGCGCGGCATCGGAATCGACCTCGACAGGGTCCGGGAAGCGGTGCGCGGTCGCTTCGGTGAGGACCTGTCCGATGGCTGGGGCGAGCGTGCCGAGCGCGGCCCCCGAGGACGTGGTCACGGGCGTCGGGGGCACCGGCACCATGGTCGCGGTCGCGGACCCCGGCCGGATTGCGGCCCACAGGGTCTCGGGCCAGAGGGTTTCGGGCCGGGTGGTTTGGGGCCGGAGGGTTTCGGGCCGGGAAGTTTCGGGCCGGGCGGACCGTTCGGCGGCGAGGGGCCCTGGGAGCCGGGTCGCGGCCGGCGCGGACCGCGGGGCCGGGGCGCCCGTCCGCGTTTCGCGAACGACACCCGGACGGTGTTCGGCCGGGCCATGGAGATCGCGCGGGAACGGGGTGACCGGCGCCTCCGCGCGGAGTACCTGTTGCTGGGCATCATCGACACCGCCGACGACGCGTCGCGGGCGCTGATCGAATCCGCCACCACGGCCGACGAACTCCGCGCCGCGGTCGTGGCGAGCCTGCCCGACGTCGAGGCGCAGGTCTGATCGTCGGCGCAGGTCTGGCGTCGAGGTCCGTCAGGTGAGCGCGAGCGCGACCGCCGTGACGACCGCCCAGGCGAGCATCGCCTTCCCGGTCGTCCCGATCGACGGGATCAGTCCCGGTCCGGCCGCCCCGGTTCGGACCGGGGCGTAGGCCTGCCACAGCAGCGGGAACGTCACCAGGCCGAGCAGCGCCCAGGGGGTCGCGAACGCCAGGACCACGCTCATCGCGAGCGGGGTCAGCAGAAGCACGGCGAACAGGATCCGGGTCCGGGCGTCACCGAGGCGCACGGCGAGGGTGATCTTGCCGGATTCGGTGTCGCTGGGGATGTCTCGGAGGTTGTTGACGACCAGCACGCTGCTCGAGATCGCGCCGATCCCGATCGCGCCGGCCAGTCCGACCCAGTCGATTCGGCCGGCGGAGACGAACTGGGTGCCGAGGACGGCCACGAGCCCGAAGAAGGTGAACACCGCGACCTCGCCCCAGCCGGCGTAACCGTAGGGGCGCTTGCCGCCGGTGTAGAACCAGGCGCCGGCGATACAGATCGCGCCGACCAGCACGAGCCACCACGCCGTCGCGATCGCGAGGACGAGGCCGCAGACCGCGCCGATCCCGAAGCACAGGAACGCGGCGGTCTTCACGGCCTTCGGCGACGCGGCGCCCGACCCGACCAGGCGCATCGGACCGACCCGATCGTCGTCGGTTCCCCGCACGCCGTCGGAGTAGTCGTTGGCGAAGTTCACGCCGATGATGAACGCGACGGCCACCGCCAGCGCGAGTACGGACTTCCACCACGTGACGTCGCCGGAGTGCAGCGCCGCGCCGACACCGACCACGACCGGCGCGATCGCGTTGGGGAGCGTGCGCGGACGAGCGCCCTGGATCCACTGCGAGGGGGTAGCCACGGGGTTCATCGTGTCACGGCCGCGCGCGCGAGCCGGCGGCTGCCCGGTAGGTGTAGAACTTCGTAGCGCCTGGAGCGACGACACACTACATCTGCGGGGGCCGTCGAGCGATGGAACCGGTTGCGGCGCAGGTGCGTCTGAAGGTCATGCATCTTCCGCCGGACTTTCGGGCGCTCGCCCTCGAACAGGATGGCGTGTTCACCGCGGCCGATGCCCGCGAACACGGCATCAACCGGTCGGCGGCGCACCGTCGGGTGCGGGCCGGCGAGTGGGTATCGGTGCATCCTCGTGTCTATCGCTCGCCGACCACCCCGAGACCGACCGCACGCGAATCCGGACCGCGACGCCGGCCGTCGGCACTCACGGGGTCCTCTCGGGACTCGCTGCCTCATGGTGGCATGGGATCGTCGAAGCCCCACCCGCCTTGCCCACGGTCACAGCTCTCCGCGGCCGCCACGGTCATCCGGTGACGGGAGTCCGGATTCTCAACCGCGCTCTCGCCGACGCCGACGTGCTGACCCGGGACGGGCTACCGGTCACCGGGGTCGCGTTGTCGGCTTTGGAGGGTGCGGTAGAGGGCGGCATCGACGTCATCGGTTCCGCGTTGCAGCAGCGGCGCACCACGGTCGAGCGTCTCGTCGAGGCCTACGAGCGGCGGCGCCGGTGCGTCGGCGCGGCGGACAATGGGTCCGATGGTCGAGCTGCTGGAATCGGGTGCGGGGTCGGCCGCGGAGCGGCTCGCTGTCACGATCCTCCGGACCGCGGGTATCGAAGGGTGGGTGGCGAACCATCCGACCTGTGGGTACGAGATCGACTTCGCCTTCCTCGACCGGATGGTGGCGGTGGAGATCGACGGGTTCGCCTTCCACCGCGACTCGAAGACGTTCCAGCGTGACCGCACCCGACGCAATGCGCTCCTCGCGGCGGGTTGGACGGTGCTGAACTACACCTGGGGTGACCTCCGCGACCGAGCGGACTACGTCGCGACGTCGATCTCCCAGGCCATTGCGACCGCCGCCTGAACTGCAGTTGTCGCACGTCGTTGCGCCAGGCGCGACGACACACTACATCTGCGCACCGAAGCGGGCCCGTAACGCGCGACGGTCGTACTTGCCGGGTCCGCGGAGGGGGAGGGCGTCGAGTTCGACGACCCGCCGGGGGGCCGCGTACTTGTCGAGCCGCTCGGTGACCGAATCGCGAATGCGGTTGACGTCGACGCGTTCTCCGGGACGGACGACGACGAATGCGGTGACCGCCTCGCCGAGCCGGTCGTCGGGGAGTCCGACGACGACGCATTCGGCAACCGCCGGGTCGTCGGCGATCACGGCCTCGACGACCTGCGGTACGACGGTCAGCCCGCCGGTCGAGATGGCCTCGTCGGCGCGGCCGACGATCGAGAGCAGCCCGGCGTCGTCGACGCGGCCGAGGTCGTCGGTGCGGAACCAGCCCGGCTCGGCGAAGGCCGGATGGTCGGGCAGATTGCGATAGCCGGAGGCGACGACGGGACCGCCGAGCAGCACGCGCCCGACGCCCTCGGGTGCCGGATCGGCGATGCGGACCGCGACGCCGTCGAGGGGTCGCCCGTCATAGACGCACCCTCCGGCGGTCTCGCTCATCCCGTATGTCGCGACGACCGGCAGACCTTCGTCGATCGCTCTGTACCACAACGGTTTCGGGGTCGCCGCACCGCCGACGAGGATGGCGTCGAGCTCCCGCGAGGCGGCGGTCGCGGCGGGCTGGTCGAGAACCTTGACGAGTTGGGTGGGCACCAGCGAGGTGTATCGCCGCGGACCCTCGAAGTCGCGTACGGCGCGGGCGTAGACCTCGGGATCGAAACCGGCCCGCATGTCCAGGACCACCGGCGTCTGCCCGGCGGTCAGCGCGCGGAGCAGGACCTGCAGGCCGGCGATGTGGTGCGGGGCCAGCGCCAGCAGCCAGTTGCCCGGCCCGCCCAGATGATCGGCGGTGGCCCGCGACGACGCGGCGAGGGTCGCGGGAGAGTGCTGCGCACCCTTGGGGGTGCCCGTCGACCCCGACGTCGAGACGACGAGGGACACGGGGTCGTCGATGGGTGCGCCCACCTGCAGCGCCGAGGCGAGTTCGGCTGCGGCGCGGGCGTCGTCGGGCACGGGCAGGGAGGCCGAGGAACCGTCGAGGATCGCCCGGAGGTCATCGGCGTGGTCGAGCACGGCGTCGGTCGACGGCAGCGGCAGGGTTCGCAGGGTCCTCAGGGCAGGTCCCCATCGGTCGGACCGTCCCCATCAGGATCGGGCTCGTCGCTGAACGGCCATCCGCGGGCGACGAGGTGTGCGCGTACCCGCGCGATGTCGTCCTCGTGCGGCAGTTCATGGGTGTAGTGGGTGATCTTCACCGCCGCGTCGATCCGCGATATCGGTTCGGGTGGCGGCGGGGACTCGCGGGCCAGCTCCGCCGACACCTGGCTCACCTCGTCGTCGGTCAGCTGCCGGCGCAGCAGCGCCACGAGCGGTATGTAGTCGTTGTGCGGGACGCCGTCGGGGTAGCCGGCGCGCAACCACTCCACGACCTTCTGCAGAAGTGTCGGGCGGTCCACGGGGTGTCTCCGATCAGAAGCGGGGACGATCACTTGTAGCCGAACGGGAAGATCTTGACGCCGGTGTAGTAGAAGATCGTCTGCCGGGTGATCCAGAGGATCCCGACGACGATCACCAGGATGACGACGCCGAAGATGAGGTACGCCACGGGCTTCAGCGCGGGATGCGGATCGGAGGTCGTTCCGTCGGCGGCGACGGAACCCTCGGCGAGGGACCGCAGACGCAACCCGACTGCGAACAGCGCGGGCAGTCCCGCTCCCAGTACCAGTCCGACGATGAGGACTTTGCCGATGGCCTCGAACGTCTCCATTCTCAGGCCCTCCTCTCCGGGTCGTGCTGCACGATGATCTCGGCCGGGATGACCGGTGGCAGCGGGAGGGTCGTGTCGTCCGTCTCGGTGGCGACCGCTTCCTCCCACTCCTCGCCCGCGAGGGCCTCGCCCTCCCAGGCGTCGTTGACGTTCTCGTGGTCGACCTTGTTCTCCTGCGCGCGCCAGTACATGTAGCCCGACGCGACGACCAGGATCGCGAAGATGATGAGGGCCCCGGTGACGTCGCCGAACAGGTGCGCGAGGAAGTAGCAGGCGGCACCGACCGCGCCGGCGGCGGGCAGGGTCGTCACCCAGGCGACGGCCATCCGGCCGGCGACCGACCAGCGGACCTGGGCGCCCTTGCGGCCGACCCCCGAACCCAGGATGGAGCCGGTCGCGACCTGGGTGGTCGAGAGCGCCATGCCCGCGGCACTCGAGGTGAGGATGATGGCGGCCGACGACGCTTCCGCGGCCATGCCCTGCGGCGAGGTGATCTCGACGAGTCCCTTGCCGAGGGTGCGGATGATCCGCCAGCCGCCCAGGTAGGTGCCGATCGCGATGGCCGCGGCGCAGCTGAAGACCACCCAGAAGGGGAGTCCGTGGCTGACGCTCGACGCCTCGAGGTGTCCGGTGGCGATGAGGGCCATCGCGATGACACCCATCGTCTTCTGGGCGTCTCCGGTGCCGTGGGCCAGCGAGACCAACGATGCGGTGGCGACCTGCCCGTAGCGGAAGCCGTCCTCCTTCTGCCGGTCGGCGATCCGGCGGGTGATCGCGAAGACCAGCCAGGTTCCGCACGCCGCGACCAGACAGGCGATGACCGGTGCGGCCAGCGCGGGGATGAGGATCTTGGAGGTGATCCCGGACCAGTTGATCCCGCTGACACCGATCGCGGCCAGGCCCGAACCGATCAGCCCGCCGAACAGGGCGTGGGACGAACTCGAGGGCAGCCCGAACAACCAGGTGAAGAGATTCCACAGGATGCCGCCGATCAGGCCCGCGAAGATGATGAGCAGCGCCGTCGTCGCCGACAATCCGGCCACCAGCTCCCCGGCGTCGGGGCCCGAGGTCTGCTGGTTGTTCAGCACATCCTTGGTGATGGTCGCCGCGACCTCCACGGACAGGAAGGCGCCGACCAGGTTGAGCACCGCCGACAGCCCGACCGCGACCTTCGGCTTCAGGGCGCCGGTGGCGATCGACGTCGCCATCGCGTTGCCGGTGTCGTGGAAGCCGTTGGTGAAGTCGAAGCCGAGGGCTGTGACCACCAACAGCACCAGGATCAGCATCTCGCCGCTCATGGTGACGATTGTGGGACCTACCGCCCTCATTTACCTAAACATCGGGCACAGTTCCGGTGAGCGGGGTCCCCAGCCGGGGCGGACCTATCGAACGTTCAACAGACCCTCGGAAACCGGTCGCCGCTGTGGAAGAATCCGTCGGCATGACATCGATGAAGCTGGGCATGCCGATCAATTACGCGGGCGACTTCCGCGAGACCATCAACAACCTCGCGGACTTCGAAGCCGCGGGCGTGCAGCGCATCGCGGTTCCGGAGGCCTACAGCTTCGACGCCGTCTCGCAGCTGGGGTACATCGCGGCCAAGACCGAGACGATGGAACTGCAGACCGCGATCCTGCCCATGTACTCGCGGACGCCCACCAACCTGGCGATGACCGCGGCCGGCCTCGACTACATCAGCGGCGGTCGCGCGGTGCTCGGCATCGGTGCATCCGGTCCGCAGGTGATCGAGGGATTCCACGGCGTCAAGTACGACTACCCGCTGGGACGCGCCCGCGAGCACGCCGAGATCTGCCGGATGGTCTGGCGCCGCGAGAAGCTAAATTACCAGGGCAAGCACTACACGCTGCCGCTCGACGAGGAGCACGGCGGTTCGGGACTGGGCAAGTCCCTGAAGATCATCAATCACCCCGTACGCGACAACATCCCGTTGCTCCTCGCCGCCATCGGCCCGAAGAACATCGAGTTGGCCGCGGAGATGTTCGACGAGCTGCAGCCGATCCTGTTCCACCCCGAGCAGATCGACGCGGCCTTCGGTGAGTCGCTGGCGGCGGGCAAGGCCAAGCGCGATCCGTCGCTGGGGGATCTGGGCATCGTCGTCCAGGCCACCGCCCGCATCTCCGACGACGCCGAGCAGATCGACAACGCCAAGCAGCTCGTGCGCCATCATGCCGCCCTGTACATCGGCGGGATGGGCGCCCGTGGGAAGAACTTCTACAACCAGCTCGCCATCCGCTACGGCTACACCGACGAGGCGAAGCTGATCCAGGACCTCTACCTCGACGGCAAGAAGATGGAGGCCGCGGCCGCGGTCCCCGAGGACCTCGTCACGTCGATGTCGCTGATCGGTTCCAAGGCCCAGGTGGCCGAGCGGGTCGCAGCGTTCCGGGAGGCCGGTGTCACGTGCATCCTGGCCGCGCCCACCGCGCCGACCCACGCCGAGCGCGTCACCGAGGTCGAGCACCTGCGCGACATCTTCGGGGGCTGATCGCGCGATCGGCGATTGTTGTCCGGAAAACGACGGCCCGTGTACGCACGGCCGTCGTTTTCCTTTCTCGGTCATTTGCTCCTCGGGTGCAATTCCGAGACATTTCACTACACTTCGACGATGTTCTGCCGACCGTGAATTCGGGTGTGCATTCACGGTGTTTCCGAATCCCGTCGCAGGTCGCGCGAAATACCATTCCGTTCACATCGATGAGCGTCAGTAACGATGTTCCCCCCGAGTTGTGAGGCGACAACCCGTCCCATAGGCTCTTGTCATCCGCTCGGCCCGCATCGGTTTCACGCCGAGCGGCCGTCGCGATGACAGTGTCGGGAAATGGCCGTTCGCCCCGGTGACGCGTCGATGATGAGAATCGCCACGCGACCGGCGGCAACGGATCGGCGTGATAAGAGGACGGCACATGGTGAGTGGTGAGGCAAGGCGTTGAATTCGACGACGCCCGTGTTTCGATCTCGCGGCCGACGCATGCCTTTTTCATGCACGGCTGGGTGTGGCATGGCATTTCTGGGACCGGGGGGATCAGACGGTCGGCCCGCCCCGTGAGCCCCGTTCTCCCCGGCCGCACGCGTAGAGGCCGGGTCGTCGTATGAGCGATTCGTCCAAGCGCGAGTTCGTGGCCCCGTCGGGTCCCTCCGACCCCGACGCCCCGCGTCGTTTCACCCTCAGCGCGGCCCAGCGATCGCTGTGGTTCACCCAGCAGGCGGCGCTCGATGTGCCGATCAACGTCGCCCAGTACGTCGAGATCGACGGTCCCATCGACGCCGAACTCTTCGTGCGGGCGACCAGCACGGTGGTGCAGCGCGCGCAGTTTACCCAGCTCCGGTTCGTCGACACCGAGGACGGGCTGGTCGGCGTGTACGACCCCGCCCTGCACTACTGGGCCGACATCATCGATCTCCGTGACCGGCCGGACCCGCGCGCCGTCGCCGAGGAGATGATGGCGCAGGACTATTCGCGACCCCTCGACCCCCGGGTGGACCGGACCGCACGCGGGTGCCTGTTCCGGCTGTCCGACGACAAGGCGCTGGTCTACAACCGCGGTCATCACCTGCTCTCGGACGGGATGGGCGGCAAGGACCGGATGGTCGAGGCCCTCGCGGCCTATCACGCGGCGGTCACCGGCGAGCCCGCGCCGCCCCAGAAGCCGGTCGACCTGGACCTTCCGGCCCGCGCCGACGCCGAGTACCGCCAGTCGAAGCGCTTCGCCACCGACCGCGCGTACTGGCGGGAGAACATGGCGGGCGTGGGGATCGCCGCGACCCTGGCGCACCGCCCGGGACGTCCCGCAGCCGTTGCCAGACGCGTCGCCGCCGCGGTGCCCGCCGACACGATGGCGCGGTTACGTGCTGCCGCACAACGCGGTTCGACGATCCTGCCCAACGTTCTCGTCGCCGCCTTCGCGGCCTATCTGGGCCGCGCGGCCGCGCAGGGCGACGAGGTGATCTTCCAGTTCCCGGTCGCCGCGCGGACGACCGCCGCGCTGCGTGCCACCCCGCTCCCGGTCGCCAACATCGTGCCGCTGCGCACCGGGGTCACCGGATCGGGCAGCGTCGCCGACGCGCTCGCGTCCACCCAGGCCGCGCTCATGGGCGCGCTGCGGCACCAGCGCTACCGCGGCGAGGACATCTGGGCCGACCTCGCCGCCGACGAATCCTCCGGGGCGACACCGCGCACGGCGGCTCAGGAACGCTCCGGCCCGATGCTCAACCTGATGCTGTTCGACCGCGAATTCCCCTGCGGCGAAGCACGAGCCACGTTTCACATCCTGACCGTCGGCCCAGCCGACGACCTGACGATCAACATCTACCCGGTACCCGGTGAGGATCAGGATTCCTCGCTGATGATCGGCGTCGAGGCGAACCCCAACCGATACGACGACGCGGAGGTCGCCGAACACCACGGGCAGTTCCTGTCGATGCTCGACACGTTCGCCGATGCGCTCCTCCGGGCGCCGGACACCCGCGTCGACGACCTGCCGCTGCGTTTCGCCGACACCTCGGCCGAAGAGGCGCGTGAGCTGCCGACGAACGAGGCGCCGGACGCGGGCACCGTCTGGACGGCCCTCACCGACGTCGCGCTGCGTCACCGGCATGAACCCGCCGTCGAGTCGGGTGGAACATCCTCTGACGCAACGCTGCTGACCTTCGAACAGCTGCACGCGCGGGCTCGCGACCTCGGCGCTCGGTTGCGCACGCTCGGAGCGCGACCCGGCTCGGCGGTCGGCGTCCTGGTCGGGTCAAACGCGGACCGGGTGCTGTCGTGGTGGGCCGTCGCGGCGACGGGGGCCGCCGTGATCCTGCTCGATCCCGCAGCACCGCACTCGGTGTCGCCGGATGTCCCGGGGGTGTCCGGCGTGCTGGTGATCGCCGACGACGATGCGGACGTGCCGGCCGGTGTCCGCGCGGAGGACGTGCACACGCTGGCCGGACTGACCGGGGTCGCGCCGTCGGCGGAGCCCGCGTCGCCCCGTCCGGAGGACACCGCCTGCTTCGCCGTCGGCGCCGAGGGTGTGGTCGCACTCCCGCAGCGGGCCGTGGCCGCGCTCATCGTTGACGGCCTGTTCGCGCCGGAATCATTCGGCCACAACACATCCGATGCGGGACACGGACAGCTCGCGGTCACGGCGCCGATGGCCTCCTGGGCGGCCCACCTCGAGATCGTCGCCGGTGCCGCCCACGGGTTGCGGCTCGTCGAGCCCGACGCCGCCGGAGTGACGCACCGGATCGTGCCCTCCGGGTTACTTGCCGACGACACGGGGCGCGGCGCCGCGACGACGGTGCTGATCGTCGACGCCGGCGCAGCGCCGGCGCCGGCCGTCCGATACGCCGCCGGCCGGGATGTGCGGACCGCCTACAGCCCTCGGGGCGTGCTGGGCCCCTACACCGCTGCGAACCGTGTCCGTCCCGACCAGCCGATCGGCCGGCCACTCCCGAGCGGACACCCGCGCGACGGCGTCGGCATCGCGATCCTCGACCGCCGTCTACGACCCCTGCCGCCCGGCATCACGGGCGACGTGTACGTCGTGGGAAACGTTGTGCCACAGCACTTCGCTGGGGAAGGCTCGCGTACGTCGCCGACACTCGTCGCCTGTCCGTGGCATCCCGGCCGGCGCATGCTGGTCACCGGCGACCGCGGGCATCTCGAACCGGGGACGGGACTTCTCGTCATCGATCACCGCGCCGGTGAGATCGTCGAGATCGACGGCATCCGAGTCGATCTCGCACTGCTCGAACGTGCCGCCACGGAGGTCCCCGGGGTCGTGGCAGCGACTGCGACCGTACTCGGCGACGGTGACGGGCTCGCGCTCGGACTCGTGCCGGCCCGTTCCTCGTCGGAGGCGACCGAACCATCGGATCCGCAACGGATTCGGGCGGCGGTTCGACGCCGGGTCAATGCGGAACTCCCGGCGGTGCTGTGGCTGCGCCGGGTCGCGATCCTGGATGCGGTGCCGCTCGACGGGTTCGGCGGCGTCGACCGGTCTGCCGCCGCCGGGTTGATCGCCGCGGCGCCCGAAACGCGGGCCGCGCGCCGCCGTCCGTCGACGCCGGTCGAACGCGCCGTTGCCGACGCGGTGACGTCCGTCCTCGGCGTGCCCGAGCCGTCCCTGGACGACGAACTGGTCCAGCTCGGCGCCACGTCACTGGGATTCATGCAACTGGCCACGCACCTCGGTGACACCTTGCAGGTCGTCGTCAGCGTGCGCGATCTCGGTGATGTCACGACCCTCGCCGAACTCGCCGCCGTCCTCGAGGCCTCCGCGCCGCGCCGCGCCGCGCCGGGTGATCCCGCGGGCACCGTCCGCTACCGGCCGACCCGCGCGCAGCAGGAGATCTGGCTGCTCAATCGCGCCGACCGGCAGGCGACCGTTTATCACCTGCCGGTGCATGTCGTTCTCGCCGAGGGTATCTCGGCCGAAGTCGTCCGCGCCGCACTCATCGACGTCGCGGCGCGGCACGAGGCGCTGCGGACCGTGTACCCCGACACCGGCGGGGAGCCGGTCGCGGTCGTCCGCGGAGTCGACGAGGCGAGTGTGGCCGCGCCGATGACCGCGGCCACCCTCGACGCGACCGGCATCGACCTCGCCGTCGCGGCCCCCTTCGACCTGACGGTGGACCTGCCGTGGCGTGCGGTCGTCGACGAGACCGGCGAACGGACCGAGCTCGTACTCGTCGCCCACCACATCGCGATCGACGAGTGGTCGCTGCACACCGTCGTCGACGACTTCGCGCATGCACTGCGTGCTCGTCTCGACGGTGCGACTCCGGTGTGGACCGAGGACGCGGTGGCCTTCAGTGCCGCGCTGTCCGCGCGGTCGGCCGCGGTGGATGCGGCGGCCGAGGTCCATTGGGCGAAGACATTGCGGGAGGCCCCTTCTCGCATCGTGCTGCCGGAGCCGGCGCAACCGGTGCCGGCGGGACTCACCTCCGGTCCGGCGACCGTCCTGCGACGTGACATCGACCGTGGGGCTCGGGACCGTGCCGCTGCTCGTGCACGCGACTACGGGACGACGCTCAACACGATGCTGTGCGTGGCGCTCTCGGCCGTACTGGCCGAGTACTCGGATTCCGACGACTTCGTGTTGTCGGTGCCGGTCTCAGGACGATTCACCACCGAGGAACTACGCCCGGTCGGCATGTTCGTCGAGACGGTACCGGTGCGGATCTCCGGGGTGCGGCGCCGCAGCGTTGCGGAGACCCTCGCCCGCGTGGGCGCGGACCTGACGGCGGCGATCACCCACGCCGACGCGGCACCGACGGGGCTCGCCGATGTCATCTTCGCCTATCACGCCTCCCGGCCCGACGTCGCCGACCCGGCGGTGTTCGCCGAGGTCCAGACCTTGTCCGCCGGCCAGGCGCGAACCGCGTTGGAAGTAACCGTCTTCGACGAACCGGACGGGTTGTCGGTCGCGCTGACCGTCGCCGAACGCCGGGTCGACCCGATGGCTGCCGGCCACCTGCTCGACCGTTTCGTCGAGACGGTCGCCGCGCTCGGTGTCGCGACGCCCGACTCGGTCGTCGCGGGGTGCATCCCGGTTCCCGCCGCCCGGGCGCTCTCCGACCGCAGCCGTCGGACCACTCCCGTCGACCCGATCGATGCCCTGCGACGCCGTGCGCAGGCGAAGCCGGACGCCGCCGCCGTCATCGCCGACGACACGGCCCTGACCTATCGGGAACTGCTCGGTCGCGCCGAGGCCCTCGCGAACACGTTGCGGGAGAACGGGGTACAACCGGGCGACCGAGTCGCGCTGTCGCTGCCCCGAGCGCCGAGGCCGTGATCGCGATCGTCGCGGTGCTCTTGGCCGACGCGGTGTACGTGCCCATCGAACCCGACGATCCGCCGTCGAGGACGGAGCTGATCGTCGACGCCACCGCTCCCGTCGCGGTCATCGAAGCCGGGCCGGCGGTGCGCGCCGTCGCGACAAGCGAACGTGCACAACCGGTTCCGGGTGGCGCCTACGTGATCCACACCTCCGGCTCCACCGGTGTCCCGAAAGCCGTACTGGTGACCCGCGCGAATCTGGCGGCCATGCTCGGCGCCGCGCTGGACACGATCTACGCGTCCGACGACGACGTGTGGAGCTGGGTGCACTCCTACGCGTTCGACTTCTCCGTCTGGGAGATCCTGGGACCGTTGGCCTCCGGTGGTGCCGTGGTCGTACTGGAGCGCGCCACCGTGCTCGACCCGCGCTTGCTGGCGGCGGCGATCGACCGGTACGGGGTCACCGTCTGCTCGCAGACCCCGACGGCGTTCGGCAACCTCATCGACCCGACGGTGGCCGCCGTCGCCCCGGACGCCGGATCAACCGCGTTGCGCGCCGTCGTCTTCGGTGGCGAACCGTTGGCGCCGGGGCTGTTACGGGAGTGGTCGGCCGCGCATCCGGACGTCCGGTTGGTCAACATGTACGGCATCACCGAGACGACCGTGCACCTCACGGCGGTCGACGTCGATGTCGACGACGCCCGCAGCGACATCGGTGTCCCGCTGGACGGCGTCTCTACGGCGATCCTGGGCCGCGACCTCCGCCCGGTTCCGGTGGGCGCCATCGGCGAACTATACGTGAGCGGCGATCAGGTCACGCTCGGCTACCACAACGCTCCGGCCACGACCGCCGCGCGGTTCGTCGCAGACCCGAGCGGCACCGGCCGCCGGATGTACCGCACCGGCGACCGCGTACGCGAGATCGCCGGCGGCCGCATGGTCTATCTCGGCCGCAGCGACGACCAGGTCCAGATCCGCGGGCACCGCATCGAACTCGGCGAGATCATGTCGGTGCTGCGCGAGCACCCCGGCGTCGGTGACGCGCGCGTGCTCCTCGACCCGGGCAGCCGCCGCGGCGAGGAACGGCTGCTCGCATTCGTCACCGAGGACGGCCTCGCCGACTTCGATGTGCTGGACGCCCTCTCCGCGGAGCAGATCCTCGTGTCCTGTGCGAACAGGCTCCCGGCGCACATGATCCCGGCGCGACTCGCGATCGTCGACGGCTGGCCGATGACCCCGACCGGCAAACTCGACCGCCACCGGCTCACGGGCCTGCTGCCCGAGGTGCCGGCGGGATCGACCCGAGCACTGACACCGGCCGAGCAGACCGTTGCCGACGCCATGCGTGCCGTGATCGGCACGGATGCCGTGCTCGCCGCGGACACCAACTTCTTCGCGACCGGAGGGACGTCGCTGTCGGCAGCGCGACTCGCGGCCACGCTGACGGGCACCGGCGACCATGTCTCCGTCGCCGATGTGTTCGCCCACCCGACGGTGGCCGCGCTCGCCGCGCACATCGAGTCCGCGGCGAGTGCCGGACGCATGACGGCCGACGCCGCCCGGGCCGGTCTCACCGACTTCGCGGCCGCTGACGGGGTGGATCTGCCGCTCACCCCCGAGCAGATGGATCTGTGGCTCCGGTGGCGCACCGAGCCGGACTTCACCGGGTATCTGATGCCGCTCGCCCTCCCCGTCGACGCTGGCCCCGACGAGCTGCGCCGAGCCCTGCTCGCGATCGTGACGCGGCACGACGCGTTGTGCACCGTGTTCCCCTCGGGTCCCGACGGCCCGGTGCAGCGTCGCCGTCCCGACTCCCAGGTCGCAGGTGTACTGAGAGCGCAACTGGCGGAGTCGGTCTCGGTCGCAGACGTCGACTCGGTCGACACCGCGCTGGGTTTGCTGCACACGCCGATCGACCTGGCCGCCGAACTGCCCTGGCGGGTACGGATCTGCGTGGCGGACGGGCAGACCTGGCTTCTCGTCGTCGCGCACCACATCGCGGTCGACGGCGAGTCGTTCGGCATCCTGTTCGCAGAGCTGCGATCCGCCCTGTCCGGAACCCTCTCGGCGCCCGCCGATGTCGACTACCAGGAGTACTCGGCGTGGCGAGCCGGGTCGTTGGCCGCCCGGCGGACCGAGCTCGTCGCGCACTGGGTCTCGGCGTTCGATCGTGCCGTCGAACCGCTGCGCCTCCCCGAACTGAACCCGGCGGCCCCGCGTCCGTCCGCGCGGGAACGAGCGGTGGTGCACCGTGCGCTCCGGACGCTCGACCGCACTGAGACCGGAGCACTCGACGAACTGGCGGTGGCCAGACACAGCACTCCGTTCATCCTCGTGCACACCACGCTCGCGGCGGTGTTGACAAGGCAATCCGACGCCGAGGTGGTCACGATCGGCACCGCCCTGTCCGGGCGGATCGACCCGCGCCTGGTCTCCGTGCCGGGACTGTTCGCCCGTGCCGTACCCCTGCACACCCCGATCGACGTCGACCTACCGTTCGTCGACCTCCTGGCCTCGGTCACCGAGGTCGACCTCGGCGCGTTCGCGCACGCCGACCTCCCGCTCACCGAGATCACCGAGATCGCCGATCCCGGTCGGGTCAAGGCGGGCACCCCGCTGTTCGAGGTCTCCCTCGGCGCCGTCCCGGACGAGCTGGTGGCGGCGAGTCCGGCTGCGGCAGCGAGCGTCCCGTCGGACGCGAGTGCCTTCGGGGGAGTGCCGCTGTTCGGTGTGGACGTGTCGATGTACCGCCGGGACGGTGCGCTGCATCTGATGATGACGTGCACGGATGCGGTGGCGAGTGCCGCGAGACTGGACGCTCTGTGCGACCTCGTCGTCGAGACGATCCGGCGCGGGGTGCGCGAACCGAACCGGACGGTCGCGGCGCTGCTCGCCCCGTCGGACCCGACGTCGGTGCCGGACATCGCGCCGGAGAATCGGATTCGCGAGTTCGAGACGCTCGACGAGCTGCTGACCGGTGGGCTCGCTGACGATCCGGATGCGATCGCGGTCGTCGACCGGCGCCATCCGGTGCCCGGGCCGGGTGTCTCGCTCACCAATTCCGACCTCGACCGGCTCGCGACGTTCACGGCTCGCTCGCTCATCGAGGCGGGAATCGGTCCGGGGGACGTGGTGGTCGCCCTGCTGCCGCGCTCGGTCTTCGGCGTGCTCGCCACGGTCGCGGTCGCCCGCGCGGGCGCAGCGTTCGTGAACGTCGATCCGGCCGACCCAGCGGGGCGCCGGCAGATGATCATCGAGCGGTGCCGACCGCGTGCCGTTGTCACCCTCGCGGCGACCGCGGAATCCGTGACCGGCGGCATCCCGGTGCTCGCCCTTGACGAGTTGCTCGCCCGACATACCGATTCCGTTGCGAATGCGCCGGATTCGCTGCCGTTCGCCGCCGCCGAGCGGGTGCGCCCGCTGTCGGTGGACGACGTCGCCTACATCACCTTCACCTCGGGGACGACCGGACTGCCCAAGGGTGTGCAGGTGACCCATCGGGGCCTCACGGACTGGGCGCGCGACACCGTGGCCCGATTGCGGCTCGACTCGTCGGACGCGGTGTTGCACACGTATGCAACCGGATTCGACGCCCACCTGATGGGGCTCGTGCCCCCGCGGGTCGCCGGCGCCACGATCGTCGTGTGCCCGCCCGATGTCATCGCCGCGGACGAGCTCGCCGAGTTCGTCGACGCCGAACGGGTCAGCGTCCTGCTGACCACCCCGTCGGTGCCCGCGACCCTGCGGCCCGACGAACTCCCCGGTGTTCGTCACGTGGCGGTCGGCGGTGAACCCCTCGGCGCCGGGCTGGTCCGGGAGTGGACGGCCGGCCACACGCTGAGCAACGAGTACGGCCCGACCGAGGCGACCGTGGCGGTGAGCAGCGCGCGGTACACGGCGACTCCGGGCGGACCGATTCACATGGGCGCGCCGCTGGTGGGTGTGGGGATGTATGTGCTCGACCGTGCGCTGCGACGGGTGCCCGACCACACCGTCGGCGAACTGTACCTCTCCGGGAACTGCCTTGCCCGAGGGTATCTCGACGACCCGGCGACGACGGCCGGGGCGTTCGTCGCCGACCCGTTCAGCGCCGGCGGGCGGATGTACCGGACCGGTGACCTCGTCCACCGTCGTCCCGACGGCACGTTCGTGATCCACGGTCGCACCGACGATCAGGTGAAGATCCGCGGCGTGCGGCTGGAGCCGGGTGAGGTCGATGCGGCGCTGTCGGGGCTGCCCGGCGTGGCGACCTCGGTGACCGCGACGAGGACCACCCCGGCGGGCGAGAAGATCCTCGTGTCGTGGGTCGTGGTCGACGGAGACGATGCGGAAGTGGCCGACCTGCCTCGTCAGCTCGCGCACCTGTTGCCGCGCAGCATGATCCCGAGTGCGATCGTCGGTGTCCCGGCGTTGCCGTTCGGACGCAACGGGAAGATCGACGTGGCGGCGCTGCCCGATCCCGATTTCGCCGGTGCGGCAGCGGGTTCGGATGTCCGCCCCGGGCGGCCGCCGTCGGGGGCCACCGAGGAACTGGTGACCGCGGTGTGGGCGGAGGTCCTCGACCGTCCCGTTCAGTCGCTGGACGCCGATTCCGATTTCTTCACCGAGGGTGGTACCTCGCTGTCGGCCACGCAGGTGACGTCGAGGCTGACGGCGGCGACCGGTGCGGACATCGGGGTCCGCGAGATCTTCGAAGCACGCACGGTCGCGGGAGTCGCGCGACGTGTCGACGAACTGCTGGCCGGGCCGGGTGATACCGGCGCCGGAAGCGGAGTGGAGTCCGGCGCGGCACCCACCCGACTCCCGGTGCCGGAGTTCCTGCCGCTCGCATATCCGCAGCGCCGCATGTGGATTCACCATCAGTTCGATCCGCGTTCGACGGCCTACCATGTTCCGCTCGTGTTGCGGATGAGTGGCCGTGTCGACCTCGCCCGCCTGCGGAAGGCGGTCGACGAGGTGGTCGCGGCTCATGCCGTCCTCCGGACGGTCCACCCGGATTCGCCGTCGGGTCCACGGCAGCGCCGGATCGAGCACCGGAGTCCGGTGCTACGGCATCACCTCGTCGACGCCGCGGCGGGTCCCGAGGGTCTCCGTCGTGACGTCGAGGACTTCCTGCGACGGCCGTTCGATCTGGAGTCCGAGACCGGGTTCCGGGCCGCGGTCTTCGAGCTCGACTCGGCGGAGGATCCGCACACCCATCTGGCGGTGGTCCTGCATCACGTCGCGATCGACGGGTGGTCGATCCGGGTGCTGCTCACGGACCTGCTCCGTGCCTACGACGGCCAGCGGCTCTCGGTCCCCGCCGACGAGGCGTTCACCTATGCCGACTTCACGCAGTGGCAGATCGCGCGCCTTGGCGACCCGTCCGATCCGCGCAGCAGATACGCACGGCAACTGCGTTTCTGGACGTCGACGCTCGCCGATGCCCCCGGCCCGCTCCGGTTGCCGGGAATCGCGGACACCGGCGGTCGGCCGCGCGACGCTGCGACCGGGCGGTTGTCGGCGTCGATCGTCGGCACGGATTCACTGCACCAGACCGCGAAAGCGATGTCGGCGAGTGTGTTCCAGGTGGCGCACGCCGCGCTCGCGACGGTGTTGGGCCGGTGGACCGGTGAGTGGGACCTGCTGATCGGCGTACCGGTGCACGGCCGGCATGCGCCGGAGTGGGAGTCGGTGGTCGGCATGTTCGTCAACACCGTGGCCCTGCGGACACGGCTGCATCCGGGGCTCCCGATCCGCGAGGCCGTCGTGCGGGCTCGCGATGCCGCCCTGGCCGCCCAACCGCACAGTGAGGTCCCCTATGAGGACGTCGCCCGTATGGTCCGTCCCGACGGCCGGGAGGCCGGGGACCCGCTGATCTCGGTACTGCTGGTCAACCAGGACGTCGTGCCCCAGTCCTCCGGCGAGGTGGTGCTGGGCGGAGCGTCGGCGGGTGGCCCGGGTCCCGAGGCGGATGCCGTGATCGCCAGGCTGGTCCCGGAGTACACCGAGACCGTGGACGCCAAGTTCGACGTCGAGGTCGTTCTCGCCGAACGCGATGACGAGTTGCACATCACGGTGGTGCACTCCGCCGCCGTCCCGACCGTGGTCGCGCAGGCGCTTCTCGACGACTTCCGCAGATCGGTCGTCGCGGCGGCAACCGATGCCGATCAGCCGTTCCCGGAGGTCGACGGACCGGACGTCGACGTCATTGCGGCCGAACGAGTATCGGGCACCGCGGTGGCGCCGGCTGGTGCCGGGGCGTCGTCGCATGCGGTGTCCTCGGCCCCACTCGTCGCGGCGATCGCCGACGCGATGGCCGAGGTGCTGGAGGCCTCACCGGGTTCGGTGGGGGACGCCGACGACTTCTTCACGATGGGCGGTACCTCGCTCTCGGCCACACGGGTGACCTCCGCGCTGGGGCGCCGGCTCGGCGTCCGCGTGCCCACCCGGTTGCTCTTCGAGAACCCCACCCCGGTCGCGCTCGCACGGGCGGTGACCGAACTCCCCGCGGAGGGGACGGATGCGGGAGGCGGTTCGCCGACCGGCGCGTCGGAGGCCGACCTCGGCGACCTCCCACTCGCCCCGACGCAGCGCCGGATGTGGGTGGCCGCGCAGATGCTCGGAGCGGTGCCGATCTACGCCGTGCCCGCGGTGGTGCCCGTGCCGCCCGGAACCGACGAGTCTGCGGTCATCGGCGCGGTCGAGGCCCTCGTCGACCGCCATCCCGCGCTCCGTACCCGCTACCTCGCGACGCCTGACGGTCCCCGGCAGCGTGTTCTCGACGCCTGGCGCCCGTCCCTGCGGCGGGTGGGTGCGGCCGAGCTCACGACGCCCGCGGGGATCGGGATGCTCGGGGAGGCCTTCGATCTCACCGGTGAGCCACCGGTCCGGGTGTGGCTGGTCACCGGCGACGATCAGGTGACCCCGGTGGCGGTCGTGGTGATCGCGCACCACATCACCATGGACGGTGAATCCGCCGGCATCGTGCAGCGTGAGCTCGCGTCGCTGCTGGCGGGTCACGACCTCGGCCCGGCGCCGACGGGTTTCGCGGCGGTCGCCCGGCAGATGGCGGCCGACGACGAGCGATCCCGGGTTGCCCTGGTGGACTTCTGGCGGCGCGCGCTCGAGGGGCACAGCGGCGAGCTCGACCTCGCCCAGCGCCGCCCCGTCGTTCGGGACCTGCGGACCTCGACGACCGAGTATCTGCTGGAAGATGCGGTCGGACAGGCGATTCCGGCGGCCGCGCGCCGGGCGTCGGCGAGCGAGTTCCACATCCTGCACGCGGCGCTGGTGCTGGCCCTCGCGGTGCAGTCGGGGTCCGATGACATCGCGCTGGCCACGCCCGCCTCGATGCGCCGCGACTCCGACACCGCCGGCACGGTCGGCATGCTCATCTCCACCGTCGTGTTACGCACCCGGATTCGCCCCGGCATGACCGTCGGCGAGCTGATCACGGCGGTCCGCGACGACGACCTGGCGGCGCTCGATCATGCTGCGATCGCCTTCGACGATGTGGTCGCCCTGATCGATCCGCCGCGCGTCCCCGGGCGGCATCCGCTGGTACAGGTGGCGTTCTCGATGGCCGATCCGGAGATGCCCGGGCCCGACCCGGCAGACACCGGCGCGTCGACGTGGATGTCGCCGCGCAGCGAGTTCGACATCCACGTCGAGGCGGTGCCCGACGCCGGCGGCTGGCGGTTGCGCGTCCACCACGGCCGGGAACTGTTCGACGAGGGCACGATCCGCGCTCTCGGCGAGCGAGTGGTCGCCGCGGTCGCCGCCGTCGTGGGGGAGCCGTCACGTCGTCTCGCGGCCATCGAGCCGCTGACCGGCGCCGAACGACGCTTCGTCGCCGACCGAGCGCGGGCGTCATCGACCACGGGGGCCGAACCGCTGCTGGCCGAGCTCTTCACGTCGGCTGTCGAGGCGTACGGCGACCGTCCCGGCATCGCCGACGAGCACCGGTCCCTGACCTACCGCGAATTCGACGGGTGGGTCTCGGTGACCGCCCGCGCGATGCGACGTCGAGGGCTCGGTGCCGGCGACGCGGTGGCCGTCGTGGTGCCGCGGTCGATCGAGTCGGTCGTCGCGATCTGGGCGGTCAGCCGGATCGGCGCGGTGTGCGTACCGGTCGACGTCACCTACCCGACGGCCCGGATCGACCACGTGGTCGCCGGCGCGTCCGCGAGTGTGATCACGCCCGCCGACATCCCCGCCCAACCGACGGAACCGGTTGTGTCCGAACCGGTCACATCGGTGTCGCGCGACGCGCTGGCCTACGTCATCACCACGTCGGGTACCACCGGGACCCCGAACATCGTCGGGGTCACCCATCGCGGTGTACACCGCGTGGCCTCGCTCGGCGACGTCGAACCAGACGACCGCGTCGGGATGGCCATCAGTCCGGGATTCGACGCCACGTTCCACGACATGCTGTTGCCACTCGCCGCCGGCGCGACCCTCGTGGTGGTCCCGGCCGGGATCACCGGCGGGGACGACCTCGCCCGGTTCCTCGACCGCACCGGGGTCAGCGTCTTCACGGCGACGCCTTCGGTCGTCCGCACACTGCGACCGGCGGCGATCGGTGCGCTGCGCCTGGTGTACATCGGCGGCGAGGCACTCTCGGCCGATCTGGCCGCGGTGTGGTCGGAACATGCCCAGGTTCTCAACATCTACGGCCCCACCGAGACGACGGTGACCGTGTCCACCAGTGCATTCCGGCGCGGCGACCCGATCCGACTGGGGCATCCGCGCCCGGGCATCGGCGCCGAGGTGCTCGACGCCCAGCTGCGCCACGTCCCGCCGGGTGTCGTCGGCGAGTTGTACATCGGCGGAACCGGGGTCGCCCGTGGCTATCTCGGTGATCCGGCGCTCACCGCTGCGACGTTCGTCGCCGGCGCCGACGGCGTGCGCCGCTACCGCACCGGGGACCTGGTGCGGTGGGATCGCGACACCGGCGAGCTGGTCTACGTCGGCCGGGCGGACCGTCAGGTCAAGATCCGGGGTCAGCGAGTGGAACCCGCCGAGATCGACGCGGTGATCGTGCGGGCGGGCGCCGAGCGCTCGGTGACCGTCCTGCGGCCGGGCCCGGTCGGACCAGCGCTCGTGTCCTATGTGGTGGCACCGTCGGTGCCGGCCACCGAGCTCCGGGCCGCGTGCCGATCGTCGCTGCCGCGGCACATGGTGCCGAGCCGGATCGTCGTACTCGACGACCTGCCGCTCAGCGGCGCGGGCAAGATCGACGTACGCCGACTGCCCGAACCGGTCTGGTCGGAGTCCGTGCGCGAACCGGGAACCGCCACCGAGGCAGCGGTTCTCGACGCCTTCCGGGCCGTGCTGGGCGACGCGGCGGCCGGTCCGCACGCGGGCGCAGACGGTGCCGGGACACCCATCGGCATGGACGACGACTTCTTCGCCGCCGGTGGGCATTCGCTCGCCCTGCTGCAGTTGCGGGACGAACTGGCCCGCCGGACGGGCCGGGTCGTCGACGCGGCGGAACTCTTCGGTCATCGCACCCCGGCCGAGATCGCCCGGCTGCTCGACGACCCGGAAGGCGGCGTTAGCGGCCGACGCGTCGTGCCGCTGTCGCCCGGCACCGGCCGACGACCCGAGGTCTGGTGTGTGCACACCGCGACCGGGATCGTCGAACCGTTCCGGGCGCTGGGCGAGTCCCTGCCGTCGGCGTCGGTGTTCGGCCTGCAACTGCCCGAACTCGTACTCGCCGAGCGGGATCTTCCGACGACGATCGAGGGCATCGCGGCACTGCACGTCGAGGCCATCCGGGCGACCCAGCCGCAGGGACCGTACCGGGTCGTCGGCTGGTCCGTCGGCGGCATCGTCGCCCATGAGATCGCGCGCCGGCTCGTCGAACTCGGCGAAGAGGTCGCGCTGCTGGTGCTGCTCGACGCGCGGACGCCGGCCGAACTGACCACGGTGGACGACGCGGAGCTGCGAGCCGCCGATCACCCCCTGCGTGCCCTGGCCGAGCAGCACGACCCCGACGCACTGCGGCGGTTCGAGGACCGGACGAGGGGCCTGGCCGCGGCGGCGCGCTCCTACGACCTGCGTCCGGTGGCCGCCGGTAAGGTGCTCTACGTTGCGGCGCAGGACAACCCGGACCCGGACGCCTGGACGCGTGCGGTCGATCCGGACGGACGGGTCGTCGTCGACGTGCTGCACGCCGGCACGGCGCACGCAGAGCTGGGGCAGCCGGACGTATTGGCGCGGGTTGCCCGCAGAATCGAGGAGGAATGGTGACCGGATCCGAAGCGGCGACGCCGCAGATGTCGATCCTGTTCGTGTGCACGGGCAACATCTGTCGTTCACCGATCGGCGAACGCGTGCTGACCGGCCTCGCCGGCCTGGCGGGTGTCCCCGTGACGTCGTCGAGCGCCGGTGTCGGAGCGCTCAACGGGCAGCCCATCCATCCGCACGCCTCCGCCGTCCTGGTCGAGAACGGTTACGACGCATCGGGGTTCGAGTCCCGGTATCTGCGTCCGCCGATGCTCACCGAGGCCGACCTCGTGCTGTGCATGAGCCGCGAACACCGTGCCGCCGCGCAGCAGATGGCCCCGGCACGCTGGAAGCGGGTGTTCACGCTGACCGAGTTCGCGGCGCTCTGCGACCTCGGCGCGCTGCCGGAGATCATCGCCGGGCGTGGACGCCTCGATCCGAACTCGGACCTGCTCGACATCGTCGACCCGATGGGCCGCCCGCGCGAGGACTTCGACCGGGTTTTCGCCGAGGTCGAACCGAAGGTCGAGGCGTTGGTCACGTGGCTGGCGGCGCCGGGAGCGAAGCGAGCGGGCCAATCGTCCGCCGAGCAGGCCTCCGCCACTCGACCGGGCCGGCACGCGACGGGGGAGAGCCGATGATCCGGCGACTGGCGGGTAACCGCGTCGTCCAGGTCGTCGCGGTGGTGCTGCTGCTCGTCGCCGCCGCGCTGATCTGGCTGGCGTACTCGGCATTCCAGGTCCGCGACGACCTGGAATCGGTGCGCGCGGATGCGAGCAGGGCCCGGGCGTTGATGCTCGACGGCGATCAGGCCGGCGCCCGTCAGGCGGCCGAGGCGGCGTCGGTGCGGGCCGAGGACGCCCAGGACCGTGCGAACGGTTTCCTGTGGTCGGCGGCTGCGGCGGTGCCGGTCGTCGGATCGCCGCTGAAATCGGTGCAGCAGATGAGCGATGCCGTTGCGGCGCTGTCGGCCGACGTGCTGGTGCCGGCTGCCGACCTCGCCACCGTGCTCGACCCGAATCGCCTGCGCACCGGCAACACCGTGAACCTGGCACTGCTGCGGGATGCGCAGCCGGCGCTGAAGTCGGTCGCGGAGGAGTCGGCGGCGGTGGCCGCCCAGGTCTCGGCGATCGAACCGAGTTGGCTGGGCGTCGTGGCCGATGCCCGGGCTCAGCTCGCCGAGCAGGTCGAGGCTGCCGACTCGACGGTGCAGGCGACGAGCATCGCGGCCGAACTCGTCCCGTCGATGCTCGGCGCCGACGGTCCGCGCAACTACTTCATGGCGTTCCAGACACCGTCCGAGGCTCGTGGAACCGGCGGCCTCGTCGGTGGTTTCGCGGTACTGAACGCGACCGGGGGCCGGGTGACCATCCCCGAGCTCGGTGCGAATTCGGAGTTCCGCGACCCGGCCACCCCGCAGATCAACCTCGGCCCCGAGTACGACGCGATCTACTCCTACTACCGCCCCTACACCGACTTCCGGAACGGCAACCTCAGCGCCCACTTCCCCGACGCCGCGCAGATCTGGCTGGCGAACTGGCGCGCCCAGACCGGCCGCCAGCTCGACGGGGCGATCGCGCTGGATCCGATCGCGCTGAAGTATGTCCTCGAGGTCGTCGGCCCGGTGTCGGTGGGACGGGAGAAGATCACCGCCGACAACGTCGTCCCGATCACGCTGTCGACGGCGTATCAGCGCTTCGCCGACGACAACGCCGCGCGAAAGGACTACCTGCAGGCCATCTCCCAGGCCGTGGTGAACAAACTCGTCACCTCCGGCGGCAGCACGCGGGATCTGCTCGAGGCGCTCGGCCGTGGCGTGCACGAGCGGCGGATCATGGTGTACAGCACCGATGCCGAGGATCAGAAGATCCTCGAGTCGACGAAGCTGGGTCACCAGATCTCCGACACGTCGTCGCCCTATCTGCAGGTGGCCATCGGCAATGCGTCCGGAACGAAGCTGGACTATTTCCTGCGGCGCGAGATCAGCTACACCTCGGGCGGGTGCGAGGGTGACACCAGAGAGTCGACGATCACGGTGAAGCTCACCAACACCCTCGACACCACGGACACCACCGACTACGTCGCCGGCAACCTCGGGACCGAACTGTCGGTGAAGAAGGGAACCAACCTCGCCAACGTCGAGTTCCTGGCGACGAAGGGCGCGGTCCTCAAGGAGATGACCCTCGGCGAGGGCGGGGCCTTCTACGTCGAGCAGGCCCTGCACGGTCGGCCGTACTACTCGACCCGCGTGGGCATCGCACCGGGCGAGACCGCCACCATCGTGCTGAAGATCGACGAGCCGACCTCGGCACACGGGGACGCCGAGGTCCCGATCCAGCCGCTCGTCGACGACCCGACCGTCACCGTCGACGTCCCGGCGTGCGGGCCGGAGAACTGAGCACCCGGAGCTTGCGGAGGGCGCGTCCGCCCCTGCTCCCTGAGGAGCGTCCGGAGCTTGCGGAGGGCGCGTCACAAAGGGTCTTCGCAACTCCTCTCGCCAAGACCCTTCGTGACGCTCGCAAGCTCGCTCCTCAGGGAGCGGAGGGGGACGCTCGCAAGCTCGCTCCTCAGGGAGCGGAGGGGGACGATCGCAAGCTCAGTCCTAGAGAGCGGAGTTCTCTCGTGGTCCCGACGGCCCGTCCCCGGCCGACGATCTGACCGGGAACGGAGCCGACTGGGGCGTCACTGTGGAGTTGTCAAGGGACAGATGCGATCCCGGGCGATGGCCGGGTGCGAAAAGGTGCTGCGCGAAAGTGTGTGTCGGAGGGCCGGTCAGGCGGCGTCGTCGAGGCGCATGGTGCGTCGGTTGTATGCGGGTAGCGGTCGGCGTTGCGGATCGATCGACACGGGCGGTACGAGCCAGGGGTGGCGGTCGAAACCCATCACGATGTCCCACCCGTGGTGGTGGACCTGTGTGTGGCAGCGCTGGCAGAGCAGGCAGCCGTTGTCGAGGTCGGTGGGTCCGCCGTCGGCCCACGGCCTGATGTGATGCACCTGCGTATGGGACGGCGGTGCACCACATTTGATGCAGCACGCGTCGCGGACGATGATCGCTTTGCGGAGGTGTGCCGGATACAACCGACGGGTGTGACCCATCTGCAGCGGTACGCCCTCACTGTCGAGGACGATCTCGGTCAAGGATCCGTCGCAGGAGACCTGCTTCGCGGTGGCATGGCTGACCGATCCGGTCCACGGCAGTGTTGCGAGGTCTCCCGTGGCGGGGATGGTCAGCATCAGTTGCGTGCGTGGGCTTCCGACGGTGTTGATGCTCGCGCCGATCGCGGCTTGGTCGAGGATCAGTTCGAAGGCGTCGGCGCGGCGTTGCTCGGCGGTGCGTCGATCCTGTGCGCCGTCGGGTTCGGGCCTGGGGCAGGAGCGTTCGTCGATCATGGCCTGGAACTTCTCTCCCACGATTTGGGTGAGGTCGGCATGTACTTCGACGCGGCCGTCGTCGGTGGTGTGGGCGTTGACCGCGTTCAGCGATGGGTCGTCGGCGGCCGGTACACCGGTGTCGGCGGTGTCGGCGAGTGTGTTGCCGATAGTCCGCGCATGCTTGAACACGTCTGTCGGTGTTGCGCCCGAGAGTGCTTGGGCAATCAGTTCGATCTCATAGCGGGAGCGCTCATCCTCGGAAAGCGCCTCACCACAACGCTTGTCGATCTCATTCATGCCGCGGACGATGGCATCGACGATCTCGCTCGACAGTCGCCCGTCGGCAGCGTGACGCGCCACAGCGGGCAGAGTGGGCAGGACGTCGACACTGCGCATGGTGCGAAGAGCGGCGGCCGGTGCATGTCCTGACTCGATCAGCAGTCTCTTGGTGGTGCTACCGGCCTTCTGGGCGACGCCTAGTTCGTCGAGTTGCGCTGCGTGCGTGGCGATCTGATGATCTGCAAGGTTGCGGATCAGACGCCACGTGTCAAGGGCGTCGAATGTTGCTCTGCCCGTGGGATCGTCGGCGGGTGGGGCGGTCTCGACGAGCTGATCGAGGAGCGTGGTGAGCTCTGGCATGACTCCAAGGTACAGGAACATGGGTTCTATTTCGAGGAGTTTCCACAGGCTCGGAAATCGCGAAACTGGCTACTGTGCAGCATGTTTCGTTGATTGTGCCTCGATCGTCGTCAGTAGTCTAATCCTGTCACATACGTACCGTATTCTGTCCCAGAACGGTAGATGTGCTGCTGACCGACGACGGTCGTGTGACCGAATGTCGCGCGTCGTCCTGCTGCAGAGGTATCTGCTTGGTCAGGAAGCGGTCGATTACTCCTGAGCACAGGCGCTGCTCGTCGGGTGATTGATGGTGGACGGCCGGCCACCGAGGTGGCACGGGAACTCAACGTCCACGAGATCGCAAGGTGCCGCCCGACCGAGGCGGCGGGTGAGCGCGCGGAACGGACTAGACTGCGTGCCGAGCTCGCCGAGAGGGACCGTGACGTCGCGCTACGGAAGAAAGTTTCGGCGTACTATGCGGTGCAGCATCATCGGTGAGTCGTTTCGAATTCATCGCCGCGGAGTGCGCCTGCCATCATGTCATGAAAGGCGGTGCGCCTCTCATCATTTCGCGGACTGGATTTCTGCGCGTGCAGGTCGGCAACGCCGCGTCGAGTTGACGCCACGACAGCGGCGGCGCCGCGATCTGGAGGTGTCTGGCGCACTGGCAGGCCACGCGACGCACCTACGGTTCACCGCGTACTACTGCCGCACGCCGAGGCGGGTGTGGTCTCTCAGCTCGATTCGGCGGCGTCGTTCGCACCGGACCTGGTTTGGCCGCCGGTTCGATCAGGGCGGTGTCAATATCGACCGGAATCGCCTGCGAGTGGCCAACTCACGACTCCGGTCGAGAACCCGGAGGAGCGTGAGCTGCGTTGTCGACGGGGTCGAACCCGCTGAAGAATGATCGCCCACATCCAACGTCGATCTACGTCAGACGAGCGACGCTGGTCGTCACCCGCCCTCAATGAATGCTCTGTGCGTTCGACACTGTCGGGCACCCGGCTCAGTAGTAGTACGGGTAATCGTCCCAGCGCGGGTCGCGCTTCTCGAGGAACGCGTCACGTCCTTCGACGGCTTCGTCGGTCATGTAGGCCAGGCGAGTCGCCTCACCGGCGAACACCTGCTGGCCCATGAGGCCGTCGTCGGTGAGGTTGAACGCGAACTTCAGCATGCGCTGGGCCGTCGGCGACTTGCTGTTGATCCGGCGCGCCCAGTCGATGGCGGTGGCCTCCAGCTCGGCGTGCGGGGCGACGCGGTTGACCGCACCCATCCGGTGCATGGTCTCGGCGTCGTAGGCGTCCCCGAGGAAGAAGATCTCGCGCGCGAACTTCTGCCCGACCTGCTTGGCGAGGTAGGCGCTGCCGTAACCGGCGTCGAAGGAACCCACATCGGCGTCGGTCTGCTTGAACCGGGCGTGCTCGGCCGAGGCGAGGGTCAGGTCGCACACGACGTGCAGGGAATGCCCGCCGCCGGCCGCCCAGCCGTTGACGACCGCGATCACGACCTTGGGCATCGTCCGGATCAGGCGCTGGACCTCCAGGATGTGCAACCGCCCGCCCTCGGCCTTCACCCGAGCCGCGTCGACCGTCTCGGCGCCGGCCGCAGCGACGTCGTCGTCGTGTGTCGTGGCGTACTGATAACCGCTACGCCCGCGGATGCGCTGATCGCCGCCGCTGCAGAACGCCCACCCGCCGTCCTTGGGGCTCGGGCCGTTGCCGGTCAGCAGGATCGTGCCGACGTCGGGTGACCGCCGCGCATGGTCGAGGACGCGGTACAGCTCGTCGACCGTGTGCGGGCGGAAGGCGTTGCGGACCTCGGGACGGTCGAATGCGACGCGCACGATCCCAAACTCGCGGCCCTCGCCGACGTGGCGGTGATAGGTGATGTCGGTCAGGTCGTCGAAGCCGGGCACCACCGCCCACGATGCCGGGTCGAAGGGTTGGCCGGAGGGTCCCTGGGTGTCGGGCGTCGCACTCATGGGGTCAGCCTATCGACGCGGCGACCGGGCGCTTCGCACGCCTGCAAGCGGCGGATTGGTCGGAAGAGGTCACGAAGTCGTGACGGGTTCGACGCGGATTGCATTCAACCATTGGATGCCGGCCGGTCTTCGGCTCGAACATCACCGAAATCTCAGTTTCGGATGCTTAGCTGTCCGTATGGCTGTATGGGGGTGGATTCTGATCCTCGGGGGCGCGTGGTGTGTCGTGTCCGCGGCGGTCGCGATGATCGTCGGGAGGGCGGTCCGGATCCGAGACGAGAAGGAACGCGGTCCGCGTGGCGTGCCGGACTACATACCCGAGTCCACGCGCCGGCTGGCCCGGGGCGGGGTGTGTGTGGATCTCGCCGACCGCCGTCGTACCGATCGGCACACCGACACCGACACCGGCTAGGGCGCGGCACCGCCGGCTCTTATACGGTTGGCCGGTGAGCGAAGCGAACGATCGCGCCGTCGAGACCGTCGACGAGGACCCGCACGAGGGTGGCTTCCGGGCCCATGCGGCCATCACCACCGACCGCGGCGGACCCCGCTACGGCGAGTTCAGTGAGCAGGTCCGCCTGCTGATGGACAACGCCCGCTACGCCTGTCCCGACGACGAGCTCGTCGACGAACTCATCGAGTCACTGAGGGCGCTCAACGACCGGCTCGCCGATTCCCGGATCGACGAGTGGCACTCACCGGCGGGGACCCGCATCGACCTCCCGTCGCGCGGCAACATCACCCTGCCGCCGTATGTGGTCACCGAGGTGAACGACAACGGGGTCGTCGCCGAACTGACGTTCCGCGATTTCCACCTCGGCGGGAACAACGCCGCGCACGGCGGTCATGTCGCGGTCGCCTTCGACGACGTGGGCGGCTTCGCGTCGGCGGTCGCGATCCAGCATGTCAGCCGGACCGCGTACCTGACCGTGCAATACCGGTCGATCACACCGCTGAACACGCCGCTGCGAATCCACGCCTGGGCGGATCGGATCGAGGGGCGCAAGGTCTTCATCAAGGGCACCCTGTACGACGGCGACCGCCTCTGTGCGGAGATGGATGCCCTGTTCATCAAGCTCAACCCCGGTCAGGCCTGACCAGCACTCGTCGGCGGGCGCACGGGCAGCCGACGGCTCACCTCCACCGGCGCATCCGTGCGCGACAGGCGCAGCACGATGGTCGGCGCCTCGCCGGCATCGAGGGGCCACGTCTCGAGCATCTCGTCGCGCAGGGCGGCCAGTTCGTCGCCGTGATTGCTCGACAGCGTTCGCGCGGTCGCGTCGTCCCCGGCGTAGAGGAACGTCGGTGTCATCGGGTGAACCGCAAAGCCGAGACGCTCGGCGGCCACCCACAGCTGCTGCGCGACGATCCCACCGCGGAGGTAATCGGCGGGGGTCGTGCCCTGCTGCACCAGGACCAGGATCGCCGACGACGACGCGGCCCGGGCGCCGGCATCGGCACCGAGCGCGGCACCGCCACCCCATTCGTCGAGCAACGCCATGACATCGGCACGCCGCAACACGTCGAGCATCCCCGCCATCGCCGGCGGTAGGTCGAGCGAGGCGACGTCGATGCCCTCGGCGGCGGCCGGATCGGTGGTGAGCTCGGCGAACATCTCCCGATGCAGTTCGGGCGTCAGGAACCGGGCGCGATCCGATCGGGCGATGATCGAGGCATATCGGTCGATGTCCGCGCGGTCGTCGAGCGCCACCAACCGGGTCCGATCACTCGTGGCGGCATCGTGCAGTCGGACGAGATCGGAGGCCGACAGCGGTGATCCGTCCCCGACTCCACGTCGGGTGCCGCGGGCGAGCAATGCGTCGAGTTCGGTCTCCGCGTCCGCGGAGCGCGACCCGGTGTCGATGCCCTTGAGGCGTGCCCGGCCGGCCAGCGTGTCGGCCGTGTCGACGATCTCGATGTCGTCGAGCACCCCGCGCGCGACGGCCGCGACCTGCGCGTTGTACAGGGCGGCGCCGACCGCCACCGCGGATGCCCGGTGCTCGACGTCGAGGGTCGAGGTGCGGCTGCGGTCCAGGACAATGGTGACGGCGTCGTCATCGGCGATGATCTGCCAGGGCTGCTGGTTCCCGGCGGACGGCGCGCGGCTCGCGGCGTACACGACGAGTTCGCGATCGGTCATCGCCGCGACGGCGGGCTGCACCTGCGGACGGAGCGGTTCGGCGTCGGCCGGTGGTTGTGCTGGGGGTGCGGAGGCATGGGTGTCGATCGGGTCCTCGAGGCCGTCCAACCAGGCGTCCCGGTCGAATCGGACGCGACCGGACGGCAGGGACTCGCCTTGCACGAGGCGGCGGACGGCCGCGGCCACGGTGGCGCCGCCCAGGAGGACGTCGCCGCCGAGCTGCGGCCAGGCGGTGACCGTGTGCCCGAGCTCGATGGCTGACGCCGCCATCGGCGCGGTCACCTTCGTCGGCTCGAGTACCCGGACGGCGAGCGGGGTGAGCGACGCGCGGTCGAGTCCGACGAGATCTTCGATGCGCAGGTCGCCGGCCAGGCCGTGGAAAAGGGGCCGATCCGGTTCGAGGTCGAATCTCTCGACATCGAGGGTTCCACCGTCACTCGTCTCCATGAGAACCGGAATTCCTCGCTCGCGACATTTCTGGCGAACGAGGACCTTTACATCGAAGGAATCACATTCTTCGACGACGAGATCCAGGCCGTCGAGGAATTCATCGATGTTCTCGATTGTTATGCCGTCCACATGTACGACGGTGGTGAGATAGGGGTCGATCTCGGAAATGCGTCGAGCGGCGATCACGGCCTTGTTGTCGTGAATATCCATGAGGGTCGCCGGAATTCGATTCATATTCGTGAGTTCGAGATCGTCGAAATCGGCAAGGCGTAATTCGCCGGTAAGGCCTTCGAGTGCGAGCGTGAGTGATATCGCGTGTCCCACACTCAAACCGACGACACCGATCCGGAGCTCGCCCGCAGCGTCTTGCTGCGACGCGGTCAGTTTGTGCCGGTTGCGGTCGAGCCGGAGGCGTCGGAACGTGCGCGGACCGGGGATCTTGACGAGGGCGTTACGCCAGGGAAAGTGCGCGTAACGAGGTGTCTCGTCCCGGAGAGCGGGCTCGGCGGGCGGGAGGAGTTCATCGAGCGCGCGGGCGGCGCCGGCCGTGATGTCGGACACAGTGAGGGACGGCTCCGCGGTCAACGCGGCGGGTAGTTCGTCCGGGAAGTAGAGGGTGGCGGCGGCATCCGGCGGCGTGTGCATAAGCCCATGGTGTCGCACGGGATTGCACGACGCCAACCGTCAAAGCGACGGTCGGGCACAAAGAACTGCGCTTGTGGGAGTGCATAAATGTGGCCTTGTGGCAGCATTACACGCGGGGTCGGGGGAGATCTCGTTCTCTAAATTTACTAATTCCTGGAAGGCAATACTGCGATGAATAAGATGTCAGTCACCAATGATCAGGTTCGCACCGGGATGTTGCGATCGATCGCACCCGAAACCGGGGCGGAGTACTCGGTGGTCGTGGCGAGCCCGCGGTCGGAGCCCGAACTGTGGCGTGAGTACCTCGCCGGCGCGGACGCGTCGTACCACCGCCACGGGTGCGCGGCCGCACTCGAGTACGACGAGGTCGCCGGCGGCGAGGGCACCGCGATGTTCTTCGCGGTGCTCGACAGCGAGGGCAAGGTTGTCGGCGGACTACGGGTCCAACCCCGGTTGGAGGCGGCTGCGCAGTCGCACGCGCTCGTCGAATGGGCGGGTCAGCCCGGTCAGGTGCAGCTCGTCAACGCCATCGAAGAACGTCTGCACGACGGCATCGTCGAGGTCAAGACGGCCTGGGTGGACGAGCGATCGGCGATCGCGGGGTCGGTGGCCGGTCAGTTGTCGCGGTTGGGGCTGGTCATCATGGAGATGTCCGGGGTCGAGGCCATGATGGCGACCGCGGCCGACCACGTTCTGCGCCGTTGGCAATCCGGTGGTGGACGCCTCGACGAGTCGGTGTCCGCAACCCCCTTCCCGGACGACCGGTACCGCACCCGGCTCATGTGGTGGGACCGCGCCCGGCTCGACACCCTCACGAGCCCGGAGACCTGGCGTCGGATGCGCCGGGAGGCCGACGCACTCCAGGCCGCGACGGCTCAGCGCCCGCTGGTCCGGCTGTCGATGTCGACGAAGTCGGCCGGGCGTCGGTAGAAGACCTCGTACAGGCTCGCCGACGGCGGAGACACCGTCCGCTCGGCGTCGGCGGCATGTGCGCTCGGCGCGCCGTCGTTCCAGGTCACTGCGTCGATGGATTTGATGACCGTGGTGTCCCGGCCGTTCTCCTTGGCCTGATACACGCAGGCGTCGGCCTGGCCCAGGAGGTTGCCGATCACGTCGTCGGTCGAATAGGCGGTGTCGAAACGGCCGGAGACCAGCGGGTCGCCGGCGACGCGCAGCGGCGCGCAGACGCCGCCGACGCTGATGGTGACCGGCGCTGCCGCGGCGACGGCGGCCCGTAGGCGTTCGGCGCTGAGCCACAGTTCGTCCGCGTCGTGGACGACGTGGAACATGAGGAACTCCTCGCCGCCGTAGCGGCACACCTCCGAACCCACGGGGGCGTGCTCGCGGATCGCGGCCGATGCCGCCAGCAGCACGCCGTCACCGGCGAGGTGGCCGTACTGGTCGTTGATCTTCTTGAAATGGTCGACGTCGAGCAGCAGGATGCCGATCCAACCGGTGGACGACCGTGCGGCCGAGAGGAGCTGCGATGCGCGGATCAGGAAGCCGCGCCGGTTCAGCAGGCCGGTCAGCGGGTCGATCCCGACCAGGCGGGTCTGCTGATCGAGCACGGCCTCCATCGACTTGCGCAACGCGACGACCAGGAAGACCGGCACCACGATCAGGCCGAGCATCGCGCCGAAGCTGATCAGGTACTCCGGCAGCGAGGGCGTCGTCACCGCGAGGACGGTTGCCGCACAGACGACCGCCAGCGCCAGATGGGACAGGATGAGTCGGGTGGTCGCCGAGATCGCGCCGATCGCCGGGATGACCGCGACGATGGCGAGGACGAGCGTCGACGATCGTGGCGAGGCCAGGATCATCGAGGTGCCGCAGATGCCCACGATCCCCAACCCGCCCAGGAACGCGAACTCGAGGTCGGTCAGCCGGGCGCGGATGGCCGTCACCGCGAAGACGACCGCGATGAACGACCAGATGGTGAGCAGGATGGGCATGCCGCCCGGGTACAGCGTCTCGGGCGCGAGCACGCTGATGACCGGCAGCGGGATGACACCGCCGGTGCTGATCAGTGTCGCCATCGACCGGGCGTCGTAGCGCCGGAGCACCCTCCTGATCAACGACATCTACCACGACCGCTTTCCGTCGGCGGCTGTGGGGACAGCCGCTTGTTCGCCGAGATTCGCATTAATGCCACTGCGACTGCATTGGCGGAAACCGCGTAATCTTTCGTGTCCTACGCATAGGCAATGAAAGCACCTTACCAGCAGTTTTGCCGCACCTCGCGGAATCGTTAGCAGCGCTGCCGAGAATAGTGGCGAATCGCCGGCCGCGTCGGTCTCAGATTTTGTGAACATCTGTCAAAAGAAATCGATGTCTCGACCCGGGCCCACGAAAATTGCACACGGTTTCGTCGAACCGTCGCGGCGGGCATTTGTGAGAACGGTCATGACGGCCGGTCCTGGTCCGCCAGCGGTGGCGCCTCGTCCTCCTTCCCGGAAGCGGACCGGCTGAGTAGTATCTCCGCGATGGAGAACTGCGGCGCCCCCGGCGTCGCCCTGGGGGGATCGGACCAGCGGATGACGTCGTGTTGACGTTCGGCACCTCGGTGATCGCGGTGTCGGTCGACCCGTACCACCGAGCCGTGGTCGCCTATGGCTACGAGACGTCGGCCGCGGCCGCCGAGCGCTTCATCGAACAGGTGCTGATGCCCATCAGTCCGCGGGCGCGTTTCCAGCGGCGATCGGACTTCTACTGGCTCATCCACCTTCCGTGGACCGGCGCCGGTGACGACGAGAGCGGACGCAACGCACTGATCGAGGCGGCCCGTACCAAACTCGGTGCGCACACCGTGAGCGACGGGGAACGCAGCTGGTTCCTCGACGTCTGCATGGGCGTCGCCGTCGGCGATGTGCACCTCGCCGCCGAGTCCGAGGACGATCTGGTCCGCCACGCCGATGCCGCCCTGTGCATCGCGCTGAGCAGCCGCACCGCCGTCGCATTCGCATCGCGGACGATGCTGCGCCACATCCGGGCCGAGGTCGACCTCGCGGGTTGGCTCACCAGATCGGTCGAGCGCGACTTCTCGGTCTTCTATCAGCCGATCGTCGCGGTACCCGACCGGCGGGTCGTCGGGTACGAGTCGCTGCTCCGGTGGCACACCGAGTCCGGCGTGCTGGCTCCGGACGCGTTCCTGTCTGTGGCCGAGGGAATCTCGCTGCTCGCCCCCATCGGACGGCATGCCATCGGCGAGGCCATCCGGGACCTGTCGGGGGAGATCACCCGGAACGTCGGGCCGAGCACGTTCGTCTCCCTCAACCTGTCCGGGCAGCAGTTGTGGGACGACGGGCTCGTCTCGTACGTCCACGGCCTGATCGACGGTCACGGTGTCGAGCCGTCGAGGGTCTGGGTCGAGGTGCGGGAGGACCAGGCGATCCGGGTCGACACCTCCGCGTCGCGGGCGATCGACGCGCTCCACGAGCTCGGCTGCACCATCTGCATCGACGACCTGGGGGCCGGGTTCTCGGCCCTGCGCTACGTCCGCGATCTCCCGGTCGACGTCCTGAAGGTCGATCGGACGCTCATCGCGCAACTGGCCGACAGCTCGCCCGACCGCGCCGTCGTCCGCGCGATCGGTGAGATGGCCGCCGCCACCGGGGTGAAGATGGTCGCCGAGGGGATCGAATCCGAGGCGTTGCTCCCGATGCTCGAGGAGTTCGGGTTCGACTACGCCCAGGGCTTCCTGTTCGGCCGCCCGGCGCCGCTCGTCGAACTGTTCGGGTCTGACCGGTAGCGAAGGCTAGGTGCCCGATTTCGTTGTGGCGCAGCGTATTGCTCCCTGGGGTGCGAAGCGTGGCCGATCCTGCTCCCTGAGGTGCGAGCGAAGCGAGCCTCGAAGGGCGTGGTGAACATTTCTTGCCAGGCCCTTCGAGGCTCGTCGCTATCGCTCCTCGCACCTCAGGGAGCGAAAGGCTGTCGCTATCGCTCCTCGCACCTCAGGGAGCAGAGAGAGACGGCACCGCTTTACCCGACAGACCAACGGTTCTGCGGTTTGTTCGGACTAGGGAGCGGGATGATTCGTCGTCGATGGCACCCCCCTTCGACATGCGGCTGTTTCCTCAAATGTGTTGCGGCTCCAAACGATCAATTCATGTGACCGTACTGGTCTCGATCGCCTGTGGTCGGCCGGCCGACTCCACCTCGATCCGCCGCGGCTTGGCCTTCTCGGCGACCGGGATGGTCACGGTGAGAACGCCGTTGTCGTAGCGCGCCGAGATGGCCGCGCTGTCGATGGCGTCGCCGAGAGTCAGTTGGCGGCGGTAGGTTCCGGAGAATCGTTCGCTCGTCAGCCACTGCACGCCCTCGTCGGACGGCGTGCTCCGCTGGGCGGAGAGGGTGAGGACCCCGTTGTCGACGCTGACGTCGATGGAACCGGGATCGGCGCCGGGCAGATCGGCGATGAGCAGGTAGTGGTCCTCGACCTTGTACAGGTCCAGGGGCATGAAGCGGGGAGTGCGGGCAGTTCCGGCCGCTGAACCGGTCATCATGCCTCGGGTCCAGGCATCCATGTCGGAAAAGGGATCGAAACGAAGCACAGCAGTTCACCTCCTGATTCTCAAGGCTGCTCGCCACCCGTTAGACGAGCAGTTCATCGCTGTACTGCCAACGAAGATAGCACCGGATCCGGCACTCGTCTAGCACTCTGGAGGTGAGAGTGCCAGATTTTTCCGGGGCCCGAAGACGACGCCGCCCGACCGCGAGTTCGACTGTGCCGGAGTGGGTCCGGTCTGCGCCGGCGTGGCTGCCGGAGGGTCGAACGACGCGATCGGGCGGGGTCGGGTCAGGTCAGTCGGTGAGCTCGGTGGCGTCGATGCTGAACCCGGCGTTGCGGAGACGGTCGATGAGAGCGTCGCCCATCGCCACGGCAGTCGTCAGCACTCCGGCCCGCTTGGGCAGGTGGTCGCGGTCGAGGGCCAGTGCCAGCGCGCTCTCGGCGAGCATCACTGCGGTGGCCTTGTAACCGGGATCGCCCTGGGCGCGCATCCGGGCCTTGTAGCGTCGTCCGGTGGTGGTCCGCGTGAACGTGTCGACCACGAAATAACCGTTCTCGCGGGCCTTTTCGCTGGGTCCGTCACCGGGCTTCGGCAACACGCGGTCGAGGACACGTCGCGTGGGGCCGAAACTCATCGCTCCCATGAACGCGCCGGTACCGACCGCGACGGCGCCGGCGATCAGGGTCGACACCGCGGGGACGCCGCCGACGCTCATCGTCTCAGCGTAGTGGAAGTCCTTGCCGTAAGCGTTGTCCAGCAACGCATTCGAGCGCCGCACGATCCGGGTGTTGTGGGCGGCCATGAAGAAGGGCGCGAGGGTGCCGCGCAGCGACGGATCGACCTTCTTGGCGTTGATGATGGACAGGTCGCTCGGTTCGTCGGACAGGCTGACCCGCGGGACCTCGCCGGGGCCGCCCGAGAGGGCCTGCGGGTTGAGCATGAGCCGCCGGGACTGGGCGTTGCGGGCCTCCTCGGCGATGACCCGCATCGAGTCGATCGTTCCGCCGGAGATCCCGCCGCGGAACGACGCGACGACGAGGGTCGTGTCGGTCATCTCGCCGGCGGCGTCGTCGGAGACCTTGCGGTGCAGCGCGTAGGTGGTGATGTCGGAGGGCACGGAGTCGAAGCCGCAGGAGGGCACGATGCGTGCCCCCGAGGCGGCGGCGACGTCGTGGACCTTGTCGATCGCGTACCGCACGAACGGCACCTCGCCGGTGAGGTCGACGTAGTCGGTTCCGGCGGTGGCCGCCGCCACGATGAGGGCCTCGCCGTACTTGAGGTAGGGGCCGACGGTGGTGCAGACGACCTGGGTGCGCGCGACCATCGCGTCGAGCGCCGCGGGTGATTCCGCGTCGGCGATGATCAGCGGCCAGTCGTGTGCGCGCAACGGCAGCCGCTTGCGGGCGTCGGTCAGCTTCGACTCGTTGCGGCCCGCCAGCGCGATCTTCGTACCGATCGGCGCGTGGTCGGCCAGATACCGTGCCGTGAGTTCGCCGACGAAGCCGCTGGCGCCGTAGACCACGACGTCGAATTCGCGGCCGTGGGAGGTGGATGATGTCGTGTCGGTGTTCGATTCCCCGCTCATCTTCCCGACCTTACGTGGGACCGGGGTCACACGTAACCGTCGAGTCGGGCGAGACGGTCACGACGCCCGCCGAGCGGCGAGGGGCGCGGCGAAGGGCGCCACGAACAGCATGAGCAGGACGCGCAGGATCTGGGCGGCCACGACGAACGCGACGTTCCCGCCCGCCCCGGTGGCGGCGGCGAGGACGGCGTAGATCCCGCCCGGAGTGGTCGCGAGATAGCAGTCGAACATCGACTCGCCGGTCCACGCGGACAGCACGACCCCCAGCAGGGCGCAGCCGGCGCCGATGACGAGGATCAACACCAGCGCCAGCGGCAGGACACGGCCGATCGCACGCAACCGCGGCATCGTGAATCCGAGGCCCGCCTGCCAGCCGATCACCGCGTAGGCGACCGCGAGCAGTGCGGGGGACACCTCGGCGGAACCGGCGATCCCGGTCAGTTCGGCCGCGGTGGCCAGCGCCAGCGGACCCAGCAGACCGGCTGCGGGCATGCGCAGCAACCGGCCGAGCGGGATCCCGACGCCCAGGCACACCGCCAGCAGCAGCAGTCCCCAGGCCTGATTCTGCAGCGTCTCCGCCGACCACGTGTCGGGTCCCGGTGCGGCGGCTCCGTTTTCGGCACCGAACACGAGCGAGGCGACCACCGGGATGGTGACGGTGACCAGCGCGACGCGCAGGTACTGGATGACCGCGACCATCCGTTCGTCGCCGCCGAACTCGCGGGTCAGCGCCACCAGCCCGGACGCGCCGCCCGCGACGAGCGCGAGGCGAGCCGGTCAGGGAGTCGACGTCTCGGTGCAGCCCGAGCAGGGCGCCGCAGGCGATCGAGATGACCAGTGTCCCCAGGCCGATGACGAGCACCGGGAACCACGACGACCCGAGTCCGCCGACGGTCTCGGGCTCGGCCATCGTGCCGATGAAGACGCCGAGGACACCCTGCGACGCCACGAACGCCCATCGCGGGACGATCGGGTCGTCGGATTCGTCGGCGTCGGTGTTCGTCCGGCCGGGCGCGCGGCCGGCGATCGCGAGAGCACCCGCGACCACGAGCCCCGCGAACAGGGCGGCGGCGTCGACCTCGAGGAGCTCCAGAACGAGCGTCGCGACCGCGGTGAGGAGTACCAGCACTGTCCAGCGACGCACTGGCTCCACAGTAGGCCCACGGGCCTCAGACCGGCCGGGCGGTCCCGACGGTCAGCGCGCCGAACGGTTTCGGTACGCCGGGCTGATAGAACGCATCGAACGGCCCGAGTGCGAAGCCGGCGGCAGTGAGCTCGGCGCGCACGTCGCGGGTGAGATGGCAGCCGCCTGCGACGCGTTTCTGGATCGGTTCGAGTCGGCGCTGCCACCGTCGGACGCGGGCGTCGGGGGCGGACCCGTGTTCGAGGAATCCGAGTTGTCCGTCCGGACGCAGCACGCGGCGGAGTTCGGCGAGCGCCGCCTGGTGGTCGGGGATGGTGCACAGGGTGAAGGTGGTGAGCGCGGCGTCGAAGGAGTCGTCGTCGAACGGCAGTCGTTGGCCGTCGAGTCCGGCACGTTCGATGGGCACGGGGGAGGTGGCGACGCGATCGGCGGCCATCGACCATCCGACGGTTGACGGCTCGACGGCCGCGACCTCGGTGAGCCCGGCCGGGTAGACGCCGACGTTGAGGCCCGAGCCGAAGCCGATCTCGATCATCCGGCCGGACAACGACGCGCAGGCCCGCGCCCGCAGCGGGGTCAACGCCGCCATGCCGCAGGTGCGCTCGATGAGGTGCGGCAGGACTCGATCGTCGTAAAATCCCACGTGACGAGGGTAACGCCGCTCCCCGCCGCGATGTGGGGACTCGGGAGAGCACTAGGCTTGTGGGATGAACCGACCGGCCCAGAACGCCCCCGGGCCCAACCCGTCCACACTGCAGGCCCGGGTCATCGTCGACGAGATGATCCGCGGCGGTGTCCGCGAGGCCGTGCTGTGTCCGGGGTCGCGCAACGCGCCGCTCGCCTTCGCCCTCCACGCCGCCGACGCCGCCGGGCGATTGCGTCTGCATGTGCGGATCGACGAGCGCTCGGCGGGCTATCTGGCACTCGGGCTCGCGGTGTCGTCGGGGCAGCCCGTGCCCATCGTGATGACCAGCGGCACCGCCGTGGCGAACATGGGACCGGCGGTCTTCGAGGCCAACTATGCGCGGGTGCCCCTGGTCGTCGTCAGCGCCAACCGGCCGTACGAGCTGCTCGGTTCCGGCGCCAACCAGACCGTCGAACAGTTCGGCATCTTCGGGACCCAGGTGCGCGCGGCGATCAGTCTCGGCCTCGCCGAACAGGATCTCGACACCAACAGCCAGTGGCGCTCGGCGGTCGGTCGCGTGCTCGCCGCCGCCCGGGGCGCGCGTACCGGCAACGCCGGACCCGTTCAGTTCGACATCCCGCTGCGCGAACCGCTGGTCCCGGACCCGGACGAACTCGCCGGCCCCGACCCGTCGAACGACCTTGGCTCGTTCTCCGGCCGGCCCGGCGGACTGCCCTGGACGCAGGCGCCCGTCGGCAAGCTCGACGTCCCGCTGCCGATCGACCTGTCCCTGGACACCGTGGTCGTGTCGGGGCACGGGTCGGGTGTCCATCCGGGCCTTGCCGGGATCCCCACGGTCGCCGAACCGACGGCACCGCGGCCGGTGACGCCGCTGCATCCGCTGGGCCTGAACTCCGTCCGGCCCCAGCAGGCGATCATCTGCGGTCGGCCGACGCTGCACCGCGGGGTGTCCCGCCTGCTCGCCGACCCCGAGGTCCGCGTCTACGCGCTGACCACCGGTCCGCGCTGGCCCGACGTCTCCGGCAACGTCTACGCGACCGGCACCCGTATCGAGGTCGTCGGCGAGCCGCGCGAAGACTGGCTCAAGGAATGCGCGGCGGTACAGGAGCGGGCGGCCTTCGCCGTCACCGCCGAACTCGACGAGCCGGGCCCGGCCACCGGGCTCCACGTCGCACGGGCGGTCAGCGACGCCATGGCCGCCGGCGACCAACTCGTCGTCGGCGCCAGCAACCCCATCCGGGACATCGCCCTGGCCGGCCGGATCACCGACGGGGTGCGGGTCCTCTCGAACCGCGGGGTCGCGGGTATCGACGGGACCAATTCGACGGCGATCGGTGCCGCCATGGCACGTGACCGGGATCAGGCCGGCGCGCGGACCATCGCCCTGATGGGCGACCTGACCTTCGTGCACGACGCGACCGGTCTGGTCATCGGCCCGGGCGAGCCGCGCCCGTCGTCGCTGCGGATCGTGGTCGCCAACGACGACGGCGGCGGGATCTTCGGTCTGCTCGAACAGGGCGACCCGCGCTACAACACCGGGCTGTACGCCGGGGCCTACGAGCGGGTCTTCGGGACCCCGCATCGGACCGACATCGCGTCGATGTGCGCGGGTTTCCACATCCCGCATCGTCGGGTCGGGGTCGGTGAGCTCGGCGCGGTGCTCGCCGAGGATCCTGCTCCCGGCGGGATCGAGGTCGTCGAGGTCGCCACCGACCGCGAACGGCTGCGATCCGTGCACGCGGCGATCGCAGCGCGACTGAGGTAGGGCTGTCGGTGCGTCCCGGCGGTGCGCGACCGGTCGGTCCGGCCACCGGCGGATCGGTGCCCGCTAGTCTGAACGGCATGAATCCGGTGATCCAGCGACGCGTGCAGCTCGGCCTGCTCGTCGTCGGCGTGACGATCACCTTCATGGCGATGACACTCATCGCCAGTTGTTTCAAGAACGATGCGACGATCGAGGCCAGCAAGGCGACCGTGATGGCCGAGGTCGTGTCCGTGGACAGCCTGCACGCCGCGGTGAATTTCCAGACACCCGACGGCTCGTTCCACAGTCCCCGCTTCGGGCTGCTGTATCCGACCGAGCTGAGCGAGGGACAGCGCATCAGCGTCGACTACGCGGTCTACAACCCGGATCTCGCCCGCCCGACCGGCCGCACCGCGGTGCTGTCGATCATCCCCGCCCTGTCGGTGATGGTCGGAGCGTGGCTCGTGATCGGCCTGCTGATGGTCGGGGTCGCGGAGTCCAGTCGCCGCTGGGCCCGCCGCGGCACCGCCGACGATGCTGTCGCCGAGGACTCCGACGCCGAGGACTCCGGCAGCGACGCGGCAGACCGGGACCCGGCCGCGGCCGACCGGGACGAGACGGTCAGCCCGGGATCACCCTGAGGTCTCCGCCGGCGACGACGATCGCCTCGGCGTCGGTCAGGAAGTGCAGCCGGTGCTCGGCGCCGAACCGTTGCCTCGTCGCCTCGATCGGTCCGCGACCCCCGACGGTGCCCTCCGCGTGCGGGATCACCGTGGTGTCGATCAGTCCGAGGCCCGCGGTCGAGGTCAGGGGTGCGGCCTCGGCGGGATCGTCGAGCAACGACAGGGGAGCGATGTCGGGGCCGACGACCGCGGCGCCCGCGCTGACCCCGATGTAGGGGAGGCCGGCGCGGACCGCGTCGACGAGGGTGCGGTCGGCACCCGCCAGCCGCAGCGCCCCGAGCAGATGGAAGGTGTTGCCGCCGGCGACGAACACCGCGTCGACCCCGGCGAGCTCCCGGGTGAAGACGGCTGACCCGGTCAGCTCCGGATCGAGGTCGGTCACCTCGAAACCCTGCTGCCGAAGGGTGTCCCGCTCGAGGTCGAGCCAGGCGTGATCGGGATAGATCGACGACGCGGTGGGGACGTAACCGATGCGGCAGCCCGGCCCGGTCAACGGGGCGAGGAACTGCGGGACTGGGGTGAGCCAGCGGCTCAGCAGCAGGAGGTGGGTGTCGGCCACCCCTCCACTGTGCCCGGTGGCCGGGGCAACGCACCGTTCATCCTGAATTGGGTGGGCCGACACGTGCGCCGTGCGGTCCGGTCAATTCTGCGGGGGACGATCGCGATCATGCGCGTCGCGATCGTCGCCGAGAGCTTCCTGCCCCAGATGAACGGGGTGGTCAATTCCGTCCTCCGGGTTGTCGACCATCTCGAGTCCACCGGCCACACCGCCGTCGTCATCGCACCCGACACCCCGCGCGGCGTGCCGGGCGGGCCGCGGATGGTCGGCCGCCGGACCCCGGTGCACCTGCTGCCCGCGGTGCAGGTGCCGCGGGTGACCTCGCTCCCGGTGGGCGTGCCGTCGCCGCTGCTGTACCGCACCCTGCGCGACTTCGAACCGGATGTCGTCCACCTGGCGTCACCGTTCGTGGTGGGTGCCGCGGGCGCAGTCGCCGCCCGGGCGCTCGGCGTGCCCGTGGTCGCCGTGTTCCAGACCGACGTCGCCGGGTTTGCGGCGGCCTATCGGCTGGGCGCGGTGGAGAAGCTGGCCTGGCGCTACACACGCCGGTTGCACGAGATGTGCGACCTCACCCTCGCGCCGTCGACCGCGACGCTGGAGGTCCTCGCCGCCCACGGCGTACCGCGACTCGCCCGCTGGGGTCGCGGCGTCGACGTCGGACTGTTCTCGCCGGACAAGCGCGACGCGGGGCTGCGCGCGGACTGGCTGGGTGCCGCCCGCGACGCACTGGTGGTCGGGTTCGTGGGTCGGCTCGCGCCGGAGAAGCACGTCGAGCGCCTGGCCGGACTGTCGGGGAACCCGCGCGTGCAGCTGGTGATCGTCGGGGACGGCCCCGAGCGGGACCGGCTCCAGCGCGCGATGCCGGATGCGGTGTTCACCGGTGAACTGCGCGGGGAGGCGCTGGCCCGCGCGTACGCGAGCTTCGACGTCTTCGTGCACGCCGGCGAACACGAGACGTTCTGTCAGGCCATCCAGGAGGCGATGGCCAGCGGTCTGCCCGTGATCGGTCCCGACGCGGGCGGCCCCCGCGACCTGGTGTCGGCGTTCCGGACCGGATATCTGCTGGAGGTCGGACGCTTCGCCGCGGAGCTGCCCGCGATCGTCGAATCCCTGCACGACGAGTCGGTCCGGGCGGCGTTCGGCCGAGCCGCGGTACAGGCCGTGCGTGCGCGCACCTGGCCGTCGGTGTGCGCGGAGCTCGTCGGCCACTACGCGCGCGTGACGGGCCGCGGAGTCGTCACCGAGGTGGGGCGGCCCGCCTGAGGTGGCGGCCGACCGCCCGGCGAGGCGACGCACCTCACGGCGGTCCTGGCCCGAACGACCGGTAGCGTGATCAGCATGTCATCGACGGGCGCGACACCACCGGAACGAGCGGGTCTGGGCCGGAGTGTGGGCCGGGCGAGCCTGGAGAAGGACCCGGCCGAGGTCGCGGCCATGTTCGACGGCGTCGCACGCCGCTACGACCTCACCAACACGGTCCTGTCGTTCGGCCGGGATCGCGGCTGGCGCAAGAAGACCCGTAGGGCACTCGACCTGCGTCCGGGCGACGTCGTCCTCGACCTCGCGGCGGGCACCGCGGTGTCGACCGTCGAACTCGCCTCCTCGGGGGCGCACTGCATCGCCGCGGACTTCTCGCTCGGCATGCTCAAGGCCGGTGCGCATCGGGACGTGCCGAAGGTCGCCGCCGACGCTCTGTCGCTCCCGTTCGCCGACGATTCGTTCGACGCCGCCACCATCTCCTTCGGTCTGCGCAACGTCAACGACGTCTCGACGGCGCTCGCCGAGCTCCGCCGGGTACTCAAGCCCGGCGGACGACTGGTGATCTGCGAGTTCTCGACGCCGACGCTGAAGCCGTTCCGCACGGTGTACATGGAGTACCTGATGAAGGCGCTGCCCGCGGTCGCGACGAAGGTCTCGAGCAGCCCGGCCGCGTATGTGTATCTCGCCGAGTCGATCCGGGCGTGGCCGGACCAGTTCGCGCTGGGCGACCTCATCCGCGACGCCGGGTTCACCGGGGTGCGGTGGGAGAACATGACCGGTGGGATCGCCGCGATCCACTCGGCGCGGGCCTAGTGGTTCGCGGCCCGCGGGGTCTCGTCGTGCGACACCGGGCACCCGGGCGCGAAGGTGCCGAGGTCGTCGATGCGGAAACCGCCGGGGTAGCTGCGAACCTGCTTCGTCTGGCGACCGAAGAGCGGTTCGGTGCGGGGTGACGCGAAGAGGCGGATCGCGAGCCCGCGAGCCTTGAGCCCGCCGCGCACCAGGACCCGTTCGACCGCGGTCGGTTTCGGATACTTGAACGCCGCGAGCAGCCGATCGTCCATGAGCGCGAACGACATCCGACGCACCACCGCCCGCGGCAGCAGCTTGTACGGCATGAACGTGCCGAGCAGGTCGAGGGTGGCGTCGGCGACGGCCAGGGAGTCGGGACTGAAGGCGAAGTGGGCGGTCTCGTACTCGTCGTAGAACGTCTTGAAGTCGTCGTAGGTCTCGGGGATGTCCTTGATGCCCATCAACTGGCCGAGCCGGCGGTAGTAGTTGGTGAGGCCGAGGATCTCGTGGTTGGTCAGTGAGCGCCACTCATAGGAGTTGACCCACTCGACCGGGCAGACGACGAAAGTGGCCAGCACGTAGAGGAAGTCGCAGTTGGGGATGTCGTACATGCCGTGCATCTGGTTGATGCGCCGGATGCCGGCCCGTCCGGCCGGGCTGTCGACCCCGTGCTCGATCGGGGCGTCGAGCAGCAGGACCGTGTCGTCGTAGCGCTTCTGCGTCGACTCGGTGAATTGGCTGGTCTTGTACAGGAGGTCGCCGATCGACGGCACCGCGTAGGTCCGGAACAGGGCGAAGCTCAACGCCTGCGTGATGCCCCACGGGAATTCCTGCGTGCCCAGGGCGCGGGCGATCGCGGTCGGGTCACCGACGGCATCCATGCGGTCGATCTCGCCGCGCAGGTGGTAGCGCTGTGCCAGGCGGTTCTGGGCGGCGTGCTTGGCTCGGGTGGCGAGAGTGGATGCGGCGGACATCTTCCATCTCCTGGGTCGGCGGGTGGCCTGATTCTGTCACAGCTGTGGCCGCGGCCACACGTGTTGGAACACTACAGCCCGATCGTCTCAAAGCGCCACCGGGTTGGCGGCCCGGCGGCCCCTCTCACGAGAAGGGCGGGCGCGGGTCGACCTGCCGGGAGACCCGCCCGGCGGTGCGCCAGGCCCGGGCCACGAGGTCGGCATCCTCGGCGGTGATCAGGTTGCCCATGACCCGCACCACCATGGACATCAGTTGCGGCGACCGGATGCCGGGCCGGCCCAGGGTGGGGACGGTCTTGGGCATGGTGAGCAGGCCGGCGAGACGGCGGGCGGCGGAGAAGGCGAGCCCGTAGTGCTCCACCAGCACATCGCGCCACCGGTCGGTGTAGTCGTCCGTGCCGAGGAGTTCGACGGCGAGCCGGGCGGTCTCCAGGGCGTAGTCGATGCCCTCGCCATTGAGCGGATTGACGCACGCGGCGGCGTCGCCGATCAGCATCCAGTTGCGACCCGCGACACCGGACACCGCACCACCCATGGGCAGCAGGGCGGACGTGATCCGGACGGGTGGGCCGTCGAGAGCCCACTCGTCGCGCACCATCGCGGCGTAGTGCTCGAGGATCGGTCGAAGTGCCATGTGCGCCGGACGTTTCGACGTCGCGAGCGCCCCGACGCCGACGTTGACCTGGCCGCCCCCGGCCGACCCGAGGGGGAAGACCCAGCCGTACCCGGGCAGCAGTGCGTCGTCGGGTCCCCGGAGTTCGAGGTGCGACCCCATCCAGTGCGAGTCGGCGCGCGCCGACGGTGCGTACGCCCGGGCGGCGACTCCGTAGGCGGTGTCCCGATGCCATTGCCGCCCCAGCGATTTGCCGATTCCCGAACGGACGCCGTCGGCGACGACGAGGTCGGTGACCCGCATCGTGTGTGTGCCCGCCGGGGTCGCGAAGGTCACCGCGCCCACCCGGTCACCGTCCATCTCGACGCCGATGGCCTTGGCGCCCTCGATCATTCGCGCTCCCACCGACACCGCATGCGTACGGATGGCGTCGTCGAACTCGGTGCGCGCCACCGCGCTGCCGTAGGCGGGGAACCGGCCCGAGGGCCACCGGACCTGCTGGCGTGCGCCCCAGCCGTTGAGCAGGAGTCCGTCGATGCGCGGACGGTCGTCGAGGAGTGCGCCGAGCCCCAGCGCGTCGAGTTCGGCGACGGCCCGCGGCGTGAGGCCGTCGCCACACGTCTTGTCGCGCGGGAACACCGCGGCGTCGGCGAGGACCACATCCCGGCCGGCGGCGACGGCATGGGCGGCCGCCGCCGATCCACCCGGTCCGGCGCCGACGACGAGGACATCGGCGGAATCGGGGAAAGGAGGCGTCGTGTCCGTGCTCACCCGACCAGTATGTCCGGACCCCCGACGGGCTAGGCTCGCAGCAGGTGGGGTCTACGCGGCAGCCGCGTGTCCGCCGTCGAGTAGTTGCCGGATCAGACGAGATGGGGCCGCGTTTCCGTGAAGTCCACATTCGCCGGGGTTGACCTGGTGTCGGATGAGTTCGCCGATACGGTGCGCTCGTCGCTGCAGCGGGTCGAGAATCTGTTGCTCGCCGAACTCTCGTCGGGTGACGAGGTCATGACCGAGGCGGCGACCCACCTCGCGAAGGCCGGGGGCAAACGGTTCCGGCCCATGTTCGCGATCCTGGCCGCCCAGTTCGGTCCGCGCCCGGATTCCGACGATGTCATCACCTCGGCGACGGTGGTGGAGATGATCCACCTCGCCACGCTCTATCACGACGACGTGATGGACGAGGCCGCGATGCGCCGCGGTGCGGCGAGTGCCAACGCGCGCTGGACGAACAGCGTGGCCATCCTGTCCGGAGACTTCCTGTTCGCGCGCGCCTCGCGACTCGTCTCGACGCTGGGCCCCGAGGCGGTGCGCATCATCGCCGAGACGTTCGCCGAACTCGTCACCGGCCAGATGCGGGAGACGGTCGGGGTCAAACCCGGCGCCGACCCCATCGAGCACTACCTGCAGGTCGTCTGGGAGAAGACCGGCTCGCTGATCGCCGCCGCCGCCCGCTTCGGCGCGATGGCCTCCGGGGCCGAGCCCGACGACATCGAGCGGCTCTCCCGCATCGGCGACATCGTGGGAGTCGCCTTCCAGGTGTCCGACGACATCATCGACATCAGCTCGGTGTCGGTGGAGTCGGGCAAGACCCCGGGCACCGACCTTCGCGAAGGCGTCCACACGCTGCCGGTCCTCTACGCGCTCACGGGCGACGACGCGACGTCGGCCCGGTTGCGCGAACTCCTGGTGGCCGCCGACGGCGCCGCCCGGCCGCTCACCGACGACGCCGAGGTCGCCGAGGCGATCGAACTGCTCGGTTCGTCGGCGGGTATGACCGCCGCCCGGGCGAAATTGCAGGAGTTCGCCGACGAGGCGCACGCGATGCTGGCCGAGCTGCCCGAGTCGCCCGCCCACCGGGCACTGGCGTCGCTGGTGGATTACACGATCGAACGCGTGGGCTGAGGGGTCGACCGGCAGGATCTCTGCTCAGCCGGCTCAGCGACCGTCGCGGGCCATCTCCTGCAGGCGGCGGATACGTTCCGCGGTCGGCGGGTGGGTGGCGAACATCTTGGCCATCCGGTCGGTCGCGCGGAACGGGCTCTCGATCATCATGTGCGACTGGGCCGCGATGTCGGGCTGCGGCGGCAGCGGCGCGGCCTGCACCCCGCCGGAGATCTTCGCCAGCGCTGATGCGAGTGCGAGCGGATCCCCGGTGAGTTCGGCCCCGGACTGATCGGCCTGGAACTCGCGTGAGCGGGAGACGGCCAGCTTCACCAGGGTGGCCGCGATCGGTCCCAGCAACGCGATGAGCAGCATCGCCAGCGGGTTCGGCGCGTTGTCCCGCCCGCCGAACGCGCCCATGAACATCGCGAAGTTGGCCAGGCCGCTGATCACCGCCGCCATCGCGCCGGCGATCGAGCTGATGAGGATGTCGCGGTTGTACACGTGGGACAGCTCGTGGCCCAGCACGGCGCGCAGCTCGCGCTCGTCGAGCAGGTGCAGGATGCCGGTGGTGCAACACACCGCGGCGTTCTTCGGGTTGCGGCCGGTCGCAAACGCGTTGGGCGACTCGGTGGGGGAGATGTAGAGGGCGGGCATCGGCTGGTGTGCCGTGGTCGCCAGCTCACGCACGATCCGGTACATGACCGGTGCCTGCAGTTCGGTGACCGGTTGCGCGTGCATCGCCTTCAGCGACATCTTGGCGCTGTTGAAGTAGACGTAGGCGTTCATGCCGACGGCGACGATCACCGATCCCCACAGGATCAGCGGGCTCTGGAACAGAGCGCCGATGCCGACGATGATCGCCGACATCAGACCCAGCAGAGCCGCCGTCTTCAATCCGTTGAAATGCATCGGGTCCTCGTCTGTCCGGCGCCGTGGGTCTCGGGCTCCGCGGGCGGCCCGGGCGAACCCGGTGCCGGCGGCGGAGTGCAGGCGCCTCATCCGGTCAAACGACGCAGCGCCCGTCTGGGTTTCCGACGGCCGGGGTTCGGTGCCGCCGACCCACCGACCGGGCGGGTCAGCGGTAGTTGACGAACTGCAGGGCGATGCCGAAGTCCTCGCCCTTGAGCAGCGAGATGACGGCCTGCAGATCGTCGCGCTTCTTGCTCGACACGCGCAGCTCGTCGCCCTGGATCTGCGCCTTGACGCCCTTCGGCCCCTCGTCGCGGATCTTCTTGGAGATCTTCTTGGCGTGCTCGGAGTCGATGCCCTGCACCAGTGAGCCGGTGATCTTGAAGGTCTTGCCCGAGCCGACGACCTCGCCGGCGTCGAAGGCCTTGAGGGAGATGTCGCGTCGGATCAGCTTCTCCTTGAACACCTCGAGGCCCGCCTGCGCGCGCTCCTCGGCGTCCGAGGTGATCACGATGTTCTCCTCGCCGGACCACTCGATGCCGGTGTTGGTGCCGCGGAAGTCGTACCGTTGCGACAACTCCTTGGCAGCCTGGTTCAGGGCGTTGTCGACCTCTTGCCGGTCGACCTTGCTCACCACGTCGAAGGATGAATCAGCCATGTCCGACAGGGTATGTCATGGCGATCAGCGACAGTGGGCGGCCGCGGGAGTCTACCGGGGCGTCCGACGCTGTGCCTGCTCGGCGAGGGCACGACGCGACTCGTCGTGGAGCACCTCGAGCAGCTCTCGCTCGAGGGCGACGAACTCGGGCGCGGTGAGCCCCGCCGGATCGCGCGGGCGCGGGAGGTCGACACGCACCTCGTGGACAACGGTGGCCGGGCGGGCGGACAGCACGATCACGCGGTCCGAGAGGTGGACGGCCTCGCGGACGTCGTGGGTGATCATCAGCACGGTCCACCGGTAGCGCTGCCACACCGACTGCAACCACGTCTGCATCTCGGTCCGGGTGAGTGAGTCGAGGGCGCCGAACGGCTCGTCGAGCAGCACGAGGTCGCGATTCTGGACGACGGTGCGCAGCAGTGCGGCGCGCTGTCGCATCCCGCCGGACAGCTGGAACGGGCGCGCGTCCTCGAATCCGGCGAGTCCGAAGGCGGGGAACAGGTCCGCGGCCCGGCGTCGGGCCTCGTTCGTCGGCACGCCCTGCACCTGGAGGCCGAGGATGGTGTTGTCCAGCACGGTGCGCCACGGGAACAGCAGGTCCTTCTGCGGCATGTACGCGCAGTGTCCGGCGACGGCGGGTTCGGAGCCGACGGACGCGCTGCCGGAATCGGGGACGTCGAGTCCGGCCAGCAGGCCGAAGACGGTGCTCTTGCCACATCCGCTGGGCCCGATGACGGAGACGAACTCGCCGGGCTCGGCGGTGAACGACACCCCGTCGAGGACCTCCCGGCGAGGTTGTCCGCGTCCGGGTCGGGGATAGGACTTGGTGAGCCGGTCGACGACAAGTCGATGGTCCGGGACGAGCCGGTGGTCAGTCATGGTGGTTCCGGTCCTCGGCGCGGGCCCAGGGCGCGACGACCCGCTCGACGGCGAAGGTGAGCAGGTACAGCGTGACGCTCAGGAGCGCGGTCACCAGCACCGCCGCGAGCACCAGGTCGGTGCGGAACGAGTTCTTCTGCAGGCTCATGTAGATGCCGAGACCCTGTCTGGCGCCCACGTACTCGGCGAAGACGGCGCCCACCACCGCATAGGTGATGCCGATCCGCAGCGCGGTGAAGAACCGCGGTAGCGCGGACGGGAGCCGCACGTACCGGAAGACCTGGCGGCGGGTGGCTCCCATGCTGCGCATCAGTGCGCCGGCCTCGCGGTCGGTGGCGGCGAATCCCTCGATCAGGCCGATCGCCACCGGAAAGAACGTGACCAGGGCGATGACCAGCACCTTCGGGAGTAGGCCGAAGCCGAACCAGATGATCATCAGCGGTGCGATCGCGATGATCGGCAGGGTCTGGGAGGCGACGAACAACGGCACGAACGCCCGTCGCAGCGCCGGCGAGAAGTCGACGACGATGGCCAGCAGCCAGGCCAGGACCAACGAGACCGTGAACCCGATCAGGGTCACCTGCAGCGTCGCCGCGGCGTGCACCCCGATCTCCGCGCGGTGCGACCAACCCTGCGCGACGACGCGCGACGGCGACGGCAGCACCTGCGGCCGGATTCCGCTGACGTCGACGTAGACCTGCCAGACCGCCACCAGGACGACCACCGCGACGAGCGCGGGCGCGATGCGACGCAGGCCGGTGCTACCGAGGGGTGTCGAGGTAGTCATTGGTGAAGTACGTCGACCAGTCCGGCTCGGTCGTGAGCGGCGCCCCGTCCGGGCCGGTCAGCAGACCGCTGCGGTACAGGAACCCGGAGTTCCCGGCCCACTGGTCGAGCGTCTGTCGCCCGACCTGGCCGTCGGCGTCCTTCATGTACTGACCGGCGAGCATGCGCTGGCTCTCGAACACCAGCTGCTCGTCGTTGAACGCACCGGGGTTGGCGGCGAGGAGGTCGCGGGCCGCCGCGTCCGGGTCGTCGGCCGCCGCCTGGTAACCGCGCTGCAGCGCCGTCACGAAGGCCGCCGCCCGGTCCGGGTTGTCGGCCAGCCAGTCCTCGTTGGCGTCGACGACGATCGCGTATGCCTCCGGGAATCCGAAGTCGGTGTAGTGGAAGTACCTCATCGGGGTTCCGCGATGTTCGGCCTCGATGCCCTCCCACGCGAGATAGGAGACGGTGAAGTCGGCCTGACCGGAGTAGACGGCCTCGTATGCCGAGGTACCGAGGGTCACCGAGGTGAACTCGCCGGTGCCGCCGTCGTTTCGGATCACCTGCTCGAGGGTCTTCTCCTCGCCCGGGTCGCCGAAACCGGCGTATGTCTTCCCGTCGAGGTCCTTCGGGCTCGTGATGTCGCGGCGGTCGGCGCGGACACCGATGCCGGTGGCCCACTTCTGCAGCGGCGCGAACACGGAGATGGTGTGCGCGCCCGATGCCCGCGAGAAGGTCGACGAGTTGTGGGTGCTGATCCCGAACTCGGCGTTGCCCGCGTCCACGATGGTGTCCACGGCGGTGTTGTTGTACGGCAGGATCTCGACGTCGAGTCCGGCCTCCTCGAACCAGCCGCGCTGCTGCGCCACGAACAATCCCGTGTGGTTGGTGTTCGGGGACCAGTCGAGCGCGAATCGGATGGTGCCGTCCGAACCGGCGCCCGAACCGCACGCGGTGATCGCCGACGACGCGACGACCGCGGCGGCGAGCGCGGTGAGGAGGCGGCGCGCGCGGGCGCTCATGCGGGCGCTCATGCGGCGGGCCACGGTTGCGGGTTCAGCGCGGTGTCCCAGAACAGAAGCTCGAACCGGGTGGCGACGGTGAACGCCGTGGCCATCGCGGCCCGCTCCCGCTCGCCGGCGTGCGCCGCGGCCTCGTCCACGAGTTCCCTTGCCCGCGAGGCGGATTCCTGGAACTCCGGGGCGTCGTAGGTGGTCACCCACTGCGCGTAGGGGTGGTTCGGGTCGGCGGCGAGCACCTGGGCGGCACTCGCGGCCAGGGCCCGGCCGACTTCCGCGTAGATCCAGAAGCAGGGCAAGGCCGCGGCCGCGCCGACCGCATACGACTCGGTCGCGGCGACGGCGGTCAGGTAGGACACGTACCCCAGGCACGCCGGCGACGGCTCGGGTTCGCCCTCACGCGGAGGCAGCTGGCCGCCGTTGAGCAGGTCGCCGTGCAGCGCCGACTCGACGGTGGCCGCGGTGGCCGACGAGTTCGCCCAGAACCCCGCGGTCTGCGGGTCGGGGGACTTCGACGCCAGGATGGCGAGGGCCTTCGCGTAACCGGCGAGGTACAGCGAGTCCTGCTCCATGTAGGTGCGGAACACCTCCAGTGGCAGCGTCCCGTCGCCGAGCCGCCGCAGGAACTCGAGGTCGTCGATCGCCGTCCGCAACCCCTTCGTCTCCTCCCAGAGGTGGTCGGAGAAACGGCCGGAGACCGGCATGCGCGCATGCACAGACATGACATCCCTTCGTCAGCATTACCTGGACAGGTTCTCGGGTCTCATCTCAGCCCCGCGTCGCGGAGCACCCCGTGTCAGAACGCAGCCACAGTAGCAGGAGTGGGGGTCGCAGTGGGACGCCTGTGCCACGACCGGGTCCCGGCCTGTTGACCAGCCGGTTTGCGCGTTGATGCGGTGTTCGTTGTATTCTTCACGGCGTTGTTCGTACGGCCGTCACGGTGGCCGGAAGAGCGGCACGGCAGGTTGCCCGAGCGGCCAAAGGGAGCGGATTGTAAATCCGTCGCGCAAGCTACATAGGTTCGAATCCTATACCTGCCACAGCGTGGTCCATTCTCGCGAAACTGCTCTACAGACGGTCTCCGACCAGCGATTTGTCTAGCGCAGACGCGAGTGTGTAACCTCGTTAAGGCTCTCGGGCACAACCGCCCGGGGCACGCCCCCTTAGCTCAGTCGGCAGAGCGTTTCCATGGTAAGGAAAAGGTCGACGGTTCGATTCCGTCAGGGGGCTCGCTGGACGAGAAGTCCGCGGGGCGGTGTAGCTCAGCTGGTTAGAGCGCACGACTCATAATCGTGAGGTCGAGGGATCGAGTCCCTCCACCGCTACACATCGGGTCCGACCGGAACCGAGCGCAAGGGTCGCAAGCCCTGAGGGAACTTCCGAACCCGACCACGTACCACCCGAAAGAAGGCAATCAAGTGGCCTCCTCAACAGATGTTCGCCCCAAGATCACCTTGGCCTGCGAGGTGTGCAAGCACCGTAACTACATCACGAAGAAGAACCGCCGCAACGATCCCGATCGCCTCGAGATCAAGAAGTTCTGCCCGAACTGCGGCAAGCATCAGGGGCACAAGGAATCGCGCTGACGCTGTCGTCGGCCGTTTCGAAGTACCACCAGCAGCGGGCTGCCTCTCGATGAGGCAGCCCGTCTTGTTGTGTCGGCCGAAGGAGTAGAGCTCAATGTCACAGGTAAGCGGAGCCGAGATCCAGGATCGTCCGGACGAGGCGTCGAACGGTGGCGGGAAGCCGACCCCCGACGAGATCGCCGCCCACACCCAGAGCCTTGTCGGCTTCCATTACACGGTCGACGACTATTACGAGATCGGCCGCGAGGAGATCCGTAAGCACGCGATGGCGGTGCAAGATGCGCACCCGACCCACTGGAGCGAGGAGGGCGCCCGGGCCTTCGGTCACGACCGCCTGATCGCCGCGCCGACCTATGTGTCGGTGCTCGGGATCATCGCCCAGCGCAAGCTTTTCGAAGACGTCGTCACCGGCTACGACATGTGGCAGATCATGCAGACCGATCAGCGGCTGGTCTACCACCAGCCGATGAAGGTCGGGGACCGCCTGATCTGCGACGTCTCGCTCGAGTCGTTCCGGCATGTGAGCAGTCCCGAGATGATCGACCTGATGGTCACCAAGAACGTCATCTGGAACCAGCACGACGAGCCGGTCATGACCACGTGGACCTCCCTGGCCGCGCGTCCAGGCATGGACGTCGACCCCGAACTCGAGGCGTCCCTCGACCACGTGATGATCAAGGTCGACGCCATCGGCGAGTCCGGGCACACCGTCGAGTCGAAGGCGGGTCGCTACGACCTCCCCGACCCGACGCAGTCGCCGGGCGCCTTCGGTGCCGTCGACTTCGACACGCTCACGGTGGGTCAGGAACTCACGCCCAAGCGCTACCTGCTGACGCGCGGCAATCTCGCGAACTATGCGGGCGTGGCCGGCGACCCCAACCCGATCCACTTCTCCGACCACGTCGTGAACGCGGCCGGGATGGACGACGTCGTCGCGCACGGCATGCAGACGATGGGGCTCGGCGCGAGCTTCGTCTCCGAGTTCATCGGCGACCCGGCGGCCTTCTGCGAGTACAACGTGCGCTTCACCAGCCCGGTGTACGTGCCGGCCGACGACAGCGCGGCCGTCGACTTCACCGGCAAGGTGAAGTCGCTCGATCCCGCAACTCGTCGCGGGACCATCGCGATCACCGCCAAGCAGGGTGACCGCCGGATCTTCGGACGCGCGCAGGCCGTCATCCAGTTCAACTGATCGACCGGTCGCGAGCCGGTCCGGCGGCTCACGGACGGGTGGCGTGTACGGTCGTCGGGGGAGCGGAGGCGAGCCTGTTTTGGGTCCACCGCCCCGGTGATCTACACTGAAGTGTCTGATTGATTCAGACTTGCGCGCTACCCATAGGGTGGCGCGTTGGTTTTGTCGGCGACGAAACGTCGACGGGCCGCGAGGCCGGATCGAGAAGGACGGCAACGCCGACCACTCCGGTGGCGGGCGTCGCAAAGGGGCGTAGCTCAATTGGCAGAGCAGCGGTCTCCAAAACCGCAGGTTGCAGGTTCAAGTCCTGTCGCCCCTGCCCTGGTGAAGGGCACACGCTGACGAGAGGACCGCGAAGTTGAGCAAGCGAGACCGGGCCGCCCGCGCCAAAGACGCCGCAGAGGGTTCTGCGGCCGATTCGGCTGCGGCTGAGCTCGACGGTCGCGACGAGGCCACCGACGCGGGTACGGACGACGGCACGTCGACCGAAGCCGCGAAGGAGCTGCGTCCGTCCGGTAAGCGCTCGGCTCGCGGACGTCGCTCGGCGGCGGGTGCAACCGACGGTGACGCCGACTCCGACACGGGGTCGGTCGCCGTCAAGGAACGCAAGACCAAGAAAAAGGCGTCTGCCGAGGAGAGCCGGAATCCGTTCGTACGGATCTGGGTCTTTCTGACGCAGGTCGTCGCCGAGCTGAAGAAGGTCATCTGGCCTACGCGGCGCGAGATGATCACCTACACGATCGTCGTGCTCGTGTTCGTCATCGTGATGACCGCGTTCATTGCCGGCCTCGACCTCGCCTTCGCCAAGGGCGTGCTCTGGTTGTTCGGCTGACCCACGCGGTGGGCTCGGCCGGCGACGAGGAACACGACCGCCAGATGAACCATAAGGAGCGTGGGCTGCAGTGAGCACCCCGGAGAACGAACTCGCCTCGACCGATTCCGTCGACGTGGCTGCTGCCGACGTCGACGCTGTCGACGCGGCCGTGACCGACGCGGTGGACACCGAGGGTGACGCGGTCGCCGACGACGCGGTCGTCGAGGGTGACGAGGCCCCCGCCGAGGACACCGTCTCCGAGGATGCCGACGAGGTCCCGGTTGACGAGGCCGCCGCCGACGAGGCCCCTGTCGAAGAGGCCGAGGTCGAAGCGGTTGAGGTCGATCCGGTCGAGGAACTGCGCAAGCAGCTCCGCCGCGCGCCCGGCGACTGGTACGTGATCCACAGCTACGCCGGTTACGAGAACAAGGTCAAGGCCAACCTCGAGACCCGCGTGCAGAACCTCGACGTCGGCGACTACATCTTCCAGGTCGAGGTGCCGACCGAAGAGGTCACCGAGATCAAGAACGGCCAGCCCAAGAAGGTCAACCGCAAGGTGCTGCCGGGCTACATCCTCGTCCGCATGGAGCTCAACGACGAGTCGTGGGGCGCCGTGCGCAACACGCCGGGTGTCACCGGCTTCGTCGGGATGACCAGCAAGCCGTCGCCGCTCTCGCTCAACGAGGTGCTGCAGTTCCTGATGCCGCGGACCGAGGCCAAGAAGCCCGCCGCGTCGCGTGGTGCCGCCGCCGAGGGCGTCGAGGCCGCAGCGGCCGCCGCGTCGAACGTCATCGAGGTCGACTTCGAGGTCGGCGAGTCGGTCACCGTCATGGATGGCCCGTTCGCCACGCTGCCCGCGTCGATCAGCGAGGTCAACGCCGAGCAGCGCAAGGTCAAGGTCCTCGTGTCGATCTTCGGTCGCGAGACGCCGGTCGAGCTCGGGTTCAACCAGGTCGAGAAGATCTAGGGCCGGACCACCAACCCAGAACTTTCACGTCTCCAGCGGGCGTGAATTCGCAAGGAAACAAGCAAGGAACAGAAGATGCCTCCCAAGAAGAAAAAGCTCGCCGGGATCATCAAGCTCCAGATCTCGGCAGGCCAGGCCAACCCGGCCCCGCCCGTGGGTCCGGCGCTCGGTCAGCACGGCGTGAACATCATGGAGTTCTGCAAGGCGTACAACGCGGCGACCGAGTCGCAGCGCGGCAACGTCATCCCGGTCGAGATCTTTGTGTACGAAGATCGCTCCTTCGACTTCAAGTTGAAGACCCCGCCGGCTGCGAAGCTCCTGCTGAAGGCCGCCGGCCTGCAGAAGGGCTCCGGCGAGCCCCACACCAACAAGGTCGGCAAGGTGAGCATGGACCAGGTCCGTGAGATCGCCAAGACCAAGGCCGAAGACCTGAACGCCAATGACATCGACCAGGCCGCGAAGATCATCGCCGGTACTGCTCGGTCCATGGGCATCACCGTCGAAGGCTGACAGACCTCATCATCACCGTGGGAGGGCCGGCTCGGCCCGCACCACACACCCCGCCGACTGACGGCGGAGAAGGAACAGAGCAATGAGCAAGAAGAGCAAGGCCTACGCGGCCGCGGCCGAGAAGGTCGACAAGACCAAGCTGTACAGCCCGCTGGAGGCTGTGGAGCTGGCCAAGGACACGTCGTCGAAGAACACCGACGCGACCGTCGAGGTCGCGATCCGGCTGGGCGTCGACCCCCGTAAGGCAGACCAGATGGTTCGAGGCACCGTCAATCTGCCGCACGGCACCGGTAAGACTGCCCGCGTGATCGTGTTCGCCGCCGGCGACAAGGCCGCCGAGGCCACCGCCGCCGGTGCCGACGAGGTCGGCGCCGAGGATCTGATCGAGCGCATCCAGGGCGGTTGGCTGGACTTCGACGCCGCGATCGCCACCCCGGATCAGATGGCCAAGGTCGGCCGTATCGCGCGTGTCCTCGGACCCCGCGGCCTGATGCCGAACCCGAAGACGGGCACCGTGACCACCGACGTCACCAAGGCCGTCAACGACATCAAGGGCGGCAAGATCAACTTCCGCGTCGACAAGGCTGCGAACCTGCACTTCGTCATCGGCAAGGCCTCGTTCGACCCGGCCAAGCTGGCCGAGAACTACGGCGCTGCCTACGACGAGATCATGCGCGCCAAGCCGTCGGCCGCCAAGGGCCGCTACATCAAGAAGGTCACCGTCTCCACGACGACGGGCCCGGGCATCCCGGTCGACCCGGCGGTCACCCGCAACTTCGCGGAGGCACCGCAGGCCTGATCTGATCAGGCGCACTGACACCCACGAGGGGCCCGGCATTCCGATGCCGGGCCCCTCGTGTCGTGTGCAATCACGCGTGGTCAGCGAGTATGCGTGCGAGTGCTGCTTCGACCGGGGTCAGCGGTGGGGTGGTGAGGTGCTCCGGCGGTGTTCGCGGATGGACGAGTTCGCGGTAGGCGAGTTCGAGGCGCCGGCCGCGGTCGCCGTAGCCGACGGCGTCGGGGCGCGACTGGTCGCCGGACCTGGTGGCAGGTCCGTGGATCTCGTTGCGCACGGTGTTCAGGTGTTGTGCGAACCGCCGGGGTATGTCGGGTCGGCGGTTGATGTGTTCGGGGTTGGGCGGTGCGCCGGGTTCGGCGTTCAATCGCCAGAGGCAGCGGCCTTCGTCGGGGCCGGATCGGGCGATGCGGGTGGTGTATTGGCCGGGTTGGTCGCCGACCATGCGGTTGTGACGGGGACAGGCCGGGGCGAGGTCGTCGATGTCGGTGAGACCGCCCTTGGCCCAGTCTCGTTCGGCGTGATGAAGCTCGACGTGGGTGGCGGGTTGATCGCACCCGGGTGCCGAACACACTTCCCCGTCGGGGCGGGCGAAGGAGACGAGGCGTTGTTCGCGGGTGGCCAGGCGTTTGCCCCGTCCGAAGTGCAGGGGGACGGTGGTGGCGTCTTTGAAGATCGCGAGCCAGGGTTGCATGTCGGCGGCCATCGTGATCAGGTCCCGGATGGGCAGCAGGGTGCCGGTGGCGGTGGTGGCGAGTCCGGCTTCGCGGATGAGGTCGTTGAGGTCGGCTTTGATGATCAGTTGCACGGGTAGCCCTCGGTGCGAGGTGCCGAGTGTTCCGTCGGCGAAGCCTGCGGCGAGTGCGGCGTCGAGTGCGTCGTGATTGGTCTGGGCGAGAGTGCGACCGTCGCGGTCGGCTGCGGCGGTGAGGGCTTCGGGGTCGGCGGTGCCGGCCGGTCCGCTGGGTGAGGCGGGGTCGTCGGGGTTGTTGAGTCCGGGTTTGCCCCAGACGGCGAACATCATGGTGAGTCGGGCGGCGAGTGCGGGGGTCAGGGTGCCGGAGATTTTGGCGGTGCCGTCGGCGCGTTGCCGTCCTATCCACAGGCCGCGGCGTCGTTTCTGGTCGGTGTCGTCGGACAGGGTGCCGTCGGGGTCGAGGTGGGCAAGCAGCCGCGAGCCGAGTTGGGTGATGTCGGCGGGCGTGTGGGCTTCGGCGATCTCGGCCATCTGTCGTTCAGCGGCGACCTGTACATCGTGGTCGATGGTGCCGGGGATGCGGTCGAGGACGTCGAGGGTGGCTTGTACGTGGGCGGTGCCGACTGTGCCTTGTGCGAAAGCTTCGGCGAGGCAGGGGTATTCGGGTGGGAGGAGTTCGCCGCCGAGGCTGGTGCGGTGGGCGGTGGCGTCCATCTGCTTACGGCGGCGCATCGGGTTCGAGACTCGTAGCCGGTGTGTCATGTACTGCATGAGGGTGCGGCAGCCGGCCTTGCGGGGTAGGTCGCGGGCCTCGACCTGATCGATCTGCCGGTCTCCGGCGACGGTCAGACGCGCGATGGCGCGTTCGGTCTCCGCGGCCACGTCGGCGAGTTCGGCATCGGTACACGGCGACAGGTCCACGGTCTGCAACTCACCGAGGATGCGGTGCAGGTCGGCCACCAACTCGAGGGCGCGCGGTCGCCGCGCCGCTTGTTCGTCAGACATGGTCACCCCCGAGAACCGTTGCCGCGAATGTACGTTCGAGTGTACACCGTTGCGAGCGCGTTGCAAGCCAAAACTGATGTTGTGCAACGCTATTCGGAGCCGGTAACTTGTCGGTGCCTCGTGGTAGGGGGTCCACCGACTACTCCGTGGGGCGGCGGCATGACGATCGCCGCGGCCCCACGTGTTCAACGGGGCGTCCCGCGACTCACTCCAGCCAGTTGTTGCCCCCGAGGTCCAATTGCGCGACATCCAGGGACGGGGTGATACCGGATTCCGGTGCGAGGCCGTGGTTCTCGAGAACGCCGCGCATGATCTCGGCGGCGTCGATGTTGAGTGGGCTCGACACCCACATCGCGTACGGCAGGTTCACGAAGCGGTTCTCGCGCACCGCCTTCAGGTTCCGGCTCGCCGGATTCGAGCGCAAGGCGGCGATCTTCTCCTCGACCGACTGGCCGGGATAGTCGACGAACACGATGACGTCGGGGTCCGCGGTGGTGAGGCGTTCCCAGCTCACGGCGGTCCAGGTGTCCTCGATGTCCTCGGTCGCGTTGCGCGCGCCCGCGGCGTCGATGATGCCCTGCGGGCCGCCGAAGGATCCGGAGGAGAAGATGGTGTCCGAGACGCTGTCGAAGACGAAGACCGTCGGTTTCGCGGCGGGTTGTGGTGCGGCGCGCAGCTTCTCGAGGCGGTCGGCCACCTCGTCGGCCGCGGCGGCGCCCTGCTCGGGATTGCCGGTGAGGGTGCCGATGTTGCGCAGATCGGTGTCGAGCGCGACCCACGGGTCCATGGTGCCGCGCTGCGCCTCGCCCTCGGTCTGCCGGCACGCCTCGGACAACTGGTACACGTCGATGCCGTGTCCGGCGAGGATCTCGGGTGTGATCCCGCGCGATTCGCTCATGCCGTAGTTGTATCCGGCATACAGCACTTGGGGTTTCGCCGCGACGATGTTCTCGAGGGTGGGACGTTCGGTCGCGACCTCGTTCAGGGTGTCGACCTGGGGTCCGTACTCCAGCCGCAGGACGTCTTTGTCCCGGGCGAGCGCGCTGACCGCCACCATGTTGTCACGGGCACCGGCGGCGAGTGCGATCGCGATCATGCCGCCGTCGTTGACGAACAACCGGCCGAGGGGTTGCGGGTATGCGACGTCGGCTCCGCAATTCGATATGGTGACAGTGTTTTCCGACGCTGCGGTGCTGTCGGTACCGCAGGCTGTGGCAGTTCCCAGCGTCAGAGCCGCCGCCACGATGGCGACGGTCGGGGGGACTCGGGACGTACGTATGGTCAAAGGATGTCCTCTCACGGGATGTCTTTCGTCAGAGTGCTGGGGGCGGGTGTGGTGGTGGGAGTGTTCAGGAGCAGATGGGGCAGGCCCGTCGATGGATGATCGACGACGGTGCCGGACACCTCGAAGACGTCGGCCAGCAGAGCCGGCGTCAGCACCTCGACCGGTGGCCCGTGCACGATGACCCCGCCGTCGGAAACCACTGCGACGGAGTCGAAGTGACGCAACACCAAGTCCAGGTCGTGCATCGCCGCGACCACGGTGGCGTCGAGCTCGTTGAGGATCTCCATCAGTCGTAGTCGCCAGGCGGCGTCCAGGTGATTGGTGGGTTCGTCGAGCACCACGATCGGGGTCTGCTGAGCGAGCGCGCGGGCGAGCACGACGCGGTGCCGTTCGCCGCCGGACAGCTGGGTGCACGAGCGGGTGCTCCAGCCATCGAGCCCGACCTGGATCAACGCGCGATCGACCACCGTCTTGTCGTCGGAACTTCCGGTGGACCAGGCCGACCGGTACGGGGTCCGGCCGAGGCCGACCGCCTCGGCGACCGTCAGCTCCGCGGAGGGCTGTTCCTCCTGGCCGACCACGGCCATCGACATGGCGCGGCGTCGCGAGGGGATGCGGTGGAGGTCGTTTCCGTTCACCTCGACGGTGCCGGCGGCCGGGCGTTCGAGACCGCACAGCGTGCGCAGCAGGGTGGTCTTGCCGGAACCGTTGGGCCCGACGATGGCCAGTCGGGTGCCGGCGGGGACCGCGAGATCGACATCCCGCAGTACGACGCGGCCACCTCGACGGCACGCAAGCGCGTTCGCGCGCAACGACATCGACGATGCGCGGGCGGGGTCGATCACGAGCCTCCCCCGAACACGTACTGGCGTCGTCCCATGAGGAACAGGAAGATCGGCGCCCCGATCAGGCCGGTCACGATGCCCAGCGGCATCTCTCGCGGTGCGGCCGCCACCCGCGAGATCACGTCGACCCACACCAGGAAGAGCGCACCGCCGCAGACCGCCACCGGCAACATCGCGCGGTGGGTGGCGCCGACCAGGAGTCGCGCCGCGTGCGGGACGATGAGACCGACGAAGCCGATGCCGCCCGCCACCGCGACGAGCACGCCGACCAGGAGACCCTGGACACCGAACAGCGCGTTGCGCATCGCGCGTACCGGCACGCCCAGCGACGTCGCGGTGTCGGTGCCGGCCGCGTAGGCACCGAGCCAGGAGTGGATGGCGAGCATGGCCACGACGGTGACCAGCACGACCGCCCCGGCGATCTGCACTTTCGCCCAGGTGGCGCCCGCGACGCTGCCGAGCATCCAGAACATCACGTTGTCGGCGGCGTGCGGGTCGGCGGCGGTGAACACCAGCAGCGACGACAACGCCATGAACGCCGAGGACAACACCACCCCGGACAGGATGAGTCGCAGCGCGGTCAGCCCGCCCTGGGCGCGGGCCACCAGGTACACCGTGACGGTGGCGGCCAGCGCGCCGAGCAGCGCCCCGCCGGACAGCGCCCAGACGCCCAGTCCCGCGAGCACGCCGAGGGTCATCACCGCGGTGGCCCCGACCGCCGCGCCGGCGGACACACCCAGCAGGTACGGCTCGGCCAGCGGGTTGCGGACCAGGGCCTGCATGAGTGCGCCGGCCAGCGCCAGCCCGGCTCCGACCAGCGCGGCCAGCACGGACCGGGGCAACCGGAGATCCCAGATGATGACGGCGTGCGCGGAGTCGAGCTCGGCCCCGGTCATCCGGCCGACGACGGTGTGCCACACGTCGCCGACGGGGATGGTCTCCGCGCCGAAAGCGGTGGCCAGGGCGATGCTGAGGAGGGTGAGGACGAACAGTACTGCGGCTAGCGGCGTCGACGGGAGTCGCCGGACCGACGGGGCGGTCGCGCTCTCGGTCGTGCCGTCGGTACGACGGGACACGGGTGGTACTGCCTATCGGTCTGGGTATCTGTGCGCGAGATACACGATGGACTCGAGCGAGAACGGCCGGTAATCGGACTCGGGATCGTGGCGCCGGCGCCTTCCCGGGTCGCCCCGGTGTCCGCGCCGAATCCGTCTCCCATACCGTTGCGCGCCAGTCCCGGATTCACACCGGGTTCCCTGACACCCACGTGTGCGGGTGTGACCGTTCTCGGCGCCCACGCTATCAACATCGACCGCCGACCGAACGCGCGGTCGGCCGGCGCAGCCCGGACAGCCGACTTCCGAGCACCTAGGCTGGTGCCGACGATCGACGAACCCGACGCGGAAACGGTGAACCGATGGACGTACGAGACACGAAGCTGGCCATCATCGGGGCGGGTGCGGTGGGCACCGCGATCGCCTACTCATCCCTCATTCGAGGTGTCGCACGGACCATCGCCCTCCTCGACATCGACGCCGCCAAGGTGACCGCCGAGGTGCTCGACATGTCCCATGGCCTCGAGTTCGTGCCGCGGGCGGACATCATCGGATCCGACGACGTCTCGGTGTGCGCGGACGCCGACGTCGTCGTGTTCACCGCCGGCGCGAAGCAGAAGCCAGGGCAGTCGCGTCTCGAATTGGCCGAGGCGACAATCGGTCTGACACGCGCCATCCTCCCCGGGGTCTTGGCGGTGGCCCCGAACGCGATCTATGTGATGGTCACCAATCCCGTCGACATCGTCACCTACGCCGCCCAGGAGATCAGCGGGTTGTCACCGCACCAGGTCTTCGGGTCGGGCACGGTGCTGGACTCGTCCCGCTTGCGGTTCCTGATCGCGCAGCACTGCGGGGTCGCGGTACAGAGCGTGCACTCCTACATCGTCGGCGAACACGGCGACAGCGAGATCCCGCTGTGGAGTTCGGCGTCGATCGGGGGCGTGCCGCTCACCTCGTGGACGCCGCTACCCGGCCGTCCGGCGATGGACGTCGTTGCGCGCGAACGTATTCACCACGAGGTCGTGCACGCCGCGTACACCATCATCGAGGGCAAGGGGGCGACGAACTACGCGATCGGTCTGGCCTCGACGCGCATCGTCGAAGCGATCCTGAACAACGAACACCGGGTGCTGCCGGTGTCGACGCGGGCCGACGGTATCGAGGGGCTCGACGGCGTGTGCCTCTCGTTGCCGACCGTCGTCGACCGCGGTGGTGCCCAGACCCGGCTCGATGTCCCGCTGTCGGACTCCGAGCGGGCGGGTCTGCTGGCATCGGCGGAAACGCTGCGCGGGATGCAGGCGCGGTTCGGGTTCTGACGTCACACGGGGACGGTCCCGCGCAAGAACTCGAGCTGATCGGCGACCACCCGCTCGAAGTCGTCGCCGACGTAGATGTCGAAATGTCCTGCCGGATAACGAATCACTCGCGCTGCCGGGGCGCGGCGGGCGTACCGGGCAGTCGGTCCGGCCGGCGCCACGGTGTCCTTGTCGCAGATGCACACGAGCGTGGGACAGGTGAGCTTTCGCAATGCCCGACCAGGCGTGTGCAGCGGGATGGCGAGACCGACCCGCGCGGCGACCTCGTTGATGAACTCCAGGTCGTCGGGCACCAGCGGTAGGTATCCCGACACCGCGTCGGGTGCCGTCATCAGGGCGGCCGAGCCGGGCGCACCGGCGAGGCCGACGGTGACCGGCGGACGGCCCAGTGCCGAACCCGCCAGATCCGCGAGCGCGCGCACGGTCACCTTTGCCCCGGACGCCACGCCCAGCGCGGCGGTGGATGCGACGCCGCTGGTGAAGGGGCACTGGGAGATCACTGCGGCCACCCGGCCGTCGCGTTCGCCCGCGACGAGGACGTGTCCGCCGCCGAAGGAGGTGCCCCACAGCACTATCCGTGAGGTGTCGACACCGCTGAGTGTTCGGGCGAAGGCGATTGCCGCGGCCCAGTCGTCGAGTTGGCGGCGAATGGACAGCAGCTGTCGCGGTTCGCCGTCGCTGTCACCGAAGTGGCGGTAGTCGAACACCAGGCACGAGTATCCCGCGGCGGTGAAGCGCTCGGCGAACGCGTCCAGGCGCATCCGCCGGACCGCACCGAGCCCGTGCGCCATCACGATGACCGGCGCCGGAGTGGTTCCCTCGGGCCGGTACGACCAGGCCCGGCATGTCGTCCCGGACGAATCGAACTCGACGTCGTTCCTGATCATCGTTTCCCCGCTGTCGGTGGTTTCCTGGCCGGACTGTACCAATACGCGTTGTCGAGTGGCAGGCTTGCCGGAGGCTGTGGAAAGCGAGATGGAACCCGACGTCGACGCTGCTAGCGTCTGCCGTCGTGAAGAGATTGATAGCGGGGGCGTTGATCGCCGGAGCGGCAGTATTCGGATTGACTGTGGGCGCGGGTGATTCCGACGCCAAGATCAAGCCGGGCAACTACAAACAGCAGCAACTCATCTACGGATTCGTTCCGATGCCGGAGTCGAATGCGCGGGTCATCGGCAACGGCATGTACACCGACTACTACGGGATCGGGCCGTGGAATCTGCAGCGTCAGCAGATCCAGCAGACTCCACACGGCGGCGTCGTGGCGCACACTGCGGACCCGGTGATGCAGTGGTTCGCGCGTACGGAGTTTCGGCGCACCAAGAACGGATATGTCGGCACGATGTACAGCTGGGGCGTCCCGCTCGGCAGTGCGCTGCTGAAGGAACAGCCGCCTCGCTGACCCCGCGCCTTCCGATCCCGGGTCCGGCCGATGGCGTGTCCGTCGGCCGGACCAATCTTCGCGTCGCATGCGCTGTTCGCCGGCCGGAACCCGTAGTGTCACCTCGTCACGTTGAGGTGTCGGGGGACACTACGAAGAAGGTCAAGCACGATGCGTTGCTCGCGAATGATGGTTCTCGGATTCCTGGCCGCGGCGTCGATGACGGTCGCTCCGCTGTTGGTGGCGGCACCCGCCGCGGCGGCCACCGATTACGCCAACTGCTCGGAACTCAACGCCGACTATCCCCACGGTGTCGGCCAGGCCGGCGCCGTCGACTCCACATCGGGTACGCCGGTCACGACGTTCACCGTCGATGACGATCTGTACGAGGCGAACTCCGAGAGCGACCGCGACGGGGACGGCATCGCCTGCGAGAAGCACTGAGCGTGCGTCACACTGGGTGACGTGTTCACCCAGGTCGAGGACGAGAACCGCCGGTTGCTCCGTGCGCGCGACGCCATCGACCGCTCCTACGCCGACGACCTCGACATCGCAACGCTCGCCCGCATCGCGCTGATGTCGCCGTCGCACTTCATCCGCCGGTTCCGGGCCGTGTTCGGGGAGACGCCGCACCGCTACCTGCAGCGTCGGCGCATCGAGCGGGCCTGTGCCCTCCTTCGGACCACCGACGTCCCGGTGCTCGACGTCGCGTTGCTGGTCGGCTACGACAGTCCTGGCACGTTCGGCCGGACGTTCAGCCGACTCGTCGGCTCCAGTCCCATGGCCTACCGGCAGCGTGTCGCTCCGATTCCCGTTCCCGGTTGCTTCGTGCGCCGGTGGACCAGGCCGAGCGATGCTGCCACCGGGGTCCCGCGAGCGGCCGAAGTGAGCGATTTCGGAGAAGCGCCGGCCGGGCCGCCGGTCGTATCGTCGGGCGCATGATCAACGGCATCGGTATCCATTCCGTCTACGTCCTCGATCAGGACGTCGCACTCGACTTCTACGTCGGCACACTCGGTTTCACGGTCGACACCGACGTCGACATGGGTTTCATGCGGTGGTTGACGATCGCGCCGCCCGGTCAACCCGACCGGCTCATCCTGCTCGAGAAGCCCGGGCCGCCCGCGCTTTCCGACGAGACCGCCGCGAAGGTCCGCGACCTCGTGACGCAGGGGGCGATGCCGGTGACGATCCTGTCGACCGACGATTGTCGCGGCACCCACGCGGCGCTCGTCGCACGCGGCGTCGAGTTCACCCAGGACCCCGAAGACCAGCCCTACGGCACCGACTGTGCGTTCCGGGACCCGTTCGGCAATGCGTTGCGAATGACCCAACGCACCGCCGCCGACCGGCCGATCGGAGCCGACGACATCGGCCGCTGGGCGCCGGACGAGTGAGGTGGTCCGCCGAACATCCCGGCGGCCACGTAGGCGTTAGATTCGTGCCCATGGCGGTCCGACTCGACAGGTACCTGAGCAGCAAGCACCCGGACTACGCGATCGCGGCAGCGTTGCTGTTCCTGGCCGGGCTGGTCGACGCCATCGCGTTTGTCGTGCTCAAAGGCAGCTTCGTCGCCTTCATGTCGGGTAACTCGACGATCCTGGGAGCGTCGACGGCCGCGGGCCGGTGGTCGACGATCGCGATCGTCGCCGGACTCGTCGCGGCCTTCTTCGGCGGGGCCGTGGGCGGCGCGGCACTCGGTCGCTGGGGCGGACAGCACTCGCCGGTCTGGGTTCTCGTGGCCGTGACGGTGACGCTTCTCGCCGGCACCGTTGTCGCGCTGACCGCGTCGCCGACGGCCGGGATGGTCGTGGTGGCGACGGCGACCGGAGCGATCAACTCGGCGCTGTCGCACACGTCGGCGGTGCCGGGCGGCTTGACGTACGTCACCGGCACGCTGGTGAAGTCCGCGCACGAGCTGGTCGCCTCGCTGGGTACCGATCGACCGTGGGCGTGGCTGGCGGTGTTCTGGATGTGGCCGGTGTTCGTCCTGGGCGCGGTGTGCGGCGGTTTCGCAGAACGTCACTGGGGTGTCGCCGGGTTGTGGGCCGGGGTCGCGATCGCCGCCTGCACCCTCCTCCTGCGGGTTGCCGAGACGTTGTCTCGGGGCAATTCGCGCTCAGATGGAACCGAACGGGCCGCTGGATAGTCTGAAACATATGCGCGACGACAAGCTGCTCACCCGGATCTCCGCCCTTCTCCGTCAAGCGGAGAACACCGACAACGAGCACGAAGCCGAGACCTTCATGCAGGCCGCCCAGCGGCTCGCCACGGCGTCGTCGATCGACCTGGCGGTGGCGCGGGCCCACGACCCCGCGGCGCGCAAGAAGGTCACCCCGATCAGTCGACAGATCGCGATCGGCGAGCCCGGCAAACGCGGACTGCGGACCTATGTGCAGCTCTTCGTTGCCATCACCGCCGCCAACGACGTGACCGTCGACGTGGCGAGCAACTCGACCTTCGTGCTCGCCTACGGGTACGAAGCCGACATCGACGCCTGCGAGGCCCTCTACACGTCGCTGATCGTGCAGATGGTCGCGGCCAGCGACGCCTACCTGCGGTCGGGTGCCTACAAGGGCGAGACGTTCGCGCGGGTCGTCACCCGCGGGAACGGGTGGCGAGCCCGGCGGGTGATCGAGGAGAAGCCGTTGTCGCCGATCACGGCGCGGCTGAACTTCCAGTCGGCGTTCGCCGAACGCATCGGCAAGCGTCTCGCCGAGGCCCGCGACGCCGCGCGTGCGGAGGCCCTGGCCGCCGAACGCGACTCCGGGGAGACCACGCGCTCGACGGCGGTCGCGTTGCGCAACAAGGAGATCGAGGTCACCGACTTCTACCGGACGGAGTCGAGTGCTCGCGGGACGTGGCGTCCGTCGAGCGCCTCGGCCGGCTACTCGGAGGCCGCACGCCGCGCCGGCGACCGCGCGGGACGTCGCGCGAAGATCGGCGCCGACCGCGAGTTCGGCGGTGCGCGTGGTGCTTTGGAGGGTTAGGGCTCCACGCGCGTGGGCGGGGCGTCCACCGGACTCCCGGGAGGCCGGTCGTACCAGGATGCAGACGGGTGCGGGACGAACGGTGTCGGTGTGCCGGCCCACCGCCGCACCCACCGGCCCAGACGACCCTCGTCCGTTGCCACGGCGTGCACGACGATGGCGGTGACGACGAGGATGAGTGCGAACACGAACAGCCAGCTGATCGCGACGAAGACGACACCGAGGGTGCCGTAACTGCGGATGGTGCCCGCCGCGAGCGTCGGCAGTGCGACGCGGCTGCCGGCGAGTAGGGCGGTGATGAGGATACCGGTACCGAGGCCGTTGAGGACGAGCAGCTTCATCGGTACCTGCGACGACACCAGGAGCCGCGGGATCGCGGTGAAGGTGACCGACCAGATCAACACGGTCACGGCGACGATGAGCCCGATTCCCAGGACGCCCCGATCGCCGATGTGCATGCCGAACAGCGAGGTGGCCTCCACTCCGGTGGACAGACCCTGCACGGTGACCGCGGCGGGGATGAGGAAGACGACGACGACCCATCGCCAGAAGCTGCTCCACGGCAGTTTGGCGACGTCCCAGATCGACACATACATTCGGCCGAGGGCACGGGACAGGGAGGTGGCGCCGGCGATGGTCATCAGCGCACCGACGATGCCGAAGGTCGTCGCCGAGGTCGGGTCGTCGATCGTGGGCGTGTCGAGACTGCTGACGGGGATACCGAGCTGGGTCAGTGCGTCGTCGACGACGCTGGCGCCCGGCAGGGTGAGCACCAGGATCACGACCGGGAGGATCGAGGTGAAGGCCTGCGCGGCCAGGGTCATCGACCGGTCCGTGAGATTGCCCCGAGCCATGTCGATGACGATGCGGAGCATCAGGGAGGCGCCGGGCAGCCGCATCACGCGCTCGCGTACGGCATCGAGGTCGGGACGGCGCATGAAGTCTCCCATCGGCTCCGGGGTCTCTCATCATCGGCGATGCCGTGAGTGAACGGGACACCGGGCGCGCACGATTCTATGAGGCCGAGCACCTCGTGCATCGCCTGTTCGACAACGTGTCGTCGTCACGGACGGTGCAACTCGCCGGCACCGAGGTCACCCTCCCCGCGGAGGCGCGCTTCGCCTCGATCGACGCCGTCGACGACTACGTGGGCCGCGTGCTCGCGCTACCGGGTGTGCGGTCGAGTTTCGAGCGCGCGTCGCATCCGGTGTCGGTCCGCGCACGGCGCGGCCAGCGGTCCGCGCACTACGCGGCGCGGGTTCGCAGATCCGACGGTGTGCCGGTCGCCGCCGAGATCGCCATCCCGTCGGCGGCCGACGGACGCTGGGCGCTGCGTGAACTGGTGGTGCTGCACGAGCTCGCCCATCACCTCGACGGCACGACCGGCCCGGCTCACGGGCGCGGATTCGTGCTGACGCTCATCGAACTCGTCGGGCTCGTACTGGGGCCCGAAGCCGCGTTCGTCTATCGCGTCGTGCTGTCGGATTCCGGGGTGGGGTGAATGATCTCAGCGCAGCCCGTCGCCGGCGAGCAGCGTCAGGTGGCTCGGGTGGTCGGGGTCGAGGACCAGGCGCTGGTGTCGGCGGCCGCGTGCCTTGATGAGGTCGGGCACGAGCGTCAGGTAACGCGGGAGACTCGCGGCGTAGACGTCGACCCGGAGCCGATGGCCCGGCTGCAGGACCGCGTCGGTGGGGACGAGGTCGACGTCGAGGCGGATCGGTTCGTCGGCGGGCACCGGCAGCTTGCGCTTGCGGGACAGATAGTGGTGCGCCGAGAGCAGGCTGCCGTCGTCGGCGTACGTCGACTTCGATTGATCCAGTGCGCGATTCGACGCCGACAGCGCACCGTTGGTCAGCACCACCGACGTACCGTCGGGAGCGACGTCGTTCACGGTCACCGCCCAGACGGCCTCGTGTGCCGTGGTGGCGACGTTGAGGCGCAAGTTCATGGCGCCGCTGATCGGGGTGGCCTCTCCGACCGGCTCCGTGGTGAACGACAACGCGCCCCGCTCCTGGTATCGCGCATCCCGGGCGAAGTCCGCGCCGAGGGCCAGCGTCGCCCCCGCGGTCACCTGGGTCATGTCCCGGGACCGGAGTCCGCGGGTGTCGGGCCGGACGTGTAGGGACGAAACACCCTGTGCGGGAGTGGTGCTCAGCGAACCGTCGTGGACGCAATGGTCGGCGGTCGACGACGGTTCGGCAGTCAGGTAGAGCCGCGTCGGGGCCACCCCGGGACGGGGGAAGCTCTGCCCCGCGGTCCACGCACCGCCCTGCTGCAGCATGGTGACCGGCCCGTAGTACTCGATCCCGTTGCGGTGGCCCTTGAGCCAGCGGTCGAACCACGCGCGTTCGAGGACGTCCAGACGCGGGGGAGCGAACTTGCCGCCGTATCCCGACCCCACGTCGAGGTGATAGCCGTCGCCGACGATCATCTGCTTGCGGCCCGGCTCCATCTGCAGGCGCTCGTACACCCCGGTTGCACTGCGGCCGAACAGATCATGCCAGGCGCCGACGGTGAAGGTGGGTGCTTCGATGCGGTCGACGATCGGGTCGCGGGCGTCGAAGTACGGGTCGTCGAAGATGCGTGGATCACGGGCGGTCAGGAACCCCCACAGCAGCGAGGGGATCTCGGTGGCCGGGGACTTCACCCGGTCGATCGCCCAGCGCACCGCGTCGCCGCGCACGAGGTCGCGGATCACGTTGGCGGGGTTGGGAACCCACTTGAGCATGTTGACCGCGGACAACCACACCGGGATGAAGGCCGACGGCATGCCGCCGGTGATGTAGATGTCGCGCACCAGGTCGTCGCAACCCTCTACGGCGAACACGGCTTTCAGCTGTGGCGGCCGCTTGTCCGCGGCCTGCAGCGAGTTGATCGCCGAGTACGACCAGCCGGCCATCCCGACGGTCCCGTCGCACCACTCCTGCTCGGTCACCCAATCGATGACCTCCACCGAGTCCTGCTGCTCGCGAGGACCGAGGATCTGCCATTTACCCAGGCTCGCGCCGGTTCCGCGGACGTCGACGACGACCTGCACGTACCCGCTGCGTACCAGGTTGCGATTGATGCCGAAGACGTCGAAGACGCCGCCCGACAGGGTCTGTGTCAACGTCGTGAGTCCCTCGAGGGCCGTGCCCGTCGCGTCCATCGACCGGGATGCGGTGTGCAGTGCCTTGCCGAGGACGGGGGCGTGGAGGGTCTGGTCGATGAAGTCGATGGCCGCGCGGTTGTACGGGTTGATGTTGATGACCGCGGGATAGGGGGTGAGGATCGTCTGCCCGAACCGGTTGGCGGGCCGGATGACCGTGGCGCGCAGGACGACGCCGTCGCTCATGGTGATGGAGACGTTCCGGTCGATGACGACGCGCGGGTAGAGCTGCTTGCCGTCGACCTGCTCGCGCCAGCGGATACCGTCGGCGCCGCCGGTGGGATCACCCAGCGGGAGCGTGCCGAAATGCGGCGCACCAGTGGTGCGGGTTCGTGTCGACGGAGCGACACGGGCGCGCGGCTGTGTGGGATCCAGCTGGTACGTCATGGTGCATCACCCTGCCTGGGATGAGGTGTCGCACCCGAGTTGTTGCACGGATCGAGACGGCCGGGTGGACACCGACACCCCGTCGTGTCGGTCGCTTGCTTCCCGGCCCGTCCGCTGGCTGCGGATTACAGTGTGGTCCAGGTCACTTCACGTAGTCGCTGAAGGATAACTCAGCGCCGGTATCGGATGGCTAACGAGGTGGCGTCTTTTGGTCATGGCCGTGTGTGTTCCTGGTCACATTCAGGTAAACCCAGGTCGATGGCGGCCGCCGCCTCGAGCACCATCCACGCCGACAACTGCACCGACAGATCCCGCTCCGGGACCTCGGACGGATTGACGGCGCCTGCCACGAACTGGGCTTTCGTGCCGGCGTCGGTCGGGATCACCGCGGTTCGTCGCCAGTCGCTGGAGAAGATCACCCGGCCGGCGAACTCGGTGCGATGGGCCCATGCGGCGTCCGCGCTACGGGTCACGATCCGGGCTGCCCGCGTACGGAGTTCATCCGAACCGTCGACCTCGGGCAGGTCGGTGGCGATGAGTGCGAGGTAGCGGGCCAGCACGCCGTGGAACAGGCCGCCGTCGCCGCCACCTCCGCCGTTGATCACCCCGTCGGTGCAGGAGTGGTGCTCGACGGCGCCGAGCAGCCGGGCCAGCCGGTCGAGGTGCCGGCGATCTCCGGTCGCCCGCAACGCCTCGAGTTCGGCGCCCAGCACGACGCCCTGGCAGTAGGTGTAGGTGCCGGTCTCCGGCTTCAGCGAACCGTCGGGCAGCTTCTTGAGACCGTCGATGACCAGGTGCGTGTCGGGATCGACGAGGTTGGCGTCCATCCAGTCGCACATCGCCACGGCGCGTTCGACGTGACCCGTGCGTGCGAGCAGGATCGCGGCCGGGCCGTTGGCCGGTGCGTTGAAGAACTGATCGGCTTTGCGCCAAGGGATTCCGCCGCCGTCCGCGGGCACCCAGGCGTCGAGCATCTGCCCGGCGAGGACGCGGAGTCCGCCCGCATGGTCGAGGTGCAGGTGCCGGTCGGCGCGTTCGATGGCCAGTCCCAGCCACGCCATGTCGTCGTAATAGTTGTTGGTCCAGCGGCCGCCGTTGCGGATCCGGATGCCGCGCAGCAGCCGGTTGGCGTCGTCGGCGACGTCGGGGTCGAAGGAGCGGTCCGAGCCGACACGGTGGATCGCGGCGTCGACGAGCAGGTCGACGAGGTGTGCCTGCCACCAGTAATGCCAGGATCCGAACTGGGCCTGCACGCGCCCGATGGGCCAGGCGACAGCTCCGGCACGTGTCCCCGGCAGCCAGAAGGCCCGCTGCAGGTGACGGTCGTAGATGGCGTCCGCGGCGGCCTGTGCGCGGGCGTTGGGGTCCCGCAGGTCCGACGATTTGGATTGTTCGTCCACGTCCGCGTAGCCTAGTCGTCGATGTGATGCACACCCGTGCGTCGTATCGGTTCAACCAGAGACCGTTGGTCGTCGGGATTTCCCGGACGAAGGCGCGACGAGGTCGCCGGCCCACGCAGGATGAACGAGGAATGTCGCTCCACACGAACAGTGTGTGCGTTCACGCCCCGTGCCTGTGTGCCGGGGCGTTTGTCATCTTGGCCCTCGATCGCCTCCCGATGCCCGTCGCTCTCTTGTTGGACTCGACCAACTCATAGTGACGAGGAGAGGAGGCGAAGTATGGCCAAGTCCGAAAAGGTCGCCGCAGTTGCGGAGATCGCGGAGCAGTTCAAGAGCTCCACGGCGACGGTTGTCACGGAATACCGTGGCCTGTCCGTCACCCAGATCAGCACGTTGCGACGTTCCCTCGGTGAGGGTGCAACCTACTCCGTCGCCAAGAACACCCTGGTGAAGCGTGCCGCTGCTGAGGCGGGCGTGGAAGGGCTCGACGAGCTGTTCACCGGTCCGACCGCCATCGCCTTCATCGAAGGTGAGCCGGTCGTGGCCGCGAAGGCGATCAAGACGTTCGCCAAGGACAACAAGGCGCTGGTCATCAAGGGCGGGTACATGGACGGCCGCGCGCTGTCCATTGCCGAGATCGAGCAGATCGCCGACCTTGAGACCCGTGAGGTCTTGCTGGCCAAGCTCGCCGGTGCCATGAAGGGCAACTTGGCAAAGGCCGCCGGTCTGTTCAACCAGCCGGCTTCGCAGGTGGCGCGCCTGGCCGCGGCCCTGCAGGAGAAGAAGAACGAAGCCGGCGAGACCGAATAGGTCGTCCGCCGCACCACACCAATCCCCGAACCGTACGGGGATGAACACCAAAGCCCCGTACGGGGACTGACAGGAAGGACGCCAACCATGGCGAAGCTCACCGCTGACGAGCTCATCGATCAGTTCAAGGAACTGACCCTGCTGGAGCTCAGCGATTTCGTGAAGAAGTTCGAAGAGGTCTTCGAGGTCACCGCTGCGGCTCCGGTCGCCGTCGCCGCTGCCGGTGCCCCGGCTGCCGGTGGCGCCGAGGCCGCTGCTGAGCAGGACGAGTTCGACGTCATCCTCGAGGGTGCCGGCGACAAGAAGATCCAGGTCATCAAGGTCGTCCGCGAGGTCGTCTCGGGCCTGGGCCTGAAGGAAGCCAAGGACCTCGTCGAGAGCGCTCCGAAGGCTCTGCTGGAGAAGGTCGACAAGGAGGCCGCCGAGGCTGCCAAGGCCAAGCTCGAAGAGGCCGGCGCCAAGGTTTCGGTCAAGTAAGACCGACTCACGCGCAAGCGTTTCACGAGCCCGGGACAGCATCGCTGTCCCGGGCTCGTTGCTGTCCCGGGGAGGGGCGCTGGGTCGGGAGGGCGCTGGGTCGGGAGGGCGCTGGGTCGGGGTTCGCCCGCCCACCGGCCCGCGAATTGAGGTCGCATGCGATCTCGTTTCGTCGTTGCGACCTCGATCGAAGTCGCATCGACGACATGAAGTCGCATGCGACCAAGAGGTTGGCCGGCTCGGTAGGAGACCCGGCTCGGCGGATGAAACCGACGGGGCGGTCCGTGCGTCCAAGTCCCATGCCTGCGCCCTTCGCTCATGAACTGCCCGTCGACCGATACGGTCTCGTTCGTCGGGAAGCGACCCTGCGGGCCGGTGTCGGGGACGACGTCGTCGCCGCTGCAGTCCGACGCGGTCAACTCCTGCGGCTGGCGCCGGGGGTGTGGGTCGAGGGGGGAGCGCGGTTCGAGGGGCCGGCGGGCGCCGATCTGCTCTTCCGGCACCGATCCATAGCCGTGGCGACATCGGCGCGCGACCGCGGCATCTCGACACTGAGTCACGAATCGGCCGCCGCGCTTCTCGGGCTCGACACCCTGCATCCCGATCGCACCACGGTGCACCTGACGAAGGCCGCGAAATCCAGTGGCGGCTATGTGCGCGGACACCGTCATGTCCACAACGGCCCGCTGGGCCGCGATGAGACGGTCACAGTGGACGGATTGTCGGTCACGAGTGTCGAACGCACCGCGGTCGACATCGCGATGGCCGGTGACTTCGCCCAGGGGGTCGTCGTCTTCGACCGGGCGCTGGCGAAGGACGCGGATCACGACACGATGGCGGCCATGCTCGACGCACGCACGGGATGGAAGAACGTCGGCACTGCTCGCAGAGCGCTGGCGTGTTCGAACCGTCGATCGGAAAGCGTCGGTGAGTCGTGGAGCCGCGCGCAGATGATCGTCGCCGGACTCCCGGCACCCCGCCTGCAGAGCTCGTTCTCGACACCGGACGGAGAAATACGAGCGGACTTCGACTGGGACGGCCGGGTGATCGGTGAGTTCGACGGCCTCCAGAAGTACGGTCGGCTACTCCGCCCCGACGAAGAGCCACGTGATGCATTGATCCGCGAGAAGCGCAGGGAGGACGCGCTGCGCGCTCTTGGGATCATGGTGATCCGCTGGACCTGGTCGACTCTCGAACGCCGAGAACTCGTGGCTCTACTACGACCGTGGTTGACGACGACAGGTTCGCCCGCGGCCTGACCGTACGCAGAGCTAACACAGTCCCCATCGAATGCGATTACGCATTCGACGCACTTACGACGACCACCCGCGCCTCGACCCCGACGCGCGGTGCTGAGCCGTCGAAATCGTGTTCCGCAGGTGGAGCCCAGGTCTGCGGTGGCCGTCACATCGAGGGGCCGGCCCGACTTCCCTCACCGCGAACGATCGGATATTGTCATCGTCGCGGCGAGAGTTACCGGGCGGTAGGTTTCCCGCAGCCATCACCGAGAACCACGCGGCGGCGTTGTGGGCGGGGACGGGTCGGTTAGAGTGACCCCAACCACAAATGCCGCCGGTTGGTGCGCGGTCACACCGTGGCCGCCTCGGGGGCAGCGATCGTCTGGAGGAAGTTGTGGGTGTTGAGGTCAGCGTCGAAGGACTCACCAAGTCGTTCGGTTCGCAGAACATCTGGCGTGATGTCACTCTGACCCTGCCGGAGGGGGAGGTTTCGGCGCTGCTGGGTCCGTCGGGTACCGGTAAGTCGGTGTTCCTGAAGACCCTGATCGGTCTGCTGCATCCGGAGCAGGGTTCGGTGATCATCGACGGGACCGACATCACGCAGTGTTCGGCCAAGGAGCTCTACGAGATCCGCAAGCTGTTCGGTGTGCTGTTCCAGGACGGTGCGCTGTTCGGGTCGATGAGCCTGTTCGACAACATCGCGTTCCCGCTTCGTGAGCACACGAAGAAGAAGGAGAACGAGGTCCGCGACATCGTGATGGAGAAGATCGACCTGGTCGGTCTGACCGGTGCCGAGGACAAGCTTCCCGGTGAGATCTCCGGCGGTATGCGCAAGCGTGCCGGTCTGGCGCGCGCGCTGGTCCTCGACCCGCAGATCATCCTGTGTGACGAGCCGGACTCGGGTCTGGATCCGGTGCGTACCGCCTACATCAGCCAGTTGCTGATCGACATCAACGCCCAGATCGACGCGACGATCCTGATCGTGACCCACAACATCAACATCGCGCGCACGATCCCGGACAACATCGGCATGCTGTTCCGCAAGGAGCTGGTGATGTTCGGTCCGCGTGAGCAGTTGCTGACCTCGGAGCAGCCGGTGGTCAAGCAGTTCCTCTCCGGTGACCGGTTCGGTCCGATCGGTATGTCCGAGGAGAAGGACGAGGCGGTCCAGAAGCAGGAAGAGGCGATGCAGGCCGCGGGTATCTCCGGTGGTGGTACCAAGGAGGACTTCACCGAGATCATTCCGCAGGTGCAGCCCAATCCCGGTATGCCCGAACGCAAGGCGATCGCCCGGCACCGCGAGCGTGTGCACGCGATGCTGCCCGACCTGCCCCAGAACGCCCAGGAGGCGATCCGCCGCAGCCAGGAGCAGGAAGACCAGATCCGCGAGGAGAGCCGCCAGCACGCCGACAACATGGAGAACGGCAACGGCCCGTCCGGCAACAACGGCTCCGGCAACGAGTGGACCACCGCGCCGGGCAACGTCGCCGTCGCGGACTCCAAGACCGACGTCATCGACTACGGCGGCAGCGATGCCCCGACCGAACAGTGGCACACACCCGGTGATGCACTGACCAAGCCCAGCCATCGTGCTGATGGGAACGAAGGGCGGACACCCTAGGGATGAGCAGTGCCACCACGCGTGGCGTCGACCGAATCGCGCAAGCCGGGACAGGTGCCCTGTCACAGACCGGCAATATCGTTCAGCTCTTCGTCGATGTTGCACGCCAGACCTTTGTGCGCCCGTTTCAGTGGCGGGAGTTCATCCAGCAGGCGTGGTTCATCGCCAGTGTGACGATCCTGCCCACCGCCCTGATCGCGATTCCGTTCGGCGCGATCGTCTCGCTGCAGACGGGTTCGCTCATCAAGCAGCTCGGCGCGGAGTCCTACACCGGCGCGGCCAGCGTGCTCGTCGTCATCCAGCAGGGTTCACCGCTGGTGACGTCATTGCTGATCGCGGGTGCGGCCGGGTCGGCCGTCGCCGCCGACCTCGGCTCGCGCACCATCCGCGAGGAGATCGACGCGATGGAGGTGCTCGGCATCAACCCGATCCAGCGCCTCGTCGTACCGCGTGTGCTGGCGATGGTCCTGGTGGCGATGCTGCTCAACGGTCTGGTCGCGGTCATCGGCATCGGTGGTGGTTACTTCTTCAACGTCGTCGTCCAGGGCGGTACCCCGGGTGCCTACCTCGCGTCGTTCGGTGCGCTGGCACAGCTGCCCGACCTCTGGGTCTCGACCCTGAAGGCCGCGATCTTCGGTGTGCTCGCCGCCGTCGTGGCGTCGTACAAGGGCCTCAACCCCAAGGGCGGTCCGAAGGGCGTCGGTGACGCGGTCAACCAGAGCGTCGTCATCACGTTCCTGCTGCTGTTCCTGGCGAACCTGATCATCACTGCGGTCTACCTGCAGGTCGTCCCACCGAAGGGGAGCTAGACGTGACCGAAGGTGGGGGCGGTGTGACCATCGCCAAGAGCCGGCCCGAGTACTACATGTACGAGGCCCGCAAGCAGCTGGGCAAGCCGCTGAAGGTGCTCGACGGCGCCGGCGAGCAGATGTCGTTCTACGGCCGGACGCTCGCGTGGATGCCGAAGACGATCGTGCATTACACGCGCGAGGTCCTGCGCCTGCTCGCCGAAGTCGCGTTCGGATCGGGCGGACTCGCGGTCATCGGCGGCACCATCGGCGTGATGGTGCTGATGTCGGGGTTCACCGGCGTCGTGGTCGGCCTGCAGGGGTACGCCGCGCTCGACCAGATCGGGTCGCAGGCCCTCACCGGCTTCCTCTCCGCCTACGTCAACACCCGCGAGGTGGCGCCGCTGGTGGCGGGTCTCGCGCTGTCGGCGACCGTCGGTTGCGGCTTCACCGCCCAGCTCGGCGCCATGCGGATCTCGGAGGAGATCGACGCGCTGGAGACGATGGCCGTGCCGTCGATCCCGTTCCTGGTGTCGACCCGAGTGATCGCCGGTTTCATCGCGGTCATCCCGCTGTACGTGCTCGGCCTGCTGTCGGCGTACCTCGCCTCCCGCGTGGTGACGACGGTCTTCAACGGCCAGTCCGGCGGCTCCTACGACCACTACTTCAACCTGTTCCTGCCACCGGCCGACGTCTTGTGGTCGTTCGGCAAGGTGCTGGTCTTCGCGTTCGTGATCATCCTCGTGCACTGCTACTACGGCTACTACGCTTCGGGCGGTCCCGCGGGTGTGGGCGTGGCCGTCGGGCACGCGGTTCGAGCGGCTCTGGTGCTGATCGCGGTCCTGGACTTCTTCCTCGGCCTGGCGATCTGGGGCACCACGACAACCGTGCGAGTGGGAGGTTAGCGTGACGCTGCTGCGTAAACGGTTGCTCGGACTCGTCTTCTTCCTCGTGGTCGCGTTGTTCCTCACCTTGACGATCACCAAGTTCAACAAGACGTTCACCGAGTTCACCGACGTCACGTTGCTGACCGACTCGACCGGCAACGCGCTGCCGGCGAACGCCGACGTCAAGGCCCGCGGCATGACCGTCGGCGAGGTGCGCGAGGTCAAGCCCGGACCCGACGGTTCCGTCGAAGTCGTGTTGGGACTCAACCCCGATCAGGCGTCGACGCTGTCGGCCGAGACCACCGCGCGCATCCTGCCGAAGACCCTGTTCGGCGAGCGCTACGTCGCCCTGCAGGTGCCGGAGGACAACTCCGGGCCGACGCTGAGCAACGGTGCGACGATCCAGACCGACCAGAGCGGCAACGCGCTGGAAATCCAGCAGTTGTTCGACAAGCTGCTCCCGGTCCTCGAGGCGATCCCGCCGCAGGATCTGAACGCCACGCTGACCTCGCTCTCGTCGGCGTTGTCTGGCCGCGGAGAACAGCTGGGCACGACGCTGGAAGAGCTCGACCAGATCTTCGGCGAGATCAACGAGAACCTGCCCGAACTCGAGGGCACCCTCGAGGGGCTGGCCAGCTTCTCGCAGACCTACTCCGAGGCGCTGCCCGACGTGGTGGACGCGCTCGACTCCCTGCGCACGACGACGAACACCATCGTCGAACGCCAGGACGACCTGCGGACCCTCATCGCCACCCTGGGTGTCGCGTCCGACGACCTGACCGGCTGGCTCCGTGCCAACCGCACCGACCTCATCGACCTGGCCGTCGACTCCGAGGAACTCCTCGTCGGACTCGCCAAGCAGTCACCGGTGTTCGTGTGCACCTTCCGCAACTTCGCGGGTCTGATCCCGGAGTCGCGCAAGATCGTCGGCCAGGGCACCGACAATCCGGGTGTGCGGGTGAACCTGCAGTTCGTCAACCCCCGTGGCCGTTACCTACCGAACCAGGACGAACCCCGCTTCATGGACCTCGATCCGCCCGCTGTGTGTTACGACCCCAAGATGGGTGGCGACCGCCCGTTCCCGCAGTACCCGGGTGGTTCGCTCGCCGACGGCAGCTACCAGCCGCCGTCACGTAACCCCGGTCCGCGCACGATGCCCGAGTTGCCGCAGCCGCAGTTCAGCGGCGTGCCCGCGGGGTCGGTCTCGGCCGCGTCGGGTGCGAAGCCGGTCGCGGTGGAGTCCAACCCGTTCGACGACCCGGATTACCGCAAGCAGTTGCAGGTCATCTACGGCGCCACCTCGGGCAAGGCGCCCGAAGAGGTGCCCACCTGGGTGACCATGATCGGCGGCGGTGCGCTGCAGGGTGCGAAGGTCGACATCAAATGAAGTCGATCGTCGGACCGCTGATCAAGCTGGTCATCTTCGGCGTGGTCACGGTGGTGACCACGAGTCTGCTCGCCGTCACCATCGCCAATGCGGGCGGTGACGGGGACGCGAAGTTCAACGCCGTCTTCACCGACGCCACGCTGCTCAACCCGGGCGACGACGTGCGCATCGCCGGTGTGCGTGTGGGACAGGTCGAGAGCGTCGAGGTCTACGACCGCAACAAGGCGAAGGTCGCGTTCAACGTCGACCGCGACCGGCTGCCGGACGGGACCCAGCTCTTCATCCGCTACCGCAACCTGACCGGGCTCCGGTACCTCGCGCTCGAGCGCGGGGCGGGCGATCCGTCGCAGACGGTCGCGCAGGGGCACACCTTCGGTCTGAACCCGGGCGTCAAGGACACCCACCCGCCGGTCAACCTGACCGAGCTGTTCAACGGATTCCGTCCGTTGTTCCAACAGCTCTCGGCCTCCGACGTGAACAAGCTGACCGAGCAGATCATCGCGATCTTCGACGGTCAGGGCGGTTCGATCACCCGTCTGGTCAGCGACACCGCCGATCTGACGAACGCGATCGCCGACAAGGACAAGGTCATCGGTGAGCTGATCACGAACCTCACCAAGGTCCTCGACACCGTCAACCGCAACGACGAACAGTTCACCAGCCTGCTCGACAACACCGAGAAGCTCGTGACAGGCCTTGCGGCGCAACGCGGTTCGGTGGGTTCGGCGATCACCTCGGTCTCCAATCTGACCTCGGTCACGGCGAACATCCTCGGTGCGACGCGGCCGTCCATCCAGGGCGACATCGCCGGCCTGAAGTCGCTCGCCGATCAGATCAACGCGCGCGACGAGGACATCGAGGAGACGCTGACCAATCTGCCGATCAAGCTCCAGAAGATCGGCCGCGCAGCGACATTCGGTTCCTGGTTCCAGTTCTACCTGTGCGGTATCGACGTGGTGGCGGGCAACGGCAAGTCGCCGGTGCTGACGCAACCGCTTGTCCCGCTGCCCGACATCAACCATGTGCTCTACACCAGTGCGGCGACGCGCTGCTGGGCCGACGACCGGCCAGGGGGGTGACCACGATGGCAGACAACAACGATCCGAACCCGCGTGACCCGAATGTGAACGACGACGAACGCGACGCGGCTGACGCCCCGGTGCAGCATCCGCACCGGCGCTTCGGCGGCCGGCGCAGCCCGGTCAGCATCGGCGCCATCGGCATCCTCATCCTGATGATGCTCGGACTCAGCTCGTTCTATCTCGCCGAACTGCCGCTGCTCGGCGCGGGTGCGCGCTACACGGCGAAGTTCACCGAGGCCGCCGGCCTCAAGCCGGGCAACGAGGTCCGCGTCGCGGGCGTGAAGGTGGGCGAGGTCGACGACGTCACCCTGGACGGGGACCGCGTCAACGTGACCTTCCGGGTGGAGAACACCTGGATCGGTGACCAGACCCAGGCGACGATCCAGATCAAGACGATCCTCGGTCAGAAGTTCCTGTCGCTGAATCCGCGTGGCAGCGAGCCCGCCGATCCCGACGTCCCGCTGACCGACACGGTCGCCCCGTACGACGTCATCGAGGCGTTCTCCGGTGCGGCCGAGCAGATCGGCGAACTCGACAACGACCAGCTGGCCGAGTCGATGCGCGTGCTGTCGGACACCTTCTCGGGGACCGCGGGTACCACGGGACCGGCGCTCGACGGCATCGCCCGTCTGTCGCAGACGATCTCGAGCCGCGACCAAGAGGTGCAGCGACTGCTCGCCGCGACGAAGGACACCTCGAAGATCCTGGCCGACCGCAACGAGGAGTTCGTGCGCCTCATCGGCGGCGCCGGTCAGTTGCTCGACGAGCTGAACAACCGCCAGCGCAACATCTCGGCGTTGCTGGCCAGCACCACGAGCCTTGGTGATTCGCTCACCGGCATCGTGCGCGACAACGAGGAACAGATCGGACCGGCACTCGACGCGCTGAAGGGCGTGAACGAGCTGCTGCAGCGGCAGAACCAGAACATCCGCGACTCGATCAAGTACATGGCGCCCTTCTACCGCCTGTACGCGAACGTGCTCGGCAACGGTCGATGGTTCGAGTCGTCGGTCGTGAACCTCCTGCCGCCGGCACTGCCGCAGCAGAACACGACGCGGCCGCCGAACAAGCAGGCCATGGAGAACCAGGCCGGAACGGGGGTCGGCTGATGACCGCACCAGACCTGACCCAGAACTCGGGTCCCGGTCGCTGGTTCACGCCGCGGCACATCGTGGTGCTCGTGATCGGGCTGATCCTCGCGCTCATCGTCGCGGGTGCGCTGTGGTGGGTGTTCACCTCGGTCGGCACCACCAAGATCACCGCGACCTTCAAGCGGTCGGTCGGCATCTACGAGGGCTCCGATGTCCGGGTGCTCGGGGTGGCGGTCGGCAAGGTCGACTCGGTCACGCCGGAGGGCGACACCGTCAAGGTGACGATGACCGTCGACCGCGGTGTCGAGCTGCCCGCGGATGTCCGTGCGGTGCAGATCATCCCGTCGGTCGTCGCGGATCGCTACGTCCAGCTGACCCCGGCCTACACGGGCGGGGAGAAGGCGCCTCGCGACCTCACCCTCTCCGTCGACCAGACGATGGTCCCGGTGGAGGTCGACCAGATCTACGCGAGTGTCAAGGAGCTGTCCGACGCTCTCGGACCCGATGGCGCCAACAAGACCGACGGCACCGGCCGGCAGGGTGCGGTGAGTGAACTCGTCACCACCGGCGCGGAGAACCTCGAGGGCAACGGCGAGAAGCTCGGCGCGGCCATCGAGGGATTGTCGAAAGCGTCGACGACGCTCAGCGACTCGCGCGGCAACCTCTTCGACACCGTCAAGAACCTGAACGTCTTCGTCGGCGCGCTGCGTGAGAACGACGCCCAGGTGCGGCAGTTCAACACGCAGATGGCCTCGTTCAACCAGTTCCTCGCCGGTGAGCGCGAGCAGCTCGCCGCGGCGCTGAACAAGCTGTCGATCGCTCTCGGCGACGTGGCGACGTTCCTCGCCGACAACCGTGAGCAGATCGGGGAGACGGTGAAGGACCTGCAGCCGACGACCCAGGCCCTGCTCGATCAGAAGAACAACCTCAAAGAGGTCCTGACCGTGCTGCCGATCACGGTGAACAACCTGATCAACGCCTACGACGCCGAGTCGGGCACGCTGTCGATGCGCCTGACGATCCCGGACCTGCAGGATCTGATCGGTGCCCAGTGTCGCCTGCTCGACCTCGGCAAGCTGCTGCCGGGCAACCCGGCCGCCGATCAGTTCAGCGACACCCTGCGGCCGCTGATCAGCCAGTGCGAGGAGATCGGTGAGCAGATCCAGGAAGGCGTCCTCGAGCCGCTGCTGCCCGTGCTGCCCTTCGGCATCATGAGCAACAACAAACTGCAGCGTGCGCCGGTGCCGGGCACCGTCCCGGGCAACCCCGATCCGGAGATCGGCAACCCGCCGTCGGAGCGGGCCCCGGCCTCCTCGTCGACCACCCCGCGACCCCGGGGAGGCAACTGATGAACCGCACGTCGATGCGTACGGCGATGGCCGGCGCCGCGCTGTCGCTGACCCTGCTGGTGACCGGCTGTATGTCCAACGGCATCCAGTCGATCCCGCTGCCCGGCGGAGTGAACACCGGCGACAACGCGCGCACCTACAAAATCCAGTTCGACGACGTGCTCGACCTCGTGCCGCAGTCGATGGTCAAACGCGACGGGATCCCGGTCGGGCGCGTGACCAAGGTCGAGGTGCCCAACGATCAGTGGTTCGCCCAGGTCACCGTCGAGGTGCAGAACAACGTCGACCTGTCCGATGAGGCCGAGGCGAGCGTGCAGCAGACCTCGCTGCTCGGTGAGAAGTTCGTGTCGCTCACCGAGCCCGACGGCAGTGCCGACGCGCCGCGCCAGAACCCGGACCAGCCGATCCCGGTGTCGCGGACACGGACCGCCACCGACATCGAACAGGTCCTCGGGGCGCTCGCGCTGCTGCTCAACGGCGGTGGCCTCAACCAGCTGCAGCCGATCGTCACCGAGCTCAACAAGGCACTCGACGGCCGGACAGACAAGGTGCGCGACCTGATCGGCGAGACCGAGGACCTGATCGCCGGCCTCAACCGTCAGCGCGACGACATCATCACCGCGATCGACGGCCTGGCCGAGCTGTCCACCCGGACCGCCGCGCAGACCGCGCAGATCGACCGCATCCTCAAGCAGCTGCCCGCGGGCGTCGAGGTGCTCGAGGAGCAGCGTCCGCAGTTCGTCGAACTGCTGACCAAGCTCGACGAGCTCGGCCAGGTCGGTACCGACGTGCTGGGCAAGTCGCGCAAGGCGCTGATCAACGACCTGAAGGCGTTGCGGCCGGTGCTGACGCAGCTCGCCGCGGCGGCTCCGGATCTGATCACCGCCGCGCCGCTGATGCTCACGCATCCGTTCCCGGACTGGTTGCTGCCGGGGGTGCGCGGTGACTCGACCAACCTGTTCATGACGCTGGACCTCCGCGTGCTCAATCAGCTCGAGGCGCTCGGTGTCGGCCAGGGGACCCCGAGGTACGTCCCGCCCGCTCGGGTGAACGTGCCGGTCGACCGGCGCAACCCGTACTACCGCGGCAACGGCCCGCGCTACGGCTGGCCGACGATCACGCTGCTCCCGCCGGCCCCGAACTCACGTCCGGGACCGAACACCCCGCCGTCGGGTGGCACCTACCCCGCGTCGTTCTCACGCCCGGCCGATGCGGCCGGACAGATGCCGACCCCGGCGGTGCCCGGTCAGGGCATCCTCGACGGTCCGCTGGCCGCCATGGGGCTCGCTCCGGCGGCGTCCGCCGGGAACCCGGCATCCGACCCGTCAGGAGGTGGACGATGATCGGCAAGCTCGTCAAGATCCAGCTGATCGTGTTCGTCGTCGTCGGCCTGGTGGCGCTGGTCTACGTGGGCGCGAAGTACGCCCGTCTGGACAAACTGGCCGGTGTCGGCATGTACACCGTCACCGCCAAGCTGCCCGACTCGGGCGGCATCTTCACCAACGCCGAGGTCACCTATCAGGGTGTGCCCGTGGGTCGCGTCGGCAAGCTGACGCTGACGCCCGACGGCGTGGACGTCGCTCTCGACATCGACTCGGGTGGGCCGGAGATCCCGGCGTCGGCGACCGCGGTCGTCGCGAACCGGTCGGCGATCGGTGAGCAGTTCGTCGATCTGCAGCCGACGTCGTCGGAGGGGCCGTACCTGAAGGGCGGCGACACGATCACCAAGTACGCGCTGCCCGAGCCGCTCGAGGACGTGGTGGCCTCGGCGATCGACTTCACCGATTCGATCCCGGTCGACGACCTGAACACGGTCATCACCGAACTCGGCAACGCGTTCAACGGCCAGGGCGAGAACCTGACCCGCCTCGTCGACTCGCTCGGCAAGCTCTCGCGGGCCGGCGTCGACAACCTGAGCGAGACGGTCGCGCTCATCCAGAACTCGAACGTCGTGCTCGACACGCAGGCCGACCAGTCCGACGCGATCCTGACCTGGTCGCGCAACCTGAACCTGGTGACCGCGACCCTCGCCTCGGCCGATCCGGACCTGCGGCGACTGCTCACCACGGGCACGTTGTCGGCGACGCAGATCTCGGAGCTGATCCAGAAGAACGGCAACGACCTGTCGAAGGTCGTGAAGGATCTCGCCGAGGTGGCCCGCACGATCGAGCCGGCGACCTACACGACGTCGACGACGTTCGCGATGCTCTCCGCGCTGTCGGCGGGCAGCCACGCACCCGCGCCGGGCGACGGCCAGATCCACTTCGGTGTCGTCCTCGAGACGAACAACCCCGCGGCCTGTACGCGCGGATACGAGAGCACCGACGCGGTGTTGGCCGAGGCTCGTCGCCAGAACCCGGACTTCGACGTCCGCTACGACGACTTCGCGTTCAACACCGAGGCGAAATGTACGGTGCCTTTCGGTAATCCGACGGGTGTCCGCAGTGCCGAGCGTGCCCAGTACGCCAACCCGGCGTACCCGCAGCCGTGGGACAACACCCCCAAGAAGGATCCCGACAAGCTCAACCTCAACCCGCTCGCCCAGCAGCTCGCAGCGCTGCTCGGCGTCCGGCCGCGCTAGACCCGACCACCCGACGAGCGTCGCCGCCCCTGATCGGACCTCCCACGGTCCGAACCTCGGCCTTGGCTTGCGCTCAGGAGCGATATATACAGTGTGTTCCCGATGACTGGCACCGCAGAACCGACAGAGAACAAGCCCGGTGGCCCCCGTCCCGCCCTGCGGCGGGCGGCGAAGTCCGCACCGTTCGTCCTGGCTGCCGTGGCGGTCGTGGTCGGCGTGGTGCTCGTCGCCGTGTTCGGTGTGCGGGCCTACAACGTCTACTTCGACGAGTACCCGGCGCAGGAGACGCGCGACGCCGCCACCCAGGCCGCCGAGCAGGCCGTCCTCAACATCACGACGATCGACCCGGCCGACGTCGACGGCTTCCGCAAGCGTGCGGAGGCGTCCCTGACCGGGAAGGCCAAGGACGAGGTGCTCGGCAGTGAGAAAGACGGTGAGGGCGGCAACGTGCTCGACATGCTCGGGACCGCCGGACCGAACACCGCCAAGCTGAACGCGCGACTGTTGCGCAGCGCACCGAGCGAGGTCGACGCCGACGAGCAGAAGGCCAAGGTGCTCGTCTACGTCGTGACGACGCTCGAACGCCCCGGCCAGCCCGGGATCGACGAGACACGCGGCTTCGACGTCAGCATGACCAAGGACGGCGACACCTGGAAGGCCGAGAACATCCTCGGTCTGGAGGGCATCGCCTACGCCGACGGCGGTGGCGCACCTGCCCCCGCGGCCCCGGCCCCGGCTCCGGAAGGGGGCAACTGATGGCACCGGACCGCGGTAAGAAGAAGCCCACCCCGAAGCGCCGCCCGACCCCGAAGGTCGCCGGCCGGACCTCCCCGCCCTCTGAGGTGCGAGAAGCGAAGGCGACGAGCCTCGAAGGGCCTGGTGACGACACCACGAAGGCTGACACCCCACTGCCCCCTGAGGTGCGAGGAGCGAAAGCGGAAGCCCCACTGCTCCCTGAGGTGCGAGGAGCGAAAGCGGAAGCCCCACTGCTCCCTGAGGTGCGAGGAGCGAGAGCGGAAGCCCCACTGCTCCCTGAGGTGCGAGGAGCGAGAGCGACGAGCCACGAAGGGCCTGGTGACGCCACCGCGGAAACCGACACCGCAGAAACCGACGCCGTCAGCCTCGAGAAGTCGGCGACGGCGGAGTCGACCACAGCCGAGTCGCCCACAGCCGAGTCGCCCAAACCCAAGACCAAACCGGTCGCGCGGGTCTCGACCCTGCGCCGCGGAGACACCCCGGCGCCGGCCGGGTCGTCGGACAAGCCGAACCGGCCGATGGGCCGGCGTCCCGGCAAGCGGGACCGGCGGGGGAGGGGTGCCTCCCGCAATCCCCTCGGCATCCGTACCGGAGTGCTGGCGGGCATCGCGGCCGTGTTGTTCGTCATCGCTGCCATCCTCGCGTTCCATCCGGGCGCCGAGATCGGACCGAACAAGGCGTTCGTGGACCAGGAGTCGACATCGCAGCTCACCTCGCAGGCCCAGGAGCGGATCTGCGCGGTGTTCGGGTATGACCACACCGAACTCGACGAGTGGCAGCGGCGGGCGCAGGACGCGCTGACCGGGCAGGCCCGCACGGAGTTCGACGAGACGCTGAAGGCGCAGCGCGAGCTGATCACGCAGACCAAGACGGGTGCGGAGTGCCGGGTCGACGCGATCGGCGTCCGGGACCTCTCTGGCGCCGACGACGGCGCGACCGCGACCGTCATCGCGAACCTGGTGGTGAGCGAGACGCAGAACAGCATGGCCACCAACAGCGGTGCACCGCGCGCCCAGTTCGCGATGGTGCGTGAGGGCGACCAGTGGCGGATCCGGGCGGTCGAGCCCTTCTGATCGAGGTGCGTCGCCCCCTCATCACCAGGTCGGACGCCGAGTTCGACACCGACTTCGCGAAATTCGCGCGTAGCGCTTGACGTGGAGGCGATGTCGGGCCAGGCTGTGACCAGCGATCGACGTGCAGGCAGCCACCCGCGCGAAATCGCTTTCCAGACGGCTTGACAAAGTGCGTCTATTTTCTGCTACAGTTGGACGTTGCGCTGGCTGCCTCCTGTCCATCTATCGATCCTTCTTCGGCCACTCTCTAGACGTGTGTGCTGCGGTGATCGCCGATTCCAGGGTGTCACCAGCGAACGGCCCATCAAGCCACGTACTGCACATCTAGGTTGTGAATAACGTCGTGTTGGAAGGACGCATCTTGGCAGTCAACCGCCAGTCCACCTCAACAATCCCCGGCGCGCCGCATCGCGCGTCGTTTGCAAAGATCAGCGAGCCGCTGGAGGTCCCGGGCCTCCTCGACCTCCAACTCGATTCGTTCGAATGGCTCGTCGGTTCGCCGGAGTGGCGCGCGAAGGCGATCGCCCGCGGCGACGAGAACCCGACCGGTGGCCTCGAGGACATCCTCCACGAGCTGTCCCCGATCGAGGACTTCTCCGGTTCGATGTCCCTGTCGTTCTCCGAGCCGCACTTCGACGAGGTCAAGGCCTCCGTCGAGGAGTGCAAGGACAAGGACATGACCTACGCGGCGCCGCTGTTCGTCACCGCGGAGTTCATCAACAACAACACCGGCGAGATCAAGTCGCAGACCGTCTTCATGGGCGACTTCCCGATCATGACCGAAAAGGGCAGCTTCATCATCAACGGCACCGAGCGTGTCGTGGTGAGCCAGCTGGTGCGCAGCCCCGGCGTGTACTTCGACGCCTCGATCGACAAGACCACCGAGAAGACCCTGCACACCGTCAAGGTGATCCCGGGTCGCGGTGCGTGGCTCGAGTTCGACGTCGACAAGCGCGACACCGTGGGTGTGCGTATCGACCGCAAGCGCCGTCAGCCGGTCACCGTGCTGCTCAAGGCGCTCGGCTTCACCGCCGAGGAGATCACCGAGCGGTTCGGGTTCTCCGAGATCATGATGTCGACGCTGGAGAAGGACAACACCGGCAGCCAGGACGAGGCGCTGCTGGAGGTCTACCGCAAGCTGCGCCCGGGTGAGCCGCCGACCAAGGAGTCCGCGGAGAACCTCCTGGAGAACCTGTTCTTCAAGGACAAGCGTTACGACCTCGCCCGCGTGGGCCGCTACAAGGTCAACAAGAAGCTGGGCCTGACGGGCAACCCGATGGTGGGCGAGTCCACGCTGACCCGCGAGGACATCATCGCGACCGTCGAGTACCTGGTGCGTCTGCACGAGGCCGACCCGCACACCACCACCTACATGACCGTCCCCGGTGGCGTCGAGGTGCCCGTCGAGGTCGACGACATCGACCACTTCGGCAACCGTCGCCTGCGTACCGTCGGCGAGCTGATCCAGAACCAGATCCGCGTGGGCCTCTCGCGTATGGAGCGTGTCGTGCGTGAGCGTATGACCACCCAGGACGTCGAGGCGATCACCCCGCAGACCCTGATCAACATCCGTCCCGTCGTGGCGGCGATCAAGGAGTTCTTCGGAACCAGCCAGCTGTCGCAGTTCATGGACCAGAACAACCCGCTGTCGGGTCTGACCCACAAGCGTCGTCTGTCGGCGCTGGGCCCGGGTGGTCTGAGCCGTGAGCGTGCCGGCCTCGAGGTGCGCGACGTGCACCCGTCGCACTATGGCCGCATGTGCCCGATCGAGACCCCTGAGGGTCCGAACATCGGTCTGATCGGTTCGCTCTCGGTGTACGCGCGGGTCAACCCGTTCGGATTCATCGAGACCCCGTACCGCAAGGTCGTCGACGGCGTCGTCTCCGACGACATCGAGTACATGACCGCCGACGAGGAGGACCGCTTCCTCATCGGTCAGGCGAACACCAACTTCGACGGCAGCGGACGCATCACCGACGAGCGTGTCCTGGTGCGCAAGAAGGGCTCCGAGGTGGAGTTCGTCGGCGCGACCGATGTCGAGTACCTCGACGTCTCGCCGCGTCAGATGGTGTCCGTCGCGACCGCGATGATCCCGTTCCTCGAGCACGACGACGCCAACCGCGCCCTGATGGGTGCGAACATGCAGCGTCAGGCCGTGCCGCTGGTGCGCAACGAGTCGCCGCTGGTCGGTACCGGCATGGAGCTGCGTGCCGCCGTCGACGCCGGTGACGTCATCGTGTCGTCGAAGACCGGTGTGGTGGAAGAGGTCTCGGCCGACTACATCACCGTCATGTCCGACGAGGGCACCCGCGACACCTACCGGATGCGCAAGTTCGCGCGCTCCAACCACGGCACCTGCGCCAACCAGCGTCCGATCGTGGACGAGGGTCAGCGCGTGGAGTCCGGCCAGGTCCTCGCCGACGGCCCCTGCACCGAGAACGGTGAGATGGCGCTCGGCAAGAACCTGCTCGTGGCGATCATGCCGTGGGAGGGCCACAACTACGAGGACGCGATCATCCTGAGCCAGCGGCTCGTGGAGGAGGACGTGCTCACCTCGATCCACATCGAGGAGCACGAGATCGACGCGCGCGACACCAAGCTCGGTGCCGAGGAGATCACCCGGGACATCCCGAACGTCTCCGACGAGGTCCTCGCCGACCTCGACGAGCGCGGCATCGTGCGCATCGGTGCCGAGGTCCGCGACGGCGACATCCTGGTCGGCAAGGTCACCCCGAAGGGCGAGACCGAGCTGACCCCGGAAGAGCGTCTGCTGCGTGCCATCTTCGGTGAGAAGGCCCGCGAGGTCCGCGACACCTCGCTGAAGGTGCCGCACGGCGAGACCGGCAAGGTCATCGGCGTGCGCGTGTTCAGCCGCGAGGACGACGACGACCTGGCTCCCGGCGTCAACGAGCTGGTCCGCGTGTACGTGGCCCAGAAGCGCAAGATCCAGGACGGCGACAAGCTCGCCGGTCGTCACGGCAACAAGGGCGTCATCGGCAAGATCCTCCCGCAGGAGGACATGCCGTTCCTGCCCGACGGCACCCCCGTCGACATCATCCTGAACACGCACGGTGTGCCGCGTCGTATGAACATCGGCCAGATCCTGGAGACCCACCTCGGGTGGGTGGCCAAGGCCGGCTGGAACATCAACGTCGCCGAGGGTGTGCCGGAGTGGGCGTCGCGTCTGCCCGAGGACATGTACTCGGCCGAGCCCGACACCAACACCGCCACCCCGGTGTTCGACGGCGCCCGCGAGGAGGAGCTGACCGGACTGCTGTCCTCGACGCTGCCGAACCGCGACGGTGAGGTCATGGTCAACGGCGACGGCAAGGCGACGCTGTTCGACGGTCGTTCCGGCGAGCCGTTCCCGTACCCGGTGTCGGTCGGCTACATGTACATCATCAAGTTGCACCACCTGGTCGACGACAAGATCCACGCTCGTTCGACCGGCCCGTACTCGATGATCACCCAGCAGCCGCTGGGCGGTAAGGCGCAGTTCGGTGGTCAGCGCTTCGGTGAGATGGAGTGCTGGGCCATGCAGGCCTACGGCGCCGCGTACACGCTGCAGGAACTGCTGACCATCAAGTCGGACGACGTGGTGGGCCGCGTCAAGGTCTACGAGGCGATCGTCAAGGGTGAGAACATCCCGGAGCCGGGTATCCCCGAGTCGTTCAAGGTGCTGCTGAAGGAGCTTCAGTCGCTGTGCCTGAACGTCGAGGTACTCAGCTCCGACGGCGCCGCCATCGAGATGCACGACACCGACGACGAGGACCTGGAGCGCGCCGCTGCCAACCTCGGCATCAACCTGTCGCGCAACGAGTCGGCCACCGTCGACGATCTCGCCAACTGACCTGACCCTCACCCGGCCGGGGTCCGCCCCGGCCACTGACAACAGAGCTCTGGAAAGGTAACAAGTGCTCGACGTCAACTTTTTCGACGAACTGAAGATCGGCCTTGCGACGGCCGACGATATTCACAACTGGTCATACGGTGAGGTCAAGAAGCCGGAGACGATCAACTACCGCACGCTCAAGCCCGAGAAGGACGGCCTGTTCTGCGAGAAGATCTTCGGCCCGACCCGCGACTGGGAGTGCTACTGCGGCAAGTACAAGCGCGTCCGCTTCAAGGGCATCATCTGTGAGCGCTGCGGCGTCGAGGTGACCAAGGCCAAGGTGCGCCGTGAGCGCATGGGCCACATCGAGCTGGCCGCCCCGGTCACGCACATCTGGTACTTCAAGGGTGTGCCGAGCCGGCTGGGCTACCTGCTCGACCTGGCGCCGAAGGATCTCGAGAAGATCATCTACTTCGCCGCTTACGTCATCACCGCGGTCGACGACGAGCTCCGGCACAACGAGCTCTCGACGCTCGAGGCCGAGATGGAGGTCGAGAAGAAGTCCGTCGCCGATCAGCGCGACGTCGACCTGAACGAGCGTCAGCAGAAGCTCGAGCAGGATCTCGCCGAGCTGGAGGCCGAGGGCGCCAAGGCCGACGTGCGCCGCAAGGTGCGCGACGGCGCCGACCGCGAGATGCGTCGTATGCGCGACGCCGCACAGCGTGAGCTCGACGGTCTCGAGGAGATCTGGGACAAGTTCGTCAAGCTCGCCCCGGGCGATCTCATCATCGACGAGAAGCTCTACCGCCAGCTCGAAGAGCGCTACGGCGAGTACTTCCAGGGTTCGATGGGTGCCGAGGCGATCAAGAAGCTCCTGGAGACCTTCGACATCGACACCGAGGCCGAGTCGCTGCGCGAGACCATCCGCAGCGGCAAGGGCCAGAAGAAGCTGCGCGCGCTCAAGCGACTCAAGGTCGTCGCGGCGTTCCAGCAGTCGGGCAACTCGCCGCTGGGCATGGTCCTCGACGCCGTGCCGGTGATCCCGCCGGAGCTGCGTCCGATGGTGCAGCTCGACGGTGGCCGCTTCGCGACCTCCGACCTGAACGATCTGTACCGCCGCGTCATCAACCGCAACAACCGCCTCAAGCGACTGATCGATCTGGGTGCTCCCGAGATCATCGTCAACAACGAGAAGCGGATGCTGCAGGAGTCGGTCGACGCCCTGTTCGACAACGGTCGTCGTGGCCGTCCGGTCACCGGGCCGGGCAACCGCCCGCTGAAGTCGTTGAGCGATCTGCTCAAGGGCAAGCAGGGTCGTTTCCGTCAGAACCTGCTCGGCAAGCGCGTCGACTACTCGGGCCGTTCGGTCATCGTGGTCGGCCCGCAGCTCAAGCTGCACCAGTGCGGTCTGCCGAAGCTGATGGCTCTTGAGCTGTTCAAGCCGTTCGTGATGAAGCGTCTGGTCGACCTGAACCAGGCGCAGAACATCAAGTCGGCCAAGCGCATGGTCGAGCGTCAGCGCCCCGCGGTGTGGGACGTCCTCGAAGAGGTCATCGCCGAGCACCCGGTGCTGCTGAACCGTGCACCGACGCTGCACCGCCTCGGCATCCAGGCCTTCGAGCCGCAGCTGGTGGAGGGCAAGGCCATTCAGCTCCACCCGCTGGTGTGCGAGGCCTTCAACGCCGACTTCGACGGTGACCAGATGGCCGTGCACCTCCCGCTGTCGGCGGAGGCGCAGGCCGAGGCGCGCATCCTGATGCTGTCGTCGAACAACATCCTGTCGCCGGCGTCGGGCCGTCCGCTCGCCATGCCGCGTCTGGACATGGTGACCGGTCTGTACTACCTGACCACCCTCAAGGAGGGTGCGGCGGGCGAGTACACCCCGGCGAACGGCGACGACGTCGAGCGTGGTGTCTACTCGACCCCGGCCGAGGCCATCATGGCCGTCGACCGCGGTGTGCTGACCGTGCAGTCGCGCATCAAGGTGCGTCTGACCGACCAGCGTCCGCCGGCCGACATCGAGGCCGAGCAGTTCCCCGACGGCTGGAAGTACGGCTCGCCGTGGGACATCGAGACCACGCTGGGCCGTGTGCTGTTCAACGAGCTGCTGCCGATCGAGTACCCGTTCGTCAACGAGCAGATGCCGAAGAAGCGTCAGGCCGTGATCATCAACGATCTCGCCGAGCGCTACCCGATGATCGTGGTCGCCCAGACCGTCGACAAGCTGAAGGACGTCGGCTTCTACTGGGCCACCCGTTCGGGCGTCACCGTCTCGATGGCCGACGTGCTGGTGCCGCCGCAGAAGGCGGAGATCCTCGACAAGTACGAGGAGCGGGCCGACGGTCTGGAGCGCAAGTTCCAGCGCGGTGCCCTCACCCCGGACGAGCGTCGTGACTCCCTCGTCGAGATCTGGAAGCAGGCGACCGAAGAGGTCGGCGCGGCCATGGAGGCGCACTACCCGGACGACAACCCGATCCCGATGATCGTGAAGTCGGGTGCGGCGGGCAACATGACCCAGATCCGCTCGCTGGCGGGCATGAAGGGTCTGGTGACCAACCCGAAGGGTGAGTTCATCCCGCGTCCGATCAAGTCCTCGTTCCGCGAGGGCCTGACCGTGGCCGAGTACTTCATCAACACGCACGGTGCCCGCAAGGGTCTGGCCGACACCGCGCTTCGTACCGCCGACTCGGGTTACCTGACCCGTCGTCTGGTGGACGTGTCGCAGGACGTCATCGTGCGCGAGACCGACTGTGGCACCGAGCGTGGCATCACCACGACCATCGCCGAGAAGCAGGCCGACGGCACGCTCATCCGTGACGCGCACGTCGAGACCTCGACCTACGCCCGCACGCTGGCGCAGGACGCGGTCGACGCCGACGGCAACGTCATCGTCGAGCGCGGTCACGACCTGGGCGACCCGGCCATCGAGGCCCTGCTCGCCGCCGGCATCACGCAGGTGAAGGTCCGCTCGGTCCTGACCTGTGGGACCGGCACCGGTGTGTGTGCGATGTGCTACGGCCGTTCGATGGCCACCGGCAAGCTCGTCGACATCGGCGAGGCCGTCGGTATCATCGCGGCCCAGTCGATCGGTGAGCCCGGTACCCAGCTGACGATGCGTACGTTCCACCAGGGTGGCGTCGGTGACGACATCACCGGTGGTCTGCCGCGTGTCCAAGAGCTCTTCGAGGCCCGCGTCCCCAAGGGCGTGGCACCGATCGCGGAGGTCTCCGGCCGGGTGCGCCTCGAGGACGACGACCGCTTCTACAAGATCACCCTCATCCCGGACGATGGTTCGGAAGAGGTTGTCATCGACAAGATCTCGAAGCGTCAGCGTCTGCGCGTGTTCAAGCACGACGACGGTTCCGAGCGGCTCCTCGCCGACGGTGACCACGTCGAGGTCGGCCAGCAGCTCATGGAGGGCTCGGCCAACCCGCACGAGGTGCTTCGTGTCATGGGTCCCCGTCAGGTGCAGATCCACCTGGTCAACGAGGTCCAGGAGGTCTACCGCAGCCAGGGTGTGTCGATCCACGACAAGCACATCGAGACCATCGTGCGTCAGATGCTGCGTCGCGTGACGATCATCGATCACGGTTCGACCGAGTTCCTGCCCGGTTCGCTCGTCGAGCGTGCCGAGTTCGAGGCGGCCAACCGCCAGGTCGTGACCGAGGGTGGCGAGCCCGCAGCCGGACGTCCGGTCCTGATGGGCATCACCAAGGCCTCGCTGGCGACCGAGTCGTGGCTGTCGGCGGCGTCGTTCCAGGAGACCACGCGTGTCCTGACCGACGCGGCGATCAACAGCCGCAGCGACAAGCTGATCGGTCTGAAGGAGAACGTGATCATCGGTAAGTTGATCCCGGCCGGTACCGGTATCAACCGCTACCGCAACATCCAGGTTCAGCCGACCGAAGAGGCTCGTGCCGCGGCGTACGCGGTGCCGTCCTACGACGACACCTACTACAGCCCGGACGGCACCTTCGGTGCTCCGGCCGGCGCTGCGGTGCCGCTGGACGACTACGGGTTCTCCAACGACTACCGGTAGGCGCTAGGACAAGACGACGCGGCCCCCGCACTCATCGCGAGTGCGGGGGCCGCGTCGTTTCTAGGGAACGGGAAGTGTTGTGACGGTGCGGGTTTCGAGCAGCAGGTCGTAGTAACGGCCGCCGGGGTAGTAGGTCGGGGTCGCGGTGTCGGCCACCATGTCCGACGACCAGCCAGTGGCGAGTGCGCGGATGACCCGTCCGTTGCGGGGACGCGGCACCGCAAGCTCGGACAGTTCGCCGATCAGATCGGTCGACTCGCCTTCGGCGTCGATGTGGATTCCGGTCACCAGGCGCGAGCCGAGAAACTCCTGCCGCGTTGTCTCCTGGAGGACGGACACGCCTTGCCCGAAGTTGTTGGATACCGACGGTTGCGACGCGATGACCCGGATCGGTAGCCCGGCGGCGGCGAGAGATGCTGCGGCGGTGGCGAAGTTGACCCCGAAGAACGAGTTGACCGGATCGAACAGCATGAGGCCGGCGAGGCGCCGGTAGGCGACGGGGTCGGCGCGGCGGAGTGCGTCGGCCGCCACGACGACGAACTCGCCGCCGGCCGAGTGTCCGGAGAAGATCATTCGGTACGGCATCGTCACGTCGGGGCGGTGGGCGGAATCACGGGCCTCGCGAAGGCTTGTCGCGAGCGGACTGCCGGTGTCCCGGCCGGAACCGAAGACCCCGCCGATGGTCCGCGCGAACGCCGCGTTGTCGGCGATGTTGTAGGCGACGGCACACCCGCCGAGGTTGACCGAGTCCAGCGTCGGGCTCACGACGAGGAACCCGGATTTCGCATACGCGCGGGCCACGGAGTCGAGATTGGCCGCAGTACGGGAGAAGCCGTGCTGCAACCACACGATCGCCGAGGGTTCACCGGGCGGGAAGTACCACCGGACCGCGACCCGGACGGGCTTGCCCGCACATTCGGTGGCGATGTCGGACGACGACACGGCCGCCGGCGCTGCTGTCACTGCCGACGGTGTCACACCGACGAACACCACGATCGCGGCAACAACCGCGATGCACCAGCGGAACAATCCTCCCGACATCCGGCAAGTCTAGGACCGGCCGGACGCCACGGTGCGCGGTTTCAGGGAGCGCGACCCCCTCCGGCCTCCGCTCCCTGTGGTGCAGAGGAGCGAAAGCGACCCCCCCACCCCTCCCCAATCCGAAGAACCGCATAACCCATGCTCCCTGAGGTGCGAGGAGCGCAAGCCGCCGGGCCGAGCAGGCGACGAAGGAGCGCGTCGAGGTCGACGAGCCACGAAGGGCCTGGTGAGGGACCTTGCGAGCCCCTTCGTGGCTCGCTTTGCTCGCACCTCAGGGAGCATGAATGTCGGACGCCCGCGTCCGCTCCCTGCCTCGAAGGGTCACAGCTTGCGCTTGACCAACTTCCCGGTCGGCGTGCGCGGCAGGGTGTCTCGGAAGATGACCTCACGGGGCAGCTTGAACTTCGCGATCCGCGGTCGGAGGTGATCCAACAATGCATCGGCGAGCTCGTCGCCGGCGTCCTGCCCCGAGACCGGTTGCACGACCGCCGTCACCCGCTCGCCGAGATCGGGGTCGGGTACGCCGATGACCGCGGCGTCGAGCACCGACGGGTGGGCGAGGAGTGCATCCTCGATCTCCCGCGGGTAGATGTTCACCCCGCCGGAGATGATCAGGAACGAGTCGCGGTCGGTGAGGAACAGGTGGCCCTCGTCGTCGACGTAACCGACATCGCCGGTGGTCGTCCATGTCGGATGCTCGGGATGCTGTGCGCCACTGGTCTTCTCGGGGTCATTGTGGTACTCGAACGGCAGCCGGTCGCGCTCGAAGTAGATCGTGCCGATCGTTCCCGGCGGCACCTCGGTGCCCTCGGGATCGCAGACCCGGATCGTGCCGAGGACGGCGCGCCCCACCGTGCCCGGGTACTCCAGCCACTCCGGGGTGTCGACGATGGTGAGACCGTTGAGCTCGGTGGACGAGTAGTACTCGGACAGGATCGGACCCCACCAGTTGATCATGGCCCGTTTGACGTCGACGGGACACGGCGCGGCGGCGTGCACCGCGACCTTCAGGCTCGACGTGTCGTACCGGGCCCGCACCTCCTCGGGAAGTCGGAGCATGCGCACGAACATCGTCGGCACCCACTGGCTATAGGTGACGCGGTGTTCCTCGATGAGGGCCAGCGCCCGTTCCGCGTCGAACCGCTCCATCACCACCACCGTGCCGCCAAGCGCCTGCACCGAGGCGCAGGTGCGAAGCGGCGCAGCGTGATACAGCGGTGCCGGCGACAGGTAGACGGTGTCGGGACCGACGCCCCACACGGACTGGTTCATCGCGATCATGGTGTCGCCGGGCTCGTCGACCTGCCGGTTCGGCAGTTCGGGTTTGATGCCCTTCGGTCGTCCGGTGGTGCCGGACGAGTAGAGCATGTCCGCGCCTCGCGGCTGGTCGGCGAGCGGTTCGGTCGACTGCGTCGCCGCGGCGGCGTCGAGGTCCTCGTGACCCTCGATCCGGCCGGAGTAGGCGAAACGTGTCTCGACGCCGGGGGTGAGCGGGACCAGCTCGGCGCCGAGGTCGGCGAGAGCGGCGTCGACGATGAGAGCCTTCGCGCCGCAGTCGGTCACGATGTAGGCGCTCTCGGCGGCGGTGAGGTGCCAGTTCACCATGCTCAGGTAGAGGCCCGACCGCATTGCCGCCCAATAGATGTCGAAGATCCGCGCGGTGTTGGTGGCGAGCACCGCGAGGTGGTCGCCGGGCCGCAGGCCGCGGTCGGCCAGGGCTCGGGCGACCTGGATCGACCGGGTCTCCGACTGGGTGAAGGTGACCGTTTCACCAGAGTCGGCCATGAGGACCGCGGGATCGTTGGGTCGGGTGGAGAGGTGGGCTCCGGGGTACATCAGAAAGCTCCTAGCGGGTCGAACCGGTCGATCAGTACAGGTAGTCCTCGCCGCTGGCACGCACGGTCACGTCGGAAAGGCTGATGCCCCACGGCTGGTCGATGACGTGGACGACGGCGTCGGCGAGATCCTCGGGCTTGATCAGCCAGTACTTGATGGAGTCGACGTCGGTGAGTTCGGCGGGCAGGTCGTCGTTCATGAGGGCCGTGACGTGCTCGCCGTAGGAGGCGCCGCGCTGGCCGACGAGGCCCATGATCGCGGTGTCGTTGACGATCCAGCTGGCGAGGTTGGTGCCGGTGATGCCGGTCGGCTTGACGGTGGTGACCTTGATCTTGCCCTTGGCCTCGATGCGCAATGAGTCCGAGATGGTGGTGACCGCGGCCTTGGTCGCGCTGTACACGCCCGAACCCTCGATGCCGGCATTGCCGTAGATCGACGAGATGTTGACGACCTGGCCGCGACCCTGCGCGATCATCTGGTCGTAGACCGCGGAGATGCCGTTGACGACGCCCTTGATGTTGATGTCGATGGCGGCGTGCCACTTCTGCCAGGCGCGGGCGTGGTCGGCGAAGTAGGCGAGCGGCATGACACCGGCGTTGTTGACGAGGACGTCGATGGCGCCGAACTGCTCCACGGTGGCCTTCGCCGCCGCGGCGACCTGCTCCATGTCGGTGACGTCGGCGACCTGGGCGAGCGCCGAACCACCGGCCGCGCGGATGCCCTCGACGACGGCGTTGACGTTGTCGGCGTTGACGTCGACTCCGACGACGTGCGCGCCGGCGGCCGCGGTCTTCTCCGCGATCAGCTTGCCGAAGCCGCTACCGGCGCCGGTGATGACGATGACCTTGTCCTTCAGGTACTCGGACATGGGGGTACTCCGTTTCTGTTCTGGGTGAGACGAATTGACGTGGATGCGTCTGGCGATGAGTGAGTTCAGACGATGTCGACGGCGTCGAGGACGCCTGCGACGCGCTGCCGGTCGCCGCTGACGGTGACCGCCGACCGCCAGGCGCTGCGGGTGGTGCCCCAGCGCAGGAAGTCGGTGGCCGAGGAGGTGGCGACATCGGCCGGCAGGTCGGCGGTCTCGCGCACGGTGACGATCGCGCCCGCGGTGTCGCGGTCGATGACGAACGAGCGGTCCGTCGCGCCGGTGAGCCGCAGGCCGATCGGGCTCTCGAGTGTGGGATACAGTGCCGCACCGTTCATCTGGGGCAGGCCGGCGATCATCCAGTCGATGGCGGGATCGATGGCCGCGCTCACTGACACCTCGGCGGCGTCCAGCGGTCCGAACGGCTGCATCAGGTCGCTGGTGAGATGCACGAGGTGGTCGAAGGCGACGGCGTCGCTGAGCTGGCGCAGCCGGTAGGTGCCCAGGTCGAGCATGTCCAGCGGCTGGTCACGAAGGTCCTCGCCCTGCAATGCGGCCAGGGTCGCGAGGCCGGCCTCGGACTGCGCGCGGTAATACTCGACAGCCTGTTCCGACGACCAGTCGGCCCGCTCGCGTACCGCGGCGTCGTTGAGTCGCTCGGACTTTCCGCTCGGATTGTCGGGGAAGACCAGGTCGGGGTCGGCGATGAAGTTGAAGAAGAAGCCCATGTGGGTGACGACGTCGTGGACGCGCCAGCCGTGGCAGGCGCTGTCGGCCGCCCAGTGGGCGGGCGTGAGCCGGTCGAGCAGGGCGAGGGTGTCGTTCACCAGTGCCTTGGCAGCAGTGACTCCAGCATCGGACATGGCCGATCGCCTCCTTGGAATATGTTGTGTACGAGTGTGAATGGACGAGACGGGTGTCAGGCGGGCAGGAAGATCGACTTGAGGTTCTGGTAGGCGGCCAGGCCCTCGGGGCCGAGCTCGCGGCCGATGCCGCTGGCCTTGACGCCACCGAAGGGCGAACCCCAGTCGAGGTTGAAGTAGTTGACGCCGAACGAGCCGGTCTCGACGCGACGGGCGACGTCGACGCCGCGATCGGGGTCGGAGGTCCACACCGTTCCGCCGAGCCCGTACGACGAATCGTTGGCGAGCGCGATGGCGTCGTCGACGTCGTCGTAGCGCAGCACGGTGAGGACGGGACCGAAGACCTCTTCGCGGGCGATGGTGGCCGAGTTGTCGATGCCGGTGAAAACGGTTGGTTCGACGAAGAACCCGCGGTCGACCCCCGACGGCGTCCCGCCACCGGTGGTGACCGTGCCACCCTCGGTGCGGCCGCGTTCGATCAGCGACAGCACCCGATCCCGGTGCCGGCCGCTGGCGAGCGGACCGACCGCGACGTTCTCGTCCATCGGGTCGCCGACCGGCAGCGACGCGCACATCGCGCTGATCGCATCGAGGTACTCGTCATAACGGCTGCCTGGCACCAGGATTCGGGTGGACATGTAGCAGGTCTGGCCGGTGTTGAGCAGCGAGGCGGTGGCGAGTCCGCCGACGGTCTGCTCGAGATCGGCGTCGTCGAGCACCAGCGCTGCGGACTTGCCGCCGAGTTCGAGGGTCACCGGACGGATGAGTTCGCCACAGACGCGGCCGATCTCGCGGCCGGCCGGGGTCGAGCCGGTGAACGCGACCTTGTCGACGTGCGGGTGCGACACCAGGTGACGGCCGATCTCGCTGCCGCCGTTGACGATGTTGAGGACACCGGCGGGCAGGTCGGCGGCGATGGCCGCCTCGGCGAGGACGTAGGCGTCGAGGCTCGTCTCGGGGGATGGCTTGAGAACCACGGTGCAGCCGGCGGCCAGCGCGGGCGCGATCTTGAACATCGAGAGGATCGCGGGGAAGTTCCACGGTGCGATGGCTCCGACGACGCCGATGGCCTCGCGGCGCACGATTGTCGAGCCGGGCAACGGCTGGCTGGTACGCGTCTCCCCACCGGGGTGGCCTCGACGAGGTCGGCGTAATAGCGCAGCAGCTGGACCGGCGCGGCGCCCTCGGCGAACCGCGCCAGCGCGATCGGCATGCCGTTCTCGGACGTCACCGCCGACGCGCGGTCCTCGGCGCGTTTGTCGAGCTCGTCGGCGAACCGGCGCAGGTGTGCGGCACGGTCGGCAGGGGACTCCTCGCGCCAGCCCGACGACCGGAACGCGGTGCGGGCGGCCTCGACGGCCGCGTCGACGTCGGCGGTGGTGGCTTCGGGTACCGAGCCGAACTGCTCCTCGGTGAGCGGGGAGATGACCGGGATCGTCGCCGAACCGGCCGGCGCGCGCCAGCCGCCGTCGATGAAGAAACTCTTGCGGATGGTGTCGATGGTGGTCATGGGTACTCCTCGCTGAGTGTGTCGGCCGTCGAACGGTCGGCGGCGTGTGTCCATGATCACTCCCACCCAGGTCGGATTTCTTGACATCTCATGACGACTTCTTGACAGTTGATGCCATGGCCGACCTGATCTGCGCATCCTCGCTCAGTCAGTTACCCGAGCTGATTGCCGAACACGATGGAGATGCCCGCGCGATCCTCGGCCGCGTCGGCATCGACCCGGCCGTCGTCGGCGCGTACGACCGGTTCGTCCCGTTCACCGCTCTGTCGACGGTCATCGGTTTGTGCGCGGCCGAGTTCGACGTCCCCGACTTCGGGCTGCGCCTCGCCGCCCGGCAGGACCCCGACATCCTCGGCCCGGTCGCGATCGCGGCCCGCAACGCCGAGACCGTCGGCGACTCGTTTCGACAGGTCTCGGCCTTCGCGCACGTGTACAGCCCGGCCATCACCGCCCAGATGCACTACGGCGAGCGGGAGGTCGCCTACGAGTTAGATACCGTGCTGCAGCGTGTGCCGTACCGGCCGCACGTCGTCGAACTCGCGATGGGCGTCACCCGGTCGACGTTCGCGATGACGCTGGGCCACGGCTTCCGCGCGAACCGGATCACCTTGGCGCACCCGCCGATGTCCGAGCCGCGCGTCTACACCTACTATTTCGGTTGCCCGGTCGAGTTCGAGGCGCCGGCCAACCTGGTGGTCTTTCCCCGCGGGGTGATGCAACAGACGTTGCGGCGGGTCGACCCCCTGGCCTACGACGTGGCCATCCGGTTCATGACCGGACACGATCGCGAGAGGGCCTTCGGCGAGGCGGTCTCGGCGCTGATCGTGCGCGCCCTGCCGGCGGGGGCGGCCACGCTGGAGGCGGTGTCGAAGCTGCTGATGATGCACCCGCGTGCGGTGCAGCGGGGTCTGGCCGACGAGGGCGCGACGTTCGAGCAACTCGTCGACGACGCGCGCCGCGACCTCGCCGTCTCACTGCTGTCGAATCGGGGTGTCCCGCTGGCGGCGGTGGCGCGGCAGATCGGATACTCCGAGCAGAGCACGCTGACCCGCAGTTGCCGACGCTGGTTCGGCGTGCCGCCGCTGGCGAAGCGCCGCGAGCTGACTGCCCCGGGCCAGGACTCGTCCCGAGATCTCTAGGAGTCTCCGACGGTCGGGGTGTCGTCGCTGTCCGGGGTGTCGTCGCCATCAGAGAAGTCGTCGTCAGCCGAAGCGTCGTCGAAAATGTCATCGGGGTCTTCTATGCGGACGTCGTAGTCGTCTCCGAGGCGGCGGGCCACCTCGCCGATCAGTCGTCGGGCGGCGTCGTCCATCACGCGGACATGGGTCAGATCGAGGACGACGGCGTCGGTGCCGAACCCCTCGCACGCACGGTTGGCGAGGATTTCCGCACCCGCGAAGCGCACGTCGCCCTGCAGCTCGACGACTGTAGTGCCGTCGTGTTCGGTCACCGATCGCAGCGCGGGCCGACCGGTGGGGGCCACGTGCATCATGTGCAGTTCCATGTCGCGCGACAGCCGTTCGAAAACGGCGACGCCGCGTACGCTGTTGCCCTGTCTGTCGAGCTGCGGCGACCACACCGCGAGCCCTACCTGGCCGGGCAATACGCCCAGGATCGCGCCGCTGACACCGCTTTTCGCGGGGATTCCGACCGTCGCCATCCAGCTGCCGCTGCCGTCGTACATGCCGCACGTGGCCATGACCGACAGGACGTGCCGGGTGATCCAGCCTTCCAGGAGGCGCTCGTCGTCGCCGGTCGACAGTCCGCCGTTGGCGAGTACCGACCCCATGACGGCGAGGTCGCGGCAGGAGACCCGGATCGAACACTGGGCTGCGTACCCGTCGACGACCTCGTCGGGTTCGCAGTCGAGCTTGCCCGCCGAGCGCAGCAGGTAGGCCAGCGCGGTGTTGTGGTCGTCGGAGGCGAGTTCGGCGCGGTGGACCTCCTTGTCGACCGAGACCTCGCGTCCGGCGAGAGTGCTGACGAGGTCGATGACGCGGTCGACGCGTTCGTTGGGATCCGCGCCGTTGATCATCCCGTGCACGGCGACGGCGCCCGCGTTGATCAGCGCGTTGCGCGGCCGGCCGGTCTCGGCCTCGAGCGAGATCTCGTTGAAGGCGTCGCCGGACGGTTCGGTGTCGACGCGTTCGAGTACGGCGTCGAGCCCGCGGTCGCGCAGGGCGAGCGCGTAGGCCGGTACCTTGCCGATGGACTGGATGGAGAATTCGTGGTCGGCGTCGCCGGCGGTGTACACGGTGCCGTCGATGGTGGCCAACGCGATACCGAACGACGACGGATCCGCCTGCTCGAGTTCACGATTGCCGGTCGCGACCTCACCGCCGTCGTCGTCGCGGCATTCGTGGAGTACGCGTTCGAGGTAGTCGTCGATGGGGGAGCGCATATCCCACGGTAGCCACCTGGGCTCAGTTCTGGCGGTACGGCATGTACTGCACCGACCAGTGGTTGCCGTCCGGATCGTCGAAGTACACGAAGTGGCCCCACGCCTGTTCGTCGATCTCGCCGGGGTCGACGCCGGCCGCGAGCAGCTGCTCGCGGGCCTCGTTGATGTCGGTGACGACGACCTGCAGACCCTTCACCGATCCCGGTTCCGCGTCGCTCAGTCCCTTGCCGAAGGCGATGGAACACGCCGACCCGGGCGGGGTCATCTGGACGAACCGGATCTCGTCGGACACGACGTGATCGTGGTCGACGTTGAATCCGATCTTGGAGTAGAAGTCTCGCGCCCGGTCGACGTCGCTGACCGGCAGGATGACGAGTTCGAGTGTCCAGTTCACGGTTCCTCCTGGGGTTGTGGTGTGACAACAGCTTCTCAGGGCATGCGGACAGTTACGGTCCTTATTCGGAGACGTTCGCCCGCATCCGAAAGAACCTCAGAACCGCTGCTGTGTGGGGTGCAAGCGATGCCCTCCCTCTGCTCCCTAATCCGAAAGAACGCCCTGCCCCCTGCTCCCTGAGCTGAGGAGCGCCCGGAGCTGGCGGAGGGCCGTCACGAAGGGTCGCCCCGTCGGCGGATGCGGTGCCGGTCGGGGCGTGTCAGCGCGCGGATCTCCTCGAGGACCTCCTCCCAGTCGTACAGCACGTCGTCGTAGGTGAGGCGCATCGTCATCCAGCGGTCGAGCATGGTCATCCGGTCCCGCCGACGGTCGTTGCGGAATGCGGCTCGGTCGGAGTGGTACGACTCGCCGTCGCACTCGATGAGCAACGAACCCGTGCGGAGATCAGCGTGTTCGCGGTCGCCGATCGACGGTTGCACCTCCACGTCGAATCCCGCGGCGATGAGCCGGAGCCGGACGAGCGACTCGGTGCCGGATTGCGAACGGGCATCACATCGGTCGAACATCGCCGAGACCGCACGGGTTACACGACCCATCTCGGCCTGGAGGTCCGGGATGGTCAAGTCGGTGGCGTTGAGGACCGAGTCGACCACCGCTATCCACTCCTCGGCCGGAAGGCACCGTGCGGCGCAGCCGACCGCCACGGCGATCGGGTCGACGGCCGTCGTCACGGGGAGCGGGCGGCCGAAGCCCTGGCACCACCGGAACGGGCCGCTGGCCTTCGTGGCGGACTTCGCGTGTTTGCTGAGACGAACGTGGGTCTCGTTGTGGCCCGGCGGTATCCAAAGATCCGGCAGGCCGCGCCGCTGATGGAACCGCAGCGCGCTGATGCAGGACAGCGCACCTCCGGCCGTCACCGCGGACACGACGTGGGGGTCCGCCGCGGACGTCCGCACCCAGCCGTATCGGAGCGACGTCAGGGTCTCGGCCTTGCGCGCCTGCGCAATGGCATCGGGCGCCCAGCCCATCGCGGTCAGTTCTCTCAGCGAGTACACGCCACAATCCGAAGTCACACCTGCTTTGACGCACGGAACCGGTCGGTGGTTTCGTCAGATCGGGCCGGGTGTGGAAAGTGTTGTCCCCGTGAGAGTCGTGGGAGGGCAATATGCCCTTCGAGGTCGCTCATGGGGACGAGACTTTGACTCACCCCGCAGAGAACCGGACCGTGGTGCGGATATGGGTGGCTCCGGGGTGGTCACAGGCGGTAGTCGTGCCGGCTTTGGGCGTGGCCAGGCGCGACGGGCCGGTTCCTAGGCTTCGTCGGGCCGGGTGTGGAAAGTGTCGTCCCCGTGAGTGTCGTGGGAGGGCAATGTGCCCTTCGAGGTCGCTCATGGGGACGAGACTTCGGCTCACCCCGCCGAGAACCGGATGGCGGCGCGCACCTGGGCCGCGATCGCCCGTCCGGCGCCGAGCGGCCACCGGTGCATGACGTAGTCGGCGGCCGCGTCGACGGAGAGTTGACGGGTGGAGTTTCCCGCGCGCACCCAGAACTCGGGCGGGGCGTTCTTCCCGGCCCGCAGATAGACCGGCCGCGGGGACGGTGAGCACGTCACCCGGCAGACCGGGACGTCCCCCGACCCGTCGGGCCGCGCGACCGATTCGACGGTGATGCCGACGGCCGCCGCGGTGTTCTGGCCGAGAGTGGTGGTCAGCAGATCGCGCAGCCACAGTTCGAAACGGTCGGCGTCGGGCACCTTCAGTGTGGCGAAGTCGGGTTCGAGACCGAGCGGTGTGCCGTCGTCGGCGACACCGATGAGCAGGGTGCCGCCGTCGGAATTGAGAAACGCCGACACCGTCTTGACGATCACCTGCTCCATCCGCGGGTCTTTCTCGCCGCTGCGCAGGTTGACCCGGGCGGTCGACTTGAACTCGAGCCGATCGGATTCGCCGTCGGAGAGCAGTTGCGCGACAGGGGCATTGGATTGCCGTTGCAGCCGCGCCGCGAGCAGGCCGTACGCGCCGACCGCGACGACCGAACTGATCAGCCCCAACACGATCGTCGTCACGCTCCACACCCGGAGGTGTTTGTCGACGAGGCCGGCGATGTAGAGGCCGAGCGCGGTGCCGAGGATCGACAGCACCATCGCCGTCGTCGCGTCGAGGCGGGCGCGTCGGCGCAGCAACCACCTGGCGACGACGCCGAACACCCACGCGACCACCAGCACCAGTACCAGCGCGGTCGCCGTCGCCCAGACCGGTACCGCGAACTCGATTCCGCCGATCGTTCCCACACAGCTTTATAGCCCGGAGCCTCGCTCAGCGCGGCTCCGGGCTATGGAAACGTCAGACGTCAGACGGCGTCGCCGCCGTCGATGCTGCCGAAGTCGCCGACCTCGACGTTGCCTTCGTCGTCGACGGCGGTGTCGAAGGTGCCGTCGCCGTCGGTGTCGGCGACGGCGATGTCGGTGAGGCCGTCGGCGTCGGTGTCGGCTTCGATGATGTCGATCTCGCCGTCGGCATTGGTGTCGTAGGCGATGGAGTCGGCCTGGCCGTCGCCGTCGGTGTCGAGGATGGCGTCGGTGGTGCCGTCACCGTCGACATCGGTGAGTGCGGCGTCGACGGCTCCGTCGCCATCGGTGTCGACGAGAACGGCGTCGGCGGGGATCTCGGTGCTCATGGTGGGTCCTTTCGGGGTTCGGCGCGGTGGTGCCGGGGGGTTGTGAAGTGCTTCTGGTTACTTGGAGGTGAGTCTGCCCCGGTTTGTTCCCCACGGCCTCGAAGTCGCGTCGGGATCATTCGCGGGGAGTACCCCCGTCAGCGCAGATCGGCGAGCAACTCCGACAGGAGGGACCGCGCGCGGGAGATGCGACTGCGCACGGTCTGCAGGCCGATGCCCTGGGCCTCGGCGATCTCGGAGTAGCTGAGCTCGCCGTAGACGCGCAGCACGAAGGTCGCCCGGTAGGCGTCGGGGACCTGCGCCAACGCCTCGGCGATCCGGTCGGACACGACGACCTGCGCCGCGACGTCCAGATGGCTCATCGGGTCGTGGTCGGCGATGTCGTCGGCGTCGGTGCGTTTGCGGATCCGGGCGAGCGCCGCGTTGGACCCGATGCGGTATAGCCAGGTCGACAGTTGCGCGTCACCACGGAAGTTGCCGATCGCCCGCCATGCGGCGACGAGCGCGTCCTGCATGGCGTCCTCGGCGTCGTGCTGATTGCCGGTGATGCGTAAACAGATGGCCCACAGCCGGTCTCGATGTTGTTCGACGAGCGTGGTGAAGGCCGCCTGATCGCCGGCGCGGGCGCGTTCGAGGAGGTCCGCGCCAGAGGTGGATTCGTCGATCAACGACTGCACCCGCTCATCGTAGGGCCGTGCCCCGACCATGGCAGCACATCGCGACTTTCGGTGCCGCGCAGCTCAGAAGTCGTCATCGAACGTCCCGTCCGCCACCGGGTCGACGACGGAATCCTCGTCGTCGCCGAAGACGTCGTCGGAGCTGCCTTCGAAGTCGTCCCCGAAGTCGCCACCGATCGGATCGTCACCCGCGAGGTCGGATTCCGCGGACACCTCGCCGTCGAACTCCTCGTCCGCCGGATCCGGCCCGGGTGCGGCGGTCAGGTCGGTGTCGAGTTCGTACGACGGGTCGAACGCGGTTCCGACGGCGGTCTCCCACGCGCCCTCGGGCACGCTCAGCTCGCCGGGCGGGTCGGTGTCGCGCAGCCAGTCGTCGAAGCCGCTCTCCCCGGAGCCGCTGTCATCGTCAAGGTCGTCGGTCATGGTCGTTCGCCTCCGCAGGTATCTCTGTCATCCGGTCGACTGCCGGGCGCCGAGGAGTGATGGACAATTCTCGGCACGTACCTAGGAGTGTCGCCGAGCCCGGAATGTTCCCGCCGGATCGGAAGAAGTCTCGGGAGGTCAGATCTCGTGGAACAGCGCATGACCGTGCGTGGTCGCGTGGAGCAGTTGCTCGACGAGGTGGGCCTGCTGGCGCCGGACCCGGCGACGATTCCCGCCCTGCGGGCCCGACTCGCCGAACCGCTGACCGTCGCGCTCGTCGGACGCGTCAGCTCCGGCAAGTCGACGCTGCTCAACGCCCTCGTCGGGGACCGCGTCGCCCCGACCGACCGCGCCGAGTGCACCCGCGTCGCCGCCCTCTACACCGAGGGCAACCCGCAGCGGGTCGAGGTCATCGGACTCGACGGCACGGTCACCGAACTCCCCGGACCCATGCGCGGCGACCTCGGCCGGCCACCGGAGGACATCGACCACGCGATCGTCCACACCCCTTCCCGGTTGCTGCGCGAGCGCTTCCGCGTCATCGACACCCCCGGCCTCTCGGGTTTCACCGACACCGCCGAGATCGCGACCCGGCGGGTGTTCGGTGGCCAGAGCAGGCTGGCCCGGCCGGACGTCGTACTCTTCCTGCTCGACGACGCCGCGGGACCGAAGGCCGACGAGGTCGCCTTCCTCGCCGACGCCGGTGCGTCGGCGCAGAACACCATCCTGGTGATCTCCCAGGCCGACCTCATCGCCGCCGACAACCCGATGCTCAAGGCGCAGGAGATCGCTCGCCGGGTCTGGCGACGCTTCCCGGCGATCGCGGGCGCCGTGGTCGCGGTGTCCGGGTTGATGGCCGAGGCGGGCGTCTGCGGGGTCACCGAACGTGAGACCGCCCAGATCTCGCGCCGCGGACAGCTCGAGTCCTGGGAGCTGTTGACCATCCTCGACGGCGGGATGCCCGCGCCGCCGGGGATCGACGTCGACGAACTGGGCCGGCTCGAGCAACTTGTGGGCACCTATGCGATGGACGTCGGGGGCGAGATCGCGCGGCAGGGTGCACGGGCGTACAGCGAATGGCTGCACCGGGTTTCGGGCATCGACGAGTTGCGGCTGGCCATCGGCCGACGATTCCTGGCCGTCGGCGACATCCTCAAGGCCCGCACGGTGCTGGCCGCGCTGCGCGAGTCGGCCTACCGCAGTCCGCGACGCGACGTCTTCCTGGAGGCGATCGACGAGGCCGAGACGTCCCCGGCGCTGCACCGGCTCCGCGAGATCGCCGCGCTCGAGGCCCTCGCCCGGTGGCAGCCCGACAGCGAACTGGTCGGCGAGCTCAACGTCGTCGTCGCGAGTCGCGATGTGCGCGTGCTGTTGTCGTTGCCGCCGAATGCCGCACCACCGGTGATCGCCGACGCCGCGCGGCAGCGGGCCACCGACTGCCGGTCGCGGCGCGCCTTCGCGGCGACGTCGGCCGAACGGGAGGCGTTGCTGGTGCTCGAGCAGACCTACCAACTCGTCCGGCGCGGACTGTGGGTCAACTGACGTGATGGACGACGAGGAGCGCAGGGTGAACGAGGAGAGCAGACGGTGACTTCCAGCGAACCCGCCGCCATGTCCGGGGCTGGGGCCAAGGGACTCGAGAAGGCCCCGGCGAAGAGTGCGACGCCGACGCCGGAGGCGGTCCTGCGCTCGGCGATCGACGCATTGCGCAAGCGCGGCGAGGACGCCATCGCCGACCGCGCGACCCGCGTCCGCGACCGACCGGCGCCGCAGGGGACCGTGGTCGTCATCGGCGAGGTCAGCCGGGGCAAGAGCTCGCTGGTCAACACGCTTCTCGGGGTCGGCGACCTCGCGCCCGTCGACGCCGAGATCACCACCTCGGTGTACGTCCGGTTCACCCCTGCCTCCGACGACCTGCCCGCCGGCACCGCGCTCGTCGAGTTCCCCGGTGCCGCCCACCGCATCCCGGCGACCGAACTGTCCGACTGGGTGACCGTCGGCGGACGCCACGCGGACGGGGTGCCGGCGGAACGCCTCGCGCCCGGCACGCCCATCGATTCCGTTCTCGTGCCGCCGGTCTCGGCCCGGGTGGGGGTCGACGCCACGGTGCTGCCCGGCGTCACCGTCGTCGACACACCGGGCGTCGGGTCGCTGGTCCCCGAACACGTCGAGGCCGCGGTCAGCGCGGCTCGCGGCGCGTCGGTGCTGGTGATGGTGTGCGACGCGACCGCACCGCTCAGCGCACCCGAACTCGACTTCCTGCGCAGTGTCAGCGAAGGGGTCGCCTCGGTGGTGCTGGTGGTCACCAAGACCGACCTCGTGATGCGGCAGTGGCGGACGATCGTCGCCGAGAACCGAAAGTTGATCGGCGCCAACGCACCTCGATTCGCGCACATCCCGATCATCGGTGTGTCCAACCGCATCGCCGCCCAGGCCGCGGCGATCGGCGACCCCGACCGTCGCGAACGGGCCCTCGCGGCGTCGGGCGTTCCCGAACTCGTCGACGCCCTGACACCGCTGGTCCGCGACGGGGCCGCGTCGCCGGTGCGCAACGCGCTGCAGCTGACATTCGCCGGGCTCGACGATGTCCGCACGCGTCTGGTCCTGGAGATGAAGGCCGCCACCGCGACTCCCGCCGAACGAGCCGACATCGAAGCCGAACGCGACCGGCTCCAGCGCCTCAAGGATCGTCGTCGGGAATGGCGGGCGCGACTCACGCAGGACATCACCGCGGCGTCGCTGCAGACCGACGACCTCATGCGCGACCGCTTCGACAAACTGCTGGGCCAGTGGTCCACGCGTATCGACAAGTTGCGCTTCTACGAACCGCACCGGGCGGGCCAGGAGCTGATCGCGCAGATGACCGTCGACCTCGAGGCCGCCGCGCGCGAGGTGAGCGCCTCGTTCGTGGCCGGGATCGAGCGGATCGCCGACGCACTGTTCGCCGATGCCGCCATCTCCGACGAGCTGGTCGGGCAGATCGCCGGCAGCGCGGGCGAGCTCAAGCTCCGTGAGCAGGAGAAGATCTCGCCGTGGAAGAACATGGTCGACCCGATCCTGCTCTCCATCGTCGCCGCCGGCGGCCCGCTGGCGATCATCCCGGTGGTCAACGTGGTGGCGGTGCCGGTGTGGGCGGGCGTCGTCGTCGGGTTCCGGGCGTCGAAGGTCGGCAAGGAGAATCATCGCAAGTGGCTGACGAAGGCGGTCGCCGACATGAAGGCCGACGTCCGGTCGCAGCTGCAGTCGATCAAGGCGCAGGCCAGCGGTGACCTGCAGATCGCCTACGACGAACTGCTCGAGCGGCTCCTCGCGGAGTCGACGAAGATCCTGAACGACGCCGCTGCCGATGCCAAGAAGTCGGCGGCCGAGCGGGAGAAGATCGCGCAGGATCTCCGGAACCAGATCATCGCGGTCGACAACGTGCGCAAGTCGATCGCCCGGGTACTTCGAGCGCCCGCCGGATGAAACCCGCTGTCATGTGTAACGATCTGCACCTGAGGAGGTGGCCACGTGGCGCAGGAGAGCAGGCGGCGACTGTGTATCGACTTCGGCACCAGCAACACCGCGGCCGCGTACCGGGTCGGGTTCGGCGAGCCGGTCATCGTGCCGCTCGGCCCGGGTGGACCCGCGATGCCGTCGGCGGTGTTCGCGGCTGACACAACCGTCGTGGTGGGTCACGACGCGGTGCAGCGGAGGTTGCAGGCACCCGACGCCTTCGAGGACACCCCGAAGTCGCGTATCGACGACGGCGAGATCGAACTCGGCGACCGGTTCTGGCCGGTCGAGGATCTGATCGCCGCCGTGCTGCGGCACGTGCACCAGACCGCGTTGCGCCACAGCGGACTGCCGATGTTCGACTCGATCGTGCTGACCCATCCGGACCGCTGGAGCGAGCGACGCAAGAACGTCCTCCGGCGCGCGGCGCAGCGGGCCGGCATCCCCGCCGACGCACTGCGTGTCGCCTCCGAATCACTCGCTGCCGCTTGGTACTACGTGTACCGCGGGCACGACGTCAGTGGTGGCGAACGGATGTGTGTCTTCGACTTCGGCGCCGGCACGTGCGACGTGGCGGTCCTCGTCCGCGACGGCGCCGAGGGATTCACCGTCACCGGGTCGGGCGGCGACAATCACCTCGGCGGCCGGGACCTAGACGCCCGGATGATCCGTTGGGTGCACGACGAGGCCGCCGAACTCGACCCCGACCTCCCGAGCCGGCTCCGATCCCCGGCCGCCGCGATCGCCCTGGCCGATCGGGTGCGGACGGCGAAGGAAGCGCTGTCCGACACCGCGCAGGCCGTCATCGAACTGCCCGGCACCCGGCACACGCTGCTGCTGACACGACGCGAGTTCGAGGCGATGATCGGACCGTTCGTGGAGCGGGCCGTCGAGCTGACCCGGGACGCGATCGCGCGGGCCGACGCCGCGGGTACCGGTCCGGGCGGGCCGGTCATCGTCTATGTCACGGGCGGGACCAGCAGCATCCCGATGTTGCAGTCCGCGCTGTCGTCGGTAGGCCGGGTCGCCCGGATCGGCGACCCGAAGGTCGTCGTCGCGCAGGGTGGGCTCCTCCGCTCGACCAACGTCGTCCCGGGGACCGAGGCCAACAGCTTCGACGCCGGGCGCGAGACCGATCCGCGGCGGACCGTGGGCCCGGCGGTCGACGCGTCGGGTCGTCGAATCGCGTTCCCCGCGTTGCCCGGCGGTTCGGTGATCGCCGCCGTTTCGGTGCGCAACGGCCAGCCCGTACGGGCGGGGGAACCGCTCGCGACCGTCGATTCCCCGGCCGGACGGGTGACGATCGACGCACCGGTCGCGGGCACGGTGCACGGCCTCGACCTGCGGTCGGGCGCCGCCGTGCAACCGGGTGCGGTGTTCGCGGCCGTCGGACCGGTGGACCTGCGGCCGGACCAGTGGCCGCGGCTGCATCGGATGCCCGCCGGCACATCAGTGGTGGCGGCGCGGCCTGTGATGCAACCCGTCGTCCCGCAACCCCTCGCCCCGCAGCCCGTCGCTCCACAACCCGTCGCCCCACCTGCCCACATCTCGCAACCCGGCTCGGTGCAACCGATTCCGGAATCGGGGAAGGTGAATGCGTTCGGGCTGGCGGGACTCATCGTGGGAATTCTCGGGTTTCCGCTGTGCCTGGGTACGATCGTCGGCCTGGTACTCACGGTCGTGGGCATCACGCGTGCCGGTGGCCGTCGCGATGCCCTCACCACGACGGCGCTCGTCATCAACATCCTGGGCGCCGTGGCCTGGGTGGCGTTCGTCATCTGGGCGGTCGTCAGCGGCTGACCCGCACGCCGACGCGCAGGTCGTCGGTCAGGGATGGCTGTCGATGTCGAACTGACGCCAGGCGGCGTCCCACTCTCGTGACCGGTGCCGGTCGGCGACGAGGCGTACGAGCACGGTCGAGCCCCACCAGACGAGCACGACGAGCATCACCACCCCGGCACCGGCGATTAGGCCCTCCATCACGGCGTCCGTCGTGGTCACGGGTGGGCCCACCACCGCGCCGGTGTCGTCGAGCCAGACGGTCCGGACCCGGCCGACGGCGTCGAGCGGCTCGGCGCCGACGGACGCAGTGAGCCGGTGACCGTTCGGGTCCTGCCACGCCACGGTGGTGTGGTCGGTGGTGTTCTGGCCGCTGTTGTTCGGCACGTCGGCGTTCGGCACGTCGGCGCTCGGAACACCGACGCCCGGGACGCCGGCACTCGGTGCACCGATGCGTGGTTCCCCGATGCCCTCGACGGACGTGCGAATGATGGTGGCGCTGACTGAATGTCGGGGTCCCTGGTGCTCGATCGTCGCCTTGTGCGCCGCATAGGTGTTGCCCCCGACGGTCAGGGCGACCATGAGCCCGGCGAGTGCTGCGATCCACAACATCACGAGTGTCGCGGTTTCCAGGCGGTCGGCGCGGCGGACCAGGCCATTCGACGATGCGTGCATCACACGCCAGCAGTGGAGTTCGCGGGCGAGGAATCGCAGCATGTCCCCCTCCTGATGCCTGTCGCCCCTTACATGGTCGTTGCCGGGGGCTCGCCGGGACAGGGCCTTTGGTCCCGAAACGGGCGCAGCACCGGCGTGTTCAGTCATTCGACTCACAAACGATCCTAGCTCAGCGTATCCTCGCACTGCGCCGATGGCCGACATCGTGTGGGGGGTGCCGGGGCGTAGGGGGTCGACTCGAGGGGCTCCGATCTCGCTCCTCGTCGGTGTCCACGATCGTCATGGTTCGACAGGTCGTCGACGGTCGTCTGAGTGGAGGGGTTGACGTTGACCAGCGTTCTGTCTGTGGGCACATCGAGACGCGGTGCGCGCACGTTTCTCACGTCGTCGGCGATCGGCGAGGCGATCGACATCGAGGAGTCGATCGTCCTGACCGGGTACGCGGCGCTGGCCGAGAGTGCCGCGGACTTCGGGGTGACGCCGGATCTGATGCGTGAGGTCGACGCGGCGGTGCACCGGCACCGGGCGATCATCGCGCGGCTTCGGCTGATGCGAACCGAAGCCGTTGCTGCCGAACAGGTCTCGTCGCCGCACGACGAGGCGCTGGCCGTCCTGGGTCTCGGTGGTCCCGATGGTGATCCGATCGCCACGGACGTCGAGCCGTCGAAGGTGGTGCGGTCGTACCGCGACGCCGACCACGACGGTCGGCGTCCGGCGCCGGTCGCCGTCGCGTACCTGCTCGCCGCGGCGCACGCGCTGACCGACCCGACGAACTGTGGGACCGCTTCGCCCGCACTCAATCTCATGCCCCTGCCGCTGCATCGGGATCGCGCCCTCCTGGAGAAGGTGCTGACCCACGCCGTGGCGATGTCCGACCCGGCCACCCGTGCGGAGCTGGCCGCTCACATCACCGCTGCGAGTACCGCGTTCGCCGACGCCGGCGGCGTCACCGACCGTTCCCTCTCCGTGCTGCGGTACAACCCGCACTCGTTGCGCACCTCGTGCCGGTCGATGGGTCTGGGCGAGGTCGACATCTGTATCGCCGGCTGATCTGATCGGCCACCGGGCGCGCGGCGATTACTCTGGGCGTCGTGACCACGTCGGTTTCGCAGCGCTATCGGTGGCTCCTGCACGTCGATCTCGACCAGTTCCAGGTCGCGGTCGAGCGGCTGCGGGCCCCCGAACTGGTCGGGGTGCCGGTGATCGTCGGCGGCAACGGCGATCCGACCGAGGCGCGCAAAGTGGTCACCTGCGCGTCGTATGAGGCGCGCGACGTGGGTGTCCGTGCGGGGATGCCGTTGCGGGCGGCGCACCGCAAGCTGCCCGACGCGGTGTATCTGCCGCTCGACATGGGCGCCTACGACGCGGCGTCCGCCGAGGTCATGGACGTCCTGCGGGCCACCGGTCACCCGGTCGAGGTCTGGGGCTGGGACGAGGCGTACCTCGGGGTGAGCGCGCGCGGGGCGGAGGTCGACCCCTTCGACGACGCGGCCATCGTCGACCTGGCCGAACGGATCCGTTCGGAGATCCTCGACCGGTGCGGGCTCACGAGCTGCGTCGGGATCAGCGACAACAAGCAGCGCGCGAAGATGGCCACCGGATTCGCCAAGCGTCCGCCCGGCGGCGCGCGAAGCGGTGTCGACGCGCCGCGCGTGTTCGTGCTCGACGACCGCAACTGGCTGGAACTGATGGGGGACAGGCCCACCCGCGACCTGTGGAGCGTCGGCCCGAAGACGTCGGCGAAGCTCGCCGCCGCCGGGGTCGAGACGGTGACCGAGCTGATCGCCACTCCCCGCGACGACTTGATCGCCACCTTCGGTCCGCACCAGGGCAATTGGCTGTACGTCCTCTGCCGCGGCGGCGGTGATTCGACGATCACCGCCGAACCCTGGCTGGCGCGTTCGCATTCCAAGTCCCGCACGTTCGCGACCGACCTCAGCGACGCCACCGAGATGCGCACCGCCGCCGCGGATCTCCTGCGCGAGTTGCTCGATCAGGTGGTCGGCGAGGAACGCCTGCCGTTCCGGGTCGCGGTGACCGTCCGCACCACCACGTTCTACACCCGCACCAAGTCGAGGAAGCTCCCCGCGCCCAGTCTCGACTTCGCCCAACTCGAGTCGGTGGTCGCCGACCTGCTCACCAAGTTCGACATCGACCGCCCGGTCCGCCTCCTGGGCGTACGCCTCGACCTGGTGACCGACGAGGAGGACGCTCCAACCTGAGGTGTTCCCTCCGCTCTAATCCGAAAGAAGCGCATAACCCATGCTCCCGAGCCCGACGGGGGTGCTGAGCCACTGCTCCCTGATACGAAAGAAGCCCATAACTCCTGCTCCCTCGTCCGAAAGAGCGACCTACCCCCTGCTCCCTGAGGAGCGTCCGGAGCTTGCGGAGGGCGCGTCAACCCCCTGCTCCCTGAGGAGCGTCCGGAGCTTGCGGAGGGCGCGGCCAACCCCCGCTCCCTGAGGAGCGCCCGGAGCTTGCGGAGGGCGCGGCCAACCCCCGCTCCCTGAGGAGCGTCCGGAGCTTGCGCAGGGCGCGTCACGAAGGGTCTTCGCAACCAGACTCACCAAGACCCTTCGTGACGCTCGCAAGCTCGCTCCTCAGGGAGCAGTAGAAGGGCTGGTAACTGGGACATCCTCCTGATGTGGTCGTAGGGGCTTGGTTATCCCAACCACAAAAGGAGGATGTCAATGTCTCAGGTTAGTCGTTTGAGTCGGGAAGGCAAGCGTCGTAGTGATCGGTGTAGCCGAAAAGTTCGTCCCTCTCAGCACGATCGAAGGGCACTATGCCCTTCGGTCATGCTGAGGGGGACGAACTGTTCAAAGTCGTCTCCGCGGGGCGGCACGCTGGGTCGTCAACCGTCGCTGGGGCTTGCGTCTCAGTACGCAGCCCGGGCCACGATGAGCGGCACGAGTTGCTCGGCGGTGGTCCAGGCGCCGTGGTGGCCGAGCATCATCGACTCCATCGTCTCGCGCTTGCTGCGGGTGAGGGTGGTGGCGCCGCGGGCCACGACGACGACGTCGCCGATGCGTTGTGCCACAGCGTCACTGACGATCGGTCCGAACCACTCTTCGTCGATGGTCTGCTCGCGCGAGACCACGTGCGCGGCGTCGCCGAGATACGACGCCCAACCGCTCAGCACGTCGTCGGCCGATCCCGGTGTCGCATAGACGTGCCGGACCCGCGCCTCGCCGGCCACCGCGTCGATGCCGTCGAGCAGGGCAGGAGCGGTGTCGATGTCGATCGCCCGGTCGGCGGTGATCATCCCGTGGTCACCGGTGACGAGAAGTGTTGCGCCATCGCCCAGTTCGGAGGCGAGGTCGGCGACCAGCCGTTCGACGATGCGCAACTTCTCCAGCCACTCCGCCGACCCCGGGCCGTGGATGTGGCCCGCCATGTCGAGTTCGCTGTAGTAGGCATACACGAAACGCCGGTGCCGACTCCGACGCCGCAGGGTTGTCAGCACGGCGTCGCAGATGCCGTCGGGTGTCACGGCGGGCAGGAACTGTCCCGAGGCGCGGAAGGCCGCCATCGTCAGGCCGGTTCCGCGGAACTCGCCGGGCATCACATAGGTGACCCGAACACCCTCTGCGGCGAGCTCTTCGAGACTCCCGCGCTCGGTACGTACGAGGGCCGGGGGATAGGTCATCAACGCCGACGGTCCGGAGGCGTCGTCGAGCGTCCAGCGCAGCGAGTTGAGCACTCGTCGTGACCCGCGCGTCCGGCATTCGTCACCCGGGCGGAAGCTGTACCCGATGATCCCGTGCACTCCGCACGACGTCCCGCCCGTCAGGCTCAGGATGCTGGTCGCGGTCGTCGCCGGAAACCCGGCCCGCAGCGTCGTCGAGGTCAGTTCCCTGAGCGTCGGGGCATGCTCGGCATAGTCGTCCAGCAGGGTCGCGCCCAAGCCGTCGATGAGCAGCAGAACCACCGACTCACTCGGCGGGACAACGGGTCCCGCACCCTCGGACGGAACCCCGAGTGCACCCGCCACCGCCGGCAACACGTCGGCGAGCGTGTGCGGATAGCCGTGCCAGTCTGCCGGGGCCAGCTCCAGCGGACCCGCCACTTCAGTCACCGCGCCCCCGAACCGGCCGGTCCGAACACATAGTGTCCCGACCGCAGGAACCGGACCGACCGACGCGCTTCTCCCTCGACGAGCAACGGCGACAACGCACCTCGCAGCGCGATCCGCCACCGGGCGGCGTCGAGCGGCGCGCTGACCCGCATCGACTCGACGTCACGCGGAACCTCGACAACGGCGCCGGCATCCGGCGTGATGCGCTCGTGGTGCGCGACGGGATGGGATGGCCGGTCGACGTCGATGACCGACACGGCCCCACCGGCGAGCGCCTCGTCCACCGACTCCACCGACCCCTCCGACCCCGACGACCCGTCCGGCGGCGACGGCGCGGCGGACTTCAGGTCCCATGCCACCAGCACTCGGTCGGAGTCGGCATCGCCGCCCAGCTCGTCACCGAGTTCGCCGTAGAAATCCTCGTAGTAGTGCACGGGCGTCGCACCGAGCTTCGCGAGGTTGAAGTAGGCGTTCCGGGCGACCAGGGGATCGAAGGTCCAGGTGATCGTCGACAGTCCGCGCTCCAACGCCCAGCGACGCTGGTGCATCTTCAGCGCATGACCCACCTGATGGCCGCGGCCGCGGCGGGTGACCCCGGTGATGTGGCTGTGCAGGGTCTCGCCGACCGGTGCGCCGAAGAACGCCACGCTTCCGCCCGCGAGGTGGTCGCCGATGAAGGCGCCGGCCACGTAGTTGCCGGCGTGACTGAGCGCCCGCAGCATGTCGGTCCCCACGGGCCGGTTCGTCGGATCGGGCCGCCACACGTCGTCGAAGATCCGCAGGAGGTCCTCGAGCTCGTCGGGCGACGACAGTTCACGAACCTCCACACCGAGGGTTGCATCCGACATGGGGTCGATTCTGTCATCGCCCGGCGACACCGTGGTCGTGGTTCGACCAGCCCGATCTAGGATGAGCCCCATGTCCCACACCGGCCGACCGTCCGACGCGTTCGCGCGCGTCGCCGCGGCCGGTGTGGTTCCCGCGGTCGCGGTCGCCGCGCACGGTGCGGCGAGCGGGGCGATGCCGAGTTCGTCGGGCGTCCTGCTGAGCGCCGCGATCGGCGTCGTCGCGGCGATGCTGCTCGCGCCGCGTCGGGGCCGGCTCACGACGGCGGCGGCGTCGACCACGCTGGTCCTGTCCGCTGCCCAGGCGGCGAGTCACTGGGCTCTCGCGCTCGACGCCGGGCACGCCGCCCACGCCGCCTCGACGCTGCCGATGCTCCTCACCCACCTGGTGGCGATCCCGCTCAGCGCGGTCGGAATCGTCGCCGGTGCCCATCTCCTGGCGTCGATCGGCTCGGTGATCCGATCGCTGGTGCCACCGGTCACCGTCGCGGCACATCCGGCCGCTCCGGTGTTCTGGACGCCGCCTTGTGTTCCGGCCGCACCCGCGTTGTGCGGCACCGGCGTTCGCGGACCACCGGCTGCCTCCTGACGCGCCCGGGCCCCAGACCAGAACGGTGTGGGGTCGATGCACGCGTCCACGAGGACCGGTCCCGACACCATCGAAAGACACAATCCATGAAGCTCAGTTCCCCGCGGGCGACGATCGCCCGCCGCATCGCCGCGCCCGCCACCGCCGTCGCTCTCGTCGGCCTCGCCTCCTTCGCGGGTGCGGGTGCCGCGTCGGCGCACGTCACCGCCAACGCGCCGACGGTCACCCAGGGTGGGTACGGCGTCGTCACCTTCGTCGTCCCCAACGAGTCCGATGCCGCCGCCACGACCGCGCTGCGGGTGACGCTGCCCGGGCTGACCTCGGCCCGCCCGGAGGTGATGCCCGGCTGGAAGTCCGTCGTCACCAAGAAGGACGACAAGGTCACCGAGATCACCTGGACCGCCGATCCGGGATCGCCGGGGGTGCCGGTCGGGCAGTTCGGCCAGTTCCGGTTCTCCGGCGGACCGTTCCCCGAGCAGGAGACCGTCGAACTCCCCGCGCTGCAGACCTACGCCGACGGTGAGACCGCCGACTGGAGTCAGCCGACGCCCGACGACGGCTCCGAGCCCGAGCTGCCCGCACCGACGCTGACCCTGCCCCCGGCCACGGGCGACGGGCATCACGGCGGCTCGCACGCCGCCTCGACGACGGGCACCGCCGACGCTTCGGACACCTCCGAGTCGTCGGCATCGTCCGAGGACTCCGCCGCGCGCTGGCTCGGTGGGATCGGCCTGGTGGTCGGCACCCTCGGCGCGGTCATCGGCGTCGCGGCGCTGACAGCCCTGCGTCGCAATGGTCGTGGCGGCGGCGATGCCTGACCGTCGCGCGCCGGTTCGACGCGTCGTCCTGGTCCTCGCGACGCTGTTGTGTCTCGGGCTCGTCGGATCGTGGGCGGCAGCCCCGGCGTCGGCGCACTCGCGGCTGGTGTCCTCCGACCCCGCCGAGGGGGCGACGTTGCAGTCCGGTCCGCAGACGGTGACGCTGACCTTCAACGAGCCGATCCAGTCGTCCTATGCGGTGCTCAACGTCGTCGGGCCCGACGACCACTACTGGCAGAACGGCGACCCGACGGTCGACGGCCCCAACCTGCGTGTCGGGGTGCGCGAACTCGGCCCGGCCGGTGAGTACGTCGTCAACTACCGGGTGACCTCGGCCGACGGGCACGTCATCAGCGGACAGCGCACGTTCGAGCTCACGGTCGCCGGCAACGGTGAACCCGGCCCGGCAATCGAAGCGGTCGATGCGTCGTCGGACGAGGGAATCCCGGTGTGGTGGTTCATCGCCGGCGCCGCCGTCGTCCTGATCGCCGGACTCGGCGTCGTGTTCTGGCTGAGCCGGCGACCCTCGACGCGGCGCTGACACCAGATGACCGTCCGCAACGGGTTGATCCTCGCGATGACCCTGGCCGGCGGTCTCGTGGTGAGCTGGTTGCTCGCCCGTCCCGACGGTCCGGATCTGGTCGCCGTGCCCACGACCCTCGCGCTCGGTGTCTCCGTGACGCTGCTCGGTCTGGGGGCGCTCCCGACGGTCGACGCCGAGCCCTCGAGCCGGGTGATCGGCCTGCTGGCCGGGGCGTGGGTGTTGGCCGTGCTGGTCAGCGCCTGGGTGCGGACGGCCGATCGGGCGGGTGTCGAGGTGCTCGACGTGAAAGCCGGCGACTTCGGCGACGTGCTGTTCTCGGGTGCGCCCGAGATGGTGGCGCTGGTGGCCGGGGTCCTGATCCTCGCGTGGGTGGTGCTGGACCTGCTGACCGGGATCGAGATAGCCGTGCTCGTGGTCGGAGCGCTCGCGGCGATCGGGGTGCTGGCCACCTCGATCGCCGGGCACGCCGGCAACGACTCGTGGGGGCCGTTCCTCATCGGTGCCCACGCGCTGGCCGCGGCCTGGTGGTGCGGACTGCTCGCGGCGATGTTGCTCTCGGTGCGCGGCCGGTCGGGGTGGGCGCGCAGTCTGCCGGTCTTCTCCGGGCGCGCGCCCTGGGCGGTCGGGGTGCTCACGGTGACCGGCCTGATCTCCGGCCTGATCGAGGTCCACGGTCCGGCGAACCTGGTGAGCAGCGGTTACGGCCGGATCCTGCTCGCCAAGGCCGCGGTGCTCGCAATCCTCGTGGGTCTCGCCGTCTGGCACAGACGACGATGGCTACCGGCCGTGCAGCGGCATCGCAGCAGCGAGCCCGCCTCCGTGCGCGCGGCCGTCGTCGAACTGGCGATCATGGCCGTGGCGCTGGGCCTCGCGGCCGGGCTGTCGGCGACCGCGCCGCTCTGAGCCGGTTGAGCCACCCCTTCCGCCGGCTGAGCCACCCCTTCCGCCGGCTGAGCCATCCCTTCCGCCGGCTGAGCTTGTCGAAGTCCCCCTTACCCGCTGGTTGAGCCGGCTCCGAGCGCAGCGAGGCGCCGTGTCGAAGCCACTTGCCGCGGGTCACCAGGTGGCCTCGACGGGCGCGGCGTCCTCGCTGCGCTCGTTCGACGCTGCTCGACCACCGGGGGGTAAATCGACCCTGCGCTACCCGCGGATCACTCGCCCATCGGCGGCCGCGATTGGCCCCACAGCGCGAGGAGTTCGTCGATGATGTCGGTCGACATGTGCAGGGTGCTGAGGTGACTCTCGCCGGGCATCTCGAAGAGCTTTGCGTCGGGGAGTAGCGACACCATGTGCTCGCCGTGGGCGTACGGGATGATGTGGTCGGCGTCGCCGTGCCACCAGCGCACGGGCACGGTGACGTCGCCGACGCGGAAGCCCCAGTCCCGCGCGAAGACGACGACGTCGGCGAATGGCGCGTTCATGCGCCGGCTTCCGCCGTGGAGCAGGTCGTCGAGGAACATGGCCCGGAATTCGGGGCGCGCCAACAGTTCTCGGTCCGCCTGCGGCGACAGGCGACCGTAGATGGAGATCGCGGGTTCGGCGATCGGCCGGGCGAAGCCGAGGGCGACGCTGAGCACCTGGCCGATCGGCGCACCGGCCACGCTGACGAGCGGTGCGAGCAGCGTGCCGAGTCGCATGGCCCCGCCCTCGATGCGGTCGGGCCCGACCGTCGGTGCGACACCGCCGAGGATGCCCGCCGCCGTCACCCGGTCGGGCATGGCATGGGCGACCCCGAGTGCGTACGGCCCGCCGCCCGACAGCCCGATGATCGCGAAGTCGTCGATGCCCAGGGCCTCGAGGACCTCGGCGAGGTCCGGTGCGAAGGCCGCGACGTTGTCGTACCGATGCGGGCTCGACGACCCCACGCCCGGCCGATCGAGTCCGATGAGGCGGATTCCGCGTTCGAGCGCGTACGCACGCGCTTCGACGGGGATTTGGCGCCGCGCGCCGGGCGTGCCGTGTAACCAGACGATGGCCCGTCCGGTGGCCGATCCGTATTCGGCGAATCCGATCCGACGATCACCGTCGGCGACGGCGATCGACCCCTCGATTTTCGGACGGGCGATGTCGATCATGTGATCAGCATCTCACGTACCGTTGGTGACGTGATCCCCGAGTTCGTTCACGGCACCGCGCGCGCCATCCGCCACGTGTTCACCCCGTACCCGGCTCGGGACATCCCGGAGGGCCGGATGGTCGACCTCCCCGGGCGCGGGCGAGCGTTCGTCACCGACTCGGGCCCGCGCGACGCACCCCCCGTCTTCCTCCTGCATTCGGTGCTCACCACCGGGTTGCTCTGCTGGTACCCGACGATCCCGGCGATCAACGACCGCTATCGCGTCATCACCCTGGACGCGCGCTGGCACGGCCGCGGCATCGAGTCCGACACCTTCGACCTCCGTGACTGCGCCGATGACGTCGTCGCCCTCGCCGACGTCCTGGGTATCGACCGGTTCACGGTCGCCGGGTTCTCGATGGGCGGCGGCATCGCCCAGCTGGTGTGGCGACGCCATCCGGGACGTGTCGCCGGTCTGGTGCTCTGTTCGACCGGTCCGTACTTCAGCACGCACGATCCCCGGCACCGGGCGTCGTCGGAACGCATGGGACGCATCCTCCGCCCCGTCTACCGCATCCTGCCGCGGGTGTCCGACAAGAGCCTCGACAAAGCGGCCCACACCACCATCTGGGCGCTCCGGCAGTTCCTCTCGACGCCGCTGGTCCACCTCGGCGACTTTGGAAATGGGCTGGGAGAGTTCGACTCTCGCGGATGGCTCCACGAGGTCGACGTCCCGACCGCCGTCGTCGTCTCCATCCGCGACCGAGTCGTCGAGCCCGAACGGCAGCAGCTGCTGATCGACGGCATCCCCGGCGCACAGCGTTTCGAGGTCGACGGCGGGCACGCCTGCTGCGTCCTCGGCGCGCGCTACTTCATCCCACCGTTTGCCGAGGCACTCGACGCCGTGGTGCCTCGGGATCGGTCGTCAGTGGCGGCGCACTGACAGTCCGCCGTTCACACTGTGGAGTTGTCAAGGGACGGATGCGGTCCCGGGGTATGCCCGGGTGCGGAAGGTGCTACGCGAGAACTGTTGTGGGACGTCGGTCAGGCGGCGTCGTCGAGTCGCATGGTGCGTCGGTTGTAGGCGGGTAGGGGTCGGCGCTGCGTGTCGATACTGGCGGGTGGGACGAGCCAGGGGTGTCGGTCGAAGCCCATTACGATGTCCCAGCCGTGGTGGTGGACCTGGGTGTGGCAGCGCTGGCACAGTAGGCAGCCGTTGTCGAGGTCGGTGGGTCCGCCGTCAGCCCACGACTTGATGTGGTGGACCTGGGTATGTGACGGTGGTGCACCGCATTTGATGCAGCAGGTGTCGCGGACGATGATCGCTTTGCGTAGGTGTGACGGATACAGCCGGTGGGTGTGGCCCATCTGCAGCGGTACGCCCTCACCGTTGAGAATGATCTCGGTCAGCGAGGCGTCGCACGACACCTGTTTCGCCGTCGCTTGGCTTACCGATCCGGTCCACGGCAGCGTGGCCGGGTCTCCGGTCGCGGGGATCGTCAGCATCAACTGGGTGCGTGGGCTTCCGACGGTGTCGATGCTCGCGCCGACTGCGGCTTGGTCGAGGATCAGTTCGAACGCATCAGCGCGCCGTTGTTCAGCGGTGCGGCGGTCGGCGGTTCCGTCGGGTTCGGGTCGCGGGCAGGACCGCTCGTCGATCATGGCCAGGAACTTCTCGCCTACGACCTGGGTGAGGTCGGCGCGGACTTCGACGCGGCCGTCGTCGGTGGTGTGGGCGTTCACCGAGTTCAGAGAGGGGTCGTCGGCTGCGGGAACACCGGTGTCGGAGGCGTCGGCGAGAGCGTTGGCGATCGCGCGGGCGTGTTTGAGGACCTGTGTCGGGGTCGCGCCGGACAACGCTTGTGCGATGAGTTCGCTTTCGTATTGGGGGCGGTCACCGTCGGAAAGCGGCTCACCACAACGCTTGTCGATCTCGTTCATCCCGCGGACGACGGCGTCGACGACCTCGCCGGTCAACCGCCCGTCGGCGGCGTGACGGGTCAGGGCTGGAAGCGCGGGCAGGGCGTCGACACTGCGCATGGTGCGAAGAGCAGCGGCCGGTGCATGTCCTGACTCGATCAGCAACTTCTTGGTGGTGCTGCCGGCTTTCTGAGCGACGCCGAGTTCGTCGAGTTGTGCTGCGTGGGTGACGATCTGGTGGTCGACGGTGTTGCGGATCAAGCGCAGCGTCTCCAGCGCGTCGAATGTTGATCGGCCCGTGGGGTCGTCGGCGGGTGGGGTGGTCTCGATGAGCTGATCGAGAAGAGTGGCGAGCTCTGGCATGACTCCAAGGTACAGGAACATTCGTTCGATTTCGAGGAGTTTCCACAAGCCGGGAACCACGAATTCATCGACTGTGCAGCGTTTTTCGTCGACAACGTGGTAACTGTTGTCAGTAATTGACTCCAGTCACACCCGTTTCGAGTTCGCGCCCAGAATTGGTGATTCGCGCCATGACCACGAGCCCCACGGGCGGTCAGGTAGCGGCCTTCGTGATGCAGACGAACGCCCACTCGGTGCTCGTCATCCCCACAGAGATCGGCGGTGGCCGGCAGGTCGAAGTTCGGCGACACCTGCGCGAGTGGCGCGTAGACCTCCTTGCGCTCAGCGGGTCCGCCGTAGCCCGCCACGCCGACCGGCCTGCGGTCGGTGGTGTAGGCGGCGCGGTGCCGTGCCGAGCCCCGCCAGTTGTCCCCGTTGTCGGCGATGCCGCCTGCCACGCCGACCGCGCCAACGGGTCCTCAGGTTCGACGGGTGCAACGGCCAGGCCGCCGCCCGAGGGTCGTCCCTCACGAGGTTGACGAGCGGTCCGACGCGTCGGCTGACGCACCCGTGCCAAATCGGTGGGCCCAAAGCGGAGGGCGCAGCCGATGACGGTGGATGCGCCGACCGATCACTGTCACCGACGTGGATGGCCGAGGTCTGCTGGTCCGGTCGCGAGGACGCAGAGCGCCAACACCGCCGTTGTCAAACGACCAGAAGTCGACGCAGTAGCACCACGTGACGTCGACGTGGTCTCGCGAATGGACTCACGACGATCCCGCCGCGACTGCTGACTAACAAGTAATCCTTGTCGATGATGTTTCGCGGTGGCCCTACCACCCAAACGTCTCGACATTGTTGCCGAACCACATGAAACGTTTGTGAATAGCTGCAGCACAGCGTCTTTAGCGTTGCGACATGGTCAGGTGACCCACTTTCTCGGGTGTGACATCAACTACAAATTCGTGCCGTAAGTCGCGTGACTTCCGCCCACATCGCGGCTAAGGCGGCGGCCCAGGGCGACGCTGTATGTCTACCAAACTATCGCTGCCGCAACATAAGACGAAACACAGCTCAACCCCGCGTCGAGCCCGAAGCCAGCACCGCCACGGCCGCGGCTCGCAAAATTCGTGCAGTCGATGCGCTCCATCAACTTTCTTTTTAGCGTTACTCTCATTCCAGTTCGCGATTCGGTCGCCAGGGGAGGCCCGCAGGGTTGGCACCGGAGCCGCGTCTGGCGTTGGAGCCCACTGCTCAGGCGCCGTCCTGGGGAGGATCTCGATGACTGTTCTCGATTCGGTCGTGCCCGCGTCGCCGCCATCTGCGGACGTCGACGCCGACGCGGCTTCGGCGCCGGCACAAGGCGCGGCTCGTCGCACATGGCGAGCGACGCTGACCGCGCCGCGTGAGATGTCGATGGGCGCCCGGTATGCGTCGACGATCGGTGCGGGCATGCTGGCGTTCGCGCCGGCCATCGCTGCCGAGTTCGACGCGCTCCGCCAGGGGTCGCCGACGGCATACCTGCTGTTCGTACCTCTGTGGTGTCTGATGATCGCCTTCGGGCTCGACGTCTCGTCGCGGGGCCGTGAGATCGGTGACGGCGAGTTCGACCGCATCCTGGTCGTCGTCGTGGGCGGCGCGCTCGGACTGACCGCGGCCCTGGTCATCCCCCGGATTCCGGCCGTCGCGGCGTTCTGGCACGCCGATCTGATCCCGCTCCTCATCTGGGTGTTCGCGGCGTCGATCGTGGTCTTCGGGATCCGACGCGTCGTCCGCGACTACCTCATCTGGTTGTTCCTGCTGACCTGCTTCCCGCCGAACTACCTGCTGATGGGGCAGGTGCTCGGCGGCACGACCGTCGCCTTCGGTGCGTTGTCCGTGGCGATTGCCCTCGTCGTGACGTACATGTCGCTGCGTCGGCACCCGCGGGTCGCCCTCGCAACTGCGGCGCTGTCCGGCGTCGGCGGCGCGGTGCTGGTTGCGGTACTCCACGACATCCCGGTCCTGGCCTACACGGTTCCCGCCGGTGCGGTGACCGCGATCGCAATCGTCGTACGACACCGGTTCGGGAGAACGGGCTCGGCACGCGCCGGCCTGCCCAAGCAGTCCATCGCCACCCTCGCGTCGGCCTGGTTGGTGGCACTGGTGATCCTGGCGGTGACCCCGTTTGCACCGGAATCGCCGAAACCCGTTGTGTCACCGCCCATCGGCGAGGAGTGGCTCGAACAGTTGCGGACGCTGGGTATCGGGATCACCGAGCCCGAGGTGTTCGACTGGGGTCCCCGGGTCATGGGGTCCGACGGTGACGTGCGCCGGTACCGGGTCACGACGGGGCAGACCGGCCCGGAGAACAGGCCGCTGTCCACCGCCTATCTCGACGTGTTCTCCACGGCGGATCTGGGCCGCTTCTCCAGTTACCGCCGTGGTCTCTGGTACGAGACGGTGCCGCCGGCGACGATCCACTCGACTCCCGCCTCTTCGGACGGCCGACACACCCGGCTCGGCAGCATCGCCAACATCCTGGAGTCGGTCCGCACCTCGGACCAGACACTGTGGACCGGTCGATTCTGGGGTTGGCGGGTTCCCACGCCGGCCGGTGAGCGCTACATCGCCGTCTACCTGATGGCCGCGCGTGATCAGCCGGGATCGTCGAACGTCGCGGAGCCGAAGCCGCCCAGCTATGCCACCACCGTCGCCGAACCCATCAGTTGGCTCATCCGCGGTGGCGACGACACCCCGGACCCCGTCGACGACTCCGACCTCGATGTCGCGCTGACCGATCTCGCGTGGTCGATGATCGACGCCGTCGAACGACCAGCTCGGTGACCATCCCCGACGCGGGACCGGTCACCGACGCGCGGCATGTCTCCACCCTGTCGGCACGACACCCGTTGAGCCGCAGGCAGCGTCTCGGCCTCGTCATGCTCGCGATCGCGACCGCGGCAGCGTTCCTTCTGACCTGGCGGGTCTCACTCGCGGTCATCCTGAGCATCTGCGCTCTGTACTTCCTGGTCTCGAGCGTCGACAAGTTCGTGCTCGTCACCCGCGGCATGTCCGGCAGGGGAGTGCTGAGGGTGTCCGACGACGACGCACGCGCGATTCCCGACGCCGACCTGCCGGTCTACACCGTGCTGTTGCCGGTCTACGGAGAACCCGAGATCGTCGCCAACCTCGTCGCCGGTGTCGGCAAGATCGACTATCCCGCAGACAAACTCGACATCTTGCTGGTCCTCGAGGCCGACGACCACGAGACCCGGGCGGCTGTCGAGCACGCCGATCTGGACGGGGTCACCCCGGTGCTGGTCCCGCCGAGCGAGCCGCGGACCAAACCCAAAGCGTGCAACGTCGCCATGAGTCTGCCGTCGGAACGCAGCGACATCGTCACCATCTACGACGCTGAAGACATCCCGGATCCGCTGCAATTGCGCAGGGCGGCAGCCGTCTTCGACGCAAGTCCGCCCGAGGTCGGTTCGGTGCAGGCGCGGCTCGGTTACTACAACGAGCGCGAGAATCTCCTGACCCGGTGGTTCGCCATCGAGTACGACCAGTGGTTCTCGTACATGCTCCCCGCACTGAGTGCGTCGAAATGTGTGATCCCGCTCGGCGGGACGTCGAACCACATCCGCACCGACGTGCTGCGGGAGGTCGGCGGCTGGGATGCCTACAACGTCACCGAGGACGCCGATCTCGGAATCCGGCTGGCGCGCTATGGGTATCGCACGGTCGTTCTGGACTCGCTCACCGGTGAAGAGGCGAACGCCGACGTCGTGAACTGGGTGCGGCAGCGTTCGCGTTGGTACAAGGGCTATCTACAGACCTTTCTGGTGCACACCCGTCACCCGGTCGAGATGGTCCGCGAACTCGGACTCGTTCCGGCGCTGCGTATCTCGAACCTGACCGCGGGCATGCCGATCGCCAACACCCTCAACCTGCTGTTCTGGGCGCTGCTGCTGATCTGGTTCGCAGGCAAGCCCGACTTCATGCACTCCCTGTTCCCGGGGCCCATCTACTACCTGTGCGTCCTGATGTTCACCGTCGGGAATCTGGCGACCATCATGCTGGGCGTCGTGTCGACGCGGACGCTCGGCAAGCCCTACCTACTCGGTGCCGCGCTGCTCGTGCCCGGTTACTGGTTCCTTCAGTCCATGGCTGCGATCAAGAGCATGGCGCAGCTCATCTACAAGCCCTCCTACTGGGAGAAGACCGTGCACGGACTCTCGGCCATGCCCGGTGCGTCCCGACCGCCGAAAGGTCCTGAGAATGTCTAGCAACAGTCTTGTCCGCCTGCGACGCCTCCTGGGAGCGGTCCTGGCGGCGCTGATCGTCGGCATGGGAGCGGTGGCTCCGGCCGCGGCGGCGCCGGGAGACGGCACGACGACGCTCAACTGGCGGCAACTGGGAATGGGCACCTCGGTCACGATCGACGGCGCCGACGTTCCGGTCGGAGTGAGTATTCCGGTGCCGCAGGGGATGTCACCGACCACGCTGACCGGTGTGGTGGCGTCGGCGACCAACGTGACCGACGCCTTTATTCAGGTCGCCCGCACCGACGGCACGATCATCGGTACCGTCGTCGTACCGAGGTTCGGTCCGCGGCAGCTCAGCACCGCGTTTTCCGTTCCGCTGACCGCAGTGCCCGTGGGCGACAACGGCCGTGCGGATCTGCGACTGACGCTGCGCAACGGGACCGACGATTCGGTGTGCGGACCGGTGCCGGAGGTCGCGCTGACCAGCCTGAACGTCGCCTTCCGGGGCGCGGCGACGGTGCCTTCCACCATTCAGGATGTGTTCGGGACCGTGGTCAACCGGGTGACCGTGTACACCCCGGAGGACCCGAGTGCCGCGGCCGCGCAGACCACGCTCGGCGTCGTCGCCGCCATCGCGAATCATTATCGTCCGCAACGTGTTGCGATCGATGTGGTGGAGTCGGCCGATGCCCGGTTGCCGCGCGCGGCCAGTCCGCTGGACCGGGCGGTCGTCATCCGCGAGGAGGGTGGGGCGGGGAGTGTCCGTCTGGAACGTGCGGGACTTCCCGGGGCCGTGTTGGTGATCAGCGGTGACCAGGACTCCCTGCCCGATCAGGTGGCCCTGTTCCGCGACGGGCTGACCGGTCTGGCGCAGACGCCCTCTGCCGCGGTCGAATCAGTCGGCGATCGGCAGATGCAGGGTTCGGACTCGGTGACCTTCGGGGAGTTCTCCGATCGGTTGTTGGTGGAGGCTCTCGGAACCGCCTCGCTGGTACCGGGTTTCGATCCGACGATCCTCGCCCTCGGTCGGCCCGGCGCGGTCGACGTCGCGCTGAAGGCGCGCTACACCCCGGTGCGCGACAACGAGCGCGCGAACGTCATGGCCGTCACCGGCGGCGAGATCCTGCACACGAGTGCGCTGAATGCGTCCGGTGCGCTGGACACGCAGTTCACCATCCCCGCCGCGCAGGTGGCGGCCAACGAACCGCTCGAATTCCGGGTCTCCTACGAGCCGGCCCCGGGCGCCTGTTCGCCTCGCAGCGTGCCGCTGACGTTCCAGATCGACCCGTCGTCGACCGCGTCGTCGAGCACGACTCCCGTTCGGATGGGCGGTTTCTCGTCGGTGCCACTCGGGTGGCAGCCGACCGTCCAGGTCGCGCTCGACAACACCAACCCGGCGCAACTCGACGCCGCCGCCGCACTGCTCGCGTCGGTGCAGCGCAGTTCGGCCACCGCACTGTCGCCGGTGCTGGTGCCGCTGGAGCAGGCGATCGCCAGCAACACCGGTGCCCTCGTCGTGGCCGATGCGGCGAACGCCCGCCCGCTGAATCCGCCGATCAACACCGAGGATTCGTCGACGCTCGTCGATCTGGCCGCGCAGATCAGGCTGGCGATCCCGGACGGGCTGGGCACCATCCAGGCGTTCTCGCAGAACTCGCGCACGGTGGTGTTGGTGAGCACCTCGGGGTCGTGGGATCTGGTCTACCCGCTGTTCGCGTATCTCGATGATCAGCAGGGAGATCTGGCGAACCTCCGCGGTGACGTCCTGGTGGCCGGCCGCGCGGGTCAGCCCGAGCTGATGACCGTGCGGGCCGACGGTCCGCAGGCCGAGGTCGATCAGGTCGGCACCAGTTGGGTGGTGTGGCTGGGTGTCAGCGCCGCCGTCTTCGCAATCGCAGTCCTCGTTTCGGTGGCGATCATGTTGTATCGCAGACGCTTCGGCGGCTCGGGCGATCCCGCTGACGGCTCGACTACATGACCGTCGAGCTTCACGACGACGCCTCGGCACCGGCGGCCGGTGTGCAGCCGCCGGTGAGTGAGGGCCGTCGACGGCTCACCGCGACGCAGTGGTGGGGTATGTCGCTGTTCGCCGGTCTGGTCGCCGGGTATCTGGCGGTCGGTGCGTACCTGTATTTCGCTGTCGGATACATCAATCCCGACGCGAGCAGTCGCGTGGGCAACGCCGGGTTCACCATCTGGAGCCGGGACCCGCATCTGGGCGCGATCGGCTTCGTGTGGAATCCGTTGCCGAGTCTGATCGAAATCCCGCTCGTCGAACTGTCGTCGCACTGGCCCCTGAACCAGTGGCCGGAGCTGCGTCGCGTCGGATTCGCCGGTGCGGTCATGAGCGCGGTGTTCATGGCCGGTGCCGGGTGGCAGGTTCGACGTATCGCCCTCGATTACGGTGCCGGCCGCCTGCTGCGCTGGATCGCGGTCGCGGCGTTCGCGCTGAACCCGATGATCATCCTGTACGCGGGGATGGGGATGAGCGAGGCGCCGTTCCTGTTCTTCCTGCTGTGGACATGCCGTCGAATCCTGCTGTGGGTGAATCGATCACGTGTGCTCGATCTGGTCATCGCCGGCGTCGCCCTTGGTTTGGCGTACCTGACGCGCTACGAGGCGTTACCCGCGGCCGCGGGTGTGGCGGTCGGGGTGTTCGTCGTGTCGACCCGCCGGCACCGTCCAGAAGGAGTGTCCGGACGCGCAGGGTGGCGGGCCGGGGCCCCCTTCGGTGTGCACGACGCGACCATCGTGGCCATGCCCACGGCGTTCGCGTTCGTGGTGTGGGCGGGCCTCGGCTGGCTCCTCGACGGGAATGCGTTTTCCCAGTTCTCCTCGCAGTACGGCAACTCGGCGCAGGTGGAGGTAGCGGGGATCGTCTCGGCCGAGGACGTCGGAGCGGGTCCGCTGGCGGAGGTGATCGTCGCGAACCTGCTCGGCATGCAACCGCTGCTGTTCGCGGTGCTGCCGGTCGTGGCCTGGATCGCGGTCCGGTTGCGTAGGGTCGACGCCGCGGTGCCGGCAGTAGTGTTCGGCTCGGTTCTGCTGTTCCAGATGTCCGCGGTGATCCTCGGCTCGACCTTCGGCTGGTTCCGCTTCTACCTGGCGTCGACGCCGCTGATCGTCGTCGCGGTCCTAGTGGCGTGCGGGCCCGCCCACCGTCTGCTCACCGACGCCAGGCGACCTCTTATCCCCGCGCTGCGAGGAGCGCAGGCCGCCGGGCTCCCTTTGCTCCCTGCGCTGCGAGGAGCGCAAGCCGCCGGGCTCCCTTTGCTCCCTGAGGTGCGAGGAGCGTTAGCGACGAGCCACGAAGGGTCCGGTGACCTACACACTGCGCCCACCCGCCGCTCCTTGAGCAGCGACCGGAGCTTGCGGAGGTGGGACACCCGCCGCTCCTTGAGCAGCGACCGGAGCTTGCGAAGGTCGGACACCCGCCGCTCCTTGAGCAGCGACCGGAGCTTGCGGAGGTGGGACACCCGCCGCTCCTTGAGCAGCGACCGGAGCTTGCGAAGGTCGGACACCCGCCGCTCCTTGAGCAGCGACCGGAGCTTGCGGAGGTGGGACACCCGCCGCTCCTTGAGCAGCGACCGGAGCTTGCGGAGGTCGTGTGTCGAAAGGACCACCCTCACCACGCTGATGGCTCTGGTCCTGGCGACCTCGTTACCCGTGACGGCGTCGTCGATGCTCAACCCGGCGCTGGGCAAGGAGGAGTACGGACTGCGCTCGGCGTTCTGGCCTGATCGCCACCCGCCGTCGGAATTCTGGTTCTACTGGTTCGGCGAGGTGTCGGGCAACGTCGCCGCCTGGCTGGACAGCCAGAATCTGCCGGAGGGCTCTGTTCTCGTCGACACCTTCGGGGTCTCGCGCGTCTGGCTGGAGTCCGAGCGCCCCGAACAGTTCGTCGTGCGCAGCGACTTCGACTTCTTCGCGAAGCTGAACGCACCCGCCGAGCAGGGCGTGCAGTACATACTCACGCAGCGGCCGACCGGCCTCGGCTCACTCGACGCCATCAACGTTCGCTATCCGACGCTTTGGGCCGACGGCGCCGGCATCGCGACGGTCGCCATGACGGTGACGACGCCGACGGGCAAACCGCAGTTCCGGATCTATCGGATCAAGGGAGTGACACCTGCAGGTTGAGCGCTGTCGAGGGCTGCGCCCCGGTGTGCCCTACCTCCGATTGAGCTGCCCATCGCCGGCTGACGATAACGCCTCTTCGTCCGACCGCCTGCTTCTGACTCGCGACCGGTAGGCCGTGATAGTTGCGATCACCACAGCGAGCACCGACAACATGTCGGACTCGGTTATCCCGTGCTCGATGCTGAACGAGACCAACACCCGGCCCTCAATCGGCTGATTCCATAGCGCCCACGCCACACTGTTGGCCACGAGAACCGCGGCGGCGCCGAAACTCGGCCTGGCGAGGCACCACGCACCCACGACGAAGAGAAGGTTCATCAGCACCAGGGCGTGGAACGGGTCGGGCATCAGGACAGTATGGGCATTACTTCTGCTCCGCTGCGAGATCAAAACCCGCGATGTGGCGGCCGTCTCACGTTGGCGTGAGCGTTAGACACAGCGGAATGCTTGTCGGTACCGGGGCGACTCCGAGCGCTGCGATTAACGTGCACCTGCAGTTGAAAGCCCTGTAAAGAACCTGTAGCACCGAGGATCGACTGCGGGGACTCATCCTGCTGTGCTCGAGCTCCTGAGAGACGCACTCACTTCGCGCAATTTTACGATACTTAATTGAAGAAACTGGCCCCGGCGGAACCGTCGGGCGAGCATTTCTTGCGGTTCGGCGCATTCGTGGGTGTAAAAATGTGTCCACTTTCGGGTGCCGCCGATCAGTGATCGCAAACCGAAGGTTTGACATGTCAGGATTCCCGAGGTGGTTGACAAGCTAAGCTGCGTCGACGAAATATGTTGCTAGACAAAGATTTTAACCGGATCAATGCGATGTCTGCCACCGAGTTCGAACCCCGGCGACGGTGCAACGTCGCCGCAGCCTCTTTGGGTTTGGCTGCGTGATTTAGCACGAAGGTGCATGTTCTGTTAACTTTCCGATCACATTAAATATCGCTTGGATCTGTGCAGTTATCACTCTCAGGTTGTGAGTGTGATCGGACTGAAATACTCTCGCATCGATGGTGCGACTCGCCATTACTGGAGATGGCGCAAGCTCGCAGGCCGAAGATCTCGTCGTTGAGCTCTCGAATTCGAGCAGTTAGTTCTTTTGAGATTTGAGGAGGTAGGCGGTGGCCAATAGTCAGGCCTACGACACCCTGAGGCGTCCGGAGGGCGGTGGCGTTCGGCGACTCCGGTCTGCGGGGCGCGCACGTGAACGCTCCTGGATGCAGGGATACCTGACGCGATTGGCCTGGACCGATGCTGCCATCGTGATCGCGTCGATCGCCCTCGCTCAGTTCGTTCGGTTCGGTGCAGGGAGCGCCCTCGAGCCGGTGGCCGCGACGAAGACCCCGATAATCATCGTGTCCGTCGCGTTGGGTATCTGCTGGTTGCTGGCCCTTCGAGCCTTCCACACTCTCGATCGCAGAATCGCCGGGTCTGGATCGCAGGAGTACAGCCGGGTCGTTTCGGCGTGCCTATCTGTTTTCGGCGTCCTTGCGATGATCGACCTCCTCTTCCGTCTGAACATCGCGCGTGGGTTTCTCGCCCTGGCCCTGCCGATCGGAACGATCGGACTTGTGCTGGCTCGGTGGGGCTGGCGTCAGAGGCTCGGGAATCAGCGACTGAAGAAGAAGAACCTGGAAAACGTGCTGATCGTCGGCAATCTCAGTTCCGCCGTGCCATTGATGGAGAGGCTGATCAAAGAGCCGACTCTGGGGTACGGGGTCGTCGGAATCTGCCTACCCACCCATTCCGGATCACGGGAGACCGTCGCTGTGGGCGATGCTCGTGTGCCGGTGTTCGGGACTTTCGACGACGTCTCCACCTCGGTCGTCAGGTCTGGCGCCACAACGGTGGCGGTGACCTCAGCGGAGGCGCTCGGGCACGCCGCGATGCAGGCGCTTTCTTGGGACCTCGAGGGGCTCGATGTAGACATGGTCGTCTCGCCTGGCGTCACTGACGTGGCCGGACCCCGCGTGATGGTTCGCCCAGTCGCCGGCTTGCCTCTACTTCACATCGACAAGCCGAGGTACGACGGAGCGAACCGCTTCCGGAAGGCGGCGGTCGACCGGCTGGGCTCGGCTGCGATCCTTGCGGTACTCGCTCCGGTCTTCGTGGTCGTGGCGGTGGCGATCAAGCTGGACTCCAAGGGGCCGGTCTTCTATCGCGCTACACGTGTCGGGATAAACAACACACCCTTCCTGATGTGGAAGTTCCGTTCGATGGTGCAGGACGCTGACTCTCAGAAGTCACATCTCAGAGGGCAAAACGAAGGAGCCGGGGTTCTTTTCAAGATGCGGAACGATCCACGGGTCACCCGTGTCGGGACCTTCATTCGGCGGTACAGCATTGACGAGCTTCCCCAACTCCTCAACGTGCTCGGCGGGACGATGAGTCTCGTCGGCCCTCGGCCGCCGCTTCCTGACGAGGTCGAGAAGTATGACGGGCGTGTAGCCCGTCGAATGCTGGTCAAGCCTGGGATGACCGGACTGTGGCAAGTCTCCGGACGATCAGACCTGTCTTGGGAAGAGTCTGTGCGACTTGATCTTTCCTATGTGGAGAACTGGTCGATCATGCAAGACGCCCTGATCTTGTGGAAGACGGTCAAGGCAGTCGTAGCGAAAGATGGTGCGTACTGATGCGAATGGTTGTACTGGGACTTGGATACCTCGGAGCGACGCATGCAGCATGTATGGCCGAGCTCGGACACGAGGTGCTCGGAATCGAGGTTGTGCCCGAGAAACGCGCTCAGCTCGCCGCCGGTGAGGTGCCGTTCTACGAGCCTGGCCTGCCCGAGCTCCTGAAACGTCACATCGACTCCGGGGTCCTCACGGTCTCGGAGTCTTACGCGGAAGCGGCTGATTTCGCGGATGTCTTCTTCATCGCGGTGGGAACTCCACAGAAGAAGGGGGAGTACAGCGCCGACCTGCAATATGTTGAGTCCGCGATAGAAGAATTGGTCCCGCTGCTGACCCGCGACGCGTTGATCCTCGGGAAGTCGACCGTTCCGGTCGGCACTGCGGAGAAGTTGTCCCTGCGTGCCGACGAACTCGCGAAGGACGTGAGTGTAGAGATCGCCTGGAATCCGGAGTTCTTACGTGAAGGATTCGCGGTGGAAGACACTCTCCACCCCGACCGTGTCGTGTTGGGGACCTTCCCCGGTGATCGTGCTGAAGCGGTGTGCCGAGAGATCTACGCTCCAATGCTCGAGGACGGCACCCCGTTCATCGTCACCGACCCTCCAACTGCCGAACTCGTGAAGACCTCTGCCAACGCATTTTTGGCGACCAAGATCTCATTTATCAACGCAATTGCCGAGGTCTGTGACGCAGCTGGCGCTGATGTCAAGGCGATCGCCAATGCAATTGGTTACGACGCCCGGATCGGGCGCAAGTTCCTCAACGCTGGGCTGGGCTTCGGCGGCGGTTGTCTCCCCAAGGACATTCGGGCCTTCATGGCGCGGGCAGGTGAGCTCGGTGCCGCTGAGGCTCTGAGCTTCCTTCGGGAAGTCGATAACGTCAACATGCGGCGACGAACACGAATGGTTGAACTAACTCGTGAGGTGTGTGGAGGGTCGCTTCTGGGTAAGCGCATTGCGATCCTCGGGGCCGCGTTCAAACCGAAATCGGACGACGTGCGTGATAGCCCTGCATTGAATGTTGCCGGTCAGATCCAACTACAGGGTGCGTCGGTCGCGGTGTACGACCCCAAAGCGATGGACAATTCGCGGAAGCTCTTTCCCACCCTCGACTATGCTCTGTCGGCTGCGGACGCATGTGAGAAGGCTGACGTAGTGCTGGTGCTGACCGAGTGGCAAGAATTTGTCACGCTGAGTCCCGGCGACCTCGAGCCGTATGTGCGGCAGCGGAAGATCATCGACGGACGCAACTGTCTCAACGCCGAGAACTGGAGCGGGGCGGGTTGGCTTTACCGCGCGTAGTGGGGGGATCCACAACAACCGACCGAGGCCGGCGGCAGACCCATTGACGGGATGCGCCACAGTGTCTTGCGCGGCCGAGAGGCCGAAAGGATTCCATTGAATTCGACGAAAAACAGACTGAAAAGCCGGATAGCAGAGCTTCCCGGCGCACGCTCAACGCGTGACGAGTTCGAGATGCTGCGTGGATATGTCGCAGACTGGCGGCGCTACCGCAGGTTCTCCGGTCGCGCCGCGCTCGATGAGCACTCCACGTGCGCGAGGGTCGTCATGGATTCGCACCGAATCGAGAAGGGCCTCGCGCTCAGACAACCCCGGCCGTGGTTCGGACGTGAGGTGCTCGAGCGGCTCGCTGCATCGGTTGAAGAACTGCCTGACAACCGCGACAGCCACGTAGTCCACGCGAAGAGCATGGCGCTGGGTGCAGTGGACGACTACTTCGACTATTTCGACGCTGAGCTCGGGCCTGCGCCTGAGTGGGCCGATGACGTCCGAAAGCGCTTCGCCCTTTTCCTGGGCCTAGATGCACGGGAGGGTGGCATCAAGCAACTCTCGCTTCCAGGCGGGCAACTCGCCGCGGGCTTCGACGAGTTCGTTGCGTCGCGTGAGAGCGTCCGGAGCTACACCGACGACATGGTGCCCCTGGCCGAGATCGAAGCGGCGGCACTGCTCGCGTCTACGTCGCCCTCGGTGTGCAACCGCCAGGGCTCCATGTGTCGGATCGTACCCAGAGGCGTCGAAGCTAACCGGATTCTCAAGCACCAGAATGGAAACAAGGGGTTCGGTAACGAGGCTAGTCACGTCTTGCTCGTCACGCACGACCTCCGGACGATGCTGAGTCCCGGGGAACGCAACCAGGCATACGTCGATGGCGGCCTGTACGCCATGACGCTGTTGTACGCCCTGCACGCGCGTGGCATAGGCGCGTGCTGCTTGAACTGGAGCGCGACGAAGTCTCAGGACCGTGGCCTTCGGCGCGAGATCGATCTCCCCGAGCACGAATTGGTCATCATGATGATCGCTGTCGGGCACCCGGCGGAGGATGCACGTGTGACGGTGTCTCCGTTGCGTTCTGAGCGCCACAGGGTGGGGATCCGATGACGAGCGGACGGAGTCTTGCTGCGTACATGAGCAGCTGGTTGATCAACGGACCGGGCGCCTCCCATTTGGTGCCTGCGATCGTGCGAAGAGCGCTTCTTCGCTGGGCGGGCGCGCGGATCGGAAAGGCACGGATCCTCCCGTCAGGTATCTTCCGCGGTGAACTGCGCAACCTGGAGATCGGAAACGGGGTCTTCATCAACACCGGCGTATCGATCTTCCCCACCGGCGGCATCTCCGTGGGGGACGGTGTTCACTTCGGCCCGAACTGCACGGTGATGACCGGGACACACGCTGTCGGCACATCACACAAGAGGGCCGCCACTCCCACTCGATTCGAGCCCGTGGTCGTTGGGGCCGGCGCGTGGCTGGGTGCCTCGGTAACGGTTTGTCCAGGGGTGACGATCGGGGAAGGGTGTGTCGTCGCTCCCGGAGCGGTGGTGGTTGACGATCTGCAGCCCAACGGTTTCTACGCGGGCGTCCCTGCTCGCCTCAAGAACTTCCTTCCCACCGACCTGCAAGACGGCGAGCTGCCGCTCGAGTCGGGGGATTCAATCGCACTTGGAGGCGCTCGATGACCCAACAGCGGGAGTCGCCGAGAAGTTCTGAGAGATCCGCTGTCGGGCGTCTTCTCTTGATCGCGTCGACCGGAGGCCACCTCGCCCAGTTGGACAGACTGGCGGAAAGTCTGGGAGCGTCGGACAGTTCGCTGTGGATCACTTTTGACACGACGCAGAGTCGCGCACTCCTGCGTGGCCGCAACGTCCTCTATGTGCCGTACATCGAGCCGAGAGATGCTCGAACAGCGTGGATAGTCTACCGTCAACTCGCACGCGAACTCCCGCGGCACGGGCCGTTTGACCAGGCAATCAGTACAGGAGCGGCGCTTGCGCTACCCGGCCTTTTAGCTGCTCGTCGGCATCGGATTCGCGGACTGTACATCGAAAGCGTGTCCCGCACAGACGGTCCTTCGCTCACTGGTCGTATGCTAGCGGCCACACATCTGGTTGACCTGGAGACTCAACACCCAGCCTGGTCAACCGCGAGGTGGCGGCATCGCAGGACCGTGCTCGACTCGTACGAGTGCGTGCAGGACGGATCAGCTGTGCAAGCGGACACCCGCACTTCGCCGAAACTGTTTGTGACTCTGGGAACGATTCGGCCGTACAGGCTGGATCCGCTCATCGACTCCCTGCTTAGTAGTGGACTCGATCTATCTCGCACCGTGTGGCAGCTCGGCTCCAGTTTTCGGGAGGACCTCCCCGGCGAGGTACACAGAGCGCTGGGCAGCGAAGAAATGGACGAAAACATCCTCGCCGCAGACGTTGTCATCACTCACGCCGGGGTGGGCAGCATCATGCGGATCCTCGAACTCGGTAAGTACCCTGTCGTCGTCCCCCGCCGCCGCTCACGGGGGGAGCATGTCGACGACCACCAAATCCAGATCGCGAGTCTCGTCGGTCGTCTGGGTCTCGCCGAGGTCGTCGAAGCTCCGGATCTCGGAATCGAGGACATCCAGCGAGCGGTCGGAAAGAGGATCGTTTCGCAGGGGGTCAGCTCATGATCGTCAGTTGGGTGAGAACACATGGCCGTAGTAGGGCGATCGCCGAAGAGCTGAGCATCAAGGCGATCTTCCTGTCCGAAGCGACTGCGCGAAGGTCTTTCCCGACGAAGTACCTATACGCCGCGATCGAGACTGTGCGCGAAATCCGACGGGAGCGGCCTAGTTCGGTGATTCTGATGCTTCCGCCATTTCCGTTGCTCGTGCTCGTTCGAGTTTGCTTCCCGCGTCTCCCGGTCATCGCCGACCTTCACACCGGTGCCTTTCTCAACCCCAAATGGCGACCGTTCTTGAGGCCGACCTTCGCGCTTCTGCGGGGGGGATCGTGCATCGTCACCAACTCCGCACTGCAGCAGCAGTGCAACCGGGCGGGTGTCGAAGCAATCGTTCTCCACGATCCGCTGCCCGAACGCATGCCTGAGCCCGGTGGTCGACCGTTCGCGCACAAACCCGCTGTCGTCCTGTGTCCACTGGGGTACGCAAACGACGAGCCTATCGACGAACTATTGTTCGCAGCAGGGCATCTCGTCACCGACGAGATCGAGTTCCGATTCACCGGCAAGGCTCCGTTATCGATAAGACAAGCTGCGTCGACCAACGTGCTGTTCACTGGATACCTCACGGATGAGGACTACGAGGCAGAGCTCGCGAACTGCGACGTGGTGATTGCGCTGACGACGCGAGAACACACGATGCAGAGAGCGGGATATGAGGCGATAACCGCGGCCAAACCACAGGTCACCTCCGACTTCGAAGTATTGCGTGACTTCCATGCTGACGCCGCGATCTATGTTGACCCCTCTGATCCACAAGCGATCTCGGAGGCCGTCACCCGTGCGTTGAGGGATGCCGACGCACTCGCCGGATTTGCACGGACGCGGTTCGAGGAGGTACGAGCAGACCAGTCGATTGCGATCGACGAATTGCGTCGGGTCGTGAAGTCCGCTGAAGCCCGGGCTCCCTTCGGTGGGCGCCGCACGCCCTCACTGCGAGGTAAGCGATGAGTGCGCCACCCTCACACACAAGCGGAGACACCGGGACAGTTGATCCTTCTCGGTTGAAAGACAATCAGCTTCAGGCGGCGGCAGAAGCGGGCGTCGCGTCGCCCTGGACTCATTGCATCGCAGTCCTGGTCGCACTGATGCCGCTGCTATCCGGAACCGAGCGAGGGCTCGTCGTGCCCGGACTGAAGCTGTCCGAGATCGTCGCACTGCTCCTCATTCTTGGGTTCGTCGTAGCGGGTGCGAAGGTGAACTCAGCAGGTCCGCTCGCAATCGGAATCTTGGGATACATCCTTGCGTTGTTCGTGGCAACCGCCTACCACCAATTCCTCGATCCCACATTGGGGAATCTGAGTTTCGCATCCGTGTGCTTTGGGCCGTTGGCGCTTCTGGCCATCTATTTCGGCGCCTTGTATGGCAGGGCATTGCCGGGACTGCCTCGACTGGCGATACGCTACGTTCTCATCGGTTGTGCGCTGATGGGTCTGCTGGGGCTATTGCAGGCATTGCGTGTCGCGCCGGTGTTGTCGATGACGGCTGCACTCACGGGTAGCGAACGGATTCTGCAACCGCTCGACTGGAAGATCAGTCGCAGTATCGGACTCTTCAATTCATGGCACGCCTTCGCCAGCATCATGGCCCTCGCCCTCGTTCTGCTTGTCGTGGGTTGGGCACGCGGCCAGAGCGTCTTCGACCACACGTTCACCCAGTTGTTCTGTGCCGTAGGAATTGTCGCCGGACTGGGTTCTGCGTTGACGTTCGACATGGTCCTGGTGGCTGCCGCAGCCAGTCTCATCGCGGTGGGTATTCGCCGCTCGACTCGAGTCGCGGCGTGGGCGCTTCTGGTGGCGGTCGCCGTCACCGCGTTCACGCCACTCGGTGACCTTTTCTCACGGCGGCTCGAAGAGCAGCAATCCGCGACGTATCAGGACTCGATCCTCCCGCAGACGATAGCCTTTCGAATCGAAGTCTGGAGAGAAGACTACCTACCCCTCTTTCTGGACAACGTCCTACTCGGCCACGGACCTATACGAAGCACTGACCGCGTGTTCGCGTACGTCGAATCGCAGTACATCTCCGTTCTGGTCGCTGGCGGTCTGCTCGCCTTCGTCGGGTTTGTCGCGATGTACGCGAGCCTCATGTACCAGCTGCGATTCGGTCGGTCTCGACGTGCCGGCGCGCCGGACTCACAGTTCGACGCATCACGGCGTGCCGCTTTCGTATTCGCCGCAGTGATGGTGGTGGCGATGCTCATCCACCCGTACATGCGGGACGCCGGATCGTCACAGTTGCTGGTCGTCGTGGCAGCGCTGATCGGTTCAGGCCCGCTTGTCACGCTGCGCGGACCGAGCCAGGCTTCAGGACGGCACCCCTGATGACCTCAACGCGCGTTGCGACAGCGCTGGCGAACCATCGCCGAGCGGGCCGCCTTACGTTCGCCATCGGCGTGCAGGTCTGTTCGAATGCGTCGAATTTCTTGCTGACCATGGCTGTCGCTCGTGCGATGACGACCGACGCCGTCGGCGTGTATGCGGTCATCATGTCGATTGCGGGGATTCTCGTCGGACTCGTGCGCGCGTATACCGGTGAGCCGGTGTCGTTCGGCGAGCGCACAGTCGCGGACATGGACCCGAGCGCGAGGGCCCGTGGAGCAGTGGCCAGCTCTCTGGTCCTCGGCGCGATCGCTGCGCTCGCGGTGTTGCCGCTCCTACTGGTCTTGCTGCCTGACTATCGGACCGCGGTGCTGGTGTTCGTCGCCTTCGCTCCGCTTGCGGCCGCCCAGGACTGTCTGCGTTTTGTGCTCGTCGCAGAGCGTCGCTTGACCCGAGCATTCGCTGCGGAGGGGGCGTGGCTGCTGACTCAGTCCGCGCTCCTGGTGGTACTCGTCCAAGTCGATTCGCTGTGGTCGATGATCTGCGCATGGGGATTGGGCGCTGTGGCCGCATTCATCGTCGGCCTTCGAGGCTATGGCTTCCGGCTCCCGTTTGACCATGTGCGGTCCTGGGTCCGCCGGTTGCGCCGCCCTGGAAGCTTCTACATGCTCGACTACATCGTGGCGGGTGGCCTCACCCAGATCTCGATCTTGATCGTAGGTTCTGTCTCCGGGCTTGACGCTGCGGGCGAGGTTCGGGTTGCGCTATTGCTCCTCACTCCCGCCTCGGTTCTGTTCGTCGGATTGATCTTCGCGCTGGGGCCTCTGTGTGCGAGAGCTGCTGCCCGGGGAGACATCAAGCGGCTGAAGATCGTTCCGTTCGCGTTGGCGGGCGTCGTGTTCGGTGTCGTCGCCGCCTACCTGCTCATCGTGACGGCGGTACCGAATTCATGGCTGGCAGCAATCGGTGGTTCGTCAACCGATGCCGCACTTTCCATTCTTCCTCTGGCCGCGTTGGCCCTCGCGCTCAATTCTGCGAGCGTTGGACCAGGTTTGTCGCTTCGCGCCATCGGGCAAGTTTCCAAGTCATCCGTCGTCAAACTCGTGGCGGCGCCATTCACGCTATTGGCGGTCGCAGTGGGTTCATTCCTGGGCGGAGCCGGCGGATCGCAGGTAGGTCTTGCGATCGGGACCGGTGTCAGGACCTGTGCGTCATCCGTCGTTGCAACCCGCCTTATTCGGGCAGAGGAGCGTCGTCTGAAATGTTGAGGTCTGCTTTTGAGTCACTGCTGTCGAGTCTGAAGGCCGGCGCCCGCGCCGTATTGGACCAGCCGCTGGCCTTCCTCGCGATCCACGGGCTGAATCGCGTCGTCTTTGCGGCGGGCAGAGTGAAGCGACAGTCGGGGATCGGCCACCGAGGTGATCGGCGCCAGGGAGGCAGGGTTCTCATCGTGGCGCCGCCGGGCGGCGGCAACATCGGTGACCAAGCTTTGGTCGAATCGGCCGTGTGGAACGCGTCTGGGCCGGTGACATTGGTGGTCAGATCGGTCAACGACTTTCAGATTCCCGACTGGTTGAATCCGCTTGACGTCGAAGTCGTTCCGCTCCCCGAGCTCATCTACGGTTTGGGCGCGGGTCACATGCGTGATGTTTTCGAGCTGGGGACTCACACGCACGGCGTGTCCAGGGTGATGCTGGTGGGGGCTGACATCATGGACGGCAATTACAACCTCGTCGCCTCGCTCAATCGGTGGTCGGTCACTGGGTTGTTCGGCCGCGCGTCAGTGCCAGCAGCTGTTCTGGGCTTCAGTTGGAGCGACCGCGCCCGTCCCTCGTGCCTGACGGCAGCGCGGATCGTCAACAAGCATGCGGATCTGTGGCTGCGCGACCCGGTGTCGCAGTCGAGGATGGTGTCTGCCGGTGTTGCGGGCAAGGCTGGCCTGTGCGCCGACATAGTATTCGCCCATCCGGCACCAGACCTCGCCGCGTCATATCGGTCCCTTCCCGCTGAACTTCATAACTTTGTCACCGCAGAGGTCGAGTTCGTAGTGCTGAACATGAGCGGTCTCGTCGGGAGTGATGCCGACCTGATCGGGCACTACGTTCGAGTTGTGGAACGGCTCAGGTCAGCCGGAATTTCGATTATTCTGCTCCCTCACGTCGTGCGCGCGACAAAGAGTGACAATGTCTATCTCCGCGATCTCGCCGCGCGGTTTGACGACCCCGGCATTATTCTCGTTAATGACTTGCTCACGCCGTCGCAGGTGTACGAGGTGTGCCGTGGAGGTTTGATGGTTTTGACTGGACGTATGCACCTGGCCGTCTTGGCGTCACTGTCGGGGACGCCGTCATCGACCCTCTCAACCCAGGGCAAGGTTGCAGGCCTCTACGAGCATTTGCGCAGTCCAGACGGCGCGATCGAAGTCGACTCTGACGTCAGCAGAATATTCTTCGAACGTCTCGAGAAGGTTGTTGACCAGACCGGAGGTGTCAGCCCAGAACTGCGTCGCCACCTCAAGGAGTTGGCTTTGAAAGCGTTTATTCTGCCACCGTTTCGTTCTGATGCCCCAGAGCCCGTACATTCTGTGCATGAGCGCGCTTCATAGTTCGCTGAGGGAGTGACACGCAGTATCGCCGGAGCCGACGAGCGATTCTGCGTCATCGATGGTCCATATCGATCGCATGTGCAGACGAACTATGGAAAAAGTCGAATAGTTGGAGGAAGACCTTGACGAGTAGCAATATAGCCCCGGACGGCGCGCCGACGGCGCGCTCGTTCTCGACGGACCATCTGCGGTTTCTCGTCAGGCGAAACTGGTGGATTGTTGCGCTGTCCGGCGCGGTGATCGGCTGCCTCGGGTTGGGTTATTGCTTGTTGCAGACCCCGTTGTATGTGTCATCAGCAAAGCTCTACGTGACATCCGGAACTGAGGCAGACGCGCAGAGTGCGTATCAGGGCTCGCTGGCATCGCAACAGCGCGTCGCTTCATACGCGGAACTCGTCGACTCGGACGTGATAATCCGAGAGGCTCTCGACGACTCCGGCCTCCAGATGAGCATCGACGATGCTCGCGAGTCGCTCTCCGCGACCAGCAATCCGGACACCGTGCTGCTCAGTATTTCGGCGGAGAACAGTGATCCCGCGTTGGCGACCCAGCTCGCCAACGGTGTCGCCGAGGCGATGACCTCGTACGTGACGACGCTCGAGCAGCCGAATGAAGCAAGTCAGCCACTCGCGAAGTTGACAGTCGTGTCGCCGGCTGTTCAGCCGGACGAACCCTTCTCGCCGCGTACGGCACGCAACACGGTGCTGGCAGTCCTGGTTGGACTGGTGCTGGGTCTTCTCATCGCGGTGTTGCGGGAGCGGTTCGACACCCGGCTCCGCAACGGCGACGAAGTGCAACGGAGTGTGTCGTCCGCGGTGCTCGCCGAGGTCCCCTCGGAGAACAATCTGGACGGCAACCCGGTGATCGACTTCTCGGTTGGTTCGTCCCGGGCGGCTGAGGGCTACCGGCGTCTGCGAACCAACCTCGCTTTCGTGCGGGTGGACGAACCGCCGAGGTGCATCCTGGTCACCAGTCCCGGGCCGGGCGAGGGTAAGACGACCACGTCGATGAATCTCGCGGCGGCACTGGCGGAGGACGGCAACCGCGTGGTGCTGGTCGACGCAGACTTGCGACGCCCCTCTATTGCTCGTCGTCTGGGTCTCACCGGAGCCGTGGGCCTGACCAGCTTCCTTCGGGGAGACGGCGTGATTTCCGACTTCGTGCAGGCAGGTCCGGTACATGGACTGGACGTCTTGGTCGCCGGCGCTCTGCCGCCAAACCCTGCGGAGCTACTCGGATCTCACAGGGCAAAGGACGGTATCGAGGCCCTGCAATCGAGCTACGACTTCGTCATCGTGGACACACCGCCGGTACTCCCGGTTGCCGACGCAGCGATCCTGTCGCAGTTCACAGACGGAGCATTGGTGGTTGTTCGTGCCGGACGAACCCGATCTCAGGACCTGACAACCGCCTTTTCCTCGCTCCGTACCGCACAGGCGGCGATCTTGGGCATAGTTCTCAACGACGTCTCGGCTCATGACTCGAGGTATGTCTACTACTCCTATGAACAGCAGATGGCCGGGAGGGAGCGAGCAACGGGGAAGCACGTGGCTCCTGCCCGGGATCAGGCGAGTGTCGAAGGCGACGTTCCTCGCGTGGGGACTGCTACCGGATCCACGACCTAGGCATCACCGAAGCTGTCGGGTGGGGTTCGAGGGTAACGCCGGGGAGTGAATCATTGTGACGGTTGAATCACCTGCGCAGGAGCGATCGGAAGCATCGCACGCCCGTCGCTCTCATGTCCGCCTGGACCTCCAAGGCATGCGTGCGGTCGCGGTTTTGGCGGTCGTGGCCGACCACTTGTTCGGTTGGCCGCGAGGCGGATTCGTCGGCGTTGACGTGTTCTTCGTGTTGTCGGGCTTCTTCATCACAGGCGTTCTGATTAGAGAGCGCTCGCGAACCGGCAAGCTGTCGTTCCGCAAGTTCTATGTGCATCGTGCGCGTCGGATCATCCCGTCCGCGATGCTGGTCATCGTCGCAACGGTGATCGTCAGTTATGTCTTACTGACCGAGACAAGAGCGAAGGGCGCGTTCATCGACGGGCTCTGGGCGACCATCTTCCTGTCGAATTGGCGGTTCGAAAGGACCGGGACGGACTACTTCGCGCAAGGGCAGCCCCCGTCACCGCTACAGCACTACTGGTCACTGTCGATCGAGGAGCAGTTCTACTTCGTCTGGCCGGTTCTGCTGGTGGCGCTCTTCGCGGCCACAAGAAGGTTCTCGAGGCGAGGGCGACGTTACCCCCCGAAAAGACAGGCGTGGATCGCAACGACGATGGGCGCGATCTGCCTGGCATCGTTCGGGTGGGCTTGTTGGCAATCGGTCGCGTCTCCGACCGCCGCGTACTTTTCGACTTTTACACGTATCTGGGAACTCGGAGTGGGCGCACTGCTCGCGATCTGTACCCCTGTTCTTGCTCGTATTTCTTCGAAGATCAGGCCGTTCCTTTCTTACGTCGGTCTGGCCGGGGTATTTGCTTCGCTCTTCCTGATAAGTGCGGACAGCACTTTTCCGGGGCCGGGCGCAGCGCTACCCGTGCTGTCGACGGCGCTGGTGATCGCTGCGTTCATCGGGGTCAAGGAACGGGCTGTTCCACATCTGACTAATCGGGCGTCGGTGTACGTAGGCGAAGTGAGCTACACGTTGTACTTGTGGCACTGGCCGGTGATTGTGTTGCTCGCGGCAGTAATACCCGAGGGAGGTCCGTACTACCTGACCGCGCTCGTCACAACAGCGGTTCTCACCGTCGTGACGTTTCACCTGTACGAGAATCCGATTCGTCGGTCGTCGTGGCTCGAGTCCGATTCGCGCAGCCGCGGCAGATTGCCGTGGCGCGCAACAACCGGATGGGTGACCGCCGGTGCATTCCTGGGAGTCGCGGCTCTGATGGGTGCCCTGGTCGTCGAATCAGCTGATCAGCGAAGTGCCCAATCGCAGGCCAATCAGGAGCTTGTGGTCGCCGATGTTGCCCCGCGGGAGGACGATGCGCCTTCATGTCTCGGTGCTGCGGCCCTGGAAGTTCCCGGATGTCCGCTACGGGATCCGTCCAAACCACTCCTGCCGGGACTCGACTCGTTCGCGGACGATACTCAAGGCGCTTACCGTTGTTATCGGGAACAAGGCCGTGAGCTCCGCAACTGTGTCTACGGCTACGACGGTCCAGATGCGAGACGAATCGCGGTGGTCGGCGATTCCCATGCCGCCATGCTTCTCCCGGCGCTATCGCCGTATCTGCGTCAAAACCGATGGAGCATGACCACGTTCGTTGGCAACGGATGTCAGTGGGTCATCCGATCGGGTGGTGACTGCGACAAGACGGTTTTGCCGCAAATGCAGGACAAGTTACTCAGCGAGCGGTACGACCTCGTGATCACCTCGGCGAGCAGGCAATTCGGAGACGTCGACCAGTATCTCTCCGCTTGGAGGCCGGTGGCATCAAGAGGCACGAAAATTCTGGTTGTTGCCGACAACCCAGCTGTGCCAGAAGAAACCCTGAACTGTCTCACGCGCGTTTCTTTGGGCGGCAGCGACAACACCGCGAACTGCTCGACACCTCGTGAGGTCGCGCTGGCGACCCCCGATCCACTCATAGGTGCCGCGCGACAGCTTCCCGGTGCAACACTGCTCGATATGACCGCATCGTTCTGTGATCAGACTGCCTGTCCCGCGGTCATCGGGGACGTCATCGTATATCGCGACACCAACGGACATGTATCTGCCACCTACGCCAAAACCTTGTCACCGCAGCTCGTTTCATCGGTCAATAAGGCACTTGCGTGATGGCCGGGGCAGACGCGAGGCAGGAGCGCGCGCCCGCCTAGCTGACGGTCGAGGTCGAGGTGAAGCCGTTAGAGTCGAAAACCTCAGCACACGCGTCCCGATGCAGAGACAATGAGTGAGACTCGGCTTGGAGGGCTCATGCGTCGCCTCATATTCACACTCGTCGTTGTCGTGGTCGTAGCCGCGGCGACCGTGATCTCTCGATCTTCAGTGCACGCAGCAGTTCGTGTCGTTGTCGGCGTGGCCTCGATCTCGACCCAGTACGCCGGCGCCGACTTCGCCGGAGAGGCCGAGCAGATCAGAGCGACCAGAGCGAAGGCAATCCGCATCCCGGCGAAATGGAATCTGCTTCAACCCTCCAGCCCGAGTTCGTTCACCTGGACGCGACTGGATTCCGCGGTCAGTGCAGCCAGGTCGAAGGGGCTGTCAATCCTGTTGAATCTCGAGGGGCCCGCCCCGGTTTGGGCGCAAAAGTCCGGTGCGAATCCACTTGCCAACGGTAACGCGCCCGCTGACCCGGCCACTTTCGGTGAGTTCGCGAGACAGGTCGCGGTGCGGTACTCATCGCGAGTTGCCGCCTGGGAAGTGTGGAACGAGCCGAATCTGGCGCACTATCTCATCCCGCCGACGGCCGGTGAGTACGTGCCGCTGCTCAAGTCGGCGTTCGGAGGTATCCGAGCGGGAGGCAGCAATCAGCCGGTGATCAGCGGCGGACTTTCGAGTCTCCGCACCGAAACGCGAGATGTCACCTTCATCTCGGACATGTACGCCCTCGGCGCTAAGCCTTACTTCAATGGCATTGGCGTACACCCGTATACGTTGCCGTACCCAATCACTGCAGACCCCCGGGCAGGCGACGGCGGGGGAGCAGCCGTTCTGCCGCAGGGCCGGGCGATCATGGTGGCGAATGGTGACTCGACGAAGTCGATGTGGGTAACCGAGTTCGGGCAGCCGACCGGGAACACGCCCGCTTCGACCACCGAAGCCGTTCAATCCAGCATCGTCACCGACGCGGTGAATCGCGCCAACGGACTGTCATGGATCGCGGCCATCTTCCTGTTCACCTCTCGCGACCTGTCCGCCAACAAGGCGGACGACAACTCGAACTTCGGTCTGTACCGTTTCGACGGCTCACCCAAGCCGGTCGTCGGTGCGCTGCGTGGCGTCCTGAGCTGAGAGCCCCGAACGCTGCCGACAATCGAGGCAGGGACTAGTGCGAGAGGTTTGGGTGTTAATCCTGCACGTAGGCGTGGGGCTGATGATCGAGGGCGTTGTCATCGCCGGAGCCCCGGCGATCGTGCAGGTGGAGCCATCTCCTGTGGATTTCCGCTTTATAGCGCCAGTAAGTTTGACGCGATCGAACCGTGTAGCCAGATCATGCATGACCGAGCGGTTCTATGTGGTCGATGTTCGTCCCTGCGGCGTTGGCATCTTCCGTGAGTTTCGTTGTCCTGAACTTGTCCCCTGTTCGGAGGGAATGACGCAATTCGGACAGCGTTGGCCAGGGGTTCGTGGTCTCATATCCGCCATGCTGGGTAGGAAACTCTTAGATCTGACGCTCGAGTATCAGGCGTCGATCGACTCCCGTCGTGACGACTACAACTCGCTCCCGCGCGGGGCGCAACCCATAGGGCGCGAACCGGAAGACATCGCCTCGGAGTACGAGACCACCATCCGCGCCCTTCTTTCTTGACCGCCGCCCCGACGTGGCGCGACTTCGAGTGATGCGAAGTTCAGTGCTCGGATGATCGGCAAGGGATTTCGTCACGGGCACCCCTCGCCGATCGGGCCTACTTTCGAAGGTCTTCGCGTCGTAGCAAATCTTGCTTAGCCTCGCCCGAATCCGCCGCCACCTCGGGCCGAATGCCGACTGACGGTGTGACGAGCGACGTAAGTCGCGGGACGGTCGGTGGTTTCGACACGGCTCCTCGCTTCGCCCGTCACAAGCTCAGCCACCGGGGGACGGTTGTTGGCCGCTGTCGACTGCTCGACCGGCACATGTTGGCTTCGCATCGCGCTCGACGGGCGATTGATGGTTACTTCGATATCACCGGTGGTCGGGCGGTCGGGGATGGTGTCGAACCCCTCCACATCAGACATGCCACCGCGTCGCCTGTGGAGCAGCAGCGCGATCAGTAAGCCGGCGAGCGCGCCGCCGACGGCGCCAATGCCGAGGAGTATCGGGTCGATGAGCTGCTCACGCACGGCGCCTTGGGTGTTCGGGTCGACGACCACCAGGCGCAGCGCACCCGGACCGCCGCTGGTCGGTTCCTGCAGAGCGGTGACCGTGCCGACGAGTTCCTGTGCGAGCGCCGTGGACAACCGCTCCGCGTCGGCCGACGTCGAGTTTTGGACCGAGACATCGAGGATGACGGTCTGCGGCGGGACGCTGACCGAGATCTCGGAGAGGAACTGTGGCAGCGAGATGTCGACTCCCGACCTGTCGATCGCCCGCTGCGCGACGGTCGGATCGGTGGCCAGCACCGCGAATGTCTGGATACTCGCGCGGGCCGCCTGATTGCCCTGGTAGGCCTCCAACATGTCGGACGTGCCGGTGGCGATGTACGTCCGGACGGTCGCCACATAGGTCTGGGGTTGTAGCAACGAGTACCCGATGGCCGCGATGAGACCGATCAGGGTGAATGCCACGACGAGCATCCATTTCGCGGCAATGACATTGAGGACTTTCATCGGAGCTCCATCTGTGACTCGGTGGGCACCTCGTGACTGCGCACGGGTGGAAGGGATCGGGGCGAACGGTGTTGGTACAGGAAGTACGGGAGGAGTGCGGCGAACGGCGCGATGCCGAGGAAGTACGGGACGTACACCGCCTCCAGCGAACTGAGGGCGAGGATGGTGCTGAAGTAGGCGAGTAGATACGCCCGCGTCGTGCCGTCGGTCGTCTGGACCACCTTGACGACGGCGGCCAGGACGATCAGTACGACGCCCCAGACCCCGACCGACAGGAGGATCTCCAGCCAGCCGTTGTGCGGGGAATAGTTGGCCTTGAACAACAACGACGCGCCGGACTCCACCCAGAACGCCGGGTTGTGGCCGAAGAACCACTGGTCGGGGATCTCCCGCAGCGCCTGGTTCCACAGATAACCCCGCAAGCTGTAATCGGCGTTGGTGTAACCGATATAGAGCGGGAACAGCGAGTAGACCGCGCTCGCCACGAGTGCGAGACCCACCATCAGGTTGCGCACGCGACAGGTGATCGACGGGACGGCCAGCAGCACCCCGAGCACACCGGCCACCGCGATTCCGCCGAATGCCGTTCGGCTGCCGGCCAGCAGGCCGATCAACACGACCCCGGCGACCGCGGCGAGCACACGCCACATGGCCACGCGATACACGGCGAACGGCAGCAGTGCCGTGATGGTGATCCCCGCGAGGTTGCCGTTGCCGGCGAACGGTGAGGTGAGCACCGCGCCGAGATCGGTGCACTTGTCGATTCGACATGCGCCGACGACTCGAGAAGAGTTGAACAGCACCGAGACCAGCAGGATCGCCGTCGTCGCGACGAGAGCGATGCGGGCAGACCTGGCCACGTCGTCGAGCTCGAAGGATCGGTAGCGGAACACGAATCCCACCAGCAGCGCCATCGACATCAGGAGATTGACGGTCCGGCCCGACCCGTCGACGATCATGGCCGCGCACGCGTACACCATCAGTAGCGCGAGAATCGCCGCCGAACCGTCGATGCGGAAGTCATGGGTGGCCACCGCATGCAGTGCGGCCGCCACGCTGATCGCCGCTGCGGGGCCGTACAGCAGGACCGCGAAGATCGCTCCGGCGGCGTCGGCCGACGACCACAACGCCGGGGCCACGGCGTAGATGACGATGACCGGCCACGCCGTCAACGCGATCAGCCAGCTGCACAGGAACCGATCGACACGCTGAGCCCACTGCCTGTCGTAGGCGACTGCGACGAAGAGTCCCAGTGCCACCAGCAGCGTCGCGAAGATCATGGTCATGACGCCCACAACTCGCGGAACGACGCCGGACTCGTGCCCGGGGCATCCTCGTACAGTTCCCAGGTCGCCCAGCTGCCGCCGAACTCGGCGATGCGGTTGTCGGTGAACACGATCGACGTGGCGTCGGGCAGATAGACCTTCGCCCGGTCCGCGTCCAGTTCGATCTCGAACCGCGCCGCATCACGATCGAACGCGGTCCGGTAGGTGCCCTGGCCCAGGATCGTCTGTCCGGCGTCACCCGCCTGCCAGATCGCATACGACCATCGCGTCCGGGTCGCGACGAAGTGCACCGCGGCGTCGGGTGCTGCGTCGGACTCGTTCTGCGGGACCGGCTTCGCGCTGACGAGTAGGGCGATCGCCCCGGCATCGTCTCCGGTGAAACTCACCGTAGCGCCGATCCGGGTGACCCGGACGGGCGAGAGGTCGGTCGAGATGTACGACGCCGCACCGGATGCCGACGACGTGCCGTGCAGCAGACGACCGTCCGAGACCCGGAGCGGGTGGCTGTTGCGGCCACGTTCGACGGCGACGAAACCGGGAGGCACGGCGGCCGCGGTGGCGTAGTCGACGTGTACGGCGGCGCCCTGCGCCGACGCGACACGATCGTCGGATCGTTCGGCCTGAGCCGCGGTGTCGCACGCCGAAACCAGGGCGACGACAGCGGCGGCCAGCAGCGCCAGTGCCGTCGTCGTCGACAGCCGGGACTTGGAGGTCGGAACCATCAGAATCCCTCGACCTCCCGCACCGGCGTCATGTACGACGACCGGTACCACCACTTGCATTCGGGGAGGTCGCGTCGCCACCGCGCCGGAGCGCCGGCATACAGCCCGGCGTCGCCGATGGCGGCATCCGTCGACGCGGTCACCACCGAGCCGGCGGCGACGAGCGAATAGGGCGGAATGGCAGCGTTCTTGAGGATGAGGCAGGCGGTCGCCGTGAGGCTCCGCTCGCCGATCGTGATCGTGCCGATCGTGGTCCGGTCCTCGACGATGTCGATCTCGTGGGACTGCAGGAGACTCCGGGTGCCGCCCACCGCGCTGTAGGGCCCCATCTCGATCCGGCCCGAGCAGTCGAAGTAGTGACGGTTCGTGACTGCGGCCTGTTCAGCCATCGACAACACTCCGGCGCGGTCGCTGAACTTCTGATACGACGGCGCGGACGTGAACTGGTTCAGCCGCCCGATGAAGTTGTCCTTCTCGAGTTCGACTCGTGCCATCTGCCGAAAGATGTTGAACGGGGAGATCACTCCGCGGTCTCCGATGCGGAACGGTCCGCAGCCGAGCACGAGGTTCGGTCCCAGGCTGACGTCGTGTCCGATGGTGTTGCCGAGGGCACGCAGCGCTGCGTTCTTCGCCTTCGACGCGGGGAGCAGCCAGACGATCAGGCTGAGCCACTTGTTGGGTCGCTTCATGGTGTCCTCCAGACATCAGCGGGCGGTGTGGGGTGGGGGAGTGGTCGGTCGGCGCGGCGTCGGGTGAACATCACGGCCAGCGCCAGTACGGTCAGACCTGCCAGGGTCGCGAGCAGAGCGGTGCGCAGCAGCGCCTCGGGGAACGTCTGGCCGGCATCGGCCGGCCCGAGCACGAGCGATGCAATCGGCGCGGGTGACTCGAGTTCTGCCAGCGCTGCGGTGAATTCACGTCCGACGCCCATGGCGGCAGCTTCGACGGTGCGCGCGTCGTCGCCGCGGACGGTGAAATCCATGATCGTCGTCTCGGGTGGGGCCGTGATCGACACCGCACGGCGGAGGTCGGCGGGACTCATCGCGATGTGGTGGGTGTCGATCACCCGACGGAGGAAGTTCTCGCTCGTGACCAAGGACGAGTACGACTCGATACTCCGCGTCAGGAGCATCGTGGGTGCGGGATCGAAATCCTCTGGCGTTTGCAGTGCGTCGCGTTCATAGGTGAGTACGACGCGCGACGTCGCCTGCACCGTGTCGTGTTGGGACGAGTACGTGAGCATCCCCATCGCGAGGATCAGTCCGAGGCAGATGGTGACTCCCAGCGCGGTCACCACGCGGCTGACCCGCACGCGATCACGGGTGGCTCGCAGCGGGCTCATGCGCACCTGCCTGTCCGCGCGAGACCTTCGAGTACGGGCGTCATGTGCTCCGCGATGAGGGCATGTCCCTCGTCGGTCGGATGACGGTGATCGGCACCCACGATCGAATGGTCGCGGGGGGCGGAGTACCACCCGGATCTGTTCGGATCGATGAAGGAGACGCCGTGCCGCTTCGCCGCGTCCGCGAGCAACCTGTTGGCGCGCAGATAGTCAGGGGCGATCGGGCCGTCGTGGATCCAGGAGAGTCCGACGATCACCACGCGCAGGTCCGGTCGAGCTTTGCGGACCGCCCGGATGGTGTCGTCGACCGCGGCGCGGTACTGCTTGGACGGATGCGAGAGGTCGTTGCCGCTGCCGACGAGCACGATCGCCGACACGTCGGGCGTGAGCAGTCGTTGCGCCTCGGAGGCGAACGTGGTGTGCCGGATACCGGCGGTCAGGTACCCGGCGCCGCCCCGGCCGGACACCCGCAACAGCACGGGGCATGTGTCCGGTCGGGCGTCGGACAACCGGCCCTGGGCGATGCGGGTCCAGTTCGAACTGCCCTTCCCGCCGTATGTTGTTCCCTCGGTGAAGCTGTCACCGACGACGAGGATCTTCACCGCCGCATCGGTGGTCGCTGCGCCTCCGACCCCAGCGCCGTTCGCCGACCGCGACGTCGATGCGGCGGAGGTCACCTCGACCCCGGCGCTGTGCGCCGCGGTGTCGGTTGCGGGTTCGCGGGCGACTGCGAAGGCCACTCCGGTGGTGGCGGTGAGAACCACGACGATGACCGCCAGAAGTGCCTTTTCCCAATGAGTTCGGACGAGTCGGGTCATTCTCCCACCTTCGTGGACGTCGGAGAGCAGGGCAGCGAGTACGAGGAGTTGACCGGCGATGGGTGCGAGCCAGATCGCGCCGACGTGGTCGAGCGCGCCGGCGAGGAGCAAGAGGGCCAGGGTGGCCCCACCACCCAGGACGATCGCCGCGGTCACCGAGTCGGGGCGGCCCGCGGCGATGTGCTTGGCGCTGATCGCCTGCGAGAGCGACGAGATCCCGGCCGCGATGATCACACCGGTCAACAGCAGTTGAGCGGGTTCGTATTTGGTGCCGACGACACGCACGACGGCCCAGGCGGCCGGCCATGCCGCGAGGATGACGACGACGCAGTAGACGATGACGAGGTTCCGGTAGCGGCGGTAGATCCGGTCGAACGTCGACGCGTCGTCGACGGTGCGAGCGAGTTCGGGGACCGCAACTGTCGACAGCGCGGCGGACAGCAGGGTGAGCGGCCCGGTGACGCGTGTGGCCATCGCGAAATAGCCGACGGTCAGCGGGGTGGCGAAGACGGCGAGCGCCGAGACCTGCAGCTGTGCCAGTGTTCCCGACATCGCGAGCGCCCAGTAACGGACGGTTTCAGCACCGGGCCGGCGGAGCTGACCGGCGGCGCACCGCAATCCCCGGACTCCGATGGGAACCGCGGGCACCGCCAGTGCGGTCACCGCCGTGCACGTGAAGCTCACGGCTAGTGCGGCGGCATCGAGGCCGGCCCCGGACAGCGCCAACCCGCCCCACACCACGAGGGGTACGGCACGCTGGACGACGACGAGACAACTGGCGGCGGTGTGCGCATGGGTGCCGGCCAAATAGCTCTGCGCGAAGTTCTGGACGGTGTCGGAGTAGGCGAACAGCACGCCCACAACGACGATCGCGGGCAACCCGGCGAGGATCAGACCCGTTACGGCGACGAGGAAGACGCCGGATACCGCGACGGTGTGCGCGACGTACAGAGCTGCGGCGGTGGGGGTGTCGTCGGATGCGCTGACACGCATCACCCGGATCGGTGCACCGAAACCCGCGGCGAGGCCGACCACCACGCCGAGCGTGTAGGCGAGGATGTACTGCCCGAAGGTGTCCACGGGCAGTGCTCTGGCCAGGAGCAGCAGAAAAGTGCCGAGCATCGCGGAACTCGCCACCCGGGCCAGAATCCGTACGGTGGCGTCGGTGCGCAGTCGTTTGTCGGCGTGACCTTGCTCAATCGCGGAGGACACCGCGCAACCTTCGATAGCCTGGCGTCAACCGGATGCGGAACACGAGGAACGAGACGAGTTGCTCGGCGGTGCCCAGGAGGCCCAGCAGGCGTTCCGTCGGTGACGTTGCATATCGCAGCCGCAGTCGGAACGACTCGGCGAGAAAGGTCCGCCACAGGTTGGCCGATTTGGAGGCATCGTGAAAACGCAGGGCGCCGATCGGAACCGGCATCGACTGCTGTACTGGCGCGGTTTCGGCGATACGGAACTGCAACGAGTAGTCCATCGTGCAGTGCAGATGCTTGTCGAACCCGCCGAGCGACTCCAGATAGTCGCGGCGGATGATCACCGACCCGGAGAACGACGCGCAGGTGGACCGCCGCAGCAGGGTTCGCGTCTCGATGGGTTTGCCGCGGTACGTCCCGACCACGTCACCGGCCGCCCGGAGCAGTTGATGATCTCCGGTGAGCACCGTCGTGCCGGGTGACTCACGAATCGCTGCACGGATGGCGACAATCGCTCCCTCGACGAGCACGTCGTCGGCGTTGAGCCAGAGCACCCACTGTCCGGTGGCACGCGCCAGCGCTCGGTTGAGGGCGTCCGATTGACCCTCGTCCGCCTCGATCACGGCTTTCACCCGCGGCTCCGTCTCGGCGAGAGCGGCGATGAGGTCCTGGGTTCCATCCGTGGAACCGGCGTCCTGGATGACGATCTCGTCGTGTGGACCCAACTGACGCAGTGCCGACCGGATCGCCGGCTCGAAGTGAGCACCCGGATCGAAGGACGGAACGAGGACGGAGATGCTCACTGTCTCCACGCTGTCCGTCGTGTCGGTGAGCTCAGCTGACCGCATCGTAGTGCTCCTCCAGTTGTCGTGCGATCGACGTGATGCCCCAGTGCTGTTCGACGGCGCGCCGCCCCCGCAGGCCCTGCGCGCGCGCCCGGTCGGGGTCGGCGAGGAGACCGGTCAGGGCCGCGGACAACGCGTCCATCGAGTCGTCGACGACGAGGCCGGCGTCGGCATCGGCAACCAGACCGGCGAATCCGCAGGTGTCGGTGACCACCACCGGCAGCCCGGCGGCCATCGCCTCGAGGACCGACATCGGCAGCGGTTCGTGGATCGACGGGAGAACGTAGATCGTGGCCTGTGCGAGTCGACCGGCCACCCGGTCGGTGGCGATCGGCGGCTCGCGCCGGACGCGGTCGGCGACTTCGGCGTCGTGCGTCGCGCGGAAGGTGCGCAGCACCGCGTCGACGGCCGGCCCGTCGCCCTCGTCGGGTCCGATGATCGTGAAGCGGGCCGCGAATCGAGGCGCGAGGTCGGTGGCGACGCGGGCGAAGGCGACCGCTCGTTTCCGGGGATGCAGCCGGGCGAGGAAGAGGACCTCGGGTAGTCCGTCTGGCGGGGCTGCCGAGACCGCGTCGGGCAGCGGCACGCCGTTGCCGAGGTATGAGTAGCGGGGTGCATCGCCGACCGCTGTTCGCAGCGTCCGCAGCTCGACGTCGTTGAGATAGAACGCCGTTCGAGCGTCGCGCACCGCCGGGATCGTGAGGGTCCGGTCGATCATCTGATAGGGCAGCGACGGCCGCGGATTGATCATCCCGTGTGTCTGAACATGAGTCGGGACGTTGCTCCTCGACAGGAGGCGTGCGGCGGGAAGGGTCACGAAGTCACGTCCGAGGTGGACGTGGGCGACGTCGAAACCGACTGCGTGCGAACGTATCCAGCGCAGCATCGACGGCGCGACGATGCGTGAGCAGCTGTGCCCGAGGCCGACGGTTCGCGTCGGGAACGTGCGGACACGAACCCCCGGCACGTCGGGGACCGACGCCGGCCCGCCGCGTGAGCCGGCGATCAGCGTGACGTCGTGTCCCCGTGCGGCCAGCGCGCGGCTCTGGTTGACCGCGACGGTTGCGGGGCCGCCGAACTCGCCGGTCGGTGACAGGAGTGTGAGTACCTGCAGGATCTTCATGGCCGGCCGCCTGACGTCGTTCGACGCGACTTCGCCGAGATCGACGGGATCACCAAGGCGCCGGCCGGAACCCGCGTACCGGGTTGCAGCACAACACCCTTCAGCACCGTGACCCCGTTGCCGAGGTGGCATCGCTCGCTGAGGACGACCGACTCGCTCGTGCGGGTGAAGGTGGGCGAGCGGTGATCGTGCCCGCCCGAGCAGATGACCGTGCGTGGACCGAGTGAGCAGTCGGCGCCGATCGACACCGGTTCGGGATTGATGATCCACACATCGCGGTCGATGCGGACCCCGTCGTCGAGGTCCAGCTTCCAGGGAAAGTGGACCCGGAAGCTCCGGTGGATGTCGCACCCGGCGCCCACGCGCGCACCGAAGGCGCGTAACACGGAGGAGCGCAGCAGCGTGCCGCCCACCCCGCTCCGGAGCACGGCACCGACACCCAGCCAGGTGACCATCCACAAGCGATTGCGGCCGCGATCGGACTTGTCGACGATGTAGTCGCGCAGGCGTCGGGGTTCCAGTTCGGCCAGTATCTCCGAGCGTGCGGTTGTCGTGGTCGGCGTCGTCACGGTCATACCCGCACCGAGGCATGGTGGGACAGCTTGTGCAGCCACATCTCGAACCTCTCGACGGCGGCGTCGGCGCCGAGGACTTCGTGCGAATACTTCTCGCCGGCGTCGCCCATCGTGTGTGCCGCGGTGGTGTCCGTGGCGACCCGTGCGATGGTCGACAGCAGTGCTGCGGGGTCGCCGGCCGGGACGACGACGCCGGCGCGCGAGCGCCGGACCTCGGCAGCGGTGATCCCCTCCTCGGAAACGGCTGCCACCACCGGGATTCCGTAGCTGAAGTAGGTGGTGAGCTTGCTCGGCAGCGACATCTCGACCACGCCGGGCTTCTCGTTGACCACCAGCACGTCGGCGGCGGACAGCATGAGGTGGAACCGGTCGTCGGGCAGTGAGTCGACGAACGTGAGGTCCGCGCAACCGCGTGCGCGGTCTTCGAGGTACCGACGCTCGTTGCCGTCCCCGACCAGATACAGGTGGACTTTCCGCGCTGTGGCGTCAGGTGATTCGGACACGAGGCGGGCGGTCTCGACGAGGTTCTCCAGGCCCTGCTTCTGGCCCATGTTGCCGGCGTGGACCGCGACGATCGCGTCCTCGGGGATGCCGAGCTCGGTCCGAGCGGTGTCGCGCGGCGCGCGTGGTTCGTGGCGCACCTGCGTCCAGTTGCGAACGTGGGTCACCACCGCCGGGTCTACGCCGAGACGGTCGACGATGATCTCGCCGAAACGCGGATGCACCACCGCCACCTCGTCGGCCGAACAGAGTGCGAATTTCTCGAGTCTGCTCACCAGACCGCGGCTGAGGCCGCCGCCCGCGGCCGCCTCGCTGACCGCCTGGCTGTACAGGTCGTGGACCCACACCCCCATCGGCGAGAGGTTGCGGCGCCCGACCCTGCGGCGCAACATCACCAGCGCCGACGCGATGAGCGGCGGACTGGCCATGACGGTGACCGCTTCGGGTCGCAGATGAGCGACGATGGCGCGCAGCCCGAACTCGAGTTCCATCCGCGAGCGCGGCACCAGCGCAGTGCCTTCCGGGATGCTGTGCGGCACTCGCACCACGATGACACCGTGATCGACGACCGTGGACGTGTAGTCCGACATGTCGCCGTCGAGCCGCCACTGCGGATAGTGCGGATAACCGGTGATGACGCGCACGCTCCACCCGCGGGCGGCGAGGCGCCGGGTGATGTCGGTGACGTAGGGCGCGATACCGGTGACCTCGGGCGCGTAGTTGATCGCGATGAAGTCGACACACTTGCGACCCCCGGACCGAACCGGTGGCTGGACAGCGCTCGCCGGGCCCGAAAGGCGTCCGATTCGATACGATGGTGATCGTGTTAGCTCAGTTGTCATCGCTGGCTTGGCCTTTCGTGATGCGTGCGATCGGATGGGTGTTCGTACCCAATTCTCTTCGCCTGGCGGCGCTTCGGGTGTTCGGTGCGCAGATCGGTCGCGGTGTGCTGATGCGGCCACGCGTACGGGTGACCAGTCCGGCACGGCTCGCGATCGGCGAGGACTCGTGGATCGGTGAGGGCGTGACGCTGGACGGTTCCGGTTCGATCCGGATCGGCGCGAACGTCGTGCTGTCGCAGGCCGCGGTGTTGCGATGCCCGGCCGATGCGCACGGGGAGCTCGTCGTCGAAGACGGTGCGTGGATTGCGTTGCGTGCGCGGGTGACCGGCCCGGTGACGATCGGCCGACGCGCCGTCGTGGGCGCCGCCGCGGTGGTCTCCCGGGATGTCGCGCCCGGGACGGTGGTGGTGTCGTCGGCGATCACCGATGACTCAGATCCGGACATCGCCGGCCCCGACCTCTGAGTACCGGCCATTTTCCGGGTGGTGCGCCGCCCGGTACCACTCGACCACCTCGGCGACACCCCGCTCGAGACCGATCGTCGGCCGCCAACCCAGTTCGTGGATCGTGCTGACGTCGAGCAGCTTTCGCGGTGTCCCGTCCGGCTTGGTGACGTCCCACTCGACGGCGCCGTCGTAACCGACGGCGTCGGCGACGATCCCGGCGATCTCCGCGATCGAATGGTCCACGCCGGTACCGATGTTCACTTGGCGCGGGTGGTCGTGATGCTCGAGCAGGTACAGGCAGGCCTCGGCCATGTCGTCGGCGTGAAGGAGTTCGCGACGCGGCGTCCCGCTTCCCCAGTTGGTCACGCTCGGCGCGGCCCCCCGGCGCGCCGACTCGTAGCGTCGGATCATGGCCGGCAGCAGATGACTCGTCTCGCCGGAGAAGTTGTCGTTCGGTCCGTACAGGTTGGTGGGCATCGCGGAGATCCAGGGCAGTCCGTACTGGCGGCGCGTCGCCTGTACCTGCATGATCCCGGCGATCTTGGCGATCGCGTATGCATCATTGGTCGGTTCCAGGGCGCCGGTGAGCAACGCGCCCTCCCGGATCGGCTGCGGGGCGAACTTGGGGTAGATGCACGACGACCCCAGGAACAGCAGGCGTTCCACGCCGTACGCGGCCGCCGCGTCGAGAACGTTCACCTGGATGCGCAGATTCTCGGAGAGGAAATCGACGGGCCAGGTGTTGTTGGCGGCGATCCCGCCGACGCGGGCAGCGGCCAGGACCACGACGTCAGGTGTGTGGTGCGCGAAGAACTCGAAGACGCTGTGCCGGTCACGGAGGTCGAGCTGACGGCTGGTCCGCCCGATGATGTCGGAGATACCTCGGCGCCGCAGCGCACGCACGAGAGCCGAACCGGCGAGTCCGCGGTGGCCCGCGACGTACACGGAGACCGACGGGTCGAGCGGACCCGGCGACCAGCTCGTTCGTGGAGTCGCGGTCATGACGCGCGACTCCAGGCGACGAGTTGGGGCTTGTCGATCCACTCCGTGCCTTCGCATTTCAGGGCCGCGATGTCGGCGTCGACCATGATCCGGGCGAGCTCCGGCGCGCGGACCGCGGCTCGCCACCCCAGGTCCAATTCGGCTTTCGACGCGTCGCCGATCAGCGAGTCCACCTCGGTGGGACGCAGGTAGCGTTCGTCGAAGACGACATGGTCGCGCCAATCGAGGCCGGCGTGGTCGAAGGCGTGTTGGAGGAAGTCGCGGACGGTGAACGGAACGCCCGTCGCGAGTACGTAGTCGGAGGGCTCGTCGGCCTGCAGCATCCGCCACATGCCCTCGACGTACTCCGGTGTGTAGCCCCAGTCGCGCACCGCGTCGAGGTTGCCCATGTAGAGGTCTTTCTGCACACCGGCCTTGATCCGGGCGACGGCGCGGGTGATCTTGCGCGTCACGAATGTCTCTCCACGACGAGGCGATTCGTGGTTGAACCAGATGCCGTTGACCGCGAACAGGCCGTAGGCCTCGCGGTAGTTGCGGGTGACCCAGTAGGAGTAGACCTTGGCCGCGCCGTACGGCGAGCGCGGGTAGAACAGGGTGTCCTCGTTCTGCGGCGGGGGAGAGGCGCCGAACATCTCCGAGCTGGACGCCTGGTAGAACCGGCAGCGGATGCCGGCCTGGCGCACCGCCTCCAGCAGTCGAACCGAGCCGATGCCGGTGGTGTCACCGGTGTGCTCGGGCTCGTCGAAGCTGACGCGGACGTGTGACTGCGCGGCCAGGTTGTAGACCTCGTCCGGGTTGATCGACGCCAACAGGGTCACCAGTCGCGCGCCGTCGCTGAGATCGCCGTAGTGCAAGAAGAGACGGGCGAACGGGTCGTGCGGGTCCTGATAGAGGTGATCGATCCGGGCGGTGTTGAACGACGACGAGCGTCGGATCAGTCCGTGTACCTCATAGCCTTTGGACAGGAGCAGCTCGGCGAGATAGGAGCCGTCCTGCCCGGTGATCCCGGTGATCAGGGCCTTTTTCATGATGCTTCCTTCGAATGGTGTCGATCCGTGGTGGTGGGGCGGAGGGTGGTCGGACGCGGCGGTCAATAGGCGCCCCGGCGGGACAGGACCGCACTCGCGGTGCGCCAGAGAATGGCGAGATCCGAGGTCAGCGACCAGTTCTCGACGTAGGAGAGATCGAGACGCACCGAGTCCTCCCACGACAGGTCGCTGCGTCCGGAGATCTGCCACAGGCCGGTCATGCCCGGCCGGACGAGCATGCGCCGCCGGACGACCAGGTCGTAGGATTCGACTTCCTCGCGCAACGGCGGGCGCGGACCGACGAGGCTCATGGTCCCGCCCAGCACGTTGAACAACTGCGGCAGCTCGTCGAGGCTGTAGCGCCGAATGATCCGGCCGACGCGGGTGACCCGCGGATCGGTGTGGAGCTTGAACAGGACCCCGTTTCCGTCGTCGCGGACGGCGAGACCGGCACGCATGGTGTCGGCGTCGACGACCATCGACCGGAACTTCCACATGACGAACGGGGTGTTGTCGGTGCCGATGCGTTCGGCGCGGTAGAACACCGGACCTCTGCTGTCGAGCTTGACGGCCAGTGCGCACAGGGCGAGCAGTGGCGAAAGAAGTACCAGCGCAACCACTGTCAGGACCTTGTCGAAGGTCTGCTTCAGGAAACGGTTGGCACCCTTGTACCGCGGACGATCGATGTGGAGCAGCGGGAGTCCCGCCTCGGGCCGCACGGTGATCCGCGGACCGGCGACGTCGATCAGTCCCGGGGCCACGAGCATCTCGACGTCGCAGTTCTCGAGTTCCCACGACAGTTCGCGCATCGCCCGGTGTCCGAGAGCGTCGGCGGACGTGACCGCGACGGTGTTGGCCCCGCAGGTGCGGACCAGTTCGGGAGCGCGGTCGTGGCCGGCGAAGACCGGGACGTCGCCGCCCCCGAGGTAGGTCGCGAGTCCGGAGAACCGCGGTGTGGCAGCGGCGCCGGGCACATCGGTGAGGCAGACCCCGACGACCCGGTAACCGAGAGCGGGGTTCTCGTCCAGCCGCTCGATGAGTGCCCGGGCGGATGATCGCGAGCCGACAACCAGGACCGATCGGAGGTATCGTCCGGTTTCGCGGCCCAGCAACAGATGTCGTCGCCAGCCCCATCGACCGGCGACGAGCATCAGAGTGCCGGCCGGCAGCGCGATGGCGATGAAACCGCGGGCAATACCCAGTGCGAAGGCCACGTCGGCGATCGCCCAGACGCCGAAGCATGCGAAGCACGCGCTCAGGACACGGTGATACTCGACCGGCCCGGCGCCGAGAATGCGCGGGTCACCGGACTGGGTGACGCGCAGCGCTGCCTGCCACCCCACGATGAGTGTGACGGTGACCAGGAGTGCAAGGATACCGTCGCGTCCGATCGGCCGGAACGGGTCGGCGCCGAACCGCAGGAATTGGCCCGCCAGGACGGCGATCGAGATAAGTGCCAGGTCGGTCCAGGCGACGTGGCGCGCGTACGGGACCAGCCATCGGTGCGGTGTCGTCGGCGTCGCGCCAGGAGCACGCTCCGTGCCGATGAAGGCACGCGTGACCCGGTCGATGGGAACGCTCATGTACTCCCCCTGAGTGAAACAACAGGCGAACGGCCGGCGTATTCGAGCGGCCCATTGCCTTGGCAGATCGGAACACTACAACGCATTCCGCGCCATTCACACGGTTTCTTTTCGACGTTGTTTCGGTCCATGGCGCCGCATTGTCGAGAAAGGCCGGGAAGTGGGACGAATGACTCAATGCTCGGCGTCAGGACGATTCATAACTCTTGGCCAGATCTGCCCGGAAACCTTTGTCACGTGATTCTTGTCGACTGTCTCGAAACGCGAATGTGGTCTTGACAACGACTGCGGCGCATCCGTTGCGCCCGAACTAAGCGCCCCTGAGCTGGGCATATGACGACTTGTTCGGCCTCCGATGTGCGCGACGGTGCGCAACGCGACGTGTCGCCATGATCATTTCCGTGTTTCGAGTTGACAACGCCAGGTTGATGAACCGCGGTTGTCTATTGACTGTCTGAGTTTGTGGATCAATTTTTCGGGATGCTGTGGATACGAATTAAATGCTCACGAACCGCACCGAGAAAGGGGCGTCGGTGGGGCTCAGGACTGGAGAATTCCACGGCATCGGCTACGTCGGAACACGGTCAACACGTCGATGGATTGGCACAGATTTGCATCCCGGCGGCGTGTCTGGGGGCGCAACGCGATGTCCCGACCGTCGGCCGAAGCAAGGTGGGAGGTTGAGTTGCCGGGCTTGCCGACCGGTGCCTGACCAACACGCGGGATGCGAACAGTTTTGGTAGTGGGTGGCCGCCTTACTAGAGCGGAGGCCTTCAGGTCACAAACAGACTTTGACCGCGGTTACGCCGCCCGAGCCCTGATGGCGCCCGAGCGGGTTTCACTGTTTGAGGCTCTTCGGACCGTCGTAAACTGCGGTTTGGGGAAACTCGGTGCGGACGGGTCAGAGCACGGAACCGAGCTGATCGAGGGGGCCTGATGTCCGTCCAGCGGTCGCAGCATCGACGCCGTGTCGGACGGCAGGTGGCATCGGCACGGGCGCTGCCGATAACCCCTGCCCCAGACGGGTACACCGCGATGCGCCTTGCTGACTCGAAGCAATTTGTGATGTGGACAGCGGGTGCCTACAACACTCGCAATCCCCATCGCGCCATGAGCTGACGTGAGCATGGTCGGGAGGGCTGGCCGCTGCGGCCACTCGAACCGATGTGTTTCGTCGCGGGTGAGCGCAGTTCGCTGGGTCGTGTCCGCAACGGCTCGCGGTCGAGCGGGGTGACGATATGGATTCTGCGTACGAGGTTGTCGTCGCGGGCGATCGAAACTAACTGCGAAAGAGTCCCGACGCGGTGATTGATGGTCGCCGGTGAAGTTGCCGGGTCCATCCCGCAACCACGCACACACATCTCTTCAAGCGGCGGTCAGAGGCCACCACGGGCGGACTGCGAAAGGCGCCCCGCAGAAAGCGGGGCACCTTTCGATGAGTCCTAAGGATCAGCCTGGCAGCAAGCTGCCAAGACTTCCCCACGCCCCGTCGTCCTCGGCGGGGTCTCCCGGGCCAGGGCCGGTTGCTTTCACGACAAAGGTCTCCGTGTGAACTGTGTCATCGCCGGCATAGTTTCCCTGGTCGTCGTAGGGCGTGCACTGGCCTGCAATTGTGTACGTACCCGGCTGCAGAGTGATAGTGATCGTTCGCGGTGTGAAGTAGTGCGGAAATGCTTGAGCTACGCCTCGGAACCGCACAGTGTCTGCTAGTGCCGGCGAATGTGACAGCAGCTGATCGGTGCCGGTCCAGACTAGTTCTCCTACCGGGGGTGCTACGGTCCCCGACGTAACAGCCATCGCGTTGCACACATTCAAGCTCGGCGGTGTCAGCGTGATGATCGCATCCTGCGCGGTGGCGCTGACCGAAAAGATGTCTGCTTCGGCTGCAGTCGCGCTGCCAACGCCCATGGAAGTAACCACACCCGCAGCGGCGATCGCGGCAGCGGTCATTGAGAACAAGCGCTTCACGTTTGGACTCCTCATTGTTGGTTCTCTCTGAACTCGTCCACTTTGTCAATACAGTGATCGGCTTAGATAGCGTCCGATCATACGAAAGTGCAGGGGCCGCATCACCTGACGTCCAGGTCGATGGCCGCCGCTCATCCGCCACTAACACATGTTCGGGTGCCCCGGGTCGTCGTCCGGTTGAAGCAACCCAGACGGTTAGCCTGACCGGCCCACGGTTCGGTGCACACTGTCTGTGTTGCTCGTGCGCAAACACCGAGCCCACCGGCCTATACGAACCGTTTCGGCAGTATCGCGACTATCGCAGTAAGACCGTCACCTTTTTGTAGTCACAATTGTCCCACCGGTATTGCCGATTGTCCTGAGCCTGCGTATCACGGAAGGCCGGCGTCCGACGGACGACAAGGATGGGGTACCGCCCCCTTCACTCCGAACGACAATGCGTCGGCGACCGTATTCGGTTCGCGTTCGAAACACTGGCCGCGGGATCAGAGTGCTCGCGCGATCAGATTCGCAATCGCACGGCTGCCGAGGGGCGTCGGGTGGCGGGGTTGGGTCTGGGACTGCGAGGCGTTCCCTTCGAACCAGCGGGTTGCGCCGGCGCATGCGTCGTGCCCGACGGCGGCGGAGGCGACGTCGACGAAGGTCGTCGACCGGGTGACGGCAGCGGTTCGGAGGATGGCGTCGAATCGTTTGAAGAAGGTCTGGAGGTACACGGCGTCGGCGTTGCTGATGTTCGCCTGGCCGGGGCAACCTGTTCGGCCGTAGTAGCCGCCGTGACCGACGAGGACCACGCGAGCGAGGGGCGCGCGGGCGGCGATGGTGCTCAGAGTTGCGCCGATCTTCGGTGCGACTGCGGTGAGGGCCGAGGTCATCCGGTCGGCCATCGCTCGATCGTGTCGACACCGGGCGTCCTGGCCGAAGCTTGGCGTGAAGCAGGAGGAGACGATCGACCACCAGCGGAGGTCGTTGCCGCCGATCGAGAGAGTCACCAGTCGCGTGGACCACGACAGTGCGTTGATCTGGACCGGCCGGGCGCCGAATGATGTCGACTGTCGGCGGGTCGTGACGTCTGCAGTGGTGGCGTTCACGCAGGCAACAGAGGTGTAGCTCATCTGGAGCTGGGAGGCGAGGTGCGTCGGGTAGGCGTCTCGAGTACGTCCGCACCCGTCGGGATGCTGTGCTGAGGTCAGCGTCGGCGCTGCGGCGCGTGAATCTCCCAAGGCGACGTAAGCGGGTGCCGCCGGCGCGGCGAGAACCGACGGTACCGACATGCAGCTGATCGCGATGGCGAGAACGGCGACGAGTGCGAGGCGGAATCGGGTCACGGCAGGAGTATCCCAGCCGTGTCGGTGAACGTTACGAGAGGCCTGACGGTGAGAGTGCCGTAGTAATCAGGCCCGCGATGCCCTGCTGCCTAGCGGGGTCGGGTGGCGGGGTTGGGTCTGGGACTGCGAGAAGTTCCCCTCGAACCAGCGTGCTGCTCCGGCGCATGCGTCGTGCCCGACGGCAGCGGAGGCGACGTCGACGAACGTCATCGATCGCGTGACGGCGGCTGTTCGGAGGATCGTGTCGAATCGTTGGAAGAAGGTCTGTAGGTACGCGGCGTCGGCGTTGCTCATGTTGGCCTGGCCGGGGCAACCTGTTCGGCCGTAGTAGCCGCCGTGTCCAACGAGGACCACACGGGCGTTGGGGGCGCTGGAGGCGATCTTGTCCAACGTCGTACCGATCTTCGGTGCGACTGCGCTCAGGCCGGAGTCGATTCGCCGTGCCATGACCCCGTCGTGGCGACACCGGGCGTCCTGGCCGAACGTGCGCGTGAAGCAGGCCGAGATCAGCGACCCGTCCGGCACTCGGGCCGACGTGCGGGTGGGTGCAGCGGCGCGGGAATCGCCCAGGGCGACGTACTCAGGTGCGCTCGGAACGGCCGATGCCGGTGGTGCGACGATGCAGCTGAGCGCTGACGAGAATGGCAACAACCGCCAAACGGGTTCGGATCACGCGGAGAGTATCCACGGCATTTCACCGAAACTGGCTGTGCTGTCCGGATTTTCGTCCGTTCGGAGGAATTCGGCGCCAGGCGTGTCTCGAACATCGTCGCCCTCGTGGTGCCCCCACCAGGGCTCGAACCTGGGACCTGCGGATTAAAAGTCCGTAGCTCTACCAACTGAGCTATAGGGGCAGGGCCCCGGCAAGCCGGGGCGTCGATGAGTTTACAACGTGTGCAAACGGTGCGAACGAGACCCTCGGTGTGCGTGTCGTCGAGCTGGCCGCGATGCTCCGTTTACGGGTCTGACCAGTCGATTTGTGGTTTGCGCGAGACCTGTCATAAGCTATGCGAGCTCCCAACGGAGAACACGACCGGCCCCCTTCGTCTAGCGGCCTAGGACGCCGCCCTTTCAAGGCGGTAGCGCGGGTTCGAATCCCGTAGGGGGTACGCCTGCGCGGCACTCGGTAACGAGGTTCGCGCAGATAATTTAACAAGGCCCTGTGGCGCAGTTGGTTAGCGCGCCGCCCTGTCACGGCGGAGGTCGCGGGTTCGAGTCCCGTCAGGGTCGCCAAAGGTTTCGGTTCATCGTCAACCGGTACCTTCCGGCCAGGTAGCTCAGTTGGTACGAGCGTCCGCCTGAAAAGCGGAAGGTCGTCGGTTCGATCCCGACTCTGGCCACCACAACGATCCCCAGCAGTCTGAGACTGCTGGGGATTTTTTTGTTTCGACAGATGCGGCGTCGTGGGCAGTGCTGGTTCGGGCTGTGTTGGCCGAATCACTCACGGCGACAACGGATTCACCCGAACAGACGACCGTCGGCGGGCTGCGAACCGTGATCTACCTTGCATGATGGTCGCGTGAACGCGATACCGGGGGTACGCCGCGTCTGCCCTCACATGACCAATTCCCGGAACAACCCAGCCACGGCTCGGCGCGGCATGCTGCCGCCGCGAGTTCCAGTCCACCGACCTACCGGTACGAGTACAAAGACCCGTACGCACCCATGTCGACCGCCAAGCAAGTGGTGCTCGGGTGCGCGATCTCGTTGGTGCTCATCGCCTTTGCGGTGGCAGCGTTCCTCATCGAACAGGGGTGATGGGGTCTTTGCAGGGCGCGGCTCTGCTCGACGAATAGAGCCCGCCGCGGGGCCGAGGGGGTGAGTTGACTCGGCCCCGCGCCGGGTCTCGTAGCCGGTCCCTCCGGAGGCGGGGGAGCGGCGATACCGCCAGAGTGGTCTCTTCGTTGACGCCGAACGCTGCGTTGCGCGGTGGGTGTCGGCTGTCAGGCTGCTGCGGTGGACTCGCCGTCGCCCGAGTCGGACGACGAATTGCTCTCGGTCTCCGTGTTCGACACGTCTGACGAGTCCTCCTCGGATGTGGACGTGTCGGTGGAAGCGCCGTCGGCAGAATCGGTGTCAGCGGCATCGGTGTCGGCTGCGTGCCGCCCGCTGCCCGTGAGGCGATGCCGGCCGCCCTCTGATGGGGTCGCCTCGGGGGTTGGCGTGTCAGCGTCGGCAGTCTCAGGCGCGCGATGACGACCGCCTGACAAGACTTCGGCGTCAGAGGCCGGGACGTCAGCGCCAACAGTGGGCGCCGGCGCCGGCGATTCGGTTGGCGGATCTTCGGAGTCGGCAGAGTCCACAAGACGGGCGACGGTTGGTAGGTCGTCCTCAGACGACGACTCGACCGGCACCGCGGCGTTCGACTCGGTCGGCGTCACCAGCGGGTAGAAAGCGTTGTTGACCGCGTCCCATCGCTCGAGATCGGCCTCGCTCGGTTTGATGCCCACCGCATCGTTGAGGATCATCGCGACCAGCGTGAGCGGGTGGTGTTTCGGCTGATAGACGACGTAAGTCGTATTGCCGTCGCGGCTTTTCATCGTCGTCGGCGCTGTGGTGTAGTCGATGAGATTGCCGTAATTCTCTTCGCCCAGGCCCGAATGGATCGCGATGAATCCCGCCGCGTTCACGAGCAGCGAACTCACCGGCCTGAGCGTTCGCCACTGGAAGTTGGCAACCGGATCGCCGACCACGATGACGGACACCACGGGGAGATCGTCGCCGGTGGCACCGGGATCGCGGGCTCCGTTGCTCTCGGCGCCGAACAGCTCGAACACGGAACCGGCGACGTTGTTGTCGGCCCACGCCTTCAGGCCCCACGGGCTCCGCGGGTCGGAGATGAGCAGGATCATCGAGTTGTCGACGTCGATCCCGTTGGGCTGACCGACAGCGACCTCCGCAGCATTGCCCAGAGCTTCAGCTCCCTGCGAGTAGCCGGTGTAGACGATGTAAGGCGGCCCGTCGGTCTGCTGTGCAAACGCCCGCATTACTTTGAGATTGTTGTCGACGGCGACGTCCCGAGAGGCGTCGTAACTTGGGGCGAAGAACGGCAGGATTGCGCCGGACCGGCCGGAGATCAACGGGCCGAGTGCTTCTGGATAGTCGATGACCAGCGTCTGACGACCCGCACGAAGGCCCCTGATGCGCGGATACATGGAGCCGTCGTCGGTTCCTGGGGTCACCACCACGATTGTGTCACCGTTGACATGGGGGAACGTCGTCGATAACCAGTCAGGACCGAGCCCGTCGTCGGGTTCTGCTGGGCGGAACACACCGTCGTCGTTCAGCTCGTCGATGGTGTCGAGCGTCTCGGCCGAAAGGGCCGGTGCGGCCGCAGCGGTCGCGGGCAGGGCCATCGGGACGACCATGCCGAGGCACAGCGCACAACCCACTGTGGACGCGCGCAGCGTCCGTCGAAAACCGTTCATGTGTTTCGCCCCCACTGGCAGTCCGCCAAGCTGGCCACCGGCCATCGGCATGCTTGATTTGGTTTCAAGAATCATGAAATCCGGTCAAGTGTCCATGGCCGCGCGACGCTACAGCAACTTACCGACCGGTTTTCACCCGTTCAGGGGAACGACGTGTCTTCAGAAGGGTGGTGGGTCGAGGCGGTCGAGATCTTCGCGGGCTTGCTTGTTGCGGAAAGTGTCTTCCAGCGTTTCGGCGTCCCCGGGCAGGGTGACTCCTTCGGGGGTCTCGTATTCGGTGACCAGGTGTCCGTCTTCGTCGCGTATTGCACATCGACCCAGTCCCCGTGGTTTTGAGGAGGTGACTGGGACGTTCTCCGCCGACATGACGGAGGTGAGTTCGGCGGTGCCGTCGGGCAGTTCGTGGGTCCACACCCCACGCTGATCCATCGCGTCTTTGCGGCGTTGGCGTACCGCGTCCGGATCGTGGCGGAAGACGAGGCGGTCGACCATGTCCCGCAGGCGCGCCCGGTCCCACACACCCTTGCGGGCGCACAGTATCGGCGATCTAGGCATCCAACGCGGGCGTGATGGGGTCGTCGGTGGGGATCAGTTCGGTGCGGGAGATGACCAACCGGATCTGCCCTTGCGACAGAATCCCGTCGCGCAGGGTGTCGGCAACCTCGGGGAGCCGGTCACGTAGTGCGACGGCCTCGTCGATCAGGGTTTCGGCGCGGCGTCGCGACACCCCGGCTTGGCGGGCGATGCGGGCGGCGCAGTCAGCGTGGCCGTCCATCACGAACCCCGACGCGCTGGTGGTGATCAGGCGGTCGGTCATCACCGCGATCGTCTGATAGCGGTGCCAGGCCAGATAGGACTCGCCTCGTCGGGTGGCGTCGAGACCGGCCATCAACATCACCATGTCGGTCTCGGCGGCGTGGGCAGGATCGACCCGGCGATGTACTCGCCCGGTAGATCGGTCCACGCCTTCACAACGCCCCCCGACGCCTGTTTCGTCGCCCCGGTGACCGGGGCGTGTTCTGTTACAGACCAATCTAAACCCGACCACCGACAATTCCGGATGAGTCTCCACGGCGCATCATCGTCGTAGACGAAATGGACTCTGCGAGTAGCGATATGGTGCCGTCCGAGTTCGCCGATGGCTGAGTTCCTCGGGTGGCCAGGTGGTTTCGACACGGCGACTCGCCTAGCGGCTCGTTGCCGGCTCAACCAGCGGGGGGGGCGGCCGGCTCGACCAGCGGGGGGAGGGGTGGTCGCCAGGTGGCTTCGACACGGCGACTCGCCTAGCGGCTCGTTGCCGGCTCAACCAGCGGGGGTGGGCGACTCGCCTGGCGGCTCGGGGCCGGCTCAACCAGCGGAGGGGTGCCGGCTCAACCTGCTGCAACGGCGCAATCGTGCCGCTTCCGTTCGTCGGACCGGCCATACTCATTCGATGAGAACTCGCACGACCAGGGTGGTCGTCCGCAGCGTGTACGGCACCGCCGCCGTCGAATGGTTCTTGATCCTCGCGATCGCGACGATCATCGTCACGCGCCTGTATCTGCACCTCACCGGGTATCCGCAGGTCGGAAGCGGAACACTGCACATCGCGCACGCGCTGTGGGGTGGCGCGCTGATGATGCTGGCGCTCATCACCGGATGGTTGTTCCTCGGGGCGACGGCGCGGATCATCGCGATCGTGCTGGGCGGTATAGGTTTCGGGTTGTTTCTCGACGAGGTCGGCAAGTTCGTCACCCGCTCCAACGACTACTTCTACGGGCCGTCGGCGGAGATCATGTACGTGCTCGTCGTGATGATCCTGTTGATCAGCCGCGTCGTTCGGGATGTCAAGCGGCCCACCGGCGCCGAGGCGCTCGCCAATGCGGCGGTCATCGCGGCCGACGGTGTCGCGCACGGGCTTCCGGAACGTCGTCGACGCCAGGCCGAAGAGTTTCTCGTGGTGGCCGAGGGCAAGGGGCTCGACGTCGAGACGATCGGTCACATCCGAGCGCTCCTCGAATCCAGCGAGGGTACGCCGGACCGGTTGATGCGACTCCGCGACCGGGCGGTCGCCCTGATCCCGGACTTCTTCCGCAGTCCCCGATGGATTCCGGTCGTCGGGTGGGGGTTGGTCATCGCGTCCGCACTGACCGTCATCGTCGGCGTGCTGAGCTTCTACTTCTCCGGAGACCGCAGCGAAGAACTCGACATCTACATCGAACTCACCGGCAGCACGCCCGCCACCTGGATTCTGTTGATCAGCGGGATCGCGACACTCGCCCTGGCGCTTCCGGCGATGGTCGCGCGCCGGCGCGGTGTGGAGCCGGCCGGGCCGCTACGAGGGCTCCGTATCGCCGCCCTGGTGTTCATGCTGTCGAACGCTCTCGTCGACTTCGCGCTCGAGGGCTTCGGTGCCCTGTTCAACCTCGCCCTGGGCTTGTTCGCCCTCAGCATCGTGAGTTACCACCTCGCGCAGGCGTCCGTCGCGTCGGACGGCAGTCGTGATCAACTGAGGGTGTGACTCATCTCGATCGGACTGTGGCTGCCGCGCGTGTCGAGGGCTTCGACCGGCGGACCGCGGACGTCCCGGGCGCACGGGCCGCCTCGGTCGTCCTCGCGGTAGCGGAGAAGGACGGCCGTCAGGGGATCTGGCTGTGCAAGCGTCCCACGACGATGCGACGCCACGCCGCCCAGTTCGCACTCCCCGGTGGCCGGCTCGACCCCGGCGAGGACTACATCACGGCCGGCCTGCGCGAACTCGACGAGGAACTCGGCATCCAGCTGCCGCCGAGCTCGGTGCTCGGGGCGCTCGACGACTATCCGACGCGCTCGGGTTTCGTGATCACCCCGATCGTCTGCTGGGCCGAGGAATACCAGGAGCCGACGCCCAACCCCGACGAGGTGGCGCTGCTGTTCTTCGTCACCTTCGAGGAACTTCTCGTCGAACCGCGGTTCCTCACGATCCCGCAGTCGGATCTCCCGGTCATCCAGTTGCCCATCGTCGGCTCCCTCGTCCACGCCCCGACAGCCGCGGTGATCTACCAGTTCGCCGAGGTGGTCCTGCGGAACCGGCAGACACGGGTCGACGGCTTCGAGCAGCCGGTCTTCGCCTGGAAATAGCCACTCAGCCGGCGACGAGTCGCTGCTCGGCCCGACGCACGTAGGGCCGGGCTCCCGTGTCGCGGGCCACCCGGACGGCATCCTGCAGGTCGGCGGTTCCATCCAGCCCGACGACCTCGCGCGCGGTTCCGCGGTACAGCGTCGCGGGTCCCAGACACACGAGTCCGGGCCATTGCACCACCAGGCCCGACGACCAGTCGGCGGTGAACGGCTCGATGCGGCGGCAGATCTCACCAGCGGCGTCGCGGTGACGGGAATCGCGAGACACCGCGTAGAGCGTCTCGATGAGCAGTGGAACGCGCGCCACCACGCGCGAACCGGCCCACTGGTCGACGTCCGCGGTCAGCTCCGTCGCGAGTTCGAGGGCACGGTCGAGGTCGCCGCTCTCGGCGGCGCCCAGTGCGATCACCAGGGCGAAATCCTCGTCCACCTCTTCCGCGAGCGCATCGAACGGCGGCAACGCCGAGGCGAGCTCGCCGCGGTGCCACGCGGCGATCGACGCGCTGGTCGCCATCGACGACTCGGCGAGAAGTCGTGCACGGTCGGACAGCCCGCCGACCGTCGCAGCGAACCTCTCGGTCAGTGCCGTGCTGGTGTCGTAGTCGCCACGTAACAGCGCGATCATCACCTGCCACCACAACTGCATCGTCTCCACATCGGTACCGCCGATACGTCCGGCGAGCCGGGTGAACTCGGTGGACAGGCGTCGCGCCAGACGCAGATCAGCCGCCTCCAACGCGCAGACACGTTGCAGATGCAGCGCGGTGGCGCGTCTGTGGAGGTCGCCGGCCGACAGTTCATACAGCTCCCGGGCGATCTTGCGTCGATCCGCCAGACGGTCGGGAACCCACCGGACGAGGAACTCGGCGAGGTCGATCTCGAAATCCACGGCACCGCTGTCGTGGACGACACGTGCGGCACCGAGATGGTCGTCGGCGCCCGGCAAGCCGAGGACGGTCAACCGGGCTGCCTCCGATGCGTGAAGGCGCGCAACCACTTCGGGGTCCAAGGCCTCGCCGTGCGTCAGTGCCTCGCGGGCGAGAGCGGCATGGTCGGTCTGGACGACGCCGTAACCGGACCAGTAGCCCGCGACCCCGTTCGGTGCCGACAGCAGTGCGGTCTCGGCGAGCGCGGGCCAATCCCGCGTCAGCCGACTCACCGTCGCCGCCGATTCGAAAGAGTCCGCAGCCGAATCGAACTCCCCGATGCGCAGCGCGGCGGTGCCGGCGATCCGGCGCAATTCGACGGTCGAGTGGGAGTCGAGTCCGGGCAGACCGAGCCCTCGTCGTGCCAGGTCGAGCGCGCGATGATCGGCCGTAGCCGAGAGTGCGCGGTGGGCCGCCCCGATGCATGTGCGAGCGGCGACGGCGGTCGAGTCCTCGTCGACGGCGCACTCGACGCGGTGCACGGCCAGTGACTCGAGATCGTCGGGACGCACCGCTTCGAACGCAGCGGCGAGCCGCGCGTGCGCCTCGATCCGTTGCTCGCGCGAGAGGTGGTCGGCGAGCCCCTTCGTGACGCTCGCAAGCTCGCTCCTCAGGGGGCTGGTGGTGATGCTCGCAAGCTCGCTCCTCAGGGGGCTGGTGAGCCCGCTGCGCACTGCCTCGTCGGCCACGCCCTGACCGAGGGTGCGGGCCACCTCGGTGAACACATCGTCGGGGAGATCGCCGCCTGCGATCGTCACGGCCGTGACGAGCGCACGGGCGCCAGGGGAGAGATCGCCGAACCGCGTCGAGTACATCGATCGGGCCGGATGGTCCCGTTCCGGCGGCGCCCCGGTCCAGGCGATGGCGCACAGTTGTTGCGCCACACCAGGATTGCCGAATGACTGCGCGACCAGCGCGTCCGCGTCGACCCGGCCCGTGTCGCCGAGCTGCTCGAGACGCCGAACGATCAACGCGCGCATGTCGTCGGAGCCGAGTTCGGTCAGACGCACCTCGGCGACCGGCCCGTGCCGGTTCAGTGTCGACCGGAGGATCTCGACGGGCTCGGCGTCGGGGTCGCGGCAGGTGACCAGGACCGTCATCGGTGCCTGTCCGATACCTGCAAGCACGCGTCCCAGCACAAGAGCCGAGTCGGCGTCGAGCCACTGGGCGTCGTCGACGAGTAACACCGATCGCCCGTGCTCGGCGACGTCGGACCAGATGCGGGCGGTGAGGTCGGCGACGATTCGCGTCGTCGGTACGGAGACCGGGGACTCGCCGAAGAGTTCCTCGAGGCCGCCGAACGTCGGTCCGGGCGGGCCGGGTCGGCCGATGAAACGGCGGGCCGCGGCATTGTGCCGTGCGATGAGGTGCTCGACCAGCGCGGTCTTCCCAATGCCCGACGGGCCGAGGAGGACCACACCCGCGGGACGGTCCGCGCCGGTTTGCCAGACCTGTTCGAGCACTGCGTGTTCGGCGACTCGGCCGATGAGTTCGCGTACCGGCTGCGGCGTGGCGGAGGTGGCGGAGAGCGGCGAGACCGCGGGAGACGGGTCGAGCAGGTCGTCTTCCAGCGCGACCGTGTCGGGATGCGGATCGAGACCCAGGTCGTCACGGAGGGCCTGCCGGAGTCGGCGCAGTACGCCGAGGGCGTCGACCGTGCGTCCGTCGTCGTGCAGCGCACGAGCAAGGGTCCGCGCGGCGCCCTCGCGGTAGGGGTCCCGTTGACACAGCGGCGTCAGCAACGCGACCGAGCGACGGTACTCGCCGACCGTGCGCAGCGCGTCGGCTGCGGTCTCGGTGAACTCGGCACGTATCTCCGCGAGCCGGACGAGTTCGGGTGCGATGTCGGCGATGTCGGCGATCTCCGGAAGCGGTTCGCCCCGCCATAGTTCGAGCGCTCGGCACAACACCTCTGCGCCGGCCCGGGGGTCGGACCGGACGAGCTGCAATCCCTCCTGGCCGAACTGGTCCAGCAGATCGAGGTCGGTGACTGCGCCGTCGCAGTGCAGTAGGTATCCCGCGGGGACGGTGTCGATGCGGACGACGCCGGTCGGGGCGAGCGAGCGTCGAAGCCGGGACACGTATCCGTGCAGTGTGCTCGCCGCCGACGCCGGTGGACGACCACGCCACAGGAGCTCGGTCACCCGCTCAGGCGAGCACGCGGTCCGTTCCGCGGCGAGGATGGCAAGCAACTCGGCGTGCTTGCGGGCTGTCATCGGGATCGGCGACCCGTCGGCAGCCGTGACCGACAGTGGACCCAGGACCCGGATCGCCAGATGTGGTTCAGAAGCCAACTCACGCGCCGTTCGTCGGGTCGCACCAGTCGCGCACAAGGCTAACACCAGCGCGGGTTGTCAGCGTTGCCGTCATGACAACCACTGCACACACCCAGAACCAGAACCACGACGCGTCGGATGGCGACACACCCGGCCCGTTCCGCAGCCCGAGCTGGCCGGTCCTACGCCATCTCAGCGGCGGGGCCCTGACCCTCGGCGGAGTCGCCTGCATCGCCGGCGGGACGTTGCATCCCATCGTCGACGGCGAGGCCCACTCCGTGGAGGCGCTGCAAGCGGTGGGCTCACCGTGGGCGCAGATCCTGCTCGCCGTCGGCACGACGCTGCTACTGCTCGGCCTGCCCGGGATGTACGCGTGGCTGGCACCCCGGATCGGGATCGCCGGGCTGATCGGCCTCGTCGCCTACGCGGTCGGCAATCTCGTCACCGCGACCGGGCACCTCATCGTCGAGCTGTTCGTCGCGTACCCGTTCGCGCATGACCCGGACAAGGCCGCGCTCATCGCCGCCGACGACTCGATGCTGGGCACCACCGCGTTCGAGCTACTCAACACGGTCGGCGGGCTCGTGATGCTGGTCGGTATGGGGATGTTCGGCGCCAGCCTCATCCGCAACCGGGCGGTCCCGCTCTGGATCGGCATCCTCACCGTCGTCGGCATGGTCGGTTTCATGCTGCCGATTCCCGCGGTCGCCGGGATCTCGGGATTCATCTACGAGGCGCCGCGTGGAATCGCCATCGCCGCGATCGGAGCACTGATGGTTCGTCGGTGATGTAGATCACAACGCCGGTGGGGATGAAATCGGACCGCGGTCCGGTTAGTGTCTGGTGATGGGTCGCGAAGGCCCACCAGCCATCGATCGAGACCCGAACCGAAAATTTCTGGAAGGACCACGACATGACCTCCGCCACCACCGTCAAGGCACCCATCCCCGCCGGCACCTGGACCATCGACACCGTGCACTCCGCGGTGAACTTCTCCGTGAAGCACCTCATGGTCAGCAAGGTCCGCGGCAGCTTCGACACCTTCTCCGGCACCATCACCGTCGACGAGAACGGCACCCCCGCCGTCCAGGCCGAGATCGACGTCACCTCCATCAACACCCGCAACGAGCAGCGCGACGGCCACATCAAGTCCGCTGACTTCTTCGACGCCGAGAAGTACCCGAAGGCCACCTTCGTCTCCACCGGCGTCCGCCAGAACGGCGACGACTACCTCCTCGACGGCGACTTCACCCTCAAGGGCGTCACCAAGCCCGTCACGCTCGAGCTCGAGTTCGAGGGCACCAACCCCGGCATGGGCCAGGGCGCCGTCGCCGGCTTCGAGGCGAAGGTCGTCATCAACCGCAAGGACTTCGGCATCGACATCGAGATGCCGCTCGAGGGTGGTGGCGTCGTCGTCGGCGACAAGATCACCATCACGCTCGAGATCGAGGCCCTGCAGGCCTGATCCGCACGATCCCCGATGGACCGGCACCGTGAGGTGCCGGTCCATTTGTGGTTTCGACACGCCGCGTGGCCGCTTCGCGTCCGCGTGGCGGCTCAACCAGCGGGGGATGGCCGCGTGGCCGCTTCGCGTCCGCGTGGCGGCTCAACCAGCGGGGGATGGCCGCGTGGCCGCTTCGCGTCCGCGTGGCGGCTCAACCCGCGGGGGATGGCCGTGTGGCCGCTTCGCGTCCGCGTGGCGGCTCAACCAGCGGGATGGTCGGCTCTCCCTTGGGTAGGCTTCGGGGAACGCCGTCAGGCAGGAGAAGCCGATGGGACGACCACGCCGGACCCGTCGTGGTGTGCCGTGGACACGTCTGCGCCGACGCACCGCGGGTTTCTTGTGGGGCACCTCGACGGTTCCGAGCCCCCGGGGATGGGCCCGGATCGGCCCGCCCATGCGCAGCAAGATCGCCCTGCACGCCACCGTCACCGCGATGACCGCCGTGATCGCCAGCAATACAGTGATCGGCGTCGAGACCTTCTTGCTCGTCCAACTCGCCTTCAACGGCGGCCAACTCACCTTCGACGAGACGCTGGGCGCGCCGAATTTTCCCGTGGTCGTGGGTGCGATCATCGTCGGCATCCTCACGAATCTGCTGTTGGGGATGCTGGCGGTCCGGCCCCAGCTGCGCTGGTTCATCAGCTGTCAACCCGCCGACCATGCCCGTCGACGCGCCGTACAGCGGATACCGATCGTGCAGCTCGGAGTCACGGTCGTCTCCTGGAGCGCGGCGGCGCTGTTCTACGTGTTCATCGCCGAAGAGCTCACGACCGCGACCGTGGCGGGCGTCGCCGTGGCCTTCGCGCTGGCCGGTATGTCGAGTGCCTGTCTCACCTATCTGTTCGCCGAACGCGCCGCCCGCCCCCTGGCCGTCGTCGTCCTCGAGGACTTCCCCACGAACCACGTCATGAACGGTGTGCGCGTGCGGATGCTGGCCGTGTGGGCGGTGAGCTCGGCGGTGCCGATGGTCGGTTTGTTGACGGTCAACGCGGGGCGCTGGACCGGTCTGCTGCCCGATGTCTACGGCGCGGTCGACTGGACGACCGTGATCCTCTGCCTGGTGGGCCTCGCATCCGGAGCCCGTGTCATCGCGCTTGTGGGGCAGGCGATCACCGATCCGCTGACGGAGATGCGCCGGGCGGTGCACCGCGTGGACCACGGCGACTACAAGGCTCGCGTGCCCGTGTACGACTCCTCGGAACTCGGTGTGCTGCAACACGGTTTCAACAGGATGGTCGAGGGTCTCGCCGAACGGGACCGCATGCGTGAGATATTCGCGCGACACGTCGGCGACACCGTGGCCGAGCTCGCGATCTCCGACGGTGTCGGCATGCACGGCACCAACACCCGCGTCGGCGTCCTGTTCGTCGACATCGTCGGATCGACGGGGCTGGCGCAGCAGCGTAGTCCGGACGACACCGCCGCCCTGCTCAATGCCTTCTTCAGCATCGTCGCCGACGTCGTCGATCAACATTCGGGCTTCGTCAACAAATTCGAGGGCGACGCCGCGCTCGCCGTCTTCGGCGCGCCCGTCGAGATCGACGACCCCGCGGGCGCCGCGCTCGGCGCCGCCCGCGACCTCGCGGACCGGCTCGCCAGCAGCCTCGACATCCGTTGGGGGATCGGCGTTTCCTACGGGGAGGCGTTCGCCGGCAACATCGGCGCCGAACGACGCTACGAGTACACCGTCATCGGCGACCCGGTCAACGAGTGCGCTCGGCTGTCCGACATGGCCAAGACCGGACGCATCCCGGCTCTGGCCAGCGGCGCGGCCATCGACGCCGCCGGCGAGGAAGCGCAGGAGTGGAAGCTGCTCGGCACGCGGATCATGCGCGGGCGTTCCGAGCCCACCGCCTTCCATGCGCCGATCGAACTCGTCGAGCGGTTGGGGACGTCGACCAACCTCATCGCGGAATTGCTACGGCCCGCGCGTCGCATCGTCGGCGCCAACCCGTTGCGGCTGACCACATTCTTCGGCGGGTGACTCGTTGACGCCTTCCGGGTGTGTCAATAGCGTGGGTCGCACGAGCCCGGCGTCGGTGCCGGGCGAGACAACGCATCCCAGGGGGTCGCGATGAGTGGTTGGACGACAGCGGACGTGACGGACCAGACGGGCCGGACGTTCGTGGTGACCGGCGCCAACAGCGGTCTCGGGTATCAGACCGCGAAGGTGCTCGTCCGCGCCGGTGCCGAGGTGGTGCTGGCGTGCCGGAACACCGCCAAGGCCGATGCCGTGGCGTCGGAGCTGGGGCCGAAGGCGACCGTCGCCAAACTGGACCTCGCCGACCTCGAATCCGTGCGAGCCTTCGCCGCCGGGGTGACCGGCGCCGACGTGCTGATCAACAACGCGGGACTGATGGCGGTCCCGTTTCGACGCACCACCGACGGTTTCGAGATGTAGATCGGCACCAATCATCTCGGGCATTTCGCTCTCACGGCGCTGCTGCTGCCGAAGATCACCGAACGGGTGGTCACCGTGTCGTCGACGATGCACCAGATCGGCGACATCCAACTCGACGACCTGAACTGGGAACAGCGCCGCTACCGGCGCTGGCGGGCCTACGGCGACTCCAAGATGGCCAACCTGATGTTCGGCAAGGAGCTCGCCGCACGGCTGGCGGCGGCCGGGTCGTCGAAGAAGTCGTTGATCGCCCATCCGGGTTACGCCTCAACGGAATTGCAGGGCAGAAGCGAGAACTTCTTCGACTTCTTCGCGAAGCTGGGCAACAAGCTGCCGATCGCCCAGCCGGCGGCCGACGGGGCGCTGCCCCAGCTGTACGCGGCGACCCTGCCGGATGCGAAATCCGGGACGTTCTACGGGCCGACGCAGTTCTTCGGGATGCGCGGCGCCCCCGGACGCAGCGGTTACAAGAAGGCCGCCGACGACGTCGAGTTCCGGACCGCGCTCTGGGAGGAATCGGAGCGGCTCACGGGGGAGAAGTTCGACGTCGGGGCCGTCGGCTGAGAGCCGAGTCACCGCCTCGTCCGTTCCCATGATCGGACGAATGATGTTCGAGATAGAGAACTTCGGACGCTTGCGTGCCTTAGATTTCTCGGCATGACTCTCTCGAAACGTTCCTTGCGCATCGTCCTGGCCGGAGCGTCATGCGTTGCCGGCGCGACCTTCTCCACCGTCGCGGCCCCGTCGGCATCGGCCGAACCCACCGGTTGCGTCGCCGGGGCGGCCGTCGTCGTCGCCGCGTCCTACTGCAGTGGTGGTACGGGGGAGCATCGGGTGCAGGCTGCATGTCTGGACTCGACCATGGTCGCGACACTCACCAACGCAAACGGCCCCTGGCGCGCACCGGGGCAGCTGTCGGTCGTGACCATCGGCGCTCAGACGAACGTCGGGAAGTGCATACTCCCCGTCATCGCGATCACGGGCGTGCGGTGATCCTGGCGCGCACCCTGGTTGCCGGCGCCCTGTGCGTCGGCAGTGCTGCGCTGTCGGCGGTGTCCGCGTCCTCGGCATCGGCCGAACCCACCGGTTGCGTGGCGGGGTCGGCGATCGTCGTCTCGGCGTCGTACTGCAATGGTGGTACCGGTGAGCACCGGGTGAAGGCGGGCTGCATCGTTCCGTCGCTCGCCGCCACGACCTTCGGTGCGTACGGGCCCTGGAGAAGCCCTGGCCAACTGTCGGTCGTGACCATCGGGGCGCCCACGCGAGCAGGGGAGTGCATTCTCCCCATTCAGGTCTTCGTCGGGGTGCGCTGAGGCGACTACTGCACGCTGAACGCGATGCTGTTCGACGCGCCCGAGATGGTGTCGGTGACGCGGATCGTGAAATCGCCTGCGCCCCTGAAGACCCAGGACTTCACCGCGGTGCAGTCCTGGGTCTTGAACAGCGAGGCCTGCTTGGGGACCTTGGGTCCGGACAGGCGGACCTCCATACGGCACTCGTTGCCGTCGACGATCGGCCCGGCGTCGATGATCGAGTTCCAGCGCACGCCCAGACGCGAGTTCTTCGGATAGGTGTTGGGCACGACGGCCGCGGTGTTGTTCGGCGTGTACACCCAGACGTTGATCGACTTGATGCCGTTCGGTGCGCCGGGGCGGCCGAGCTTGCCGTAGTGCGTGACCTTGTCGCCGCCGGACGAGCCGAGCGCGGCGCTGCCGGAGTCGAGGCTGCCGCTCGCGCTTCCGAAGAGTGTGTCGAGCGGGTTGGCGGTCGCCGGTGCGACGGGCAGTGCCAGTGCGGCGGTGGCGAGCAGGGCGGCGGCGATACGGGTGCGCTTCATCGACTTCTCTCGGTCCTCACGTTTATAACGAAATGATTAAAGCACGAGGATCGGCGTGTGCGTAGACAACTGCCCCCGCTGGTTGAGCCGGCCCCGAGCGGATCTGCTGGACAGAGCAAGCGACGAAGGAGCGCGTCGAGGTCGAGGCGCCGTGTCGAAGCCACTTGGTGACCGCCCCTGCTGGTTGAACCGGCTCCGAGCGGAGCGAGGCGCCGTGTCGAAGCCACTTGGTGACCTCGACGGGCGCGGCGTTCTCGCTGCGCTCGGTCGACGCTGCTCGGCCAGCGGAGGGCGGCCCAGGTCACCACACCCCGGGCGGCCGCAGTTGAATGCTGATCCGGGCACCGACGCCGCGCACCTTGGGAACCGCGTGCTCCCAGGTGCGCTGACAACTGCCGCCCATGACGAGTAGGTCGCCCGACGACAGCGTGAATTTCAGTGACCGCCCGCCACCGCGGGGTCTGAGCATTAATGGCCGAGGTGAACCGAGCGAGATGATGGCGACCATCGTGTCGTGTGTGGATGCCCGGCCGATGCGATCGCCGTGCCACGCAACCGAGTCATTGCCGTCGCGATAGAGGCTGATCCCGGCAGTCGCGAATCCCTCCGGCAGTTCGGCGCGGTAGTGCTCGGTCAATGCGGCGCGTGCGCCGGTGATGATCGGGTCGGGGAATCGGTCATCGGCCTGGTAGATCGAGACGAGCCGCGGGACCTCGACCACCCGCTCGTACATACGACGACGCTCGGCCCGCCAGGGGACGCACTCGAGGAGGCGGTCGAAGAGCTCGTCGGCACCACTGATCCAACCGGGACACAGGTCGACCCACGCCCCCTCGGTCAGCGGACGGCGCGAGATCGATGTCGACAGGTCGCCGAGCGTCGGCTCTGCAGCCTGCTCGGAGAACAAAGAGCCCTGGGTGCCGAGAGACATGACTTCAGGCTACACCCAGGTCGCACGTGTGTTCGAGCGCCTTATCCAGGATTCGTGCGCGACAGTTCCGGAAGCAGGTCGAACCGTCCTGCGACGAGGGCGGACCGTTTCGCGCGAGACCAGCCGTGGACACGGCGCTCGGCCGCGTAAGCCTCGCCGATGTTGGGAAACTCCTGCTGGAATACGAGCCGGACCGGCCGACGAGGACGCGTGTAGCGCGAGCCGTTTCCGGTCTGGTGCTGGTCGACTCGATGCTCGACGTTCCGAGTACTCCCGACGTACAGCGTGCCGTCGGAACATTCGAGGATGTAGAGAAAGCCACTCATGGTGTGACTGTCGAGGATTGCTGCGACAAATCGGTCGATGCCTCCACAGCCAGCGGATCGTGATGAGTCTGTCCACAGGGTCGTTGGCAGGTTTCGCAGATCGGTCGCCAAGTGGCTTCGACTCGGCGCCTCGCTTCGCTCGGTGCCGGCTCAACCAGCGGGGGTTGGCCGAGCGTCGCGGGGAGGTCGCGTGCGTTGAGGTCACTTCGCATGATCGGTCGCCAAGTGGCTTCGACTCGGCGCCTCGCTTCGCTCGGTGCCGGCTCAACCAGCGGGGGTTGGCCGAGCGTCGCGGGGAGGTCGCGTGCGTTGAGGTCACCTCGCATGATCGGTCGCCAGGTGGCTTCGACTCGGCTCCTCGCTTCGCTCGGTGCCGGCTCAACCAGCGGGGGTGGGCCGAGCGTCGCGCGGAGGCCGCGTGCGTTGAGGTCACTTCGCAGATCGGTCGCCAAGTGGCTTCGACTCGGCGCCTCGCTTCGCTCGGTGCCGGCTCAACCAGCGGGGGTTGGCCGAGCGTCGCGGGGAGGTCGCGTGCGTTGAGGTCACCTCGCATGATCGGTCGCCAGGTGGTTTCGACTCGGCGCCTCGCTTCGCTCGGTGCCGGCTCAACCAGCGGGGGTGGGCTCTGCTCGCCGAGTGGCTTCGACTCGGCGCCTCGACCTCGACGCGCTCCTTTGTCGCTTGCTCGGCCCGGCGGCTTCGCTCGGTGCCGGCTCAACCAGCGAGGGGTCGGGTCAGCCGGCGCGTGTGGCGTCGGAGACCGGCGTGATCGGGAGGCGCAGCGCGCCGGGCGCGTGGGCGGGGACCGTCGGGTGGTGGGGCTCCACCGGCTCGACGGGCCGGTACGCCGCACCGAGCTCGGGCCGCGGGTCGGCCTCGCCGGCATTGGGCCACATCGCCAGGGCGCGTTCGGCCTGCGCGGTGATGGTCAGCGACGGGTTGACGCCGAGGTTGGCCGAGACGGTCGCACCGTCGACAATGTGCAGCCCCGGGTGGTTGAACACCCGGTGGTACGGGTCCACCACGCCGTCGGCCGCCGACCGTCCGATCGAGCAGCCGCCCAGGAAATGGGCCGTCATCGGGATGTTCAGCAGGTCGACGATGGAACCGCCGGCGTCGCCGTCGATCTCGCGTGCGACGGCGCGCACCGCCTCGTGGCCCTCCGGAATCCACGTCGGCGGGGGATCGCCCTCGCCCTGCCGGCTGCGCAGCATCGGGCCGAAACGACCTCGGCGGGAGAACAACTCGAGCGAGTTGTCGGCGGTCTGCATGACGAGTGCGATGATGGTGCGCTCCGACCAGCGTCGTACCGAGAGGCCGCGCAGCGTGATCACCGGGTGACGGACCATCTCGATCAGCGCCTGCAGCAGTCGCGGCAGCGGACCACCCCCGTCGACGAGGATGGCCTGCAGCATGCCGATCAGGTTGCTGCCCTTGCCATATCGCACGGGTTCGATGTGCGTGTGGTCGTTGGGATGGAACGACGACGTGATTGCGACACCCTCGGTGTAGTCGATGTCGAGGTCGCGTGCGGTGGCGGCCAGGACCGCCTCGGAATTGGTGCGGACCACCTTGCCCAGGCGAGACGACAGCCCGGGCAGGTGGCCGCCCTGCTGCATGTCCAGCAGCAGCTTGTTGGTGCCGTAGGTGCCGGCGGCGAACACCACGTGATCAGCGGTGAAGGTGCGGCGCCCACGGCGCGACCAGCGTCGGCCCGACCGGTGCGACTCCACGACGTACCCGTCGCCGGAACGCGGCCGGACGGTGTCCACGGTCGTCATCGGGATGATCTCGGCACCGGCCTGTTCGGCCAGGTAGAGGTAGTTCTTGACGAGCGTGTTCTTCGCTCCCACCGGACATCCCGTCATGCAGGCGCCGCAGTCGGTGCACCCGGTGCGTGCCGGGCCGGCGCCGCCGAAGAACGGGTCGTCGACCGTCTTGCCCGCCTCGCCGAAGAACACGCCGACCGGGGTGTGGACGAAGGTGTCGCCGACGCCCATCTCCTCGGCGACCTTGCGGATCACGCGGTCGGCGGGCGTCACCTTCGGATACGTGGTCACGCCGAGCATGCGTGAGGCCTGGTCGTAATACGGGTCGAGCTCGGATGCCCAGTCGGTGATCGATCCCCAATGCGGGTCGTCGAAGAACGCCGGCAGCGGACGGTACAGGGTGTTCGCGTAGTTTAGCGATCCACCGCCGACGCCCGCACCGGCCATCACGAGCACGTCGCGCAGCAGGTGCATGCGCTGCACCCCGAACAATCCGAGCGCGGGTGCCCAGACGTAGTCCTTGAGGCGCCAGCTCGTCTTGGGCAGGTCGCCGTCGGAGAAACGCCGACCGGACTCGATGACCGCGACGCGGTAGCCCTTCTCGGTGAGTCGCAGGGCCGCAACCGATCCGCCGAAACCGGAGCCGATGACGATGGCGTCGTAATGGTCAGGGGTGGAACTCACGGTGCGACGGTCCTCTCGGTGTCGGATTCGGTGGTGTCGGATGCAGCGTCTGATCCGGTGGTGACGGCCTGGTCGACGGGTGCGACGGGGATCGCGGCGTCGAAGCGGTGGTCGGTGGGTTCGAAGGACGACATCATCCGGCGGAAGTCGCTCGTGAACTTCGGCCACATCACCGAGTTGCGACCGGTGGAGTCGAGATACCAGCTCGAGCAGCCACCCGAATTCCACACGGTGCGTTCGAGTTCGGGATCGAGCTCGGAGTTGTAGCGGTCCTGCGCGTCTTCGGTGACCTCGAAGGTCGACCGGCCGCTACGCGAGAGTTCGGCGAGGGCCTTGCTCATGTAGTACGCCTGCGGCTCCAGCATCAGCACGATCGAGCTGTGACCGAGATTCGTGTTGGGGCCGTACAGGAAGAACAGATTGGGGAAGCCGTGGACCTCGACCCCGCGGTAGGCGCGCGGTGAACCCTTCCACGCCTGGGCCAGCGTGCGGCCGTCGCGCCCGGTGATCGCCGACGCGATGGGCGGCTCGGTGGGGGTGAACCCGGTCGCGAAGACGACCGTGTCGACCTCGTGCTCGCGACCCTGATCGTCGACGGCGCCGCGTGCGGTGAGACGGGTGATCGCGCCGGTGACGGTCGCGTTGTCACGCTGGAGTGCGGGGAACCACTTGTTGGTCAACAACATCCGCTTGCAGCCGATGGTGTAGTCGGGGGTGAGCCGACGGCGTAGCGCACGGTCGCGGACCTGGACACGCAGCTGGGCCAGCGCGATGGTCTTCGCGATCGGCAGCAGCTTGGGATTGCGGGCCATCATGAGGACGTAGGCCTCGCGATAGGTCCACACCATCCGCCGGACCAGGCGGTGGATACCGGGAACCCGACGATAGAGCGCGCGTTCGAGGGTGCCGATGTTGCGGTCCAGACGCGGGACGACCCAGGCGGGGGTGCGCTGGAAGACCGTGAGATGCCCGACCTCGTCCACGATCTCGGGCACGATCTGGATCGCCGACGCGCCGGTGCCCACGATTGCGACGCGTCGACCGTGCAGGTCGTGGGAATGATCCCAGTCGGCGGAGTGGAACATCGTGCCGGTGAACTCGTCGGCGCCGGGGACGGTCGGCAGGCCGGGTTCGGACAGCGCACCGGGCGCCGCGACCAGGTAGCGGCACCGGATCTCACCGTCGGTGGTGTCGACGACCCACTCCTGCGTGCCACCGTCCCAGCGCGCCGACGTCAGCGCACAGTTGTATCGGATCTGATCGGCGAAATCGACTGCGACCGAGCGTAGATACCGATGGATCTCGTCGCGACGACCGTAGGTGTGCGACCACTCCGGGTTCGGCGCGAACGACAGCGAGTACAGCGACGTCGGGACGTCGCAGGCCGCGCCCGGGTAGTCGTTCTCGCGCCAGACGCCACCCGCGCCGTCGCCGCGCTCGATTGCCAGGGTCTGCAGCTGCGGATGGTCCTTGCGCAGACGATGCAGGGCGGCGAGGCCGCCGAATCCGACGCCGACGACGAGGACGTCGACGCGCCGGGGCAGCGTGTTCTGCTGCGGGAGAGTCGGACTGGGTTCAGTCATGAGACAGGAGTTCCTTCCATACGGGCAGGAGTCGGTCGAGCAGCGCGCGGTCGGCGTCGGGCGAGCGCAGGATGCGCGACACCGCGAGTCCGCGTGCGAGTTCGATGGAGAGTTCGAGTTCCGCGGCGGTGTACCGGTCGCCGAACAACTCGGCACAACCGACGGCGAGGGCGTCGGAGACCTGTTGTTCGAGCGGGATGATCGCGGTTCGTAGCCCGACGTCGCAGCGGGCGGCGACCCACAACTCGAGAGCGGCGTCGAACAGTGGGCCGCTGAACGCCTCGACGAGGATCTCGAGTCCCTCGTCGCCCGTGCGGGGCCGAGACAGGATCTCTGCCAGTCGCCGTTCGACGAGGTGCCCGACCGCGGCGACCACCAGTGATTCCCGGGTGGGGAAGTGATGCAGGAGCGCCCCGCGGGAGATGCCGGCGCGGCGGTTCACCTCTTGCGTGGTGGTGGCTGCGTAGCCGACGTCGACGAGGGCGTCGACGGTCGCGTCGAGGATGAGCGCACGGGTGGTCGCGGTGCGTTCGGCCTGCGTACGACGACGTGGGGCTCGGGTGGGTTCGGTCACATCAGCGACGATAGCACAAACAGTCCGGACTGCTTGTAAGTTTCGGAAGAGTTTTCCACCGGTACGTTGGACCTCATGCGATTCGGACTCTTCATTCCCCAGGGCTGGCGTCTCGATCTCGTGGGTGTGGAACCCGCGGACCAGTGGGGGGTGATGTCGTCGGTCGCCGACCGCGCCGAGTCGGGCGGCTGGGACTCGATCTGGGTGTACGACCACTTTTACACCGTCCCGCTGCCCACCGACGAGGCCACGCATGAGGCGTGGACTCTCGTGGCCGCCCTGGCCGCCACCACGAGTCGGGTCGAGATCGGCCAGATGTGCACCGCGATGGGTTATCGCAACCCGATGTACCTCGCGAAGGTCGCCGCCACCGCGGACCTGATCTCCGGCGGTCGCGTGCAGATGGGCATCGGTGGCGGCTGGTACGAACACGAATGGCGTGCATACGGTTACGGATTCCCGTCGGCGGGTGAGCGGCTGGCGCGGCTCGACGAGGGCGTGCAGATCATGAAGCAGGCCTGGGAGACCGGACGGGCGACGCTCGACGGCAAGCACTACAACGTCGACGACGCCATCTGCGCCCCGCAGCCCACGGCCGGGCGGCTGCCACTATGGATCGCCGGCGGCGGGGAGAAGAAGACGCTGCGTATCGCGGCCAAGTACGCCGACTACACCAACTTCGACGGCACGCCGGACGGGTTCGCGCACAAATCGTCCGTCCTGCAACAACATTGCGCCGACCTCGGACGCGACTTCGCGTCGATCACCCGCTCGGCCAATTACAACGTGATGCTCGGCGAGACCGAGGCCGACGTGGAGCGCAAGCTCACCGACCTCGAAGCCCGGCTGAGCAAGATCGTCGGGCCCGACGCTGCCTCCGGCAGTTTGGGCGCGTTCCGGGGGATGCCCGCGGTTGGGACGCCTGAACAGGTCGCCGAGAACCTTCGCGGGCTCGCCGACGCCGGGATGTCCTACGGGATCTGCTATTTCCCGAACATCGCCGGCGACCGTGAGGACCTCGAGATGTTCGAGCAGCGGGTGATCCCGGCGCTGCGCTGAGCCGCATTGCCCCGCCCGCTGGCCGAGCCTCCTTCCGCTGGCCGAGCTTGTCGAGGTCACCAAGTGGCTTCGACTCGGCGCCTCGCTGCGCTCGGGGCCGGCTCAACCAGCGGGGGTGGTCACCAAGTGGCTTCGACTCGGCGCCTCGCTCCGCTCGGTGCCGGCTCAACCAGCGGGGGTGGTCACTAGGTGGCTTCGACTCGGCGCCTCGCTCCGCTCGGGGCCGCTCAACCAGCGGGGGTGGCTTCGACTCGGCGCCTCGACCTCGACGCGCTCCTTCGTCGCTTGGCTCGGCCCGGCAGCTGCGCTCGGGGCCGGCTCAACCAGCGGGGGTGGTCGCCAGGTGGCTTCGACTCGGCGCCTCGACCTCGACGCGCTCCTTCGTCGCTTGCTCGGCCCGGCGGCTCCGCTCGGTGCCGGCTCAAGCAGCGGGAATCAGAGCCGGCGCAACCGCTCGGCGGCTTCGGCGATCACCTCGTCGCGTTTGGCGAAGGCGAACCGGAGCATGTGGTGCCAGGGTTCGCGGTCGTCGGTGAACACACAGACCGGCACCGCGGCCACGCCGATGCGTTCGGGCAGCGTTCGGCAGAACTCGATGCCGTCGTCGACGCCGAGGGGACGAGGGTCGGCACAGACGAAATAGGTTGCCTCGCTACGGTGTACGGCGAAACCGGCGTCGGACAGCGCGGTCGAGATCAGGTCGCGTTTGGCCTGCAGCCCCCGCGCCGACTCGCGGACCCAGTCCAACTCGTGCTCCAGCGCGTGTGCCACCGCGGGTTGGAACGGCCCGGAGCCGACATAGGACATGTATTGCTTCGCCGTCCGCGCCGCGCCGACGAGCTCGGGCGGACCGCTCACCCAGCCGACCTTCCAGCCGGTGCAGTTGAAGGTCTTGCCGGAGCTGGAGATACGCAGCGTGCGTTCCCGCATACCCGGTAGCGCCGCGAGCGGGGTGTGCGTCCGTCCGTCGAAGACGAGGTATTCGTAGACCTCGTCGGTGACGGCGATGACGTCGTGCTCGACGCACAGCCGTGCGATCTCGGCGAGGTCGTCGGTCGACAGCACGGTCCCCGTCGGATTGTGCGGGCTGTTCACCACCACCATCGACGTCTTCGGCCCGAAGGCCGCGGCGAGCCGCTCGCGATCAAGACGGAAGCCGTCGCCGTCGGGGACCAGCGGCACGACGCGCCGCACACCCCCGGCCATCGCGACAGCGGCGGCGTAGGCGTCGTAGTAGGGCTCGATCATGATGACCTCGTCACCCGGCTCCACCAGACCGACGACGGCACCGGCGATCGCCTCGGTCGCGCCGACCGTGATCAACACCTCGCGGTCGGGGTCGTAGTCCAGGCCGTACCGGTCACGCTGCTGCCGCGCGACCGCGTGCCGCAACTCCGGCACACCGATACCCGGCGGGTACTGATTGCGACCGTCACTGATGGCTTCGCGCGCGGCATCGAGCATCGATGCCGGCCCGTCGGTGTCGGGAAAGCCCTGTCCGAGGTTCACGGCGTCGTGCTCGACGGCCAGCGCCGACATCTCGGCGAAGATCGTCGTGGTGAACGGACGCAGGCGGTCGACTGTCCGGTTCGCGGATGACATGTTCCAACAGTGGCACAGGTCCTCTCTTCAACGGTCGCGGTGGGCGCTGCGGGGGTGACAGACTGACCCCAGTCGCCGACACGGGTGAGGAGGAGCGATGCCGCGCAATCCCGGCGAGCACTTCGCCGGCTACACCATCATCCGACTCGTCGGCCGGGGTGGCATGGGCGAGATCTACCTTGCGCGGCACCCGCACCTGCCACGGAACGAGGCGCTGAAGGTACTGCCCGCCGATCTCAGTCGCGACCCGATGTACCGGCAGCGGTTCGTCAAAGAGGCCGAGCACGCCTCGAGCGTCGTCCACCCGTCGATCGTGACGATCTTCAATTCCGGTGAGTACGACGGCCACCTATGGATCGCGATGGAGTACATCGACGGCATCGACGCGCTGAAGCTGCTTCGGCAGAACCCGCGGGGACTCGACACCGCGACGGTGATCGCGATCGTGCGCGCGGTGGGCGCCGCGCTCGACCGGGCCCACGCGACGGGGCTGCTTCATCGCGACGTCAAGCCGGCCAACATCCTGCTGCAGGGCGCGGGTGGTCCGGAGCCGCGAGTGTTGCTCGCGGACTTCGGAATCGCCAAGTCGGAGCAGGACGTCAGTCATCTCACCTCGACCAACGTCTTCCTCGGCACCGTCGCGTATGCCTCACCCGAACAGTTGCTCGGCGATCCGGTCGACGGCCGCGCCGACCAGTACGCGCTCGCGGCCACCGTCTTCGAACTGCTCACCGGGCGGCCGCCGTTCCAGGGTGCCGGCACCGCGTCGATCATCGCCGGCCACCTGCAGGCGATGCCGCCGCGACCGTCCACCCTGCGTCCGGGTATCTCGGGCGATGTCGACGCAGTGTTCGGTCGCGCCCTCGCGAAAGAGTCGGACCGCCGGTACGGGTCGTGCCGCGACTTCGCCGTCGACCTCGAACGCGCGCTCACCGTTCCTCAGCTGTCCAAGGAGCCGACGGTGCGCGCACCGTCGCCCGTGCCGCCGGTTCCGGTGGCCCCGCCCGTTCCGGTGAACCCCGTGTCCTATCCGCAAGGGCCGCAGCAGTATTCGCCTTACCAGTCGCAACCGGGGACCTACCTCGGCGGGTTCCCCTCGCAGGGTGGCTACGCGCCACCACCACCGAAGAAGCGGTCCGGGCTGCTGATCGCACTGGGGTCACTCGCGGCCGTCCTCGTTCTCGCGATCGCGGCCGGGGTCGTCTACGTCGCGACGCAGGTGTCGAGCGCCCCGACCGCGAGCGACACCTCCACGTCGCGGTCCACCACGGCCGCTGGACCGCAGACCCCGACCTCCGGCGCCGGCACGTCTGCTCCCCGCACCACCGACTCCTCCACGTCGCCGGTCAACGGACCGGGTGACGTGCAGGTCGGCGAGTGCATCGGCATCGCGACCGACTCCGGGTCGGCGACGAGCGTGAACGCGTCGAAAGTCGACTGCGACTCGGCCGGTCTCAACTTCTACACCGCGTCGAAGATCGCCGCGTCGTCGTCGTGTGCGAGCCCGCAGAACTCGACGCTCACCTTCCCGGGCAGCTCCGACAAAGTCTGTCTCACACCGAATTTCTACGAGAATCTGTGCTATCTGGTGCCGCTGTCGGGCGGCTCCCTCGCCGACTACCGGGAAGCCTCCTGTACGAGCGCCGCAACGGCGCAGACCGTCCTCGCCCGTGTCACGACGCGGTCGGATGCGTCGGTGACTTGCGCGGGCGAGGAGACGACATGGGTCTTCTACGAGCCGGAGTCGATCGGGTACTGCCTCGTAGAGATCTGACCCTTCGTGACGCGCCCTCCGCAAGCTCCGGGCGCTCCTCAGGGAGCAGGGGGCAGGTCGTTCTTCCGGATCAGGGAGCGGAAGGTGAGGCTCCTCCGGAAGCACGGGGTCAAGTAGCACTTCAGGTGCTACCCTGCAGGAATGAGGACGATCGGTATCCGCGAGCTCAGGCAGCACGCCTCGCAGTATCTGGCGCAAGTCGAGGCCGGGGAAGAGTTGGCCATCACCAACCGAGGCCGCACGGTTGCGCGGTTGGTCCCGGTGTCTGCGGGGGAAAGAAGTAGAGACGCGCTCATCGAGGCCGGGATACTCGTGCCGGCCCGCCGTGCGGGCGGCATAACCGGACTGCACCCCGAGACGTTGCCGACGCGCGCGCTCACTGAAGTCCTCGACCAGGTTCGCGAGGATCGTTGATCTATCTCGACACCTCAGCGATGGTGAAACTCGTGGTGCGCGAGGCCGAGACCGCACCGCTGATCGAGTGGTTCGCGCTGCATCCAGGGGTCCCGACGGTGACGAGTGCGCTGGGACGAGTCGAATTGATGCGCACCGCGTTGCGTGATGGCAGCCCGGGCCTTCATGAGCGAGCGCGTGATCTCCTCGATGCTCTGGACGTGATCCCGCTGAGCGCCGCCGTCATCGACATCGCCGAATCGATCGGCCCGTCCTCGCTGCGCTCGCTCGACGCCTTGCACTTGGCCTCGGCAACCGTGATCCGCGCCGAGATGACCGCGTTCGTCGCCTACGACCAGCGACTCACGGCGGGTGCGTCTGCGCTCGGTTATCCGGTGGTCGCTCCAGGCGCCTAGTTGTGACTCAGCCGGCTGAACCCTCACCGATCGTCGGGCCGAGGAGGTCGTCGGCGTCGGTGATGCGGTAGGCGTATCCCTGCTCGGCGAGGAACCGTTGGCGGTGCGCGGCGTAGTCGGCGTCGAGGGTGTCGCGCGACACCACCGAGTAGAAATGCGCCTGTCCGCCATCGCGTTTCGGGCGCAACAGCCGGCCGAGGCGCTGGGCCTCCTCCTGGCGTGACCCGAACGTCCCCGACACCTGCACCGCGACCGACGCCTCGGGGAGGTCGATGGAGAAGTTCGCCACCTTGGACACGACAAGGGTCTGCAACTCGCCGGAGCGGAACCGGTCGAACAGGACCTCGCGTTCCTTGTTCTTCGTCGATCCCTGGATCACCGGGGCGTCGAGTTCGCGGCCCAGTTCCTCGAGCTGATCGATGTACGCGCCGATGATCAGGGTCTGCTGACCCCGGTGCTTGTCGAGGATCGCCTTGACCACGTTGACCTTGGTGTGGGCCGTCGAGCAGAGCTTGTACTTCTCCTCGGGTTCGGCCACCGCATACTGCAGGCGTTCCTCGTCGGTCAGGGTCACCCTGACCTCGACGCAGTCGGCCGGGGCGATCCAGCCCTGTGCCTCGATGTCCTTCCACGGGGCGTCGTAGCGCTTGGGTCCGATCAGGCTGAAGACGTCGCCTTCGCGGCCGTCCTCGCGGACCAGGGTCGCGGTGAGGCCGAGTCGACGACGCGATTGCAGGTCGGCGGTCATCCGGAAGACGGGTGCGGGGAGGAGATGGACCTCGTCGTAGATGATCAGACCCCAGTCGCGGGAGTCGAACAGGTCGAGATTCTTATACTCGCCCTTCGACTTCCGCGTCATCACCTGGTAGGTGGCGATGGTGACGGGACGGATCTCTTTGCGCTCGCCCGAGTACTCGCCGATCTCTTCCTCGGTGAGCGTCGTGCGTGCGATGAGTTCACGTTTCCACTGGCGGCCGGCGACCGTGTTGGTCACCAGGATCAGCGTCGTCGCGCCGGCCTTGGCCATCGCCGCCGCGCCGACCATCGTCTTGCCGGCACCGCAGGGGAGCACCACCACGCCCGAGCCGCCGGCCCAGAACGAGTCGGCTGCCATCTCCTGGTAGTCACGCAGCTGCCAGTCGTCCTGGGCGAGGTCGATGGCGTGGGCCTCGCCGTCGACGTATCCGGCGAGGTCCTCGGCCGGCCAGCCGACCTTCAGCAGCACCTGCTTGAGGCGACCCCGCTCGGACGGGTGGACGATCACCGTGTCGTCGTCGATGCGGGCACCCAGCATCGGGGCGACCTTCTTGTTGCGCATCACCTCGATGAGGACGGCCTGGTCGAGGCTGACCAGGGTCAGCCCGTGGGCGGGATGCTTGACCAGTTGCAGCCGGCCGAACCGGCCCATGGTGTCCACGACGTCCATCAGCAGCGGCTGGGGCACCGCGTAGCGCGAGTATGTCACGAGTGCGTCGACGACCTGTTCGGCGTCGTGACCTGCGGCGCGGGCGTTCCACAGTGCGAGCGGGGTGACCCGGTAGGTGTGGACGTGCTCGGGGGCGCGTTCGAGTTCGGCGAAGGGTGCGATCGCCGCGCGCGCCGCCGCGGCGTCGGGGTGATCCACCTCGAGCAGCAGCGTCTTGTCGGATTGCACGATCAGGGGTCCATCGGTCACCCGCTCCATTGTCCAGATCGCACCGACGATTGTCAGCGTCGGGCCTGCGCTGTGACGAGAGTGACCTCGGCGAAGTCAGAAGACGGGGATACCGAGCTTGCGGCGCACCCGCAGATCGATGATGTTGAGCCGGAAGATTCCGCGCAGTACGGGTGCCACCAGTGGGTCGACGCGGCGGAAGCCGGCGAGCGCCCGCTGATAGCGGCGTTCGTCGCGTTCGGTCCACCGCCACCGCATCATCGTGCGGAACTCCGGCGGCAGCCCGGCCTTGATCGCGTAGGCGAGCGACGGCCCGATCGTGGCGTGGAGCAGCGTGCCGAGCTTTCCGACGCGGTACTCCAGGAAGGACAGGTCGGCGAGGCTGCGGAGCTCGTCGCGCACCGGGTCGTCGATGCGCAGCGAGGACAGTTCGGCGTTCCAGTAGACGAGCAGATCGTCGTAGGTCGCCGGCCACTTGTCCCGGGGAACGTTGAGTGCGGTGCCCAGCGGGTGCGCCTCGGTGAGCACCATCTGCTTCTCCTCGGCGCTCAGCGGACCGTAAAGCAGTTCGTACTGGTCGATGAAGTACTTGAGCAGACACACCGCGACCCACAGCTGCAGACGCGAGTCGTTCCCGCTGTAGCGGACGGGACTCGACTGGGTGGAGTACACCTCGTCGTGGATGCGGCCGACGGCCTCGTGGATGTAGGCCTTGTCGTCGTCGGAGCCCATCAGTGCGACGGCGAGGAATGTGCCGGTGGTGCGCCCCCGTTTGATGGGTCGCTTGATCGCATTGCCCGACGGCACACGGCTCTCGTGGACGCCGTACCCGACCTTCGGATTGGCGAGCTGCATGATCACGTTGGTGCCGGCGAGAGAAGGCCCGATGGCGGTGACCAGATCGACCGGCCGCTTCACCCGGCGACGCTTCGGCGCGGGTTTCATCCGCGCGACGAGGTCGTGCTGGTAGGTGTCGGCGACGAGGCCGAGATGTTCGCGAGCGGGGAGTTTCGGTGCCGCGGTCATACCCGAGGCTACCAAGGATGAGACGTCTTTCACATGATGTCTCTACCCGCTGGACTCAGGCGTCGAGCAGCTCGACGCTGGTGAGGCGGTGCAGCGAGAACCGTTGCTCGTCATTACTGCCCTCCTCGACGGCCACGAGCTGGCCGGCGCCGAGGATTTTCGGGGTCACCACATGCCGGCTCGCCGATCCCTGTGCGTCGACGTATCCCACGCGCAGCCTGCGGTTGGCGCGCAGTGCGAGCTGGATGAGCGCGGTGGCGGATTCGCCTCCGCCGCTCGCCCGCACCGGGGTCGTCGTGACGGCGCCGCGCACCGGGGTCGCCGCCGCCGCCCGGTCGGTCGAGCGGATGCGGGTCACCACCGACCGCAGCTGTGCCTCCGACGGCGCGTTCCGGCGTGGCTGGGCCTGCCGACGTGCCCGTGACACCGAAACCCGGCTGCCGCGTTCGCGGAGGTCGACCAGGGCTCCGGACGAATCTTCGCCCGCCGGAGCGAATCCCGCCGCCCGCAGCTGATCGATCACGTCGCGGACCTCCGACGGCGACACCGCGACCGTGGGGGCCAGCGCGCGAAGCGCGAGCGGTTCGGCGGCTGCGCTGCGCAGCACGGCGGCCAGCACCGTCGGGTCCTCGCAGCGGATGAACGCCGACGCGACGCCCACGCGCAACTGGCCGTGGCGTCGTGCGACGTCGTCGATGAGATACGTGAGTGACTGTGGCACCGGGGTTCTCGAGTGTTTCGTGAACATCGAGAGCAATTCGTTGCTGCTGCGGCCCGCGTCGAGCGCTCGGCGCACGCTCTCGGGTGAGACCCGATAGACCGATGCCGCACCGCCCGATTCCAGATCGGCGACGAGCTCCACCTGTTCGGCGAGTTCGGGCGTCATCGGGCCGGGTACGGTCAGCGTCAGGTCGGCCTGGGTCAGGAAGTGGTCCACCGGTTCGGGCAGGGCCTTGCGCATCGCGGCGAGCACCGCGGCGTCGACGTCGGCGGGGTCGGAGTCCGGTGACTCCTCGATGGTGTACGCACGACCGACGGTGGTCAGAGCGTCATGCGCAACCAGGCCCAATTCCCGTGCCTCACGCAGGGTCTCGGCGACGACGCGGTGGCTGAAGCGCCGGATCTGACGGGGGCGGTGCCAATGGAGGTTCGCGAGGAGGGTGTCGGCGGGGACGCCCACCGCGGGGTCGGCGTGGGCGAGGGTGGACAGGATGAGCTGACGCTGCACCGGGGCGTACGCGTCGTGGAGGTCCGAGCCCAGCGTCGGCAGCGCGTTGCCGTCGCGATCGGGTTCGCCGACCTGCCAGGCGCGGCGCGGCATGTGCATCCAGGCGTCGGCCAGCGCGAGCCACTGGCGTTCGCGCGGTTGGTGCAACCAGGTGTCGGCGGTGGAGGTGGGCGCGAAGGACTGCTCGCCGGAATCGTTGGGCGGCGGGGGATCCGGGAAGCCCGCGTCGATGAGCCGGAGATAGGCGGCGAGTTCGACGAGGAACGCGACCCGCTGTGTCTCGAGACCGGTCAGCTTCGCCAGACGACGGAGCTCGCGGACGCCGAGCGCGCCGGAGCGGAGCACCGCCGCCGGCGTCGCGCCGAGGACCGCGATCAGCTGGGTGAGGTGACGGATGAGTTCGAGTGCCTCGCCGCCGGCTGCGGCGTCGACCGCCTTGGCCCCGAAACGTGGCTTCGCGCCGGGTTCGTGGAGCGGTGGCGGCTCCAACACGTCTGTGCGCCAAGCAGGTTCCTCGCGGAGCACGGCGCCCACCATCGGCGGTAGCTCGACGGTCTGATCGTCGATGCGCGCGAGGAGGCCCGACGAGATCAGTCGGGCGACCGGGGAGGACGGGTCGGCGTCGTGGGCCGCATCACGACTGCGGCCCAGGGCCGGACCGCGGGCGAGGGTGTGCAGCAGACCGAGGGGTCGCTCGTCGAGATCGGCGATCATCGCCGCGATCTCCTCGCCCGACCGCCCGACGAGCGGACCGCTGAGGTGCTTGGCCTTCCACGGCATCGCGGAGTCGACGTGTTCACCGGCGCACAGCGACGAGTCGTCGCCCCAGAGGATCGCGCGGTGTCGGAGGAGATCGAGGCGGGCGCGCACGGCGGCCGCATCGGCGCGGCTGGACAGGGCCTTGACGATCGTGGTGACCGACGGACGCCGCGACTTCTTCGGGCTGCGGCTGTGGCGGGCGGCGACCTCTTCCAGAACCGCGACGGCAAGGACGTCGAGATCCTCGCCGGCCAGGGCCAACGACGCCGCCGACAGCGCCCGTTGCGCCAGTACCCGCGTCCCCGACGGCGTCGGTGAGGCGAGGTCGGGGCGTTCGAGGAGGAGCTCGGTCAGCGCGTCGTCGGAACGCGCGGCCAACTCATCGGCCAGGCCGGTGTGCTGGTCATCCGAACTCATTCGGCCCAGCTTACCGGGGGCTCAGGCAGCGGGGACCGGGGCTCAGACGTCGCCGCGCCGGAGCATCCGGCCCCGGGCGGTCTCGAAGTCCACCTTCTGCCCGCGAACCCAGGTGCCCCTGACCACGCCGGCGAGCGCACGGCCGTCGTACGGGCTCACCGGATTCTTGTGGTGGAGGCGGTTGACGTCGACGATCTGCGCGGACTCCGGCTCGAAGATCGCGAAGTCGGCGTCGCAACCGAGGGCGATGCGGCCCTTCGTCGGCAGACCGGCGAGGTCGGCGGGTTTCGACGCCATCCACTCGATGACCTGCGGCAGGTCGATGCCGCGCTTCTTTGCCTCGGACCAGATGAGCGACAGCCCGAGCTGAAGCGAGGCGACCCCACCCCATGCGACGCCGAAGTCGCCGTTCTCGGGGTCCTTGAGGTCGACGGTCGAGGGCGAGTGGTCGGAGACGATGCAGTCGATGGTGCCGGCCAGCAGCCCCTCCCACAGCAGTTCACGGTTGCCGGCCTCGCGGATGGGCGGGCAGCACTTGAAGGCCGTCGCGCCGTTGGGTACCTCTTCGGCCAGCAGGGTGAGGTAATGCGGGCAGGTCTCGACAGTGATCTTCACACCGTCGCGCTTCGCGCTGGCCAGCATCGGCAGCGCGTCCGACGACGACAGGTGGAGGACGTGGGCGCGGACGCCGGTCCAGCGCGCCCGCTCGATGACCTCCGCGATCGCCAGGTTCTCGGCGCCGCGCGGACGGGACGCGAGGAAGCGGGTGTACTCATCGCCCTCGGGGGAGGGGGCCTTGTCGATGGCGCGGGAGTCCTCGGCGTGGACGATCATCAGCGAGTCGAATTCGGCGAGTTTGGCCATGTCGGCTTCCATCTCGTCGGCCGTCAGGTGCGGGAACTCGTCCACTCCCGAATGCAGCAGGAAGCACTTGAAGCCGAACACACCCGCGTCGTGCAGGCCGCGCAGATCGTCCTCGTTGCCCGGGATGGCGCCGCCCCAGAATCCGACGTCGATGTGTGTCTTACCTTGTGCCGCAGCACGTTTCTCGGCCAACGCGTCGACGTTCACGGTCGGCGGGATCGAGTTGAGCGGCATGTCGATGAGCGTGGTGACACCACCCGCGGCCGCCGCCCGGGTGGCCGAGTCGAAACCCTCCCACTCGGTGCGCCCGGGCTCGTTGACGTGTACGTGGGTGTCCACGAGTCCGGGGATCATGACCTGATCGTCGGCGAGCTCGATGACCTCGGCCCCGGTCAGTCCGCTGCCGAGGGGCTCGATCGCGACGATCCGACCGTCGCGGATACCGATCTCGCGGGCCACGATGCCGGCCGTGGTGAGAGTCTGTTCACCCCGCACGACCAGGTCGAACGGTGCGTCGGAAGTAGCGGCCGGGGCATCGGGTGTTGCGGTCATGGGGCGGGACTCCTTGCTGGTGCCGTGTCCGGTGTCGTTCCAGAGACTAACCCAGGTTATTCCTCATCATGGAATGAAGCTGCGTCATTTCGGAACTCAACTCGCGAGTAGGCCGGTGTCGTGCTATTGACAACGGCCTCGATCGTCAGGCTAACTGTCACGAACGCGGAAAATTCATTCCACATCACGGAACTCCGCGAGTGTAGGAGCGCGGTCATCGATGACCGTCCGACCGAAAGTGCAGACATGAGCACTGAGCAGCACACAGCCCCCGTCGACGGACCGGTTTCGGAGGTCACCGGCACCGTCCCGGCCGGGCTGAGTCCGAAGCTGTACAACGACGACCTGGCACCGACCAGCCGCGTCGGACGACGCTGGAACACCTACAACATCTTCACGTTGTGGGCCAACGACGTACACAGTCTCGGCAACTACGCCTTCGCCATCGGTCTGTTCGCGCTCGGGCTCGGCGGGTGGCAGATCCTGACCGCCCTGGTGCTGGGTGGGGTGTTCCTCTTCCTGCTGCTGAATCTCTCCGGCTTCATGGGGGAGAAGACGGGCGTGCCGTTCCCGGTCATGAGCCGCATCTCGTTCGGGTTCCGCGGCGCCCAGATCCCCGCCCTCATCCGCGGTGGGGTGGCGATCGCGTGGTTCGGCATCCAGACCTACCTCGCGTCGGTCGTCCTGCGAATCATGCTGGTGGCGCTGTTCCCCGGCGCCGCCGACCTGGACACCAATCGTTTCCTCGGGCTCTCCACCCTGGGCTGGATCTCGTTCGTCTCGCTGTGGGTGATCCAGGTGATCATCGTCAGTTACGGCATGGAGATGATCCGTCGCTACGAGGCCTTCGCCGGTCCGGTCATCCTGGTCACCATGGTCGCCCTGGCCGTCTGGATGCTGAGCAACGCCGACTGGACCATCGCGTGGTCGACGCCCGATTCGCTGACCGGCGTGGACATGTGGCTCCAGATCATCGGCGGCGCGAGCCTGTGGGTGGCGATCTACGGGACCTTCGTCCTCAACTTCTGTGACTTCACCCGCAACGCGGAATCGCGAAAAGCGATCGTGCGCGGGAACTTCTGGGGCATCCCGCTGAACATGCTGCTCTTCGGCGCCATCGTGATCACCCTCGCCGGAGCGCAGTTCCGCATCAACGGCACAGTCATCGAGTCGCCGTCGGACATCGTCCAGACCGTTCCCAACACGTTCCTGCTGGTGCTGGCCTGCCTCGCGCTGCTGATCCTCACTGTCGCCGTGAACCTCATGGCCAACTTCGTCGCGCCGATCTACGCGCTGTCCAACCTGTTCCCGCGCCACCTCGACTTCCGGCGCGCGGCGCTCGTCGCCGCGATCATCGGCTTGGTCATCCTGCCGTGGAACCTCTACAACTCGCCGGCGGTGATCAACTACTTCCTCGGCGGACTCGGTGCCCTTCTCGGCCCGCTGTTCGGTATCGTCATGGCCGATTACTGGCTCGTCCGCCGTTCGCGAATCGACGTGCCCGCGTTGTTCACCGAGGCACCGGGCGCCGCCTACCACTACCGGAACGGGGTCAACATGCGGGCGATCCTCGCGCTCGTCCCGACTGCGGCCATCGCCCTGGTGATGGCCTTCGTCCCGGCCTTCGAGGTGATCTCGGAGTTCTCCTGGTTCATCGGCGCCGGTCTCGGTGCGATCGTGTACCTGGCGGTCGCCGACCGTCGCGGTCCGTTCGCCGAGGTGTCGGGCGAGTCGATCTCCGTCGCCAGCACTCACTGACCCACAAAGGACATCACCGTGCGCATCCTGGTCGCCAACGTCAACACCACCGTGTCGATGACCGAGGCCATCGCCGACTCGGCCCGCTCGGTCGCCTCCCCGGGGACCGAGATCGTGGGGATCACACCGCGTTTCGGCGCCGACTCGTGTGAGGGGAATTTCGAGTCCTACCTCGCCGCGATCGCCGTGATGGACGCGATCCTCGCCTACCCCGAACCGTATGACGCGGTCATCCAGGCCGGTTACGGCGAACACGGCCGAGAGGGACTCCAGGAGCTCCTCGAGGTGCCGGTCGTCGACATCACCGAGGCCGCGGCGTCGACGGCGATGTATCTGGGACACCGCTTCTCGGTGGTGACGACCCTGGACCGGACGGTCCCGCTCATCGAGGACCGGCTCAAGCTCGCCGGCCTCGACCAGCGGTGCGCATCGGTGCGGGCGTCGGGACTCGGTGTGCTGGAACTCGAGTCGGACCCGGAGCGGGCCGTGAAGGCGATCGTGGAACAGTCCACGCGTGCGGTCAGCGACGACCACGCCGAGGTGATCTGCCTCGGGTGCGGCGGCATGGCCGAACTCGAGGAGCAGGTTCGTGAGGCGACCGGAGTGCCGATCGTCGACGGTGTGCGGGCGGCGGTCACGATCGCCGAAGGTCTTGTCCGAATGGGGCTCTCGACGTCGAAGATACGGACCTACGCCCCGCCGCGGGAGAAGAAGATCACCGGCTGGCCGTTCAACCGCTAGTCCGCCTTCGCCGCCTGCGGCCACCGGGGATCCCGTCCGGTCAAGGCGGCGAGGCGGTCGACGAGGGGTGCGTCGTCGGGTACCTCGACCACCGGCCCGAACATGCCGTCGCGCTCTTCCTGCGGTTGGGGTGGGTAGTGGAGGTCGAAGACGACCTGGAGGATGTCGTCGGAGATGTCGAACGGGATGCCCATGGCACGTGCGATGTCCCATCCGTGCAGCACGAGTTCCGACAGCGCCACGAGTCCCATGATCTCGGCCGGCAGTTCGACACCGCCCGCCCGGGTCATGCCGTCCCAGGCGGCGGGGTCATCCCAGGAGTCGGCGAGGTCGTGGACGTGGCGACGCAGGTCGTCGCGCCACTGCGTCGAGAGCTGACTCTGCGCTGGGTCCGGCGGCGTCGAGGTCAGCGGTCCGAAGTCCTTCCGCGCCGCGGCCGCGAAGGCCTGGGACAGGCCGTCGACGTGGGCGACCAGCGCGGCGAGGTCCATGTCGCCGCAGGGGGTCGGACGGCCCAGGTCGGCGTCGGCGACTGTGGCGGTCAGAGCGAGCATGTGATCGGCGGCCGCCGATATCGATCGTGCCTGCGTGGTGTCGGTGGGCATGGGACTCCCTCTCGTCGTGTGTGCACTCAACAAGGCTGACCCGCTCGACGCCGGTTTCTCATCGGCCGCACCGATGCCCCCGTACGGTGGTCACGTGACCTCTCCGATCCGCGAGTACACGACCATCAGTCATCCGACGCCGAATACCCGTGTCTGGCACGAGATCCAGGGCGCCGGGCAGCCGCTCGTGCTGCTCCACGGCGCCTTCTCGGGTGCATCGTCGTGGGGCGGGCAGGTGCCGGCCCTTGTGGACGCGGGGTGGAAGGTGTTCTGTCCGGAGCGTCACGGTCACGGACACAGCCCGGACGTGACCGACGAGTTCCACTACGCGGACATGGCCGAGGAGACGATCGCCTACCTCGACGAGGTGGTCGGTGGTCCCGCCGAGATCGTCGGGTGGAGCGATGGCGCGGTGGTGGGTGTGCTGGTCGCGCTGCGCCGGCCCGACCTGGTCCGGCATCTGGTACTGATCGGCCAGTACTACAACAGTTCGGGCCGGGCGGTCGGCGGCATCCTCGACGCGCTCGATTCCGCCGATGACGAGCTGATGAAGTTCTTCGCTGCGGACTACGCGTCCGAATCCCCGGACGGGGCAGAACATTTCCAGGTCATCTTCGACAAGACGATGGCCATGATCAACTCCGAACCCGAAATCGATCTCCGTGATCTGGCCGCGATCACCGCACCGACGCTGGTCATGCAGGGTGACCGCGACGAGGTGACGCTCGAGCACAGCCGCGACGTCGTCGCCGCCATTCCGGGTGCCCGGCTGGCCGTGATCCCCGGGACGCACCTCATCCCGATCGAGGCGCCGCAGGCGGTGAACGCGGTCCTCGTCCAGTTTCTCGGCGCGGAGTGAGCCGGCGCCCTCAGTCCGGGACCATCGCCGAGAACGCGTCGGCCAGGGTGGGGTAGAGGTCGAGAGTGTCATCCAGGCCCGTCAGCCGCAGGGGCCGAGTGATGGCGGGATGCCCGCCGACGACGCCGAACCGGCCGCCAGCCGGGATTACGGCCGCGTGTGCGGCGAGGAGCGCGGCGATGCCGGACGACGCGAGGAAGTCGGTGGCGGTGAGATCGACGATCAGCCCCCGGGGTTGCTCGCTCACTGCTTCAAGAACTGCGGCACCCAACTGCGGGACGGTGAGCAGGTCGATGCTGCCGTGCACGGTCAGGATTATGAGTTGATCGCGCTGCGTCGAGATCACTGCCAGCGCGCGACCTGCCCGGGACGCGTCCTGGTCATCGTCGACGACCACCGGTTCGAAGCTGTCTGTCCTCATGTAGCCTGCCTCCCTGTTCGCTCGAAGTCGCCCGTCCGTGAGATGGCAGCGCCTCGAGGTCCGCCTGGTGGCGTCGGCAGTTGGCTTCACCGGTGCCTTGGTGTGTCCTCGATATGACGTTCGGCGCCGTCGAAGACGCGGATGGCTGCGTGCCCCTCCCCGAGCACCGCGACATACCCGGCGACAGCTACTGCGCTGATGAGGAGCAGGTACCAGCCGGCAGCGTGATCGAAGGCCAGCAGGTAGAGCGCGGTCAGTGTCGCGGCGCAGATCGCCGCGGGCGGCAGTGCCGGAAGCCATCGTCTGTCTCGCAGGACGAGTATCGCCGCCTGACACTGCACGGCGATCTGCATCAGGGCCAGGAGCGCCCCGGCGCCGGCCATCCCGAGCAACCCCGACAGTGTTCCGGTGTCGGAGAGGACCGCAGTCGCGACGGTCGCGAGAATCGCGACCGAGCCGAGGGTTGCTCCGACCGTCGGGGAGGTGAAGCGCGCGAAGTCCTGGTCTACAGAGTTCTCGGGGTTGTCGACGGAAAGGTACATGACTTCTGTCTAACGCCTGATGCACGTCGGCGGTAGTATGCACAATATTGTCCATATGGACGAGAATGTCCACGGCGATGGCAGGGATGTGCGATGGAGAACCAGGATGATCCCGTGTTGCGCGACCCGGTTCGACGCGCCTACGAGGTGTGCCCGGTCGAGGTGAGCGTCGCCGTGCTCGGCGGTTCCTGGAAGATGACCATCGTCAAGAACCTTCTCGAGGGGCCGATGCGATACGGCGCCCTCGGGCGGGCAGTCGGTCCGGTCACGCCACGAGTGCTCACCCGCCAGCTACGTGAACTCGAATGTGACGGCATCGTGCAGCGCACGGCCTATCCCGAAGTCCCACCGAGAGTTGAGTACTCGCTCACCGAACAGGGACGGGCGTTGCGCCCCTTCGTCACCGCCCTCAACGAGTGGGGTAAGACCTACGCGACCGAGGTGATCGAACCCAAGGTCGCGCAGCGGGAGAGTGCGGCGAGCTGAGTCGAGGTCGCCGCCAGCCGGCGCACTGTTCCGCGGAACACTGTGACCTCGGGTTGAGGCGCGCGCGTTTGTCGGTGCCGGGCGATATCTTGTTGCTGTACTTCTCGCTCGGTTCTGGGGGTTGCGGTGGGGGTCAGTGCTTTTCGTTCCGGTGGGGATGTGTCGTCGATGTTCGACGGTGCGGATCCGGAGTCGCTGACGGATGAGGTGCTCGAGGGCCGTGTGCTGGGGTATGCCGCGCAGATCACTGCGCTGACAGCGGACTTTCTTGAGTTGGTGGCAGAACTCGATGGGCGGGAGTCGTGGCGGGGGCCGGGGATTCATTCGCTGGCGCACTGGTTGTCGTGGAAGGCCGGCATTGCACCGCGAACGGCGCATGAGCAGTTGAGGGTCGCCAAGGCGATACGAGAATTGCCGGCGATCCGCACGGCGTTTCGCGAGGGTCGGCTGACGTATTCGAAGGTCCGCGCCCTGACACGGGTGGCTACGCCGGAGCGGGAGGCGGAGTTGGTGAATCTGGCGTTGTCGTGCACGGCGAGTCAGTTGGATCGGGCGGTACGGGCGATGGGCCAGGTCGACCGCAACTGTGGCGTCGAAGAGGAAAGCCGGCCGCCGGTGGAGTCGACGGGCCGGTGGAAGTGGAACGATGACGGGTCGTTGTCGGTGTCGCTGCGGTTGAGTCCGTTGGATGGGGCGCGGTTTTTGGCCGGGACGGTGCGTGCGGAGTATGAACGCACCCGGACCTGCGATGATCCGGATCTACCGTCGGCTGAGAGTGTTCCGCGGAACACTGACGCCGGTTCGGCACCTGAGGATTCGGAGGTGGTTCCGTCTCGGCGTCGGGATCTGTGGCGGCAGGTGCCGTCGAATGTTGCGCCGGCGGTGGTGGCGATGGCCGACATGGTGCATGACGGGATCGCGATGCCCGATCTTGCGCCGGGTGCGGAGATCCTGATTCATGCCGGTGACGGGGTGGAGTCGGCTCATCTCGATGACGGTCCGGCGTTGTCGGAGGCCGAGGTGGACGAAGCCCGGTGCGGGGCGTCGACTCGGGATGTGGTGAGTCGCCGGGTTCCCGGGCAGCCCGGCAAGCTGGCGTTGTTGGGGGTGGGGCGTCGGAAGCGGGTGCCGAACAAAGCCCTGATCAGGGCGTTGTTCGTGCGGGATCGGTGTTGTCAGGTGCCGGGGTGTGGTCGGACGCGTCATCTGCATGCCCATCATGTGCAGTTGTGGTCGGCGGGTGGGCGGACGGATCCGGACAATCTGATCTCGTTGTGTGGGTCGTGTCATCGGGCGTTGCATCAGGGCGAGTTTGCGATCACCGCACACGGTGAGCAGCGGTTCAGCTTTCATCGCCCGGACGGTGCCGAGATCGAAGCGGCGCCAAAGACTTCGAAGCCGCCGGAGTGGCAGCCGAACCCTCGAATCGATACAGAGGCGACGGTGCCGATCGGTGGGGGTCGGATGGATTTGGGTTACACCACCGAGGTGCTCTACGCGGTGTGGGAATGGAAGCAGCGCAACGAGACTCGCTCAGCACCAGTCGTCCGAGAGGCGGCGTAGCTATTCGTCGCGCAGCTCATCGATGTCGGTCCGCGTGATCTCGGTGAGCCGGTCGAGAATTCGGGTGTAGGACGGGGACTGGCGGTGGACGAGGGAGGTGTGGGTCTCGCCGTCGAACATGTGCAGCTCGGCCGAGCCGCCGGCGGCGTCAAGGGCGGTCGCGTAGCGGCGGGAGTTGGTCGGATCGACGTCGTCGTCGGCCAGTCCGTGGAACAAGGTGACCGGTAGCGCCGGATCGAGATTGCGGATAGGGTCGACCGAGTCATAGCGCGCGGGGACCTGTCGTGGTGTGCCACCCAGGACATGGGTGATCACCCGGTTGTTGCCGTGGCCGACGGCGTAGCGCATGTCGAGCGGGCCGGAGATGGACACCGCCCGGGATGGAACGAAGGCCGGACGCGAACCCACTTCGTCATCGGTGAGGCGATGGCGCGTGCCGCCCCACACGGCCAATTGCGCACCGGCGCTGTGACCGACCACCAGCTCGTCGTCGATTCGCAACTGCGGGTAGGTCTCGGCCATCGCGGGCACATGGTCGAGTGCTCGGGCCACGTCGTGGAAGGTCGTGGGCCACCCTCCGCCGGTGCCCAGACGTCGGTACTCCACGTTGTAGACGGCCAACCCCCGGTCGGCGAGGTCTCTGGCCATCTCGTCGAATTGCTCTGCACCGGCCCGGCTTTCCCAACCGCCACCATGGATGATCGTCACCAGCGGCAGCGAGTCGTCGTCGCGGGCGCCCGCAGGCAGGTACAGATCGGCCCAGTTCTCGGCGGGGTCGGCATCGTCGGAATCGAGATACTCGACGCGGACGACGTCGAAGGATTCGGTCCCCGCGGGGACCGGGGGAGCCGTCGCGGGTCCGTGCGCAGCCGATGGCGTACCGAAAGACGGTGATGGCGTTGACGACTGCTGGTCCGGCGGAGTCGAGCAACCACCGGCCACGAGCGCGATCACGCTGACAGCCACCGCGACAATCCGACGTCTCATCGCCTCACCGCAAACCGGAGGGCACGATCTTGCCGTTGACCGTGACGGTCACCTCGCCGGTCTCGGTGTTCTCGGAGATCTCGCCGTGCTCGAAGGTGACCACCTCGAGGTCACCGTCGACCGTCACGTCGCTCGTGGGCACACCGAGCGGCCCGGCCGAGCCGTTGGTGCCGAGGAGCAACGGGGTGCCGTCCGGAGCGCGCTCGGTGTTCCAGGCGTCCCGGATCTTGCCGGAGGTGACGATGTACCCGGGCGTTGCGGGGTCGCTGTCCCTCGCGATGATCACGCCACCGCGGAACTGTTGGTAGACAACGCCACTCTCTCGTGTCCCCGCGTTGTGATCCCCGGTCAACGGCTTGCCCAGGGCGGCCCGCTGTGCCTCGGTCGCCGACGCGTACTTCGTTGCGATCGGACCGGTGAGGGTCACCTCGACATCGTCCTCGCCCATGACCGTCGTCTCGGTGGGCTTCGCGTTTTCCACGACAGGAACGGGGCCCGTCGTGTCGCCGGCCGCTGAGGTCGTCGTCGAACCCCCGGTCGTCGAGGCTCCGGAGGGTGACTCGTCGGCGTCTGACGTGCCGCAACCGGCGGCGATCAGTGTGATCGCGAACAATCCGGCGACCAACTCGGAGCGGCGGGATGCCACCAGTTTCATGTGATCCTCTCGACCCTCGACTCGTCGGCCTAGGTGTATCACGGACCGCGACCCGTCGCCGAGCGGCTGCGGTTCACCCGTGCCGACGGCGGTACTCGCCCGCGGCACCCGGATGCAGGGGGATGGGTCCGGTGAGGATCAACGACTGCGCGTCGAGGAACTGGCTGCCGATCGCCTGGGCGGGCACGAGGTGAGCAGCCTGGTCGAGCAGGACGTCGGCGATGGCCGCGGCGGTCGCATCCGGCACATCCCGACGGGCGAGCAGGAGATTCGCGATCCCGACGGTGGTGACCGCGGGGTGCCGGCCGTAGATGTCGGCCGGGATGCGTACGGGCTCGTATGCGGGTCCGAACCGCTGTCGTAGGCCCGCGACTACGCCACCGAGGTCGAGCAGGACGATCGGCACGCGCAAGTCGGTGAACGCCGGGGTCGGCAGACCGCCCGCCCACATGACGGCGTCGACCTCTCCCGCGGCAAGGGCGGCGCCGGCGTCGGCCATCGTCTGCTGGACCGGGCGGATGTCGCGGCCGGCATCGAGGCCGGCTGCGGCGAGTACCCGCTCGGAGAGTCCGGCGGCGCCGGACCCCGGTGCTCCGACACTCACCGACCGCCCGCGCAGGTCGGCGACCGTCGCGATCCCGGACCCGGTGCGGACCGCCACCTGAAAGTAGTTCTCGTACACGCATCCGAGCGCCGTCAGCTGTGGGCCCGCGCGCTCGATGGCCGTGTCGCTGAGACTGATGGCGAGTTCCGCGGAACCGTCCGCCAGGGCGTCGAGGTTCTCAGCAGAGCCGCCGGATTGCCGCGGGCGGATCTCCGGCGCGCCGGACCGGTCCGCCGCCGCGGCGAGAAGACCGGCGAACTCCCAGAAGAACCCGCCGGGCTCTCCCGCCGCGAGGCGTACCGGTGCGCCGCGTTCGGTTCCGCACGCGGTCAGGAGAAGCAGCGCGCCCAGGCCGGTGGCCCCGCGGAGCATTATCCGCCGGTCCACCGGCCCGCGCGCGAACGACATGGTGACACCTTAGGCCCGCCGGGCAACGGCCTCTGCGTCGAGGAAGGCCCGCCCCTGCTCGCGATCGAGCGGGGTCTCCGCCTTGTTGCGCAGGACGAAGATGTAGACCATCAGCGAGACTGCGATCACGACGGTGACGTAGGCGATGAACCACGGGACATGACCGCCGTTCTTGGCGGCCTGGTAGATCAGCGGTGCGGTGCCGCCGAACGCCGAGTTCGCGAGCGCGTAGCCCAGACCCACTCCCAGCGCGCGGACGTGAGAGGGGAAGAGCTCCGCCTTCACGATCGCGTTGATGGAGGTGTAGCCGGTGAGGATGATGTAGCCGATGGCGAGCAGGGTCAACGACGTTGCCACCGAGGTTGTTTGGGGCAGGTAGGTGATCAGGACGTAGGTGTACAGGACACCGCCGACGCCGAAGAAGATGAGGACGGGTTTGCGTCCGACCTTGTCGCTGATCATCCCGCCGATCGGCTGCAACACCATCAGGAAGATCAAACCGATGAGGTTGATCCAGGTCCCGGTGCGACCGTGGTCTTCGTAGGCGGTCTTGACGATGGCCGGTGCGTTGACGCTGTAGGTGTAGAAGGCGATGGTGCCGCCGATGGTGACCAGGAAGCAGACCAGCAGGGGTCGCCAGTAGTTCAGGACGAGTTCGCGGATCGAGCCGGACTCGGAGTCGGCCCCGCTGCGGACGGCCTCCAACTGCTCCGGGGTGAGCGACTCGTCCATGCTGCGGCGCAGCCAGAAGACGACCACGGCGGCCACGCCGCCGATGAGGAACGCGATGCGCCAACCGAAGTCGGAGATCTGGTCCTTGTCGAGGAAGCCCTGCATCACCAGCAGGGTGAGCTGCGCCAGTACGTGTCCGCCGATGAGTGTGACGTACTGGAACGACGAGAAGAAGCCGCGACGCTCGCGGGTGGCCGCCTCGGACATGTAGGTGGCCGACGCGCCGTACTCACCGCCGGTCGCGAACCCCTGTACCAGTCGACAGAGCACCAGGACGACCGCCGCCCATACGCCGATCGACTCGCGACCCGGTGTCAGCGCGATGACGAGGGAGCACGCCGCCATCAACGACACGCTGAACGTCAGCGCCGCCCGGCGGCCCCGACGGTCCGCGTACCGACCGAAGAACCAGGAGCCGACCGGCCGCATCAGGAAGGTGACGGCGAAGATGGCGTACACGTAGACGGTCGAGTTCTTGTCGGCCGAGTCGAAGAACTGGCTCTCGAAGTACGTCGCGAAGACGGTGTAGACGTAGACGTCGTACCACTCGACGAGGTTGCCGGAGGACCCGCGCAGGGTGTTGAGCACGGCACGACGCGTCGCCGCGGCCGACGACGTCGGCGGTGCGCTCCGGGCGTTCGCGGGCTGCCGGGTGGGCGAGTCGGTCATCAGGGTCCTCCAGGTCGTCGAACGTGCACCCGACCCGGTCCGGCGTCGGTGCCCCTAATACTGTGAACGCAGTCACAGGCGGAACGGAAGCCGATCGCCGTTTCCTAACAGTCCCTTAGGACAGGTCGTCCACGGCCTAGTGGAACGGGACGTCGGCCGCCGGGATCCAGAGGTCCACCCGCAGTCCCGCGGGGCGTCCGGCGGTCACCTCCAGTTCGCCGCCGGCTCCTTCGACAAGGGCCGCGGCGATGGCCAATCCGAGTCCGGAGCCCGGCCCGCTGCCGGACGACGCGCGGAAGAACCGCTCCGTGATCCGTGGCAAGTCGTCGGCCGTCACGCCCTGTCCGGTGTCGGCGACCCAGACCCGGATACGCGCTCCCTCGGATCGACAGCCCAGCTCTACGTGGGCACCTTCCCCGGCGTGGTTGACCGCGTTGCTCATCAGGACGTCCATCGCCCGGATGAGGTCGTCCTCGTCGAGCGCGGCGATCACCGACCCGGGCCGGGGCGGCGAAGTGATCGACGCCGACATCCCCGCGTCGGCGAGCGCGTCCGCCCAGAAATCGTGGCGCTCGACCAGCACGGCGGCGACGTCGCAGACCCCTGTGGTGGAACCGGCGGGCCGCGACTCGGCGGTGGCGAGGACGAGGAGGTCGTCGACGATGCGGTCGAGCCGGTCGATCTCCACGATGGTCTTCTGATGCGATTCCAGCGAGCGGCCGGCCAATCCGAGGCCGAGGGTGTCGAGGCGAAAGCGGACCGCTGCCAAGGGATTACGAAGTGCGTGCGCGGTGTCGGCGACCAGGCGGCGCTGGGCGGCGGTGGCGTTCTCGACGTCGTCCGCCATCGCGTCGAAGATCCGGGCCAGCTCGCGGACCTCCGGTGGGCCGGTGTGCCGTTGACCGGGCGGCCCACCCAGGGGCGTGTCGTGCGCTGACGGGCCGCTGTCGATGATCGAGGCGCGCAGCGAGCGCACCCGTGCCGACAACGCCGTGAGTGGGCGAACCGTCCACCGCGACAACGCAACCGCGATCATCGACCCGATCACGAGCATCGCGAGGGCCCCGGCGGCGATCACTGCCCACGTTCCGACGACATCGCGTTTCGCCGCCGTCGTCGATGCCTCGATGACGACCGCGCCGTCGACCTGGGTGCCCGTGCCGATCGGCATGGCCACGAGTACCGAGTCGGGCGACCAGGGTGTCAACCCCGACGCGATCCGGGTGCGTTGATTGCGCAGTGCCTCGGAGACGGCCTCGGCGACCTCGGGTGACCGGGCCGAGAGGCCGGCCGAGGCGCGCGTCGTGCCGGCTCGATCGACCACCAGGACACCTTCGTCGTAGAGGTCGCGGTAGCGCTCGGCGGCCCGCTGGAGTTCCGTACCCCGCATCTCCGGGTCTCGATCCGCGAGGTCGGTGAAATAGACCGCGGACGCGGTCCGGCTCTCGGTGAACCGTTGCAGCCGTTCACGACTCGCCGTCGTCGCGAGAGGTACCGCCAGGCCCAGGACCACGATCGCCGAATAGACGACGAGCACGAGCAGTACGCGGCGCCACATCGTTCAGGAACCCCAGCGGTAGCCGTACCCGCGGATCGTCTCGATCACGCCCGGCCTGCCGAGCTTGGCCCGGAGCGCGGTCATGTGGACGTCGAGGCTGCGCGAGATGGCGACGTAGGCGTCGCCCCAGATCGCGTCCATCAACTGTTCGCGGCTCACCGCCTCCCCCCGGCGGGTGACGAGGTGCGCGAGGAGTTCGAACTCCTTGGGAGTGAGGGCGACGTCGGTGCCGGCCACGGTCACCAGTCGCGCGTCGAGATCGACGACGATGTCGCCGGTGGCGATCTGTCGCGCCGCGGGTGCCGGTGCGTCGGCGGTGCGCCGACGGGCGACCACCTCCAGGCGGGCCATCAGCTCGCCGAGGCGCGCCGGTTTCACCACATAGTCGTCGGCGCCCCCGCGGAGCGCACGCACCACCGACCTCTCGTCCTGCCGCGCGGTGAGCACCACGACCGGCATCTCACTCACCGCCCGCAGCCTGCGCAGCACAGTCAGCCCGTCCTCGTCGGGCAGCCCCAGGTCGAGAAGCGCGAGGTCGAAGTCCCGGTGACCGAGGAGGAGATCGGCACCGCGGCGCATCCGACGAGGTTCGTGGCCGACCTCGTTCAGGGCGTCGACGAGTGCGTCACCGACCCCGTCGTCGTCTTCCACCACCGCGATACGCATCGTCTCTCACGGTACGACAGGAACCGGAGGCGACCTCTCAGAGCACGATCTGCCGATTCACGTCCTTGTATAGGAGGTACCGGAAGTTCGACGGCCCGCCGGCGTAGCAGGCCTGCGGGCAGAAGGCGCGCAGGGACATGTAGTCGCCCTCCTGGACCTCCACCCAGTCCTCGTTGAGCCGGTAGACGGCTTTGCCCTCCAGGACGTAGAGGCCGTGTTCCATCACGTGGGTCTCGGCGAAGGGGATCGACGCGCCGGGCTCGAAGGTCACGATGTTGACGTGCATGTCGTAGGCGAGATCCAGCGGATCGAGCATTCGTGTTGTGCGCCAGGCGCCGTCGGTGTCGGGCATCGGGGAGGGCTCGATGTCGCGCTCGTTGCCGAACTTCGGGGCCGGCTCGTGACCCGCGATGGGCTCGTAACGCTTACGAATCCAGTGGAAGGAGACGGGGACGTCGCCGCGGTTGTGTGCCGACCACGGTGTGCCCGCGGGCAGGTAGCCGAAGCCGCCGTCGGTCAGGACGTGTTCCTCGCCCGCGATGCTCACAGTCAGCGATCCGGCGGTGACGAAGACGAAACCCTCGACCTCCGACTGCGGTTCGGGCGCAGCCGATCCGCCGCCCGGGGCGACCTCGACGATGGTCTGGGCGAAGGTCTGCGCGCCACCGGGTACCGGGCGGTTGAGCACCCAGGCGCGGGTGTCGGTCCACTCCGGGAAGACCGAGGTGACGATGTCGCGGAGCACGCCGCGCGGGATCACCGTGTACGCCTCGGTGACGACCGCGCGGTCGCTCAGCAGGTCGGTCTGCGGCGGGAGTCCACCGGCGGGGGTGTAGTACGGCGTCGCGTTCATCGGGTTGTCCTCTGTGAGTGGGGGAGTGCGAAGTCGCGCACCTTCTCGATGGGCAGATCGGTCGCGGTCTCGACCTCGTCGACGGTCAGCGCGCCGCACACCTCGCCGCGTCGGATGAAGCCGGCGAGTGCGCGGGCCGTCGCCGGTTCGTCGAGCACCGACGACTCGAGCTTGTGCGCGTAGTTGCGCAGACGCACTGCGGCGGAATCGAATCCGTCGCGATAGAAGGCGTATGTGGCCAGGAAGCGGGTGACGAGCTGCGCGGGGTGGAGGTCCCACCCCTGATAGAAGCCGCGCTCGAGGTGGCGCCGGACCAGTCGCGCGTGCAACGCCCAGCCGGCTTCGACGGCCTCGGCGTCTCCGACGGGGAGGATGTTCGTCGATCCGTCCGACAACCGCACACCGGTGCCGGCCGCGGCGAGTTGCATCACGGCCTTCGCGTGGTCGGCGACGGGATGTTCCATCGACTGATACGCCGCGGCGATGCCGAGGGACGCCGAATAGTCGTAGGTTCCGTAGTGCAGTGCGGTCACCCGGCCCTCGCCGGCCTGGATCATCGCCGCCACGGCCGCGGTGCCGTCGGCGCTCATCACCGACTGCGGGGTCTCCACCTGGATCTCGAAACCGATGCGGCCGTCGGAGAGTCCATGGACTCGCTCGAGTTCGCGGGCGACGGCGACCATCGCGACGACCTGATCGGTCGAGGTGACCTTGGGCAGCGTGAGCGTCAAACCCGCCGGGAGGTCCCCGGTGTCCGCGAGGCCGGCGACGAACAGGTCTAGGGTGCGCAGGCCGCGGGCGCGCACATCGGCCTCGAAACACTTGAAGCGGATGCCGAGGAACGGCGGTGAGGCGTCGCCCGCCGCCCGGATCGCGGCGACGGCGGCGCCGACGTGGGCGTCCTCCTCGTCATCGGCGCGGACACCGTATCCGTCCTCGAAGTCGATGCGCAGGTCCTCGATGGGCTCGGTGCGCAGCTTGTTCTCGACGAGATCTGCGAGTGCGGTGGCCGCCGAGTCGGTCCGGGCGACGGTCGAGCGGGCGATCGTGGCGAGGCCGCCGTGGTCGGCGGCTGCGTCGAGCGCCGAGCGTCCCCACTCCCGCGTGAGGTCGGCGGTGTACCGGTCGGCGGGGACGTAGACCGTGTGGACGGGCTGCCGGCTCCCGTCGTCGCCCGGGTACCGATCGGAGAGCACCGCGTCCGACGGTGCGAGGGCGGCCTCGATATCGGCGAGGAAGGCCGCGCCGAGGCGACCGGGTTGCACGCTCACGGGCGCCCCCTTCATGTCGAAACAATGGAAATCTAATTCCGCAGAGCGGAGTTTACTCCAGAACTGCTGGATGCGGCCACCCGTGTGAGCTGACGGACCCGGATTGTGGTTTCACATCATGGAACGTAGCGTGATGTCGGACTGTGGAGGTGGTGATGGCGGGGAACTCCGGCGGTGTGCAATCCGTCGAGCGCGCATTCGAACTGCTCGAGCTCATCGGCCGCGCCGGCGGCGAGTGCTCACTGAGCCATCTGTCGGCGGAATCCCCGCTGCCGCCCCCGACCATCCACCGGCTGCTGCGGACACTCGTGGGAATCGGCTATGTCCGGCAGCTCCCGAACCGGTCGTACGCCCTGGGGCCCCGGCTCATCCGACTCGGCGAGGTGGCCAACCGGCAGCTCGGCGCGGTCGCCGCACCCGTCCTCGCCTCCCTGGTCGGCGAACTCAGCGAGACCGCCAGTCTCGCCGTCCTCGACGGCGACATGGTCATCTACGTGGCGCAGGTTCCGTCCCCGCACAGCATGCGCACCAACAACGAGGTCGGCCGGCGGGTCACGATGCACAACACCGCGGTCGGCAAGGCCGTGCTCGCCGAACTCGACGATGCGCGCATCCTCAAACACGTCACGCAGGCCGGGCTCACCCCCGCCACCCAGTGGAGCGTCACGTCGCTGTCGGGTGTGTTCGCGGCCGTCGAGCAGGTACGGGCGAGCGGGGTCGCCACCGACGAACAGGAACACGAGGTCGGCGTCTGCGGGATGGCGGTCGCCGTCCCCGGTGCGCCCACGCCCATGGCGGTCGGGATCTCCGGGCCGGTCGCCCGATTCGACGACGGGCTCCGGGCCCGCGCGGTCGGGGCGCTCCGCACGGCCGCGGAGACCGTGTCCGAGGCGCTGATCGGGTCGCGCGAGTCCTAGGGGCGGGCGGCTAGATGGTCAGTTTCGTGGGCGTCGTGCGGTTGGCGCCGTCGCCGCTGGAACCATCGCCGACCTGACCGTCGTTGTTGAATCCCCAGCAGTACACCGACGCGGCCGCCATCGCGCACGACGTCCCGTTGCCGGTCGAGATCGAGGTGACGTCGGTCAGCGTCGAGACCTCGCGGGGGATCTTCACCGACCCGCCGGACGAGCCGAGCTGGCTGCGGTCGTCGTCTCCCCAGCAGAAGGCCCGGTTGTCGGAGACCGCGCAGGTGGTGCCCCAGTCGGTGGAGATGGCCGAGACGCCGCTCAGATTGCCGACCTGAACGGGGGCCTGGCGGGTCTCGGTGGTGCCGTCGCCGATCTGGCCGTAGGCGTTGGAACCCCAGCACCACGCGTCCCCGCCGGCGACCGCACAGGTCGTCTGGAAGTACGTGCTGGTGTTCGTGTTCGGATCGTCGTCGTCGGATGCCTCGTGATAGCCGCCGACGGTGATGTCGGTGACGTCGGTCAGCGCGCCGACCTTCACCGGCGCCGAGCGCGCCGTCGTGCTGCCGTCACCTATCTGCCCGTTGTCGTTGGCGCCCCAGCAGAACGCCGAGCCGTCCGACACCGCGCAGGTGGTGCCGTAGGCGGTGGTGATGTCGGTGACGACGCCGAGCCCGGGGACCTTCGTCGGTGCCGAGACCGGGTCGGTGCCGCCGCCGGTGCCGAGCTGGCCGTATTCGTTGTTGCCCCAGCAGTAGGCGTCGGTGCCGGCGACCGCGCAGGTGGTGCCCCAGCCGGTGGAGATCGCCTTGACGTCGGAGATGGCGCCGACCTTGGTCGCGGAGTCCACCGTCGAACCGCTGGAACCGTTGCCGACTTCGCCATAATGGTTGTTGCCCCAACAGAATGCGTCGCCGGCGGCGATGGCGCAGGCCGTCGAGACGTAGGCGTTCTCGCCGGTGAGGTAGCCGCCGGTGGTGACCGCGGTCGCGTTGGCGACCCCGGTCACCGCCACCGGTCGGGTGTGCGGCGTCGTGGAACCGTCGCCGAGCTGACCGGAGTCGTTGTCGCCCCAGCAGTGCACGCTGCCGTTGACCACTGCGCAGCTGCTGCCGAAGTTCGTGCTCACCACCGGCTGCGCGACGGTCGCCTTCTCGGGGTCGGCGACGGTACTGCCCAGGACGGCGAGTCCCACGACGGCGGCGACCACCAGCAGCAACACGGCGCCGAGGACGCCGGCGACGATGAGGCCGGTCCGCTTCTTCTTCTTCGGCGGGACCGGCGGCATACCCGGGTATCCGACCTGGGGATGCCCGGGCTGCGCGTGCGGGCCCGAGAGGTGAGGGGCCGAGGAGTACATCGGCTGGGGTCCCGACGGCTTGTTCATCAGCGGCTGCGGGCCCGACGGTCCGGTCATCGTCGGCTGCGGTGGCGGGGTGTACTGGCCATGGGGTGGGCCGAACTGCTGCTGGGGCCCCGAGGGGTGACCCGTGGACGGGCCGCCGGTGCCACCGCCGACGAGGGTGGGCGGCGGAACCGAACCCGCGATCATCGTGTTGCCCTGTGCAGCAGGGGATTCGAGCGCCGAATTCAAGGCGGCCGCGAAACTGCGGCAGTCGGGGTAGCGGGACGCGGGATTCTTCGACAGGGCGCGCTGGAACACCGGGTCGAGGTGCGCGAGGTCGCCGCGCAGCTGGCCGATGTGGGGAACCGGGCGCTGGATGTGGCCCAGCATCACCGACGGTTCGGACTGTCCGACGAAGGGCGGCTGCCCCGCGAGCATCGCGTAGGCCGTGCAGGCCAGCGAGTACTGGTCCGACCGGGCCGTGGCGTCGGCGCCCTCGAGTGTCTCCGGGGCCGAGAAGGCGACCGTCCCGATGAACGAATGGGTGCCGGTCAGGTTGGCCGAGCCGGCGAGCTTGGCGATGCCGAAGTCGAGCACGAGGGCGCGTTCGACGGCGTTCGTCGCCGGATCGCGCGTGACGAGGATGTTGGCGGGCTTGATGTCCCGGTGCACCACGTGGTGGCGGTGCGCGTAGTCGAGGGCGTCGGCCACCTGTCCGACGACCGTCGACACCTCCGCCGGCGTCAGACGTTCCTCGGTGAGGTCCTTGCCCTCGACGTAACTCATCGAGAACCAGGGCGAGCCGTCCTCGATGCCGTACTGGTGGATGGTGATGATGCTGCGATGGTCGAGCTTCGCGGTGGTGCGGGCCTCGTTGGTGAAGCGCTGGTTGAACCCGGGCTGGGCACTGACCGCCGTGGAGATGACCTTCAGGGCCTCCCGCCGCTCGAGTTGCAGGTTCTCGACGAGGTACACCTCGCCCATACCGCCCGCGCCGAGCTGGGAGACCACGCGATAACCGGCGATGTGGGTGCCGGGACTCAACGGCACGGCGTCACCTCTTTCTGGCTTGGCGGGAGAGCGGCTGCCAAATGGCTGCTCTCGCAGACGTATGCAGGGACGATACCGAACCGGGAAAGGTCCGGGGCACCCTTCAACCGGATGACGGAGCCGACGCTAGAACGTGACCTGAGTGGGGGTCAGACGGTCGTCGGTGCCCCCGACGCCGAGCTGTCCGGTGGCGTTGAAACCCCAGCACCACAGGTATGACGACGCGAGCGCGCAGGTGGTCCGTTCGCCGGTGGACACCGCACCGACATCGGACAATCCGTTCACCCGGGTGGGTGCCGGCCGGTCGGTCAGGGTGCCGTCGCCGACCGAGCCCCAGGCGTTGGCGCCCCAGCAGTACGCGACCCCGGCCGCGAGTGCGCAGGTGGTGTTCGACGTGCCGGTGCTGATGGCCTCGACTCCGTCCAGGCCGGACACCGGGGTGGCCGTGCGGCGGCCGTAGGTGGTGCCGTCACCGAGTTGGCCGAACGCGTTGTCACCCCAGCAATATGCACTCGCCCCGGCGATCGCGCAGGCGGTCGCGGCGCCCGCCGAGACCGACGTCGCGCCGTCCAGGTCGGCGACCCGGGTCGGGCGGGACCGGTTGGTGGTCGTGCCGTCGCCGACCTGTCCGTTGTCGTTGAGGCCCCAGCAGTAGGCGTCGCCGGCTGCGACGGCACATGTGAAGTTCACGCCGACGCTGATGGCGGTCACGTCGTCGAGCCCGGCGACCCGGACCGGCCGGTACTGATTTGCGGTCGAACCGTCGCCGAGCTGGTCGAAGTCGTTGGTGCCCCAGCAGTACGCCGAGCCCGCCGAGATCGCGCACGTGGCCCAGTTGGCGGTCGAGATGGCGGTGACATCGGCGAGACCGGCGACCCGGGTCGGCGTCAGCCGCGCGTCGGTCGTGCCGTCGCCGATCTGCCCGTAGTCGTTGTTCCCCCAGCAGTACGCGAGTCCCTCGGCGATCGCACAGCTGTTGGGTCCACCGGTGCTGATCGCGGTGACGCCGCTGAGATCGGCGACCGGCGTGGGCGTCTGGCGGGTGTCGGTCGTGCCGTCGCCGAGTTGGCCGGCCGCGTTGTCGCCCCAGCAATAGGCGGTTCCGTCCCGGATCGAACACGTGGCCCCGAGTCCGGCGCTGAGCTGGGCGCCGGCATCGGCCGCCGCGATCGGCGACGACGGGGCGTCGGACGCGTCCCCGCCATCGCCGCCGCCGAGGGTGAGGACCCCGATCGCGACGACGACGGCCAGCACCGCGACCGCGGCGACCGCGGCGAGGGCGAGCGGCCACCGTCGCCGGTGGGAGGGCGTCGGGGGCGCGGGGGATGGGGAGACCCACGGTTGGGTCGGTTTCGCCGGTGGAGGCGGGGTGATGACCTGGGTCGCAGCCACGGGCGCGGGTGGCCGGTTGTCGGAGTGGGTTCGCCCCAGCGCCGCGCGCAGATCCGCGGCGAACGCGCCGCAGGTGGGGTACCGGTCGAGGGGGCCGCGCGCGAGCGCACGGTCGAAGACGGGATCGAGGGCGGCGAGCTCGGGGCGGTGGGTGCTGATCGGCGCCGGGCGTGTTGTGAGCTTGGCGACGATGTGACGGGTCTGCGTGTCGGCATCGAACGGGGTTGCGCCGGAGAGCAATTCGTAGGCGGTACAGGCCAGCGCGTACTGATCCGATGCGGGGCCCGCGGGTTTGCCGTCGAGGATCTCCGGCGCGGCGTAGACGAGGGTGCCCACGAACGACGACGGCGCCGTCAAGGTGGTCGCGGTGGTGAGCTTCGCGATCCCGAAGTCGAGCACGACGACGCGGTCGAGGGCGTTGTCCATCGCGCGGCGCGTGACCATGATGTTGCCCGGTTTGATGTCGCGGTGGATCACGCCGTGCTCGTGTGCGTAGTCGAGGGCGTCGGCGACCCGGGAGACGACAGCCACCACCTCGTCCGGGCGGAGCGAGGCGCGTCGGAGGTCGCGGCCGTCGAGGTAGGCCATCGTGAACCAGGGGTCGCCGTCGGCGACGCCGTAGTGGTAGATCGTGACGATCGACGGATGGTCGAGGGCCGCCGCGGTCTGTGCCTCGCGACTGAACCGGCGGGCGAACTCCTCGTCGACGGTCTCGGCTATCGAGATCACCTTGAGGGCCTCGCGCCGACGAAGCTGCGGATTCTCGACCAGGTAGACGGTGCCCATTCCGCCGCTCCCCAGCCGTGTGATCACCCGGTAGCCGGCGACCTGGACCGGTTGGGCGACCATGGGCGCCTCCTGGGGGCGTGACCTGTGTTGGGACGACCTTAGCCCCGGCACGGGACTTCCGCCCCGGACACGGGTCTTGTTCATTCGAACGGCATGGCACAATGCACGACGTGGCAAACAAATCTGGCGCTGAAACACCCTCCTCCGGCGAAGCGGGGGCCGGCACCGGCAAGGTCGTCGAATCTGCCAAGGGCAAGAAGCACTACGTCGACAACGGCTGGCCGCAGGACGAGAACGGTGATGCCGCCGAGCACGCGGTCTCCGAACTCGCGACCCACATCTCGGGTGCGCTGTCGCCGTTCGGCGACACCGAATTCCCGCTTCCGGTCGACGACCTGCCGTTCGTGCAGTCGAAGACCATCGTCAACCGCTGACGTCGATGCCGCCCACCGGGACTGACGAAGGTGGGTCGGACGCCCGGGACACCGGGCCGGCCGGCGGCTCCCGGCTGAGTCATCTGGACGAGTCCGGAACGGCCCGCATGGTCGACGTCGGCGCCAAGCCGACGACGAAGCGTCGCGCCGTCGCCGCCGGCACGTTCCACACCACCGCCGAGGTGATCGGTCTCCTCAGCGAGTCGCGGCTGCCCAAAGGAGATGTGCTGGCCACGGCGCGCATCGCCGGGATCATGGCGGCCAAACGCACCGACGAGCTGATCCCGCTGTGCCATCAGCTGGCGTTGTCGTCGGTGGAGGTCGACTTCGCGATCGGCGCCGACACCATCGAGGTCACCGCGACCGTGGCCACCTCCGGCCAGACGGGTGTGGAGATGGAGGCGTTGACCGCGGTCGCAGTCGCCGGGCTGACGCTCCACGACATGGTCAAGGCCGTCGACCGACGGGCGCAGATGGACGGCATCCGCCTCCTCGCCAAGACCGGCGGCAAATCCGGCGACTGGTACCGCGAACCGTCTGACCCGGCTCATGACTGACCGGAATCCTTCCCGCGTCGCGCGCGTCGTCGTCGCGTCGAACCGCGCCAGCAGCGGTGTCTACGAAGACCGGTCCGGACCGATCATCGAGGCCTGGCTGGTCGAGCAGGGTTTTACCGTCGACGAGTGCGACGTCGTCGCCGACGGCCCGCCGGTCGGCGAGGCCCTCCGCGCCGCGATCTACGCCGAGGTCGACCTAGTCATCACCACGGGCGGAACGGGTTTGACGCCCACGGACCGGACTCCGGAACAGACCCGCCCGCTCCTCGACGTCGAGATCCCGGGTCTGACCGACGCCATCCGCTCGGCCGGGCTGCCGACGGTGCCCACCGCGGTCCTCTCACGTGGACTCGCCGGAATCGCCGGGACGACCCTCGTCGTGAACCTGCCCGGTTCGACCGGCGGGGTCCGCGACGGGCTCGGCGTCCTCGCCGGGGTCGTCCACCACGCGCTCGATCAGATCCGCGGAGGCGACCACCGATGACCCGAGAGGCCGGCTCGCACGTGGTGCACACCGCGGTCGTCGACGAGCCGATCACGCTGGCCGACCACGAGGCGATGGTCATCGACGCCGCCGACGGCAAAGCCGGTGCGGTGGTCGGGTTCGTGGGCGCGGTCCGCGACCACGACGGCGGCCGCACCGTGACCGCGCTGCATTACTCGGGGCATCCCACGGCGACGAAGGTCCTGGCCGAGGTCGTCGCGGAGGTCTCCGCGGTCGACGGGGTGCGCGCGGTCGCGGTGTCCCACCGGGTCGGCGACCTCGTCATCGGCGACATCGCGTTCGTGGTCGCGGTGGCGGCCGACCATCGTCGGGCGGCGTTCGATACCTGCTCGCGCCTCGTCGACGAGGTCAAGGCCCGCCTGCCGGTCTGGAAACACCAGTTCTTCGACGACGGCACCGACGAATGGGTCAACTCGGCCTGACCCCGCCCCACTGGTTGAGCTGACCCCCGCTGGTTGAGCTGACCCCCGCTGGTTGAGCTGACCCCCCGCTGGTTGAGCTTGTCGAAACCAATGGAAAAGGGCCCCGCACGGATGGTTCATCGTGCGGGGCCCTTCGTCTGGGTCCCAGATCAGGCGTCGAGCGGCGATCAGGGGTTGGGCAGCAGGTGCTTGTTGTCGTTGAACAGCTTGATCTGATCCTGGTTCAGCGTGACGCCGCTGTCCTTGGCCGCCTGCCAGAGGTTCTTGATCTCGGGGCTGACGCCGGCCTCAGTGAGGGCGTCGGTGACCTGGTTGGCGACGTCCTCGGTGGTCTTCGCCAGATCGACGCTGCCGTTGCCGCCGGGGAGCACCGGGGCGATCTCACGCGGGGTGTCGGTCGGCGCGCTGCGCGGGGTCGAGCCCGACAGGCCGGTGCCACAGGTGGGCCAGGCGCCCTTGCCCTGCGAACCGAGCACACGCTCGGCGACGACGATCTGCTCCTCGCGCGAGGCCTGATCGGCGGTCGGGGCGAACTCGCCGCCGCCGTGGCCGGTCCAGGTGCTCGGGGAGAACTGCAGGCCGCCGTGGTAGCCGTTCCCGGTCGAGATGGCCCAGTTGCCACCGGATTCGCACTGCGCGACCTGGTTCCACTCGGCGTCGGTGGCCGCATTGGCGGTACCGGTGCCCAGGAGGGCTGCTCCGCCGCCGAGGACCGCGCCGGTGAGGGCGACCTTGGTGATGGTCTTGGCGGCCGTGCTGGTCGTCTGCTTGCGATGACGTCCGGACATGTATGTGTTTCCTCTCTCCACGCGCCTACGAAGTCAGCTGTCGGGTTCGAGCGAGAGGTGCTCGGTCCCGGGTCGTCGTGGTGGTCGCCGCGACTTCCGGGACTTAACCCCGAGGACACCTGGTGTGGTGCCCGGTCTCAGGGGATGAGGTTGGGTCCCCCGTCCTCGTTCCTAGATTGCTTGTCGTTCCCACCGGCGGAACGAGGCTCGGCGCGGCCGGTGGGACGTTATGTCTTGGTTGCTGTGTCGTGACCTCCGAGGAGGACGCTTCGAACAGTACGTCGTTCGTTGGACTGAATCACCTGCTTGGACGCAAGCGATTTTCGGCCCGGATCCGGGTCTTCCGACCCACTTCGGCCGTCATCCCAGTTCAACGGGTTAGTGGCCGTCCCGTGCCCATCCTGTTACCGCGCCGTGATGTGACTAAGGTCACAAGCCGGGTGTGTCGTCAGCCACCGGCAAACGGGGGGAGGACGTCGAGTGTCGTGCACGTGCCGAGCGCATGCGTCCGATCGGAGAACGCGATCTCGTCGCGCAGATACGAGCAGCGTTCGAGAACCGTGGCGAGGGAGGGGTTTCCGGCGGCGAGGATGCCCTCGAGGGCGCCGAGCGGGGTCGACGGGTCGACGTCGATCACCTTCTCCTCGGCACCGGCCGCGGCGCGCGCGGCCGCGAAGAAACGAACTGTGAGCTGCATCGGACGCGAGCCTAGCCGCCGATCGCCGACATCGGCCGATCCGGTTGGGTGAAGCCCGCCGCGTTCACCTCGTGGCCGGCCGCCTTGGCCCACATGTTCGCGCGCCACAGGCGCGCGAGGGCGGCGTCGATCTCGTCGTCGGGGAGGGTGCGCAGCGCGTGCCGCACGTCGGTTTCCGACGTCGCGAACAGGCAGTTGCGCAGTGATCCGTCCGCGGTGAGCCGGGTGCGGTCGCAGTCCCCGCAGAACGGCCGGGTGACCGACGCGATCACCCCGACCCGTGCCGGGCCGTGCGTGCCGCGGTGGCCGTCGACGAGCCACGTGGCGGCCGGAGCGCTCCCACGTGGCGTGGGGTCGGGCAGCAGGGTGAATCGCTTCCGCAGGGTCGCGAGGATCTCCTGTGCGGTCACCATCTGCGCTCGCTGCCACGCATGGTCGGCGTCGAGTGGCATCTGCTCGATGATGCGCAACTCGTAGCCGTGCTCGAGACAGTAGGCGAGCAGGTCGGGGACTCCGGGTAAATCGCCACGGTCGGGCACCACGGCGTTGACCTTGACCGGATCGAGCCCGGCGCGGCGGGCCGCCGCCAGGCCGTCGAGCACATCCGTCAGACGGTCCCGGCGCGTGATCTCGGCGAAGCGGACCGGGTCGATGGTGTCCAGCGAGACGTTGATGCGGTCGAGGCCGGCCTCGACCAGTCCGTCGACCCGCCGGGGCAGACCGAGTCCGTTCGTCGTCATCGCGATCTCGGGTGACTGCGGGAGGCCCGCGACGGCGGCGATGACGTCCTCGAGGTCGCGGCGCAACAGTGGTTCGCCGCCGGTGAACCGGATGCGCTCGATCCCCAGGTCGCGCACGGCGACGGTCAGCACCCGGATCAGTTCGTCGGTGGACAGCACCTGGTCGGTGGGCATCCAGTCGAGGCCCTCGGCCGGCATGCAGTACGAGCACCGAAGATTGCAGCGGTCGGTGACCGAGACCCGGAGATCCTTGGCGACCCGACCGAAGGTGTCGAGCAACGGCCCGTCGGTGGGCGCGTCGGAGGTCGCTGCTTCCCGCGGGGAGCGGGGCAGCGGCAGTCCGAGGCCGACCGTGCTCATGGTGCTGGGCGACTCACTTCCGGGTCGGGTCCGTGCGCGCCTCCAGGGCGCGGAAGGTGCTGGCGTGGAAGACCAGGGGCTCGATGTCGGGATCGGCGCGCAAGGTCTCGATCTCCAGCAACACGACGGTGTGGTCGCCGGCCTGGATCTCGTTGTGGATCGTGCACGACAGGTGGGCGGCCGCGTCGGGCACGAAGACCGCCCCGCGATCGGTGCTCAGCGGCGTGATGCCGTCGAACCGGTGCTCCGACGACCCGGCGAGTTGCTTGCAGAGTTCGATCTGGTCGCCGGCGAACACGCTGACCCCGATGGCCGGAGCCGTGCGGATCCGCGGCCAGGTCGTCGAGGTGTTCTGGACGCAGACCGAGACGAGTGGCGGGTCGAGCGAGACGGTGGTGAACGAGCTCGCAGCCATTCCGATCAGCGTGGTCGAATCCCCGTCGCGCTGTTCGCAACACACCGCCACGACGCCCGACGGGAAACAGCTGTACGCGTCACGCAGCGCCCGCCCGTCGGAGACGGGGGAGAGATCGGGGGTGGTGTCGATGGTTGTGGTCACGGTCCTCACCTGGCTCGGCGTCCGGCACGGAGTGCGTACACCAGGCCCAGGACGAATCCCAGCGGTGCGCACATGGTCAGCAGATAGACGGCGGTCGGCGCGGTGTCGCCGCCGGTCACCAACGGTGTCAGGAACAACGCCACGATCGCCAGAATTCCGATCATGAACACGACCCCGGCAGCCTGCAGCAACCGCGGGGAGGATGTCTTCTGCATACCCGCCACGGTAGTGCAACGCCGGCCGGTGCGACGCCGCGCGATCGGTGCCCGCCGGGTAATGGTGTGACCGCGCGGCGGGGCGTTGGCTAGGATGGTCCGAAGCAGGCGCCTTGCATCCGTCTGGGCTCGCACGGTCTTCCGCCGTCCGGGCCGCGAGATGGGTGACGGCGTCTTTTGTCGTGACGGGTCGTTTTTCGACAGATCTAGAACAGATGAGGGTGAGCACAGTGCCGACCGGCAAGGTGAAGTGGTACGACGCGGACAAGGGCTTCGGCTTCCTCTCCCAGGAGAGCGGTGAGGACGTCTACGTCCGTTCGGCAGCGTTGCCCGACGGAGTCGAGGCGCTCAAGCCGGGCCAACGCGTCGAGTTCGGCATGGCCGCCGGTCGTCGCGGCCCGCAGGCGTTGAGCGTCAAAGTGCTCGAACCCGCACCCAGCGTCTCCAAGAACGTGCGCGAGGCCGCCCGCAAGGATGTGAAGCGGCACACCCCCGACGAACTGCACGGGATGGTCGCCGACCTCATCACCCTGCTCGAGGGCAAGGTCCAGCCGGACCTGCGCAAGGGGCGTTACCCCGACCGCAAGACCGCGCAGCGGATCTCCGAAGTCGTGCGTGCCGTCGCGCGGGAGCTCGACTCCTAGGGCCGACTACGCGGCGGGCGCGGTCTGAACCGCGAGCTCGCCGCGCGGCAGGACGTCGTCGGCGGGGGTGAGCCGCGCCGACGCCGAGATCACGGTGAACCCGACCAGCACCCGGTCCGGTTCCGACCGGAGCGTCAGGGTGAAGGTGTCGTCCGCACCCTGCTGCTGCTCGTCCTCGACGATCCCGCGCGGAGTCTGATAGACCGCCGCGAGGTTCCACGGACCCTGCGCGATCTCGCTCGATACCGTCAGCATGATCGTCGAACCCACCGGCACCGGCACCGTCACGGTCTCGTTCGGCGCGGTGATCTCGGGATCGCACACGGTCAGCATCAGGTCGCACCACCAGCGTGGGTCCACGGTGTGCAATTCGTCGCCGACCGCGACGTGTAGGTAGGGCTGATCGTCGTGCGCCGCGTTGCGGGTCAGCAGGAACACCGACGTCCCCACCACCGCGACGAACAGCACGACGACGATCGCGATGATCGACAGAGCCTTCTTCTCACCACTGCTGATCACTGACGACGTTGTCCTGTCTGGTTGGGCGGCGGGTGATCGCCGGGGCTGTACGGGCGCGCACCCCGGGTCTCGAACGGGGCGGTCGACGGGGTCCGGGTGGGCATGCGGGCGGTCGAGGGCCGCGCGGCGTGCGGTCGGGTGTCGGCGTCCGCCGGACCGGTCCGGGTGGCCGATCGGGCATCTGCCGCGCGGAAGGCGACGGTGGGCGCGGCGTGGTTGGGGCGTCGACCGCCCAGACCGGGGACCAGTGACTTGCCGCGGGTGGTCATCACCGTCTGCAGCAGCCCGAGGCCGAGCAGTACCGAGACGACCGTGAACCCGATCCACAGGGTCGGCGGCAGCAGCACCCCGAGCGAGGCGCCGAAGACCCACGACAGCTGCAGCACCGTCTCCGACCGGCCGAACGCCGAGGCGCGGGACTCGTCGGGCAGGTCGTCCTGGATGGACGAGTCGAGGCACACCTTCCCGATCGCGCTGGTGCCGGAGGCGACCAGGGCTGCCACGGCGGCCGCGGCGATGTTGCCGAAGATGGCGGCCAGGACCGCGACGACGAAGCAGGCGGCGGTCGCGCCGACGACGATGTTCGGCGGGTTCTTCAGCTCAAGGCGGGTGCCGACGCCGTTGCCGATCATGTTGCCGACGCCGGCGGCGGCGCCGACCGCGCCGAGGAGGAGCAGCTGGGTCCAGTCCGAGGCGTCGCCCTGCTGGGCCTTGGCGTAGAACGCCACGAACAGCGTCAGGAAGCCGGTCAGGATGCGGATCGTGCCGTTGCCCCACAACCCGGCGACGACCTTGCGTCCGAGTGGCTGGCGCATCTTCGCCGCGATCATCTTCGCGCCGTCGCGAGCGCTCGTCGGCTGCTCGGAGTCGCCGGGGGCCGATCGCGCGGGCTCGCCGTGGTAGGTGAGGGTCGTCGGGATCTCGCCCTCGGTGGACTCGACCCACGCCGGGATGCGCATGCACAGGTAGGCGCCGGCGGCGGCGACGACGGCCAGCCACACCATCGCGCCGGGCAGATGCAGTGGGAGCAGCTGGCCGAGGAGGAACTCGATGGCTGCGGCGACCGCGCCGCCCACGATCGTGCCGCCGATGAGGCCGAAGGTGGTCAGCCGTGAATTGACCCGGGGGAGGTCGATGGTCGGCGGCACCACACGCGGCGTGACGGCCGACTTGAGGACGCCGAACGACTTGGACAGCACCAGCAGACCGAGGGCACAGGGATAGAGCACCCATGGGTCGTATTCCAGCTGCTGGGTCACGTCGTTCCACTGGACGTTGGCCATGATCAGCAGGGCCAGGACGACGCGCAGTCCGAAGGTTGTGGCCATGGCGATCCGCCGGCCGCGCTGCAGTCGGTCGAGGAGCGGGCCGATGAGTGGAGCGATCAGGGCGAACGGCGCGATCGTCAGTGCCAGGTACAAGGCCACATTGGTCTTCGACTCACCGGTCGCGGCGGCGAAGAACAGCGTGTTCGCGAGCGCGACGGCCATCGCGGCGTCGGCGGCGAAGTTGGCGATCACCGGCAGCGTCAGCGCGGTCAGGCCCGACTGGTCGGCGCCGTCGGCGGTGGCCGCCCGGTGGATCTTGCCGATCCCCCTGCCGGTCAGCTCGCGACTCCGCATCGCCGCGACCCGCATCACCGTCAGCTTCTTGGGTGTACGGCTTCCACCGTTCTGGGGCCCGTGGTCGGTCGGCATCGCCCGGGTCGCCTCGTCGGCCGGCGGACGGGCGCGGTCGTCGAGCGGCGGGAGATGCGGATTGTGGGTCGGCGGGGGGAGGTAGGCGTTGCGGCCGGGACCCGGCCCGGACGGCGGCTCTCCCCATCCCGGCGCCGGTCGCCGGGTCCGCATCTGCCGCGTCTCGTCGGCCGGATAGTTCGTCGAACCGGGGTGCTGCGCGGCGCGTCGTGCGCGACCGTCGGGTGGCGGTTGCCGAGGGTGCTGGTCGGCGGGACCCCTGGGGGCCCCGCGCCCCTCGTCGTGTCGGGAACTCCGTGGGATCACGCAGACGATTGTTCCTCATCTCCGACTGTGGTCGCTTGAAGCGGGTCGGTTGTGTGGCACACGTCGGCGGTATTGCACACTGGAGCGGTGACTCAGGTTGGTGACGGCGAACGGCACGGTGACGCCGAACGGCTGCTGGCAGCCGTCGACATCGCTCGTTCCGCGCTGCTCGAGGAAGGTCAGCGGCCCGGCGCGCACCGGCGCAGTGTCGCCGAGGGCGACTGGGCCGCCGCGCACTACTTCGATGCCGAGCTCACGGGCTATCGGGGCTGGCAGTGGTGCGTCGTGCTGGCGGGTTCCCCGGGCAGCGACGAGATCACGCTCAGCGAGGTCGTGCTGCTTCCCGGTGACGGCTCGCTGCTCGCGCCGCCGTGGGTGCCGTGGTCGGAGCGGGTCGCGTCGGGCGATCTCGCACCGGGCGATCTGCTCGCCGCCGAACCTGACGACCCGCGTCTCGTCCCGAACCAGATCGACACCGGCGACGAGTTCCGATTCGAGTCCGAGTCCGTGGAACCCGACGACATCGGTCAGGTCGCGGGCGAGCTGGGCCTCGGCCGCAAGAGACTCCTGAGCCCGGAGGGACGCGCCGAGGCTGCGCAGCGCTGGTACGACGGCGACTTCGGTCCCGGCTCGGAGATGGCGCAGGCCGCGCCGTACTCGTGCTGCACCTGTGGTTTCTACGTTCCGCTCGCGGGTGCGCTGCGCGCCGGCTTCGGCGCCTGCACCAACGAACTGGCCGTCGACGGGCGCGTGGTGTCGGCCGAATACGGATGCGGTGCGCACTCGGACGTGCAGGGCCCCAAGGGGAACGGATCGCCCGCGTACGACGCCTACGACGACGGCGCGATCGAGGTCGTCGAGATCTCCCGGGACGCGGAACCGGCCCGGACCTGATCCGGCGCGAACCGACCGTGACCGACGATCCGTTCGGCACCGCGACATTGCGGTCGTCGACCCTGGATGCGTGGGCGGCGTCGCCGACCCGGTTGGCCGAGGACGCGGCCGCCGAAGCGGATCTGGTGACCGTCGGCTACCGGGATCGACTGCTGACCGAACTGGCCGCGAACGCCGCCGACGCGGCCGCGGCGGCCGGTGTCGAGGGCCGGCTGGCGGTCTGGGTGGACGGCACCGAGTTACATGTCGCCAACACCGGCGCCCCGCTGACCGATGCGGGGGTGCGTTCACTCGCCGCGTTGCGGGTGTCGGCGAAGACCGCGGACGACTCGGGCGCCCGGCAGATCGGGCGGTTCGGGGTCGGCTTCACCGCCACCGCGACGGTCGCCGATCGCATCGAGATCCGTTCGCGCAGTGGGTCGGTGGTCTTCGACCGAGCGGACGCGATGGACGCCGCGCGCGCTGCCGGGATCTCCGTCGACGGGCCCGCCGATGTGCCGGTGCTGCGGCTGGTGTGGCCGACGGATCAGACGCCGACCGATGGCTTCGACGCCGAGGTGGTCCTGCACCTCCGCGAGGAACCCGGCCCGCTCCTCGACGCCATGCTCGGCCAGGCGCCGGACCTGGTCGTCGAACTGACTGCGCTGCAACGGATCAGCGTCGGTGATGTCGAGGTGTCGGCCGAACGGTCGGCGGGGCCGGACGTCGACGACGATGACGCGCGCGCGGTCGTGACGACGGTGTCCGTCGTCGGTGCGCCGGACGCGACCGACCTGCCGTCGACGCGCCGATGGCTCGAGGTCGCCCGGGGCGGCACCCGCTGGCTCGTCGACGCCGACGGTGAGCCCGCGGCGGCTGGCGAGGTCCTGCGCGCCCCGACGCCCACCGACATCGAACTCAGCCTGCCATGCCGGTGCATCACCGACCTGGCACTCACGCCGGATCGACGGCACCTCCATCCACGTGCCGAGATCGGCGATGCAGCAGCGGGTTACGTCGATCTCGTGCGGCTCGTCGAACCGGTGCGCAGGGTCGAGCTGGTACCCGAACTGCATCTCGCGCGTAATCCCGACGACGCGCGCCTGATCGAGGCGGTTCGTCGCGAACTGCGGGATGTCGCGTGGCTTCCGGCGGCGGCCGGTGCCGACCTGGTGCCACCGCGCGGGGTGATGCTCGTGGGTCTGACCGATCGGCTCGCGGAGATCCTCGGCGACCTGTTCGGTGACCTGATCCACCCGGATCTGTCGCTGACACAACATCTCCCGACGCTGGGCCGGCTGGGTGTGTCGGAGCTCGGGCTCGCGGAGCTCGCCGAACGTCTCGTCGGCGTCGACCGTGAACCGTCGTGGTGGCACGACCTGTACGACGCCCTGTCGCCCCTGGTGTCGACCGGCCGCGAGGTGGAGGAACTCGGCGCCCTGCCGATCCCGAGATCGGACGGACGGACGGCGATCGGGGTGCGCGGACTCTTTGTCAGTGACCGGATCTCGACCCCCATGCGGTGGATCCCCACCGTGCATCCCGAGGCGCGCCACGAACTGCTGACCCGACTCGGCGTCGCGGATCTGACGGTCGCGCAGGCAGTCTCGGACCCGGCGCTGCGCAGCCTCGTCGACGATGTCGACTTCGATTCGGCAGGCCCCGACGATGACCGGCTCGCCGTCGAGGTGTGTGCGGTGTTGCGGGCCGATCCGGAAGCACCGGTGCCGTCGTGGCTCTCGGCGCTCGCGCTCCCCGACGCCGACGGCGAGTTGCGGCCGGCCGACGAACTCCTGCTGCCGGGCAGCCCGCTGCTCGAGGTCTTGGTCGACGATCACCCGTTCGGTGTGGTCGACGCCGAGGTGGTCGCCGAGTGCGGCGTCGAGGAACTGCGGCGGATCGGCGTCGGCTGGGGTTTCGTGACCGTCGACGACGACCTGCCCGTCGCGCCCGAGCATGACCTGCCCGACGAGGAGGACTGGTGGGCCACCCTCCCGGATGCGCCCGAGAAGCTCAGTGCGGTGCGGGATCTCGACTTGATCGAGGACGGGCGCTGGCCGGAGGCGTTGACCATGATGGCCACCGACGAACGCATCCGGCCGCTGCTCGCCGACCGGACGGGCTACACCGCGTGGTGGTTACGACGCCATGCGGAGATCGACGGTCTGCTGCTGGGGGAGTACCGGTCGCCATCGGATGACGTTCTCGAGAACATCATCGATCCCCTCGACCACCCGTATGCCGACGAGCTCGCCGGCACACTCGCCCGGCTGGAACCCGACTCCGCCGACGACGCGACGCTGCTGCTGACCCGGCTGGGCGATCGGGAGCGTGTGATCAGTGCGGGCGCAACGGTGTCCGTGCATGCCGCCGTCGTCGCGGCGTGCCGGAGCGGCATCGTCGATGCGCACGACGTCGAGGTGCCCGAGCGGGTGCGCACCCTCGCCGGCACAACCGCCGACCGCGCGGTGGTCGTCGACCGGCCGTGGTTCCTGCAGACGCTGGCCGACGACGAGGCGGTACTCGCCGGACCCACCGTGGTCTCGGCCGACGCCGACCTGCTGGGCACGCTGCTCGACCTGCCGCTCGCGAGCGAGGAGTATTCGGCGACGGTGTCCGCGCCGGGGGAGGCAGTCGGCTGGGCGCACCCGGCGGTGGTGCGCTTCGGGGCGTCGCGGGGGATCGAGATCCCGCACGGCGATGTTCGGCTACACGACGAACTGTGGATCGCGTTGCGCAGCAACGATGGCGGAGACGGCCCCGATGTCGCACGGGAAGTGCGGGTCGAATGGTGGGTCGACGACGCGGGTGTCACCCACCTCGAGCGACCGGGCCGGCGTCGATCCCCGCGGTGAGGATCGACGCGAGCTGGCGGTAGGCGGCCGCGTCGTCGAGTCCGGTCGCGGCCCACACCTCGCGACGCTGGATCCGGCTCATCATCGATGAGGCGAGGTCGGCGGCGAACGCGGCGTCGACGTTGCGGAACTCGCCGGCCGACACCCCGTCGGCGATGAGCGCCTGGACCCGGGACGATGCCGCCGCGGTGTTGCGCTCGTACAGTGCGCGTGCCGGTTCGAACGCGTCGAGATCGCGCATGAACGCCTCCGAGGCCGGTGCGAGTGCCTCACCCACCGCCACCAGGTAGACGATGACCCGTTCGCGCGGACTCGACGACGCCGCGACCCGTGACTCGACCTGTTCGGTCGCACTGCGGAAGAAGTGCGTCACGGTCGCGGTGACCAGTTGTTCCTTGCTGGCGGCGAGGGTGTACAGCGTCGACTTCGAGCAACGGAGTTCGGCCGCGATGGAACCCATCGACAGGTGCGCGAACCCCTCACGCAGGATCAGCTCGAGAAGGGCGTCGAACAGCGCGGCCCGTCGGCGGGTGGCGAAACCCTGGGTGGCCATGCGTGCTCCCTTCCGCTGTACGAACGCTGCCCGAAATAGTACTGTGAAGAAGACCTGAGTACTAGTTTCGTAACCCTGGAGGTCTGGAATGCCGGTCGATCGCCTGCTCCCCAACGACGAGGCGCGCGATCTGATCGCGCTGGTCCGCGACATCGCCGACAAGCGCATGGCGCCGATCGTCGACCAGCACGAGAAGGACCGTCGGTACCCGGACGGGTTGTTCGCCGAACTGGGTGAGGCGGGATTGCTCGGGCTGCCGTACCCGACGGAGTGGGACGGCGGGGGCCAGCCGTACGAGGTCTACCTGCAGGTGCTCGAGGAGCTCGGCGCGCGCTGGGCTGCGGTCGCCGTGGCGGTCAGCGTGCACGGGCTGGCCTGCCATCCGCTGTTCAACTTCGGCACCGATGAACAGAAGCAGCAGTGGCTGCCGGACCTGTTGAACGGCAAGCTGATCGGTGCCTACAGCCTGAGCGAACCCCAGGCCGGCTCCGACGCCGCGGCGCTCGCGTGCCGCGCCGCACCGACCGACGGCGGTTACTCGATGACGGGCTCGAAGGCGTGGATCACGCACGGCGGCATCGCCGATGTGTACAACGTCTTCGCCCGCACCGGTGAGGGTTCCAAGGGGGTGTCCTGCTTCTTCGTCGCCCGGGACACCGAGGGGCTCAGCTTCGGCAAGCCGGAGGACAAGATGGGCCTGCACGCGGTCCCGACGACCGGCGCCACCTACGACGACGCGTTCGTCGAGGAGGGACGCCGGCTGGGGGCGGAGGGGCAGGGGCTGCAGATCGCCTTCTCCGCGCTCGATTCCGGACGCCTGGGCATCGCTGCGGTGGCCACCGGCCTGGCGCAGGCGGCGCTCGACGCCGCCGTCGACTACGCGCAGGAACGAGCCGCGTTCGGCCGCAAGATCATCGATCACCAGGGGCTGTCGTTCGTGCTCGCTGACATGGCCGCCGCGGTCGACTCGGCCCGCGCGACCTACCTCGACGCCGCTCGACGCCGCGACGCCGGCATCGACTACACGCGAGCGGCGGCGACCGCCAAACTGGTGGCCACCGACGCCGCGATGAAGGTCACCACCGATGCGGTCCAGGTGTTCGGCGGTTACGGCTACACCCGCGACTTCCCGGTCGAGCGCTACATGCGCGAAGCGAAGATCACCCAGATCTTCGAGGGCACCAACCAGATCCAGCGGCTGGTGATCGGTCGGTCGCTGGCGCGGTGAGTTCGCCGGCCGTCGGTGTTCAGCGCGGGTTGTAGTAGAACGCGCGGTCGTCGAGGCGCCGGAATCTCGGTCCGCCGAGTCTGATCATCAGCCGCAGGATGGCGGGGATGCGGGCGTAGACCGCCTCGCGGTCGGGACCGGTCAGCCCTTTCGCCATCAGCGGGCACGTCCGCAGGGTCTCGGCCAGACCGGCGCGCCTGCTCATCTTCTCCTCGAAGGCGTCCCAGTCCTGCGGCGTCAGGCGGCGCTGCACGATGGCGATGGCGTCGGTCTCCTCATGGGCCAAGTGTCTGCCGAGGACCTCCTGGGCGCGGTGCAGCGCGTCCGCGAGGCTGGCCCGGGTTTGTTCGTCGGCGCGTTCGGCCATCCGGGCGAAGCCGACCGCGCACTCCTCGAGTAGCGGATCGATCTCGTCGTGCTCGTCCTCCATCGCCTGCAGGATCTCCGCCTCGGCGTTGTCGCACCGCTCGAGCAGCAGCGGCCACAGTTCCAGGTCCTCGCCGGTGTGGTGGTGGTGCAGCGCATGGGCGAACATCGCCCATCGACGAGAGAGCGCACGCCAGGTCCCCGCGTCGTCGACGGGGGTGGCCGGAACGGTGGCGGCGAAGTCGGCGAGGTCTCGCCGGAATCCGTGGTGCAGGACGTACATCATGAACGGGTCGAGCGGTCCGTCGGGCGCGGCCGCCTGGCCGGGGAGCCGGAGCTGGATCGGGTGAGCGGTGTGGGCGGGGTGGGTCGTCATCGTGCGGGTCCTCATCGATACGGGTCGGGCGGGTTCGAGGACCACACTGGGCGGTGACGCTTGCGGCGTACTTGAGGGCGACTTGAGCGACGCCTGGATAGGGTGGCGGGATGTTCCCCTCTCCGACGACGATCGACGAGAACATCCTGAACTGGGTGGTCGAGAACCGTTCGGAGCCGTGGGTCTCGATCGCCGAAGTGGTGACGGTGCTCGGCAACACGGTGACGATGTTGGTGCTGACATGTGCGGTCGTGGTGACACTCGCCGTGACCCGGCACCGGGTCGACGCGGTCTTCGTCGGCGCCGGAGTGCTTTTCGGATACGGTCTGATGCAGGCACTCAAGTACTCGTTCGCGCGGGACCGGCCACCCGTCGAAGACCGTCTACTGAACATCGACACCTTCTCGTTCCCCTCCGGGCACGCGATGATGACGATGGTCGTGTTCGGGCTGTTCGCTGTCGCCGCGTTTCGCTGCTCGCCCTGGGTGCGGGCGCATCGCTGGATCCTCGTGATCGCCCCCGTGCTGTCGATCCTCGTCGGCCTCACCCGAATACAACTCGCCGTGCACTGGGCCACGGACGTCGTGGCCGGATGGTTGTTCGGGGCGATCTGGGTGGTGTTCTGTACCTGGATACTGCTCCGGTACGAATCACGCCGCGGCTCCGGTGGTCTCGCCGGGAACCGGCAATAGGTCACGCGTTCACCCGGACCATCCGCCGCGACATCTCCGGAAGCGGGGGCAGTTTGGTTCGACATGCGACTCATATTGCCCCCTGCTTGTGCGAGGATTTCGGGCCCAGGGGTTGGCAGACATGTTCTTCCTACTCATTGATCCATACATGGAGACCGGTTGGCTCTCATGGAGACGGGGCGCCGGTTCTGACGACGGCGCGCCCCGTGGTGTTCCGCGGGCGATCTACCGCGCGGCGGGGTGAACCCGGCGAGCGGGTTCTCGTCACAGGATTTGGTGGGACGCGACCGTCACCGAGGCGCAGCGCCGCGCCAAGAAGCGGCTGCCCAAATCGGTGTACTCGTCGCTGGTCGCCGGCACGCAGGCCGGTGTCACCGTCGACGACAACGTCCGCGCGTTCTCCGAACTGGGCTGGGCGCCGCATGCCGTCGGTGCGCAGTCCGATCGCGAGATGACGACAACGGTGATGGGAGAGGAGATCTCGTTCCATCTGTCGGCGTTCGGTTCCGATTCCAGCGGCGGCCTCCCCGGCCTCAATCTGTGTGGTGCGGGACGCGTGGTCTGCCTCATCGACCCGGTCGGCGACGTGTACGCGTGCCCGTTCGCGATCCACGAGAACTTCCTCGCCGGGAACATCCTGTCCGACGGCGGACCTGTTCACCGAATTGCGCGAACCGCACGCCGGCGCCTGCACTAAGTGTGCGCATTTCGACGCCGGCCGCGGCGGCTGCATGGCCGCGAAGTTCTTCACCGGCCTCCCGCTCGCCGGCCCCGACCCGGAGTGCGTGCAGGGTTATGGCGAGGAACTCCTCGCCGGCGACCGCACGAAACCGACCGCCAACCCGCCTAGCTTTTCGACCCGGGTCCGGCCTGGTTGCGAGCGGGGTGAATTCGACTGGGGTGTCACTGTGGAGTTGTCAAGGGACTGATGCGGTCCCGGGTGTGGCCCGGGTGCGGAAGGTGCTACGCGAAAGTCTGGTGGTCTGTGGCGGCAGCGGTCAGGCGGCGTCGTCGAGTCGCATGGTGCGTCTGTTGTAGGCGGGTAGTGGTCGGCGGTGCGGGTCGATGGTCGCGGGTGGGACAAGCCAGGGATGACGGTCGAATCCCATCACGACGTCCCAGCCGTGGTGGTGGACCTGGGTGTGGCAGCGCTGACACAGCAAACAGCCGTTGTCGAGGTCGGTGGGTCCGCCGTCGGCCCACGACTTGACGTGGTGAACCTGGGTATGTGACGGTGGTGCACCACATTTGACGCAACACGCGTCGCGGACGATCACCGCCTTACGTAGGTGCGCCGGATACAACCGACGGGTGTGACCCATCTGCAGCGGTACGCCCTCACTGTCGAGGACGATCTCGGTCAGGGATCCGTCGCAGGAGACCTGTTTCGCGGTGGCATGGCTGACCGTCCCGGTCCACGGCAGCGTTGCGAGATCTCCGGTGGCGGGGATGGTCAGCATCAGTTGCGTGCGTGGACTTCCGACGGTATCGATGGTCGCGCCGATCGCGGCTTGGTCGAGGATCAACTCGAAAGCGTCGGCACGGCGCTGCTCGGCGGTGCGACGATCTTCGGCGCCGTCGGGTTCGGGCCGTGGACACGATCGTTCGTCGATCATGGCCTGGAACTTCTCGCCGACGATCTGGGTGAGGTCGGCCCGGATTTCGACGCGGCCGTCGTCGGTGGTGTGGGCGTTCACCGAGTTCAGCGATGGGTCGGCGGCGGCGGGGACTCCGGTATCGGAAGCGTCGGCAAGGCCGTTGGCGACGGCTCGGGCGAACTTGAGCACTTCTGCCGGTGTCGCGCCCGACAGTGCTTGGGCGATGAGCTCGATCTCGTACTCGGAGCGCTCGTCATCGGAAATGCCGTCGGCGCAGCACTTCTCGATCTGGTTCATTCCACGAATGATGGCATCGACGATCTCGCTTGACAGCCGCCCGTCGGCGGCGTGACGCGCCAGGGCCGGCAACGTCGGCAGGGCATCGACACTCCGCATGGTGCGAAGAGCGGCGGCCGGCGCATGGCCTGACTCGATCAGCAGCTTCTTGGTGGTGCTGCCGGCTTTCTGGGCGATACGGAGTTCGTCGAGTTGCGATGTGTGGGTGACGATCTGGTGGTCGACGGTGTTGCGGATCAAACGCAGCGTCTCGAGGGCGTCGAACGTCGCTCTGCCCGTGGGGTCATCGGCGGGTGGTGTGGTTTCGATGAGCTGATCGAGGAGAGTGGCGAGCTCTGGCATGACTCCAAGGTACCGGAACATTCGTTCGATTTCGAGGTTTCTCCACAGGCTCGAGATCCCGAAATTGTCGACTGTGCAGTCGATTTCGTTGAATGCGCGTTGATCGTTGACAGTGATGAACTTCAGTCACACCCGTTTCGATTTCCGGTCGAAAAGTGGTGGGTTTGTCACGAACGAAGGCCTCGACGGTCGCTCGGGGTCGCTCGGCGAGCGCGAGCTACTCAGCCGGCGGGGCGCACCCGGGCTCGCTGTGCAGATGCGGGAGCTGCTCGGTCGGCGTGAGCGGCCGCCGAAATTCCCCCGGGTGGGGGACAGTCGAACCGCGTCGGACTGGGATTCACTGGACGGATGTCGAATGCGGGGCCACCCGACGATGACGCGACCGTGCCCGGATCAGCCGACGGCGACGAGTCGCCGACGACGATCCAACCTGCCCGCCCGACGGTGGTCCCGGGGGTGTCGCTGAACAAGGCCCCGGCGCCGGACCCCTACGCCGCCACGCAGACGGGCCCGACGCCGCAGTACCCACCACCGCCGTATCAACAACCGCCGACTGGCTATCCGTCGCCACCCGGACAGCCCCAGTACGGCTACCCGCCGCCGGGCTACCCACCGCCGGGTTATCCACCACCGGGGTACCCCCAGCCCGGATATCCCCAGCCCGGATACCCGCGCAGATCCAATCGGCGCGCGTACCTGATCACGGGCGTCGCGTTGGTCTGTGTCCTCGCGCTGGTCCTCGGGGGCGTCGTGTGGTGGAAGGTGTCCTCGTCGGACGGCGGTTCCGACGACACGCCGGACCTCGTCGCCGGTCAGCTCACCGGTTCGTTCCCGACCGCGCCGAGTCCAGCCTGGAGCGTCGACGCGAGTTCGGTCGGTGGCACTGCCTACGTCTCCGGGCTACCGCTCGAGTCGAACTACATGACGCTCGGTGCGGTACACGACGACAGAACTTTGGCGACCCTCGTGAACGTCGGCGCCTCGGTGGACGGCCCGGCGCTGCGTCTTGTCGGGATAGACGCCGAGTCCGGCGGGAAGTGGTCGTTCGGCGAACTGGTGTCCGGGTGCTCGGACTCCATCGTGGACAGCACCATCGCCTGCCTGGGTCGGGGCGCCGCGTATTTCATCGACGTCCGGACAGGTCGCGAGATCGGCCGTGCTCCCGCTCCGCCGCAGGCGTTCGGGATCGCGTTCAACGGGAAAGCGGCCTTCGTCCGCGATTTCAGTGGTGGCAACGAACGCCAGGTCGTGTTCCACAAGGTGACACCAGGAGGCGTGGAATGGCGGCGCACGATCGACCTGCCCGAAGCGCTTCCGAGCGGCGACGCCTCGCAGTTCATCGCCACCGACGAGCTCGTCGCCAGCGCCGACGGCGTGGTCGCCGTCATCTCGGCCGACGACGGCCGGGAGATCTTCACGAGTCCGGGCCGGACCGGGATGGCGCCACGCCCAGACGGATCGATCCTCGTGGTGACGGGCAGCATGACAAGCGGCACACCGACGAATGGTCCGGTCGTCGTGGTCCGGCCGGACGGCACCACCAGCGACTTGGCGGGTATGAGCGTGGAGTCCGCTGCTGTCATGACTCCGACTCAGAGCGGGCGTGTGCTCATCGACGGTGCATACACCGACGTCGCGGACGGCGCGCGGATCTGGACGACGACTGATCTCCCGGCCCACACCTCGCCGACCGTCGTGCTGGCCGATGACCGTGAAGTCGTGTGGACGACGCACGACGCTGTCACCGCAGTCGATGCCATCTCCGGCCAGACGTTGTGGACGACTCCGACCGGGCCGGTCTACGGGTCGACCGGCCACGCCGTCACCGACGGCGAACGCCTCATCGCGCCCATGGCCAACGGCGGCGTGACCGCCCTGGATCTGGTGAGCGGTGCGCCGGTGTGGTCGATGCCCCCGTCCACGATCGGCAACACCCCCGCCGCGGGTGTCACCGAACCGCGTCCGCCGCTGACGTTCGCCGTCGGCGACCGCCTGATCACGATGACCGCGACCACGATCACCGGCTTCGCGCCCACCGGTCCGGAGGCCATCGTTCCGGGCACGACTCGCGAGGCCGACACCGCCGACGGCGGCGAACCCGAATACGTCACGCCGTGCGGGGCGCCCCCGGTGTTCACGCCGCAGTCGTTCCGCACGTCGGCGGGTGGGCTGGGCGTGACGATGAAGGTCACCGCGAAGTGTCCGGGCGGCGACGTCCTGTACGGGCCGCAGACACGCATCACCATCTCCGACGGCAGCGGCATCGTCGCGTCGGGGAACTTCGACTTCCAGCGGGCGCCGGTCGCGGTGCCCTCGCTCGACGGGGCGGGCGAGGCGCTGACGATGGAACTCACCTATCCGCCCGGGAGCTTCTTCCGGCTGCCGGACACGCTCGGTGCCCAGGGGAGCGCGGCCGGCGGCGGCCGCTACCTCGTCGACTGCGACAAGGGCCCGACCTCCGGGGCCGCGCCGAAGCTCGCGACTCCGCAGTCGGGAACGGCCGCGTCGTCGACCGCCACCGGGGTGTCGTTCCCGGCCGGAGCCGACGTGACGGCGAGCAGCGTCAGCGCCCTCCGTCTGCAGGCCGACGCGGATCGGGCCTTCATCGTGGCGAACCTGAACAACCGGTGGGTGGCGCAGCTGAGCTCCAAACGGCCGGGTCTCGTCGCCGAGGGGCGGACCTGGACCGACCAGGCCATCCTCGACGAGTTCCTGGCACTCCGGTTGCGGTTCAACGACGTTCGGCTCCTGTGGAGTGACGAGTGGCCGGTGTTCTCGTACCGCGGCTGGTGGGTGACGGTGGCCGCGGCGACCTTCCCGGGCCCGGTCGAGGCCAACAACTGGTGTCGCGCCCAGGGATTCGGCCCGGACAACTGCTTCGCGAAACTGGTGAGCACCACGGCCGGACCGGAGCGGACGACCCTCTACTGGAAGTGACGGTGCCCGACGCCGCGCCGGTTTGCTCGGAACGATGACGAGTAATCGGTTCATCGCGATACGGTCGGGTATGGATTTCTCTCCGTCAGCGCGGTCGGCCGAACTCACCGAACGCGTGCGCACCTTCGTGACCACCGAGATCGAGCCGGTCGAACCCGAGATCCATCGGGACATCAAGACCCGCCGCGACGAGAACGGCAACCCGTGGACGCCGTCGCCGATCATCGCCGAACTGCAGAAGAAGGCCCGCTCGGAGGGGCTGTGGAACCTTTTCCTGCCCGCCGAGCACGCCGGCCGCTACGCCGCCGACTTCGGCACCGACGGCGGCGCCGGGTTGACCAACTCCGAGTACGCGCCGATCGCGGAGGCGATGGGATCGTCCGGGCTCGCGCCGGTGATCTTCAACTGCAACGCCCCCGACACCGGCAACATGGAGGTGTTGCTGCGCTACGGCACCGACGAGCAGCGCAAACAGTGGCTCGAACCCCTTCTGACCGCGGAGATCCGCAGCGCCTTCTGCATGACCGAGCCGGCCGTCGCGTCGTCGGACGCCACCAACATGGCCGCGACCGCCGTGCTCGACGGCGATGACGTCGTCATCAACGGGACCAAGTGGTTCTCCACCGGTGTCGGCCATCCGGACTGCAAGGTCCTCATCTTCATGGGCGTCACCGACGCCGAGGCCGACCGGAAGTCGCGGCACACGATGGTGCTCATCCCGATCGACGCCCCCGGGGTCACGATGGACCGGATGCTCACCACCATGGGCTACTTCGACGAGCCGTTCGGCCACGGCGAGATCAGCTTCGACAACGTGCGCGTCCCGGCGTCGAACATCCTGCTCGGACCCGGCCGCGCCTTCGAGATCGCCCAGGGCCGGCTCGGTCCGGGTCGCGTGCACCACTGCATGCGGGCGATCGGACTCGCCGAGCGCGCGCTGGAACTCGGTGTGCGTCGCGCACTCTCGCGGGAGGCGTTCGGCAAGCAACTCGCCCGGCTCGGCGGCAACAGCGAGCGCATCGCCGACGCCCGCATCGCGATCAACCGGTCACGGTTGCTCGTCCACCACGCGGCCTGGTTGCTCGACCAGGGCATGTCCCGCGAAGCCCTGTCGGCGGTCAGCGAGATCAAGGTCGAGGTGCCCAACATGGCACTCGACGTCATCGACCTCGCCATCCAGTTGCACGGCGGCGCCGGTCTCACCGACGACTTCCCGCTCGCGCAGGCCTGGGTGGGCGCGCGGTCGCTCCGACTCGCCGACGGCCCGGACGAGGTGCACCGCAACGTGGTTGCGCGCATCGAGTTCGGCAAGTACCGCTGATCGGGGGACGAGGATGACCAACGAGGTGGCCGGTGCGGGCGAGGTCCGCACCGAGGATGCATTCGACGTCGAGGCGATGGCCAAGTGGCTGGAGGCCAACGCCGCGGACCCGACCGGTCTCGACGCCGTGCCGGAAGTTCGTCAATTCGGCGGTGGCGCTTCCAATCTCACGTACCTGCTGCGCTATCCGTCCAGGGACCTGATCCTGCGCCGGGCGCCCCGGGGTACCAAGGCGCGGGGCGCGCACGACATGGCACGCGAGTACCGGATCCAGTCCGAACTCGCGACCGCCATCCGCTACATCGCGCCGATGATCGCCTTCTGCGACGACGAGTCGGTCCTGGGCGCGGACTTCTACGTGATGGGCCGCATCGACGGTGTCATCCCGCGGACCGAGTGGCCCGCCGACGTCCCGCTCGACGCCGAGCAGGCACGCCGGCTCTGTCTGAACTTCATCGACACCCTGGTCGAGGTCCACTCGGTCGATCCGAGCACGACCGGACTCGCCGATCTCGGCAAGGGGCCGGGTTATGTGCGACGGCAGGTCGAGGGCTGGTCGGCGCGATTCCGCAACGCGCACACCGACGACGTGCCCGACTTCGAGTCGACGATGACGTGGCTGGCCGACAACCAGCCCGACGACGTCGCCAACTGCGTCATCCACAACGACTTCAAGCTCGACAACGTCGTCCTCGACAAGGACGATCCCACGCGGGTGATCGGCATCCTGGACTGGGAGATGGCGACCCTCGGCGATCCCCTGATGGATGTCGCGGGTTCGATGGCCTACTGGATCCAGGCCGACGACCCGGATGCCATGCAGCTCATGCGACGTGTCCCGACGCACCTGCCCGGCATGCTCAGTCGTGCCGAGTTCGTCGAGAACTACTGCGAGCGCATGGGATTCGACATGACACCGGAACGCTGGCGCTGGTATGAGGTGTTCGGACTGTTCCGGGCGGGGGTGATCGCCCAGCAGATCTACTACCGCTACTACCACGGCCAGACCACCAACAAGGCGTTCGAACGTCTCGGATACGCGGTCGGGATCATCGCGCAACGGCTGGACGACCTGCTCGTGTAACCACCCGACGAAAGGGACCGCCATGGCGGAGGACGTGGTCACCCCGGCGGGTGCCGGCAGCGGATCACCCGACGAGATCCGCATCAGCGGCTACCGTCCGGAGTTGCGCCGGACGCTCGGCGGGTTCGCGGTGTTCGCGATCTCCTTCGCGTTCATCTCCGTCGCGGTCGGGATCTTCGCCACCTACGGCAGCGTGCTCACCACGGCGGGTCCGGTCGGGATCTGGTTGTGGATCGCCGCCGCGGTAGGCCAGACCCTGATCGCGCTGGTCGTCGCCCAGTTCGCCGCCCGGATCGCATTGAGCGGGTCGTCGTATCAGTGGGCGTCGAGGCTGGCGAACCCGAAGGTCGGCTGGTTCTTCGGCTGGCTGAGCTTCTGGTACCTGGCGATCGGCGTGGTCGCCATGGACAACGCGCTGGCCAGTCAGGCGCTGATGCCGCTCGCCGGGATGGCCGAGGACGAGGACGTCGCCCGCGTCATCACCCTTGTCGTGCTCGTCATCCAGGCCGTGCTGGTGATCGCCTCGACCCGGTTGCTCGGCCTGTTCACCTCCGGCGCGGTCGCGGTCGAGTTGGCGATCGTGACGATCCTGATCCTGGTGCTCGCGGCGGTGATGGTGTTCAGCGGTAGCGGTCACCCGGGCAACCTGGTGTCCGAGGGGGTGGCCGCCGGTGCACCGGACTACTGGGCGATCGGTGGCGGGGTGATGGCCGCGATGGTCATGGGACTCACCACCCTGGTCGGGTTCGATTCCGCGGCCAACCTCGCCGAAGAGGCGAAGGATCCGTTCCGCAGCGTCCCCCGGGCGATTGTCGGATCGGTGGTGGCCGCCGCGGTCCTGGGACTGGTCTTCCTCATCGTCCTGACCACGGCGATCGAGGACGTTCAGGCGGTCACGGCCGACGGGTCGCCGGTCGCCGCGATCATCCGGGAACAACTCGGGCCGGTCGCCGAGCGAATCCTGCTCGCCTGCATCGTCTTCGCGATGTTCGGCGCCGGCATGGTGGTGATGGCGGCCTGCGCCCGGCAGGTCTTCGCGATGGCCCGCGACCGGCGCTTCCCGGCGCACCGGCTGATGGCCAGGGTCAACCCCCGGACCCAGACCCCGGTACCGGCGACGCTGCTCATCCTCGGCGTCGGAGTGGTGCTGATGCTGGCCCTGCCCGGGGCTGCGCTGATCGAGCTGATCATCGCGTCGACGATCCTGCCCGCGCTCATCTACGGCGGGACCGTCGTGCTGTACCTGGTCGTCCGAAAGCGTCTGGAGCGCAAGTCCGGTGGGTTCAGTCTCGGACGCCTCGAGATGCCGGTCGCGGTCGCCGCGCTGATCTGGGTGGGGGTCGCCCTGTTCGTGCTCGTCACGCCCGACGACGCGCGGGTGCCGACCCTGATCGTGCTCGGGCTGATCGCGGCGGGCGGCCTCTACTTCGTCGCCCTGCTTTTCGGGCCCGGTCGCGTCCTCGAACACGAACCCGGTGTCGACGAATTCGCCGCGGCCGCAGAACCGGACGGGGCTGAACCGGACAGAAGCTAGTCGAGACCTTCCTGCGCGCCCCGATCACCGCGTCGGACACCGGCGCGCTGGACGAGGACGATCGTCGTCCCGAGCAGACCGACGGCCAGGCCCACCAGGCACACCGGCAGCGCGCGGTCGCCACCGAGATCGGTGAGGGCGACGATCACGGTCGCCACCACCCACCCGATCATCCCGACCACGATCACCGGCTCCGGGGCGCGCAACGCGCGGGGGAGTTCGGGGATCTCGAGTGTCGTGGACATGGACAACAGGGTAGCTTTCGGAACGTGCCACACGATGAGCCGAGTGAGTCTCGCGATCTGAGGTCCTCCGACACCCCGGGTGCGGACATGTCGAAGGGGAACCTCCCCACCGAGCCCGACTTTCCCGCGACCACCCCGGGGCCGGATTCTGCGGTCCCGCGCGGCCCGCTCGACCGGTTCTTCAAGATCTCCGAACGCGGTTCGACGATCAACCGCGAGTTCCGCGGTGGCCTGGTCACGTTCTTCACGATGGCCTACATCGTGGTGCTCAACCCGATCATCATCGGCGGTATCCCGGGCGGGGACAAGAACACCGACGTCCTGGGCGACGTCCTGCCGCTGGCGCAGGTCGCCGCGGTCACCGCGCTCGTCGCGGGCGTGATGTCGATCCTGTTCGGCCTGGTCGCCAACTATCCGTTCGCGATCGCGGCGGGTCTCGGCATCAACAGCCTGCTGGCGGTGTCCATCGCGCCGCAGGTGACCTGGCCCGAGGCAATGGGTCTGGTGGTCGTCGACGGCATCATCATCGTCCTGCTGGCCGTCACCGGATTCCGCACCGCGGTGTTCAACGCGGTGCCCCCCGAACTGAAAGCCGCGATCGCGGCGGGGATCGGTCTGTTCATCGCCTTCATCGGTTTCGTCGACGCGGGATTCGTCAAGCGCATCCCCGATGCCGCCGGCACCACCGTCCCGGTGCAGCTGGGCAGCGACAACTCGATCTCCACGATCCCCACACTGATCTTCGCGGTCGGGGTGCTGCTGATGGGCGTCCTGGTGGTGCGTCGGGTCCCCGGTGGCCTGTTGATCGGTATCGCCATCACGACGGTGCTGTCGATCGTGCTGGAGCGGATCTTCGATTACGGGTCCAGCGTCGACAACCCCTCCGGCTGGGGTCTCAGCGTGCCCGACATCCCCAGCGCCCTCGGCGGTCTGCCCGATCTCAGCCTGGTCGGTGACGTCGACCTGTTCGGCGCGTTCACCCGGATCGGTGTGCTCGCGGCATCGGTGCTGGTCTTCGCGCTGGTGCTCTCCAACTTCTTCGACGCCATGGGCACGATGACCGGCCTCGGCAAGGAGGCCGGGCTCGCCGACGAGAAGGGCAACCTGCCCGGTATCGGCCGAGCGCTCGTCGTCGAGGGGACCGGCGCCATCGCCGGCGGTGCCGCCTCGGCGTCGTCGAACACGGTGTTCGTGGAGTCCGCGTCCGGTATCGCCGAAGGTGCGCGCACCGGCCTCGCCAACGTGGTGACCGGAATCCTGTTCCTGGTGGCGATGTTCCTGACGCCGCTCTACGAGGTGATCCCGCTCGAGGCGGTCGCCCCCGCGCTGGTGGTCGTCGGCGCCATGATGATTGGCCAGCTCACGTCCATCGATTTCAAACGGCTCGACTACGCGCTGCCGGCCTTCCTGACGGTCGTCTCGATGCCGTTCACGTACTCGATCGCCAACGGTATCGGCATCGGCTTCATCAGCTGGGTCGTGATGGCGACCGCGGCGGGCAAGGCCCGCACCGTGCATCCGTTGCTCTGGTTCGTCGCCGCGATCTTCGTCGCCTACTTCGCGCGCGGACCGATCTCCGACCTCATCGGCTGACGGACTTGGTCGTCTGTCCGGGTTTGCCCGTTTCGGTGTAGTCCACCCGGTTCAATTTCGTCGCGGACGGGCAGTGAGGCCGATTTCCTGGCCTACGATTTGGCAATGCATGCACCTTATGGTGACGGAAGTCTGTCCGGCGACCTGTCCCTCGCCGTGGTGCGCCTGGCGCGCCGACTCCGAGGTCGGCGGGAGAACAAGCTGGTCTCGCTCACTCAGCTGTCCGCCCTCAACACGCTGCACCACGAGGGCCCGATGACACCAGGTGCGCTCGCGGCCGCCGAGCGGGTTCGCCCGCCGTCGATGACCAGGGTCATCGCCTCGCTGTCGGATCTCGGGATGATCAAGCGCGAACCCCATCCCACCGACGGCCGTCAGGCCATCGTGACGTTGTCCCCGGAAGGCGTCGAAGTCGTGACCGACGAACTCGCCGCCCGCAAGGCATGGTTGAGCGACCGCCTCGCGGAACTGTCCGCCGAGGAGCGGGACATCCTGCGCGAGGCCGTGCGCATCGCCAACAAGATCCTCGGGCAGGCCGACACCGACGTCCCGCGCTCACGCGCGATCTAATCCCGCTCCCTGAGGAGTCCCGGAGCTTGCGGAGGGACGTCTCTCCGCTCCCTGAGGAGTCCCGGAGCTTGCGGAGGGACGTCTCTCCGCTCCCTGAGGAGTCCCGGAGCTTGCGGAGGGACGTCTCACCGCTCCCTGAGGAGTCCCGGAGCTTGCGGAGGGACGTCTCGAAGGGTCAGAAGAACGTGCCCGAGAAGGGTGCGCGGTCGGTCATGAACGCGTGGTCCAGCGCGCGCAGCGTCGCCGGGGAGTCGACGCGCAACCGTCCCGCCGCCGCGAAGGCCGAGGGTCGGATCCCGCCGAGGTAGATGCTCGACAGCACCGAGATGTCGAGCGAGACGGTGGGCGTCGCTCCCGACTTCGCCGGCGCGACGATCGCCCCGCCCTCGCGTACCGAGATGTCGAAAACTCCTCCGTGGCCGCGGAATTCGTCGGTCACCTCGATCACGGCGTCCAGGTCGGCGGCATAGTGACGGGCGCCGAGGGCGGCCGGGACGTCGAGGATGCGCAGCCACATCGTGTCGGCGGTCCCAGTGACCGACACCGACCGCGGATTCACGAGTTTCTGCGACAGCGGGTCGTCGACCGGGATGGTCGCGGTGAGCGAGGGGATGAGGTCGAGGCTGATCAGGACGCGCCACAGATCGGTGTGTGCGTCGTCGGTGACCGCGAAGACCTCGTTGACCTCGCCGCGCACCGCGCCGGTCTCGTCCTTGTAGATGCGATAGCTCGCGTAGCCGTCGGCGTGGAGCAGGTAGTGCAGACCGCTCGCCGACAGCGGCCGCTCCGACGCCCGGTCGGCCAGGATGGGATTCCACCAGGCGGGGGTGCGGGTGAGCGCGCCCGGGGTGGTCAGCGTCCACCGTGCGTGGAGGTCGGGGATCGCGGCGGCCACCGCGTCGGCGTCGGCATACCGGACGGTGGCATCGTTGGGCTGGGCCGCGCGCATCTGGGCGCCCGGGCTCAGCGACACCGAGTTCGCGAAGCACGCCGGTCCGAAGCCGAAGCGTTCGTAGATGGTGCCCTCACTCGCGGTGAGGATTCCGAAGGTGTACTTCTCCGATTCCCACTGCTCGACGAGTTCGGTGAGCATGCGGCGGAGGATGCCACGCCGCCGGTGGGTCGACGCCACCGAGACCCACGACAGTCCGGCCGCGTCGGACACCCCACCGCCGGGCAGTGACATCGACATCCGGTAGAACATCGCCACCCCGACGAGGGGCCGCGTGTCCAACCCGGTGTCGCGCACCAGCACGACGTCGTCGTCGGCGACCTTGCCGCGCAGATCGGCGACCTCGTCGTCGGGCAGCGGATTGCGCATGGCGAACGCGCGGGCATCGGTGGTGATGATGTCGGCCCAGTCCGCGTCGGTGGCGCGGGTGAGGGACAGACGTGACATCGGAGTCGAATCGCTGGTCACGCTCTCCACAGTTTCACACCCGTGCGCTGCCGGTTTCGTCCGGGTGGCAGACTGTTGCGGTGCCCGGGCTCGCAGTGAACGTGATCGACATCGACGACCCGGAGGACCCGCGCGTCGACGACTTCCGCGACCTCAACTCCGTCGACCGACGGCCCGATCTCCCGGTTCTGCCCGGCGGGCGCCCGGGCCGCGGTCTGGTCATCGCCGAAGGCGTTCTCGTCGCCCAGCGGATGATCGCGTCACGGTTCGCGACCCACGCCTTCCTCGGTGTCGCGAAACGCCTCGACGAGCTCGACGCCGATCTCCGTGATCCCGGGCTGGCCGGTGTCCCGTTCTTCCGCGCCACCGCCGAGGTCATGGCCGAGATCGTCGGCTTCCACCTCAACCGCGGCGTGCTCGCCGTGTCGCGCCGACCGCCCGTGCTCACGGTGCCGGAGGTCCTCGAGAGCGCGCGGACCGTTGCGATCCTCGAAGGTGTGAACGACCACGAGAACATCGGGTCGATCTTCCGCAACGCCGCCGGATTGGGCGTCGACGCAGTGCTTTTCGGTCAGGGTTGCGCCGACCCGCTGTACCGCCGATGCGTGCGGGTGTCGATGGGCCATGCACTGCTCGTGCCGTTCGCGAGGTTCGACGACTGGCCGCGCGGCCTGGACCTGGTGGCCGAACGCGACTTCCAGTTGGTCTCGTTGACGCCCGATCCCGCCGCCGTGACCCTGGCCGAAGCCGTCACCGCCGAGAAGGTCGGCTTCCTGGTCGGTGCGGAGGGCCCCGGTCTCACCGCGTCGGCGATGGCGGCCACCGACGTGAAGGCGCGCATCCCGATGAGCCGGGGCACCGACTCGCTGAACGTGGCGACCGCTGCGGCCGTTGCGTTCTACGAGCGCGCCCGGTCGGGCACCATGGGATCGTGACCGTCGAGCGGGAGGGTGTCGAACCGACGCCGTGGGCCCTGGGGCTGATCGTCGGCGCCTCGTGCGCCCTGTTCGCCGCATTCGTCTTGGTCGGCGTCTACCTGCTCATCGGCGAGATCCTGCGGTTCCTCGGAATCGCCGCCGTACTGGTCGTCGCGGGCGGACTCGGGTGGACCCTCTGGGAGTTCCGGGCGCGGCCCGTGTGGCGGTGGGTCGTGTGGGGATTGCTGCTCGGCTTCCTCGCCGGGGTCGCGTCGTCGATCGCGCTGCTCGCGCTGGGACGCCCCGCACCCTAGAACCCGAAGTACTCGCGGATGCGCCCGCGCTTGCGAGCGTCCTGACCTGGCGATCCCGTCCGCTCCCGGGCGCGCGAAGCCGTTGCGGCGCGGTAGTTCTCGTAGTCGGCCGCGGTCGGTTCGTATTCGGTCGGATGCAACGCGAAGCAGGTGACGGTGATCTGGGCCGGGTCGAGATCGGACTCCGCGAGCGGGTGGGTGTAGCGGAACCCGAGCCACGCACGGTTCGATTCCTCGGCGAGGTGCGCGGGATGGAAGGGGAGCGACATGGGTGCGGTGGGCACGCCCTCGGCGTGGCTGAGCGGGTGTTCGCCACCCCAGAACGGCTTCTCGAACGTGAACGGCAGGCCGTGGTCCTCGTGGATGGTGACCGGGTCGGCGGCGAAGGAGCGTCGAAGCGTCCCCGACTCCCACCGGGCGAACACTCCGAGTGAGGAGTCGGGCTCGGTGTAGAGGAGGGTCGTGGTCGCGCTGGGACGAATCCGCGCGAGCGCGCGGGTCAGCGTCGACGGCGTGGTCGTCTCGAACAGCGAACACGACACGACGGCGAGCGGGCCGTAGAACCCGGCGTAGACGTGGGTGTCGCGGACCGCGGCAGCGGACGCGAGATCGGTGTCGACGAGAGGGACCAGGACGCTGTCACCGAAGACGGTCGTCGCAACCTGCTGGGCGTGCTGCGAGTCGTTGGCCGGATGCGAGCGGAGAATCGCGGCCGGGTCGTCGGTGTCGATGAACCAGACCGTCGCCGCGCGCGCGGAGGACACTCAGCTGTTCCCGTTGCTGCGCACGCCGAGCAGGACATCCTCCCACGCCGGGACCGCCGGTTTACGTGCCTTCTTGCGGCGCGGACGTTCGGGGCCGGACGACGGTGCGGGCACCGATTCGTCGGCGTCGGCGTCGTCGGCGTTGGAAGTGGCCGCCGCGTCGTCCGTGTCCGAGGCTTCGGCGGTGTCGGCGGACGGCTCGTCGTCGAATCCGAAGTCGAACGGCACGGCGCCGTCGTCCTCGGCCGCGGTGCGGCGGTCGTGCCGGGCGCGCTGCGCACCGATGATCGAGGCCGCGTCGATGGTGACCTCTTCGCGTCCGTCCGGGGTCGTCTCGACAGCGACTTCGGGGGTGGCGACCGGGGTCAGCCGACGACGGGGCGCGATGGTCTCGGGATGGGTGAGTTCGTCGGCCAGGTCGTCGAGCGGGTCGACGCTGCCACCGTGCGATCCCGGCTGGTAGCGCCAGTGCGCCAGGTTGTCGGTGCGTCCGACGCTCCACGCGACCTGGACCACCCAGTACCCGTCGTCGCCCTTCCATGCGTCCCAGTCGGCGTCGTTGGGATTCTGGCCGTAGGCGAGGAGTCCCTCGGCGACCGACTCGACCAGGGTCGCCACTGCCGGGCCGTCATGGCGGATGGGATGCGCGGCGCCGGCGAGTTCGGTGGCGCGGCTGCGCTCGAGGAGGACCGGGTGGGCGAAGCGTTCGATCTTGTCCACACCCACCCCGGCTGCGGCCGCCACCTCGGCGACGGTTGCACCCGCTCGGATTCGTGCCTGGATTTCGCGTGGCCGCAATGCACTCTCCATCTCGATCTCGATCTGTCCCAGTCGTGAGATGTCGCCGCGGGCGGCGGCGCGGAGGCGTTCGTCGGAGGCGATGCGGAATTTCTCGCCCGATTGCGGGTCCTGGCAGATGACATGGGAGCCGTCGGTTTCCACCCCGACGACGCGGAGCTCACGCATCTGCTCCTCCTCCGGTCGGTGCACGCATTGGGGTCACATTAACTCACCGATCTGCCGGTTCACTGTGGGACACGCGGCAAAACCGCAGTTCAGCACGCGTGGGGCGCAAGCGACGCCAGCGATCGATGCGTCGTATGTGGTCTGTGGGAACCAGGCTACCGGTTCGGTGAAGCACCACCGGCGCGCCGCAACGATCTGTGCGGCGCGCCGGCGACGAGGTGTCGAGCAGGGGATCAGAGGCGCTCGACGATGTAGTCGATGCACTGGGTGAGCTTGCTGACGTCCTCCGGCTCGATGGCCGGGAACATGCCGATGCGCAGCTGGTTCCGGCCGAGCTTGCGGTACGGCTCGGTGTCGACGACCCCGTGCGCGCGAAGGATCTTCGCGACGGCCGCGGCGTCGACATCGTCGTGGAAATCGATGGTGCCGACGACCTGGCTGCGGTTGGTCGCCTCGGTGACGAACGGCGTCGCGAACTCGCTCGCCTCGGCCCACTGGTAGAGACGCGAGCTGGAATCGGCGGTGCGCGAGACGCACCAGTCGAGGCCGCCGTTGTTGTTCATCCACTCGATCTGGTTGGCGAACAGCAGCAGCGATCCGACGGCCGGGGTGTTGTAGGTCTGGTTCTTGCTGCTGTTGTCGACGGCGGTCGGCAGCGACAGGAACTCCGGGCACCAGCGATCGGTCTCGGCGATCTCGGCGATGCGTGCGAGCGCGCGTGGGCTCATCAGCGCGACCCAGAGCCCGCCGTCGGCGGCGAAGCACTTCTGCGGCGCGAAGTAGTAGACGTCGGCGTCGGCGACGTTGACGGGCAGGCCGCCCGCACCCGAGGTGGCGTCGATGGCGATGAGCGCGTCATCCGAACCGGCGGGACGGACGACGGGCACCGCGACGCCCGTCGAGGTCTCGTTGTGGGCCCAGCCGATGAGGTCGACGCCGCCGAAGTCGTCGACGGTCAGCGCGGCCGGGTCGGGCGCGGTGCCGGGGTCGGTCGAGATGACCGCGGGGGAGTCGAGGAAGGGGGCCTTCTTCGAGACCGTCGCGAACTTCGACGAGAACTCGCCATAGGTGAGGTGCAGCGAACGCTGCTTGATCAGGCCGAACGCCGCGGCGTCCCAGAATGCCGTGGTGCCGCCGTTGGAGATCACGACCTCGTAGCCCTCGGGCAGCGAGAACAGGTTCGACAGCCCCTCGCGGATCGAGCCGACGACGTTCTTCACCGGTGCCTGACGGTGGCTGGTGCCGAACACCGACGCGCCGGTGTCGACGAGGGACTGCAACTGCTCGGGGCGAACCTTCGACGGCCCGCAACCGAAGCGGCCGTCCGACGGCAGCAGGTCGGCGGGCAGGGTGATGGATGCGGTGGCGGCTTCGCTCATGACGGCAATTCTAGGGAGTGGCCCTCGCCACCTGTGGGGGCGCCTCGGGTTAGGTGTCGGCAGCCGGGTGGTGCAGCGGCGATCTCTGCGCCGGTGGCCCCATGCAGAATCGCTGTTTCATCGAAAGGTGCGCTACCTGGAAGTAGCGCACCTCTGGGTCGAGTAGGGCTTCTGGGGCGGGCACGTCAGACGAGTCCCGCATCGCGGAGGGCACCTGTGATGAGGCCACGGAAGTGATGCGGGTCCAGGAGGTCCTGCCACGTCCACCGCACGACGAGCCGCCCCGTTCGCCGGATGGCGTCCTCACGTCGTTTCTCGTCGACCACCGTTTCCGACGCGGGCGTGCCGAACTGTCCCGAGTACTTGACCTTGCCGTCGAACTCGCCGATGACCTTGTCGTCCCAGCCGAAGTCGCCGCGGGCAACGAACCTGCCGTCGCCGTCGAGGATGGTCACCTGGAGGTCGGGGAGCGGGAGTCCGACGGCGATCATCGTTGCGCGGCTGAAGGATTCGCCTACGCTTTCGGATCGTGCGTCGGCCATCGAGAGCGCCTGACGCAGTTGTCGGATGCCCTTCATCTTGATGCTCGACGCCACGACGGCCTGGATCTCGGCGTGTGTGATGCCGGAGCGGAGACCACTGTCGAGGCAGCAGACTGCCTGTTCGAACGTCCCCAGGCGGGCCACGTCGGCGACCGTGCGGGCCGGCGTCGTCACCCGGACGTTGTCGACGGACATCACCTGCTCGTCCGGCAGGTTGTCGCGGTGTATGTGGATCTTGTCCCCGGTACGACCGGTCTTGGACGAGGTGAAGTGGACTGTGGTCATGTCCGGTCGGAGGAGGGGGATGCCGTGGAGCGCGGCGGCGGACTCGTGGCTGACCACGCGTCCGTTCCCGCCGACGGCCACGGCGCCGCGGATCTTCAGGCGATAGCGTTCGAGCTCGTCGTCGGGCGCGGGTCCGAGGTGCACCGCACCTCGCCATACGCTCCGCAGCGCGCCAGTCTCCTGACGCAACCGGATCTCGTCCTCGCCGAGACGGGCTGCGAGAGCGGACCGTCGGATCACGTGATTGTCGGGCATGCGCTCGATGGTGAGGCCGCCCCGGTCCGATTGCGGGTGCCTCGGCGTCCCTGTGGAATTCACTCAGACGTTGTCCACAGCCGATTGGCCTCCACAGGGTCGCTACCTCGACCACAGATTCGCTATCTGTGAATAGCGAATCTGTGGGGGAAGTAGCGATTCTGGTGGAACGGACCTACAGGCCCGGCTTCACGACGTCACCCCAGCCCTCGACGTCCTCGGGGCGACGGGGGCTCGGGCCGGTGTAGATCGCGGCCGGGCGGACCAGCTTGCCGAGGCGCTTCTGCTCGAGGATGTGCGCACACCAGCCGGCGGTCCGGCCGCAGGTGAACATCGCCGGCATCATGTGCGTCGGCACCTCGGCGAAGTCGAGGATGACCGCCGCCCAGAACTCGACGTTGGTCTCGATGGCGCGGTCGGGGCGTCGTTCCCGGAGTTCGGTGAGCGCGGCCTGCTCGAGTGCGGCGGCGATCTCGAAGCGGGGGACGCCCAATTCCTGGGCGGTGCGGCGGAGCACGCGGGCACGCGGGTCCTCGGCGCGGTAGACGCGATGCCCGAAGCCCATGAGCTTCTCCTTGCGGTCGAGGATCCCCTTCACGAGTCCTCGTGCGTCGCCGGTGTTCTCGACCTCCTCGATCATCGGCAGCACGCGCGCGGGGGCGCCGCCGTGGAGGGGGCCGGACATGGCGCCGATCGCGCCGGACAGCGAGGCCGCGACATCGGCTCCGGTGGAGGCGATCACCCGTGCGGTGAACGTCGACGCGTTCATGCCGTGCTCGGCGGCGCTGACCCAGTAGGCGTCGATCGCGGCGATGTGCCGGGGATCGGGGTCGCCCTTCCAGCGGGTCATGAAACGTGCGGTGACGGTGTCGCATTCGTCGATGACGTGCTGGGGGACCGCGGGCTGGTGGATGCCGCGCGCGGACTGCGCCACGTACGACAACGCCATCACCGACGCGCGGGCGAGGTTGTCGCGGGCGGTTTCGTCGTCGATGTCGAGCAGCGGCTGGTAACCCCAGATCGGGGCGAGCATGGCGAGCGCGGCCTGGACGTCGACGCGCACGTCACCGGTGTGGATCGGCAGCGGGAACGGTTCGGCCGGCGGCAGGCCGTCGCCGAACCTGCCGTCGACCAGGAGGGCCCACACGTCGGCGAAGGTCACCTTGTTCTCGACCAGGTCCTCGATGTCGACGCCGCGGTAGCGGAGGTTGCCGCCGTTCTTGTCCGGTTCGGCGATGTCGGTCGTGAAGGCCACCACGCCCTCGAGTCCGGCGACGAAATCCTCGGGAACAGTGTTGGCCATGGCAACCCACCTCACTCGACGTCCGTGTCGTGCATCCACGGGGATGCAATCCACGACGAACTGTAGATCAGCACGACGCCCCGCGTGTACCCCGGAGTAACGAGCACGGTCGGAGTAGCGTCAGGAAAGTGCTGGACGAGTCGCGCGACCCCATCGACCTGCCGAACATGCGCGTCGGATACGGCGGCGGCATCCCACCGAACATCGGCGAGGGCGACCGCGCCGCCGGTGCCGACGGCATCCGCGAGAACCTCGACCCGAGCTGGCTGCGGGGCGACCCGCCGTGGCTCGATCTCTTCCACGTCTGGCTCCGCGAAGCCGTCGACGCCCGGATCGCCGAGCCCAACGCGATGGTCCTCGGCACCGCCGACGCCGAGGGCAGGCCGTCGACCCGCACCGTCCTGTGCAAGGGGGTCGACGCGAACGGCGTTGTCTTCTTCACCGGGTACGAGTCCGACAAAGGCCGGCACCTGGCCGCGAATCCGTATGCCTCGGTGACGTTTCCCTGGATCGCACTGGAACGGCAGGTCCACTTCCGCGGACCGGTCGAACACGTCAGCGCCCTGGAGATCCAGGCGTACTGGGAGCTCCGACCCCGCGGTTCGCAGCTCTCGGCGGCCGCGTCCGAGCAATCACGGCCCATCGGCAGCCGCGTCGAACTCGAGCAGAAGGCCGCCGAACTCGCCGAGGCCTACGGCGGGTTCGACGAGGGTGCCGAGGTCCCGGTCCCGTCCAATTGGGGTGGGTACCGCATCGTCCCGGTCGAGGTCGAGTTCTGGCAGGGGCGAGCGAACCGCCTGCACAACCGGGTTCGGCTGACCCACGTCGATCACTCCTGGGGCGCCGAACGGCTGCAACCCTGAGCGTCGACACCCGTTCTGCGGGCCGTCAGCGGTAGTCGAGGCGGTTCGGGTCGAGTCTGGCGATACCGCACTGCGCCTGGGCGAAGATCGGTGCCCGGTACACATGGTGCGCGACGCGTACGCCGTTCACCCAGATCGTGCAGCGAGCGTAACCGCCCCACGACGTGATGTTCGCGGCTGTCTGCTGTCGCTGCTTGTGTGAAGTGAAAGTGGTTGTGGTCGACCACAATCGGGTCTTCGGATCGTAGTCGCGCAGGTTCATGCCCACGCGGCCCCCGCGAGGTGACATCCGGTTGTGACCGTCGACCCACCAGAAGCCGTACGCGCTCTGCTGATCCGACGCGACCTGCACCGTGATGCGATCGCCGGCCGTCGGATACCGCGGACCGGCCTGTGCCGTCCCCGGAACCGCGAGGCCGAGTACGACGGCCACCGCGACCGTCACCACCGTCATCCAGCGTCGAACACCCATGTGCATCCCCTTCTCCGAGCCCCGACCAAGGTGCAAGGTGCGCCTCGGGCGGAATGACCATAGCGGAGGGCAGCGACCACGCGACGGCACTGTCCACAGGCGGCCTTGTGGAGTGCCTGCGTGGCCGGACGTCGGCGGGCGGTCCTAGCATCATGGAAATGCCCCGCCTCCTCGCCGACACCGCGCCGCTGCGCAACCAGTACTTCCGGCGACTGTGGCTGGCGAACATCGTCACCGTCATCGGCGCGCAGTTGAGTGTGGTCGCGGTGCCGGCCCAGATCTACGAGGTCACCGGTAGCTCTGCCTACGTCGGACTGACCGGTGTCTTCGGCCTGGTGCCGCTCGTCGTGTTCGGGCTCTGGGGTGGGGCGCTGGCCGACGTCGTCGACCGCCGGACCCTGCTCATCATCACGACCGTCGGCCTCATCGTCTGCAGCGCCCTGTTCTGGGCGCAGGCCGCGGCGGGTGGGCAGAACGTGTGGATCGTGTTGGTGCTCTTCGCCGTTCAGCAGGCGTTCTTCGCCGTGAACCAGCCGACGCGGACGGCGGTGCTACCGCGGCTGCTCGACGCCAAGGACCTGCCCGCCGCGCTGTCGCTGAACATGACGGTCATGCAGGCCGGCGCCATCGCCGGGCCACTCGTCGGCGGCGCCCTGATCCCCGTCCTCGGCTATTCGCTGTTGTATTTCGTGGACACGATCTTCCTGCTGCCGACGCTCATCGCCGTCGCGATGCTGCCGTCGCTGCGGCCGGAGAGCGATGCCGCGCCCAAGGTGGCCGGCCTGCGTTCGGTCCTCGAAGGGCTGCGGTATCTCGCCGGGCACAAGATCCTCCTGGCGTCGTTCCTGGTCGACCTGATCGCCATGATCTTCGGCATGCCGCGGGCGCTCTTCCCGCAGATGGCCCACGAGAACTTCGGCGGCCCCGAGGGCGGCGGCATCGCCTTCGCCCTGCTGTTCACGGCGATCTCCGCGGGAGCCGTCGTCGGTGGGATCTTCTCGGGCTGGGTCGCCCGCGTGCAGCGCCAGGGCCTGGCGGTCATCGTGTGCATCATCATCTGGGGTCTGGCGATCACCGGAACCGGGATCGCGGTGTCGTTCGCCGACGGCACAGCCATGCCGATGCTCCTCGTCGCGGTGGTGTTGCTGATGATCGGCGGTGCGGCCGACATGGCGTCGGCGGCGTTCCGGCAGTCGATCCTGCTCACCGCCGCGACCGACGAGGTCCGCGGCCGACTCCAGGGCGTGTTCATCGTCGTGGTCGCCGGCGGGCCCCGGATCGCCGACGTCGCCCACGGCGCCGCGGCCGCCTCGATCGGGGTCGCCGCCGCGACCGCGTTCGGCGGTATCGCGGTCGTCGTCGCGACCATCATCGCGGCGTTGCTGATCCCCGCCTTCGTGCACTACCGCGCCGGTCAGCGCACCTGAGAACGGGTTCCGCCGACCAGCGCGGTCTCGCGATCGGTGCCACCATGGACGCCATGACCGCCGCCGCCACCGGATTCGACGTACCGCTCATCGACATCTCGCCGTACACGCGGAACGGTGACCCGGCCGATCGGGCCGTGGTGGCGGCCAGGTTCGACGACGCGGCGAGTTCGGTCGGCTTCATCCAGGTCGTCGGACACGAGATCCCCGCCGCCGTCATCGACGAGTTCACCGCCGCCATGGACGTCTTCTTCGCGCTGCCACTGGAGCTGAAGAAGACCTACCGCACGCCGCCGGAGATCAATCGGGGATACGCGCCCCCGAAGTCGGAATCCCTGTCGTTGTCGCTGGGGGTCGAGTCCGCGGCACGCATGAACGACTTCTTCGAGGCCTTCAACGTCGGCGTGGAGGCGACGCAGTACCCGGAACTCGATCTACCCGCCGACCACTACGCGACGAACACGTGGCCGGCCGTCGAGCATTTCCAGGCGGCGGTGTCGGCATACTTCAACGAGGCACGACGCGTCGCCCACACGCTCACCAGGATCTTCGCCGATGCCCTCGACCTACCCGCCGACTTCTTCGAGGGATTCACCGACCATTCGCTCGACGTGCTCCGGATGAACAACTATGCGCTGCCGCCCGGTGAGATCGAGCTGGACGGCGACCTCACCGGCATGGGGGAGCACACCGACTACGGCATCGTGACCGTGTTGTGGGCCGACCAGGTCAAGGGTCTGCAAGTTCTCGACCAGCACGGTGACTGGCACGACGTGAGTCCCGCCGACGGCGCGTTGCTGATCAACCTGGGTGATCTGATGGCGCGCTGGACCAACGAGCGGTGGATGTCCACCTTGCACCGGGTGAAGCCGCCCGTCGTCGACGGAACGGTGGAGCGGCGTCGTTCGGCTGCCTATTTCCACGACGGCAACCTCGACGCGATGATCTCGACCCTGCCGTCGTGCGTGGGGGCGGGCAGCCGCTATTCGCCGATCACCGTGGGCGAACACATCGGTGCGAAGCTCGCCGGCTCCCGAGCGGGCCGTCCGAACCCGCACGCCCCTCGGGAGGCCGGACGTGTCCGGCAGGCGATGCGCCGAAGCCAGGGGCAGCAGTAGTCGTTCGGGCGTATGTCAGTCCGCGGTGAGCACACCCGGGTACGACGCCCGCCGTGCCGCGGTCACCGGGCAATAGTGCATCGGGTTGCCGCGCTCGCTCTGCGGCGGGAGATTGCGCGTCGGCGTGTGCACGATCGGTGCATCCACGGCGACCTTGCCGTGCACGCGATCCCACGCATCGCGCGGTCGGGGGTGGCGCAGCGCTCGCTTGGGTAGGAGCTTGTGCATCACGAGGTTGATGCCCTTACCCACCAGACGGAATAGACGTTCGTCCTTGTCGGTCCACTCGAGCCCGAGGATCTCGCGGATCGGCTCGTCGTAGAACCCGGTGGTCAGCCACATGAACAGTTTCTGGTTCTGCGGCACCAGGTACCGGTCCCACAGCCACGTCGGGATGAAGCTCAGGAACGGCGGGGGCGGCAGCTGGGTGATGTCGAGGACCGTGCGGACCGATACGTGATCACGAAGCACGTTGCGGCACATGTGGTCCCAATACTCCAGGAAGTCCTCGTAGGTCTCCGGGACGGGACGCATGGAGACGCCGTACTGGGCGTACCAGGCTTTGGACTCCTCGAAGAGCTGACGCTTCTGGTCCTCGGTGAGGAAGGGGCCGAAGCGTTCGCACAGTCGGACGTTGCCGTACCAGAACGTGGCGTGGGCCCAGTAGAAGACGTCGGGATCCAATGCGTGATAGCGGGACCCGTCCTCCATGGTGCCCTTGACGGTGAGGTGGTAGTCGCGCACCTCTTCCCCCGTCCGGGCACCCGGGATGACGGAGTCGAAGACGACGCCGCTGATCGGGTACAGGGAGCGCATCAGGCGCTGCCACCGTTCGCCGAAGAAGTCCGAGTGGTCCCACACCGCCGCACCCAGCTTGGGATGCATGTTCTGGATCGACCCGGCCCACAGACCTTGGAACATCCCCGTCCAGGTCCCCCAGATCTGCCAGGTCAGCGAATCCGAGCCAAGGGGTTCGTACCCGTGTGTCGCCGACGACGCCGCGCCGGCCGGGCATGTGGCCTCGGCCGACGCGGCGTCGACGGGACAGGTGTCCTGGGAAGCGTGCAGAACCTCGGCCATGAGACGAAACGATAGGTTCGTCTCACTCGGGTGTCAACCGAGGTCTACCGGGAGTCACTCCGGATTCTCGTGGGTCACCGCCCGGTACCCGCGCGCTCCGGCGCGGTCGACGGCGGCGCGAACGAGACCGAACACGAGTCCTTGCAGCGCGGCGGCCACGAGAACCTCGGTGTTGCTGCGCTCGAGATCCTTGGGATCGGGCGCCGACTCGTCGTCGGAGATCCGCTTCCAGATCTGCCCGAACACCGCGCCGGCGGCGATACCGCCGAGCACGCTGGTCGCGAGGGACATCGGTTTGTACATCGCCTTCGATACGGCACTCATGACAGCTCCTTGCTCTTGGCTCGACTACAACCGCCCGACGGCGGCCTCTCAGCGACGACGGCCGGTCAGCGACGACGGCGGCGGATCACGATGAACGCGCCCAGCGCCACCACCGCGGCGACGGCCGCACCGATCAACACGGTCTGGTTCTCCTGGGCCTTCACCTGCGCGGTATGCGCGGTTTTCGACGCCGCCTCGTTCACCCGTGCCGGGACATCCAGCTTGGCCGCGAGAGCGTCGACCGTCTCGGCCAGCTCCTCCCGCTGTTGTTCGATCGGCGGCGGATTGTCGGTCGGATTCTGGTCGGGATGTGTCTCACTCATCTACAGGTGCTCCTTCACAGTCGCCACGTCACGCTGGACACTCTCGACGGTTCGCTCCGGTGCCGGGGGCACAGCGGATTTGGCGCGCTTGGCGCCGATCGCCGCGGCGGCCCCGCCGATGACCAGCAGCACGACGCCGACGATCACCGCTGCCAGCCACGCCGGCACGGCGTTTGCCAGTCCGAGCACGGCCGCCGCGACCAGCGTGCCGAGCCCGAACAACACCAGCAGCGTGCCCGCGCCGGAAATCCCCGCACCCACCCCGATGCGGGTGCCCTTACCCTTCATCTCCGCGACGGCGTGCTGTAGTTCGGTCTTCACCAGGGTCGTCGTCTGCTGTTGCAGACGTTCGACGAGTTGCACGGTCGACAAGTCGTTCACAGACGGATCACTCACGCTCGTACCTCCTATCGGGACGCTCGTATGCGTTCCCGCGGCGGTCGAAGGCGAAACATCGTGTCCGCGCGATCAGCACTGACGAAATCGGATCTCCGATCAGCATCGACGAAATCGGATCTCCGATCAGCTCCGACGAAATCGGATCTCCGATCCGGGCACCAGCTGCGCGGCCAGGTCCACCGCGCCCGCGGCGAGGACCGCCACCACGGGGTAGCCGCCGGTGACCGGGTGATCGGCGAGGAAGATCACCGGACGGCCGCTGGGCGGGACCTGGACCGACCCGTGGGCGATCCCCTCCGAACGGAGCTCGGCGGCGCCGGCGCGATGGGCGAGGAGCGGCTGCGCCGACCCCTCCGCGCGGTCGATCCGCACCCCGACCCGATTGCTGTCGGACCCGACCAGCCACGTTCCGACGAACAGATCGGACGGCGACTCGAGATGCCCGGCCCGCGGACCCTCGTGGCACTCCAGCGCGACGACAGGAGGGTGGTCGCGGTCTGCGGGGGCGGACAACGCGGTGGGCCAATCGCCCGCCGCATGGCCCACGGGCAGACGGTCGTCCGTGCCGAGAGGTGGCGGTCCGAGCCCGGACAGCGTATCGGTCGACCGGGAACCCAGTACGGGCTCGACGTCGAGCCCACCCCGCACGGCGATGTAGTTGCGCAACCCCCAACCGGGGGTGTCGAGGGCCAGCTCGTCACCGGCGCGCAGCACCAGTGCCGCGGCCAGCCCCGCGGGGACCCCGTTGTGGCGCACCACGGTATCCGCCCCGGTGACCGCGACCAGGACGTCGGCGTCGACGCGTGCCCGGAACCCGCCCATCGTCGTCTCGACGACTGCCGCCCACTCCGCGTTGCCCACAAGGCGATTGGCCAGCGCGAGGGCCCCACGATCAGCACCGCCGGAACCGGGGACACCGAGATCGGCGTAGCCGGGTCGGCCGTGGTCCTGAACAGTCGCGAGGGGTCCCGTCGCGAGAACGGTCAGCGAGGTCATGTGTCGTCGCGTCCGGCGTCGACGAAGCGGACCACCCGGCCCGCAGCGAGCCGGGCGGGGGGATCGGCACCGGCATCCCACAGCCGAACATGGGTGCGGCCCAGCAACTGCCACCCGCCGGGACTCGACCTCGGGTACACCGCGCTGTACCCGGCGGCAATCGCGACCGACCCCTCCGGAACATTCGTGCGGGCCTCCCGGCGTCGGCCGACGGCGTCGAACGGATGCGCTGCCTCGTCGTCGGCGACGAGATACCCGAAACCCGGTGCGAAGCCCATGAACTGGACGCGCCATCGGGTGCGACAGTGCAGCCCGATCACCTCGTCGGTCGTCATCTCCAGTGCCGCAGCGACATCCGGGAGGTCGGCACCGTCGTAGACGACCGGGATGACGATCTCGTCGGTGCTGTGGGTGTCGGGATCGCCCGCGCGCTTCCGACGCCGGAGCGCCCGGCGGACACCGAGTTCGTCCAGCCCGCGGTCGGGACGGGCCTGGACCAGGACGGTGTGCGCGCTGGGCACGAGGTCGGTGACCTCGGGGAGTTCACCACCCCGGATCGCTTCGCGGAGCGCCGCGACCGCGCTGAGTACCGCGGCCGACGGTGAGTGGTCGGCCGAGAAGTCGAGGACCACCGCGTCGGGGCCCGCCGGCAGCTCGTGCATCCAACGAACTTACCCCGCGCGACACAAGGTTCCGGCGCGCGAACTCGTCGAGGTGTCCACGCCCCGATGGCAGACTCGAGACGAGACGCCGGATGCGGGTGCCCGGCGCGGGCCGTGAGGAGGCAGAGTGAGAGAGATCGTCGTCTGCGGTGAGGCGCTCGTCGATGTCGTACAGCAGGGCGGTGGCCGGCACGACACGACCGCCGGCGGTCTGGCGCCGTTGCAGCCCGCCCTCGGGGGTGGCCCGTTCAATGTGGCAATCACGCTGGGCCGGTTGGGGAGTGCGGTCTCTCTGCTGTCCGCGGTGTCCACCGACACCTATGGCGATGCGGTCCTCGACGCACTCCGGGCCGCCGGCGTGGGAACCGCGTTGGTCCAGCGTCGTGACGACCCCACCTCGTTGGCCCTCGCGACCATCGCTGACGACGGTTCGGCGCACTACTCCTTCTATGTGGAGGGCACCGCGGATCGCGCGATCGGCGATCCCGGCGCACTGCCGCCGACGGTGGCGGCGGTCACCTTCGGGACCCTATCTCTGGTCCTGGAGCCCGGTGCCACGGTGTACGAGAACCTGATGCGCAGATGCCGGGCCGAGGGCCGAGTCGTGGTGTTGGACCCGAACATCCGGCCCGCGGTCATCGCCGACCCCGAGGCCTATCGACGACGCTTCCGGAGCTGGATGTCGTCGGTGGACGTGGTCAAACTGTCCGACGAGGACGCGGCCTGGCTCAACGAGGGGTCCGCGGGAAGTACGACGACAGACTGGCTGGCCGACGGTGTGGCCGCGGTCGTCACCACGGAGGGAGCTTCGGGCCTCACCGTTCGCACTGCGGCCGGTGAGGTGACCGCACCGGCTCCGTCCGTCGATGTCGTCGACACGATCGGTGCCGGGGACAGCGTGCTCGGGGGCCTTGTCAACCACCTGGACCGGCGTGGTCGACTCACGCCCGGAGCGGTGCGATCCCTGACCCTCCAGCAGTGGCGGGAAGCGGCTGAATTCGCAGCTCACGTGGCTGCGGTGACGGTCTCGAGGCCCGGCGCCGACCCTCCGTGGGCGGGCGAGCTGAGAAGCGACTAGGTTGTACCTGTGTGTCCTACCCGGTCACTGTAAAAATCTCTGATCTGAATAAGGGGTTCGTGTGTCTGCTGAAACAGTCCCAGCCGACCAGGCGTCCGACACGGCCTCAGCGACCTTCACCTACCCCGGTGGACAGCTGGAGCTCCCGATCCTGAAGGCCACCGAGGGCACCGACTCGGTCGCGCTCGGCAAATTCCTGGCCGAGACCAATCTGACCACCTTCGACGGTGGCTTCGTGAACACCGCGTCGACCAAGTCGGCCATCACCTACATCGACGGTGACGCCGGCATCCTGCGCTACCGCGGAATCCCGATCGACCAGCTGGCCGAGAAGTCGACCTTCATCGAGGTGAGCTACCTGCTCATCTACGGGGAGCTCCCGACTCCGTCGCAGCTCGAGGACTTCACCACCAAGATCCAGCGCCACACCCTCCTGCACGAGGACCTCAAGCGCTTCTTCGACGGATTCCCCCGCAACGCGCACCCGATGCCGGTGCTGTCGAGTGCGGTCAACGCGCTGTCGGCCTACTACCAGGACTCGCTCGATCCCAAGGACGACGAGCAGGTCGAGCTGTCGACGATCCGCCTCCTCGCGAAGCTGCCGACCATCGCGGCGTACGCGTACAAGAAGTCGGCGGGACAGCCGTTCCTGTATCCCGACAACTCGCTGAGCCTCGTCGAGAACTTCCTGCGGATGACCTTCGGCTTCCCCGCGGAGCCCTACGAGGTCAACCCCGAGGTCGCCAAGGCCCTCGACATGCTGTTCATCCTGCATGCCGATCACGAGCAGAACTGTTCCACCTCGACCGTCCGCCTGGTGGGCTCGTCGCAGGCCAACCTGTTCACGTCGATCTCCGGCGGCATCAACGCGCTCTGGGGCCCGCTGCACGGCGGCGCCAACCAGGCCGTGCTCGAGATGCTCGACGACATCCGCGCCGACGGTGGCGACACCAAGGACTTCATGAAGCGGGTGAAGAACAAGGAGGCCGGCGTCAAGCTGATGGGCTTCGGTCACCGCGTCTACAAGAACTACGACCCGCGCGCCGCCATCGTGAAGAAGACCGCCGACACGATCCTGGAATCGCTTGGCGTGCAGGACGACCTGCTCGACATCGCCAAGGGTCTCGAAGAGGTCGCCCTCAACGACGACTACTTCATCGAGCGCAAGCTGTACCCGAACGTGGATTTCTACACCGGTGTCATCTACCGTGCGATGGGCTTCCCGACGCGCATGTTCACCGTGCTGTTCGCGCTGGGACGCCTGCCGGGGTGGATCGCGCACTGGCGCGAGATGCACGAGGACCCGACCACCAAGATCGGCCGTCCGCGTCAGCTCTACACCGGCTACACCGAACGCGACTACGTGCAGATGGGCGATCGCTGAGCGACCGTTCCGACGCACCGCCTGACCGCCGAACACCCGACTCAAAGGAGAGTCCAGTGACCAGCACCGAGAAGCCAGTGGTCGAGTTCCAGGCGGGACCCCCGCCGGCCGACCTCACCATCTCCGACCTCATCGTCGGCGAGGGCGAGGAAGCCGCTCGCGGCGGCATCGTCGACGTCCACTACGTCGGGGTCGACTACGAGACGGGCGAAGAGTTCGATTCGTCGTGGGATCGCGGCCAGTCGGCCAACTTCCCGCTGGACCGGTTGATCCCGGGCTGGCAGGAAGGCATCCCCGGGATGAAGGTCGGCGGACGCCGCCAGCTGACGGTTCCGCCCGAGCTGGCCTACGGCTCCGCCGGTGCCGGACACCGTCTCTCGGGACGGACCCTCGTGTTCGTCATCGACCTGCTCGGAGTGGGCTGACGTCCGCCACCGAACTGGTCTGGCTCAGGCGCGATCTACGCCTGAGTGACCTCCCGCCGCTCGCCGCGGCCGCCTCGAGGACCGATTCGTCGGTCCTCGTTTGCTTTGTGGTGGACCCGCGGCTGGAGAAGTCCGCGGGCGAGCGGCGGCTCGCGTTCCTGTTCGACTCCCTGCGGGAACTGGACGACAAGCTCGACGGCAAGCTGCTGGTCGTGCGGGGCCGACCCGAGGTCGAGATCCCGAAGCTGGCCCGGGCGGTCGACGCCGAACGGGTGCACATCTCCGAGGACTTCGCCCCGTTCGGCCGCCGACGCGACGAGGCCGTCGCCGACGCGCTCGGCGACATCGAGCTCGTGGCGACCGGGTCGCCGTACCTCGTCTCACCCGGTCGCGTCACCAAAGACGACGGGGAGCCGTACAAGGTGTTCACCCCGTACTTCAAGCGGTGGCGTGACCACGGCTGGCGTGCGCCCGCCGACTCGTCGGTGCCTGCGAAGAAGATCGTCGACCCGTCGGACCTGACGAAGGCCGGGCGCATCAAGATACCGAAGTCGCCGACCGGGTTGTCGTTGCCCGCCGGTGAAGACGCGGCGCTCGAGCGGTGGGCCGAGTACGTCGACAACGGTCTCGCCGACTACGACTCCGGCCGCAACGATCCCGCGGGTGACAGCACCAGCCGGATGTCGGCGTATCTCAAATACGGCAACATCCATCCCCGCACGATGGCCGCCGATCTCGGCAAGTCTGGTTCTGCTCCCCGAGGTGCGAAGGAGCGCAGCGACGGAGCCTCGAGGGGGCCGCAAGCGTATCTACGCGAACTCGCCTTCCGCGACTTCTACGCCGACGTGCTGTTCCACTGGCCACATAGCTTGTGGCACAACTGGAATCGACAGTTCGACGGCATCGACCTCGACACCGACAAGAAGGCCTACGAGCGTTTCGACGCGTGGAAGGCAGGGCGTACCGGTTTTCCGCTCGTCGACGCCGGGATGCGTCAGCTCGCGGAGACCGGGTACATGCACAATCGGGTGCGCATGGTGACCGCGTCCTTCCTCGTCAAGGACCTGCACCTGCCGTGGTGGTGGGGAGCGGAATGGTTCCTCGAGCAGCTCATCGACGGTGACATGGCATCGAACAACCACGGCTGGCAGTGGGCCGCCGGCACGGGAACCGATGCGGCGCCGTACTTCCGGGTGTTCAACCCCGAGGCGCAGGCCAAGAAGTTCGATCCCGACGGCGAGTACATCCGACGCTGGGTCGGTGACGTCGACGCCGACGACTATCCCGAGCCGATGGTCGATCACAAGGCCGAGCGTGAGGAAGCGCTCCGGCGTTTCGGCCAGATCTAGCTTCCTGCGACGTCCCCCGCTGGTTGAGCTTGTCGAAACCACATGCCGCACAACAGGCTGCACCAGTCCCGCCTTAGCTCCGCTGTCCCCAGCGTCGAGGGATGCGTCCCATTGCGTCGTCCCACGTCGTCTCGACCAGCCGACCGTGCTGCCGGACGAGCGGGCGGGTCAGTCGGTCCTGAGACGAACTGGCCTTCCATCCGTAGAGATCCTGAGTTCGTCAGAACGGTGGTGGGTCGATGCGGTCGAGTTCTTCGCGGGCTCGTTTGTTTCGGGCGCGTTCTTGTCGCCGGCGGGCGAGTTTGGCGTCCAGTCGGCTGTGCGTGCGCTCCGGGTTGTCGTCGGAGGCGATGACGTGTGGGGTGGGTGGGGCTTGGGCGGCTTGCTCGAACCGGATGCGCCGCAGGTTGGGGAAGGTGTCTTCCAGCGTTTCGGCATCGCCGGGCAGAGTGACCCCTTCGGGGGTCTCGTAGTCGGTGACCAGGCGTCCGTCGTCGTCGCGGTACTGCACATCAACCCAGTCCCCGTGGGTCTTGAAGAGGTGACTGGGGCGGCATTTGGTGTTGAGGTTCTCACTCGACGTCGCCCCACCGCGGGCGGGGTCGGTGTGGTCGTACTCGGTGACATGGTCGAGATCGCAGGCGAATGCCGAACGGGTGCAGCCGGGTTCGGTGCAGTAGCCGTCCCGGACTCGCACGAAGTCGGCGCACGACGTGGTGGGCCGGTACCCGTTGCCGGGATGGGTCGCCGGGTAGACCACTGCGACCGATGCGGCGGTGGCATCGGTCGAGTCGCCGAAGTGCGTTGCGGTGGAATGATTCTCGCTGTCGGCTCGGGTGTCGTCGGCTGGTGCCGGGCGTTGCGCGCTCCGCCGCTGGTCATCGTCGTTGGTGCTGGGGGCGACGTAGGTGGGTTGGGTGCGGGCGGGGGTGACCGGGGTCAGGGTGGCGTCCGGGCGGGCGGCGAGGTCACGGACGTGTTCGTCGCTGATGATGCCGTGTTCGTCGAGGAACCCGACCCCGGGTGCCCCGGCCAGGGTGGCGGCATCGGTGACCACGTGGATCACGATCTCGGCGCGGACCGCGTCGAGGACGCTCTGTGGGTCCGGGATGTCGGCAGTGCACGGCTGTTCATCGTCGCACTGGCAGTCGAAGCTGGTGCGGGTCAACAGCGCGAACATCGCATCGGATCGTCGTATCCCCTGGGTGCGGGCGTCTCGCTTGCAGACCGTGTCGGCGAGGATGGCGACGGCTTTGGCCGAGATCCGCACGTTCTCCGCCGACATCACGGCGGTGAGTTCGGCGGTGCCGTCGGGCAGTTCGTGGGTCCACACCCCACGTTGATCCATCGCGTCTTTGCGGCGTTGGCGTACCGCGTCGGGGTCGTGGCGGAACACGAGGCGGTCGACCATGTCGCGCAGGCGCGCCCGATCCCACACACCTGTTCGGCGGCGCACAGTGTCGGCGATCTCGGCATCAAGTACTGGGGTGATCGGGTCATCGGTAGGGATCAGTTCGGTGCGGGAGATGACCAACCGGATCTGCCACTGCGCCAGGACCCCGTCACGCAGGGTGTCGGCAACCTCGGGGAGCCGATCCCGCAGCGCGATCGCCTCATCGATCAGGGTTTCGGCATGCCGGCGCGACACCCCGGCCTGGCGGGCGATGCGGGCCGCGCAATCGGCATGGCCGTCCATCACGAACCCGGACGCGCTGGTGGTGATCAGGCGGTCGGTCATCGCCGCGATCGTCTGATAGCGGTGCCAGGCGAGGTAGGACTCGCCGCGACGGGTGGCGTCGAGGCCGGCCATCAACATGACCATGTCGGACTCGGCGGCGTAGGCAGGATCGACCCCGGCGATGTACTCGCCCGGTAGATCGGTCCACACCCGCACAACGCCCCCCGACGCCTGTTCGACCCACCCCTTTCCGGGGTGTGTTCTGTTACCAACCAATCTAAACCCGACCACCGACAAAAACCGGAGGGTCGACTCGCTGGGCGGTCTGGTAGTCAGAAGTATTGGTGTGCAGACCGATTCGTGGGATTTGGCCTGGAGTGGGCTCGGTTCGTCTGGTCGCCAGGTGGTTTCGACACGGCGACTCGCCTAGCGGCTCGTTGCCGGCTCAACCAGCGGAGCGGGGTGCCGGCTCAACCAGCGGAGGGGGGGTATCGGCTCGACCAGCGGAGGGAAGGGGTGGTCGCCAGGTGGTTTCGACACGGCGACTCGCCTAGCGGCTCGTTGCCGGCTCAACCAGCGGGGGTGGGCGACTCGCCTAGCGGCTCGTTGCCGGCTCAACCAGCGGAGGGCGCGGCGAAGGGTCCTGCCACGCATCGCAACAGGACCCTTCGTGACGCTCGCAAGCTCGCTCCTCAGGGATCGGAGGGTGACGCTCACAAGCTCGCTCCTCAGGGGCCGGAGGGTGACGCTCGCAAGCTCGCTCCTCAGGCTCAGCGGGCGAGCTTGAGTACCTCGCCCCAGCCGATCCGCGAGCCGGTGCGCAGGATGGACCGCTGGTAGATCCGCGCGGCGATCCAGGTGGCCGCAGCACAGGCGGCGCCCATCAGGCCGAAGGTGACGATGATCTGGACGGCATCGGTGTCACCGGTCGCGATGCGCATCGGCATGAGTGCCGCGCTGAACGGCGGTATCCAGCTGAGCACCTCGATCAACGTCGAATCCATTGCCTGCACACCGAAGATGCCGGAGTACAGCACCGCGACCGCGAGGAATGTCAGCGGCGCGGACGACGAGTTCAGCTCCTCCTGCCGGGAGACGATGGCCCCGGTTGCCGCGTAGAGCGAGGAGAAGAACAGGAAGCCGAGGAGGAACCAGGCGATCACCGCCGCGAACATCCCGATGGCGGCGCCCGGAAGGGTGAGGATTCCGGTCGCGGTGCCCGCGATCAGCGCGGTGGCACCGAGCAGCACCACCTGCCCGAGGGCGACCACACCGATGCCGATGATCTTGCCCCACAGCAGATGCAGCGGCTTGATGGTCGCCAGGAGCAGTTCCACGACGCGCGACGTCTTCTCCTCGACGACGCCGACGGCGACCATCGTGCCGCCCATCATGATCGCGGTGACGAGCAGCACCACCCCGACCATCGCGATGAGCAGGCGCTGTCCCTCGTCGGGGTTGTCCGGTTCGGTCTGCGAGACCGAGATGTCCACGGTCGGCAGGGTGGCGGAATCGACACCGCGTTCGGCCAGTGCCGCAGAGAGATTCGCCTGCGACACCGCGGTGCGGATCGGGCCCTCCACAGCCGGTTCGAGGCTGTCCTTGGTGATGATCACATACGATCCCGGCGTCTCTCCGGGCACCAGCGCGGCCTTCACGTCGCCGCTGTTGACCCGATCGCGTGCCTGTTCGACGGTGTCGGCCGGCTCGGTGGCGATCGTCGTGCCGGAGGCCTCACCGATGGAGACGATGGATTCGGTGACGGCGGCCGGCTGACCCACGACGGCGACCTTCTCGACGTCGTCGCCGCCGGAGAACAGGTTGATGATGATGGACCCGGCGACGATCACGATCATCAGCAGCGCGGTACTGACGACGAAGGACTTGGTCTTGGCGCGCGTGGTGATCTCGCGGCCGGCGACGAGTCGGATCGCCTGTGCGGCAGATGCTCTCGGATCGGAACCGGTGGTTGCCACCGGGGTGTCGGGTAGCGTGGTCATGCGGAAACCACCTCTCGGAACAGGTCGGTCAGGGACGGGGTCGAGGTCGCGAACCGGTGCACCGGCCCGTTCCGGAGGGCGGTCGCCAGGATCAGCTGATCGTCGGCGATATCCGGGTCGATCAGCAGGCGGGTCGTCTCGCCGTAGTCGACGCCGCGGACACCGGGCAGGGAGTCGGCCCACGCGACATCGGCACGCGGCCCGGTGATCTCGAGGGTGATGCCCTCGCGTGCACGCAGGTCGTCGACCGTGCCGAGGGCGCGCATCTCACCGCGCGCGATGATGCCGACACGGTTGCAGAGCCGCTGGACGAGGTCGAGTTGGTGCGAGGAGAAGATCACCGGGATGCCCTCGGCTGCCTTCTCTTTGAGCACGTCGCTCATCACGTCGACCGCGACGGGGTCCAGGCCGGAGAAGGGCTCGTCGAGTACCAGGACGCTGGGATCGTGGACCAGGGCGGCGGCGAGCTGGACCCGCTGCTGGTTGCCGAGGCTCAGGTCGGCGACGTTGTCGTCGTGGCGGGCGCCCACGCCGAGGCGGTCGGTCCACCGCTTGACGGAGTCCTGCGCCTCGGCCGCCGACATCCCGTGCAGCCGTGCGAGAAAGGTCAGCTGTTCGCCGACTTTCATCTTGGGGTACAGGCCTCGCTCCTCGGGCATGTACCCGATTCGACGACGCAGATCGAGGTCGATCGGCTGGGTGCCGAGGCGAACCTCTCCGGCATCGGCGGCCAGCACGCCGAGGATTATGCGCATGGTGGTGGACTTGCCGGCGCCGTTGCTGCCGACGAACCCGAAGATCTCACCCGGGTCGACGGAAAAGGTCATGTCGCGCAGCGCGATGAGGTCTCCATACCGTTTGTGGAGCCCGTCGACGATCAGTGGTGCGGTCATTGCGCACTCTCCTCACTGGGAATGGTTGTCGTATCCGATGGCAGTGCTTCGAGATCCTCGGGGTCCGGATCCGCCATCCACCAGGCGGTGAGCATGGTCGGTACGCAGATCGCGGCCAGGACGAGCGTGATGAGCAGGATGGCCGATCCGTAGACCGCCTGGCCGGACACCTGGTCGTCGAAGCTGAGGACGACCAGCACCGCGTACGGGATGAACATCAGGCTGTACAGAACGGTGAAACCGATGGAACGCGCCGAATTGCGTTGCGCCACCTGGATCTCATCGAGAGCGGTGACCGGCGTGTCGGCGATCGACCCGGTGACGATCCGCGTCAGGTACAGGGTCGTGATGATGCCGGCGAGTCCGATCAGGAAGGGCACCAGAAAGATACCGGTGTCGAAGAACGCGAGAATCGAGCTGAGGATCAGCAGGATGGCGAAGAACGCCTGCACGAGCACGAGTCGTCGATAGGTTCGCCGGGTGCGCCACGAGGTGAGGCGGTGTGCGTTCTTGTCGTTGAACTCCTGGTGCCGGCGGCCCCGCCACTCCTCGTAGCGGCGCCAGAGGGCGGGTGTGGCCTCCTCGGGGATGGCCGAATTGGGGTCGTTCATCGTTCACCTCCGGACTCGTCGGTGTGGGTGGCTGGGTGCAGTTCTTGACGGGGCGACGATTGGCGCCGGTACAGCGCCGACGACATCGCCTCGAACTCGTGCCGGCTGAACACCGCCTCCACCGGTAAATCGAAGACGTCGCAGATGCGGAACGCCAGGTCGAGGCTGGGGTAGTTGTCGCCGCGCTCGAGTGCGCCCACCGATTGGACGTTGATGCCGACGACTGCGGCGAGTTCGGCCCGCGACATCCGACGCTCCGCCCGCAGCACGCCGATGCGGTTGTAGATGGGGAGCTTTTCCCCACGGCGTATTGGACTCACCTGACTCAGTGTTGTGAAAACACAACACCTTGTCAAGTGGTGACAACTACGCCGTGTTCCCAGAAGAGCGTAAGGGCACCCCGAGCAGCTCGGCCGCGACCCGTGCCGCCTCCCGCCCGGCGCGATTGGCCCCGATCGTCGAGGCCGACGGGCCGTAGCCGAGCAGTTGGATCCGGGGATCGGCGTCGACGACCGTCGCGAGGCGGCCGGCCATCGTGATGCCGCCACCCGGCGCGCGCAGGCGTAACGGGGCGAGATGGTCGATGGCGCTGCGAAAACCGGTGTTCCAGAAGATGACGTCGACATCCAGGTGCTCCGGGACGTCCGGGTGATCGGGGGAGTCGCCGGATGGTCCGTCGCAGTCCCAGCACACCCCGGTCTCGGTGATGCGTGTGAACATCGGGCGCCACGCGAGGATTCCGTCGCGCTGCGCGGCCGCGATCGCGGGGGTGAGTGCCAGCCCGGTGACCGACACCACCGAGGTGGGTGGGAGCCCGGCGCGCACCCGCCGTTCGACGCGGGCGACGGCCTCGCGCCCCTGCTCGGGGGTGAACGGTTCCGGGTTGAAGACGGGCTCGCGCCGGGAACACCAGAACGTCTCGCTGCCGGGCGCCTCCCGGGCGATCTCGATCAACAATTGGATGGCGGAGATGCCCGCGCCGACGACCAGGACCCGCTTGCCCTCGAACTCCGCGGGCGAGGTGTAGTCGTGCGTGTGCAGCTGCCGGCCGCGGAAATCGGCGGCCCCGGGGATATGTGGGATGAACGGACGGTCCCAGGTGCCGGTGGCGTTGACGATGAGTTTCGAGGTGACCGACCCGCCGTCGCCCAGCTCGGCGCGGAAGCCGTCGTCCTCGCGGCGCACGGCGCGCACGTGCACGGGTCTATGCACGGTCAGACCGAACTTCTCCTCGTACCGCCCGAAGTACTCGGGGACGGCGGTGGCCGCCGGGAGCTCATCACAGTCCAGGCCGAGAGCCTCGACGAGGCCCCACCCCGGCAGGTCGTGGACGCGGTTGGCGGTGGCGAGGGTGAGCGTCGGCCACCGGAACTGCCAGGCCCCGCCGGGCCCGGGGGCGTGGTCGAGCATCTGGTAGCGATCGCCGAGGCCGAACCGCTCGAGAAAATAGGCCGCCGACAGTGCGGCCTGTCCGCCGCCGATGATCAACACATCCGAGTGCGGTGCGGGCGCTGCGCCGGCCGGGGAGATCTGCACGTCCCCACCTTGTCACGACGTGTCGAATGGGTGCGGTGGGTAGGTTGGGGCCCATGATTCACTCCACCACCGACGGGGCGGTCGTCACGATCGAGCTGGACCGGGCCGACAAGCGCAACGCCCTGAACGACGAGATGGTCGCCGGCCTGTCCGATGCGTTCGACGCCGCCCTCGGGTCCGGCGCACGCGCCATCGTGGTGACCGGGCGGGGGCCGGTGTTCAGTGCCGGCGCCGACCTGTCCGGTCCCGTGTACGAGAAGGGCTTTCTCGACACCCTCGTCGGGACCCTGAAAAAGATCGAGTCATCCCCGGTGCCCGTGCTCGCGGCGCTGAACGGCTCCGCGATCGGCGCAGGATTGCAGCTGGCGATGGCCGCCGACCTCCGGGTGATGGCACCGGATGCGATCGCGGGCATACCGGCGGCGAAACTCGGTGTCGCCGTTGACGAATGGACCATCCGACGCCTGGTGTCGCTGGTGGGGGCGGGGCAGGCCCGGGGGATGCTGATCGGGTGCGATCCGCTGACCGCCGACCGTGCGCACGCACTCGGGTTCGCCAACCGCATCGGCGACCTCGCCGACGCGCAGCACTGGGCGGACACGATCGCCGGCCTCGCCCCGTTGACGCTGCAGCATTACAAGCTCGTCCTGAACGGCGACGGTGCGCGCGACGCCGCGCCCGAGGATCGGGCGGCGGCGATGATGCGTGCGTGGGAGAGCGACGACCTGCGGGAGGGCCGCGCGGCCCGGGCCGAGAAGCGTCCGCCGCGGTTCACCGGGTCCTGACGCGGAGGCCGACGCTACCGGCGGTGGATCGGTCCGTCACCGGCGTGCAGCGGTGCGCCGGTGGCGCCGTGCCGCTCGGCGATGAGTTGCGCCGCGATGGCGACTGCGACCTCGCCCGGGGTGTGTCCGCCGAGATCGAGGCCCAGGGGTGAGCGCAGCCGGGCGAGTTGGATGTCGTCGACGCCCGCCTCGCGGAGGCGTTCGTCGCGATCGGCGACCGTCCGCCGCGACCCGAGTGCACCGACGAAGCCGAGTTGCCGGCAGCCGAGTGCCACCTGCAGGGTCGGTACGTCGAATTTCGGGTCGTGCGTCATCACGCAGACCGCGGTCGACGGACCCACCCGGCCGTCCCGGATCTGTTCCGCCAGAAAGCGATCCGGCCAGGAGACGACAATCTCGTCGGCGTCGGGGAAGCGTTCGGGGGTGGCGAACACCGGTCGTGCGTCGACGACCGTCACCCGCATGCCGAGACCGGCCCCGATCGAACTGAGTGCACGCACGAAGTCGTTGGCGCCGACCAGGATCAACCGGGCCGGCGGCCCGAAGGTCTGCACGAAGGTCCGGGGACGTTCGTCGGACGGGGCATCGCAGTCGTCGACGCCGATGAGGCCGGTCCGGCCGGTGGCGAGGAGGTCGGCGACGTCGCGGTCGAGGCGGCGCCACGGCTGCTGTGAGGCGGCGGTGGCGAAGTACCAGTCGGTCTCGTCGGTGAGGGTCGTGGCCCACGAGACGGGTTCGCCGGCGTCGATCGCCGCCGCGAGTCGGTCGAGCTGGCCGCGCCGACCGCTGCTCGGTGCGACACGTTCGACGAGAACTTCGATGTGCCCGCCGCAGGTCAGACCCGGCGCGGGACTGTCGGGATCGTCGACGCCGTACTGTTCGACGATCGCGACCCCGTCGGTGAGGACGTCGCGGGCGGTGTGCACGAGAGCTGATTCGACGCAGCCACCGGAGACCGAACCGATCACGGTGTCGTCCTCGGTCACGATCATGGCCGCGCCGAGCTCGCGGGGTGCCGATCCCGACGCGCCGACGACCCGGCAGAGTGCGACCGGACGTGCGTCGTCGTCGTCGAGGAGTTCGGTCAGGGACCGCAGGACGTCGCGCATGTACTCCAGTGGACCAGATCTCCCCGACTGCGGCCACGTGGGCGGCGGCCGGCCGACGTCACGACTTCTCGATGATCCCGGGGGCGCTGGCCGAACCCGCCGCACGGTAGCCGAACATGCGGCTGAGATCGGCGGCCGCAGAGACGACGGTCGCGGTCAGCTCCTCCGTGTCGTCCGGGTCGAGCCGATAGCGCGGGCCGGAGACGCTCAGGGCCCACACGATGGTGCCCGTGTGATCGCGTACCGGTGCGGCAATCGCCACCAGGCCGACCTCGAGTTCCTCCACCGCCATCGCCCAACCCCGGCGCTCGACCTCGCGCAGGTCGGCGACGAGGTCGTCGATGTCGACGACCGTGTGGTCGGTGAACCTGGTCAACCCGCCCGCGAAGGTCTCGCGCACCTCGTCTTCGGACAGACCGGCGAGCAGGACCTTCCCCGAGGACGTCGCGTGAGCGGGGGAGGCCTGGCCCACCCAGGTGCGGAGGGCGACCGCGGACGGCCCTTTGGCCTCGACGACGTTGATGGCCTGCGACTCGGCGAGGACGGCGAGATTGGTGGTCTCACCGGTCTGCGCGGCCAGCGCGTCACAGGTGTCCTGCCCACATCTGGTCATGTCGAGGGTTGCCATCGTCGACCCGGCGAGGCGGACCACCGTGAGGCCGATCCGGTACTTGCGACCGTCCGGTACCTGCTCGACGAAACCGCGTGCCTCGAGTGACGAGACGATTCGGGAGACGGTGGATTTGTGAACGCCGAGCTCGAGGGCGAGTTCGGTGATGCCGGCCGACCCGGCGGACCCGATGAGCTCCAACACCTGCAGTGCCCGATCGACCGCGCCCCCCGGGCGTTCGGTCTCCGCACTCTGCTCAGTCATCGCAGCGCCCAGGGTACCGGTGGGGGCGGGTGCGACCGGAACCGCGTCGCGAACCGCGGCAAACCGTCCCGGGCGGTTCACGGGCGGCGGTCGGTACCCGGAACCGCTCATCTCCGGATCCGGGTCATCTGGGGATCGACCACCGGGTCGGCGATGACGACGGCCGTGTGATGGGTGGTCTGGTAGGCGACGTCGACCGAGGTGTCGTCGGGGAGGTCGGCGGGCAACCAGGCGTAGGCCAGGCACGCGCCGACCGTCGCCGACCACCCGGCGCTGGTGACGTAGCCGACGACCCGGCCGCCCACCGATACCGGCTCCTTGCCCAGGACGACCGCCGCCGGATCGGTGAAACGCAGGGTGCGCAGTGTGATCGGCGCATCACGCTCGGCCAGGGCGGCGCGGCCGAGGAAGTCGTCCGCGGTCTTGCGGATGGCGAAACCGAGCCCGGCAGCAGCGGGCGTGTGCTCGGTGGTCATGTCGGAACCGGCCGCCCGGTAACCCTTCTCGATCCGCAGGCTGTTGAAGGCGATCCGGCCGGCCGCGATGATGCCGTGGGGATCGCCCGCCGCTGCCACCGCGTCCCACAGCGCCGGTCCGCCGGCCGCGGAAGTGTAGATCTCCCAACCGAGTTCGCCCACGTACGAGACACGCATCAGGGTCACCGGGATTCCGGCGACGGTGGTGGTGAGCGCACGGAAGTAGCGGAGGCCGTCGTTGGTGAGGTCGGCCGGCGTGAGCGGTGCCAGCACGTCGCGCGCCAGCGGGCCCCAGAGACCGAGACAGCAGGTGGCCGTGGTGATGTCGCGCAGGACGACCGAGCCGTCCGCCGGGAGGTGCCGGTTGATCCAGTCGAAGTCCAGCGGACCGTTGGCGCCCACCTGGAACACGTCGTCGGCGAGCCGGGCGACGGTCAGATCCGAACGGATGCCGCCCTTCTCGTCGAGCATCAGCGTGTAGGTCACCGAACCGACGGACTTGTCCATCTTGTTGGTGGTGAGGTGTTGAAGAAGGGCGAGCGCACCCGGACCCGACAGCTCGAACCGGGTCAGCGGGGTCATGTCGTACATCGCGACGTGGCTGCGGGTATGCGCCGCCTCGGCGACGGAGACAGGCGACCAGTGCCGGGCCGACCAGCTGTCGCGCTCCGGTACGACGAGCCCGTCGGCGAGCTTCTGATCGAGCAGCGGACGGTTGGCCTCGTACCAGGCGGGCCGCTCCCAGAGTCCGCTCTCCCAGAATTCCGCTCCGAGTTCGGCCTCGCGATCGTGGAAGGGGCTGAGACGCACGTTGCGCGGGGCCTTGCGCTGATCGTGCGGGTGGATGATGTCGTAGACCTCCACGAAGGCCTGCGAACTCGTGGTGAGGATGAAGTCGTCGGTGAGTGCGTCGTCTTCGAAGCGGTACAGGTCGGTCTCGTGGACGTCGACACCGGGAATGCCGTCGATCATCCACTCCGCCATCGTCTTCGCGACGCCCGCCGAGTGGGTCACCCACACGGCCTCGGCGACCCAGAAACCGGCCAGGTCGCGATGTTCGCCCATGACCGAATGGCCGTCGGGGGTGAACGAGAAGATCCCGTTGAAGCCCTCCTCGACCTTGCCGTTGCCGAGTTCGGGTAGAAGGGCCACCGAGCGCTGCCACGCGTCGTCGAAGTCCTCCGGGGTGAACATGAGCTTGGAGGGCATGTCCGCCAACGTGATCGCGGTGTCGTGGTCCAGATCGCCCACGTCCGAGGGCATCGGCCGGTGACCGTAATAGCCGATGCCGATCCGGTCGCCGTGTTCGCGGTAGTACAGGTCGCGGTCCTGGTGGCGCAGGATCGGCAACGTCGCCTCGGCCAAAGCGGAGTTGACGCCCCTGCGAGAGGCGACGGGGGTGGTGATCGCGTATTGATGGGCCATCGGTACCAACGGGATGGTCAGTCCCACCCGGCGGCCGAATTCGCGGCCCCAGAAACCGGTGCAGCACACCACGATGTCGGCGTCGACGACTCCGGTCGAGGTGCGCACCCCGCGCACCTCGCCGTTGGCCTCGACCACGTCGATGACCTCTTGTCCGCCACGGAACTCGGCGCCGCGCGCCATCGCGCGGCGGGCCTGGGCCTCGACCGCGCGCAGCGCTTTCGCGAGGCCGTCGTTCGGCGTGTGCAGCCCGCCGAGGACGGCATCGCGTTCGAGGAGCGGATGCATCGCAGCGCATTCCGCGGGGTCGACGAGTCGGTGTTCGATGCCACGAGCGGCCGCCCACCCGGCCTTGCGATGCAGGTCCTCCCACCGTTCCGGGGTGGTGGCCACTTCCAGTCCGCCCACCGGGTTGAAGCACCAGCCGTCGGGATGAGCGAGCGCGGAGAACTTCTCGATCGTGTAGGAGGCGAGCGCGGTCATCGTCTTGGACGGATTCGTCGCGAAGACGAGGCCCGGCGCATGCGAGGTCGACCCGCCGGTGGCGAAGAGCGGGCCGCGGTCGAGGACGGTGACGTCGGTCCAACCGCGCTCGGTGAGCTCGTCGGCGAGTGAGGTACCGACGATGCCGGCGCCGACGATCACGACTTTCGGTGCAGCCATGGGGAACAATCCTTTTCGGGCAGGTGTGGGGTCTGTAGGAGCCGGGTCCGGGGCCGGTCAGGTGAAGACGACGGTGCTGGTCCCGTTCATCAACACCCGGTACTCGCTGTGCCACCGCACGGCGCGCGACAGGGCCAGCGCCTCGGCGTCGCTGCCGACAGTGGCGAGTCGGCGCGGATCGTGGGTGTGGTCGATGCGGATGACCTCCTGCTCGATGATCGGGCCCTCGTCGAGATCGGGGGTCACGTAGTGCGCGGTGGCGCCGACGTACTTGACTCCGCGCTGGTGCGCCTGGTGATAGGGCTTGGCGCCCTTGAACCCCGGCAGGAACGAGTGATGGATGTTGATCGCCCGGCCACGCAGGGCCGAACAGGTCTCGTCGGAGATGATCTGCATGTACCGGGCGAGGACGACCAGATCGACGTCGTAGGACGACACCAGGTCGAGCATCGCGTTCTCGGCCGCCGGCTTGGTCTCCGGGGAGACCGGTAGATGGTGAAACGGAAGGCCGGCCGATTCGGTCATCGGGGCCAGATCGGCGTGGTTGGAGGCGACGGCGACCAGCTCACCGCCGAGGGTGCCCGAACGCCAGCGGAAGATCAGGTCGTTGAGGCAGTGCCCCAGTCGAGAGACCATCACCAGGATCCGCTGCGGTGTCTGGTCGTTGATCGAGTATTCGGCGCCCAGACCGGTGGCGAGATGATCGAAAGCCGCCGACAGCTGCTGCGAGCCGGACTCGTGGGCGGACGCGAATTCGGTACGTACGAAGAGGGTGTGGGTCATCGGGTCGTCGTACTGCTGATGGTCGAGCACCTCGCAACCGTGGCTGTAGAGGAACGAGCTGATCGCGTGCGTGACGCCGCTGCGCGACGGGCATCGCAGGGTGAGGGTGAATCGATGAGACATGTGGTTCCTCTACGGCAGCGGGGAAGGAGCGGGCACGATGGCGTACTCGGTGGCGGCGTCGACGAGCCACGCGGCGAGGTAGTCGGCGTAGGAGTTGCGGACGAGGAGGGCGAATCCGTCGGGAACGCGATGCACGATCACCGCGGCCTGGGCCAGCAGTGTCTGGGCCACGTCGTCGGGCCCGAAGCTCCTCGGCGACAGATCGATCGCGCAACCGTGGGCGAGGATCGTCTCGGCGTGCGGGCCGCCGACGACGAGGCGGGTGCGCTGGCCGGAGGCATCGGCGACATACGCGCCGCCCTGCGCACGGTCGGCCATCGCCGCGGCGAACTCGTGCGGTGCAATGCCGGCCGCGTAGGCGAGATACTCGTCGGGACCCAGCCAGACGACCGTGGTGTCCCCGTCGCGCGTCATCCGGCAGGCACCGGGCAGGTCGAGCTGCTCCGCCGCGGCGGGTTCGGTCGGTCGGATCACCGTCTGTGCCACCGATGTCGGGCGCAGCAGTACGGCCGGGGCCAGTTCGGCGAACCTCGCCGACCAGTGCTGCAACGGCGAAACCGGTTCGAGGGCGCCGTTGTCCGGCAGAGAATGCACGGTGGTGTCAGCCATCGCGTCGGGCTCCTTCCGCGTCGACGAAAACGGTTGTGGTGATCTCGACTTCGCACAGCGTGTCGCCGATGGGGACATCGAGCCGGCTGCCGATGAGGTCGCGACCGCCCTTCACCAGCGCAAGGGCGAACGGGCGGTCCAGCTCGGCGCTGCGGTAACTCGACGTCACGTGCCCGAGCATCGGCACCGGCGGCGGTGGCAGGGTGCGGTCGACGCGGTGGGAGATGATCTGCGAACCCTCGGGGAGCCGGGTGCTGCCGTCGACCGGCAGCAGTCCGACGAGGTGCTTGCGGTCGGGCGCCGTCGCGGATTCACGCGCGAATGATCGCTTGCCGATGAAGTCCGGCTTCTTCTTCGAGACCGCCCAGCTCATCCCGAGGTCGTGGGGCGTGACGGTGCCGTCGGTGTCCTGGCCGATGATGGGATAGCCCTTCTCGGCGCGCAGGACGTGCATCGTCTCGGTCCCGTAGGGGGTGATGGCGTGCGGTTCACCGGCGTCGATGAGTGCCTGCCACACCGCTTGGGCATAACCGGCCCCGACGTTCACCTCGTAGGCGAGTTCCCCGGAGAAGCTGATCCGCCCGATCCGCACGGGCACGCCGCGAAAGGTGGTGTCCCGCCACGTCATGAACCCGAACGCATCGTTCGAGACGTCCAGATCGGGGAACACGGTGCCCACCACGTCGCGCGAGCGTGGGCCGACCACCGGGAACGTGGCCACCTGGTCGGTCAGCGAGGTCATCCACACCCGGAGGTCCGGCCACTCGGTCTGATGCCATTCCTCCATCCAGTCGAGGACGGCCGCCGCGTTGCCGGTCGTGGTGTACACGGTGTAGCGGTCGTCGGCGATCCGCATCACGGTGCCGTCGTCGAACACCATGCCGTCCGCGCCGCACATGACGCCGTAGCGGACCTTGCCGACCGCGAGGGTGCTCATCATGTTGGTGTAGAGCAGGTCGAGGAAGGCCGGGGCGTCGGGACCGGCGACATCGATCACGCCGAGGGTGGAGCCGTCGAGGATGCCCACTCCCGTTCGCACGGAGGCGCATTCGCGGAGGGCCGCGTCGTGCATGTCCTCGCCGCCACGCGGGTAGTACCGCGGCCGTTTCCACTGGCCGACGTTTTCGAAGACGGCGCCGCGCTCGACGTGCCAGTCGTGGATCGGGGTCCGCCGCACCGGGTCGTACCGGTCGCCGCGATCACGTCCGGCGAGCGCGGCGAAGGTCACCGGGGTGTACGGAGGACGGAAGGTGGTGGTGCCGGCGTCGTTCACGGGGATGCCGAGCATCTCCGCGACGATGCCGGAGGTGACGATGCCCGAGGTCTTGCCCTGGTCGTGCCCGGTGCCGATGGTGGTGTAGCGCTTGACGTGTTCCACCGATCGCATCCCGGCACCCAGCGCCCGGGCGATGTCGGCGACGGTCGCGTCGCGCTGGAGGTCGACGAACGAGAGGGTGTCGTCGTCGGGACTGTCGGGCACGTACCAGCAGACGGCCGGCGCGGCCGGAATCCGCTCGGTGACGCGCGGGATGGCGCGCAACTCCGGTGGCGCCATACCGAGTCCGGCGAGGGTCGCCACCGCGCCGCGTCGACCGTCGGCCAGGCTGTCGCCCAAGGTGGTCGAACCCGCTGCGGCACCGACGATCTCGGTCTTGGACACGGTTCCCGTGGGGAGGAAGGTCGCGGCTCGGTCGTCGAAGGCGATGGTTCCGCGCAGTTGACTCCAGAGGTGCACCGCCGGATTCCAACCGCCACTGACCAGGACGGTGTCGCAGACCAGGGACGAGCCGTCGCTGAGGTCGATCCCGGTGACCGCATCGGTGCCGTGCGCTCGGATCACGGTCGTACCCGCGAGGATCGGGATGCCGCGCCGGCGGGCCTTCTCGCCCAGGTCCGCGCTGACGGCCGGGCGGACGTCGACGACGGCGGGAACCGAGACCCCGGCATCGACGAGCGCGAAGGCCGCGGTGTAGGCGGAATCGCATGCGGTGAAGACCACGGCCGTCCGGCCGACCCGGACGCCGTAGCGGCTGAGGTAGTCACCGCCGGCGCCGGCCAGCATGACCCCGGGCACGTCGTTGCCGGCGAAGACGATCGGTCGCTCGTGGGCGCCGGTGGCGAGAACGAGACGACGAGCCCGGATACGGTGCACCCGTTGCCGGGAGAGGTGTGCGGGGGCGTCGCTGCCGAGGTGGTCGGTGCGGTGCTGGACGGCCAGGACGAAACCGTCGTCGTAGGCACCGAACGCAGTCGTACGGGTCAGGCGCCTGACGTGCGGGTGCGAATCGAGTTCGGCGACGGCTTCGGCCACCCAGCCGACGCCGGGAGTACGGCCACCGGGTTCGCTGCGCTCGTCGACCAGGAGAACGTGGGCTCCGCCACGGGCGCAATTGAGGGCCGCCATCAGGCCCGCGGCGCCCGCACCGACGACGAGCACGTCCGGATGGTGGTGCAGCGAGTCGTATCGGGCGTCGTCGACGGTGCTGCTCAGCTTTCCCCAGCCCGGTACCCCGTGGGCGACGAGGCCGGGACACAGGGCGACGGTGGTGGCCGGCACCATCGGTTCCACGAACGGGGCGTCGATGCCGACCTGCGCGGTGGCGTCCTCGGCCCAGGCTCCGGTGACGCCGCGCGGGCGCCCGAGGTTGACGCTGGTGGTGACCACCCGCACCCCGTTGGCGAGCAGGGCCGACGCGAGGGTGTCGCCCGCGTAGCCGCGGTAGGTGACCCCGTCGAACACGAAGTCGATCGGCGTGCTCCGGTCGATGCGTCCACCGGCTCCGGTCCGGAACGGCTGAGCGGGAGTGGATTTCGGGTCGGTGGTGCTCATCGGGCTGCTCCGGATGCGGGTTCGGTGGGGGATGCGGTGGCGGGCGACCGCGAGGGCACCGTCTCGCCGGTGAAGGCGTGCGTGCGTGTGTCGCGCTCGACGGTGAACCACTGGCGGCACCCGGTGGTGTGGCACCACCGTTCGGTCATCGCCCCCTTGGGATTGGGCCGGAAGAACAAGTAGTGTGCCCACGCGGTGTCGTCGAGGTCGGCGGGTCGCTCGGGATAGGCGACACCGGCCGCGGCACCGTAGTGGAACTCGGTTTCCTCACGGGGCCCGCAGTGCGGGCAGCGGATCATCTGCATCGTGGTGTCCTCGGCGGTGGCTGGTTCAGTGGGCGACGGCGGCCGCGCCGTGCTCGTCGATGAGGCGGCCGGTGACGAACCGGTCGAGGGTGAACGGTGCGTTGACGGCGTGCGGGCTGCCGGTGGCGATCGTGTGCGCCAGCGCCCAACCGACGCCCGGGGTCGCCTTGAATCCGCCGGTGCCCCAACCACAGTTGAGGTAGAGGTTCTCGTACGGGGTGGCACCGACGATGGGTGAGGCGTCGGGGGTGACGTCGACGATCCCGCCCCATGTCCGCAGGAGGCGGGCCCGCCCGAACACCGGGAACAGCTCCACCGCGGCAGCCATCTGACGCTCGATGATGTGGAAGGCGCCGCGCTGCCCGTATCCGTTGTAGGAGTCGACCCCGGCGCCCATCACCAGCTCACCCTTGTGGGCCTGGGACACGTAGACATGCACCGCGTTCGACATCACCACGGTCGGGTGGATGGGCTCGAGGAGTTCGGACACCAGGGCCTGCAGCGGATGACTCTGGATCGGAACCCGGAAACCGAGCTGGTCGGTGAGCGTCGAGGTGTGTCCGGCGGCGCACAGCGCGACGGTGCCCGCAGCGATGCGGCCGCGGGTGGTCTCGACGCCGACCACCCGGTCGCCGTCGGTGACGAACCCGGTGACCTCGCAGTTCTGGATGATGTCGACGCCCGCATCGCTGGCGCTGCGGGCGAAACCCCAGGCGACGTAGTCGTGTTTGGCGATGCCGCCACGGGGTTGAAAGGTCGCGCCCAGCACCGGATAACGGATGTCGGAGGAGGTGTTGACGATCGGGCACACCTCCGCGACCTGCTTGGGATCCAGCCATTCGGCATCGATGCCGTTCAGCCGATTGGCCTCCACCCGCCGGATGCTGTCGCGCACATCCTGTTCGGTGTGGGCGAGGTTGAGTACGCCGCGCTGACTGAAGAGGATGGGGTATCCGAGCTCGTCCTCGAGACCCTCCCACAGCTTCAGCGAGTGCTCGTAGATCCCGGCGCTCTCGTCCCAGAGATAGTTGGATCGGATCAGGGTGGTGTTGCGCGCCATGTTGCCGCCGGCCAGCCAACCCCGTTCCAGGACGGCGACATCGGTGATGCCGTGGACGCGGGCGAGGTAGTGGGCCGTGGCGAGACCGTGGCCGCCGCCTCCCACGATGACGACATCGTAGGAGGACTTGGGTTCGGGTGCGCGCCAGAGGAACTCGGGGTGGTGGGGGAGGTGGGCGCCCGGGGGCGCCGTGCCCGCGGGACGCGGTGTCTTCTGGCTTGTCATCGTCGGGTCTCCCTCAGAAATCGATCACGACCGGGGACAGGGGTTCGGCGCAGCAGAGCAGGATCTTGCCCTGCGCGATCTCTCGTGGCCGGATACCGCCCTGGTGGTTCATGACCACGTCGCCGGAGACCTTGCGGACCTTGCAGGAACCGCACAGGCCCACACCACACGTCGATGGCAGGGTGACGCCCGCTTTGGCGGCGGCGGCGAGGATCGTGGTGCCGGGACCCACGGTGACCCGCCGGGCGCGTCGGGAGAAAGCGACGACCACGCCGGTGTCGGACTCCGACTCGTCATCGGTGGGCAGGCTGAACCCGAAGCTCTCCTCGTGGATCCGAGCGAGAGCCGAGCCGGCCGACACCAGTGCGCCGCGCACCTCGCTGCGAAAACGCCCGGGGCCGCAGAGAAACACCTCGCGGTCACCGAGGTCGGGGCAGACCCGTTCGAGCATCGCGCGGTCGATGCGCCCGCGGTGTCCGGTCCAGTCGGGGAAGTCGCCGGCGGCCATGCGCGTCGCCGCGAACGCGAGTGTCACGTTCGGGTGCCGGCGGGCGAGTTCCTCGAGTTCGTCCCGGAATGGGATGTCGTCGACATTGCGCGCACTGTGCACGAAGGCGATGTCGAGCGGGGACTCGCTGTCGGTGACCGATCGAAGCATGGACATCACCGGCGTGATGCCACTCCCGGCCGAGACGAACAGGTACTTCTCGGCCGGACGAGCGGTGTAGGTGAATCGACCCAGCGGTCCGGAGGCGGTGATCATCATGCCTTCGACCATGTTGTCGTGCAACCAGTTCGAGACGTGACCACCGGCCACGCGTTTCACCGAGATCGACAGGCCCCCCGGCCGGGTCGGGGGTGAGGAGATGCTGTAGCAGCGCTGGACGGGCCGGCCGTCGATCTCCACGGTCATCGCCAGGAACTGACCGGGGGCGAAGACGAAGGTCCGGTGGTCGTCCGGGTCGCCGGCCGGATCCCCGGCAGCGGAGCGCGACGGCGACCCGCCCGCGACCCGGAAGGTGAACGTCGCCATGTCCCGGGTGGTGTCGGTGCGGGACACGCACTGGAGGAAGATGTTGTCGGCCATGGTCGCTCTCAGGCTCCCGCCGCGTCGAAAGGGCCGTCGGCGGCCGGGATGTCGAGTCGGCGGCGCAGCATCGTGACATACCAGTTGACGAAGGCCTCGACCTGGATCTCCGACGTACTGTAAGGGCCGGGAACGTAAGCGGGATCGCTGATGCCGCTGTGCGCGAGCGCAACGAGGTCGGCGTCCTGCTGATTCGTCTTCTCCCAGACCCCGGTGAGCTGGTCGAGGTCATAGTCGACGCCCTCCACGGCGTCACGATGGACGAGCCAGGTGGTGCGCACCAGGGTCTGATCGGCGGAGACCGGGATGACCGCGAAGAGCACGGCGTGGTCGCTCGTCACGTGCAGCCACATGTTGGGCTGCAGGTGCATCGACAGCCGGCCGAGTCGCGCGTCGGGGATGTCGGTGAGGAGGCGGCCGCAGGCCGCGGAGCCGTCGAGGGTGAACGACTCGCCGGCGAGGTCGAGTGCGTCGCGCTCGATGTGGAACCCTGTTGCGCGCGTGTCGAGTTCTACGACCCGGGTGTGGGGTAGGCCATGCCGGTCCCAGATCTCGGTCTGTTCCGCGGTGGCGCGGTGGAACCGGTCGAACGCCGGCGCCAACCGGCTGGGGATGGCGTCGGTGTCGCTGTATCCCCAGGTCGGGAAGAACACGTTGAGGAGTTCCGGATGGCCACCGCAGTGGTAGCACTCGCGGTTGTTCTCCATCGTCAGTTTCCAGTTGCCGTCTTCGACGATGTCGACCTGTTTGGCCACCTTGGCCTCGGCGAGACGGTGTGGCGTCAGATAGGGCTCGACGACGGCGGCGACCTCGTCGATGTCGGCCGGCGGGTCGTCGGCCAGGCAGATGAACACCAGGCCGCCGATCGTGCGGACATGTACCGAGCGCAGCGAGTAACAGGACTTGTCGAAGCCGGGCGCCTGGTCATCGGCGAACTCGAGGCGCCCGTCCATCCCGTAGGTCCACGAGTGGTAGGTGCACACCAGGGTCCCGGTCGATCCGCTGGGCTCGGTGAGCAGGCGGGCCCCTCGATGCCGACACACGTTGTGGTGGGCCCGGACCCGGCCGTCGTCGTCTCGGACGACGATGACCGACCGGGTCGAGAAGGTGATGGTGACATAGTCACCGGGATCGGTGATCTCGGCTTCGGTGGCCACGAAAATCCATGACCGAGAGAAGATCTCGTTGACATCGAGGTCGAAGAACTCCCGGCTCACATAGAACTCCGCCGGCAGGCTCTCGCCTGCGCGGCGGTCGGCGATCAGAGCGCGGGTGCCGGTTTCCGGTGCCCTGGTGGCGGCATGCGCGACGAATGGTGCAGTCATCAGCAGTGCGGGCCTCTCTGCACGGTCGGTGACGGATCTGTCGGGATGGCGGTTACATCGAGATCAACTGCATTGCAGTCGATCTCGAGACAGTCGGACGGAACGTGGATTCGGCCGGGCCAAGCTGGGGGACTGTTGATTTGTTGCGTCATACGCAACGATGCGCATGCTATGCAACAAGTGTGCGTCTCGGGTCTTGCGGTGTCAAGCGGGACGTGCGACCGTTTCTCCACGAGCCACACAGGCGTCGAGGGACCGTCGAGAGCCAGGCTCGGCCGCTCTACCCGACAGGGGTCGCATCATGACCGTCTGCGTCTTCGAACTGTTCTCCGTCGGCGTCGGACCGTCGAGTTCGCACACCGTCGGGCCGATGCGTGCCGCCCAGCGATTCGTGGCCGGCCTGGCGCGGACGGGAGACCTCCTCGAGGTGACGCGTCTCGAGGTCGACCTCTACGGATCACTGGCCGCCACCGGAGCGGGACACGGCACGCTGACCGCGGTGCTGCTGGGTCTGGAGGGCCACGAGCCCGAGAGCATCAGCTCCGAGACGAAGGCGGCGCGGATCGCCGACATGGAACGCACCGGGCGAATTCGACTCGGCGGGCTGGTCGAGTTGCCGTTCAGCGCGAACGACATCGGTTGCCATCCGCGGGTCATCCGTCCGCGGCACCCGAACGCGATGGAACTGCGGGCATCCACCCGGGGCGGTGCGCGACTGCCTGCTGAACGGTATTACTCGGTCGGCGGCGGTTTCGTCGTGACCGACGACGAGTCCGACAATCCGTCGGTCGGTACGGACGTACCATTCGGCTACGGCTCCCGACGACGTGACCGTCCGGTTCCTGTTGGCCGCGGGTGCGATCGGCGGGCTCATCAAATCGGGGGCGTCGATCTCGGGTGCCGACGTGGGTTGCCAGGGCGAGGTGGGTTCCGCGGCGGCGATGGCCGCCGGTGCACTGGCCGAGATCCGCTCAGCGTGGTGGAGTGCTGAAGCCGGGCGCTAGTCGCCCAGCACCCGCCGCAGGTAGTCGTTGGCGAACACGCGGGACGGGTCGTATCGGTCCCGGACGGAACGGAATTCGTCGAACCGTGGATAGACGCCGCGTAGATACTCGGCGTCGCGGGTGTGCATCTTGCCCCAGTGGGGCCGGCCGCCGAGACCGGTGAGGATGGCTTCGACGTCGGCGAAGTAGGCATCGGAGTCGGCGGGATCGTCGCGGTGATAACGGTGTACGGCGATGTAGCCGCTGGTGCGTCCGGAGGCGGTGGAGAGCATGAGGTCATCGGCCGCGGCGGCGCGGACCTCGATGGGGAAGCTGACGAGGTGGTCGCGCCGGTCGAGGAGGGCGCGGACCTCGCGCAGCGCCTCCGGCACGGCCTCGAGGTCGACGGCGTACTCCATCTCGCGGAACCGGACGTCGCGGTCGGAGACGAAGACCCCGGTGGAGGAGTCGGTGAACTCTCGTGCGGAGAGCGCGCGACCGGTGACCCCGTTGATCGTCGGCACCAATCGCGGCGCGCGCGCACCGATCTCGCACAGCAGACGAAGGGCCTTGTTGCTCAACAGTTCGTCGTCGATGTAGCGCTTGACGCGCGACGGCCCGGTGACCGGGGCGTCGGGACCGACCCGCGTGTTCGTCTTCACCAGAGCGCAATTGGTGTGCGGGAACAGGTAGAACTCGTGGTGGTCGGTGGTCGCGACGCGCTCGTGGAAGGCGGCGATCGCCGCATCGGCCGTCTCGGGACCCTCGACCGCGTGCAGCCGGAACTCGTCGACACAGTCGATGGTCAGTTCCACAACGACCCCGAGCGCGCCGAGGCCGAGTGCGACGGCCTGCATGTCGGCGTCGTCGGCGGTCACGGTGACGATCTCGCCGGAGCCGGTGACGATGGTCGCGCCGACGATCTGGGTGCTGATGCCGCCGAAGGCGAGCCCGGTGCCGTGGGTTCCGGTCGAGGTGGCGCCGGCGATCGTCTGACGATCGACGTCGCCGAGATTGGTCATCGCGAGTCCGAAAGGTGCCAGGATCCCCGGGATCTCGTGCAGGTGCGTGCCGGCGCGCACGGTCACTCGATGGCCGTCGACCGCGACCAGACCACGCAGGCGCGACAGGTCGAGTTGAACGTCGTCGGCCACGGCGATGGGGGAGAAGCTGTGTCCCGCGCCGACGGTCTTCACCGTGCCGCCGCGCGCGGCCGTCTCCCGGACGATGTCGGCGATCTCGGCGGCACTCGCCGGGTGCCGCACCCGGTTCGGCGTGCAGGCCGCGGTGCCGCCCCAGTTGCGCCAGCCGGGCGCCGAACGCTCAGCGGTCCTGCTCACAGGAAGCACCTGCCCTCTCCTCGGTAGGTCGGTACGACCTCATCGACCACCGCGTGCCCGGCGTCGTCGCGGCCGATGATCGCGACCTCGCGCGCTCGTTCGCACACCTCGCCGGACTTGGTGTGCCGGAACCACACCCGACTCCCGACGTCGATCTCGTCCGCGACCGCACCTCGCAGCGGGGTCTGCACCTCGCCGGCGGCCTCGGTACCGACGTAGGTGAGTCCGTGCGGCCACACGGGTGTGGGCAACCGGTCGGCAGCGGGCGGGCCGGACGCGATCCAACCGCCGCCCGCGCAGGTCACGACGCCGGGCGCCGGGCGGCGGACGACGTCGAGACCGAAGGACAGCGCGGGGGCGGGACGGAACCGCGCGTACCCGTCGAACAGGTGGCCGCCGAACAGGCCGCTGCCCGCGGCGATGTCGGTGACCGAGCGGTCGCGCGCGGTCTCCTCGAGGGAACCGGTGCCGCCTCCGTTGACGAACTCCAGGTCGGCGATCCGGCGCACGTCGTCGATCACCTTGCCGCGGCGACGGCGCAACTCGGCCATCGAACGTCGTTGCATCGCGCGAATCGCCCGGTTGGCCAACGCCTTACCGGGCGCCGCATCGGCCACCCCGGCCACCTGTGCCTCGTAGGACATGACCCCGACGAGATCGAAGCCGGCCCGTGCCACGATGATCCGTGCCAGCTCCAGTGCGTCACGACGGGAGTGCACCGGCGAGCGGCGAACCCCGATGTGCACCCGCCCGCCCAGTAGACGGTACGACGCGTCGAGGTCGATCGCGACGCGGATCGGCGGCCGGGCGGACGGAGGCACGACGGCGTCGATGAGGTCGAGTTGGTCGACGGAATCGACGAGCACGCTCACCCGACGGGTCGCGACCTCGTCGGCGGCCAAGGCCGCCAGTGCATCCCGCCGCACACTGGGGTATCCCATCAGCACGTCGTCGATCCCCGAGGTCGTGGCGAGCCAGTGTGCCTCGGCGACGTCGTAGGCGAGCACCCCCGCGAAACCGGCGCGCGCGGTGATGTCGTCGATGACCGAGCGGACACGGACGGATTTCGTGGCCAGGCGGATCGGGACACCCGCCGACCGACGCGTGAGATCGGCGACGTTGTGCTCCAGGGCGGCCCGGTCGAGTGCGAGGACCGGTGCGTCGAGTCCCGCGGCGGCGACCGCTTGATCAATTGCCGCCCAATAGGATTCGGGATCACTCAGCCACGGCGCGGGCGTCGGCGTCACCGGTGCCGCGTCGGGCGCCTCACCCGAAGCTGACATGGGTCATGAGCTGATCGGTGATCGAGCGGATGATCGCGTCGACGACCTTGTCGTCGGCGGTGCTGAGGTAGACGAGCGTGATCGAGTTCGTCGCCGCGATGATCAGCGGACCGAGGTCCTCGACCGGCGTCATCCATTCCATGGGCGTCAGGTCGGCCATCGACTGCAGTCCGGCCGAGGCCACCCGGTAGAGCTGCTCGTACATGTGTTTGCCGACCTGCTGCAGCTCCGGGTGATTGTGCGCGTAGATGCCGAGTGCGATGGTCGCCTGCATCCGGCCGGGATCGGCTTTGAGCAGGTCGTAGAACGCGTGGAACTGGCTCACCATGCTCGACCGCATCGTCTCCACGCCCGGCTCGGGTCCGTAGTCGGCGGCGGGCAGCACCGCGTGCAGCATGCGCTCGATGTCGGTGGGGACCGCCGTCTCCATGACCGCACACAACAGTGCGGTGCGACTCTCGAAGGCATAGTGGAAACTTGCGAGCGGCATGCCGGCGTGGGCGCAGATGCGACGCGTGGTCGCGCCCTCGACCCCATGGTCGGCGATCACACGGTACGCCGATTCGAGAAGCGCGCTTCGACGTTGGTCGACGGACATCCGTGCCACTGCGGTATCTTCCTGACCACATGCGCCGGCGCATGCTCGGGTGGACAATACGCCGCAGCCTATCAGTGCCGGTGAGGCGCATAATGCCGTTCACCCGGAAGAAATCGCAGATCACACCGGCGACGGTCGGGAGGCGTGCGCCGCACGGCGCGACCGCCGTCTGCCCGGGGTGACGCCACCGAACGCACTACTGTGTGAACGTGACCTCCACGACCGGTAGAAAAGGCACCAACGACCTGCGCCGCGACGTCCTCGCGCGTGCGGGTTCGGCGGGAGTGGCGGTGTCCGACGCCGTCGTGGCGCGGCTCGCCGCCGAGGGACTCGGTCCCGCCCGCGCGCTGGGCGCCTCCCGCGACCAGATAGCGCCGCACGTGCGGCGGAGCCCGCATCTGCGGAACGGCGCCTTCGTCAACCCGGAACCCCCGTCGATCGCCGATCCGAGCCTGCAGGTCCTCACCGACATGGCCCGGCGGCCCGGCCGGCCGCGCCGACCGGTCATGGTGACGGTCCCACGCTTCGAGGCCCCCGGCGACCTCGCCGTCACCTGGCTCGGCCACGCCACCGCCGTCGTCGACATCGACGGCGCGCGGGTCATCACCGATCCGGTCCTCAGCCGCCGCTGCTCGCCCAGCCAACTCGTCGGGCCCGGACGCATGCACTCCGCCCCACTGGCGCCGTCACAGTTGCCGCCACTCGACGTCGTCCTGATCAGTCACGACCACTACGACCATCTCGACATGGACACCGTCGTCACGATCGCCGACACCCAGCCCGACGCGGTGTTCGTCACGACGATCGGGGTCGGCGCGCACCTGGCCTCCTGGGGGATCGCGGAAGATCGCATCCGGCAGGCGGATTGGTGGGATGAGGTGGTGGTGCCGACCGGCGCGGGCGAGCTGCGGTTCACCTGCGGTCCGGCGCGACACTTCTCGGGGCGGTGGCTGGAGCGGAACCTCACCCAGTGGGGCAGCTGGGCGATCACCGGACGGGAGCACAAGGTCTTCTTCTCCGGGGACACCGGCCACAGCGAGCGCTTCGCCGATGTCGGCGACCGACTCGGCCCGTTCGACCTCACCCTCATCGCCGTCGGAGCCTACGACGTGATGTGGCCGGACATCCACGTGAACCCCGAGGAGGCCCTGTCGATCCACCGGATGGTCTCGCCCGGTACGGGATCCGACTCGGTCTTCATCCCGATCCACTGGGGCACGTTCAACCTCGCGCGCCATCCCTGGGGGGAGCCCATCGCGCGGTTGCAGGCGGACGCCGGGCCGGACAAGCCGACGATCCTGGTGCCGCAACCGGGCGGTTCGATCGACCTGACAACGCGGACCGGTAGCGGTGTGGCACAACCCAATTGGTGGGAGGCTTCGGCGTGAGCTCGCCCACGGAGATCGCGGACGCCGGCCTGACCGCGACCGAGGTGGCGCAGCGGGTCGCGGCCGGCCAGGTCAACGCGCTGCCCGACCGGTCCGGCCGCAGTGTGGCCGACATCGTCCGCGCGAATGTCTTCACCCGGATCAACGCGATTCTCGGGGTGCTGTTCGCGATCGTGGTGTTCACCGGATCGCTCATCAACGGCCTGTTCGGACTGCTGATCATCGCCAATTCCGGGATCGGCATCATCCAGGAGGTCCGGGCCAAGCGGACGCTCGACAAGCTCGCGATCGTCGGCCAGACCCGACCCCGGGTCCGGCGCGATGGCGAGGTCACCGAGGTACCGCCGGACGAGGTGGTGCTCGACGACATCATCGAGATCGGTGCCGGCGATCAGATCGTCGTCGACGGCGAGGTCGTCGAGGCCATCGCCCTCGACGTCGACGAGTCACTGCTCACCGGCGAGGCCGACCCGATCGACAAGGACCCGGGAGACGCGGTGCTGTCGGGCAGCTTCGTGGTCGCCGGCGGTGGCGCGTACCGCGCCACCAAGGTCGGCGCCGATGCCTACGCGGCCCAGCTCGCGGCCGAGGCGTCGAAGTTCACGCTGGTCTCCTCCGAGTTGCGCTCCGGCATCGACCAGATCCTGCGGGTGATCACCTGGTTGCTGATCCCCGCCGGCGTCCTGACCATCGTCAACCAACTCTTCGTCAGCGACAACGGGTTGCGGCGGTCCCTGCTCGGCATGGTCGCCGCGCTGGTGCCGATGGTGCCCGAGGGGCTCGTCCTGATGACCTCGATCGCCTTCGCGGTGGGTGTGGTGCGGCTGGGTCAGCGACAGTGTCTGGTGAACGAACTCCCGGCCATCGAAGGGCTCGCGCGCGTCAATGTGGTCTGTGCGGACAAGACCGGCACCCTGACCGAGAACGGGATGCGGCTGGCCGAGGTGCGTTCCCTCGGAACGGTGCCCGCCGAGACCGCGGGACAGGTGCTGGCCGCGCTCGCCGCACACGATCCGCGGCCCAACGCCAGCATGATCGCGGTCGCCGAGGCGCATCCGGTCGCGCCCGACTGGGCGGTGACGGCCATCAAACCGTTCACCTCGGCCACCAAGTGGAGCGGGATGTCGTTCCGCGGGAGCGGGGCCGGCCCGACCGCCGGGATCGACGACGGGCACTGGCTCATCGGTGCGCCCGACGTCCTGCTCGACCCGCAGGGCGAGACGGCCCGTCTCGCCTCCGACATCGGCGCCGCCGGACTCCGTGTCCTGCTGCTGGCGTGCACCGACGTCCCCGTCGACACCGAGCCCGCGCCGGGTCAGGTCGCACCGGGGACCGTCTTCCCGGTCGCACTCGTGGTGCTCGAACAACGGGTCCGGCCCGATGCGCGCGGCACGATCGAGTACTTCGACCAGCAGCATGTCGCGGTGAAGGTCATCTCCGGGGACAACGCCCGGTCGGTGGGGGCGGTCGCCGCGTCGCTGGGGCTCGGATCGGCCGAGTCCTCGGTCGACGCGCGCGAGTTGCCCTCGGAGACGGGCGAACTCGCCGACGTCGTCGAACGGGGCGTCACGTTCGGGCGGGTCCGGCCGGATCAGAAGCGGGCCATGGTGAAGGCGCTGCAATCGCGGGACAACACCGTCGCGATGACCGGCGACGGAGTCAACGACGTCCTCGCGCTCAAGGACGCCGACATCGGCGTGGCGATGGGCTCGGGCAGCTCCGCCGCCCGGTCGGTGGCCCAGATCGTGTTGCTGGACAACAAGTTCGCGACCCTGCCGTATGTGGTGGGCGAAGGTCGGCGTGTGATCGGCAACATCGAACGCGTCTCCAACCTGTTCCTGACCAAGACCGTGTATGCGGTGTTGCTCGCGCTGTTCGTCGGCGTCGGCGGACTCCTCGGCGCGCTGTTCGGGTCCGACCCGCTCAGCTATCCGTTCCAGCCGATCCACGTGACCATCTCGGCGTGGTTCACCATCGGCATCCCGGCGTTCGTGCTGTCGCTGGCCCCCAACAACGAGCGGGCCCGGCGTGGTTTCGTACGGCGGGTGCTGCTCAGCGCCGTGCCCAACGGCATCATCGTCGGCCTGTGCACCTTCGTGACCTACGTGATCGTCAACCCCGGCGGCGCCGGGGTCGAGGTCGGCGGGGATGCGGTCGACCTCTCGCCGGCGCAGACCCAGGCCGCCACCGCGGCGCTGATGACGCTGATCGCGGTCGCGGTCTACGTGCTCGCCGTGGTCGCCCGCCCGTACAACTGGTGGAAGGCGGTGCTCCTCGCGGTCTCCGCTGCCGCATACGTGCTGATCTTCGCGTGGCCGTTCACCCAGGACCTGTTCCGGCTCGACTCGTCGAACTGGGGGATGAACACGGTGGCCCTGCTCTCGGCGGCGGTCGGCATCGCGTGTGTCGAGGTCGTCTCGCGGGTGGCGCCCCGATGGGTCGCCACGCATGACAACGATCAGCACGGGGACGAAGCGCAGGTCAGCGGGGTGCTCACGTCCGACCGATAGAATCTGCGGCAAGTGGCCGGAAGGTGTCCGGCACGTCGATCAGAGGAGACGTCATGGATCTCAAGGGACTCGTCAACAAGGCCAGGGCCACGCTGCAGAAGAATCCGAGCCTGATCGAGAAAGGCGGCGACGCCATCGACAAGGTCACCAAGAACAAGTACTCGGGTCAGGTGGACAAGGCGCAGGATGCCGTGCGCAAGGCCGTCGGCGCGCCGGGACAGGGAAATCCGGGACAGACTCCGCCGACCAATCCCACCAACCCCGGGGAGCCGCTACCGGGTCAGCAGAGCCCGCAGCCCCAGAATCCCCGGCCGCAGGACCCCCAGCAGCCGCAGCACCCGCAGCGGTAGTCCGAGTAGTTCTCAGAGCTGCGCCCGCGGATGTCGGCGATACGCCGACACCGTGGGTTCGGCGTCGATCCAGAACCGCCACGCCAGGTCGGCAGCGCGGCGGACCCCGACCCGAGGCCCCGCGACGACGCGTTCCCCCGGAAGCGGTGCCCCGGGGTCGAGGGTGACCGGGGTCGACGGGTCGGCGAGATCGGTGTCGAGGTCGGCCATCGTGATCCCGAGGGCGCGGCACAGGTTGCCCGGCCCGCTGGCGAGCTTGGCGTCGGGGACCGGCCCCGAGCGCGTCGCACCGCGCCGGGCGCGTGCGAGGTCGACGCCGTCGACCACCGCGCCCGCGCGCAGCAACACCGCCGCAGCGGGTCCCGGCCCGGCGACGACGACGTTCGCGCAATGGTGGCCGTGGATGCGATAGACGTACAACCGTCCCGGGGGCCCGTACATGATCTCCGAGCGGGCGGTTCGGGTGTAGGCATGCGACGCCGGGTCGTCGGGACCGGCGTACGCCTCGACCTCGGTCAGCCGGATCGTCACCCCGTGCCCGGTCACCCGCGAGCCCAGCAGCGAACGTGCCTGTTCGGCGGCGGAGGCGGGGGCACTACTCTCTTGGGTCATGGCGAAGACGAGTGACTCCATCGGCGTTGATCTGTCACCGGAAGATACCTGGGCCGCGGCATCGGATCTCTCGCGGTACAGCGAATGGCTGGTGATCCACGAGACGTGGCGCAGCCCGATCCCGGCGTCCGCCGACCTTCGCAAGGGCACCGAGGTCTCCTCGATCGTGCGGGTCAAAGGCACCCGCGTCCGCTTCGACTGGGTGGTCGAGAAGTTCGAGCCGGTCTCGCACGTCCGCCTCAAGGGCAACGGCAAAGGCGGGGTCAAGGCGAAGCTGGATCTGGGCATCGCTCCCACTTCCAGCGGATCGGAAGTAACCTTCACTGTTGATCTGGGTGGGCTGCCGCTGATCGGGCCCGTGGGTAAGACCGCGGCCATGGCGGTGTCGGGGGATCTGCGTAAGTCGCTGCTGAAATTCCGCGAGGTGTTCGGCTGAGCCACGCGTGAACACGCGGGCCGCGACCGCCGATGCGTCGATGTGTCGTGCGGCGACCACGCGAGAGGCGGGTCTGCAGACCGCCGCCGTACGAGGGGAACGGGAAAAGAACAATGGGGCGTCACAGCTCCGGCGCCGATCGCGCCGGAAACGAGTGGAACGGGAACGACCGGTCGGGTGGGGCGGTTCCGCCACGCGCCCAGACTTCATCGGACAGAGGCAGGTCGAACGATGCCCGGTCGGGAAGCGATGACGACTTCGGCTTCGAGCACCGCAACACCGATGGGGGCCGCCGCGGGGGATGGCTGTGGGCGGGTGCGGTCCTGCTGGTCGTCGTAGCCCTGGTGACCGGCGTCATCATTTGGCAGACGGGTGCGGGTGGCTGCGGGGACCGGACTCGGGTCGCCGTCGCGTCGGACTCGGCGATGACCGGTCCGCTGCGCGAGGTGGCGCGGCAGGCGTCCGCGGACTCGTGTTTCGACTACGACGTGCAGACGGCCGCGGGTGCGGATGTGCCCGGCCTGCTCACCCAGGGTGCAGCGGCTCCGGACCTCTGGGTCGCGGACTCGCAGGTGCAGGCTCGCCGGGTGACGACCCAGGTGCGTCGTGACCTCGATATGGTGTCGCCGTCGATCGCGTCGACCCCGACCGTCGTCGCCGGCACCGACGTACCCGAGCTGGGCACCTGGGTCGAGGTCATGAAGTTGCCTGATCTGCGAACCGGCAGCCCGGTGGACACCAGCACCGGCGACGCCCCGATCATCGGTGCTCTCGCCGCGGTCGACTCCGGCGAGCTCGCCGACGAGGACTTCACCGAGGCGATGACCATCCTCGCCATCCAGCAGAACAATGCGCGCCTGGCCAACGACAACGAGGGCACGCGTCTGAACCTGGCCAACACCTCGGGCGTCCCGGTGGTCACCACCGAGCAACAGTTCGATCTGTTCATGCGCACGCACCAGGGTTCGCAGTTGACGTCGACGATCCCCGCGGCGGGCACGGTCATGCTCGACTATCCGCTGGTCAACACGGCTCCCGCGGCGCGCCAGCAGGCGGCCGCCGACGCCGGGGCGGCCCTCGTCACCGCGCTGAACACCGATGCCGGTCGCGCAGCGCTGGCCGACTCGGGATACCGCGACACCGACGGAAACGGTGTCGGTCAGCCGGTCAAGGAACTGGAGCTGCGCGACCCGTCGTCCGTCGACAAGGCATTGCGGCAGTGGCAGGTACTTGGTGTGCCGATCCGCTCGCTGGTCGTCCAGGACACCTCCGGCTCGATGGAGACACCGGCCGGCGGCACCACCCGGGCGGACCTGCTCATCGACGCCTCCCAGACCGGACTCAAGCTCTTCCCCAACAACACGATGATCGGCGGCTGGGCGTTCAGCGTGAACAAGGGCGGGCCCGGACAGGACTGGGAGGAGCTCGCCCCGATCCGCCGCCTCGATGCCCGCTCGGGAAGCGGTACGCATCGGGACGCGCTCGGCCGGGCCGTCGAAGAGGGGTTGTCGGACCTCGGGGGCGGGACGGGTCTCTACGACACGACCCTCGCGGCATTCAAGAAGGTGCAGGACACCTACGACCCGAACTACTCCAACAGCGTCATCATCATGACCGACGGTCAGAACGAGGACCCGGACAGCATCACGCTCGACAATCTGCTCGCCGAACTGAAGCGCCTGGAGGATCCGGCACGACCGGTGCTGGTGCTGACGATCGGTATCTCCGACGATGCCGACTCCGATGCGCTGAAGCAGATCGCCGAGGCCACGGGTGGCACCACCTACGTCGCGGAGAACGCGGCCGACATCCGCACCGTCTTCGTCGACGCCATCCAGGCGAGGGTCGCAGCCGCGGGACGCTGAGACCGTTCGGAACGCGCCGCGGCCGTCGCCGGGACCAATGGCCGCGCAATCGGCACAATTGGCGCATGACGCACACCCCAGAGCCAACCGAGACCCTCGACCCGAGCACGATCGCCGAACCGGGCCCCCGTTCTTCGCGCCCGTCCCGCAGCCCGCGGGGATCGTCCGTCCTCGCCCGCACCGGCGGGGTGGTCGCGGCGATGGCGGTGGTCGGACTCGTGGCGGGCGCATGCTCGTCCGAGGACTCCGGGTCGGACGACTCGGCCACCGGCACGACGACCGGCGCCGCGACGGGCAGCTCCGCTGCCACCGAGGCCGCCGACGCGGGCTCCGGCGAGTACGAGGACGGCGAGTACACGGCGCGCGGTGAGTACATCTCGCCGGGTGGTCCGCAGAGCGTCGGGGTCACCGTCACGTTGTCGAACTCGGTCATCACCGCCGTGTCGGTGGACACCAGCCAGACCAAGGGCCCGTCGCTCGAGTACCAGGGCAAGTTCGCCGGCGGCATCTCCGACGTCGTGGTGGGCAAGAACATCGACGAGATCGAGGTCGACAAGGTGTCCGGCTCGTCGCTCACCTCCGGCGGTTTCAACGAGGCGATCGAACAGATCAAACAGGAGGCGCAGGCCTGACCTCCGTCGGCACCGCGCACCACTGGGCGTTCGATGCGATCGGCACCCGGTGGACGATCAGCACCCCGGAAACACTTCCCGCCGATGTCGTCGACGCGGTGAACACCGAGATCGACCGGATCGACCGGGCCTGGTCACGGTTCCGGGACGATTCGACGGTCGCGCAGATGGCCAGAGAGGCGGGGCGATACCCGATCGCCGACTCCGACCAACCGCTGGTCGACTGGTACCGCCGTCTGTACGGCCTCACCGGCGGCGCGGTGTCGCCGTTGGTGGGGCGCACGCTCGCCGAGGCCGGTTACGACGCGGCGTACACGCTCCGCGCGTCGGCGCGGGTGCCGACGGCGCCGGCCTGGGAGGCGGTGATCGGTGAGCACGTCGGTGCGCTGGAGATTCGCGAACCGGCTCTGCTCGACGTGGGCGCAGCCGGAAAGGGATTCGCGGTCGACCGGGTGGCGGAGATCGTCGGCGGCCACGTCGACGACTTCGTGGTCGACGCAGGTGGGGACATGGTGATATCGCCGCGTTCCCGCGGACTGCGGGTGGCGCTGGAGCATCCGCTGGACACGACGAAGGCGATCGGCGTCGTGTCCGTTGCCGGCGGCGCGGTCTGCGCCTCGGCGAGCAATCGGCGGGTGTGGGCCGACTGGCACCACATCGTCGATCCGCGTACCGCCTCGCCCGCGCGGGAGGTGCTGGCGACCTGGGTGATCGCGCCGTCGGCGATGGAGGCCGACGGCTTGGCGACGGCGCTGTTCTTCACGCCTGCGGCGTTCCTGCGCGGCGATTTTGACCATCACCGTGAGGGATTTCATCACGTGACCATCCGACGCAACGGGAGCGTCGAACACACCGCCATCCCCGGATTGGAGTTGTTCCTGTGACAACGCTTCTGCCGCAGCTGCTCTCGCCGATCGACGCGGCCCGGCGGCACCTGACCCCGTATCGGGCGGTGCTCTGCGGGCTGGTGGTGCTGGCCGCAGTCGCTTTCGTCGTCTCGGCGACCGATGCCGACTTCGGTTACGGTCCGGACGAATTGGCGGTGTGGCTGGTCGTCGCGGTCGGGGTCAGCGGGGTCGTGAGCTACGTCTGCGCCGGCGTGCTGCGGGTGCCGCCGAACTCGGATTCGTGGCTGATCACGGGACTGATCCTGTTCTTCGTCCTGCCCGGCGGCTCGGAGGACACCGCCGTCGCCACCGTCGCGGTGGGCGCCGCCATCGCCGCGGCGTCGAAATATGTTCTCGCATGGCGTCGTCGGCTGATCGTCAATCCCGCGGTCGCGGGTGCGGTCGGTTGTTACGCGCTGGCATACGCCGGTCTCGAGGGCATCAGCTTCCCGTTCTGGTGGGTGGCCGCCGATCCGCTGTTCGTCCCGATGGTCGTGATCGGTGCGGTGGTCGTGACGTTGATCCGCGAGTGGCGACTGGCCCTGGTGTTCATCGGCGCCTCCCTTGTCACGATCGGGGTCGTCGAACTGGTACGCGGCGGCCAGGATCTGTCCACATGGGTGGTGTCGAGTCCGATGCTGTTCGTGGCGGCGATCATGCTGCCCGAGCCGCTGACGTCGCCGGCCACCGAGCTGCACCGACTGTTGTACGCGGCGTTGGTCGGTGTGCTCATGCACTGCCAGTACACGATTGCGATCACCGACGCGTACACGTTGGCGTTCGTGCCCGAGGTGGCGTTGCTCGTCGGATGCCTGTACGCGTTCCTCGTCCGACTGGTGTCGGGCACTGCGCGCCGGGTGCCGCTCGACGTCGTCACCGTCCCGGTTGCCGACCGAACCTACGCGGTGCGCGGTGAACCGGTCGGTGGCGCAGCGGTGTTCCGGGCGGGGCAGTGGTCGAGTGTCAGTGTGCCGCGGTGGTCGGCGCCGCTGTGGTCGGCGCCGCTGTGGTCGGGTTCGCGGCGGGTCTTCTCGTTCGTGTCCGCGCCCGGGCAGCAACCGGTGGAGTTCGGCTTCACCGTCGCCGCGGCGCCGTCGACCTACAAGGCAGCGCTGGTCGACGGCAGCGTACGCCGGGTCTACGTCGACGAGATCGGTGGGGACTTCGTGCTGCCGCGGTCGTTTCCGGCGACCGGATCGGTGGTGTTGATCGCCTCCGGGATCGGGATCACTCCGTTCGTCTCGATGGTGCGGGAGCTGGTGCAGTCGGGCCACGATCTCTCCGGCCTGACCATCGCGCACGTGCTGCGGGATCAGCGGCGTGCCGTACACGCCGATGACCTGGAGAGCGCCCGGGCCGCGAACGCGCGCATTGCGACTGTCGAGGCGCCGGAACTCGCCGACGGGATCGACGATCCCGCCCGGCTCGCCGAACTCATCGGTCCCAGCGCTGCCGGCGCCCACTACTACGTGTCGGGTACGCCTGCGTTCGTCGAACGGACGTCGGCGGCGGTCCGCCGCCTCGACGGTACGGCGCGATCCCGACCGTGGCGTGTCCACACCGACTCGTTCTCCGGATACTGAACGCGTCTGATGGAGTTCGAATACCACTGCGAGATAGTCACCTTCGTCGTCTCGCCGAAGCATGCCTACTTCGGCAGACCGAAGGACGGCCCGGCCGACGAGGTCGAGACCCGTACCCCCGAATCGGTGGAGATCGTCGCCGACAAGGGGATTCGTGGTGATCGCTTCTACGGAATCCGGGCCCACACCGAGGCGGCCGTGACGTTTCTGGCGCTCGAAGCATGGATGGCGGCGGCGGCTGACGCCGATCCTGTTCTGGCCCGCCGCAACGTCGTCGTGCGCGGTGTCGAGCTCGATCCCTTGCGGGGACGGGAGTTCGAGCTGGACACCGGGTCGGGTCCGATCCGGTTCCGCGGCGGACGCCCTGCTCATCCGTGTTCGTGGATGGACACCGTTGCCGGGGACGGGGTGCGCAAAGCCCTGATCGGACGTGGTGGACTTCGGACGCAACCGCTGACGTCGGGGACGCTGAGCGTCGGCCCCGCGGTCATGCGCACCGACGTCGAACTCGACGCCGCCCGCGCCGCCGACCAGGTGCGGCGGGCGCAGCCGATGTAACCGTTACCCCTTGACCCGGGGGGCGAGGTGATGGGTGGCGAACTCCGAAGTGGCTCAGCAGTCTGTCTCCCCGTTCGCAATTGGCGGCCGCCTGACCCGGGACGGACCGTGAGCGGGCACACCGGCCCCTGCTGTTGGCCGCTGTCTGGCGGACGGTGCCCTTGACAGTCGAGCCGGTAGCGCAACGTGCTGAACACCAGCAATCCCACTGTGGAGTTGTCAAGGGACGGACGCGGTCCCGGGCGATGGCCGGGTGCGAAAAGGTGCTGCGCGAAAGTGTGTGTCGGAGGGCCGGTCAGGCGGCGTCGTCGAGTCGCATGGTGCGTCTGTTGTAGGCGGGTAGTGGTCGGCGTTGCGGGTCAATACTGGCGGGTGGGACAAGCCAGGGATGGCGGTCGAAACCCATCACGATGTCCCAGCCGTGGTGGTGGACCTGCGTATGGCAGCGCTGACACAGCAAACAGCCGTTGTCGAGGTCGGTGGGTCCACCGTCGGCCCACGACTTGATGTGGTGCACCTGGGTATGTGACGGTGGTGCACCGCATTTGATGCAGCAGGCGTCGCGCACGATGATCGCTTTGCGTAGGTGTGACGGGTACAACCGGCGGGTGTGACCCATCTGCAGCGGTACGCCCTCACTATCGAGGATGATCTCGGTCAGCGAGCCGTCGCACGACGCTAGTTTCGCGGTGGCATGGCTGACCGATCCGGTCCACGGCAGCGTTGCGAGTTCTCCGGTCGCGGGGATGGTCAGCATCAGTTGCGTGCGTGGGCTTCCGACGGTGTCGATGGTCGCGCCGATCGCTGCTTGGTCGAGGATCAACTCGAAAGCGTCGGCACGGCGCTGCTCGGCGGTTCGTCGATCTTCGGTGCCGTCGGGTTCGGGCCTGGGGCACGAGCGCTCATCGATCATCGTCAGGAACTTCTCGCCCACGACCTGGGTGAGGTCGGCGCGGACTTCGACGCGGCCGTCGTCGGTGGTGTGTGCGTTCACCGAGTTCAAGCTTGCATCGTCCGACGCTCGGATTCCTGCGCCACAAGCATCGGCGAGAGCGTTGCCGATGACGTGAGCATGCTTGAGCACCTCAGTCGGTGTTGCACCGGATAGTGCTTGGGCGATGAGTTCGATCTCAAACCGCGAGCGCTCGTCGCCGGAAAGCGCCTCACCACAACGTCTATCGAGCTCGTTCATGCCGCGGACGATGGCGTCGACGACCTCGCTGGACAGTCTCCCATCGGCGGCATGACGCGCCAAAGCGGGCAGGTTGGGCAGGGCGTCGACACTCCGCATGGTGCGGAGGGCGGAGGCCGGCGCATGTCCAGACTCGATCAGCAGCTTCTTGGTGGTGCTACCGGTCTTCTGTGCGACTCCGAGGGCGTCGAGTTGCGCTGCGTGCGTGGCGATCTGGTGGTCTGCGAGGTTGCGGATCAGGCACCACATGTCGAGGGCGTCGAATGTTGCTCTGCCCGTTGGGTCGTCGGTGGGTGGGGTGGTTCCGATGAGTTGATCGAGGAGAGTGGCTAGCTCTGGCATGACTCCAAGGTACCCGAACATTCGTTCGATTTCGAGGGTTTTCCACAGGCGCGAGACGCGCGAATTCGTCCGCTGTGCAGTGTTTTTCGTTGACTGTGAGTCGATTTGCGTTGACTGTGCAGCAATCGTCGACAGTGGTCGCACTTCAGTCACGCATGATCTCGGATCCTGGCCAATATTCGATCAAGGCAGTCCGAGGGGATTCGGGCTGAGTTTCGTCGCGCGCCGGCGGTGTGGTGCTGCCAAGGAGCGCACTGGACCTCAGCCGGCGGGACTATCTCGCGTATCTGCCCGAATTGTGACCGACAGACTTCAACTCGACTCCCAGACCTCGATCGAAGTCTGCCGGTCGAGTTGAAGTCTGGCGGTCGCCGGCCCACCGCCCTCTGGTAGTTGCTGTGCTCGACCCAGCGGGCGGCTTTCAGCGCTCCGGCAACCGCAGATCCAGCGTTTCGGATCCGGAAGCAGTGGCCCAGTGCCGCACAGTCAACGAAAACCGACGCACAGTCGACTGGTCGGGGGGCCTCATCCGGCCAGCGCGCGCAGAAAGAACCCCAGGTTCGCCGGACGTTCGGCCAGGCGTCGGACCAGGTACCCGTACCACTGCTCGCCGTAGGGGATGTAGACCCGGACGCATGCGCCGGCGGCTGCCAACCGGCGCTGCTCGTCGGCCCGTATTCCGTACAGCATCTGGTGTTCCCAGCTGTCCGGCGCGCGACCGAATTCGTCGGCGAGGATTCTCGCGGCGTCGATCATCCTGGGGTCGTGGCTGGCGACCATCGGATAACCGGAGCCCTTCATCAGTATCCGGAGGCACCGCTGATAGCTGTCGTCGACCTGGCGGCGGTCGGTGAACGCGACCGCGGGCGGTTCGGCATAAGCGCCTTTACACAACCGGATTCGGGCGCCCGACGCCGCGAATTCGGCGCAGTCGTCCTCGGTGCGGCGCAGGCAGGCCTGCAGCACGGTCCCGGTCTCCGGGAACTCGGAGCGCAACGACCGCACGATCGCCAGCCGCTGGTCGACGGTGGTGTGATCCTCGGCGTCCACGGTGACCACGACGTCCAGGCCATCGGCCGCCTCGACGATCGTGCGCGCGTTCTCCTCGGCGATCTTCGCGCCGTGCTCCGGCAGTGCGAGACCGAGCGCGGTCAGCTTCAGCGACACCTCCAACGACCCGGCAGGTGCCGGACGGCGTCCCGACAGAGACTTGAGCAGAGCCAGATACGCGGTCACCGTGGCGTCCGCCTGGGATTCGTCGAGGGTGTCCTCGCCCAGGAAGTCGACCGAGACGGAGAGTCCGTCGGCGAGTTCGGCCCCGACGGCGGCCATGGCGGCGTCGAGCGACTCGCCCGGCACGAATCGGCGGACCACTCGTCCGGTGACCGGCCACCGCTGGGACGCGTCCTTGATCCGCTCGCTGCGCGATGCCGCGACGATCGCGGGCCGCAGCACGGTGTCGAAGACGGACCCCATCACAGCGCCGTCCAGTCGGCGACCATGTGCGGGTACGACGAGGTGGTGGGAGGTGAGAAGGTCTCCTTGATCGTGCGGGTCGAGGTCCAGCGCATCAGGTTCTGCTTCGACCCGGCTTTGTCGTTGGTTCCCGACGCCCGGCCGCCGCCGAAGGGTTGCTGCCCGACCACCGCGCCGGTGGGCTTGTCATTGACGTAGAAGTTGCCCGCCGCGTTCCGCAGCCGGTCGGAGGCGAGCGCGACCGCGGCGACATCGGTCGCCATGACCGACCCCGTGAGTGCGTACTGCGCCGTCGAATCGACCAGGCCGAGAATGTTCTCGTAGTCGGCGTCGTCGTAGACGTGAACCGCGAGGATCGGACCGAAGTACTCTATGGCGAACGCCTCGTCGGTCGGGTCGTCGGACACCAAGACCGTGGGTCGGACGAAGTACCCCTCGGTGTCATCGCAGACGCCGCCGACCGCGACGGTCAGCGACGCCGACGACTTGGCCCGGTCGATGGCCGCGACCTGCTTGTCGAACGCGCGCCGATCGATCACCGCACCACCGAAGTTCGTCAGATCTCGGACGTCGCCATAGGCGAGTTCGTCGGCCTCGCCGAGGAACTCGTCACCCATCCGCTCCCACACCGACCTGGCGACATACGCGCGCGACGCCGCCGAACACTTCTGTCCCTGGTACTCGAAAGCGCCGCGCGTCAACGCCGTTCGCAACGCATGAGGTTCGGCCGAGGCGTGCGCGACGATGAAGTCCTTGCCACCGGTCTCGCCGACGAGGCGCGGGTAGTTCCGGTAGTGCTCGATGTTGGCACCGACCTCACGCCACAGATGACGGAACGTCCTCGTCGACCCGGTGAAATGGATCCCGGCCAGATCCTCGTCGGCGAGAACGACGTCCGAGACCGCGGCACCGTCGCCGTGGACGAGGTTGATCACCCCGGGCGGTAATCCGGCGGCCTCGAGCAGCGCCATGGTCAGCTGCGCGGAGTACGCCTGGGTGGGGGAGGGCTTCCAGACGACGGTGTTGCCCATCAACACGGGGGCGGTGGGCAGATTGGCGGCGATGGCGGTGAAGTTGAACGGGGTCACGGCGTAGACGAACCCGTCCAGTGGACGGTGGTCAAGCCGGTTCCACACCCCGGGCGACGACTCCGGTTGCTCGGCGAGGATCTCACGCGCGAAGGCGACGTTGAACCGCCAGAAGTCGACGAGCTCGCAAGGGGCGTCGATCTCGGCCTGCTGCACCGACTTCGACTGACCGAGCATCGTCGCCGCCGCGATCCGCTCGCGCCACGGCCCGGCCAGCAGCTCGGCGGCGCGCAGGATCACGGCCGCGCGGTCGTCGAAGCTCGTGTGAGCCCAGTCGGGGGCGGCGGCGCGAGCGGCGTCCACCGCGGCGCGGGCGTCGTCGTGGGTGGCGTTGGTGATGAAGCCGAGTACCTCGCGGTGTGCGTGGGGCTGGACGACGTCGATCTCCTCACCCGCCCCGAGGCTCAGGTGGCCGCCGATGATGTGCGGGAACTCGCGGCGGCCGGCATGCGACTGTAGCGCCAGCTCGTCGACGATGCGCGCACGCTCGGGCGAACCGGGGGCATAGCTGTGGACGGGTTCGTTCGACGGTCGAGGGGGAGTGGTGATGGCATCCATGACCTCAGTCCACCGTCCCTTTCGACGTCGCGATATGGCCGATCAGCCGAGGTGGGTCTCTTAGTCTTGTCCGTATGGACAAGACTGCCGGTATCGCGCTCGGGCGGTTGGTCCTCGCCCTTGACCAGACCGTCGCGACCCTGGTCTCGTCGCCCCGCGGTCTCGACGCGCCGGTGTCGACGATGGCGATGGTCGACGCCGACGACGTGCACTACGGGCTCGGGCACGCCGCCCGATCCGCCGACCTGTTCCTCCTGGTCGGACTCGCCGACGACGTCGTCGTGGAGTGGCTCGGCGGCCTCGGGGCGCACCGCCCGGTCGCCGTACTGGCCAAGAACCCCGCACAGACCCTGGTCGGCCTCGCCGATCGACTGGGCATCGCGGTCATCGCCATCGATCCGCACGCCCGCTGGGAACGCATCTACAACCTCGTCACCCGGGTGCTCGACGCCGCACGCGGCGCGGTCGGGAGCGGCGAGTCCATGGAGTCGGGAAGCACCGGCGACCTGTTCGAGCTCGCCGCGGAGGTCGCCCGCCGGACCGGTGGTCTGGTGAGCATCGAGGACGAGCACGCGCACGTCCTCGCCTACAGCTCGGCTGGCGAGGAGGCCGACGAGTTGCGCAGACTGTCGATCCTGGGCCGCGAGGGGCCGCCGGAGATGCTGGCCTGGTTGCGGGAGTGGGGCGTGATGGACGCGGTCCGGAAGTCGTCCGGAGTCGTGATGGTCGACGCACGCACCGATCTCGGACTTCGGCCGCGTCGCGCGGTCGCCATCCGTCCGGCGTCGGGCCCACACAGCGATCGCTCCGACGTCCTGATGGGGGTCGTCTGGCTGCAGGAGGGGTCGCGCCCGCCGGCCCGCGACACCGACGAGGTACTCGTCGGCGCCGCAGCTGTGGCGGCCCGGGTGATCTCGCGACGGCGTTCGGCAGGCTCCGACCACGATCAGCGGGTCCGGCGACTCCTCGGTGTCGGCGGAGTCCCGGTCGACACAGACCACCTCGCCGCCCAGCTCGGCATCGCGCCGACCGCCACGGTGACGGTCGTGGGGTTCACGGCCCCCGACGGCATCCGCGCCGGGCAGGTCTCGGCACTCATGCTGCACGCCAGCGCTTTCAGTCCGCTGTCGGTCACGGTCACGATCGGTGACCGCGCGTACGTCGTGCTCCCAGGCGTCCCGCTCGACGACGCCGTCACGTGGGCGCGGATCTCCGTCGACGCCGCCGACCGCCAATTCGGCGTGCCGGCACGCGCGGTCGTCGCCGGCCCCGACACCATCGCCGCCGCAACCGATCTGCGCTCTGCGATCGATCGTGTCCTGGACGCCGCCGGTCGCGACGCCGACCTGATCGACGACGTCACCACCGTCGAGCGATCCCGCACCGGGGTGCTGCTCGCCGAGATCATCGGATTGCTCTCGGAGAACCCCGATCTCGTCGACAGCCGGGTCGCCGGGCTCGCGGATCTCGATACTCGCAGCGGCAGCGAGTTCACCGCGTCGTTGCGCGCCTACCTCGACCATTTCGGTGACGTCCGCGCGGCAGCGGCGGCGCTGCACGTCCATCCGAACACCTTGCGCTACCGCATCCGTCGAGTGCAGACCCTGACCGGGATGGATCTCGACGACCCGGCGACGCGTCTCGTCGTGGCGCTGTCCCTGCGCGTTCGGTGAGAGTCGCTGCGCCCCCGAGTCCCACCCCGACCGAGTGCCACCCCGCCCGGCCGGCCGGTGGGTACCGTGGCGCCCATGCCCTCATCGTCGAAGTCCCTGTCCGACCTGACCGGCTCGCGGGTCGTCGTCACCGGTGCGACGAACGGTATCGGGATGGCCACCGCCCGCGCGCTCGCCCGGGCCGGTGTGCAGGTGGTCCTGGCCGTCCGCGACACCGATCTCGGCGCCCGGCGCGCACGGGAATTCGGCGGTGACTGCGAGGTGATCCGGCTCGATCTCGCCGACCTCGCCTCGGTGCGGACCTTCGTCGAGGAACTCGACGGCCCGATCGATGTGCTGGTCAACAACGCCGGCATGTTCCCGCATCAGCATCGGACGACGCGGGACGGATTCGAACTCGGGATGGGCACCAATTTCCTCGGGCCGTTCGCCCTGACCAACCTGCTCCTGCCACGCATCAGGCGGCAGATCGTGTCCGTGGGTTCGGAGGGGCATCGCCGCGCCCGCATCGACCCCGCCGACCTGGACCTCCGACGCACCCGGTGGTCGTCGCCGCGGGCCTACACCGGGTCGAAACTCGCGGTGATGCTGTGGGGTCTCGAACTCGACCGACGGTTGCGCGACGTCGGGTCGCCGGTGACCTCGATGCTCACCGATCCCGGCTGGGCCGCGTCGAACATCTCGAACAAGCCGGGCCTGGGCGTTCTGCACCGCGCGGCGCAGGGCCTGGCGGGTGTCGTCGGCAACGATCTCGACGCCGGCGCGGCACCCACCCTGCATTGCCTGACCGAGCCGATCCCGCCGGGCAGCTACGTGGGGGTCGACGGACCGTGGGGACTGCGCGGCCGACCGGTGCTGTCGGGCCGATCGCTCGCGGCGTGCGACTACGAGCTGGCCGGTCGACTCTGGACCGAGGCCGAGGCCCGCACCGGCACCCGGTGGCCGCTGGGGTAGGGCCCACGTGCCCGGCCGGATCACGCCGGATCGGTCAGTCGATCCGACAGCTGAGCGGTGAGTTCGTGCGCATATTCCAGTTGCCGCTCGAGCTTCTCGCACGCCAGTCGTGCGCGCTGCCGGAACTCCGCGACCGCCTCGAGCGCCGCCCGCCGGTCCGCCGGCGCCGCGTCGGAGTCGTCGAGGACGCTCTCGGCATGCAGGAGTGCGCGCATGTCGTCGAGGGTGAAACCGAGTGGCTTCATCCGCCGGATCACGAACAGCCGATCGATGTCGGCCCGGGTGTACAGCCGGAAGCGCCCGGCCGAGCGGGCGGACGGGACGACCAGACCGACCTCGTCGTAGTGGCGGATCGTCTTGATGGACAACCCGGTTTCCGTTGCCACCGTGCCGATCTGCAGGTGCTCGGCGGTGTCGGTCCCGTCGTCGGTCACGACCTGTCCTCTCTACCCGGTCAGCCCTCGCCGCCGAGCTGTCCGCTGAGGCGTCGATGACGCTCGGCGCTGTGGTCGTCGAGGCCGACGATGGTGGCGGTCTTGCCCTTGGCTGCGTACTTGGTGGTGACGGCATCGAGCGTAGCGACCGTCGACGCGTCCCAGATGTGTGCGCCGCTCATGTCGATGACGACGTCGTCCGGGTCGCCGACATAGTCGAACTGGTACACGAGGTCGTTGCTGGACGCGAAGAACAACTCGCCCCGCACCGCGTAGACGCGGGTTCCGGGTTCGGGATCGGCGACATCGACCACCTCCGTGAAGTGGGCGACCCGGCGCGCGAACAGGACCATCGCCGTCAGGACGCCCACGATCACCCCGTACGCGAGATTGTGGGTGGTCACGGTGACGACGACGGTCGCGAGCATCACGGCCGTCTCGCTCTTCGGCATGCGCCGCAGGGTCTTCGGGTTGACGCTGTGCCAATCCAGGGTGCCGACCGACACCATGATCATGACGGCGACGAGCGCGGCCATCGGGATCAGCGCGACGATGTCACCCAGCCCGACGACCAGGATGAGCAGGAAGAGTCCGGCCAGAAACGTCGAGATGCGGGTGCGGGCCCGGGACTCCTTGACGTTGATCATGGTCTGGCCGATCATCGCGCACCCGCCCATGCCGCCGAAGAGACCGGTCACGATGTTGGCGATGCCCTGACCGGTGGCTTCACGCGTCTTGTCGGAGTGGGTGTCCGTGAGGTCGTCGACGAGCTTGGCGGTCATCAGCGATTCGAGGAGGCCGACGAGTGCCATGGTGAAGGCGTAGGGCGCGATGACCGACAGCGTCTCCCAGTTCAGCGGGACGTCGGGAAAGAACAACGTGGGCAGACTGTCCGGCAGGTCGCCCTCGTCGCCGACGTCGGGGACGGAGAACCCGACCGCGAGCGTGACCGCAGTGAGCAGCACGATCGCGACGAGTGGTGATGGGATCGCCGTGGTGAGCCGCGGCAGACCGACGATGATCGCAAGCCCCGCCGCGACGAGGGGATAGACCAGCCACGGCACCCCCAGCAGGTGGGGGAGTTGAGCCGTGAAGATGAGGATGGCCAGTGCGTTGACGAATCCGACCATCACGCTGCGCGGGATGAACCGCATCAGACGGGCGACACCCACTGCGCCGAGGACGATCTGGATGACCCCGGCGAGGAGCACCGCGGCGATCAGGTGATCCAGGCCGTGACTGGCGACCAGGGGGGCCACCACCAGCGCCACCGCCCCGGTGGCGGCGGAGATCATCGCCGGACGGCCGCCGACGATGGCGATCGTCACCGCCATCGTGAACGAGGCGAACAGGCCCACCCGCGGGTCGACCCCGGCGATGATCGAGAACGAGATGGCCTCGGGGATGAGCGCGAGCGCCACCACGAGACCGGCGAGGACCTCGGTACGCAGGCGCCGCGGGGAGCGCAGGGTCGCCAGCACCGACTGTTGTCGGGCAGGAGTCAGCACCTCGGCCGTCATCGGCGTCTCGACTTTCGTGAGGTAACGGAAACGTCTGTCGCGGAAGGGGTCACCCACCCTCGCGGGCGTCGGGCGATTCCGACGGCCGACGCCGCCCCGCAGGACGGACCAACTCTACCCTCACGGGAGGGTAGAGATACAAATGCGGGTGTGCGGCTGGGCGTCACGCCACACAACTCCAGGCGCGCAACAACACGCCCCCTGCGCGATGCGCAAGGGGCGTGTCGACGATGCGGGATCAGAGAATCGTGAGCATCTCGTTGTAGGTCGGCAGCGGCCACAGATCGTCGGCGACGATGGACTCGAGGGTGTCGGCGACCTCGCGGACCGCGGCCATGGCCGGGACCAGTTTCTCCAGCGCGTACTTCGACTCCTCGAAGGTGGACTCGCCGTGCATGCCGGCGATACCGGCATCGAGGGCCGTCAACCCGTCGTGCAACGTGCTGATCAGTCCGGTCAGTTCCTCGAGCAACGGTGTGGGAGCCTCGATTCCGGCCATCTTGAGCGACGCCGCCGTCCCGGCGAGCTCACCCTGGTACCGGATCGCGGCCGGCATGATCATCGTCTTGGCGATCTCCGCGGTCTCCTTGGCCTCGACGAGGAGGGTGAGCGCGTAGTACTCGAAGATGACGTCCTCGCGGGCCTCGAGTTCGCGGGCCGACAGCACGCCGTACTTCTCGAAGATCTCGACGACGTCCGGCGAGGTGTACTCCGTCACCGCGTCGACCGTCGTCCGTAGGTTCTTCAGTCCGCGGGCGGCGGCCTCTTCCTGCCATTCGTCGGAGTAGCCGTTGCCGTTGAAGATGACCGAGCCGTGGGCATTGGCGATCTCCTGCAACACCTTCTGGACGGCGTCCGCGAGTTCGAGACCGTCGGCGAGGAGCTTCTCGAGGTCCGAGGCGATGAAGTCGATGGAGTCGGCGAGGATCGTGTTGATGGCGACCATGGGATCGGAGATCGACTGATTGGAACCCGGTGCGCGGTACTCGAATCGGTTGCCGGTGAACGCGAAGGGGCTGGTGCGGTTGCGATCCCCCGGATCGGCTTTGAGGGGCGGCAGGGTGTCGACCCCGAGTTCGATGACCCCCGCGGCCTTGGAACCGGTGGCGCCGCCCTTGGCGATCTGCTCGAAGACGTCCATCAGCTGGTCGCCGAGGAAGATCGAGATGATCGCCGGCGGAGCCTCATTGGCGCCGAGACGATGATCGTTCGACGCCGACGCGACCGCCGCGCGGAGGAGCCCGCCGTAGAGGTGCACCGAGCGGATGATCGCGCCGCAAAAGGTCAGGAACTGCATGTTCTCGTGCGGGGTGTCGCCGGGATTGAGCAGGTTGCCCTGATTGGCGTTGCCGAGCGAGAAGTTGACGTGCTTGCCCGAACCGTTGACGCCGGAGAACGGCTTCTCGTGCAGCAGGCATTTCATACCGTACTTCTCGGCGACGGCCTTCATCGTGGTCATCATCAGCTGCTGATGGTCGTGGGCGAGGACCGACCGCTCGAAGACCGGTGCGATCTCGAACTGGCCGGGCGCGACCTCGTTGTGCCGGGTCTTCGCCGGGATCCCCTGCTTGAACAGCTCGCGGTCGAGTTCGATCATGAACGACAGCACGCGTTCCGGGATGGCACCGAAGTAGTGGTCGTCGAACTCCTGGCCCTTCGACGGCGGTGCGCCGAACAGGGTTCGGTTGCAGGTCATGAGATCTGGTCGCGCATAGAAGAAGTGCTCGTCGATCAGGAAGTACTCCTGCTCGGCGCCGGCGTAGGAGACGACGGTGTCGACGTCGTCGTGGCCGAAGAGGCGGAGCAACCGCATGGCCTGCTTGCTCATGGCCTGTTGGCTGCGCAGGAGCGGGGTCTTCTTGTCGAGGGCCTCGCCGGTCCACGAGATGAAGATCGTCGGGATGCAGAGGGTGTTGCCGTTCGGGTTCTCCAGGATGTACGCGGGACTGGTGACGTCCCAGCCCGTGTAGCCGCGGGCTTCGAAGGTGCCGCGCAGACCGCCGTTGGGGAAGCTCGACGCGTCGGGCTCGCCCTGCAGCAGCGTCTTGCCCGCGAACTCGGCGAGCGATGCGCCGGTGGAATCGGGTTCGAGGAACGAGTCGTGTTTCTCGGCCGTGAAACCGGTGAGCGGGTAGAAGACGTGGGCGTAGTGGGTGGCGCCCTTCTCGATGGCCCAGTCCTTCATGGCCACCGCGACGTAGTCGGCGAGGGTGGGGTCGAGCGCGCAGCCGGTGTCGACGGTCGCGGCGACCGCTTTGAAAACGTGCTTGGGCAGCCGCTTCTTCATGACCGACAGGCTGAACACATTGCGCCCGAACGTGTCTGCGAGGGGTTCGGTGAACCCCGGCGCCGACACGTCGTAGGTCGTCACGGCCTCGATCGCCTGTCGGCGGGACATGCTGCCACTCATGGACACTCCTGGATGATCTGGGCCCCCTGTGCGCGGGGGCGCACGACGACGTCGGTACGCCGTTTGTCGCAATTGCGAGCGCTTCGACGCTATGAGCTGGGTGTATGCGCCCGATTGCCCCCATGTGACGCCGAGGAAAACTAGTGCCCCTCGGAACCGGTCGAGGCAACGCCGTTTCCCGAAAACCCGTGGCGCGATGGTCTACCGCAGCGTCGCGTTGTCGCCCATCACCGCGCCCTCGCGGCGCGGATCGGCGCCGCCGATCCAGCCGCCGCCGTGTCGCAGCAGGGCGCTGAGCCCGCTCGACTGTTCCTCGACCGACACCTCGGCTCCGCGTTCCCGGAGGCCGCGGACCAACGGATCGTGTGCGCCGTCGTCCGTGGTGTCGACGAGCGGGTGTTCGCCGCCGACGTTGGAGGTCGGGGTGTTGGCCGAGCCGAAGTCGATCATCGACACGGCCTGCTGGGGATCGAGGCCCCAGTCCAGCATCCCGACGATCGTCTTGATGACGAACTGGATGATCACCGACCCGCCGGGGGAACCCAGGGCCGCGACCACCTCGGCCGGCGCTCCGTCGGCGCCGGGCTGCAGAACGAGTGTGGGCGCCATCGACGAGCGCGGCCGCTTGCCCGGCGAGACCCGGTTGGCGAGCAGCGTCCCGTCGTCGTCGCGGGGTTCGGCAGAGAAGTCGGTCAACTCGTTGTTGAGTAGGAACCCGTCGACCATGTGGTAACTGCCGAAGGCGGATTCGATGGTCGTCGTCATCGTGGCGACGTTGCCGTACCGGTCGGCGACGGTGATGTGACTGGTTCCGTGTTCGGTGCCCGGGTGCGACCCCAGGGGCACCGGTCCGAGGTCACCCGCCGGCGCCTCGCCGAGCGAGGAGTCGGGTGAGATGAGCGCTGCCCGAGACCGCAGATAGGCCGGATCGAGGATGGTCGCGACCCCGCGCCCGGGCAGCGGGACGAAGTCCGGGTCGGCCACATACTTGTCGCGATCGGCGTAGGCGAGGCGTTCGGCCTCGGTGACGAGGTGCACGGCGGCTGGGTCGGGACGCCCGCCGTCGGCGTCGAGATCGGACGGCGGCATCGACGGCAGATCGAAGTTCGCCAGGATGCCCAGCGCCGACGCGACGGCGATCCCGCCGGACGACGGTCCGGGCATGGCCACGATCTGTCGCCCCCGATAGGTGGTGACCACCGGCTCCCGGGCGATGGCACGGTAGTCGCGTAGATCCTGCTCGGTCATCAGGCTCGGTGTCATGCCGCCCGCGGTGCTGCCGGCCTCGGCGACGATGGCTCGGGCGAGCGGCCCGTCGTACATCGCGCCCGCGCCGTCGGCGGCGAGGGCGCCGAGCGTCTTGGCGTACGCGGGGTTGACGAGCCGCGTGCCCGCCGGCTTCGCGGCGCCGTCACTCGCGAGGAAGTAGGAGCGGGCCTCGTCGTCGGCACCGAGTTCGGCCGCCGACGCGGCGATCGCGGTCGCCAGCCGCGGGCTGATGTCGAACCCGTTGTCGGCCAATTCGATCGCCGGATCGAACAGATCTCGCCATGGTTGTCCGCCGAAGTCGGCATGGACCATCTCGAGCATGCGCAGCACGCCCGGCACGCCGATGGACCGTCCCGAGGCGCTGGCACTCGGCGCGGGTGGGGTGGGATCGTTGGGGGCGATCCGGGTCAGGTAGGTCTCGGTGGCCGCCGCCGGCGCCGTCTCGCGACCGTCGAAGGCCCGCACGCTCTTCGACCCCGCGTCGTAGTAGAGCGCGAAGGCGCCTCCGCCGATCCCGGAGGATTGCGGCTCGACGAGTCCCAGCACCATCTGCGCGGTGACCAGGGCGTCGGCGGCCGTCCCGCCGTCGCGCAGCACCTCGCAGGCCGCGCGGGTCGCGAGCGGATTGGCGGTTGCCGCTGCGTAGGTGTCGGTGACGACCGGTCTCATCCCTGTTCGGAAGCCGGACGCGACTTCCGGTCTGGTGGCGATGTCGGTGGGTGCGGCCGTCATCGTCTGGGCGTCGATCATCTCGCCGTTGGGGATCTCGGCGCAGGTGACCGGACTCGCTTCCGGCTCGGCTGGATCCGAGCCGCAGGCAGTCGCGAGGAAGGTGGTGGCCGTCGCGACGACGAGGACACGTACCACTCGAGAGACTCCGGACCCGGCCGTCATCGGCCAAGCGTACTGACCGAGTGGCCGTTCGCGACGCGAACTGGGTCGAATGTTCAGGACAGCGGCCGTGACCGCATAGGGTCGAGGCGGAGGGCCGCACCGGCATGGTCGGCCGGACGAGACGAACGGGGAGAATCGTGGGAGTGGTACGGCATCAGGCGAAGATCGACAGGCCGCGCGAGCGGGTCTTCGACTACATCGACGGTTACCAGAACGTCCCGGAGTACCTGCTCGGAGTCACCCGGTTCGAGCCGACGACGGAGAAGACCAGCGGACTCGGAGCGAAGTTCGCGGTCTCGATGGACGTCGGGCCGAAGACACTGAAGTCGGTGGTCGAGTGCACCGACTACGTCGAGAACGAGCTCATCGAGTTGAAGGCCGTCGAGGGTTTCGACGCGAACACGACGTGGCGTTTCGCCGACGCGGACGGTGGATCGGGCACCGAACTCGACGTCGAGATCAACTACAACCTCCCCGGCGGTATGGCGGGCAAACTCCTCGGCAAGGTCGTGGGACCGTTCGCCGCTCAGGCGGTGCGGCACACGGAAGCGACGATCAGGAAGAAGATCGACTAGGAGCCGGATTCCGGCTCGGGCTCGGCCGACTGCCGTTCGAGCGCCGGGCCGGGTTCCGGTATCCGGTTGGGCAGGTGCCGCGAGAACAGCAACGCCAGCACGAGCAGGCCGAAGACGACGAACAGCGACTGCTGCAGGGCCGCGATCTGCGAATCCGAATAGGCCTGTGACACCGCCTGTGCGGACTCCTCCGAGCCGCCCGCGTCGAGGACGAGGGTGCGCGCCTCGTCGGCGGAGATGATCGGCACTCCCTGCTCGTCGACGGCGGCGATGATGCGTTGTTGGTCGGTGGGGGAGAGGTTCTCGGCGTCGTCGACCGCCGACACGAAGCCCGACGACAGCATGAGCAGGAAGACCGATCCCGCGACCGCGGTGCCGAACGACGACCCCAGGTTCTGGAAGGTGCCCTGCAGGCCGCCGACCTCCGAGGTGTCCTTCTCCTCGACAGCGGACATGTTGACGTTGCCGAGTTGTGAAGCGAGCAGACCGAAGCCGGCGCCGACCACGAACATGCCCGCGGCGAAGGCGGCGTTGCGCAGATCGATTCCCACCGAGGCGATGACGAGGAGTGTCCCCAGCGCCATCGTGATCTGTCCGCCGCGCGCGATGAACCGTGCGGAACGCCGTGCGGTGAGCCAGGATCCAAGGATCGAGAACAGGACGAGCCCGACCGAGAGCGGCAGGATCTTCACCCCGGTCTGCAGTGCGTCGCGTCCGAGCATCGTCTGCAGGTAGACGGGGACCACGAAGAACAGGGCGGCGATCGCGAAGTACTGGGCGAGGAAACCGCCGAGTCCGCTTCGGAGAGCAGCGATGCGGAAGAGTTCGACACGCAGCAGCGGTTGGCGGCCGGACGTCGCCAGGGTGCGCTGCCGCAGGACGAACAACCAGAGCACGACGACCCCGGCGAGCAACAGGTATGCCACGGGGGAGACGCCCAGCGGGGCGATCTCGTCCCCGCCGATCTCCGGTGGATGCTGCGGCTTCAGCCATCCCCACGTCTTCGATTGCAGTACGCCGTAGACGATCAGCGACAGGCCGCCGGCGGATGCCACGACGCTGAGGGGGTCGATGCGTACCTCCGGGTCGCGGGGTACGTCACGAATCAGCTTGGCCGCGAACAGGACCGCCACCATGACGACGGTCTCGGCGACGAACACGTAGCGCCACGACAGGTATGTGGTCATCACGCCACCGAGCAGCGGGCCGACGGCGGCGGCCAGCCCGGTGACCGCGCCCAGGATCGAGAATGCGGTGACCCGGGCCTTGCCCGTGTAGTTGATGGCGGCCAGCGATGCGATCGCGGGGATGACGAGCACCGCGCCCAGCCCCTCGACGAGTGACCAGCCGATGAGCAGGACGGTCAGGTTGGGACTCAGCGCTGTGGTCAGCGAGCCGATGCCGTAGATGACCGCACCGATCTTGAATGCTCTTGCGCGCCCCATCAAGTCGCCGAGCTTGCCTCCGGTCAGCATGAAGGCGGCCATCGTCAGCGCGTAGAAGGTGATCGCGGCCTGCATGCCGGTGATCGAGGTCCCGAGGTCGTCGGCCACGACCGAGATGGACACGTTCATCACGGTGCTGTCGAGCACCATCACGAACTGTGAGACGGCCAGGATGATGATCACAGACCAAGAGCGCATCGTCAGTCTCCTCAGATGTGGTGAGCGCTCTGATCTTTACAGGTTCGGCGGTTTACTGCGCGGGATTGAGCATCGGTACGAGGAACTGGCGCGCCACCGTGGCGAGCTGCGCGTCGTCGGTGATGTCGACGACGCGGCTGGGCACGGTGAGGAACGACGCGGAGATGCGGACCATCATCTCGGCCACGAGATCGACGTCGAGTTCGTCGGAGATGTTGCCCGCCAGCTGTTCCCGGCGCAGCTGGGCGGCGACGAAGTGCTGGACCGTCGCGAGCAGCATGCCGTCGCCGCCGATCATCGATTCGATCAGCATGCTGGGCTCGGCGTCGCTGATCTCACCGATCAGCGGGTTGCCGGAGATCGCCCGCAGCGAACCGACGAACCCGACCACGACGCGGTCGGCCACGGTGTCGGCGCGGGGGATCTCCGCGCGGAACCGGTCGAAGTACCGACGGAACTCGCGGAGCACCACCTGGTCGACCAGGGCGTCCTTGGTGGCGAACTTGCGATACAGGGTGACTCTCGTGACGCCGGCGCTCTTCGCCACCTTCTCCATCGGCGTCCGTTGCACGCCCAGCCGGCAGAAGAGTTCGAAGGCCGCGTCGAGCAGACGTTCGGCGGTGGGATCGGCGGCCTCGTCGGATTGAGCCGCGGATTCGAGAAACGCCCGCTGGAGAAGCGAGCTGGACAGCGAAGCGCCGGACGGCTGCGTGGTCACTCGCCTCACCCCCTTCCTCACATCATGACCGCATGAGCTTCCATGATCGCAAAATTCGCGAAAGAGGTGTGTTCTGGACCACGCGGTGGTAACAATGATACAAGGATACGTTGTTTGTCACATTGATACATGGAAGTGATGGGACGGGGTCATGGAAGATCTGAACAGGCGGAACCTGATACGCGCGGGCGGTGTCGTCGGCGCAGCCGGTGCGGTCGCGGCGCTCTCGCAGACGACGCCGTGGACGTGGTCGCCGGCGAACTCGGTGCCCGGCCGCGGTCGCGGCGCGGACCCGCGGCAGCTGTGGGACGACGAGGCCGACCCGGTGATCGCCAAGGTCATCGACAGCGGGCAGGTGCGCAACGTCAATCGCCTGCTGCGCACGTGGCATCGCAACTCGCAGCCGCTGCCCGCCGGGCTGCCCTCGGAACTGCGCGACTTCATGGAGCACGCTCGTCAGCTGCCCGCGTGGGCCGACCAGGCCAAGCTGGCCGACGCGGTCCGATTCAACCAGAAGCGCGGAACCTACCTCGGCGTCCTGTACGGCTTCGCCAGCGGCATGATGAGCACCGTCATCCCGCGCGAGGCCCGGTCGGTCTACTACTCCAAGGGCGGATGGGACCTCAAGGACCGCATCACCAAGACCGCGAAGCTCGGATACGACATCGGATCGCTCAACGCCTATCAGCCCGGCGGCGAGATGATCGTGACCTGCGTGAAGACCCGTATGGCGCACGCCGGCGTGCGACACCTCCTGCCGCAGTCGCCGCACTGGGTGCACGGCGCGACGGAGAAGAAGCCGATCAGTCAGGCCGACATCATGGTCACCTGGCACAGCCTGCCGACGACCGTCATGCGCAACTTCGACAAGTGGAACGTCCCGATCGCGGCCGACGAATCCGCCGGATTCCTGCATTCGTGGCAGATCACCGCTCGCCTGCTGGGCGTCCAGGACGAGTACATCCCCGCCTCCTGGGCCGCCGCCGACTCGCAGGCGCAGCAGGTCCTCGACCCGATCCTGGCGCCGACCCCCGAGGGTCGCAAGCTCGCCGACATGCTGCTCGACCTCGGCATGAACCTCGACCTCTCGCTGATCTCGCGCGGCGTCCTGGGGGCGCTCACGCGATTCGTGCTCGGTGACAAGGTCGCCAACTGGTATCAGATCCCGCGGGAGCCCGTGTGGAGCCCGCTGCTCGAGACGGCGTGGGGTCCGTACGTACAGATCCGCGAGGGCCTGCTCAACGTCGGCATGCCGCGTGAGGCGTACTGGCTGTTCGACGAGTTCCTCCGCCAGTTCGTGCTCTTCTACATGTCCGAACTGCGGATGCCGATCAACATCGAGATCCCGGTGATCAACAACCCGAAGTACAACTAGCCAGAAACTAACCGGCGGACTTCTTCTCAGCCCCCGCCGACTCACCGACTTCCACCGCCCGGTCCTGCTTCTTCTTGTTCCGCTTCGGCAACAGGGGGATGCGGGGCCGGGCGGTGAGCCATTTGCTGAACGGTAGGCGTAGGAGCAGGTCGACGAGCGCCAGCGAGACCGCCAGAACCAAGGCGATCAAGATGATCGAGCGCAGGACCGCCGAGTGCGGGAACCAGTCGAAGAGTCCGCTGAGGAATCCCACCCGGCCCAGGATGTCGAGGACCAGCGGGTGGACTGCGAAGACGCCGAACGCGCGCAAGGTGGCCTGCGACACCAGCTTCCCGCCCGCCGGACGGCCGGCGGCGCGTCGGTCATCCCAGACCAGACCGATGAGCCACAACAGGACGAAGCCGCCGACGAACCAGGGCAGGGACACCGGGTTCCAGGCCGTGTTGGCCTTCCACGGCACATTCCCCGGCGATGTCGCCAGCAGGTATCCGGCAACGGTGAAGGCCGCGCAGCCCGCCGCGACCAGGACGACCGTCGCCATGTGGTCGCGGAGCCAACGGTCCACCGCCTCGCGATGCTGCGCGGCCAGCACGCCCATGGTGATGAAGAGCGCGTACATCGGCAGCGTCTTCCACAGGTGCTGGTAGGCGACGTCCCAGACGTGACCGGAGGGTCGGGGGAGGTACTGGTAGACGACGAACACCAGGAGTTGGATCGCGGTCCCGCCGGCCAGCAACAGCCATGGGTGATTGCGGCCGCGTTCGAAGACCCACGCGATCAGTGGGAAGAACAGGTAGATCTGCATCGAGATCAGCAGGAAGTACAACTGGTACTTGCCCTCGCCCACGAGCAGGTCGTGCCCGAGCCGGGGCAGCATCTCACTGATCGGCGGGAACGGATTGTCGGCGATGATGATGTGGTCGGTGATCGTGTAGATCAGCGTCCATGCCAGGTAGGGCCCGACGACGAGCCCGAAACGACGCCGCCAGAACTGCCACGGCGACATCTCCCGACCCTGCATGCTCAGCACGAGGACGTAGAGGGTCACCGCCACGAAGCCGTATCGCGTCAGGTGGCACAGGGTGCCGACGAGATTCGCGCCCCTGATCTCGTCGGCACCGCCGTTGATGGCGTTGATGCTGTGCGCGACGACCACGAAGGTGAACAGGACGACCCGGACGAAGTCGGCGGTGTGCGCGCGACCGCGGGGCTTGGTCGTGGGCGAGGGAGGGGCCGACTCGGCGGGACGGGGTGCCACGGAGTCCGCAGACCCTTTCGCGCTGGTCGTGGTCTCGTCGTCGGCGGTGGGTGCCGACCCTGATGCCGCGTGCACCAACGAAAAGACCTCCCCGGGTGAAACGGTAGAACGTATGCGGTAGGCAGTGTACGGACACAGGCTGGCAGGAACCTCAACGCCGGGGTGTCCTCAGTGGTGACGATCACAGCCGGAAATGTCCGGTTCGCGTCGGGGTCGATCGTACCGGTCCTCGCATTCCGACGCCGGGCGTCACACATCGTCGTGGGTGTTCCCGGCGACGGGGGCGAACTACACGATCTTCACCATCTGAGGTGTGTGGTGTGGCCGGGTGAGGTCGCTCGCGTAGACTCCCGCTGTCGGGGAGCCGCGCCACCGTGGGCTCTTCGCGGTCCGCCTTCGTAGCTCAGGGGATAGAGCAACCCTCTCCTAAAGGGTAGGTCGTAGGTTCGAATCCTACCGAGGGCACCAGTCTGGCCGTTCCACTGCGCGAGTGCCGTCTCGCGGGGTTTCGGCCTACGAACTCACGCCGGATTTCGCGAACCGCCGACGGTAGACGAGTGGCGAGACGCCGACACTCGCGGCGAAATGGTGTCGCAGCAGCGTCGCCGACGTGAAGCCGACCTGGCGTGCCACCTCGTCGACGCTGGCGGTGGTCGTCTCGAGCAGGTTCTTCGCCGACAGCACTCGCTGTTCGGTCAGCCAGCGGCGAGGCGAGATGCCGACCTCGTCGACGAAGCGACGCGCAAAGGTACGTCCGGACATGTGCATCCGGGACGCCATGTCGTCGATGCTGATGTCGCGGTCGAGGTTGGCCGTCATCCAGGCCAGAAGCGATCCGAAGCCCTCGTCGGTGCACGCCGGCATCGGGGCCTCGACGAACTGGCGTTGTCCGCCGTCGCGGTGCGGTGGCACGACCATGCGCCGCGCGATGCGGTTGGCGACGGCCGGTCCCCAGGATTCGCGGACCAGGTGCAGCGAGGCGTCGATCCCGGCGGCTGTGCCGGCGCTCGTGGTCACGGGTCCGTCGTCGACGAAGAGGACGTCGGTGTCGACCTGCGCCTGGGGGAACATGCGCGCGAGATGGTCGCCGTAGCGCCAGTGGGTGGTGCACCGACGGCCGTCGAGGAGTCCGGCCGCGCCGGCGACGAACGCGCCCGAGCAGACGGTGAGGACACGTCCGCCGTTGTCGACGACCGCACGGATGGTGTCCAGGATCTCGACGGGGTAGTCACCGCTGATGCTTCCGCCGGGGATGACGACGAGATCGACGTCGCGGCACTCGTCCAGGGTGTGCGACACCTGGATCGACACCCCGTTGCCGACGGCCAGCGCGGTTTCGGGATCCGGCGTGGCGACCCGGAAGTCGAAGGCGGGGACGTCGTCGTCGGTGCGGTCGAGGCCGAACACCTCGTGCACGACGCCGAACTCGAAGAGCGCGACGTGTCCGTACAGGAGGACACCAACCGAATGCAGCACCTGACCAGTATGGCAGATAATTTGCGAACATTGACTGAACTGCCACTGGTGGCCGAAATGATGTGGGCGGAGGATTACTGCCATGACACTCCTCTTCGTTCTCGCCCTTGTCGTGGTCACCTCGGTCGCCGGTGCAGCCGGCCTACTGAGTCTCACCGCGCGACGTACCCCCGTCGGCCAGCGGACGCCGGGCCAGCGGATTGCCGACTGGTTCACCCGGAATCCGCGGCGCCCCTACGGTCCCGACACTGAGCGAGTGGCAGCAGAACTGAGCATCCTCACCCGCCGGTACGACAAGCTCATCTGACCCGTCGGCCGCTGCGCTACCGTTGCGGTCGTGAGTTCACAGACAGTCCTCGTGACCGGCGCGACCAGTGGCATCGGGGCCGAGGTCGCCCGCCAGTTCGTCGCGAGGGGACACCGGGTCTACGGCACCACCCGCAATCCGGATTCCGTACGCAACCCGATCCAGGGCGTCACCTACGTCCGGCTCGACAACGCCGACTACGAATCCGCCGAGTCCTGCGCGGCCCTCGTCGGCGACGTGGACATCCTGATCAACAACGCCGGCGAGTCCCAGGCCGGTGCGCTCGAGGACACCTCGATGGCGGCCGTCGAGGATCTGTTCCGGGTCAACGTCTTCGGGCCGATCGCGCTGACCAAAGCGGTGTTGCCCGGCATGCGTCTCCGGCGCCGGGGCACGGTCGTGATGGTCGGGTCGATGTTGTCCAGCTTCCCGGTCGCCTTCCGGTCCAATTACGCCGCGACCAAGTCGGCGTTGAAGGCTTTCGCGCTCGCGTCGCGACGCGAGTTGGCGCCGTACGGGATACGGATGATCAGTGTCGAACCCGGCACGATCGCCACCGGCATCGGTGATCGCCGCAGCATTCACATCGGCGACGACTCGCCCTATCGCGCCGAGTACGAGACGCTCGCCGCCGCCACCCGGCGCAACGAGGACGCGGGCATCAGTGCGGCGAGCATGGCCACCCAGATCGTCGGCGCCGCCCTGTCCGAGCATCCGAAGCCGTTCTACGCCAAGGGTAATCAGGCGGGGGTGGTCTTCCTGCTCCGGCGGCTCGCGCCGCGACAGCTGATCCTGGACATGACCGCGCGCAAGCACGGACTCCCGAAGGTGAAGATCTGACCGTGCGACTCACGTTGCGAGTCATCGGGATCGGACCCGGCGGACCGCGTCAGATCACGCTGCAGGCGATCGACGCGATGGCCGACGTCGATGCCTTCCTCGCGTTGGAGAAGGGCCCGGCGAAGAGCGGCCTGCTCGACGCACGCCGCGCCATCCTCGACGAGCATGCGCGACAGGGGCATTCGCTGGTGGAGATCCCCGATCCGCCACGCGACCGGGAACCGGACGACTACGACGCCGAGGTCCGGCGCTGGCACGCCGCGCGCGCCGAGCTGATCGCCGGCGCCCTGCGCGACGAGGTCGGCGACGGGGGAGTGGCCGCCTTCCTCGTCTGGGGCGACCCGGCCCTCTACGACAGCACGCTGCGGATCGTCGACGATCTCGCCGCCCGCGACGACCTCGAACTCGAGGTCGAGGTCATCCCCGGCGTGACCAGCGCGAGCGCGCTCACGGCGGCCCACGGCATCGTCGCCAATCGCGTCGGCGAACCGATCCACACGACCACGGGCCGACGCCTCGCGGAGACGCCCGCGGGCGCCGACGCGAATCAGATCGTGATGCTCGACGCCGACCTCACCTTCCGGCACACCGCCGACCCGGAGGATCACATCTGGTGGGGCGCCTACGTCGGCACCGAGGACGAGATCCTGATCAGCGGCAAGGTCGGTGAGGTGACGGACCGGATCGTCGAAGCTCGCGCCGAGGCCCGGGACCGGATCGGCTGGATCATGGACATCTATCTGCTGCGGAAGAGTCGCCAGTAGCCGGACCCTTCGTGACGCGCCCTCCGCAAGCTCCGGGCGCTCCTCAGGGAACGGAGGGGCTGCGCTCGCTTCCTCGCACCTCGGGGCCCACCCCGCTCCCTGAGGAGCGAGCTTGCGAGCGTCACGAAGGGTCCTGGTGAGATGCGTCGCCAGATCACAGGTGTTCTCGCGCCACCAGTTCCACCGTCACGAGCATCGCGATGGAACTCACCGCGAGCAAGGCGATCAGCACGAACATCTGCATCGCCGCGGCCGCCCACACCGACGCCCCGCCGAGGACCATGCCGACGAACGCGCCGGGGATCGTGACGAGTCCCACCGACTTCGTCTGATCGAGGCCGGGGACGAGCGCGGTCGCCGAGGGCGGGCCGGCGATCTCCATCCGAGCGTCCCGCGGGTCGAAGCCGAGCGACAGCGCGGCTTCCACCTCGCCGCGACGGACCGACAGCTCGTCATGCGCCCGGCGTCCGGCGAGCGAGGCGGTGACCATCGCGCCGCCGAGCATGATGCCGGCGGTGGGGATCACGGCGATGCCGCGAGCGGGAAGCACACCGACTGCCACCAGAGCGGTCACGATCGCGATCGTCGGCGCCGCCACCGGCCCGGCACACCACGCGGTTCCCGCCAGGCGGGGACCCCCCGGTCGCACGCGTCGGGCCGAGGTCCAGGACGCGGCGGTCGCCATCACCGCGACGAACAGCGCCGAGGCCCAGAGGTGTGGGATGACGGCGGCGAGCACGGCCGCCAGCGCCGCGAGTTGCGCGCCGGCCCGGAGCGTGGCGACGACGGTCTCGCGGGCCAGTCCGCTCCGACGGTTCACCAGCACTGCGACCACGGCCAGCAGTACGACGGCCACCACCAGTGCGGGCCCGATGCGCACCACCGCGTCGCCGATGCCGTTCACCGGTTCAGTTCACCAGATCTGCCGCAGCGCGCCGAGCATCTCCTCGCGGATCTCGCTGCGGCAGATGACGAAGTCCGGCATGTACGGATGCCGGTTGTTGTACACGATCTCCGACCCGTCGAGGCGGCTGCAGTGCAGTCCGGCCGCCAGCGCGACCCCCACCGGCGCCGCGTTGTCCCACTCGTACTGACCGCCGGCGTGGACATAGGCATCGGCATCGCCGCGGACGACGGCCATCGCCTTCGCGCCGGCCGAACCGACCGGCACCATCTGCAGACCCAGTCGGTTCGCCACGTAACTGGTCTCATACGAGCCGCCCCACCGGGAGGTGACGAGACGCCGGGTCAGTTCGCCGGTGGTCTCCGCGACGGTGTCGGAACGGAACAGTTCACCCGTCGCGGGCAGCGACACCGACGCCTCGGTGACGATCCCGCTCTCGGTCAGCGCGACGTGTACGGCCCAGTCCGACGAGCCGCCGGCGAATTCCCTTGTGCCGTCCAGGGGGTCGATGATCCACACGCGCGACGCGGTGGCCCGGTCGCCGACGTCGGCGGCTTCCTCGGACAACACCGCGTCGCGTGGCCGGTGTTTGCGGAGCACCGTCGAGATCCACGCCTGCGCAAGCGCATCGCCCACATCGCCGAGCATCGCGCCGCCGAGCAGGTCGCCCGAACGGATTCCGAGGAGTACTTCGCCGGCTCCCTGCGCGATCCGGGCGGCCAGCTCGGCGTCGGAAAGTCGGGAGTTCATCCCACAACTAGAGCACACTGGTGGCATGCCTGAGCTCCCAGAGGTGGCCGCCATCGCCGACTACGTCGACGGCCGTGCGGCCGGACTCCCGATCCGCCGGGTCGACGTCGCGTCGTTGTCGGTGCTTAAGACCGCGGACCCGCCCTGCACGGCGCTGATGGACCGGATCGTCGAATCCGTCGGCCGGGTGGGGAAGTACCTGGTCATCCGTACCATTCCCGGTTCGGCGGCCACTGCGTCAGAGCCGTTGCTGCAGCTGGTCATCCATCTGTCGCGGGCGGGCTGGGTGCGGTGGAGCGAGGATCTGTCGCCCAAACCCCTGCGGCCGGGCGGGAAGAGTCCGATCGCCCTGCGCGTGCACTGCGGTCTACCCGGTGAGGGGTTCGACGTCACCGAGGCCGGGACGCAGAAACGACTCGCGGTGTGGCTGGTCCGCGACCTCGCCGACGTCGAGCGGATCGCCGGTCTGGGACCCGACGCGCTCGAGCTGACGTCCGAACAGTTCGCCGAGATCCTCGCCGGCACCACCGGCCGGATCAAGAACGTGCTCACCGACCAGCACACCATCGCCGGGATCGGCAACGCCTACTCCGACGAGATCCTGCACACCGCACGCCTGTCGCCGTTCGCGTCGTCGAAAACACTGAAGGCCGACCAGGTCGCGACACTCTACGACGCCATGCGCGGCGTGCTCACCGACGCGACCGGGCGTCTGGAGGGGCAGGCCGTCGCGCGGCTGAAGTCCGAGAAGCGCACTGGTTTGCGCGTGCACGCCCGCACCGGCCTGCCGTGTCCGGTGTGCGGCGACATCGTCCGCGAGGTGTCGTTCGCGGACCGGTCCTTCCAGTACTGCGCCACGTGCCAGACGGGCGGGAAGGTGCTGGCGGACCGTCGGATGTCGCGGTTGCTGAAGTAGGTCGCGCCGGGCGACCGGGAAGGCAGAACTTACCGGCCGGTAGCCTGGTCCTCGTGACGACACGGCAGAGGATTCTCATCACGGGTGCGAGTTCGGGGCTCGGGGAAGGCATGGCCCGACGCTTCGCCGCCCAGGGACGTTCGCTCGCCCTCGCGGCGCGCCGCCGCGAGAAGCTGGATGCGCTGGCCGGCGAACTGCGGCCCACCGCCGCACAGGTCGAGGTCGCGACGCTCGACGTCACCGACGTGGACGCCGTCCCCGAGGTCTTCGGGAGGCTGGCCGACGGTCTGGGCGGTCTCGACCGGGTCATCGTCAACGCCGGACTCGGCAAGGGCGCACCCCTCGGCACCGGCAAGGCCGCCGCGAACATCGAGACCGTGCAGACCAATCTCGTCGGCGCGCTGGCCCAGGCCGAGGCGGCGCTGGAGATCTTCCGTGCGCAGAACGCCGGGCACCTCGTGCTGATCAGCTCCATCTCGGGTGTTCGCGGCATGCCCAAGGCGCAGGCCGCCTATTCGGCGTCGAAAGCCGGGCTGACGGCGCTGGGGCAGGGACTCCAGGCCGAGTTCGCGTCGTCGCCGATCACGGTGTCGGTGGTCGCGCCGGGCTACATCGAGACCGATATCAACCGGGGCGTGAAGACGTCCCTGATGGTCGAGACCGACAAGGGCGTCGACGCGCTGGTCAAGGCGATCGAGGCGGAGAAGGACTGGGCCCCGGTGCCCGCGTGGCCCTGGACACCCATCGCGGCCGCGCTGAAGTTCCTGCCGGCGTCGGTCAGCCGCCGACTGGTCTGACCTGTGTAGTTCGTTCAGACAGTGGATGTTTCGCGTTCGACCCCGGCGACGGGCTACCGTCACGGGATGGGTGTTCATCGGTTCGAGCGGCTGACGGCCGTCCTCGCCGCGTGCGCCGCGGGGTCCGGCGTTCTCGCGGGTTGTGCGCCTGCGGCACCGCACGATCGCGATCCGATCCCCTCGCCTCCGGCGTCGACGTCAGCGCCGCCGCCCTCCACCAAGATCGTGACCGCCGGACCACAGCGCGACGAGGGGCCGGTGATCAGACGGTTTCCGCTCCTGCAGGGTTCGGTGATCGAGGGTTGGACGGCCGGCACCCTCGGTGGCAACTCGTCGGACAGGGTCCCCGGACCATCCACCTACTGGTTCGACGCGGTCGTGAACGTCGGTACCGAGCGCGCGGCAGCATGGGCGGGGCAGTACGACGCCGATCCGGTGGCCCCGCCTGACTCGGTGGCGGGCGCGTTGCGCGACCTGGTGCCGCCCGGCGGTTTTGTCGGCGGGCCCGCCCTCGACCGTGCGTTCTCGACGGCACAGTGGCAGGCGACGGTGTACCTGTCGCTGGCGACGGGTCGCGTGGTCGTCCTCGGTATCGACGACTGACCTGCGTAAGGTGGCCGTCGTGGCGAACAAGCAGGGACAAGTGGTGGCCTCGGGCGCGTTTCAGGTGTTCGGCGCCCGGCAGCGGGATCAGGTCGGCGAACTGCTCGGCGAGATCTTCGACCGCGCGGACATCGCGGCGATGGGCTCCGACTGGCGGGGCATCGTCTACTTCACCCTCACCGACGACGAGACCACCGCCGCCGACACGGTTCTCGGCTTCGACCCGTCGAGCGGGACCTCGGGTGAGCTGGCCACCGTCGACGAGGTGTCCGACGCCGTCCGGACCGGTGAAGTCGCCGAGGCCGTCGACGTGGCGAGCTTCGACGCCTGGCGGGAGGCGACCGGTACCCGCGCACTGGACATGGGTGCCTGCGTGCCACCCGCCCTGTACGAGTTCCTCGGCGGTGATCCCGCCGAACGAGACGTCGAGCCAACCGATCTCGTCACCTACGTGGCGACCGCGGCCGCGATCATGGGCCGCATCCAGTCGCTCGGCGTCGAACCCGGGGACGAGATCCCCGATGCGGTCTTCGACGAGGAGTACTGGAAGTAGCTCAGACCGCGCGGCCCCGTCGCTCCCGGTACCACGCGACGAGGGCGTCGGTCGACGAATCGTCGTGTGTGTCAGGCGCTTCGGGACGGGTGATGGTACCGAGCAGTTCCTTGGCCTGGGTCTTGCCGAGTTCGACGCCCCACTGGTCGAAGGGGTTGATGCCCCAGATGGCGCCTTCGACGAAGACCTGGTGCTCGTAGAGCGCCACGAGCTGGCCGATCACCGAGGGGGTGAGCTGGGGGGCGAGGATCGAGGTGGTGGGACGGTTGCCCGGCATCACCTTGTGGGCCACGACATGTGCGGGCACGCCCTCGGCGGCGATCTCGTCGGCGGTCTTGCCGAAGGCGAGCACCTTGGTCTGGGCGAAGTAGTTGCTCATCAGCAGGTCGTGCATGGAACCCGAGCCGTCGGGGGAGGTCGGCAGGTCGTCGGTGGGTTCGGCGAAACCGATGAAGTCCGCCGGCACCATCCGCGTGCCCTGGTGCAGCAGTTGGTAGAAGGCGTGCTGCCCGTTGGTTCCCGGCTCGCCCCAGAAGATCTCGCCGGTGTCGGTGGTGACATGGTGGCCCCCGGCGGTGACGGACTTGCCGTTGGACTCCATCGTCAGCTGCTGCAGGTAAGCCGCGAAGCGGGCCATGTCGTTGCTGTACGGGAGCACCGCGCGAACGCCGACATCCCAGAAATTGTTGTACCAGAGGCCGATCAGGCCGAGGATGACCGGCGCGTTGCGTTCGAGGGGCTGGGTGCGGAAGTGCTCGTCGACCTGGTGGAAGCCGTCGAGGAACTCGGCGAAGCGTTCCTTGCCGATCGCGGCCATCACCGACAGCCCGATCGCGGAGTCGACCGAGTACCGGCCGCCGACCCAGTCCCAGAAGCCGAACATGTTGTCGGTGTCGATGCCGAACTCCGCCACTTCGGCGGCGTTGGTGCTTACGGCGACGAAATGCTTTGCCACGGCGTCGGAGTCGGCGTCGAGCGCCTGCAGGAGCCAGGTGCGCGCGGCGGCGGCGTTGGTGAGTGTCTCGAGAGTGGTGAAGGTCTTCGACGCGATGATGAACAGTGTCGTCTCGGCGTCGAGGTCGGCGAGGGTGCCGACCATGTCCGCGGGGTCGACGTTGGAGACGAAGTGGCAGCGGATCCCGGCGTCGACGTAGTGGCGCAGCGCCTGATAGACCATCACGGGTCCCAGGTCGGAGCCGCCGATGCCGATGTTGACGACGTCGGTGATGGGTTTTCCGGTGTGTCCCTTCCACTCTCCGCTGCGGAGGCGGTCGGTGAACTCGCCCATCCGGGTGAGGACCTCGTGTACGTCGGTGACGACGTCCTGGCCGTCGACGGTCAGTGTCGCATCGGCCGGCAGGCGCAGCGCGGTGTGCAGGACGGCGCGATCCTCGGAGGTGTTGATGTGGGCGCCGGCGAACATGTCGTCGCGGATCTCCTCGAGACCGACCTCGCGGGCCAGGCTCATCAGGAGTTCGAGCGTCTCGCGCAGCACCCGGTGCTTCGAGTAGTCGATGTGCAGATCGCCGACGTCGACGGTGAGTTCGCGCCCGCGCGCGGGATCGATCGCGAACACCTCACGCAGGTGCATGGCGTACACATGCGGCTGATGAGCCGCGAGCGCCTGCCAGGACTGCGTCGCGGTGATGTCGCCGTGGTCGGTGCCGGTGAAGTCGCTGCCAGGTGCCTGGGTGCTCATGACCACCAACCTTATGTGCTCGGCGTCGCGGCCGCGACGGTCGTCACACGTGGCGCCAGGCGTCACCGGATCACCGCGTCGTCGGTGTCCCGGGGCCGACAGGTCAGCGGCCCAGTGGCCCTCGCCCCAGACGCAGCAGCAGCATCGCGAGGGTGTGCCCCTCCTGGCCGAGATCCTGGAAACGCTCGAGGACCTTCACCTCGCGGCTGTGGACCAGGCGAGGGCCGCCGGAGGCCATGCGTGCGGCACCGATCTTCTTCGACACCGCCGACCTGCGCTTGATCGCGGCGAGGATCACGGCGTCGAGCCGGTCGATCTCGAGCCGCAGCTGGTCGATGTCGTCGGGCAAGTCGCCGACCTCGGACGAGAGCTCGTACTTGTCGAGGTCGATCGAGTGCTCGAACGACGTGCCGCCGGACGGGCGGGGGTCCTGAGCGCCGGGGCTGGGGCTGCGGTCGGTCACGCGCCCGATTTTGCCACGACGCCCCGCGACGACCCGCACGCGGCCGAGTCACCCGACCCGACCACGACGCCGCTCGCGGCACATGGAAACTGGAGCGCATGCCCAATGCTCGGATGGTGTCCCTCGTCGCCCTGTCCCTGATCGTGGGTCAGCTGATCATCCGGGGCTGGCTCGTCGCGACGGGCAACTTCTACTGGGACGATCTGGTCCTCGTGGCACGCGCGTCGTCGAACCCGATCCTGTCCTGGGAGTACCTGGGCCACAGTCACGACGGGCACTTCATGCCGGCGGCGTTCCTGCTCGCCGGGGTGGCCACGTGGCTGGCACCGCTGAACTGGGCGCTGCCGGCGCTGATGCTCGTGGCGATGCAGGCAATCGCGTCGGTGGCGGTGTGGCGGATGGTGCGGGTCATCGCGCCGCGCGCCCGCATCGGTGCACTCGTCGCGCTTGCGTTCTATCTGTTCAGTCCGATGACGGTGCCCGCCTTCGCCTGGTGGGCGGCCAGCCTCAACACCCTGCCCCTGCAGGCGGCGATGGCGTGGATCGTCGCCGACGCGGTCCGCCTCGCACGCGGTGACGTCGACGACGCGCGACGCCGGCTGGTGTGGATCCGCTCGACGATCGTCTTCCTGAGCGCGCTGGCGTTCTTCGAGAAGTCGTTGTTCATCCTCCCGGTGGCGTTGGTGGCCGCGGTCCTCGCGAACGGCGGTCCCCGCGTGACGACGGCGACGCTGCGGGCCGCCCGGGAGCTGTGGCTGGCGCTGACCGTCGTCGCCGCGTCGTGGGTGGCGGTGTACTTCATCACCACCGACCCGACGTCGGGTGAGCATTCGGTGGCGCAGACCGCGCGCCTGGTCTGGCGGTCGGTGACCGATGCGATCGTGCCGTCGCTCGTCGGCGGGCCGTGGGAATGGGAGCGGTGGACGCCGAGTCCGCCGACCGGCTTCCCGCAGATGTGGATGATCGTCGGCGGCTGGCTGGTGCTGGTCGCGGTGACCTGGTGGGCGGTGGCCCGCAGACGCGGCGGCGCGGCGATCGTCGTGTGCGCGCTGATCTACGCCGTGGCCGCCCAGATCCCGGTGATGTGGAACCGGTCGAGCCCGCAGACGGCGATCGAACTCGCCCAGCACATGCGCTATCTCCCGGACACGGCGCTGGTGTTCACCATCGCTCTGGCCCTGCTGTGCGCCGCGCCGGCCCGGACCACCGAGGTGGGCGGACGGCATGCGCGCACGTCCGACGCCGCGGCCGGGCGAGATGAGGAGCGGTCGGCCGCGCTGCCCGCGTTCGCGTCCGTCGTCGGTGCGCTCGTCGTGGTGTCCGCGCTGGTGTCGCTGGTCTCGTTCTCGTCGTCGTGGCGGGACAACCCGACCGGCGACTACCTCGAGACCGCGACCGCATCGCTGCACGACGCGGCGACGCAAGGGCCGGGCGGCGTGACCATGCTCGACCAGTCCGTGCCCCTGGAGATCCTGCAACCCTTCGTCTACCCCGACAACCAGGTCAGCCGCATCTTCGGCCGCGTCGAACCCCGCCCCGACTTCGGGGTGGCCACCGACCGGTTGTTCGTGCTCGACACCGCGGGAAATCTCGTGCCCGGCGGCGTGACGCAGCGTCGCACCATCTACGCGGGGGCGGGGACCTGCCGGACCCCGGAGGTCGACGGACCCACCCGACTGCGACTCGACGGTCCGCTCTTCTCCTGGCCCTGGACGATCGCGCTCAGCTACTGCGCGACCCGGGACGGCGAGATCGAGATCGCGCTCGCGGACGGGGAAGCGGTCCGGGCACCGGTTCGCGCGGGACTGGGGTCGGTGTATGTCCGGATCAACGGTGGCGGCGACCACGTCGATCTGCGGCCCCTGACGCCGGGGCTGCGGCTGCACACCGGCGCCGGCCGGGTGGGCGAGGCCGCCGAGGCGCGCTTCGCGGGCGGCTGAGTTCTAGTGGTGTGTCTCGGAAATAAGCGACTGGTCTCCGGCGCTCGATCGGCGCCTGGCTGCGTTGTCGTCGGTCGCGATAGCTCCGCTATCCCTCCCTCCTCCGCCTTCCAGACCACCGATCGCTCCACCGGATACCGGCCACCTATTTCCGAGACACACCACTAGTCGTAGTAGAACGCGGAGATGTTGTCGCTCTGGTTCTCCGCGGCGATGAGGGCTCGCAGCGCCGACGCGGTCTCCTCCTCGGCGACGAAGTAGACGACCTGCGCGTCGCCCGCCGCTGCGACCTGCTGCTCCATCTGCTTGCGGAGCACCTCGGTGCCTTCCCAGGACGGATCGAAGGTGCCGCCGACGATGTGGTCCTGATACCCCTCACCGAAGGTGATGTGCATGTTGCCGTCGGTGCCGATGCCGTCGAAGACGTAGTCGCCGCGCTTGATCGCGTAGTAGCTCGGCAGGCCGGTCACGCCGGAGCCGAACCGGGCCTGTGCCGGTTCCTTGTTGCCGGTGCGGACGTAGACGATCTCGGTGTTGGTCTGCTTCTCGTTGTTGTCGATGAGATCGTTCAGTTCGTCTGTGGTCGCGTCGATGAACGCGAGATAGGTGAAGGTGTACCGCGACGCGATGTTGGTGTCCGGCGGGAGGTTGGTCGCCGCGCAGCGGGTGGTTCCGTTGCGTCCGAAGTCGACCCGCAGGACCACCTTGCACTCACCGCCGACGGCGCCGGGCGGGCGGTTGCCGACCGCGAAGTTCAGCGTCAGGCCGTAGTTGAAGTGGCCGCGGACGTCGTCGGCGTACGGGCTGCCCTGCACGGTGTAGTCGAAGGCGCAGGACGACGTGGTGCATGCACCCGTCTGGCGCGAGGACACCACCGGCTGCTCCATCCAGAGGCCGGGGGCGGGCACCGACAGCAGGTCCGAGACGAGTGCACGCTGGTTCGCGAACACCTTCTGGGCCTGGTCGGCCGGCTGCAGGCTGACCGCGGCGTCGATGTCGTAGGTGACCGGGCCCTGCACGCTCTGACCCTTGACGTTCGTGACGTTCTTCGTCTCCGGGTCGAAGGTGACCTCCCACGCGCCGATCTTCACCTTGTCGTCGCCGACGAACTCGATCGGCGGGTCGGTGGTGGGCCAGCGTCGGGCGTCGGGGGTGCCCTTGTTGGGCGCCGGGAGTTCCGCCCCGAGCTGCGGCGCGTCGCCGTTCTCGATGTTGCCGATGTCGCCGGCGAGGTTGTCGGGGCCGAGGATCGTGCCCAGGCGCGGCAGGCTGGTGAAGCGGGTGGAGGCCCACTTGTTGTCGAGCGGGGCGGCGTCGAGATTCGTCTTCTCGGCGTCGACGAGGAGTTCGTTCCACAGAGCGCCGGGGGCGCTGAGGAACGGGCTGTTGCCGATCTGCCGGTACTCGCCCTGCTGTGAGCCCAGGGTGATCGTGCCCTCGGCGGTGTTCGACGTGGTGACGATCAGGTCGTCGAACTCGACCGTCCCCTCGCCGCGCTCGTCGTCGTACTTGTAGGTGACCTTGCCGGTGAACTTCGCCGCCGGGCTCGTCGCCATCTTGAACAGCACCTCGTCGAGGCTCTTCTGCGCACGGAAGGCGGGGGTGGGCTCCACGGTGCCGGCGCTGCTGAACGGGACGAACGACAGGACGAGCGCGATGACGAGGGCCAGTGCTCCGACACCGAGGGCGATGGCGGCGGGGACGATGGACGGTCTCTTCATGGCGCCTCTTCCTGCTCGCCGGGGCGTCGTCGCCGCGTGCGAGTTGTTCGCAGACAGGGCACCCCGAGCCGGTGATACCGCGTCATATTAGCCGCGGGACACGGCGATCGGGGCCTCAACCCACGGGGCCGGTCGGCTGTTCGGTCGACCACGTGCCGGGGTGGAGCGGACCGGCCGACGGGGGTCTGTCGGCGGTGGCGGGTAACCTGGCCAACCGATGAACAGCTCTTCTTCTGCCCCCCTTCTCGCCGGTCGCGCGGGCGCCGCTCCCTCGGGTGCGGCCGCCGACGACCGGGTCGCGCGCCTGCTCGACGGTCTCAACCCGCAACAGCGCGCCGCGGTGCTCCACGCCGGCGCGCCGTTGCTGATCGTGGCGGGCGCGGGCTCGGGCAAGACGGCGGTGCTGACCCGCCGGATCGCCTACCTGCTCGCCGCGCGGGACGTCACGCCCGGGCAGATCCTGGCCATCACCTTCACCAACAAGGCCGCCGCGGAGATGCGCGAGCGGGTCATCGACCTCGTCGGCCCCCGCGCCGCCTACATGTGGGTCTCGACCTTCCACTCCACATGCGTGCGCATCCTCCGGGCGCAGTCGGGGTTGCTGGAGAAGATGAACTCCAACTTCTCCATCTACGACGCCGACGACTCGAAGCGGTTGTTCGGCATGGTCATCCGTGACCTCGACCTCGACCCCAAGAAGTTCAGCCCGCGCGGCGTTTCGGTGGCCGTGTCGAACTTCAAGAACGAACTCATCTCGCCCGACGAGGCGCTGGCCGCGGCGCCCGAGGACGACCCGACGTCGACGACGATCGCGCAGATCTACGCCGAGTACCAGCGCCGTCTGCGCGCCGCAAACGCCTTCGACTTCGACGATCTGATCGGGGAGACCGTCGCGCTGCTGCATCGGCATCCGCAGGTCGCGGAGTATTACCGGCGCCGATTCCGTCACGTTCTCGTCGACGAGTACCAGGACACCAACCACGCGCAGTACGTGCTCATCCGCGAACTGGTGGGGGAGCAGACCACCGCGAGTGGTCTGGAGCCCTCGGAGCTGTGCGTCGTCGGCGACGCCGACCAGTCCATCTACGCCTTCCGCGGTGCCACCATCCGCAACATCGAGGAGTTCGAACGCGACTTCCCGTCCGCCGAAACCGTTCTGCTCGAACAGAACTACCGGTCGACGCAAACGATCCTGTCGGCGGCCAACGCCGTCATCGCGCGCAACTCCAACCGGCGCGAGAAGAAGTTGTGGACCGACTCCGGTGACGGCGAACTCATCGTCGGCTACGTCGCCGACTCCGACCGCGACGAGTCGACGTTCATCGCCAAGGAGATCGAGGAACTCACCGACTACTCGATCGGCGGGTCGTCGAGTCACAAATACTCCGACATCGCGGTGTTCTACCGCACCAACACCGGTTCGCGTGCGATCGAGGAGGTGTTCGTCCGGCACGGGATTCCGTACAAGGTCGTCGGCGGCACCAAGTTCTACGAGCGCAAAGAAGTGCGGGATGTGGTGGCCTACCTGCGGGTGGTCGCCAACCCCGACGACTCGGTCAGCCTGCGCCGGATTCTCAACACGCCTCGGCGCGGTATCGGCGATCGCGCGGAAGCCTGCGTCGCCGTGCATTCGGAGAACACCGGACGGAGCTTCTACGAGTCGCTGATGGACGCTGCCGAGGGCAAGGTCGCATTGCTCAACACGCGGGCGGTCAAGCAGATCGGCGGGTTCGTCGAACTCATCGAAGGGCTCCGGTCGGACTTCCTGACCCACTTCGGCGAGGCCGGCTCGGAGGACGCGGATGTGGCCTTCCTCGACGCCACAGAGGAGTCGGCCGACATCGGCGAACTCGTCGACGCGATCGTCGAGCGCACCGGCTACCGCGCCGAACTCGAGGCGTCCAACGATCCACAGGACGGCGCACGCCTCGACAACATCAACGAACTCGTCGCCGTGGCACGGGAATTCAGTGCCGACGCCGCGCAGGTCGACGCCGATGCCGACGACCCCGAGGTCGAGGTGGACCGCGAGGGCGAGCCCGAACCCGGTTCGCTCGCAGCGTTTCTCGAGCGGGTCTCACTCGTCGCAGACGCCGACCAGGTGCCGGATGAGGGCGAGGGCGTGGTCACGATGATGACCCTGCACACCGCCAAGGGCCTCGAGTTCCCGGTCGTCTTCGTCACCGGTTGGGAGGACGGTCATTTCCCGCACATGCGCGCGCTCGGCGACCCGGCCGAGCTGAGCGAGGAGCGGCGCCTGGCCTACGTCGGGATCACCCGCGCCAAGCAGCGTCTGTACCTCACCCGGTCGGTCACCCGCGCCTCCTGGGGGCAACCGGTGTCGAACCCGGAATCCCGTTTCCTGCAAGAGATCCCGCAACACCTCGTCGACTGGCGCCGAACCGAACCCAAGCGCTCCATGCGCGGCTTCGGCGGATCGTCGGGCGGCGTGTTCGGCCGCGACGGGGCATTCTCCGGTTCGGGTGGTTCGTCGATGGGCCGTGGCCGCTCGTCGTACTCGTCGGATCCGGCCCGCGGACGCAACAAGCAGGTTCAGCTCGACATCGGCGACCGACACAACCATCCGAAGTACGGCATGGGCAAGGTCGTGGCCAAGGAGGGCAGCGGCGCCACCGAACGCGTCACCATCGACTACGGCGGCAGCGCGGGACGCGTCACACTTCTCACCGCGGGCGGGATTCCCGGGGACAAGCTCTAGGGCTGGGTCCGCAAGGAGCGCACGCCCCGCTCCCTGATCCGGAAGAAGTGACCCCCACTGCTCCCTGAGCCTGAATCTTTCACGGGTGGGTAGGGTTTCGCCGATCGGTTGTCGGTGTCGCCTTTTGATGGTTGGTGCTGGTGTGTGGGCAGGGTGGATCGCCAGCGTTGGGTTCGCTGGTTGTTCGGGTTCTGAGGTGGGGTGGGCGGCGGTGACGGGGCGCGGGTTACGGGTGGGGCTGGTTAGGCGGTGAGGCGTTGCCAGCCGTGGCGTATGTGGTGGTTGTAGGGCCAGTCGGTGGGTAGTCGCAGGGTGGTGGTGCGGGCGTGGGTGATGATCTTGCCGCCGACGGTGAACAGGCGGTGGCGCAAGCGTTTGGGTTCCCAGCGGCGGATGGGGTCGTGGCGGTGGTAGCCGAGGGTTTGAGTCCAGGCAATGAGGTCGGAGGCCAGGGCGACGATATCGAGCCACAGTTGGTTTTTGGCGAATGAGTCGAACGGTAGGTTGGCCATGCCGGTGTCTTTGAGGCAGCGGATACGGTCTTCGGCGCGGGCACGTTGACGGTGACGCAGTTCCAGGATCGGCAGTGTCCAGCCGCGGCCGCGGGTGTTGGTGGCGAACACGGTGTAGCGGCGGCCCTCGATGTCGGTGATGAGGTGTTGGGCTCCGTTGTGAGGATATTCGCGGCGCGCGATCAGCCGCATCCCGGGTGGCCAGGGCTCGTAGGCGGTTTCGGTGTCACGGACCGAGCGCGGCAAGTGGTCGGTGATCTCGGCGACCTGGGCATCAGCTCGTGGATCGGCGTCGTCGGTGTTGATCGCGGTCACCCAGGCAGCCTCAGGCAGCACGTCCAATGCGTCTTTGACCAGCTCGGAGATGGTGAACCCGACCGAGTACTGCAGATTCTGCTCGGTCAGGTGGGCCAGGAACTTTTTGGCACACCCGGCCGAATCGGTACGTATGAGCACCTGGGCGCGTTCAGCGGCGGGCAGCTGGGCCAACGCCGCCTCGAGGGCCGCGATGTGCATGTCCGCACCTTTGGGTGAGGCACCTCCACGCCGCAGGTCCAGGTTCAGTGTTTCCCCGGTGCCGAAGGCGCCGTGGTCGACGAACGAACACATCGGGGAATGCCCGAACACCCGCTTATACGTTGTCTGGGCCTGTTCTTTGGCCGATCCGGCGGTCACGGTCGTGGCATCGAGATCAACGATCACCAGCCCGCCATCGATGCTGCCCGCAGTGCCCTCCAACGGGCGGGCAATGCCCCACACCCGCTCCCGCGCCGCGGCGCGAGCCGCGCTGATCGCGGTACTGACCGCCTCGACATCGGTAGCCAGCCTGCTGATCACCCGCGAAATCGTCGGATCAGAGGCCACCTGCCCGTACAACTGTGGCTGAGCCCGGACGGTGGCCACATCGGCCACACAGTCACCACCGGTCGCCAAGGTGAGCGCCAGATCCAGCACGATCTTGGCCGGATCATGGACCGTCGCCGCGGTCCGCCACGGCGCCATCGCCGCGGTCAGCTCGGCTCCCAGGCCCGAGACCTGCACGGTTTTCGTCAGCAACACCCCGCCCGAGGTCGTCAGCACCGACTCAGTGCGCGTGGGGTCCACCATCAACTCGGGATACACGTTATTCTTCACCTGCGAGGTGCCTTTCTTCTTGTGACTATTTGTTTGTGGTGAATCAATAATCACAAGGCAGACAGGCACTTTCGCGTATCACACGCCGAACACCAGCAACATCAGTGAAATATCCAGGCCTGAGGAGCGCCCAGAGCTTGCGGAGGGCGCGTCACGAAGGGTCCTGGCAACCGAGACTGCGAATACCCTTCGTGACGCGCGCGAGCTCGCCCCTCAGCAACCGCGCCTGACGGCCATCGTGGACTACGAAAGAACTCGTTGTGCTCGGAGTGGGCCCAACCACTGCTCCCTGAGGAGGCCGTCACGAAGGGTCCTGGTGAGACCGCGTCGCCAACCCCTCGTGGCTCGCCGCGACCTGTGGGGCCCTTCTGCTAGCCGGTGTAGCCGGAGAGCTTCACGCCCTTGGCGGCGAGCCAGGGCACGGGGTCGATCTTGGTGTTGCCGTTCTTCCACACCTCGAAGTGCAGGTGCGGGCCGAACGAAAAGCCCTCGTTGCCCACCAGGGCGATGACGTCGCCGGCGGTGACGCGCTGGCCTTCGGTGACCAGGACGCCCGAGGAGGCCATGTGGCCGTACATGGTGACCGTGCCGTCGGCGGCCTGGATCTGAACCCAGTGGCCGTATCCCGACGCGGGCTCGGCCTTGATCACGACACCGTCGGTGGCGGCGTGGATCGGGGTGCCGAGGGGAGCGGCCATGTCGATGCCGCCGTGCATGGTGCCCCAGCGCATCGCGAAGGCGGAGGTGAAGTCGTAGCTGCCGAGCGGGATCGGCGAGGTGAAGAGCGGGCGCCGGGCCAGGGCCTCGCGACGATCCTGGTCCGCCGCCATCTTGGCGCCCACACCCAGCTGATTGGTGAAGACGTTCATCTGGTCGGTCTGTGCGGTCGCAGCAGCGACGCCGGGGCCCAGCTCCGCGGGTGCGGCGCCCGGGGCGGTGGCGTCGTTGACGGCCGCGGCGTTCACGGGTGCGGGCGCCTCGTCGCTCGTGCCGACCTGAGCGACCGCGGCGACGGCCGCGCCGGCGGCCATGGCGATGAGAGCTGCGCGTCCGCCCTTGAGGGCGTTCGGCGGCGCCGCGATGCGGTGCTTGCCGCCACGCCGGACCCGTTGTCCGGCCGGATTCGTCCGGAAGGGGCGATGCTCGGTGTCGTCGTCGAGATCGTCGTCGTCGAGCGAACGGAGTTCGCCTCCGTCGAAGATGTCGAGCTCGGCGCCCTCGACGTCGAACGGCTCGTCGTGCTCGTACTGATCGAACTCGTGCTCGGGGATCAGGATGTCCTGAGTGATCTCCGAACGGGTGGGACGGTAGTAGCCCTGCCACGACGACGGTGTCCAGCCGGCGTCGGAGTGCTCGCGAGTGGAGGTGTCGGAGTCTGCGAAGTCGAACTCGTAGTCGGTGAGGTCGTACCCGGCCGCGTCGTCGGTGTCGACGATGGGGATGATCGTAGTCATCTCTTCCGCTGTGACGTCATCGATCAACCCGCCCGATCGGACGCGGCCCGATCCGCGTGAGACACCGAGTCCCGCCAAATCGTCCACCTCATCTCTTCGCTACCGCATCTCGTCGCCGGCGGATCGAAGTCACCGTCCGTAATCCTTCTGTGACCACCGCTGAGAGCCGACGGTAACGAAATGATTGCGGCAAGTCCAACCGTAGAAAGCGACAAACCGGCATATTGTGAGCTGAGTCACATGGCTGGTCGCCAAGTATGGAAATTGCCGGATTTTCTGTTCACTACAGCAAATTCAACCTGTGAAGACCGCGCGCCGATGGATTCTGCGGTCGTCGCAGTTCATGGGGTCGGACCGACGCTGCGGACCTCACGTCACGACGTCAATACTGTGAGAACCGACCGAGCGAGTGATCTGTCGCACAAGCGCAGGGTGCGCGCGGGGTGGCGATTCCCGACAGGTTTAAAGTCCGATATGGCCCGCATTACACCCTTGCGCGGGCAAATCTACGAGATGGTGAGCTGAATGGATCTCTTCGAATACCAGGCGAAGGAACTGTTCGCCAAGCACGGGGTTCCCACCACACCCGGTCGGGTGACCGATGATGCCGCCGATGCGCGGGCGATCGCCGAGGAAATCGGCAAGCCCGTGATGATCAAGGCGCAGGTCAAGACCGGCGGGCGTGGCAAGGCAGGCGGCGTCAAGTACGCCGCGACCCCGGACGACGCGCAGTCCCACGCTTCCAACATCCTTGGCCTCGACATCAAGGGCCACGTCGTCAAGAAGCTGCTGGTCGCCGAGGCCAGCGACATCGCGGAGGAGTACTACATCTCCTTCCTGCTCGATCGCACCAACCGCTCCTACCTGGCCATGTGCTCGGTCGAGGGTGGCATGGAGATCGAAGAGGTCGCGGCGACCAAGCCCGAGCGCCTCGCGCGGGTCGCCGTCGACGCCGTGAAGGGTGTCGATCTGGAAACCGCGCGCTCGATCGCCGAGCAGGGCCATCTGCCTGCCGAGGTGCTCGACGCCGCAGCGGTCACCATCGCGAAGCTCTGGGAGGTCTTCGTCAAGGAAGATGCCACCCTGGTCGAGGTCAACCCGCTCGTCCGCACCCCGGACGATCAGATCCTCGCCCTCGACGGCAAGGTCACCCTCGATGCCAACGCCGACTTCCGTCAGCCCGGCCACGAGGAGTTCGAGGATCGCGACGCCACCGATCCCCTGGAGCTCAAGGCCAAGGAGAACGACCTCAACTACGTCAAGCTCGACGGCGAGGTCGGCATCATCGGCAACGGCGCGGGACTGGTCATGTCGACCCTCGACGTGGTCGCCTACGCCGGTGAGAAGCACAACAACGTGAAGCCCGCGAACTTCCTCGACATCGGCGGCGGCGCCTCGGCCGAGGTCATGGCTGCCGGCCTCGACGTCATCCTCGGCGACGAGCAGGTCAAGAGCGTCTTCGTCAACGTCTTCGGTGGCATCACCGCATGTGACGCCGTCGCCAACGGCATCGTCGGTGCTCTCGAGAAGCTGGGGTCCGACGCCAACAAGCCGCTGGTCGTCCGCCTCGACGGCAACAAGGTCGACGAAGGCCGCAAGATCCTGGCCGATGCGAACCACCCGTTGGTCACGCTCGCCGAAACCATGGACTCGGGCGCCGACAAGGCCGCCGAGCTGGCGAGCAAGTAAGGGAGCCACGGAATATGTCGATCTTTCTGAACAAAGACAACAAGGTCATCGTCCAGGGCATCACCGGCGGTGAGGGCACCAAGCACACCGCTCTGATGCTCAAGGCCGGCACCAACATCGTCGGCGGTGTCAACGCGCGCAAGGCCGGCACCACCGTGTCGCACGTCGACGCCGACGGCAACAACGTCGAGCTGCCGGTGTTCGCATCGGTCGCCGAGGCCATGAAGGAGACCGGGGCCGACACCTCGATCGCCTTCGTGCCGCCGAAGTTCTCCAAGGACGCCATCATCGAGGCCATCGACGCGGAGATCCCGCTGCTCGTGGTCATCACCGAGGGCATCCCGGTGCAGGACTCCGCCTACGCGTGGGCCTACAACGTGGAGAAGGGCGAGAAGACCCGCATCATCGGCCCCAACTGCCCCGGCATCATCACCCCGGGTGAGGCGCTGGTGGGCATCACGCCGAACAACATCACCGGCAAGGGGCCGATCGGTCTGGTCTCCAAGTCGGGCACCCTGACCTACCAGATGATGTACGAGCTGCGCGATCTCGGCTTCTCGACCGCCATCGGCATCGGCGGCGACCCGGTCATCGGCACCACCCACATCGACGCCATCGAGGCGTTCGAGAAGGATCCCGAGACCAAGCTGATCGTGATGATCGGTGAGATCGGCGGCGACGCCGAGGAGAAGGCCGGCGAGTACATCAAGGCCAACGTGACCAAGCCCGTCGTCGGCTACGTCGCGGGCTTCACCGCCCCCGAGGGCAAGACCATGGGCCATGCCGGCGCCATCGTCTCCGGCGGTGCGGGCACCGCGCAGGGCAAGAAGGAAGCCCTCGAGGCTGCGGGCGTCAAGGTCGGCAAGACGCCGTCCGAGACCGCCGCGCTGGCGCGGGAGCTCTACGAGGCACTGTAAGAAGTCACGAGAACCGAAGAACCCGAGCGGGTCTGCCCGCTCGGGTTTTTTCGTGGGCCGACCGACCGGATCGGCGCGTGCGATAATTCGTCGGTGAACTCCCCGGCGCGACGCGGCGCGATCTCCCAGCTGGCAGGGGAGTCGATGCGGTTCGCCGGGGTGGTGGCCGACGTCGCGGAACGTCTACCCCTCGCGGGCGGGGTCGTCGGGTCCGTCCGTGCGCGGCTGGCCGAGGCCGCCGACACCGCTGTCACCGTGGTGGTCTCGACGACGCGAGCCGTTCTGGGAGTCGTCATCCGGGAGGTCGTCGACGCATTGGTCGAGGAGGTCGACCTCACCGACCTCGTCCTCACCCACGTCGACCTGAAACGACTCATCAGCGAGGTCCTCGCACTCATCGACATCGACGAGGTGATCACCACGGTCGATCTCGATCGGGCTGTCGCACAGGTGGATCTGATGGCGGCGATCGATCTGGTGGACCTCGACAGGGTGATCGGCAAGGTCGATCTCGACTCCGTCGCCACCCGGATCGACATCGACGCGATCGCGGCCCGGATCGACATCGACGCCATTCTCGGGCGCGTCGACCTGATCGGACTCGCCGAGGAGATCATCGACGGTGTCGACCTCCCCGACATCATCCGGGAGGCGAGCACCTCGGTGACCGCCGATGTGATGACCGACGTGCGCAGCACCAGCGAACGTGCCGACGACGCGGTGGCCAACGCGGTCAACCGATTCTTGCGTCGCCGCGGTGCCGCGGCCATCGAGGCAGCTCCCGATGAGGAGGGGCCACGATGACCGCGGAACCGAAACCGACAGAGCTGCTGCAGAACTCGTCCCCGACGACGCCCGGTCTGCCGCCCGTGCACAAGGCCCATGCGGTGCAGGACCGGGACAAGAACGCGGGCATCGTGAGCCGGGGTGTCGCCTCGTTCCTCGATCTCCTCGTCGTGTGGACGATCCTCGGTGCCGCCTATGCGGGCCTGTCCCTGATGAAGTTCGTGCTCTCGGTCAGCGAATTCTCGTTGCCGGAGGTCAATCTGGTCTTCACCACGACCGGCTTCGTGCTGGTGGCGGTGCTCTACCTCGCGACGTGCTGGGAGGTCTCCGGACGCACACTCGGGTCGGTCGTGATGGGCCTGCGGGTGGTCAATTCAGAGGGTGCCCGGATTCGGCCGACCATCGCAGTGCTGCGCGCCCTGCTCTGTACGTTCTTCGCGATCGGTCTGGTGTGGGTGGTCGTCGACCGGCGTCGGCGGTCGGTGGCCGACGTCCTCCTGCGCACCCGGGTCATCTACTCTCGCTGACCGCCTTGAGCTGAGCCAGTCCCTTCTCGAAGTCCTTGCCCAGCATCTTGTCGAAGATGCCGAAGAACCCTGCCACGCGGCTGAACAACGTCTGTGCGCCGACCATCGTCCAGGACACCCGCGTCGCCTGTCCCTCCGGCGCGAGTTCGAAGGTGACGGTGTTGGTGGCCTTCATCGGCTTCTCGAAGGCAAGGTGCACCTCGACCTCGCGCGGCTCGTCGACGCGCGTGATCTCCATGGCGCCGCGTCCGGCCTTCTTGTTGCCCGACCACGCGTACTTCGCGCCGACACCGGATTCCGCACCGGAGTAGTCGCGCGTCATGTCGGGGTCGACGCCCTCCCACGGCGACCAGTGCACCCACTGGTGGAAGTTGACCAGGTACGGCAGCACCGCAGTGGGCGGTGCGTCGACGATGGTGGATCGGGTGATGCGGAAGGTGTCGGACATGCGGGCCCCCGGAAGAGATCGGTCGGATGGTACGGAACGGGTGTCGGGCTGACGAGAGTATGACACCGGGCGCCGACGAAAATCATCGCGTCGGGGCGTCGCCGGGGGTCGACGTCAGGCCGAAGCCACCCGGCCGTGGCGGGATACGGTGTGAGGCATGGGTGAGCGGGCACGGCTGACGGCGACAGACCTGCGCGAGATGATCATCGACGACGACACGTGGGAACCGTGGGATGCGCCTGTCGGTGAGCCGGCGACGACGTCCGATGGTGCGGACGACACCTATGCCATCGAGCTCGACCGGGCGCGCCGGAGAAGCGGTTCGGACGAATCGGTCACCACCGGCGCCGGGACGATCGGTGGCCGGCGAGTGGCGATCGTGCTGGGGGAGTTCGCGTTCCTCGGCGGGTCGATCGGGCGCGATGCGGGGGCCCGGATCGTCGCAGCGGTCCGACGCGCGACACGCGAACGACTTCCGCTGCTGGCGTTTCCTGCATCCGGGGGCACCCGGATGCAGGAGGGGACCGCGGCGTTCCTGCAGATGGTCGCCATCACGGGTGCCGTGACCGACCACAAGGCCGCCGGCCTGCCCTACCTGGTGTACCTGCGCCATCCGACCACGGGCGGTGTGTTCGCCTCGTGGGGTTCGCTGGGGCACATCACCTGGGCTGAACCCGGTGCGCTCATCGGCTTTCTCGGGCCGCGCGTCTACGACGGCCTGTACGGTGAGCCCTTTCCACCCGATGTCCAGACCGCGGAGAACCTGGCCCGCACAACGGTTGTCGACGACGTGGTCGATCCCGTCGATCTGCCGGCCCGCCTCGCCGCGGTGCTGCGACTGCTCGACGCGCGTGACCGGCCTTCGTCGAACGACTCGGTGACGGCACGGCCGCAGCGCACGCAGTCGAGGGAGCCGCAGGACGCCTGGGCGTGCGTGCTCGCCACCCGCCAGGCCGGACGCGCGGGCCTGGTCGAGTTCCTGGCGGGCGGTGAGTCGGCGCCACTGTCGGATGCCGGGCCACTGCGCTTCTCGCTCAGCGACTTCGACGGTCGGGTCGCCCTGGTCGTCGGCTACGACCGGACGTCACAGGCGGCGGGGGATCTCCCGGGTCCGCGCCATCTGCGCGAGGCGCGGCGGGCCATCATGGCAGCCGGCGACCTCGGACTCCCGGTGGTCACCGTGATCGACACCCCGGGCGCGGAACTGTCGGTCGTCGCCGAGGAGGGTGGCCTCGCGGCGCAGATAGCGCGCTGCACAGTCGAATTGCTCAGTGTGCGCGTGCCGACGGTCTCGGTCCTCCTCGGGCAGGGTGCGGGCGGCGCCGCGCTCGCGCTGTTCCCCGCCGACTTCCGGGTCGCGCGCGCCGATGCCTGGCTCTCGCCGTTGCCGCCCGAGGGAGCGAGTCTCATCGTGCACCGTGATCTTGACCATGCCGGTGAGATGGCCTCGCGGCAGGGCATTCTCGCCGGGCGCATGGCCGCGCAGGGCATGATCGACCACGTCGTCGACGCCGGATCGGACGACGAAGCGCTGTCGGCGATCCGCGACGCCATCGGCCGGTACCTCGCGGAATCTCCGGTTCCGGACGACGAGGCACGTACACGCGTGCCGGCGGCGGACGCGCGATGAGCGAGCGCATCGTCGCCGTAGGGGCGCTCATCACCGACGAGTCAGGACGGATCCTGCTGGTCCTGAGGCGGAACGAGCCGTCGGCCGGGCACTGGAGCCTCCCCGGCGGTCGGGTGGAACCCGGGGAGTCGCTGGAGCAGGCGGTGGTCCGCGAGGTCGAGGAGGAAACCGGCTTGCTGGTGACGGTCGGCGAACCGGCCATCCAACTCGAGATCCCGGTCGGCGACGGACGGGTGTACGAGGTCCACGACTTCCGTGCCGAGATCCGTTCCGGGGAACTACGTCCAGGTGACGACGCCGCGGACGCGGCGTACTTCACACCGGCCGAGGTCCGTCGGGCGAAGGTCACGAACCGCTTGGTGGAGTACCTGGAGCAGGCCGGTGTGTTGCCGCCGGAGTCGCCCTGACGGCTCACCGCCGACGGTCCCGGGACACCGGGCCGACGTGGTGCACGGACATGGTTTTGTGCAGGATGGAGAGATGACCGATCTACTGCCCCTGGACCCTGACCAACTCCTCACCACCACCCGCTCCGTGCGCAAGCGTCTCGACTTCGAGCGTCCCGTGCCGCTCGACGTGGTCAAGGAGGCGCTCGAGGTCGCGTTGCAGGCACCGACCGGCAGCAACAGCCAGACCTGGCACTGGATCGTGCTCACCGATCCCGAGCTGAAGCAGAAGGTCGCGGATTACTACGCACAGTCGTTCGCCAAGTACTACACCGGCCAGGCTCCACGGGACGAGACCGGCAAGCGCGTCGCCTCCAGTGCCCAGTACCTCGCCGACACGATGGGTCAGGTCCCGGTGCTCGTCATCGGCGCCATCTACACCGGTGGCGACCTGCCGGCGGGTAACCAGGCCGGCGTCTGGGGCTCGTTGCTGCCGGGTGCCTGGAGCCTGCAGCTGGCGTTGCGTGCCCGCGGCCTCGGGTCGGCGTGGACGACTCTCCACCTGAACTACGAGAAGGAGGTCGCCGAACTTCTCGGCATCCCGGCCAACATTCATCAGGGCGTGTTGCTGCCGGTTGCTTACAGCAAGGGCACCGATTTCAAGCCCGCGCCGCGCAAGCCCCTCGACTCGGTCCTCCACATCGACGGCTGGTGAGCGCGGGGTGCCGGGTCACGGCTGATCCGGCACCTCACACCGGAGTGCCGCCAGCGCCATCGCGGTGAGAAGGCGGCGCAGTCCGTGCTGGTCGAACGCGGGCAGGCGAGGCGACGAGTTGAGCAACCCGAACATCGCGTGAACGCGCACGCGGGCTTCCTCGCGGTCGAGTGTGCCCCCGTTCTCGTCGACCACCGCGAGGAGGACGTCCACCCACCGCTCCACGTAACGGCGCTGCAGCAGCCGGACCCGGTGATTGGCGTCCGGGGTCATCGACGGAAGGTCCCGATCCTGCACCGTGATGAGGTCGGGACGGGTGACGAGGACGTCGATGTGAAAGCCGATGAGCGCCACCAGGGTTTCCGTCGGTGAGCCGCCGCGGTCGGCGACCTCGCTGCCGCCGTCGTGCAGTCGCTGACTGATGTCGATGAGCATTTCGTCGAGTAGCTCGGTCTTGGAGGAGAAGTGGCGGTACATGGCCGGGCCGCTCACCCCGACGGCTCGTCCGATGTCCTCCAGCCGCACGCCGGCGAACCCGCGCTCGGCCATCTGGTGGGCGGCGGCGGACAGCAATTCGGCACGACGGGCCGCCTTGGCCTGGGTTCGGCGCGTCGGCGGACGATTCGTGTTTCCCGATTCGTCCTCGCGCGGTACATGCGTCGCGGACATCGATCCCGAACTCTACGCGTTCGCGCATGCTGACGAGATGCAGCGTGTCCGACGTGGGGGCGCGGATTGCGGGGTGGGTGACCCGGTCGAATGAAAACTGCACCGGCCGGTGCTCACGAGGGCGGGAAGGGCTTAGTCTTGCGCATGATCGCGCGCCGGACGGCGGGCGCAGAACAGTCCGAAAGGGCAGCGGGCCGAGTCCCGCAGCAGCGACGAGGAGCGGATCGTGAACCCAGGCGAACCCCAGCACCCCGGCGGTCAGTGGTCAGGCATTCCGCAGGGCCCGCCGCAGACCGGGGGCTTCGCCGGCAATCAGGATCAGACGGCCCACGTCCAGCACCCCGGCACCGGGAGTCTTCCTCCTCAGCAGTGGAACACCGGCGCGCAGTACCCGCCCCCCGGTCCCGGCTGGGGACAGCCGGCCCGTGGGCCACGTGCCGACCTGTCGGTGATCTTCGCGCTGGCCTCCGCGGTCGCGGGGGTGGTCACGTACTTCATGGGCTTCCTCGGGTGGATCTCGGTCGGGGTCGGTGCCGAGGAGGAACTCAACCGTTGGGGAACGGATTTCGAGGAAGGGCAGGGCGGTATACCCGCGTACTTCTCCTACGAGATCGTCCTGAACCCCGGCAAGTTCTTCATCCTGCTCGGGGTCGTCGGCATCGCGGCGACGTTCGTGCTGGTTCCGAGCTATCGCAAGGCGCTGCCGTTCCTCGCGGTCGTCGGAGTCGCCGCGTGGCTGGCCCTGTTCGCCGCGGCACTGATCACGCCGCCGTTCCTCGACCTCGGTGCCGGTGCGATCGTCGGGCTGATCCTGGGATTCCTGCAGGTGGCGCTGCTCATCGCGGCGGCCTTCTTGTACGGTCTGAAGAAGGATGACGCGCCCAACCGGGGATGACGGCCCCGACGATCCGATCGTCGGCCTCCTACGTCGTGCGGGATGTGTCTTCGCCGACGAAGAAGCCGCGCTGCTTCGCGAACACACCACCAGCGCAACCGAACTCGACGCGCTCTGTGCCCGACGCGTGGCCGGCGAGCCGATCGAGCATCTGGTGGGCTGGGTGCAGTTCGGCGAGTTGCGGTTGTCCGTGGGCACGGGCGTCTTCGTGCCGCGGCAGCGTTCCCTGTTGTTGGCGCGCACCGCGATCGCCGCAGCAGATGCGTGCCGGTCGCCGACCGTACTCGAGGCGTTCTGTGGTGTCGCACCCATCGCCGCGAGTGTTGCGGCCGCGGTGCCCGGCGTCGAACTGCATGTCGTCGATGCCGACGACATCGCGCTCGGCTTCGCGCGCCGAAACCTGCCGGGCGGGACCGGGATTCACCTCGGTGCCGGGCTCGTCCCGCTGCCGGCAGCACTACGCGGCCGCCTGGACGTGATCGCCGCAGTACCTCCCTACGTGCCCGAGTCGGCGCTCGGACTGCTGGCGCCGGAGGCGCGGGATCACGAACCGCACCGGGCACTGCTCGGTGGCCCGGACGGCCTCGACCACATCACGGCCTTGATCGCCGACGCCCGGAGATGGCTCGCCGTCGGTGGCGAGTTGCTGATCGAGATGAACATCGCCCAGTACGACCTGGTCGCCGTCGCCCCGCCGACCCGAGCGCACTACGAGTGCAAGGTCGTCTCGGGCGACGACGGCCAGACCGCCGTGGCGCGTCTTCGGCGGGCACGCTGAGGCCGGCTGAAAACCACCCTCCAGCGGTGGCCCGACGCCTCATGGACGTCGGGTGCGCTGTGTCGGGTGGTTTTCAGTTGCGTCGGCTCGAAAGCCCTAGATCCCCAGCACCTCCCGCTGCCGTGCGACCGCTTCCCGGTAGCGCTCGACGTTGGCCATCTTGATCCCCTCGTAACCCCGGACCATGTCCGGTAGTTCCGCGAGGTCGACGACCGCGGGTAGCTGGTCCGCGCCGATCCGCCCAGTCGCGAGCGCATCGAGCGCGGCGTTGACGAGTTCCCGGTATTCGATGATCAGCGCACGTTCGGTGCGACGCATCTCGCTGCGGCCGAACGGGTCCAGTCGGGTTCCCCGGAGCCGCTTCATCTTCGCGAGCGCGCTCAGCGGGGTGTCGGCCCACGATCCCAGCGCCAGCTTCTCGCGCATCCCCATACTCCGCAGGGTCGGCGGATGGAGCCGCACCGCGACCTCGGCGTCGGCGCCGAACTCGCGGGCGATGCGCGCGGCGAACGCCGGGTCCTGCGTGAGCCTGGCGACCTCGTACTCGTCCTTGTAGGCCATCAGCTTGAACAGGTTCCGGGCGACGGCGGCGGTGAGCGAGGGGTCGGATGCGACGCGTCGTACGCGGTCGACCGTGTCGAGGTAGGTTCGCGCGTATTTCTCGTCGGAGTGGGCGGTCAGCTCGTCGTACCGGATCGCGATGGTGCGCCGGAGGTCGGCGTCGATATCCCCGAGCGCGCTGACCACCGCGAGGGCGTGGCGGCTCGGTTCGATCTCGGCGACCCCGCGACCGTGCAGTCCGTCGATGGTGCCGGACACGGAGTCGGGATCGGACACGACCTGCCGCCCGCGCCGGAACGCCTGGACGTTCGCGTCCACGGCCACGCCGTTGAGCTCGATCGCCCGCTCGATGGATTCCGCCGAGATGGCCAGCGCCCCGGCTTGATACGCAGCGCCGACCATCAGCATGTTGGCGTACTGCTCGTCGCCGAACAAGGCTGTCGACACCGCTCCCGAATCGAGGTACACGGTCCGCGCGACCCGGGAGTCGATCGCGGAGTGGACGGCGGAGTCCGCCGGGAACCCGACCGAGGTGTCGATGACCATCAACCCGGTCGGCACCTGGGTGGTCGAGACGATCGCGACCGTCTTCTCGGGAGCGGTGACCTTGAGGTTGACCGGGTCGGTGCCGACCAGCGGATCGCACACGAGGTACAGGTCGCAGTCCTCGGACGCCACCTTCGCCGCCTGCTCCAGCGGATACGGGGCCACCTTGATGTCGCTGACCACGGCGCCGCCCTTCTGCGCGAGCCCGGTCATGTCGACGGTCCGGGCCGAGTGGCCGTCGAGGACGGCAGCGGTGGCCAGGACCTGGGACACGGTCACCACGCCGGTACCGCCGATACCCGTGATGCGCAGGGAGAAGGTGTCGCGGATGGCGGGGACCGCGGGCATCGGCAACACGGTGTCCGCCAGATCGGCTGCGCGCGTGCGGATGCGGTCGGTGCCCGGGGTGACCGTGACGAACGACGGGCAGTCGCCCTTGAGACAGGAGAGGTCGAGGTTGCACGAACTCTGGTCGATGCGCGTCTTGCGTCCGAACTCGGTCTGGACCGGGTGCACCGAGAGGCAGTTCGACTTCTCGCCGCAGTCGCCGCACCCCTCGCAGATGCGTTCGTTGATCAGGACGCGACGAGTGGGGGTGGGCATGGCGCCGCGCTTGCGCTTGCGGCGCTTCTCGGCGGCGCAATGCTGATCGTGGACGAGCACCGAGACGCCCGCGACGCCCGCGAGTTCGGTCTGTACCTCGAGCAGGTCATCGCGGTGGCGAACCTCGACGGTGTCGGGGAGTCCCAGCGTACGAACGTGTTTCGGGTCGTCGGAGGTGACCACGACCCGGCTGACGCCTTCGTCGAGCAACAGTGACGTCAACCGCGGCAGGGTCATCCCGCCCACCGGATCCTGTCCACCGGTCATCGCGACGGTGCCGTTGTAGAGCAGCTTGTAGGTTATGTTCGCGCCCGACGCCACGGCCGCCCGCAACGCCAGCGACCCCGAGTGCGAGAAGGTTCCGTCGCCGATGTTCTGCACGAAGTGGTCCGCGGACACAAACGGGGCCATGCCGATCCACTGCGCGCCCTCGCCGCCCATCTGGGTGACCCCGGCGATGTCGCCGACCTGCCGGGGATCCATCAGCAACACCATCGCGTGACAACCGATGCCGGCGCCGACCAGGGTGTTCTCGGCGACCTTCGTCGAACTGTTGTGGGGGCAGCCGGAGCAGAAGTACGGCGTGCGCACCGCCAACGGGAGTTCGATGCGGGTGCGGCGAGCGGCTTTGCGGTCGAGCCAGATCCGCGCGGCGTCGACCCCGTGGCGGGCGAGACGGTCGGCGAGTCCTCGGGTCACCGCGTCGACGTCGAGCTCGCCGAAGCGGGAGAACAAGGTCGATCCGTCTTCATGCACCTTCCCCACGATGCGCGGGGCCCGCGGGTGGCGGAACAGGATGTCGCGCATCATCGTCTCGATGAAGTCGCGCTTCTCCTCGACCACGATGACCTCGTCGAGATCGCCGGTGGCGGTGTCGAACATGAAGCGATCCAGGATCTCTCGCTCGATCGGGTAGACCATGCCGAGCTTGAGGATGCGGATTCCGAGCCGGCGCAGATCCTCGTCGTCGATCCGCATCAGTCGCAGTGCTTCCCGGAGATCGAGGTAGGTCTTTCCCGCGGCGACGATGCCGATGCGGTCGTCGGGACTCGAGACCACGATCCGGTTGAGGCCGTTGAGCCGTGCGTACTCCTGCGCACGCGGGAGCCGGGTCGTCAGCTGATTCTGTTCGAGTTCCATGAGATGGGCGCCGAGCAGTCGTCCGCTGGGCACGTGGGGGCTCGTCCCGAGGTCGCCGTAGACGGGCACTATGCGGTCCGGGTCGACGCGTGCGGTCGACGCGCCGTCCGCGACGTGCGCGGAGATCTTGAGCGAGGTCCAGACCCCGCTGGTGCGACTCATGAGCGCCGCATGGACACCGAGATCCAGGATGTCCTGGGAATCGGCCGGATAGAGGATCGGGATGTAGAGGTCGGCCAGCGCCATCTCCGACGCGCACGGGACCGTCGAGGATTTCGCGCCCGGGTCGTCACCGACGAGCGCGACCGCGCCACCGGCGGAATGGGTTCCGATGAGGTTCGCGTGCCGCAGGGCGTCCGTCGCGCGGTCGAGACCGGGCGCCTTGCCGTACCAGTATCCGACGACGCCGTCGCGGGGGAGTCCGTCCGCGGACGGCGTCAATTCGGCACCGCCGATGACCTGTGCGGCGAGCTGTGAACCCATCACCGAGGTCGCGGCGAGCTCTTCGTTGAGACCGGGCCGGTGGATGACGTCGTACGGGGCGAGATGCTCGTGCCGTCGGGCGAGTTCGAGATCGTAACCGGCGAGGGGAGAGCCCTCGTAGCCGGAGATGAACGAGGCGGTCCGAAGGCCGGAACGGCGGTCGACGCGAGCGCGGTCGCGGACCATGCGTACCAGGGCCTGGATGCCGGTGAGGTAGATGTCACCGGACTCGCGGGTGTAGCGGTCGTCGAGCGAGAACCCGGTGGCTGCCGTCTCGGGCGGCGTGCCGGGGGTCGGGACGTGCTCGGAGCGAGCGCGGTCGTCTGCGAGGGTCATGGGGTCACCTGGCCTTCTATGTGCGGTGGCCGGTCCGGGGTTCCGGGGTGTCGGCGCATCGGTTGTGTCGGCCCGGGGGTGGTGGGCCTGCCACAACAGTACGAGAAGACGTGATGCGCGTCACGTACGTCATGTCGACGCGGTGGATGAACCGGGGCGTGACATGGGCCACTTGATCGCGTACGATCACTTTCAGTTAATAGCCACTAACTGAAGGGTCGACGGTGACCAGCACGCTCGACGGCTTCCGGGCCGCACACCAGCGCAATCTCGACCTGCTCGACGAACGCCTGCGAGAGGTGTCCGCCGGTGGCGGCGCGAAGGCTCGTGATCGCCACGTCGCTCGCGGAAAGTTGCTTCCGCGGGACCGGGTCGACGGGCTGCTCGACGTCGGGTCGCCGTTCATCGAGGTGGCCCCGCTCGCGGCCTTCGGGATGTACGGCGGCAAGGTGCCCGCCGCCGGGGTCATCGCCGGCGTGGGGCGTGTCGCGGGTCGCGAGTGCATGATCGTCGCCAACGACGCCACGGTCTCCGGCGGCACGTACCACCCGGTCACGGTCAAGAAGCATCTGCGTGCGCAGGAGATCGCGGCGGCCAACCGGCTCCCGTGCATCTACCTCGTCGACTCGGGCGGTGCGATGTTGCTCCAGCAGGACGAGGTGTTCCCCGACCGGGATCACTTCGGACGGATCTTCTTCAATCAGGCGACCATGAGCGCCGCCGGCATCCCGCAGATCGCCGCGGTGCTCGGGTCGTCGACCGCCGGCGGGGCCTACGTCCCGGCGATGAGCGACGAGACGGTGATCGTGCGCAATCAGGGCACCATCTTCCTCGCGGGCCCGCCGCTGGTGAAGGCGGCGACCGGGGAAGATGTCTCCGCCGAGGACCTGGGCGGTGGTGCGATGCACTCGTCGGTCTCCGGTGTCACCGACCACCTCGTCGACAACGACCAGCAGGCGCTCGCCAAGGTCCGCGAGATCGTCGCGACCCTCGGGCCCCGTGAGGCGCCACAGTGGGAGACGATCCCGGTCCGCGAGCCGGTGCGGCCGCAGACCGACATCTACGACGTGGTGCCCACCGACCCGCGAACTCCGTACGACGTCCGGTCGGTCATCGAAATACTGTGCGACGGAGGAGAATACAACGAGTTCAAGGCAAACTACGGCACCAGTCTGGTGACGGCGTTCGCGCACCTGCACGGTCACCCGGTGGGGATCGTCGCCAACAACGGTGTCCTGTTCAGCGAATCCGCGCTGAAGGGAGCTCATTTCATCGAACTGTGCGACCAGCGTCGCATCCCGTTGCTGTTCCTGCAGAACATCACCGGCTTCATGGTCGGCAAGGCCTACGAGCAGGGTGGCATCGCCAAGAACGGGGCCAAGATGGTCAACGCCGTGGCGTGCGCACGCGTGCCCAAGTTCACCGTCATGGTCGGCGGCTCCTTCGGCGCAGGCAACTACTCGATGTGCGGACGCGCCTACTCGCCCAGATTCCTCTGGATGTGGCCCAACGCCCGCATCTCGGTCATGGGTGGACCGCAGGCCGCCGACACCCTCGGAACGGTGCGACGCAACCAGATCGAGCGATCCGGCGCGGAATGGTCCACCGAGGACGAGGAAGCGTTCAAGGCCCCGATCCGCGAACAGTTCGAACAACAGTCGGATGCCTACTACTCGACGGCCCGGCTGTGGGACGACGGCATCGTCGACCCCGCGCAGACCCGGACACTGCTCGGCCTCGCTCTCGAGACCGCCCGCTACGCACCGCTCGCCGATCCGCGCTACGGCGTCTTCCGGATGTGACCATCGATTCCGACGTCGCCGAGTCCGAACCCGATCTCCACCGCCCCGTCCCGCCGACCCCGAGGACCCCGACCGTGAGTACCAGACCCAATCGGCCCGCTCGCTCCGCTCCCGGCGCCAGACCCATTCGGCCCGCTCGCTGCGCTCCCGGCGCCAGACCCATCCGCAGTGTCCTGGTGGCCAACCGTGGTGAGATCGCCTGCCGGGTGATCGACACCCTGCGCCACATGGGAATCCGCAGTATCGCCGTCTATTCCGACGCCGACGCGCAAGCGCGCCACGTCCGGGAGGCCGACGTCGCCGTGCACATCGGCCCGGCCGCCGCCACCCAGAGCTACCTCGACATCGCAAAAGTGGTCGACGCGGCACGCAAGACCGGTGCCGACGCCGTCCACCCGGGCTACGGATTCCTCTCGGAGAACCAGAAGTTCGCGGCCGCTCTGGCGGAGGCGGGCATCGTCTTCATCGGGCCGCCCGCGGAGGCGATCGCGACGATGGGAGACAAGATCACGGCCCGGGCCGCCGTCACCGCTCGCGACGTGCCGGTGGTGCCGGGTCTGTCGCGCCCCGGCCTGACCGACGACGACCTCATCGCCGCGGCACCCGACATCGGGTTCCCGGTTCTCATCAAGCCCAGTGCGGGTGGCGGTGGCAAGGGGATGCACCGCGTGGCCGAGGCGTCGGAGCTGCCGGACGCGCTGGAGCGGGCCCGCCGTGAGGCCGCCGCCGCGTTCGGCGACGACGCGCTGTTCCTCGAGCATTTCGTCGACACCCCGCGCCACATCGAGGTGCAGGTCCTCGCCGATCAGCACGGGAACGTCATCCACCTCGGCGAGCGCGAGTGCTCGTTGCAGCGGCGGCACCAGAAGGTGATCGAGGAGGCGCCCTCGGCGCTGCTCGACGCCGCGACCCGTGCTCGCATCGGTGAGGCCGCGTGCGACGCCGCGCGCAGTGTCGGCTACACCGGCGCGGGCACGGTCGAGTTCATCGTGTCGGCGCACCGGCCCGACGAGTTCTTCTTCATGGAGATGAACACCCGCCTGCAGGTCGAGCACCCGGTGACCGAACTTGTCACCGGCGTCGACCTCGTGGAACAACAGATCCGCGTCGCCCGCGGAGAAGTCCTGGGTCTGACGCAGGACACGATCACCCTCAGCGGCCACGCGATCGAGGCACGCGTGTACGCAGAGGACCCGGCCCGCGGTTTCCTGCCGACCGGCGGCACGATCGAGCATCTCGTCCATCCCGACACCTCGGCCGGCGGCGGCATCCGCGTCGACTCGGCCATGCTCGACGGATTGCGCGTCGGCAGTGACTACGACCCGATGCTCGCGAAGATCATCGCCTACGGTGCCGACCGGGAGGAGGCGCTCGAACGTCTCGATCAGGCACTGGCCCACACACGCGTGCTGGGCGTGGTCACCAACATCGACTTCTGCCGCTTCGTCCTGCGTCAGCAGGCGGTCGTGGACGCCGACCTCGACACCGAACTGTTGGACCGCCTCGTCACCGATTACGCTGCGCCGGAGCCCATTCCCGAGGCACAGGTGCTCGTGGGTCTGGCGCGGATCGGCGCTCGCGATGCAGACGACATCTGGTCCTCGGCGGTCGGATGGCGGGTCGGTCGATCCGCTCCGGTCCGCACCCGCCTCGTCGCCGGCGGACGACATTCGACGGTGGCCATCCAGGTCGATGCCGCCGACGAATGGTCCGTCTCGGGAACCGCCACCGTCACCTTCGACGACGACGCCGAGGCGCCGTGGACCGGGCACGTGGTCTACCAGCCGGCGCAGCCCGGCGACGGTCGCGGCTCGGACCGCCTGGTCGTCGACGGGGTGACGCAGTCGTGGTCGAGTGTTCGCGTCGGGGAGAGCTGGTGGGTGGGAGGGCCGTCGGGCACCTGGGTCCTCGAACTCGCGAAGCCCCTGCTCGACGAGGCCGCCGACGAGCACGCCGGCGAGATCACCAGCCCGATGCCGGGCACCGTGGTCGCCGTCGCCACCGAGATCGGGGCCGACGTCTCCGCCGGCCAGTCGATCGTCGTCGTCGAGGCGATGAAGATGGAACATGCACTCACCGCGCCGGTGGACGGCACCGTCGACATCTCCGTGAAGGTGGGGGACAAGGTCGACGCGGGACAGATCCTCGCCGTCGTCACCGCCGGCGATCCCCTTGATCCCTGAGGTGCGAGGAGCGAAAGCGACGAGCCTTTACTGATCCCTGAGGTGCGAGGAGCGAAAGCGACGAGCCACGAAGGGCCCTGAACCACCCGTCGACAACCTTCCCAGGAGAACACTCACATGGAACTCACCCAGGAGTACACCGACCTCATCGCGACGGTCCGCGACTTCGCGCAGACCGTGGTGGCGCCGGTGGCCGCGAAACACGATGCCGAGCACAGCTTTCCGTATGACGTCGTCGCCCAGATGGGCAAGATGGGACTGTTCGGGCTTCCCTTCGACGAGAAGTACGGCGGCATGGGCGGCGACTACTTCGCCCTGTCGCTCGCGCTGGAGGAACTCGGCAAGGTCGACCAGTCCGTCGCCATCACCCTCGAGGCCGGGGTGAGTCTGGGCGCCATGCCCATCTACCGATTCGGCAGCGAGGAGCAGAAAGAGCAGTACCTCCCCGAACTCACCGCGGGCACGGCGCTCGCCGGCTTCGGGTTGACCGAACCCGGGGCGGGTTCGGATGCCGGGGCCACCGCGACCACGGCCCGGGACGACGGTGACTCCTGGATCATCAACGGCGGCAAGCAGTTCATCACCAACTCGGGGACCGACATCACCTCACTGGTGACGGTGACCGCGGTGACCGGGGTGAAGGAGAACGGCAAGAAGGAGATCTCCACGATCATCGTGCCGTCCGGCACGCCGGGTTTCACCGCCGAGCCGGCGTACAACAAGGTCGGGTGGAATGCCTCGGACACCCATCCGCTGACCTTCACCGACGTGCGCGTTCCCAAGGAGAACCTGCTCGGTGTCCGCGGCCGCGGATACGCCAACTTCCTGTCCATCCTCGACGAGGGGCGGATCGCCATCGCAGCCCTCGCCACCGGCGTCGCCCAGGGGTGCGTCGACGAGAGCGTGAAGTACGCCAAGGAGCGACAATCCTTCGGCAAGGCGATCGGTGAGTACCAGTCGGTGTCCTTTGCGATCGCCCGGATGGAGGCGCGCGCCCACGTCGCGCGGACCGCCTACTACGACGCGGCGGCGAAGATGTTGGCGGGCAAGCCCTTCAAGAAGGAGGCGTCGATCGCCAAGATGATCGCCAGTGAGGCGGCGATGGACAATGCCCGGATGGCCACGCAGATCCACGGCGGGTACGGCTTCATGAACGAATATCCCGTCGCCCGGCACTACCGCGATTCGAAGATCCTCGAGATCGGTGAGGGCACGACCGAGGTGCAGCTCATGCTGATCGCACGCGAGCTGGGGTTCGCATGAGCGACACCACCGGCGGGCGTCGAATCGTGCAGCGCGGGTTGTGGTTCGGCGAGTTCGAGGAGGGCACGATCTACGAACACCGGCCCGGACGCACTGTCACCGAGGCCGACAACGTGCTGTTCACGACGCTGACCATGAACACACAGGCGCTGCACCTCGACGCCGCCTGGTCGGCCGAACAGCCGGGTTTCGGCGGGCAACGGCTGATCAACTCCATGTTCACCCTGTCGACGATCGTGGGATTGTCGGTCTCCCAACTCACCCAGGGCACCCTCGTGGCGAACCTGGGCTTCAGCGAGGTCGCCTTCCCGGCGCCGTTGTTCGCCGGCGACACCCTGTACGCGGAGACCGAGTGCACCGGTAAACGCGAATCGCGGTCGCGTCCGGGTGAGGGCGTGGTGAACTTGACCCACATCGGACGCAACCAGCACGGCGAGGTCGTCGCCCGCGCCGCACGAGCAACGCTGGTGCGCAGGCAACGGACGGAGTGACGACGATGTTCTTCGAGGACCCACCCGGCGGCCCGGTCGCGGGTTCCGGACTGTCGGGGCAGCTCACCAACGCGTGGCTGCCGCCCGGGCCGGCGATGTTGTTCTGCCCGGCGGACCGTCCCGAGCGATGCCAGAAGGCCCTCGACCGGGCCGACGTCGTCATCCTCGACCTCGAGGACGCGGTGTCGCCGACGAACCGCGCCGCAGCCCGGGAGGCTCTCGTCGCCAATCCGGTCGATCCGGACCGCACCATCGTGCGGATCAACCCGGCCGGTACCGGCGACTACCGGCGCGATCTCGCCGCCGTCTCGGAGACGAACTACCGGGTGGTGATGCAGGCCAAGGCCGAGGACGTGTCCTCGATCCTGGACACCGCGTTCCAGACGATCGCACTGATCGAGACGCCGCTCGGCGCGACCCGCGCCCGCGACATCGCCGCCACCTCCAACTGCATCGGACTGATGTGGGGGGCAGAGGATCTCGTCGCGGGCCTCGGCGGCACGTCGAGCCGGTTCGGTCCGGGTGAAGCCCGGCCGGGTGAGTACCGGGACGTCGCGAGTTGGGTCCGGTCGATGGTCCGCATCGCGGCCGCCGCGTACGGGAAGTTCGCCGTCGACTCGGTGCACCTCGACATCTCCGACGTCGACGGACTCGTCGCCGAGGTCCGCGACGCGGTGGCCCTGGGTTACACCGCGACCGCATGCATCCATCCGTCCCAGGTCGATCACATCCGGAACGGTTACCGCCCGTCGGACGAGGCGGTCGAGTGGGCGCGCAAGGTCCTCGACGGTGCGGCCGAACACGCGGGCGGGGTGTTCAGCCTCGACGGTCAGATGATCGACGGGCCGGTCCTGCGCCAGGCGGAGGTCGTCCTGTCCCGTGTGAGCGGTACGCGTACCGATCCCGCCCCCGAGAACTGACGAAGCCCCCGACCATCCGGGCATCCACCCCCCGAGAACAGACCGGAGCGAGAACATGAGCACCGAGGCGCACCCGAAGCCTGCACACACGCGCGGTGAGGAGACACCGGCACTGCTCACCGAGACCATCGGAGCCACCCTGGCCCGAACCGTCGCGGACCACGGCGAGCGAACCGCGTTGATCGACGCCGCCGCACGGCGGGAATGGCGATACACCGAGTTCCACCGTGACGTACGCGCGCTCGCGGCCGGACTGCTACGACTCGGCGTGTCGGTCGGCGACCGCGTCGGGCTGTGGTCGCCGAACCGGTTCGAATGGGTGTTGACCCAGTACGCCGCGGCCGAGATCGGCGCCGTGCTGGTCAATCTCAATCCCGCGTACCGGCAGAACGAGATCGAGTACGCGCTGCAGCAGTCCGGGACGAGCGTCGTCCTGGCCGCCGAGAGCTTCAAGGACTCGGCCTATTCGACGATGCTCGACCAGGCCCGGCCACAGTGCCCGGAGCTGCGCGAAGTGGTCCTGTTCGAATCCCCCGGCTGGGATGCGCTGTGTGTCGAGCCGAGCGCCGACGAGCTCACACGCGTCGACGAGATCGCTGCGTCGCTCTCACCCGACGACCCGATCAACATCCAGTACACCTCGGGTACAACGGGTTTCCCGAAGGGTGCGACGCTGTCGCACCGGAACATCGGGAACAACGGGTACCTCGTCGGCGAACTGCTGAACTACACCGCCGACGACCGGATCTGCCTACCCGTGCCCTTCTACCACTGCTTCGGCATGGTGATGGGTAACCTCGCGGCGACGAGTCACGGCGCGGCGATGGTGATTCCGGCGCCGGCCTTCGACCCGCGGGCCACCCTCGAGGCGGTCGCGGAGTACCGCTGCACCAGCCTCTACGGCGTGCCCACCATGTTCATCGCCGAACTCGGCCTGCTCGACGACGGGCGCGACATCGACCTGTCGAGCCTGCGCACCGGCATCATGGCGGGGTCGCCGTGCCCCGAGTACGTCATGCGGCAGGTCGTCGACCGCATGCACATGCGTGAGGTGTCGATCTGTTACGGCATGACCGAGACGTCGCCGGTGTCGACGCAGACGCGGGTCGACGATCCCCTCGAGTTGCGCGTGACCACCGTCGGGCGGGTCGGCCCACATCTGGAGATCAAGGTCGTCGATCCCGGAACCGGGGAGACCTCGGCGCGCGGCGAGACGGGCGAATTGTGTACGCGCGGTTACTCAGTGATGACCGGTTACTGGAACGACCCGGAGAAGACGGCCGAGGCCATCGACGCCGACGGCTGGATGCACACCGGCGACCTCGCCGACATGGACGAGAACGGTTACGTCCGGATCACCGGGCGCATCAAGGACATGGTGATCCGCGGCGGGGAGAACATCTACCCGCGCGAGATCGAGGAGTTCCTCTACACCCATCCCGACATCCTCGACGCCCAGGTGATCGGGGTACCCGACGTGAAATACGGCGAGGAGCTGATGGCCTGGGTGCGGTTGCGCGACACCGCCACCGAGTTCACCGCCGACGACCTGCGCGAGTTCGCGACCGGCAAGATCGCGCGACACAAGATCCCGCGGTACGTCCATGTGGTCGAAGAGTTCCCGATGACCGTCACCGGGAAGGTCCGCAAGGTGGCGATGCGCGACGAGGCGGTCTCGATCCTCGAGCAGTTGCGATGACCACGTCGAGGACTGCGGAGCGGGTCACGAGCACCCTGATGGACCGGTTCGGCCGCTTCGTCGCCGAGCGTTTCGAGACCGGGCGGTTCGAGACCGACACAGACTATTACGGCGATCTGTGGTCGTGGTCGGTGGAACACCCGGCCCGGTTCTGGCGTGCCGTATGGGAATTCTTCGACCTCGACGCCCTCGCCGCGGAACCGCTCGGGCCCGGGGACGAGGCGGTGCTCGCCGACGACCGGATGCCCGGTGCGGTCTGGTTCCCCGGGATGCGGCTGAACTACGTCGATCAGATCCTGCGGCACGCCGCCCTGCCCGGCGCCGCGATCGTGGGCATCGACGAGGCCGGTGACCGTTCCGAGATCGCGTGGGCGGAACTGCCGGCGCAGGTCGCGGGCCTGGCCGCGACCCTGCGTGCGCGCGGAGTGGGGTCGGGGGACGTGGTGGCCGCCTACCTCCCCGACATCCCGGAGGCCGTCATCGCCTTCCTGGCCACCGCATCCCTGGGCGCGATCTGGACCGGATGTGGACAGGACTATGCCCCGCAGGGGGCAGCCGGTCGACTAGGCCAACTCGCACCCAAGGTCCTGTTCACCGCCGCCGGATATCGCTACAACGGCAAGGTCGTCGACAAGCGCGCCGACAGCGCCGAGCTCGCCGGGCTACTGCCGGAACTGTTCGCGCACATCACGATCGGCGCGACCGCGGAGTCCTCGTCGGCCCTCGACTATGTCGATGCCGTCACCAGCGACCCCGGCGATTTCCACCCCGTCAAGGTGCCCTTCGACCATCCGCTCTGGGTGCTGTTCAGTTCTGGCACCACCGGACGCCCCAAGGGCATCGTGCACGGACACGGGGGAGTCCTGCTGGAGCACCTGAAAGCCGGTGCGCTGCACGGCGATCTGTCGGCAGACGACGTGTTCTTCTGGCAGACGGCCCTCAGCTGGATGATGTGGAACTATCAGGTCGCCGGACTTCTCTGCGGTTCGCGGATCGTCTGTTACAGCGGCTCGCCCCTGTACCCGGACGCCGACCGCCTGTGGCAGGTCGTCGACGACGAGCACGTCACCTACTTCGGCACGAGTCCCGGTCAGCTGCAGGCCTCGCGGAAGGCGGGTCTGGAACCGGGTCGCCGGCACGACCTCGGTCGGTTGCGCACTCTCGGGAGTACCGGATCATCGCTCGCCGCAGATCTTTTCACCTGGGTCGACGACCACGTCGGGTCCGGGTTGCCCATCTCGTCGATCAGCGGCGGCACCGACATCGTGTCCGCATTCGCCGGCGGCTCCACCGGTGTACCGGTCGTCCCGGGGGAGCTGTCGGTGCGCTACCTCGGTGTGGCACTGGAGAGTTGGTCGCCCGATGCCCGCCCGCTGGTGGGGGAGGTGGGTGAACTCGTCGTCACCGCGCCGATGCCGTCGATGCCCGTGAGCTTCTGGGACGATCCCGACGGTGCGCGCTACCGCGCGGCTTATTTCGCCCACGAATGGGAGGGCGGTGCGTCGAATCCGGAGAGGCCGGTCTGGCGGCACGGCGACTGGGTGACGGTGACCGAACGCGGGTCGCTCGTGATCCACGGCCGCAGCGACGCAACGTTGAACCGCCACGGGATCCGGATGGGATCGGCCGACATCTACGAGGTCGTCGAAGCGCTCGACGAGATCGCCGAGGCCTTCGTGCTCGGTGTCGACGGACCGGACGGCGCCTATTGGATGCCGCTGTTCGTCACCCTGGTCCCCGGCGCGACGCTCGACGACGCGCTGATCGGCCGGATCGCGGGCGCGGTCCGCGACCGCCTCTCCAAACGCCATGTGCCCGACGAGGTCATCGAGGCCCCCGGGATTCCGCACACCCGGACCGGAAAGAAGCTCGAGGTTCCGGTCACCGCGATTCTGGCGGGCCGTTCCGAGGTCAACATCGACCCCAAGGCGGTCGACGACTACGCGCTGATCAACTGGTACGCCGAGCAAGGGCGCGCGCATCGCTGGTGAGCGGGATTCTGGCCCGGCGGGGCGACCCCGATGTGCAAGGGTCATCGGACCCGGCGGGTATGTGTACTAGCGTGGTCGATAGTTCTGCGCTCGTGGGGGGCGACGGCCGGACGCCGTCACCTCGACGCGACCCGCTGATCCTGACCGACCGACCCGACCAGGAGATCGTCATGACCTACCCACCCGGCGGCTACGGGCAGCAGCAGCCCGAGTCCGGCCAGTCCTACGGCCAGTACGGCAATCAATCCGGATATCCCCAGTCCGGCGCGCACAACACGGGTCCGCAGGCGAGCCCCGCGCCCGGCTCGGACCAGTACGGTCAGGCCCAGCAGTACGGGGGTCAGCAGTACGGGGGTCAGCGGTACGGTCAGAGCGGACAGTCCTACGGCCAGGGGCAGCCGGGTTACGGCCAGAGCCCCGCGCAGGGATATGGCCAGCAGGGGTACGGCCAACCCGGATACGGCCAGGACCAGCAGGGCCAGCAGGGCTACGGTCAGTACGGATACTCCCCGCAGCCGACCAAGGCGCCGAGTCAGGGACTGCCGGCCATCACCCCGGTTCTCCTCGCCGCCGCGATCGGCGCCTTCGGCCTCATCGTCCTCTTCAGCGGGTTCCTGTCCGCCGCCGAGACCTATGACTTCGCGCTCAAGCTGTTCCAGACCCAGTACAACGCGCCGTACACGCTGATCAGCGTTGCCGGAATCCTGGCGCTCATCTCGCTGATCCCGGGCATCAAGGTGCCTGCGGCGCCGATCGTGGCGTCGCTGGCGATCACCTCGTTCCTGATCACGCTGTTCCAGTTCCTCAACATCGACGACAACGGTGCCGGGGCGATCGTGCTGCTGATCTTCACCCTCCTGTCCGCGGTCCTCGCAGTCGTGTGGTTGCTCGTCGACGCCGGCGTCATCAAGGTGGCGCCCGCGGTGGGCTCGGCAACCGCAGCGGTGGCCCCCGGCTCGTCGGCCGCGCAGTCCGACACCGGCGCTCACCAGCAGACCGGTGGCTACGGCGACGCGCAGACCACCGCCTACGGCACCGGCAGCGCGCAGGCTCAATACGGCCAGCAGTCGTCGGCGAACTACGACCCGTCGGCCTACTCGCAGTCGTCGGGCGCGTCGACCGCCGGTCAGAGCGGTTACTCCGGCGGTGCGAGCGAATCGTCGGCATCGGCCTCCGGTCACGGCGAGTCGGGCTACGGGGACTACCGACCCGGCCAGTACGCGGCCGGCGCCTCGGGCGCATCCCCGGCCGCGCCCGGTGGATCCGCTGGCCCCTCGGGCACCGACACCCCGGCCGGAGACCACTCGACCACGGTCTTCCAGAAGCCGGAACCGCCCACCGGCAGCGGCAACTGACAGAACCCCACAGTGCCCCGTCGACCATCGGTCGACGGGGCTCTGTGTTTCGCCGTCGGCCAAGCCGGCCCCCGCTGGTTGAGCCGGTGAGGAGCGCAGCGACGAGCCGAGTCGAAGCCACACGGTGAGCTGACTCCCTTTCGCAGCCCGCTCGGCGCGTCTACGACGGCCTCGGCCGGGACCGTGTCAGGCTCATGACGATGCCCTCCCTCAAGTCGGACCCGACCACGGACAATCTGGCGTCGCAGCTGCGTAACCTGCGGCGATCACGTCGTGCGCAGCGCACGGCGGCCGAGGGCTCGGCCCGGCAGCTCGCGGTTGTCGCGTTCACCGTTCCCGCGATAGCGCTGGTGACGCTGATCGTCGTGATGCTCTCGGTGCTGCTGCTGGCCGGCAGCGGCCTGACCGGACTGCCGAGTGCGATCGCCTCGGGCTGGCTGGCCGTCCACCAGGTGCCGGTCACGATCAGCGGGGTCACCGTAGGTGTGCTGCCGCTGTTGCCGACGCTGGCGGTCGCCGCCGGCACTGCCTGGCTGACGGCCCGGGCCGTCGCCGGTGGCACGAACTCGAACGAACGCGATCGGCACGACCTGTTCGACCTCGGCGCCGTCGTGTTCTCGGCGGTGAGCGGTCCCGTTCTCATCACCGCGATGTCCCTGGCGGTCGTCATGGACGGCGGGTCGGTCCTGCCGGTGCAGACGCCCAACGCGCTGCTCGCGTTCCTCTACACCCTCGGCGTACACGGCGGTGCGGCGGTCGCCGGTGTCGTGTGGAGCCGACGACGCGACTTCGCCGTCCGCGGGGGTGTGACCCACGCCGATCGTCGCGGTTTCCGGTACGGGCTGGTGGCGGCCATGCTGCTACTGGTGGCCGGAGCCGTGCTGGTGTGTCTGCGCATGTTGATGAGGCACGGGCAGATCGGTGAACTGATCGAGACCGGTTACGACTTCGATGGGTTCCTGGGACTCACCCTGCTGTCGATGCTCTACCTCCCGAACGTGATGGTCGCCGCGATGGCGGTGCTCGTGGGTTCCGACGTCCAGATCGGTGCGACGACCGTCGACCTGTTCACGGTCCGCGGTGACGCCGTCCCGCCCGTCCCGGTTCTCGCGGTCCTTCCCGACGGGCCGGGTGCCGGGGCGTGGGGATTCGCCGGACTGCTCGTGCCGGCCGGGGTCGCCGCGTTCGTCGGCTGGCGATGCCGCGACCTCGATCCCATGGCCCACGTGCGTTCGGTGGGTGTCGCCGCGGCGGTCGCGGCCTCGGTGGTCGCCGTTCTCACCGTCTCGGCGGGTGGAACGCTGGGGGAGTTCGGCGAGGTCGTCGTGACGGTGTCGGCGGCCGGGGTCTTCACGCTGGGTTGGATCGCGGTCGTCGGCCTGCTCATCGTGCTCGTGTACGCCTTCCTGCCGTCGACCCGAGCGGCACGTCTCGCTGTCGGCGATGAGTACTTCGAGGATCCCCTCGACCTCGGTTACGAAGACGAATACGTCATCGTCACCGATCTGGACGAGGACGACGAGTACGCCGAGTACTCCGAGGTCGAGGACGGCGAATTCGAGGATTCGGAGTACGAGGATTCGGAGTACGACGACGGCGAGTTCGACGACGGTGAATTCGGGGACGCTGACCTCGCGGACGACGACGCGGAGTACGTCGCCGGGTCGGACCCGGACGACTCTGATCTCGACACCGCATCCGGGCGCGCGCCGGCGAAGAACCGCGTGTACGACGACGATCTCGACGTGGCGGATCTCGCGGTCGACGTGGATCACGACCTCCATCCCGGTTCGCACGGGGCCTCACGGCAACGCTGACAGCGCGCTTCCCGGGCGTGCCCCGGCGGCGCCACCCGGCGCGGGCAGCCCAACGTGCGGCGATTAGTCTCGACGACGTGACATCCCCGACGGCACCTGGTCGCACCCCGCTGGTGGTGATGGCGTCGGGCACCGGTTCGCTGCTGGAATCGCTGATCGCGCGCGCCGGTGACGAGGATGCCCCGTTCCGTGTCGCGGCGATCGTGGTCGACCGCTCGTGCCGGGCGCAAGAGGTCGCGCAGCGCCACGACATCCCGCTCATCACCTGCCGTGTCGCCGACCACGCCGACCGTGCGACGTGGGATCGTGCGCTGACCGACGAGGTCGCCGCGATCGAGCCGGAGTGGGTGGTGACCGCCGGTTTCATGAAGATCCTCGGCCCGGCTTTTCTCGGCCGGTTCGGCGGTCGCGTCGTCAACAGTCATCCGGCGCTGCTACCCGCGTTTCCGGGCGCCCACGGGGTCGCCGAGGCGCTCGACTACGGCGTCAAGGTCACCGGCGCGACGGTCCATCTTGTCGACGAGGGCGTGGACACCGGCCCGATTCTGGCGCAACAGGTGGTCAGCGTCGTCGACGACGACACCGCCGACACCCTGCACGAGCGAATCAAGACGGTCGAGCGCGTGTTGCTCGCCGACGTGGTGACCGCACTGGTCACCAGAGGAGTAGTCATCGATGGACGAAAGGCCCGCATCCCGTGAACGCACCCAGCTCTGACAGCTCTCGTCGACCGATTCGGCGCGCGCTGGTGAGTGTCTACGACAAGAGCGGTCTCGCCGACCTCGCGACGGCACTACACGCGGCCGGAGTGGAGATCGTGTCCACCGGGTCCACCGCGAAGACCATCGCCGGCGCGGGCGTGCCGGTCGTGGAGGTGTCCACGCTGACGGGCTTCCCCGAGTGCCTCGACGGCCGCGTCAAGACCCTGCACCCCAAGGTGCACGCGGGCATCCTCGCCGATACCCGTAAGTCCGATCATGTGGCTCAGCTCGACGAACTGGGCGTCGCCGCATTCGATCTCGTCGTCGTCAATCTCTATCCGTTCACCGAGACGGTGGCGTCCGGTGCGACTCCGGACGAGTGCATCGAGCAAATCGACATCGGCGGCCCGTCGATGGTGCGTGGGGCCGCGAAGAACCACCCGTCGGTCGCCGTCGTGGTCGATCCCGATGACTACTCGCTGGTGACCGAGGCCCTCACGGCCGACGGGTTCTCGCTCGTCGACCGGAAGAAGCTCGCGGCAAAGGCTTTCCGGCACACCGCGGACTATGACGTCGCGGTCGCGTCGTGGATGTCGAGTGTGGTTGCGCCCGAGGACGAGTCGCAGTTCCCGGCGTGGGCCGGTGCGACCTGGACCCGCTCCGCGGTGCTGCGTTACGGCGAGAACCCGCACCAGCCGGCCGCACTGTATGTCGGTAACGCCGGGGCCGGCGGGGTTGCGACCGCCGAGCAGCTCCACGGCAAGGAGATGAGCTACAACAACTACACCGACGCCGACGCCGCGTGGCGCGCTTCCTACGACTTCGATGCCCCGGCGGTCGCGATCATCAAGCACGCCAACCCGTGTGGCATCGCCATCGGCGCCGACATCGCGGAGGCACATCGCAAGGCGCACGCGTGCGATCCCGTCAGCGCCTACGGCGGTGTCATAGCCGCCAATCGTGAGATCACCGTGGCGATGGCCGAGCAGGTCGCCGAGATCTTCACCGAGGTGATCGTCGCGCCCGGCTTCGCCGACGGTGCGCTCTCGGTACTGACCCGTAAGAAGAACATCCGCGTCCTGGTGGCCACCCCGCCGGCGGCGACCGGGATCGAGACGAAGCCGGTGTCGGGCGGACTGCTGATGCAGCAGCGCGACGTCCTCGACGCCGACGGCGACAATCCGGCCAACTGGAACCTCGTGGCGGGTCCGCCGGCCGACAACCAGACCCTTGCCGACCTCGAGTTCGCCTGGCGTGCGTGCCGTTCGGTGAAGTCCAACGCCATCCTGCTGGCGTCCGACGGTGCGTCGGTCGGCGTCGGTATGGGCCAGGTCAATCGCGTCGACTCCGCGCACCTGGCCGTGCAACGCGCCGGTGACCGGGCGGCGGGGAGCGTCGGGGCGTCGGACGCGTTCTTCCCCTTCCCGGACGGACTGCAGGTACTGCTGTCGGCCGGGGTGAAAGCCGTTGCGCAGCCGGGCGGTTCGATTCGCGACAACGAGGTGATCGAGGCGGCCGACGAGGCGGGCGTGACGCTCTACCTCACCGGGGCGCGTCATTTCGCTCACTGATCTCGCTCTACTGGTCGTCGCCGGTTTCGGCGCCGGCCTGATCGGCTACATCACCGGGCTGGCGTCGATCGTCAGCTATCCCGCACTGCTCGCGGTCGGACTCAGTCCGATCGCGGCCAATGTCACGAACACGGTCGCGCTGGTCGCCGTCGGGGTTGGCAGTACCGCACAGTCGGGACGCTCCCTCCTCGACGGTGACCGCAGGCGGCTGATCATCGGCGCGATCGCCTCGCTCATCGGCGGCACGGTCGGGGCGGTGCTGTTGCTGTCGACGCCGGCCGAGGCGTTCGAAGCCGTTGTGCCGTTCCTGGTGGCGATCGCCGCGATCGCCCTGTTGGCGCAACCGGTTCTGCGGCGGTGGGCCACCTCGCACGTCGAGCGTCCCTGGGTGTTCATCCTGGGCCTGACGCTGATCTCGGTGTACGGCGGGTACTTCGGGGCGGGCGCCGGCATCATGATCCTCGCGCTGATGCTCGTGGTGACCAGCGAACCATTGTGGCGCGCAGCGTTGTCCAAGTCGTTGTTCCTCGGCATCGCCAACACCGTCGCTGCCATCGGTTTCATGATCTGGGGTCCCGTCGACTGGTGGGCGGCGCTCGCCATGGCCGTCGGCTGTCTTGCCGGCGGGTGGTGCGGCCCGCCTGTCGTGAAACGGCTGCCGCCCGGGCCGCTCCGGATCGTGGTCGGGGTGTGCGGGCTCGGACTCGCGGCGTGGCTCGCGGTCAGCTGACGTCGGCGTGATGAGCAGGCGGTTGTCGTCGGTGTGCCCGCGTCAGCCCCTGCTCCCTGAGGTGCGTCCGGAGCTTGCGGAGGGCGCGTCAGCCCCTGCTCCCTGAGGTGCGTCCGGAGCTTGCGGAGGGCGCGTCAGCCCCTGCTCCCTGAGGTGCGAGGAGCGCAGCGACGAGCCACGAAGGGTCCGGCGACCGGCAAACTTCAACTCGACCGGCAGACTTCGATCGAGGTCTGGGAGTCGAGTTGCAGTCTGTCGGTCACAAGTCGGGGCAGGTATGCGAGACAGTCCCGCCGGTCGAGGTCGACTGCGCTCCTCGGTTGAGCCTTGCGGCCGGGGGTGGGGCAGCCACGCTTCCGCGGATCGGTTGCGTATGTTGTCAGTAGCGCACGTTCGGCCGAAGGAGCGCTTCAATGTCGGGGGCACGGGCATACAGCGATGCCGGTCTTTCCATTGGGCGCAGTTGTCTAAGAGGAACTTCGGCCTGCAGGTGAAGCTGCCCAACAGGGTGCGCTACCGGACATCGATTTGCCGCAGTCGGAAGTATCGCGGCCCACTGACGGGGCGGCAGCCCATTTGGCAGTTCACGGCGGCCGTCAGCCCGCATGTGGTCCAGGTGCAAGGGCGGAGTAGCGGCGAGGGTGTCACAGTACGGCCCCGTTCCCGGTCCACGATCCGACCGGGAACGGAGCCGACTGCAGTGTCACTGTGGAGTTGTCAAGGGACGGATGCGGTCCCGGGTGTGGCCCGGGTGCGGAAGGTGCTACGCGAAAGTCTGGTGGTCTGTGGCGGCAGCGGTCAGGCGGCGTCGTCGAGTCGCATGGTGCGTCTGTTGTAGGCGGGTAGTGGTCGGCGCTGCGGATCGATGGTCGCGGGTGGGACGAGCCAGGGATGACGGTCGAAACCCATCACGATGTCCCAGCCGTGGTGGTGGACCTGGGTGTGGCAGCGTTGGCAGAGCAGGCAGCCGTTGTCGAGGTCGGTGGGTCCGCCGTCGGCCCACGACTTGATGTGGTGGACCTGGGTATGTGACGGTGGTGCACCGCATTTGACGCAACACGCGTCGCGCACGATCACTGCTTTGCGTAAGTGTGCCGGATACAACCGGCGGGTGTGACCCATCTGTAGTGGTACGCCCTCACGGTCGAGGACGATCTCGGTCACGGATCCGTCGCAGGAGACCTGTTTCGCGGTGGCATGGCTGACCGATCCGGTCCACGGCAGCGTCGCCAGGTCTCCGGTCGCGGGGATCGTCAGCATCAGTTGCGTGCGTGGGCTTCCGACGGTGTCGAGGGTGGCGCCGATCGCTGCTTGATCGAGGATCAGTTCGAAGGCGTCGGCGCGGCGTTGCTCGGCGGTGCGCCGGTCCTCGGTGCCGTCGGGTTCGGGCCGTGGACACGATCGTTCGTCGATCATGGCCTGGAACTTCTCGCCGACGATCTGGGTGAGGTCGGCCCGGATTTCGACGCGACCGTCGTCGGTGGTGTGCGCGTTGACCGCGTTCAGCGATGGGTCGTCGGCGGCCGGTACGCTGGTGTCGGAGGTGTCCGCCAGAGTGTTGACGATGGCTCGGGCATGCTTGAGTACTTGCGTCGGCGTCGCACCGGACAGTGCTTGGGCGATGAGTTCGAGCTCATACCGTGAGCGCTTGTCGTCGGAAAGCGCCTCACCACAACGCTTGTCGATCTGGTGCATGCCTCGGACGATGGCGTCGACGATCTCGCTGGACAGCCGCCCGTCGGCCGCGTGACGCGCCAAAGCGGGCAGGTTGGGCAGGGCGTCGACACTGCGCATGGTGCGAAGAGCGGCGACCGGGGCATGGCCTGACTCGATCAGCAGTTTCTTGGTGGTGCTGCCCGCTTTCTGGGCGACACAGAGGTCGTCGAGTTGCGCTGTGTGGGTGACGATCTGGTGGTCGACGGTGTTGCGGATCAGGCGCAGTGTCTCGAGGGCGTCGAATGTTGCTCTGCCGGTTGGGTCGTCGGCGGGTGGGGTGGTTTCGATGAGCTGATCGAGGAGGGTGGCGAGCTCTGGCATGACTCCAAGGTACCGCAACATTCGTTCGATTTCGAGAAAATTCCACAGGCCGAGAACCACGAATTCATCGACTGTGCAGCATATTTCGTCGTCTGTGCGTCGATTCGCGTTGAGTGGGCGTGGATTGTTGACAAAGGTGTACTCCAGTCACACTCGTCCCGCAATTCGGTTCACGTTCGATCGGCCTGATTGCGAGCGGTTTTGAGTTCGGCCTGGGGTGTAGACCCCTTCGAGGCTCGTCGCTTGCGCTCGTCGCGCCTCGGGGGACGGAGGGGGTCGGTGCTTGCGCTTCTCCCGTCTCGGGGAGCGGGGGAGGGTTCGTTTCTTGCACCTCAGTAAGTACGGCCTGGCGGCCGTTGTGGACTACGAAAAGCACTCGTGAGCGTTCAGACTTCTGCTTGCTGAGGTGCGAGCGAAGCGAGCCACGAAGGGCTCGCAAGGTGCCTCATCAGGGCCCTTCGTGGCAGTGAGAATGGGTGTGGGTGGTTGACCGGGTTTGGGTCTGACTTACTTCGTGGCTGACGGTGCTGTCATGGGCGAGATGTGTCGGCCCAGAACTCCGGTCGATCACCTGCACCAAGTGACCTGTGAGGACCGGGGCGGGTGTGACCTGATTAGGACCCTGTCTGGCTGGTAGGCCGTGACTCTTCACTGTCCTGTCCACCCGCCCCGGTGAGGTCATCCCACACCGCAGTGAAGGAGACACCGCCAGAATGGCTGAGACAGCAGTGACCACGCAAGTGGTCGTACTCGGAGTCGACACCCATCAACAGACCCACCACGCCGCGATCGTCGCCACCGACGGCCGCCCGCTGGCCGATCGCGAGTTCCCGACCACCACCGCCGGCTACACCCAGTTGTGGCAGTGGGCGTGTGGCTTCGGCCGCGTCGAGGATGCCGCAGTGGAATCGAGCGCCTCCTACGGGGCCGGGTTGACCCGCATGCTCACCGCCGAAGGGGTGCGAGTGATCGAGGTCAACACCCCCGATCTGCCGCGCCGCTACGCCCACGGTAAGACCGATCAACTCGATGCCTACGCCGCAGCGATGGCAGCCATCACCGGCCGCGCCACCGCGGTGGCCAAAGACACCCGAGGCGCGGTCGAATCTGTTCGGATGCTCACCGTGGCAAGGGCTTCGGCCGTCGAGGAAGCCACCCGCATCGGTAACCAGATCCGTGACCTGTGTACCACCGCACCAGCCGAGTACGCCGATCAAGCGCGCCAGGCACGCACCATCGCCAAGCGGGCAGCATTCATCAAAGACTTGCCGGTACCAGCCGAGAAAGCTGATCTGTCCGCGCCGGCCGCGGCGTTCGTGCGCGCGGCGCGGTCGCTGCTCGACCGACACCGACTCGCCCAACAACAAGCCCGGTCTTTGGCCCGCGAACTCACACGACTGCTGAGCAAGCTGGTACCCACCCTGCTCTCGCGCCCGCAGATCGGGCCGATCACCGCCGCCCGCCTGGTGATCACCGCCGGTGACAACGTCGAGCGGATGGGCACCGAGGCACGGTTCGCCAAACTCGTCGGCGCCGCACCGTTACCGGCATCCTCAGGCAAAACCAGCCGCCACCGACTCAACCGGGGCGGGGACCGGCAAGCCAACAGCGCTCTGCACATGATCGCGGTCGGACGCATGAAATCCCACGCCCCCACCCGCGCCTACGTCGAACGCCGCTCCGCCGAACACAAAACGAAGAAAGACATCCTCCGCTGCCTCAAGCGATACATCGCCCGCGAAGTGTTCCGCGACCTCACCACCGACCTCGGAGCACTTGACAAGCTATAGGACCCTCTCGTCGACCTCGACGCGCTCCTTCGTCGCTTGCTCGGCCCGGCGGCTTGCGCTCCTCGCACCTCAGGGACCAGGGGTTTGCGGTTCTTTCGGATCAGGAAGCATGCGTACGCTTCCCGCACCTCGGACGCGCAGGCGTCTTGTCGTGCACCTCGGTCGCAAAGGGTTTGTCGCTTAGGGCGGCTGGATGTATGTGAGATTCTGGCTGATCGGGGGTGTGAAGAGATGACGAACAGCAACACGGCGCGGTCGGGTGGCGATGACACCGGTGGCGAGACACGTTCGAGACTCTTCGGTTTCGAGTGCGACGGGGCCGGTTGCCGCGCGGAGGTCCTCGACTGCTCCGGATGTGATGTGACGACGGTGATCTCGGACGCGGATTACTTCTTCACCGATCAGGACGAGTTGTGGTCGCTCGCTGTCGGCGACGATCGAGCCGACCATGAGCGATTGGTGTGGCTGTCGGGGTACGACTATCGGGAGCCCGCTCGAACACGGGTCGAGCGGGCAGGGCGAGCCGAGATGCAACTGCGATATCTTGCCTCCCGCTCCGCAGAGTCACGACCGGTGGTGCTTCCCGACGACCTGCGGCTCATCCGCATGTTTCCCGAGTGGGGCGCCGGACCACTCTGGGAGAACTTCACCGAGAACTACCCCGCCGACCCATTGCGCCTGGGCCTCGACCCCGAGCTGGCAGCGGAGCTCACCGAGTGGAACGACGTGTGGAACGCGCGTCCACACGACGCCGACCTCGACGACGAACCCGGATGGACAGCCGCCGGAGTCGCGCTACACGCTCGCGTCTAGTCCGCGCTGGCCGGCGTCGCCGAGGTGACCGCGCAGTTCGTGTTCTAGGCAACGCCCACACGGACGCGACCAGAGAAACCCCACGCCACAAGCACATCGCTCCGGATCCGTATGCATCCGGCGGGAGTTTTCCTCTCGGAGAGGAAAACTCTGGCCGCCGGGGTTCGCGATGTCTAGACATGCACGGTGACCTTGTTTGTGGACATCACCCCGGACGAAGCGGGTGGTGGGGCGGAGCGCACGTCGCCCGGCGGTTCGTCTCGCGCGCGATCGCTGTTGACCCGGGTGGGACTCCCGTTGCTCTCGGTGGTGCTGTTCGCCGCCGTGTGGCAGGTCGTCGCCGTCAGCGGGATCTGGAGTGAGACCTTCGTGCCGCGCCTGGGCACCGTGTGGCAGGCCTTCGTCGACATGTCCACGACGCACGACGGAATCCGCGGCTATGCCGACTATTACTGGTGGGAACACCTGTACATGACGCTGCGCCGGGTTTTCGCAGGTGTGGCGATCGGCGTGATCCTCGGCGTGCTGCTCGGTCTGGCGATGGGAACGGTGGGGTGGTTCCGACGCCTGCTAGAACCGTGGCTCACGTTCCTGCGCGCTCTACCGCCGCTGGCCTACTTCTTTCTGTTGGTCATCTGGCTCGGCATCGACGAGGCGCCGAAGATCACGCTGCTGGCATTGGCCGCGCTACCGCCCGCGGCGGTGGCGACCACCGCCGCCGTCAGTGCCGCGCCGGTGAGTCTCATCGAGGCGGCGCGCGCGCTCGGGGCCTCGCGATCCGAGGTGATCCGCGACGTCGTCGTACCCTCGGCGCTGCCCGAGACCTTCACCGGCGTGCGGCTTTCGGTCGGCATCGCGTATTCCTCCGTGGTCGCTGCCGAGCTCTTCAACGGCATTCCCGGAATCGGTGGCGTGGTCAAGGACGCCAGCAACTACAACAACACCCCCGTCGTCCTGGTCGGCATCATCGCCATCGGTCTGTCCGGACTGATCATCGACGGGCTCCTACGAACAATCGAGCACCGAGTGGTGCCGTGGCGCGGAAAGGCCTGAAAGACATGACAATCACACGCAAAGGGGCCGGTTCGTCCCGGGTGCGCCGGTCGCGCTTCGGCGCGGTGCTCGGGATGATCGCCGCAGTGGCGTTGGTGCTCGCCGGTTGCTCGGTCGACAACTCCGGGGACGACAGCAAGCCGACGATCCGGCTTGCCTACCAGTCGTTCCCGAGCGGCGACCTGATCGTCAAGAACAACGGGTGGTTCGAAGAAGCGCTGCCGGACTACAACATCAAGTGGACCAAGTTCGACTCCGGTGCCGACATCAACACCGCGTTCGTCGCCAAAGAGGTCGACTTCACCGCCATCGGGTCCAGCCCGGTGGCCCGCGGACTGTCCGCGCCGCTGAACATCCCGTACCAGGTGGCCTTCGTGCTCGACGTCGCCGGCGACAACGAGGCCCTTGTCGCGCGCAACGGAACCGGCATCGAGACCGTCGCCGATCTCAAGGGCAAGCGGGTCGCGACAGCGTTCGCGTCCACCGCCCATTACAGCCTGCTCGCCGCGCTGGACCAGGCCGGCGTGAACCCGAAGGACGTGAACCTGATCGATCTGCAGCCGCAGGCCTCGCTGGCGGCCTGGCAGCGCGGCGACGCGGTCTACACCTGGTTGCCCACGCTCGACGAATTGCGCCAGGACGGAACGACTCTCATCGCCAGCCGGCAGTTGGCCACCGCGGGCAAGCCCACGCTCGACCTCGGTGTGGTCTCCAGTGAGTTCGCGACGGCGAACCCGGAGGTCGTGAACACCTGGCGGCAGGTCCAGGCCCGCGCGCTCACCCTCATCAAGGACGACCCGCAGGCCGCTGCCGACGCCGTCGCCGCGCAGCTGGGCACGACCCCGGAGGATGCGGCCAACCAGTTGAAGCAGGGCACCTTCCTCACCGTCGCGGAGCTGACCAGTCCGACGTGGCTCGGTACCCAGGGCAACCCGGGCAATCTCTCCGAGAACCTGCACAGCGCGGCGGTGTTCCTCGCCGAGCAGCAGCAGATCCCGGCCGCACCGCCGATCGAGACCTTCCGCGAGGCCATCTACACAGAGGGATTGCCGGGTGTCCTCGAACAGCAGTAGTCCGCCGGACCGACCCGAGGGGCGCCGCGGCTCGATCCGTCTGCACAACGTGTCCCAGAGGTACGGGACAGGTGCTGACGCCGTGACCGCGGTCGGCCCGGTCGACCTGGACGTCCCGCCGGGCGAGTTCCTCGTGCTGGTGGGTGCTTCCGGATGCGGCAAGTCCACCCTCCTGCGACTCATCGCCGGGTTCGAACCCGCGACGGCGGGGAGGGTAGAGGTGTCTGGAGCCGCCCCGGTGCCCGGGGTGACCTCCGGGGTCGTCTTCCAGCAACCGCGCCTGTTCCCGTGGAAGACGGTGGGCGGCAACGTCGATCTCGCGCTGAAGTACGCGAAGGTCCCCAAGTCCGAACGGGCGGCACGCCGCGCCGAACTCCTCGAACGCGTCGGTCTGGACGACACCGCCGGCCGGCGCATCTGGGAGATCTCCGGCGGGCAACAGCAGCGGGTGGCCATCGCCCGTGCGCTGGCGGCCGATACGCCGTTGTTGCTGCTCGACGAGCCGTTCGCGGCGCTGGACGCCCTGACTCGGGAACGATTGCAGGAGGATGTGCGGGCGGTGAGCGCGGACAGCGGACGCACCAACGTCTTCGTCACCCACAGCGCCGACGAGGCAGCGTTCCTGGGGAGTCGGATCATCGTGCTCACCAAGCGACCGGGACGGATCGCACTGGACCTCATCTCGACGTTGCCGCGCACCGGCGTCGAACCCGACGAACTGCGCGGTTCACCCGAATACGCCGCCCTGCGCGCCGAGATCGGTGCCGCGGTGAAGGAGGCCGCCGTGAAAGATGCTGAGGTGACGGATGCCGCGGTCGCATGAGCGGCCGGCCTTTTCCTCAGCGTGGGCTCAACCCTGTCCGGTGGCGCGGCGGCCGGTTAGAAAGTGGGGGTGCCCTCCCTTCCAGCGTCGTCCGCCACAGCAATGGCTTCGACTCGGCTCGTCGACCTCGACGCGCTCCTTCGTCGCTTGCTCGGCCCGGCGGCTCCGCTCCTCGCCGGCTCAACCAGCGGAAATACGCGAGGCGCGTTCGGCACGATCAGCGCACACCAGGGCACCCTCCACTCGATGAACTGGGCGGACGGATCGCATCACGGTTCGCCGCCGGCGCACCCCGCTCCGGCCCCCGCCTGCATCGACCTGGAGAACAATCCTCATGACCACCACCTCTCACCCCGTCGTCCCCACGCACCGTCCTGACGCCGGAACCATCTCCGGCGGAGTCGAATTCGACATCGACGAGTTCGGCCCGAGTTTCGGTGCCGAGATCCGCGGCGTCGACGTCGCATCCGCCACCGACGCCCAGGTGTCCGCGTTGCGCCGGGCGCTGATCGATTACAAGGTCATCGTCCTGCGCGATCAGCATCTCGACGACGAGGCGCACATCCGGTTTGGAAACCGGCTGGGAGACCTGACCTTCGGGCATCCGGTGTGGAACAGCGGCGACGTCCCCGGCGAGGTCTACTCGCTCGACAGCGCCGACAACGGCTTCGCCGACGTGTGGCACACCGATGTCACCTTCATGCCGCGTCCGCCGATGGGCTCGATCCTGCGTCCGGTTGTGTTGCCGCGCAACGGCGGTGACACCAACTGGGCGGACGCCGAGCTCGCGTACCAGTCGCTGTCGGAACCGGTCCGGCGGATGATCGACGGACTCAGCGCGGTACACGACGGCAACCGCGAATTCGGCTACTACCTCAAGCAACGACGCAACGGCCGCGGCAACACCTGGGACGGTGAGGAGGTCACCGAGCTGGTGCCGGTCACCCACCCGGTGGTGCGCATCCATCCCGAGACGGGCCGGAAGTCGTTGTTCGTCAATCCCGGTTTCACGTCGCACATCGACGGCGTCTCCGAGGCGGAGAGCCGCGGCATCCTCGACCTGCTCTACGCACACCTCACCAAGCCCGAACACATCGTCCGGCACCGTTGGCGTCTCGGCGATCTCGTCCTCTGGGACAACCGGAACACGCTGCACTACGCGAACCGCGACTACGGCGACGCCCGCCGGGTGATGCACCGGATCACCCTGCGCGGCGAGGCGCCCATCGGACCTGCCTGACCGCAACCTCCCGACGATCCCGAACTCCCACCATCGGCCACCCGGCCGGCGGTGGGAGTTCTCGTATGCCGCTCAGTGCGTCGTCCACGAGCCGGGACCAGCTTATTCAACCGAGGGGTTGACAAGGTCGACGATCCGGCGCACCATCGTATTCAACCAAACGGTTGAGGAGGTCGGATGGCAGACGAGTTGTCCAAGGTGTTCGCCGCACTCGCGGACCCGACGCGGCGCGACATGGTTGCGCGGCTGGCGGTCTCGGATGCGACGGTCAGCCAACTCGCCGAACCGTACGACGTCAGTATCCAGGCCGTCTCGAAGCACCTGAAGGTGCTGCAGGACGCCGGCCTGGTGACCCGAACCCGGGAGGCCCAAACCCGTCCGGTCCATCTGGAAGCAGAGGTGTTCGACCTCATGACCACATGGATCGAGCGGTACCGGAAGCGGGCGGAGGAGCGCTACCAGCGCCTCGACGCGTTGCTCGCCGAGATGAACGACGGCCCCGAGGCCCAGCATCCGACGGTGTCGGACCCCGAGGTCGAACAACCACTCCACAAGGAAGGAAAGGTGTCATGACCGCAACGCAGACCCGCTATCCCGAGGCCGCCATCGAGGCCGACAAAGAGGTCCCCCTCATCCGGATCACCCGCGACTTCCGCGGAACTCCCGCCCAGCTGATGAAGGCCCACACCGACCCCGAACTCTTCGTCCGGTGGGTCGGGCCGGACGCGATCAGCAGCCGGGTCATCGAGTGGGATGTCCGCGACGGCGGCAGCTGGAGCTATGTCTCCACCCACGAGGGGCAGGAGTTCGGATTCCGCGGGTGCTTCCACACCGTGGGCGAAGACAAGATCGTGCAGACGTTCACCTTCCTCGGCATGCCCGATGCGGTGTCGCTGGAGACCCTGTGGTTCGAGGATCTGGGCGACGGCACGACGCGGCTCCACGCCCAATCCCTGTGCGACAGCTTCGAAGCGCGCGACGGTTGGCTCGCCTCGGGCATGGAGGTCGGCGTGAACGAGGGATACGCCGCACTCGACCGCATGCTCACCGAGGGCGAGATCTGATCGTGTCCGGCGTGACCCTGCCGGAACTGGATGCATCGTCGCGTCACCGAGAGGTGGCCTCCGACTTCGCGGAGGCCATCGCCGACGTCCGCGACTGGGAGGTGCCGACGCCGGTCGACGGGTGGGTGGCACGCGACGTCGTGGCCCACCTTGTCGACTGGTTCACCGGCTTCCTCGCCGCCGGTGGGGTGGCCCTGCCCGCGGGACCCGCTGTCGCCGACGACCCGGCCGGGGCGTGGTCACAGCACGCCGCCTCGGTGCAGGCACTCCTCGACGGACCGACCGCCGAGGACACGTTCACCCACCCGATGGCGGGCGAGCATCGACTCGTCGAGGCAATCGACCGGTTCTACACCGCCGACGTGTACATGCACACGTGGGATCTCGCCCGATCCCAGGGCGTCACCCCCGACCTCGACCCCGGATTCGCCGGACAACTGCTCGAGGGCATGGCGTCCATCGACGACATCCTCCGCAGTTCGGGTCAGTACGGTCCGAAGGTCGAGGTGGACGCCGATGCCGACCCGGTGAGTCGCCTCATGGGATTCATCGGCCGGGACCCGCGGTGGACGCCGGCGACGAGGAGCGATGACGAGCACGCGCTCGACAACGCGGAGTAGCCTCGATGAGGTGCCAGACGACAACTTCACCACGCATGGCTCCCAGTCGACCGAAACCCGGCATCCGTCACCCCGAACCCTGGGTGAACTGCGTGCCAGTGGTCACGTGCAGCGCAGTGTGCGCGACGAGATCCGCAACAACCTCCTGTCCGCACTCCGCGAGGGGCGCGACCCCTGGCCGGGCATCGTGGGCTTCGAGGCGACGGTCATCCCGCAGTTGGAACGGGCGCTGATCGCCGGCCACGACGTCGTCATGCTCGGCGAGCGCGGCCAGGGCAAGACCCGCATCCTGCGCACCCTCGTCGGGCTCCTCGACGAGTGGACGCCGGTCATCGCGGGTTCCGAGCTGGCCGAGCATCCCTACGAACCCATCACCCCCGGGTCGATCCGGAAGGCCGCCAACCTGCTCGACGATCTGCCGATCGAGTGGCGTCACCGTTCGCAGCGCTACAGCGAGAAGCTGGCCACGCCGGACACCTCCGTGGCCGACCTCGTCGGTGACATCGACCCGATGAAGGTCGCCGAGGGTCGCAGCCTCGGCGACCCGGAGACGATCCACTTCGGGCTCATCCCGCGCTCGCACCGCGGCATCGTGGCCATCAACGAGCTGCCCGACCTCGCCGAGCGCATCCAGGTGTCGATGCTGAACGTGATGGAGGAGCGCGACATCCAGGTCCGCGGCTACACCCTGCGACTGCCGCTCGACGTCCTGGTGATGGCCAGTGCCAACCCCGAGGACTACACCAACCGCGGCCGGATCATCACTCCGCTCAAGGATCGCTTCGGCGCCGAGATCCGGACGCACTACCCGCTCGAGCTCGACGACGAGGTGTCGGTGATCGAGCAGGAGGCGGATCTGACCGCCAGTGTCCCGACCTTCATCACCGAGATCCTGGCGCGGTTCACCCGCTACGCCCGTGACCACCCGTCGATCGACCAGCGATCGGGAGTCTCCGCCCGCTTCTCCATCGCCGGTGCCGAAACCGTTGCGGCCGCGGCGCTTCACCGGGCGACGGTGACGGGCGAGGACCAGGCGGTGGCACGCGTGGTCGATCTCGAGTCGGTGATCGAGGTGCTGCGCGGCAAGATCGAGTTCGAGTCCGGCGAAGAGGGCCGGGAACTCGAGATCCTCGAGCACCTGATGCGCAAGTCCATCGCCGACGCGGTGCGTGCCCACCTCGGCGGCGTCGACATGGCGCCGCTCGTCGCCGCCCTCGAGAACGGCGAGCCGGTGGTCACCGGCGACCGGGTGCGTGCCGACGACCTGCTGGGTTCCATCCCGTCGCCGGACACCACCTCCGGCGTTCTGGACCAGATCGCCGAGCGCCTCGAGGCGGACTCGGACGGGGAGCGTGCCAGTGCGGTCGAGCTCGCGCTCGAGGGACTCTTCCTCGCCCGACGGATCGGCAAGGAGGCCGACGAGACCGGGCAGACCATCTACGGCTAAGTGGAAGACTAGGGAGAACACATGGCGCGCAAGAGCTTCCACCGTTCGCGCTACCAGCGGTACAGCGGCGGACCCGATCCGCTCGCGCCGCCGGTCGATCTGCGCGAGGCGTTGGAGACGATCGGCGACGATGTCATGGCCGGCGCGTCGCCGCAGCGGGCGCTCCGAGAGCTGCTGCGTCGCGGGACACCGAACATGCGCGGACTCGACAAGTTGCGCGAGCAGATCAACCGTCGCCGGCAGGAACTGCTGAAGAAGCGCAACCTCGACGGCACGTTCGCCGAGATCCGTGAACTCCTCGACCGTGCGGTACTCGAGGAGCGCAAGCAACTCGCCCGCGATCTCGACGACGACGCCCGCTTCGCCGAGATGCAGATCGGGAGTCTGCCGCCGTCGACAGCCCAGGCCGTCGAAGAGCTGTCGGAGTACAACTGGCGCAGTCCGCAGGCGCGTGAGGACTACGACAAGATCAAGGACTTGCTCGGCCGGGAGTTGCTCGACCAGCGCTTCGCCGGCATGAAGGAAGCGCTCGAGGGGGCGAACGAGCAGGATCGGCAACGGATCTCGGAGATGCTCGGCGACCTCAACGAGCTCCTCGCCGCGCACAACCGGGGCGAGGACACCACCGAGGCATTCGACGAGTTCATGGCCAAGCACGGTGAGTTCTTCCCGGAGAACCCGCGCAACACCGAGGAACTCATCGATTCCCTCGCCCAGCGCGCGGCGGCGGCCCAACAGTTCTACAACTCGCTGACCCCTGAGCAGCGCGCTGAGCTCGACCAGCTGGCGCAGCAGGCGTTCGGGTCGCCGGACCTCATGAACCAACTGGCGCAGATGGATTCGCAGCTCCGGGCGGCTCGACCGGGTCTGGACTGGGACGACGCGCAGTCGTTCTCCGGCGACCAGCCGATGGGACTGGGCGAGGGGGCCGCGGCACTACGCGACATCTCCGAACTCGAGGCGCTCTCCGAGCAGCTGTCACAGCAGTATGCCGGCGCGCAGATGGACGACATCGATCTCGACGCGCTTGCCCGGCAGCTCGGCGACGACGCGGCGGTCGACGCGAGAATGCTGGCCGAGCTCGAGAAGGCGCTGTCCGAGCAAGGCTTCTTCGACCGCACCGCAGACGGTCAGCTCCGGCTGAGTCCTAAGGCGATGCGCCAGCTCGGTCAGTCGATCTTCCGCGACATCGCCGAGCAGCTGTCGGGCCGCCGGGGTGATCGCCAGACCCGCCAGACCGGACTGCTCGGCGAGCCGACCGGCGCTTCCCGGGAGTGGGAATTCGGCGACACCGACCCCTGGGACGTCACCCGGACCGTGTCGAATGCGGTGCTGCGCACTGTGTCCGAGACACACGAACCGTCGCTCGCGACGTCGGAGATGGCGCGATCGGGAGTGCGTATCGACGTCCGCGACGTCGAGGTCTCGGAGACCGAGAGCCGTACGCAGGCAGCGGTGGTCCTGCTCGTGGACACGTCCTTCTCGATGGAGATGGAGGGCCGGTGGACGCCGATGAAGCGCACCGCGATCGCCCTGAATCATCTGATCTCCACGCGCTTCCGCAGCGACGAACTCCACCTCATCGCATTCGGAAGGTATGCGCGGTCGATCGACATCGCCGAGCTCACCGGTCTGCAACCGCGGATGGAGCAGGGGACCAACCTGCACCACGCACTGTTGCTCGCCCAGCGGCACCTCCGGCGGTTCCCGAATGCGCAGCCGGTGGTCCTGGTGGTCACCGACGGAGAGCCGACCGCGCATCTCGATCCGAGTGGCGAACCGTTCTTCTTCTATCCGCCGCACCCGCAGACCATCGCGCTGACGGTTCGCGAACTCGACCATGTCGCACGGATCGGCGCCCAGGTCACGTTCTTCCGTCTCGGCGAGGATCCCGGGCTGGCCCACTTCATGGATCAGATCGCCCGCCGGATCGGCGGACGCGTGGTGGCGCCGGACGTCGACGGTCTCGGCGCCGCGGTGGTCGGCGACTATCTGCGGGCCCGGAAGGGACGTCGGCGCGGCTGATCGACGCCCCGTCGATGAGCGCCGCGGCGACGTCGGCGCGAATGTGTCGGCGCGAGAATGTCAGACGGTTTTCGGCTCTCGGCCGGCGATGATCCAGAGCACGATGCCCACCAGTGCGAGCAGGCCGCCGAATCCACCGCCGACGACTGCGAGCAGCACGCCGCCGACACCGCTGAGGACGCCGGACGCGTCGATGGATGCGACGACGGCCGGCGAATCGCACTGGAACGAGTAGGTGCCGGATTCCACGACCTCGAACGAATCGAACGATTCGACCCCGGAACCGTCGAAGGTGAACTCGGTCGTCGAGTTCGTACCCGACGCCAGCGCAGCGGGACCGGTGATCTCGCAGGCGGGTACGCCGTTCGTGCTGCTGCTGAACAACTGGAACTCGTCACCGGCGTCGTAGTACTGCTCGGCGGTGGGGTTGACCTCGAACGCCTTGTCGGCCACGTTCCCGATACCGGCGATCGCCATGACCACCCCGACAGTGACCGACAGGACCAGGATCAGCACACCGAGCAGGGTCAGGATCTTGCCCCACCGTCGCATCCCGGCGCGGTCCTTGCGCGGGGGAGGGGGCGGTGGATACCCGCCGTACGCGGCGGGTTGTCCGAAGCCGCCCGACGGCGCGTACCCGCTGTCCGGGTAGGGCGGCTGCTGGGGATGCGATTGGCCGTACGGCGACTGGTAACCCGAGGGCGTCGGTCCCGGTCGGCCGTCGCCGGGCTGCCCGGGATCGTAGGGCTGGCTCATCTTCGCCTCCGATGTACGCCGGTCGGCCGTCCCGCCCGGACTCGTTGAATTATGCCGCTCGGCCGGGTCTTTCGTCGGGCAGTTGGCCAGAGGGGTCGTCGATGCGAGGTACCGGCCCGACGACTCCTCGGGGTCGTCTCCGGGGAAAGATCAGGGTGGTCGTGCCGGACTCGGGCAACTAGGGTTTCCAGACGTGACCCAACCCGGCGATTCACCGATGCCCGACGACCGGCGTGCCCGACTCCGCGCCGCGGATGCGGACCGCGAACTGGTCCACGAGATCCTCTCCGCCGCCATGGCGCACGGCAGCCTGTCCCCGGTCGAGTACGAGGAGCGGGCCGGAAAAGCGGTCCTCGCGAAGACCTTTGGTGACCTCGACGCCCTGACCGACGACCTCCCGGTGGCACAACTCGGCGTCGCGATGCCTGCGGCCAGCCTGTCTCCGGGCCCGCGGGTGACGGGCGGCAGCGCGGACACGGCCGTCCGCCACCGGTTGGCCATCATGTCCGGGAGCGAGCTGTCCGGGACGGCGGTGGTCGCCGATCAACTCGCCGCCACCGCCATCATGGGCGGCGTCGAACTGGACCTTCGCGAGGTGGAGTTCACCGCGCCGGTGCTGACGGTCCAGTGCGTGGCGATCATGGGCGGGGTCGAGATCAAGATGCCCGACGGAGTGACCGTCGAGATCGGGGGACTGGGCATCATGGGCGGATTCAGCGGCCGGTCGCGAAAGGCGTCCCGGCCCGGCGCGCCAGTGGTACGGGTGACCGGACTGGCGCTGATGGGCGGCGTCGACGTCAAGTACATGCCCCGGGATGAGCCCGACGCCTGAGGAAGTTCAGGCGAGCAGCAGGGCGATGATCATGATGGTGGGTATCGACGTGAGCGTCGTGATCAGTGCCGTGTCCCGGGCGAGGATCTGGCCGCGCCGGTAACGGGTCGCGTACACCAGGACATTCTGCGCGGTCGGCAACGCCGCGATGATCACCTGCGCGAACAACGCCTCGCCGGTCTGCCCGAATCCCCAACGGGCGATGGCGTAGACGGCCAGCGGCATGACGATCATCTTCAGCACGCTTGCCAGTGCGATGTCGCGGCGGGGGCTCGCACCCTTCTTGAACACCGCGACGCCGGTGAGCGACAGGCCGAATGCCAGCAGCGCCGCCGGCACGGAGGCGTCACCGAGCATCTTCACCGGGGACATCACGGCCGCGGGCGGGCTCCAGCCGATCAGCGAGACCGACAGACCGGCGAGTCCGCCGACGACGATCGGATTGGTGATCGGCGCGACGAGCGAGTCCCGCAGCAGCGATCTTCCCGAATCCCGGTCCAGCGCGGTGAGATCCAGCGCGAGCAACGCGATCGGTGAGTAGATCAGGATCTGGAACAGCAGCAGCGGCGCGATGAACGACGCGTCGTCGAGAACGAAGATCGCGATCGGAAGACCCAGATTGACGCTGTTGACATACGACGACGACAGGCCGCCGATCACGAGTTCGGGAACCGCGCGTCGAAACCACAGTTTGGCGACGACGACGTACAGCGCACCGATCAGAAACGCGCTGCCGCCCGCGATCACCAGCGTCGAGGAGAAGACAACCGACAGATCGGAGGTGACCATGGAGTGGAACAGCAGCGCCGGTGTGAAGACGAAGAACACCAGGCGGGAAAGGACTTCGTGGGCGTGGTCGCCGATGACACGCGTGCGCCCGAGGAGATATCCCACCCCGACTACAATGAAGATCACCGTGAAGCCGGAGATGACGCCAGACACCGGTTGAGTCTAATCGTTAGGCTGGTGAACACATCGTGTCGGATCTACATGGGGGTTGTGCGTGAGTTATCCACCGGGACAGGGCTCGGGCCAGGGCCAGGACGACTGGGGTACGGTGCCGAGCTCGGGGTCCTCGGGCAACTCGGGTCCCAACCTCTCCAAGGGTGACCAGGGCCAGGGTGCCGCACCCGAGTACGCGCCGACCGAGTACGGCCAGACCTACCAGCCGGGTCCGTCGTCGGACCCCTACGGCCAGAACGTCTACGGGCAGAACCCGTATGGTCAGGAGCAGTACGGCCAGAGTCCGTACGGATCGCCGGCCGGCAACCAGGGCTACGGGACGCCGAGCCAGGATCCCTACGCACAGCCGCCGGGTGGGTCCTACGGTCAGGTCAACGATCCCTACCAGGCGCCGGCGTACGGCGGCGCGTACGGGTCGCAGAACCCCTACGGCGCGGCACCCTACGGCGGCGGTTACGGATACGCGCCGCCGCAGAAGACCAACGGCAAGGCGATCGCGGCCTTGATCTGTGGCATCGTCGGCGTCGTCTCGCTGATCGCCTGCTTGTTCTTCTCGTTCTTCCTGTCGATACCGGTCGGCATCGCGGCCGTCGTGCTGGGGTTCATGGCGCGACGTGACATCGAACAGTCCGGTGGCACGCAGAGTGGTTCGGGGATGGGCCTGGCGGGGATCATCACCGGCGCGCTCGCCATCGTCGGTGGCGTGGTGTGGACCGTTCTGTTCATCGTCCTGATCGTCGCCGGCGACACGAGCTCCTCCACCTACTACTACTGAACGAATTTCGGGCCGATCCGGGGTCGTGTTCATCGACTCCGGCCCAGTTCGGAGCCCTATCTCACTAAGCTGTGCGTGATGCACGGCCGGTTGGTCGTGCACGCATCTCCCCGCGTTGTCCCGCTGCGGCACAGCTTGTGAAAGGCATCCGATGACCACTCCGACCGGGGGTAGCGATCCGACGGATCCGGCCCAGGCACCGCAATCCCCACCGTCCGGCCCACCTTCGGACACCTCGGCAACCGACCCGTCGCCGTGGGAACCGACCCAGAAGGCGGCGGTCCCCGACGAGGTGCCGGACTCGGTGCCGGTGACCTCGACACCCGGGGCCGGACCGGATGACACGGAGATTCCCGAGTCGCACAGTCCGGCCGACGGTGTCACCCGGGTCATCCGCACCGGTGGACCGTCGAATCCGTCCGCTGCACAGCCGGTTCCGCCGCCACCCGCGCCCAGTGGCCCCGGGGACCCGGGTCCGGGTGGCCCGGCCCCGTCCGGTTACGACGCCACGCGCGTGATCTCGACGCGGTCCCCGGCGGGACCGCCACCGGGACAAGCCCCACCACCTCCCCGGCCGGGATTCGGTCAGCAGCAGGGATACGGACAGCAGGGATACGGACAGCAGGGATACGGACAGCAGGGATACGGACAGCCGCAGGGTTACGGACCGCCGGGTCAGGGGCAACCCGGCCCCGGCCGGCCGGGATACGGCCCCCCGACGGGGTACGGTCAGCCTCCGCAGGGTCCGCCCCCGGGTCGGTCCGGGCAACCGTTCGCCACGCCCGGTGATGCCCGATCCGCGGAATCGGCCTCCGCCGACTCCCGCCCCGAAGGCGGCCGGCCCGTCGACGCCGACGGCCCGTCGACCAACAAACTGGCCGTGGCCGCCCTGGTGGCCTCCCTGCTGGGTCTCCTGTGCGTCGGGGTCGGCGGCCTCGTCGGGCTGGTGCTCGGCATCGTCGCGCGGAGACAGATCGCGGCGTCGGGTGGCAGGCAGACCGGTGATGGGGTGGCGCTCACCGCGGTCATCATCGGGGCGTTCATCATCGTCGTGTGGGTTGCATACTGGGTGGCCATCGCGTTGACCGACCTCCGATCGCCGTGGGGCTACCTCTGAAGTAGGCGACCCCGGGCGCGTGCGGATCGGCCATTTTGGAATCGGGCGTCCTCGCCAGGTAGTCTGGTCGGGTTGTGTGCCGCGGCCGCGCCGGGTCGAGGGGTGCACTGATGGGGCCGATCCAGTGATGCCAGGCGTCACCACCGGCCACGCAGACCACAGTAGGAGAAGGGCTCAACCATGGCTGTACCGAAGCGCCGGATGTCGCGGGCGAACACCCGTAGCCGTCGTTCGCAGTGGAAGGCGGAAAACCCCGCACTGCAAGAAGAGAAGGTGAACGGCGTCCCCGTGCGGATTCCGCGTCGCCTGGTCAAGGCGGCTCGCGCCGGTCTCATCGACCTGGATCGTCGCTAGCCTCGTTCGGTCGCCGTACCGGCGCCGCACTGTCATACCGATGACCGCCCCTGGCTCGCCCGGGGCGGTCATTCGCGTGCTGACCGACCGGCCTGTCCCTGGATAGCGAGGTGATCTCGTGGTGTTCGACGTGCTCAACTTCGCGGGTATCGCGGTGTTCGCGGCGTCGGGGGCGATGCTCGGGGTCCGCAAGGACTTCGACATGTGGGGGATCATCACCGTCGGCGTGCTCACCGGGGTCGGCGGCGGCGTATTGCGCGACGTCCTGCTGGGGATCACCCCGCCCGCGTCGATCAGCGGGTGGGGTCCCATCGTCACCGCAACTGTCGCCGGCCTCGTCGTCTTCTTCTTCCATCCCGCCTTCACGGCACTGCACCGGTCGATACTCGTGCTCGACGCATTCGGGATGGGGCTCTTCGCGGCCACGGGTGCGAGCATCGCCCTCGACGTCGGGGCGAGCCCGTTCGCCGCGACGACCGTCGGGCTCCTCACCGCGGTGGGTGGCGGCGTGCTCCGCGACATGATCTCGAACGAGATCCCGCTCCTCCTCACACCCGCCGACCTCTACGCCGTACCCGCGGTACTCGGTGCCGCCATCGTCGCGGTCGGCGCGACGTACACCTCGGCGGCACACTGGATCTGGCTCGTCGTCGGATCTGTCTTCGCGACCGCGCTGCGCCTGGTGAGCCTTCGGTTCGCGCTGCGGCTCCCGACCGCACGACGCTGACCTTGCCGCAAACCCACCCTTTCTCCGTGAACCCACCCGGTCCGAGCGCGGTGGATCTACGGAAAAGGGGTGGGTTTGCGGGTCACTCAACGCCGCCGAGTCGAAGTGCCTTGTTGATCTGCGCGTAGAAGCGCGCCTTGTCGGCGAGGTCCGGCCATGTCCACCGCACGACGGTGTACCCCTGCGCGCGCAGCCTGTCCTCACGCGCCTTCTCTTCGACCACCGTCTGCCACGCGGGCTCGTCGCCGAGGCCGCCGCTGTACTTGATCATGCCGTCGAATTCGCCTATCACCCTGTTCGCCAGCAGGAAGTCGACGCGAGCGATGAACACGCCGTGGTCGTCGAAGATCTTGACCTGCTGTCGTGGTATCGGCAGGTCGGGGAACTCGAGCATGACTGCGCGACTGAGGGATTCGCCGATGCTCTCCGACGATGCGTTCGCGTGTGCCAGCGCGCGGCGGAGCATCTCGACCCCCTTGAATCCTCGGCACGAGTCGAGGATCTGTCTCATTCGGTCCGGATCGGCGTCACGTCGAAGCGCGGCGTCGAGCACCGCGAGGGCCTGCCGGTTGGTTCCCAGTCGGGCGACATCACATGCCGTGCGCTCGATGGATGTCACCGTGACCCCGTCGATGACGTCGATGTCCTGCGGCTTGACGGTGGCCTGATGTCTGACGATGTGCTTGGCCCGTTTTCCGACTTTCGGCGACGTCACATGGACCTGCGACAGGTCGGGCCACAGCATCGGCAACCTGTGCATGGCAGCTGACGAAGTGTGACTGAAGATCCGACCGGGTCGTCCAGCCCTTGCCGCAGCAATGACGGTCAAGCGGTGCTTCTCGACTGCCTGGAGTTCGCTGACCGCGGTGAAGTCGGCCAACGCGCCCGGCCAGAGCCGCACGAGGGTCTTGTTGCCGACCATGTGCTGCAACTGTTCATCACTGATGTGGGTGCCGGCGGTTTCTTTGCGGAGAATCAGGCCATGCGGGTCGGTGGGTAGGTCCATACGAATCAGACGCACGAATGCGCCGTCCGGACCCACCTTCCGACAAACCCACCCCTTCTCCGTAAACCCACCCGGTCCGAGCGCGGTGGATCTACGGAAAAGGGGTGGGTTTGCGAGTGGGGGTGGACTACTGCGCGATGTACTTGTTGACCGCCCGGTTCAGGAAGTTCGGGATGAACTTGGCGGCGTTCTGCAGGAACAGGGTCTGCGCGCCGACGGAGTAGCTGGTGCGGTGCAGCAGTCTGTCCTGACGGGTCGGGTGCACCGACTCCCAGATCTTCTCGGCGACCTGCTCGGGAGTGATCCGGATGCCCAGGGTCTTCGTCGACTTGGCGCCGCCGGTGGCGAGGGCGGTCTTCGCCCACAGGGGCCAGATGCTGACGACGCGGATGTCGTCGTGCTCCCATTCCAGTTCGAGCGCCTCGGTCAGGCCCGCCACGAAGAACTTGGTCGCCGAGTAGACCGCGATGCCGGGCTGGCCGTAGATCGCCGACGCCGATCCGATGTTCACCAGGTGCGCGCCCGGCGTCTTCTTCAGGTACGGGTATGCGGCCTGGGCGCCGAGCGCGACGCCGAGGGCGTCGATGTCGATCTGCCGCTTGATCTGGTCCGGCGTGATGTGGTCGATCTGGCCCTCGTGGAGGATGCCGGCATTGTTGTCGAGGACGTCGAGTGTGCCGCCGGTGCGCGAGGTGAACTCGGCGAGAGCTTCGGCCCACTGCTCCGGCTCGCGGACGTCGAGGGTGCCGGTGATGAAGTCGGGATGGTCGGCCTTCACCTTCGCCAGCGCGTCGGCATCGACGTCGTAGACGCCGACTGTCCACCCGTCGCGGCCGAAACGCTCCGCGGTGGCGAGACCGATTCCGGCAGCGCCGCCGGTGATGAAGATGGAGGGCATGGAGAACTCCTTGCAACTGAACGGACGGCTTCGACGCCGCTGACCTGCGAGGACGATCCTCGGCGCTGAACTTACCGGTGAGTATATTCGTCGATTCGTTTACTCGGTCACACGGCGGTGCTATCTTGACAACACGCATTGTCATTACATCGATCATTGTCACGATCGACGACGACCGGGAAGTGAGTTCTCCATGACCGCCGCGATGGAACGATCCGAGAATGTCATCAGTCTCCGGGACCAGGGCACCGAAGAGGTCTCGGCACGGCTGTTGGCGTCGGCCGCCCGGCTGTCGCGCAACGCGATGACCGAGATCGACTGGTCGAAGCCGATGGACCCCACCAAGTACGGGTGCAGTCCGGAATGGTCGTCGCTGTACGGGACCGCGTACTGGGACGAGCTCACCGAGGAACAGCGGATCTCGGTGACGCGCCACGAGTTCGCCTCGATCATGAACATCGGGATCTGGTTCGAGATGATCCTGCAGGAGATGGTCATCCGCGACCAGTACCTCGGCGACTACCACGGTTCGGAATTCCAGTTCGCGCTCACCGAGGTCGCCGACGAGTGCCGACACTCGCTGATGTTCGCCAAGGCGTCGGAGAAGATGGTCGGCGCCTCCTACCACCCGTCGAAAAAGGTCTCGCGCCTCGGCAAGATCTTCATGCAGACCGCGAAGAACGAGGTCGCCTACGCCGGCATCCTGGTCGCCGAAGAGGTCCTGGACGTCTTCCAGCGCGGCTGCATGCGCGACGACCGCGTGCTCGACTTCATCCGCACGGTCAACGAGATCCATGTGCTCGAGGAATCGCGCCACATGAAGTTCGCGCGCGAAGAGGTGCGTGACTCCCTGGAGGGCGTCAGCTGGGCGCGCCGCCAGTTCAGTGCGTTCGCGGTCGCCGTCGGCGCCTACTTCATCGTGACGAGTCTGGTGCAGCCCAAGGCCTTTGCCGACGCCGGGCTCGACGTCGACCGCGCGGTCCGGGAGATGCGCAGCAACTCGCACTTCCACTCGATGATCCGCAGCAGCTGCGCGCACCTCATGGAATTCCTCGACGAGGTCGGACTGTTGACCAAGCCCGCCATGCGGTACTACCGGAAAGCGCACATGCTCTGATGTTCGTCATCACCCAATCGTGTTGCAGTGACGCAGCATGCGTGGCCGTGTGCCCGGTCAACTGCATCCATCCGACACCGGAGGAGCGCGGCTTCGGCAGCTCCGACATCCTGCACATCGACCCCGAGGCGTGTATCGATTGCGGCGCATGCGCCGACGCCTGCCCCGTCGACGCCATCTACCCGGCGGACAAACTCGGCACCCGCGACAAGGTCTTCATCGACATCAACGCGGACTACTACAAGACCAACCCGGAGGTTCGCTCGGGCTGGGCGCCCATCGGTGACGACTCCGCGTCGTCGATCACCTATCCCGAGGTGCCGAAACTGCCTGCGGGACTTCGGGTCGCGCTGGTCGGAACGGGTCCCTCCGGCGGGTACGCCCTGCGCACGCTGCTCGACCGCACCGAGGCGCAGGTCACCGTCATCGACAAACTCCCCACTCCCGGTGGGCTCGTGCGCGCCGGTGTCGCCCCGGATCATCCGGGCACCAAGGGCGTGCTGCGCGGATTCGACCTGCTCTACCGCGATCCGCGCGTCACGATGCTGACCAACGTGACCATCGGCGACGGTCCCGACCAGATCACGCCGGCCGAACTGGCCGAGCACTTCGACGCGGTGTTCTACGCGGTCGGAGCGAGTGAGTCGCGGCGCCTGGGTATTCCGGGTGAGGACCTCCCGGGGTCGACGTCGGCCACCGATCTCGTCGCCTGGTACAACGGCGTGCCCGGTGTCGATGCCGGGCCACCGCTGCGCCGCGGAACCGCCGACGACCCGGCGACGGGTCGTGCGGTCGTGGTCGGTACGGGCAACGTCGCCCTCGATGTCGCGCGAATCCTCGTGTCCCCGCCGGATTTGTTGGCCACCACCGACATCGCCGACCGTGCGCTCGAACTGCTCGCCGAGCAGAATGTCCACGAAGTGGTGCTGCTGGGCCGTCGCGACCAAGCGTCCGCGGCCTACACCGCGGCCGAATACCGCGCGCTGTCGGAGATCCCGGGTGTCGAGGTCGAGGTGATCGAGGACGCCGAATGTGCCGATCTCGCCCGGTTCCGTCATCCCGCCGACCCGAAGCGCCGGCGGATCGTGTTCCTGTTCCACAGCAGTCCCGAAGAGATCACCGGTGATTCGCAGGTCGAGTCGATCACGGTGCGCACGGGGGAGGGGCGTCACCACGTCGCCACCGATCTCGTGGTGCGCTCGATCGGCTATCGCTCCACCCCGATCCCGGGTCTCACCTTCGACGACGCGCGCGGCGTCTTCAGCAACGTCGACGGCCGCCTCGTCGACGAGACAGGTGCGATCGTGCCGGGCGGATATGTGCTCGGCTGGGCCAAGCGCGGACCCAGCGGCGGCATCGGCGCCAACAAGATGTGCGCGACGCGGACCGTCGAGGACTTCATCGCCGACGCCGCGGCGGGCCGGCTGCCGCGGACCGAACGCGAGCCCGGAGCCTTCGGTGCGTTGGTGCGCACACGCGTCCGGACGGTGATCGGCTACCGCGGGATGCGGGCCATCGACCGTCGCGAACGGCGTCGCGGCCTCGAACAGGGCCGGCCCCGTGTGAAGTTCACCCAGGTCGCCGAGATGGTGGGCGCCGCGGGATGGCGTCGGACCTGACGGCCACCGCTCCGGTTTCGGGCCGGGGTGCCGCTCTGCCGTGCCACCATCGAGGTTCCGACGCGTCGAGGAGGGCCTGATGACGACCGATTCCGACCAGAAGTGGCGAGAGCGATCATTGTTCCTCGTCTTCCTGTCCGCGCTGGTCACGCAGAACGCCATCGCGATCCCCTACGTACGACAGAACGGGCCGGGGTCGGTCAAGGACTTCTTCGTGGGGGACATCCTGAAGACGACGCCCGGACGGTTCGCGATGGTCGACCTGACGTTCGTCGTCATCGGCTTCCACGTGTGGGCGCTCGCGGAGGCCCGCCGCCTGCGCATCCTGCCGTGGTGGCTGGCGTCGGTCGTGCTGACCTTCGGCGTCGGCATCGCCACCGCGATCCCGTTCTTCTTCCTCGCCCGGGAGCGTGCGCTGGGGTCGCGGTAGCGGCGTCGCGCGCGCCCGCTGGCGCTCTCGCGGGCGGGCCGGGCCGGTGAGAACCAGACAACGTCGCCGTAACACCGAGGCAAGTCGCATTTCATGCGCCTCGCGGATAGTGGCGGCATGTCGAGCACTCCACAATTCCTGCAGGGTGTCTACGCGTTCTCCGGGTCGGGCCTGTCGAAGCCGGGACCGATCGATGCGTCGCTGACCTTCGTCGTCCCGCCCGGGATGACGGCTCAGCCGTTGTACTTTCGCGGCGGCAACAGCTGCGACGAACTCATCTGTGTGACCCTGGTTCGCGACGGCACGCCGATGCGGATGTTCCCGATGGGCGCGAGGTCGTCGGTCAACGTGCCGTTGCGGGTCGTCGAAGACGTGGAACCCGACACCACGCTGGAGCTCCTCCTCGCCGCGCCGGAGGGCGCGAGCGGTGAGGTCGTCGTCGACTTCGGGATGGTCATCTTCTGATGGGGGACGAGCACGTGACGCCGCCGGTTCCCACGCGTCGGTTGGTCGTGGTCGGCAACGGCATGGCCGGCGCGCGCACCGTGGAGGAGATCATCTCCCGCGGCGGCCGGGAACAGTTCGCCATCACCATGATCGGCGACGAGCCGTACGGGAACTACAACCGGATCATGCTCAGCCACGTGCTGGCCGGGGAGACCGCGGTCGACGACGACGACCTCATGCTCAACCCGATGGCGTGGTACCGGGAGAACGACGTCACGCTCCACTCCGGTGATCGCGCCGAGTCGATCGATCGGTTCGCCAAGACGGTGACCTGCGCGAGCGGACGGGTCATCGAATTCGACGTGCTGATCATCGCGACCGGGTCCCACACGTTCTTCCCCAACATGGACGGACTCCGCGAGTCCGACGGCCGGCTCGCACGCGGCGTGTTCGGCTTCCGCACCATCGAGGACACGAACGGCATGCTGCAGATGGCCGAGTCTCGCGACAACGTGCGCGCGGTGGTGATCGGCGGCGGGTTGCTCGGACTCGAAGCCGCCTACGGACTGCAAACCCAGGGTGTGGCCGTCGACGTCGTGCACTCGCCCGGGCACCTGATGAACCAGCAACTCGACGAGCGCGGCGGCAAGGTGCTGCGCAACCAGATCGAGGCGCTGGGGGTCGGTGTCCACACCGGCAAGCGGACGACGGCGGTGTTGCGCAACGACGACGGGACCGTCGCGGGAGTCGGTTTCACCGACGGCGATTCGCTGCCCGCCGACATGATCGTGGTGACGGCCGGCATTCGTCCCAACGTCGAGATCGCCCGCGGCGCAGGTCTGGTCGTCGAGCGCGGCATCGTCGTCGACGACCAGATGCGTTGCGAGGACGAGGCCTTCATCTACGCGGTCGGGGAGTGCGCGCAGCACCGCAGTGAGGTGTACGGTCTCGTCGCACCGCTGTGGGAGCAGGCAGTCGTGCTCGCCGACGTCCTCACCGGCGCGAATCCGGCTGCCGAATACCATGGTTCGCGACTGACCACCAAGTTGAAGGTCGCCGGTGTCGACGTCGCGGCCATGGGGGTCAAGGGACCGGAACGCGAGGACGACGAATTCGTCCAGTTCTACGAACCACGCAACGGCGTCTACAAGAGCGTCGTGGTCCGTGACAACAAGCTAATCGGAGCGATGCTGCTGGGCGACATCTCGAAGGTCAACTTCCTCACGCAGGCCTTCGACGACAAGGTACCGCTTCCCGACGAACGCATCTCGATGCTGTTCGACCTGGGCACCCCCAGCGCCGAGACCGGGGCGGCCGAGCTCGCCGACGACGTGCAGGTGTGCAACTGCAACGGGGTCACCAAGGGCGACATCGTGGCCTGCGTGGCATCGGGATGCACGAGCGTCGGCGAGGTGTGCGCGAAGACCCGCGCCGGCAAAGGATGTGGTTCCTGCAAGGGGCTCGTCGCCGACATCGTCGAACTCGCAGCGGGGGACGAGCTCACCGCCGACGCGTCCGCCGATTGGTACGTCCCGGCCATCCCACTGACGAAACCCGAACTGATAGACGCCATCCGACGGCAGGACCTGCGGTCGGTCAGCGAGGTGTTCGACAAACTCGCGCCCGACGGCGAGGACGCGACGGCGAAGATGCCGCTCGCCTCACTGTTACGGATCATCTGGGGTTCGGCGTGGAAGCGCGAACCCGGTGCACTGTTCGTCAATGACCGAGTGCATGCGAACATCCAGCGTGACGGCACCTTCTCGGTGGTGCCGCAGATGAAGGGCGGGGTGACCTCACCCGAGCAGTTGCGCAAGATCGCCGACGTCGCGGAGAAGTACTCGATCCCGATGATCAAGGCGACCGGTGGGCAGCGACTCGATCTGCTCGGCGTGAAGAAGGAAGACTTGCCGAAGGTCTGGGAAGATCTCGGCATGCCGTCGGGGTACGCGTACGGCAAGAGCTTCCGGACGGTCAAAACCTGTGTCGGCACCGACTATTGCCGATTCGGTCTCGGCGACTCGACGCAGCTCGGCATCGACATCGAGACGCGCTACCAGGGTCTGGAGTCACCGGCGAAGCTCAAGCTCGCGGTGACCGGGTGCCCGCGCAACTGCGCCGAGGCCCTGTGCAAGGACTTCGGCGTGGTCGCGATCGGTGACGGCAAGTGGGAGATCTACGTCGGTGGCGCCGCGGGCGCGCACATCCGCAAGGGCGACCTGCTGGCCACCGTGGATTCGGCCGACGAGGTGATCCGGTTGTGCGGCATCTTCATCCAGTACTACCGCGAGCAGGGCAAGTGGCTGGAGCGGACGTACGCATTCGTACCGCGCATCGGCATCGAGGAACTCCGCGCGATCATCGTCGACGACCGTGACGGACTGGTTGCCGGGTTGCAGGAGGGGATCGACGCCGCGGTCGAGGCCTACGTCGATCCCTGGCTGGACCGCGCCGAACCCAAATCGCCCGCGCAGTTCACCTCGGCGCTTCCGCTGCTGCCGCTGCCCCGGGTGCCGGTCCGATGACCAGCGTGTCGGCGGACGCCGGCGTCGTCGTGGGGCAACTGGACGACCTGCAGATCGGCGAGAGCCGAGCATATGCGTTGCAAGACAGGCAGATCGCGGTGTTCCGCCTGACCGACGGGACCCTGCGCGCCACCGACGCCGTCTGCCCGCACCGCGGGGGACCGCTCGCCGACGGTCAGTTCGATCTGGGCAAGGTCGTCTGTCCGTTGCACCAGTACGCCTTCGAACTGGCCGATGGCCGATGCACCTCGGACGGTATCGACTCCATCGGCGTCTACCGCGTCGAGGACCGGGACGGGGACATCGTCGTCTGGTTGGGTGCTCCTGCGGGCGTTGGTGACAAACGAATGCTCCCTGAGGTGTGAGGAGCGATAGCGACGAGCCACGAAGGGCCTGGTGAGACGCGTTGCGGTGCCCTTCGTGGCTCGCTTCGCTCGCACCTCAGGGAGCATGAGTTCAGTCGCCCAGGAGTGGTCTTTCGTGGCCTACGACGGCCGTCAGGCCGGAGACCCTGATCTGTGAGGAGCGATAGCTACGAGCCACGGGGGCTGGTGACGGCACTGAAAGTCCTCCTGCACGTTTGTTCACAAAGCCTCGTGTCAATGTCAGCGTGGGCGACCGCCCCTGCGCCCTGCCCGGGCGCGAAGTAGATCGATATCGCCGTCGATCAGTGCCTTCTTCTTCGCACGAGACCAGCCGTGAATTCGTCGCTCGATCGCGTAGGCGTCGTCCAGTGACAGTTCAACCGACCACGCCAGCCTCACCGGCTGGCGGTGAGCAGTGAAACCAACCTGCGCCGAGCTGTGTTGGCGTAACCGATTGTCGAGGTCGCGCGTGCTTCCGACGTAGTACTTCCCGTCCGCGCACTCGAGGATATACACCCATGCCATCGCAGTATCGTCGAGGGTTCTGGCAGCCCGTGGAACGTATGTACCCTTGCCTGTGGAGAGTTCGCGGCAGCTCGCGTCGCCTGGGTACTCCGACTTGCGTTGCCCTTCGTGGCTCGTCGCTTGCGCTCCTCGCACCTCAGGGAGCATAGGGAAGCGTCGCACCTCAGGGAGCATAAGGAAGCGTCGCACCTCAGGGAGCATAGGGAAGCGTCAAACCTCAGGGTGCCATATGGTAGCGCCGCAGCGCAGATCTGCGGCCAGGCGCCGTCCGGGGCTCGCCCTTCAGTACACGTCCCGCACATAGCGTTTGTCGGCTGCGAGTGCCTTGACGTACGACTCCGCGCTCGCGGGGGATCGGCGACCATGCTGCGCGACAATGCCTTTCAGTGTCGCGTCGACGTCCTTGGCCATCCGTGTCGCATCGCCGCAGACGTAGACGTGAGCGCCGTCGTGCAGCCACTGGTAGAGCTCCTCGCCGTGTTCGCGCATCCGGTCCTGGACGTAGATCTTGCGATCCTGATCGCGCGAGAACGCGACGTCGAGGCGGGTGAGCAGTCCGTCGCCGAGCATGGTCGTCAACTCGTCGCGATAGTAGAAATCGGTCGCCGAGTACTGCTCGCCGAAGAACAGCCAGTTCTTCCCGGTGTGCCCCAGGGCCTCGCGTTCGCGGAGGAAACCGCGGAACGGGGCGATGCCGGTGCCGGGGCCGATCATGATCATCGGGGTGTCGGGATCGGCCGGCGGCCGAAAGTGGCTCGTGGAGGTGACGAACACGCCGATCTCGTCGTCGGCGCGGTCGGCCAGGAAGGTCGAGCAGACACCACCGCGCGGCGTGCCGAACAGGTTGTAGCGCACGGCCGACACCGTCAGTTGGATCTCGTCAGGACTCTCCAGGGGACTCGATGAGATCGAATACGACCGGGGGACCATCGGTTTGAGGACCTGCATCCACTCCGAGGCGTCGGCGGTGACGGGATGATCGGCCAGCACGTCGACCGACTGTCGCCCCCATGCCCAGTCGTTGAACTGCTGTTTGTTCCCCGGTGCGATGAGCGTCCTGAGATCGGCGGAACCGGTACGGTCGGCGACGAAACGAATGAGATCCGATGTCACACGAGCGAATTCGATGCGGTCGCGCAGGGCGATGTGCAACGCGACCTCATCGCCGCCCACGGTCACCGACGCGTCGGCGTCGAGGCCGGTGCGGTCGAGGAACTCCTCGACGAGCGTCGGGTCGTTGCGCGGCCAGACCCCCAGCGCGTCCCCGGCCTGGTACGAGAGCGTGCCCGCGGGCAAATGAAACCCGAAGTTGCGCACGTCCTTGCCGGACCCCTCGGAGTTGAGTTTGACGTTCCGCACGAGTGAGGTGAGCAGCGGCTTCTTCCGCGAATAGGCCGGCGCGGAACGCACCGAGGGTGCCGCTGCGGAGTCGGCCGGTTCACTGACCACGGTCACCCGGTCACCGGTCACCCCCGAGGTGGGTGCCCGGTTCGACATGCTGATCGCCCGGATCACCTCGGTCAGCCAGCCGCCCGCCGTTTCCTCGAAGTCGGGTTCGCAGTCGACGCGATCGAGCAGGCGACGACCACCCAGTTCACCGATGCGGGTGTCGAGTTTGCGTCCGTGGCCGCAGAAGTCGTCGTAATTGGAGTCGCCGAGCGCCAGCACCGCGTAGTCGACGCCGGACAGGTCGGGTGCGTCCTCGGAGTTCAGCGCGTCCCAGAACGACGTACCGTTGTCCGGCGGATCGCCGTCCCCGGTGGTCGAGGTGACGAACAGGGCCGTGCCCTTCAGTTCGCCCACCTCGACCTCGTCCATCGACCGGGCGTCCACCCGGAGGCCGCTGGCCTTGACGCGCTCGGCTGCCTCTGCGGCGAGCTCCTCGGCGTTGCCCATCTGCGACGCCCACAGCACGGTCACCGTGTCGGCGTCCGGTTCCGACGACGATGAGTCGGACCGGGGGACAGCGGGATCGGGTGCGGCGGCCGCGCGGGAGTACAGGCCGGCGAGAACACCTGACACCCAGACGCGGAGCTCGGCACCCAGCGGCGCATCGGCCGGGAGCACTGGACTGCCCGCGGGTGAGTCGCCCACGCCGGCCACCAGACCGGCCAGGTAGAGGCGCTCGGCGGGGGTCATCGCAGGCGCCTTGACTCCCGAGACCCCCAGTGCCTCAGCAAGTTTAGGTGAACCCGCGGCGACGACCGGCGCATCGTCGACGTCACCGCGCGAACCGGGCACCCGGATCAGGGTCACCGCACACACTTTCAGCTCCGGCTGCTGCGACAACGGATCCACCGCGTCGGAGGTGACGGCGTTGATCGCCAGGTGTTCACCGAAGACGTCGTTCCAGTGGAACGGTACGAAGCAGTTGCCGGGTCGCACCCGGTCGGAGATCCGCGCGGGCAACACCGCCCGGCCGCGACGGGAGGCCACCTCGACCTTGTCCGCCGCGGTGATGCCCAACCGGTCGGCATCGTCGGGATGTATCTCGACGAAGGGCTCCGGGTTGAGTTTGTTGAGCTTGGCCACCCGGCCGGTCTTGGTCATGGTGTGCCACTGATGGGGCAACCGGCCTGTGTTCAGCAGGAAGGGGTAGTCGTCGTCGGGCATCTCGGCCGGGTCGAGGTGGGGACGGGCGAAGAACTGGGCGCGGCGGCTGGGCGTGGCGAACGCGAGGCGCGGCGTCGACCCGTCGTCGAGGCGGTGGAGCGTCTGACTGCGACCGTCGTTGAGATACCGGATCGGGTTGCGGGCACCGGTGTCCACCGGATCGGGCTCGCCGTCTCCGGCCGGCGGGCACGGCCATTGCATCGGCGTGCGGCGGAGCCGGTCGTAGGTCACCCCGCGCAGGTCGTAACCGGTGTTCGGGTTCGCGAACCGTTTGATCTCCTCGAACACCTCCTCGGCGCTCGCATAGTCGAAGGCGTCGGCGTACCCCATCTCGGCGGCGATGCGCGCGATGAGCTCCCAGTCCGGAATCGCCTGTCCGGGGGCATCGAGCGCGGGTTCGAACAGGGTGAGGTTGCGTTCGGAGTTGACCATCACACCGGTCGACTCCGACCACAGCGTCGCGGGCAGCACCACGTCGGCGTACTGGTTGGTCTCGGTGTCGACGAAGGTGTCCTGGGTGATCACGAGCTCGGCGCGCTCGAGTCCCTCGATGACGGTTCGACGATTGGCCACCGAGGCAACGGGATTGGTGCAGATGATCCAGCATGCCTTGATCTCGCCGTCGGCCATCCGGCGGAACATGTCGATGGTGCCGCCGCCCACGTCGGTGCGTAGGGTCCCGGCCGGAACACCCCAGACGTCCTCTACGAACTCGCGATCCGCCGCGGATACGACGGCGCGCTGGCCGGGCAGGCCCGGGCCCATGTACCCCATCTCGCGTCCGCCCATGGCGTTCGGCTGTCCGGTCAGTGAGAACGGTCCGCTGCCGAGCCGGCAGATCGCGCCGGTGGCGAGGTGGAGGTTGATGAGCGCGTTGGTGTTCCAGGTCCCGTGGGTGGACTGGTTGAGGCCCATCGTCCAGCAACTCATCCAGTTGGCTGCGTTGCCGATGAGCTCGGCCGCGGCCCGCAGGTCCGACGCCGCGATCCCGGTGATCGATTCGACGACATCCGGCGGGTACTGGGCGGCGAAGTCGGGGATCTGGTCGAAGCCGTCGGTAAACGACTCGATGAACTCGGTGTCGGTGTGGCCGTTCTCGATGAGCAGGTGCAGCAGGCCGTTGAGGAAGGCGAGGTCGGTCCCGGATCGGATCTGCAGGAACAGGTCCGCCTTGTCGGCCGTCGCCGTGCGTCGAGGATCGACGACGATCAGCTTCGCCCCGGCCTTGACCCGGTCCATCATGCGCAGGAACAGGATCGGGTGACAGTCGGCCATGTTGGCGCCGATGACCAGGAAGACGTCGGCGTGGTCGAAGTCCTGATACGACCCGGGCGGCCCGTCGGAGCCGAGCGACAGTTTGTATCCGGTCCCGGCGCTCGCCATGCACAGTCGCGAGTTCGACTCGATCTGGTTGGTGCGCAGGAATCCCTTGGCCAGCTTGTTCGCCAGGTACTGCGCCTCCAGAGACATCTGGCCCGACACATACAGGGCCACCGCGTCGGGCCCGTGCTCGTCGACGATGTCGCGCAGGCGTCGCGCGGTGTCGGTGACGACGGCGTCGAGTGCGTCGGGCCGGAGCTGGCCGCCCCGATCGTCTCGGACCAGCGCGGTGGACAGGCGCCCGCCGGCGGCGAGCATGTCCGCGGTGGTGGACCCCTTGGTGCACAGTCGCCCGAAGTTCGTCGGATGATCGGGCCGGCCGATCGTTTTGGTGACGCGGTCGGAATCGTCGTCGAGCTTCATCTCCATGCCGCAACCGACACCGCAATAGGCGCACAGCGACATCACCGATCGGGACACGACAGATCGAGTCGGGGCAGACAGGGTCACGGGTTCCAGCGTCGGAGGTCGATGTTTCGCGACCCGAAGCCCGGCGTTACGCATCCATCAACTTGACCTCACAGAACTCGGTCCCCGATGTGAAAGGCCGCCGGAACCGCAGGTGAACGCCGACTCCGTCACTTGAACGGGTGGGTTTCGGCGTTGCTCAGCCGGATCTCAGCCGGGGTGGATAAGACTGTAGCCATGCGCATCCTCGTGGTCGACGACGATCGGGCCGTCCGGGAGTCGTTGCGACGGTCGCTCACCTTCAACGGCTACAGCGTCGAGACCGCGGGCGACGGCATCGAGGCACTCGAGAAGATCCTGGCCGACCGGCCCGACGTGGCGATCCTCGACGTGATGATGCCTCGGCTCGACGGCCTCGAGGTGTGCCGCCGGCTCCGCTCTGCCGGTGACGACCTCCCCATCCTGGTGCTGACCGCACGCGACTCGGTGTCCGAGCGGGTGTCGGGCCTCGACGCCGGAGCCGACGACTACCTGCCCAAGCCGTTCGCCCTCGAGGAACTCCTCGCCCGGTTGCGGGCGCTGTTGCGCCGTGCCTCGCCGGACGAGGACGCGGATTCGGAGACCCTGACGTTCGCGGATCTGTCGCTCGATCCCGTCACCCGCGACGTCACCCGCGGCGAGCGCTCGATCAGTCTGACGCGCACCGAGTTCGCCCTGCTCGAGATGCTCATGGCCAATCCGCGCCGGGTGTTGTCGCGCAGCCGCATCCTCGAAGAGGTCTGGGGTTACGACTTCCCGACGTCGGGGAATGCGCTCGAGGTGTACGTCGGCTATCTCCGGCGCAAGACCGAGGCCGACGGCGAGCCCCGACTGATCCACACCGTGCGCGGCGTCGGGTACGTCCTGCGGGAGACGCCGCCCTAGTGATCGGCAAGTCGTCGAACTCGACGTCGCGACACCCGAAGACCCGGGATCTTTTCCGCGACCGCCTCACCCGGGCGATCACGGGGCACACCACCGGTGTCGGGTCGGACGAAAAGGAGATGCGGGCGCCGATGCCGCTGATGCGCGCGGTGTCGCTGCGTACCCGCGTGACGATCCTGTCGGCGACCGTCGTGCTGGTCTCGGTGAGTCTGATGGCCGCGGCCGCGTATTTCGTCGTGTATCGCGCGATGTACAACGATGTCGACCAGCAGCTCGAGAGTCGCGCCGACGGGATGGCCGCGCTCGCCCGCGCGGGGGTCCTGCGTACGCAACCCGAGCAACTGGTGGCCGGAACGGTGTTCTCCACCAACATCTCCATCGCGCTGGTGACCCCCAGCGGCGAGACGTATCTCATCGGTCAGGTGCCGTTCGACGACGTCGAGCGCGGCATCGTCCGGTCGCCGTCCGTACCCGGTTCCACGCAGCAGAGCCTGCGCACCACGCGCAATCAGCGTGTCCTGACCCGCAAACTCGACGACGGCAACACCCTCGTGCTCGCACAGAGCCTCATCCAGACCGACCGGGTGCTCAAGCGTCTGGCCTGGGTGCTCTTCGTCGTCGGTTGCGGCGGGGTCGCCCTCGCCGCCCTGGCCGGGACGACGGTGGCGCGAGCCGGGTTGCGGCCGGTCTCGCGTCTCAACCGCGCCGTGGAGCGGGTCGCGCGGACCAACGACCTGACGCCCATCCCGGTGACCGGCAACGACGAACTCGCCAAGCTCACGGTCAGTTTCAACGCCATGCTGCGCGCCCTCGACGAGTCCCGGGATCGGCAGGCACGTCTGGTCGCCGACGCCGGACACGAGCTGCGGACCCCGTTGACCTCGTTGCGGACCAATCTGGAGTTGCTGATCGCCGCGAGTCGTCCCGGGGCGCGGGCGGTACCGGAGGAGGACATGGTCGATCTCCGTGCCGATGTGATGGCGCAGATCGAGGAATTGTCCACGCTCGTGGGCGATCTCGTCGACCTCGCCCGCGAGGACGCGCCGGAAGTGGTCTACGAGGAGGTCGATCTCGCCGAAATCGTGGAGCAAGCCCTCGAACGAGTTCGACGCCGCCGCAACGACGTCGAGTTCGAGGTCGACCTCGCCCCGTGGTTCGTGTTCGGCGAGGCACATGGACTGTCGCGCGCGGTGCTGAACGTGCTCGACAACGCGGCGAAGTGGAGTCCCCCGGGCCGCACGGTGCGTGTCGGCCTGACCCAGATCGGGATGTCGACCGCGGAGCTCACCGTCGCCGACGCCGGTCCCGGAATCCCCGAGGAGGACCGAGGTCTCGTCTTCGAGCGGTTCTACCGGTCGACGCAGTCGCGGTCGATGCCGGGATCGGGTCTGGGACTGGCGATCGTGCGTCAGGTGGTCGAACGACACGGCGGCACCGTGGTCGCCGACACGTCGCCGCTCGGGGGAGCGCTGATCCGGATGACCCTGCCGGGCCGGGCAACTGCGGCGGAACCATCCCCGCAGGTGATTCGTCAGTAGAGGAGAAGCGGGTGGCGCCAAGCCGACGACTCGGTTGTCGACGACTGCGAACAGCCTTGAACTCGCCCGGTGTGACCTGGTCTCGGATCACCTAGGGTTGACCGAAGGCGCAGTTCGGGTACGACGATGCCGAGGTGTTGCGGTCCCGGCCCGGCCACTGACAACAAGCACCGGCGCATGGCCGGGCCGACGAGGAAGAGACGAAGATGACGACTGGCGGTTCGCACGGTGACAGCTCCTACGGGGGCGGTCAGCACGGCGGTGGTCAACACGGCGGTGGTCAGCACGGTGGGGGCCAACTCGGTGGTGGTCAGCCGGGCGGGGGCCACCGCGCGGCGTCCGGCAACGAGGCGTCGGGACAGGGCGGTCCGTTCGGTCCGCCGTCGGGCTCCTTCCCCGCACCGGGCGGTCAGGGTTATCCGGGTGCCAACGCGCCGACATCGTCGTACGGCAGGCCCGGGACGAGCCCGTTCCCGCCTCAGGGCAACTACGGTCCGGGTCCCTCATACGGACAGTCGGGCCAGCCGCCGTTCGGCTCCCAGCCCGGCTTCGGGAACCAGGGCCCGGACGGCCCCTCGGCCGCACCCGCCAAGAAGAAGAGTGGCGGACGCCTCGTGGCGCTGGGGGTGGCCGGACTCGTCCTGGCGTTGGTCGCGGGCGGTGTGGGTGGCGTGGCCGGATACAACCTCGCCGAGTCCGACGGTGGTTCCAGTTCCAGCAACGGTCCGCTGGGCGGCGATCCCGGCAACGACAACACGACGCCGGTCGCCGCGCCGGCCGGTTCCGTGCAGGAGGTCGCGGCACGGGTGACCCCGTCGGTGGTCTCCATCGAGGTCGCGTCCGGCGGGGCCATGGGTTCCGGCTCGGGCGTCGTCCTCAGCGAGGACGGCGTCATTATGACGAACAACCACGTCGTCAGCGCCGGCGGCGACGGCCCGGCGTCGAGGGTCGCGGTCAACTTCGCCGACGGTTCGCGGGCCGAGGCCCGTGTCCTGGGCGCTGACCCGATCTCCGACATCGCGGTCATCAAGGTCGACCGCGACGACGTCACACCAATCACCGTCGGCAACTCGAACAACCTCGCCGTGGGGCAGGACGTGATCGCGATCGGTTCGCCCCTGGGACTGGCGGGTACCGTCACCACCGGCATCATCAGCGCGCTCAATCGTCCCGTGCTGACCTCGCGTGACCCCGGGACCAACACCACCTCGGTCATCGACGCCATCCAGACGGACGCGGCGATCAACCCGGGCAACTCCGGCGGTGCCCTGGTGAACGCCCGGGGCGCGCTGATCGGGATCAACACCGCGATCGCCACCCTTGGTGGGGGTGAACAACAGGCCGGTGGCAGCATCGGACTCGGGTTCGCGATCCCGATCGACCAGGCCATCCGGGTGGCCAGGGAACTCGAGGCCACCGGCAAGGCCAGCCACGCCAACATCGGTGTGTCGGTACGGCCGAGCGGCGCGTCCGACGCACCCGGGGCCGTCGTCACCGCGGTGACGCCCGGCGGTCCGGCTGCGAATGCGGGCATCCCCGAGGACGCGGTCATCACGAAGGTCGACGACCGCGTCATCTCCTCCGGGGACGCCCTCGTCGCCGCGGTCCGATCGCACGCACCGGGCGACACGGTCACCGTGACCTACGTGGACAACGGTGCCACCAAGACCGCCCAGGTGAAGCTCGGCACGCTCGCGGCCGGCTGACCGACCACCACAACTGCATCGAGGAGGCTGTTCCGGCGCCCACCGCGGGCGCCGGCTCAGCGCAGCACGAACGACCGTTTCGACGGTCCCACCCATCAAGAAAGGGCCTGTCATGTCCGACGCTGCTCCGCGCAACCCGGGTACCACCTCCGTCTCCGCCGAGACCGATCTCGACGAGAACTCATTGGACGTCCGCCTCGCGGGCGGGCCGGGTCCGGTCGACCCCGCCGACGTGGTCGCGGCCGACGCCGCGGCACGGGAATTCGTCGCGCGCCACGAACAGGCCGCTCACCGCCCCCAGGGCGAAGAGATCGGCCGTGCGCTGGTCGTCGTCGTCGACGACGAGGCGGCCCACGGTGAGGACCAGCGCCTGCTCGGGCCGCTCGTGAGCGAACTGCTGGCCGAGGCTGGGTTCCACGTCGACGCCGCCGTGGTCGTCTCCGGGGACGAGGTGGAAATCCGCAATGCGCTCAACACCGCGGTGATCGGCGGAGTGGACCTCGTGGTCTCGGTGGGCGGCGTCGGCGTCGGCGCCCGGGATGTGACGCCCGAGGCCACCGAACCCCTTCTGGATCGGCGTCTGCGGGGTATAGAAGAGGCCGTCCGCAGCTCCGGTCTGGCGGCGGGAGCCACCGACGGCGGACTTTCGCGCGGGCTGGCTGGAATCTCCGGACAGACACTCGTGGTGAACCTGGCCAACTCGCGGGCTGCGGTGCGCGACGGCATGGCGACCGCCGCACCCCTCGCCAAATACGTGATCGAGTCGATCAGCGAGTTCTGAGCCGGTCGCTCCGCGAGACCTCCGAGCGACCCCGAAATCTGTTCAGCAATACAAAGAAAACTCCTGGTTAACAGGGTGACGGGCCACTTTCGATGGGATATCCGACCGGTGGGAACAGAGTCTTCAGAACCTCGGAAATTGCCGATGAGCAGCAATGATGACGCCCCGCAGCACCGAGCTGCGCGGCGTCGTCGTCTCGATGCGGTGTTCGGAAACACCCTTCCTGAACTGACTTCAGACGAGAGTGACGAACATCACACAGGGCGCTCTAAGGATTGGTACGAGGCGCAGCGGCCGCCGCATCACGAGTGATTTCGCTCTTTACGCACGTAGTCACATCAGCGTGTTTTCCTGTCGTTAACTTTCGCCGTTCTATCGTTGGCGAATCCGAGATTCACGCTGGTGCGTGCCCTGTTCGTGACACGGCCGAGTCCTCCTGTTGCCCGAGTTGAGACCCCTCCGATAACGTTCGGCTCGACGACGCGCGGTCCCCAGAGTCGGGGACCGGGGGGAGTCCTGCGATCTGTCGCGAGTGACAACGCAGCAGTGACCAGGAATTCGATGGATTCTTAACGAGAGCTAAGACATGCGTAAGAGCTGGCTTGGTGGTAACTGTGTGGAAGCCCATCGAACGTCGTGGGTCATGACTTGCGGGTGTGAGTGCATTCCGCGGGGTAACAGCCGAATCCTGTGAGAGGGAACGAATGAGCAAGTTCAGCAAGCTTGGGCTGCGCCGCGCCGCGGGCGCGGTCGCGATCGCCTCGGCCGCGGTCGTGGGCCTGGCCGGCATGGGCGTCGGCGAAGCGGCAGGTGCGCCGCTGCCGAACGGTTACAAGAACGCCACCGGCATCGACGGCGAGTCCATCCAGACGTGGCGGACCGGTGAGAACTCGTACCCGATCCCGACCGTGGCGAACAACCCCGCGTCGCGTGGCTTCGTGATCTCGGGTACCTACACCGCCAAGGCATCCGCCGGCGTCGGTGGCAACCTGGCCGTGAAGTACATCGTCGGCTGCCAGGTCGACGTCAGCGGCATCACGCTGGACCTGAGCGGCGCCATCAGCCTCTCCGCGACCACGCTGTCCGGTGAGCTCGGCCTGCCGCTCGCACCGGGACAGGTCGCCGTCGTCGACATCACCGACAAGGACTTCTCCGACTCGGGCGTCGCCGCCATTCAGCTGTCGCAGCTGTCGTTCAACCTCAACCAGTGCGGTGGCTACGCCTCGGCCCGCTCGGCCGTCAAGACCATCGGCGCCAAGGGTTACAGCACCGACGACGGTTCGCTGAGCGGTGAGGGCACCCTCATCCAGTCCACCCTGTACGGCAAGCCCTTCACCATCGGTTGATCCGGGCGCAGATAACAAGCTCTACCTGACTTATCTGCCCTGAGCAGATCGATATTCCACGAAGGGGAATCATGAAGAAGAACATCACGCGTCGCGTGGTTGCGGCGGCCGGTCTCGCCGGTGCCGTCGCGATGGGTCTCACCAGCCTCGGTGCCGGTGGCGCCGCTGCCGGCCCGCTGCCGGGTGGCACCATCACCAAGACCCTGGTCGACGGCACCCCCGTCACCGTCCAGCTGTTCGACGAGTTCGTCAACGTCCAGCGCCCGATCAGCAATGTCCCCACCACCCGTGAGGTGTGGCTGTCGGGCAAGGTCCGCGTGACCGTCGGCGGCAAGGCCGAGGGCGGCTCGATCAAGGTCGGTTACGACGTCGGCTGCCAGGTCAACTTCGGCGGACCCGACGTCAGCGTTCCCGGCGTTACCGGCGGGATCGAATATGCACCGGGCGATGTGACTGCGGGGGCCGGCCTCGACGGCGACTCGGTCGGCGCTGGTGTCTCGCTCGGCCCGGGCGAGGTCAAGCGTCAGTGGCTCATTAACGAGACCTCCGGCTCGGACACCTCCTACAAGGACTACGAGCTGAACGCCTACTCCTTCAAGGGACAGAAGGGTGGCGTGGCCTACAGCCAGCAGCAGTTCAAGGTCGAGAGCTGCGCCGGTTACGCCGCTGCTCGCGCCTTCGTCCAGGTGACGGTCAGCACCGACGCCGTCAAGGGTGTTGTGGTGCTCAACGGAAAGCACTTCAGCCTCGGCTGATCGACTTCCATCACGCCGCGGGGCGGGAATCCGAATGGATTCCCGCCCCGCGGTCGTTGTTGTGGGGTCGGTTCGGTGTCGCTGTGAGTCTGCTGTATTAGGCTGCCTGACAGTGAAACTCATCAGTTCTCGGTCGTAGTCTCGGTGCCGGCGGATATTGTCCCGCCGGTGAGGAGCCATCGACATGTCCACCGCCACCGAACTGCGACCGGTTGACGATCCGAGCGCGGGAGGCGTGGGGCCACGGGTCCCGACGTCGGAGTCCCGTCCGGCGACTCTCACCGTGCCGGCGACCATCCGCCGTTTCGCGCCCCTGGTCGTCGGACTGCGACGGCGTCTCGCGGTGGCTGTCATCTGCCACCTCGTGCAGGTCGGCACCACGGTGGTCACCGTCGCGCTGTTCGCGCACATCGTCGACGACGTGCTGGTGACCGGCGATCTGAGCGCGCTGTCCACCCCGATGATGATCTGGGTGGGTGTCTCCCTTCTCGGCGCCGTGTCGTCGTATGCGGGCGGGATCCTGACCGCGGGCGTCACCGAGACGGTACTGCTGCGTCTCCGCGGTCAGCTGTACGCGCACATCCAGCGACTCGCGCCGCACACGCGGGACCGGTTCGGTGACGGAGACCTGGTGTCGCGCACCACCTCCGACGTCGAGGCGGTCGACAGTCTCGTGTCGTCGGGTGTGGTCTCCGGCGTCGTCGCCACCGTGAGCCTCCTCGTCTACGGTGCCGCCGCCTTCGCGACCAACTGGCAGTTGGCCCTCGTCGCCGCCGTTCTCGCGCCGCTGCTCTGGGCGACGGCCCGCCGATTCGGCGCCGTGGTCAAACGTGCGTCGCGTCGCGAGCGGCAGGCTGCCGGCCGGATCAGTTCACTGGTCGCCGAGGGGATCGGCAACATGGTGGCGTTGCAGGCCGACAATCAGACCTCGCACCACCGAGCCCGGGTCCTGGAGCAGAACCGCCGATGGCGGGCGGCCCGGATGGCGGAGTCCCGCGCCGGGGCGGCGTTCGCCGAGGCGGTCACGGTCGTCGAAGTGCTCTGCATGATCGTCGTCATCGCGTTCGGGGCGTGGCTCATCGCCGGCGGTGATGCGCAACTGGGCACGCTCATCGCCCTGACCGGATATCTCGGGTACCTCTACCCGCAGATCCAGGCACTCGGCGGTCTGCTCGTCGAGGTCACGTCCGCGACCGCGAGCGCCGAACGGGTGGCCGAGGTCCTCGACGCATCGGCTGGTGTCGCCGAACCGATTGCGTCCGAGTCGATTTCGTCCGAACCGGTGGCCTTCGACCCGATTCCGGCCCGTCGTCCGGTCGCGCCCGCCTCGGTTCGTCTGTCGTTGGCCGGGGTGTCCTTCGCATACCCGGACCACGGGTCCCGAGTCCTCGAGGACGCCCACCTGGAGATCCGTGCGGGCGAGACAGTGGCGGTCACGGGTCCCAGTGGTGCCGGCAAGAGCACCCTGACCCGTCTGCTGCTGCGTCTGTACGACCCCGTCGCGGGGTCGATCCGGCTGAACGGCACCGACATTCGCCACCTCGACGTGAGCGACCTGAGAGAGCATCTGTCGGTGCTGCATCAACGGCCGGCGTTGATGCGTGGCACGATCGCGGACAACATCCGTTTCGGCTGCACCGCGGCGACCAGAGCGGACATCGCAGCTGCCGCGCGGGCCGCAGGTGCCGCCGAATTCATCTCGCGGATGAACGGCGGCCTCGACGCCGAGGTCGTCGAACGTGGGGAGAACCTGTCCGGTGGTCAGCAGCAGCGAATTGCACTGGCGCGCACGATCCTTCGAAACCGCCCGGTACTCGTCCTCGACGAACCGACCACGGGTCTCGACGACGAGACCGTCAGCGGGATCCTCGAACCACTCGCCAGGGTCGCGTCACTGCGGACCACTATCCTCATCACCCATGATCCGCGTGTGCTCGAGCTCGCCGACCGGACAGTCGAGTTGCGCGACGGACGGTTCGCCGATGCGGCTCCGGTGGCGCCGCGGTCAGGCGAGGGCGCGCTCGTAGAACGACCACGAACGGTGCAGCTGGTCCTGCCAGTACAGCCATGAATGGGTTCCCGCCGGCGGGAGGTCCACCGTCGCCGGGATGTTCAACCGCCCGAGACGATTCAGGAGCTGGACGGTGCAGCCCAGGGTGGCGCCCTCGATGACTCCGCCCACGACGATCTGGTCGGCCAGGGTGTCCAAATCCTTCACGTAGCGAGGATTGTCGTACTGCCCGGGCAGACCGCCGGCGTTGGAGATGTACAGCTTCTGGCCACGCAGCTTGGCGGCGTTGACCACGGGATCGTGGGCGCGCCAGCCGGAGCCGCCGTACGGACCCCACATGTTGGTGGCGTCGCCGTCCCCGCGGATCTCCACGACGAGTCGGATGTACTCCTGACCGAACGGGTCGGACGTCGTCGGACATCCGCTGTAGGAGCCGACGGCCTGATAGAGATCGGGATGTTCGATGGCGAGATTCAGCACCGACGTCGCCGACGAGGAGATCCCGCCGATGGCGTTGCGCCCGGAGGTGTTGTAGGTGGCATCGACGACCGCGGGGAGTTCCTTGCCCAGGAAGGTCGACCACTTGTGCACGCCGAGAACCGGATCGGGCTTCTGCCAGTCGGTGTAGTAGCTGTACTGGCCGGCGTTCGGGATGACCACGTACAGGTTCTTGTTGCGCGTGAACTCGACGATGTCGGTCTTCTCCAGCCAGTTGGCGCGATCCTCGCCGCCGCCGGCGCCGTTGAGGAGGTAGAGCACCCCGCGCGGCTTGGTCTCGTCGGCCGGCTTGATCACGGTCAGCGGTACATCACGGTTCATGGCGTCGGAATGCACGACGATGTCGGTCACGCGCCCGGGCGATCCGGCGTCGACGAGTCGTGGTGTGGCGCTCGCCCCGCCGGTCATCGGAGCGACGAGGGAGACACTGAGGGCGACCGCCGCTGCCATCCCGAGTTTGCGCAAACCTCTGTACACGTTTCCTCCTGATCGGGAGACGACGGGCCGGTGGTCCGACTCGCGCTGGCTCCTGCCTTCTGTCACGGGTCCGACCTCGCGTCCGGACCGCTGGGACTGCTGCCGCTCACACTGTCGTCGTCGCCGGCCGTGGCGTCCACCGGCGCCAGTCCGCACCGTCGGGCGTAGATCCCGCCCGCGGCGAGCAACTCCTGGTGGGTCCCTGCCTCGGCAATCACCCTATCGTCGAGGACGACGATCTCGTCGGCCAACGCCGCGGTCGCCATGCGGTGGGTGATGAGCAGGGTGGTGGTCCCCGCACGCAGACGGTGCAGGGCACGTTGAACGAGCAACTCGGTGCGGGGGTCGGCGGCGCTGGTCGCCTCGTCGAGAATGAGGATCTTGGGCGACGCGGCAATCGCGCGCGCGACGGTGACCAGCTGTTTCTCGCCGGCGCTGAGATTCTCGGATTCCTGGCCGATCACGGTGTCGATGCCCTCGGGTAGTGCGGCGACGATCTGCGCGACGTGGCTGTCCGTGAGAGCCGCATCGACCGCATGGCCGTCCTCGATGCCGAAGGCGATGTTCTCGCGGACTGTCCCGGTGAACAGCCACGGTTCCTGGGTGACGACGGCCATGTTCGCCCGTACCCGGTGCGGTCCGAGTTCGACGAGATCGACGCCGTCGATGGTGATCGAGCCCCGACTGGGTGCGTAGAACGCCTGCAGGAGATTGGTCAGCGTGGTCTTGCCCGACCCGGTGGTCCCCACCACGGCGGTGGTCGTGCCGGGCGCCATCCGGAAGCTCACCGAGTCGAGAACGGGGTTGTCCTCCTCGTAGGCGAAGCCCACGTCGTCGAAGACGATCTCGGGTGGGAGCTGGTGCCGGCCGGACGAGACGGGCACCGGCGAGCCGGTGTCGGCGCCGGCGTCCTCGGGTGCTTCGAGCACCTCGCGGACCTTGCTCGCCGACACGGTGCCGGACTGCACCTTGGCGACGAACCCGGCGAGTTCGCGAACCGCGCTCGTCAGCTGCTGTGCGAACACCACCACAACCTGAGCCGCCCCGAGACTGAGGTGTCCGTCGACCACCATGATCCCGCCGAGGACCGCCAGGATCAGGAACACCAGGGCGTTGACCGCGGTGAGGACCGAGGGCAGGGAACCGCCGATCCACTGGGCAGAGCGGACCGACGAGAAGAGTTTGTCGTTGAGGTCGTCGAAGCGGCGCGCGGCGGTCGGTTCGGCGTTGTACGCCTGCAACATCCGGCGCGCGCTGAGTTCCTCTTCGATGTGCCCCGTGAGGGCGGCCGTGGTCGTCCAGCGGGACTCGAGGTGCGGTCGTGCCCGGCGGGCGAGCAGGACCGCGGCCAGCGCCGACACGGGTGCTGCGACCAGGGCGACACAAGCCAGCACCGGGGAGATGACGAACAGGACGGCGGTGACGACGACAAGCGTCAAGGCATTCGTCGGAACGGTCACCAGCACCGGTGCGATCACCGTCGCGGCGTTGTCGGTGTGGGCTGTCAGCTTGCTCACCAACACACCACGTGTGGTGTTCTCGAAGTAGCGCAACGGAAGACGGTGGATCTTGTCCTCGATGCGTGCGCGCAATCCGGCCACCGACCGCTGCACGGCGACGGTCAGCAACTGGCCCTGGGCGAGGCTGCAGACCGCGGCCGCCACGAACACCCCGACCTGGATCGCCAGGAGCGTCCAGAGCAGTCCCCAGTTCATCGTCGCGTCGCCGACCGTGCCGTCGACGATCACGTTGGTGACCGCACCGAACAGGATCGGCGCGACGACGCCGCCGACCGCGGCGAGGATCGCGAAGAGGGAGATGGCAAACCCGCGTCCTCTGCTCAGGTCGAGTTGCCGGACGATCCAGCGCAGCGATCCATCGTGCCGTCGAGCCGTCGGCTGGGTCGCCGGCTTCTGGGTCTTTCTCGGCCCGGCCGCCGGCGCCTGCGACCTCTGGTCAAGCATTGGTCACCGCCTGCGCGTAGGCGATCTCCCGATAGATGTCACTGTGTGCCCGCAACTCCGAATCGGTTCCGAGGCCGACGATCCGTCCCGCGTCGAGCACCGCGATGACGTCCGCGTGCTGGACCGACGACACACGCTGCGCGGCGATCAGGACCGTCGCATCCGGATCGGTCCGGCGCAATCGTTCGATAATCTGGGCCTCGGTGTCGACGTCGAGAGCGCTGAACGGGTCGTCGAGCACGTACAGCGAGGGCCGGCGGAGCACGGCACGCGCGAGTGCGAGCCGTTGGCGCTGACCACCGGAGAAGTTGCGTCCCTCCTGCGCCACCGTGGCGTCGAGAGCGCCGGGGCGAGCCGAGACGAAGTCGGCCGCGGCGGCGACGTCCAGGGCGTCCCACAGCTCGTCGTCGGTGGCGGTCGATCGGGCGATCCGGAGGTTGTCGGCGACCGTCCCGGTGATGAGCTCGGCACCCTGACCCACGAAGGCACTGCGTGCGCGAACCCAGGCGGGCGCTAGAGCGGTCACGTCGGCGGCATCCCATCGGAGCACGCCCGACGTGGGGTCGGCGAACCGCAGGGGTAGGGACAGCAGCGTCGACTTGCCGCTTCCGGTTCCGCCGAGGACGCCGGTCACCGTACCGGGTGCGCAGAACAGGGAGACCTGGTCGACGGTCGGGGACTCGGCGCCCGGATAGGCGACCGACACCGCGTCGAAGACGATCGTGGGCGGTGCGGGCGCCCGGCCGTCACCGGGGTCGCCGGGGTCGAGCGGCTCGGTGTCGAGTACCGCGGTGATTCGTCCGGCGCTGGTCACCGCACGCGGGATGACCCCGGCGATCATGGTCAGCAGCGACACCGCCAGCAGGATCTGGGCGAGATAGCCGACCGTCGCGGTGATCTGGCCGATCTGCATCTCCCCGCGGTCGACGAAGATCGCACCCAGTGCGGTCACCGCGACCACGGCGAGGTTCGAGACCACGGTGACCAACGGCAGCATCAGGACCTGCAGACGGCCGAGGCGCAGGGCCACGTGGGTGAGCTCGTCGTTCTCCACCGCGAACCGGGCGCGCTCCCGGTCCTCTCGCCGAAAGGTGCGGATGATCGCGATCCCACGCAGCTGCTCGCGCAGCACCCGGTTGACGACGTCGAGACGACGCTGCAACTGCGCAGCCCACGGCACTAGACGCCGGACGAGGACGGCGACCAGGACGACCAGCACCGCCCCGGCGACCACCAGCACGGGCGCCATCCGCCAGCCCTGCGCCAGCGACAACACCAGCGCGCCGAACAGCATCAACGGCGCGGTCACTACGACGGTCAGGCTGATGAAGAGGAATCCCTGGATCTGGCCCACATCTCCGGTGGAGCGCGTCAGCAGGCTCGACAGTCCGATGGAGTGGACCTGCGGATCGCTGAAGGCGCTGATCCGACCGTGTACGCGCGTGCGGAGGTCGCGCGCCGCGGTCGCCGAGATATGGGAGGCCAGGAAGGTGGCACCGATCGACACCACCAGGTTGAGCACGGCCACCACGACCATGAGCACGCCGACGCGCTTGATGGTCGCCACGTCACCGCGCAGGATCCCGTCGTCGATGATCGCGGCGTTGAGAGCGGGCTGGGCGAGCGTGGTGAACACCGACGCGAGCTGGAAGACGACGAAACCGGCGCAGGCCCAGCGGGTTGCCCGGAGTGCGTCGAACAGGAGCGCGAGCAACGCGCGTACCTCATCCTTGCTCAGCGAGCGGGTGACGGGCATCAGGTGAGGCTACTCCCGGTGGTGGAAACGGCGTCCAAACCCGGCGCGGAAGCCATCGTTGCAGGCGACCGATGGCGCGGCGGCGAGGTGTTCCGAATACTACAAGGCGGCCCGATCTACGCGCGGTTGGCATCGAAAATCGCCTTGATGCAGCGATTGTGCCGGGAACGCAAACCCGCCCCTCCGCGAAAGTCGGAGGGGCGGGTTTGTATTCGCGTGACTAGGTGGTCGGTTGTTCCGAGCCGGATTCGAGCGACCCGGTGATGGTCTCGACGATCGCGGCGGTGATTGCGTCGGTGATTGCGCCCTGGATTGCGTCAGCCATGGGATCTCCTGATTCGGTGAGACTGCGAGAGGTGGAACGTCGAACGCAGGGCGTCGACGATCACGACGCAGACAGTACGACATGAGCCGATGTCCTCGAGGTGAAACAAGTGGAAAACCGTTGAACTTCGTCCGAACGATTGAAGCCTTGGTCGGTGCGGGTTGGCACGTGCGCGAGACAGCAAACCGCCCCCGGCTTCAGCCGGGGGCGGATGGTGAGAGCGGAGACTAGTCAGTCTCGGTGCTGTCCGACGCGCTGTCGAGCTGGCGGAAGAGTTCGCTGAGGTTGATTTCGATTCCGGTAGCCATTGGGTTTCTCCGTGTCTCTTGGCCGGCGTGATGATGAGTCCGCCGGAATGCGTGCGCTGAGCGATCGGCGTCGTCTATTTCGGGGGAGCGGTAGGCTCTTCTCCCTCGAGTGAGCCGGACAGCAACGCCTTGATTGCGTCCTCGATGCTACCTTCGACGATTTCACCCATGGGTGCCCTCCTCGGGTCGTTGATAAGGTTGAACTGGAAATCAACTGGACTGAATGTGACTGATTGGCCGCGAGTGCGCAACTTGTTCAGTTTCACCTTCACACCGTTGAAACTCTGGTAGTCAGCTACTAGCCGGAGGTCGTGGTGGGCGGTGGCTCATCCGAGCCACCGTCAGAAGCGGTGACCAATTCCTCGATGTACAGGCGGATCCAAGAAATGTTGACGATTCCTTCAGCCACGATTTGTCTCCTAACTGGTCGTCGACGAACTCGTCGATTGCATGGTCGTTCCGCCCGAGGACGGCAACGCGGCTGACGATACCGCAAGGAGTGGTAGCTGTCCTTCTGCAGCGAAGTTGAATTCTCGGTGAACACATCGACCCATCGACCACTGACTCTCGATCAGAGCGAGCACGAACATTCCGGTCCCTACGCGGTGGCTCGCATTGGGAAGTCTGTAGTGTGCTGGGATGTGCTGATGACGCGACGTGTGGAGGCAGGTGGCACGACGACCCGACAGCTTGTCGAATCGGACCGGGAGACAGCCCTCGATCTGCTTCAACAAGGCCTGCGCGAGGTCCCGGTCTACCGCTGGCTCATCGGCGCTGACGCGGCCGCCGAGGCGTACCGCTGGTACGGCGAAATCCTGTTCATCGAGTACCTACCTGGTCTGCGGGGTGTATTCGACGAGAACGGAGAGCTGATCGCTCTGATCGCGGTCTCGGCCCCCACCGACGAGGCCGGGCGAATTGACGATGACCTCAAGGAGCGGACCAAGCAGATCGTGCAGGAGCTAGACGGCTTCATCCACCGCTTCACAGAGTTGCAGCGGAAGTCGGAGGAAGCGCAGGTCGCGGAGAATCCGATCAAGGTGATCTTCGCGCTCGTCCACCCCGATCATCGGCGAGGCGGGACCCTCGCCGGGCTGGTCGACCCGGTCATCGAGCGTGGCCAGCGCGAAGGCCTGCCGGTCACGTGCAGCACGAGTGACGAACGACTGTCGGCCCTCTACGCCCGCCGGTGGGACGCGCAGGTACGGGCTCAGTTCACCCTGACCGACGGGCCGACCGTCTGGGTGCAGCGCGTCGATCCGCCGGCGTGAACTGGCACTGCTCCTGAGGTGCCCTCCCCATGCTCCCTGAGGTGCGAGCGAAGCGCCCTTCCCCATGCTCCCTGAGGTGTGAGCGAAGCGCCCTCCCCAGCTCCCTGAGGTGCGAGCGAAGCGAGCCACGAAGGGCTGACGAGGTAAGTCGCCTAACCCTTCGTGGCTCGTCGCTTGCGCTCCTCGCACCTCAGGGAGCAGAGGGCAGTGGCCTGCGCTCCTCGCACCTCAGGGAGCAGGAATTGTGCAGACTTTCGGATTGGGAGCGGGGTTACTCAGCTACCGAAGAACCACGGGAACGTCCTGGGGCGGGCCTGCGCACGCGGTTGGGTGCGCTGCTGCGGACGCGCCGGACGCCGGTTCTGGGTCTGCGACTGACGGTTCGGTGCGGGCTTGTTCGGCATTCGTTCATCCTGTTCTCGTTCGGTCGCACCGGTCTTTCAGGTCCGGTGCGGTCGCACGTTCCGGCGACGAATCCCAAAGTAGGGGGCCGACCTTCGGGTTCGGATGGCTCCCGCTGTCAGCTTCCTGGGAGACGGGGCCCGCGTGTCAGCGCGAGTGACGCCCCGGCGCGTCCGGGCCCTCACCCGGGAAGTCGCCCGGGTATTGCTCACCGGGATAACCGCTTCCGGGGCCAGGAGGCGGGTAGTTGCCCGGGCCGGGGTAGTTCCCGGGCGGCGGGTAGCTACCGGGTGCCGGCTGCGGCGTCGGATACGGCTGACCCGACGGGCTTCCCGGCGGCGGGCCCTGCGGAGGACGATTCTGCGGGACGGACTGGGACGGAACGTTCTGCGGCGGAATCGATTGCGGGGGAGTGGGGTGCGACGGCGGGCCCTGCGGTGCCGGCGGAGTCGAGATACGTTGCGTCGTACCGGCTCCGGCGGGTGCTTCGTACGGGGCGAAGGAGCCCGACGGCGGACCGTAGGAGTCGCCGGCCGAACCGGACGGATCGGAGAGATGCGCCGGCAGATCACTCTCGGCCTCTGCCTTGGCCTTCGAGGTGCCGTCGGGGTCCAGCAGGTCGCGGATCTCGGACAGCAGGGCGATCTCGGTGACCTCCGCCTTCTTGCCGAAACCGCCCAGCTCGGCCAGCTTGTTGTACGGCAGGATGATGATGAAGTACACCACCGCGGCGATGATCAGGAAGTTGATCACCGCGGTGATGACACTGCCGAGGTCGACGAATGTCGATGGGTTGTCGGTGATCTGGAAGCCGAGTCCCTGCGCCGCGTCGGAGCCGACGGGGATCGAGTTGATGATCGGCTGGACGATGCCATCCGTGAACGCGGTGACGATCGCGGTGAACGCAGCGCCGACGATGACCGCTGTCGCCAACTCGACGACATTGCCCTTGAGTATGAAGTCCCTGAATCCCTTGAGCACGGTGTGCGGCCTCTTTTCGGTGATGTCCTGCTCTTGTCCGGCGATTCTGTGCACGATCGGAGCAAATCCGACATGCAGCTTGGCGAGCTCGTACTACCCTATCCACGATCGCGAACGAACCAATCCATTTGACTTGATTTCCCCGGCTGTGTCGTGATGCCGTGACCCGCCCGTTCGTCAGTGCAGGACCACCGCGAGCGCCGTATCGAGCCCCGCCGCCGCGACCCGATGAGCGGATGCGGCGTCCATCGCGAGCAGCACCGGGGTGGCCGCGGTCCCGCCGGGAGCGATACCACCCGACTGTGATTCGGCAGCGTGAAGTGCGACGACGGCGCGGCGGGCCAGCACTTCCGCCTCTTCGGTCAACACGTCGACAACGTCGCCGGGTCGCAGCAGCGCGGTCACGGCCTCGTCCGACAGTCGTATCGGTACGAGCCGGGCATCGTCGTCCCCGGTCAGGTCGGCGGGTAGACGTGACGACAGCAGGCGGGCATCGGTGAGGATTTCTCCTCCGCGGACACGCCCGGTCACGGTTCGCCCGAGTGCGGGTGCCGCCTCGGTGAGGACACCGTCGGGAACCGTGGCTTCCGCGACGCTCCGCGGCGCCAGATCGTCTATCTCGACCACCTGTCCCGGCAGCAGGTCATGCGCGGCAACCATGACCTCGACGTCGCCGTCGGCGCGTGTTCCGGCAACCCCCACCACCACGGCCGCGACGACCAGTCCTGTCGCGGCGACACGTCGGATCAGGACGCTGCGCGTCCACCCCGGTCGCAGCGCCGAACTCACCCGGTCACGAATTCGAGGCCCGAGTGAGGCTTTCGACGGAAGCTTCGACGGGGGAGACATGTGACGAAGGCTAGGTCCGTCTGCCCGGGTGATCGGCCCGTGGAACTCGTCTGTGGACAACATCAATCGGGCCGTCGACCGGTGTGGACAGCGGTCCGGCCGTGGGCCCGGAATGGCCCGCGGCATTGCGGTGGGGGAGAATCGATGTTCTGTGCCGGGAAGTCTGGTCGGCCGCTCGTCGCGCGGGCGGCTTCCGGCGCACCGCGTGCGATCGAGCAGAGGAGAGCCTATGGCCGATGAGCAACCGACAGCAGACAGCGCACGCAAGGCCGATCGCATCCGGCGCTGGGCGGCGCTAGACACGACCAGTGGGGCGCTGCTTCTGGTGGCCGCCGCTGTTGCAGTGTTCTGGGCGAACTCGCCGTGGCGGGAGGCCTACGATTCTCTGCTCCATGTCGAGGTGGGGCCTGAGGCGCTGCACCTACATCTGTCGCTGGCGCACTGGGCGTCCGACGGGCTGTTGGCGATCTTCTTCTTCGTCGTCGGAGTCGAACTGAAACACGAGTTCGTGGCCGGGAGCCTCCGGGATCTCAAACTCGCCGGTGTTCCCATTGCGGCCGCGGTGGGTGGCATGGTCACGCCCGCGCTCTGTTACGTCGTCGTGGTGGCGATCGGCGACCCGGACGGGCTGCACGGCTGGGCGATCCCCACCGCCACCGACATCGCCTTCGCTCTCGCAGTTCTCGCGATCTTCGGCCGCGGTCTCCCGCTCGCCCTGCGGACGTTCCTGCTGACGCTCGCAGTGGTCGACGACCTGCTCGGGATCATCGTCATCGCGACCTTCTACACCGAGAAGATCGACTTCGTCATGCTGGCGGCCGCCCTTGCCGCGGTGGCGCTCTTCGCCGTGCTGGTGCGGCAGGCGTGGCGGTGGTGGCCGGTCCTCATCCCGGTCGCCGTCGTCGCGTGGGGTCTGATGCACGCGTCCGGGGTGCACGCGACCGTTGCGGGCGTACTCCTCGGGTTCGTGGTGCCGGCCGTTGCGATCCGTGGTGAGGAGGAGCCGCGCACCGAGCGACTCGACGACGCGGTCCGCCCGTACTCCTCGGCGCTCGCCCTGCCGGTGTTCGCCTTCGCGGCCGCGGGCGTCACCGTCGTGGGTGGTGATGGTTCGATCGTCCAACCGGTGTCGATCGGAATCGTCGTCGGTCTCGTCGTCGGCAAGGTCGTGGGTGTGATGGGTTCGACGTGGCTGATGACCCGGTTCACGCCGTTGCGCCTACCAGACGCGATCGGCATCCGCGATCTGCTGCCCGTCGGATTCCTCACCGGAGTCGGTTTCACCGTCGCGTTGCTGATCGCCGAGTTGAGCTTCGAGGGCGGCTCCGACGACCACGCCGCCGCGGCCAAGGCGGCCATCCTCGTCGGATCTGTCGTCTCGGCAGTGCTCGCCGCGTTCCTGCTGCGGTGGGACGCTCGACAGGCCCGCGATCCGGACATGAACCGCGACAACATCCCCGACATCGACAAGGACGTCATCGGGGGATGAACCCGCGAGCCTCGGTCCGAGGCCCGCGGGTCGCGGGTCGACGGTCCTACTTCGCGACCGTGACCTCGTCGGTGCGTTCGTCGGCCCGGCCGTAGGACTCCCAGAACGTCGCCCCGACGATTCCGAGAGCGATCGGGTCGAAGATCGGATCCTTGCCTTCCTTCTTCTGCTTCTCGTAGTCGCGCAGCGCTTTGAACGCGGGTTGCTGCAGGATGATGATGCCGACGATGTTCAGCCACGCCATCAGCCCGACTCCGATGTCGCCGAGGGTCCACGCCTCGCTGGCGGTCGAGACGCATCCGATGGCCACCGATACGAGGATCAGTGCCTGCAGGAGCATCGTGAGGTTCGAGCCCAGCGTGCTGCGCAGCGGACCGATGTAGATGGTCGCCGCCTTCCCCATCAGGAACCGCAGGTTGGTCTCGGCCATGTAGTAGTAGGCGATGATCGTGGTCAGGCAGAAGAACATCAGAGACACCGCGACGAAGGTCGAACCGGCGCCGCTCCACATGCTGTCGAAGCCGATCTGGACGAAGGTGGGTCCGACGTCGGTGGCCGTCGGCAGCAGTCCGCCGTCGGCGATCACCGCGCCGTCGGCACTCTCGCCCTCGAACACCCGGTACGCACCGGTCGAGATGATGAGGAAGCCGGTGGCCGAGCACACGAAGAGGGTGTCGATGTAGACGGCGAACGCCTGCACGAAGCCCTGCTTCGCCGGATGCGAGACCTCGGCGGCCGCGGCTGCGTGCGGTCCGGTGCCCTGGCCGGCTTCATTGGAGTAGATGCCGCGCTTGACGCCCCACATGACCGCAGCGCCGACCACCGAACCGAAGACGGAGTCGATCCCGAAGGCGCTGGCGAAGATCATCCGGAGGACTTCGGGAATCTCGGACGCGTTGAGGAACACCACCACCAGCGCGAAGAGGATGTAGAGGACCGCCATGAACGGCACGACAACGGTGGCGAAGGTAGCGATGCGCTTGACCCCGCCGATGATGACGAAGGCGAGCACGATGACGACGCCGATCGCGACGGCCCAGTCCGCGATACCCCACGCCTGGTTCATCGCCAGGGCCATGGAGTTGGACTGCACGCTCGGGAGCAGCAGCCCGCAGGCGAGGACGGTCACGGCGGCGAAGATGAGCCCGTAGACCTTGAAGAACGGGGCCTCCTTGGTGTGGGCCAGCGCCTTGCTGAAGTAGTAGGCCGGGCCGCCGCGATACTCGTTCGTCAGCGGATCGCGGGTCTTGTAGATCTGGCCGAGCGTGCACTCGACGAACGAGGTCGAGGCCCCGAGGAACGCCATCGCCCACATCCAGAACAGTGCACCCGGACCGCCGAACGCGATCGCCGTCGCCACACCGGCGATGTTCCCGGTGCCGACGCGACCGGCCAGCGAGATCATCAACGCCTGGAAGGACGAGACGCCATCGGGCGAACTCTGACCGTGGCGCATCACCCGGATCATCTCCGGTATGTGCCGGATCTGCAGGAACCGCGAGCGGATGGAGAAGTACACCCCCACTCCGAGGCATAGGTACACCAACGGATTGCTCCAGATGATGCTGTTCAGGTCGTTGAGGAAGTCGGTCATGGCGGCTCCAGCGATGGTGGGATCGGCCGCTCGTGGCGGTCCGACCCGGTGATCGAGCGGTGAACTGGTTGCTTCAGCTAGGGGAACACTTTGCACGACTGCACGCGGCGGTGCGCGCCAAGGTGCGAAATCCGCCGGCCGGGAGCCACGCTTAGCACTCGGAATGAGGGAGTGCCAAAGTCGGTTACACTGGTCATCGTTTACTGACATTCGGAGGTTTCGCGGTGCCCACCTACTCGTATGCCTGCACGGAGTGCGACAACAAGTTCGACATCGTCCAGTCCTTCTCCGACGACTCGCTGACCGAGTGCCCGCAGTGCGCAGGCCGCCTGCGCAAGCTGTTCAACTCGGTCGGCATCGTGTTCAAGGGCAGCGGTTTCTACCGCACGGACTCGCGTCCCGGCTCGTCCTCGGACACCTCGACGTCCTCCTCGGACAGCTCGTCGTCGTCGAGTTCCTCGTCGTCGGACAGCTCGTCGAGCAGCTCCAAGTCGGACTCCGCGAGCTCGGCGTCGTCGACCAAGAGCGAGACCAAGGCCGCGACTCCCGCCTGACCCGCGTCCCACGACGACAACGTCATATGCCGACCCCGGGCCGGTGTCACCCGACACCGCCCGGGTTCCGCTGTACCCCGGGTCAGCCGAGTCGGCGGAACCCGTCTCCGGGAGTGAGAGTCCAACCGACCGGGACATCGTGGTCGCCGGACGGCAGTGAGTCGACGACCTCGTCGTCATAGACCACGCCGACGAGGTCGGCCGACAAACCGTGCAAGGTCCGGTCGTAGTATCCGGCGCCGCGTCCGAGCCGCACACCGCTCTTGTCGATAGCGAGCGCCGGGACCAGGATCACCGACGCCGCGCGGATCGCGGTCACCCCGACGCGGTCGGTGGTCGGTTCGAGAAGTCCCCAGCGTCCGGGAGCCAGCGAGTCCGGCCCCGTGTACGGCGCCCAGTCCATCGGTGCGGGATCGCCGTCGGGGACCACCGGGACCAGAACCGACACGCCTCGGTCGACAAGCGCGTCGAGCATCGAATTCGAGCCGGGTTCGGTGCCGACGGGGACATGCGCGGCGACCGTGACGTCGTATTCGAGCCGGAACGGGCATGAGTACATCCATTCGGCGAGGGCCGCGGCAGACCGGTCCCGCTCGTCGGCGGACCGACGCGATCGTCGATCCTCGATCTCTTGTCGCAGTTGCTGTTTCAGCGTTGTCAAGACCCGACCGTCCTTCGCGTCGTCTCGAGACCGGTGGCATGTGCACCCCGGCCGGGACAGCCGGGACGCCCGCACTGTATCCGACCGTCGGAACGAGCGTGGTGAGGTCCCGGTCACCGCCGTCTGTCCGGCCGAGAACCGGCACCTGTCCTAGGGTGGATTCATGAGTGCGACGGATAAAGCTGGTTTCAGTGAGTACGAAGGTGTACCCAACACTCCGCCGATCCCGCGTACCGCGGTCGTCCCGGCAGCCGGGTTGGGAACGAGGTTCCTGCCGGCGACCAAGACGGTGCCCAAGGAGTTGCTGCCGGTGGTCGACACCCCCGGCATCGAGCTGGTCGCCGAAGAGGCCAAGGCGGCCGGCGCCGAGCGTCTGCTCATCGTGACCTCGCCGGGCAAGGACGGCGTGGTCGCCCACTTCGTCGAGGACCTCGTCCTGGAGAACACGCTCGCCACGCGCGGCAAGGAGTCCATGCTGGCGAAGGTGCGCAAGGCGCCCAACCTGCTCGAGGTCGCGTCGGTCGTGCAGGAGAAGCCGTTGGGCCTGGGGCATGCGGTCGGGTGCGTCGAAAGCTATCTCGACGACGACGAGGACGCCGTCGCGGTGCTGCTGCCCGACGATCTTGTCCTGCCCGGGGGCGTCCTGGAGGTCATGGCCCGCACGCGTGCACGCCGGGGCGGGTCCGTGCTGTGTGCCATCGAGGTGCCCGAGGACCGGATCAGCGCGTACGGCGTCTTCGACGTCGAGCCGCTGCCCGATGCCAACAACCCCAACGTGATGCGGCTCAAGGGCATGGTCGAGAAGCCCGAACCGCAGGATGCGCCGTCGAATCTGGCCGCAGCGGGTCGCTACATCCTCGACCGCAAGATCTTCGACGCGCTGCGCCGCATCGAACCCGGCGCCGGTGGCGAACTGCAGCTCACCGACGCCATCGCGCTCCTCATCGAGGAGGGCGAGCCGGTCCACGTCGTCGTCCACCACGGCACCCGACACGATCTCGGCAACCCCGGCGGCTATCTCAAGGCCGCCGTCGACTTCGCGCTCGACCGCGACGACTACGGTCCCGATCTGCGCGAATGGCTCGAGAAGCGTCTCGCCGACGGCTGATTTCCGCACGGGCGATCACCGGTCGCATCCGCGCGCCTCGCACGCTGCCGCGGGCGCGCTCGATAACGTTCTCCTGTGTTGTATCGAGTGCACGACGTGCCGAGCGCTGTCGGCCGCACGTCCCGGTGCACTGACCGGTTGAGACGGGAAGAGCGGTGAGATGCGGTCTGTCGAAGATCATCTGACGCTGGTGACCGCGGCGGCAGTGGCGCCGCGTCCGGTGCGCGTCGCGATCTCCGAGGCGCAGGGCCTGATGTGCGCCGAGGAGGTCGTCACCGAGCACCCGATGCCCGGCTTCGACCAGGCGGCCATCGACGGCTACGCGGTGCGTGCGGTCGACGTCGGTCTGGCCGGGGTGCTCGCACCCGAAGACCTGGAGGACTTCGACGCCAACGGCGCCGAGCTCGTCGACCTCGAACCGGGCGAACCGATGATCGTGTCCCTGCCGGTGGTCGGCGAGGTCGGGCCGGGCTCGCGGACACCGACGCGGCTGCAACCGCGTCAGGCGGTGCGCGTCGAGACCGGGGCCCCGATGCCGACGCTCGCCGACGCCGTGGTCCCGTTGCGCTGGACCGACGGTGGCGACCAGAAGGTCAAGATCGGACACGGCGTCGAGAGCGGCAACTACGTCCGGCGGGTCGGCGACGACGTGCAGCCGGGCGATGTCGCGGTCCGCGCGGGCTCGATCATCGGCCCGGCCCAGGTCGGGCTGCTCGCCGCGGTCGGTCAGGCACGCGTGATGGTGCACCCGCGCCCGCGCCTGTCGGTCATCTCGGTGGGCAGTGAGCTCGTCGACATCGACCGCACACCCGGTCCCGGTCAGATCTACGACGTCAACAGCTACGCGCTGGCCGCGGCCGCCCGCGACGCCGGCGCCGACGTGAACCGCGTCGGCATCGCCGAGCGCGAGGCGTCGCGGATGCGGGAGGTCGTCGAGGCGCAGCTCATCCGCTCCGAGATCGTGGTGATCTGCGGTGCCGTCGGGGGAAGTGCGTCGACCGCCGTCGCCGACGCCCTCGCCGACCTCGGCGACCTGGAGATCGTGCGGGTGGCGATGCACCCCGGGTCGGTCCAGGGCTTCGGGCGCCTCGGACGCGACGAGGTGCCGACGTTCCTGCTCCCCGCCAACCCGGTGAGCGCTCTGGTGACCTTCGAGGTGATGGTCCGGCCGCTCATCCGGATCGCGCTGGGCAAACGGCAACCGATGCGGCGGATCATCAAGGCGCGCACCATCGGACCGATCGCGTCGGTGCGCGGCCGCAAGGGTTACCTGCGTGGGCAGCTGATGCGGGACGAACGGTCGGGGGACTACCTGGTGCAGGTGCTCGGCGCCTCACCGACTGGGTCGTCGCACCTGCTCGCCGAACTCGCCGAGGCGAACTGCCTGATCATGGTCGACCCCGATGTCGAGGAGATGGGCACGGGCGACGAGGTCGAAGTGGCGTTCCTCGCGCAGCGCGGGTGAGCTCACCCCCGCTGGTTGAGCCGGCACCGAGCGCAGCCGCCGGGCCGAGCAAGCGACGAAGGAGCGCGTCGAGGTCGAGGCGCCGAGTCGAAGCCACCACCCCGACGCGAGATCCAGGTCTCACGCCGTCGGCACTGTGACAGCGCATAAACTTCTTCTCGTGTTCAGGTGGTTGAGCGGCAGTCAGGGAAGTCCGGGATGGCCGGCCACCCTCGGGCCGCTGCGCACCCGGACCGGCGCGGTCACCCTGCGGCCCGTGAAGGTGCGTGATGCCAAGCCGTGGAGCGAGTTGCGGATCCGCAACCAGAACGCCCTGTTGCCCTGGGAACCGACGGGTGTGGGGAGCTGGGCCGAACGCCATCAGCCGGGGTCGTGGCCACCGCTGTTCGCGGTGCTGAAGTCCGAGGCCAAACGAGGTGCGCTGCTCCCGTTCGTGATCGAACTCGACGGCCGCTACGTCGGGCAGCTGACGGTCGGCAACATCCAGCGCGGCGCGGTGCGGACCGCGTGGATCGGCTACTGGGTCGACTCGGCCGTCGCCGGCAACGGCATCGCGACCGCCGCGGTGGCACTCGGGGTCGACCACTGCTTCGGGGCCGTCGGCCTGCACCGGCTCGACGCGACGGTCCAGCCCGCCAACGAGGCATCGCAGAAGGTGTTGACCAACATCGGATTCCGGCAAGAAGGACTGCTGCAACGGTACATGGACGTCAACAAACGCTGGCGTGACCACATGCTGTTCGCGCTCACGGCCGAGGAGGTCGTCGGCAGTGCGGCCGAGGCGCTCGTCCGGGCGGGTCGTGCGTCGTTCCACTGACCCTCCGCTGGCGATACGGCGGTCGCCCTGAGTTCGCGGCGGCGTCACCGCCCGGTTTCGACCGGGAAATCCCGTGCGCGCATTTCGGTTTCGATCGCGGCGCGCGTCCGGAGGTACGAACTCGTCCGAATCGAGTCGTCGGCGGTGTACAGCGACGGCATGAAGGTCGCACCTCGCTGATCACGATGTGCACCATCGGCTCCCGCCTGTAGCAGGGCGAGGCAGTGGTCGATGTTGAGTACGTCGGCCGCGGTGAACAGTGGTGTCCGGCCGGCCAGGGGCTGCACGGAGTCGAGGTCGGCGCCGCGGTCGATCAGCAGGCGCAACGCATCGTCGCGACGATGGCGCATCGCGGTGTGGACCACGTTGCCGCCGATCCGGTCGGATGCCTCGACCAGTCCCGCGTCGAACTCGATCAGGGTGCGGAAGGCGGCGAAACGGTCGAGCAACACGCCGTAGGCAACTGCGTTGTATCGGCCGGCGCCGGGGAGATGCGGGTCGGCACCCGCCTGCAGCAGTGCCGACACCGCCGCCGGCGGTTCGAACTCCACTGCCCACTGCAGCGGCGTGATGTCCACGCGGCGCGGGTCGGTGTCCGGATCGCCGCCGTGTTCGTGGAGGTCAGCGCCCTGTGCGAGAAGGGATTCGATCTGCGCCCGGTCGTCCCGCCGGGCGGCGTCGAGTAATCGAACGGTGGGGGCGGTGAAGTAGTCGGCCGCGTCCACGCGCGTCGAGACGACCTCGGCGATCCACCCGCACCCGGCGACCGCGCACGCCGACATCGCTGTCGCGAACAACGCAATCAGTCTTCTCATCCGCACCGCGATCGTCCCTTCACGGCACTTGAACGATGTCCGATTTGTACGATAGTCCGCGCCGGCTCGCCGACGCATAGGCTCTTCGCATGACCGAGCACACCGACCATCTCGAGATCGTCGTCCGTGGCTCCGCCCGCGGGCGCTACCGGCCCGAACGCGGGATCATCCACCTCGCCGTGCGAGTGGAGGGTGCGGACAAGTCGGCCGTCTACACGCGGGCGGTCGAGGTCCACGCAGACCTGACGCGCGCGCTGACCGATCACGAGACGGCCGGCGCGGTGGCCGGCTGGTCCGCCGATTCGGTCCGAGTGTACTCGTACCGCCCGTACTCGGAGACCGGTGATCTACGAGACCCGGTCTACAACACGCGTATCCGCGTCGAAGCGGAGTTCGTCGACTTCGAGCGGCTGTCGGAGTTCATCGACGTCTGGGCGTCGGTCGACGCCGTCGAGATCGGTGACGTCGACTGGGACCTCCGCGCGGAGACCCGGCGGGACCGCGAACGGGAGCTGCGTCGTGCCGCGGTCGACGACGCGATCGTCAAGGCGCAGGCCTACTCCGACGCCGTGGGTCGAGGGCCGGTGGTTCCCGTCCTCCTGTCCGATCCGGACATGGCGCCGCGGGTGCCGCAGGCATCTCGTCGGGCCATGCCGATGGCGGTCGCGGCCGGCCCGCCCCCGCCGTCACTGGAACTGCGGACCGACGACATCGAGATCGGCGTCGCGGTCGACGCGCGCTTCCGCACGGCCTGACCCGCTTCTGCTGCCGGTGTTGCTGAGAGGCGCGTGTGAAACCACGCCGATTCGGTTGTCCCACGGCGCGTCTACCCGGGCGTGACTGCTCGCAGCCCTAGATTATGGAGTGGCCTCGTGTGACCAGAGTGAATGAAGGGAGAGTCGCATGCCCAACTCCGTCCTGTGGGTCTGTCTCGTCGCGGTCTGGCTCTTCGTGCTGGTCCCGATGGTCATCAAGGGACGCCCGCAGATCCTGAAGTCCACCGACGCGGCACGGAAGACGCGACTGCTGCATCGCGGAGGATCGCGTGCCACGACCGCGACGAAGAACCGCCGCCGGTCGTCGGCGCGTCACCCGCACGATCCGTCCTGGAAGTCCTCGCGCCGCAGCGCCACCGCGACGCTCGAGGCCGACGCCGACGCCGACGCCGAGAACGATGTCGACGCCGAGAAGGCCAAGCCTTCGACCCGACGTGCCGGCAGCGCGAAGGTCGAGAAGCCGACGGTGGAATCCGTGGATGGCGACACCGACTCCGAGACGGTGGACGCGGCTTCCGACGACGACTCCGTGAACGGTGACATCTCCGCCGACGCCGACGCGGACACCGACCGGGACCTCGATGCGGAGTCCGACGACGAGGCGACCGCGGACGCGGACAGCACCCCTGCCGCCGAGGTCGATGACACCGACGAGCTCGACAACGAGTACGAGGACGACTTCGCCGACGTCGACGGAGAAGTCGAGAACGGCGAGCTCGAGGACGCCGAATACGACGACGACGCCGAATACGAGGACGACTCCGAATACGAGGACGACTCCGAATACGAGGACGCGACAGACGAACTCGACGAGGACGAGTACGACGACTACGCCCGCGGGTCGCGTCGCACCGAATCGTCGTCGGCTCCCGTCGCGGAGTCCGAGGAGGATGACGTCGACGACGCCGCCGACACCGACTTCGACGAGGTGGCAGACAGCCGCCCGGCGGCGCGGACGGCGAGCAGCCGGCGGACGGGGCGCAGTGTCTACTCGTCGGAGAAGGAACGCGAGCTCAAATACCGCGAACGCCAACGGGTCACGGTGGGTCTGTTCGTGCTGGTGCTGTTGTCGGTCGTGGCCGGCGTCGTCGTCGGGACGCCCGGCTGGGTGGCCACCGGCGTCCTCGGCCTGCTACTGGTCGGCTACCTCGCGTACCTGCGGCGCGCGGTGAAGACGGAGCAGCAGATCCGGGCACAGCGACTCGCCCGTGCCAAGCGGTCGGCGCGCGCCGAGGAGGAGCGTCGTCGACGCGCCGCCGCGGTTCCGGAGTTCGCCGCCGCCCCGCCCCCTCCGCGACTTCGGCGACCAGGTGGCGCAACGGTTCTCGAGATCGACGACGAAGATCCCGTGTTCGATCACATCCCGCCGTTCCAGCGTCGACGGATGGACCGCGAGGACCTGCAGTACCGCCGCGTCGGCTGACTCGTCGAGAGCACTTCGGCAGCAGATCCGTTCAGCAGTGGGTGTCGCCCGGCGACACCCACTGCTGACGCGTTGGGGGCCTACTTGGTGAGTGCCGGCTTGCCATGCGCATCGAGCCACGCCTGACCGGCTTTCGCGGCCCGCGACAGTGCGAAACGTTCGCCGAGGTACGTCGCCGGGGCCCCGATCACGGGGATGTAGGCCAGCATGCGGAAAAAGGCCATCGGTTGCGGACGCTTCTCGAACTCGTCGTCGACGGCGCGAAGCAACTTCGCCGCATCCCAGATCGCGGCGAACAGCGACTTCTCCCGCTCCTTGGGTTCGGACGGTAGGGATTTGCCGGACTCGGCGGTGACATCGGGGTTCGTGAGGTCCCGTTTGCACAGCACCGACGCCAGCAACTGCACCTGTCGCTTGCGATCGGTGACGTCGTACTCCCGGGCGATCGCGACCAGCACCATGGCCTGGTTGGCGAACCCGAGATAGGGCGTGATCGGCAGACGCTTCGCCCACACCCCGAAGACGCCCGGGAACGCCACGGCGCCGGTGTTCAGGGTGCCGATCCGGGTCACCCACCAGCTCGCGCGCTTGTGCATCGACCGCTCGGACCAGCCCTTCGTGCCGGGCCACTCCGCGACGTCGAGCAGCTTCGACGCAGCGTGCTGAGCCTGCTGCAGGCGCGAGTCGGAATGGTCGTCATCGTGGAAGGTGTGGCCCTTCAAGCCGAGCGGATCGCGCTCGGCGAGTGCATCGAGCACCGGGTTGATCACCCCCACGACATTGTCGAGAACACCGGCCAACTGCTGATCAGACATCTGAGGCACCCGACCAGCCTAGCCGTTTGGGAGTCGGCGGCCCCGGGCTGATAAAGTGGCTCGCGGTTGGTCGCAAGGCCTCCCGGGGCTATGGCGCAGTTGGTAGCGCGACTCGTTCGCATCGAGTAGGTCTGGGGTTCGATTCCCCATAGCTCCACCGCACGAGAGGCCCCGTACGCCCGAGTAGGTGTACGGGGCCTCTCGTTCTGACGCGCTGGTCGTCGAGCCAAGGCCAACAATCTGAGAGACTGGTGAACATGATCACCGCGATCCCGCTCGACGTCGATGCGATCGGTGCGGTGTGTGCGCGTTTCGGCGTTGCCAGGTTACGAGTCTTTGGTTCGGTACTCACCGAGAGTTTCGATCCCAGCAGCGACGTCGACTTTCTCGTGGAGTTCAGGGGGGATCGTGACAACGTCTTCCATGACTACTTCGACCTTGAGGCGGCGCTCGAACAGATCGTGGGGCGCGACGTCGACCTGGTGATGGCCAACGCGGTGAAGAATCCGTTCGTGGCGAAGTCGATACTCGACAATGCCGAAGATGTCTATGCGGCCTGAGAAGAATCGGGCTGCCTACATCTGGGAGGCACTAACCGCCGCACGAAACGTCCGGCTCATCGTGGCCGACGTGTCTTTGGACCAGTACATCGGTGACCTCCTGGTCGAGTCAGCGACGGAACGTCAGATCGAGATCGTCGGTGAAGCCCTTCGCGGTCTCAGACGTCGGGATGAGGTTCTTGCTGAGCGATTACCGCATGTACACAAGATCATCGGGATGCGAAACATCCTCGTTCACGGCTACGCGCAGGTTGACAGCTCGATCGTGTGGACGGCGGCAACCAAAGACGTATGCGCGCTCATACCGGTGCTGGAGCGCCTTCTCGCCGAGTTCGACCGTGAAGCCGGCGACGTTCGAGGTGAGAGCCACGCGTAGGGTCCGCACTCTTGCCCGCAGTCGGTAGCGCGACACGTTCGCATCGAGTAGGTCTGGGGTTCGATTCCCCATAGCTCCACCGACAACCCGTTCCGGCGCTCGCCGGGGCGGGTTTTCTCGTAGTCCATCCACTCGCTAACGGCCGCATCACCGCGGGCGTCGTTGTAGATTTCGCGCATGACCGCCGCGATGCTGACGTTCGCCGGAACGCTGCTCGTCGCGATGATCGGCGCGGTCATCGCGCGGCTCGACGCCAACGACCGGCACCAGAAGCTGTCGCAGAAGGTCGACATCCTGGCGAAGCTGCCGCACGACTCGGGGCACATGCGCGGATGAGCGGAATCGTCCTCGACGCCATCGACGAACTCGCGGAGTACGAACACCGGCGGCGGAGCGCGGTCTTCCAGCGGCGGGCACTCACCATGGCGTTACTGGCCTGGCTCGTGGTGGTCGGCCTGCGCATCGCGGCCGAGCAATTCGACGTCGGGCACTACGAGCAGATCATGCACTACGTCGCGGTCACGCTTCTCGTGCTGGGATTCGTCCTAGTCTTCGCCTCGGTGGTGGCCACCATCCGCGACATCCGGCACCGTCACGACGAGGAAGCCGCGTCCAACTGACGACGTTCCGCTCCCGGAAGCCGAGGTCTGTCGCGCTGGGATCTGCCATTTCACAGTGGGTCCTGTGAAACACACATCGTGCCCTGAGACGGTTTGTTAGTTTCCGTCCATGAGATCGCCGAGGATCGTGTGGGGCCTGGTCGTCGCCGTGATCGGGGTGCTGGTCGTGACCGTGGCACCGGCGCGCGCCGACCCGCTGCCCGTCACCTACAACTTCCTGGCCGGGATACCGAACGAGCTCGCGAAACCCGGGGATTCGCTTCCGGGGTCGAACGACTGGAACTGCAAGCCGTCGGCGCGTCATCCCAACCCGGTCATCCTCGTGCACGGGACCGGCGGATCGCAGCAGACCAACTGGGGCACCTACGTCCCCCTGCTGAAGAACGAGGGGTACTGCGTGTTCGCGTTGACCTATGGCGCGGTGAAGGGAACCCCGTGGCCGATCAGCGCGATCGGCGGCATGGGTGAGATGTCCGCCAGCGCCGCCCAGTTCGGTGTATTCGTGGACAGGGTCCGCCGGACGACCGGCGCGTCCAAGGTCGACATCGTGGGCCACTCCCAGGGGACGGTGGTGCCCGCGTACTACGCGAAGTACCTCGGCGGACGGGACGCCATCGGCAACTATGTGTCGTTGGCTCCGGCGTGGCGGGGCTCTGGGGTCGGCGGGAACGACGTGATCATGCCGATCGTCCGGTCTCTCGGGTTGCGGCCCGAGCAGGTGCCGTTCTGTCAGGCCTGTGCCCAGCTCGATCCCGGCGCGGCGGTGCTGCGCAAGATCGCCGCCGGGGGCTACTACCTGCCGTCGATCCGGTACACCAATATCGCCACCCGCTACGACGAGCTCGTGGTGCCGTACACGCTGGGATTGCCGCCGGGCGGATCGAACGTGCGCAACATCGTTGTGCAGGACGGGTGTTCGGTCGACTACACCGAGCATGCCGGTATCGCCGGGTCGCGTCGCGCGGCGTTCTTCGTGCTCAACGCGCTCGATCCGGCGAATCCACGACCGGTTCCGTGCGATCGCGCCGCACCCTTCACCGGGAGCCCGTTCTGACGTGAGCAGGCGACGTCTCGGTGGTGGCCGTCGGCGGGTGCGGGCCGGCGTCGTGGCCATGTCGTGCGCCGCGATGCTGCTCGCGATCTGCGGTCTCGGCGGTGTCGGAACCGCGTCGGCGTCCGTTCCGCCGCTCGGCCCCGCCTTCGAGTTCGGCGTCGCCCAGTCCGGTTTCCAGTCCGAGGGATACAACCGTGACTCCAACTGGGTCCGTTACGGAAACCAGGGCCGGGTCGCCCACCGTGTCGGCAACGCCGTCGACTTCCACCATCGCCACACCGAGGACATCGCCCGCGCAAAAGGTCTGGGCGTCGGCATCTATCGGACTTCGGTCGAGTGGTCGCGGGTGGAACCGTCACGCGGCCGGGATGATCCGGCCGGCTGGGCGTTCTACGATCGGGTGATCCGCGCGGTCGTCGACGCCGGGATGCGACCCATGATCACCCTCAACCACTGGGTGCACCCGGGCTGGGCGGTCGACCTCGGCGGTTGGAACCGTCCGCAGATGTCCGCAGACCTCGTGCGTTTCGCCGAGCGGGTGGTCGACCGGTACTCCTGGGCCGACCCGCTGTGGATCACCTTCAACGAACCCACCGAATACGTTCGGCGCGAACTGATGTACGGGGGAGTGGCACCGCAGAACGTGGGTCTCATGGCCGACGGGATCGTCGCCGCGCACCGGGCGGTCCACCGATACATCCACCGCGTGCAGCCGGGCGCCCAGGTGTCGTCGAACATGGCGTACTACCCGATCGCCGGCCTGCAGACATGGCTGGAATCGGTCTTCCCGCAGCGAATGCGCGACACGCTCGACTTCGTGGGCGTCGACCACTACTACTCGTTCTCGGTCACCGACGCCTCCGTCGCCAACGGTGCCTCCGGTGAGTTCTGGAAGAGCTCGCAGGCACCGGAGAGCATCTACTACGTGCTACGTCATGTCGCGCAACAGTTCCCGGGTAAGCAGATCCGGGTGATCGAGAACGGACTGGCCACCGACCCGCAGGGCCGGCGGCCCGACGGTTACCGCCGGGCCGATCACCTTCGCGACACCGTCTACTGGTTGCAGCGCGCCCGACAGGACGGCATCGACGTGGCGTCCTACAACTACTGGAGTCTCACCGACAACTACGAATGGGGCGACTTCGATTCGCGCTTCGGCCTGTACACCGTCGATGCGGAGCGTGACCCGACTCTGACCCGTCACCCGACCGATGCAGTCGCCGCCTACCGTGAGATCACTCGCGACAACGGCGTTCGCCCGGGGTACCGCCCGACGCGGATGCCGGTGACGTGTTCGCTCGTGGCGGTGCCGGACAGTTGCGCGAATCCGGCTGTCGTGCGGTGACTTTCTCGCCGTCACTCACGCGACGCCGAGGGCCCGCAGGCCGGCGGCGGTGGCCGCGGCGAGGATGACCACGACCGCGAGGGGTGCCCTCAACAGCGCCGCGATCACCCCGACCGTCACGCCGGCGGGCCGCGCCCAGCCGGCGAAGTCGTGGTCGATGAAGAACGCGCCGGTCAGCGCGACGGCGACGAGCAGGACAACGGTCGCCCGATCCATCAGCTTCTCGACCCCGTCCGAGACCGAGATGCGGTTTCGCAGAACGGGTCCGGCGGCGCGCATCGCATAGGTGCCGAGCGCGAGAACCGTGATGCCGACGGCGAGGGAGATGCCGGTGCTCATCGACAACCCGGAGCGCTGTTGTTCTGGAGCGCCTCTCGCGACGATGCGGTCTCGTTCACGGTGTCCGTCCTCGTGCCGGGTAGGGCCGGTGCGCTCGGTGGGGTCCGCCGAATCCGGCGGAGTGACTCCACGGCGGCGAAGCCTACAAGCGCTCCCATGATGGGCAACCCGGCCGGTAGGAACGGCGTCGAGGCCACGGCCACCGCCGCGCCGACGGTCACGGCCGCCCAGGTGGCGCCGTCGCGCAGGGCCGGGATGGCCAGCGCGGCCAGCAGAGCGGGGAAGGCAGCGTCCAGCCCGAGGCTCGCGGGATCGGCGACCACACCGCCGAGCGTGGCACCCAGTGCTGCGCCGACGGGCCACGAGACCAGAACGCCGAGTCCGCACAACAGGAAAGCGGCCCGTGCCCGACGCGGGTCGGATTCGGCGGTCGCCAGCGCGGCCGTCTCGTCGTTGATGAGGTGGGCGCCGAGGACGATCTCGGGGGTGCCGCGCAGGTGCTTCCCGACGGCGAGGCCGTACCCGAAGTTGCGGGTGTTGACCAACAAACCCGCCAGTGCGGCGAGGATCGGCGCGCCGCCGGCGGCCAGGATGCCGACGAAGACGAACTCCGACGATCCGGCGAGGACAACCGTGGCGATCACAACGATCTGCCAGAGGGCGAGACCCGCGCCGTGCGCGGCCACCCCGTACGACGTCCCGATGACCAGAACGGACAGGGACATCACCACGACGGCGCGCAAAGTCGCCGTGTCGAGTGTTCTCCAAGCCGAACGCATGACTATCATAGTGAACAAGAGAAGTGTGTTCGTCAAGATGGACGATCGGACGGTTTGATGAACGAGGCTCGGTCGGTGAACCCCAAAGAGCTGGTCGCCGCGTCGTTGAAGAGGGAACGCACACGAGCGGGTCTGTCGCTGACCGAGCTCGCGCGTCGTGCCGGGATCGGGAAGTCGACGTTGTCCCAGCTCGAATCGGGGGAGGGGAACCCCAGTGTCGAGACGCTGTGGGCGCTCTCCACGGCGCTCGGTGTGCAGTTCTCGGCGTTGCTGGACTCGCCCACGCCAACCGTCGAGGTCATCCGGTTCGGTGAGGGGCCCGTGATCCCCGCCGCGGACGCCGACTACTCGGCAACCCTGTTGTCCACCGCGTCGCCGGGGTCGCGGCGCGACATGTATGTCATCCGCGCCGAACCGGGCAAGCCGAGGGTGTCGGCACCACATGCGCGCGGGATCATCGAACACGTCGTGATCAGTTGCGGCCGAGCGCGTCTCGGACCCACCGAGGCCACCGAGGTGCTGTCGGCCGGTGACTACATCTCGTATCCCGGCGATGTCGAGCACGTCTTCGACGCGCTCGAGCCCGGCACTGTTGCCGTGATGCTCAGTGAGGCGTTCTGAGGTTGCGGGACACAACCTTTCAAGTTCGTGCAGGCCCGGGAAGCGCCGCTGAAACCGCCCTCGGGCGGCGCAGCGTCGACCGCGTGCCGTCGGAAGCACCGTCCTGGGCGGTCTTCGGTCGGATTTTCGACGACCCTGCCGGTGTGGGCGAAACGCGACGTGCATCACAGCGATTCGCGGTATCGATCACCGACGCGTACTGTTGCCAGAAGTGATGCGCCCGTACAGGCCGCGTCTAGCGTCGTAGAACGCCTCTCTCGCAGGTCCGGGCATCCGACACCGGTCGGCCACCTGCCATTGACTTCATACGGCGAACGAGCTCGCGCACCCGCGTGTTCGCCACCGGCACCGCCCCTGCACGTCAGTCGTGCTGTTCGCGTGCCAAGCACAGGAAGAAACCTGCACACCACATGACTGCTGTCCTCGAAAACCCGGCCACCTCCACCGATGCTGCTGCGTCGGCGCCTGGTGTGTCGTTCGAATCCCTCGGTGTCCCAGCCGAACTCGTCAAGGTTCTCGCCTCTCAGGGCAAGACCGACGCCTTCCCGATCCAGAAGGACACCCTCCCCGACACCCTTGACGGCAAGGACGTCCTGGGCCGCGGCAAGACCGGCTCGGGCAAGACCCTCGCCTTCTCCATCCCGCTCGTCGCCGGCCTGGCCGAGATGCAGGTCAAGCGCTACGTGGGGGCACCCACGGGGCTGATCCTGGCGCCGACCCGCGAACTCGCGACCCAGATCGCCGCGGTCGTCGAGCCGCTCGCCGCCTCCGTGGGACTCACCGTCACCACCGTGTTCGGCGGCGTCAAGCAGACCCGCCAGGAGCAGGCGTTCCGGCGCGGTGTCGACATCGTCGTCGCGTGTCCCGGACGTCTCGAGGACCTGATGCGTCAGGGCATCGTCCGGCTCGACGAGGTCGAGATCACCGTGATCGACGAGGCCGACCACATGGCCGACCTCGGCTTCCTGCCCGTCGTGACCAAGATCCTCGCCGCGACCCCCGCCGACGGTCAGCGGATGCTGTTCTCGGCGACGCTGGACAACGGCGTCGACAAACTGGCCAAGCGGTTCCTCGACAACCCGGTGCTCCACTCGGTGGATTCGGCGGAGTCGCCGGTGGCCGCCATGACCCACCACGTGTTCGAGGTCTCCTCGGCGGGCAAGCAGGATCTCGTCGCCGAGCTCGCCTCCGGCACCGGTCGACGCATACTGTTCATGCGCACCAAGCACCAGGCCAAGAAGCTCGCCAAGAAGCTGACCGAGGCCGGGATCCCGGCCGTCGACCTGCACGGCAATCTCAGCCAGGCGCAGCGCGACCGCAACCTGGCCGCATTCGGCGAGGGTGAGGTCCGCGTCCTCGTCGCCACCGACGTCGCCGCCCGTGGCGTGCACGTCGACGGCATCGAACTCGTCGTGCATGTCGATCCGCCAGCCGAGCACAAGGCGTACCTGCACCGCTCGGGCCGCACCGCCCGTGCCGGGTCGGCCGGCGACGTCGTGACCGTCTGCCTGCACGAGCAGCGTCGTGAGGTCGCACAGCTACTGCGCAAGGCCAAGATCAAGGTGACACCCATCGCTGTCGACGCATCGTCGGCAGCCGTCGACGAGCTCGTCGGCGAGCGCGCCCCCCGCGTGTCCGCTGCGGCACGGGCAGCCGCCGAGGCCGCTCGCGGCGGCGGTGCACAGGGCGGTCGTTCCCAGGGCGGTCGTGCGCAGGGCGGTCGCTCTCAGGGGAGTCGACGCGGCGGTCGTGGTCGAGGCCAGGGCGGCAACGGCGGCGCTCGCGGCGAGAGCCGGAGCGCCGGAACCGGCGGCGGCCGGAACGCCACCGGCGGTGACTCGCGCGGCACTCGCGGCGAGGGCCGCGGCCGTCCGGCTCGGAGCGACTCGCGCGCGGGCGGTTCGCGCTCGTCGGACGCGCGCACCGGAGGCCAGGGACGCGGCGCCGGGCAGTCGCGCGGCGGTGACCAGCAGCGGGCGGGCGCCCGCGGGCAGGGACGCCGGGCGAGCCGTCCGGCGGGTTCGCCGACCGGTCGCTGACAAGGATCAGACGCGAAACAACTGAAGAACGATGTCGAGCCTCGAGGGGCCGGTGACCACGGTTGCCGCCCTTCGAGGCTCGTCGCTTTCGCTCCTCGCACCTCAGGGGGCAGGGGCGCTCGACGTTATTGCGCGCCGGGAGTATCTGAGGCCTGGCGGCGCCGTTGTGGACTACGAAAGAACACCCGTGAGCGTCCAGATTCATGCTCCCTGAGGTGCGAGCGAAGCGAGCCACGAAGGGCGAGGTGCAACGCTCGCCAGCCCTTCGTGGCTCGTCGCTATCGCTCCTCGCACCTCAGGGAGCAATGGTTGTGTTGTTTTCTCGGCTCAGGGAGCTGGGTGGTCGCGCGATCTGCAGCGGCGATCAGGCAGGCAGGAACCGCTGGGCGAGTCGCGGTGCGAGCCACGGCCGGGCACCCCAGGCGATGCCCTTCCCGGTGAGGCCGACCCACCCCGGGGACAGGCGACCGTAACCGGCGAGGAGAGCGGTCGCGGGGTCCACGCTGATGTGGACATCGGGCCGGCGTGGCTCCGGCGGATCGATGTGCAGCTCGCCGTCGGTGAATTCGTAGACGTGCCGTTCGCCGCACCCGCGGAGCCGGATGTCGTAGGTGCCGGAGTGCCCGGCGGCGTGCAGCGGATCGACCCAACTGGGCAGGATGTGTTGGCGTGCCCGGATGATCATCAGCACCACGTCCGGTTCGACCCACCAGCGGGCCCCGACAGCGCGAGCGATGTCGTGGGCGTGCACCACGAACTCGCCGATCAGCAGGCCGAGAGCGGCGTCGGCCCGGATGACGCGGTCGCCGTCGAAGTGCATCTTCGGCACCTGCGCGTGGAAATGCGACACCTCGTCGACGAGTTCGCGGAGGTCGTCGGTCAATCGTCGGCAGAGCACTGCCACGTCGCGCGTCGGCAAGTTGGCGATCTGCTTGGCATTGAAGTCGGGTACGTCGACCGCCGAACAGCACCACTCACCTTTGCCGCGCGCGAGTTCGAGAAAGCGCGACGGCGCCATCGCGACATGGCCGACACAATCGGTCAACGTCCAGGCGGGGGTGCCGGGGAGCCGGGTGTCGGGGTCGCCGACACCGAGCACGAGATCGGTGAACCGATCCGCAGTCGTGAGCGCCGCGTCGATGTAGTCAAACCTCGAGAACATCCCCGTCGCGCGTGGTTCCTCCCCCCACATGGGGCACGAGATTACCCCGGCCCGTTGCGACGTGCGACACATTCCGTGCCGACACGTCGAACCTGTGGACAGATGTGCAAGGTGCGCAACACTATTCACAAACGTGCACCGTGATTCTCAGTCGCGCGACACCGCCGGGACGGCTTCGCCGAGCCGCACGCAGACGACGCCGAGCACGATGAGCAGGCCGCCGGCGAGTTGGATCGGTGCCGGCAGTTCGTCGAGCACGAGCCAGGCGAAGACCACCGCGAACAGCACCTCGGACAACGCCACGAACGACATCACCCGGGCCCCGAGCAGTCGGCCGCCCGCGATGCCGAAGCCGTAGGCCATGGCGGCCGAGACCACACCCAGCAGCACGAGCGGGATCCACCAGGCCACCTCGAGCGCACCGACCTCGACCGGGTCCGTGGCCATGGTCATCGGCAGGATCCCGGTCAGCCCGGCGACGACGAGGGCCAGTGCGCCGATGAGCAGGCCACCCGCGGCCAGGCTCAGGGGCGGCCAGCCCGTGCGGTCGTCGGCGGAGATCACGAAGTAGGCGGCGGCCCCGACCATCGCGGCGAGCGCCCACAGCACCCCGATCGCGCTGATCGGGACGTCGCCGGTCAGGTCGAGGACGAGCGCGAGTCCCCCGATCGCGAGTGCCGCGCCGAGCACGGTGACGCGACCCGGACGCTGACCGTGGCGCAGCCACATCCACACCAGCACGGCGACCGGGGCGGTGTATTCGATGAGCAGCGCGACGCCGACCTGCAGGTAGGTCACGGCATAGAAGTAGGCCAGCTGACAGCCGGCCACCGCGAGGAGTCCGTAGGCGACGAGCACCGTCCAGGACCGTCGGCCCGGTTGCTCGGGCAGCGGCTGCCGACGGTCGCGAAAGGCGAGGAAGCCGGGAATGGCCAGGACCAGACCGCCTAGTGCGATGCGGACGGTGACGGTCGCACCGGCCGTCCATCCCGCCTCGATCATGGCCCGGGCGAGCACCCCCGAGATGCCGAAACAGGCCGACGAGATCAGCGCGAGTGTGAGACCCAGCGCGGGTCGCGAGAGCGGGGCAGTGCGGTCCGCGGTCCTCACGGATTCTTGGCGGCGACGATGGCCGAGCGAACGGCCTCCCGGCATTCCGTGCCCGCCGGCTCACCCGTTCCGAGGTAGAAGCTGCCCGGGCGCCCTTCATGACCGGCGAACCCGGTCACCGAGAATCCGTCCGACTCCGGGACATACGGGGTCGACGACATCGACGCGATGGCGAGCGGACACGACAGCGCCGACACCCCACGTTCGGCCCCGGACACCACGACGATCAGGTGGGTCGGATGCAGCACGATGAGCGTCTGGTGTTCGTAATCGGGGTCGACGGGGTTGCTGCGTCGTCCGAAGAGCTTGCCGAAGAACGTGGTCGACGGCGGGTTGATGCTCCGGGTGATCCACGCCGGCAGGTCGTCGGTGACGGTGAGCTGTGTCGAGTCGGCATGGTCGCGCAGCGTGGCGGCGACGTCGGCGGGTAGATCGGACAGATCGGCGCGCACGGTGGTGCGCTGGTACGCGGGGAGCCCCATGGCTGAAATCTAGCGCAGCAGTCCGTCAATCGAGGCCGGCGACGGACGACGCGACGCCGAGGCGTCGGCCGAGCAACCGACGGCGACGCGGTGCCGAGGCCTCGGTCGCGTTCGACTCGAGGTCGTCGAGCAATGAGGCGACGGTCTGCGCCGAGTCGGTCTTGTTGGTGCCGATGAAGCCCGACGGACCGCGCTTGATCCAGCCGGTCACATACATCCCGGGGACGGGCTCGGTCCCGTCGAGCACGCGGCCGTCGAGGTGCGGGATGATCCCGGCCGCGTCGTCGAACGGGAGACCCGGGACCGCGACACCGCGGTAACCGACCGAGGTGAGGACGAGCCCGGTCTCGAGCCCCACCGTCTCGCCGGTGGGTTCGATGCCGACCGCGGCTCCGGAGTCGTCGGTGACCGGGCGGTTGCGGCCCGCGGTCAACGTGCTCGCGCGGCCGTCCGCACCGGCGGTCACCTTCATCGGAGAGGCGAAGAACGCCAATCGGATTCGACGGCCCTTGGGTTCGGGGCGGGCGGCGCACTCGGCCAGGAGATCGAGCTTGGCACGAGTCGTGGTGTCCAGGTCGGCGGGTGCGGGCAGCGCTTCGAGGTCGGCGGCGTCGACGGTGACCGGGACCCCCGAGTCGACCAGTCCGATGAGTTCGGGCAGGGTGAAGGCCGCGTGCGCGGGTCCGCGACGGCCCATCACCACCACCTCGCGGACCGACGAGGACCGCAGCTTCGCCAGTGCCGGACGGGAGATGTCGGTGGCGGCGAGGGTGCGCGGGTCGGCGACGAGGATGCGTGCGACGTCGAGGGCGACGTTGCCGTTGCCCACGACCACGACGCGCTCGGTGTCGAGATCGACGTAGAGGTCGGCGAAGTCGGGATGGCCGTTGTACCAACCCACGAAGGATGTCGCGCTGGACACTCCGGGGAGATCGAATCCCGGCAGCGCGAGTTGCCGGTCGGTGGGTGCCCCGCCCGCCCAGATCACGCCCTGGTGACGGTCGCGCAGGTCGGCCAGGGTGAGGTCCCGCCCGACCTCGGTGTTCAGCAGGATCTCCAGTCGGGGGTTGCGCGCGATGTCGTCGAACAGCTTCATCACCTTGCGGGTGTGCAGGTGATCGGGCGCGACGCCGAACCGTGCCAGCCCGAACGGCCGGTCGAGACGTTCGTACATGGTGACCGAGACCTGTGGCTGCCGCAGCAGCTCGTCGGCCGCGTACATCGCCGACGGGCCCGAACCCACGATGCCGATCGAGATCGAGGTGTCGACGGCCAGCTGCCGCGGACGATCGATGGGCGCGAGGGGCAGCCGACGGGCCGGGTCGACGGGGAAGCGCGCGGCTCCGTCGGCCGGATCGTGGTACTGGGTCGCGTTGACCTCGAGGAACCGTTCCTGTCCAGCCGGCAGGCGGTGTCCCGGGACGATGGCGCCGACCGGGCACGCACTGACACATGCGCCGCAGTCGACGCAGGTCGCGGGGTCGATGTACAGCATCTCGGCGATGCCGAAATCGGGCTCTTCAGGTGTGGGGTGGATGCAGTTGACGGGGCATGCGTACACGCACGACGCGTCGCCGCAGCACGCCTGGGTGACGACGTGGGGCATGGTCTCGGGTTCTACCTGCGTTCGGGGTTCGGGTCAGGCCGCGGTGTAGGTGGGTTCGCTGCGGAACCGTGACGGCCGGCCGCTGATGCCGAGCGCGCGCCACAGCAGACGCGAGACCGGGTTCATCAGTCCGCTCTGCTCGCCGAGCATGCGGACGTCGCCGAAGACGTTGCGCAGGAACCGCTTCGACTCCGGCGACCGCCAGAAGATGTCCTTCATGACCGCGTCGGGCACGTCGAACCGCTTGGCGAAGCTCCGCGGGGGCACCACGATGGCGCCGCAGAGGATGCGCATGGTCAGCGGGAGCATCAGCGACAACAGGAAACGCTGGACGCGTCCGCGTTGCGGCACCTGCTCGCGGATCAGGTGGTGGGCGAAGGAGATGTGGCGTGCTTCCTCGGCGACGTGCAGCTGCATCACCGCGGCCATGGTCGGGTGCAGGCTCGCCCGGGTGCGCAGGAAGTCCTTCTGGATGTGGTCGATCGGCTCCTCGCCGCCGAGCACACCGAAGAAGAAGACGGTGGGGAAGACCGTCGAGACCAGCGGAACGAGAGGAGAGATGAGGCGATAGCCCAGCTTGGCCCCGGGAACGTCCATGCCGGTTCGGTTGACGAACTCCTGGAACATCAGGGTGTGGTTGCACTCCTCCTTGGATTCGTGCGTGGTGTAGCGGAATTCGCGGGCGCCGTTGGGGAGTTGGAAGCTGTACTGCATCAGGCCGCGGATCAGGACCGACTCGAACTGCAGGCCGACCTTGGCGACATTGGCCTGACGCCACATGCCGATCTCGATCTGCTTCTCCTGCGGCAACTGCTGGTACCACGGGTGGCGGCCGATCGGGTCGACCTCATAGGACAGGATCCACCGGGGATCGTTCTCGACGATCGCCATGTCCGGCGCGTCCCAGTCGATGTCGACGTACGGGTCGAAGTTGCGATGGACCGACGCCGCGGACAGGTCGTCGAGGACCTGGTCGTAATCGTGGTCGCTGCCGGACTTGTCGTGCTGCGGCACGTAGCGGGCGGGGGCCTCGTGCTCCCGGTCGGTCGGGGTCAGTGCTTTCGTCATCGTCGCATCCCTTCGGGGTGGGCGGCTCGGCCGGTGAAACAGACCACAGCGGATGACTCGAACGTATTTCGAACGGCCGCTATTTGTCAACACTCGATGTCACGTTCGATACCGGCACAATGCATCGGTGCGTTTACCGGCAGGCCTGCCCGACTCTGCGCAGTTCAGGGGCTGACCTGGTGCGACGGGTGTAATTCGTTCGGGTTATATAACCCCGTCGCGAGCATCGCCGCGGGTTAGAGTTACCGCACCATCCGTGCCCGCGTCTGCTCACCTGGAGGAGCGATGTCCCGTCGTGTTCCGCACGCGTCCCGGCATTCTCGGGGCGCGACGCATGCCGCCCGCGTCGGTCGACGCGGCCTGCCGGCGGTACCACGCACCCGGGTCCGGTCGTGACCCAGCCGCCGCACGGTCCGACGCGTGTCGTCCCCGACCCCGGCGGGCCCCTGCCGGGCGCACCGGGTCCGCGGCCACCGGGGCCCGCCCCGCGTCGCCCGGGACCCCCACCGCCCGTTCCGCCTCGTCCCGGACCGATGCCCGGCCAGGCGCCCCCCGCGCCGCGGCCGGGCCCTGGGCCTGTTCCGGCGCCCGGACGAGGCGCTCCCGGGCCCGCGGGCGCCGTCGGCGATCTGACACCGGGGCTGGTCGACACCGACATCTGGACCGATGCGATGGTCGAGGCCGCGGGCATCCCGATCGTCGACGTCCCGTTCGTCACGGTCGGCTCGGGCATCGGGTCATTCGTGACCGTCGACTACCTGCGCATCTGCGGGGTGCCGCTGGACCGGATCGCGGTGCTCGGCCCCCAGGACGTGCCCTGGCACAGCTACGAGTACCTGACCCGGGTGTCGCAGATCCCGCGCACGGAGCGCCTGCGTTCGGATTCGGCGTCGACCCCGGACAACATCTGGGGTTTCCCGTCGTACGCGGTGCGGGAGGCCTGGGCGGACAAGAAGCTCAAGCCGCTGTGGAATGTGCTGGTGGAGCCCGTCTTCGCGAACTTCTACACGCCGAGGGCCGGGCAGGCGTTCGAGTCGATGCAGAAGGAATGCGAACGGATCGGCTACCTCAAGTGCCTGCACCGTGGTCAGGTCCGGATGATCCGACGCCGCGCCGCCGGTGGCTACTTCACGATTCTCACACCGCCGCAGGGGACTTCGCCCACCAAGCGGGTGGCCTTCCGCAGCCAGTGGGTCCATGTCGCGATCGGATACCCGGGGATCAAGCTCCTGCCCGATCTCCAGGCGTTCCGCGAGACCTACCGCGACGCCAGCAAGGTCGTCAACGCCTACGAGTCGCACGAGCACATCTACCAGTCGCTGCAACGCAAACCCGGCACCGTGGTGATCCGCGGAGCGGGGATCGTCGCGTCGCGGGTCCTGCAGCGGCTCATCGACGATCGCGACGCGTGCGGGCTCCAGACGCAGATCGTGCACCTCTTCCGCACGTACTACGACAAACCCCACGGCCCACACATCTTCATGCGGCGCAAGGGCAAAGACGGTTGGGCCTACCAGGGCTTCAACTATCCGAAGTCGGTCTGGGGCGGGCAGCTCAAGGCCCGCATGCGCAAGCTCGAAGGACACGAGCGCGCGGAGGCGTACAAGCAGATGGGCGGGACGAACACCCCTGTCCGCGACGACTGGCAGGAGCAGTTGGCCCGTGGGCGGCGCGAGGGCTGGTACCGCGTCGCCGTCGGCAAGGCGGAGAGTCTGCTGCCGGCTGCGGGCGGGCAGGGGGTGGTGACCACCGTGCGGGTCGACCCGCATGCACCGATCCGGCAGGACCACCGGCCCGACGGCACCTTCGAGATCTACGCCGACTACGTGATCGACTGCACCGGACTCGAAGCCGACGTCCGCGAGCACCGCCTGCTGCGTGATCTGCTGGACCACACCGGCGCCGGCATCAACCCGGTCGGCCGCATGGACGTCGAACGCGACTTCGAGCTGAAGGGGACGCGCAGCGGAAACGGCAAGCTGTACGCCTCGGGCAGCGCGACGCTCGGCGGTTACTTTCCCGGCGTCGACACCTTCCTCGGTCTGCAGATCGCCGCCCTCGAGATCGTCGACGACCTTGCCCGCCAGGGGTTCTGTCGACGACTGACGCCCTGGCGATCGACCGCCCAGTGGTGGCGCTGGATGAACAACAAGGGAGTCGACTGACATGTTGCCCACCCTGTGGGGGCGAATCCAGACCCGCGTGCTGGTGCTCGGCATCCTCGGCGGCCTGTGGACCATCGTGCTCGTCCCGTTCCTGTGGCTCATCTCCTCGGGGGACCCGTCGATCCTCGACGTCTACCGGGTCGCCTTCACCGTGCTCGTCACCGTCATCGTCCTCGGGGTGCTCTGGGAATTCCTGTACCACTTCCTGCAGCAGTTCCGCTGGGAGAAGGACTGGCCGACGCTCTTCGGGCTCCTCACGGCGATCAACGAGGGCATCCTGGTGTGGATCGTGATCGACGGCACCGGACTGATCCCGGAGTCGCTGCAACCGTCGCCCGTCGTGTTCACCGTCCAGTTCGTCACCACCTGGTTGCTGGTGTGGGTGGCGGTCAACGGTCCACTACGCGCCGTCTTCCCCCACTGGCGATTCCAGGGAGGACGGTTCCTGTGACCGGTCCGGGCGACATCCCGAGCGTCACACCGACGGTGACGCTGATCCCCGGTGCGGGGATCGTGATCCGTACCCCGGCGTTCCTGTGCCTGACGAACGACGCGGTGCCCGTGTCCTTCCTCACCGATCTGCTCGACATCGAATCTGCGGTGGTCGTGCCGGATTCGGCACCGCGGCGGGGCCGGCACCTGGTACGGGCGCTGGCTCAGCTGGTGGCCACCGCCGACGACCCGGTCGACATCGCCTTCGCGGCTCCCGACAATGCCGGCATCGCGATCTTCCTCTCGGGCCGGGTGTACGGGGAGACCGACGGCAAGCGGATCGAGCCGCCCGCGGGCGATTCCTATGACCGCGCCGTGCCGTGGCCGTTCGAGGGTCTCGGGCTCTACCTCGCCGGCACGAAGCCCGCGGAGGTCGGTGACGAGCGCTTCGACCTGGTCCAGGGCACGGTGCCTGCCGCGGGCGCGCTGCTGCACACCCCGCTGGGGTTGCGCGGCACCGAATTCCACTCCCTGGCGGAGCGACCGGCGCAACCGCGGCCGGAACCGGCGGCGGCGCGGCCGGAACCGGCCGTCGAACCGTCCCGACCCGACCCGGACGCGGGTCCACCGACCGAGGCCCTGGACGATCTCGACAAGCCGGCACCCGGGGCGCCGGAGCCCCCGGCGCCCGAGCCCATCCGGAAACGGTCACCCTTCGACGACTTGCCGCCGGAGCCGGACCCGATGGGCACGACCGAGCGGATGGCGCCCGGCGCCGATGGTGGTGCCGACCTGCCGGCACCCGATCCGTTGCCGTTCACCTCGACTCCGCTGGGCGGTCCGTTCGGGTCGGAACCGTTGTCCTCGAACGTTTCCCACCCACCTGAGCGGCCGCCGCGGGACGCCACCCCGCCGAGCGGCCAGCCTCGCGTCGAGCCGGCTCCCGCGCCGAATCCGTTCGCCGAACCGCTCGAACCGCGCGCGCCGCTGCCCAAGGAGGAGCATCAGAAACCCGCGACCGAGGTCGTCAAGATCGAGGCGTCGCGGGCCATGGTGCACGGCATCCGTTGTTCGCGAGGCCATCTGAACCATCCGCAGTCGTGGCTGTGCGGGGTCTGCGGAATCCGGATGGACCAGTTGACGACGTTCCTCGTCGAGGGGGAGCGGCCCCCGCTGGGCTGGTTGCTGCTCGACAACGGGTTCACCTTCCTCCTCGACGAGGACCTGGTGATCGGCCGGGAACCGGGCTCGGCCGGCGGTGGACCGGCGGGTTCGCCCAAACCGATTCGCGTGCAGGACGAGACAGGTCAGCTCTCGCGCCGCCACGTGGAGATCCGGCTGGTGGAGTGGACGGTGCAGCTGGTCGACCTCGGGTCGGCGAACGGCACCTTCGTCGCCGATCCGAGCAGCGGCAACCGGGAGACCCGGCTGCTCCCGCATCGTGCCCACGTGCTGGTGCCGGGGTCGCATGTCCGGATCGGGGGGCGCCACTTCATCTTCGAGTCACACCACGCCCGTATCTGAGAACGGATCCGAGGTCATGGACAAACACACGGTCGCCTTCCTGCTGCTCGACGTCGCGATCGTCATCGCCGCCGCCCGGGTGGGTGGGATGATCGCGCGCGCCTGCCGTCAGCCGGCCGTGGTGGGCGAGATCGCCGCCGGGATCGCGTTGGGTCCCAGCCTGCTCGGGCTCCTGCCCGGCAATCCCGACCAGTGGCTCTTCCCCGACGACGTCCGGCCGCTGCTGGGAGCACTGGCCCAGATCGGCCTCGTGCTGTTCATGTTCATCGTCGGCCTCGAACTGGACATGCGGCTGACCAAAGGGCGTGAACGCGCGGCGGCCAGCATCTCGGCATTCTCGATCGCGCTGCCGTTCGCCCTCGGCGCGGCCCTCGGCCTGCTGCTCTATCCCTCGCACGACATGGTCGGGGGAATGGAGATCGAGCGGCTGGGGATGGTGCTGTTCATGGGTGTCGCGATGTCCATCACCGCCTTCCCGGTGCTGGCGCGGATCCTCACCGACCGCGGGATGATGAGAACGATTCCCGGGGTGTTCAGCCTGGCCGCGGCCGCCATCGACGACATCCTCGCCTGGACGCTGCTGGCGTTCATCATCGCCATCATCCAGGGCGGCAGTCCGCTCGAGGTCGCCAAGATCGTCGGACTCACGCTCGTCTACGCCGCGGTGATGTTCGGTGTCGTCCGTCCACTGCTGGCGAAGCTGATCGCCTGGCGCGACAGCGCCGGCCGGCTCACGCCGGACATCCTGGCGGTCATCCTGATCGGACTCTTCCTGTCGGCGACGGCCACCGACGTCATCGGCATCCATCAGATCTTCGGCGCCTTCGTGTTCGGCGCGGTGATGCCGAAGGTGGGAGCCGAACAGCTGCACCGGGAGATCCTCGAACGGCTCGAGCAGGCGAGCGTGCTGCTCCTGCTGCCGATGTTCTTCGTCGTCACCGGCCTCAACGTCGACCTCACCCAGATCGGCGTCGCGGGCATGGGGCAGCTGCTGCTGGTCCTGCTCGTCGCGATCGCGGGCAAGTTCCTCGGCGCCTATGCGGGCGCGCGGGCGAGCGCCATCCCCACCAGACAGAGCGCGGCCATCGCGGTGCTCATGAACACGCGGGGACTCACCGAGCTGGTGATCCTGGCCGCGGGGCGCGAACTCGGTGTGCTGAGTGACGAACTGTTCGCGATGCTCGTGGTGATGGCGCTCGTGACCACGATCTTGACCGAACCCCTGCTGCGCGTGGTGTATCCGGACAAGGTGGTGGCCAATGACATCGCCGCCGCCGAACGTCGCGCCCTGGCCACCGCCACTGCCCCGCGGGTTCTGGTGCTGATGCGTGATCCCGTCGGGACGACCGCCGACCTGCGGGCGCGGCATCGGCGAATGCTGGACTGCACCACGGGATTCGACGTCGTCCTGGCCGGGTTGCTCACCGCCCCGGACCGGTCCGTGCGTCCGCTCGAGGTCGGGATTCCGGTCGTACCGGACTTCGCGGCGATCGCATCGGCCGTCGAGCGCCTCAACGAGCTGGGCTCGTCGCTGACCGGCGCGGGTGCGGTGTCGGTGCTGTGCCGGTTCAGCGCCGATCCCGCAGCCGACCTCGAGGCCATGTCGGAGAACGCCAATGCCGACCTCGTCCTCGTGGACAGTGACGACCGGCCCCTGGGGGAGTCGCTGCGATCGGCTCCGGTGGCCGTCGTCGACGAGACCGCCGACGAGACCGTGGCACCGAGTCGTAGCACCATCACCTGTATCGCCGCGGACGATCGCAGTGGGCGGACCGCTGCGCTGATGGCCGCGGGTCTGGCGCTCTTCGGGTCGCGGTCGCTGACCGTCGTCGCATCCGGCTCTCGGCGTCGGTGGCTGGCCGACCTCAACGCTGTTGCCGAACAGGGGGTTTCGGTGTCGGTGCAGGATCCCCGCCGACACCGCGACAACGCCGTGTCGTTCACTGTCGCCGGAGCGGACGAGGGCGATCCGGCCGTACCCGTTCCGGTCACCGTCGTCGACAACACCGAGACGAGCGAGGAATCGCTGGGCGACCGCGTCGCGATGCTCTACCCGTCTCCGGCCGCACCATCCGCACCCACGAGGGCGGCCGACGATCCGTCCAGTCCGAACATCGGTTCATCATCGGAGAGGCACTGACATGCCAGAAGTCGAGATCCCGCAGCAGCTGGCGGATTTCACGGTGCTCGAGAAGCTCGGCATGGGGGGCAACGGCACGTTCTATCTCGCCGTACCCCCCGCGCGACTGGGCCTGGCCACCGACCGCGTCGTGGTGAAGGTCTTCGGCGGCGTCTGCAGCGATGACGCCTACCGCCGCGGGGTACGCGAATTGCGGGCGTTCGCCGCCGTCGTGTCGCCCTACCTCGCCGGGCTCTACGACGCCGTGCTGCAGGGCCAGTTCATGTATGCGATGGAGTATTTCCCGCTCGGCTCGCTGGGTAGTCCGGCGCGCGAGCTCAGTCGAGACGAGAAGCTGGCGGCGATCGCGGACGCGGCGCGCGGCGTGGACGCCTTGCACGAAGCCGGTATCGCGCACGCCAACGTCACGCCGTCGAGCATCATGGTCACCGAGACCGGCGGCAAGATCTCCGATCTCGGTCTGGCCCGGGTGCTGGCGGCCGACGAGCCCATCACGAGCTTCGCCCAGCCCGGGGCGGTGCAGTACATGGACCCCGCATTGTTGGCCGGCGATGTGCCGTCGCGGGCGACCGACATCTGGTCGCTCGGGGCGTGTCTGCACCGTGCCCTCACCGGCGACGGGGTGTACGGGGAGGTGCCGGACACCCAGCCGCTGCTGGCGATCCGGGCGGCGCTGTCGACGCCGCCGGCCCTCTCGGAGAACCTGGACCGCGACGAGCGCACCCTCATCGCCAACTGTCTCGCCCTCGCCGGCTCCCGTCCCTCGACCGCGATGGAGGTCGCCGTCCGGATCGACGGGCTGCGCGGGCGCTGACGACAGACGTCATCGGGCGGTTCGCGCCCCCTGCTCCCTGCGTCACGAAGGGTCGGCCTTCGTCTCGGTCACGGTCGTCAGCCGAGCGGCGCCGTGCGCCACCAGTCGTCGAGGATCTCGCGGCCGGTGTGTCCGGGCCACGTCGTCACCAGGGTGTACTGCGCATGCGGTGGCCCGGTGAAATTGGTGACGACCCAACCGTCGACGACGCTGTCCCGGCTCGCCGACGCCGGACCGTCGCGCCAGCTGATCTCATCCCCGGGGTAGCCCTTGAGGCCGGTGGTGACGGCAGCGCGTGATGGTGACGTCGGTGTGTGCCACACCACGAATCCGACGTTCGTGGCGTCGGTGCACGAGATCCCGTCGATGCCGTTGCGGACGACGGCCTCACAGTCGGCATCTCCCCATCCCGGCGCCTCGGGCGTCTCCGGCAGGAGTTGCGGGAAGGCAGCGGCGATCGGGGCGACGCCCGCCGGCCACGGCGGCGGTGTGGTGCGCGCGCCGAGCAGCATCACCGTTCCGACGACGACCGCAACGATCGCCGTGGCGACGAAGAACGGCGCGATCAGCCGTCGTCGACGCATCGACGGGGAGGCCGTCGGCGGGGGCGCCAACGGTGGGGGTGTCGACGGCCGGTTCACCGGCCCGGCCCCCCGCGGACGGTCGGTGACGACCTCGGTCGGCCGATCCGGATGACCGGCGGGTTGGAACACGCGCGGGACGCCGGCGGCCGGCCCCGCGTCCACGACCTCCGTCGTGTCGGAATCGGTTGCGGCGAACTCATATTCGGAGTCAAGGTGGCTCGCGGGCATGACCTCGGTCGGCGGTTCGCCGTCGGAGTGGGTGAGGTGCAGGGCGAGCTCGGCCGCTCGGACGAATTCCGCGCAGGTGCGGTATCGGTGTTCTGAATCGGCGTCGAGCGCCCGTGCCAGCACGGCGTAGAACGCCGGCGACACTGCTCCCGACACCCGGTGCCGAGCGACCGAGCTTGTGCCGGTCACATTCGGCCCGCTCGCTTCGCTCCCGGCGCCGGTGAGCATTTCGACGAGGGTACGTCCCAACGAGGCGACATCGGCTGCCGGGTGCGGCATCTCGTCGCCCGCTATCGGTGCGGTGAGGCCGAAACCGGTGAGCGTGACGGCGCCGGGCCCCGACGCCCCGGCGACGGTCGGGTCTGCGGAGCCGTTGAACAGGATGTCGGCGGGGGAGACGTTGCCGTGGACCAGGCGCCGGCGATGGGCCGCGTCGAGCGCCTCGCCGACGACGGTGACGACGCGCACCGCCAGATCGATGTCGATGCCGTCGGGGTGGCGCCGGATCAGCAGGGCGGCGTCGGAGGCGGGCACGGGAGCCACCGCCACCCAGGCGCGGCCGTCGGCGATGCCGTGTCCGGTGATGCGCGCGATCCCGGGATGCGCCATCGCGGAGGCCTTTTCGATCGCATCCCGGAACCAGTTGCCGTACGCGGGAGTGATCGAGGCGGCCCGGTCCACGACGGTGAGCAGCACGCGTTCGGCGGGCGCCCCCGGATAGGGGGCCGTCGCCAGGTAGTCGGCGCCGGCGACGCGTCTGCGCAGGAGGCGCTCGATGCGGTGACGCCCGACGAGAGCGCCCGGAGGAAGTGGTTCGTCGTGGGTCGGACCGACGGACACGGCGCCTCCCTCACCTCACGTGAAAGGACCGACTCTACCGGTCAGAGGGCGTCCACCGGCGCGAACAGGCGCCGGGCGACCCCGCCCGGGTCATTCGAAGAGGACCGGCGCGGAGTTGAACAGCATGACGATGAAGAAGAACAACAGGAACCACGCCGCCCCCTGCCACACCTGCCAGCGACCGTTGCGTTTCCAGACCCGGTACGTGCGGTACAGCATGGTGCTCGCGCCCAGGAGAACCACGACGGGAGAGGCGACGACCAACACGGTCTGGAGGGGATCCGACGACGCATGCGCGAAGAACAGCAGGCCGAGTCCGAGTGCGACGGTGATCCCGATGTGGATCATGATTGCGCGAAAGTCGTTGGTGCCGTTCTGCGGAAGGGGTGACGTCATGGTGTCCGCCAGGTTACACGGCGCCCGAATCGTGGAGAAAGCGACGGTGGTCGGGACCTCGTACTCATTGCCGCGGCAACGGCGCCGGGGCAGGATGGGGGCCGGGGCCGATACCGGGCCGTCCGGGGCGAGCCCGGGCCGACCCGCGGCCGAACCGAAGACCCCGCCAGGGGCCGTCGCGATCAGAGGAGATGAGCCACAACATGAATGCGATACTCGTCGGCGTGGACGGGTCGGACGCGGCCACGGGCGCGGTGCGCTGGGCGGCGCGGGCGGCCGCTGCCGAAGGTCTCGACCTCAAGGTCGTCGGTGCGTACGACGCCAGCACGAGTGACTACGCCCCCGGCCTGATCATCCCGCAGGACGTCGTCGACGCCATCCGCCAGGACGCCTCCGACGCGGTCCATGCGGCCGCCGACGCCGCCAAAGAAGCGGCACCCGGCGTGACGGTCGCCACCTCGATCGTCGACGGCGACGCCGCGCGCGTGCTGCTCGAGCTGGGCAAGGACGCCGCGATGATCGTCGTCGGCACGCGCCGTCTCGGCAGCGTCAAGGGCCTCTTCCTGGGTTCGGTGAGCACCAGTGTCGCCGCTCACGCACACGGCCGGGTCACGGTCGTCGCCGCCGAGGGCAACCCCGACGGACCGGTGGTCGTGGGGGTCGACGGTTCACCGGTCAGCGATGCCGCGGTCGCCGAGGCGTTCCGGCAGGCCTCGCTGCGCAACGTGCCGCTCCGCGCGGTACACACCTGGACCCCGCTCGACGCGGACGCGCTCCACGGGTACGGCATCGGCGCCGACGAGGTGGCACGGATGACCCAGGACGCGGTCGAGGTACTCGCCGAGCGCCTCGCCGGATACGCCCAGGACTACCCGGACGTGACGATCGAACGATCAGTCCTGCCCGAGGAGCCGGCGAAGGCGCTGCTCGACGAGGCGGGCGCGGACGCATCGCTGCTCGTGGTCGGCAGTCGCGGCCGCGGTGGCTTCCGCGGACTCCTGCTGGGCTCGACCAGCCAGAAGGTGATGCACCACGCCGACTGCCCGGTGATGGTCGTCCGCACCTGACCCCACGGTGAGCGCTGCCCGTCGTCCCCGGTCGCGCACCGGGGACGACGCCGTCGGTGGCGCATACCATCGACCCATGACGCTGAAGAAGCTGGAGCTCTCGGTCGGCGAGCTGGCCCAGCGAGCTGGGATCGCCCCGTCGGCGGTCCGCTTCTACGAGGACCAGGGCCTGATCTTCAGCCGGCGCACCTCCGGGAACCAGCGCCGGTATCACCGGGCGATGCTGCGGCGCGTCGCATTCATCCGCGCGTCGCAGGTCGCCGGGATTCCGCTGTCGGTCATCGGCGAGGTGCTCGCCGAACTGGGCGACCACGAGTCGCCCCCGAAATCGATGTGGGAAGCGGCGTCCAAACGCTGGATGGACGACATCAACCAACGCATCGCACTGCTCGAGAACATGCGGGACATGATCGGGTCCTGCGTGGGTTGCGGTTGCCTGTCGCTCGGGGAGTGCCACCTCCTCAACCCCGGCGACGAACTGAACAAACTCGGCCCGGGGCCGCGGCGACTCCTCACCGAGCAGTAGCCGTCTCCGCCAGTTGCGATGTCGGGGAGCAGAACAGGCGGCGGTACTGTTGGCCCATGGCTCGACCGTCGCGCGTGGCGCTGGCTCTGGGAAGTGGCGGCGCCCGCGGTTACGCGCACATCGGGGTGATCGCCGAACTCGAGGCGCGGGGGTTCGAGATCGTCACCGTCGCCGGCTCGTCGATGGGTGCTCTCGTCGGCGGGTTGTATTGCGCGGGGAAACTCGACGACTACGTGGACTGGATCTCGGGTCTGTCCCAGCTCGACGTCGTCCGGTTGCTCGACGTCTCGCTGACCAAGCCGGGCGTCATCGGGGCCGAGCGGATCCTGCTGCGGGTGCGGGAGATCCTCGGGGACACCGCGATCGAGGACCTGCCCGTCCCGTTCACCGCGGTCGCCACCGATCTGAACGCCGGCCGCGCGGTCTGGTTCCAGCGCGGTGTCCTCGCCGACGCCCTGCGTGCGTCGATCGCGATCCCGGGCGTCATCAGCCCGCACGAGCACGGTGGGCGGCTGCTGGCCGACGGCGGGATCCTCGACCCACTGCCGGTGGCACCCACCTCGACGGTGCCCAGCGATGTGACCATCGGCGTCATCATCGGTTCCGACGGTGGCCCGGAAGCGGGCGCCACGCGCGAACAGAAGGCCAGGGGACTGCTGCGACGCAACGTGGCGCCGATCCTCGACAACGAGTTCATCCGGGCGGTCCGTGACCGGCTCGGCCACGAGATGCCCTCGGGGGAGGCAGCGGCGTCCGATGCGGCGGTGGCCGCCACCGGTGGCGGCGCCGTCGCGGTCGATGCCGCGGCCGAGTCCGGCTCCGTCCCGTCCGCCGAACAGGTGGCGCCCGCGTTCGGCGTCGACGAACCGGCCCGGATGGGACGCGTGGAGGTGCTGAGCCGGTCGCTCGACATCATGCAGGAGGCCCTGACCCGCTACCAGGTCGCCGGCTATCCGCCCGACGTGCTGATCCGGGTACCCCGCCGGACGGTCCGCACGCTCGACTTCCACAAGGCCTCGGAGATGATCGAGCTCGGCCGGACCCTCACCGCGCGGGCCCTCGACGACCTCCCCGAGCTGCCATGAGGCAGATCCCCCGCGGCATCTGGGTGCTGCTGTCGGCGAACGTCGTCATCGCACTCGGATACGGGTTCATCGCGCCCGCGCTGCCGACCTTCGCCCGCACCTTCAACGTCTCGTTCACCGCCGCGACCGCGGTCATCTCGGCGTTCGCGGTGATGCGCCTGGCGTTCGCGCCCGCAACGGGACGGTTGGTCACCGTCTTCGGCGAGCGGCGCATCTACTTGACCGGTCTGCTGATCGTCGCGGCCAGCACTCTGGCGTGCGCGTTCGCCCAGTCCTACTGGCAGCTGCTGATCTTCCGCGGTCTCGGCGGCATCGGGTCGACGATGTTCAGCATCTCGGCGATGGCCTTGCTGATCCGTATGGCGCCGAGCGACATTCGCGGTCGCGTGTCGGGCTTCTTCTCGGCGGGGTTCCTCATCGGCAGCATCACCGGTCCGCTCATCGGGGCGGCGCTGGTCGGCTTCGGACTCCGGGTCCCGTTCGTGGTGTACGCGGTCGCGCTGCTCGTCGCGTCGACGGTGGTGGCCACCCAGTTGCGGGAAGTGATCGCACCGGATCAGGCCGACGGCCCGACGGGCGGGCTGATCGGTTTCCGGACCGCCTTGCGCGACAGCGCCTACCGGGCGATCCTCGCGTCCAACTTCACCCAGGGCTGGGCGTCGATGGGGGTCCGGGTCGCGGTGGTGCCGCTGTTCATCACCGAGAGTCTCGGTGCCGGAGCGGGAATGGCGGGAATCGTGCTGGCGATCTACGCCGCGGGCAACGTGCTGGCGATCCTGATCGCGGGCCGTCTGTCGGACCGGTTCGGACGGCGGCCCATCATGCTGCCCGGACTCGTCATCACCGTCGTCGCCACCATCGCGCTCGGGTTCTCGCCGAACGTGGGCGTCGCACTGGCGTTGTCGGTGGTCGCCGGGGTGGGCTCGGGACTGTTCGCACCCACCCATCAAGCCGCTCTCGCCGACGTCCTCGGCAACCGTCAGCAAGGCGGTTCGGCGTTGGCGGCCTATGGCATGTCTTCGGACCTCGGTGCCGTCACCGGTCCGGTCATCGTCGGATTCGTCGCCGATCGGGTCGGCTTCGGGCCGGCGTTCGTGCTGACCGGGGTGGTGGCCGCGGTGGCGCTGGTCCTGTGGATCTTCGCGCGCGAGACCGCGCCGGTGATCGTGGGCGACGGTCCGACGATGACGCCGACCGACACGAAGGCCCGCGCAGACGATGAGTGATGTGCGCGGGCGGACGACGAATTACGGTTGAGCGATGACCGCGCCCGCCTACGACTACGCCCTCGGCGCCGACTCGGAGGTCGGCACCCTGCGAGCGGTCATGCTGCACCGCCCGGGCGACGAGTTGCGCCGGCTCACCCCGCGTAACAGCGACCAGCTCCTGTTCGACGGGCTGCCGTGGGTCGGGCGTGCGCAGGAGGAGCACGACGCCTTCGCAGAGGTGCTGCGCGAGCGGGGAATCGACGTCTATCTCCTCGGTGACCTGCTCGCCGAGACCATCGCGCACAGCGGTGCGGCCCGCATCCAGGGCATCGCCGCGGCGGTGAGCGCGCGGCGGCTGGGCACACACCTCGCGGAAGATCTCGCGACCCATCTGCGAGGGTTGTCGCCGACCGACCTCGCGTACGTGCTGACGGCCGGCATGACGTTCGACGAGCTGCCGATCACACCCTCTGCCGAGCGGTCCTCGCTCGTGCGTCGGATGCACCACGGACCCGAGTTCGCGATCGAACCGCTGCCGAATCTGCTGTTCACCCGCGACAGTTCGTTCTGGATCGGCGGCCGGTTCGCGATCACCTCGCTCGCGCTTCCCGCCCGCGCGCGGGAGACGTCACTGACCGATCTCATCTACGCCCACCACCCGCGATTCACCGGGGCGCGGCGGGCCTACGAATCGCAGGTCGCGCCCATCGAAGGCGGTGACGTGCTGTTGCTCGCCGCCGGTGTGGTGGCCGTCGGGGTCGGCGAACGGACGACGCCCGCCGGGGCGGAAGCACTGGCGCGCAGTCTGTTCGACGACCACCTGGCGCACACAGTGCTGGCGGTGCCGATCGAGCAGTCGCGCGCCTTCATGCACCTCGACACCGTCTGCACGATGGTCGACACCGACGCCGTGGTGATGTATCCCAACATCCGCGACACCATGTCCGCATTCACCCTCGTGCACGACGCAGCGACCGACGCGGTCCGGATCACCGGGGAGCGGCCCTTCGTCGACGCCGCCGCCGAGGCGATGGGCATCACCAAACTGCGTGTCATCGACACCGGGCTCGATCCGGTGACAGCCGAGCGGGAGCAGTGGGACGACGGCAACAACACCCTCGCCCTCGCACCCGGGGTGGTGGTGTCCTACAACCGGAACGTGGAGACCAACCGGCGACTCCGGGACTCGGGCATCGAGGTCATCGAGATCGAGGGTCGGGAACTGGGATCGGGCCGCGGTGGGCCGCGGTGCATGTCGTGTCCGTTGGCCCGTGATCCCCGGTGAGGAGGAGTATCCGGTGACCCCCGACACCCCGGCGGCGCTCGACGCACTGCAGATCGACCCGGCCTCCGACCGGCCGCCCTTCGAGCAAGTACGAGTCGGCATCATCGAGCTCATCGAGTCCGGCGAACTGCTCAGCGGCGAGCGTCTGCCGACGGTCCGGGCGCTCGCCTCGCGGCTCGGCGTGGCCGCCAACACGGTCGCGCGGAGCTATCGGGAACTCGAGGCGGCCGGCGTCATCGAGACCCGCGGGCGGCAGGGCTCGTTCATCAAGGCGGGTCGCCACGATGCGCTCGACGCGGGTTTCGCGGCTGCCAAGCAGTACGTCGAAACCGCTCGCGAGCTGGGCCTGGACGATCCCGTGATCGTTGAGATACTCAACCGTGCGCTCGGGCGAACTTGAATACCTGAACCGAGATTGATTGGCTTGACGAATGACAAGTGAACAGGATGTGATCACCGGGCGTCCGAAGCAGACACTGGACCCGGTGGTCTTCACGGTCACCGCGGTACTGGTCATCGCGTTCGTGATCTGGGGGATCGGGGACAAGGAGAGTCTCAACACGACGACCACCGAGGTGCTGGGTTGGATCACCAAGAACCTCGGCTGGCTGTTCATCCTCTCCGCCACCGGCTTCGTGATCTTCGCGGTGTTCCTCGCCGTGTCCAAGTACGGCCGGATTCCGCTCGGCCGCACCGGGGAGAAGCCGCAGTTCCGCACCGTGAGCTGGATCGCCATGATGTTCAGTGCCGGCATGGGCATCGGCCTCATGTTCTTCGGTGCCTACGAGCCGCTCTACCACTTCGCCAGTCCGCCACCGGAGATCGGCTCCGACGACATCCGCGCGGCCATGGCGACGACGATGTTCCACTGGGGCTTCCACCCGTGGGCCATGTACGCGGTCGTCGGGCTGGCGCTGGCCTACAGCACGTACCGGCTGGGCCGGACCCAGTTGATGAGCGCGGTGTTCACCCGGCTCCTCGGACCGCGGGTGGCCAACGGCCCGGGCGGGAAGATCATCGACATCCTCGCGATCTTCGCGACGCTGTTCGGGACGGTGGCATCACTCGGCCTCGGCGCGCTGCAGATCGGATCGGGACTCGACACCCTCGGTTGGGTCAACGAGCCGACGAAGATGCTGCTGGTCGCGATCATCGCCATCCTCACCGCCGCGTTCGTCGCGTCGGCCGTGTCGGGGATCGCGCGCGGCATCCAGTGGCTGTCCAACATCAACATGGTGCTCGCCATCGTGCTGGCACTGTTCGTGTTCGTCGTCGGACCGACGATCTTCATCCTGAACCTGCTGCCGACGACCCTCGGCGCCTACTTCACCGATCTGACGAGCTTCGCAGCCCGCTCGGACGCCACGATCATGACCGAGGAGGGTCATCAGTGGCTGGCGGACTGGACGATCTTCTACTGGGCGTGGTGGGTGTCCTGGACCCCGTTCGTGGGTCTGTTCCTCGCGAAGATCAGCCGCGGCCGCACCATCCGCGAGTTCGTGATCGGTGTGATGGTGGTACCCACGACGGTCTCGCTGGTCTGGTTCTGCGTCTTCGGCGGTACCGCGATCCATCAGGACATCGAGGGCACCCTGGCGTTCGATCCGGCCACCGCGGCCAGTGAGAGCACGCTGTTCGACGTGCTCGCCCACCTGCCGTGGACCGGGGTGGCCTCGGCGCTGGTGATGATCCTGGTCGGCATCTTCTTCGTCTCCGGCGCCGACTCCGCGTCCCTCGTGATGGGCACTCTCTCGCAGCGCGGCGTCGAACACCCGTCGCGTCCCCTCACCGTGTTCTGGGGTGTGCTGACCGGTGTCGTGGCTGCGCTGCTGCTGGCCATCAGCGGCGACGACGCCCTCGACGGCATCAAGACGATGGCGATCATCGCCGCGTTGCCGTTCGTCGTGGTGATGATCGGCATGTGTCTGTCGCTCTATCTCGACCTCCGACACGATCCGCTGATCGTCTCCCGCCACGTGCTGACCGCTCAGGTCGACGAGCATGTCCGGGAACAGGCCAACGCCATCGCGACCGGGGAGCTCGAGGCGATCGATGCCGACGCGATACGCCACCTCGAGAAGATCGACCCCGACTACGTCGACCAGGCAAACGGATCGGACCCCGCCGAGCCGACGGTCGACCCGGGGCCGGACGACGAGCCTCGGGACAAGGGCACTCACGGCACCGACCGGTTGACCGGACCGACGGTGTGACAACCCCCACCGGGGTCGGCAACCGATCCCGGTGGGTGAGTCGTCGTCGGGTCGGTGGGTCCTCAGCCCTGTCCGACCGCCCCGGCGAGCGCTGTGCCGAAGGTCTTCGCGGTCGCCCGGTCGAGCCGGGAGGTGGTGACGCGCAGACCATTTCGCTGCTCGGCCCCGTCGACGGCGAATACCGTCCCGGGTTGCACGGCCCACCCCAGGCGCGCCAGTTCGACGCCGACCCGCTCCGCGGGCACCTCGGGCGGAAGATCGACCCACACGTTGATCCCGTCGGGCGGTCCCATGGTCGACGCCACCCCCCGGGCATCGAGCACGTCGATGAGAAGTCGTGTGCGACGGGCGTATTCGAGGCGTGCGGTGGCGATGAGCTCGGTCGTCGCCGGATCGGTGAGCAGGTGCGCCGCGGTGGTCTGCAGCAGGTGGCTGACCCAGGGGCGGCCGGAACGCAGCCGGGCGTCGAGCGCGGCGGCCGTGGTCGGGTCGGCATCGACGAGCGCGACCCGCAGATCCGGACCCAGGAATTTCGCGACGGACCGGACGACCGCCCAGTGTCGGCTGTTGTCCGGGATCACCCGCTGATAGTCGCGAACCGACAGCAGTGAGAAGTGGTCGTCTTCGATGACGAGCACCTCGGGGTATCGCTCGAGAACCGTGCGTAGTTCATCGGCACGAGCCGCGGAGAGGGCGATCCCGCCGGGGTTGTGGCCACGGCAGGTGACGATGACCGCTCGGGCGCCCGCTCCGAGCGCCCGCGCCAGATGATCGGGCCGCATGCCGTGCTCGTCGAGCTCCACGGGCAGCGCGCGGTACCCGTTGACGCGGATCGTGCCGACGCTGGCGAGGAAGCACGGATTCTCCACTGCGACGCAGTCGCCGCGGACGAGGTGGGTGTTCAGCAGCCGCTCCATCGCGTCGACGGCTCCGTGGGTCGCGATGAGTTCCCCCCGTTGCGGGTGCTCACCGAACAGCACCGACGCCGCCTCCCGCAGTGCCGGCGCCACCGCGGCGGTTCCGTACATCGTCGGTCGGTAGGGGGCCGCGGCGATCGCGGCGCGCAGGTCGGGCAGGAGATCGGGATCGGGATTGCCATCGGCGAGGTCGATGGTGTCCGCGGGAGCGGCGAGTTCACTGCCGGGGTGGAGCCGGTCGGCGACCACTGTTCCGCCCCGGCCGCGGGTGTCCGCGGCGCCCACCGAGACGAGCTGCCGGTACGCAGCGGCCACAGTGTTGCGGTTGACTCCCAACTCGGCTGCGAGTTCACGGATCGGCGGCAATGAGTCGCCCGGTCGCAGACGACCGGAGACGATGGCGTCTCGCACGCTCTGGACGATGGCCTGCACCGTCTGCCCGGTGATCACGACGCTCACCACGACCTCCCTGCTGATCAAGATCACGTTCTTTTGTCCTAGGACAAATGCTACGGTGGTCGCACGGCACCGAGATCAGGAGTTGTGCGCCATGAACCGAAGTCCCGAATCCGCCCGTCCGACCTGGGGTCGCCAGGTTGCCTACTGGTACGGCGGGCGACTGCCCGCCTCGATGACGGAGTGGGTCGGCAACGACCTTGCCGGTCCCGGTGCGTCCGTGCGGATGGTCGCCCGGTGGTCGATACCGTGCATCCTGCTCCTGCTGCCGATGTTGTTCGTCCCCGCCCCGTGGGGAGTGCGGATCACCATGACGATGCCGATCCTGCTGTCGTACCTGTTCTTCTCCATCGCCCTGAACCGGGTCTACCGTCGCTACCGACTGGTCCAGCACGGACTGGACCCCGAGCTCGTCAACGCCGTCGATCGTGTGAAGAACGCCGACCTGTACGCCGAGTACCACCGGAAATACCGCGGCGAGAACGGCCGGCCGGTGTCCGTCTCCCGGTAGGGGACCAGGCCGCGTCACGGTTACTCAGCCCCAGCTCGGCAGCCAGATCTGCTGCCGCCACAGGCCGGGCGAGATCGGGGAAGCGGTGAGGATCGGCCACAACCACACGAAGTTGGTGACGACCAGACCCACGTAGATCGCCACCACCATGATCGCGAGGGCCCGACGCTCGGGCCGAGCGCGGGCAGTCGCCGCAGCCGAACGCAGCAGGTCGCCGCAGCACAGCGCGAGGCCCATCACCAGGAACGGCGCCAGCACGGTCGCATAGAAGAAGTACATCTGCCGATCCAGGGCGAGGAACCACGGCAGGATCCCGGCGAGGTAGCCGACCAGGACCGCCGCGTACCGCCAGTCACGCCGCACGATCCACGACCACAGTCCCCACAGCAGCATCGGCAAGGCCAGCCACCAGAGAGCCGGTGACCCGATCAGCATCTGCGCGCGCACGCACTCGCCCGCGCCGCACTGGTCGGGACCGTTCTCGAGCGCGTAGAGCATGGGGCGCAGGCTCATCGGCCACGTCCACGGCTTGGACTCCCACGGATGCTGGTTGCCCGCCGAATTGGTCAGCCCCGAATGGAATTCGAGGATTCCCGACTCGTAGTACCACAGCGATCGCCAGGCGCCCGGGACCCAGGCGAACGGTCCGTCGGAGCCGATCGTGTTGCCCACCTGATAGCGGTAGACGGCCGTCTCGCTGTTGAACCAGGGCAGGTAGGTCAGGAAGTAGATGACGACCGGCATCACCGCGAGGCTCGCGCCGCTCGGCACGACGTCGCGCACCAGGGTGCCCACCCAGGGGCGCTGCACGTGGTACGCCCGGCGGGCGGCGACGTCGAAGCCGATCGCCAGTGCGGTGAAGAAGATGACGTAGTAGATGCCCGACCACTTGGTGCCGCAGTTGAGCCCCAGCATCACGCCGGCGACGAACCGGTACCACCGGAAGCCGAGGCGCGGCCCGAAGGGACTGTCGGCGATGCGGCCCTCGCGGTACACGCGGTCCATACGCGCCCGGACCTGGTCGCGGTCGGCGACGAGCGCGGCGAAGCCGGCCACGATGAACAGCGTCTGGAAGATGTCGAGCATGCCCATCCGCGACTGCACGAACAGCACGCCGTCGCAGATCGCGAACACACCCGCGATCGCTCCGACGAGCGTCGAACGCGTCAGCCGACGAACCGCACAGTAGATCAACACGACGATGAGGACGCCCGAAATGGCCGGTGCGACGCGCCATCCGAGCGGGCCGTAACCGAAGACCGCCTCCGAGGCGGCCAGCATCCACTTGCCGACCGGCGGATGCACGACGAGGCCGTACGCCGGGTTGTCCTCGATCCAGTTGCCGCCGGTCAGCACCTGCCAGCCCTGCGGGACGTAGTGCTTCTCGTCGAAGACCGGTGTGCCCTTGTCGGTGGGGTGGGTCAGGGCCCAGAAGCGGGTGATGGTGGCCAGCAATGCGATGACCACGCCGACCAGGAGTCCACGCCCGCGGTCGGGGGCACCGAAGAGCGGTGCGGGCACGTCCGGGCCCAGGCGAGGTGGCACCCGATCGATCCTAGTGGTCCCTCGTAAGCTGGCTGTCGATGAACGCCGCCCAGTCCGACTCGCCCCAGCTCGACGACGATACGACCGTGTCTCCTGACGCCACCGGGGGCGCCGATCCCGGTCCCGGTCACTCATCGGACGCGCGCGGCCGGCTGGTGTTGGCGGCCACCCCGATGGGACAGGTCGACGACGCCTCGCGGCGTCTGCGTGCGGCGCTGCGGACCGCGGACATCGTCGCCGCCGAGGACACCCGTCGCGCCCGTGCGCTGGCCGCGGCGCTCGATGTCGAGATCGGCGGACGGTTGGTCAGCTATTACGACCAGGTCGAGGCCGCTCGGACGCCGGGTCTTGTCAGCGCGATCGCCGAGGGGCAGACCGTACTGCTCATCACCGACGCCGGGATGCCGTCGGTCAGCGATCCCGGGTACCGCGTCGTCGTGGCATGCGCGGACGCGGGACTACCGGTCACGGCACTGCCCGGGCCGTCGGCGGTGACGACGGCCCTCGCGGTGTCGGCCCTGCCCTCCGAGCGGTTCTGTTTCGAGGGGTTCGCTCCCCGCAAGCCCGGCGCACGGGCCGCGTGGCTGCGTGAACTGGTGTCCCAGCCCCGGACCGCGGTCTTCTTCGAATCACCGCACCGGCTCGCCGACACGCTGGCGGCCGCGGTCGAGATCCTCGGTCCGGACCGTCGCGCGGCGGTGTGTCGTGAGATGACCAAGACCTACGAGGAGGTCCGGCGCGGCGGACTCGCCGAACTCGCGGAATGGGCGAGTGGGGGCGTCCGCGGCGAGATCACCGTCGTGATCGCGGGTGCGGTCGCGGCCGAACCCGACATCGACGACCTCGCCGATCGAGCCGAGGAACTCGTGGCCGGCGGCATGCGCCTCAAAGACGCCTGCGCCGCGGTCACGCAGGGTTCCGCTGCCTCTCGACGCGACGTCTACCAGCAGGTGCTTGAAAGACGTCGAGCTGATCCGGGCTGACGCGCAACTCCACCCGCGGCGCGAGGCGGTAGGGGCGGCTCGAGACGAGCGCGCCGACCACCCGGCGCAGCCGCGACAGTTCGGCGCGCACGCTCACCGTGTGGCCGTCGTCGCCGAAGAGCAGCTGGCTCAACCGCTGTGAGGTGAGGCCCTGCTCGCCGGCGTCGGCGAGCAACAGCAGGATCTGGGCGTGGCGACGGGTCAGGACGGTGCGCCACGGTTCACCGTCGCCGGTCACCGTGACCGTCGGCTCACCGTCGAGGGAGAGCTCGGCCAGGACCGGGCCGGACGGACCCGCCGGACGCACCAACCATCCGCGGCCCAGACGTTCGACCACACAGATCCCCAGTCCCGGCACGAACTGACGCATGTCGTCCGTCGGCACCGCGACGCGCACGGGCGGGGTGCAGCCGCGTCCTTCGGCCACCCACCCGTCGTCGTCGATGAGCAGTCCCGGTCCGTGCAGGCCGGCCAACTGCGCCTGGCCGGTGAACCGGAGTTCGGCGAGCTCTCGCTGGTGGGCGAGGGTGATCTCGTGTTCGCCGAGTGCGGCCAGCGCGGAGGTGAATGCCGATGCTGCCGGCTGCATCTCCATGGCCGGGCCCGCCAGGCCGGCGATGGCGATCATGTCCCCGGTGCGGTGGTCGTGCACCGGCACCGCGGTGCAGAACAGTCCGTGCAGCGAACTGTAGTAGTGCTCGGCGCCGAACAGCCGGGTCGGGCGCTGGAGATGGACCGCGAGGCCCACGGCCGTGGTCGCGGTGGAGTTCTCGTCCCAGCGGCTGCCCTCGACGAGGTCGAGTCGATCGGCCTCCGGGAGAACGGACGCGGAACCTCCCCGCCACAGCAGCACGCCGTCCGCGTCGAACACGCCCAGGGTCATCGACGCGTCGTCCGCGGACTGGGCGAACAGACGCTGCAGTGGCTGCACCGCGTCCCGCAGCGGGTGCGTGGCCCGGCGCGTCTCGAGTTCGTCGTCGGAGATGTGGCCCGGATTGTGCGTGTCGACGGTGGACCGGTGTCGACCCGACCGGACACGGCCCCATGATTCGACGACATCCCCCGGGACCTCGGCACGTGGGGTGCCGCCGGACATGAAGGCATCGTGGTCACGGCGCAGATCACGATCGAGCACCGCGAGATCGGTGGACGACCGGATGGGCACAGTCATGGCGGAATCGTACCCAAAGCGGCACTCGATCATGCCGATCCGCGCGACCCCACGATGCTCGCGGCCTTGTCTAGGCACTCCTGCCATTCCCGAGCCGGGTCGGAATCGATGGTGATCCCACCGCCGACACCGAGCGCGAGGGCCCCGTCGGGTGCGATCTCCACGGTCCGGATGGCGACGTTGAGGTCGAGGGCGCGGTCGGGTCCGGCCATGCCGATGGCCCCGCAGTACACGCCGCGAGCATCGGCCTCCCAGTCGTCGAGCAACTCCATCGCCCGCAGCTTCGGGGTGCCGGTGACCGACGCCGGCGGGAACGTCGCCGCGAGAACGGCGTCGTTGCCCGTGCCCGGTGCCACGATGGCCTCCACCCGCGAGACGAGGTGCCAGACGCCCGGGGCGGGCACGACCGACAGGAGCTCGGGTACCCGCACGCTGCCGGTCACCGCGATCCGTCCCAGATCATTGCGGACCAGGTCGACGATCATGATGTTCTCGGCGATGTCCTTGGCCGACGCCGCCAACGCGTCGGGGTCGGCGTGCGCGGGCAGTGTGCCCTTGATCGGCGACGACGTGATGATGTTGCCGGTCCGGCGCAGGAACGTCTCCGGCGACAGGCTCGCCACTGTTCCCCAGTCACCTTGTAGGAAAGCGGCTTTCGCCGGTGCGGTGGCGCCCGCGAGTTCGGTGAAGAAGTCGACGGGGTCGCCGCTGAGCGTTCCGGTGAAACGGGTGCACACACAGGCCTGGTAGACCTCGCCGTCCCGGATCGCGTCGAGGCATCTCGCGATGGCGGCGAGGTGCGGAACCTGCTCGGGGGCATGCCATTCCGTCGCCGACGATGGGGTGGTGGCGCTCGGCCGGGCCGAGGAACGGTCGCCGGCGGCACGGACGGTCGCCATCGCCCAGTCGGGGATGCCGGTCCCGACGGACTCCCATCGGCCGTCGCGGAGCACGAGCACGCCGTCGGTGTGCCCGCCGACGTTCGCCGGCAACGACGCCTCGTCCGGCCGCACCGGGAACCCGAGGTAGCCGAACCAGAACCGGTCGGGATCGTCGGGTGGGAGGCAGCCGGGCGTCAGTGCGACCGACGGTGCGATGACCGCGTCGGCGTCGTACCAGTCACCGATCAGCGCGGCCGGTGGCGGCAGGCGACGGGCGGCGGTCTCGGCGTGCAGGGCGCGGAGCACGTCGAGCGCAGGCGCTGCCGCGACCGGGCCGGGCAACGCAGATCCCACCCCGTTCGACGCGACCATACGGAGTGTGCGAGGTCAGTTCTCGTATCGCGGGAACACCGGAGTCGGCTTCGGCAGCACGGTTCCGGGTTCCAGCCGGCTCGCGACCGCGGTGAACTGACGATCGACGTCGGCGACGAGCAGATCGAGGATCTTGTTGGATGACTCCGGCATGACCGGCTGGCTCAGGAGTGCGACGATGCGCACGACCTCGGCGCAGACATAGAGAACCGTGCCGGTGCGCTCGAGATCGGTCTTGGCCAGCTTCCACGGTTCCTGTGCCGAGATGTACCGGTTGGTCTCGGCCAGCGTCGCCCACAGGGTCTCCAGCGCCAGGTGGATGGCCTGGTTGTCGATGTGGGCCCGCACGGCGTCGAGCAGGGAGTCGGCACGCGCGAGGAGCGCGGTGTCGACGTCGGTCAGTTCGCCCGGTGCCGGCAGGGTGCCGTCGAAGTACTTGCCGATCATCGACAAGGTGCGCTGGGTCAGGTTGCCGAACTCGTTGGCGAGGTCGGCGTTGATGCGCGACACGATCGCCTCGGCGGAGTACGAACCGTCCTGTCCGTAGGACACCTCGCGGAGGAAGAAGAACCGCACCGGGTCGAGCCCGAACTCGTCGATGAGGTTCTCCGGGTCGACGACGTTGCCGACCGATTTGCTCATCTTCTCGCCCTTGTTGAACAGGAATCCGTGTGCGAACACCCGCTTCGGCAGTTCGACGCCGGCGCTCATCAGGAACGCGGGCCAGTAGACGCAGTGGAACCGGATGATGTCCTTGCCGATGATGTGCAGGTCGGCCGGCCAGAAGCGCGCGAAGGCCTCCGGGTCGTCGACGAATCCGACGCCCGTGAGGTAGTTGGTCAGGGCGTCGACCCACACGTACATGACGTGTTCGGGATGGCCGGGCACCGGGACGCCCCAGTCGAAGGTCGTGCGCGACACCGACAGATCGGTGAGACCGCCCTTGACGAAACTGATGACCTCGTTGCGCCGGACATCGGGGCCGACGAACTCCGGCTGGGACTCGTAGAGCTCCAGCAGTTTGTCCTGGTATGCCGAGAGCCGGAAGAAGTAGGTCTCCTCCTCGGTCCAGGTGAGCACGTGTCCGGTGTCGGTCGCGACGCGGTCGCCGGATTCGTCGACCCGGGTGTCCGCCTCGGCGTAGAAGGTCTCGTCCCGGACGTCGTACCAGCCCGAGTACTTGTCCAGGTAGATGTCGCCGCGGTCGCTCATCCGCTTCCACAGTTCCTCCGACGCCCGCTTGTGGTCCTCGTCGGAGGTGCGGATGAAGCGTTCGAAGCTGGACCCGAGGCGTTCCTGCAGGGCCTGGAATCGGTCGGAGTTCCGCTTGGCCAGTTCTGCGGTGGGGATGCCCTCCGCAGCGGCGGTCTGCTGCATCTTCTGCCCGTGGACGTCGGTACCGGTCAGGAACCGGACGTCGAACCCGTCGAGCCGCTTGAACCGTGCGAGCGCGTCGGCGGAGATGTACTCGTAGGCGTGCCCGATGTGCGGAGCGCCGTTGGGGTAGGCGATCGCGGTGGTGATGTAGTACGGGCGTCCGCCGCCGTGGGACGCGCCGGACGGATCAGGGCTGGTCAGATCGGGTGCCATAGTGCCCAACAGACTACCGACCGCGCGCGACCGGACCCAATTCCGGTCCGGCCGATTCGGTCGGTCGTGGGTTTACGGAAATGGAGTGGGTTTGCGGCTCATGGAACCTGACGCTCAGTCCACCGGTCGCTGGTCCAGAATCACGACCGCTGTCCGGGCGACCATGTCGTCGGCATCATGGATGTACACCTGTAGCGCCGAAGTCGATGCGGTACCGGGGATTTCGGCGAGCGCCTGCACCAGCCTCGATCGGACGGCCGCGTCCGGGTCGGCGCCCAGGCGGTCGACGAGCAGGTCGACGATCCGTTCTCGATGTGCCTCGTGGCCGGCGAGGATCTCGGCGGCCTCGACGTCCCGGTCGCCGGCTGCGATGAGCTCGACCAGTGCATCGACCGCAGCGGCGACGCCGCGACGCCCGAGGGTCAGGGCGGCGATGCGTCGGACCACGGTGTCGGGGTCGTCGAGCAGGCCGCGCAACACCGTGGCGACCTCCGGGGTCTCGTCGACGGCGGCGAGGGCGGTGACCGCTCGGCGTCGGATCGACGGGTCGGGGTCCGACGCGCTGGTGGCGAGACGCTCGATGCCGCCCGGCCGCTGCGCGAGGGCCCAGCGCAGCGCGCCGGCGACGTTGGGATCGGTCTCGGCCAGCAGCGCGTCGGCCAGCGAATCCCCGGACACGCCCACCTCCCCGGCGAGCAGTGCGGCCTGCTGACGAAGGGCCGCATCCTCGGACTGGACCGCACGGAGCAGACCGATCACGCCCAGCACCGACGACCAGTCCGAGGGACCCGTCGCCCGGACATGTTGCAGGCGCTCGAGGAGCTGCGCGTCGGCGGCCATCCTCGCCTTCGTGTCGTCGACGAGCCGGTCCATGAGCGAGTCCGGCGCGAACTCAGGGTCGTCGAGCGCGAGTCCCACCTCCCGCAGCGACAGTCCGAGCGAGCGGAGACTCTCGACGTGCATCAGCCGTTCGAGGTCGGCGTCGGAGTATTCGCGATAACCGCCCGACGTCCGGCCCGTGGGCCGGACGAGTCCGAGCGAGTCATAGTGGCGCAGCATCCGGTTGCTCAGGCCGGTATGCCGCGCCACCTCGCCGATCAGCACCGCTATGTACCGTCCTCTGACTCGATCGTCGACGAATCCTCCGCCGCGGCATTGCTGTTCACCAACCGTGTCGCGTACTCCAACGCAGCGGCGAAGTCGCTGTCCGGGTCGTCGATCAACCGCTCGGTGGCGGCCACGTGTGCCCGTACCGTCAGATCGCCGCGCCTCTTCGCGGCGGTCAATGGTCCGGCGGCGAAGCCTCCGAGCCCGGCCAGGGCACGGCTGAGACTCCGCTGCACGTCCGTGCTCCCACGACCGAGTTCGCCGGCCAGTTCGTTCGCGAGCCAGGTCTCCCGCCCGGACGGGACCAGGCCGACGGCGGTCCGCCACGCGGCGCGCGCCACCTCGTCGTCCGTGTCGTGCAGGAGCGCGAAAGTGATCGACGTCCACGCCGATCGATCCCCGATCTTCGACAGGGTGTGCAGGGCCTGGGCCCGCGCCTGTGGGGACGCCGACCCCAGCTCGGTCACGAGTCCGGGAACCGTGAGATCGGCGGGCAACCGCGTGAGGGCCCAGGTCAGCATGTCCCGCACGAAGAAATCCGGCTCGACGCCGCAGCGTCGGATCAGCTCCTCGGCGTAGCCGGGATGGGGGTTGCTGCCCGCCGCCATCGCGGCACGCAGCCTCGTCGAGGCGTCGTCGGCGGCAAGCGCCGCCAGCAGGGCAGGGTCGGGCGCGTGGGTTGTCTGGTCGGTCATCGTCGACCACCTCCTTCGCCACCCATCTGAGCGCTTGACACAGTGAGAAGGTCAAGCTCCGAGAGCTAGATCTCCCGGCGATACGGTTCGCACCCCGGCGGGGCCTTCGGCGGTTCGCGGTATTCCAGTTCCGGAATGTGCATGGTCATCGGCGCGGATTCGAGCGTGAACTTCTCGCCGTGGTGCGCCAGGTCGATCGGCGGACCCGACAACAACCGGTACGTCGCATTGTCCTTGTCGACGGCCACCACGATCTTCGAGTCCCGGATGATCATGCGGAAGGACATGTAGGTCAACCGCTTCGGGAGCCGCGGTGCGAACGTGATGTTCCCGCCGAAGTCGCGCATACCGCCGAAACCCGCCACGCAGTCGGTCCAGGCACCGGCGAGAGCCGCGATGTGCAGGCCACTGCTGACGTTGTTGTGCAGGTCGTGCAGGTCGGTGAACACGGACTCGGCGAGCAGGTCGTAGGCGAGATCGGGGTAACCGACCTCGGCGGCGGTGACCGCCTCGCAGCAGGCCGACAGCGACGAGTCACGAACGGTCAGCGGGTAGTAGTAGTCGAAGTTGCGCAGCTTCTGCTCGGGCGTGAAGGCGTCCCCGAACAGGTAGGTCGCGAAGACCAGGTCGGCCTGCTTGACCACCTGCTTGCGGTAGAGGTCGTAGTACGGGTAGTTCAACAGCAGCGGATAGCGTCCCACCGAGGATTCGAAGTCCCAGGCGCCCAACAACGTGAACGACTCACACTGCTGGTGCACGCCGAGCGCGTCGTCGAAGGGGATCGTCATGTCGTCGGCGCACGCTTCCCAGTGCGCCGCCTCGGCGGTCGTGACCCCGAATTGCTCGGCGAGATCCGGACGGCGATGCACCGCCGCCACGGCGTCGCGCAGATTCTGTTGCGCCGCCAGGTTGGTGAAGGTGTTGTTGTTCACGACGGCGGTGTACTCGTCGGGACCGGTGACCCCGTCGATGCGGAACTTACCGTTCACATCGTGGTGCCCGAGACCGGCGAACAGTCGGGCGGTCTCGACGAGAAGTTCGACGCCGCATTCGGTTTCGAACTGTTCGTCGTTGGTGGCCCGCAGGTAGCGCGCGGTGGCGTTGGCGATGTCGGCGGAGACGTGGACGCCCGCGGTGCCCGCGGGCCAGTACCCCGAACACTCGTCGCCGTTGATCGAGCGCCACGGGAACATGGCCCCGCGTTGCCCCAGTTCGGCGGCCCGGGACTTCGCCTTGTCCATGGTGGAGTGGCGCCATCGCAATTCCTCGCCGGCGGCGGCGGGCACGGTGTAGGTGAGCATCGGGAGGATGAAACTCTCGGTGTCCCAGAAGGTGTGACCGTCGTAGCCGGGGCCGGTGAGACCCTTGGCCGGGATCGCGCGGGACTGACCGCGCGCGCCGGCCTGCAGGACGTGGAACAACGCGAAGCGAACCGCCTGCTGCAGTTCGGGATCGCCGTCGAGTTCGACGTCGGCGTCGCGCCAGAAGTCCTCGAGGTACCGGACCTGGTCGGCCTTGAGCGAATCCCAACCGGTCTCCATCGCCATCGCGAGGGCCGCGTCGACCTGGGCGCGCAGCGCCGGCACCGAGCGTCGGGCCGACCAGCCGTACCCCATGTACTTGGTGAGGGTGAGACTCTTGCCCTTCGGCACGTTGGCCGCGATGGTGAGCCGGGCCAGGTCGCCGTCGGCGCGGATGAAGGTGTCGGCCTTGTCGGGGAAGTAGATCTCGTGGTCCATGCCGGCCGCCATGTGCAGGCCGGACTTCTTGGTGTGGTGGACCAGCATGCCCCAGTAGTTGCGACAGGTGGCGAGGTCGGAGACAAGCGGGGCGTCGAGTGCCGCCGCCAGGCGCGGGTCGTTGCCCGGTGCCGGAACCGGCTCGTTGGCCAGGAGATCGGACTGCAGAACGAGTTTCATGTCCTCGTCGACCGGCTCGACCTCGTACCGGATCGCGGCGATCGTGCGTTTGGTGAAGGACACGAGGCGTTCGGACTTGATGCGGACCTTCCGGCCGGTGGGTGAGGTCCACACCGTGTGACGACGCAGGGTGCCGGTCCGGAAGTCCAGCGTCCGCTCGTGCTCCTCGGTACGCCCGTACCGAAGGTCCATCGGCTCGTCCTCGACCAGCAGCCGGATGATCTTGCCGTCGGTCACGTTGACGACGGTCTGTCCGGATTCGGGATAGCCGTACCCGCTCTCGGCATAGGGCAGGCCGCGCAGCTCGTAGAAGCCGTTGAGGTACGTGCCGGGATGATCGACCGGCTCACCCTCTTCGAAGGACCCGCGTAAACCGATGTGCCCGTTGGACAGTGCGAACAGCGTCTCGGTTCGGCCCAGCATGTCCAGATCGACGCCGCCGCGCCACTTCAGCTGCCACGGATGGATCTCGAAGCCGAAGTCGTGGCCGTGCTCGGCGGTCATGCGGGGAGCAATTCGACGAGGTCGTTAACGACGATGTCGGCGCCGGCGGCACGCATCGCCTCGGCCTGGCCGCCACCGACCCGGTCGATGCCGACGACGTAGCCGAAGGCGCCCGCGCTGCCGGCCGCGATGCCGGAGATGGCGTCTTCGAAGACGACCGCCGCGGCGGGCTCGACGCCCATCAGTTCGGCGCCCAGGAGAAACGAGTCGGGTGCGGGTTTGCCCTTCAGCCCTTTCGACACGATGTCGAGTCCGTCCACGCGGACCTCGACGAATTTCGACAGGTCTGCCGCATCCAGCACTGCTGCTCCGTTCTTCGAGGAGGTCACCACGGCGATCCGGAGACCGGCGTCGCGCGCCGCCTCGAGATATCGCACGGACCCCGGATAGGCCTGCCCACCGTCCTCGGCCAGGCTGACCAGGAACATGTCGTTCTTCCCGTCTCCGATCGCGGTCACGGTCTGCGCGTCGACATCGTCGATTCCGCGAGAGGCGAGGAAGGCCCGGACGCCGTCCTCGCGGGGACGTCCGTCGACGTAGTCCAGATAGTCCTGATCGGTGAACTCGACGAAGTCGGCGTGGTCTGCGCCGCCCGCACGGGCGGCGAGAAAGGCGTCGAACGCCTTCTTCCACGCCTTGCGGTGCAGCACCGCGGTCTCGGTGAGAACCCCGTCGAGGTCGAACAGTGCGACGGTGATCGAATCTGGCAATCCCAACACGCTTCGCCACGCTACCCGTCCCGGGCGACTCCGGCGCGATTTGCGTGGCCACCCCGGGCGTTTTCTGCCGGCCGCGGGCGCGCGATCGCACGCGTCGTCCCGGACAGCGGTTCCGCCGGCGACGCCTGCGCGCCCGAAAAGGCTTTGACCGGGCGACAACTGGAGGTGAGACGATGGTCCGATGACTCGACGATTCGCTCAGATCGATGTGTTCTCCGCTACCGGGACCGGTGGTAACCCGGTTGCCGTGGTGCTCGATGCCACCGACATCCCCGACGACCGGATGGCCGCGTTCGCGCGCTGGACGAACCTGTCGGAGACGACCTTCGTGCTGCCGCCGACCGACCCTGCCGCCGATTACCGTCTGCGCATCTTCACCCCGGACGGCGAGTTGCCGTTCGCCGGGCATCCCACCCTCGGCTCGGCACATGCCTGGCTGACGACGGGCGGCCGGCCTGCGGGGGAGGACATCGTGCAGGAGTGCGGCGTCGGCCTGGTGCGACTGCGGCGCACTGGTGCACGGCTGGCCTTCGCGGCGCCGCCGTTGCGGCGGTTCGGACCCGTCGACGCCGCCGTCGTCACCGAGGTCGCCGCGGCGCTGCGGGTCGACACGGCCGAGGTCCGCGCGGCCGAGTGGGTCGACAACGGGCCGGAATGGATGGTGTTGCAACTCGAATCGGGCGAGCGGGTGCTCGAGGTGACCCCGGACATCCCTGCCCTCGGCGATCACAAGGTCGGATTGTTCGGGCGGTACGGCTCGGGGGACGGAGAGGTCTTCGGCGAGGTGCGCGCGTTCGTGCCGGGCATCGGGGTACCCGAGGACCCGGTGACGGGCAGTCTCAACGCCGGCATCGCCATGTGGTTGCGAGCCAGCGGGCAGGCGCCGGCGTCCTACGTCGCCGCGCAAGGTGCGGCGCTCGGTCGGGCCGGCCGCATCCACGTCCACGACGACGGCGAGCACATCTGGATCGGCGGCGACACGACGACGGTGATCGAGGGGACGGTGACGCTCTAGTGGTGTCGGGACCGCACCGGATGGTGTCGGCGCGCTGTGCCAAGGTGGGTGCCATGACCGACGCCCCGGAGAACTCGGCGCCGGGTGATGCCGAGAGCGGTGGCGGCGAGACCCTGAGCAACAAGGCTGCCAAGAAGCGACGTCGACGCGAACCGCCACCGGACCCGGCGCCGCTGCCCGGCCTCGTCGACGCGCACACCCACCTCGCTGCATGCGGCGGACGCGACGCCGAGACGGTCCGCGCGATCTGCGACCACGCGCAGGGCGTCGGCGTCGGCCATGTGGTCACCGTCGCCGACGACATGGTCGATGCACGGTGGGCGGTCGCCGCCGCGGAGTGGGACGATCGCGTCTACGCGGCGGTGGCCCTGCACCCGATGCATGCCGGCGATCTGAACGACGAGACCGCCACCGAGCTCGAGCGGATGGTGCGTCACCCGCGAGTCGTCGCGGTGGGCGAGACCGGGCTCGACTACTACTGGCCCGGGAAGTCCGACGACTGTGCGTCGCCCGAGGTGCAGCACGAGACGTTCCGCTGGCACATCGACCTCGCGAAGCGGGTCGGCAAGCCGCTGATGATCCACAACCGCGAGGCCGACCGGGATCTACTCGACGTCCTGGCCGCCGAGGGCGCCCCGGAATCCGTGATCATGCACTGCTTCTCCGGTGACCGAAATGTTGCACGCGAATGTGTCGAGCGTGGGTTCATGCTCAGTTTCGCCGGCACTGTGAGCTTCGCCAACGCCGATGAGCTCCGGGTCGCGGCCGAGTTGGTCCCCGACGACCAGATCCTCGTCGAGACCGACGCGCCGTTCCTGACCCCGCATCCCTACCGTGGCCAGCCCAATCAGTCCTATTGTCTGCCGTACACAGCCCGGGCCCTCGCGGCCGTGCGTGGCGTGGCGGACGAGGAGATGGCTCGCATCCTCGGGGCGAACGCACGGCGCGTCTACGGCATCCCTTTGCCATAATCTGGCCGGTTCGTTATCGTACTGTGATCCAGCTGGCCGACGTGCTGATCCACTCGGCCGGCGTGGTGCCAGTGTTGCCTATCAGGATGTCGTGCCCTTGTCTTCTCTGCCCAACCCAGAGCTGCAAAACCCCGAACTGTCGAACCCGGAGCCGTCCGCTCCGACATCGTCGGGTTCGGTGTTCGCCAAGATCAACGGCTCGAAGTCGTTGCGTGTCCGTGTCGCCGTCGGCGCCGTGTGCGCCACCGTCGCGGCCGGCGGGGTCATGGGCGTCAGCATGCACAAGAACGTCGCGATCGACGTGGACGGCGACATCCGGCACGTGTCCACCATGGCGATGTCCGTCGAGAGTCTCCTCGAGTCGGAGGGGCTGGCGCCCGCCGACGGTGACAAGGTGAGCCCGGCACCCGACTCGGGCTTCGGCGAAGGCCAGACCATCAAGGTCAACAAGCTCAAGGAACTCACCCTCGACATCGAGGGCAAGCGCGAGACCATCGTCACCAACGCCTCGACCGTGGACCAGTTGATGGCCGAACGCGGACTGACCCACGCCGCGGAGGAGACCGCCTTCGGCGAGGAACTGCCGGTCGACGGCGGTCAGATCGAGGTCGCGCTGCCCAAGCCGGTGAACCTCGTCGACGGACCGGCCCGCAAGCGCCCGACCGTCGCCGCGCACACCGTCAAGGATCTGCTCGAGTCGCTCGGCACCCCGCTGGGCGCCGAAGACAAGGTCACCCCGGCCGCCGACACCAAGATCACCCCGAACCTCAAGATCGTCGTCACCCGGATCAAGACCGAGGACGTCACGCTCACCGAACCGGTCGCCCCGCCGGAGGTCAAGAAAGAGGACCCGACCCTCGTCCGCGACCGCAAGGTCGTCGAGAAGAAGGGCACGCCCGGCGAGGCGCGTGTCACCTACAAGGTGACCACCGTGAACGGCCGGGTCGTCAAGCGCGACAAGCTGACCAGCGAGGTGCTCAGCGAGCCCGTCGCGGCCACCGTTCGCATCGGCACCAAGCCGGGTGCGCCGTTCGTGCCGCCGGGATCGGTGTGGGACGCGCTCGCCGCGTGCGAGGCGACCGGCAACTGGGCGATCAACACCGGCAACGGCTTCTACGGCGGCGTCCAGTTCGACCAGAACACCTGGGAACGCTGGGGCGGACTCGAGTACGCGCCGCGCGCCGACCTCGCCACCCGCGAAGAACAGATCGCCATCGCGAAGAAGACCCAGGCGGTCCAGGGCTGGGGCGCATGGCCGTCCTGCTCGTCCAAGCTGGGGCTGCGCTGATCAGCGACTCGACAGCGGGTTCACCCGACGGCGCGCCCGACGCGGCTCCGCGTCTCCTCGGGCCGGCACAGATCCGGGAGCTCGCGGCGGAGGTCGGCGTCCGGCCGACCAAGACTCTCGGACAGAACTTCGTCCACGACGCGAACACCGTGCGAAGGATCGTCGCGGCATCGGGGGTCGGGCCCGACGACACCGTCCTCGAGGTCGGGCCCGGGCTGGGCTCGCTCACCCTCGCCCTCCTCGGGGCGGCGGGCAGGGTCGTCGCCATCGAGATCGATCCGGTGCTCGCGGAACGTCTTCCGGCGACGATCGCGGAGTATGCCCCGAATCGGCAGGGCAACTTCGAGGTCATCCTCGCCGACGCGCTACAGGTGACGCGCGACGACCTGCCGGTGGTCCCCACCGCGCTGGTCGCGAACCTGCCGTACAACGTGTCGGTGCCGGTCCTGTTGCACCTGCTCGGACTCTTCCCGGAGATCACCACCGCCCTCGTGATGGTGCAGGCCGAGGTCGCCGACCGCCTCGCCGCCGGCCCGGGCAGCCGCACCTACGGGGTGCCGAGCGTCAAGGCGCGCTACCACGGTCGCGTGAGCCGGGCCGGTGCGGTGGGGCGCAACGTCTTCTGGCCCGAACCCAAGGTGGAGTCGGGTCTCGTCCGCATCGAACGAACCGACGACCACTCGACCGATCCCGTTGTGCGGCAACAGGTGTTCGCCGCGATCGACGCCGCATTCGCCCAGCGACGCAAGACGATGCGATCAGCGCTGGCCGGCTGGGCCGGTTCGGCGGCCGAAGCCGAACGCCGGCTCCGTGAGGCCGGTATCGATCCGGGTGTGCGGGGCGAGAAGCTCGACGTCGACGACTTCGTCCGCCTCGCTCGCACGACCTGATCTCGACGCCGGGTCGCTGATCGCGGGAAGACCGCGGCTCGTCGTGGGGGCGGGCGCAAAACCGCTCGCCGTCGGCGGGGAGAAGCTCGTACCGTGTTGTGCATCCGCAGCATCGACGACGAGGTCCGACATGGTTCCACCACAGACTCTGACGACGCCGAGGCTGCGGCTGCGCCCACCCGCCGACCGTGACATCGAACCGATCTTCCGCGCCTGCCAGGACCCGGACATCCAGCGCTTCACACTGGTCCCGGTCCCGTATACGCGTGCGCACGCCGAACATTTCGTCCGCGACATCGCCCCGGCCGCCGGGTCGTCGGTGTGGGCGATCGAGATCCCCGGCGGTGAACTCGTCGGCACCATCGGACTGCGAACCGTCGAGAAAAACGTTGCGTCACTGGGCTATTGGTGTGCGCCGTCGCATCGGGGCCATCGCTACCTCACCGAGGCGCTCGCCGCGGTCCTCGACCACGCCTTCGCCGACCCCGCCGACGGCGGAGCAGGGTTCGATCGCGTGATCTGGCGGGCGCTGGTCGACAACGTGGCCTCGGCGCGGCTGGCGGCGTCGGCCGGCTTCCGCTACACCGGCCGACGCCCCGAGGACGAGATCGATCAGCTCCCGTCGGGTCGCCACGTCGGCGATGTGCACACCGCCGTGCTGCGGGCGGGCGAGGACCGCACCCCGCAGTCCTGGGACCTCGAGCAATCGGACTCAGTTCGACGCGGCGCGCAGTTTCTCCAGTAGCTCGGGAGCGGCGTCGCGCAGGAACGCGTCCTGGGTGTCGCCCCCGATCTGCACCAGCGCGATGTCGGTGAACCCCGCCTCCCAGAAGGGTTTCACCGCCTCGACGATCTGGTCGAGGTCCGGGCCGCAGGGGATGTTGCCCGCGACGTCGTCCGGCGTGACGAACTGCGTCGCTGCGGCGAAGCCCGCGGTGGTGCGCAGGTCGGCGTTGACATCCCACCCGCCGGCGAACCACCGGAACTGATCGTGGGCGCGCTCGATCGCCTTGTCGCGGTCGGGATCCCAGCTGATGGGGATCTGCCCGATCGCGCGGGACCGCTGCCCGTCGACGGTCGGGGTCGACGAATGTTCGTTCCACGCCTTGATGAAGTCGGCGTCGGGTTCGACGGCGATCAGGTGGTCGGCCAGTGGCCCGAACGTCTCGATACCCGCATTGCCCGCCACTGCGACGCCGATCGGGACGGGCTGGTCGGGCAGATCCCAGATCCGGGCGGCGTCGACCTGGAAGAACTCGCCGCGGAAGTCGACGAGCTCACCGGTGTGCAGTTTGCGGATGATCTCGATCGCCTCGGCGAGCATGTCCTGGCGGTCGGCGACCGAGGGCCAGCCCTCGCCGACCACGTGCTCGTTCAGGTTCTCGCCCGAGCCGAGGCCGAGAGTGAAGCGACCGTCGGCGAGGATCTGCAGCGTCGCAGCCTTCTGCGCGATGATCGCCGGGTGGTAGCGGATCGTCGGGCACGTCACGTAGGTCATCAGGTCGACCCGCTCGGTCGCGTGGGCCACGGCTCCGAGGACCGTCCACGCGTACGGTGCGTGTCCCTGGGCCGAGAGCCACGGGAAGTAGTGGTCGCTCGACACCTCGAAGTCGAAGCCGGCGTCTTCGGCGCCGACGGCGTACCGCACCAGCGCTTTCGGGCCTGCCTGCTCGGTCATCAGGGTGTAGCCGAAACGTGTTGCCATGGAGGTCTCCTCTGCGAGATGGGTCGCTTCGGTGTAGCCATGAGTCATGGGTCCGAAACCCGGGACGCTCGAGACGGTGGTGCCCGGACGACGGACGTTCGACGACGGGGCGCGGTTCTCGACCCCGGAAACGAGGCGCAGATGCCAGACCAGAACGCGGATGGGTCGATCGACGCCGTGCTTCTCGATGTCGACGGTACGCTCGTCGACTCCACCTACCTCCACGCATTGGCGTGGATGCGGGCCTTCGCTGCTCACGACCTGATCCCCCAGTGGTGGCAGGTGCACCGGGCGATCGGCATGGGCGGCGACCGTCTCGTCGGCGAGCTGCTCGGCGACGACGTGGAGGAATCGCTCGGTGACACCTTGCGCGACGAGTGGGAGGAGGCCTATCGCGGCCTGCTGCCCGACGTGCGGCCCCTGCCCGGCGCGGCCGATTTGGTGCGGGGACTGCTGGACGCCGGCTACCGGGTGGCGCTCGCGTCGTCGGGCAAGTCGGAGTTCACCGACGCCGCGCTCGAGTCGATGGGATTGTCGCGGAACGACTTCGCCGCCGTGACCACCTCGGACGACGCCGATTCGTCCAAACCGGCGCCCGACATCCTGTCGGTCGCGCTCGCCGAGGCCGGCGGTGGAGAGGCTGTCGTCGTCGGCGACACCGTGTGGGACGTGGCGTCGGCGCATCGCCTGCCGGCGGAGTGCGTGGCGGTACGGTCCGGTGGCTTCGCGGAGGGTGAGTTGCGCGACGCGGGCGCGGTGCTGGTCGTCGAGCACGTCGGCGAACTCGTCGACCGCGGCTGGCGCCCCTGATCGACGGCGGCTGGAGCGCCGGACCGACCGCATCGGTGGGCGCGGGGCCGACGCCGGGGCGCTAGGCTGGATCATTGTGTCGCGAACGTCGCTGTCGGTGGTGTCGGACTCCGTCACCGCGCGGGCTCCGTCGAAGGTCAATCTGCACCTCGGGGTCGGTCCGCGCCGCGAGGACGGCTACCACGACCTCGTGACCGTCTTCCAGGCGCTGTCCCTGCACGACGACATCAGGGTCGCCCGGGCCAACGAGATGAGCATCACGGTTCGTGGCGAAGGCGCCGGGTCGGTCCCGACGGACGAGTCCAACCTGGCGGTCCGGGCGGCGCTGGCACTTGCCGAGTGGGCGGACCGTCCCGGCAAGGTCGCGATCGACATCGACAAGACGATCCCGGTGGCCGGGGGCATGGCCGGTGGCAGCGCGGATGCCGCCGGGGCGCTGGTCGCACTCGCCGCCCTGTGGAAGCTCGACATCGGCCGCGACGACCTCGCCGCGATCGCGGCGGACCTGGGCAGCGACGTCCCGTTCGCGTTGCACGGCAACACCGCCCTGGGTACCGGACGCGGCGAGCGGCTGATGCAGGTCCTCTCCCGCGGTGACTTCCACTGGGTGCTCGCGCTCGCACGCGACGGACTGTCCACGCCCGCGGTGTACCGCGAACTGGATCGGCTGCGCGACAGCCGTTCCGGAGAATGCGCCACCGACGACGAGCGGGACCTCCTCCGCCGCCCCGACGAACTCATGCAGGCCCTGGCGTCCGGTGACCCGCACGCGGTGGCGCCCTTGCTGCACAACGACCTACAACCGGCGGCGCTCTCGCTGCAACCCACCCTCCGCCGGACCCTGCGTGCCGGAATCGACGCCGGAGCACTGGGCGGCATCGTGTCCGGCTCCGGTCCGACATGTGCCTTCCTGTGCGCCGACGAGACCGGCGCGGTGAACGTCGCCGCCGAACTGTCCGGCGCCGGCGTCGCCCGGTCGGTCCGCACCGCGAGCGGTCCCGCCGCCGGTACGCGCGTCCTCGGAGCCGACGTCCGCCACTGATCGCCTACGGTTGCCTGATGTCCCGCAGACCCGCCGCCGTCGTCGCCCCACTGCTCGCGGTCAGCGCCGTCGTCACTCTGCTGCTCGCGCTCTGCATCGTCACGGCCGGCCCGTCGACGGCCGCCGCACCCGCCGACGGTTTCGTCTTCACCACCATCGAGGTCCCCGACGACGAACTCCCGTCGGCGGCCGGCTCGGGCACCCGCCTGACCTATGCGACGCGCGATCAGAACGGCCGCCCGGCGATGTCGAGCGGCGTGTACTGGGTGCCGAAGGGTACGCCGCCCGCCGGTGGCTGGCCCGTCGTGTCCTGGGCACACGGGACGGTCGGCCTGGCCGACGAGTGCGCGCCGACCCTGCACCGGCTCGGCGACGGTGTCGAGGCCCCGGTGCGCGCGGCGCTCGACGCCGGGTTCGCGGTCACGGCAACCGATTACGCGGGGCTCGGGTCGGCGGGGGAGACCGAATACCTCGGCGGTCGCGCGGCGGCTCACTCGGTGATCGACATGATCCGCGCGGCGCGGTCGGTCGACGCCTCGCTCGGATCACGCTGGGTGTCGACCGGGCACTCCCAGGGCGGCCACGCTGCGCTGCACGCGGGCCGTCTCGCCGCGGAATTCGCACCGGAACTGCCGGTCGCCGGCATCATCGCGATCGCCCCGGTCTCGTCGCTGGAGAACCTGTTCGGTCTGTTCGGTCCCCGCGTGCCCGGCCTCGGCGCGCTCAATGTGCTGAATGCGCCGTTCCTGTTCACCCTCGCCGGCCTCGACCACGCGAATCCAGAACTCCGCGTCGCCGATTCCCTGACGTCGGACGGCAAGCGTTTTCTCGACCGCGCGCGTGCCCGGTGCAACGGGGATCTCGTGGATGCGTTGCGGTCGGTGCCGCCGGGCTCACTCGTGGCGTCGTCGTTCACTGCGGAGCAGGACTTCCGGGACGCCCTGCGGGAGTACGCCGAGGTGCCCGTCTCTGGCTACCCGGTGAAAGTCACGCTCGCACATGGTCTTCTCGATCCCGTGCTGCCGTACCCGCTGAGTCGTTCGCTGCGGTCCGCGATGCGCGACGCCGGCACGGATGTGGACCTCAAGACCTACGCGCGGGTCGATCACAGCGGCGTCGTCGACGAGTCGCTGCCGGACGTGCTGGCCGCGATCCGGGAGTCGTTCGGCCGTTGAGGTCGGGCCGACCGGTTCTCGCGGAGTCGATCACTCGACGCTCTCGCCGAGTTCCATCCAGCGTTCCTCGAGTTCCTCGAGTTCGGATTCCATGCTGCGGATGCTCTCCGTCTCCGCGGCGAGGCCTTGGTAGTCGGACTGATCATGGTCGGCGAGCGCGGTCCGGGCAGCATCGATCTTGCTGTGCAGCTTGTCGATCCGACGCTCGAGCGAGGCGAGCTCCTTGTTGGCCGCGCGCAGCTCGGCGCCGCTGAGGGTGGAGCCCGACACGCCGCCGTTCCCCGAAGCTGTGGCGCTCGCACCGGATCCGCCCGACGTCGATCCGGAACCCGACGTCTTCGCCTGTGCCGAGCGGAGTCTCAAGAACTCGTCGACGCCGCCGGGGAGGTGGCGGAGCCCGCCGTCGAGGACGGCGAACTGCTGATCGGTGACCCGCTCGAGGAAGTATCGGTCGTGCGAGACGACGATCAGCGTGCCGGGCCACGAGTCCAGCAGGTCCTCGAGCGCGGCGAGCATGTCGGTGTCGAGGTCGTTGGTCGGCTCACCCAGCAGCTAGATGGCAGATGCAAGAGGAGCACCTGTCTGTCATGGAGACTCGACTACCCACCCGACCACCGGCTTCCGAGATCAAGGCTCTCATATACACGCGAGCCTCGATGGATCGTCACTACCTCATGCGCTCGACCGACGATCAGGAGACGGACTGCCGCGCCTGGTGCGCGCAGCAGACGTGGAATGTCGGCAGGGTCATCACCGATGCCAATCGATCTGCATCGAAGTGGCGCACCCGCGAGCGTGAGGGGTTCGAGGAGGCTCTCCACCTGATCGCCTCCAAGAAGTATGACGCGTTCGTGACGTGGGAGCCCTCCCGCGCCGGACGTGAGCTACTGGCGTACGTGCAACTGCGTGCGGCTTGTCAGGAAGCCGGTGTGCTCTACCTGACGAAGGGCCGGGTCTATGACTTTTCCCGCCATGACGACAGCTTCATGATGGGGCTGGAGTTCCTCACTGCGGAGAAGGACGCCGCGGTGATCCGGGACCGGCAGCTGCGCACTGTGCGGCTCAACGCGCAGAAGGGTCGCCCACACGGTCGGCTCCCCTACGGGTACCGCAGGGTGTATGACGAGCAGACGCGTGCGCTGGTTCGTCAGGAGATCGACCCGGGAAAGGCCTCGATCATCATCACGGCCGTCGATGAGATTCTGGACGGGGTCTCGATCAACAACATCGTGACTCGCCTGAATCGCGCGGGGGTGCCGACCCCGATGAAGCCGACGTCCGACCAGTCGCGAGGTTGGATGAGCTCAACCCTGCGCCAACTCATCAAGAGTCCAACGATTGCGGGCCTGCGCATGTATCAGGGCGAGGTCATCGGTGAAGCGGACTGGCCGGCGATCGTTCCGGTCGAAAAGTGGGAGAAGGTCAACCAGATCCTTGCGGACCGGGCTCGCCGTACTCGGTACGTGGAGGAAGGCAACCATAGTCACCCCAGGTGGCTGCTGTCATTCATTGCCAGGTGCGGCTTCTGTTCGCACCCCTTGGTGCGCATTCATGGTGCCGTGGATCGCAAGCGGACTGGGATGCCTCGAGACAACTACATCTGCGGGAAAGTGGGGTGCCGGAAGGTCAGTATCGACATTCCCTACACGGACGCTTACGTCACCGGCGCACTACTTGGTTGGCTGTCCAAGCCTGAGAGCCTAGCGGTCATTCTGGGCCCGGACGACAACTGGAACGAGCGGGTCCGCGAAGCCCAGGACCATGTCGCAGCACTGCGCAGGCGCCTCGCCGACGCAGCGGGCGAGTATGCACAGGGCCGGATCAGCATGACGATGCTGGCCGATGTCGAGGAACGCCTCAAGCCCGAGATCGAACGTGCCGCGAAAGCCGCCGTTCCCCCGGTCGCCGACAGGCAACTCCTCGCACTGATCCAGACGAAGGATCTGGATGCCGCATGGGAAGCTCTCGACCTGGTCGAGAAGCGCCGCATGCTCAAGATGCTGCTCGACATCCGGATCGAGAAGGCCAAGACCATGGGCGGCCGCTTTGATCCGGCACGGATCAAGATCACTCCTCGGTTCTCGGTTCCCGAGACATATCAATGGAGGCGACCAGAATCGTCCTGACCGCTGCGCCCTGACGGTCAGTCGGCGGTAGGAACGACGCGCCGAGCTCTCGCCCCAGCTCCTGGAGCCGCGAGAGCTCGGCGCTCGTCTGCTGAGCTGCGGTACTCATCGCAGTTCCCCGGTGCGCGGATCGGCGCCTGCGAAGAAGGCGTCCTCGGCGGCGCGGCGTTCGGCGACTCGTGCGGCGACGTACTCGACGAAGTCGGCATCGCGGTCGGCGACGAACACGTCCTCGACCGGGTCGGCGGGGTCCTCGCCGGGCCAGGTCGTCTGCCTGGTTGGCCGGTCGCGGTCCAGGCGGGTACCGGAGGCGGCGACCCATTCGCGCAGCCTGGCGCGGGCGTCGGCGAAGTCGCGATGCCACCCGAACGGGGCACTGCCGTTCTGCTCGGGGTGGTAGGCACACAGCCAGTGCAGATGCAGCGCTGAGAGCTCCCAGACGAGTTCGTCGTGGCGGTGCCAGAACGGTGGGATGACGCTGGCGGGCAGCCCGTAGGTGCGGCGTGTCGTCTCGACCCACCGGTTCAGGGCGTACCACTCCTTTTCGAGTTCGTCGGCGCGCAGCAGGTACCAGTTCACTGGGTGCGGCGGGCCGGGGTCCTCCTCGTCCTCGTCTTCGAGCATCCCCTCGTCGTCGAGGTCGAGCTCGTCCTCGGGCAGCTCCTCCACGGCGGGCTCACCGGGGGTCTCGTGGTCGCGGTCGTCGGTCATGATCGGGACTCCTCGGTGCTCACAGGCCCATGTCCGGCGACTGCCGGTCGGGCCGGTACTCGGGCGCGGCGAACGCGGCAGGCGTCTGCTGCTGCGCCACCTGCCGTTCCGGCTGCTCGGGAACACCGGAACCGGCGGACTGCTGGGCTGCGTCACGTTCGACGGTGGGTCGCTGGGCCTGTTCGCGGCGCGGGGTGCGGTCGACCTCGTAGGTGGTGCGGGCCATGTCGTGACCGAGCGCGGTCGCGACGAACCGCTGCTTCGTCTCGCCGGTGCTCTTGGACTGGTAGTCCTCCATGCGCCCCTCGGCGATGAAGAAGTCGTTCTTGGCGAGTTGCTTGTAGGCGCGCACGGCGACGCCCTTGTAGGCGACGAGGTCGTGGTAGGTGTTCGGCAGACGGGTGTAGGTGCCGTCGTCCTCGTAGTCCCAATGACGCTGCTCGACCTTCGCGTAGAACGCCGCTTTGCCCTTCTGAGTGGTGCCCAGCGTCGGCTCGGACTTGATGCGTCCCTTGAAGGACTCGCGGACATCCGCGCCCTGCTCGGGCTGGGTCTCGGGGCCGGTTCCTGGGTTCTCGTGCTCGGCCATCGTGCTGCTCCTGTCTTCCTGATGCGGCCACCTGTCGTGGCGGCCGTCGTGACAGGCAGGTGCACACGAGCTGTCCCGGACCTACCGAGGCGGGTCGGGGCGGCGCAGCAGCGCCTCGATCTCGGCCCGGTCGGTCTTGAGCTGGTCGGCGTCGGCGCGAGCGGGCCAGGCGCGCAGATCGGTGACGATCGGCGGGGCCGCACGCAGCAGGGTCACCGCGGTGCCGAACGGGAGGGTCCGCAACCGGTCGGGCGGGAAGATCGCGACCCTGCGCACGGAGCGCTGGTTCTGGCGAGTGCCGTGATCACCGAGGGTGATCGAGTCGGTGTACTCATCACGTTCACCGATCAACGTGGACAGGTCTTGAAGGTCTTTGCTGTTCGAAGCCCCGCCGAGAAGAATCTTCACGATGGAGGCGTCCCAGATCGCGCCGGCCTGGTTCTCCGACCACTTGTCGCGCGCCTGCGCGAGAGACTGGAGCACGGGCAAACAGGTGATTCCGGTGCCACCGCCCTCGGCCATCAGCGTCGGCAACGACGGCAGCGGGGCGAGGTTGCCGATCTCATCCAACGCCAGCAGCAGTGGCGGGTCGAGACGGGCTCCGGGTGAGCGTGCCGCGATCCGCCGGGCGGTCTCCACGAGATCCTCCACCAACGCGGCGACCAGTGCTGCGGAGGCTCCGGCTCCAGCACCGGTCGCGAGGAGGAACAGGGTGCCCCGATCACGGATGAACGCTTCGGGGTCGAACTCCTCCCCGGGGCCGGGGCTGACGGCATCGAGCACCCGCGGGTCAGCGAGAGCACCGAGGGCCAGAGAGACGCCCTGCCAGATCGAATCGCGGGTCCTGGGGTCGGCGTCGATCATGGATTCCAGCGAGTCCGCCCACCCCGTGGCCGCGTCCGGGCTGTTGGTGAGGATCGCGACGGCCTCCGCCGCAGCCGAGGGGTCCAGGGTCCAGCGGAACAGCTCCGCCGGGGAACGCCCATCAAGAGCAGCGGCGTGCAGCAGAGCCTGCAGCGCAGTCCTCGTCTTGCCTTCCCAGAATCCGCCAGACTCCACCCCGCCGGCAGACAGGCCGGTGGCCGAGGCGAGGCCGGTAGCGCGGATCATCGCGGTGAGAGGGTCGGCGCAGCCACGCACGGGCGACCAGCGCATCCCCGCCGGGACGCCCTCGGCCAGGTGCTGGGGGTCGAACACTGCGACCGGGCCGTGCTTCTCTCTCGCGCGCAGGGTCGCGGTGAGGTTGTCCGGGCGGGTGCTGGTGGCGATCACCGCCCCCGGCGCGTCGAGGATCGCGGGGATTACCACGTGCAGGCCCTTGCCGGAGCGGGGTGGTCCGATGAGCAGGATCGAGTCCTCGACGCTGGCCCACACCTCCCGGCCCCGGCACATCCCGAGTCGGTAGCCGACATCCGCCGGGGTCGGCTTGGAGAGAGAGGGTCGCAAGTTCCCGGCGCGGGTGAGCAGCGCCGTAGGTGAGGCGACCGTGGCCACCTCGTGGCGGGTCGCGACTCCGGCGGTTGTGTGCGGGTCGACCTCGGTCTTGCGGGCGTGACGGCGCAGCCGCGTCCACACCCAGCAGCCGCCGGCGACCAGCCCGGCCAGCAGCACGACGGTCACGGCCCAGTAGGCGACCGCGCTCATCCCTGGCGCGTCGAGCGCGGCGGCAGGATCACCGGGCCGGAACAGCACCGAGATGCCGGAGGCGGGCCCAGCGGCGGGCTGGTCGGTGCCGGTGAGGAACGCGGCCACCGATCCGGCGCCGCGCAGGATCAGGGCGAGGCCGAACAGTCCGACCAGCCCGATCATCGCGGCGTTGGTCAGCTCGTCGCCGAAGCTGCCGCTCTGGCGGCCCTGCGGGACGCTCATCGCAGCCTGCGCGCCACGACCGTGCCGGAGACGCGCCCGACCAGCAGCACCTCTCCGGCATCCCCGACCCGTCGCGGATCGAGCAGCCCCCGTGCAGTGCCGTCGCCGGCCGCGTCGGTGTCGGAGACGAGCACGGTGCAGGCGATGTCCTCCCCGGCGACGAACCCCTCCCCGGTGACCTCGATCAGCGCCGGCACCGCCTTGGGCCGTCTCGTCTTTGGGGCCGGCTCGGGTGCAGGGTCGGCGCGGCGTGGTTGTGCGGCGACGAGTTCGGTGAAGCTCGTGCCGTCGGCCTCGTGCACCTCCACCCGCACCGGCACCGCACGCTCCTGGCTGGCGTGGTCGATGATCTGCGGGAACGCGGCCCGCGACCACGGCCGCTGGTCGTCGTCGGGCGGATACACGGTGCCGTCGATCATCACGGTCATCGACCCGTCGGCGTGGATATCGAGGATCACGGTGCGCATCGACACCGGCACCGGCTCAGGGAGATTCGCATGTCGTCTCATGCCGGCCAGGTGCACAATCCCGTACCCGCACCGTTCATCCTGGCTGCTGCTGGCGCAGCTGCCGGGCCTCGTCCAGCACACGACGGCAGGGTTCCCTCACCCATACGCCGCTGTTAGTATCTGCGTATGGATGCAGATAAGCAGATGTGCGGCATGGATCCCGCGTCGGAATACGTCGATCTCGCCGCGGAGGTCTTGGGACTGTTGTCCGATCCGACGCGGATCAGGATCGTGCTGGCCCTGCGCCAGGCCGACGAGTTGCCGGTGAACGCGCTGGCGGAACTGGTCGGGAAGAAGCCCTCGGGGGTGTCGCAGCATCTGGCCCGACTACGGATGGCGCGGATGGTCACGACCCGGCAGGAGGGCACGAGCGTGCTCTACCGCCTCACCGACGAACACGCGGTCGCCCTGGTGGTCGAGGCGATCAAGCAGGCCGAGCACGCGGTCGCGAACGGGCAGATCCCGCCCCACCACCACGCACCCCGGCAGTAGTAGCCCGTTCGTCGCACAAACTCTCGTTCGTTAGGCCTCGTCTCATGCTTGCTGTCCTGCGCAATCCCACCTACGCGAAACTGTTCAGCGCGCAGGTCATCGCGCTGCTGGGCACGGGCCTGCTCACCGTCGCGCTCGGACTGCTCGCCTTCGAAATCGCCGGCGGCGACGCCGGCGTGGTGATGGGTGTGGCGATGACGATCAAGATGGTGGCCTACGTCGCCGTCTCCCCCCTCACGACGGCACTCACCACCCGTCTCAAGAGAAAGCCACTACTCATCGGGACCGATCTCATCCGGGCTGGGGTCGCGCTCTCGCTGCCGTTCGTGACCGAGGTGTGGCAGATCTATGTGCTGATCTTCCTGTTGCAGTCCGCATCGGCGACGTTCACGCCCGCGTTTCAGGCCGTGATCCCGTCCGTGCTCCCGGACGAGGGACAGTACACACGTGCCCTGTCGCTGTCGCGGCTCGCCTACGACTTGGAGTCGCTGGTGAGCCCGATGCTCGCCGCCGCCTTACTGACGGTCGTCAGCTTCCACAATCTCTTCGCTGGCACCGTGGTCGGGTTCCTTGCCTCTGCGACCCTGGTGCTTGTCTCCCGCTTTCCTCGCTTCGAGGCTCCCGCTCCGGCGCCGTTCTTCGATCGCCTCACCCGCGGCGCCCGTGCGTTCTGGGCCAGCCGGGAGCTGCAGGGCCTGATGGCGCTGAACCTCGTCGTGGCGACGACCACGGCGATGGTGATCGTCAACACCACTGTCCTCGTCCTGGGCGATCTGGGCCGCACCCAGTCCGATGCTGCGCTCCTGCTCGCCGCCTACGGAGGCGGCTCCATGATCGTGGCCCTGACCATGCCCAAGCTCTTGGAAGCCGTCTCGGACCGGCGAGTCATGCTCACCGGCGGCATCGCCCTGCCCGTCCTTCTCCTGGCCGGAGCCGGGGTGCTCGCCTGGACCGATGGCACGCCCCAGTGGGTCGGGCTGCTGAGCGTGTGGGCGCTGATGGGGGCGGCAACCTCCACGATCCTCACCCCCTCCGCCAGGCTGCTGCGGCGAGGCAGCACGGAAGAGAATCGGGCCGCGGTGTTCGCCGCGCAGTTCTCCCTGTCCCACGCCTGCTTCCTCATCACGTACCCCCTCGCCGGTGTTCTCGGCGCCGCTATCGGCCTTCCCGCCGTGGCTCTCGTCCTCGTCGGTATCGGCATTCTCGGCGCGGTCCTCGCCACCACTGCTTGGAGCGCTACGTCCCGCACTCTCGTGCAAGCTCACAAGCGATGAGCACAGGGAGCGCTCATGCCCTCCACGACCGCTTCGACAAAGATCGATCCGATCGCTCGTACGGTTGCATCTGTAACGAACATGCGACCCCACAGTCAAGGTCAGAACGTCTGGAGATCCGCGGAATCACGCGGATTCTTACCCTACGCGGGGTTGGTTTTTTCCGGGATCGGACATGCGGCTGGTGGTGTCGAAGAGCTCGTACTCGGCCGGGTGGAGCTGGTGCTGGACGACGAAGGAGCGTTCCTTGATCCGCCACAGCCCTTGTCCGGTGCCCAGCGTCGGCAGCAGCTCGCGCTCGGTGCCGGTCAGTCCAAGGGTCTTCGCGGTCGTGCCCAGCTGGTCGGATTCCTGCCGGTAGATGATGCGGGACTCCGCATTGGCGAGCAGGGAGTTCGCGAGCGAGCGCATGGCCGAGCCCTGGTCGCCGACGTTTTCCAGGTCGGTGAGCTTGTGGAAGATGAGCATGTTGCTGATCCCGTACGCCCTCGCCAGCCGCCAGTGCGCATCCATGCGCTTGAGCAACGCGGGTTCGGACATGAGGCGCCAGGCTTCGTCGTAGATGCACCAGCGCTGCCCGCCGTTCGGGTCCAGCAGCGCCGATTCCATCCACGCGCTGGAGCACGTCATCAACACCGACACCAGCGTGGAGTTCTCGGTGACTCGCGACAGGTCCAGGGACACCATCGGCAGGGTCGGGTCGAACACCTCCGTCGACGGGCCGTCGAACAGGCCGGAGAGGTCCCCAGCCACCAGTCGTCGCAGCGCGTGTCCGACCATGCGGCCGTCCTCGGCCAGCCGCCCGTCAGGGTCGTGGGAGGGAGACAGGAGGTGGTCGACGATCATCGGCAGGATCGGCACCTCGTTCTCCCGTACCGTTTCGGCGAGGGCGGTGTCGATCGCGGTGTGCTCCAGCGGCGACATGGGCCTGGCCAGCACGGTCTCGGTGAGCGCGCCGATCAGGTCGCGGCGGCGGGAGGCGACCGTCGTCTCCCACTCCGCATCGCTGAGCCCGGAGGGGCGGTAGCCCTCGTCGAGGGGGTTGAGGCGGGTGGGCAGGCCGTGGCCGAGCTGGATCGCCCGCCCGCCGACGGCGCGGGCGATCTCAGTGTGCTCGCCTTTCGGGTCACCGGGAACGTAGACCCGCCGCCCGAACGGCAGGCTGCGCGTGTACAGGCTCTTGGCGAGGGAGGATTTGCCGCTGCCGACGATCCCTGCGACCACGACGTTCGGGGCGGTGATGACCCCGGTCTGATACAGCACCCACGGGTCGTAGACGAACGAGCCCCCGGAGTAGAGGTCCTGGCCGACGAACACGCCCGCCGAGCCCAGGCCGCCCTCGGCGAGGAACGGGTACTGGGCCGACAGGGTCGCGGAGGTGTCCTGGTGGCGGGGCAGCCGGAACCGGCCCGGCGTCCGCAACGTTTGCTTGCCGGGCTCCCCGGCGGCGGGCAAATACCGAGTGGCCTTGCGCTCGGCCCGCTCGACCTCGGCCTTGGCTTTCGCTTCCGCGACCTCGCGGCGACGCTGCTCGGCCTGCAACCGGGCCGCGGCCTGGCGGCGCTGCGCCCGCAGCCGTCGCCGCTCGGTGGCCGGGGCGACCAGCACGGAGGTATGTAGGCGTTCCTTCTCGCTCACAGTCCCAACCCCCGCCCCTGACCTCTGCTGGACCCGGCGGGGTGCGGGTCGAACCACGACCCTGCCGGCTGCGCGACCCGCGCCTGCCTCCCCGCGCGCAGGGAACGCCGCGTCGTGTGCTTCGGAACGGTGGTGGGGTGTTCGATGGCGGTGACGGCACCGGTCAGGCGGGTCGTGGTCTCCTCCAGTGCGGTGCCGGCCTGATGGAGCTCGTCACCGATCTGCAGCCCGGTATCCCGTGCGAGGGCCGGGGCGCCGGGGAGGGTGTGGGCGACGGCGATCCGGTCGATCGCCTCCCGCATCGCCGTGGCCGCATCGCGCAGGTCGCCCAGCAGTGTGGCGGTGCCGGGACCCGTGGCCTGCAGTTCACTGTCCGCGGCGAGGTGGCGCAGGTTGCGGGCGGCCTCGGTGGCGAACGCGGCGGGATAGTAGACGGCGGACATGATGGCCTCCCAGGCACGAGAACGACGGGGATGTGGTGCAGGTGCACCCCACCCGCCCGGTCACGGACATGCCGGTGCCGCCGACCCCACAGGGCGGCGGCACCACGGGAGGTAGTCGGGTCAGAGGCCGAGGCCGCGGTCACGCTTGACCGCCGCGACGCCCGGATGCTCGAACCAGGACCCCTCGCTCACCGGCCCACGCCCGGCGGCACTGCCCGCTTCTCGTCCGGTGGCGCGTACCCCGCGATCAGAGAGCGCCGCAGCGGCAGCACCCGCCGCGCCCATCGCAGTCCCGGCCGAGGCGGCACCGCCGGCACTGCCCATGTCGGGGTCCATGGTCGGTGCGGGGGTGTCGGTGTCGAGGCTGTCCTCGGGCGCGATCTGGTGGTGGCGGTAGAGGGCGACGTGGCCGAGGTCCGGGTTGTAGGTCAGCGTGTACTCTCCCGTGCGTGCTTCCTTGTCCAGCGCCCCGATCGGTGGGGTGTCGTAGACGTAGCCGTTGAGCATGGCCGCGTCCGTGGTCTCCTCGCCGTAGTCGAAGCCGGCCAGGTGCTCGATCGCGGCGTCCGGGCCGTCACAGTCGATCAGCCACAGCACCGCATCGGCTTCACCGCCCTGGAGGAAGACGATGTTCACCCACCGCGACACCGGCCCCTGAACCCTGGTCATCTCCGTCTCGGCGGGTGCGGGCGGGGCGGGGTGCCAGGCGATGCGACCGGCAGCCTGCGAGGCACGGTTAAGCCCCTCCTCGACACGGTCCAGGGCGGCAGCGGCCTCGGAGAGCTCCCCGGCGGCCAGGCGGGCATCACGGATACCGGCGGCGGGGTCTCCGGCATCGTCGAAGGCGCGCCCGTCATGGCGGGCGTGGCGGGTGGCGAGCTGCTGGATCGACTGCTGCATCGAGCGCACCCCGGCCAGCAGGTCCCCAATCACCCCGTAGGCGTCCTCGGGGTGGGTGAAGTCGCGGCTGGCGTGCGCCAGGCCGCGCAGCGCCTGCGATGCCTCCTCGGCGTCGGCGACGGGATCGTAGAATGTAGGCACGGTTCCTCCCCTTGACTGTGGTGATCGAGAGGTACGCATTCAGAGCACGAACCAGCCGGAGGAGCACATGAGCGGTGAGGATAGGGCCAGCGATCAGCTCGCAGCGAGGCACACTCAGACCCTGCGACTGTTCAAACGCCGAGCGGAAGAGCTCTTCTCGTGCGAGCTCGCACGTCGTGACGATGCGATGAACCTGGGGCAACAGCTGCACATGAACTTCGTTGTCGATCAAGCCACAGGCCAGTCGTCTCTGGCAGGCATTCGCCAGGTCATTCCTCCCAAAGAGCAGGTGGCTTACGCACTCACACTGATCCGTCCACTCACGCTCACGAAGAAGGGCGACCGGCTCGCATGGGTAACGGTTCTTGCCGCGTTGGAGTACTTTCGGCCGGCGGACGCCACCAATGTCTCTGAGCATTTGACACAGTTGCGTGAGAACTGGGCGCAGTACCCGCCTCGCCGAATGCGGATTATGCAGGCCCCGATCGACCCAGAAGCAGCCGGGGTTCGTGTCAATGCCTGGGACAACGAGATCGCACGTATGTTCCTCTACGGTGACCTCGTCCATGGCGATGACAACGCCGAATTGCTGGACGCGCTCGGAGATGATCAGGTTGTCTTCTCCGCCGGTGCGATGGCGTCGGACGGCTTCATGTTGGTGAACAACACGTATCAGGTCATGCACTGGCTCCGACCAGATATCGCCCCAAACGACGCGCACTTCTCCCAACTCCTAGCACAGGAGAAGCCCCCGAAGGACAACTGAGCCGGCTCATACGGGCCGGGTCAGGGGCAAGGCCGCGGCTGTGAACGCGGCGGCCTGCTGGCCGACGAGGCGGCGGGTTTCGCAGGAGGCCTGGATGGCGGCCTGCTCGACCGCGGCGACCGCGGCGTCCAGTTCCTCGATGGTGGGCGCCGAGACGGCGACCAGACCGGTCACGCGCAGCACGCCGTGCCCGGCGGTGAGGTCAGCTTCCTGCTGGAGCACGTCGGTGTATTCGGCGGTCTGGGCGGCGTCCTCGATCTGTCCGATCCGGCGGCGCTGCGCGGCATCGGAGATGTGCTCGACCTTCTTCTTGCGGATGTCACGGGCAGCCTGATCGGTGCGCAGCGGGGTGTAGAGCAGCGACAGGGATCGCCCGATCCCTGAGGAGAGCACCAGCGGGGCGAGGAACCCCGGATACACCATCGAGCGGGGCCACTCGCTGATCCAGAGCACGACGTGGTAGCCGGTATCGGTGCGCAGCCTCGTCCAGGTCTCGGTCACCGCGACCGGGCCGGCGGTGGCCAGCGACTGGCCGATCTCCCCGTGCCGCTCCAGGGTCGCGGCGACGGCCGGGTCGTAGGCGCTGCGCAGGATCACGGCGATCTGCCCCGGGCTCAGCCACCCGGCAGGGGTCAGGTCCGCCGAGCGCAGCGCCGCGGTCAGTGTGCTCATCTCCTGGCGCAGCACCGCGGCCGCGCCCCGCAGCCCGCCGCCGGCGGTCCGGATCTGCCGGGCCGCCGTCTTCATATCCAGGCTGAGGCTGATCGTGGTGGCGTGACGCTCCCCGGCGGGCCCGGCGCGCTCGATCAGCTCGGCATACGTCCTCGATGCGAAGGAGTCGTCCTGGCTGCCGTGGGCGGCCCACCATTCGGCCAGGCCCGTGCCCGAGTCCGGCAGGGTGCGCTCCAGCACCTGCACGGTCGCGATCCGCCCGGACCGGCAGACGCTGGCCAGCACCCGCCCCCAGGAGGAGACCCGGCGGGCCTGCTCGCCGGGATCGAGGAGCACGAACGCGGGATGGCGGATCTCGCACACCACCGTCAGCGTCGCCTGGTGAGGGTCGTGGATCATGCCCGCCCCGCTCTGCGGGTCGACGTGCTCGCGCAGCCGCGCCATGTCACCGGGCAGCGCGAGCGTGCCCGCCGGCCTCGGAGCGACGATGCGGCGCCGGTAGGCCAACTGTCCGCCGGTGGTCCGCCACAGCCACCAGGCGGCCACGGGCACCCATTCCACGACCGGGCGCCCGGCGACGGGCATCCAGGTCAGCACGATCGAGGACACCCAGATCGGGGCGGTGTAGGCGATGAGCATCCCGCCGGCGTAGAACGCGCCCACCAGGGACAGCACTCCGACGGCGAGGGTCGCCAGCTGGGTCGCGGACAATCCCAGCAAGATGCCGCGGCGAGTCAATCTGCTGAATTTCACCGGCACCAGGTCGGTGCCCGTACGCGCTTCTTCGGCGCTGTGCTTGTTGCTCACGAGGATCACTCCTTCCCACCGGTCGGCGGCTTACTGGGCCCGTCGTCGGGCTTCGGGCCGGTCGGCAGGTTCGGCTGCGGGGTGCTGCGCGGCGGTGCCTGCGCGCCCGGCCCACTCCCACCGCTCTCACCGTTCCCGCTGGTGTTGGTGTTGCCGGTGTTCTGGTTGGCGCCGTCGGTGGCGGCCTCGGCCTGGGCGCCGATCTGCTTGCCGGCCTCGGGGCCGGCCGTCGCGGCCTTCTTCGCGACCTCCGCGCCGATGACCACCGCCGCGACCGGTCCCGCGGCAGCTCCCGCACCGGCCGCCGAACCGCCGGCGCCCGCACCGCCCGCACCTGCTCCGGCATCTGCTCCGCCGCCTGGTGGTGGCGGCGTGCCCCCACCGCCGCCGCCACCGCCGGGTGGGTTTCCGCCTCCGGGTGGGGGCGGTTCGTCACCCCCGCCCCCACCTCCTCCGCCGCCGTTGCCGTTGGTGTCGAGGATCTTCTTCGGGCCTTCGCCTTGCGGTGTGCCGGGCACCGGGACGGGTCGGTTCATGGCGTTCTTGGCTTCTTGTTCCGATCCCATGGTGTTGTAGAGGTCGAAGCCGAGGAACGCGATGACCCGGTAGACCATGTAGGGGGCGAAGGCGGCGATCGCGAGCATGACGATGCCGGTGATTGGCTCGGTGATCGCCGTCAGGTCCGCCTCGATGGGGGTTGCCATCTGGGTGATCGCGATGAGGAACACCACCACGAGCACCAGCTTGGAGATGATGAGGGCGAGTACGAACGCCGCCCACTTCCCGATCCACCCGCGGGTGGCATCCCACGCCGCACCAGCGAACGCGAGCGGGGCGAGCACGATCGCGATCAGCAGCAGAGCCTTGCGGATCAGCAGCGAGAACCACACGATCGCGACCGCGGCGACCATGAGCCCGCCGAGGAAGATCGTCACGATCGCCCCGACACCGGGGGCGGAGATGTTGATGGCGGTCAGTCCGGCGGCCAGCAGGATGATCTTGTCGCCCATCGTGGCCGTGGTCTCGCCGGCGGCTTGGATGATCCCGATGGTCAACTGGTCGGTGATCTCCAGCGCGAGCGCGGCCAGGGTGATGACCACGAAGGAGCCGAGCACGGCCTTGCCGGCCCCGAGGGCGGCGCGGGACAGCGCGGTGGGGTCGCGGCGGATCAGGCCGAGGATGAGCTGGAAGCAGAAGAAGATCAGCACGATGAACACGCCGATCCCGAACAGCAGGTTGTACACCGACACGTACCCCTCTTGGGTGACGTCGACCAGCGTGGTCGTGTCAAACACTGTCCACATGGCCTCGATCAGCCAGCCCGCCGCCCCGCCGACGGCCTGCGCGAACCAGTCGAACGGGGCGGCGATCAGCGACGCGGCCGCTTCACCGGCGGAGTCGCAGACCGTGGAGATGACGGGAACATCGCACAGCGCCATCACAGACCTCCCTCACACAGATAGGCGGGTTCAGACGGCCTGGCCGACGCCCCAGAAGAAATTGATCAGCGTGACCGCGGCACCGCAGATCACCGCCGCACCGCAGGAGATCAAGACGCCGATCTTGCCGCGGCCGGCCAGGTGGGGGTTGCTGGAGTTGGAGCCGAAGCCCCACACGATCGCCGAGACGATCAGCGCGAGGACGGACAGGATGAGGCCGACGGTCATGACGGCACCGACGATGGTGCGCAGCTGGTCGATGCCGGGCAGCCCCGAGTCGTTGGGGTCGATGTCGATCTGCATCGGGAGCATCGCCAAGCGGGCGAGGGTCCAGGTGGCGAGGGTCGTGATGGTCATGGCAGGGCGCTCCTTCGACAGATGAGACAGAGGTGTTCTCTCGACCAGGTGCACCCGACCCCGCCAGACACGCAGCAGCGCCCGCCCCCACAAGACCGGGGGCGGGCGCAGCAGCTTCAGCGCAGGGGTTCAGAGTTGTTGGCCGATGCCGATCAACCAGTTCATCCACGTGACCCCGGCGCCGGCGAGGATCGCCGCCCCGAGGGCGACGAGCACGCCGGTGCGGGCCTTGCCGGCGGCGGCGTAGTTCCCGGACGCAGACGCGATCGCCCAGACGATGCCGGAAATAATGAGCATCAGCACCGCGATGATGAGCACGAACGTCAACAGGGCGCCGATGACCTCTTCCAGGTCGCCGATGCCGCCCAGGCCCTCGAAATCGGGGAACACGTCCATCAGGCCCCACCACCCGAATCGGCGAGGGTGACGTGGAGGTGGTCTTGATGCCTCGTGGTGATATCGGTGCCGCGCGTGTAGTCGCGCCAGCCCTCGTCGTCACGGGCGAGGGACCAGATCTTGTCCTGCCAGATGAGGTAGTCGACTCCGAGGGTCTCGGCGTGGTCTTTCATCCAGTTCGTGACTTCCCAGCCCGCCTCGATCTGCGCGGGCGTGGGCATCTGCCCGATGGCGTTGCCGAACGCGATATCGCAGGCCCGACCCAGCGGGTGCTCCGAGACCGTGCCCGGCCGTGGCGAGTAGCACGACCAGGTCGTCTCGGGGAACGCCGCGATCGTCTGCTGATACAGGTGCAGGGTGCGGCGGGTGATCTGCCCGTTACTGGTCGGGTCGTCGACCAGCTCATCCGGGTCACCGGCCGGGGCAGGGTCAGGCTCCCCACCAGGCCCATTGCTGTCGGGGTCGCAGTCGCCGGCCGGTGGGCCGGTCTCGGCCTCGGGCAGGTCCGCGGCGTCGTGGGCGTTCAGCCAGGCGGCGGGGTCGGTGTGCTCACCGCCGGTGCCCCCGACATAGACCTCAAGGTGCAGGTGCGGGCCGGTGGACTGGCCCGAGGAGCCGACGTCGGCGATGTGCTGCCCGGCCCGCACCCTATCGCCGGCCTCGACGTGGATGCCGTCGGCCCAGGAATGGATGTACCCGGTGGCGACCTGCTCGCCGCCGACCTGATGTTCGATGACGACCTTCCCGCCCCACGCATCGGTGTACTCGGCGACGGTGACCGTGCCGTCGGCGGCGGCGAGGATGGGCGTGCCGTCCGGGGCGGCGAAGTCGCTGCCGGTGTGGAAGGACTGCTCCCCGGTGATCGGGTGGGTGCGCGGCCCGTACGGGTCGGTCGCCGTCCACGTGCCCTCGGGCAGAGGGAACACCACCCGCGAAGACTCCGCCGCCCCGGCCACAGCAGGCACCACACCAGGGTCAGTTTCGACGTTCGTGCCTGTGGTGCCGAGGAGGGTGTCGAGGATCGTGACGGCGACGGGGCTGTAGTTCTCGTACCGGTCGGGGAACGCCGAGACCTCCACGGCTTGGGCGGCCTCGCCTTTGCCCATGTCTTGCCAGCCGGGGATGTCCAGCAGCCCGCGCGGCGAGGGATGGTTCGGGCCGTCCGGGCCGCCGAAGAACGCTCGCGCCTGATACTCGGGGGCCATCAGCTCTGGGACCGACCCCCACCCGGCCTGCGGGCGCATCTGGAACAACCCCAGGCTGTCGTTGTCGCTGCCATCGCCATCGTTCGGGTAGTCCGCTGACTCCGGGTAGACGCTCGTGTTCGACAGCTGCCGCAGGGTCGACTCGGTCAGTGCGGCCATCAGCGCGATCTGGAGTCCGTCACGGTTCACGCCCTCGACGCCGGAGCCGGTCTCGATGATCGTGGCCGCGTGCGTGAGTTGCTTCTTGTTCAGCGTGAACGACTCCCCATCGCGCGTTTCGACGGCGAGCTCGTCGGGCACCTCGCCGACTTGCAGTCCGCCGCCGGGCACGGTGCAGGCCCAGGTCGCGGCGGGGTTCATCAGCAGCCCGATCCCGACCATCGACAGGAACGGTGCTACCAGCGCCAGTGCGAGCAGTCCGATAGCGAGCTTCTTGAGCACCACGCCCCTCCTTTCTCCCCAGACCTCTCGGGTCAGCGCAGGGGGTTGTCCAGCTCGGACAGCCGCAGCAGATGACAGGTGTCGTAGGCGGGCTCGCAGACCACGAACACGGTGAACGCCACCTCGTGCGCGGAGTCGACGGGTTCGTCGTTCAACACCCCGGCACGGTGGCGGACGCCTTCGATCGTGATCGCCGTCGTCCCCTCCACCAGCTGCCCCGGCTGCGCCTGCTCCTGCGCGGTCGCCCACGCTCCGGGCACGAACGCATCGGTGATCTCCAGGTGCTGGGTGGTGGCGTACTGGCGCAGCTCGACCCATGCCTCCCGCGTGGGCAGATAGGCGGCGATATCGGAGGCGAGGCCGGCCTGCTCGGTGCCGGTCGGGTCGGCGACCTCCATCAGCACGCTCGTGTAGTCCAGCGGCATCAGCCCCGACCCGGTATCCCAGGCGAACACCGCCGTCGCGACGTTGCGGGCGAACTCCTCCGGGTCCCCGGACCCGACCACCGCAGCGATCCGCCCCGGCCGTGGCGTGCCGGACTCGACCGGACTCGACGACGCGCCCGGCTCGGGGTCACGGTCGTGGGGTGGGCTGGTGTCGGGGCCGAGGATCAGGCCGTAGATCCCGATGCCGGCCAGGAGCACGATCACCAGGCCGGCGGCGAGCAGGACGATCAGGCGGGTGCGCGGGCGGGAGTCAGCGAAAGTCTTCATGCCGCCCAGGTGCACGCACCCGGTCACAGAGCACGCAGATGCTGCCGAGAGACGCTCTCGCCTGATTCGGCATCAGCGCCGGGGCCGGTGTCCTCGTCGGTGCGGGGCTCCTCGGTTGTCGTCTCGACGTCGTGGCCGGTGGTGTCGAGGGAGATGCGCAGGCGGGCGGCGAAGGCGCTGGTGCCGTCGGCGACGTCGAGGAAGATGCCGGCCTGCTCCTCGGTGAGGTCGCGGGCGAGCTCGTCCACGTCGTAGTGGGTCCACCATTCCGCCAGGGAGGTCCAGGTCTGCACGAACGCCGTCACCGGCCACCGCCCCGGCACCACCGCCGGCCGGGCCGAGGTGTGCGTGCGGGGCTTGGTGCGTCCAGCGGCGGTGACACGGGCGACGGCCTCTTGGGCCATCGCGCGCAGCGACGCCTGGCGAGAGGCGTCCGCTTGCTCGACCTGGCCGCGCAGGCGCTGATAGGCGGGGTCGACCGGCCCGCCGGCCTCGATCCCCGCCAGCTCCGTCGTCGCCTGCTCGCGCAGCGCCTCGGGATTCTCGGGGTTCTCGGCCATGGCCTGGATCGCCGAGATCTTCTCCAGCGTCGTGTACGAGGCGCGGCCGGTGACCATCCGCGCGGCCTGCGCGCGGCTCCTCCCACCGACACCCCCTGACGGGGGTGCCAATTTGGCACCCCCGTCAGCACCGGGCTGATTCTCCGCCGAGAAGCGGGTTACGACATCGCGGCGCTGGGCGTCCTCGGTCATGAGCTGCTTGAGCTCGCGGTACAGGGCGGCGGCCTCCAGCTGGTTGAGCGGCTTGCGGTGCGCATTCTCGTCCTGCTCGGCCAGCAGATGCCCCAACCGGGTCGAGACACCCGATCGCACCCACACGCTGACCGTGCGCCAGTGCAGCAGCCGGATCGCTTCCAGCCGGCGTCGCCCGCACACCAGCACCCCTTCGGGGGTGACCGTGATCGGTTGCAACAGGCCGTGCTCGCGGATCGAGTCAGCCAGAGCCTGGATATCGCCGAGGTCGGCGCGATGACGGGCACCGACCTGAATCGACTCCACGGTGCGTTGCAGTTCGATACTCATCACCACTCACCCCTCTCAGTCCTCTCTTCGTGGTCCCCGGTTACTTCCGGGCCTGTCGTGGGGCGGCCAGGCAGATGGTGAGCACGAGATCGTCATCGCGCAGCAGCATCGGGATCGTCTCGCCGATCAGCAGCCGCAGCAGCACCCCGCGGCCCGCGCTGGTCGCCGCCAGCGCCGGGTGCGGGTTGCCCAGCAGCGCCTTGAGCAGCCCGGTCCAGGACCGGCCCGGCAGATCCAGCAGCGCGCGGGCGTGCTGGTCACGTCGCAGGGTCTCGAACGCGGTATGCCGCGCCCCGGCCTTCGCCAGCGCCCCGCAGATGTGCTCCACCGACGCCCGCGCGGTCGCGGGCTCCCAGCCGAGCATCGTCACCAGCGCGATCGCGTCCTCAGCCGCCGACGACGCCGACATCGCCACCCCCACCACACCACCACCGCCACCGTCACCGTCTCCGGCGTCTCCGGTGCCGTCGGGATCGGGTTCGGGGTCGGTGACCTGGAACGCGGGGTGATACTCCGACAGCGGCGTCTCCCTGTCGGAGATTCGCTCGGCGTCGTGGAACGCGGAGATGTGCGGGCGGCGGGCCTGATGGGTCGAGCACAGCAGCCCCTGGGCGCGCTCCTCGGCGATGCAGGTGATCCGCACCGCGTGCGTGACCACGCCCCACGGGTCGATCGCCTCCCGGGCGGAGCGGGTGCGCATCACATCGAACGCGGCGCTGGCGGCCTCCCACGGGTCCAACGAGTGCTTGCGCGCCAGCGCGGCGTACTTCTGCGCCGCATACTGCATCAGCTCGCCGGCGACCGGGTCCCGCGCCCATGCCCCGGGCCCGGCCGCGTGGAGCCGGGCCAGCAGGGCACGCAGCCCGGCGCTGGTCGTGTAGTTCTCAGGCCCCCGCTGCGGGGAACCTGTGTGAGTCGTGGTCGTCATGGGTTCGGCACCTCCTGGCAGGCAGGTGCACTCGCCTTCTCCGACACCTGGTGCTCGGCGTTCGGCGCCGGGCATGGTCGTGGTCATGGCCGGTCACCTCAGTTCATTCCGACCGGGCCGCGCCCGGCCCCGTCACGGCTCGTACTGCGGCCGAACGCCGAGATCGGGGGCAGCTCACGCTCCTTTGCACCCAGGCGCGTGACGCCGCGGGCGAGGCCGTCGTGGGCCTTGTGTGCGAGGTTCGCCTCGAAGTCGATCGCCAGGCGTGAGATCTGCCCGGTGCCTCTCGCCATCAGGTCCGAGGTGCGTACCCAGTCAACCCCGCGCGCCTTGCGCAGTGCCGGATCAACATCCGCAGTCTCAGTCTTGGCACCGGTTGTGCGGGTGACGTCGGCGGCTTGGATCGCCTCCGGAGCACCCGGTGTCTCCGCCCGGTCAGGGCGGGTCGTCTCCGGCGGGGGCGTGTCCTGCCTGCCGGGGTTGTTCTGCTCGTAGGGGTTCATGATTTCTGCTCCTTCTCCTCATCTGATTCGTTGTGGTGCTCGGGCACTGCCGAGGTCTCCTGGTCTGCGGCGGGCGCGGGATCGGTGCGGGGGAACCAGCGGCCGACGGTCGAGGCGTGCACGCCGAGTTCGCGCGCGATCGCCTTGTTCGACCAGCCCCGCCCCCGCAGCACTGCCGCCCGTTCCCGCCGCCCAGCACCTGCCAACGTTGGCGGGTCGGGCTCAGCCGATGGGGTTTCGGCCACCGCCTCCAGCACGGGCACATCCGATCGGTCAGGCTCTGTCTGCTCGCCCAGCACCTTGGCGGCCGGGGCCGGCGGTGTCGCTACCGCGATGCCCGTGGCCGAACGTGGCCGCTCGGGAAGCTCCGGCAGAAGGAGCGGTGCGGCCTGTGCCTGCGCGCCAGCGGTCTCGGAGACCTCCAGCGCCGATCCTGACTCCGGGGTGGGGGTGATCGGCGTGGGGACCGGGGTTCTGGTGGAGCGGGTCAGGACCGTCGTCAGATGCGTGGAGGCCAGCAGCACGAGCGGCGGGACCGCGGCGACGATGGCCGCGAGCAGGCCCGGCACGGAGGCGTCAGCGGCGACGAGGGCGTGCGCGGCGTTCGCGCTCACCGACATCAGCGCCCCGGCGATCAGCAGCACCCACGGGTACCAGGCCGCCCGATGCCCGTCGAGGGCGACGACCGCGACGGTCGCGACCACGATCAGCCCGTCCACCAAGAGCGGCCAGATCCACGCCTGGTTCCTGGTGATGCCCGAGCGCACCGCGAGATCGGCCAGAGCGACGAAGCTCAGCCAGAACGCGCCGCCGCCGATCAGCACCGTCCCCGACGCGGCCGCGACCACCGCCCATCGCCGCCCCGACAGCCCGCCCATCACAGCCCCCGGCCCGCCCGCGTCGCAGCCGGCACCGGCCCGAATCTCTCCGGCACGGACTCGGCCCGGGTCGAGGTGCCGACACCGGTGGTGATGGTGCGGTAGGCGGACTCGACGGTGCGAGTGATCTCCCGCTGCCCGAAATCCGGCTGCTCCACGCTCGCAAACGCATCCAGCGCCTCGGAGACCGGCACATTGCCCTCGGCGAGGCGGCAGGCGGCCCAGAACAGCTTGAGATTGCGATCCGTGGACTGCCCGCTCAGCCAGGACGCCATCCGACCCGCATCCACCATCGCCCCTGCATCCGAGATCGGGCCGGTCTTCGGGCGGGGCCGGGGCGGGGTGAGAAACTCCCGCAGGCGCTGCGCATCCAGCGCCCGCCCGTCGGTGGGGGCGAACGAGGTGGGGCGGTAGAGCACGCTCTCGCCGTCGATCTGGCGGCGCGAGGGCGGGACGATGATGTAGCCGCGATCCCCACGGAAATCCACCCCGGCACGGCCGGCCTGCCACGACGGCTGTTCACTGTCGGCGGCCGGGAAGTAGATGTGCAGGCCGCCGGTCGGTGAGCGCACCATCGTCTCCCAGCCATGCACCAGCCCCTCCCGCCGCGCGGCGCGGATCGCGTCGAAGCCGTTGACGCCGTGCACATCGACATCCACCACGGAGACGCCCGAGGCTCGGCCGGTGGGCATGCCGATGTTCGCCGCCGGGAACCTGCGCCACCAGGCCTCCACCTGCGCCGGGTCGGTGGTGGCGTCGTGGAAGCCGCGTCGGGTGATCGGCTGCTTGCCCTCCGGCGCGCACGGGAACACCGGCACCCCGGACTGCGCGAACACCATCGCGGCCCGCCCCAGCGGCCAGGACGCATCCATCTGCCGGACCGCCCGAGTAAACCTGCTCTCGGACATCACAGCCCCCGCCCCAACACGACCGCAGCGGCCCGCTCCGGCGCCGGCAACGGCGCCACTTGCCGACCGGGCGTGTCCTGCCGTGGGCTCTTCGGGGCCGGGCCGTCGCGTTCCAGCCCGGGCGGTGTGCCGTCGGGCACCTGGTTCGTGTCGAGGCCGTCGAGGATGCTGAGCGCGGTCTTGCGGATGCGCTCACCGGCGGCCTGCACGACCTCGACCGGGTTCTTCCCGTCGACGTTCGCCGCCCACCCGGCCACGTACGGGATCGTGTAGCCCGTGGTGTCCATGCCGTGGGCGGCGCCGATCATCAGCGCCACCGATTCGGCCTCGACCTCACCGATCCCGCGATGCTGCCGCGCCTCCTCCTGGTCCGGCCCATGCATCAGCACATGCCCGAGCTCGTGGGCGAGAGTCTTCACCTGCGCGGCGTCGTCCATGTTCGTGCGCACGGCGACTTGCCGGGTCGAGTAGTTCGTCAGCCCGTTCGCGCCGCCGATCATGCCCTCGTGCGGCACCCACAGCAGCTCGAACCCCTCCGCCGTGACCTGCTCCGCCAGACCCTCGCGCAGACCTTCGGGGGCTTCGCCAGCGAGCAGCCGTGGCGCTGGCCGTTCGGGGATCGGATCGCCGCTGGTCTGGGAGGCGTCCCAGACGTAGGCCGGGCGCACGCCGACCATGCGGGAGCGCACGACCTCACCGGGCTTCGGCTTCTCACCCCGGTTCAGACGCCGCCAGGAGTCCGGATCGGCCGGGTTCGTCGAGGCGAACCTGCCAGTGACCGGGGCGAGGATCTGATACCCGGCCTGGCCCTTCTCGACCTGTCGGCCCAGCTGCTGCCACTGCTTGTATCCCGCGACCAGGGTGGGGAACGGTTCGGGCACCCCGCCGGCCTCGAATGCGGCCTGGTGCTGCTCCCAGATCAGGCAGACGTTGTTGAAGCTCCGCGACCGGAACCGGGCAGCGAACCGCATCGCATCGGCCCAGTCCTCACCGGTGACCAGCCGTTCGACGGCACCGGTGAGCTTCTCGTGGAGCTCGTCGAGCTTCGCTTCCCGCTGTTGGCGGGCTTCCTCCCTCGTCGCCATCGTCGGCCTCCTCTCGGCAGGCCAGCCGCGAGGTCGCGGCTGGCCTTGCACCAGCGAGGTGAGCCAGGAGCTTCCGGCGAGTCAGACGGTCAGCGAACGGAACAGTCGGTAGGTTGGCCGTCAGGACACGGGCGGCACCTGACGTGGACCTACTGGCGTATCAGCCTCAGAGCCTGCGTAGGGCTGGAAGCAGCTGAGTCCGGTCGGACGCCGGACGAAGTGATGATTTCCCGGACGACTCTGCTGCTATCTATCCGCGACAACCGGGCGCATGGAGCGGTAGCGACTCGGGCTGAGCCCGACGTGCTCGATGAATGCCTCCGTCGCCCGTGAACGGCTGGACCAGCCGACGCAACGACCTACTGCTGCGACAGAAAGATCGGACTCGCGCAGCAGCCTGGCCATCTCCTGCACGCGAAGCATCGTCAGATACGCGATCGGGGTCTTCCCGAAGGCATCGACGAACACACGGGTCAATTGCTGCGGGGAGAGCCGCACCCTCTCGGACAGCTCGTGGAGTGTCCACCTATAGGCGACGTTTTCATGCAGTGCCTCCCGTGCCAGCAGCGCCTCCGGACGGAGAGGGGCTAACCTGCGACTGCGCGGCAGCACTGGACGCGCGCGTGCACGCTGCAATGGTGTCAGCCTCGCAGGCGAGACCCGGATGAATGGTCCGAGCACATCCATGACAGCGAACCAGAGTGCCTGGAGTCGGTTGAATCTCTCTCGGAACCGTCTCTCAACGCTGAGCGCGACCATCTCATCAATCCACGGCACAACCATCCCGGCCCGATCTCTGCCGAGTCGCAGGATCTGCGCTGGTTCAGAGTAGATCTTCTCCGCGAAACCGGGGGCGTCAAGCCGATCGTGCAGCACCGCAGAGTGCTGCCAGAAGAACTGATCGAGAGCGAAATCGGTATCGACACGGATCGACGTCACCGACACTTGGCACTCGGGCTCGCAGCTGAACAATACGTTCGGGCCGAGAAGGATCGCATCGCCCACGCTGACCGGCTGACGACCGAACTCGCTGAACATGATTGCCGAGCCCGACCTAATGAACAAGATGTTGAGGCAGTCGTAAACCACCGGGCCGACAGGCCGGTGGACGGCAAGCGTCTGGGCGACCAGCGGGCTACGCCAATGTGCATCACAGGAGTGCCTCGCTGCCTCTGGCGTGGCCGCGCACTCTTGCTGGCTCTTGTCTGATCCGCTCACTAATCTCGAACGCCTGTGGAGCCGGACGAGCTCGCCAGTTCCGAACCAACAGCAATAGCGCATGATCGCTGTGGGGCGGGAGTCGGTTTCGTACCAGTCTTCGCTGCCTTCGTCGATGCGGCAAGGCAGTCCACGGTTCTGATGAGCCGAGGGGTCACTACTCTCCGACGCGCATCGACAAAACCCAGCGGATCGCCCCGCAGCATCGGTGCACCACAAGGCACACCTCGGACGCTCCAACCATCGTTTGCAGCACTTGCGCGATGCAGCTCACACGATCGCCTCCCTCCTTGCGGAATACCTGACAGGGGTATAGCGTTGACTTGTACACGTACCCGGTAGGGGTACTACCGACATACAAGGAGGATACCTGATGGCTTCGAACGATTACCAGGTGACGGGCATGACCTGCGGCCACTGCGAGATGTCGATCCGCGAGGAGGTCAGCGAGATCCCCGGCGTCCAGGACATCCAAGTCAGCGCGCAGACCGGCAAGCTCAACGTCACCGCCGAGGGTGAGATCGACGACGCCAAGGTCCTCGCGGCGGTCGAGGAGGCCGGCTACTCGGCGGTGCGCGTCTGATGAAGGCCGGAGGACGGCTCGCGCTCTACGGGGCCGGGTTGGTGGTGGCGTTCGGCGGGGCCTTCGGCCTCGCCGGCGCCGTCATTCCCGATAGCTTCGCAGCAGCATGGGCAGAAGGAAGTAACGTGAACGCACACGGTGAAGGGCACGGCGACGCTGCGCAGGAAACCGCGGAGCCCGCTCTGAACGGGGTCTCCGCAAGCGCGGACGGCTTCGTGCTCTCTCCGGTCCAGGCCCCCACGGCCGCAGGCGAGGATGGAGACCTGAGCTTCCAGATCCTCGACGAGTCCGGCGAACCGGTGACCGAGTACACCACCGCGCACGAGAAGGACCTGCATCTGATCGCCGTGCGCACCGACGGCGCCGGTTTCCAGCACGTGCACCCCGAACTCGACACGAGCACAGGCACCTGGTCGGTGCCGTGGACCTGGGACGAGGCGGGCACCTACCGCGTGTACGCCGACTTCACACCCGCGGGCGAGGAAGCCGAAGGCATCACTCTCACCCGCGCAATCGAGGTCGCGGGCGACTTCACCCCTGTCGAGACCGAGGCGCAGACCACCGACGAGGTCGACGGATACACCGTCTCCCTCAACGGCGACCTCACTGCGGGCACCTCAAGCGAGCTCACCATCTCGGTCGAGCGTGACGGTCAGCCGGTGACCACGCTGGAGCCTTACCTGGGCGCGTTCGGCCACCTGGTGGCGCTGCGCGAGGGTGACCTCGCCTACCTGCACGTCCACGCCGAGGGCGACGAGCCCCAGGCCGGGGACACGGCCGGACCCGAGATCCGATTCGCAGCGGAGGCCCCGACCGCCGACCGTTACCTGCTCTACCTGGACTTCCAGGTCGACGGGCAGGTGCACACCGCCGAGTTCGTGATCGACGCCGAGCACGGTGACGGCTCGAAGACAGACGATTCGCATTCCGACGGCCACTGACCCGCAGGGCCTGGCGTCGCACGAGAGCTGAGAAAGAAGGAAGAGGATGAGCACATCAGCGCCCCCAACGGGTGGGCCGGACATCGAGTTGGAGATCGGCGGGATGACCTGCGCCTCCTGCGCGAACCGGATCGAGAAGAAGCTGAACAAGCTCGATGGCGTCGCGGCCACCGTCAACTACGCCACTGAGAAGGCTAAGGTCACCGTGCCTGCCGGCTACGATCCGTCACTGCTGGTCGCCGAGGTCGAGAAGACCGGGTACACGGCCGCACTGCCCAAGCCCAAGGACACTACGGCGAACATGTCGGAGACCGAGGCCGGGGAGGAGGAAGACAGTGAGCTCACCTCGCTGCGGCATCGGCTGATCGGCGCGATCGTGCTCACTGTTCCCGTGATCGCGATGGCGATGATCCCCGCGCTGCAGTTCACGTATTGGCAGTGGGCCTCACTCGCCCTGGCCGCACCGGTGATCATCTGGGGAGCTTGGCCGTTCCACAAGGCGGCGTGGACGAACCTCAAGCACGGTGCGGCGACGATGGACACGCTCATCTCGATGGGTACCTCCGTCGCGCTGCTGTGGTCGCTCTATGCGCTCTTCCTCGGCACTGCCGGCACTCCCGGCATGACGCACCCCTTCGAGTTCACGATCGCTCCGTCGGATGGCGCGGCGAACATTTATCTCGAAGTCGGCGCGGGCGTGACGATGTTCATCCTCGCCGGCCGCTACTTCGAGAAGCGATCCAAGCGCCAGGCCGGGGCCGCGCTGCGCGCCCTCCTGGAGTTGGGCGCGAAGGAAGTCGCCGTACTCCGCGACGGCGTAGAGGTGAAGATCCCCACCTCTGAGCTGGCGGTCGGCGACGAGTTCATCGTCCGTCCAGGCGAGAAGATCGCCACCGACGGTCTCGTGACCTCCGGCTCCTCCGCGGTGGACGCCTCGATGCTCACCGGCGAGTCCGTGCCGGTCGAGGTCCGCGAGGGCGACTCGGTCACCGGTGCCACCGTCAACGCCGGCGGCCGCCTGGTCGTGCGGGCGACTCGTGTGGGTTCGGACACACAGCTCGCACAGATGGCGAAGCTCGTCGAGGACGCGCAGACCGGCAAGGCCGAGGTGCAGCGTCTGGCCGATCGTATCTCCGGCATCTTCGTGCCGATCGTCATCGTCGTCGCGTTCATCACCCTCGGCGCCTGGCTGGGAGGCGGGTTCCCCGTCGCCGCCGCGTTCACCGCAGCGGTCGCTGTGCTCGTCATCGCCTGCCCCTGCGCGCTGGGTCTGGCGACCCCGACCGCGTTGCTCGTCGGCACCGGGCGCGGTGCGCAGATGGGCGTCCTCATCAAGGGCCCGGAGGTGCTGGAGTCCACTCGCAAGGTCGACACCGTCGTGCTCGATAAGACCGGCACCGTCACCAGCGGCAAGATGACTCTGACCGACGTGATCACTGAGCCCGGTGTGGATCGTACGGAGCTGCTGCGTTTCGCCGGTGCACTGGAAGACTCTTCGGAGCATCCGATTGCGCAGGCGATCGCCAAGGGCGCGACCCAGGAAGTCGGCCAGCTGCCTACTCCAGAGGACTTCGCCAATGTCGAGGGCAAGGGCGTGCAGGGCATCGTCGAGGGGACCCCGGTCGTCGTCGGCCGCGAGTCTCTGCTGGCGGACTGGTCGCAGAAGCTCTCTCCGGAGGTCGCACAGGCGAAGGCCCAGGCCGAGGGCGAGGGCAAGACGGTCGTCGCGATCGGCTGGGACGGTGCTGCGCGCGGCATCCTCGTCGTCGCCGACACCGTCAAGCCCACGAGCGCCGAGGCGATCCGCGGGCTCAAGGAGATCGGCCTGACCCCGGTGCTGCTCACCGGTGACAACGAGGCCGTGGCCCGCCAGATCGCGTCCGAGGTCGGCATCGACGAGGTCATCGCCGAAGTGCTACCCAAGGACAAGGTCGACGTCGTCACTCGCCTCCAGGAAGAGGGCAAGATCGTCGCGATGGTCGGCGACGGCGTCAACGACGCCCCCGCGCTCGCGCAGGCTGATCTGGGCCTGGCGATGGGCACCGGCACGGACGTCGCGATCGAGGCCTCCGACATCACGCTCGTGCGCGGTGACCTGCGGGCCGCCGTCGACGCGATCCGCCTGTCCAGGAAGACCCTGTCGACGATCAAGACCAACCTGTTCTGGGCATTCGCCTACAACACCGCCGCGATCCCGGTCGCTGCGCTCGGCATGCTCAACCCCATGCTCGCAGGTGCGGCGATGGCGTTCTCCAGCGTCTTCGTCGTCGGCAACAGCCTCCGCCTGCGCGGGTTCACGAGCGTCGCCTCGAAGTGACGTACGAGAACCCACCCATCCACACGAATCCAATAACGAAGGAACACCAGAGAATGAGCAGCTGCTGCAGCACGAACGAGACCAACCCGGCCGTGGAGAACGGTGGACGCGAGAACCTTCTTGGCGGGGGCGCCGATGACATGACCACCTGCCCGGTCATGGTCGGCACCCCGGTCAGCAAGAAGACCGCCGAGGCCGCCGGCCTCTACCGCGACTTCGAGGATGAGCGCTACTACTTCTGCTGCGCTGGTTGTGGGCCTGCGTTCGATTCGGACCCGGCCAAGTACGCCGCCAACATGGCGTAATCCACCAGCGTGCGGGGTGCCGCGGCACCGCTGCGGCACCCCGCCACCTGATCGGAGCGAACCGACATGACCACTACGACTCCCACCACCGAAACCCACCTCGACACCTGCCCCGCAGGAGGCGACGGCGACGCGTCCGTCCACGGATACATCAGCGATAAGACGAAGTACCGCAATCGTCTGCGGCGCCTCGAAGGCCAAATCCGCGGCATCGATCGGATGGTCGACGAGGACCGCTACTGCATCGACATCCTCACCCAGATCTCCGCAGTCACCAGGGCACTCGAAAATGTCGCCCTCGGCCTGCTCGACGATCACCTCAAGCATTGTGTCCTCGACGCCGCACTCGCCGGCGGACCAGTGAGCGAGCAGAGGCTCGGCGAGGCGTCCGAGGCCATCGCCCGCCTCGTGCGCTCCTGACGCCGGCGCATCAGTTCGATCACGACCAGCAGTTCAGGAGTTCTTCTATGACCCCACAGCACGTTCTCATCCTCGGCTCGGGAGCAGCCGGGGCCGCAGCCGCCCGCACTCTCGCCTCACGCGACGATGTCCGGGTGACGCTGGTGACCCGCACCGGGGAGACGCCCTATACGCGGATGCTCATCAAGGGAATCGCGTTCGGTCCGACACCGCCGGAGATGATCAAGCTCCCGCTGCCTCAGATCGAGGTCATCGCCGACACCGTGCTCAAAGTCGATACCTCGGCGAAGCAGGTCCAGCTGACCTCCGGCGCACAGGTCTCCTACGACGCGCTCATCGTCGCGACCGGGAGTATGCCTCGCTCCCTGCCCGCTGACGTGTTCGGCGGCGAAGACGCCGGACAAGGGCGGGTCACCGCTCTTCACTCCGTGGAGGATGCCCTGGGCATCCGAAAGCTGCTGACCGGACTGGGGCGACCCGCGCGGGTAGCGATCTACGGCGGTGGAATCATCGCAGCCGAGACAGCCTCGTCTCTGCAAGCCGACGGACGCATGGTCACGCTGGTCTCCCGCAGTTCAGTTCCCGGCGTCGGAGCGTTTGGGGCGCCCGTGGCTGAGCGCCTCGCCGCCGACCATGCCGCCAAGGTGCAGGCCCGATTCGGTCGCACTCTCCAGCATGTCGACGAAACAGAATCCGGTGTCACCATCACCCTCAACGACGGAAATCCCGTCGTGGCTGACTTCCTTCTCCTCGCGCTCGGCACGACGCCCGCAGCCCCGTCACCGTGGACGAACGGTATCGACGTCGACGATCACCTCCGCGCCGCGGCAGAACACGTCTACGCAGCCGGAGGTGTGGCCACGCACCACGACGAGGCACTGGGCGCCTGGCGCATCGACCATTGGGAAGACGCCGCCGCACAGGGTGCGCATGCCGCGCAGGCCGCATTGCACGACCTCGGCATTAGCGACGATCCGGGCGCCTACCTGCCACGCAGCCCTTACATGGCAATGGTCTACGGTCAGATGATCTCCGGAGTCGGGTACACAGCCGGCGCAGACGCCCACCTGGAAGCCGGTGAGGAGTTCATCGTCCGCCACGAGACCGACGGCATCGTCGTCGGCGTCACTGGCATCGACGCAGTCGGCACCGTCTACCAGTGGGGGCAGCAGCTCCACGGCGTGCGGGCATAGGCGATGGCGGGAGACTGTATTAGGCAGATCCCACGGCGGGGCTTCGTGCTCTCGCTGGCAGCGACCATTCTCATGATGGCCGCTGCCAGCGCGCCGTCCTTGTTCTACCCCCAGATCGCCGAACGGCTCGGACTCATCCCCGTCGCCACCACACTCGTGTTCGCGGTCTACACCTTCACCCTCCTGGCCGCGCTGCTCTACCTCGGACCACTCTCCGACCACGTCGGCCGACGTCCGGTCGTGGCCGCCGGTTCTTTGGCGCTGGCGCTGAGCGTGGCCATGTTCTGGTTCGCCGGTAGCCTCGCGGCGCTCCTGGTCGCCCGAGCCTTGCAAGGGCTCGCAGCGGGTCTGCTGATCCCGGCGCTGTCGGCGATGATGATCGACTTCGAGTCCCCGTCGCATCGGAACATCGCAGCCCTGTGGAACACGATCGGCCCGATGATTGGCCTTGGGGCCGGGGCTCTCGGTGCTGCGCTTCTCCTCGATCTCACCTCCGAACCGACAACTGCCGTCTTCGGGTCGCTCGTGCTTGCCTTCCTCATCGTGGCAACGGTCGTGTGGAGCACACCGGAACTGGCCCCGAAGACCCGGATACGACGTGGCGACCTCCGTCCGCGGTTCACCGTGCCACCGCACCTGCGCCGCATGTTCACCGCCGGAGTGCCCGTGATCATCGCCGGGTGGGCGACCAACGGGCTTTTCCTCGCGCTCGGAGCCGACCTCGTCGGCAGTGAGCTTGGGGGCTCCACGCACACCCAAGCTGGGATCGTCATCTTCGCACTGGCGATCTCCGGAGTCACCGCCTCGTCCGTCCTACAGCGGCGTTCCGCCCGCACCATCAGCCTGTATGCGACCAGTGCCCTGGCGTTCGGCACCGCAGTGAGCATCGGCGCCCTCGCACTCGGTTCCTACTCAGCCTATGTCGCCTCGGTCGCGATCGTCGGTTCCGGGTTCGGCACAGCGTTCCTCGGGGTACTGCGCACACTCATGCCCCACACGGCATCGTCGGAACGCGCCGCCGTGATGGCTGTGATCTACACAGTTGCCTACCTGGCATTCGGCGTGCCCACCATCGTCGCCGGATTGCTCGTGCCGGTGCTCACCCTGTCGGGGACGATGACGATCCTCGGTGCGATCATCATCGCCCTCAGCCTCGTCGCCACCGTCCTGCGCCTGCGCATCCCGCACCCGGCCGCAGGCCCGGCAGAGACTGACGACTTCCCCGAGCCTCCCACCGGCTCTCACCGCCGATCCGCACCCGACCGAGAGGAGCAGCCATGACCTACGTGATCGCGCTTCCCTGCGTGGACGTCAAGGACCGCGCCTGCATCGACGAATGTCCTGTCGACTGCATCTACGAGGGCGAACGCTCGCTCTACATCCACCCCGACGAATGCGTCGACTGCGGAGCCTGCGAACCGGTCTGCCCCGTCGAGGCCATCTACTACGAAGACGACCTGCCCGACGAATGGTCTGACTACTACAAGGCCAACGTCGAGTTCTTCGACGAGTTGGGTTCTCCCGGAGGAGCCGCGAAGATCGGACCGACGGGCTTCGACCATCCCCTCATCGCCGCATTGCCCATCCAACACGAGCAGACCCTCTGAGAAGGGGCTTCCGATTGATCCATACCGACACAACACACAAGCCTTGACTAGTACCCCCTAGGGGTATATGGTAGGCATATTGATGAAAGGAAATGACATGCAGAGGAGACTGCGAACAGGACTGGCAGCGGGAGCGCTCGGAGTGGCGCTCGTGCTCGCCGGTTGCGCCAGCGGAGCAGACGACGACCAGCAGACCGACCCTTCGGCTACTGAGGAGCATCAGGGCCACGGCGGCAACAACGCAGAAAGCGGTGATGAGGAGATGGAGCACCCGATGGACGGCGGACCGGCACCCGAGGGTATCGCCGAAGCCAGTGAGCCCACCTACCCTGTCGGTACCGAGGTGCAGCTCACGGCCGACCACATGGAAGGCATGGAAGGGGCTACAGCAACGATTTCCGGCGCATTCGACACGTACACGTACTCCGTGAACTACACGCCCGCAGGTGGCGGCGACCCCGTCACTGATCACAAGTGGGTCGTGCAGGAAGAAATTGAGGATGCCGGCGACGAGCTTCTGGCCGACAGCACAGAGGTGACTCTGCTCGCCGAGCACATGGAAGGCATGGAAGGCGTAAAGGCCACCATCGCTTCGTCCACCGATGAGACGGTCTACATGGTCGACTACGAGACGGACGGCATGAAGATGACGAACCACAAGTGGGTCGTCGAGAGCGAGATCCAACCAGCGTCCTGAGCCGACGTTCGCTTGCCCGGCCACCGGGTGAGCGGCAATCGGCCTGGCTCGATGACGGAGGAGAGGAATCATGACGGACCCGAACTCACACCAGCACCACGGCCACGAAACCGATACACCCGCCCACGGCGAGCATCACCACGGGTCTGTGTCCGCGCACGCCTCGGCGGATGCGCACGGCACGCGCGAGGGTCAGCACACCGGGCATCAGGGCCACGCCATGGACCACGGGCAGCACTCAGGCCACACGGGCCTCGACGAGCACGGCGGCCACGATGAGCATGCCCAGCACGGTGGGCACGGAGATCACAGCGGCCATGGCGGGCACGGGGACCACGTTGGCCAGTTCCGCCGGCTGTTTTGGATCAACCTCGTCATCGCCATCCCCGCGGTTGCCCTCTCACCGATGTTCGCCATGCTGCTGGGCTACGAGGTCCCCGGCTGGGCGGGCTGGGTCGCCGCGGCACTGGGCACCGTCATGTACGTCTGGGGCGGCAGGCCCTTCCTCACCGGTGCCGTCAGCGAGTTGAAGTCCCGCAAGCCCGGGATGATGCTGCTCATCGCTCTGGCGATCACGGTGGCCTTCTTCGCCTCCTGGGCCGCCACGCTCGGGCTCGTCCATCACGAGCTCGAATTCTGGTGGGAACTGGCGCTGCTGACCGTCATCATGCTGCTGGGCCATTGGATCGAGATGCGCTCCCTGGCCCAGACCACCTCGGCGCTCGACTCGTTGGCGGCACTGCTGCCAGACGAGGCCGAGCGCGTCGAGGGCGAGAACGTCGTCAAGGTGGCCCCAGCCGACCTCGACGTGGGCGACGTGGTCATCGTGCGCCCCGGCGGCAGCGTCCCGGCCGACGGAACCATCGTCGACGGCCGCGCCGACATGGACGAGTCCATGATCACCGGCGAGTCCCGCCCGGTCTCTCGCGGCGAGGGCCAGACCGTCACCGCCGGCACCGTCGCCACCGACTCCGGCCTGCGGGTGGAGATTACCGCCACCGGTGACGACACCGCCCTGGCCGGCATCAACCGGCTCGTCGCCGAGGCGCAGAACTCATCCTCCCGCGCCCAGCGGATCGCCGACAAGGCCGCGGCCTGGCTGTTCTGGTTCGCTCTTGGCGCGGCGCTGGTCACTGCGGTCGTCTGGACGCTCATCGGCATGCCCGACGAGGCCGTCGTGCGCACCATCACCGTGCTCGTCATCGCCTGCCCCCACGCCCTCGGCCTGGCGATCCCGCTGGTCGTCTCCATCGCCACCGAGCGAGCCGCCCGCGGAGGCGTCCTAGTGAAGGACCGCCTGGCGCTGGAGTCCATGCGGCAGGTCGACGCGGTGCTGTTCGACAAGACCGGCACGCTGACCAAGGGCGAGCCCACCGTCACCGGCGTCGAGCCGACCGGCGAACTCGACGCCGACCAGGTCCTCGCCCTCGCTGCCTCGGCCGAGGCCGACAGCGAGCACCCGCTCGCCAAGGCCATCGTCACCGCCGCCAAGGACAAGGGCCTTGCCCTCCAGCAGGCCAGCGGCTTCTCATCCTCGCCCGCCGTCGGCGTCACCGCGACCGTCTCCGGCCAGAAGGTCCGCGTCGGCGGGCCCCGGCTGCTCGAGGAGACCGGTCAGCACGAGGTCGGCACGGCCGAGGCATGGCGCTCCGAGGGCGCGATCATTCTGCACGTTCTCCGCGGCGGCCAGGTGGTCGGCGGGCTGAGGCTCGCCGACGAGGTCCGGCCAGAATCCCGCGACGCCGTCGACGCCCTCCACGCCCTCGGTGTCGAGGTCGTCATGATCACCGGCGATGCCGAGGCGGTCGCGAACGAGGTCGGACGGGAGCTCGGCATCGACCGCGTCTTCGCCGGCGTGCGCCCGGAGGACAAGTCCGCGAAGGTCTCCCAGCTGCAGGAAGAGGGCAAGAGGGTCGCGATGGTCGGCGACGGCGTCAACGACGCCCCGGCTCTGGCGCAGGCCGATGTCGGCATCGCGATCGGCGCGGGCACCGATGTCGCCATCGCCTCGGCCGGGGTGATCCTGGCCAGTTCCGACCCACGCAGCGTGCTCTCGATCATCCAGCTGTCGCGACGCGCATACGGCAAGATGAAGCAGAACCTGTGGTGGGCCGCCGGCTACAACCTTCTTTCGGTGCCGTTGGCGGCCGGTATCCTGGCACCGGTGGGATTCGTCCTGCCAATGTCGATCGGCGCGATCCTGATGTCAGCCTCCACCGTGGTTGTCGCGCTCAACGCCCAGCTGCTGCGGCGCATCGACCTCACACCCGAAGCCAGCACGCGTTCCGTCCTGGAGCGCCAGAAGTAAGGACATGCCCATGTCTGTCGATACCGATTCCCACCAGCACGGCTACATCAGCGACAAGGAGCGCTATCTCGGCCGCATGAAGCGCATCGAAGGACAGGCGCGTGGGATCGCGAAGATGATCGATGAGGAGAAGTACTGCATCGACATCCTCACCCAGGTCTCCGCTCTGACCCGTGCCCTCCAGGGGGTTGCGACTGGTCTGCTCGACGACCATCTCAAGCACTGCGTGCTTGATGCCGCCAAGCTCAGCGACGAGGCGGCCGTCGAGAAGATCCAGGAAGCCACCGACGCCATCAACCGGCTCGTTCGCTCCTGAACCCGGACCCCGATCACCGCGTTCCAGGACACGGCGGGCACAAACCCTCAGGATGCCAGCGCGCTTGATCCTTGCCGACGCGCCGTCCGCCCGCGACGCGCTCACCTTCGCTAAGCGGGCCGCGCAGGCCGGTGCCCATGGCGTGCGCTTGCAGGCCGCGGCCGGGCTGCTGCGCATGAGCGCAGCCGCGCTAACGCCCCGTGGTCCGCTCGACCGCACTCCTACGATCCTCGTCCTTCGCACGCTCCGCTCCGACCCTCAGCTGCAGTGCGACGTCACCGTGGAAACGTTGACCGCGACCGCCGTCCCTCTTACCCTGGCGTTGCCGGAAACCGCGCTGGCACCCGCCTGGACCAGCGTCGAACCCCCGCAACACGGGTGGAGACTTATTGCGGATGTGTCCAGCCTGACGCTGATGCGCAGCGCCCGTGCCGGCATCGAGGCCGTCGCCCAAGCACTTCCCGACAAACCCGGCGACGATGTCGTCCGCAAGATCCGGGGCACGGTTTGGGGCACCCCGGACACGGCACTCGCATCGCTGCCACAAGGCGTTGCGTTCGCCGCCTACGTCTTCGGGTTCCTCAGCCGAGGAAACGGGGCCACGATCTCAACCGCCGGCCGTTGGACGCGGTTGACCCTCCCGACTGGACACGTGCTCCTGCGCGGACCCGTCGCCTCTGGCCTCACCCCGATCCGCCGCACCCGGCCACGCGTTTCCGAGTCCGTCACATCGATTGAATAACCCTTGATACCCTATAGGGGTATGGGGTAGTATTGATGACTATGAAAAAGGTTGAGCACGTGCACGCCACGTATGACACACCGCATCTGAATGCGGCGGTCGGAGTCTTCGCGTTGCTGGCGAATCCGGTGAGTGTGAAGATGATCCTCGCCATTCGCGACATCGAGGTCTCTGCCAATCACCTGGCGGACATCGTCGACCTTCCCGTCGACCAGACCTCCCACGAGCTTCACCGCCTGGAGTCGGCCGGGATCGTGAGTCGGCAGCGACGCGAGTCCGGCGACTTCTACCTATTGAACGGTGTGCATGCCGGGGCGCTGGCTGAGGCTGCGATCTTCCATGCCGAACATCAGCAGCAGGAACGCACTCGTGCGGGTTCTCCCACCTCGAACTCGCGACCGAACTGACAGAGGAGGCATCATGCCCCGTTTTTCCCGATTGACCCCTGAGACCGCAGTGGGGGCCTCACGAGACTTGCTCGGCGATCTCGTCGAGCGGCACGGCCAGGTCGGAGACATGGTCTCGACGATGGCGCACTCCCCGGCGGTGCTCGGCGGCTATCTGCAGCTGAGCAAAGCCATGCGTCGCGCCAAGCTCGACCGTAAGGTCAGCGAGCTCGTTTCGATCGCCGTGCAGTCGAAGCAGGGATGCGGAATGTGCCTGGCCTCGCACATCAGCGCGGCACGATCGCTCGGGGTCAGCGATGACGAGATCGCACTCGCCCAGCAGGGTACGGCGATGACCGGCCCGGTCGCGGCGATGATCGCGCTCGGCCTCCAGGTCTACCGTGAGCCTACGTCGATCACCGACGAGCAGATTGACGAGCTTCGGGGATACGGGTACAGCGACCGTGAGATCTCTGATGTCGTCGGGGTCGTGTCGCTGAACATTCTCACCGGCGCCTTCAACCTGGTTGCTGGCCTCACGCCGGGCGACTGACTTCGCCGGCGACTTGGTGCCTTGGCCGAGAGGATAGGCAGCGGTCTGCAAAACCGTTTACACGGGTTCGAATCCCGTAGGCACCTCCACTTCCCGCTGAGCCCAATAGGACACACGTCGTTGGAGGCGAGTGATGGAGAGCCAGCACATCTTCAACGGTGACATGACACGCGCCGCGCGCATCCTCGTGAAGGTGAGCGCCCAATATATCGCCCGTGAAGCCAACGTGACCAAGGAAGAGTTGCGCGACTTCGAGAAGGGGCGACACGACTTGTCGTAGAAGAAGCAGGAGCGTGTGCGGGCCGCCCTCGAAGAATTGGGGCAGAGTTTCTGCCTGACGGACCCAACGGCGGCTACGGCATCCGTCTGAAGTTCGGCCGTTCCAGGATCTACTCACTTGAACGTTGCGAGGGCGAGGGCGGGCCGCGGCTCACAACAGAGTCTGATCGTCGGACCCAGGCCCATGTGCCCTTCTCGGAACCGGATTCAAACCTACCTTTTCACCTGGAAGATCGCACCACGGCCTCACTGCGCATCCTGGTGCCGTTGCGCCTGGGCCGGCTTTGGCCGTCACACCTTGCCTCTGTTCCAGGAATGGAAGCGTGGGCACGCTGAGCTCATCGAATACAGTCGCCCGACGGACCCGATCTGGGCCCTGCGCGACGGGGGCGATCGATGCCGCACTCATCCGCTCTTCTTCACCCAAACGTGCCATTGGTCCGGGTTTGGAGCGGTTACCGCTGTTCACCGAACGCCTGGTTGCATCGGTGACGAGTACCGACTCGCGTGCCCGGCAGGAGTCGGTGACCCTAGCCGATCTCGCTGACGGGCCGGTGGCGGTCTGCGCGACCGCTCCGACGGCCACCGGGGAGCTGTGGAGTACGACTGCTCGCATGCCGCGCACGATCTCGGTGGCGAACACGGACGAGTGGTTAACCCGCATCGCTGTCGGCGACGCCATCGGCATCACTGCAGAGGCGACAACGCACAATCACCGCGCGCCGGAGGTGGTCTATCTGCCCATCGAGGATGCCCCACGGGTGACCGTGGCGCTGACCTGGCCAGGGCAGAGGAGGAGCCACCCGCAGGTAGGGGTCTTCGCCACCTGCGCACAGGACTACTTCACCCGACTCATCGACATCGGCTCCCCACCCCGCCTGCTCTCCACCGGGGCCGATGGTCAGCTGACGTAGCTCCCCACTGCAGCTATGCGACCGACCATCCCCCAGGTAGCCCATCCTCGGGTGCGACGGGACCCCTGAGTTTCATTCCGTGTCGGAGCAACAGATCACACTCGACAATATCGCTCTAGCGCGATATGATCGCCCTATGACGATGATTCAAGAGGAGGGGGCAACCCTCGACGAAGTGGCGACAGTAGCGTACGCCCACCTGTTCCAGGCATTTGCGGAGCCGACGAGGTTAGCGATCGTGCAGCACCTCGCCTCCGGGGAGCACCGGGTCCGGGACCTGGTCGAGCACATGGGCCTGGCCCAGTCCACGGTGAGCAAGCATGTCGGCTTCCTCGTCGAGTGCGGCCTGGCGACGATGCGCCCGGAAGGGCGCTCCACCTGGTACTCGCTGGCACAGTCCGAGCTCCTGCGTACCCTCATCGCCGCTGCCGAACGCCTCCTCGATGCCACCGGCACGCAGGCCCTGCTCTGCACGCACCTGCGACTCCCACATACCCACCACGCGACAGATACGGACAAGAAGTAGACATGGGCGCAGGACACAATCACGGCCCCGCCGCCAGCGAGACCGGTCACCCCGGAGATTTCCGCAAGAAACTCTGGATCGCATTCTCGATCACCGCGACGATCGTCGTCGCCCAGGCCATCGGCTCGATCATCACCGGCAGCCTCGCACTGCTGACCGACACCGCCCATGCCATTACCGATGCCTCCGGGCTGCTGGTCGCACTGATCGCCGCGACGCTGATGCTCAAGCCCGCCAACTCCAAGCGCACCTGGGGGTTCCGGCGTATCGAAGTGATCGCAGCCCTCGGACAGTCGGCACTGCTGCTGGCGGTGGGCACCTACGCCGCCATCGAAGGCATCCGGCGACTGTTCGAGCCGCCGGAGGTGCCCGCAAGCGAACTGCTGATATTCGGCATCATCGGCCTGGTCGCGAACATCATCGCCATCACCATCCTCGCCTCCAGCCGCGGTTCGAACTTCAACATGCGTGCCGCGTTCCTCGAAGTTCTCAATGATGCCCTCGGGTCGCTCGGAGTGATCATCGCGGCGATCGTCATCGCCACGACCGGGTTCATGCAGGCCGATGCCATCGCCGGACTGCTTATCGCCACATTGATCGTGCCTCGCGCGTTCAAGCTCATGCGCGAGACCACCGGCGTCCTTATGGAGTTCACTCCCAAGGGCCTCGACCTCGACAAGGTGCGTTCGCACATCCTCGAACTTGACCATGTCAAAGATGTCCATGACCTGCACGCCTCCACTGTGGCGACCGGCCTGCCGACCCTGACCGCCCACGTCGTCGTCGACGACGAGTGTTTCACCGACGGTCATGCCGCGCAGACGCTCCACGAGATCAAAGATTGCGTCGCAGGACACTTCGAGGTCTCCATCCATCACTCGACCTTCCAGATCGAGACCGAGCACATTGCCGAACATGAACCGGAAATCAGCAAGCACGACTGAACGCAGTGCCCCCTCCCGGGCTCGTTCCGGGGGCTTCCGCGTCACGCAGGTAGGCACTACCCCTATGGGGTAGTATGGCCAATTGGCACCACGGCAGACACGGCAAGGAATCCCATGAAAAACTTCAGGCCATTCCCGAAGTACGGCGGAACGAAAACCGCTGCAATCACCGTCGTGGTCGGCGCTTTCCTGCTCACCGGATGCACGGCCGCCAACGACTCACCCTCAGCCTCCTCGGCCAGCGGAGCCGAGATCCTTGCCGAGAACGGTCTCGATGGCCTCGACGTGCGTGAGCTGGTCGAAACGCTCGATGCGATCCCGCTGGACGAACGCACGGAGACCTTGACCACGTCGATCACTGCGGAGGCGGTCACGCTCACCGATCAGCACGAACACACGGCAGAGGTGCGGTTGCCAAGTAACGAGATCTACGTATCCGTCGCCCCGTATCGGTCGCAGACCCATGATTGCTACTACCACAGCCCGACCGGATGCCTGGGTGAGCTGCGCAACGCAGACGTGGCCGTCACGGTGACGGATGCGACGACCGGCGAGACGATCGTCGACGAGGAGATGAGAACCCTCGACAACGGCTTCGTCGGGATCTGGCTGCCCCGAGGCATCGAGACGTCGATCTCGATCACCCACGACGGCCAGACCGCCACCTCCAAACTTTCGAGCGTCGACGACGATGCGCAAACCTGCTTGACCACGATGCGACTGGCCTGAAACCAGCACCACGGGAATACCCCCAGGGGGTAGGGTGTTGTGGTGTGCGTGCGGTCTATCGCACGCAACGTGTAACAGGAAGGAAATCAGTCCCATGAGCGAAGTCACCACCGTCGACACCCAGACCTTCGATGAGGTTGTGCTCCAGAGCGACGTTCCCGTTCTCGTGGACTTCTGGGCAGCCTGGTGCGGCCCGTGCCGTGCAATCGCGCCGGTCCTGGACCAGATTGCTGCCGAGCAGGATGGAAAGCTTCTCATCGCCAAGCTCAATGTCGACGAGAACCCCGACATCGCCTCGCGCTACAACATCAGTTCGATCCCTGCGATGAAGGTCTTCGACAAGGGTGAGATCGTGCGCGAGATCATCGGGGCGATGCCGAAGCCGCAGATCGAGCAGCGCCTCGACGGTATTATCTGAGGCTCGGCCGTCGAACTGTTCCCGAACTCCGCCGATCGTTGCGCGGCAGTTGACGATCGCCCAAATCAGCGTGGTTCCATACGTAGTCCAAGACTGCGCAGGGCAAGGAGCGCTTGAAGTGGCAGGACCCCGTTACCCAACGCGGTGTTCTGCTGATTTGCAGTCAGATCACCCATCGGGTCGGTGATCCATCCGACTGGCAGACCTATAAGCCATTCCACGAACTCCGGCGACGAACGTGGCCCTCTGTCCTCGTTCAGAACTGCGGGGGCAGGGGCGCCGCGTCGGGTGATGTGCTCCCATCGTGCGACGGCGTCGGCGTATCGCCCCCAGCGACGAAGATGCTGTCGACTAGCGCGAACAGGGTCTCCGCTGCGTTCGAGTTGATGGTCGAGCCGCCCGGTCCGTTAAGTGCGAGGTCGATTATCTGATGACTCAGTGCGATAGTGCCGCCGCGGGCTCTGACCGTCTCCATCGTCTCTCCGCCCCGAGAGGAGTCCGTTGCTAGCGGCGTCCGGAACAGCGCCCCTGCGGTAGGCGACGATGAAGATACGGAAGCGATGGTGATCAGCGCCGGAAAGTGAAGCCGGTAGGCCGATCCATCGTGCGTCATACCGCAAGTCGGCCAGGTCTCCGAGTACGGCGCCTGCCGTCCGAAGAGGTCGGGCTGATGCGTCCCCCAGACCGCACGGGTCGGATGCCAAGTCGCAAACGGTTGCATGGCCAGCGGCTGTAGGATCACGGTCAACGGGTCCACTTGATACCCCTTCGCGGGTCGGGTAGCGGGGGCCGAGAGCAACCCCTTACGTTCTCGATCACGACGCACGCGGGTTGCAGCTCCTCGATTGCGCGTGCCATGCACGACCAGAGCCCCGAGCGAGTACCTGGCGCGATGCCTGCACCCTTGCCGACGATTGAGACGCCCTGGCAGGGGAAGCCGCTTATCACGATTTCGACCGGCGGTACGGTACTCCAGTCTATGACGGAGATGTCGCCGAGGTTTGGGGCATCCGACCAATTGTGAGAGAAGACTTGCGCGACCGAGGTGTTGATCTCGGAGAACCAGACCGTATCCCCCACCAGTGGCGTGTTCGACGGCAAGGTCGAGCCCTCCGTACCCGCTGAAGGTCGAGCCAATTCGCGGCGAGGAAACGGGGGGAAGTGCGACGTGCAGACACAAGTTGCTCCGGGTGATTGGCTTTCCCGGTGCTGAGCGGTTGCCTGCCCTACCGGTCTGGTTGCTGCCAGGTAAGCGAGTCCGTCTCCGGCGCCGAACTTCTCCAGCGCTTCCCACTCACCTCCCTGTCACCTGCGCGACCCTTACCGGGCTTCCCACGGCATAATTTTTGGCTCGGCGTTCTCTCGTCGCCAGCCTGATCACCTACCGCTCAGAGTTGGTCCACACCTCTTGCAGATCAAGGTGTCAACCCAGGTTGACAAGGCTTCGCGGCGGCGGGATCGCGCGGTCACCTGGAGATCGACAGGCCCCGCGGCGGGCCGAGCGAAGGGACAGGAGACAGGTCATGGTGGAACGGGTGGAGCTCGCGATCACGGAGCTGAGCGAGGCAAGATCGCTGACGATCTACGTCGTTACGGCGCCTACCATGAGCGCACGGGAGTCGATCTCTGGAACGTGTTCACGAAGCAGAAGCCGCACGAGCTGGAGCCTCCGAACCTCACGCAGGAGATCAAGGGCAGGACTGCCTCGCACCACGCGGTTGCTGAGAGCTGCATGGCGATGGCCTCCGTCATCGAGAGCGAGAACCCGTTGCTGCTCACTCCGGAGACGGTCCAGCTCATCCAGGAAGCCTTCGGCGACATCTACGGTGGCGAGTTCCCCCTTGGGCCGCTCGCACGGCAATGTTCTCCCGCATGGCCTCCCGTCGCATGAGTGAGGCCGCCGGGAACGGATCGTTTGCTCTCGCTGAGTTCGTTGTGGTGAACGCGGAGCTGCAACCCTCTGATGCCGAGCGCTACGAGGCCGCGATCATGCACTACCTGACCGAAGCCAACGCGAAGATCAGCGAGCAGCTCGCCGAGTTGCGCACAAGCATGGACGGTCTGAACGAGCAACTCCAGGCGCAACGGCGCGAGATCGACCAGTTGCGCAACCCCAGTGCAACACGCCGACAGCTCCCGAACCCCTTTCGCTCGACCTTCGAGCCCACCGTGCAGGCTCCCCGGCGGCGCGGCCCGTCCGACGACGGGCCGGCCCTGTAGCCAACCTCCGGCATTGAGGCTCACACCGATGCCGTGGTGAGTCTGTCCACCTGGTCTGCATGACGGTCTCGATGCGGGTGATGAGCGCGGGCGACGGGTACAAGTACCTGATGCGCACGATCGCCGCCGCCGACGGCGACCGCTCCCTCTCGACCCCGTTGACCAGGTATTACACGGAAGAGGGAACACCACCGGGCACTTGGATCGGGTCGGCCCTTCGCGGCCTCGGAGACGGGCGGATCGCTCTCGGCGATGAGGTCTCGGAGTCGCAGTTGCAGTTGCTGATCGGGATGGGCCGCGATCCCGTCAGCGGCGACCCGCTCGGGCGGGCCTTCCCACGGTACGTCTCGGTCGCCGACCGGATCGAGAAGCGCGCCGCCGACCTCGACCCCGGCCTGGGGATGGGTGAGCGTGCCGAGCAGATCAGCCAGATCGAGGCCGAGGAGATCGAGCGGGGCAACCGCCGTGCGGTCGCGGGGTTCGACTACACGTTCTCGGTGCCGAAGTCCGTCTCCGTGCTGTGGGGCGTGGCCGACGCCGGCACGCAGGCCCTGATCGCCCAGGCGCATCACGAGGCGATCGCCGAGGTCGTGAACTTCATGGAGCGCGAGGTCGCCGCGACCCGCACCGGCTACACCGCCGCCGACGGCGCGGTCGCCCAGGTCGACGTGACCGGACTGATCGCCACGGCCTTCGATCACTACGACAGCCGCTCCGGGGACCCGCAGCTGCACACTCACGTCGTGATCTCCAACAAGGTCCAGACCGCGTTGGACGGACGATGGCGGTCACTGGATGGCCGCCCGATGCACGCGGCGGTCGTCGCGCTCTCGGAGCATTACAACGCGGTCCTGGCCGACCGCCTCACCGGCACGCTCGGCGTGGAGTGGGAGGCACGGGATCGGGGCCGGGACCGCAACCCGGCGTGGGAGATCACCGGGGTCAGCGAGGAGCTGGTCGAGGAGTTCTCCTCCCGCGCCCGCGATATCGACGCCGAAACCGACCGGCTCATCGCCGCCTACACCGCCGAGCACGGCCGCCGGCCCTCCGCACGGACGATCGTGCGCCTGCGCGCCCAGGCCACTCTCGCCACCCGGCCCGAGAAGCAGGTCCATTCCCTGGCCGACCTGACCGCTGGCTGGCGCGACCGGGCCGGCCAACTGCTGGGTGAGGACGCGACCGGCTGGGCCGGCAGCCTTCTCGCCGAGGCGCAGCAGGTGCGGCCGTTGCGGGCAGATGATGTGCCATTGGAGGTGATCTCCGAGCTCGGGCAGGCGGTGGTCGAGGTCGTCGGCGAGAAACGCTCGACCTGGCGGCGATGGAACCTGCACTCCGAAGCGAGCCGGCAGTCGATGGCATGGCGATTCGCGACCGCCAGCGACCGGGAGGCGATCGTGGGGATGATCGCCGATGCCGCCGAGCAGGCCTCACTGCGGCTGACGCCGCCCGAGCTCGCCACCAGCCCGGCCGCGTTCCGCCGCCCAGACGGCACCAGCGTGTTCCGGCCCCGCCACTCGACCGTGTTCTCCTCCACGGTGCTGCTGGAGGCCGAAGACCGTCTCCTGGAACGCTCCCGCACCCTGACCGGCCCGACCGTCGAGGTCGAGACGGTCGAGAAGATCACCGCGAAGCCCGACCAGGAAGGGCGCCTGCTCGGCGACGACCAGGCCGCAGCGCTCACCCAGATCGCGGTCTCCGGCCGTGTTCTCGACGTGCTGGTCGGCCCGGCAGGTGCCGGGAAGACCACCGCCATGTCGGCATTGCGGCGGGCATGGGAGAAGCAGCACGGCCACGGGACCGTGGTCGGGCTGGCTCCCTCTGCCGTGGCGGCGCAGGTCCTCGGCGATGATCTCGGGATCGCGACCGAGAACACGGCGAAGTGGTGGCAGAACCACCTTCTCCGCGGGGAGACGTTCCAGGCCGGGCAGCTCGTCATCATCGACGAAGCCAGCCTCGCGGGCACTCTGTCGCTGGAGCGCATCACCGGCCTCGCAGCCGAGACGGGCGCGAAAGTGCTGCTGGTCGGCGACTACGGACAGCTCCAATCCGTCGATGCGGGCGGGAGCTTCGGGATGCTCGTGGCCGACCGCGACGACGCCCCCGAGCTCGTGGACGTGCACCGCTTCGTCCACGAATGGGAGAAGACCGCCTCCCTCGATCTGCGCCACGGCCGCACCCGCGTGATCGACACCTACGCAGGTCACGGCCGCATCAGCGACGGCGATGCCGAGGACATGATCGATGCCGCCTACACCGCTTGGCGTGCCGACCGCGACGCCAGACGGGCCTCGGTGCTGATCGCCGAGACCCGTGAAGACGTGACCGCGCTCAACGCGAGGGCCCGCGCCGATCTCATCCTGGCCGGGAAGATCAAACCCGGCCGGGAGGTCGCACTGGCCGAGGGCACGTCCGCTGGCGTCGGGGACACGGTCATCACCCGCCGCAACGATCGACGCCTGCGCACCGGCACGGGCCGGGGATGGGTGCGCAACGGCGCGCGGTGGCAGGTCACCGACGTGCGCGATGACGGGTCGATCACGATCCGCAAGCCCGGCCGCAGGTTCGGGTCGATCGTGCTGCCGGCCGACTACGTGGCCGAGCACGTCGATCTGGGATACGCCGTCACTGCGCATAGGGCGCAGGGCATCACCGTCGATACCGCGCATGTGCTGGTCGAGCCGTCCTCGACCCGTGAGAACGTCTACGTCGCGATGACCCGCGGCCGCGAGTCCAACCACGCCTACGTCGTCCTCGACCGCCCCGACGACCACGCCGCACCGCACCCCTCGGACAACGAGGAAGCCACCGGCCGCTCGGTCCTCTACGGAGTGCTGCAGCACTCGGGAGCCGAGCTCTCCGCGCACGAGACGATCACCGCCGAGCAGGACCAGTGGGGCTCGATCGCCCAGCTCGCCGCCGAGTACGAAACCATCGCCGCAGCCGCCCAACACGACCGCTGGGCCGCCCTCATCCGCGACTCGGGCCTGACCGAAGAACAGGCCGACGCCACGCTGGGCTCGGTCGCGTTCGGAGCGCTGACTGCCGAGCTGCGCCGCGCCGAGGCCAACCACCACGACGTCGATACGCTCTTCCCGCGCCTGGTGGCTGCTCGCGGCTTCGATGACGCCGAGGACATCGCCAAGGTCATGCATTACCGTCTCGCACGCGCCACCGCCCAGCCGGCCGGGTCGGGGCGCATGAGGAAGACCCCGCGGCTGATCGCCGGCCTCATCCCGCACGTGCAGGGCCCGATCGCGGCAGACATGCTCCAGGCCTTGACCGAGCGACGAGAGCTGATCGAGACCCGCGCCGACGCGATCCTCGACACCGCCCGCCAGACCGGCGAACCGTGGACCCAGCCGCTCGGTGACCCGCCGTCCGGTGACCGCGAACAGGCACGCTGGCGACGTGACGCCCGGACCATCGCGGCCTACCGCGACCGCTATCAAATCAGCGACGACACCCCACTCGGCCCGGCACCCCAGAGCGCGGCGCAGAAGATTGACCGCGCCCGCGCAGCGGCAGCCATACGTCGGGTAGCTGCGGATACTCCTCAGACCGGAGACTCTGTCGCCCAACGTTCTGTCAGCGTCAGGAGGCAAGAACGATCCCTGTGACATCTGGTGACACTCACGCCAGAGGACCTCTTGGCTACAGCCGAAGAGGATAGGATGTGACTCAACCGCATGGCTGCGGCACGCGTAGCTATGACAGCAACTTCGACCTCATGGGCACCTCCGTTGAGCGTCTTCAGCTATCCACGGAGGTAACTGTCGGCAATGGCTACGAAGCTCCCAGTTCCTGAGACGATCCTTGAACTCGTCGTAGATCACACCGACAGTCTCTTACCATCTGCAACGTTTTGCGCCGGTTTCGAAGATGGAACATGGCGCTCCGATGACCTCAGCGTCGATCTGATCAATTGGGCAGCAGATTGGATTCTTCCTACGCAAGAACTGGAAGGGTACAACCACGCTACTGGCACAGCACTGCTCGGGAAGGCTCTCAGTCGTGTCTACGCCACCATTGACTTTGAGAGAAGAGGAGAAATTGGTGAACTCCTCCTTCACATGATTCTGCGCAAGTTCTATGGAAGTTCGAGACTTATATCCCGGATCTACTTCAAAGACGCTGCCAACGACACTGTCAAAGGTTTCGACTGTGCCCACATTGTCGATACAGGAGCCTCCGGGGAACTGGAACTCTGGCTTGGCGAATCGAAGCTCTATAAAGACAGCTACGGTGCAGCCAGCGCAATATATGATGAGCTGAAGCTACATCTCAGTCGCGACTACCTGCGGTACGAATTTGCCGCCATAACCGACAAGATTCCTGACGACTATCCTCACCGGGACAAGATCACCGCGCTGTTGTCTCGAAAGACCTCGTTGGACAGAACATTCAAGAGTGTCGTAGTTCCTATCTTCATTTCCTATGACAGCGAAGCTGCGGGCAGGCACAAGGAGAGCACTGAGGAGTACCTCGCTGATCTACGAACCGAGGTCATGAACAACTGGAAGAGTCTGCGAGACAGGTACGAGAACTGGACACTTCCTCGTCAGATCAGGGCACACGTGTTTTTCTTCCCAATGGACACCAAGGCCGAACTCACGTCCGCTTTCGATGGGAGGTTGAAAGCATGGCAGGCTCTCACGCAGAACTGACATCTCTGCTACGCGGTGAGGTTGACGACGCGTTTGAGATCCTATCCGATATTGCTGCTTTCACTTCAATTAATGGCATCGGATCTGAAAGCACGGATCTTGTAATTCGAGCGCTTGAGAAAATCAGTAGGACGGGACCCGAGGGCGAAATCCTTCGAAGTTTAGCAATGCTGCACGGACTGTACCCCTATGCCGTTCAAGGTGCAGACCATGACTCTCTTCGGGATGCGGTCATCATGGAAATGAACCGACCCAACCCAGCCTCTGAGACCGTCTTCCACCGCATTCAGTCTCAAGTATTTCACCGCCTGGTTGAAGGAGAGAATGTAATTCTCTCGGCGCCAACCAGCTTTGGAAAGAGTGTGGTTATAGATGCACTAGTTCAAACTGGCAGGTACAAGAACCTGGTACTCGTGGTTCCTACAATCGCACTTCTGGATGAGACCCGCCGACGCCTCTCCCAATTTCGTGAGTACAAGATTGTCACCCACCCGAACCAGGAGTTGAGTGAACGCAACATCCTGGTCATGACACAGGAGCGGTTGCTCGCGGTTCCTCAACTCCCTGCGGTTGATTTCTTCTTCATTGACGAGTTCTACAAGCTTGCGGAGGAGAGCGAAGGCACTCTAGAACAACGCGCATCAATGTTGAATCAGGCATTCTTGCGACTCGCTAAGACTGGCGCCCAGTTTTACTTTGCGGGTCCAGTCGTGGAGGGCCTCGCATCAGTCCTCCCTTCTAACCTTCGTGCTTCTTTCATCAGAACTGATTTCTCCACCGTTGCTGCTGACACCAGAAAACTCAAGGCTTCAAACGACGAAGAACGCCTCGCGATAGTAGCCGAACTGATTGGTTCGTCCTGTGACCCCACATTGGTATATTGCCAAAGCCCAGCAAAGACGCGAAAGGTTTTGGAAGCGCTGATCGAACAGCGGTCAAGTGGCGCGACCGTTAGTCGGGGCTTACCGGAAGTAGCCGAGTGGATCGAAGAGAACTACCATCCGGATTGGATTGTCTCAAGAGCGCTGCGACGTGGAGTGGGTGTGCATCATGGACGCCTTCCTCGTTGGCTCGCACAAAAGATGGTACAGGGATTCGAAGACGGTGATCTTGACACGCTTGTCTGCACGAACTCTCTGATCGAAGGAGTCAATACCCGAGCAAAACGCATCATAATTCTTGATCGCAAAGTTGCTAATAGGGCATACAACTACTTCACATTCGCCAACATACGTGGCCGTGTTGGCAGAATGTTTAAGCATTTCGTGGGTGAGATCGTGCTCTTTCATGATGCCCCGACGAGAGAGTTTCCCGAGATTGACATTCCTGGAGTCAGCCAAAGCGATATTGCCCCGAGTTCACTACTCGTGCAGATCGACGAAGGAGATTGGAGCGACGAGACCAGGGAGCGGGTGTCACCTGTATTAGAAGAGTCGGGCCTTAGCCTGAAGGTTCTGCGCTCGATAAAGGGTGTGGAACCGGAAGCTGCAACCGAGCTTGCGAAGCATATTCGCACGCTGCCCACGTCACGGCTTCAGCCGCTGCAGTGGTCTACTTCCTACCCAAAATGGGCGGAGCTTCGGGCAGTCTGCGAACTGATATGGAACTACATTCCTCCTTCGTATCATCGTGGGCACGGCGCATACAGCGCGCAGCAACTCGCTTATCAAGTCAATCAAGCGTCTCTCGTTGAAGGCCGAATGAAGGACATTATCGCGGGGTTTGTTGAGAACGAACATGATCAATCTTCCAGCGTTGACGAGAAGATTGAGGCGGCGTTCGATTTCGTGCGGTACTGGCTAGACCACAATTTTCCCACTGCGTTGAGGGCGCTCGATGTAGTCGTGAGCGAGATTCTTGAGGAGCGCGGATTGGAATCTGGGTCATTCGACGGTTTCGCGGCCCGAGTTGAGAGCATGTTCTCCGCTCCGCATCTCACTACGTTGGAGGAGTACGGCCTGCCTCTTGAGATATCGCGACAGTTGGTACGCGGACTTGGGAACTCCCGAAGTCTCGATGAGATGCTTGAAGCAATTCAGGCGTTGCGTGGCACAGAGAGAATACCGCTTACTAGTTTTGAACGTTCGCTTCTCGGAGAAGTAGTGGCAACGATTTAGTTTCCGCTGCACTCAACCCATCAACCGAGTGAAGGGCACCTCTGCCGGGATGACTGCGCTCCACAGAGACGGCTTCTCGCCCGTGTGGTCTCGACGTTTTCAGCGTGGCGATCCTAGAACTGACGAATTGTCGGCAACCCGAAAGAAGCGGGCTCCTGAGTCTCGAACGGCCGATAGGCTGCCTGGCGGTTCAGCAGCCGGCCTGGATCATCCAGCGAATCCAGCAGGGCGGTCACGTCCGCGGTATCGGTGATGATCTCGGCGCGTCCGCGCTTGATGAGCTCATGCGGACCCGCACTCGCCGCCGACGTGACCGGGCCGGGGACCGCTCCGACGGCGCGGCTATGCCGGTGGGCTTCTGTTGCCACCAGCAGCGATCCCGACCGGAAGCCTGCCTCTGGGATCACCGTCGCGCCCGAGAGCGCACCCAGCAGACGGGCGCGGGCCATGAACCGCCACCGGGTCGGCGTCGCCCCCGGAGGAGCCTCGCTGGCCAGCACCCCCAGATCGCCGATCCGGGCCAGCAGGTCCGAGTTCCCGCGCGGGTAGGGACGGTCAATGCCGCCGGCCAGTACCGCGATCGTGCCTCCACCGTCGGCGAGTGCCGACCGGTGTGCTGCGGCGTCGATGCCGTAGGCGCCGCCGGCGACGATGGTGCGCTCCTGTTGGGCCAGGTCTCCGGCGAGATGCCCGGCGACCTGGACGCCGTACTCGCTGGCCGCCCGGGAGCCGGTCATCGTGACCCGATCCGTGAGAGCGCCTGCGAGGAAGGAGGTCGCCCCGCGTGTCCACAGCAGGTACGGGGCGCGGGAGCCGAGGTCGTTGAGCGCGTGCGGCCAGTCCGTATCGGTCGGGATGAGCGTGGACATACCGGCTCGTTCCGCCTCCGCAACTCGTGCCGAGATGTCGCCCTCAATGCGCGGGGCGACGCGGTTGAGCCAGGCGATCGCATCGGCGCGGTTCATCTCCGGCACCGCGGCCTGGTCGTCTTCGAGCAGCCGGAGCGTCTCGACCCCGCCGAGTCGGTGCAGGATGCGGCCGGTGGCCGCGTCGTCAGGCTCGGCGATCATCGACAGCATCATCCGTGCCTGCCGCTCACCCTTCGCCTGCTCTGCCAGCTTCGCCATGATCTGTGTCCCTTCCCAGACGGTCACCGGCAAGGTGCACCGCCAGCGACCGAGCACGGCCCGCGGGGGCTACCGCGCGTCGTACGCGCGGCGTAGAGTGAGAAGCACAGAGGCAGATTCGCCCCTCACCATGTAGGCCCCCTTTTGGGGCCGTCCTTCGGGACACTCCACACGTACTGCCTCATCACAGTTGCGTGCTTGGAGGCATCATGTTCCGACTCATCTGGTTCGCCAGCATCCATATCCGCGTCTTCATGCGCCGCCGGATGCCGACCAACATCGTGCTCGACAAGGTCCGCACCCGTCGCGGCCTCAAGTGGGGCATCCCGGCGATGCTGCTCGCGATCCCGTACCTCTACGCCGCGAGCCTACTGACCGTCATCATCCGTGACGGCGGGCCGGGCTGGCTCAACCTCATCGTGCTGGTCGCGATCTGGTCGGGGCTCAAGTTGCTCTGGATCGGCCCCGTCAGCCTGGTTCTGCTTGCCCGCGTGCGCATCCACGAGCACACCGAGCGGCGCACGGAGCGTAACTCTCGGGAGCACGTTATCGCCGAACCGACGGTCTCGGCGTAGGAGTGCACGATGGGTAAGTACGTGAAGAAGACCTCGCGGCGTCGGTACGACGAACGACATTTCTCTATCAGGGCGGTGCATCGCGAACCACCCGATCTGCACAAGCTGTCGGAGATGCTGATCCGTCTCACGTTGCAGGAGATCGGAGAATCACGAGCCAGTCGTCGCGCCGAAGAGGTTCCCGAGACCTACCGAGAACCCACCCCCGCCGAAACAAGAAACGAGCACAGACCGCCGCAGGCCTGATCACCCCGGTCATCGGGATCAGCATTCGCGCCTGTCGCTCACGAAGCGGCAGGCGCGAACCTCTGTCTGCGGGGCGGGAGCCCTGGCCCGTCAGCTGATCGACTCGGACAGCTCCAGCCACCGCTCTTCGAGCTCGGCGACCTCGCCCTCCGCCTCGCGCAGCTCATCGGTATGGCCTTGCAGGCCCCCGTAGTCGCTCTGATCGTGGTCGGCGAGACGCTGATGGATGCGGTCGATGCTTCCCGACAGCTTCTCCAGCCGGCGTTCGATCGCGCCGATCTCCTTCTGCACCGCCCGGCGCTCCGCACCCGACAACTCCGAAGACGAAGGCGACGATGGTTTCTGTTCGGCGGCCTGGGCGCTCATCGGCGACGGGGTCACGGCCTGCTGCTCCTGCGCGGCTCGCAGCCGCAGGTACTCATCCACCCCGCCCGGCACATGCCGCAGCCCGTCGTCCAAGATGGCGTACTGCTGGTCCGTGACCCGCTCCAGCAGGTAGCGGTCGTGCGAGACCACGATCAGCGTGCCCGGCCAGGAGTCCAGTAGGTCTTCCAACGCGGCGAGCATGTCCGCATCAACGTCGTTCGTAGGCTCGTCTAGTAGCAGCAAGTTCGGCTCACTGAGCAGCAGCATCAGCAGCTGCAGCCGCCGCTTCTGCCCGCCGGAGAGGTCATCGACGCGTGCCGAGAGGTGTTCGCGGGCGAAGCCGAGCCGTTCCAGCAGCTGCGCCGGGGTGAGGTCTTTCCCGTCGATCTGGAACGTGGTCTTGGTGCGGGCCAGGACCTCGCGCACCCGGTCACCGCCGATATCGGCGAGCTGGGAGAACTGCTGATCGAGGATGCCGACCTGCACCGTCTTACCCCGCTTGACCCGTCCCTCGGTCGGCTCCAGGGTGCCGCAGATCAGTCCGAGCAGCGTCGACTTGCCCGCACCGTTCGCGCCCAAGATGCCGGTGCGCTCACCAGGGGCGATCCGCCAGGTCACGTCATCGAGGATCGTCCGGTCCCCGAAGCTCACGCTCGCGTCTTCCAGGTCCACGACCTGCTTGCCCAAACGTGCGACAGCGACCCGCTGCAACTCGATGGGGTTGCGCACCGGCGGCACGTCAGCGATCAGCTCGTTGGCCGCGTCGATCCGGAACTTCGGCTTCGACGTGCGCGCCGGAGCGCCTCGCCGCAGCCACGCCAGCTCCTTGCGCATCAGGTTCTGCCGCTTGCTCTCGGCCGCAGCGGCCATCCGATCTCGCTCGACCCGCTGGAGCACGTAGGCGGCGTAGCCGCCCTCGAACGGCTCGACCGTGCCGTCGTGCACCTCCCACGTCTCGGTGCAGACCTCATCGAGGAACCAGCGATCGTGCGTGATGACCAGCAGTCCGCCGCTGTTCTTGGGCCAGCGTCGCTTCATGTGCTCAGCCAGCCAAGCGATACCCTCCACATCAAGATGGTTCGTAGGCTCATCTAGCGCGATGAGCTCGTAGTCACCCACCAACAAGGCGGCGAGGGCCACGCGCCGCCGTTGCCCTCCGCTGAGTCGGCCGATCACCGCATCCCAGGAGATATCCGAGACCAGCCCGCCGATCACATCGCGGATGCGGGCATCGCTGGCCCACTCATGCTCCGGCGCGTCGCCGGCGATCGAGTACCCGACCGTGGCCTCCGGATCGAGGTCGTCACTCTGACCGAGCACGCCGAACCGCACGCCGCCGCGCCGGGTCACCCGACCCGCCTGCGGCTCGATCTGCCCCGAGAGCATCCCCAGCAGGCTCGACTTGCCGTCACCGTTGCGACCGACGATCCCGATCCGGTCGCCCTCCTCGATCCCGACCGAGAGCGAGTCGAAGACCACCCGCGTCGGGTACTCCAAGTGCAGCCCTTCGGCCCCCAGAAGCGGTGTAGCCATCAGCGACCACCCCTCCCGACCGGCGCGGTGCGACACGGCACGCCATACCGTCTCCCAAGGAGCCGACGTCGAGCATCAGGGCGTGACGTTGCCCTGCCACGACGGTAGAATCGAGGTGTCCGGAACGAACAACCCATCGAATTGTTGGGTTCGTCGAGGATCAGCACGTTCGGCGCGTCGAGCAGGATGAGCAGCAACTGCAGCCGCCGCTTCTGCCCGCCCGAGAGGTCGCGGACCGGGGTCGAGAGTTGCGCGCCGTCGAAGCCGAGCCGTTCGAGCAGCTGTGACGGCGACAGCTCCTGTGCCTTCGATCCGGAACCGAAGGTGTACGTGGTCTGCAACTGCGCGATGACCACCCGCACCGGGTCGTCGAGGTACCGGTCGAGGTCGTCGAGGCGTTGGGTCAGGGTGGCGACCTTGACCGTCTTGCCGCGTTTGACCCGGCCGCCGGTCGGTTCCACGGTTCCGGCGATGAGGCCGAGCAGCGTCGACTTGCCCGCGCCGTTGACCCCGAGGATGCCGGTGCGCTCACCGGGCGCCAGCCGCCACTCGACGCCGTCGAGGACGTTGCGGTCACCGTAGGAGACCGACACGTCGAGCAGGTCGACGACGTCCTTGCCCAGACGAGCGGTGGCCAGTGACTGCAGGGCGACCGTGTCGCGGACCGGTGGGACATCGGCGATGAGGGCATTGGCCGCGTCGATGCGGAACTTCGGCTTCGACGTCCGGGCCGGCGCGCCGCGGCGGAGCCAGGCCAGTTCCTTGCGGGCGAGATTCTGTCGTCGTGCCTCGATGGCGGCGGCCTGCCGGTCCCGTTCCACCCGCTGCAGGATGTACGCCGCGTAGCCACCCTCGAAGGGTTCGACGATGCGGTCGTGGACCTCCCAGGTGACCGTGCACACCTCGTCGAGGAACCACCGGTCGTGGGTGACCACCAGCAGTCCGCCGGCGTTGGCCGGCCAGCGTCGCTTCAGGTGGTCGGCGAGCCAGGTGATGGCCTCGACGTCGAGGTGGTTGGTCGGCTCGTCGAGCGCGAGGACGTCATGCTCGCCCGCGAGGAGGCGTGCCAGCGACACGCGGCGGCGCTGACCACCCGACAACGAACTGGTGGGCGCTGTCCATTCGACGTCGCCGAGCAACCCGCCAATGACGTCGCGGACCTTCGCGTCACCCGCCCATTCGTGTTCGGGACGGTCGCCGACGACGGCGTGCCCGACGGTCTCGTCGTCGTCGAAGACGTCGACCTGGTCCAGCACGCCGATGCGGACGCCGCCGCGGACGGTGACGCGACCGGAATCGGGTTGCATCCGTCCGGCGAGCATCGCCAGCAGGCTCGACTTACCGTCGCCGTTTCGGCCCACGATGCCGATCCGGTCGCCCTCGTTGACCCCGAGGGACACCGACTCGAAGACCTTGGTGGTCGGGTATTCGAGGCCTAGGGTTTCCGCGCCGAGTAGATGAGCCACCCGACAAACGCTAGTGGGTGACCGGTCTCGGCCTAACGGCGGATGGCCCCGTTGATCATGGCCGCGAACGCGACGGCGCCGGCCTGGTTGACGTGGAAGGGCAGCGCGATCCGATTCGACAGCGCGCTCTCGTACCAGGGGTTGATGAGGTTGCAGGCATCGTGTCCCGCCGATCCTCGGTTGGCGTCGATGAAGGTGCCGCCGACCTTGGTCGACGCCCGCCAGAGCGCGCCGTTGGCGCGGTTGAAGACCTTGCGCATCCACCGGGCGTCGGGGTCACTCAGCGGGACCAGCGGCCAGCACCCGGTGAACCCGATGAAGCCGCCCAGGCCGACGACGATGATCTGGGCGTGCGGCGCCTTGTTCCGGATCGCGCGCAGAGCGGGGGTGACGCGGTTCTCCATGAGTTCGATCCGCCACCGGACCTCGTTCTCGAGGGCACGGTTGTGGCGGCAGCGCCGGTCGGTGAACGCCGGGGTACGGCACTGGCCGAAGATCGCGCCCCACCGCATGTCGTTGCCGCCGATGCTCACGGTGATCAGCTGGGCGTCGCGCGGAACCAGGTGCAGCTGAATGGGTTTCGTGCCACCGCTGGTGTGCTGCGGGGCCCGGTGCAGGTGTGCCGACTGCGCGCCCGCACACGAGGCGTCGATGAAGCGTCGCGGCAGGGTCGCGGCGGCGACGAGGGTGGGGTAGTTGAACGCCGACCGCTTGCATCCGCCGAAGTAGGCGGGCGTCGGGGTGTAGAAGCTGCCGGACGCACGCGAATCACCGAGAGCGACGTAGGTACCGCCGGTGTAGCGCGTCGGGGCCGCCTGCGCGGGCGCGGCCACCGCCGCCATCATCGACACCACGAACGCGGTGACCAGCACCGTCGCCAAGATCTGGACCCCGCCCCGAAACCTGCCTACCACCGAACACCGCTTCCACTGCCCACCGAGTTTGCTCAGGGAATCTTAAGGCACGACCTCGGGTCCGACGACAGAGTGCGGGATCCGTATTGGAAACCGGCACGAATCCCGCACTCTGCGGGAAGTGGAACCGGCGCGATCCCGGGTGCGTCTACAACCACATGGCTACTGCACCTGCGTTGCGGACCTTCATCCTCACGCGCGACGGCGTGATCACCGCGGCGCAGGCCCGCGAGCACGGTCTCAGTCGTGCCTCGGTGGCCCGGCGGGTGAAGTCCGGTGAGTGGGTTCGTGCGAGTTCCGGCGTCTATCGCCTGGCCGATCATCCGGTGACCGCACGGACCCGGACCCGACTGGCGACCCTGCAGGTCTCCGCGGACGCCGTTCTCAGCGGACTCGCGGCGGCGTGGTGGCACGGCCTCGTGACCAAGCGGCCGACGACGATCACCGTCACCGCTCCCCGAAGCTGGCACGGTTCGCCGGAGAAGGGGACGGTGGTCATCCGGAGATCCCTCGACGCGGCCGACGTCGTGGTCGAGAAGGGACTCACGGTGACCGCGGTGCCGTTGTCCGTCCTCGAAGGCGCCGTTGAAGGAAAGATGGACGTACTCGACCGGGCACTTCAGAACAAGAAGGTCACGGTTGACGCTCTCCTCGAGACCTACCAGCGGCGGCGCCGCTGCCGTGGTGCAACCGAGATGGCGAAGATGCTCGTGCTCGTCGGTTCTGGTGCCCGTTCGGCTGCCGAACGGCTGACCGTGAAACTGTTCGCCGAGCACGACATAGCGGGTTGGGTCGCCAACCACCCGGTGTCCGGTTACGAAATCGACTTCGCCTTCGTCGGGAGGAAGGTGGCGGTCGAGATCGACGGTATGGCTCATCACCGGGACGCCGAAGCGTTCCAGCACGACCGCACCCGCCGCAACACCCTCATCGCCCTGGGCTGGACGGTGTTGAACTTCACCTGGGCGGATCTCGTGGAACGCCCGGGATACGTCGCGTCGCAGGTGCGACGAGCGACCGTCTGATCACCCTCCGCAAAGTGCGGGATTCGTACTGGAAACCGTTACGAATCCCGCACTTTGGAAGAGCTCTGGACCACCTACAGGCCGAGATCCTTGGCGATGATCGTCTTCATGACCTCGCTGGTGCCGCCGTAGATCCGCGTGACGCGGGTGTCGGCGTAGAGCCGGGCGATGGGGTACTCCAGGACATAGCCGTACCCGCCGTGCAACTGCAGGCACTTGTCGATGACCTTGCCGGCGGTCTCGGTGGCGAACAGTTTCGCGCGAGCAGCATCGGGGACGGTGAGCTCACCCTCGTTGTGGAGTTCGAGTGCGCGGTCGACGAACTGCCGGATGGCCTCGACCTCGGCGGAGCACTCGGCGAGGACGAACTTGGTGTTCTGGAACGCCGCAACGGGTTTGCCGAAGACGTCGCGCTCCTTGGTGTAGGCGATCGCGTGCTGGACGGCCGCGGCGGCGGTGGCCGACGCCCCGATGGCGATGGTGAGTCGTTCCTGCGCGAGATTGTGCGCCAGGTACGAGAAGCCGGCACCCTCCTCGCCGAGCCGGTCCTCGACCGGCACCTTGACCGAGCTGAACGAGAGCTCGGCGGTGTCGGAGGCCTTGAGGCCGATCTTCTCGATCCTGCGTCCGACGGCGAAACCCTCCGACGAGGTGTCGACCACCAGGATCGACAGGCCCGCACGACGATTCGACTCGTCGAACGGTGCGGTCCGGGCGACGACCAGGATGCGGTCGGCCAAGGCGCCGCCGGTGATGAACGTTTTCGCGCCGTCGAGCACGTAGTGCGACCCGTCCTCGGACAGCTTGGCGGTGGTCGAGATGTTGGCGAGGTCCGACCCGGTGCCGGGTTCGGTCATGGCGATCGCGAACATGAGTTCGCCGGAACAGAATCCGGGCAACCACCGCTGCTTCTGCTCGTCGGTGGCGTACTCGACGAGGTAGGGGAGGATCAGGTTCGAGTGCACCGAGTAACTGCCGAAGGTGACACCGGCCGCCGATGTCTCCTCCGCGATCACCATCGAATAGGTGAAGTCCGAGACGCCACCGCCCCCGAACTCCTCGGGTGCCTCGATGCCCAGGACGCCGAGTTCGCCCAGCCTGTTGTAGAACTCACGCGGCGGATGGCCCTGCTTCTCCCAATCGTGGTACACCGGCGCGACCTCTTTGGCGATGAAGTCACGGATGGTCTTGCGGAAGGACTCATGGTCCTCGGTGAAGATGCGACGCTGCATTGGTCCCTCGAAACTGTTGTGGGCGGACGGGTCTGACGACATTCACCTCAAGTGGTCATCGCTCCTGATATTCGCGTAGGAGCCCCTTGGAGATGATCTGTTTCTGGATCTCGCTGGTGCCCTCGCCGATCAGCAGGAAGGGCGCGTCGCGCATGAGGCGCTCGATCTCGAATTCCTTCGAGTAGCCGTAACCGCCGTGGATGCGGAAGCTGGCCTGGGTGACCTCGGCGCAGTACTCACTGCACAAGTACTTGGCCATCCCGGCGGCGACGTCGTTGCGCTCGCCGGAGTCTTTCAGTCGTGCCGCATTGACCATCATCAGGTGTGCCGCCTCGACCTTCGTCGCCATCTCGGCCAGCGAGAACGCAACGGCCTGGTGCTCGGCGATGGGTTTGCCGAAGGTGGACCGCTGCTGCGCGTACTTCACCGCGAGTTCGAAGGCGCGCTGGGCGATTCCGCAGGCGCGGGCCGACACGTTGACGCGCCCGACCTCGACGCCGTCCATCATGTGCGCGAAACCGCGGCCCGGTTCGCCGCCGAGGATGTCGGTGGCGGGCGCGCGGTAACCGTCGAAGATCAGTTCGGTGGTGTCGATGCCCTTGTAGCCCATCTTGTCCAGCTTGCGCGGGATGGTCAGGCCTGGGAGTACCTCGCCGAAGCCGGCCGGCTTCTCCACCAGGAACGTCGTGAGGTTCTTGTGCGGCTTCTCGTTGCCCTCCTCGGTACGGACAAGAGCGGCAACGAGAGTCGACGACCCGCCGTTGGTCAGCCACATCTTCTGGCCGTTGATGACGTATCCGTCGTCTCCGTCCCGCTTCGCGCTGGTCTTGATCGCCGCGACGTCGGACCCCAGTTCCGGTTCGGACATCGAGAACGCGCCGCGCACCTCGCCCGTCGCCATGCGGGGGAGGAAGCGCTGTTTCTGCTCGTCGGTCCCGTGCTGGCGGATCATGTACGCCACGATGAAGTGGGTGTTGATCACCCCCGAGACGCTCATCCATCCACGTGCGAGCTCTTCGACGCACAGCGCGTAGGTCAGCAGCGACTCGCCGAGTCCGCCGTACTCCTCGGGGATCATCAGGCCGAAGAGGCCCATCTCGGCCATGCCGTCGACGATGGCTTGCGGATACTCGTCGGCGTGCTCGAGTTCCTGAGCGGTGGGGATGATCTGCTTGTCGACGAACGAGCGGACGTTGGCCAGGATCTCCGTCTGGATCTCGGTGAGGCCCAGGGTCTGCGCGAGGCGGGTCATGGTGGCTGTTCTCCGAAGTCGGTCGGGGTGCGCTCGCACCGTCGGGCGGACGTGGTGCGCGACTCGCCACGCGTCCGTCTCACAGCATGCCCGGCGGCGGCCCGGCGAAGTAGTCGCGGTGAACTAAGGGAGCGATAGCGCGAGCCAATGGCTCTCGGGTGCGCCACCGGCGCCTATCGATCCGATAGCCATCGCCGATGACCCCTCTCGCATCGCCGTGTCCTCAACACATAGGCAGCGACAGTCAGGTCGTTCGCCGAGCGAACGTTGTCAGAGGGGTTCGACCCTGGTTTGAATCGGAACGGATGTGAGCCATAACACTGACGGAGCGCATCGCAACCCAGATCACTCGGCTGGAAGAGGTAATGCCATGACGGTCTCCACCGCCTCCGGATCAGGAGCCGGCGACAAGCCCGGGTCAGCGGCGCGCACGGGACCCGATGGTCCCGCCCACACCGTCGACTTCGAAGCGGCCCAGACGCCGCGTGGTCTCGGCCCGCGCGGCGAATCACGCGCCGGCGCCTGGGGTCTCACGGCTCTGCTGGTCAGCCTCTACGTGATCAACTACGCCGACAAGGCGGTGCTGGGCATCATCGCGCAACCCTCGCGAGGAGCTGGGTCTGAGCTCCTCGCAGATCGGTCTCGTCGGCAGCCTGTTCTTCCTCACGTTCACGATCGGCGGCTTCTTCGCGGGACTGCTCAACCGCTGGATGACCCTGCGCTGGTCGCTGGTCGCTGGTCCTCCTGGCCCTGTGCTGGGCCGCGGCCATGCTCCCCATGGTGGTCGTGGCGTCGTTCGCGGTCCTCGTCCTCAGTCGGCTGTTCCTCGGTCTCGCCGAAGGTCCGAGCTCGGCGCTCCTGCACACCGCGGCCTACTCCTGGCATCCGCCGGCCCGGCGCGCCTTGCCCGGTGCCCTCCTCGCCGGTGCCGCGTCAATCTCGAAGATCGCGATCGCTCCGCTGCTCGCCGTGATCACAGTGAGCTTCGGGTGGCGCTGGGCACTGATCGCCCTCGCCGCCGGTGGTCTTATCTGGTGTGTCATCTGGCTCTCGACGTGGCGCAACGGCCCGTACATCGCTAGTGGGAAGACCACCGCGAGCGCCGACGCCGAACCCGCGACGCCGTGGATCTCGATCTTCCGCTCACGCACCTTCGTCACCGGCGCGCTCGTCGTGATGAGCGTATATGCGCTGGTCAGTGTCGTGCTCACGTGGTTGCCGTCGTACTTCGAAGAGGGGCTGGGCTACAGCCGCCTGCAGTCCGGGTCGATGTTCGCGTTCCCCTCGATCGTCGGCCTGCTCCTGATGGTGCTGAGTTCGATCACGAGTGACCGGATGATCTCGAAAGGGGCGACCTCGCGGATGCTGCGCATCGTCGTGCCGTCGGTCGGGGTTCTCGTCTCCGGCGTCCTGCTGTTCCTGCTGCCCTCGGTCGGCACACCGATCGTCGCGGTCGCGATCCTGTCGATCGGTTATGGATTCGCGGCCACGGTGTTCCCGCTGTTCAACGCGGCCGTCGCCGAGATCTGCCCGCCCCGGCAGACCGCCGGAACGCTGGGTGTCTTCCTGGCGATCATGGCGATCGGCGGTCTCGTCGCGCCGTACGCGACGGGTGTCATCGTCGACGCGGCCGCCACGCCGGCCGAGGGTTACGCCACCGCGTTCCAGGTGCTCGGAATCGTCGCCGCGGTGTGCGCGGTGCTCGCGCTGGTCTTCGCCGATCCCGAGCGCGATCGTGCTCGGTTGCGTCCGCACGCGCCGGCCGTCGAAGGCGCCACCTCGTGACGTGCGCGTCCCATAGGTAGGGCCTCATCGACTGTGAGTGTGAATCGACTTGTCTGCCAAGCGCCCCGGTGGTCGGCTCGTCACAACGGGCGATCGGCGTCCGCCGGCGTGGTGCACGTCGGACACAACTTCATCCCTTGCCCTGACATCGAGGAGTCCCCATGCGTGATGCAGTGATCGTCGACGCGGTCCGCGCGCCCATCGGCCGCCGCCGCGGCGCCCTGTCCGGTATCCATCCCGCCGACCTGTCCGCCCATGTACTGGAGGCGCTCGTCGAGCGGACCGGCATCGATCCGGCCGTCGTCGACGACGTCGTCTGGGGATGTGTCAGCCAAGCCGCCGAGCAGGCGGGCAATGTCGCCCGGACGGCCGTGCTCGCCGCCGGCTGGCCCGAGAGCGTCCCCGGAACCACCGTGACGCGCGCCTGCGGGTCCAGCCAGCAGGCGGTCAGCATGGCGGCCGCGGCGGTGGTGTCCGGCCAGCAGGATGTCGTGATCGCCGGCGGGGTCGAGTCGATGAGCCGGGTCCCGATGGGCAGCGCCGCACCGAATGGCGAGCATCAGCCGCCCACGGTCCTCGACCGTTACGGCGTCGACAAGTTCAGCCAGGGGATCGGCGCCGAGATGGTCGCCGCGAAATGGGGATTGGACCGCACCCGCCTCGACGAGTACTCGCTGCGCTCGCACGAACTCGCTGCGCAGGCGGCCGACCGCGGTGCGTTCGACGCCCAATTGGCGCCGATCCCGGGGGTACTCGAGGGGGACGAGGGCATCCGCCGCGGTGGGACGCTCGAATCGCTCGCCAAGCTCAAGCCGGCCTTCAGCGAGGACGGCGTGATCCACGCCGGCAACTCCTCGCAGATCTCCGACGGGTCGGGTGCCCTGCTGATCATGTCCGGCGAGACCGCGAAGTCGCACGGTCTCACGCCGATCGTCCGCATCCACACCGCGGTCGTCGCCGCCGATGACCCGGTGATCATGCTGACCGGGCCGATCCCGGCCACGGCCAAGGCGCTCAAGCGCTCGGGATTGTCGATCGACGACATCGGGGCCTTCGAGATCAACGAGGCGTTCGCCCCGGTTCCGCTTGCGTGGCAGGCAGAGACGGGTGCCGACATCGAGCGTCTCAACCCGCTCGGCGGTGCGATCGCCGTCGGTCACCCGCTCGGCGGCTCGGGCGCCATCCTCATGACCCGGCTCGTCCACCACATGCGCGACAACGGAATCCGGTACGGACTGCAGTCGATGTGCGAGGCCGGTGGCATGGCCAACACCACCATCCTCGAACTGCTCTGATTCGAAAGAAGCGCAGCACCGCTGGCCCTCCTGCTCCCTGCTCCCTGATCCGAAAGAAGCGACCCCATCCCATTGCTCCCTGAGGTGTGAGGAGCGATAGCCGCCGGGCCGAGCAAGCGACGAAGGAGCGCGTCGAGGTCGACGAGCCACGAAGGGCCTGGTGAGACACGTTGCGAAGCCCTTCGTGGCTCGCTTCGCTCGCACCTCAGGGAGCAACGGGGGCTCGCTTCGCTCGCACCTCAGGGAGCAACGGGGGCTCGCTTCGCTCGCACCTCAGGGAGCCGGGGCCGGGCTCGCAAGCTCGCCCCTCAGGGGGCACGGAACAATTTCATCGAAAGGTACTGAATAACAATGAAACTCAATGGACTGTCGGTCGCGATCACCGGCGGCGCATCCGGTCTCGGGCTCGCAACTGCTCAGCGCGTCGTCGACGCCGGTGGCCTGGTCACCCTGATCGATCTGCCGACCTCGGACGGTCAGGCCGTGGCCGACGGACTCGGCGCCGCAGCGTCGTTCGCGGCCGCCGACATCACCGATCGTGAACAGTTCGCCGCCGCACTCGATGCCGCCGACGACCGAGGTGGCCTGCGCGGACTCGTGCACTGTGCCGGCGCGGGCCGGCGCATGCGCATCCTGGACAAGGAGGGCAAGGCGGGTTCGGTGGAGGACTTCGAGTTCGTCATCAAGCTCAACCTCGTCGGGTCGTTCCATGCGCTCTCGCTCGGCGCGGAACGTATCGCTCGACAGGAGCCCGTCGACGGGGAGCGGGGCGCCATCATCATGACCGCGTCGGTCGCGGCGTACGAGGGACAGATCGGGCAGATCAACTACTCGGCGTCGAAGGCGGGCATCGTCGGGATGACGCTGGTCGCCGCACGGGACCTGGCCAGCAAGCTCATCCGCGTCAACACCATCGCGCCGGGCACGATGGACACGCCGTTGCTCGCCCGGCTGCGCGACGACGTGCGCGATGCGCTCGCCGCGAGCATTCCCAGTCCGGCGCGGCTCGGTAGGCCGGAGGAGTTCGGTCAACTCGCCGCGTCGATCCTGGAGAACACCTATCTCAACGGCGAGACCATTCGCCTCGACGGGGCGATCCGGATGGCGCCGCGGTAACCCGAACCCCGGCACGTCCGTTCTGCGTCCCCCACAACGCCTTTCGAGAGGATTCATCGCGATGTCTGACACGGCGCCCACCACTCTCAGCTATCCCGACGCCACGATGGCGGTGCTGCCGGCGAGTATGGCCGCCCTCTACGGCGAGCGCGCGGCCGTCGTCGACGGCGCGACGACGCTCACGTTCACCGAGCTCGACGTGCGCTCGGCCGCCGTGGCGTCGGCCCTGCGTGCGGTCGGAGTGAGCGATCGCGATGTGGTCCTGCTGTACTTGACCAACAGCATCGAGTTCGTCGTCGCCTACTACGGATCACTGCGGGCCGGTGCGACGGTGACCCTGGTCAATCCGTTGCAGCCCGTACCGGGTCTGCGGCGTCAGATCGCGGAAACCGGTGCGGTGGTGGGTTTCACGCAGGTCGAGCAGTCCGCACGTCTTCTGTCCGCCGCCGTCGGGACGGCGCTGACGACGGTGGTGACGGTGGACGGGGCCGCGGATGCGCCGGAGGGCATCGACTCCGTCTCCCTGGCGGAGTTCGTCGTCGGGCAGGAGACGGCCCCGCCGGTCTCGACCACGAGCGACGATGTCGCGCACCTCGCCTTCACCGGCGGCACCACGGGTGTCTCGAAGGGCGTTCGGGTCCTGCACCGCAACGTGCTCGGCAACGTCACGCAGATGATCGCCTGGCGGGCAGGTCATTCCGTGGCGGTGGGAACCGACGGTCTCCTGACCCTCACTCCCCGGTCGTCGGAGAACCCGGGGGTGGTCCCCGGGCATGCGGCGACGGTCGTCGTGTCCCCGCTGTTCCACGCGCACGCCCTCATCAACATGTCGTTCCTCCTGCTGTGCGGCGCCACGCACGTGTTCGCCGGTCGTTTCGAGCCCGGGCGGATGCTGGCCCTCATCGAGGCGCATCGGGCGTCGTACGTGACCGGGAGTCCCGCGATGTGGCATGCGCTCGCCGTGCACCCCGACGTCTCCACACGGGACCTGACCTCGGTGCGGGTGGTCTCCTCCGGCGCGGCGCCGATCGATCACGTGACCCTGGAGCAGCTCGAGAAGGCGTTCCCGGCAGCGGCGATCGTGGAGGGATACGGCCTCACCGAGGCGACGTGCCTGGTGTCCTCGGCGCCCCTGACGTCCGGGGGTCGATACCGGCTCGGGAGTGTGGGCCTGCCAACGTTCGACACCGAGATCGAGATCCGCGCCGTCGACGATCCGGCCGTGGTCCTCGCGCCGGGGGAGAAGGGACAGTTGTGGGTGCGCGGACCGCAGGTCACCGACGGCTATCTCGATCACCCTGAGAAGACGGCCGAGCAGTTCGTCGACGGGTGGCTCGACACCGGTGACATCGCCTACCGCGACGCCGACGGGTACCTCTACATCTGCGACCGTGCGAAGGACATGCTGATCTACAAGGGCTACAACGTGTATCCACGCGAGCTCGAGGAGATCCTGGTGACGCATCCGGACGTCGGTGCGGCGGCGGTCGTCGCCCGGGAGGCGGGTGCGGTGGGGCAGGAGCCGGTGGCCTTCCTCGTCGCCCGGGACGGTCACGTCATCGACGCCGATGCGGTGTCGGACTTCGTCGCCGCGCAGGTGTTGCCCTACAAGAAGATCCGGGACGTGTACGTGGTCGACGAGCTGCCCACCTCGGCGGCCGGCAAGGTCCAGAAGGTGGCGTTGCGGGAGCGCCTGGCGAACGCCTGACAGGGTCAGCGCCGGCGCCCGAGGCGCCGGCGCACGCGCGTGTGGTCAGCGCTGCGCGCGCTTGACCAGGTTGCGCCCGATGATGAGTCGCTGGATCTCGCTGGTGCCCTCGTACAGGCGCAGCAACCGCACCTCGCGGTAGATGCGTTCCACCGCGACATCGCGCATGTAACCGCTGCCGCCGTGGATCTGCACGGCGAGATCGGCGACCTTCCCGACCATCTCGGTGCAGAACAGCTTGGCAGCCGACGGGGCGATGCGGCGGTCGGTGTCGTCGACCCACGCCCGGGCGGCCTCGCGCACCAGTGCGCGCCCGGCCATCACCCCGGCCTGCTGGTCGGCGAGCATGGCCTGGACCAGTTGGAACTCGCCGATCGCGGTACCGCCCTGGGTGGCGGTGGCGGCCCAGGTGACCGACTCGTCGAGCGCACGCTGCGCGGTGCCCACCGAGAGAGCCGCGATGTGCACCCGGCCCCGGGCCAGGCTCATCATCGCGGCCTTGTAGCCCACGTCCTCGCTGCCGCCGACCAGTGCCGACGCCGGCACCCGCACGGCGTCGAAGTGCACGTCCGCGGTCCAGGCGCCCTCCTGGCCCATCTTGCGATCCTTGGCGCCGACGCTGAGGCCGGCGGCGTCCGCGGGGACGAGGAACACCGCGATTCCGGTGCCGTTCTCGTCGGCCGGGCGGGTACGCGCGAACACGACGAACAGATCGGCCAGCGGTGCGTTGGTGATGAACCGCTTCTCGCCCGTGATCACCCAGTCGTCACCGTCGCGGACGGCCTTCGTGCGCAGTCCGGCCGGATCGGACCCGGCCCCCGGTTCGGTCAGCGCGAACGAGGCGACGACCTCGCCGGACGCGATCTTCTCCAGCCACGCCGACTTCTGCTCGTCGGTGCCGAAGTGGACGAGGACCTGGCCGGCGATGCCGTTGTTGGTGCCGAACATCGACCGCAGCGCCAGGGAGGTGTACCCGAGCTCCATCGCGAGTTCGACGTCCTGGGTCAGATCGAGTCCGAGACCGCCCCACTCCTGCGGGATGGCGTAGCCGAAAAGGCCCATGCCCTTCGCTGTCTGGCGGATGTCGTCGGGGATGGCGTCGGTGTCGAGGATCTCCTGCTCCCGCGGGACCACCACCTCGCGGACGAACTCGCGCGTCGCGGCGAGGATGTCGGCGAAGTCCTCGTCGCCCACCTCGGAGGAGGTCGTCCGCGCTGAATGCATCACTCCGGTCATGCTGTCACTCTCGCGGCCGGCGGGCGAGGGGTCCAATACGAAACCGGGATCGCTGCGATAGCCGTTGCGTATGAGCGCGGAGGGGACGATCGGGGCGGAACCTCGATAGATTTGTCCCCGCGGCACTCCCGCGGGCCCGGCGCTTCGCGACCGGTTGCCCGACGACCGTCACCCCGCCGCCCTCGAAAGGACTCCGATACATGTCATCGCACCCGCCCGCCGCCGCGTTGCTGGAGGGTCGTACCGCCGTCGTGACCGGCGGAGCCCAGGGCATCGGTTTCGAGATCGCCCGCTCGTTCGTCGACGCCGGCGCGCGAGTCGTGCTCGGCGACCTCAGCCTCGACGCCGCGCAGGCGGCCGCGGACGAGCTCGGCGGCCGCGACGTGGCCCGCGCGGTGAGGTGCGACGTCGTCGACGCGGGGGAGGTCGACGCGCTGCTCGCGGCCGCGGTCGACGGGTTCGGGGCACTCGATGTGCTGGTGAACAACGCCGGGATCACCCGGGACGCGACGATGCGCACCATGACCGAAGACGATTTCGATCAGGTCATCTCGGTGCATCTCAAAGGCACCTGGAACGGCACACGCAAGGCGGCGGCGATCATGCGCGAGGCCAAGCGTGGTGCGATCGTGAACATCTCGTCGCTGTCGGGCAAGGTCGGCATGGTCGGGCAGACCAACTACTCGGCCGCCAAGGCGGGCATCGTCGGCCTCACCAAGGCCGCGGCCAAGGAGATGGCCCATCACGGCGTGCGGGTCAACGCGATCCAGCCCGGCCTCATCCGGTCGGCGATGACCGAGGCGATGCCGCAGAAAGCGTGGGACCAGAAGATGGCGGAGATCCCGATGCGGCGCGCCGGCGAGGTCGGTGAGGTCGCGAGCGTCGCGCTGTTCCTGGCGTGTGACATGTCGTCGTACATGACGGGCACCGTCCTCGAGGTGACCGGCGGCCGTTTCATGTGACCGCCGGCCCTGCTCCACGCCTCCTCTGACACCGAAAGGTCACCCATGCGCGACGTCGTCATCTGCGAACCGGTCCGTACCCCGATCGGCCGTTACGGCGGGATGTTCAAGAATCTCACCGCCGTTGATCTCGGGGTCGCCGCGCTGACGGGGATGCTCGACCGGACCGGACTCGACTCGGAGAAGGTCGAGGACGTCATCCTCGGTCACTGTAACGGGAACAGCGAGGCGCCCGCCCTGGGACGAGTCATCGCACTCGATGCCGGGTTGCCGATCACAGTGGGCGGCATGCATATCGATCGTCGTTGCGGGTCGGGACTACAGGCCGTCATCCAGGCCGCCTACCAGGTGTCCTCGGGGGACAACGACGTCGTGGTCGCCGGCGGTGCCGAGTCGATGAGCAACGCGTCGTTCTACTCGGTGGACATGCGGTGGGGTGGGGCCCGGACCGGAATTGCCATGCACGACAGCCTCGTCCGGGCGCGCTCGACCGCCGGCGGCAAGAACTACCCGGTGCCCGGCGGCATGATCGAGACGGCCGAGAACCTGCGCAAGGACTACGAGATCTCCCGGGAAGAACAGGACGAACTGGCTGTGGCATCGCACGAACGAGCGGTCCGCGCCCAGAAGGATGGCGTACTGGCCGAGGAGATCATCCCGGTCACCGTGGCTTCCGGTGCGAGTGGGCCCGCTCGCTCCGCTCCCGGCGCCCGGTCTGGTGACCGGGTCATCGACACCGACGAGCATCCACGCCCGGATGTCTCGGTCGAGTCGCTGTCGAAGTTGAAGCCGATCATGGGCAAGACGGATCCGGACGCGACGGTGACGGCGGGCAACGCCAGCGGTCAGAACGACGCCGCGTCGATGGCGCTCGTGACCACCCCCGAGGTCGCCGAGAAGCTGGGTCTACGCCCGCTGGTGAAGCTGGTGTCATGGGGTCTGGCCGGTGTGCCGCCGCGCACCATGGGGATCGGGCCGGTCCCCGCGACCGAGAAGGCGCTTGCCAAGGCCGGTCTGACGCTCGCCGACATCGACGTGATCGAGCTCAACGAGGCGTTCGCCGCGCAGGCACTCGCCGTCACCCGCGAGTGGGGTTTCGGCCGGTTCGGTGCCGGCGGCGATTTCGACCGCACCAACGTCAACGGCTCGGGCATCTCGCTGGGCCACCCGGTCGGCGCCACCGGCGGACGCATGCTGGCCTCCCTGGCGCGTGAACTGCACCGGCGCGAGGCCCGCTACGGCCTGGAGACCATGTGCATCGGCGGTGGCCAGGGCCTCGCCGCGGTCTTCGAACGCGTCAGCTGACCCCGAGACTCACCGGGCCCCACCTGATCCGCACCGGTGGGGCCCGGTGTTCCACCCGTCACCCCGCAGTTTCGCGCACGAGGTCGACGAAGGCCTGACCGACGGCCGACAGCGACGGCGGGTGGAATGCGATGGCGAAGGGTCGCACCACATTCGGTTCGATCTCACGGATCACGACCGGCTCATCGGCCGACTCCGCCACCGATCGTTCGAGTAGAGTGCCACCGATTCCGGACTCCACCATCGGGAGCCGTTCCTCGCGGATCTCCGACAGCACGGCCAGCGGCGGGCGGACGCCCCCGACGCGGATCGCCTCCTCGAACTCGTCGGCCACCGAGTAGCCGCGTGGCACGAACACCATCGGGATCGCCGGCAGATTGTTCAGCGGGATCGGGCCCTCGGGTACGTCGGTGCCCGGCGGGTAGACGAGCACGTGTTCGTGTTCGCCGATCACGATCACCTCGAGGTCGTCGCCGGCGATGGGTAGGTGGGCGACGGCGAACTCGCAATGACCGTCCTCGATGGCCGACGCGGCCCTGGTCTCATCGCGTAACTCGCCGAGTCGCACCGAAACCCGCGGATAGGCGGCCCGGAACCGGGCGACGAGATCGACGACGGGCCCGACCGCGGTCGCGGCGAAGGCCAGGATCTCGAGGTGGCCGGTGAGTTCGTCCGCCGAGGCGGAGAGCAGATCGTCGACGGCGTCCATGTCGCGCACGATCTGTCGCGCGGGACCGACCATCGTGCGCCCGGCCGCCGACAGGACCATCCCGCGACCGATGCGGTGAAACAGCTGGACTCCGAGTTCGCGTTCGAGCGCCCGGAGTGCTTGGGACACGGTGGGTTGCGCGACACCGAGAGCCGACGCGGCCCCGCCGATGCCCTTGTTCTCGACCACCGCCAGGAAGTACTCGACCTGTCGCAATTCCATGGCGTGTCACCAATCCCGTGGTTCGGCGGGGTCCGGCGCGATCCCGCAGTGGACCTTCGCCGCGGAGATGAAGGCGAGGGCGGCCGGCGAGGGGAGCCCGGATCGCAGCACGAGACCCCACGGTCGGGTGAGTGGTGGGTCGAGCGCGAGCCGACGAAGTCCGGCAAGCTGCCGGTCGGCCACGGTGCGTGGGAGAACCGTTGCGCCCGTGCCCTTCTTGACCAGACTCCACACCGCGGACGGTAACTGGCAGTCGACCACTACGTTCTTGGCGTTGTCGTCGAGGAGTCCGCTGAGGAGTTCCGCGCTGATCGGGTCGCTGTGATCGACGACGAGTGGCAGCGAGCGCACCGCAGACTGCGGTATCGGTTCGGGCAGAACGTCGGCGAGCGTCGTCGGCGCCGCGACGATGAGTTCCTGCTCGGCCATCGGGATGGCGGTGAAGGTCGCGTGCTCGGCGGCCGAGTCCATGATCCCGATCTCGGCGTCCCCGGATCGCAACGCCGACAACACCCCGGTGGGACTGTCGGCGGAGACGACTCGAACCGACAAGCGTGGGAACCGTTCCCGGAACAGTCGAACGATGTTGACCACCGGGTCCACACTGAACGCCGCGTAGGTCACGATGTCGACGCGACCGGCGCGCAGTTCCCGAACCGCGTCGACCTTGGCCTTGGCGCGGTCGACGTCGGCCAGGATGCGCCGGGCGGCTACGTCGAGTTTGCGTCCGGCCTCGGTGAGTTCGAGGCGTCGTCCGGTGCGGTCGAACAGGGTGACGCCGAGACGTCTCTCGAGCGTGCGGATCGCCTGGGACAGCGACGGCTGTGAGATGTAGAGCGACTGGGCGGCCTTCGTGATGCCGCCGTGGTCGACCACGGCGACGAAGTAGGTCACGAGGTGCAGGTCCACCCCGGTCACTCTATCCGGCGCCGGGAGCGGAGCGAGCGGGCCGAATGAGTACTGCGCCCGGATCTGTCACTTGCCGGTCCATCGCGGCGCGCGTTTCTCGGCGAAGGCGACCGCACCTTCCTTGGCGTCGTCGGAGACGAACACCGGACCGAGGAAGTCCCACTGCTTCTTGATGAGTTCGGGATCGGTGTAGCGGATCGCCATGGAGGTGACCTGTTTGGTGGCGCGGACGGCAAGGGGGCCGTTGGCGGCGATGACGGCGGCCAGTTCGCGGGCCCCGGCGAGTGCCTCGCCGGGTTCGGTGATCCGGTTGACCAGGCCGAACTGGTGGGCGCGTGCCGCGGTGAGCGGGTCGCCGGTGAGCGCGAGTTCTATGGCGAGCTGGTAGGGGAGGATCTTCGGGAGGCGTAGGAGGCCACCGGCGGCGGCGGCGAGTCCGCGCTTGACCTCGGGGATGCCGAACTTGGAGTCGTTTGCTGCGACGACGAGGTCCGCCGACAACGCGAGTTCGCATCCGCCGGCCAGCGCCCAGCCCTCGACGGCGGCGATGAGGGGCTTGGTCGGCGGGGCCTCGGTGAGGCCCCCGAACCCGCGTCCGTCCAGCGCGACCTTCTCGCCGCGGGCGAAGGCCTTGAGGTCCATCCCGGCGCAGAACGTGCCACCGGCACCGGTGATGATGCCGATGGTGAGGTCGTCGCGCGACTCGAGCTCGTCGATCGCGGCGGCGATACCCTCCGACACCTCGAGATTCACGGCGTTCTTCGCCTCGGGGCGGTTGATCGTGATGACGGCGACGCCGTCGGCGAACTCGGTGAGCACGGCACTCATGGGGACTCCTGGAGTTGGTGGACGGGACGGGCGGTCAGGTGTTCTCGGATGTGGAGATCTGTTGCGGCTCAGCCGGTGTGGGCTCGCCGGCGGCAAACCAGCGGATCGGTTCCGGGGTGGTCGGATCGGTCGCCGTCTCATCGGGAACGTGGGCGTCGAGGACGCCGCGTTCCTGCAGGACGACGAGATGGGCGTGGGTCTCCCGCAACGCGAGTCGGCTGAGGGTGAGGGACAGCTCCTCGAACGGCCGCGACCACGTCACCGACCGGGTGATCTCCCAGGCCGTGCTCTCCGGATACCGGGTCACGGTCGAGGCGATCTCATCGAGCCGCTCCTCGTGATGCGTGAGGAGACCGGTGACACGGTCGCCGAGGCCTCGGAACCGGTACTCGTGGGACGGCAGCGCCTCGTGGTCACGCATCTTCTCGGTGTTGGCCAGCGAGATCAGGTAGTCGGCGAGGGGACTGTCGGTCTGCATGGGATTGGTCGAGATGTTCGGACTGATCCGCGGCAGCAGGTGGTCGCCGGTGAAGACGATGCCGGCGGTGTCGTCGGCGAAGCAGAGGTGCCCCGCGGTGTGGCCCGGGGTCCAGACGGCGCGGAGATCCCAGCCGGGGATGTCGAGCGGGGCGTCCCCGGTCAGCTCGCGGTCGACGGTCCGCCCGTCGGGCAGGCGGATGAAACCGACCAGCCCCTCGTCGGCGACCTCGGTCGGTGCGCCGAGAGCGCGGAGTTCGGATCGCGCCTGGCCGAGTTGGGTCTCCACCTCGGCATCGGAGTAGTGGCGCAGGTACCGGGAATCGTTGCGATGCATCCACAGCTCGGCGTCCACGTGCTCGAGTAGACGCGGCACGAGCCCGAAATGGTCGGGGTGCAGATGGGTCACGCCGACAGACCTGATGTCGGCGAGGTCGTGGCCGGTGGAGTGGATGCCTGCGACGAGGATGTCCCACGACTTGTCGGACGGCCAGCCGGCGTCGATCAGTGCGAGACCGCCGTCGGGCAATCCGAGGGCGTAGACCAGGACGTATCGCAACGGATTGGATCCCATGGGGACCGGGATCGACCACAGCTGCGGCCGGACCTCCTCGACCGGGGGCAACACCTTGTCGGCCCAGGCCTGCTTCTGCAGCGTGCCGGTGACCTCGATCGTGCCCATCCAGCCTCCCGCCGGGTCCGTCGCGTGGTGACACCGCTGATGATCGTTGCAGTGATCAACAGTCATCCGATCACGAGAGGCGATCGCGCTCAAGCTGGGGGCGGCTCAGACATCCTGAGGTAGGACCTATGGATCCAGGTCGGCGAGTCCGGCCGCGGCGCCGTCGCAGCTCGCCGCGACGTCGTGAACCAGTCGCCCGGCGAGTTCCGGTTGGATGAGCGGGAAGAGATGGCTCGCCCCGGGGACGATGGTCAGCGACGCGTGCTGTGTTGCCTCGACGAAACGTTGTTCGTGGACCCGGAACTGGTCTTGGCTACCGTTGACGAACATCGTTCGGCCGGGGTAGCGCCGGACCTCGCCGAGCGCGTCGAACCGCTTGATCTCGGCGACGACGTCGGCGATCGACCCCAGTGCCAGTCCGCCGATCTCCATGTCGGCGGACACCTGACGTCCCACGGCGAGGCGGGTGGCCACCTGACTGATGATCGCCGCCTGACGCGGCAGGAACGCGGTGACCGCACCGAACGTCTCGAACGGCGCGGCCAGCAGCGGACTGGGCTGCGCGGTCGCGCACATCGGGACGAGGGCCGCGACGGCTTCCGGATGGCGTCCGGCGACCGCCATCGCCACGTAGCCGCCCATCGACATCCCGGCCACGACCGCCGGCCGGCCGAACCCGCTGATCTCGGCGAGCACGGCGTCCACCGCGCCGGACATCGTGAACGTCTCGTCGCGGCGCTGCCCGTGGCCAGGGAGGTCGGGGGTGGCGACCGCGCGCCTCGGGTCGGGACCGGCCACAGCCGCCGCGACCCGGTGCAGGGTCGCGCCGCTCACGCGCAAACCGTGGACGAGGACGACGGGCGTGGGTTCGACCACCGGCGCGTCGACGGGAACGGGTGCGGGCTCGGCCATCGCACGCAGTATGCCGCCGAACGGTTCTCGACGCCGCCGGCGTCACCGACTGTTCGTCAGCGGTCTGCTTCGACGTCGGTTTGTTCGGCACCGATCTGCCCCGGCGTTCCCGCCGGTTCGCCCGGTGGGGGCACCGGTGACACGCGCCGACCGATGCCGATGCGGTCGAGGAAACCGGCGTCGTGGGAGACGACCAGCAGTGCACCGGTCCAGGCCTCTAGTGCGTCCACGAGTTGCGTGACGGTGTCGAGATCGAGGTTGTTCGTCGGCTCGTCGAGGATCAGCAGCTTGGGTGTCGGGTCACCGAGCAGTGCGTCGGCCAGTGCGACGCGCAGCCGTTCGCCGCCGGACAGTTCGGCGAGTGCGCGATCGGCGCGCGCACCCCGGAACAGGAACCGCGCGAGATGCGCCCGCACCTCCTGCGTCGAGATGTCCGGGTGAGTCCGCGCGAGGTGCTCCGCGATCGAGACGGTCGGGTCGGGGAAGGTGATCTGCTGCGGCACGAAGGCGAACGGTACGACGACGGATTCGGAGACGATCAACTCCGCGATCAGTGTCGATTTCCCGGAACCGTTGGGCCCCACCAGAGCCACCCGCTCGGGTCCGTCCAAGCGCAGGCGGTCATCGACGACGATCTGGGCGCGCGGGGCCACGTCCGGCGTCGGCACGACGATCCGCGCGGTGCGGTCGGTGCGGATGTCCTCGCGGGCCTCGTCGAGACGTGTTGCCGCAGAGGCCACGTCGTCACGATGGGCGTTGCGCAGTTTGCCCGCCGACACCTGCGCCTCGCTCCGGCGGTTGTGTGCCACGATCTTCGGCACCCGCTTCTCGCGTTCGGCCGTCGCGCCCGTCCGGGCCCGCCGATCGAGTTTGATCAACGCCTCGGTCATCTCGCGGCGCTGCTTGCGCAGATCGCCGGCGGCGGTGGCAACCGCCGCCTCGGCGGCGTCTTGTTCGGCGTCGATGATCTCGCGGTACCGGGAGTAGGGGCCGCCGAACAGCCGCACCCGACCTCGGTACAGCTCGACTGTCGTATCGACACGTTCGAGGAGTTCGAGGTCGTGACTGACCACGACCACCGTGCCAGGGAACGACTCGATGGCGTCGAAAAGCCGGGCGCGGGAGTCGATGTCCAGGTTGTTGGTCGGTTCGTCGAGGAGCAGGATCGTCGGGTCGGCGATGAGTGCGGCGACGATCGCCAGCAGGGTCGCCTCCCCGCCGGACATGGCGCCGACCGTGCGGTCGAGGTCGGGCGGCAGTCCCATCTGCTCGAGGAGTCCGATGGCACGCTCCTCGACGCCCCAGTCGTCCCCGACTGCGTCGAAGTCCTGCGGATCTACCGAACCGCTCTCGATTCGTCGTATCGCACAACGAATCTCGTCGATGCCGAGCGCTTGCGCCACGGTCGACGACGGGTCGGACTGCGGGTCCTGCACGACCACAGCGACATCGGTCGTCGACGTGTCGCCTGCGATCGTGATGCTGCCCGACGCCGGGCGTGATCGACCGGCGATCAGGCCGAGGAGGGTGGACTTGCCCGCACCGTTCGCGCCGATGAGGGAGTAGGTCTCGGCGCCCAGGGCGAGGTCGAGGTGTTCGAAGACGACTGTCCCGTCGGGCCAGGCGAACGAGACGTCGGACAGCACGATGGAAGACGGCATGAGCGCTCCTGAAGTGGGTCGGGTACACCGACAGGGCCCCGGCCGTCGGCGGTGCCGACGGCCGGGGCCACTTCAGTTCTTCATCGCGGTGGATCACTCCTGGCGGGTCTGGGGGGCAAGTGGTGACCACCGTAGCGGACGCGCTCGGAGTTGCCAACGGAATTAACCGCCGACGAGTCGGTTCCGGGCTCACCGCTACGGTTGGGGTATGTCATTTCTCCGCACCTCGGTGTCCAACGGCGTCGGCGAGATCGTCCTGGACCGGCCCAAGGCTCTCAATGCGTTGGACCAGAGCATGATCGACGACATGTACGTCACGCTCGGCGAATGGGGTGACGACGACGCGATCGACACCGTCCTGGTCACCTCGGCGAGCGACCGGGCGTTCTGCGCCGGAGGCGACATCCGTGCGATCCGCGAGCACGCCATCGACGGCGACCACGCCTCGATCAGCCGCTACTTCGCCGGCGAGTACCGGCTCGATCAGCTCGTCGCCGACTACCCGAAGCCCTACATCAGCCTGATCGACGGGGCGGCCATGGGCGGGGGTCTCGGGATCAGCGTGCACGGCGAGATCAGGGTCGTCACCGAGAAGGCGATGATCGCCATGCCCGAGACCGCGATCGGGTTCTTCCCCGACATCGGTTCGACCTACTTCCTGCCGCGGCTCCCGGAGGGCGTGGGCATGTGGCTCGGACTCACCGGCGCCCGGATCCGCGGTGTGGACGCGGTCGCCGTCGGACTGGCAACGCATTTCGTGTCCTCCGCCGACCTGCCGGCGGTCGCCGACAGCATCCGTTCCGGTGCCCCGCTGGCCGACGCGCTGGCCACGTCGGGGACCGAGGACACCAGCGACGTGCCGTTGCGCAAGATCGGCGAGTACTTCGCCGACGACAACGTCAACGCCATCCTCGGCGGCCTGCGCGGCGCGGTCGGCGACGACTGGGCCCAGGAGATGGTCGGTCTGCTCGAGGGTGCCTCACCCACCAGTCTGTGGGTCACCGCGGCGATGATCAGCGCCGGGGCGAGGTCGGGGATAGACGAGTGCTTCGACCGGGAACTGCATGCCGCAGAGGAGATCACGAAGACCCACGACTTCCGCGAGGGGGTGCGGGCCGTGCTCGTCGACAAGGATCGCAATCCCGAATTCGATCCGGCGCGCATCGACGACGTCGATCCCGCCGTCGTGGCCCGGATCGTCGGTGCCACCGCTGGTTGAGCCGGCTCCCCGCTGGTTGAGTCGCCTCCCCGCTGGTTGAGCTTGTCGAAGCCACTGGTCGGGTTTGCGAGGTCGGTTGCCGAGGTGGCCTCGACGGACGCGGCGTCCTCGCTACGCTCGGTCGACGCTGCTCGACCAGCGGGGGGTGGCGTCCTTACTACGCTCGGTCCACGCTGCTCGACCGGCAGATCTCAGGGCGTGAGCTGAAACCACCCCGACAACGACACGCTGTCGGTCGAGTTGCCCTCGGAATCCGGCTGTTTCGTCGCCGACGACTCGTCGAGGTCGTAGCGGACGTCGTCGTCGGGCGCGAGCGGGTTGGCCTCGACCCGTGTCGCCGTCGGGCAGGTGAACGAGCCGGCGGCGAGTGAGCCAGACATGCCGCTCACGCTGAGTTGGCACGCGGACGAGTGGTGGTAGTCGCCGTTGATCGAGACCCCGATCTGGGCGTTGATCGGTCGTGTCAACGGCCCGACGGTCGGACGTGTCGCGCCCACCGGTGGCAACAGGCCGCCGGTCAGTTCGCTGATCAGGAATTCGATCTGCGCGCCGCCGGTGCCGGCGTCCTTGAACACGAAGAGCAGCGAGTCCGGCGGCACGTCGGGCCGCGCCGGGCCCCACCGGTCGAACTCATAGCAGTTGGGCTCGTCGGCGGGGGTGGCGCCCACCGCGGGTCCGCGCCGGGAGTCCGCCGGCGTGTCCGCGACCGCGATTCTGATGTTGCCGTGACGGAACTCGAAGTTCTGGCCACTGCGGTCGACGTTGCCCTGCGGTGGTTTCTCGGTGCAGAGCGTCGAGTCGACCGGGCGTGCGGTCGGCACCGGCGTCGAGGTGGTGGGCGTGGACTGGTGCGGGGCGTCGGAGCCACAGGCGGTGACGAGCGACGCCACCGCCGCGCACATCAGCACGGCGGCGCGCACCGGCCGGCGCCGTGTGCTCGTCGACCGGTCAGTCCGCTGCCGCGACAAGGGGTTCGAGAGTGAGGTCGGGGTGTTCCTTCTCGATGTACTGCAGGCGCCACTTGTCGCTGAAGAGCGCGAGAACGGCGCCGTCGGTGCGGGTGAAGACCTCGACGCCGCGTTGCCGATTCAGTTCGGGCGCGCTGTCGGCATCCGTGCGACGGGCGAGGGTGTAACCGAGCGGCTCGATGATGGTGTCGACGTTGTACTCGGCCTTCATCCGCGCGGTCACGACCTCGAACTGCATCGGGCCGACGGCGGCGAGCACCGGCGACGCATCACCGCGGGTGTCGTTGCGCAGGACCTGGACCACGCCTTCGCTCTCGAGCTGGTCCATGCCCTTGCGGAACTGCTTGTACTTGTCTGCGGTGGTGGCACGCAGGGTCGAGAAGTGTTCGGGCGCAAAGGACGGGATCGGCGGGAACTGCACCTTGGGGCCGTCGTAGAGAGTGTCGCCGGGAGCGAGCGCGGTCGCGTTCACCAGCCCGACCACGTCACCGGGGTAGGCGGTGTCGACCGTCGAGCGGTCGCGGCCGAAGACGGCCTGGGCATACTTGGTGGCGAACGGCTTTCCGGTCTGCGCATGGGTCACGACCATGCCGCGTTCGAACTCGCCGGACACGATCCGCATGTACGCCAGGCGATCCCGGTGGCTGGAGTCCATCCCGGCCTGCACCTTGAAGACCACCGCGCTGAACGGGTCGGTCACCGGCCGTGGATTGCCCTCGACGTCGGCCCGCGGCCCGGGCGGGGGAGCGAGCTCCACGAGGACCTCGAGGAGTTGCCGCACACCGAAGTTCAGCATCGCGGACGCGAAGATCATCGGCGAGGTCTGCCCGGCGAGGAACAATTCCTGATCGTGGTCCTGGCCCATCTCGGTGAGCAGTTCGCTCTCCTCGAGTGCCGAGGTCCACTCGTCGCCCTCGCGAGCCAGCGCGTCGTCGGCGGACATGATCTCCTCGGGCGCGATCTTCGCGCCGCCCGCGGTACGGGTGAAGTGCACGTACTCGCCGGTGCGCCGGTCGAGGAGACCACGGAAGTCGCCGGCGATGCCGACCGGGAAGAACAGCGGGGTCGGGGTGAGGCCGATGCGCTCGGTGATCTCGTCGATCAGTTCGAGGGGGCTCTGACCCGGCCGGTCCCACTTGTTGATCACCGTGATGACCGGGATGCCCCGGTGGCGGCACACCTGAAAGAGTTTGAGGGTCTGCGGCTCGAGTCCCTTGGCGGCGTCGATGAGCATCACCGCGGCGTCGACCGCGGTCAGCACGCGGTAGGTGTCCTCGGAGAAGTCGGCGTGACCCGGGGTGTCGACGAGGTTGATGACGCTCGGGATCTCGGGGTCGGCCTGGGCTGCGGCCGAGTAGTTGAACTGCAGCGCCGTCGAACTGACGGAGATGCCGCGCGCCTTCTCCATCTCCATCCAGTCGGAGACGGTCGACTTACGTCCGGCCTTGCCGTGGACGGCGCCGGCCTCGCTGATCATCCGCGCGTGCAGCGCCAACGCCTCGGTCATCGTCGACTTGCCGGCATCGGGGTGGGAGATGATGGCGAAGGTACGACGACGCGTCACTTCGCGACTGATCACCTCGGAACTCACGAGGTTCCAGGCTACCGGGCGTGCAGGGGGCGGCCAAACTCGCTCGCGGCGGAGTGCCGGGGCAGGTTGTGCCGGTATGCGGCACCTTGTGCCCCCCGCCCAAAAACTGGGAACCCGTCACCGTTGCTGTGCGTCTGATGGTCGTGCAGCTTCCACCGGGCCTTCGGCGCCGCGTTCTCGCCCGTGACGGGGTACTGACCATGGCGGATGCGCTCGAATTCGGCCTCACGCGGTCCGCGGTCCGGCGTCGAGTCGATTGCGGAGACTGGATGCCGCACACGCGCGGGGTGTATTCGCTCGCCGATCATCCGACGACGCCGGCCACCCGTGCGCGACTGGCAGTCGCGAGCGTGGGCCGAGGTGCGGCGCTGTCCGGATCGGGAGCGGCGTGGTGGCACGGGCTCCTCGACGAGCCGCCGAAGAAGTTCACGGTCACCGCACCGCGATCGCGGCATGGCACTCCGGTCGAGGGCGTTCGGGTCCGGCGCCGCTGCCTCGCGGACGCGGAGGTGGTGACCCGCAAGGACTTGCTCGTGACAGCCTTGCCGCTGTCCGTGCTGGAAGCCGCACTCGAGCGCGACAGTGGAGTCCTCGACAACGCGCTGCTCGTTCGCAAGGTCTCGCTGCGCCAGCTGCGCGTCGCCGCTGATCGTCGACGTGGCAAGGAGGATGGACCCGCGATCGCGGCCCTCGTCGACGGCGTCGAATCCGGCGCGCGCTCGGTGGCGGAGCGGCTGGCTGTCGACGTGTTGAGCGCCGGAGGTGTGAGCGGTTGGTCGTGCGGTCACCCGGCCGGCGGGTACTTCATCGACCTCGCGTTCCCGGATCGGCTGTTGGCGGTGGAGATCGACGGGATGGCGTTCCACCGCGACGCGGAGACGTTCCAGCGAGACCGCCGACGCCGAAACGACCTCATCGCTTTGGGTTGGACCGTCCTCAACTTCACGTGGAGTGATCTGCGGGAGCGGCCCGACGACGTCGTGGCACGTGTCCGCCAGGCGCTCGGCTTGCAGCACGACCGGCCGGCATGACAAATCCGGGGGCATCATGAGCCGCTGAGCGGATCAGATTGCCCCCGGACTCGATACGGCGCCCTACTCGAACGGAACCGGCGGCATGGTGACGACCTGCGCGGCGTAGGAGAGTCCGGCGCCGAAGCCGAGGAGTAGTGCGGTCTGGCCAGGCTGTGCCTTGCCGGTGGACAGCAGGTCTTCCATGGCGAGCGGGATCGAGGCGGCGCTGGTGTTGCCGGTGTACTCGATGTCCTTGGCGACGACCGCGTCGTCGCGGAGTTTGAGGTTTTTGGCGAGGAGTTCGTTGATACGGGCGTTCGCCTGGTGCGGCACGAAGACGTCGAGGTCCTCGGAACCGAGCTTCGCGGCCTCGAGGGCGCGGTGGGCGACCTTGCCCATCTCGAAGGCGGCCCAGCGGAACACCGCGGTGCCCTCCATGCGCAGGAAGGGACGCTGGGTGCGGTCGCTGTCGAGGAAGGTGACCCAGTCGAAGTCCTGGCGGATCGCGTTGAACTGGGAGCCGTCCGAGCCCCAGATCACCGGGCCGAGCTGTTGCTGCTCGGTGGGTCCGACGACGACTGCGCCGGCGCCGTCGCCGAAGATGAAACAGTTGGTGCGGTCGGTCATGTCCATGGTCACCGAGAGTTGCTCGGCGCCGATGACCAGCACGTGGGTGGCGCTGCCGCCGCGGATCATGTCGGACGCGAGTGCCATGCCGTAGCCGAAGCCGGCGCAGCCGACCGTGACGTCGAAGGCGGGCACGCCGTTGCAGCCGAGTTCGGTCGCGACCTTGGTGGCTCCGGCCGGGGTCAGCAGCAGGTGGGTGTTCGTGGCGAGGATGACGGCGTCGATGTCCGAGCCCTGCAGCAGCGCATTGGCGATCGCCTTGCGGCCGGCGTTGACCGACATCTCCATGACGCTCTCGTCGCGACGCGCGAACCGGCGCGTCTTGATTCCCGTTCGGGTGTAGATCCACTCGTCGGAGGAGTCGATGTGCTGGCAGATCTCCTCGTTGGTGACGACGCGTTCGGGGCGGTACGCGCCGATGCCGAGCATGCCGATGTTGTTGATGCCAGTGGTGTCTGCGATGACCGCCATGGTGAACCCTTCCCAAAACGTGCCCGGCGAATATGTGACCCGACATACGACGGTACTCACACCGCCTCTTACTGGGAAGTAGCGGGACCCCGCCCGCAATCGTTACGGAGTCGCGGAATGCGGACCGAAGTCGTCCTCCATGAGGGGAATGCTGGTCCGCAGATCGATCGAACACCGCCGGGGCGTCGGGAAGCGGCCCGCGGTCACGACGATCAGCACACGATGACGTGCGCGCAACGCCGAACGCACGAGTCAGCACACCATTCGACGGCATCGAGAAGGGGAGTCCGCATGATCCACGCACGCGGTTTGGTCCAGGTGTTCAGCACCGGGAAAGGAAAGAAGAAGCGCGAGGTGAGGGCCGTCGACGGCGTCGACCTCGACATCGCCGAAGGGGAGGTGGTCGGGTTCCTCGGACCCAACGGCGCGGGCAAGACCACCACCCTGCGCATGCTGACGACCCTCCTGCGGCCGACGGCGGGAACCGCGACCGTCAACGGTTACGACGTCGTGGCCGATCCGGTCTCGGTCCGCCGCAGCATCGGTTACGTCTCGCAGGCCGGCGGCACCTTCAGCCAGGCGCAGGCCGGCGACGAGATCGTCGATCACGGCATGCTCTACGGGCTGTCCCGGGCCGAGGCGACCCGCCGCGGCCATGCCCTGTTCTCCCAGCTCCAGCTCGACGGCCTTTGGGAACGCCAGCCCAAGAACATGTCCGGCGGGCAGAAACGCCGGCTCGACATCGTGATGGGATTGGTCCACGAACCGTCCCTGGTCTTCCTCGACGAGCCGACCACCGGCCTCGACCCGCAGGCGAGGGCCAATCTCTGGGACCACATCCGGCGCCTGCGCACCGAGCGCGGCGCGACGGTCTTCCTGACGACGCACTACCTCGACGAGGCCGACGAACTGTCCGATCGGATCATCATCATCGACAACGGCCGGATCGTCGCCGCGGACACCGCCGACAACCTCAAGGCGCAGGTGTCCGGCGATCTGGTGGCACTCGAGGTCGCCGACTCCGCGGCCGTGTCCACCGCCGCGGACAAACTGGCCTCGGTCACCGGTGGCCGCGGGGACGGCCGGATCGAGATCGACGGCCGGCATGTCCGGAGCCGGGTGCCGCGCGCGGGCCGGGCCGTCCCCGGACTGCTGCGCGACCTCGACGCCGCGGGCATCACCCTCGACTCCATCGAGGTGATCCGCCCGACCCTCGACGACGTCTTCCTCACCCTCACCGGTCGGTCGCTGCGTGACGCCGAGACCGAGCGGGGCAACGAGATCCGTTCGGAAAAAACCGATTCGACGAGCGCCGACGCCCCGTCGGCCGAACTCAACCAGCAGGGAGTCAGCCGATGACCACGTTCCTCCGCGAGAGCACCATCGTGTTCCGCCGACAGATCCGCATGAACCTGCGCAACCCGGCCTGGGTCCTCATCGGGGTGATGCAACCGGTCCTCTACCTCGTCCTCTTCGGGCCGCTGCTGAAGCCCCTCGTCGCGCAGTTCCCGGGCGGCGCCGACAATCCGTACACGTTCCTGGTCCCCGGTCTGCTCGTGCAACTCGGTCTGTTCGGCGCGTTGTTCGCCGGATTCAGCCTGATCGGGGAATGGCGCGAGGGTGTGATCGAGGCCGAACGGGTGACCCCGGCCAGCCGCACCGCCCTGCTCACCGGTCGACTCATGCGCGACATGCTGCAACTTCTCGTGCAGGCGCTGATCCTGGTGGTGCTGGGCTATCTGATGGGCATGCGCGGTTCGGTGATCGGCGTGATCCTCGGCATCATCATCACGATGCTGATCGGTGGCGCGTGCGCCGCGGCGTCGAACGCACTGGCACTGACCACGAAGAGCGAGGACGTGATGGCGCCGCTCATCAACATGGTCATGATGCCGGTCCTGTTGCTGTCGGGCATCCTGCTTCCGATGACCCTCGGGCCGTCGTGGCTGCAGAGTCTCAGCGACTTCATGCCGTTCCGGTGGATCGTCGACGCGGTGCGCGACACCTTCTCCGGCGACCTCGCCAGTGCTCAGGTCCTCTGGGGCGTCCTCGCGTCGCTCATCCTGGCCGGACTCGGAACCCTGTGGGGCACTTCGGTGTTCCGCAAGGAGAACGCCTGAGGCGTGAGCCCGCCCCCTGCTCCCTGAGGAGCGAGCTTGCGAGCGTCACGAAGGGTCCTGGTGAGATTCGTCGCCAAGCCCTTCGTGGCTCGTCGCTAACGCTCCTCGCACCTCAGGGAGCAATGGCTTTGTCGTTCCTTCGGATTAGGGAGCCGGGGGTCAGTCGAAACTGGTGATCGCCGGGGCCGGGGGAAGGGTGACGACCGCACCCGCGTAGCTCAGGCCGGCGCCGAAGCCGAGGAGCAGCGCGGTCTGTCCGCCCCTCGCCTTGCCGGTGGCGAGCATCTCCTCCATGGCGAGCGGGATCGAGGCCGCCGAGGTGTTCCCGGTGTTCTCGATGTCGTTCGCCATCGGCAGGTCGTCGGGGAAGCCGAGGTTCTTCTTCATCAGGTCATTGATGCGGGCATTGGCCTGGTGGGGCACGAACACCTCGATGTCCTCCACGCCGACGCCGGAGGTCTCCAGCACGGTGGCGAGGGCCCGGGGCAGGGTGACGGCCGCCCAGCGGAACACCTTGGGCCCCGCCATCGTCACCACCATCCGACCGACCGGGTCGGTCTCGGGGTCTTTGTCCTGGTAGGCCTGCGCGCGGTCCATGTACTCGGGGATGTCCCAGTTCTGGCCGATCGCCTCGGCGTTCTCGCCGTCGCTGCCCCAGACGGTCGGAGAGATGCCGTTGTCCGCGCTCGGCCCGACGACCACGGCCCCGGCTCCGTCGCCGAAGATGAACGCGGTGTTGCGGTCGGTGGGATCCATGACCACCGACATGGTCTCGACGCCGACGAGCAGGACGTACTCGGCGCTGCCGGCGCGGACGGTGTCGGCGGCGACGCCGAGTCCGTAGCCGAAGCCGCCGCACCCGGCGGCGACGTCGTAGGCGGGGATGCCGTTGAGCCCGATGTCGGAGGCGACGCTCGGGCCACCGTGCGGGATCTTGGTCTTCCAACTGTTGGTGGCGAGGATCAGCGCACCGATCTTCTCCTTCGCCACCCCGGAGTTCGCGATGGCCCGCTCGGCGGCCGCGGCGGCCATCGAACGCGCCGACTCGTCGCCGCTGATCCATCGGCGGTTGCGGATACCGCTCCGCTCGAAGATCCACTCGTCGGAGGAATCGAGGACCTGGCAGACCTCGTCGTTGCTGACCAGGCGTCGCGGACGGTAGGCGCCGATGCCGAGCATCGAGACGTTCTGGTGTCCGGTCTTCACCGAGAGGTTGACCACTGTTGCCGATCCCTTCGCATTGCCCGCCGCAGCGATTCTACGGCCGCGCGGCCGCCGAATTCGGTGTCCTCACCAGGCGTGCACGGTGTTCTGCGCGGACTCCAGATCCTGTCCGAGCAATAGTTCGACGGCGTCGCAACCGTTGGCGATGAGGAGTTCGACCTCGCTCCGAGCCGAGGACGGAAACGGTTTCAACACGAAATCGGCGGGATCCTGCCGGCCGGGTGGCCGGCCGATGCCGATGCGCACGCGCAGATAGTCGCGCGTACCGAGTGCCTGACTGAGCGACCGCAGCCCGTTGTGGCCGCCCTCGCCGCCGCCCCGTTTGAGACGGACGGCGCCGAAGTCGATGTCGAGTTCGTCGTGGACGACGATCAGGTCGTCAGTCGTGACCGAGTAGAACTTGGCGAGCGGGCCGATCTGACGGCCGGACTCGTTCATGTAGGTGCGGGGTTTAGCCACGAGTACCGACTGGCCGCCGAGGCGTACCTCGGCGACCTCGGCGCCGGACTTCTTGTGCACCTTCCAGCGCTCGCCGGCCGAGGCGACGAGGCCGTCGGCGACCATCGCGCCGACGTTGTGCCTCGTCTTCTCGTACTTGGACCCGGGGTTGCCGAGTCCGACAATGAGTTTCACCACTTACGCAGTTTCACCACCCGAGCCGGGCAGTCCGGGGTCGGATTACTCCGACTCCTCGGCGGCTTCCTCGGTCGCCTCGCCCTCGGCGTCGCCTTCGGCCGCGGCGTCTGCCGAGCCGTCGGCGTCGGACTCGGTGGCGGCGAGCTGCGCCTCGGTGACCGACACGATGAGGGTCTCGGGATCGGCGGTGAGGGTCACACCCTCGGGCAGGTCCAGATCAGAGGCATGCACGGACAGGCCGATCTCGGCACCCTCCACGCTGACGACGATCTGCTCGGGGATCGACAGGGCGTCGGCCTCGACCTCGACGACGCTGGCGTCCTGGACGACGAGGGTGCCCGGGGCGGCGTCGCCCTCGACGATGATCGCGATCTCGACGGTGACCTTCTCGCCACGACGGACGATCAGCAGATCGGCGTGCTCGATGTAGTTGCGGATCGGGTGGACGTCGACCTGCTTGGTGAGCGCGAGCTGGCTGGAGCCCTCGATGTCGAGGTCGATGACGGCGTTGAGGCCGCTGTTACGCAGGATGGCGGCGAACTCACGGGCCGGGAGGTGCAGGTGCTGCGGGTCGGTTCCGTGGCCGTACAGCACGGCGGGGACCTTGCCCTCGCGACGCGCGCGGCGGGCTGCGCCCTTGCCCTTCTCGGTACGGGTGCTGACGGACAGCTTGCTGGTCTGGGTGGCCATGACGGTCTCCTCGCGATCGGTGGGTGTGTTCTGTCGGCGTCGCGACGAGCACCACCGGACACGAGCTCCGACCGCGGGCATCCACCTGCCCCGAGGGCGTGAGGAGTACTGCGATGGCCGCGCCGATCACGGTGACTGGGTCACCCTCGCCGAGACAACGGCGACCAGAGTAGTCGATGACCAGCCGGGATGTCACATCGCCCGCTACCGACGCCGCGCTCGGGGATACTGGTCTGCCATGACCTCACAGACGCCGATCGAGATCGTGACGACCCTGCTGACCGAGTTCGCGCGGGGCGATGTCCCCGCAGCACTGGAGACCATCGACGACGACATCGCCTACACGAACGTCTCGCTGCCGACGATCCGCGGCAAGCGAAAGGTGGCCGGTGTCCTGGGCGGGGTGGCGCGCAAGGACTCGGTGGGATTCAACTACCGGATGATCAACGTGAGCGCCGACGACGCCGGTGTGGTGCTGACCGAGCGGGTCGACGAACTCCGATTCGGTCGGCTGCATCTCCAGTTCTGGGTGTGCGGCCGGTTCGAGGTACGCGAGGGCCGGATCACGGTGTGGCGCGACTACTTCGACTACTTCGACATGACCAAGGCACTGGTGCGCGGGGTCGCGGCACTGGCCGTGCCGTCGGTGCAGCGGCCGCTGCCCGCGCCGGCCGTGTCGGCCTGACCTGAGCGCTGCCGCGCCCCGGAGTCAGAGGATCTCGTCGAGCTTCTCGATGGGCCGGGGGATGCGAGTGCCCTTGTCGGTCACCACGATCGGACGTTCGACGAGGATCGGGTGCTCGACCATGGCGTCGAGGATCTGCTCGTCGGTGGCCGATGCGAGATCGAGCTCCTTGTAGAGGGCCTCGCGTTTGCGGACGGCCTGCGCAGGTGTGATCCCGGCGTCGGCGAACAGCTCGACGAGTTGTTCGCGGCTGTACGGCTCGTCGAGATACTTCACGACTGCCGGCTCGATCCCGGCGTCGCGCAGGGCCTGCAACGCCTTCCGCGAGGTCGAACACTTCGGGTTGTGATAGATCGTCGCGTCCACGGGTGACACGGTACCCGGCGGGGCGCAATCTGCTCCCTGAGGAGCGCCAATCCCTCTGCTCCCTGAGGAGCGCCAATCCCTCTGCTCCCTGAGGAGCGCCAATCCCTCTGCTCCCTGAGGTGCGAGGAGCGCAAGCGACGAGCCTCGAAGGGCTGGCGACTCGTGCTACGGAGCCCTTCGAGGCTCGCTTCGCTCGCACCTCAGGGAGCAGGGGAGGCTCGCTTCGCTCGCACCTCAGGGAGCAGTGGTTGGGCTCGCTTCGCTCGCACCTCAGGGAGCGGGGACACTCAGGCGATGCCGTCGAAAAGGCTTGTGACAGAACCGTTCTCGAAGACCTCGCGGATCGTCTGCGCGAGCAGCGGTGCGATGGAGAGGACGGTGAGGTTCTCGAAGCGCTTCTCGGCCGGGATCGGCAGGGTGTCGGTGGCGATGACCTCCTTGGCGCCGCAGGACGCGAGACGCTCGGCCGCGGGATCGGAGAACACGCCGTGAGTGGTGGCGATGATGACGTCGCCCGCGCCGGCGTCCTTGAGGACCCGCACGGCGCCGGCGATGGTGCCGCCGGTGTCGATCATGTCGTCGATGAGGATGCAGGTGCGTCCCTCGACCTCGCCCACCACGCGATTGGACTTGACCTGGTTGGGCACGAGCGGGTCACGCGTCTTGTGGATGAACGCCAGCGGCGCGCCACCGAGGGTGTCGGCCCACTTCTCGGCGACACGCACGCGACCGGAGTCGGGGGAGACCACGGCGATGTTGTCGGTGCCGTACTTGCCCCGGATGTACTCGGCGAGCTGTCCCTGAGCGTGCATGTGATCGACAGGGCCGTCGAAGAAGCCCTGGATCTGGTCGGTGTGCAGGTCGACGGTGATGATCCGGTCGGCGCCCGCGGTCTTGAGCAGATCGGCGATGAGGCGGGCCGAGATCGGCTCACGTCCGCGGTGCTTCTTGTCCTGGCGGGCGTAGGGGTAGAACGGCAGGATCACGCTGATGCGCTTCGCCGAGCCGCGCTTGAGGGCGTCGATCATGATGAGCGCCTCCATGACCCACTGGTTCAGCGGGTACGGGCAGCTCTGCAGGACGAAGGCGTCCGATCCGCGGACCGAGTCCTCGAAACGAACGAACAGTTCGCCGTTGGCGAAGTCGCGGGCGGTCTGCGGGGTGACCTTGATGCCCAGTTCATCGGCGACTGCTTCGGCGAGTTCGGGATGGGCACGACCAGAGAACAGCATCAGGTTCTTCTGGTTGTCAGTGGTCCAGGTCATGAAAACTCTTCTGTTCGTGTCGTTTCGGATCTGCAGGGTCGAGCTCGGGTCGGGGTGTCAGGCCGTCCCGGAGTTCTTGTCGCGTGCCTCGAGGGCCGCGCGCGCCGCCGCGGTGTCGGGCCGCTTGCGCACGACCCAGTCCTCGATGACGCGTTGTTCGCCCGCCGAGACCGCGAGGGCTCCCGGCGGTACATCTTGCCGCACCACGGTTCCGGCGCCGGTGTATGCCCCGTCGCCGACGCTGACCGGCGCGACGAACATGTTGTCCGAGCCGGTGCGGCAGTGGTCGCCGATCACGGTGCGGTGCTTGGCGACCCCGTCGTAGTTGACGAAGACGCTCGACGCGCCGATGTTGGAGTGCTCGCCGATGGTGGCGTCGCCGACGTAGGTGAGGTGCGGGATCTTGGACCCGGCACCGATGGTCGCGTTCTTGGTCTCGACGAAGGTGCCGATCTTGCCCGCGTCTCCGAGGGCCGTGCCCGGTCGCAGGTAGGCGAAGGGCCCGACGGTGGCCTCGGCGCCGATGACCGCGTCACTGCCGTGCGTGCGGATCACCTGCGCGCCGGGTCCGACGGTGACGTCGGTCAGAGTGGTGTCGGGTCCGATCACGGCGTCGGCGGCGATGTGCGTGCGCCCGTGCAACTGTGTGCCGGGCGCGATGTGCGCGTCGGGCTCGATGGTGACGTCGGTGTCGATCCAGGTGGTGGCCGGGTCGACGACGGTCACCCCGTCGAGTTGATGACGACGGATGATGCGGCGGTTGAGTTCGGCGCCCAGGGCGGCGAGTTGGGCACGGTCGTTGCAGCCGGCCACGAGCACCGGATCGGCGACGGTGTGTCCGCGGACGGCCCGGCCCTCGCCGCGGGCGATCTCGACGATGTCGGTGAGGTAGTACTCGCCCTGCACATTGTCCGTCGACAGCTTCGACAACCCGTCGCGCAGCGCAGCGGCGTCGAAGGCGTAGACGCCGGCGTTGACCTCGGTGATCGCGCGCTGCTCCGGGGAGGCGTCCTTGTGTTCGACGATCGCGGTGACGGCCTTCCCGTCGCGGATGATGCGTCCGTATCCGGTCGGGTCGTCGGCGACGAAGCTCGTCAGCGTGACCGCGGCCCCGCCGTCGGCGAGATGGGTGTCGATGAGCGCGCGGAGGGTGTCGGCGTCGAGGAGGGGGACGTCGGCAGCGGTGACGACGACGGTGCCGTCGAACTCGTCGGGGAGTCCGCCGAGTCCCACCCGAGCGGCGTCACCGGTCCCGCGGGGGGCGTCCTGTTCGGCGATCCCGATCTCGACGCCGAGGCCTGCCCCGATCTCGCCGATGGCAGCCGAGACCCGTTCGCGTTCGTGGCTGACGACGGCGATGAGATGCTCGGGGTCGATGCCCGCGGTCCCGTGGAGCGCGTGGCCGACGAGCGAGCGGCCGCCGATGGTGTGCAGGATCTTCGGGGTCTTGGACTTCATGCGGGTACCGGCACCCGCGGCCAGGACGATCACGGCCACGGACGGCGACGTTCCCGTCATCGAATGCCCACCCTCTTCCTGATCGGTGACTGCCACGATCATGTCTGTCCGACGGCGCCGGCGGGGGTCGCTGACCGGGTTCGCGGTCGCACGTCGGGTGCGATCCTACGCATCGGTACCCGATGGCAGAAATGCAGCGCGCTGTTTGTGGCGAAACCTCGCGACCGGGCCTGATAGAACACATAGGGACCGCAACGCCGAGCGATCAATGGGTAGATCATTGCCGTTGTCGCTGACGGAACAGGGTGGGTGCGGGGGAACCAACCATGTGCGCCGGAGTTGTCCGGCTCGCGAAACGACCACACGGAGGTAGTGAATGAGCACGCAGAAGACGGCGATCGTCACCGGGGCCGCACGGGGGATCGGTGCGGCGGTGGCCAAGCGCCTGGCCGACGACGGGCTCGCGGTGGCTGTCCTGGACCTCGACGCCGACGCCTGCGCCGACACCGTCGAGGCCATCACCGACGCCGGTGGCAAGGCGATCGCGGTGGGTGCCGACGTCGCCGACGAGGCCTCGGTGAACGCGGCGGTGGACAAGGTCGTCGCCGAACTCGGAAAGCCGACGGTCGTCGTGAACAACGCCGGCATCACCCGCGACAACCTGCTGTTCAAGATGACCGTTGATGACTGGGATGCCGTCATGGCCGTGCACCTGCGGGGCGCGTTCAACGTCACCAAGGCCGTCCAGAAGTACATGGTCGAGGCGGAGTGGGGACGCATCGTCAACCTGTCGAGCACCTCGGCACTCGGCAACCGGGGACAGGTCAACTACTCGGCGGCCAAGGCCGGCATGCAGGGCTTCACCAAGACCCTCGCCATCGAGCTGGGACGGTTCGGCGTGACCGCCAACGCCATCGCACCCGGATTCATCGAGACCGAGATGACCGCCGCCACCGCCGAGCGCATCGGCGTGCCCTTCGAGGACTTCAAGCGCGCCGCCGCCGGCCAGATCCCGGTGAACCGCGTCGGTGTGCCCGAGGACATCGCCCACACCGCGTCTTTCTTCATCAGCGAAGGTGCCGGCTTCGTGTCGGGGCAGGTCGTCTACGTGGCCGGCGGCCCCAAGGACTGATCACTCCCAGACGTCGACTCGACTCCCAGACCTCGATCGAAGTCTGTGAGTCGAGTTGACGTCGAGTGGTCACCTGGCGTGAGTGCCCTCGGGCTGTGGCACAATCGTCAGCGCAGTGATCCGCCATGGTGTAATCGGCAACACTCCTGATTTTGGTTCAGGCATTCTAGGTTCGAGTCCTGGTGGCGGAGCTCATGAGTCGGGCCGCGGTCGCGGCCCGGAACGTTCCACGACGAGCGCCGATGGCCGGCGACGGTCATCCCGCCGGGCGCGCCAGCCCCAGATTGTCCCGGAGCGTGGTGCCCTCGTAGTCGGTGCGATACACGCCCAGCTCCTGCAGCACCGGCACCACCTCGTCGACGAACCGGTCGAGTCCGCCGGGCACGATGTGGGGCACCAGGATGAAACCGTCGGCGACGTCGGCCTGCACGAAATCGTTGATCGTGTGCGCGATCGTCTGTGGGGAGCCGACGAACGACTGGCGCCCGGTGACCTCGATGATGAGTTCACGCGTCGTCAGGTTCTTCGCCTCGGCGAGGTCGCGCCATTCGCGTGCCACGGCGACCGGGTCACGGTGCATGCGCACGCTCGCGCGTCCCTTCGCGACCGTGTTCTCTCCCGGTATCGGATCCACCTGCGGCAGCGGGCCGTCGGGGTCGTGATCGGACAGATCCCGATTCCACAGCTGTTCCAAGAACTTGATCGCCGTCTGCCCGCTGACCTGTTGCAGGCGCACCTCGTGGGCGAGTTCGGCTGCCTGCGCGTCGGTGTCGCCGACGACGAAGGTGGCGGCGGGCAGCACGAGGAGTTGGTCGGGGCGTCGGCCGTACGTGGCGAGTCGTCGTTTGACGTCGGTGTAGAACGCCTGGCCGGCGTCGTAGGTGGCGTGCCGGGAGAAGATGGCGTCGGCGGTCGCAGCCGCGAACTCCCGGCCCTCGTCGGAGTCGCCGGCCTGGAAGATGACCGGCCGGCCCTGTGGCGGGCGGGGGGTCGGGAAGTGCCCGCGGATGTCGAACTGTGAACTGGTGAACTCGAATTCACCCGCCTCGTGACGGGCCAGGAACCGGCCGCTCTCGGCATCGGCGACGAGGTCATCGTCGCGCCACGAGTCCCAGAGAGTCGCGGCGGCGGTGAGGAATTCCTTGGCGCGCGCGTACCGTTGGTCCTCGGGCAGGTAGCCGCCACGGCGGAAGTTCTCGCCGGTGAACTCGTCCCACGAGGTCACCACATTCCAGGCCGCGCGTCCGGCGGACAGATGATCGAGGGTGGCGAATTGCCGTGCGACGTCGACGGGTTCGTTGAAGGTCGAGTTGATGGTGCCGGTCAGGCCGAGGTGGGTGGTGACCGCGGCCAACGCCGACAGCACGGTGAAGGTGTCCGGTCGACCGACCACGTCGAGGTCGTAGATCAGCCCGTTCTGCTCGCGGAGCCGCAGTCCCTCGGCGAGGAAGAAGAAGTCGAACTTCCCGCGCTCGGCGGTCTGTGCGAGGTGGACGAACGAGTCGAACTCGATCTGGCTGCCCGACGCCGGGTCGCTCCACACCGTGGTGTTGTTGACCCCGGGGAAGTGGGCGGCGAGATGGACCTGTTTGGTCATACGACACCGGCCTTTCCAGTGGCGAAACAATTGGACGGGCGCGCCAGGCCGAGGTGCCCGCGCAGCGTCGAATGGCTGTACTCATCCCGGAACAGGTTGCGGCGCCGGAGTTCCGGTACGAGCTCTCGGGTGATTGCGCGCAGGTCCTCGGGCAAGGCGGCCGGGTGCAGTCGTATTCCGCTGATCCCTGCCACCGCGGCCCAGCGCTCGATCTCGTCCGCGAGCCCGACCGGTGTGCCGGTGAAGACCGCGCTGTCGGGCGTGAACGGTCCATCGGCTAAGTCGTCGAGCCGCGCCCGACGGTCGTCGGCCTCCGCCTCCGATGCGGCGAGCACGACGAACAGGTCGACGAACAGGAGTGCTGGATCGGTGATCTCGCGACCGGCGTCGGAGTGTGCGGTGCCCACGGCGTCCACCGCGCGCACGGCGTCGTCGACGTCGCGCGGGCTGATGAACCCGAGGTCGGCGCCCCGACCGATCAGCCGCAGATCGGTGGGGTGGGCGCCGGTCGCGGCGATGACCGGCCGGCCCTGCGGCGGGCGCGGCGTGATGGCGGGGCCGCGCACCGAGAAATGATCCCCGGCGAAGTCGATGTAGTGCAGCTTGTCCCGGTCGACGAAGCGACCGGTTGCGACGTCGCGGATCTCGGCGTCGTCCTCCCACGAATCCCAGAGCAGACCGAGCACGGTCGCGAAGTCGAGGGCCTCGGACGCGAGATCGGCGAGCACCGCCGGATCGTCGGGAAATCGTCGTCGGCCGAACAGCGCGGCCTCGTCCGGGTCCGCGGTCGTACGCAGCAGGACCCCGGCGCGACCCTGACTCACATAGTCGAGGGTCGCGATCGCCTTGGAGACGTGGAACGGCTCGGTGTGGGTGGCGGTCGCCGTCGGGATCAGCCCGATCGAACGGGTCGTGGGAGCGAGACGGGAGGCGAGCAGTACCGAGTCGAGTCCTCCCGTCGCCCGGTCGGTGCGGGAGTGCCCGCGATGCAGGGCGAAGGTGTCCGCGAGGGTGACGAAGTCGAGGAGCCCGGCTTCGGCCTCGCCGACCAGTTGCTGCCAGTGCGCCGCTGCCGTGAGCGCGTTTGCCCGGGCCCCGGGCGCACGCCACGCACCCGGATGCGACCCGCAACCGTCCAGCGCCACGGCGACGCGTACGTGTTCGGTCATCGAGTCTCCCCTCGAGTCGTGTCGTCGATGTGTGTCTCCGTCTCGAACAGTGGCGGCATGACACGGGATTCCAGGGCCCGGTCATCGGATCGGCGTGGGCCTAACCCTTCCGATGTCCCGCCGATGCCGCTTCGGTGATCAGGATGAGGTGTGTTCGGCACAGGACTCGAGACGGTCGGGGAGCGGTATGACGGGACATGAACCCATACCGCTGTCGGTGCTCGACCTCGCGCCGGTCACCGAGGGAAGTGACGCGGCGACGGCGGTGCGCCGCAGCGTTGCCTTGGCCCGGCACGCCGAACGTCTGGGATATCACCGCTTCTGGCTCGCCGAGCATCACTTCGTGGCAGTGGCCAGCTCGTCGACGACCACGCTCATCGGACTCATCGCCGGCGCGACCGAGTCCATCCGCGTGGGATCGGCGGCGGTCCAGAGCGGCCTGCACACCCCGGTGTCGATCGTGGAGGCCTTCGGGACCATCGACGCGCTCCACCCTGGCCGACTGGACCTGGGTCTCGGTCGTTCCGCGCAGCGTCGCACCGAGTTGGCGACCGCCGACCGGAAATCCGCACCCCGCGAGCCCGCACCCCGGCAGCCCGACGAGGTCGTCGACGGCCTGCTCATACCGTCGCCGTTCCCCGTCGAGTCGATCCTGAACGCACCGCGGGTCGTCGCCGCGTTCGACGCCTCGCAGTTCGACGGTGCGTCGCCGCCGGACTTCGACGACGCCGTCGGTGATGTCCTGGCGCTCCTGGCGGGCGGGTTCAGTCACCGCGACGTCGAACTGACCGCGGTGCCGGGGCAGGGCGCCGACGTGGCGGTCTGGATCTTCGGGAGCAGCAAGGGGCAGAGTGCCCAGACCGCAGGTGCGCGCGGGTTGCCGTTCGTCGCCAATTATCACGTCAGCCCGAGCACGGTCCTGGAGGCCGTCGAGGCGTACCGAAGTGCGTTCCGGCCGTCGCCGGTCCTGGCCGAGCCGTATGTGGTCGTCTCCGCGGATGTCGTTGTCGCCGCGGATGAATCGACCGCACGGCACCGTGCATCCACCTACGGACACTGGGTGTACGGCATCCGTAGCGGAGCCGGCGCGCAACCGTACCCGGACCCTGACACGTCGCGTCCGCTCGACGATGACGCGCTCCCGCTGGTCGACGATCGCGTGCGCACCCAGTTCGTCGGCGACCCCGACACCGTGGTGGACGGGCTGCGCACCCTCGTGCGGGTGACCGGCGCCGACGAACTGCTCGTCACCAGCGTCACCCACGACTTCGACCACCGGCTGGCGTCGCATGAGTTGCTGGCGGCCGCATGGGGATTGCGAGGGAAGTGAGATGACCGGCTACGCGGCAGAGGGTTTCGGACGACGCGCCGGTGTGCGGTCGTCGTTGAGGGTGTTGTTCACCGGCATCCGGCGTCGCGTCGACGTGGATTTACTCGCCGTGTGTGCGGCGCTGCATCCGGAGGCACCGCCCCTGGGTCTCCCGTTGGAGTCAGCAAGAACGGTCGGCCGCGGAAAGGTCTCATAACCGGGTCCCGGTGGCACCATGAGGTTCTCCGGTGACGACGGTCGTCGCCGACGAGCAGCCAACGAGGACGTCCACCATGTACGAGACCCCGGATGAACTACAAGAACTGCAGACCCTTCTCGACGCGTCTCTGTCCCGATCCACAGATCATCTGCGGTCCATCATCAGCAGCGAGAACACGGTCGATGCACCGCAATTGGTCGAGATACTGGCGGGCATGCGTGTTCTCGCGCTCTCGACCGTCACCGCGGCGGGCGAGCCGCGGATCAGCGCCGTCGACGGGCATTTTCTGCATGGGAAGTGGGTCTTCGGCACGGCGCGCACTGCTGCGAAGGCTCGGCACCTCGCCGCCCGTCCGGCCGCCAGCGCGGCTCACATCCAGGGCGAGGAGCTCGGGGTGTTCACGCACGGGACGGTCGAGATCCTCAATCCGCTCGACGGCGACCGCGCCGATGACTGGCCCGAGTTGGTGGCCCACTTCAAGACGATCTACGGCGACGATGCGTTCGACTGGGACGTCGAGGTCATCTACTTTCGCCTGCACCCGCATTGGATGACGGTCTACGCACCGAACCAGTCTCATTGACTGTGAGTCGACGGTCAGTCGACCGGGACGATGAAGCCTTCTTTCACGAGCCAGTCGTAGGCGACGTCGGAGGGGTCGGCGCCGTCGATGTCGATGAGTCCGTTGAGTTCCTGCATGAGCTCGTCGGTGAGTTTCGCCGACACGGGAGCCATGAGTTCGGCGATTTCCGGGTTGGCGTCGTTGACGCCGGTGCTCACCACGAGGCAGCCGCTGTAGGGCAGGAAGAACTTCTTGTCGTCTTCAAGGACGACGAGGTCGAGGTTCTTGATCCGGCCGTCGGTGGAGTAGACCATGCCGAAGTTGCAGGGTTCGCTCCGTGCGGTCGAGGTGTAGACGACGCCGGAGTCCATGGTCGTCACGTTGCTCTTGGGCACGCCGCCGGGGGCGTCGAGCGGGATGTCGTAAGCCTCCAGCATGGGGATGAATCCATCGGCGCGCGAGAGGAACTCGTCGTTGATGCAGAACGTCCGCTCGGATTCGGGCAGCTTCGCGATGTCGGACATCTTGGTGACGTTCAACCGCTCGGCCGTCGGTGCCGAAGCGGCGAAGGCGTAGGTGTTGTTGAACGACGAAGGCGGTAGCCACTCGACACCGTTGGCGCGTTCGGCGTCACGGACGCGCTCGTACAGCTGCTGCGGATCCGCGATGGTCTCCGTCTCACCGAGATAGGTCTGCCAGGCCGTGCCCGTGTACTCCCACACGATGTCGGCGTCGCCGTTGAGAACCGCCTGCCGCGAGGACATCGATCCCGGTGCGTTGGTGAGGTCGTCGACGTCGGCCCCGGCCGCTGCCAGATAGGTCGCGGTGATCTTGCCGAGCAGGACCTGTTCGGTGAAGTTCTTCGACGTCACGGCGACCGACGTGCCCTCCAGCGGGCGTTCGCCGCCGGGAAGGGAAGCGGGACGGAAGGTTCCGGACGAACTCACCAGACCACACGCAGACAGCGTCATCACGAGGGCCGCCGACGCGGCCAGGATCGCGAGTGCCCGGGAGCGCAGCGAGCGGGCCGAATGTGACCGGCGCCGGGAGCGCAGCGAGCGGGCCGACTGCGACCGTGTCATCATGCGATCCCCCGTGGTGTCGCGACGAGTTCGACGAGGCGCCCGAGCCAGTCGATCGTCATGGCGAGCAGCGCGACCAGGATCGCGCCCGAGACCAGCAGCTTGGGCAGGAACAGTGTGATGCCGGTGGTGATGAGGGTGCCCAGGCTGTTCGCGCCGATGAACGTGCTGAGGGTGGCGGTGCCGACCAGGATCACCAGTGCGGTCCGCACCCCGTTGAGGATGACGGGTACCGCGAGCGGGAGTTCGACCTGGACGAGGGTGCGGACGGCGGACAGGCCGATGCCCCGCGATGCCTCGACGGTCCGTTGATCGACCTGACGCAATCCGACGATGGTGTTCTGCAGGATCGGGAGCACCGCGTAGACGACCAGGCCGACGACGGCGGTGTTGAAACCGGTCCCGAGCCAGAAGGTGAACAGCACCAGCAGACCGATCGCCGGCGCCGCCTGCCCGATGTTGGCGATGTTCACCGCGATCGGGTTCAGCCACCGGAGCGACGGCCGGGTGAGCGCGATACCCAGTGGGATCGCGATCACGACGACGATGACGGTGGCGACGAGAGTCAGTTGGATGTGATCGAGGATGGTGGCGCGCAGCGCGGCCCACGACATCGACGCGCTCTCGGTGGTGGTGAACGTGGTGTTCGCGTACCAGATGGCGAAACCCACCCCGACGACCACGATCACGAGCGGTTCGAACCACACGTCGATGGGGATACGGGAGAGCCGTCGTCGAAAGCCGCTCGGGACCGACTCCGGGGCAGGCGGTTTCGCGGTCTCGGTGATCCTCGCCTCTTCGGCGATGAAACCCGTCACCGCTCGGCGCTCGTCTCGGGCGTGCCCACCGGCGCCGTCGCGGAACCGGCGCCTGCGGCAGGTTCCAGGCCGGGCTCGTCGTCGGCCGCGACGACCGGGGTCTCGACGGGAGCAGATCCCTCGGCGTGGTCGAGATAGCCGCCGTGGTCGTCGTCTTCCCGCACCGTCGCGAGTTGGCCGCGGATCGCTTCCATCACCGAGGCGATGTTCAGCGCACCGACGACCGCGCCGCGTCCGTCGGTGACGAGCACACCACCCTGGCTCGTCGCGAGCATCGAGTCGAGAGCGTCGTTCAGTGTGGAGGACTTGGCCACGACGGGGAGGCGATGGTCGAGGTAGTCGGAGACCTCCGGCTTGGCGCGGATCTCCTCGATCGACGGCCATGCGCGTGGGCGGCCGTGTTGGTCGACGACGGCGACCCAGTCCTCGCCGGCCGCCTTCGCGCGGGTCACCACGGCACCGGACGGTTCTCCGACCCGGGCGGTGATCACCTCTTTGAAGTCGACATCGCGGACGCGGGTGAGGGTCAGGTGGGCGAGAGTCGCGCCCGATCCCACGAACTCCTCGACGAACGGGCTCGCCGGATTGGCCAGGATCTCCTCCGGCGGCGCGAACTGTTCGATGTGCCCGCCCTCGGAGAGGATCAACACCTTGTCGCCGAGTTTGGTCGCCTCCTCGAAGTCGTGGGTGACGATGACGATGGTCTTGGCCAGCTCGTGCTGGATCGCGATCAGCTTGTCCTGCAGGCGTGCTCGGGTGATCGGATCGACGGCGCCGAACGGCTCGTCCATCAGCAGCACCGGGGGATCGGCGGCGAGGGCGCGTGCGACGCCGACCCGCTGCTGCTGGCCGCCGGACATGTCCTTGGGGAGCCGGTCGGCGAAGGTCGCGGCGTCGAGTCCGACGAGGTCGAGCAGGTACTCGGTGCGCTCGGCGATACGTTTCTTGTCCCAGTTCAGGATTCGCGGGATGGCGCCGATGTTCTTGCTCACCGACCAGTGCGGGAAGAGTCCGCCGGACTGGATGACGTAGCCGATGGACTGCCGCAGCTTGTCCGGGTTCTCCGCGGTGACGTCGCGTCCGCCGATGTAGATGCGCCCCTCGGTGGGTTCGATGAGGCGGTTGATCATCTTCAGCGTCGTCGTCTTGCCACATCCGGACGGGCCGACGAAGGCGACGATGTCACCGGCGTCGATCTCCAGGTCGAGACGGGCGACGGCCGGCGTGGTGGCTCCGCGGTAACGTTTGGCCACGCCGTCGAGGCGGATGGACTCCCCGGTGACGTTGCGGTTGTTGCCGTTCGGCGCGGACGAGGTGGCGGAGTCGGTCATGAGAGTCCCTTGGAGATGGTGAGTCGGCCGAGCAGAACCAGGAGAGCGTCGAAGACGAGGGCGATGATGACGATCAGGATCGTTCCGGCGAGCGCCATTTCGAGTGCATTGGCACCACCGAGGCGGGAAAGCCCGTTGAAGATCAGCGATCCCAGGCCGGGGCCGAGGACGTAGGCGACGATCGCGGCGACACCGACGATCATCTGGGTCGACACGCGGATGCCGGTCAGGATCACCGGCCAGGCGATCGGCAACTCGACGGTGAGCAGGATGCGCCATCTCGAAAGCCCGATGCCGCGGGCGGATTCGACCACGGCCGGCGGCACGGACCGTAGGCCGACGACCGCGTTGCCGATCACCGGCAGCGTGGCGAAGAAGGCCAGCATCAGAAACGACGGCGTCACACCGAGTCCGAACGGCACGATCAACAGGGCCAGGAGGGCAAGCGACGGAATGGTCAGCGCCACACGGCTCGACGTCAGCGTCAGCGCGCTGGCGAGCGGGAGGCGATAGACCACGGCGGCGATGAGGATCGCCACGGCGGTACCCACGAGCACTGTCTGGAACGACAGCGACGCGTGTTGATAGGTCAGAAAAGTGAGTGATCGGGCGTTCTCGCTGAGGTAATCCCACAATTGCACTGTCGGTGTCCCATCCCCGGTGTCCCACCCCCGGTGTCTGCGTCGACATTACGCAGAGTTGAACGAGACTGCCGACATTTGGACCGATCCAGTGTGACTTTCACGCGGCGTGGGTCGATCTCCGCTCGACGCGGTGCCATCCTGGATGGGTGAGTGAGACTGCGCTGACCAGCTCGGAGGTCGGACCCGACGACGATCGGGCCCACCTGGCCGAGGCCGTGCGTTCCTGGACGCGCATCGTCGCCTGGGTGCTGAGTGTCGGCGGGGCCATCGGCTTCGTCGCGGCGTTCGTGCTGACCGTGGAACGATTCGAACTGGCAGCCGACCCCGAGTACGTGCCGTCCTGCAACTTCAACCCGGTGCTGAGCTGTGGTTCGGTGATGGCGCAGCCGCAGGCGGCGCTCTTCGGTTTCCCCAACCCGCTGCTCGGGATCGCCGGTTTCGCGGTCGCGATCACCACCGGGATGGCCTTGCTGGCCGGGGCGCGCCTCGCCGGCTGGTACTGGGCGGGGCTACAGGTCGGGGTCACCGCGGCGATGGTCTTCATCGGGTGGCTGATCTATTCGAGCCTCTACTCGATCGGGGCGCTGTGTCCGTACTGCATGGTCGTCTGGGCGGTCACACTGCCGATCTTCGTCCTCGTCAGCGTGCGTAACGCGCACGCGAGCGGTCTCACCTCGCGGTCCCGTGTCGCGCTTGCGCTGGCCCGGAACCACGCCCCCATCCTCGTCGCGGCGGTCGGCCTCGTGATCGTGCTGATCGCGGTGCGGTTCTGGTCGTACTGGTCGAGCCTCTACTGAACCCGACCTCGCGCGACCGCTCGGAATCTCCCGAGGTGCACCACTACGCTGGGCCCATGGCTATCGGGCGTCCATCGGAGGGTTCGGCGGAGGTGCAGCGCGCGCCGCGGGCGCGGATGACCGGCGCGCAACGGCGATTGCAGCTCATCGAGGTGGCGCGCGGGCTGTTCGCCGAACGGGGTTTCGAGGGCACGTCGATCGAAGAGATCGCGCAGCGCGCCGGTGTCTCGAAACCGATCGTCTACGAGCACTTCGGCGGCAAAGAAGGTCTGTACGCGGTGGTCGTCGACCGTGAGATGGAGACCCTGCTGGAGATGGTGACCTCGTCGCTGTCGAAGAACCGCTCGCTCTATCGCATCCAGCAGGTCGCACTCGCGCTGCTGACGTACATGGAGGAGCGCACCGACGGCTTCCGCATCCTGGTCCGCGGCGACAGCACCGCGAGCACGGACGAGACGGCGACCTACTCGAGTCTCCTGAACGACGCGATCAGTCAGGTCGAGCACATCCTGGCCGGGGACTTCGAACGACGCGGCTTCGATCCCGCCCTCGCACCGCTCTACGCCCAGGCGCTCGTCGGGATGGTGTCGGTGACGGCGCAGTGGTGGCTCGACGTCCGCGAACCGTCGAAGGAGGTCGTGGCGGCGCACCTGGTCAACCTGTGCTGGAACGGGCTCACCCGACTCGAACCCGATCCCGAACTCGTCGGGCCCGACTACGTCGAATCGCGCAAGCGGACCACCGTCGACGACGCCTGACCGGGGGCCGCTCGCGTCCCGGCCCACACCCGACCCGAGGTGCACGGCAGTGTGCCCCAACCGCGTCTATTGTTGATTCACTCTGCGTCCCCCGGCCGGAAGGATCAACCGATGTCGACCCCGCACGGCGCCGGCCGGCCGGCCATCGCATCCCGCTGAGGCGCCGCGCGTGGAGACCGTCGGCATCTACCTGGTCGTCATCTTCGGGTGCGGGTTCCTCGCGCGTGTGGCCCGCCTGCCGACCCTCGTCGGCTACCTCGCCGCCGGGTTCATCCTGCACGCACCGGGAATCGACGAACTGCCGATCATCGACACGATGGCCGAACTGGGCGTCACGATCCTGTTGTTCACGATCGGGCTCAAGCTCGACGTGCGGATGCTGCTCCGGCGCGAGGTCGTCATCACCACGGCGGTGAACCTGCTCGTCATCCTCGGTCTCACAATGGGTTTCCTCGGCGTCCTGGGTGCCATCGGGGTGCGGCTGCTCGCCGGCGAGGGCTGGGAGACGGTGGCGCTGTTGGGATTTGCGCTGTCCTTCTCGAGCACGGTGTTCGTCGTCCAGGTACTCGACGAGCGGTCGGAGTCGCATTCCCTCTACGGCCGGATCGCCATCGGCGTCCTCGTGCTGCAGGACATCGTCGCCGTCGTCTATCTGACCGCCATGCAGGGCGAGCCGCCGAGCCCCTGGGCGCTGGCCCTGGTGTTGCTGATCCCCGGCGCGTGGATCGTCCGGCGGTTGTGGAACACCCTCGGCCACGGCGAGTTGCAGACGTTGTTCGGGATCGTCATGGCGCTCGTACCCGGCTACTGGCTCTTCGAATCCGTGGGTGTCAAGGGCGACTTCGGCGCGATGATCATCGGCGTCCTCCTCGCTTCGCACCCGCGTGCGGGGGAGTTGTCGCGGACGTTGTTCGGTTTGCGTGAGCTGCTGTTGGTCGGTTTCTTCGTGTCGATCGGCCTGCACGTCACACCGACGACCGAGACCGTGCTGCTCGGCCTGCTCCTGCTCATCCTGCTGCCGCTCGAGGGAGCGGTGTACACGCTGGTCCTCTCGCTGTTCGGCCTGCGTCGCCGGACGTCGATCCTCACCGGACTCGCTCTGGCCAACTTCTCGGAATTCGGGCTCATCGTGATCGCGACCGGTGTGGGGGCCGGCATCATCGGCGAGGACTGGCTGGTGGTGACATCGGTCGCGGTGGCGGGAAGCTTCGTGTTCTCCACCCTCGTCAACCGTCGCGGCACGGGCCTGGTGACCCGGCTGTCGGCGTTCGTCCCGACCACGGCCGCCGCCCGGGCGCACCCCGACGACGCGCCGATCGTGCTGGCGCCGGCGCGCGTACTCGTCCTCGGGATGGGTCGCGTCGGCCACTCGGTCTACGACCGGCTGGTCGACGAATACGGCCTGCCCGTGATCGGCGTGGAGAACGACCCGCTCAAGGCGAGCGAACTGGCCGAGCAGGGTGTCCGGGTACTCGACGCCGACGCCACCGAGACCGATTTCTGGGACCGGGCCGTCGGCGTCGGCGACCTCGAACTGCTCGTCCTGGCCATGCCCTTCCACGGCTCGAATCTCGTGGCGCTCGAACGGATCGAGGAGCTCGGCGTCACGGGGACCATCGCCGTCGTCGCGCAGTACGACGACGAACGCGACGAGTTACTCCAGCGAGGGGCCGATGTGGCGTTCCACATCTACGAGGGCACCGGCGTCGGATTGGCCGACGCGGCTGCCGAGGCCGCGGGTCTGGAACGCTGAGCGACGGCTGACCCCGACCCGGTGGCCAGGCCGGTCAGGCGCCCGCGACGGGAGCATCGTCGCCGTTCCAGAGGTCCTTCTGCATGTAGACGCAGTCGATCCACTGCTCGGCCTTGTGACCGATGGCGCGCAGGCGACCCACCTCGTCGAATCCGAACCGCCGGTGCAATGCGATCGAGCCCTCACCTCCGGTCGCGGCGATGACCGCGACGATCTGGCGGACGTTGTCCGGGTCGGCGCGGGCGAGCAGCGCGGACATCAACGCGGTGCCGATCCCGCGCCCCCCGTGACCGGGCCGCACGTAGATCGAGTCCTCGGTCGACAGGTCGTACGCGGGCATCGTCCGGAACGTCCCCAGGTAGGCGTATCCGACGACGTGCTCGACCCCGTCGTCGACCGCGCGGGCCACCACGAACGGCCGGCCCGCAGCGGTGATCGCGGCGTGCTTGGCATGCCACTGCGAGACCGACGGAACCAGGTAGTCGAAGGTCGCGACGGTGTGCTGCACGTAGTGCGCGTAGATGTCCGCGACGGCCTCGCAATCGTCGATCGTCGCGTCTGACACGCGGATCGGGGGCGAGGTCGCGCCGGAGGTGCGGTCGCTCATGCCGATGAGAGTAGGGCAGGGGCGCCGACGGCGAGAACTCCGTCGGGACGAGTCCGCCGACCGGGCAGGGCGGGCCGATCGGCGACCCATACAATCGACGGAGTGTCGACGCTGTCTGCCCTGTCCGGTCTGGCCACACTCGCGTGTGCGGACAAGTCCTTCCGCGAGGTGCACAAGCACCGCGACGAGCGCCGACTGGACATCACCGCGCCGGATGCCGCGCGCCCCTTCCTCGTCTCGTGCCTGGTCACCGATGCGCAGGCGCCGCTGTTGGTCGTGTCGGCCAACGGCCGCGAGGCCGACGATCTGACGGCCGAGCTGGGCGAACTCCTCGACGACGCCGGGGCCGTCGCACAGTTCCCGTCCTGGGAGACGCTGCCGCACGAGCGGCTCTCCCCGAGTGCGGACACCGTCGGACAGCGACTGGCCGTGCTGCACCGCCTGGCGAACCCCGGCGACACCCCGCTGCGGGTCGTCGTGACCACTGTTCGCTCGCTCGTCCAGCCGATGGCACCGGGCCTCGCCGACGTCGCCACGGTGACCCTGCGTGAGGGCATCGAGGTCGACTTCGACGCACTGCTGTCCCAGTTGGTCGAGATGGCCTATGAGCGCGTCGACATGGTCGGCCGACGCGGCGAGTTCGCGGTACGCGGCGGCATCCTCGACGTCTTTCCGACGACCGCCGATCATCCGGTGCGCGTGGAGTTCTGGGGCGACGAGATCACCGAGATGCGTGCGTTCTCGGTGGCCGACCAGCGCAGCCAGCCCGAGGTCGAGACCAGCGAGGTGCGGATTCACCCGTGCCGTGAACTGCTCCTGACCGAGAAGGTCCGTGCGCGGGCCGCCGATCTCGCGGCCGCCGATCCGGGCGACACGACCATGACCGAGATGTTGGGCAAACTCGCCGAGGGCATCCCGGTGGAGGGGATGGAGGCGCTGATCCCCGCGCTCGTCGACGGCGACATGCAGTTGCTGACCGAGGTGATCCCCGACGGCACACGGGTCCTCATCCTCGACCCGGAGAAGGTGCGGACCCGGGCCTCCGATCTGTCGAAGACGGGTGCGGAATTCCTCGAGGCGTCGTGGACCGCCGCCGCCATGGGCGCCTCGGCGCCGATCGACGGCCGGTCGTCGGAGAGCCTCGGCATCGACCTGCAGGCCAGCGCGTACCGCTCTCTCGACGAGGTGCGGAAGGCGACGCTCGCCGCCGGCCGGCCCTGGTGGACCCTGAGTCCACTCGCGACCGGCAGCGGTGACGAACTCGAACTGGACCTGGCTCCCGGCCCGGCGCCACGGGGCGACGACCGCGAGATCGCGGCGACGTTCGCGCAGTTGCGCGCCCACGTCTCCGACGGCAAGACGGCGGCGATCGTGGTGGCGGGCAAGGGCACCGCGCAGCGTGTCGGCGAACGACTGTCCGACGCCGAGGTGCCCTACGTGATCGCCGAACCCGGGCATCGGCCGCAGCCCGGCGAGGTGACCGTCTTCTGCGCGCCGCTGCGTGCCGGGATCGTCTGTCCCGACGCGGGTCTCGTGGTGGTCGCCGAGGCCGACCTCACCGGTACACGGGTCGCGAACGTCCGGGACGGCCGCCGGCTGCCGGCGAAGCGGCGCAACCAGGTCGACCCGCTCGCCCTGGCCGCCGGCGACCTGGTGGTGCACGACCAGCACGGCATCGGCCGGTTCGTCGAGATGATCGAGCGGACCGTCTCGGGTGCCCGGCGCGAGTACCTCGTCCTGGAGTACGCCTCGAGCAAACGCGGCCAGCCGGCCGATCGGTTGTATGTCCCGATGGACGCACTCGACCAGCTCTCGCGGTACGTCGGCGGCGAACAACCGTCGCTGTCGAAACTCGGCGGGTCGGACTGGCAGAACACGAAACGCAAGGCGCGCAAGGCTGTTCGCGAGATCGCCGGCGAGCTCGTACAGCTCTATGCCGCCCGCCACGCCGCGCCCGGACACGCATTCGGTCCCGACACCCCGTGGCAGCAGGAAATGGAAGACGCCTTCGACTTCACCGAGACCGTGGATCAGCTCACGGTCATCGCCGAGGTCAAGGCCGACATGGAACGTGCGGTGCCGATGGACCGCGTCGTGGTCGGCGACGTCGGTTACGGCAAGACCGAGATCGCGGTCCGCGCCGCCTTCAAGGCCGTGCAGGACGGCAAGCAGGTCGCTGTCCTCGTCCCGACGACCATTCTGGCGCAACAACATCTGCAGACCTTCACCGAGCGGATGAGCGGATTCCCGGTGCGGGTGCGCGGCCTGTCGCGGTTCACCGACGCCAAGGAATCCCGCGAGATCACCCAGGCGATGTCCAAGGGCGAGGTGGATGTCGTCATCGGTACCCACCGCCTCCTGCAGACCGGGATCGTCTGGAAAGACCTCGGACTCGTGATCGTCGACGAGGAGCAGCGGTTCGGTGTGGAACACAAGGAACACATCAAGTCGCTGCGCACCCATGTCGACGTGCTGACGATGTCGGCCACCCCGATCCCGCGCACGCTGGAGATGTCGATGGCCGGGATTCGCGAGATGTCGACGATCCTGACCCCGCCCGAGGAACGGCACCCGGTGCTCACCTACGTCGGCGCCTACGCGCCCAAGCAGGTCGCCGCCGCCATCCGCCGCGAGCTGTTGCGTGACGGCCAGGTCTTCTACGTGCACAACCGGGTGTCGACCATCGACAAGATGGCCAAGGACATCGCGGCGATGGTCCCGGAGGCGAGAGTCGTTGTCGCACATGGGCAGATGGGCGAGGATCAGCTCGAGCGCACGGTGTCGGGATTCTGGAATCGCGAGTACGACGTGCTGGTCTGTACGACGATCATCGAGACCGGTCTGGACATCTCGAACGCCAACACCCTGATCGTCGACCGCGCCGAGAACCTCGGCCTCTCGCAGCTACATCAGCTGCGCGGTCGCGTCGGTCGCAGCCGCGAGCGTGGATACGCCTACCTGCTCTACAGCCCCGACCGGCCGCTGACCGAGACCGCCTACGACCGGCTGGCGACGATCGCGCAGAACAACGAGCTCGGCGCGGGAATGGCGGTGGCGCTGAAGGATCTCGAGTTGCGCGGCGCCGGAAACGTGTTGGGCGCCGAGCAGTCCGGGCACGTCGCGGGCGTCGGCTTCGATCTCTACGTCCGGCTGGTCGGCGAGGCGGTGGAGGCCTACCGCGCGGCCGCGGACGGTAAGCCCGTCGAATCCCGGGAGACGGGCGAGGTGCGCATCGACCTCCCCGTCGACGCACACATCCCGGTCGAGTACGTCGATTCCGACCGCCTGCGTCTCGAGGCGTACCGCAAGCTCGCGTCGGCGACCGACGACGCCGCGGTCGACTCGGTCCTCGTCGAACTCAACGACCGCTACGGCCCACCACCGGTGGAGACCACGCGGCTGGCATCCATCGCCCGGCTGCGTTTGCGATGCCGGGAGCGGGGGATCACCGAGATCGGTCTCGCCGGACAGGGAATGAAGATCTCGCCGCTGTCGCTGCTCGACAGCGAGCAGGTACGTCTTCGTCGCCTGTACTCGTCGGCCACCTACCGGGCGACGACGTCGGTGGTCACGCTGCCCATCCCGCGCACCGGAGGCGTGGGGTCGGCGCGCCTGCGCGACGACGAGCTGATCGAGTATCTGACGACCTTCCTCACCCAACTGCGGCCGGAGCCGGTCACGTGACGGTGGTGCTGCTGGACCCGGCACGGCCGGATCTGATCCCCATTCGGGCACGCTCATGTCTCGCCGGGCCGGTGCAGGTCACCGAGGACGTGCCCGCGGCGATGCTGTGGGAGTTCGACCACGTCGAACCCGTCTTCGACGACGCACCCGTCGATCCGGGGTCGGTGCTCGTCAGTACCGATCCCGAACATCCGCTGGTGCAGGCGCGAATCGCGCGCGGGGAAGACGTCATCGCGGCGCAGACGGTCTCCGGCATGGCGCTTCTCGAGTCCGTGGCGTTGATGGACACATTGCGTCGGAACGGCCCGTGGGAGAGCACCCAGACGCACCACTCGTTGCGGCGTTACCTGCTCGAAGAAGTCTACGAGTTGCTCGACGCCATCGAGGCCGGTGACCCCGTGGAGCTCCGTGAAGAACTCGGCGACCTCCTGCTGCAGGTGCTGTTCCACGCGCGCATCGCCGCCGACGACCCGGAGTCGCCGTTCGACATCGACGACGTCGCACGGAGTTTCACGTCGAAGGTGACCGGCCGGACCCCCGGTGTGCTGTCCGGCGCCCACTCGGATCTGGAGACCCAGATCCGGGAATGGGAGGAACGCAAGGCGGCCGAGAAGCGCCGCGGCTCGGTGTTCGACGGCGTCGCCACGACCCAGCCCGCTCTCGCCCTGGTGCAGAAGGTCCTCGAACGGCTCACCGCGGCCGGTTATCCCGTCGACACCATCCCCGCGGAGACCCTGACCGTGACGGTCGTCGCCGGCGGCGACAGCGTCGAGGCGCAGGCGCGGGACCGAGCGCTCGCGTTGATGGCGGACGTGCACGCGGCAGAAGCGCGTGCGGCCGAGCGAGGCGTCACCCTCGACTCGCCCGAGGCGTGGTCGGCCGTGCTGGGCGAGAACCCGGCCTGATCATCAAGCGCGCAGTTGTCGCGTTTCGTTGCGATCCACGCAACGAAACGCGACGACTGTCGCGAGGTGTGGGAGATGAACCGGATCGAGGCTCAGACGGACAGTGCGGCCAGCTGTTTCGTGAACTCCGCCTCGTCGATTCGCGTGTGGCGTCCGTCCTCGACGACGATCTCGCCACCCACCATCACCGTGTCGACGATGGACCGTGATCCGGTGGTGAGCAGCGACGCGCCGGGATCCCGGACGGGGAGGGTGGCGTAGTCGCGATCGAACCGCACCAGGGTGAGGTCCGCGGGCGACCCGACCGTCACGCCGCCGGTCACCGGCGACAGACCGAGCGCGGAGTTGGCGCCGCCGCAGGCGATGTCGAGCATCTCGGGGAACCCGAGCAGGTCCGCACGCCGGTGGACGGCACGTTGCAGGTAAGCGGCGATGCGCAGCGTCGCCAGCATGTCCTGGGTGTCGTTGCTGGCGGCGCCGTCCACGCCCAGCCCGACCGCCAGGCCGCGCTCCAGCATCGCCGGGATCGGGGCCACCCCGCTGCCGAGCCGCATGTTCGACAGCGGGTTGTGCGACACCGCAACCTTCCGGGCGGCGAGGGTGCGCTGGCCGGCGTCGTCGAGCTCGACGCAATGGACGGCGAGGACGCGGTCCCACAGGAAGCCGTTGCGGTCGAGGTGGTCGACGGCCCCGAAGCCGGTGTGCTGCCGACACATCTGCTCGTCGGTGCCGGTCTCGAGCAGGTGGATGGAGACCGGCAGTCCACGTTCCTGCGCGAAGTCGCGGATCGTCCGCATCCCGGCGTCGGTGACCGAGCGCGGATTGGGTACCGCCAGGGCCATCGAGATCGCTGACCCGGCAACCTCGTTGCGGAGATGGTCGACGTGGTCGAGGACCTCGCCGAGGGGTTGCATCAGCCGCGGTTCGAACCCCCACTTGCGGCTCGGGTCGGCCCGGTCGGCGACCCCGCGGCCGAGGACTGCGCGGATTCCGGTGTCGCGCAGTGCCCGTACGACGGCGTCATGGATCTCGTGCGACGGGTTCGGCCACATGTGTTCGACGACGGTCGTCGTGCCCGATCGCAACAGTTCGAGGCAGGCCGAGACAGCGGCGAGGTAGGCCCGCTCGGGTGTGATCGCCACCGATTCCTCGCCCACGGCCAGCAACCATTCGAGCAACGGTGTGCATTCGGCGATTCCCCGCATGAGCGACTGCTGGAGGTGCGTGTGGGTGTTGACGAACCCGGGGATGACGTAGCCGCCGGTATCTTCGCCCGGACGGTCGGTGGGCGCGATCGCGGTGACGATCCCGTCGACGACATGGACGTCGTGATGGGCTTTCCACTGCCCGGCCGTGTAGACGGTGACGTCGCGAAAGGCCGGGGCCGCCGCGGTGACGGCGGCCCCGGGCAATGATGTGTCGGTCACTTCGCGAAGTTCGCGGCGATGCGCTGGGCGAGGTAGTCGGCGGCGGTGATCGGCGGGTAGGTGCCGCCCGCGCTCTCGATCAGCACGTCGGAGTTCGCTTGGGCGAAATACGCGAGCGTGTAGCGCGGACCGGTGTACTCGCCTCGGCGGGGAGCCCGGACCCGATGGAAGTTCGACGGCAGTCGGTCGTCGGACCAGCGCATCAGCATGTCGCCGATGTTGCAGGTGATGGCGTCGTCGGACGGCTCGACCGACGTCCAGGCCTGACCGTCGGCCTCGGCTCCCGGTAGCACCTGCAGACCTCCCTGACCGGACCGCTGGAACAGCAGGGTCAGTGCGTCGAAGTCGGTGTGTGCGCCGGCGCGCCAACTGTTCTCGGAGTCGATCAGTTCGTCGGGGAACGCGTAGTAGTGCAGCAACCGCAGGGTGCTCTGGTAGGTGTCCGCCGTCGGGTCGTGCGCCCGGGTGAAGAAGTCGCGGTCGAGACCCAGACGCTCGGCGAAACAGCTGAGCAGGGTCATCGCCACCGACCAGCACCGGTGCTCGAAATCCTCGATGGTGGAGCGGAATCCGGCGAGCTCGCGCTCACTCGGCCACAGTCCGTCCATGCGGGGCCGGGTGAACTGGTAGGACTCCTTCTGGTCCGGTGTGCCGATCGACGGGCGTACCTGGGTGCGGTACTCCCAGCCCGCGTTCTGGCCCTTCTTGAGCGGATACTGCTCCTTGATCGAACGGGGGAGCGCGAAGAACCGGGCGGACATCTCGAACGCGTGGTCCACCGCGGCCAGGTCGATGCCGTGGTCGATCACCTGGAAGAAGCCGATGTCGGTTGCGGCCGACCAGAGTTGGTCGGCGATCTCGTCGCGGCGGTTGTCCAGATCGGCCAGACTGATCCGGCGGATCTCGCGGTCGGTGGTTTCGGTCCCCAGCCCGCCCATCCGGCGTTCCCGGTCGAGCTCGGTCAGGCCGGCCGAGGCGGCCGGCGATGGGGGTGTGGTGGTCTCTGTCATCGTGTGTCTCTCTGTGGTCGGGGAAGACGTGGGCGTCGGGTCAGCGGATCTGCTCATCGATGAACTGGGTCGTGAACAGCTGGTCGGCGGGCAATGCGGCCGGCAGGTCGGCGCCTCCGCCGTTCAGGATCGGCACGAGGTCGTTGATCACGTTCTGCGCCTTCACCATGTCGTAGCTGCCGTAGACACCGTCCGCGCCCGGGGCGATGACCGCGCGATCCTTCAGCAGGCCCGCCGAGTACGCCGCCTCCCCGGCTGAATACGGGGTGAAGGAGACGTCCTGGGACACCCAGTTGACGATGGTGGCGTTGACCGCGTCGGGCGAGGCCACGTAGTCCTTACCGGTCTGCTGGATCATCGGGACCAGCTTCTCCAGACACGGCGACATCTCCTCGACGTCACCGGCGCGGACCGAGACGTTCGACGCGTAGACGTCGTACCCGGCGTCCTTGACCATCGCGTAGGCGACCGGCTTGTTCCACGACGGGGTCTCGTTCTCGTAGGTGTAGGGCTCGGAGTTGGCGAACCCCTGCTGGGTGATCGACGGGTCGCCGACGAAACGTGCCGGGGCGCCGTCGTAACTGGTGTCGAGCTGACCCTGCTGCAGCAGCCCCTTCGCGACCAGCCACTGCGGGAAGATCTGATCCTTCGACACCACCACGCTGGCGTCGGATCGGCCGATGTCGGCGATCGTCTTCACGTCCGGGTGGGTTGCGGGGTCCCACATGATGATCGAGGGGTTGTACTGCAGCAGGGGCGTCACACCGACCACGCGTTGGTCCTTGGCGGCGGAGATCATCTGGTCGCCGTGGACGAGACCGAGGTGGATGGAGTCGTCGGAGTACATGGCCGAGGGCACCGACTGGAATCCGATGGCCGGTCCGCCGGCGCGCAGCGTGATGTCGACGCCGGTGTCCATGCCGTCGAAGACGAGCGGGCCGGAGACCGACTTGTTGTCGGTGTCGACGGTGTACCCGGGTCCGAGAAGTCCGATGACCCCGGCCATGTCCGACTGCGGTTGCCACTGCAGTTGAACCACCGCGTTGTCGGGGCAGGTTCCGGCGAGGGTGGATTCGGCCGGCGCCGAGGGGAGGCTCGACGACGCGGTGTCGTCGGACCCGGAACTCGAGCAGCCGGCGAGAACCGCTGCGCAGATCGTCGCCGCCGTGGCGGCGACGGCCAGACGCGACGTGCGGAGGCGGGTCATCTAATAGCAGAAAGACTGCAACAGTTACATGTAGACATGCACAGGGCGGGAAGGCCGGATGAAACTCTACGACACGGTGAGGGATGTGGATGCGCGTCATCTCACCAAAGATGTGGTCGCGTCCGTCTCCGGGGTGACGAAGCGATTCGAGTCCGGGACCCAGGCGCTGGACCGGGTGGACCTCGACGTGCGCGCCGGCGACTTCGTGGCCGTCGTCGGACCGTCGGGTTGTGGTAAGTCGACCCTGCTCCGGATGGCCGCCGGTCTCGAGAAGCCCACAGAGGGAAGCGTGGCACTGTCCACGGAGTCGGTCGGGTTCATCTTCCAGGAACCGACCCTCCTCGCCTGGCGCAGTGTGCGGGGCAATGTCGAACTCTGCGCCGAGATCGCCCGGCTGCCGCGGGGTGAACGACGACGCCGGGCGCAGGCCGCCATCGACGCGGTCGGTCTCACCGGGTTCGAGTCGCAATTGCCGCGCATGCTGTCCGGTGGCATGAAGATGCGTGCCTCGCTGGCCCGCGCGTTGACCTCCGAGCCCGAATTGTTGCTCCTCGACGAGCCTTTCGGCGCTCTCGACGAGATGACCCGGCTCGACATGCAATCCGAGCTGCAACGGCTCTACGCCGAACGCCGGTTCACCGCGATGTTCATCACGCATTCGGTGTCCGAAGCGGTCTTCCTCGCCAACCGGGTGATCGTGATGTCCGCACGCCCCGGGCGGATCGTCGCCGACATCGGCATCGACTTCGCTCACCCACGCCACCCGGATCTGCGCTACGACAGCCGTTTCACCGACCACGTCGCCGAGATCTCCGAGACCCTCCGAGGTGCACGATGACCACCGCCGCCCGATCTCGTCCCGCCGCCGGCGAGCACCACGGACCGGTCTCCGCGCCGCAGCCCGAACCCACACGCGGCGAACGGTCGTCGCGGAAGAGTGGCGCCCGCCGTGTCACGGCAGCCGTGCTGAGGTACGGAGCACCCCCGGTCCTCTCCCTCGCCGTGGGAATCGCCGCCTGGTACGCGGTCAGCTATCTCATCCTCACTCCGGAACGGCGTTTCCTGCTCCCGTCGCCACACAGCGTGCTGACCGAGTCGCTGCTGGACCCGGACAGCGTCGGCCCCATGCTCGACGCCCTGTGGGTCACCGCGAAGGTCTGTCTCGTGGGCTTCGCCTTCGCCGCGCTGATCGGGGTCGTCATCGGCGTCCTGATGAGCCGGGGGTCCTTCCTCGAACGCGCGATCTACCCCTGGGCCGTTGTGCTGCAGGTGATCCCGGTGCTCGCGATCGTTCCGCTGATCGGGCTCTGGTTCGGCTACGGGATGGTCGCCCGCACGATCGTGTGCGTGATCATCGCGATCTTCCCCATCATCGCCAACACGCATTTCGGGCTCGTCTCGGTCGACAAGTCCTCACAGGAGCTGTTCACCCTGTCGAAGGCCTCACCGGTGCAACGCCTGCTGATGCTCGAGTTCCCGTCGGCGCTCCCGTCGATGATGACCGGCTTTCGGACGGCCTCGGGGCTGGTCGTGGTGGGCGCCATCATCGGTGACATGTTCTTCGCCAAGGGCGAACCCGGTATCGGGACCCTGCTCGACATCTATCGGGCTCGCCTGCAGTCCGACGACCTCATCGCGGCGATCGTCCTGGCCTCGGTGTTCGGCATCCTCGTCTTCGGCGCCTTCAGCATTCTCAACGCAGCCGTGAACCGTCGTCGCTGAGGCCATCTCCGCGCTCGCAACCACCTCGACCCGAACCCATTCGGAGGATTCATGTTCACCGTTCCCACCATCGACATCTCGCCCTACCTCGACCCGGAGAGCTCGGCCGCGGCCCGCGACGGCGTGGCGCGCGCCCTCGACGACGCCTGCAGCGGAGTCGGTTTCGTCCAGATCGTCGGTCACGGCATCGCACCGGCCGTCATCGATGCCCTGACCGCGGCGCTCGACGAGTTCTACGCGCTGCCCCTCGAGGTGAAGAAGCAATACGCCCGCCCGGGGCAGAATCGTGGCTACAGCCCGCCGAAAAGTGAGTCGCTGAGCACGAGTCTGGGTGTGGCCGCGGCGAATCAGATGAACGACTTCTACGAGGCGTTCACCGTCGGCTCGGAGGGTTCCTGGTTCCCGGGCCTCGACCTGCCGGCGTCCAGCTACCCGACGAACACGTGGCCGGACGCGGCGCCGGGATTCCGCCCGGCCGTCGAATCCTGGTTCGACGCGGCGCGGGGCCTCTCACGAGTTCTGCTCACCGCCTTCACCGATGCGCTCGGTCTGCCGCCCGGGTACTTCGACGGGATGACCGATCACTCCATCGACGCGCTGAAGCTCAACAACTACACCCTCCCCGAAGGCGAGATCGAACTCGCCGGGGAGCTGACCGGGATGGGTGCGCACACCGACTTCGGCATCCTCACCGTGCTCTGGGCCGACCAGGTGCCCGGGCTCCAGGTGCTCGATCACGAGGGGCGGTGGCACGACGTGGCACCCGCCGACGGCGCGCTGCTGGTCAACCTCGGCGACGCCATGGCGCGGTGGACGAACGACCGGTGGCGATCGACTGTCCACCGCGTCGACCCGCCCGTCGTCGACGGCCGGATCCTGCGTCGTCGGTCGGCAGCGTTCTTCTTCGACGGCAACGCCGATGCCGTCATCGAGACGCTGCCCGGGTGTGCGCGTACCGACCACCCGGGATATCCGCCGATCACCGTCGCCGAGAACATCGATGCGAAGCTCGCCGGGATGAAGAGCGGAATCGCACCCGTCGGCGCCGAGCGCGAGGCGCAGCGCGTGATGGCCGCGGGATGAGGCCGGGGCATCGGCCTTCTACGCTGGGACGATCATGACGGGAAACGGAGACGACGGCGCGCTGCTCATGCAGTCGGTCCTGCGCCGGATACGAGACGAGATCTTCGACGGCACGCTCGAACCCGGTGCGTCGCTCTCGGTTCCGGGTCTGGCCGCCCGACTGGACGTGTCCCGCAGCCCGGTGCGCGAGGCGGTCCAACAACTCGTCATGGACGGGCTGGCGGTCTACACGCCTCGTGTCGGTGCGAAGGTGGCCGTCCTCGACGACGAGATGCTGCGGCACGTCTTCGAGGTTCGTGAGGTCCTCGACGGACTCGCCGCGCACCAGGCCACCATCCGGGTGACCCGTGCCGAGCTGACCGGGCTCTGGGATCGGGTTCGTGAGCAGGAGCGTCTGCTGGAGACCGAGCCCGATCACCGACGCGACGCCGAACTCGATCTCGACTTCCACACCGCGGTCCGGTCGCTGTCGGGCAACGCCCCGCTGTGCGACGCACTGCTGAAGCTCGACACCCAGTCACATCTCTACCGATCCGACATGTGGTCGCACGAGGACAACCGTCGGCACGCCGTGACCGAGCACCGCCGGATAGTCGCGGCACTGGAGGTCGGTGACGCCGACGAAGCCGACCGGGCCGCGCGCGCCCACGCCGCCGGCGTGCTCGTCCGGCTGCTCCGTACCTGATCCGGTGCGCGATCGCCGTGACCCCGGCCACCGGACTTTCGCCCACGCTGATTTGATCTCGTCAGGCGGTGCGGCGGCGGGAGAGAGCGCATCCGCCGCCCCGGGTGGGCCCCGGCAGGGGAATCGTCTGCGCCATCATGGGTGCATGGTCTCCACCCCCGGCACCGCGCACAGTGACAACGTGATCCTGGTGCACTGGCACGATCTCGGTCGCCATCTGCGGTGTTACGGCGCCGATGGCGTCGAGAGTCCCGTCCTCGACGACCTCGCGGCCGTCGGCATCCGGTTCGCCGACGCACACGCGACGGCGCCGCTGTGCTCACCGGCCCGCGGTTCCCTGTTCACCGGGCGCTACCCGCACGGCAACGGGCTCGTCGGCCTGGCCCACCACGGGTTCGAGTACTTCCCGGACGTGCAGACCCTGCCGGCTCTCCTCGCGGGTGCGGGCTACCGCTCGGCACTCTTCGGGATGCAGCACGAGAGTGCGGACCCCGGCCGGCTCGGTTTCGACTCGGTGGATGTGTCCGACTCGCGCTGCGACTACGTGGTGGACCGGTCCCAGGACTGGTTGCGACGACATGCGCACGACGATCGGCCGTTCTTCCTGACGGCGGGCTTCTTCGAAACGCATCGGCCCTACCCGGCCGACGAGTACAAGCCGGCGGACACCAGCACGATCGCGGTGCCCGGGTTCCTGCCGGACACCGACGACGTGCGCGACGATCTGGCGGGTCTGCACGGCTCGATCACGAAGGCCGACTCGGCCGTGGGCCGGCTCCTCGACACCGTCGCCGAACTCGGTCTCGACGACTCCACCTGGATCGTGTTCGTCACCGATCACGGTCTGGCGTTCCCACGGGCGAAATCGACGCTGTACGCCGAGGGCACCGGGATCGCATTGATCATGCGCCCGCCGTCGCGGCTGGGGATCACGCCGACGGTCTACGACGATCTGTTCTCGGGGGTCGATCTCACGCCGACGCTGCTCGACCTGGTGGGCGTCGACATCCCGGACACGGTCGACGGTGACTCGCACGCCCCCGCGCTGGTGGGAACCGAATCCACGGCCGTTCGCACCGAGGTGTTCACCGAGAAGACCTACCACGATGCCTTCGATCCGATCCGGGCCGTGCGCACCAAGGACTTCAGCTACATCGAGAACTACGCGGCGCGGCCGGCGTTGTTGCTCCCGCTCGACATCGCCGACAGTTTGTCGGCGCGGTCGCTGGATCGGCAAGAGGTGCAACAGGATCGGTCGCGGGTCGAGCTCTACGACCTGCGTTCCGATCCGCATGAGCGCAACAACCTCGCCGACGACCCGTCGTATGCGCACGTCCGGGACGAGCTCGCGCGGGCGTTGGCCGACTGGCGCGAGCGCACCCATGACGACTTGCCCGATGAAGCGGCCGGCACGGCGACGGCGGAGGCCTTCATGGACGCATTCCACGCCAAGGCGGCGCAGGTCGAGGCCGAGGAGGAGGCATTGCCGTCCCGGCGTCCGCTGGGTGCCCGTCGCGAGTTGGCCGGGGACCTCACGTCGGGCGAGCGCTGAGGGGCGTCGGCGCGAAAGCGTCATCTCGGACACGCGATCTCACGCCACCCACAGCGCGGTCTCGGTGTCAATGGTTTCGACCCGGCTGCGCGTAAAAGGCCAGCTTGCGGTGCTTTTCCCGCTCGCTAGACTCGTCTTTCATGTCAGCGAAGTCCTCGTCGGGACCGGCAAATTATCTGGTGTGTGCCAGCCAGCGCAGCGGCAGCACGCTGCTGGTGGAGTCGCTCGCCGCGACCGGCGTCGCGGGTCGTCCGGAGGAGTTCTTCCAGTACTTCTCGGATTCCTCGGCGGCTCCGCAGCCGCGTGAATGGTTCGCCGGTGTCAGCGATCCCACCATCCTCGAGCTCCTGGAGCCACTCGATCCCGGGGTGGTGGACACCCGCGATTCGGCCACCTGGCGCTCGGATGTGCGGGCGGCGGGTCGCACGCCGAACGGGGTGTGGGGCGGCAAGCTCATGTGGAACCAGACGCCGCTGCTGATCTCGCGCAGCCGGGTCGCGTCGGGTTCGTTGCGCGGCGCCGTCCGCTGGCTGTTCGACGGAGCCGATCCGCTCTACGTGCACGTCCATCGAGAAGATGTTGTGCCGCAAGCGGTGTCGATGTGGCGCGCGGTGCAGACCCGCGTGTGGCGGCACGACGGCTCGGACACCGACGAGCACGACGAGGCGGTGTATCACGCCGGCGGTATCGCCCATCTCGCCGGCATCTTGAGCGACCAGGAACGACAGTGGCGCAATTGGTTCGCCGCCGAGGGGATCGAACCGCTCGAGATCGGGTTCCGGGACCTGGTCACCGATCCCACGAAGGCGACCGCACTGGTGCTGGAGAAGATCGGGCAGGACCCGGAGCTGGCGCCGCCGCCACCGCTGAAGCCACAGTCCAATTCGCGGTCCAAGGAGTGGGCCCGACGCTATCGAGAAGACGCCGAACGAAACGGATACCCACTGTGACCGCTGTAGACGAGACCTCGCTCGACCGGGCGACCGGCGACCGGGCCCGGCCCGGGGACGCCGACGACTTCGACCATGTGACCGCCATCCGGGTGCTGGAGGCCGAGGCGGTGCACATCATCCGCGAGGTGGTGGCGGAACTGGAGCGGCCGGTGCTGCTGTTCTCCGGCGGCAAGGACTCCATCGTCCTGCTCCGGTTGGCCGAGAAGGCATTTCGGCCCGCGCCCCTGCCCTTCCCGATCATGCACGTCGACACCGGCCACAATTTCGACGAGGTGATCGAATTCCGTGACCGACGGGTCGCGCCGACCGCCGAGAATCCCGAGGGCATCGAACTCATCGTGGCCTCGGTCCAGGAGTCCATCGACTCCGGACGAGTCGCCGAGTCCACCGACCCGTCGGGTTCGCGGAACCGCCTGCAGACCCGCACCCTGCTCGATGCGCTGGAGGAGGGCGGATTCGACGCCGCGTTCGGCGGCGCCCGCCGCGACGAGGAGCGTGCCCGCGCCAAGGAGCGCATCTTCAGCTTCCGCGACGAGTTCGGGCAATGGGATCCCCGTGCCCAGCGACCCGAACCGTGGTCGCTGTACAACGGGCGGATCCGTCGTGGGGAGTCGGTGCGTGTGTTCCCGCTCTCGAACTGGACCGAGACCGACATCTGGCGCTACATCGAGCTCGAGGGCCTCGAGCTGCCCTCCATCTATTTCGCCGCCGAGCGGGAGGTCTTCGACCGGGACGGCATCCTGCTCTCGGTCTCGGAGTACTCACGGCCCCGCGACGGTGAGGAGGTACGGACCGAGTGGGTGCGTTACCGCACCGTCGGTGACCTGACCATCACCGGGGCGGTTCGCTCGCGGGCCACCACGATCGCCGAGATCATCGCCGAGATCAGCGAATCCACCGTCTCCGAACGCGGGGAGACCCGCGCCGACGACCGCACGTCCAGCGCCGCCATGGAAGACCGCAAGCGCGAAGGATACTTCTGATGACTCTCACCTCGCCACAGCCGGTCGTCCCCGCCGGTGACGAAACAAGCACGTCCACAAGGCAATTCCTGCGGATCGCGACCGCGGGCAGTGTCGACGACGGCAAGTCCACGCTCATCGGCCGGATTCTGCACGACACCGGCAGTCTGCCGACCGATCATCTCGCCGCGGTCACCGACGGCGACGGTGATGTCGACCTGGCCGCCCTCTCCGACGGCTTGCGCGCCGAACGCGAACAGGGCATCACGATCGATGTCGCCTATCGCTTCTTCTCCACGCCCACACGGAGTTACGTCCTCGCCGACACCCCCGGACACGAGCGGTACACCCGCAACATGTTCACGGGGGCGTCGAACGCGCACGTGGCGATCCTGCTCGTCGACGCCCGGCACGGCCTGCTGCGGCAGACCCGACGCCACGCCCGGATCGCAACTCTCGTGGGCGTGCCGCACGTGATCGCGGCGATCAACAAGATCGACCTCGTCGATTACTCCGAGCGCCGTTTCGACGAGATCCGGGCCGACCTCGCCGAACTCGCGGTGCAACTCGGGATCGGGGAGATCCCGGCGATCCCGGTGGCCGCCAAGCACGGGGACAACGTCGTGCACCGCTCGTCGAACACCCCGTGGTACTCCGGGACAACGCTGTTGGAGTACCTCGAGGACGTCGAGCTCCAGGCGCCCGCGCCGGTGACCGAGGAACTGCGCCTTCCGATCCAGTGGGTGTCGCGTCCCAGCGAGTCGAACCGGCGTACCTACACCGGCCGGCTCGCCTCCGGAACACTGCGCGTCGGTGACGAGATCGTCGTGCTGCCGTCGGGAAGCCGGTCGACCGTCACGGCGCTCGATACCCTCGATCCCACGAGAGACGTTGCGGTGGCGCCTCTCTCGGTGGGAATCCAGGTCGCCGACGACATCGACATCGGTCGCGGCGACGTCATCGTGAGCGGTGCGGACGGAGCGCATGTACCGGTCCTGGCCCGCGAGATCGATGCGCACGTGTGCTGGTTGTCGAACTCGCCGCTGCGGGCCGGTGACCGCGTCGCCCTCAAGCACGGCCCGTCGACGGTCCGAGCCACCGTCCAGTCCCTCGAGCGGCGCCTCGACCCGGACACCCTCATCGAGCATGTCGCCCCCGGTGAGCTCGTGCTCAACGACATCGGCACCGTCACGCTGCGGACGTCGTCGGTGGTGCCGGCCGACCCCTATGCGAGCAACCGCGACACCGGCGCGTTCATCCTCATCGACGAGGCCTCGAACGACACGGTCGGCGCGGGGACGATCCTCGAGCCGCGCGAGGTCATCCCGGGTAAGGCGACACGCAACGACATCAAGTGGCATCCGAGTTCGCTGGCGCGTGCGGAACGATGGGCGCACACCCAGCAGCGCGGAGCGACGGTGTGGCTCACCGGTCTACCTGCGTCGGGCAAGTCCACCGTCGCCGTCGCGCTCGAGCGGGCCGTCGTCAGCCGCGGGCGCGTCGCCTACCTCCTCGACGGCGACAACATCCGGCACGGGATCTCCGACGACCTCGGCTTCTCCGCCGGTGACCGCGCGGAGAACATCCGCCGTGTCGGCCACGTGGCCCGACTCTTCGCCGACGCCGGGGTCATCGCGATCGCGTCGATGGTCTCGCCGCTGCGTTCCGACCGGGAGATCGCGCGTGAACTGCACCGCGCCGCCGACCTCGACTTCATCGAGGTCCACGTCTCCACGCCGGTCACCGAATGCGAACGCCGTGACCCCAAGGGCCTCTACGAACGCGCGCGTCGCGGCGAACTCCGCGGGCTGACCGGCATCGATGCGCCCTACGAGAGTCCGGAGAGCCCCGATCTGCGATTCGACACCACCGGCGCGGACATCGACCGGCTGGCGTCGCTCATCCTCGGTGCGCTGATGGATCGCGGCATCATGGCGGGGTGAGTTGCTGTCATCCCCCGGGACCCGCGCACGGCGGCCCGGGTGCGCCGTTCCCGCCGGCCGAGCACGCCGGTGGCCGTCCCGGAGTGCACCCGATCGAGACGGTAAACATCCCGGCCGGGGGCTTCGCCATGGGCGATGCGTTCGACGAGGGGTACCGCACCGACGGTGAGCGACCGGTGCACGAGGTCGAGCTCGGTGCGTACTCGATCGACGCGACGACGGTGACCAACGCCGCGTTCGCCACGTTCGTCGCGGCGACCGGACACCAGACCGATGCCGAGCGATTCGGCGGTTCCGCGGTGTTCCACACCTACGCCACCGCGCCGGGCGAACCCGTGCCGGGAACACCGTGGTGGCTCGCGGTCGAAGGTGCGTCGTGGCGCCACCCGGCGGGTCCCGGCAGCCGGGTCGACGATCTGGCCGACCACCCCGTCGTCCACGTCAGCCACCGCGACGCGCAGGCCTATTGTGCCTGGGCCGGACGTGTCCTGCCCACCGAAGCGCAGTGGGAGAACGCGGCGCGGGGTGGGTTGCGCGGGGCCCGATACCCCTGGGGGAATGAACCACCCACCGCAGAAGCGCCCCGCTGCAACATCTTTCGCGGCGAGTTCCCGGATGCGCCGACCGCCCGGGTCGGTACCGTGCCCGTGCGAGACTTCGAGCCCAACGGCTTCGGCCTGTACCAGTGCGCCGGCAACGTCTGGGAATGGTGCGCCGACACGTTCAGCGCCCGGTACTACCGCGTGTCCGACCGCATCGATCCGGGTGGGCCGGGGCGGGGCTGCGCTCGCGTCTTGAGGGGCGGCAGCCATCTCTGCCACGACTCGTACTGTCATCGCTACCGGGTCGCCGCGCGATCGCACAACACGCCGGAGTCGACGGCGAGCAACATCGGGTTCCGGACCGTCCGTCCCGCGGCCGGCTGACATCCATCCGGCCGACAACCCGTCCACACGTCGCTGGGAACCGAACTCCGCCGTGGTCAGTTGGATCAGCAGACTGTGTGTCGATTTCCGGGAGACCCGATCGGCTGTGCGATCGTGGTTCCCCTCGGGCGGTGTCCGCCCGAAAGTCGTCGGACCGGAGAGGGGAGTAGGGCAGGAATGCGTGTGGAGGGCCGGGATGCGGTGCGTCGGGAGTCGAGGCGGCCGAACCCGTGGAGGAACGGCCTCATGGCCTCGGCCGTGGCGGTCGCGTCGTCGGTGCTGCTGGCCGGCTGCATCGACCTGCCGTCGCTGACCAGGCCGGACATCCCGGAGGGCATCCCGCCGGGGGCAGGCGTGCCCCAGCCCTACATCGACATCAACGCACCCGGGCGTACCGCGGACAGGATGCACGACTGGGCCGTGCCCATCGCGGAGTCCACCGGTATCCCGGTCGTCTCGCTCCAGGCCTACGGCAACGCCGCCGAGATCCAGCGCCAGCAACACCCCGAGTGCGGACTGAACTGGACCACGCTGGCGGGGATCGCCGGCGTCGAGAGCAAACACGGCCACTACCGCGGCTCCGACGTGGCCGACAACGGCGACGTCAACCCGCCCATCCGGGGCGTCAAACTCGACGGCACCCGCGGCAACATGGAGATCCTCGACACCGACGGCGGCGCACTCGACGGCGACGCCACCCACGATCGAGCGATGGGGCCGTTCCAGTTCATCCCGGAGACGTGGAAGCGCTACGGCGTCGACGCCAACGGTGACGGCGTCCCCGACCCCGACAACATCGACGACGCCGCCCTCTCGGCGGCCCGCTATCTGTGTGTCTCCGCCGGCAACGACATGACGACGCCGGAAGGGTGGGAGAAGGCAGTCCGGACCTACAACAACTCGATGGCCTACGTCCTCGACGTGCGCGATCACGCCAACGCCTACTCGATCAACGTCCGCTTCTGAACCCTGCCGGGAAGGGCTTCAGCGCTTGCGTCGACCTTGTCACGTGCGGCTTCGGCGCAGCCACTAGGCTCTTGCCTATCGGCCGGCACCAGAACCGGCCGTCGTCGGCGTAGGCGGCCCCGTCGGAGGACACATCTCCTGGGATCACGCCGACGAACTCGTCCACCGAGATTGGGGTGCAACCGTGGCAATCATCGAGCAGGTAGGTGCGCGTGAGATTCTCGATTCGCGGGGCAACCCGACGGTCGAGGTCGAGGTCGTCCTGGATGACGGCACCTTCACCCGGGCCGCCGTGCCGTCCGGGGCGTCGACCGGCGAACACGAGGCCGTCGAACTGCGCGACGGTGGCGACCGGTACCTGGGCAAGGGCGTCACCAAGGCCGTCGAGGGTGTCCTCGGGGAACTGGCCCCGGCCGTGATCGGGATCGAGGCCGAGGAACAGCGCCTCGTCGACCAGGCACTGCTCGACTGCGACGGCACCCCCGACAAGAGCCGTATCGGCGCCAACGCGCTGCTCGGTGTCTCGCTCGCGGTCGCCAAGGGCGCGGCCGAATCGGCCGGGCTGCCGCTGTTCCGTTACATCGGCGGACCCAACGCCCACATCCTGCCGGTGCCGATGATGAACATCATCAACGGTGGCGAGCACGCCGACAACGGCATCGACTTCCAGGAATTCATGATCGCCCCGGTCGGCGCGCCGACCTTCAAGGAGGCGCTGCGGTGCGGTGCCGAGGTCTACCACGCCCTCAAGGGCGTCCTGAGCAAGCAGGGCATGAGCACCGCACTCGGCGACGAGGGTGGCTTCGCCCCCGACCTGCCCAACACCGAGGCGGCCATCGCGGTCATCGGTGAGGCGGTCGGCAAGGCCGGCTACAACTTCGGCCGCGACGTCGTCATCGCGCTCGACGCCGCAGCGACCGAGTTCTTCTCGAACGGTGCCTACAAGCTCGAGGGCAAGGAACTCGGCGCCGACGAGATGGTGTCGTTCTACGAGAAGCTCATCAGCGACTTCCCGATCGTCTCGATCGAGGACGGTCTGTCCGAGGACGACTGGGACGGCTGGGCCAAGCTGACCGAGTCGATCGGCGATCGGGTGCAGCTCGTCGGTGACGACCTGTTCGTCACCAACCCCGAGCGTCTCGAGGAGGGGATCTCCAAGGGCATCGCCAACGCACTGCTCGTGAAGGTGAACCAGATTGGCACCCTGACCGAGACCCTCGACGCCGTCGCACTCGCGCACAACAACGGCTACAAGACGATGATGAGTCACCGGTCCGGTGAGACCGAGGACACCACCATCGCCGACCTCGCCGTCGCCTGCAGCTGTGGACAGATCAAGACCGGCGCCCCGGCCCGCTCCGAGCGCGTCGCCAAGTACAACCAGCTGCTGCGGATCGAGGAAGGACTCGGCGACGCGGCACGGTACGCGGGCGACCTCGCCTTCCCGCGTTTCTCGTTTGGTTCGTGATTAGCTGTCTGCATGGCTTCGCAGCGACGTCACCGCGGTGACGGGCGTCAGCGTGGGCGCGATCGTCGGGTAGACGCGCGCTCACGCGAACGCGCCCGTCGCACGCGGCGGCACGCTCGTCCTGCGTCGTCGGCGGCGCCCGAGGAAGCGGTCGAGGCGGCCGGACACGAAGTTCCCGCCGATCTCGACGCACCGGTCGCCGACGAGACCTCGGATTCCGGGGTCCGTCGGGTGGCGCCGGAGCGTGTGCCGCGAACCCGCCGTCGTCCGGCCCGCGCCGGCATCGGCGCCCGCCTGCGTGGTGTCGAGATGACCCCGGCCGGCCTTGCGACGCTCGTCATCACCGTCGTGGTGGTGTGCGTGGTGGCACTGACCCTCGCGATGCCGCTGCGGACGTACTTCAGTCAGCGTTCGGAATTCCGTCAGCTGACCGCGTCGAACGAGCAGCTGCAACGCGAGGTCGCGGACTATCAGCAGAAGGTCAACGAGCAGAACGATCCCGCCTACATCGAGGCCCAGGCGCGGACGCGTCTGCAGTTCGTCAAACCAGGAGAGATCCCGCTCGTGATGTTGTTCCCCGCCGACGAGGCACGGCGCGAGGCCGCCGAACGTGCCGAAGAGCGCGCTCGCGCACCGTGGTACGGAAATCTCTGGGACACCCTGTCGACCCCTCCCGGCGTGCAGTGAGTTCCTCCTCCGGCCACGGTGTCTCCGCGGAGGATCTCGCCACGGTGGCCGCCCAGCTCGGACGCGAACCGCGCGGGGTCCTCGAGATCAGCTACCGCACACCTGACGGGAAGCCCGCGGTCGTCAAGACCGCGCCCCGGCTGCCCGACGGCACACCGTTCCCGACGTTGTACTACCTGACCGATCCGCGTCTGACCGCCGAGGCGAGCCGCCAGGAGTCGGCCGGTGTCATGAAGGGCATGACCGCGCGCCTGCACGACGACGCCGAACTCGCCGCGGCGTACCGCCGTGCGCACGAGGACTATCTCGCCGAACGCGACGCGATCGAACCCCTCGGCACCGATTTCACCGGTGGCGGTATGCCGGACCGGGTGAAGTGCCTGCACGTCCTGATCGCGCACTCCCTCGCCAAGGGTCCGGGACTCAATCCGCTCGGTGACGAGGCGGTGGCGCTCGCGGCCGCGAACGGGTTGCGCGGCACCGCGATTCCGGAGGACTGGCCCGAGCCGTCGGACGCGGGGACCGACGAGTGACCGTCGTCGGAGCCGTGGACTGCGGCACCAACTCGATCCGCCTGCTCGTGGCGAAGCCGGGCCCGGACGGGCGCCTCGTCGATCTCCATCGTGAGATGCGTGTGGTCCGACTGGGTTACGGCGTCGACGCGACCGGGATGTTCGCCGCGGAATCGATCGAGCGGACGCGCGTCGCCCTCAGCGACTATGTCGACACGATGGAAGCGCTCGGCGTCGAGAGAGTGCGGATGGTCGCCACCTCCGCGACCCGTGACGCGTCGAATCGCGACGAGTTCTTCGCCATGACCGCCGATCTGCTCGGGTGCGTGTCCACCGGCGCGATCGCCGAGGTCATCACCGGCGACGAGGAGGCGCGGCTGTCGTTCCGCGGGGCAGTCGGCGAATTGGATGCGGCGGATGGGCCGTTCGTGGTCACCGACCTCGGCGGCGGTTCGACGGAAGTCGTCCTGGGCGATGCGGACGGGGTGACCGCGGCGTACTCGGCCGACATCGGGTGTGTTCGGCTGACCGAGCGTGCTCTGCCGTCCGACCCGCCCACGCCGGCCGAACTGGCCGCGGCGACCGAGTTCGTGCGCGAACGTCTCGCCGAGGCGTTCGCCGCGGTGCCGGTTCAGTCCGCTCGCACCTGGGTGGGCGTCGCCGGCACGATGACGACGCTCGCCGCGCTCGGTGCCGGCCTCCCCGAGTACGACTCGGACGCGATCCATCTGTCGACGATCTCGCTGCCCGAACTCGACCGGGTCTGCCGGAACCTGATCGGTATGACACGCGCCGACCGCGCGGCGCTCGGACCGATGCACCCCGGGCGCGTTGACGTCATCGGCGGCGGATCACTGATCACCCTCGAGCTCGCGAGAGTGCTGTCGGAAAGTGCCGGTATCGACGAACTCGTCGTGAGCGAACACGACATCCTCGACGGGATCGCGTTGGGAATACTCGACTGAGCGGTGCTCGATCCAGTTACCATGCGTCGCATGGCATATAACCTGCGTTGCCCCTGCGGTGAGTCCATCACGGCCCTCGAAGCCGACTTCGTGCCGTCGGTCCAGGCCCACCTCGCCGCCGAACATCCCGGCCGCGACTACAGCGAGACCGAGATCATGATGATGGCCATGACCGTTCCCGACCGTTCGGTGAAGTCCGACGGCTGAGCGGCGTCGGATCAGACGGCAGCCGGATCGCGCAGCGAGATGTTGTTGCACGCCTCGCAGACCGACTCGGGGATGACACCGCGGCGCTGCAGGAATCCGAAGATCGTGCAGCCCAGGCAGAAGCCGAAGACGGCCTCGAGCGTAGCGGCGGCGATCAGCACGCCCGTGGCGAGTTGGGCGGCGAGCCCGTAGCCGAGCAGGCTGAGCACGAAGGCGGTCCCGCTGACGACGAGGCCGATGGTCTGGGCGAACCGCTTGGGCGGCCCAGGGACCAGCTTCTCCTTGCGGATGATCTTCGGCACGAGGAAGCGCACCGAGAGTTGCCCGAAAGGCGACAGGGTCGGTCCCGATGCCACACGCAGCGCGAACCCCAGGGCGAGGATGCCGTAGAGCACGGGCGTGTTCACCGACACCGCGATGATCGCGAGGACGACGACCAACCCGGCGGTACTGCGCGCGGCGTAGTCGTTGACCGGGTTCGGGAACGTGAGGACAGAGCGCACCGACATCGGGCAACAACCTCCGGAGAGCGGGGACAATCGCCGACCAAGGTACGTGCGACGGCCCCATCGGGCAACGATTGCGCCCAGGGTGAATCGATCGGTGCCGGTCAGGACCCTGCGGTCGGGTCCATTCGCGGCTCGGACGCGGCGATGTCCCGCGGGTCGTCGACGTCCGGTTCGTCCTTGTCGGTCTCGCCGCCGTCGGAGGCGAGTTCCGCCTCGCGGGAGACCTCGCCCTCTTGGTCGATACCGGTCTGCTCACCGACGTCGATGCGGTCTGGCAGTTCGTCCATGTCCACTCCGGTCACCTCTCTGGCCTGTTCGGATTCGGCGTACGGGGCCGAGGTGTCCACCTCGGACGATGCGTCCGCGAACTCGGCGTCGATGATGCCGCTCGCGTCGTATCGCGGGTGGGCGTCGGCTTTGGCCTTGCGGGCGGCCTCGCGCATCTCGAACCCGTCGGTCACGATCTCACCGATCTCGCGGGTCACGCCCGCGACGGCTCCGGTGATGATGGTCGCTATCCGGCCGACATGGGTGGCCGTGGACTCGATCAATTCCTGGAACAGATCCTTGTTGCGTTCGATGCTGTCGACCATCGCTTCGGGAATCCCCCTGCAGTTGGTTGCGGCTGGAGCCTGATCGGTGTGCCCAGAGCCTACCCCCGGGGCACACCGATCAAACCGGCGTCAGGCGACCGAGGCGGGCTTCTCGCGCTCGACGATGACGGTGAGATCGTTGTCGTCGCGCGTCATCCAGTTGGGCAACGACAGCTTCGCGATCTTCTTCCAGGTCGACGCGAGCTGGTGGCTCAGCGAGCCGGTGTTGTACGGCAGTCCGTAGCGTTCGCAGATCTCCCGGACCTCCGCGGACATCTCGGGGTAGCGACTGGCCGGGATGTCGGGGAAGAGGTGGTGCTCGATCTGGTGCGAGAGGTTGCCGCTCATCACATGGAACAACGGGCTGCCGGTGATGTTGGCCGAACCGAGCATCTGCCGCAGGTACCACTGGCCCCGCGTCTCGTTCTGGCATTCCTCGGACGTGAATGTCTGTGCACCGCTGGGGAAGTGGCCACAGAAGATGATCGAGTAGGTCCACACGTTGCGCACCAGGTTGGCGGTCGCGTTACCGATGAGGGTCGGGACGAACAGCGGGCCCGTGAGCGCGGGGAAGACGACGTAGTCCTTGAGGACCTGACGACCGGCCTTGCGCCACATGCCTTTCACCAGGCCCTTGATGTCACTCCACTTGCGCTTGCCGGCGATGACGTTCTCGGCTTCGAGGTCGTGCAGCATGACGCCCCACTCGAAGAGCAGCATGAGTGCGGTCGCGTAGCCGAGGTTGCCCAGGTAGTAGGGGTTCCACTTCTGGTCGCGGTCCATTCGCAGGATGCCGTAACCGATGTCGCGGTCCTCACCCAGGATGTTGGTGAAGGTGTGGTGCAGGTAGTTGTGGCTGTGCTTCCACTGATCGGCCGGACAGACGGTGTCCCACTCGAACTCGCGGGAGTTGTAGGTGTCCTCGCGCATCCAGTCGTACTGACCGTGCATGACGTTGTGGCCGATCTCCATGTTGTCGAGGATCTTCGACACCGAGAGGGCGCCTACCGCGGCGATCCACGCGGGCGGGAAGAACCCGAGGTACATGAGCGCGCGTCCGCCGATCTCGAAGCCGCGCTGGGCGCGGATCACCGAGTAGAGGTAGTCGCGGTCCTTCTGGCCCAGGTCGGCGACGATCCGGGCCCGCAGGGCGTCGAGGTCTCGCCCGAGCGCCTCGACCTGCTCGTAGGACATGACGACGGTGTTGGGATCGTCCGCGACCTTCTGGTCGGCGCCGACGCGGTGCAGCGCGGGCAGGTTGTCGTCGATGGTGGTCTCGACGTCACGGCTGATGTCGATGGTCATGGCATTGCCTCCTTCTCGGAGAGGAGATGTGGCTGGGAAGGGTGGATCTGGGGGATCAGCTCGTGGACATCAGATGTCGATGTCGACCGAGCCGACCGGCGCGCTGATGCACAGCTGGATCTGGGTGTCGGACTCGTCGTCGATCTCGCCGGTCAGGACGTTGCGGGTGCACCCCGACTTCTTCGTCGCGACGCAGGAGAAGCAGATCCCCATCCGGCACCCGGATTCGGGCGTGAGCCCGGCCGCTTCGGCCTGGTCCAGGATCGGACGGCCGTCGTTGGTTGCCGACGTCCCCGACGAGGAGAACGTGACCTCGCCCTCGACGGAGTCCGGGTCGACGGCCGGGATGACCGGCGCGAAGGCCTCGCTGTGCAACGGCTGGGTGATGGCGAGCTCGGCATGGACCCGTGCGACCTCGTCCATGAGGGCGGCGGGGCCGCAGACGAACACGTCGGCGTCGGACAACCCCGGGATTCCCTCGAGGTGGTCGGCGCTGAAGTGTCCGTCGTCGCGCGTGTGGTAGACGCGCAGGTCGAACCGGGGATGGCTGTCCGCGAGCTCACGCAACTCGTCGCGGTAGGCGACGTCGGCCGGGGTGCGCGCATAGTGCACGAACGTGATCGGTCCCGCGTACCGTCGGGCGACGAGTGTTCGCGCCATTGAGAGTACAGGTGTAATCCCGCTGCCGCCGCTGACGAAGACCGCCGACGTCGGGTCGGTGTCGGGAAGCACGAACTCGCCGTCGGCGGCGGACAGCCCGACGACGTCCCCGGCGCGGGCGTGCTCACGCAGGTGGGTGGACACGAAGCCGTCGTCGTGCGCGGTGATGGTCAGCTCGATCTCGCCGTCCGGGCCCGCGGCGGCGTTGGCCGGCGAGAAGCAGCGGGTGTGCCGAACGCCGTCGATGACGACCTTGAGCTGCACGAACTGGCCGGCCTCGTGGCCTCGCCACTGACGGGTCGGACGAATGGTGAGGCGGACGGTGCGCGCCGTGGGACGCTCGACACGGGTGATCTCGCCGCGCAGATCGCGCCAGGTGATCATCGGATCGAGCAACTCGAGGTAGCGGTCGACCGGATGCGGCGGCAGCGCTGCCTCCACGATCGAACCGACCAGACGGCTCCACCGGCCGGGCTCGGCGCCGGTGTCGGCGCGGGTCTGGTCCTGGGGTGTGCGGATGCTCATGGGCTGGGCTCCGTTCGGTCTGTTTCGGTGTACATGCGTACACCGGCAAGTGTGACACAGCGCGATGGTCGATCGTCAAGTGTTCGCTGATGTGACTGCCGTCACGACACCGCCTGTGCCTCTCCGCCGCGTCGGCTGACCCGACGCATAGACTCGGATGCGTGACACGCACGCGAGAGCCGAGCCGGCGCGATGCGCAGACCCGTGCGGACCGCAAGAACCAGACGCGACAGGCGTTGCTGGACACCACGCGGTCACTGGTCGGCGAGCGCAGTTTCGGCAGCATCAGCCTCCGTGAGGTCGCCCGTGGCGCCGGGATCGTGCCGACCGCCTTCTATCGCCACTTCGCATCGATGGAGGATCTCGGGGTCACCGTCGTCGAGGACTCGATGCGCGTCCTGCGACGGGCGCTGCGTGAGGGACGACGCGACCTGGCGGCGCGTGACGCCCTGCCCACCGCACAGAACTCGCTGGCCATCCTGCTGCGGCACGTCCGCGAGAACGAGTCGCAATTCCGGTTCCTGGTGCGCGAGCAGCGGGGCGGCATCGCCGAGATCCGTCGTGCGATCGACACCGAACTCCGGTTGTTCTCCAAGGAACTCGCGATCGATCTCGCCCGGATGCCGGACCTGGCACGGTGGCAATCAGACGACCTCGAACTGGCAGCGGAGCTGATCGTCATCATCATGCTCACCGCGGTGGCCGATCTGCTCGACGGTGAGTATCGCGGACGTTCCGCCGAGCAGGAGATCGTCGAGCGCACCGAGCGGCAACTCGTGATGGTCTTCCTCGGCATGGGGCAATGGCGTCCATCGACCGACTGAGCTGCGGGGATCGGACGCCCTGGTAGTCGCCGACCTACAGGTTGTCCGCGCTCTCGGTGAGTCCCGACCCGCCGGGCGGGAGTAGCGGGCGAGGTGGCAGCGGGGAGGAGTAGACCACATTGGTGGTGACGCTGCCGAGGGTTCCGACCATGCCGCTGACCCGTTCCAGGTGCTTCATGTCGGTGGCGACGACCTTCATGATGAAACAGTCGTCGCCGGTGACGTGATGCGCCTCGATGACTTCGGGTAGCCCTGCGAGCAGGGTGTGCAATGGCTCGTACCTGCTGCTGGGATACCGCAGCCGTAGGAAGGCCAGGATCGCGAACCCGAGCCGCTCGGGGTCGACGCTGGCGCTGTAACCGCTGATCACCCCAGATTCTTCGAGGCGGCGCACGCGCTCGGCTGTGGCGCTGTGACTCATTGTGATCTGCCGGGCCAGTTCTGCAATGCTCTGCCGTCCGTTCGCTTGAAGCGACGTCAGGATTGCCGTGTCGACCCTGTCGGGCTCGAAAGTGAGATTCTTCGCCATCGAGCAATAATGCCATGAAAGTACCGGCGACTCCGACAAGGTGCCGGGAAGTCGACCTCCCGTTGGCGAACGGACGTGAATAGCGTCGAGGCATGCCAGATTCGCCGTCATCAGACCTCTTGATATCCCACTTCGCTCGCAAGCTCGGCTTCGAGACCGATGCGTCCGACGTGCACGCCGATCAGGAACGCGGTGTGAACTTCGTCTTGATCGACTCACGAGGTGAGGCGGCGTGGGCGCAGGGGCGCATCGTCGGAGCCGTGCACATGCCGACGTCACAGATCGCCGCACGCGCCGTCGACGAGATAGCAACGAGCACACCGGTTGTGACGTACTGCTGGCGGCCCGGATGCAATGGTTCGACGCGGGCCGCGCTGGAGTTCGCCAAGCTGGGTTACCGGGTCAAGGAGATGATCGGCGGTTACGAATACTGGGCGCGCGAGGGCTACCCCGTCGAGAATGATCACAGCCGGATCATCCGGTCCAAAGACCCGCTCACCGTGCCACTGGACTCGGTGGTCTGCGACTGCTGAAACAGTCGTACCCGCCGACGCCTAGCGGCCGGGCCCCGCGGTTGTCGATTTGCCCTCAGGGCGATTTCAACTGTGGTCCGCCGACGCGATGGTGCCGGACACTGGGCCGAGGCACCGCGCCGGCCCACTCGCCCCGAGGCGGGAGTCGAGGCGGTGTCGTGCTCGTCACGTGCCGACCCGACCGAAAGGTGCCCTCGCGGTGTCTCTGCATTTCCACTGGTTCCTGCCCACCTACGGCGACTCGCGCAATCTGATCGCGGGCGGCCACGGCAGCCAGATGACAGGGGACCGGCCGGCCGATCTGCGGTACCTCAAACAGCTCGTCGGCGCCGCCGAGGCCAACGGCTTCGAAGCCGTCCTGACCCCGGCAGGTCTCTGGTGCGAGGACGCCTGGCTGACCACCGCCGCTCTGATCGACGCCACCGAGAGCCTCAAATTCCTGGTCGCGTTCCGCCCCGGGCTCATCTCGCCGACGCTGGCCGCCCAGATGGCCGCCACGTTCCAGTGGCATTCGCAGGGCCGCCTGCTGGTCAACGTCGTCACCGGCGGCGAGTCGAGTGAACAGCGCGCCTTTGGCGACTTCCTGGCGAAGAACGCGCGGTACGAGCGTTGCGACGAGTACCTGGAGATCATCCGCCGGCTCTGGACCGAGGAAGAGCCCGTCGACGTGGTGGGGAAGTACCTGCGCGTCGAGGGTGCGCAGCTCGGACGTCGTCCCGATCCGACGCCGGAGATCTTCTTCGGCGGATCGTCGCCGGCCGCCGGTGACGTCGCCGCCAAGCACGCCGACACCTACCTCACCTGGGGCGAGCGTCCGGACGCGGTGGCCGAGAAGATCGCGTGGGTCAACGGTCTCGCGGCCGCGCAGGGCCGGGAACTCTCGCACGGCATCCGTTTTCACGTGATCGCCCGCGAGACGTCGGAGCAGGCCTGGGCCGAGGCGGCCCGTCTGCTCGGTGCGCTCGATCCGGCCCAGGTCGCGACTGCGCAGCAGAACCTGGCGCGCTCGGAGTCCGAGGGCCAGCGACGTATGTCCGAACTCCACGGTCGTGGAGCCGGTTTCGCCGACCACAACGATCCGCACTCGCTGGAGATCCACCCCGGCGTGTGGGCCGGGGTCGGGCTCGTCCGTGGTGGTGCGGGTACGGCGCTGGTCGGCTCCTACGACGAAGTGGCCGCACTCATCGCCGAGTACGCCGCGCTCGGACTCGACCACTTCATCCTGTCGGGCTATCCGCATCTCGAAGAGGCGTACCACTTCGGAGACGGGGTCCGGCCCGCTCTCGCCCGGCTCGGACTGCTCGACCCGGCGTCGGCCGGCCCGTCCGTGGCCGTGCGCACCGCGTTCCTGCCGCGTCTGCAGGCCGCATCATCCTGATCGACAACACTTTTCACCTTCACCACGTCCCTTCTCGCCATGTAACCGACACCTCGCGGAGGTAGCCATGTCCACCGAGTCCATCGCGGACCAGATCAAGTTCGCCTACTGGGTGCCCAACGTCAGCGGTGGCCTGGTCACCAGCACCATCGAGCAACGCACCGGCTGGGACTACGACTACAACGTCAAACTCGCGCAGACCGCCGAGAACAACGGTTTCGAGTACGCGCTGTCGCAGGTGCGGTACGAGGCGAGCTACGGAGCCGAATACCAGCACGAATCCACCAGTTTCAGCCTCGCACTCCTGCTCGCCACGCAGCGGCTGAAGGTGATCGCGGCGGTGCACCCGGGGCTCTGGCATCCGGCCGTCCTGGCCAAGCTCGGCGCCACCGCCGACCATCTGTCCAAGGGTCGCTTCGCGATCAACGTCGTCAGCGGCTGGTTCAAGGACGAGTTCACCCACCTCGGCGAGCCGTGGCTCGAGCACGACGAGCGGTACCGGCGCAGCGGAGAGTTCCTCGAGGTGATCCGCAAGATCTGGACCGAGGACGAGGTCGACTACCGCGGCGACTTCTACCGCATCCACGACTTCACGCTGAAGCCCAAGCCGCTCAACACCGTCGAGCGTCCGAACCCCGAGCTGTTCCAGGGCGGGAACTCCTCGGCCGCCCGCAACAACGGCGGACGGTACGCGGACTGGTACTTCTCCAACGGCAAGGACTTCGACGGCGTGACCGAGCAGCTCGACGACCTCCGCGCCGTCGCACGTGCCCACGAGCGCGAGGTGAAGTTCGGGCTCAACGGCTTCATCATCGCGCGGGACACCGAGAAAGAGGCCCGCGACACTCTGCGCGAGATCGTCGAGAAGGCGAATCGCCCTGCGGTGGAGGGCTTCCGGGACGCCGTCCAGCAGGCCGGGAACTCGACAGGCGACAAGAAGGGCATGTGGGCCGACTCGTCGTTCGAGGACCTCGTCCAGTACAACGACGGCTTCCGGACCCAGCTGATCGGCACCCCGGAGCAGGTGGCCGAACGCATCGTCGCCTACAAGCGTCTGGGCGTCGACCTGATCCTCGGCGGCTTCCTGCACTTCCAGGAGGAGATCGAGTACTTCGGTGAGAAGGTGCTGCCTCTGGTGCGCGAGATCGAGGGCGCCCAGAGCGACACCGCCCCGACGCCTGCGGGAGTGGCGTGACCGCAGTGAGCCAGGCGCGGGTCCGGTCCGCCGTGCGGATCGGGTCCGAGGCCGAGGCGCTGTCGATCGCGCGCGAATTGGCCGCCGAATTCGCGGTCGGGGCGGCCGAGCGCGACCGCGAACGTCGGTTGCCCCATGCCGAGATCGACCGTCTGTCGCAGTCGGGGCTGCTGGCACTCACCGTCCCGGCTCGGTTCGGCGGTCTCGACCTGCGTCCCAGTGCGCTCGCCGAGGTGGTGTCCATCCTGGCCGCCGCGGACGCGAGCATCGCGCAGATCCCGCACAGCCACTTCGTCTACCTCAACCTCGTCCGCCTGTCCGCGGGAGAAGTGTTGCAGGAGCGCATCTTCGCCGACGTCCTCGCGGGTGGACGGGTGGCCAACGCGCAGTCCGAGCGGGGCGGCAAGACCATCGCCGACATCTCGACACGGTTGAGTCCGGTGGCCGATCGAGCATCGACGCTATTCGTCCTCGACGGTGAGAAGTTCTATTGCACCGGTTCGTTGTTCGCGGACACCCTCGCCGTCCTCGCGCGGTTGGACGTCGCCGTCGGCGACGTCGCGCCCGGGGAGTACGTGGCGTTCGTCCCGGCCGATGCCGACGGCGTGGAGATCGTCGACGACTGGGATGCGGTGGGACAGCGCACGACCGGCTCGGGGACCGTCCGGTTCAGCGGGGTCGGCGTGGGTCTCGCGGATCTGGTGGCGCGTGCACCGGCAACGTCTGCGCCCACCGGTTACGGCGCCTTCGCCCAGCTGCTCCACGTGGCGATCGACGTCGGTATCGCCCGCGGTGCGCTGCGCGCGGCGTCGGAGTTCGTGCGTACGAAGTCGCGACCGTGGTTCGAGGCGAATGTCGAACGAGCAGTGGATGATCCGCTGTTGGTGCAGCGCTTCGGCGAGTTGGAGGTCGAGGTCGCGACCGCCGAGGCGACCCTCGCCGCGGCCGGTCGAAGAGTCGACGCGGCGGTGGGAGGTACCCCGGAATCGCCCTCGCGCGAGTTGGTCGCGGAGGCCTCGATCGCAGTCGCGACGGCGAAGGTGGTGGCCGACCGGGTGGCCCCCTCGGTGGCGTCGGCCCTGTTCGAGGTGAGCGGGACCCGCAGTGCCGCCGGTGGCGGGGGTCTGGATCGCTTCTGGCGCGACGCCCGGACGCACACGCTGCACGACCCCGTGCGATGGAAGTACCAGCACATCGGGCGCTGGGTTCTGCGCGGCGAGGAGCCGCCCCTGCACGGCGTGATCTGACCGGGGGGGCGTCCGGCGTCGGCGTCAGAGGTAGCGGCCGACGAGCGGCACGGCCTTCTTTGGGGTTTTCGCGTTGAAACCGTCGCCGATCGCACGCAGTTTCCACTCGCCGCCGTCGCGGGAGATGACCGCCATCGCGACCGCGGTGAACGGCATCCCGCCCTTGAGGGTGTAACGGGCCAGCTCGGCGGAGGTCGTCTCGTCGACGAGCCGGCAGTAGGCGTTCTCGATCTTCTCGAACGTGTGGCCCCGGTACGACGTGACGATGAACATCAACGCGTCGATCTGGGGTGGGACCGACTGCAGCGCAACGCGGATGACCTCGTCGTCGCCCTCGCCTTCACCGGTGAGGTTGTCGCCGGAGTGCAGGATCGAACGGTTCTTGCTGTTGAGGTGACCGTAGTAGACGGTCTCGACGCATTTCCCGCCCGATAACATGAGCACCGAGGCGTCGAGGTCGATCGAGCCCCCGCGCCCGAATCCGCCGCGCACCGGATCCCACCCGAGTCCCATCTGGATGTCGGTGAGTGCCACGCCACCCTCCTTGCGGAGGGTGACCTTCTGGCCTTTCGCCAAGCTCACCGGGGCGCCCTTGCGCAGACTGACTTCCGCGGGCTGCGCGGGTGCCGGGGGCGCGGGAGTGGGCGGCGCCGCCGCCGGGGGCGCGGGTGCCGGGGGAGTCGGCGCCGACGGCCGCGAGTAGCTGATCGGCGTGGGCGGGGCGGGCGTCGGTTGCGGCTCGTCGTCGACGCTCACCCCGTGGTCGCGGACCAGGTCGGCGAAACCGCCCGCGTATCCCTGACCGACGGCACGTACCTTCCACTCGCCGTTGCGCCGGTACACCTCGAGGGCGATGACCACCGACTCGCTGGTGAGGCCGGTGACGGTGAAGTCGTACAGCGCCCGGCCCGCTTCGTCGGTGACGTGAGCGACCGGCGGTGCGAAACGGCCGAAGGTCGACGACGCGTCGTCGAGCGTGATGACCGCGCGGACCGCGTCGATGTCTGCAGGTACTCGAGCGGTCGAGATGTGCAGTCGCGCAGAACCTGCGGCGGCCTGTTCCAGCCGGACGCCGGGCCCGGTCGGCTGGTTGTAGAAGACGAAGTCGTCGTCGGTACGCACCACCCCCCGGTCGGTGACCAGCAGGGCCGACAGGTCGGCGGCGGTCGCGAGGTCCACCGTGACGATGACATCGGGGGTCGGCAACGGGCCGTTCTGGCCTTTGGTCAGAGCAGACATCTCCGGGCGTTTCCTCACATCAGTCGGGCCGCATCCGTATCGGCGCCGGGAGCGGAGCGAGCGGGCCGAGTCCGTGCCGTCCGGGTGGACGGCGTCACCAGGCACAGCGTAGTCACGCAACGGCGCGGGCTCGGGGCCCGACGCGACACCCGTACTCCGAAGGTGCAATCGAGTGGTCGACAGACGATGTCCGATTGCCGACATATGCTCCTGCGTATGGCTGGGAGTCGGGTCAACACACAGTTCGGGCCGTACCGCCTCGACGAACTACTGGGCCGCGGTGGGATGGGCGAGGTCTACCGCGCATACGACACGACCAAGGACCGGGTCGTCGCGCTGAAGCTGCTCAACCCCGGGCTGGCACACGATCCGATGTACCAGGAGCGGTTTCGCCGGGAATCGCACGCCGCGGCCCGCCTCGGCGAACCGCACGTCATCCCGATCCACGACTGGGGCGAGATCGACGGCGTGCTGTTCATCGACATGCGCCTGGTCGTCGGAGAAGATCTACGCGCGCTCCTGACGCAGGAGACGCGGCTTCCGCCCGAACGCGCGGTGTCGATCATCGAACAGGTGGCCGCGGCGCTCGACGCCGCACACGCCGAGGGGCTCGTGCACCGCGACATCAAACCGGAGAACATCCTGGTCGGGGCGAACGACTTCGCGTATCTCGTCGATTTCGGCATCGCGCATGCCGCCGAGGACACCCACCTCACCCAGACCGGGACGGCCGTGGGATCGATCGCCTACATGGCTCCGGAGTTGTTCGACGCCGCCCAGGTCAGCGCGGCCAGCGACATCTACGCCCTGGCCTGTGTGCTTTTCGAGTGCCTGACCGGGCGGGTGCCGCATCCGGCGAAGACGGTGAGTGCGGCGATCAAGGCGGCCGTACTGTCACCGGCCCCGTCGCCGAGTGCGGTCAACGCAGACGTACCGCCGGCGATGGACGAGGTGATCCGCACGGCCCTCGCCGCCGATCCCGCGGCCCGCCATGACTCCGCGGTCGCGCTCGCACGCGCGGCTCGAAGCGCGCTCGCCGGGGGCGTGGAGGGGGTCCGGCCGGGGCCGGATCTCGTCAAGGCGTCGCCACCGCCTCCGGAAGCACCCACCGGTGTCGTCCGCGCTCCGGACACGGTCATCGCGCCCACCGACCCCGGGTACGAACCGACCCTGGTGCGGCACACGACGGGCCCCGAGGGCGGAGCCGGGACCACGCAGTTCTCGGGGCCGCAGCAGTTCTCGGGGCCGCAGCAGCTCTCGGGGGCCCAGCACTTCTCGGGGGCGCACAACTACGCAGGACCGCAACCCGGTCCGCCGATGTACGGGCCGCCGGGGTATCCGCCCGCCTATCCGCCGCCGCAGCGGCGCTCGGTCGCGATACCGATGCTGATCGGGTTGATCGCGGTGGCACTCGTCGGGCTCGCCGTCCTCGGCGGCGTCCTGATCGCCGGCTCGGGTGACGATGCCGAGACCCGGGCCGACGAGGAGCCGACGACGCCGACCGTGACCGAGACGGTGGCGCCCCCGCCGACCGTCCAGAACGTTCCGCCGGCGCCGCCGGCCCCGGCTGCGCCGCCGCCCGGTTCGAGTCCGTGCGATGCGACGGTCGGGATCGGTACATCGGTGACCAGCTGCCCGTTCGCGTTCGCGGTGCGCGATGCGTATGTGGGAGCGGGTGCGGCACGGTCGCCGCGTGTCGTGGTCGCGGTCAGCCCGGTCACCGGGCAGGCCTATGCGATGAACTGCGTTCCCGAAGGCGGGATCGTCGCGTGCCGGGGAGGCAATGACGCCGTGGTGCACATCTACTGATGGACACCACCCGACGGCCGTTGTGGCTTAAGCGGACTCGGCGGAACCGCTGCATCGTCGTGCTCGGCGCGCTCGCGCTCCTCGCCGGTTGCTCGACCGAATCCGACCCGAAACCCGTTGTGCCGGTCACCGTCACCGTGACCGCCGACCCATCGGCGTCAACACCCGCCGCACGCGCTACAGACATCCCGACGTCGTCGGCGGCCGTCCCCTCCGGGTCGTATGGAGGCCTCGCGGCGAGTTTCCGCAGGGTTGCCGCGTCGACCGGACTGACGGTCGGCATCGCGATCGCACCGGTCGGTGGGTCGGCCGTCCCCGGGCTCACCCTCGGCGATGCCACACCCCGGGTGGCGTGGTCGACGATCAAGGTCCCGCTCGCGGTCGCCGCAGAACGGGCGAACGGCCCGGGCCCGGCGGCGCGGGCGGCGATCGTCGACTCCGACAACGCCGCCGCGGAGAGCCTCTGGTCCTCGCTGGGCGGCGGACAGGCGGCAGCCGACGCCGTCACCGCGGTGCTGCGGGACGGCGGTGACACCACGACGGTGGTCCCGGCGACGCAGCGTCGTGCCGGTTTCACCGTGTTCGGGCAGACGGTGTGGTCGCTGCCGGGGGCCGCGACGTTCACCGCCGGCTTGCCCTGCATCTCGGGTTCGCGACAGGTCGTCGCCCTCATGGGTCAGGTGGGCGGCAATCAGCAGTGGGGAATCGAGATCATGCCGGCGCCCCGCGCAACCGCGGTGAAGGGTGGTTGGGGTCCAGGAGTGTCCGAGGGATACCTCGTCCGTCAGATCGGAATCCTCACCTTCCGCGACGGCCAACGTGCGGCGGTGGCGATGAGCGCGGTCGGGGGCTCGATGTCGGGGGGTATCGCCGCGCTGAATTCGGTGGCGAACTGGCTCGACACCAACCTCGCCCGTCTTCCGCGCGGACGCTGTTCCGCCTGACCGGTCCTCGAAGCGGTGTGACCCCGGTCCCAGCAAGGTTCCGATTGGGTATACAGCCTGGTCCCTGGTGCGTAACCGCCGTAGTCTCAAGTGTCTGAAGTGACTCAGGAGACAGAAGTGAAAGTTGTGACCAGGATCGGCGTGGTGTTCTGCGCGGTGGCGATGTCGATGGTGATCGGCGCGGGCTCGGCGACGGCGATACCGCTCCCCGTGCTGCCGCCGCTGCCGGAGCCCTTCGCCACGTGGTTCAAGCCCCCGGAACCGCTCGACAAGAAGCTCGCGAAGAGCTATGCCGCACTGACGAAGTCGATGCGGAAGTCCCTGCCCGGCCAGCTCGGGATCGCGATCGTGCCCGTCGGCGGGGACGAGGTCATCTCCCTCGGGTCGCTCAAATCGGGACGTGCATGGTCGACGATGAAGGTCCCGGTGTCGCTCGCCGCGCAGCGCGAGCGCGGTCCAGCGGTCGCCGCGATGGAGGACAAGGCGATCACGTTCTCCGACAACGATGCAGCCGGCGAATTGTGGGGGGTGCTCGGCGGCGGGCACGCGTCCGTCGACGCTGTCAGTGCGGTCCTCCGTGAGGGCCACGACGTCCGGACGCACGTGTCCTCCGAGGTCGACAATCCGCCGTCGTACCCCGGTCACACCGCCTGGGCGCTACGCGACCAGGCGATCTTCGGCGCTCACCTGCCGTGTCTGCCCGACAGCGAACACCTCATCCGGCTGATGAGCGCCGTCGCCCCGAATCAGCAGTGGGGTATCGCGAAGGTGGGGCGCAATCAGGGAGCGGTGACCGCGGTCAAGGGTGGCTGGGGTCCGGCGACGTCGAAGTCGTCGGCGCATCTGGTGCGGCAACTGGGCATCATCACCACGACCAGCGGCCAGGTCGCGGTGTCGATGGCGGCGATCCCGCGGAGTGGATCGTTCACCGACGGGACCAAGATGCTGACCCGGCTCGGCAATTGGCTCGGAAAGAACCTGGCCGCCCTCCCCAAGGGTCGATGCTGATCGCGGGCCGTGACCTCAGGCCGCGGCGTGCGCGGCCGGTGTACGTCCCGCGCCCGCCGGGGTCGTGAGCGCGGCGGCGATCGCCGTCGTGAGCGGAACCGACAGGGCGATCGCGATTCCGCCGACGAACGAGCGGGCCAACTCCACTGCCACGACGTCGGTGGTGAGCAGTCCGCCCAACGGCTGCTGGGCCACCGAGAACAGCAGCATCAGCGGCAGCGCACTGCCCGCGTAGGCGAAGACGAGGGTGTACACCGTGCTCGCGATGTGGTCGCGGCCCACGCGCATCGCGGCGCGGAAGGTCGCGAGCCGTGACGGTTCGCCGGCCGCGGCCAGTTCGAAGGCCGCCGAGGCCTGTGTGATCGTGACGTCGTTCAGAACACCGAGGGTGCCGATGATGAACCCGGCGAGCAGGAGACCGCTGACCGAGATGTTGCCCTGATACACCTGCAGATTGGTGGTCTGATCGCCCGAGAGCCCCGTGAGGTTCATGGTCCGGATGGCGAGCCAGCTCAGGAATCCCGCGAGCAGCAGGGAGGTCAGCGTCCCGAGCAGAGCCGAACTGGTCCGGAGACTGACACCGTGCGCGAGGTAGAGGACCACGAACAGGATCACCGCCGACGACACGACCGCCACCGCGACAGGGGACGACCCGTCGAGGATGGCCGGCAGCGTGAAAACGGTGAGTATCCCGAAGGCGATCGCCAGCCCGATGATCGAGCGGAACCCGCGCCACGCCGCCACCAGCACGATCGCGGCGATGAACAGCACGGCCCAGAAGATGATCGCCGGTCCGCGCTGGAAGTCGAAGAAGCTGTACCGGCTGCTGCCGTCGGGGCCGGGAACGGTCGCGAGCCGGATGCCGTCACCGACGTTCAACGTCGGCTGGCCGGCCTGGGGGTCGTCGAGCGTGCCGGCGGCGGGCGCCACGGTGTCGGGCCCGGACCCGGCCTGCGCCCGGTTGGTCGGGATCTCCAGGACGGTGTACTGGCCGGCCACGTCGCCGGAGGTGAACCGGACCGCGTTGAGGATGCACGGCCCACCCGGCACCGGATTCACCGGGATGTCCGCGGTCTCGAGCACTGATCCCGCCACCGAGTTGAGGCAATTCGCATGGAACTGGTCCACGATCTCGCCGTCGACCGTGGTGATCGGCCCGCCGTCGGCGGACCGGAACTGGGTGGGGATCGGGTGTTCGGAATCCGACGGCCACAGGACGACCATGCCGACCGCGACCGCGACCGCGGTCACCGCGAGCGTGCCGATGACGAACCACCGGGCGATCGGCGACAACGTGTGGCTGATGTCGGACAGCGAGTGCGCATGACCGTGCCCGTGATGTGTGCGGCTCACGCGGTGAGCCTATGCGCACCGCACCCGGGTCGCGATGGGCGACCCGGGTGCGGTGATGGGGTGTGCAGCAGTGCCGACGCTGGTCACAGGGGCAGCAGGATGCCCTTGACCCGCGGATCGGTCCGCAGGAATTCCTGCACGGCAGGGTCTTTGAACGCGGCGACCAGGTTCTTGATGTTCTCGGTGTCCTTCCACTGCGTTCCGATGGTCAGCTGCCCGGCGAACTCGTCGGGAGCGGGCGGAGCGTAGATCTGCTTGGCGATGTCGATGTTCGCGGCGAGGTAGTACTCGGTGTAGCCCACGGTGGCGTCGAGGTCGGCGAGCGAGCGCGACTGGGCGGCGAAGTCGAGCAGGACGAACTGCAGGTTCCGCGGATTCGTGGCGATGTCCTTCTGGGTCGCCTTCCACTTGTCCACGCCTGGTTTCAGCGTGATGAGTCCGGCGCGTTCGAGCAGCCAGAGTCCCTGGGCCTCGTTCGCGGGATCGGAGTAGAGGGAGACGCGGGCGTTCTGCGGCAGGTCGGCGACGTCGCGGTACTTGTCCGACCAGATGCCGAATCCCCAGCGGAACACCGGCGTCGCGGCTTCCTCCTGGAAGTCCGGGTTCGCCTCGAGGACCTGCGACAGCCACAGCTTGTGCTGATAGACGGTGCCCGCGACCTCCCCGTCGCTGACCGCACGGTTCAGCGTCGCGGAGTCGGACAGGCCCTTGAATGCGACCTTGATGTCATACCGGGGTGCGACCTCGTCGGCGATGAACTCGACCAGTGCCTGCTCGGAGGCGTTGCCCTCGGCGGTGACGACGGTCAGTGTCGCACCGGCGGTCTCGTTGGGCGACGTCGAGTCGGACCCGAGGAAGCGCCAGCCGACGACGGCGGCGATCACGGCGACCACGACCAGCGCGCCGACGATCAGCGGCCAGCGGCGACGTGTCGAGATCTCGATTCCGGAACTGCCGGGCGGAGAGGGAGTCTCGCCGGATTTCGATGAGGTGCCGGTGGTGGAACCGGTGTCCTGTGTCATGGGGTGCCTTTCGGGTGTGGCTGGGTGATGCGGTGACGGGCGCTCCGCCGCTCAGGGAGCAGAGCCGGCCGGCTGTTTTGTGGTTCTTAGTGGTTGACCCGGCGGGACGTGACCGGGTTGAGGCTGCGGGCGAGGGCGTCGCCGGCGACCTGGATCACGGCCACCGTCACGATGAGCACGATGATGGTGGCGACCATGACTCCCTGATCGAATCGCTGGTAGCCGTAGGTGACCGCCACGTATCCGAGTCCGCCGGCGCCGATGGTGCCGGCGATCGTGGAGTACTCGATCATCGCGATGGTGTTGATCGTCAGTCCGCCGACGATGCTCGGCAGCGCCTCGGGAACCTGTGCCTTCCAGATGATCTGGGCGTTCGATCCGCCGGACGCACGTGCCACGTCGATCGTCGAGGCCGGGACCGACCGCAGCGAGTTCTCGACGATGCGTGTGAAGAAGGCGATGCCGGCGATCGACATCGGGACCACCGCCGCGGCGATGCCGATGTTCGTGCCCGTGACCAGGCGGGTGAACGGGATGATCGCCGTCATCAGCACCAGGAAGGGCAACGACCGACCGATGCTGATCACCCACGACAGGGGCGTGTGCAACGAGCGTCGTGCGAAAAGCCCGCCGGGAGCGAGGTTGTGGATGAGTGCGCCCAGCGGGACTCCCACCACCAGGACGACGACCATCACGATGCTCACCATCAGGACCGTGTCGATGGCCGCCGGGATGAGCAGGTCGGGGATCTCGTCGAGCGGCACCGTGATGTTCGCCGAATACGTGGTGCTCACGCGGCCACCTCAGAGCCGGTGTCGGTCTTGACGGCGGAATCGCCCGCGGTCGCGGTGGCGTCGAGAAGTCTTCCGGCCAGGCCGAGTTCGCCCGCGGCGCCGATGAATGCCGACGCGTGTCCGGTCGGCACCGACACGGTGAGATCGCCGAAGACGGTGCCGTCGATGGTCTGCACGGTGGCGCCCAGCACCGAGATCGAGATGTCGAGTCGCCTGCCCAGCTGGGTCAACCAGTCCGCGGGGACCGTCGCGGAGTGGTAGACCACCGAGATCGGGGTTTCGGCAGAGGCCGGTTGCGCACTCGGCCCGCGCGGCCGGAGTGCCCGTCCCAGAACCGAATCCGTTTCCAGGACCACCTGTTCCAGCCGACCGTGCTCGACGATGCGGCCGCGGTCGAGACGGCCGACCGTGTCGGCGACCCGCACGACCGTGTCCATCTCGTGGGTGATGAACACCACCGCGAGATCCAGTTCGTCCCGAACGTCGGTGAGCAGCCGTAAGAAGGTGTCCGTGGCCGCGGGATCCAGACCCGAGGTGGCTTCGTCGGACAGCAGGACGGAAGGTTTGAGTGCGAGGGCCCGAGCGATGCCGACGCGCTGCCGCTGACCGCCGGACAGCTGATGCGGATACAGGTCCGCCTTGTCGGCAAGGCCGACCAGGTCGAGAAGTTCGCCGACACGTGCCGTGGTCGATCGTTTTGTCGCACCCAGATATTCGAGGGGTAAAGCGACATTCTGCGCGGCGGTTCGCCGGGACAGCAGACTCGCCGACTGGAACACGGTGCCGATCCGGCGCCGGGCGTCGCGAAGGCCCGACGTGCCCAGTGCGGTGAGATCCTCCCCGTTGACGACGACCCTGCCCGACGTCGGACGTTCCAGCAGATTCAGACACCGGGCCAACGTGCTCTTGCCGGCGCCGGACGGGCCGACGACGGCGAAGATCTCACCGGCGTCGACAGTGAAGTCGACCTCGTCGAGCACCGTCGTCGGGTCGGGCGAACCGACACCGAACACCTTCGTCAACCCCACCACCTCGATCACCGGAGGCCCCCGTTCGCGCTGGTGAGCTGAGCGGCTTCCCTGATCGAATCGTCGATGGTCGAGTTGCTCCCACCGACCCGGTACGTGGACCCGCGATGATTCTCCGGCAGTTGATCGCTACGCCCGAAGAGCTTGTGGCGCAGGGTTCCCGGGACGTAGTCCCGGTCGTAGAGTCCGCGCCGCTCGAGGGCGGGCACCACGTGGGTGATGATGTCCTCGAACGATCCGGGGGTCACCGCGTAGGCGACGTTGAAGCCGTCGACGTCGGTCTCGGTCACCCAGTCCTGCAGGGCTTCTGCCACCTCGTCACCGGAGCCGATCAGGACCGGACCCATTCCGCCGATGCCGCCCCACGCCGCGATGTCCCGCACGCGCCATTCCTCGCCGGTGTCGCTCGCCTGCTGGAAAGCGGCGACCGCAGACTGGATCGCGTTGCTGTGCACGTTGCCGATCGGTTCGTCGATCTCGTAACTCGCGAGGTCGATGCCCATCCAGCCCGACATGAAGACCAGCGCACCCTCGGTGCTGGCGTAGGACTGGTACTCCGCGGCTTTCGCGCGGGCGGCCTCCGGAGTCGAGTCGGTGATGATCGTCAGCAGCGTGTAGATCTTCGCGTCGTACGGGTCGCGTCCGGCCAGGATCAGCTCGTCGCGCACCTTGCTCACCACATCACGCAGGATTGCCTTGGTCGGCGCGGCGACGAAGATGGCCTCCGCGTTCTCCGCGGCGAAACGCCGACCGCGAGGCGAGGCCCCGGCCTGGTAGATGACCGGTGAACCCTGCGGCGACGGCTCGGCGAGGTGAATGCCGGGCACGGTGAAGTGGGTGCCGCGGTGCCCGATGTGATGGACCCGGGCCGGGTCGGCGAAGATGCCCGCCTCGCGATCGCGGAGGACCGCGTCGCGTTCCCACGAACCCTCCCAGAGCTTGTACAGCACGGTGAGGTACTCATCGGCCTGGTTGTAGCGCTCGTCGTGCTCGAGTTGATCGTCGGCGCCCATGTTGCGGGCTGCCGCAGGCAGGTATCCCGTCACCACGTTCCAGCCGATCCGGCCACGGGTGAGGTGGTCCAGCGTCGACAGACGCCGTGCGAAGGGGTAGGGATGCTCGAAACCCGTACCGGTGGTGACCCCGAAGCCGAGGTGTTCGGTGGCGTGCGCCATCGCCGAGACGAGCAACAGCGGGTCGTTCACGGGGATCTGCGCACCCTGGCGGATGGCGGCTTCGTCGTTGCCGGCGTACACGTCGTAGGTGCCCAGGACGTCGGCGATGAACAGACCGTCGAATCCGCCGGTCTCCAGCAAGCGGGCGAGGTCGACCCAGTAGTCGATGGTGTTGTAGTCCCACGACCGGTCGTCGGGGTGGCGCCACAGACCCGGTGACTGGTGCGCAACGCAATTCATGTCGAAGGCGTTGAATCGGATCTTACGTGGGGCATTCGGTGCTGACACCGGAGGAATGATGCTGACGGATCGTCGGAGTGGCCATCGTTGTGCCCACCGCGAACCTAAACTTGTGCCGTGCGATCCACAGATGTGTTGCTCGACGGTCTCGGTCGAGTCGTCGAGAACGTTCACGCCGTCCTGGACGACATCTCCACCGAGGAATTGAACCGGGCTCCCGCGCCCGGTGCCAACACGATCGCCTGGCTCGTGTGGCATCTGACGCGCGTGCAGGACTCGCACGTCGCCGACGTCGCCGGAACCGACGAGGTGTGGGTGACCGGGGGATGGGTCGACCGGTTCGGTCTGCCGTTCCCGCCCGGCGAGAGCGGGTACGGGCAGTCGGCCGACGAGGCGGCGCGGGTCGTCGTCGACGACCCGGACCTGTTGCGTGGCTACTACGACGCCACGCACGCGGTCAGCGTCGACTACATTGGCGCGCTGTCGGATTCAGATCTCGACCGCGTCGTCGACGAGAACTGGGACCCGCCGGTCACGTTGGGCGTACGACTGCTCAGCGTGATCGACGACGACACCCAGCACATCGGTCAGGCGGCATACGTCCGGGGCCTGTTGTCCTGATGTTCTGGTCCCGCAAACCCACCCCTTTTCCGTAAACCCACAGCGCTCGGACCGGGTGGGTTCACGGAAAAGGGGTGGGTTTGACGGAAGGTTGGTTCGAAATCGCGGTCGGGATCTAGACGGTCAGGACAGGCAGCCCTTGAAGGTCTGGAAGTCACCGGCGAAGGCGGGTCCCTTGCAGGTCGGCCCGTTCTTTCCGTCGACGACGACCTCGCCGCCGGGTCCGGCGATACCGATGGCCAGGCCGGGACGAATGCCGTCCATGGTGACCGTCGCTCCGGGACCGAGGGCGATGGCCGCGGGTCCGGCGAAGTTGTCGGCGGTGACGTTGGCTTCGCCGCCGTTGTCGGTGATGGCCAGCGAGAGTCCGGTCGGGCCGGAGTCGGCGCTACACGAGGCCGCAGAGGCGGACTGGCCGGGAAGTGCCGGACATACGGTGGGCGCGGCGCCGGCGGACGGCGCGGCGGCGAGCGATACTGCGGTCGCACCTGCGGCGGCGACGACGAAACCCAGAGCTGTGCGCGTGACCGTCTTCATGTTGGGACTCCTTTGTCGAGGAACGGTGTCGTGCGTGGAGCGATTCGGAATGGCCGCCGGGCCGGATGGGGTCCGCTTCGCACGCCGCCTCGCCACCGGTCGTGTGCCCAGCGCGCGTAGGTTGAAAACGTGCAACTGCGAATCTTCACCGAGCCCCAGCAGGGTGCGACCTACGACGACCTGCTCACCGTCGCCAAGGCGACCGAGGACCTGGGCTTCGATGCCTTCTTCCGTTCCGACCATTTCGCCGGAATGGGCGGCGACGGCCTCCCCGGGCCGACCGACGCGTGGATCACGTTGGCGGGCTTGGCGCGCGAGACCTCGCGAATCCGGCTGGGGACGCTCGTCTCGTCGGCCACTTTCCGGCTACCCGGGCCGTTCTCGATCGCAGTCGCCCAGGTCGATCAGATGAGCGGTGGCCGTGTCGAATTGGGAATCGGAACGGGCTGGCACGAGGGTGAGCACGAGGCGTACGGAATCCCGTTCCCGCCGTTGAAGGAGCGGTTCGACCGCCTCGAGGAGAACCTCGAGATCATCACCGGGTTGTGGCAGACCCCGCTGGGCGAGGAGTTCGATTACGAGGGCACACACTTTCGCCTCTCGAAGTCGCCGGCCCTGCCCAAACCCGTGCAACACCCGCGTCCGCCGATCATCATCGGAGGCAGTGGCAAGAAGCGGACGCCCGCGCTGGCCGCGCGTTTCGCCGACGAGTTCAATGTCGTGTTCCAACCACTCGACGTCGCCGGGGATCTCATCGGGCGCGTCCGCACGGCGTGCGTCGACACCGGTCGCGACCCGGAGTCGCTGACCTACTCCGCCGCGCTCGTATTGTGTTGCGGCCGCGACGAAGCCGAGTTCCGACGCCGGGCCGAGGCCATCGGCCGGGAACCGGACGCGTTGCGCGAGAACGGGGCTGCCGGAACCCCGGACGAGGTCGCCGCAAAGATCGCGACCTACGGCGAGCTGGGCGTCACGCGCATGTATCTGCAGACCCTCGATCTGTCGGATCTCGATCACCTCGAGCTCGTCGCGTCTAAGGTCGCCCCGCAGTTGGCGTGAGCGCCCGCGGGCACCCCGTCTGCTGGGTGCGGCGTTCGTAAAGCTTGCTCCGAAGTGTCAGCGGCCCGGCGGCCGTCGTGGACCATGAAAGGCACCCGCCCACGAGTATGAGTGGCTAGATCCCATGCTCCCTGAGGTGCGAGCGAAGCGAGCCACAAAGGGTGTTGCAACGTGTCTCGCCAGGCCCTTCGTGGCTCGTCGCTTGCGCTCCTCACACCTCAGGGACCAGAGGTTTTGTGGTTCTTTCGGATTCGGGAGCAGGGGTTATGCGCCTCTTTCGGCACAGGGACCAGGGGTTTGGTGGTTCTGTCGGATTAGACAGTCGAGTGTCCTCGAAGGGTTCCCCCGACCCGGCACCCGGGCCGACCAGGATGGGCCATAATCAACCTCATGGCCGACAGGGGCGAGCACACATCATCGAGACCGCCGGAACGTCAACGGATCAAGAAGCTGGCCCAGGCCGCGCTCAACGCCGACGTGACCGTCGAGCAACTCGAGGGCATCATCGCCGACATGGGGGAGACCCTCGAAGGACTCGGTCCCACCCTGGACGGGCTGAACTCGACGATCGCGAAACTCGACGTGACGCTGGTGCGACTCTCCGGAACCCTCGACCAGGTCGACGCCACCGTCGACCGCATGTCCGACATCGTCGGGCGGCTCGAACGGGTGGTCGGGCGGGTCGAGGCACTCGTCGGTATCGGCGAGGCGGCCTTCCGTCCGCTCGGCGTCCTGGAGTCGGCAGGCAAGTCGGTCGCTGCCCGACTCGGCTGGCACTGAACATCGAAACGAGATCAGGGAATGACACCGGAAGAACACAGTTTTCGTGGCCGGCACGGGCACACCATCGTTTATGACGTCTACCGTCCCGCGGAGAGCCCGCGCGGCGTCGTCGTGGTGGTCCACGGCCTCGCCGAGCACGGTCGCCGGTATCTGCACGTGGCGCAGCGGCTCGTCGACGCCGGTTACCTCGTCGCGATACCGGACCATGTCGGTCACGGCCGGTCGGGTGGCAAGCGACTCCGGTTGCGCCGGTTCGGTGACTTCACCGACGACCTCGACACGGTGCTCACCCATGTCGCCGACGGCAGCGTCCCGACGTTCTTGATCGGGCACAGCATGGGCGGGTGCATCGCTCTCGACTATGCGCTCGACCACCAGGACAAGCTCGACGGACTGATCCTGTCGGGGGCGGCCGTGCTGCCCGGTGACGACCTGCCCGATCTGGCCGTCCGATTCGCGCCGCTGATCGGCCGGATCGCACCGGGATTGCCCACCACCGAGTTGAGTTCGTCGAGCATCTCCCGGGATCCGGACGTCGTGGCCGCCTACGACGCCGACCCTCTGGTGACGCGCGGCAAGATCCCGGCCGGGCTGGGCGGGGCGATGATCGGCACCATGCGGTCGTTTCCCGAGCGCCTGCCGTCCCTGCAACTACCCATCCTGGTGATGCACGGCAGCGAGGACGCGCTCACTGACCCGCGCGGCAGCGAACTCGTCGAGCGGCTCGCCGGATCGGCGGACAAGACGCTCGTGATCTACGACGACCTGTTCCACGAGATCTTCAACGAACCCGAGCAGGCGGTGGTGCTCGACGCGGTGATCACCTGGTTGCGCGGTCACACCGAGCGCCCGTGACCGTCGCGCGACCACTCACGTCAGTCGCACCACTACCCCGGCCAGCAGGACCAGCACGCCGCCGATCTCGCCCACGATGAGCGCGAGCATGAACAGGTAGGTGCCGGGAGTCGGGTCGACGAACTGATTCGTGGTGTCCCGCAGGGCGCCGTGGATGCAATACGCGGCGATCGCCGCGACGAAGAAGACGATCGGGACCGCCGCGGCGATCACGTTGACGGTCGTCGGGAAGGCGCTGAGTTCGACCAGCGCGGCGAGCACCAGGGTGGCGAACGAGTACATCAGCGCGGCCCGGTGCGCGATGTCGACATACACATGGGCCGTCCGGTCCGGTGAGGTGCGGATGCCGTGGTACTTCCACACGCCCAAGGCGAGTGCCCAGACGAGGATCACACCGGACGCCACGACCACGACGATGGTGTCGACGCCGACGAGGTCGGCGAGATCGGGGTCGGCGGTCATGGCTGAACGCTAGCAGCAGGTGAGTCGACGGGATCGGTCGCTCACGCAGTCCGTTCCCGCTCACACTTCCGGTGAGCGGGAACGGAAACCGTGAGCGGGAGAGCCGGTCAGCGGGACGGGACCGGGGTGCTGCTCGAGGTACCGGGTGTGACGGGCCCCGTCGGGGCGAGCTGGGGCACGGTCGGCGTGCTCGACTCCGAGCTGGTGGCCGATTCCGGGACGGAAGCGTCCACCGACTCCGAGCCCGACACCGCGGACGGCGCGAGGCCGGCCGAGGACGACCCGGAGGCCGACGACTCCGCTGCGGACGACTCGGCGGACGAGGAGGCCGATTGCGAAGCGGACCCGGTCTCGTCCGAACCACGGGCCGAGAGACCCGACAGGTCGAGAGCCGGTGATTCCTCGGCCGCCTTCTTCGCCGCCAGGGTCACCTTCGCGGGGCCGTCGGGATCGGGGCTGCCCGAGGCGGAGACGACGGTCGTCTTCGTGGTCACCGGCGGGTTGTTGCGCAGTGTGGTCAGCACGTGCTCCTTGCCGTCACCGAGCGCACGTCCCCAGTTCTCCCACGTGTGGCCGCCGTAGTTCGGCAACGAGATCACCGATACGCCGGCCTGCTTGGCCTGCAACTGCATGAGCACGGTCGACACCGCGGACAGGATCTCCAGGGCCATCGCACTGAGTTGGTCCTGCGGCGACAGCTTGGCCATCTCCGACGGCGTCAGGAAACCGTTGCCCGAGGAGATGATGAGAACCTGGCCGTTGTCGGCCAGCTGCGTCAGGTTCTTCGACGGGTCGTTGTCGGTCCAGCGGGTGCCGCCCGGCGCGCCCCACATGTTGACGACGCCGTTGACGTAGTTGGACACCATGGTCTGCGTGGCGAACACGCCGAGGGCGCCGACCGGGTTGTCGGTCTGGTAGTAACCCGACATCGCCTGCACGACCTTGAACTGCTCGGGGTGGCGCTCGGCGAGGGTCACCGCGGGCCCGCCGGACATCGACAGTCCGATGATCGCGTTGTTGTTGCGGGCCACGCCGAACTCACGCTCGAGGTAACCGGGCAGCTCCGAGGTCAGGAAGGTCTCCTGCTTGATGACCGTGTTCTTGTCACCGGCGCCGCCGTCCCAGTCGGTGTAGAACGACGATGCGCCGCCCACCGGCATGACCAGGGTGGTGTCGGCCTTGGCGTCGTAGACCTTGGCGGCCTGCACGTCGGTGGTCCATGCCGAGCGGGTTTCGCTGGCACGCATACCGTCGAGCAGGTAGACGCCGCTGTCGCTGCCGCTCGAGGCGCGGATCTGCACGATCACGTGCCGTTTCTGCGACTCCGACCAGACCTTGCAGTTCTGGACGTAGTTCCCGGAGGAGTCCCACGTGCAGCCCGGCCGCAGCACTTCGGGATGCCCACGCAGAGCGCTGGCGGTGTTCGACGAGTTGATCAGCGTGCTCGCGCCGAACAGGCCGAGCGTGAGGATCGCGACCACCGAGATGCCGGTGAGGAGTCGGCGACGAGGTGAGGGTCGGCGTGGCGACTCGGGCGTCTGGCCCGCGGGGGTGGAGGGGACGGGCGGTTCGCTGTGCGAGTGCGACATGGAGCTCCTGACATACGCGGCCACCCGACTACACGGTGCCGATGTTAGGGATGTCGTTCGGAGAGTGGACCGGCGTTACCGGGCGAGCGCATTTTTCCGGACGACCTCGGCGGTCTCGTCCGGACGTTCCCACCAGAACATGTGTCCGACCCCGGACCATCGCGCCAGGGTGGCCTGCGGGATGAGGTCGGCGAGCCGCTCGCCCTCGGCGACCGCGATCATCTCGTCGACGTCGCCGTGGATGACCGCCGTCGGCATGTCGAGTGAGCCGATCCGGTCGCGGGTGTCGTGTGCCGCACAGGCGCCCGCCTGCCAGGCGACGACTGCCGACGGAACGCGGCGCTGCCTCGACATCGAGACGAAATGGTCGAAGGCGCCGACGCGGGCGATGAACTCGGGAGACAGATTGACCTCGAACGCGATGCGCGCGACGCGGTCGGCGTCGCGCGACGAGATCGCCTCGACGAGGCGGGCGGCGCCGGACGAGCCGGGCGCACCGATGGCCCCGGGGCCGCCCGCGGTGGTGCAGCCGAGGACGAGACTGCGCACCCGGTCCGGCGAGTTCAGGGCGAGTTCCTGCGCGATCATGCCGCCCATCGACGTGCCCAGCACATGGGCGGAGTCCCAGCCGAGGCCGTCGAGGATTCCGCGGGCGTCGGCGGCCAGGTCGGCGATGGTGAACGGTCCCTCGGCGCGACTGCTCGTGCCGATGCCGCGATGGTCGTAGGCGGCCACCGAGAAGTGCGGGGTGAGGGCGTCGAGGAGCTCGTCGGTCCACATCCCGCGGTGTGCGGACATGCCGCCGATGAGCAGCAGCGGTTCGCCGTCGCCGAACACCTCGGTGTCGAGGACGGGACCGGTATCGGACGCGACGGGGATCTGCATGCGGAGATGGTAGCCACGCGGCTGACCGGATTCCGTGATTCGCCTCAGAGTGCCGGCGAGATCGCCGCCCACATGTTGGGGAGTTCTTTCTCCCAGTAGTACCAATGGTGGGTTCCGACCTCCTGCAACGCGTCGGTGAACGGCAGACCCGCACCGCGCAACAACCCGGCGAACCGGCGCGAACAGTCGCTGGTCGCGATCTCGAACGCCGACGATGCGGCGAGTACCACCTGGTAGAGGCCTTCCTCGGGCGTCACGTTCCGCTTGAGGTCGGCGGGACCGAGCCGGCCCGCACCGGAGTACAGGTACAGGGCCTTGCCGCGGAGACGGTCGAGATGCAGCGCCGGGTCGTGGTCCCGCCATCCGGCCGAACCGACCGGCCCCCAGAGGTTGTCGGCGTTCGCCCCACCCCGGGCGAGGGTGGCCCGCACATACGACTCTCCCTGCGGTGAAGACACCGGAGGACATCCGCTGATCGAGGCCACCGCGCGGTACAGCGAAGGGGCCCGTGACGCGAGCGTGAACGCCGCCTGCCCGCCCATCGAGACGCCCGCGATCCCGCGCGAACCGTTCGACTCGAAGCGGGCGTCGATGAGGGGCGGGAGTTCCCTGGTCAGGAACGTCTCCCACATCGGTTGACCGACGCGCGGATCCCGGCGCTGCCAGTCGGCGTACTGGCTGCCGTACGCACCCGTCGGGAGTACGACGTTCACGTCCTTGTCGGCGAAGAACTCGTCGGCATTGCCGGCTCCGCGCCACCCACTGTCGTTGCCGCGCGAACCCGCCCCGTCGAGGAGGTAGAGCGTTGGCCGGGGTCCGGTCTTCGTTCGTGGCGTGAGGACGAAGAGCTTGATGTTCTTGGCCATCGCCGCCGAGTAGACCCAGACTACGGCGCGGGTGGGGGACTCGTGCACGATCGACACCACCCGCGGCGCCACGGGCGCTGCGGCCGCCGGCGCGGCGGCCAGACACAGCATCACCAGACATGCGGCACAGACCGCACGAAGAATCACTCGAAGCACCGTTCCCCCATGTGCGCCGCGTGGACGCTCTTCCCCCGAAGAATGTGGATTCGATCGGTAGGCGGCCGGGCCGCCGGATCGAAGTCGTTCGGCAAGCGTAGGACGTTCGCGCAGTCCTGTCCGGGCCTTGCGAAATCCCGGGGTACCGCGATGGGCGCGACTCCGCGGCTCTCGACGAACGACGCCGCCGGGCACATCCGTTGGGGATGCGCCCGGCGGCGTCGGGAGAGGGAACGGGCTGGGTTGTCAGGCGCCGAAACCGAGCAGCGACTTCACTTCGAGGAATTCGTCGAAGGCGTAGTCACTCCACTCGCGGCCGTTGCCGCTCTTCTTGTATCCGCCGAACGGTGCGCTCGGGTCGAGTTGGGCGCCGTTGAGCGAGATCGAACCCGCACGGATCTGTGATCCGATGCGGCGGACCTCGTCGACGTCCTTGCCGGAGACGTAGCCGGCGAGGCCGTACTCGGTGTCGTTGGCGACCTTGATCGCTTCGTCGATCGAGTCGTAACCGATGACGACGAGGACCGGGCCGAACACCTCGGTGCGGGCGATCTCCATGTCGTTGGTGACGTTGGTGAACACGGTCGGCTTCACGTAGTAGCCGGTCTCGAGACCCTCGGGGCGCCCGGGACCTCCCACGACCGCGGTCGCGCCGTCGGCGACGGCGCGCTCGATGAGACCCTGGATCTTGTCGAACTGCGCCTCGGACACGACCGGGCCGAGTTTCACGTCGGTGGTGGGATCGCCGACGGTGAGCTCGGCGGCGACCCCCTTGGCGATCTCGGCGACCTCGTCGACGCGGCCGGCGGGGACCAGCATGCGGCTCGGGGCGTTGCAGGACTGGCCCGAGTTCATCATCATCGTCGCGATGCCGCCGGCGACGTTCTTCGCGAAGTCGTCGTCGTCGAGGATGATGTTCGGGCTCTTGCCGCCGAGTTCCTGGGCGACGCGCTTCACGGTCGGCGCGGCACTCTTGGCGACCTCGATGCCGGCGCGGGTGGACCCGGTGAACGAGATCATGTCGATGCCCTCGTGGCTCGACAGCGCGGCGCCGACGCCGGGGCCGTCACCGTTGACGAGGTTGAACACGCCTGCGGGTACGCCGGCGGCGTCGAAGATCTCGGCGACGATCGCCGCGCTGAACGGCGCGACCTCGGAGGGCTTGAGGACCATGGTGCAACCGGTGGCGAGTGCCGGGGCGACCTTGCACATGACCTGGTTGAGCGGCCAGTTCCACGGAGTGATGAAGCCGCACACGCCGATCGGCTCCTTGGCGATGCGCGAGCTGCCGCGGTCCTCGACGAACTTGAAGTCGGGGAGTTGCGCGGCGGCGGTCATCAGGTGGCCGAGACCGATCGGCACCTGGGCGGCGTTCGTGAGGCCGACCGGCGAACCCATCTCCTCGGTGACCGCGGCGGCGAGGTCGCCCATGCGGTTCTGGTACTCGGCGATGATCCGGTTGAGGACTTCGAGACGTTCGGAGACGGTCGTCTGTCCCCAGGTGACGAATGCGCGACGGGCGGCGTCGACCGCTGCGTCGACGTCGGCCGCGCTGCCGATGGCGACCTGTCCGGCCGACTTCTCGGTGGCCGGGTTGATGACGTCGATGAGGTTGAGCTCGGCGGGCTCGACCCACTGACCGTCGATGTAGAACTTGGTGATGTCCGGCATGGTGCCTCCGTTGCAGCCTGAAGTGAGGACAATTGTTGTCTGTTTCACACTGTAGGCGCTGCCGCGACCGGGGTCTCGCGAATCCCGGCGTTCCGGGGGCGACACTTTGTGACCGGTTCTGGAACAGCCGTCCCAGTCGCATTCTGCGACGCTCGGCCCGGCCGCGAACGACTAGGGTCGAATCATGATCCTCATCGTCGTGAAGTTCCCCATCAAGCCCGAATTCGCCGACGAGTGGCCCGAGTTGTCGCGCGAGTTCACGGACGCGACCCGTGCCGAACCGGGTAACAGTTGGTTCGACTGGTCGCGATCGCTCGAGGACCCCAACACCTACGTCCTGGTCGAGGCGTTCGACGACGATGCCGCGGAGGCACATGTCACCGCCCCGCACTTCAAGCAGGCCCAGCAGGAACTCCCCAAGTACCTCCAGCGCACACCCGACGTCATCAACACGACGATCGAGGGCGACACCTGGTCCGAACTCGGGGAGTTCCGGGTCGACTGAGCTCTCTCAGCGGCCGGCGCGGACCTCGGAGTCCGTGTCGGCCCCCGCCGGGTCCGCCGGTCGCGCCGCGTCGTCGCCGATGCCGAGCTTCTCGCCCTCGATGTCCACGTCGGGCAGGATGCGGTCGAGCCAGCGCGGGATCCACCACGCCTTGTCGCCGAGGACGGTGAGCACCGCCGGCATCAGGGTCATCCGGACGACGAAGGCGTCCAGGAACACCGCGGCGGCCAGGGCGAAGCCCATCACCATGATGAAGGCCATGTCCTGCAGCATGAATGCGGCGAAGACCGAGATCATGATGGCCGCGGCCGCCGCCACGACGCGGGCGCTGTGGCGATATCCCTCCACCACCGCGGTCTTCGCGTCGGCGCCGTGCACGTACGCTTCCCGCATCCGGGTCACCAGGAACACCTGATAGTCCATGGCGAGTCCGAACACGATGCCCACCAACATGATCGGCAGGAACGACACCAGCGGTTGCGGGTTGTCGACGATCCCCAGGGCGCCGTCGGTGAAGAGGGCGACGGTCACACCGAAGGTCGCGGCGACGCTGAGCAGGAAGCCGAGCGCGGCGGTCAGCGGCACGAGGATCGAGCGGAACACGATGATCAGCAGGATGAAGGCGAGACCCACCACGACCAGGAGGTAGGGGATCAGCGAACTGGACAGGCGGTCGGAGATGTCGAGTTCGATCGCGGTCTGTCCGGTCACCCCGTAGGAGATGCCCGTCGTGCCCTGCACCCGGGACTCCATCTCGCGGAGCGATTCCACGAGTGCGGGCGTCGCCTCGTCGGCCGGCGCGGTCGACGGGATGATGGTGATCTTCGCGGTGTCCTGGGCCTCGTTCAGCCCGCCGGCACCGATCTGCGCCACCTCGACGTTGTCGACGCGACCCAGGTCGTCGACGAGTGAGTCGAAGGCGCGCAGGCGCTCCCCGGTGTCCTGGATCTCGCGACCGTCCGCGACGACGACCAGCGGTCCGTTCACGCCGGGGCCGTAACCCTCGGCGACCATGTCGTAGGCCCGGCGCTGCGTCTCCGACGGCTCTGCGGTCCCGTCGTTGGGTAGCGCGAGCTTGAGCCCGGCCATCGGGATCGCGAGGACGACGAGGATGCCGACGATCGCGACCGTCACGGTGCGCGGCCGGGCCACGATGCGCTGGACCCAGCGCTGGCCGTTGTGCAACCGCTCCGCATCGTGCGGTCCGACATCGGGAGCGTTGAGGCGCGGCACCCGTCCGGCGAACGCCTTGCCGCCGAACAGGCCGAGGATGGCCGGCAGAAGGGTGAGCGCGACCAGCACGGCAGCCACCACGGTGCCCGCGGCGGCGATACCCATCGCGGTGAGGAACGGGATGTTCACGATCGCCAGTGCGGCCAGCGCGATGACGACGGTGCTGCCGGCGAAGACGACCGCCGAACCCGCGGTGCCGACCGCCCGGCCCGCCGCGTCGGCGCGGTTCGCCGACCGATGGATCTCGTGGCGGTAGCGGGACACGATGAACAGCGCGTAGTCGATGCCGACCGCGAGGCCGATCATCGTCGCGAGAATCGGTGTCTCGTTGCTGAGGTCGAAGAAGTGGGTGCCCATCTGCACGCCGAGCATCCCGATGGCCACGCCGACGATCGCGGTGATGATCGGCATGCCCCACGCGACCAGGGAGGCGAAGGTCAGGATGAGGATCAGCGCGCCGACCCCGATGCCGATCAGCTCAGAGGTGATCCCGAGCTCGAATTGCTGTGTGGCCGAACCCTTCATCTCGACGGTGAGGCCGGCGGCCCGCGCGTCGTCGGCGATGGCGTCCATTTGTTCGCGCATGGTCTCGGTGACGTCCGAGGATGCCTCGACGTCGAAGGAGGCGCCGAGCTGCGCAACGGTGCCCGCTGCGTTGATCGGCGAAGTGGCCTGCGCGTCGGCGGCGGCCTCGTCCGCGCTCTTGCCGAAGGTCTCCCGCTGGAAGGTCGCCGAGAGTTCACGGAGCTGACCGGGGGATTGCTCGGTGCCGTACGAGACGAACGGGTTGGCGATCGAATCGGGGCTCTTCACGTTCTCGACGGTCTTGAGGGCGGCCACCATCGAGTCGATGGCGCTCTGGAACCGGGGCTCGCTCAGCGTCGAACCCTCCGGTGCGCGGACGACATACGTGACACCGATGTCGGAACCGAACGTCGCTTCCCCGGGGAAGCGTTCGATCATCAGGTCCTGGGCGCGCTCCGACGGGATGCCCGGGATCGAGAACGACTCCGAGGTCGGTTTGGCCAGCAGGCTCGCGCCGATGCCCAGCCCGATCAGGACCAGAACCCAGATCGCGATGGTCTTGAGGCGGTTCTCGTACGCCCATCGCCCTAGTCGGTACAGGTGTGTTGCCACGTCAGTGCTCCTCGAGGGATGGGTCGGCGAGTTCGTTCAACGGTGGGATGGGTTGTGCGAGCCCGGACGCCAACTGGTCGAAGGCGGACTCCAGCACGGTGGCCAGGTCGGCAGCGGTGCCCGGGGTGTCGTCGTGATGGGTCACCCAGAATTCGAGGGCGACGCGGATGGTGGTGATCGCGTTGTGCAGGACGAGGCGCGGATACAGGGTGTGTGCCGGCTGCCCGCGCTGCGCGCACAGTTCGGCGAGACGCGCTTCGACGGTGTCGCCCAACTCCATGTCGCGGGACCTGGCCGTCAGCCCCGGATCCGTGTCGAGGAGGCGCAGTAGCGCGACGATCTCGGCGGGTTCGCCGACGTCGGGCGAGGTGGCGGCCTCGATGAGGGCGGTCCGGACCGAGCAGAAGAAGCTCTCGTCCGTCGGTCGGGCCTCGATCCGCTCCACGATCGTGTCGAACGGCGACGACACGAAGTGCAGCAGCGCATCCTCTTTGCCGCTGAAGTAGTTGTGGAACGTGCGGACCGAGACGTTCGCCTCCGCCGCGACGGCGTCGATCGTCACGTGATCCATCCCGGCGCTGGTGGACAACCGCAGCACAGCGCGGGCGAGCGCCGAACGGGTCGCCGCCTTCTTCGCCTCGCGGAGTCCGGGGGAGTTCACCGCACCCACGGTACGGAACTTGCAGAACCCTGCAAACTTGCAGGACTACGCAATATTAGGAGAGTCCTCACACCGTCTACCCGGCGATGGCGTGCGTCACACCATCAGCCCAGTGTCGATGCGCGGGCGACCAACTCGGGCTGGAACACGAGGTTCGACGGGACGTGGCGTTCGGCGGGATCGTCGGCCGCGCTCATCAGCAGATCGACCGCGGTGACGCCGATGCGGGAGGTCGGCTGCCGGATCGACGACAACGGGACGACGGCCGAGCGGGCGAAATCGATGTCGTCGTAACCGATCAGCGCGATGTCGTCGGGAACGCGGACGTCGCCGCCGAGCATCGTCAACGCCTGCAGGACCCCGATGGCCAGGAGGTCGTTGGCGCAGAACACCGCATCCGGTCGGTCTCGGGGGGCCCTGGCCAGCAGGGCCTGTCCCGCCTCGCGTCCGGCCAGCACACTCAGGTTCGCCGTCTGCACGACCTCGAGCGTGGCGTCGTCGACGGCGTCGACCGCCTCCTGCGCGCCCCGGCGGCGGTCCGCGACCTGCCGCAGTCCGGGCGGTCCGCCCACGAACACGATCCGGCGACGACCGGTCTCGCACAGGTGCGACACCGCGAGCCGCCCGCCCGCGATGTCGTCGACGGCGACGGAATCGAAGGGGGAGCCGCCGGCGTCGCGGTCGACGAGGATCACCGGGGTACCGCGACGGCGCAGCGAGTCGAACCGTCGCAGATCGTCGCCGATCGGCGAGACGAGCAGACCGAACACCCGCTGCTCATCGAAGGTGTCGAGATAGGCCTGTTCGCGCGATTCGTCGTCGTCGGAGGTGCCGAGCAGCACCGTGAGGTCGTGCTCGCCGGCCCGTTGTTCGGCGGCGCGGGCGATGTCGGTGAAGAAGGGGTTGCCCACGTCGAGAACCACCATGCCGACGCAACGCGATCGGCCCGCACGGAGTTGACGCGCGGCGTCGTTGCGCACGAAACCCAGCTGGTCGATTGCCGCCTGGACCCGCGCGACGGTCGCGGGCGAGACCTTTCCGGGCGAGTTGAGCACGTTCGAGACCGTGCCCACCGACACCGAGGCCGCCGCCGCGACATCCCGCATGCTCACACCCATGTGTCCATCTCACCAGATGCGATGCCGGTCCTCGCGTTTCGCGGACTCGGGAGGGTCGCCCATCTCGTGAGCTGATTGACTACGAACACCCGCGGTACCCCCTGTAGAAAAGGCGATTCATGTCGACTCCGGCCAGCCCGTTCTCCGCGGACTACGAACCCGATCCGCGGCGCTGGAAGGCGCTCGCGGTGTGCCTGGTGGTCGGCTTCATGACCCTTCTCGACGTCTCGATCGTCAACGTCGCGCTCCCGTCCATCGAATCCGGTCTCGGCGCGAACTCGGCCGACCTGTCGTGGGTCGTGTCCGGCTACGCCCTCGCCTTCGGCCTCGTCCTGGTCCCGGCCGGCCGGGTCGGGGACGCGCGCGGCCGCAAGGTGACCTTCCTCATCGGGCTGTCCCTGTTCGTGCTGGCGTCGGCGGCATGTGGGTTCGCCCAGGGCCCGACGCAACTCGTCGTCTTCCGCCTGATCCAGGGCGTTGCGGGCGGCATTCTCGCGCCGCAGGTCTCTGGGCTCATCCAGCTGCTGTTCCGCGGGGCCGAGCGTGGCCGGGCCTTCGGCATGTTCGCCGCGACCATCGGGATCTCGACCGCGGTCGGGCCGCTGCTCGGTGGGGTCCTCATCCAGCTGGGCGGGTCCGGCGACGGGTGGCGCTGGATCTTCTTCGTGAACGTGCCGATCGGCATCGCGGCCTTCGTCGCCGCGATACGGTTGATCCCCGCTCGGCCCGAGGAACTCAAACAACCACTGCGGGGGAGTTTCGATCCCGTTGGCGTCGTGCTCCTGGGTACCGGGGTGTTCGCACTGATGCTGCCGATGGTCCAGGAACAGGAATGGCCCGGCGGGCGTAAATGGTTGTTGCTCGTCCTCGCGGCCGTGCTGATCGGCGCGTTCGTCCTGTGGGAACGCCGGCAGGGCCGCGTCGGCCGCCAGCAACTCGTCGACCTCTCGTTGTTCTCCATGCGGTCGTACACGCTGGGGTGCATCATCGCGATGGTCTACTTCGCCGGGTTCACCACGGTGTTCTTCATCTACACGCTGTTCGTCCAGCAGGGCCTGGGCTATTCGGCACTGCAGGCCGGTCTGGCGGTGACCCCGTTCGCGCTCGGTTCGGCGGTGTCGGCCAGCGTCGGCGGCAACATCGTCAACCGGGTCGGGCGCTCGCTGGTGTTGCTGGGTCTGGGCCTGGTGGTCGTGGGGATGATCGCGACGATCGTCGCCGTCGCGTTCGTGTCCGGTCCCGGTGTCGGGTACGCCGCCGCGCTGCCGCTGCTGGTGGCGGGTATCGGTTCCGGTCTCGTGATCTCGCCCAACCTCACGCTCAGCCTCGACCAGGTGCCGGTCACCAAGGCGGGCATCGCCGGTGGCGTCCTGCAGACCGGTCAGCGCATCGGGGCCGCCGCGGGGATCGCGCTCGTCGGTGCGGTGTTCTTCGCCCAGGTCGCGAACACCGGCGGCGACTGGGCGCGGGCGTTCCAGATCGGACTGGCGACGGCCGCGGTCCTGGTGCTGATCGCGCTGGTGGTGGGCCTCGTGGATCACTTCGCCCACCGCCGCGAGGACGCGGAGGTCGCGTAGGCGGCCGGTCTGATGCCCACGCGACCTCGGCAGTCGAGCCTCAGGAACGCGCCCGGGGCACCAGCCGCTCGAGCTGGGTCACGTGCGCGGGGGTCAGCTCGTCGAGCGAGGCGACACCGAGCAGCCGCATCGTGCGTGCGATCTGCTCGCCGAGGATCTCGATCATCCGGTCCACCCCGGCCTCCCCGCCGGCCATCAGGCCGTACAGGTAGGCCCGGCCGACGAGCGTGAACCGCGCGCCGAGGGCGACCGACGCCACGATGTCGGCACCGCTCATGATGCCGGTGTCGAGCATGACATCGGTGTCCGCGCCGACCTCGCGGGCCACCTCGGGCAGGAGGTGGAACGGGATCGGTGCGCGGTCGAGTTGGCGCCCACCGTGATTCGACAATACGATGCCGTCGGCGCCGAGGGCAGTGACGGCCTTGGCGTCGTCGACGGTCTGGATGCCCTTGACCACCAGCTTGCCCGGCCACTGCGACTTGATCCACGCCAGATCGTCGAAGGTGACGGTGGGGTCGAACATCGTGTCCAGCAGTTCGGCCACCGTTCCTGACCATCGATCGAGCGAGGCGAACGCCAGGGGCTCGGTGGTGAGGAAGTCGATCCACCACTGCGGGCGCGGGATGGCGTTGAGCACGGTCTTGGCGGTCAGCGCCGGCGGGATCGACATGCCGTTGCGCTTGTCGCGCAGACGAGCCCCGGCGACCGGCACGTCGACGGTCACCAGCAGGGTGTCGTACCCGGCCTTCGCCGCGCGGTCGACCAGGGCCATCGAGCGCTCCCGGTCCTTCCACATGTACAGCTGGAACCAGTTGCGGCCGTGCGGATTCGCATCCCGGACGTCCTCGATCGACGCCGTACCCATCGTCGACAGCGAGAAGGGGATCCCGGCCCGGCCGGCCGCGCGCGCACCAGCGTATTCGCCCTCGGTCTGCATCATCCGGGTGAACCCGGTGGGTGCGATGCCGAACGGCAGTTCCGAACGCCCGCCGAGGATCGTGCACGAGGTGTCGACCTTGGACACGTCACGCAGGATGGCCGGATGGAACTCGATGTCGGCGAACGCCTGTCGTGCCCGTCCGATGGACAGCTCGGCCTCGGCCGAACCGTCGGTGTAGTCGAAGGCCGCCTTCGGGGTGCGGCGCTTGGCGATCGCGCGCAGGTCCTCGATGGTGAGGGCGGCGTCGAGGCGGCGCTTCTTCGCGTCGAACTGGGGCTTCTTGAACTGCATCAGCGGCGCGAGGTCGCGCGGCTTGGGAACTCGACGCTTCATGGGAGAACTGCCTTGCATGGTCATGCCTTTCCTGTCCCCACCGCGGTGCGGGAGCGCGTGCCGCGGGAGTGTCGGGGTGCGTAGTGTTGCGGCGGGAACCTGTCGACGACGATAGACCTCATCGCCTCGAGGTCGCCATCGATGAGACCGTGGGCGCGGGCGGTGATCAGCACGTTGCCCAGCGCGGTCGCCTCCACCGGACCGGCCTGCACCGGCAGGCCCAGCCGATCGGCGGTGAGTTGGCACAGCAGCCGGTTCTGCGAGCCGCCGCCGACGAGATGGACGGTCTCCACCGTCGTGCCGGACAGTTCGGCCGCTCGCGCCACCCCGTCGGCGAAGGCCGCCGCGAGGCTCTCGACGATCGTGCGCACCATCTCGGCGCGCGTCATCGGCGGACGCATGCCGCGCTCGTCGTACCAGTCGCGAATGCGTCCGGGCATGTCTCCCGGCGGGAGGAACCGGGCGTCGTCGGTGTCGAAGATCTCGACCGTCGCCGGCGCCTCGGCGGCCTGCGCGAGCAGTTCACCGAGTTCGGCGCGATACCCTTCGCGCTGGTACTGGCGGACCGTCTCGCTGAGCAGCCACAGGCCCATCACGTTGTGCAGGTAGCGGATACGGCCGTCGGCGCCGACCTCGTTGGTGAAGTTGGCCTTCCACCCGTCGCGGGAGACGACCGGCTGCTCGAGTTCGACGCCGACCAGACCCCAGGTCCCGCACGAGATGTACGCCGACCGCGACGGGTCCATCGGGATGGCGGCGACCGCCGACGCGGTGTCGTGGGACGCGACCGCGGTGACGCGGGTCGACGTCGACAGTCCGAGGCGCTCGGCGACGTCGCCGAGCAACGGGCCCTGGTCGGTGCCGGTCTCCACGAGGTCGGGGAACAAGCCGACGGGCAATCCGAGACGCTCCATCATCGCGGTGTCCCACCGCCCGTTGATGCCGAGCAATCCGGTGGTCGAGGCGTTGGTGCGTTCGGTGCCGCGTCGGCCCGTGAGCCAGTATGTGATGAGGTCCGGGATCAGCAGGGCGGTGTCGGCCTGATCGAGCAACCCGTCGGCCTTTTCGGCGGCCAATTGGTACACGGTGGTGAACGGCAGGAACTGTAAGCCGTTGCGCACGTACAGGTCCGCGGGACCGAGTTCGGCGTGCACGGCGTCGACCCCGACCACGCTCCGGGTGTCCCGGTAGTGGTGCGGCAACCCGATCATGCGGCCCTCCCGCAGGAGCGCGTAGTCCACCGCCCAGGAGTCCACCCCGATCCCGACCAGATCGTCGGACTGCCTGCCCGCCTCGGCGAGGCCGGCCGACGCGGCGCGGAACAGCGCCGGGACATCCCAGTGCAGCGCGGACCTGCGCCCGTTCCAGATGTGGACCGGGTCGTTGGTGAACCGGGCGACCTGTTCGAGCTCGAGTCGTCCGCGCGAGACGTCGGCCAGCATGACCCGGCCGCTGGTCGCGCCCAGGTCGATCGCGGCGACCTGGGCGGACCGGGTGGATCGGCTCATCGCAGGAACGCGGCGGCGACGCCCGCATCCACCGGCACGTGCAGGCCGGTGGTGTGCGAGAAGTCGGACGTGCAGAGTGCGAAGGCGGCGTTGGCGATGTTCTCCGGCAGCACCTCGCGCTTGAGCAGGGTGCGCTGCGCGTAGAACTTGCCCAGGTCCTTCTCCTCGACGCCGTAGACGGCGGCGCGCTTGGCGCCCCAGCCGCCGGCGAAGATCCCCGAACCACGCACCACGCCATCGGGATTGATGCCGTTGACCTTGACCCCGTGCTCGCCGAGTTCGGCGGCCAGGAGCCGGACCTGATGGGCCTGGTCGGCCTTCGTCGCCGAATAGGCGATGTTGTTGGGGCCGGCGAAGACCGAGTTCTTCGACGAGATGTACAGGATGTCGCCGCCGAGCTTCTGGTCGATGAGGGCGCGTGCGGCGGCCTTGCTCACCAGGAACGAACCACGGGCCATCACGTTGTGCTGGAGGTCCCAGTCGGCGGCGGTCGTGTCCAGCAACGACTTCGACAGCGACAGGCCGGCGTTGTTCACGACGAGGTCGATGCCGCCGAAGGCGAGCACCGTCGCGTCGATCGCGGACTGTACGGCCGCTTCGTCGGTGACGTCGGCGGCCACCCCGATGGCGACATCGGTCGAACCGATCTCCTCGGCGGCCGCCCGTGCCTTCTCGGCGTCGAGGTCGGCGATCACCACGCACGCGCCTTCGGCGGCCAGACGCGTCGCGATGGCCTTGCCGATGCCGGAGGCCGCCCCGGTGACCAGGGCGATGCGGGTGGCGAGCGGCTTGGGCTTCGGCATGCGGGCGAGCTTGGCCTCCTCGAGCAACCAGTACTCGATCCGGAACTTCTCCGACTCGTCGATCGGTGCGTAGGTCGAGATGGCCTCGGCGCCGCGCATCACGTTGATGGCGTTCAGGTAGAACTCGCCGGCGACACGTGCGGTCTGCTTGTCCTTGCCGAAGCTGAACATGCCGACGCCCGGGATCAGCACGATGGCCGGGTCGGCGCCGCGCATCGCGGGGCTGTCCGCGGTGGCGTGACGGTCGTAGTACGCGCGGTAGTCCTTGCGGTAGGCCTCGTGCAGTGCCGTGAGGCGCTCCTTGCACTCCTCGACGCTCGCGTCGGCCGGGAGGTCGAGGACCAGCGGCTTGACCTTGGTGCGCAGGAAGTGGTCCGGGCAACTGGTGCCGAGTGCGGCCAGGCGCGGATGCTCCTCTGCCGCCAGGAATTCGAGGACCGGGTCGACGTCGGTGAAGTGACCGACCTGCGGCTTGTCCATCGAGGCGAGGCCGCGGATGAACGGGGCGAGCGCCGCGGCCTTGGCCCGGCGTTCCTGTGCGGGCAGTGCGCCGTAGCCGTCGATCGGGCCGCCGAAGGGTTGCGGCCGACCGTTGGCGGCGATGTACTCCTCGGCGGTGCGGATGATCTCCAGCGAATGTGCCTGCGCCTCATCGGAGGTGTCGCCCCAGGCGGTGATCCCGTGGCCGCCGAGGATGCAACCGATGGCCTGCGGGTTGTCCTTCTTGATCGCCGAGATGTCCAGCCCGAGCTGGAAACCCGGACGACGCCACGGCACCCACACGACGCGGTCACCGAAGATCTTGTGCGTCAAGACCTCGCCGTCGGCCGCGGTCGCGATGGCGATACCGGAGTCCGGGTGCAGGTGGTCGACGTGCGCGGCGTCGACGAGGCCGTGCATCGCGGTGTCGATCGACGGTGCGGCACCGCCCTTTCCGTGCAGGCAGTAATCGAAGGCGGCGACCATCTCGTCCTCACGGTCGAGGCCGGGATAGACGTCGACGAGCGCACGCATGCGATCGAGCCGGAGCACGGCCAGGCCCTTCTCGGTGAGGGTGCCGAGATCGCCGCCGGAGCCCTTCACCCAGAGCAGTTCGACGCTCTCACCGGTGACCGGGTCGGTGTCGGAGCCCTTGGCGGAGGTGTTGCCGCCGGCGTAGTTGGTGTTCTTCGGATCCGATCCGAGTCGGTTGGACCGCGCGATGAGGGCGGCGACTGCGGGATTGGTCATTGCGGGTGATCTCCTCGGGAGTTCAGGGGAACTGGGGCGGGGGGAGGGCTCAGGCGCCCCAGGATGATTGGGTACCGCCGACACGCTCGGCGACGATGCGCTCGTGGTATCCGGAGTCGGCGTATGCGGCCATCGGGTCTGCGGGCAGGCCGCGACGGACACGACGCTCGGCGAGCATCGGACGGACGTCGGTGTAGAACGCGTCCATCACGATCGCGTTCGCGCCCAACACGTCTCCGGCGGCCTGTGCCTCGGTCAGCGCATCGGTGTCGACGAGCAGTGCGCGGGCCGTCATCTCCTCGACGTTCAGCACCGAACGGAGCTGGCCGGGGATCTTTTCCTCGACGTTGTGGCATTGATCGAGCATGAGAGCGACCGGCGACCCGGCGTCGAGCCCGCCGCCGCGGATCACCTCGAACAGGATCCGGAAGAGCTGGAACGGATCCGCGGCACCGACGATGAGGTCGTCGTCGGCGTAGAAGCGCGAGTTGAAGTCGAAGGAACCCAGCTTTCCGAGGCGCAGCAGCTGCGCGACGATGAACTCGATGTTGGTTCCCGGCGCGTGATGGCCGGTGTCGAGGCAGACCATCGCCCGCTCGCCGAGCGCGGTCACGTGGGCGTAGGAGGTGCCCCAGTCGGGGACGTCGGTGACGTAGGTGGCGGGCTCGAAGAACTTGTACTCCAACACGAGTCGCTGGTCGTCGCCGATGTGCTGGTAGATGGTCGCGAGCGACTCGGCGAGCCGGTCCTGGCGTCCGCGGATGTCGCCCTGCCCGGGGTAGTTGGTGCCGTCGGCCAGCCAGATCTTCAGATCGCGCGAACCGGTCGCGTTCATCACCTCGATGCAGGCGAGGTGATGGTCGATGGCCATCTGCCGCACCGTCTTGTCGGTGTGGGTCAGGCTGCCGAACTTGTAGGCGTCGTCCTGGAAGGTGTTGGAGTTGACGGTGCCCAGGCCGACGCCGAGATCCTTCGCGTAAGCGGCCAGGGCGGTGTAGTCGTCGACGGTGTCCCACGGGATGTGCAGGGCGACGGTGGGTGCCAGCCCGGTCAGCTCGTTGACCTTCGCGGCGTCGGCGATCTTCTCGTGGATGGTGCGGGGGGTGCCCGGGGTGCCGAACACCTTGAACCGGGTGCCGGAGTTGCCGAACGCCCAGGAGGGGAGCTCGATCTCGAGGTTGTCGAGGATCGTCTCGTCAAAGGTGGCCATGAGATTTCTTTCGGTTGGGATTCCCCACCGCCGGCGTCGGGGTCAGCCGGCGGCGGGGAGGTCTGAGTGGAACAGTCGATCTGGTGGAACGTTTCAATCGCGCACCGCGCGATCAGGCCCGTGGTGTCAGGCCGGGGCTTTGTGTCCCGACTCCGCGGCCGGGTTGGTGCCCGGGGTCGGGTGCGCGGCGGACGCCGGTGTCTCGATGAGCTCGGGTGACAGCGGAGCGCCGTAGCGCTCGACCTCGATCTGCTGCAGCGTCTTGCCCTGGGTGTCCGGAGCCGCGATGGCGCCGATGATCAGCGCGACGGTGAGCAGTGCGACCAGCAGGATGCCGACCGTGGTGAGTCCGGTGGCCGCGAGCATGGTGGGGAAGAAGTAGCTCAACAGACCGGTTGCGGTGCGGACGGCGAAGAACATGACGCCCTGGGCGCTGGCCCGATAGGGCGTCGCGAACATCTCGCTGGCCCAGAGGCTGTAGAACGCCTGCGCGCCGATGCCCGAGGAGATGCCCCACAGGACCGCGAAGACGAGCATCGTGGCGACACCGCTGTCGGTGAAGGCGACCAGCACGATCCAGGCGACGATGCCCAATGCGGCGCCGAAGACGTACAGGGCGCGCTGGGAGACCCGATCGGCATATCGCATGAAGCCGAAGTAGGTCGCGAGGACGGTGCATCCCCAGACCAGCACCTGCAGCAGGTTCTGCTGGACCGCGCTCTCGACGCCCGCGGTCTCGTAGACACGCGGCATGAAGATGCCGGCCTGTCCGGCCACGGTGTTCCAGAAGAGGTAGATGCCACCGAGCAGGAGTAGTGCGGTGATGTTGACCTTCTTGGAGAACAGGCCCTTGATTCCGCGGGCGCCGACGGAAGCGGTGAGCTCACGGGTCTCGTTGACCGCCTCGTCGGACCAGATCTTGGACTCCGCGAGCCCTTGGCGAATCCACCAGACGACCGCGGCGACGACGAAGAGGTGCAGGAAGATGATCCGCGAACCGAGCAGGCCCATCGGGGCGAGCGCGGCCGCCAGTGCGAAGCCGATCAGGGGTCCGACCGACCAGGCGAGCTGGGCGGTGCCGACGTGTTTGGCGCGTTCGACCGATGGCGCCTCTTCGGCGATGTAGGTCCAGGACGCGGGTACGCCCGCGCCGACCGCGAGGCCGGTGATGATGAACGCCGCCAGCAGCATGGTGAAGTTGAGCGCGAAGGCGGCGAGCAACACGCCGGCCATGTAGACCAGCAGGTCGTAGGTGTAGATCGCCTTGCGGCCGTAGCGGTCGCACAGCGGTCCGCCGATGGCGGCGCCGACCGCCGCGCCGAACGCGTTGGCGCTCAGTGCGGCCAGCAGGCCGACGGCGAAGTTGCTGATGCCGAACTCGTCCTGCCAGAAGGTCAGGCTGGTGGCGACCGCGATGATCGAGCCGGCTTCGATGTAGTTCGACATGGCAACCGAGATGGTCGCCCGCCAGCCGGTGGTGGAGCGCGCTCCTACTTTCATGGGATTCCTAGCGTCGGAGATCAGTAGAGAGGGTCGGGATCGGAGGGGTCAAGCCGGGTTCGCTGATGTCGGTGTGCCCGTCAGTACGCGTCGTGTGTTCGATGTCGGTCAGTCGAGGTGGAAGTACTCGAGGAGTTCGGTACGGATGGTGTCGGGATTGGCGCCGTCGGCGTCTCCGCCGGTGGCCGGGAGGAAGTACTCGGACATGTGCGCCTGCCACCGGGCGTTGACGTCCGTTGCCTCCATGGCTGCGGCGGTCGTCGCGAAGTCGTCGGTCTCGAGGTAACCCACGACCATGCCGTCGTCCTTGCGGAGGAACAACGAGTAGTTGCGCCACCCGGTCTCGCGCAGGGCGTCGAGCATCTCCGGCCACACCTCCGTGTGGGCGTCGAGGTAGTCCTCGACGCGCTCCGGGCGGAGCTGGAGCACGAAGCAGACGCGCTGGGGGTCGGACATGGCTGCTCCTGACAAACGACGTGATGGGAAACGCAGACCGTCGAGAGAGGATCAACCCGGCGAATTAAAACGTTTCAATTTGTGATGGCAGCAACACTAAGAGCGGCCTGTGAGGATGTCAAGACCCGGTTCGCACAAAGCGCACCCCGCCGGAACGGGATCGGTCATGCTCTGTTCGTGCTGGGATTCGGGAAGACGCGCGGAGCAGATGTCGGGGGCAGGATCGCGATCGTGACCGGGGGCGGGTCCGGTATCGGGGCCGCGCTCACGCGCGCGCTGGTGACCCGGGGAGCCCACGTCACCTGCGCGGACATCGACCTACCCGCGGCGCAGCGGGTGACGGACTCGTTGTCCGGTGGGCCGGGCACCGCACGGGCGGTGCAACTGGATGTGACGGATGCCGCCGCTGTGCAGCGGGTGGTCGACGAGGTCGTCGCCGAGTGGGGGCGCCTGGATCTGATGTTCAACAACGCCGGGATCACCTGGGGTGGTCCGACCGAGATGCTGACGCCGGAACAATGGGACGCGATCATCGACGTCAACATCCGGGGCGTCGTGCACGGGGTCGCGGCCGCGTACCCGGTGATGATCGAGCAGCGTTCCGGACACATCGTCAACACGGCGTCGATGGCCGGGCTCGTCGCCGCGGGACTGATCACGAGCTACGTGATGACCAAACATGCGGTCGTGGGGCTGTCGCTCGCACTACGTACCGAGGCCGCGGGCCGCGGGGTGAACGTGCTGGCGGTGTGTCCCTCGGCAGTGGAGACCCCGATCCTGGACAAGGGATCGGTCGGCGGATTCGTCGGTCGCTCTTACTATCTGGCGAGTCAGGGTTCGTCGACCGCGTACGACGCCGACCGCCTCGCCCGGGACACGCTCGCCGCCATCGAGCGGAATCAGCCACTGCTGGTCGTCCCGCGTCGATCCCGGATCACCTGGCGCGTCCAGCGATTGGCGCCCGGCCTCACGAATCGGCTTGCCGCGCAATTCATCGATCGGCAACGCGCGGAGTTGCGGCCGGAGGGTTAACCGCCGGCGGTGCTGCTCAGGATGGCGATGATGACACCGGCCACGGTCAGTACACCGACGACCCAGGCCATCGTGATCGCGACCCGTCTGCGTCCGAACCGGGCGGCGTTGATCGCGATTCCGAGGCACACCAGGACCGCGATCGAGTACACCGAGATACCGAGGGTGAGCAGGGCGACGGAGGAGTCGGCGAGCAGGACAACCCGAGTGGACATGACACCGAGTACATCATCAGCGGGCTCGGGGGATGCACGCGGATCGACTCGGAGGGGTGCACGGGCGCCGACGTCGTGACGTATGTCGTCGCGTTGGGTCACGCGGCCGCGGCACGCCGCGGCCGGTAGGCGACCACGAGCACGAGCAGGGCGACCATCGCGAACGACGAACCGACCAGAATCGTTGTGCCGGTAGCAGTTCGGACGGATCGCTACGTTGGAGTGGGCCGAACACGGTCATCAGCGTGGCGAGTCCGAGCGCGCCACCGACCTGCAACAGCGCCTGCATCAGGCCCGAGGCGGCGCCGGCGTCGGCTGCGGGCGAGTTGTCCACGATCAGGACGTTCGCCGGCACCACGGACAGGCCGATTCCCGCACCCATGATCATCGAGGGCGCCAGAATCGCTGCGGCGAAGGTGGAGTCGGGCCCGACGAACGACAACCACACGAGCCCGGCGATCGCCAGGGACAATCCCGCCATCAACACCGCAGCCGCACCGAAGCGCGCGACGAGACGGGCGGTGATCCCGGTGACCGTCAATCCGATGTTGAGAACCATGAACGGCAGGAACGCGAACCCGGACGCGACGACGCTGTAACCCATCACGTCCTGGAGGTGCAGGGTCATGAAGGTGAACATGCCCATCATCGCGCCGGGCAAGAGCAACATCACCACGAAGGGCGCGGCTTTGCGCGCGGAGTTCACCAATCGGGGCGGCAGCAGGGGATGGCTCGTACGACGCTGTCTGATCGCGAACGCCGTGAGCGTCGATGCGCCGACGGCGAGAGAAGCGATGGTCGCCGGGTCGGTCCAGGAGACCTCGGAGGCGCGGATGAAGCCGAAGACCACCGCCGCGACGCCCGCCGCGGACAGCAGGGTGTCCCAGAGACCCAGGTGACCGGGCTGCCGGGGTGTCTCATCGACGGTGAACGGTGCGGCGATGAGGATCGCCACCCCGATCGGGACGTTGACCAGCATCACCCAGTGCCACGACAGCTGTTCGGTGAGTACGCCGCCCAGCAGCAGGCCGAGCGCTCCGCCCGAGGCGGCACCCAGGGAGAACCAGCTGATGGCCCGGGCGCGATCGGGACCGGGCGGAAAGTTGGCGACGATCAGTCCCAGGGCGGTGGGTGCGGCGAGCGCGGCTCCCACGCCCTGCAGGACGCGAGCGATGAGAAGCATCCACGCGCTGGTGGCGAGTCCGCCGAGGAGCGAGGCCGCGGTGAACAGGGCGATGCCGTAGAGCAGCGCGCGACGCCGTCCGATCAGGTCGCCCAAGCGGCCGCCGAGCAGCAGCAGGCCACCCACCGCCAGCACGTAGGCGTTCATCACCCACGACTGAGACACCTCGCTGAAACCCAGGTCGTCACGGATGCGGGGGAGCGCGACGGTGACGATCGTGCCGTCGAGGATCACCATCAGCTGGCTCGCCACCACGACGACCAGTCCGATCCAGGTGCGGCGGTCGATCGTCGACCCTGCGGTGTCGGAACCTGCCGCGGGAGCGACGCTATCGGTGGTCTGGGACATCAGGGCCTCCCGGGCGGGTAAGGTCGAACAGGAGAGTGTCTCCAATTGGAGACTGTCTCCGCTTATTGAAGCGGAGATGCTCTCCGGTTACAAGTGTTTCTTCGGGAGGTGTCATGACCAGCGCATCCGCGCCGGCGAAACCGATGCGAGCCGATGCTCGACGCAACTACGACAAAGTCGTTGCCACGGCGGCCGAGGCATTTCGTGAGTCGGGAATCGACACGTCGCTCGATGACATCGCCAAACGTGCCGGCGTCGGCGCCGGCACGTTGTACCGCCACTTCCCCTCTCGCGAGGCGCTCGTCGCGGCCGCGATGCGACAGGACACCGCCGCCCTCGTGGAGTCTGCGCGCGCCGACGACGAGCAGCGGGACCCCGGCGAGCGTCTCGTCGAGTGGGTCCGGGCGCTCGCGCGCCACGTCGGGGCGTACCAGGGTCTGCCCGAGATCATCATCGCGTCGGCGGGCGACCCCGAGAGCCCGCTCTACACCAGTTGCGCCGACCTCCGCGTGGCCGGCGCGGACATCCTCGGCGCCGCCCAGTGGTCCGGTGGAATCCGCGCCGATCTCACCGTCGACGAACTCTTCACGCTCGCGAACATGATCGCTTTGGGCCGTAATTGCGTTGAGTCGCAGCGTCTTTTGGATCTCGTGGTCGAGGGGATCCGCGGGCCCGGTATGTGAGCCGAGCCCGCGGGCCCGTCTGTTCATGCTCGGCGCGGACGGGTCCGCGCCCGCTCAGGAGTCGACGGTCACCTGCTCGAAGCTCAGCCGTTCCGGTGGCTTCGCGGCCGGCGAAGACCTGACGATTCGGGAAGCCGCCGGTCCAGAAGTCGTACAGGTAGGAGACCAGACCGCCGCGGTGGTAGTCGCAGACCATGACGCCGTCGGTGACCAGGACCGGCCACCCGTCGGGGTCGTCGCCCGTCCGGTGCCAGTATCCCGAGTCGCCGTCGGTGGAACGTCCCCACCCGAACAACGAATCGCCGGAGAGGTCGACGGCCGTGTCGGTGCCGTCGTCATGCGCCCACGTCACGATGCTCAAGTCCTCGAGAAGTGGCTCGAGGTCGGCCACCGCGTGGCGCCCCGCCTCCTCGATCGACGCGTCGGTCCAGGGGAGACCGGTCCACGCGAGGAAGTCGTCGCAGAAGACTCCCGGTCCGGACGTGTCGGCGAGTGCCTTGTAGTCGGTCGGCAACCGGAATCCGAGTCGCTGTTCGATGAGCGCCCAGTCGACCGTCGCCGGCCGTGCCACCGGTGGTGGGATCAGCGCGATCAGATCCTCGATGGTGTGCTTCGGCATGGTGGTCACCTCACGTTCGGGATGATCTCGAAATGAGCGATGCCGCCCCGGAGGTCCCGAGAGTCGTTCGGTACCACCGGCAGTCATGTAACCGCGGGGATCGAAGCGGTGTCCACGTACGTATTCGGCTGAACGGCCATGCGTTTGATCGACGCGGATCGGGTCGAAGAACTTGGACGCGCCGCCGGAGGTGTCGACCCGAAACGGCGAGAATGCCCGGCCGGAAGTGCCCCCAGTCGGACTCGAACCGACACTGTGCCGATTTTAAGTCGCTGAGAACAGCACCACACCCGTCCGTGCGTGTACTCGCATGTTCGAGGACCAGGAACGTTCGTACGTCGTCGTCCGATAATGACTGCCTGTGTGTCACTGGGTTGTGTCAGTGTCGTGTCAACGAGTGCGAGTGTGGTACTCAATCGGGTATCGCGAAACGAACTGGTCGTCCGTTTCCCCTAGTAGAGGTGGTGATTCGTCGTGGCGTTCCCAGTGGACCTGACGGTCACGCTCACCGGCGCGACGACGGCTCAACTCTCATCGTGGCGCGGCGGCAAGACACCGCTGCTGGTTCCAGAGGTTGCGCGCCGCCCCCGTGCGCTCTACTCGTTCCGGGACCTGGTTGCTCTCCGCACAGTCGTCTACCTGCGAAGCGAGATCCCCCTACAGCGGGTGCGCAAAGCCTTTCAGGCGTTGCAGGAGATGGACCTGACAGACCATCCCTCCCGTTACCAGCTGTGGACCGACGGCGTCTCCGTGTTCCTTTTGCTCGACGAGGATATCTCGATGGACCTCGTTCACCGCCGCGGTCAGCAAATGCTTGCGGGCCTCGGCGACGTATTCGCACCGTTCCGGAACTTCCGGGATCAGGAGGTCGTCGACTTCCTGCACCCCCGCCACCGGCTCGAGGTTCGGGAACGTCGCCTGGGTGGCTGGCCGACCGTGGCAGGGACACGCGTCCCCTTCGACGTCGTCGCCGACCTGGTCACCGATGGCGACGTATCCCCAGAAGAGGTCTCGGACTTCTACCCGACGGTGTCGCCTGCCGACGTCCCCGATGCGGTGTCGTTTGCCGAGCAGGTGCGGTCAGCGCGGTGAACATCTTCCTCGACGAGAACGTCAACAACAAGATGGTGAAGCCACTCCGGATGCTGTTCCCAGCCCACCAGTTTCTCGTCGCCGGCGTCGACACGGACAAGGGGGAGGACGACATACCGCTCTTTCCGATCGCTCGTGACCTCGGTGCGGACCTGTTCCTGACCGGCGACATCGACCAGCTCGATGAGCTCGCGCGGCCGGGAGAGCGCACCGCATGTCGCGACGCTGGACTTCACTGGCTGGGTCTACCCAAGGTTGCGGCTCGTGGACGTCTGTCTCTGTACGGCGAGTTCAGTGTCCTCGTCGGTGCGCTCGCATACGTGATCGACGATGCCAGCGTCGCCAGTGAGCCGACGTTCTTCGTCCTGAAAAAGGGGCCTCGGAACCGAGACGAGATCGCCCTCGCGGACTGCGGACCCCTCTGAGCTCAGAGCGGATCCCGGGGTGGGTCTGCGCCGAAAACGGGAGTGACCCGCGAAAAAAATCCCACTCACCGGCGGAGTCGCGTGACCCCACCCCCTTCAGATACTTGGAGGGGTGGGGGTCAGCGCCGGCGGTTGGTTCGCTTCTTCTTCCGGTTGCGGGTCGGGACGGTGATCCGGCGCTCTTGGAGGGTGCCGAAGTTCGCTGTGCCGAGGACTTTCAGGAGTCCGGATCCGGTGATGGTGTCGACCCATTCGGGGCTCATGGTCGCCGGGAGGATGGCGTATCGGACGGCGCAGTGTTGGACACGCGCGGTGCCCCAGGGGTCGTAGGGCATGCCTTCGGCGCACACTCCCCACGCGGAGACGCAGGTGAGGATCGGGATGTTCTGTAGGTCGTCGATGCGGGTGCGGGCTCGTTCGTCGACACGGGCGGCCCACTCGCGGTCGTTGAAGAGGTCGACGAGGTCCTCGAGGTCGCGCACGACGCAGTAGCCGCAGGTGCAATCGGGGTCGGGTACTTCGTGGTCGGGGCCGGCGGCGTGCTGGCGTTGGCGGCCGTACCAGCCGGCGAGGTCGGCCTCGGTTCGGCACTCTGCGGGTAGCGATTCGAACGCGCGGTGGCCGTCGGGTTGTCGGGTGAGCGCGGCCTCGGCGAGACCCCACTGGTCGCCGTTGGCCAGGAGCCACCACAGTCGCCAGCCGACGATGGCGTCTGCTCTGTCGATGTGGCCGAGGTCGTCGAGGTCGTCCGACCAGCAGGTGCGCGTCCGGTGGTGGGGCGGGTCGGGGATGCGTGCGGAGAACCGGCGGCCGTCGGTCAGGAGGATGGGCATGGCAGGTCCTCTCGCGGGTGTGGTGATGTGCCGACGCCCCCGGGCCTGGTGTGGTCCGGGGGGCGTCGGGGGTTCGGCGCTGGTCGGTCTTCGAGTTGGAAAGTCCACTGGCGGGACGGGGCTCTCGCGGCCATGCATTCCCCGGGTTGGCTGGAACTGGAGCGTTACGGCCGTGGGGTGAGTTTGACGCCGAAGTCTCTCTATCGGTCGGGCCAGGCCCCTCGGGGTGGTACTGGCGGTGCGGCCATGGCGGCGAGGATCGCGGTGTCGTTCGGCGCCTTGGCGAGGTGGTCGAGCCAGAACTGCCGGCGGGTGGCCGGGATTCGGCCGTCGGCGACCGCGGCGTCGACGAGCTGCCGGTGCGTGCGGTCGCGTTCGGTCGCGGTCGTCGCGGCCGCGGCGCGGGTGAACGACTGCTTGAGGCCGTGGGCGGCGATCGTGTCGGCCCGGAGGAATCCGGTCACGGGGTCACCGTCGCGGTGATGACCTTGACGGCCTGCGGCCGGTCGACGGCGAACGCGGGAACGGCGTACGCCTGCACCAGCTTCCGGCGGTTCTTGCGCTCGTCGATGATGTCGACGGTGAGCTGGCGTTCGTAGCCGACGATCCCGGGCTTGCCGCGCTGGACGACGTAGGCGCGGCCCTCGGCGACGTACGGGTTCGACTCGAGGGTGAGTCCCGCGGCGCTGAGGATCTTGTCGAGGTCCTCGGCGTACCCGATCGCGAGGTTCTCGGCGTCGGTCGCGGACACGAGCAGGGTGTCGGGCACGAATCCGAGTCGGTCGCGGGTGAACTGGGTCTTGGCGCGGATGAGGTCGGCCAGCGGGCGCTGGTTGTGCGGGGTGATGTCCTCGGCGGGCCCGACGGTGAGGAACTGGTCCCACGGCGCGGTTGCGGCCAGCGAGTCGGGCGCGGCGGTGTCGACGGCTTCGAGGGCCTTGACGTTGAGCTTGCGGACGAGGGTGTTGGTGAGCTGGCCGATCTTGTTGTTGAGTGCGCTGATGTCGCCGCGGTCGATCTCCTCGTCGGTGATCTCGACGTAGCCGCCGTAGTCCTTGACGAGGGCGAGGCGGTATTCGGGATCGACGGCGCGCACGTGCTGGTATTCGTCGCCGGGTGCTCGTTCGACGACGTCGTCGGCGGTGTACCGCTCGGCGCCGGACAGTCGCGGGTGCAGGATGCCGCCACCCTGGACGGCGGCGCCCTGGGCGGTGAAGAACACCGACAGCAGTTCGTTGCCCTCGGAGAGTTCGGAGATCTTCGCGCGAATCCAGGTGGGCTGCGCCATGATCGCGGCGACGGTGACGCGCTGGTCGTTGAGTGTGGGGGTGAGGACGTTGGGCATGATCGGTGCTCCTGTCAGTGGTAGAGGCTCACGGCGGCGTCGGTGCCCGACGCGGCGGCGGTGAGGGCGTAGCCGACGGCGATGCCGCTGGTCTTGGCGACGGCCTTGCCGTCGGCGCCGACTTCGACTTCGGCGAATGCGGGGATCGTGCCGGCGGCGGCGACGCGGACGACGCGGGACGCGCCGCGGGCGAGGCCGACGAGTTCGCCGGTGGCGGCGGGGTACTTCGCGACTCCGGCGATGCGGCCGCCGGCGTCGGCGTGCGCGACGGCCGGGACGCCTTCGGTGGTGTTGCCGCTGATCTTCACGAAGCGGCTCGTTGCGACGGCGGCCGAGGCGCGGGCGGTGATGTCGCGTCCGGGCCCGTAGATGTCGATGCTGAGGTTCGGCACTGGGGATCCTTTCGGGTAGTCCGTTCGGTGACGGCCTCGGCGGGGATGAGCCATCGGCCGGCGTGTCGGGTGGCCGGTAGTGCTCCTCGTCGACAGAGCGCGCGCACGTTCTCCGCGCTGCAGCCGAGCCGGTTGGCCGCCTCGGCTGACCCCATCAGGTCACCTGAGACTGACTCTCCCACAACGCCATCAGCCAACTGTTCCGATGTTCCGGGTTCGGAATGCGCAACGGAACGTGTGAGGTCGCGTTCCAGGTCGATCACTCGCGCGACCGGCCGGCGGTAGCTCGCCGAGAGCATCGCGATGAGCTGGCGTAGGGCGGCGGCGAGGAACGCGGCGTCGTCCTCGGTCAGGTGAATCCCGGTCAGTCGGCGCGCGGTCACTGGTTCGCCTCGTCGACGGTCAGCTCGTGCAGGTACGCGGTGAGTTGTGCGTCAAGGTCCGGGCCGGCGATCCAGCTCGCCAGGCGCGCGAGGTGCAGCACGAGCGGCACGACGCGGCCGACTTCGGCGGTGGCGGCGAGGATCTCGCGTTGCCCGGGCTGGTCGTCGCGGTGGGTGGCGAGGATCAGCGCGGCGGCGCGGCGTGCGTCGTCGATGGCGTCGGGGTCCGGGGTGGTCACCGCTCGGCCCTGCCGGCGGTTCGGAATCGGCGGGAGCGGCGTGCTTTCCCGCGGTGGGTGGGCCAGTCCTCGGGGCGGCGGCGATGCGGGCGGCCGGCGTCGAGGATGCGGCGGGCAGCGGGGTCGGGTCCGTGGGTCACGTGGGGTCTCCTTCGGCGGCGTCGACGAGCTGGTCGGCGAGGTCGAGTGCTTCGTGGTCAGTCATCGAGACGAGCAGCGATCCGACACGGAACTGGATTGGTCGGTCGGCGTTGACGCGGCGGACTCGGGCGGGCGCGGTGTGGCCGTGGACTCTCACGACGCTGCTCCCGACGGCCTGGTGACCAATTCCCGGCGCCGGGAAAAACCTTTTTCGGGGCGCCCCGAAAAAGGTCGCGCGCTCACGACGGTTCCTCGTCGCTGCGGCCGAAGTCGCGCAGCCAGCCGGGTACGTCCTCGACTCCGAGGGTGGCGGCGAGCGCGGTGGCCAGCAGCAGCGTGTCGAACAGGCCGCGCGCCCACATCGCGGCTTCGGTCTCGACGTCGAGCGTCTTCAGCAGCGCGCGTGCGTCGTCGCGGCGGCCCTCGGCCATCAGAGCGACCAGCGACATGTGCACGCGGGTCAGCTCGTCGGCGGTGGCTGTTCGGCTCATCGGCGGACCTCTCGGTGAGACGGGCACGCGGCCCCAGGTTCGGCGACGCGGGACCGGCACGGTTTCCCGGCGGTGGTTAGACGCCCGCACCGCAGGGGTGCGGCCTGGGTGCGGTCGAACCACTCCGGGTGCAGCGGCCCGAGGCCTTCGTGAGCGGGTTGGCCGTTGCCGTGGTCGACGGCTTGGCCGATGTGGGCCGTCTGGACGACCCAGAACGTGCGGTCGCCGAATCCGTCGACGGTTTCTGCCATCTCGAGACCGGCCGCACCGTACGGGCCGAGGGGCACGCGGGTGTCGGGGTCGAGGAGACGGCACCAGCAGGGTCCGTCGGTGCGGCACTGGTGCTCGTCCTGGTGCTGTCGGTCGGTGGGGTGATTCATCTCGGATCTCCTGGGCGGGGTTCGGGTGTGCAGTCCGCGACGTCGGCGAGCTGCCGGAGGTGCGGCCGGCATTCCAGGCACGGGCGCGGGTGGTCAGCATCGCGGCCACCGATCCAGCCGCCATCGCACATCGCGTCGTGGCCGTGCGGGTTTGCCTTTTCGGTGGCATCACCGAGAAGGGTGTCGTCGATCGGTTCGCCGGTGCGGTCGAGTCGGCTCACCGTCTGACTCCGATCGATTTCGACGAGGGGGTCCGATCCGGTCGCGCGCGTCTACTTGCGTACCGATACCCCGTCGTCGTCACCAGCTCGTGGGCAGTGACCGGCCGCGGGCCGGTGGCGGCGGCGACGCCACAGTGAAGTAGGGGCAGTGAGTGTATGGGCAGTGGTGGCTCACCCAGGGTGAGCCACAGACTCGGCCAAAATGAGCCACAGACTTTCGAAAATGAGCCACAGACTCCGAGGAATGAGCCACAGACTTGGGTCATTTTGAGCCACAGACATTGTCCGCGGACAGTCCCGTGACGGTCCGCGGACAGCAGCGAAAAAGTCTGTGGCTCACCCAGATGAGCCGTTGAAATGTCTGTGGCTCGCCTAGACGAGCCGTGGACTACGAGTCTATGGCTCACCAGGATGAGCCGCAGAGTTGTCCACAGGCTCACTGCGGGTGTCGGTTTCGGCGACGTTCTCATGCAGATCGCCTCCGTTTCTTCGCGGCTCGGTATTCGAGCTCCGACAGGCCGAGTAGTTCGCGTACCTCGGTCGGCGTCACCCGCATACTCAGCTCATGGACAAGTTCGGCGCGGGCCTGATCGAACTCGGGTGTGCCCGCGTCGAGGCCAGCGAGCGCAGCCTCGACGCGACGACGAGCCCGTTCGTACGGCGTCGGAATTCCCTCGCCGGGATGGTGACCCTCTGAATGGGCGTCGTCTCGTTGCTCGGCGGCGGGCGTGTCCGGTTGATGTCGCTCTGGGAGAACGTCTTCGTGGTGTTCTTGGACATCGTGCTGTTCGCCTGCCCGGGCCGGGACCGCTGCGGGCGCGATCAGATCGGGCATCGTTAGACGCCATTCGTCGGCGAGGTTGCGGTGCCGGTTGCCCTGCTTGGCCTTCTGCAGAAGACCTCGGCGGACCAGTTCGTCGCGGTGCCGTTTGAAGGTGGCGAGGCTCATAGACGCCCCTCGGGCGAGCTGGTCGTTGCCGGGGAAGATCCTGTCTCCCTCGGCCGTCCGCGCGTGCGTCGCGAACACGAACGCGACGGCCTTCAGCTTCGTCGACAGCGTCGCGTCCTCGCGGATGATTCGTTCCCATTCGAACCGACCGACTGGGATCACGGGCGGGCCTGCCTCGGGTGTGTCTGCTGCTGTCATGTCCTGTCCGTGGGTCGGTGGCGGGTTGAGTGCTGGTGCTCGCGCGGCCGGGGCTGGCAGGCCCGAAGAGCTTCCGGCCGCGCGAGCGTCAGCGTCAGGTGGAATGCGTGGAGTCGGTGAGCAGCGCGAGCGCGGATTCAAGCGTTTCGGCGAGCTTGCGTGCTTCGTCGAGACGGAGGTTGACATCGACATCGATCGACCAGGCGTGGGCCGCGAGGTGCATATACACACCCGGCTCGCCGTGCTGAAAGCGAACACCGACACCGACCGCCGGGAACAGCGCCCCGGCGTAGCCGATCTCGCTCATGGCGCTCAGCGACGCCGGCGTGTATCCGAGATCGCAGGTGTGGCCGTCGTCGGGATGCCGCGAGGTTTGCTCGCACCATTCGAAGTCGCAGCGGTGAGGTGCGGGGCGTGTGGGTGTCGTCACTGCCGGTCACCTCCGGCCATCGTCTGGAGGACGAGCCGGGAGGCTGTGGCGTCCTCGACGAGGTCGGCGAGCTCGAGCAGGTCGGCGATGGTCTCGGGTTCGATCACGGCGAGCGCGTCGTGCAGGACGTCGCGCACGAGGTCGTCGTCGGCGGCCAGCGGCGTCACCGTCCGAATGACGGGAGGTGCGGCCTGTCGGCTGCGGCGTGTAGCGTGCATGTCAGTTCTCCTGCTCTTTGGTGGGGTTGGAAACTTGGGCCTCGGAATCGGTTGCCGCCGATCCGGGGCCGTTCTCTTGCCCGGGCCGGTCGGCCCGGGAGTGTTCGAGCGCGTCGGCGCGATCCTCGAGTGACCAGAGGGAGTCACGCAGCGCATCGCGTTCCGCGCTGTCGGACATCGTTTCCCAGGCTCGCCATCCCTCCGCGATTTCGGATTCGAGATTGGCGCGGTGGCCGTCGTCGATCGCGGTGAGCATGCCGTCGAGGTGCATTCCGGTCGCGTCGCCGACCTCGACGCGCGAGTCGTCTACGGGTACGCGGGAGGCCTCGACCTCGGGATCGATCCGCTCGCACGGTCGGGTGAACCGTCGGACGTCGGGTTCGTCCAGGCCGAGGCCGGCGTCGGCGTGGGACTCAAGGGCGGCGTAGCGGTTGCTCATGCTGCGCCACCGTGCGCCAGCGAGCTCTCGGCCTCGGCCTCGAGTGTCGCGATGTACTCGGCCAGGAACCGGCGTGTGGTGTAGCGCCGGCGGCCGACCTTGACCGTCTTCAGGGCGTTCGAGGTGATGAGCTGGTAGACGGTCGATCTGCTCGCGTTGAGCGCGATCTGGATATCAGGCACCTCGAGGAGTTCGGAACGGTCCTCGGTCATGGACATGGAGTCAGTCCTCTCGATTCGTAGTCACTACGAACGATTGTGGGTGTTTGTCGTAGTGACTACACGTTCTACTCCGTGCGTGGTTGTTACGCAAGGACCGGCGTAGTCTGCGTGTTCATGACGACGTGGAGCGAGGATCTTGTGTCCCGGGTCGCGGGTGCGATCAAACGAGAGCGTGAGCGGTCGACCCCGAAGGTGACCGCTACGCAACTCGCTGAACGCACTGCCGCGCTGGGTCTTCCGATCTCCCGGTCGGTCATCTCCGACCTCGAGACCGGGCGAAAGCGGAGTCTCGACGTCGGGGAGCTGATCGTGTTGGCAGCGGCCCTCCGCGTGCCCCCTATGCAGCTGCTCTATCCAGACCTGCCCGACAAGCACGTCGACATCGTGCCGGGTTACGGCACGGAGTCGGCGAAAGCTGCGGCGTGGTTCGCGGGTCTCACCGGATTGAGCCGTGTACCAACCGATTTCACCCTAACCAGCGCGGTCAACGAGCGCCGACGGCTGATGGACGCCCAGACGCGCGAAGTCCTCGACGCGCTCTCGGAAGACGATGCGACGTGGTCGAGGATCGGACGCCAGTACGAAGAACGAATCGACGAACTCACCGACCTGATTCGCCGACTCGGCGGAACCATCTACGAGAGCTGAAAGTCATGGCACGCCAACAACTCCCGCCGCAGATTCGCAAGGTTTCGGTCACCAACAGGCGAACCGGAAAGTCTGAGACGCGCTACGAGGTCCGCACCGAGGTCGGGGTCGGCGATGCGCGTCGTCAGGTGAAGCGCCGATTTCGGACCGAGCGCCAGGCGCGAGACGAGTTGGCGACGCTGCAGGCATCGGTCGCGGCCGGCACATACGTGCACGCGTCGAAACTGACGACGTCCGTCGCGATCGACAACTGGCTCGCGGCGAAACACTCGCTCAAGCCGTCGACACTGCGCGGGCACACGGGTGCGCTGAGCGTGGTGAAAGACGAACTCGGCGACACCCTGGTGCAGCGGCTCACCAAGCGCGACATCGACGACCTCGTCGGCCGGCTGCGCGCCGGACAGGTCGAGGGACGCAAGGTGTGGTCGCCGCGGTCAGTGAATTACATGCTGAGCCTTCTGACGGCGGTACTCGACGACCAGGAGCAGCAGGGCCACGTTGTGCGGAACGTCGCCCGGTTGGTCGATCGTGTGCCCGGTGAACGCGCCGAGATGAAGACTCTCGCCCAGCGCGACATGTTCCGGATCCTCGACCATGAGTGCCGAGACCGACACATGTGGGCTCTCGCGTTGTACGGGCTGCGCCGCGGCGAGATCGCCGGCCTCCGATGGGAGAACGTCGATCTGAAAGCCAAGACGGTCACCATCTCGGAGAACCGTGTCGCGGTCGGAGACCAGATCGTCTCGGGGACGCCGAAATCGGTGCGGTCGCGGCGGACGTTGCCGATGCCCGACGAGGTGGTCGAGGTTCTGAAGGCTGCCCGGAAACGTCAGCTCGAGGAGCGAATGGCGTTGGGGGAGGCGTACGGGCCCGGGGAGTACGTCGCGTGTGACGAAGCGGGGCGGCCGTACCACCCGAACCTGCTCACCTTCCGATGGGGAAAGTTGCTCGACGAGCTGCAGATCAGCCGTGTGCGCCTGCACGATGCGCGGCATTCGTGCGCGACGCTCATGCACCTGCGTGGCGTCCCGATCGCGGTCATTGCTGCGTGGATGGGTCACGCCTCGGCGGCGTTCACGATGGCGACGTACGCCCACAGTCAGGACGACGCGCTGCAGGTCGCGGCGCAGAGTTTCGGTCGAGATGTGTCAATCGGTGTCACCGACACGGGCGCCGACGGCACGAAATAGCTCCTGACCAGTGCCCCCAGTCGGACTCGAACCGACACTTGGCCGATTTTAAGTCGGCTGCCTCTGCCAATTGGGCTATGGGGGCGAAGGGTCCGCTCGACGACGGTCCCCACGGTGAGCATAGTCAGCCGCGGCAGCGTGTCCGAATTCGTCCGGCGCTGCCACCGACAGACGTCAACTCGACCGCCAGACTTCGATCGAGGTCTGGCAGTCGAGTCGACGTCTGGGAGTCAGCCGTCCTTGACCGGCCCAGTCGCCGGGGTGATCATGGGGCATGGACGCGGCAGCGGTGACCGGGGCACGCAATTGGGAGGCCGTCCGAGGGCGGCATCCCGCCATCGTCGAGCGCCTCGAGGCGGGTCTGACGCAGGGTGATCCGCTCGCCGACGCGGTGATCGTCGAGGCCAGAGAACGCGGAATCTCTTTCTCCACACTGGTCGCGCTCTTGGAAGCGCACACCTCCGCCGAGGAGGAGACCGATGTCGAACAGCTCGAGATGCCCGCCTCGATGACGCATCTGTTGCAGGTCGCGAGCACCCCACCTCCGTGGTTCGACCCGGCCTGGGCGGAGGCCGGCGCCCGCGCCTGGTGGCGGTTCGGGACGTTGCAGTCGTCGACGCTGTATCAATCGCTGATCTACGGATTCAAGGCGCAGGGGTTCGTCCGTCCGCTGGTGGCCACCGGCCGGCTGGGATCGGGGACACGTGATCGGGTCGAGTCGACGGCCCGCTGGGTCGCCGAGGCGACCACGCCCGGATCGATGCTCCCGGGCCGTCCCGGTTGGGCTGCGACGCTTCGTATTCGGCTGCTACACGCCTACATCCGCGACGTCCTGCGGCACCCGCTCGGCGGCGATCCGACGGACGACGCCGGGGCCTGGGACGAAGGGGAGTGGGGCGCACCCATCAACCAGACATATGCCGTGATGACCATCTCGTGCGGCTTCCTGGCTCTACCTCTCGTCGTCGCACGGGATTTCGGGATCCACTACAGCAGTGCGGAATGTGAGGCGATCACACATCTGTGGCGCTGGATCGGCTGGGTCATCGGGGTCGACGACGACCTCCTGCCGCCGAGTTACGAGTCGTCGAGCGAATTGTTCCGTATCGCAGGCGAATTCGAGCTGCAGCCCGACGATTCGTCGAAGGTGCTGATCAAGGCGCTGCTTCGCGAGGGGTACGACCTTCCGCGCGTCGTGCACGGGGCCGCGCCGATTCCGGTGCCGGGGTTGCTGGTCTCCGCGGTGGATGCGATCACCAGACCCCTGCTCATGTCGTCGTTCTCGGCCATCAGCACCAGATGGGTCGAGCGCCCGGTCGCCCGGCGGATGGGTCTGCGCCGGACGCCGTTGCACCATCTCGTCGATGTCGCACGGCCCGCCGTCAGGCTGCGCGAGATCGCGCGGGCGACCGGACTGCTCGGATCGGAGTCGACGGTGATCGAGCGCGAACTGCGAACGGTCCGACGCGGACTCGGCATGCCGCACGTCTCGGAATCGTCCTTGACCGCCTAAATTACTGCTGATAACTTAACGCCGTAAAGTCGACCGACGCGACAGGGGTCCGCATGCTGGTCAGATTGACACGGCTGGTCATATCCATGCCCAAACGAGTGCTGCTGGGTGCACTCATCCTGCTGGTGGTGTGCGGCGCGTACGGCGCCACCGCGGCCGAACATCTGCTGGCCGGAGGGTACAGCGATCCGAACTCGGGGTCGGCGCGGGCGGAGAGAACTCTCGACGAGACGTTCAACCGCGGCGGGGTCCAGGTCGTGCTCAAACTGGACGGTCCCGACGGAGTCGACATCTCCCGCGACCCGACGGCCCGAGCGGTCGGTGAGGACATCGTCGCCGACCTGAATCGCAATCAGTACGTGCAGGACCAGATCCTCTCGGTGTGGGCCAATCCGGCGCTCGACTCCGCGCTCGTCAGTCGCGACCGGACGTCGACTTTGATCATCGCCTCGCTCGACGGTGGCGAGAATTCGGCGCCGGGGCACGCCGAGGAGATCGCCGAGGCCCTGGCCGGTGACCGCGACGGGATCACCGTGCAGGTCGGCGGTCAAGGAATGGTCTTCGCACAGGTCAACGACCAGACCGCGTCCGATCTCCTCGTCGCCGAGGCCATCGCGATCCCGATCACGTTCATCGTGTTGATCTTCATCTTCGGCGGATTGCTCGCGGCGGCCGTCCCGGTCGGCATCGGCATCGTCTCGATCATCCTCACCTTCGCGCTGCTCCGCGCGATCGGATCGGTCACCGACGTCTCGGTCTTCGCGCTCAACCTCACCACCGCACTGGGTCTCGCGCTCGCGATCGACTACACGCTGCTGATCCTGACGCGCTACCGGGAAGAGGTCGGACACGGTCTGAGCCGGCCCGACGCGATCGTCCGGACCCTGGCCACGGCCGGGCGGACGGTCGCCTTCTCCGCGGTGACCGTCGCCCTGTCGCTCAGCGCGCTCGTGCTGTTCCCGCAGTACTTCCTGCGCAGCTTCGCCTTCGCGGGTCTCGGCGTCGTGGCTGTGGCCGCGGTGTCGGCGCTCGTCCTCACGCCGGCCGTGCTCATGCTCCTCGGTGATCGCATCGACGCGTTCGACGCCCGGAAGCCGCTCCGGCGCCTGCTTCGGCTGCCGCCGGCGCGGCCCGTCGAACCCGAGGACACCTGGTGGTACCGGCTCGTCCAGTGGGTGCTGCGCCACGCCTTGCCGGTCGCCGCGGTCGTCACGGTCTTCCTGCTGGTACTCGGTGCGCCGTTCCTGTCGATGAAGCTGGGTTTCCCCGACGATCGGGTGTTACCGGAGTCGGCGAGCGCGCACGCGATCCAGCAGGAGATCCGGGACGACTTCGAGGACGACCTGTCCGCAGCGGTCACCGTCGTCGTGCGGGGGCCGGTGGACGATGCGGCCCTGGCCGACTACACCCGCGCCCTGTCGACGGTCGGAGATGTCAACTCCGCAGGGTCGTCGGCGGGGACGTTCGTCCGGGGTGCGCCGGCCGCGCCCGGCAGCCCGGACGACACCCGGGGCGACGTACACGTCCTGCAGGTGTCGACCGACCGCGACCCGATGAGCGAGTCGGGGATCGCCCAGCTCGACGAGCTGCGGGCGGTGCCGCCGCCGGCGGGAACGGAGACCCTGTTCAGCGGGCTCGCCGCCGCCACCGACGACACCGTCGGGTCGATCTACGCGCATCTGCCCTGGGTGCTCGGCCTCATCGCGATCGCGACGTTCGTGCTGCTGTTCCTGTTCACCGGGAGCGTCGTGTTGCCGCTGAAGGCGCTCGTCCTCAACATCCTGTCGCTGTCGGCGACGTTCGGCGCGATGGTCTGGTTCTTCCAGGAAGGGCACCTCGGAGGTTTGGGGACCACCGCCACGGGCACCCTCAGCGCGACCATGCCGGTGCTGCTGTTCTGCGTGGCGTTCGGCCTGTCGATGGACTACGAGGTGTTCCTGTTGGGACGGATCCGCGAGGAGTGGTTGCGATCGGACCGGACGCGCGCGGCCAGCGACCATGCCGTGGCCCTGGGCTTGGCCCGGACCGGCCGGGTCATCACGGCGGCAGCCCTGCTGATGAGCATCGTCTTCGCCGCCATCGCGGCGTCAGAGGTCTCGTTCATGCGGATGTTCGGGGTCGGTCTCACCCTGGCGGTCCTGATGGACGCGACGATCATCCGCATGTTCCTCGTCCCCGCCTTCATGCGTCTGGCCGGGCGGGCGAACTGGTGGGCGCCGGGTCCGCTGCGACGGCTACATGATCGGATCGGGTTGTCCGAGGAGGCTCCGGAGGTCGGGCGTCCCGAGAAAGCGGCGCCGGACACCGCGCCGACGAGGGTCTGACACCGAATACGTCATAACGGCGGACGAACAACGGCGGGACAGGTGCAGGAGTGCAGTGACGACACGTAGACGAGCGAGATCACCGCGCGGGTCCGGAGAGATCCTCGCGGAGGAGATCATCGAGGCCGCCGGTGAGTTGCTGGTCGAGAACGGCGACGACACCGCGATGTCGATTCGCGCGGTCGCCAACCGCGTGGGGGTCACACCGCCATCGATCTACCTGCACTTCGCCGACAAGGAAGCCCTGCTCGACGCCGTGTGCGCCCGCTACTTCGAGCGTCTCGACGACGAGATGGCCGCCGCATCGGAAGGCGTCGACGACGCCTTAGAACGAGCGCTGGGCCAGGGGATGGCCTATGTCCGCTTCGCCGTCGCTACCCCGGTGCTCTATCGCGTGGCGTTCGGCAAACCCACTCCCGAAGGGCATCCGTCGAAGGTCGACGAGGTACTCGCCGCCAGTGCGTACTCGCGGTTCGCCGGAACCGTCACCGAGCTGGCCGACGACGGGGTGTTCGATCACGCCGAGATCGCCGACATCGTTCTCGAGTTCTGGGCCGCCGCCCACGGGATCGCGTCGCTGATGCTCGCCAAACCGGGTCTCGCCTGGGGCGACGACTTCGCGCGTGCGGAAGCCATGCTCACCGCCATGTGCCTGGGCCGGGCCTCGCTCGCGACCGACGGCGGCATCGATCAGACCGCAGTGGGCCGCCGGTTGAGATCGCTGCGCGACCGGGTGAACTGACCCGGTGGCGGGTGTCTGACGACAGAAGGGTCAAGAGTCGGTAAAGTCGACGTCGACTCGGTCGTTGCGAGCTCCCGTCAGGGAACTCTCAGAAACGGCCCGACGTTGAGACGGCAGACATCCGTACCGATGAAGGAGCGCTTCGTGCGAGAAAGCAGCAATCCGGTGATGCGCGGCGTGGTCCGCGACAATCAATCCGGATACGCGGGTTTCGGGGCCGGCATGGCCGGCGCCGGCGCCGCGGCCAACCAGTTCGGTCAGGCCACTGACCCCTACACCCAGCCGGCACCGCCGGCCACTCGTCAGCTCACGATCGACGACGTCGTCACCAAGACCGCGATCACGCTCGGAGTGCTGACGCTGGCCGCCGCTGCCACGTACTTCGCGATCAGCAGCCGCGCCACCGAGGCCGCCCAGGCAGCTCTCGCCACCCCGCTGATGCTGGTCGGCGCCATCGCCGGTCTCGTGCTCGTCCTCGTGGCGAGCTTCGGTCGCAAGCAGGACAACCCGGCCATCGTGCTGGCCTACGCCGCGTTCGAAGGCCTCTTCGTCGGTGCCATCTCGTTCGTGTTCGCGAACTGGGCAGTTGCCGGCGACACCTCGGCCGGTGCGCTGATCGGACAGGCCGTCCTCGGCACCTTCGGTGTGTTCTTCGGCATGCTTTTCGTGTACAAGGTCGGCGCCATCCGCGTGACGCCGCGCTTCACCCGCATGCTGTTCGCCGGCATGATCGGCGTCCTGGTCCTGATGCTCGGCAACCTGGTCATCGGTCTGTTCACCGGTGAGGCCGGAGTCCTGCGCGACGGTGGCCCGATCGCCATCATCTTCTCGCTGGTCTGCATCGCCCTCGCCGCGTTCAGCTTCCTGCTGGACTTCGACGCCGCGGATCGCCTGATCCGCGCGGGCGCACCCGACCGGGCCGCCTGGGGCGTGGCACTCGGCCTGACCGTCACCCTGGTCTGGCTGTACGTCGAGATCCTGCGTCTGCTGACCTACTTCAACTCCGACTAGTCGGTCATGTGACAGTGGCCCCGCACCTCGGCAGGTGCGGGGCCACTGTCGCGTCAGGGTCGGTTGGCGACAAAGTGTGCCACCCGGTGCGTTTGCGGGAACAACCCCATCACCGCGGTTCTACCGTGCGGACATGGTGTTCTTTCTGATCCAGCTGGCGCTGATGATCATCGGCGCCGTCGTACACATACTGGTGGACCGATCGACGCGACGACGCACCGTCGGCCGCGCAGCCGAACTCGTGCTGCTCTGGATACTCGTCCCCGGCGGCGCATTCGGCATCCTCGCCGGGGTCGGCCACGTCGGCCCGAACGCCCCCGAGATCGCCGAGGGCATCGGGCCGGACTTCATCCCGTCCATGTTCCAGTGGGAGCTGGGGTGGAACGACATCGCCGTGGGCGTGCTCGGCGTGCTCTGCTACCGGGTGCGCAATCGTGGCGGATGGCTCGACGCCGCCGTGTGGGCACTGGCGATCAGCTACGGGGGAGACCTCGCCGGTCACATCTCGCAGTACTACATCCACGACAACACCGCTACGAACAACGTCTGGGCGATCCCCGCCGAGATCTACATCGTCGGCGCCGTCGTCATCGCCTGGTTCGTGTACCGACGAACGACCCCCCGCAGCGTCGCGGTCCTGGGACCGAACGCGGCGAGGGGTGTCGACGAGACGGAGACGGCCTCGCTCAGCTGAGGCGCTCCAGCAGTGATCAGCTGAGGCGCTCGAGGACCATGGCCATGCCCTGACCGCCACCCACGCACATCGACTCGATGCCGAAGGTCTTGTCGCGGGTCTGCAGGTTGTTGAGCAGGGTGGTCGTGATGCGGGCGCCGGTCATCCCGAACGGGTGACCCAGGGCGATGGCGCCACCCGACACGTTGAGCTTGTCGTGGTCGATGCCGAGATCACGGGCCGAACCGAGGACCTGCACGGCGAAGGCCTCGTTGATCTCGACGAGGTCGATGTCCGACAGCGACATCCCCGAGGCCCGCAGCACCTTGCGGATCGCCTCGATCGGACCGAGCCCCATGATCTCCGGCGACAGGCCGGTGGCCGCGGTGGCGACAACGCGCGCCAGCGGGGTGAGGCCAAGCTCCTTCGCCTTGGTGTCGCTCATGATGACCAGCGCCGCGGCGCCGTCGTTGAGCGGGCACGCGTTGCCCGCGGTGATCGTGCCGTCCGGGCGGAAGACCGGCTTGAGCTGCGAGATCTTCTCGTAGGTCGTGCCCGCGCGGGGGCCGTCGTCGGTGGTGACCAGCGAGCCGTCGGGCAGGGTGACCGGGTCGATCTCCCGCTCGAAGAAACCGGACTTGATGGCTTCTTCGGCGCGGTTCTGGCTCAGCACGCCCCACTTGTCCTGGTCCTCGCGGGAGATGCCGGTGAACGAGGCGACGTTCTCGGCGGTCTGGCCCATCGCGATGTACACGTCCGGGATGACCCCGTCCTTGCGCGGATCGTGCCAGATGCCGGCGTCACCGGCGGCCGCCTTCTCGGTGCGGGCCATGGCGTCGTCGAACAGCGGGTTCTTGGAATTCGGTGCGCCGTCGGCGCCGCCGGAGATGCCGAAGCTCGACACGCTCTCGACGCCACCGGAGATGAGGACGTCGGCCTCGCCGGCCTTGATGGCATGCAGCGCCATCCGGGTGGTCTGCAACGACGACGAGCAGTAGCGGTTCACCGTGACGCCGGGGATGTGGTCATGACCCAGCTCGACCGCGATGACCCGGGCGATGTTGTAACCGCCCTGTCCGCCGGGCTGGCCGATGCCCCAGTGGATGTCCTCGATCAGTGCCGGGTCGAGCTCCGGCACCTTGGCGAGCGCGGCTTCGACCATCTGGCGCGACAGTTCGTCGGGTCGGATGTCTTTGAGGGATCCCTTGGCGGCGCGGCCGATCGGGGAACGGGCGTGGGCGACGATGACGGCTTCAGGCATACCTCGAAACTACCGCACCAAGCATCTGCTTGGTCACGAGGTCGGTCAGCCCGGGTCGTGGCTGGTCACCGACGTGTCAGACGTCTCCTGAGACGTGTGACGAACCGTGTTTCTTCGACGGCCTCGGACACCTTCGGCGGTTCGGGTAGCGGCGTCGGACCCCACTCGCCGATCGAGGCGAGCACCTCGGGCACCAGGATGTCGGCGGCGAGCTCATACCCCGCGGCCGACGGGTGGAATCGATCGGGCGACAGCATGTGCTCGGGGCGCGCGAGGAACTCCTCGGTCAGCAGGTCGGCCAGTGGGACCGGCCGCCCCCCGGCGGCCCGGACCGCCGATCGCTGCGCGGCGGCCAGCGTGAGTCCCCAGCGTCGCAACACCATTCGCAGGGGCTGGGGGATCGCGGTCACCACGCCGAAATCCGGGCAGGTGCCGACGACGACCTTCGCGCCCTCGTCGACGAGTGCGTGGACGGCATCTCCGAGCCGCCGCGCCGACGGGAGCGGACTGTTGCGGGCGGTGACGTCGTTGGCGCCGACGAGGATGACGGCCACGTCGGGTCGCTCGTGATGGACGAACATCGCCTCGATCTGGGCCGCGAGCCCCTTCGACGTCGCGCCGACGATGGCCTTGTTGGCGTAGCGGACCACCCGATCGGTCTCCGCGGCCACGCGGCGGGCGATCTGGACTCCTGGCGTCTCGTCCGCGGTCTCGGCACCCAGTCCGGCCGCGGTCGAGTCCCCGAACACCACGAGATACAGGTCGTACACGGTGTCCCGGGTGAAACGTGCGCTGGTGCCGTCGGGGCGGTACACGCCGTCGCCGTCCGGGGCGTTGTCGGTACGGTGCGGGATCACCACGCGGGCCTCGGCGGCCTGACTGTTCAACAGGTTGTAGGCGGCCCAGCCGGCGCCGGCCGCGCCCGCGGTCGCGGCCGCGGTGGCGCCGACGTCGCGCACGATCCTGGCGGGGACGATTCCTCGACGACTCGAACCGGACACGAGTGCCAGTTTAGGCGTTCAGCGGGATCTGCTGACTGGGGCAGCGGCCGGGTGTCGCTGTTCGCGGTGGCTCTGGGACCATGGACACATGCGCATCGCCAATCACGTCGTCGACCTGGTGGGCAACACCCCGCTGGTCAAGCTGAACTCGGTGACCTCACCCGGATCGGGCCTGGTCGCCGCCAAGGTCGAGTACCTCAATCCCGGTGGTAGCAGCAAGGACCGCATCGCCGTGCGGATGATCGACGCGGCGGAGGCCTCGGGTGAGCTGAAGCCGGGCGGGACCATCGTGGAACCGACGTCGGGAAACACCGGCGTCGGCCTGGCGCTGGTCGCCCAGCAGCGTGGCTACAAGTGCGTGTTCGTGTGCCCGGACAAGGTCGGTGAGGACAAGCGCAACGTCCTGCGCGCCTACGGTGCCGAGGTCGTCGTCTGCCCGACCGCGGTGGAGCCGTCCCACCCGGACAGCTACTACAGCGTCTCCGACCGCCTGGTCACCGAGATCGACGGTGCGTGGAAGCCCAACCAGTACGCGAACCCGGCCGGTCCGCAGAGTCACTACGAGACCACCGGTCCCGAGATCTGGGCCGACACCGACGGCAAGGTGACGCACTTCGTGGCCGGCGTCGGCACCGGCGGCACCATCACCGGCACCGGCCGGTACCTCAAGGAGGTGTCCGGCGGCTCGGTGAAGATCGTCGGCGTCGACCCCGAGGGTTCGGTGTACTCCGGCGGGACCGGGCGCCCCTACCTCGTCGAGGGTGTCGGGGAGGACTTCTGGCCGTCGGCCTACGACCCGGACATCCCCGACGAGATCATCGCGGTCTCCGACGCCGACTCGTTCGACATGACCCGGCGTCTCGCCCGCGAGGAAGGGCTGCTCGTCGGCGGCTCGTGCGGGATGGCGGTGGTCGCGGCCCTGCAGGTCGCCGAACGCGAGGGACCCGACGCCGTCGTCGTCGTGCTGCTGCCCGACGGTGGCCGCGGCTACATGGCGAAGATCTTCAACGACCAGTGGATGAGCAGCTACGGCTTCCTACGGACGCCGCTGGACGCCAACACCAAGGAATCCCTCGTCGGAGATGTGTTGCGCGGCAAGACCGGCGCCCTGCCCGACCTCGTGCACACCCACCCGCAGGAGACCCTGCGCGACGCGATCGAGATCCTGCGCGAGTACGGCGTCTCGCAGATGCCGGTCGTCGGCGCCGAGCCGCCGGTGATGGCCGGCGAGGTCGCGGGTGCGGTCACCGAGCGCGACCTGCTCAGCGCGGTCTTCGAAGGTCGTGCCAGCCTCGCCGACCCGGTGTCGGCACACATGGGGGAGCCGTTCCCGCTCATCGGTTCCGGCGAACCGGTGTCGGCGGCCACCAAGGCGCTCGGCGACTGCGATGCGCTGATGGTCGTCGAGGACGGCAAGCCCATCGGCGTGATCACGCGCCACGACCTGCTCGCCTTCGTGTCGAGCCACCCGATCGTCGGATAGGAGCATCACCGTGAGTGAACGACGCAGTGCCGCGGATTCGGTTCGCTGGCAAGGCTTCTCGACCCGCGCCATCCATGCCGGTTACGACCCGGATCCCCAGACGGGCGCGGTGAACGTCCCGATCTACGCCAGTTCGACCTTCGCCCAGGACGGTGTCGGCGGGCTGCGCGACGGCTTCGAGTACGCGCGCACCGGCAATCCGACCCGACGCGCCCTCGAGGCCAATCTCGCCGCTCTCGAGAGCGGCACCTACGGACGGGCTTTCGCCTCTGGCATGGCGGCCACCGACTGCCTGCTGCGCTCGACGCTGCGGCCGGGCGATCATCTGGTGATCCCGAACGACGCCTACGGCGGGACCTTCCGGCTCATCGACAAGGTGTTCAGCCAGTGGGGGATCACCTACTCGGTGGCCCCGGTGTCCGACGTCGCCGCGGTGCGCGACGCCATCCGGCCGGAGACCAAGCTGGTCTGGACCGAGACGCCGACCAACCCGCTGCTCAACGTCGGCGACATCGAGACCCTCGCCGCCGTCGCGCACGAGGCCGGCGCGAAGCTCGTGGTCGACAACACCTTCGCCTCGCCGTACCTGCAGCAGCCGCTCGTCCTGGGCGCCGACGTGGTGCTCCACTCGACGACCAAATACCTGGGCGGGCACTCGGATGTCGTCGGCGGCGCACTGGTCACCGACAGCGAGGAGCTCGACGAGGCGTTCGCGTTCCTGCAGAACGGCGCCGGGGCGGTCCCCGGACCGTTCGACGGATTCCTCACCCTGCGCGGCATCAAGACCCTCGGCGTCCGGATGGACCGGCACTGTGACAACGCGGAGAAGGTCGTCGACTACCTGAGCGGCCACGACAAGATCGACGCCGTCCTGTACCCGGGTCTGTCGAACCACCCGGGCCACGAGGTCGCGGGCAAGCAGATGAAGCGCTACGGCGGCATGGTGTCGGTGCTGGTCAAGGGCGGGCTCGACGCCGCCAAGGAGTTCTGCGCCCGCACCGAGGTGTTCACACTCGCCGAATCGCTCGGCGGCATCGAGTCGCTGATCGAACACCCCGGTGCGATGACGCACGCCTCGACCGCCGGATCGCTCCTCGAGGTCCCTGCCAACCTCGTCCGGCTCTCGGTCGGTATCGAGGACATCGACGACCTCCTCGGGGACCTGGAGAACGCGCTGCGCTGAGGACTCGGCTCGCCGTCAGACCCGCGCCTCGAGGAGCAGGTTCGACGCAGTGGTCGCCGCGACTCGCGCCGAGGTCAGACCGGCCGCCCGGAAGGCGTCGAGCAGTCGAGCGGGGCCGGCCTGGGCGCCCAGCGAGGTCGTGCCGTCGGCGATGCTGTGCGGCACGCAGAGGTATGAGCTACCCGAGTAGAACAGCAGCGCAACGGGATTGGTCAGATTTTCGGCCAGCGTATCGTGCGCCAGCGGCTCGACGGCGATCACCTGACCGCCGGGACGCAGTGATGACCGGGCGTGTGCGAGCGCGCCCATCGGATCACCGAAGTCGTGCAGGGCGTCGAAGATCATGACCGCGTCGTAGTCACCGTCGTACGATCGGGCCGTCGCCACCTCGAAGCGGACCCGGTCGTCGACCCCGGCTGCCTGGGCGGCTGCTTCGGCGCGCCGGACCGACTCCTCGTGGCTGTCCACACCGACGAACGTGGAGTTCGGGAAGGCCTCGGCGAGCAGGATCGTGGGGACCCCGTACCCGCACCCGACGTCGAGAACGCGGATGCCGTCGGTGAGGCGCTGTTCGAGGCCGTCGATCGCCGGAACCCACTCGCTGAGCAGCGACGCGCGGTAGATCGTGCCGTAGAACCGTTCGACGCCGGAGAACAGCCGGGAATCGTGCGCGTGCCAGGGCACGCCGTCGCCGGTCGCGTACGCATGCGCGAGCTGGTCGACCGAGGACCACACCGCGGCCGCGACCTCGAAGCCGGCCACGATCGCCGACGGACTGTTGTCCTCGGCGAGCACCATCGCGTGCTCGGCGGGGAACACGAACACCTCTGGGCCATTCGCGGCGTCATCGCCGCCGTCGTGGAGCAGGACGTATCCGGCCGCGGCCTGCACGCACAGCCATTCGTACACATACCGTTCGGCGAGTCCCGAGCGTTCGGCGAGCTCGGCGCTCGTCGCCGAACCGAGTTGCGCCAGCGCCCGCCACAGTCCCAGGCGGTCGCCGAGGTGGGTGCTGATCGAGTGATAGGCATGGGTGAGATCGGCGCTCACCTGGCCGGCGAAGGCCTCGACCCGGGCGAGGTCGATCGCGGTGTCGGAACCGTCGGCGTGTGTGGTGGTCATGGGACGAGCCTCTCGTGTGCGATGTCGGAACCACGCCGGGCGGCGTGTGCACCGAGCGTGCGCCGGGGTCCTGTCGCGGCGCTGTCATGACTCGACCGCGACCCGTTGCGCGGTGAGCCGATGGTGACAGCCCCGTGACAGCGGGCTCGGAGACCGTCGACGCATGAGAACAACACAGATCAGCGACCTGGGCACCGTGATGTCCATCTGGGCTCACCCCGACGACGAGACCTACCTCGCCGGCGGCGTGATGGCCGCCGTCCGCGATGCGGGTGGGCGCGTGGTGTGCGTGACCGCGACCCGCGGGGAAGCGGCCGACGAGAACGCCACCGCCGCAGAGCGTTCGGAGCTCGCCCTGGTCCGGAGCGGCGAGCTCGAGAAAGCGTTCATCGAGCTCGGCGTCCACGAGCACCACTGGTTGGACCTACCCGATGGTTCACTGGCGGCGATCGACGAGAGCGGCCCGGTCGGACGCATCACCACCCTCCTCGACGACGTGTCACCCGACACCGTCCTGACCTTCGGACCCGACGGCGTGACCGGGCACCCCGACCACCGCACCGTCAACCGGTGGGTCCGCCTCGCCGTCGACCGTTCGTCGACCTGCCCGCGAATCCTCCACCCGGTGGGCACCGGGCGGGGGATCGAGTTCGACCTCGCCCGTGAGTTCGACATGTGGGCGCTGGGCGGGCCGCGCCAGTGTCCGGAGGAGATGGTCGCGCTGCGGATCGATCTCGACGGGGCCGAACTGGACCGTAAGGTGCGAGCCCTGCTGGCTCAGCGCTCGCAGACCGCGGACCTGGCCGCGGCGATCGGCCTCGAGCGATATCGAACATGGGTGTCGGTGGAGATTTACGCTCATCCTGCATAGGCCGTCGGAAAACAGAGAGCGACGATCGGGATGGTGGTGCGCGAAACCGAAGACGGGCACGTGCGGCCCGCGGTCGAGGTCGGCCTGCTGGGTGCGCTGAGGCTGCGGGTCGACGGTGTTGAGGTCGCGGTTCCCGGGGAACGACGCCGCGCCCTGCTCGCGCTGTTGACCGTCGCCGGCCGGCACGGCATGGGAACCGGGCGGCTCGTCGACGCGCTGTGGGGCGACGACCTGCCGCGGGAACCGGTTGCCGCACTGCACAATCTGGTGTCCCGGCTACGACGTCATCTCGCCCCCCACGCGGATCTGCTGGAACGACGCCCCGACGGCTACCGGCTCCGGGTTTCCGTCGTCGACGTGACGATCGTGCGCGACCTGCTCGCATCCGCCGCCGACACGCCCGATCCCGCCGAGCGTCTCCGTCTGACCGTCCGGGCCCGCGAACTCTGGCGCGGCGAGCCGCTCGGCGAGTTCGCCGGCATCCCCGACCTGGACACCGAACGCGTTGCGTTGGAGGACCTCCACAACCGGCTCGCCGACACTCACGTCGAAGCGCTGGTGGAGTGCCGCGACCCGAGCGCGACCGCGACGGCGAGGGCCGGTGTCGCGTCCGCGCCGCTGCGCGAGAGTTCGACACGACTGCTCATCCGCGCACTCGCCGCCGACGGGCGGGTCGGCGATGCGATGGCGGTCGCGATGGAGTTCCGCGACCGGTTGCGCGAGCGGACGGGTCTCGATCCGAGTCCTGCCCTCGCGTCGCTCGAGCAGCGGGTGGCGGCGGGCTCCGAATTCTGTCAGGCCGAGACGAATCCGGGACCCGGAGTGACCTCGCGGCGTCGACCTGCTCCGCCGGCCGGGCCTCTGGTGGGGCGGGAGCGAGAACGCGCCGAGATCGTCCGGCTGTTGTCGGCGCATCGGGTCGTGACCCTGACCGGTACGGGCGGCGTCGGCAAGACCAGTCTCGCGCTCGACGTCGCCGCCGACCCCGCGGTGTTTCCCGGGCACGCCGTTGTCGTCGTCAACCTTGCCGCGGTCGCGCGAGCCGACCGCGTCCTCCCGTCGGTGGTGTCCACCCTGGGTCTCGAGGTCGGGGTGGGTGCTTCCGTGGACGCGATCGCACGCGCCGTCGATGGGTCGCTCCTGCTCGTCCTCGACAACTGCGAACATGTGTTGTCGTCCTGTCGCGAATTGGTCGCGGCGATCGTCGAACTAGCTCCCGCAGTGCGGATCCTGGCCACCTCCCGAGTCGTGCTCTCCCTGCCCGCCGAGTACGTCCTGCGTCTGCAGCCCTTGACCTTCCCCACTCGCATCGACGACGTCGACGCGGTCGCCCGGCAGCCTGCGGTGCGCGCGTTCGTCGAGCACGCGCTGCGGCGCAATCCGGACTTCGCGGTGTCGAGTCGTGAGCTCGCGGACCTCGTCGACGTCGTGCGCCGTGTCGACGGACTCCCGCTCGGCATCGAGCTGGCGGCGCGTCAGGCCGCCGTGATGCCGATGTCGGCAGTGGCCCGAATGCTCGATGGTGCACTCGATCTCGCGACGGGAACCGCACCCGTCGACCAACGGCGGCTGACGCTCCGCAGCAGCATCGATGTGTCGTTTCGACGGCTGACCGTGGTCGATCAAGCCGTACTCGCCTCCCTCGCACCGTTTCCCGGCGGTGTGTCGCTGCGCACGTTCGAATCCGTCGCGCGGAGCGTCGAAGCGGAGGTCATCGGCGCAGGGGGCATCGGCGTGCGAGGTGACGGCGGGCTCGATCCGGTGGGGACCCTGCACCGCCTGATCGACAGCTCGTTGCTCGTCGCCGATGCGTCGGACGGCAGATACCGTCTCCTGCATCTCATCCGGACCCATCTGCTCGATCACCTCGACCGTGCGGGCGCGCTCGCCGTGGCCGAGGACCGGTTCCTCGACGAATGCGTCGCAACGGTACGGGACATCGGCGACGAGTGGCTCGGCGTCGCGGAGTTCGAGGCGAATGAATGTCTCCATGCCGAGATGGACAACCTCCGGTCGGCGCGGGACCTGGCCCTGGCGCGCGAACGCGTCGACGTACTCGTGTCGATCACGACCTCGCTGTCGCTGATCAGCACGTGGCGCAACCTCACCGAATTGTGGACGTGGGCCATGGAATCGGCGCGTTCGGCGTGGCTCGACGGTCATCCCGATCGCGCCGAGATGCTGTCCGCGGCGGCCGAGGCCGCGCGACTCGTCGGCGAGTTCGACCTCGCCGTCGACTTCGCGACCGCTGCCTTACGTCCCGATGCCTCCGGGGCGCCACCGGATCCGGATGCGCCCGCGTTGGTCGGTGCGCGGGCGGCCAGGGCGGCGGTCGCGCACTTCCGTGGCGACTTCGCGGTGGCGGTGCGGGAATGGACCCGCTGCGGCACCCACCCGTCCCTGGGGTCGGCGTTTCTCGCGTCTGCGGCGCTCGCCGCGTCGTACTCCGGGGACTCGAGCGTGGCTGCCCGGCTGTTGGGCGAGGCCCGGTCGACGCTGGACGCGTCGGCGGGGCCGTCGCAGCACGCCTTCCTCGACTACGTTCACGGCGAGCTGCTGTCCGCGCACGATCCGTCCAGCGCGCTCGCGCTCTACGAACGCGCCCACGAACGGGCCGCCGGCGTCGGGGCGACGTTCATCGTCGGGGTCGCTCGTGTCGGCGGGGCGGCGTGTCTCGTCCGCGTCGGCGACGTACCGCGTGCAGCCGAGGCCTACGTCGTCCTGCTCGGGGCATGGCGCGACAGCGGGCAGCCGACACAGCTGTGGACCACGGCGCGCGACGCCGCCACCCTGCTGCGTGCCAGGGGGCGCATCGAGGTGGCCGACCTGCTCGTCGAGTGTGCCGATCTCGATCCCGCCGCGGCCTTCGACACACGCAGAGGTGTCGCGGACCGTGCGTCCGGGGACCTGGTGCACGCCGACAACATGGTGCACGCCGACACCGGAGCCGTGCTCGACCGGGCGATGCGCGAACTCCGGGAGATCGGGGAGTCGTCGCCGGACGACCGCGGGAGCTCGGCGGCGCGATGACGTCTCCTCGGGTGGTTCCCGCCGGCCGGGGATGGCCGATACTGGTCGCATGCTGCTGACTGCCGACGACGTCGACCGCGCCACCGACGAGCTCGCGTCCGTGATCCGGCGGACCCCGACGATCGCGTCGCGGGTGGTGTCCGAGCGCAGCGGTGCGCAGGTGTGGCTCAAGTGCGAGAACCTGCAGCGCACCGGATCTTTCAAGCCACGCGGCGCGTACCTGCGTATCTCGCGGTTGTCGGTGGGGGAACGTGCCCGCGGGGTCGTCGCGGCCAGTGCTGGCAATCATGCGCAAGGAGTCGCCTGGGCGGCATCGGAACTGGGGATCGCCTCACGGGTCTACATGCCGGTCGGAGCCGCACTGCCGAAGATCGCCGCGACGAAAGCCTATGGCGCAGAGGTGGTGCTCGCCGGATCGACCGTCGACGAGGCGCTCGTCGAGGCCCAGCGTCACGCCGATACGACGGGCGCGGCTCTGATCCACCCGTTCGATCATCTCGACATCGTTGCCGGACAGTCGACGGTCGGCGTCGAGATCCTGGAGCAGATCCCGGACGTGTCAACGATTCTCGTGCCACTCGGCGGCGGTGGGCTGCTCGCCGGCGTCGCCGCGGCGGCGCGTCTGCGACGACCGGAGGTCGAGGTGATCGGCGTGCAGGCGGCGCAGGCCGCGGCCTGGCCGACGTCCCTCGCCGAGAAGCGGCCGACACCGGTCGCGGCGATGAACACCATGGCCGACGGCATCGCCGTCGCGACACCCGGGAAGGTCCCGTTCGCGCACGTCTCCGAGTTCGTCGACCGGATCGTCACGGTCAGCGAGGAAGAGTTGAGCACCGCGCTGCTGCTCATGCTGGAGCGGGCGAAGCTGGTGGTCGAGCCTGCCGGTGCCGCGGCGGTGGCGGCGGCGGTGAGCGGTCGGCTCGCGCTGTCCGGGACCGTGTGCGTCGTGTTGTCCGGCGGCAACATCGACCCGCTGCTGCTGCGCCATGTGACGACACACGGCCTGACCGCCGCCGGACGATTCCTCACCGTGACCGCGACCGTCTCCGACCGGCCCGGTGGACTGGTCGCACTGCTGGAACTGCTCCGCGACCTCGGCGCGAGTGTGCTCGACGTCGTCCATTCCCGCGTCGCCGACGATTTGTATCTCGGCGAGGTGCAGGTGACCGTCAGTGTCGAGACCCGCGGACACGACCACCAGCACGACGTCCGGCGGGCCCTCGCCGACGCGGGGTTCCTGCGGGACTGAGGGCGAACGTCGGCGCTAACCTGTCTGGGTGGCTGCCGACGGACCCGCCCTGATCGGTGTGCTGGGCCCGATCGCGGTCGGCGCGTGCCCGGTGGGCGCCGAGAGCCCCCATCGGCTCGTCGCGGTGCCGGGGCTCGGGCCCGACGCCTGCTCGTGTCGCTCGCCCTCGCCGACGGGCGCGTGATCTCGGCGGACCGCCTCATCGACCACGTCTGGGCCGACGATCCGCCGCGTTCGCCGCACAGTGCGTTGCACACCCAGGTGTCCCGGCTGCGCAAGCTCCTGCCCGAGGGGGTTCTGGAGGGCACCGAGAACGGTTATCGACTGCGCAACAGCCGCACCGACCTCGACGTGGTCGACACGCTGCTCGCCGAAGGCGGCCGGGATGCCCACGACCGGGCCCGGCAGTGGTGGCGCGGCGTGCCCGGAGACGATCTCGGGGACGGGTCCCCGGCGACGGCGACACTGTCCGCACGCATTCGACGCACCCAGGACGCGCTCGACGGTGCGCAACTGACGGCCGCGCTCGCCGAAGGTGACTTCGCGACCGCGCGATCCATCGCCGAACAGCGCTGCGCGCGAGACCCGTTCGACGAGTCGGCACACACCGCCCTGATGCGGGCGCTCGCCGGGGAAGGCCGCGCCGCCGACGCGCTCGTGGTGTTCGACCGGCTCCGACGGCGACTGTCGACCGAGCTGGGGACGGACCCGGGTGGCCGGGGAGTGGTTGTCGTTGTCATGCCGACAACTGTGCGCCGTAGCCTGTCGTCGGGCTTGCGTCGGCTTACGTGGTGCTGTCGTTGAGGCGGAGTGTTCCGCAGAACGCTCCCGAGGAACGTCCACGGGCGACCGACGTGTATTCGACGCGGCTGACACGAGGAGTTCTGTGGATGAGCGTCTGTGCTGTGGATTCTCGGTGCGGCTGCGAGGGCAGGGCGGATTACGTTGCCTGCCATGGGACGACGCACACACTCCGCCGAGGCGGCCTGGACACCACGGATTGCTCACCGCGTCCGTCACGAGCTCATGGATGACGTTCACGAGCAACGACGGAAGGCCTACCGGCGGCTGGACGAACTCGAGGCCGAAGCGAGTCTGCTGGCCGAAGATCTCAATGATGCGGACGAGGGCTCGCTGCATCTCGATCCGGACGAGTACGCCGACCGGGAGGCCGTCCTCGAGAAGGCGGACGGACTCCTCAGCCTCATCAACTGGTGGTCTTCGTCGCTCGCGGTGACGGTGTTGAATCTCGCCGACGCGCCGGTGCACTGGGTCACTGCCCCGGCAGTCGAGCTGATCACAGGCGTGCGGAACGAGGAAGCCACCGCCGGGGGTGGCGGTGTGGACACCCGCGTCCTACCAACATTGGGTAGCGCCGGTCTCGCCTTGTTCGAGAGGTCCGCCGGACGCCATCGACCATCGAAGAGATGTCCGGGTCTCGACAATCGCGACGTCGGGATCGACGGCTTGTGCTGGTGGCGAACAACACTCGGTGGGGAGAATTCGCCGCCCGTCGTGGACATGATCAGGCTGCACGTGCTGACCCGCGACCGGAAGCTCTGCCGCTCCGCAGAGATCGACGGGCGACGCCCGGCGGTCGTCGACGTGGACGTGTTCACCGTGGCGATCGAGCCTGCGTGGACGGGGAGCACACAAGCGTCTCCATCGGTTCGCGTGCTGATGCGTCTCGCCGATGACCTGGGCCGGGGCACGCTGACTGCCTCGCCTGTGCCGACGACGGGTCGAACGTCGGCGGCCGTCGCGGTGGTGGCCTGACAACCGGCCGGCGGCTCACTTCGCAGGTTCGAGGTTCGCGAAGTGCTTGAGGGTGTCGGCCTCGATGGTCTTGTAGACCGTCGACGACGCGGGACCGGAGAACGCGGTGACCACCCGCGACGAGGTGGGCAACTCGAGCGCGAAGGTCCACTTGAGTCGGCAGCCCACATCGGCGGGCAGGATCTCGGTCGCCTCGCCGAAGCGGCGGATGCCGGGAACGTTCGCCCTCAGGACCCGGAAACCGTTGCGGTAGTGGCCATTCGTCGGATCTTCCGTCCAGTCGAAGAAGTCCTCTTCGAGGGTCACATAGCCGGGACCGAGGACCGCGCGGCGTTGTGTTCCCACCCCGTACGGTTCCGGTGAGACGAACTCGATCTTCTTGATCGCGCGGCACCAGTCCAGCGTGTGCTGACGGGTGAACTCGGCCCACGCGCGTTCCGGCGCGACCGGCAGACGCACGTCGATGACGTGCCGCACCGGCGCATCGTCGAAGAAGTCAAGATCGAAGGACTCCAGCTCATGAGAACGTGCCATGTGTCACATTGAAGCACGGTGTTCCGGGTCGAGCCCCGGGCGAGCGTGGTCGAAACAGGGTCGGCCTCCTGTCGAGGTCCACCGGTGCACTTCAACTCGACTCCTGGACTTCGATCGAAGTCCAGGAGTCGAGTCGAGGTTCGCCGGTCGTGGGGTAAGCGACCCTCGCAAGCGGATCCGATATCGGCCCTGGTGCGTCCTAAAGTCATGACCTCTTTTCCCACCGACAGACACGGGCTGATTCGCCGCACGGCAACGCTGCGACTCGGCATCAACGACGACGCTGTGACAGCCGCCGTACGGCGCGGCGAACTGATTCGTCTTGCCCCGGGGGTCTGCGCACTGGCGGCCGACGAGGCGTCCGCCGAGGACCCGGGTGACCGTCTGTACCGACTGAGATCGATCGCGGTCGCGACGTCTGTTCGAGACTGTGACGCGTCGATCCTGAGTCACGACTCGGCGGCAGCCGTTCACGAGCTGCCGCTGCTGCACCCGGAACGCGAGGTCGTGCATCTGACGAAGAAGTCGAAGGTGGGCGGGTTCGGGCACGGGTTACGGATCGTCCATGCCGGGCCGGTGGCGCCCGACGAGGTGGTCGACATCGGCGGAATCAGGGTCACGTCTCGTGAGCGAACCGCCGTAGATGTTGCGATGTCCGGTGACTTCGCCCAAGCGCTGGCCGTGTTCGATCGCGCGCTAGCGTCCGGCGCCGACATCGCCACGATGACCCGTATCCTCGCGTCGCGGAACCGTTGGCGCGGTGCGGGGACCGCGCGTCGTGCCCTTGCGCATGCGGACGGTGCGTCGGAGAGTGTCGGGGAGTCGTGGAGCCGGGCGCAGATGATCGAGGCCGGGTTGCCGACTCCGCGACTGCAGCACACGTTCCAGACGGACGCCGGAGACGCGCGGACCGACTTCGACTGGGACGGAACACTTGTCGGTGAGTTCGACGGACTACAGAAGTACGGCCGACTGTTGCGCCAGGGTGAGAGCCCGCGCGATGCACTCATCCGGGAGAAGCGCCGGGAGGATGCGCTGCGCGCACAGGGGATCATGGTGATCCGATGGACGTGGGGAACGCTCGAGCGCGGCGGGCTCGCCAATCTGCTCCGGCCGTGGTTGGACAAACTGACCGCGGCTTGACTGATGAACCCCAACTCGACTCCTGGACTTCGATCGAAGTCCAGGAGTCGAGTCGAGGTTCGCCGGTCGCGCGACCGGCGGTAGCTCACGGACGAGAACCCCCGAAAACACGAAACCCGGGACGGTCATACCGTCCCGGGTTGTGTTCGTCGTCCGATCAGCCGTGGTAGGGCTCCGCGCTGACCAGGGTCACCTTGATGGTGGCACCGCTGGGCACGGAGTACTCGCGCGTCTCGCCGACCTTGGCGTCGATGAGGGCGGCACCGAGCGGGGAGCTCGGGGAGTAGGTCTCCAGGCCGCCCTGGCCGCTCTCCTCGCGGGTGGCGATGAGGAACGTCTCGGTGTCCTTCTCGTCACCGTCGTAGTAGACGGTCACGACGGAACCGGGCAGTGCGACGCCGGACTGGGTCGGCGCCTCGCCGACCTTCGCGTTGTTCAGCAGTTCCTGCAGCTGGCGGATACGCGCTTCCTGCTGGCCCTGCTCCTCGCGAGCGGCGTGGTAGCCACCGTTCTCCTTGAGGTCGCCTTCTTCGCGACGCTCGTTGATCTCGGCGGCGATGACCGGACGGTTGGCGATCAACGAATCGAGCTCGCTCTTGAGGCGGTCATGCGACTCTTGGGTCAGCCAGGTCACCTGGGTGTCGGTCATCGGTCACTCCTTTGTGTTGTCCGCGCCCCGGGCGACCGTTTACACCAGGGGCATATGGACTGCTGAAAATGCAGCAACACGACCCCTCGCGGAGCCGTGTATCCGTTCAGGGTACCAGGTGGTGAGACCTATGGCACATCGGTACTACCGCGCGACAGCGCGCCGAGAGCGTCCTGATACGTCGGTTCCATCCGTTTCAGCCATCCCACAACGAAATACGTCACAGGCATGAGGATGACCTCGACGAGTGTTTTCCAGACGAACCCGACGATCGTGTAATTGATGAAATCTCCCCAGGTCGAGATACCCAGGGCGGTGGCGGCGATCGAACAGAAGACGATGGTGTCGGCCAACTGGCCGACAATCGTCGAACCCAGCAGGCGCGCCCAGAGGCGATTTTCCCCGGCGCGTTCCTTCATTTTCACCAGGACGAAGGAATTGAGGAATTCGCCCACGACATAACCGGCCAATCCGGCGAGCAGGAATTGTGGGACGACTCCGGCAACCGTCTCGAAAGCCGCCTGGCCTTCGTAGAATTCGGCGGCCGGCAGGTGAATGGTCAACCAGAAACACAACGACGCGAGAATCAGGACCGCGAACCCGGCGAGGATCGTCCGGCGCATGGCACGGAACCCGTAGACCTCGCTGATCACGTCGCCCAGCACGTACGCGAGCGGGAACAGGAAGAAGGCGCCGTCGGTCACCAGGCCGTCCATCTGGATCGGCCCGAGATCGACCTGCAGCCATTCGTCGAACAGGACGACGCCCTTGGTGCCGGTGACGTTGCTGATGAGCATGACGCCGACGAAGACGGCGACCAGAAGGGGGAAGTAGCGGCTGCCGATGGAGGCGAAGGCGGCGAGCGGCGACGGCAACTCACTGCCGGTGGACGCGGCGGTCACGAGGCCGACGGCTTCAGGTAGGCCGGCACGTCAAGGGTGCACCCGAAGACCTCGCCGATGACCGGTGGTTTCGACGTCGTGACCTCGGTGCGGACGCCGATCCGTTCTGCGGAGTCCGCGGGGATCAGGATCTCGCGACGCCCGGTCTCGCCGCCGTCGCGGGAGCGGCCGCGCACCACACAGGCAGCCGCCCGGCTCGGATCGGAACGCTCGACGGTGAACTGCACCGCGACGGTCGAGCCGTCGATGATCTCGTAGCCGGTGGCCTCACCGGTCACGTCCGCCGACGAGAACTTGCTGTAGCCGATGACGGCGAGGGTCACGCCGGCCGCGACGACCAGGATCGACAGGGCGATGAACCAGCGACGACGCCCAGAGGCGGTCTCCGAACGCTCCGGATAGGTGGCGCGCGGACCGCTGTGCGGTCGCAAGGTGTCGGGTGTCGCGCGCGGCGCGTCACCGGCGTCTGCGGCGCCCCCATCCGAACTGTTCACGCGTCAATACCTACCATGGGAGGAGTAGCGATCCGAAGGTGAGGAACTGTGACCGAATCCCACGTCGGCGACCCCAAGTCGGGTGTGTTCCGGCTGATGGCGGTGCACGCGCACCCAGACGACGAGTCGAGCAAGGGTGCCGCCACGACCGCGAAGTATGCGGCCGAGGGCAACGAAGTGCTCGTCGTCACACTCACCGGCGGTGAGCGTGGCGACATCCTGAATCCGGCGATGGACCGCCCGGGCATCAAAGAGCGGATGACCGAGGTCCGTCGCGAGGAGATGGCCAAGGCCGCCGAGGCGCTCGGCGTCCGACAGACATGGCTCGGCTTCGTCGACTCGGGCCTCCCCGAGGGCGACCCGCTCCCGCCTGTTCCGGAGGGTTCCTTCGCCTCGGTGCCGCTCGACGAGGCCACCGAGGCCTTGGTGCGCGTGGTCCGCGAGTTCCGCCCGCACGTGATCGTCACCTACGACGAGCACGGCGGATATCCGCATCCCGATCACATCCGCTGCCATGAGGTGTCGGTCGCGGCGTACGAGCAGTCCGGCGATCCGGACGCGTTCCCGGACGCCGGCGAACCGTGGACGGTGTCGAAGCTCTACTACACCCACGGGTTCATCCGGGACCGGATGGTCCTGTTCTCCGACGAGTTCGCGCGGCACGGCCAGGAGAGTCCGTTCGCCGAGTGGCTCAGCAAGTGGGACCCGAGCCGTGGCGATCTGATGGGACGTGTGACGACCCAGGTCGAGTGCTCCAAGTACTTCCCGCAGCGTGACGACGCGCTGCGCGCCCACGCCACGCAGATCGATCCGAACGGGGTGTTCTTCGCGGTGCCGCTGGAGTGGCAACAACGCCTGTGGCCGACGGAGGAGTTCGAGCTCGCCCGGACCCGGGTCAAGACCGCGTTGCCGGAGACCGATCTCTTCGCCGGGATCGAGGCGTGATGGGCACCAGCACAGTCGTGAACGACACCCTGATGGTCCTGGCGCAGGAACCCCAGGGGCCGGAGTTCGGCAAGGCCTCACCGCTAGGTCTGCTCGTGATCCTGTTGCTGCTCGTCGGGACCGCGTTCCTCATCTGGTCGATGAACCGGCAGCTGAAGAAGCTGCCCGCGTCCTTCGACGCCGAACACCCGGAGGCCGACCAGGCCTTCGACGAGGGAACCGATTCGCCGGGCCCGGCCGGTTCGGACGCGGTCGCACCGAACCCGCCCGGGACCCCGGGTGCCACCAGTGCCGCGGGCACCGACGACCGGCGGCCCGCCGACACCTGAGTCGAGGCGTAGAAGTGGAGTCATGCGCATCTCCACTCTGATCGGGACGTCACTCGCGACCGCTGCGGCGGCAGCCATCGGCAGTGTGGTCACCAAGCCGGCGGTCGAGACCTGGTATCCGAAGCTGGCGAAACCGTCCTTCGTACCACCGAACTGGGCGTTCCCGCTCGCCTGGACCTCGCTCTACGCCGACCTCGCGGTGACCTCGGCGGTCACCCTCGACGACCTGGCCGACGACGGCGACCACGAACAACGTCAGCGGTATCTCGCGGCGCTCGGCGCCAACCTCGTGCTCAACGGCGGGTGGAGCTGGATCTACTTCGGCCGGGGCGCCCTCGGAACCGCGTCGGTCGCGGCGGCGGCGCTCACCGTGAGCAGCGCCGACCTCGCCCGGCGCACCGCACGTACGAACCGGACGGCAGGTGCCGCGCTCGCCGCCTACCCGGCGTGGTGCGCGTTCGCCACCGTGCTCTCGACGAGCGCCTGGTGGCTCAATCGTGGTCGGCGGTCACCGGCGCCTGCCTGAGCGTCGCGGCGAATCGGTCCATCGCCCAGTCGATCTCGGATTCCGTGACCACGAGCGGTGGTGCGAGTCGCAGCGTCGAGCCGTGGGTGTCCTTGGCGAGGACATTGCGTTCGGACAGCCGCAGACAGAAGTCCTTGCCGGTGCCGAGCGCGGGGTCGAGATCGATCCCTGCCCACAGGCCGAGGCCGCGCACCGCCACCACCCCGTTCCCGACGAAGTCGCGCAGTCGGGCGTGCAGATGATCGCCCAGTTCCGCCGCCCGTCGCTGCCAGGTCCCGTCGGCGAGCATGTCGACGACGGTGTGACCGACGGCTGCGGCGAGCGGGTTACCGCCGAAGGTCGATCCGTGCTGACCGGGATGCAGCACGCCGAGGACGTCGTGGTCGGCAACCACCGCCGACACCGGTAGGAGCCCGCCGCCGAGTGCCTTCCCCAGCAGGTAGACGTCGGGTTCGACGCCCCAGTGCTCTACTGCGAAGGTCCTACCGGTGCGGCCCAGACCGGACTGGATCTCGTCGGCGATGAACAGCACGCCGCGTTCGGAGCAGAGGGCCCGCGTGCCGGGCAGATAGTCGTCGGGAGGCACGACGACGCCGGCTTCGCCTTGGACGGGTTCGAGCAGGACGGCCACCGTGTTCTCGTCGATCGCGGCATCGAGGGCAGCCAGGTCGCCGAACGGGACGCGAACGAATCCCGGTGTGTAGGGGCCGAATCCGGCGCGCGCCCCGGGGTCGTCGCTGAACGAGACGATCGTCGTCGTGCGGCCGTGGAAGTTCCCGGAGGCCACCACGATCGTGGCGCGGCCGTCGGGTACGCCTTTGACGTCGTAACCCCACTTGCGGGCGACCTTGATCCCGGATTCGACCGCCTCCGCACCTGTGTTCATCGGCAGGACCATGTCCTTGCCGCACACGGAAGCCAGTGCGGCGCAGAACGGTTCGAGTCGATCGGACCGAAATGCGCGGCTGGTGAGGGTGACCCGCGCCAGCTGATCGAGTGCGGCGGCGACGATGCGTGGATGGCGGTGGCCGAAATTGACCGCGGAATAGGCCCCGAGACAGTCGAGGTGTCGACGGCCGTCGATGTCGGTGATCCAGGCCCCCTCGGCGGTGGCCGCGGTCACCGGGATCGGCGAATAGTTGTGCGCCACATGAGGTTCGACGACGTCCAGCGGTGCACCCGCGCTGGCGTGGGTGCCGGTGCCGGGGCTCGTCATCGTCATGAATCGAGGGTATCGTCGAGGTCTGGTGCAAACAATCGACGTCGATTGCGTCTGAACGCAACGGATCGCCGGTATGGACGCGAAGGGGAGCGGTCTGTTGCGGACACTGGACGACCTCGACGAGAGGGTGCTCGCGCACCTCACCCGGGACGCCCGGGCGACCTACCAGCAGATCGGGCAGCAGGTGGGGTTGTCGGCCCCCGCGGTGAAACGACGCGTCGACCGCCTGGTCGCCGGCGGCGTCATCCGGGGTTTCACCGCGGTCGTCGACCCGCACGCGATGCAGTGGACCACCGAGGCATACGTGTTGGTCTACTGCCGGGGCAACATCTCGCCCGAAGAGTTGAAGGCGGCGTGGGAGCCCATACCGGAGGTCGTGGGCGCGGCGACGGTCACCGGTCAGGCCGACGCCGTCCTGCGCGTGATGGCCCGCGACGTACGGCACCTCGAGCAGGCGCTCGAACGCATCCGGCGGGCGGGTCCGGTGGATCGATCAGAGTCGATCCTCGTGCTCAGCGAGCTGATCGACCGGGGGCACCCGTGAGAATCGGGGTGTCGAAACCGTTGTGCTAGTGTGGTCGCCGTGATCAGCACCGTGCGCGCGTATTGGCGCTTTATCGAGGCTCCGGGTGGGGCCACGATGATGCGTTGACCTGACGCGCGCACGACACACCCGGAGCCCGAGCAGCGACCCCACGGTCGCTGCTCTTGTCATCTGAGCGGGGCTCCGACCACACCCAGGGCATGCCTCGTCACCACAACGACACGGGCATGACCTCGAAAGGCACACAACGTGACCACCTTGCCGGACCTCCCGATCCGATCCGACGACAACGCCGAATCGACCTCCGACCGCCGCATCCGGGCGTTCCGTCCGATCCCGTCGCCCGACACCGTGCGCAGCGAACTGCCCCTCTCGGCACGACGAGCAGTCGCCGTCCAGCGCGACCGGGACGAGATCGCCGACATCCTCGCCGGCCGCGGTGACCGGCTGCTCGTCATCGTCGGGCCCTGTTCGGTCCACGATCCGATCGCCGCCATCGACTACGCCCGGCGCCTCGCGCCGCTGGCCGATGCCTACTCCGAGCGACTCAAGATCGTCATGCGCGTCTACTTCGAGAAGCCGCGCACCACCGTCGGGTGGAAGGGCCTGATCAACGACCCCGGGATGGACAACACCTTCGATGTCGAGCGTGGCCTGCGCACCGCCCGGTCGTTGCTGCTCGACATCATCGACCTCGGTCTGCCCGTCGGATGTGAGTTCCTCGAACCGACCAGCCCGCAGTACATCGCCGACGCGGTCGCGTGGGGTGCCATCGGCGCCCGCACCACCGAGTCCCAGGTCCACCGGCAGCTGGCGTCGGGCCTGTCGATGCCGATCGGCTTCAAGAACGGCACCGACGGCAACGTCCAGGTCGCCATCGACGGCGTGAAAGCCGCTGCGGCCGAACACGTCTTCTTCGGAGTCGACGACTTCGGCAACGGCGCCGTGGTGGAGACCGCAGGCAACGAGGACTGCCACATCATCCTGCGCGGCGGCACGCGCGGCCCGAACTTCGACGCGGAGTCGGTGTCGGCGGCCGCCGAGGCGCTCGCCGCGGCCGGCCTGCCCGCCCGGGTCATGATCGACTGCTCGCATGCCAATTCGGGCAAGGATCATGTCCGTCAGGCGGAGGTCGCCACCGAGATCGCGACGCGACTCCGGGCGGCGCGCGAGGCCGGTGAGCCCTCGAACGTCAGCGGCGTGATGCTGGAGAGCTTCCTCGAGCCCGGCGCGCAATCGACCGAGGCCACCCCGCTGGTGTACGGCAAGTCCGTCACCGACAAGTGCATGGGCTGGGAGGCCAGCGCCCAGGTCCTGGCGGCGCTCGCGCGGGGCTGACCCTTCGTGACGCGCCCTCCGCAAGCTCCGGGCGCTCCTCAGGGAGCAGGGGGCAGGGCGTTCTTTCGGATCAGGGAGCGGCGTCAGACGACGTCGACCTCAGACGTCGAGTCCGGGATCGTGATCAGTGCTCGACGACGCAGTGTTCCGCGGGGCGACCGTACCGACGGCGCCACGCGGAACTCGGCCTCCCACCGATCGGAGTGGATCCGGTTGAGCAGGTAGCCGCGTTGCGAGTTGCCGAACCGGACGTGGGGTGACGCTTCCTTGAGGCGGCGGTCGCCGTCGTCGATGTCCTCCCCGTCCCCGCCGGAGGTGATCGACGTCGCGGCCAATTCGACGCCGCGCATGGGCGATTCATCGGTGTAGGAGGTCCGGAGGTCGGCGACCACGCTGCGATGGATATCGCCGGCGAGCGACACCAGGTTGCGCACGCCCCGGTCGGCGGCGCCGCCGAGGATGCGGGAGCGCGAGGCCTCGTAGCCGCTCCACCCGTCCATGCTGACCGCCCGGGTCGAGCCGACGGTTCGGGCGAGGTCGGCCATCGGTACCTGCTGGGCGAGGACGTTCCACCGGTGCCGGGACGAGGCGAAGCCGTCGAGCGCCCATCGTTCCTGTTCGGCACCGAGGATGGTTCGGGAGGCGTCCGCGGTGCGCGCGTTCTGCCCGGTGTCGTTGTCTCCGTTGGCCTGATCGCTGCGGTGACTGCGGGTGTCGAGCAGGGTGAGGTCGACCAGGTCGCCGAAGCCGAGCCGCCGATGCGCGCGGATGACGGTTCCGTTCGGTCGGGCCGCCACCCGCACCGGCGTGTTCTCCCACCACGCGCGCAGGGCGCGGGCGCGACGCAGCGCGAACGCGGTGAGTGGGGTGTGGTCCTCGGGAATCGCTGCGGCCCAGTTGTTGTCGACCTCATGATCGTCGAAGGTGATCACGAACGGTGTCATCGCGTGGGCGAGTTGGAGGTCGGGGTCGGACTTGTACAGCGCGTAGCGCTCGCGGTAGTCGTCGAGGTCGACTGCTTCCCGTGTTGCCGAGAGAGGAAGCACCGCCTCGGGTCTCGCGCCACCATGAACCGGGATCGGCTTCTCGTAGATGTAGTCACCGAGGTGGAGCACCACGTCGGGTGCATGCGCCGCCAGGTCAGCGTACGCATGGTAGTAGCCGTCGGACCAGTTCTGGCAGGACGCGACGGCGACCGTCATCTTCTCGACTCGTGCGAAAGGTGCTGGTGCCGTTCGGGTCCGGCCGATCGTCGAGACCTCGCCGAGTGCCCGGAACCGATAGAAGTAGTCGGCGGCGGGCGCGAGACCGCGGACATCGACGTGCACGCTGTGTCCCCATTCCGCGGTGGCGTGGACCGTACCCCGACGGACGATGCGGGTCATGGATTCGTCGGCGGCGATCTCCCAGTCGACCCGCACCGGGCGTGGTCCCATGCCGCCACCGGGCGCGAACGGGTTGCGCGACAACCGCGTCCACAGCACAACGCCGTCGGGGAGGGGGTCACCGGACGCCACCCCGAGTCCGAAGACGCCGGCGGGGTGAGCCGGTGTGGGTAGGGCCGGCGAGGTGCCGCCGAGGAGGCCGGGCGTGAACGCGAGACCGGCGACGAGTGCCGACCAGGTGAGGAAGCGGCGTCGGGAAGTGCCGCCGCGGAGCGTGAGGTCGGGATGACAACGGATGGTCGACGGTGTGAGAAGGGCCGGTGATGCGTCGGCCGGGTTTCCCCGCATGGCCTCAGCCGACCAGGATCACCTGACCTGGGCTCCACCTGCAGACGGCGGGGACATGATGCGGAGGTGAAGTCTCCGACCTCCACGCGTACGTCCCCGCCGCCTGCCCGACGGGCTACCGCGAGTCGACCGACCCGCTCGACTCGCTCCCGGCGCCGGTGACGACGCCGACTTGCTTGCGACGGGCGCGGATTCCGAGTGCGGCGTCGACCACGAGGAAGCCGAGGAGGCTGAGTCCGAGCAACGGCACGAACCAGCCCACCACCGCGGCCACCACCACGATCGCGACCGCGCCGGCCACCGGCACCCGACGCAGTGCACCCCGTGCCGGCGGGCGACCCACCGCGACCGCGCCGCCACGCTTCGGCCGCCGTTGCCACCACATCTGATAGCCGCGGACGATCAGCACCACGAGCGCGATCGCCAGGAGCAGGAGAACCAGCTGGCTCACCCAGCCGAACAGGATGCCCATGTGCAGTGCGATGCCCCAGGTCGTGAGTTTCGCGGCGAGCGGCCAGTCGGCGAACCGCAGTTCGTCGACAACGGCACCGGTCGCGCCGTTCACGGTGACGGTGTCCTGGGCGAACTGCCAGGGCTGCCTGGTCTCGGCGACGGTGAAGGCGGTGTCCGCATCGGTCGGGATCGAGACCTCCACCTGGCCGTCCACACCGGCGGCCCGAGCGGTGCCCAGCACCCGGTCGAGCTGCGCGATCGTCTGGCCGGACGTTTCCGGAACGCGCTGCCCGTGACCCGCGCCGCCGTGATCGCCGTGCCCGCTGTGATCACCCAGCCCGTCCGATCCGGACGTCGATCCGGACAGCGAGGTGTCGACCGTCGGGGTCGTCCAGCTCAGCGCCGTGCGCACATCGGAGACGTGCTCACCGGCGTACTTCGACCAAGTCAGACCGGTGGCCGACAAGAACACCAACCCCACCGCGATCCAGACGCCGATCACGCCGTGCCGGTTGCGGGTGCGGTTGCGTCCGGTCGCCGATCGGTCGAAGGCGACCAGGTCGGCGGCGCGTCGTTTTCGGCGCGCGCGATACGCGGAGATCCACAGCGCGAGGCCGGCCACGGCGATGACCCACAGCCAGGAGGCGGCGAGCTCGCTGTAGATCCGGCCGGGCTCGCCGAGATGGAGGTGACGGTGCAGTTCGCTGATCCAGGTGCGCATCGGCAACGCCGCGCTGCTGCCGTAGGACACCAGCTCTCCGGTCGATTCCAGGGTCACCGGATCGATGAACACGGCCTGGCGCTTCGACGCCCCGAGGGAGGGATCGTCGAACAGGACGCGGGTGGTGTCGCCGGGTTCGGCGGCCGGGCGCACCGCGGACAGGGTGAGGTCCGGCCGGATCCGGGCCGCCGCCTCGACCTGTTCGGAGATCGGACGTGCGTCGCCGGTGCTTTCGGTGGAGAGTTGATCGCGGTAGACGACCTGTTCCAGCGATGGGGAGATCGCGTAGAGCCCGCCGCTGACCGCCGCAACGATCAGGAACGGCGCGATGAAGACGCCGGCGTAGAAGTGCAACCGGCGCAGCAGAGGTTGCCAGCTGTTCGGGGTCACTCGCCGGTCTGGTGCGGCGGCTGGTGGAGTGGGGTTGTCGTCGGATGTTTCGGGACGGGGGTCGGGCGGCCCGGCGGGTTCACCGGGGCGGGACAGGTTCGACAGGGACACGGGTGGGCCTCTCATGCGGAAGACGGCGCGCGGCATTGACCGCGGTCAGGCGGGAGGGCAGACGCGCACCGACCGGCCCGTCGGGTGACGGGTCGGCGGAGTAGGGAATCAGCGCGTGAGGGCCGGGGGTCCGCGGGTGTCGAGAGCGGCGATGGCGCGCAGGCGGGGCCGCGCGTCGTCGTGGGTCGCCCGCGGGGCGCGCGGGATCGCGTCGTCAGCGGGCGGGTCGAGGACGGCCCGGATGAGTGCGACGACCGCGGTCAGGACGCTGAGCAGGGCGGGTTCGACGACGTGGATGGCGGCGGCGGTGAGCAGAGTCGCCACCGCGTGGACGAACATCATGGTCCCGCTCGGCGCGTGTGCAAGCGCACTCACGCCCGCGTGGTGCGCCGACGAGGCATCGAGCGCGGTGAGCGACACGTGTGCGAGCACCTGCCCGGCCGCGAGGAGCCCGATCGTGCCGAGCCACCCGGGACGACGACGGGCCGTCGCGCCGATCGCCCAGCCGAGTACGGTGCACGCCGCGATCATGAACACCAGAGATGAGGTGGCGGGGAGAGAACCCGCCGCGAGCCCGTGCGCGGCCACCGCGGTGCTCGCCGACAGCGCGCCGACGACCCCACCGCGAAGGCGGTGGAGGGCGCGCACGTCCGGGTTCACGGAAGGAGCATAGCGACGGCGGTCATGCCCGAACCGCGTGCGGTCACCGTACGGGCAGGTCAGCCCAACACCAGGAGCCAGGCGGCGACGTAGTGCAGCAGGGCCGCGACTGCGGTGCAGGCGTGGAACACCTCGTGATGACCGAAGGTCTCCGGCCAGGGGTCGGGCCAGCGTGCCGCATAGAGGACGCCACCGACGCTGTAAAAGACACCGCCGAGCGCGAGCAGGATCAGAACGGGCAGACCGGTCTCGCCGACGAGCGCCGGGGCGACGGCCACGATCACCCAGCCCAGCACGATGTAGAGGGTGACGCCGAGCCAGCGGGGTGCGCCGGGCCACGCGATCTTGAGGGTCGCACCGGCGGCTGCGCCGGCCCAGACGATGCCGAGGACCCACCAACTGGTCGGCGAGGGAAGCCCGAGGGCGCAGAACGGCGTGTAGGTGCCGGCGATGAAGAGGAAGATCATCGCGTGGTCGGCACGCTTCATCCGGGTCCGCGCGCGGGCGGTCTTCCACGGAATCCGGTGGTAGCCGGCGCTGATCGCGAAGAGTCCGAGCACGGTGACCGCGTAGACGGCACACGGTACGACGGCGACGGGGTCGCCGACCGTGGCCGCGCCGATCACCAGGGCCAGCCCCGCGACCGCGGCCACATAGGCGGAGTAGTGGTGGATGACCCCGCGCAGTCGTGGGCGGACGTCAGCCGGCGGGTTCAGCAACGTGCTCACCGAACCTACGGTACCGTAACTTCGCGCGTCCACAGCGTCACCGGCAAGGCGTGATGCGACGCGTAAGGTGTCCTGCGTGACACGAGGCCGACACGACGCGGGAACGACGCGACGATGAAGCTCCTGCCGGACCGGCTTCGACGACCCGTTCTCTCCGTCTACGAACGGCGGCTCATCCAGCTCCTCGACACCGAGCGTCTGCCGCGTCACGTGGCGATCATCTGCGACGGCAACCGGCGGTGGGCGCGTGAGGCTGGTTTCGAGGACGTCAGCCACGGACACCGCGTGGGTGCCCAGCGCATCGCGGACATGCTCGGCTGGTGCGCCGGCCTGGGCATCGAAGCCGTCACGATCTACCTGTTGTCGACCGAGAACCTCAACCGGTCGTCGGACGAACTCGACGCACTCCTCGAGATCGTGCCGGACATCGTCGACGAGATCTCCGCGCCCGAGGGCGAGTGGCGGATCCGCATCGTCGGCACCCTCGACGCACTGCCCGAGCTGGTGGCCGGACGTCTGCGGGCGGCCGCCGACCGCACCGCCGAACGGCAGGGGATGAACGTCAACGTCGCCGTCGGATACGGCGGGCGGCAGGAGATCGTGGACGCGGTTCGCGCGCTCCTGGAGGAGAAGGTGACCGCCGGGGCGACTGCGGCCGAGATGGTGGATGCGGTCACCGTGGAGGCGATCGACGCCAATCTCTACACCAAGGGTCAGCCCGACCCGGATCTCGTGATCCGGACTTCCGGAGAGCAGCGGCTGTCGGGATTCCTGTTGTGGCAGAGCGCCTATTCGGAGATCTGGTTCACCGACGCCTATTGGCCGGAGTTCCGTCGGGTGGACTTCCTGCGCGCCTTGCGCGACTACTCCGCGCGGAGCCGGCGGTTCGGCAAGTGACTCCGCCGGTGTCGATCCGCGCCGGGTTCAGCGTGCGGCGGAGTCGGCCAGGAGCCCGGTCAATGCGGTGAGATCGGCGCCGAAGGTCGACGCCGCGGGAGTGCCGAAGCCGACGCCGATCCCGCCGGAGGGCAGCGGGTCGGCGTCGGGATGCCGGAACAGGGACTGTCCGGTCACCGCGATTCCGCGTTCGTAGGCCCGGTGGACGATGGCTCCCTCGTCGGCATGGTCGACGGGGATCAACGCGTGCAGTCCGGCGGCGATGCCGGGGAGTTCGAGTCCGATTCCGGCCAGGGCCGACACCAGCGCATCGCGCCGGGTCCGGTACGCCTGACGACTGCGCCGGATGTGCCGGTCGTAGGCTCCGGAACCGATCAGTTCGGCCAGCGTGAGCTGATCGACGATGCTCGCGTCGGCCTCACGGAAGCCCTTGCCGCGCAACACCGGTTCGACCAGGTGGGCGGGAGTGGCCAGCCAGCCCGCGCGTACCGCCGGCGACAGGCTCTTGCTCAGCGAGCCGGTGTGGACGACGACGTCGGGGCCGAGCGCCTGCAACGCACCGACCGGTTCGCGGTCGTAGCGGAACTCGCCGTCGTAGTCGTCCTCCACGATGACCGCGCCGGTCCGCCGCGCCCAGTCGACGACCTGCATCCGGCGCGCCGGCGAAAGAGCGACACCGGTGGGGAACTGGTGGCTGGGGGTCAGCACGACCGCGGCCGCCCCGGTGCGTTCGAGCTCGTCGATCACCATGCCGTCGGCGTCGATGCGCACCGGTACGACCCGCGCGCCGCCGCGCTCGAGGGCGTGCCGGTGAAAGGGCAGACCGTGGCTCTCGACCGCGACGACACCACCGATCACCGTGCGCGCCAACAACTCCAGTGCCGACAGCACCGACGTCCCGAGAACGATCAGGTCCGGTGCGGTGCGGACACCCCGCGTGCGGGCCAGGTAACCGGTGAGGGCGTTCCGCAGCTCAAGGCGCCCGCGGGGGTGAGCCGGTCCGAAGGCGTCGTCGGGGGTCTCGGTCAGGGCGCGTCGGGTGGCGCGGATCCAGTCGTTGCGCGGGAACATCCCGGCGCAGGGTCGTCCCAGCGAGAAGTCGTGACGCAGGGCCGGCATGGCTGTGGACGCACCGGGATCGTCGATGGCCGGTGGCCGTGCCGCACCGTCGGCGACCCGGGTGGCCGAGCCCTGGCGCGCGGTCAGCCACCCTTCCGCGATCAGTTCGGAGTAGACCGCCGACACGGTGCCGCGAGCGAGACCGAGGTCCGCGGCGAGGGATCGGTACGGCGGCAATGCGGTGCCCGCGGGCAGTCGGTTGTCGAGGATGGCCGAGCGCAGCGCCTCGGTGAGGGCCCGACGCAGGGTGGCACCGCGCCCGCGTGCACCCGCGCCCGGATCGGGCTGCAGGTCGAGGAAAAGGTCCGCGCCCAGCCGCTCGGCCACTTCGGCCCAGGGATCCGCCGTCGAATTGACCCGCTTTTCTGCCATCGGATTGGACCACTTTCTTGAGCTAATTGCGGCATAGCCTAAACCCACAACACAGAGCTGTCCGTCCTTGAGGAGGAACGAGATGAAGATAGTGGTCGTGGGTGCCAGCGGTGCGCTGGGAAGTCGGGTCGCCGACCTGCTCGTCGAGCGGGGCCACGAGGTGGTGCGCGCCAGCCGGGCGACCGGCGTCGACGCCTACACCGGAACGGGTCTGGCGGCGGCGTTCGACGGTGCCGACGCCGTCGTCGACTGCCTCAGTCTCCAGACGCTGAAGGCGAAGGAGGCGATCGACTTCTTCGAGACCACGGCGACCAAGATCGGCCGTGCCGCGACGACGGCGGGTGTCGCGCACGTCGTCGTGGTGTCGATCGTCAACGCCGGCGATCCGGCGGTCAACGCCAAATTCGGTTACTACCAGGGCAAAGCGGCACAGGAGGCCGCCTACGGCGAGGTCGTCGACCCCGCGGCACTCACCATCCTGGCGTCGGTGCAGTGGTTCGAGCTCGCCGAGCAGATGATGTCGTCGATGGGGTTCGGTCCGATCGCCGCGGTGCCCAGGATGCGGTGCGCCCCGGCCGCGGTCGCCGACGTGGCCGTGGCGGTCGCCGACGTGGTGACCGCGGGTCCGACCGGAAAGCGGACGATCGAGGTGAGCGGACCGGTGGAGATGGACCTGGTCGATGTGGCGAAAGCGGTTGCTGCGCAGACCGGCTCACCACGATGGATATTCGGCGTCCGGTTCGGGGGGCCGGCGATACGGGAGGGCGGACTCGTGCCAGTCGATCCCGACGTCGTCACGTCGACGACGCTCGACGGGTGGCTGGCCGGTCGCGAGAATGCGAGCGCGGGGGAACGGCGATGAGCACCGCCGCCCGGCCTGCGACGAGAATGTGGATACCGCAGGACAATCCGTCCGTGTACAAGGCCCTCGTGGCGCTGCAGCGGGCATCGTCGGCCGGGGTTGACCCAGAACTCGCCGAACTGATCGTCATCCGGGCCTCGCAACTCAACGGGTGCGCCTACTGCCTGCACATGCACACCTCCGATGCCCTCGCCAAGGACATCGACCCGCACAAACTGATGCTGATCGCCGCGTGGCGGGAGGCCGGATCGGCGTTCACCCCGGCCGAACGGGCGGCGCTGGCTCTCACCGAGAGCGTCACGCTGATCGGCGAGAACGGTGTCCCCGACGACGTGTTCGATTCCGCACGAGCCCATTTCGACGCCGCCGCGATGGGTCAGCTGGTCGCGTCGATCGTGATGATCAACGCGTGGAACCGCATCGCGCTGGCCGGCGGGTACCCGGCCGGACTCGACGAACGCCGGGCCGCATCGTCGGTCAGAGCTTCCGCAGGCGCACCCGATTGATGGAGTGGTCGTAGTCCTTGCGCAGCACCAGTGACGCCCGCGGCCGGGTGGGCAGGATGTTCTCGATCAGATTCGGACGGTTGATCGAGGTCCACAGATCCCGGGCCGCGGCGGTCGCCTGATCGTCGGTCAGCGACGCGTACGCGTGGAAGTGCGAGTCCGGGTTGGCGAACGAGGTGGTCCGCATCTGCAGGAAGCGCGAGATGTACCAGGATTCGATGTCGTCGATCTTGGCGTCGACGTAGATGGAGAAGTCGAACAGGTCCGAGACCATCAGCGTCGCTCCGGTCTGGAGCACGTTGAGGCCCTCGAGGATCAGGATGTCGGGCTGGCGCACATAGTGATAGACGTCGGGCACGATGTCGTAGGCGAGGTGCGAGTAGACCGGCGCGGCGACCTCGCGCGCACCCGACTTCACCTCGGTGACGAAGCGCAGAAGGGCCCGGCGATCGTAGGACTCGGGAAATCCCTTGCGGTGCAGAATGCCCCGACGCTGCATCTCCGCGAGGCGCAGCAGAAAACCGTCGGTGGTGATCAGGTCCACCTTCGGGTGGGACTCCCAGCGGGCGAGCAGGGCGGCGAGCACGCGGGCCGTCGTCGACTTCCCGACCGCCACACTGCCCGCGATCCCGATGACGAAGGGCACCTGCCGATTGGTCTGCCGCTCACCGAGGAAGGTCGAGGTCGCGGCGAACAACCGTTGCCGCGCAGCGACTTGCAGGTGGATCAGACGAGAGAGCGGCAGATACACGTCGGCGACCTCGTCGAGGTCGATCTGCTCACCGAGGCCGACGAGCTCGGCCAGTTCGTCCTCGTTGAGGACCAGGGGCATCGACTCGCGGAGTTCGCGCCACTGCCTCCGGTCGAGTTCCAGGTACAGACTGGGATCCCGATCGGTGGCGTTGCGGGCCATCAGGGCAGCTCCGCCGATGTCGGTTCCGCCGCTCCCTGAGTGATCATGCGTACAGCTTAGGGCGACGTGTGACAGCGTCGATCGGTAGCCTGCCGGTATGCCGTCCCCGACCGTCGCCGACACCGACCACGCCTCGGACCCGCTGGTGGCCGAGTACCTCCGTCTCGGCCTCGCCTTCGATCGCCTCGAACGGGGCTTCGTCGACGCCTACACCGGCGATCCCGCGCTGAAGGCGGAGGTCGAGAACGCGCCCGCACCCGATCCCGCCCGGCTCGCCGACCGCGCGCGCGGGCTGCTCGCCGACCTGCCCGGCGCGCTCGACGCGGCGCGCGCCGAGTTCATCGGCGCCCACCTGCGCGCGCTGGAGTGCTCGGCGCGCAAGTTCGCCGGCGACGACGTCGGATTCATCGACGAGGTCCGCGCCTACTTCGACGTCGACATCGCGATGGCCGATCCGGACCGGTATCGGCAGGCGCACGCCGACCTGGCGGAGGCCCTCGGCGTCCCGGGCGCCACCGGCGACGAGCTCCGGGACATCTACGCCGCGCACCGGCGTGCCGACGAGATCCCACCCGAGCGGGTCGACGAGTGCGTCCGCGCGTTCAGCAGCGCGCTCCGCGAACGAGTACGGTCCGCATATCCGTTGCCGGACAACGAGATCGTCGAGTTCGAAGTCGTCACCGACAAGCCGTGGTCGGGATTCAACTACTACCTCGGCAACTATCGCTCACGCGTCGCCATCAACGCCGATCTCACGCAGTACATGTCCTCCCTGCCGGCCCTCATCGCGCACGAGGCCTACCCCGGTCACCACACCGAGCACTGCCGTAAAGAGCAGTTGCTCGTCGGCGCGGGGCACGACGAGCAGTCGATCTTCCTGGTCAACACCCCACAGTGCCTGATGGCCGAGGGCCTCGCCGACCACGCGCTGGCCGCGATCGTCGGTCCCGAGTGGGGAACGTGGGCACAGGAGATCTACGCCGACCTCGGACTCCGCTTCGACGCCGGGCGGGCGATGGGCGTCGGACGCGCCACCGCCGGGCTCCTCGGCGTTCGTCAGGACGCCGCGCTGCTGCTGCACGACCGCCACGCCGACGCCGACACCGTCGCCGAACATCTCCGGCGCTGGCTTCTCGCGCCCGAGGAACGGGCCCGACAGATGCTGCGATTCCTCACCTCGCCGCTCTGGCGCGCCTACATCAGCACCTACGTCGAGGGATACCGATTGCTCGAGGCGTGGCTCGAGCAGGCCGACGACCGCGCGGCCGCCTTCGGTCGCCTGCTCGACGAACCACTCATCCCGGCGAGTCTGCGGCGCGAACTGCTGTAGACACTCGGCCCGCTCGCTTCGCTCCCGGCGCCTGGTACCTAGAATCGGGGCATGACCGCGAACCCGTCATCCCTGAACTCGATGTCCCTGGCAGAGCTCGACCCCGACGTCGCAGCCGCCATGAACGGTGAACTCAGCCGCCAGCGGGACACCCTCGAGATGATCGCCTCGGAGAACTTCGTGCCGCGTGCGGTGCTGCAGGCCCAGGGCAGCGTGCTGACCAACAAGTACGCCGAGGGGTACCCGGGACGTCGCTACTACGGCGGGTGCGAGTACGTCGACGTCGTCGAGGACATCGCCCGCAACCGGGCGAAGGAGCTGTTCGGCGCCGACTTCGCCAACGTGCAACCGCATTCGGGTGCCCAGGCCAACGCCGCGGTGCTGCAGGCCCTGATGGAGCCGGGGGAGACCATGCTCGGTCTCGACCTCGCGCACGGCGGTCACCTCACCCACGGCATGCGCCTGAACTTCTCCGGCAAGCTCTACGAGAACGCCTTCTACGGCGTGAGCAAAGAGGACTTCCGCATCGACATGGACGAGGTGCGCAAGATCGCCCTCGACGTCAAACCGAAGGTCATCGTCGCCGGGTGGTCGGCCTACCCGCGCACGCTCGACTTCGAGGCGTTCCGCTCCGTCGCCGACGAGGTCGGCGCACACCTCTGGGTCGACATGGCCCACTTCGCCGGTCTCGTCGCCGCCGGCCTGCATCCGTCGCCGGTCCCGCATGCCGACGTCGTGTCCTCGACCGTGCACAAGACCCTCGGCGGCCCGCGTTCGGGGATCATCCTGGCCAAGCAGGAGTGGGCCAAGAAGCTGAACTCGGCGGTGTTCCCCGGTCAGCAGGGCGGGCCGCTCATGCACGCGATCGCCGGTAAGGCGGTGGCCCTGAAGATCGCCGCCACCGACGAATTCGCCGAGCGCCAGCGGCGCACCCTGTCCGGGGCGCGGCTCCTCGCCGAACGCCTCAACGGCTCGGATGTGGCCGGGGCCGGCGTCTCGGTCCTGACCGGCGGTACCGACGTCCACCTCGTGCTCGTCGATCTGCGGAACAGCGCCCTCGACGGCCAGCAGGCCGAGGACCTGCTGCATCAGGTCGGCATCACCGTCAACCGCAATGCGGTGCCGTTCGATCCGCGACCGCCGATGGTCACCTCGGGTCTACGTATCGGCACCCCGGCACTGGCCACCCGCGGCTTCGGCGACGAACAGTTCACCGAGGTCGCCGACATCATCGCCACCGCGCTCGCGGCCGGCGATGCCGCCGACGTCTCGGCCCTGCGCGGGCGCGTGTCCAAGCTCGCCCTCGACTTCCCGCTCTACGACGGTCTCGAGGAGTGGGGCCTGATGAGCCGGATCTGACCTGGATTGCCTGTCCCGGCGGCGCGTCCGTATCCTTTCAGCGATGAACGCCCTCACTGAAGACGACCTGATCATCGCGCTCGAGAAGGCTCTTCCCGAGATCGCCGAAGACCACCAGTCGGCCGCGGCTCCGTGGAATCCGCACGACTGGGTGCCGTGGGACGACGGACGCAACTTCGGGTTCCTCGGCGGAGCGGATTTCGATCCGTCGGAGGCCTTCCTGTCCGATGAGGCACGTGCGGGACTGCTCGCCCTCCTGCTGACCAAGGACAACCTGCCGTCGTACCACCGGGTGCTGGCCAAGCACTTCCCGGCCTTCTCCGACTGGCGACAGCTCGTGGGCGTGTGGACCGCCGAGGACAACCGCCACGCGATCGTCCTGCGCGACTACCTCGTCGTCCGGCGCGCGATCGATCCGGTGGACGCCGAGGAGCGCCGTCGCATCCACGTCACGCAGGGGTATCGGCAGACGCCGGAGCAGGTCGAGCCACTCGGCCCGCTCGACGTGCTCGCGCTGATGGCGGTACACGAGAACCAGTGCGTCCACTTCATCAAGCGCCTGTCCGCGGTCGCCGGCGACGAGGCACTCGTGGAGATCCTGACGAAGATCTCCAACGACGACCAGGGCCAGGCCACCACCTTCGGCGCGTTCCTCAACGCCGGCATTGTCGCCGACCAGGACGCCACCGTCCTCGCCATCGACCGGGCGCTGGCCCTCGACGAGCCGATCGGCCACGACATCGCCGACTTCGACGCCGAGCGCGCACTCATCGCCGACTACGAGAACGCCGAGGTGAAGGCGGCCATCGCGGCGGCCCTGGCCGACGCGGTCAAGCTCGACACCGTCTCCGGTCTCGGTGAGGAGGCGGAGGCCGCGCGCACCCGCATCCTCGCCCGCACCGGCCGCTGACGACTCGCGCCCAGTACGAACACGGCGCCACCGGGACGACGAAAGTCCTGGTGGCGCCGTGTTGCGTCTCCGGTGGAAACGATACGGCGGTTTACCCACAATTCACGCCGACACACCGGATTCCGGCGCGCCGCCAACGATTTTCGCGCGTACGTTGGCGAGTGACGGACCGCGGGGAAGCGGTTCGTTCGGGAGGTTCAATTCGTGGTTTGTGCGAGCAACGCGAGGGGACCGGCCCCGGTCCTCGTCCACCTCGGCTGACGCCGGGACAACGGACAACTGGACCGGCCGGTCGACCAACACTGGTTTGTGCGGGAGCCGCACGAACGTAGGAGCCCCACGTGACCACACGCACCTACGTCCTCGATACCTCCGTGCTGCTGTCCGATCCCTGGGCGGTCATGCGTTTCGCCGAACACCACGTCGTGCTGCCACTGGTGGTCATCAGCGAACTCGAGGGCAAACGTCACCACCACGAACTCGGCTGGTTCGCGCGTGAGGCGCTGCGCATGCTCGACGACATGCGACTCGAACACGGCCGGCTCGACCTGCCGCTCGAGATCGGCGACGAGGGCGGCACCCTCCAGGTGGAGCTCAACCACACCGACCCCGCCGTGCTGCCCGCCGGCTTCCGCACCGACTCGAACGACTCCCGGATCCTCGCCTGTGCACTGAACCTGCGCGCCGAGGGCAAGGACGTGACCCTGGTTTCGAAGGACACACCGCTGCGGGTGAAGGCCGGTGCGGTGGGCCTGGCCGCCGACGAGTACCACGCGCAGGATGTCGTGGTCTCGGGGTGGTCGGGCATGACCGAACTCGATGTCGCCACCGCCACGGTCGACACGTTGTTCGCCGAGGGCGTCGTCGACCTCGACGAGGCACGCGAACTGCCGTGTCACACCGGTGTTCGACTGCTCAGCGCCACGTCGAGTGCCCTGGGCCGGGTGAACGCGGACAAGCGGGTGCAACTGGTCCGCGGCGACCGCGAGGCCTTCGGACTGCACGGACGGTCGGCCGAGCAGCGGGTCGCCCTCGACCTGCTCCTCGACGAGAGCGTGGGAATCGTCTCGCTCGGCGGCAAGGCCGGTACCGGAAAATCGGCGCTCGCGCTTTGTGCGGGACTGGAAGCGGTCCTGGAACGGCGTACCCAGCGGAAGGTCGTCGTGTTCCGGCCGCTGTACGCAGTCGGCGGACAACAGCTCGGCTATCTGCCCGGTAGTGAGTCCGACAAGATGGGTCCGTGGGCGCAGGCGGTCTTCGACACGCTGGAGGGGCTCGCGTCGCCGGAGGTCATCGACGAGGTCTTGAGCCGCGGCATGCTGGAGGTGCTGCCGCTGACGCACATCCGCGGGCGGTCGCTGCACGATTCGTTCGTCATCGTCGACGAGGCGCAGTCGCTGGAGCGCAACGTGTTGCTCACCGTTCTGTCCCGCCTGGGATCGGGATCTCGCGTGGTGCTGACCCACGATGTCGCGCAACGTGACAATCTCCGCGTGGGCCGCCACGACGGCGTCGCCGCGGTCATCGAGAAGCTGAAGGGACACCCGCTCTTCGCGCACATCACGCTCACCCGCAGCGAGCGGTCGCCGATCGCCGCACTCGTGACCGAGATGCTCGAGGAGTTCGCGCCGTAGGGTCGGCGCCGACCTCTGGGTTCCAATTGCTCGGTGGCCGTAAGGATTTCGCCGCCGGAAACTCGAAGGCCGCGTCGACACCGGAAGGGAGTCGACGCGGCCCTCGTGTGTCAGATCAGGCGGTCGGCGGTTCGATCGGGGTGAAGTCGCGGAGCGAATTCAAGAGGTCGACGATGGCGGTGAGCAGTTCGACGTTCTCCAAGGATGTCATTGTTCTCCCTTAATCGAATGGCTATCCGTTTCGACGGCCGCCTTTATTCGACGCCGTCGTTCGCAACAGTAATGATCTGATAACAAACGCGCAAACAAAGTCCAAGAGAATTCGACCCATTTCTCAGATTGATTCGTCGAATGCGTTTTTGTACTGCATTTCGAATCATGGCAATTCGGTGTTTTCGTATCGAGAAATCGACCTCGACCGCGTGAATACGGCTTCTGTCCATACGCCGACCGGCTCGTCGCCGACACCTGATCCGAACCGCACCGTGACCAGGACGTGACTCATGGTCTCTTGCGCACTGTCAGACTGGCATGGTGCAGAAGTTACTGATGAGGCGAATGAGACTGTTGGGACTGTTGGTGATCGCGGTGCTCGCCGCGATTGTCGGCGGCGCCGGGCAGTCGGTCGCCGCCCCGGAGACAACTACACCCGAGACATCCACGCCGGGGACGTCCACCACACCTAGTCCGGGAACGACGCCCGGGTCGGGCATGCCGCTGCTCGACGGCATTCTCGACCAGCTCGCCGGTGGGACCGGGTCGGACGACGGCACCGGCGGTGCCGGTGCACCCGGGGCGGGTGGGCCGACGAGCCAGATGATCGTGGTGACCGCGCCGAAGGCGTCCGACACCACCGCCACCCTGACGGCCTTCGACCGGGGCGCCGACGGCAGTTGGAAACCCGTCATCGGCCCGACGAAGGCCTACCTCGGTTCGCTGGGCATGGGCGAGCCGAAGGACGACGTCCACCGGACCCCGCAGGGCACCTTCCCGCTCGACCAGGCCTTCGGCCGTGCGGAGAATCCCGGGACCAAGATGCCGTATCGCAAGGTCGACCAGCAGGACTGGTGGGACTCGAACATGAAGTCGCCGACCTACAACACGCACGTGCGTCAGCCGCAGAGCCCCGGTGGGGACAGTGAGAACCTCTACAACTCCGGCCCGGTCTACGACTACGCGGTCAACATCGCGCACAACCCGCAACGCACCCCGGGTCGGGCGTCGGCAATGTTCCTCCACGTGACGAACGGTGAACCGACGATGGGCTGCGTCGCGATCGAACGCGAGCTGATGAAACAGATCCTCGTGTGGCTCGATCCGGCCAAGAGCCCGAAGATCACCATCGGTGTCAACCAGGGTGCACCCGCGGGCGACGCGCCCGGAGCAACCCCTCAAACCGCTCCGGGCACGACGCCGGGGACGACGCCTCCCACCACCTCGGGTGTTCCGGGTGCCGACGTCCTGACCGGTCTGCTCTCGCAGCTCGTCGGCGTGGTTCCGGCCCTCTTCGGGCTCGGCGGTCAGGCGGGCTGATCGGTCCGGCCGGGCCGGGCGCGAACGTCGGACAAACTCATCCGGGCACATCGGCAGCCGGGGCACCACGTGGCCTCGGTGCTGATGTGCCACCCGTTGACCCGGGCGAGATCGTCCAGATCGGACTGGCGGAGCGGCGTACGGATCGCGAACGCGCGTCCGCAACTACCGCAGTGCCGGTCGGAGGGGGAAGTTCCGGTTTCCACGAATGCGGAAACAACTGTTATCTCGATGGACCTTCTCTGTCACTTGTTGGGGCGTCGGGCCGCACTCGTCCGAGAGCCCTCCCTGTCGGACGAGCGACCATTTCAGTGTCGGCTTATGTGACGTAGATCTCAAGAGTCGAATGACACATCGTTCGATCGACCCTCCGCGTGGCGCTTCAGCGTCGTCGGTCGCGGTTCGCGGTCTTCGCCGCGTACACCGCCGCTTGGGTCCGACGCTCCATGCCGAGCCTGCCGAGCAGTCGCGAGACGTAGTTCTTGACGGTCTTCTCGGCGAGATGCATCCGCGCGGCGATCTGCCGGTTGGTCAGGCCCTCGCCGAGAAGGGCCAGCAGCGTCCGATCCTGCTCGCTGAGTCCGTCGTCCGCCGGTTCCGCGGCGTCCTGCCGGGCGCGTAGCCGATCCATCAACGCCGCCGCGGCGCGGTTGTCGAGCAGAGACCGGCCGGCGCCCACCTCGGCGATCGCACGCGCCAGTTCCATCCCGGTGATGTCCTTGATGACGTATCCGCTGGCCCCGGCCAGGATGGCGTCCATCATCGCCTCGTCGTCGGTCAGTGAGGTCAGCATGAGGCAACGCAGGCCGTCCACCCTGCTGAGGAGCTCACGGCACAATTCGATGCCGTTGCCGTCCGGAAGCCGGACGTCGAGCACGGCGACATCCGGAGACACCGCGGGAATGCGCGCGAGCGCCTGCGCGACGCTGGCGGCCTCGCCGACGACCTCCACGTCGGAAACGGAGTCGAGCAACTCGACGAGTCCCCGTCGGACGATTTCGTGGTCGTCCACCAGGAAAACCCTGATCATGCCGTCTCCCTCCGGATCGGACACCTGAATCGGATTGTAGGACGGGCCGGACGAATTCGACGAATGTGTGCAGGTCTACCAAATGTCATCGCTCGTGTCCCAACCCGAGCGAAACCGCGTTCGAACTCGAAGTGCAGCACCCGGAAATGAACCTGACTATGATCCGGTACATGGTTTCCGAATTCTCGGAACTGGATCCGAGATCGCTCGAATTGCAGAAAGCGCTGTCGCAGATGCGTTTGCGCGAACTGCTCGACGAGGTCTCCGACCGGATCAGCCAGATCGCCGACGTACGCGATCAGACCGACGGACTCCTGCAGGCGATGCTGGTCGTCAGTTCCGGACTCGATCTGGAAACCACCCTCGAATCGATCGTGGCGTCGGCGATCCGTCTCGTCGACGCCGAGTACGGGGCGCTGGGCGTGCTCGGGAGCGGGCATCATCTGTCCGCGTTCCTCTCCCAGGGCATCGATGCCGAGACCCGGGTACTCATCGGCGACCTGCCCACCGGCGGTGGCGTCCTCGGTCAGCTCATCGACCAGCCCGAGCTCCTGCGGTTGTCCGACCTGTCCGAGCACCCCGAATCGGTGGGTTTCCCCGCCAACCACCCGCCGATGACGAGTTTCCTGGGCACGCCGATCCGGGTCCGCGACGAGATCTTCGGCAATCTCTATCTGACCGAGAAGAGGAACGGCGGCGTCTTCACCGAGGACGACGAGGTGGTCATCCAGGCACTGGCCTCGGCTGCCGGGATCGCGATCGACAACGCCCGGCTCTACGCGCAGGCGCAGAACCAGCTGGCCTGGATCGAGGCCAACCGCGACGTGATGACCGAGTTGCTGACCGGCGCCGATCATCAAGACGTCCTCGAGCAGATCGCGCGGAAGGTGCTGACCCTGGCCGATGCCGACCTGGTCTTCATCGCCGAGCCCCACGACACCGAAGAGCCTGTGGAGCTGATCGACGAACTGGTGATCACGGTCGCCGAGGGAGAGGACGGACACGTCTTCCGCGGCCAGAGCATCCCCATCACCGGGTCGACCTCGGGGACGGCATTCGTCCAACGACGGCCCGTGCTCCGGAATCACCTGGAGTACGACGTCGGCGATTCGACGCGCTACGGGCCGGTCATGGCCGCGCCGCTGCGGACCATCGATTCCACACGAGGCGTGTTGATCGCCATGCGGGCTGACGGGCGGGAGCCGTTCGCCCGGGATCTCCTCGGGCTGTGCGCCGACTTCGCCGACCAGGCCGCACTCGCGATGCAACTGGCCACCGCGACGTTGCAGGCCCATCACATGCGCGTGCTCGAAGACCGTGAGCGCATCGCGCGCGACCTCCACGATCACGTGATCCAGCGGATCTTCGCCGAGGGGCTCAGCCTGCAGGCGACGCTGCAGCGCACCCACTCACCCGATATCCGCTCGCGACTCACCCGGTCGATCAACAACCTCCAGGACATCGTCCAGGAGGTGCGCTCGACCATCTTCGACCTGCAGACCGAGGACATGACGGTCACGCGGTTGCGGCAGCGCGTGCAGGAGGTCATCGACCAGCAGATCGACGATCTGCCGATCCAGATGCACGTGCGGACCTCGGGTCCGCTGTCCGTGGTCGATCGCCCCTTGGCCGAGAACGTCGTCGCGGTGATACGCGAGGCGGTCAGCAACGTCGTGAAGCACGCCCGGGCCACGACGGTGACGGTGTCGATCACGGTCGCCGACGAGCTGGTCGTCGAGGTCATCGACAACGGCATCGGGCTGCCGGCGGACGTGACTCCGAGCGGTCTGGCCAACCTCGCGCTCCGGGCCGAGAAGGCCGGCGGGGCGTTCACGACGACCCCGCCGCCGGGCGGCGGTCTCGCGCTGCGGTGGTCGGCGCAGCTCTAGTGGAGACACCCCACTAGGGGGCATCCGCCTCGGCCGGTAGTCGCCATGCCGACATGCGCTCGGTCAGCCAGGCGACCGTTTGGAGTCCGGTGAGCACTCCGAAGAGCACGAGCAGCCACACGGACAATCCGATGACCGCGCAGACGGCGAATGCGGCGAGGAAAGCGACGAGAACGGCCGTGAGAGTGATGACGGTCCCCCTGGGAGAGCTTGCACCGAACGGTGTGCGGAGAGATTGACCCTCACACCATCCACCGGCGTCGCGCCCGCCGGGAGGGGCCGAAGGTCACCGATCCGAGGGGCCAAGGAAACGTCGGGTCGTCGCCGCTGCCGCTGCTGATGCGCGGCGGGTCGTGCCGACTCAGGCGGGCCGACCCCGTTTGAGCTCGAAGCCGGTCACATGACGGGCATCGCCGTCCCGCGGCGCGGTCGCCATCTCGATCTGCGCCCGCGCCTGGTCGAGGACCGGGGTGTCCGGATCGAGGACGGAGAGGTAGCGGTCGTGGGCGGCCAGTGCGCGAACGGCCGTGTCGAGTTGTTCCTCGACCTCGACGCCGTGGGTCGCCGCCGGACCGTTCTCGAACAACCACGACGGCGGGGCTTCCAGGGCGTCGTAGGCCTCGAGGACCGCCGCGGCGAACTCCATGTGGTCGCGTTGATTGGGCATGCCCGGCGCCCACTCGGGTCCACCGAAGAGCGAGACGATCACCTGCGGCCGCACCCGTTCGACGGTCTCGGTGATCTTGTCCCGCAACTCCGGCACGTTGCGGATGTCACTGTCGGGGAACCCCCAGAACTCCACCTCGTCCACGCCGACGATCGACGCGGACGCGCGCTGCTCCGCTTCCCGCAGGGGGCCGCACTCGGCGGGCGGCAGACCCTCGATGCCCCGCTCGCCGCTGGAGGCCAGCGCGTAGACGACGCGGCGGCCCTCGCCGGTCCAACGGGCGACGGCCGCCGCCATCCCGTACTCGGGGTCGTCGGGGTGGGCGACGAGCACGAGCGCGGTCTGCCAGTCGGTGGGGAAGGGGAGCAGCTGCGCCGTCACGGTTCTCAGCGCTCCCGGTCGAGATTGGCCATCTTCAGCACGTCGAGCCGGGCGTCCAGTTCGTCCTCGGTCAGCTTCTCGCCGACCAGGCCACGTTCGAGGACGGTCTCGCGGATGGTCTTGCCCTCCTTCAGTGCCTGCTTGGCGACGGCCGCTGCCTCCTCGTAGCCGATGGCGCTGTTGAGGGGGGTGACGATCGACGGCGAACTCTCCGCGAGCGTGCGCAACCGCTCGGTGTTGGCCTGCAAACCGGTAATACAGCGGTCGGCGAACAACCGCGAGACGTTCGCGAGCAGCTTCAGGGACTCGAGGACGTTGCGCGCCATCATCGGGATGTAGACGTTGAGTTCGAAGGCGCCGTTGCCGCCGCCCCAGGTGACTGCGGCGTCGTTGCCGATGACCTGCGCCGCCACCTGCGTGACAGCTTCGGGCAGAACGGGATTGACCTTGCCCGGCATGATGGAACTGCCCGGCTGCAGGTCGGGGAGCAGGATCTCGCCGAGCCCGGTGAGCGGACCCGAGCCCATCCAACGGACGTCGTTGGCGACCTTGGTCAGCGACACCGCGACGGTCTTCAACTGGCCGGAGAGTTCGACGAGCCCGTCACGGGCCGCCTGCGCCTCGAAGTTGTCCTTCGCGAGGGTGAGTGACTCGACGCCGGTGAGCGACACGAGTTCGGCGACCACCTTGGTGCCGAAGCCATCTGGCGCATTGAGGCCGGTGCCGACCGCGGTACCGCCGATGGGCAGTTCGCCGACGCGCGGGAGGGCGGCGGTGATGCGCTCGATGCCGGCCTCGACCTGACGCGCGTAACCGCCGAATTCCTGTCCGAGCGTGACCGGTACCGCGTCCATCAAATGCGTGCGCCCGCTCTTGACGACCTCACGCCATTCGGTTGCCTTGTCGGCCAACGTCTTCTGCAGATGTTCGAGCGCCGGGATCAGGTCGGTGACGGCGGCCTCGGTGGCGGCGACGTGCGTCGCCGTCGGGAAGGTGTCGTTGGACGACTGGGACATGTTGACGTGATCGTTCGGATGCACCTCGACGCCGTTGGACTTGGCGATCGACGCGATGACCTCGTTGGTGTTCATGTTCGAGCTGGTGCCCGAACCGGTCTGGAACACGTCGATCGGGAACTGGTCGTCGTGGCGTCCGTCCGCGATCTCGGTGGCCGCGGCGACGATCGCGTCGGCCTTCTCCTTGTCGAGCAGACCGAGGTCGGCGTTGACGGTGGCGCAGGCCGCCTTCAGCAGTCCCATCGCCCGGATCTGGGTCCGTTCGAGGGGGCGTCCGCTGATCGGGAAGTTCTCCACGGCACGCTGCGTCTGTGCCCGCCACAGGGCGTCGACGGGTACCCGGACCTCGCCCATGGTGTCGTGCTCGATGCGGTATTGCTCGCCCTGCGCGTCGGTCTGTGTTTCCTCGGTCATCGGCGTGCCTACTCCTTTGATCGAATCCTTATGCCGCTCAGCGGGACGTTGACGGCCCCACTCGGGTCGGTGAAAAAGTCGTTGCCCTTGTCGTCAACGACGATGAAGGCGGGAAAATTCTCGACCTCGATCTTCCACACGGCCTCCATGCCGAGTTCGGGGTACTCGATGATCTCCTGGCTCTTGATGCAGTCGAGCGCGAGACGTGCCGCGGGCCCGCCGATGGAGCCGAGGTAGAAACCGCCGTGCGCGCCGCACGCCTCGGTGACCTGCTTGGATCGATTCCCCTTGGCCAGCATGACCATCGAGCCCCCGGCGGCCTGGAACTGCTCGACATAGCTGTCCATCCGGCCTGCCGTCGTCGGACCGAACGATCCGGAGGCCATGCCTTCGGGGGTCTTCGCCGGCCCGGCGTAGTAGACCGGGTGGTCGCGCAGGTAGTCGGGCATCGGCTCGCCGGCATCGAGGCGTTCCTTGATCTTGGCGTGGGCGATGTCGCGCGCGACGACCAGCGGTCCGGTCAGCGACAGGCGCGTCTTGACCGGATACTGCGAGAGTTGCGCGAGGATCTCCGGCATCGGGCGGTTGAGGTCGACCTCGACCACCTCGCCACCCGAGATGTCCTCGGCCACACCGGCTGCGGGCATGTAGCGGGCCGGATCGGTCTCGAGCTGCTCGAGGAACACGCCGTCGGCGGTGATCTTGCCGAGGGCCTGACGGTCGGCCGAGCAGGAGACCGCGATCGCCACCGGGCACGACGCACCGTGGCGGGGCAGCCGGACCACGCGCACATCGTGACAGAAGTACTTGCCGCCGAACTGCGCCCCGATGCCGAACGACTGGGTCAGCCGGAAGACCTCCTCCTCGAGCTCGAGATCGCGGAAACCGTGCGCCGACATCGAACCCTGCGTGGGCAGGTTGTCGAGGTAGTGCGCCGACGCGTACTTGGCGGTCTTGAGCGCGAATTCGGCTGAGGTGCCGCCGATCACGACGGCCAGGTGGTACGGCGGGCAGGCCGCGGTGCCCAGCGAGCGGATCTTCTCGTCGAGGAACTCCAGGATGCTCGTCGGGTTCAGGATCGCCTTCGTCTCCTGGAACAGGAACGACTTGTTGGCGCTGCCACCGCCCTTGGCCATGAACAGGAACTTGTACTCCGGACCCTTGGGCCCCTGCTCGGTGGCGTAGATCTCGATCTGGGCGGGCAGGTTCGAGCCGGTGTTCTTCTCCTCGTACGTCGTCAGCGGGGCGAGCTGCGAGTACCGCAGGTTGAGCTGCGTGTAGGCGTCGTAGACACCGCGGGAGATGGCCTCGGCGTCGTCGGTGCCGGTCAGGACCCCTTCGCTCTTCTTGCCCATCACGATGGCGGTGCCGGTGTCCTGGCACATCGGCAGCACGCCGCCGGCGGAGATGTTGACGTTCTTCAGCAGGTCAAGGGCGACGAACCGGTCGTTGCCCGAGGCCTCCGGGTCGTCGATGATCTTGCGCAACTGCGCGAGATGAGCCGGGCGGAGATAGTGGCTGATGTCGTGCATGGCCTCCGCGGTGAGCCTCCGGATGGCCTCCGGGTCGACCTTCAGGAAGGTCCGACCGTCGACGGAGAACGTGGACACACCCTCGGTCGTGATCAACCGGTACGGGGTCTCGTCGGCGCCGGTCGGGAGCAGATCGGAGTAGAGAAACTCGGGGGCTGAGGCTGGTTTACTCACGGACCGCATCGTATCGCCCACGACATCGGCCCCACGCCAGAGGTTGACTCGTGAAGTCACCGGTGTTGGTGTGGGGCCGATGTCGTGTCTCAGAGATCGATTCGGGAGTAGCCGCGAAGCTTGGCCGGCTTGTGGACGGCCTCGATGCGGCGGACGGTGCCGGACTTCGAGCGCATCACCAGCGACCGGGTCGTCGCGCCATTGGGCCGGTAGGTGACGCCGCGCAGCATGTCGCCGTTGGTGACCCCGGTGGCGCAGAAGAAGGCGTTCTCGCCGCTGACCAGGATGTCGTTGGTCAGCACCCGGTCCAGGTCGTGGCCGGCATCGATGGCCTTCTGACGCTCTTCGTCGTTGCGCGGCCACAGCTTGCCCTGGATCTCGCCGCCCATGCACTTCATCGCGACGGCGGTGATGATGCCCTCGGGAGTGCCACCGACGCCCATCAGCATGTCGACGGTGGAGTAGTCGTCGGCGGCGGCGACCGCACCGGCGACGTCACCATCGGAGATGAGGCGGATCTTGGCGCCGGCCTGCCGGATCTCACCGATGAGATCGGCATGACGAGGACGGTCGAGGACGATCACGGTCAGATCGGCGACGTCGATGCCCTTCGCCTTCGCGACCGAGTTGATGTTCCACTCGACGGACTCGTTGATGTTGATGGCGCCCTTGGCCTCGGGTCCGACAGCGATCTTGTCCATGTAGAAGACCGCCGACGGGTCGTACATCGTGCCGCGCTCGCTGACCGCGATCACCGAGATCGAGTTGGGGCGGCCCTCCGCCATCAGCGTGGTGCCGTCGATGGGATCCACGGCGACGTCACAGTCGGGGCCTTCGCCGTTGCCCACCTCTTCGCCGTTGTAGAGCATCGGCGCCTCGTCCTTCTCGCCCTCACCGATGACCACGACACCGCGCATCGAGACCGACGACAACAGTTCGCGCATCGCGTCGACCGCCGCGCCGTCGCCGCCGTTCTTGTCGCCACGACCGACCCAACGACCGGCCGCGAGTGCAGCCGACTCGGTCACGCGGACCAACTCCATCGCGAGGTTGCGGTCCGGGGCCTGATGGGTGCTGACGGTCATGGGCAATCGACTCCTCTGTTCGGCGCGGGTCGACTCCAGCGGCGCCGAGTGATGGTGGCGGTGGTCTCGACCACCATCCTTGCATGTCACACCGGGCATTCGGTCAGTGACCCTGCTGGTGGGATACTCGGCGCCATGGCTGACAAACCCCGCATTCTGAACAACGGCAAGGACATGTTCTGGTCGTTGGTCCCGTTGCTCGCGCTGTGTGCGCTGGTGGCGATCGCGTCGGGGAACTGCTCGATCGGGGCCTCCAAGGACGTGGCCGACAGCAAGCTACCGCCGTTCGACGTGGTCAGCGCATTGAACGCCGACGCCGCCCAGCTCCCGTTCCCGATCCGCCGCCCGCCTACGCCGGAGGGCTGGCGGCCCAACTCCGGTTCGTCGGACGCGATCGAGGGGCACCGGGTCAGCACGGTGGGATGGCTCAGCAGCGACGGCGCCTACGTCCAGCTCAGTCAGTCCGATGCGCCCGAGGACGTGTTCGTCCCCTACCTCGGCGGCGGCAGCGGGGGTGATTTCGCCGACATCTCCGGTACCGGTACGCGCCAGGCGGGCGGGCGGCAGTGGGTGACCTACGAGACGTCGGAGGGCAAGCGGTTCTGGATCACGGACCTGGGCGAGGTACGCATCGCGGTCCTGTCGCGCGGCAGCGACGCCGACATCGAGACGATCGCGTCGTCGGTCGTCGCCCAGCAGCCGCTGCAATTGGGGTAGCGCACTACTCGTGAGAACCCGGCCCGCGGTTCCTAGCGTCTTCGGCAGGAGGCGCTCATGGATGGGGGATCGGGGTTCGGCTTGCACCTCGTGTGGGCCAGGCTCGTGCTCGTCGCGGTCCTCGTGCTGCTCGTGGTGACCGTTCCGGTGCAACAGGCGGGCGCCATCGATGCGCCGACCGACCCGCGATCCGGGGCCGCGACCGCATCCGGTCTTCCGTACATCGTCGGGCCGCCTCCGGATTCCGCTGTGGGGCGGCCGCTTTCCTCCTCATCGAGGGGTGGGGAGGATCGTCGGCCGGTCCTCGCGCGGGCCGGTGCGCGACCGACCGCCGAGCACACGCGCATCAGTGTTCTCGACCGCGAGGCGCTCACCCGGTTCGACTGATCGGTCTCAGTCGTCCTCGGGGTCATCGGGGTCGGAGCCGGTGCTGATGACCGCCTCGATGCGCTCGCGGGCACCGCGCAGGTGCTCCTCGCAGCGGGTCGCGAGGGCCTCGCCACGCTCCCAGAGCGCCAGCGAGGCGTCGAGGTCGAGTCCGCCGTGCTCGAGGGTGGTGACGATCTCGGCGAGTTCGTCGCGTGCTTCCTCGTAGCCGAGTTCCTCGATCGGAGTGGATGATTCGTCGGTGCTCACGCATTTCCTCCGTGTTCCGGCATGGTCGTGGGTTCGTCGACCCGGGCGGTTGCGGCGCCGTCGGCGACCCGGATGCGCAGGGGTGCACCCGGCGGCAGGTCCGCGAGCGTGCCGACCACTTGGGGCGGGTCGGTGTCGGTGCGCTGTACCACCGCGTAGCCGCGCGCCAGGGTCTGCGCGGGACCGAGTGTCGCCAGGCGCGCACCGAGATGGTCGGTACGTCGTTCCTCGGAGTCGATGTGGCGCAACACATCTCGGCGCAGGGCGCGGACCAGCTCGGCCACCTGCCCGGCTTCGGAGTCCACGAGCACCCCGGGTCGGGCGAGCACCGGCCGCGCCCGCAGCGCGGCGACGACGCCGGACTCGCGGCGCACCCAGTTGCGCAGGGCCTGCGCGCTGCGTCGACGCAGTTCCGCGATGCCCGCGAGTTCGGCCTCGACGTCGGGAACGACCCGCTTCGCCGCATCCGTCGGAGTGGCGGCGCGCAGATCCGCGACGAGATCGAGCAGTGGATTGTCGGGTTCGTGCCCGATCGCGCTGACGACCGGGGTCCGGCACCGCGACACCGCGCGCAGCAACGCCTCGTCGGAGAACGGGAGCAGGTCTTCGACGCTGCCCCCGCCGCGCGCGATGATGATGACGTCGACATCGGGGTGGGCATCGAGGTCGGCCAGGTGGGTCAGGATGCGGGCGACCGCCGTCGGCCCCTGCACGGGGGCCTCCCGGATGTCGAAGCGCACGTTCGACCATCGAGCGGTGGCGACACTCACGACGTCGTGCTGCGCTGCGCTCGCGCGGCCACTGATCAGGCCGACGGCGCGCGGCAGGAACGGCAGCGGCCGTTTGAGCCGTGAATCGAAGAGGCCCTCGGCGGCCATGAGCTGCCGCAGCCGTTCGATACGCAGCAACAGCTCGCCGATGCCCACGGCCCGGATCTCGCTGACCCGCAGCGACACCGTGCCGCGCCCGGTGTAGTAACTCGGCCGGCCAAGGACCACCACGGAGCTGCCGTCCGTCAGCGGGACCTCGGTGCGTGCCAGCAGGTCGGGGCTGCACGTCACCGAGATCGAGATGTCGGCAGCGGGATCGCGCAGGGTGAGGAACGCAGTGCGGGTCCCCGGCCGCCGGCTGATCTGGGTGACCTGTCCCTCGACCCAGATCTGTCCGAGCCGATGGATCCAGTCGGCGATCTTGGTGTTCACCGTCCGGACCGGCCAGGGATGCTCGGCCGAGTTCGGTGACGAGGAACGTCGCGGTGTGTCGCTCGTGTCGGCCCCGGTCACGCTTCGGTGGAGCGCTTGTTCTGCGCGGCGATCCGGTTCTCGAGCATCGTCACGAACGGCGCGCGGTCGCGGTGGGATTTCTCATAGTCGACGAGTGCGATCAGGTCCTCGACGGCGACCGACCGCAGGCGGGCCCGGAGTTGCGCGAGGGTGAGGGTGTCGTAGTCGATGAGCTCGACGATCTCGGGCCCCGAGCCGTCGGCGGAACCCACCGCCTCGGTGCCCGGCACCTCGGCCGCGACGACCTCGTCGGGGGTCGAGCTGTACAGCGCGAACCGCCCGGCATCGGCGCGGGGAGGTGCAGCGAGATCGGCGTCGGCGGCCGCCTCCTCGATCTCCTCGTCGATGGTCGTGGGCGACGGGGTCGTCGCGACGGCCTTCGGCTTCTTGTCCTGCACAGACGTATCGGTGGTCGACGCGGGCGCGGCGGGCGTGACCGGGTCGGGACCCGCTGCGTCGTCCTCGTCGAAACGTGCCCACTCGGGCTGTTCGTCGGGCCGGTCGAAGAGCATCTCCAGGGCGGCGTCGCCCTTGATGGCCAGTTCGGCGATGTTCTGTTGCGCCCGCATACCGGCCTGGAGGGTCTGGCTGATGGCGGTCATCGGCAACGTGATGAGCAGCGCCGGGAGTTTCCGTGTCTCCTCGAGGGCGGTGACGATCAGACCTGCGGCTATCCGGGCGGGGTACGGTGCGCGATCCATGCCAACACTCTGCCATCACGGGCAACGCCGCGTAACCCGTACCCTGGGAAGCATGTCTGAGACGAAGCGTGTCCTGCTCGCCGAACCCCGCGGCTACTGCGCTGGTGTCGACCGTGCGGTGGAGACGGTCGAGCGTGCCCTGGACAAGCACGGCGCTCCCGTCTACGTGCGCAAGGAGATCGTGCACAACCGGCACGTCGTGGAGACCCTGGCCGAGCGCGGGGCGATCTTCGTCGGCGAGACCGACGAGGTGCCCGAGGGCGCGTTGGTCGTGTTCTCCGCGCACGGGGTGTCCCCGCTGGTGCACCAGACCGCCGCGGAGCGCAACCTGCGCACCATCGATGCCACGTGTCCGCTGGTCACGAAGGTCCATCAAGAGGCGAAGCGATTCGCGCGCGACGACTACGACATCCTCCTGATCGGCCATGAGGGCCACGAGGAGGTCGAGGGCACCGCCGGCGAGGCCCCACAGCACATCCAGCTCGTCGACGGTCCCGACAGCGTGGACGCGGTCGAGGTCCGTGACGAGTCGAAGCTCGTCTGGTTGTCGCAGACCACCCTGTCCGTCGACGAGACCATGGAGACGGTCCGTCGACTCCGCGAGAAGTTCCCGCTGCTCAACGACCCGCCCAGCGACGACATCTGCTACGCCACCCAGAACCGTCAGGTCGCGGTCAAGGCGATGGCTCCCGAATGCGACCTGGTGATCGTCGTCGGATCGCAGAACTCCTCGAACTCGGTGCGCCTCGTCGAGGTGGCCCTGCAGGCCGGCGCGAAGGCCGGCCACCTGGTCGATTACGCCCGCGAGATCGACGACTCGTGGCTCGACGGTGTGACGACGGTCGGCGTCACCTCTGGCGCGTCGGTGCCCGAGGTGCTGGTCCGCGGGGTTCTCGACTACCTGGCCGAACGCGGCTACGGGACGGTCGAGACGGTCAACACGGCCAACGAGACGCTGACCTTCGCGCTCCCGCGCGAGCTGCGCCCCGCACGTTCGTCCAGCTGACCTCGGGCCACGGTCCGGCGTCGACAGGTCAGAACTCGTCCGGGTCGAGCTTGCGCACCCGTCGGTGGGGTAGTGCGATCGCGAGAACGGCGGCGATGACGATCGCCGCGACGGCGCTGCCGATGATCGCGACGTTGCGCGCGGAATCGTCCGGTGGCTGCGCCACGGTAGGTGCGGCGATGGGCGCCGAGGCCCGGTCCGGCTGCTGATCGGCCGGCACTTCGGCGGTCAGGGCGGCGACCGGATCGATGACACCGTGTCCGATCCGCTGATCGCGCCCGGTTCCCGGGGAGTGGGCGGTGGCGATGATGCGGTCCATCACCTCGCGCGCGGTCAGATCCGGGAAGCGGGCCCGGATCAGCGCGGCGGTGCCCGCGACGTACGGCGCGGCGAAACTCGTGCCGATCAAGGGCACCGGCCCGCCGTCGCTCTGCTGGGCCGACGCCAGCCGGTTCGAACCGCGCTTGTTGTCCAGGCTCACGATGTCGGTGCCCGGCGCTGCGACGCTCACCCACGGGCCGTGCAGGCTGAAGTCGCTCGGCGAGCCGGTGTCGGCGTCCACCGAGCCGACCGTCAGGACGTACGGCGAGTACCAGGCGGGACTGGCGACGGTCGCGACCGACCGCCATCCGTCGGGGTCGTCGGCGGCGGGAGCCGGATTCTGGTTCTGGCAGGCGCCGTCGCGCGTCAGGTTGCCGGCTGCCACGACGACCACGACGTTCCGGTCGTAGGCGTGCCGGATGGCCGCACCGAGCGCCCGGTCGTCGACCGAATCCGCCGCCGACGCGCACGCCACCTCGGAGATGTTGATGACGGTGGCGCGTAGATCGACCGCGCGCACGATGGCGTGCGCCAGCGTCCGGACGGACCCGTAACCCGAGCCGACCACCGGCGCGGCGTCGTCCCGGGCGCGGTCGTTCTTCTTCTGGAAAGCGCTGCTGGACTGGCGGATCGCGATGATCGATGCCGCGGGCGCGACGCCGGCGAACGCGTCGGCGGTGCTGGGCCGGGCGGCGATGATCCCGGCGACCAGGGTGCCGTGGGCGTCGCAGTCGTCGAGTCCGTTGCCGCCCGAGACGTAATCGCCACCGGCGACGACGCGACCGAGCCGCGGATGGGGCGTCACCCCGGTGTCGATGACGGCCACCCGCTGACCCTGTCCGCGACTGAACCGCCACGCCTCCGGGAGATTCATCATCGCCTGCGCCGCGGTCGGTTTCGTCACGGTGCGCGTCAGTTCCGGGATGTTGCACAGGTGCCGCTGCTCGGTCGGTTCGAGCGGGGCGACCGGGGCCGACCGGACGAGGGCGCCGGGATCGATCCGAGGCGGGGTCACCGCCGCAGCGGGCGTCGCCGAGGCCCCGACGAGTGCCGCGACGAGGGTCGTCGCGAATACTCCAGCACCACGGACACGGTTGTCGCGCATCAGATCTCGCGGACCATTCGGTACAGGTCGAGCAGCCACAACAGCAGGGGCACGATCAGGGCGACGAGGATGTACTCGCCGATCTCGGCCCACCGACGCATCACGGGTGAGAAGTCCTGGTTCGGTGCGACGACCCCGAAGACGAGGGCGCCGATCACCACGAGGATGCCGAGGGCGAAACCGATCACCGGCCACTGGTCGTCGCCGAACGCGAGACCGGTGATCAGGGTGATAACCACGAGCGATCCGCCGATGACGAGGATTCCCGCCTGGAACAGGTCGCTGTGGGAGCGGCCCCGCAGACACAGCACGATGCCGATGATCGCGGCGTAGACGGCGTTGCGCCATTCGAACCCGGCGAGCGGGGCGGCGGTGAGCACGGCCGCGATGGCGGTGACGACGGTGAGCCCGCCGACGATGCCGGTCAGGTACGCGTTGGCAAGGTAGGAACGGCGTTCCAGCGCATCGGCTTTGGGAAGGGCGGTCGCGCCGATCGCCCCGATGCCCTCGATGGCCGGGCGCGGTTCGATGTCCTTGACGTCGATGGCGGCACCCGCGGTCGGCACCGGGGGCAGCGGCAGTTTCGCGAGCAGGATCGTCGTGCGGGGAGCCAGACCGATGCACAGCAGACCGACCGCGGCGATGACGGCGGCGACATCGGCCACCGGCGCATCGATGAGGAGTCGCGCCCCACAACCGGTGGCGCCGAGCAGCGCCGCGCTGGTCACGGCGCTGTGTGCGGTCGCCCCGGCCGCGGTCATGCGATAACTGACGACCGCGGCGACGAGTGCGAACGCGAAGCCCAGGGTGAGGTGTGCGGCGCCGTATGACCCGGGCGTCACGATCATCCCGGTCACGAAGGCCATCGGTGCGGCACACAGGGACAGCACCGTCGAACTCTGCTCGTCGCGGTAGTAGCGGGACACGATCGTCGAGGCGGTGACGAATCCGACGACCGCCAGCCCGGACAACCCGGCGAACCACAGGGCGCCGGTGCCGGAGCGGACCGCGGCCAGGGACGCCGCCGCCGCGATCGCGGCGACGAGTGCCAGTGCGTAACCGACCTTCCGGGCGGACGCCGCGGTCCAGTCGACGAACTGCGATTCGTTCAATCGGGCGACAGCGTCGACCACGTCGTCGAACAGCACCGGGGACTCCCCGGTTCGCGTGGAGGTCAACAGCAGCAGGTCGCCGTCACGGATACCCGACTCCGACAGCGACCGGTGCAGGGGCAGTGGGTCCTGTCCGACGAGCGCGAGCGTCCACTTGTTCTGCCGGTCGTGCGGTCGGCCGGGATTGCGGGCGTCGGCATCCGGGTCGTCGGGGTCCGACCTCGAGGGATTGCGCGATTCGATCTGGGCGACAAGGTCACCGATGAGTCCGGCGATGGGGATGCCGGCCGGCAGTCCGACGTCGAGCTGGGTGTTGCCGCCCAGCACGGACACCCGTACGAGTTGCGGCTCGACGGCCCCCTCACCCCGCCGGCGATCCCCGGTGTCCGCGTCGGCAGCGGTGGCCGGGTACCCCGGTGCGAATCCGTCCACAGACGACATCAGGTCAATCCTCCCCCTAGATTCAGCAGCTAACATAGCCAACCGCGGCGGGTTCGACCGCCCGGGTATACACAGCGCGACATGTCAGGGGGGACGTGTGGTCACGACGACGGAGGGCTTTGTGCGTCGCCCGCGCATCACGCCCCCACGCACGCCCGGAGGCGAGGTCAACATCCAGGCGCCGCCGGATGTGCCGCGGGTGGTGCCCGGCGGCCTTCTGATGAAACTGCTGCCGGTGGTGATGGTCGTCGCCGTCGTCGGCATGGTGGCACTGATGGTCGTCACCGGTGGGCGCAACATCCTGACCAACCCGCTGTTCATGATGTTCCCGCTGATGATGCTGATGTCGATGTTCGGCATGTTCGCCGCCGGCGGCCGAGGCGGGGGCAAACGCGCCGGAGAACTCAACGAGGATCGCAAGGACTACTTCCGCTATCTCGGCCAGCTGCGCGGCCAGGTCTTCGAGACCGTCGACAACCAGCGCGCGGCACGCACCTGGAGCCACCCGGACCCGCGTGCGCTGCTCGACGTGATCGGCAGCAGGCGCATGTGGGAACGCCGCCCCAGCGACGCCGACTTCGCCCATGTGCGCGTCGGGGTGGGCGTCCAGCGACTCGCCACGCGGCTCATGCCGCCGGAGACCGGGCCCCTCGAGGACATCGAGCCGGTGTCGATGGTGGCCCTGCGCCGGTTCGTGCGGACGCACTCCGCGGTGTACCGCCTGCCCACCTCGATCTCGCTGCGCGGCTTCCCCGCCATCAACATCGAGGGTGCGCGGCAGGAGACCCGCGAACTCATCCGGTCGATGGTCGTGGAGCTGTGTGCGTTCCACGGTCCCGATCACCTGCACATCGGCATCGTGACCGGTGATCCGGCGGGGGAGGCCTGGGACTGGGCGAAATGGCTTCCGCACGTGGGACATCCGACGCTGCGCGACGGCGTCGGGGCGATGCGGATGATCTATCCGACGCTGGCGGACCTCGAGAACTCGATGGCCGCGGACCTCCTCGAGCGCGGCCGGTTCAGCCGGTCGGCGCCGCCGAACGCCAACCGCGCACATCTCGTGGTGATCATCGACGACGGTTACGTCGCCGGCGACGAGCGGATCATCAACGACGCCGGCATGGAAGGCGTCACGATTCTCGACCTGACCGCGCCGCCGGACGGTCTCGCGGTGCGGCGCGGGCTGCAACTCGTCGTGCGCGGGGGCAAGGTCTCCGCGCGCAGTGCCGCCGGCGTCGAGGAGTTCGCCGACATGGACTCGCTGACGATTCCCGAGGCGGAGGCGATCGCCCGGCGCATGGCGCGCTACCGGCTGGCCACCGCGGCGACGCTGGCCCACCTCGAGTCCGAGGCGACCTCGGCCGACCCCGGCCTGCCCGCGCTGCTGGGCATCGACGACGCCGCGCGCTTCGATCCGGCGACGGCCTGGCGCGGTCGTACCGGCCGGGAGCGCCTGCGAGTGCCGATCGGTTACACGCCGACCGGCGCGCCCGTGGAGATCGACATCAAGGAGAGCGCGCACGGCGGCATGGGTCCGCACGGGCTGTGCATCGGCGCCACCGGATCGGGGAAGTCGGAGTTCCTGCGCACGCTGGTCCTGGCGATGCTGGCGACTCATTCGCCGTCGGAGCTGAATCTCGTGCTCGTGGACTTCAAGGGCGGCGCGACGTTCCTGGGCCTGGAATCCGCGCCGCACGTCGCCGCGATCATCACGAACCTCGAGCAGGAACTCTCGATGGTCGACCGGATGAAGGACGCGCTCTCGGGCGAGATGAACCGGCGCCAGGAGGTGTTGCGGGCGGCGGGCAACTACGCCAACGTCGCCGACTACGAGCGCGCCCGCGCCTCGGGGGTGCGCCTCGATCCGCTGCCGGCGCTTTTCATCGTCGTCGACGAGTTCTCCGAACTGCTCTCGCAGAAGCCCGATTTCGCCGAACTGTTCGTCGCCATCGGTCGTCTGGGTCGCTCGCTGCACATCCATCTGCTGCTCGCCTCGCAGCGGCTGGAAGAGGGCAAGCTGCGTGGCCTGGACTCGCACCTGTCCTATCGGATCGGCCTGAAAACGTTCTCCGCCAACGAGTCCCGCTCGGTTCTCGGTGTTCCCGACGCCTATCACCTGCCGAGCGTCCCGGGTTCGGCATACCTCAAGTGCGATTCGGCGGACCCGATCAGGTTCAACACCTCCTACGTGTCGGGGGCCTACTACTCGCCGACGGTCACGGAGTCGGCCGATCCGACGACCACGGCGTCATCGCGTCGCGGAAACCTCAAGGTGTTCACCGCACTTCCGGTGCCGCTGGACGAGGGCGCGTCGCGTTCGCTGCTCGACCAGGCCGAGAGCCTGCTCGACGAGGAACCGCCGGCACCCGAGGCGCCCACCGAGTTCGAGCCGGTCTCGGCGCAGGTGCCCACGCTCATGGAGACCATCGTCGAACGCATGGAGCACGCGGGCCCGCCGGCCCACCGCGTGTGGCTGCCGCCGCTGGACGACTCGCCCACCGTGGAACATCTTCTCGGCGAGCGGGACTGGTCCCACCCGGCGGTGCCGGGGCATCTCACGGTTCCGATCGGCGTCGTCGATCGGCCCTACGACCAGCGACGCGACCCGCTCGTCATCGACCTCGCGGGGGCCGCGGGCAACGTGGCGGTGGTCGGCGGTCCGCAGTCGGGCAAGTCGACGACGCTGCGCACGATCATCATGTCGGCAGCCGCGTCCCACACGCCGGAACAGGTGCAGTTCTACTGTCTGGACTTCGGCGGTGGCAGTCTGGCCGGTCTCGCCGGGCTCCCGCATGTCGGCTCGGTCGCCTCGCGCGGCGACATGGACGCGGTCCGCCGTACGGTCGCCGAGGTGGCGGCCGTGGTCCGGTCGCGCGAACTGCTGTTCACCCGACTGGGCATCGAGTCGATGCGCGACTACCGGTCCCGCCGGGAAGCGTGGTTCCGGTCCGGTGTTACCTCGCCGGCGTCGGACCCGCTGGCGCAGGACCGGTTCGGCGACGTGTTCCTCGTCCTCGACGGCATGAACGTGCTGCGGACGGAACTGGAATCGCTCGAGGAACAGATCACCGCGATCGTGGCCCAGGGGTTGAGCTACGGCGTCCACGTCATGGTCACCGCATCCCGGTGGGCCGAGGTGCGCCCGGCGGTCCGCGATCTCATGGGTACCCGGATCGAGCTGCGGCTGGGCGACCCGATGGATTCCGACATGGGTCGTCGCGCCGCCGCGCTGGTCCCGCAGAACCGACCCGGCCGCGGCCTGACCGGGCAGGAGCTGCACATGCTGATCGCGCTGCCCCGGCTCGACTCCGTCAGCAGTGCCGAGTCGCTGCCCGCGGGCGTCGCCCAGTCGGTCGAGAAGCTCACCGCCGCCTATCCGGGCCGCTCGGCGATGGCCGTGCGCAAGCTGAGCACCGAGATCGACTACGCATCGGTGCAGCGCGCGGTTGCCGGCGCCGGGCTGACGCTGGCACCCAATCAGGTGGCGATCGGTGTCGGCGAGCTCGAACTCGCCCCGGTGGTCCTCGATTTCACCGCCCAACCGCATTTCATGGCCTTCGCCGACGTCGAACACGGCAAGACCAACCTGCTGCGGACGATCGTCACCGGGCTGGTCGCGGGTGCGACACCCGAGCAGGTGCGCATCGTCTTCGTCGACTACCGCCGCACGATGCTGGGGATCATCGACGGCGATCATCTCGCCGGCTACGCGAGTTCGCCCGACCGCGCGGCGTCGATGATGACGGAGCTGGCGGCATATCTGAAGAACCGGATGCCACCCGAGGACGTGACCGTCCAGCAACTGCGGGACCGCACCTGGCTCGAGGGCCAGCCCGAGGTGTACGTGGTGGTCGACGACTACGACATGGTCGTCACCTCGACCGGCAATCCGATGCTCCCGATCGTCGAACTGGCCTCCCATGCGCGCGACATCGGGCTGCACATCGTGCTCGCCCGACGTTCCGGCGGCCTCGGTCGGGCGATGTTCGATCCGCTGATCGCGCGCCTCAAGGACCTGTCGTCGGACATCCTGCTGATGAGCGGTGACCGGGACGAGGGATTCATCACCGGCCGGTCGAGGATGCAGACGCTGGTGCCCGGCCGCGGCGAACTGGTGTCGCGCGTCCGGCCGCAGGAGATGATCCAGGTCGCCCATCTCCCGATCGGCGACTAGGGGTGGGTCGGGCCGGATGACACAGCCGGGCGAGGTGCAACCGATCGGCGACGGGATCCGTCCGTCGGTGGTCGATCTCGCGTTCGGGACGCCGCTGGTCCATGACCCGGAGCACGGGCTGCGCCGGGTGGATCGCGATGTGCGGCCGCTGCTCGAGTCGGTGGACCAGATGAGTGTCGTGGTCGACGGTCGGCGCGAACACCTGCGGCAGGTGTGGCGGCGGGTCTTCGCCGGCCTCGACCTGCCCGCGGGTCGACCGCTCGTCGTCGGGCACCCGAGCACCTGGGGACCCCGTCGGGCATCGACCCTCGCCGACCTCGGCGACGGCCGCGCGCCGGTGGCACTCCTACCGCGGGCGGTGCTCGTCGCGCGCAGTCACGCCGACCTCACCGTGCGGCGGTGCGCCGTCGTCGAGACCACACATCTCCCGCGGCCGCCCGCCGATCCCGGCCACCCGCGACCGGCGTGGTGGGACGTGCAGATCGTCGGACGCGGTCCGGACGGCTGGGTGATCGAGCGCTCCGGGCTCATCCGTCCCGGCGCCGACCGTGCGCCGCGCTCCTCGCCGAACGCGGACGGCCTCGACGTCATCGACGACTCGGTCGAGGCGGTGTTCGTCGACGGGGACCGCCCGGACGAGGTGTCCGCGGCGATCGGCGTCATCGCCGGGCACGCGGTCGCGGGACGCGTGGTCGCCGTCGACCGCGAGCTCGTGGTCCGGCTCGGCCACCGCACCGGCGGTGCGGACGAGGACACGATGGCCCCGGGCGCTGATCCCGGACCCTCGCTCCCGGTCGGCGCCACCCGGCGCCGGTCGGGGACGCTGCTCGCCGCGGCGGTGATGGCGATCCTGGTCGTGAGCGGTGCGATCGGGGTGGGACTCTGGCAGCGCGGCACCGCACCGGACGCGGCGTCGACGGAGGTCGGCCTCGGGCGTGCGACGCTGGCGGTGCCCGGCGACTGGCGGCAGTCCGAACAGCGGACCCCGAGCGGTTCGGCCGACGACCCCTCGACCACTCGCGCGGTGTTCGTCGATCCCGACGACGGCCGGCGCATCATCGCCGTCCTCACCGAGGTGCGCGCCGGCTCCACCCGGGAATCGGTCGCGGGGAGCCTGCGCAACCGGATCGAGCAGCGCGGCGACGACGTCGTCACCGAGTTCTCCGCCGCCACCCGGTTCGGCGGGCGGGACGTGATCGGCTACCGCGAGTCACCGGCCTCGGGCGGCGCGATCCGCTGGTACGTCGTGGTCGACGATGGTCTGCAGGTCTCGATCGGCTGTCAGGCGGGTACCGCGGCCGAATCCGCCGACGACGAGTGCGCGGCGGCGGTGCGGTCGGTCCGGGTGTCGCCGTCGTCGTGAGGCCGAGTCCGTTTTGACCCTGACCAGCGCGGTCGCGTAGCCTGGATCGCTGGTGCTCGGCGCCTGGCGCACAGCTGTGTGTCCAGGTCAGCGGAGGCCCGGGTCCCCACTGGTCGCCGGGAACAACCTCTGCCGTGCACCCGACCAGCATCCATTCGACAAGAGTTGAGGACAACTGTGCCTACCTACACCCCGAAGGCCGGTGACATCACGCGTACGTGGCATGTCATCGACGCCGAGAACGTGGTGCTCGGCCGGCTGGCCGTGCAGGTCGCGAACCTGCTTCGCGGCAAGCACAAGCCGACCTACGCCCCGCACATGGACGGCGGCGACTTCGTCGTCATCATCAACGCGGAAAAGGTCGCGCTGACCAGCAACAAGGCTGATCGCAAGCTGAACTACACCCACTCGGGGCACCCCGGTGGCCTGAAGTCCCGCACCACCACCGAGCTGCTCGCGACCTACCCCGAGCGGGTCATCGAGAAGGCCGTCAAGGGCATGCTGCCGTCGACCAAGCTCGGCCGCGCCATGGCCTCGAAGCTGAAGGTCTACGCCGGCCCGAACCATCCGCACGCGGCCCAGCGCCCCGTCCCCTTCGAGATCAAGCAGGTGGCCCAGTGAGCAACGAGAACATCAACGACGCCGTCGAGGCCGTCGACGAGGCTGCCGTCGAGGTCGTGGAGGCCGTCGAGGTCGCCGCTGACGACTACGACGCCGCTGTCGTCGAAGAGGTCCGCGAGCCGGTCGTCATCGACCGTCCGATCCAGACCGTCGGCCGCCGCAAGGAGGCCGTCGTCCGCGTTCGCCTGGCCCCGGGTTCCGGTGAGTTCACCCTCAACGGTCGGTCGCTGGAGGACTACTTCCCCAACAAGGTGCACCAGCAGCTGATCAAGGCCCCGCTGGTCACCGTCGAGCGCACCGAGTCGTTCGACATCTACGCCAAGCTCGTCGGCGGCGGCCCCTCGGGCCAGGCCGGCGCGCTGCGTCTCGCCATCGCGCGTGCGCTCATCGAGGTCACCCCGGAGGATCGTCCCGCCCTGAAGAAGGCCGGCTTCCTCACCCGTGACCCGCGTGCGGTCGAGCGCAAGAAGTACGGCCTCAAGAAGGCCCGCAAGGCGTCGCAGTACTCCAAGCGCTGATCTTGGCACGCCTTTTCGGAACCGACGGCGTCCGAGGCCTGGCCAACGACGAGCTCACCCCCGAGCTCGCGTTGCGCCTGGCCTCGGCCGCCGCGGTCGTTTTCGCAGAGAGTTCGGCGACCGAGTCGCACCGGCGTCCGCGCGCGGTCGTCGGACGTGATCCGCGCGCATCCGGCGAGATGCTGGAAGCCGCGGTGTGTGCGGGGCTCGCCGCCACCGGAGTCGACGCCATCTGTGTCGGCACCGTGCCGACCCCGGCGGTCGCATTCCTGACCGCGGACTACCACGCCGACCTCGGCGTGATGATCTCCGCGTCGCACAACCCCATGCCCGACAACGGGATCAAGTTCTTCTCCGGCGGCGGGCACAAGCTCGACGACGCCGTCGAGGACCGCATCGAAGCCGCCATGGACGGTGAGTTCATCCGCCCGATCGGGGCTGCGGTGGGTCGGATCGTCGCTGCGCCGGACGCCGGCGACCGCTACCGGCGCCACCTCGCACAGGCCGTCGACACCCGCCTCGACGGATTGACCGTGGTCGTCGACTGCGCGCACGGCGCGGCGTCGGAGCTCGCTCCGCAGGCCTACGCCGACGCCGGGGCGACGGTCATCGCGATCCACGCCGAGCCGGATGGCCTCAACATCAACGCCGACTGCGGGTCCACGCACATGGACAAGTTGCAGGCGGCCGTGCTCGAGCACGGAGCCGACCTCGGACTCGCTCACGACGGTGACGCAGACCGTTGTCTCGCAGTCGATTCCACGGGTCAGATCGTCGACGGCGATGCCATCATGGCCGTGCTGGCGACGTCTCTGAAAGACCAGGGCAAGCTCCACGACGATGTGCTCGTCGCGACCGTCATGAGCAATCTCGGACTGCACATCGCCATGCGCGAGGCCGGGATCACCGTGCACACCACCGGAGTCGGGGACCGGTACGTCCTCGAGGAACTGCGGCGGGGCGGTTATTCGATCGGCGGGGAACAGTCCGGCCACATCGTCGTCCCGGGTTCGGGCACGACGGGTGACGGCATCCTGACCGGACTGATGCTGATGGCGCGGATGGCCGCCACGTCGACGCGGCTCGCCGACCTGGCCGGCATCGTGACGGTGCTGCCGCAGGAGCTCATCAACGTGCGCGTGGGCGACAAACACGCAGTGGCCCAATCACAATCGGTGAAAGAAGCGGTCGTGGCCGCCGAGGCCGAACTGGGGGAGACGGGTCGCGTCCTGCTGCGTCCGTCGGGAACCGAGCAGCTCGTCCGCGTGATGGTCGAAGCCGCGACCGCCGATCAGGCGCTGGCGGTGGCCGGCCGTCTGGCCGACGTCGTCCAGGGGGCCGGGGCATGACCGGTGGGGCACCGCGCGCGGTCCTGTTCGACTTCTCCGGCACCCTGTTCCGCTTCGAGGCGCGCGACGAGTGGTTCGCCGACCTGCGCGACGATACGGGTGCCGAGTTCGACCGCGACCGTCAGGCGGACATCATCCGGCGCATGGTCGCACCCGTCGGTCTGCCCGACGGCGTGGTCGGTGCCGACCAGGACGCCTGGGAACGTCGCGATCTCGACCCGGCGCTGCATCGGGCCGGTTACCTGGCGTTGCTGCGCACGGTCGGGATGGGCAATGTCGACCACGCGAACGCTCTCTACAACCGGGTGCTCGACCCGTCCTCCTGGGTTCCGTTCGCCGACACCGTCGCGGTGCTGCAGAAGCTCGGTGCGGCAGGGGTTCCCGTCGGCATCGTCAGCAACATCGCCTTCGACCTGCGCAAGGTGCTGGCCCTGCACGGCGTCGAGGACCTCGTCGCCGCGTTCGCGCTGTCGTACGAGGTCGGGGCGATCAAACCCGACCCCCGGATCTTCCGCGCCGCGCTCGATCCGCTGGGTGTGCCGGCCGACGAGGTGCTGATGGTCGGGGACAGCGAGACCGCCGACGGCGGGGCGCGCGCCCTCGGCTGCGCGTTCGCGCTGGTCCACGACGTCCCGGCCGCCGACCGGCCCACCGCTCTGCTCGACGCCGTGACCTCGCACGGCATCGAACTGCCCGACTGACCGCCCGCCTGATGGCGCACTGGCGCCTCGCCCCTCCGTACGCGACAATTCCCTGCGTGTCCGGAGAATTCCCGGGAACCGGCGGCCGCTGCCGTGCGTCCAAGAATGCAGGGCCGCTCGGAGGATCGCAGTGAACTGGCGGACGCGCGTCGGGGAGGGGTGACATGAACGGCGACGGTGCGGACGGTGTCGGGTCGCGCCCGATCTCGATGGACACCGCCCGGGTGTCCGCGGTGTCGGCGTACTACCGCAGGTCCTCGCTGGTGTTGTCGGCGGTCGCCGACGATCTGGCCGCACACGACTTCGGGACCTGGGCTCGGGAGTCGATCGCAGGAGACGAGAACACGGTCGCCTTCGGGCCGTCGGCCGCGGCGTACGCCGAGATGAGCGCGACCCTGTCGCGCCGGTTACGGGTGCAGGCCACGGCCGCTGCGGCGCTCGCGGACACTCTCCGCAACAGTGCGCTGACCATGGCGGACGGGGATCGGCGCGTGGCGGGCGAGATCTCGCGAGCGCTGCCGCCCTCGGGGGTGGACGGCCGGTGAGACGAGGCGTGGACTCGCTGTCGGTGCTGAGGTCCGACGCCCGGGGTGGCGTCGAGACGTTGATCGAACTCGTGGCGGCCGGGCGTCTGATGGGGGTCGCCGCCCCCGACGATGCCACCCTCCGCAACGGACTCCGCGTGGTCGACGGATTCGACATCGCGGCCTTGTCCGCGGACAGCCGCGCCCTGGTGTCGGCGCACCGGGCCGTGTCCGAACAACTCCACCATCTCCCCGAACAGCAGGTCCGCCTCGACGACGGCTGGAACAGCGAGTCCGCGGCCGTCGCCCTCACGACGGTCATCGACCATCAGCGTCGCGCCGAATCGGATCTGCACATCCTGCGCACGCTCACCGACGCCACCTCGGCCGCGGCGTCGGGCATCGACCGCCTGCTGCGCACCTTCTATCTGGCCGTCGCCCGGTTGTCGGCACCGACCGCGGCCGGGGTGCCGCCGGCGGAACTGCCGCAGGCGGTGCTCACCGGTCGCGTGCCGATCGGGGTGGCGGTCGAGGACATCTCGTCCCGGCTGGCCCTGTTCAGCACCTCGCTCGAGACGACGACCCGCGGGATCGCCGGAATCCTCGACCTCCTCAACCGGTCCGTCGACGGCATCGACGACGAGGCCTATCCGGTCGACGCCGGGCCCCCGCACGCCGTCCCGGTCGTATCGCCGGGATCACCGTCCGCGGCGGAACCGGCTCAGACCGTCGCCGCGCCCGCACCGGGACCCCAGACCTGGATGGCCGAATCGACAACCGATGCCCGGCCGGCGGAAACCGGGGCGGCGACCGCCGCGGCACGATCAGAGTCCTCGGTGTCGGTGTCAGGTGCGGCCGCGTCCGAGCCCCCGGCGTCCGTACGGTCGTCGGAGCCCGACGAGTCGGCGCGCGCACCCCGCGACGACGGCGTCGACGTCCCGTTCCGGCTGGGCGGCGCCGAGGGACACGACGCGCCCGTCGCGTCGGGGCCGACGGCCTCGGCCACCGTCGAGGCGGCAACCGGGGTGGTCGCCGAAACCGAAGCCGCGGAACCGAATCGGTCGGAACAGAATCGGTCAGGGCCGGAACCGGAGGCATCGCCGGACCGATCGTCGGGTGATCTGGCGCTGGCGGGTGACCAGTGAACCTCGCCGACCAGATCGAGGCCCTCGCCCGCACCGCGACCGCCGGCGTCGCGGAGGCGTCGCACGTGTTCTCCGCTCGACAGCGGGACCTCGAACTCGCCATGGACGAGCATCGCCGCAACGCGGTGCGGTCGGAGACGCAGCAACTCCGGGACGACCTCGAGAACGCCGCCGACGCCGCGGACGCCACCCCGGGCATCATGTTGCCGGCCGACGTGGCCGACGCCAGTCCCCATCTGCCGCCGCGCAACACATAGGCTGTCTGCTGTGCCAGGCAAGAAGCAGCAGAAGCCGACGCAGTCGCCCGCGAAGCTGATGAAGGCGCTCGCCCGACGCGGCCCCCATCGCGTGTTGCGCGGCGACCTCGGGATCGTCGGGACCCCGGGTGTCGTGTTCACTCCCGCCGAGGGCGAACGGCTCCCCGCCATCGCGTTCGGGCACGGGTGGATGACGTCGGTTGAGCGCTACCGCGACCTGTGCCACCACCTCGCGTCCTGGGGCATCGTCGTCGCCGTCCCGGCGGGTCAGCGAGGCCTGCTCGCGTCCGACGACACGATGGCCGCCCAGCTCCGTTCAGCGCTGTCGATCGTGACCCGGGTCCCGCTCGGCTTCGGCGAGATCACCGTCGACCCGCGCAAGATCGGGTTCGCCGGCCACGGCTTCGGTGCCGCCGCAGCGGTATTGGCCGCGTCGGAGGGCGTGCTGCACGGTCAGCCGCAACCGCCGGCCCGGGGGGTGGTCGCACTGTTCCCGGCGCCGACGACTGCGCAACTCCTGCCCGCGGCCCGCCGGGTGAGTGCTCCGGGACTCATCGTGTCGGCGATCGGCGAACTCGACACCATCGACGGCAACGCCCTGCCCCTGGCACAGGCGTACGGGTCGGAGTCGGCCGCCGATCCCCGTCCCGGTGTGGTGCTGCGTACCCCGCCGGCCGCGACGTCCCGCGGGCTGATCGAGCACCGGTCGATCAAATCACTCCTCGGCGGCAACGGCGCCGACAAGAAGACGCACACCGCCGCACGCGCCCTGACCACGGGATTCCTGCTGCACACCCTCGACGACGACAGCCGGTACGAGGCCTTCGCCGACGCCGACACCGAGCTCGGCAAGGTGCCCGCGGTGGACCTCGACGATCCGCCGGAGATCCAGGACAAGATCGCCAAGTTGCTCGGCGCGAAAGAGCGCAAACGCCGCCGTGCGGCGAGTCCGGTGCCGTCCCGGGCCCCGAACGCGGTGGTGCCCGACACCATCGAGTGACGTCCGTGCCGCGGTACCCGGTGGCGGCCTGCTGTGACCCCCGCTCGGCACCCGACGCGCCGCGCTGCCGCTCGCGCGTCCGCAGGTACCCTGACTAGCTATGTGTGGAATCGTGGGATACGTGGGGCGGCGCGATGCCCTGGACATCGTCGTCGACGCGTTGCGGCGGATGGAATACCGCGGGTACGACTCGGCGGGCGTCGCGATCCTCGACGGCGAGGGAAGCACCGCGATCCAGAAGAAGGCACTCCGGCTGGAGAACCTCGAGAAGCAGATCGCCGCGGTCGGTCGCGAGTCGCTGTCGGGCACGACCGGCATCGGACACACGCGGTGGGCCACACACGGCAAGCCGACCGATCGGAACGCGCATCCGCACGCCAGTGACGACGGCAAGCTCGCCGTCGTCCACAACGGCATCATCGAGAACTACGCCGAGCTACGCGCCGAACTCGAGGACGACGGCATCGAGTTCGTGTCCGAGACCGACACCGAGACCGCCGTGCACCTCGTGTCGAAGTACTACGCGTTCGGGCCGACCGCCGGCGACTTCGTGGCTAGCGCGTATGCGGCGCTGCGTCGCCTCGAAGGTGCGTTCACGCTCGTGTTCACCCATGCCGACCACGCGGACACCATCGTCGCCGCGCGGCGGTCGACCCCGCTCGTGGTGGGTGTCGGGCAGGGCGAGATGTTCCTCGCGTCGGATGTCACGGCCTTCATCGAACACACCCGGGACGCGGTCGAGCTCGGCCAGGACGAGGTCGTGGTGATCACCGCCGACTCGTACACGGTCACCGACTTCGACGAGAACGCCCGGGACGGCAAGCCGTTCCACATCGACTGGGATCTCGCGGCCGCGGAGAAGGGCGGCTACGACTTCTTCATGCTCAAGGAGATCGCCGAGCAGCCGCGCGCGATCGCCGACACCCTCCTCGGGCACCTGCAGAACGGTCGCATCGTGCTCGACGAGCAACGCCTGACCGACGACGATCTGCGCGACGTCGACAAGGTGTTCGTGGTGGCCTGCGGCACCGCCTACCACGCCGGGCTGCTGGCCAAGTACGCGATCGAGCACTGGACGCGCCTCCCGGTCGAGATCGAACTCGCCAGTGAGTTCCGCTACCGCGACCCGGTTCTCGACCGGTCGACCCTGGTGGTGGCCATCTCGCAGTCCGGTGAGACCGCCGACACGCTCGAGGCGGTCCGGCACGCGAAGGACCAGAAGGCACGCGTCCTCGCGATCTGCAACACCAACGGGGCACAGATCCCCCGGGAATCCGACGCGGTTCTCTACACCCACGCGGGCCCCGAGATCGGCGTCGCGTCGACGAAGTGCTTCCTCGCGCAGATCGTCGCCGCCTATCTCGTGGGGCTCGCGCTTGCGCAGGCACGCGGCACGAAGTACGCCGACGAGGTCGCCCGCGAGTTCGCGGCCATCGAGGCGATGACCGACTCGGTCGCGCAGGTGTTGGACACGATGGAGCCGGTCCGGGAGCTGGCGCGTTCGCTGGCGCACCACAACACGGTGCTGTTCATCGGCCGGCATGTCGGGTATCCGGTGGCGCTCGAGGGCGCTCTCAAACTCAAGGAACTCGCGTACATGCACGCCGAGGGGTTCGCGGCCGGCGAGCTCAAGCACGGGCCGATCGCGCTGATCGAGGACGGGCTCCCGGTGATCACGGTCATGCCCTCGCCGGACGGCCGCGCCGTGCTGCACTCGAAGATGGTCAGCAACATCCGCGAGATCCAGGCCCGCGGAGCCCGCACGATCGTCATCGCCGAGCCCGACGACGCGGCCGCCCGTGCCGTCGCCGACGAGTTCATCCCCATCCCGAAGACGCCGACGCTCCTGCAACCGCTGGTGTCGACCGTGCCGCTGCAGGTGTTCGCGGCGAGCGTCGCGCAGGCCCGTGGCTACGACGTCGACAAACCGCGGAACCTGGCCAAGTCGGTGACCGTCGAATAGCGGTTCCGCATGCCGATCCGGTACCTGACGGCCGATGAGGTCCGCGCCGCCGAGCGGGCGACGGGGAACCTGCTCACCGACGGCGTCCTGATGCGCCGGGCGTCGCACGGCGTCGCCCGGGTGATCGCGGCAGAGCTGAGCCGGACCGGCGGATGTTATGGACGGTCGGTCGGGCTGGTCGTCGGTGCGGGGGACAACGGCGGCGACGCGCTGTTCGCCGGTGCCGAGCTGTGCCGCCGCGGCGTGCGGGTCGACGCGGTCCTGCTCGCCCCGGACCGCGCCCACGCCGCCGGGCTGCGGGCATTCCGCGCCGCCGGCGGACGGATCGGCGAGCGGCTACCCGACGGCCTCGAGGTGATCGTCGACGGCGTGGTCGGACTCGGTGGCCGGGGGCCGCTGCGGGCGAACGCCGCCGAGGTCTTCGCGGTGGTCGGTCCGGAAACCACCGTCGTCGCGGTCGACCTGCCGTCGGGCGTCGACGCCGACACCGGTGAGGTCCACGACCCGGCGGTGCGTGCCGACATCACCGTCACCTTCGGCTTCCGTCGCCGCGCCCACCTGCTCGCCGCCCCACAGTGCGGGCGGGTCGTCCTCGTCGACATCGGCCTCGATGACGCCGGCCTCGGCGACCCCGCCGATTCGCCGCTCGCCACCTTGACCGACGACGAGATCGATTGGCCGACACCGGGTCCCGGGGACGACAAGTACACGCAGGGGGTGGTCGGGGTGATCGCCGGGTCGCATCGGTACCCCGGTGCGGCCGTCCTCGCCACCGGCGCGGCGGTGACCGCGACCTCCGGAATGACCCGGTTCGTCGGCTCCGCCCACGCCGAGGTGGTGGCGCAGTGGCCGGAGGTCGTCGCCACGCCCGACCTCGCCGGTGCCGGACGCGTGCAGGCGTGGGTCCTCGGCCCCGGCATGGGTACCGACGATGCGGCCGCGACGACCCTGCGTACCGTCCTGGACACCGATCTGCCGGTCCTGGCCGACGCCGACGCGCTCACCCTGATCGCCCGCGACCCCGGGCTCGTCGACGGGCGGACGGCACCGACGCTGCTGACCCCGCACGCCGGCGAATTCGCCCGCTTGACCGGTACCGAACTGGGCGCCGACCGTCTGACCGCCGTCTCCGGTCTCGCCGCGCGGTGGGGCGTCACGGTGCTGCTCAAGGGACGTATCACGCTGGTCGCCGACCCGACGGGTCACGTCCTGGGCAACGACGCCGTGTCGTCGTGGGCGGCGACCGCCGGGGCCGGCGACGTCCTGTCGGGGATCGCCGGGGCCCTGCTTGCCGCCGGGAGGTCGCCGCTGGTCGCCGGTGCGTCGGCCGCGCGCGTCCACGCCCGGGCGGCGCAGCTCGCGAGTGGCGGCGCGCCGATCGGGGCGTCGACGCTGCTGGGGGCGCTGCGGCCGGCGATCCGCGAGTTCACCACGCCGCCAGCACGAACGCGAGCGGGTACAGCGCCGTCAGCACGCTGAACGCGGTGACCGACGACAGCACGATCGCGTCGGCGATGACGCCCGGGCGCCGAAAGGCGCCGTGCCTGACCCGCTGGACGAATGACACGACGAGACCCGCGCAGGCGACGATCGTCATGAGTACTCCCACGCCGAAGGCGACGAGAGCCGCGACCCCGTACCCGTCGGCGGGTTCGCCCGCCATGGCGTGCCCGAGGGCGAGAAGGAAGAGCACCGCGGCCGTGGCGAACGCCACCCACCCGATCGTGTTGGCGGCCCACGACGTCAGCGATGCGCGCAGGCCCGGCCGACCGGGAGGCGCGGGCGGGACGACCGGGTCGACGGGCACGAAGCCGGCGGGCGTGAAGCCGGCGAGGTCGTGGGCTGGGCGCACGAGGCGGACCGGGGTGAGAACGGCGGGGTCCTGCGGATTCGAGTTCGTGTACATGGTGACTTCCGGTGGTGCGGCGGTTCGGGATCAGCGTCGGGGTCCACTCAACCGCTCTGCTCGACGCCGCGCATCGGTGTGACTACTCAGACCATCTCCGCAGAACGACGCGCACCTCACGCCGGAGGCAGCCGGGACGAGCCGCACCCGGCGATCTGGGACAATGGTCGACGATGACTTCCCCTGCTCTGACCGCGACCGTGGATCTCGGCGCGATCGCCCACAACGTCGGCGTGCTGCGTGCCGTTTCGGGCGCTGACCTGATGGCGGTCGTGAAGGCCGACGCCTACGGCCATGGCGCCCTGCCGGTGGCCCGCGCCGTGCTCGCCGCCGGCGCCGCCGAACTCGGGGTCGCGCACCTCACCGAGGCCGCCGCGCTCCGCGCCGCCGGCATCGACGCCCCGATCACCGCGTGGCTGCACACGCCGGGAGCCGACTTCGCCGGAGCGATCGTCGACGGCATCGACATCGCACTCTCGTCGATCTCCCAGCTCGACGCGGTGATCGCGGCGGCACACCGCACCGGCCGGTCCGCGGTCGTCACCGCGAAGGTGGACACCGGCCTCAATCGCAGCGGCGTTGCGGTGGACGAGTGGGCGGATTTCGCCGAGCGGGTGGCGAAGGCGCACGTCGACGGCTCGGTGACCCTGCGTGCGGCGATGTGCCACCTCGCGCGCGGCGACGAACCCGAGCACCCGCTGAACGACGCGCAGGCGCAGCGACTCGACGCCGCGGTCGCCGACCTGGCCCGCCTCGGCGCTGCACCGCAGGTGGTCCACATCGCCAACTCACCTGCGGCGCTGACCCGTCCGGATCTCGCCCGCGACCTGGTACGGCCGGGGATCGCCGTCTACGGCCGGACCCCGGTACCGGCACGCGGCGACTTCGGGCTGATCCCGGCGATGACCCTGACCGCGACCATCGCGCTCGTGAAGAAGGTCGCCGCGGGGCAGGGTGTGTCCTACAGCGAAACGTGGATCGCGCCGCGCGACACGGTGGTGGCCGTGGTCGCCGCGGGGTACGCCGACGGCGTGCCGCGCCTGCTGTCGGGCCGGATCCGGGTCCGGATCGGCGAGCGGATGTTCGACGGGGTGGGCCGAATCTGCATGGATCAGCTCGTCGTCGACCTCGGACCCGACGGCGCGGGTGTCCGCGAGGGCGACCAGGCCGAACTGTTCGGCACCGGCGCCTCGGGCGGCCCCACCGCGAAGGACTGGGCGGACGCGATCGGCACCATCGACTACGAGATCGTCTCCCAGGTCGGGACGCGCGTGGTCCGTCGTTACCTCGGTGAGAGGCAGGTCGGGCTCGACCCCGAGACCACGGAGGCCGGACAGTGAGCGAGGCAGCAGTGGTGGAATCCGACCGTGTCGGACTGCTGGCCGGGGTGGCGGGGATCGCCGCCCTGGGTGGCATGGCAGCCGTCGGGGCAGCGCGCAACATCGCCCGCAAGAGCGTGGTGGGCCGGCCGGACCCGCACGCCGACGTCGACCTCACCGCGCTCTACCGCGAGCGGGGGACCACGGTCACCGCCGACGACGGGCTGGATCTCGCGGTGCGGATCGTCGACCTCGGGACGGTGTCGGAGGGCTCCGTGCCCGACCTCACGATCGTGTTCGTGCACGGCTTCAGCCTCCGGCTGTCGAGCTGGCATTTCCAGCGCGAGCAACTCGCCGACGAGTGGCACGATCGCAACTACCGGCTGGTGTTCTTCGATCACCGGGGGCACGGAGAGAGCGACCCGGCCCCGACCGAGACCTGCACGATCGCGCAGCTGGCCGACGACGCGGCAGCGGTGATCCGTGCCACCGTACCCGTGGGACCCGTTGTCCTCGTGGGTCATTCGATGGGCGGGATGACGCTGATGGGGCTCGCGCGCCGGCACCCGGCATTGTTCTCGTCGCACGGTCCGGTCGCCGGGGTGGCGCTGGTGGCGACGGCGTCGCGCGGTGTCACCGACGCCGGACTCGGTGAGGGACTGCGCAATCCGGTGGTGGATGCCTTCCGGATGAGCGTGCGCCGCGCGCCGCGCCTGGTCCAGGCGGGCCGCGGACTGACCCGCGCCGCCCTCGAACCGGTGCTGGTCGCGGCGAGTTTCGGGCCGACGTTCTACAGTCCGGCCCTCGGCGCCGCGGTGGACACGATGATCCAGAGCACGCCGATCGAGACCATCGTGAACTTCTTGCACGCCTTGGAGATCCACGACGAGTCGACCGCGCTGCCGGTGGTCGCCCAGGTGCCGACCACGGTCGTGTGCGGAGACCGGGACCGGCTCACGCCGTTACGCAACTCGGTCCGGATGTACTCCCAGCTGGGCGCCGATTCCCGCCTGGTCGTCGCCAAGGGCGCCGGCCACATGGTCCAGATGGAGGAGCCCCGGCTCGTCAGCGACGCGATCGCCGAACTGGTGGATCGCGCGCGGATCGCTCTGCCGGCCCGCCGTCGGCGCTGGTGGAAGCGAGGCCGCCGATGAGCGGCGTGGGTCCCCGCGGTACGCGCGACCTCCCCGAGGTCGACGACACCGAGGCCTTCGGCGCCGAGCTGGCGTCGACCCTGTCCGCAGGTGACGTGGTCATCCTCGACGGTCCGTTGGGCGCGGGAAAGACGGCGCTGGCCCGCGGGATCGGTGCCGGTCTCGGCGTCGAGGGGCGGGTGACCTCGCCGACGTTCATCATCGCCCGCGAGCACCGGCCGGGCCGGCCCGACCGCCCGGGGATGGTCCACGTCGACGCCTATCGGCTCGGCGGTACGGGATGCGGTTCCGGGATGCTCGACGAACTGGATGCCCTGGACCTGGACTCCGACCTGGACGAGGCGGTCGTCGTCGTCGAGTGGGGCGAAGGTGTGGCCGAGCGGCTCGCCGACCGGCATCTGGTCGTGCGGCTGCGACGGGACACCGAAACCGATGTGCGACACGCCGAGTGGGAGTGGGTGAGCGCGGAATGAGTCAGGGTCTGGTGCTGGCGGTCGACACCGCCACCGATTCGGTGGTGGCCGGAGTGGCCGAACTGCGCGACGGTGAGGTGCGCGTGCTGGCCGAACGGGTGGTCGCCGACCACCGGCGGCACGCCGAACTGCTCACCACCCTGGTCGCCGAGTGTCTTGCCGAATCCGGCACGGCCCGAACCGAACTGACCGCGGTTGTCGTCGGCTGCGGGCCCGGGCCGTTCACCGGACTCCGGGTGGGGATGGCGACCGGCGCCGCCTTCGCCGACGCGCTGGGGATACCGGCGTATGGCGTGTGCTCCCTCGATGCGCTTGCCGTCGACGCCGGTCCGGACGACGCAGGATCGCGAGCTCTGGTGGTGACCGACGCGCGCCGGCGCGAGGTCTACTGGGCGCTCTACGAGGGTGGCCGCCGTGTGCGCGGCCCCGAGGTGACCGCGCCCGCGGTGGTCGCCGAGGAGCTCGCCCCCGATGTCGCCGGGGGGCGGATCGGTGCGGTGGCGGGTTCTGCGGCCCACCTCGAACTCGCCGGCTGGACCGGTGATCCACCCGCGACCGGCGTGCCGACCGTACGCGGGGTGGTCATGGCGGCCGCCGCCGACATCGTCGCGGGCGCCGAACCCGAACCCCTTGTGCCGCTGTATCTACGACGCCCCGACGCGGTGGAGCAGAAGGCCCGTCGGGCGGGTGCGGCGCGATGACCACACCGGAACTGGTCATCGACGCGCTCACCTTCGGTGACATCCCGCGCTGCGCCGCGCTGGAACGGCGGATGTTCGCCGACGACTCACCCTGGCCCGCCGCGGCTTTCCGCGCCGAACTCAACGCCCCGTACAACACCTATTTCGCGGCTCGGGAGCGCCTCGGCGCCGACGTCATCGGTTACGCCGGGATCTCCACGCTCGGGCAACCCGACGCCTGGGAGTGCGAGATCCACACCATCGCCGTCGATCCGGACCATCGGGGACGGGGAGTGGGCCGGGCGCTGCTCGAGGCCATGCTCGCCGTCGCGGACGAGAACGACGCCGCGGTGTTCCTGGAGGTACGCACCGACAACGAGGTGGCGATCGGGCTGTACTCACATCACGGGTTCAGCACCGCGGGTCTTCGCCGCAACTACTATCAGCCGTCCGGCGCGGATGCCTACACGATGTTGCGGCTCCCGGTGTCGGGCCGGCCGCTCGAACCGGAGGAGGGCCCGGCGTGATCGTTCTCGGTATCGAAAGCTCCTGCGACGAAACGGGTGTCGGCATCGTCCGGTGGACGCCGGGCGACGGCGACACACCCGGATTTGCGACGATGCTGGCCGACGAGGTCGCGTCGAGCGTGGACGAACACGCCCGGTTCGGCGGCGTGGTCCCCGAGATCGCCTCCCGAGCGCACCTGGAGGCGATCGTCCCCACGATGCGTCGGGCGCGGGAGGCGGCCGGGATCGACCGCCCCGACGCCATCGCGGTCACCATCGGGCCGGGACTCGCCGGCGCGTTGCTCGTCGGGGTGGCCGCGGCGAAGGCCTATGCACTCGCCTGGGACGTACCGCTGTACGCGATGAACCATCTCGGCGGGCACGTCGCTGTGGACACCCTCGAGCACGGACCGATGCCGGAGTGCGTCGCACTGCTGGTCTCCGGTGGACATACGCACCTGCTGCACGTCACCGATCTCGCCGAGCCCATCGTCGAACTGGGCACCACGGTCGACGACGCGGCCGGGGAGGCCTTCGACAAGGTCGCCCGCCTGCTCGATCTCGGTTTTCCCGGGGGGCCGGCGCTGGACCGCGTCGCCCGTGAGGGTGACCCGGGTGCGATCGCCTTCCCACGCGGTATGACCGGTCCCCGCGACTCGCGGCACGACTTCTCCTTCAGCGGACTCAAGACCGCGGTCGCACGGTATGTCGAGAAATGCGTGCGCGACGGTGTGGAGGTACCGGTGGCGGACGTCGCGGCCTCGTTCCAGGAGGCGGTGGCCGACGTGCTGACGATGAAGGCGGTCCGGGCCTGCGGTGACCTCGGGGTGGACACCCTGGTCCTCGGCGGAGGTGCCACCGCCAATTCGCGCATCCGATCGCTGGCGGAGGAGCGCTGCGCGGCGGCCGGGGTCGACCTGCGGGTTCCGAAGCCTCGCCTGTGCACCGACAACGGCGTCATGATCGCCACGCTCGGCGCTCATGTGATCGGCGGGGGAGCGGCGCCCTCGCCGCAGACCGTGGCGTCGGACCCGGCGATGTCGGTGCGTGTCAGTCAGCTGTAGCGGACGGAGCCCGGCCGTCTTCGCGGGGAGCGAACACGGCCGGGTTTTTGCAGCCTCCACCCTTGAGTGCTGGCACTCGCATGTATAGAGTGCTAGATGGCGCTGACCGAAGCCTCGGACACCCGCGACGACGGGGTTTTGCAGGGCCGTGAACGTGCAGATTCTTTCTCAGTACGAAAGTTGAGGACTCACATCGTGGCGAGCGTGAACATCAAGCCGCTTGAGGACAAGATCCTGGTGCAGGCCGTCGAGGCCGAGACGACCACCGCGTCGGGCCTGGTCATCCCGGACTCCGCCAAGGAGAAGCCGCAGGAAGGCACCGTCATCGCCGTCGGCGAGGGTCGGGTCACCGAGCAGGGCAACCGCGTCCCCGTGGACGTCAAGGAAGGTGACACCGTCATCTACAGCAAGTACGGCGGCACCGAGATCAAGTACGCCGGCGAGGAGTACCTGATCCTTTCGGCGCGCGACGTCCTCGCCGTCATCGGCAAGTAGGACCGGCACCGAACTCCGGCCGAGTTAGACCCCGCGAGCCTTCATCGCGTCTCACATCGCCCCGGCGCCCCGTGCAGGGGTACCGGGGCGATGTGCGTTACGCCGACAGGCTCCCGTTGCAGAAAGTGATTCATGGCCAAGCAGATTGAATTCAACGAAACCGCGCGCCGGGCGCTCGAGCGAGGCATCGACCAGCTCGCCGACACCGTGAAGGTCACCCTCGGCCCGCGCGGACGGCACGTGGTCCTCGCCAAGGCGTTCGGCGGACCGAGTGTCACCAACGACGGCGTCACCATCGCGCGCGACATCGAGCTCGACGATCCGTTCGAGAACCTCGGCGCGCAATTGGTGAAGTCCGTCGCCACCAAGACCAACGACGTGGCGGGCGACGGCACCACCACCGCGACCGTGCTGGCACAGGCGATGGTCAAGGCCGGCCTGCGCAACGTCGCCGCCGGGTCCAACCCGATCGCTCTCGGGCAGGGCATCAGCAAGGCCGCCGATGCGCTGAGCGAGGCCCTGCTCGCCGCTGCGACCCCCGTCGCCGGTGAACAGGCCATCGCCCAGATCGCCACCGTGTCCTCCCGCGACGAGGAGATCGGCGAGATGGTCGGCAAGGCGATGACCGCGGTCGGCGCCGATGGTGTCGTGACCGTCGAGGAGAGCTCGGGGCTGAGCACCGACCTCGAGATCACCGAGGGCGTCCAGTTCGACAAGGGCTTCCTCTCGCCCTACTTCGTCACCGATCTCGACAGCCAGGAAGCGGTTCTCGAGGACGCGCTGGTCCTGCTCTACCGCGACAAGATCAGCTCCCTGCCGGACTTCCTGCCGCTGCTGGAGAAGGTCGTCGAAGCAGGCAAGTCGCTGCTGATCATCGCCGAGGATGTCGAGGGCGAGCCGCTGTCGACCCTCGTCGTGAACTCGATCCGCAAGACGATCCGCGCCGTCGCCGTCAAGGCGCCGTTCTTCGGCGACCGCCGCAAGGCCTTCCTCGAAGACCTCGCGATCGTCACCGGCGGAACCGTCGTCTCCTCCGACATCGGCCTGAGCCTGCCGACGGTCGGTCTCGACGTGCTCGGCTCGGTCCGTCGCGTCGTCGTCACCAAGGACGCCACCACCCTCGTCGAGGGTGCCGGCACCAAGGACGCGATCGCGGACCGTTCGGCGCAGCTGCGTCGGGAGATCGAGCAGTCCGACTCCGACTGGGACAAGGAGAAGCTCGCCGAGCGTCTGGCAAAGCTCTCCGGTGGTGTCGCGGTGATCCGCGTGGGTGCGGCCACCGAGACCGCGCTCAAGGAGCGCAAGCACCGCGTCGAGGACGCCGTCGCGGCGGCCAAGGCCGCCGTCGAGGAGGGGATCATCCCCGGTGGTGGCTCGGCCATCGTGCAGGCGTCGAAGAAGCTCGACGCCCTCGCCGAGTCCCTGACCGGTGACGAAGCCCTCGGCGTGCGGGTCGTCCGCGACTCCGCGCGGGCGCCGCTCTACTGGATCGCCGCGAACGCCGGACTCGACGGCGCGGTCGTGGTCGACAAGGTCGCCGGTGGGGCCGAGGGCTCGGGGTTCAACGCCGCGAGCCTGTCCTACGGCGACCTCGTCGCCGAAGGCATCATCGACCCGGTGAAGGTCACCCGGTCGGCGGTCGTCAACGCCGCGTCGGTGGCCCGCATGGTGCTGACCACCGAGACGGCGATCACCGATCAGCCGGCCGACGAACCGGCCGGTCACGCCGGACACGGGCACGCGCACTGACGTAACTCCGCGCAGTTCGACGAACACGAGAGCCGGGCATCCTCGCAGGGATGCCCGGCTCTCGGGGTCGTGGTCTGGTCGGGTTCGACGCCCCTGGCCTCAGCTGGCCATCCGGCGGCCGACGCCCCGCTTCATCAAGATGCTGCGCTCGGATTCGGACAGTCCGCCCCAGATGCCGTACGGCTCCGCCACCGCGAGTGCGTGCTCCCGGCATTGCGCGATGACCGGGCACTGGTGGCACATCTCTTTGGCGCGTCGCTCACGCTGCGCTCGGGCGCGGCCGCGTTCGCCGTCCGGATGGAAGAACATCGACGAGTCGACGCCGCGGCAGAGTCCTGACATCTGCCAGTCCCAGATGTCAGCGTTGGGGCCGGGGAGATGATTGGGCTGAGGCATGACAGCTACTCCTTGTCGTGGGCCGCACCGGGGTGCTTCGGTGGGAAACGTCGATTTCCTGCAACGCTGAACTCACATTAAGCGGGCCGGAGAAATTGCGTCAATAGCCCTGAAATGGGACAGGATTGCTGCGAAAGTCTCAGAAATGTTAACGGCGGGTTAGGTGATCGCGGTTGGATAGCACAGCGCGGATGCGTCGTTGCGGTACCCCCTGAACCGGGGCGACCGACCCGGTGTGACCTGCAATGATGGCTGCTTAGTCCAGGTCTCCGTCCAGCGCGTCGGACGTAGGGGTGTGGTGACGTCGATCGAACCGATTTACACGGCGGAAATCTTCCGATGATGCACCCGTGATCTGTCCAGAGAATTAACGTTGGGAATCGTTCGTTAAATTCATGCAAACCGAAAAAGATCGAGTGACCAAGAACACCTCCTCGACGCTCGACAAAGCCGTTGAGCTGCGTCGACACCCCTCGATGCGACCTTCGGTGGTCCCGCTGCTGCATGCGTGGGCCGCGGCGGTCTCCGCCGGCGGGGACGGGAACTACGCCCGCGCGCTCACCGAACTCGCGTCCCTCGAACGGGTCGCCGGTGTACGGGCGCGGGTATCCGCGCCCACCGACCCCCACCTCGCCGTGCTGTCGCTGTGTCAGAGCACGCGGGCCTCTCTGATCCGCCAGGCCGGGCGACACCACATCTCGCATGGGGTCGACGGTCGAGCCCTCCTCACCGTCGGCATCTCCGGCGCCCGGGCCGAGCCGGGTGCACCGGGCCCCGGGCCACGCGAGGTCTCGCTCATCCGAGCGGCGGTCGCGGACGGACTCGTCGGGCTCGCGGCCGACAATCTGGGTCTGCTGCGGTTCGATGCGTCCCGTCGGCTGCTCGACCGGGCGCGAACGGTCCTCGATCCCACGGACGAGCGGCCGGTCGGGGCGAACCCCGAACAGTGGTCCTGGCGGCCGGCGGACGCGGACTGGATGACGGCCACGCGCTGCCGCCTGCGCTGGGAATGGGTGAGCGCCGAACTCGGTCTGTACCGCGGTGACGTGGCGTCCGGGCTCGAACACGCCCGAGCGGGGGCACTGCTGGTGCGGGAGATGCACGACGCGGCGACTCCGGTCCCGGCCCGCCATCGAGTGAAGACTGCGTTGATCGCCGCGGCTGCCGCCGCGGGCGCGGGGGATCGGGGTGGCACCGCGAACGCGGCGCGGGACGTCGTCGCCGACGCTCGCGACGAGGCCCTCCTGCCCCTGGAGTGGGCGGCGATGAGCCTGCTGCTGGGCACCGGAGCCGCGTCCGGCGACGAGGCCGTTCACCACCGCCGGCTCCGCGCCACGCTGATCGGCAAGGGCATGGCGCTGATGCCGGACGGTTGATCGCTAAGGTGTGTTGGGGTCTGCCACGTCGTCGCCGCCGGAGACGTCGCCGGAACGCGCTCTCCAGCCGCGTGCCACGACGATCGCCACCGGCGGCGTCACCGTGCCGGGGCCCGGACCAGGACCGGCAATTGGACCGGTTGGCCGACTTGTAACACGGGGATTCCTACGCGCGATGAAGTTGACAGGTGGTGAGTTGAACGACGCCGTCCGGGCCGCGGGCCAAGGCGATCGGGCAGCTCTCACGTCAGTTCTCGAAAGCGTGCAGGAACCGATCTTGCGCTACTGCCGAGGACGCATCGGGGTAGGGGAACGGCATCTGTTCTCCGCCGACGACATCGCGCAGGAGGCATTGATGGCGGTGATGACCGCGTTGCCACGGTACCGTGACCAGGGCAAACCGTTCATGGCCTTCGTCTACGGCATCGCGTCGCACAAGGTCGCCGACGCCATGCGGGTGGCGGCACGGGTGAAGTCGGACCCGGTCGAGGAGATCCCCGAGGTCTCACACGTCACCGGGGGTCCCGAGCAGTTCGCGATCGATGCCGACGGCAGCAGGCGGATGAGAGCCCTGCTGGGCATCCTCCCCGAGAAGCAACGCGAGGTACTGGTCCTGCGGTTGATCGTCGGGATGTCGGCGGAGGAGACCGCGCAGGCGATCGGCAGCACCGCGGGAGCAGTACGAGTCGCCCAGCATCGAGCGCTGGCGAAATTGAAAGACGAGTTGAGACGGACAGGAGGTCACGATGAGCGGACAGTCTGATTGGCGTAGACGCCGTGTCGCGGGTGGTGACCAGCCGAATCGACCCGGTCAGCCGCCGGCGCACCGTCGCGCGCCCGGTTCGAGCGGCCCGGCGCCCGCCGGGCCCGGACCCCGCCCGGTTGACCCGTTCTCCTCGGACGCGGAGTCCGGACTCGGCGCGTTCGATCTCTCCGCTTCCGACGACGCGCTCGACCTCTCCGAACTGAACTTCGACGAGAACTTCCTCGACGCGCTGACCCGCGATGTGCCGGTGCCGACCCGCGACGCGGCCGAGTATCAGCTGGCCGAGATGCTGTCGGGCTGGCGGTCGGAGATCGTGTCCACCCCCGAGCCCGAGCTGCTGTCCGTCGACGACGTCGAGCGGGCAATCGGGACCAGCGAGCGCGCGAGTCGCGGCCGCCGCATGGTCCGTCACCTGCGCGTCGTGTCGGGTGCCGCCGCGATCGTCATCGTTGCGGCTGCCGGCCTGACCGTGCTCTCCGAGGGCTCGCAACCCGGCGACCCGCTGTGGGGCATCAAGCAGGTCGTGTTCGCCGAGGCCGCGTCGCAGACGCAGGCGGCCCACGACGTCCGGAACAACCTCGAGCGTGCCGAGGCCGCGATCGCCGCCGGTGATCCGGGTGCGGCGGCCAGCCTGCTGGCCGAGGCGCAGGAGCGCATGGGTCCGATGGACAACGAGATGCGTGACGAGATGACGGACTGGATGAACCGCATCCGCGCGGGTGCGGGTCTGCCGATCGAGACCACCGATCCCGCACCGTCGACCGGTGCGGAACAGCCCGGGACGATCGACCCGACCCGGCCCGATCTCCGGAACTCCGAGGACCAGCCCTCACCCGACGCGTCGACGCCTCCGGGCGGCGGGACGGATGAACCGACCACGCCGTCCGAGCAGGCGAGCGAACCGCAGGAGCCGTCGTCGGTCCCGCCCTCGAGCGAGCCGGCAGAACCGTCGACGCCGTCGTCGAGCACGAAGGTCACCCGTTTCCCGGCCGAGTTCCCCGAGATCCCATGGACACCGCCGCCCGGCGTGGACGCCGGTCGGCCGATCGGCTGACGCGACCGCACCATCGCCGACCCGAACGGTCGGTTGAGATCATGAGCGAGGCCCCGCACCAGATCGGTGCGGGGCCTCGCTCATGTGGCCGTGCCGGAGAGTCGGCGACAGTTACCGCCACGCCCGTGGGGCGTCAGCGTTCGTCGTCGAGATGACTACGGGCGTCGGCGTAACCGCGGCAGTAGTCCCACGTGACGTAGGCGTCCGGACGAGGATCCACCGCGGGCTCGTGCGGCCGGACGGTGCCGTCGATGAGAAGCTGGATCAGGTTGGCGCGCAACATGTCCCAGTCGTGGTAATGGTCCTCGCGGCAGTCCTCGCACACGACGACCAGGCCGCGTACACCGCGATTGGCCAGCAAGGCCTCGTAGAGTGCGAGATCGGCGAGATCCTCCTCGACCGCGAGCCGCTCGTTCTCGTCCAACGGGATACCCGGCTCCACGCTGTCCAATGCGGATGCGGGATCGCTGGGATCGTCGGCGAACGGATCCGGCGGGAGGCCGGGTGGCAGGTGGTCACGCACCACACCACCGTAGCCGATCCGCGGGTGCGCGCGCCGCAGGCGTTCACCGGTCGAGCGCACCTGTTGAGAGTAGGTCGGGCGACCTCATCGGCGCGAAGACTCCTGTGTGACGATCGCCGCAACAAGGGACTCGATACCATGGTCCGATGACTGCTGTTCGTACCGGTGGAGACGATCCCGGCAAGGTCGCGATGCTCGGCCTGACCTTCGACGACGTCCTGTTGCTGCCCTCGGCGTCGGACGTGATACCCAGCGAGGTCGACACCTCGTCGCGGGTGACCAAGAACGTGACGCTGCGTGTCCCGCTGGTGAGTTCGGCGATGGACACCGTGACCGAGTCCCGGATGGCGATCGCGATGGCGCGCGCCGGGGGTATGGGTGTCCTCCACCGCAATCTGTCGATCGAGGAGCAGGCCGGCCAGGTCGAGACCGTCAAGCGGTCCGAGGCGGGCATGGTCACCGATCCGGTGACGTGCACCCCCACGCACACGCTCGCCGAGGTGGACGCCATGTGTGCGCGCTACCGCATCTCCGGCCTGCCCGTCGTCGACGACAAGGGTGAGCTCGTCGGCATCATCACCAACCGCGACATGCGGTTCGAGGTCGACCAGAGCCGTCCGGTCGCCGAGGTGATGACCAAGGCCCCGCTCATCACCGCCCAGGAGGGGGTCTCCGCCGAGGCCGCACTGGGACTGCTCCGCCGGCACAAAATCGAGAAGCTGCCGATCGTCGACGGCAACGGTCGCCTGACCGGACTCATCACCGTCAAGGACTTCGTCAAGACCGAACAGCATCCGCTGGCGACCAAGGACTCCGACGGACGGTTGCTCGTCGGGGCGGCCGTCGGAACCGGTGACCCGCAGTGGGACCGGGCGATGGCGCTGGCCGACGCCGGGGCCGACGTGATCATCGTCGACACCGCCCACGCGCACAACCGGCTCGTACTCGACATGGTGGCCAAGTTGAAGGCCGAGGTCGGCGACCGGGTGGACGTGGTAGGCGGCAACGTCGCGACCCGCGAGGCCGCGCAGGCCCTCGTCGACGCCGGCGCCGATGCGGTGAAGGTCGGCGTCGGACCGGGCTCGATCTGCACCACCCGCGTCGTGGCGGGTGTCGGCGCCCCGCAGATCACCGCCATCCTCGAAGCCGTGGCGGTCTGTCAGAAGGCCGGGGTGCCCGTGATCGCCGACGGTGGCCTGCAGTACTCGGGTGACATCGCCAAGGCACTCGCGGCGGGAGCGTCGACCGCGATGCTCGGTTCGCTCCTCGCCGGCACCGCCGAGGCGCCCGGCGAACTGGTCCTGGTCAACGGCAAGCAGTTCAAGAGCTACCGCGGCATGGGTTCGCTGGGTGCGATGCAGGGTCGCGGACAGGCGAAGTCGTATTCCAAGGACCGCTACTTCCAGGACGACGTCCTCAAAGAGGAGAAGCTGGTTCCCGAGGGCATCGAGGGACGGGTGCCGTTCCGCGGTCCGCTGTCGCAGGTGATCCATCAGCTCGTCGGCGGCCTGCGTGCCGCCATGGGTTACACCGGCGCGTCCACGATCCCGGATCTGCAGACCGCACGGTTCGTCCAGATCACCGCGGCGGGCCTGAAGGAATCCCACCCGCACGACATCACGCTGACCGCAGAGGCACCCAACTACTATTCCCGCTGAACTCCCCGAGGTCGTTCCCGCCGGACTCGTCCGGCGGGCCAGGCCGTAGGGTCGTTGTGCAGCTGAACTCCGCAGAAAGGCGCAGTGGTGCGTGACCTCGTCGAAATCGGCATGGGCCGGACAGCCCGACGGACCTACGAGCTGGGGGACATCAGCATCGTCCCGTCCCGTCGGACCCGTTCGTCCAAGGACGTCTCCACCGCATGGCAGATCGATGCCTACCGGTTCTCCTCGCCGATCCTGAGCCACCCGACCGATGCCCTGGTGTCGCCGTCGGTCGCGATCGAACTGGGAAAGCTCGGCGCGCTCGGCGTCCTGAACGGTGAGGGGCTGTGGGCCCGTCATCGCGACGTCGAGGCGAAGATCGCCGAACTCGTCGCCATCGCGGCGGAGGACCCGGATCCCTATGCGGCGGTTCGGCACCTGCAGCAACTCCACTCGGCCCCGCTCGACAGCGGGTTGCTCGGCGAGGCCGTGGCCCAGGTCCGCGACGCGGGGGTCACCACGGCCGTCCGCGTCAGCCCGCAGCACGCACCCGAGCTGACCCCGGCGCTGCTGGCCGCCGGGGTGGAGATCCTGGTGGTGCACGGCACGATCATCTCGGCGGAGCACGTGGCGCAGGTCGATGCCGACGGCACGCAGCGGGAACCGCTGAACCTGAAGACCTTCATCGCCGATCTCGACGTACCGGTCATCGCGGGCGGCGTGCACGACCACCGCACCGCGCTGCACCTGATGCGGACGGGTGCCGCGGGCGTGATCGTCGGCTACGGTTCCGCCGCGGGAGCCACCACGACGGGCGAGGTGCTCGGCATCGGTGTGCCGATGGCCACCGCCATCGCCGACGCCGCCGCCGCGCGTCGCGACTACCTGGACGAGACCGGCGGTCGCTACGTCCACGTCATCGCCGACGGCGACATCCACAGCTCGGGCGACATCGTCAAGGCGATCGCCTGTGGAGCCGACGCCGCGGTCCTCGGGACCTCGATCGCCGCAACGAGTTCCGCGCCCGGCAACGGGTGGTACTGGCCGTCGGCCGCTGCTCACCCCGACACCCCGCGCGGCGCCCTCCTGCAGGTCGCCGCGGGCGAGGACCGACCGAGTCTCGAGCGGGTCCTCTACGGCCCCTCCGACGACCCGTACGGCGAGCTGAACGTCGTCGGCGCACTGCGTCGGGCCATGGCGAAGGCCGGTTACTGCGACCTCAAGGAATTCCAGCGCGTGGGGTTGTCCGTCCGCGGCTGATAGTTAGGGTGACCTGGGTCTCTTTATGTGACAATGCGCGTTAGTATGTTCGGCATGGGATTCGACACCTCGACCGAACACGCCACCGACTTCGACGTTCTGATCGTCGGCTCCGGGTTCGGCGGCAGCGTGAGTGCGTTGCGGCTGGTGGAGAAGGGGTACCGCGTCGGCGTGGTCGAGGCCGGGCGTCGGTTCGAGGACGAGGACTTCGCCAAGACCAGCTGGCGCCTGAACCGATGGTTGTGGGCACCGAAGCTGGGCCTGTACGGCATCCAACGCATCCACGCCCTGAAGGACGTGATGATCCTCGCCGGGGCGGGCGTCGGCGGCGGCTCGCTCAACTACGCCAACACGCTCTACAAGCCCCCGACGCCGTTCTTCACCGATCCGCAGTGGAATCACATCACCGACTGGGAGGACGAGCTCAGCCCGTACTACGACCAGGCCCGGCGGATGCTCGGGGTGGTCACCAACCCGACGGTCACCGCGTCCGACCGCGTGGTCGCCGAAGTCGCCGCCGAGATGGGTGTCGGGGACACGGTGACCCCGACACCGGTCGGTGTGTTCTTCGGTGCGAAGACCGGTCTGTCCGGGGCGCCCGGCGAGACCGTCGCCGACCCGTACTTCGGCGGTGCGGGTCCGGCCCGAACCGCTTGCACCGAGTGCGGCGCGTGCATGACCGGATGCCGGGTGGGTGCCAAGAACACCCTGCTGAAGAACTATCTCGGCCTCGCGGAACGCCACGGCGCCACCATCATCGACCGGACCACGGTGGACTCGCTGCGGCAGCGCGCCGACGGTGTCTGGGAGGTGGGCACGCATCACTCGTCGTCGTGGGGTCCGCTCGGACGCCGTCGACACACGATCACGGCGGGCCAGGTCATCCTGGCGGCCGGCACGTTCAACACCCAACGACTGCTACACCACGCGAAACTCGGTACGCTGCCGCAGATCTCGGACGCGATGGGTCGGCTCACGCGCACCAACTCGGAGTCGATCCTGGGTGCGATGGGGTCGCGGATCGACCCGGAGAACGACTACTCGCGCGGCGTCGCGATCACCTCGTCGTTCTACCCCGAGCCGAACACGCACATCGAACCGGTGCGATACGGCAAGGGCTCCAACGCGATCGCGTACCTGCAGACCCTGCTCACCGACGGCGGGTCCCGGCGCAACCGGTTCGGGCAGTTCCTGCGTCAGGTCGCCCGCAACCCGCTCCTGCTGGTGCGGTTGCTCGTGGTGCGACAGTGGAGCGAGCGGACCGTGATCGCGCTGGTCATGCAGAACAACAACAACTCGCTGACCACCTTCGTCCGGAAGCGCGGACCGCTGCGGTACGTCACCAGCAAGCAGGGCCACGGCGAGCCGAATCCGACGTGGATTCCGAAGGGCAACGAGGCAACTCGCCGGATCGCGGCGAAGCTCGACGGCGGCGTCGCCGGCGGGACCTGGGGCGACATCGTCAACATGCCGCTGACCGCGCACTATCTCGGCGGCTGCGCGATCTCCGACGACCCGGACAACGGCGTCATCGATCCCTACCAGCGCGTGTGGAACTACCCGACGTTGCACATCGCCGACGGTGCATCGGTGTCGGCGAACCTCGGCGTCAATCCGTCGCTGACGATCTGTGCGCAGGCGGAACGCGCGGCGGCACTGTGGCCGAACAAGGGCGAACAGGACCGGCGTCCTGCCCAGGGCGAGCCGTATCGCCGCATCGAGCCCGCGACGCCGACGTCCCCGGTGGTGCCGGCCGACGCACCCGGCGCCCTGCGGCTGCCGATCACCCCGGTCGTCCCCGCCACTCCACTCACGGCCCAGCGCATCTCGTAGCATCGGTGCGCCGTCACGCGCACTGTGACCACGAAATCCCGGTCGGCGGCGTCGGCGGGTAGTGTCGTCGTCCAGTGCCGAACGGGGGAGACGCATGCCGGGGACAGAACCGCTGACCGTGGTGTTGGCGGGCGGAAGTGGTTCGCTGGGAACGCATCTGGCGACCGATCTCGCCGAACGTGGACACCATCCGGTCATCCTGACGCGGCGGGTCGATCCGTCGTCGCCGTTCGAGCAGGTGGTCTGGGACGGCAGGACCCAGGGCGACTGGGCCGAAGTGCTGACCGGGGACGGTCCAACCGCGGTGGTCAACCTCGCGGGCAAGCTCGTGGATTGCCGCCCCACCGTCGCCAACATCGCCGCACTGCGGAACAGTCGGGTCGACGCGACGCGCGCACTCGTCACCGCATCGCGCGAACGCACGACGCCGATCTCGTACTGGCTGCAGTCCAGCACGACCGCGATCTGGAGCGACGCGGGCGAACTGTGGTGCACCGAATCGACGCCGATTCCGGTGGGCCTCCCGCAGATGACCGGGGTCGCACGGCCCTGGGAGGAGGCGGTGGACGGCGCGAACACCGACCATCTGACCGTGCTGCGCACCTCGATCGTGCTCGATGCTGATTCGCCGGCCATCCGACGCCTCGTGGGGCTCACCAGGTTCGGGCTCGGCGGCCGGGTCGGCGACGGCCGGCAGTGGTTCAGCTGGATTCACATCGACGACTGGCTCGCGATCGCCCGCGCGGCACTGCGGGTCGACGACGCGGTGTCGCTGCCCGACGGTGTCGTCGTGGCGGCCAGTCCGCATCCGGTGCGCAACGCCGAACTCATGGCGATACTGCGCGCGGAGATCGGACGGCCGCCCGCGCCGCCGGCGCCCGCGTGGTTGCTGAAACTCGGTGCGGTGGTGCTGCGCACGGACCCGGCCCTCGGACTCACTGGGCGCCGTGCGCGGTCGGATGTGCTCGCGGACGCCGGGTTCGACTTCCGCTTCCCACGGCTCGAGGACGCACTCTCCGATCTGCTCTGAGAGGTCGCCTCAGTCCAGTCCGCGCGCGGTGAGGGTGTCGGCGAAACCGTCGGCGGTGCGCAGGGCGGCGAGGACGACCGGGGCGACGAGGATGCGTGGACCGGGCCGGAGTCCGCGCGCCTTGCGCGCCTCGTCGACCTCCCGCACCACCTCGACCATCAGCGGGATCGCCCGGATGGTCAGTGCCAGCGCGAGAGCGATGAGGTCGACGCGCACCCCGAGCCGTCTCAGTGGGCCGAGCGCGCGGACGATCGTGTCGAGCATGTCCGTCGTGCGGGTGGTCAGCGAGACGGCCGCGGCGAGTGCGACCGACAGCGCGAGGACGCCGCAGACGACCACCGCCCGCCGCCAGTCGGTGAAGACGACCTGGAACGCGAAGATGAACAGCAGCAACCACATCAGTGGCCGCAGCTGCCGCCACGCCTCGCGCGGCCCGATCCCCGCCAGTGCGTAGACGACCGCGACCCCGGCCGTCGCGATGCCGAGGGCGGTGAGCGACCGGACCATCAGCGACAGCACCAGGATCACCACGCCCATCGCGACGAACTTGACGCCCGCGGGCAGTCGGTGCAGCAGCGTGTTGCCGGGACGGTAGACGCCGAGGACGTTCACGACATCATCCCGCGGTAGGCGGCCAGCGCGGGCCGAGGTTCGTCGTCGACGACGACCCGCCCCTCGTCGACGACGATGACACGGTCGAAGTCGGCCAGGATGTCGAGATCGTGGCTGACGACGACGACTTGCTCGTCGAGGGTCGCGAACACGTCGGCGAGCATGCGGGTGTTGCGCAGGTCGAGCAGGGTGGTGGGTTCGTCGGCGACGATGATCGCGGGGTCGGTCACGAACACCGACGCCAGGGCGAGGAGCTGCTTCTGCCCGCCGGAGAGCCGCTGGGCCGGATGGTCCGCGTGGTCGGCGAGGCCGAATCGGGCGAGTACCTCGCCGGCGCGCTCGGCGCGCGCCGACTTGTCGAGATCGGTTCGACGAAGCGACAATTCGATGTCCTCGCGGACCGTCGGCATGATGATCTGACGGTCGGGGTCGGAGAAGATGAAGCCCACCCGGCGTCGGACCTCACGCTTGTTCTTCGCGACCGAGAGCCCGTCGACGATGACGGTCCCGGAGTCGGGCACGACGAGCGCGTTGATCATCCGCGCCAGCGTCGACTTGCCGCTCCCGTTGGCGCCGACGATCCCGATCCGGTTCTCCGACAACGTCAGTGAGACCTCGCGCAGGACGACGCGGTCGCCGTAGGCGTGGGTGACGTCGGTGAACTCGATCATCGCCGGTGGGGTGGGGCGAGGGTCAGCCGGCCACGGTGCCGGATCGGCGCGCGCGCAACGGTTCGATGAGGCCCGGCCGGCCGCGGTGGACCTGGGCCGCGACGAGGGCCGCGATGACGCACTTGGCGATGTCGCCGGGGATGAACGACCCGTTGGTCGCGATGGCCGCCCACAGTGTCAGGTCGGTCCGCACCAGCAGGCCGAGCACCCCACACGCGTAGAGGACGACGATGCCGCCGAGCGCGTTGATGCCGATGCCCCACAGCACGCGGTATTTCCCGGAGCCCGTCCTCCCGCCGGTTGAGCTTGTCGAAACCATCATCGCGGTCAGCACCCCGATGACGATGACCGCCGGGAGGAACCCGATGAAGTATCCGGCCGTCGGAGAGGACAGCGCGGTGAGGCCGTTGCGTCCGCCCGAGAGAATCGGGAGTCCGGCGATCGCCAGCACCATGAAGATGACCACGGCCAGCGTGCCCTTCCTCGGACCGAGGACCGCCCCGGCGAGGATGACCCCGAGCGACTGGAACGTGATCGGCACACCGCTGGTGCCGATGGTGATGGTCCCGGGCAGGCCGAGCGCGGCGATCAGCGCGGCGAACACGGCGGCCTGGGTGAGGTCGCCGATGCTCAGCGACCAGCGGTTGGGGGATTTCGGCGATGCAGTCATGTCGATTCCGGAGTATTTCACGCGGCGGCGGCGCAGCCGCACCCACCGGGCGGGGTGACCAGGTATCGACGCCGGTCCGCCCACTAGACTCGGCCCGGTGACAGACACTTCTTCTGCGAACTCGTCCTCTCCCGAGGACTTCCTCGAGGGCCCGCGGCCGGTGCTCGTCGTCGACTTCGGCGCGCAGTACGCGCAGCTGATCGCGCGTCGGGTGCGGGAAGCGCGGATCTACTCGGAGGTGATCTCGCACGAGGCGCCGATCGCGGAGATCCAGGAGAAGGATCCGGTCGCGATCATCCTGTCGGGCGGACCGTCGTCGGTGTACGCGGAGGACGCGCCGGACCTCGATCCCGCTCTCTTCGACCTCGACGTCCCGGTCTTCGGCATCTGCTACGGCTTCCAGGCGATGGCGGACAAGCTGGGCGGTGAGGTGGCCAACACCGGCGGGCGCGAGTTCGGCCGGACGACGTTCACGACCAACGGCGAAGGCGTTCTCCACCAGGGTCTCTCGGACACCCAGCCGGTCTGGATGAGCCACAACGACGCCGTCCAGTCCCCGCCGGAGGGGTTCACCGTCACCGGGTCGACGCCCGGCGCGCCGGTCGCATCCTTCGAGAACCTGAAGCGCCGGATGGCCGGTGTGCAGTACCACCCCGAGGTGCTGCACACGCCGCACGGCCAGCAGATCCTCACCCGTTTCCTGTACGAGATCGCCGGTCTCGAGGCCACCTGGACCGCGGCCAACATCGCCGACGCGCTGATCGACGCGGTCGCCGACCAGATCGGTGACGGGCGGGCCATCTGCGGGCTCTCCGGCGGCGTGGATTCCGCGGTGGCCGCCGCGCTGGTGCAGCGGGCCATCGGCGATCGTCTGACCTGTGTCTTCGTCGACCACGGTCTCCTGCGCGCCGGAGAACGCGAACAGGTACAGCACGATTTCGTCGGCGCGACCGGGGCGAAGCTGGTGACGGTCGACGCCGCCGACACATTCCTGCGTGAGCTGTCCGGCGTCAGCGACCCCGAGACCAAGCGCAAGATCATCGGCCGCGAGTTCATCCGGTCGTTCGAGGGTGCGGTCAGCGAGGTCCTCGGCGAGGAGGCCGAGGCGGGGGAGAAGGTCGACTTCCTCGTCCAGGGCACGTTGTACCCCGACGTCGTCGAGTCCGGCGGCGGCAGCGGCACCGCGAACATCAAGAGTCATCACAACGTCGGGGGTCTGCCCGACGACCTCGAGTTCAGTCTCGTGGAACCGCTGCGTCTGCTGTTCAAGGACGAGGTGCGTGCGGTCGGCCGCGAACTGGGGCTGCCCGAGGAGATCGTCGCCCGCCAGCCGTTCCCCGGGCCCGGCCTGGCGATCCGCATCGTCGGCGAGGTGACCGGCGACCGACTGGAGACGCTACGCAAGGCCGACCTGATCGCGCGCGAGGAACTGACCGCCGCCGGCCTCGACTCGCAGATCTGGCAGTGTCCGGTCGTGTTGCTGGCCGACGTGCGCAGTGTGGGCGTGCAGGGAGACGGCCGCACCTACGGCCACCCGATCGTGCTGCGCCCGGTGTCGAGCGAGGACGCGATGACCGCGGACTGGACGCGTGTGCCCTACGAGGTCCTCGAGATCATCTCCACCCGCATCACCAACGAGGTCGCCGAGGTCAACCGGGTGGTGCTCGACGTGACGAGCAAGCCGCCGGGCACCATCGAGTGGGAATGAGCTGACGAGAGCGGCCGGTGGCGTCTGCCACCGGCCGCTCTCGTCAGTGCGTGCCGGTTCTCAGCGCCGCGAACGCGTGCCGGACACGATCAGCACGAGTCCGACCAGCAGCCCGATCCCGACGACGACCCATCCGAGGTCGGCGGCGTCGGGCAGTGCCGGCCCGTCGGCGAGCCCCCACCCGGCCACCGCAAGGGCGGCGAGTCCGAGCAGCCCCAGACCGGGAGCGCGATGGGTGGCGCCACAACCTCGGTCGTCATCGGTGCCGGAAGCGTTCATCTCGGTGCTCATCGCAGGACCTCGACCTCTCCCAATCCGGTGCGGGCCTCGATCTGCAGGACCGGGCCATCGGTGCCGTCACGTCCGCCGTCGAGCCCGGTGGGGCAGTTGTAGTCGCCGACACCGGTCTGGCAGTCGGCACGCACGTTCATGGTCTCCGGCACGTGGACCGTGATCTTGCCGACCCCGCTCTCGAGTCGTACGGTCCGGTCGGCGGTGAGGTCGACCGCACGTAGGTCCAAGGCCATCTCACCGATGCCGAGTGAGTACTCGGCCTGGATGTCGTTCTCGGTCAACGGCTTCCACTCGCGGTCACCGACCCCGCCGGGCGGCAGCGGGCCGGACAGGCCGTTGACCCCGGAGATCACGGTGGTGACGATGACCGCGGCACCGAGAGAGACCGCGATGGGCGCCAGGCCCGTGCTGTGCTCGCCGGTGCGACGCTTGACGACGGCCGCGACGAGGAGTCCGGCTCCGATCACGGCGAGGGAGAGCGACAGGATGTGGGGGACGGTGAACCACTCGACACCCATCTGGTGCAGGCCCGCACCGATCGCACCCACGATGGTCGCCAGACCGACCACGATCAAGGTCAGCGGTGAGCGTCGGTGCCGACGGACGGCCGGTTCGGCCGGGCGGGTCGGCTCGGGCAGATCCCAGGCGAACCGCGCCGCTCCCAACGGATCCCACGCGGGTGGACTCGCCTCGAGTGGTTCACTCTTCGACAGTTCAACTCCCGGCGCCGGGGTGGCCGGGTGTTCGGTGGCCGGATTCCCGCCGATCGCGGACGTGTCCGGTGCTTTGGTCATGGATGCTCCTGGGGTCTGGGGGCCGTCCGTGGGGGTGACCGCGTCGGGGGCCGGGTGGCTCATCGCGCGCGGCACCCACCGTTCGAACTGCCCGGCCGCCGGTGGCGGGACGACGATGTCGGTGACCGCCGCGGTGTCGATGCTGGTACCGGCCGGTGGAGTCGGGGTCCGCAGGTACAGCAGGTACCAGCCGCCGAGCATCAGGATCGCGCCGACGAGCCCGCCCGAGCCCCAGGTGCGATTGGGGCCGAATGAGGTGACGATGACGATCGCGAGCACGACCAGCAGGATCACCTGCGGATTCCCCAGGCCGTGCATCGAGTTGTGCGACGCGGTGTGACCGGCCCGGGGGGAATCGACACGGAGCGCATCGGCGCGGGCGCGTCCGGCGCCCGGGAACGCGACCCAGGCCGCGAGATAGAGGATGAGTCCGCTGCCGCCGAAGAAGGCGGCCACCACGAACGCGACCTTCACCAGAGTCGGGTCGACGCGATACCGGGCGGCGATGCCGGTGCACACGCCGGCAATCGTCCGATCGTCGGGCCGATACGGACGGGTCGCCCACAGGCCCTGGATCTGCTGCTGGAACTCCTTGGTGTCCATGACGATCATCGTGCCGCCCGTCCGGCCCCGGACACATCGGGTGATCCCCTGAATTGTCCCCCGGAGAATCCCGAGGCCCGGGGCGGCGGAGCGGACACACCCTGAGATCGCGGCGCATGATCCGGGGTTGACCCCGATGTCGCGAAGCCGATCGCATGGGACGATCGAGGAGTGAGTCGAATGGAGGTCGAGCCGGTCCCGAGACTGGTGCGCCGCGACGGCGGTCGCGTCGTCGCCGGTGTCGCCGGCGGACTGGCCGATCATCTCGGGGTCGAGGTCTTCCGCGTGCGGATTGTCTTCGTGGTCCTGGCCGCGCTGGCCGGCGCCGGGGTCGCCGCCTACGGGCTGCTGTGGTTCTTCTGCCCGCAGGGCGACGACACCGCGTCACCGGCACCGGGAGAGCGTCGTCAATCCCTCGGTCTGGCGATGGTCGGGCTGGTGGCCATGGGCGTGGTCGGATTCGCGGCGTCGGGGACCCCGGCGGAGTACCTCATCCCGTTCGTCTTCATCGCGTTGGGCGCCGCCCTCGTGTGGCGCGAATTCGACACATCCCCGCGCGCACCCCGCACCCCACTGCGCACTTGGACGCGGTTGATCGGCGGCGTCGCGCTCGTTGTCGGCGGCCTCGTGGTCGTGGTGGTGGCCGGGGATCGCAGCTTCGGCGGTCTCAATTCCACGATCCTCGCGGTCGGGGCGACCCTGATCGGCGTCGTCCTGTTGACCGTGCCCCTGTGGATGCGGATGCTGCGCACCATCAACGAGGAGCGCTCGGCCCGCATTCGCAACGCCGAGCGCGAGGAGATCGCCTCGCATCTGCACGACTCGGTCCTGCAGACCCTGGCCCTGATCCAGAAGAAGGCGGGCCGCCCCGAGGACGTGGCACGCCTGGCCCGGAGTCAGGAACGCGAGTTGCGGGCCTGGCTGTTCGGCGATCCGGCCACCGAACGCGGCTCGCTCGCGGCGGCACTGCGCAGTGTCGGCGCCGAGGTCGAGGACGCCTACGGTATCGAGGTGGAGATCATCACCGTCGGCGATCTGCGTCCGGACAACACCCGGGACGCCAAACGCTGGTCGGCTCTCGTCGGGGCCACGCGCGAGGCGCTGGTCAACGCCGCCAAGCACTCCGGTGAACGCACCGTGGACGTGTACGGCGAGATCACCGACGACGAGGTCGAGGTGTATGTCCGTGACCGGGGAATCGGTTTCGACCCCGACGCCGTCGACGACGACCGCCAGGGCATCTCCCGGTCGATCCGCGCACGTGTGGAGAGGATGGGCGGCCGCGTGCGGATCACGTCGACCCCCGGGCGCGGGACGAACGTGGGTCTGATGATGCCGCGTGGTGACGGGGGATCGGGATCGATCGACGAGAGAGCGGACGACACCCGACGCTCTGCCGAGGTGACCGCCGACGCGGTCGCCCCGACCGACAACAGGAAGGCACGATGACGCCGAGTTCCCCGAGTTCCGACCCGACCGGCCCCGGTCCGGTGACCGTCTATCTCGTCGACGACCATGCGGTCTTCCGCTCCGGGGTCCGTGCCGAACTGGCCGACGAGCCGGGCCTGCGCGTCGTCGGCGAGGCGGGCACCGTACCCGAGGCGATCGACGGGATCGTGGCGGCGGCTCCCGATGTGGTCCTGCTCGACGTGCACATGCCGGCCGGCGGCGGGGTGGCGGTCCTGCGCGGGGTGCTCGATCGACTCGGATCGAACGGAACGGGTTCGAATGCAACGGGTTCGACACCGCCGGTCTTCCTGGCCCTGAGCGTGTCGGACGCGGCCGAGGATGTCATCGCGACCATCCGGGCCGGTGCCCGCGGTTACGTGACCAAGACGATCGCGGGCCCGGAACTCGCCGACGCGGTCCGCCGGGTCGCCGACGGCGACGCGGTGTTCAGCCCACGTCTCGCGGGCTTCGTCCTCGACTCGTTCACCGGCAAGTCCTCGGCACCCGAACCGCCGCTCGACCCCGAACTCGACTCGCTGACCAGGCGCGAACTGGAGGTGTTGCGCCTGCTCGCGCGCGGGTACACCTATCGGGAGATCGCCGAGGAGCTGTTCATCTCGATCAAGACGGTCGAGACACACGCGTCGAACGTTTTGCGGAAGACCCAGCAGTCCAACCGCAATGCCCTCACTCGATGGGCTGCCACCCGTCACATCGGCTGACCGCAGCGGCGCCGGCTCAGCGCAACAGCGCGATCGCGAGTACGACGACGACCGCGAGCACGGCGAAGAACACGAAGATCGACACCGCCAGTGCCGTGCTCGACGTGCCCGGCGCCGGCGGACCGGGGTTCGGTTGCCGGGATCCGGATGAGTACTGCTGGGAGGCAGGCGGTCTCGGCGTCGACGAATGTGGTTGCGGCGTCGACATCAGGGTCGGGGACATGCCGCGACGTGTGTCCGGAAGATCGCGGGAGCCGCGATCGGCGGACATCGTCGGGGCGTATGGGGGCAGGGTGGCACCGGCCGGACGATGCGAACCGGTCGTCGACGACCGTGCGGAACGCTGTGACCGGGCCGGCGTGCCCGCTCCGGGCCGGGTGATGAGGCCGGTCAGGACCTGGTCGCGGGTGCCTCGGGAACCGGCCGCGAACGAGGTGAGCATGTCTCGTGCCTGACTCATCGTCGGGCGTTTGGTCGGGCTCGGTTCCAGGAGGCGCAGCAGGATCGGCTCGAGCTCGGCGGCATTCTGCATGGGATTGATGCGTGCGCGTGCGACCTTGTGCAGCAAGGCGATCGAGTTGTCGTCGACACCGAACGGCGGCTGACCCTCCACCATCGTGTAGACGGTCGCGCCCAGCGAGTAGACGTCCGAGGCCTCCTGTGGATCGGCGCCGCGCGCGACCTCGGGGGCGAAATACGCAGGCGTTCCGGTGATCACGCCGGTCTGGGTGAGAGTGACATCGTCCTTCGCCCGCGAGATCCCGAAGTCGGTGATCTTGACCAGGCCGGTCTGCCGTCCTCCCTCGGCGATGAGGATGTTGCCGGGCTTGATGTCGCGGTGCACGATCCCCGCGGCGTGGGCCTCGACCATCGCATCGGCGACCTGGGCGCCGATCTGGGCGGCCTCGGCGGGCGCGAGAGTCTTTGTGGCGTGCAAGATCTGGGCCACACTGCGGGAAGGTAGGTATTCCATGACCAGCCAGGGCTCGCCGCGGTCGAGAGCGACATCGTGCATGGCGATCGCGTTGCGGTGGGAGAGCTTCGCGGCGATCCGCCCCTCCCGCATGGCCCGCTTGCGCACGTTGTCGGCGGAGTCCTCGGTGAGGCCCTCGGTGGAGACGACCTGCTTGACGGCGACGTCACGGTCGAGGAGCTGGTCGCGGGCGAGCCACACGGTTCCCATACCGCCGCCGCCGATGCGCGATTTCAGACGGTACCGGCCGGCCACCAGGTACTGGGGACCCGGCGCATGGTGGGTTCCGGCGGTCGTCGACATACGGAGATGATAGCGGCGAGGTCGACGCCGCGGGCACCGCACTTGACAGCCATCTCGTACGTATGTTCGACTCCCATCATGCGATGGTCGGATCAGGCGGTCGAGGTCGACGACGGGTCGCTCCCGGGGCTGAGCCGCTCGGGTCTGGTGCGGTCGGTGCGTACGCCCGACTTCGAGGGTGTCACATTCCACGAGGTGTTGGCCAAGAGTGCGCTCAATCGCGTGCCAGAGGCCTCGCAGCTCCCGTTCCAGTTCACGGTCAACACCTTTCGCGGGTGCACGCATGCTTGCCGCTACTGTTTCGCCCGTCCGACGCACGAGTATCTCGACCTCGACGCGGGCACCGATTTCGACACCCAGGTCGTGGTGAAGCTCAATGTCGCGGCGGTGCTGCGCAAGGAACTCAAACGCCGGTCGTGGACCCGGGAGACGGTGGCGCTGGGCACCAACACGGACCCGTATCAGCGTGCCGAGGGGCGGTACCGACTCATGCCGGGCGTGATCTCCGCGCTCGCCGAGTCCCGGACGCCGTTCTCCATCCTGACCAAGGGCACCTTGATCCGTCGGGATCTTCCGCTGTTGCGTCAGGCTGCGGGGGAGGTCTCGGTCAGCGTCGGGATCTCGCTGGCGATCCTCGATCAGGACCTGCAGAAGAAGATCGAACCGGGGACGCCGTCGCCCCAGGCGCGGCTGTCGGTGATCCGCGATCTCGCCGACGCCGGCATCGCGCCGCACGTGATGGTGGCCCCCGTCATCCCGTACCTCACGGATTCGACCGCGCATCTCGACTCGTTGCTAGAGGCCCTCGCCGAGGCGGGCGCGTCTGGTGTGACCGCGTTCCCGATGCATCTGCGATCCTCGACCAAGCCGTGGTTCCTCGAGTGGCTGGCGGGGGAGCATCCGGCGCTCATCCGCCGGTACCGGGGGCTCTACGGGCGTGGCGCCTATGTCACCCCGGAGTACTCCTCGTGGCTGCGTGACCGGATGAAGCCGCTCGTGCACCGGCATGGCCTGGCCGGTTCCGGCGGTCTCCGGCAATCGGGTCCCGACTCGCCGGCGACGGTGGCCGCGCCCGAGCTGCAGCACGCCCTCACCCTGTTCTGACCCGTGTCGTCCTGACCGCACCCCTGAGCTGGGCGGATTCGACGCGGATGCGAACATTCCGTGCTGCACAACGGCTTTCGGCTTCAGTTGACGCTTGTCGGTGGTTGGTTCTACTCTCGAATAATCGAAACAGTGTTCGAATGATCGGCGGACGAGGGGCCTCCCTCGGGATCGTTCGGGAACTGTGTCGAGAACCCTGATGGCGCGCACCTTCCCGGCTCGCTCGAGAACTACTCATGTCGACTGGAGGGTGCCGGAATGGATGTCTCTGCTGGTGTGGCCGTGACCGATGCCGTGACCGATACGGCGGCCGGTGGCCGGGCCGACGAGCTGGCGGGTCTGCGCCGACGGATGGCGGCCATGTCCGGTCGGCCCGACCAGCGGGTGGTCGAGGTCCGAGACCGGTCGGTGGGTGTCCTCCCCGTGCCGGAATCGTTGTCGGACATCTTGCCGCACAACGGTATTCCGCGAGGATCGGTGGCCCGGCTCGACGGCGCCCGTTCGGTGCTGATCGCGATGATCGCTTCGGTGACCCGTGCGGGTGGACAGGTGGGGATCGTCGGGTTGCCCCGGTTGAGTCTGCTGCCCGCGGCGGAGATGGGCGCCGACCTGTCCCGCATCGCCACCATCCCCGATCCCGGTCCCGACCCCGTCGAGGTGGCAGCGGTGCTGCTCGACGGTATGGACCTGGTGATCCTGGACCTGGGGAGCGGCGGCCAGGGGGCTCGCCCGCGGAACGAGATGGTGGCCCCCTCGCGTGCCCGGGTGGTCATGGGCCGCGTGCGCAAGCAGTCGTCGGTGCTGCTGGTGACCGGTGGTGCATGGCCGGGTGCGCAACTGGCCCTCGAGGCCCGTGTCCTCACCTACCGGCACAGTCCGGTCCTGCCCGGCCGGTCTGCTCCCGCCTCCCGCGCGGCCGGTCTCGACTCCGCACGCAGCGGCTACGGCCGCATCGGCGGGATGCGGCTGCAGGTCACGGTGTCGGGCCGCGGCCGGCGATCCGAGAGCACCGAGGTCGAACTCCGGGCCACGGGCCACGGTGCCGATCGCACGGTCGAGATGGTCGCGGCGGCGACCGTCTCCCCGGTGCTCGCGGTGGCGAACTGATGCCCTCCGGAGAGCAGGGGTCCCGGCGTATCCTCGCGCTCTGGTGCCCGGACTGGCCGGCGATGGCCGCGGCGGCCGAGGCGGATCTGCCCCCGCTGCATCCGGTCGCGGTGCTGTCGGCGAATCGGGTGGTGGCCTGTTCGGCCTCGGCACGGGCCGCCGGTGTGCGGCGGGGGATGCGGAAGCGACAGGCGCAGGCGGCGTGCACGGAGATGACCGTGGTCGCCGCCGACGAGAACCGGGACGGACGGCTGTTCGAACCGGTGGTCGCCGCGGTCGCCGAGGTGATCCCCGCCCTCGAAGTGCTCCGGCCGGGTCTCCTGGTGATCGCCGGCGACCGTGCCGCCCGCTACTTCGGCGGGATGGAGGCCCTCGCGGAGGAGCTCGTCGACGTGGTGTCGGCGTGCGGCATCGAGTCGCAGGTCGGCATCGCCGACGAGATCTTCACCGCCGTCCTCGCCGCCCGGCACGGACATCAGGTGGAGCCCGGGGGTGACCGGGAGTACCTCGCCGGCCGCCCCGTCGCCGACCTCGCCGTCGAACCCAGCATGAGCGATCCGTCCCGTGCCGATCTCGTGGAGTTGCTGCGCCGGCTGGGGATCGGCACGATCGGCGCCTTCGCCGACATGTCCGTCACCGACGTCGCCACCCGGTTCGCCCGGGATGCGGTCGTCGCGCACCGGCTGGCCAATGCGCTGCCGGGGCGTGTCCCGTCGTCACGTGGTGTGCCGGCCGAACTCGACGTCGACCACACCTGCGACCCGCCGGTCGACCGCATCGACGTCGCGGCGTTCATCGGTCGCACCCTCGCCGACGTGCTGCACCGACGCCTGCGTGATGCCGCGGTGGCCTGCACGCGACTCACCATCATCGCGACCACCGAACGCGGACAACAGCATTCGCGGACCTGGCGATGTGCCCAACCGCTGACGCCGGAGACAACCGCGGATCGTATCCGATGGCAACTCGAGGGGTGGCTGACCGGCGCGGCGCGGCCCACCTCCCCGCGGGTCGAGCCGCGCGCAGCGAGGAGCAGTGCCCGACCCGACTCGCCGATCGTCCGGCTGCGGCTCGAACCGGTCGAGGTCGTCGAGGCCGGGGCCCTGCACTATCAGCTCACCGACGATCTCTCCCGTGGCGGGCTGGCCGGTGAACCGGATGTGGAGGAGCGCGCCCGGCGTTCGCTGGTGCGGATACAGGGGCTGCTGGGCGGGGATGCGGTCCGTATTCCCGTGCTGAGCGGTGGTCGTGGACCCGCCGAACGGATCACCATGGTCTCACTGGGCGACGAGCCGGTGCCGCGCCGGGATCCGTCGGCGCCATGGCCCGGACGCCTGCCACAACCCAGCCCGACGGTGCTGGTGGAGACCGCGATCCACGTGCTCGACGCCGTGGGGCAACCGGTGAAGGTGACCGATCGCGGGGCCTTCACCGCCGAACCTGTGACCGTCGCGCTGGCCTCGTCCCGGGCGCGCCGGTCGAGTTGGGGCCTGTGCTGGTGGGCCGGGCCCTGGCCGGTCGGAGGCGCCGACCGGCCCGCCGGGGCCTCGGTGCCGATCGGAGCCGCCGAGACCGGACTGACCGCGCGTGCGCAGGTGCTGCTCGACGATTCGCGCGCCCTGCTGCTGTGTTACCGCGCCGGGGAGTGGATCGTCGAAGGTGTCTACGAGTGACTGCGTCCCGCGGAGTGGCCTTCGAGAAGAAACGACGCGACCGAAAGCGTGCGCGTTCGCCTAGAAAATGCCACTCTCGACGCATGGCACGTACCTGGTTGTCGGTGACAGTGGAACTGCTCGGTGGTCGCGGCGTTGAGTTGTGGCCCTGGCCCGGAAGGGTTTTCGCGGTCGGACCGGCGCACACGTTCAAGGATCTGGCGACCGCCATCGATGACGCGTTCGCTCGATGGGATCGTTCCCATCTGTCACTATTCACCCTGGACGACGGCAGGGTGGTCGCCGACGCCGCGCTCGGTTCCGACCTGGCCGGTGGTATCGGCGGCCCGATCTCCGAGCCCGTGGACATCGCCACGGCCAAGGTCGCCGCGTTCGCAGCGACCGGTTCCGAGTTCCAGTACACCTTCGATCTCGGCGACGGGTGGACCCATCGGTGCGTCGTGGGAGACCTGAAGGTCGACCCGGTGGACGTGTTGGGCATCAAACCGAAAGCGCCGCTGGCGTACTTCGGTTGGGGCGACATCCCGGATCAGTACGGTCGACGGACGGCCGATGGGGACGACGAGACGCCACCACGCCCCACCGTTCCGCATCCGATGCTCGTCGGCCAGTGGCCCGCGCAGAAGGAGATACGCGAACTCGATCTGGGCGAGGTACGCGGGTCGATCGCGTCGTCGGATGCCGATCGTTTCCTGGATGCCGTCATCGGATGCGATCTGCACGACGCACTCCAGCAGGTCGGCCCCGGGGTACCGATGGCACTGCAGAAGCGCCGCGAGCGAGCCGAACCGGTGGCCGTGTCGATCGTCGAACAACTCAACCGACGGGGAGAGGCCGGCGACGCCGAACTCGCCGAGGAACTACTCGCGAGCCTGCGCGGGGAACCCGCGCCGGGACGGCCGATCGCGGTGGATCTCGAGATGCTCAGCGACGAGATGGAGGGTGATCCGAACCGGTCCACCGGCGGACTCATCGACCTGAGCACCGGCTTCGTGTACAACGACGAGATGCTCGAGCCGGGCGTGCTCGATGAGGAGTTCGACGTCGAGGAGGACCCGGATCGCTGGCTGCGCTTCGACTGCATCGGTTCGCGCGACAGCTGGCGGGACATGGCCGATTTCGCCACGCGCACCACCGATCCCGACCTGCGCAACCGTCTGGAGCGCGCGATCGAGGGACGAGGTGCGTTCCGCAGGTTCCGGGACGTCGTCCACGAAGCGGGTGTGAGTCAGCAGTGGTACGCGTTCTCCACCGACCGCAAGTTCGGACGGGCACGCAAATTCCTGGTCCGGCAAGGAATCCGACCCGTCTGACTCAGCTGTTGCGCCCCCGCGCGATGACCGGCCACCGGCTGTCCGAGCCGTCGATCGCCACCAGTTCGTCGACGAGATTGACCGCGGTGCAGACGTGGTTCGGCACCACCCGGATCACATCGCCCAACCGGGGGGCCGACGTCGATTCCGCCGGGAACTCCACCACCGCATGGTGTTCGGACAACTGCACGACGCGGGCGTCGGGGTGATCGAGGAGGCGTCCGTGGCCGGTCGCCCAGGCGGCTCGGTCGGCGCCGAGGATCTTGCTGCCCGCGTCGACGACGATCCGTCCGGGTTCGCTCCGCACCACGGTCGCCACCGCGGTCAGCGCGACGTCGTCGAATCCGCAGGTGCCGATCTCGACCTGCTGGGCGTCGTTGAGGGGATACACGCCCGGACGGATCTCGGTGAGCACGCCCGCATACGTGGGGTCGCCGACGAACTCGACGGTGGGTGTGGACCCGCCGCTGCGCACGCGCGGATCGATGCCCTGCGCTCGGAGACTCTTCGCCGCCGTACGCAGTGCCGCCACCTCCTGTTCCGCGGCCCGCCGACGGGTGTCGCCGGTGCCGTAGCCGTGGCCGGGGAAGGTGAACACGCCGACAACGTCGAGCCCCGCGGACACGCCCGCCGCCGCGACGTCTCCGGCGTCCCCGGGTGCGGTCCCGGTGCGGTGTTGCCCGGAGTCGACCTCGACGAGCGCCTCGATCCGCTGCCCGCCGAGCAGCGCCCCGAGATGCCGTGCGCCCGCCACCGAGTCGACACCCACCCGTAGCGACACCCGGTCCGCGAGGGCGCGCAACCGGGCGGCTTTTTCCGGGGTCGGCCAGATGGGGTAGGCGATGAAGATGTCGGTGCACGAGGTGATGTCGGCGGCGTCGGCGAAGGCCTCGGCCTCGCCGATGGTGGCCACCGCCAGCCCCGCGGCACCGGAATCGATCTGCATACGCGCGATCTCGGCGCATTTGTGGGTCTTCGCATGCGGCCGGAACCCGACGCCCGCCGATCGCGCGCGGTCGGCGAGCACCGCGAGGTTGCGCGTCATGCGGTCGACGTCGACCTCGAGATACGGGGTGTCGATCACGCGTCCCGCCCGCCGGCGTCACGATCCGAACGGCCCAGCGCCGCCGCCGATTCGCCGAAGACCAGGTACTCCTGGTGCAGGATGCGGGTGGTCAGTCCGGGGGTGACGCGGTGCCCGATCTCGGCGACGAGCCCGACCAGCGAGTCGACGCGCTTGGGTCGATCGATGATCGCGTGCAGCACGCGCGCCGCGGCCCGGTCGACGTTCCAGGTCCCGGGCTGGTTGTCGTAGGCCTCGGTGGGCGCGATCATCCGCGTCTTCACGAGGGGGAGACGGACATTGGAGAAGGTCACGTGGTCGGACACCGTCTCGGTGCCGGTGACGTCGCTGAAGGCCTCCAGGGCGGCCTTCGACGCCGCGTAGGCACCGAACCGCGGGCCACGCGACTGCACCGCGATCGAGGTCACGTTCACCACATGACCCGCCTGCCGGGCGATCATGTGCGGCAGCAGTCCGAGGACGAGGTTCACCGCGCCGAAGTAGTTGACCGCCATCACCCGGTGGTAGTCGTGAGACCGGTCCACCGAGTTGACCGTGGCGCGACGGATCGACCGGCCGGCATTGTTGACCAGGACGTCCACGTGACCGTGCGCGGCCAGCACGGTCTTGACGAGCGCATTGACCGATTCCTCGTCGGTGATGTCGCACTGGTATGCGGTGACGTGACCGGGCGGAATGCCCTTCTTGCTCGTCGTCGAATTCAATTCCTCGGTCGCCGATTCGAGTTCGTCGGCGTTGCGGGCGACGATGAGGACGTTGGCCCCGCGTGCGACGCACATCCGTGCGGTGGCCTTGCCGATTCCGCTCGACCCGCCGGTGATGAGGACGTTCTTGCCGACGAGTGGCCCGCGCGGATCGGTGCGCCGGTTGCGCGACCGGTCGAGGTGTCGTGACCAGTAGGTCCACAGGCGCGGGGCGTAGTCGGCGAAGTCGGGCACGGTGATGCCGAGGTCACCCAGGACCGCCACGGTGGTGTCGGCGCGGAAGTCGACCGGCAGCGTCACCGCGTCGAGCACTGCCCCGGGGATGCCCTGCTGAGCGGCGACGAGATTACGTCCGACCCGCGCGATCCCCATGCCGGACAACGTCATCACGGGTTCCACCGCAGCCCGTGGGATGGCGTCGAACCCCTTCGGCGCCTTGAACGCCGGCGCCAGCGCGTTGTACATCTCCGTCGTGGTGAGCGACCTCGGGTCGCTGAGATGGAACACCAGTCCGCTGCGCGTGGGGTTCACGCCGAGGAGGGCGACCATCGCAGCGGCGACGTAATCGACCGGCACGATGTTGAGCGTCCCGAGATCGGGCATCGGCAGCCGCAGCATCGAGGGCAGTCGGCCGAGCGCCGCGAGGTGGCCGAAGAAGTAGTAGGGACCGTCGATCTTGTCCATCTCGCCGGTACGCGAGTCGCCGACCACGATCGACGGCCGGTAGACGCGCCAGCGGAGTCCCTCACGTTCGCGCACGACGCGTTCGGCCTCGAACTTGGTGCGATGGTAGGGAGTCGGAAAGCCCTGTCCGACTTCGAAGTCCATCTCGGTGAAACGACCGCGGTGGTCACCGGCCACGGCGATCGAGGAGACGTGGTGGAACAGCGCATCGTGCGCGATCGCGAAGTCGGCGGCGCGCGAGGTCCCGACGACGTTGGCGGCGCGCTGTGACTCCGCGTCGGCGGCCATGTCGTAGATCGCCGCGAGGTGGATGACGTGATCGATCGCGGGGACGGTGTCCGGTGCGATACCGAGTCCCGGGGCGGTCAGGTCGCCGACCACGGGTGTCACGCGGTCGCCCGCGTCGAGGTCGTCGAGCATGGTGAGGAACGCCGCGCGCGAGGTCTCGCGTACCAGTGCGTGGATGGTGGCGTCGGGAGCGACGGTCAGGAGACGTTCGAGTACGCGTCGCCCGATGAACCCGCTGCCCCCGGTGATGAAGTAGCTCGTCATGGAAGAGATCCCATCAGATGGGCGGGCCGACGGCCCGCTGGCTGTCCACGGCCCGCGGGCCGCGGATCTGTCTGGTACTCAGAGTGACACTAACTTGCGGCGATGGCAACGACTACGCGCGCGGCGTCGCGCGCCCGTATGCGTCGACCGTGCGCCTCAAGTCTTCGATTGTGCGCCCCGAGGGCCTGACCAGGCCGACTTCCGCAACAGGCGGGCGCCGTTGAGGGCGACGAGCACGGTCGAACCCTCGTGCCCGGCCACGGCCAGGGGGAGTGGCAGGGTGCCGATGAGATCCCAGGTCACGAGGGTGAGGATCACGGTGGCGGCGATGCACAGATTGGCGATGACGTAACGGCGGGCGAGGCGGGACAGCCGGATCAGCGCGGGGACCGCGGTGAGGTCGTCACGCACGATGATCGCGTCGGCGGTCTGGACCGCGAGGTCCGCACCGCGACGACCCATCGCGATGCCGGTCCCGGCCGCCATGAGTGCCGGTGCGTCGTTGATGCCGTCGCCGACCACGAGCACGTGTCCCTCGATCTCGCCGACGATCCGGACCTTGTCCTCCGGCAGCAGGTCGGCGTGTACCTCGCGGATTCCGGTCCGGTCGGCGACGTCCGCGGCGACCGATGGCCGGTCGCCGGTCAGCAGCAGGACCGAACCCGACGTGACGTCGCCGATCAGCCGCACCGCCTCGGCGGCGTCGTCCCGCAGGCGATCGACGAGTTCGATCCGGCCGATCTCCCGTCCGTCGACGAGAACGCCGACCATCGTCCCGGTCGAACCGGCGACGGTGCGCTCGACGGTGACGCGGCGCCCGCCGACCGCACCCGTCACCCCGCGCCCGGGAAGTGCCCGGAAATTGTCCACTGCCCCGACGCGCAGTCCGCGGTCGGCGGCGGCGGTCACGATCGCGCGACCGAGGGGATGCTCACTGGGGTACTCGACCGCGGCGGCCAGCGCCAACACCTGTGACGGGTCGTGACCGTCGAACGCCGTCACGTCGACGACCTGCGGGCGTCCCTCGGTGAGGGTGCCGGTCTTGTCGAACGCGACGACCGAGGTCCGTCCCACCGACTCCATCACCGCGGCGGACTTGACCAGGACGCCGTGCCGACCGGCATTGGCGATCGACGCGAGCAGCGGCGGCATCGTCGACAGGACGACGGCGCAAGGCGAGGCGACGATCATGAACACGATGGCACGAAGCAGCGCCTCGTCGAATGTGTTGCCGAACAACATCATCGGGACGCCCAGCACCAGGAGGGTGGCGACGACGACGATGACGGAGTACGTCTGCTCGACCTTCTCGATGAAGAGCTGGGTCGGCGCCTTCGTCTCGGATGCCTCGGCGACGAGCGTCGCGATGCGGGCGATCACCGACTCCGACGCCGGACGGGCGACCTCGACGATCAGCGCGCCGGTGCCATTGACGGTGCCGGACAGCACGTCGTCGCCCGCCGCCCGCACGATCGGGACCGACTCGCCGGTCACGGCCTGCTGGTCGACCTCGCTGCGGCCGTCGACGACGACGCCGTCGGCGCCCACCCGTTCGCCCGGACGGACGAGGATGCGCTGGCCGACTTCGAGTTCGCGGCAGTCGATCTCGCGTGTCGTGCCGTCGGGCGCATACAGGGTGGCCCGTTCGGGGGCCAGTCCGAGCAGGGCGGTCACCGAATCGGCGGTGCGCTGGGTGACGACGACCTCCAGCGCGCCCGAGGTCGCGAAGATCACGATCAGCAGCGCGCCGTCGAAGACCTGCCCGATCGACGCGGCGGCGACGGCGGCGACGATCATCAGCAGATCGACGTCGAGTCGTCGTTCCCGCAGTTCCTGCAGGCCCGATCGGGTCGGTTCCCATCCGCCGGCCAGATAGCACGCGAGATATGCGGTCCACCAGGACCATTCGGGCGCCTGGCTGATCTGGAGCACCCAACCCGTGAGGAACAGCGCCAGCGCGAGGCCCGCCCAGCGCACCTCGGGTAGCCGAAGTCCCGTCCGGAAGATCGACGGCGGGGTGGTCCCGCGGTCTGCTCCCGCGCCCGTCATGTCACCGGCCGTTTGTTCCGTCGTCTCCGCCGTACCCATCGTGTCTCCCGTCTGTCGTCGACCGCTCTGCTGGTTGAGCCGGCACCGAGCCGACGCCACTCGCCGACAGCCGTCCTCCTGCTGGTTGAGCCGGCACCGAGCGCGAGCGAGGCGCCGAGTCGAAGCCACTTGCCGACAGCCACCCTCCTGCTGGTTGAGCCGGCACCGAGCGCGAGCGAGGCGCCGAGTCGAAGCCACTCGCCGACAGCCACCTCTTAGACAGTAACAGTTCATATGAAGAGGTTTTCATGTGAGGTCCAGCCGGTAGCATCCGCTGCATGGGACACGGCATCGATGAAGGGATGCGGCCGGCTGCGCGGCTCGATCCGGAATCGGCCGTGCACGTCGCCACCACCCTGCAGGCGCTGGCGACCCCGAGCCGGCTGCTCATCCTCACCGAGTTGCGGTCCGGACCGCGCTCGGTGACCGATCTCGCCGACGCCGTCGGCATGGAGCAATCCGCGGTCTCCCATCAGCTCCGGTTACTCCGCAACCTCGGGCTGGTCACCGGCACCCGGTCGGGCCGATCGATCAGTTACAGCCTCTATGACAGCCATGTCGCCCAGCTGCTCGACGAGGCCGTCTACCACAGCGAACACCTGCGGCTCGGGCTCGCCGAGCGTCCGCAATCGGCGGGTTGATCCGACGTCACCGAAAGGCATCGCATGACCAGTGACCACACGGCCACGTCGGGAGAACCGCTTCTGCTGATCGAGCAATCCGGGCGGGTGCGGACGTTGGTCCTCAACCGTCCGGAGGTCCGGAATGCGCTCAGCTCCGGCCTGATCGACGCTCTCCGTTCCGAATTGGCGAACGCGGATCACGACGATGACGTCGACGTCGTCATCCTCACGGGCGCGGGCTCGGCATTCTGCGCCGGCCTGGACCTGGCCGAGTTGGGCTCGTCGACCGAGAGTGCTCGACTGCTCGATCATGCGGACGTACCTGTCGGGCATCCGTGGCGCCCCATCTCGAAGCCGATCATCGGCGCCGTCAACGGTGTCGCCGCCACCGGTGGTCTGGAGTTCGCCCTCGCGTGCGATGTCCTGATCGCGTCCGAACGGGCTCGCTTCGTCGACACCCATTCGCGGGTCGGGGTGTTGCCGGGCTGGGGTCTGACGTCCCGGTTGCCGGAGGCGGTCGGCCGGGGTTTCGCGCGCCGCATGAGCCTGTCCGGGGAGTTCGTCGATGCCCAGACGGCGCTGCGGGTCGGTTTGGTGACCGAGGTGGTGGCCCACGATCAGCTGCTGACCGCGGCGATGGAACTCGCGGTGTCCATGGCCGGGAGTGACCAGCTCGCGGTGCGGACCATGCTCGACTCGTATCGACGTGCCGAGCAGCATCTCGTCGGCCCGGCGCTCGACGTGGAGAACGACACGTCGGTCGAGTGGATGGCAGGTTTCGACCCCGCTCGGGTGGCCGATCGTCGGTCCGGCATCGTCGAGCGGGGCCGGGCCAACAGCTGACTCCTCCCCGCTGTCGCATCGAACTTGTGTTCGATAAGCTTGGCGGGTGGGCTGGGATCAAGGACCACCGACGTGGTCGGAGATGGAACGGGTGCTCGCCGGCCGGGCGCCCGGCAGTGCCGACCGGCCCGGCACCGAGTTCGGTCCCGACCTCAGCGAATGGGCGCCGTTCCCCGGGGATGGCGGCGACAGTCCGGCCTGGTCGCGCAAACGCGGCGCCTACCAGGCCGAGGACATCGCGCGCGGCTCGTCGGCGGTGCCCTACGCCGAACTGCACGCCCACAGTTCGTACAGCTTCCTCGATGGTGCGTCGATGCCGGAGGAGCTGGTGGAGGAGGCGCAACGGCTCGGACTCCGCGCACTGGCCGTCACCGATCACGACGGGTTCTACGGCATCGTGCGCTTCGCCGAGGCGGCCCGTGAGTTCGGCATGCCGACCGTCTTCGGTGCCGAGCTGTCACTGGAACCCGATATCGCGCGGACGGGTCAGAACGATCCACCGGGCGAGCATCTGCTGGTCCTCGCCCGGGACGGTGAGGGCTACCGCCGTCTGTCACGGACCATCGCCGACGCGCACATGGTCGCGGGGGAGAAGGGCCTGCTCCGTTACGACCGCGAAGCCCTCGCCGCGGCCGGCGGCGGGCACTGGCTCGTCCTCACCGGATGCCGGAAGGGTGCCCTCCGACGCGCCCTCGATCGCGGCGGCGTCCCGGCCGCCGAGCAGGCGCTGCGAGAACTGATCGAGACCTACGGCCACGACAACATCGTCGTCGAGCTGACCGCGCAGGGCATGGCCGACGACGACGAACGCAACGCGGTGCTCGCCGGCCTCGCCGCCGGGGCAGGCGTGCCGACCGTGGCCACCACCGGCGCCCACTTCGCCGCGCCCCGGCGCCGACGGCTGGCGATGGCGATGGCCGCCGTCCGGGCCCGCACCGACATCGACACCATCTCGGGGTGGATGCCCGGCGTCGCCGGATCACATCTGCGCAGCGGCGACGAGATGGCCCGGCTGCTGCCCGCACATCCCGATGCCATCGACAACGCGGTGGGCATCGCTGCGGACTGCGCATTCCACCTGGGCCTCATCGCACCGCAGTTGCCACCCTTCGACGTCCCCGACGGGTACACCGAGGCGAGTTGGTTGCGCGAACTCACCATGACCCGGGCACGCCGCCGGTACGGCACCCCCGCCGAACATCCGCAGGCCTACCGGCAGATCGAGCACGAGCTCGCCATCATCGAGACGCTCACGTTCCCCGGCTACTTCCTGGTGGTCGCCGACATCGTCGACTACTGCAAGGCCAACGACATCCTGTGCCAGGGCCGGGGGAGTGCGGCCAACTCGGCCGTCTGTTACGCCCTCGGGATCACCAACGTCGACCCGGTCGCCAACACGCTGCTCTTCGAACGGTTCCTGGCCCCCGAGCGCGACGGCCCGCCCGACATCGACATCGACATCGAGTCCGACCGACGCGAGGAGGCCATCCAGTACGTCTACCGCCGCTACACCCGGGAGCGCAGCGCGCAGGTCGCCAACGTCATCACCTACCGGGGGAAGTCGGCGATCCGGGACATGGCCCGGGCGCTCGGGTACGCGCCCGGCCAGCAGGACGCCTGGGCCAAGATGCCCGACACCGCTCCCGCCGACGTCGCCGAACTCGCCGGTGAGATCCTCGGAATGCCAAGGCATCTGGGCATCCACTCCGGCGGAATGGTGATCTGCGACCGGCCGATCGCCGATGTCTGCCCCACGGAGTGGGCGCGGATGGAGAACCGCAGCGTGCTGCAGTGGGACAAGGACGACTGCGCCGCCATCGGGCTGGTCAAATTCGACATGCTGGGTCTCGGCATGCTCTCCGCGCTGCACTATGCGATCGACCTGGTCGCCGAACACAAGGGGATAGACGTCGACCTCGCCACCCTCGACCTCGCTGAACCCGCTGTGTACGAGATGCTCTGTCGCGCCGACTCGGTCGGCGTGTTCCAGGTGGAGTCCCGTGCGCAGATGGCCACCCTCCCGCGGCTGAAACCGCGCTGCTTCTACGATCTCGTCGTCGAGGTGGCCCTGATTCGGCCCGGCCCCATCCAGGGCGGCTCGGTGCATCCGTTCATCAAACGGCGCAACGGGGAAGAGCCGGTGACGGTCGAGCATCCGTCGATGAGCAGGGCGCTCGAACGCACCCTGGGGGTGCCGCTGTTCCAGGAGCAGCTGATGCAGTTGGCCGTCGACGTGGCCGGATTCGACGCCTCCGAGGCCGACCAGTTGCGCCGGGCGATGGGTTCCAAACGGTCGCCGGAGAAGATGGAACGCCTGCGGCAACGTTTCTACGAGGGCATGGAGAACCTGCACGGCATCACCGGGGACACCGCCGACCGCATCTTCGAGAAGATGGCCGCGTTCGCCAATTTCGGCTTCCCGGAGAGTCATTCGCAGAGCTTCGCGTCGCTGGTGTTCTACTCGTCGTGGTTCAAGCTGCATCACCCGGCGGCGTTCTGCGCCGCGCTGCTACGGGCGCAACCGATGGGTTTCTACTCACCGCAGACCCTGGTGGCCGACGCCCGACGGCACGGTGTCGCGGTCCATCGCCCCGACATCAATGCCTCACTCGCGCACGCCACCCTGGAGAACGAGGGTCTCGATGTCCGGTTGGGTCTCGACGGGGTGCGCGGCGTCGGGGAGGAGGCGGCGCAGCGCATCGTCGACCGTCGGTCCGACGGTCCCTACCTCGACATCACCGATCTCTCCCGGCGCGCCCGGTTGACGACCAAGGAACTCGAGGGGCTCGCCGGCGCCGGCGCCTTCGACGGGTTCGGCCTCAGCCGGCGTCAGGCCCTGTGGGAGGCCGGGGCCGCCGCGACGGTGCGCGACGACCAGCTGGCCCTGGAATCGGCGCAGGCGACCCCCACCCTGCCGGGTCTCTCCGACGTCGAGCTGGCGGCCACCGACGCCTGGGCCACCGGGATCACCCCCACGTCGTATCCGACGCAGTTCCTGCGTCCCCGGCTCGACGCGATGGGTGTGCTGGCCGCTGATCGCCTGCTGTCGGTGCCCGACGGTTCGCGCGTGTTGGTCGGTGGCGCGGTGACCCATCGGCAGCGTCCCGCCACCGCGTCCGGGGTGACCTTCATCAACCTCGAGGACGAGACCGGGATGGTCAACGTGGTGTGTTCGGTCGGTTTGTGGGCGCGGTACCGTGTACTCGCTCAGACGGCACCCGCTCTGCTGATCCGCGGCCGGGTGCAGAACGCCGAAGGTGCTGTGACCGTCGTGGCAGATCGACTGCAGCGCATGGATCTTCGGGTGGGGAGCAGATCCCGGGATTGGCAGTAGTCCTCCGGCGGACGCGCCGGGAGGTCCGAGACGGATCGGTGTTCACGAAGAAACAGGAAGAGCGATGCCGGGTCCCGAAGAGCAAGATCGCGCTCATCGGCGGTGCCACGGCACGCACCAAGCGCTACCGCGTCGGCTGATCAGACCGCGCCGGCGAAACCGTGCTGCCGCCACGCCTCGTAGACGACGATGCTCGCGGCGTTGGCGAGATTGTGGGAACGACGTCCGGCCAGCATGGGGATGCGGACGCGGTCGGTCACCTCGGGCTCGTCGAGGACCTCCGCCGGTAACCCGGTCGGCTCGGGGCCGAACAGCAACACGTCGCCCGGCTGGTAGTCGACGTCGGTGTGGTAGCGCTCGGCATGGGCGGTGAACGCGAAGACCCGTTCCGGCTTCAGCGTCGTCCAGGCGGTCACCAGGTTCGGATGCACGGTGACATTGGCCATCTCGTGGTAGTCGAGTCCCGCGCGCTTCACCTGCGCGTCGGACATCGAGAACCCCAGCGGTTCGATGAGGTGCAGTTCGCACCCCGTGTTGGCGGCCAGCCGGATCGCGTTGCCGGTGTTCGGCGGGATGCACGGCTGGTAGAACATGATTCGGAACATGATGGTGCCAGCGTAGTCGGTGACGACCTTCGCAGATGCGCGCGATCGCGCCGGTCACACGGCGAGCGCGGTGTTGGCCCCGCAGAGCACGATGCACAGCGTCGAATCGGGTTGCGGCCGAACAGCTCCCGAGACCACACCGGCGACCGCGGTGGCGGTGCCGTGTTCGACGAGGATGCGGTGGGTGTCCCAGAGCATCCGTCGCGCCGCGATGATCTGCTTGTCGGTCACCAGGACGCTGCCGACCGCCGGGTTCCCGGCGACGGCCTTCCAACAGAGCTCGCCGACGCTGGTGGCGCCGAGCGAGTCCGCGGCGATGCTCTCGAGTTCGACGGGTACAAGAGCTCTCGCGGCGAGGGCCTGATGCAGACACGACGCACCGAGTGGTTCGACGCCGACGATGCGGTCGCCCGGGCGCAGTGTGGCGGTGAGGCCCGCCAGCAGGCCGCCACCACCGACACAGACAACCGTGGTGAGCGGTCCGGGCACGTCGTCGATGATCTCGAGACCGATCGTGCCGGCGCCCGCGACGACATCGGGAAGATCGTAGGCGTGCAGCGCGAGCGCGCCGGTCTGCTCCGCCAGCGCGACGGCGGCGTCGGCGGCCTCCGAATAACGCCGTCCGATGAGATGGACGCGCGCTCCCGCGGCGCGCAGCGCGTCGATCTTGACCGGCGGCGCGGTCTCGGGGATCACCACGGTGACCGGCACGCCGACGATCCGCGCCGCGACTGTCGCGCCGATCGCGGCGTTGCCGCCGGAGGCGACGAGCACGCCGGCGTCGGTCAGCAACCCCTGGTCACGGGCGTGCAGCGTGGCCCACAGACTGCCGCGCGGTTTGAAGCACCCGCCGAGCTGGGTGTACTCGAGTTTGAGAACCACCTCGACCGGCCCGTCGACGGTGTCGATGGTCGTGCGCAGTGTCGGCGTGCGACGGAGGTGGGGTGCGATCGCCGCGCGGGCGAGGTCGACGTCGCTGCGCACCACGGTCACCGTTCCGACAGTAGCGCCGTGGAAGAATGTCGGCGTGACCGCGATACGACTCGATGGCAAGACCACGCGCGACGAGATCTTCGCTGATCTGGCCGAGCGGGTGGAGAAGCTCAGGCTGGCGGGTATCACGCCTGGTCTGGGTACCGTTCTGGTCGGCGACGATCCGGGTTCGCACTCCTATGTCAAGGGAAAGCACGCCGATTGCGCCCGGATCGGCGTTGCCTCCATCCGCAAGGACCTGCCGGCCGATGCCACCACCGAGCAGCTCAGCGCGGCGATCGACGAGCTCAACGCCGATCCGGCTTGCACGGGCTACATCGTGCAGTTGCCGCTGCCCAGGCATCTCGACGAGAATGCCGCCCTCGAGCGGATCGACCCGCTGAAAGACGCCGACGGACTCCACCCGATCAACCTCGGGCGGTTGGTGCTGGGCAAGGAGTCGACGCTGCCCTGCACCCCGCGCGGGGTCATCCACCTCCTGCGACGCTACGACGTCCCGCTGGCCGGCGCCCGGGTCACGGTGGTCGGGCGCGGGGTCACCATCGGCCGGCCCATCGGGCTGCTCCTGACCCGCCGGAGCGAGAACGCCACGGTCACCCTGTGCCATACCGGTACCACCGACCTGGCGTCGGAGATCGAGCGCGCCGACATCGTGATCGCCGCCGCAGGCGTGCCGCACCTCATCACCGCGGACATGGTGAAGCCCGGCGCCGCGGTGGTCGACGTGGGCGTCAGCCGTACTGACGAGGGTCGTCTCGCCGGCGACGTTCATCCCGATGTCTGGGAGGTCGCGGGCCACGTCTCGCCGAACCCCGGTGGTGTGGGTCCGCTGACGCGGGCGTTCCTGCTGGTCAATGTGGTCGAACGCGCTGAGCAGATGCTCGTCTTGGGGAGTGGCAGCGACGCGTGACCCGAGAGGAGCACCAGAGTGAGTCCGCTCACTCCGAGTCGCCCGGCACCGCGGACGCCCGTCCCGGACACCGGGGGCGTCGTGCCGCCGACTCCTCCCGGTTGCGGGCGGTGCTCGTCCAGCTCCCGTACCTGCTGGTGATGCTGGGTGTGTTGGCCGCTGCGCTGCTCGTGATGTTCGATCGCTGGCGGCGTGGGTCCTTCGTCTTCGGGGCGGCTCTACTCGTCGGAGCCGTACTCCGTGCCTTCATCCCGTCGTCGCAGGCAGGCCTGTTGCAGGTCAGGGGCAAATCGTTCGACGTGACGGCGATGGCCACGGTCGGCGGCGTGATGCTGTGGCTGGCGGCGTCGATCGACTCTTTGGGCACGGATTGATTACAATAGAGACCTGAGCGTGACCTGGCGGACCAGTCGTGCGCTCAACCAGGCAATTTTCCGCTGCTCTGCGCAGACACACCGACCGCTGGAGTTTGTATCACCGCATCACCAACCGACGGCACCGTGAATGAAGTGACGTCCATGGGCGTGTCAGCAGGGGCTGGCATGATTCACTACGTCCTCTTGACGCGTGACGATCTCGGTCGCAGTGTGGTCGATTCCCGCGTGATCGACGTGGATCCCACCGACGGCCTCGACTCCGCCGGCCGGGTCAACGCCGGGATCGACGTGATGCTCAGCGCCGCCCGCGAGACCGGGACGCGAGTGGGCCCGATCGGGGTCGCCGCACGCACGGGGAGCCAGCGTCGGCAATTGCGTTCACGGGGCAGCGGACCCCGGCGTCAGGTCCGTCTCGCCGGCGAGGACGAGGCCGTGCTGGCCTACCTGACCGACACCGGGGAGATCGACCGTTTCTCGACTGCCGTCGTCGTCGACTGCGGCGACACCGGCATGTCGCTCTACACCGTCGATCCCCGCGAGGGTCGCATCGGCGACGCCGAGCACTCGACCGTGCTGAGCGGTCGTCGTCTCGACCGGTCCATCGTCGACCAGCTGACCGCCGACAATCCCGTCCTGGGCGACGCCACTCGGACGCGGGCGGAGCGCAGCGAGTTGCGCAGCGCGTGCCGGACCGCGAAAGAGGAGATCGCCTACGGCGGCGTCGCGGCCGCCGAGTCGGTCGTCGCGGTCTCGGCGAACACCGGTCGTGTGGCGCTGTCCGCGACCCAGGTCGAGCAGGCGATCGCGCCGATGATCGGTGATGCGAAAGAGGTGTTCGCCCGCTATGTCGCGGCCGTCAGGTCACGCGGCGTACGACCGGACGCGGTGGTGTTCATCGGCGGACTCGCCAACCTCCCCGCGGTGCGCGCGATCGCGGCGGAGCATGAGCTCGAGGTCGTGAACCCGACGGCGCCGGAGCTGGTCGTGGCCACCGGCGCAGCCTTGCTGGCCCTCCAGAGTTATTCGGGCGCAGCGCGTCTGGCGTTCATCGGCGGCAAGCCGCAGCGCGAGTGGCTTTCCGCGACCCCGATTGCGGTTGCCGGGGCGGTCATCGCGGCCACGCTGATGACCATCTACGCGGTGAGCTCGTCGTTCGCCGACCTTCCGGCCGTCGAGCCGCAGCCGTCGGTCAGCAGTGTGCCCCCCGCGGCGGCGACCAGCGAGGAGGAGCCGCCGTCCACCCCGCGGCCCACCTCCCAGCCGATCACCCGAATCCCGGCCGAACCCGTCGAGCCCACCGTCGTCACTCCCGTTCCGACGCAACGGCCCGCGCCCGAGACCGGCTGGAACGACCCGCCGGCATGGGCGACGACGGAGTTGCCGCCGACGCGGCCGTCCACGAGTACCAGCACCCGCACCCTCTCGCCGTTCCCGTGGCCGGACCTGACCTTCCCGCCCGGTTCGACACCGACGATCCCGCCGGACCTGCTGCCCCCGGGTATGCGTCCGCCGAGCGTGGCGCCCACTCCGCCGCCGCCCACGTACTCGACGTCGACGTTGCGCTCCGCGCCCAGCGGCCCGCCGCGGCCGAGCAGCACCCGCGCCACCGGGTCGACTGAGATTCCGGGTGTAGCCGAACCGGGGAAGTCCGTTGACGGGGAGTCGGGCTCACCGGTGACCCCGGTACCTCGGTCCGGCAGCCCGGTTCCGTCGGTGCCGGCGCCGCGCTGACGAGACGCCGCCGACAGCTGGGCTACGGTCCGTCAGGCGTCGCGACGCGCGAGTTCGACCGTGCGCTTGAGTAGATCGCTGATGGCATCGAATTCGGTCAGGAATCCGTCGTGGCCGGTCTCGGAGTTGACGACCTGGAGCCCGCCGACGCAGTTGCCCAGTTCGTCGGCGAGTTCGACCTGTAGCCGGATCGGGTAGAGACGATCGGAGTCGATCCCCCCGACGATCACCGGAACGCGGCAATTGTTGAGCGCCTTGGCGACTCCGCCGCGACCACGGCCGACGTCGTGGTGGTTGAGGACCTCGGTGAGGACGACGTAGCTGGCCGGGTCGAAGCGGGACATCAGCTTCGACGCCTGGTGGTCGAGATAGCTCTGCACGGCGTAGCGCCCGCCGGTCAGGGGGTTCTCGTCGCCCTGGGCGTCGTTGCCGAAGCGGGAGTCGAGCTCCGGTTCGCTGCGGTACATGAGATGGGCGATCCGGCGCGCGATCCCCATGCCCTGCAACGGAATCCGACCGGTGCCGTGGTAGTCGCCGCCGCACCAGTCCGGGTCGGCCTTGATCGCGGCGATCTGTGCGGACTGGATACCGATCTGATCCGCGGTCGCGCGGGCGCCGACGGCGAGTACCAGGGCGCTGCGGACGCGGTCGGGGTACTCGATGGCCCACTCGAGCGCGCGGGCGCCGCCCATCGAGCCGCCGAGAACCGCACCGACGCTGCGGATTCCGAGGCGGTCCAGCAGTGCCACCTCGGCACGGACCTGGTCGAGCACGGTGATCTGCGGGAAGCGTGAGCCCCAGGGCCGACCGTCGGGGGCGATGGAGCCTGGACCCGTCGAGCCCTTGCATCCGCCCAGGACGTTGGCGGAGATGACGCACCATTCGTCGGTGTCGATGGCCTGTCCCGGGCCGATCAGCCCGTCCCACCATCCGGCTGAGTCGTGGTCGGCGTCGGCGGGTCCGGTGACGTGCGAGTCGCCGGTCAGTGCGTGGAGCGTGAGGATGACGTTGTCGCGGGACGGTGACAACGTCCCCCAGCGCTGGAACGCCAGGGTGACGTCGTCGATCCGTGCTCCGCTGTCGAGAGGCAACGAGCCGATGGGGATGCCGACGAGTTCCCCGTCCGGGAGGGTCTCCCAGTCGGGCTGATCAGATGCTGTCGCATTCAGGTCGATACTCACCGACAAAGCTGCCTCACCTGTTTCACTTGGCCGCCGCGAATCCCTGTTCGAGATCGGCCAAGATGTCGTCGATTCCCTCGATGCCCACGGCGAGCCGGACCAGTCCCGGGGCCACGCCCGCGGCGAGCTGCTCCTCGGGGGTGAGCTGGCTGTGGGTGGTCGAGGCGGGGTGGATGACCAGCGACCGCACATCGCCGATGTTGGCGACGTGGCTGTGCAGGCTGAGCGCGTCCACGAACTTCTTGCCGGCGTCCACTCCGCCCTGGATCTCGAAGGCGATGATCGCACCCTGACCCTTCGGGGCCAGTTCCTGACCGCGCTTGTACCAGGGCGAGGACTCCAGGCCCGCGTACGCCACGGACTCGACCTGCGGGTGTGCCTCGAGGAAGGCAGCGACCTTCTGCGCGTTGGCGACGTGGCGCTCGATGCGCAGACTCAGCGTCTCCAGGCCCTGTGCCAACAGGAACGCGTTGAACGGGGAGATCGCCGCGCCGGTGTCACGCAACCACTGCACGCGTGCCTTGAGTGCGAAGGCGGGCGCGCCCAGGTCGGCGAAGACGGCACCGTGGTAGCTCGGGTCCGGCGTGGTGAAACCGGGGAACAGGTCCTTCCCGTCGCGCTGGACCCGCCAGTCGAAGGTGCCGCCGTCGACGATGACGCCGCCGATCGCGGTGCCGTGACCACCGATGTACTTCGTCGCCGAGTGCACGACGATGTCGGCGCCGTGGGCCAGCGGGCTGATCAGGTACGGGGTGGCGACGGTGTTGTCGATGATGAGGGGTACGCCGTTGCGGTGCGCGACCTCCGCGATCCCCGAGATGTCGAGGATCTCGTTGTTGGGGTTGGAGATCGACTCACCGAAGAACGCCCGGGTGTTGTCCTTGACCGCGGTCTGCCACGACGCCGGATCCTCCGGGTCCTCGACGAAGCTCACCTCGACCCCGAGCTTGGGCAGTGTGTAGTGGAAGAGGTTGTACGTGCCGCCGTACAGGCGGGGGCTCGACACCACGTGCCCGCCGGTCTCGACGGCGTTGAGGATCGCGTAGGTCTCGGCGGCCTGTCCCGATGCGACGAGCAGCGCGGCGACGCCGCCCTCGAGCGCGGCGATCCGCTGCTCGACGGCATCCTGCGTGGGATTCATGATGCGCGTGTAGATGTTGCCCGGTTCGGCGAGACCGAAGAGATTGGCTGCGTGCTGGGTGTCGTTGAAGACATACGACGTCGTCTGGTAGATCGGCAGCGCACGGGCATTGGTCACCGCGTCCGCGGACTGCCCGACGTGGATCTGCTTCGTCTCGAAGCTCCAGTTCTCGCTGGGATCGTTGCTGTCGAGGGTGCCGTCAGGGACATCAGACATGGCGATTCATCACTTTCTACGGTCGGCAGGGCAACTCGACCCTGTTGGGGTCCGACCTTCGGACCCGCGCTTGCCGGGGATCGCCACTGCGATCCCGCAACCCGGTCATCACCCGGAGCACCCCACCGCGGAAGGAGGGTTGCCGATCAGCCAGCCGGGGCTTCGCGCTGATACTCATGACCTGGCGACAAGGATATAACACGGATGTGAGGGCCCGAGAACCGTCCCGGTCAGGCCGCGCCCAACCCTTGAGAAGTGCACCGGAAGGGTGCCGGTGGCTGTCCTCCGACCGAGTGAAATCGGGTGTGTTCAGATACAAAACCGCTGGTCACGGTAGTTAGCGACGCTCAGGGTGCTGTCGGTTCCGCGATCGCGGATCTAGCGTTCGGGACAGCCCCGGCTGCACCGGAATGCTCCGCTCAGGTGGTCCGGGTTCGCACAGGAGCGCTCATGGCCGTGATGGCTCATCTCCGGACCCGACGGGTCGCTCTGTTGGTCGCCTGGATGTCGACGATGTCGACCCTCGCCGCATTCGGCTTCACGGGGGTGGCGGCGGCGACAGCCGGCGGCCCCTCGTGCAGCGGTGCCGTCGTGGTGGTCGGGGGGACCGTCGACGCTGAGTCGCTATTGCTCGAGGGCGTCAAGGAGCGGTACCGCAAGCAGGACTATGAGGTGATCAACGCTCCCTACCCGGCAACCATATGGCCGCTCGGAGCGACGGGGTACGACCGCAGCACCGAACAGGGAATCGCATCGACGGCGTCGGCGATCTCGTCGTATCGAGAAGCGTGCGGGTCCGAGGCGCCGGTGGTGGTGACGGGCTATTCGCAAGGGGCGCGCATCGCTGGAGACGTGCTCGCCGGTATCGGCAACGGCCGGAAGTTCGATGTCGCGAACACGCCCGACGATCCCAGCGACGACGTCGTGATCTCCGACGTCGGGGTGTCGGGCGAGCTGTATTCGGATCCGCGGCAGGCCGGTGACAAGACCGGGCGAGGTATCGAGTTGTCGCTGATCGGGATCATCCCGGGTCTGACCATGTCGGGGTCGCGTGGTGCCGACAGTACGGACGCCGGCTTCGGGACGGTCAATGACCGGGTCGTGTCGGTGTGCATCGAGGGCGACCCGATCTGCGATCTGCCCGATCCCGTCTACGACCCGATCGGCGCCATCGACGGCATCCTCGGCTACCAGGTCAAACATTTCCTGTATCCCGAGCAGATGTCGGGTAACCCTCTGGTGTCGGGATACACGTGGACGAATCGCCCGGTTGATTGTGCGGACGGCGTCTGCATGGTCGGCGCGAGCTCGGCGTTCGCCGAGCTCGTCCAGGGCTGGGCTCGTGACCTCGGCTACCGGGGCACCATCGGCGATTTCCTGTCGGATCGCCCGACCATCGGGCTTCCGTTCGGCATCGAACTGGCGAATCTGCAGCCGGTGGTCCGGCTGGTGCAGGGCTTGCTGCCGCCACTCCCACGTCTCGGGTACGGCGCATACCTACCCGACATCTTCGTCTTCGAGGACATCCTGCAGGGCATCGTCACCGCGACACCGGCTCGGTTCGTGCGCGGTGTCAGCGCCCTGGCTGCCAGCGTGCGCAGCATCGTCCTGCTGCCGGTCAACTTCGTCCGGTACTGGGCGGGCGCGATCATCGGGCCGGTGGCGTCGGAGGCCGGCGCCGTCACGATTCTCGCGGCGGACACGTCGCACCTGCGATCGTCCACGTTCGCGCGACTGGCAGCCGTACCCGACGAGTCCGTGGGGCCGGTCCGCGCTGAAGAAGTGGGCGGGTCCGGCCCCTCGTCCGAGCCGTCGGCGGCCCGGGGTGCCGAACCGGATGCCACCGACCCGTCACCGGCCGAGCAGCCCCCGGTGGGCGACACGACCGACACGTCCTCGGGTGCCGACACGGGCGACGATGCCGAGACCGATACGCCCGACGCGGACCCCGCGCCTGCCCCGCCTCGAGACGACGACTCGCCGGCCGTCACCGATCCCTCGGGAAGCGATGTCGAGACGTCTGGAACCGACGGTCACGGGGGAGAGGACGGCGAGAGGGCCGGCTCGTCCGACACGGCTTCGGACCCGGACGGGCCCTCCCCAGACCCGTCCGAGCCCGACAGCGATGGGGGCTCCGAAGCCGGCGACTGACACCCCGCGCGATACTCAGGCCACTGCGCTTGTGAATGAACTCACCACCGGCTGAGGAATCAGCGCTGACGGGCGCGGGTTGGCATCAACCGTGCCTGATGCTCTCTCGACGACCGAAGCCCCGGCCGACCCTTCACTGACGGGTCCGTCCACCGCCGGGGAAGTCCGCAGCCCCGCACGGGCCGAATCGGCCGAGGTGCCCCGCCGGGTCCGTCGGTGGACGATCCTCGCCCTTGCGCTGGGTGGATTCGGGATCGGGACGACCGAGTTCGTCGCCATGGGCCTCCTGCCCAACATCGCCGGATCGCTCGGTGTCTCGGAACCGACTGCCGGACATGTCATCTCGGCCTACGCGATGGGTGTGGTGGTGGGTGCGCCGCTGATCGCGGCGCTCACCGCGCGGATGTCCCGTCGGACGCTTCTGATCGGCTTGATGGTGGCGTTCACGGTCGGCAACCTCGCGACCGTCCTCGCGCCGGATTACGGTCTGCTGCTGGTGGCGAGGTTCGTCGCCGGCCTCCCGCATGGCGCCTACTTCGGGGTCGCGGCTCTGGTCGCCGCTCATCTGGCCGGCCCGCGCAACCGTGGCAAGGCCGTGGGACAGGTGATGCTCGGTCTGTCCGTCGCGAACGTCCTCGGCGTACCGGCGGCCGCCTGGCTCGGCGAGACGTTCGGCTGGCGGTCCGCGTTCGCGATCGTGGTCGTGATCGGAATCGCCACCGTCGTCGCGCTGATCCGGGTGCTTCCCACGCTCACCGGGATGAAGACCACCGACCCGCTCACCGAGCTCGGTGCACTCAAGCGGTCCCAGGTCTGGTTCACACTGGTCATCGGAACCGTCGGGTTCGGTGGGATGTTCGCGTTCTACACGTATCTCAACTCCGCGCTGACCACCGACACCGGGCTGTCGGTGTCGGTCGTGCCGTTCGCCCTGATGTTGTACGGACTGGGAATGGTGACCGGCAACTTCGTCGGCGGTTATGTCGCCGACCGCAGCGTGGCGGTGGCGATCCTCGGCGGACTCACCGCCACCGCACTCTCCCTCGGCGCTTTTGCGGTGCTGGCCGAGAATGCTTGGGCAGCGTTGATCCTCACCTACCTCGTGGCGCTCACGGGATCGATGATGCTACCCGCGCTGCAGACCAGGCTGATGGATGTGGCGGCCGATGCACAGACTCTGGCCGCGGCCCTGAACCATTCCGCGCTCAACATCGCCAACGCGGCCGGAGCGCTGCTCGGTGGCGTGGTGGTCAGTGCCGGCTACGGATATCTGGCGCCGTCGGTGGTCGGGGTGATGCTCGCGGTGGCGGGTATCGCGGTCACCGTCGTGGCCCTCGCGACCGCGCGGCGCCAGGCGCGGCACCAGCCCGTCGGGTCCTGAACGAGCGCGGCCGTCCTACCTACGACGAGGGCCGACCGGATGAGTCCGGTCGGCCCTCGTGTCGTCGAGTCGGTGCAATCAGCCGTTCGTGGGCGGTGTGGCGATGGTCTTCGACAGGTAGAGCTGCTCGCCGAGCTTGTTGATCAGCTCGAGTTGCGTCTCTAGATAGTCGATGTGTTCCTCTTCGTCGGCGAGGATCTGCTCCAAGAGGTTGGCGCTGGTGATGTCGCCCTTGGACCGGCACATCGCGATTCCGGGGCGGAGTCGTTCCACCACCTCGACCTCGATCGACATGTCCGACTCGAACTGCTCCCGGATCGACTGCCCGATGCGCAGCGGCAGCAGGCGCTGATAGTTGGGCAGGGCGTCGAGGAACAGGATGCGATCGGTCAGGACCTCGGCGTGAGTCATCTCCTCGATCGACTCGGCCCGTGTCTTCGCGGCGATCTCGGTGAGACCCCAGCTCTGCTGCATCTTCGCGTGCAGGAAGTACTGGTTGATCGCGGTCAGCTCACTCGTGAGCTGTTCGTTGAGCAGGTCGATGACCTCGGGGTCGCCACGCATCTGTCTGCCTCCCATTTCCCGTGTGTGTCCGGTCGAACCGTAACACGACAAAACCCCCCGCGCGTCGTCTCGCGCGAGGTTCGTCGGCTCGGAGGTCAGGTCATGCAGCGGTCGTCGCGGTTGACGCCCTTTCGCTCAGGATGGTGTGCAGTTCGTCCAGGCAGGTCCCGCAGCCTTCGCCCGCGCCGCAGCGGTCGCTGATCGCGTCGACCGTGTACGCGCCCGCATCGCAGTGCGCATGGACCTCGTCCACGGTGACGGCGCGGCATATGCAAACGAACATCTCGGAAACTCACCTTCGTGCCTGGATTAGGCAATGCTTACATATCTTAGGGTGTCCGCACAAGGGTTGCCTTACCTTTTTTTGACGTCGTTCGAGTGGCGCGATCACGGCCAATGGGCTGTCGGACAGCCGCCGTAGCATGTGGCCCCGTGCCACTCACGATCTCCACGGTGAACGTCAACGGAATCCGCGCAGCGGTCAAACATCGGTCGGAGGCCAACCGCGGCCTGCTGCCCTGGCTCGACACATCTGGACCGGATGTGGTCCTGCTGCAGGAGGTCCGCGCGAGCGAGGAACTCGCCCGCGACGCGCTGGCGCCGGTGCTCGACACCGGATGGCATCTGACGATGAGCGAGTCCTCGGTGAAGGGCCACGCGGGCGTCGGTGTGCTGACACGTAGCGCGCCGTCGGCGGTGCGCGTCGGATTCGGGAGCGCGGAGTTCGACGACCTCGGCCGCTATCTCGAAGTCGACGTCGACACCGACCTGGGACCGCTGACCGCGGGAAGCCTGTACCTGCCCAAGGGTGCCGCGCTCTCCGACGCCGAAAAGGACATCGCCAAGCACGACGAGAAGGTCCGTTTCATGCGCGAGTTCGGCGCGTACCTGGATCGGTTGGTCCGTCGACGCCGCCACGTCGTCGTGGGTGGCGACTGGAACATCGCGCCCGCCGAAGCCGACATCAAGAACTGGAAGGGCAACCTCAAGAGCCCCGGCTTCCTACCGCACGAACGGGCCTGGGTGGCCGACCTGCTCGCCGCCGGGTGGCGCGACGTCATGCGCGAACTCTTCCCCGACGACGCCGGGCCCTACTCGTGGTGGTCGTGGCGCGGTAAGGCCTTCGACAACGATTCCGGATGGCGAATCGACTATCAGCTCACCAACAAGATGCTGGCCGGCCGGGCGACCAAGGCCGAGGTGGAACGTGCGGCGGCCTACGACCTCCGCTGGTCCGACCACGCCCCGGTCACCGTGCGGTACGAGTGACCGGGTCTGACAAACTGGGCGTCATGACCAGCGACGTAGAGCGCAACGGAGAGCCCGCGGCCGAATCGATGCCGACCCGTCCGCGTGTGCTGTCCGGTATCCAGCCGACGAGTGAGTCCTTCCACCTCGGGAACTATCTCGGTGCGGTCCGGCAGTGGGTGGCGTTGCAGGACGACTTCGAGGCCTTCTACTTCATCCCGGACATGCACGCACTCACGGTGCCGTTCGACCCGAAGGTCCTCGCCGAACGCACCCGCCTGAGCGTCGCGCAATTGCTTGCCGTCGGTGTGGACCCCGAGCGGTCGACGATCTATGTGCAGTCCCACATCCCCGAGATCGCCCAGCTGACGTGGGTCCTGTCGTGCATCACCGGTTTCGGCGAGGCCAGCCGGATGACCCAGTTCAAGGACAAGTCGGCCAAGCAGGGCGTCGACGCGGCGGGCGTCGGCCTGTTCACCTACCCCATCCTGATGGCCGCGGACATCCTCGCCTTTCAGGTCGATCGGGTTCCGGTCGGGGAGGACCAACGGCAGCATCTCGAACTCACCCGCGACCTCGCCCAGCGATTCAACTCCCGGTTCGGCAAGGTGCTGAAGGTGCCCCAGGCGCACATCGTCGCCGAGTTCGCCAAGATCTACGACCTGCAGAACCCGACGGCCAAGATGAGCAAATCCGCCGAGACCGACAAGGGTCTGATCAACCTGCTCGACGATCCGAAACGTTCGGCGAAGAAGATCCGGTCGGCTGTCACCGACACCGGATCGGAGATCCGGTTCGATGTCGTCGAGAAGCCCGGTGTCTCCAACCTGCTGACTATCCAGTCGGCCCTGTCCGGTGTCGGCGTCGACGATCTGGTCGCCAAATACGAGGGCAAGGGATACGGCGACCTGAAGGTCGACACCGCGGAGGTGCTGACCGAGTTCGTCACCCCGCTGCGCGGGCGGGTCGAGGAGTACCTGTCCGACCCGGCCGAACTCGACGCCATCCTGGCTCGGGGCGCGGCCCGCGCGCGTGCCATCGCCTCCGAGACGCTGGCGTCGGTCTATGACAAGGTGGGGTTCCTGGCGCCTGGCCGGTGAGACCGCATCCGCCGGACGCCGTCCCGCGATCCGACCAGGAAGGCCATCCATGACCTCCGCGCGCGACTCGGCGAGATCACCGGTGGACACGGCGAAATCAGCTGTGGACAGAGGGATGTCGACCGTCGACAAGGGCAAGTCGGCCTTCGCCGCGGCGCGGGAGAAGTGGCCCGCCGTCGAGCACCTGGTGCAGACCGTCGAACGCTACAACGACCGGCGCGGAAACGTGTATGCGGCGGCCATCAGCTTCAACGGCATCCTCGCGCTCGTCCCGATCATCATGGTGGTGTTCTCGGTCGCCGCGTTCGTGTTGGCGAATCAACCACAGCTGCTCGAGGACCTGCAACAGGCGGTGGTCGACGCCGCGCCCGGCAAGATGGGCGAGCAGCTCAGTGAGGTCATCGATTCGGCGATCTCCTCCCGCGCCGCGGTCGGGATCGTCGGTCTGATCGGTGCCGCCTTCACCGGGATCGGGTGGATCTCCGGCGTCCGGGTCGCCTTCACCGAGATGTACGGGGGCCGCGTCGACCGCAACCCCGTGCTGTCGAAGGTGTGGGATCTCCTCACGTTCGCATTGCTGGGCATGGCCTTCGCCGTGACGATGGCGCTGACGACGCTGGGCAACAGCGGACTCACCACCACGATGCTCTCCTGGGTGGGCCTCGACGACGCGTCATGGGCCCCGGTCGTGGTGCGGGCCGTCGCCATCGTCGTGTCGGTGTTCGCCAGCTGGCTGCTCTTCACCTTCGTGCTGGCGCGGCTACCGCTGGTGCCGCTGCCCATGACGCACGCCATGAAGGCCGGACTGGTCATCGCGATCGCGTTCGAGCTGATGAAATCCCTTGGCGGGCTGTATCTCCAATCGGTCCTGGGCTCGCCGGCCGGGGTGGCGTTCGGTCCGATCTTCGGTGTGTTCGTCTTCGCGTACCTCGCGTCGCGGATCGTGCTGTATGCCACCGCGTGGTGCGCGACCGACCCCATCAACAGCAAGTACCAGGTCGTGGAAGAGCCGGACGCGGAACTGCACCGGCCGGTCCAGATCTCGCCGACGGTCGAGGTGAGCCCGGCGCCCCGGCCCGGCGCCCTCGCGGCCGCCGTCGGACTGGGCGCAGTCGCGGCCGCGCTGATCGGAGCCCTTCGGCGGCGTTGACCTCCGGCGCTGGTCGTCTGATCAGCGGCGTCCGGAGAGCTTCAACCCGATGAGCAGGAGGATGACCGCCGCGAGTGCGGCCACGAGCCCGATGAGGATCTGGACCGAGGTCGACGACGCCTGGTCGGAACCTGTTGCGACGGCGCGGTTCTCGGTCTGCGTCGGCGCTGGTGTCGAGGACGGTCCGGACGCGGCCGACGGCTCGACGAGGCGGCCCACCGAGATGGCGGGGTCGGTTCGGAATCCGTAGTCGAACATCGCCTTCGCCTGGTCCCAGTACAGATCCCCGTCGACGGACAGGCCGAACATCTGCACGATGATCACCGTCCGGCCGTCGCGTTCGGCGGCACCCACGAACGTCTTCCGTGCGTCGTCGGTGTAACCGGTCTTGCCGCCGAGCATTCCTGGATACCCATCGACGAGGAGGCGGTTGGTGCTGTACATGTCGTAGGGCGGATGATCCTTGTCGCCGGGCACATCTGGACGCCGCGGGTAGCCCGGGAAGCGGAACGTGGGCATCGCGATGATCTCGCGAAAGGTCGGCTCGGTCATCGCGGCCCGGAACAGCAGCGCCAGATCGTAGGGCGAGGAGGACATCCCGGCGGCGTCCAGTCCGGACGGGCTGGCAGCACGCGTGTCCGTCGCGCCCAGGTGCGCGGCCCGGTCATTCATCTTCTCGAGTGTCGCGTCGACGCCCCCGAGCTGACGCGCGAGCGCATGCGCGCAGTCGTTGCCGGACACCAACAACAGGCCGGTGAGCACGTCGCGAACGGTGTAGACACCACCGGGCCCCATGCCGCATGAGTCGCCTTCGGTGCTCCAGTCCTCGACCGTGGGCACGACCGGCGCCGCGAGGTCGAGTTCGTCGAGGACGACCAGTGCGAGCAGCACCTTGATCGTCGACGCGGGCCGGTACCGGCCGTGGGGATCCTTGGCGGCGATGACCTGCCCGGACTCGACATCGGCGATCAACCAACCCGCGGAGGTCAGCCGTGGCGGAACGGGACCCGCCGACGGATCGGCGACGACCCCGCAACCGGCGAGATCGGCACCCCCGACGGCGGGAGAGGGAACCGGCAGGGGAGAGGGGGGCGTCGAACCCGGTGCGACGACCTCGGATTCGTCGACGGCCGGAGGCGTGGCGACCTTGTGCGGGCAGTGATCGGTGACCGGCGTGGTGATCGCCGGAGGCGGTACGGTCGGCAGCGGGACGGCCACGGCCGGGCCGACGCGGAAGACGAGGCCGAGCACTCCGACGGTCAGTACGGCGACGAGCGCGCACGCGGTACGACGAGTCCACGTCGGGGTCATCGGCCGCACGTTACCAGCGGGGCCGGGCGCTGCCGACGACATCCTGCAACCAGCGCCGCATCACCGCTTCCGCCGTCGGCACGGTCACTTTCTCCGCGGCCGCGGCGTCGATCGGGAAGCGGTCGGTGGCCGACTCACCCAGGACCTCGGCCACCGCGGACCGTGATTCCGGGTGTGACAGCCACCCCCGGACCAGATCGCCGCCGGCTTCGAGGTGGAACTGCACTCCGTAGCAGTTGTCCACGCGGAACAACTGATTGACGCAGGCGTCGGAGGACGCGAGCAGGGCGGCCCCGGGTGGCAGGGTGAACGTATCGAAATGCCACTGGACGGTGTCGATGTCGCGTGGTGCGGGTGCGGTGACCGCCCCGCCCCACACCGGGTCGGCCATCCCTGCCTCGTTGAGACGCACCCGGCGTACACCGAGTTCCGGTGTGTCGCTCGTGTGCACCTCGCCACCGAGAGCCGCTGCCAGCATCTGCGCGCCCAGACAGACACCCCAGATGGGCACATCCCGTTCACGGGCTCGGCGGAGCAGGTCGATCTCGTCGGCGATCCACGGGATGCGGTCCGCGTCACCGACTCCCATCGCTCCGCCGAGAACGAGGATGGCGTCGAAATCCGCGGGATCGACGGTCGCGGGTTCGCGCCAGATCCGCAGGGTGGTCGTCTCGGTGATCGCGTGCAGGGCGGGTCCGTAGGCGCCGGGTGGTTCGGACTCCGCGTGCCGGATCTCCAAGACCCGCAACCGCTCCCGCGGGCGTTCGACCGGCTGTGTTCTGGTGCTCATGACGAGTGCAAGAGTACGGTCTCGGTGGCGATTCCTCTCACCGACGCGGGGGCGGAACCCACGCCGGGCTGCGTCAACCGGAATGACATGAACTCGTGGGACGGGACCCGTGCGCGGTGTGGTCGGCGACCCGTTCACCGTCGACGGTGATCTCACACCGTGCGAACCGCCCGCCGGACTGGAACAGCGCGTCGACCGGCGCCTCGCCCATGGCCCGCGTGTACACCAACGACGCCGAGAACTTGCCGTCCGGATCTCGTTGCGACAGCGGCACTTCGGATTGGATGCGTAGTCTTCCGTCTGCGTCGGTCCACGCTGCGGCGCCGTTGTGCTCGTGGTCGGAGATCAGCGTGATCGTGATGCGTTGCGTGTCGGTGGTGGGTGCCGCCGCGGCCGGTGCGAACACCAGGAAGCACGCGAACGCACTCACCGCGAGCGTCAGCAGCAGCCGGAACAGAAGGGCGCGGGCCATGAAGTACTCCGTTCGATGGGCGATCACCGGTCCGGCGACGGGCCGGGTTCCTCGGTCTTCCTTCGACGCATCGGACGGCATATCGGTTCCATCGGGCTGCTGAGCGAGCGGAAGTCGGGATTCTGCTGTCAGCGGGTGATCGTCAGCGGCAGCGTGGTGAAACGACGGACGAGAACCCCGGGCTCCCACGCCGCCTGCGTCAGATCGACCCGGAACGCAGTCGTGGAGCGCAGCAGATGCTCGACCGCGAGACGCGCCTGCAGACGCGCCAGCGCGGCCCCGACACACAGGTGCATGCCCTTCCCGAACGCCAGATGTGACCGGCGCGCGGCCGGATCGAGGTCGATCGCCGCGGGGTCGACGAAATGGGCGGGGTCCCGGTTGGCGGCGCCCCACATCAGGAAGATGTGCGACCCCGCGGGCAGGTGCGCGTCACCGAGGGTGGTGTCGGCGACGACATGCCGGAAGTGGCCGCGGAACGGCGTCTCGAGCCGCAACGCCTCCTCCACGAACACCGGGATGAGATCGGGATCCCGGCGCAACCGTCCGGCGACGTCGGGGTGCCGGTCCAGCAGCCAGACGACACTGTTGAGCAGGCTCGTGGTCGATTCCGCCCCCGCCGCGACCAGCTGGAACAGGATCATCACCGCGGTCTCGTGATCGAGACTGCCGTCGGCGACACGGCGTGCCACCTCTCCCAGCGCGGTCGGCCCGCTCTCTTCGCTCCCGGCGCCGGCGCCGGTGTCAGTGTCAGTGTCAGTGTGCCTCAGCGCCGCCGACAGATAGGCCGTCAGCTCACCGACCGCCGCGGTCGCGGCCGTCAGCTGGTCCGGCGTGATGACGCCGTCGATCAGGACGTTCGTCGCGATCGCCCACCGGGTCAGCGTGGCACGGTCGGCGACCGGCAATCCGATCACCGCCGTGGCGACCTCCATCGGAATCCGTTGCGCGACAGCGCTCAACCAATCGATCCGGCCACCACGGAGATCGTCGGCCCATGCCTCCGTGATGTATCGACGAATGGTCGGTTCGAGCTCGCGGATACGTGCCGGAGACACCGACCGCATGGCGAGCTTCCGATGATCGCGGTGCCGGGCCCCGTCGGCGGTGGCGAGGACGTGCATAGCGTCGCCCAGGCCGGCGACCGGGAACTCCGAGACCGTGCCGTCGCCGTGCCACACCATCGTGGCGGTCAGGTTCGACGAGAAGTCCTCCGGGCGTCGGACCGCGTCGGCGATCAGGTCCCAGGAGCCGACGGCGAAGAACGATGACTCCCCGATCCGCTGCACGGGCGAACCGGTGTGCAGACGCGAGTAGAAGGTCGTGGGGTCGGCGGTGGTGTCCATGGAGTCCAGCGTGGGCGACCCCGGGCCGTCGATGCACGCATATCCCCGAAGTCGAGATCGGTAAGAAGTCACGACACCATCCGGTGTCTCAGGCTAGCCTCGTGAACAGCTGGAACGTCCTTCATCGACAAGATGGTTCGTCTCACCAAGAGAACGGGGGAGCGATGGCCCGGGACTGGCTGGTCGACGCAGACCGGCACGATGCTGCACGCGAGCGTCTGATCGCGCACGCGGCGGCCCTCATCGCACGCCGTGGCCTCGACGGGTTCGACCTCGACGAGCTCGGTCGTCGGGCGCACTGTTCGAGGGCGACGATCTACCGCCATGCCGGCGGTCGGGCCGCACTGATCGAGTCCGTGCTGGCCACCACGTCGGCACCGGTGCTCGCCGCCATCCGTGCGACCGTCGCGGATCTCACCGGGCCCGATCGAGCCCGGACGGCGATCATCGAGACCCTGCGCGCACTACGCGGCGACCGGGTCATCCGGCAGTTCCTCCGGCCCGACAACCTCATCGACGCGACGCCCACCGTCCTGTCGTCTCCCGCGGTGCACGCGGTGGCCGCCGATCTGGTCGGCGTCGATCCCGATGATCCCGCGGATGCACGGTTCCTCATCCGTTCCGTTCTCGCCCTGCTGCTCTGGCCCGCCGAACCCGAGGAGGAGGCGCGGAGCGCGGAATCGATCGTCGCCGGCATCTTCCGTCGGGACCCCGGGACCGACGACGACGGCCCGCACCCCTGAGGGTGCGGGCCGTCGCCGGGCTGCAGAGAAAGTTCGAATCGGCTAGCGCGAGAACATGAGTGCGCGCTTGACCTCCGAGATCGCCTGGGTGACCTGAATGCCACGCGGGCACGCGTCGGTGCAGTTGAACGTGGTGCGGCAACGCCACACACCGTCGACGTCGTTGAGGATGTCGAGTCGCTCGACGGCCCCCTCGTCGCGGCTGTCGAAGATGAACCGGTGCGCGTTGACGATCGCGGCGGGACCGAAGTACGAACCCTCGGTCCAGAAGACCGGGCAGCTCGTCGTACAGCAGGCGCACAGGATGCACTTGGTGGTGTCGTCGAACCGGGCGCGGTCGGCCTGGCTCTGGATGCGTTCGCGGGTCGGCTCGTTGCCCGAGGTGATCAGGAACGGCTTGATCGCGCGGAACGCGTCGAAGAACGGTTCCATGTCGACCACGAGATCCTTCTCCACCGGCAGGCCGCGGATCGGCTCGATGGTGATCGTGATCTCCTTGGACTTGTCCTTCGGGAGCATGTCCTTCATCAGCAGCTTGCAGGCGAGACGGTTGACGCCGTTGATCCGCATCGCGTCCGACCCGCACACGCCGTGGGCGCAACTACGACGGAACGTGAGCGTCCCGTCCAGGTAGCCCTTCACGTACAGGAGCAGGTTGAGCAGGCGGTCGGTCGGCAGCGCCGGGACGCGGAAGCTCTCGAAGCCCTGGGCGTCGGGATTCTCCGGGTTGAAGCGGAAGATCTTGAGCGTCACCATGGTGGCCTCGTCGGGCACCGGAGGCAACGGCGGATCGTCGGAAGACGGTGCGGGCTTGTCCAGAACAGATGTCATCAGTACTTACGCTCCATCGGCTCGTAGCGGGTTTCCACGACCGGCTTGTACTCCAACTCGATGTCTGAAAGGAGGTCCGTGCCCTTTTTGTAGGCCATGGTGTGCCGCTTGTAGTTGACGTCGTCACGATCCGGGTAGTCCTCGCGTGCGTGACCGCCGCGCGACTCCTTGCGGTTCAGGGCTCCGGCCACCGTCACCTCCGCCATCTCCAGCAGGAAGCCGAGTTCGATGGCCTCGAGGAGATCGCTGTTGAAGCGCTTGCCCTTGTCATGGACTCGGATGTGGGCGTAGCGCTCCTTGAACCGGTGGATGTCGGTCAGGGCCTGCTTGAGGGTCTCCTCGGTGCGGAACACCGAGGCGTTCGCGTCCATCGAGGCCTGCAGCTCGGTACGGATGTCGGCGACGCGCTCGTGTCCGTGGTCGCTGAGCAGCAGCTCGAGCCACGAGTCGACCATCTCGGTGGGCGTCTCGGGAAGCTCGGCGAACTCGGCCGAGTTCGCGTAGTCCGCGGCCGCGATCCCCGCGCGTCGTCCGAAGACGTTGATGTCGAGCAGCGAGTTGGTGCCCAGCCGGTTGGCTCCGTGGACCGACACGCACGCACACTCGCCGGCGGCGTACAGGCCGTGGACGACCTCGTCGTTGTTGCGCAGCACCTGACCGTTGATGTTGGTCGGGATGCCGCCCATGACGTAGTGACAGGTGGGGAACACCGGCACGTACTCGGTGACCGGGTCGACGCCGAGGTAGGTACGGGCGAACTCGGTGATGTCGGGGAGCTTCTCGTTGAGGACGTCCTCGCCGAGGTGGGTCACGTCGATGTAGACGTAGTCCTTGTTCGGCCCGGCGCCGCGACCTTCGAGTACCTCGAGCACCATCGACCGGGCCACGATGTCGCGCGGCGCGAGGTCCTTGATGGTGGGGGCGTAGCGCTCCATGAAACGCTCGCCGTCGGCGTTGCGCAGGATGCCGCCCTCACCGCGGACCGCCTCCGAGATGAGGATGCCGAGCCCCGCGAGACCCGTCGGATGGAACTGGTGGAACTCCATGTCCTCGAGCGGCAGGCCCTTGCGGAAGATGATGCCCATGCCGTCGCCGGTCAGCGTGTGCGCGTTCGAGGTCGTCTTGTACATACGGCCCGAGCCGCCGGTGGCGAACACGATCGACTTGGCGTGGAAGACGTGGATCTCGCCGGTCGCGAGCTCGTAGGCGACGACACCGGTCGCGACCTGCTCGCCCTTCTCGTTCTCCGTGAGGCAGATGTCGAGGGCGTAGAACTCGTTGAAGAACTCGACGTCGTGCTTGACGCAGTTCTGGTAGAGCGTCTGCAGGATCATGTGGCCGGTGCGGTCGGCGGCGTAGCAGGCCCGCCGGACCGGGGACTTGCCGTGATCGCGGGTGTGGCCGCCGAAGCGCCGCTGATCGATCTTGCCCTCGGGCGTCCGGTTGAAGGGCAGGCCCATCTTCTCGAGATCGAGCACCGCGTCGATGGCCTCCTTGGCCATGATCTCGACGGCGTCCTGATCGGCGAGGTAGTCACCACCCTTGACGGTGTCGAAGGTGTGCCACTCCCAGTTGTCTTCCTCGACGTTGGCGAGTGCCGCACACATGCCGCCCTGGGCCGCGCCGGTGTGGCTGCGGGTCGGGTACAGCTTGGTCAGCACCGCGGTGCGAGCACGAGGGGCGGCTTCGATCGCCGCGCGCATGCCTGCGCCGCCGGCGCCCACGATGACGACGTCGTAGCGATGTTCCTGCATGTTGTGGGTCTCCTCTAGCCGACGCTGTTGACGTCGAAGGTCAGGAGGGCGTAGGTGCCCATCGTGAGGACGAGGATCATCGACACGGCGAGCAGCACGTTCAGCCAGAAACGGGTCGAGTCCTTGCGGGAGTAGTCGGCGATGACGGTGCGCACACCGTTGCCGCCGTGCAGCTGGGCCAGCCACAGCATGGTGAGGTCCCAGATCTGCCAGAAGGGTGAGCTCCAGCGCGCGGCGACGAACGAGGAGTCGATGCGGTGCACGCCGCCGTCCCAGGCCAGCATGATGAACATGTGGCCGATCGTCAGGACGACGAGCAGCAGCCCGGAGAACCGCATGAACAGCCACGCGTTCTTCTCGAAGTTGCCGCCCTTGGGCTTGCGGGGCGAGCGCGGGTTGTCCAGGCTCGCGGGACGGTCGTGCTGAGTACCGAGGGTCTTGGCGACACCGGTGGCTTCCGAGGTGGTCATCTCTGGTGTCTCCTACAGGTGGCTGAACATGATCTGCAGCAGGCGGACCGTGCCGGCACCGAAGACGATGACGAACAGGGTCATGGCCACCCACAGCATCTGTCGCTGGTACTTGGGTCCCTTGGACCAGAAGTCCACGAGGATCAGGCGCACACCGTTGAAGGCGTGGAACAGGACGCACGCGACCAGGGCGATCTCCATGAGACCGATGATCGGCGTCTTGTAGGTCTCGATGATCTCGTCGTACTGATTGGGGTCGACTCGGATGACCGCGGTGTCGAGCACGTGTACGAAGAGGAAGAAGAAGATCGTGACGCCGGTGATGCGGTGCAGGACCCACGACCACATGCCGGGATCGCCGCGATAAAGAGATCGTCTGCGCACCGGGTCGGGTGCGACTTCGGTCGAGGTGCTCATCGGGAAAGTGGCCTCCAACATCGTCGATGGACGCGTCGAATCGGCATGCTCCGACTCGACCATGGACCCATACGAAGAGACTCTAAACCCATGCACATTCCGGTGGTAAATTGCCCGAACCGATCTGGGCGACAAGACATTACGACTTAGGTTTGCCTTACCCAAGCTTTGCGGTGATGAAATCCGGATGAACGGCCGATGACGCCGGGCGACAGGAGATCCACGTGGTAACAGAAATCGATTGGGATGTGTTGCGGGACAAGGCCAGATCGATGATCGGTCGTGCTTACGCACCCTACTCCCGGTACCCGGTGGGCGCCGCCGGGATCACAGCCGAGGGCCGTGTCGTCGCCGGCTGCAATGTGGAAAATGTCTCATATGGCCTGGGTATCTGCGCCGAGGTCGCGCTGGTCGCGGCCCTGGTGAACGGGGGCGGGCGGGCGCTGCGGGCGGTCAGCGTCTGCGACGCCCGCGGGGCGGTTCTGATGCCGTGCGGACGGTGCCGACAGGTCCTTCTCGAACACGGCGGGCGCGAGCTCCTCGTCGACCATCCCGGTGGTCCCCGGATGCTGTCGGAGCTGCTTCCCGATGCCTTCGGACCCGACGATCTCGAGGCGGTCCGTTCATGACGGTCGACGCCCGGGAGATCATCCACGCGGTGTCGGTGATCGCCACCAAGCGCGGCGGGCACGAACTCGCTGACGCGCAGATCGCGTGGATGGTCGACGGCTACACCCGCGGCGAGGTGGCGCCGGAACAGATGTCCGCATTGCTGATGGCCATATATCTGCGCGGGATGAACCGCCGGGAGATCGCGTCCTGGACGCACGCGATGATCGACAGCGGGCGCCGGATGGACCTGTCCGGTCTGCAGCGGGACGGGCGGCCGCTGGCCACCGTGGACAAACACTCCACCGGCGGCGTCGGGGACAAGATCACCCTCCCGCTCACGCCGCTCGTCGCGTCGTTCGGCGTCGCGGTGCCGCAGCTGTCCGGTCGGGGGCTCGGTCACACCGGGGGGACGCTCGACAAGCTGGAGTCCATCCCGGGGTGGCGGGCGGAGGTGAGCACGTCCGACATGCTCGACCAGCTCGAGCGGGTCGGTGCGGTCATCTGTGCCGCGGGCGCCGACCTGGCGCCGGCCGACCGCAAGCTCTATGCCCTGCGCGATGTCACGGGCACGGTCGAGTCCATTCCGCTGCTGGCGTCGTCGATCATGAGCAAGAAGATCGCCGAGGGCACCGGTGCGCTGGTCCTCGACGTCAAAACCGGGTCGGGTGCCTTCCTGCCCGATGAGGACGATGCGCGCGAACTGGCGTCGACCATGGTCGAACTCGGTCACGACGCCGGCGTCGACACCCGTGCGGTCATCACCGATATGGGCACACCGCTCGGACTCGCGATCGGCAACGCCGTGGAGGTGGCCGAGTCGGTGGAGGTACTCGCCGGCGGCGGACCCGCCGACGTCGTCGAACTGACCCTGGCCCTCGCCCGGGAGATGCTCGACGCCGCCGGGCTCGTCGACGCCGACCCCGCAACCCATCTCGCCGACGGCCGGGCGATGGACACGTGGCGGGCGATGATCGCGGCGCAAGGTGGCGACCCCGATGCGCCCCTGCCGACGGCGCGCCACCACGACACCGTGACCGCGTCGGGCGACGGCATCGTCACCGAGATGGACGCGCGCGCGGTCGGCGACGCCGCGTGGCGCCTCGGCGGCGGCCGATCGAAGCCGGGGGAGGCGGTCGCGGCAGAGGCGGGAGTGACCATCCATGCGAAGCCCGGTGATCGTGTCCGAGCCGGTCAACCGTTGTTCACCCTGCACACGCAGGATGAGGACCGGATCCCCGGCGCCCGCTCCTGCCTGGCCGGGGCGACGACCGTGGGGCCCGACTCCGCCGAACACGCGGGCGGCGCGCGCACCCGTCCACTGATCATCGACCGCGTTAGGTTTCCATCATGACGACGCTGACCCCGGCGAACATCTCCCTCGCCCCGAAGGTGCTCCTCCACGACCACCTCGACGGCGGACTCCGGCCCGCGACGGTCCTCGAGTTGGCCCACGAGGTGGGATACGACGGCCTCCCGGCGGATGAGAACGGCAGGCAGATCGATGACGCCGAGACGCTCGGGCAGTGGTTCCGACGTGCGGCCGACAGCGGCTCGCTCGAGCGCTACCTCGAGACCTTCTCGCATACGGTCGCGGTGATGCAGACCGTCGGCGGGTTGGAACGCGTCGCGCGCGAGTGCGTGGAGGACCTCGCCGCCGACGGGGTCGTGTACGCCGAGGTGCGTTATGCGCCCGAACAGCATCTCGAAGGTGGGCTGACCCTCGACGAGGTCGTCGAGGCGGTGCTGCGGGGCTTCGCCGAGGGCGAGGCGGTCGCGGCCGAGCGGGGCCGGACGATCACCGTGCGGTGCCTGGTCACCGCGATGCGCCACGCCGCCCGGTCACGCGAGATCGCCGAACTCGCGGTCCGCTACCGGGACCGGGGTGTCGTCGGTTTCGACATCGCCGGCGCCGAGGCTGGGCATCCGCCGACCCGCCACCTCGACGCCTTCGAGTACATGCGGGCCAACTGTGCGCCCTTCACCATCCACGCCGGCGAGGCATTCGGGCTGCCGTCGATCCACGAGGCCATCGGCTTCTGCGGGACGGACCGGCTGGGTCACGGCGTCCGCGTCTTCGACGACATCGAACTCCCGGAGGGGGTCGATCTCGCTGCGCACTCGTTCGCGGGTGCGCGGCTGGGCCAGGTGGCGAACATCGTGCGGGACAAGCGGATTCCGCTGGAGCTGTGCCCGAGTTCGAATGTGCAGACCGGGGCGGTCGGTTCACTCGCCGAGCATCCGTTCAACGTGTTGGCGCGCCTACGGTTCCGGGTGACGGTGAACACCGACAACCGATTGATGTCCGACACCACCATGAGCAAGGAATTCGGCCTGCTCGCCGATCGGTTCGGCTACGGCTGGGCGGATTTCGAACGGTTCACGGTGAACGCGATGAAGTCGGCGTTCATCCACTTCGACGAGCGGCTGGCGTTCATCGACGACGTGATCAAGCCCGGCTACGCGGTGCTGCTCGGCTGAGCAGCACCGTCGCGGCCGGTTATGGCGGAGAGGACTGCGCCCGTCAGCCCTTCTTCGTGAGCCGGGCCTCGAAGTCGTGCTCGAGCGCGCGCCACGCCTCGGCCTCGTTGTCGAACGGACCGCTGGGCGCCATGCGCTTGGGGTCGGGGTTGACGGTGTAGTCGACGAACCATCCCAGCGGAGTGGTGGCGCCGAGGGCCTCGGAGACCGTGTTGTCACCGGCGTAGTCGGCTGCGTCGGTGAAGAGTTCGACGGCGAGGTCGAGCTGGTCGCGATCCATTCGGCGGGGGCCGTCGGCGATGTCGTCGGCGAGACCCGGCAGGACGTAGACGTTGTCGTCGATGACGTCGAACTCGAGGGATCCGTTGGTCGCCTCGGTGCGGACCTCGTCGAACGTGGACAGGTCGGCGAGGTCATGCGTGTTGTCGTCGGCGAGGAACCGCGAGAGCGAGCGCGCCGAGGTGAACACGAAGATCTTGCCCTTGGTGCCGAGGAACACCGGGTCGTCTCCGAGGTAACACCGCAGTGTCAGGTACTCGTTCGCGCTGGTGACGATCTTGATCGGGTCGATGCCGACCGACGCCCAGAAATCGTCGTCGTCGTCGTAGTCGTCCTCGTCCTCCTCGTCCGTGTCCTCTTCGAGGTCATCGTCGTCGGCGGCGTCCGAGGACTCGGAGTCGGGGGCACCGACGATCTCGATGTCATCGTCGGTCGGCTCGTCCTCGTCCTCGGCGGACGCGGCGGCCTCGAGTTCGGCCTCGGCGGTCTCGACGGCCTTGGCGTCCACCTTCGGTGTGCTGATGACACCGTCGATGGCATCGAGCACGTCATCCCAGTGCTTGGCGATGAGCCGGCCGATGCGCACCCAGAGGTCGGTGCCCTCGCGGCCGTCGAAGTTGCGTGTGCCGGTGGTGACGGCGCCCAGGATCGGGTTGCCGTTGAAGAACTTGGTGACCGGTGTCAATTCGCAGACCTCACCGAGGATGCGGACGATCTCGAGTGCGTCTTCGAGTTCGGCGATGACCTCGGCGGTGGGGTCCTCCGCGGCGAGCTCGGGTACGCCGACGAGGTCGTAGCTGTGGCGCCCGTCGGGGACCAGTTCATCGGCCTGCAGGCCGACCACGGTCGACCACGCCGGGTGCTCGACGAGATCGTTGTCCTCGTTGGTGCGGATGAACGCGGCGAGCTCGGCGACAGAGGGCAGGACGTACAGGTCCTCGTCCAGTCCGAGGAAGGCCTCCCATTCGTCATCGCCCTCACGCCAGCGGGGTGCCCACAGGGTGAAGCTGTTTCCGTCGGTGAGTCCGAGCTCAATCGGGACGATGTCTCCGGCCATGGGGACACAGCCTAGCGATTGTCGGCGGCGGATCCAGTAGTGCCCCCACAGACGGTCGGTGGTGTGCCGACGACATTTCGATGAACTCCTGACTCGCCCACGGGTGCGACCATCGGCGCGGCTCTCATCGTGGACGGAAGAATCCTTCGAATGCCTGGTCGAGGTTCGAGGTGCGCACCGGCGAGACGCCCACGGGGTCACCGGCTTCGATCATTTGACCATTGCCGATGTACATCGCCACGTGGCCGGACCACACCGCGAGGTCTCCGGGCTGCAGCTGCGCCTGGGACACCTGATACCCGGCGGTGTCCTGCTCCTGGGCGAGGCGGGGGAGTTCGAGCCCGGCCTGCCGGTAGGCCCACTGTGTGAAGCCGCTGCAGTCGAATCCGTCGGGCGTCGTCCCGCCCCAGACATAGGGCACCCCGCGTTGACTCAGCGCGGCCCGCACCGCGGTCGCCGCGCGTTCGTTCGGAGCGTGGGCGACCGAGCCGTCGGGCAGCGTGATGGGGACGCCGCCGGGCGTGGGGACGGGCGACAGTCTGGCGGCGTCGCCGCCTGCGACTCCGACCATCTCGGCCGGCGCCGTGCGGCGGGCCAGGGCGGCCATCGCCTCGGTGTCGGAGCCGAGCTCGGCGCGAGCACGTCCGATGATCTCCACGCCGCGGCTCAGATGCTCGACGGCGACCGGCAGGACCGCGAGAAGGACTGCCGGAGTGGCCAGTCCGCCGTTGAGGCCGCTGACATGCCGTTCCAGGGAGTCCACGAGGCCGTTCAGAGCGGTCGACGCCGTGTGGACGGTACGGCCGGCGCTCTCGACGAGCCGGCCGAACTCGGCGGCGCATTCGGTGAGTTCGGTGAGTCGGCGCTGGTTCGCCGCGGTCGCGGCTGCGGCTCCGGCGGCCCCGGCTCCGTCCCACCGCGTGAGGACGGACTCGGCGGCCGACGTCGACCGCTGGCGCACCGACTCGACGGTGCCCGCTACGGTCCGGACCCGTTCGGCGGGGTTGCCCGGTGCCAGGATGCCGGTCCCCAGCGCGGCGATCAGTTGCCGCAGTGGCTCGATGAGGAGTTCGACGGGAATCACAGCGTCAGCTCACCGGCCGTCGCGATCCGGTCGGCGGCGGCGCAGTCGCAGTCGGCGTAGGACGTTGCGGCCGAGCTCGTCGTGAGTCCGACGCGTTCCTCGCGCGCCGTCGCGGCCTCGATGGTGCGACGGTGCAGGTCGAGGAACTCGACGACGGCGGTGAGGAACTCGATGCCGATGAGACCGAAGGTGATGGCGAGTTCGACCACGGCGGCGTCGTCGCTGCCGGTCCCGCCCTCGAGCATCTGGGCGTTCGTGCGGTGTGCGCCGGAGAACTCGTGCAGCGCAGACGAATCGGCGAACAGTCGGCCACCTGTGTCCGGGCCTGGCCGGGTGGGTGCGGGATAGGGATGGGGGGAGGACGGGCTCATGGGTTTTCGACGCGGCGCGGCCCCGTTGGGTTCCATCAAATTCTCGCGGCGACCCAGACCGGCGTGGTGGAGCTCGCCCAAGCGGCACGCGAGCGCCGGGGAGGAAATAGGGTGTCGGCATGGAGTCCCTGATCGTCGACCATCCCCTCGCAGCCGCGCGTCTGACCACGATGCGCGACGAGACCACCGACAACGCCGGATTCCGGGCTGCGCTGTCTGACCTCACCCAGATGCTGATCTACGAGGCGCTTGCCGGTGCGCCGCGCGCCGACGTCGCGATCAACACGCCGATGACCGCGCACACGGGATCGAGGCTGGCATCCCCGCCTCTCCTGGTCCCGGTCCTGCGGGCCGGACTCGGCATGGTCGAGCAGGCGCACGCGATGGTGCCCGAGGCGCATGTCGGTTTCGTGGGCCTCGCCCGCGACGAGGAGACCGCACAACCCGTGCCGTACCTGGAGTCGCTGCCGGAGGACCTGTCGGGACGGCCGGTGTTCGTCCTCGACCCCATGCTCGCCACCGGCGGCTCCATGCTCCACACCATCGAGTTGCTGGTCGCCCGCAACGCCACCGACATCACCGCCGTATGTGTCGTCGCCGCACCTGAAGGGGTTGCGGCGCTGGAGAATTCGGGACACCCGTGCCGGCTCGTCGTGGCTGCCGTGGACGACGGTCTCAACGAGGTCAACTACATCGTGCCCGGTCTCGGTGACGCGGGCGACCGGCAGTTCGGTCCGAGGTATTTGTGAGGGTCGGGACCACCCGAGCGAGCTCGTCGCGCCGCTTCTGACCGTTGGCTTGAACGCAGGGGATCGCTGAAACCGCATATCCAGCCGTCGATTCCGCTGACCGATTCGGGTCATTGAACTCGACTCGCCAGTGGCCGGACACCCAGGCGCGGCGGGGCATCCGGGTGTCTGCATCTCGGTGGGCGCCCAGTGCCGCGCCGGTGCGGCCGCGCGTTTGCGCCGAACCCCGCCTCCTCTGTCTCACGCCACACACGTTGCAAACACAGCCAAGCCATGGTCATCGACATCCACGCAATGATCACGGTCGCAGTAGCGAGGGGCCTCATGAGCCTGGCTCGACGACGATCAGTGACAGGGTCCGCCGACCTGGGAGCGCCACTTGTCGTGAGCGATCGCGGGGGCCGGGGCGGCGACATAGAAGCGCTGGATCGTGACGAATTATTCGCTTACAGAATGAAATCTGAAACGGGTGTGACTGAAGTTCACCGCTGTCAACGATCTACGCCAGTCAACGAGAATCAGCGCACAGTCGACGAAAAACGCTGCACAGTGGATAGTTTCGCTATTTCTGGGCCTGTGGAAACTCTTCGTGGTCGAACGCATGTTCCTGTACCTTGGAGTCATGTCAGAGCTAGCCACTCTCCTCGATCAACTCATCGGAACCACCCCGCCCACCAACGACCCAACCGGCAGAGCGACATTCGACGCCCTCGACACGTGGCGCCTGATCCGCAACCTTGCCGATCATCAAATCGCCACGAACGCAGCGCAACTCGATGCTCTCGGGGTCGCGCAGAAAGCCGGTAGCACCACCAAGAAGCTGCTGATCGAGTCAGGACATGCGCCGGCCTCCGCCCTCCGCACCATGCGGAGTGTCGACGCGCTGCCCAACCTGCCCGCTTTGGCGCGTCATGCCGCCGATGGGCGGCTGTCCGGCGAGATCGTCGATGCCATCGTCCGCGGCATGAACGAGATCGAGAAACGATGTGGTGAGGCGCTTTCCGACGACGATCGCTCCCGGTATGAGAGCGAGCTCGTCGCCTAGGCGCTGTCGGGCGCGACACCGACTGAAGTACTCAAGCACGCTCGAGCCATCAGCAACACACTCTGCGACGACTCTGACACCGGTGTACCGGCCACCGACGACCCATCGCTGAACGCGGTCAACGTGCACACCACCGACGACGGGCGCGTCGAGGTCCGCGCTGACCTCACCCAGTTGGTCGGCGAGAAGTTCCTGGCGATGATCGACGAACGGTCCTGTCCACGGCCCGAACCCGACGGCGCCGAGGATCGTCGCACCGCCGAGCAGCGTCGCGCCGACGCTTTCGAGTTGATCCTCGACCAAGCCGCGATCGGCGCGACCATCGATACCGTCGGAAGTCCACGCACGCAACTGATGCTGACCATCCCCGCCACCGGAGAACTCGCAACGCTGCCGTGGACCGGGACGGTCAGCCATGCCACCGCGAAACAGGTCTCCTGCGACGGATCCCTGACCGAGATCGTCCTCGACAGTGAGGGCGTACCGCTGCAGATGGGTCACACCCGTCGGTTGTATCCGGCGCACCTACGTAAGGCGGTGATCGTCCGCGACGCGTGTTGCGTCAAATGCGGTGCACCACCGTCACATACCCAGGTTCACCATATCAAGTCGTGGGCCGACGGTGGACCCACCGACCTCGACAACGGCTGTTTGCTGTGTCAGCGCTGCCATACGCAGGTCCACCACCACGGCTGGGACATCGTGATGGGATTCGACCGCCATCCCTGGCTCGTCCCACCCGCCAGTATCGACCCGCAACGCCGACCGCTACCCGCCTACAACCGGCGCACCATGCGCCTCGACGAGGCCGCCTGACCGGCCGTCCGACAACCACTTTCGCGTAGCACCTTCCGCACCCGGGCCATACCCGGGACCGCATCCGTCCTTTGACAACTCCACAGTGTCACCCCAGAGGCAACCGCCCCCCGTACGAGACCGGCCCGTCTCGACGCAGTGGATGGGAACTGTTGAGCGCTGAGCGAGCGTCCGGCTTTGTGTCAGCGCATTCCACCGGGTGATCTCGATATCGGCGTCGTCTGTGTTCCAAGCCAATTGGCGACGGCCCGAGCGGCGGGCGGCGACGTCGGACGCAACGGTCATCCCGTCACGCACGCTTCGCATTTCGGTGACCGGGCTGAGCCGAACCGCGGTCAGGGAGGTGCGGCGGGTCTCAGCCGGGCAGCGACCAGTACGCGAGCATCGGCTCCTCGGTGAGCACGGCGCCGCCGTCGACGATGGTGAGACTTGTCGGCGAGACGAGGTAACGCACCGAGCCGTTGCGCGCCTCGAAGGTGTCTCCGGTGCGGGTCGGGAACTGGAGTTCGATCCCGCCCTCGGGTGCGGCGCCCTTGTAGTACAAGCGGCCCGTCTGGGTGCCCACCTGGCAGATCACCACGCGCGACCGGGCGGTCTGTCCGACGGCCACGGCGGGGTCGTCGGCGGCGTTGCAGCGGGGACCGCTGGTGAATCCCTGCCAGTCCGCGCCGGCGACGGTGGGGGTCGGCCGGACCGGGGGCGGCGGCGTCGTGGTGGTGGTCGCGGTGGTGGGGGTCGTCGTCTCCGCGGGGCGGGTGACGGTACTCGTGAAGGTCGACGCCGACGGTTGTCCGCCGTCCGCGCTGTCGCGGTCCGCGGACTCGTCGTCCGCGGGGATCAGGAGCAGCGCCGCGAGGACGCCCACCACCACCAGCAGCACGCCCGCGCCGATCGCCACCAGCACCGCCGGCGACGACCACGGGGACCGAGGCGGGCCAGGTGGCACCGGGCCCTGCGGGTAACCGCCCGACGGATAGCCACCCTGGGGATAGCCGCCTGGACCGCTCGGTGGATAGGTCATCTCGCTCCTTCGGTTCGGCCGGCCGCGGTTCCGTTCGGTCCTACAGTTCGCCGATGATCCGGGCCAACAGCTCGCCCATCCGGGTTGCCGACGCGCGGCCGACCTCCAGGACCTCTGCGTGGCTCAGGTGTTCGCCGGTCATGCCGGCCGCGAGGTTGGTGACCAGGGAGATGCCGAGCACGTCGAGTCCGGCCGCGCGCGCCGCGATGGTCTCGTGCACGGTCGACATCCCGACCAGGTCCGCACCCATCGTCCGCAGCATCCGGATCTCGGCGGGGGTCTCGTAGTGCGGGCCGGGGAGCCCGGCGTAGACCCCCTCGGCGAGGCCCGGGTCGATGCCGCGCGCGATCTGTCGCAGCCGCGGTGAATAGGCGTCGACCAGGTCGACGAACTGGGCGCCGACCAACGGGGAGCGGGCCGTGAGATTCAGATGATCCGAGATGAGCACGGGTTGCCCGACCGACATGTCCTCGCGCAGACCGCCCGCCGCGTTGGTGAGCACGACGGTGTGGACACCGGCCGCGGCTGCGGTGCGGACCGGGTGGACCACGCGAGCGAGGTCGTGGCCCTCGTAGGCGTGAATACGTCCCAGCATCAACAGGACTCGTCGATCGCCGATCCGGACGGAGTGGACCACGCCGCCGTGGCCGGCGGCCTTGGGCGGGACGAATCCCGGGATCGACGCCATCGGCAACGAGCGGATGGGCCGCCCGAAGGCGTCGGCGGCGGGTGACCATCCCGACCCGAGGATGACGGCCACATCGTGTGTAGCGGCGTCGGTCTCGGCAGCGATCGTGGCCGCGGCGACGATGGCCGCGGCATCGGGGTCGGCGGTGGGCTCCATGCGCCAACCCTAAACCGTTCCCCGGCCCACACGGCCGCGCGTCGCACCGCGCCGACCGATCGGGTCGGTGGCGACGAGACCGGGAGCGATAAGGTCGGGACATGCCATTTCTGAACGGTGACGGGGAGGTCGTCGAGCTCCATCTCGGAGCGCGCGGTGAGGAGATCAGCGAGTCCAATCCGGAGAACCGCTTCCGGACCGACTGGTTGGACGAGGTCGATGCACTGCTGGACCAGGTGGTCGCCGACCCGACACGACCGCTGGTGATCACCGCCACCGGGAAGTTCTTCTCCAACGGCCTGGACACCGACCACATCTTCGCCGCTCCCGACCAGCTGCCCGGTTACCTCGACCGCGTGCACGCCCTGTACGCCAAGGTGCTCACCGTCCCCGTCCCGACGGTCAGCGCCGTCAACGGGCACGCCTTCGGCGCCGGCGCGATGCTCGCGTTGTGCACCGACCACGTCCTGATGCGCACCGAACGCGGTTTCTGGTCGCTGCCCGAGGCCGCTCTCACCATGCCGTTCACCCGTGGGATGGCGACGTTGCTGCGCACCCGACTGACCGATCGCACCGCCACCGAGGCGATGTACACCAGCCGGCGGTACGGCGCCGACGACGCGGTGCGTGCGGGAATCGTCGACGAGGCCGTGGACGCCGAGCTCCTCGTGAAGCGGGCCACCGAGATCGCGGCCGCCCGCTCCGCGACCGCCGGACCCAACCTGGCGCTGATCAAGCGCGGACTCCGTGGCCCCCTGCTCGACGACCTCGCACGTCAGACCCCGCCCGGAGTCTTCTGATGTCGGCCGCGGGAGCGGACTTCGCCGCGGCGGACGATCCCATCGACGCCTGGCTCGCCGAGCACGGCGGCGATCTCATCGCGTGGCGCCGGCAGATCCATGCGCATCCGGAACTGTCCCGGCAAGAGGTCCGCACCACCGAGCTGGTGATGAGCGAGCTCACCGCTGCCGGACTCACCCCGCGCCGGCTGCCGCTGGGCACCGGAGTGATGTGCGACCTCGGTCCCGCCGGTGAGCCCCGTATTGCGCTGCGCGCGGACATGGATGCCCTGCCGGTGACCGAACACACCGGCCTGCCGTTCACCTCGGCGGTGGAGGGCGCGTCGCACTCGTGCGGTCACGACGCGCACACGGCCATCCTGATCGGCGTCGCGAAGCTCCTCGCCGCGGCCGAACCACTTCCGGTCGGCGTGCGTCTGATCTTCCAGGCCGCCGAGGAGGTCATGCCCGGCGGAGCCCTCGACGCCATCGAGGCGGGCGTCACCACCGGTCTCGGCCGCATCTTCGCCCTGCACTGCGACCCGCGCCTGCCGGTCGGCACGGTCGGTCTGCGGTCGGGCCCGTTGACGTCCGCGGCCGACCACATCGATCTGCAACTGCACTCGGCCGGCGGGCACACGTCGCGGCCGCACCTCACCGGGGATCTCATCTACGCGATGGGCACGGTGATCACCGGCCTGCCCGGGGTGCTGTCGCGACGGATCGACCCGCGTTCGGGCACGGTGATGGTGTGGGGCGCGGCGAACGCCGGCAGCGCCGCCAACGCCATCCCGCAGGAAGGTCGCATGCGCGGCACGGTCCGCACCGGCGATCACGCCACCTGGGCCCAGCTCGAGCCGCTGGTCCGCAGCGTCGTCGGCGAGCTGCTGGCACCGCTCGGCGTGCGGTACGACCTCTCGTACTTCCGCGGGGTGCCGCCGGTCGTCAACGACGAGGTCGCGGTCGGGATGTTCGAACGGTCCGTCGCCGCGATCGGGTCCAAGGCGATCGCGGACACCCCGCAGTCACCCGGCGGCGAGGACTTCTCCTGGTATCTCGAACACGTCCCGGGAGCGATGGCCCGCCTCGGCGTGTGGGACGGATTCGGACCGCAGGTCGATCTGCACGCGCCCAACTTCGATCTCGACGAACGTGCCCTCGCCATCGGTGTGCGCGCGCTCGCCGGGATCGTGCTGAACGCGACCAGCGCCGCCGGCTAGGACACCTCGTTCTATTCCGCGGGCCCCGGTCCGGGTCCGACATTGCGCGACTCGCGCAACCGGAGGTCCTGCACATACTCCGCGGGTGCGCCGGCGATCTCCGCCGCCTCGGCCATGACGCCGAGGTAGCGCGCCGAGGGCAACCCGCCCTCGAAGGCGTCGAGGACGTACAACCAGGCCAGTACCGGGCCGTCGGCGGTGTCGACGCGGGCGCGGATCTTGCGGTGGATGCCGAGCTCGGAACCCTCCCACCGGTCGAGCAGATCCTCGTCCTCGGTGGTGACGTCGTAGAGAACCACGAACACCCGGGCGTCGGGGTCGTCGCGGTCCTCGGTGACCGTGGCCAGGGACCCCTCCCACCCGATGTCGCCGCCGCCGAACGTCAGACGCCAGCCGCGGAGCCATCCGGTGCCCGACATCGGGGAGTGCGGCGCGCGCTCGGCCATCTGCTCGGGATGCATGTTGGATCCATAGGCGGCGTAGATGGGCACGGATGGAGCCTAGATGGTCTCCGCCGAGTCCGGAAGGCGACACCGTGGCCCGGCCCCGGTGTGCGACCACGTTCACAACGACGGACCCGCCCGACTAGTTTGGTAGGCGGCGCGAACGGGGTCGACCGTCTCGCGCGACCCGAGGAGCGTGTCACCCCGCGTTCCCGTCGAGCCACGACACACAGCCGGGCGCAGCTTCCCCACGAAGGACGCGGCGAGCCGGCGTGGAGAACAGGAGTCACAGTGACCAGGATCGTCATCATCGGCGGCGGACCCGCGGGTTACGAGGCGGCGCTCGCGGCGGCCGCCTACGGGGCCGACATCACGGTGATCGATTCGGACGGGATCGGCGGTGCCTGCGTGTTGTGGGACTGCGTCCCGTCGAAGACGTTCATCGCGTCCACCGGCATCCGCACCGAGGTCCGTCGCGCCGTCGATCTGGGTATCAACATCAAGACCGACGACACCTCCGTCACATTGCCGCAGATCCACCAGCGGGTCCGCGACCTCGCGTTCGCCCAGTCCGCGGACATCCGCTCACGACTCATCAGCGAAGGCGTGACGCTCGTCTCCGGTACGGCCGTGCTCGACGAGCGGCAGGTCGGCGTCTCGACGCACACCGTCGTCGCGACGCTCGCCGACGGAACCACCGAACGCTACGACGGCGATGTGGTCCTGCTGGCGACCGGCGCGTCGCCCCGCGTGCTGCCCGACGCCCAGCCCGACGGCGAGCGCATCCTCACCTGGCGTCAGCTCTACGACCTCGAGGAGCTGCCCGAACACCTCGTCGTCATCGGTTCCGGCGTCACCGGCGCCGAGTTCGTCCACGCCTACACCGAACTGGGCGTCAAGGTGACGCTCGTGTCGAGCCGCGACCGGGTCCTCCCGCACGAGGACGAGGACGCCGCGCTGGTGCTCGAGGACGCACTCGCCGAACGCGGCGTCGAGCTGGTCAAGCACGCCCGCGCCGACAAGGTCGAGCGGCACGGCGATTCGGTCACCGCGCATCTGGCCGACGGCTCGACCGTGACCGGCAGTCACGTGCTGATGACCGTCGGTTCGGTCCCGAACACCACCGATCTCGGACTCGATCGTGCCGGGGTCGCGGTCGGCAAGGGCGGTTACATCGAGGTCGACCGGGTGTCCCGCACGTCGGTCGCGGGGATCTATGCGGCCGGCGACTGCACCGGGCTGTTTCCGCTGGCATCGGTGGCCGCCATGCAGGGCCGCATCGCGATGTACCACGCACTCGGCGAGGGCGTGAGCCCGATCAAGCTGAAAACCGTTGCGTCCGCGATCTTCACGCGTCCGGAGATCGCCACGGTGGGAGTGTCGCAGAACGCCATCGACACCGGTGAGTACCCGGCGCGCACCGTGATGCTGCCGTTGGCCACCAACCCGCGCGCCAAGATGAGCGGTCTGCGCCGGGGCTTCGTGAAGATCTTCTGCCGGCCGGCCACCGGTGTGGTCATCGGCGGCGTCGTGGTCGCACCGAACGCCTCCGAACTGATCCTGCCCATCGCCCTCGCGGTGCAGAACAAGCTCACCGTCGGCGACCTGGCCCAGACGTTCTCGGTGTACCCGTCGCTGACCGGGTCCATCACCGAGGCGGCGCGGCAGCTGGTTCGGCACGACGACCTGGACTGAGCGCCGCCCGCCCACTGTGCACAGCCGGTGCCGGTGTGCGCCGCCGGCTGCGTCGTCACGGTAGGGTCGGACGAATTCGTTCGTCCCGGCCGGCGACAAAGGGGGTGTCGTGAGCTCGCCGCAGCAGTCCTACAACACCTACGGCAGTCGCAACGACCGCGCGTTCGCTCGCGGTCGCACGCAGTGGGCGGGCATGAGCATCGATGAGATCCTCGACGTCCTGAGCACGATGGAACCCGGTCGTGCCGGCGGTGACGTCAACACGATCCTGCAGGCGATCGAGTCCGTCCGCCGCGCGGCCGAACGGATGCACGCGATGTTCGGCGACGGCATGCTCGGTCAGGCTTCCGACGCGGCGCTGGAGGCGGGCCGGTCGCTGTCGGCCGATCTGGCGACGACCTCGGAGACCGCCGGTCAGATCGGGGATGCGCTGGCCGGCGCGACGGGCATCCTCGGGTCGGCTCGCGGGCAGGAGGGACGGTTGCGTGAGCTGCAGCAGCACATCCGTGACAATCCCGAGGACGCGCCGGCGGTCCGGCACGAGGTCGACCGGGCGATGACGGGCGCCTACTCCTCGCCGATGATCGGGCTGCAGCGCTCCCTGCCGAACGACCCGTCCGGGGCGAACGGGGTGACCGCAGGACTCGGCGGCGGGCCGACCGCAGGCGGTTCCGGGGCCGCGGGCTCCGGGCCGGACGCTCCCCGCGGTCAGGCCGCCAACACCGTCGACGCCGGCGACTTCGGGCGTGCCACTCCGACTGCCGGGCCGGTGCCGGTCGCTGCGGGCGGTCCACCACCCGGTGGCGGCGGACCCGGTGCGTCGTCGACGCCGCCAGGGCCTGCGGGTCCGGGCGGCGGACCATCCGGTCGTGGCAACACCGACGGCCCCGACGGGTTGGTGCGTGGTGGTCGGGCGACGCCCGAGTCGACGACCCGCGGCGCCGCGGCTCCCGAAACGCACCGGTCGGGAGGCGCCGACGGGATCGGCGAGAACAGCGGATCCGGTTCCGGTGGCGGTGCGCCGGCGAGTGGAGGCGCCGGGGTCCCGGTCGCGATGCCCGCTCCCGGCTTGCTCCCACCCGCGTCGGCGCCGACGCCGACCCCGGTCGCCGGCGGCTCACCGACGCCGGCGACCCCCGCCACCGCCGGGCCGGTTGCCCAGCGCCCGACGGGGATGCCGCTCGCCGGGGCCCCGGGCGGCGGACGGCGGCCCGGCGCCGACGACGACAGCCACCGGGCAGCGCCGTACCTGCACACTCGGGAACACGGCGCGCAGCTCGTCGGCGACATGCCGCTCGTCGGTCCGCCCGTCATCGGCGACTGGATCCGGCAGGCATCCCCGGCGGTCGACGACGCCGCGCCGGCCGGGCCGGATCAGGCCTTGTCCCTGCGGCCCGCGGCACCCGGCGACGCCGTCTCCCGGACCCCCGTCGACGGTGCGGCGCAGGAGGTCTCGGACGACACCGATGCACCGTCGGGCGGTTCGGCCACGTCGAGACCGGAGACCGTGTGAACGCCGGGCTGAAGCGTGTCGACCGGTTACCGGGCGGCGTCGCCCGCCTCGTCGACTCGGTGCCCGACGAGGACCTCACGGCGTGTCTGCACCTGATCGTCGCGACCGTCCTGGACGTCACGGCGGTCTCGACGCCCGAGATCCGGGAGGCGATCAGCCAGTGGCGGCGGCAGGGCGGTGCGTCGACGGCCGGCATCGCACGTCTGCGGCTCGTCGCGGCACAGCACGACTTCGACGCCTTCGCGCATCAGCGTCGTGGCGACGTGGACGCCCAGCGCGACAGCTTCCGCCGCGCCCGCGCCGTCGACTGCCTGGTGGCCGCGATGTCGACGCCCGCCGCTGGTGAGTCGCTGCGCGATGCGCTCCGCGAATCAGCCTACGAGGCCGCCGCGGCACTGGGCGGCACGGCCGGTGTGGTCGCCATCCTCGCCGACCACGTGATGTGAGGCGGCGGCACCGTCGCGCCGGTCAGGTCAGGCCGAAGCTGTGCTCGACGGCTCGGTTCCATCCCGCGTAGAGGCGGTCGCGGTCGTCGGCGGCCATCCCGGGCTCCCACCGGCGGTCTTCGGCCCAGTTGGCGCGGATGTCGTCCTCGCTCTCCCAGAAACCGACGGCCAGGCCGGCCGCGTAGGCCGCGCCGAGGGCGGTCGTCTCGTTGACGACCGGCCGCACGACGGGTACGTCGAGGATGTCGGCCTGGAACTGCATGAGCAGTTCGTTCACGACCATTCCGCCGTCGACCTTCAACGTCGACAGTTCGACCCCGGAGTCGGCCTGCATCGCCTCGATGACCTCACGCGTCTGAAAGGCGCTGGCTTCCAGTGCGGCTCGGGCGATGTGGCCCTTGTCGGCGAACCGGGTGAGACCCACGATGACGCCGCGGGCATCGGGGCGCCAGCGCGGCGCGAAGAGTCCGGAGAACGCCGGGACGAAGTAGACGCCGCCGTTGTCGTCGACCCCGCCGGCCAGTTTCTCGACGTCAGATGCCTGCGGGATCAGGCCGAGGTTGTCGCGCAGCCACTGGATGAGCGAACCGGTCACCGCGATCGAGCCCTCGAGTGCGTATCGTGCGGGCTGCTCGCCGATGCGGTAGCAGACGGTGGTGAGCAGTCCGTGCTCGCTGAAGACCGGCTCGGTGCCGGTGTTGAGGAGCAGGAAGTTGCCGGTCCCGTAGGTGTTCTTGGCCTCGCCGGGTTCCAGGCAGGCCTGGCCGAAGGTCGCCGCCTGCTGGTCGCCGAGGATGCCCGCCAGGGGCACGCCGGGCAGCGGGCCGTTGCCGCGGAGCGCCCCGAAGTCGCCCGAGGAGCTTCGGATCTCGGGCAGCATGGCCATCGGTATGCCCATGTCGGCGCAGATCTCGGCATCCCACTGCTGGGTGCGCAGGTCCATCAGCATCGTCCGGGAGGCATTCGTGACGTCGGTGACGTGCTGACCCCCGTCCACGCCGCCGGTCATGTTCCACGCCATCCAGGAATCCATTGTGCCGAAGCACAACTCGCCGTTCTCGGCGCGTTCGCGGAGGCCGTCCACGGAGTCGAGCAGCCAGCGGGCCTTGGGGCCGGCGAAGTAGGTCGACAACGGCAGGCCGGAGCGATCGCGGAACCGGTCCATGCCGACATCTCCGGCCAGCTCGGTGCACAGATCATCGGTTCGCGTGTCCTGCCACACGATGGCGTTGTGCACCGGCTTGCCGGTGTCGCGCTCCCAGATCACGGTGGTCTCGCGCTGATTGGTGAGGCCGCAGGCGACGATGTCCTTCGCGGTCAGTTCGGCCGACGCGAGGGCAGCGGCGCCGACGCGGCGGGTGTTACGCCAGATCTCGGCGGCGTCGTGTTCCACCCAGCCCGCGCGCGGGAAGATCTGTTCGTGTTCGAGCTGTTCGGCGCCGACGACGCGACCCTCGTGATCGAAGATCATCGCCCGGGTCGAGGTGGTGCCCTGGTCGATTGCCGCCACGTATTTGCCTGACCTACCCACGCCGGACAGTGTCGCACGCTGTCGAGGCCACAGAGATCAATTAGGCTCAGCAACCATGAACACCGAGTTCAACGCGGACCGGCCCGCCGACATGGGGCCCCTCTACCGCGCCGAGGCGTGGCGGAGATTCGGGGAGGAACAGTTCGACGTGGTGGTCATCGGTGGCGGCGTGGTGGGTGTCGGTGCCGCACTCGACGCCGCGACACGCGGTCTGCGCGTCGCGCTGGTCGAGGCACGCGACATCGCCTCGGGCACATCGAGCCGGTCGTCGAAGATGTTCCACGGCGGCCTCCGCTATCTCGAGCAGCTCGAATTCGGCCTCGTGCGTGAGGCTCTACGCGAACGCGAGTTGTCGCTCCGGTTCCTCGCGCCACATCTGGTCAAGCCGTTGCCGTTCCTGTATCCGCTCACGCAACGCGTGTGGGAGCGGCCGTATGTCGGAGCCGGCATCTTCCTCTACGACCGGATGGGCGGCGCCAAGTCCGTTCCCGGACAGCGTCATGTCACCCGATCGGGTGCTCTGCGCGTGGCCCCGGCACTCAAGCGCAGCTCGCTCATCGGCGGGATCCGGTACTACGACACCGTCGTCGACGACGCGCGGCACAGCCTCACGGTCGCCCGCACAGCGGCCAATTACGGTGCGGTCATCCGGACCTCGACCCAGGTCACCGGATTTCTGCGCGAATCCGACCGGGTGCTCGGAGTCCGGGTGCGCGACACCGAGAACGGCGATGTGACCGAGATCCGTGCCCACTGCGTGATCAACGCCGCGGGCGTGTGGACCGACGAGGTGCAGGCACTGTCCAAGCAGCGCGGGCACTTCAAGGTCCGGGCCTCCAAGGGTGTGCACATCGTGGTGCCGCGCGACCGCATCGTCAGCGAGACGGCGATCATCCTGCGCACCGCCAACTCGGTGCTGTTCGTCATCCCGTGGGAGACGCACTGGATCATCGGCACCACCGACACCGACTGGAACCTCGACCTCGCGCATCCGGCCGCCACCCGCGCCGACATCGACTACATCCTCGAACGCGTCAACGAGGTCCTGGTCACCAAGCTCAACCACGACGACATCGAAGGCGTCTACGCCGGCCTCCGGCCGCTGTTGGCCGGGGAGGACGACGAGACCTCGAAGCTGTCCCGGGAACACGCGGTCGCGACCGTCGCGCCCGGGCTCGTGTCGATCGCCGGCGGCAAGTACACCACCTACCGGGTGATGGCCGCCGACGCCGTCGACGCGTGCGACGACTTCATCCCGACCCGGGTGGCGCCGTCGATCACCGAACGCGTCCCGCTGCTCGGGGCGGACGGTTACTTCGCGCTCATCAACCAGTGCGAGCACCTCGGACGCCGATTCGGGTTGCACCCGTACCGGATTCGCCGGTTGTTGAACCGCTACGGCTCGCTGATCGACGACGTGCTGTACTACGCCGACGGCGACAAGAGCCTGCTGCAACCGCTGGCCGCGGCGCCGCAGTATCTGCGCGTGGAGGTGGTGTACGCCGCGGTCGACGAGGCGGCGCTGCACCTCGAGGACGTCCTCGCCCGGCGGACCCGCATCGCCATCGAATACTCCCATCGTGGCGTCGACTGCGCCGACGAGGTCGCCGACCTGCTGGCGCCCCTGCTCGGCTGGACCACCGAGCAACGCGACTTCGAGGTGGCGACCTACGTCGCGCGCGTGGAGGCCGAGGTGGCCTCGCAGCAGCAACCCGACGACGACTCCGCCGACGCCCTGCGCGCCGCGGCCCCCGAGGCCCGGGCCGAGATCCTGGAGCCGGTGCCCGTTCCGAAGTGACGGTGGCTCCGGTCGAGTCGGGACGTTGGCCTCTGTCTCTGCCCCCTGATGCCGCGGCACGATCGGGGTGGGGGAAGAAGGAGACGAGATCATGGTCGACGAATCGGTTCGGGTGCTCACCCCCGACCAGGCCTGGGATCTGTTGGGAGTAGCCGAGCTCGGTCGGATCGCTCTGAGCGTCGACGGCCAGCCCGACATCTTTCCGGTGAACTTCCATGCGACCGACGGCCGCATCATGCTGCGGTCCGGCGAGGGCACGAAACTGTCGGAGCTGGCGGTGAATTCGCGAGTGGCGTTCGAGGCCGACGGACACACCGACGCCGACGGGTGGAGTGTGGTCGCCAAGGGGACGGCACGCATACTGGTGTCGCTCCGGGAGATCGAGGCGGCCGACCAGCTGCCGCTGCGCCCGTGGATCGCGACGATGAAATACAACTACGTGGAGATCACGGTCGACTCGATCACCGCCCGCCGCTTCGAGTTCGGGCCCGAGCCCGAGCGCTACCCCGTGTGAGGGGCCTCGGCCGGATCACACCTGGCACCGGGGACACCAATAGACGGATCGTTCGCCGCCCGGGGATTCGAGTTCGCCCCGCTTCACCGGGGTGGCGCAGCGCCGGCACAGCCGCCCGTGGCGTCCGTACACCCACATCCGCGCATTGGGCGATGTGTTGCCCGTGGTGGTGCGGGCCGATCGCAAGCGGTTCGCCCACAGCAGGCGTCGGCTGAGGTCCACGACCGGCCCGAGGTCGACCTCGCCGACCGGGCGGGTCGGCAGGACCCGCCGCAGGAAGCAGATCTCGCTGCGGAAGACGTTGCCGATTCCCGCGATCAGCCGCTGGTCGAGCAAGGCCGCACCGATCGTCGCGTCCGGGTCGGAACCGAGGCGTCGGATCGCCTCCTCGCGATCGAAGTCGTCGGCGAGCAGGTCGGGGCCGAGGTAGGCGAGCGCGGCGTCGGGGTCGGCGAGCAGTTCCAGTACGCCGAGGTCGAAACCGACCGCCTCATGGTCGGCGGTGCGCAGGACCGCGCGGGCCTGGTAGGCCGGGCGGCGCCACCGTTGCCCCCGCGGGTGCACGTGCCAGGCGCCCTCCATCTTCAGATGCGAGTGGATGCTGAGGGTGTCGCCGACACCCGGACCGCTCTCGGCGACGTCGATCAGCAGGTGCTTGCCCACCGATCGCACCGCGAGGACCTCGCGTCCGGAGAGGTCCGCGGTGGCCAGCGACGGGATGCGGAAGTCCGACGACTCGAGCACCCGTCCCGCGAGCCCCGCCCGCAGTCGTGCGGCGGCCGCGTAGACGGTGTCGCCCTCAGGCATGGTCCACCTCAGGCATGATCACCGAAACGCAGCCGGATGCCGCGCGGGGTCGTCGAGAATCCCGCTTCGACGAGCACCTTGCCGAAGTCGGTGGCGCGCACGGGTTCCGAGTCGATGTGGTCGATCGTCAGACGCGCGATCCGGCCCCGCCGGACCAGTGCGACCAGCGCGCCCGCGGCCGACTCCAGCCGCGGGATCGAGTCGCTGAACGTCAGCAGCGTCTTGCCGCCGCGTTCGACGAAACACACCACGTCACCGTCGACGATCACCACGAGCGCCCCCGGTTTGCGGCCCGGGCGGTGACCGGCCTCGGCGTCGCGAGACGCCGGCCACTCGAGCGCCGCCCCGTAGGGATTGGCCGGGTCCGTCGCGGCCAGCACGGTTGCCTCGCGGGGCGCTTTGCGATCGGGCAGCGCATGCCGGCGCAATTCGTCGACCGTGGCCGGCGAGGCGAACTGCGCCCCGCCGAGGCCGTCGACGTAGTAGCCGCGACGAACATGTCCGTTGTCCTCGAAGACGGTGAGCGCCTTGTAGACCCGCGCGAAGCCGCCGGTCACCTCCTCCGAGACCACGCTGCCGCGCGTGATCACGCCGTATCGGGTCAGCAACTGATCGCAGAGGCCCTGCGTGGCGATGGTCGGCTCGGTGGACGGGTGGTCGAGGGCGAACCAGCGGCCACTCGCCGTCGGCGACACCGGGGGAGCGACGGAGTGTTCGGTGAGGTACCGGGCCGACAGGCGGCCGGCCCGGAGCCGGGGTGCGCGTCCGCGTGCCCGATGCGCGGGCGCCGAGCGCGGTGCGGACGGGCTGCGCCGCGGTTGCAGCAGGGCCCGGACGGGCGCGAAGCTGTCGTTGCTGACCCGCCCCGCCCACACGAGGTCCCACAGGGCGGTCTCGATGTCGGCGGCCGGCGTGGTGGTGCCGGTGCTGATGTCGGCGGCGATCTGAGGGAACCGCAGGGCACCACCGGGTTCGAGTGCGGCCGTGACCCCGTCGTGGACCGGGGTGGTGTCGATCTCGTCGGCGTCGGGCAGCGTCAGGACGGCGACGTCCGCGGGATGCAGCGCCACCCAGCCGTCGGAGTTCCCGATGCGACCGTGTCCGGACCAGATGACCTCACCGGCGCTGAGCAGTTCGTCGAGCATCGGCGCTGCGTAATCGGACACCCGGGCCGGCAGTACGAGGGACTCCCACGCGGACGCCGGCAGCGGGAACCCGGCCAGCTGGTCGATGACCGTCGCCACCCCGTCGACACCCCGGAGCTGGGTGCCCGACGACGCGTGCTGCCAGTCGAGGAGGAACCGGGTGAGGACGTCGGTACCGACGGGAGCCACCTCGGCGCGGCTCGCCGCCAGGGAACCGCGTCGGATCTGACCCAGCACGTCGGCGTGACACCATTGCCCGTCCCGGGGGCCGGTACCGGCATCGGGCAGGAAGTCACCCTCGACGACGCGTCGCTCCGATGCGAGACGGTTGAGGGTGTCGCGCACGACCCCGGTCGCGATACCCAGAGCCGCGGAGGCCTCGGGCACGGTGAACGGGCCATGGGTGCGGGCGTACCGGCCGATAAGGTCTCCGACGGGGTCGGGCACCTCCTCGAGATAGGCCGCCGGGATGCCGAGAGGTGCGGGCACCCCGAGAGCGTCACGGAGGCGGGCGGTGTCGTCGATGGCCGCCCACAGCGCACGTGCGTTGTGGTTGACCGAGATGATCTGCCCGACCCGGTGCAACTCGGTGAGCAGATCGGCGGCCGGCTCGTCGCCGCGATACCGGGCCGCGACCTCCTCGGTGGTGAGCGGGCCCAGCCATCGCAGCAGGTCGACGATGTCCTCGGCGTCGCGCGCCTGACGCTCGGGGGACAGGCGTTGGAGCCGGGCGATCACGTCGGCGATGACCGCCGGATCGAGGAGCTCGCGCAGGTCGACGCGCCCGAGCAACTGGGCCAGCAGGCTGGTGTCGAGGGAGAGGGCGGCCGCGCGGCGCTCGGCGAGCGGCGCGTCGTCGGCGTACATGAACGCACCCACGTACCCGAACAGCAGCGACGCGGCGAAGGGAGACGGGCTCTGGGTCTCGGTCTCCACCACCCGGATCCGGCGCGTGCGGATGCGGGTCAGCAGATCGAGCAGGGCGGGGAGGTCGTAGACGTCCTGCAGGCATTCGCGGACGGCTTCGAGCACGATCGGGAAGTCGGGGAATTTGGATGCGACAGAGAGCAGTTGGGCGCTGCGCTGGCGCTGTTGCCACAGCGGGGCGCGCCGGCCCGGATCCCGTCGCGGCAGGAGCAGGGCGCGCGCGGCGCATTCGCGGAAACGGGACGCGAACATCGACGAGTCGGCCAGACCGTCGGTCACGAGTTGCTCGACCTCGTCGGGGTCGAGGAGGAACACATCGGCTCCGGGAGGGGCGTCGTCGGTGTCGGGCATCCGCAGGATGATGCCGTCGTCGGAGGCGGTGGTGGCGCCCTCGATGCCGAGGGTCTCCAGCAGGCGCTGCGAGATGGCACTGGCCCAGGGGGCGTGTACACGTAAGCCGTAGGGGGAGTGGAGGATCACCCGCCAGTCGCCGAGCTCGTCGCGGAACCTCTCGACGACCAGCGTGCGGTCGGTGGGCAGGTGTCCGGTCGCCTCGCGCTGCTCGGCGATGAGTGTCGCGAGGTTGCTGCGGGCGTTGTCGGTGAGCCCGAGTCGGTCTGCCTGGTCGTCGAGCTTCCCGGGATCGGCGATCGACTGGGTGAAGGCGCCGATCGCGGCGCCCAGTTCGGCGGGGCGTCCGATCGCGTCACCGATCCAGAACGGCAACCGGCCCGGTTGACCGAACGCGGGGGAGACGAGTACGCGGTCGTGGGTGATGTCCTCGATCCGCCAACTGGTGGCGCCCAGCGCGAACACGTCGCCGACCCGGGACTCGTAGACCATCTCCTCGTCGAGTTCGCCTACGCGAGTGGCCTTCTCGCCGACCATGAACACGCCGAAGAGTCCGCGGTCGGGTATGGACCCGCCCGAGGTGACGGCGAGCCGCTGGGCGCCGCGCCGGCCGGTGATGACCCCGGCGTCGCGGTCCCAGTTCACCCGGGGGCGCAGTTCGGCGAACTCGTCGGACGGGAAGCGGCCCGCGATCAGGTCGAGGGTCGCGTCGAAGACGCCCCGGCCCAGTTCACGGTAGGGCGCCGCGCGCCGGACGACCTCGTACCAGTGATCGACCTCGAGGTCGTCGACCGCGGCCGCCGCGATGGTCTGCTGGGCGAGGATGTCGAGCGGATTCTGCGGGACCTTGATCTCCTCGATCGCGCCGTCGAGCATCCGGCCCACCGTCACCGTGCAGTGCAGCAGATCGGTGCGGTGCTTGGGGTAGAGGATGCCCTGGCTGATCTCGCCGACCTGGTGCCCGGCGCGGCCGATCCGCTGCAGTCCACTCGCCACCGACGGCGGGGACTCCACCTGGATGACGAGATCGACCGCACCCATGTCGATGCCGAGTTCGAGTGAGCTGGTGGCCACCACACACGAGAGGCGGCCTGCCTTCAGGTCGTCCTCGATCTGGGCGCGCTGCTCCTTGCTGACCGAGCCGTGATGGGCGCGGGCGAGAACCGGCTCGGCGCCGGAGCTCGCGCCGCTGCCCATCACGAACGCCGGGGCGCCGCCCGCGACCGACGGATTGCCGGTCGGTTCGGCAGGCTCGCCGTGGCGCTCGGCGTGGATCTCGTTGAGCCGAGCGGTGAGCTTCTCGGCGAGGCGTCGGGAGTTGGCGAAGACGATCGTGGCGCGGTTCGCCTCGATCTGGTCGACGATCGAGGCCTCGACGTACGGCCACAACGAGCCGGCAGTCGGCGAGAACGCGTCGTCCAGCGCCGCGGGGTCGGCATCGGACACCGGCGGCGGGATGTTGGCCATGTCCTCGACGGGGACGTCGACGCGCAGGTCGAATGTCTTGTCGGCCTTGGGTTTGACCACCTGGCACGGCGCGGCGCCGGACAGGAACCCCGCGACCACCTCGGGCGGGCGGACCGTCGCCGAGAGGCCGATCCGCTGGGCGGGTTTGTCCAGCAGTTCGTCGAGGCGCTCGAGGGTCAGCGCGAGATGGGTACCTCGTTTGGTCGCGGCGACCGCGTGGACCTCGTCGACGATGATCGCCTCCACGCCGGTGAGACTCTCCCGCGCGGCCGAGGTGAGCATCAGGTACAGCGACTCGGGGGTGGTGATGAGGATGTCGGGTGGGGTTTTGACCAGCGCACGCCGATCGGCGGCGGAGGTGTCGCCCGACCGCACGCCCACGGTGATGTTGGGCTCCGGAAGGTTCAGCTCCTGGGCCGCCCGGGTGATGCCGGTCAGCGGTGCGCGCAGGTTGCGCTCGACGTCGACGGCCAGCGCCTTCAACGGCGAGATGTAGACGACCTTGGTGCCCGCGGGACGATTGCCGGCGTCGGCGGCGAGCCGATCGAGAGCCCAGAGGAACGCGGCCAGGGTCTTCCCGGACCCGGTCGGTGCGATGACCAAGGTGTTCGCGCCGTCGGCGATGGAGGTCCAGGCGCCCTTCTGCGCAGCGGTGGGCGCGGTGAACGCACCCGAGAACCACCGCCGGGTGGGGGCGGTGAAGCGGTCGAGCACCGAGGGGCGGGGCATCTCTCCACTATGTCGCACTCGTACGACAGAACGCGGTATACAGTCTCCTCACGCCTGTACGGGGAATCCGGTGAGAGTCCGGAACGGTCGCGCCACTGTGAACGCAGCCCAGATCGACACGGTCGACGTGACGGGGCATGCGTGAGTCAGGATGCCGTGCCGGCGTGCACCACCCGTGAACTCTCCGACGCGAGATCGGCGAAAGGACCCACCATGACAGCTCCCCGTACCGAGGCGGCATTACAGGTCGCCCCGGCCCGTGCCCTGCCCGTACCGAACATCTCCGTCGCGAGCGCGGCGCTCTGGCTCAGCCTGACCGTGCTGCTCGCCGGGCTGGCGTACTACTTCCTCGGTTACGACCAGGGGGTCGTGTCGGTCTTCGGCTCCGACACCCACGTGCACGAGTTCGTGCACGACGCCCGCCATTTCCTCGGCTTCCCCTGCCACTGAGTCGACATGGAGAAGAAGTTCATCGGCGCCGGCCTGCTCGCAGGTCTGATCGCCGGCATCGTCTCGTTCGTGTTCGCGCGGTTCTACCTCGAACCCGTCGTGGGCAAGGCCATCGACTACGAGAGCGCCCGCTCGGCGGCCGAGGAGGCCCTGGCCCATGCCGCCGAACCGGGTGGTCACACCCATGGTGAGGGCGGAGAGTTGTTCACCCGCGCGATGCAGGAGAACCTCGGCGCGGGGATCGGCAACGTCGTGTTCGCGGTGTGCATGGGCGCGTTCTTCGCGGTGGCGTTCACGGTCTTGTGGAGCCACGTCGGCAGCCGTCATCCGGCCACGGATCCCCGTGCGGTCGCGGGCGTGCTCGGCGGCATCGGTTTCGTCGCCGTCTTCGCCGTCCCGTTCTTCGCCTACCCGGCGAACCCACCCGCCGTCGGCGACGACGACACCATCGGCGAACGAACCGGTGCCTTCCTCACCATCACCGTGTCGTCGGTGATCCTCGCCATCGCGGCGGTGGTCCTGGCGTCGTGGTTGCGCCCGCGCATCGGTGGGTTGGTCTCGGCGGTCGCGGCCACGGTCGCCTATCTGGCCGGCATCGCGATCGTGCTCGCCTTCCTGCCGTCGTTCAGCGAGGTCCCCGGCCCGGTCCGCGACGACGCCGGACAGGTCGTGTTCCCGGGCTTTCCCGGTGACGTGATCGGGGATTTCCGGGTGTATGCGGTCGCCAACCAGGTCATTCTGTGGACGGTTCTCACCGTCTCGTTCGCTCTGATCGTGGGGGCGATGGCCCGGTCGCAGGCGACTGACCGCGCTCGCGCGGTCTCCGTGCCGAACTGAGGCGATCACTGCCCGGCATGCAGATCATCACCGCCGGTCGCACCGGCCCCAACCGGTCGGTGCGGTTCGGCGGTGACCCGGTTCTCGATCAGCGTGGTCGACGCGACGTGCTCGCTCTGAGCGCGTCGCTCACCCGCCCGATCGACATCTGCGGCCCGGAGGCGGCGACCCGCGCCACCGCCGAGATACTTGGCGCGACAGGCGGCCTCATCGTCGACGACGCGCTGCGGACGCTCGATGTCGGTGCGTGGTCGGGCCTGTCCCCGGAGGAGATCGACCCCGTCGACCTCGGCGGGTGGTTCACCGACCCGGAGGCCCGCCCGCACGGGGGTGAGAGTGTCGCGCAGTTCGTCGACCGAGTCCATGCCTGGCGTGCCGGGCAGGCCGAGCACGGCGATGGCTACGTGGTGGTCGCGATGCCGGTGGCGCAGGCCCTGCTGTGCGTCGATGCGGACGGGTTCTTCGCGCGGGAGGTGCGTCCGGCCACCCTCTACACCTGCACCGATGCTCGGTAGGAACAGATCTGCGACGACGTACCTAGACATCGGCAGTGACTCCTGACACAGTTGGGGACGACAAAACTGAAACGTGTTCGCCCCTGCGCGGACACCGGTCTGGGAGTGTGACGATGTTCGAGTGGTCCGAAGAAGATCTGATGGTTCGGGACGCCCTGCGGGCGTTCATCGACAAGGAGATCCGGCCACATCTCGACGAACTCGAATCCGGCACGCTGCCGCCCTACGACATCACTCGCAAACTGCTGTCGAGCTTCGGTGTCGACGCGATGGCCAAGGACGCTCTCGAGAAGGAACTCGAGGCCGAGGCCAACGGGGAGAAGAAGAAGCCCTCGGGCGACGGCGGCGGTATGGGCGGCTCGATGTTCATGATGGTCAACATCGAACTGGCGGGGGTCTGTCTCGGTCTCGTCGCATCCCTGGGCGTGAGCATGGGCCTGACCGCCTCGACCATCCGCGGTAAGGGCACGCTCGCCCAGAAGAAGCGGTGGCTGCCCGAACTGGTCACGATGGAGAAGGTCGGCGCCTGGGCGATCACCGAACCCGACTCCGGATCGGACGCGCTGGGCGGTATGAAGACAACGGTCCGTCGCGATGGTGACGACTACATCCTCAACGGGCAGAAGACCTTCATCACCAATGGCCCCTACGCCGACACCATCGTCGTGTTCGCCAAGCTCGACGACGGCAGCGGCACCCCGATGCGGGACCGTAAGGTCCTGTCGTTCGTCCTCGACAAGGGGATGCCGGGACTGACCCAGGGCAAGCCGTTCAAGAAGATGGGCATGATGAGTTCGCCGACGGGCGAGCTGTTCTTCGACAACGTGCGCGTCGGCAAGGACCGCCTGCTCGGCGAGACCGAGGACACCGGTTCGGACGCGCGCGGATCCGAAGGCGCCAAGGCCGGTTTCACCGCGGAGCGGGTCGGGATCGCGGCCCTGTCGCTGGGCATCATCAACGAGGCGCAACGGCTTTCGATCGACTACGCGAAGAACCGCAAGCTGTGGGGCCAGGAGATCGCACAGTTCCAGCTCATCCAGCTCAAGCTGGCCGAGATGGAGGTCGCGCGCATCAACGTCCAGAACATGCTCTTCAGTGCCCTCGAGCGGGGCAAGGCGGGCAAGCCGCTGAGCTTGTCCGAGGCGTCGGCGATGAAGCTCTACTCGTCGAAGGCGGCCACCGACGTCGCGATGGAGGCGGTGCAGTTGTTCGGCGGCAACGGTTACATGGCCGAGTATCGCGTGGAGCAGCTTGCGCGCGACGCCAAGTCGCTGATGATCTACGCCGGCAGCAACGAGATCCAGGTGACCCACGTCGCCAAGGGGCTGCTGCGGGGCTGACGAACAGGCCCGGTCGTGTCGGACCATGCCGACACGATCGGGCCGGGTTCAGGCGACCTCGCCGGCCCGGACCTCGACCGTCTGCGGCGTGGTGCCGGGCGTCGGCGACACGAGCGTCAGGTGGTCCGGCTGTGCCAGGAAGTCCTCGATGTCGCGTCGAGCCGCCTTCTCGATCAGCAACGGCACGAAGATCCTGACCTTGCAGTCGGCGAATCGTCCGTAGACGGCGTGCACACGTGCGTCGATGTCGTCGACAGCCATAACCGGAAACCGTGCGATCAGGCGACGAATCACCTGTTCGACTTCGAGCATCTCCTCAACCCGAGCCATTGGGACATTCTGCGGGAAAACCTTTGCGGCTGCAGGCTCATCGGGGAAACGACTGGTCACGATCGAGCATGCGACGGTGTGCTCCGTACCTGCCACGACAATTGCGCGTCCTCTTCGTCGGTTACCGCGCGGATGCCTCGGACGTGGCACAGAATGACCAGTTAGTCATTCGGTCCAGCCACGGGAGCGTACGGCCATGCCAGATTACTCATCGTCCTCGGGTGAACTCCGAGGCCCGGATCACGGCGGCCCGGCGGGCCCGATGTCGGGCAAGAAGTACCGCAAGCATCTCGAACCGCTGCACGCCGAGTTGGTCGCCATGCAGGAATGGGTCCGTGCGACCGGGGCGAAGGTCTGCATCGTCTTCGAGGGCCGGGACACGGCGGGCAAAGGCGGAGTCATCAAGGCGATCACGGCCAGGGTGAGCCCGCGGGTCTTCCGCGTGGTCGCGCTGCCCGCTCCCACCGAACGGGAGAAGTCGCAGATGTACCTCCAGCGGTACATTCCGCATCTGCCCGCGGCCGGCGAGGTCGTCATCTTCGACCGCAGTTGGTACAACCGGGCCGGCATCGAACGAGTGCTCGGATTCTGCACGGAGAAGCAGGCACACCAGTTCCTGGAACAGGTGCCCACGGTGGAACGGTCGATGGTCGAGTCGGGGATCATCCTGCTCAAGTACTGGCTCGAGATCAGCGAGGAACAGCAGACCCTTCGCCTGCAGAGCCGGATCGACGATCCGCGGAAGATCTGGAAGCTCTCCGACATGGACCTCGCGTCCTACAGCCGCTGGTACGACTATTCGCGGGCCCGCGACGAGATGTTCCGGTTCACCGACACGGGCTGGGCGCCCTGGTATGTCGTCTCCACCGACGACAAGAAACGGGGTCGGTTGAATGTGATCGAGCACCTTCTCGGTCAGGTTCCCTACACGCCGCTCGAACGTCCCCGGATCGAACTGCCGAAGCGGCAGAAGGCCAAGGACTATCGGCCACCCGAGCAGGCCCTGCACTGGATCCCGACCCCGTATTGACGACCCGAAACCGAGCCGCAGTCGAGTAGTCACGACACCGCCCGAGCCCGAGGCAGGAGAGTTGTATGGCCATCGCACGCCCGCCGTCGTCACCGGAACGTCGGGAGGACGACGCCCCCGCACCGGCCTGGCACGTCCAGGACGTCGAATCCGTCGTGTCGGCGCTCGAGTCCGACAGCACCGGTGGACTGTCGTCGGCCGAGATCGACGACCGACGGACGCGGTTCGGCGACAACGTGATCGCCGCGGAACCGGCCCCGTCGGTGGCTGCACTGGTGCTGCTGCAGCTCAAGGATCCGATGAACCTGATGCTGATCGCCGTGGTGATCGTCAGCCTGGTGATCGCGGAGGTCTCGACCGCGCTGGTGGTCGCCGCCCTGGTGGTGCTCAACCTGGTGCTGGGCACTCGGCAGGAGCTGAAGGCCCGGGCCAGCGTGGACGCCCTGGCGCGGATTCAGGTTCCGCAGGCCCGCGTGGTCCGGGGTGGAGTCCTGGTGGAAGTTCCCGCGGCGCAACTCGTTCCCGGGGACATCGTGCAGCTCGAAGCCGGCGACTTGGTGCCGGCCGACGGACGTCTGGTGCGGGCCGCCACGCTGGAGACGCAGGAGGCCGCGCTGACCGGCGAGAGCGCGCCGATCCCGAAGGACCCCGCCGCGCTCACCGATGTCGAGCTGGCCCTGGGTGACCGCAGCAACATGCTCTTCCAGAACACCTCGGTCACCCGCGGCACGGCGACGATGGTCGTCACCGAGACCGGGATGCGGACGCAGATGGGACAGATCGCGTCGATGCTGTCGGCGATCGCCCCACAGCGGTCACCCCTGCAGCGCGAGCTGGATTCACTCACCAAGATCCTGGGCGTGATCGCCTGGACCGCCGTGGCGATCATCGTGGTGATCGGGCTGGTGCGCGGACAAGACCTGGCGACGGTGATGCTGCTCGGTATCTCGATGGGCATCTCGGCGATACCCTCCGGTCTGCCCACTTTCGTCCAGGCGATGCTCGCATTCGGGGCCCGGCAGCTCGCGGATGCCAAGGCGGTCGTCAAGAACCTCACCGACGTGGAGACGCTCGGCGCGACGAGTCTGATCAACTCGGACAAGACCGGGACACTCACCATGAACCAGATGATGGTGCGCTCGTTGTACTTCCACGGTCAGTGGTTCGCCGTCGACGGTGAGGGCTACGGCAAGACCGGGAGCATCACCCAGGCGGCGGGCGAGCCGGTTCCCGACTTCACCATGCTCGCGTACGGACTGTGCCTCGACAGCGACGCCACCGTGTCGGACGCCGGCGCCGTCATCGGCGATCCGACCGAGGCGGCGCTGATCGTGCTGGCAGCCAAGATGGGGGTCGACGCGCCACTCACCCGCCAGACCTATCCCCGTCTCGCCGAGGTTCCATTCGACTCGGCCTACAAGTTCATGGCGACGTTCCACCGGCTGCCGGTGGACGGCACCGTCCGTTTCGTCGAGATGGTCAAGGGCGGTCCGGATGTCGTGCTGAACCGCTGCCGCTGGGCGTTCCGCCCCGGACGGGAGAGGGTGGAGCTGGCGGAGGTCCGGGCCGAGATCGAGGCGGCCAACGAGCAGATGTCGGCCGAGGGCCTACGTGTGCTGGCCTTCGCCGCGCGCGTGCTCGACGGCCGGGAGGACGAGGTGACCGCCGACCCGATGGCGTTCGTGGACGATCTCGTCTTCGTCGGGATGGTCGGGATCATCGACCCGTTGCGTGCCGAGGCCGTCGACGCCGTCCGGACGGCGCACGCCGCGGGGATCGATGTGCGGATGATCACGGGGGACCACACGGGAACCGCGTCGGCGATCGGTGCGCAGCTGGGACTCGGTCCCGGGGCCATCAGCGGTACCGAACTCGCCGCGATGTCCGACGAGGAACTCGCCGAGGCGCTTCCGCGGTTGCATGTGTTCGGGCGTGTCACGCCGTCGGACAAACTCCGGCTCGCCGACGTGATGCAGCGCCAGGGCGCGGTCGTCGCGATGACCGGCGACGCGGTCAACGACGCGGCCGCGCTGAAGAAGGCCGACATCGGGGTGGCGATGGGCTCGGGCAGCGAGGTCACCAAGCAGGCCGGCAAGCTGATCCTCACCGACGACAACTTCGGGACGTTGATCACCGCGATCCGGTTGGGGCGCAGCGTCTACGACAAGATCGTCGCCTACATCCGCTACCAGATGTCCAAGCTGTTCTCACTGGTGCTCCTGTTCCTGGTCGCGAGCATCTTCGACATCAACGAGGGCGTCGCGCTGGCGCCGCTGATGGTGGTCTTCCAGCACTTTTTCATCACCCTGTTCCCGGTGATCGTGATCATGCAGGACCCGCCGGCACCGGATCTGATGGCCAAACCACCACGGGACCCGAAACAGCCGATCACGAATCGCGCGTCGTTCGTGCAGTGGTTCGCCTACGGGGTCCTGCAGTTCGCGGTGACCTTCGTCGCGATGATGGTGGCGCCCGGTCCGATGAGCCCGACCGAACCGAACGTCCCGATGACCATGGGCTTCGTGGTGCTGTCCCTGGGTTCGGTGTTCGCCGGGTTGGTGATGCGGCGCGATCCGGAGTCGGGCCTCACACCGCCGATCGTCAACGCCGTGAAGATCCTGTCGATCCCGATCATCGTCACCGTGCTCGCGGTGGAGCTCGGATTTCTGCAAGACCTGCTGCAGACGACCTCGCTGACCGGCGGCCAGTGGCTCGCCTGCATCGGATGGTCGCTGATCATCCCCGTCGTGGTGGAGGCGGAGAAGTGGGTGCGACGTCGCCGGAGTCCGGCGGTGTCCGCGATCTCGGCCGTGGAAGCGGTGGCACCCCGGCGAGCTCTTCGCTGACCGAACGGGCGGCTACGAGGCCCGGTGTGGGTTCCACGCCAGGTACCACAACTGCAGCCAGTCCAGTTGTGGTGGCGCGACCCGGGTCTCGGGCCGGTGCCGGGGGACCCGTACGCGGAGCGCCCCGGGCGTGATGGTGCACCGCACCGGCGTCGTGAGCTGCAACGATTCACCGTCGACCCCGACCGGGATGACCTCGGCGTCGGCGTCGACGGTCACCTCGGTGGCGATGCGCTGGACGAGTCCGCGGTCGTGGGTGCGCCGCAGGAGGCCGACGGCCTGCCGGGTGTCGGACACCGAGACGGTGACGACCCCGAGCCGTCCCTCGTCGATGCGGGTGCGGCGACCGAGCCCGGCCACGTCGTTCGTGGCATAGGGGCCGTTGCTGACGAGGACGGCCTGGGGATCGGCGATGGTCTCGCTGCCGACGACGGCCCGCAGACCCGACCTCGTCCCTCTGCCCAGGAGGTCGGGAAGCATGCGTAACACCGTGCGTGTCTTGTCATCTCGATACTGCGGACTCTGGACCACCTCGGCGTAGATGCCGAACGACGCGTTGTTGACGAACGGCCGACCGTTGATGTGACAGAGGTCGACATGGAACTCGACGCCGTCGCGCAGCGCGTCGAGACACCGGGCGGGGTCCTGACGGTCGAGCCCGAGATCGAGCGCGAAATGGTTTCGGGTGCCGGCACTGATGACCAGGAAGGGTACGCCCGCCTCGGCCGCGACTCCGGCGACGAGGGCCTGGGTGCCGTCACCTCCCGCGACACCCAGCAGGTCGGCCCCGCGCGCCACCGCGTCCCGTGCCAATTGCTCCACGTCGATCTCCACCGGCCCGTCCAGCAATACGACCTCGGCGCCGAGGGATTCGGCCTTGCGCTGCAGATCGAATCGGACGACCTTCCCGCCACCCGAACGCGGGTTCATGATGATGAACGGGCGGTGGACGTCCGGCGCCGGGTGTTCGGGCATCAGGGAGTCGATGCGGGACGGCCGCAGCGCGCGCCGACCGCATCCGACCGCGGCGGCCGCCAGCAGCGCGGCAGCGATCACGACCCAGAGCTGTCGCTCGCGAAGGAGGAACACCACGAGAACCGCCACCGGCAGGACCGCGAGAGCGGCCGAGACGATGCGGAGGACACCACGGCTGATGAGGAACCAGTACACCGCGGCGACGATGACGACGGCACAGACACCACAGATCGCCAGGAGGCCCAGCAGGCGGAGGAGGCCGGCGGCGGCCACCGGGAGCAGGATCGCGGCGACGGTCAGCGCCATGGCCGCGCGCGCCCACCATCTGCGTGTCGTGGGCGGCGCGACCTCGGCGGCGACCGACGCCTGACTCATACCGTCTCGATGGCCGGCGTCGCCTCATCGGGCGTCTGCTGATCCGGCGGATCCGGCTCCTCGCTCCGGTCCTGGGCGGCCCAGTCCTTCGCCGGCCTGATCACGAGTTCGAGGATCAGGAGGGCGAGGAGTCCGAAGACGGCGATGAGGAGGACCACCAGACCGGTCGGATAGCTCCAGAAGACGAGCAGCAGCGCCGCGATGCCGATGATCGCGCTGCGCAACGCGATTCGCGCGCGGAACAGGCTCTCCTCGAAGGCATTCGGCGGCCGCGAGCGTCGTATCCGCTGCACCGAGTCGAGTCCGTGGCCGAATCCGCGCCGGACGGCCGTGGCCGAGGCGGACCCGCCCAGCAGGTAGGCCCCGACGGCGACCACGAGCCCGAGGACCGCCACGGCACGCAGCGCCAACCGCAGCGGATCGAGCACTGTGTCGATGGTGGCGGCCGCGGCATCCGGGGCGAGGATGTCGGGCGGCATCGCGTCGAGATAGAGCGCTCGGCCGATCAGCAACGCGATGGCGAGGACGAGCATGGCGAGGACGAGTGACAGTCCGGCGAGCGAGAGGGCCCGCAGACGCCGACCGCGGGGTGCGACGGCCACGGCGGCGAAGGCGAGCGCGATCGTCAGCCAGGGCAGGACGTCGGCGGCGGTGTCGAGTGCCGAGACGGCACGCTGGGCGCGGACCAGTTCGGGTGAGCGGAACAGGACGAACTGCTTGTCGACGGCGGGGATCTTCTCGGCGAAGGTGAAGCCGCGGTCGAGGAGGCGTGCCTTGACGTTGTCGATCACGGTGCCGAGCGAGATGCTGACGGTGCCGGAGTCGTCCACGGTCACCGACGACGGTCCGACGTCACCGGTCACGACCGCGACAAGGGCGGTGTGTGCGGCCCGATTCGCCTGCAGCCACAGGGATTCGAACTGATCGCTGGCGACGAACGACGACACGGTCTGTTGCACGAAGCCGCGGGCCTGGCCGGCCAGGACGGGAGCGAGACCCTCGACCGCCCGATCGACGCGTGGTGCGTTCTCGGTGGCCGGAACCGCGTCGGTCAGGGTCGTCAGCGCCGCCGCGGTGAGTCCCTCGACGTCGATGCGACTGAAGATCTCATCGGTGATCGTGTTCGAGATCTCGGCTTGCACTGCGGGATCCGAGGCGAGCGGAGCGACGGTGCTGACGTAGCGGTCGGTGTCGAGGATCTCGCCACGGACGAACCGCGAAGTCACCGAGGTGATGGCGAGTACGGCGACGAGGATGCACAGGACCGCGACGGCGAACCAGCGCCACCGGTTCCGCCGGGTCGGGTCGGGGGTCTTGGTGGCCGGCCCGGTGCCGGCCGCGTCGCGCAGGCGCGCGACCTCGGCTCGTAGTTGTTCGAGTTCGGCGCGCTCGGAGTCGGTGATGCCGACGCTCGGCTCCGCGCTCTGTCCGTTGGTGTCCGTGGTCATCTCGACGCCGCCCTTCCGGCCGCTGATCGTCTGGGGTTCCGGTGCTGACAGAACGCGCTCCACCGCCGAGGGGCGCCTCGACGGTGGAGCGTGGGTCGGGATCTAGCGGTATTCGGCCTTCGGCTGCCAGGTCGAGACGGCCCAGATGACCACGATGTCGAGAGCGATGATCAGGATCGACCACCAGGGGTAGTAGGGCAACCACAGGAAGTTGGCGATGATCGACAGGCCGGCGATCACGATCGCGGTGAACCGCGCCCAGGTCGCGCCGGTGACGAGTGCGACGCCGACGCCGGCCATCACGACCCCGAGGGCGATGTGAATCCAGCCCCACGTGGTGAAGTCGAGCTTGTAGACATACTCGACGCCGCGGACGAAGACCTCGTCTTCGGCGACCGCGGCGATGCCCTGGAAGAGTTGGATGACACCGAGGACGATGAGGATGATCGCGGCGCCGATGGAGGTCCCCGCGGCGATGTTCTGTGAGGTGGATGGACGGTTGTTCTCGTGGGTGGGTGCGGTGTGAGTCATGACGACGCCCTTCTCTGGACAACCTTGACTGTGGACTACCCGTACAGGGGGAGTGTCCTACGAGTCATGCCGCCCCGCAACCGTTTCGGCGAGAGCGGGCCCAGAATTGTGACCATGTGCCGGAACTCGATGCCGTTGCCGCGCAAACCGATGCGCATTGCTAACGAAAAAGGGTCAGGTCTCTTGCCGAGCGAGTCGCCAGATGCGGTCGCGTGACATCGGCGTCTCGACGGGCCGGCTCCCGAGTGCGCGACGGATGGCGTTCGCGAGCGCCGGCGCGACCGGGTTGTACGGTGACTCGCTCATCGATTTGGCGCCGAACGGGCCGAGTTCGTCGCTGGTCTCGGCGAAGTAGACCTCCGTGACGGGGATGTCGGCCATCTGCGGGACGCGGTACACCCGGAAGACGTTCGTGATCGGCCGTCCGCCGTCGTCGATCATGATCTCCTCGTAGAGCGCGGTGCCGATGCCTTGCGCGACACCACCTTCCACCTGGCCGCGACATTGCTCGGGGTTCATCACGGTGCCCGCGTCGGCCGCGTGCACCGATTGCAGGATGCGAACGGTGCCGGTCTCGGTGTCGACCGCGACGCGGAAGGCCTGCACGTTGAACGCGATGGACCGCATCTCCCCGCGTTCGGCGCCCGCGGCGACGGCGCGCGCTCCCGCGGGGTGCTCGACCCGGTTCGACGGATCGACAGCGCCGATGAGATCACCGAACCCGACGATCCGGCCGTCGACGAGCGCGCCCTCCACGCCGAGGCCGACCTGTGCCGGGTCCGTTCCGGTGAGCCGCGCCGCGGCGTCGACGAGGACGTCACGCAACGCGAGACATGCTGAGTGCAGCGCCTTCCCGGCCACGGTCGTGCCCGCCGAGGCGAACGCCCCGGTGTCGTGCACGACGGCATCGGTGTCGCCGTGCCACAGCGAGACCCGGTCCAGTCCGGTCGACAGCGCGGTGGCGACGATCTGGGCGTGGACCGTGGTCGTGCCGTTGCCGAACTCGGCGGTGCCCACGCCCACGTGGTACGTGCCGGCGGCGTCGACCGCGACGGTGACGTCGGCGAAGTGCCCGCGCGGGGCCATGGTGGCGATCGCGGCGATGGCCATGCCCTCGCCGACGTGCCAGCGATCTCCCGACGGTGCCTCGACCCCGTTGCCGGCGTGCAATGCACGCTCGGCCAGATCGAGACACTGGTCGAGTCCGTAACTGCCGTAGACCAGGTCGACCTCGGGATCGGCGCGTGCGATGAGGAGGGGATCGCCGTCGGCGACGGCGTTGCGGCGTCGGAACTCGAACGGGTCGATGCCGAGTTCGATCGCGAGTTCGTCCATCGCGCTCTCCACGGCGAAGACCACCTGGCCGAGGCCGTAACCGCGGAACGCGCCCGAGGGCGGGTTGTTGGTGTAGACGACCTCGGCGTCGAGCCGCTTCACCGGGCAGTTGTACACCGACACCGATTCGGCGCAGGCGTGGAACATCACGCCGATCGCGTGGTTGCCGTAGGCGCCGGTGTCCGACAACAGGTTCACCCGCAGGCCCGTCAGCCTGCCGTCCTCGTCGGCGCCGACGTCGACGGTGACCCGCATCGGATGCCGGTACGTGGTCCGGGTCAGCTCGTCGGTGCGGCTCATCTCGTAGGCGCAGGGTTTGCCGGTGCGGAGTACGGCCAGGGCGACGAGGTCCTCGGTCAGCATCTCCTGCTTGCCGCCGAACCCACCGCCCACCCGGGCGCTGAAGACCCGGATACGCTCCGGCGGCAGATCGAAGAGGAGCGCGAGCTCGTTGCGGACCAGGAACGGGACCTGGGTGCTGGTCCGGATGACGAGGCGCCCGTGTTCGTCGAACCACCCGATCGACCCGTGGGTTTCCAACTGGGCGTGGGAGACCCGCCCGCTGGACCAGGTGCCGTGCACAGTCGCCGACGATGCGGCGAGTGCGGCCTCGACGTCGCCGCCGAACCCCTCGTGAAAGGTGGCGATGACGTTGCGATGGGCCTCGGCGACCCGGTCGGCGGGAGTGCGATCGGGGTGCAGCAGTGGGGCTCCGGGGCCTCTGGCCGCTTCCGGGTCGAAGACCGCGGGCAGAACTTCGTAGGTGACGTCGATGAGCGCCAGGGCCTGGTCGGCGACGGCCGGGGACGACGCGACCACCGCGGCGACCCGCTGACCGACGAATCGCACCACCGGGTCGAAGACGAGTGTGTCGTCGGGATCCTCGAGGCGGCTCTCGTGGCGTCCCGTGGAAAACCGCGGAGTGGAGACGTTTTCGTGGGTGAGGATCAGCTCGACGCCGGGTAGCGCGGCGGCGTCGGTGGTGTCGATGGCGGTGATCCGTGCGTGCGCGTGCGGCGAACCGAGTACGTGGATGTGCAACGTCCCGGGCGTGGGGACGTCGAAGGTGTACGGCTCGGTTCCGGTCACCACGCGCCGGGCGGCGAGCGGAGCGACCGACTCGCCCACGAATGGCCGTTGCGCGGGCTCCGCGGGCGCAGCGGGGGATGCGGTGCCCGTGGCGGCCGCGGTGATCGCGTCCCGGATGGAGCGGTAACCGGTGCAGCGGCAGAGGTTTCCCTTCATCCGCCGCGGCAGGTCGGGGAGATGCTCGGCGGTGACGGTGGAGGCGGTCACGATCATTCCGGCGGTGCAGAAACCGCACTGGAATCCGAAGTTGTCGACGAAGGACTGCTGGACGGGGTGCAGGTCGTCGGGGGTGCCGAGCCCGGCCACCGTCGTCACCGACTTCCCGGCGGCGCGGTGAGCGGGATAGATGCAGGAGTGCACGGGCTGTCCGTCGACGAGCACCGAACACGCCCCGCAGTCGCCGGCGTCGCAGCCCTTCTTGACCTCGTAGTGTGCGTGTTCGCGGAGCAGCATCCGAAGGCACTGTCCCGCAGCGGGTTCGGCGTCGAGCGACTCTCCGTTGACCTCGAATCTCATGCGCCGGCTCCGAATCCCATGTCCTTGATTCCGTTCGTCGCCGACGACAACTCCGTGCGGATCTCCTCGCCCAGCACCGCCGAGACGCCGCGGCGCCAGTCGGCCGAACCCAGCGCGTCGGTGTAATAGCCACTTGCCGAGACGATGTCGTCGTGCAGCGCGTCGCGGGTCGGTAACCCGGTGTAGCGCAGAACGGTCGGCCATTCGGTGGCCGCGGTGATCCCGAAGGTGGCGGCGCCGTCGTCGTCGACCCGGCCGGTCACCACGGCCCCCGAGCGACTGAGCTCGGCGAGGGCGATCTTGCGCACGGAGGTGCGGGCGCGTAACGCGTGGGCGGGGAAGTCGATGGCGCGCAGGACTTCTCCCGGTGCCAGGAGGTTGATGCCGTTGCCGATGACCAGCTCGGCGACGGGTAGATCGCGGTCGGTGCCATCGGGACTCCACACGTGGGCGGTCGCGTCGAGCCCGACCGCCAGCGAGACCATCGACGCTGCCGCGTACGACCGGCAGATGTTGCCGCCGACGGTCGCCATGTTCCAGATCTTGAACGACGCCAGCAGTGCGTTCGCGCACTGCGCGAACATCGGGTGGGCCACGAAGCCGGAGCGCGGGGGGAGTGCGACGAGTTCGGCGATCGTGCAGGTGGCCGCGATCCGGAGACCACCTCCCGGCAGGTCTTCGACAGGTGCCCAACCCATCTCGCTCAGGTCGACTAGTCCCGTGGTCGCCGGCTGCGGCTCGGAGAACACCCAGGTGCCCCCGGCGACGATCTGTTCGCCGGGGGCGGGGAACGCCTCATCCCGCGTGCGCGCGAACCGGTAGTGGGAGACGGCGGTGAGGTCCATCAGCGTGCCCTGTCGAGGAGGCGGGATGCGGCGGTGGGTGGCTCCCACCGTACGAGGCCGATGCGCCCGTCGGAGCGGATCGCGGAGATCGACGTCGAGAGAAGCACGGCGTCACGCTACGTGCATCCGGTACGGTCCGCATCTCGTGGGCCGGCGACCCGGCCCGCAGGTGACCGGGTCGTCAGACCGGGGTCTCGGTGCTGCGGCCGTGCGCGGGAATCGCGAAGGCGACCACGGCGGCGATCGCACTCATGACGAGGGCGATCGCCGACGCCCACAGGTAGCCCTCGGCGGTCGGCACCTCGATCGCGGTGCCGTCGGCGACGGGAACCGAGATCATCGACCACGTCAGCAGCATGCCGACCGCGGCGGCGGCCGTCGAGGTGCCGATGATCCGCATGAGGGCGTTGACGCCGTTGGACTCGCCGGTCTGCTCCACGCTGACCGACTGCATGATGAGGGCCGGCATCGCCGAGTAGGCGATGCCGAGGCCCGCGCCGATGCAGCAGGCGATGACCATCATGTGGATCCAGGTGAGGTCCCACGGGCCGGCGATCCCGACGATGAATGTCACGTAGCCGATGCCGATGATGACCGCGCCCAGGGCGAGGGAGATACGGGCGCCGAAGACGGCGTTGATGCGACCGCTGATGTGTGAGAACACGAACATGACCAGACCGCTGGGCGCGAGGATGAGACTCGCGTGCACCATGTCGTACCCGAAGCCGTCCGGGCTGTTCGTCGGGGCCATCAGCAACTGGATCGGGATGAGTTGCATCGCGTAGAAGGCGAAACCGGTCGCGATCGAGGCCAGATTCGTCAACAGCAGCGGGCGCTTGCCCAGGATGCGGAGATCGATCAACGGACTGTCGCGACGGAGTTCGACGAGGACCCACGCGCCCAGCGACACGAGGAAGCCGGCGAACAGACCGAGCGTCAGCGGAGCGGACCATCCCCACTCGGCGCCCTTGGACAACGGCAGCAGCAGACAGACGAGGAGCACCGTCAGACCGAGGGCGCCGAGCGCGTCGAACCGGCCGCCGGAGGGCTTGGCGGTGGAGCGGACCGTGAGGGCCACGCCGACACCGGCCAGCGTCGCGGCACCCGCACACGACCAGAACAGGGCGTGCCAGCTCACGTGTTGGGCGATGAGAGCGGCGACGGGGAGCCCGAGCGCACCGCCGATACCGAGTGAGGCGCTCATCGTTCCCACCGACGAGCCGAGGTGGCGGGGCGGGACGATGTCGCGCATGACGCTGATGCCGAGCGCGACGATGCCGAAACCCAGCCCCTGGAGACCGCGGCCGATGATGAACAGCGGGAGCGACGTCGCGACCGCACAGGCCACGGAACCCGCTGCGACGAAGCCGAGACTGACCAGGATGGCGAGGCGTTTGCCGTACATGTCGCCGATCCGCCCGCCGATGGGGGTGGCGACCGCGCCGAGCAGCAGCGTGATGGTGATCGCCCACGTGGTGTCGGAGGCGTCGGCGTCGAGCAGAGCGGGCAGCTGAGGGATCAGCGGCACGATGATCGTCTGCATAAGCGCGACGACGATGCCGGCGAGGCAGAGCACGGCCACCGCGAGTCGCGGGTGGGGCTTCTCGGCGGTGGGATCGGGGGGCGGGAGGTCCGGAGTGCTGTCCGTCGTCCCGTCGGCGTCGGTGCGGCTGGTCACGCCGTCATCCCGCTGGTTCCGCTCATCGATTGTGCACACCTCCGAACGACCAGGATATCCGGCGGGTCGCGGGTGCAGACGTTCGCACCCGGCGGGAAGCCCCGGCGTCCGGGCTACGCGAGGTCTGCCAGGCCGACGGGACGGGGCCAGCGCGGGGTGAGTCCGTCGCCCGACGAGACGCCGCGGATGCGGCGCACCACCCAGGGGCCGAGAAAGGTGCGGGCCCACTCCGCGTTCTGTCGCCGCTGCTCCCGGCGGGTGGCGACCGCGGCGGCGGCCAGCGTCTCGGGCGTGATGTGGTGGTCGACGCCGAGCAGGTCGAGGACCCGGCCGGCCATCTGTGCGTGACCGAGCGGCGACATGTGCAGGCGATCGGCGTCCCACATGCGGTAGTCGTCATAACCGGCCATCCGCCAGAAGTCGCAGATCACTGCACCGTGCTTCTCGGCGACCGCCCGGACGAGCTCGTTGTAGATGGCGACCCGTCCACGCAGCATCCGGAACACCGGAGCCCATCCGGTGTCGTAGGCGGTGAAGACGACGACGGTGGCGCCCGTCGCGGTCAGGTCGCGCAGGGCCGCGTCGTACCGCGCGATCATCGCGTCGAGGTCGAGGGACGGGCGCATGAGATCGTTGCCGCCGGCGTAGATGGTGACCAGGTCGGGCTCCAGGGCGATCGCCGGACCGATCTGCTGGGCGAGCACCTCGTCGAGCAACCGGCCGCGGATGGCCAGGTTCGCATAGCCGAAGCCCGCGCCGCCCTCGGCGGGCGCCGCGACGGCGAGTTGTTCGGCGACACGGTCGGCCCACCCGCGTACCCCGTTGGGTCGGGCCGGGTCCGGATCGCCGACTCCCTCGGTGAACGAGTCGCCCAAGGCGACGTAACGGGTGAAGCCCACGGCAACGCCTTCCGGTCGGATCGGAGTGGTTCCGACGACGCTAATCCCGTGCGCCGTCGGCCGACAAAGCGAGCCCGTGACAGAGCGATCGGTCGGCATTCCGACGGAGCGATCGATCGGCATTCGCGAATTCCCGACGCCGCGGATCTCTCATTGTCGAATCCTGCTGGAGAGTATTTCTCAACACTGCGGCAATGAGTGCCACGTACATTGCGCGGCAATTGTTTTCGATCACCTCTCCGGAGGCGTCACAGTGCCGTGCCGCCGCCTTTCCGACGCGGTGGACGGCGTCGGGGAGCACGGTTTCCGAGGGGGTCGAAGGCGGTGTGAGGGGGTGGCCGAACGGCCGGTCTCGGTGAGTAGGATCACGACGTGAACTGCCCGTGGAAACGGGTCGGCGTCGTCGGGACATTCGCGTCGATCCGTGTCCGCCGGGAGTTTGTTCGCGCGATCTCCACCGCGATTGTGCGAGTCGCTGAGCACGCGCCGGACCGGCGCAGGCGTGAGAGAAAGAGAACACCACGATGTTCGACAAGGTTCTGGTCGCCAACCGCGGCGAGATCGCCATCCGCGCATTCCGCGCCGCCTACGAACTGGGTGCGCGCACGGTCGCGATCTTCCCGTACGAGGATCGCAACTCCGTGCACCGGCTGAAGGCCGACGAGTCCTACCAGATCGGGGTGCCGGGACATCCGGTGCGGGCCTACCTGTCGGTCGACGAGGTCGTCGGCGCGGCGGTCCGGTGTGGCGCCGATGCGATCTACCCCGGTTACGGATTCCTGTCGGAGAACCAGGGTCTCGCCGCCGCGTGCGCGGAGGCGGGCATCACCTTCGTGGGCCCGAGCGCCGACATCCTGGAGATGACCGGCAACAAGGCGACCGCGGTGGCCGCGGCGAAGGCGGCGGGGATCCCCGTGCTCGCGAGTTCGGAGCCGTCGTCGGATCTCGACGAGTTGCTCGCCGCGGCGCAGGACATGCAGTTGCCGGTCTTCGTCAAGGCGGTCGCGGGTGGCGGCGGGCGGGGGATGCGCCGTGTCGACGAGCGCGCCGACCTCGCCGAGGCCATCGCGGCCGCGTCGCGCGAGGCCGAGGCCGCGTTCGGCGACGCGACGGTGTTCCTGGAGCAGGCCGTGGTCAACCCGCGGCACATCGAGGTGCAGATCCTCGCCGACACCTACGGCAACGTCATCCACCTCTACGAGCGCGACTGCAGCCTGCAGCGCCGCCATCAGAAGGTGATCGAGCTCGCGCCCGCACCGAACCTCTCCGACGAGTTGCGCGAGCAGATCTGCTCGGACGCAGTGGCTTTCGCGCGATCGATCGGCTACTCGTGCGCGGGCACGGTGGAGTTCCTGCTCGACGAACAGGGTCGCCATGTGTTCATCGAGATGAACCCGCGTATCCAGGTCGAGCACACGGTGACCGAGGAGATCACCGATGTGGACCTCGTCAGCGCGCAGCTGCGCATCGCATCGGGGGAGTCGCTGGCGGATCTCGGACTGACCCAGGACACGATCCGCATCCGCGGTGCCGCGCTGCAGTGCCGGATCACCACCGAGGACCCCGCCAACGGCTTCCGGCCCGATGTCGGGCGCATCACCGCCTACCGCAGCCCCGGCGGTGCCGGCGTCCGGCTCGACGGCGGTGCGAACCTCGGTGCCGAGGTGAGTGGTCACTTCGACTCGATGCTCGTCAAACTGACTTGTCGCGGACGGGATTTCCCGACCGCGGTGCGGCGTGCGCGCCGCGCCGTGGCCGAGTTCCGAATCCGTGGCGTCGCGACCAACATCCCGTTCCTGCAGGCGGTGCTCGACGATCCGGATTTCCGCGCCGGGCGCGTCACGACCTCGTTCATCGACGAGCGTCCCGGTCTGCTGACCTCGCGTTCGTCGGCCGACCGCGGTACCAAGATCCTGTCGTACCTGGCCGACGTCACCGTGAACAAGCCGCACGGTGAGCGGCCCACCACGGTGTACCCGCGCGACAAGCTGCCCACCGTCGAGCGTTCGGTGCTCACGTCGCCGCCGAACGGCTCGCGGCAGCGTCTGTTGGAGCTCGGACCCGAGGGGTTCGCGCGCGACCTGCGCGAGAACCCGCGGCTGGGCATCACCGACACGACGTTCCGCGATGCGCATCAATCGCTGCTCGCGACTCGCGTGCGCACCAACGGGCTGCTCAACGTGGCGCCGTACGTGGCCGCGCTGACCCCCGAACTGCTGTCCGTCGAGTGCTGGGGCGGGGCGACCTACGATGTGGCGCTTCGCTTCCTGAAGGAAGACCCGTGGGATCGGCTGGCGCAGTTGCGGGAGGCGATCCCCAACATCTGTCTGCAGATGCTGTTGCGCGGCGCCAACACGGTCGGTTACACGCCGTATCCCACCAAGGTGACGACCGCGTTCGTGTCCGAGGCGACCGACGTCGGCATCGACATCTTCCGGATCTTCGACGCGCTCAACAACATCGACGCGATGCGACCCGCGATCGACGCGGTCCGCGAGACCGGTACGGCGGTGGCCGAGGTGGCGATGAGCTACACCGGCGATCTGTCCGACCCGGGCGAGGACCTCTACACGCTCGACTACTACCTGCGGCTGGCCGAACAGATCGTGGAGGCGGGCGCGCACGTCCTGGCGATCAAGGACATGGCGGGTCTGCTGCGCGCTCCCGCGGCGACCACCCTGGTGTCGGCGCTGCGGCGTGAGTTCGATCTGCCGATCCACGTGCACACCCACGACACCCCGGGCGGACAGCTGGCGACCTACATGGCCGCGTGGCAGGCGGGGGCCGACGCGGTCGACGGCGCCAGTGCCGCGCTGGCGGGCACCACGAGCCAGCCGCCGCTGTCGGCGATCGTCGCCGCGACCGCCCACACCGAGCGGGACAGCGGCATCGACCTCGCGCGGGTGTGCGACCTCGAGCCGTACTGGGAGGCGCTGCGAAAGGTCTACTCGCCGTTCGAGTCCGGTCTCCCGGCGCCGACCGGGCGGGTCTACTCCCACGAGATCCCGGGCGGGCAGCTGTCGAACCTGCGGCAGCAGGCCATCTCCCTCGGGCTGGGCAACAGGTTCGAGGCCGTCGAGCAGGCGTACGCCGCCGCTGATTCGATGCTCGGCCGACTGGTCAAGGTGACCCCGTCGTCGAAGGTCGTCGGCGACCTCGCGCTCGCGCTGGTCGGCCGCGGCATCACCGCCTCGGACTTCGCGGCCGACCCGGCCTCCTACGACATCCCGGACTCGGTGATCGGCTTCCTGCGCGGCGAGCTGGGCGACCCACCCGGTGGCTGGCCCGAACCGCTGCGCACCCTCGCGCTGCAGGGCCGCGCGCCGGCCCCCGAGGTCACCCCACTGTCCGCCGACGACGAGGCCATCCTCGACAAGCCGGGTCGTGACCGTCAGGTCCGGCTCAACCACCTGCTCTTCCCCGGTCCGGCAAAGGAATTCGAGGAGCACTACGAGGCCTACGGTGACACGTCGAGGCTCTCGGCCAACCAGTTCTTCTACGGACTGCGCTACGGCGAGGAACACCGCGTCGAACTCGAACCCGGTGTCGATCTGCTCATCGGGCTGGAGGCGGTCAGCGAACCGGACGAGCAGGGCATGCGAACCGTCATGTGCGTCCTGAACGGTCAGCTGCGTCCGATCGCGGTGCGCGACCACTCCGTCGACTCGGCTGTCGCGTCGGCGGAGAAGGCGGACCGCTCCAACCCGCACCACATCGGTGCCCCGTTCGCGGGCGTCGTGTCGCTGTCGGTCGATGTCGGCGACGAGGTCGCCGCCGGCGCGACGATCGGCACCATCGAGGCGATGAAGATGGAGGCGGCGATCACCGCCCCGGTCGCGGGCACCGTGACCCGACTCGCCATCGGACAGGTCACCCAGGTCGCCCCGGGGGATCTGCTGATCGAGATCCGCTGAGCAGATCGGCGGCGGGGCGCCTCGCCCCGCCGCCGGCTCAGCTACCCCGGTACGTCGAGTAGGCGAAGGGGCTCAACAGGATCGGTACATGGTGATGCCGCTCGGGATCGTCGATCTCGAAACAGATGTCGATCTCGGGATAGAAACCCTTGATGTCGTTGTCGGCGAACCAGTTCCCGGTGTCGAAGACGAGGTGGTAGATCCCGGGGACGAGCGCCTCGGTGTTGACTGAGGTGATGCGACCGTCGGAATCGGTGCTGCCGCTGGACAATTCGGTCCCCGACGCATCCTGGAGGGACACCTCGAGGCCGACGGCGGGTGAACCCGACACCGCGTCGAGGACGTGCGTGGACAGACCGGTCATCTCGAAATCCCTTCGTCGGCGGCGTGCTCGGTCGACAGCATACGGAGCAGGCGGGCGCGGTTGATCTTCGCCAGTTCCGCACGCAGTACCCGGCGTTCGGTGGAGGCGTCGTTGGTCATCCGCGTCCGGAGGATGGCGAGCAGCTCGTCGGCGGGCCGCCCGTTCGCGAAGACCAGGTAGACGTGCCCGAACCGCGCCTCGTAGGCGACATTGGCGTCTCTCAGCTCGGCGAGCACCGAGGCCGACGAGCCCGCCACCCCGGACTGTTCGCGCGCCGACGAGGCGTTGTCGGGCCGGTCACCGATCCGCGGATGCCCGGCGAGCGCCTCGTCGAGGTCGTCCTCGCTGATCTCGGCCAGTGCTCGATCGGCGGCATCGAGCACAGCGGGTACATCGCCGAAGGGCCGCGCGAGCATCATGCGCTCGATCCAGGCCGTCGATGCGCAACAGCTGCGCAGCGCTGCACGGGCTTCGTCGTCGTCCGTCTCGTTGAGCCGCATGATGACCAGCCTAGGAGGCGTGGGCGCAGACGGCGCGTGGAAGATGGGGCGATGGACGACGTCACCGGGGCAGCGCCCCCGGACGACCCCGCGGGACGGGTGCTCGGTGTGGTACTCGCCGCCGGAGCCGGGACCAGGTACGGGATGCCGAAGATCCTCGCGCACGACGGCCGGTGGCTCGAGCGGGCGGTCGCGGCGTTGCGCGACGGCGGTTGCTCCGAGGTGACGGTCGCCATGGGCGCCGCGGTCGTCGAACCACCGGCCGGTGCCGAGACGCTGATTGTCGAGGACTGGGCCGACGGCGTCGGCGCCACGGTGGCGGCGGCCCTGCGGTGGGCGATGGGACGACCGGACGCGGCGGGGCTGACCGTGCACGTGGTCGACACCCCGGCCACGGGAGCCGACGTCGTCGCCCGCGTCCTGGGCGCGGCATCGGGTGACCGCGCCCTTCTCGCGCGAGCGGTCTTCGACGGCAGTCCGGGGCACCCGGTGTACATCGGTGCCGACCATTTCGGACCGGCTCTGCGTGTGGTCGATGGTGACGTGGGTGCTCAGGTGTATCTCCGGTCCCGGGCGGTGACCCGCGTCGAGTGCGGAGATCTGGCGTCCGGCGTGGACATCGACAAGCGGCCCTGACCTGGGTTCAGCGTGCCCATTTCGAGACCTTCTCGTCGCCGTTCCGGTGCACGGTGATCCCACGTGGGACAAGCGTCCATGTCTAGGGTGCAGACATAGCCGGGTAACGGACCGCACTCTCGTCGAAGCGGGTGATCACCGTGGCGCACGATCGTCGTCGACGCCTCACCGCGATTCTCGCCGCGCTCGTCGTGGGAGCCGGCCTCGCGGCATGCGCCACCGGGCCCGACGTACCGGAGCGGACACCGCCGGCCCGCGCCGCGCAGGACGCGCATCTGCCGCCCGGATTCGACACCACCTTCCGCTGGACCGCGACCGGTGTCCTCGATCCGCAGTCCGCCGAGGGCACCTTCGTCCGAGCCTTCACCGAGTCCTTCGAACTCGCCAACGCCGGACGGTCGGCGCGGTGGGGCTACCCCGGTTTCGCCGACGCCGCGCCGTCGAACATCGACCAGATGGTGACGGCGTACCCCACGATCCAGTCGACCTCGGGCCGCGAGGTCGGCACCGCCTTCTATCAGGGGTTGCGCCGCGTCGACGACAACGGTTGGGCGCGAATCGTGATGTGCCGTCACGGGTATCGGTCGGTGCAGCAGAACGGTGCGTGGACCGTCGGATACGACACCCCGCGGCCGGTGGAGATCGACATCCGCCGGGTGGGAACCGATCCCGCGGCCGCACCACGCGGGGGTGAGCGGACGCCCGGCGCCGACGTGTTCGGCGGCTGGTACACCTCCCGCTACGACTTCGCGGCCCTGTATCCGACGCCGACCCCGGATCAGAAGGCATGCGCCGCAATGACTCCGGACGGTATGCCGCATTGGCTGCCGATGGCCGACACCGAGCCGTGGCCGGCCCAGCAGCCGGTACCGGGGTGGTCGAGCTACCCGGGCGCGGCCTGACTCCGCACCGCAGGGCGGCGACTACTGGTCAGGCAGTCCGCCGAGTAGATCGTCGAGGTGCGCCGGCAGGTCCCGGACCCGTACCCCGGTGGCGTTGTAGATCGCGTTGACCACCGCGGCGGCACTGCCGACGATCCCGATCTCGCCCGCTCCGCGCGAACCCATCGGGGTGGCGTGTTCGTCGCGGTCGTCGAGGCAGATCGCGTCGACGTCGGCGATGTCGGCGTGCACGGGGATGTGGTACTCGGCGAGATCCTGCGTGACCACGTGGCCGAACCGGTGATCGCGGACGCTCTCCTCGTGCAACGCCATCGAGATACCGAAGGTCATGCCGCCGATGAGTTGCGAACGGACGGTGCGCGGGTTGATGGCGCGGCCGATGGAGAACACCCCGAGCATGCGCGGGATGCGGATCTCCCCGGTGTCGATGTCGACGCCGACCTCGACGAAGTGCGCGCCGAACGAGGCCACGGTGAACTTCTCGAGATCGGGGTTGTCCGCCGCCTCCGCGCTGAGTTCGGCGTCCGGAGGCGGATCGTCGCCGAAACGTGCACGGAACTGATGCGCGGCGGTGACGATGGCCGATCCCCAGGACGAGGTGCCCGACGAACCGCCGGCGACGGTCGCGCTGGGCAGCGCGCTGTCGCCGATCTCGATGTCGACGACGTCGGTGGGTACGTCGAGCGCGTCGGCGGCGATGATCTTCAGGGTCGTCCACGCACCGGTGCCGATGTCGGTGGCGGCGATCCGGACCGTGTACCGCCCGTCGCGATGGGTGATCGACGCCGCGTTGCCCGGCTGCACCATGTGGGGATAGGTCGACGACGCGACCCCCAGGCCGACCAGCTGCCGACCGTTCCGGCGGGCCGCCGGCTCCGCCACACGCCGCTCCCAGCCGAATCGTCGGGCTCCCTCGCGGAGACAGTCGAGCAGCCGCCGCGACGACCACGGGTTGCCCGTCTCGGGGTCCTCGGGCGGTTCGTTGCGCACACGCAACTCGATCGGATCGAGGTCGAGGGCATGTGCCAGTTCGTCCATGGCGACCTCGCCGGCGAACATCCCCGGAGCCTCGCCGGGCGCACGCATCTAGAACGGGACCGGGACATCGAGGGGGACGACGTGGTGATCGGTCCGCCGATGGTCGGCCGAGTACATCGATCGTGAGGTGACCGCGGCCTGCTCGGCGAACTCCCCGGCGTGTGCGCTGTGGGTGAACGCCTCGTGCACCATCGCGGTGATGTGGCCGTTGCGATCGGCGGCCAGCCGCAGACGGGATTGGGTGGGCGCGCGGTGTCCGACGTAGACGAACATGTGCTGCCGGGTCACCGCGAACTTCACCGGACGACCGGGCAGGCGCATGGCCGCCATGGCCGCGAGCACGTCGTGCGAGTGCGGCGAGCCCTTCGACCCGAATCCACCGCCGACGTGCGGCGCGATCACCCTCATCTGCTCGGGTTCGAGACCCAGCACCGGCGCCAGCGAGGACACCACGCCCTGGGTCGACTGGGTCGAGTCGTAGAGCGTGAGGACAGCGGCATCCGCATCCCAGGTGGCCACCACGGTGTGCGGCTCCATCGGGTTGTTGTGTTCCTCCGGGGTGGAGTACCACTGGTCGACCGTGACGGTGTCCCCGCCGGCGGTACTGGCCGCCTCGTCCAGGATTCGATCGGGGTGGCCGTCCTGTGAGGTGGGCTCGAACCCGCCGTTGACCTGTTCGGGCCGGTAGCTGTCGGGGTGATCGACGCGGAACTCGGTGTCGTGGGCGTCCTCGTCATAGGTGACGGTCACCGCCGAGGCGGCTTCACGCGCCGTCTCGGGACTCTCCGCGACGACGGCGCCGACGAGCTGCCCGCGGTAGGCGATTTCGGGCGACTGCAGGATCGTGAGGTCGCCGCTGGAGGTGTCGGCCAGTTCCGGTGCATTGTCCGGGGTGAGCACGAAGAGCACGCCGGGCGTCGATTCGGCTGCGGTCGTGTCGAATCCGGTGATGCGTCCGCGCGCGATGGTCGCGGTGATCGGCCACAGGTACGCGGCCTCGGTGAGGTGCTCGTAGGCATACGGCGCGGTGCCGCGCACCTTGTCGGCGCCGTCGATGCGGGCGTGGGAGGTACCGATCGCGGTCATCGAGTGCTCAGCTCCCGCAGGGTGGCGATCAGGGTGCGGCGTGCGAGGGGCACCTTGAACTCGTTGCCCTCGAGTGCACGGGCCTCGCCGAGTTCGGCATCGGCTGCCGCGGCGAACAATTCGGTCGAAGGGCGCTGACCACGCAGCACCTCTTCGGCCCGCGCGGCCCGCCAGGGCTTGTGCGCGACACCGCCGAACGCGATCCGCGTTTCGCCGATGGCGTCGCCGTCCATGCTCACCTCGGCCCCGACGGACACGAGCGCGAAGGCGTACGACGCACGGTCGCGCACCTTGCGGTAGGTCGACGACGAGTCGGGTAGGGGCGGTGGCACGTCGATGGCCACGATGACATCGTGCGGCTCGAGAATCGTGTCCCGTTCGGGATGCTCACCCGGGAGCCGGTAGAAGTCACCGATGTCCACCACGCGCTCGCCGTCGGGGCCTTGCACGACGATGCGCGCGTCGAGCGCCGTGAGGGCCACCGCCATGTCCGAGGGGTGGGTCGCGACACAGGTCTCGGATGCACCCAGGATGGCGTGATACCGCGTGTATCCGCCGACGGCCGAGCAGCCCGAGCCCGGCGTCCGCTTGTTGCACGGGGTCGTGACGTCCTGGAAGTAGACGCATCTGGTGCGCTGCAACAGGTTTCCCGCATTGGTCGCGAGGTTGCGCAACTGCGGAGAGGCGCCCGAGAGCAGGGCGCGGGCCAGGACGGGGTAGCGGCGTCGGACGAGGGGATGGGCGGCGGTGTCGGCGTTGCGGGCGGTGGCGCCGAGCCGGAGCGAGCCGTCCGGCCGTTCGGTGATGTCGTCGAGCGGCAGGCGGGAGATGTCGAGCAGCGCCGGCGGGTCGGCGACGCCCAGCTTCATGTGGTCGACCAGGTTGGTGCCGCCGGCGATCAGCTTCGCGCCGTCGTGGTCCCGCAGGAAGTCCACGGTGGTGGGGACGTCGGTCGCACGCTCGTAGGTGAACGGGATCATCGATCGGCCGCCTGTCGGATCGCCGCGAGGATGTTCGGGTACGCCGCGCATCGGCAGAGGTTGCCGCTCATCCGTTCCCGGATCTCGTCGTCGGCCAACGGACTCACATCGCCGCTCGACGACGGGTCGAGGTCGTCGGTGACGTGACTGGGGTACCCCTGTTTCGCCTCGTCGAGCATCCCGATCGCCGAGCACAGCTGGCCGGGCGTGCAGTAACCGCACTGGAAGGCGTCCTCGTCGATGAACGCCTGCTGCATCTCGTGCAGCTCGTCGCCGTCGCCCAGGCCCTCGGCGGTCACGATGTCGCTGCCGTCGTAGGACACGGCGAAGGACAGGCAACTGACGATGCGCCTCCCGTCGGCCAGCACGGTGCACGAACCGCACTGGCCGTGGTCGCAGCCCTTCTTGGGTGAGTAGATGCCCAACCGGTCACGCAGACCGTCGAGCAGTGTTGTTCGCGTGTCCACGACGACATCGTGCTCGGCGCCGTTCACGGTCAAGGTGACTTTGGCTTCCACGTCGCGAGGCATACCCGTCCGTAGAGGCGGTAAACACCCGTCGAGAACCGCGAAATGTCTGGAACAATCGGTCGAATGGCCCCCTCGAGACCCAGAGTTGTTGTGATCGGTGCCGGATTCGCGGGTATGCACTGCGCCCGCAGGCTCAAGAACGAGCCGGTCGACGTCACCATCGTCGACCGCGGGACCAGCCATCTGTTCCAGCCGCTGCTGTACCAGTGCGCCACTGGTCTGTTGTCCGAGGGCGCGATCTCCAGCCCGGTTCGGCATCTGACCCGTCGGCACAAGAACCTCGACGTCGTCCTCGGCGAGGCGTCGGGCATCGACGTCGAGGGTCACGAGGTGACGGTCGACCGCATCGACGGGTCGTCGTTCCGTCTCGGCTACGACTACCTCGTGGTCGGCGCCGGGATGCGCACCGCCTACCGCGGCAACGAGGCGTTCGCGGAGTTCGCGCCCGGGATGAAGACGCTCGACGACGCATTGTCGATCCGCCGCAAGATCATGGCCGCGTTCGAGATGGCCGAGACGATCACCGACCCGGAGGAGCAGCGGTCCTGGCTCACCTTCGCGGTGGCGGGCGGCGGCCCGACCGGCGTCGAGCTCGCCGGACAGATCCGGGAGGTCGCGACCCTGGCGCTCGAGCGCGAGTTCGACGCGATCGATCCGGCGCAGGCGCGGGTGCTGCTGCTCCACGGCGGCGACCGCGTGCTGCCGTCGTTCTCGACGCGGCTCTCGGCCAGCGCCCAGCGCACGCTCGACAGCCTCGGCGTCGAGACCCACCTCGGCGTGCACGTCACCGGGGTCGGAGAGGACCACGTCGAGACGACCCGCAAGGCCGACGGGACCAAGAACGTCTACCCGGCGCGCACGACGCTGTGGACGACGGGCGTCGAGGCCGTCCCCTTCGCCACCACACTCGCCCGGTCGCTGGGTGTCGAACAGGACCGCGGCGGGCGGATACCGGTCGAGGACGATCTCTCGGTCCCGGGCCATCCCGACATCTTCGTCTGCGGCGACATGAGTTCCTACCGAGACCTGCCCGGGGTCGCCGAGGTGGCCATGCAGGGCGGCCGGCATGCCGGCGCGGTGATCGCGGAAACTGTTGCCGGCCAACGGGAAAGAACTCCGTTCAGATACCGCGATCTGGGGACCGCGGCCTACATCGCCCGCCGCCACGCGATCGTACAGTCGGGCCCGCTCCAGCTGTCGGGGTTCCTCGGCTGGGTCGCATGGGGTGTCATCCACATCGCCTTCCTGGCGGGTGTCCGCAACCGGATGGGAACCGTCATGACATGGGGCGCAACACTGCTCACCGACACCCGGCGGGAGCGAGCGATCACCTACGGCGACCCCGAGACGGCGCGGCAGCCCTACGGGCAGTGACCGGGTCGACTCGGCCCGCTCGCTTCGCTCCCGGCGCCGGGTTGATTCGGCCCGCTCGCTTCGCTCCCGGCGCCGGGTTGATTCGGCCCGCTCGCTTCGCTCCCGGCGCCGGGAACCGCCGGAGTCCTCCGATCACTTGTCCGTGATCCCCTCGCCTGGTATTCAGAGTAGAACACGTTCTAATTCTGACGGTCCGACTGGGCGAGGAGTCCTCCATGCACACCCCGATCTGCGACGAGCTCGGTATCGAGTTCCCGATCTTCGCGTTCACCCACTGCCGGGACGTGGTGGTCGCGGTGAGCAAGGCGGGCGGTTTCGGAGTGCTCGGCGCGGTTGGCTTCACCCCCGAGGAGCTCGAGATCGAGCTCAACTGGATCGACGAGCACATCGGCGACCGTCCCTACGGCGTCGACATCGTCATCCCGAACAAGTACGAGGGCATGAACTCGAACATGTCGGGCGAGGAACTCACCAAGATGTTGCAGTCGATGGTGCCGGCGGAGACCCTCGACTTCGGGCGCAAGCTCCTGCGTGACCACGGCGTGCCGCTCAACGAGGACAGTGACAACTCCCTGCAGCTTCTCGGTTGGACCGAGGCCACTGCCACGCCGCAGGTCGAGATCGCGCTCCAGCACCCCAAGGTCACCCTGATCGCGAACGCCCTCGGGACTCCGCCCGCCGACATGATCGAGAAGATCCAGTCCGCCGGTCGCAAGGTGGCCGCGCTGTGCGGATCGCCCAAGCAGGCCCGCAAGCACGCCGATGCGGGTGTCGACATCATCATCGCGCAGGGCGGCGAAGGCGGCGGTCACTGCGGCGAGGTGGGTTCCATCGTGCTGTGGCCGCAGGTCGTCAAAGAGGTTGCGCCGGTGCCGGTTCTGGCCGCCGGTGGCATCGGCAGCGGTGAACAGATCGCGGCCGCGCTGGCCCTGGGCGCGCAAGGCGCCTGGACCGGATCCCAGTGGCTGATGGTCGAGGAGGCCGAGAACACCCCGGTCCAGCAGCAGACCTACATCGACGCCTCCAGCCGGGACACCGTGCGGAGCCGATCGTTCACCGGCAAGCCGTGCCGCATGCTGCGCAACGACTGGACCGAGGCATGGGAGGACCCGAACAATCCCGATCCGCTGGGGATGCCGTTGCAGTACATGGTCTCCGGGATGGCGGTGGCCGCGACGCACAAGTACCCCGACGAGAGCATCGACGTCGCCTTCAACCCGGTCGGGCAGGTGGTCGGGCAGTTCCGCAAGGTCGAGAAGACCTCCGCGGTGATCGAGCGGTGGGTGACCGAGTACATCGACGCCACGAGCAGCCTGGACTCGTTCGCCAACGCGAACGCCTAGCCGGGACAAATTCGCGCGGCCTCGTTTCCGTCCCGCTGATTGGATTCAATCAGCGGGACGGAAACGGCGACGCGGGAGCCGGGGAGTGGCCAGCGCCGTCCTCGGCGATCGTCGCGAGGGGGAGCGTCACCTGGACGGTGGTGCCCGACGGTTCGTTCGGCAGGTATCGGATGGTCTCACCGTGGCGTTCGACGATGTGCTCGGAGATGATCAGCCCGATTCCCGAACCGTCCTGCTTGGACGAGAACGCCCCGGACGCGAGGCGGTCCGCCGGTACGCCGCCGGTCATGCCGCGTCCCTGATCGCGGATCCACACCGAGGCCAGTCCGTCGGCTTCACCGGTCTGGATCGTCAGTTCCTTGACCTCGGTCGTCGGCCGGACGATCTCGTCGAGTGCGTTGACGCAGAGGTTGATGATGACCTGACCGATGAGCACGTTCTCGCCCTGCACCGGAAGGTCACGGTCGGGGATCTCGGCATACACGCGCACGCCCTGCTCGGCGGCGCGCAGCCGCACGAAATACAGGCTCTCCTCGACGGTCTCGTTGAGATCCATCAGCGTCGTGGTGCTCTCGATGCGTCGGACGTAGCGGCGGACCGACGCCACGATGTCGGCGGCGCGATGGAGTTGCTTCTCGATCTGGTCGATGCCGTAGGCGAGGCTGCGGGCGTCGACGGTCTCGGCGGAGACGCGGGCCTTGAGTCCGCTCAGGTAGTTCGTCGACGCCGCGAGCGGCTGCCCGAGCTCGTGGGCCAGGATCATCGCCATGTCACCCATCGCGTGGTAGCGGCTCAGATATTGGAGATTGGCCTCCTGGTAGGCGTTGCGGCGTTCCCACTCGACGCGGTCGGTCACGTCGCGCACGGTCAGGACCCGCGAGGAGATGCCGTCGTGGGCGACGATCTCGAGTTCGCCGGCCAGCCACACGGTGCTGCCGTCGTCTTTGATGATCTCCTGCTGGATCTCCACCGAACCCGCACCGTCCGTCAGACGTTCGACGACGGGATCACTGGTGAGTCGCGGCTCGCACCGTCCGAGGTCTTCCAGGTGGACCCCTGACAGTTCGGCGGGGGTACGGCCGAACAGCTTCGCGGCCAGCGGTGAGATGTCGTCGATGCAGTTGTCGTCGTCGAGCACGACGATGCCGGCCGACGTGTGGGTCATGATGCGCTGCAACGAGTCCGAAACCCAGGTGAGCTCTTCCTGCAACTCCACCTCGTCGGCGATGTTGCGGAACTCGACCATCACGACCGGTCCGTCCTCGCAGCGCACGAGTGTCGCGCGTGCATCGGTGAGGAACTCGGTGCCGTCCTTCGCGCGATATTTCCACTGTTTGCGACTTCAGCCGTGCACGACCGCCGACTGGAGCCAGGCCACACCGACCTCACGCCGGTACTGGCGTTCCTGGGCGCTCATGTGATGCGCCTTCAGGGGCTTCAGCTCCTCGAGGGTGAACCTGAACATGCGGCAGGCGGCCGGGTTCGCCCACAGGATGTTCTTCGAGCCCGCCTCGTGGATGAGGATGCCGGTGCCGGTGTTGAGGATCATCTGCTCGAAGTCCCGACGAGCGGGGAACATCGCCATCACCTCACCTTCGTCCATGTCCAGGATTCATCCCAGCCGACCTTCGCCCCCGCCACGATGCCATGCGGGTGAAGACAAGCAAGTAAGGAATTGCTTACCCGCGACGCGGGAACTCCCAATACCGCGCCCGACTCCGCGTCCATAGTGTTGATCTCGAGATCGAGAGTCGATTCCGAACGGAGACAATGATGACCGCGGAGAGCCTGACCGAACGGGTGTGTGCGGAACCGGCGGGGGCGGCGCGCGATGCCGCGTTCGACCACGCGCTCGACGTGCTCCGCGATCGCCGGGAGGAGTTCAACTCGCAGCGTTACGTTCCCGCCGACTACATCGCCCTGCTGAAGCGGGCCGGCATGTACCGGGCGTCGACGCCGGTTGCGTTCGGCGGTGAGCCGATGGCTCCGTCGGACTTCATGTCGCTGGTCGAACGCATCTCCGCCGTCGACCCGGCCACCGGGTGGGTGTCCAGCTTCGGGTCGTCGCTGGTGTACTTCGCCGCACTGCCGGCCGAGACACAACGGAAGATCTACGCGCACGGACCCGACATCGCCTATGCGGGCGGTCTGTTCCCGATGCAGGAAGCCCAGAAGGTCGACGGCGGCTATCTGTGCACCGGCGTCTGGCAGTTCGCGAGCGGGTGCCGTGGCGCCGACCTCCTGGGGATCGGTCTGGCCGGCGGACCCGAGACCGGCGGCAAACCGCTGACGGCGCTGGTCGATCCGGCCGAGGTCGAGATCGTCGACAACTGGGACGTCGCCGGGATGAAGGCGACCGGATCGCATGCCATCCGCGCCGACCGTGTCTTCGTGCCCGAGGAGATGACCTTCGTGCGCGGCGGTGCCCCGCAGATCGACGAACCGCTGACCCGCTACCCGGCGCTGGCCTACGCCGCCCAGGTGCTGGCCGTGGTGACCCTCGGTGCCGCCCGCGGCGCCCTCGACTACGCCGTCGAGGTCGGCGCGGCGCGGACCTCGATCACCGGCGGTACCAGCAAGGGCAACCGGCCCGCGTACAAGAGCGGACTCGCCGTCGCCGAAGCCGAACTGCGGTCGGCGCGCGCGTTCTTCTACGAGAGCACGGACGAGGTGTGGTCCAAAGCGGTTTCCGGACAGCACATCTCGACCGACGATCAGGCTCTGGTGCGGTTGAGTGCCACCCATGCCGCGCATGTCGGCCGCAGCGTCGTGCTGCAGGTCTTCGACCTCGCCGGAACGGGAGCCATCTACGAGACCCATCCGCTGCAGCGATACCTGCAGGACGCCCTGGTGCCGGCGCAACACGCGATGCTGCAGACGAACACCTACGAGGCCGCCGGTGCCCTTCTGCTCGGCCTCGAGGCCGGCATCCCGAGCTTCCCCTGACATCCACACATCAGTCCGACATCACGCCACCCGACATCTCGACCGCGAGGAGTGCACCGCCCATGACCGACGAACCGTTGCGCACGCTGTTCTGCGTGGGGAACAACCAGAATTTCTTCGACCTGCCCAAGGCCGACATCGGTCCGGTGTGGGAGGCCACGATGGAGTTCCTCACGAGTCTGAAGAACCTCGACGGTGTCGAGATCATCGGGACCTTCGACGACGACGCCCACATGGTCGGCCCGTCCGACGGCTGGCCGTGGACGTTCTACGTCCTCGCCGACGTGCGCGATCAGCCGACCGTCCGGGCGGCCTGCAATCTGTTGCGCACCATCATGGTCGGCGAGTATGCGCTCTGGAAGTACTTCAAGGTCGAGGCGCGGATGGGCCGAGCCCTCACGATCCGCGACGACGTCCCCTCATGAGCACCGCCTCCTGAACTCTCGCGCACCGACAGCCCCTCTCCGCGCCCCGGCGCGGTCGACACACGAAGGAACATCGATGACCACCATCGAGCGGCCGACCCGCGGCTTCGCGGACCTCGCCGAGAAGGACCGCGTCGCCGGTCAGCTGTACACCGATCCCGAGATCTTCGCCGAGGAGATGCGCAAGATCTTCTACCGCACCTGGGTGTGGGTCGCGCACGAGAGCGAGGTCCCCGAGGCGGGCTCGTTCAAGACCACCCAGGTCGGGGATCAACCGGTCATCGTGACCCGGGATCGAAAGGGCAACTTCAACACCCTGCTCAACCGGTGCCGGCATCGCGGCGCGACGGTGTGCGATAAGCGCAGCGGCAAGGCCAACGGGTTCACCTGCCCGTACCACAACTGGTCCTACACCCTGGACGGTCGACTGCGCGGCATCCCGTACCCGGACGGTTACGAGGGCGTCGTCGAGAAGAACGACTTCCCCCTGCAGAAGCTGCGCACCGAGAGCTATCTCGGCATGATCTTCGCGACGTTCAACCCCGACATCGAGCCGCTCGAGGATCATCTCGGTGACGCCAAGATCTGGATGGAGCGTTTCCTCAAGCAGTCCAACGGATTTCCCACCAAGGTCCTCGGCAGCCACAAGTTCCGGTTCAAGGGCAACTGGAAGATCCAGCTCGAGAACACCACCGACGGCTACCACTTCCCGATGGTGCACAAGTCGTGGATGGCCTCCGTCGACGCCGAGACCGCGAACATGATGTCGTTCATGGACGATCCGGCCGCCGAGACACACGCGCTCGGCAACGGGCACAGCGTCGCGATCATGGCGGCGGCGCACGCCGACCTCGACATCGACGACGGTAGCGAGGAGATCCAGCCGCGGTTCCAGCATCTCGTCGACGAACTCGCCGAGGCGGGGGAGAGTCCCGAACGCATCCGTCGCTACATGCGCTCGATGCACGGCTGTGGGTTCAACCTCAACATGTTCCCGAACATCGCGATGTCGTCGTCGTTCTTCCGGGTCCTCATCCCGATCAGTGTGGACGTCACCGAGGTGTGGCACATGGCGATCGGCATGGACGGCGGACCGGAGAGCATCAACCGCGAACGCCTGCGCATCCACGAGCACTTCCAGGGTCCCTTCGGGTTCGGTAGCCCGGACGACGCGGAGGGGTGGGATCGCGTGCAGATCGGTGCCGGCGGCAACCCGAACATGCCGATCCTGGTCAACCGCGGGGAGAACCGCGAGTACACGACCGAAGAGGGTTGGCCCACTTCGCATGTCACCGACGAGACCGGGATGCGCGAGTCCTACGGCATGTGGAAGAGGATGATGAGCGATGACTGAGCTGCACACCTTCAACGACCCGCGGGTCCTGCGCGCGATCGCGCTCGTCTGGAAGGAAGCCGAACTCCTCGACGCCAAGGACTATCCGGCGTGGGAGGCCCTCTACACCGACGACGCGCACTACGTCATCCCGATCGATCCCGACACCGACGACTTCGACTCGTCGCTGAACATGGTGTACGACGACCAGCGGATGCGCCGGTTGCGCGTCGAGCGGATGATGCAGGGATATGCGCCGTCGGCTGTGGCGGCGGCCCGGACGGTCCGGATCGTCTCCCGCTTCACGGTGTCCGATGTCAGCGACGACACCGTCTTCCTGCGCTCGGCGCAGATCCTCAACGCGTTCAAGCGCGACACCTTCTCGACGATCGGCGCCGAGCTCACCCACACCATCGAGCTCGGACCCGACGGGACCGACCGGATCAGCCTGAAGGTGGCCCGCCTCATCGACAGCGAGGACGCGGTCAGCGCCTCGGGATACCTGGTGTGAGGGCGGTAGTGGACATGAGCTCGACCACCAAGGGGATAGCGGTCGTCACCGGAGCCGCCGGCGGAATGGGTTCGTTCATCGCCCGGCGGTTGCACCGGGACGGTCATCGCGTCCTGCTCACCGACATCGCACTCGACGCGGCGCAGCGGATCGCCGAGGAACTCTCGCCCGACGGGTCGACCGCGCAGGCGGCAGTCCTCGACGTCGCGCACCGCCAGAACTTCGTCGACGCCCTCGCGCACGTGCAGTCGGTGTGGGGCACACCGACGATCGTGGTCAACAACGCCGCACTCACCCAGGCCGCCGATCTGATGACGTTGGACGAGCCGGATTTCAACCGGGTGCTGAACACGAACGTCAACAGCATCTTCTTCGGCTGCCAGGTCTTCGGTGCCGCGATGGCCGAGGAGGGCTACGGCCGCATCGTCAACATGGCCTCGCTGGCCGGTCAGAACGGCGGCACCGCCACCGGCGCGCACTATGCCACGTCCAAGGGCGCGATCCTGACGGTCACCAAGATCTTCGCCAAAGAGCTTGCGGCCAAGGGTGTCACGGTCAACGCGATCGCGCCCGGGCCGCACGACCTGCCCGTCGTGAAGGCGACCGTGCCGCCGGAGAAACTCGGCGCCGTGATCGCCGGCATCCCCGTCGGGAAGCTGGGCAGCCCCGACTTCATCGGGGACATGGTCGGCCTGCTGACCGCCGAGAACGCCTTCTTCGTCACCGGCGCGTGCTGGGACGTCAACGGCGGGCTCTTCGTCCGCTGACCGCACCGCCGAACCCACTGTCACCACCAGGAGCACTCCCATGGCCCTCACCGACGTCGTCGTCTCCGCCATCGTCCAGGAGACCCCGAGCATCAAGACGTTCTACCTGTCGAAGCCGGACGGCTCGACGATGGGGGAGTACACGCCGGGTGCGCACATCGACGTCGTCGGTCCGACCGCCATCACCCGCCAGTACTCGCTCTGCAGCCGTCCCGACGGCCGGGAGTCGTTCGCCGTGGCCGTCAAGCGCGAGGATCAGTCCCGAGGTGGTTCGGCCGCACTGCACGAACTGCGCGTCGGCGACCGGCTGCAGATCAGCGGGCCACGGAACCTGCTCGGGATCGATTCCACGGCAACGCATCACGTCCTGGTCGCCGCCGGCATCGGCATCACCCCGATGTTGAGCATGGCCCGGTACATGGATGTGCACGACATCAGCTTCGAGCTGCACTACTTCGCCCGGACGGTCGATGACGCGGCGTTCCTGCCGCTGCTGCGGGAGCGTTGCCCGGACAAGCTGCACGCGCATGTCGGCGTCGGTCGTGAGGCCCACGGACCGATCCTGACCGCCGCGCTGGAATCGGCGCCGCAGGGCTCGCATGTCTATGTCTGCGGCCCGGACGGGTTCATGACCAAGGTCCGCGAACTGGCGGAACAGTTCATCCCGGCCGACGCGGTCCACTTCGAGAACTTCCACGCCACCGATCAGCCGGATGCGTCGGAGAACACGTCCTTCGACGTCGAACTCGACGGCGAGACCTATCACGTCCCGGCCGACCGGAGCATCGTCGAGGTCCTCGAGGAGAACGGCTGCGACGTCGACACCTCGTGTCAGGAGGGCATCTGCGGTACCTGCATCATGCAGGTCCTCTCCGGTGAGCCCGAGCACCGCGACAACGTGCTGACCAAGGCCGAGCGAGAGTCCGGAGAGGTGATGGCGGTCTGCGTCTCGCGGACCACCGGCGAGAAGATCGTGCTCGATTATTACTGACCCGAGCGCGCCGGCCACCCCTACGCCGTTGCCCTAGGGGTTGGTCGGCACCTCGACGTCGAACCGCAGGATGTCCCGGACCAGCGTGCTGATGCTGTCGGCGTCGGTCTTGCTCTTGATCCGGGCACGGTGCACGTCCACCGTCTTGACGCTCATGTCGAGGCGGCGGGCGATGTTCTGGCTGGGCAGACCTTCGACGACCAGCGCGAGGATCTCGCGTTCCCGCGGGGTCAACAGCGCGACCTTCGATTCCACCCACCGCTTCTGCGCGTGGGTGCGGAAGCGCTCGACCGCCTTCTCCATCCCCGCCTGGACGGCGTCGAGCAGCCGCTGCGGGTCGTAGGGCTTCTCCAGGAAGTCCATCGCGCCGGCCTGCAGGGTGGACACCGACATCCGGATGTCGCCGTGCGCGGAGACGAAGATGATGGCGACGTGCGGTGCGAACTCGTTGAGCTTCTCCTGCAGCCGCGGGCCGCTCATCGTCGGCATGCGGACGTCGAGCACGATGCACGCGGGGGTGTCCCCGGAGTACTGCGCGAGGAAGTCGTCGGCGCTGTGGCAGATCCGCGGCGAGATCCCGATGCTGCCGAGCAGCCAGTCGACCGATTCGCAGAGTTCCGGGTCGTCGTCGACGACGTACACCGTCGCGGTCGCATCCGATGCGGTCACGTCCACGCCGCGTCGGCCGTCCAGTAGTTCATCCCGACGGCGCTCACCTGGTGGCGCCACTCCGAGGTCCGGTTGAGCCAGGGTTCCTCGCGCCGGACCGACTCGTCGGCCGCCTCCGGGCCGTCGGCCTCGACGGTCCAGTGCACCCAGTTGACCTCCCGGCCGTACTCGTCGTGCACGAACAGGTCGACGTGGTGCCAGCCGTAGTTGAAGGTGTCCTCGTAGCACGTGAGGAACATCCGGTGGTGCGTCTCGGGACGGGGTTTGACTGTCATACGGATCTTCTCTCTCGCAGCCGGATTCAGGCCGGGACGACCGGATGGGACCGGAGCTCGTTCTCGAGCACCGCGGCGACCTCGAACAGGGCCGACTCCCGCCCCGGCAAACCGATCACCTGTAGTCCGAGGGGCATCCCGGAGTCCGTGGTCGCCCCGGGGACGACGACAACCGGGCAGCCGAGCAGCTGCCACGGTCGGCTGAGGACCGGCGACCCGGTCGCGGCGAGGCCGCTCGGTGCCGGTCCGGGTGCGGCGGGACCGACGATTACTGTGTGATCGCCCAGCGTCTCGGCCAGCAGATCCCGGGAGCGGTCGCGGCGGATGAGGGCGGCGGCGTGGTCGTCGGGCCGGACCGCGCGGCCGGCGTCGACGAGGTCGAGCAGCGCGGGGCTGAGCGCGGCCGCATGGTCCCGGACGACATCGTCCAGCGTCTCGGCCGCCTCATGGGACATGACGGTCACGTGGTCGTCGGCCAGGGTGCGGACATGATCGTCGTATTCGAGTGCGCGGGTCTCGACGTCGGCCCGCTCGAGCAGGTCCGGCAGCCGGTTGACGAGGTCCGCCATCGCCGGGTCGATCGGGTGCAGGTCGCTGCCGCCCCACACCACCACGGTCCGGACGGTGGAGCGACCGGGAACGATCGGCGAGCGGCCGGTGAAGGCGGTGTACACGTACTGCAGATCGGCGACGTCGCGGGTGAGGATGCCCAGCGAGTCCAGCGACTCCGAGAGTCCGCTGACGCCGGACAGATCCGTCGAGCCGTGCGCAAGGACCATGCCCGCGGCGCCGCAGTAGGCGGCCGGCCGGGTCAACGAGCCGGCGGTCTGCGTACCCAACGCCACCGGGATGACGCCCGCGCCGACGGCGGCCGCCGACCCGCTCGAGGATCCGCCCGGCGTGTGCTCGAGGTCGTGCGGATTGCGTGTCGGGCCGGGCGAGAAGTAGCCGAATTCGGTCGTGACCGTCTTGCCCTGGATCACCGCGCCCAGATCGCGAAAACGACTGACACAGGGCGCATCCGACGCTGCCGGCGACGACGACGTGACGGGTGAACCGGCACGGGTCGGCAGACCCTCGACGTCGATGAGGTCCTTGACCCCGAGCGAGACGCCTCGCAGGGGCCGACGACCCGGTATCCCATCCTGCCGGCGTGCCTCGTCGACGACGGCCGGGGACAGCTCGACCCACGCGCGCAGATCGGTGTCGGTGCCGACGATCTCCTCACGGACCTGTTCCGCGAGAATCTCCGCCGACACCACCTTCTCGTGGACCGCGGTCGCCTGCTCACTGATGGGCTGTTTCCAGTAGGCCGAGCTCACCGTTCCTCCTTCATGTGCTGGGACCAGTCTGCCCTCTCGCGCATCGCGGCGACAGTAAAGATTTCCCTCGTATCCCCGTAGGGACGGGTGGCCATAACGTCGTTGCCAGCCCCCGACAGCCCGGCGTCTTCGCACCCTGCCAGTCCAAGGAAACCCAATGAGCCTCAGAGAACCCGCGGTGACGACGCCGTCGTCGCCGACCGCCCCCGATCGACGAATCGACTTCGGCCGCATGTCGAGACGGGCCTGGATCGTCACCAGCATGCTCGTGTTGTTCCAGATCATCGCCTTCGCCGACAAGGCGGTGCTCGGCCTGGTCTCGGCCGACGCGATGCCCGAACTCGGCTTGACCGCAACCGAATTCGGATTCATCGGCAGTGCCTTCTTCTTCCTGTACGCGATCGTCTCGGTCGTCACCGGGTTCCTGGCGTCGAAGATCTCGGTGAAGTGGATCCTGTTCGCGATGGGCGTCACCTGGGCGGTGCTGCAATTCCCGATGCTGCTCGGCGGCGGCGCCGCCATCCTGCTGGTGACGCGGATCATCCTCGGCGGCGCCGAGGGGCCCGCGACCGCCATGTCGCTCACCTCCGCGCACACCTGGTTCTCGCCCACCCGTCGTGCGCTGCCGTCGAACCTGATCGCCGCCGGCTCCACGCTGGGACCTGTCTTCGCGGCGCCGCTGCTGGCCTGGGTCATCGCCGTGTGGGGTTGGCGCTGGGCGTTCGGTGTTCTCGGCATCATCGGCCTGGTGTGGGTGATCGCCTGGTGGGCGATCGGCGCGGACGGTCCCTACCGTCCCAAGAAGGCCTCGTCGCCGGACGAGCCGGCACTCGACACCGACGAGACCGCTGCCGATGCGAAGGAGGTCGCGACCTCCGCGGTCGACGAGCAGAAGCCGGTCAAGATCTGGCGTGCGCTGCTGAGCCTGGCGTTCATCTCCGCCGTGATCGGCGGGGCGTCGAACTTCTGGGTGCAGGGCTTCCTGACGACCTGGCTGCCCCAGTACCTGGGCACCGTGGTCGGGCTGTCGCTCGGTGAGGTCGGTGCGGTGACCACCGTGCCGTGGGTGGTCGGCGCGCTCGTCCTGCTCGGACTGGGTGCGCTCGGGCACCGGATGCTGCACCGGGGGAGTTCGGCACATCGGGCGATCGCCGTCCCGTTCGGCTGCGCCGCGGTCCTGGCCGGGTTGTGCTTCATCGCCATCCAGGCGTCGTCGGGGGTCACGGCGGTCGCGCTGCTGTGCCTCGCCGGTGGATGCAGCCTGGCGTTCCCGATGACCGCCACCGCGATCGGTTATGCGGTCGGCGCTCGGCAGCGACCGATCCTCATGGCCACCCTCGGCGGCGTGGCGTCGTTCGGCGCGGTCATTTCGCCGATCCTGGTCGGCTGGCTCATGACCGACGCGGGGTATGTGTCGCCGCCGAAGGGTGAGAAGCCCAGCGCGGAGATGGCCGACAACATGGCGGCCGGCGTGCACCAGGCGTTCACGATCACCGGCATCGTCCTGCTGGTCGGCGGCGCACTGTGCATCGCCTTCCTCCGACCGGAGCGACTCGGTGCCATTCTGCAGAAGCGTTACGTCCAGGAGCCGGTCGAGGCCCGGTCCGCCTGAGTGCCCGACCACCGCGACGATTCGATCCCAGGAGAAGACATGTCCGACAACGTGATCAGTGCCATCGACCCAGGCTTCTTCCGAAATGTGATGGGGCACTATCCCACCGGCGTGGTCGTGGTGACGGGACGCGGTGACGACGGCTCCGTGCTGGCCATGGTCGTCGGGACTTTCAGTTCGGTGTCGATGGACCCGCCGTTGGTGTCCTTCATGCCGATGAAGACCTCGCGCACCTTCGAGAAGATGCGGGCCTGCGAGTCGTTGTGCATCAACATCCTCGGCGGTGAACAGGAGGACGTCGTCCTCACCATCGCGCAGCGTTGGGAGGACAAGCTCGCGGGCATCGACTGGTTCCCTTCGCCGTCGGGCGATCCGGTTCTCGCGGATTCGGTGGCCTGGATCGACACCCGCATCAGCAACGTCGTCGAAGCAGGCGATCACTGGATAACGCTCTGTGAGGTGCGGGATCTGGCCGTGACCAACCCGGTGTCGCCGCTGATCTTCTTCCAGGGTGGTTACGGCAGCTTCGTGTCGACGTCGCTGATGGCCCGAATGGACCACGAGATCCTGCCGACGATCCACGCCGCGCACGCGGCGCGCCCGCAGGTGGAGGCATTGGCGACGTCCGTCGGCTGCGAGGTGTCGGTCCTCACCGCGGTCAGCCGCGACGAGATGGCCGTCGTGTTGTCGGCCACCGCGCCGGGCGTCGACCGTGAGGAAGGCCTCGCGTACCGCATCCCGATGGTGCCGCCCATCGGGGACACGTACGTGTTCGACCAGGACGACGAGACCCGGGAGCGGTGGCTGGCGAAGCTCCGGCATGCCGACGATGATGTGCGACAGGTACATCGCGACCGTCTCGACTTCGTGCGGCGGCACGGTTACCTGGTGTCCTTTCTGCCCGATGCCTCATCGACTGCGTACGAGGAGATGCGAGAGGCGACGAAATCCTATGAGCGAGGGCGGTTGACGCCTTCGCAGGAACGCGAGATCTGCGAGTCCATCGGGAAGTCGGCCGTGGACTATCGCCTCCGCGAGGTGCGACCCGATCAGACCTATGACGTCGGTTCCGTCGTCCTGCCGATCCGGGACGCACGCGGCGGATACTCGATGACGCTCCGGTTGTCGCAGTTGCCGCTGGGCGTGAACGGCTCTGAGGTCGAGGCCTGGATCTCGGAGGCGCGTGCGGTGGTCGAGGTGCTTGGCCGATGAGCGACGACGATGCCAGGATCTCGGCGCTCGTCGCGCGGGTCGAGACCCTGGAGGCCGAAGCCGAGATCCGACGAATCCAGGCTCGATACATGTTCCTCTGTGACACCCCGTGTCCCGAACCCGGTCTCGCGGATGACGCCGAGCGCATCGAGCGCATCCTGGACCTCTACACCGACGACGCGGTGTGGGAGGGCGTCGGCGAGTACTACGACGGACAGTTCGGGCGTGCGGAGGGCAAACAGGCCATCCGCGAACACTTCCAGCGCTTCTGGAGCGAGAAGCGGGACCCGGCACTGCTCCTCAACGCGCACTACCTGACGTCGGAGCAGATCCACGTCGACGGCGACGAGGCCGAAGGGCAGTGGATTCACATGCAGCCGTGGTTGTTCGGCGACGGCTCGGCCCTGCTGCGGTCGAGCCGGCTGAACAACGCCTTCCGGAGGGATGAGGGCCGGTGGCGGATCACCCGCACCCGCACCGAGAACGTCTTCATCGCGCCGCTTCCCAACGGATTCGCCGAAAGCCACCCGTCGGCGTCGGTGTTGATGGGCTGAGGCGGTCGACGCCGGTGACGGGTCACGCGCCTGTGGTCAGTCGGATCATGTAGACCGTAGCCGCCACGCCGAGGAGCAGGAAGGCGCCCGGGAACGCGATGTTGTAGAAGACGCGGGCCCGCACATGGGCGATGACCGCGCCGACGAAGAACAGAGTGAGCCCGGTTCCGGCGGCGACGCCGATCCAGGGTTCGATCGTCAACCCGAGGACGAGCCCTGCTGCTCCGGCGGCCTTGAGTGTCGCGAGGTGGGGCAGGAACCGAGGTGGGACGTGGACCTCGGCCGAATTGGCCAGCACGAACTCGGCCCGGGCGAAGTCGGCGATGGCGATACCGGCATTGGCCACGATGCAGATGATCGTGGCGACGAACAGGGCGGTGGTCATCGCCGGGGGCCCTTCGCCGGTCGGGTTCCGCCGCGCGGTGGCCGGGTCGGTACGGTCGACATGTGTCCTCCTCTGAGGTGGGTTGTCGGATGGACGATGTGAGTGTGGTGCTCTCATCCGTACCGACGTCCTGCCCCACGAGAAGGTGACATCCGGTGGTACCGACCTCAGAGTTCGAAGATCTACGACCGCAGCTGACCGCCATGGCGTTCCGGATGCTCGGCTCGATCCACGACGCCGAGGACGCCGTGCAGAGCACGTGGCTCAACTCGCTGCGTGTCGACGGCACCGAGATCCGCAACCCTGCCGCATGGTTGACGACAACACTCACCCGGGTGTGTCTCGATCAGTTGCGCGCCCGCGGCAGACGACAGGAAGATCCGCTGTTCGCCGACGCTCTCCCCGCGGAGGCTGTCGCGGCCGACGAGCTCTACCTGCAGCGCGAGAACGTGTCGCGCGCGCTGATGGTGGTCCTCGATCGGTTGACGCCGTCGCAACGCGTGGCCTATGTGCTGCATGACCTCTTTGCGGTGCCGTTCGGCGAGGTCGCAACGGTCCTCGGCACCAGCGTGGACGGTGCGAAGAAGCATGCGAGCCGGGCACGCGGCCGGATCGCGTTGACGCAGCTGGACTCCGAGTCGAAATCCGAGCTGCCGTCGGCCGCCGCGGCCCGGGTCGTGGACGCCTTCTTGGCCGCGGCGCGCGGCGGCGATCTCGATGCGATGGTCGCGCTGCTGGCTGATGATTGCGTCCGTGTCGCCGACCGGTCACTGGTCCCGCCGGACACACCGACCGTGGTCCGGGGCGCCCGGGCGGTCGCGGAGGAGACCCGGTTGTTCGTCGATCGCATCCGGGCGAGTACACCGATGTGGCTGGGAGGTCGGATGGTTCATGTGATCGCACCGGGCGGTCACCCGCTCGCCGTCATCGACATCGCCGTGAAGGGTGGGCGAGTCGTGCGGATCGACATTCGTCGCATGACGTCACCCGCCGTGTCCAGGTAGTCCTGACCGGCGATGTGGCCTCTGCGGTGTTCAGAAGGGCGGCGGGTTGGCGTCGTTCCAGCGCTTCTCGGCGCGTTGGTGGCGTCGGAAGTCGTTGTCGCGCTGCGTGTCGAGTCTGTCGCGGGCGGGATGATCGGGTGACCGTCTGGGGAAGAGCTTGTTGAACAGGTCGCGTCCGCTGAAGGCGTTGCCGACGAACATGTGCCCGGTGGGTGTGGTGAACCAGGCGGTCTGGAGTTCGTCTTGGTGGTCCTGCCAGCTGGTGAAGGTCTTGATGCGGTGATGGAACCGGCACAGCGGTTTGAGGTTGCGCGCATCGGTCGGGCCACCGCGACGCGGGTCGGCGTGGTCGAAGGGTTCGGTGTGGTCGAGATCGATCTGCCAGACCGGGGCGTTGCAGCCCGGGAAGGTGCAGCACAGTTCGCCGGCACGCACCAGCGCCTGCAGCTTCTTCGACGGGGTGTACCGCGTTGTCGAACTGTCTGCGTCTGGAGCCGGTGAACCGTCGGGTCCGGTAGGAGCGGGGTGGATGTAGGTGCGGCGCGCTTCGGCGAGCAGCTGCCGGGCGGTGTCGGCGTCGATGATGCCATGGCGGTCGAGGAAAGCGGGATCGTTGTCGAGACCGAACAGGGTCGACAGGTTCACCACGATGTGAAACGTCGCGCGCGGCGCAGCCGAATCCGACGCCGAGGCGGCCGGCTCAGCCGGGTCATCGACAACGACGTCGGCTGACGGGTCGACGATGGTGTCCGCCTCCGTCATCGCAGCAGTTGGTGCAGGCGGCTCGACGGTCCCCACTGTCGCTGCGTCGGAGTCTGTTGCTGTGTCGGGTTCGGTTGCGGCAGGTCGGCAGTCGTCGCATAGGCACGTGATGGCGGCTTCACCGCGAGCGAGCGCTCTCATAGCATCGACCCGGCGGTTGGCCAACTTTCGAGGGTCACCGGCGTGGACCGCGGTGGCCATCGCCGTCAGGCGGGCGTCGAACTCGGCGGCATCAGCATGGGGCAGCGTGCCGGAGATCCGGGACTGCCCGGGTGTGAAGCGGTCGGGGGTGACGGTCACCTTGCGGTCGGACTTCACCCGCTCCTTGCGTCGACGGACCGCGTCGGGCGCCCACTTGGCGACGATGGAATCGACCATAGCGGTGAACCGGGCCGTGGACATCGGTGCGCGGGCGAAGATCGCCTCGGCGAGATGGGCGTCGACGGTCTGCATCTCTTCGTCGTCGGTGATGAGATCGGTGCGCTTGAGAGCGATGAGGAAGCGCCGCTTGTCGATTCGACCACACGCGAGTGCGTGTCCGGTGAAGGAGAGTCGGTAGCGCAGTGCGTCGCCGGCTTCGATGAGGTCTTTCGCCTCAGCCGGTGTCACGGTGAGGGTGGCACCGACTTCGGCGATGGCCTGTTCGAGACCGTTCGGTCCGAACTGCTCGTAGGGGTTCTCGCCCGCGGCCACTCGCGCGGACAGGTGCTCGAAGGCTTCGATGGAGTCGAGTTCGCCGCTGTGCGTCTCGGCGCGCCGCTGGGCGTAGTCCATCTCGCGTTCATCGTGAATGAGGCTGGCAACGACCATCATTCGATGCGCGGACGCTGCCGCCAAGCCCGCGCAGTGGTTGAGGACCTCGACGAGTTCGGATGCGGAGAGTTCATGGTCGGGACGAAAGCGCGGCTCGACCGACTCCTGTGATGGGTCCACCGATGTGGTGGATCCGGCCCCCGCCCCCGATGACATACCTCCACGATACTCGAATATACGTTCGAGTCAAGAGTGGTTATCGCCGATCTGCAACTGTCATCTCGCAGGACATCGGTGTCACTTCCGCATCAAGACACTGGTGACAGTGTGAGGGGTCTTGGTGGTGACACTTCTTCATTTGGTTTCCGCCACGCACCGCTATGTGCCTTGCGTTGCGTGGCGCGGTTGCCGATGAGGGGGGGGGGCTGACGCAGGTGCTCAACTGACCGCGCCTGCGACGGTTCAGCAGCACCCCGTGATGGCGCTGAGAACGCTGCGCAGCGCTTCCAACGACTCTGGCCGGGCACGGTAGTAGACGTTCATCCCTCGTCGGTCAGGTGCGACCATGCCGGCCTTGCGGAGCTGCCCCAGGTGGTGGCTCGTGGTGGCCTCGGTGAGGCTGACCGCGGTCGCGAGGTCGCAGGTGCAGATCCCCTCACCGGTGTCAGTGAGCAGAATCGAGACGAGTTTGATCCGGACCGGATCGGCCAGCGCCTTGAGCCGCAGAGCGATTTCTAGGGCGGTGTCGTCATCGAGAGGGGCCGCCGACACGGGCGCACAGCAGATCGGGGCACTGATGTCGACCATCGGCAGGGCCTTCGGCATGACCCGACCATACCCTGGTACTTGACATATGTCGAAAAGGTGGCACCCTGCAGGTGTCAGTAGTTCGATATATGTCTCACAGGTGAAGGTGATGGTCATGTCCCGTATGCAGCTCGCGCTCAATGTCGATGATCTCGATACCGCGATCGAGTTCTACTCCAAGCTGTTCAACACCACCCCGGCCAAGCGCAAGCCGGGATACGCCAACTTCGCGATCGTCGAGCCGCCACTGAAGCTGGTGCTGCTGGAGAATCCCGGCCAGGGCGGCACGATCAACCATCTCGGCGTCGAGGTCGAGTCGAGCGAGAAGGTGCACGCCGAGATCGCCCGGTTGTCCGGGGAGGGTCTGTTCACCCAGGAGGAGATCAACTCCACCTGTTGTTTCGCGACGCAGGACAAGGTGTGGGTGACCGGGCCGGCGAAGGAGAAGTGGGAGGTCTACACCGTGCTGGCTGACTCCGAGACGTTCGGGACCAGCCCGAAACTGTTGGAACAGAACGCCACCGAGGACGCCGAGCAGGGTTCGGTGTGCTGCGGCGGCAACGCCGCAGACCAGGCCGAGGCGCGCACAGCCTGCTGCTGACAGCCTCGGTTCGCGTTCTCGCCTACCGCGCGATGCGGTCGGCGAGGGCGCGGATCCGGTTGGTGATGTCGTCGCGGATCAGCCGCATTCGTTCGATACCGTCGATGCCCCGTCCGGAGGGTTCGTCGGTGTCCCACACTTCGAGGGCGACGCCGTCGGGTGGGGTGACCTCGGCGGTGCCGACCACCACGACCAGGTCCACGGCTTGCATCAGTTCATCGGTGAGTTGCCGCGGCTGATGTCCGACGACGTCGGCGCCGACTTCGGCGAGTACCTGGGCGGACAGTTCGTTGACCTGGCCGCCGATTTTCGCGTTGGTGCCGGCTGAGGATGGGGTGATCCGGTCGGTGACTGTCGGTGTGAGGTGTTCGGCCATCACCGATTTGCCGCGGTTGGACACGCACACGAACAACACCTGCGGTGGTGTGCTCATTGGCCGACCTGCTGGTCGGCGGGTACCAGTTCGTCGAGGAGGTTCGCGACGAGTCCGCGGATCTGATCGCGGATGGGGCGGACCGCGTCGATGCCTTGGCCGGCTGGGTCGTCGAGAGCCCAGTCCCGGTAGCTGACGCCGGGGAACACCGGGCACGCATCGCCACAGCCCATGGTGATCACGACGTCGGAGGATTCGACGGTGTCGGGGGTGAGGATCTTCGGTGACTGTGCGGAGATGTCGATACCGACTTCAGCCATCGCCTCGACCGCGGCCGGGTTGATGGAGTCGGCGGGAGCAGATCCGGCGGAGCGGACCTCGACGCTGCCCTGGCTCAAGGCGGTGAGGAAACCGGCGGCCATCTGCGAGCGGCCAGCGTTGTGGACACACACAAATAGCACCCTAGGTCGAGATGTAGACATGAGACACAAGCCCTTTCAGCTGTGAAGGAACATCAGATACGTCACACACGTTCGGTGGTGAGTTCGGTGAGAAGACCACGAACTCGGGCGTCAAGATCGTCGCGGATCGCGCGAACCTCGTCGAGGGGACGGCCCTGGGGGTCCGCGACCGTCCAGTCCAGATAGCGTTTGCCGGGATAGATCGGACACGCGTCGCCGCAACCCATGGCTACGACCACGTCGGCGGCGGCGACTACATCGTCGGTGAGCGGTTTGGGGTACTGCGTGCCCATGTCGACGCCGATCTCGGTCATTGCTTCGACGACGGTGGGGTTGATCGAGTGCGCGGGGGCTGACCCGGCGGAGCGCACGTGTACCCGCCCGGCGGCGTGGTGGGTCAACAATCCGGCGGCCATCTGTGAGCGGCCGGCGTTCTGGACGCAGACGAACAGAACTTCGGGCACATCCTTGGGCACCGATCCATCGGACTGGGCCAGGGCGCGTAACCGATCAGCCGCGAACCTGCCCGCCAAGGTCGTCAGGTGCGCATGCACCCGGGAGGTGCGCCGTAAGGCGGTGTAGGACTCGAACACACAGCGTTCCACCGTCTGGCGAGACACCACCCCCTCATACTTGGCGGCCAGGTCAGCGGCGGTACGGGCGAGCACGGCATGGGGCATCAACAGTTCGGGCTGCGCGCGGTGTTCACTGCGACTTAGCTGCTCGTCCAACAGATCCTCAGGCATCGCGAGCCGGCTCCTTCGACACATCCGGGCTGGAGGCAGTGGTTGGGGTGGTGAAGCGTTTCCGCAGTGCCAGGGACACGTACACGAGGGCGACGAGGACGGGGACCTCGATGAGTGGTCCGATGACTCCGGCCAGGGCCTGGCCGGATGTTGCACCGTAGGTGGCGATCGCGACGGCGATGGCGAGCTCGAAGTTGTTGCCCGCGGCGGTGAACGCCAGCGTGGTGGTTCGCGCATACCCCAGCCCCATCGCGGCCCCGAGCACGAACCCACCGCCCCACATCACCGCGAAGTAGATCAGCAGCGGCAGAGCGATCCGCACGACGTCCCACGGCTGCGACGTGATCTGCTCACCTTGCAACGCGAACAGGATGACGATGGTGAACAGCAACCCGTAAAGGGCCCACGGCCCGAGACGCGGCAGGAACGAGGACTCGTACCAGTCGCGGCCTTTGGTTCGCTCGCCGATGCGGCGGGTGAGGAAGCCTGCGACCAGGGGTATACCGAGGAAGATCAGCACCGACTTCGCGATCTGCCACGGCGAGGTGTCGATGGTGGTCTGCTCCAGGCCCAGCCATCCGGGCAACACCGAGAGGTAGAACCAACCCAGCACGGCGAACATGACCACCTGGAACACCGAGTTCAGTGCGACGAGAACAGCAGCGGCTTCGCGGTCGCCGCACGCCAGGTCGTTCCAGATGATGACCATCGCGATGCATCGGGCCAGGCCGACGATGATCAGTCCGGTCCGGTACTCCGGCAGATCCGGGAGCAGGAGCCAGGCCAGCGCGAACATCAACGCCGGTCCGATGATCCAGTTCAACGCCAACGACCCGAGTAGCAGGCGACGATCACCGGTGACCGAGTCGAGTCGGTCGTAGCGCACCTTGGCCAGCACCGGATACATCATGATCAGCAATCCGAGGGCGATCGGCAGCGAGATGCCGTCGAGCTCGACCGCCGCCAAAGTGTCACCCAGGCCGGGGACGACTCGACCGAGCAGCAGTCCGGCGACCATCGCGGCGCCGATCCACACCGGCAGAAACCGGTCCAGCGTCGACAACTTGCCCGCGACCGCGGTGTCGGTGGCGGTCACTGGTCGGCCTCACACGACCGCGTTTCCCCCACGACCGTGGCGAGATCGCCCAGCAGGCCCGACAGTTGTTGCAGCGCTTCGGTGTTCACCCGGTAGTACACCCAGGTCGCGCGGCGCTCGCTGGTCACCAGACCCGCCTGGCGCAGCACCTTCAGATGGTGCGAGATCGTCGGCTGCGACAGCTCGAACGGCCCGGAGATGTCGCACACGCACGCCTCGCCGCCCGGATGCGCAGCGACCTCCGACAGCAACCGCAGTCGAACCGGATCAGCGAGTGCCTTCAACAGTGGGGTGACAGCCCCGGTCTCGTCGCTACTGAGGCCGCGGCCGGGTGGCAGCAGGAGATTCTTATTCGACACGCGTCAATATTGACACACGTCGATGCAGGCGACAAGGTGGCCGACCTGGAAGCAGGCTTGCGCTTTCGCGTTGGTGTCCACGACAAGCAACCGGTTGGGCTCCGATCGAACCGCCATCCTCGGGTCAGCTCACGTGCCGCATTCAACGCTCAGACGGTGGCTGTTAATGAACCTATCGACCCTGTCGTCCGGCTAGCTATCTCGCAGTGGCCTGATGATGCACCCCGCGGAGCGGTCTCAACATTCTGCGTCGAACACGGAATTTCTCGAAAGTCGTTCTACGAGCTGCGTAAACGCGCCAAAGTCGAGGGGCCCGCGGCAGCCCTCGAACCGCGGACCCGCCGCCCAAAGTCGAGCCCGTCAGCGCTCAGTGACGAGGTCAAGTCACAAGCGGTGGCGGTGCGCGCCGCCTTGGAAAGGTCGGGTCTGGACCACGGACCGATCAGCGTGCACGACAAGATGCGGTCGATGGGCATGGCACAGGTCCCCTCGACAGCATCGCTGGCCCGCATCTTCCGCGATGCCGGAGTAGCCCGGCGTGAACCGAGAAAGAAGCCCCGCTCGGCGTGGCGGCGGTTCGTCTATCCCGCACCGAATGCGTGCTGGCAACTCGACGGCACCGAATACGTTCTGACCGGCGGACGTACGTGCGTCATCCTGCAACTGATCGACGATCACTCTCGCTACGCCGTGGGCTCCCACGTGGCCGCCGGTGAGACCTCCGACGCCGCGATCGCGGTGTTCGACAAGGCGGTGACCGCTCACGGCGTGCCCCAGCGACTCCTCACCGACAACGGGCCCGCTTTCAACCCCTCACGCCGCGGCCGCATCGGTCAACTCGTCGAACACGCCCACGCGCTCGGAGTCGAAACAATCACCGGCAAGCCCTACAAGCCCACCACGCAGGGCAAGAACGAACGCTTCCACCAGACACTGTTCCGCTACCTGGACAAACAGCCACTTGCCGACACCCTGGCCGAGTTGCAGGCCCAGGTCGACGCGTTCGACCACATCTACAACACCGAGCGGCCTCACCAAGGACTGCCCGGGCGGGTCAAACCGTTGACCGCCTGGCAGGCAACACCGAAAGCCGACGCGCCACACCCCAAATTCGGTCGGCCGTTGCTCGATCCGCCGACACCACGCCCTCGGCCCGCACAGCGGCAACCCACCGACCTACCCGACGGCGTCCTGGCCAGAACTGTCAGCACCTCCGGCACCATCAGCGTGGACGCAGTCACCTACATGGTCGATGTGGACCACGCCTTCGACCAGGTCCTCGTTGTCACCGACGACAACACAATCGTCATCGCCAACACCGAAGGCGAAGTCCTCGTCGAACACCCCCGACCCGCCCCAGGAATCACCTACGTCGGAAATCGACAACCCCGCGGCCCACGCCCCACCAAGAAGACCGCACCGTCACCGAAGTCCTGACACACCAAGTGTCACCAATGTCCAGATGCAGAAACGTCACCGATGTCCCGATACATCACATCGCCGATCTGCAACGCCTACGAATGTAACCACCGAGCACCGACAGACGCCCCGAAATGTCAGTTGTCGAGCCGTCAGTTCAGCGGTTCGTCGTCGAACGGCCAGCCCGAGGCCGCGAGATGCCTTCGGACACGGGCGATGTCGTCCTCGTGGGGGAGATCCTGGGTGATCGCGCTGATCTTGACCCCGGCGTCGATCTTCGAGATCGGTTCGGGTGGTGGCGGCGCATCCCCATGGTCACGGATGAGGTCGACGGACACCCTCTCCGCCTCCTCGTCGCTGAGTTGCCGACGCAGCAGCGCGAACAACGGGACGTAGTCTTCGCGGGGAACTCCGTCGGGGTAGCCGACGCGCAACCAGTCCACGATCCGCCTGAGGAACTGCCGTCGGTCCGCCACGGTCCGCCTACTTGTAACCGAACGGGAAGATCTTCACGTCGAAGTAGTAGTAGATGGTCTGCCGCGTGATCCACAGCAGGGCCGTAACGATCACGAGTGCGACAACCGCGAAGATCGCGTAGCCGAGCAGGCGCAGGGGTGCGTTGCCGTTCGAGATGGTGCCGTCCGCGCCGACACCGGGCGCGCCCTGCGCATGGCAACGCAGGCCCACGGCGAACAGCGCCGGAAGCCCGGCGCCGAGAATCAGGCCCACCAGCAAGACCTTCATGATCGATTCGACGATGTCCATCGGTGTTCGAGTCCTTTCGGGGTGCGTCGGTGACCGTCAGGCGATCGCGGTGGGCTCGGCGTCGTCGGCCGGAACGATCGAGTCGGTGGTGTCGTCCCAGTCGGCGTTGACGTTGCGCGCGTCGATCTTGTTCTGCTGCGCGCGCCAGTACAGGTATCCGGACGCTGCGAGCAGGAGAACGAAGATCGTGATGCCGCCCGCGACGTCGCCCAGCAGACTGGCGATGTAGTAGCAGAAGGCGCCGACGAGTCCCGCTGCCGGCAGCGTCGTCATCCACGCGACGGCCATGCGCCCCGCCACCGACCACCGAACCTGCGCACCCTTCTTGCCGACCCCCGATCCCAGGATCGACCCGGTCGCCACCTGCGTCGTCGACAGGGCCATGCCGGCCGCACTCGAGGTGAGGATGATCGCGGCCGACGAGGCCTCGGCCGCCATTCCCTGAGGTGAACTGATCTCGACGAGTCCCTTGCCCAATGTCCGGATGATGCGCCAACCGCCCAGGTAGGTCCCGATCGCGATGGCCGCGGCGCAGGAGAAGACGACCCAGAAGGGCAGCCCGTGGCTCACCGTCGATGCGTCGAGGTGGCCGGTCACGATGAGCGCCATCGCGATGACGCCCATCGTCTTCTGGGCGTCGCCGGTTCCGTGGGCCAGTGACACCAGTGAGGCGCTCGCAATCTGGCCGTACCGGAATCCGGCCTCTTTGCGATTCGCCTCGATGCGTCGGGTGATCGTGAACACGAGCCACGTCCCGCATGCCGCCACGATGCAGGCGATGACCGGCGCGAACAGGGCGGGCACGATGATCTTCGAGAGCACACCGTGCCAGTTGATGCCGGAGAGGCCGATGGCCGCGATGCCGGAACCGATCAGCCCGCCGAAGAGTGCGTGCGACGACGAGGACGGCAGGCCGAACAGCCACGTGAACAGGTTCCACAGAATGCCGCCGATGAGCCCGGCGAAGATGATCAGCAGCGCGGTGGTCGGGGTGAGTCCGGTGACGACGTCGCCCGACGTCTGCTGGATGTTGAGGACGTCCTTGGTGATGGTGGCGGCGACTTCTACGGACAAGAACGCGCCGACGAGGTTGAGGACGGCGGAGATCCCTACGGCGACCTTGGGTTTCAGAGCTCCGGTGGCGATCGAGGTGGCCATGGCGTTACCGGTGTCGTGAAACCCGTTGGTGAAGTCGAAGCCGAGTGCCGTGATCACCAACAGCACGAGAAGGAGCATCTCTCCGGTCATGGCCCAATCATGCTGCCGGACCGCAGGTCTCGCCTAAAAGTCCGATGCCGGGATTGCCGTTTTTGTCCTGGGTCTTTGCCGGCGCAACGTCAGGTGTTCCTCAACAGTTCATCTACGGCGTCGTCGCAGGGTCGTCGGTGGCTCCAGTCCTCATCCGAGTTCGCGGTCGAACGAGGCATCGACCAGTAGTCCGAGTGCACCCTCGGCGAATCGGGAGACCGGCCCGACCGCCGCGTCGAGCGCCTCGTCGTAGCCGTCGCGGGCCTGGCCCCACAGGCGGCCCGACGAGCCGTTCGGCGTGACCCCGATCAGGGCGATGAGCTCACCGGTGGTAGGAATGCAGATCGCCCAGACGAATCGTGTCTCCGACTCCCAGTCACGCTGCGCCGCAGCGACGAACGCGGCGGGGTCGTCGACCTCGAGATGAGACAACGCCGGGACGTCGGTGATCCGCTCGTCCGCACGAAGCGCACGCAGATACCACGTCCCGGCGTTGATCTCGACTGGTTGCATTGCCTTGTTGTACGCCCGCCCTTCGAGGCTCGTCGCTTGCGCTCCTCGCACCTCAGGGAGCAGGGGCGCTCGCACCTCAGGCAGCGAGGGAGCGGTGTGTCCTACTTCAGCTCGAGCAGCACCGTGCCCTGGGTGACGGCAGCGCCGGCCTCGATGGTGAGGCCGGTGACGACGCCGTCCTTGTGGGCGGTGACCGGGTTCTCCATCTTCATGGCCTCGAGGACGACAACCAGATCACCGGCGGCGACCTCCTGGCCCTCCTCCACAGCGACCTTGACGACGGTGCCCTGCATCGGAGCGGCCACGGCGTCGCCGGAAACGGCTGCGCCGCCGCCCTTCTTGCGCGAACGTGCCTTCGGCTTCTTGCGGACGACGCCGTTGGCCGAGCCGACACCGCCACCGAGGGCGAGATCGCCGGGCAGCGACACCTCGACGCGACGGCCGCCGACCTCGACGACGACGTTCTGCCGCGGGGCGGCGTCGTCCTCCTCGATGGGCTCGCCGCCGGTGTACGGCTCGATCGGGTTGTCCCAATCGGTCTCGATCCACTTGGTGTAGACGTCGAACTTCTCACCGTCGCCGATGAAGGCGGGGTTGGAGACGATGTGCCGGTGGAACGGGATGACCGTCGCCAGGCCCTCGACCTCGAACTCGGCCAGTGCACGACGCGAACGCTCCAGCGCCTGCTCGCGGGTCTCGCCGGTGACGATCAGCTTGGCCAGCATCGAGTCGAACTGGCCGCCGATGACGTCACCCTCGACGACGCCGGAGTCGACGCGGACGCCGGGGCCGGTCGGCTCCTTGTAGACCGAGATCGGTCCCGGGGCGGGCAGGAAGTTGCGGCCGGCGTCCTCACCGTTGATGCGGAACTCGAAAGCGTGACCGCGCGGGGTCGGGTCCTCGGTGAACTCCAGCTTCTCGCCGTTGGCGATGCGGAACTGCTGACGCACCAGGTCGATGCCCGCGGTCTCCTCGGTGACCGGGTGCTCCACCTGCAGGCGGGTGTTGACCTCGAGGAACGAGACCAGCCCGTCGCTGCCGACCAGGAACTCGACCGTGCCGGCGCCGTAGTAGCCGGCCTCGCGGCAGATGGCCTTGGCGGACTCGTGGATCTTGGTGCGCTGCTCGTCGGTCAGGAACGGAGCCGGGGCCTCCTCGACCAGCTTCTGGAATCGACGCTGCAGCGAGCAGTCGCGGGTGCCGGCGACGATGACGTTGCCGTGCTGGTCGGCGATGACCTGGGCCTCGACGTGGCGGGCCTTGTCGAGGTAGCGCTCGACGAAGCACTCGCCGCGACCGAACGCCGCGACGGCCTCACGCGTGGCCGACTCGAACAGGTGCGGGATCTCCTCGATCGTGTAGGCGACCTTCATGCCGCGTCCACCGCCGCCGAATGCCGCCTTGATGGCGACCGGCACGCCGTGCTCCTGGGCGAAGGCGACGACCTCGTCGGCGTCCTTCACCGGATCCTTGGTGCCGGGGGCCATCGGTGCGTCGGCCTTGAGCGCGATGTGACGCGCGGTCACCTTGTCGCCGAGGTCGCGGATCGACTGCGGTGACGGACCGATCCAGATCAGCCCGGCGTCGATGACGGCCTGCGCGAAGTCGCCGTTCTCCGACAGGAAGCCGTAACCCGGGTGGATCGCGTCGGCGCCGGATTTCTTGGCCGCGTCGAGGATCTTGTCGAAGACCAGGTACGACTCCGCCGATGTCTGCCCGCCCAGTGCGAAAGCCTCGTCGGCGAGTTTGACGAACAGTGCGTTCGCGTCGGGCTCGGCGTACACCGCGACGCTCGCGATGCCTGCATCCCGGGCGGCGCGGATCACGCGGACAGCGATTTCGCCACGGTTGGCGATGAGGACCTTGCTGATTGCGGACGGAGTGTTCGCAGAGGTACTGGGCACTTGTTCTCCTGGGCCTTACTCGTACTCAGGTGCACGACGCGGTAGCGCACGCGACACGTTGGGCGGACGTCGGTCAAGTCTGGCGGCCCGCCGTCACCGGCCGGGATGCGGACGGCGAGGGCGATGCGACACCTTCGCGGTGCAGGTGTCGTGACCTTCCGGGCAATACCCTAGCCCACCGAGCAATCGTTCGGTGGAGCCCTGGGTCACAACGCCGGAGAGAATGTGCTCGCATCACCGAGGCGTCGGACCAGTTCGGCGAAAGCACGCAGGTAGGCGTGGACGGGACCACCTGTCGGGTCGATCGCCCAACCGTCTTCGGAACGGGCCTCGGCGGCGGGAAATGTGACGTTTCCCTCATGTTGTGCACCCGGGGTGTTCGCCGAGGCGGCGACGCCGAGCTCACGCAGTGGCGACTCGCGCGGGAACCGGGCGGAGTACCGCAGCCCCGACGGGGTGCGGTTGATCCAGATGTACACCTCGTCGGGCGAGTAGCTGTGACTGCGGAGGACCTTCGCACGCCCCGCGTCGGCGGCCCCGGCGCCCGGCGCATAGCGCGTGTCGATGAACGAGATGACGAACCGCGGGCCACCCTCGTGCCCGATCAGGTCGGCCACCCGCAGGAACGGCAGCGAAGCGCCCTGACGCCCGTGCTTGAGCGCGGCGGTGGATCGGACGACGGCCTGGTCGAACGTCGGGGAGTCGGACATGTCCAGACAGAAGGGAGCGACCCCGACGAACCAGCCGAGGGAGGTCAGCCAGCGGGCGTCGTCGCGCGTGTGCCGCGGCAGCACACACCGGAACTGCCGATCGCCGGTCAGTTCGTGGTGCACGACGGCGAAGGCCGCCAGCACTCCGGCGGTCAGCGTGCCGCCGGCCTCCGAGCAGATCGCGGTGAACCGGTTGGCCGTCGCGTCGTCGGCGACGACACCCCACAGGGACTCCTGGGGAAGTGCCGCGTCCGTGTCGACATCGTCGGGGGCGGCATCGTCGTGGGTGCGGTGGCCGGTGGCCGGATCGGCCGTGTGCAGACCGGGCATGTCACCGTTGCCGGCGGCCAGGAACTCCGACCACAAGCCGACGGCCGGATGATCGCGCCCGGTCTGGTCGGCGAGCCGGCGTTCCGCGGCGCTGAAGTCGACATAACTGCCGACCTCGGGCAGATTCGCGCCGCGATGCTCCCGCGCCGCCCGGTACATCGACACCAACTCCTGCTGGGCCATGATCAGCGAGTACCCGTCGACCAGCGAGTGATCGGCGGCGAAGAGGAGCGTGAACGAGCGTTCGCGTCCGACCGTCGCGAACCGGTAGGCCGGCCAGTGCAGCGGGGCGGTGGCGCGATCGAACGAGCCCGCCAGTTGCTCGACGAGCGGACCCGACTCGGCGTACCAGCCGACCCGGCCCATCTTGAGTTTCACGGTCCCCGGCGCGGTGGTCAGCCGCTGCAGGCCGGAGCCCTTGATGACGACGTGACTACGCAGCACCTCGTGCCGGTCGATCCACTGGGTCAGCACCGACCGGATGGCCGGAATCGACAGCGGCTCGTCGAACTCGATGCTCAACCCGAGCCAGGCCTCACGTCCGCCCTCGCGACGCGTGCGGACCCGGTACTCGAACGCCGCGCGCAGATGCTGCTCGTGATTGTGCGAGGTCAGGCGCGAGTCGTAGTCCCAATTGCCCAGTCCGCCCGGCACATACGGCGTCCACTCGACGAGACCGCCGGGCGCGATGGGTTCGTCGCGGATCTGGATGAACTTCATGCCCCGGGCGTGTCGGGCACCTGGGCGCGAACCTGCGCCTTGATGCGGCCCAGCATGCCCGCCATACCCCGCAGGCGTAGCGGACTCACGGCGCTGCCGAGTCCCAGGTCGTAATAGAAATCCGATGGCACGTCGAGGATTTCGCGCGCCGACGCGGTGTCGAGTCCCTGATGCAGGATGGCGGCGAAACCGCGGGTCGTCGGCGCCTCGCGCGGAGCGCTGAAATACAGCCGCACCGACGACGGGTCCGCGGCGTCGACGGACAGGAAGACCGGCGACTGGCACTCGGGTACCGGTTCCATCGCATCCTGCTCGAGATGCGCCGGTATGTCCGGCAATTCGCCGGCGAACTCGAGCAGGAGCGTGACCTTGTCGGAGTCGCCGAGTGCGCCGAAGTCGTCGACGATCTCGGCCAGGGCTGGAGGCAGACTCATCGTGCGGTCGGGTTCACTCGGTGCCGGGAACGGCGCCCGGCTCCTCGCCGACGGCGATCGGCACGCGCACCGCGTTGCCCCACTCGGTCCACGATCCGTCGTAGTTGCGGACCGCGGTGTGCCCCAGCAGATGTGTCAGCACGAACCAGGTGTGGCTCGACCGCTCACCGATGCGGCAGTAGGCGATCGTGGGCGTCTTCGGGTCGAGCCCGGCGTAGATCTCGTCGAGTTCGGCGCGGCTGCGGAAACGGCCGTCGGGGGCGGCGGACTTCGCCCACGGGATCGAGATGGCGGTCGGGATGTGCCCGCCGCGCAGCGCGCCCTCCTCCGGGTAGTCCGGCATGTGCGTGCGCTCGCCGGTGTACTCCTGCGGGGAACGGACGTCGACGAGGGGCTCGGTGCCCAGGGCCTCCAGGACCTGCGGCGCGAACGCGCGGATCTTGGCGTCGTCGCGCTCGACCACCGGGTAGTCCGACCGCGGGTAATCGGGGACGTCGAAGGAGGTGTCACGGTCCTCGGCCATCCAGGCGTCGCGGCCACCGTCGAGCAGGCGGACGTCCTCGTGGCCGAACAGGGTGAAGACCCACAGCGCGTAGGCGGCCCACCAGTTGCTCTTGTCGCCGTAGATCACGACGGTGTCGTCGCGTTCGATTCCCTTGCTGCGCATCAGTTCCGCGAACTGCTCGCCGTTGATGTAGTCGCGCGTGACCGGGTCGTTGAGATGAAGGTGCCAGTCGATCTTCTGAGCGGTCGGGATGTGGCCGATGTCGTAGAGCAGCACATCCTCGTCGGACTCGATGATCTTGAGTCCTTTGGCGCCGAGATGCGCCGACAGCCACTGGGTCGTCACCAGCCGCTCGGGGTGGGCGTAGTCGGCGAAGGCCGGATTCGGGTCGGTGTCAACGCTCACGGTGCTCTCCAGCTCGCTGTTCGGACGTTCCGCGTGGATCACGCGCGGACCATCTGCGGTCCCGCTGATAAAGCGTAGGGCATCGGCCGGAGCGTGCTTCGATCAGACGACAAACCCCAGGTGAAGCGGGTCCCGCCTGCTACGTTCGCCGAATGATCGATCGACGCGGGCCCCTCGCGATGCGGTGGGCGGTCGCTCTGGCCGCCGTGGTGACACTGTCTGTCGGAAGCGGATGCGCACTCATCCCGTCCGAGGATTCCGGGGAGTCCCGTCCGTCGTCCGCGTCGACAAGCAGCGCACCCAGTCCGACGCCGTCGCGCTCAACGGACCCGACCGGCGACGCCGACGCGGCGCAGTGCCGGCCCGACGACTGCCCGAAGTTGCCGACGCCGACCGCGGAACTCATGACCAGCGGGGTCACCCCGGCCAATGTGGACACCGCGGTGCCCGACTACCTGACCACGCTCCTCGACGACCTCGACCAGACATGGGGTGGGTGGTTCGACGAACTGGGCTGGGGCGACCCGGCACCGGGACGGGTGCTGATCGAGTCCGGCACCTCCTTCGCCACGGAGTGCATTGCCGGCGAAGAGGATTCGAACCCGGTACCGATCCCGTCCGACGAGGCCAACGCGTTCTTCTGTGGAGTGGACACCGAACCGAACGGAGAGGGCACCCCGACCGAGGGCAGCATCGTGCTCCCGGTCGACACCTTCGCGGCCATCTGGGACGGCAACGTCTTCGGGGTGCCGTCGCCGATCGTCGGCGACTTCACCGCGGCGATCGTGGTCGCGCACGAGTACGGCCACAACGTCGTGTTCCGGATGGCCGAGGCGTTCGACATCCCCGACAGCCGTCTCCCGGCCGGCAAGAACAGCGAGCTCATCGCCGACTGCCTGGCCGCGAACTGGGGTGCAACCGCCTACCAGCGTGATGCGCTCGGCGCGCGGGAGATCCTGCAGGTCGCGACGCTGCTGCCGATCATCGGCGACACCGGCGGCGCCTCCGGACACGGCTCGGCGCGCGAACGTGCGGTGGCGTTGACGGTCGGACTGACCGGCCCGCAGTTCAACCGCCAGGGTCAGCCGGTCGACTGCATCGAGCGGTACTGGCCGGAATTCTTCGAGGTGGAGTAGGGCCACCTCAGGGAGCGGGGTCGTCGTCAGTGGCGCCAGAAGTCGGTGACCGAGAGCCCGACGTCGGCCAGGAGGGTGCGGACCAGCGGCAGGCCGATACCGATGACCGATGACGGGTCGCCCTCGATGCGCTCGACCAGCCAGCCACCCAGACCGTCGAGGGTGAATGCGCCGGCCACCTGTAGAGGTTCACCGCTGGCGACATACCGCTGGATGACGTGGTCGTCGGCGGCGGCGAAATGGATCGTGGTGGAGCTCGTCCCGCCGGCGGTCGCGGGCCGGTCGAGGCGGATCAGGTGATGGCCGGTCAGCAAGTCCGCGCTACGACCGCCCATCTCCGACCACTGCGCGACGGCGCGTTCGGGGGTGTGCGGTTTGCCGAGCAGCCGGCCGCCTAGATGGAGCATCGAGTCGCAGCCGATGACGGCCACGGGGCTGCCGGACCCGGCGAGCTCGGCGATCTCCGGAAGTGCCGCAACGGCTTCCGCCTTCGCGCGGGCGAGTTCGGCGACCACCACATCGGCCGGTGTGGAATCGGGGAGCGCGGCGAGGAGCGCATCCTCGTCGACATCCGACACCCGCACGACCGGCTCGACGCCGGCCGCCCGAAGGATGCGGAGCCGGGCAGGGGAGGCCGAACCGAGTACGAAGATCGGGCCGGGAGTACCCGGCCCGATCTCGGATTCGGATGTCATCGTCAGTAGCGCAGGTTGGTGAAGCTTCCCGGGCCGCCCCACTGCGGACGCAGTCGGTCGATCGGGTGGCCCCAGTCGTTCCGGGTCTCGGGCTCGGCCGAACCGCCGCCCGAACCGGCACCGGCGAGGACGGTCACCAGCACGGCGAGGTCCTCGTCGGTCGGATTGCCGCCGACGACCGTCAGGAACGGACGCTCGGACTTGGTGGAGTCTTCGCTCACGGAATTCTCGCTCTCGGAACTGACCGCTGGTGTCACAGGGGGATGTTGCCGTGCTTCTTGGGCGGCAGGTTGACCATCTTGCGCTCGAGCAGCTTGAGCGCGGTGGCGATCTGACCGCGGGTGTGGCTCGGCGGGATCACCGCGTCCACGTATCCGCGGGCGGCCGCGACATACGGGTTGACGAGGGTGTCCTCGTACTCCTCCTGCAGCTGCAGACGCAGTGCGTCGACGTCCTCACCCTTGGCGGCCGCGTCCTTGAGCTGGCTGCGGTAGACGAACCCGACCGCACCCGAGGCGCCCATGACGGCGATCTGGGCGGTGGGCCACGCCAGGTTCACGTCGGCACCCATGTGCTTGGAGCCCATGACGTCATACGCGCCGCCGTAGGCCTTCCGGGTGATGACGGTGATCTTGCCGACCGTCGCCTCGCCGTAGGCGTAGAGCAGCTTCGCACCGCGACGGATGATGCCGCGGTATTCCTGATCGGTACCGGGAAGGAAGCCCGGGACGTCGACCAGGGTGACGATGGGGATGTTGAAGGCGTCGCAGGTGCGTACGAACCGGGCGGCCTTCTCCGAGGCGTCGATGTCGAGGCAGCCGGCGAACTGCGTCGGCTGGTTGGCGACGATGCCGACGCTGCGGCCGTCCACCCGGCCGTAGCCGATGATGATGTTGGTCGCGTACTCGGCCTGCACCTCGAGGAACTCGTCGTCGTCGAGGATGCGACGGATGACCTCGTGCATGTCGTAGGGCTGGTTCGGCGAATCCGGGATCAGCGTGTCGAGCTCGAGGTCCTCTTCGGTGAGGGTGTCCTCGATGGAACCGGCGGCCGGCTGCGCGACGGGCAGACGCGGGGCATCGGCGCGGTTGTTGCTCGGCAGGTAGCTCAGGAGTTCCTTGACGTACTCCAGGGCGTCCTCTTCGTCGGAGGCGACGTAGTGCGCGGTGCCCGACTTCGACATGTGCGTGTGCGCACCGCCGAGCTCCTCCATCGTCACCTCTTCGCCGGTGACCGTCTTGATGACGTCCGGGCCGGTGATGAACATCTGGCTGGTCTGGTCGACCATGACCACGAAGTCGGTGAGCGCGGGGGAGTACACGTGACCGCCGGCCGCGGCGCCCATGATCAGCGAGATCTGCGGGATGACACCGGAAGCACGCACGTTGCGGTGGAAGATCTCGCCGTAGAGGCCGAGCGAGACCACGCCCTCCTGGATGCGGGCGCCGGCGCCGTCGTTGATGCCGATCAGGGGGCGACCGGTCTTGATCGCGAGGTCCATGACCTTGACGATCTTCTCGCCGTAGACCTCGCCGAGGCTGCCGCCGAAGACGGTGGAATCCTGCGAGAAGACGCAGACCTCGCGACCGTCGATGGTGCCGTAACCCGAGACGACGCCGTCGCCGAGCGGGCGGCGCTCGGCGAGTCCGAAGTTGGTGCTGCGGTGCCGGGCGAGGGCGTCGAGTTCGACGAAGGAACCCTCGTCGAGCAGGTGGGTGATCCGTTCCCGCGCGGTGAGCTTGCCCTTGGCGTGGGTCTTCTCGACGGCGGCCTCACCCACCGGATGCTTGGTCTCCTCGAGACGATTGCGCAGATCGGCGAGCTTTCCCGCCGTCGTGTGGATGTCGGGAGCGGCGGCGGCGTCGCGCGAAGCAGTGGTCATGACTGACGATGCTAACTACCCGAGTGTGAGCCACGTCAACCGGATCAACGTGAGATATCCCTCAGGTTTACGAGCGATCGGTCGGTGGGCCGGCGGGTCGACCGTGAAACCGGTGGTATCCGTTCGTGCGGAGGCGGCGGCCAGTAGTTTCGTCAGGTATGAGTCTCGACGCCGATCTGCTCCGCACCCGTCTCACCGGCACCCGCTGGCACCGGATCGAGGTGGTCGAGGCGACCGGTTCGACCAATGCCGACCTCGTCTCGCGCGCCTCCGGCGAATCCGTCGGGGGCACCGTGCGGATCACCACCGACCAGACCGCCGGACGTGGCCGCCACGCCCGCACCTGGACCGCGCCGGCCGGCACGCAGCTGGCCATGTCGGCCGCGCTCGACGTCGCCGACCACACCGAGGACCTGGGCTGGCTGTCGCTGCTGGCCGGACTCGCCGCCGTGCAGGGTGTCGACGACGCGATGGGGATTCGTCCGACGCTCAAATGGCCGAACGACGTGCTGATCGACGGCAAAAAGGTCGCGGGCATCCTCTCGGAATACACCCGCAGCGACCATGCCGCAGGTGGCCCGGGAGGCGTGGCGGTGATCGGCACCGGGCTCAACACCACGATGGCGGAGGGCCAGCTGCCGGTCCCGACCGCCACCTCGCTCCGGCTCGCCACCGGCCGCGACGTCCCCCTGACCGAGCTCGCCGCGTCGTACCTGCGGGCGCTCTCCGAGCTGCTCGACCTGTGGCCGCACGACCTGGACGGGCTCGCGGCGCGGTACCGCGACGACAGCGACACCATCGGCCGTCGCGTACGGCTGGTCCTGCCCGGCAATCGTGAGGTCGTCGGCACCGCGACCGGTGTCGACTCCTCCGGCCGGATCGTCGTCGACGCCGACGGTGAGCAGGTGGTGGCCGCCGCGGGCGATGTCACCCACCTGCGGCCGGAGTGACTACTAGCGCTGGACGCTCTTGCCGGCCATCGCCGGGATGATCGTCAGCGAAGGCAGACCGATCACCAGGTGCACGATCGCGGTCTCGATGCCCACCGAGATCTGGTTGTAGGTCAGGATCGGGATCAGCACGGCCGCCACCAGCAGCAGGCCGACGATCCACCGGTAGAACTGATCGGGTGACGGCGTGACCAGGTGCAGCACGTACCAGAGCGCACCCGCGGCGAGCGCGCACAGGAAGCCGACGACGCCGAACCAGAGCTCGCTGGCGGCGACCGGGTTCCACACGCCGAACTTGCCCGACTCGTTCACCTTCTCCACGAATGCGGAGATGATCCAGGCGACGAGCCATGCCGCGAGACCGGTCACCACGCCGGTCATGACCACACCGCCGGCGAACGTGACGGGGTTGATGTCCGGGCCATGACGGGGCTTGGCGGGCTGGCCGGGCCGGCCGTAGCCAGTCTGGCCCCCGTACGGATCCCCCGCATAGGGATCGGCGGCGTACGGATCGCGGGCATACGGATCGTTCTGGCTGCTGTAGGCACGCGACTCGGGTGTGTAACCGGACTCGTAGCGCGCGGTCCGCGGGTCGCGGGGATCCTGGTAGCTCATGGCGTTCTCCTCCCCGACCGGTCGTGGGAGCCGATGGTCGGATCTGGTGTCGGTCGGATCTGGTGTCAGGGCCCTGGCATGCTCACGGCACGAGGACGGCGGCGGTCGGCGTGATTGGCAGTCTACTGCGGCACCCGGCCGTTTATGCTGAGCCGCATGGCCTATCCGCGGGAGAATCTGGCGTCGGGGGAACGCGTCGTCCTCCATCGGCACCCGCACTGGAAATGCCTGCTCGGGCCGTTCCTGTTGTTCGGGCTCCTCACCGCCGCCGCCGGCGTACTCCTCGGCGTCATCACGTCGTCGGGGTTGCGGTCGACGCCGCAGACCGTGCTGCTCATCGCGGTCGCGGCGGTCTGGGCCATCGGCTTCTGCTGGTACTTCGTCCGCCCGCTGATGTATTGGAAGACAACGCATTTCGTGCTCACCGACCGGCGGGTGATGTTCCGCAACGGAATCATCACCCGGTCGGGCATCGACATCCCGATCCGCCGGATCAACACCGTCGAGTTCCGGCACGGCCTCGTCGACCGGATGTTGCGCACCGGCACGCTGGTCATCGAGTCGGCCTCCGACGAACCGCTGTCCTTCGACGACATCCCGCAGGTGGAGAGGGTGCACGCGCTGCTTTACCACGAGGTGCTCGACGTCCACGGCGACGACGATCATCCGTGGGACGGACACCGGCGCGATTCCCACGAGCAGCCCGCCGACGGTCCCGTGCACCCCGGTGACCGGGCGGAGAACCGGGGGGTCCGCGACCGATGACGACCGTGCTGCTCGCCGAGGACGACGCCGCGATCGCCGAACCGCTCGCGCGGGCGCTGTCGCGTGAGGGTTACGGCTGCGAGGTGGTCTCGACCGGGGCGGATGCCCTGGAGAAGGCCCTCGACACCCGCTTCGAGCTACTCATCCTCGACCTCGGGCTACCGGTGCTCGACGGTCTGGAGGTGTGCCGGCGGGTACGGGCCCAGCGACCCGCGCTCGCGGTGCTGATGCTGACCGCACGCACCGACGAGGTGGATTTCGTGGTCGGCCTCGACGCCGGCGCCGACGACTACGTCGGCAAGCCGTTCCGCCTGGCCGAGCTGCTGGCGCGGGTGCGTGCCCTCCTGCGACGTCGCCAGCCCGGCGACGTCGTCCTCGAGGGCGGTGCCCTGCGCCTGGACGCGCGGGCGCGCCGCGTCCTGGTGAACGGACACGACCTCACCCTGGCCAACCGCGAGTTCGACCTGCTGCGCTTCCTCATGGAACGCGCGGGCGAGGTGGTGACGCGCGAGGAGATCCTCACCGAGGTGTGGGGTTCGGCCGACCTGCGGTCGTCGAAGACCCTGGACATGCACATCTCGTGGCTGCGCCGGAAGATCGGCGACGACCGCCACGACCGTCCCCGCCACATCGTGACCGTGCGCGGCGTCGGATTCCGGTTCGACCCCTAGTCGTCTCATGCGCCGTCGCCTGCTCACGACAATGATCGCCGTCCTGCTGGCGGTCGGTGGGCTGCTGGGCATCCCGCTGAGTGTCGTCGCGTGGTGGTGGGTCGCCGACAACGCGCACGAGGACCTCGACAACCGGCTGAAGGTCATCGCAGACCAGCTGATCCGGCAGGAGGGGGCCGACGGCCGGATCCCGCCGGAGTCCCTCGACCGTGAGGCGTTCCGGCTGCTGCTGCCGCCGAACGGCAGCCTGATCGTCACCTTCCCCGACCCCACCGGCACCCTGCAGCGCACGGTGGTCGGGGCGGACATCAGCGAGCCCAGGCTCTCGGAGTCCATCGTGCTCGGCGCAGCCGGGACGCTGACCCTGTCCATCCCGCGCGACGAGGTGCGCAACGACCAGTTCACCGCCGCCTCGATCGTGGCCGTCATCGTCGTCGCGTCCGTCATCGGCGGCACGCTTGTCGCCGCGGTCACCGCGGGTCGGATCGTCGATCCGCTGACCGATCTCGCCGATCGGGCCGCGACCATGGGCCGGGGCGACTTCCGGACCCAGTGGAAGATGTACGGCATCGCCGAACTCGATCGGGTGTCGCGTGCACTGGCCGACGCGAACGCCGAACTCGCGCTGCGCCTCGAGCGCGAGCGAGAGGTCGCCGGTGACGCCTCCCACCAGCTGCGCAGCCGCCTCACCGCGATCCAGCTGCGCCTGGAGGAACTCTCCCTGCACGATGACCCCGCGGTCGTCACCGAGGCCGAGGCCGCCCTCGATCAGATCGAGCGGCTCGCCGCCGAACTCGACGAGCTGGTCGAGGCGTCCCGGGCCGACGAACCCGCGCCCGAGTTCGTCGACGTGTCGGACATGCTGACGACGCTGGTCGGGGATTTCCGGCACGCCTTCGAGGCGAGGGGCCGCGAACTGCTGGCGACCTTCGACGGCGTCCCGCACGCGCTGACCGCGAACCCGGGTCGTCTCCGGGAGGCGGTCAGTGTGCTGGTCGACAATGCCCTGCAGCACGGCCGCGGGACCTGCCGGATCCACGTCGGCACCCTGCCCGCGGGGGACCTGGTGCGCATCACCGTCGCCGACGAGGGTGACGGGGTCGCCGACGAGATCGCCGCACACATCTTCCGTCGGGGTTTCTCGGCCGGCCGACGGCCCGGCGCGGGCCGGAGCGGGGTCGGCCTGTCACTCGCGCGGGCACTGATCGAATCCGACGGTGGCCGACTCGAACTGACCGTCCGGCGACCGCCGGTGTTCGCGATCGTCGTGCCCGCGCGGCTGGTCACCGGACGCGATCAGCTCGGCACCGACCGGGGCGACTCCGAACTCGCCGACGAGATCGACGAGAACTCCGGCCGGCCCCCGCGATCGGGCGTCAGGCGTGACCGAGTTCCTCATCGTTGAGCTCGGCGAGCGAGGGGTGCAGGTCGGTCGATCCGGCGTCCCCGCCGCGCAACTGTTCTTCGGGGAAGGCGAACTTGCGCAGTGCCCAGAACCGGAACGCCATCTGCATGAGGTTGCCGATGATGTAGCCGAGCACGAAGTCGATGACCACGATCTCGGACACGCTCAGGTTGGAGCGCATGTCGAAGATGTTGTTGGCGACGAACAGTGGAGCGGCCTGGAGGATGACGCCGATACCGCTGATGGCGAAGAACAGCATCGCCTCGTGGTGACGTTCGCGGCCGCCGCGGTTCTTGAACGCCCACTCGCGATTGAGGATGTAGCTCAGGATGGTGGCCAGGACGCCGGCGATGACCTTGGCGATGACCGGCTTGGTCTCCAGGACCGTGAGGCTCAGGCTGTAGAAGATGGCGAGGTCGAAGACGAAGGTGGTCCCGCCGACCATCGCGAACTTGATCAGTTCGTGGTGCCGCATCACGAGCCGACGGACCGGCGCTGGGAGGCGGGCGATCATCTCGTCGATCAATGGCACAAGATCCGAGTGTACGAAACGAAACCGCCGGGACACGTGCCGGGCGGTTGTGCGAATGATGCCGCATACATGCCACGATGGTGCGCGTGAATTCACGCGAGCAGGTCGGCGGGGCCGTGTCCCCGTCGTCGCAGGTGCCGCCGGTCCCTGAGTCGGGGCGCCCGGGCGGCCGGGCGTCGGGGATGCCGACCGTGACGATGATCGGCGGTGGCCAGCTCGCTCGGATGACCCACCAGGCCGCCATCGCGCTGGGTCAGTGCCTGCGGGTACTGGCGGCCTCGGAATCCGATCCGGCCGCCCAGGTCAGCGCCGACATCGTCCTGGGGTCGCACGACGACCTCGACGATCTGCGGCGCGCCGCGTCCGGGTCGGTCGCGGTGACCTTCGACCACGAGGGTGTCCCGCTGGCGCACCTGCAGGCACTCGAAGCCGACGGCGTCGCGGTGCTGCCGCCGTCGAAGGCGCTGCATTTCGCGCAGGACAAGCTCGCCATGCGGTTCCGGCTGGCCGAGCTCGGCCTGCCCGTGCCCGACTTCGCCGACCTGTCCGGGGACCGGGCCGCGGCCCGGTCTCGTCTGATCGAGTTCGGCGAGGCCAACGACTGGGCCATCGTCGTCAAGGCGGTCCGCGGCGGTTACGACGGCCGCGGGGTGTGGCTCGTCGACGGCGCGGACGACGCTCTCGCGGTCTTCGACGAGCACCCCGACGACGCACCGGCGCTGCTCGCCGAACAGAAGGTGCCGATGCGACGAGAGTTGTCGGCGATGATCGCGCGGTCGCCGTTCGGTCAGGGTGGGGCGTGGCCGGTGGTCGAGACCATCCAGCGCCACGGGCAGTGCGCGGTCGTCCTGGCACCGGCTCCCGGGCTCGACGACGAGGTCGCCGCGCACGCACAGCAGATGGCGTTGCGGCTGGCCGACGAGCTCGGTGTGGTCGGTGTGATGGCGATGGAACTCTTCGAGACCGTCGACGGCGAGCTGGTCGTCAACGAGCTGGCGATGCGTCCGCACAACAGCGGGCACTGGACGATGGACGGCGCGGTGACCTCGCAGTTCGAGCAGCACCTGCGCGCCGTCCTCGACTATCCGTTGGGCAGCACGGCACCGAGTGCGCCGGTGACGGTGATGGCCAACATCCTCGGTGCGGCGGACGCACCGGCGATGTCGATGGACGAGCGGCTGCACCACCTCATGGCCCGGATGCCCGAGGCCAAGGTGCATCTCTACGGCAAGGGCGAGCGGCCCGATCGCAAGATCGGGCATGTGAACATCGTCGGGCGCGAAGGGGATTCGCCGGAGTCGGTACGGGAGCGTGCCGAACGCGCGGCCCAGTGGATGTCGCGGGCGACGTGGACCGACGGATGGGATGAACATTCATGAGTGAGACGCACGGCCCGCGGGTGGGCCTGATCATGGGCAGTGATTCGGACTGGCCGACGATGAAGGCGGCCGCCGAGGCCCTCGCCGAGTTCGACGTGCCGTTCCAGGTGGGCGTCGTCTCGGCTCACCGCACACCGCAGCGCATGCTCGACTACGCGGCAGGGGCGGCGGGCCACGGCATCGAGGTGATCATCGCGGGAGCCGGTGGCGCCGCGCATCTTCCGGGCATGGTCGCGTCGGCGACCCCGCTGCCGGTGATCGGGGTACCGGTCCCGCTGCGGCATCTCGACGGACTGGATTCGCTGCTGTCGATCGTGCAGATGCCCGCCGGGGTCCCGGTGGCCACGGTGTCGGTCGGCGGCGCCCGCAACGCCGGGCTGCTCGCGGTCCGCATCCTCGCCGCCGCCGACGCCGACCTGCGCGCCCGGATGGTCGAATTCCAGCAGGGGCTCGAACAGATGGTTCTCGACAAGGACGCGGCACTCCAGCAGGAACTGTTGGGGGAGTAGCACTTCCGCCGATCAGATCGTCGGCTGCAGGCCGAGCTTCGCGGTGAAGAAGTCGATGACCCGATCGTAGGCCTCGCGGGTCGGTTGCCCGGGCTCGTCGCGGAGGTCCTCGGTGAGCACCGAATGTGGCCGCGGCAGCATCGAATCCGGGTTCGCGGACTCGTCGGGTAGTTCGATGCCGATGAAGGCATCGCCGAGGAGCTCCCGCAGGTACGCGAATCGGGCTCCCGGCACGAGGCGATCGCCCTGGAAACGCAGACCCATCACCTCGAGGCCGCGTGCGCACCGCGCTTGCACCAGAGCGAGATCCGACTCGCTCACGTCGATGGCCCGCGCGCGTCCCGGCAACACCGCGAACGGCAATGAGGGCTGGGACAGCACCGGGGCGAGCATCCGCTCGTCGGTGGCCATCGCGAGTGCGAACCCGCCGGTGAAACACATCCCGACGGCACCGACCCCGGGGCCGCCGCACCGGTCGTGTTCGCGGGCGGCCAACGCCCGCAGCCACGACGCGACCGGTGACGTCTTGCCGGTGGCCAGGATCGTGAACTCGCGGGTGATGCAGGCCCGGGCGATGGTGCCGAGCATGTTCGTCGCCGAGCCGACCGCGCCGAGGTTGTCCGGGCGAGGATCACGGCCGTCGACGCCGAACAGCGACGGCAGCACTGCGGTGGCGCCCGCCCCGGCCACCCGGCGCGCGACGTCGGCGACCTTGGGGCTGATCCCCGGCATCTCGGCGATGACGATGACGGCGGGACCACTGCCGAGGCGATGCACCCGGCGGGTGGTCCCGTACAGGGTCACGTCCTCGGCGACGAAGTCGTCGAGCGGGTCGTCGGCCATCAGATCACGCCGCGTGCAGTGTGCCGAGGAGCGCGGAGTCGAAAAGTCGCGCCGGGATGCGGGCACCCCGGGCGATGTCCGGCGAGTCCGACGGCACCACCCGCGGACCGGTCACCCGGTAGTGCCGGTTCTTGCGGATCAGGCCGAAGGTCCCGGCGGCCTGCACGTTGCGGACCCAATCGGTGTGCCGCCCGTACGTGAGGATGATGGTGAGCCGATCGCCGTCGACCCACGCCATCACCGGGATGGAGTAGTGCCTGCCGGACTTGCGTCCGACGTGCTCGACCATCGCGTACGGAGCCAGTCGGGGCGCCCATTGTCGCTGGATGGGGTTGGTCACTCGCTTGTTCAGCCGGGCCACCGCGCGGGGGATTCGCATGTCCCCACTGTGCCCGATCGGCGGCGTGCCCGCGGGGTTCACGACAGGATCAGGGTGGCCTTTTCCATCTCGGCGATCGCCGCGAGCCGTTCCGGTGAGGCCGCGGAGACGTGGACGAGGCTGCCGCCCGCCAGCAGAGGTGCCAGGAGGTGAGCGATCACCCGGTCGCCGGAGTACCACGGCCGGGTGGACACCACGCGGGCGCCCGGTCCGATTCCCTCGCGCTCAGCCGTCGCCCGGGCGTCGTCGAGCGCCTCGCCGATGGGGGCGCCCTCGAGGGTGGCCGACGCCGGATAGCGGGAGACGAACTGATCGCCGTGGACGCGGACCACGCTGCCGTAGTCGCCGACGCCGGGCGGCAGGTCGCGCAGCGGCAGCGCGAACGGATCGAGCGAGGCGACCACGACCTCGTCGACGTCGGGATGGCTGTCCAGGCGATCACGGCTGGTGAACACGACCATCGGGTCTTCGGTGGAGTCGAAGTGCACCTCGGCGCCCGCCCAGAGCGCGCCCAGCAGGATGCCGGCCGTCTGCCAGTGCTCCGGGAGATCGACCGCGACGACATCGCCTTCGGCGACCCCGATCTCGTCGCGTAGGTAGTTCGCGGTCTTGGCCGCCCAGTTGCCGAGGGTCGCCGCCGAGAGCTCGGTGCGCTCGCCGGTCGCGTCGTCGTAGTAGGTCAGCAGCGGACGCGAATGATCGGCGACCGCGGCGAAGGTCGCGTCGGTGAGAGTGTTCGGAGTCAGTTCACGCACATGGGCCCCTCGTTGCCCGCGGTGATCGGCGGGCGCTTGTTGCCGACGCGCTCGCTCGCCGGGGTGTTGTCGGTCTGGTCGCCGGTGTCGCTGATCGAGCCCGGACCGGCGTAGGTGTTGGTGAGCACCACCTTCAGCTGATCGTCGCCGAGGGCGGGATCGGCGACGACCTGGGCGCCGCCGAGATCCTTGGCGAGGAGCCGAGCGGCGTCGCTCTCCTCCTTGGCGTACACGATCGAGTCCTTCGTGTCGGCCTTGCCGCTGGAGGTGGCTCCGACCCGGAAACCCTTGTTGGTCAGAATGTTCGCGACATTCGAGGCGAGCCCGTCGATGGTGCCGGCGTTGACCACGTCGACTGTGTAGTCGCCGCGCTGGATGCCCTGCGTCTGCTTCGGTGCCAGCAGGTCACCGGTGAAGGCCTGGACCTCGCGCGGGTCCACCTGGACGACGCTCTGCTGACCGTCCTCGCTCCAGCCCTGCTCCGTCACGATCGGGATGGTCGCGAACTTCACCCGGCCGCCGCTGAGATCCTTCAGCTGTTCGGCGAACCGGATGATGTCCCAGTCGTCGTCGATGACCACCGACCGCGACACCGCGTCCTGCAGCTCCGACAACTTACCCGGATCGGTCAGGGTGTTCGCCGAGATGATCTTCTGCGTCAGCGACGCCATGAACGCCTGCTGACGGGTGATGCGGTCGAGATCGCCGCGGGGGAGGCCGTGGCGCTGGCGCACGAAGCTGAGCGCCTTGGGCCCGTCGAGAGTCTGACGGCCGGCGCGGAACCGCGCGCCCGTAAAGGGATCCCGGACCGCGTCGTTCAGGCAGACGTCGATGCCGCCGGCCGCGTTCGTCAGCAGCACGAACCCCAGCAGGCCCACCTCCGCGTAGTGGTCGACCTGCACGCCGGTCAGGTTGGCGACGGTGTCCACCAACGCCTTCCGGCCCGCCAGGGTGCCCTCGGACTCGGCCTCGCCCTCCGACTTGCCGTCGGTGACCGCTTGCGCGCGAACGGTTTCGCGCGTCGTGCCGTAGGCGGCGTTGATCTTGCTCATCCCGACACCGGGTACGTCGACATACGAGTCGCGGGGGATCGAGATCGCGGTCGCCGACGAGCCGTCGTCGGGGATGCGGATCAGCAGGATGGTGTCGGTGTTGGTCGCGACCTCGTCGCCCGACCGCAGGAGTCGGAGTTCCTCCGGCGACAGCGGATTGCCCTTGGCGTCGGTCCGCGAATCGGTGCCCACGAGGAGGATGTCGACGGCCCCGTCTTCGACGCCACCGCCGAGATCGAGTCCGCCGAGCTGGGTGATGCGGGTCTGCAGGTCCGACATCGTGTTCCAGGCGTATCCGGTGCACAACAGCACCGCCACCGAGGCGACCGCGATGAGCGCACGACCCCAGCCGGCCCCCGGGGTGCGGGCACCTTTGCGTCGGCTGTCCGCCGGCGGCTGCGACGGTGGTTCCGGTGTCGACGACGACGTCGCCGCCGTGCGCCGGTCGCCGGACTTTGGTCCGGTCTGTTTCGGTCCGGTCTGCTTGGGTCCGGTCGGCTTCGGGTCGGCGGACTGGCGTGCGGTCGGCTTCCGCGGGCTCGTCTTGGGGTCGCCCGGCTTCCGCTCGGAGGCCCGTTTGGCGGCCGGGGCCGGGCGGGTGTGGATCTCGCCGGAGGTGCGTCGGACGGGCCGCGGCTCGCCGGGGCGGCGCTGCCGGGTCGGGGTGGGTTCCACGGCTTCTGGCGTGGCTCGTCGACCGCCGGGGGCGCGACGTTCGGAGTTGCGGGGGTCGGCGGCCGGCCGACGCCGGGGGTCGCGGGGTTCGCGTGGATCGGCAGCGCGACGTCGCGGGTCCGGCGGGGGCTGGCGTCGCGCTCGGGGTGGGGGATTGCCCGGTTCACCGGGGAGCGGAGCGGCGCGGCGCGGGGATTCGCGTCCATCTGGTCCACCGTCGTACGGGGGCCGGGCCGGGCGCCTGCGCGCACCGGGCTCCGGGGCGCGCCGATCGCCGGGCATCGGCTGACGCCCGTCCGGACCCGGCCGTGCCGGACGGCGCGGCTGCGCGCGCCGACGCGGGCCGTCGGATGGTGAATCCACTGGTGAGCAGTCCCTTTCGAGGTCGGCACATCGGGTCCGGGGTCGACGCGGCGCGCGTTACGCCTGAGGATGTCGATACTGATGTGCAAGGCGGGTCGGCTGTTGTGTGCTGTCGCCAGGCTACTGAAGTGATTCGCGAATTCGAGAACGCAACGCCGGTCGTGTGAGTAGCCGTCGTCACGTGTGCCGGCGAGCGCGTCGCCGCGTGGGTACCGCCGGACTCCGGCACGATGGTGTTCATGCGTGTGACGCCGAGCAACCCCACCGTGTACATCGTCGGCGCCGGCGGGCAGCTGGGGACTGCCCTGCAAGCACGGTCGAGCGAGGTTCCCGACGTCGTCGTGCGGCCGCTCACCTCAGCCGACGTCGACATCGCCGACCCGACCTCGGTGGCCGCCGCGCTGGGCGACCTCGGCCCCGACGACATCGTGGTGAACTGCGCGGCCTACACCGACGTCGACGGAGCCGAGGCCGACGCGGAAGGCTCGCGGCGGGTCAACACCACCGGGCCCGAGGTGCTCGCGCGCCGGACCGCCGACGCCGGCGCGTGGTTGGTGCACGTGTCGACCGACTACGTGTTCCCCGGTGCCGCCGCGGAGGGTTCCCGGCCGGTCGAGCGGAACGGATACGAACCCGACGACGTGAGCGGAACGCCCGCGACCGTGTACGGCCGCACCAAACTCGACGGCGAACGCGCCGCACTGTCGGCGGATCCGCGGGCCACCGTCGTGCGGACGGCATGGGTCTACACCGGCGGGCCCGACAGCCGCGACTTCGTCGGCACGATGCGGCGGCTCGAACAGTCGCGGGAGACGGTGTCGGTCGTCGACGACCAGCTCGGGTCCCCGACCTACTCGTACGACCTCGCCGACGGGCTCTGGGAACTCGTCGTCGCGGGCCCCCGCGACGAGGTCTGTGGCGCGGTCCTGCATGCGACGAACTCGGGCACGGCCACCTGGTTCGACGTCGCCCGCGGGGTCTTCGAAGAGGTCGGGGCGCAGCCCGACCGGGTCCTGCCCACGACGACCGCCGAGTTCCCGCGCCCGGCCCCGCGGCCGGCGTTCTCGGTGCTCTCCGGCCACTCCTGGGAGGCCGCCGGCCTCACCCCGCTCCGGCCGTGGCGACCCGCGCTGCACGCGGCGATCGCCGCGTCGGACGCCGACCCCGGTTCGTTACCCTGAGCGGCGTGCCAGTTCAGCCAGCCGTGGTGACGGTGACCTATTTCTCCGGCGATCACCTCGTGACCTTCCTGCGTAGCCTCGACGCGGTCACCGACGTCATGCCGCAGGTCATCATCGCCGACAACGGGTCCGACGACGGCGCGCCCGAGCGGGCCGAGCAAGAGTACGACACGGTCACGCTGGTCCGCACCGGCGGCAACATCGGCTACGGCGGTGCGATGAACCGCGGTGTCGCCGAACTCGACCCGGATGTCGAATTCGTGCTCATCTCCAATCCGGATGTCGAGTGGAAGCCCGGTGCCATCGACGAGCTGATGGCCGCCGCGCAGCGCTGGCCGCGAGCGGGTTCGCTCGGCCCGCTGATCCGCGAACCGGACGGCTCGATCTACCCCTCGGCGCGGCGCGTTCCCGACCTCGTGTCGGGCACCGGACACGCGATCCTCGGCACGGTGTGGAAGTCCAATCCGTGGACCGCGGCCTACCGCGCGGACGACGAGACACCGTCGGAACGTCCGGTGGGGTGGCTGTCGGGCTCGTGCCTGCTCGTGCGGCGCGAGGCCTTCGACGCCATCGGCGGCTTCGACGCCCGCTACTTCATGTACATGGAGGACGTCGATCTCGGCGACCGCCTCGGCAAGGCCGGGTGGCAGAACGTCTATGTGCCGAGCGCGGAGGTCGTGCACACCAAGGGGCACAGCGCCGGCCGGCATCCGGAGAAGATGCTGCCCGCCCACCACCGCAGCGCCTACCGGTTCCAGGCCGACCGCAATCCGGGACCGTGGCGGGCGCCGCTGCGCCTGGCGTTGCGCATCGGCCTGGAGGTCCGATCCCGGCTCGCCGTGCGCGCGGCGCGACGCGCGTCGGCGAGCGAGAACTCCCGATGAATGCTGAAGTGAACACCAGTCACCTCGAGGAAGGACCCGATCCAGTGGACAACTACACCGTGCGTGAGTCGGTGGAAAGACCGTCCGTGGGGGGATCGGACAACATCAGGGAGGACGTCGAGGCCGTCGTCCTCGTCGGCGGGAAGGGAACCCGCCTGCGCCCACTCACCCTGTCGGCGCCGAAACCGATGCTGCCCACCGCCGGGCTGCCGTTCCTGACCCATCTGCTGTCCCGCATCCGGGCGGCCGGTATCCGCGACATCGTGCTCAGCACCTCGTTCAAGGCCGAGGTCTTCAGCGAGTACTACGGCGACGGTTCGAAGCTGGGCCTGCGCATGCGCTATGTCACCGAAGACGAGCCGCTGGGCACCGGCGGTGGTATCCGCAACGTCCTCGACGAACTGACCGCGAGCACGATCGTGGTGTTCAACGGCGACGTCCTCGGTGGCACCGATGTCGGCGACGTCATCGACAGTCACCGCGCCGCCGACGCCGACGTCACCATCCACCTCGTGCGGGTCAGCGACCCCCGCGCGTTCGGCTGCGTCCCGACCGACGCCGACGGCCGGGTCACCGCGTTCCTGGAGAAGACCCAGGACCCGCCGACCGACCAGATCAATGCCGGCACCTATGTGTTCAAGCGCGAGGTCATCGAATCCATCCCGGCCGGCCTGCCGGTGTCGGTCGAGCGTGAGGTGTTCCCCCGGCTGCTCGCCGAGGGCAGTCACGTCCACGCACACGTCGATCACGCGTACTGGCGGGACATGGGTACGCCCGAGGACTTCGTCCGCGGCTCGGCCGACCTCGTCCGCGGAATCGCGCCGTCGCCCGCCCTGGGGGACCGTCGCGGCGAGTCCCTCGTGCACGAAGGCGCGGGAGTGGGCCCGGGTGCTCTCCTGATCGGCGGCACGGTGGTCGGCCGCGGCGCCGAGGTCGGCCCGCGCGCCCGTCTCGACGGCGCGGTCGTCTTCGACGGTGCCGTGATCGAGGCCGGCGCGGTCGTGGAACGGTCGATCATCGGCTTCGGTGCCCGCATCGGGCCGCGTGCGCTGGTCCGGGACACGGTCATCGGCGACGGCGCCGACATCGGCGCCCGCTGCGAGTTGCTGCGCGGCGCCCGGGTGTGGCCGGGAATCGAGATCCCCGACAACGGGATCCGGTTCTCGACGGACGTCTAGTCCGGTCGGGGCGGCCGCCTAGCGGATCTTCGCGGCGGCGAGCACGCCGGGCCCGAGCGGGATGACCACGGGAAGCAGCTGCTCGTCGTCGGCGATCAGCAGGGCCGCCTCACGGGCCGCCGCCGTCGGCGGTTCGGTGCGGGCCGGGTCGCCGACCGTTCCGTGCGCGGTCGCGTTGTGGACGACCACGACACCTCCCGGTCGCAACATCCGGACGGCCTCGCGCACGAACCGCGGCAGGTCCAGGAGTGGTCCGTCCACGAAGACCAGGTCATAGGACGCGTCGGACAACCGCGGCAGCACCTCGACCGGCGTGCCGTTGATCAGCCGGGTGCGGCCCGGGGCGATGTCGGCGCCGGCGAACGACGCCCGCGCGGCCCGGTGATGTTCGGGCTCGGGATCGATCGTGGTCAGCACGCCGTCGGCCGACATGCCGTTGAGCAGCCAGAGGCCGCTCACCCCGGTGCCGGTCCCGATCTCCACGACGGCGCGCGCATCGGCCGCGCGGGCCAGCAGAGCCAGTAGCGCCCCGACCGCCGGGCTGACCGGTGTCGCGCCGAGCTCCTCGGCGCGAGCGCGGGCGGCGATGACGGCGTCGTCCTCGACGATGGCCGACTCGGCGTAGGCGATCAGGTCGGGGCGTGTGGACGGCGTTGACTCGGTCACGCGTCGAGGTTAGTCCGGCCCCGCGACGGAACCCGATCCGGCACGCCAGACCTGGGCGAATCCGCTCGCGGCGAGACCGCCGATGCATCCTCAGGCAACACTCAGGCGCCTCATACGGCGGCCACACTCCGATAGGAGAGGGTGAGAGCTGTTCCGGTTGGGACAGGTCCCGGGAGGTCGGTGTGAACTCCCTGGCAGCTCGGGAATACCCAGCCGGAATCATCCGTTCGTCTTCGGTGAGTGCTTGGGTCACCGGGTGCGTGTTTCACGAGAGAGGAACCGACCACCGACCATGACCGATCCCCGCGATCCCGCCGACGCCGTGCCCGCCGTTCCGGCGGGCACCGCAGGTTTCGACGCCACCGGCGACGAACTGCTCATGCCGTCCTGGGACGACCTGGTCCGCGAACACGCCGACCGCGTCTACCGTCTGGCCTACCGTCTGTCGGGGAATCAGCACGACGCCGAGGACCTCACGCAGGAGACCTTCATCCGGGTCTTCCGCTCGCTGTCGAACTACCGTCCCGGCACCTTCGAGGGCTGGTTGCACCGCATCACCACCAACCTGTTCCTCGACATGGTCCGTCGCCGCAGCAAGATCCGGATGGAAGCCCTGCCCGAGGAGTACGACCGGGTGCCGGCCGACACCCCGGATCCGCAGCAGGTCTTCGACGCGACGAACCTCGACCCCGACCTGCAGCGCGCCCTCGACTCGCTGGCTCCCGACTTCCGCGCGGCCGTGGTGCTGTGTGACATCGAGGGGCTGTCCTACGAGGAGATCTCCGCGACCCTCGGTGTCAAGCTCGGTACCGTCCGCAGCCGCATCCATCGCGGTCGGCAGAGCATCCGCGACGCCCTCGCGGCCCAGGGACACACCAGCAGCCGTTCGGTCGCGCTCGGCTCGCACGCCTGAGGTCGCTGCCGGGAACCCTGCTCCGCCGAGCATCGTTGAGAGTCTCGGATACGCTGAGACGTTGCCTGTGTCACGGGACACGATGCGATCGGAGTCCGCAGTCCGCGGACGCCGCGCGTTCGGGGGACGGCATCGGATGCCGCCGGTCGGTACCGTGGCAGACAGCAGCAGAGCCCAGTGGCAACACAGGATTCATCGTGCGGCGGTTTCGTCGTGGAGAGGGGTGAACGACGATGATGGACGGCGATCGCGGGCGTCCGACCGGAAGTGGCGGTGTCGAACCGCCGACTCCCAACCTTCGTCGCCGGCGGTCCTCCTGGACCCCAGCCAGGTGGAATACGAACACCTGGAGTCCGGCTCCCTCGTCGTTCCTGCCCAACCGCGGCTACCGCGCGCCGGGTACGGCCGGCGGACGCGGCTTCGCACCCACCGAGCACCTGGCCCCCGAGGCGGTTGCCGCCTTCGTCGACGGCGAGCTCGGGATGTCCGCGCATGCGCGGGCCGCTCATCATCTGGCGCTGTGCCCCGAGTGCGTCGCCGCGGTCGAGGCGCAGTCGTTGGCCCGCACCCGACTCCGCGAGTCCGGCCGCGTGTCGATCCCGGACTCCCTCCTCGGTCAGCTCTCCCAGATCCCCACGCGTGAGATCGATCTGAGCTCCGAGCCGCCCCGCCCGGCAGGGTTCGGGCCGACCGTGTCGCCCGATGCGCCGACCGACGGCATCCCCGCGGCCCGCGGCCGCGCCTTCCGTCGCCGGGGCCGGTGACCGTGGCCCCCGACGCCGATTCTCCCGATACCGGTGACGCACAGTTCGCGCGGCGCGCCGAACGGCCCGAGTCACAACGTCTGACGCCGTCGCGGACCCGACACTCGCCCGTGTCGCCGTCCACCGCGCAGGTGTTCGGCCGCCCGTTGGGTGTGCGCGGCTCGTTCGCCACCTCGGATGGCGACAAGCGGCCGCCCGAGCCACAGATCGCACCCCCGGACCCGGTGCTCGCCGAGGCCTTCGGCCGGCCGGCCGGATCGAGCGACACCCTGCAGCGGGATCCGCTCGCAACCTACGGCCAGACCGAGCAGCCGCAGGCGCCGGAGGACCCGTGGCGCGACCCGGAGAGCCCGGCGCGGCTCGACGCACCCGCGCTGGCATCCGCATCGTCGGACATCCCGACCGAGACCGGCCCCAAGCTCGGTGTCCGCGACATCCTGCTCGGCAATCGCCTGAGCTGGGTCGCCCTGGCCACGCTCGCGGTTATCGCGTTGCTGATCGGGCTCGTCGGCGGGCTGATGGGTCAGTACACCGCGGAGGTGGCCGCGCCGCTGACCAGTGACACGGTCGAGTTGTCCACCGAGGACACCGGCGGCGACGCCGGACCGCGGTCGTCCGTGGCCGAGGTGGCCCGGGCGGTGGAGAAGTCGGTCGTCGCCATCGACGTCCGCGCGGCGGGCGCCTACGCGACCGGGTCGGGATTCGTCATCGACAAAGAGGGTTACATCCTCACCAACAACCACGTCATCTCGATGGCCGCGAACGACAAGAGCGCCAAACTCGAGGTCGTGTTCTTCGACCGTCAGCGGGTTCCGGCGCGCATCGTCGGTCGCGATCCCAAGACCGATCTCGCCGTGCTGAAGGTCGACAATGTCGAGAACCCGACGGTCTCGGTGCTCGGTAGCTCGGGCGACCTGCAGATCGGCGAAGAGGTGGTCGCCTTCGGATCTCCCTTGGGGCTCAACCGAACCGTGACCAGCGGCATCGTCAGCGCGACCGACCGTGCCGTGGCGCTGACGCCCGACGCGGAGTCCGACACCGACGCGGTGATCGACGCGATCCAGACCGATGCCGCGATCAACCCGGGCAATTCGGGCGGTCCGCTGGTCAACGGCGAAGCCCAGGTGGTCGGCATCAACACCGCCGGGCGCCTCGGCGCCGGGGGCGGCAACATCGGTCTCGGATTCGCGATTCCCATCGACGAGGCCAAGCCCATCGCGGAGGCGCTGATCCGCGACGGCCGCGTGAACCACCCGCAGATCGGCGTCAACGCCAGTTCGGTGCGCAACGAGCGCGTGCTGGGCGCACAGGTCCGCAACGTCGTCGCCGGCAGCCCCGCCGAACGCGCGGGCATCCGCGAGAACGACGTGATCACCTCGTTCAACAATCGCCCGATCGAGAGCGCCGACGAGCTGAACGTCGCGATCCGAACCGCCAGCATCGGCGAGTCGGTCCCGTTCCAGTACTGGCGGGCGGGTCGCACGTTCAGCGGTACCATCACTCCGGCGAGCGACTAACCACACCACCGCACAGGTCAGGACGAGGCACATGTTCAGCAGCATCGGATGGGGCGAGATAGCGATCCTGGTGGTCGCGGCACTCGTCATCCTCGGCCCCGAACGTCTCCCCGGTGCCGTCTCCTGGACGATGCAGTCGGCCAAGAAGGTCCGTGATTACGCGACCGGTGCGAGCAATCAGCTGAAGGACGAGCTGGGTCCCGAATTCGACGACCTGCGCAAGCCGCTCGCCGACCTCAACGAACTGCGGGGTATGACGCCGCGGTCGATCGTCACGAAACACCTTCTCGACGGCGATGATTCACTGTTCCGGCTGAACGAGAGCGCCACCACGGTCGACCGGAAGACCACCCCGGCGGCGCCGGAGATCAAGCCCGTGTCGGCGCCCCTGTCGTTCGAGAAGCAGGAGAGCGGGAATCAGGACTCCGCCGGCCCGGCGGGATCCGCGGCGTCGGACCGCCGGTCGCGGTCCGGGTCGCGTCCCGCCGCGGCCGACTGGGACGCGACCTGACCGGTCAGGAATTCCGGATGGTGTCGAGTCCCAGACTCATACCCGCCAGGCCGCGCTTACGCGCCGCGAGCTTGCCCGCGATGGCGCGCAGGGCGGAACCGGACGCCGATTCGGGTGCCGACAGCACCACCGGGACACCGGCGTCGCCGCCTTCACGTAAGGCCGTCTCGAGCGGTACCTGACCCAGCAGGTCGACCTGGGCGCCCACCGCGCGTGTGAGGCGTTGCGCCACCTGCTCGCCGCCGCCGGACCCAAACGGTTCCATGCGGCTGCCGTCGGGCAGTTCCAGCCACGACATGTTCTCGACGACGCCGAGGATCTTCTGCCGCGTCTGCAGGGCGATGGCCCCGGCGCGCTCGGCGACCTCGGCCGCGGCCTGCTGGGGTGTCGTCACCACCAGGATCTCTGCGCCCGGGATGAGCTGCGCGATCGAGATCGCGACGTCACCGGTGCCCGGCGGGAGGTCGAGGAGCAAGACGTCGAGATCGCCCCAGTAGACGTCCGCGAGGAACTGCTGCAGGGCTCGGTGCAGCATGGGACCGCGCCAGGTCACCGGCGTGTTGCCGTCGGTGAACTGTCCGATCGAGATGAAGCGGACGCCGTGGTTGCTGGGCGGCATGATCATGCGCTCGACCTGCGTGGGTTTGGCGTCGCTCCCGAGCATGCGGGGGACCGAGTGGCCGTAGATGTCGGCGTCGAGAACTCCGACGGTGAGCCCGCGTTCGGCGAGCGCCGTGGCGAGGTTGACGGTCACGCTCGACTTGCCGACGCCGCCCTTGCCCGACGCGACGGCGTAGACGCGGGTCAGTGAGCCGGGCTGGGCGAACGGGATGACCGGCTCGGCCTTGTCCCCGCGGAGCTTCTTGCGCAGCTCGGTGCGCTGCTCGTCGTCCATGACGTCGAGTTCGACGCGGATCGCGCCGACACCCGGGACGTCGGCGACGGCCGTTTCCACCCGCTGCGAGATCTCGGTGCGCATCGGGCACCCCGATGTCGTGAGGTACACCCCGACATCGACGCTCGCGTCGTCGTTGATCGTGACAGATTTGACCATCCCGATGTCGGTGATGGGCTTGCCGATCTCGGGATCCTTGACCTTGCCCAGAGCGGCGCGAACTGCCGATTCCGTGGGCGCGACTCCTGTTGTCATCTGGCCCAGACTACCGGCGGCGCCGACGGTTCCGGGCGCAGGTCCTCCGGTGGCGCCGTCAGCGGACGGGAACCGGGGTGCTCGCCCCTCCCGGCCTGTTCGGGCCGGCGTTCCCCGCCGGTGCCTGTTGTACCGCCGGGGCCTCCCTCTTGGTGGGCGGGGGAGCGGGCTGGCCCGGGAACAGCGGCGGGATCGACGGCAGGCAGACGATGATGCACGGCGGCGGCGGAGGGCTCGGCCGGCGCTTGGTGGAGGAGGACGACGACGAGGACGACCCGGACTCCGGCCGGCTGGGCTTTTTGGACGAGCTCGAGCTGCTCGACGGCTTGCGCTTCATCTCCGGGATGGGGTCGGTCGGCATCACGCCCGTCGCGTAGGCCCCGGCCCAGCCGAGGACGTTGGCGACATACTCCATCGAGCGGTTGTACCGCAGCACCGCCGACACGCGAGTGCGCTCGTTCATGATGTCGGTGACGCCGGCGCAGAGGTACCGGCCGGCCGAGTACGTGGCGTCGAAGATGTTGTTGGGGTCGGGTTTCCCGTCGCCGTTGGCGTCGGAGCCCCACGCTGCCCACGTGCTCGGGATGAACTGCATCGGGCCCATCGCCCGGTCGTGTCCGGCGTCGCCGTCGATGCGTCCGCCGTCGGTGTCCTTGATGACCGCGTTGCCGGCCAGCGAGCCGTCGAGGACCGGCCCGGCGATCGGGTTGATCGTCGTGCCGTACTGATCGACCGAGCCGTTGCTCGCATGATTGGACTCGATGCGTCCGATGCCGGCCAGCAGGAACCACGGCAGCTTGCAGGCCGCGCTCTCGGCGGCGACGCGATTGGCGGCCAGCTTGTAGGCCTGGAGTACGACGCCCGGGATCCCCAGTGGGCCCGAGGGGAGGTCGCTCGCGAGCCGGAACTGCGGCGCCGGCAGCGCGGTCGCGGGCTTCTCCGGCGGCGGCGCGAAGCCAAGGAGTGTGCCCGGCGAACCCGCGACGAGTTCGGCCACCATCACGGGGGCATCGGGCTCGACGACGGCCGACGCGACGTTGCCGCCGGAGGCGCTCGACGTCGCGGTCCCCAGGACCAGCGCACCGACCAGACCGCCGCCGACGACCAGCGTCGCGGCGCGTCGTGGGAACGAGGACGGACGGCGCGGACCACGGCGACGGCGGACGAGGTCGAGGGGCCTCACCGGAGGCCTCCTGCACATCGTGCGGCCCCGGGCCGCTGCCCGGTCCTGTTCACTCCGTTGTCAACACACACTTCTGCCCCCGAGAACGCGGCGATGCCCACCCGCGGCCCAGGTCCAGAGCCGCTCTCATGGATGTGTCGGAGGATCTCGTCGCGTCGTGACAGACGCCGAAATCCGGTCCGAACTGTGACCCACCATACATATGGGTCTGACGTCCCAGACACGAACCCGGCTTTTGGTGTCAGTGATCCTTGGAACCGCGGCGGCCGGATTCGTCGCCGGCGGGGGCGCCGAGCCGTTCGGTGAGTTCGTCGAGCAGGTCGTCGAGTTCTTTGCGCAGGTAGTCGCGCGTGACGGTGTCGCCCACCGCGAGACGGACCGCGGCGAGCTCCCGGGCCAGGAACTCGGTGTCGGCCTTCGTCTGGGCGGACCGCATCCGGTCCTCTTCCAGCGACACCCGGTCGCGGTTCTCCTGCCGGTTCTGGGCCAGCAGGATCAGCGGCGCCGCGTACGCCGCCTGCGTGGAGAACGCGAGGTTCAGCAGGATGAACGGGTACGGGTCCCACTGGATCGACACCGCGACCAGGTTCAGCACGATCCACACGATGACGATGACCGTCTGGATCGCCAGATATCGTCCGGTGCCCAGGAACCGGGCGATCCGCTCGCTGTACATCCCGACGACGTCGGAGTCGAGATTGAACGAGATCGTGCGGCGGGTGCTGGGGGTGTCGAGCTTGCGTCCCGGTTCGCTCATCGGATCCGCACCTGGGGGCCGCCCGATGCCGGTTCCGGGCCGCTCCCGACGCCGTACCCGTCGGCCTCGACGACGTCCTCGGGTTCGGTCTCACGCCAGTCGCGCGGCAGGATCTCGTCGAGCAGGTCGTCGACGCTCACCGCGCCGAGGAGGTGGCCGGCCTCGTCCACGACGGGGCCGCAGACCAGGTTGTAGGTCGCGAAATATCTCGTCATCGTCTCCAGGGAGTCCTCGGGATGGAGTTGGGCGAGGTCGGTGTCCAGGATGCCGCCGACCAGGTGCGCGGGCGGTTCCCGGAGCAGGGCCTGCAGATGCACGCATCCGAGATACTTGCCGGTCGGCGTCGAGGTGGGCGGGCGGACGACGAACACCAGACTCGCCGCGGCCGGCGTCAGGTCGGGGTTGCGGACCCGGGCGAGGGCCTCGGCGATGGTGGTCGATGCGGTGACCACGATCGGCTCCGAGGTCATCACGCCGCCCGCGGTGTCGGGGGAGTGCAGCAGGAGTCGGCGGAGGGGCTCGGACTCCACGGGGTCCATCTCCTCGAGGAAGGCCTCGGCCTCGGTGTCGGGCAGTTCGCCGAGGAGGTCGGCGGCGTCGTCGGGGTCCATCGCCTCGAGGATGTCGACGGCGCGGTCGCGTCCGAGCGCGGCCAGCACCTCTTTCTGGTCGTCGGGCGGCAACTCCTGCAGCACGTCGGCGAGCCGTTCGTCGTCGAGGGCCGCTGCGATCTCGTCGCGACGTTTCGCGGGCAGTTCGCGCAGGGCGTTGGCCACGTCGGCCGGGCGCATGCCCTCGAACTGCAGGAGGGCCTGCGCGACTCCTTGTCCGGGCAGGTTCAGCGAGCTCTGGGTGATGCCCTGCACGCTGGACCACTCCACGACCTGTGTCTCGTGGCGCCGGCGCAGGCCGCGACGTCCCGCCCGGATCGCGACGCGGGAGACGACCCAATCGCGGGTCCGGGTCTTCTCGATCCCGAGGTCGATCACCGTCACGTCGGCGTCGGCGAGCTCGGGGAGATCCGGATCGACGACCCGGACGTGGGTGTCGAGGACCTGTCCGATGGCGAGTGCCTCGCCGGGGCGCAGGTGGAGTCGGCGGAGGCTCACGGTGCCGGTGTTGAGGGCCACGGCCTGGGGCTCGATCGCGGTCACCCGCAGCATCGGCACGAAAATCCTACGCCGAGTGGTCAATTCGACCGCGAGGCCGAGGACGCGCGGTTGCTGCCCGGACATGCGGATCGAGATCACCACGTCGCGGACGCGTCCGATGGACTCGCCGTCGGGACCAAGGACGGCCAACCCGACTAATCTGGCCACGAACACCTTGCTCACCGACGACATGGGAGTAAGGGTAGTGCCATCGGTGCAGCGGAGGCCGACGGCAGACACGAACGCCCACCGGTGGGAGACCAGTCCCACTGTCGGGTCTCACCGCGACGTTCAGCACTGGAGTCTGACAACAGGGAAGGCCCCGATATGACCAATCCCATGCGCCCGAGCCGCGAGACGCCGGGACTCCCCACCCCGCCCAAGGGCTGGCCGATCGGTTCGTACGGAACCTACGCCGAGGCCCAGCGCGCGGTGGACTTCCTCTCCGACGAGAACTTCACCGTCCAGGACGTCACCATCGTGGGCGTCGATCTGATGCAGGTCGAGCGGGTCATCGGCCGGCTGACGTGGGGCAAGGTGATCGGCGGCGGGTTGGTCTCGGGTGCCTGGCTCGGCTTCTTCTTCGGCTGTCTGGTGGCGCTCGTCTTCGCCGGCTCGCCCATTGCGCCCATCCTGGTGGGCATCGTCGGCGGCATGGTCTTCGGTGTGATCTCCGCGACCATTCCGTACGCGGCGACCCGGGGCCAGCGGGATTTCGCGTCGACCATGCAGCTGGTCGCCGGCCGCTATGACGTGCTGTGCGACCCGAAAAGCGCAGAGAAGGCGCGCGACATGCTCGCCCGTCTCACCTTCTGACGTCGCCTCCCGCGGTCGGACACGGAGCGATCACAATCGCCCGCGGAATGGCACGCCCATGCCGAATGTGTTGCATGTCACGAATCCTCACGTATAGCGTTGCTCTTCGGACGCTCACGGCGGAGCACCGCTGCGGCGCCGCGTACGACATCGAGGAGGCTGCGTGCGGAGCAGGGTCAGCACGGACGGATCCATCAGCACCGACGGATCTACCAGGCGCGTGAGACGAAAGGTCCTCGCCGCGGCGGTGGCAGCGGTGGCCATGCTGCCCGTGCTGTCCGCATGTGGCTCGGGATATGAAGCGGGCGTACTCAATTTCTATCCGCCGGCCGACGGCGCGGACACCTTCGCCGAGATCGGCGACAAGTGCTCGGCCGATTCCGGTGGTGCGTACAAGGTCGTGACCACCCCGTTGCCCAAGGGCGCCGACGATCAGCGTTTGCAGCTTGCACGGCGCCTCGCGGGCAACGACAGCGGGCTGGACCTGATGGGCATGGACGTGGTGTGGACGGCCGAATTCGCCGACGCGGGTTGGATGGTGCCGGTGCCCGACGCCATGGCCGCCGAGGTGTCGGCGCGCACCCTGGGTGGTCCGCTCGACACCGCCGTCTGGAAGACCGACGACGACGAGCGGGAACGGCTCTACGCCATCCCGTTCTCCACGAACACCCAATTGCTCTGGTACCGACCGGATGTGCTCGTCGAGGACGTCGACCGCCGGCGCCCGGCGTCGACGTGGAACGGCATGCTCGAGGACGCGCTCGTCAGCGGTCGCAACGGCGGACCGACCTACATCATGGTGCAGGGCAGGCAGTACGAAGGCCTGATGGTGTGGTTCAACTCGGTACTCGCCAGCGCCGGTGGGCAGATCGTCGACCCGGACGACCCCGACAAGGTCACGCTGAACGACACCCCCGAACACCGCGCCGCGACGGTCCGCGCACTGGAGACGCTGAAGCGGGTCGCCACCGCCCCCGGTGCCGATCCGTCGCTGACCAACTCCGACGAGGGCGCCGCGCGGCTCGGCATGGAGAGCGGTGAGGCCCTGTACCAGGTGAACTGGCCGTTCGTCTTCGCCGGGATGCGCGAGAACGCCGTGGCGGGAAGTGTCGCCTTCCTCGACCTCACCGAGTACGCGAACCTCTACGCGGACACCGCGAATCCGCCGACCCCGGCGCAGGTGGTCCCGCTCAACCGCGAGATGCGGCGGGTCTTCGACTTCGCGCCCTATCCGGGCTTCGAGGGACTTCCCACGAAGACGACCCTGGGCGGCATCAACATCGCCGTGGCGAGCACCTCGCAACAGCAGGACCTCGCCTACCAGGCCGCCGAGTGCATCACCAGTGAGGCATCGCAGAAGGCGTTCTCGTTCAGTGCGGGTCCGCCGCCGGTCATCGAGTCCATCTACGACGACGCCGATTTCCGCCTCGCGTACCCGATGGCCGACGAGATCAAGCGGCAGCTCGAACCCGAGCACGCTGCTCTGCGGCCGAAATCGCCCGACTATCAAGCAATCTCGACGCTGCTGCAGGCCAAGTTGAGCCCGGTCGGCGCCTGGGAGCCGGAGGCCCTGGTCGACGAGCTCGCCGAAGCGGCCCAGAAGGCCATCGACGGGGAAGGGCTGGTCCCGTGAGCGACAACGACACTCCGCGCAACGACGCCGAGAACGCGGGCGGCAACCCCGACGACGCGGGGTTCCGCGCCGGGCGACACGCCCTCCCGGATGATGCCCCACCCCAAACCGGTCCGATCCCGATCGTCGGCGACACACCTCCGGTGCAGTCCGATCAGGTGTGGACCGCTCCGCCGGGAGGTCGGCACGAGGTGACCGCGGCGTCGTCGCACACCGACCGGCCCACTCCGGATCCCGCGCCCGCCTCGCTGTCGAAGCCGGCGACCGGGACGGGCGGGGGTACCGCGGTGATCGATCGGCCTCGGGCCGACACGCCGCCGGCCGCCCCGCGCAAGCGCAGCGAGGGCAAAACCGCCGAGCGCCGGCTGGCCTTCTGGCTCGTGGCGCCGGCCGCACTGATGATGCTCTTGGTCACCGGATACCCGATCGTGTACGCGGTCTGGCTCTCGCTGAACAAGATGAGCCTCTCGGCGCCGGGGGAACGCGAGTTCGTCTGGTTCGCCAACTACGCCACCGTCCTCACCGACAACTATTGGTGGACGGCCTTTGCCGTCACGGTCGGCATCACGGTCGTGTCGGTACTCATCGAACTCGTGCTGGGCATGGCGATCGCGCTCGTCATGCACCGGACGATCTTCGGGCGGGGCACCATCCGCACCGTCGTCCTGATCCCGTACGGCATCGTCACCGTGGCGGCGGCGTTCTCCTGGTACTACGCGTGGACGCCGGGCACCGGATATCTCGCCAACCTGCTACCCGACGGCACCGCACCGCTCACCGAGCAGTGGCCGTCGCTGGCGATCATCGTCCTCGCCGAGGTCTGGAAGACGACGCCGTTCATGGCCCTGCTCCTGCTGGCCGGCCTCGCGCTCGTCCCGGACGATCTGCTCAAGGCGGCCCAGGTCGACGGTGCCGGGGCGTGGACGAGACTGTGGCGCATCATCCTTCCGCTGATGAAGCCGGCGATCCTGGTGGCGCTGCTGTTCCGCACACTGGACGCGTTCCGCGTGTTCGACAACATCTACGTCCTCACCAGCGGGTCCAACAACACCTACTCGGTGTCGATGTTGGGTTACGACAATCTGTTCGGCGCCTTCAATCTCGGCGTCGGCTCGGCGATCTCGATCCTGATCTTCATCTGTGTCGCGATCATCGCGTTCGTGTTCATCAAGGGGTTCGGCACCGCCGCACCGGGTTCCGACGACGAGGGGAGGTAAGCCGTTGAATGCGAGCGGAAAGTCCAAGGCCTGGTGGTCGATCGCCAACATCCTGGTGATCCTGTATGCACTCATCCCGCTGCTGTGGATCATCAGCCTGTCCTTCAAGCCGGCGAGCAGCGTGACCGACGGGAAGTTCTGGCCGAGTGAGTTCACCCTCGACAACTACAAGAGCATCTTCGAGACCAGCGCCTTCACCTCGGCGCTGATCAACTCGATCGGCGTGGGTCTGATCACCACGGTGATCGCGGTGCTCCTGGGGACGATGGCGGCCTACGCGGTGGCCCGCCTGGATTTCCCGGGCAAGAAGCTCCTGATCGGTGCCGCGCTGCTGATCGCGATGTTCCCCCAGATCTCGCTGGTGACACCGCTGTTCAACATCGAGCGGGCCATCGGGTTGTTCGACACCTGGCCCGGCCTGATCCTGCCCTACATCACCTTCGCGCTGCCGCTGGCGATCTACACCTTGTCCGCGTTCTTCCGCGAGATCCCATGGGAGCTGGAGAAGGCTGCCAAGATGGACGGCGCCACCCCGTGGCAGGCCTTCCGCAAGGTCATCGCCCCGCTCGCCGCCCCGGGCGTCGTGACGGCCGCGATCCTGGTGTTCATCTTCGCCTGGAACGACCTGCTCCTGGCCCTGTCGCTGACGTCGACCGAACGGGCGATCACCGCGCCGGTGGCGATCGCGAACTTCACCGGCAGTTCGCAGTTCGAGGAACCGACCGGGTCGATCTCGGCCGCCGCGGTGGTCATCACCATCCCCATCATCATCTTCGTGCTCTTCTTCCAACGTCGAATCGTGGCCGGCCTGACCTCCGGCGCCGTGAAGGGATAACCCATGGCAGACATCGTTCTGGACAACGTCTCCAAGCAGTATCCCGACGGCTCGACCGCCGTACACGGGGTCGACATCGAGATCGCCGACGGCGAATTCGTGATCCTGGTGGGCCCGTCGGGATGCGGGAAGTCGACTACGCTCAACATGATCGCCGGACTCGAGGACATCTCCGGTGGCGAGCTGCGGATCGGCGGGGAGCGGGTCAACGAGCGCGCACCCAAGGACCGCGACATCGCGATGGTGTTCCAGAGTTACGCGCTGTACCCGCACATGACGGTGCGCGAGAACATCGCCTTCCCACTGACTCTCGCGAAGATGCCGAAGGATCAGGTGGCCGCGAAGGTCGACGAGGCAGCGCGCATCCTCGACCTCGGGCAGTACCTCGACCGCAAGCCGGCCAATCTCTCCGGCGGCCAGCGACAGCGCGTGGCGATGGGCCGGGCGATCGTGCGCTCCCCGAAGGCGTTCCTGATGGACGAGCCGCTGTCGAACCTCGATGCGAAGCTGCGCGTGCAGATGCGTACGGAGATCTCGCAGCTGCAGCAGCGTCTGGGCACCACCACGGTCTACGTGACCCACGACCAGACCGAGGCGATGACCCTCGGTGACCGGGTCGTCGTGCTGCGCAACGGGTACGTGCAGCAGATCGGTACGCCGCAGGAGCTGTACAACAATCCGACCAACGTGTTCGTGGCCGGTTTCATCGGCTCCCCGGCGATGAACTTCCTGTCCGGGCGCCTCGGCAGCGAGGGCATCGAGACCGCTATCGGCACGATCGTGCTCGACGACCACCGTGCGGTGGTCTCCCGCGCCGGCGACGTCGGCAGTGGCGGCGATGTGCTCATCGGCATCCGGCCCGAGCACCTCGAAGACGCATCGCTCGTCGACTCGACGACCCGCGGACACGGCGGGACCTTCACCGCGAACATCGACGTGCTCGAGTCGATGGGGTCCGACATCTACGCCTACTTCGGCGTCGGGTCGAGCCGGGCGTCGAGCGACGCCCTCGCGGAGTTGTCCGCCGATTCCGGAACCGATCTCGGCGGCAACCAGTTCATCGCCCGACTGTCCCCGGACTCGAAGGTGAGCCGCGGCGGTTCGGCGGAGCTGTTCTACGACGCGTCGAAGATCGCGGTGTTCGACCAGAGCTCGGGGCAGTCCCTGCGCGTCCGCTAGTGTCCCGCCGGTCCCGGCAGGCGTCGGCTCAGCGCCGGCGCCTGCGGGAGTGGTCGAGCAGTTCGTCGAAGACGTGTTCGTCCCAGATGTGCCTGCGCACAAGCCGATACCGTTCGCAGGCCACCCACATGTACAGCTCGGCGTCGCTGTCGAGGTCGGGCCGGATGCCCGCCCGGCGCGCCATCCGCACGACCGGCAGGAACTCCTCACCGAACCAGCGCCGGGCGGTCTCGGTGCGGTTGAGGAACTCGCCGATCTCCTGGCTCAGGCGGAATCCCCACGCCTCGACATTCTCGGCGAGTTCGGCGTAGTCGAACGGGAAGCTGAGTCGGATGGCCTCGGCCTGGGAGCCCTCGAGCGGCACGCGTGACAAGAAGATCCGACGGTGGTCCTTGAGGACCAGGTCGGAGGTCGCGGTGATGCCCTCGGGGGAGATGCGCGTGTGGATCAGGGTGACGTAGGCGTCGATCGTGACCCAGTTCCGCGCGATCGCGATGGACACGCGGTGATGGCCGTCGATGACGAAGTGCATCGATCCGATCCGGTACAGCTGTACCGGAGGGACGGATTCGCCGCGGCGTTGCGCGGCCGCCAGCCGTTGCCAGCGCTCCCGGCCGCGCGACGAGGTGGGCCGGAAATAGCGGTCGAAATCCTTGGTGCGGTCGACACTTCCGACGATCGAGGACACCTCGACGACCTGCAGTCCGAGTGCGGTCTCCCCGGTCCGTCCGAGCGCGGCGACGACCTCGTCGAACGGGAGGATGGTGTTCACATCGGCGGGCTGACGCATGAACCACTGCGCGAGCCGCGCGCGCTCGGCCTGGCGTCGCATCCGGGCGAAGTCGTTCTCCGCGTCGGCGTCGGGAAATCCGGTGTCACGCGCCATGTCTGCGCCTCACGATCTCGACCTCCCGGGTGGCGGGATCGAAGTCGAACTGGCAATAGCCGACGACGTTCATCGAGGTCGTCGAGGAGCCGATGGGCAGATCGGCCGGTCGTTCGCCGTACGGATGGACGTGGCCGTGGACCAGCAGCGCCGGTTGCAGCGACCGGACCAGCGGGTGGAAGCAGTCGAAACCCCGGTGGGGCAGATCGTCGCGGTCGCCGACGCCGCGTGCCGGGCTGTGCGTGAGCAGGATGTCGGCACCGCGGGGAGGTGACAGGGCGGTGGTGCATCGCAACCGGAGGGACCGCAACCGCTGCTGGGTGTCGGTGTACTGGTTGGTGCCGTTGTTGTAGCGGCGGCTGCCGCCGAGGCCGCTGATACGGAGTCCGGCGACCGTCACGGTCCGGCCGTCCGCGTTGACCGCACCGCACGGTCCGGGGTCCTCGACGGGGAGCCCGGCGCGCGTCCACCCGGTTCGGCCGCGGCGGTACCCGCGCAGGTCCCGGTCGTGATTGCCGGGCACGAACACGCACGGCGCGTCGCACAGCGACGACAGGATCTCGAGGTACTCGAACGGGAGGTCACCCGCACCGAGGATGAGGTCGGGCCGGGACTCGATCCCCACCCCGAAGGTGAGGGAGTCCACCACCTCGTCGGCGACCGCCAGAACCCGGACCATTGCTCCAGGCTAGAGGAGCACCCCGGGCCCGTGCGCCGGAGTCGGTAGCCTGTCGGATGTGAGCGAAGCCGTGACTGAGGTCGTCGGACGATTTCTCGAAGACCGGCTGGGGGCGAGCCCCCAACGTGCGTCGGTGACGTTCCTCGGTGTCGAGCCGATCGACGTCCTGCGGTTCGTGGCCGACGAGGCCGGCGATCGGGGCGAGGTGGTCTACGTGACGTCGGGGTGCGCGCGGCACCCGATGTCCGATCCCACCGACCTGCACGCCGATCCGGTCCGCGGCCCCCGTGCCGAACTCGTCGTGCGCGTGTCGTCGGGAACGCCGCTGCCCGGTCTGCACAAGCGCATGGCGACGCTGGCGGCCGCGCCGGCGGTCGAGGGCCTCGTCATCGCCGCCGATGCGCTGGTCGACCTCGGCGAACCCCTGTGGGACGGTTCGCCGTTCACCGCGGTCCTGCTCGAGGCGGACGAACTCGGGATGGTCGAGCTGCCCACGCCCATGGACCCGGTCAGCATGCTCCGCGCGGTGCCGATCACCGCCAACGAGGCCGCGTGGGTCCGACTGAAGGGTGCCGACGCACTCCGCGAGGCCTGGCGTGAGGCGGGTATCGATGTGCGGCGGCCGGATCGGGCCTCGGCAACCCCGGCCTGACCGGTCGGCGGATTCCCGGCGGACTCATCCGCGTCGAGGTTTCGGAACGTATGACAGAGGGAACATCTGACCAACTGAGTACGGTCCGTCTGAGAAGTGAGGGTGCATGGAGTCACGGGGAGCAGGGACCATCGGCACGACGGACGGGCGGTGCTCGGCGTGACCATCACCTCATCGTCGCTTCCCACAGCGACCGCAGCGCGACCCCAGCTCGATGTCTACCTGCCACAGCAGGACACCCAGTTGCTGATCGACACCCTTCGTTCCCGCGGCGTCTCGGGGGCCCGCGTGCTCGATCTCTGCACCGGCAGCGGGGCCATCGCGATCGCGGCCGCCCGGGCGGGTGCGTCGCACGTGACCGCGGTGGACGCATCGGCGGACGCGGTCGCCTATGCCCGGCGCGCGGGAGCCGACGCCGGCGTCCGGATCGAGGTGGCGCACGGTGATCTCCGGTGCCATCAGGGTCGCTACGACGTCGTCACCTGTAACCCCCCGTATGTTCCGACCCCACCGGAGTCCGAGTCGGAACTGCACCCGGCCGGCCCGTCGCACGCCTGGGACGCCGGACTCGACGGCCGGGCCGTCCTCGACCCGCTGTGCGCACGCGTTCCCGAATTGCTGGTACCCGGCGGCGCTTTCGTGTTGGTCCACTCGGAATTCGCGGACGAGGAAGCCTCGCTGCGCGCCCTGCGCGCCGGGGGACTGACCGCAGAGGTGGTGGCCGAGCGGGTCATCCCGTTCGGTCCGGTCCTCACCGCACGCGCGGGCTGGATGGAAGAGTGCGGCATGCTCGAACGCAACCGTCGCATCGAGCGTCTCGTCGCGATCGTCGCCGTCGCCCCGGGTGGTCCCGCCTCAGCCGGAGCGTCGCGGTGAGCGGGGACAAGAAGCCGAACGCGGTGCGGGTGATCCGAGGCGGACCCGTCCTGGTGTCCGGTCCCGTTGACATCGAACTCCCCGACGGCGCCCGGGTGCAGTCGGATCGGTTCATGGTCGCGGTGTGTGCGTGCGGTCGGAGCAAGAACTACCCCCTGTGCGACACCAGCCACCGCAAGAAGCGCCGCCGCGCGACCTGACGGTTCACGAGCTCCCGCCCGAACGAGCGCCGTGCCCGCATCAGATACCCGGGAAGGCGCTCTTTCCGTCGTCCCATGCGGACAGCACATGCCGGTCGAGGGCGTCCTCGACGAACAGGAAGGCGCGGATCCCGAAGATCACATCGGCTTCGGTGTCGGGCTCGGTGCGGACGAGATCACCGACGACATCGGTACGCAGGATCTGCTCGTGCACCGCATCGGCCTCGACGTGTTCGCGATAGAACCGCCGGCACGCCTCCGGGGCGTCGAGCTGTTCCAAACCGGCCAGCAGGCGCTGCGAACCGGGCGGCGAGGTGATCTCGGTGGCCGCCAGATGCCCGACCGCCGCGCCCCGGTAGCGCCGGTGAAGCCCGAACAGCGACATCAGATTGACCGGCGTGAGGGCGACGCCGGGCACGGTGTCGAGGTAGCCCAGGTAGTCGGCGCTGAGATCGGCAGCGCGGAGCAGATCGGCGAACAGCTCCTGATGCACGGCGTCGCCGCGTCCGCCGCCGAATTCGTCGAACTCGACGGCGACGTAGGCGGCCTTGGCATGCCCGCGCAGACGCGGGATCGCGAAGGCGTGTGGGTCGGCCTCCTTGAGGTGGTACAGCGAGCGCAGGGCGAAGAGTTGCCGGTACTGCTCCCACGTCCCGGCGTCGCGGAGCCGGTAGGAGGCGCCGTCACCGTCGGGGTTCTCGATGCACAGTTCGTCCATCTCGTGCTCGGCGGAATCGTCGGCGGCCATCGCCGGGACGTCGCGGTGCAGGGCGGCGAGGAATCGCTGTTCGAGCGTGGCCCGGACCGTGAGCAGGGCCGGACTCCATTCCCAACCGGCGTCGGCGTCGACGAACCCGACGTAGTGCATCTCGTAGCAGAGGTACAGCGCGAGCTGCAGATCGTCACCGTAGGGGTCGGCATCGACGACCCTCGGGTCGTCGGCCGGCACGTCGAGGACCGATGCGGACGCAGGGTCACCGCGGAGGAGATCGATCACGAGGGCCGAGAGCGGTCCGCGCGCACCCGGCAACCGGGGGCGTCGGAAGGCCGTGTCGTGCGCCGTCGGATCGTCGACCATCGGGTCAGCTGACACCTGGGAGTCCTCCTGTCGGGTCCGGGCGTCCGGCACCGCGGTGCGCGGCGGACGCCAGCTCTCCTGGGTAACCGGATCGGGGACGGCACAAACCATCACCGGGTGGTTGTGACCGTCGTCCCAGCCTAGGCCCGGTTGTCGGATCCGGCGATCTCCGCGCGCAACTGCTTGTCGAGCGAGACACGCACCAGCGCCGCTGCCAGCACCTCGGGCCGGCCGTCGGCGAGATCGGCGAGCCGTGCCGGGTCCTCGGGTAGTCCGAGGTCGCGCGCGGCGGCGAGCGCGCGTTTGTCGAAACGCGGTGCGACCCACTCCCACACCGACTGCACCTCACGCAAAAAAATGTCGGCCCCGACCGGACCGATGCCGGTGAAATCCTGGAGCAGTTCCGCCGCGCGGGTGGGGTCGGAGTCGGCGTCGTCGGCGAGCCGACGGAGATCGCCGTGGTAGTCGTCGAGGACCTTCTGCGCCGCCTCGCCGAGGCGGGTGGCGGTGCTCTCGTCGTAGCGGACGTAGTGGCCGCGGCCGAGCGCGTCGACCAGCTTCTGCCAGTCGGCGCGGGCCATCTTCTCCGGGGTCCGGTAACCGGCGGTGAACAGTTCGCGCGCGGCGGCCACCGCGATGTCCGCGGAGATCCGCGTACTGAGGAGCAGGGTGAGCACCAACAGTTCGAAGAGCGGTGACGGCGTGTTCTTCAGCGTGATGCCGGCGTCCTGCGCGTAGGTGCGGCCGGCGCGGTCGATCAGTTGTCGCGCTGTGTCCTCGGCGTGGTCCGTGCGGGTCATCGAAGCCGGTTACCCACGCCGGTGCGTGGGCAATCCCAGTCGCGGGTCACAACCAGTGACTGCGGCGGAACACGACGAACAGCGTCGCGCAGAGGGCCACCAGACAGCCCAGCACGACGGGATAACCCCACTCCTGGTGCAGTTCGGGCATGTGGTCGAAGTTCATGCCGTAGATCCCGGCGACCATGGTCGGCACCGCGGCGATCGCGACCCATGCCGAGATCTTGCGCATGTCGGTCGACTGCTGGATGCCGACCTTCGCGGCCGCGGCCTGCAGGAGGGAGGTGAGCAGTTCGTCGTACTCGAGGACCCGGTCGATGACGGTGGTGAGATGGTCGGCGACGTCGCGGAACTGGCGCCGGATCTCCTTGGGCACCAGTGGATTACCGCTCGCCGTGAGACTCTGCAGCGGGGCCGCCAGCGGTGTCACCGCACGACGGAGTTCGAGCACCTCGCGCCGCAGGAGATAGACGGGATCGATGTCGAGTGCGTGACCCTGCCGACCGAACACGACCTCCTCGATCGCCGCGACATCGGCGTCCATCCGGTCGGTGACGGCGAGGTAGCTGTCGACGACCTTGTCGGCGACGGCGTGCAGCACCGCGGTCGGGCCGAGGGCCAGACGCTCGGGGTGCGTCTCCAGGCGACGGCGCAGTTCCGACAGTTCGGTGTGCTCACCGTGGCGCACGGTCAATACGAAGTCCGGCCCGGCGAAGACCATGATCTCGCCGGTCTCGACGACCTCACTCGCCTTGGCCATCGTCTCGTGCTCGATGTACTGCACGGTGCGCAGGACGAGGAACTGGGTGTCGTCGTAGACCTCGAGCTTCGGCCGCTGGTGCGCGTGTACCGCGTCTTCGACGACGAGTTCGTGAAGGCCGAACGTGGCGCCGACGTCGGCCATCTGAGCGTCGTCGGGGGCGTGGAGTCCGACCCATACGAAGCCCTCGCCGGCGGCCCGCACCCGGGCGAGACCCTCGGTGTAGCTCACCCGTCCCGGTTGCCGGTGGCCGTCGACGTACACCGCGCAATCGACGATCGCCCGTGCGACGGGGACACGGATCTCGGGGAGCGGGCGGCGCTCGCGGCGCGGTGACAACCCGCGCGGACCAGGCCGGGGGATCGAGGGCACGAGTGCCGATGCTACCCGGCGGGCCCCGTACACTCTCCGAACGTGTCCTTCGACGTCACGGTGTACACGACGACGTTGATCACGCTGCTCGTCATCATGGACCCGCCCGGCCAGATCCCGCTGTTCCTCAGCCTGGTCGGTCAACGCTCGCCGGAGTACCGGCGGCGCGCGGCCTGGCAGGCGCCGCTCGTCAGCCTCCTGGTGATCAGTGTGTTCGCCGTCGCCGGCAAAGCCATCCTGAACTATCTCCACATCGGGATCCCGGCGCTGCAGGGCGCCGGCGGTTTGTTGTTGCTGCTCGTGGCGCTGCAATTGCTCACCGGCCTCGGCAACGCCGGTAAGCCCACGGCCGCCGACGACGTCAACGTCGCGCTGGTGCCGCTCGGCACCCCGCTGCTCGCCGGACCGGGTGCCATCGCCGCGGTCATCGTCGGTGTGAGCGGCGTCGACGCCGGATCGGGTGGTTATCTGGCCATCGCGGCAGCCATCGTCAGCGTTCACCTGGTGGTGATGCTGGTCCTGCGCTATTCGACGGCGCTCATCCGCCTCCTGGGCATCGGCGGCATCACGCTGCTCGCCAAGATCGCGGGCCTGCTCCTCGCCGCGATCGCCGTGCAGCTCATCGCCGACTCCGTCATGGGATTCATTGCCGAGGGAGCGTGAGCCGACCCGGGGACCCGCCTCGTTCGGATGTGGGACGTGCTGCGGATACGGTGGCGGGGTGACTGAACGTCGTGTCCGCAAACGTCTCATCACGGTGGCCGGTCTGATCGTCGTCCTGGCGGTGGTCATCGCCGGGTGCGCCGACGACTCGTCGTCTCCACCACGCGGGGTGGTGATCGGCTCGTCGGAGGACCCGGCGATGCGCGTGATGGCTGAGGTGTACGCGGGTGCGTTGCGCAATTCCGGATCGGTGGTGTCCGGTGACCAGCTCCGCGGCGACGCGCCGGCGCTGCTGAACGAGATGGACCGCGCTGCGCTCGATCTCTTCCCGGCTTTCACCGGGGAACTGCTGACGTTGTTGTCCCCGTCGTCTACCGCGATCGGCGCCGAGGACGTCTACAACGACCTGAACCGCTCACTCCCGCAGGGGGTTTCGGTCGGCGATGAGACGCCGGTGTCGGCGGCGCCGCAGATCTTCGTGTCGACGGCCCTCGCCGGGGACGTCGGGGCCACCGGACTCGAGGACTGCGGCCGACTGCCGGCGGGCCTGCCGGTCGTGGCCGTCGCCGAACCCGATGACTCGACGATGCGTGCCTTCGCCGACGCCGGTTGTGCCTTCGGTCCGGTCGAGGTCACCGCCACGGGAGAGGAGGTACTCCGACGTGCCGCCGACGGCGGCGCAGTCGGACTGCTGACCCCCCTCGAGATCGCCGGCGAGGACGCCGACGGGGCGTCGTCGGAGGTCCAGGCGCTCCGCACATCACCGGGTGGTGGCGACACCGCGGACGGTGTCGCGGCTGCCGAACCTGCGGACGAGACGGGTCCGCGGGCGGAGGTGCTGGTCCCGGTGTTCCGTTCCGCGGCGCTGAACCGCGATCAGGTGAAGGCCATGAACAAGGTGGCGGGCGAGATCACGACCGCCGATCTCGCCACCATGGCGGCCGAGGTCGACGGCGGTGCGGACCCGCGCGACGTCGCGCTGGCCTGGCTGGGCGAACACGGGCTGTAGGGAAGACACGACAACGCCGTGCTCATTCGGCCCGCTCGCTTGCTCCCGGCGCCGTGCTCATTCGGCCCGCTCGCTTCGCTCCCGGCGCCGTGCTCATTCGGCCCGCTCGCTTCGCTCCCGGCGCCGTGACACCGACACGCCCCGACCGCGTGTCGGTGTCACGACCTGTGTGTGACCCCGGCGCCTAGCGCGCCTTCGACAGCGCCCAGCCGGTGAGCTTCGCCGACACCCACTGGTACTTCGAGGCGACGAGGCGCACCGACAGGTCCAGGATCTTGGCGTCGGTGCCGACCAGGATGCGTGCCTTGTTCTTCCGGACGCCCTCGATGATCACCTCGGCCGCATCCTCACTCGTCATCCGGGCGAGGTAGCGGTCGAAGAACGCGGCCGTGGCCTTCTGGTCGTGATCCCCGGACACGGTGGCGTTCCGGGCGATCGCGGTCTTGATCCCGCCGGGATGCACACACGACACCTGCACCGGGTGCTTGGCGATGATCATCTCCTGCCGCAGCGCCTCGGTGAATCCGCGCACCGCGAACTTGGCGGAGTTGTAGGCGGCCTGGCCCGGTTCGGCCAGCAAGCCGAACAACGACGAGGTGTTCACGATGTGCCCGTCCCCGGACGCGATCACGTGCGGCAGAAACGCCTTGGTGCCGTTGACGACTCCCCAGTAGTCGACGTCCATCACCCGTTCGATGTCCTTGAACTCGGTGCGCTCGATCTCACCGTGGTGGGCGATGCCGGCGTTGTTGAACACGACATTGACCACGCCGAAGTGCTCGGCGACGGTGTCGGCGTAGGTGAGTACCGCTTCGCGCTCGGCGACGTTCAGCAGCTGCGAATGCACCTCGGCGCCGGCCTCTGTCACCAGCTTCTCGGTGACGGCCAGGCCGTCGGGGGTGACGTCGGAGATGGCCAGCCGCGCACCGCGACGCGCGAGCTTGACCGCGATGTCACGGCCCATTCCCGAACCGGCGCCGGTGATCACGACGACCTTGCCGCGAAAGTCCTTCATGTCTTGTCTCCTGTGGGTGGGTTCGGTCAGGCGTTGGCGGTGGCGGGCGACGCGATGTCGTCGCCGGTGGCAGAACCGGCCGGCACCGCGGGTGCGGCGGATCGCCGGGCACCGCGGGTCACATCGTAGGCGGCGACGTCGAAGGAACGGGTCGTCTGCCGGAACGCGAAGGTGAAGCCCGGCCACAGTGTGGTGATGTTGCCGTTGGCGTCCTTGTACCAGGAGGCACACCCGCCGTTCACCCACACGCTGTTGCGCAGCTTGTGCTGGATTCCGGCGTTGAACTCCTGCTGGGCGGAGAGCTTCACCTCGGTCCGGGTGATCCCCAGCGCGCGAGAGGTTTTCAGATAATCGACGAGGTAGTTGAGCTGCGACTCGATCATGTACACCATCGAGGTGTGGCCCAGCCCGGTCGACGGGCCCACCATCAGCATCATGTTCGGGAAGCCGTGGACGAACGAGCCCTTGTAGCCCTGCATACCGATCTCGTTCCACACCTGCGCGAGGCTGCGGCCGTCCTTGCCGATGATCTTCTCGAACACGGGGGAGTCGGTGACGTGGAATCCGGTGGCGACGACGATCACGTCCACCTCGCGGACGGTGCCGTCCTTCGACACGATCCCGGTCGGGGTGATGCGGTCGATGCCGTCGGTCACGAGATCGACGTTCGGGCGGGCGAGGGCCGGGTACCAGTCGTTGGACCGCAGGATGCGCTTGCAGCCCACCTGGAAGGTCGGGGTGGCCTTGCGCCGCAGCTCGGCGTCGCGACCGATGCCGCGCAGGATGTTGGCGCGGCAGAGCAACTCGACCGGCTTGAGGGCCTTGGGGGAGTAGGTCAGACCGAACGCGACGACCTCGTTGGCGGCGTAGATGCCACCGCGGACCGCGGACTGGTACCCGGGGACGTTCTTGTAGGCCCAGTGCTCGACGGAGCTGTAGGCGCGCTCGGTGCGGGGGACGATCCACGGTGCGGTCCGCTGGTACACGTCGAGGCGCCCGGCGACCTTCGCGACCTCGGGAACCAGCTGGATCGCCGACGCACCGGTCCCGATCACCGCGACGCGCTGCCCGCCGAAGTCGTGGTCGTTGTCCCAGCGCGCGGAGTGCACGATCTTGCCCTCGAAGGACTCGATGCCCTCGATGTCGGGGAGGTTGGGCTCGCAGAGCGGGCCGACACCGCCGACCAGGACTCGTGCCCGCACTTGATCGGTCTTGCCGTCCTGCAGGGTGTCGATGATCCAACGGCCCTCGTCCTCGTTCCATGCGGTCCGCGTCACCTCGGTGCCGAAGCGCGCCTTCGCGCCGATTCCGAACCGGTCGGCGACCCCGTTGATGTAGTCGTGGATCTCGGGCTGGTGAGAGTAGGACCGCGACCAGGTGGGGTTCTTCGCGAACGAGAAGGAGTAGAGCTGCGAGGGCACGTCGCACGCTGCGCCCGGGTAGGTGTTGTCGCGCCAGGTCCCGCCGAAGTCGCTACCGCGATCGAGGAGCACGAAGTCGTCGAAGCCGTTCTGCTTGAGACGGACCGCGGCGCCCAGACCCGAGAAGCCGGCACCGATGATGGCGATCTCTACATCGTTCGTTGTCATGGTGTCACCATAAGGTGGTACTGAACACGTGTCAATAGTTATTGAACAACACTCAATAGAGGGTAGGCTGGCGGCGTGCCCAGTAGACGAGGACGTGCGCGGTGTCGGTGACCAACGGCAAGACGACCGGCGACGAGTCGATCGGCGACGACGGCGGTGACCGGCGCGTGCCGCACAAACGCACGCGCATGAGTCCCGAGGCACGTCGTGACCAGCTCATCGACTACGGGCTCGCGATGGTCAGGGAACGACCGCTGGAGGAGATCACGATCGACGCGATCGCCGAGGCCGCCGGGGTGTCGCGCGCCCTGCTGTTCCACTACTTCGCGTCGAAGCAGGAGTTCCACGTCGCGATCGCACAGGCCCAGGCCGACCGGATGCTCGCCCGCACCGAGCCGGACGAGTCCCTCGGCGACCCGATCGCGATCCTGACCGCGTCGATGGCGGCCTTCGTCGACTACGTGAGCGAGAACCGGACCGCCTACACCGCGCTGATCCGCGGCGCGTCGAGTTCGGACGCGGCGATGCGGGAGGTCGTCGACCGCACCCGCGAGGTGATGGTCGGCCGGGTGCTCGACCACGCGCCCGTGTTCGGGGTCGAGGTGACGCCGATCGTCGAGATGAGCGTGCACGGCTGGATCGCGTTCGTCGAGGAGACCACGATCCGCTGGCTCACCGCCGAACCGATCGACGCCGAAGCGCTCACCCGAGACGAACTGCTCGCCCTCATCACCGCCGCGCTGCCCGCCCTCGCGGCGGCGACGATCCAGTAGAGGCCGGCGACCGGGTTCAGATCCGCTGACCGCCGACCGGTCCCGTGCGGCGGGTGCCGGTTGGGACCGAACGACCGCGCAGGAGCAGGCCGAGACCGACCATCCCGACGCCGAGTACGAAGTGCAGCCAGTTGTCGGCGGTGTTCACCGGGACGAAGTTGGCGGCGCTGTGGTGGTCGATCAGGAGTCCGTACACCCAGAGCACCAGGTACACCGCGCCGCCGGCCACGAGGTAGAGGAACGACGAGGACGCCGTCCGCGCCATCAGGATGCCCGCCACGCCGAAGAGCAGGTGGACGATGTTGTGCAGAACCGACACCTGGAAGATCCCCAGGAGGGCGGCCTCGGAATGATGGCCGGCGAAGGTGAGGGTGTCGTAGCCGGTGGTGATGCCCGGGATGAAACCCAGGATGCCGACGAGAAGGAACACCGCACCGACCGCCAGTGCCGCGATCTGGATGGGTGACCGGGCGGTTCGCGCGTTCGCAGATGTCATGAGAGCCGACCTCCGGAAGAGACCTGGATCGTCGCGGCGGGTTCTGCACCACGGCAGGGGACGACTGGGGAGTATCCCCCTCGCGACCTCCTAAACCTGGTGGTCAGAGACCGACCACGTGCGCGGTGTCCGCGCCTCCGTCCAGCTCCTGGATGTCGTTGTCGTCGGCCCCCGCCAGTTCGACGCCCGCCCGCAGGGTACGGATCAGCTCGTCGGTGAATCGGCGGATGGTGCGGTGCGCGGTCAGCGTGTCGGGGTGCCGGGCACGCAACGCGAGTCCGTCGTCGGTGCGCGAGATCCAGAACTGCGCGTCGTCGGCGGTGGTCGCGTTCGAGATGTGGTGGGCGTCGATGGTCCGGTGCCGGTCGGCGCCGGGGAGCAGCCGGTAGTCGACGTAGGACACCATGAAGATGTCCGAGCGGGTGCGACGGAGTCCGCCCATCGCCTCGATCACCTGTGGGACGGGAACCTCGCCGAGCGTGACCGCGCGGCGGAGTTCGGGCCCGGTACGCCGGATCGTCTCCAGCAGATCGCCGGTGCCCACGACCCGCAGCGGGGCATTGGTGGTGAACCATCCGACTGCGTTGCGCCACCTCTCTTCCCGTCGCGTGTGCATCGGGAACAGAAGTGGCAGTTCGGGTCCGCCGCCGCAGCGGCGCACGGCGTCGGCCATCGCGGCCAGCGTCCCGCCGAACACGCTCGCGCCGCTGCGCCGGCACAACTCGGCGAACTGCTCCGTCTCCCGCCGGCCGAGGAGTACGCGCACTTCGGTGGCCTGTGGCGCGGTGGCGCCGGGTTCGACCCCGAGATCCAGCGGGAAGGTGGGCAGTGTGCCGTCCCGGTCGTCGAAGAACCGGAGCCATCGGCGCATCCGCGGGTCGGACAGTGCGACCGGGGGCGCTTGTGACTCCGCGGCGCAGAAGTCGACGAAACTCCCGCTCATCGCGAGGGCGGTGGGATCGAAAAGCTGGCCGTGCCAACGGTATCCGTCGTACAACCGGTGCAGGTCGTCGATGACGATGGAGATCGAGTAGGCATCCACATGGGAGTGGTCGAATCCGCAGATGATCGTCGACGCGTCGTCGCGGTCGATTGCCGCGAACAGGAACGCGGGGTAACCGAAGGGGTGACACGCGCGATCGAGGGTGTCGCGAAGCCGGTCGCGTAGGACGGTGTCGGCGGTCGTGTCGACCACGCTGCCGAGGTGCAGGACCAGGTCGTCCGGATCGTATGCGTGTCGCCGGATTCCCGCGGGCCCCGCCGAGAACGACGACCGCAGGGTGCCGTGCCGGGCGATGAGCGCCCGGTAGGCGGACCCGAGCGCCGCACGGTCCACGCGCCCGCGGACGGTGAACGCGGCGGCCAGCCACGTACTCGAGTCACCGGCCGTGGCCAGGTGCACGGTCTGGTTGAACGACGGTGGTACGTCGGACATCTCGGGCCGGGCGGCCGAGACGTCCACGGTCCAGGTCAACAGCTCGCCGGCGGGTGGGTGGTAGCGATCGATGGTGGTGACGTGCACGCCCACTCACGCTCCTCTGCGTAGCGCCGTGTCGGTGGCCGGGGCAGCTCGCCCGGAACCGGCCGCCGGTGCCTGGATTCGCCGATCGCCGGTCGCGGCGATGTCGGTCATGATGTCGCGTAGCCGCTCGTAGTAGGGCCGGGCCACCGACTCGGCGAAGGGCGTGCCCGGGATCTGGCTACCCAGGTAGAGCTCGTCGTGATCGCGATTGATCCACGCCGACGCATTGGCCGTGCGCCCCTCCCCGGTGAACAGCGCACCGCGCCGGAAGGCCTCGCGCGAGGTGCCGGGGAACCAGCGGAAGTCTATGTACGACAACAGGTTCGGTGCGGTGATGATCGCGTCCGGGGTGGCCCCGGCGGCGGCGATGGCGGCCAGTGCGGCGGCGACCGGGACGCCGGCCAGGTCACGAGCGCGGCGACGGGCCGCATGGGCCGCCGGGATGAGTTCGGAGAACGTCGACGCGCCGGCGAGGGAGAACTCGACCGGGGCGAAGTTGCAGAACCATCCCTGCGACGTCGCGTACCCGTCGAGCGCGGCACGCGTGTTGAACACCGTCATGCCGTAGTAGTCGTCCGCGCCGGCCAGTTCGCGGTCGGCGACGGCGATGGCGGCGTAGATGCCGTCGACGAACCGACCCCCCGCCGCCCGGCAGGCGGCGTCGAAGGCGACGATGCCGGCGCGATCGAGCAGTGAGACCTCGACCCCGGCCACCTGCGCTGTCTCTCCCGGACTCAAGCCGAGGTCCAGTGGGAAGCGCGGCATCTGCAGGTCGTGGCGTCGGAAGATGTCCTGCCATGCCCTGGTCTCGGGCGACCCGGCCAGATGCTCGGCGGTCACCTCGGCTTCCGCGGCCGCATAGGTGAAGTAACTCCCGGCGGCCGGCGTCGCGGGGTCCGGCTCGGGGTGGCCGTGCCCGTCCGGCCGGATCAGTTCGGCGTAGATCTGCGCGATCTCGTCGAGGGCGAGGGCCTGTGAGGCGCCGTCGGAGAGCGCGTGATCGCACGCCAGGAAGATGGCGAAGCCGCCCGGGCGGCGGACGGCTCCGAAGGAGAAGCCGGGGAAGGAGTCGCTCGGGGTCTCGCGGTCGAATCGGTCGACGAGATAGGGGTGGATGTCCTCGGTGCTCGCCAGTTCGCCGTCGATGTGTGCCTCGAACTCGATGTCGGACGGGTCGACGACATGGGCGGTGACCTCTCCGTCGCGGCATTCGAACCAGGTGCGCAGCACCTCGTGTCGCCGGACGAAGAGCGTCAGGGCGGTCCCGAGTGCCGCGGTGTCGAGGTCGCCGTCGATCTCCGTGCCCGATCCCAGGTATCCGCGATGGGTACGGCCCGCGGCCCGGGCCACCGCAGCACCGCGGACGTGGTTCTGGGCCAGGAAGGTCACCGGTGCGGTGTGGACGGGAGTGGCCGCCGCGGCCGCGCGGCACGCCTCGGTCGGATCGAATCGCACGGCGGTTCCCGGTTGTGGGCGCCAGTTGCCCATGGCCGTGATTCTCATCGGGTCCTCTCGTCGGTCATGCGGGGCGGGCGCCGTCGATCGCGGTGGCGCCGGCGAAGTTCGCGTGGGTGTAGGAGGACAGGGGCAGTCCGGTGCCGGTGGTGGCGAGTGCTCGCAGCACTGTCGCGTAGGTCGTGAGGAGGTCGCGGATGCTCGCGTCGGCGGGGTCATGGCCGGGATGCCGGGCGGACAGGGTGATCCCGCCGGGTACACGCGCGATCCAGAGGTAGACCTCGCGGTCCGACCGTGAGCCGCCCCGCAGGATCTGCGCGCGGGCCGCCTCCCATTCGGCCGCCCCGGGGACGTGGCGGATGTCGAGATACGACACCACGAACTCGGGTTCGCCGCCGGTACCGAGCAGTTCGACGATGCGCTGGTAGGGGAAGGACGGCAGATGGCGCACGGCGTCGATGGCGGCCGCGGTCGCGTCGAGGGCGTCGTCGAACGTGTGGGCGGCGGTGAGGTCGACCTCGAGCGGCGCCAGACCGACATACCAGCCGACCGACCCGGCATACCGTGCCTCGGATCGGGTGTGCATCGGCATGGTGAGCCGCAGCGTGTCCCGGCCGGTGAGTGCGCGGAGGGTGACCGCGAGGGCGGCGAACACCGCGGTCTGGGTACCGTGTCCGCGCGCACGCGCCGCCGAGGTCATGAAGGTCGCCTGGTTGTCGGTGGCGACATACTCGGAGATGCCGCGCTGGCGCGGGGTGCGCGCACGGTCCCGGGTCTGCAGGTGCGGACGGACCAGCGGGAGGTCGAAGCCCGGGGTCTCGGCGGAGCTGTCCAGGAAGGCGCGCCATTGTGCGACGACGGGGTGATCGACGGTGAGTCCGAGTCCCACCGCCCGATCGTGGACGCTGAAGTCGAGGTGGCTGCCGACCTCCGCCATCTCGGTGGACGAGCCGTGCCGTGGGGAGAGGTAGAGCCGGCGGATCTCGCTCATGCTCAACAGGATCGAGTACGCATCCATCACCACGTGGTCGGCGGCGAAGGCGACGGTGAAGCCGCGCTCGGACTCGATCGTGGCCACGATGCAGTGCGGCCACCGCGTCGGCGCGAGCCTGGTGTCGAAGATCGCGGTGAGCAGCTCGCGGACGTCGTCCCCCGAGTCGAATCCGCCGACGGCCTCGGCGTCGACTCCGAGATGCGCTCCGCGGTAGGTACGCCGGCCGCGGTGCGGGTCGTCGGCCGTCGGGTCCGAGGTCGAGCGGAGGGCTTCGTGCCGGGTGATCCACCCGCGCAGGCAGGCATCGAAGTGCTCGTCGTCGAGATCGTCGTCGATCTCGAAAACCGCCCCGAGCCAGGAGGCCTCGTCGGAGTCGCAGGCGGTCGACCGTCGTATCGAGGCGGACTGGTCGTAGGTGAACGGTCGCGGATCGGTGTGCCAGCCCGCGGAATCCGCGCGTGTGGTCGGTGTCCAGATCGTCACCGTCCCGGGCGGGACGGGATAGTCGGACAGTTCGGTGAACTTCATTCGAGGTCGTCCATGCGTCGGTCATCCGTTCTCGGGCCGCGACGCCATGCCATGCCTTCGCCGGCATGGCCCCCCGGCCCATGAGTTCTGATCTGAGACAACAGGAATCGCCCGTACCCCGATGCACGCGCACGACCTTGTCCGACGACGTCCCGGAGGTCTCTCCGGTCGAACGGACCGCATCACGGCCGCCTGTGTCTGAACCGAGCCTAAGCGGTCACATCGGACATGTGCTGCGGCAGGAGTCCGTGAGCTTGATCACGGGGACGGTGTCCAGGTGTGCACGGACGCACCGTCGGTGTCGGAATCGCGCTGCGAGACAGAGGTTTTTGATCCGAATTGGGTGTTCGGCCTTGCGGTCAAGGGCGTTTCGTAGCGTTCATGTAAAGAACTCATGACGAGCGGCTGCCGCACAGGGGTGGCATCGGAGGGAATGCGCGGTCAGGCCGCGTTGCGCCGAAATGCATTGGCGGGCAGCACGGTATGCCGGGACAGGTCACGTTGCGGCGTCCGGAGAGCTCACCTACCGTGGGCCGAGAAGGGTGCCGGCAGCGGAGCGAGCGGCCCACTCGAAGTCGAATACACGCATCGGGGGTGCCATGTCCACGACCGTCCCGGCCATCGAGGCCCACGGTCTGACCAAGCAGTACGGCGGGACGCGTGCGGTCGACGCCGTCGACCTCCACGTACCCGCGGGCGGGGTGTTCGCCCTGCTCGGAACCAACGGTGCGGGCAAGACCACCACCGTGCGCATGCTCGCGACCTTGCTGCGCCCGGATGCCGGGGGCGCCCGGATCTTCGGGCACGACGTCGTCGCGGAGGCGACGGCGGTTCGATCGCTGATCGGGGTCACGGGGCAGTATGCCTCGGTCGACGAGGATCTCACCGCCCGCGAGAACCTGATGATCTTCGGTCGTCTGATCGGTTCGTCGCGCCGCCGCGCCCGGGTCCGTGCCGACGAACTGCTCGAAGAATTTGGGCTGGGTGCGGTCGCCACCCGCCGGGTGGGGCACTTCTCCGGCGGGATGCGCCGGCGCCTCGATCTCGCGGCTTCGCTGATCACCCGGCCTCGCCTGCTGTTCCTCGACGAGCCGACCACCGGACTCGACCCGCGGACGCGGGCGCAGATGTGGCAGACGGTTCGTGAGATGGTGTCGCGCGGTTCGACCGTATTGCTGACCACCCAATATCTCGACGAGGCCGATGAACTCGCCGATCACATCGCGGTCATGGATCGCGGCCGAGTGGTCGCCGACGGGACCGCCGACGAATTGAAAGCCGGAGTCGGCGACATGAGTGTGAAACTCGAATTGGCCGATGCGGACGATCTGATCGCCGCGGCAGAGGTGTGCGCGCCGTTCACCGCGAACGGCGAGGCGACGATCGCGCGCGGCGAGGGCATCCTCGTACTGCCCATGTCCGACATCGACCCCCTCGCCGACATCCTCGGTGCGCTCCGCGCGCGCGGGCTCGGGCTGACCTCGGTCAACGTCGTGCGCCCGACCCTCGACGAGGTGTTCTTCGCGCTGACCGACGGGGGCGACCCCACGCGATCGGCACCGATGGCGGCACAGGCGGATTCGGCGGGAGCCCGCGCATGACCACCGGTTCCCTGCAGCCGAGCGCACTCGCCGCCGGCGACGCCCCGGCCGAACCCCACGACCGGGTTCGGCCGACCGCCGCGGTGATGCAGTCACTCACCATGACCCATCGTGGCCTGCTGAAGATCAAACACAACCCGCAGCAGCTGTTCGACGTCATCGTGCTTCCCATCGTGTTCACGGTCATGTTCTCTTCGATCTTCGGCGGCGCGATCGCCGGGAACGTGGTGGGCTACCTGCCGCTGCTCATTCCCGGCGTACTGGTCCAGGTGTGTGTCGCGGCGTCGGTGGTCACCGGCGTCCAGCTGCGCGAGGACCTCGATCGCGGGGTGTTCGACCGGTTCAAGTCGCTGCCGATCGCGCGCATCGCGCCGCTGGCCGGCGCCCTGGTGGCCAACACGTTGCGGTACGTGGTGGCCTCGGCCATCACGGTCTGCGTCGGGGTGATCATGGGGTACCGGCCGGCGAGCCCCGTGGGGGTCGCGATCGCCTGTGTCCTGATCGTGGTGGTGGCATTCTCGCTGAGCTGGATCTTCGCGCTGCTCGGCGTCCTGCTCGACAAGGCGTCGACCGTCCAGGGCGTCTCGATGCTCGTGCTGATGCCGATCACCTTCGTGTCGAACGCCCTCGTCCCGATCGACACCATGCCCGGCTGGATGCAGGCCTGTGCGTCGGCGAATCCGGTCTCCCATCTCGTCACGGCGGCGCGCGGACTGGCCGCGGGCGAGGACGTGGGAACCGACATCGCCTACACGCTCGTGGGCGCGGCGGCGGTCCTCGCCGTCGTGGTGCCGGTGACCCTGCGGACCTACATGCGGCGGACCTGAGTGTCCGCACCGAACCGATCAGCGCAAGGAGTAGCCATCATGGGCACGCCGCTCACCTTCTCGGTGGTCGTCCCGGTCTTCGACGAGGAGGACACGATCGGCGACTGCCTCGCCCGCCTGGCCGCACAGTTCGACCAGATCACCGAGATCGTGGTGGTGGACAACAACTCGACCGATGGCGGCCGGGCGGTGATCGATGCCTGGTGTTCGGCTGATCCCCGTGTCCGGGTGATCGACGAAGCACGACAGGGGTTGGTCTACGCGCGCAACGCCGGACTCGACGCCGCGACCGGTGATCTCATCGCCCGCATCGACGCCGACACCCGGGTGCCGCCGGACTGGGCGCGGACGATCGTGGAGTTCTTCACCGCGGATGTCCGCGGTGACTGGGCGGCCCTGTGCGGGCGCGGGGAGGCCTACGACGTGCCGCTCGCCGGCAGGTTGGACCGGTGGAAGACCCGGCTGCACCCGCTGAACAGGTTGCGGGGCGAGCAGTCCGTGTCCGAGGTGCCTGTCCTGTACGGCTCGAACATGGTGCTGCGCCGTGCGACCTGGGTGCGGATACGGGACCGTGTCAGCATGCGCCGCAACATCTTCGAAGACGTCGACGTGGGACTGTGTGTCGGTGACGCCGGGGGCCGTAACGCGTTTCTCCGCTCGCTGACCGTTGGGGTGTCACCGCGCCGGATGGAGACCGGCATGGTGCCGTTCGTCCGCTACATGAGTTTCCTGCCGCGCACGTTCCTGCTGCACCGTCGCTTCGGGTTGGCAGCGGGTTCGGCGGCGGTGTACGTGCCCGCGATCACCGTCGCGCATGCGCTACGACTCGTCGTGTTGCGGTCCTACGACTCCCGGACCGGGCGTGTCGACCCGCGAAACCTGTTGCGGGGCGGTGGTTCCGATCGAGTCCTCCCGTAGGGTCGGGCGGTCGGTCGGCGTTCCGGGATCAGCCGGCGCCGCGCACCGTCGTGACGCGCATCGTGTCCTCGACGATGTCGGCCGCCGTGTGTACGGCCTCGTCGGGGGCGATGAGCCGACTGCGGAGCTCGGCGGACCGTCCCCGGACCTCGGTGTCCAGGATCGTGTCGAGGGCGCCGATCAGCGACTCCGCTGTCACCCGCGCCATCGGCAGCGTGGCCCCGACCGCGGCCTTGCTCACCGCCCGGCCCCAGATCGGCTGATCGGCGCCGACCCACGTGATCAGCGTCGGCAGGCCGGCACGCAACCCGGCGGCCACCGAACCCGCGCCGCCGTGGTGGACCGCGGCCCGACACCGCGGCAGCACGGTGTCGTGATCGACGTGTCCGACGACGCGGATCGCATCCGTGAGTCCCGATGCCTCGGATTCGGATGTGGCAGAGCCGGATTCGGTCGACATGAAACCGCTCCAGCCGCCCGACACCAGCAGGCGGATCCCGAGTCGCCGCGCTGCGGTCCGGAACGCATCGGCCAGACCGTCGGGGTCGGCGGGCAGCATGCTGCCGAAGCCGACGTACACCGGGGCGTCGCCGGCGTCGAGCCAGTCGGCCAGCGTCCCCGCTCCCGAGGCCCCGTCGAGTCCGGCGTCGCCCACCCCGGCGCGTTGCGCGGCCGCAAGGGTGAAGAACCCGACCAGCGGCCGGCGCCGGCCCCACTGGGTCGCGAGTCCGTCGAAGAGAGCCGGATCGTAGGCCTGGATCTCGGGAACGCCGGTACGGCCGATGTGTTCGGAATACGGGTGGTTCAGCGGCGACAGTCCGAGATCGGCCCGCAGCGTGGTCTCCGCCGAGCGGGTGGCGAGCCACAGGGCGCGTTCGGCGACGCGCCAGCTCAGGTCGTTGACGATCGCCGGGGCGTCGATGCCCAGGTGCGCGAGCAACGACACCGAGCTGTTGCGCCGGATGGGGCAGTAGTGCAACGGGATGTGGGGGATGCCGAGGACCGCCGAGACATTGTGGGCGCGTTCCTGACCGGCGCTGCTCGCGATGATCGCATCCGCGCCGTCGGCGAGTTCGAGCAACCGCTGCTGCATCGCCCGGCCGTCCCGCACCGACATCGCCGACACCGCACGCAACCGGGTCCGGGGGTTCTTCGACCGCATGTCCTCCCGGACCATCTCCGAGTCGAGCAGGGCACGGGTGCTCGACCCGTACGACTCGGTGGGAACCCCTGCGCCGCTGCCGAAGTCGACCAGGTCGGGTGGCAGCGCGAGAGTCGCCGTATGGCCCCGGCCCACGAGCTCGGCGGCCAGTGCGACGGCCGGCTGGGCATCGCCGCGACTGCCGTTGACTGCGATCACGAACCTCAACGTCGAACCCCTCACGTCTGGGTGCGGTCGGATGGGCGACCCGTGCCCGGCGGTGGCGGATCGGGACCGATTCTAAACACGGTCGGCCACCGCGGCGCGCGGCCGGAGACCGGGATCACCACCCGGCCGGGGGCCGGGATCACCGGGCGGTCGGCATGAGGATCTCGTTCGTGATCAACGGAACCCGCGGGGACGTCCAACCGGCGACGGTGCTGGCCTGCGCGCTCGCGCGGCGCGGACACGACGTCCGTCTCGGGGTGCCGCCCAACATGATCGGGCCGGCTCTGGAGTGGGCAGACGGCATCACCGGGCTCGAGGTCGTGCGTCTCGGCGTGGACACCCGGGCCCACCTCGAGTCGGTGGCGCGAGCCCGGAAGCAGGCCGGCCGTCATCCGCTGCGGCGGCTGCGCGTGCTGCTGTCGCTCCGGAACGCCGGGTGGGACCAGCTCGTCTCCGACATGGCCGATGTCGTCGACGGTGCCGATGTCATCGTCACGGGATTGATCACCGAACAGCCCGCGCTCGCCTTCGCCGAGTCCGCCGGCGTCCCCCTGATCTCCCTTCATCACGCGCCGGTGCGGCGGAACAGTCGGGTCGCACCGGTGCCCGGTCACCTCCCGGGCGGACCGCGTGCCGTCCGGACGCAATGGGCCGCCTACGACGCCGCGTTCGCCGTCCTCACCCGACGGCGTGAGCGCCGGCTGCGCATGCACCTCGGGTCGCCCGGGTCGTCGGCGTCCTACGCCGCCCGACTGCGGGCAGCGCCCGGCCTCGAATTGCAGGCCTACGACCCGATGTTCGGCGTAGAGCACGAACGCAGATGGACCGCCGACTCCGCGGTTCGTCGTCGTCCGACGGTCGGTTTCCTCGGATCGCCGGCAGACCAGCCCGTCGCCGGGTCCGACGCGCTCACGTCCTGGCTCGACGCCGGGGACGCCCCGATCTATGTCGGATTCGGGAGCATGCCGCTGCGGGGAGAGGCGGCCACCTTACGCGTCGTCACCGAACTCGGTCGGCGGCTCGGTCGACGAGTTTTGGTGTGCGCCGGCTGGACCGAGCTGGACGCCGAGGTCCGGGCCGAGATCGCATCCGAGGCGGTGCGGATCGAGTCCCAGGTCGATCACCGCACGGTCTTCGGCCGATGCGCGGTGGTGGTCCACCACGGCGGCGCCGGAACCACGGCGGCCGTTCTGCGCGCGGGCCGGCCGTCGGTCGTCTGCTGGTACGGCGCGGATCAGCCGTTCTGGGGCGCCGAACTCGAACGCCTGGGGGTCGGCGTGGCGATGCCCATGGCCCGCGCGGGACGGGGCCTGGACGTGGACCGGTTGACCGACGCCGTCGCGTCGATGCTCGATCCCGCAGCCGCCGAGCGGTCCGGACGGCTCCGCGACGCCCTGGTGGCCGAGGATGTGGCGCTCGGGGACGCCGTGCGCGAGATCGAGCGTTCGGTGACAAGCTCGAGCACGGGGCCACGGCTCCCACAGGGACCACACAGTCACAGCGCAACGAAGGTGGACGTATGACGACGACGAAGTCGCCCATGGCCGAACAACCCGACGCCGGGCGGGCGCCGGGTCTGCGTGGCCTCGCAGCCCGGCTCCGCGACGAGCGGGCGGCGATCCGAGGCGAGCGTCTGACCTCCGAGGACGCCCCGTTCTGGTTCGTCACGCCGGCACTCGGCTGGTCGGTGGTGCTCCAGCTCGTGTGGGTGTTCGACGAGGAGGTCTCGATCGAGACGTTGACCGCGATGAACGCCGCCTTCGCGCGGGGCCGCCTCAACCGCATGCTCGTCGTACCGGATGTCGTCGGAGCCCGCCCGCGGTGGGTTGCCGCGCCCGACGCACCCGGGCTGGCCGTCGACAGCCGACCGGTGCCGGAGGCGGAGATCGACGCCTGGGCGACCGCCGAGATGTCCTCGGTTCCCCTCGACGCCGAGGGCGGGCGGTGCTGGCGCCTGCGGTCGGCGCCCACCGCGTCGGGTGGAACCGTGGTGTCCCTCTGCGCCCTACACGTCGTCACCGACGGTCGCGGCATGCTCGCGGCGGCCGCCGAGGCCGCTTCGGCGTCGGAGATGCCACTGGCTCGCGACGCGGACCGGGCGTCCGGGGCCGATCCGGCCGCGACGACGCGTCCGCCGGTTTCGTGGCGGCGGCAGCGGATCGGCGACCTCGCCGACGCCGGGTCGCAGGCCGGCGCGGTCCTTGCCGGGCTCGTGCGGGCGGCACTCGAGCAGCGCAAGGCCGGTGGCCCCGAACCCGACCCGCGTCCGGTCCGCGCGCCGATCGCCGAACGGTCGCCGGCCGCCGACTTCACCTGGGCGACCGCGACGGTCCCCGCGACGGACTTCGACCGGGTCGCCGCCGAGCACGACGGCACCGCCAACACGCTGTTCATCGCGGTGGTCAGCGGCTTGCTGCGCTCCAGTGGCCATGCGCCGCTGCCGAATCCGATCAAGGTCGGGGTCCCCGTCGACCGTCGTGAGAGCGAGGCGGACACCCGGTCCAACCCGATCGCCGGTGTGTCGGTGTACCTCACCGAGGAGCCGGTCGCCGGTGGCGATCTCGGCGGCATCCGGGCGGCGTGCAAGGCGGCTTTCGTCCGACTGTCGGAGGGTCGCCGGGCACCGCACATCCACCTGCGGCCGTTGGCCTGGTTCCTGCCGCCCGCGGTCATCGTGAAACTGGTCAGCGCGGGCAACGGGATCCCCGACGCGGTGATCTCCAACCTCGGCGACATCCCCCCGGAGGCGACGGTGCTCGGCGGGCGGTCGGCGCGGAAGGTCGCATTCCGCGGCATGGCTCAGGGCGTCGACGCCTCGGTCGGCCAACGCTTCGGTGACGGCGTCCAGTCGTGGCTGGTCCGCACCCGTGATCAGGTGACCTTCACCGTGCTCGGTTGCGACGAGACGAGTTTTCCCTCCGATGCCGTGGTCGCGGACCTGCTCGACCGGGAACTGACGGCCTGGGGTCTGCCCCATGAGATCTGGTGATCATGACACCTGGTGAAGCTGAGGAGCACACGTGACGGCAACGGCAACCGACACCCGTCCCGCCGAGGTACTCCGCGTGACCGGCCCCGACGAGTCGTACCTGCTCGTCGCGGAACTGTTCGGGATGGGTGCGCCCATCCAGATCACCTGGGTCTTCGACGACGACCCGGGGGACGCGGCGATCGAGTCGTTGCGCGCCGGACTCGCGGCCGGGCCGCTGCACCGTGCGGTGTCGCGCCGTCGGGTCCCGTTCGCCCGGCACCGCTGGGTGCGATCGACGATGCCGGTCCACCCCGGGCCGGTGACGGTCGTCGAAGCCGACGCCGTCGGGGAGTGGGCCGACGCCGTCCTCCGCGCGAGCCGTCTCGATCCCGTGCGGGGAACGGGTTGGCAGCTCGACTCGGCCCGGATCCGCGGCGGCGGGCGGGCGGTGTCCCTGCTCGCCTCCCACATGATCACCGACGGTCACGGCCTCTACCGGCTGGTGGCCGACGCCGCGGCGGGCCGCACCGCCGGTCTGCCCGCTCCCGTCAGCGGACACTCCTGGGAGGCGGTCCGCGCCGACGCCGCCGACGCCGCCGAGTCGGTGCGCGCAGCCGCCCGATCAGCGCGAATCCTGATCCGCGAGGCCCGGGCGGCGCGAGGCACCGACACCGGGTCCGCCGACACCCGATCCGCGCCGGGATCGTCGCGCACCACGCGTCCGTCGAGACCGCGGTCCGCGCCCGAGCCGGACACCACGCTGGCGACGGTCGACGTCTCGGCAACCGAATGGGCCGCGCGCGCCACCGAGCACGGCGGCACCGGCAACTCCCTGTTCACCGCCTTGCTCGCCGGTATCGTGCACCGTTCGGGTCGCCCGCTCGACGGTCCGATGAAGGTGTGCATAGCGGTCAGCAAGCGGGACGGCGACGACGACAACCGCGCCAATGCGTCGGGCGGGGTGTGGATCCGCCTTGCCGACCCCGTCGAGCCGGACACCGACCTCACCGCCATCCGGTCATCGAGCAAACGGGCCTTCGTCGACTACGCCGAGTCCGGGGCCGGTCAGGCCGCCGACAACCTGCAGCCGATCGTTCGCATCCTGCCGAGACGACTCATCGGTCGGTTGATGCGCGGAATCCCCGGACCCGACACCACCGTGTCGAATCTCGGGGCCACGCCCGATTCGGCGATGCGGATCGGCGGTCACACGGCGTCCCGGTTTGCCATCCGCGCGGTGATGCAGGGGATGCCCGCCCAGGAGCGGCGCGAACGCGGCCCGGCGGTCGCCGCCTGGGCGGTCACCTACGGCGACACCGTCACGCTCACCTTCTTCGGCATCGACCCCGACGATTTCGGCGATCCCGTCCGGCTGCGCACACTGATCGCCGACGAGTTGACCGCCTGGCGGATCGGACATCGATTCTGGTGACGTCGGCACACATCGCGATCGTTCTGTACGGCAGCCGGGGCGACATCCAGCCCGGTATCTGCCTCGCCCTCGAACTCCAGGTGCGCGGCCACCGCGTGAGCGCCCTCGTCCCGCCGAACCTGGCCGGCCTCGCGCGGGCCACCGGCGTCCGCGACGTCCACGAGATCGGCCTCGACTCCGACACCGCGTGGTCGTCGGAGGACGCGCGGTCGGCGCGCAACAGTCGTAACCCATTGGCGCGGATGGCGTTTGCGCTGCGGACGGTCCGCGGCGGATTCGACGCCCTGGACGCCGCCCTCGAGCGACTCTTCATCGCGGGTACGGCGCCGCTGCGCGACACCGACCTCCTCGTCGTCGCGCCGCTGTGCCAGGACCGCGGGCTGGCGGTCGCCGAACATCTGGGCATCCCGCTGACCGTGCTGAGATACGGCCCGATGTCGGAGAACGGACTCCTCGGCGCCGTACCGGGACTCACCGACAGCTGGTCGCCGGAGTGGAAGCGGCGCTCCTGGCGCCTCGCCGACCGGTTGACCTGGGCCGCGACCGGATGGAACGAGAATCGGTTCCGGCGCCGGCTCGGGCTCGACCGGGCTCGGCGACCGCTGCCGGTGCGGCTGAACGCCTCCGGGATCCCCCAGATCCAGGCCTACGATGCGGAGATGGTTCCGGGCCTCGCCGCGGAGTGGGACGATCGCAAACCCGTCGTCGGATTCTTCGACCTGCCCGCGGGAAGCCGGGCGGGTATCTCCGAGATCGACGCCGGGGCAACCGATCTCGGCCGATGGCTGGCCGCCGGCGAAGCTCCGCTGTTCGTGACGTTCGGCAGCATGCCGATCCTCGACCCGGAGGCTCTGATCGCCCGCTGGCGGACAGCCGCCCGTGCCCAGGGGGTGCGCTGCCTCATCGCCATGGGAGATCCGACCGGAGTCGATCCCGACGACCCGGACGTGTTCTACGTCGCGGGTGTCGACCACGCGTCGGTCCTGCCGCGATGCGCGGCCGCAGTCCATCACGGCGGCGCCGGCACCACCGCGGCGAGTCTGCGGGCCGGCCTCCCCACCCTGGTTTGCGCGGTCACCGCCGATCAGCCGTTCTGGGGTGAACGGGTCCGTGCCCTGGGCGTCGGGGCGGCCGTCCGGCTGTCGAGTTTCACCGACGACGACGCGCGCGCGGGTCTCGCGGTCCTGTTCGACGACGGAACCCGTTCGGCCGCTGCTGCTCTCGCCCGCCGGATGACGCCCGCCGACAAGGCCGTCGCGGCGGCCGCCGACATCTGCGAAGCCCGGCTGACCTAGAACCGGCACCCACGACCGCTCAGACGACTGCGGCCACCGACCCTCTCGGGTCGGTGGCCGCAGTCGTCGTCTGGCAGGTTACTCGCCGAAGGCCTCGTCGAGGATCTCCTGCTGCTCCACCGCGTGGACCTTACTCGATCCCGACGACGGCGCGGACATCGCGCGGCGCGAGACCCGGCGCAGTCCGCCGAGCACATCCGGCAGCACCTCGGGCAGCCAGAGGCCGAGGAACGGCCACGGACCCTGATTCGCGGGCTCTTCCTGGACCCACCGGAACTCACTCGCGTTGCCGTACTGCTCGAGCGTCTTGCGCAGGCGGCGGTGCGGCACCGGGTAGAGCTGCTCGATGCGCACGACCGCGATGTCGTCGCGCCTCTCCTTGTCGCGTCGCGCGGCGAGTTCGTAGTAGAGCTTGCCGCTCACCAACAGGACGCGCTTCACCTTGCTGCGGTCCGCGCCGTCCTTGAGGAAGTGCGGGTCGTCGATCACCGAACGGAACTTGTCCTCGGTGAAGTCCTCGACCGGGCTCACCGCGGCCTTGTTGCGCAGCATCGACTTCGGGGTGAAGACGATGAGCGGACGGCTGATGCCGTCGAGCACGTGGCGGCGCAGCAGGTGGAAGTAGCTCGCCGGCGTCGACGGCAGGGCCACCGTCATCGAACCCTCGGCGCACAGCTGCAGGAACCGTTCGATGCGGCCCGAGGTGTGGTCGGGTCCCTGTCCCTCGTGGCCGTGCGGCAGCAGCAGCACGACGTCGGAGAGCTGGCCCCACTTGGCCTCACCCGACGAGATGAACTCGTCGATGATGGACTGCGCGCCGTTGACGAAGTCGCCGAACTGCGCTTCCCACACCACGAGGGCGTCCGGGTTGCCGACCGAGTAGCCGTACTCGAACCCGACGACCGCGAACTCCGAGAGCGGGGAGTCGTAGACCATGAACCGGCCGCCGTTGCTCTCCTCGTCTGCGGGCTGCAGGTGGTTGAGGGGGGTGTACTCCGAGCCGGTGCTGCGGTCGATGAGCACCGAGTGGCGCTGGGTGAAGGTGCCACGGCGCGAATCCTGGCCGGACAGACGCACGGTGCGCCCCTCCATGACCAGCGAACCGAACGCCAGCAGCTCGGCGAACGCCCAGTCGATGTTGCCCTTGCGGGCGGCCTCGGCGCGACGCTCCAGGACCGGCTTCACACGCGGGTGCGGGGTGAATCCGTCGGGCACGTTGACGAACGCGTCGCCGATGAGCTCGAGCGTCTTGCTGTCGACCGCGGTCACCAGCTTCGTCGGCAGCGTCTGGTCGGCCTCGACCGAGGGCGACGGCTCGACACTGAACTTCTCGAGTTCCTTGACCTCGTTGAAGACGCGCTCGAGCTGTCCCTGGTAGTCGCGCAGAGCGTCCTCGGCCTCCTTGGTCGAGATGTCACCGCGGCCGATGAGGGCTTCGGTGTAGCTCTTGCGGACGCCGCGCTTGGTGTCGATCACCTCGTACATCGCCGGCTGCGTCATCGACGGGTCATCGCCCTCGTTGTGTCCGCGGCGGCGGAAGCACACGAGGTCGATGACGACGTCCTTGTGGAACGCCTGGCGGTAGTCGACGGCGAGCTTCGCGGCCCAGACGCAGGCCTCGGGGTCGTCGCTGTTGACGTGGAAGATCGGTGCGCCGATCATCTTCGCCACGTCGGTGCAGTACTCGGTCGAGCGCGAGTGTTCCGGTGCGGTGGTGAAGCCGACCTGGTTGTTCACCACGATGTGTACGGTGCCGCCGGTGCGGTAACCGGGCAGCATCGCCATGTTGAGCGTCTCGGCGACCACACCCTGACCGGCGAACGCCGCGTCGCCGTGCAGCATGAGCGGGAGGATCGGGAAGCGATCGTCCTCGTCCATGAGGTCCTGCTTGGCGCGGACCAGACCCTCCAGCACCGGGTCGACTGCCTCGAGGTGGCTGGGGTTGGCGGTCAGCGACACGTTGATCTCGTTGTCGCCGAACATCTGGTAGTACTTGCCCTCGGCGCCGAGGTGGTACTTCACGTCGCCCGATCCGTGCGCCTGCGACGGGTTCAGGTTGCCCTCGAACTCGGTGAAGATCTTCGAGTACGGCTTGCCGACGATGTTGGCGAGCACGTTCAGACGGCCGCGGTGCGGCATGCCGATGACCACCTCGGAGAGGCTGTGCTCGGCGCTCTGGTCGATCACCGCGTCCATCATCGGGATGACCGACTCGGCGCCCTCGAGCGAGAAGCGCTTCTGCCCGACGTACTTGGTCTGCAGGAACGTCTCGAACGCCTCGGCGGCGTTGAGCTTGCTCAGGATGTACTTCTGCTCACCGACCGGCGGCTTGACGTGCTTGATCTCGACGCGCTCCTGCAGCCACTTCTGCTGCTCGGGCTCGAGTATGTGGGTGTACTCGACACCGACGTGCCGGCAGTACGCGTCGCGCAGGATCGACAGAACGTCCCGCAGCTTCATCTTCTCCTGGCCGTGGAACCCGCCGACCTTGAAGCTGCGGTCGAGATCCCACAGCGTCAGCCCGTAGTTCTGGATGTCCAGATCCGGATGGCTGCTGCGCGCATCGCTGTCCATCATGAGGGGATCGATGTCGGCCATCAGGTGGCCGCGGCTGCGGTAGGCCGCGATCAGCTCGAGGACGCGGGTGCTCTTGTCGACGAGGCCGGCGGGCAGGTCGCGACGCCAGCGGATCGGCTCGTAGGGGACGTGGAACGCGGTGAAGATCTCGTCGTAGAAGGCGTCGTCGATCAGCAGCTCGTGGATCGTGCGGAGGAAATCGCCCGACTCCGCGCCCTGGATGATCCGGTGATCGTAGGTCGACGTCAGCGTCATGAGCTTGCCGACGCCGAGTTCGGCGATCTGCTCGTCGCTCGCGCCCTGGAACTCCGCCGGGTACTCCATCGCGCCGGCGCCGATGATGGCGCCCTGGCCCTTCATCAGGCGCGGCACCGAGTGCACGGTGCCGATGGTGCCCGGGTTGGTGAGCGAGATGGTCACACCGGAGAAGTCGGCCGCGCCGAGCTTGCCGTCGCGCGCGCGACGGACGATGTCCTGGTACGCCGTGTAGAACTCGGCGAAGCCCATCGTCTCGCATTCCTTGATCGCGGCGACGACCAAGGTGCGGTTGCCATCCTTGCCGACCAGGTCGATGGCCAGGCCGAGGTTGGTGTGCGCGGGTGTGACGACGTTCGGCTTGCCGTCGATCTCGGCGAAGTGCCGGTTCATGTTCGGGAACGCCTTGATGGCCTGCACGATCGCGTAACCCAGGATGTGGGTGAAGCTGATCTTGCCGCCTCGGGTGCGCGCTAGGTGATTGTTGACGACGATCCGGTTGTCGATCATCGCCTTGGCGGGCACCGCACGGACGCTGGTGGCCGTCGGGATCTCCAACGACAGCGCCATGTTCTTCGCGATGGCCGCGGCCGGACCGCGCAGGACCTTGTTGCCGTCGGCGCTCTCGGACTTCTGGGCGTCCGACTTCGCGGACCCGGACTTCTGTGCCTCGGGCGCGGCGGCCTTGCCCGCCTCGGGCTTGGGCTGCGAGCGGGCGGAACCGTCACGGCTGGCGACGCTGTGCCCCGACGCCGCCTTCGTGGCGGTCGACTCCTTGGCGGGGGTGGGCTTGCGCGGTGCCGTGCGCGCCGGGGTCTGATCCAGGGTGACCTGCTTGCGCGGCGTGGTCTCGGTGGCCGGCGCGGAGGTGTTGCGTGCCGACCCGTTGGTCGACGCACTCGTGGTCGAGGAGGAGGACGAGGTGGCCGCTGTGGTGGCCGAAGTCTTTGCGGCAGTGGGCTTTGCGGAATTCGAGGGCGGAGCGGCGGCCGGGGCGGAGCCACCGTTGTCGCCGGGTTCGTAGTTCTTCAGTAGTTCGTGCCAACTCGGGTCGACCGAGTTCGGGTCTTCTTGGTATTGCTGGTACATTTCCTCGACCAGCCACGTGTTCTGTCCGAAGTCTGAAATCGAACTGCTGCTCACAGCGGTATCTCGCCTCAATTCCCTGAAGGTGCCGGGTTCTCTGCCACGCGTCGTCTCTTGTGGAGACTATCGGTGAACCACCTGACGATGCTACGCGTCGTCGACTCGCTCACACCTACCGACCTGTTACTACGGAGTCAGTTCCGAGGTGGCCCGCGTGACCGTCGTGGCGGCCCTCCGTGCGCTGGTCGGAGCGGGTGAGTCGGGGCGGGGCACCGCCGGCTCGTCGGGATCGACACCGGCATCCCAGAAGCCGCGGTACCTCTGTCCCAACGCGAGCAGCTCCTCGTGTGTTCCGAGTTCGACGATCCGTCCGCCGTCCACCACCGCGATGGTGTCGGCGCGGGCGGCCGTGGCCAGTCGGTGGGCGACGATCACCGACGTGCGGTGCCGGGTCACCGCCCGACCGGCGGCGAGGACCTGCGCCTCGGTGGCCTGGTCGAGGGTCGCGGTCGCCTCGTCGAGCAGCAGCAGATCGGGCTCGACGAGTTCGGCCCGGGCCAGTGCGATGAGTTGGCGCTGGCCCGAGCTCAGCCCCTGGCCGCGTTCCCCGATGGGATGGTTCATCCGGCCGGGCAGGGCGGTGATCATGCGCAGTGCGCCGACCGCGGCGGCGGCGTCGACGATCGCGGCCCGATCGGCGTCGGGCCGGCCGTAGGCGATGTTCTCGGCGACGGTGCCGGTGAACAGGTGCGGCTCCTGCGGGACGAGGCCGAGCCGCCGCCGATATCCGGCGAGTTCGTAGTCACCGATGTCGGTGCCGTCGACCAGGACCCGTCCGGTGGTCGGATCGTAGAAGCGCGCCAGCAGCTTGACGATCGTCGACTTGCCGGCGCCCGTCCGGCCGACCAGGGCGAGCGACGACCCGGCCGGGATGTGCAGGTCGACGGCGGACAGCGCATCCGTCGTCGAACCTTGGTAGCGGAATCCGACCCGGTCGAAGTCGACGACGCCGTCAAAGCCCCCGTGTGGCGGGGACTCGGCTCTCGTCGAGGTGCGCAGCGAACTCGGCGTGCGCAGCAGGTCGCCGATCCGGCGGAGCCCCACGGCCGCCTGCTGGTAGCCGTCGAAGACCTGCGAGAGCTGTTGCACCGGACCGAACAGCATCGTCAGGTAGAGGACGAAGGCGACGAGTGTGCCCGCCGAGAGCGAACCCGACGCCACCTGCCCGGCGCCGACGCCGAGCGCGATCGCGGTCGCGATGTCGGACATGAGCTGGATGAGCGGGAAGTACGAGGCGATCGCCCGCTGCGAGACCATCCGGGCCTCGACCCATTCTCCGGAACGACGCGCGAACCGGGCCTGGGCGTCGTCGGTGCGCAGGTAGGTCTGCGTGGTCTTGATGCCGGCGATGTTCTCCTGGAAGTCCGCATTGACGACGCTGATCAGCTCGCGCGAGCGCGTGTAGGCGCGGCTCGCGACGCGGCGGAAGACGATCGTCGCGGCGATCAGGAGGAGGAAGACGGGCAGCACCAGGAGTCCGAGCAGGGGGCCGGTGATCAGGAGCGCGACACCGACGCCGACGAGCGTCAGCACCGCCACGATCGCCGAGGTCAGTCCGGTCTGCAGGAACGTCGACAAGGCATCGATGTCGGTCGTCATCCGGGTCATGATCCGGCCCGACAGCTCGCGCTCGTAGTAGTCGAGTCCGAGGCGCTGGATGTGGGCATAACTGCGGATCCGCAGTCCGAACAGCACCCGTTCGCCGGCCCTGGTCGAGGTGATCGCCATCGACGACGCGGCGACCCAGCCGACCCCGACCAGTACGACACCGCCGACCGCGGCCCATAGAAGGGTCGACCCCTCGGTGTGTCCGGTCGAGTCGATGACCGCCCGGGCGATGCTCGGGAAGGCCAGGCCGACGAGCGTGTCGACGGCGATGGCGAGCAGTGCGGCGGCGAGCAGCCACCGGACCGGCGCGAGGAGTCCGCGCAGGGTGAAGACCGGGTTCTCGCGTCGGGCGGCGGCGACGTCGACCTCCGGCCGCTCGACCGCCGGGGGGAGCGCGTCCACCGAGGCCTGGAGCTGGGGGGTGGCCGGCATCGAACCGAGCGCGCTGGCCACGCCGCCGCCGCGACCGGTCCGTGAGCCCGCCCCCATCGCCGGAGAGGTCCGGGCCGCGACGTCGATCGAGTCGGAAGCTACTTCGGGCCACAGGCTCTCGATCTCGGTCGGGCCCGGTCCGCGCAGCGGTGGCGCGGTGTCGGCGACCGGGGCCGCGCCGGGGATGTCGTCGTGGACGCCGTCGGGTGCCGGTTGCGTGGTGCTCGACATCAGCCCGCGGAAGCGCGGTGAGGTCGCCTCGAGTTCGGCGAGCGTCCCCAGCGCGGTGATCCGGCCGTTGTCGAGCACCGCGACGCGATCGGCGAGGACGAGCGTCGAACGTCGATGGGCGAGGACCAGCATCGTGGCGCGGCGGTCGCGGAGCCCGCCCAGGATGCGCGCCTCGGTGGTCGCGTCCACCGCGGACGTCGCGTCGTCGAGCACGAGGATGCGGGGGTCGGCGAACAGGGCGCGTGCCAGGGCGATGCGCTGACGTTGCCCGCCCGACAGGGTGAGTCCGCGTTCGCCGATGACGGTGTCGTATCGGTCGGGGAGCGCCTCGACGAATTCGGCGGCGTCTGCCGCGGCGGCTGCTGCCCGAACCCGGTCGGCGGTGTCGGCCCCGGCGGCTGCCGGGCCCATCGCGATGTTCGCGGTGATGGTGTCGGAGAACAGGAACGGCTCGTCGAACACGACGGCGACGGCACGGTGGAGTGCCTCGGGCGCGAGGTCGTCGATCCGGTACCGGGACGGCTCGTCACCGGCGCTCTCGCCGAGCAGCGAGATCGTCCCGGAGTCGGGTCGTTCGAACCGGCTGACCAGGTCGGCGATGGTCGACTTGCCGGAACCGGGCGGACCCACGATCGCCACACATTCGCCCGGCTCGATCCGCAGGTCGATACCGGACAGCACGGCGGGCGGGTCGTCGGCGTCGTGGGTGTGGTGGGCGAACCCCACACCGTCCAGTTCGACGCCCAGGGGGCCGTCGGGCAGCGTGCCGGTCGCGGTGTCGCCCGGATCGTGGGGATGGTCGATGACGTCGTAGACGCGTTCGACGGCCGCCCGCGCCAGCTGGGCGTTGACGATCAGGTTCGTCAGCAGTCGGGCGATGCCGGTCATGGTGGCGACGTACGTGCTGAACGCGACGAAGGTGCCGGCCGTGATCGCGCCGGTCATCGTGAGGTAGCCGCCCACGACGATCACCCCGACCATGCCCAGCTGCGGGATGGCGGCCAGGGTCGGGGCGAATCGAGCATTGATCCGGGCGGCGCGGAGTCGGCGAGCGAACACCGTCCGGCACCGGGTGATGAGGTCGTCGACCGCGCGTTCCTCCTGGCCGAAACCCTTCACGACCCGCACGCCGGTGACGGTCTCCTCCACGTGCTGGGCGACGTCGGCGGCGGCCTGCTGCGCCGACCACGTCGCCGCGAACAGCCGACGCCGGGTACGCCACACCTCGAGGGCGATGAGCGGGGCGATCAGCAACGCCACCCCGGTCAGGAGCGGCGACAGGTACGCCATGATGGCCAGGGCCACGACCATCTGCACCGCGGCGCCCAACGACAGTGGCGCCATGGCCAGCAGACTCTGGACGACCTGGATGTCGGAGATCGAGCGAGACACGATCTGTCCGGTGCGGATCTGGTGCTGGCTGCGGCCGTCGAGGTGCAGCAGGGTGTCGAGGAGTCGGAGTCGCAGCGTGTTCTGCACGTTCACCGCGAGCCGTCCCGCGAACACCCGCCGGCCGAGATGGCAGGCGTAACGGACGACGGCGGAGACGACCAGCGCGACGATCACGGTCCGTAGCGAGAGGCCGTCGTCGACGACGCCGGTGGCGTGGTCGATCGCGGCCTTGGTCAGCAGCGGCATCAGCACGTCCACCCCGACGGCGACCAGGGTGAACATCATCGTGACGACGACGACGCGTCGGTATCGCCAGGACTCACCGAGAAGCCGGCGGATCCAGCCGGGCGCGGCTGCCGACGACTGCGGGTGCGGTGCGGCCGCCGCGGTCACCACGAACCGGGTGGGAGCGGATCCGGGGTGGGTGCCTCACTGAAGTCGACGTCGATGACCCACGTCCGGGGTGCCGGCCCGAACGCCTCGCGCGCGTTGTGGACGACCTTGCGGCCGAGGGCGCGACTCCCCACACCACCGATGACCGCACCGATACCGGCGGGCATGAGCTTGCCGAAGATTAGCGGCGCCCGGCGGATCGCGTACTTCTTGACGAGTTTGTTCACCAGGGTCTTGTTCAGTTTGGTGATCGCACCGGATGGCAGGGCGGCTCCACCGAGCCGGCGCAGCGCACCGCCTCCGGTGCCGACCACGCGACCGAGGGCCAGCACACCCTCTTCGCCCAGCGCGACGGTCATGACCAGGGCCTTGCGACGCTCGGACTCGTGCACCGGGATGCCGTGTACCTCGGCGATCGACAGCGCGAGCAGGGCCGACGCCTCGAGGAAGAACGCCGTGTCCCCGGTCATCGCCCCGAACGCGGTCATCGTGCCGACACCGGGCACCGCGGCCGCCGCGCCGACGGCGCCGCCGGAACCGGTGACCGCGTTCAGATAACGCTTCTCGAGCCGCTCGATGATCTGCGCGGGTGAGTCGTCGGGGTACTTCCGCCGCAATGAATCGACGTACTTCTTCACCGCGGGTGCCTGCAGTCGCTGTGCCCGGTCCAGGATTCCGCCGGTCACCTCGACGGCCTTGCCGGGGGGCGTACGGCCGTGGTCTGCCGAAAGTCCCTGTGACGCCTTGTCTTTCATTCCGCCGCCGCTCCTTCCGTCGGTACCCAGTCCGCTGCGGGCACGACCTCGGCCGGTGGTGGGGGACCGGGGGGTGTGCCGTCACCGAACGGGCGACCGCCCAGGTCGTCGCGATGGTGTGCGGTGAGCCAGCCGCGGAGGTCCGGGCCCTTCGGCACGATCTGCGTGGGATTCACGTCGGTGTGGACGATGTAGTAGTGCTGTTTGATCTGGGTGAAGTCGGTGGTGTCGCCGAAGCCGGGCGTCTGGAACAGGTCCCGGGCGTAGGCCCACAGCACCGGCATCTCGCTCAACTTGCTCCGATTGCACTTGAAGTGGCCGTGATACACCGCGTCGAATCGCGCCAGGGTGGTGAAGAGCCGGACGTCGGCCTCGGTGATGGTGTCGCCGACCAGGTAGCGCTGCGTCGACAACCGCTCGGACAACTCGCCGAGTTTGGTGAACAACCGGTCGTACGCCGCGTCGTAGGCTTCTTGGCTGCCGGCGAATCCGCAGCGGTAGACGCCGTTGTTGACCTCCGTGTAGATGCCGTGGCTGACCTCGTCGATCTCGTCGCGCAGACGCTCCGGGTAGAGCTCCGGCGCGCCGTCGCGATGGAAGGCGGTCCATTCCAGCGAGAAGTCGATGGTGATCTGCGGGAAGTCGTTGGTGACGACCTCGCCGGTCGGCACGTCGACCATCGCCGGCACGGTGATCCCCTTCGGGTAGCCGGGGATCCGCTTCTCGTAGGCGTCCTTGAGTCGCGGGATCTGCAGGACCGGGTCCACTCCGCCGGGGTCGAGGTCGAAGGTCCACGAGTTCTTGTCGTGCGTGGGACCGCACAGCCCGAGCGAGATGGCGTCCTCGAGGCCGAGTAGCCGCCGCACGATGAGGGTCCGGTTGGCCCACGGGCAGGCCCTGGCTGCGACGAGCCGGTACCGACCGGCCTCCACCGGATAGCCGTCCCGGCCGTCGGCGGTGATGCGGGTCTCGATGTACTTCGTGTCCCGGACGAACTCCTCGCCGGTCATCACGTACGAACCCTGTTCGCCCTCGGACGCGGTGCTCTGCTCGGACTCTGTGCTCATGGCTCCACAGTAATGATCCGGAGCGACATCCCGCCCCGAGCTGCCGCGAATCCCGTGATCGCGCGGGCCGTTCACGAATCGGACAGGGTGAGTGGTGTGTCTCGGAAACAGGCGACTGGTCTCCGGCGTTCGATCGGCGCCTGGCTGCGTTGTCGTCGGTCGAGATAGCTCCGCTATCGCTCCCTCCTCCGCCTTGCCAGCTCACCGATCGCTCCACCGGATACCGGCCACCTCTTTCCGAGACACACCACTAGCATCGGGAAATGCAGTCGAGCGACGCCACCCGCGGCCAGAACGCGGGCACCGACGAGATGGTCACCGCCCGCCCGTGGGCCGCGATGCTGGCGCTCTGCGTGGGCTTCTTCATGATCCTCGTCGACATGACGATCGTGGCCGTGGCCCAGCCGCGTATCCAGGCCGACCTCGACACGAATGTCAACGGCGTCGTCTGGGTCACCAGTGCGTACCTGCTCACCTACGCGGTGCCGCTGCTGATCACCGGTCGCCTGGGTGACAAGTTCGGCCCCAAGACGATGTACCAGCTCGGTCTGGCGGTCTTCACCGCGGCCAGCCTCTGGTGCGGCCTGTCGTCGTCGATCGGTGAGCTGATCGCGGCCCGCGGTCTGCAGGGTGTCGGCGCCGCCCTCATCACCCCGCAGACGATGGCGCTGATCACTCGCATCTTCCCGGCCGAGAAGCGCGGCGCCGCAATGGGCGTGTGGGGCACGGTCGCCGGCGTGGCGACCCTCGTCGGTCCGTTGCTCGGCGGCGTGCTGACCGACGCGTTCGGCTGGGAGTGGATCTTCTTCATCAACCTGCCCGTCGGCCTCGCCGGTCTCGTCCTCGCGGCCGTTCTCGTCCCGCGGGTGAGCACGAACGACCACCAGTTCGACTGGATCGGGGTCGGCCTGTCCGCGGTGGGGCTGTCCGCGTTGGTGTTCGGCATCCAGGAGGGGGAGACCTTCGACTGGGATACCTGGATCTGGCTGCTCATCGTCGGCGGAGTCGTGGTCCTGGGGGTCTTCGTCTACTGGCAGTCCCGCATCCGCACCGAGCCCCTGGTCCCGTTGTCGCTGTTCCGCGACCGTAACTTCTCGCTGTCGACCATCGGCATCGCGTCGATGGGCTTCGCCGTGTCGGCGATGATGATCCCCCTGACGTTCTTCCTCCAGCTCGTCGGCGGGATGTCGCCGACGGAGTCGGCGGTCGTTCTGGTGCCGATGGCGGTGCTGACCGGTGTCCTGGCTCCGATCGTGGGCCGGGTGGTCGATCGCGTCCACCCGCGCACGATCGTGTCCTCGGCACTGCTGCTGAACGCGATCGCCATCGCGTGGTTGGGCTTCGTCGCCCGCCCGGAGACCCCGGTCTGGTTGATCGTGATTCCGTTGTGCCTGATGGGTGTGGCCTCGGCCGGTATCTGGGCGCCGCTGGCCGCGACCGCCACCCGCAATCTGCCGTGGCATCAGGCCGGGGCCGGGGCCGGCGTCTACAACACCCTGCGGGTCATCGGTTCGGTTCTCGGCTCCGCCATGATCGGAGCGCTTCTGCAGACCCGGCTGGCGGCCGAGCTGCCCGGCGTCGACGCCGAGAACGCCCAGGACGGTGCGGCCGGGCAACTGCCGGAGTTCCTGCGCGAGGGGTTCGCGACCGCCATGGGGCAGTCGCTCTACCTGCCCGCGGCCGCGCTGCTGATCGGCGTCGTGGCGACCTTCTTCTTCGTCCGGCCCGCGCATCAGACGGTCCCACCGCAGGTCGTCGACCCGTACGCGGTGGGCGCCGACGCCGGTCGGTCCGAGTCGGTGCCGGGGTCGACGGCGTAGGCGAGCGCGCGTCCCACGATTTGTCGGCACCCGACCGTAAGGTTGCGCCCATGCGGATCGTGCACACCTCCGACTGGCACCTGGGCCGGACGTTCCACGGGGTCGAGCTGCTCGCCGACCAGCGTCGCGCACTGTCGCATCTGGCCGCACTGGTCGCCGCGGAGTCGGCCGACGCCGTCATCGTCGCCGGTGACGTGTACGACCGGTCCGTCCCGTCCGCCGACGCGGTCCGCGTGTACGACGAGGGCCTGGCCGAGATCGCCGCTGCGGGAGCGCAGATCGTCGTCACCTCGGGCAATCACGACTCGCCCACCCGCCTCGGTGCGGGGTCGGGATTCGCCGCCGCCGGTGGCCTGCATCTGCGGACCTCGATCGCCGACATCGACCGTCCGGTCATCCTGTCGGACGCCCACGGAGACGTCGCGTTCTACGGCATCCCCTATCTCGAACCCGACACCGCGCGACGCCACCTCGGCGTCGAGTCGATCGGCGGGCACACCGCTGTCCTCGACGCCGCCATGACTCGCGTCCGCACCGATCTGGCTGCGCGCCGGGTTCGGTCCGTGGTCGTCGCCCACGCCTTCGTCAGCGGGGCCGCGGCCTCCGGTTCGGAGCGCTCGATCAGTGTCGGCGGGGTGGAAACGGTTCCCGCCGAGACGTTCTCGGGCGCCGACTACGTCGCCCTCGGGCATCTGCACTCGCCGCAACGTGTCACCGACACGGTCCGTTACAGCGGTTCGCTGCTGCCGTACTCCTTCGGTGAGCGAACCCACCGGAAGGCGGCCCTGGTGGTGGATCTCGACGCCGACGGCGTCGCCGAGGTCCGCGCACACGAGCTGCCCGTCGTCCGCGAACTGAGCTCTCTCACCGGCGTTCTCGGCGACCTGCTGACCGACGAAAGGTACGCCGCGGCGCAGGACCACTACGTCGAGGTGACGCTGACCGACCCGGTCCGCCCGACCGACGCGATGCGTCGGCTGCGCGAGCGGTTCCCGTTCGCGGTCCATGTGCAGTGGGAGCGGCCGCATTCCGGCTCCGGCGTCGACTACCGTTCCCGCGTGCGCGGCCGGACCGACGCCGAGATCGTTGCATCGTTCATCGAGGACGTACGCGACGAGCCGACGAAGGGGGAGCGGGTGCTCCTCGAACGCGCACTCCGCGCCGTGGTCGGCGAACCCGAATCGGATGCGGCCGAACTGACCCTGTTCGACATCGAGGCGATCGTCGCGGAGTCCGCATGAGGCTGCACCGTCTGCGCGTCCGGGCCTTCGGTCCGTTCGCCGACGAGATCACGGTCGACTTCGACGACCTCGGCGGTGACGGACTGTTCCTGCTGCACGGCCAGACCGGCGCCGGCAAGACCACGGTCCTCGACGCGGTCGCCTTCGCACTGTTCGGTCGGGTACCGGGCGTGCGCGACACCAACCGGCGCCTGCACTCGGATCACGCTGCGGCCGAGGACATCCCGGAGGTCGAACTCGAGGCGACGATCGCGTCCCGCCGACTCCGGATCACGCGGTCGCCCGAACACGAACGACCCAAGAAGCGCGGCGACGGCACCCGCAAGGTGAACGCTCGGGCGACGCTCGTGTGGGTCGACGGATCCGGACCCGACCTGACCCGCATCCCCGAGATCGGCGACGCCGTGGTCCGGCTGCTGGGGATGAGTGCCGATCAGTTCTTCCAGGTGGTCCTGCTGCCGCAGGGCGACTTCGCCCGATTCCTGCGCGCGCACTCCGATGAGCGGGAAGCGCTGCTGGAGCGGTTGTTCGACACCGAGCGGTTCGGTGACCTCGAGGAGTGGTTGCGTGACCGCGCGCGGGAGAGCGCGGCGAAGCTGACCGAACAGACCGCCGTGCTCGACCGGGTCGCCGGTCAGATCGTGGCGGTGGGCGGGGTCGAACCGACCGCCGAACCCGACTTCGACTGGGCGCAGGAATGTCTCGAGCGTGCGCGCACCGCCGCGGAGCGCATGCGCCTCGAGTCAGGTGCGGCGCAGGCCGCGGCCGACCAGACGCAGGCCGCGTACGAGAGCGGGAGCCGGCTCGCCGAGCTGCGTCGCCGGGGGCGTGCGGCCACCGAGCGACTCGCACGGCTCGCGGACGGCGAAGCCGCTCTGAGCGCGGCGGCACAGGCTCGTCGGCAGGCCCTGCAGGCGGCGCCCATCGTGCCGCTCGCCGACGACGCCGACCGTGTCACTCGCGAACTCACGGTCGCCGAGCAGGCCGTCACGCGTGCGCACGCAGAGCTGTGCGCGCTGCCGGAGGGTGAGTCTCTGTGCGCCGGCGGGTCAGACGAGGATCTCGACGCACGCCTGGATGCGGCGATCGACCGCTGGACCGAGGAGTCGGGGCGGTGGGAGCCCCTCGCCGAACGCGTCGCGCAGCGGCCGGCTCTGGTCGCCGAGATCCAGACCCTGAACTCGGCGATCGTCGAGGCGGACCGCCGCACTGCCCAGACCCGGACCCTGCTCGACGCCGCGCCGGGCCGTCGCGCCGAGGCCGTCGCCGCACTGGCGGAAGCGGGGGAGTTGCGGATGCAGGCTCCGAAACTCCGGGCCGAGCGCGACGCACTCCGCCGCGTACGCGACGCACTCACCGACCGGGACGCGGTGCTGGTCCGGCTCGCGACCGCCGAGAAGGAGTTGCTCGACGCCCGCGACGCCCATGCCGCTGCGCGGGAGCGCGTGCTCGACGCCCGCGAGCGTCGCCTCGCCGGGATGGCAGTGGAACTGGCGGGCGGGCTCGTCGAGGGTGAACCCTGCGTCGTGTGTGGTTCAGTGACGCACCCTCGACCGGCCACCGACGACGGCGACGCCCCGGCGTCCGAGGTCACAGCCAACGAAGACGCGGCAGCGGCCGCCGAGGAGCGGGCGAGCGCGATCAAGGCCATCGCGCAATCCGCGGTGGCGGCTCTCGTCGAACGCCGTACGCATCTCGACGCCGTGATCGGTGGTGCTCGTTCCGACGCCGTCGACGCCGACCTCGCCCGGGTGGGCGCCGAACTGGCTGCCGCGGAACGTGCCGCGTCGCGACTCCCAGCGCTGCAGACGGCGGTCGATCGGATCGACGCCGAGGTCGATGGGTGGCGCACCACCCTCGCCGACGACGAGTCGGCCCAGTCCGCCCGTCGCGAGCGGGTGACCGCGTTGCGGCAGAACCTCACCGAGCTCGATGAGGCCGTCCGGGAGGCAACCGGCGGCCGCGGCGGGGTCGCCGAGCGGCGCCGTGAACTCGCCGAGCTGGTCCGTCGCACCCGTCGTCACCGGAACGCCCGGCAAGAAGCCGCGCGAGCGCGGGACCGGGTCGCCGAGGCGACCGATCGATTGTCCGCGGCGTGTGCCGACGCCGGGTTCGACGATGTCGCCGCCGTCCGAGCGGCATTCGCCCCGGACAAGCAGATCGCGGCGTGGGACACGTTGCTGCAGGAGGCCGCCAGTCTGCGCGCCGCTGCCGAGGAGACCCTCGCCGACGAGGATGTGCGCGCCGCGATGTCGACTCCGGAGCCGGATGTCGAACAGCTCACCGCAGACCGTGACGCCGCCCGCCGCCGCCTCGACACCGCCGCGAAGGAACACGCCGTGGCCGGCCGGCAGGCGGCCGACCTCCAGGAGTACGTCACCCACTTCTGGGAGGCCCTCGACTCCCTGGCGCCTCTGCAGGAACGTCACGCCGAACTCCAGGGACTCGCCGAATTGGTCAGCGGGCGCGGACAGAACGCACGCCGGATGTCGCTGCGGTCCTACGTGCTGGCCGCGCGTCTCGACGAGGTCCTCGTCGCCGCGTCGGGTCGTCTCCGCGAGATGTCCTCCGGGCGTTACGAATTCGTGCACACCGACGCCGCGGGTGTCCGGGGCCGGCGTGGCGGCCTCGGTATCGAGGTCCGCGACGAGTACACCGGCGCGCTCCGCCCGACGACGACGCTGTCCGGCGGCGAGACCTTCTTCGCATCGCTGGCCCTCGCACTCGGACTCGCCGACGTCGTCTCCGCGGAGTCGGGCGGGCGGGTGCTCGACACCATCTTCATCGATGAGGGTTTCGGCACCCTCGATCCCGAGGCGCTCGACCTCGTCATGGGGGTCCTGGATGACTTGCGGGCCGGCGGGCGTGTCGTCGGCGTGGTGAGTCACGTCGACGAACTCCGCGCACGAATTCCGGCCCAGCTGCACGTCCTCCGCGGCGAGCACGGGTCGTCGGTCCGAGTGCAGAGCCCGCTCGGCGTGTCCTGAGCTGCCGATTGGGATGTCGACGGATCGGTGCGCTAGGCTGAGTCCCGCCCGATGAGCCCCCGTAGCTCAGGGGATAGAGCGTCTGCCTCCGGAGCAGAAGGCCATAGGTTCGAATCCTATCGGGGGCACCAGTAGCACTGACCGGCGTAGCCGTTCTTCCCGGGAGTCTCCGGGGCCCGATCCCATAATCCCTGGCCTCCGCGCTGAACAGGTGGGCTTGGCGGGGTATGTGCCATTGTCAGGCGGCTTCTGCCGCGTTCAGCAATAGGTATCGGATACCGATACCTATTGCTGAACCGAGCAGCCCGGAGGATGTTCCCTCACACGTACGGCTCTCCCGGCGCCTCCATGCCTGATGCGGTCCGCCACCGGCACGCGGCGCTGGGCAGCAGCGTGCCACAGCCCCGGCGTGATCGCCACAGTTCCACGCGCACGCGGTGCTGATCTGCCTCAACTCGCCGGCAACTCGATGCGCCGCAACGGATCACCGCCGTCGACAAGCAGCACTCCGCCCGGACGCAGCGCCCGGGCCACGGCCCCCACGGCCGCGTCGTAGAGATCGGGGTGTCGCCCGTCTAGTGCGCCGACGCGCAGTGCGAACGCCACGTCGAACGGGATGCGCGCGCCGAGGTCGAAGTCCTCGATGGCGCTGCAGTCGAAGTCGAGTCGGTCCGGACCGAAGCCGCCGGCGATCGCGGCCCGGCGGGCGGCGTTCACGGCTTGAGGCGACCGATCGATGCCGAGTACGAAGCCGTCGGGTCCCACCCGGCGCGCCACCTCGCGTGCTGCCGGCCCGGGCCCGCAGCCGATCTCGAGGACTCGCAGACCAGGGGCCAGTGGCAACGCGTCGACCGCGGCCGCGAGGCGTGGTGAGAGCATGCCGCCATCATCGCCGTTCGGAGAGCCGCGTGGCCCGACCGAACTTGCTCACCTCACCGGCGTGCCCGCCGTGCGGGGCGCTCAGTTCAGCGGAAGTGGTTGTGCGCCACGCAGGGCCAGCATCTGGGTGATGATGGCGATCTCCTTGTCCTGGGTCCGTTTCATGCTCGACGCCAGGTCGCGGACGTAGGCCTGCTCGACGTTGGCCGGGTCGGCGGCGTATTCCATCATGTGCAGACCGCCCTCGTGGTGACGCAGCATCAGCTGGAGGAACCGGATGTCGACCTCGGGACCCCGCATCGCGCGGAACTGTTGCATCTCCGCCGACGTCGCCATCCCGGGCATCGGCGGCTGTTCTGCGTCGGAGTCCGCGGCACCTGAGGCGGGTGCGGACATGTCCCCGTGATCCATGTCCCCGTGGTCCATGTACCCGTGGTCCGAACTGCCGTCGCCACCGTGGCCGTGATCGTGACCGCCGGCGGAGTGATCCGCGGGATCGGAGTGGTCGTGTCCGTCGGTCTCGGAACCGCCGTGGCCCATCCACGCCATGGTCGCGCCGGGGTTGGTGACGGGCTGACCCCATCGCGTCAGCCACGACTGCATCTGGCCGATCTCATTGCTCTGGGCGGTGAGGATGTCGAACGCCATGCTCCGCACCTCGGGGTCGGTGCCGTGTTCGAGTTCGATGGCGGCCAGTTCCACACCCTGCTCATGGTGGCGGGTCATGTCCTGCGCGAAGCCGACGGCCGCCGAGTTCGCAGCCGGGGAATCGTCGCCGGTGGAGTCGTCGGCGAGGCTCGCCTGGATCAGCAGTCCCAGGCCGAGACCGAACAGTAGGAGGGCGGCGCCGCCCAGGGCGAGCAGGATCCGTGGGCGCGACGACGGCTCGGCGGTGTCGTCCGGACCCTCGGGAGTCGTTGTCTCGTCCCGGGATTCGGGCTGGTCGCTGTTGTCGGTCATCGCTGGTCCTCGCCGATCTCGTCGGGGCGTGCGGCCCGGTCCGTTACCTGGTCTGCTGCTCGCTGGGAACCCGCGTCAGCCCGCGGGCTGCTGGTTGCCGCCATCCATCGGGACGGCGTCGGGGCCGGGCTCACCCTCGTCGGCCGGCGGGGGGTTCGACGGATCGAACCCGGGGATGGCGGTACAGGTGGCCTGGGTCTCGGGGTAGGCGGCGGTCTGCGGGTTCTCCGGGTAGACCCCGGGCATCATGTTGCGGCGCAGCGCGGTGATGAACTGGTTGACGCGCGGATCGCGGGCGGATTCGAGCTTGAGCTGGTGTCCCCAGCTCTGCAGCGACACCGGCTGGTCGAGTCCGGGGTAGGGCGAGAGGAACAGGTACTGCTCACCGCGGACGAGCTGCTTGAGGTAGTCGAGGTCCTCGGGTGAGATCGTGTCCGGGTTGTAGGTGATCCAGACCGCGCCGTGTTCGAGGGCGTGGACGGCATTCTCCGACCGCAACGGGTTCGGGTACACGACGCCGGTGCAGGTCGCCCAGATCTCATCGTGCGGTCCGCCGAACGGAGGCGACTGGTCGTAGGCGACACGCTGGGTCGCGGTGACGTGCCGCGCGGCCTCGTAGTAGCGCTTCGTGACACCCGGGATGTTCGCCGACGGATCGGGATTCTGCGGTGAGGGCACGAACTCGGACACCGTTTCCACGGCGAAGTCGTCCTTCTGTTCGGCCCGCCGCTCGTTGAACTTGGGGACGAGGTAGATCGCGAGTCCGGCGATGAGGCCGATGACCACCACGACGGCGCCGATCAGCATCCAGTCGACCTGACGTCCTGTCGCCGAGGGAACGGATCCTGCTCGCTTGCGGGACTTGGGGACGTTGGCCCCTGGTTTGCGCGCCATTGACTTCTTTCCTCATCCGACTGCGGGGGCCGAGCGGACCCGCGGGAGACCCGGCCCGCGCTCGGCGCACACGAGTGTACTGGTGGGCCCGATGGGTGGAGCAGGGTGCGATTGTCGGTGTAGTGGCCGCGGCCAATAGGATGGTGTCCTGTGACTCCCGCCGACCTGGCCGCGCTGCTGCGCGACGTGACCCTGACCGTGGTCCGCGACCGCGGACTGGACGAGAACCTGGTGCCCGACTCCATCGTCGTCGAGCGCCCCCGTCACGCTGACCACGGCGACTATTCCACCAACGTCGCCCTGCAGATGGGCAAGCGGCTCGGCGTGAACCCGCGGGAACTCGCCGGCTGGCTCGCGGAGGCGTTCGCCGCGGCCGAGGGTGTCGCGAAGGCCGAGATCGCCGGTCCCGGGTTCGTGAACCTCTGGCTCGGGGCCGCCGCGCAGAACACCGTCGTCGCGGCGGTGCTGGCCCGGGGTGCGGACTACGGCCGCGGAAACGAACTCGCCGGCTCGGTCATCAACCTCGAATTCGTGTCGGCCAATCCGACCGGACCGATCCACCTGGGCGGTACCCGCTGGGCGGCCGTCGGCGACGCGCTCGGCCGCGTGCTGGCCGCTCGCGGTGGTGCGGTCACGCGCGAGTACTACTTCAACGACCACGGTGCCCAGATCGACCGGTTCGCCCGGTCGCTGGAGGCCGCGGCCCTGGGCATTCCGACCCCGGAGGACGGCTACGCGGGCGACTACATCGCCGACATCGCCGCGAAGGTCGTCGAGACGGTCCCCGAGGTGCTGTCGCAGCCCGACGCCGACCGCCTCGAGACGTTCCGTTCGGTCGGGGTGGACCTGATGTTCACCCACATCAAGCAGAGCCTCCACGACTTCGGCACCGACTTCGACGTCTTCACCCATGAGGACAAGATGTTCGCCACCGGCCTCGTCGACGAGTGCATCGGCGAGCTCAAGGCCAACGGCAACCTGTACGAGAAGGACGGCGCGTGGTGGCTGCGGTCCACCGAGTTCGGTGACGACAAGGACCGTGTGGTCCTCAAGAGCGACGGCAACGCCGCCTACATCGCGGGCGACATCGCCTACTACCGTGACAAGCGCAACCGCGGCTTCAACCTGTGCATCTACATGCTCGGCGCCGATCACCACGGGTACATCAGCCGGCTCAAGGCCGCGGCGGCGGCGCTCGGCGACGACCCGGCCACCGTCGAGGTGCTGATCGGCCAGATGGTCAACCTCGTGCGCGACGGCACGCCGGTTCGTATGAGCAAGCGTGCCGGCACGGTCATCACGCTCGACGACCTCGTCGACGCGGTCGGCGTCGACGGCGCGCGCTATTCGCTGATCCGCTCGTCGGTCGACGTCAACATCGACATCGATCTCGACCTGCTCACCAAACAGTCCAACGACAACCCGGTGTACTACGTGCAGTACGCCCACGCGCGGATGTCCGCACTGGCCCGCAACGCCGCTGACCTCGGGGTCGTGTCGTCGCTGGACCATCTCGACCTGCTCGACGATCCCGCTGAGGGCGAATTGATCCGCACCATCGGCGATTTCGACGATGTCGTCGCGACCGCCGCCACGTTGCGCGAGCCGCACCGGGTCTGTCGCTACCTCGAGGTCCTCGCCGGCACCTACCACCGGTTCTATGCCAAGTGCCGTGTCCTGCCGCAGGGTGACGAGAAACCGGCGGACATCCACCGGGCCCGGCTCGCCCTGTGCGAGGCCACCCGTCAGGTCTTGGCCAACGGCCTGGGGCTCGTCGGCGTCACCGCGCCGGAGCAGATGTGAACGCCCACCCCGCCGGCCCCCGGCACGCCGAACTGCTGGCCGCACCCCATCTCGCCGAGCGTCCGAACGACCCGGCGGTGCTCGCCGCCATCCCCGCACAGGTGTGGCCGCGCAACGCATCCCGCGACGAATCGGGCGAGCTGCGGTTGGCCGGCGTGCCGGTGAGTCAGCTCGCCGAAGAGTTCGGGACGCCGGCGTTCGTCGTGGACGAGGCCGACTTCCGGTCGCGCTGCCGGGACATGATGGCGGCGTTCGGCCCGTACGGGCGAGTGCACTACGCGTCGAAGGCGTTCCTGAGCACCGAGATCGCGCGCTGGGTCGACGACGAGGGGCTGTCCCTGGACGTCTGCAGCGGCGGTGAACTCGCCATCGCACTGCGCGCCGGTTTCCCGCCGGAGCGAATCGCATTGCACGGCAACAACAAGAGCGTCGACGAGCTGCGCGCTGCGGTCGACGCCGGGATCGGGCACGTCGTCCTCGACTCGATGATCGAGATCGATCGGCTCGACGCGATCGCCCACGAACGCGGTGTCGTCGCCGACGTGCTGGTGCGCGTGACCGTCGGTGTCGAGGCGCACACCCACGAGTTCATCTCGACCGCACACGAGGACCAGAAGTTCGGATTCTCGCTCGCCGGTGGGATCGCGATGGAAGCCATCCGGCGGGTCTTCGCGACCGACAACCTCAGGCTCGTGGGTCTGCACAGCCACATCGGGTCGCAGATCTTCGACATGGACGGATTCGAGCTGGCCGCCCACCGGGTGCTCGGACTGCTCCGCGACGTCGTCGGCGAGTTCGGTGTCGAGAAGACCGCGCAGATGTCGGTCGTCGATCTCGGTGGCGGACTGGGGATCTCGTACCTCCCCGAGGAACGCCCGCTGCCGGTGCAGAAGGTGGCGGAGACGCTCGCGGCGATCGTCGAGCGGGAGTCGGCAGCGCTCGGGCTGCCCATGCCGACCATCGCCGTCGAACCGGGCCGCGCCATCGCCGGCCCGGGCACGATCACGCTGTATCGCGTCGGCACCGTGAAGGACGTCGCACTCGGCGGCGGCGCCGTACGACGCTACGTCTCCGTCGATGGCGGCATGAGCGACAACATCCGCACCGTTCTCTACGACGCCGAATACGACGTCCGGCTCGTCTCCCGGGTGTCGGAGGCCCGTGCGGTGGTGTGCCGGGTCGTCGGAAAGCATTGCGAGAGCGGCGACATCGTGATCAAGGACTGTTGGCTGCCGGAGGATCTCGGACCCGGCGACCTGATCGCGGTGGCGGCCACCGGTGCTTACTGCTACTCGATGTCGAGCCGCTACAACATGACCATGAGACCGCCCGTGGTGGCGGTGGCCGACGGGAACGCCCGGCTGCTGCTGCGCCGGGAGACCATCGACGACTTCCTCAGCCTGGAGGTGGGCCTGTGACCGGATCAGTGCAGAACACAAGCGGCGCAACCGATGCGGACTCGCGCACCATCGGTGTCGCGGTGCTCGGCATGGGCAATGTCGGTGCCGAGGTGGTGCGCATCATCACCGACAACGCCGACGACCTCCGGGCGCGCGTCGGGGCTCCCGTGGAGATCCGCGGCGTCGCGGTGCGGGATCTCGGCCGTCCCCGCAAGATCGCGCAGGATCTCCTGACCGACGACCCGGCAGCACTCGTCGCGCGCGACGACGTCGACATCGTCGTGGAGTTGATGGGCGGCATCGACCCGGCCCGCGGTCTGATCCGGTCGGCGCTCGAGAGCGGCAAGTCGGTGGTGACGGCGAACAAGGCGCTCCTCGCCGAATACACCGGCGAACTCGCGACCGCCGCGGCAGATGCCAAGGTGGACCTCTACTTCGAGGCCGCGGTCGCCGGCGCCATCCCGGTCATCCGTCCGCTGATGCAGTCGCTGGCCGGCGACACCGTCGAGCGGGTCAACGGCATCGTCAACGGCACCACCAACTTCATCCTCTCCGCGATGGACGAGACGGGCGCCGACTACGCCGACACCCTCGCCGAGGCCGGCCGCCTCGGATATGCCGAAGCCGATCCGACGGCCGACGTCGAGGGCTACGACGCCGCGGCCAAGGCGGCGATTCTCGCCTCGATCGCCTTCCACACGCGGGTCACGGCGGCCGATGTGCACCGCGAGGGCATCTCCTCGGTCACGTCCGCGGACCTGGTCGCGGCCAAGAAGTTCGACTGCACGATCAAACTGCTCTCGATCTGCGAGCGCGTCCGCGACGCCAATGGCGCGCAACGGATCTCGGCGCGCGTGTACCCCGCGCTGATTCCGCTGACCCACCCGCTGGCGACCGTGAACGGCGCGTTCAACGCCGTCGTCGTGGAAGCCGAGAACGCCGGGCGGCTGATGTTCTACGGGCAGGGTGCCGGGGGATCGCCGACGGCATCCGCGGTTCTCGGCGACATGGTCATGGCCGCCCGCAACCGCGTGCACGGCGGGCGCGGACCGCTCGAGTCGACCTACGCCTCCCTGCCCGTCGCCCCGATCGACGACGTGTTCACGCGGTATTACGTCTCGATGCGGGTGGCCGACAAGCCCGGCGTGCTGGCGCAGGTCGCGGGGGAGTTCTCGAAGCGGTCGGTCAGCATCGCCGCGGTGCGCCAGGAGGGCGCGGGCGACGACGCCCGCCTGATCCTGGTCACCCACCGCGCCCCCGACCGAGCTCAATCGGATTGTGTTGCGGCGCTTGAAGACATGGACGCCGTCATCAAGGTGTCGAGTGTGTTGCGATTGGAAGGTACCGATGACTGAAGCGACTTCTACGCCTGTGCACCGCGCGTGGCCGGGCCTCATCGAGGCCTACCGGTCGCGGTTGCCCGTCGCCGACGACTGGAAGGTCGTCACGCTGCTCGAGGGTGGCACCCCGCTGATCAGTGCGCCGCATCTGTCGTCGCTGACGGGTTGCGACGTCTACCTCAAGGTGGAGGGCCTCAACCCCACCGGTTCGTTCAAGGACCGCGGCATGACGATGGCCGTCAGCAACGCGGTCAACAACGGCAAGACCGCGGTCCTGTGCGCATCCACGGGCAACACCTCGGCATCGGCCGCCGCATACGCCACCCGGGCCGGGATCACCTGCGCCGTCCTGATCCCGCAGGGCAAGATCGCGATGGGCAAGCTCGCTCAGGCGGTCATGCACGGCGCCAAGATCATCCAGGTCGAGGGCAACTTCGACGACTGTCTCGAACTCGCGCGCAAGGCGACCGCCGAGTTCACCGAGATCGAACTCGTGAACTCGGTCAACCCGGCGCGGATCGAGGGTCAGAAGACCGCCGCCTTCGAGATCGTCGACGTGCTGGGCCGTGCCCCCGAGGTCCACGCTCTGCCGGTCGGCAACGCGGGCAACATCACCGCGTACTGGAAGGGCTACAAGGAGTATCACGCCGACGGCGTCTCGTCGTCGGTGCCGCGCATGCTCGGTGTCCAGGCCGCGGGCGCCGCGCCGCTGGTGAACGGCGCGCCGGTGAAAGACCCGGAGACCGTCGCCACCGCCATCCGCATCGGTTCCCCGGCCAGCTGGAACCAGGCCGTCGCCGCGAAGGACGAGTCGAACGGACAGTTCCTGGCGGCCACCGACGAGAAGCTGCTCGAGGCCTACCGACTCGTCGCCGGCAAGGAAGGCGTGTTCGTCGAGCCGGCGTCGGCGGCCAGCGTCGCGGGTCTGCTCGCCGCAAGTGCCGACGGTTGGATCGAGCGGGGCTCGACCGTGGTGTGCACGGTCACCGGCAACGGTCTCAAGGACCCCGACACCGCGCTGGCGGGCATCCCGGCGGTCGAGGCCATTCCGGTGGACCCGGTGGCGGTCGCGAATGCTCTCGGTGTCGGCTGACGGGGCCGGGTCCGCGGCGGCTGCCGCGGGTACGGTGCCGGTAGGGCTGTCGACGAGGGTCCGCGTGCCCGCCTCCAGTGCCAACCTGGGGCCCGGATTCGACTGTCTCGGAATAGCTCTCGGAATCTACGACGAGGTGATCGTCGAGACCGTCCCGGATGGCGTCACCCTCGAGGTCGAGGGTGAGGGCGCCGATGCCGTGCCCCGCGACGACTCGCACCTCGTGGTGCGGGCGCTCACCCGCGGACTGGCACACGCCGGGCTGCGGGCCCCCGGTCTGACATTGCGCTGCGTCAACCGGATCCCGCATTCCCGGGGTCTGGGTTCGTCCGCCGCCGCCGCGGTGTCGGGTCTCGCCGCCGCATCGGGCCTGATCTCGGCCGCGGGCCTCGGTCCGGGGCTCTCGCCCGACGAACTGGTACAGCTGTCCAGCGAATTCGAGGGCCACCCCGACAACGCGGCGGCGAGCGTGCTCGGCTCGGCGGTCGTCACGTGGACCGAATCGGCCGACGGCGTCGCCTCGTATCACGCGCACCGTCTCCCGGTGCACCCCGACATCTACGCGACGGTTTTCGTGCCCGACACCGAGTCGTCGACGTCGTTCACCCGCGGGCTGCTCCCGGATTCGGTCCCGCGCGCCGACGCCGTGTTCAACCTGAGCCGGTCGGCCCTCGCCGTCGTCGCGCTGACCACCGATCCGCGCAACCTCATGGCCGCGTCCCAGGATCGACTGCACCAGCCGTACCGGGCGTCGGCGATGGCGCCGACGCACGATCTGGTCAGCGCGCTGCGTGCTCGGGGTCATGCCGCGACGGTGTCCGGAGCGGGACCGACCGTGCTGGTGCTCGGTACGGCGCCGGTGCCCGCCGAGATCCGTCAGCTGGCGCAGGGCCTCGGGTTCGACGCCCGGTCGGTTGCCGTCGCCGGCGGCGTCGAGATCACCGTCGGCTGATCGGCGTCGTCCGCACGACCGCCGGAGTGAATGCGCATTCATTTGGCGCTTCCGGCGTGTTGCCCCTATCATGCGAACGGGGTACCATATTCTGGTCTAGCCGCGCAGGCTTGTCCTGCCGCTTCTCATCCTTCACCGATCGGAGATGACCGGCTGTGGATCCGGGCCGGGGTCATGGATCTCTGTCGACGGTGCCGAAGCGCAGGTGTTTCCGGGCACGCTCGCAGCGGACCACACATTCTCACCGTCCACCGCGGACGGACTCCCTAGCGCACAGAAGCAGGGAAACGTAGACCTCACGCAGTTCTCGTCTGCGGGAGGAACGAAAGGACTTCCGTGACCGATACGGACCTGATCACCGCACCTGCCGAGCAGGAATCCTCGGGTTCGGCCGGCCCCGACTCGGGACGACCGGCCACCAAGACACGTGCACGAACCGGCCTGTCCGGCATGGTGCTCAGCGAACTGCGGACGGTCGCCGGTGAACTCGGCATCAAGGGCACCTCCGGGATGCGCAAGGGCGATCTGATCGCCGCGATCAAGGAGCGCCAGGCGGGTGGCGACGCCCCGGCCGCGAAGAGCGCTCCCGCCCGGTCGAAGGCCGGCACGTCGAAGCCGGCGACGAACGACGACCAACTGACCATCGGCGACTCCCCGGCAACGGCCAGGGCGGACACGACCGAGAAGAACGACGCCCCCCGTAGCGGCGCGCGCACCCAGCGCGGCACCGGCCGCAAGGCCGCCGCCGACGCACCGGCCGAGGCGTCGTCCACCGAGACCGCGAACGCCGACGCTTCGGGAACGAACAGCCCGGCAGCCACCCAGGCCGACGGCTCGAGGAACGGCGCCGACGCGGCGAAGTCCGAGGCCCAGGCCGGGGATGCACCCAAGGGCGGCAGCGCTTCCGAGGCCGACTCGTCGGAGACCGGTGCGGGACGCGAGCGACGCCGCGGCCGTGACGGCTCGGGCGAGGCCGCGGGTGACTCCGACGGCAACGACCAGCGCACTCGCCGCAACCGCAACCAGAACCGCGACAACCAGAATCGCGACGGGGGCCAGAACCGCGACGGGGGCCAGAATCGCGACAAGCAGAACCGCGACGGCAACCAGAACCGCGACGGAAATCAGAATCGTGACGGGGGCCAGAACCGCGACGGTGGTCAGGACGACGACGGCGAGGGCGGCGGTCGCCGTCGGGGTCGCCGGTTCCGTGAGCGTCGTCGCGGCCAGAATCGCGACACCCCGAACGAGCCGCAGGTGTCCGACGACGACGTGTTGCAGCCCGTCGCCGGCATCCTCGACGTGCTCGACAACTACGCCTTCGTGCGCACCTCGGGGTACCTCGCCGGTCCGAACGACGTCTACGTCTCGATGAACCTGGTCCGCAAGAACGGACTTCGACGCGGCGACGCGATCACCGGTGCGGTCAAGGTGCCGCGCGAGGGCGACCAACAGAACCAGCGCCAGAAGTTCAACCCGCTGGTGCGGCTGGACACCGTCAACGGCGGAGACGTCGAGACGGCCAAGCGTCGCCCCGAGTTCAACAAGCTCACCCCGCTGTACCCGAACCAGCGCCTGCGGCTGGAGACCACCCCCGAACGACTCGACACCCGTGTGATCGATCTGATCATGCCGATCGGCAAGGGGCAGCGCGCCCTGATCGTGTCGCCGCCGAAGGCCGGTAAGACGACGATCCTGCAGGACATCGCCAACGCGATCGCGACCAACAATCCCGAATGCCACCTCATGGTCGTCCTCGTCGACGAGCGTCCCGAGGAGGTCACGGACATGCAGCGTTCGGTGCGGGGTGAGGTCATCGCCTCGACCTTCGATCGGCCGCCGTCAGACCACACCTCGGTGTCCGAGCTCGCGATCGAGCGCGCCAAGCGACTCGTCGAGAGCGGGAAAGACGTTGTGGTGCTGCTGGACTCGATCACCCGTCTGGGTCGTGCGTACAACAACGCGTCGCCCGCGTCGGGTCGAATCCTGTCCGGTGGTGTCGATTCGACCGCGCTGTACCCGCCCAAGCGGTTCCTGGGTGCGGCACGCAACATCGAGAACGGCGGATCGCTGACGATCATCGCCTCGGCGCTCGTCGAGACCGGCTCCACCGGCGACACGGTGATCTTCGAGGAGTTCAAGGGCACCGGCAACGCCGAGCTCAAGCTCGACCGCAAGATCTCCGAGCGCCGGGTGTTCCCGGCGGTGGACGTCAACCTGTCGAGTACTCGTAAGGACGAGCTGCTGCTGTCGCCGGAGGAATTCTCCATCGTGCACAAGCTGCGTCGCGTGCTCTCGGGTCTCGACTCGCAGCAGGCCATCGACCTGCTGATCAGTCAGCTCAAGAAGACCAAGACGAACATCGAGTTCCTGATGACGGTGCAGAAGACCGCACCGGGCGGGAACAACGACGACTGAGTTCGTCCGGCATATCCCCGCTCCCTGAGGAGCGAGCTTGCGAGCGTCATATCCCCGCTCCCTGAGGAGCGAGCTTGCGAGCGTCACGAAGGGTCCTGGTGAGACGACGGGTTGCGAAGACCCTTCGTGACGCGCCCTCCGCAAGCTCCGGGCGCTCCTCAGGGAGCGGGGTTCGACGCGCCCTCCGCAAGCTCCGGGCGCTCCTCAGGGAGCGGGGTTGGACGCGCCCTCCGCAAGCTCCGGGCGCTCCTCAGGGAGCGGGGTTGGACGCGCCCTCCGCACGCTTCGGGTGCTCCTCAGGAGCAGGGGGCAGGTCGTTCTCTCGGCTTGGAGAAGCAGTGGGAGACGGTACGGGTGCGCGACTCGCGCGGTGTCCTCTCAGCCGGCGAGGTCGGCCGCCAGGTGTTGCCACGCCTGCGCACACGGCGGTGCGACGGCCCCGGTCTGGGTGACGATCAGCGCGCACTCGCCTCCGCGGCTGTAGATCTCGAGTGATCCCGTGCGGTCCCACACCCCGCGGGGCCACGTCACCCAGCATTCGCCGACGAGGTCGAAGTTGATCATCACGCGGGCGCTGCCGGATGCCAGCACCATCTGGCCCCGATGCTCGCGGGCTCCGTCGAGACGGTCCTGGCGCATCTGGATGCATCCCGGCGCCGCCGTCGCGAAGGTCACGGTCATCCCCAGTCCCGCTGCGTGCTCGAGTGCGGCGATCACCGCACGTGTCTCGACGCGGACGGTACGCGCGCAGTCGAGATGGGGGAGGGCCGCCAGGCGGGCGACACCTCCGTCGGTGAGTACCGCGTCGAATTGTGCGACCTGATCGTCGTCGATCGAGGCGGACGGGTCCACGCACTGTGGCGCAGGCGAATCCACGAAGGGCCCATCAAGGACCGCGGCCGCGCCGGTGCAGGTCATCGCCTCGAACGCCAGCCGGTCGGAGTTCTCCGTCAGGTAGGTGGCGTGAGCGGTGTTGCCGCGGTGGTCGAACAGTCGCAGGGTCGGCGGAACGTGGGCGGCGGGATCGCTGAGCAACGCCGACGACAAGCGAGAGGGGTTGAGCCGCAGTGCGATCTGCTGCGAGTCGACACGAAGCGGACCGCCCACGGTCGTCGGGAGGTCATGGACTCCGACCGCGTTCATGATCACCGGACCGGCAACGGTCACGCCGACGACCTGGGCCAGGCCGGGCAGGCGCGCGGCGACCGCGGGGACGTCGTGATTCACCGAGGAGTCCGCGAATCCGGCTGTCCGCAGCAGGATCTCGAGATCGCTGCGGGCGTGCGGATGGTCCCCGGCGGAGTGGGTCATCTCAGTAGACGTCGCGTGAGTAGCGATTCTCCGCGCGCAGGCGATCGACGTACGCCGCGGCCTGGTCGGGCTCGAGACCACCGTGTTCGGCGACGATCTCGTGCAGCGCCGCGTCGACGTCGTCGGCCATCGTCGTGGCGTCGCCGCACACGTACAGATGCGCGCCGGCCTCGAGCCACGCGAACAGCTCACCGCCGTGTTCGCACATCCGGTCCTGGACGTAGATCTTGTGTTCCTGATCGCGGGAGAAGGCGAGGTCGAGCCGGTCGAGAAGCCCGTCGGTGACGAACCGGTCGAGCTCCTCGGCATAGAGGTAGTCGTGGCCGCGATGCTGGTCACCGAAGAACAGCCAGTTGCCGCCGGGTGCGCCGGCCGCGGCCCGCTCGTGCAGGAAACCGCGGAACGGGGCGATGCCGGTGCCCGGGCCGATCATGACGGCCGAGACGTCGTCGGCGGGCAGCCGGAACTTCTTGTTGGGGGAGATGAAGACGGGCACGGTGGCGCCGGGCGCGCAGCGGTCGGCCAGATGGGTGGAGCACACACCTCCGCGATCCCGGTCGGCGACGCGGTAGCGCACCGTGGCCATCGTGATGTGGACGGTGTCGCCGTGGACTCGCGGGCTCGACGAGATCGAGTACTCGCGGTGCGCGAGGGGACTCAACTCCTCGAGCAGTTCCTCGGGAGTCGGGGTGAAGGTCGGGTCCAGATCCAGCAGATCGAGGACGTCGAGTCCGTGGAGCCACGCGTCGAGTGCCTGCGGGTCTCCGGCGTCGAGAAGCCGGGTGAGTTCGGGGTGTCCGGTGCGTTCGGCGACGACCCGGACGAGGTACTTCGACGGCGCCCCGATCTCGTACCTGCTGGTCAGTGCCTCGCGCAGGGTATAGGTCGCCTTGCGGTCGGCGATGATCTCGTCGCCCACCGCACGCAGCCGGGCGAGCAGTAGATCGACCAGCGCGGGATCGTTCGTCGGAGCGATGCCGATGCCGTCGCCGGGCTCGTAGGTGATGCCGCTGTCGCCGAGATCGAGTTCGAGGTGCCGGACCTCCTTGGCCGATCCGGGACCGGAGATGAGCTCGTTCCGCACGACCGTCGCCGGGTAGGGATTGCGCCGGTTCCACTGCGATCGGGCCGTCTTGCCGGTACGACGGGCGGGGGAGGTCCGTGCGGTGTCGACTGTGAGGCTGCTGCCGGTGGAGGCGGCGTCGTACATCGAGGATTCCTTCGGGGACGGGGTGCGGGGGAGCGTGTGCCGCCGACAGGGCGGGCGACGCCACGGTACTACACTTAGGCAACCCTTACGAGGATCGCGATCTGCGTCACGTGCAGTGGAGTGCGGATGGCCGTGCCGGGAATGGATCCGAGCGGCCTGCCGTTGAGGCACCTGCGACCGCGGTGACCGGGATTTTTCCCGGGTGATGCCCCCGTGGCATACTGATCGGTCGAGTCCGGTTCCGGTTCACACCGTCGACAAGCGACGGTGACCCGGCGACCTCAGAAAGGGACAGTCAGACATGAAGCAGGGAATCCACCCCGAGTACGCGACGACCACCGTCGTCTGCGGCTGCGGCAACACCTTCGAGACCCGCAGCACCGCTGCCAACGGTCGGATCAACGTCGAGGTCTGCTCGCAGTGCCACCCGTTCTACACGGGCAAGCAGAAGATCCTCGACACCGGCGGCCGCGTTGCCCGGTTCGAGAAGCGCTACGGCAAGCGCGCCAAGTAGACCACGCTGCGACGCCCGCCCGACGATGTCGGGACGGGCGTCGCTGTGTTTTCCGGTCAGAGTTCTTCCCGGTTCGCCGATCATCCGTTGTGGCGCCGGTCGACAAGTGAGGTCGCCTTCATGAGTACGCAGAGTCCCTCGGCCATCGACGACATCCTGGCCGAGCACTCGGGTCTCGAACGTCAACTGGCCGATCCCGCCCTGCACGACGATCCCGCCGCGGCCCGTCGCGTCGGCAAGCGATTCGCCGAGCTCGCACCGGTCATGGCGACCTACACCCGGTTGAAGGCGGCACGCGAGGATCTGGAGGCCGCACGTGAACTGGCCGCCGATGACGCGTCGTTCGCCGCCGAGATCCCCTCTCTCGAAGAGGCCGTGGAGGAACTCGACGCGACGTTGACCGACCTGCTCGCCCCGCGCGACCCCCACGACGCCGACGACGTGGTCCTGGAGATCAAATCCGGTGCGGGCGGCGAGGAATCGGCACTGTTCGCGGCGGACCTGGCCCGGATGTACCTCAAGTACTGCGAGCGGCACGGTTGGAAGGCGCAGGTGCTCGGCGTGACCGAGTCGGATCTCGGCGGCTACAAAGAGGCCACCTTCTCGATCAAGTCGAAAGAGGCCGTGCGCGACGGGGTCTGGTCGCGACTGAAGTTCGAGGGCGGTGTGCATCGCGTCCAGCGGGTGCCGGTCACCGAGTCGCAGGGCCGCATCCACACGTCGGCGGCCGGGGTGCTGATCTACCCCGAGCCCGAAGAGGTGGCCGAGGTGACGATCGACGAATCGGAACTGCGTATCGACGTCTACCGCTCGTCCGGCAAGGGCGGCCAGGGCGTGAACACCACCGATTCGGCGGTCCGCATCACCCACCTGCCCACCGGAATCGTCGTCACATGCCAGAACGAACGTTCGCAGTTGCAGAACAAGGCGCGCGCGATGCAGGTCCTCGCCGCCCGGCTGCAGTCCGCAGCCGAGGAAGAGGCGGAGGCCGCCGCCGCGCAGGGTCGTGCGGCCCAGATCCGCACCGTGGACCGGTCCGAGCGGATCCGGACCTACAACTTCCCCGAGAACCGCATCACCGATCACCGCATCGGTTACAAGGCCAACAATCTCGACGCGGTGCTCGCCGGTGACATGGACAACCTGCTCGACGCGCTCGTCGCCGCGGACCGGCAGGCCCGCATGGAAGCGGAATAGGAGTCGTGACCGGCAGGCCGACCCCGTTGTCGGACGAACTGCGTGCCGCGACCGCCCGTCTCGCCGCGTCCGGGATCGACTCCGCACGCCGTGACGCCGAATGGCTGATGGCGCACGTGCTCGGGATCGATGCGGGCCGACTGGTGCTGGTGGACACGATCGACGACGCGCCGGCCCGCGCGTTCCGGTCGGCGATCGACCAGCGGTCGCAGCGGATTCCCTTGCAGCACATCATCGGGACCGCCGCCTTCGGCCCCGTCGAGCTGGCCGTCGGCCCCGGGGTGTTCATCCCCCGGCCGGAGACCGAGTACCTCCTCGAATGGGCGGTCGACCGACTCCGCGCCACCCCCGGATCGCATTTCGCGGCTGATTTCTGCAGCGGCAGTGGGGCACTGGCGATCGGCATCGCCGCGATGAGTCCGGCGACCCGGGTCGTGGCGATCGAGGCCGACGAGGATGCGCTGGTGTGGTTGCGTCGCAACGTCGCCGACGCGACACCGGCCGTCGGGTCACGGGTCGACGTCGTCGCCGCGGACGTCACCGATCCGGATCAGGTCGCGGGAGCCATCCCGGCCGGCAGCGTGTCGGTCCTGGTCACGAACCCGCCCTACGTGCCGCTCGACGCCGTGGTCGGACCCGAGGTCGCCCACGACCCGGCTCGCGCGGTCTTCGGCGGCGCGGACGGGATGTCGGTCATCGTGCCGATGGTGCCGGTCATCGCCCGCACGCTGACGCCGGGTGGCGTCGTCGGGATCGAACACGACGACACGACCGCCGACGCCGTCGTGTCGTGCCTGCACGCGCACGGCGACTTCGAGGAAGTCACCCGGCACACGGATCTCACGGGCCGGCCGAGGTTCGTGATGGCGCGCCGACGGCAGGCCGGGTCCGTCGGACGCGGCATGGCAGGATGATCGCGTGAGCACTGTTTTCGACTGCAACGATCCACAGAACCGCTCGTCGGGGATTCGGGCGGCGGTCGGGGCGGCGAAGGCCGGACGGCTGATCGTGATGCCCACCGACACGCTCTACGGAGTCGGTTGCGACGCCTTCGATTCCGACGCCGTCGGTGCGCTCCTCGCAGCCAAGCACCGGGGACGCGACATGCCCGTGCCGGTCCTGGTCGGTTCCTGGCACTCGATCGACGGCCTGGTCCTGTCCGTCCCGCAGCCCGCACGCGACCTGATCGAGGCCTTCTGGCCGGGCGGCCTGAGTCTGGTTGTCCGACAAGCACCCTCGCTGGCGTGGGACCTCGGCGACACCGACGGCACCGTCATGCTGCGGATGCCGCTGCACCCGGTCGCGATCGACGTGCTGCGCGAGGTGGGGCCGATGGCGGTCTCGAGCGCAAACGTCTCGGGACGTCCGCCGGCGACCACCGCCGACGAGGCGCGCGAACAACTCGGCGACGAGATCGCCGTGTATCTCGACGGTGGGCCGGCACCGGCCGCGCAGGCGTCGACGATCGTCGATGTCTCCGGGCCGAGTCCGCGCATCCTGCGCGAGGGCGCGGTCCCGACGGACGCCGTCGCCGACGTACTCGACACGGACCCGGCCGCACTGCTCGCGGAGCGATGAGCCCCGACGCGCCGAGGTCCGGACCACCCGGCGTCGAGGCGGGCGGCGCACCGACCGGCGACGCCGCGGTCGACGCCCTGGTGAGCCGCGAGGTCGGACGGCGCCGCGACACCGTGCAGCTGCTCGCCAGCGAGACCGATCCGACTCCCGGCGTGCGGGCCGCGATGGCGTCGGTCTTCGACGCGAAGTATGCGGAGGGGTATCCCGGGGCGCGCTACCACGGCGGTTGTGACGTGGCCGACGAGCTCGAGGAGCTCGCCGTCGGCCGGGCCCGTGCGCTGTTCGGCGCCGCGTACGTCAATGTCCAGCCGCTGTCGGGCAGTGCGGCCAACCTCGCCGTCTATGCCGCCTTCGCCCAGCCCGGAGACCCGGTGCTCGCGCTGCGCCTCGAACACGGCGGCCACCAGACGCACGGTTCTCGGGCGAACTTCTCCGGGCGATGGTTCTCGCCGTTGCACTACGAGGTCCGCCGCGACGACGAACTCGTCGACTACGACCAGGTCAGGGATCTCGCGCTGGTGCACCGCCCCCGCATCCTCGTCGCCGGCGCCGCGTCCTACTCGCGGACGTTCGACTTCCCGACCCTGCGCCGGATCGCCGACGAGGCCGAGTGCATCCTCTGGGTCGACGCCGCACATCTCGCCGGGCACATCGCGGCCGGCCTGCTGCCCTCGCCGGTGCCGCACGCCGACATCGTCACCCTGTCCACCAACAAGGTGATCCGCGGTCCGCGAGGCGGGGTCATCCTCGCGCGAGCCGATCACGGCGAGGCCCTGCGCAAGGCGGTCTTCCCGTTCGTGCAGGGCGGTCCCGCGATGCACGCCGTCGCCGCGAAGGCGGTCGCCTGCGCGGAATCCGGTACCGACGAGTTCGCCGGCTACGTCCGTCGTGCGGTGGACAACGCCCGCGGTCTCGCCGCGGAACTGGCGGCTCGGGGCGCCCGGGTGGTGTCCGGCGGCACCGACATCCACCTCGCGGTCGTCGACGTCAGCGGCTTCGGCATCTCCGGGATGGAGGCGCAGCACCGGCTCGGCGCGGCCGGGATCGTCGTCGACAAGGCGGTCCTCCCGTTCGACACCCGCCCCGTCTCCGAGGGTTCGGCGATCCGGATCGGTACGCCGGTGGCCACCGAGCGCGGCATGACCGCCGCGATGCATCCGATCGTCGCCGACGCGATGGCCGCCGCGATGTCGACGCGCGACCGTGAGACACACCAGCGGATCCGTCGCGAGATCGCCGCACTGGCCTACGGGTAGCGTGGTCGCAATGTCGGAGACCCTTGCCCGTCTGACACCGGTGGTGGCGCGATGACCGGTGCCGCACCGGCCTTGCTCGCCGCCGCCGCGGACGGGGGAGGGACGGGCGTTCCTCTGCGCGAGCTCCTGCTCGTGGGGCTCACGGCCGCAGCCATGACCTACCTCCTGACCTCGGCGGTCCGCGTCTTCGCGATCCGCGCCGGCGCGGTCGCCGTGCCGCGGGTCCGCGACGTGCACGTGATCCCGACACCTCGCCTCGGCGGGCTCGGGATGTTCGGTGGGGTGGTCGCCGGCATCGCGCTCGCCGCGAACCTCCCCGCGCTCAACCGCGGCTTCGCCTACACCACGGACATGACGGCGGTGATCGCCGCCGGCACGGTGATCGTCCTCGTCGGCGTCGTCGACGACCGGTGGGGCCTGGACGCGCTGACCAAATTCGTCGGTCAGCTCACCGCCGCCGGCGTCCTGGTGCTGCTCGGCATCAGCTGGCTGCAGCTCTACATCCCGTTCGCCGACATCGGCACGCTGGTGCTCGACCCGCTGCAGGCCGGTCTCCTCACGGTCGCGATCACGGTCGCGACGATCAACGCGATCAACTTCGTCGACGGCCTCGACGGTCTGGCCGCGGGATTGGGACTCATCGCCGCGGCGGCGATCTGCATGTTCTCGCTCGGTCTGCTGCGCGACCAGGGCGGCGACGTCAGCTACTACCCCCCGGCCCTCATCTCGGTGGCACTGGCCGGCGCGTGCCTCGGATTCCTGCCGCACAACTTCTCACCCGCACGGATCTTCATGGGTGACTCGGGTGCGATGCTGATCGGTCTGCTGCTCGCCGCGGCCTCCACGAGCGCCTCGGGCCGTATCGCCGTGAACGCCTACGGACCGGCCGACATCTTCACGCTGCTGTCCCCGCTGATCCTCGTCGCCGCCGTCGTCTTCATCCCGATGCTCGACATGCTGCTGGCGGTGATCCGGCGGACCCGGGCCGGCGTCGGTTTCTACACCCCGGACAAGATGCACCTGCACCACCGCCTGCTCGAACTCGGGCACTCGCAGCGCCGGGTCGCGCTGATCATCTATCTGTGGGTCGGGGTGCTCGCGTTCTCGGCGGCGGCCAGCACGCTGTTCCCGCTGTCGGTGGTCGCCCCGGCCTTCGGCGCGGGCCTCGTCGTCGCGATGCTGGTGACGATGGCGCCGCGCCTGCATCGACGCCTCGCCGAACTGCGAACGTCGACGAAGGCGTACCGCTGACCGGCGTCTGCGACCCTGTCATTTCCGTGAGGGCGATACCTCGGCCTAAGGTAAGGAAACCGTAAATTATCGTGTACTATCGCCCGTAGTAGTCAACATGTGCGCAGACCCGGACACAAAGCCCCGGTTCTGTCTCACACGACGCAATACCCCCCGGTGAGACACCAAGAACGGTGTTGGTAGGGTCACAACGAAACGCGAGCTGACGCCCAGCGGCCATGTGTTGCTGCACGTACGCGGGTGATCCGTGCCATCGGTATGGAGTAGGAGAGCTGAGGAGGGACATGACCGCATCTGCCCCTGATTCGGCCCCCGTCTATCCCCAGGCGCCGACCGGACTCCGCCGCCCCGCGCTCATCGCGGGCGGGTTCATCGTGGTCGTGGCCGCCGTCTCGCTCGCCGTCGGACATCCGCTCTTCGCGGCGTTCTTCCTTCTCGGTGTCGCCGGGATCTTCGTCAACGCGATCCTCGTCCGACGTGCCGTCGACGTCGTGGTCGCCGACGAGAACCCGCGCAAGACCGCCCTTGCACTCAACTCCGCCATGCGACTCGGTGCCATCACGGCGCTCGCGCTGCTGGCGGCTTTCCTGGTCCAACCCGACGGGTTGGGCGCGATGTTCGGACTCGCCATCGGCCAAGTGGTCTTGGTGCTGAACACGGTCATTCCGGTGATGAAAGGACTTCGTAGCCAACCATGACGACCGCCTTCAACCTTGCCGCAGAGGATGGCGAACCGGCCATCCAGGTGGGTCACTACACCAAATTCGAGCTGTTCGGACTGACCTTCAACCTGGAGACCATCATCGCGACGGCGCTGGCCGCGGCGATCATGCTCGCGCTGGCGTTCTACCTGAAGTCGAAGGTCACCTCGACCGGCGTGCCGTCGGGTGTGCAGCTGTTCTGGGAGGCCATCACCATCCAGATGCGTGGGCAGGTCGAGAGTGCCATCGGCATGAAGATCGCCCCCTACGTTCTCCCGCTCGCGGTCTCGCTCTTCACCTTCATCCTGATCTCCAACTGGCTGTCCATCCTGCCGGTCCAGGTCGGTCACCACGAGATCCTCAAGCCGCCGGCCGCGGACGTGAACTTCGCCTACGCCCTCGCGCTCTTCGTCTTCGTCTGGTACCAGATCGCCGGCTTCCGGAAGCGCGGCCTGCTGGGTCACCCGAAGCGGATCATCAAGGGCCACGTCGCATTCCTCGCGCCGATCAACGTCATCGAGGAGTTCACCAAGCCGATCTCGCTCTCGCTGCGACTCTTCGGCAACGTCTTCGCCGGCAGCATGATGGTCGCCCTGATCGCACTCTTCCCGCCGTACATCATGTGGGCGCCCAACGCGATCTGGAAGTCCTTCGAGCTCTTCGTCGGTCTGATCCAGGCGTTCATCTTCGCGCTGCTGACGATCCTCTACTTCTCGCAGTCGATGGAGACCGAGGATCACTGACCCGCCCGAACCCGGGCACCGCGCGGAGACGGACACGGCCGCGCCCACAACCGAACATGACGACCTGCTCCGGCACCTGTCGGCGCAACTCCAGACCTGACACACCAGATGTCAGCAACGAAAGGGAAATATCACAATGGATCCAATGATTGGCCTCGGCGCACTCATCGGTGGCGGCCTGATCATGGCCGGTGGCGCCGTCGGTGCCGGTATCGGTAACGGTCTGGCCGGTAGCCAGCTGATCGCCGGTATCGCTCGCCAGCCCGAGGCACAGGGTCGCCTGTTCACCCCGTTCTTCATCACCGTCGGTCTGGTCGAGGCGGCCTACTTCATCAACCTGGCCTTCATGGCGCTCTTCGTGTTCGCCACCCCGATCAGCGCCGGCTGATCGTCGCTCTCCCTTTTGTCGCCGAGTAGAAACGACACCTCACCACAATGACGCTTGCTGCAGAGAACTTCCTGCTCCCGAATGGAACGTTCTTCGTTGTCCTGCTCATCTTCGTGATTTTGCTGCTGGTCATCCGCAAGTTCGTGGTTCCGCCGATCCAGCAGGTCCTCGAGGAGCGGGACGCGATGATCCACCGCACCGTGGAGGACAACCGGACCGCCGCCGCCGAATTCGAGGATGCGGACGTCCAGTTCCGTTCACTCCTCAAGGAAGCGCGCGGTGAGGCCACCGCCAAGCGCGACGATGCTCGCGCCCAGGGGCGGGAACAGCTGAACGAGATGAAGCAGCGAGCGACCGCCGAGGCCGACGCCGCCCTGCAGTCGACCAGCTCCGAGCTGGCGACGCAGGGTGAGCAGGCCGCCTCGACGGCTGCAGCTGATGTGGACGCACTCGCCAAGACGCTTGCGGCGCGTGTGCTCGGTGTCGACTCGGCAACTCTTTCCGATACCCGATCGACGAGCGGAGCGGTGAACTGATCATGGCTGCCAACACTGAGACCGAATCCGACCAGGGCCCCATCGGCACCTGGCTGCACGACATCGGTGCTGCGTTCGACCCCGCGATCTTCATCGCTCAGCTCTTCGGCTTCGCGGTCATCCTCTTCCTCCTGTGGAAGTACGTCCGGCCGCCGGTGGCGAAGATGATGCGGGATCGACAGGAGACCGTGCGTCAGCAGCTCGCCGAGAGCGAGGCCGCTGCCAAGCGCGTCGCCGACGGCAAGCAGGCCCGCGAGAAGGCGGTCGCCGAGGCCAAGGCCGAGGCGGAACAGATGCAGAAGGACGCCGCGGCTGACGCCGAGGCGATCACCTCCGACATCCGCGCACAGGCCGACCACGAGGTCAAGCGCATCTCCGAGCACGGCCGCAACCAGGTCGCCCTGGTGCGCGCCAACCTCGTTCGTCAGCTGCGCACCGATCTCGGACTCACCGCGGTCGACAAGGCCGGCGAACTGGTGCGCAACCATCTCGCCGACGACTCGGCCCAGGCGGCGAGCGTCGACCGGGTCATCGACGAACTCGAGGAGATGTCGTCGGGTTCGACGAACGCGGTTCCCTCGAGCGCCTCGCTCGTCGGTCTGCACGCGATGCGTGCCGCCAGCCGCGACGCCGCTCTCGCCGTGTCGGAGCACTTCGATTCGGCGGCAATCGATCTCGACGGTTCGGCACTTGCCGACGCCTCGGGTGACCTCACCGCGGCGATCAACTTCCTCGGCGAGAACCCGGTCCTGCGCAAGCGCCTGGTCGAGGACGACGAGAACCCCGAGGGCAAGAAGGCCATGGTGCACCGTCTGTTCGACGGCAAGCTCGCCCCGGTCGTCGTCGAGGTGCTCGCGACCGCGTCGAGTCAGCGGTGGTCGTCGTCGAGCGACTTCGTCGTCGGTCTGCGTCGTCAGAACTCCCTGATCGTCCTCACCGCCGCCGAACGCGACGGGGTCATCGAGCAGGTCGAGGACGAGCTCTTCCGGGTGAGCCGAGTCCTCGAGGCCAACCCGCAGCTGTCCTCGCTGCTGTCCGACCACGGCAAGGACGCCGACAAGCGCGTCGACCTGCTGAAGAAGCTGGTCGGCGACAAGGTCGGCACCCACACCTGGACGCTGCTGTCCTCGACCGTGCGCCTGCTGCACGGCCAGGCCGCCGACGTCGCGGTCGATCAGCTCGCCGAGCTGGCCGCCGCCCGTCGCGGCGAGTCGGTCGCCCACGTGGTGTCCGCCTCTCCGCTGTCCGATGCCCAGATCGATCGACTGTCGGGCGTGCTCGGCGGAATCTACGGTCGGACCATCTCGGTGCAGACCGAGATCGCCCCGGAACTGCTCGGCGGTCTCCGGATCAGTGTCGGCGACGAGGTCATCGACGCCGATGTCGCGACACGGCTGGCCAAGGCCGCCGAGACGCTGCCGCGCTGACGACCACCCCGACACACCCGAACCCACGAAGCCCAGAGCTCAGAGCCTTCGAGACTCAGAGCCACATCAAGGAAAGACGAGAACCCATGGCGGAGTTGACGATCTCACCAGACGAGATCAAGGGAGCGATCGAGCAGTACGTCTCGTCGTTCGAAGCCGAAGCGTCGCGTGACGAGGTCGGCATCATCACCGATACCTCGGACGGCATCGCCCACGTCAGCGGCCTTCCGAGCGCAATGGCCAACGAGCTCCTCGAGTTCCCCGGCGGCGTCCTCGGCGTCGCACTGAACCTCGACGAGGACGAGATCGGCGCCGTGATCCTGGGTGACTACGAGTCCCTGGAAGAAGGCCAGCAGGTCAGCCGCACCGGCGACGTGCTCTCCGTCCCCGTCGGTGATGCGTTCCTGGGACGCGTCATCAACCCGCTGGGTGCCCCGATCGACGGCCAGGGCGACATCGAGGCCGACGAGCAGCGCGTCCTCGAGTTGCAGGCCGCCACCGTGCTCGAGCGCCAGCCGGTCGAGGAGTCCCTCGCCACCGGCATCAAGGCCATCGACGCCATGACCGCCATCGGCCGCGGACAGCGTCAGCTCGTCATCGGCGACCGCAAGACCGGCAAGACCGCGGTCTGCATCGACGCCATCCTGAACCAGAAGGCCAACTGGGAGACCGGCGACCCCACCAAGCAGGTTCGCTGCATCTACGTCGCGATCGGTCAGAAGGGTTCGACCATCGCCGGCGTCAAGTCCGCCCTCGAAGAGGCGGGCGCGATGGAGTACACCACCATCGTCGCGGCTCCCGCCTCGGACTCGGCCGGCTTCAAGTGGCTGGCCCCGTACACCGGCTCGGCCATCGGCCAGCACTGGATGTACCAGGGCAAGCACGTCCTCATCGTGTTCGACGACCTGACCAAGCAGGCCGAGGCCTACCGCGCCATCTCGCTGCTGCTGCGTCGTCCGCCGGGCCGCGAGGCATACCCCGGTGACGTCTTCTACTTGCACTCCCGTCTGCTGGAGCGTTGCGCGAAGCTGTCCGACGAGCTCGGCGGCGGCTCGATGACCGGTCTGCCGATCATCGAGACCAAGGCCAACGACGTCTCGGCGTTCATCCCGACCAACGTCATCTCGATCACCGACGGCCAGGTCTTCCTGGAGTCGGACCTCTTCAACAAGGGTGTTCGACCGGCCATCAACGTCGGTACCTCGGTGTCGCGCGTCGGTGGCGCCGCCCAGACCAAGGGCCTCAAGAAGGTCTCGGGATCGCTGCGTCTGGAGCTGGCCCAGTTCCGTGAGCTGGAGGCCTTCTCGGCCTTCGCCTCCGACCTCGACGACGCCTCGAAGGCACAGCTCGAGCGCGGTGCCCGCTGGGTCGAGATGCTGAAGCAGGACCAGTACAGCCCCTTCTCGGTCGAGGATCAGATCGTCTCGATCTACCTCTGCGGTGAGGGCCACTACGACTCGGTCCCGGTCGACGACGTGCGCAACTTCGAGACCCAGCTGCTGAGCCACCTGCACCACAACGCGACCGGTGTCTACGACTCGATCGCCGGCGGCAAGGTGCTCAGCGACGACCAGGCCGAGGCCCTGATCGCCGAGACCAACAAGTTCAAGAACGGCTACCTCACCCACGACGGCCGTCGCGTCGTCAACGAGGCCGAGGCCGAGGCGATGGATGCCGACAACGTCGAGAACGAAGAGATCAAGATCCGCAAGTGATCTCAGACGTCAACGGACATCGCGAAAAGGAAGGGGTGAGGGCTCATGGCCAGCATTCGTGAGCTGCGCTCACGCATCCGGTCGGTCCAGTCGACCAAGAAGATCACCAAGGCTCAGGAACTGATCGCGACCTCGCGTATCACCAAGGCCCAGGGACGGGTGGCGGCGGCCAAGCCGTACTCGCAGGAGATGACCGCCGTGCTCTCGGAGCTGGCGAGCAACTCGGGATCGCTGGACAACCCGCTGCTCAACGAGCGGGAGAACCCGAAGCGCGCGGCGATCCTGGTCGTGACCAGCGACCGCGGTATGTGCGGTGGTTACAACGCGAACGTGCTCAAGGCGACCCGCGAACTCATCGCGCTCCTGCGCGACGAAGGCAAGGAAGCGGTCCTGTTCGTCATGGGTCGCAAGGGTGTCGGGTTCTTCAGCTTCCGGGGTCTGGAGATCTCGGACTCGTGGACGGGCTTCTCGGAGTCACCGCAGTACTCGGACGCGGCGACGGCGACCAGCTTCCTGGTGGACCTCTTCCAGGCAGGATCGGGCACCGAGGTCGAGCGCCCAGAAGGAGACGGCACCCTCGAGGGTGTCGACGAGCTGCACCTGGTCTACACGCGGTTCCAGTCGATGCTGGCGCAGGTGCCCGAGGTCCGGCGGATCGCCCCGCTGGTCGTGTCGCACGACGAGGATTCGTCCGACGACACGCCGTCGCGCAACTACACCTTCGAACCCGGGGCCGACGCCCTGCTCGACGCGCTGCTGCCGAAGTACGTGGCGACGCGGGTCTACGCGGCGCTGCTGGATTCGTCGGCATCGGAGTCGGCCGCGCGCCGCACCGCGATGAAGGCCGCGACGGACAACGCCGAAGAACTGTCCAAGTCGTTGTCGCGCGAGGCCAACCAGCTCCGCCAGGCCCAGATCACCCAGGAAATCAGCGAGATCGTCGGCGGCTCGAGCGCACTGGCGAACTAGCGTGCGCGCCAGCCGAGTCCGGATCGACGAGAACCCATACTTCGATAAAGAGGAAGTGACCCAAGCACCATGACCGCAGCAGTAGAAACCCCCTCCGCGCAGTCGGCGGGTTCCGCCGACGGGCGGGTCGTCCGCATCATCGGCCCCGTGGTCGACGTCGAGTTCCCGCGGGGCTCGATTCCTGAACTGTTCAACGCCCTGCACGCCGAGGTCGCTCTCTCCTCGGTCGCCAAGACCCTGACCCTCGAGGTCGCGCAGCACCTCGGTGACAACCTGGTGCGCACGATCTCGATGCAGCCGACCGACGGCCTGGTCCGCGGCGCGGCCGTGTCCGACACCGGCAAGTCGATCGTCGTGCCGGTCGGTGATGTCGTCAAGGGCCATGTGTTCAACGCCCTCGGTGACTGCCTCGACAGCCCGGGCCTGGGTCGCGACGGCGAGCAGTGGAGCATCCACCGCAAGCCGCCGGCCTTCGACGAGCTCGAGGGCAAGACCGAGATCCTCGAGACCGGCATCAAGGTCATCGACCTGCTGACCCCGTACGTCAAGGGCGGCAAGATCGGTCTGTTCGGTGGTGCGGGCGTCGGCAAGACCGTCCTCATCCAGGAGATGATCACGCGTATCGCGCGTGAGTTCTCCGGCACCTCGGTGTTCGCCGGCGTCGGTGAGCGCACCCGTGAGGGCACCGACCTCCACCTCGAGATGGAGGAGATGGGCGTTCTCCAGGACACCGCGTTGGTGTTCGGTCAGATGGACGAGCCGCCGGGCACGCGTATGCGCGTGGCGCTGTCGGCGCTGACCATGGCGGAGTACTTCCGCGATGTGAAGCACCAGGACGTGCTGCTCTTCATCGACAACATCTTCCGCTTCACGCAGGCGGGCTCGGAGGTCTCGACCCTCCTCGGCCGTATGCCGTCCGCGGTGGGTTACCAGCCGACCCTGGCCGACGAGATGGGTGAGCTCCAGGAGCGCATCACCTCGACCAAGGGCCGTTCGATCACCTCGCTGCAGGCGATCTACGTCCCCGCCGACGACTACACCGACCCGGCACCGGCCACGACGTTCGCGCACCTCGACGCGACCACCGAGCTCTCGCGTCCGATCTCGCAGCTGGGTATCTACCCCGCCGTGGACCCGCTGACCTCGACCTCGCGCATCCTCGAGGCGTCGATCGTCGGCGACGAGCACTTCCGCGTCGCCAACGAGGTCAAGCGCATCCTGCAGAAGTACAAGGAACTGCAGGACATCATCGCCATCCTCGGTATGGACGAGCTCTCCGAAGAGGACAAGGTCACGGTGCAGCGTGCGCGCCGTATCCAGAAGTTCCTCGGCCAGAACTTCCTCGTCGCCGAGAAGTTCACCGGCCAGAAGGGCTCGGTCGTCCCGCTCGCCGACACCATCGAGGCCTTCGACCGTGTCGCCAAGGGCGAGTTCGACCACCTGCCCGAGCAGGCGTTCAACAGCTGCGGTGGACTCGACGACGTGGAGGCCGCCGCCGCCAAGATCAGCGGAAAGTAGCGGTTCGCCATGGCTGAGAAGTCCTTCCACGTCGAGGTTGTCTCCGCGGATTTGAGCCTGTACTCGGGAGAGGCCACGTTCGTGATCGCGCAGACCACCGTCGGTGAGCTGGGTGTCCTGGCCAACCACGAGCCGCTCCTGGGCCAGCTGGTCCCGGGTGGTTTCGTGGTCATCGTCGAGGAGAGCGGCAACCGTCGTGCGGCAGCGGTCGAGGGCGGGTTCCTCTCCGTCACCGGCGAGGCCGTCACGGTGCTGGCGGAGTCGGCCGACTGGGCCGACGATGTCGACGTCAACGCGGAGAAGACCGCGCTCGACGAGGCGGAGCCGGATTCGCCCGAGTACCACCGTGCTCACGCGCGTCTGACTGCGGCACAACACCTTTCCCGGTAGAGCGAGCCGCGCGAGCGGTTCGGGTCAACGACCGACCTCGGCCGGCCATCGGAATTCTCCGATGGCCGGCCGAGGTCGTTTGGCGTCTCATGTGCACGTTCTGGCATGCTTGTTCCACAGCCCCCTGTCCCGCGCGTATGCAGCCCAAGCCGTCTGGAGCCCTACCGGGTTCGACGCTTCGCCTATCCGCGGTGATTGCACGAAGGAGTAGGTGATGTCGCTGGCGGTCGTGATGCTCAGTGTGCTGCTGGCGGTGGCGCTCCTGTTGTGTGGCTTCCTGGCGCTGCGTCTGGCGCAACTCCGACGCGCGGGTACTCCGGTCCTGCTGCGCACGGTGCCGGCCGGCGTCGACCAGGGATGGCGTCACGGCACCGTGCACTACAGCGACGACTCTCTGCGCTACTACCGGCTCACGTCGCTGAAACCGGGGCCGAACGTGACGTTCGCACGACAGGGCATGGAGATCTCCGGTCGTCGCGCCCCCGAGGGCACCGAGACGGAGATCCTCGACGGCATGCTCATCCTGCAGGTGCAGACCGCCGGCCGCGCCGAGGACGACTACGAACTGGCGATGGGCCCGGGTGCGGTGACCGCGTTCCAGTCCTGGCTCGAATCCCGGCAGTCCGCGAGATCGCAGCGGCGCCGCAGCGCCTAGGATTCCGGCCGCGCCGGGGGACGTTGCCGGTTGCCGCCCGGAACCCACTTGACGTCGCCGGGCGAGTTCGCGCCCTGCTGGTCGCCTCCCGCGGCGGGGCGAGTGCGGTTCGCCACCCGCGACAGGATGAACAGCAGATCCGACAACCGGTTCAGGTATTTCGCGGGCAGCAGGCTGGTGTCGTCGGGGTGGGCGGCGACCGCGGCCCACGCCGAGCGCTCGGCCCGTCTGGTCACCGTTCGTGCCTGATGCAGCAGGGCAGCCAGCGGTGTGCCGCCCGGCAGGATGAACGAGTCCAGTGCGGGCAGATCGGCACCGAAGGAGTCGCACCAGCGCTCGAGGGCATCGATGTAATCCTGCGCGATGCGCAGCGGTGGGTACTCGGGGTCGTCGACGACCGGCGTGGAGAGGTCGGCGCCGGCGTCGAAGAGGTCGTTCTGGACGGTCGTGAGCACTTCCCGGAGGTCGTCGGGGACGTCACCCCCGAGTGCCAGGGCGAGACCGATGACGGCGTTCGCCTCGTCACAGTCGGCGTAGGCGACGACACGCGGATCGGTTTTGGGCACCCGGGAGAAGTCGCTCAGCCCGGTGGAGCCGTCGTCGCCCGTTCGGGTGTAGATCCTCGTCAGGTGTACCGCCATGCGTCGAATGTACTGCGCCGACCCACGGGATCGGACGCACGGTCGGAGGACGTACTGGCCGGTGGGCCGGTGACCCCGGACGGTTAAGGTGGCAGTCGTGAGCGATCGGTTTCTGGTGTCCGGGGGAGCGCGTCTGTCCGGCGAGGTGGCAGTGGGGGGCGCGAAGAACAGCGTCCTGAAACTCATGGCCGCGGCCCTCCTCGCCGAGGGGACGACCGTGCTGACCAACGCACCCGAGATCGCCGATGTCCCGCTGATGGCGGACGTTCTCCGCGGTCTCGGTGCGGTCGTCGACATGGACGGCGAGACGGTCACCATCACGGCGCCGGCGGAGCCGAAGTTCCACGCCGACTTCGCGGCGGTCCGGCAGTTCCGCGCCTCGGTCTGTGTCCTCGGCCCGCTGATGGCGCGTTGTCACCGAGCCGTCGTGGCGCTGCCCGGCGGAGACGCGATCGGGTCGCGGCCGCTCGACATGCACCAGGCGGGTCTGCGTGCCCTCGGCGCCACCAGCTCGATCGAGCACGGCTGCGTGGTGGCCGAGGCCGACACGTTGGTCGGCGCACCGATCGCGCTGGAGTTCCCGTCGGTGGGGGCGACCGAGAACATCCTCATGGCCGCCGTGCTCGCCGAGGGACAGACCACCATCGACAACGCCGCCCGCGAGCCGGAGATCGTCGACCTGTGCGTGATGCTGCAGCAGATGGGCGCACAGATCGACGGCGCCGGCACCTCGACGCTGACCGTCGTCGGTGTGGACCGGCTGCATCCGACGACACACCGGGTGGTCGGAGACCGCATCGTCGGTGCCACCTGGGGGATTGCGGCCGCCATGACGCGCGGTGACGTGACCGTGCGCGGCGTGAAACCCGAGCACCTGCAGCTGGTTCTGAACAAACTGGGCGACACCGGCGCGGTGGTCGACACCTTCGACGACGGCTTCCGGGTCCGGCACGACCGCCGGCCCACCGCCGTCAACGTCTCGACGCTGCCGTTTCCCGGATTCCCCACCGATCTGCAGCCGATGGCGATCGGCCTCGCCGCCATCTCCGACGGCATGTCGGTGATCACGGAGAACGTCTTCGAGGCCCGGTTCCGCTTCGTCGAGGAGATGGTCCGTCTCGGTGCGGATGCGCGGACCGACGGCCACCACGCCGTCATCCGCGGGATCGACCGCCTGTCGAGTGCGCCGGTCTGGTGTTCGGACATCCGGGCGGGCGCCGGCCTCGTGCTGGCCGGGCTCGTCGCCGACGGGGTGACCGAAGTGCACGACGTCGAGCACATCGACCGCGGGTACCCACACTTCGTGGAGATCCTGCGCAGTCTCGGCGGTGAGATCGAGCGCGTGCGCGACTGAACCCTGTCCGATCGGACAGGTACCGGCCCGTCCGGCCGGGTGCACTGTGGTCGAGGACGGGCAGGACCCCTTGTCCCGGTTGTGATCTGGACGACATTCTCGTTGTGACAGACCAACCGTCACAAGGAGTTCACCACCATGGCCATTGAGCTGAACCAGATCTGGGACTTCCCTATCAAGGAGTTCCACCCGTTCCCGAAGGCGAAGCTGGGTGTCGGCGCGCACGACATGCTCGGTGTCGAGGCCAAGGACCTGGGCATGACCCGTGCGCTCCTGATGACGACGGGTCTACGCGGCTCCGGGATCATCGAGGAGCTGATCGGCAAGATCGAGTACCAGGGTGTCGACGTGGTGCTCTACGACCAGGTGGAGTCCAACCCCAAGGACTACAACTGCATGGACGCCGCGGCCCTCTACCAGTCGGAGAAGTGCGACGGCATCATCTCGGTCGGTGGCGGCTCCAGCCACGACGCCGCCAAGGGTGCACGTATGGTCATCGCCCACGACGGCCGCAACATCAACGAGTTCGAGGGCTTCTCCAAGGCCACCAACAAGGAGAATCCGAAGCACATCGCGGTCTCGACGACGGCCGGCACCGGCTCGGAGACCTCCTGGGCCTACGTCATCACCGATACCTCGGACATGAACAAGCCGCACAAATGGGTGGCCTTCGACGACACCTGCCTCGTCGACCTGGCGATGGACGACCCGCTGCTCTACTACACGTGCCCCGAGCACTTCACCGCCTTCTGCGGTTTCGACGTGCTCGCGCACGCGAGCGAGCCCTACGTGTCGCGTCTGGACTTCGCACCCTCGCTGGGCAATGCCAAGTACTCGATCGAGCTGATCCGCGACCATCTGCGCACCGCCGTGTACGACCCGCGAAACCTGGCGGCCCGCACCGGGATGATGTACGCGCAGTACATCTCCGCGCAGGCGTTCAACTCCGGCGGCCTCGGTCTCGTGCACTCGCTGTCGCATGCGGTGAGCGCGTTCTATGACAGCCATCACGGGCTGAACAACGCCATCGCCCTTCCCCGCGTCTGGGAGTACAACCTGCCGTCTCGCTACCAGCGTTACGCCGAGATCGCCGCGCTGCTCGGTGTCGACACATCGAAGATGACGACGGTCCAGGCCGCCGACGCCGCCGTCGAGGAGGCCATCCGCTTGGGCAAAGACCTCGGCATCCCCGACAACTTCGGTCAGCTGTCGACGAGCAGCTACGACAAGAACCGGATGAACACCGGCAAGTACGAGGGCCGCGGCGAGACCATGGACACCTCGGACAAGCAGATCCGCGCCATCGCCGAGCACATGATGGACGACTGGTGCACGCCGGGCAACCCGCGGGAGAGCACCGTCGAGTCGCTGATCCCGATGGTGGCGCACGCCTTCACCGGCAGCTACTGATCCGCCCGCTCGCCCGCCTGATCCGAGATCCTGACTGTTCCGAGAACCGTAGGCCGACAAGGAGTCCGACATCCGATGACGCACGTGTGCGCACCTCGGGAAACCGCCGAGGACATCACCCGGGACATCACCCCGGACAGCCGTTCCTTCCCGTCCGTGGAGGAGCTGACCGAGGCGTTGGGTGAGCAGGGATACCTGATCGGTCCGGAACTCGCGGTCGTCGTCCATCTCGCGACGCTCCTCGACCGGCCCCTCCTGCTGGAGGGGCCGGCCGGGGTCGGCAAGACGGAGCTGGCGAAGGCGTTGGCGGCGGCTTCGGGGCGCGAGCTGGTACGGCTGCAGTGCTACGAGGGTCTCGACGAGTCGCGTGCCCTTTACGAATGGGATTACGCACGACAGCTTCTCCACGTGCAGATGCTGCGCGATCGCATCAGTGCGGAACTCGCCGCCGAGACGACCCTCTCGGCCGCGAGTTCGGCGCTGGCGCGCGCCGAGGTCGGCGTCTACACCGAGGACTTCCTGGTGGCCCGGCCACTGATGGCGGCCATCACGTCGCCCTCGCCGACGGTCCTGCTCGTCGACGAGATCGACCGCACCGACGAGGCGATGGAAGCGGTGATGCTCGAGGTCCTCGCCGAGCGCCAGGTGACGGTCCCCGAACTCGGGACGTTCACGGCGCGGTCGTCGCCATGGGTCATCCTGACCTCCAACGACACTCGTGAACTCTCGCCGGCGCTCAAGCGTCGCTGCCTGCACTTCCAGGTCGACTATCCGGATCCGCAGACCGAGCGGGACATCGTCGCGGTCCGCGCCCCCGACGTCGAGGAGACGATCATCGGCGAGGTGGTCGACCTCGCCCGGCGGCTTCGCGATCTCCCGTTGCGCAAGAGCCCGTCCATCGCGGAGGTGATCGACGCCGCGCGGGCCGCCTCGTACCTCGGAGCACGAGACGGACAGGCGGGCACGCCGATCGACGCCGAGCATCGCAGCGCTCTGCTGGCGCTGCTCGTGAAGTTCGGCGCGGACGGTGAGATCGCCCGGCGCGCACTGACTGCCGAGGCCGACAGCGGTGGGTCGCCGGTGAACGGATCACCGGTCGGCGTCGACGGCACGACGCCCGGCGGGTCGGTGACCGCGCGCGCCTTCGGTGCCGGGCGCGCCCGCAGTGCGGGTGTCCGACCGGGACGATGACGCCGATGACTGCGGCGTCGGCCACCCCGGTACCCGTCGCCGCCGCGAGGCGGGCGGACCCGCTCGACCTGCTCGCGGTCGCGTTCGGAAGGGTCCTGCGGAGCTCCGGGATCGCGGCCTCGCCCGCCGAGGTCATCGAGATCCGGCGGACCCTGTCGATGGTCGGCGCCGCCGAGCCGGCGGTCCTGCGTGCGGCGCTACAGAGCGTGTGCGTCAAATACGGCTACGAGACAGCGGGTTTCGAGCGGGCCTTCGAGCTCTTCTTCCTCGGCGCCGAACCCGATCGGGCCGACGAGGACGACCTTCCCCGGGCCCGCGGCGTCGCGGCCGACCTGCCCGATGACGTGGTCTGGGACGAGGAATTCGAGGGCGCGGCCCGCCAGATCGGCGCCGACGAACACACCGACGAGATCGGCCACCTGATGGCCGACGATCCCGACGCCGCGCACCGGGACGCCGAGAGCGCTCACCGGGAGGAGAACGACTTCAGCGTCTCGGCCGGCGCCGAGCAGCTCGGCGTCGACCCGGACGGCGGCACGACCGGTGGGGGAGTGACCTACACGGTCGAGGTCGACACCGCCGACTCGTCGACCGTCGGCGAACTGACCGGATCGGCGGCCCGGGTCTCGAGCCGGCCGCTCGGGCTGACCGGGGCCCACGCCATCCTCGCCGCACTCGACGCCTACGATCCGCGCAAGGCATACGGCACCGACGGCAACGACGACCTCGGCGATGCCCGGAGGGCCGAACTGGAACGGGCACTGGGTGCTTTCGTCGACGCGCTGGTCGCACGCCTGGACGCCGACGGCGGCGCCGAGGCGGTGTCCGGCGCCGACCGGTCGGCCGAGGGGTATGTCGACCAAGCTGAGATCGATCGCGCCTGCCACCGGCTGATCCAGCGCATGCGCGGCGCCCCGCGCCGGGTGGTCCGCCCGGTCGACCGGGGTGCCCTCGACATCCGGGCGACGATGCGCGCGTCGGTCGCGACCGACGGTGTGCCCGCCGAACTGTGGCGGCGCCGCAGGCGGCCCGGCCCGGTCCGGCTGCTGGTCCTCGTCGACGTGTCGTTGTCGGTCCGGCCGGTCACCGGGTTCATCCTGCGTCTCGCGCAGACTCTGCATCGCTTCGGCGACCGTTGCGAGGTCGTCGCGTTCGTCGATCGCCCGGTGCGCGTCACGACCGCACTGCGGTCCGCGGCGGCCGACTCGGCTCTCGCGGCGGTGCTCGCCGCCGACGGTCTGGATCTCGCCGCGACGAGCGACTACGGGCGCATGTTCGGCGAACTGCTGGGCGGCTGCGGGGACCTGATCAGCAGGCGGACATCGGTGCTCGTCGTCGGGGATGCGCGCAGCAATGGTCTCGATCCGCGTGTCGACCTGGTGGCCGAGGTCGGTCGCCGATCGCACCGAATCGCCTGGATCACACCGGAACCCGAGCGCTACTGGGCGCAATCCGGGTGCGCGATGGCCGACTACGCCGAGCACTGCAGCGGAGTCGTCAGCGTGCGTGACGGCGCCGAGATGCTCGCGCGTTGTGACGAGCTGGGTGCGGCGCTGAGGTGACCTGGGTAGCGTCGGGGTACCGCCGGGGCGAGGTGGTCGGACGGTGCGGTCGGAGTGGATGGAACGGAGGCGGGACGAATGGTGGGTGACGTCCGTCGGCGCGCATCGGGCCAGGTCGCCAAGTTCCACACCCCGGAGATCGTGCTGGGCCCGGGCGCCTTCGGGGAGGTGCCGGTCGCGACGGCGGGACTCGGGATGCGCCGACCGTTCGTGGTCAGCGATCGTTGTCTGGAACGCACCCCCTGGTACGCACAGCTGATGGCCGGGCTGCGTGCCGGCGGCCTCGACGCGGCGTCGTACCTGGATGTCTCGCCCAACCCGCGGTCCGGCGAGGTCGCGGCGGCGTTCCTCGCCTACAAGGCACACGATGCCGACGGCCTCGTCGCCCTGGGCGGCGGTTCGGTGATCGACGCCGCCAAGGGTGTCGCGGTGTTGGCGGCCAACGGCGGTCACATCCTCGAGTACGAGGGAATCGACCGTGCCCGACGACCGCTCCCGCCACTCATCGCGGTGCCGACGACGGCCGGCAGCGGCGCCGACGTCTCCCAGTTCTGCATCATCAACGACGCCGAGCGGCGTACCAAGGTGACCATCATCGGGCGTTCACTCGTGCCGGACGTGACGGTGAGTGACCCGACCCTGCTGATGACCGCGCCCGCCGCGGTCACCGCCCAGGTCGGCATGGATGTACTCACCCACTGCGTCGAGGCCTACGTCTCGCTCGCGCACGGACGACTCACCGATTCGCTTGCGCTGGAATCCATTCGCGGCGTGTGGACGCATCTAGAACGCCTCGTCGACGATCCGCGGGACCGGGTAGCGGCCGAGGAGATGTCGCTCGCGGCACTACGGGCGGGGATGGCGTTCACCAACGCGATTCTCGGCGCCACGCACGCGATGAGTCACCCGGTCGGCGGGCACTGCGACGCCCCGCACGGCGCGATCAACGCCGTCCTGCTGCCGCACGTGATCCGCTACAACGCCCATGTGTGTGCCGACGGCTTCGTCGACCTGGCCGACGCCATCGGGGTCGAGACATCCGGCGACGCCCGGACCGTCGCCGACCGACTGGCCGATGCGATCGCCGCGCTCGGCGCCCGGGTCGGCATGCCGGCGTCGCTCGAACCGCTGGGCGTGCGCAGCGCCGACCTCGACCGCCTCACCGCGCACGCGCTGGCCGATTCGTGCATGACCACCAACCCGCGGCGTCCGCAGGCCGCAGGCATCCGGGACCTCTACGCCGAAGCGCTGTGATGACCGGTCCGTCGCCCGAGCGAAGCGCTCTCCCCGAACAGGCCGACCTCGAGAGCCTGGTCGGACTCCGCAGCGTGAAGGGCAGCCACTACGCGGCGCTGCGCGGGGTCGAGGCGCGGCTGAGTCGGGTGGTCGGTGCGCTGGAGCGGATCTCGCGTGCTCTCGTCCGTACCGCCGAAGGGCCCGAGGCGTTGGTCATCGCGGTCGTCGAGGCGGCGCGGGACCATCTGGGCGCGGACTGGGTCGTCTTCGCGCTCGCGGACGGCCGGCTCGAGCAGTCGGCCCCGCGACACCTGATCAGCGCGAGCGGTGGTCGGCTCTACGCCTTCGAAGGGTCCGAGCGGGCCGCCACACCCGACGACCTGCCCGACGAGGTGCTCAACCGGCTCAACGACATACTCCGCGGACACGAGACCGTCCTGCACGGCGCGATCCTCCAGGAGGACCACGTCCACGTCCCCGTCGAACTCGACGGCAACGTCGTCGGGGGACTGTCGGCCTGGACACCGGTCGGTCGCATGGTCGATCCCACCGATCTCGTCGTGCTGCGCATCCTGGCCAGCCAGGCGATCGTCGCACTGCTCAACGCCGAGCTGTTCTCCGAGACCGACCGCCACGCAATGGAACTCGCCGAGCGCAACACCGAACTGGAACGTACCCAGCGCGAACTGTCGGCGGCGATGCGGGCGACCGTGCTCAACGAGGAGCGCGGACGGATCGCCCGCGAGCTCCACGACTCGGTCACCCAGTCGGTGCTGTCGGCGGGGGTGCAGATCGAACTGTGTCGCGGCCTCGTCGAAGGTCCCGCACTCGATCGCCTGGAGATGGCGGGCCGGCTGACCAAGGAGGCCGTGGAGCAGTTGCGGTCGTTCATCTACGCGCTCAACAACGCCACGAACGCGCCGTCGCCGAGTGTGCGCGACGTCCTGACCGAGCTGTGCTCGTTGCACATGCCGCCGGACCTGCGCACGGCGGTCCACATGCGCGGCCGGGAGCGCGATCTTGCCGATGAGGTCCAGCACGCCCTGCTGCGGATCGCCGGCGAGGCCCTCTTCAACACCGCCGTCCACTCGCGTGCCCACCAGGTCACGGTGACCCTCACCTACGCCACGGACACCGTCGCACTGTCGGTCGACGACGACGGCGTCGGTGATCCCGAACATCTGCGCCGGGTGATGCGCACTGCGTCGCTCGGCGATCTCACGGCCGGACGGCACCGCGGCCTGGCCAACATGTCCTCGCGCGCCGCCGAGCTCGGAGGCGAATTGCGGATCCGCCGGTCGCGTATCGGCGGTATCCGCGTCGCGGTGGTGCTGCCGATCGGCACGGCCGGCACCGCGACGCCCGACGACCCGCTCAGAACGAAGGAGTTCGGTTGAGCGACAACGACATCAGGCGCCCCATCCGGACCCTTCTCGTCGACGACCACGCCCTCCTGCGCCAGGGGATGCGGTCGCTGCTGGAGCGCGAGGACGTCGTGGAGGTGGTCGGCGAGGCGGGATCGGCCGACGCCGCGCTGGCCGAGGTGAACGCCCGACACCCCGATGTCGTCGTGGTCGACCTCAAGCTGTCGGCGGGCACCGAGTACGAGGGGCTGCGGCTCATCGAGCAGATCGCGCAGCGCCACCCGGAGGTCGCCGCGCTGGTGCTGACCACGTTTCTCGACGACGATCTGGTCGTGCGCGCCGTGCGGGCGGGAGCCCGGGGGTACGTGGTCAAAGATGTCGACACGACCGAACTCGTGCGCGCGATCCAGGCGGTGTCCGGCGGCGGCAGCGCATTCGACCCGCGCAGCGCGGCCGTCGTCCTCCGCGCGGTGTCCGGCGAGAACGAGAAGTCCGAGGCACTCAGCGACCGGGAGCGCGAGGTCTTGCGGCTCCTCGCCGACGGGCTGTCGAACAAGCGGATCGGCGAGACGCTCTACATCTCGGAGTCAACCGTGAAGTTCCACATTCGCAACATCATTCGCAAGCTCGGGGTGTCCAAGCGGACCGACGCGGTGTACATCGCCAGCAAACGCGGGCTGATCTGACGCGGTCGCTCGGTACCGCGGCCGGACTCGAGGAATCAGGACCGGGGGGTAAGGACGAGCCATCCGCCGTGATCGACGACGACCTCGGCGCCGGCATGCGGGACGGCTCGAGCCCAGCCGCACAGGTCGTTCTCGGTGAGCCGGACGAGGTGGCCGAAGTGCGGGCTCGGCTCGTCTTCGAACGGCACGCCGATGACCACGCGCTGCCGGGCGACCCGGAGGGCCTCGCCGATCGCGGCGTGCGCCCCCGCGGGATCGAGGTGCTCGAGGAGGTGGATGAGCGTGACGGTGTCGGCCGAGTCGTCGGCGTAGGGGAGAGCGGTCGCGTTCCCGACGGTTGCGACGACGGGCAGTCGGAGTCGGTGAGCGGCGTCGGAGAGCAACGACACCGCTCCGGGCGAGATGTCGCAGGCCGTGACCTGGAGACCGTCCAGGGCGCAGGCGAGAGCGAAGAAGCCGAAGCACGATCCCACCTCGAGGACGGCCCCGCCCGAGACCAGGCTCCGCGCGCGTTTGTGGACGGGAGCGAATGCCGATGCGCCCGTGCGCAGTTCGCGAAGCGAGTTGTCGTAGAAAGCCGCCCACGCGTCGGTGGACCTACTCGCCGAGGTGCGGATGATCCCCATCGCGGCGGATTCGAACTGCGACTGGCCGGCCAACACGCCGGCCTCGACGAGAGCGACGAGTCCGTCGACGACCACGGCGTCGGAGATGCTGCGCTCGTCGAAGGGATGGGCGATGTGCAGGACGCCCGCCTGTCGGCGCCAGGAGAGGAGACCGCAACGCGTGAACCCGTCGGGGACAAGCGCGGACGAGACAACCCGCGGTGGGAGTCCGGGTACCGGCGATGCGCCGATGGGCGCGGTCGTCGGGGTCGTGGCCAGTTCGGTCGCGGTCATGTTTCGACCGTATGAGCGCTCTGACCTGCGCATAACTGACCGACCGGGGGTGATGACCTGTCCGAAAGGACGGTCTGCGACGCACGTCACATCGATGTGATTCACCGAAATCCGCGAGCAGCAGCGGGATTCGACTCCGATGGGAAAGCGATGACCTGCGACGATGGCCGTACTGGCGGGCGGCGAGCAGGCGATTTGACCCCGACGATCCGCTTGCGTAACTTTCTTCAAGTCAGCGAGCCACGGCGCCGCCCCGGAAGGGCCTGAGAGGGTCTGATGGTGGGGAGTGCAGACCGGGTTTCTTGGCTGGCCGCCCCTGAATGTTTTGGCTTGAGTCGTTGTGGCTCGGGTAGAGTGTTGGGGTTGCTGGGTCTTTCAGTGGTTCGGAATTCTTCGGGGTTGCGGGCTGCGAAATGGGTCTGGTAGGCTGGAAGAGTTGCCCCGGAGACGGGGTGGCTGGCAAGGTTGAATACGAAGTCTGCTGGTGAGAGCCCTGATTTGGGGTGGGTAGCTGGTGGGTGTGTGTTCTTTGAGAACTCGATAGTGTGATGATGAATTGTCTGATGCCAATGTGGCATCGTGCATCTTTTGTGGATGTAGATGTTTGTTTTTTTGTGTGGCGCTCGGGCCCCGTCCTGGGTGTCACATTTTGCTAGGTTTATTTTGGTCAGGTTGTGCTTTCCTGATTGTGTTGAAACGCCGGCCCTTGTGGGGT